>NZ_CM181239.1:0-122500 GCF_059295275.1 Pseudomonas sp. 9_2_1
GTGTCAGTGGAACTTTGGCAGCAGTGCGTGGAGCTTCTGCGCGATGAACTGCCTGCCCAGCAATTCAACACCTGGATCCGTCCGCTACAGGTCGAAGCCGAAGGCGACGAGTTGCGCGTCTATGCGCCTAACCGTTTCGTTCTCGATTGGGTCAATGAAAAGTACCTGGGTCGCTTGCTCGAGCTGTTGGGTGAAAACGGCAGCGGGATTGCGCCTGCCCTGTCCTTGTTGATCGGTAGCCGTCGCAGTTCTGCACCCCGGGCCGCACCCAATGCGCCGGTCAGTGCTGCGGTGGCTGCCTCGCTGGCGCAAACCCAGACGCAGAAGGCTGCGCCTGCAGTTGCCGCAGTCGAGCCTGTCATTGCAACGTCTGCCGAGCCCGTGTTGGTCGATGAGCAGGCGTTGCCGTCTTCGCGTAACAGCTTCGATGCCATGGCCGAGCCCGTTTCTGCGCCAGCCGCCAATACCCGCACCGAACAGCGCACTGTCCAGGTTGAAGGTGCCCTCAAGCACACCAGCTACCTGAACCGTACCTTTACCTTCGACACGTTCGTCGAAGGTAAATCGAACCAGTTGGCCCGCGCGGCCGCCTGGCAGGTCGCCGATAACCCCAAGCATGGCTACAACCCGCTGTTCCTTTATGGTGGTGTGGGTCTGGGTAAAACCCACCTCATGCATGCTGTGGGTAACCACCTGCTGAAGAAAAACCCGAACGCCAAGGTTGTGTACCTGCATTCGGAGCGCTTCGTTGCGGATATGGTCAAGGCGCTGCAGCTCAACGCCATCAACGAATTCAAGCGCTTCTACCGGTCGGTGGATGCGCTGCTGATCGACGACATCCAGTTCTTTGCCCGCAAAGAGCGCTCGCAGGAAGAGTTTTTCCACACCTTCAACGCCTTGCTTGAGGGTGGCCAGCAGGTAATCCTCACGTCTGACCGTTATCCGAAAGAGATCGAAGGCCTCGAAGAGCGCCTGAAGTCGCGCTTTGGTTGGGGTCTGACGGTGGCGGTCGAGCCGCCGGAGCTGGAAACCCGGGTTGCCATCCTGATGAAGAAGGCCGATCAGGCCAAGGTCGAGCTGCCACACGATGCAGCCTTCTTCATCGCCCAGCGCATCCGCTCCAACGTCCGTGAGCTGGAAGGTGCACTGAAGCGGGTGATTGCCCACTCGCACTTCATGGGCCGCGACATCACCATCGAGCTGATCCGTGAGTCGCTGAAGGACTTGTTGGCGCTGCAGGACAAGCTGGTGAGTGTGGATAACATCCAGCGGACGGTGGCCGAGTACTACAAGATCAAGATCTCCGATCTGTTGTCCAAGCGGCGTTCGCGATCTGTCGCGCGCCCACGCCAGGTGGCAATGGCCCTGTCCAAGGAGCTGACCAACCACAGTCTGCCGGAAATCGGCGACATGTTCGGTGGTCGCGACCATACGACCGTGCTGCACGCGTGCCGCAAAATCAACGAACTGAAGGAATCCGACGCGGACATCCGCGAGGACTACAAGAACCTGCTGCGGACGCTGACGACCTGATGGCCGTCTGCGCAGCTAATTGAAGGCAAGGGACTAGACCATGCATTTCACCATTCAACGCGAAGCCCTGTTGAAACCCCTGCAACTGGTCGCCGGTGTCGTCGAGCGCCGTCAGACCTTGCCGGTCCTGTCCAACGTATTGCTGGTCGTACAGGGCCAGCAACTGTCGTTGACCGGTACCGACCTGGAAGTCGAGCTGGTAGGCCGCGTGCAACTGGAAGAGCCGGCCGAGCCTGGCGAAATCACTGTGCCGGCGCGCAAGCTGATGGACATCTGCAAAAGCCTGCCGAACGACGCCCTGATCGATATCAAGGTCGACGAGCAGAAACTGCTGGTCAAGGCCGGCCGCAGCCGTTTCACCCTGTCGACCCTGCCCGCCAATGATTTCCCGACCGTGGAAGAAGGCCCTGGCTCGCTGACCTGCAACCTGGAGCAAAGCAAGCTGCGCCGTCTGATCGAGCGCACCAGCTTCGCCATGGCTCAGCAGGATGTGCGCTACTACCTTAACGGCATGCTGCTGGAGGTTTCCCGCAACACCTTGCGTGCGGTCTCTACCGACGGTCACCGCCTGGCGCTGTGCTCCATGACCGCGCCTATCGAGCAAGATGATCGCCATCAGGTGATCGTGCCGCGCAAAGGTATCCTGGAGCTGGCACGCCTGCTGACCGACCCGGAAGGCATGGTCAGTATTGTGCTTGGACAGCACCACATCCGCGCCACTACCGGCGAGTTCACCTTCACCTCCAAGCTGGTGGACGGCAAGTTCCCGGACTACGAGCGCGTGCTGCCCAAGGGCGGTGACAAGCTGGTGGTGGGCGATCGTCAGGCGCTGCGTGAAGCCTTTAGCCGTACGGCGATCCTGTCCAACGAAAAGTACCGCGGCATCCGTCTGCAGCTGGCTGCTGGCCAACTGAAAATTCAGGCGAACAACCCCGAGCAGGAAGAAGCCGAAGAAGAAATCAGCGTTGACTACGAAGGTAGCTCGCTGGAAATCGGCTTTAACGTCAGCTACCTGCTGGACGTTTTGGGCGTGATGACTACCGAGCAAGTTCGTCTGATCCTGTCTGATTCCAACAGCAGCGCTCTGCTGCAGGAAGCTGGCAACGACGATTCTTCCTACGTTGTCATGCCGATGCGTCTGTAACCGTAGCTGGCGAAATGTCCCTTCGACGTATCATGGTCACCGCGGTGCGCAACCTGCACCCGGTGACACTCTTACCCTCCCCCCGTATCAACATCCTTTACGGCGCCAACGGCAGCGGCAAGACCAGCGTGCTTGAGGCCGTACACTTGCTCGGGCTGGCGCGCTCATTCCGCAGCACTCGCCTGAACCCTGTCATTCAGTATGAGCAGCCGGCCTGTACCGTGTTTGGCGAAGTACAGCTGGCCGAGGGTGGCACCAGCAACCTGGGCGTGTCCAGGGAGCGGCAAGGGGAGTTCACTATTCGCATCGATGGGCAAAATGCGCGCAGCGCGGCGCAACTTGCAGAATTGCTCCCGCTTCAGCTCATCAACCCAGACAGTTTCCGGCTGTTGGAAGGTGCCCCGAAAATCCGCCGGCAGTTTCTGGATTGGGGGGTGTTCCACGTGGAACCTCGTTTCCTGCCAGCATGGCAACGCCTGCAGAAGGCGCTGCGGCAGCGGAACTCATGGTTGCGTCATGGTACACTTGACCCAGCTTCGCAAGCCGCCTGGGACCGGGAATTGTGCCTGGCCAGCGCGGAAATAGATGAATACCGCCGCAACTACATCAAGGCCTTGAAGCCTGTCTTCGAGCAAACCCTGAGTGAACTGGTCGAGCTGGACGGGTTGACCCTTAGCTACTACCGAGGCTGGGACAAGGACCGCGAACTGCAAGAAGTACTCGCCTCCTCTCTCCTGCGCGATCAGCAGATGGGCCATACCCAGGCCGGTCCGCAGCGTGCTGATCTGCGTCTTCGTCTGGCTGCCAACAACGCAGCCGACATCCTGTCGCGTGGTCAGCAAAAACTGGTGGTGTGCGCTTTGCGTATTGCCCAAGGGCACCTGGTTAGTCAGGCTCGCCGCGGTCACTGTATTTATCTGGTGGATGACTTGCCGTCCGAGCTGGACGACCAGCACCGCCGCGCGCTATGCCGCTTGCTAGAAGAATTACGCTGCCAGGTGTTCATCACCTGTGTAGATCAAGAATTACTGAGGGAAGGCTGGCAGACGGAAACGCCAGTTGCTTTGTTCCACGTGGAACAAGGCCGTATCACCCAGACCCACGACCATCGGGAGTGAAGGCATGAGCGAAAATCAAACGTACGATTCCTCCAGCATCAAGGTGCTGAAAGGTTTGGATGCCGTGCGCAAGCGTCCCGGCATGTACATTGGCGACACCGATGATGGTAGCGGCCTGCACCACATGGTCTTCGAGGTGGTCGACAACTCGATCGACGAAGCCCTCGCCGGTCACTGCGATGACATTACCGTCATCATCCACACGGACGAATCCATCAGTGTTCGCGACAACGGTCGCGGCATTCCGGTCGACGTGCATAAAGAAGAAGGCGTTTCTGCAGCCGAGGTCATCATGACCGTGCTGCACGCCGGCGGTAAGTTCGACGACAACTCGTACAAGGTCTCCGGCGGTCTGCACGGTGTAGGTGTTTCCGTTGTGAATGCCTTGTCCGAGAAGCTGGTACTCACCGTTCGCCGTAGCGGCAAGATCTGGGAGCAGACCTACGTTCACGGTGTTCCACAGGCACCCATGGCAGTTGTGGGTGAAAGCGAAACCACCGGTACCCACATCCACTTCAAGCCTTCTGCTGAAACCTTCAAGAATATTCACTTCAGCTGGGACATCCTGGCCAAGCGTATTCGTGAGCTCTCGTTCCTCAACTCGGGTGTCGGCATCCTTTTGAAGGATGAACGCAGCGGCAAGGAAGAGTTCTTCAAGTACGAAGGCGGGCTGCGTGCATTCGTCGAGTACCTGAACACCAACAAGACGCCAGTCAACTCCCAGGTGTTCCACTTCAACATCCAGCGTGAGGATGGCGTAGGTGTTGAAGTCGCCCTGCAGTGGAACGACAGCTTCAACGAAAACCTGCTGTGCTTCACCAACAACATTCCTCAGCGCGACGGCGGCACCCACCTGGTGGGCTTCCGTTCTTCGCTGACCCGTAGCCTGAACAACTACATCGAGCAGGAAGGCCTGGCCAAGAAGAACAAGGTAGCCACTACGGGTGACGATGCCCGTGAAGGCCTGACCGCGATCATTTCGGTGAAGGTTCCAGACCCAAAGTTCAGCTCGCAGACCAAAGACAAGCTGGTTTCCTCGGAGGTAAAAACCGCCGTGGAACAGGAGATGAACAAGTATTTCTCCGACTTCCTGCTGGAAAACCCGAACGAGGCCAAGGCCGTCGTTGGCAAGATGATCGACGCTGCCCGTGCCCGTGAAGCTGCACGTAAAGCCCGTGAAATGACTCGCCGCAAAGGCGCGCTGGATATCGCCGGCTTGCCGGGCAAACTGGCCGACTGCCAGGAAAAGGACCCTGCCCTGTCCGAGCTGTACCTGGTGGAGGGTGATTCCGCAGGTGGCTCGGCCAAGCAAGGCCGCAACCGTCGCACTCAGGCGATCCTGCCGTTGAAGGGCAAAATCCTCAACGTGGAGAAGGCGCGCTTTGACAAGATGATCTCGTCCCAGGAAGTGGGCACGCTGATCACTGCGCTGGGCTGCGGTATCGGCCGCGAAGAGTACAACATCGACAAGCTGCGTTATCACAACATCATCATCATGACCGATGCTGACGTCGACGGTTCGCACATCCGTACCCTGCTGCTGACCTTCTTCTTCCGTCAGCTGCCGGAACTGGTCGAGCGCGGCTACATCTACATCGCCCAGCCGCCACTGTACAAGGTGAAAAAAGGTAAGCAGGAGCAGTACATCAAGGACGACGAGGCCATGGAAGAATACATGACCCAGTCGGCCCTCGAAGATGCCAGCCTGCACCTGGACGAGTCTGCGCCAGCTGTTTCCGGCGTGCAGCTGGAGGCGTTGGTCAACGAGTTCCGCAGCGTGATGAAGACGCTCAAGCGCCTGTCGCGCCTGTACCCGGAAGAGCTGACCGAGCACTTCATCTACCTGCCGGAAGTCACCCTGGATCAGCTCGGCGATCACGCGACCATGCAGGCCTGGTTGAGCAAATTCCAGGAGCGCTTGAACAACAGCCAGAAGTCTGGCCTGGCGTATAAGGCGAGCTTGCGTGAAGACAAGGAACGCAATGTCTGGTTGCCGGAAGTCGAGATTACCTCGCACGGTCTGGCCAGCTACATCACGTTCAACCGCGACTTCTTCGGCAGCAATGACTACCGCACGGTGGTCAACGTCGGTACCAAGCTGTCCAGCCTGCTGGGTGAAGGTGCCTATGTGCAGCGCGGCGAACGCCGCAAGGCGATTGTCGAGTTCAAGGAAGGCCTGGACTGGCTGATGAACGAAACCACCAAGCGCCACACTATCCAGCGATACAAAGGGCTGGGTGAGATGAACCCTGATCAGCTGTGGGAAACCACCATGGACCCAACCGTCCGCCGCATGCTCAAGGTCACCATCGAAGATGCCATCGCCGCCGACCAGATCTTCAACACCCTGATGGGTGATGCAGTCGAACCGCGTCGTGAATTTATCGAAAGCAACGCGCTGTCGGTGTCGAACCTGGACTTCTGATCAGGTGTAGACAGCACCCACTGAAAAGCCCGCTGATGCGGGCTTTTTAGTGCCTGAGAAATCAGTAACCACTAAGGATGTTGACGATTACACCACTGGCGATTGCCACCAGCACATAGTCGCCGTTCACAGACAACCAGCGGTGATCACGCGGCGGCGCATACAGGTGGCGTGCTTTCCAGTCCGTCACCCAGTAACGGTCGCCACGGTAATGCGGGTCCACAACATGGCCGCGTTGCCACTGCTGATGGGGTACCGGCATACCTTGCTGCGGTCTGTAGTTCGGGTTGCGGTAAGCGGGGCCACGGCCATTGTCATGTCGGCCTTGGTGCGATGGGCCGTTGTCATGCCGGTCAGGAGGGCCTGGCTGCGCGAAACTGGCCAGCGGTGCGCTGAACAGGAGCGCGGCGCAGATCACGGTTAGGGCTTTTTTCATTTGCGGGTCCTCTGCATGTTAACGCCCGGTGGAGCTGTGTGGGTGCCGGGTTCGGTTAACTGATGAGACCACGGTTTTTGCCGCGTAATGTCAGGGCTTGAGTAAAGGTCCGGTAAAGGTGGCTACGACACCCCGAGCGCCTTCAACCGGCGATAGAGCGTGCGCTCGCTCAACCCAAGATGGCTGGCCAATTCGCTGCGCGAGCCTTTGAACTGTTCCAACGCCTGCGCCAACTCACCCAGGTTGTTGCGGCGACCGCCCGCTTGGATCTGGCTCGGCGGGCCGACATCCTCCGGCAGGTGCTCAGGCCGAATCAGCCCATCGTCGGCAAACAACCGCGCCCTTTCCAGAATGTTACGCAGCTCGCGAATGTTGCCCGGGAACGGATGCAGCCCAAGCTGCTGTAACGCAGCTTCGCCAAGTCTGGCTGTCGCCTTGCCTGCCATACGCTGCAGCAAGCTCTGCGCGAGCAAGGGCAAATCCTCAACCCGCTCGCGTAGTGCCGGCAGGCGGATCGGGAAGCCACTGATGCGGTAATACAGGTCTTCGCGGAAGCTTCCCTCTGCGACCATCTGCCGGAGCGGTTTGTGCGTCGCCGACACCAGGCGGAAGTCCGAGTGCACTGTACGCAGGCTCCCCACCGGGCGGAAGCTGCCAGACTCGATCAGGCGCAACAGCTTCACCTGCATCGCCAGCGGCACTTCGCCAATTTCATCGAGGAACAGGGTGCCGCCGTGGGCTGCTTCGGCCAGGCCGATCTTGCGCTGATTGGCGCCGGTGAATGCGCCTTTCTCGTAGCCGAACAACTCGCTTTCGAATAGCGACTCGGTGAGGCTGGTGCAGTCCACTACCACCAGCGGACCGTTGGCCCTGGGGCTACCCATGTGCACCGCGCGGGCGAACAGTTCCTTGCCGGTACCCGACTCGCCTTGCAGCAATACCGGGATCTGCGCTGGCGCCGCTCGCTGCAGGCTGGCCAGGGCAGCCTTGAAGGCTGGCGCCCGGCCGACCAGCCCTTGTTCCTGAGGCTGAGCCGCAGCAAGGGTGATGGTGGTCAGGCGCTCGACAAATGCCACCACCCTGCCCTGCTCATCCAGTATCGGACGCAGTTCGACATCAACATGTTCAGGCCCGCGCGGCGTGTGATGAATGTGCAACACCCGCTCCGGCACCTTGCTGTCCCACGCCTTGCGCATCGGGCAATGCTCGCCCGCCTGGTCGCAAGGCACGGCGTAGTGGTGGGACACCTTGTGGCATTTCTCACCCAGCGGAGCCAAGCCGTGGCTACCGAACTGGCGGCGATAGGCAGCGTTGGCCGCCAGGATGTTGTAGTCGGTGTCCAGCACGATAGTTGGCAGGGCATCGTGCTCAAGGTAGGAAACCAGAGCTAGGATGAGGGGGTGGGCTTCTGGCATGACGGCACCGTTTGGATGACAGACGCAGGGTAACAAGGACTGCCAAACACTGCCATTGGCTGACAGTCGACTGCCAGCCTGGCTGCCATCGTCGCTGGCAGCGTTCAGCCAAAGCTCGGTTTCATTGGCGTGCAAACCTCAAAAACGCTGGCACGCATCTTGATATACCTCCTGTCACTGCCTGCGCCTGAAAAGGCGGGGCGGATAAATTGGAGAACGTAATGATCATAGGCAACAACATTCACGTGGACGCCTTCTACGATGCGGCGACCTCGACGATCAGTTACCTGGTCATGGACCGTGAAACCCGGCAGTGTGCTTTGATCGACAGCGTGCTGGATTACGACCCCAAATCCGGACGCACCAACACCGCCTCGGCGGACCGCCTGATCGCGCGCGTGGAAGAACTGAAGGCCACCGTGCGATGGGTGCTGGAAACCCATGTGCACGCCGACCACCTCTCGGCAGCTGCCTACCTCAAGGAAAAGCTCGGCGGCCATACCGCCATAGGTGCGCACATCAAGCAAGTGCAGAAAGTGTTCGGTGCCTTGTTCAATGCCGAGCCCGGATTCGCGCGCGATGGTAGCCAGTTCGATGTGCTGTTCGAAGACGAGGAAGGTTTCCGCATAGGTAACCTGCACGCGCGAGCCCTGCACACCCCGGGGCATACGCCTGCGTGTATGAGCTTCATGTTCGAGGATGCCGGCGAAATTGCGCTGTTCGTTGGCGATACCCTGTTCATGCCCGACTACGGCACCGCCCGCTGCGATTTCCCGGGGGCCGATGCGCGCACCCTGTACCGCTCGATCCGCCGACTGCTGGCCTTCCCCGACCAGACCCGGCTTTTCATGTGCCACGACTACCTGCCCGGTGGCCGCGACATGCAGTACGTCACCACTGTCGCCGAGCAGCGCGCCAGCAATATCCACATCCATCAGGGCGTCGACGAGGACCACTTCGTCGCCATGCGTGAAGCTCGCGACAAAACCCTTGATATGCCCGTGCTGATCTTGCCTTCGGTGCAGGTAAACATGCGCAGCGGCCAACTCCCGGCACCGGAAGAGAACGGTGTGCGTTACCTGAAAATCCCGCTGAACAAGCTGTGAGCGTACTGCCCCATAACCAGATCCCAGGATTTACCGCCATGCCTGCCTTGTTGTCCCCTGCCAATTCCGACCACCACAAAGTGGTCATCGTCGGTGCCGGTGCCGCCGGTATCGCCACCGCTTCCAGCCTGATCAGCCGTGACCCGTCGCTGGACGTGGCCTTGATCGACCCCGCCGAAGTGCACTACTACCAGCCTGGCTGGACCATGGTCGGGGCCGGTGTGTTCAAGGCGCCGAGCACTGCCCGAACCATGGCCTCGACCATTCCGCGTGGTGTGCGCTGGATCAAGGCGCGAGTACAGTGCTTCGACCCGTCGGCTCAGTTGGTCAAGCTGGAAGACGGCCGCGCCATCAGCTATGAGCAGCTGGTGGTCTGCCCCGGCCTCAAGCTTGACTGGGCGGCCATTGACGGGCTAAGCGAGACCTTGGGGCGTAACGGCGTGACCTCCAATTATCGCTATGACCTGGCGCCCTATACCTGGGAGCTGGTGCAGAAGCTCAAGCAGGGCCGCGCCCTGTTCAGCCAGCCACCCATGCCGATCAAATGCGCAGGCGCGCCGCAGAAGGCCTTGTACCTGTCTTGCGACCACTGGCTGCGTAACGGCCACCAGGGTGCAGTCAAAGCCAGCTTCTTCAATGCAGGCGCGGTGCTGTTCGGTGTGGCGGATTACGTGCCGGCACTGATGAAGTACATCGACAAGTACGCCGTGGACCTCAAGTTCAGCCACCGACTGATCGCCGTGGACGGCCCGAACAAGCTCGCCACTTTTGTCCGCACGCTAGCCGATGGCAGCAGCGAAACCTGCATCGAAGCCTTCGACATGCTGCATGTGGTACCGCCGCAGGTGGCACCGGATTTCATTCGCGAGAGCCCGTTGGCCGACACCGCTGGCTGGGTTGATGTAGACCCGTACACGCTCCGGCATCGCAACTTCAGCAACGTTCATGCACTTGGGGATGTTGCCAATACCAGCAATGCCAAGACTGCCGCAGCTGCTCGCAAGCAGGCACCGGTAGTGGCAAACAACGTCCTGGTAGCGCTAGGCAGGTTGCCTACCCTGGCTCAATACGATGGCTATGGCTCGTGCCCGCTCACCGTCGAGCGCGGCAAGATCGTGCTGGCCGAATTCACCTATGGCGGCAAACTGGCACCAAGCTTTCCCGGCTGGTTGCTGGATGGCCGCAAGCCGACTCGCCTGGCCTGGCTGCTCAAGGCGCAGGCGCTGCCACCGTTGTACTGGCAAGCCATGCTCAAGGGCCGTGAGTGGCTGGCACGGCCGCAGCCGCTGGTAACCGAGGGTGGGCGGTGATCGAGCATCAGTTGCTGGGGGCCGGACTGGGCGCGATCATCGGCGCTGTATTGGCCCTGACCGGTGCCGGTGGTGGCATTCTTGCGGTCCCTTTGCTGGTGTTCGGCCTGGGGCTGTCGATGGTCGAGGCCGCTCCGGTCGGCCTTCTTGCGGTCGGCATGGCCGCGGCGGTTGGCGCGGTGCTGGGCTTGCGTCAGGGTCTGGTGCGTTACCGGGCGGCGCTGTTCATTGCGCTGGTGGGGGTGGCAGCGGCGCCGTTCGGGCTAATGCTGGCGCACCGTGTGCCGAATACACCCTTGCAGTTGGTGTTCGCCGGAGTACTGATTTATGCCTGCCTGCGCATCTGGCGCAAGGCCGCCAGGGAGCTGCGCGGGGAAGCGAATGACGCCCACCGCTATATCGAACCCTGTGTACTGAACCCGTTGCAGGGCCGTTTGCGCTGGACCCTGCCCTGCGCGCGGGCTCTGGCGTTCACTGGCGGGTTATCCGGGCTGCTTTCGGGCTTGCTCGGTGTCGGCGGAGGATTCGTCATCATCCCGGCCCTCAATCGCTACACCAATCTGCGCATGGCCAGCATCGTATCCACCTCGCTGGCGGTCATCGCCCTGGTCTCTACCGGCAGTGTGGTCAGCGCCAGCCTGGCTGGGGTGATGCACTGGCAGGTCGGCGCTCCGTTCGCCGTCGGTGCGGTAGCCGGCCTGTTGCTGGCGCGGCCACTGGTAGCCAGGTTGGCCGGGCCGCGCCTGCAGCAGATGTTTGCCGTGGCAGGTTTTGTGGCCGCGCTGCTGCTGGCTGGCAAAGCGCTATTGGGCTAACAGCTCGCTCTGTTCTGCATCGCACAGCGCCAACAGGTAGTCCCACACCACCCGCAGGCGCACCGATTTGTGCAGTTCGCGGCGGGTGCAGATCCAGTAGCTGCGCTGGATGGTTTCGCCGGGTAGCACGCGCACCAGCGTCGGGTCGTGGCGGGCCATGTAGTTGGGCAGCACGGCGATGCCCAGGCCGGCGCGGGCGGCGGCTTGCTGGGCGATCACGCTGGTGCTGCGAAACACCACGTTGGGCGCCCGGCAAAAGCTGTTGAGAAACAGCAGCTCCTGGCTGAACAGCAAGTCGTCGACGTAACCGATCCAGCTGTGCCGGGCCAGGTCCTCGCGGGTACGCAGTGGCGGTGCGCGATCGAGGTAGGCCTGGCTGGCGTAAAGGGCCAGGCGATAGTCGGTGAGCTTGCGGGTTATCAGCAGGTCGGCGTTGGGCCGTTCCAGGTGGATGCTGATCTCCGCCTCGCGGTTGAGAATGCTGACAAAGCGCGGCACGGCCACCAGCTCCACCTCCAGGCCTGGGTAGCGCTCGAACAGTGCATTCATGCGCGGGGTGAAGAACATGATGCCGATGCCTTCGGTAACCCCCAGGCGAATCTTGCCCAATGGGGTGATGGCCTGGGTGATTTCTTCCTGCGCCAGCAGGGCGACGTTCTCCATGGCTTCGGCGTGCTTGAGCAGGGCCTGACCGGAGGGCGTCAACTCGTAGCCCTGGGCATGCTGCACAAACAGCGCAGTGCCCAGGCTTTGCTCGATGCTCTCGATATGCCGGGCAACGGTACTGTGAGTGGTGTTAAGACGCTTGGCGGCAGTGAGCAGGCGGCCACTGCGCTGCAACTCGAGGAAAAACCGCAGATCGTTCCAGTCGAACATGCTGATCCTTTTTGGCAGTTCGGTGCAAGCTTGCCACTGTGCTAAAACGCACAACGGCTGCGCGAAATCTCGTGTTTCCCCTGCGAAAATACTCACTAAGATGGATCGGGACAAGAATAAAAAACAGGCCCGAGGTTGCACATGCCATCAGCCGATTCTGTCTTCGACTACGTAATTGTGGGCGCCGGTCCCGCCGGTTGCCTGCTGGCCAATCGTTTGTCCGCCGACCCTTCCTGCCGCGTGCTGCTGCTGGAAGCGGGTGGCCGCGACAACTATCCCTGGATCCACATCCCCGTCGGTTACCTGTACTGCATCGGCAACCCACGCACCGACTGGTGCTTCAAGACCGAGGCACAAACAGGCCTGGGTGGCCGTGCGTTGGGTTACCCGCGCGGCAAGGTCTTGGGTGGCTGCTCGTCGATCAACGGCATGATCTACATGCGCGGCCAGGCCGCCGACTATGATCGTTGGGCCGAGCAAGGCAATGAGGGCTGGGCCTGGAACGATGTGCTGCCGCTGTTCAAGGCCAGCGAGAATCACTTTGCGGGCGCCAGCGAGCACCATGGTGGTGATGGCGAGTGGCGGGTCGAACGGCAGCGCTACAGCTGGCCGATCCTCGATGCCTTCCGCGATGCCGCCGAGCAAAGCGGCATTGCCAAGGTCGATGACTTCAACACCGGCGACAACCTGGGCTGTGGATACTTTCAGGTCAACCAGCGCAGCGGTGTGCGCTGGAATGCCTCCAAGGCTTTCCTGCGGCCTATCGCGCAGCGCCCCAACCTGACTGTACTGACGGGTGTGCAGGTCGACCAGGTGCTGCTGAACAACACCCGGGCCCGGGCTGTGAAGGCATCCTGGCAAGGCAGCTGGCATGAGTTTGCGGCGCGTCGCGAGATCATTCTCTGTGCGGGGGCCGTGGGCTCGCCGGGTATTCTGCAGCGCTCCGGTATCGGCCCGCGCCAGCTGCTGGAAAGCCTGGGGATAGGCGTACGCCATGACATGCCCGGCGTTGGTGGCAACCTGCAGGACCACCTGCAACTGCGGCTGATCTACCAGATCCGCAACACCCGCACCCTTAACCAGATGGCCAACAGCCTATGGGGCAAGATGGGCATGGGCTTGCGCTACTTGTATGACCGCAGCGGCCCGCTGGCCATGGCGCCAAGCCAACTGGGTGCCTTCGCACGTTCCAGTCCGGAGCAGGCCACCGCCAACCTGCAATATCACGTGCAGCCGCTGTCGCTGGAGCGCTTTGGCGAGCCGCTGCATCAGTTTCCGGCCTTTACCGCATCGGTGTGCAACCTGCGCCCGGTCAGCCGCGGGCGCATCGATATCCGCAGCGCCGACATGAACAGCACGCCATCGATCGACCCCAACTACCTCAGCGACCCGCAGGACCTGCGCGTCGCCGCTGACGCCATCCGCCTGACCCGGCGCATTGTCCAGGCCCCTGCCCTCGCCCGTTTTGATCCCAGGGAGTATCTGCCGGGTTCAGCCTTGCACACCGAGGAGGACCTGTTCGAAGCCGCCGGCAAGATCGGCACCACCATATTCCACCCCGTTGGTACCTGCCGCATGGGCCATGGCGAAATGGATGTTGTGGATAACCAGCTGCGCGTGCGTGGCATCCCCGGGCTACGTGTGGCGGACGCCTCGATCATGCCGCAGATCACCTCGGGCAATACCTGTTCACCCACGCTGATGATCGCCGAGAAGGCGGCCCAGTTGATCCTCAAAGGAGCTGCCACCCAGACCTACTTGAACGAAGACGCGATACCGACCCCCTGACCCGGGAGCGTGCAATAGCGGTAGCTTGCGGTCGAAAGCCACCGGCAGTGGAACAACAAGAATAATCACTGTGGCCTGCGGGCCGAGGACAGCAACGATGTCGGATTACATCCAGGAACAGGGTGCGGCGGCCAGCAGCTCCAGCCGCCGTGAAGAACGCAAGATCATTTTCGCGTCATCCCTCGGGACGGTTTTCGAGTGGTATGACTTTTTTCTCTATGGCGCGCTGGCAGCGGTCATCAGCAAGCAGTTCTTCGCTGGCGTGAACGACACCACCGCTTTCATCTTTGCCCTCATGGCCTTCGCTGCAGGCTTCCTGGTACGGCCGTTCGGCGCGCTGGTGTTCGGGCGCCTGGGGGACATGATCGGGCGCAAGTACACCTTCCTGGTCACCATCGTGCTGATGGGGCTGTCCACCTTTGCAGTGGGCCTGTTGCCGACTTACGCCAGCATCGGCATCGCCGCGCCGATCATCCTGGTGGTCCTGCGCATGCTGCAGGGGCTGGCGCTGGGCGGTGAATATGGTGGTGCCGCCACCTACGTGGCCGAGCATGCGCCGCACGGCAAGCGTGGTTTCCACACCGGTTTCATCCAGTCCACCGCCACGCTTGGTTTGCTGCTGTCCCTGCTGGTGGTATTGGGCAGCCGCTACATCAGCGGTGATGAGTTCGAAACCTGGGGCTGGCGCCTGCCGTTCCTGCTGTCGATCTTCCTGCTGGCGATCTCCACCTGGATCCGCATGAGCATGCACGAGTCGCCGGCCTTCGTGAAAATGAAGGCCCAAGGCAAGATCAGCAAATCGCCGATCCGTGAGTCGTTCACCTCCTGGCCAAACCTGAAAGTAGTGCTCACCGCCCTGTTCAGCATCAACGCCGGGCAAGCCGTGACCTTCTACACGGCGCAGTTCTACGTGCTGTTCTTCCTGACCCAGATGTTGAAGATGGACCCCGCCCAGGCCAACACCCTGTTGATCATCAGCGTGGTAATCGGTGCGCCGTTCTTCGTGTTCTTCGGCTGGCTGTCGGACCGTATCGGCCGCAAACCTATCCTTATGCTTGGCCTGCTGCTGGCCACGGTACTGTACTTCCCACTGTTCAAGGCGCTTAGCCATTACGCCAACCCGCAGATCGACGCCGCCAGCCGTCAGGCGCCGATCGTGGTCACCGCCGACCCGAAAAGCTGCACCTTCCAGTTTGACCCGGTCGGCAAGGCGCGTTTCGACAGCCCATGCGACAAGGTCAAGACCTTCCTGGTCAAGCAAGGCCTGCCCTACAGCTCGGTAAGCGTGGCGGGCAGCGATGTGGTGGTGAACATTGGTGACAAGACCATCAATGGTTTCGACGAAGCCGCCATGCGCAGCGCAGTGGAACAGGCTGGCTACCCGGCCAAGGCTGATCCGGCGCAGGTCAACGAGGTAATGGTGGTGGTGCTGATCGTGGCGATGATCCTGATCGCGACCATGACCTATGGACCGCTGGCGGCAGTAATGGTCGAGCTGTTCCCGACCCGCATACGCTACACCTCGATGTCGTTGCCCTACCACATTGGTAACGGCTGGTTCGGCGGCTTCCTGCCAACCTTGTCGTTCGCCCTGGTGGTTTACACGGGAGATATCTTCTACGGGCTGTGGTACCCGGTGTTGGTCACCGGGATCAGCCTGGTGGTAGGAATCTTCTGCTTGAAAGAGACCAAGGATGTGGATATCGACAAGGTCTGATGCTGTCCACATGCCATAAAAAAACCGGCTGTAAAAGCCGGTTTTTTTATGCCTCGAAAAAACTTATGCACGTTTTCAAGAAAAATGTCATACGAAGAAATTAACAATAAATACAGTTACTTAGCGACGACTTGGAGCATTGACTGGAAAAACTGCTAACAAGTTATCCACAGAATTTCAAGCCAGCTGCTCCTGGGGTTTTTCATCCACCGGTGGCAGCGAACCCATGGCCCGCTGGGTCGCCTCGTTCCATGCCGCAGCGCGGTCGTTGAGCTCGGCAATGGCACGTGGCCCGGTGCCGTTGGCGTACATCGGCGCGCCAATTACCACCTCGATGGTGCCCGCGCGCTTGCCCCAGCCTGTCTTGGGCCAGTACTTGCCAGCGTTGTGGGCAATCGGCAGCACCGGCAGCCCGGCGTTGACCGCCAGTGCAGTACCGCCACGGGAAAACTTGCCAACCGTTCCGAACGGTACGCGGGTGCCTTCCGGGAAGATCAGCACCCAGGTCTTCTGCTTGAGCAGTTCATCACCCTTGCTCGCCACTTGGCGCAGGGCTTCCTTGGGGTTGTCGCGGTTGATCGCGATCGGCCGCAGCATGGCCATTGCCCAGCCGAAGAACGGCACGTAAAGCAGCTCACGCTTGAGCACCTGGCTTAGCGGCGAGAAGTACTGGGAAAGGAAGAATGTTTCCCAGGTGCTCTGGTGGTTGGACAGGATCACACAAGGCTCGGCCGGCACGTTTTCGGCGCCGGTGATCTTGTAGTCGATGCCCAGAATCGTCCGCACCAGGAACAGCGCGCAGCGGCACCAGTACACGTTGATGAACTTGTAGCGCTTGGGGAACGACAGGAACGGCGCGATGAAGAAGCTCAGCGAGCACCACAGCAACGAACTGGTGCCCAGCAGCAGGTAAAAAAGAAAGATTCTGATCGCCTGCAGGATCGACATAGTGGCTTGTACCATTGCGGGCGTGCCCGCCTGAGAAAAATGCGCCCGGGGGCGCACTGTTTAAATTAGTTCTCTGGCGATAGCTGCCAGATCGTCGAAAATCAGTGTAGTTTTCGCAACGCCCTTTTCCAGGGTTCGCTCGCCCTTGCCGGTTTTTACCAACACGGGTTGTGCACCGACGGCCAGGGCGGCCTCCAGGTCACCTGTGCTGTCGCCAACAAACCAGACGCCTGCAAGGCCGACCTGGTAATGCTCGGCGATCGCCTGCAGCATGCCGGGCCTGGGCTTGCGGCAGTCGCAGCCCTGGTCCGGCCCGTGCGGGCAATACACGATGTGGCCCACCTCGCCGCCCTGCTCGGCCACCAGCGCGCGCAGGCGCGCGTGCATGGCCTCGAGGGTTGCCAGCGAATAATAGCCACGGGCAATACCGGACTGGTTGGTGGCCACGGCCACCGTCCAGCCCGCCTTGCTCAACTGCGCGATCGCTTCGATCGAGCCCGGGATCGGTACCCACTCTTCCAGCGTCTTGATGTAGGCGTCGGAGTCGTAATTGATCACCCCGTCACGGTCGAGAATCAGCAGTTTCAAGGCTTACCCCAGCAGCGAAATGTCGGCCACGCCCAGGAACAGACCGCGCAGGCGGCTGAGCAGGGCATAACGGTTGGCGCGTACCTTGGCGTCTTCGGCGTTGACCATCACCGCCTCGAAGAAGGCGTCGACCGGGTCACGCAGTGCTGCCAGTCGGGCCAGCGATTCGCTGTACTGGCGTGCAGCAGCCATTGGTTGCACGGCCTGGTCGGCCTGCTGGATGGCCGAGTACAGGGAGAACTCGTTGGCATTGTCGAAGTACTTGGGCTCGACCTGTTCGGCGATGGCGCCTTCGGCTTTGCTCAGCAGGTTCGACACGCGCTTGTTCACCGCAGCCAGTGCTTCGGCTTCCGGCAGCTTGCGGAAGGCCTGCACAGCCTGTACCCGCTGGTCGAAGTCCAGCGCAGAACCTGGCTGCAGGGCACGTACCGACAGGTAGGTAGCCACATCGATGCCTTCGTCTTCGTAACGTGCACGCAGGCGGTCGAAGATGAACTCCAGCACCTGCTCGGCCAGGCCGGCAGCCTTGACCTTGGCGCCGAACTGCTTGACGGCGAACTCCACTGCACCGGTCAGGTTCAGGTCCAGCTGCTTCTCGATCAGGATACGCAGCACGCCCAGGGCGGCGCGGCGCAGGGCATACGGGTCTTTGCTACCGGTGGGCAGCATGCCGATACCGAAGATGCCGACCAGGGTGTCGAGCTTGTCGGCGATGGCCACGGCAGCACCGGTAAGGGTCTGCGGCAGCTCGGCGCCAGCACCGCGCGGCATGTACTGCTCGTTCAGGGCCAGGGCAACGTCCTGCGGCTCACCGTCGTTGAGCGCGTAGTAGTAACCGGCAACACCCTGCATCTCGGGGAATTCGCCGACCATTTCGGTGGCCAGGTCGCATTTCGACAGCAGGCCGGCACGGCCAGCGCGCTGGGCGTCGCCGCCGATCAGCGGGGCAATGAACGCGGCCAGGCGGGAAACGCGTTCGGCCTTGTCGTACACGGTACCCAGCTGAGCCTGGAACACCACGTTTTTAAGGCGCTCGTTGAAGGTTTCCAGCGGCTGCTTCTTGTCCTGCTTGAAGAAGAACTCGGCGTCGGTCAGGCGTGGGCGCACGACCTTTTCGTTACCTTGCACGATCTGCTGCGGGTCGCGGCTTTCGACGTTGGCCACGGTGATGAAGCGCGGCAGCAGCTTGCCTTCGCTGTCCAGCAGGCAGAAGTACTTCTGGTTGTCCTGCATGGTGGTGATCAGGGCTTCCTGCGGCACCTCGAGGAAGCGCTCCTCGAACGAGCACACCAGCGGCACCGGCCACTCGACCAGGGCAGTCACTTCGTCCAGCAGCGCCGGCGGCACGATGGCGCTGCCTTCCTGCTGCATGGCCAGCTCGGCGGTACGCTTGCTGATCAGTTCGCGGCGCTCGGCGAAGTCAGCCAGCACGTAGGCTTTGCGCAGGTCTTCGACGTAGTTGGCCGGGGTGGTGACAAGCACGTTTTCCGGGTGGTGGAAGCGGTGGCCGCGGGATTCACGGCCGGCCTTTTGCGAAAGGATGGTGCAGTCGACCACCTGGTCGCCGAGCAGCATCACCAGCCATTGGGTCGGGCGCACGAACTCTTCACGGCTGGCCGCCCAGCGCATGCGCTTGGGGATCGGCAGGTCGTTGAGGGAATCTTCGACGATGGTCGGCAGCAGGCCAGCGGTAGCCTTGCCCGGGATGTGCTGGGAGAAGCGCAGCTTGGCGCCGCTCTGGTCGATTTCGGCCAGCTCTACACCGCATTTCTTGGCAAAGCCCAAGGCAGCCTGGGTGGGCTCGCCGTCTTTGAAAGCAGCCTGCAGGGGCGGGCCATCGATGTTGATGCTGCGGTCAGGCTGCTGCACGTCCAGCTGGCGAATCAGCACGGCCAGGCGGCGCGGCGCGGCGTACACCTGCTTGCCGGTGTAGTTCAGGCCGGCGGCCTGCAGGCCTTTCTCGATGCCGGCCAGGAAGGCGTCGCCGAGGGTAGCCAAAGCTTTGGGTGGCAGCTCTTCGGTGCCCAGTTCTACCAGGAAATCTTGAGCACTCATTGTGCAGCCTCCAGCTTAGCCAACACTTCGTCACGCAGTTCAGGGGTGGCCATCGGGAAGCCCATGCGTGCGCGGGCTTGCAGATAGCTTTGCGCCACGTCCCGGGCCAGGGTACGTACGCGCAGGATGTAGCGCTGACGCTCGGTTACCGAGATGGCGCGACGGGCGTCCAGCAGGTTGAAGGTGTGCGAGGCCTTCAGGACCATTTCGTAGGTCGGCAGCGGCAGGTCCAGCTTGATCAGGCGGTTGGCTTCGCTTTCGTAGAAGTCGAACAGTTCGAACAGCTTCTCGACGTTGGCGTGCTCGAAGTTGTAGGTCGACTGCTCCACTTCGTTCTGGTGGAACACGTCGCCGTAGGTGACCTTGCCGAACGGGCCGTCGGCCCACACCAGGTCGTACACCGAATCGACGCCCTGGATGTACATGGCCAGGCGCTCGAGGCCGTAGGTGATTTCACCGGTGACCGGGTAGCACTCGATACCGCCCACCTGCTGGAAGTAGGTGAACTGGGTGACTTCCATGCCGTTGAGCCAGATTTCCCAGCCCAGACCCCAGGCGCCGAGGGTCGGCGATTCCCAGTTGTCTTCGACGAAGCGAATGTCGTGCACCAGCGGGTCCAGGCCAATGGCTTTCAGCGAGCCGAGGTACAGCTCCTGGAAGTTGGCCGGGTTCGGCTTGAGCACCACCTGGAACTGGTAGTAGTGCTGCAGGCGGTTGGGGTTTTCGCCATACCGCCCGTCGGCGGGGCGACGGCTAGGCTGCACGTAGGCAGCGTTCCAGGTTTCTGGGCCGACGGCACGCAGGAACGTGGCGGTATGGAAAGTGCCGGCGCCTACTTCCATATCGTAGGGCTGAAGCACCACACAACCTTGAGCTGCCCAGTAGTTCTGCAGGGCGAGGATCAGGTCTTGGAAGGTACGCACGGCTGGCGTAGGCTGGCTCACGAAATTCACCTGTATCTGGGGATGCGGATGTAAAGAGCGGGAGTATAACCTGATTCGCCTCGCCCTCTACTCATTGGAGCCTTATGCCACGCTGCTTTTGGTGTACCGACGATCCGTTGTACCAGGCCTACCATGACCAGGAATGGGGAACGCCGCAGCGTGATCCGGCGTTGCTCTTCGAGATGCTTTTGCTCGAAGGGTTCCAGGCGGGCCTGTCGTGGATCACCGTATTGCGCAAACGCGAGCGTTATCGCCAGGTGATGCACGGCTTCGACGCGGCGGCACTTGCGCACATGACCGACGAACGCATCGAGGAACTGATGCAGGACGCCGGCATCATCCGCAACCGCCTCAAGCTCAAGGCCGCCCGGCGCAACGCCCAGGCCTGGCTGGCTGTGGACAACCCTGGCGAATGGCTGTGGTCGTTCGTTGGCGGTGAGCCAAAGATCAATCACTTCAAGGGCCGCAGCGAAGTGCCAGCGGTGACCGACGAAGCCAAGGCCATGAGCAAGGCCCTGCAGAAAGCCGGCTTCACCTTCGTCGGCCCGACCATCTGCTACGCCTTCATGCAGGCCACCGGCATGGTCATGGACCACACCACCGATTGCGATCGCTACGCCGCCTTGCTGCGCTGAGGGGTTACAATGCGCGCCTCGCTGAAATAAGGAATTGGCCTGTGGAAAAGTTCAAGGGCGCCCTGATGGTCGGGGTGCTGCGTCTGTTTGCCAAGCTGCCCTGGGGCGCTGTGCAGCGCGTCGGCGCCGGTATCGGCTGGTTGATGTGGAAGGTGCCCAACGGTTCGCGCAATGTGGTGCGCATCAACCTGGCCAAGTGCTTCCCGGAGATGGACCCGGCCGAGCGCGAGCAGCTGGTGGGCCGCGCGCTGCGGGATATCGGTAAATCCTTTGTAGAAAGCGCCTGTGCCTGGATCTGGCCGCCGCAGCGTTCGCTGGATCTGGTCAAGGAAGTGCACGGCCTGGAAGTGCTGGAGCAGGCCTTGGCCTCGGGCAAGGGTGTGGTCGGCATCACCAGCCACCTGGGCAATTGGGAAGTGCTCAACCACTTCTACTGCAACCAGTGCAAACCGATCATCTTCTACCGTCCGCCAAAGCTGAAGGCTGTGGATGACCTGCTGCGCGAGCAGCGGGTGCAGATGGGCAACCGCGTGGCACCTTCGACCAAGGAAGGCATCCTCAGCGTGATCAAGGAAGTGCGCCGCGGTGGCCAGGTGGGTATCCCGGCCGACCCGGAGCCGGCGGAGTCGGCGGGCGTGTTCGTGCCGTTCCTCGGTACCCAGGCACTGACCAGCAAGTTCGTGCCGAACATGCTGGCGGGCGGCAAGGCGGTCGGGGTATTCCTGCATGCCCTGCGGCTGCCGGATGGGTCGGGCTTCCGGGTGATCCTGGAGGCGGCGCCCGAGGCGATGTACAGCACCGATGTGACCGAATCGGCTGCTGCCATGAGCAAGGTGGTCGAGCGCTATGTGCGTGAGTACCCGAGTCAGTACATGTGGAGCATGAAGCGCTTCAAGAAGCGCCCACCCGGCGAGCCGCGCTGGTACTGAGATCTTGGGGGCGCTCCGCGCCCCTTTCGCCGGCAAGCCAGCTCCCACATTGACCGCGCAGGCCTGGGGCTGTGCTTCAACCTGGGGGAGCCAGGGTTTTGCGCTGGGTCCAATAGCCTACCTGGTCCCTGTGGGAGCTGGCTTGCCGGCGATGGGCTGCAAAGCAGCCCCGGCAATCTCAAGCTTTGTTCAGTTTTTTAAGAAAAACGGTCATCTCTTTCTCGGCCT
This sequence comes from Pseudomonas sp. 9_2_1, assembly GCF_059295275.1. Classification (NCBI taxonomy): domain Bacteria; kingdom Pseudomonadati; phylum Pseudomonadota; class Gammaproteobacteria; order Pseudomonadales; family Pseudomonadaceae; genus Pseudomonas; species Pseudomonas sp. 9_2_1. The sequence goes on from NZ_CM181239.1 coordinate 22,011, forward strand.
GCTTGTCGCCATGAGCTTGTGCCGCCACGATCCCGTCTTCCCAGGCCTTGCGCGCTGCCGCCAGGTCACCCTGCAGCTGATACGCCTTGCCCAGCAGCTTCCATGCCGCCGAATACTTCGGGTCCTGCTCTACGCAGCGTGCCAGGTGCACAGCCGCTTCCGCTCCGTTGCCCTCGTCCAGCCAGGCCTTGCCCAGGCCAAACCGCAACAGCGGGTTATCCACACCCTTGGCCAGCATCTTCTCCAGCGATTCGCGCATGCCTTCTTCTCCTAGAAGAAACTCAAGCCGACGTGGAATAGCTTCTCCACATCCCGAATATGCTTTTTATCCACAACAAACAGGATCACATGGTCGCCTGATTCGATCATGGTGTCGTCATGGGCAATCATCACCTCTTCGTCACGGATGATCGCACCGATGGTGGTCCCCGGCGGCAGGGCGATGTCCTCGATGGCCTTGCCCACCACCTTGCTCGACTTCGAGTCGCCGTGCGCCACCGCCTCGATGGCCTCGGCCGCGCCGCGTCGCAGCGAGTGCACGCTGACGATGTCGCCACGGCGTACGTGCGCCAGCAGGGTGCCGATGGTGGCCAGCTGCGGGCTGATGGCGATGTCGATATCACCGCCCTGCACCAGGTCGACATAGGCCGGGTTGTTGATGATGGTCATCACCTTGCCCGCGCCCAGGCGCTTTGCCAGCAGCGAGGACATGATGTTGGCTTCGTCATCGTTGGTCAGCGCCAGGAAGATGTCGGCGTCGGCGATGTTCTCTTCCAGCATCAGGTCCTTGTCCGAAGCGCTGCCCTGCAGCACCACGGTGCTCTCCAGGGTATCGGAGAGGTGCCGGCAGCGGGCCGGGCTCATCTCGATGATCTTCACCTGGTAGCGGCTTTCGATGGCTTCGGCCAGGCGTTCGCCAATCTGCCCGCCCCCGGCGATGACGATGCGTTTGTTGGTTTCATCAATACGGCGCAGTTCGCCCATCACGGCGCGAATGTCCTTCTTCGCGGCAATGAAGAACACCTCGTCGTCGGCCTCGATCACCGTATCGCCCCGTGGGGTGATCGGCCGGTCGCGGCGGAAGATGGCTGCCACGCGGGTGTCTACGTTGGGCATGTGCGCGCGGATCTGGCGCAGCTGCTGGCCGACCAGCGGGCCGCCGTAGTAGGCCTTCACGGCCACCAGCTGGGCCTTGCCCTCGGCGAAGTCGATCACCTGCAGCGAGCCCGGGTGTTCGATCAGGCGCTTGATGTAATTGGTCACCACCTGCTCGGGGCTGATCAGCACGTCGACCGGGATATGGTCGTTGTCGAACAGCTCCTCGCGGGTCAGGTAGGCGGACTCGCGCACCCGGGCGATCTTGGTCGGGGTGTGGAACAACGAATAGGCCACCTGGCAGGCGACCATGTTGGTTTCGTCGCTGTTGGTCACTGCCACCAGCATGTCAGCGTCGTCGGCACCGGCCTGGCGCAGCACCGTAGGCAGCGAGCCACGGCCCTGCACGGTACGGATGTCCAGGCGGTCGCCGAGGTCGCGCAGGCGGTCGCCGTCGGTGTCGACCACGGTAATATCGTTGGCCTCGCTGGCCAGGTGCTCTGCCAACGTCCCGCCTACCTGGCCTGCGCCGAGGATGATGATTTTCATCCGTTACTCCCTACCCTTGGTCTTATCCGCGCGAGGCGGCGATCTTGATCAGCTTGGCATAGTAGAAGCCGTCGTGGCCGCCTTCCTGGGCCAGCAGCTGGCGGCCGTGGGGCTGGCGCAGGCCGGCTTCGGTAGCCAGGTCCAGCTCACGGGCGCCCGCGGTACGGGCAAGGAACGCCTCGATCACTTCGGTGTTCTCGGTCGGCAGGCTGGAGCAGGTGGCGTACAGCAGCATGCCACCCACTTCCAGGGTCGGCCACAGGGCATCGAGCAGCTCGCCCTGCAGCGTGGCCAGGGCCGGGATATCGTCGGCCTGGCGGGTCAGCTTGATATCCGGGTGGCGGCGGATCACGCCAGTGGCCGAGCAGGGCGCGTCCAGGAGGATGCGCTGGAACGGCGTGCCGTCCCACCAGCTGGCGGTGTCGCGGGCATCGCAGGCGATCAGCTCGGCGTCGAACTGCAGGCGGTCGAGGTTCTCGCGCACGCGGATCAGGCGCTTGGCTTCGAGGTCGATCGCCACCATGTGGCCCAGGCCCGCTTCGGCCTCCAGCAGGTGGCAGGTTTTGCCACCCGGGGCACAGCAGGCGTCGAGCACGCGCTGGCCGGGGGCCAGTTCGAGCAAGTCGGCAGACAGTTGCGCGGCTTCGTCCTGCACACTTACCCAGCCTTCGGCGAAGCCTGGCAGGCCGCGCACGTCACAGGCTTCGGCCAGCACGATGCCGTCACGGCTGTACCGACAGGCGCTGGCGCCCACCCCTGCTTCGGCCAGCAGCGCCAGGTAGGCGTCGCGGCTGTGGTGGCGGCGATTGACCCGCAGGATCATCGGCGGGTGGGCGTTGTTGGCAGCGCAGATGGCTTCCCACTGCTCGGGCCAGAACGCCTTCAGCTGCTTCTGCAGCCAGCGTGGGTGGGCGGTACGTACCACCGGGTCGCGCTCCATGCCGGCCAGTAATTCTTCGCCTTCGCGTTGAGCACGGCGCAATACCGCATTGAGCAGGCCCTTGGCCCACGGCTTTTTCAACTTGTCAGCGCAGCCTACGGTCTCGCCGATGGCGGCGTGGGCCGGGATGCGGGTGTAAAACAGCTGGTACAGGCCGACCAGCAGCAGCGCCTGTACATCGGCATCGGCGGCCTTGAACGGCTTCTGCAACAGCTGGGCGGCGAGCAAGTCCAGGCGTGGCTGCCAGCGCGCGGTGCCGAACGCCAGGTCCTGGGTCAGGCCACGGTCACGCTCATCGACCTTGTCCAGCTGCGTTGGCAGCGAGCTGTTGAGCGAGGCCTTGCCGCTGAGCACAGCGGCAAGGGCACGGGCGGCGGCGAGGCGCGGGTTCATTGGCCCAGCACCTTGCCAGCGGCGAACTTCTCGCGCCGGCTGTTGAACAGGTCGCTGAAGCTCAGCGCCTTGCCGCCAGGCAGTTGCAGGCGGGTCAGGCTGAGCGCCTGGTCACCGCAGGCGACCACCAGGCCGTCCTTGCTGGCAGACAGGATCTCGCCAGGGGCGCCCGTGCCTGTGGACAAGTTGGCGGCCAACACCTTCACGCTTTCGCCATCGAGGGTGCTGTGGCAGACCGGCCACGGGTTGAACGCACGGATCAGGCGCTCCAGCTCGACGGCCGGGCGGCTCCAGTCGATGCGCGCTTCGTCCTTGTTCAGCTTGTGGGCGTAGGTGGCGAGGGCATCGTCCTGCACTTCACCTTGCAGCGAGCCGTCGGCCAGGCCGGCAATGGCCTGCACCACGGCAGGCGGGCCCATTTCGGCCAGGCGGTCGTGCAGGCTGCCGCCGGTGTCGTCGGCGCTGATCGGGGTGACCACCTTCAGCAGCATCGGGCCGGTGTCCAGGCCTGCTTCCATGCGCATCACGGTGACGCCGCTTTCGGCGTCACCGGCTTCCACGGCGCGCTGGATCGGCGCCGCACCGCGCCAGCGTGGCAGCAGTGAGGCGTGGCTGTTGATGCACCCCAGGCGCGGGATATCGAGCACCGCCTGCGGCAGAATCAGGCCATAGGCAACCACCACCATCAGGTCTGGCTTGAGCGCGGCCAGTTCGGCCTGGGCGTCGGCATTGCGCAGGGTTTGCGGCTGGAACACCGGGATGTCATGGGCCACGGCAAGCGCTTTGACTGCACTGGGCATCAGCTTCTGGCCACGGCCGGCAGGGCGGTCGGGCTGGGTATAGACGGCCACGATGTCGTAAGGGCTGTCGAGCAGGGCCTTGAGGTGTTCGGCGGCAAACTCTGGAGTGCCTGCAAAGACGATGCGCATGGAGTTCTCGCTTCAAAATAGAAAAAGGCTTGCCGGAGCAAGCCTTCTGGAAGGTGGGGATCAGGCTTGCTGGCGGTGCTGCTTTTCCAGCTTCTTCTTGATCCGGTCGCGTTTGAGCTGCGACAGGTAGTCGACGAACAGCTTGCCGTTGAGGTGATCGAATTCGTGCTGAACGCAGACCGCCAGCAGGCCTTCGCATTCCAGCTCGTAAGGCTTGCCGTCGCGGTCCTGGGCCTTGACCCGTACCCGCAGCGGGCGGTCGACATTCTCGTAGAAGCCGGGCACCGACAGGCAACCTTCCTGGTACTGGCCCATGTCGTGGGTCAGCTCTTCCACCGTGGGGTTGATGAAGACCCGCGGTTCGCTGCGGTCTTCGCTGAGGTCCATGACCACAACCTGCTTGTGCACGTTGACCTGGGTCGCGGCCAGGCCGATGCCAGGGGCTTCGTACATGGTTTCAAACATGTCGTCGATCAGCTGACGCAGGGCGTCGTCGAACTCCGTCACCGGTTTGGCGATGGTGCGCAGGCGCGGGTCCGGGAATTCGAGAATGTTCAAGATGGCCATAAGGTCAGGCAGTCACTGTGCGGTCGGTTGAAAACTGAGCACACATAATAAAGGGAAACGGCGATTTCAGCACCTGGCAACCTCGTCTAGGGTGTCTATGGGCGTAATAGCCCCCAGTCAATGGACAGCTTTTCAAAGTGTTACCCACAAAGTTATCCACAGTTTGTGCCACGTAAATGGCCCTGCTTTGATCAAGGATGATCTTAATGTCGATTTACCATTCGTCGCCTTGCCCGCCTGCCGAGCTGGAAGCCCGGCTGCGTTTGCACCGCCTTCCAGAAACCGGGTTGAGACGCTTTCGTAACCTGATCGATGCGTTTGGCTCGGCCTCCTCGGCACTATCTGCACCGGGTTCGGCCTGGCGTGCACTGGGCATTCCCCAAGTTACTATCGATGCTCGGCGCAGTGCCGAAGTGCGCGATGGCGCGTTGGCTGCAATGGCTTGGTTAGAGCGTCCGGGCCAGCATTTACTGATGTGGGACGACCCGGACTACCCTGCCCTGCTGGCTGAAATCGATGACGCACCGCCGCTGCTTTTCGTCGCCGGCGAACCGGCGCTGTTAAACCGTCCCCAGTTGGCAATTGTGGGCAGCAGGCGTGCCACACCGCCGGCCCTGGATACGGCTGGCGCTTTTGCACGCTATCTGGCGCAAGCCGGTTTCACCATTACCAGCGGGTTGGCCGTTGGCATTGATGGCGCCGCTCATCGGGCCGCATTGAAGACCGGAGGGAGCACGATTGGTGTGCTCGGCACGGGGTTGCAAAAACTTTATCCACAGCGCCACCGCGAGTTGGCCCAGGCCATGATCGAGACCGGCAGTGCGCTGGTTTCCGAGTACCCGTTGGATGCCGGGCCGCTGCCCGGCAACTTCCCCCGGCGCAATCGCATCATCAGTGGTTTGTCGCTGGGCGTGCTGGTGGTCGAGGCCAGTCTGGCCAGTGGTTCGCTGATTACGGCGCGCCTGGCGGCGGACCAAGGCCGCGAGGTGTATGCCATACCGGGCTCCATTCACCATCCAGGCGCCAAGGGCTGCCACCAGCTGATTCGTGACGGCGCGCTGCTGGTAGAGACGGTGGAGCAGATCCTGCAAACGCTGCAGGGCTGGCAGAACCTGCCGCCCGACGTTGCGGAAAAATTCGACCATCCCCTGCTCGCCCTGCTGCACGCCGCGCCACAGACCAGCGAAAGCCTGGCCCATTGCAGCGAGCAGCCGCTGGCCGCCGTATTGGCGCAGCTTACCGAGCTGGAGCTGGAGGGCCGGGTCAGCAATGAAGCCGGGCGTTGGTTTGCCCGCGCGGGCTAAGTACACTGCTCACAAGCAAGGTATATAGGCGGGGAGACACAAATGGTGAGCAGTTTTCGTGTGCAACAAGCCGCACGTGAGATCCGGGCGGGCGCGGTGATCGCCTACCCGACGGAAGCGGTCTGGGGCCTGGGCTGCGACCCGTGGAACGAGGACGCGGTGTATCGGTTGCTGGCGCTGAAATCGCGCCCTGTGGATAAAGGCCTGATCCTGATCGCCGACAACATTCGCCAGTTCGACTTTTTGTTCGAGGATTTCCCCGAAGACTGGATCGACCGCATGGGCAGCACCTGGCCGGGGCCGAACACCTGGCTGGTGCCGCACCAGAACCTGTTGCCCGAGTGGGTGACCGGGCAGCATGACACCGTGGCGTTGCGGGTCAGCGATCACCCGGTGGTGCGTGACTTGTGCGCGCTGGTGGGGCCTTTGATTTCCACCTCGTGCAACCCGGGCGGGCGCCCGGCGGCGAAGACGCGGTTGCGGGTGGAGCAGTACTTCCATGGCCAGCTGGACCTGGTGCTGGGTGGGGCGCTGGGGGGGCGGAAGAATCCGAGTGTGATTCGGAACTTGGCTACTGGTGAGGTTGTGCGCCCGGGCTGATATCGCTGGCGAGGGCTTCGCCGGCGTGCGCGCCCCGGTCGATCGCCGGCGAGCCAGCTCCCACAGGTACTGCACAAGACTTGAAACCGGCGCGATCGGTGTGGGAGCTGGCTTGCCGGCGATTGGGCCGCAAAGCGGCCCCAGTGGCTCTGCAGATTTTTCTGATTTTTTCTTGAAAGGCTGTCCAGCTTGCGGATTGGGAAATATCCTACGAGCCGCGTCCCCTGCCATCACCTTCTCAGTGGGAACCAGTGTCTCTAGGCTTCATCCATCGCTGAATACCTTGGCGATCGGGTGTGGTAGCCCGGATGCATTTTTTCCATGGCAGTCTATGGCGGCTGTGCGTGGGAGGCTCTTGAGCCTGCCTGGATTGGAAAATGCCCGGGTCTACCACCTCGCGTACAGTCGCCACCCATTCACGTGGTAGTGATGGTTGGCGGCATTGAGGAGCATTTTCCAATGATGAAGAAAATAGTCCCCGATCCACCCCTTCCCTGCACCTCCACCCGCCCCTTTGGCCGCTGCGACGCCGGCCATGACCCGCTCTTCACCGTAAACCCGAACATTTCCGCCGAGGACGCTCTGGTCCACGTAGCCCTGTACCTGCGCAGCGCCTACGAGACCGGCTACAAAGCCCTGGACTACATGCGCGAAGAAGGCCGTGGCATGTTCTGGTCGAACCTGCATGCAATTGAAATGGCAGAAGGTGTGATTGAGGCGATACTCGATGGCATCGAGTCGACTCCACCAGCGACAAAGGGTGTCTGAAATGAAAAGCCACTCTGGTTTCAACCATCACCTGGATGAGACCGCGCACTTACTTGCAGGTGGAAGAAACGCAAGCCGGCTTCGTGCTTCTATCGCGCAGCTCAAAAGTGTTCGTGAAAAAACGCCGTGTGAGCTGCTCGTTGAATCTTCAATGCTTTTACTGACGCAATCGCCGGCAAGCCGGCTCCCACAGGGATAGCGCTGTACTGGAGGCCTACGCAGTACCTGTGGGAGCGGGCGCGCCCGCGAACACCGGCAAAGCCGGTGCCATCCACCGCGGCGGCTGCTTCGCGGGCATGCCCGCTCCCACAGGGATGGCGTTGCACTCAAGATCGGTGCAGTACCTGTGGGAGCGGGTTCACCCGCGAACACCGGCAGAGCCGGTGCCATCCATCGCGGTGGCTTCTTCGCGGGTAAACCCGCTCCCACAGGGAACGTGTGTGGCTCAGGGAATTAGTACAGTCGATCCAACAGTCCGCCGCGCCGACAGCTCCGCCTGCGCCTTCCCCGCCTCACTCAGCGGATACCGCTGCTGGATATCCACAACCAATTTGCCACTGCCAATCATCGCAAACAGGTCATCGGCCATGGCCTGGGTGTTCTCGGCATTGTTGGCATAGGTTGCCAACGTCGGCCGGGTGACATACAGCGAGCCCTTCTGCGCCAGAATCCCCAGGTTCACTCCGCTCACCGCACCCGAGGCATTGCCAAAGCTCACCATCAACCCACGCGGTTGCAGGCAGTCCAGCGAGGTCAGCCAGGTATCGGCACCGACGCCGTCATACACCACCGGGCATTTCTTGCCATCGGTCAGCTCCAGCACCCGCTTGGCCACGTCTTCATGGCTGTAGTCGATGGTCGCCCACGCGCCCAGCGCCTTGGCCCGCTCGGCCTTTTCGGCAGAGCTCACGGTGCCGATCAACTTGGCCCCCAACGCCTTGGCCCACTGGCACGCCAGCGAACCCACACCACCCGCTGCGGCATGGAACAGGATCACGTCACCTGCCTTTACCTCATAGGTCTGCTTCAGCAGGTACTGCACGGTCAAACCCTTGAGCATCACCGCCGCCGCCTGCTCGAAGCTGATGTTGTCGGGCAGCTTGACCAGGTTGGCCTCAGGCAGCGTATGCACTTCGCTGTACGCGCCCAGCGGGCCGCCGGCATGGGCCACGCGGTCGCCGACCTTGAGCCGGGTCACACCCTCGCCCACAGCCTCGACCACACCGGCCGCTTCGGTGCCCAGGCCGGAAGGCAGGGACGGCGGCGCATACAGCCCGCTGCGGAAGTAGGTATCGATGAAGTTCAGGCCGATCGCATGGTTACGCACACGTACCTGCTGTGGCCCGGGCGGGGTGGGTTCGAATTCCACAAACTGCAGCACTTCCGGGCCGCCATGCTGGCTGAACTGGATACGCTTGGCCATCTCGCACTCCTGTACTCGGGATCGGGAAAAGGCCTTCTATCGGACGCCTTTGCTTGATCGCCGTCAACTGCGGCGCGCGGGTTGGCGGTGGTATGCTACGCGGCGAATTCTTCCCCGCCCGTTCCTGGTGACCCGATGACTAGCCGCACCGAGGCCGTGAAAGCCTACCTGCTCGACCTGCAAGACCGCATCTGCTCTGCCCTCGAAGCCGAAGACGGCGGTGCCCGCTTCGTCGAGGACGCCTGGGTGCGCGAAGCCGGTGGCGGGGGCCGTACGCGGGTGATTGGCGAAGGCAAGCTGATCGAGAAGGGCGGGGTCAACTTTTCCCATGTGTTCGGCAGTGGCTTGCCGCCTTCGGCAAGTGCCCATCGCCCCGAACTGGCAGGCCGTGGCTTCGAGGCCTTGGGCGTGTCGCTGGTGATTCACCCGCACAACCCGCATGTGCCCACTTCGCACGCCAACGTGCGTTTCTTCATTGCCGAAAAGGAAGGTGAAGAGGCCGTGTGGTGGTTCGGCGGCGGTTTCGACCTGACCCCTTACTACGGCAATGAAGAAGACTGCATCCACTGGCACCGCGTGGCCGAGCAGGCCTGCGCGCCGTTCGGCGCCGATGTGTACCCGCGTTACAAGGCCTGGTGCGATCGCTACTTCCACCTCAAGCACCGTGGCGAGCCACGCGGCATCGGTGGCTTGTTCTTCGATGACCTGAACGAGTGGGACTTCGACACCTGCTTCGCCTTTATCCGCGCCATCGGCGATGCCTTCGTCGACGCGTACCTGCCGATTGTCCAGCGTCGCAAGGACACGCCCTTCACCCCGGCGCAGCGCGAGTTCCAGGAATACCGCCGCGGCCGCTACGTGGAATTCAACCTGGTCTACGACCGTGGCACCCTGTTCGGGCTGCAGTCCGGTGGCCGCACCGAGTCGATTCTGATGTCGCTTCCGCCGCAAGTCCGCTGGGGCTACGATTGGAAGGCCGCGCCGGGCAGCGAAGAAGCGCGCCTGACCGAGTACTTCCTGCAGGACCGCGACTGGCTTGGCCAGTAAGCCTGTGGACAACCAAGGAATCGTCATGGACCAGTACGTCGTTTTCGGTAACCCCATCGGCCATAGCAAGTCGCCGCTGATCCATCGCCTGTTCGCCGAGCAGACCGGCCAGGACCTGGAGTACGCCACGTTGCTGGCGCCGCTGGACGAGTTCAGCGACTGCGCGCGTGGTTTCTTCAAGCAAGGCAGTGGCGGCAACGTCACCGTGCCGTTCAAGGAAGAGGCCTACCGCCTGTGCGACAGCCTGACCCCGCGTGCCCAGCGCGCTGGCGCGGTGAATACCCTGAGCAAACTGGCCAACGGTACCTTGCAGGGTGACAACACCGACGGTGCAGGCCTGGTGCGCGACCTCACCGTCAATGCCGGGGTCGAGCTGGCGGGCAAACGCATTCTCATTCTCGGGGCCGGTGGTGCTGTGCGGGGCGTGCTGGAGCCAATTCTGGCGCACAACCCGCAATCGCTGGTGATCGCCAACCGTACCGTGGAAAAGGCCGAGCAGCTGGCGCGCGAGTTCGACGAGCTGGGGCCAGTGGTGGCCAGCGGGTTTGCCTGGTTGCAGGAGCCGGTGGACGTGATCATCAATGCCACTTCGGCGAGCCTGGCAGGCGAGATGCCGCCGATTGCCGACAGCCTGGTCGAGGCGGGGCGAACGGTCTGCTACGACATGATGTATGGCAAGCAGCCGACACCGTTTTGCCAGTGGGCTGCGAACCTGGGTGCGGCCAAGGTGCTGGATGGGTTGGGGATGCTGGCCGAGCAGGCGGCTGAGGCGTTCTTTATCTGGCGTGGGGTGCGGCCGGATACGGCGCCGGTGTTGGCTGAATTGCGCCGGCAGCTTGCTCGAGGCTGAGATTGCCGGGGCCGCAAAGCGGCCCCACGGCTCACTCCTCAAACCGTATCGGACACAGCGCCACCCCTTCCAGCTTCTGCAACTCCTCGATGACCTGCGGCCTGGCCCGATGCAAGGTCAGGCTTCCGCCAGAGCGCATCAACCGCCGCGCCTCGCGATGCAACATATCCACACCCGAGTAGTCGATAAAATTCACCTGCCGCGCATCGATCACCACATGCGGCCCCTGGCAGCGCTGCAAGCGGACCTGCAGGTAATGCGCCGCGCCAAAGAAGATCGACCCGCCCACCCGCAGCACGTCCGCTTCCCCTTCACGGCTCTGCTGCACCCGTGGCCGTGAGGTTCGCTTGAGGTAGAAGAACAGCGAAGCCAGCACCCCGGCATAAATTGCTGTCTGCAACTCCAGCAGCAGGGTCGCCGCCGCTGTCAGCAGCATGACCAGAAACTCCGAGCGGCTGACGCGGAACAATGCCCGAATCCCCCGATGGTCAACCAGCCCCCAGCAGATCAGCAGGATACTCCCGGCCATGGCCGGGATCGGCAGGTGCGCGATCAGCCCTGCCCCGGTAACCGCGAACAAGGCCACCCACAGCGCCGAAAACACCCCGGCCATGGGCGAGCGGGCGCCTGCCTCATAACTCAGGCCCGAGCGGGTGAAGGACCCGGCAGACAAATAACCCGAGAAAAAAGCCCCGGCGATGTTCGACAGGCCCTGTGCACGTATTTCCTGATCAGGGTCGATCAGCTGTTCAGAGCGTGCCGACAGCGAGCGGGCAATCGACAGGCTGGTCACCAGCCCCAGCATGCCCACCGCCACGGCGCTGGGCAGCAGGCGCAGCATGAGTTCCAGGTCCAGTAACGGCAGCGGGCTGAAGGGCGGAAGCTGCCCGGTGAAGGCTGCCACCCGCGGCACATGGCCAAACCAGCCTGGCAGCAGCCAGGCCACCACGCTGACCAGAATCAGACTTATCAACAGGCTGGGCCATCGTGGGCGCCAAAGCTTGCACGCTATGCCGATCGCTACAGTAGCCAGGCCCAGGGCCAGCGCTGGCCAGTCGACCTCACCGGCATGGCTGGCCAGGTCCTGCACGGTTTTCAGCGCCGTGGCCTGGCTTGGCAGGTTCATGCCCAGCAGGTTGGGCAGCTGGCCCAGGGCGATGACGATGGCCGCGCCGAGCGTGAACCCCAGCACGACGGAGTGGGAAACAAAATTGACCAGTGCGCCGAAGCGCAACAGCCCCAGCAGTAACTGGAAGATGCCGCCGAGGAACGTCAGCAGCAGCACCAGGGTGACGTAATCGCTGCTGCCGGCCACGGCCAGCGGGCTGATGCTGGCGTAGAGGACGATGGAAATGGCGGCAGTCGGGCCGCAGATCAGGTGCCAGGACGAGCCCCATAGGCAAGCGATCAGCACTGGCACGATGGCGGCGTAGAGGCCGTATTCGGCGGGCAGGCCGGCGATCAGGGCATAGGCGATGGACTGCGGCAGGGCGAGGATGGCACCGCTCAGGCCTACCAGCAGGTCCTGGCGCAGGCTGCGGCCCGATTGGCGCGGGAGCCAGGAGAGGAAGGGCAGCAGGTGAGTGAGGCGATGCATGGGTTATCCACATTCCTTAAGTTGCACTGTCCCTCTGTGGGAGCGGGTTCACCCGCGAATGCGTCGGTAGCCTCACTGCCGCATTCGCGGGTGAACCCGCTCCCACAGGATTGGTTTACAGCTTGGTTTTTACTGCTTCGTTAGCATCCCCGCCACTTTTGGTAGTCACCCCAGCCAGCCATCCTTCCAGCAATTCAGGGTGCGTCTTTACCCAGGCCCTGGCCGCGTCATCGAAACTTATCTTCTGGTCCACAACCTCGGCCATGATGGTGTTTTCCATGTCCAGGGTGAACTTCAGGTTACCCAGCAGCTTTGCCGCGTTCGGGCAGGCTTGTGGATATCCTTTGCGCGTCAGGGTGAAAACCTCGCCCTTGCTGCCGAACCATTTTTCGCCGCCAGTCAGATAATGCATCTTCAGCTTCACGTTCATCGGGTGCGGTGTCCAGCCGAGGAAGGTAATGAACTGCTGCTTCTTGGCGGCACGGTCTACCTGGGTGAGCATCGCCTGTTCGCTGGATTCCACCAGCTTCCATTGGCCGAGATTGAATTCATTGTTGTCGATGATCTGCTTCAGCGAGAGGTTGGCGGGCGCGCCAGAACCGATCCCGTACAGTTTCTTGTCGAACTGATCGGCATGTTTCTGCAAGTCGGCGAAGTCCTTCACCCCCGCGTTCCACACATAGTCGGGCACCGCCAGGGTGAACTCGGTGCCTTCCAGGTTGCGCGACAGCTGCTGCACGTCGCCATTGGCAATGAATTTGTCATGGAACCCCTGGTGCGCCGGCATCCAGTTGCCGAGAAAGGCATCGATCCGGCCATCCTTGAGTCCGCCGTAGATGATCGGCACGGCCAGGCTGTCGATTTTTACCTGGTAGCCCAGGCTTTCCAGCAACAGGCGGGCTATGGCATTGGTCGTGGCGATGTCGCTCCAGCCGGGGTCGGCCATTTTCACGGTGCTGCATTGCGCGTCGCTGTCGGCGGCATTGGCCGTAATGGCGGCCAGGCTAAGGGCCAGGGCTAACACGGTGGCGGGGAACTTGTGCATGGCGGCCTCTCTTCTCAATCCATGGGTGCGGGCTGTGGATAACGTGCCTTGCGCTCGAGGTCATCGAGATCGATATGGTTGCGCATGTACTGTTGGCTGGCGTCCACCAGCGGTTGGTGGTCCCAGCTTTTCAGCTTGCCGATGGCCAATGCCTCGGCCACCAGGCGGCGTCGGCGCTGGCTGGCGAGAACCTGCTGGCGCAGACTGGGGATATCCCAACGCTGCCTGGCTTCATCGGCAAATGCCTGCAGCAGCGCCTGGTGGTCCGGGCTGCCGGTGAGGTTCTCCCGCTCGTTCGGGTCGCGGCTCAGGTCATAGAGTAGCCATGGGTCGTCTTCGCTGTACACGAACTTGTACGGCCCGCGGCGGATCATCATCAGCGGGCCGACAGTGCCTTCTGCCATGTACTCGCCGATCACTTCGTCGTGGCCGCCCTGCCCTTGCAGGTGGCCGAGCAGCGAGCGACCGTCCAGGTGCAGGTGGTTATCCACAGCCCCGCCGGCCAGTTCGACCAGGGTTGGCAGCAGGTCGCAGGTCGAGACCGAGGCGCCGATCCGGGCGGGGGCAAAGCGTTTCGGCGCGTGGATCAGCAGCGGTACCCGTGCCGACATCTCGAACCAGTGCATCTTGTACCAGAGGCCGCGCTCGCCAAGCATGTCGCCATGGTCACCGGAGAACACGATCAGCGTGTCGTCGGCCAGGTTGCATTCTTCCAGGGTCTGCAGCAACTGGCCGATGTTGTCGTCGATGTAGCTGCAGGCGCCGAAGTAGGCCCGGCGGGCGTCGCGAATCTTGTCCACAGGCAGCGGCTTGTTCCACAGGTCGTAGACCTTGAGCAGCCGCTGCGAGTGCGGGTCGAGTTGTTGCTGACTGAACTCGGCGCTTGGCATGGGGATATCCACACCTTCGTATCGGTCCCAGTAGCGTTTGGGGATGGTGTAGGGGTCGTGCGGGTGAGTCATGGATACCGTCAGGCAGAACGGCCGGCCATCATTTTCACGCACATGGTCGTACAGGTACTGACGGGCCTTGAACACCACTTCCTCGTCGAAATCCAGCTGGTTGGTGCGCACGCACGGGCCGGCCTGCAGCACCGAGGCCATGTTGTGGTACCAGCTTGGGCGCACGTCGGGTTCATCCCAGTTCACCGCCCAGCCATAGTCGGCCGGGTAGATATCGCTGGTCAGGCGCTCCTCGTAGCCGTGCAGCTGGTCGGGCCCGCAGAAGTGCATCTTGCCCGACAGTGCCGTGCGGTAGCCCATGCGCCGCAGGTAATGGGCATAGGTGGGTACGTCAGCCGGGAAATCGGCGGCGTTGTCGTAGGCACCGATACGGCTGGGCAACTGGCCGCTGACCAGGGTGAAGCGCGATGGCGCGCACAGCGGGCTGTTGCAGTAGGCCGAATCGAACACCACGGCATGCTCGGCCAGGCGGCTGAGGTGCGGCATCTGGATTGGCGAAGGGGCGTAGATCGGCAGCAAGGGTGCGGCCATCTGGTCGGCCATGATGAACAGGATATTCGGGCGCGTCATGCTGGCTTCCATCGTTGAGGATTATGCGAATCGCTTGCCTACCAAGATGCGACTGTGGATAACATGGGTAAAGCCCACGGCGGGCAATGACTGGGATTAGCCACACTTATGTTTGATCAGCTTGCGCAGGTGTCGCTGGATACCCTGCGGGTGTTCGAGGCCGCAGCGCGCCTGCGCGGCTTCACCGCAGCGGCCTTGGAGCTGGGCACCACACAGCCGGCGGTGAGCCAGCAGGTAAAGCGTCTGGAGGCGCAACTGGGTACGCGCCTGTTCGACCGAATTTATCGGGGCATCGAGCTGACCGAGGCCGGCCAGGTCCTGTTCGAACAGGTGCATCAGGGCCTGCAGGCCATGGACGACGGCATCGCCCTGGCCAGCGGGCGCGGCCAGCGCGAGGTGCTGCAGGTGGCCACTGACTTTGCCTTTGCCGCGTTCTGGCTGATGCCACGGCTGCAACGTTTTCACCAGGCTTATCCACAGGTGGATGTGAGCCTGGTCACCGGCGAGCGCAGCCAGGGCATGCTGCGCCCGGACATCGATGTGGCAGTGCTGTTTGGCGACGGGCGCTTTCACCAGGGCGAAAGCCGATGGCTATTCGATGAAGAAGTGTTCCCGGTTTGCAGCCCCCGGCTGATTCATGGCAAACCCTTGTCAGCCGTGGCTTTGCAACGTTTGCCATTGCTGCATCTGAAGGGCGAGCTGGCCAGCCGCTGGTTCGATTGGGCTGGCGTGTTTCGCGGGTTCGGCGTGGCCAGCCCGCCGCCGGCGGGGCAACTGCGATTTGATAACTACACCTTGCTGATCCAGGCGGCGATTGCGGGCCAGGGGGTGGCGATTGGCTGGGGGCACCTGGTGGATGGGCTAGTCGAGCAAGGGCTGCTGTGTCGGCCGCTGGACGGCAGTTTGCGCTCGGCCCGGGGGTATTATGTGGTGCTGCCACCGCGCAAGCGGCGTAGTGCGTTGATCGACCGGTTTGTGGGGTGGCTGGAGCATGAGCGCAGCCTTTGAGATTCTGGGGCCGCTTTGCGGCCCATCGCGACGCAAGGCCGCTCCTACACAGATCGCTTGCCCCTGTAGGAGCGGCCTTGTGTCGCGATGGGCTGCGCAGCAGCCCCGGCAATCTAGACTACGAAGTTAAGCTGTTCGCCCACCTTTTCAACTGCATCACCCCTGCAGGCAGGTGGTGATGGTTCGACCGCAATCAGGAGTTACCGTGCAGAGGATCAAGGGTTACCACGCCCACGTTTACTACGACGCATCGACCATGGAGCAGGCCCGGGAACTGTGCGAGGAGGCGGCGCGGCTGTTTCCGGTGACCATGGGGCGCATGCACCAGAAACCGGTAGGGCCACACCCGGACTGGAGCTGTCAGCTGGCGTTCGGGCCAGAGGTGGTTGGGGTGGTGTTGCCTTGGCTGGCGCTGTACCGGAAGGGGTTGGTGGTGTTCATGCACCCGGAAACCGGGGATGAACTGGCGGACCACCGGGATCATGCGATCTGGATGGGGGCTGTGAGGCCTTTGAAGCTGTCTATTTTCGGTGGATAGAATTTTATAACCTGTACCGGCCTTTTCGCGGGTTAACCCGCTCCCACAGGGACCGCACAGATGCTGAAACTGTGGGGACCTGTAGGAGCGGGTTTACCCGCGAAGCAGGCGGCGCGGATCAGCGCCGGGCGCCGCGCACCCCTTCAGCCAGTGCCGAGCACAGGCTCAATACCTCGTTCACCGCCTGATCGGCAGTCTTGGCCTGGGCAATCTTGTCGACCAGCGCCGACCCCACCACCACGCCATCTGCCAGGCGGGCAATATTCGCCGCCTGCTCTGGCGTGCGAATGCCGAAACCGACGCTGATCGGCAAATCGGTATGCCGGCGCAGGCGGGCAATGGCCTCGGTGACGTGCTCGGTGGTTGCCGAGCCGGCTCCGGTCACACCTGCCACCGACACGTAATAGACAAACCCGGAGCTGCGCTCCAGCACGCGCGGCAGGCGCGCATCGTCGGTGGTCGGGGTGGTCAGGCGGATGAAGTCGATGCCGGCAGCCTGCGCCGGGGTGGCCAGTTCGGCGTCATGCTCTGGCGGCAGGTCGACGATGATCAGGCCATCGACACCTGCTTGCTTGGCATCCTCCACGAACTTGTCCACGCCAAAGCGGTGGATCGGGTTGTAGTAGCCCATCAGCACGATCGGCGTGGTCTGGTTATCTACCCGGAATTCGCGAACCATCTGCAGGGTCTTGGCCAGGGTCTGGCCGGCTTCCAGGGCGCGTAGGGTTGCCAGCTGGATGGCCACGCCGTCGGCCATCGGGTCGGTGAACGGCATGCCCAGCTCGATCACGTCGGCGCCAGCGGCTGGCAGGCCCTTGAGGATCTGCAGCGAGGCGTCGTAGCCCGGGTCGCCTGCGGTGACGAAGGTGACCAGTGCCGAGCGGCCTTCGGCCTTCAACTCGGCGAAGCGTTGTTCAAGACGGCTCATGCCTGTTTCTCCTGGGCGGCCATGTGGCTCATGACGGTTTGCATGTCTTTGTCGCCGCGGCCCGACAGGCACACGACCATCAGGTGATCCTTGGGCAGCTTCGGTGCGCGCTTGATGGCTTCGGCCAGGGCGTGCGAGCTTTCCAGGGCCGGGATGATGCCTTCCAGGCGGCAGCAGGCGTGGAAGGCGTCCAGGGCTTCGTCGTCGGTAATGCTGACGTACTCCACGCGCTTCACTTCGTGCAGGTAGGCGTGCTCCGGGCCGATGCCCGGGTAGTCCAGGCCGGCGGAAATCGAGTGGGCATCGGTGATCTGGCCGTCTTCGTCCTGCAGCAGGTAGGTGCGGTTGCCGTGCAGCACGCCTGGCACGCCGCCGTTCAGGCTGGCTGCGTGCTTGTCGGTGTGCACGCCGTGGCCACCGGCTTCGACGCCGATAATTTCCACGCTCGGCTCTTCGAGGAACTCGTGGAACAGGCCCATGGCGTTGGAGCCGCCGCCGACGCAGGCAACCAGGCTGTCTGGCAGGCGACCTTCCTTCTCGAGCAGCTGGGCGCGGGTTTCCTTGCCGATGATCGACTGGAAGTCACGCACCATGGCCGGGTACGGGTGTGGGCCGGCTACGGTGCCGATCAGGTAGAAGGTGTCTTCGACGTTGGTGACCCAGTCGCGCAGGGCCTCGTTCATGGCGTCCTTCAGGGTGCCGGTGCCGGCGGTGACCGGAACGATCTCGGCGCCCAGCAGCTTCATGCGGAACACGTTGGCCTGCTGGCGCTCGATGTCGGTGGCGCCCATGTAGATCACGCAAGGCAGGCCGAAGCGCGCGGCCACGGTGGCAGTGGCCACGCCGTGCATGCCGGCGCCGGTCTCGGCGATCAGGCGTTTCTTGCCCATGCGCTTGGCCAGCAGCACCTGGCCGATGCAGTTGTTCACCTTGTGCGCGCCGGTGTGGTTGAGCTCTTCACGCTTGAAGAAAATCTTGGCGCCGCCACAGTGCTCGGTCAGGCGCTCGGCGAAGTACAGCGGGTTGGGGCGGCCGATGTAGTCGCGCTGGAAGTACGCCAGCTCTTCGAGGAACTTGGGGTCTGCCTTGGCCGCTTCGTATTCGCGGGCCAGGTCCAGCACCAGTGGCATCAAGGTTTCGGCCACGTAGCGGCCGCCGAACGAGCCGAACAGGCCGTTGGCGTCGGGGCCGGGGCGGTATTGGGACTGGGTCATGGGTCGCTCCAGGGCGTAATGAATGAGTGATGGGCTTTACTGTAAACAGGGCAAGGCCGGCTGAAAACCGATAAGATTGCGAACACTTGTCAGAAAAACTCACAGGTATCATGGCCCACGACCTCCCTCCCCTGAATGCCCTGCGAGCCTTCGAGGCGACCGCCAGGCTAAACAGCGTCAGCCAGGCAGCCGAAGCGCTGCATGTCACTCATGGTGCAGTCAGCCGGCAGATCAAAGTGCTGGAAGAGCACCTGAGCGTTGCGCTGTTCGTGAAGGATGGGCGCGGCATCAAACTCACAGATGCCGGTGTGCGCCTGCGTGACGCCAGTGGCGAAGCCTTCGACCGCCTGCGCAGCGTGTGTGCCGAACTGAGCCGTGATGTCAGCCAAGCCCCGTTCGTGCTGGGCTGCTCGGGTAGCCTGCTGGCGCGCTGGTTCATCCCGCGACTTGGGCGGCTACAGGCGGACTTGCCCGAATTGCGCCTGCACTTGTCGGCGGGTGAAGGCGACCTCGACCCCCGGCGACCCGGGCTTGATGCGCTTCTTGTGTATGCCGAGCCGCCGTGGCCGGCGGACATGCAGGTGCATGTACTGGCAGAGGAGCGTATCGGGCCCGTGCTCAGCCCGCGTTATGCCGACTTCGAGCGTTTGCAGGATGCACCCCCCAAGGCCTTGCTGGGTGAGGCCTTGCTGCACACTACCTCGCGCCCGCAGGCCTGGCCGACCTGGGCGCTGGAACAGGGGTTGGAGCCGACGGCCATGCAATACGGGCAAGCCTTCGAGCACCTGTATTACCTGCTGGAAGCTGCCGTGGCCGGACTAGGTGTGGCGATTGCGCCGCAGCCGCTGGTCGCCGATGACCTGCGTGCGGGCCGCTTGAGTGCACCGTGGGGCTTTTCACCGACGCCGGCGGCGCTGGCTCTGTGGGTGCCCAGGCGCGCCGCAGATGGGCGCGCCGAGCAGTTGGCCCAGTGGTTGCGTGCCGAACTGGCACGCCAAGG
Source organism: Pseudomonas sp. 9_2_1 (assembly GCF_059295275.1). Taxonomy (NCBI): domain Bacteria; kingdom Pseudomonadati; phylum Pseudomonadota; class Gammaproteobacteria; order Pseudomonadales; family Pseudomonadaceae; genus Pseudomonas; species Pseudomonas sp. 9_2_1. The sequence continues at coordinate 41,338 of NZ_CM181239.1, forward strand.
CGCTTAGTTGCGTTTGGTCAGCAGGTAAGCCGCCAGCAGGCCCAAGGCGCCGATGGCAACGCCGGCGGTGGTGTACGGGTGTTCCTGAGCGTAATCACGGGTGGCGATGCCGGTTTGGCGGGTGCGTTGCTTCACTTCCTCGTAGGCGTCGCTCAGCAGGCTGCGCGAATGACGAAGGGCGCTCTCGGCGTTGCTGCGGATTGCCTTCACCGACTTCTGGGATTCTTCCGATGCATCGTGCTTGAGGTTCTCCAAGCTTTTCAGAAGGCTCTCGATCTCTGCTTCCATGCTTTCCAGGGACGTTTTACGCAGCGAGTTGCGGTGCATGTTGACTCTCCTTTGCAGTATGGGCTGTAAGGGTTGCGACCTGCCAACTGCGGGAAAGTGCGATCGAACTTTAGCGCTTGCTGACGGCTCGCAGGTAAACCAGGCCTGCGCTGCTAGGCTCAATCTCACTGTCATCCAAGGAGAGCACTCATGACCGATCATCACACCTACAAGAAGATCGAACTGGTAGGGTCCTCGCCCACCAGTATCGAAGATGCGATCAACAACGCCCTGGCCGAAGCCGGCAAGAGCATCAAGCATCTGGAGTGGTTCGAAGTGATCGATACCCGTGGCCACATCCGCGACAACAAGGCGGCGCACTTCCAGGTCACGCTGAAGGTCGGCTTCCGTATTGCCAACAGCTGAAACACCAGCGGGCTGGATGATTCCGGCGTGATGCGGTATTACGAAGAGGGCGCCTTGGCTGGCGCCCTTTCTGATTTCATCTGCACAAGGAAAGCGAATGATGAACAAACTGATTCTGGCGCTCGGCCTGATGACCCTGGCCGGCGGTGCGCTGGCAGCAGGCAAGCCGTGTGAAGAGCTGAAGGCGGAAATTGCGGCCAAGCTGGATGCCAAAGGGGTCAAAGGCTACAAGCTTGAGATCGTCAACAAAGGCGACCCCGCGGGCAAGGTGATCGGTAGCTGCGAGGCAGGGACCAAGGAGATTGTGTACCGCCGCGGCTGATGTGCTGGCTTCTTCGCGGGCAAGCCCGCGAAGACGGTCACGCGGTCTTGAGGGCCTGCGCCAACAGTTCATAGGACCGGATGCGGTCCGCATGCTCATACAGGTCACAAGTGAAGATCAGCTCATCCGCGCCGGTCTGCTCCAGCAGCACTTCCACCTTCGCTCGCACCTTCTGCGGGCTGCCGATCATCGCCAGGCCCAGGAAACTGCTCACTGCATCGCGCTCATGGGGCAGCCACAAGCCATCCATGGTTTCTACCGGCGGCTTCTGCATCAGGCTCTGGCCGCGAATAAGCGCAAGGATTCGCTGGTACACGGAGGTGGCCAGGTACTCGGCCTTCTCATCCGTTTCCGCCACCACCATGGGAATGCCCAGCATCACATACGGCTTGTCCAGCGTGGTGGAGGGCTTGAAGTGGTTGCGGTATACCCGGATGGCCTCGTGCATGTAGCGCGGCGCAAAATGTGAGGCAAAGGCGTAGGGCATGCCGCGCATGCCGGCCAACTGCGCGCTGAACAGGCTGGAGCCGAGCAACCACATCGGTACGTCGGTGTCGTGGCCCGGTACCGCGATCACTTTCTGATCATCGGTGCGCGGGCCCAGGTAGCGCGACAATTCCTCGACATCGTCGGGAAAATCGTCGGCACTGCCCGAGCGTTCGCGGCGCAGGGCATGAGCGGTCATCTGGTCGGAGCCCGGCGCGCGGCCCAGGCCCAGGTCGATACGGCCAGGGTACAGGCTGGCCAGCGTGCCGAACTGCTCGGCGATTACCAGCGGCGCATGGTTGGGCAACATCACCCCACCAGAACCCACACGAATGCTCGAGGTGCCACCGGCCAGGTAGCCAATCAGCACAGAGGTGGCCGAACTGGCGATGCCGTCCATGTTGTGGTGCTCGGCCACCCAGAAGCGGTTGTAGCCAAAGCGCTCGACGTGTTGTGCCAGGTCCAGCGAGTTGCGCAGTGACTGCGCCGGGCCGGCGTCGGCACGCACCGGTACCAGGTCGAGGGTGGAAATCTTCAGGTCACGCAGCTGCGTCATGGAGCCTCCGCAAAGGTGGTTGGCCAACGGCCTTTTGAACTCTGTATGGGCATATTCGGCAGATTCAATGTTTGCCGTGCGATTGGTCTGAACTTGCCGTAGGCGGCTGGCCTCTGAACTCATACGCATGTAAACCACGACCAGGAGGCATCATGAAAAAGACAGCATCGGCGATCTGGCAAGGTGGCCTGAAGGATGGCAAAGGCCTGCTTTCCACGGAAAGCGGCGCGCTCAAGCAGAACCCGTATGGCTTCAACACCCGTTTCGAGGGTTCGCCCGGCACCAACCCGGAAGAACTGATCGGCGCGGCGCATGCCGGCTGTTTCTCGATGGCGCTGTCGATGATGCTCGGCGAAGCGGGGCTGACCGCAGAGCGGATCGATACCGCTGCCGAGGTGACGCTCGACAAGCTGGCAGATGGCTTTGCCATTACCGCCGTGCATCTGGTGCTCAGGGCCAAGGTGCCTGGGGCAAGTGAGGCGCAGTTCCTGGAAATCGCCAACAAGGCCAAGGAAGGTTGCCCGGTGTCCAAGGTATTGAACGCCAAAATCAGCCTGGATGCCGCCTTGGTGGGCTGAAGCGGTGCAACAGGGGCAGTTTGCGGTAGTCTAAACAGCGTCGGCAGCACGCTGCCCTTTGAGGAGCCGTTCCATGATCCGCGTAGCAATCGCTGTATTGGCTTCCCTGGTTGCCACCTCTGCGCTGGCGGCGGTCAAGCCGTGCGAAGAGCTCAAAGCCGAGATCGAGGCCAAGATCCAGGCGCAGGGGGTTGCCTCTTATACCTTGGAAATCGTGCCGAACAGTGAGGTAAAGGACCAGAACATGGTGGTCGGGACTTGCGATGGCGGCACCAAGAAGATCATTTATCAGAAGAATGATCGCTAGGTTCGCAATCCTGGGGCTGCAATGCAGCCCCAGGATTCACGGAATGCAGAACACTTCGCTAGGCTCGTTCACCACCACCGTGCGGCTTGCGTCGTACAGCAGCACTTGCGGCTGCATGACTGGCGCCCGCGCTTCCAGGCGATAGCGCTCTCCAGCCTTGAAGTCGTCAAAGCGTACGGTCAGGTAGCACGTACGGTCCCTGGGCTCGGACATGATCCCGCCCGAGTAGATTTCATAATCGAAACGCACCACCAGTTCGTGCTTGCCCGGCGTCACCTGAAAGTAGCGGCCGTCCTCCAGGCGCTTGCCGTCCAGGCGGTCGGCCATGATCACCCTGCCGGGGGTCATGGTGTAAAGGTCGATCCACGCTTGCTTGGGGTCGACGGGCGGCAAGGGGCTGGCGCAGGCCCCCAGTGCACTGAGGGCGATCAGCATCATGGGCTGGCGCATGGCAAAACTCCCACTTGCGATTTACACCCTACAAGCATAGCGCCGTTTGCGTGGCTCAGGTGCGCTGGCAGCCCGCCGGCAGGCCTTGGCCAAGCAGTCTTTGCTGGTGGTCATAGAGTTTGATCCAGGGCCGGAAGCCAATGCTGCCAGCATGCAGCTGATAACGCTGCCCGGCGCTGAAGTCCTTGAAGGTCAGCTTGACCTGGCAATCGCGCCACAGCGGCTCGTCGACCGGGCCGATATTGCTGGGGGTGACCGGGAACTGGTAACGCACGGTCAATTCATGGCTACCAGGTTGTACCTCAAAGTAGCGGCTGTCAGCCCAGTCGCGTTCGTCGACCTGCACGGCGTCCAGCGAGCTGTTTTCGTAGGGTGTAAGGTCGATCCAGGCCTGATTCGGGTCTGCGTCTGGCAGGGTCGAACAGGCGGAAATCAGCAGCAGTGAGCCGGCGACCAGCAATGCACGCATGGCGAAACTCCCCCTTGGCGAGATAGTCTTGGAGCGAATCGACCTTGAGCGAGTCAGACAGTCCCGGATGCTTCGACTTTTTCTTGTGCAGCGCTCAGGCCATCGGGCACTCGACCGCGTTTTCACCCGATTGGTTCCGCTGCTGGCGACGCTTCTGCTGAACGGTTGCAGCGGTGCTGCCTACTATGGGCAGTTGGCCGAGGGCCAGTGGCAGCTGCTGCGGGCGCGGCAACCCGTGGAGCAGGTAGTGGCCGACCCGACCACGCCGGCGAAATTGCGTGCGCATCTGCAGCATGCCGAGCAGGCACGGGTTTTTGCCAGCCAGCATTTGAAACTGCCGGACAATCGCAGTTATCGGGTTTATGCCGACCTCGGCCGCCCGTATGTGGTGTGGAATGTCTTCGCCACGCCAGAGCTGTCGTTGCAGCCAGTCACGCACTGTTTTCCGATTGCAGGATGCGTGGCGTACCGCGGGTATTACCAGCAGGGTGCGGCACGTGGCGCGGCGGCGCTGATGCGCCAGAACGGCCTGGATGTGTATGTGGGTGGGGTTGAAGCGTATTCGACCCTGGGCTGGTTCGATGACCCGATACTGTCGTCGATGGTGGGCTGGGGGGACGAGCGGCTGGCCACGCTGATCTTCCATGAACTGGCCCACCAGCGTTTCTACGTGCAGGACGATACCGAGTTCAACGAGTCGTTTGCCTCCTTTGTCGAGCAGGAGGGAACCCGGCAATGGCGCTTGGCGCGTGGGCTGGCGCCGGTTGGCGGGGACCAGGGGCAGCAGCGTGACGAATTCATCCGCTTGGTATTGGCCAGCCGTGAACGGTTGCAGGCGATCTATGCCGGGCCGTTGGATGATGGGCACAAGCGCCTGGCCAAACGGGCGGAGTTCGAGCGGCTGAGGCGGGAATACCGGCAGGTTCGGGATGGTCAGTGGGGCGGGGACAAGCGCTATGACACCTGGATATATGGGCCGATGAACAATGCCAAGTTGTTGCCATTCGGGCTGTATGACCAGTGGGTGCCGGCGTTTGCGGCGGTGTTTCGCGAGGTTGATGGGGATTGGGGGCAGTTTTATCAGCGGGTTGAGCAACTGGGGAAATTGCCGATTGCAGAAAGGAAAGTGGCGTTGCAGCGGTTGATGATAAGCCTTTGAGATTATGGGGCCGCTTTGCGGCCCATCGTCGGCAAGCCAACTCCCACAGGGACCGCACAGGATTTGCGATGGATGCAGTACTTGTGGGAGTTGGGCTTGCCGGCGATGGGCTGCAAAGCAGCCCCATGGCTATCAAGCCTTGACGAATGCCTGATGCATCTCGGCCAAGGTGGCAAAGTGGAATGCCGGCTCCTGCGCCACCAACTCTTCCTGGCTACCAAACCCGTACCCCACAGCCACTGCCTGCACGCCATTGCTGCGGGCACCGATCAGGTCATGCTTGCGGTCGCCGATCATCAGCGTCTGCGCCGGGTCCAGCCCTTCTTCAGCCAGCAGGTGGCGAATCAGCTCGACCTTGTTGGTGCGCGTGCCGTCCAGCTCACTGCCGTAGATCACCTTGAAGTGATGGTCGAAGGCGAAGTGGCGGGCGATTTCGCGGGCGAACTCCCACGGTTTGGAGGTGGCGATATACAGAGTGCGGCCTTGGCCGTTCAAAGCCTCGAGCAGCTCGGGCACGCCCTCGAACACCAGGTTTTCGTACAGGCCGGTGACCCGAAAGCGCTCCCGGTAGAAGTTCACCGCATCCCAGGCCTTGGCTTCGTCGAAGCTGTAGAACTGCATGAACGCCTGCAGCAGCGGTGGGCCGATGAAGTGTTCGAGGCGGGCCAGGTCCGGCTCGTCGATGCCCAGCTTGGCCAGCGCGTACTGGATCGAGCGAGTGATGCCCAGGCGCGGGTCGGTCAGGGTGCCGTCGAGGTCGAACAGGATGTTTTGCTGATGCATGTACGGGGTTCCACTTGAGTTCTCTGTGGCCAGCATTCGCGGGTAAACCCGCTCCCACTGGGCATCACAGGGGCTGAGGTATCCCTGTGGGAGCGGGTTTACCCGCGAATGCGGTCATTCAGGTTGATCGTAGCCTTCGGCCAGATGCTGGTCCTTGAGCTTCACATAGTTGCCGGCGCTGTAGGAAAAGAATGCGCGTTCATTGTCGTTCAGCAGCCGGGCCTGCTTCACCGGGCTGCCCATGTACAGGTAGCCACTGACCAGGCGCTTGCCCGGCGGCACCAGGCTGCCAGCGCCGATGATCACTTCGTCCTCGACAATGGCGCCGTCCATGACAGTGCTGCCCATGCCAACCAGGATGCGGTTGCCGAGGGTGCAGCCATGCAGCATGACTTTGTGGCCGATGGTTACTTCATCGCCGATGATGAGCGGGTAGCCGTCCGGGTTGAACGGGCCGGCGTGGGTAATGTGCAGCACGCTGCCGTCCTGCACGCTGGTACGGGCGCCGATGCGGATGCGGTGCATGTCGCCGCGGACCACGGTCAAGGGCCATACAGAGCTGTCTTCACCGATTTCCACGTCGCCCAGTACTACCGCCGAACGGTCGATGAAAGCCCGTGGTCCAACTTTCGGAGTGTGTTGCTGGAAGCTTCGGATGGCCATGATAGCGTCTCTCATCTGTGCCGATAGGCAGGCTGCCTGCTGCGGTCGGCGTCGATTGTAATTAAGATGGGGAAGTGTTTCTTCTGCCAAGGTATCCGAACCGTGAGTGCGAACAACCCGCTTCTGCAATCCTACGATCTGCCGCCCTTCTCGCAAATCCGTGCCGAACACGTGTTGCCGGCGATCGAAGCGATCCTGGCCGACAACCGTAAAGCCATTGCCGAGATCCTCGAAAACCAGGGCAAGAACCCCACCTGGGCCGGCCTGGTGCTGGCCATGGACGAACTCAATGACCGCCTGGGCGCTGCCTGGAGCCCGGTCAGCCACCTCAATGCGGTGTGCAACAGCGCCGAGCTGCGCGAGGCCTACGAGTCCTGCCTGCCAGCATTGAGCGCCTACTCTACCGAACTGGGCCAGAATCGTGCGCTGTTCGAAGCGTACCAGGCGCTGATCGCCAGCCCGGAAGCCGGCGGTTTTGACGTGGCGCAAAAGACCATTCTCGAGCACGCCTTGCGTGACTTCCGCCTGTCGGGTATCGACCTGCCGGCGGACCAGCAGCAGCGTTATGCCGAGGTGCAGAGCAAGCTCAGCGAGCTGGGCAGCCGCTTCTCCAACCAGCTGCTGGATGCCACCCAGGCCTGGACCAAGCACGTTACCGACGAAGCCTCGCTGGCCGGCCTGACCGATTCGGCCAAGGCGCAGATGGCTGCCGCAGCCCAGGCCAAGGGCCTCGACGGCTGGTTGATCACCCTGGAATTCCCCAGCTACTACGCGGTGATCACCTACGCCAGTGACCGCGCCTTGCGCGAAGAGCTGTACGCCGCCTATTGCACCCGCGCTTCGGACCAGGGCCCGAATGCCGGCCAGTTCGACAACGGCCCGGTGATGGAGCAAATCCTCGACCTGCGCCAGGAGCTGGCACAGCTGCTGGGCTACAAGAACTACGCCGAGCTGAGCCTGGCCACCAAGATGGCCGAGTCCAGCGACCAGGTGCTTAGCTTCCTGCGTGACCTGGCCAAGCGTTCCAAGCCTTTTGCCGCCCAGGACCTGCAGCAGCTTCAGGCGTACGCCGCCGAGCAGGGTTGCCCTGAGCTGGCCAGCTGGGACGCCGGTTACTTCGGCGAGAAGCTGCGTGAACAGCGCTACAGCGTGTCGCAGGAAGCGTTGCGCGCCTACTTCCCGATCGACAAGGTGCTGGGCGGCCTGTTCAGCATCGTGCAACGCCTTTATGGCATCGAAATCGCGGAGCTCAAGGGCTTCGACACCTGGCACCCGGACGTGCGCCTGTTCGAGATCAAGGAAAACGGCCAGCACGTGGGCCGCTTCTTCTTCGACCTGTACGCCCGCGCCAACAAGCGTGGCGGCGCCTGGATGGACGGTGCCCGCGACCGTCGCCGTACCGCTGCCGGCGAGTTGCAGAGCCCGGTGGCCAACCTGGTGTGCAACTTCACCCCGGCCGCCCCAGGCAAGCCGGCGCTGCTGACCCACGATGAAGTCACCACCCTGTTCCACGAGTTCGGCCATGGTCTGCACCATATGCTGACCCGCATCGAACATGCCGGTGTATCCGGTATCAACGGCGTGGCCTGGGATGCGGTCGAGCTGCCAAGCCAGTTCATGGAAAACTGGTGCTGGGAGCCAGAAGGCCTGGCGTTGATCTCCGGCCATTTCGAAACCGCTGCCGCCCTGCCCCAGGACTTGCTGGACAAGATGCTGGCGGCGAAGAACTTCCAGTCCGGCATGATGATGGTGCGCCAGTTGGAGTTCTCGCTATTCGACTTCGAGCTGCACGCCAGCCACGGTGACGGCCGCAGCGTGCTGCAGGTGCTCGAAGGCGTGCGCGACGAGGTGTCGGTCATGCACCCGCCTGCTTACAACCGCTTCCCCAACAGCTTCGCGCACATTTTTGCTGGTGGGTACGCAGCAGGCTACTACAGCTACAAGTGGGCCGAAGTGCTGTCGGCTGACGCCTTCTCGCGCTTCGAGGAAGAAGGCGTGCTGAATGCCGAGACTGGCCGTGCCTTCCGTGAAGCGATCCTGGCCCGCGGTGGCTCGCGCGAGCCAATGGAGCTGTTCGTCGACTTCCGTGGCCGTGAACCTTCCATCGATGCGTTGCTGCGTCACTGTGGCCTGAGCGAGGCTGCGGCAGCATGAGCGAGGTAGTTGTGAACAAGACCAAGAAGCGCTTTATCGCCGGGGCGGTATGCCCGGCGTGCAGCGAGCCGGACAAGCTGATGATGTGGAACGAGGACGGTGTCCCGCACCGTGAGTGCGTGGCCTGCGGCTTCACCGATACGCTTAACGAGCAGGGCCTTTCCGTGCCCAAGGAGCTGGGTACCCGGGTCAATCACCTGGCGCCGAAGGCGGCGCCGGCCAAGGTGCAGACTGTGCAGTTCTTTCCGAACCCGAAGTTGAAAAAACCGACCGAGTGACGGGTTTCAGGCCACCTGCAATGGGTGGTAGATGTTGCGCGCCGTGGTTGCGAAAGAAAGCCGGATATTCCTGGCCTTCTTTCGCAATCGTAAAGGCCGGCACCATGAACGTTCTGCTGAATTCCCAACAGCTGCTGAATTACGAGCAAACCACTCCCGAGCTCGCTCTGGCAGCAATCCAGGCCAGTGTTGCTCGCTACCAGCAAGGTATCGAGCGAGTCATAAAGCACCAGGCTGATCTCCCTACCTGGGACGACCTCGTGCTTGCCGTAGATGAACTTGATGCTGACTTGCAAGGTGCATTCTATGCCTTCCTGCCTATGGCCGACCGCGATCAGCAGTGGCAGGACGTGATGGGCCAGGCGTTTGGCGAAGTTGAAGCGTGTTTCACGGACAAGTTCAAGAACCTTGAGCTTTACACCCTGTACAAGCGTCTGACCGACAGCGCTATCGGTCAGAACCTGGATACTCAGAAGAAGGCTACCTTGACCCTGATTCTAAAGGAGTACCACCGCGGGGGCGTGCTGTTGAGCAGCGAAGTCAAGGTGCAAGTACAGGCGCTGGAGGCACAGCTTCAGGCGCTGATCGGCCAGTTTCAGTACAACTTCACTGATTCTGTATCGTCCCTGTCGGTACATGTCGAAGACAAGGGGCGGCTCACGGGTCTGCCCGACTACCTGGTCACCCAGTTGGAAGACAATGCCAAGGCGGCATCGCTCGCGGGCTGGTTGATCACCTGCGACCTCGCCAATTTTACTACTGTGTTGAAATACGCCGAGGACAGATCACTTCGTGAAGATATCTACCGCGCCTACCTGACCCGTGGCGCCAGTGACACTAAGACTGACAACGGTGCTGTCATTCAGAAAATCGCCGAAGCCCGCAGTGACAGGGCCCGATTGTTGGGCTTTGACAGCCACATGGCATTCAGCCTGGCCAGCAAGAGCATCGGCACTGTTGCTGATTTGCAGACGTTTCTTGGAGGGCTGGAGCAACGTATCAAGCCTGTTATCGAGGCTTCAAACAGCCGACTGCATAGCCTGGCTGCCGAGCAAGGCATTGATCAGATCATGCCGTGGGACGTGGAGTACCTGCATGAGGTTGGTCGCGGTGGCGAACGCGCGCTCACCGAAAGCCAGATGCAGGAATACTTCCCGCTCGAAACGGTGGTTGCTGCGCTGATTGATTTAGCCAGGCACTTGTTTGGTGTGCAGCTGAAAAAAATTGACGAGCCCAAAGCCTGGCACCCAAGTGTGAGCGCCTTCGAGGTCATCCAGGACCATGCCTCCTTGGGCTACCTTTATCTCGATGCTCTCCTGCATGAATACAAGCAGCCAGACACTGTGCAAACCCTTGCCTACAGGCATAGACGTACAGATGCAGAGGGGCGGTACCATGGTGCAGTGGTGGCGATGATCAGCGATGTACGCATGGGTACCGACGGGGTTCCTCCGCTGCTTGATCACTTGGCGCTGAGAAAGCTGTTCCACGAGTTTGGCCATGCGTTGCATTCACTGCTGGTGCGCACGAGCAACCATGTCTTGTCCGATATTCGCCGGCTCGGCAACGATGGCGTTGAGGCAGCCGGCAAACTGTTCGAATGCTGGGTATGGGATGCCGACTACCTCGCCAGCATCTCCGCTCATCATCAATCTGGCCAGCGGCTGGAGGTGGCAGCCTTGCGCTCGCTTCTTGTGCAATTGCGGGCCGACCATAGTCGCGCCTGTGCCAGGACCTTGAGCCTGTCGCTTCTCGATTTCGACTTGCACCTGACACCCCGGGATGGCCGCAGCCTCGATGACCGAGTTCGGGATGCCAATAACCGCGCGGGGCGCTGGCCGCTGGCCGGGTTCGAAAAGCCGCTGCACGGCTTCGACTACCTTGTGGCGGGTTACGATGCCGGGTTCTACGCCTATCTCTGGGCCGATGCTCATGCCTGGGACCTGTTCACACGTTTTGAGTCAGCAGGGCTGCTTGACGCAGCAGCCGGAAGGTCGCTGCTTGAAACATTCTTCGAGCCCGCCGCCTCGCGACCATTCGCCCAGAGTCACGAAGCATTTCTCGGGCGGCCCTTGGACAATTCGCGGTTTTTGAAGCACAACGGGCTGCTTTGATGCCCATCTGATGACCAGTGGTGCTGGAGAAAAAGCTGCCATGTGATTACTGTATGTAAATACAGTATGAGGCTCAAGCCATGTTCACTCCAGCACCCCGGAAAGGTCGCGGCACTGCGCATAATCCGCATAACCGTTTTGCATTGCATCAGTCGACGGCTGAGGACGATGGTTGGTACCAGGAGGTGCCGGCGACCCAAGGGACCGAAGTGCGAATCGAGACTGCCAAGACAGTCATCAGCCGCAACACTTCTCCCGATTTGCCCTTCGATCGCTCCATTAATCCGTACCGGGGTTGTGAGCATGGCTGCATCTACTGCTACGCCCGTCCCTCGCATGCATACTGGGACCTTTCCCCGGGCCTGGATTTCGAGACCAAGCTGATCGCCAAGACCAACGCTGCCGAGGTGCTTGCCCAGCAGTTGAGCAAGCCGGGGTACGTTTGCGCGCCGATCAACCTAGGCTCCAACACCGACCCGTACCAGCCCATCGAGCGTGAGCACTTGCTGACCCGGCGTCTGCTTGAAGTGCTGCTGCGTTTTCGCCACCCGGTCACCATCGTTACCAAAGGTTCGTTGGTGCTGCGCGACCTTGATCTGCTGGCCGAGATGGCACGGCAACGGTTGGCGCGAGTAATGATCAGCCTGACCACGCTGGACGATGACCTGAAGCGGGTGCTGGAGCCACGTGCGGCGTCACCCTCAGCGCGGCTGCGGGCGATTCGGGTGTTGCGCGAGGCGGGTGTACCGGTTGGGGTGTTGTGCTCGCCCATGATTCCGATGATCAATGACAGTGAACTGGAGCGCTTGCTGGAGGCAGCCAGAGAGGCGGGCGCTCAGAGCGCGGCCTACATGATGTTGCGCCTGCCGCTGGAGGTGGCGCCGTTGTTCGAGCAGTGGTTGCAAGACCATTACCCGCAGCGGGCCGCGCATGTACTGAGCCTGATCCGCCAGAGCCGGGGCGGCGAACTGTATGACAGTCGGTTCGGCGCCCGCATGCGCGGTGAAGGCGTGTTTGCCGAGTTGCTGGCGCAGCGGTTTGCCAAGGCCATGAAACGCCTGGAGTTCGAGGGGCGGGAAGCGCAGGCGCTGGATTGCTCTGCGTTCTGTGTACCCGGTGGGCAGATGGCCCTGTTCTGATATTCGGATCCTGCCCAGGCCCAGCTCTTTGCTCACAACCCAACTAATAGCAGCCAATAACGACGCTAATACATATTGGCAGTTGATGTTTTTTTGCTATTATCCAGTTCCCGCCTATTTCATCTGGAACACCCGTTCTAGAGCCTGCGAATTAAGTTTCAGTTAAGTTTCCCCCGCTAGCGTAGGAAATCAGTCCACACCGACTGTGATCTATGGCCCGTGCGTGTCATCTAAATCCCTGCATAGCCAGAATCTTTCACCGGTAAAATGGATTTACCTACACACCGTCAAGAGGATGAATCATGCCCGTCAAGGACCCATCCAAGGCCGTACCGCAGGTCCCCGCGGAGAGCGCCGATGCCGCCCTGAAGCACATTGTCGATGGCTTTCTGCGCTTTCACCATGACGTCTTCCCCGAACAGCAACAGCTGTTCAAGAAGCTCGCCACTGCGCAAACACCACGCGCCATGTTCATCACCTGCGCCGACTCGCGCATCGTCCCCGAGCTGATCACCCAAAGCTCGCCAGGCGACCTGTTCGTAACCCGTAACGTGGGTAACGTGGTACCGCCTTACGGCCAGATGAACGGCGGCGTTTCCAGCGCCATCGAGTACGCCGTGCTGGCACTGGGCGTGCACCACATCATCGTCTGCGGCCACTCCGACTGCGGCGCCATGCGTGCCGTGCTCAATCCGCAATCGCTGACCAAGATGCCGACCGTTTCTGCCTGGTTGCGCCACGCTGAAGTAGCTCGCACCGTTGTTGAAAACAACTGCTCTTGCGGCAGCGAACACGAAACCATGCAGGTGCTGACCAAGGAAAACGTCATCGCCCAGCTGCATCACCTGCGTACCCACCCTTCGGTGGCCTCGCGCCTGGCAGCCGGTGAGCTGTACATCCATGGCTGGGTGTACGACATCGAGACCAGCAAGATCGAAGCTTACGACGCCGCCAGCGACAGCTTCCTGCCCCTGGCTGCTGGCGAGCCGGTCCCCTGCGCTACTCCGAGAGGCCGCTACTAAGCGACCCGTCCACAACTAGAACCTTGATAGCCGGCCGCACCCTGCAGGGTGTGGCGCGGCCTTCGGCTGCCCTGAATTCCCTGACTGCCGTGCCGGCATTTTCGCTGGCGGGCTGCGCCTGCGCGCTTGTCAGGGGCCAACGTGCCCACGGCCAGAGGAACGGCCGTGCGACAAAAAAAGGAGATACACGGTGAACATTACACAGTTGAAAGCGGCCCTGCCGCGAGAGTTGCTGGCGTCGGTAGTGGTCTTTTTGGTGGCCCTGCCCTTGTGCATGGGTATCGCCATTGCCTCCGGCATGCCGCCGGCAAAAGGCTTGATTACCGGCATTATCGGCGGCGTTGTCGTAGGTTTCCTTGCAGGTTCGCCGCTTCAGGTCAGTGGTCCGGCTGCCGGCCTTGCGGTGTTGGTGTTCGAGCTGGTGCGCCAGCACGGCATGGCCATGCTCGGGCCGATCCTGCTGCTGGCCGGGGTATTGCAGTTGCTGGCTGGCCGCCTGCGGCTGGGTTGCTGGTTTCGGGTTACGGCGCCTGCAGTGGTTTACGGCATGCTGGCCGGCATTGGCGTGCTGATCGTGCTGTCCCAGGTACATGTGATGTTCGACACGGCGCCACAGCCGTCGGGCCTGCAGAACCTGCTGGAGTTCCCGGCTACCCTGGCCGCCGCCCTGCCGCAGGAAAGCGCAGGCTCAGGCTGGATGGCCGGTGCGCTGGGACTGGGTACCATCGTCATCATGTGGGGCTGGGAGCGCCTGCGGCCGCAGCGGCTGCGCTTTGTGCCAGGCGCCTTGCTGGGTGTGGCGGCGATGACCGCCATCGCCATGTGGCTGGCGTTGCCGGTGAACCGCGTGCAGGTGCCGGCAGACTTGTCCGAAGCCATCGACTGGCTGCGCCCGGATGACCTGATGAAGCTGGCCGACCCTACGCTGTTGGTCGCCGCTTTTGCCCTGGCGTTCATTGCCAGCGCTGAAACCCTGCTGTCGGCGGCGGCAGTCGACCGAATGCACAGCGGCCAGCGCTCGGACTTCGACCGTGAGTTGTCCGCACAGGGCATCGGCAACATGCTCTGCGGGATTCTCGGTGCATTGCCGATGACCGGGGTGATCGTGCGCAGCTCGGCCAACGTCCAGGCAGGTGCACAGACGCGGGCTTCGGCGATCTTCCATGGCCTTTGGTTGCTGGCGTTCGTGGTGGTGTTGAGCAGCGTGCTGCAGCAGATCCCGGTGGCGAGCCTGGCGGGGGTACTGGTGTTTACCGGGGTCAAGCTGGTCGACTTCAAGGCGTTTCGTGGCCTGGGTCGTTATGGCCGCATGCCGATGTTGACCTACGCAGCGACTGCGCTAGCGATCATCTTCACCGACCTGCTGACCGGGGTGCTGTTGGGCTTCGCCCTGACCTTGCTCAAGCTGGCGTTCAAGGCGGCGCGGCTGAAAATCAATTTGGTCAGCCTGGAGAAGGCCGGGCACATGGAGCTGCGGCTCAGTGGTGCGGCCACGTTCCTCAAGGTGCCGGCGCTGACCCAGGTGCTGGACGGTGTGCCGGCGGGGACCACGCTGCATGTCCCGCTGGGCAACCTGAGCTATATCGACCACTCGTGCCTTGAGTTGCTGGAGGACTGGGGGCGCAGCAATGCAGCCCATGGGTCGCGGTTGCTGATCGAGCAGCGGCGGTTGAAACGGCGCATCGAGGGGCGGTTGCGGACTACGGCGGGGGTTGGGGCCTAAAGCCGGAAGTTTTGTATCGCCTGAACTGGCCTCTTCGCGGGTAAACCCGCTCCCACAGGTTCAACACAGGTTTACAGGCCGGTGCAGTACCTGTGGGAGCGGGTTCACCCGCGAAGAGACCGGGACAGGAGTATCAGGCCGGTTGACCCAGCTCAACACCCAGCTGGCGCGACAGGCATGGCCAGCGTTTCCAAGCCTCACCCGTTGCCGGGCTGCTCAATTTCTCGCGGTATGCCTCTACCGATTCCACCGCAAAGCTCTGCTCATTGAGCATCTCATCCACCGAGTGGTGCACCACTTCATCCAGCTGGTTGGCAAATTCTTCGCCGATCAACTGGTGAGCAATCAGGTTGGCCATGGTGGTATCGAACGGAATCAGCGGCTGCTGGAAGTGACGGATGTACAGGTCGTTCACCTCCTCCACCAGCCGGTGCGCCAGATACGCCTCATCCAGCAGGCAGTCCAGGCCGACATGCCCGTCCATGACCTCTGGCGGCTGCAGGAAATAGGCCTCGGCAATTTTCAGTACAGGTTTGATCTGCGATTCGATCCCTGCTTCCAGGGCAACCTCGTGGGCAGCCTCGAGCAGTTCCGGGACCTGTTCGATGTAGGCGCTGACGAAGCGCGCCAAAGTACCCTGGGCGTCCTGCTCAGGCAGTTGGATCGAGGGGTGCAGGTGCGGCAGTTGCAGCTCGAGACGCGCTTTCAATTGGCCGGTCTGGCCTTCGTGTTGATGGGCTTGGCTTACCTGCTCGCGTACAGCAGCGATGTTCATGACAACTCCAGGGACATTACGTTTCAAACGGAAGACACTAAATTAGCTCGGTATACAGAATACCTAAGACGTATTTGTTATAAGTCGCGCAAACGTGTGCATCCTCAGGCATATCGGGTGGCCATTATTGGGCCATACCCTATCAAACACGCGCTTTTCCGGGCATCTGGCCATTTGGTGAAGTTCATTTCACTAGCTTCATTGCGTGCCATTGGTCGCTGACTATACTCCCGATGAACGTGATTCGTTGATGAGGCCCAGCTGCTTTTGCAGGGGCTCGGTCGTCGAAGCCAGGTAGTCTTGACCGCCGTTCCCTCTTGCCGCAGGCCACGCCTCCGGGACAACAAGAACGAGAAGGGGAACCCGCAATGATGCGACATCCACATGTCTGGATGGGCCTCCTGTTGTGGTCGGTTTTTGGTCAGGCCAACGCAGCCTGGACCGTGAACATGCACCCGGGGGCGACGGAGGTCTCCAACGCCGTCTTCGATCTGCATATGACCATCTTCTGGATCTGCGTGATCATCGGCATCGTGGTGTTCGGCGCGATGTTCTGGTCGATGGTGGTCCACCGCCGCTCTACCGGCCAGCAGGCCGCGCACTTCCACGAGCACACCTGGGTGGAAATCCTCTGGACCGTGGTGCCCTTCCTGATCCTGGTGGTCATGGCCATTCCGGCGACCAAGACCCTGATCGACATTTACGACGCCAGCGAGTCGGACATCGACATTCAGGTCACCGGCTACCAGTGGAAGTGGCATTACAAATACCTGGGCCAGGATGTGGAGTTCTTCAGCAACCTGGCCACCCCTGCCGAGCAGATCCACAACCAAGCCCCCAAGGACGAGCACTATCTGCTCGAAGTGGACCAGCCTCTGGTGCTGCCGGTGGGCGCCAAGGTGCGCTTCCTGGTGACTGCCGCCGACGTGATCCACTCCTGGTGGGTGCCAGCCTTTGCGGTCAAGCGCGACGCCATTCCCGGCTTTGTCAACGAAGCCTGGACCCGCATCGAGAAGCCCGGCATCTACCGCGGCCAGTGCACCGAGCTGTGCGGCAAGGATCACGGCTTCATGCCGGTGGTGGTCGAGGTCAAGTCCAAGGCTGATTACGACACCTGGCTGGGCGAGCGCAAGGCCGAGGCCGCCAAGCTCAAGGAGCTGACCAGCAAGGAATGGACCCTGGAGGAACTGGTGGCACGTGGTGACAAGGTCTACCACACCACCTGCGTGGCCTGTCACCAGGCCGAAGGCCAGGGCCTGCCACCGATGTTCCCGGCGCTCAAAGGCTCGAAGATCGCCACCGGGCCGAAGGAAGGCCATCTGAATATCGTGTTCCACGGCAAGCCCGGCACAGCAATGGCCGCTTTCGGCAAACAGCTGTCGGAAGTCGACCTCGCCGCAGTGATCACCTACGAGCGCAACGCCTGGGGTAACAACAAAGGTGACATGGTCACGCCGAAGGACGTGCTGGCGCTGAAGCAGGCGCAAGCCAAGTGAACCGGGTTACTCGCGGCAATCAATGGGTTGCAGGAGACAGGACATGAGTGCAGTGATCGACGACCACGCCCACGGCGATGACCACGCGCACGGCCCGGCCAAGGGCCTGATGCGCTGGGTGCTGACCACCAACCACAAGGACATCGGCACCCTGTACCTGTGGTTCGCCTTCTTGATGTTCCTGCTGGGTGGCTCGTTCGCCATGGTGATTCGTGCCGAGCTGTTCCAGCCCGGCCTGCAGATTGTGGAGCCGGCGTTCTTCAACCAGATGACCACCATGCATGGGCTGATCATGGTGTTCGGCGCGGTGATGCCGGCCTTTGTCGGCCTGGCCAACTGGATGATCCCGCTGATGATCGGCGCGCCCGACATGGCCCTGCCGCGGATGAACAACTTCAGCTTCTGGCTGTTGCCGGCGGCCTTCCTGCTGCTGGTCTCGACGCTGTTCAGCCCGGGTGGCGGGCCCAACTTCGGCTGGACCTTCTACGCACCGCTTTCCACTACCTACGCACCGGCCAGCGTCACCTTCTTCATCTTCGCCATTCACCTGATGGGCATCAGCTCGATCATGGGCGCGATCAACGTGATCGCCACGATCCTCAACCTGCGTGCACCCGGCATGACCCTGATGAAAATGCCGCTATTCGTCTGGACCTGGCTGATCACCGCGTTTCTGTTGATTGCGGTAATGCCGGTGCTGGCGGGCGTGGTGACCATGATGCTGATGGACATTCATTTCGGCACCAGCTTCTTCAGTGCCGCAGGTGGCGGTGACCCGGTGCTGTTCCAGCATGTGTTCTGGTTCTTCGGCCACCCCGAGGTGTACATCATGATCCTGCCGGCTTTCGGCGCGGTCAGCTCGATCATTCCGGCCTTCTCGCGCAAGCCGCTGTTTGGCTACACCTCGATGGTGTACGCCACCGGCGCCATCGCCTTCCTGTCGTTCATCGTCTGGGCCCACCACATGTTCGTGGTCGGTATCCCGGTGGTGGGCGAGCTGTTCTTCATGTACGCCACCATGCTGATCGCCGTGCCCACCGGGGTGAAGGTGTTCAACTGGGTCAGCACCATGTGGGAAGGCTCGCTCACCTTCGAGACGCCAATGCTGTTCGCCATCGCCTTTGTGATCCTGTTCACCATCGGCGGCTTTTCCGGGCTGATGCTGGCGATCGCCCCGGCGGACTTCCAGTACCACGATACCTACTTCGTGGTGGCGCATTTCCATTACGTGCTAGTGCCCGGGGCGATTTTCGGCATCTTCGCTTCGGCCTACTACTGGCTGCCGAAATGGACCGGCTACATGTACGACGAAACCCTCGGCAAGCTGCACTTCTGGCTGTCGTTCATCGGCATGAACATGGCCTTCTTCCCCATGCACTTCGTAGGGCTGGCCGGCATGCCGCGGCGTATTCCCGACTACAACCTGCAGTTCGCCGACTTCAACATGGTGTCCTCGATCGGTGCCTTCATGTTCGGCGCCACGCAGATCTTCTTCCTGTTCATCGTCATCAAGTGCATCCGTGGCGGGGCGCCGGCACCGGCCAAACCTTGGGATGGCGCCGAGGGCCTGGAGTGGTCGATCCCCTCGCCCGCGCCTTACCACACCTTCCAGACACCGCCGGAAGTGAAATAGGAAACCTGCCATGAACGGCCTGTCGCTGAAACGCCTGGTAACGCGCCTGCTGATGCTGACGGTGGTGATGTTCGCCTTCGGCTTTGCGCTGGTGCCAATCTACGACGTGATGTGCAAGGCCTTCGGCATCAACGGCAAGACCGGTGGGCAGTACGAGGGCAGCCAGGTCAGCGACCCGACGCGCGCAGTGCGGGTGCAGTTCATGTCGACCAATGCCAGCGACATGGTCTGGGATTTCTACTCCACCGCCGACCAGCTGGAGGTCAACCCGGGGGCGGTGAACCAGATGATCTTCATTGCCCACAACCCGACGGACCGGCCGATGAGCGCGCAAGCCATTCCCAGCATCACCCCGGCCGAGGCTGCGGCGTATTTCCACAAGACCGAGTGCTTCTGCTTTACCCAGCAGGTGCTGCAACCCGGCGAACGCATCGAGATGCCGGTGCGCTTCATCGTCGACCGCGACCTGCCGGCCAGCGTGAAGCACCTGACACTGGCCTACACCTTGTTCGACATCACCGCTCGCCACCCGCCGGTCGCGTATGTTGCGGCCCAGGACGTCCAGGGCGCCCGTTAAGGGAAGGAGAACAGCAATGGCAAGTCATCAGCACTACTATGTTCCGGCGCAGAGCAAGTGGCCGATCATCGCCACCATCGGTATGTTCATCACGGTGTTCGGCCTGGGCACCTGGTTCAACGACATGAAGGCCGGCCACCCCGACTCGCACGGGCCGCTGATTTTCTTCGTCGGCGCGTTGTTCCTGGCCTACATGCTGTTTGGCTGGTTTGGTGCGGTGGTGAAGGAGAGCCGCGCGGGGTTGTACAGCCCGCAGCTGGACCGCTCGTTCCGCTGGGGCATGAGCTGGTTCATCTTCTCCGAGGTGATGTTCTTCATGGCCTTCTTTGGCGCGCTGTTCTATGTGCGCGTGCTGGCCGGGCCGTGGTTGGGGGGCGAAGGTGCCAAGGGCGTGGCGCACATGCTGTGGCCCACCTTCGAGTTCACCTGGCCGCTGCTGCATACGCCCGACCCCAAGCTGTTCCCGCCGCCCAAGGAAGTGATCGACCCGTGGCATCTGCCGCTGATCAATACCATCTTGCTGGTCAGCTCCAGCGTGACCATCACCATTGCCCACCATGCTTTGCGTCGGGACCACCGCGGCCCGTTGAAACTGTGGATGGCGCTGACCATCTTGCTGGGCATCTGCTTCATCACGTTGCAGGCCTACGAGTACCACGAGGCCTACACCAAGCTGGGGCTGACACTGGGTTCGGGGATCTACGGGGCGACATTCTTCATGCTTACCGGGTTCCATGGCGCCCACGTGACCTTGGGCACGATCATCCTGATCGTCATGTTCGTGCGCATCCTGCGCGGGCATTTCAACCCGGAGAAACACTTTGGCTTCGAGGCGGCGAGCTGGTACTGGCACTTCGTCGATGTGGTGTGGGTGGGGTTGTTCATCTTTGTCTATGTGCTCTAGGGCCAATCGCCGGCAAGCCAGCTCTCACAGGGGCCCACTGGACCTGGCGCATGTGGGGTTCCTGTGCGAGCTGGCTTGCCGGCGATGAGGCCATCAAAGCAAATGCAGATTCAGAAGGGGGCGTGTGAAACCAGCTGACCACTGATGAAGCCCCAGGCCACCAGGCCGATGGTCAGGGCAGCCAGGGTCACGCGCACGGTCAGCGCCTTGAGCAAGCGGGTCGAGTTTTCATCGTCCTTGACCAGAAACACCAGGCCACTGAACAGGCTGGCAACCGTGGCCAACAGCATCAGGACAATCGCGGCCTTGAGCATGGCGACACTCCGGGGGGATGCGGTGATGTGGATAAGTATAGCGATCGACCGGGCGAGGCTGCGATGAAGCCGTTTCGCCCAGGCTGGGTACCCACCCTGGTGGTGCTTGCACTGCTGCCGGGGCTGGTCGCGCTTGGCTGCTGGCAACTCGGCCGTGCCGAAGAAAAGCGCGCACTGCTGGCCAGCTATGCCGAACGGCGGGTCGAGGTGCCATTGGCCACCACCCAGCTGACGGCGGATGAAGACAATGCCTTCCGCCGTGTGCATCTATTCGGTCGCTTCGACGCCGGGCACAGCGTGTTGCTGGACAACCGCATGCGCGACGGCCAGGCCGGGGTCGAATTGCTGCAACCCTTCCATGACCAGGCCAGCGGGCAGTGGCTGCTGGTCAATCGTGGCTGGCTGCCATGGCCAGACCGCCGCGTGCCGGTGCATTTCGGCACCCCAACCCAGGCGTTGGCGCTGGACGCTGCGGTGTATGTATCGCCGGGCCACACCTTCCAGCTACATCCCGATCCGCTCGGCGGCCAATGGCCGCACCTGCTGACTGCCGTCGACGCCGCCCAGCTGTGGCAGCAGCTCGACCGCGAAGGCTATGCCCATGAACTGCGCCTGGAACCAGGGCCGGCGACCTATCGCCTGGACTGGCCAGTAGTCGCCATGGGCCCGGAAAAACACCTGGGGTACGCCGTGCAGTGGTTTGCCCTGGCGGCTGCCCTGCTGCTGCTTTACCTCTATTTCGGCTGGCACCACAACAAGGAGAAACGCCATGGCCACCGCCACTCCACTGGACCTGCCTGAACCCGGCAAACCCAGAGCCCGCGGGCGTTTGCAGCTGTTGTTGATTCTGCTGGTGGTGCTCGGGCCGATGATCCTGGCCACCAGCATGTACAAGCTCAAGTTCTGGGTACCGGAAGGCCGCAGCTACCACGGCGCCATGATCGGCAATGGCGAGAGCCGTACCGACCTCGGCGTGGCGGGCCACGACGAGCGCTGGCAGCTGTTGGTGAGCGCACCCCAGGCCTGTGCCGAGGACTGCCAGCGCCTGGTCTACCTGGCCCGGCAGATCCAGGTCGGGCTAGGCCGGGATGCCAGCCGTGCCAGCCATGCGCTGGCTGCCGCCCAGCCGCTGAGCGCTGACTACCAGGCGTTGCTCGGTCGCGAATATCCACAATTGCAACGCTACCCGCTGGACGCTCCGCGCTACCTGCAGAAGGTCGGCGAGCCCGGCCCCAAGCTGTGGATCGTCGACCCGCACGGCAACCTGGTACTGCGCTATGACGGCAAGGTCAACGGCAAGCACGTGCTGGACGACCTGCGCCACCTGCTCAAGCTGTCCAATATCGGCTAGGAGCCTGCCATGGCCAGACCTGGATTCCGCATAGCTGTGTTCGCCACCTTGCTGGCACTGGTGGTTGTCCTGCTCGGTGCCTATACCCGCCTGACCCACGCCGGCCTCGGCTGCCCTGACTGGCCGGGTTGCTATGGCTTCATCAGCGTGCCCAAGAGCGAAGCACAGTTGGCGCATGCCGAGCTGCACTTCCCCGAGCACCCCGTGGAAGCCGCAAAGGGCTGGGCCGAGATGGTTCACCGCTACTTCGCCGGCACCCTGGCTATGGTCATTGCCCTGCTTGCCTTGCAAGCGGTGCGCCGGCACGCCCGCGACGGCCAGCCCTATCGCCTGCCCGTGCTGTTGCTGGGGGTGGTGCTGGCGCAGGCGGCCTTCGGCATGTGGACGGTCACCTTGAAACTGTGGCCGCAGGTGGTCACGGCGCACCTGCTTGGTGGCTTCACCACATTGAGCCTGCTGTTCCTGTTGTCCCTGCGGCTGTCCCGGGCCTTTGCGCCATTGCCCAAGCTGCCGTTGAGCCTGCGCCGCATTGCGGCCCTGGCCCTGCTGGTGGTGATCGGCCAGATTGCCCTGGGCGGCTGGGTGAGCGCCAACTATGCAGCCGTCGCCTGTATCGACCTGCCTACCTGCCATGGCCAATGGTGGCCTGCGGCGGATTTCAGCAACGGCTTCCACCTTACCCAGCATGTCGGCCCCAATTACCTGGGTGGGCAACTGGACAGTGATGCGCGCACGGCCATCCACATCAGCCACCGCCTGGGCGCGCTGCTGGTTACCGGTGTGCTAATGATGCTCAGCTGGAAGCTGCACCGCTGCGGCCTTCCCGGCCTGGGGCGGCTGGTGTTGCTGGCGCTGGCGGTGCAGATCGGCCTGGGCATCAGCAATGTGCTGCTGCACCTGCCCTTGGCTGTGGCCGTTGCGCACAACGCCGGCGGGGCGCTGTTGCTGCTGAGCATGGTGCTGGTGAACTACCGCATCCGCGTGGTCGACAAGGTTCGGGTCGGTGTCGGCCAAGGCTGGCGCCTGCGGCCGGTTGTCGGCGTGGGCATTTCCCATCACATGAGGAACGACTCGTGGCGACGCTTCTGAGTACACGGCGGGCCAGCTGGCGCGATTACCTGGAGCTGACCAAGCCCAAGGTGGTGGTGCTGATGCTGATCACCTCGCTCGCAGGCATGTTCCTCGCCACCCGCGCGGGTGTGAGCTGGAACGTGCTGCTGTTCGGCAACCTGGGCATAGGTTTGTGCGCCGGCGGCGCGGCGGTGGTCAACCACGTGGTGGACCGGCGCATCGACGCGCTGATGGCGCGCACCCACAAGCGGCCCCTGGCCCAAGGCCGCGTCGAGCCGCTGCCGGCGCTGCTGTTTGCCCTGGCGCTGGCGTTGCTGGGCATGGCCTTGCTGCTGGTGTTCACCAACGCCCTCACCGCCTGGCTGACCCTGGCCTCGCTGCTGGGCTACGCGGTGTTGTACACCGGCTTCCTCAAACGTGCCACGCCGCAGAACATCGTCATTGGTGGCCTGGCCGGTGCCGCGCCGCCGCTGCTGGGCTGGGTCGCGGTCAGTGGCCATGTCAGCGCCGAGCCGTTGCTGCTGGTACTGATCATCTTCGCCTGGACCCCGCCGCACTTCTGGGCCCTGGCCATCCACCGCAAGGAGGAATACGCCAAGGCCGAGATCCCGATGCTGCCGGTGACCCACGGCGAGCGCTACACCAAGCTGCATATCCTGCTGTACACCTTGATATTGCTGGCGGTGAGCTTGTTGCCGTATGCCATTCACATGAGCGGCCCGCTGTACCTGGGCTGTGCACTGGTGCTGGGGCTGCGCTTCCTGCAATGGGCCTGGGTGTTGTACCGTGGCAGCCGGCCGCACGCAGCGATCGGCACCTTCAAGTACTCTATCGGCTACCTGTTCGCGCTGTTCATCGCGTTGCTTCTAGACCACTACCTGTTGTTGAACCTATGACCCGAACCCAGAAAACCGTCTTCATCCTCGTCGCCCTGGTCGCGTTGATCATGGGCCTGACCGTCAACAAGGTGCTCAATGGCCGCGACCAGCCCAACCCCACCGAGCTGATCGACGCCGGCATTATCCTGCTGCCGCAGAGCCGCACCGTGGCGGATGTAAGCATGACCAACCAGGACGGCCAGCCGGTGCAGCTGGATGACCTGAAAGGCAAATGGTCGCTGTTGTTCTTTGGCTACACCTATTGCCCGGATATCTGCCCGACTACCCTGGCCCAGCTGCGTCAGGTGAAGAGCGAACTGCCCAAGGAAGCTGTCGACCGGCTGCAGGTGGTGCTGGTGAGCGTGGATCCGAATCGCGATACGCCGAATCAGCTGAAGCAGTACCTGGGCTATTTCGACAAGGATTTTGTCGGCGTGGCAGGGTCGATCGAAGATACCCAGAAACTGGCCAATGCCTTGAGCATTCCGTTCATTCCGGCGGATACCAGCAAGCCGGGGTATACCGTGGATCACAGCGGCAACCTGGCGATCGTCGGGCCGGACGGGCGTCAGCGCGGGTTCATTCGGGCGCCGTTCAACAACCAGAAGCTGGTGGCGCAGTTGCCTGGGCTGGTTAAACGGGATTGATGTGGCTCTGAAAGCTTCGCCGGCAAGCCAGCTCTCACAGGGGCCTCACAGAACCTGAGGTTGGCGCTGTACCTGTGGGAGCTGGCTTGCCGGCGAATGGGCCGCAAAGCGGCCCCGGGGATGTGGGATCAGAACGCCGGAACCACAGCGCCCTTGTACTTCTCGATGATGAACTGCTTCACCTCAGGCGAGTGCAGTGCAGCCGCCAGCTTCTTCATGTCGTCCGAGTCCTTGTTGTCCGGGCGGGCAACCAGGATGTTCACGTAAGGCGAATCGCTGCCTTCGATGGCCAAGGCGTCTTTTTCAGGGTTCAGCTTGGCTTCCAGCGCATAGTTGGTGTTGATCAGGGCGGCATCGACCTGGGTCAGCACGCGCGGGATGGTGGCCGCTTCCAGCTCACGAAACTTCACGTTCTTCGGGTTTTCGGCAACATCCTTCACGGTGGACAGGATGTTCTTGTTGTCTTTGAGCTTGATCACGCCGGCCTTGTCCAGCAGCAGCAGGGCGCGGCCGCCGTTGGTGGCATCGTTGGGGATGACCACGGTGGCGCCGGAAGACAACTCGTCGAGCTTCTTGATCTTGGTCGAGTACACGCCCAGCGGCTCGATATGCACGCCGGCCACGCTCACCAGCTGGGTGCCCTTGGCCTTGTTGAACTCATCCAGGTACGGCTGGTGCTGGAAGAAGTTGGCGTCCAGGCGCTTTTCGGCAACCTGTACGTTCGGCTGGATGTAGTCGGTGAATTCCTTCACCTTCAACTCCACGCCCTCTTTGGCCAACTGCGGTTTGACGAAGTTGAGGATCTCGGCGTGCGGCACTGGGGTGGCGGCAACGGTCAGGGTATCGGCGTGGGCCGAGAAGGCCGCAACAGCGGCAGCAACAGCAAGCAGCTTCTTCATGAATCACTCCTTGTGAGGGCCGCGACGGCCCCCGAACGGGTCGGCCGGGCCGACCCCATTGGGGTTACTTACGGGAAAAATGCACGACCAGTTTGTCGCCCACGCTCTGCAGCACTTGAACCAGCACCAGCAGCAGCACCACGGTGACCACCATCACGTCGGTCTGGAAACGCTGGTAGCCGAAGCGGATGGCCAGGTCGCCCAGGCCGCCGGCACCGACCACACCGGCCATCGCGGTGTACGAAACCAGGGTAATGGCAGTTACGGTGATCGCGGCGAAGATGCCCGGGCGGGCCTCTGGCAACAGCGCGCTGGTGATGATCTGGCGGGTGGTGGCGCCCATCGACTGGGTGGCTTCGATGATGCCGCGGTCCACTTCACGCAAGGCGGTTTCGACCAGGCGTGCAAAGAACGGCGTGGCACCCACCACCAGCGGCGGAATGGCACCGGCGACGCCCAGCGAGGTGCCGGTGATCAGCACGGTGAACGGGATCATCACGATCAGCAGGATGATGAACGGCAGCGACCGCAGGATGTTGACCACCAGCGACAGCAGCGCATACACGCCCTTCTGCTCGAACATCTGCTTCGGCCCGCAGAGGAACAGCAGCACGCCCAGCGGCAGGCCCAGCAGCACGGTGAAGAACAGCGAGCCGAACAGCATGATCATGGTATCGACGGTGGCCAGCCAGATTTCGGCCCAGTCGACGTTGGCGAAGAAATTCAGGGCGTCCATCAACGCAGTACCTCCATATGTACGTCAGCTGCCTTGAAGCGGGCGAACGCCGCTTCCATGTCACCGCCGATCAGGGCGAGGGTGAGCTGGCCATAGGGGACATCCTTGATGCGGTCGATACGCCCGGCGAGGATGCTGTAGTCCACGCCCGTTTCGCGGGCCACGGTGCCCAGCAGCGGTGCATAGGTGGCGTCGCCCTGGAAGGTCAGGCGCACGATGCGGCCCGGCACGTGGGCGAAGTCATCACGCTGCTCGCCTTCGTCGACCTGCTCGTCTTCCTGGACGAAGCGCTTGGTGGTGGGGTGCTGCGGGTGCAGGAACACGTCGGCCACCGAGCCTTGCTCTACGATCTGGCCGGCGTCCATCACCGCCACGCAGTCGCAGACCCGGCGGATCACGTCCATTTCGTGGGTAATCAGCACGATGGTCAGCTTCAGCTCACGGTTGATCTCGGCCAGCAATTGCAGGACCGACGCCGTGGTTTGCGGGTCGAGGGCGCTGGTGGCTTCGTCGCACAGCAGGATCTTGGGGTTGGTGGACAGGGCGCGGGCGATGCCGACGCGCTGCTTCTGGCCGCCCGACAGCTGTGCCGGGTACTTTCTGGCGTGGTCCGACAGGCCTACGCGGGCCAGCAGCTCGGTGACCCGCTTGTCGATTTCGCTGCCCGACAATTTACCGGCCAGGGTCAGTGGCAGGGCAACGTTGTCGGCGACGGTCTTGGACGCCAGCAGGTTGAAGTGCTGGAAGATCATGCCGACCTGCTGACGGAAACCGCGCAGTTGGCTGGCGTTGAAGGCGGTGACGTCTTCGCCGTCAACGATGATCTTGCCGCCGGAGGGCTCTTCCAGGCGGTTGATCAGGCGCAGCATGGTGCTTTTGCCGGCACCCGAATGGCCGATCAGGCCGAACACCTGGCCATTCTCGATGGTCAGGCTGGTCGGATTCAGTGCGGGGATTTCCCTACCGGCGACGCGGTAGGTCTTGTGGACATGTTGGAACTCGATCACGTAGCGAACCTTGTGGGGCGCATGGAATTTGGGTCAGCGGTTAGCTGGGGTCGCGCATTTTAGCCTTTTCCCATAGCTGTTCTTAGCATTTATTTCGTAATGCACCAATCCTTCAGGCATATCGCGACAACCGGTAATCCTGATTGAACGCTTGTCAAAGCCCTCCAGTCACTAATGAAACAAGCCCGAACAGGGCACGCCTGAAGACTGACGAGGAGAGCCGATCATGCCCAACAAGAACACGGACGCGCCCAAGCACAGCGAGGCCGCCGGAACCCAGACCCCCGACCGGGCCAACACCAATGCCAAGCTGCAGAGCCTCGAGGACGTGCGCAGCGATGCCACTGGTCACGCCCTGCGTACCAATCAGGGTGTGCGGGTCGCCGACAACCAGAACACGCTCAAGGCGGGTGACCGTGGCCCCTCGCTGCTTGAAGACTTCATCATGCGCGAGAAGATTACCCACTTCGACCACGAGCGCATCCCCGAGCGCATCGTGCATGCCCGGGGTACCGGTGCACACGGCTTCTTCCAGAGCTATGGCAACCACGCCGAACTGACCAAGGCCGGCTTCCTCCAGGACCCGGAGAAGATCACCCCGGTATTCGTGCGTTTCTCCACGGTGCAGGGCCCACGCGGTTCGGGGGACACGGTGCGGGATGTGCGCGGGTTTGCGGTCAAGTTTTATACAGATGAAGGCAACTTCGACCTGGTTGGCAATAACATGCCGGTATTTTTCATCCAGGATGCGATCAAGTTTCCCGATTTCGTGCATGCGGTAAAACCGGAGCCTCATAACGAGATGCCCACCGGCGGGTCGGCTCACGACACTTTCTGGGATTTCGTCTCGCTGGTGCCGGAGTCGGCGCACATGGTGATGTGGGCCATGTCGGACCGTGCCATCCCGCGCAGCCTGCGCATGATGGAAGGCTTCGGCGTGCATACCTTCCGCCTTATCAATGCCGAAGGGGTGGCGAGCTTCGTGAAATTCCACTGGAAGCCGAGCCATGGCGTGCATTCGCTGCTCTGGGACGAAGCGCAGAAGCTGGCCGGCAAGGATACCGACTTCCAGCGCCGTGACCTGTGGGAGGCCATAGAAACGGGCGACTACCCGGAATGGGAGCTGGGCGTGCAGATCGTGCCTGAGGCGGACGAGCACAAGTTCGATTTCGACCTGCTGGATCCGACCAAGATCATTCCTGAAGAACTGGTACCGGTGACCCCGCTGGGCAAGATGGTGCTCAACCGCAACCCGGACAACTTCTTCGCCGAGGTCGAGCAGGTGGCCTTCTGCCCTGGCCATATCGTGCCGGGTATCGACTTCACCAATGACCCGTTGCTGCAGGGCCGGCTGTTCTCCTACACCGACACCCAGCTAAGCCGACTGGGCGGGCCGAACTTCCACCAGATCCCGATCAATCGCCCTGTCGCGCCCAACCACAACAACCAGCGCGATGCCTTGCACCAGCATGTCGTGCACAAGGGCCGCGCCTCCTACGAACCGAACTCCATCGACGGCGGCTGGCCGAAGGAAACGCCTCCTGCAGCGCAGGATGGTGGCTTCGAGAGCTACCAGGAACGCATTGATGCGCACAAGATCCGCCAGCGCAGCGAGTCGTTCGGCGACCACTTCTCGCAGGCGCGGCTGTTCTTCCAGAGCATGAGCCCGACCGAGCAGCAGCACATCATCAAGGCCTACAGCTTTGAACTGGGCAAGGTCGAGCGGGAGGCGATTCGTGCACGGGAGGTGAACGAAATTCTGGCCAACATCGACCTGAAGCTGGCCGCCGCCGTGGCCGCGAACCTCGGGTTGCCAGCGCCCAAGGCAGGTACCGTCAAGGTCAAGGGCAGCAAGCTTGCCGCCTCGCCGGCCTTGAGCCAGATGAACCACCCGGGCGTTGTGGGCATCAAGGGGCGCAAGATCGCCGTGCTGCTGGCCGATGGCGTGGATGGCGGCAGTGTCGACCGGCTGGTCAAAGCCCTCGAGGCCCATAGTGCTCGGATTCTGCTGCTTGGCCCCACATCGGCGCCGGTCAAGGCGGCCGATGGCAAGGCGCTGCCGGTGGACGCGTCAATGGAAGGCATGCCTTCGATCATGTTCGACGGGGTGCTGGTGCCGGCTGGTAAGGCGGCACTGGATGCACTGGGGGCCAGTGGCCTGGCCAAGCACTTCCTGCTCGAAGCTTACAAGCACCTGAAGGCGATAGGTTTTGCCAAAGAGGGCAAGGTGCTGGTGGATGCGCTGGGGCTGAAGGAGGACAAGGGGCTGTTGCTGGGGGATGACCAGAACGCCGTGGACGCCTTCGTCAAGGCTGTCGAAGGGCATCGGGTGTGGGAGCGGGAGGCGGCTGCGGAATCTGTTCCCGCCTGATCGGGCCTCTTCGCGGGTAAACCCGCTCCCACAGGAATGTGGCGGGTTTACCTGCGAAGACATCAACGCTGATGCGGGACCAGCACCACCTGCGCCGGTAGCGAACGCTGGATCTGATGTTTCTGCTGCAGCTCGAAGCCGCTGTCGAGTTTGCGCACGCGCTTTTCCAGCAAGGTCTTCAACCAGGGCGCGTCCTCGGTGCGCGGCACCTGGAACACCACCTCGCAGTCATAGCTCACCACATCCGCTGCAATATCATCGAGCTGGCGGCGCAGCGCGCGGCTGTCGGTGGTCTTCAAGGCGACCACGGTGCTTGGCGCCGTCGGGTCGATGATACGTGCCCTGGGCTTGGCTTCTGCAGCCTTCAGCGCCGCCTCGGCCTTTTCCAGCTCGGCCTTGCGTGCCTGCGTCACGGCATCGCCACCGGTTACTGCCGGGGCTTGCGGCATCAGTGCACGGGCTCGGGACAGGGCGGTGGCCGCCGCGTTCACATCACCCTTCTGCAGCACGATCTGGCTGCGCTGCAGGTAGGCTTCGGCCAACTGGCGCTGGTATTGTTCCACGCGCGCGTCATCCGGCGACTGGGCTTGCAGCGCAGCCAGCTGGTCTTCGGCGGTGGCCAGCTCGTTGCTGGCGATATTCTGTTGCAACTGCTGCCAGGCATCGGCTTGGGCAGGTGCGGTGGCCTGTTCGACCGGCGCGCTGGAACAGGCAGCCAGTAACAGGGAAAACGCGGCGACAAGCAGATAACGGGAGGCAAACGGCTTCATTCCTGCGACTCTCTATTTGCGCAAAAAGCGAGCAAGTCTACACCCAGGTGCGCACGCTCGAAAACAGGTCTTACAGACCCTTTACCCGGCCAAAGGTTGCAGGGCGTGCCATCACACGCCCGGTTTTTCAGCGTTTTGGCAGGGCCAGGCTCAGCAAGAATAGCACCGCCGCGCAGACCACGATCGATGGGCCGGCAGGGGTGTCCTTGAACCAGGACATGGCCAGGCCGCCGCAAACCGCCGTCACGCCCAGCAAGCTGGCGCCCAGAGCCATCTGCTCGGGGGAGCGGGCGTGCCGCTGCGCCGCAGCGGCAGGAATGATCAGCAGCGAGGTGATCAGCAGTACACCGACAATCTTCATGGCCACGGCAATCACCACCGCAATCAGCAGCATCAATGCCATGCGCAGGCCGGCCACGGGCAGGCCTTCGACCATCGCCAGCTCTTCGTGCACGGTCACCGCCAGCAGTGGCCGCCACAGCGCCGCAAGCAGCAGCAGGACCAGCGCGCTGCCGCCCAGGATCCAGGCCAGGTCGGTGGGACTGATCGCCAGCAGGTCGCCGAACAGGTAGGCCATCAGGTCGATGCGCACGTCGTGCATGAAGCTCAACACCACCAGGCCCAGCGACAAGGTGCTGGGGGCAAGGATGCCGAGCAGGGTGTCAGAGGCCAGCGGCTGGCGTTGCTGCAAGGTCACCAGCAAGATCGCCAGCAACAGGCAGCCCACGGTTACCGCCAGCGCCGGGCTGACGTCCAGCACAAAGCCCATGGCCACACCCAGCAGCGCGGCATGCGACAGGGTGTCGCCGAAGTACGCCATGCGTCGCCACACCACGAACGAGCCGAGCGGGCCCGCGACTACTGCCAGGGACAAGCCTGCGAGCAAGGCGTAAAGAAGAAAATCAGCCATGCTTGCAATGCTCTCCGTGAACATGGGTGCCAGGCGCAACCACCGAACCGTGCAGGTCGTGGCTGTGGTCGTGATGGTGGTGGTAGACGGCCAGGCTTGGGGCGTTCTGGCCAAACAGTTCGACGAAGGCCGGGTCATTGCTGACCTGCTCGGGGTGGCCGGAACAGCAGACATGGCGGTTCAGGCAAACCACCTGGTCGGTGGCACTCATCACCAGATGCAGGTCGTGGGAGACCATCAGCACACCGCAGCCGTGGCGGTCGCGCAAGCGGGTGATCAGGTTGTACAGCTCGGTCTGACCGACCACGTCGACGCCTTGCACCGGTTCGTCCAGCACCAGCAGTTCGGGCTCGCGCAGCAGTGCCCGGGCCAGCAGCACGCGCTGCATCTCACCACCGGAAATGGTCTGGATGGGGCTGTCGATGACCTGCTCGGCGCCCACTTCCTGCAGCGCCGACAGGGCTGCCGCACGGTCTACTCCGGGCACCAGGCGCAAAAAGCGCAGCACCGACAGCGGCAGCGTGGCATCTACCTGAATTTTTTGCGGCATGTAGCCGATACGCAGCCTGGGCTTGCGCCAGACCTTGCCACGGTGCGGCTTGAGCAGCCCGAGCACGGCGCGTACCAAGGTGGTCTTGCCTGCCCCGTTGGGGCCGATCAGGGTGACGATCTGGCCGGGTGCGACCGACAGGTCGATGCTGTCGAGCACCGCTTCGCCGGCAAACGTGACGCCGACCTGCTCCAGGCGGATCAGTGCGTCGCTCATGCCGCGCTCCGGCAGGTACCGCACAGGCCGACCACTTCGACGGTCTGGGTCTCGACGGTGAAGCCTACGCCTTTGGCGCTGTTGATGATGGCGTCGCTGATGCTGCTTTGTTCGAGCTCGATGGCCACGTGGCAGACGCGGCAGATCAGGAACTGGCCCTGGTGCACATGCTCGGGGTGGCTGCAGCCGATGAAGGCGTTGAGCGAGGCGATACGGTGCACCAGGCCGTTTTCCAGCAGGAAGTCCAGAGCGCGGTACACCGTCGGCGGCGCGGCGCGGCGGCCGTCCTGCTCGCTGAGCACGGCGAGGATGTCGTAGGCACCCAGCGGCTTGTGGCTTTGCCACACCAGCTCCAGCACCCGGCGGCGCAACGCGGTCAGGCGCAGGCCCTGGCGGGTGCACAAGGCGTCGGCTTCAGCCAGTGCGCTGTGTACGCAGTGGGAGTGATCGTGGGGACGGTTGGCCAGCGGCGTGATGGACATGGGCAGCGACGGTTCTGGATGGAGACGTTATTATGTTACCTGTTTCTGATGACTCGAGTATCCACCGTGTCCCGATTCCTAGCTCTGTTTGTCGCTTTCATCGCATTTTCAGCCCAGGCCGATGTGCGCGTGCTCACCACTATCAAGCCCCTGCAGCAAATTGCTGCTGCCGTGCAGGACGGCGTGGGCAGCCCCGAGGTATTGCTGCCGCCGGGCGCCTCGCCGCACCACTACGCGCTGCGTCCGTCCGACGTGCGGCGGGTGGGCGATGCCGACCTGTTGTACTGGATTGGCCCGGACATGGAGAGCTTCCTGCCGCGCGTGCTGGGCAGCCGCAGCAAGCCCACGGTGGCCGTGCAGTCGCTGGCGGGCATGAAGCTGCGCCGCTTTGGCGAGGACAGCCACTCCCATGAGGAAGCAGACCATGACGACCACGATCATGATCACCGCCCGGGCAGCCTGGACGCGCACTTGTGGCTGTCGTCGGTCAACGCGCGGGTAATCGCGGCGAAGATGGCTGCGGATCTGGCCCAGGTCGATCCGGCCAATGCTGCCCGCTACCAGAGCAACCTGAAGGCTTTCAATGAGCGCATGGATGCACTGGATGGACGTATCAAGGCGCGGGTAGCCGGTATTGCCAGCAAACCGTACTTCGTGTTCCACGAGGCGTTCGATTACTTCGAGGCGGAGTATGGCCTGAAGCACACCGGCGTGTTCAGCGTGGCATCCGAGGTTCAGCCGGGGGCGCAGCATGTGGCTGCGATGCGCAAGCGCCTGCAGGAAGTGGGCAAGACCTGTGTGTTCAGTGAGCCGCCACTGCGGCCGCGGTTGGCTGAGACCCTGACTGCCGGGCTGCCGGTGCGCTTGGCTGAGCTGGATGCACTGGGTGGTACCGACCCGGTGGATGCCAAGGGTTATGAGCGCTTGCTGGAGAAGCTGGGTGGCGACCTGGCTGGGTGCTTGGAGCAGTTGTAAGCCGGGTTTTGCAGGAGATTGCATCAGGGCGGCCAGGTGTTCGCCGTAAGGTTTGCAGCGCCTGTGAAACGAGGGTGTCAGAAATTTTGTGTTCGGGCATAACATGAGTAAGAGGTGCATGTATGCCAACCAAAAAAAAACCGCTCCGAGAGTTACCAAAGGTTCCGCAAGAGCTGCTGGAACAGTTTTCCGCTGTTCCGCTGATGACCGCAGAAGCCATCGAAGAGGCCTCTGCGGCATTCAAGAAGGCGCTGATAGAGCGAGCCTTGAATGCCGAACTGGGTCATCACCTGGGCTATCCACCGGGCGCGCAGCGCCCGGAGGATGAAACAAACCAGCGAAATGGGAAGAGCGGCAAAACGGTACTCACTGGTGATGGCCCGCTAAGGCTGGATATCCCTCGTGACCGGGATGGCAGCTTTTCGCCCATTTTGATCCCCAAACATGAGCGCCGTTACACCGGTTTTGACGACAAGATCATCGCCATGTATGCCCGCGGTATGACGGTCAGAGAAATCCGTGCCTTTCTCTCCGAGCAGTATGGAACAGAGGTCTCGCCCGACTTCATCAGTTCCGTGACCGACGAGGTCATGGAGGAGATTGGCGCGTGGCAACAGCGGCCTCTGGAACCGATGTATCCGGTCATTTTCTTTGATGCTCTGCGGGTCAAAATTCGCGAAGAAGGCTTGGTTCGCAATAAAGCGATCTACTTGGCACTGGGCGTTTTGCCAGATGGAACGCGCGATATTCTTGGCATCTGGATTGAGAACACCGAAGGTGCGAAGTTCTGGATGAAGGTGTTCAATGACCTCAGGACGCGCGGCGTCGAGGATGTGCTGATTGCCGTAACCGACGGCCTCAAAGGCATGCCGGAAGCGCTCAGTGCAGTATTTCCGGAGACGACACTGCAGACCTGCATCGTCCACCTGATCCGCAACAGCCTCGCTTATGCGGCCTGGGACAAGCGTCGAGCCTTGGCCAAGGCTCTCAAACCGATCTATCAGGCCATCAACGCCCAGGCGGCTGAACAGGCACTGGATGAGTTTGAAAGCGGGCCTTGGGGCACGCAATATCCAACAGTGGTGACTGCCTGGCGACGGGCGTGGGATCGAGTGATTCCGTTCTTTGCTTTCCCACCGGCCATCCGGAAGGTGATCTACACCACCAACGCCATCGAGAGTATCAACGCTCAGCTACGCAAGATCATCAAAACCCGCGGTCACTTCCCGAACGACGACGCGGCGACCAAACTGATCTGGCTGGGGCTGCGCAACATCACAGCGAACTGGGGGTCAGCGGCGCATGACTGGAAAAGTGCGATGAATCAATTTGCGATTCTGTACGGAGATCGGTTCATCAGGCCAACCTGGTGAAATCAAGGCCTGCCGGGCGGCAGGCCGTTACCGGCCCGCACACAAAAAACCTGACACTCCCTGTGAAACCGAGCGCCGCCCGCGCGGCGCTCGATTTCACAGGCGCAGAAAGCATCAAGGCGGGCACCTGTCAGCCCTCACACAATCCAGTCGGCGGGCCCTAGAGAGCAAACGGCAGGCGCAAAGCCACCTGCTGCCGCTGTGCCAAACGCACTTCGAACTCGCTCGGGTCATGGATCATCACATCCATCCCGGCAAACGACTCCGCCGCAATCAGCCGCGACAGCCAGAAGCGCACGCAGCCTACCCGCAACATCTCTGGCCACAGCTCGGCTTCGGCTGCAGTGAACGGCCGCAGCGCGGCATACGCTGCCAGCAGCGCCTGAGCGCGGGGCATGTCGATCGCGCCGTGCTCATCCAGGCACCAATCGTTCACGGTGATGGCGATGTCATACAGCATCGGCCCGGAGCAGGCGTTGTAGAAGTCGATCACACCTGTCAGGTGGGTGCCTTCGAACATCACGTTGTCGCGGAACAGGTCGGCATGCAGGTTGGCCCGCGGCAACGCCAGGATCTGCGCCTTGTGCGCGGTAATCTCGGCCAGGGCCGGCTGCAGCAGTGCAGCCTGCTCGGCAGTCAGCCGTGGCAGCAACTCGGCCCCCGCAGCCAGCATCCAGTCCAGGCCGCGGTCGGTGCGGCGTTCGATGATGTGCTCGCGGGTGGCCAGGTGGATGTGCGCCAGCAGCTCGCCCACCTGGGCGCAGTGCTGGTTGTTCGGGGCCTTGATGTGCTTGCCCGACAGCCGTGGCTGCAGCAATGCCGGCTTGCCGCACAGCTCGCGCAGGCCGTTGCCGTCGCGGTCACGAATCGCATAGGGCACCGGCATGTCGGCTTCGTGCAGTGTGTCCAGCAGCTCGATGAAGAACGGCATGTCCTCGCTGGGCCCGCGCTCGATCAACGTCAGGACGAACTCCCCCTGTTCGAGGCTGACGAAGAAATTGCTGTTCTCGGTGCCGGCGGCAATGCCCTGGAAGTCGAGCAGACGGCCCAGCTCGTACGGCGCCAGAAAGGTTTCCAGCTCAGGCCGGGTCACGGGGGTGAAGACTGACATGATGAAAAATTGCCCATACGGGCACTTCCGCCGGGAAGTGCCGGGTTGATGTGAACGGTGCGCGTCAGATTACCACTCGAAGATCTTCCAGGACGGTATCAGCATGTCCGGCTGGTCGGATCGAATGAAATTGGCGTCGGTGCCATCGGCGCGTACCAGGAAATAAGGCTTGCCGTTTTTCGGCGTGATCTTGATCGCATACAGGAACCCGTTCTGCCGGTACTCCTGGATGGTTTTGTCGCCTTCCGTGCGAATGGTTACCTCGGGATCGGCCGAGGGCGCGTCGTCCGCCGCCAGGGTGACGACAGGCATGGTTGCCAACAGGCCGAGCAGTAACAGGCGATTGAGTGTACGCATGATAACCTAGTCCCTTTGTCGTCAATGATTCTGGCTATTCTAGCGCCGGACCCGTCGAAAAGGTTGATTCTGCTCATGAGCCAAGCGCCCCTCGTCCTGGTGGACGGTTCCTCCTACCTGTACCGCGCCTTCCATGCGCTGCCCCCGTTGACCACGTCCAAGGGCATGCCAACCGGTGCGGTGAAGGGCGTGCTGAACATGCTCAAGAGCCTGCGCAAGCAATACCCCGACAGCCTGTTTGCGGTGGTGTTCGATGCCAAGGGCGGCACCTTCCGCGATGCCATGTTTGCCGAGTACAAGGCCAACCGGCCCAGCATGCCGGACGACCTGCGCGTGCAGATCGAGCCGCTGCACGCCAGCGTCAAGGCGCTGGGCTACCCGCTGCTGTGCGTCGAGGGCGTCGAGGCCGACGACGTGATCGGTACCCTGGCCCGCAGCAGTGCCGCCCAAGGCCGTCCGGTGGTGATCTCGACCGGTGACAAGGACATGGCGCAGTTGGTGGACGGGCACATTACCCTGGTCAACACCATGACCGGCACCGTGCTGGACGTGGCTGGCGTGCACGAGAAATTTGGCGTCGGCCCGGAACATATCATCGACTTCCTGGCCCTGATGGGCGACAAGGTCGACAACATTCCTGGCGTGCCCGGCGTCGGCGAAAAGACCGCGGTGGGCCTGCTGACCGGCATCGGCGGTGGCCTCAGCGACCTGTATGCCAACCTGGACAAGGTGCCTGCACTGGCCATCCGTGGCGCCAAGACCCTGCCGGCCAAGCTGGAGGAACACCGCGACGCGGCGTTCCTGTCCTACGAGCTGGCCACCATCAAGGTCGACGTGCCGCTGGACGTCGAGGTCGAGGCGCTGGTCTGCGGCGAGCCTGACCGCGACGCGCTGCTGGCGCTGTATACCGAGATGGAGTTCAAGAGCTGGGTTGCGGATGTACAGCGCGAAGCGGCGCGGGCCGGTGAGGCCATCGCAGCGGTCGAGGAGCCGGCAGCCAAGGTCGAGCCGAAGTACGAAACCATCCTCGACCAGGACCGTTTCGATGCCTGGCTGGAGAAGCTGCGCCAGGCGCCGCTGTTCGCCTTCGACACCGAAACCACCGGCCTGGACGCCCAGAAAGCGAAGCTGGTGGGCCTGTCGTTCGCTGTCGAGCCGCATGCGGCGGCCTATGTGCCATTGGCCCACGATTACGAAGGCGCGCCCGCCCAACTGGACCGCGAGGCGGTGCTGCTGGCGCTGAAGCCGCTGCTGGAAGACCCGTCCAAGGCCAAGGTCGGGCAGAACGCCAAGTACGATATCAACATCCTCGCCAATGCCTCGCCTGCCATCGAAATGCGCGGCGTGGCCTACGACACCATGCTCGAGTCGTATGTGCTGAACTCCACCGGCACACGTCACGATATGGACAGCCTGGCGCAGAAGTACCTCGACCACACCACCATCGCCTTCGAAGACATTGCCGGCAAGGGCGCGAAGCAGCTCACCTTCAACCAGATCCACCTGGACAAGGCCGGCCCCTACGCCGCCGAGGACGCCGACATCACCTTGCGCCTGCACCAGGCACTGCAGGCTCGCCTTGCGCAAACGCCGAGCGTGCAGCCGGTGCTGATGGACATCGAAATGCCGTTGGTGCCGGTGCTGGCCAGGATCGAGCGCCAGGGTGCGCTGGTCGATGCCGCGCTGCTGCGGGTGCAGAGCGGTGAACTGGGGGTGAAGATGGCCGAGCTGGAGCAGCGCGCGTATGCGTTGGCCGGCGAGGAGTTCAACCTCGGCTCGCCCAAGCAGCTGGGTGCCATTCTTTACGACAAGCTGGGCATGCCGGTGCTGAGCAAGACCGCCAAGGGCCAGCCATCCACCGCCGAAGCGGTGCTCGACGAGCTGGCCGAGCAAGGCTACCCGCTGCCCGAGGTACTGATGCAGTACCGCAGCCTGAGCAAGCTCAAAAGCACGTATACCGACAAGCTGCCGGGGCAGATCAACCCGCGCACCGGGCGTATCCACACCTCATACCAGCAGGCGGTGGCCGCCACCGGCCGGCTGTCGTCGAGCGACCCTAACCTGCAGAACATCCCGATTCGCACTGCCGAAGGCCGGCGCATTCGCCAGGCGTTTGTCGCCAGCCCGGGTTACAAGTTGCTGGCGGCGGACTACTCGCAGATCGAGCTGCGCATCATGGCCCACCTGGCCAAGGACGAAGGCTTGCTGCATGCGTTCCGCAACGACCTGGACGTGCACCGTGCCACGGCAGCCGAAGTGTTCGGCGTGGCACTGGAAGACGTCACCACCGACCAGCGGCGCAGCGCCAAGGCCATCAACTTCGGCCTGATCTACGGCATGAGCGCGTTCGGCCTGGCCAAGCAGATCGGCGTCGATCGCAAGCAGTCGCAGGACTACATCGACCGTTACTTCACCCGCTACCCGGGCGTGCTGGCCTATATGGAGCGCACCCGAGCCCAGGCGGCCGAGCAAGGCTTTGTCGAAACCCTGTTTGGTCGCCGCCTGTACTTGCCCGACATCAACGCCAAGAACCCGGCCCTGCGCAAAGGCGCCGAGCGTACGGCGATCAACGCGCCGATGCAGGGTACGGCGGCCGACATCATCAAGCGGGCCATGGTCAATGTGGATAACTGGCTGAGCGAGAGCGGGCTGGATGCACGGGTGATCCTGCAGGTACACGATGAACTGGTGCTGGAGGTGCGCGAAGACCTGGTGGAGCAGGTCAAAGATGAAATTCGCCAGCACATGAGCCAGGCCGCGCAGCTGGATGTTCCGCTGCTGGTCGAGGCAGGAATTGGCGCGAATTGGGATGAAGCTCACTGATTGAACGGGGAAAGCTGTGTAGGATCTGCGACGTAGGGACGCGGATCCTGGCACTGCCCAGTGCCATTGGTGCTGAAGATTCCTGAAATTATCGCAAATAGTTTTCAGGGCTTCGGAACTAAACCAGTGAAGCGGAACTCAGAGTAACTGAATGGCTGGTGAAGCCCTTCGATGCTCCTATGTTGTGTTAAGTGTTGGCAGATATCTGGACCCCGCCCTAGCGGTCCGGACTTGGACCCCGAACTTCCCCCTCCCCATACGAAGTCCGGGGTTTTTTTTGCCCGGAATTTGGGTCGGCAGTTGCTGCTCACACCTGTAGGAGCAGCCTTGTGCTGCGAAATGGCCGGCATGAGCAATAGATGTCTACAGCCTGTCGTGGCCTCTTCGCAGCACAAAGGCTGCTCCTACAAGGATTCATGCAGGCCCTCAGGCAACTGGCTTGTCTTCCAGCTCCATCCAGTCCGCCAGCACCCGGTAGGCGTCTTCCACACCCAGGCGCTTGGGTGCCGAGAACAGCTGGATGGTCACGCCATCGCCCCAGCCCTTGCGGATTTCCGACTGCACTTTCAGCAAGGTGTTCTTGCCTGCGCCGTGGGTCAGCTTGTCGGCCTTGGTCAGCAGGATGTGCATCGGCATGCGGCTGGCCTTGGCCCAGTCCAGCATCATCTTGTCGAAATCGGTCATTGGGTGGCGGACGTCCATCATCAGGATCACGCCACGCAGGCACTCACGGCTGCCCAGGTAGGCTTCCAGGTGCTTCTGCCAGTGTTGCTTGAGCGGAATCGGCACTTTTGCATAACCGTAGCCCGGCAGGTCGACCAAACGCCGTTCATCGTCCAGACTGAAGAAATTCAATAGCTGGGTGCGACCGGGGGTTTTCGAGGTACGCGCCAGGCTGGCATGAGTCAGGGTATTGAGGGCGCTGGATTTGCCGGCGTTGGAGCGGCCGGCGAAAGCCACCTCGTAACCCTGGTCGTCCGGGCATTGTTCGACCTTGGCTGCGCTAAGGGCGAATGTGGCTTTCTGGCAGAGGCCGAGGATGGGGTTCTTGACTTGCATGGGATATCCGATGTGGGTGTTGCCAAAGCCTAGGCCGGCAAGCGGTGTCATTTCCGTTTGGCTGACAGAAGTATATAATGCCCCAGTTTTTGTGTGCCCATTCTCCCAGCGAAGGAGAACGGGCATGGGGTGCCGAACTATAGCTTGCGCATCAGAACGCAGCGCGTCCCCCAACCCTGTCAGGTCGTTTCGCCTGGCGAAATGGCTGCTAGCTGTCGGTATGTTCCTGCCGTTTTTCAGCGCACAGGCTACACAGGATCCCGAGGCGTTGTACAACCGCACGTGTGCGGCCTGTCACGCCGGGCAGTTGCCGCAGGCGCCCAAGAAGGGTGACCGGGCAGCCTGGGAACCAAGGCTGGCGCAAGGCATGGAGGTACTCATGGCGCATGTGAATCAGGGTTTCAAGGCTATGCCGCCGCGTGGATTGTGCATGGACTGCAGTGCCGAGGACTACCGTTTGGTCATCCTTTGGATGAGCGGCAGTCCCGATACATAACATTTCACCCTTAGCCGTGTTGGATTAGCTGATGAACAAACTAGTCGTGAGTCTGCTGTTGACCCTGGGGGTCGCGGGTGCGGCCACTGCTGCGCAAACTGTCAAAGGCGATGCCGCCGCCGGCCAGGCCAAGACGGCCGTCTGTGGCGCCTGCCACAACCCCGACGGCAACAGCCTGGCACCGAACTTCCCGAAACTGGCTGGGCAGGGCGAGCGCTACCTTGAAAAACAACTGCACGATATCAAGTCCGGCAAGCGTACCGTGCTGGAAATGACCGGGATGCTGGCCGCGTTCAGCGATCAGGACCTGGCCGACATCGCCGCCTATTTCTCCAGCCAGAAAGGCAGCGTGGGTGCCGCCGATCCCAAGCTGGTGGAACGTGGCCGTGCGCTGTTCAACGGTGGCGACCTGGAGAAAGGCATGCCTGCCTGCACCGGCTGCCACTCGCCGAACGGCGCGGGTATCGCCTTGGCTGGCTTCCCGCACCTGGGCGGGCAGCACTCCCAGTACGTGAGCAAACAGTTGACCGAGTTCCGCGAGGGTGTGCGCACCAACGATGGCGATGCGATGACCATGCGGACCATCGCCGGCAAGCTGAGCAACCATGATATCGAAGCGTTGGCCAGCTACATCCAGGGCCTGCACTGAGGCTTTCGACCGCCTGTGATGGCCCTATCGCCGGCAAGCCAGCGCCCACATGGACCGCGCCGCCCTCAAGCCCTGCGCCATCCCTGTGGGAGCCGGCTTGCCGGCGATAGGGCCGTCAAGGGCACTGCATTAACTTTCAGTTAATGTTGTAGGCCAATGATGAAAGGGTGGCCGGGCTGCCCTTTTTTCCGTCCGCTGCCGGTACACTACAGAACTCGAGCCCTTCCCGGCCTGTCTCAATTCAGGTCGCGTCGAGGTGACCCATGACTGCTCAGGAGTAAAGCATGCGTAAACTGATTCTCAGCGCTGCGCTGGTCGCTGCCAGCGTATTCGGTATGGCTGCCGTCCAGGCAGCCGAGCCTGCCACGGCTGGCAAGGAATATATCGAGCTGAGCAACCCTGTTCCGGTGTCCGTGCCTGGCAAGATCGAAGTGGTCGAGCTGTTCTGGTATGGCTGCCCTCATTGCTACCATTTCGAGCCGACCATCAATCCATGGGCCGATAAGCTTCCGGCCGACGTCAATTTCAAGCGTATTCCTGCCATGTTCGGCGGCCCTTGGGACGCTCACGGCCAGATGTTCCTGACCCTCGAGGCCATGGGCGTCGAGCAGAAGGTGCACGCGGCGGTGTTCGACGCCATCCAGAACCAGCACAAGCGTCTGACCGACAAGAATGACATGGCCGATTTCCTCGCAACCCAAGGCGTGGACAAGGACAAGTTCCTCGCGACCTTCGATTCGTTCGCCATCAAGGGCCAGGTACAGAAGGCCAAAGAGCTGGCGAAAAAATACGAAATTACTGGTGTGCCAGCCATGGTGGTCAACGGCAAGTACCGTTTCGACCTGGGCACTGCTGGCGGGCCGGAAGGCGTGCTGAACGTCGCCGACCAACTGATCGACAAGGAGCGCGCCGCCAAGTAGGCGGCGTAACCCATGCCCCGCTTCAGAACCACGCGTGGCATTGGCCTGCACCAGC
This sequence comes from Pseudomonas sp. 9_2_1, assembly GCF_059295275.1. Classification (NCBI taxonomy): domain Bacteria; kingdom Pseudomonadati; phylum Pseudomonadota; class Gammaproteobacteria; order Pseudomonadales; family Pseudomonadaceae; genus Pseudomonas; species Pseudomonas sp. 9_2_1. Next base: position 83,639 of record NZ_CM181239.1, read on the forward strand.
CGCAGGTCAACGAGCATCACCTGCAGGCCTCGGGCCTGCCCGAGGATGGTCGCCTGCGGCTGCTTAGCTTCAACATCCAGGTGGGCATCAGCACCGAGCGCTACCGGCACTACCTGACCCGCAGCTGGCAGCACCTGCTGCCGCATACCGGGCGGGCCGGCAACCTGCAGAAGATCGGCAAGTTGCTGGGTGACTTCGATCTGGTGGCCTTGCAGGAGGCCGACGGCGGCAGCATGCGGTCGGGCTACATCAACCAGGTCGAACACCTGGCTCATCTGGGCGCCTTCCCCTATTGGTATCAGCAGCTCAACCGTAACCTCGGCCGTTTCGCCCAGCACAGCAATGGCGTGCTCAGCCGCCTGAAGCCGCAACTGCTCGAAGACCACCCGTTGCCGGGCCCGGCTGGCCGCGGTGCGATCCTGGTGCGGTTTGGCGAGGGCGAAGATGCGCTGATCGTAGTGATGATGCACCTGGCACTGGGCGCCAAGACCCGCGCCCTGCAGCTGGGCTACATTCGTGAGCTGATCGGCGGCTACCGCCATCAGGTGCTGATGGGCGACATGAATACCCATGCCACCGACCTGCTGCAGCACTCGCCGCTGCGCGACCTGGGCCTGATCGCGCCTCAGGTCGAAGCCACCTTCCCGAGTTGGCGACCACAGCGTTGCCTGGACCATATCCTGCTCAGCCCAAGCCTCACGCTGGAGCGTGTCGAGGTGTTGGCGCAGCCAATTTCAGACCACCTTCCCGTTGCCGTCGAGATTCGATTGCCTGATGCATTGACTGTGGATACGCTGCCGGTTTTGAGCTAATTGCCATCACCGTTTGCGGACCCGGGCATGACTGAAGACGCTGAGCGCTGGAAAGAGAAATACCTCAAGAGCATCGAGCAGCAGGAAAAGCTGGAGCGCCGCTGGGACGCCCGTCTCGACCTGCTGCGTCGCGGCCTGGTGCGCAGCACCCTGGCTGCCGAAGGCAGTGACAAGGTGGTGGACGAGTGCATGAAGGAAATGCGCGAGGTCATCCGCAGCGACAACATGGACGCCGGCCTCGCCGGGTTGATCCCGCGCCTTGAAAAAGCCGTGCTGGACTCTGAACAGCGCCGGGAAAACCGCATGCACCAGGTCGGCGATGCGTTGACCGCACTGGTGGGCCAGCTGCAAGGCCTGCCGCTGCCCAACGATATCTCCCGGCCCCTGAAAAAGCTGGCGAAGAAGCTCGACGGCGGGGTTGCCCAGTCACGCGACCTGCCGCCGTTGCTGGGCGAATTGAGCGGCTTGCAGGGTCGCGCGTTGTCCGCCCTCGGCAAGCCGGAGGAGGAAGCCCGGCCTGGTTTTTTGCAGCGCTTGTTCGGCAGCCGCGAGGACGACGGCCAAGGTGAGGCAGAACTGGCAACGGTGGTGCCGGCTGCTGCCGACACACATCCCCAGGCCACACCAGCCAATATCGGGGTATTGCAGCCCGAAGACGTCGATGTGCTTCAGCCACTGCCCGCCCCATCAGCCCCCGCAGAAGCGCTGGTCGTTACCCGCGACCCCGAGCTGGAGCCAGCAGGCCCGGCATTGATCGAGTCGGTGGAGATGCCGTCAGCCTCGCAGTCGCAGCCGTCACAGGCAGAAGTGCCAGCGCTACAGATTGGCGCCGACGACGAACCTTCGGCAGAGCCTCTATCAACCCTCGAAGAAACCTTCGGTGAAGACGGGCCCTACGCCCTGCCCTACGCGGTGGAGCCGCCGTACAGTCAGGTTGCCGCGCACATCGAGCAGACTTTGATCGGCCTGCTTGACGACCTCAGCTTGCCCGAGCGGCACAAGGCCCAGGCCCTGGAAATGCGCGAGCGGGTCGCCCGCGGTTTGAACTGGTATGAGCTGATTCCGGTACTGGATGACCTGGCAGTGCTGCTGCTGGCAATCAACGACAGCGGCCAGCACGAATTCGAAACCTACCTGCAGCAGATCAACGAACGCCTTGAGGGTTTTCAGAGCCATCTGCAAGAGGCCAGCGCCGGCCACGCTGACAACAGTAGCGCTGCGCGTGAGCTGGATACGCAGCTGCGTGAGCACGTCGACGGCCTGCAGAGCAGCGTGCAGGGTGCCGCCGACGTGGACAGCCTGAAGCACATTCTGGAAAACCGCCTGGAAGGCCTGTTGGTGACCATGGACGAGCACAAGCACGAACGTGACCGCCGCGAGCTGGAACTGGCGGGGCGCCTGCATGGGTTGTCGGAGCGGGTGGCGAACATGGAGCAAGAAGCGCTGGGCTACCGTGAGCACCTCGAGGAGCAGCGCCAGAAAGCCTTGCTCGACCCGCTTACCGGCTTGCCTAACCGTGCGGCCTGGAGCGAACGAGTTGAACGCGAAATGCTCGAATGGCAGGAAAACGGCGGCCATCTGGCGATGGCGATCCTCGATCTTGACCATTTCAAGCGCATCAACGACAGCTACGGGCACCTGGCCGGGGACAAGGTGTTGAAGATTGTCGCCGACCAACTGCGCAAGCGCTTGCGCGGCCGTGACTTCATCGCCCGCTTTGGCGGCGAGGAGTTCGTCCTGCTGCTGCCACAGACGCCGCCAGCCGCCGCCGCCCAGATGGCCGAGGTGCTGCGCGCAGCCGTCGAGGCATGCCCGTTCCACTTCAAGGGCGAACGGGTGGTGATCACCACCTCCATCGGGCTGGCTGCGTTCCGTTCGGGCGAGCGCGGCGATCAGGTGCTGAAACGCGCCGATGCGGCGTTGTACCGGGCCAAGGAGCAGGGGCGCAATCGCGTCGAGCAGGGTTGACCCAAAGCGGCTGGCCCGTGGCAAGCGCGCCCTCGGCCAGCACGTTATACTGTAGCGCTCATACGCTGAGGCCACCGACGTGTTTTCCACGCTGAAAAAAACCCTGATTTCCTTGCTGCTGCTGTTTGTAGCAGGTTGCTCCACGGGCCTGCGAATAGACCGCAGCCACCCTTCCGCCAACCACGACAACCGCATCCAGTTCGTTGTCCTGCATTACACCAATGCCTCGCTGGAGCGCTCCCTCGCCTTGCTTACCCAGGGTGAGGTCAGTAGCCATTACCTGATCGGCGATGGTCCGGCGACGGTCTACCAACTGGTGGATGAAAGCCGCCGCGCCTGGCATGCCGGTGATAGCCAATGGCAGGGGCGCACCTGGCTGAACTCCTCGTCGATCGGTATCGAGATCGTCAACCCGGGGTTCACCGACACGCCGAGTGGTCGGGTCTGGCACCCTTACAGCGAGGCCCAGGTGCAGTCGCTGATCGCGCTGCTCAAGGACATCGTCAAGCGCAACAACATCGAACCACGGCACATCATCGGCCACAGCGACATTGCTCCGTCGCGCAAGCTGGACCCAGGCCCGTTGTTCCCTTGGAAGCGTTTGGCAGATGCCGGGCTGGGTGTCTGGCCGGACGCCAATGCCGTGGCACGCCAGCAGGCTTACTTCAGCGTCAACCCACCAGGCATTGGCTGGTACCAGCAGGAGCTGCGCCGGTTTGGCTACGCCATCGAGCAGACTGGGGTGCTGGATGTGGCCACCCGCCATACGCTTGCAGCGTTCCAGATGCGTTTCCGCCCACAACGCTTCGACGGCATGCCTGACGCCCAGACCGCTGCGATGTTGCAGGTGCTCAACCGGATGCGTTGAGCCGGCAGCAGCCCAAGCGAGGCGCTAAACGGTGAGGGTGATTATTGATTCAGTTGCTATACCTTAGTAATCAACTGGATGCCTTTGATGTCAGCACTCATCACCTTGCTGCGCCAAATTTTCTACCGCCCCTGGATGCTGGCCACCTTGGCAGCATTGGCCAGCGCCGCTCTGTTGCTGTCTGCCAGCATCGGCATTGCCTTGCAACAGATGAAGCAAAGTGAAAGCGAACAGATGAATGCCCAGGGCGAGCGGTTTCTCGATCGCCTCGAGCAGGTGTTCGGCCAGTTGCGCGAAGGCGTGGATGTTTTGCAGGCGCAGCCCTTGCGGGGCTGCAGCCCGGCAATGCTGACGGCTTTGCAGCAAGTCGGCCTGAGTTCTCGCTTCATCTATGAAGCCGCCTATGTAGATGGCGATGTGGCCTGCTCCAACCGGGGTGACGAGCGCGCGTTCGTGCCGCTGCGGGCCCCCGATATCCAGGGCCCGACATACAGCTACTGGCTTAATACCACCACCGAACCGAACGAGAACCTGGCGGCACTGATGCTGGGTCGGGGCAAATTTCTGGTTTCCACATCCCGTGGGCACCTGACCGATGTGGTGGACCTGCCACCGGGCGGCAGCCTGGTAGTGGTGCTGGATAACGGCGCGCGCGCCATTCCCGTGCTGGGCCCGCCACAGGTATGGCCGCCGCCCTCGGCCTGGTCCAACAGCGACAAGTCGCTGCTCGAACTCAGCGATCGACTGATCTACCGCATGCCCACCAAGTCACCGGATTACCAGCTGGTACTGATTGCGCCGCGGGCAAGCCTGCCGCTGAGAATGAACGGCATGCTCTGGCTGCTGTTCCCCGGTAGCGTGCTCGCGGCCTGTTGCATTGGCTGGCTGGTGTTGCAGTTGATCCTGCAACGGCGCTCGATGAGCTCGGAACTGCAGCACGCCTTGCGTCGTGGAGAACTGCAGGTGCTGTATCAGCCGATTTTCGAGCTCGACAGCCGGCGCTGCGTGGGGGCCGAAGCACTGGTGCGCTGGCGCCGCCCGGACGGCACCCTGACCAGCCCGGACCTGTTCATCCCGCTGGCTGAAAACACCGGGCAGATTCGGCAGATCACCGACTTTGTGCTGCAGCGCGTGCTCGAGCAGCTGGGGCAGCTGCTGCGCTCGCACCCCAAGTTGTACATCTCGGTAAACCTGGCGGCGTGCGATGTGATGGTGCCGCGGATTGGCCGGGTGGCGGCGCGCCTGTTGGCGCTTCACCGGGTATCGGCAACCCAGATTGCCTTCGAAGTGACCGAGCGCGGCCTGATCGACGTGGTGGTCGCCCGCGATAACCTGCAGGCGCTGCGTTCCGTTGGGCACCAGGTGCTGATCGATGATTTCGGTACTGGCTATTGCAGCCTGGCATACCTGCAAACCCTGCCGGTGGACTGCCTGAAGATCGACAAGGCGTTCATCGATGCGCTAGGGCATGATGCCGCCAGCAGCGGTGTCGCCCCGCATATCATCCGCATGGCCCATGACCTGCACCTGCGGGTGATTGCCGAAGGCATCGAGTGCGAGGACCAGGCGGTGCTGCTGAACAGCGAAGGGGTCAACTATGGCCAGGGCTGGCTGTTTGCCCGGCCATTGAACGCCCGGCAATTCGCCGAGCTGGTGACCCGCGGACAGCTGCCGCGGCGGGTCGAGCATTGAGTCAGCTCCCACAGGGATCGCATCTGGGCTCACAGGCCCTGCACACCTAGCGGCAAGCACCTGTCAGCCCTGATGCAACTTGCCAAAGCCCATGGAATTTCCTACAGGTACCGCACAGCTGCCAAGTGCGGCGCTATCCCTGTGGGAGCTGGCTTGCCGGCGATGAGGCCGGCACAGGAGAAACTCATACCGGCAGTGCCATATAGAACTGCGTGCCCTGCCCTGGCCGGGAAAACACGCCCATGCGCCCGCCGTGCAACTGCACGATCTCCTTGCACAACGCCAGCCCCAGCCCCGCGCCACCCTTCTTGCGGCCTACCTGCACGAAGGGTTCGAAAATGCGCCCCTGCTGTCCATAGGCAATGCCTTCGCCATTGTCTTCCACGCTGATGATCACCCGCTCCGCATGGCGCCGGGCATGCAGGCGAATGCGCCCGCCGTTGGCGGTATGGCGGATGGCATTGTGCAACAGGTTGTCCAGTACCCGGTCCAGTTGCGCAACGTCGGCCTGGATGCGCGGCAGCGGCGGCTCCAGGGCATTGATCAACTCGATCTGCTTGTGCGCCGCCTGCTGGTCAAAGCGCAGCTGCGCGCGCTCCAGCAACTCGTCGATGGCACAAGGCGCCAGCTCGAGCTTCTGCAGCCCGCTCTGGTATCGGCTGAAGTTGAGCAGGTCGTTGATCAGCTGGGTCAGGCGTTGCATTTCCTCGCCGATGGTTTCCAGCAGGTCGTTTTCCCGCGCTTCGGCGGGAAACTTGACCCGCTCGCGCAACAGGCCGAAGGCCATGTGCATACCGGTGACCGGGGTGCGAAGCTCGTGTGAGGCACGCAGTACGAATTCGCTGCGCACGCGCTCGAACGCGCGCTGTTCGGTTACGTCATGCAGCACCATCACCGCGCCAAGGATCGGGCCTTGCGGGTGGCTGACCGGGGTCAGGCTATAGGTGAGCAGGCGCGTTTCCTCGTCGACCTCGATGCTCAGGTCGTCTGGCGCACGGTCCAGGCTACCGCCGCGCAGCACCTGGCGCAGCTGGTGCTCCAGCTCTGGTCGCTGCAGGGCTTCGGCCAGGCTGCTGCCAACCCGGCTGTCATTCCAGCCCAGTTGGCGATGGGCTACCGGGTTGAGGTGCTCCAGGCGGCCCTGGCGGTCGATGATCAGCAAGCCATCGTCGATGCTGTCGAGCACGGCCTGCAGGCGCTGCTGGCCGGCCAGCAGTTCATCGACATTGGTGGCCTGGTGCTTGCGCAAGGCATCTGCCATGAGGCCGAAGCGGCGGGTCAGCTGGTTCAGTTCGGACGCCTGGGTGACCGGCAGGGTGACGTCGAAATTGCCTTTGCCCAGCTGGTCGGCGGCTTTGGCCAAGGCTTCGATCGGCTGGCCGAAGCGCCGGGCGATGTTGTGCGCAGTGATAAAGCCCAGTACCAGCACCACCAGGCCCATCAGGCCGAGCACACCGCTGACCAGCAGGGCCTGATCACGGCTGTTTTCCTCGTTGCGAGTGATGAGGTCCAGGGCCTGTTTGTGGGAATCGATCAGGTCGGTACGAACCTGGTTGAACGCGGCCCCAAGCGGTTGATCGGCGGCCATGCTGCGAGCCGGCGCGGGGCTGTCCCGGTAAGCCTGGAGAAAGGTCTGGTAGTGGCTACTGGCCTTGCTGAAACCGGTGCGCTCGCCGCCTTGTTCCAACCCTTGGTTGAGCAAGCCCTGGAAGTTTTCCTGCAGCAGCCGCAGGTTTTCCGGGGCGGTGCCTTCGTCGAGAATCAGGGTAAGCTGCTCGCCCAGATTCTGGCGCAACTTGAGCCCCACTTCCAGGGCGTGGGTGGTCTCGCGTACCAGTTGTTGCTGCACCGTGGCCATCTGCAGCACGCTGACCAGACCCAGCAGCAGCCCGAGCAGGGCCACCGTGACCAGCGCCGAGATGCTCAGGAACAGCCGCGTGCGCAGCTTCATGGGTGGCCACTTCACAGGTTGTACTGCTTGCGCTTGCGATACAGCGTTGAGGCATCGATGCCCAAGGTCTTGGCGGCCTGGTCCAGCGTGTCGCTGGCGGCCAGCACGGCGCCGATATGGGCGCGCTCCAGCTCATCCAGGCTTAGCGCGGCGCCCACCCGCGGGGCGTTGCCGGCAGGTTGCTCGCCCATGCCCAGGTGGCTGATTTCGACACGCTCCTGCGGGCAGATGATGCTCGCCCGCTCCACCACGTTGCGCAGTTCGCGAATGTTGCCGGGCCAGCGGTAATTGAGCAGGGCCGCACGGGCTTCATCGCTGAAACCCCGGGCCGGTCGGGAGTATTCCTTGACGAAGCGGGCGAGGAAGCGGTCAGCCAGGGTGAGGATGTCTTCACTGCGCTCGCGCAGGGGCGGCAGGTGCAGGGTGATGACGTTGAGGCGATACAGCAGGTCTTCGCGGAAGCGGCTTTCGCGCACCATCTCTTCGAGGTTGAGGTTGGTCGCGGCCAGAATACGTACATCGGCGCGGCGGGTGACCGGGTCACCCACACGCTCGTATTCCTTGTCCTGGATGAAGCGCAGCAGTTTCGGCTGCAGGGTCAGCGGGAAATCGCCGATCTCGTCGAGGAACAGTGTGCCACCGTCAGCCTGGTTGACCCGCCCCAGGGTGCTTTCGCTGGCGCCGGTGAAGGCCCCGCGGGTGTGGCCGAACAGCTCGCTTTCCATCAGTTCGGCGTTCAGCGACGGGCAGTTGATGGTCACACAGGCTTTGCGCGCGCGCTTGCTCCAGCCGTGGATGGCCCGGGCCAACTCGCCCTTACCGGTACCCGACTCGCCCAGGATGAGGATGTTGGCGTCGGTGGTGGCGACCTGGCGGGCGGTTTCCAGCACCGCCATCATCGCCGGGCTGTGCGAGTCGAGGCCGTCCTTGGGTTTGCGCACTTCGCCTTCCAGGGCTTCCAGGCGCGCCGAAAGCTGACGCACTTCCAGCTGCTTGGCGGTGGCCAGGCGCAACTGGTCCGGGCTGCAGGGCTTGACCAGGTAATCGGCGGCGCCGGCCTGGATGGCGTCGACGGCCGTGTCGATGGCCGAGTGCGCGGTGACAATTACCACCCGCATCCAAGGCGCCTGAATACGCATTTGTGCCAACACGTCGAGGCCGTTGTCTTCCCCCAGGCGTAAATCGAGGAAACACAGGTCGAACACCTGACGCTGCAGCAAGGATTCGGCCTGAGTCGCGCTGTTTGCCGTCGCCACGCTGTAGCCCTCGTCCTCGAGGCAATAGCGGAAGGTGCGCAGGATCGCGGACTCGTCATCCACCAGCAGAATGCGGCCTTGGTTGTCCTGGGCTGATTCCATTTTCCTGCGCTCCTTAGGGTAGATCTTCAATTAGTGTGGGAAAAATCGGGCAAGTTGCATGGTCAATTCTGAAGGATTCTGTCCTTTGCATGCTAGCCAATGGCCAAATAACGGCGGAACGCCGCGATATTCCGATGATTTGCTTAGAGACATGCGGTGGCACATTGGTTGCGACGATTTTCAGCTTTTGCCTACAAAAAGGAGGCTTCGCCATGTCCACTTCCTTTCGTACAGCCGTTGTGGCTGCTGTTTTGCTGCCCTTGATCAACCCGGCGTTTGCCGACCCGGTGCAAGACGCCCGCCTTGAAGGCGCGCTGCAAACCGCCCTTTCGTTAAACCGCATGCTCAACCCGTTCCGCATCAAGGTCGAAGTGGAGGGCAAGCAGGCGCGGCTTGTCGGCGAGGTAGAAAACGACGTCGAACGCCAACTGGCCGAACATGTTGCCTTGGCCACCCGGGGCATCGAGCAGGTGGATAACCAGCTGCAGGTCAATGCCCAGTTGGTGGAGCGCCCGCTGGAGCTGCGTGCCTACGCCCGGCGCCTGGAGGATGCCACCCTGGCAGCAGTGATTCGTGCACGGCTGTTGTGGAGCCGTACCACTGAGAAAGCGCCTATAGAAGTCCAGAGCAGTGAAGGCGTGGTGACGCTTCGCGGCAGGGTCGACAGTGTCGAGGCCAAGGAACTGGCGGGTGTGGTGGCACGGACCACCGATGGCGTGCACCTGGTCAACAACCTTGTCAGCCTTGATACAGCTGCCATGGCCAAGGCCAGGGAAACCCCGGTCGGGGCGCCAACCGGGCCGCAACCCAGTGATAGCTGGATCGTCGACAAGATCCAGAACAGCTACCGCTTCAGTCGCAATCTGGATGGCCTGAACCTCAAGGTAGCCAGTGAAGAAGGCATGGTGCGGCTGTCGGGTGAAGTCGTCAGTGCAGAGCAGAAGACCATCGCCCAGGAGATCGCCCGCCAGATCATCGGCGTGCGCGGGGTGGATGCCGACATGCTCAAAATAGCATCCAAGGTCGAGGGCTGATCGTGCAATTCGCACGAGCGCTTGGGTGCCATCGTGCAGGATACGTCCTCAGGTGCACTACGCCGCTTATATAAGCTATTGATTTTTGAGGATTTTATTTTATTCGCCAGGCTGGCATGCAGGCTGCAATTACCTGTTCAGGTTTGAACAAAAATTACAGCAGGAGGAGCCGGCATGAATCGCCAATCCGTCAACCGTTCGCAAGTCGCCGCACTGCCCCTGCGCCAGATGCTGACACTCGGCATGGCGCTGCTGCTGACCTTGGCAGCCGGGCTGTTTTATTACAGCTTGCAGACTGCGCGGCTTGCGGATCAGGTAGCGGCGCAGACCGCCCTGCTGGCGCAAATTCAGTCGACCCGTACAAACAATTTCGTCAAGGCAGCCGAGCCGTTGCCTTCTGATACCCACGCCGCGTCGCCGGCCACTCTGGAACATGTCGTGCCTCAGGACCGTTGGGTGTTCTGAGCCGGACTGTTTTGAAAAAGAAAGGAGAAACACCATGCTGAGCTGGGCTATCACTTTCCTCATCATCGCCATTGTCGCTGCCGTTCTGGGCTTCGGTGGTATCGCCGGCGCTGCCACAGGTATTGCGAAGATTCTGTTCATCGTCTTCCTGGTCCTGTTCGTAGCTTCCTTCTTCTTCGGACGCGGTCGAGGTTGAAAATGAGCAGGATGCTCCCGACTGCCCTGGCTGCCGCCCTGCTTCTGGGTGGCAGTGCAGCGGCGATGGCGGCCAATGACGGCCAGGTCCGGGCCGACCAGTTGTTGGGGTCGGACCCTGAGTACCGGCAAGCCTGGCAGGACGCGATCAAAGGCGAGGAACGCCTGCCCGACTGGGTGGTCAACCTGACCGGCAGTGCCGAGCAACAGATGTCTGCCGTTACGGAGGACGGCGACAAATACCTGGTTGGCCCGCTGTGCGAGGCTCAGGAAAAATGTACCTATAAGCGGCTGATCGTGGCGTTCAGCTGGGACAAGGAAGATGCCTACGGCATGCTCGTCGAAGTACCCGAGGGGTTGCCGAGCGACAAGTCGCCTACCCGCCATGCGCAATACCGGTGGCTGGGCGAGCCGGACGACGGCATGAAGGGAATGCTGCAGGAGCAGCTCAAGCGTGACCCGAACTGGTACTGAGCTTTTTCAGCCGGTACGGACGAAAGGTTACGCACTGTCACGTAATAGAAGCTGAACCTTTCTATATTTCAGCCTTCTATGATGCGCCGCCCCGAGGAGGGGCAGCACATGACCAAGGGGCCGGGCTGTTCTGATTGTTACCGGATCGGAGTGGCCTAGGGGTACAGGGAGTGCCTCCAGCAATGGGCCGGGTCAGGAAAGGCGGAATCGGAAGTATCAGGTCGGCGGTGTCATAGGGGCACCTGGCCAGACCTGACTTCCGAGGAGCCATATCGAAACGCCGCTTCCCTTGCGCGTTTTTTCCTCCGAGACACATTTTGTCTTGACCGTACATCAACTTTTTTTCAAATCCCCTGATGCTTGTACAAGTGACATTTCGGCCATTCGGATTGTCGAACAAGCCATCTTCTGTCTCCTTTTCCTACAGTCAAATCTGCCGAAATATGGCGGTTTGGTCTTGTTCGGGATTCCGAACGTTATAAATCAAGCACTTGCGAACCTATCGAGTTGGTCGAAAACGTTATGCATTATGGGCATGGGCCATGCGTTTCCGGCATTAGATTTCCCCCCTTGCCATCGCAATAGTTGCCGCCTTTTTCGCTGGCCTGAGCGCCCTGTCGCTCGCCTGCGGTGTCCTTACATGAAGTCGCCGGATGGATGCATCTGCTGCCCGTGACCTGGCCAACGGCTCTGTTACGCGCCTTTCCATCGGTGCCATGACCACTAGAACAAAGGGTAAAGACATGAAGAAGGCAAAACTGAGCCTCGCCTGGCAGATCGTTATCGGTCTGGTGCTTGGCGTTGCAATCGGCGCGCTGCTGAACCACTTCAGTGCGGAAAAGGCCTGGTGGATCAGTAACGTCCTCCAGCCCGCCGGTGACATCTTCATTCGCCTGATCAAGATGATCGTCGTCCCGATCGTGATTTCGTCTCTGATCGTGGGCATCGCCGGGGTTGGCGATGCGAAGAAACTCGGCAGCATCGGCCTTAAGACCATCCTCTACTTCGAAGTGGTGACCACCATCGCCATCGTTGTGGGCCTGGTGCTGGCCAACCTGTTCCACCCGGGCGCCGGCATCGACATGAGCACCTTGGGTACCGTGGACATCTCCAAGTACCAGGCGACTGCGGCCGAAGTGCAGCATGAGCACGCGTTCATCGAAACCCTGCTCAACCTGATCCCGTCGAACATCTTCGCAGCGCTGATGCGTGGCGAAATGCTGCCGATCATCTTCTTCTCGGTGATGTTCGGCCTGGGCCTTTCGAGCTTGCAGGCAGAGCTGCGCGACCCGCTGGTGCGTACCTTCCAGGCCGTTTCGGAAACCATGTTCAAGGTCACTCACATGATCATGAACTACGCCCCGATCGGCGTGTTCGCCCTGATCGCCGTGACTGTGGCCAACTTCGGTTTCAGCTCGCTGCTGCCGCTGGCCAAGCTGGTGCTGCTGGTGTATTTCGCCATCGCCTTCTTCGCCTTCATGGTGCTGGGCCTGGTCGCCCGCCTGTTCGGCTTCTCGGTGATCAAGATCATGCGCATCATGAAAGATGAGCTGATCCTGGCCTACTCCACTTCCAGCTCGGAAACCGTGCTGCCGCGTGTGATCGAGAAGATGGAAAAGTACGGCGCGCCGAAGTCGATCTGCTCGTTCGTGGTACCGACCGGCTACTCCTTCAACCTCGACGGCTCGACCCTGTACCAGAGCATCGCGGCCATCTTCATTGCCCAGCTGTACGGTATCGACCTGTCGTGGAGCCAGCAGCTGCTGCTGGTGCTGACCCTGATGGTCACCTCCAAGGGCATCGCTGGCGTGCCGGGTGTATCGTTCGTGGTGCTGCTGGCTACTCTGGGCAGCGTTGGCATCCCGCTGGAAGGCCTGGCCTTCATCGCCGGTGTCGACCGCATCATGGACATGGCGCGTACTGCGCTGAACGTGATCGGCAACGCCCTGGCGGCACTGGTCATTTCCCGTTGGGAAGGCATGTACGATGCGGCCAAGGGCGAGAAGTACTACGCCTCGCTGATGGCCGACAAGCAGGAAGCTGCGGTGGTTGGCGAAACTGCCAAGCGCTGAGCCTGATGGCTGATTGACCAAGAGCCCCGACTTGTCGGGGCTTTTTGTTGTGCGCCAGGCATGGCGCGTTGCGCGTAAGCGCAACCTGCTTGGCTGTGGTGGCCGAGCGGGTGACTTGGAGGTGAAAGTCCTCTACACACCCGGCAAGGGGAAGTGTTAGCCGGAGGCAAGGGTGTCGCGGGCGACTGCGAATCTGAAGGAAGCCCGAGGCAAAATGCTGGCCTGACGAACAGGAAGCGGATCAGGCGGCACAGCGGGGTCAGGCGGCAACAATCGCCAAAGCCCAATACTTGCACGGAGCGCTGTGACGTAAATCCGACAGGCATAAGCAGGAAGGTCGCGCGAATTACCCTGGGAGATCTGTACGCTTGCCATAGTGCTACCGAGCGTCGAGAGGCGACGGGATGAGCGTGCAGAAGTCAGCCGAAGCCGTAGTAAGTGGCGGTTAACCGCGCCACCAAGGGCCGAACAGGTTATGCCGCTAGTAGGCGTCACTGTCTCGTTGGTAGCCGTAATGCAGAAATTTCCTACAACGGAATCTGTCACTCCGAATCCCGGCCAGAAGCCGAGGGTGATGCCTGACAGTGCAAAGGTGCCGGCGGCGTCAGCGACGTGGACGAACGCAGAGCCGGACACGCTGATGGAGCGGGTGCTTGCACCGGCCAACCTCAGGCGTGCGTATCAACGCGTGGTTAGCAACAAGGGGGCTCCGGGTGCTGATGGCATGACGGTCGCTGACTTGGCGGGCTACGTGAAACAGTATTGGCCAACCCTCAAGGCCAGGTTGCTGGCCGGTGAATACCATCCCCAAGCAGTGCGAGCGGTTGAAATTCCCAAGCCGCAGGGCGGCACACGGCAACTGGGAATCCCCACCGTCGTGGATCGCCTGATCCAGCAAGCACTGCAGCAGCAGCTCACACCTATCTTCGACCCACTGTTCTCGGACTACAGCTATGGTTTTCGTCCGGGCAGAAGTACGCATCAAGCCATCGAGATGGCTCGTGCTCATGTGACCGCGGGACACCGCTGGTGCGTGGAAATCGATCTGGAGAAGTTCTTCGATCGAGTCAACCACGACATCCTGATGGCCTGTATCGAGCGCCGGGTCAAAGATAAGTGCGTACTCAGGCTTATCCGCCGCTACCTTGAAGCGGGAGTCATGTCAGGCGGTGTCGTCAGCCCACGGCAGGAGGGGACGCCGCAAGGCGGCCCGCTCTCGCCGCTGCTGTCGAATATCCTGCTCGACGAACTTGACCGCGAACTGGAACGGCGGGGTAACCGCTTCGTGCGCTATGCCGATGACGCGAACATTTATGTACGCAGCCCTCGGGCTGGCGAACGGGTACTGGCCAGTGTCGAACGCTTCCTGAATCAACGTTTGAAACTGACGGTGAATCAGAAGAAGAGTCGAGTCGCGAGAGCCTGGAAGTGTGACTACTTGGGCTATGGGATGAGCTGGCATCAGCAGCCAAGGCTGCGGGTGGCAACGACGAGCCTGGGTCGCCTGCGCGACCGGCTCGCAGAGCTGCTACGCGGTGCACGGGGTCGCAAGATGACGAATACCATCGGGCGGATAAACCCTGTCCTGCGAGGCTGGGCGGGTTACTTCAAGCTTAGCCAGAGCAAACGGCCACTTGAGGAACTGGATGGCTGGATCAGGCACAAACTCCGCTGTGCCATCTGGCGCCAATGGAAGCAGCCCTCTACGAGGGCGCGCAACCTGATGCGTCTGGGCTTGAGCGAAGAGCGTGCCTGTAAATCGGTCTGTAACGGCCGAGGCCCGTGGTGGAACTCGGGGGCGCCACATATGAATCAGGCGCTGCCGAAGAAGCTATGGGATCGACTCGGACTGGTCTCGATACTGGATACGATCAACCGGCTTAGCCGCATAGCTTGAACCGCCGTGTACGGAACCGTACGCACGGTGGTGTGAGAGGACGGCGGGTGTGAGCCCGCCTCCTACTCGATATCTGTAAGGATCACGGGGGCCTGCACCGGCCCTATCGCCGGCAAGCCAGCTCCAACCGGTAACCCGCTGGCCTCGGCCCTTGTGATACCCCTGTGGGAGCTGACTTGCCGGCGATGAGGCCGGTGCAGGCAACTTCCGCTATCATTCGGGCATTTTTCAGGGGGAACACGCGGATGCTCAACGGCCTTTGGCTCGGCTTTTTCCTGGTGGCGGCGGTGTCTGCCCTGGCCCAATGGGTGATTGGTGGCAATGCCGGTATCTTCGCCTCAATGGTCGAAAGCATCTTCGCCATGGCCAAGCTGTCGGTCGAGGTGATGGTGTTGCTGTTCGGCACGCTGACCCTGTGGCTGGGCTTTCTGAAGATTGCCGAAAAGGCCGGCATCGTCGAATGGCTGGCCAAGGTGCTGGGCCCGTTATTCGCCCGCCTGATGCCGGAAGTGCCGCCCGGCCACCCGGCCCTGGGCCTGATCACCATGAACTTCGCTGCCAACGGCCTGGGCCTGGACAACGCCGCCACCCCGATTGGCCTCAAGGCCATGCGCGCGCTGCAGGAGCTGAACCCCAGCAGCACCACGGCGAGCAACGCGCAGATCCTGTTCCTGGTGCTCAACGCTTCATCGCTGACCCTGCTGCCGGTGACCATCTTCATGTACCGGGCCCAGCAAGGGGCGCCGGACCCGACCATGGTGTTCCTGCCGATTCTGCTGGCCACCAGTGTCTCGACCCTGGTCGGCCTGCTGTCGGTCGCGGTAATGCAGCGCCTGCGCCTGTGGGACCCGGTGGTGCTTGCCTATTTCATCCCCGGCGCCTTGCTGCTGGGTGGCTTCATGGCGTTTCTCGGCACATTGTCGGCCGCTGCGCTGGCCAGCCTGTCGTCGATCCTGGGCAACCTCACGCTGTTTGGCGTGATCATGTTGTTCCTGGTGATTGGCGCCTTGAAGCGGGTGAAGGTGTATGAAGCCTTTGTCGAAGGCGCCAAGGAAGGCTTCGACGTGGCCAAAAACCTGTTGCCCTACCTGGTGGCGATGCTGGTGGCGGTCGGTGTGCTGCGCGCTTCAGGCGCCCTGGAGCTGGCCCTGGACGGTATCCGCCATGCCGTCGGCTGGATGGGCCTGGATACCCGCTTCGTCGAGGGCCTGCCCACCGCGCTGGTGAAGCCGTTTTCCGGCAGCGCGGCGCGCGCGATGCTGATCGAGACCATGCAGACACAGGGCGTGGACAGTTTTCCGGCCCTGGTAGCGGCGACGGTGCAAGGCAGTACCGAGACCACCTTCTATGTGCTGGCGGTGTACTTTGGCGCGGTCGGTATCCAGCGCGTGCGCCACGCGGTTGGTTGCGCACTGCTGGCCGAGCTGTCCGGGGTGATCGCGGCGATCTTCGTCTGCTACTGGTTCTTTGCCTGAGCCTGCCGTGGCACCTGATTGGTCTGGGTGACGGTCCATCCCACCACTTGCCCCACCAACTGGTCGCTGGCCGAGCCGAACCCGGCGACCACCGCTGAAACTTGCCTGTCGGCCAGCGGCTGGCGCACTTCGAAGCGCTTGCTGGCGAGGATACGCTGGGTGCGGCCCTGCACCAGGCGCGCGTCGTAGCGGATCACCACCTCCACCGTTCCGTCCGGGCGGTATTCACTCTGGAACGCCTGCAGCTCACCCGCCAGCTCGTAGTCGGCCTGCAGGTTGCTGTCGTCGGCGCTCAGCCGCTGTACCTGGCCGTCCCGCTGGAAACCGTCGAGCAGGCGGTTGCGCAGCAGTACCGGCACCGCGTCGCTCCAGCGGGCGCCCTTGTAGCTGCTGATCACATCGCCCTGCGGAATCACGGCAATCCGCGGACCGGCCAGCGCTTCGCTGGCCAGTGGTTTGTTCAGGCGCAACGACCAGTCCAGCGGCGCCACGGTGCGGCTGGCCTGGTTCACCGGCAGGCGGTAGAGGTCGACAGGTTCGGCCTGCGGCAGGATAGAGCAGGCACTGGCCAGGCTCAGGGCGGCCGCCAGGGCCAGCAGGCGCAGCGACGGTTTCATGGCTGGAACTCCTTGTTGTTGTCGCGGCCGAGCAGGTAGCCGCTGGGGTCGGCCTCCAGTTGCCGGGAAATGCCCTTGAGCGCGTTGAGGGTTTCGCGCAGTTCGCGAATGGCTGGGGTCAGCTGGTTGAGGCCCTGGGCACCGTCGCCGATAGCCTCGCTGTTGTTCTTGAGCAGGCTGTTGATGGTGGCGGTGCTTTCAGCCAGCGACTGCATGGCCTGCTCGGCGCTGCCGATGGCCTGTTTGCCCTGGGTGCCCAGCAGGCCGTTGGCATTGCGCATCAGCGTTTGTGTTTCTGCCAGGGTGGCGCTGGCCTGCTTGCCCACCTGCACCAGCTGTTCGATGGCCTCGCCGATGCTGCCGTGCTGGCCGGCGAAGGCGCCGGTGGTCTTGTCGAGGTTGGCCAGCGTGTTGCTGAGGTGGCCGATGTTGTCCTCGGAGAACATCTGGTTGGCGTTGTGCAGCAGCAGGTTGATATTGGTCACCAGGTCGCTGCTGTCATTGAGCAGGCGCGAGATTGGCGAGGGTGATGCAATGATCACCGGCAGCTTGCCATCCTTGCCTTTCAGTTCCGGGCTTTGCGGGGTGCCGCCGCTGAGCTGGATGAACGAGTTCCCGGTAACACCGGCCAGGGTGAGCTTGGCCTGGGTATCTTCCTTTACCGGGGTGTCGCCGCTCAGGCGCACCCGTGCCAGTACCCGGCGTGGGTCTTTCGGGTCCAGGCGCAAGGTGGACACGTCACCGACCTTGATGCCGTTGTACTGCACCGGGCTGCCGCGCGACAGGCCGGACACCGCCTCGTTGAATACCACTTCGTAATCCTTGAAAGCGTCGTCGACGCTGGACTTGGCCAGCCACAGGCCGAACAGCATGGCGCCAGCCACTACCAGAACGGTGACCAGGCCGATAAGAACGTGATGGGCTCGGGTTTCCATTGCTCAGCGCTCCTGCCCGGCACGGGTGGCAGCCTGTTCGGCTGCGCGCCCGCGGGGGCCGTGAAAGTATTCTTGAATCCAGGCGTCGTTGGTCTGTTCGACCTCGGCCAGCGGGCCGGCCACCAGGACCTTTTTCTGCGACAGCACCGCGATGCGGTCGGTGATGGTGTACAGGGTGTCGAGGTCGTGGGTGATGAGGAACACTGACAGGCCCAGGGCGTCGCGCAAGGTCAGGATCAACTGGTCGAATGCAGCGGCGCCGATCGGGTCCAGGCCGGCGGTGGGCTCGTCGAGGAACAGGATATCGGGGTCCAGTGCCAGGGCCCTGGCCAGCGCCGCGCGCTTGATCATGCCCCCTGACAGCGAGGACGGGTACTTGTCGGCGGCCGAGATCGGCAGCCCGGCCAAGGCCAGCTTCACCCCGGCCAGGTGTTCGGCATCGGCGCGGGACAGCCCTGCATGCTCGATCAGTGGCAAGGCCACGTTCTCGGTCACCGTCAGCGAAGAGAACAGCGCGCCCTTCTGGAACAATACGCCAAAGCGCCGTTCAACCAGCGAGCGCTGCTGTTCACCGAGGCCGACAAGGTCCTGGCCGAATACCTTGATCTGCCCCTCATTGGGCCGGCGCAGGCCGATGATGCTGCGCAGCAGTACCGATTTGCCACTGCCTGAGCCGCCGACCACGGCCAGGATCTCGCCGCGATACAGGTCCAGGTCCAGGTTTTCATGCACAACCTGACGACCGAAACGGTTGCAGATGCCGCGGGCCTCGATCACGGTTTCCTTGCCACTCACCAGCCCATCTCCATGAAGAACAAGGCGGCCACCGCATCCAGCACGATGACCACGAAAATCGACTGCACTACCGCTGAGGTGGTGTGCGCGCCTACCGATTCGGCGCTGCCGCTGACCTTGAAGCCTTCCAGGCAGCCGATGGCGGCGATCAGGAAAGCGAAGAACGGCGCCTTGGCCAGGCCGACCAGGAAGTGCTGCACACCGATGTCGCTTTGCAGCAACGACAGGAACATAGCCGGTGAAATGCCCAGCGACAGGGCACACACCACCGCGCCGCCGACGATGCCGCAGATCATCGCCAGGAAGGTTAGCAAGGGCAGCGAAATAAGCAGGGCCAGCACCCGTGGCACTACCAGCAGCTCCATGGGGTTCAGGCCCAGGGTGCGGATGGCGTCGATTTCTTCATTGGCCTTCATCGAGCCGATCTGCGCGGTGAAGGCGCTGGCGGTGCGCCCGGCCATCAGGATGGCGGTGAGCAGTACGGCGAATTCGCGCAGGAACGAGAATGCCACCAGGTCGACGGTGAACACGGTTGCGCCAAAGTCGGCCAGTACCGTGGCACCCAGGAAGGCCACCACTGCGCCGACCAGAAAAGTCAGCAGGGCGACGATGGGTGCGGCGTCCAGGCCGGTCTGTTCGATGTGCGCCACGACCGGGGTCAAGCGCCAGCGATGGGGTTGCAAGGCACGGCGCAGCACGGTCTCGAGGATCACACCGATAAAGCCGAGCAACTGCATGGTGTCTTGCCACAGCGTGCCGACGGCGCGGCCGATGCGCTCCAGCAGTAGCAGCAGCACGTTGCGCTCTGGCTCCTTGACCGGAATACAGTAGTCCTGGACCGAGCAATAGACGTTCTTGAGCAACGCGCGGCTGGCTTCGGGCAGCTCGTCCGTGCAGCGCGACAGGCGCTCGGAGCCGAGCAGTTCGGCCAGCAACGAGGCGCCGGCGGTGTCCAGGCGGCCTAGCTGGCTGAGGTCGGCAACAGTATCGGTACTGGATTGCGCGCGCAGGCGCTCGCTTTCGCGCTTGAGGCTGGCGTAATGCGCCAGGGTCCAGTCACCGGTAATGCGCAGGCAAGCCGGCTGGCTGCTGGTATCCAGGGTGGCGCTGGGGGTGGTCATTGGCTCCATGCGATTGACTCGGCGCTAAGGCTTAGGGGCTGATCATAGCGCAGCGGGCATGGGCTGTTTGGTGATTATGTGCTGTCTAGAAGGGGCTGGGGCCGCAAAGCAGCCCCTTTCAATCATTGTGTCGGGTTGTCGTCGACCACCTTGAAGCGCAACACGCCAATCACCTGCCCGTCCTCGGTCAGCACCCTCACCTGCCACTTGCCCGCCGGGTTGGGCGGGAAGTTCTGCTTGTGGGTCCAGGCCCGGTAGCCTTCCTTGCGCCCGCCATGGATGTCCAGGGCAATGCGGTCGACTTCCTTACCGTCTTTCTGCCACACGTGGTAGATGCGCTCGTTCAGGCCGCGTGGCGCGTTGATTGCGGTGTAGGCATACAGCCCGCTGCTGCGGATGCGGCTGGCAGCGATTTCGTCCAGCGAATCGCCAGGCTGGCGGTTGAGTACTTCGGTGCTCACTGCCACCTCGGTCATCCATAAAGTTGCTGGCGGCACCCAGGAACGCAGCAGCCAGCCGCCGGCGCCGACCGACAAGGTCACCAGCACCAGAGCCACGCCGCGGCGCCAGCTGTTGACCGGAAAGCTGCTCGCCAGGCTGGGGAACGACAAGGCCATCGCCGTGATCAAGGCCAGCTTGAAGCTCTGCGCGGTGGTCAGGTGCAGGATGATCGGCAGCGCGGTCAGCAGTGCGGCGAACAGGGTCAGGGTGTGCAATGCCAGGAACAGCCAGCGCCGCGGTGCCAGCCACTTGTAGTACAGCGGGTCGATGATCGAAACCAGCCCGGCGGCACCCAGCAGCCCGGTGAACACCAGTTGGCTGCTGTTCCAGGTGGTGGTGATGAAGAAGAACGGCAGCACGAAAAACAGCGTTTCCTGGTGGATCATCTGCGTCGCATAGCGCAACAGTGGCTGTGGGATTTCGCGGTTGAAGGTACGAGCGAACAGGCCGGTGAGGGTGTTTTCCAGCATCAGCCAGACCCAGCTGACCAGCATGAGCACGGCCACCCAGCTGGCCAGGCCGGCTTGGCGGTCAACCAGGATGAAGCTGCCGACGCCGGAGAGAAAACCGCCGAGCGCGATGATGCCGGGGTAGCGTTTGAGCAGTTCGATGATGCGCTGGACGATGCGGGGGATCTGGGGCATTGGGGGCTACAACAAAGAAGGAGGTGGCTGTGCCGGCCCCTTCGCGGGTAAACCCGCCCCTGCAGGTGGCGCAGGAGCGAGTTACCCCACGAAGAGGCCGGTACTGGCAAAAGGATACCGCCGATTCACCGCTTCCGTGTAGCACCACTGGGCCGTTGAGGGCCCTGGCGGCGCCAACGCAACAGGCCCGCAGCCAGAATCAGCCCGACCAGCAAGGCGACCAGCCCATAGAGCTCGTCATAACCCAACAGCGGCTTCTCGATGCGCACATAGCCCTGTTCCTTGAGCAGCTCTTTCAACGCCGCATTGGCCTGCTCCAGGCTGACCTGGCGCAGTTTGCGCACCGGGTTGGCAAAACGCCCGTCCGTGTAGTCGTTCAGCGCGCCCCAGTAGTAGTCGGCCAGCGCGCTATTGCCCTGGGTGCTCCAGCTTTCCTTGGCTGCGCTGGCGTACTTGATGCGGGCAAAGGTGTCCGGGTCGAGGCCGTCCTTGCGCAGGTGGTCGAACAGCGCCTGCATGACTTGGACCGCCTTGTCGACATCGTCACGTTCCAGGTCGGCATTGAGGCTGAGCAGGCCGGTGTCGCCGAAGCTTTCGCGTTGCACCGACGGGCCATAGGACAGCCCGTTGCGCAGGCGCAGCTGGTCATACAGCGCCCAGTCAAGGTAGCGCGAGAGCAGGTCGAGGGTGGCCTGGTGGTCGTTGTCCAGCACCGGCTCGATGAACAGCCAGTGCAGCTTCACGCTGTCGCCCAGCCAGCCGCGGCTTAGGTCGCGGCGTTGCTCGGCCTGATGGGTGATGCTTTCCAGGTTGCGACGTTCTTCCGGCTCGGTTGCCGGCAGCTCGCCAAAGGTCCGCTCGAGGTAGGCCGGCAGCAGGCGATCGAGGCCACCGACCAGGATCAGGGTCATGTTGTTGGCCGCGTACCAGTGCTCGCGCAAGGCTTGTACCTGCTCCAGGGTCATGTCGTCGACATCGGAGCGTTCCGGGCACTTCAGGCCCAGCTCGGTGGCCAGTTGGTCGCTGGCGGGGTGGCCGATGTCCTGGCGGTCGAGCCAGCGCTGCAGGTGGCCATAATGGCCGCCATCCTCACGCTCGATAATGCGCTTGGCGGTGGCCAGGGCCTTGGCATCGATGCGGGTGTCGCGAATCACCGCCAGCAGCAGGTCCAGTACCTTGCGCTGATTACGCGCCGGGGCCTCGATGACGAAGGTGGTATCGGCGCTGCTGGTAAAGGCATTCCACTCGCCACCCAGTGCTTGCAGGCGTTCTTCCAGGCCTCCTTCGCCGGTTTCGTCGATGCCGCTGAACAGCAGGTGCTCAAGCAGGTGCGGCAGCTCTTTCTGCGCGCAGTCAAAGTCATCCAGGCCAACCCCGACCACCAGGCGAATCGCCACATGGTCACGCTCGTAACCGTCTTTCAGGATGACCTGCAGGCCGTTGGGCAACAAGTAACCCTCAACCCGCGAGCGGTCGAGGGCCAGTGAGGGCAGGCTGCAGATCAGCAGGCAAACGAACATCAGGCAACGCATGGGCGAGCTTAGGTCCTCGGGTGGAGAAATCACGGCAATCGGGCTTCGTCCGGCACGCTGTCGAGCATCAGCCCGCCCGTGTCCGAGCCGCCCAGTACCACATAGGCACTGCTACAGAACAAAGAGTTCAACCGCTTCATGTCGGCGATCAGCTCCAAGTGTAGCGAACTGGTCTCGATGCTTTGCACCACCTTGCGTTGCAGGCGGCTGACATGGGCGTGGGCAAGCCGCCGTTCCTGGGCGCGGAAACGGCGTTTTTCGCGCAGCAGCAAACGGGCGCTTTCCGGATCGGCACTGAGGAACACCGACAGGCCCAGGCGCAAGTTGGCCAGCAATTGTTCCTGCAGGCCGGTCAGCTCTTCCAGCCCCACCTGGGAAAAGTCGCGGCGCTGACTGGTTTTCTGCTGCTGGACCTTGCGCAGCATCCGTTCGATCAGGTCGCAGGCCAGCTTGAGGTTGATTGCCAGTTCGATGATTTCGGCCCAGCGGCGGTTGTCCTGTTCGCTGAGGTCTTCGCGCGACATCTGCGCCAGGTACAGCTTGATCGCGCTGTAGAGGGCTTCGGCATCCTCGCCCAGGGCGCGGACCTGCTGCGGCAACGCGGTCTGGGTGCCGCGCAAAGCGCCGAGCATGGCTTCGAGCAGGTTGTCGACGATATCGCCCAGGCGCAGGGTCTCGCGCGCGGCGTTGGCCAGTGCCAGGCTGGGCGTTTCCAGCGCCGAGGTGTCGAGGTGGCGCGGGCGCACCTGGCCATTGCTGGCTTCCCGCTCCGGCAAGAGGCTGTTGCACAGCCGGCCCATGGGCTTGACCGTGGGCAGCATGATCACGCAGCGCAGCGTGTTGTAGAGCAGGTGGAAGCCGATGACCAGTTCCTGCGGGCTGAAACTCAGCGAGTCCATCCATTCGACCAGCGGATGCAGTACCGGGATTATCAGTAGCAGGCCGATCAGCTTGTACAGCAGGCTGCCCAGGGCGACTCGCCGCCCGGCGGCGTTCTGCATGCTGGTGCTGATGAAGGCCAGCAGACCGCTGCCGATGTTGGCGCCGACCACCAGGCCGATGGCTACCGGCAGACTGATCACTTCGGCGCCGGCCAGCGTCGCGGTGAGCAGCACGGCGGCGAGGCTGGAATAGGAAACCATGGCGAACAGTGCGCCGACCAGGGCATCGAGCAGAATGTCGCCGGTCAGCGACGCGAACAGTACTTTTACCCCTTGGGCATGGGTGATCGGCGCAGCTGCCTGCACGATCAGCTCCAGTGCCAGGATGATCAGGCCAAGCCCTATGCCTACCCGGCCCAGTTGCCCGGCGCGCGTCTGCTTGCGCGAGAGAAAGAAGATGACTCCCAGGAAGATCAGCAGCGGCGACAGCCAGGACAGGTCGAAGGTCAGTACTCGGGCCATCAGCGCGGTACCCACATCGGCCCCGAGCATGATCGCCAGCGCCGGGGTCATGGCCATCAGGCCCTGGCCGACGAATGAGGTGACCAGCATGGCGGTGGCGTTACTGCTCTGCACCATGGCGGTGACGAGGATGCCGGCAATGAACGCAAGCGGTCGCTTGTTCATGTTCTGGCTGATGATGCGCCGCAGGTCCGAGCCGAATACCCGGAGGATGCCGGTACGCACGATATGGGTGCCCCAGACCAGAAGTGTCACGGCTGAAAGCAGGTTGAGCAGGGTCAGCATGGCGAAGGCCCCCTGTTGCATAGGCCCAGCGGGCCAAGAGAAGAAGCGTGAGCGGTTGAAGAATTTTCAGTGCTCACTCAAAGCTTTAGTTGTTTTGCACAGCTGTCGCCAGCTTCGCACGAAGGTCTTCCATTTGAAACACGGCAAAAATGAAAAGGGCCCCGAAGGGCCCTCAAGATGCTGCGCTCCGTGATCTTACTGACCCGGGATGTCCTTGCGCAGTTTCACCGGGTCTTGCTCCTTGCCGTCCTTGCGGGCCAGCGCAGTGCGCATGCGGATGTTGATGGCCTCTACCGCCAGCGAGAAGGCCATGGCGAAGTAGACGTAGCCTTTCGGCACATGCACGTCGAAAGCCTCGGCGATCAGTACGGTACCCACCACGATCAGGAACGAAAGCGCGAGCATCTTCAGCGACGGGTGTTTGTCGATGAAGTTGCTGATGGCACCGGCGCACAGCATCATCACCAGCACAGCCACGACGATGGCTGCGATCATCACTGGTACGTGGGAAACCATGCCCACCGCCGTGATCACCGAGTCCAGCGAGAACACGATATCGATGATGGCGATCTGGATGATGGTGTAGAAGAACTTGCCACCTGCGCCTTTGGGCGTGTCGGCGTTTTCGTCCTCGCCCTCCAGGCCGTGGTAGATCTCCTGCGAGCTTTTCCACAACAGGAACAGGCCACCGAAGAACAGGATCAGGTCACGTCCGGAGATGCCCTCGCCGAACACCACGAACAGGTCGGCGGTAAGCCGCATGACCCAGGTGATCGACAGCAACAGCATGATGCGGGTGACCATGGCCAGGGCCAGGCCGAAGATCCGGGTGCGAGGCTGCATGTGCTTGGGCATGCGGCTGACCAGGATCGAGATCATGATGATGTTGTCGATGCCGAGCACGATCTCAAGCGCGGTAAGGGTAAAAAAGGCAACCCAGATTTCCGGGCTGGTCAGCCATTCCATGTGTTTTCCTTCAAGCGGTAATGGCAACGCGCCCTAACCAGGGCGCGTCGCGGTAGGTAATACGCGTTTATTAAAGACTACTGAACAGCGGAAAAATGCCCATCAGCAATGCGGCGAGCATTATGCACAGGCACACCAGCACTGCCCACTTCAAGGTGAAGCGCTGATGGTCACCGAACTCGATGCCGGCCAGTGCCACCAGCAAGTAGGTGGAGGGTACCAAGGGGCTGAGCAGGTGTACCGGCTGCCCGACGATCGACGCACGGGCCATTTCCACCGGGGTGATGCCGTAGTGGCTGGCGGCCTCGGCCAGTACCGGCAATACGCCGTAGTAGAAGGCGTCGTTGGACATGAAGAAGGTGAACGGCATGCTCACGATCGCGGTGATCACCGCCAGGTACGGGCCCAGTGCCTCGGGGATGACTGCCAGCAGGCTCTTGGACATGGCGTCGACCATGCCGGTGCCCGACAGGATACCGGTGAAGATACCGGCGGCGAAGATCAGCCCGGTCACGGCCAGCACGCTGCCGGCGTGGGCGGCGATGCGGTCCTTTTGCTGCTGCAGGCACGGGTAGTTGACGATCATGGCGATGCTGAAGGCGATCATGAACAGCACTGGCAGCGGCAGCACACCGGCAATCAGCGCCACCATCAGCGCCGCAGTCAGGGCACCGTTGAAGTACAGCAGCTTGGGCCGGCGTGCTTCCGGGTACTGCGATACGCTGATTTTGCTGTGGTCGATGTCGTCGGTAGGCAGGTGCAGTTCGCCCAGGCGGGCCCGCTCACGCTTGCCGTACAGGTAGGCAATGGCCAGGATCGCCAGCACGCCAAACAGCATGGCCGGGATCATCGGCACGAAAATGTCCGACGGGTCGACATGCAGGGCGCTGGCGGCGCGGGCTGTGGGGCCACCCCAGGGGGTCATGTTCATCACCCCGCCGGCGAGAATGATCAGGCCGGCCATGATCCGCGGGCTCATGCCCAGGCGGCTGTACATCGGCAGCATGGCGGCGCAGCAGATCATGTAGGTGGTGGCGCCGTCACCGTCCAGCGAGACCACCAGGGCCAGCACGGCGGTACCGACAGAGACTTTCAGCGGGTCGCCCTTGACCAGCTTGAGGATCTTGCGCACGGCCGGGTCGAACAGGCCGGAGTCGATCATCAGGGCAAAGTAGAGGATGGCGAACATCAGCATCACGCCGGTCGGCGCAAGCTTGCTGATGCCTTCGAGCATCATCGGGCCGATCTTGGCGGAAAAGCCGCCGAACAGGGCGAACAGGATCGGTACCAGGATCAGCGCGATCAAGGCCGACAGGCGCTTGGTCATGATCAGGTACATGAAGGTGATGACCATGGCAAAGCCGAGGAAGGTCAGCATGGCAATACTCCAGGCGTGGCGCGGCGAAAGGTAAGTCGATTCGGGCGGATCAGCGCGTGGGGCGCTGTGCAGGGAGCATGCGAAGGGGGACTGCGAAAAGGCGGGCACAGGAATACATCAGAATCACCATTGTTGTTGTTGATTGGGCCGGGCGCGGTGTTTACCGGGTGCCCTGGCTGACCGGTCTTGTGCCGGTAGTGGGGGCTATCCTATGAGCACAAGCTTTCAGCCAGCTTTCGCTGATGCAAAGGCGACGAGAGGTAGGTGATGCACGATGTAACCGAAGGTGGCTGCCATTGCGGCGCATTGCGGTACCGGTTGGTGGGTGAGCTGACCGATATTGCCCATTGCCATTGCTCGATCTGCCGGCGGGTGAGCGGCGGGCTGGTGGTGACCTGGCTCACCCTGCCCCGCTCAGGTTTCCAGTGGCTGCAAGGTGAACCGGGGTGCTATGTGGCGCCGGCCAGTTGCAGCCGGTACTTCTGTGGGCATTGCGGGGCGCATGTGGCGTTGGTGACCACGCACAGCCCGGAGACGGTCGATGTGACGGTGGCGACGCTGGACCACCCGGAGCGGGTACGGGCCAACCGGCATATCTGGGTAAGCAGCCGGTTGCCGTGGTTGCATCTGGATGAGGATCTGCCAGAAGAGGACGGCGAAATCCAGTAAGGGATTGTGCCGGTACAGCCATACTTACAACTGCAGGCCACCCGCGGCTTTATGCAGCGCCCGTAAATGCTCGCCGATCTGCTTCACATTGGCTTCGACCGCGGCAATTTCCTTGGCGCGCGAAGGCTCCAGCAGCGCCCTCACCTCCTTGTCCAGGCTGGTGCTCAAGCGCAACAGCTGCGCCTGGCGCTCGCTGCTCACCTTCTCCAGGTGCTTGCGCTCCTCTGGCTGCGGCAAACCATAGCCCTTGGCATCGAGCAATTCTGCCGGGCGGCTGAGGAAGCCGCTGTTGGCAAGCATCTGCTTGAGCGTCGCGTCGGCTTTGTTGATGCTGCCGTCTTTCAGCGCGGCGGCATTCAGGTAGCGCTGTTTCACCTCGTCCTGGGCCAGCAGCAGTTGCCGGCGCAAGCTGGCCTGCTCGAGCAGCAGCAAGGCCGCGCTGGTGCGCAGGTCGGCCTGGGCGAACCAGGGGCGGCGTTGTTCGGCGTCCTGGGCCAGCCAGTCTTCCACCAGCGCTTGCTTGATCGGCAACTGCTTCTTCAGCACCTCGAACATGGCCTGGTAGCGATCTCGGTAGGAGTCGAAGCGGTAGCCCAGGCGCAGGGCCTCTCGCGGGTCGTCGAGCACGCTGGTATCGGCCAGCCCCCTGCCCTTGAGCACCGCCAGCAAGCCATTGGGCATGATGCTGTCGAGGTCGTTCAGGCGTGAGTTGGCGGTGCCGCTGCGCAGCAGCTTCAACGACTCGACCGCGCAGTTGTTGGACAGGAACCAGTAGTTGCCGTCGTAGCTCCAGTGCATCTCGGCGGCCTGGCGCACCAGGTTCTCAACTTCTTCACGGTTCAGCTTCAAAGGCACCGAGGCCAGGCTGCGCAGCTCGGTCTTGGTGTATTCGTCGATCACCTGGCCCAGCGGCAGCACGAACAGCCGCGACGGGTAGACACCGATCAGGCCGTCCCAGCTGGACAGCTGCACATCGTTGACAAAGGCGCGGTACGACAGCACCAGGCTCTGTTCGAGGTCCAGGCGGCAGTCCGGCCCGCGAGGCCGGCCAGGCTTGCAGATCACCAGGCGCAGCATGCTGTGGCCCCAACGGCTGACCAGGTTCTGGTTGGCTTCGGCCAGCAAATAGTCCACTTCGTAGACCCGCTCGGGGTCGATTTCACCCAGCGGCTGGCGGGCGAAGTCGCTGCCGGCATTGATGAAGGGCAGGCCCTTGGCGCAGGTGTCCTGTTGCGGAGCCCAGCCGAAGTGCTCGCGTAGGTACTGGTTTAGCGCCGGGCGGCGGCAGCCGTAGCTCGGGTCGAGAAGGAAATACTCCATGTTGACCGCGATGTATTCCTTGGGGCTGCTCAGCTCGTAGCTATCGGGGCTGCGCACGAACTGGCCATTGTGTTGTTCGCGCTCGCCGCGCCGGCCCACGTACTGTTGCCAGCCGGCCAGGTCGAGCAGGCGCGGGTCGTCGCTGAGGGTGAAACGCCGCTCGGCCTGGCCACGGCACTCCTCGCGCAGGCCGATCTTGCCCAGCGTGCCTTGCTGGCGCTTGCAGCGGGCGATCAGCGAATTTTCGGCGCTGGGCCACAGCCGGGCGCGGTCGTAGATATGGGTCAGCTCGTGCAGCACGGTGGCCAACAGCTCTTCACGCACTGTGCCATGGGGGCGATCGGTGCGTTGACTGGCGGCGCTGCCATCGGCAAGGCCGGGCAGCAGGCTGCGATTGAGTTCAAGGGTGGAAACCAGCGAGGCCTGGCCATAGGCGTCTGCTGGCATCTTGTCGCTCCAGCTGACCAGCACGCGGCGGTCCAGCTGTTGCTTGAAGCGTGGCGGCAACTTGCCCAGGGCCTCGTCGAGGAGGGCCTGGGTGGCTTGGGTTTGCTGCGGGTCGAGGCCAGATGCCTGCAGCTCAAGCTGCAGGTCGGCCAAGGCGGGCGTGCCGAGCAGCGTCAGGGCGCAGCCGAGCAGCCAGGCGCGCACGCCGTTCACAGGGCCAGAATGGCTTCGGCCAGCACTTGGTCGCTGGCGCCTCGCGCTTCTGGCACGCGCTCGCGCAAGGTGTTGAAGGCCGCTTCGAGCTGGGCGCCGCGGATGTCGCCATTGCTGGCGACGAAGCTGGCAGCGTCGTCGTGGGCTTCGCGTACTACCTTGGAGTCGCGAATCGAGGTGGTTGTGTCAGAGGTGAAGTCGATCGAACGGCCAAAGGCACGCACGATGATGTTGCTGGTGGCCACCAGGGTCTGTGCCTGAGCCAGGTCGGCCAGCAGCAGCATGCCGAGGGTAGCGGCAATCAGCGGTTTACGCATGGAGCATCTCCGAAAAATACAGGGAGTCAGTTGTTGCTATTGGACGAGAATTGCCTGCGCCAGTTCCAGATCACCGACGGTGTGTCGTGAGCAATTGTGGCGTAATGATTCCAGCGCTGCTTCCAGCCGTGCACCGCGGATCTGGCCGTCGCTGGCGACAAAGGCAGCGGCGTCGTCGCGGGCCTGGCGGACCAGCTTGCGGTCGAACGGTGCGGTGGTCACCTGGCTGGTGACGTAGCCGGTGATGACCAGGCTTTGCGTGGTGGTATCCATGGCATGGGCGCTGGCCATGCCAGCGACGGAGAACAGCAGCGGCAACAGATAACGCATGGGCTCCACAACAACTGGAAAACGTGGGGGCAAGGGTGGGCGAGGCTGTGCTGGTGACCAGCACAGCCGTATGGCTCAGCCGGGATCAGATCGCCAGGATGGCCTGGGCCAGTTGCGCGTCAGTGGCCTGCAGGGCCGGCATTTGCGAGCGGATGTGCAGGAAAGCGCTTTCCAGCTTGGCACCGCGGATGTCCCCTTGGCTGCCAACGAAGCTGGCAGCGTCGTCACGGGCGGCCTGGACGATCTTGTCGTCACGGAACGAAGAGGAAACATCGGAGGTAGCATCGGTGGACGCGGCTACAGCGCCAACGACGGCGTCGGTGGTGACAACGAAGCTGGTGGCGTGTGCAGTGCCTGCCAGGCTCAGCATCAGGGCAGCGCCAATCAGGTAATTACGGGACATGATGGTGGACTCCTGGACTTGGGTCGGGTGTTCTGTTTATCGGACGCACGGATAGCGCGTCTCGGTACTTTTTACAGCGGTTCTACCAGACTGTTAAGCGAAGCGTATCACGCGCGGGTGTTTCTGGATGTTAATCAACAGCGCGCAAAGCAACTGTACCTGTCGTAATCCGAAAATTTGAAACTGTACCTGTTGCGAGCGGAACGCTCTAGCCGGCGCCCTTAAAAACAAAAAACCCGCTGCAGTCACCTGCAGCGGGTTCTTGAAATTCGCGGTGCCGGCCGAAGCCGGCAAGCCGGAGCTTAACGCCAGAAAGGCTTGCTCAGCTCTTCGTAACGCTGCGACTCGCTGATACCGGCATCAGCCAGCAGGCGGGCGTCCAGGCGAGCCAGTTGACGGCGGCTGGCCATGCGGCGCTGCCACAGCAGCAGGGTGGACAATGCGCGCAGCGGCATCGAGGCGTTGGATTGCTGGGTGTTGCTTTCAAAAACGAGACCGGAACTGAGGGTACGTTCCATGATGCTTCATCCTTCCGCTTATGGCGGGATTAGGTAGTGGTTTAACTGATGCCAATGATCCTCCTCTCTTGTCCATAACAGTAGATACAGTTCTGTTGAAAGACGATAGCTCAGTTAACTGTGTAACCCTACTGTTGCACTCGAAATTGGCGTAACTGTACTGGTCTGCACATTATTGGTGCGTTTTGAGGTTGGAGGCGGATAGGGCAAGCTAAAGGCTGGTAGAAATACCAGTACAGTAGGACAGTTTATGATCGCAGTTAGGTTGAGGAGTTGAGCGGCGTGTCGCGAACACTCCGCAAAGCGGTGGCTGGCACCGGCTGTGCCGGTGTGGGCGATTAAAGCCGCTCCTGCAGAGAGCGTTATCGGGACAGCAGTGTTGCCCGGCTATCCCGACCAGAGGTGGATCAGCTAGCCAGCATGCGCCCGGTTTCTTCCAGGTTTTCGTGCCAGCTCAGTGCTTCACGCAGGATATGCGGGGTATGGCCGCCACGTTCGCAGGCGCGATCGAAGTAGTCGTTCAGCGCCGCCCGGTAGTCAGGATGAACACAGTTGTCGATGATCGCCCGTGCGCGCTCGCGCGGCGCCAGGCCTCGCAGGTCGGCCAGGCCTTGCTCGGTGACCAGGATGTCCACGTCGTGCTCGGTGTGGTCGACATGGCTGACCATCGGCACCACGCTGGAAATCGCCCCGCCTTTGGCAATCGACTTGGTGACGAACACGGCCAGGTGGGCATTACGGGCAAAGTCACCCGAGCCACCAATACCGTTCATCATCCTGGTGCCGCACACGTGGGTGGAGTTGACGTTGCCGTAGATATCGAACTCCAGTGCGGTGTTGATGCCGATAATGCCCAGGCGACGCACTACTTCCGGGTGGTTGGAGATTTCTTGCGGACGCAGTACCAGCTTGTCCTTGTAGCGCTCCAGGTTGCCGAACACGTCAGCATTGCGGCGGGTCGACAAGGTGATCGAGCTGCCCGAGGCGAAGCTGAGTTTGCCGGCGTCGATCAGGTCGAAGGTGGAATCCTGGAGTACTTCGGAGTACATGGTCAGGTCTTCGAACGGCGAGTCGATCAGGCCGCACATCACCGCGTTGGCGATGCTGCCGATACCGGCCTGCAGCGGGCCGAGCTTGTTGGTCATGCGGCCAGCGTCGACTTCCTTCTTGAGGAAGTCGATCAGGTGGTCGGCGATGCCCTGGGTTTCGCCATCCGGCGGCAGCACGGTGGACGGTGAGTCCGGCTGGTTGCTGATGACGATGCCGACGATCTTGGCTGGGTCGATCGGGATTGCGCTGCTGCCGATGCGATCATCGACCTTGACCAGCGGGATTGGCGTGCGGGTCGGCCGGTAGGTCGGGATATAGATGTCGTGCAGGCCTTCGAGGTTGGTGTTGTGCGAGAGGTTGATCTCGACAATCACCTGCTTGGCGAAGATCGCAAAGCTGGCCGAGTTGCCCACCGAGGTGGTCGGCACGATGTGCCCTTGCTCGGTAATGGCCACGGCTTCGATCACGGCGATGTCCGGCAGCTTGAGCTGCTGGTTGCGCAGTTGTTCGACGGTTTCAGACAGGTGCTGGTCGATGAACATCACCTTGCCATCGTTGATGGCCTTGCGCAGGGTGCTGTCGACCTGGAACGGCATGCGGCGAGCCAGCACGCCGGCCTCGGTCAGTTGCTTGTCCAGGTCGTTGCCCAGGCTGGCGCCGGTCATCAGGCTGATTTTCAGTGGCGACTGCTTGGCACGTTCGGCCAGGGCATGCGGTACGGCCTTGGCTTCGCCGGCGCGGGTGAAACCGCTCATGCCGACGGTCATGCCGTCCTCGATCAGACCAGCGGCATCAGCCGCACTCATTACCTTGCTGTGCAGAGAGGACAAGCGGATACGATCACGGTACATGGATTGTTATCTCGGGCTACTGAAACTACTGCAGCGCAGTCTAGAGACTTCGCCCATTGCCGTCCCACGACCATGGTCGTATGAGAGGCACTGGAGTAGAGCCGTTGATCCGGATCAACAAAAGAAAAGCCCCGGTACATGCTGACCGGGGCTTCCTTTATATCAACTGGTTTGCAGCGGGCGTCATTCCACCGCCTTGACCATGTCTTCGATGACTTTCTTGGCGTCGCCGAACACCATCATGGTCTTGTCCAGATAGAACAGCTCGTTGTCCAGGCCGGCATAGCCGCTGGCCATGGAGCGCTTGTTGACGATGATGGTCTTGGCCTTGAACGCTTCGAGGATAGGCATGCCGGCAATCGGCGACTTGGGGTCGTTCTTCGCCGCCGGGTTGACCACGTCGTTGGCACCGAGCACCAGAACCACGTCGGCCTGGCCGAATTCGGCGTTGATGTCTTCCATCTCGAACACCTGGTCGTAAGGCACCTCGGCTTCGGCGAGCAGCACGTTCATGTGCCCGGGCATCCGCCCCGCCACGGGGTGGATCGCGTATTTCACGGTCACACCGTTGTGGGTCAGCTTCTCGGTCAATTCCTTCAGCGCGTGCTGGGCACGGGCAACCGCCAGGCCGTAGCCAGGGACAATGATCACGCTGTCGGCATTGCTCAGCAGGAAGGTGGCATCGTCGGCCGAGCCGGACTTCACCGGGCGCTGCTCTTTCGAACCTTGCGCCGCGCCGGCATCGGTATCACCGCCGAAACCGCCGAGGATGACGTTGAAGAACGAACGGTTCATCGCCTTGCACATGATGTACGAAAGGATCGCACCGGACGAGCCGACCAGCGAGCCGGCAATGATCAGCATCGAGTTGTTAAGCGAGAAGCCGATACCTGCTGCTGCCCAGCCCGAATAGCTGTTGAGCATCGACACCACTACCGGCATGTCTGCACCGCCAATAGGGATGATGATCAGCACGCCCATGATGAAGGCCAGGACCAGCATCAGGGTGAAGGCGCTGTAATGGCCGGTGAAGGTGAACAGCAGCCCCAGCGCAATGGTGGTCAGGCCGAGGATCAGGTTCAGCTTGTGCTGGCCGGCGAACTGTACCGGTGCGCCCTGGAACAGGCGGAACTTGTACTTGCCCGACAGCTTGCCGAAGGCGATCACCGAACCGGAGAAGGTGACTGCACCGATGGCTGCACCGAGGAACAGCTCCAGGCGGTTGCCGGTGGGGATCGGGTCGCTGATGGCGGCAACGATACCCATAGATTGCGGTTCGAGCACGGCGGCGATGGCGATGAAAACCGCAGCCAGGCCGATCATGCTGTGCATGAAGGCGACCAGCTCGGGCATCTTGGTCATCTCGACGCGCTTGGCCATGATCGAGCCGGCGGTGCCGCCGATCAGCAGGCCGACCAGCACGTAGCCGATGCCGGTGGTAGCCCCGCCGTTGCCAACAGAGAGCGCCGCGAGCTTATAGATGAGGCCCACCGTCGTGAGGATGGCGATCCCCATGCCGATCATGCCGTACAGGTTGCCGCGCCGCGACGTGGTCGGGTGCGACAGGCCCTTGAGCGCCTGAATGAAGCAGATCGAGGCGACGAGGTAGAGGAGCGTTACCAGATTCATGCTCATGCTTACTTCTGCGCCTCGTTCTTGGTTTTCTTCTTGAACATCTCAAGCATGCGGCGGGTGACCAGGAAGCCACCGAACACGTTGACTGCGGCCAGCGCTACGGCAAGGGTACCCATCAGCTTGCCTGCCGGGGTCACGGTCAGCGCGGCGGCCAACATGGCGCCAACGATGACGATCGCCGAAATGGCGTTGGTCACGGCCATCAATGGGGTGTGCAGCGCCGGGGTGACGTTCCAGACCACGTGGTAACCCACATAAATGGCCAGCACGAAGATGATCAGGTTGTAGATGCCATGGGAAATCAGCATGTCTTCCATTGTCGTGCTCCTTAGCCGTTCTTGCGGACGACTTGACCATCGCGGCACATCAGGCAGGCCGCGACGATGTCGTCTTCGAGGTTGATGACCAGTGCGCCGTCCTTGTCGAACAGCAGCTTCGTGAAGTCCAGCAGGTTGCGTGCGTATAGCGCCGACGCATCGGCACCCACCTGGGCCGGCAGGTTGGTGGGGCCGACGATGGTCACCCCGTTCTGTTGCACCACTTGGTCGGCGACGGTGAGCGGGCAGTTGCCGCCCTGGGCTGCGGCGAGGTCGATGACCACCGACCCTGGCTTCATCTGCGCAACGGTTTCGGCACTGAGCAGGGTCGGCGCCTTGCGCCCGGGAATCAGCGCCGTGGTGATGACGATATCCGCCTGCTTGGCACGCTCATGCACGGCCTGGGCCTGGCGTTGCATCCAGCTTGCCGGCATTGGTCGCGCATATCCGCCGACGCCTTCGGCGCATTCGCGCTCCTCGTCGGTCTCGTAGGGCACGTCGAGGAATTTGGCGCCCAGCGATTCGATCTGCTCCTTCACTGCCGGGCGCACATCAGACGCTTCGATCACTGCCCCCAGCCGCTTCGCCGTGGCGATGGCCTGCAGGCCGGCAACGCCCGCCCCAAGGATCAGTACCCGTGCGGCCTTTACGGTGCCGGCCGCCGTCATCAGCATGGGCATGAAGCGCGGGTAGTGATGGGCAGCCAGCAACACTGCCTTGTAACCGGCGATGTTGGCTTGCGACGACAGCACGTCCAGGCTTTGTGCCCGTGAGGTGCGTGGCGCGGCTTCAAGGGCAAAGGCGGTAATACCGCGTTCGGCCATCTTGCCGATCAGCTCGCTGTTGAAGGGGTTGAGCATGCCCGCCAGCAGGCTGCCGCTGTTGATCAGGGCCAGCTCCTGGTCGTTGGGCGCGACCACCTTGAGTACCAATTGGGCGCCGTAGGCATCGGCCGCACTCCCCAGGGAAGCGCCCACGGCCTCATAGGCACTGTCCGGAATGCTGGCGTTTAGCCCTGCCCCCCGTTGGACGGTGACCTGATGGCCCTGGCCAATCAGTTTCTTGATGGTTTCCGGGGTCGCTGCGACCCTTGTCTCACCGGTCTGCGTCTCGAGAGGAACACCAATGTGCACGACTATTTCTCCTGCGGTGACCTTTGTCTTTGTAAAAGCCAGCACACTGCGGATGGTGAGCTGGGGCGGCTGTGGAGCGCCAACCCGCCGTATCCCGGGCGGGCGAAGCATTTTGCAGACGAACCCGGGGGTCTTCAACCGGTTATGGAGCGAAACGAACTCAAAACTACAAGTCACCCTGTGACCGCATGTCGCAGCACTACGGCTGCAGCCTCTCAAACATGGGCTATTGGCAGGTTAGAAGAAAAAATCAAAATATTTCAGGGCACTTCGCTTACGACTGGGTGAATGTCGCAAAATAGCCCGCAAAGCCGCGTAATAAGCAGGGTTAAAGGGTATTTTTATGCCTGCGTAACAGTTTGCGATAATGCGACAAATACATACATCTGTAGGTGTTTAAAATAATTGACTACCGAGTCAAGTTATCGCAGGTTCATGCTTTGCCTATATAGGCCTGGGCCTGGTGCAGCAGCCAGTCGCGAAAGGCACGCAGCGAGCCAGACTCGACCTTGCGCTCCGGAATCATCAGATAGTAGGCCTTGTCGCTACTCAGGGCGTGTCTGTTAGCGACCACCAACCTACCTTCCTCCAACTCGCGCTGAATCAGGAACGGCGGAATCAGGGCGATACCCATGTCGTGCATGGCCGCCTGGGCGAGCATCGAGAATAGTTCATAGCGCGGGCCTGTCATGTCGCGTTCCATATTCATGCCCAGGCTGCCGAACCACTGCCGCCAGGCGTACGGGCGGGTGCTCTGCTGCAGCAGTGGCAGTTGCCCGATGCGCCGCGCCTCCAGCATGGCCTCCTCGCCCAGTAGTGCCGGGCTGCAGACCGGCACCGGGTTCTCCCCCATCAGCCGGTGCGACTGGGTGCCCGACCAGTCGGCATCGCCAAAGTAGATGGCGGCATCGAAGGTAGTGTCGGCGAACAGAAACGGGCGTGTGCGGTTGGTGAGGTTGACCGTGACCTCGGGGTGGCATTGCTGGAAGTCTTTCAGGCGCGGTAGTAGCCACTGGGTGCCAAAGGTGGGCACTACCGCCAGTTCGATCACATTGGCGCCCTGTTGGCGCATTACAGAGAGTGTGTCGCGCTCCACGGCGTCCAGTTGCGCGGCTATCTGGCGGCTGTAGGACAGGCCTGCTTCGGTCAGCTTCACGCCCCGTCGCGAGCGCCGGAACAGTTCGACATTAAGGAACGCCTCCAGGCCGCCTATCTGCCGACAGACAGCGCCCTGGGTCAGGGCGAGTTCCTGGGCGGCCTTGGTAAAGCTCTCGTTGCGCGCCGCTGCTTCGAAGCAAACCAGGGCGGCGGTACTGGGGATCTTGCGGCGCATGTACGTCAACCTCACTCGTAAGGCAGTCAATGTGGCGTTTTGCCGATTTACGAAGTGACAAATTATCACTAATAGGTGCGCAATCCTCGTTTGTCCCGCCGGCTAATCAGGCCTAGGCTCAAAGGCACAAGAAACTGCCCCCTATTTCGAGGATTTCGCTCATGGCCGGTAAAGCAAGCTTCAACTGGATCGACCCGCTGCTGCTCGATCAGCAGCTCACTGAAGAAG
This sequence comes from Pseudomonas sp. 9_2_1, assembly GCF_059295275.1. Taxonomy (NCBI): domain Bacteria; kingdom Pseudomonadati; phylum Pseudomonadota; class Gammaproteobacteria; order Pseudomonadales; family Pseudomonadaceae; genus Pseudomonas; species Pseudomonas sp. 9_2_1. The sequence continues at coordinate 120,841 of NZ_CM181239.1, forward strand.
AGCGCATGGTGCGTGACAGCGCTTATCAGTTCGCCCAGGACAAGCTGGCCCCGCGTGTGCTCGAGGCCTTCCGTCACGAGCAGACCGACCCGGCGATCTTCCGCGAGATGGGTGAAATCGGCTTGCTGGGGGCAACCATTCCCGAACAGTACGGTGGCAGTGGCCTGAATTACGTGTGCTACGGCCTGATCGCTCGAGAGGTCGAGCGTATCGACTCGGGCTACCGGTCGATGATGAGCGTGCAGTCGTCCCTGGTAATGGTGCCTATCAACGAATTCGGCACCGAAGCGCAAAAACAGAAATACCTGCCCAAGCTGGCCAGCGGTGAGTGGATCGGTTGCTTCGGCCTCACCGAGCCCAATCATGGCTCCGATCCTGGGTCGATGATCACCCGTGCCAGGAAGGTCGACGGCGGCTATCGCCTCACCGGCAGCAAGATGTGGATCACCAATAGCCCGATCGCCGATGTATTCGTGGTCTGGGCCAAGGATGATGCGGGTGATATTCGCGGCTTTGTTCTGGAGAAAGGCTGGGAAGGCCTCAGCGCCCCGGCGATCCATGGCAAGGTCGGCCTGCGTGCCTCTATCACTGGCGAAGTCGTCATGGACAACGTATTCGTGCCGGAAGAAAACATCTTCCCCGACGTGCGTGGGCTGAAAGGCCCGTTCACCTGCCTGAACTCGGCCCGCTATGGCATCTCCTGGGGCGCGCTGGGCGCCGCCGAGGCCTGCTGGCACACCGCACGGCAGTACACCCTGGACCGCCAGCAGTTCGGTCGACCTTTGGCTGCGAATCAGTTGATCCAGAAGAAGCTGGCGGACATGCAGACTGAAATCACGCTGGCCTTGCAGGGTTGCCTGCGCCTGGGGCGCATGAAAGATGAAGGTACGGCTGCGGTGGAAATCACCTCTATCATGAAGCGGAATTCCTGCGGCAAGGCCCTGGATATCGCGCGCATGGCACGTGACATGCTGGGCGGCAACGGCATCTCCGACGAGTTTGGTGTGGCCCGTCACCTGGTCAACCTTGAGGTGGTCAACACCTATGAAGGTACTCACGACGTGCATGCACTGATCCTGGGGCGTGCGCAGACCGGTATCCAGGCCTTCTATTAACAAGGAGCCAGCCCATGGGCGCGCTATCACATCTGCGGGTACTGGACCTTTCGCGCGTGTTGGCCGGCCCATGGGCTGGCCAGATCCTCGCTGACCTTGGTGCCGACGTGATAAAGGTGGAACGCCCTGGCAGTGGCGATGATACCCGCTCATGGGGGCCGCCCTTCCTCAAGGACGCCGAGGGTGAGAACACCAGCGAGGCGGCGTATTACCTTTCGGCCAATCGCAACAAGCGCTCGGTAACCATCGACTTCACGCAGCCGGAAGGGCAACGCCTGGTGCGTGAGCTGGCGGCCAAGTGCGATATCGTCATCGAGAACTTCAAGGTTGGCGGGTTGGCTGCCTACGGCCTGGACTATGCGAGCCTGAAGGCGCTCAACCCGCAGCTTATCTATTGTTCCATTACCGGCTTCGGCCAGACCGGGCCCTATGCCAGGCGCGCCGGCTATGACTTCATGATCCAGGGGCTGGGGGGGCTGATGAGCCTGACGGGCCGCCCGGAAGGCGAGGACGGCGCAGGCCCGGTCAAGGTGGGTGTCGCCCTC
>NZ_CM181239.1:127500-507500 GCF_059295275.1 Pseudomonas sp. 9_2_1
ACGGCGGCCGTAACTATAACGGTCCTAAGGTAGCGAAATTCCTTGTCGGGTAAGTTCCGACCTGCACGAATGGCGTAACGATGGCGGCGCTGTCTCCACCCGAGACTCAGTGAAATTGAAATCGCTGTGAAGATGCAGTGTATCCGCGGCTAGACGGAAAGACCCCGTGAACCTTTACTATAGCTTTGCACTGGACTTTGAATTTGCTTGTGTAGGATAGGTGGGAGGCTTTGAAGTGGGGACGCCAGTTCTCATGGAGCCATCCTTGAAATACCACCCTGGCAACTTTGAGGTTCTAACTCAGGTCCGTTATCCGGATCGAGGACAGTGTATGGTGGGTAGTTTGACTGGGGCGGTCTCCTCCCAAAGAGTAACGGAGGAGTACGAAGGTGCGCTCAGACCGGTCGGAAATCGGTCGTAGAGTATAAAGGCAAAAGCGCGCTTGACTGCGAGACACACACGTCGAGCAGGTACGAAAGTAGGTCTTAGTGATCCGGTGGTTCTGTATGGAAGGGCCATCGCTCAACGGATAAAAGGTACTCCGGGGATAACAGGCTGATACCGCCCAAGAGTTCATATCGACGGCGGTGTTTGGCACCTCGATGTCGGCTCATCACATCCTGGGGCTGAAGCCGGTCCCAAGGGTATGGCTGTTCGCCATTTAAAGTGGTACGCGAGCTGGGTTTAGAACGTCGTGAGACAGTTCGGTCCCTATCTGCCGTGGACGTTTGAGATTTGAGAGGGGCTGCTCCTAGTACGAGAGGACCGGAGTGGACGAACCTCTGGTGTTCCGGTTGTCACGCCAGTGGCATTGCCGGGTAGCTATGTTCGGAAGAGATAACCGCTGAAAGCATCTAAGCGGGAAACTTGCCTCAAGATGAGATCTCACTGGGATCCAGAATCCCCTGAAGGGCCGTCGAAGACTACGACGTTGATAGGTTGGGTGTGTAAGCGCTGTGAGGCGTTGAGCTAACCAATACTAATTGCCCGTGAGGCTTGACCATATAACACCCAAGCAATTTGCTCATGCAGATTGCGGTGGTGAAGATGACACGAACCGAAAGTTCGCACTGTTCACAAAGCATCACAACTATCACATATCCGAATTCGCTGGGCTGTCCATCTGGACATTCTGGCTACAGAATTTCTTGACGACCATAGAGCATTGGAACCACCTGATCCCATCCCGAACTCAGTAGTGAAACGATGCATCGCCGATGGTAGTGTGGGGTCTCCCCATGTGAGAGTAGGTCATCGTCAAGATTCATTTCGCAAAACCCCTATCTGCGCATGCAGGTAGGGGTTTTGTCTTTAAGTAGAAGCTCATGCTTCTCCTGGTAGGCTTAACAGCCAGCCGGTGGTAGTAAAAGGTGGTTGACAGCGTTTTTGAATGCTGTATTATTCACCTCCCGCGACGAGAGATCGAAGCGAGTTAAGTGTTTGAAGCTAAACGAGTTTCTCGGAAAAAACTTCAAAATAAACGCTTGACAGGCTCTGAGGAAAGCGTAGAATGCGCGCCTCGGTTGAGACGAAAAGCTCTTAACCAAACGCTCTTTAACAAATTGAATCAAGCAATTCGTGTGGGTGCTTGTGAGTACGGACTGATAGTCAAAAAGATTATCAGCATCACAAGTGGCCATGCGAGAAATCACATAGTCATTTGAGATTGCTGAGCCAAGTTTAGGGTTTCTTAAAAACCCAAGCAGTATTGAACTGAAGAGTTTGATCATGGCTCAGATTGAACGCTGGCGGCAGGCCTAACACATGCAAGTCGAGCGGATGACGGGAGCTTGCTCCTGGATTCAGCGGCGGACGGGTGAGTAATGCCTAGGAATCTGCCTGGTAGTGGGGGACAACGTTTCGAAAGGAACGCTAATACCGCATACGTCCTACGGGAGAAAGCAGGGGACCTTCGGGCCTTGCGCTATCAGATGAGCCTAGGTCGGATTAGCTAGTTGGTGGGGTAATGGCTCACCAAGGCGACGATCCGTAACTGGTCTGAGAGGATGATCAGTCACACTGGAACTGAGACACGGTCCAGACTCCTACGGGAGGCAGCAGTGGGGAATATTGGACAATGGGCGAAAGCCTGATCCAGCCATGCCGCGTGTGTGAAGAAGGTCTTCGGATTGTAAAGCACTTTAAGTTGGGAGGAAGGGCAGTAAGCGAATACCTTGCTGTTTTGACGTTACCGACAGAATAAGCACCGGCTAACTCTGTGCCAGCAGCCGCGGTAATACAGAGGGTGCAAGCGTTAATCGGAATTACTGGGCGTAAAGCGCGCGTAGGTGGTTTGTTAAGTTGGATGTGAAAGCCCCGGGCTCAACCTGGGAACTGCATCCAAAACTGGCAAGCTAGAGTACGGTAGAGGGTGGTGGAATTTCCTGTGTAGCGGTGAAATGCGTAGATATAGGAAGGAACACCAGTGGCGAAGGCGACCACCTGGACTGATACTGACACTGAGGTGCGAAAGCGTGGGGAGCAAACAGGATTAGATACCCTGGTAGTCCACGCCGTAAACGATGTCAACTAGCCGTTGGAATCCTTGAGATTTTAGTGGCGCAGCTAACGCATTAAGTTGACCGCCTGGGGAGTACGGCCGCAAGGTTAAAACTCAAATGAATTGACGGGGGCCCGCACAAGCGGTGGAGCATGTGGTTTAATTCGAAGCAACGCGAAGAACCTTACCAGGCCTTGACATGCAGAGAACTTTCCAGAGATGGATTGGTGCCTTCGGGAACTCTGACACAGGTGCTGCATGGCTGTCGTCAGCTCGTGTCGTGAGATGTTGGGTTAAGTCCCGTAACGAGCGCAACCCTTGTCCTTAGTTACCAGCACGTTATGGTGGGCACTCTAAGGAGACTGCCGGTGACAAACCGGAGGAAGGTGGGGATGACGTCAAGTCATCATGGCCCTTACGGCCTGGGCTACACACGTGCTACAATGGTCGGTACAGAGGGTTGCCAAGCCGCGAGGTGGAGCTAATCTCACAAAACCGATCGTAGTCCGGATCGCAGTCTGCAACTCGACTGCGTGAAGTCGGAATCGCTAGTAATCGCGAATCAGAATGTCGCGGTGAATACGTTCCCGGGCCTTGTACACACCGCCCGTCACACCATGGGAGTGGGTTGCACCAGAAGTAGCTAGTCTAACCTTCGGGAGGACGGTTACCACGGTGTGATTCATGACTGGGGTGAAGTCGTAACAAGGTAGCCGTAGGGGAACCTGCGGCTGGATCACCTCCTTAATCGACGACATCAGCCTGCTGATGAGCACCCACACGAATTGCTTGATTCATTGTAAAAGACGATGCTGTAAAGCGACCCTGTTATAGGTCTGTAGCTCAGTTGGTTAGAGCGCACCCCTGATAAGGGTGAGGTCGGCAGTTCAAATCTGCCCAGACCTACCATTACATGGTTTAGCCGCAGAATACGGGGCCATAGCTCAGCTGGGAGAGCGCCTGCCTTGCACGCAGGAGGTCAGCGGTTCGATCCCGCTTGGCTCCACCACTTTCGCTGTACACAGTCACTTGTCAGAACTTAGAAATGAACATTCGTGACTGAATGTTGATTTCTGACTTTTGTCAGATCGTTCTTTAAAAATTCGGATATGTGATAGAAATAGACTGAACACCAGTTTCACTGCTGGTGGATCAGGCTAAGGTAAAATTTGTGAGTTCTGCTCGAAAGAGCGACGTGCGAATTTTCGGCGAATGTCGTCTTCACAGTATAACCAGATTGCTTGGGGTTATATGGTCAAGTGAAGAAGCGCATACGGTGGATGCCTTGGCAGTCAGAGGCGATGAAAGACGTGGTAGCCTGCGATAAGCTTTGGGGAGTCGGCAAACAGACTGTGATCCAGAGATCTCTGAATGGGGGAACCCACTCAGCACAAGCTGAGTATCTTGTACTGAATACATAGGTGCAAGAGGCGAACCAGGGGAACTGAAACATCTAAGTACCCTGAGGAATAGAAATCAACCGAGATTCCCTTAGTAGTGGCGAGCGAACGGGGACCAGCCCTTAAGTTGGTTTGAGATTAGTGGAACGCTCTGGAAAGTGCGGCCATAGTGGGTGATAGCCCCGTACACGAAAATCTCTTATCAATGAAATCGAGTAGGACGGAGCACGAGAAACTTTGTCTGAATATGGGGGGACCATCCTCCAAGGCTAAATACTACTGACTGACCGATAGTGAACCAGTACCGTGAGGGAAAGGCGAAAAGAACCCCGGAGAGGGGAGTGAAATAGATCCTGAAACCGTATGCGTACAAGCAGTGGGAGCCTACTTTGTTAGGTGACTGCGTACCTTTTGTATAATGGGTCAGCGACTTATATTCAGTGGCGAGCTTAACCGAATAGGGGAGGCGTAGCGAAAGCGAGTCTTAATAGGGCGTTTAGTCGCTGGGTATAGACCCGAAACCGGGCGATCTATCCATGGGCAGGTTGAAGGTTAGGTAACACTGACTGGAGGACCGAACCGACTACCGTTGAAAAGTTAGCGGATGACCTGTGGATCGGAGTGAAAGGCTAATCAAGCTCGGAGATAGCTGGTTCTCCTCGAAAGCTATTTAGGTAGCGCCTCATGTATCACTGTAGGGGGTAGAGCACTGTTTCGGCTAGGGGGTCATCCCGACTTACCAAACCGATGCAAACTCCGAATACCTACAAGTGCCGAGCATGGGAGACACACGGCGGGTGCTAACGTCCGTCGTGAAAAGGGAAACAACCCAGACCGTCAGCTAAGGTCCCAAAGTCATGGTTAAGTGGGAAACGATGTGGGAAGGCTTAGACAGCTAGGAGGTTGGCTTAGAAGCAGCCACCCTTTAAAGAAAGCGTAATAGCTCACTAGTCGAGTCGGCCTGCGCGGAAGATGTAACGGGGCTCAAACCATGCACCGAAGCTACGGGTATCATCTTATGATGATGCGGTAGAGGAGCGTTCTGTAAGCCTGTGAAGGTGAGTTGAGAAGCTTGCTGGAGGTATCAGAAGTGCGAATGCTGACATGAGTAACGACAATGCGAGTGAAAAACTCGCACGCCGAAAGACCAAGGTTTCCTGCGCAACGTTAATCGACGCAGGGTTAGTCGGTCCCTAAGGCGAGGCTGAAAAGCGTAGTCGATGGAAAACAGGTTAATATTCCTGTACTTCCAGTTATTGCGATGGAGGGACGGAGAAGGTTAGGCCAGCCTGGCGTTGGTTGTCCAGGTTTAAGGTGGTAGGCTGAAATCTTAGGCAAATCCGGGATTTCAAGGCCGAGAGCTGATGACGAGTTGCCTCTAGGCGACGAAGTGGTTGATACCATGCTTCCAAGAAAAGCTCCTAAGCTTCAGATAACTGGGAACCGTACCCCAAACCGACACAGGTGGTTAGGTAGAGAATACCAAGGCGCTTGAGAGAACTCGGGTGAAGGAACTAGGCAAAATGGCACCGTAACTTCGGGAGAAGGTGCGCCGGCGAGGGTCAAGGACTTGCTCCGTAAGCCCATGCCGGTCGAAGATACCAGGCCGCTGCGACTGTTTATTAAAAACACAGCACTCTGCAAACACGAAAGTGGACGTATAGGGTGTGACGCCTGCCCGGTGCCGGAAGGTTAATTGATGGGGTTAGCGCAAGCGAAGCTCTTGATCGAAGCCCCGGTAAACGGCGGCCGTAACTATAACGGTCCTAAGGTAGCGAAATTCCTTGTCGGGTAAGTTCCGACCTGCACGAATGGCGTAACGATGGCGGCGCTGTCTCCACCCGAGACTCAGTGAAATTGAAATCGCTGTGAAGATGCAGTGTATCCGCGGCTAGACGGAAAGACCCCGTGAACCTTTACTATAGCTTTGCACTGGACTTTGAATTTGCTTGTGTAGGATAGGTGGGAGGCTTTGAAGTGGGGACGCCAGTTCTCATGGAGCCATCCTTGAAATACCACCCTGGCAACTTTGAGGTTCTAACTCAGGTCCGTTATCCGGATCGAGGACAGTGTATGGTGGGTAGTTTGACTGGGGCGGTCTCCTCCCAAAGAGTAACGGAGGAGTACGAAGGTGCGCTCAGACCGGTCGGAAATCGGTCGTAGAGTATAAAGGCAAAAGCGCGCTTGACTGCGAGACACACACGTCGAGCAGGTACGAAAGTAGGTCTTAGTGATCCGGTGGTTCTGTATGGAAGGGCCATCGCTCAACGGATAAAAGGTACTCCGGGGATAACAGGCTGATACCGCCCAAGAGTTCATATCGACGGCGGTGTTTGGCACCTCGATGTCGGCTCATCACATCCTGGGGCTGAAGCCGGTCCCAAGGGTATGGCTGTTCGCCATTTAAAGTGGTACGCGAGCTGGGTTTAGAACGTCGTGAGACAGTTCGGTCCCTATCTGCCGTGGACGTTTGAGATTTGAGAGGGGCTGCTCCTAGTACGAGAGGACCGGAGTGGACGAACCTCTGGTGTTCCGGTTGTCACGCCAGTGGCATTGCCGGGTAGCTATGTTCGGAAGAGATAACCGCTGAAAGCATCTAAGCGGGAAACTTGCCTCAAGATGAGATCTCACTGGGATCTAGAATCCCCTGAAGGGCCGTCGAAGACTACGACGTTGATAGGTTGGGTGTGTAAGCGCTGTGAGGCGTTGAGCTAACCAATACTAATTGCCCGTGAGGCTTGACCATATAACACCCAAGCAATTTGCTCATGCAGATTGCGGTGGTGAAGATGACACGAACCGAAAGTTCGCACTGTTCACAAAGCATCACAACTATCACATATCCGAATTCGCTGGGCTGTCCATCTGGACATTCTGGCTACAGAATTTCTTGACGACCATAGAGCATTGGAACCACCTGATCCCATCCCGAACTCAGTAGTGAAACGATGCATCGCCGATGGTAGTGTGGGGTCTCCCCATGTGAGAGTAGGTCATCGTCAAGATTCATTTCGCAAAACCCCTATCTGCTCATGCAGGTAGGGGTTTTGTCTTTAAGTAGGAACTACAGAGATTCGCAGGTACGTCCGAGGGACGGGCCAGCACACAGAATTTCTTGACGACCATAGAGCATTGGAACCACCTGATCCCATCCCGAACTCAGTAGTGAAACGATGCATCGCCGATGGTAGTGTGGGGTCTCCCCATGTGAGAGTAGGTCATCGTCAAGATTCAAACCCAAAGCCCCTGTCTGCGATGCAGACAGGGGCTTTGTCTTTTCCGGGCAGTGGTGGCTGATCAGAACTGATAGCTGACCGTTGCGCTGACGTTGCGCTCTTCACCCATGTAGCAGTAGTTCAGGCTGGCACACGAGGTGATGTAGCTTTCATTGGTCAGGTTGTTGGCGTTCAAGCGTACATCCACACCTGCGAGGCCGATCTTGCCCAGGTCATAGCCGATGGAAGCGTCGAACAGGGTGTAGGAAGGCACCTTCATGCTGTTTTCCGCATCGACCCAGCTGTACCCCACATAACGCACCCCACCGCCCAGCCGCAGGCCATCCAGAGCCCCCTGGTGGAAGTTGTAATCTGCCCACAGCGAGAGCATCTGTTTCGGTGCCTGGGTTGGCGAATTGCCTTTGTTGTCCAGGCTGCCGGACACCAGGCTCGGCATCGACTTGGAATACTCGATGTCGGTAAAGGTGTAGCCACCCAGCAGCTTCAGGCTGTCAGTGAGCTGAACATGCGCTTCCAGTTCAAGCCCTTGCGAACGAACTTCCCCGACAGGGCGATAGAAATCCTCGTTTGGCTGCTTCGACGCCAGGTTCTCCTGCTCGATGCGGAACACCGAAGCAGTGAACAGGTTGTCGCTGCCAGGGGGTTGATACTTGATACCGGCTTCCCACTGGGTGCCCTCCGTAGGTGCCAGCGGGCGGCCGTCCTGATCGGATACGGTATTGGGGTTGAACGACTCCGAATAGCTGATATACGGCGCAATGCCGTTCTCGAACAGGTAGAGCACCCCGGCGCGGGTAGTGAACCTGGAGCGCTGATCGCTGGCCTTGGTATCGCTGTCCCGGTTCTCTTCGGACACCTTTACCCAGTCCTGGCGAAGCCCGAGGGAAAAGCGCCACTGGTCCAGCTCGACCAGGTCCTGCAAGTACACGCCGGTTTGTTGCAAGCGCCGCTGGTAGCGGTTCTCGCCCAGCACCTGAAGGTTGCCATTACCGTACTGCGGGTTGCCGGCATCCAGTGGCTCGACTGTGCCGTAACGCCAGGCCACGTCGGCTTTGCGGCGCTGATAGTCAGCACCCAGCAGCAGGGTATGCTTGGCCGCGCCAGTGAAGAACTCCGCCTGCAGCATGTTATCGATGATGTATGAATGCAGGCGCTCGTCGCCCCCGGTGTACGCGCGATTGAGGATGTTGCTATCGGCATCGGCCCAACCGGCGGAGTACACCTGGTCCATCGACACATCCGAATCCTGATAACGGAAGTTCTGTCGTGCGGTGAAGACGTCGTTGAAGCGGTGCTCGAACTGGTAGCTGAAGGACTGTTGGGTGCGCTCGTAGTGGTCGATACCCGGTTCGCCCTCGAAGAAATGGTCCGACAGCCGCAAGCCGTTGCGCTGGTGCAGCATGCCGTCGGCAGGATTGCCGCCGTGGTACCCGCCGTTCGGGTCGTGTTGCAGGTAGGCTTGCAGGGTGAGCGAGGTGTCTTCGCTGAAGTCGATGCTGATTGCCGGCGCAATGGCGTAGCGTTCTTCCTTACTGTGGTCGAACTGTGTGTCAGAGGCATCCGCCAGGCCTGTCAGGCGGTAGGCGATGCGCTTGTCGTCATCTACAGGGCCGCTGAAGTCAAAACCCATGCCGCGCTGGCCCTGGGTGCCCACCGTCGCCTGCAGTTGATGGTAGGGCGTGAACTGTGGCTTCTTGGTAGTCAATGCCACAAGCCCTCCAGGCGAGCTACGGCCATATAGCACCGAAGAAGGCCCTTTGAGAATGTCGATACGTTCGAGGAAGTACGGGTCGACCTGCATGGTGCTGTAGGTGCCGTTGTCACCCATCGACTTGAGCCCGTCGACGTAGATGTTATCCACCGACCCATCATTGAAACCGCGCATCGCCACGTAGTCATAGCGATGAGTTGCCCCGTAGGGGTTGGTCAGTACACCGGGGGTGTAGCGCATGGCCTGGGCGACAGTCTGCGAGCCCTGATCGTCCATCTGCTGACGGGTAACCACCGACACCGATTGTGAGGTCTCCACCAGCGGCATGCTGGTCTTGGTTGCCACCTGGCTGTGGGTGGCGTTGTAACCCTCCATGCTGCCCAGGGCATTGCCCAGGCTGAAGCTACGGACGTCGGTGTCTGGCAATGACAGTGCAGCGCTTTGAGGTTGTGCCTGCAGCACGTAGTTGCGCTCGCCCTGGCTTATGGCCTGCAGGCCGCTGCCATTGAGCAACTGGCGCAGCCCCTGTTCGGCAGCGTATTGCCCCTGCAAGCCGTTGGACTGCAATCCATCGGTGAGCTGTGGCGTGCTCGACAGGGTGATGCCCGCCTGCCGTGCAAACTGGTTGAGCACGTCATCCAGCGGGCCGGCCGGGATCGCGTAGCTATGGCTGGCCTGGACGACACCAGCGGCGACCGAGAGCTGCGGGGCTGTGATCAGCCCCAAGGCGGTACCGAACAGGGCAGCCCGGACAGCTTTGCGCAAATTAGCTGATTGCAAAACAGGTCGAAAATCATTCAGGGGTGAAATGTGCGTGTGCACAGGGTCGGTTGGCATGAGCGGTCCGTTGGCAAGTTGAGGGGCAGAGGGGATTGCTTTCTGTCCTAGCCGGACCGGCATTCAAAACCCGCCAAAAAATCATCAGGGCCTGATCAAGCCTGCTGTTCTACCCGCACCCACCAGCGGGTACGTTGCAGCAGCCGCACAGGTAACGTCTGTGGCAGCAGCTGCAGCAGCCGCTCCGGGTCTTCGAGGCGGAACACCCCCGACAGGCGCAAATCCGCAATCTCGTCGCTACAGCCCAGATAGCCATGGCGATACCTGCTGACCTGCGCGAGAAAGTCGAACAGGCGCATGTCCCGGGTAACGATCAGCCCTTCGCTCCAGGCCATCGCGTCCATGTCGACATGTTCCAGCCGTTGTGCACCTTGTGCATCCAGGCGCCAGTCCTCCCCGGCTTCTATCCACTGCAGCTGGCCATTGCCTGGCCGGTGGATGGCCAGCCTGCCATGGCTGACGCTGACGCGGGTGCAGTCACTGTCCTGGCGAGCAACAAAGCGCCCTTCGAAACCTTCCAGCAAGCCGTCGCGGGTTTGTATCAGCAAGGGACGCTGCGCGTTCGACGCCTGGCTGCAGGTGATCATCAATTCCCCCTGCTTCAGGCGAACCAGACGCTGCCGGTCATTGAAGGCCAGGTCCACAGCACTGCGGGTATTGAGTTGCATGAGCGAGCCATCGGGAAGGGCATAACTGCGTCGCTCACCCGTATTTGTGGCGTAGTCGGATGCCCAGTCGCTCACCATCTCCAGGTCTTTGCCCAGCCATGCCGTCGTTCCTATCATGGCAACACCGCCCAGCAGCTTCAGTGCCTGCCGCCGCTGCAGGCGCCGCTGGCTGGTTTCCAGGGTGCGCAAGGCGACACCGGCGCCGGGGATGGCGCGCAGGTCGAGGTCCTGTTGCAGGTAAGTGACCCGTTGCCAGGCCAGTTCATGCTCGTGGCGGGCACTGCGCCATTGTGCGCACTGTTGTTGCAGGGCCAGGTCATGGCCGCTTTCGCGCAGCCTCAGCGTCCACTGGATGGCCTGCTTGACCGCTGTTGCGCCAGGCTGTGCGGCAGTCATCGTCTCAGCACTCGTCTTCGTAGCGCAGCACGTAGCAATGGTAGAGCGCATCAGCGATGTAGCGCTCCACGGTACGCACCGAGATGCCCATCTGGTCGGCAATGGCCTGGTGCTTCAGCCCTTCGCACTGGGCCAGCAGGAACGCGCGGCGTACTTTCGGCTTGAGGCCGTCGAGCATGCGTGCGATGCGTTCTAGCAGTTCCAGCAGCAGTTCACGGGTTTCGGCGGAAGGGGCTTGTGCTTCCGGCACGTATGTCAGTGCCTCGAGGTAGGCCCTGTGCAGCTCCTCGCGGCGCCAATGATCGATCACCAACCCACGTGCGACCGTACGCAGGAAGGCTCTGGGCGTGTTCAGCTGGAGGGTTTCTCGCCGCTGCAGCAGGCGCACGAAGGTGTCCTGGGCAAGGTCGGCGGCATCGGCGGCATTGCCCAGCTTGCTGCGTAGCCAGGCATGCAGCCACCCATGGTGATCACTGTAAAGCGTTTGCACGGAGTCATTGCTGGACATGGGAGGAGGGCGCTGAGGTCAATGGACATGAATGATAATTAGTCTCATTGTTGGCATGGCCAGATGAATTTGCAACCCATCTGGTGCGCCGCGAGCTCCGCCGCTGAAGCGTCAGCGCCCCAGTTGGGTATCCAGATACTTGCGGATCACCCTTGCACCGCTATTCAGGTGCTGCTCCAGCACCGCTATCGCCTCATCTATCAGCTTGTCGCTGGCCGCATCCACCAAGGCGTTGTGATCGTCCTGGGTGAGCTTGCCCAGCCCCATGGATGAGAGATGAAAGCGCAGGAAGCGCTCCTCCTCGTTCAGCTCGTTCTCGATCAGGCGCAGCAGCTTCTTGTTCGGCGCCTTGCTGTACAGCGCCATATGGAAAAGGCGGTTCAAACGACCGATTTCGGCATGCCGGGTTTCGTTTTCCAGTTGCTGGATATACCCGCGGGCGCTGGTGATGTCGCTGGCATCGAGCAACGGAATGGACTGGCGCAGCGCTTCGCTCTCGAGCAATACCCGCAGGGCATAGGTGTCCACCGCATCCTCGCCGATCAGCGGCGCGACCACTGCGCCCTTGTGCATCTCCACCTTCAGCAACGATTGCGCTTCGAGTTGGCGCAGCGCTTCGCGCACAGGCATGCGGCTGACCCCGAACAAAGTGGCGAGCTCTTGTTGCCGCACCGCAGTACCTGGGGGTAAGCGGCCATCGAGAATGGCGCTACGCAGGCGTTCTTCGATCACGCCACGCGCCTGATGCGGCAGCAGCTGCTCGCTGGCCAGCACATTGCTCAGTTTGATTTTCTCGGCCACGTGACGCCTGCCTCAACGATGACAAAAGTTGGATCCAATGACACTAGTAACAGCTTGTAGGGGTGTCAAACCTGCCCTGCGCTGGCACGCGCGCCCCAAAAGCGCGGCTATGGTGGATGAAGTCGGCGGCCAAAGGAAGCAGCCTATAGAAGGATATATCCAGAAAGTGGAGGGTTGCTGACCGGCGGGGGCATGATTGCAGGGTGCCATTGTCTTTTGCCCTGGCAAGCCCCACCATCGCTGCTTTCGACTGGCCGGAACAGGGCTTCGCAGTGGCGATATCCTGGATGCTCAAAACCGTTGTGCGACGCGTCGGCCTGGCCGGGCTGCTGGGCTGCCTGCTGCTCGGCGGTTTGCATGCGGACTGGGATTTCTCCCAGATCAGCCGCCAGTCGCAGGCCCTCTATGGGCCGCTGGGTGCCGGGCAAGGCCGCATCGATGCCTGGCAGAACCTGATGGCCACGCAAAAGCAGGGGACCGAGCTTGAGCGCTTGCAAGTGGTCAACCGCTTCTTCAACCAGCAACTGCGCTATGTAGAGGATATCGACCTGTGGCATGAGGTCGATTACTGGGCGACGCCGGTGCAGGCACTGATCAAAGGTGCCGGGGACTGCGAGGACTACGCCATTGCCAAGTATTTCAGCCTGCGGCGCATGGGCATCCCCAGCGACAAACTGCGTATCACCTACGTAAAGGCGCTGCGGCAGAACCGGGCGCATATGGTGCTGACCTATTATTCAAGCCCACAGGCCCAACCCTTGGTACTCGACAGCCTGATGGACGCCATCAAGCCGGCAAGCCAGCGTACCGACCTGCTGCCGGTGTATGCCTTCAATGGCGAAGGGTTGTGGCTGACGGGTGCCACGGGCAACAAGAAAGTCGGCGATACCAAGCGGTTGTCACGCTGGCAGGATTTGTTGAAAAAAATGCAGGCCGAAGGGTTCCCGGCCGAGCCGGTTTACTGAAGGAGCACAGATGTCACTGTTCAAACAATTGCTGTTGGCCATTTGCCTGTTCCTGGTGGTCGCCTTCAGTGGCAGTTTCATGGTCAGCCTGGAAAGCTCGCGCAGCCAGTATGTCAACCAGCTGCGCTCGCATGCCCAGGATGCGGCAACTGCGCTGGCGCTGTCGCTGACGCCGAACATCGATGACCCGGCGATGGTCGAGCTGATGGTCAGTTCGATCTTCGACAGTGGTTACTATTCGAGCATCAAGGTCGTCGACCTGGGCTCCAATGCCGTGCTGGTAGAGCGCCACGCCGAGCCTGACCCGGGTGGCGTGCCACGCTGGTTCGTGCAGTTGATCGGCCTGGAAGCAGCCGGTGGCGATGCCATTGTCAGCCGCGGCTGGCAGCAGGCCGCGCGCGTCGAAGTGATCAGCCACCCGATGTTTGCCATTGCCAAGCTCTGGCAAAGCGCGCTGGGCAGCCTGGGCTGGTTGCTGGTGTGTGGCGCTGCCAGTGCCGTGCTCGGCGCCTTGCTGTTACGCCGCCAGTTGCGGCCGCTGGACTACATGGTCGAGCAATCCCACGCCATTGCCCGCCGCGAATTCCTCAGCCTGCCAGAACTGCCGCGCACGCCGGAGCTGCGCCGTGTGGTGCAGGCGATGAACCAGATGGTGGAGAAACTCAAGGCCCTGTTTACCGAGCAGGCCGAGCGCAGTGAACGGTTGCGTGCCGAGTCCTATCAGGACAGCCTCACTGGCCTGTCGAACCGGCGTTACTTCGAGATGCAGCTGAACACCCGGGTCAGCAACCTGGAAGAGGCGCGCGCGGGCTATCTTCTGCTGCTGCGGGTGCAGGGTCTGGCGGGTTTGAACGCACGTCTTGGCGGCCAGCGCACCGACCAGTTGCTGCAGGCGGTAGGTGAGCAGTTGCGCCGCACCTGTGCCAGCTTTCCGGAAACCAACGACCTGATTTCCCGCAGCCGCGGTGGCGAGTTCGCTGTGCTGGCGCCGGGCATGGTGCATGAAGAGGCGGTAAACCTTGCCCAGGCACTGGAGGCCACGCTGCAGAGCCTGCATGAGACCGGCGCCAGTGATATCGACCCGGTAGCCTGCATCGGCCTCGCGCCCTTCAGCCCCGGCGATGCGCCGCAGGCGTTGCTCAAGCTGGCTGACGAGGCCCTGGCCCGCGCCGAGAACCAGCCGACGCCAGGCTGGGTGTGCCTTGAGCAAGGTGTCGCCGCAGTTGCTGCAGACAGCCAGCATGCCTGGCACGAGCGGCTGGACCAGGCCTTCAACAACGGGCACTTCGAGTTGTTCTTCCAGCCCGTGGTGGATTGCGACAATGCGCAACGGGTACTGCACCATAAAGTGATTTCGCGCTTGCAGGATGGCCAGGGCGTGGCCTTGCCGGCCGGTCGCTTCCTGCCCTGGCTGGAGCGTTTCGGCTGGATGCCGCGGCTGGACGTGCTGGTGCTGGAAAAGGTGCTGGCCCACCTGCGCGGCAATGACCAAGTGCTGGCGCTGAACTTGTCGGCTGCCACCCTTGCCGACCCCAAGGCCCTGCAGCGAGTCTTCGAACTGCTGGGTCAGAACGCGGCACTGGGGCCCCGCCTGGTTTTCGAAATTGGCGAAGAGCAGTTGCCTGAACAGGCTGCTCTGGAGCAACTGACCCGGCGCCTGCACGCCCTTGGCTTCGGCTTGGCGCTGCAACGCTTTGGCGGGCGCTTCAGCATGATCGGCAACCTGGCGCACCTGGGGCTGGCGTACCTGAAGATTGACGGTAGCTACATCCGCAACATCGATCACGAGCAGCACAAACGGCTGTTCATCGAGGCCATCCAGCGCGCGGCTCACAGTATCGACTTGCCGCTGATTGCCGAACGGGTCGAGACGGAAGGCGAGCGGCGAGTGTTGAAGGAGATGGGTGTGGGCGGGATACAGGGGCAGTTGGTAGGCGAGCCCGCGCCCTGGCGCTGAGTTGTCGTACTGGCAGTTCCGGCCCTATCGCCGGCAAGCCAGCTCCCACAGATACTGCACAGCCTTTGAAGTCGGTGCAGTGCCTGTGGGCGCTGGCTTGCCGGCGATAGGGCCAGAGGAGCCACCAGAAAGCAGTGGCCAAGCTGATTACCGCTCGCGCAGCGCTTCCGAACGCGCCTTCATGATCGGCTTGAGCAAGTAGCTCATGATGGTCTTCTTGCCGGTCATGATGTCCACCGTCGCCACCATCCCCGGGATGATCAGCAGCGGCTTCTCGTCAGTCCCCAAGTGGCTGCGATCGGTGCGCAGTTTGATCAGGTAATACGTGGTCTTCTTGTCCTCATCGGTGATGGTGTCTGCGCCGATCTGCTCCAGCTTGGCCTTGAGCCCACCGTAGATGGTGTAGTCATACGCCGTGAACTTCACCGTCGCTTCCTGGCCAGGGTGCAGGAAGGCGATGTCCTTGGGCAGGATCTTCGCCTCGATGACCAGCGTGTCGTCCAGCGGCACCACCTCGATGATATCGCTGCCAGGCTGGATCACCCCGCCAATGGTGTTGACCAGCATCTGCTTGACGATACCGCGCACCGGCGAAGTGACCAAGGTACGGTGCACCCGGTCGTCCAGCGCCTTGCTGGTGGCGGTGGCCTTGTTCAGCTCGGTGCGCGCCTCGTTCAGCTGGGTCAGCGCCTCGCTGCGGAATTTGCCACGGGTTTCTTCGATCTTGCTTTGCACCTCACGAATGGCCGCCTCGGCACGCGGGATAGCCAGCGCGGTGGAGTCCAGCTGACCGCGGTTTTCCACTTCGGCACGACGCAGGCGCAGTACTTCTACCTGCGAGATCGCACCTGTGGCCACCAGCGGCTCCGACATGCCGATTTCCTTGCGCAGCAATTCGAGGCTGTTTGCGTACTGCGAGCGTTTGGAGCTGTACTCGCGCAGTTCCTGCTGGCGCTGCACCAACTGTTGCTGCAGGCCGCCAATCTCGTCTTGCAGTTGCTGACGACGGCTCAGGTACAGCGACTCTTCGTTCGCGGCCTGGCTTGGTGCAGCTTTGCGCAGCTCTTCGTCGATTTTCAGCGGGCTGTCCTGCACCTCGGCACTCAGGCGCTCGACCCGCAAGGCCATGGCCAGGCGGTCCGCCTCGGTTTCACCGACGTTGGAGGCAAAGCGGGTTTCATCCAGGCGCAACAGCGGCTGGCCGACTTCGACAATCTGCCCCTCCTTGGCGAATATTTCGGCGACGATGCCGCCCTCCAGGTTCTGGATCTTCTGCACCTTGGAAGACGGAATGGCCTTGCCTTCACCTCGCGTGACTTCGTCGATGCGGGCGACGCTGGCCCACACGATCAGGAACACGAAGAACAGGATCACGCCCCAGATGGTCAGCCGTACTACCCGCGGCGCATCCTCGATCAGGGCTTTGTTGACCTCGGGCAACGGTTGCCCGCCCAACGAGTCGCTGCCTTTGAAATAGCGCCGCAGGCCGCTCTTGAACTGCCCCATATCCAGCTTATGCAACACTGATCTGCCCCTTCTTCAGCGCATCCATGACCGCGGCTTTCGGGCCATCGGCGACAATCTGCCCGCGATCGATCACGATCAGCCGGTCCACCAGCGACAGCAGCGAGGCACGGTGCGTGACCAGCAGCACTGTCTTGCCTTCCACCACCGCCTGCAGGCGCTGCTTGAGGCGTTCTTCACCGGTGTTGTCCATGGCGCTGGTCGGTTCGTCCAGCAGCAGAATCTGCGGGTTGAGCAGCAGCGCTCGGCCCAGGGCGACGTTCTGGCGCTGGCCGCCGGACAGGTTTTGCCCACGCTCGCCCACTTGCAGCTCGTATCCGTCCGGGTGCAGCCTGGCAAACTCGTGCACGCCGGCCAGTTCGGCAGCCTGCAGGATAAGCTCGTCTTCGATGTAGCGGGCGCCGCTGACCAGGTTGTCGCGCAGGGTGCCGGCCAGCAGCTGGATGTCCTGCGGCACGTAGCCGATGTTGTGGCGCAGCTCGCTGACGTCGATCTGGCGGATATCCACGCCATCCACCAGCAACGAGCCACCATCGGCTTCGTACAGGCCGACGATGAGCTTGGCCAGGGAGCTCTTGCCCGAGCCACTTCGGCCAATGATGCCGACCTTTTCGCCGGGGCGTATGGTCAGGTTGATGTTTTTCAGGGCCAGGTTCTGCTGGTTGGGGTAGGTGAAGTCGACCCCGCGAAACTCGACGCTGCCCTGCAGCACTCTGCGGCTGAGTGGGCGCTCTTCGAAGTTGCGCTCTTGGGGCAGCTCCATCATGTGGTCGGTGGAGACCATGGTCACCTTGGCCTGCTGGTAGCGGGCAAGCAGGCCGTTGAGCGACCCGAGCGGGCCGAGCGCGCGGCCGCTGAGCATGTAGCAGGCCACCAGGCCGCCCATGCTCAGGTTGCCGTCGATGATCAGGTACACGCCGACGCAGATCATCGCCACACCTGCCAGTTGCTGGATCAGCAAGGTGATGTTCATCGCCAGGCTCGACAGCACCTTCACGCGCAGTTCCAGCCGGCTGAGGGTGCCGAGGGTCTGCTCCCACATGTACTGGCGTTCGCTTTCGGCGTTGTTGACCTTTACCGCATCCAGGCCGGCCAGGGTTTCGATCAGGCTGGACTGGCGCTCCGAGGCCAGGGCCATGGTCCGCTCCATGGTCGCCATCAGCGGCCGTTGCAAGGCGTAGCCGATTCCCAGAGCCAGCGGGAAGGCGATGATCGGGATCCATACCAGGTGCCCGCCAATGATGGCGATGACGACCAGGATCAGGATGGTGAAGGGCAGGTCGATCAGGCTGGTCAGGGTCAGCGAGGCAAGGAAGTCGCGCAGGCCCTGGAACTCGTGAATATTCTGGGCAAAACTGCCGACCCTTGCCGGCCGGTACTTCATCGACATGCCGACGATGCGTTCGAACAGTGTCGCCGAAATGATCAGGTCGGTCTTCTTGCCGGCCAGGTCCAGGCAAAGCCCGCGCAGGCCCTTGAGGATCAGGTCGAAGATGTAGGCGCCGGCAATACCGATGGCCAGCACCCAAAGCGTCGAGGTGGCCTGGTTGGGTACCACGCGGTCATACACGTTCATCACGAACAGCGGCGCGGCCAGGGCGATCAGGTTGATTACCAGGCTGGCGGCGATGGCATCGATATACAGCCATTTGCTGCGCAGCAAGGTGTCGCGGAACCACGACTTTGTCCGCGGGATGAGATTGCCGTGGTTGACGTCGAACTTGTGTTGCGGCTGGGCGAAGAACACCCGGCCGCTGTAGTCGCTTTGCAGCGCTTCGCGGCTGACGTGCACTTCGCCGCCGTCGCTCTCGCTGAGCAGCAGGCGCGCGGTGTCATCGTTTTCCCAGCCCAGCAGGACGGCGCTGCGGCCTTCTTTGAGCAGCAGCATGGCCGGCATGGCGATTTTCGGGATCTGCTCCAGCTTGCGTTGCAGCAACCGCCCCTGCAGCCCGGCCCGGGCGGCGGCGCGGGGCAGCAGCTCGGGGCTCAGGCGCTGGGCAGGCAGCGGCAAGCCGGTGGTCAGCATGACCCGGCTGGCAGGTTTCTGGTGCAGGACACACAGGCTCAGCAGACTATCCAGCAGGGGGTCGTCATGCTGACTGCGTGGATCGTGGCTGAGTTGGACTCGACTGACTTCGGATTCCACGCGGCGCTCTCTTCATCCTTGTGGGTGGGTGGGGTGGGTGTGCCGCCGTACAGGCTGGCGGGCTCACCCTGGCTCTCTATGGTCTGTACCAGGCTGTGGGGCTGGGGACGCTGGCGTCCTCACGCCGGGGCAGGCCAATGGTCGCCTTGAATCGGTGTTGAGTAAACAATTCTACGTGGTTCATTTCTACCAGACGTGACTGGGTCATGGATGTTTCATTTTTGATCCGGTAGGCGACCTGCTGGAAATCAGTTTGCAGCATAGCGTTCCTGATGCGAGTGGCAGCGAGGGGGTCACTGTCCAGCTTAGTCATTGTCATTAAACAGGCGCTGCTTTATTGGCGTAACGCTGTAAGTATTTAGTCAAAATTTATCTATAAAAAGCCGATCTCCAGGGACTCTGTGTTCAATAATTGCCGCCCGGATTCTGCAATGGAGTGACGGTAATGGCTGTCCCCACACTCACGTCTTTGATTTACAACATTTTCCCTGTCATTTGACAGCGTGAGGGCAGGTGTCTTTTGGTGATTTTGGCGGCCACGGACCATAGCGCTGCCTGGCCTGCAGGCCGCTATGTGGTTGGCTTCCCGGCAAGGTTTGTGCTTGTGTATCGCCTGTGGGGCAGGTGGCGGAATCTTTGACGCCTCAGACTTTGACAGACCCGATCGAAGGCGGGCCCCGAGGCGTGTTTCACGATCGCCGAAGGGGCTGAAACGGCACCTGAACCGCCAACGTTATCCGCTTTAAATCAAGCACGGAATTTGCCCCCCGGAAACGGTTGGCTAAGGTTCGAATATCAATGTGACATTACATTGCCGATTGTTTAGGATGGCCTGTATAAGGTCAATAGTTTGGCAGTTAAGTAATTCCAAATAGTTATAGACGGAATATTGGCGTCAAAAACGCCAAATGATCAATGACATAGTTCCGCCTGAAGTGGCTTAGAAGTGCCGCTCTGGCAGGGAAGTACCCACAGGGTCACACGGAGAGTCCAATGAGCAGCGTTGTAGCCATCGTCAAAAGTATTGTCGGCCAGGTTATTGCGGTATCCCCAGAAGGCATCCGCCGTGTGCTCATCGAGGGTGACCGTCTGTTGTCCGGTGAGGAGGTCCTCACTGGCCCTGGTGGCGCAGTTACTTTGGAACTGGCTGATGGCCGTCTGCTTGACCTTGGCCGTGACACCCAGTGGAGTGCCGATGCTCCCGACAGCAGCACCGACCTGAGCCAGGCCACCGCACAGGCTGCGCCGTCGGTTGAAGAGCTGCAGCAGGCGATCGCTGCGGGTGTCGACCCTACTACCGAGCTTGAAGCTACTGCGGCCGGCCCGTCGGCAGCAGGCGGTGGTGGCGCGCTGGGCGGCGGCCACAGCTTCGTGATGCTTGAAGAAACCGCAGGCAGGGTCGATCCGACTGTTGGCTTCCCGACTGACGGGCTGGGCTTCGCTGCGGTATTGGACAGTGAAGAGGTTGGCCTGCTGGACACCAATGGCAACAACCTGGTGACTACGCCGACCACAGATACCAACGTTGCTACTGACCTGATTCTTGGCGCCACGCCTTCTATCAGTGAAGCGGGTGGCGTAATCGTCTATACCGCCACGGTTGGCCAGGCACCGACCACCAGCCTGGTAATCACGCTGTCAAACGGTGCCGTCATCGTCATTCCGGCCGGGCAGACCAGCGGTAGCATCAACGTCGTGGTGCCGGCGAACGATACGCCCTATATCGATGGCGGCCAGATTTCGGCGACCGTGACAGGTGCCACCGGTGGCGGTGGGTTGACTGTAACGCTGCCGCAAACGCCTGCGGTTACCCAGGTCACCGATACCATCGACAGCACCACCGCGACACTGACCGCCTCGCCAAGCGTGACCGAAGGCGGCGTGATCACCTATACCGTGACCCTGAGCAACCCTGCTCAGACGCCGGTGACCGTGACCCTGTCCAACGGCCAGACCATCACTGTTGAAGCGGGCAAGACCCAAGGCAGTGTCGACTTCCAGACCCCGGCTAACGACGTCTACAACAACGGTTCCACCGTCAGCGTCACCATCGATAGCGCCACTGGCGGCAACTTCGAGCAACTGACCCCGAACCCGACCCCTGCTCAAACCACGATCAATGATTCGGTCGATAACACCACTGCGACCCTGACCGCTTCGCCGAGTGTGACCGAAGGCGGCGTGATCACCTACACCGTGACCCTGAGCAACCCTGCTCAGACGACGGTGACCGTGACCCTGTCCAATGGCCAGACCATCACTGTTGAAGCGGGCAAGACCCAGGGCAGCGTTGATTTCCAGACCCCGGCTAACGACGTCTACAACAACGGTTCCACCATCAGCGTCACCATCGATAGCGCCACTGGCGGCAACTTCGAGCAGCTGACCCCGAACCCGACCCCTGCTCAAACCACGATCAATGATTCGGTCGATAACACCACCGCGACCCTGACCGCCTCGCCAAGCGTGACCGAAGGCGGCGTGATCACCTACACCGTGACCCTGAGCAACCCTGCCCAGACGCCGGTGACCGTGACCCTGTCCAACGGCCAGACCATCACTGTTGAAGCGGGCAAGACCCAAGGCAGTGTCGACTTCCAGACCCCGGCTAATGACGTCTACAACAACGGTTCCACCGTCAGCGTCACCATCGAGAACGCCACCGGCGGTAACTTCGAGCAGCTGACCCCGAACCCGACCCCTGCTCAAACCACGATCAATGATTCGGTCGACACCACTACCGCGACCCTGACGGCGAGCCCGTCGGTGACCGAAGGCGGCGTGATCACCTACACCGTGACCCTGAGCAACCCTGCCCAGACGCCGGTGACCGTGACCCTGTCCAACGGCCAGACCATCACTGTTGAAGCGGGCAAGACCCAGGGCAGTGTCGACTTCCAGACCCCGGCTAACGACGTCTACAACAACGGTTCCACCGTCAGCGTCACCATCGAGAACGCCACCGGCGGTAACTTCGAGCAGCTGACCCCGAACCCGACGCCTGCTCAAACCACGATCAATGATTCGGTCGATAACACCACCGCGACCCTGACCGCTTCGCCGAGTGTGACCGAAGGCGGCGTGATCACCTACACCGTGACCCTGAGCAACCCTGCCCAGACGCCGGTGACCGTGACCCTGTCCAATGGCCAGACCATCACTGTTGAAGCGGGCAAGACCCAAGGCAGTGTCGACTTCCAGACCCCGGCTAATGACGTCTACAACAACGGTTCCACCGTCAGCGTCACCATCGAGAACGCCACCGGCGGTAACTTCGAGCAGCTGACCCCGAACCCGACGCCTGCTCAAACCACGATCAATGATTCGGTCGACACCACTACCGCGACCCTGACGGCGAGCCCGTCGGTGACCGAAGGCGGCGTGATCACCTACACCGTGACCCTGAGCAACCCTGCTCAGACGCCGGTGACCGTGACCCTGTCCAATGGCCAGACCATCACTGTTGAAGCGGGCAAGACCCAGGGCAGTGTCGACTTCCAGACCCCGGCTAACGACGTCTACAACAACGGTTCCACCGTCAGCGTCACCATCGAGAACGCCACCGGCGGTAACTTCGAGCAGCTGACCCCGAACCCGACGCCTGCTCAAACCACGATCAATGATTCGGTCGATAACACCACCGCGACCCTGACCGCTTCGCCGAGTGTGACCGAAGGCGGCGTGATCACCTACACCGTGACCCTGAGCAACCCTGCCCAGACGCCGGTGACCGTGACCCTGTCCAATGGCCAGACCATCACTGTTGAAGCGGGCAAGACCCAAGGCAGTGTCGACTTCCAGACCCCGGCTAATGACGTCTACAACAACGGTTCCACCGTCAGCGTCACCATCGAGAACGCCACCGGCGGTAACTTCGAGCAGCTGACCCCCAACCTGACTCCGGCGTCGACTGTCATCAATGACAGTGTCGATACCGTCACCGTCAGCATCGTCAGCAATGGCAACGTGACCGAGGACCAGCAGCCGTCCTTCACAGTGAAAGTAAGCCAGGCACTGGACCGTCCACTGACTGTTACCCTGTCCAACGGCGACAAGGTGACTATCGAAGCCGGTAAAACCGAAGTCGAATACAAGGCCTCCGCCCAAGGCGATGATGTCATCAAGGACGCTGGCTCTCTCACCCTCAGCGTCACCGACGCCACTGTCCAGGGTGCCACCTTCGAGCACCTGGTCATCGGTGGCCCGGCTACCGTTGAAATCTCGGACACTATCAGTGAAGTCGTCGCCAGACTGACTGCTACACCTTCGGTAACCGAAGGTGGCGAGATCACTTATACCGTCACGCTGACCAACAACGACGGCCTGCCGGTGGATAACCACTCGGCGCTGTACTTCACGCTAAGCGATGGCAAGACCGTTGTTGTGGTACCCGCCAACAGCAACACCGGCTCAATTACAGTCACTGCACCAGACAACGTGTATGTTGGCGCCAACGACCCGGTCGTGAAGGCTATTGCCGACGTCAGCGGGGCAGATGCGTGGAAGTTCGAACAACTGACCCTGGACAAGACCCCGGTCAGCACCACGGTTACCGATGAGCCAGGCACGCCAGGCAATCCAAACCCGGGTGGCGGTAACGAAGGTGACATCGTCAAGGTCACCATCACGGCTGACCAGGTATCGGTCGCCGAGAATGTGAAGCCGACCTTCACCGTGCACATCAACACTGCATTGGCCAACGACTTGGTTGTGACGCTGAGCAACAACGCCCAGGTCATCATCAAGGCTGGCGAGACCAGCGTGCAGTACACCCACGATGCGCAGGGTGACGACGTCTACCAGGATGCCGGCGAAATCAGCCTGGGTATCAAGACCGCCGAAGACGCCAAGGGCACCGCTTTCGAGAACCTGCAGTTTGGCGGTGATGCGTCGGTAAAAGTTACCGACACCATCAACGAAGTTGTAGCCAAACTGACTGCCACGCCTTCGGTGAACGAAGGCGGCGAGATCACCTACACCGTCACGCTGACCAGCAAGGACGGCCTGCCGATCAACAACCATTCGGCGCTGTACTTCACCCTGAGCGACGGCAAGACGGTTGTCGTGGTGCCGGCCAACAGCAGCACCGGTTCGATCACCGTCACTGCGGCAGACAACGTGTACGCTGGCGGCAACGACCCGGTCGTGAAGGCGATTGCCGACGTCAGCGGGGCAGATGCGTGGAAGTTCGAACAACTGACCCTGGACAAGACTCCGGTCAGCACCACCGTTACCGACGAGCCGGGTACGCCAGGCAATGAAGGTGATCTGGTCAAGGTCACCATCAGCGCTGACCAGGTGTCGGTCGCCGAGAACGTCAAACCGACCTTCACCGTGCATATCAACGCACCGCTGGAGCACGATCTGGTCGTGACCCTGAGCAACAACGCACAGGTCACCATCAAGGCCGGCGAAACCAGCGCCCCGTATACCCACGACGCTCAGGGTGACGACGTTTACAAAGACTCGGGTGAAATCAGCCTGGGCCTCAAGTCCGCTGCCGATGTCGATGGCCGTACCTTCGAGAATCTGCAGCTGGGCGGTGACGCTTCGGTTCAGGTGACTGATACCACCGACGAGGTGGTGGCCAAGCTGACCGCTACCGCCTCGGTGACCGAAGGCGGCGAGATCACCTACACCATCACGCTGACCAACAAAGACGGTCTGCCGATCAACAACCACTCGGAGCTGTTCTTCAAGCTGACCGATGGCACCACGGTTGTTGTACCGGCCAATAGCACCACAGGTTCTGCAACTGCAGTCGCACCGGACAACGTCTATGTGGGCACCAACGAGCCGGTGGTCAACGCCATCGAAGCAGTCAGCGGCGCAGATGCCTGGAAGTTCGAGAACCTGACCCTGGACAAGACCGAGGTCAGCACCACCGTTACCGACGAGCCAGGTACCCCGGGCAACGAAGGGGACATCGTCAAGGTCACCATCACTGCAGACCAGGTGTCGGTTGCCGAGAACGTCAAACCGACCTTCACCGTGCACATCAACACGGTGCTGGCGCATGACCTGACCGTGACCCTGAGCAACAACGCGGTCGTGACCATCAAGGCTGGTCAGACTTCGAGCGAGCCATACGCTCACGAAGCCCAGGGTGACGACGTTTACCAGGACGCCGGCGAAATCAGCCTGGGCATCAAATCGGCTGTCGATGCCACCGGTGCAGCGTTCGAGAACCTGGAGCTGGGCAACCCTGCCTCGGTAAAAGTTACCGACACCATCGACGAAGTTGTCGCCAAGTTGACCGCTACCGCCTCGGTGACCGAAGGCGGTGAGATCACTTACACCGTGACGCTGACCAACAAAGACGGTCTGCCGATCAACAACCATTCGGAGCTGTTCTTCAAACTGACCGATGGCACCACGGTTGTTGTACCGGCCAACAGCACCACAGGTTCTGCAACTGCAGTCGCACCGGACAACGTCTATGTGGGCACCAACGAGCCCGTGGTCAACGCCATCGAAGCAGTCAGCGGCGCAGATGCCTGGAAGTTCGAGAACCTGACCCTGGACAAGACCGAGGTCAGCACCACCGTTACCGACGAGCCAGGTACCCCGGGCAACGAAGGCGACATCGTCAAGGTCACCATCACTGCAGACCAGGTGTCTGTCGCTGAAAACGTCAAACCGACCTTCACCGTGCACATCAACACCGTGCTGGCGCATGACCTGACCGTGACCCTGAGCAACAACGCGGTCGTGACCATCAAGGCTGGTCAGACTTCGAGCGAGCCATACGCTCACGAAGCCCAGGGTGACGACGTTTACCAGGATGCCGGCGAAATCAGCCTGGGCATCAAGTCGGCTGTCGATGCCACCGGTACACCGTTCGAGAACCTGGAGCTGGGCAACCCTGCTTCGGTAAAAGTTACCGACACCATCGACGAAGTTGTCGCCAAGTTGACCGCTACCGCCTCGGTGACCGAAGGCGGTGAGATCACTTACACCGTGACGCTGACCAACAAAGACGGTCTGCCGATCAACAACCACTCGGAGCTGTTCTTCAAGCTGACTGATGGCACCACTGTTGTTGTTCCCGCCAACAGCACCACTGGCTCGATCACCGTTACTGCTCCAGACAACGTGTATGTGGGCGCTAACGAGCCGGTGGTCAACGCCATCGAAGCAGTCAGCGGCGCAGATGCCTGGAAGTTCGAGAACCTGACCCTGGACAAGACCGAGGTCAGCACCACCGTTACCGACGAACCAGGTACCTCAGGCAACGAAGGTGACATCGTCAAGGTCACCATCACGGCTGACCAGGTATCGGTCGCCGAGAATGTGAAGCCGACCTTCACCGTGCACATCAACACTGCATTGGCCAACGACCTGGTTGTGACGCTGAGCAACAACGCCCAGGTCATCATCAAGGCTGGCGAGACCAGCGTGCAGTACACCCACGATGCGCAGGGTGACGACGTCTATCAGGATGCCGGCGAAATCAGCCTGGGTATCAAGACCGCCGAAGACGCCAAGGGCACCGCTTTCGAGAACCTGCAGTTTGGCGGTGATGCGTCGGTAAAAGTTACCGACACCATCAACGAAGTGGTAGCCAAACTGACTGCCACGCCTTCGGTGAACGAAGGCGGCGAGATCACCTACACCATCACGCTGACCAACAAAGATGGTCTGCCGATCAACAACCATTCGGAACTGTTCTTCAAACTGACCGATGGCACCACGGTTGTTGTGCCGGCCAACAGCACTACTGGCTCGATCACCGTTACTGCTCCAGACAACGTGTATGTGGGCGCTAACGAGCCCGTGGTCAACGCCATCGAAGCGGTCAGCGGCGCGGATGCGTGGAAGTTCGAGAACCTGACCCTGGACAAGACCGAGGTCAGCACCACCGTTACCGACGAACCAGGTACCCCAGGCAACGAAGGGGACATCGTCAAGGTCACCATCACGGCTGACCAGGTATCGGTCGCCGAGAATGTGAAGCCGACCTTCACCGTGCACATCAACACTGCATTGGCCAACGACCTGGTTGTGACGCTGAGCAACAACGCCCAGGTCATCATCAAGGCTGGCGAGACCAGCGTGCAGTACACCCACGATGCGCAGGGTGACGACGTCTATCAGGATGCCGGCGAAATCAGCCTGGGTATCAAGACCGCCGAAGACGCCAAGGGCACCGCTTTCGAGAACCTGCAGTTTGGCGGTGATGCGTCGGTAAAAGTTACCGACACCATCAACGAAGTGGTAGCCAAACTGACTGCCACGCCTTCGGTGAACGAAGGCGGCGAGATCACCTACACCATCACGCTGACCAACAAAGATGGTCTGCCGATCAACAACCATTCGGAACTGTTCTTCAAACTGACCGATGGCACCACGGTTGTTGTGCCGGCCAACAGCACTACTGGCTCGATCACCGTTACTGCTCCAGACAACGTGTATGTGGGCGCTAACGAGCCCGTGGTCAACGCCATCGAAGCGGTCAGCGGCGCGGATGCGTGGAAGTTCGAGAACCTGACCCTGGACAAGACCGAGGTCAGCACCACCGTTACCGACGAACCAGGTACCCCAGGCAACGAAGGGGACATCGTCAAGGTCACCATCACTGCAGACCAGGTGTCTGTCGCTGAAAACGTCAAACCGACCTTCACCGTGCACATCAACACGGTGCTGGCGCATGACCTGACCGTGACCCTCAGCAACAACGCGGTTGTGACCATCAAGGCCGGTCAGACTTCGAGCGAGCCGTACGCTCACGAAGCCCAGGGTGACGACGTTTACCAGGATGCCGGCGAAATCAGCCTGGGCATCAAGTCGGCTGTCGATGCCACCGGTGCAGCGTTCGAGAACCTGGAGCTGGGCAACCCTGCTTCGGTAAAAGTTACCGACACCATCGACGAAGTTGTCGCCAAGTTGACCGCTACCGCCTCGGTGACCGAAGGCGGTGAGATCACTTACACCGTGACGCTGACCAACAAAGACGGTCTGCCGATCAACAACCATTCGGAGCTGTTCTTCAAACTGACCGATGGCACCACGGTTGTTGTACCGGCCAACAGCACTACTGGCTCGATCACCGTTACTGCTCCAGACAACGTGTATGTGGGCGCTAACGAGCCCGTGGTCAACGCCATCGAAGCGGTCAGCGGCGCGGATGCGTGGAAGTTCGAGAACCTGACCCTGGACAAGACCGAGGTCAGCACCACCGTTACCGACGAGCCAGGTACCCCGGGCAACGAAGGCGACATCGTCAAGGTCACCATCACTGCAGACCAGGTGTCGGTTGCCGAGAACGTCAAACCGACCTTCACCGTGCACATCAACACCGTGCTGGCGCATGACCTGACCGTGACCCTGAGCAACAACGCGGTTGTGACCATCAAGGCTGGTCAGACTTCGAGCGAGCAGTACGCTCACGAAGCCCAGGGTGACGACGTTTACCAGGATGCCGGCGAAATCAGCCTGGGCATCAAATCGGCTGTCGATGCCACCGGTGCAGCGTTCGAGAACCTGGAGCTGGGCAACCCTGCCTCGGTAAAAGTTACCGACACCATCGACGAAGTTGTCGCCAAGTTGACCGCTACCGCCTCGGTGACCGAAGGCGGTGAGATCACTTACACCGTGACGCTGACCAACAAAGACGGTCTGCCGATCAACAACCATTCGGAGCTGTTCTTCAAACTGACCGATGGCACCACGGTTGTTGTACCGGCCAACAGCACTACTGGCTCGATCACCGTTACTGCTCCAGACAACGTGTATGTGGGCGCTAACGAGCCGGTGGTCAACGCCATCGAAGCAGTCAGCGGCGCAGATGCCTGGAAGTTCGAGAACCTGACCCTGGACAAGACCGAGGTCAGCACCACCGTTACCGACGAACCAGGTACCCCAGGCAACGAAGGCGACATCGTCAAGGTCACCATCACTGCAGACCAGGTGTCGGTTGCCGAGAACGTCAAACCGACCTTCACCGTGCACATCAACACCGTGCTGGCGCATGACCTGACCGTGACCCTGAGCAACAACGCGGTTGTGACCATCAAGGCTGGTCAGACTTCGAGCGAGCAGTACGCTCACGAAGCCCAGGGTGACGACGTTTACCAGGATGCCGGCGAAATCAGCCTGGGCATCAAATCGGCTGTCGATGCCACCGGTGCAGCGTTCGAGAACCTGGAGCTGGGCAACCCTGCCTCGGTAAAAGTTACCGACACCATCGACGAAGTTGTCGCCAAGTTGACCGCTACCGCCTCGGTGACCGAAGGCGGTGAGATCACTTACACCGTGACGCTGACCAACAAAGACGGTCTGCCGATCAACAACCATTCGGAGCTGTTCTTCAAACTGACCGATGGCACCACGGTTGTTGTACCGGCCAACAGCACTACTGGCTCGATCACCGTTACTGCTCCAGACAACGTGTATGTGGGCGCTAACGAGCCGGTGGTCAACGCCATCGAAGCAGTCAGCGGCGCAGATGCCTGGAAGTTCGAGAACCTGACCCTGGACAAGACCGAGGTCAGCACCACCGTTACCGACGAACCAGGTACCCCAGGCAACGAAGGCGACATCGTCAAGGTCACCATCACTGCAGACCAGGTGTCGGTTGCCGAGAACGTCAAACCGACCTTCACCGTGCACATCAACACCGTGCTGGCGCATGACCTGACCGTGACCCTGAGCAACAACGCGGTTGTGACCATCAAGGCTGGTCAGACTTCGAGCGAGCAGTACGCTCACGAAGCCCAGGGTGACGACGTTTACCAGGATGCCGGCGAAATCAGCCTGGGCATCAAATCGGCTGTCGATGCCACCGGTGCAGCGTTCGAGAACCTGGAGCTGGGCAACCCTGCCTCGGTAAAAGTTACCGACACCATCGACGAAGTTGTCGCCAAGTTGACCGCTACCGCCTCGGTGACCGAAGGCGGTGAGATCACTTACACCGTGACGCTGACCAACAAAGACGGTCTGCCGATCAACAACCATTCGGAGCTGTTCTTCAAACTGACCGATGGCACCACGGTTGTTGTACCGGCCAACAGCACTACTGGCTCGATCACCGTTACTGCTCCAGACAACGTGTATGTGGGCGCTAACGAGCCGGTGGTCAACGCCATCGAAGCAGTCAGCGGCGCAGATGCCTGGAAGTTCGAGAACCTGACCCTGGACAAGACCGAGGTCAGCACCACCGTTACCGACGAACCAGGTACCCCAGGCAACGAAGGCGACATCGTCAAGGTCACCATCACTGCAGACCAGGTGTCGGTCAACGAAGCGACAGAGCCGACCTTTACCATCAGCCTGAACAAGGCGCTGGACAAGCCGTTCACCGTCACCTTGAGCACGGGTGCGACCCTGACCTTCGCGGCAGGCGAGACCACCAAGTCCTACGCCGCTTCGGCGCAGGGCGAGGACGTGTTCAAGGACGAAGGCAAGATCACCGTCAGCATCACTAAAGCTGAAGTGGTCGGCGAACAACTGGAAAACCTGGAGATCGGCAAGGCGGCGACCGTGGCCGTCACCGATACCCAGAGCCCGGTCACTGCCGAACTCACGGTGGATAACACCACCGTCACCGAAGGCGGCAAGATCACCTACACCGTGACCCTGGTCAGCGCAGATCCAACCCTGCCAGTCACCAACCACAAAGGCCTGACCTTCACACTGACCGATGGCACCACCGTGACCATCAAGGCCGGTGAGTCGGTCGGCAGCACGACTGTGACTGCTCCAGACAACGTCTATGTCAACGACCCGGTCACCATCACCCAGGGGCTGACCGACGTCTCGGGCAAAGGCGCCGATCAGTTCGAGCAGCTGGAACTGGGCGCTACCAAAGTCAGCACAACTGTCACTGACGAGCCTGGTACCCCAGGCAACCCGAACCCAGGCGGCAACAACGAAGGCGACCTGGTCAAGGTCACCATCGTGGCCGATCAGGTATCCGTGAACGAGGCCACCGAGCCGACCTTCACCATCAGCCTGAACAAGGCGTTGGACAAGCCGTTCACCGTCACCCTGAGCACCGGTGCAACCCTGACCTTCGCGGCCGGCGAGACCACCAAGTCCTACGCTGCACCAGCGCAGGGCGAGGACGTGTTCAAGGACGAAGGCAAGATCACCGTCAGCATCACTAAAGCTGAGGTGGTCGGTGAGCAGCTGGAAAACCTGCAGATCGGCAAGGCGGCGACCGTGGCCGTCACCGATACGCAGAGCCCGGTCACTGCCGAGCTGACTGTGGATAACACCACCGTCACCGAAGGCGGCAAGATCACCTACACCGTGACCCTGGTCAGCGCAGATCCGACCCTGCCAGTCACCAATCACAAAGGCCTGACCTTCACCCTGACTGATGGCACCACTGTGACCATAAAAGCCGGTGAAGCTACTGGTTCGGTTACTGTAAGCGCGCCAGACAACGTCTACGTCAATGATCCGGTGACCATCACCCAGGGTCTTACTGACGTCGCCGGCAAAGGCGTCGACCAGTTCGAACAGCTGGAGCTGGGCAGCACCAAAGTCAGCACCGTAGTAACCGACGAACCGGGTACCCCAGGTAACCCAGGCGGCGAAAATGAAGGCGACCTGGTCAAGGTCACCATCGTGGCCGATCAGGTATCCGTGAACGAGGCCACCGAGCCGACCTTCACCATCAGCCTGAACAAGGCGTTGGACAAGCCGTTCACCGTCACCCTGAGCACCGGTGCAACCCTGACCTTCGCGGCCGGCGAGACCACCAAGTCCTACGCCGCTTCGGCGCAGGGCGAGGATGTGTTCAAGGACGAGGGCAAGATCACCGTCAGCATCAGCAAGGCTGAGGTGGTCGGCGAACAACTGGAAAACCTGCAGATCGGCAAGGCCGCGACCGTGGCCGTCACCGACACGCAGAGCCCGGTCACTGCCGAGCTCACGGTGGATAACACCACCGTCACCGAAGGCGGCAAGATCACTTACACCGTGACCCTGGTCAGCGCAGATCCAACCCTGCCGGTTACCAATCACAAAGGCCTGACCTTCACCCTGACCGATGGCACCACTGTAACCATCAAAGCCGGCGAAGCTACTGGTTCGGTTACTGTCAGCGCACCAGACAACGTCTATGTCAACGACCCGGTGACCATCACCCAGGGTCTGACCGACGTCGCGGGCAAAGGCGCCGATCAGTTCGAGCAGCTCGAACTGGGCGCTACCAAAGTCAGCACCCAAGTCACCGATGAGCCATCTGGCGAAGGCGACCTGGTCAAAGTCAGCATCACCGCCGATCAGGTTTCGGTCAACGAAGCGACCGAACCGACCTTCACCATCACCTTGAACAAGGCGCTGGACAAGCCGTTCACCGTGACCCTGAGCACCGGTGCCACCCTGACCTTCGCGGCAGGCGAGACCACCAAATCCTACGCTGCCCCAGCGCAGGGCGAGGATGTGTTCAAGGACGAAGGCAAGATCACCGTCAGCATCACTAAAGCTGAGGTGGTCGGTGAGCAGCTGGAAAACCTGCAGATCGGCAAGGCCGCGACCGTGGCCGTCACCGATACCCAGAGCCCGGTCACTGCCGAACTCACTGTGGATAACACCACCGTCACCGAAGGCGGCAAGATCACCTACACCGTGACTCTGGTCAGCGCAGATCCAACCCTGCCAGTCACCAACCACAAAGGCCTGACCTTTACCCTGACCGATGGCACCACCGTGACCATCAAGGCGGGTGAATCGGTCGGCAGCACGACTGTGACTGCTCCAGACAACGTCTATGTCAACGACCCGGTGACCATCACCCAGGGTCTCACTGACGTCGCCGGCAAAGGCGCCGATCAGTTCGAGCAGCTCGAACTGGGCGCAACCAAAGTCAGCACCGAAGTCACCGATGAGCCATTTGGCGAAGGCGACCTGGTCAAAGTCAGCATCACCGCCGATCAGGTTTCGGTCAACGAAGCGACCGAACCGACCTTTACCATCAGCCTGAACAAGGCGCTGGACAAGCCGTTCACCGTCACCCTGAGCACCGGTGCCACCCTGACCTTCGCGGCAGGCGAGACCACCAAGTCCTACGCCGCTTCGGCGCAGGGCGAGGACGTGTTCAAGGACGAAGGCAAGATCACCGTCAGCATCACCAAGGCTGAGGTGGTCGGTGAGCAACTGGAAAACCTGCAGATCGGCAAGGCCGCGACCGTGGCCGTCACCGATACCCAGAGCCCGGTCACTGCCGAGCTGACTGTGGATAACACCACCGTCACCGAAGGCGGCAAGATCACTTACACCGTGACCCTGGTCAGCGCAGACCCGACCCTGCCAGTCACCAATCACAAAGGCCTGACCTTCACACTGACCGATGGCACCACCGTGACCATCAAGGCCGGTGAGTCGGTCGGCAGCACGACTGTGGCTGCTCCAGACAACGTCTATGTCAACGACCCGGTCACCATCACCCAGGGGCTGACCGACGTCTCGGGCAAAGGCGCCGACCAGTTCGAGCAGCTCGAACTGGGCGCTACCAAAGTCAGCACCCAAGTCACCGATGAGCCATCTGGCGAAGGCGACCTGGTCAAGGTCACCATCGTGGCTGATCAGGTATCCGTCAACGAGGCCACCGAGCCGACCTTTACCATCAGCCTGAACAAGGCGTTGGACAAGCCGTTCACCGTCACCCTGAGCACAGGTGCAACCCTGACCTTCGCGGCCGGCGAGACCACCAAGTCCTACGCTGCACCAGCGCAGGGCGAGGACGTGTTCAAGGACGAAGGCAAGATCACCGTCAGCATCACCAAGGCTGAAGTGGTCGGCGAACAACTGGAAAACCTGGAGATCGGCAAGGCGGCGACCGTGGCCGTCACCGATACCCAGAGCCCGGTCACTGCCGAACTCACGGTGGATAACACCACCGTGACCGAAGGCGGCAAGATCACCTATACCGTGACTCTGGTCAGCGCAGACCCGACCCTGCCAGTCACCAATCACAAAGGCCTGACCTTCACCCTGACCGATGGCACCACTGTAACCATCAAAGCCGGCGAAGCTACTGGTTCGGTTACTGTCAGCGCACCAGACAACGTCTACGTCAACGATCCGGTGACCATCACCCAGGGTCTGACCAACGTGGCCGGCAAGGGCGCCGACCAGTTCGAGCAACTGGAACTGGGCAGCACCAAAGTCAGCACCGTAGTAACCGACGAACCGGGTACCCCAGGTAACCCAGGCGGCGAAAATGAAGGCGACCTGGTCAAGGTCACCATCGTGGCCGATCAGATATCCGTGAACGAGGCCACCGAGCCGACCTTCACCATCAGCCTGAACAAGGCGTTGGACAAGCCGTTCACCGTGACCCTGAGCACCGGTGCGACCCTGACCTTCGCGGCCGGCGAGACCACCAAGTCCTACGCCGCTTCGGCGCAGGGCGAGGATGTGTTCAAGGACGAAGGCAAGATCACCGTCAGCATCACTAAAGCTGAGGTGGTCGGTGAGCAGCTGGAAAACCTGCAGATCGGCAAGGCGGCGACCGTGGCCGTCACCGATACCCAGAGCCCGGTCACTGCCGAGCTGACTGTGGATAACACCACCGTCACCGAAGGCGGCAAGATCACCTACACCGTGACCCTGGTCAGCGCAGACCCGACCCTGCCAGTCACCAATCACAAAGGCCTGACCTTCACCCTGACTGATGGCACCACTGTGACCATCAAAGCCGGTGAAGCTACTGGTTCGGTTACTGTCAGCGCACCAGACAACGTCTACGTCAACGACCCGGTGACCATCACCCAGGGTCTCACTGACGTCGCCGGCAAAGGCGCCGATCAGTTCGAGCAGCTCGAACTGGGCGCAACCAAAGTCAGCACCGAAGTCACCGATGAGCCATCTGGCGAAGGCGACCTGGTCAAAGTCAGCATCACCGCCGATCAGGTTTCGGTCAACGAAGCGACCGAACCGACCTTCACCATCACCTTGAACAAGGCGCTGGACAAGCCGTTCACCGTGACCCTGAGCACCGGTGCGACCCTGACCTTCGCGGCAGGCGAGACCACCAAATCCTACGCTGCTCCAGCGCAGGGCGAGGACGTGTTCAAGGACGAAGGCAAGATCACCGTCAGCATCACTAAAGCTGAAGTGGTCGGCGAACAACTGGAAAACCTGGAGATCGGCAAGGCGGCGACCGTGGCCGTCACCGATACCCAGAGCCCGGTCACTGCCGAACTCACGGTGGATAACACCACGGTCACCGAAGGCGGCAAGATCACCTACACCGTGACCCTGGTCAGCGCAGATCCGACCCTGCCAGTCACCAATCACAAAGGCCTGACCTTCACCCTGAGTGATGGCACCACCGTGACCATTAAGGCCGGTGAATCGGTCGGCAGCACCACCGTAACTGCGCCGGACAACGTCTACGTCAACGACCCGGTGACCATCACCCAGGGTCTCACTGACGTCGCCGGCAAAGGCGCCGATCAGTTCGAACAACTGGAGCTGGGCGCTACCAAAGTCAGCACCCAAGTCACCGATGAGCCATCTGGCGAAGGCGACCTGGTCAAAGTCAGCATCACCGCCGATCAGGTTTCGGTCGACGAAGCTACTGAACCGACCTTCACCATCAGCCTGAACAAGGCGCTGGAGAAGCCGTTCACCGTCACCCTGAGCACCGGTGCCACCCTGACCTTCGCGGCAGGCGAGACCACCAAATCCTACGCTGCACCAGCGCAGGGCGAGGATGTGTTCAAGGACGAGGGCAAGATCACCGTCAGCATCAGCAAGGCTGAGGTGGTCGGCGAACAACTGGAAAACCTGGAGATCGGCAAGGCGGCGACCGTGGCCGTCACCGATACCCAGAGCCCGGTCACTGCCGAACTCACGGTGGATAACACCACGGTCACCGAAGGCGGCAAGATCACCTACACCGTGACCCTGGTCAGCGCAGATCCGACCCTGCCAGTCACCAATCACAAAGGCCTGACCTTCACCCTGACTGATGGCACCACCGTGACCATCAAGGCCGGTGAATCGGTCGGCAGCACCACCGTAACTGCGCCGGACAACGTCTACGTCAACGACCCGGTGACCATCACCCAGGGTCTCACTGACGTCGCCGGCAAAGGCGCCGATCAGTTCGAACAACTGGAGCTGGGCGCTACCAAAGTCAGCACCGAAGTCACCGATGAGCCATCTGGCGAAGGCGACCTGGTCAAGGTCACCATCGTGGCTGATCAGGTATCCGTCAACGAGGCCACCGAGCCGACCTTTACCATCAGCCTGAACAAGGCGCTGGACAAGCCGTTCACCGTGACCCTGAGCACCGGTGCCACCCTGACCTTCGCGGCAGGCGAGACCACCAAATCCTACGCTGCCCCAGCGCAGGGCGAGGATGTGTTCAACGACGAAGGCAAGATCACCGTCAGCATCACTAAAGCTGAGGTGGTCGGTGAGCAGCTGGAAAACCTGCAGATCGGCAAGGCCGCGACCGTGGCCGTCACCGATACGCAGAGCCCGGTCACTGCCGAACTCACGGTGGATAACACCACCGTCACCGAAGGCGGCAAGATCACCTACACCGTGACCCTGGTCAGCGCAGATCCAACCCTGCCAGTCACCAACCACAAAGGCCTGACCTTCACCCTGACTGATGGCACCACTGTGACCATCAAAGCCGGTGAAGCTACTGGTTCGGTTACTGTCAGCGCACCAGACAACGTCTACGTCAACGACCCGGTCACCATCACCCAGGGTCTGACCGACGTGGCCGGCAAGGGCGCCGACCAGTTCGAGCAACTGGAACTGGGCAGCACCAAAGTCAGCACCACTGTCACTGACGAGCCGGGTACCCCAGGCAACCCAGGCGGTGAAAACGAAGGCGATCTGGTCAAGGTCACCATCGTCGCCGATCAGGTTTCGGTCAACGAAGCTACTGAACCGACCTTCACCATCAGCCTGAACAAGGCGTTGGACAAGCCGTTCACCGTCACCCTGAGCACCGGTGCAACCCTGACCTTCGCGGCCGGCGAGACCACCAAGTCCTACGCTGCACCAGCGCAGGGCGAGGACGTGTTCAAGGACGAAGGCAAGATCACCGTCAGCATCACTAAAGCTGAAGTGGTCGGCGAGCAACTGGAAAATCTGGAGATCGGCAAAGCCGCGACCGTGGCCGTCACTGACACGCAGAGCCCGGTCACTGCCGAACTCACGGTGGATAACACCACCGTCACCGAAGGCGGCAAGATCACCTATACCGTGACTCTGGTCAGCACAGACCCGACCCTGCCAGTCACCAATCACAAAGGCCTGACCTTCACCCTGACCGATGGCACCACCGTGACCATCAAAGCTGGCGAAGCTACTGGTTCGGTTACTGTCAGCGCACCAGACAACGTCTATGTCAATGATCCGGTGACCATCACTCAGGGTCTGACCGACGTCTCGGGCAAGGGCGCCGATCAGTTCGAGCAGCTGGAACTGGGCGCTACCAAAGTCAGCACAACTGTCACTGACGAGCCTGGTACCCCAGGCAACCCGAAC
The DNA here is from genome assembly GCF_059295275.1 of Pseudomonas sp. 9_2_1. Classification (NCBI taxonomy): domain Bacteria; kingdom Pseudomonadati; phylum Pseudomonadota; class Gammaproteobacteria; order Pseudomonadales; family Pseudomonadaceae; genus Pseudomonas; species Pseudomonas sp. 9_2_1. The sequence continues at coordinate 164,618 of NZ_CM181239.1, forward strand.
CCAGGCGGCAACAACGAAGGCGACCTGGTCAAGGTCACCATCGTGGCCGATCAGGTATCCGTGAACGAGGCCACCGAGCCGACCTTCACCATCAGCCTGAACAAGGCGTTGGACAAACCGTTCACCGTGACCCTGAGCACCGGTGCGACCCTGACCTTCGCGGCCGGCGAGACCACCAAATCCTACGCTGCACCAGCGCAGGGCGAGGACGTGTTCAAGGACGAAGGCAAGATCACCGTCAGCATCACCAAGGCTGAAGTGGTCGGCGAACAACTGGAAAACCTGGAGATCGGCAAGGCGGCGACCGTGGCCGTCACCGATACCCAGAGCCCGGTCACTGCCGAGCTGACTGTGGATAACACCACCGTCACCGAAGGCGGCAAGATCACCTACACCGTGACCCTGGTCAGCGCAGACCCGACCCTGCCAGTCACCAATCACAAAGGCCTGACCTTCACCCTGACTGATGGCACCACTGTGACCATCAAAGCCGGTGAAGCTACTGGTTCGGTTACTGTCAGCGCACCGGACAACGTCTACGTCAACGACCCGGTGACCATCACCCAGGGTCTCACTGACGTCGCCGGCAAAGGCGCCGATCAGTTCGAGCAGCTCGAACTGGGCGCAACCAAAGTCAGCACCGAAGTCACCGATGAGCCATCTGGCGAAGGCGACCTGGTCAAAGTCAGCATCACCGCCGATCAGGTTTCGGTCAACGAAGCGACCGAACCGACCTTCACCATCACCTTGAACAAGGCGCTGGACAAGCCGTTCACCGTGACCCTGAGCACCGGTGCGACCCTGACCTTCGCGGCAGGCGAGACCACCAAATCCTACGCTGCTCCAGCGCAGGGCGAGGACGTGTTCAAGGACGAAGGCAAGATCACCGTCAGCATCACTAAAGCTGAAGTGGTCGGCGAACAACTGGAAAACCTGGAGATCGGCAAGGCGGCGACCGTGGCCGTCACCGATACCCAGAGCCCGGTCACTGCCGAACTCACGGTGGATAACACCACGGTCACCGAAGGCGGCAAGATCACCTATACCGTGACCCTGGTCAGCGCAGACCCGACCCTGCCAGTCACCAATCACAAGGGCCTGACCTTCACCCTGACCGATGGCACCACTGTAACCATCAAAGCCGGCGAAGCTACTGGTTCGGTTACTGTAAGCGCGCCAGACAACGTCTACGTCAATGATCCGGTGACCATCACCCAAGGTCTGACCGACGTCTCGGGCAAAGGCGCCGATCAGTTCGAGCAGCTCGAACTGGGCGCTACCAAAGTCAGCACCCAAGTCACCGATGAGCCATCTGGCGAAGGCGACCTGGTCAAGGTCACCATCGTGGCTGATCAGGTATCCGTCAACGAGGCCACCGAGCCGACCTTTACCATCAGCCTGAACAAGGCGTTGGACAAGCCGTTCACCGTCACCCTGAGCACAGGTGCAACCCTGACCTTCGCGGCCGGCGAGACCACCAAGTCCTACGCTGCACCAGCGCAGGGCGAGGACGTGTTCAAGGACGAAGGCAAGATCACCGTCAGCATCACCAAGGCTGAAGTGGTCGGCGAACAACTGGAAAACCTGGAGATCGGCAAGGCGGCGACCGTGGCCGTCACCGATACCCAGAGCCCGGTCACTGCCGAACTCACGGTGGATAACACCACCGTCACCGAAGGCGGCAAGATCACCTACACCGTGACCCTGGTCAGCGCAGACCCGACCCTGCCAGTCACCAATCACAAAGGCCTGACCTTCACCCTGACTGATGGCACCACTGTGACCATCAAAGCCGGTGAAGCTACTGGTTCGGTTACTGTCAGCGCACCGGACAACGTCTACGTCAACGACCCGGTGACCATCACCCAGGGTCTCACTGACGTCGCCGGCAAAGGCGCCGATCAGTTCGAGCAGCTCGAACTGGGCGCAACCAAAGTCAGCACCGAAGTCACCGATGAGCCATCTGGCGAAGGCGACCTGGTCAAAGTCAGCATCACCGCCGATCAGGTTTCGGTCAACGAAGCGACCGAACCGACCTTCACCATCACCTTGAACAAGGCGCTGGACAAGCCGTTCACCGTGACCCTGAGCACCGGTGCGACCCTGACCTTCGCGGCAGGCGAGACCACCAAATCCTACGCTGCTCCAGCGCAGGGCGAGGACGTGTTCAAGGACGAAGGCAAGATCACCGTCAGCATCACTAAAGCTGAAGTGGTCGGCGAACAACTGGAAAACCTGGAGATCGGCAAGGCGGCGACCGTGGCCGTCACCGATACCCAGAGCCCGGTCACTGCCGAACTCACGGTGGATAACACCACGGTCACCGAAGGCGGCAAGATCACCTATACCGTGACCCTGGTCAGCGCAGACCCGACCCTGCCAGTCACCAATCACAAGGGCCTGACCTTCACCCTGACCGATGGCACCACCGTGACCATCAAAGCCGGCGAAGCTACTGGTTCGGTTACTGTAAGCGCGCCAGACAACGTCTACGTCAATGATCCGGTGACCATCACCCAAGGTCTGACCGACGTCTCGGGCAAAGGCGCCGACCAGTTCGAGCAACTGGAGCTGGGCAGCACCAAAGTCAGCACCACTGTCACTGACGAGCCGGGTACCCCAGGCAACCCAGGTGGTGAAAACGAAGGCGATCTGGTCAAGGTCACCATCGTCGCCGATCAGGTTTCGGTCAACGAAGCTACTGAACCGACCTTCACCATCAGCCTGAACAAGGCGCTGGACAAGCCGTTCACCGTGACCCTGAGCACCGGTGCGACCCTGACCTTCGCGGCCGGCGAGACCACCAAGTCCTACGCTGCACCAGCGCAGGGCGAGGACGTGTTCAAGGACGAAGGCAAGATCACCGTCAGCATCACTAAAGCTGAAGTGGTCGGCGAGCAACTGGAAAATCTGGAGATCGGCAAAGCCGCGACCGTGGCCGTCACTGACACGCAGAGCCCGGTCACTGCCGAACTCACGGTGGATAACACCACCGTGACCGAAGGCGGCAAGATCACCTATACCGTGACTCTGGTCAGCGCAGACCCGACCCTGCCAGTCACCAATCACAAAGGCCTGACCTTCACCCTGACCGATGGCACCACTGTAACCATCAAAGCCGGCGAAGCTACTGGTTCGGTTACTGTCAGCGCACCAGACAACGTCTATGTCAACGATCCGGTGACCATCACTCAGGGTCTGACCGACGTCTCGGGCAAGGGCGCCGATCAGTTCGAGCAGCTGGAACTGGGCGCTACCAAAGTCAGCACAACTGTCACTGACGAGCCTGGTACCCCAGGCAACCCGAACCCAGGCGGCGAAAATGAAGGCGACCTGGTCAAGGTCACCATCGTGGCCGACCAGCTGTCGGTCAACGAAGCTACTGAACCGACCTTCACCATCAGCCTGAACAAGGCGCTGGACAAGCCGTTCACCGTCACCCTGAGCACCGGTGCCACCCTGACCTTCGCGGCCGGCGAGACCACCAAGTCCTACGCTGCACCAGCGCAGGGCGAGGATGTGTTCAAGGACGAGGGCAAGATCACCGTCAGCATCAGCAAGGCTGAGGTGGTCGGTGAGCAACTGGAAAACCTGGAGATCGGCAAGGCGGCGACCGTGGCCGTCACCGATACGCAGAGCCCGGTCACTGCCGAACTCACGGTGGATAACACCACGGTCACCGAAGGCGGCAAGATCACCTATACCGTGACCCTGGTCAGCGCAGACCCGACCCTGCCAGTCACCAATCACAAAGGCCTGACCTTCACCCTGACCGATGGCACCACCGTGACCATCAAGGCCGGTGAGTCGGTCGGCAGCACCACCGTGACTGCTCCGGACAACGTCTACGTCAACGACCCGGTGACCATCACCCAGGGTCTTACTGACGTCGCCGGCAAAGGCGTCGACCAGTTTGAACAGCTGGAGCTGGGCAGCACCAAAGTCAGCACCACTGTCACTGACGAGCCGGGTACCCCAGGCAACCCAGGCGGTGAAAACGAAGGCGATCTGGTCAAGGTCACCATCGTCGCCGATCAGGTTTCGGTCAACGAAGCGACCGAACCGACCTTTACCATCAGCCTGAACAAGGCGTTGGACAAGCCGTTCACCGTGACCCTGAGCACCGGTGTCACCCTGACCTTCGCGGCAGGCGAGACCACCAAGTCCTACGCCGCTTCGGCGCAGGGCGAGGACGTGTTCAAGGACGAAGGCAAGATCACCGTCAGCATCACCAAGGCTGAAGTGGTCGGCGAACAACTGGAAAACCTGGAGATCGGCAAAGCCGCGACCGTGGCCGTCACCGATACCCAGAGCCCGGTCACTGCCGAGCTGACTGTGGATAACACCACCGTCACTGAAGGCGGCAAGATCACCTACACCGTGACTCTGGTCAGCGCAGATCCAACCCTGCCAGTCACCAATCACAAAGGCCTGACCTTCACCCTGACTGATGGCACCACCGTAACCATCAAGGCGGGTGAATCGGTCGGCAGCACCACCGTGACTGCGCCGGACAACGTCTACGTCAACGACCCGGTGACCATCACCCAGGGTCTTACTGACGTCGCCGGCAAAGGCGTCGACCAGTTCGAGCAACTGGAGCTGGGCAGCACCAAAGTCAGCACCGTAGTAACCGACGAACCGGGTACCCCAGGTAACCCAGGCGGCGAGAACGAAGGTGACCTGGTCAAGGTCACCATCGTGGCCGATCAGATATCCGTGAACGAGGCCACCGAACCGACCTTTACCATCAGCCTGAACAAGGCGCTGGACAAGCCGTTCACCGTGACCCTGAGCACCGGTGCGACCCTGACCTTCGCGGCCGGCGAGACCACCAAATCCTACGCTGCACCAGCGCAGGGCGAGGACGTGTTCAAGGACGAAGGCAAGATCACCGTCAGCATCAGCAAGGCTGAGGTGGTCGGTGAGCAACTGGAAAACCTGGAGATCGGCAAAGCCGCTACCGTGGCCGTCACCGATACGCAGAGCCCGGTCACTGCCGAACTGACTGTGGATAACACCACCGTCACCGAAGGTGGCAAGATCACCTACACCGTGACCCTGGTCAGCGCAGATCCAACCCTGCCGGTTACCAATCACAAAGGCCTGACCTTCACCCTGACCGATGGCACCACCGTGACCATCAAAGCTGGCGAAGCTACTGGTTCGGTTACTGTCAGCGCACCAGACAACGTCTATGTCAATGATCCGGTGACCATCACTCAGGGTCTGACCGACGTCTCGGGCAAGGGCGCCGATCAGTTCGAGCAGCTGGAACTGGGCGCTACCAAAGTCAGCACAACTGTCACTGACGAGCCTGGTACCCCAGGCAACCCGAACCCAGGCGGCAACAACGAAGGTGACCTGGTCAAGGTCACCATCGTGGCCGATCAGATATCCGTGAACGAGGCCACCGAACCGACCTTTACCATCAGCCTGAACAAGGCGCTGGACAAGCCGTTCACCGTCACCCTGAGCACCGGTGCAACCCTGACCTTCGCGGCCGGCGAGACCACCAAGTCCTACGCTGCACCAGCGCAGGGCGAGGATGTGTTCAAGGACGAGGGCAAGATCACCGTCAGCATCAGCAAGGCTGAGGTGGTCGGCGAACAACTGGAAAACCTGCAGATCGGCAAGGCCGCGACCGTGGCCGTCACCGATACCCAGAGCCCGGTCACTGCCGAACTCACGGTGGATAACACCACCGTCACCGAAGGCGGCAAGATCACCTACACCGTGACCCTGGTCAGCGCAGATCCAACCCTGCCGGTTACCAATCACAAAGGCCTGACCTTCACCCTGACCGATGGCACCACCGTGACCATCAAAGCTGGCGAAGCTACTGGTTCGGTTACTGTCAGCGCACCAGACAACGTCTATGTCAATGATCCGGTGACCATCACTCAGGGTCTGACCGACGTCTCGGGCAAGGGCGCCGATCAGTTCGAGCAGCTGGAACTGGGCGCTACCAAAGTCAGCACAACTGTCACTGACGAGCCTGGTACCCCAGGCAACCCGAACCCAGGCGGCAACAACGAAGGCGACCTGGTCAAGGTCACCATCGTGGCCGATCAGGTATCCGTGAACGAGGCCACCGAGCCGACCTTCACCATCAGCCTGAACAAGGCGCTGGACAAGCCGTTCACCGTCACCCTGAGCACCGGTGCAACCCTGACCTTCGCGGCCGGCGAGACCACCAAGTCCTACGCTGCACCAGCGCAGGGCGAGGACGTGTTCAAGGACGAAGGCAAGATCACCGTCAGCATCACTAAAGCTGAAGTGGTCGGTGAGCAACTGGAAAACCTGGAGATCGGCAAGGCGGCGACCGTGGCCGTCACCGATACGCAGAGCCCGGTCACTGCCGAACTCACTGTGGATAACACCACCGTCACCGAAGGCGGCAAGATCACCTACACCGTGACCCTGGTCAGCGCAGATCCAACCCTGCCGGTTACCAATCACAAGGGCCTGACTTTCACCCTGACCGATGGCACCACTGTAACCATCAAAGCCGGCGAAGCTACTGGTTCGGTTACTGTCAGCGCGCCAGACAACGTCTACGTCAACGATCCGGTGACCATCACCCAAGGTCTGACCGACGTCTCGGGCAAGGGCGCCGACCAGTTCGAGCAACTGGAGCTGGGCAGCACCAAAGTCAGCACCGTAGTAACCGACGAACCGGGTACCCCAGGTAACCCAGGCGGCGAAAATGAAGGCGACCTGGTCAAGGTCACCATCGTGGCCGATCAGATATCCGTGAACGAGGCCACCGAACCGACCTTTACCATCAGCCTGAACAAGGCGCTGGACAAGCCGTTCACCGTCACCCTGAGCACCGGTGCGACCCTGACCTTCGCGGCCGGCGAGACCACCAAATCCTACGCTGCACCAGCGCAGGGCGAGGACGTGTTCAAGGACGAAGGCAAGATCACTGTCAGCATCAGCAAGGCTGAGGTGGTCGGTGAGCAACTGGAAAACCTGGAGATCGGCAAAGCCGCTACCGTGGCCGTCACCGATACGCAGAGCCCGGTCACTGCCGAACTCACTGTGGATAACACCACCGTCACCGAAGGCGGCAAGATCACCTATACCGTGACCCTGGTCAGCGCCGATCCGACCCTGCCAGTCACCAATCACAAAGGCCTGACCTTCACCCTGACTGATGGCACCACTGTGACCATCAAGGCCGGTGAATCGGTCGGCAGCACCACCGTGACTGCGCCGGACAACGTCTACGTCAACGACCCGGTGACCATCACCCAGGGTCTTACTGACGTCGCCGGCAAAGGCGTCGACCAGTTCGAACAGCTGGAGCTGGGCAGCACCAAAGTCAGCACCGTAGTAACCGACGAACCGGGTACCCCAGGTAACCCAGGCGGCGAAAATGAAGGCGACCTGGTTAAGGTCACCATCGTCGCCGATCAGGTTTCGGTCAACGAAGCTACTGAACCGACCTTCACCATCAGCCTGAACAAGGCGCTGGACAAGCCGTTCACCGTCACCCTGAGCACCGGTGCCACCCTGACCTTCGCGGCAGGCGAGACCACCAAGTCCTATGCTGCACCAGCGCAGGGCGAGGACGTGTTCAAGGACGAAGGCAAGATCACCGTCAGCATCGATGGTGCCTCCGTCCCAGGCCCAGCACTGGAAAACCTGGTCATCGGCGACCCGGCTACCGTGCAGGTCACGGACACCCTCAGCAAGGTCACGGCCGTGCTGTCGGTGGATAACACCGCTGTGGTCGAAGGCGGCAAGATCACTTACACCGTGACCTTGGTGAGTGAAGACACCAACTTGCCAGTGACTGGCCACGGAGGCATCACCGTGACCTTGACTGGTGGTACTCAGGTCGTCATCAACCCAGGTTCCGCCACCGGCACCGTGTCCATCGATGCGCCGAACGACCTGTATGTAGGCGGTCAGGACGCCATCACCAAGGCGATTACCGATATTTCAGTAGCGGGTACCGAGAAGTTCGAAAACCTGGTGCCTGACACGACCCCGGTCACCACCACGGTCAGCGATGACCCGAACGGTACCGGCAACCTGGTCAAGGTCAGCATCACGCCAGTCGTGGACTCGGTGAACGAAGCCACTGCGCCGACCTTCACCGTTACCTTGAACCAGGCCATCGACAAACCACTGACCGTGCTGCTGAGCACCGGTGAGACCGTGGTCTTTGCCGCAGGCGAAACCACCAAGACCATCTCTGCGCCTGCGCAGGGCGAGGACGTGTTCAAGGACGAAGGCAAGATCACCGTCAGCATCGATGGTGCCTCCGTCCCAGGCCCAGCACTGGAAAACCTGGTCATCGGCGACCCGGCTACCGTGCAGGTCACGGACACCCTCAGCAAGGTCACGGCCGTGCTGTCGGTGGATAACACCGCTGTGGTCGAAGGCGGCAAGATCACTTACACCGTGACCTTGGTGAGTGAAGACACCAACTTGCCAGTGACTGGCCACGGAGGCATCACCGTGACCTTGACTGGTGGTACTCAGGTCGTCATCAACCCAGGTTCCGCCACCGGCACCGTGTCCATCGATGCGCCGAACGACCTGTATGTAGGCGGTCAGGACGCCATCACCAAGGCGATTACCGATATTTCAGTAGCGGGTACCGAGAAGTTCGAAAACCTGGTGCCTGACACGACCCCGGTCACCACCACGGTCAGCGATGACCCGAACGGTACCGGCAACCTGGTCAAGGTCAGCATCACGCCAGTCGTGGACTCGGTGAACGAAGCCACTGCGCCGACCTTCACTGTTAGCCTGAACAAAGTCATCGACAAGCCGCTGACCGTCACGCTGAGCACCGGCGAAGTGTTGGTGTTCAAAGCCGGCGAAACCACCAAGACCATCTCTGCGCCTGCGCAGGGCGATGACGTGTTCATCGACAACGGCAAGATCACCGTCAGCATCGATGGTGCCTCCGTCCCGGGCCCAGCACTGGAAAATCTGGTCATCGGCGACCCGGCCACCGTGCAGGTCTCGGACACCCTCAGCAAGGTCACGGCCGTGCTGTCGGTGGACAACACCGCGGTAGTCGAAGGCGGCAAGATCACCTACACCGTGACCCTGATCAGCGAAGACACCAAGCTGCCAGTCACTGGCCACGGCGGCGTAACCGTCACCCTGACCGGTGGCACCACCGTGACCATCCCGGCAGGCTCCGCTACCGGCACTGCCTTCGTCACGGCGCCGAACGACCTGTACGTAGGCGGCCAGCCATCGATCACCAAGGCCATCACCGACATCGCTGTCACCGGTGACCTGAAGTTCGAGAACCTGGTAGCCGATCCGAAACCGGTCACCACCACGGTCAGCGATGACCCGAATGGCGCCGGCAACCTGGTCAAGGTCAGCATCACGCCAGTCGTGGCCTCGGTGAACGAAGCCACTGCGCCGACCTTCACTGTTAGCCTGAACAAGGTCATCGACAAGCCGCTGACCGTCACGCTGAGCACCGGCGAAGTGTTGGTGTTCAAAGCCGGCGAAACCACCAAGACCATCTCTGCGCCTGCGCAGGGCGATGACGTGTTCATCGACAACGGCAAGATCACCGTCAGCATCGATGGTGCCTCCGTCCCGGGCCCGGCGCTGGAAAATCTGGTCATCGGCGACCCGGCCACCGTGCAGGTCTCGGACACCCTCAGCAAGGTCACCGCGGTACTGTCGGTAGACAACACCGCTGTGGTCGAAGGCGGCAAGATCACCTACACCGTCACCCTGATCAGCGAAGACACCAAGCTGCCAGTCACTGGCCACGGCGGCGTAACCGTCACCCTGACCGGTGGCACCACCGTGACCATTCCGGCAGGTTCAGCCTCGGGCACGGCCTTCATCAATGCTCCGGATGATGTGTACACCGGTGGGCAAAACACCATCACCAAGTCGATCACCGGCATCGCTGTTGCTGGCGACAAGGTGTTCGAGAACCTGGTGACCGGCACCAACAGTGTCAGCACTACCGTCAGCGACGAGCCAAGCGGCCAGGGCGATGTTGTCAAGGTGAGCATCAATGGCACCACTTCGCTGACCGAAGGCGAAACCGGTAGCTACACGCTGACCCTTACCCATGAATCCAAGGCTGAAGTGACTGTCACCCTCAGCTATAGCGGCACCGCCAAAAACGGTGAGGACTTCACCGGCGTGACCACCGTGAAGATCCCGGCCAACAGCACTGGCACCACCTTCACTATCGGTACCATTGACGACAGTCGAGTCGAAGGCACCGAGAACTTCGTGGTCAAGATCGAAACGGCCACCGGTGGCAACTTCGAGAACCTGCAGGTCGACAGCAGCAAGTCGAGCGTGACCACGGCCATCCTCGACAACGACCACCTGCCGGTTTCGCCTGGCGGTGCAGTGTCTGGCGTGGAGGACACCGATTACGTGTTCGGCTGGAGCGACTTCAAAGTCACCGATGCCGATGGCAACAACGGCCTGTCCGTGACCATTACCTCGATCCCGGTCGCCGGCAGCCTGAAGTTCTTCAATGGCACTGCATGGGTGGACGTGACCGTTGGCCAGGTGGTCAGCCAGGCGGACATTACTGCCAAGAACCTGAAGTTCGTGCCTTTGCTCAACCAGTCGGGGACGGACAACTACGGTGGCAGCGGCGTGGGCAACCAGCAGGCCGACTACGCGCAGTTCAAGTTCAAGCCGAACGATGGCACCAACCTGGGCACTGAAGTGACCATGAAGGTCGACATCAGCCCGGTCGCCGACAAACCGACCTTGAGCTTCGGCAGTGCCGATATCGAGTCCAAAGGCCTGACCAAGGAAGTGTGGAACACCCTCAAGGGCCTGGGTACTGGCGGTAACGGCATTACCGGCGACGATCTGAAGACGGTCTTTGCCAACTCCGGCAATGCCAACTCCAGCACTACCACCACCAACGTGCAGTCCGATGCCAGCGTCACCGCCGGCACCGGTTCGAAAACGTCGGGGCTTATCTATCTGGAAGCCGGCAAGACCTATACCTTCAGCGGCAGCGCCGACGACAGCTTCGTGGTCACCATTGGCGGCAAGACCGTGGTCACGGCCACCTGGGGTGCTGGTGGCCAGGTTTCGGGTACCTTCACCCCGAACACCAGCGGCTACTACCCGATCGAGGTCTACCATGCCAACCAGTCGGGCCCGGGCAGCTACGACCTGAACATCCAGTCAGGCTCGGGTGCTGCCGTGGACCTGAGCAGCTCGAACATCAAGATGTACCAGAACGTGACCGCCATGGCCAACGCCGGCCTGGGCGTGTCCGACCTGCACACCGTGAATGGCCAGAGCTACTACGACGGCTACAAACTCAACGAAGGGCCGGAAGGTGGTTCGGTGAAACTGGTGGGTATTTCCACCGGCCTGACCGATACCGATGGCTCCGAAACCCTTAACGTGACCCTGAGCGGTATTCCGAAAGGTACTGTGCTGAGCGATGGCGCGGGCCATACCGTGACGGTTGGTGGCACGCCAGTGGACGTGACTGGCTGGAAGCTCAGCGGCCTGACACTTACCCCGCCTTCGTACTACAAAGGCTCGTTCGACATCACGGTCACCTCGACTGCGACCGAAAGCCTGGGCGGTTCCGACAGCATTACCGGCAAGATTCCGGTGACTGTCTACGGCGCGACTTACAAGGCGGCGGTAGGCACTTCGGGCAACGACACGCTCACCGGCACCGAGGGCAACGACATCATCGTCGCCGACGTGGGTGGCTTGAACGTGGTTCAGGGCAAGAACTACAACATTGCCTTCCTGGTAGACAGTTCTGGCAGCATGAGCGACGACTCGATCGCCGCAGCCAAGACTCAATTGGCGGCTGTGTTCAAAACCTTGAAAGCAAGCTTGGGCTCCGATATCTCCGGGACGGTGAATATCCTCCTGCTCGACTTCGATACCCAAGTTAACAAGAACGTCACCGTTAACCTTGCCGACCCCGACGCCTTGAAGAACCTTCAAGCGGTCCTGAACTCGATGGTGGGTGATACCGGCGGTGGTGGTACCAACTATGAGGATGCGTTCAAGACGGCGGCCAACTTCTTCAAGAGTACCGTCGCTACCAGTAATACCAACGCGGAGAACCTGACCTACTTCATCACCGACGGCAAGCCGACCTACTATCAGAGCGGCGAGTCCATCAACCCTCGTCTGTGGAGCAATGGCCTGTACCTGGATGACGTTGTAAACGTCAATAAGTACAAGGTGGGTGATACCTACAGTGCTATGGTCGATGCGACTCACAAGGTCGAGATCAGCAGTAGCGGCGTTCTGAAAGTACTGACTTATGGATCCTTCTTCGGCACCACGTATCTTGAATCCACTCGAACGGTCGGAACCATTCATGCCCAGGGTGATGGCACTTACGAGCTGTCCAGCCTGGACGGGTCTGGCAAAGGCACCAAGGACAACTGGGCAGAAGCGGCGTCAGGGTCAACGGCAAGCTTTGCCCTGCTGGGCGATAAAGATACGGGTCTGAGCAAGGTAGTGGCGATCGGCCTCAACAGTGATATAAGCCTGAACGATCTCAAGGCCTATGACACCGCTGGCAAACCGCAAGTCAATATCGACCCATCCAAGCTCGCCGCCGCGATTCTCGGGCATTCCGAGGCAACCTTGCCGGGCACGGATACTGTCGATGGTGGCAACGGCAACGACATCATCTTCGGCGACCTGATCACCCTCAACGGCATCGCCAGCGAGGGCTACCAGGCCCTTCAGGAATATGTCGCGCAAAAGAGCAATGTTGATGTCGGCAGCATTACTACCAGCAACGTTCACCAGTACGTCACCGAGCACTACAACGAATTTGATATCTCCGGTGCCAATGACGCCAAAGACTTCCTGTCGGGCGGCAATGGCAACGACATCCTCTTCGGTCAAGGTGGTGATGACACGCTCGACGGTGGCAAGGGTAACGACATCCTGCTCGGTGGTTCTGGCAATGACACCCTGATCGGGGGCCAGGGCAATGACATCCTGATCGGTGGCAGCGGTGCCGACACCTTCGTGTGGAAGGCCGGTGATTTCGGTAACGATGTGATCAAGGACTTCAAGGTTGCCGAGAAAGACAAGATCGATCTTAGCGACCTGCTGCAAGGCGAGAAGGGCAGCACTATCGACAACTACCTGAAACTCACCACGGTGGAAGGCACGACGACGTTGCAGGTCAGCAGCGAAGGCAAGCTCAACGCCGACGGTGGCATTGCCAACGCCGACGTGACCATCAAGCTGGAAGGTGTGAACTGGTCCAACACCACGATCAACTCGTTGATCAGCGGTGCTGATCCGACCATCATCATCCACAACAAGGACAACTGATGCGGTAACTGGCCGCGCCTGACAGGAGCGGCCCTGTAGGAGCGGCCTTGTGTCGCGAAAGGGCCGCAAGGCGGCCCCAGGGTTTCAGCATCAAAGCCGAAATCGCCGGGGCTGCTCTGCAGCCCTTTCGCGACGCAACGCCGCTCCTACAATGGATCGCGTCAGCCAGGCGGGCGCTACGCAGGCTCTTTTCTGCCTTCTTCCGACAGCGCATACTCTGGCGCCGGCCCTGCGCGGCCGGCGATCTTTGCCTATGCTGCTGTCTACCAACAAGGAACCAACGTGACGAGGGACACCGCCATGTTCTACGTGCAACGCGACGCCACCGGCCAGTTGCAGCGAGTAGAAGCAGCCGCTTTTGACGAATTCACCGAAATGCTCCCCGCCGACCATGCCGATATCCAGGAATGGTTTGCCGATGATGTGGTGGAAAACAGCCTTAATCAGCTCAAGCAAAGTGACCTGGACATGATCCGCGTGCTCGAGGACCTGATCGATGTGCTGACCGCCAAGGGCGTATTCAAGATCACCGACCTGCCTGCCGGTGCGCAGGCCAAATTGCTCAACCGTTCAACGGCGCGAAAGGCGCTCAGCAGCCTCAACAACCTTATCGATGAAGACGAGCAGGGCGGCTTGATCTGATTCTCGGCGCCGCCAATCCTGGTGAGGGCCAGTACAGGTCATCAACTAAGGTACTGCGCCGCCGCATTGCTCAGGATCTTGCCAATCTCTTCCCGCAACGGGCCAGGCTGCTCCACCACCACCCCATCCCCATGGCTCAACAGCCACCAACGCAACGGCCAGCCGTCGCTCACCGTGGCGCGCAACCGATGCCCATGCTCCAGCGCCGTCAACTGCATGTCGCCACTCAGCGGCGTATCCCGCAGCTGCCGCGCCAGTGCATCGCTGATGCGTGCCACCAGCTCCACCCCTTCACCCTGGGTTGGCTGCAACGCATCACCGCGCAGATACGTCAGCAAGTCGAAATTGCTGCGCAACTCGCCGACCGCGCTGGCCGACCAGTGCCAGCCGAACGGGATGCTCTTGTCATTGCGTTCCAGCGGAAAAATCAGCGACAGCTCATTGAGGTCTCGCTCGACCGTACGCTTGCTGACAGAGAAGCCCACATCACGCAGGCGCCATACCAATTCGGCGCTGGTAATGCCTGGGGAGCGGCTGGGCAGTTGGCGCAGCAGCGCCCACTGACGGCTGAGGGTGGCGCGGGTTGTGGCGAACGGCAAAATGTAACGTCCTTGTCTAGGCTTGCCGCAATAGGATGGCGGCACGCGAGGGGCATGGCAATTGGCCACAGCCTGCTCAGATCAAGGAAGTCGCATTTGGTTGCCTCGTGCCGAATCGTTCGCGACAGGTTTTGACGTGACATCACGCAGAATCACGCCTCATCACAGCCGAAGGTTGGGGTTGTGCGTCGTTCAATGAGGATGAACATGTCTGCTGCCAGCAATATCCATTCGCTGCTTGCCCGCCTTCTGCCCGAGCGGGTCATCGCCCCTCCGGCCCCTGTCGGGAGACGACAGCGGCTGTTTGCCGGGGTGGGCTTGCCCAGCCAGCGGTCACTGTTGGTCAACCGCCTGGACGAAGCCAGCGACCTGCAGGCGGTGTATGCCGACCTGCGCCGTCAGGCGTTGCAAGGCAGCGTAGCCGCGCTGAACGACCTTGGCTGGATCTGGCTCAACGGCAAGTACTGGCGCGCCGACACCCTGCTGGCCGGGCACCTGCTGCGCATGGCGGCGCTGCAAGGTAATGCTGCGGCGTGGTTCAACCTTGGGCAGCAGCACTACTTCGGCAAAGGCATCGACGCCTCCTATGTGCAGGCGGCGGAGTGTTACCGCCAGGCCTTCGAGCGGGGCATGCTACATGCCGCCGCGGCCTTGGGTGACTTGTACGAGGAGGAGGTGTGCGATGGCGATCTGGACTGGCAGGTCGACCTGGTGCAGGCCTACCAGTGGTTCATGCGTGGGGCCGAGCGGGGCGAGGCGCGGTGCCGCTTTGAAGTGGGTTACCGGTTGATGCATGGGCTGTATGTGCAGGCCGACCTGAAGGCTGCGCTGTACTGGCTGGAGCTGGCGGCAGCGGCAGGGGTGGTGCAGGCGGCCGAAGAGCTGGCGGTGCATTTCAGCAGCCGTGACGCGATGCGATACCAGGAGTGGCGTGACCGGGCGGTGCAGATGGGCAGCACATTGGCCTTGACCATGAAGCTGGAAGACCAGATTCAGCCCTGAGTTTTGTGTCGCCTGTGCCGTCCTCTTCGCGGGTGAACCCGCTCCCAGATGAAAACCACAAACCTCAGAATTTGTGGAGTACCTGTGGGAGCGGGTTCACCCGCGAAGAGGCCCGAACAGGCAGTGCTAAACCCCCAGCATGAACAACAATTCATCCATACCCCCCGTCACCCCCTGTTGACGACAGGGGGTGGGGCAGGCGTATATTGATAGTTAGCAAACTATGAATATCCTTGGTTCCTTTCATGCCCCTTGATCTCCTGCGCCTGCAAGTCAGCAGCGGCATGGTGGTTGCCGCCCGCCATTGGCGGCGCATCTGCCATACCGCCCTGACGGGCTACGGCATTTCCGAAGCCTGCGCGGCACCCTTGCTGATGATCGTGCGCCTGGGCGATGGCGTGCACCAGGTGGCCGTGGCCCAGGCTGCCGGCCTGGAAAGCCCGTCGCTGGTGCGCCTGCTCGACCAACTGTGCAAGGCCGGCCTGGTATGCCGCAGCGAAGACCCGCTCGACCGTCGCGCCAAGGCTCTGAGCCTGACCGACCAGGGCCGTGCCTTGGCCGAAGCCATCGAAGCCGAGCTGGTGCGCCTGCGCCGCGAGGTGCTGCATGGCATCGACCAGGCCGACCTCGAAGCCGCCTTGCGTGTACTGCGAGCCTTCGAAGCTGCCGGCCTGGGCAGCGCTGGCGGGGCGGCATGAACGGTTTCTTCAGCTCGGTACCGCCGGCCCGTGACTGGTTCTACGGCGTGCGTACGTTTGCCGCGTCGATGATTGCCCTGTACATCGCCTTGCTCTTGCAGCTGCCACGGCCTTACTGGGCCATGGCCACGGTGTACATCGTCTCCAGCCCGTTCGTCGGGCCGACCAGCTCCAAGGCCTTGTATCGCGCGCTGGGCACGCTGCTCGGCGCCGCCGGGGCGATCTTCCTGGTGCCGCCGCTGGTGCAATCGCCACTGCTGCTGAGCATTGCCATCGCCTTGTGGACTGGCACCTTGCTGTTCCTCTCGCTGAACCTGCGCACAGCCAACAACTACGTGCTGATGCTGGCCGGCTACACCTTGCCGATGATCGCCCTGGCGGTGGTCGACAACCCGCTGGCGGTGTTCGACGTCGCGTCCTCGCGTGCCCAGGAAATCTGCCTGGGGATCGTCTGCGCGGCGGTGGTCGGGGCCATCTTCTGGCCGCGCCGGTTGGCGCCGGTGGTGGTGGGCGCCACGGGTAACTGGTTCACCGAGGCCATTCGCTACAGCGACACCTACCTGGCCCGTGAAGCCAGTGCAGACAAGGTCGGCGGCATGCGCGGGGCGATGGTCGCGACGTTCAACTCGCTGGAGCTGATGATCGGCCAGCTCGGCCACGAAGGCGCCGGCCCGCACACCCTCAAGAACGCCCGCGAGCTGCGCGGGCGCATGATCCACCTGCTGCCGGTGATCGACGCCCTCGACGATGCCCTGGTTGCCCTCGAAGGCCGTGCCCCGGCGCAGTTCGCCCAGTTGCGGCCGGTACTGGACGCCGCCCGTGAATGGCTGAAGGGCACTGCCGACAGCGCTTTGGTGGCCCGCTGGGCTGCCCTGCACGAGCAGATCGCGCGCTTGCAACCCGGCGCTGCGGCACTCGACCAGCGTGCCGAGCTGCTGCTGTCCAACGCCCTGTACCGGCTGACCGAATGGGCCGACCTGTGGCAAGACTGCTGCACCCTGCAACACGCCCTGCGCAGCGATGACGCCACACCCTGGCGCGCGGTGTACCGGCACTGGCGCCTGGGCCGCCTGACCGCGTTCTTCGACCGCGGCCTGATGCTGTACTCGGTGGCATCCACCGTACTGGCGATTGTCGTCGCCTGCGGCCTGTGGATCGGCCTGGGCTGGCACGACGGCGCGAGTGCGGTGATCCTCGCTGCCGTATCGTGCAGCTTCTTCGCCGCCATGGACGACCCGGCACCGCAGATCTACAAGTTCTTCTTCTGGACGCTGATGTCGGTCATCTTCTCCAGCCTGTACCTGTTCCTGGTGCTACCCAACCTGCACGACTTTCCGATGCTGGTGCTGGCCTTCGCCGTGCCGTTCATCTGCGTCGGCACGCTGACCGTGCAGCCACGCTTCTATCTGGGTACGTTGCTGACCATCGTCAACACCTCGACCTTCATCAGCATCCAGGGCGCCTACGACGCCGACTTCTTCACCTTCCTCAACTCCAACCTGGCTGGCCCCGTAGGCCTGCTGTTCGCTTTCATCTGGACCGTGGTGATGCGCCCGTTCGGCGTAGAGCTGGCGGCCAAGCGCATGACCCGCTTCGTCTGGCGCGACATCGTCGAAATGACCGAGCCAGCCACCCTGGCCGAGCACCGTCAGGTGGGTGTGCAGATGCTCGACCGCCTCATGCAGCACCTGCCGCGTCTGTCGCAAACCGGCCAGGACAGCGGCGTTGCGTTGCGTGACCTGCGCGTGGGGCTGAACCTGCTCGACCTGCTGGCCTACATGCCGCGTGCCGGCCAGCAGGCTCGCGAGCGCCTGAACACGGTGATCGAGGAAGTGGGCGCGCACTACGCTGCCTGCCTGCGTGCCGGCGAGCGCCTGCACGCCCCGGCCGCGCTGCTGCGCAACATGGAACGCGCGCGGCTGGCGCTGAACCTGGACGAGTTGTACGAGCGCGGCGATGCCCGCACCCACCTGCTGCATGCCCTCAGCGGCCTGCGCCTGGCCCTGCTGCCGGGTGTGGAGGTGATGCTCGAGCCCGCCGAACAACCGCAACTGCCCCCCGGGCTCGACGGAGCGCCCCTGTGATTGGTGAACTCGATATCAGCGGGGTGTTCCTGCCCACGCTGCTGGTGATGATGTTTGGCACCTACCTGCTGTTCCTGGGGGTGCACGCGGTGCTGGTGCGCCTGCATTTCTACCGCCTGGTCTGGCACCGGGCGTTATTCAACGTTGCCCTGTATGCCGTGCTGCTTGGCGCGGTGGACCACTTTTGCCGAAACCTGATGCTGCCATGAAAAAACCATTGCTTACCCTGGGCCGTGTGGTCCTGACCTTGCTGGTAGTGACCTTCGCCGCCGTGCTCGTGTGGCAGATGGTGGGCTACTACATGTTCGCCCCCTGGACCCGCGACGGCCACATCCGCGCCGACGTGATCCAGATCGCTCCGGATGTGTCCGGGCTGATCCAGAAGGTCGAGGTGCGCGACAACCAGACCGTCAAGCGCGGCGACGTGCTGTTCACCATCGACCAGGACCGCTTCACCCTGGCCCTGCGCCAGGCCAAGGCTACCCTTGGCGAACGCCAGGAAACCCTGGCCCAGGCTTCTCGCGAGGCACAGCGCAACCGCAAGCTGGGCAACCTGGTAGCGGCTGAACAGCTGGAAGAAAGCCAGTCCCGCGAGGCCCGTGCCCGTTCGGCCGTCAGCGAGGCGCAGGTGGCGGTCGATACCGCGCAGCTGAACCTCGACCGCTCGGTGGTGCGCAGCCCGGTGGACGGTTACCTCAACGACCGTGCGCCGCGTAACCACGAATTCGTCACTGCCGGCCGCCCGGTGCTGTCGGTGGTCGACAGCGCCTCGTACCACGTCGACGGCTACTTCGAAGAAACCAAGCTGGGCGGCATTCACATCGGCGACGCCGTGGATATCCGCGTGATGGGCGACAACACCCGCCTGCGCGGCCATGTGCAGAGTTTTGCCGCCGGCATCGAAGACCGTGACCGCAGCAGCGGCGCCAACCTGCTGCCCAACGTCAACCCGGCGTTCAGCTGGGTGCGGCTGGCCCAGCGCATCCCGGTGCGCATTGCTTTTGACGAAGTCCCGCAAGACTTCCGCATGATCGCCGGGCGCACCGCCACGGTGTCGATCATCGAGGGCCAGCGCCCATGAAACAGCTGATCCTGGCCGGCCTGTGCCTGTCGCTGGGCGCCTGCATGATGGTAGGGCCCGATTATGAGGTGCCGAAGGACGCTGCCGTGCAACGCAGCGACCTGAACGGCCCGCTGCGCCAGGATGCCGATAGCGTGGTGTCGGCACCCGTGCCCGAGGACTGGTGGCAGCTGTATCAGGATCAACGGCTGAACCAACTGGTGCGCCAGGCCTTGAGCGCCAACACCGAACTGCGCGTGGCTGCCGCCAACATCGCCAGGGCCCGCGCCCAGGTTGAAGTGGCTCAATCCCAGGGCGGATTCAACGGTGGTATCAAGGCTGGGGCGCAGCGCCTGCAGGAGTCTGGCGAAGCCTTCCTGCAGCCGGAGAAGGTGCCGGTAGCCAACATCGGCGAGGCCATCATCAGTGCCTCGTACCAGTTCGACCTGTGGGGCACTTTCAAGCGCGGCACCGAGGCCGCCAAGGCCAATGCCGACGCGGTACAGGCCGCTGCGGACACCGCCCGCATCACCTTGGTTGCGGACGTGGTCAGGGCCTATACCCAGGTGTGCTCGGCCAATGAGGAGTACCACATCGCCCGTGAGTCGCTGGATTTGCAGGAGCAGGGCGTGAAGCTCAATCAGCGCCTGCGCGATGCCGGCCGTGGCGACGAAACCCAGGTCACCCGCTCGCAGACCCAGTTCAAGTCGCTGCGCGCCGAATTGCCACGCTTCAAGGCCGAGCGCGAGACCGGCATGTACACCCTGGCCGCCTTGCTGGCCAAACCGGTCGATCAGTTGCCTGCTGGCACTGCCGACTGCGCCGAGCTGCCGCACCTGAAGCAGCTGGTGCCAGTGGGCGATGGCGCGGCGCTGCTCAAGCGCCGCCCGGACGTGCGCCAGGCGGAACGCCAGCTGGCCGCTGCCACTGCCTCTATCGGCGTGGCCACGGGTGCGCTGTACCCGGACATCAGCATCGGCGCCCAGGTCGGCACCATTGGTATTCTGGAGAACCTTGGCAAACCGGCGACCAACCGCTGGGGCTTCGGCCCGCAGATCAGCTGGACCATCCCCACCAACGGCACTCGAGCGCGCATCCGCATGGCGCAAGCGTCGACCCAGGCGGCGTTGGCGAATTTCGATGGTGTGGTGCTGAATGCCATTCGCGAAACCCAGACCCGGCTCGCGCAATACAGCGCTCTGCTGGACCGGCGCGATGCGCTGGCCGAGGCGGAGGCGTCGGCCAGGGAAGCCGCGGACCAGACGCACCGGTATTACCAGGCCGGGCGTGAGTCGTTCCTGGCGGATTTGCAGGCCACGCGCACCTATACCGATGTGCGTGCGCAGCTGGCAGCGGCCAATAGCCAGGTGGCGTTGGGGCAGATTGGGGTGTTCCTGGCGTTGGGTGGGGGCTGGAAGGACGCCGCCAGGCCTTGAGGCCCAATCGCCGGCAAGCCAGCTCCCACCTCGACCGCGTCGGCGTAAAGCCATGTGCAATACCTGTGGGAGCTGGCTTGCCGGCGATAGAAACTCCCAGACAACACATGATCAGAGCCAAATCGCATCCCAATGCGGATAATCGCCAACCCTTGAAACCAGCCCCGCCCGCTTTGGGTTCAAGACTATGTACCGAGCCACCGCTTGTACATCGTCCTCCCTGCGCAATGCCCGGTCGTGAAAGCCCTTCTGCCAGAGCCGCCCACTTCGTCCTGTGTGCCTGTTGATCATCACTGTGCTCCGGGATTTAACCCGGCGCATTACACGCCTCAAGCTGGCCGGCCCAAGCTCGACCAGCCAATGAAAGTGGTCAGGCATTACCACCCAGGCCAATGACCTGACATCGCCTTCCTCTTGAGCCTGGCGTAACTCCGCCACCATCAATCTTGCGCAGTGGAAGTCACTGAACATTGGAACCCTGTCCAAGGTTGTGCTGGTGAGCAGATATAACCTGCTGGTCTCCGAAAATCGGCCGAGCCTTAACTTGTCTGAGTGGGGACGATCCATGTGCGCTCTCTCCTGATGAACTGCTCATCAGGCTAGTGGGAATGGACTTACCGGCGATGAATGAATTGGTACCCAGTATTTCCAGTAGCATCGGCGCAGCTTCATCGTTAGCAAGCCAGCTCCCACTCCGACCGCATCGCCCTCAAGTCAAGTGCATACCTGTGGGAGCTGGCTTGCCGGCGATTGAGGCCCTGGCAGGCCACGCCCCCATCAATCCCGATGCCACCTCGCTTCATCTGATTTGTACCAGGATTTTTCATGAAATCCGCCCAGCACCCTTGAGAGAAGCAAAGTGGAAGTGAACAATGTTCTCTTTCGCATTCCCTTCGAGACTGGCCATGAATACCCGTACCCGTCTGCTTGCCTGGTTGCTAGGCCCGTTGTTGGCGCTGTGCAGCACCCTGGCGCAGGCAGAAGCCCCTGCCGAGGCCACCAAGGCCCTGCACCTGCTGGACTACATTGGCGCCGACTACCCGCCGACCGTGCAAGACGGCAAGGTGATCGACGACAGCGAATACCGCGAGCAGCAGGAGTTCAGCGCGGTGCTGGCCGATCTGGTCAGCGGCTTGCCTGCGCATGCCGAACAGGCGGCGCTGGGCCAAGGCGTCCAGGCGCTGCGCCAAGCCATCGACCAACGTGAAGATGGCGCGACAGTCGCCAGGCAGGCGCGCCAGCTGGGTGCACGCCTGGCGGTGGCCTACGAGGTCAGCCAGGCCCCGGTGATCACCCCGGACCCGGCGCGTGGCGCTGCGCTCTACGCGCAGAACTGCTCGATCTGCCACGGCGACACGGGCGCAGGTGATGGCCCGGCGGGCGTGGGGCTGGAGCCTGCACCCGCCAACCTGCGCGATGTCTCGCGCCTCGACCAGTTAAGCCTGTTCGACCTGTACAACACGCTGGCGCTGGGTATCGACGGCACCGAGATGCCGTCGTTTGCCGACCAACTGGATGACCGCCAGCGTTGGGATATCGCCGCTTATATCGCCAGCTTCACCGCCAAGCCGGAAGCCGGCAAAGGCGACAGGACCTGGAACATCGCCGACCTGGCCCGCCAGACTCCGGCCGAGGTCGCTGCCAATGAAGGCGCTGCGGTGCTGGAAGCATTTCGCGCCCAGCGGGCCCAGCCGCCGCAGGTAAAACGCGGCCCGGCGCAGCTGCTCGAATACACCTCCAGCACCTTGGACAAGAGCCTGGCGGCCTACCGTGCAGGTGACCACGACCAGGCCTATGACCTGTCGGTGGCTGCCTACCTGGAGGGCTTCGAACTGGTGGAAAGCTCGCTGGACAACGTCGATACCCAAGTGCGCAAGGACACTGAAAAGTCGCTGATGGCTTATCGTCAGTCGCTGCAGGACGGGTTGCCCGTGGCCCAGGCCGAGCAACGTCTTGGCGAAGCCAAGGCCAAGCTCGACCAGGCTGCCAAGCTGCTGGGCAGTGATGGCCTCAGCTGGTCGTTGAGCTACATCTCCGGTTTGCTGATCCTGCTGCGCGAAGGCCTTGAAGCGATTCTGGTGCTGGCGGCGATCCTCGCGTTCCTGCGCAACACCGGCCAGCAATCGGCGGTGCGCAGCGTCAACGTCGGCTGGGCCCTGGCGCTGGTCGCCGGCTTCGCTACCTGGGCCCTGGCGGCCTATGTGATCGACGTGGGCGGTGCCCAGCGTGAGCTGCTGGAAGGCTGCACGGCGCTGTTTGCCGCGGTGATGGTGCTGTGGCTCGGCGTGTGGATGCACGACCGCCGTCACGCCGCCGCCTGGAAGGACTACATCAAAAGCAGCCTGGTCAGCGGCGGCGGGCGTTTCGGCTTTGCCGTGCTGGCGTTCTTCTCGGTATACCGTGAACTGTTCGAAGTGATCCTGTTCTACGAGACCCTGTGGCTGCAGGCAGGCCCTGCCGGGCATCAGGCGGTGCTGGCCGGTGGCGCTACTGCGCTGGTGCTGCTGGTGGGCCTGGCCTGGGTGATTTTGCGCGGCTCGGCCAAGCTGCCACTGACGCTGTTCTTCAGCATCAACGCCGCACTGCTGTGTGCATTGTCGGTGGTATTCGCCGGTCATGGGGTGAAGGCGTTGCAGGAAGCCGGGGTGCTGGGCACGCGGCCGGTGGCGTTCTTCGAGTTCGACTGGCTGGGGATTCACGCCGATGCCTACTCGCTGTCGGCGCAGGCGGTGGCGTTGCTGGCCATCGTGGTCCTGTACGGGCGCTCGTGGCTGGCGGAAAAGCGCAGGGCTACAGCCAACTGACCGGGGGCCGCGCTGCGGCCCATCGCCGGCAAGCCAGCTCCCACACCGACCGCATCGGCTTCAAGCCATGTGCAGTACCAGTGGGACCTGGCCACATTGGCTTCAAGCCATGCACAGTACCTGTGGGAGCTGGCTTGCCGGCGATGGGCTGCAGCGCAGCCCCTTGCAATCTCGGCTCAGGCCGGTTGTGGCGCCTTGAGAATGTTCTGCAGTAGCTGGACACTATCTACGGCGTCATGACCCAGGCTGGTCAGATAACCGCCATCAGGTTGATCGGTCAGCCCTTTATCATACAGGCGTTGCGCTGCTGCGATCAGGGCAGGTGCGGCGTTGCTGTTTATCTTGATGCCTTCCTGGCTGCTGTCGTGTTTGAACAGCGCGAGTACTTCCAGTTCGTCGATCAGATCGGGGGTAAAAGGCATGGCGACTCCTGACTTCCAGACAAGGATTACGGCACCGTTCAACGGTGCCTGACCTTCGAGTGTAGTCGGGTTATTCGTCGTCGCCTTGATCCATCTCAGGTGGCAGCTCTGGCAGCGCTCGTAGCGCGTTCTCATACCACTCGCGGTCGAACTCGCGGTCTTCCTTCAGCATGTTGTCAACCTCGAAGGCCAGCACATGGGCCATCAGGTTGAGAATGTCTTCACGCTCGTAACCGACCAGGCTCAGTTTGTTGAAGGTGGCCTTGGCTGCCGCCGGATCGCCGCTTTCAATCTGGTTTTCGATGGCCTGGGTCAGCGTCGCCTCGGCGAAGGCTTCGTCGTCATTGTCGATGTCGGTTGGCTCGCTCATGGCGGTGCTCCTGTGATGGGATGCACAGTGTGCCATGCCCGTGGCGGCAATGCCTGGTCATCGACCGGGTGCATGACACTGGTCAGGGGCATGCGATAGGGCTATAAAAGCCGGGCCATCCCCATACGGCCTGGAGGCTGTTACCCCATGCTCAAGCTTCACGGATTCTCGGTCAGCAACTACTACAACATGGTCAAGCTGGCCCTGCTGGAAAAAGGCCTGCCCTTCGAGGAAGTCACCTTCTATGGCGGCCAGACCCCAGGCTCGCTGGAAGTCAGCCCGCGCGGCAAAGTGCCCGTACTGGAAACAGAACAGGGCTTCCTCAGCGAAACCAGCGTGATCCTCGACTACATCGAGCAGACCCAGCCCGGCAAGGCGCTGCTGCCGAGCGATGCGTTCGGGCAGGCCAAGGTGCGCGAGCTGCTGAAAGAAATCGAGCTGTACATCGAACTGCCAGCCCGTACCTGCTACGCCGAGTCGTTCTTTGGCATGTCGGTGGAACCGCTGGTCAAGGAGAAGGCCCGAGCCGACTTGCTGGCCGGGTTTGCCACGCTCAAGCGCAACGGGCGTTTTGCCCCTTATGTAGCGGGTGAGCAACTGACGCTGGCAGACCTGATGTTCTGCTTCTCGGTCGATCTGGCGTACGCGGTGGGCAAGAAGGTACTGAACATCGACTTGCTGGCGGACTTTCCGCAGGCCAAGGCGCTGCTGCAGCTGATGGGCGAGAACCCGCACATGGCGCGGATCTTGGCAGACAAGGAGGCCTCGATGCCGGCCTTCATGGAGATGATTCGTAGCGGCAAGCGCTAACTGGGCCCAGTGCAAATCCTTGTAGGAGCAGCGCAAGGCTGCTCCTACAACAGCAGGGCAGTGGATCAGCCTTGGCGCGAAGCCAGCAGGGCGTTGCCACGAACAACGGCAGCACGCACCTGCGCCGGTGCAGTACCACCAATGTGGTCACGCGCATTCACCGACCCTTCCAGGGTCAGCACGGCAAACACGTCCTGCTCGATCTGGTCGCTGAACTGGCGCAGTTCGTCCAGGCTCATCTCGGCCAGGTCCTTGCCGGTGTCCACGCCGTACTTCACCGCGTGGCCAACGATCTCATGGCAGTCACGGAACGGCAGGCCACGGCGGACCAGATAGTCGGCCAGGTCGGTGGCGGTCGAGAAACCGCGCAGGGCCGCTTCACGCATGATGGCGTGCTTGGGCTTGATCGCCGGGATCATGTCGGCAAAGGCGCGCAGCGAGTCGCGCAGGGTGTCGGCGGCGTCGAACAGCGGTTCCTTGTCTTCCTGATTGTCCTTGTTGTAGGCCAGCGGCTGGCCCTTCATCAGGGTCAGCAGGCCGGTCAGGGCGCCGAACACGCGGCCGGTCTTGCCGCGTACCAGCTCTGGCACGTCCGGGTTCTTTTTCTGCGGCATGATCGAGCTGCCGGTGCAGAAGCGATCGGGCAGGTCGATGAACTGGAACTGCGCGCTGGTCCACAGCACCAGCTCTTCGGAGAAGCGCGACAGGTGCATCATCGCGACGCTGGCTGCGGCGCAGAATTCGATGGCGAAGTCACGGTCCGAAACGCCGTCCAGCGAGTTGCCGGCCACGGCTTCGAAGCCCAGCAGCTTGCAGGTGAGTTCACGGTCGATCGGGTAGGTGGTGCCCGCCAGTGCGGCGCTGCCCAGGGGCATGCGGTTGGTGCGTTTGCGGCAGTCGACCAGGCGCTCGTAGTCGCGGCTGAGCATCTCGAACCAGGCCAGCAGGTGGTGGCCGAAGGTGACCGGCTGGGCCGTCTGCAGGTGGGTGAAGCCAGGCATGATGGTTTCGGCTTCACGCTCGGCCTGCTCCAGCAGGCCCTGCTGCAGGCGGGTGATTTCGGCCAGGATCAGGTCGATTTCGTCACGCAGCCACAGGCGGATGTCGGTGGCCACCTGGTCGTTGCGGCTACGGCCGGTGTGCAGCTTCTTGCCGGTGATGCCGATGCGGTCGGTGAGGCGCGCCTCGATGTTCATGTGCACGTCTTCGAGGTCGACGCGCCAGTCGAAGTTGCCGGCCTCGATCTCGCCCTGGATGGTATTCAGGCCATCAATGATGGTATCGCGCTCGGCATCGCTGAGCACGCCGACCTGCGCCAGCATGGTGGCATGGGCGATCGAACCCATGATGTCGTGGCGGTACAGGCGCTTGTCGAAGTCGACCGAGGCGGTGAAACGGGCGACGAATGCGTCGACGGGCTCACTGAAGCGGCCGCCCCAGGACTGATTGGTCTTGTCGGTGCTCATGGATTCACTCATTGCAGGCGTGAACGAAAAAGTGGCGCCGATGATAGCAGGGTTGGGCTGGCTGCCGCAGGGCGCCGGTCGACAGAAATGCCCGGAAAACGGCGCTGAAGGATTTCAAGGAATGAACGGCAGTGTTCCACGGACCGTCTACAGTTGGACAGAGGACTGGCGGTGAATCTGCCAGCCGAGTGAATCTTTGGCCATCGCACCGGTCTAGAGCGTGACCGCAGTGTCGCTCGAACCACACCTGTCTACGCTATACCTGTGCGAGACTCATTCAGGAATCCAGCGCAATTATGAATGTCCTGATCGTTGATGACGAACCCCAAGACCGTGAACGGCTCACCCGGCTGCTCGGCGAACTGGAGGGTTACACCGTACTGGAGCCCAGCGCCACCAACGGCGAGGAGGCCCTGGCGCTGATCGAAAGCCTCAAGCCCGATGTGGTCCTGCTGGACATCGGCATGCCAGGCCTGGACGGCCTGCAGGTTGCTGCTCGCCTGTGCGAGCGCGAGGCGCCGCCGGCGGTGGTGTTTTGCACCGGTGACGATGAATACGGTGCCGAGGCTTTCAAGGACAGTACCCTCAGCCATGTAACCAAGCCTTTCCACGGCCAGGCGCTGCGCGATGCCTTGCGCAAGGCCGAAAAACCCAACCGCGCCCAGTTGGCGGCGCTCACCCGGCCGGCCAATGAAGGTGGCGGCCCGCGTAGCCACATCAGTGCCCGCACGCGCAAAGGGATCGAGTTGATCCCGCTGCCCCAGGTGATCTATTTCATCGCCGACCACAAGTACGTGACCTTGCGCCATGAAGCCGGGGAAGTGCTGCTCGACGAGCCGCTCAAAGCCCTGGAAGACGAGTTCGGCGAACGCTTCGTGCGCATCCACCGCAACGCGCTGGTCGCCCGTGAGCGTATCGAACGCCTGCAGCGTACCCCGCTGGGGCATTTCCAGCTGTACCTCAAGGGCCTGGATGGCGATGCCCTCACTGTCAGCCGGCGCCATGTGGCCGGTGTACGCAAGATGATGCAGACCCTCTAAACCTGCACCGGCCCATCGCCGGCAAGCCAGCTCCCACAGGTGAAGCGCCAACCTTGAACCTTGCAGGGGACCTGTGGGAGTTGGCTTGCCGGCGATTGGGCCGGTACAGGCAAGTACAGGATCCTGATCCGTATCTGCTAGCGATACCAGCGATGCTGTTATCATCGACAGCATTTCTCTGGATCGGGGCGTTTCATGTCCACTCGCGAAATCCGCATTGCCACCCGTAAAAGTGCCTTGGCCCTGTGGCAGGCCGAATACGTCAAAGCCCGCCTCGAACAGGCTCACCCCGGGCTGCTGGTAACCCTGGTGCCCATGGTCAGCCGTGGTGACAAGCTGCTCGACGCGCCGCTGGCGAAAATCGGCGGCAAGGGCCTGTTCGTCAAGGAACTGGAAACCGCCCTGCTGGACAACGAGGCCGACATCGCCGTGCACTCGATGAAGGACGTGCCCATGGACTTCCCCGAAGGCCTGGGCCTGTTCTGCATCTGCGAGCGCGAAGACCCGCGCGATGCCTTCGTGTCCAACCGTTTCGCCAGCCTCGAAGCATTGCCTGCCGGCAGCATCGTCGGCACCTCCAGCCTGCGGCGCCAGGCGCAGTTGCTGGCGCGCCGCCCGGACCTGCAAATCCGCTTCCTGCGCGGCAACGTCAACACCCGCCTGGCCAAGCTGGATGCCGGCGAGTACGACGCCATCATCCTCGCCGCCGCCGGCCTGATCCGCCTGGGCTTCGAAGACCGTATCACCGCCAATATCAGCGTCGACGACAGCCTGCCGGCTGGCGGCCAGGGGGCGGTAGGCATCGAATGCCGTAGCGCTGACCAGGAAATCCACGCCCTGCTGGCGCCACTGCACCATGTCGATACCGCCGACCGGGTGGTGGCCGAACGCGCCCTGAACAAACACCTGAATGGTGGCTGCCAAGTGCCGATCGCCTGCTACGCGGTGCTCGAAGGCGATCAACTCTGGCTGCGTGGCCTGGTCGGCCAGCCCAGCGGAGGTACCCTGTTGGTGGCCGATGCCCGCGCTCCCCGCGCGGCCGCCGAAAGCCTGGGCGTACAAGTGGCCGAAGACCTGCTGGGCCAGGGCGCCGAGGCCATCCTCAAGGAAGTCTATGGCGAGGCCGGCCACCCGTGAGTGAATGGCGCCTGTTGCTGACCCGGCCTGCCGAGGACTGCGAGGCGCTGGCGCAATGCCTGGCGGCAGCGGGGGTGGGCAGTAGCTGCCTGCCGTTGCTGGCGCTGGAGCCTGTGGCTGTGGATGCCCGGCAACGCCTGCTGCTGGAAAGCCTGCATGGCTTTGCCGCGATCATCGTGGTCAGCAAACCGGCCGCCAGGCTGTTGCTCGAGCAACTGGCCGAGGCTGGCCTGCGGCCTCCACAGCAAGGCTGGTTCACCGTGGGCGAGGCCACCGCCGCAGTACTGCAGGGCGCAGGCCTCGAGGTAAGCTTCCCGCCGCGTGGTGATGACAGCGAGGCCTTGCTGGCCATGCC
Organism: Pseudomonas sp. 9_2_1; assembly: GCF_059295275.1. Lineage (NCBI taxonomy): Bacteria > Pseudomonadati > Pseudomonadota > Gammaproteobacteria > Pseudomonadales > Pseudomonadaceae > Pseudomonas > Pseudomonas sp. 9_2_1. The sequence continues at coordinate 193,857 of NZ_CM181239.1, forward strand.
TGGCCTGCACCAGGCGCTGGAGGTGGCAGCGCCATGCGTCTTGATCGTTCGTGGCGTCGGAGGTCGCGAACTGCTGGCAGAGCGTCTTGCACAGCAAGGTGCTAGTGTCGATTATCTGGAACTGTATCGTCGCTGCCTTCCGGCTTACCCGCCGGGCACGCTGATGCGCCGCATCGAAGCGGAACGCCTCAATGGCCTGGTGGTCAGCAGTGGGCAGGGTTTTGAACACTTGCAGCAAATGGCCGGCGCCGATTGGCCGCAGCTGGCACAGCTGCCGCTGTTCGTGCCAAGCCCGCGGGTCGCCGAACAGGCCAGGGCCGCCGGGGCCCAACAGGTTGTGGATTGCCGTGGCGCCAGTGCCACGGCCTTGCTGGCAGCCGTGCAGCGCAGCGCTGCACCTGCCTCTTAAGGCGCTAAGCTGAACGCGATGCGCCCCCATGCAAAGGATGGATACGTGAGCGAGACTGTCTTGTCCAATAACGATCAGCCGTCGGCACAGACGCCGGCGGACCCCGTTGCCCCGCCTCCTGCCAAGCGCTCTGGCAGTGGCCTGGCAGCACTGGCCCTGCTATTGGGCGCGGCCGGGGTCGCAGTAGGTGGCTGGGGTGTCTGGCAGGTGCGTCAACTGCAAGGCAGCGAGTTCAACCAGGGCCAGCACCTCGAGGCGCTGAACCAGCGCACCGAAGCCCTGCAGCAACGCGAGCAGCAAATCAGCGCGCAGCTGGCCAGCCTGCCGGCAGCCAGTGAGCTGGAAGACCGCCGCCGCCTGGTGGCGCAGCTGCAAGGCGACCAGCAGCGTCTCAGCCAGCGTCTGGAAACCGTGCTTGGCGAGAGCCGCAAGGAATGGCGCCTGGCCGAGGCCGAGCACCTGTTGCGCCTGGCGACCCTGCGCCTGTCGGCCCTGCAGGACATCACCAGTGCCAAGGCGCTGGTCGAGGGCGCCGACGAAATCCTGCGCGAGCAAAGCGATCCGGGCGCCTTCGCTGCCCGCGAGCAACTGGCACGCAGCCTGGCCACGCTCAACAGCACCCAGCAGCCTGACCGTACCGGCCTGTTCCTGAAGCTGGCCGCGCAGCGTGAGCTGGTGCAGCAGCTCAGCGCCCAGTCGCCCGAATTCGACAGCAATGCCGATGCCCTGGGTGCCCTGACCTCAGACGGTGATGGTGCCAGCCGCCTGTCGCAGTGGTGGGCTGAGATCTCCAAGTACTTCCAGATCGACTTCAACGCCGATGACAACGTGCGGCCTCTGTTGGCCGGGCAGCAACTGAACCAGCTGCGCCTGGCCCTGAGCCTGACCATCGAACAGGCCCAGTGGGCCGCGCTCAATGGTGACGCCAAGGTCTACAGCCAGGCGCTGGACGATGCCCGCAGCGTGCTGCTGGCCAACTTCAACGCCGACAACCCGCAAAGCAAGGCCATGCTCGACAGCCTCAATGCCCTGGCCGACCAGCCGGTGTCGGTGGTCACGCCTGACCTCAGCGAAAGCCTGGCTTCGGTGCAGGCCTATATCCAGCGCCGTCATCTGCCGGCCGAGGCTGGAGGGGGCAAGCCATGAAGCGTGTCTACCTGCTGGCGGTGCTGGCGATCGTGATCGCAGCGGCGCTGGGCATTGCTGTCGCCAAGCACAGCGGCTATGTGCTGGTTTCCTATGGCAGCTTCCGCTATCAGTCCGGGCTTTGGGCAGCCTTGGCCGGCTTGGTGGCCGTGGTCGCGGTGCTGTGGTTGCTGCGTTACCTGGTGGGCCTGGTGCTGACCTCCAGTGGCGTGGTCAACCCATGGTCGCGGCGTAACCGCAGCCGGCGTATCCGCCTGTCCATCGAACAGGGCCAGCTGGACCTCGCCGAGGGCCGTTGGGCCAGCGCTCAGCGCCACCTGCACCGTGCCGCCGAGGCCGAGCGGCAGCCGCTGCTGTACTACCTGGGTGCCGCGCGGGCGGCCAACGAGCAAGGCCGTACCGAAGACAGCGACAACCTGCTGGAGCGTGCCCTGGAGCGCCAACCGCAAGCTGAACTGGCCATCGCCCTGACCCACGCCCAGTTGCAGATGGACCGTGGCGAAAGTGATGGTGCCCTGGAAACCCTGCTGGCCATGCAGGAACGTCACCCGCACAACAGCCAGGTGCTGCGCCTGCTGCAGCGCCTGTACCTGGAGCGCGGCGACTGGTCGGCACTGATCCGCCTGTTGCCCGACCTGCGCAAGGGCAAGGTTTTGCCGGCTTCCGAGCTGGCGGCGCTGGAGCAACGCGCCTGGGGCCAGAACCTGAGCCTGGCGACGACCCGTGGCGAGGACGCGCAAGCTGCACGTCAGGCCCTGGAGCGAGCCTGGCAGCAGTTGACTGCGGCCCAGCGCCAGGAGCCGCAACTGGTGCTGGCCTATGCCGAGCAGTTGCGCCAGGTGGGCGCCGAAAGCGAAGCCGAGCAGGTGTTGCGCACGGCCCTCAAGCGAGACTACGAAAGCCACCTGGCACGCCTGTACGGCCTGGTGCGCGGTGACGACCCGGCACGCCAACTGCAAACCGCCGAAGGCTGGTTGAAGGCTCACCCGCAAGACGCCAGCCTGCTGCTGACCCTGGGCCGCCTGAGCCTGCAGAACCGTCTGTGGGGCAAGGCGCGTGACTACCTTGAAAGCAGCCTGCGCATGGAGCGCAACCCCGAGGCCTGTGCCGAGCTGGCCCGCTTGCTTGCCGGCCTGGGCGATACCGAACGCAGCAACCAGCTATTCCAGGAGGGCCTCGGCCTGCTGGACGAGCGTCTGCTGGCCCTGCCTTTGCCAGAAGGCGTACGCGCCTGACCTACCCCATGGCCCGCGCCAAGGTGCGGGCCATGGGGGCGGGTAGCTTTTCCATTGATGTAAGTCATATCTGCCGTCCTTTTCTTCAGACGTTTCCTACCGCTCTGGTAGAAATATCCTTCGCGACTCAGCGACTTCTCGCTACTGTCTCGCCTTGAAACAATGCGCGTCGTTCCTCTACTGTTTCAAGCCACTACATTTTCCCCGGACTTTCCCCGCCCATGCTGCCGGCCCGTTTGCGCACATTTTTTCTTCCTGCCTGCCTGGCCGCACTGACGGTACTGGCCGCGTCCTTCCAGCTTGAAAACATGCTCGGGCTGGTGCCGTGCCCGTTGTGCCTCAGTCAGCGGTTGGTGCTTGGCGTGTATGCGTTGCTGTGCCTGGCGGCGGTGTTGCAGGCACCAGGCGGGCAGGGCATCCGGCATTACGCGCGGGCGACGTTGGGCTGCTCCCTGGCCGGCGCGTTGCTGGCCGCACGGCATGTCTGGTTGCAGGGTGCCGATGGGGCGAGCCATGGCTGCCCCGTGCCGATCGGGCGGTTGCTCGAGCAATCCTGGGGCGAGGCTGCCCGGCAACTGTTGCTCGGTGGCCCGGGTTGCCACTCGCTGACCTGGAGCTTTCTTGACCTCACCCTGCCCGAGTGGAGCCTGCTGGCCTTTCTGCTTTTGGCGATGCTGCCCTTGAGCTGCCTGCTGGCGTATCGTTTCCGCAGCCTGGCAAGAACCTGACCTGGCGCAAGGCGGGGCCATTAGTGCGACCAATGGCGATATCACCGGGTATTAAACACTTGTATGAACTTAGTCTGCTGCGTACCTTGAAGGGCAGGCCGTGCGGGAATAATCTCCCAGCACGCATACTGAAAACACAACTGCTCGATGCCGTCCTGCTGATGTCACCTTTGTGCTTCGTCTTCGTCGCGCGAGGTGCAGCGGCATCTACCCAGAAGGGAAGAGATCGCCATGCTCGATAGTTGTCAGAACGCCCAGGAACGCTGGGGTGGGGTTCATGATCTGATCGACCGTTGGCTGAAGGAGCGCCAGGAACTGGTGCAGGCTTTCCGCGCACTGCGCGATTTGAAGCCGGCCTTCGCCGACAAGGACACGAACGGGGATTTTTGCGGCCTGCTGGTCGACTACGTTTCGGCGTGGCATTTCGAAGTCTGCGAGCAGCTGGTCAGTGAGGCCAAGGCGTTCGATGACCAGAAGGCGCTGAAGCTGGCCGAGGAGATCAACCCGCGGATCAACGACAGCACCCAGATCGCATTGGCGTTCAATGATCATTGCGCCAAGGGCGAATGCAAGGACACCGAGCGTTTCGCCGAGAAGCTGACCAAGTTGGGCGCTCTGTTGCACGAGCGCTTCGAGCTTGAAGACTGCCTGATCGAGGTATTGCACAACGCCCACAAGGAAGAAGGTGCGGTCGAGGCCTGAGGGCGTGCGTCAGTCGCCAACCGCCAGCAGCTCGATTTCGAATACCAGTGGCGTGTAGGGTGCAATCAAGTCACCCGCGCCCTCGGCACCGTAGGCTTGTGCTGACGGAATCACCAGGCGCCATTTGGCGCCAGCGTGCATCTGCGGCAATGCCACTTGCCAGCCTTCGATTACCGAGTCCAGGCTGAACCACTGAGGGGTCTGGTTCTGGTCGAACACCGAGCCATCCGGCAGCCTGCCTACATAGCGCACCTGTACCTTCCCGCCCGGTTTCGGCTGCGCGCCAGTGCCAGCTTGCAGTTCGCTGTACAGCACACCTTCCGGTAATTCATGCATGCCGTAACGCCCGCGCTCATTGGCCATGAAGCGTGTTTCGGCAGCCTGCAACTTTTGCGTGGCGGCATCGCCTTCCTGTGTTTCGTGCTGCTGGAGCACGGCCTGCATGCGTGCCTTGTCCAGCTTCAAAGGTTGGCCCTGGTAGGACTGGCGCAGCCCCTCGACCAGCGCATCCAGCTGCAGGCCTGGCATGTCCTGACGCAGCCGCTCGCCCAGGCTGGCGCCCAGGCTGTAGGCAAGGTCGTGCTCATCGCTGTCCGCCAGGGCGATGGGTGCCAGCAGGCACAAACCTAAAACAAGATATCGAGGCATGGTCGGCTCCTGGCGCGCAGTCCGTGTAGGAGCGGCCTTGTGTCGCGATAGGGGTGCGAAGCGCCCCCAGGGTTTGTGCATCAAGCTGATATTGCCGGGGCCGCTTTGCGGCCCATCGCGACACAAGGCCGCTCCTACAGGGATGCGTTGCAAGGCAACTGGCAAATATCAGCAATGATTAATTCTGCAACTACACTTTCATGCAGCTGCAAGATAACAACTTTGCCCAGGCATGCAACGCGGCGTAAATATTACTGTCAACATGCCCTAGCGGCGGTAGCAGCAGAAGCATAGTATGAGCCGCAATCTCGTCAGCCAGGAGGTAAACCATGTCGGCCAAGAAGAAGCCAGTAAGTACGCCGTTGCACCTGCTCCAGCAACTTTCGGGCAGCCTGCTCGAACACTTGGAAGATGCCTGCTCACAAGCGCTGGCTGATGCGGAGAAACTGCTGGCCAAGTTGGAAAAGCAGCGTGGCAAGGCTCAGGAAAAACTGCACAACGGTCGCCTGAAACTTCAGGATTCGGCCAAGGCAGGTAAAGCCAAGGCGCAGAACAAGGCGCAAAAAGCCATCGGCGAACTTGAAGACCTGCTCGATTCCCTCAAGGAACGTCAGACCCAGACTCGCGCGTATATCCAGCAACTCAAGCGTGATGCTCAGGACAGCCTGAAACTGGCCCAGGGTGTAGGCAAGGTTCGCGAAGCAGCTGCCAAGGCGCTTGATCAGCGCGCCGCCAAGACCACCAAGCCAGCTGCGGCCAAGCCAGCGACCAGAGCTACTGCTGGGGCGAAACCTGCGGCCAAGCCAGCTGCCAGAACTGCTGCTGCAGCCAAACCTGCTGCCAAGCCAGCTGCCAGAACTGCTGCTGCGGCGAAGCCTGCAGCCAAGCCAGCTGCCAAAGCCGCTGCTGCAGCCAAACCTGCAGCCAAGCCAGCTACCAAAGCCGCTGCTGCAGCCAAACCTGCGGCCAAGCCAGCTGCCAAAGCCGCTGCTTCAGCCAAACCTGCGGCCAAGCCAGCTGCCAAGGCCGCTGCTTCAGCCAAACCTGCGGCCAAGCCAGCTGCCAAAGCTGCTGCAGCCAAACCAGCGGCCAAGCCAGCAGCCAAAGCTACTGCTGCGGCCAAGCCGGCGCCAGCGAAAGCCGCTGCCGCCAAGCCAGCTGCAAAACCAGCTGCCGCCAAGGCACCGGCACGTACAGCGGCCAAACCCGCTGCAAAGCCAGCCGCCGCCAAACCGGCCGCCAGCAAGCCAGCCGAAGCGAAACCGTCTACGCCCGCCAGCACCCCGGCCACTGCGACCAACTCAGCTTCTCCGGCAGCTTCGACAGGCGCTTCGGCACCTGCCAGCACCCCGGCTCAGGCACCTTCTTCGGCGTCCTGAAGCGCGGCCGCCGCGACGCGCAACCGACCCAGCGCGTCGTGGTGCCGAGCCTGTTCCGGCGCCAGCCGGGTCAGCCAATCGTCCGTGGGCTCAGCCGAGTCCGCGGGCCACTGTAGCGAGCGTTTCTGCAAGCGCTCCAGCAAGGCCTTCTCGGCCTGCAGCTCCAACCCCTTGACCTGATCACGCAAGGTCGCCAGCTGCGCATCATCCTGCGCTGCAGCTCGCCATTGCTGGCGCAAGGTGCGTAAGGGGGTGACCACTTCTTGCTGCCAGCGCTGGGCAACCTCGCGCAGCGCCTGCACGCGCGCGTCCCCCACCGCTACCCCACGTGCTTGCAGCCAGGTTGCGCACAGCAGCAGGCAGACATCGCCACCCAGCGCCTGCAGGTCAAGGCAGGCGGCCTCTACGCCGGGCTTGGTATACAGGGCCAGGGCGTGATTCCACAGGTCGGTGTGCATGGTTCCACTCGCGCTATGGGCCGAGGAAGCTGGTAGACTCCGCGACCATCATGATCAGACTATCCAACCTCACTTTACAGCGTGGTCCGCAGCGCTTGCTAGATGGCGCCGAGATGACCCTGCACGCCGGTCACAAGGCCGGCCTGATCGGCGCCAACGGTGCCGGAAAATCCAGCCTGTTCGCCTTGCTGCGCGGTGAGCTGTCGCCCGATGGCGGCGATTGCCTGCTGCCCGGTGACTGGCGCATTGCCCACATGCGCCAGGAGGTCGACACCCTCGACCGCCTGGCCGTGGACTATGTGCTCGACGGCGACGTGCGCCTGCGCAAGGTCCAGGCCGAACTGGCGGTGGCCGAGCAAGCCCACGACGGCACCGCCCTGGCACGCCTGCACAGTGAGCTGGAAAGCGCCGACGGTTATACCGCCGACGCCCGTGCGCGCAAGTTGCTGGCGGGCCTGGGCTTCACCAACGAGCAGATGGATCGCCGCGTCGGCGACTTTTCCGGTGGCTGGCGGATGCGCCTGAACCTGGCCCAGGCATTGATGTGCCCTTCCGACCTGCTGCTGCTCGACGAGCCCACCAACCACCTGGACCTGGATGCCATCCTGTGGCTTGAAGACTGGCTCAAGGGCTACCCCGGCACGCTGTTGCTGATCTCCCACGACCGCGACTTCCTGGATGCCGTGGTCGACCATGTGCTGCACGTCGAACAGCGCAAGCTGAACCTTTACAAGGGCGGCTACAGCGCCTTCGAACGCACCCGTGCCGAACGCCTGGCGCAACAGCAGCAAGCCTACGAGAAGCAGCAGGCGCAGCGCGCGCACATGGAAAAGTACATCGCCCGCTTCAAGGCGCAAGCCACCAAGGCCCGCCAGGCTCAAAGCCGGATCAAGGCCCTGGAGCGCATGGAGGAGCTGTCTGCGGCGCATGTCGATTCGCCGTTCGACTTCGTCTTCCGCGAATCGCAGAAAATCTCCAGCCCGTTGCTGAGCATGTCCGAAGGCCGCCTGGGTTATGGTGACAAGGCCATCCTCGACAAGGTCAAGCTGCAGCTCACACCGGGTGCGCGTATCGGCCTGCTCGGCCCCAACGGTGCCGGCAAGTCGACCCTGATCAAGAACCTCGCCGGCGAGCTCGAACCGCTGTCCGGCCGCCTGGTACGTGGCGAAAACCTGGCCGTTGGCTATTTCGCCCAGCACCAGCTGGACTCGCTGGACGACAAGGCCAGCCCGCTGCTGCACCTGCAGCGCATTGCCCCCACCGAGCGCGAACAGACCCTGCGCGACTTTCTGGGTGGTTTCGACTTCCACGGTGCCCGCACCGACGAGCCGGTAGTGAATTTCTCCGGTGGCGAAAAGGCCCGCCTGGCGCTGGCCCTTATCGCTTGGGAGCGGCCGAACCTGCTGCTGCTGGACGAGCCGACCAACCACCTCGACCTGGAAATGCGCCTGGCGCTGACCATGGCCCTGCAGGAGTTCGAGGGGGCGGTGGTGGTGGTATCCCACGACCGTCACTTGCTCAAGAGCACCACCGACGATTTCCTGCTGGTGGCCGACGGCAAGGTCGATACCTTCGATGGCGACCTCGACGATTACAGCCGCTGGCTGGTCGAGTTCCGCCAGCGCAGCGCCCCGGCCAGCGCTGCCCCGGTCAACCCGGACAAGACCGACAAGAAAGCCCAGCGCCAGGCTGCGGCAGCCTTGCGCCAGCAACTGGCCCCGCACAAGAAAGCCGCTGACAAGCTGGAAAGCGAGCTCAACCAGGTGCACGCGCAACTGGCCGAGATCGATACCGTCATGGGTGACGGCGGTCTGTACGAAGCTGCACGCAAGGATGAGTTGCGTGACCTGCTGGCGCGCCAGACCAAGCTCAAGCAGCGCGAAGGCGAGCTGGAAGAGGCCTGGATGGAAGCGCTGGAGACCCTCGAAAGCATGCAGGCGGAGCTTGAGGCGCTGTCTTGATCGGGGGGCTTGGATTGGGTGAGGACTGAAGGGTGTTCGCCTTGACTCTTTCAGCGCCTGTGAGATCGAGCGCCGCGCGGGCGGCGCTCGGTCTCATAGACGATGCAGGTCTCAAGGCGAACGCCCCCAAAAATAACTGGTTATTTTTTCACCAACGCCTTAGCTTAACGTTTTGCAACATATGTTCGAGCGAGGTGCGTGATGTCGATGGAAGTATGGTTGGGCTTCTTTGCCGCCTGTTGGGTGATCAGCCTTTCACCCGGTGCCGGGGCGATCGCCTCGATGTCCAGCGGCCTGCAATATGGCTTCTGGCGTGGTTACTGGAACGCCCTGGGCCTACAGTTGGGCCTGATTGTCCAAATCGCCATTATTGCCGCCGGTGTCGGAGCCGTGCTGGCTGCCTCTGCCACGGCCTTCCAGGTCATCAAATGGTTCGGCGTTGGCTACCTTGTCTACCTGGCTTACAAGCAGTGGCGAGCCCTGCCGATGGACATGAGCGACGAGTCCGCCGTGCGCCCGATCGGCAAGCCGCTTAGCCTGGTATTCCGTGGCTTCCTGGTCAACGTCAGCAACCCCAAGGCGTTGGTGTTCATGCTGGCGGTGCTGCCGCAGTTCCTCAACCCGCATGCGCCGCTGTTGCCGCAGTATGTGGCCATCACGGTAACCATGATCAGCGTGGACATGCTGGTGATGGCGGGCTACACCGGCCTGGCCTCGCGGGTGCTGCGCCTGCTGCGTACGCCCAAGCAGCAGAGGCGTCTGAACCGCACGTTTGCCGGGTTGTTCATTGGTGCCGCTACCTTCCTGGCTACCCTGCGCCGCGCGCCCCTCTGATACACCGCAGGCAAGGCATTCGCAGGCTCGCCGACGAATGCCTTGCCGCTATTCCTGCCGGTCCATCAACCCCTTGAGCAAATCCACCGGCAACGGGAAGACAATGGTCGAGCTCTTGTCCCCGGCAATCGCGCCCAGCGTCTGCATGTAGCGCAACTGCATCGCCCCCGGCTCCTTGCCCAGCATCTGCGCCGCCTGCATCAGCTTTTCCGACGCCTGCAATTCGCCCTCGGCATGGATCACCTTGGCCCGTCGTTCGCGCTCGGCCTCGGCCTGGCGGGCGATGGCGCGTACCATCGATTCGTTGAGGTCGACGTGCTTGATCTCGACGTTGGCCACCTTGATGCCCCAGGCATCAGTCTGCGCATCCAGCACCTGGCGGATATCCGCATTCAGCTGTTCGCGCTCGGCCAGCAATTCATCCAGTTCGTGCTTGCCGAGCACCGCGCGCAGGGTGGTCTGGGCCAACTGGCTGGTCGCCACCATGAAGTCCTCGACCTGGATGATCGCCTTTTGCGGGTCGAGCACACGGAAGTACAGCACGGCGTTGACCTTGACCGAGACATTGTCGCGGGTGATCACATCCTGCGTCGGTACATCCAGCACCACGGTGCGCAGGTCGACCCGGACCATTTGCTGGATCACCGGGATCAACAGGATCAGCCCCGGCCCCTTCACCTGCCAGAAGCGTCCCAGCTGGAACACCACGCCGCGCTCGTATTCGCGCAGGATGCGAAATGCCGACAGCAACAGCATCGCCACAACGACTGCTATCGCGCCGAAACCCACTTGCATGAACATGCTCACGCTCCTTGCGCCGCCAGCCCGGCGGCGCTGACTTCCAGCATCACGCCATTGCGCGCGGTCACCCGCACGTTCTGGCCGGCTTGCAGCGGTGTCGCGCATTGCACTTGCCATTGCTCGCCTTGCGCCAGCACCACGCCACGCAACGGGTTGCCCGCCATCACCTGGGTGACGGTGGCCAGGCTACCCAGCAGGCCGGCGTCGCCGCTTACCAGCGCCCGTCGGCGCGCCTTCACGGCCGTCGCCAGCACCCCACCGATCAGCAGTACCAGCAGCAGTGCCACCGTAGCGACCAAGGCCAGCGGGAGGCCGAAGCCGGGGGTATCGGTGTCGATCAGGCACAGCGCGCCGACCACGAAGGCGATGATGCCGGCAAAGCCGACTACGCCGTAGTTGGGCAGGAAGGCTTCGGCGAGCATGAAGGCGATGCCGAGGAGGATCAGTGCCGCGCCGGCGACACTCACCGGCAACAACAGCACGGCTTGCTCACCGGCCGCAGCCTGACCGCTCGGCGTGATGCCAAGCAGCAACAGCAGCAACAGCCAGCGCCAGCAGCGGGCGATCACCTGTCGTCACCTCGGTCGTCCTCATACAACAAGTTTAGCCCCGGCTGCCGGCAGCCGGCCTAAAATTGAAGATTGGGGGGCGAAACCGGAGGTGCACCATGCGTATGGCAAAGACCCTGCAGAATCGCCTGGACAAGGCCAACTGCGACTACGACATCATTCCCCATCCACATTCGGCCACCAGCCTGGAGTCGGCCCGCACGGCTGGCGTGCCCGCCGAGCGGGTCGCCAAGTCGGTGATGCTCGATGACCGGCATGGCAACTACATCATGGCCGTACTACCGGCCAACCGGCATCTGGACATGAGCAAGGTGCGCATGTCGGGGGCCTGGCAACTGACCCGTGAAAGCGGCCTGCCGAGCCTGTTCGGCGACTGCGAACGGGGGGCCGTGCCTGCGTTGGGCGATGCATACCAGATAAAGATGCTGCTTGATTCGAGTCTTACTCGCCAGGGCGATGTCTATCTGGAGGCGGGTGATCACGATCATCTGATTCACATGAGCATGGAGCAATATTTGAAGCTGGTGCCGCGCGCCGAAGTGCGTGAGCTCAGCTGATGCTCTCAACCCATGCCGGGCCGGCATCGTCGATGATCGGTTCGGCACCGAGGAGGAACCATGGACAATCCGATTCATCCTTTGTCTGAAATTTTCAAACAGTTGGGGCTGTCTGACGACCCGGTCGAAATCGACAGGTTCATCACGACTCACTCACCGCTCGACGACGATGTGAAACTGGTCGATGCCCCATTCTGGAACGATTCGCAGCGCGATTTCCTGAAAGAAAAATACATCGCTGATGACGACTGGATTCCCATGATCGACCAACTGAACGAGGCGCTTCATCCCCAGAAAAAATAAAGTGCCGAGCGGCACCTGACGAGTGATTGGCCGTTGCTATGCTCAGGAAAACAATAGGGGATAGCGCCATGAAAGATCCCTACGCACCAGGTTTCTGGTGCTCCGTGATGATCCTGGGCACGCTGACGGCCAGTTACTTCTACGGCATCAGGCATACGCAACAGATGAACCAGGCGGTGCACTTTCTGTATGCCGCCGCTGCAATCACTGTGGCGGCTGCTTTGGTGACGCTGACCTGGATCGCCTGGCAGCAGCTGCACTTGAACAAGCGCGAAGTGACCCAGGGCCGAACGCTGCTGACCATCTGGAACACCAAGGTCGCGCTGCGCCGCGTCGAAACCGTGTTCGACCGCTATTTCTGGGGCAGCTACTGGCATTCGGGGCGTACGTTCGAAGAGGTCATGGGTGAGCTCAAGGGCACCCCGCTGGAGCAGAGCCTGGATGCGCTGAAGCGCCAGTGCCGCACGCTTGACCGCGAAATTCACGACCATCACCACCACTGGCTGGCCAATGCCCGCGACCTGTCCAGCGTTGCCCAGGCCATGGCCCGCGAGCGCTATCAGCTGGACCTTGGCGAACCCACCCCTAGCGGCCATGGCAATACCGCCGTGCTCAACCGTGACCTGGAAGTGCTGGTGTATACCTGGTCGGCGCGCCTGCGCAGCTTCGACCATCAACTGGACGAACTGGAGCGCGCCTACCATTGAGAGGGGCCTCATTCGCCGCGGATGTATTGCTCCAACTGCAGGATGAGGCCGGCCTGTTCGGCGATGGTTTCCTTGACCAGGTCACCAATCGACAGCAGACCGAGCAACTCTCCGTTGCTGACCACTGGCAGGTGGCGCAGGTGGCGGTTGGTCATCAGGTTCATGCAGTACTCGAGGTTCTGCTTGGGTTCCACGGTGACCACCGGCGCACTCATGATTTCGCGCACCGGGGTGGCGGCGGAAGAGCGGCCCTTGAGTACCAGTTTGCGTGCATAGTCCCGTTCACTGACGATACCCACCACCTGGTTGCCCTCGACAACGGGCAACGCACCGACGTTTTTCTCCGCCAGCATTTTCAGGGCGTCGAGCACCGAGTCATCCGGGCCGATGGTGTACACGGTCTGGTGCTGGGACTTGGTCTTGAGGATTTGTTCGACGGTCTTCATACGGGCCTCTGCGGGTGGAAAACGGCGCTGTCTCGGAGTAACTAAAGCATCCGACACGGCGCTCTGCACGGCAATGCAGGAAACGGCATGCAGTCGATTGAAAAACGTCATCGGTGTTCGCCTGTGCGGGCCTCTTCGCGGCAAAGCCGCTCCCTCCGGAGTGGCACTGACCTCAAGGCCTGTGGTGCATCTGTGGGAGCGGCTTTAGCCGCGAACACCGGCGCAGCCGGTGCCATCCATCACTGCGTCTACAGGCAACCACTCGCGGCAACCTCCTGGCTCGCCTCCTTGAGGGCCGCCGCCACTGCGGCTGCATCGTTGGCGGTGTAAACCCGCCCGCCGGTATTGCTGGCTGCGCAATTGGAACCGGTGCTGGCGCTGATGTTGACCACGTTGATCCGCAGGCGTGGCTGGCTCTTGGCTATCTGTTCCGACACGCTGCACACACTGGTGCCGCAACTGTCCCGGCCATCCACGAACATCACGATCACAGCGTCGCGGTCCCGCCCGTTCAGCTTGCTGGCTGCCGCTTCCAGGCTGATGCCCAGCCCTGTACCGCCACGTGCTTTCAGATCTGCGATGCGTTTGACCAGGTCGGCACGCTGGCCTTGGCCGAAGACCCCGTGGTCCACCGGGCTGCGGCAGCCATCGAAGGTGATCAGGCGCATGTCCACGTTCTTGTCCAGGTCGCCGATCACGGCAGTCAGCGAGCTTTTCGCCACGTCCATGCGGGTCAGCCGTTGCGGCTGGTTGTTGGCCAGCAGCTCATCGACGAACGGAATACGGGTGAGCAAGCCGATGTACCAGGGGTCTTCCGCCTGTTTCACCCTGATGCGCTGGTCCATGGAGCCGGAGGTGTCCAGCACCACCGCAAACTCCGAGGCCTGGAAGCCACCCCCCGGCATACAGATTGCCGCCTGCGTGTAGCCTTGCCAGCGCTGGTACAGCGCCGGCCAGCTGCTGTACAACCCATAGAGCAGCAGCAATAACAGACCCAGCAGCAACCACGGCCACAGGCGCCAGCGGCGGCGCTCGACCAGCACTACGCTTCGCTTGGTGGCGGGTTTTGCGGTTGGCGCGGGTTTCGGTTGCGCCGGCGCTACCTTTGGCGGTGGCGGAGGCGGCGCCGGCTTTGCCGTGGCAGGTGCCGGTTGCCCCCAGCGAATCACCAGCGGTTCGCCGTTGATGCTGTACAGGTTGGCCAGGTCCGGGTGCCCGATCAGCGTGCGCAACGCCTCTGCGGCCGGTGCCTGGCCGCGTTTGTGCAGTTCGTCCGCCAACTGGCCGACGGCTGCCTGGCGTTCTTGGTAGCGCCTGAGCAGCGCGGCCTGCTGCTCGCGATCCAGCGTGGCATACAGGTGCGGTTGCCCTTCCAGCTCGGACCACCATTCCAGTACGCCGTCGCGCCCCTGCCTCGGTATCGCGTACAGGTGAGCGATGCCCGGCGGAAAATGCTGGCGAATCAGCGCCACCCGCTGTTCGAGGGCACTGGCAGCATCCTGGCTGGCATGGGTGTCGCGGTTTACCCTTTGCATGGTTCGTCCTAGTCGCAATCGGCCGTGCTGGAAACTTCCTGGCTGGCGTCCTTGAGGGCTGTGGCCACCTGCTCGGCATCGTTGGCGGAATAGATGCGACCACCGGTTTGCTCGGCGACGCAGCTGGCCAGGTTGCTGTTGCTGATGTCGATCAGGTTGACGCGCAGGCGTGGCTGCTCGCGGGCGATACGCTGCGCCACTGCACACACGTCCTGCTCGCACCCGTCGGCACCGTCGATAAACATTAATATCACCCCGTCGCGGTCACGGCCGTTCATGGCCCTGGCCGTCACGTCCAGGCTGGCCGCCAGGGCGGTGCCATCATTGGGCTCGAGTGCCTGGATGCCTTCGATCAGCGCCGGACGCTGGGCAAGCTTGAACACGCCATGGTCCAGGGGAGCGCGACAGCCGTCGAAGGTCACCACGCGCATGTCGATCGCCGGGTGCAGGTCGTTGATCAGGTGGGTCAGGCTGCTCTTGGCCACGTCCATGCGCACGGGGGCCTGGGTAATGTGCGCGACGCGCTGCTGATCGATGTTCGGGTCATCATTGATGTGCTTGAAGAACCACGCTTCGTCCTCCGGGGTAGCGGCAACGTTGAGTTGCATCGAGCCCGAGGTGTCGAGCACCACGGCAAATTCGGGCGGCTGCAGCTGCGTGCCTTTCACGCAGGCGAAGGGCGTGGCAGGGCGGCTGCCAAGCCAGTGCTGCAGATACGGCCAGCCCAACCACAAGGCCAGGGCCAGCAACAGCAGGCCAAGCAACGGCAGCAGGAACCACGGCAGCCATACCCGGCGCCGGCGCACCACTGGCGCTGGGGCGGGCAAGGGTGCGGTTGCAGGCGTGACCGGGGCCGGCTCGGCCCAGCGCACGACCAGCGGCTGGCCGTTGACGCTGTACAGGTTGTTCAGGTCGGCAGGCCGGATGAGTTTTTCCAGCAGCGCTGCCTCATTGGTCTGGCCCAGGCTTTGCAGTTTGCCGACCAGTTGGCGTACCGCGTCCTGACGCTCGTCGTAAAACCGCAGCAAGGCAGCTTGCTGCTCGGCCTCAAGGTCGTGGTAGCGGTGTGGCTGGCCTTGCAGCTCCGACCACCATTCGCGCAGGCCATCCTTGCCGTCGCGCGGGGTGGCAAACTGATGAGCGATGCTTGGTGGGAAATGCCTGACGATGATCGCCATGGCTTGTTCGAGCACCCGCAGGTCGTTGCTGGCGGGGCTGGTGTCGCGGGTGACCCGCTGCATGTGCATATCCTGAAAAGATTCGGCAGCCGAAGCTGCCGAAGAGGTTCTACTCGTAACCCAGGCTCAGCTGAAGGCGGCTGACCTGTTGTTGCAGGTCCTTGAGTTTTTGTTTGCGGGCTTCGATCTGGGCGTTGCTGGCATTTTGCGAGGGTGCCGCCTGGTTGGTCTTGAGCTGCTGCTCCAGGCTGGCGATCTGCTTCTGCACATCGCTCTTGTTGCCATGGCGGGCCTTGAGGGTGCCGAGCAGCCCATTCAACGACTGCTCCAGGCTGGCCTGCTGGCGCTGCTGGCTTTGCAGGTCCTGGCGGGTCGAGGCCTGCAGCGCACTCAACTGCGCGTAGACCTCGTTGAACTGGCGGTTCTGCTCTTTGGCACTCAGCAGGTTCTGCTCGCTGTTGCGCACGCCTTCGGCATAGCCGCCGCCGTAGTCGCAGTTGAGTTTGCCAATCAGGCTGGCGTTGCTGTCGGAGGCATTGCACTGCGAGGCAGTGGTTGCACACCCGGCAAGGCTGGCCAGCAGGGCCAGGCACAAGCAATTACGCACGAACATGGGGTGCTCTCCTTCAGCCCAGGGTAATGGCCGAGCGCTGGCTGTAGAGGCCGTCGACCTCCTGCTGCAGCGACGCGACCTTGGTGTTCATCTTGGCGATTTCGCTTTCCACCTTCTGCACTTCGGCCTGGCTGGCGCCGCCATCGCGCTCCAGCTTGGTGACCTGCTGGTATTCGGTAACGCGGGCTTTCATGTTGTTCAGGTCTTTGCGCATCAGGCCGATGTTCTGGTCGATGTTGGCGATGTCCTGCTGCGCCTTGGCCTTGTCCACGGTCTTGGCCTTGATGCTTTTCTGAATGCTGGCGAGCTGTTGCTTGTCGTCGTTGATCACGCGCTGCAGCGTGTTGGTGCGCTCCGCGACCTTGGCGGTTTCACCCTGCACTTCGGTGGTCATCGCATTCAGGCGCTCGGTGGTATCGGCATACTTTGCCCGGCGCTGGTCCAGGTAATAGTTGGCCCCCATGGCCACACCGCACGCGGCGACACCGGCGATGATCGAGCAGGCAGCCTTGTTGCCGGAGTTGGACAGCATGCAGGCGAGGATGCCGCCGCCAGCGGCAATGGCGCAGGCCTGGAAGCCCGAGGTGGTGAAGAACTTGGCATCGTTGCCGGTGGTCAGGCGCGGGTCGGCGGTGCCCTGGCTACCGGTCAGCGAACTGCCGGTGTTGGCGCAACCGGTAAAGGCCAGGCACGCAGCCATGAGCAGACTGAGCCAAGGTGTGATGCGGGTCGATGTCGGGTTGGTCATGGTGCGGTTCCTGGGGTCCTTGGGTCAGTGTGCGACGGTCTTGCAGTTGTTCAGCCACGCGGTGGCGTCGATTTTCTGGGTTTTCAGGAACGACACCTGGTTGGCCCAGTGGGTTTGCAGGTACGGCGACAGTTCCTTGAGGTTCTTGTTGGCCTTGAACGAGCCGTCCAGTACCGGGACCTGGGCGTCGAGCAGGTCCTTGCCATACAGCGAACCGGACTCCACCAGTGAGCTGGCGTAGTAGCGGCTAAGTTTGTGCAGGCGTTCCTGTTGTTCTTCGAGCTTGACCTTGCGCACGCCACAGGTCGGGTCTTCTTCGCCGACCTTGCAGTTGCTGGCGTAGTTCTTCTGCAGAAAGTCGAGGTACTGGCCGTCGTCGAGCATCTTGGTGCAGAGGAACGCCCCCAGGTTAAGGCTGGCGCGGATCGCCTGGTCGCGGGCTTCCTGTTGCTGCTGGTTGCTGGCGCGCAGCTGGTTCTCGACGGTCTTGAGCTGGGTCTTGAGCGCTTCGTCTTCCACGTTCGAGGCCAGCTCTTCCAGCGCCTTGACGGTGCCCTTGTCCTTGCTCTGGGTGGCCGGTTGATCGCTGCCCAGGTTGCTCCAGCTTTTCTCGATGCTCTTGACCCGTTCGCGCGATGTCAGGGTGGGTGAAACCATGGCCAGGCGCAGGCCGTTGGTTTTCTTGGCCACGGCGCCTTCGGCGTTGTAGTACGGCTCTTCCTGGCGCAGCGAGGTGCGCAGGTCGCCTTCGCTGGTGAGGTAGTTGCCACCGCGTACCACATAGCCGCCGGCCTGGCCGTGCTGGCGGTCGAGCTTGTTCAGGCGAAACGGCTCGAACATCATCTCGCTGGCATTGCCGAGCATGTCGTGCAACCCCAGCGGGTTCGGCTTGAGCAGCCCGGTCAGCTGCAACTGGCCGTTGGCAGACTGGGCACCGGCGAACCACTCGTGGGCATTCAGGCCCTCGGGCATGGGGTAGCGGCCGTCGCGGAACTCGGCGGTGCTCACTTGCAAGCCGCCGCGTGCGGCGAACTCCCATTCCACCTCGGTAGGCAGGCGCAGGAAGCCCAGGGCGCCGTCTTCCCGGGGCAACTTGGCGGCAGCATTGGCACGCAGCCAACGGTTGTATTTGTCGGCGGCCTGCAGGGCGTCCAGCCAGGCAACCGAGACCACCGGCAGGCGCTGCTTGTTGGAGGCAGTCGGGCAGGTTTCGTCGGTCAACGCTTTGTACTGCAACTGGCTCATCTCGTATTTGGCCAGCAGGTAGTAGCGCGACTTCTCGCCTTTGGGGCTGGTGAAGCTGCCGGCGATGAAAGCGGGCCGGGTCTGCTCCACATAGCCCCACTCGCCGCTGTCCTGGCCGATGTTGATCGGGTAGTCGTCCAGCGGGCCGGCGACCGGGATCATCACCTTGCGAAACACCATCGCCCCGTCGCAGGGCATGGGCAGCACTACGTCGTCGGCATCAGGCATCGGGTTGTAGTACTTTTCGTCCCAGGTTGCCGCTGCTGCTTGCAGCGCGAAGCCGAGACCAAGTGGCGCCAGAAGCAGGCGGCTGTAGGCTTTAGAGTTCACGCAGACTCTCCGCAGGTTGTATCCGTATGGCACGCAAGGCGCCTGTCAGGGCGACCAGGCCGGCGACCAGGAAGGCCAGCAGCAAGGCGACCAGGCCATGCCACACGGTGATATGACAGATGAAGGCGCCGGTGGCCTGGCTGCTGACCAGCAACCGGTCGAACAGCAGGCTGCCCAGGTAGTAGCAGCCGAGGCCGCCCAGGTAGCCGGCAAGGCTGAGCACCAGCGCTTGCAGCACTACGTAGGCCGACACCGCGGCACTGCTGAAACCCAGCAGGCGCAGTACCGCCAGGTGCCGGCGCTTGCGGTCGATGTTGGCCAGGAAGGCCCCGACCAGCGAGGCGATGCAGCCGATCAGGGCGGCGCCGGCGATGACGCCGAAAATAAGCCCCAGCACATGGTTGATCGCCTTGACGTTGTTGATCTCTGCCAGGCGGCTGGCGGTTTCGATGCGCTGCTCGTTCAGCCACTGCTCCAGTGGTGCCACGCTGTCGATGTCCCGTGCATAGACCCGCGCCCGGGCGTAACCGACTTTCAGCGCGTCGAGGGCTTGGCCGCTGCTGGCGCCAAGGCTGGCCACCAGGTAACCATCGCGGTAGTGCTCCAGTTCCATCAGCAGATCGGGGCTGACGAAAGCGGCTGGGCGGGCGAAGCGTACCGAGCTGACGACGGCACGTACCTGCAGGGCCCGCTCGCCACGCTCGTTGACGTCGTTCAGGCGCCGGGCAACGCGCAGGCGAACCGTGTCGCCAACCTTGGCATCCAGGCGTTGCGCGGCCCGTTCGCTGAGGATCAGCTGGTCGGTCGCCAGCTCGCTCAGGGCTGTCGCCAACAGCGGGTCATTGGCCTGGGTCGGGATGACCTCGACGTTATCGGCGAAGCGGCCATGCGCCCCGAGCAGATCGGCCTGGGTGTTCAGCGAGCGGGTCTGGCCGATGGCGAAGCCGACTTCCGGGCGCGCCTGCAAACGCTGCAGCCAGGCCTGGTCGTAATGGCCGCTGTTGAGCATCTTCACCTCAAGGTTGCGTGGGTCGCTGAGCAGCTCCTGCTGCAACTGGCTGACCACGCCGTGCTTGAGGCCGAACAGCAGCAACAGCGGGGCGATGACGGCGACCAGCGAGGCGGCCATGCACAAGGAAACATTGCGGTCATGCCACAGGTCGGCCAGCGACAGCCTGATCAGCAGGGCCAGGCGTTTATGCCACGGGTTCAAAGCGTGTTTCCCCTTGACCATTGATGGCACCCAGGCGCGGCAGGCCGAAGCGCTCGACCAACGCCCAGTCGTGGGACACGATCAAGGCACTGAGCCCCAGCTCGGCCACCAGGTTCAGCAGCAGCTCGAACAAGCGCTCGGCGTTGTGTGGGTCCAGTGCAGCGGTCGGCTCGTCGGCCAACAGCAGCCGTGGTTCGTGAGCGATGGCGCGTACGCAGGCGACCCGCTGGCGCTCGCCGATGGACAGCGCCTGGGGCAGTTTGCCCAGCAGCGGTGCCAGGCGCAGTGCCTCGACGGCCTTGTCCACGGCCGCGCAGCCAGGGGCCAGGCCAAGCAGGCGGCGCGGCAGCAGAATGTTGTCGCGCACACTGAGGAACGGCAGCAGCCCGCCGTTCTGCAGCACAAAGCCAAGCTCGCGCGAGCGCAGTGTCGCCAACGCCGGTTGCTGGTCCTGGGCCAGCAGGCTGGCGACATCCTGGCGTTGCGGGCCAAGCCGGTAGTGGGTCAGTTGCTCGGGTTTGAGCAGCAGGCCGATGGCTTCCAGCAGCGTGCTCTTGCCGCAACCGCTTTCGCCGGTGATGGCGCGTACTTCGCCAGGCCGCAGGCACAGCTCATCCAGCCGTACCCGGTGAGCCTGCGATCCTTCGCCTCGAACAATCCGTAATCCCTTGATATCGAGCATGTGCGGTCAGGGCATCATTTCCAGCGGTACCGGGTAGACGTTATCGCGGCTGTCACTGCCCGGGGCCAAGGCGACCCAGCGGTCCACGTCCGCGTTGTAGCGCTGGTAATGGCGAAGCTTGCTGCTCAGGCTGCGAATGAATTTCTCCTGGGCCAGGCCATCCCAGCCTTTCCAGGTTTCTTCGTCCAGGTTCAGTACTTCGCTCTGGTAGGGCAGGTCTTGCAGGTACTCGCCGAGCACGCCCAGGTCGGCCACGCGGGTGGTCGAGCCCTGCTTCAGCTGGTTCGGGTCGGCACCCATGGTGGCGGCTACCGAGCGCAGGCGGGTGAACATTTCGTCGGGCGAAATCATGCCTTCGTTGGCGGCGTCGAGGATCTGCTTGAGCACCTCGCTGAGGTCGCTGAGCTGGGCCTTGGTCAACAGCACGCGCACATCGGTGGTGGGCACGTTCTGCTTGATCAGGTCACGGTCGCTGATCCAGGCCTGGAACACGGGTGGCACCTGGGTGCCGTTGGCCTTGCCAAGGTAGGCCAGCTGCATGGCGTGGCCTATCAGCGCCGCATCCTCGAGCATTTTTTTCTCGGTGGGGTCGGCCTTGGCATTGGTCGCGCTGCCGATGGCGTCCTCGCCCATGTAGGCAGCCCGCACCTGCTGGGTGATGGCGGCGGCCAGGCCATCGACCTTGCGGCCGAAGGCCTCGACATCGCCGGCATTGACCGGGTAGTACAGGGAGGTATTGGTGCCCGGGTAGTTGGACAGGGTACGGTACTGCGCCTCGGCGCTGCTGTGGTTCTTCGAGCCGCTCGGGGTTTTCAGGTGCAGCGTGTACAGGGCAACACCCGGGTTGCTGGCTTCGATCTTGACCTGTTCGGCGCCAAGGCCGGTACTCGACAGTTTGTCGCCACCGTCGATGGCACCGGCATCGGTGATCAGTACCACATAGCGCGCGCCGAATGCGCTCCAGTCGATCTGGTCCACGGCCGACATCACACCGGCGAAGGCATCTTCGTTGAACTCGCTGCTGGACACCTTGGCCTGCTTGAGGTCTGCGACCTTGGCCATGAAGTCGGCACCGTCCTTCACGGTGTTGGGGTCGGCGTACATCTTGCTGACGTATTCCAGGCCCGGCACCGCCTTGGTGCTGGAACGGTAGGCGACCAAGCCGAACTTGACCTGCTTGCCCAGATTTTCCTTTTCGATCTGCGTGTAGACGCGCTTGATCGCTTCACGGGTACGGTCGATATACGGGTCCATCGAGATGGTCGAATCGATCACGAACACCACAGCGGCACTGAACGCTTTCAGCTGTTGGTTGGCGGCGGCCTGGCTCGGCGCTGGGGTTGCCGCTGCGGCGCTGTCGGCTTTGCTGACCGAGGCCACGTTGAGGATGCGGGTGCGGAAGCCTTCTTCGGTCATCACCTCTTCGCCGCTGAGCACTGGCAGCAGGTAGAAGTTCTTCTGCAGGTCGACGAAGTACTCGGGCTCTTCGGCCAGCACCCCGGCTGCCTCGGCGCCATGCTTGAGCTTGGCGCGCAGCGGTGCCACGTGGCTGACCGGGTCGGGGGCATTGAGGATGCCTTCGAGCTGGTTGCGCTCCTTGAAGAACATCAGCCGGTCGCGGTTGGCCGGGTTGGTGAAGGCCAGGGTCAGCTGCATTTTCCAGTCGACGGTGCAGTCGGCAGGCAGCCAGCCGATGCTCTTGCCCTGGGTGTCGGGCCCGACCCGCAGCCATTCATGGGCGTCGGCCTGGGCACGCTCGTACACGTAGAAGCGGCTGAAGGTAGGTTGCGCGGCGCCAGAGGCGGCGCCAGCGGCATCGCTCAGCTTGCACCCAGGGGTAGTCAGCACGCGCTGGAACAGGGTTTTCTTGCCGTCCTGCAACAAGGGCTTGTCGGCGGCCTGCAGGGCAGGGCTGAGGGACAAGGCCAGCAATGCGGCGCCAACGCTACGCATCTTCATGGCTTGAGCTCCTCGTAGCGCTGTTTGGCTTCGGCGTTGTTTTCATCGAAGCTGAGAATGGTCTCGTACCAGGACGCTGCGGTGGCGCTTTCCGGTGCCTTGAAGCAGTTGCTTGGCTGGTGGTACTTGGGGTCGTATTCGTGGGCGTAGGCCGTGGCGATCTGGATGTCACCGGCGTTGGCGCGGTTGGCATACAGGCGCTGGGCGACGTCGCAGTGGTCGTTGGCCTTGGCCTGGTTGATCACTGCCAGCAGTGCCGCACTGTCCGGTTGGCTCTGGATGCACGTCTGCAGGAACGCCAGGGAAGTCTGGCCTTGCATGCTTTCCAGCGAGCAGGGTTTGCCTGCGTCGGGCTGTGGCGCTGGCTGGTCTGCCGTCGGCTCAGGTGCAGGTGCTGCGGCTGGGCTGCGGTTGAACCACCACCAGCCGCCTCCAGCGGCAAGCGCCAGCAGGATCAGAATCAGCAGTGGCAGCAGCCAGGTGTTGGCCTTTTTGGCAGGCGTGGGCGGCGGCGTTACCGGTGCCGGCCGGGGCGCGGGCTCCGCAACCACTGCCGGGGCAGGCTCCGGCTCCGGCGTAGCGACCGCAGGTGGCTCGATAACCACCGATGCACTTGGCAACGGCGCCGGTGGCGCCGACTGCTCCAGTGCCGGCCCCGACTCGACGGAGGCAATTATGGCGCTGTTGATACGCACCATGCCCATGTCGCTGCGCCCGGTCTGCGGGTTGCTGACTTCGATGCGGAAGGTGGCGGTGCCGCTGGCTTGCAGCAACGGGTTGATCAGGTTGGGGCCAATTCGCGTCTCGATTGCCGGCGCGCCCGCAACGGCGCCCAGGTTGTCCAGGCGGAACCAGTGGGCGACGTTGCCCCAGTGCCCGCCTTCATGCAGGTACTCGTGGGACTGGCTGCTCTGCAGGGAGCATTGCAGCCCTTCACTGGTGCCCTCCCAGCCGGTGATCCGCAGCAGGCCCTGGCCTGGCGTGTTCACTTCCAGTGGCAGCACATCAACTCTGATACCCATTGCAATCAACTCGCTTGAAAGGTGTTCAGCAACACCGCCAACTGGCGGCGCTGCTCGGTGGTGATTTCCGGGTCGGCGCCACTTTTGGCGTTTTCCTGGGTCAGCCAGGCCAGGCCCGACAGCCAGTCGACCAGGAAGCGTTGTTCATGGTGCGGTGGCTGCTCCGGCAGCACCGGCAGCTCGCCCTGGGGCACGCTGTGGTAGAAGTCGAACACCGGTTCGCGCGAGCCCAGCAGGCTGTTGGGGCGCTCACCGGCAGGCTTTTCCAGCAGACCGAACCAGGACAGGAAGTCGCGCATGGCCAGCTGCACGGTCAGTACCTGGCGCTGGACCATCTGGTCGCGGCGCATGCCGTTGAGCACCCGGCGCATGACGGCGGCGTCCAGCTGCTCGATGAACAGCGGCCGGCGTACCGCGCTGACCAGCTCTTCGACCAGGGCTTCGACCACTTCACGGCTGAGGCGCAGGTTGGCCAGGCGCGCGGGTTGCGTGCCCAGGTCGCGCATGTGCTTGATCCACGCCTTCAGCGCCGCGCGAACAAAGCGCTGCTCCGAGGTCAGGCGCTTGGCCAGGGGCTTGGGCGCCGGTGCCGGTGCTGCGGACGGGTTGTTGGCGAACAGGTTGCCGAAGCTGATGGCCGGGGCTTTGTTGGCCGGGGCCTTGGCAGCCTGTTCCGGCTCGTCGGCGGCCTCGCCGTCAATGCCGTCGATGTCGTACACACCGCCCAGGTAAAGCTCGCGCAGCTGCTCGACAGGTACCTGCAAGGCATGGATCAGCTCGCTGATCGCGTCCGGGTCGGCACCCAGGTTGTCGAGCAGGTACTGGGTTTTTTCACGTTTCTTGTTCAGCAGCTGTTCGAAGTCTTCTTCGCGCCAGGTGTTCAGCCCGTGTTCAAGCAGGTCGACGCGGCACTGTTCCAGCTGCTCTTCGATACGCGCCAGCTTGAAGTCCAGGTCATTGATCGACGCGAAGCTGGTGCTGAAACGGCTGATACCGCCATCGTTCAGCGTCATCATGGCATCGAACGCGGCACCGGTATCCGCCACATGGCGGTTGGCAGTGGGGAAGTCGACCACGTATTGCCTGAGCCGTTGAATATCCCCGGCGTAGCTCTCGATCAACCGGTGCTCCTGGCCCTGCGCGTCACGTTCGATGAACGCGGTTTCTTTCAGGCGTGGCTTGCGCACCATGTAGGTATTGTCGAATGGCTTGCCGACCGACCACTCCTTCATCCATTCCTGGCTGCCGAAGCGCTCGACGATGGTGATTTTCATCAGCCGCTCGGCGGCTTGGATCAGGTGCGTGTCTTCCTTGCCGAGGGTGCTGTTGATCCACCCGTCGCACATGGTAAGGGCCCAGATCAGCCCTGGCGCGCGTTGGCCCCGCTCTTTCGGCGTGGCGCCCTGGGTATTGTGGATCCAGCGGGTCAGTACCGGGGCGACGCTGATCACGTCGCTCTGCTTCATGGTGCTGGTGCACACCACCAGGGCATTCATTTCCTGAGCTTCGCTGTAGCGCTCGAAGAGGTAGGCAACCTTGCCGCGCAGGATCAGGTTCCAGTACGGATAAACCTCATCGGTGGACTCTTTTACTGCCGCTTCGTCAACCGACAGGTATTTGTTGCGCGTGCGGTAGCCGGGGAAGTCGAGAATGTCGACGTCCTGCGCAACCGAGGCCGTCGGCCTGTTCAGCAGGCTGAAGTTCACCTCGACTGCCAGCGTGGCCAACTGGGCGATGCTGATGCCGACGCTGGCCTGCAGCTTGCCATCCAGGCTGGGCCGGACCTGAAGTTGCTGATCACGCCCAGTGTCCAGGCGGCTGAGCACGTCCACGCTCATGATGTTGCAGGGCGACGCCGTAACGCTGTCGGTATCCTGCTTGAACACGCTGACGGGTGCATAAACCGTTTGTGCATGGCCCAACCGCTGCAGCGCCCCTGCCAACACACTGTAAAGGTCGGTGA
This sequence comes from Pseudomonas sp. 9_2_1, assembly GCF_059295275.1. Lineage (NCBI taxonomy): Bacteria > Pseudomonadati > Pseudomonadota > Gammaproteobacteria > Pseudomonadales > Pseudomonadaceae > Pseudomonas > Pseudomonas sp. 9_2_1. The sequence continues at coordinate 219,228 of NZ_CM181239.1, forward strand.
TGGGCGCCTGCCCACCCCACAGCACCGAGAACAACTTTGCCCGCTCGCGGGGGGCAAGGCGTGGCGCCAACTTTACTGCGCGTGGCCAGTAGTGTTCATCCAGAAGGCGGGTGGACTTCTCATAGTTGCTTCTCAGGTAGTCCCACAGCGCGACCACGTCATCGCTGCTTACCCCGGCTTGCGCCTGGTTTTTTTCCTGGCCTTCGAAGTCATTGAGCGCGGCCTGGATCCGTTGCTCGGTAAAGCTGTAATCCATCCGTTCATGGTCGAAGTCCTCGAACCACGCATTGCAGAGGATTTTCGCGACTTCGATTTCGCTGAACAGCTTCAGCTCGACGGGATAGCCGGCGTCCTGGCTTGGCGTGGATTTGTGGCTGAACCGCGTGACCAGGCCAGTGGCCTCGCCGCCACCGCCTGGCGGGTTTACATGCTGGATGAAGTCCAGAACCTGGCCACCGAAATTGCTCTCCAGCTTGCCATTGGCATCGGATGCCAACGCCGAAATCAGGTACGACTTACCCGCCTGCGAGAGGCCAAAAAAACCTACGGCCATTGGGCTGCTGGCGCTGCGCTGGAGGTTCTTCGCCCGGTTGCGCGCGCGCCTCAGGCGCAGGCCAAGGCCATCGGCCTCGGCCTCGACGCTGGCGGCGTTGCCACGCACCTGCTCGATCCATTCCAGGGCCTCGCCGGCGCCTTTGTGAATGGCGCCCCAGGCACCCATCAACTGCTGTTGCTTTGGCGTAAGGTCGCTCATTTTCCTTTGACGTTCCCGCTGTCGAGCCAATAGTCGCTGTCACTCAAACTCATGGTCGGCATGGTGTTGAGTGAGAGTTCAAGATCCCGGTCGAAGTCGAAGTCGGCATCCTGGATGTTCGATTCCAGCTTCTGGATGACCAGCTTGTCGCTGATCAGCCCCTGCTCGCGTTCTTCCTGATCGAACTGCTCGATCTCCAGGCGAATGCGCAGTACCGGGGCTTCGCCGTTCTTGCCCGCCGCGCGGGAAAACGCCGCGCTGCCCGAGGGGGTGAAGCGCAGGGTGTACAGCGGTGAGGCCGACCACCGCTCGGCGGCCAGCTGGCGGTAGCCCAGGTGCATGTCGCCGCGCATTTCCAGCCAGGGCGTGCCGCGCTCCTCACCCTCGCCGACGATCGGCAGCTCGATCAGCCCCTTGTCGGACTTGAGGTCGTGGTAGAGCACGTCGGCGCGCTTAATGGTGCCGGCGTTGTCGATCTGGCCGAAGTGCTTGATCACCGAGTAGGGCTTGAGCGCGGCCGTGCGGAAGTAGAAGTTCGGCACGCTGTGCTTGGAACACAGCAGGCAGATCATCGCGCCCACCGAGGCGGTGCTTTTCGGGTCGTCGATCAGGCCATTGCGGTGGAACGGGTACCAGCCACCGGTGCGGTAGTTCTGCATCGGCAGGATGCGCCCCGGCGGCAGCGGCAGGCGCTGGCGGATGAACGCCTGGATGCCGGGCAGGCGCGAAGGGCGGCCGGTCAGCAGAAGCATGTCGCAGGGGTAGTTGAACACCACCTCGCACAGTTCGCCGAGCACTTTGGTGATGTTGATCTGGCCACCCATGAAGGCGGCGTGGACCTGCTCGAGGTCGAAGCTGATGGGCGTCTGCAGCAGGTCGAGGGCACCATCGCGGCCGACCTCGCGGCGCACGGCGGCGTTGACGAAGGCCAGCACGCTGTCGCTGACCGTGGCCTCGCCCAGTACCTGTTGCCAGGTCTGCTCCTGCGCAACTTGCGGCTGCGCCGGGTCGAACTGCTCATAGGCCTTGAGCAGGGCCAGGCCCAGTGGCACGAACACTTGCAGGTTCAGTTGCTGGCGCAGCAGGCGCTCCTGGGCGGTGGCGTCGCCATTGCCACACAGGCGCGACATCAGTGCATCGGGGGCCGGTACGCCGGCCGTGCGCAGGGCAGCGGCGAAGGACGGCAGGATGAACTCCTGGATCATGTCCAGCAGGATGTCATCGCCGGCAATCTTGAAGCCATCGCGGAAGCGCTGGGTCGGCACGATGTGCACGTTGGCCCCGGCACCGCCACCTGCGCCCCGGTCCAGCCGGTAATCGGTGATTACCAGGTCGGTGGTACCGCCGCCGATATCGATGGTGGCCAGGGTGATCTGTTCGTGTTCCTGTTTGTCGGGGCGCGCCAGGGCGACGAAGAATTCTTCCGGGTGGCCGGCAAAGTTCTCGTTGACCTCGTTGTACAGGTAGACCAGCTGGCCGCAGCTGGCTTCGTCCCACTCCACGCGCACGCTGGGGAACGGTGTGCGGGTGTTGACGTCCTTGCCCTTGAACGGGTTGCTCTCGTCCTGATGCCAGCCCAGGCTCTTCCAGACCAGGCCGATGGCTTCGTACAGGCGGTTGCTGAGCAGGCTGCGTTCGGCCTGGGGCATGCCCGGTGGCACGGTCAGGGTGATGCTGTTGAGCTGGCGCGGTACCCGCGCATGGCCCTGGCGCGAGCGCTGGGCCGGGCTGTTGATCTGGCTCAGCGCCTGGGTTACCACCTCGGCCAGCATGAAGGTCATCAGGCTGCTGCGCGAATAACGCGGGCTGAATACCGGCATGTCGAAGGGCTTGAGGTACAGCGGCTGGCCACGGTCGTTGATCAGGTTGGCGAATGGCGCGGCAACCGCCATCGGCTCCTTGTCGGTCTTCACGTAGGCGGTGTTGAAGCGCCAGCCGTGGCCGTAGGCCTTCTCATCCCACAGGTAGCGTTTCGGGCTGGAAAGGCCGGTCGAGCCCTCGGTGCCGCGGTTGCGGCTGGCCAGGCGGCCGGCTTCGCCGCCAACCCGGGCGATGGTCGGCCACTGGAAGGCGTTGTGCCGGCCGCTCTTGATCGACAGGTGGTCCTTGCCGAAGGCGGCGTGGGTGAACTCGACGCGGCTCTCGAAGGCCTGGTTGTAGACCTTTTCCGGCTCGCTGAGGTCGCGCAGGGCCAGCACGTAGTTGTGACGCATGCCCGAACCCGCCTGGCCATGGTCCTCGATAAGGATGCCGCAGGTGCGCGAGTTGCCCACGTCCAGCACCAGGTCCACCGGGATCGGCTTGACGATGCCATTGGCCGCGTTGGCAATCACCTTGAGTTCCGGGATCTCGACCTTTGGTTTTTCGCTGCTCTGCTCGGCCGGCACCGGGCGGCGCAACAGGCTTAGCAGGTTCAGGTAGTGGCCCAGGTGGCGGTTACCCTGCAGGTCACGGTCCAGGCGCTCGCGCGTCCATTCCGAACGGGCCTCGGTGTACACCTCGGTGAGCCAGTCGCGGATCCAGGTGTGGGTCAGGAACCAGCCATATTCACGGGCACTGCACGCCAGCTTGAAGGCCACGCCGGAGCGCACGTCGTCTTCGTTGGGGGCCAGGTACGGTGCACCGGCAACCTGCGCCATGGTGCGGCTGTCGAAGCCCAGGGTAAGGCGGTGGGTATTGCCGTCCACATCGGGCTCGGCGAGCTTGACCAGGCGCATGCGCGCCCAGTTGTTCGGGCCCTCGTCAAAGCGATAGGGCGGCGTGAAACGCAGGAACGGGATGGGCAACCACACCCCGTTCAGCAATTTGAGGCTGTCCTCCATCGGCAGGCGGAAGTGGCTCTCTTCGCTGGTGTCGAACTCGACCTGCACCACTTTGTCCGGCTCGGGCTCGTAGAAGTCTTTGTATTCCTTGGACCACAGCAGGCGCGTCGGCACCATGCCGTTGTTGAGCTGGACGAATTTGCCGGTCTGCTCGCCATCCGGGCCGAGACGCAGGGCGAAATCCATGAATTGAATTCCGGTATCGCTGACCAGCGTGACCGTTTCTTCGAACTGGGTGATTTCGGGCAGCATCTTCTGCGTTTCTCGTGTGATTAGCCGGCTTTTTTCATTTGCATCGGGAAGCCTTCGGCGCCGTAGTTGGCGTTGCAGTCGGCCGCGCCAGTGGCGTTGGGTTTGCAATCGACTTGGGGCAGGTCGTAGCTGCTGCCGTCAGCACAGGCAGCCTGGCCTGCACTGTTGATCGACAACTGGCCGCCCTGCATGGCCGCCGACACGGGCGCCTGGCAACGCACGCCGTCCGAGCGGCTGACCGTGGCCTGGCCCTTGCCATTCTGGAAGTCGTATTTCAGGCGCAGCGGCTTGCCGGTACCTGCCTCCTGAATACCGGCCCCGGCCCAGTTACCATTGAGGAAGTCCGCGTTGCCGTCGGCTGCATCCGGGGGAATGCTCAGCTGGTCTGGCAGTGCTGGTTGAGTGCTGGCTTTCCCTTGCTCTTCGGGGAGCTGCGGCGGGGCGGGTGGCGTGTGCCCAGGCGGCGAATCTTCGGGAGCGCCGGGTGGTGGCGTGTCGGCCGTCGGCTCCGCCGCTGGCTGTTGCTCAGCCGCTGGTTCCGGCGTGCCTTCTGGCGGGGCTTGAGCGGCAGCATCCTGGGCGGGTGTTTCGTTGCCACCTGGTGGCGTGCCATTGCCGGCTTCGGGCTGATCCGTCGGCAGGGCGGTAGCGCCACCTTCAGGCGTCAGCTCACCTGCCACAGGCACACCGGCCTGGCCGTTCGGCACGTCGACAAGGTTCGACGAACCGCTTGGCGCCCTGGAGAGGTCGCTGTTGCCGACAGCGGTATCGCGGCCAAGGTCCGGTATCCCAATGCCCGGTAGATTGACCCCGGGGATGCAACCGCGCAGCCCGAACAGCAGCAGGAGCAGTAGCGCCAACAACAGCAGGAACGGCAGCAGCCAGCGCCAGTTGCGCCACCACGGCAGGCGAGCGACAGCAGCGGCTGGTAGTGCCGCTGCTGCCGGTGCGACCGGTGCAACGGGCGGCGCCAGCGGCGCGGCGACAGGCTCGGGGATGGGGGCTGTGCGTGGATACAGGCAATGCAGGGGCTGCCGGCTGCGCTCGGCGCCGGCATGGATAAAGCCCCAGAAGGTCAGTACCGGCCGGCCGTCGACCAGGTAGACAAAATTCTCGTCAGGGAACGGCACCACACAGGTGAGCAGCTTGCCGAACACGGCATTGTCGCCCTCGGCAGCCTTTCTGGCCGTTGCCGAGGGTTGGCCATTGGCGTCCAGGCCGAGCAAGGTGTTGCTGAGTGCGTTGATCTTGCTCTGCAGCATTTCAAGCTGCACCCGTGCTGGCGCGCGCTCTTCCTCGGTGGCACTGCTCCAGGGGATCACATCGCCCGGGCGGTCGCTGTACCAGTCGATGGTGTTGCCCAGCTCGTCGCTCTGGGGAATGGCCAGGTGCTCGATCAGCTCCGGATGGTCCGGATACTTGCGGCGAATCGCTTCGCGAATCTGCAAAGCCGCGCGATAGACGGGCTGGCCGGTCTCGCCCAATGCGGTGAAGTGCTCACTTCTGCCGCTGCGTAGTAATACTCCGCGCATCCTTGTAGACCTACCTAGTCTATTAGCCGAATCCATTCGGTATCCCTTAATCAATACCGAAAAACCGAGCAACACTAATGGCAAAGTGCTTTTTTCGTCAATTCATATGGCTGCTTTTTGGCGTCAAAGCAAGAATTATCCGGTTACACTCCGCGATCCGATCACCGGCATCGGCACCTCATCATCGACGAATGGAGCACGAAGAGCATGAGCCTTTGGGATGACCTGAAGAAGAAGGCCTATGATGCCAACCCGGAGCTGGCCGCCAAGGCCGCCCAGGCGTTGGAGAAGGCCCGCGACCTGGCGGTGGAGGCAGGGCAGAAAGCCGCGCCCATCATCAAGGAAGCCAGTGACAAGGCCGCGGGCTACGCACAAGAGAAAACCCCGGTGCTCAAGGCCCAGGCCTTGAAGGCCATCGACGATGCGCGCCAGCGCCGTGCCAAGCTGCAGGAGCAGGCCAGGCAAGACAAAGCCGCGCGCGCAGAAATGATCCGCACCATGTACGACGTCACCCTCACGCCGGAAGACGTCAACTTCATCGAAGAGCCATTCAACCACTTCGAGCGGCAGCTGATGTTCTTCGTGCGCAATGGCGAAGTGCTCGAAAGCGAGAAGCGCAACCAGACGCACATGGATGCCTATCACTCGCACCAGGCAGGCGGCGGCACCCTCTGGAAGGGTACCGGGACCATCGCTGGCAGTTCATCCACCCTGCAGGTCAGCGCCCGCAACGTTCAGGAGCATGAGTTCTGGGTGCGCCTGGAAAACGGCACCGAGGCGTGCTTCCAGCTGAACAACAACGATGTCCGCATTCGCCCAGGGCAGCACGTGAGCATGGCGTTTCTGCGCAACGCCAACCAGGACATGGGCCAGATGGTAGCGCTGTACAACCACAATGCCGGGCAGAACTACGTGACCTTGTCGCCCAAGGGGATCAACCAGCAATTCCAGCTTTACCTGAAAGAGCCCGGTATCTTCAACGCCAACGAAGTCAACGGCACCCGCGACCGGCTGCTGCAGGCGCTGGGCAAGCGTATGGATCAGTTGGCCAGGTACATGGCCCTGCACGGCGACCGGCGCGGCGGTCAGGTGATAGACGTACAGCCGGAATAAACGAAAAAGCCCCGGGAGATCTCCCAGGGCTTTTTTGATATGGCGCACTCGGCGGGATTCGAACCCACGACCCCTGCCTTCGGAGGGCAGTACTCTATCCAGCTGAGCTACGAGTGCAACGCGCACGCATGATACCCATCTGTATCGGTGGCGTCCATCGCCTTGATCCGTAGCTGTTTTTACCCGTTGCAAGTCAAAGGGCGATCAGCTCCGGCCGCAGGCCTTCCACCCGACGCGCCGGCTGCGGAAGGTAGCCGCCGTCGCCGGTAATCTGGTGCAGCACTTTTTCGCGCAGGCCGTGCAGGGCAACGCCGGTGCGCAGGCGTGGGCGCGGCAGGTCGACTTCCACCACCGCCTTGATCCGCCCAGGGCGTGGCTCCAGCACCACCACCCGGTCGGCCAGGTAGGTGGCTTCTTCGGCGTCGTGGGTGACCAGCAGCGTGGTGATGCCAGCCCGTTCGCGAATGGCCAGCAGTTCATCCTGCAGTTGCTGGCGGGTCAGCGCATCCAGCGCGCCAAACGGCTCGTCGAGCAGCAGGATGCGCGGGCTGGCCACAAGGCCGCGGGCGATCGCCACGCGCTGGGCCATGCCGCCGGACAACTGGTGCGGGTAGGCCGACTCGAAGCCCGCCAGCCCCACCAGTTGCACGAACTCGTGCACCCGCCGGGCGCGCTCGCCCTGAGTGAGGGACTGGTTGGCCAGGCCCAGGGCAATGTTCTGCTCAACGCTCAGCCAGGGGAACAGGCGATGCTCCTGGAAGACGATGCCGCGTTCGCCACCAATGCCACTTACCGCACGGCCGTCGACGCGGATGCTGCCGCTGTAGTCGGTATCCAGCCCCACCAGCAGGCGCAGCAAGGTGGACTTGCCACAACCGGAAGCGCCGACGATGGCGATGAATTCGCCTTGGTTGATCGACAGGTTGAAGTTGCGGATCGCCTCGAGCGGTTGGCCGTCGACGCTGAACACTTTGCCAACCCCCTCGAAGCTGACCAGCGGCGGAGTGGTGTCGGGCTGATTGGCCGCGTGCAGATGCGAAGTATTGAAGGCGTTCATGCGGTTCTCCAGCGCGTGGCGCGCGATTCGAGGCGTTGTCCAAGGGTGCCGAGCAGGGCGCCGACCAGGCCGATCAGCAGCATGGCGGCCATTACCTGGTCCATGCGGAACAGTTGCTGGGCGCCGATCATCAGGCTGGCGATGCCACCGTCCGAGGGCATGAAGTATTCGGCGCCGATGGTGCCCAGCCAGGCGTAGATCAGCGACAGGCGCAGGCCGGCGAATATCGCCGGGGCCGCGCCGGGCAGCACCAGCAGGCGCAGGCGTTGCCACAAGTTCAGGCGCAAGGTGCTGGCGGCTTCGCCCAGTTGAGGCGAAAGGCTGGCGATACCGCGCTGGGTGGCAATCAGCAAGGGGAAGAACGCCGCCAGGCCGACGAACACATGCTTGGCGCCCTCGCCCAGGCCGAACCAGGCGGTGAGCAGCGGCACCCAGGCGAACAGTGCCACCTGGCGCAAGGCCGACAGGCTTGGCCCGAAGAAGCGTTCGGCAGGCTGCGACAGGCCGAGCAGCAAACCGGCCAGCAGCCCGGCGCCGCCGCCCAGCACCAGGCCGGTCAGGGTGCGCTGCAGGCTTAGCAGCAACGCCTCTGGCAATGAACCATCGGCCAGGCCGACCAGCAGGGTGTGCAACACATCAAGCGGCGAGGCCAGGATGTTCGAGTCGACCCAACCTGAACTGCTGCTGGCCTGCCACACCGCCAGCAGCGCCAGTGGCAGCAACAGGCTTTGCCAGCCGCGTGGCAGCGGCCCGCGCTGTTGTTCGCCGGTAGCTGCTTGTGGCCAGAACAACAGGCGCTTTTCAACGACAGAAAAACCGCGCTCGAGCACCGCCCCGACCAGCCCGATCACCAGGATGCACAGCAGCACCAGGTCAAGCATGAACAGCTGCCGCCCCCACACCATCAGGTAGCCGATGCCCTCGCTGGAGGCCAGCAGCTCGACCGCCAGCAGCGACGTCCAGCCAGTGGCCAGGGCCAGGCGCACGCCGGTAAGGAAAGCGGGCAGGGCGGCCGGCAGCAATAGCCGCAGCAGCACCAGGTGACGCGGCAGGCCCAGGGCAGCCGCCGCCTCACGCAGCTTGGGCTGGGCATCGCGCACGCCTACCAGCGTGTGCAAGGTGACCGGCACCACCACCGCCTTTACCAGTACCACTAGCTTGAGCAGCTCGCCGATGCCGAAGAACAGCATGAACAGCGGGATCCAGGCCAAGGTAGGAATCTGTGCCAGTGCCACGAAGGTTGGCAGCACCAGCGTCTGCGCCCGTCGCGAAGCGCCAAGCCAGACGCCCAGCAGCAACCCGCCGCCGATGCCGACCGCCAGCCCCCAGAACAACCTTTGCAGGCTTATCCACAGGTGCCCCCACAGCTCCCCGGAGCCAAATTCGACCGCGCTCTGCCATACCAGCGCTGGTGCCGGCAGGATCTGCTCGCTCATCCAGTGCTGACGGCTGGCCACCGCCCACAACAACGCAATCCCTATAGGCAAAACCCACGGCAGCAAACGCACACCGACCCTGTAGGAGCGGCCCTGCGTCGTAATAGGGCCGCGCAGCGTCCCCCGAAGCCACCGCCGATTCCTGCTGAGAACTCCATTCATGGGCCATCTCTCGAAGCGTTGTGAGTTTATTCGTTTATGGAATTAAAAAATCCGACAAGCGATATTCAAGAGATAAGAGCACGCCCCCTCTGCATACGGAAGCCTTCATCCGTTGCGTTTTCCTCATATTTTCCATGCGTATTCCGCAAGCTTCGTCCAGGCCCGCATAGCGCCTGATTTATGCCTTCCAGTTACTAAAAAATGAGCTTTTGATCTTTGTAGGTTCTAACCAGACTTGCCTAGCTTCTGGCCATAGCGCCGGCCATCGCCGGTGGCAGCCTGACCAGGAGCCTTGCCATGAAAACCCCGTTGCGCCACCTGATAACCGCCCTTGGCCTGGCCTTCACCCTTAGCGTCCAAGCGGCGGAGCCGAGCAAGCCAGAGAGCATTCGCATTGCCGTGCCCGACCTCAGTGCTGGCAGCAAGCCCAGCGCTGGCGGTGTGGTGGATGTGCTGCGTGACCAACAACTGCTTGAGAAGGCGTTCGCCAAGGACGGCATCCGCATCGACTGGCATTTCTTCAAAGGTGCCGGGCCGGTGGTCAACGAGGCATTGGCCAACGGCCAGGCCGACTTCGCCTACCTCGGCGACCTGGCCGCAATCGTCGGCAAGGCCAATGGCCTGGACACCCGGGTGCTGTCGGCGGGGGTGCGTGGGGTGAAGAGCTACCTGGGCGTGGTGCCCGGCTCCGGCATCAAGACCCTGCATGACCTGAAGGGCAAGCGCGTTGCGGTTTTCCGCGGCACGGCCAACCAGCTGTCGTTTGCCAGCGCCCTGGCCAGCCAGGGGCTGAGCGAGCGTGAGCTGAAGGTGATCAACCTCGACTTCAACGCCGCTAACGCAGCGCTGGCCGCCAGGCAAGTCGACGCGACCTGGGGCTTGTCCAGCCTGCTGTCGCTGCGTGAGCGCGGGCTGGTGGAGCTGCCGGTGAACTCGCGTGACCTGGAAGGCGCTGGCAGTACCCAGGCCGTGCTGCTGGGCACTGGCGACTTCATCCGCAAGTACCCCGATCTGGTGCAGCGCCTGGTCAACGCCCAGGAGCAGGCCAGCGCCTGGCTGCGCGATGAACACAACCGCGAGGCCTACCTCGACCTGGTGGCCAGCAATGCCAACTGGCCACGCAGCATCCTCAGCGATGACCTGGCCAGGGAAGACCTTGCCCACTACTTCGATCCACGCCTGGACGCCGCATTTGTCGGCCAGCTGCAGCAGGGTGTGGACCTGGCTGCCAAGGAACGCCTGATCCGCCGTGGCTTCCAGGTGGCGGACTGGATCGAACCGCGTTTCCTCGACGCCGCCCTGCAACACCAACAGGCCGTGCAGGCCGCCCGCTGACTCGAACAACCCGACAATGACCGCAAGGACCACCACCATGAGTAATGCCGCCCTGGCCACCGTGCCACAAACCCTCGCCCTGGACATTCACCCGGTTGCCGGCCGTATCGGCGCCGAGATCCGCGGGGTGCAGTTGTCTGCAGACCTTGATGCCGCCACCCTCGATGCCATCCAGGCCGCGCTGGTGACGCACAAGGTGATTTTCTTCCGTGGCCAGACCCACCTGGATGACCACAGCCAGGAAGCCTTCGCCAAGCTGCTCGGCGAGCCCGTCGCCCACCCCACCGTGCCGGTGGTGGATGGCACCAGCTACCTGCTGCAGCTCGATGGCGCCGAAGGCCAGCGGGCCAACTCCTGGCACACCGACGTGACCTTCGTCGATGCCTACCCCAAGGCCTCCATCCTGCGCAGCGTGGTAGCGCCGGCCGCTGGTGGCGACACCGTCTGGGCCAACACTGCGGCAGCTTATCAGGAGCTGCCCGAGCCGCTGCGCGAGCTGGCCGACAAGCTGTGGGCGGTGCACAGCAACGAGTACGACTACGCCAGCCTCAAGCCTGACGTGGACCCGACCAAGCTGGAGCGTTACCGCAAGGTGTTCACCTCCACCGTGTATGAGACCGAGCACCCGGTGGTACGTGTGCACCCGATCAGTGGCGAACGGGCGCTGCAGCTGGGGCATTTCGTGAAGCGCATCAAAGGCTATTCGCTGGCCGATTCGCAGCACTTGTTTGCGGTGTTGCAGGGGCATGTGACGCGGCTGGAAAACACCGTGCGCTGGCGTTGGCAGGCGGGGGATGTGGCGATCTGGGATAACCGTGCAACGCAGCATTATGCGGTGGACGATTACGGCACCCAGCCGCGGGTGGTGCGCCGGGTGACATTGGCGGGTGAGGTGCCGGTGGGGGTGGATGGGCAGTTGAGCCGAACGATCCGCAAAGGCTGAAGAGCCGGGGCCGCGCTGCGGCCCATCGCCGGCAAGCCAGCTCCCACACCGACCGCGCCGGCTTCGAGCCATGTGCAGTCCCTGTGGGAGCTGGCTTGCCAGCGATTGGAAGGGGAGCCCTGCCCACAGGTACTGCACATGGCTCGAAGCCGGTGCGGTCGGTGTGGGAGCTGGCTTGCCGGCGATTGGAAGGGGAGCCCTGCCCACAGGTACTGCACATGGCTTGAAGCCGGTGCGGTCGGTGTGGGAGCTGGCTTGCCGGCGATTCGGGGGTGAAGCCCCCGCCTGCTACACCTCGGTATCGCAGGCAATCAGTTGCCTGACCAGCCCATGAGCCAACGGCGACAGGCCATATCCCACCCGGCTTACTACCCCATAGCGGGTATAGAAGGATTCTTCCTGCTCTGGCACCAGGTCCGCCAGCTCCAGCGCCACCAGCCCTCCGTCCCGCTGATACGGCCGCAAGTTGGCATTGCAGGCAATGCCGATAGTGTCCGAATGCATCACCACATTCAGCAGCGCATACCCATGCTCGCACTCCACCGACGGCAGAAAGTCTTGCCGCCCGCTCAGGTCGCTGAGGATCTTGCGGATGTTCGGTGGGCGCAAGGTGGTGGCCAGCGGGTAGTCGAACACATCCCGTGCGCGCACTTCGGCCTGCTCGGTCAGCGGGTGGCCGGCACGGCAGCAGAAATGCCAGCGCTGCGGCGTCAGCTTGTGCACCTGGTAGTCCGGGTCGGACTCGAACTGGCGCGTGTCAGCGACGAAGAACTCGATCTCCTCGGCAACCAGCTTGCGGTTCAGTGCCTGCCAGTTATCGACCTGAAAACAGGTACGTGCCGCTGGGTATTGCGCCACGAAGCGGGCCACCGCCCGTGGTACCAGGCCACCGGCTGGCGCCGGCCCGCAACCGAAACGCACCAGCCCGTTGGTAGCGCCGTTGAACTGGTGGATCTCGTTGACCAGGTTATGCGCCCCATGCACCAGGCGCCGCGAATGCTCGAGCACCAGCAAGCCCTGGCGGGTGGGCGCCAGCTCCTTGCTGGCGCGGTCCACCAGGCGGCAGCCGATGTTGTGCTCCAAGGTCTGGATGCTGCGGCTGAAGGCCGATTGGGACAGGTTAACCGCGGCCGCCGCGGCAACGAAGCTGCGGTGTTCGACCAAGGCAATGTAGTGACGCAACTGACGCAGATCGATATGCATTTTCTACATTGAAACCTTCGGTCAAATGCAATTGCTGACAAGGATGAGTCCCCTTATAAAGGGACTTACTTATTCCACAAAATATGAATTACACATATTTATATCTCTTAAAAGAATATAAGCCCAACTGAATGCGATTCGGTTCCGCCAACGGAAATGCTCGCCAGGGCCCATGCCTCAAGGAGCATTTGCATGTCCGGACTTACCCGTTGGCCTGCGCGCGCGTCGCGTTTCACCTTGCAACCCTTGGCCGCTGGCGTGCTGCTGGCAGCATCCTCGGGCAGCTACGCCGTAGAGCCGGTCAGCGCTGCACCTGCCGTAGAGCAGGAAGCCAGGCTTGGCACCGTCACAGTCAATGCCCGCCGCCGTGAAGAAACCGCGCAAAGCGTGCCCACGCCGATCAGTGTGCTGGACAGCGAAACCCTTGAAACCCAGCGCATCTACCGTGTGCAGGACCTACAGCAACTGGTGCCCAGTACCAACGTCGCCTACGTGCATGCCCGTCAGTCGAGCATCTCGATCCGTGGCCTGGGCAACAACCCCGCCAGCGACGGCCTGGAAGGCAGCGTCGGCATCTATCTGGACAACGTCTACCTCGGCCGCCCCGGCATGGCGGTATTCGACCTGCTGGACGTGGAGCAGCTGGAAGTGCTGCGCGGTCCACAGGGCACATTGTTCGGCAAGAACACCACTGCCGGCGTGCTGAACATCACCACGCGCAAGCCCACCTTCCACCGCGAGGGCAGCATCCAGCAGTCGATTGGCGAAGACGGTTACCTGCAGACCCAGGGCAGCTTTTCGGGGCCCATCAGCGACACGTTGGCCGGGCGCATCAGCGCCTACCGCAGCGAAGACGACGGCTATGTGAAGAACATCCACAACGGTGACGACCTGAACGGTGGCAAGCGCCAGGGTTTTCGTACCCAGCTGCTGTTCAAACCCAGCGAAACCTTCAACCTGCGCTGGATCGGTGAATACAACGAAGAAGACTCCAACAACGGCATCCTCAGCCTGTACAGCACTGGCCCCACCATCAATGGCGTGAACCGCTACGAGAGCCTGGCCGCCCAGGCGGGCGCGACGCTGGTGTCGGGCAAGGAGCGCAAGGTCAATTTCGACGCCGACCAACAGGTAACGGTGTTTCAGGGCGGTACCTCGGTGGAGGCCAACTGGACCCTGCCAAATGATTTCACCCTGACTTCGATCACTGCCTACCGCTGGTGGGACTTTACCCCGCGCAACGACGACGGCCTGAACGTACCGGTGTTCTACAGCGCCGGAGTCTCGGTACGCGACAAACAGTACTCACAAGAAATCCGCCTGGCTTCGCCCACTGGTAGCGTCTTCGACTACGTGCTGGGTGCGTACTACTTCAAGCAGGACCTGGACAACAAGTCCTTTACTTATTACGGGCCGCAGGCGGATATCTGGAATGTGACCCCGGCCGGCGCCCTGGCCAATGTCGATACCATCGGCAATGGCCACATCGATACCGACAGCTACGCGCTGTTCGCCCAGGGTACCTGGCACATCACCGACCGCCTGGATTTCACCGCTGGCATTCGCGGTACCTATGAAGAAAAAAGCGCCTGGGTGACACGCGATTCGCCGGTCGGTGGTACGGCAGTGACCGGCGCCGCTGCCACGGCACGTCAGGCCAGGGTCGGGGCCTACGACTCGGGTGACCTCAACCAGTACAGCTTCAGCCCCTCGGGCCTGCTGGGCCTGAGCTACCGCTTCAACGAACAGTTGCTGGGCTATGCCACGCTTACCCACGGCGAAAAATCTGGCGGCATCAACCTTACTGTCGGCGCCGCGCCACGTTTGGGCACCGACTCGCTGCTGGTCGGCACCGAGCGGGTCAACAACGCCGAAGTGGGCTTGAAGAGCGCGCTGTTCGACAACCGCCTGCAGCTCAACACCAACCTGTTCTGGGCCGAGGTACATGGCTACCAGGCCAACGTCTACGACCAGATCAACCGCGTGCAGTATCTGGCCAACGCCGGCAGCGTTCGCTCGCGAGGCCTGGAGTTCGAAGCCACGGCGCTGCCGGTACGCGGCCTGACGGTCAACGTCAATGGCTCGTGGAACGACGTGCGCTACACCGAATACAAGGACGCGCCATGCCCGGCCGAGGTGAGCCTGGCCAATGCCACCGCCACCTGCGACTTGTCCGGTCATCAGGTGGTCGGTGCCTCCAAGTACATCGCCAACCTCAACACCCAGTACAAGTGGCGGGCGACCGACCACGTCGAGCCCTACGTCACCGCCAGCTACGCCTTCCGCTCGAAAGCGGTCGGCACCATCGACGATTCCGATTTCGGCCAGATCCCCAGTTACGCGTTGGTCAACCTCTCCGCCGGTGTGCGCCTGGACCAGGGCGACGGCGTGGTCGACCTGTCGCTGTGGGTGAAAAACGCCGGCGATAAAACCTACTTCACCAGCCTGTGGAACTCGGCCAACGGTGGTTATGCCGGCGTGCTCGGCACCCCGCGCACCGTTGGTGCCACTGCCCGTTACGACTTCTGAGCACAAGGAACTATGCCATGAATGCCAAGACCGAAACCCCTGCATTGCCTGAAGGCGCCTGCCTGACCGCCAGGGTCCCCGAGCGTGACCAGGCACTGCTCGGCGATGTTGTGGTCAACCCTTACCGGCTGGCGCCGCTGACGGCCATCATTCGCGACGGTGGGCGTGCGCTGAGTGCTGCACACGTGCGTGTACTGGGGCGTGGCGAGCGCGGCGTGGACATTGTCTACGAGGTGTCTGACCGCTCGTTGTGGACCTACGGTGGCATCCCGGTATTCGGCTTGTATCCGGATCATGTCAACCAGGTGGAAGTGACCTACAAGCTCGACGGCGAGCGCATTCGCGAGCAGTACCAGATCTACGCACCGGCCGTGCGCTTGCCGGTGGTGGCCAGGCAGACCGCCGCATTGCCGCACGTGGAGCCGGTCAAGGTAACGCCAGGCTTCGAAAACCGCCTGTACCTGTTCAACCACCTGCAGGGTGACATCCCCGGCGGGCGGGCCTTCAAGTGGAACGGCCTGGGCGGCGCGGCGGAATGGGACCAGGTAGGTAACAACTGGATTGCCGACAGCAATGGGGATGTGCGCTGGTACCTGGATATCGAGCAGATCCACGACTCCAACCGCCGCGACGGCCTGGGCGGCACCATGGGCTTCCAGCAGACCCGCGACGGCAAGCTGATCTGGGGCCAGGGCCAGACGTATTCCAAGTACGACCTGCTGGGCCGGCGTATCTGGCAGCGCAGTCTGCCCGACAAGTTCGCCGACTTTTCCCATGAAATCCGCGAGACCGCCAACGGCACCTATCTGCTACGGGTGGGCACCAGCGACTATCGCCGGCCCGACGGCAAGCGTGTGCGTTCGATTCGCGACCACATCATCGAGGTCAACGAGGCGGGGGATGTGTTGGACTTCTGGGACCTGAACCAGATTCTCGACCCTTACCGCGGTGATCTGCTGGAGACCCTGGGCAAGGCGGCGATCCAGTTGCCGGACGGGGTGCAGAAGCAGGCCGAACGGCTGGCCAACGAACTTGCCGAGGGCGACCAGCCCTTTGGCGACACCCCGGGGGTGGGCACCGGGCGTAACTGGGCACATGTCAATGCCATCGATTACGACGCAGATGACGACAGCATCATCGTTTCAGCACGTCACCAGGGCGTGGTGAAGATTGGTCGCGACAAGCAGGTAAAGTGGATCCTGGCCTCGCCAAAGGGCTGGCCTGAGCGTCTGCGCCAAAAGGTCCTTACGCCGGTGGCAAGCGAGGGCTTTGACTGGTCGTGGACCCAGCACACCGCCTGGCTGACGGGCAAGGGCACGTTGACCGTGTTTGACAATGGCTGGGGCCGTGACTTCACCCCGACCAAGCTGACCGGTAATTACAGCCGTGCGGTCGAGTACCGCATCGATGAGGACAAGGGCACGGTCGAGCAGCTGTGGGAGTACGGCAAGGAGCGCGGCGACGAGTGGTACAGCCCGGTGACCTCGGTGGTGGCGTACAGGCCCGAGACCGACACCCAGTTCATCTACTCGGCTTCGGTGAATTTCCTGACCCCCGAGAAGCTGACCACTACCGTGCTCAACGAAGTGCGGCGCGGGACCCAGGAGGTGCTGGTGGAGCTGAAGGTGCACAGCCGGCAGCCAGGCTCTGTTGGTTACCGTGCACTGGTGATCGATCTGGCCAAGGCGTTCTGAGCCATCCCCTCCGGGAGGGCCGTCGGTCCTCCTTTCACATTTCTTTCAGTTCATTCGTCTAACCTGTACCGGCCCAATCGCCGGCAAGCCAGCTCCCACAGGGACCCCACTAATTCCAGCACCTGTGCAGTCCCTGTGGGAGCTGGCTTGCCGGCGATTGGGCCGGCTGCCACAACACAAAAATGTGAAATTTCCGCCCGGCTGTTCAACCATTTGTTCTTTTTTTCGAACAGCCTATTGTCCAACACCCCAGCAGCCGCTTAGCATTCGTTTGAGATTTCAAACGCTCGATGCCCTGCCTTGGGCGCTTTTCAACAATCAACAATTCGGGAAGCCGACATGCAGCTCAAAGACGCTCAGTTGTTCCGCCAGCAAGCCTATATCAATGGTGAGTGGCTGGATGCGGACAATGGCCAGACCATCAAGGTGACCAACCCGGCCACCGGCGAAGTCATCGGCACCGTGCCGAAGATGGGCACTGCGGAAACCCGCCGCGCCATCGAAGCCGCCGACAAGGCCCTGCCGGCCTGGCGTGCCCTGACCGCCAAGGAGCGTTCGACCAAGCTGCGTCGCTGGTTCGAACTGATGATCGAGAACCAGGACGACCTGGCTCGCCTGATGACCACCGAGCAAGGCAAGCCGCTGGCTGAAGCCAAGGGCGAAATCGCCTACGCCGCCTCGTTCATCGAGTGGTTCGCCGAAGAAGCCAAGCGCGTCTACGGCGACACCATCCCGGGTCACCAGCCAGACAAGCGCCTGATCGTCATCAAGCAGCCAATCGGCGTTACCGCGGCCATCACCCCGTGGAACTTCCCGGCCGCCATGATCACCCGTAAAGCCGGCCCGGCCCTGGCCGCTGGCTGCACCATGGTGCTCAAGCCTGCCTCGCAGACCCCGTACTCCGCCCTGGCCCTGGTTGAACTGGCCCACCGTGCCGGCATCCCGGCTGGCGTGCTGAGCGTGGTTACCGGCAGCGCCGGCGAAGTTGGTGGCGAGCTGACCGGCAACTCCCTGGTGCGCAAGCTGTCCTTCACCGGCTCGACCGAAATCGGTCGCCAGCTGATGCAGGAATGCGCCAAGGACATCAAGAAGGTTTCCCTGGAGCTGGGTGGCAACGCCCCGTTCATCGTGTTCGACGACGCCGACCTGGACAAGGCGGTCGAGGGCGCGATCATCTCCAAGTACCGTAACAACGGCCAGACCTGCGTCTGCGCCAACCGTATCTACGTGCAGGACGGCGTTTACGACGCGTTCGCCCAGAAGCTGGCCGCTGCCGTTGCCAAGCTGAAGATCGGTAACGGCCTGGAAGACGGCACCACCACTGGCCCGCTGATCGACGGCAAGGCTGTCGCCAAGGTTCAGGAACACATCGAAGATGCCGTTTCCAAAGGCGCCAAGGTGCTGTCCGGTGGCAAGCTGATCGAAGGCAACTTCTTCGAGCCGACCATCCTGGTCGACGTACCGAAGACCGCTGCCGTCGCCAAGGAAGAGACCTTCGGCCCACTGGCGCCACTGTTCCGCTTCCAGGACGAAGCCGAAGTCATCGCCATGTCCAACGACACCGAGTTCGGCCTGGCTTCGTACTTCTACGCCCGTGACATGAGCCGTGTGTTCCGTGTTGCCGAAGCCCTGGAATACGGCATGGTGGGTATCAACACCGGCCTGATTTCCAACGAAGTTGCACCGTTCGGTGGCATCAAGGCTTCGGGCCTGGGTCGCGAAGGTTCCAAGTACGGTATCGAGGACTACCTCGAAATCAAATACCTGTGCATCAGCGTTTGATAGCACGGTAAAGGCTTTACCTCTGCCAGCGGGGCGCGAGAGCGACGTCTCGCTGGCCTTTTTTACATGTGGTACCTGGTGGCCAGGGCGTTTGCGGCAGTCGATCAACGAATACTGTTCGCCAGCACACCCAGCCACCCCCGAATAAAAGCGCCATTCCTGTCGGCGCAATGAGGGCATTATGAGCAAGACCAACGAATCCTTGATGCAACGTCGTGTAGCCGCCGTCCCACGTGGCGTCGGCCAGATCCACCCGATCTTCGTCGACACCGCGAAGAACTCGACCGTGATCGACGTTGAAGGCCGCGAACTGATCGACTTCGCCGGCGGCATCGCAGTACTGAACACCGGCCACCTGCACCCGAAAGTGGTCGCGGCCGTTCAAGAGCAGCTGACCAAGGTCAGCCACACCTGCTTCCAGGTGCTGGCCTACGAACCCTACGTAGAGCTGTGCGAAAAGATCAACAAGCTGGTACCAGGCGACTTCGACAAGAAGACCCTGCTGGTCACCACCGGCTCCGAAGCCGTTGAAAACGCCGTGAAGATCGCCCGTGCCGCCACTGGCCGCGCTGGTGTAATCGCCTTCACCGGCGCGTACCACGGCCGCACCATGATGACCCTGGGCCTGACCGGCAAGGTCGTGCCGTACTCCGCTGGCATGGGCCTGATGCCAGGCGGCGTGTTCCGCGCGCTGTTCCCGAACGAGCTGCACGGTGTGAGCGTTGACGAAGCCATCGCTTCGGTCGAGCGTATCTTCAAGAACGACGCCGAGCCTAAAGACATCGCCGCAATCATCCTCGAGCCAGTACAAGGCGAAGGCGGCTTCCTGCCAGCGCCGAAAGAGCTGATGAAGCGCCTGCGCGCCCTGTGCGACCAGCACGGCATTCTGCTGATCGCCGACGAAGTACAGACTGGCGCTGGCCGTACCGGCACCTTCTTCGCCATGGAGCAGATGGGCGTCGCGCCTGACCTGACCACCTTCGCCAAATCCATCGCTGGCGGCTTCCCGCTGGCCGGTGTCTGCGGCAAGGCCGAGTACATGGACGCCATCGCTCCGGGCGGCCTGGGCGGTACCTACGCCGGTTCGCCGATCGCTTGCGCTGCGGCCCTGGCCGTGATCGAAGTGTTCGAAGAAGAGAAACTGCTGGACCGCAGCAAGGCGGTAGGTGAGCGCCTGACCACCGGCCTGCGCGAAATCCAGAAGAAGCACCCGATCATCGGCGACGTCCGTGGCATGGGTTCGATGATTGCCGTCGAAGTGTTCGAGAAAGGCACTCACACCCCTGATGCTGCTGCTGTTGGCCAGGTTGTGGCCAAGGCACGTGACAAGGGTCTGATCCTGCTGTCCTGCGGCACCTACGGCAACGTCCTGCGTATCCTGGTCCCGCTGACCGCCGAAGACGCACTGCTGGACAAAGGCCTGGCCATCATCGAAGAGTGCTTCGCTGAACTCGCCTGATGTGACACGCTTCTGAAAAAACCCGCCTCGGCGGGTTTTTTTTATGCCCAGAAAAGCCTAGGGGCGCTATGGTTGTCGGAGGACTGGCTTAGGAAGCTGCGAAGGATTGTGTGTCAGGGCTATTCAGGAGTAGTTGGCGATGAACGCTGCAGACCCCACCCCGCCCATCGTGCTGATTGTCGAGGGCGACCCCTGGGTACGTGACATGCTACGGGAGATGCTGCTCAGCGTGCGTTGCGACGCCCGCCTGCAGGTATGCGCCGACGGCTCGCAGGCGCTGACCGCCTTGTCCAGCAAACCTGACCTGATCATTGCTGCTCGCGAGCTGGCTGGCGTCGATGGCCTCGATCTGCTGCGCAAGGTGCGCGCAAAAGGGCCGGGGTTGCCGTTCATCCTCATGAGCAACCGCAGCGACAGCGCCAGCGTGCGCGAAGCACTGCCCCTGCACCCGACCGCCTACCTGAGCAAGCCGCTGAACCTGGACACCCTGCGCAAGCGCCTGGAAGAGCTGCTGGTGGCCGTTGGCGAGGAGATCCTCTGCCCGGTGCCAGCCTTGCAGGAAGGTGCCAGCCTGCCGGCCTACCTTGAGCAGCGCCGAGCTACCGCTGATGGCGGGCCGCTGCTGGCCGACGTGCAGGTGGCGATCAAGCGCGCCCTCAACCCTCAGGGGTTGAACCTGAAGGTGCTCGAAGAGGAAGTGCGCAGCGACCCTCAGGTGACTGCCGTGTTGATTGCAGCAGCAAACAGCGCAGCATTGCACCGCGACGCACCTGTGCAGACGTTGCTGCAGGCGCTGAACAAGCTGGGCACCACCCAGAGCATGAACCTGATCCTGGGCATGACCCTCAAGCGCAGCGCACGCCTCAGCGACCCGCTGCTGGCGCAGCATGCGGCGCATTACTGGAACCTTTCCCTGCACACGGCCGAATATGGCCGCACCTTGGCGCGCCTGCTCGAGCTGGACGAAGGGCGTTGTTATTGCGCGGGCTTGCTGCATTGCCTGGGCGACCTGGCGGTGCTGCGCTGCCTGCAGGAATGGCAGCTGGCCGGCGGCGAGCTGGACCAGGACAAGGTCCAGCTGTCACTTAATGAATTCGGTGCTGCATTCGGCTCGGCGCTGCGTACCCGCTGGCGTTTGCCGCTGGCACTGCGCGAGTTGATCGCGGCGATCTACCAGCTGGGCGGGGGTGTGTATTCGCGGGAAATCCTGGCCATGAACCTGGCTGGGCAGTTGTCCCGGTTACCGGCTGAGCAGGGGTTGGAGAAGGTGGCCGGCGGCAAGACGGCGCGTTTGCTCAAGTTGGGTTTGCCGGAGCTGAGCCGGTTGCGCAAGGTGGAAAGTCCTGAAACCAAGCCGCAGGAAGAGCCGCCGATGGCTGAGGCCGAAGTGTCGGGCTGATGTTGGGGCCGCTTTGCGGCCCATCGCCGGCAAGCCAGCTCCCACCTCGACCGTATTGACCTTACGCCCTCGGCAGTACATGTGGGAGCTGGCTTGCCGGCGATGGGGGGCAAAGCACCCCCAGGTTCTCAGCCGCGGACGATCTGGTTCTTGCCCTGCCGCTTGGCCTGGTACATCGCCGCATCGGCCCGGGCATACAAGCTGTCCAGTGTCACGTCTTCATCGGTCAGCCCGGTCAGCCCCTGGCTCACTGTTACCCCGTAGGTCTGCTCCCCATGGCTGAAACTCAAACGCTGAATCTGCCGCTGCAGGCGCTCTGCAATCTGTTCGGCTACCTCGGCACTGCAACCCGGGAAAACCGCCGCAAATTCTTCGCCACCAATACGCCCGAACAGGTCGCCACGGCGTAGCACGGCCTTGCCGCTGTCGGCGATCTGCTGCAACACCTGGTCGCCTTCCTGGTGGCCATAGCTGTCGTTGATGCGCTTGAAGTCGTCGATGTCCAGTAGCAGGAAGGCCAGCGGGGTACCGTCTTCACGGGCGCTGTCGAAGGCCTGCTGGGCGCATTCGAAGAAGTGCCGACGGTTGCTGCTCTGGGTCAGCACGTCGGTGGTGGCCAGGCGCTGCAGTTCGCCCTCAAGCTGCTTTTTCTCGGTGATATCTTCGGCGATGCCGACAATGATCACCCGGTCGCCATCGTGCTGCTGGTTGATGTAGCACTTGTCGCTCAGCCAGCGCACCTGGCCGTCAGCGTTGATGATGCGGTATTCGCGGTCTTCCACCGCGCCCTTGAGCAGCACCTGGGCCAGGCTGCGCTCGGCGAACTCCAGGTCGTCGGGGTAGATGCTGTCGCGCCACTCGTTGAAGTCGGCCATTACCAGGCTGGTCGGGCGGCCGAAGATGCGTTCGTAGGCGGGGCTCACGTACAACACCTGGCGGGTTTCCCAGTCGAAGGCCCAGAGCACCGCGTTGACGCTATCGAGCAGCGAGCTGAACAGCTGCTCGCGTTCGCTCAGGCGGGCAACCTCGCCTTGGGCATGCAGCAGCGCAAGCAGCGTCTGGGCGGCTTCGGGAGGCGGTGTCCCGGGTAGCGTCGTTGGAATGTTCTTGGCCATGTGCACAAAGCAGGTCTCGACAGGAAAGCGTGCGGCCAGCATCCGGCCCGCCACGCGGGCGATGTGCCGTTTTGAGTCGAGACGAAGGGGTGAAGTTCCGGTCGGCACGCCCCGCCAGCTGGGCGTACCGATCAACGGCGGTCAGGCGCTGGTAGGGCGCAACGAGTAGGTCTTGAGTTGTGCCGCGAAGTCGCGCAGGGCATGGATACCGCTGGTTTCGGCTTCGTGTACCCAGTCCTTCATGGCCGCCAGCATGTCGTGGCCGTTGGCGCTGGTGCGCGCCCAGATCTGCTGCAGGGCCAGGCGTTTTTCGTAGATGGTCTTCAGCGCCTGGCTGTGGGCCAACAACGACTCGATGCGCACATGATGGCGGTCTTCCAGCAGGCTGGTCTCACGCGACAGCAGGCGCTTGGCCCGGCGGAAGTGGTGACTCACCGAGGCATCGACCCGTGCCAGCTCCTGCTTGACCAGCGGGCCGATCACCAGCTTGCGGTACTGGGCCATGATCTGGAAACGGTTGTTGAGGATGGCCATGGCGGTGTCCATGTCCAGGCTGGCCTTGCCGGCAACCCGGTGGGCAATGGGTGCCACGCGCTGCACCTTGGCCAGGCGCAGCAGGCAGAACAGGCGGATCCACGCCCAGCCCATATCGAACTCCCAGCGCTTGACCGACAGCTTGGCCGAGTTGGGGTAGGTGTGGTGGTTGTTGTGCAGCTCTTCGCCACCAATGACGATGCCCCACGGCACCAGGTTGGTGGCGGCGTCGCGGCATTCGAAGTTGCGGTAGCCGACGGCGTGGCCCAGGCCGTTGACAACGCCGGCGGCCCAGAACGGTATCCACATCATCTGCACCGCCCAGATAGTGATGCCGATGGTGCCGAACAGCAGCAGGTCGATCACCGCCATCAGCACGATGCCGCCCAGCTTGTAACGCGAGTAGAGGTTGCGCTCGATCCAGTCATCCGGGCAGTTCTTGCCGTAGATGCGCAGGGTTTCGGGGTTGCGCGCCTCTTCACGGTACAGCTCGGCGCCTTTGCGCAGCACTGTGCCCAGGCCCTTGTACACCGGGCTGTGCGGGTCGTCGGGCGTCTCGCATTTGGCGTGGTGCTTGCGGTGGACGGCGGTCCACTCGCGGGTGTTCTGCGCCGTGGTCAGCCACAGCCAGAAGCGGAAGAAGTGCTTGAGCGCGCCGTTGAGCTCCAGCGCCCGGTGCGCGGAGTAGCGGTGCAGGTAGACCGTGACGCAGACAATGGTCACATGGGTCATCAACAAGGTGATGCCGACCAGTTGCCATGCCGACAAGTCGAGCAGGCCGTTGTACCACATAGGTGTAAAAACCCTCGGAGTGCAGGAGGAGGGGCTGATTATCCCTTGGTGGGGAAATAAAACCAGTCACCCCTTCAGATAGGAAGTCACGACATGTTTCAGCCTTTATAATGCCCCATCCTTGGTCATGGCCTACCCCACCCGACATGTCTGTTTCCGTTCGCGACGCCTTGCGCATGGCTGCGCTGTATGTGGTGCTCTCGATCCTCTGGCTGGCCCTGGCCGAGGTGATGCTGCACAGCATGACTGATGACCCCCTGGCCTTGACCGTGGGGCGACAGATCAATGTGGTGGTCTGGGTGCTGCTCAGTGCCGTACTGATTTACGTGTCACGTGTGCGCCTGCTCAATTTCATTGGTGCGGGCGCACGCTTGCGTTGCGAAGACCGTGAACGGCTGCGCATGGCTGCCGCGGTGTTCGACAGCACGCTGGAAGGCGTGCTGGTGACCGACCGCCAAGGCCTGATTGTGCACGTCAACCGAGCCTTCATGCGTATCACCGGCTATCAGCAGGACGAAGTCATCGGCCAGCGGCCGAGCAAGTTCAAGTCCGGCCGCCACGGCCTGGCATTTTACCAGCAGATCTTCGCCACCCTGGCTGAAAAGGGCGAGTGGAGCGGCGAAATCTGGAACCGGCGCAAAAGCGGCGAAATCTACCCGCAGTGGCAAACCATCTGTGCCATCCGCGATGACGAGGGTGAGGTCAGCCATTACGTGGCGGTGTTCAGCGACATCAGCGCGATCAAGCATTCGGAGCAGGAACTGGCCTACCTGGCCCATCACGACCCGTTGACCGGGCTGCCCAACCGCCTACTGTTCACTGACCGGCTGGAGCAGGCGCTGGCGGCGGCGCAGGCCAACAAGCGCGGCTGTGCCCTGTTGTTGCTCGACCTCGACCACTTCCAGAGCATCAACGACGGCCTGGGCCACACCATCGGCGACCAGCTGCTGAAGCTGGTGGGCGAGCGCCTGGTGCAAGTGCTGGGTACGGGCGTGACCCTGGCCCGCCTGGGCGGTGACGAATTCGGCGTACTGGCCGAAAACTGCCAGCAGGTTGGCCAGGCGGGCAAGCTGGCGCAGTGCATCATCGAACGCATGCGCGAGCCGTTTCTGTTCGACGGTCATCGCCTGTTTATCAGTGTCAGTGCCGGTATCGGCCTGTTCCCCAGCGACGCGTTGAGTGCCGGGCAACTGCTGCGTAACGCCGACTCGGCGTTGTACAAGGCCAAGATCAACGGGCGCGCGTGTTATGCGCTGTACACCGAGGAGCTGACCGCCCACGCCCAGCACCGGGTCGAGACGGCCGGCGAGCTGCGTCGGGCATTGGAGCAGGACGAGCTGCGGGTGTTCTTCCAGCCTGTGCATGACCTGGCGACGGGCAGCAAGGTCGGGGTCGAGGCGCTGGTGCGCTGGCAGCACCCTCAGCGCGGCCTGGTGCCACCGGGGGAGTTCATCCCGATTGCCGAGCGCACCGGGCTGATAGCCGAGATTGACACCTGGGTGCTGCGCCAGGCGTGCTGGCAGATGGTGCAATGGCAGGCCGAGGGCCGGCAGTTGGCATTTGTGGCAGTGAATATCTCCAGCCGCCTGTTTGGCCAGCACGATTTGTACCGGCAGGTGGCCGAGGTGTTGCACGACACCGGTCTGGCCCCTGCTTTGCTGGAGCTGGAGGTGACCGAGAGCGCGGTGATGGATGACCCGGAAGTGGCGCTTGAGCAGCTGCATCGGTTGCGTGAGCTGGGGGTGACCTTGGCCATTGATGATTTTGGTACGGGCTATTCGTCGTTGCTGCGGCTCAAGCGCTTGCCGGTGCAAAAGCTGAAGATCGACCAGGGCTTTGTTGCCGGGTTGCCGCTGGATGAGGATGACATCGCGATCGTGCGGGTCATCATCGCCCTGGCCCGCAGCATGGGCATGCAGGTGCATGCCGAAGGGATCGAGCAGGCGGAGCAGGCCGGTTTCCTGCTGCAGGAGCAGTGTCAGCTGGGCCAAGGGTACTGGTTCGGGCGGCCGGTACCGGCTGCGGATCTGCGCTGGGATTGAAATTGCCGGGGCCGCTTTGCGGCCCTTTCGCGACACAAGGCCGCTCCTACAGGGATACGCGGTCGCCTGTAGGAGCGGCCTTGTGTCGCGAAAGGGCTGCAAAGCAGCCCCTGCATTCAACGCTTGTTCAAGCCTTTCGCCAAGCGGTCCCCGCCCAGCTGGATCAGTGCCACCAGCGCCACCAGCATGGCAATCACGGTCAGCATGATCTGACTGTCGAAGCGCTGGTAGCCATATCGATAAGCAATGTCGCCCAAGCCGCCGGCTCCGATGGCTCCGGCCATGGCCGAGGAGTTGATCAGGGTCACCAGGGTAATGGTGAAGCCGCCAACAATTCCCGGCAGCGCCTCGGGCAACAGCACGTGCCAGACGATGTGCCAGCGCCGGCAGCCCATGGCCTGTGCGGCTTCCACCAAACCATGGTCGACTTCGCGCAGGCTGACCTCGGCAATGCGCGCGAAGAACGGCGTTGCCGCGATGGTCAACGGCACCACCGCCGCCCACACGCCATAAGTGGTACCCACCACCAGCCGGGTAAAGGGGATCAGCGCGACCATCAGGATCAGGAACGGTATCGAGCGGAACAGGTTGACGAACGCGCCCAGCACCCGGTTCAGCAGTGGCGCCTCGAAGATGCCAGCTTTGTCGCTGGTGACCAGCAACACCGCCATCGGCACCCCCACCAGCAGCGCGACAAGCGATGACACACCAACCATCAGCAGGGTATCGAGCAAACCTTCGAGCAGGCGATCAAACCACATGGCCCAGTACCTCCACGTCCTCGGCCCAGCGGCGGGCGCGCTCCAGTAATTGATACGTGTCATGCGGCGAGTGCTGTACCGACAGAATCAGCTGCCCCAAGGCATGCTCGCCAATGGTTTCCACACCACCCTGCAACAGGCGCACACGGCCACCCAGCTCGTTGAACAGGGCAGACAGCTCGGGCTCGCCGAGCAGGGTCAGCTTCAGCACCACGGCACTGCCGCCGCTCGCCGGGCTGGCCCGCAAACTGGCTTGCAGCGCCGCAGGCAAACGGGGCTGCAAGGGTGCCAGGAGGGTGCGGGTGACCTCGTGACGCGGGGCGCCGAACACCCGCCAGACTTCACCTTGCTCCACTACTTGGCCACGTTCGAGCACCACCACCCGGTGGCAGATATCGCGGATCACCGCCATTTCGTGGGTGATCAGCACGATGGTCAGGCCCAGGCGCTGGTTGATGTCGCGCAGCAGCTCAAGGATCGAGGCGGTGGTTTCCGGGTCCAGCGCCGAGGTGGCTTCGTCGCACAGCAGGATTTCGGGGTCGTGCACCAGCGCCCGGGCGATGCCCACGCGCTGTTTCTGCCCGCCGGAAAGCTGCGCCGGGTACATGTGGTGCTTTTCCTGCAGGCCGACCAGTTGCAGCAGGCCGGCCACCTTGCGCTGGCGCTCGGCCTTGGCCACGCCGGCCACCTTCAAGGGCAGCTCGACGTTCTGCCACACGGTCTTGGCCGACATCAGGTTGAAGTGCTGGAAGATCATGCCGATGCGCCGGCGCAGCGCCACCAGGTGGTCCTCGTCGAAGGGTGCGATGTCCACCTGGTCGATCAGCACCCGACCCTGGCTGGGTTGCTCCAGGCGATTGATGGTGCGCAGCAACGACGACTTGCCGGCGCCGCTGCGGCCGATGATGCCGAAGATCTCGCCATGGCGGATGTTCAGGTCGATGCCTTGCAAGGCCGGTTGCGCTTGGCCTGGGTAGGTTTTGCCCAGGCCGATGAAGCGCACATGGGCCTGATTGACCTCCGGGCGCAGGGCCTGCTCCCTGGCCGTTGGCGGCAGTGGTTGTACGGTGGGCGCCCTGAGCGCGCTGGCCTGGCTCATGTCAGCCCTCCCAACCGGCCTGGTAGAGCTTGCCGTGGGCTTTGTCCAGGGCCGCACGCACGGCAGGCGAGTGCTGATAGATGTCAACGAACCTGGCCAGGCGCGGGTCGTCCTTGTTCTGTGGGCGAATGACGAACTGGATCACGTATTCCTTGTTTTCCAGGCCGTCGAACAGCAGCGCCGAGCCGGCGTCGAAGGTGTTCGCCAGGCGGATGTAGGCCGGGTAGCCCTGCACCAGGTCGGCGTCGTCATAGGCGCGCACCAGCTGCACGGCCTCGACCTGCAGGATCTTCAGCTTTTTCGGGTTGGCGACAATGTCGTCCTCGGTGGCCTTGTAGCCAACCCCGGGTTTGAGGGTGATCAGGCCTGCCTTGGCCAGCAACTGCAAACCACGCCCGCTGTTGATCGGGTCGTTGGCGATGGCCACGCTGGCACCGGCAGGCAGCTCGTCGAAGCTTTTGTACTTTTTCGAGTACAGCCCGACGTTGTTGATGATCCCCGGGGCATAGGGTACGAGGTTGAAGCCGGCAGCGGCCTTGGCGTTCTCCAGAAACGGGATGTGCTGGAAGTAGTTCACGTCGATATCGCCGCTGTTGAGGCTGACATTGGGCGCGATCCAGTCGCTGAATTCGATCAGCTTCACTTCCAGCCCCTGCTTGTGCGCCTCTTCCACGGCGGCTTCCAGCGGAATGGCAAAGGCGGAGGTGGTGCCGATCTTGAGCGGCTCGGCTGCCAGGGCGGTGGCGGACAGGCCGAGGCCGAGGCCAAGGGCAATGGCCGCGACGGGCCGGAACAGTTTTTCAAGCATGGTGCAGGGCTCCAGTCGGGGCAGTGGTCGGGGTAAAGCGATAAGCCGCGCCAGGGTGGCCGGCGGGCAGGTGCGGGTGGTCGGCCTGGAACAGTTTTTCGCGCAGGGTGCCTTCGGCGTAGGCGGTCTTGTAGCGGCCGCGCTGTTGCAGGTGCGGGATGACCAGGTCGATAAAGTCCTCGAAACTTTCCGGGGTTACCGTGCGGGTCAGGTTGAAACCGTCCAGGCCGGTTTCGTCGACCCAGCCGATCAACTGCTCGGCCACTTGCTCGGGCGAGCCGACCAGGGTCACGTAGCGGCCTCCCAAGGCGTGTTGCTGCAGCAGGCGGCGCCGGGTCCAGGCGTTTTCCTGCAACTGGCGCGTGGCCGACTGGATCGCGTTGCCTTTGCTGGAGGCAATGGGTTCGTCCAGCGTGTAGGCGGCGAAATCGATGCCAGTGGAGGCGGCGAAGTGCGCCACCCCCGCCTCGGGGCTGGCATGGCGCAGGTACTCGGCATGCTTGGCCTGGGCCTGTTGCTCGGTCGGGGCGACGATCACCGTGATGCCCATGAACACCTTGACCGCCTGCGGATCGCGGCCGGCGGCCTCGGCGGCCGCGCGCACCTTGTCGACTTGGGCGCGGGTGGCAGCCTTGTCCTGACCACTGATGAACACGCACTCGGCATGGTTGCCGGCGAAGGCCAGGCCACGCTGCGAGCTGCCGGCCTGGAACAGCACCGGCGTGCGTTGCGGCGAGGGCTCGCTCAGGTGATAGCCCTCGACGGTGTAGAACTCGCCTTGATGCTGCACCTTGCGCACCCGGTCTGGCCTGGCGTACACCCGTTGCTGGCGGTCGGCGACCACGGCATCGTCTGCCCAGCTGCCCTCCAGCAGCTTGTACAGCACCTGCAGGTACTCGTCGGCCTGGTCGTAGCGGCGGTCGTGTTCTGGTTGCCGGTCCAGGCCCATGGCCCGGGCGGCGCTGTCGAGGTAGCCGGTGACGATGTTCCAGCCCACCCGGCCATTGCTCAGGTGATCAAGGGTGGAAAGCCGCCGGGCAAACAGGTAAGGCGCCTCGTAGGTGAGGTTGGCGGTAAGGCCGAAACCCAGGTGGCGGGTGACGGCGGCCATGGCCGAGACCAGCAGCAGCGGGTCGTTGACCGGCAGCTGGATCGACTCCTTGAGGGTGACGTCCAGCGACTGGCCATAGACGTCGTAGGTGCCGACGATATCGGCAATGAACAGCCCGTCGAACAGGCCACGCTCAAGCAGCCGCGCCAGGTCGGTCCAGTAGTCGAGGGTCTTGTACTGGGTCGAGGTATCCCGTGGGTGGGTCCACAGGCCGTGGTTGATGTGCCCGATGCAGTTCATGTTGAAGGCATTGAGCAGAATCTGCCTGGCCATCAGATGGTCCCCCGACGTGGCGGGTTGGTAGCATTGAGGTAGTAGTTGCCGATGGCGTGGTATTTCCAGCGTACCGGGTCGTGCAGGGTGTGCACGCGGGCGTTGCGCCAGTGGCGGTCCAGGTTGTGCTCGGCCAGGGTGGCCTGGCTGCCGCCCAGTTCGAACAGGGCGGTGCCGGCGGCAAGAGAAATCTCGGTGCTGATGGCGCGGGCTTCGGCGACGGCGATGGAGGCAGCGGCAACATTGTCGGCGCTGCTGTCGTCGCGCGCACGGTCCAGGTATTCGCCCGCCCGTTCCAGCAGGGCCTCGGCGGCATGCAGGCGGATCGCCAGGTGGCCGAAGCTTTTCAGCGTCAGCGGGTCATCGCTGGCGTTGTCCAGGCCGGAGTCGACCCAGGGGCGGCTGCGGGTGCGCACGAAATGCAGGGCATCCTCGTAAGCGGCGCGGGCAATGCCGGTATCGATGGCGGCATGGAGAATCTGCGCCAGCGGGCCGACCGGGGTAGGGCGCTCGAAGGCACTCTGGAATGGCACCACGTCGGCCGCGCTGACGAATACGTTGTCGAATACTACCGAGCCGCTGCCAGTGGTGCGTTGGCCAAAGCCGCTCCAGTCGTCGATCACCTGGAGCCCGTGGCTGTCGGCCGGAACGAACACCAGATGCTGCACGCCGTTTTCGTCGACCACCGAGGTGGGGATGCGCTGGGCGTAGATGGCGCCAGTGGAATAGAACTTGCGGCCGTTGATGCGGAAGCTGTCGCCGTCACGGCTCAGGCGGGTGGTGCGGTCGTTGGCAGTTTTGGTGCCCAGTTCGGCCAGGGCATTACCGAAGCGGCGGCCGGCGAGGACTTCGGCATACAGGCGCTGCTGCTGTTCGGCGCTGCCGTTTACCCGCAGTACCTCCAGGCCGTAAAAATGGTTTTGCGGGATCTGCCCGAGCGAGCCGTCGGCCTGGGCGATACGGGCGATGACCTTGGCCAGGGTGACGTTGGAAACGCCGGCGCCGCCGTAGGCCTTGGGCACGCTGATACCCCACAGGCCGGAGCGGGTGAACAGTTCGAGCTCGGCGTGCGGCAGGCGGCGCTCGCGGTCGCGCAGGGCGCTGTCGCGGCGCAGTTGTTGGGCGATGTCTTCGGCGACGGCCAGGGCTTGGGTGTCGCTGGTGATGATGTTTGTCGTCATGGTGTTCTCCGGGGGCTTAGGGGCCGCTTCGCGCCCCAATCGCCGGCAAGCCAGCTCCCACAAGGACACCACAGGTCCTGAAACCAGTGCCGGACCTGTGGGAGCTGGCTTGCCGGCGATGGGCTGCAAATCAGATCCAGGAATGCCGCGCAGGCAGCGTGCCGTTCAGGTGGTAAGCGCCCACCGCGTGGTACTTCCAGCGCACCGGGTCATGCAGGGTGTGCACCCGGGCATTGCGCCAGTGGCGGTCGAGGTTGAACTCGGCAAGGGTGGCGCGGCTGCCGGCCAGTTCGAACAGTTTCTCGCTGGCCTGCAGGGCGATTTCGGTGGTCAGCACCTTGGCCTCGGCCACCGCGATCGAAGCCCGCGCTGCGCTGGCTGCGTCGATTGGCGCAGCGTTGACCTCGTCAAGGACCCGGGCTGCCTTGCGCAGCAGCGCTTCGGCGGCGTGCAGCTCGAGCTTCAGGCGGCCGATGTCGGCGATCACATAAGGATCGTCGCTGGCGCGGTCGACATTGGCTTCGATCCATGGCCGGGACTTTTCCCGCACGAAAGCGATTGCATCCTCGATTGCCGCCTCGGCGATGCCGGCATCGATCGCTGCCTGGATCAGCTGCGAGCTCGCGCCCTGGATGTTCGGGATATCCCGCTGGCGCCAATTGTCGATCAGCAGTTCTGCATCCACCGGCACCTGGTCCAGCAACACCGTGCCGCTGGCGGTGGTGCGCTGGCCGAACCCGGACCAGTCATCGACGATGCGCAGCCCCGGGCTGCCGCGACGCACAAACGCCAGGCGCTGTCGGCCTTCGTCGTCCAGTGCCTTTACCGCTACCCAGTGGGCGAACAGTGCGCCGGTGGAGTAGAACTTCTCGCCGCTGATGCGATAGCTGTCGCCTGCGCGGGTGATCCTGGCCTTGAGGGTAAGGGTGTCCTTGGTGCCGCGCTCGGGCCCGGCATTGCCGATGCGCCAACCATCGAGCACGCTGCGGAAGATCACCGCCTGTTGCGCCTCGGTGGCCGTAAGGCGCAGCAATTGCAGCATGCCGAACTGGTTCTGCGGGATCTGCCCCAGCGCCGGGTCGGCGGCGCTGATCAGGCGGAACACTTCGGCCACGGTTTCAAACGACACCTCGGGGCCGCCGTGGGCCTTGGGTACGCTGATGCTGCCCAGGCCACTGCGGGTGAACAGCTCGATCTCGGCCCAAGGCAGTTTGCGTTGCTGGTCGCGGCGGGCGGCTTGCTCGCGGGCGGCCTCGGCCAGTTCGCGGGCCGCTTGCAGGGCTTCGGCGTCATTGCGCAGAACCTTGGCCGGCAGCAGCAGGGGCGAGCTGTCGAGATCGCTGTGAAATTGGGTATTTGGCTGGCTGGACATCAGTGCCGCTCCTTGGCTGCACTCAATGCCCTGGCGATACGCACTGGGGTGATTGTGACCCTGACCATTCCTGACCTCACAAAAAAGTTACGTCGCTACAGCTGATCGCGACAGAAATGTGCTGGTCCGGTGGTCCGGTTTATATACCCTAATGGTTTATAAAAAGTTTATGAACTAACTTTTTGGAATATTTATAGAAGGAGGAATTGCTGTGGATGTTCCGGCCTCTTCGCAGGCGTGCCCGCGAAGAGGCCGGAACAGACTTACTCGGACGCCGCAGTCCCGAGGAACTTGCGCAGGAACTGCCGGGTACGTTCTTCCTTCGGCGCCGCAAACAGCGCCTTGGCCTCGCCCTGTTCCACGATCACGCCTTTGTCGAAGAAAATGACCCGGTTCGCCACATCCCTCGCAAAGCTCATCTCGTGGGTGACGATGATCATGGTGCGCTTTTCCTCGGCCAGGCCGCGGATGGTCGCCAGCACTTCACCGACCAGCTCCGGGTCCAGCGCCGAGGTGGGCTCGTCGAACAGGATCACCTCGGGCTCCATGGCCAAGGCGCGGGCGATGGCCACCCGCTGCTGCTGGCCGCCGGACAGGCGCCTGGGGTAGGCGTCTTCCTTGCCCGCCAAGCCGACCTTGGCCAGCAGGCGCCGGCCCAGTTCGATGGCCTGCTCGCGGGGCGTCTTCTTGACGATTACCGGCCCTTCGATCACGTTTTCCAGGGCGGTGCGGTGGGGGAACAGGTTGAAGTTCTGGAACACGAACCCGGCCTGCTGGCGCAAACGGCGAATTGCACTTTGCTGACCACCCAATGGGCGGTTGGCATCGATGCTGATGGCACCGATCTGGATCTGCCCGGCGTCGGGGGTTTCCAGCAGGTTCAGGCAGCGCAGAAAGGTGGTCTTGCCCGAGCCGCTGGGGCCGATGATGGCCACCACTTCGCCGGGGCGCACGGTCAGGTCGATGCCGTTGAGCACGGTCTGGCCCTTGAACCGCTTGGTCAGGCCTTTGACTTCAATCATGCTCATTGCTCCTGGTCATGCTGGTTGACCCGCGCTTCCATGCGGTTCTGGAAGTGCGCAAGGATGCTGCACAGCACCCAGTAGATGACCGCGACCGCCACGTACATGGTGAACACTTCGAAGGTACGCGCGGTAATCAGCTGGGCCTGGCGGAACAGCTCGGGCACCTGGATGGTCGCCGCCAGGGCGGTGTCCTTGACCAGCGAGATGAAGCTGTTGCCCAGCGGTGGCAGGGCAGTGCGCAAGGCCTGTGGCAGGATCGCCCGGCGCATGGCCTGCACTCGGGTCATGCCGATGCTGGCTGCAGCTTCCCACTGGCCACGGTCGATCGAGGAGATCGCTGCCCGCAGGATTTCGCAGATATAGGCTGCCATGTTCAGCGACAGGCCAATCAGCGAAGCGGGGATGGGGTCGAGTTCAATGCCGATTTGCGGCATGCCGAAATAGATGACGAACAGCTGCACCAGCAGCGGCGTGCCGCGGAAAAACGACACGTAGATCCGCGCCAGCCAGTTCAGCGGCAAAATCTTCGACAGCCGCATCAGTGCCAGGGCAAAGCCCAGCACCAGGCCGAAGAACATGCCGCCAACGCTGAGCAGCACCGTATACCCCGCGCCCTTCAGCAGGAAGGGGGCGGAGTCGACAACGAGTTGCAGGCTTTCAGCGATCATTTGGTGACATCGGCACCGAAGTATTTCTCGGACAGCTTGGCCAGCGTGCCGTCAGCCTTGAGCTTGTCGATGGCCTTGTTGATCGCCGCCAGCAGCTCCGGCTCACCCTTGCGCAGGGCCACACCGCTTTCAAGGCGCGAGAAGGCTTCGCCAGCCAGTTCGGTGTCCTTGGCTTTTTGCGCGTATTCCAGCGCAGCCAGGCGGTCGATCAGGATGGCGTCGATGCGGCCGTTGCGCAGGTCGGCGAACTTGCTCGGGTCGTCCTCATAGGTACGCACTTCGGCCTTTGGCACGTCCTGCTTCACCCACTGCTCGTAGTTGGTGCCCAGGCCCACGCCGACCTTCTTGCCGGCCAGGTCCTGCGCGGTCTTGATATTCAACTGCTCGGCTTTCTTCTTCAGGATCAGCGCCTGGATGCCGGAAACGGTGTAGGGCTCGGAGAAGTCGTACTTCTTCTTGCGCTCTTCGGAAATGGTCACCTGGTTGATGACCACATCCAGTCGCTTGGACTCCAGTGCGGCAAGAATGCCATCCCACTTGGTCGGCTGCACCTTGGCCTTGACGCCCAGCTCCTTGGCGATCAGCTCGGACAGCTCCACCTCGAAGCCGCTCAGCTTGCCGTTCTCGTCCTGAAAGCTGAACGGTGGGTAGGTGCCTTCAAGGCCGACGTTGATCACGCCTTTTTCCTGGATGGTCTTCAGCTGCTCGCCGGCGAAGGCCTGGCCGAGCAGGCCGGCGCCCAGCAGGACTGCCAGGCTGGCGTTGAGTAGCGGTTTGGCGAATATCGACATGTCAGAGCCCCGCGCTTGTTGTGTAAGTAGTGGGTGGCGACTATAGGGTTGGCTTCTTAGGCCAGGAAATACTAAAAAATTATTTTGTTATTTCCTTTTGTTTTATTGCCAGGTGTTGGCTGCTTTTGAGGGTAGGCGAGGTTCTCCGCGCCGTCATCGCCGCTTATGCCTGACTTAGCGCAGGATGGAATAAAGCGTTGTTTTTTCCAAGGGACGGATTTGCCGTAAAGTGGATTGCACGCAGGCAGGTCTGGCCCTTTCGCGGGTGAACCCGCTCCCACAGGCGCCGTGACATCAGTGGGAGCGGGTTCACCCGCGAAAGGGCCAGACCTGCCGATAAAAACAGTTTGGCCGACTCAGGCAGGAGAAAACCGTGAGCGAACAACCCTCATCAGCGCACTGGCAGTTGCAGAGCATCGTCAGCGGCCTGCGCGGCGCCCGTGAGCAATGGCGTACACGCAATGGCCGCAGTATTGGCGAGCAGGGCGGGCGCGAACTGCCATCGCGCGAGGCGATGCGGCAGATCCTGGAGCAGCTGTGCGGCGCACTTTTCCCCATGCGCCTTGGCCCGGTCGACCTGCGCGAAGAGAGTGAAGATTTCTACGTTGGCCATACCCTGGATGCCGCGCTGACTGCCTTGCTTGCCCAGGCACGTCTCGAGCTGCGCTACGCGGCGCGGCAAAGCAAAGCCGGGCTGGCTGGCGTCGACGCCCAGGCGCTGAGCCTGATCCAGGGTTTTGCAGCGGCGCTACCGGAGCTGCGGGTGCTGCTCGACACCGACGTGCTGGCCGCCTACCACGGCGACCCGGCAGCGCGAAGTGTCGATGAAGTGCTGCTGTGCTACCCGGGCATCCTGGCGATCATCCATCACCGCCTGGCCCACCATCTGTACCAGGCCGGCTTGCCGCTGTTGGCGCGGATCAGCTCGGAGCTGGCGCATTCGGCCACCGGCATCGACATCCATCCGGGGGCGCAGATTGGCCCGAGCTTCTTCATCGACCATGGTACCGGTGTGGTAATTGGCGAAACCGCGATCATCGGCGAGCGGGTGCGCATCTACCAAGCGGTAACCCTGGGCGCCAAGCGCTTCCCCAGTGACGAGTCGGGCACGCTGCATAAAGGCCTGCCGCGCCACCCGATCGTCGAGGACGATGTGGTGATCTATGCCGGCGCCACGGTGCTGGGGCGCATTACCATCGGCAAGGGCTCGACCATCGGCGGCAATGTGTGGCTGACCCGCAGTGTGCCGGCCGAGAGCAACATTACCCAGGCCAACCTGCAGCTGGATTGCCAGGACAAGAACTGATCGGGCATCTCTGCTGATTGTTCCGGCCTCTTCGCGGGTTCACCCGCGAAGAGGCCGGAACAGGGGACACCAATCAGCGCCCCAATTCGCATTGATATCCAATCCATGTTTAACTTGAACGCTTGTTCAATGAAAAAACGCTGGTCCGCTGCCGGTGTTCAACAGGAGGATTCCTTTGCTGAACCCGTTCATTCCGAACCTCACGTCATTTGACGAGGTGCACGCCCCATGAGTGCACCGAACCCTTCGCTTGCCGATAGCAAGATGCGCATGAACCCTCCGGTGTTCTACTTTGCGGCAAGTTTCATCCTTATCTTCGGCGTGGTGGTCATCTCCAACCCGCAAGCCGCAGGCGACTGGTTGCTGGCGGCGCAGAACTGGGCGGCCAACACGGTCGGCTGGTACTACATGCTGGCGATGACGCTGTACCTGGTCTTCGTGGTGGTCACCGCCTTGTCCGGCTACGGCAAGATCAAGCTCGGTGCCGACCACGACGAACCCGAGTTCAGCTACCTGTCGTGGGCCGGCATGCTGTTCGCTGCCGGCATCAGCATTACCCTGTTCTTCTTCTGCGTCTCCGAACCCCTCACCCACATGTTGCAGCCGCCCCAGGGCGAAGCGGGCACGGCCGAGGCCGGGCGCCAGGCCATGCAGATCCTGTTCCTGCACTGGGGCCTGCATGGGTGGGGCGTGTTCGCCTTCGTCGGCATGGCGCTGGCCTACTTCGCCTACCGGCACAACCTGCCCCTGGCCTTGCGTTCGGCGCTGTACCCGCTGATCGGCAAGCGCATCAACGGGCCGATCGGCTACGCAGTGGACGGCTTCGGCATCATCGCCACGGTGTTCGGGCTGGGTGCCGACATGGGCTTTGGCGTGCTGCACCTGAACGCCGGCCTCGACTACCTGTTTGGCATCAGCCATAGCCAATGGGTGCAGGTGATCCTGATCACCCTGATGATGGGCGCGGCAGTGGCCGTGGCGGTCGCCGGGGTAGAGAAGGGCGTGCGGGTGATGAGCGACATCAACCTGTTCCTGGCCTGTGCGCTGCTGCTGTTCGTGCTGTTCGCCGGGCCTACCCAGCACCTGTTCAATACCCTGATCCAGAACCTGGGCGACTACCTGGGCGCCTTGCCGCGCAAGAGCTTCGACGTGTATGCCTACGGTGAGAACCGTGACTGGCTGGGCGGCTGGACGGTGTTCTACTGGGCCTGGTGGATTGCCTGGGCGCCGTTCGTGGGGCTGTTCATTGCCCGCATCTCTCGTGGCCGCACCATCCGCGAGTTCGTCTTTGGCGTGCTGTTGATCCCGCTGGGCTTCACCCTGGCGTGGATGTCGATTTTCGGCAACAGCGCCCTGGACCAGGTCATCAACCACGGCATGACCGCCCTGGGCCAGTCTGCCCTGGATAACCCGTCGATGAGCCTGTACCTGCTGCTGGAGACCTACCCCTGGAGCAAGGTGGTGATCGCCACCACGGTGTTCATCAGCTTCGTGTTCTTCGTTACCTCGGCCGATTCGGGCACCGTGGTGCTGTCGACCTTGTCGGCTACCGGCGGTGGTGCGGACGAAGACGGGCCGAACTGGCTGCGCATCTTCTGGGGCGCGATGACGGCACTGATCACCAGTGCGCTGCTGTTTGCCGGCAGCATCGATTCGCTGAAGTCGGCGGTGGTGCTGACCTCGCTGCCGTTCTCGCTGATCCTGCTGTGCATGATGTGGGGGCTGCACAAGGCGTTCTACCTCGAGTCGCAACGGCAGATCGCGCAGATGCACTCGCTGGCACCGTTCGCCCAGTCACGCCGTGGCCGTGGCGGCTGGCGCCAGCGCCTGAGCCAGGCGGTGCATTTCCCGTCGCGTGATGAGGTGTATCGCTTCATGGACGACGTGGTGCGCCCGGCGATTGCCGAAGTGCGTGATGTGTTCGAGCAGAAAGGCCTGGTACTGATTACCCAGGACGACCCCAGCCATGACAACGTCAGCCTGAAGATTGGCCATGGCGAGGAGCAGCCGTTCATTTACCAGGTGCAGATGCGTGGCTATTTCACGCCATCGTTCGCCCTGGGTGGGTTGGGTACGCAGGATTTGAAGAACCGCCGCTACTACCGGGCGGAAGTGCACCTGAGCGAAGGCAGCCAGAACTACGACCTGGTTGGCTACAGCAAGGAGCAGATCATCAACGACATCCTCGACCAGTACGAACGGCACATGCAGTTCCTGCATCTGGTCCGTTAGCCCGCCGGGGCCGCTGTGCGGCCCATCGCCGGCAAGCCAGCTCCCACAGGTATCTCACAATCTTCAAACCTGTGGTAATCCTGTGGGAGCTGGCTTGCCGGCGATTGGAGGCCGAAGGCCTCCCCATCGGACTATCAGAAGGGCGCATCCCCCAGGATGGTCGCCCGATGCATCACCCGCCGGTTCGGCCGGTAGTCATCCACCGCAAAATGCTGGGTCACGCGGTTGTCCCAGAACGCCACGTCATGCTCCTGCCAGCGCCAGCGAATGCTGAACTCCGGCCGCGTTGCATGGGCGAACAACAGCTTCAGCAGCGCCTCGCTTTCCAGCTCGCTCAGCTCGTTGATGCGCGTGGTGAACCCTTCATTGACGAACAGCGCCTTGCGCCCGCTAACGGGGTGGGTTCGCACCACCGGGTGCGACAGCGCCGGATTGTTGCGCCGCGTCGCCTCCCAGCGCGCCAGGTCTTCCGGAGTAGTACCAAAGCGCTCCAGCGGAAACGACTTGGTGAAGTCGTGGGTAGCGGTCAGCCCGTCGAGCATCTCGCGCAATGGCCCCGACAAGGCCGCCAATGCTGCGATGCCGCTGGCCCACAGGGTATCGCCACCGTAAGCCGGCAACTGCTTGGCGCTGAGCACTGCGCCCAGTGCCGGGGTCGGCAAAAAGGTCACATCGGTGTGCCACACGGCGTTGTCGCGCACATCGGTGACCGCCGTATCCAGCACCAGCACCTGCGGGGTTTCCGGCACATTCGGGTAGATCGGGTGAATGTGCAGGTCGCCAAAGCGGGCGGCAAAGCGCGCCTGTTGCTGCGGGGTAATCGGCTGGTCGCGGAAGAACAGCACTTGGTGCTGCAACAGCGCCTGCCCGATGGCGTCGCGGTCGGCGGCGCTGATCTCGCGGCTGATGTCCACGCCACTGATCTGGGCGCCGAGCGCCGGGCTGAGAGGGGTGATGGTCAGGCTCATGTCGGTCTCTTTGGTCAGGCGCCGATATGTCGGCGTGGTCAGTCGAATTCAGTGGCTTTGCCCATGCCAGGGCACCAGCTTGCGCTGCAGGGCACGCAGGCTCATTTCCAGGGCGAAGGCGATCAGGGCGATCAGCAGGATGCCCAGTACCACCACATCGGTGACCAGGAACTGCGCCGCCGACTGCACCATGAAACCCAGGCCGCTGGTGGCCGCGATCAGCTCGGCCGCCACCAGGGTCGACCAGCCGACACCCAGGCCGATACGCACGCCGGTGAGGATGTCGGGCAGCGCGCTGGGCAGGATCACATGGCGAATCAGCTGGGGTTTGCTGGCGCCCAGCGACTGCGCCGCACGCAACCTGGCCGGGTCGACCGTGCGCACGCCGGTGGCCGTGGCAATCGCGATCGGCGCGAAGATGGCCAGGAAGATCAGCAGCACTTTGGACAGCTCGCCGATGCCGCACCAGATCACGATCAGCGGCAGGTAGGCCAGCGGCGGGATGGGCCGGTAGAACTCGATCAACGGGTCGAGAATGCCGCGTGCCACTCGGTTGTAGCCGATGGCGATGCCCACCGGGATGGCGGTGAGCGTAGCGGCCAGCAGGGCCACGCCGATGCGCCCGAGGCTGGAGCCCAGGTGCTGCCACAGGCTGGCATCCATATAGCCTTGGGTCAGCAGGGCCCAGCCCTTGGCCAGGATGTCGGCGGGCGAGGGCAGGAACAGTGGCTCGATCCAGCCGCCGGCGGTCACTAGCCACCAGGCAAATAGCAGGCTGGCGAGGGTCAGCGTGCTGATCCAGCGGGTGGACAAGGGGCGGCGCTGCCCGGTGGCGCGCCGGGCTCGGCTATCAGGTTTGCCGGCAACCGGCAGGTCCAGGCTGTTCATGCGCGCTCCTGCAGACTTTGGCGTTGGGCGAACACGCTGGCGAGCACGTGCTCGCGGGTTTCGATGAAGCGAGGGTCGGACTTGATCGAGCGGGCCGACTCGCCGGCGGCATAGCGCTGCCCGTAGTCCAGTTGCAGGCGCTCGACCACGCGACCCGGGTTGGGCGCCAGCAGCACCAGCTCGCTGGCGAGAAACACCGCTTCTTCGATGTCGTGGGTAATCAGGAACACCGGCTTGGCGGTGCGTTGCCACACCTGCAGCAACAGCTCCTGCATCTGTTCGCGGGTAAAGGCATCGAGGGCGCCGAACGGTTCGTCCATCAGCAGCACCCGCGGGTCGGCTGCCAGCGCCCGGGCCAGGCCCACGCGCTGCTTCTGGCCACCGGACAACTGCCAGATACGGCGTTCGCCAAAACCGTCCAGGTCGACCAGGGCCAGCATCTCGCGGGCCTTGGCTTCACGCAGCGCGCGCGGTACACCGGCCAGCTCAAGGCCGAAGGCAACGTTGCCCAGCACGTTCTGCCAGGGCAGCAGCGCATCGTCCTGGAACACCACGCCGCGCTCGGCACCTGGGCCCTGCACCGGTACGCCATCCAGGGTGATACGCCCGCTGCTGGGCGCGACGAAGCCGGCGATAAGGTTGAGCAGCGAGGTCTTGCCGCTGCCGGAAGGCCCCAGGGCTACCAGCAACTGGCGCGGCCCCAGGCTCAGGTTGATATCGGCCAGCACCGGGGTATCGGCGCCGGGGTACTGTGCGCTGATGCGCTCCAGTTCGAGCAAGGCCATGGTGGGCTCCGGTCGGCTTTTACGGGGTCAGTTCGGGAGGTACTGGGCGCTGACGTACGGCGAGTAATCCGGCAGCACCGCGTCTATCTTGCCTTGCTGCTTGAGGAAGGTGGCGGTGTCGGTCAGTGCCTGGGTGGTGGGCGCGCCCAGTGCGCTGGCCTGGTCGGCAGCCAGCGGGTAGACGTTGCCCTGCAGCAATACC
This sequence comes from Pseudomonas sp. 9_2_1, assembly GCF_059295275.1. Classification (NCBI taxonomy): domain Bacteria; kingdom Pseudomonadati; phylum Pseudomonadota; class Gammaproteobacteria; order Pseudomonadales; family Pseudomonadaceae; genus Pseudomonas; species Pseudomonas sp. 9_2_1. The sequence goes on from NZ_CM181239.1 coordinate 260,653, forward strand.
GGGATGTCGGCAGGCTTGGCGCCGGACAGCTTGGCCAGCTTGCTTACATTGTCGGGGTTGGCCAGCCAGGCTTTGGGGTCGTTGCGGTAGTCGGCGTAGGCGTCGAGGGTGACCTTGGCAAACGCCTTGACCACGTCCGGGTGCTTGGCAGCGAAGTCCTTGCGCACGATCCAGGCGTCGAACGTGGGTGCACCTTTTTCGGCCAGTTCGCCAGAGGTGATCAGCACCTTGCCGTTTTCCTTGGCCACGCCCAGGGCCGGGTCCCAGACGTAGGTGGCGTCGATATCGCCACGCTTCCAGGCGGCAATGATGGCCGGCGGTGCGAGGTTGAGGATTTGTACCTTGGACGGGTCGATGTTCCAGCTTTTCAGTGCCGCCAGGAGGCTGTAGTGGCCGGTGGAGACGAACGGCACGGCGACTTTCTTGCCGACCAGGTCTTGCGGGGACTTGATGCTGTCACGGGCGACCAGCGCTTCACCGGCGCCAATCTGCGTGGCGATCAGGAATGTTTCGACCGGCAGCTTGCGGGTGGCCGCTGCGGCCAGCGGGCTGGAGCCCAGGTAGCCGATTTGCACGTCGCCACTGGCCACTGCGGTGATCACGTCGGCGCCGTTGTCGAACTTGCGCCAGTCGATGCTGGCTTTGCTGGCTTTTTCATAGTTGCCATCGACCTGCGCCACCTTGGCCGGGTCGACGGTGGTCTGATAGGCAACGGTGAGGTCGGCAGCCTGGGCAAACCAGCTTGTACTGGCGAGGGTCAGGGCTGCGAACAGGCGCAGCGGGGTGTGCGGGATCATGGTGGACCTCTCGTCAGGCAATCGGTGGGATGGATGACGAGAAGGCTAAATGATCTAAGAATCTTAAAATAAATAACTTTTTTGCATTAGCTTAGGAGCCAAATGCTTTAAGGGTCGGGCTGGGCAGACGCAGGTTCCCACCTGGACCACGTGAGGCAGCTGGGCCGATGATCTCGCTCAATGGCGGAATCAGAACGGCCTGCTAGGCTCTTTCGTCCTTATAGAACGATCGGGAATTAGGTTATGAGCAAACGTTTGCAAATAACCGATAGTTATGAATTCTTCCGCTTCTACAACGAAAAGCAGCAAAGGTTCGTAACATATTCCGTAAAAATCTTAGAAATTCACAAAACGGTCATTTTGGATTTATAGGATTGTCATTATCCTGTAGCGCAGGTGGCGTCTTAGACCAAAGTCGCGAAACGTTTAGAAACGATTGACTTAAGGGTCACGCTTTGGGACTAAATCGCCAATCCACGGTGAGCGGGGCAGCAGATCCCTCCGCCAGAGATACACAAAAATTAGAACGTAGAGGAGCAGAACATGTACAAGTCCAGCCTGGCCGTGGCCGTGGCACTGGGGGTTTTCGCCCAAACAGCAGGCGCTGCCGGTTTCGTTGAAGACAGCAAACTGTCGCTCAGCTCGCGCACCATGTATTACGACAACAACAACCGTGAAGCCCACGGCGCTGTTCGCCCGGATCAGCGTGAGACTGGCCAAGGCTTCAAACTTGACTACATTTCGGGTTTCACCGAGGGGACTGTTGGGTTTGGTGTTGATGCCCAAGCACTTTGGGGTATCCATTTGGATGGTGGCCGTGGCTACCACAAAAGTGGCTTCATGCCAGACGACAGCGATGGTTCTTCTGTAAGCCAGTGGGCCCGTGTCGGCGCTAACGCGAAGGCGCGCTTCTCCAAAACTGAAGCTCATTTTGGTAGCGCCCTGGCGCCTAACCTGCCGATTCTGGTCGCGAACGACGGCCGTGTGCTGCCTCAAACCTTCGAGGGTGGCACCATCCAGTCGAAGGAAATTGACAATCTGACCATCAATGCTGGCCAGCTGACGCACGCCATGGGCCGTGCCTCCAGCAACCGTACCGGCCTGTCGGTCTCCGGCGCAACTGCTGACAGCAACAAGTTCCGCTACGGTGGTTTGGACTACAAGCTTACTCCCGACCTGACCCTGCAGTACTACTACTCGAACCTTGAAGACTTCTACAAACAGCATTTCCTGGGCGCGACTCACGTCTTCAAGATCGCTGACAACCAGTCGTTCAAGACCGACCTGCGTTACTTCGACAGCAGCAGCGACGGTAAGAACGGTAGCGGCGGTGGTTACAACTTCGATAACAACAGGGGCTACGCCAAAACCGCTGGCGAGGTCGACAACAAGACCTGGTCCGCCATGTTCACCTATACCCTGGGTGGGCATGCGCTGATGCTCGGCCATCAGCAGATTGGTGATGACGGTGGCTTCGTGTGGTTGAACCAGGGCGGTGTCGTCGATGGTAACAACCGTAACGAAGGTGCTGGCGGTTCCAGCTTCTACCTGTTCACCGACAGCATGATCAATCAGTTTGCCCGTGCTGGCGAGAACACCACCTTCGGTCAGTACTCCTATGACTTCGCAGGCCTGGGTGTACCAGGTCTGAAAGCATCCGTGGCCTACCTGCGTGGTGATGACATCCGCAACCGGTCGGGCGATGGCACCTATAACGAATGGGAGCGCGACGCTCGCGTCGACTACACCATTCAGCAGGGGACGCTCAAAGGCCTGGGCTTCAGCCTGCGTCAAGGCGTCTACCGTGGCGCCGGTGAAAGCAGCGATGACCAGGATCAGACTCGCTTCATCGTGAACTACACTTACGCCTTCATGTAAGTTAGTAGCGTTACCAAAAGAGCCTCGCCTAGTGCGAGGCTTTTTTATGCCTGTAATTCCGTATGCAATATGGTTATAAACAAATCAATATTTATTCTTTTTGTTTTTAATCGGATGCAGGCACATTAAACCCACACGGTGTACAGAACCCCGCACAGGAGCCGCAGCCCATGAGCCTAAAACTCGGCGATATCGCCCCCGATTTCGAACAGGATTCCAGCGAAGGCAAAATCCGCTTCCACGAGTGGCTGGGCAACAGCTGGGGTGTGTTGTTCTCCCACCCGGCCGACTTTACCCCGGTGTGCACCACCGAGCTGGGCCTGACTGCCAAGCTCAAGGACGATTTCGCCAAGCGCGGGGTCAAGGCCATTGCCTTGTCGGTGGATCCGGTCGACTCGCATCACCGCTGGATCGATGACATCAACGAGACCCAGAACACCGTGGTCAACTTCCCGATCATCGCCGACGCCGACCGCAAGGTGTCGGACCTGTACGACCTGATCCATCCGAACGCCAGCGACACCCTGACCGTGCGTTCGCTGTTCGTGATCGACCCGAACAAGAAGGTGCGCCTGACCATCACCTATCCGGCCAGTACCGGGCGCAACTTCAATGAAATCCTGCGTGTGATCGACTCGCTGCAGCTGACCGACAACCACAAGGTCGCCACACCAGGCAACTGGCAGGACGGCGACGAGGTGGTGATCGTGCCCTCGCTCAAGGATGAGGAAGAGATCAAACAGCGCTTCCCCAAAGGTTACCGCGCGGTCAAACCCTACCTGCGGCTGACCCCTCAGCCCAATCGTTGATGAATTCCTCGTTGCATTGCTCTTAGCCAAGCAGGGATTTTCGGGCCGTTTCGACGGCCCTTTTTTATGCCTGCTGAAAACCGCGTGGGCCTCTTCGCGGGTAAACCCGCTCCCCACAGGGTTAAGCGCCGTCCTCAAGGTTTGTGGTGTCCCTGTGGGAGCGGGTTCACCACGGAAAAAGCCGGCACAGGAAATAATCAAAATGGAATAAACAAATGAAAAAATATGATTTCTAGATATATGTAAGCGCTGTTAATGTCACTCCCAACAGAACAAAAGGAAGCGCTGCAATGCTGGTCGTCTCAATCGGTGGTAGCCCAAGTACCCGTTCACGCTCTGGCGTGCTGCTGGAGCGTTCGCGCCAGTGGCTGCAGAACCGCGGCGTCGAAGTGGTGACGTTCCAGGTGCGTGACTTTGCCGCCGAAGACCTGCTGCATGCCCGTTTCGACAGCCCGCAGGTTCAGCATTTCCAGCAACTGGTGGCCCAGGCCGATGGCCTGATCGTCGCAACGCCGGTGTACAAGGCATCGTTCGCCGGCGCTCTGAAAACCTTGCTCGACCTGTTGCCCGAGCGCGCCCTGGCTCACAAGATCGTGCTACCGATTGCTACAGGCGGCAGCATCGCCCACATGCTGGCGGTGGATTACGCACTTAAACCCGTGCTGTCGGCACTCAAGGCGCAAGAGACCCTGCAAGGGATCTTCGCCGACGACAGCCAGGTTACTTACGCAGAAGGCTCCAGACCCGCGCAACTGTTACCGGTGCTGGAAGAACGCCTGCATGACTCGCTGGAAACCTTCCACGCTGCCCTGGCCCGTCGGCCGAGCCCCGTCGCCCCGGGCCTGTTGAACGAACGCCTGATCAGCGCCCGCTGGAGCATCTGACCAGCACAACCCGCTTTACCACCTTACTCGCCCGACAACGAGGCAAGCAGGTGCAACCCGAACCCATTCGCACAGGAGAGCGCCATGCGCACAGTCTTCTTGCGTCGCGGTCTGGTCGCCCTGTTTGCGGCGGCTGTGTCCTTCGGCGCCATTACCCAAGCCCAGGCCGAGAGCCTGCGTATCGGCTATCAGAAATACGGCACCCTGGTGCTGCTCAAGGCCAAGGGCACGCTGGAAAAGCGCCTGGCCGAGCAGGGCGTGCAGGTGCAGTGGACCGAATTCCCCGGCGGCCCGCAGCTGCTTGAAGGGCTGAATGTCGGCTCCATCGATTTTGGCGTCACCGGCGAGACCCCACCCGTGTTCGCCCAGGCTGCTGGCGCCGATCTGCTCTACGTGGCGTATGAGCCGCCGGCGCCGCACAGCGAGGCGATCCTGGTGCCGAAGGGCTCGCCGATCCAGTCGGTCAAAGACCTCAAGGGCAAGAAAGTCGTCCTCAACAAAGGCTCCAACGTGCACTACCTGCTGGTCCGTGCGCTGGAAGATGCCGGCCTCAAGTACAGCGACATCCAGGCCGTCTACCTGCCCCCGGCCGACGCTCGCGCCGCCTTCGAGCGCGGCAGCGTGGATGCCTGGGTGATCTGGGACCCGTACCAGGCTGCCGCCGAGAAACAACTGCAGGCACGTACCCTGCGCGACGGCAAAGACCTGGTCGACAACCACCAGTTCTATCTTGCCACCCGCGACTACGCGACCCAGCACCCAGCGGTGATCAACACCGTGATCGAGCAAGTGCGCGCCGTGGGCGAATGGTCCCAGGCCAACCCGCAGGAAGTGACCGATCAGGTCGCCCCGCTGCTTGGGCTGCCCGCTGACATCACCCTGACTTCGGTCAAGCGCCAGGGCTACGGCGCCGCGCCGCTCACCCCAGAAGTGGTGGCCGCGCAACAGAAAATCGCCGACACGTTCCATGCGCTGAAGCTTATCCCCAAGCCGCTGAGCATCAAGGACGTTATCTGGACACCCCCGGCCAAGGTCGCCAGCGCGCCTTGATTGACTTGCCTGCGCCGGGGCGCCGCCCCGGCTGAGCCACCCTTGAGGAGACAACTCCAATGAGCCTTAACATTTTCTGGTTCCTGCCCACCCACGGTGACGGTAAGTACCTGGGCACCTCCGATGGTGCTCGCGCGGTCGACCATGGCTACCTGCAGCAGGTCGCCCAGGCGGCCGACCGCCTTGGCTTCGGCGGCGTACTGATCCCTACCGGGCGATCCTGCGAGGATTCCTGGCTGGTGGCGGCATCGCTGATCCCGGTTACCCAGCGCCTGAAGTTTTTGGTCGCATTGCGCCCCGGCATCATTTCGCCGACCGTGGCGGCACGCCAGGCAGCCACCCTCGACCGCCTGTCCAACGGCCGTGCGCTGTTCAACCTGGTGACCGGTGGCGACCCGGACGAGCTGGCGGGTGACGGCCTGCACCTGAACCACCAGGAGCGCTACGAGGCCTCCGTGGAGTTCACCCGTATCTGGCGCAAGGTGCTGGAAGGCGAAACCGTCGACTACGACGGCAAACATATCCAGGTGAAGGGCGCCAAGCTGCTTTACCCGCCAATCCAGCAACCGCGCCCGCCGCTGTACTTCGGTGGCTCATCGGATGCCGCACAGGACCTGGCCGCCGAGCAGGTCGAGCTGTACCTGACCTGGGGCGAGCCGCCGAGCGCGGTCGCAGAAAAAATCGCCCAGGTGCGCGAGAAAGCCGCCGCCCAGGGCCGCGAAGTGCGCTTCGGCATCCGCCTGCACGTGATCGTGCGGGAAACCAACGAAGAAGCCTGGGCTGCCGCCGACAAGCTGATCTCGCACCTGGACGATGACACCATCGCCCGTGCCCAGGCCTCGCTGGCACGCTTCGACTCGGTCGGCCAGCAACGCATGGCGGCGCTGCACAACGGCAACCGCGACAAGCTGGAAGTGGCCCCCAACCTTTGGGCGGGCGTCGGCCTGGTCCGCGGTGGTGCCGGCACCGCCCTGGTAGGCGATGGCCCGACCGTTGCGGCGCGGGTCAAGGAATACGCCGAGCTGGGCATCGATACCTTCATCTTCTCCGGTTACCCGCACCTGGAAGAATCGTACCGGGTTGCCGAGCTGCTGTTCCCGCACCTGGATGTGCAACGCCCGGAGCAGGCCAAGGCCGGTGGTTACGTGAGCCCGTTCGGCGAGATGGTGGCCAACGACATCCTGCCCAAGTCCGTTGCGCAAAGCTGAGGGCCAGGCCATGAGTCGTGCAACTTCCAATACCCTTGCCCAGCGCCTGGCGCCGTGGGCGCTACCGGTGCTGCTGCTGGCCGCCTGGCAGCTGGCGGTCAGCGCCGGCTGGCTGTCGACACGCATCCTGCCAGCGCCTAGCGCGGTGGTCAGTGCCGGCGTCGAGCTGGTGCGCAGCGGTGATATCTGGACCCACCTGGCCATCAGCGGCTGGCGTGCCGGGCTGGGTTTTGTCATCGGTGGCAGCATCGGCCTGGTGCTGGGCTTTATCACCGGCCTGTCGAACTGGGGCGAGCGCTTGCTCGACAGCTCGGTGCAGATGATCCGCAACGTGCCGCACCTGGCGCTGATTCCGCTGGTGATCCTGTGGTTCGGCATCGACGAGTCGGCGAAGGTTTTCCTGGTTGCGCTGGGCACGCTGTTCCCGATCTATCTGAACACCTACCACGGCATCCGCAACGTCGACCCGGCGCTGGTGGAAATGGCGCGCAGCTATGGTTTGTCCGGCTTCACCCTGTTCCGCCAGGTGATCTTGCCGGGTGCGCTGCCTTCGATCCTGGTGGGCGTGCGCTTTGCCCTGGGCTTCATGTGGCTGACCTTGATCGTTGCCGAAACCATCTCGGCCAATGCCGGCATCGGCTACCTGGCGATGAACGCCCGGGAATTCCTGCAGACCGACGTGGTGGTACTGGCCATCGTCCTGTATGCCGTGCTGGGCAAGCTCGCCGACCTGGCCGCCCGCGGCCTGGAACGTGTGTGGTTGCGTTGGCACCCGGCCTATCAAGTAGCCAGGAAGGAGGGCGCATGACCGTGCTCAAGGAACAGCCGCCACGCCTGCTGCGTGGCATCCCGCTGGCCTGCAACGGCCTGCGCAAGGCCTTTGGCCAACGCGAAGTGTTGAAGGGCATCGACCTGCACATCCCCGCAGGCCAGTTTGTCGCCATCGTCGGCCGCAGCGGCTGCGGCAAGAGCACCCTGCTGCGCCTGCTGGCCGGGCTCGACCAGCCCAGCGCCGGGCAATTGCTGGCCGGCGCCGCGCCGCTGGATGAGGCGCGGGACGAAACCCGCCTGATGTTCCAGGATGCCCGCCTGCTGCCGTGGAAGAAGGTGATCGACAACGTCGGCCTGGGCCTGTCCGGCGACTGGCGCGGGCGTGCGCTGGACGCGCTGGAGGCGGTTGGCCTGGCCGACCGGGCCAATGAATGGCCGGCAGCGCTGTCGGGCGGGCAGAAGCAGCGTGTGGCGCTGGCGCGGGCATTGATCCACCAGCCGCGTCTGCTGCTGCTGGACGAGCCACTGGGGGCGCTCGATGCGCTGACCCGCATCGAGATGCAGCAACTGATCGAACGCTTGTGGCGTCAGCACGGCTTCACCGTGCTGCTGGTCACCCACGATGTCAGCGAGGCAGTTGCCGTGGCTGACCGGGTGATCCTGATCGAGGACGGCGAGGTCGGGCTCGACCTTACCGTCGACCTGGCGCGGCCCCGGGCGCGTGGTTCGCACCGCCTGGCGGCGCTGGAAAGCGAAGTGCTCAACCGTGTTCTGTCAGCCCCGGGCACTGCACCCGAGCCAGACCCTGTAGCCCCTTTGCCCACGCAATTGCGTTGGGCGCACTGAAAACTCACTTACCAGACTCAAGCCCACAGAGAAGGAAGCAAATCATGACTATCAAAGCCATCAACGTTCGCAACCAGTTCAAAGGCACCGTGAAAGAAATCCTTGAAGGGCCTGTGCTGTCGGAAATCGACGTGCAGACTGCCTCGGGCATCGTCACTTCGGTGATTACCACCCGCTCTGTGAAAGAGCTGGAATTGCAGGTGGGTAGTGAAGTGATTGCTTTTGTGAAGTCGACTGAAGTGTCTATCGCCAAGCTGTGATGAAAGTGGCCCGCGGGGCTGCGTTGCAGCCCGATCCCGGCAAGCCAGCTACCACAGGTACTGCGCAGGTTTCAGGCCTTGTGCTTTATCTTTGGGAGCTGGCTTGCCGGCGATGAGGCCATTGAATTTAACGCTTGGCCAGAAACGGCGGCAGATACAACCCCAGATAGGCCTCGAACACCCGCTTGCCCTCTTCGGCCATGCGCGGCGTAATCGCCTCATGCAACTGCACCGACCGTGCATAAACCCGGTCGCTCAGCTCCATGGCCAGCGCAAACACATCCACATCCCCCGGCATCACCGGCAGATGAAAATGCTGGTCGAACAACTTGTACATCAAGTCGCCCAGTTCCATGTCGTGCTGCCGATCGGCCTGCACCACTTCGCTCAGGCCATGCTGGGCCAGGATCAGCTGCCGCGCCGCAGCATCGTCGTTGTAGATATCCAGCATGCGCTGCTCGATCAGCCGTGACAGTTCGTGCCAGGTGCTGAACGCACTGCTGTCGATGGGCGCACTCAACGCATCACGGAAGGCCCGGTGCACGTCGGCGGTCAGCGCCTCGAGCAAGGCAGGCACGCTGGCGAAGAAGTGGTACACCGATGAGGGCGGAATCTGCGCCCGCTCGGCCACGCTGTACACCGACAGGCCTGCCACCCCCAACTCGGCCAGCAGCTCGCGAGCAGCCGCCAGGATCGCCTCGATCCTGGCCTGGCTGCTTGCACGCGGCTTGCGCGAGGTGGCAGTGCGGGTCATTAGTTGCTGATTGCCAGGATGCTGGCCTGGTAGCCACCGACGAACAGGTCGAAATCACCGACTTCTTCCTGTTCCAGCTCGGACTGTTTGGCGAGCGACTCGCGGGCCAGCGTTTCAAAGCCCTGTTGCTGTTCGTTGCTCAGCGGTTGCCCGCGGAACGTGTCGGCGTGGAGGCGGCTTTGCCGCAGCGAGAACTGGATGAAGCTCTCGTCATGCTCGGTCATGCGTGCCAGTACCTGCGCCGACGGGGTCAGCTCGGGGTCGTTGACCTTGGCCTGCTGGGCATCCAGGGCATTGCCGTGCTCATCAAGGCCTTGCGCCTTGTCAAGCAGATCGGCCAGCGGGCGGATACGCTCGATCAGTTCGCTGGCCCAGTCTTTCAGGGCAATTGGCTGGCCGTTGCGCTGCAGCTCCAGGCCTGGGCGTCGGCCTTCCTTGACCACGGTCAGGAAGTTGTCAGTGCACTGGCCGCACTCACTGTTTTCCAGTTGCGGGCTGTCTTCCAGCGCGCAGAACAGCAGGAATGCATCGAGGAAACGCGCCTCGGTCAGGTCGATACCCACCGGCAGGAACGGGTTGATGTCCAGGCAGCGCACTTCTACATACTGCACGCCACGCGAGGTCAGGGCCTGGATCGGCCGTTCGCCGGTGTAGGTGACCCGCTTGGGGCGAATGTTCGAGTAGTACTCGTTCTCGATCTGCAGGATGTTGGTGTTCAGCTGTACCCACTCGCCGTCCACGTGCGTGCCCACTTCAACATAGGGCGGGTAGGGCGTGCCCACCGCCTTGCGCAGGCTGTCGGTGTAGCTGGCCAGGTTGTTGTAACACGGTGTCAGGCCGGCCTGGGCGTTGCTCTGGTAGCCCAGGTCACTCATGCGCAGGCTGGTGGCGTAAGGCAGGAACAGGGTTTCGGCGTCGAGCTCTTCGAGCTGGTGCGGGCGGCCGCGCAGGAAGCCTTTGTCCAGGGCCGGCGAGGCGCCGAACAGGTACATCAGCAGCCAGCTGTAGCGGCGGAAGTTGCGGATCAGCGCGATGTAGGCCGACGACTGGTAGTCGCGGTCGCTCTCGTTGCCACCTTCGTCTGCGCGCAGCAATGGCCACAGCGCTTCGGGCAGCGAGAAGTTGTAATGGATACCGGCGATGCACTGCATGGTGCGGCCGTAACGCAGGGCCAGGCCCTTGCGGTACACGTGCTTGAGCTTGCCGATGTTGGAGCTGCCGTACTCGGCGATCGGGATGTCCTCCTCGGCCGGCAGCGTGCATGGCATCGACGGGCTCCACAGGTATTCGTCGCCCAGCTTGCTGTAGACGAATCGGTGGGTCTGTTCGAGGCTTTCGAGCACCTTGGCCGGGTCGGGCAGCGCTGGGGTGATGAACTCCAGCAGCGACTCGGAATAATCGGTAGTGATCTGCTCGTTGGTCAGCGCCGACCCCAGTGCTTCCGGATGCGGGGTCTGGGCCAGGCGACCTTCATCGGTCACGCGCAGGCATTCGCGCTCAATACCGTGCAGGCACTGCTTGAGCAGGGGGAGATTTGCGCCGAGCAGGCTCAGGCGGCGGTTGAGGAGTTTGCTCAAGATGTATTCCTTCACGCGTCAGTCGCCCCAATATGGGGGTAGAAATAACGGTCTACAAGGGTAGGAAGAAAGGAACTGGCGTTGTCGCCTTGTCAGCGCGGATCCAGCAGTGCCAGCGCACTGCTGAAAATACCGCAGATACTGCTTGGTGAGCTAGAGAACCGCGAAGGTTCCCTGTGCTTTCGCCACCAGCTTGTCGCCCTGGACTACGTCGGCGTCGACCACCAGGGTGCGCCGCCCGGCGTGCAGCACGCGGGCAGTGCACAGGACTTCGCCGTCACTGACGGCGCGCATGTAGTTGATCTTGCACTCGATGGTGACGCTTTGCTGGTCAAAGCCATGGCTGGCCGAGCAGGCCAGGCCCATGGCGATGTCCACCAGGCTGAAGATCGCCCCGCCGTGCAGCTTCTGGCCACGGTTGCGCAGCTGTGGCTCGAGCGCCAGAGCGACCTCGGCAACGCCTGTGTCCAGGCGTTGCAGGCGGCAGCCCAGCAGCTGGCTGAAGGCGCTTTCGACGTATTCGCGTGGAACGTCCATCACTTCTTCTTCAGCTGCTTGGCGTTGGCAAACAGCGATGCCATGGCGTTGTTGGCCGGCGCCGCAGCGGCGGTTTCGCGCTGGCGCGGGGCCTGCTGCTGGCGGTTGCCGCCATTGCCACGGTTGCCACCGCGGTTGCCTTCAACCTTTTCGCCCGGGGTATCGCCCATGCGCATGGACAAGCCGACGCGCTTGCGCGGGATGTCCACTTCCATGACCTTGACCTTGACCACGTCGCCGGCCTTGACCGCTTCACGCGGGTCCTTGACGAATTTTTCGGACAGCGCCGAGATGTGCACCAGGCCGTCCTGGTGCACACCGATGTCAACGAAGGCGCCGAAGTTGGTGACGTTGGTCACCACGCCTTCGAGGATCATGCCGGGCTCCAGGTCCTTGAGGTCTTCGACGCCGTCCTGGAAGGTGGCGGTCTTGAACTCGGGGCGTGGGTCGCGGCCAGGCTTGTCCAGTTCCTGCAGGATGTCGGTGACGGTCGGCAGGCCGAAACTTTCGTCGGTGAATTTCTTCGGGTCCAGGCGCTTGAGGAAGCTGCTGTCGCCGATCAGCGAGCGGATGTCGCGGTCGGTGCCCGCAGCGATGCGCTGTACCAGCGGGTAGGCCTCGGGGTGAACTGCAGAGGCGTCCAGCGGATTGTCACCGTTCATCACCCGCAGGAAGCCGGCGGCCTGTTCGAAGGTTTTCTCACCCAGGCGGCTGACCTTTTTCAGCGCCGCGCGGGTGGCGAACGGGCCGTTGCTGTCGCGGTGGGCGACGATGTTCTGCGCCAGGGTCGCGTTGAGGCCGGAGATGCGCGTCAGCAGCGCCACCGAGGCGGTGTTCACATCCACACCCACTGCGTTCACGCAGTCCTCGACCACGGCGTCCAGGCCACGGGCCAGTTTCAGCTGCGATACATCGTGCTGATACTGGCCGACACCGATGGATTTCGGGTCGATCTTGACCAGTTCGGCCAGCGGGTCCTGCAGGCGACGGGCGATCGACACGGCGCCACGGATCGACACGTCCAGGTCCGGGAACTCGCGGGCGGCCAGCTCGGATGCCGAGTACACCGAGGCACCGGCTTCGGAGACCATGATCTTGGTGATCTGCAGCGCTGGATATTTTTTAACCAGTTCTGCCACCAGCTTGTCGCTTTCGCGGCTGGCAGTACCGTTGCCGATGGCGATCAGCTCTACCGAGTGCTTGGCGCACAGCGCAGCCATGATGGCAATGGTGCGGTCCCAGTCATTCTTTGGCGCATGCGGGTAGACCGTGGTGTAGTCCAGCAACTTGCCGGTAGCGTCGACCACGGCGATCTTGCAGCCGGTGCGCAGGCCCGGGTCGAAGCCCAGGGTGGCGCGCGGGCCGGCCGGCGCGGCCAGCAGCAGGTCGTGCAGGTTGCGGGCGAACACGTTGATCGCCTCGCCTTCGGCGTTGTCGCGCAGTTCGCCGAACAGGTCTGTTTCCAGGTGGGTGTAGAGCTTGACCTTCCAGGTCCAGCGCACCACCTCGCCCAGCCACTTGTCGGCGGCGCGGTTGCGGTTTTCAACGCCGACGTGGTTGCCGATCATCACCTCGCAGGGGTGCAGGGTGCCAGGCAGTTCCTCGCCAATCTTCAGCGACGCGCTGAGCACGCCTTCGTTGCGCCCGCGGAAGATCGCCAGGGCACGGTGTGAGGGCGCGTTGCGCAGCAGCTCGTCATGGGCGAAGTAATCGCGGAACTTGGCGCCTTCTTCTTCCTTGCCGGCGACCACGCGGGCGCTCAGCACGGCTTCCTGCTTGAGGAAGCTGCGCAGCTTGTCGAGCAGGGCGGCGTCTTCGGCAAAGCGCTCCATGAGGATGTACTTGGCGCCTTCGAGCGCGGCCTTGACGTCGGCTACGCCTTTTTCGGCGTCGACGAAGCGCGCGGCTTCGCTTTCCGGGGCCAGGGTCGGGTCGTTGAACAGGCCGTCGGCCAGTTCGCCAAGGCCGGCTTCAAGGGCGATCTGGCCTTTGGTGCGGCGCTTCTGCTTGTACGGCAGGTACAGGTCTTCGAGGCGGGTCTTGGTGTCGGCCAGCTTGATCTCGCGGGCCAGTTCCGGGGTCAGCTTGCCCTGCTCTTCGATGCTGGAGAGGATGCTGGCGCGGCGGTCGTCGAGTTCGCGCAGGTAGCGCAGGCGCTCTTCCAGATGGCGCAGCTGGGTGTCGTCCAGGCTCCCGGTCACTTCCTTGCGGTAACGGGCGATGAAGGGCACGGTCGAGCCTTCGTCCAACAGGCCCACGGCCGCCTCGACCTGCTGGGGGCGTACGCCCAGTTCCTCGGCGATACGGCTGTTGATGCTGTCCATGTAAACCACCTGACATTTGTGAAAACGGGGGTCGCCTGTGGGCTTTTCGCCCGGCGGCGCTGGATGAAAGCCGCGCATTATACCCATCGTAAACGGCTTGCGGTGATGGCGCCCGGCCAGCCGGAACTGGCGCCCGGGGAAAAATCTGCTAACAATGCTCACGCAACGTGCAGCAATGGCTACGCCATAATGCGCGGCGAAACCAGAGGAGTTATTCATGACCGGCACGCCAAACACCGCTGAAGGTGACAAGATTCTCATCGTCGATGACGATCCAGGGCTGAGCAGCCTGCTGGAACGTTTCTTCACCAGCAAGGGCTACCGTGCCCGTGCGGTGCCGAACACTGAACAGATGGACCGCCTGCTGCAGCGCGAGGTGTTCAACCTGGTGGTGCTCGACCTGATGCTGCCGGGCGAGGATGGCCTGTCCGCGTGCAAGCGCCTGCGCCAGCAGAACAACCAGATCCCGATCATCATGCTCACCGCCAAGGGCGACGAGCTCAGCCGTATCAAAGGCCTGGAACTGGGCGCCGACGACTACCTGGGCAAACCGTTCAACCCGGACGAGCTCATGGCCCGGGTCAAGGCCGTGCTGCGCCGCCAGTCACCCAGCGTACCGGGTGCACCGGGCAGCGAGGACGAATCGGTCACCTTTGGCGACTACGAGCTGTCGCTGGCGACCCGCGAACTCAAGCGCGGCGACGAAGTGCACATGCTTACCACCGGTGAATTCGCCGTGCTCAAGGCCCTGGTGATGCACGCCCGCGAGCCGCTGACCCGCGACAAGCTGATGAACCTGGCCCGTGGCCGTGAATGGGATGCGCTGGAGCGCTCCATCGACGTGCAGATCTCGCGCCTGCGCCGCATGATCGAACCCGACCCTTCCAAGCCGCGCTACATCCAGACCGTCTGGGGCGTGGGCTATGTGTTCGTGCCTGACGGAAACGCCGGCAAATGATGCCTGGTCGTCGATGAAAACACCGCTCTGGTTTCCGCAAAGCTTCTTCGCCCGCACGCTGTGGCTGGTGCTGATCGTCGTGCTGTTCTCGAAGGCATTGACCCTGGTCTACCTGCTGATGAACGAGGACGTGCTGGTCGACCGTCAGTACAGCCACGGTGTGGCGCTGACCCTGCGCGCCTATTGGGCGGCGGATGAAGAAAACCGCGACAAGATCGCCGAGGCTGCCGGGCTGATTCGGGTTACCGGCTCTGGTGTGCCGGAAGGCGAGCAGCACTGGCCCTACAGCGAAATCTACCAGCGGCAGATGCAGGCCGAGCTGGGTGATGACACCGAGGTCCGGCTGCGCATTCATGCGCCACCAGCGTTGTGGGTCAACGCGCCTAGCCTGGGCCCCGGTTGGTTGAAGGTCCCGCTGTACCCGCACCCGCTACGTGGGCAGAAGATCTGGAACGTGCTGGGCTGGTTCCTGGCCATCGGCCTGTTGTCCACCGCCTCGGCCTGGATTTTCGTGCGTCAGTTGAACCAGCCGCTCAAGCGCCTGGTGTTCGCTGCCCGCCAGCTGGGCCAGGGCCGCAGCGTGCGCCTGCCAATCAGCGATACGCCCAGCGAAATGACCGAGGTGTACAAGGCCTTCAACCAGATGGCCGAGGATGTCGAGCAGGCCGGGCGCGAGCGCGAGCTGATGCTGGCCGGGGTTTCCCACGACTTGCGCACACCGCTGACACGCCTGCGCCTGTCGTTGTCCCTGCTGAACAGCGACAGCGAACTGAGTGACGACATGGTCCGCGATATCGAGGACATGGACGCGATTCTCGATCAGTTCCTGGCGTTTATCCGCGATGGCCGAGACGAGCCGGTGGAGGACGTTGACCTGGCTGAGCTGGTGCGTGAGGTGGTAGCACCCTACAACCAGCCTGAAGAACGTGTGCGCCTGTGCCTGGAGCCGATTCCCCCGTTCCCGGTGCGTCGGGTTTCGCTCAAGCGCATGCTGGGCAACCTGATCGGCAACGCCCTGCACCATGCTGGCAAGGGGGTTGAGGTGGCTGCCTATGTATCGGGCGACGAGAGTGCGCCGTATGTGGTGCTGAGCGTACTCGACCGCGGCACCGGGATCGACGAATCGGAACTGGAGACCATCTTCAACCCGTTCATTCGTGGAGACCGCGCCCGGGGCGGCAAGGGCACCGGGCTGGGGCTGGCGATCGTCAAGCGGATTGCGGCGCAGCACGGCGGCAATGTCGAGTTGCGCAATCGCTCGGGTGGCGGGATCGAGGCTCGGGTGCGGCTGCCGCTGGGATTGCTGTTGCCGCGAAATGCAGTGTGAGACTTACCGGCCTCTTCGCGGCTAAAGCCGCTCCCACAGGTACTGCGCTATTCCTGTGGGAGCGGCTTTAGCCGCGAAGAGGCCGGTACAAGCTTGAGTCAGCCTTTACCCTTGGTCCGGGTCTGATTCGGCCCGCCATTCTTCTCCAGGTGCTCGATGATCATCCCCGCCACGTTCTTGCCGGTGGTCATCTCGATGCCTTCCAGCCCCGGTGACGAGTTCACTTCCATCACCAGCGGCCCATGGTTGGACCTGAGGATATCCACACCCGCCACGCTCAAGCCCATCACCTTTGCCGCGCGAATGGCGGTAATGCGTTCTTCTGGCGTGATCTTGATCAGGCTGGCGACGCCGCCGCGGTGCAGGTTGGAACGGAATTCGCCCGGTTTGGCCTGACGTTTCATCGAGGCGATCACCTTGTCACCCACCACGAAGCAGCGAATGTCGGCACCGCCGGCCTCCTTGATGTACTCCTGCACCATGATGTTCTGCTTCAGGCCCATGAAGGCTTCGATTACCGACTCGGCCGCCTGGGTTGTCTCGCACAGCACCACGCCGATGCCCTGAGTGCCTTCCAGCACCTTGATCACCAGCGGCGCGCCGTTGACCATCTGGATCAGGTCGGGAATGTCGTCCGGCGAGTGGGCGAAGCCGGTGATCGGCAGGCCGATGCCGCGCCGCGACAGCAGTTGCAGCGAGCGCAGCTTGTCGCGCGAGCGGGCAATTGCCACCGACTCGTTGAGCGGGTACACGCCCATCATTTCAAACTGGCGCAGCACCGCGCAGCCATAAAAGGTTACCGAGGCACCAATACGCGGAATCACCGCGTCAAAGCCCTCCAGCGGCTTGCCGCGGTAGTGGATCTGCGGCTTGTGGCTGGCGATGTTCATGTAGGCCCGCAGGGTATCGATCACCACCATTTCGTGGCCACGCTGGGTACCGGCTTCGACCAGGCGGCGGGTGGAATACAGACGCGGATTGCGCGACAGCACAGCGATCTTCATGCAGCACCTGTGACAGGAGAGAGGGTGGCCGCGAAGGCCGGTTTGTCTTGTACGTACTTCAGGCCTGGGTTGACCACCAACTGGCCGTGAATCAGGGCTTTGGCCCCAAGCAACAGGCGGTAGCGCATGTTCTTGCGGCAGGTCAGGGTGAATTCCACTTCCCACACACGATCACCCAGGGCCAGTGACGTGCGGATGACATAACGGGCCTGGGCCTGGCCGTTGGAGCTCTTGATGGTTTTCATGGTGACCAGCGGTGCCTCGCAACGGCGGTGGCGCAGCTGCACCAGTGAGCCCAGGTGGGCGGTGAAGCGTACCCATGGCTGGCCATCACGCTCGAACGGTTGCACCTCGGTGGCGTGCAGGGTGGAGGTGCTGGCGCCGGTGTCGATCTTGGCGCGCAGCCCGGCCACGCCAAGGTCGGGCAGGGCGACCCACTCGCGCAGGCCGATCACAGTCAAATGGTCAAATGTCTTCACGAAACGCACCCTGCCAATGAGGTGGTGAACTGTAAGCATCGCGGGGACTTTTTGCATCCGTATGTGAAGGTAGTACAGTTCGATGAAAGACAGAATCCGAGGAAACGGGATGGCACAAAAAGCCGAAGACGACGACAAGGTCCGCCTGGACAAGTGGCTGTGGGCGGCGCGGTTCTACAAGACCCGGGCGCTGGCCAAGGCTGCTATCGAAAGCGGCAAGGTGCATTGCCGGGGCGAGCGTTGCAAGCCAGGCAAGGAGCCACGGGTGGGTGACGCGTTTGTGCTGCGCACCGGGTTTGATGAGCGCACCGTTGTGGTGAAGGCGTTATCGGTGGTGCGGCGCGGGGCGCCGGAGGCGCAGGCGCTGTATGAAGAGACCGAAGAAAGTGTGCGGCGCCGTGAGCAGGCGGCGCAATTGCGCAAGGCGGGGGCGATGGGGGTGACCACCGATGGCCGGCCAAACAAAAAGCAGCGGCGGCAGATTCACCAACTGCACGGGAGCTTTGAATAGCCGGGGCCGCTTCGCGCCCCATCGCGACACAAGGCCGCTCCTACAGGGGGGCGCGAAGCGGCCCCGGAAATTTAGCGGATCACCGCCAATCGACCGACCAACGGTAGTCTGGCCGCAACGTTGAATAGCGGTGCGGTCCAGCGAATCAACGCGGCACTACCCTTGGCCGCCAGCGGCGTGTAATAGCTCCAGCCCAGCGCCAGTACCGCCATCAGCAATCCGCCGATGTAGTCATCTTGCCCCCAGTGCGCCCCGGCCACCAGGCGCGGCAGCATGAACAGCAGCGCCAGCCCCCAGATCACCAGGTACTGCAGCAGGCGGCGGCTGAACACGCTCATGAACAGCGCCCAGATCAGCAGCACCGAGGCATGATCACCCGGAAAACTCTTGCTTGAACGGTCCTTGAGCTCCCAGGCCGCTTCCAGGTTGGGGTAGTAATCGCTGAGGTGCACCACGCCGTCGAGGATCATCGACGGGCTCTTGTGTTGCCACCCGGCTGCATCCACCCACTTGGAAAACAGCGCGCGAATCACCACTAAGAGGAGTAGCGTGACCAGAAAACCGAAAAAGGCCTGGCGAACCTGGGCTGCCTTGAACACCCAGTTGCCCCGGATAAGCGCGGCCAGCAGGATCAGGCCGACGACGATGTCGAACGGGCGCAGGCTACCTACGGTCCAGATGTAGCGCCAGGCAGTGCTGTCGGCCAGCGGCGCATTCAGGCTGTGGAACAGCCACTCGTCGAAAGTCAGGCACAGGGTATGGCCAATGGGCCATAACCAGAAACACAGTAGAGCGATTGGCAGCAGCGTACACGCTGCCAAAGGTCCCAAGGACCACCTTGCTTGGAACAGTGGCCGATTGTCCATAAAATACCTCTATTGCAAACAGAAATCGGAGCGCCTTGTAAGCGCTCTGTCACGGGTTTTCGCAGGTTGTCGATAACCCTTGTAACCATTTTGTCATCATTTTCAGATAGCCAAAACCTATGAGCGATTTGCCGGATACCGATTTCACCCAACGTTTCATCTTCGACGAGCGCGATGTGCGCGGCGAGTGGGTGTCTCTCGATGACAGCTACGCCGCGGTGCTGGCGCGTCACGAGTACCCCCAGCCAGTGCAGGCATTGCTCGGCGAATTGATGGCCGCCACCGCCCTGCTGGTGGGGGCGCTGAAGTTCGATGGCCTGCTGATCCTGCAGGCGCGTTCCGCCGGGCCGATCCCGCTGCTGATGGTCGAATGTTCCGGTGACCGCGACATTCGCGGCATGGCCCGTTACGAAGCGGAGCAGATCTCGGCTGATGCGAACCTGTCGCAACTGATGCCTGACGGGCACCTGACCCTGACCATCGACCCTGTCAAAGGCCAGCGCTACCAGGGCACCGTCGATCTCGATGGCACCAACCTGTCGGAGTGCTTCACCAACTACTTCGTCCAGTCGCAACAGCTGAATACCCGCTTTTGGCTCAACGCTGAAAACGGCAAGGTCCGTGGCCTGCTGCTGCAGCAGTTGCCGCGTGATCGCCAGCCTGACGACGAAGAGCGCGAAGACAGCTGGCAGCACGTGATCGCCCTGGCCAAGACCCTCAAGCCAGAGGAATGGGCCGAGGGTAACGAAACCCTGCTGCACCGCCTGTACCACGAAGACGCCGTGCGCCTGTTCGACATCCAGCCGCTGCGCTTCAACTGCAGCTGCTCGCGCGAGCGCTCCGGTAATGCGCTGGTCAGTCTGGGCGAACATGACGCCAAGGCGCTCGTCAAAGAGTGCAACGGGCAGGTGGAGATTGATTGCCAGTTCTGTAATCAGCGCTATTTCTTCGATGAAAGCGACGTGGCGCAACTGTTTGCGGGTGGTGGCACCGACGTGGCCTCAGAAACTCGTCACTGAAACGTTTAAGCTCAGGACAATCTCCCGTCGAATTGCGCAAAAGCGCAGTTCTGACAGGAGGGGCCTACTTTTTTTGGGCTTTTCTGGCATAATCCGGCCACTTTTTTCGCTGTAGTAGTTTTTTCAAGACAACTACAAAACGTTTGGAGCACTCGGCCTCGGGCCGGATGGGGTATCTCATGACGCAAGCCAACAACACCGTGTACACCGACCTGAGCGTCGATGAGCTGGTAAAAGAAGCGCTGCAACGCGGTGAAGGCGTACTAGCCGATACTGGCGCACTGGTCGTGGAGACTGGTCACCGTACTGGCCGTTCGCCGGCTGACCGTTTCATCGTCGAAGAACCTTCCACCCAGGACGCCATCTCCTGGGGCCCGATCAACCGCAAGTTCCCGGCCGACAAGTTCGATGCCCTGTGGGACCGCGTCGAGGCGTTCAACAACGCCCAGGATCACTTCGTTTCCTACGTTCACGTAGGGGCTGCAGCCGAGCACTACCTGCCGGTGAAGATGACCACCCAGACTGCCTGGCAGAACCTGTTCGGCCGTTGCCTGTTCATCAACCCGGAGCAGTTCAACCCGGCTGGCCGCGACCAGTGGCAGGTCCTCAACGTCGCCAACTTCGTTTGCGAGCCTGAGCGTGACGGCACCAACTCCGACGGTTGCGTCATCATCAACTTCGCCGCGAAGAAGGTGTTGATCGCAGGCATGCGTTACGCCGGCGAAATGAAGAAAGCCATGTTCTCGGTGCAGAACTTCCTGCTGCCGGCTGCCGACGTGCTGCCGATGCACTGCGCTGCCAACATCGGCGAAGAAGGCGATGTGACCCTGTTCTTCGGCCTGTCCGGCACTGGCAAGACCACCCTGTCGGCCGACGAAAGCCGTTACCTGATCGGTGACGACGAGCACGGTTGGGGCGAAGGCGTTGTCTTCAATATGGAAGGCGGCTGCTATGCCAAGTGCATCGACCTGTCCGAGAAGAACGAGCCGGTGATCTGGAAAGCCATCAAGCATGGCGCCGTACTGGAAAACGTGGTGCTCGACGCCAATCAGCACGCCGACTACACCGATGTCAGCCTGACCCAGAACAGCCGTGCGGCCTACCCGCTGGAGCACGTTGCCAAGCGTTCCGAAGCGAACCTGGGCGGCGAGCCGAACGCAGTCATCTTCCTGACCTGCGACCTGACTGGTGTTCTGCCTCCGGTTTCGATCCTGAACAACGAGCAGGCGGCTTACCACTTCCTGTCCGGCTATACCGCGCTGGTCGGTTCCACCGAAATGGGTTCGGGCGGCGGCATCAAGTCCACCTTCTCCACCTGCTTCGGCGCACCGTTCTTCCCGCGCCCGGCTGGCGAATACGCCGAGCTGCTGATCAAGCGTATCAATGGCTTCAACTCCAAGGTCTACCTGGTCAACACCGGCTGGACCGGCGGTGGCTACGGCGTTGGCAAGCGCTTCAGCATCCCGACCACCCGTGCCGTGATCGCTGCGATCCAGAGCGGCGCGCT
This sequence comes from Pseudomonas sp. 9_2_1, assembly GCF_059295275.1. Taxonomy (NCBI): domain Bacteria; kingdom Pseudomonadati; phylum Pseudomonadota; class Gammaproteobacteria; order Pseudomonadales; family Pseudomonadaceae; genus Pseudomonas; species Pseudomonas sp. 9_2_1. The sequence goes on from NZ_CM181239.1 coordinate 282,019, forward strand.
GGTGGGTGCCGAAACCGAGCACCTGGACATCATCAACCTGGACGTGCCGAAGGCCGTTCCGGGCGTTGATACCGAGCTGCTCAACCCGCGCACCAACTGGGCTGACAAAGCTGCGTACGACGCAGCCGCCCAAGGCCTCGCCAAGCTGTTCATCGAAAACTTCAAGAAGTTCGAAGTTTCCGACGCCATCAAGGCCGCTGGCCCGCAGCTGTAGGCTGCACCCAGCCGCAACGAGAGAGCCGCCCCACGGGGCGGCTTTTTCCATTCTGTTGCCTGCACGGGCCCTTTCGCGGGTAAATCGGATCGCCGCGAAAGGGCCCGTGCAGGCAGCCAACGTCTGGAATTTCTGTTTCACTGTCAGCATTCATTGCGATGACACGAGCCAGCCAGATGATCGAATCCCCTCAGCGCACTGCCTTCTCCCACTTTCACCCCATCCTCACCCGCCCGCAGGACAACGACGTCAACGGCCATATCGCCGGTGCCACCGTGCATGGTTTTTTCGAAACCGCCATCCAGGCTTTTCTCGTCGAGCAGGCCGAGCTGGACCTGCGTGATGGCGAGCTGGCGGCTTTTGTGGTCAGTTCTGCGGCGGATTTCTTCGCCCTGCCGGGTTTCCCGGACGTGCTGGAAGTGGGCCTGGGCATAACGCGCCTGGCCGGCAGTACGGTGGAGTACCGTCTGGCGCTGTATCGTCCAGGCGAAGCGGATGCCTGTGCTGCGGGCACGGTGGTGCAGGTGTTCATCGAGCGCGCAAGTGGCCGGCCGGTACAGCTGCCAGAGGTGCTTCAGGGCATTCTTGCCGGGCTGCAACTCGCCCCGCAGGCATGAAAAAGCCCCGCCATGAAGGGCGGGGCTTTTGGCTACCTGGGTATCAACCCGAGGTATCAGTCGCGCCAGTGGCGCTTGTGCTTGCGGTGGCCATAGTGGTGGCCACGGTCGTAGTGACGACGGTCGTCGTAACCACGACGGTAGCGGCGGTCGTCATGGCGCTCGTCTTCATCGGCCTTGTTGCCCATGTAGTTGCCGAGCGCGCCACCGGCACCGCCGCCTGCGGCTGCACCAATGTAGCTACCAGTGGTGCCGCCCACCGAGCGACCGACCACGTTGCCGCCTGCAGCGCCCAGTGCGCCGCCGATTGCAGCCTCACCGCGCTGGCGTTTGTCGGCACCCAGGGCACCGCCGGCCGCGCCGCCCAGGCCGGCACCAATGGCGCCGCCGGTGCTGCCGCCGATGGAGTTGCCCACTACGGAGCCGAGTACCCCACCCAATGCGCCGCCAATGCCGGCCTCGGTATTGCCGCCTGCCATGGCAACGCCGCTGAGCAAGCTGAAAGACAACAACAAAATCGAGGAGTACTTCTTCATCAAGAGAGCCTCATAGGGATGACGAGGCGAATTTGACGCCATGGGGCCCGGCTGGCAATTGAAATCCGACGAGTAACACGAGTTGTACACAATTCTCTAAGTTACTGTATTTGCTGTGAAACTTAATCGATTTTCGGCTGTCTGAGACCTTTATGACGAAGCCCTGAACCGCAATGGAACAGGGCTTTTCTCGTTTTTGGTGCAGGCAATCACGATAGCGCCGCTGGGCTATAGACCCGCGGTGCGCTGTGCTTGGGCAAGTGGATAAGGTTGAGGTTGTGCTTGCGCGCCCATTGCAGGGCAAGCCCGGTGGGCGCCGACAGGCTGACCAAGGTCTGGATACCGGCGCGCAGTACTTTCTGGATCAGCTCCAGGCTGCAGCGGCTGGTGACGATGGCCAGGCCGCCCTGGCTGTCGATGCCCTGGCGCAACAGGGCGCCGATCAGCTTGTCGAGGGCGTTGTGCCGGCCGATGTCCTCGCGGCCGAGCAGCAGCTGGCCCTCGCGGTCCATGAACAGCGCCGCATGCACGGCGCCGCAATGTTGGCCCAGCGGCTGGAAGGCATCGATGCGCTCACGCAAGCCGGCCAGCCATTGCGCTGGCGGCAAGGGCGCGCCGGGCAGCTCGGCCAGTTCCGGCAGGGCCTGCTCCAGGGCTTCGACCCCGCACAGCCCGCAGCCACTGGTGCCGGCCAGCTGACGGCGCTGGTTTTTCAGGTTCCAGAATGCCCGGCTGGATATTTCCAGTTCGGCATACATCGCCGAGCCGTTGCCGGAGAGTTTCAGGTCGTAGATTTCTGCGGTGCCTTCGACAATGCCGCTGCCGACGCTGAAACCGACGGCAAAGTCTTCCAGGTCGGTGGGGCTGACCAGCATCACCGCTTGGTTTAGCCCGTTGTAGGCGATGGCCAGGGCCACTTCTTCAGCCAGCGGGGTACGGTCGCGTTCGCCGTCGCTGAGCTGGACATAATCGTAGGTATTGCTGGCGGCAGGCATGGCCAAGGGCAAGGAGGCCGTGCACACCGGAGGCTTGCTGTTCATCTGGGCTGTCGGCTGCTTTCTGATAGCACCAGCCTAGGCTCGCGGGCCGGCGGCGTCTAGTCGCCAGGCTCTATGCCTTGATAGACCGCGTCGATGGGATGCAGAGGGGCGCCAGGGGAAAAGCTGGCCTAGACTGCTGAGTCCGAGGTCTCGACAACAAGGAGAGCGCTATGAGTCTGTTCAGTTTCGTGAAGGAAGCCGGCGAGAAGTTGATCGACCTGCTGACCCCCGGCAACGCCAACGCCGAGGAACAGCTGAAGAAACACGTGGAAAGTGTCGGCCTGGGCAACCCCAACATCACGGCCACCGTAGACGGAGACAAGATCATCCTCAAGGGTGAAGTGGCCAGCCAGGAGGAGAAAGAGAAGATCATCCTGGCAGCGGGCAACATCAATGGGGTGGCCAGTGTCGATGACCAGATCACTGTGACCGGGCCGGTGGTGAAAGCGGCAAGGTTCGTCACGGTGAAGAAGGGTGACACGCTGTCGGCCATCTCCGTGGTCGTCTATGGCAACGCCAATGAGTACAACAAGATCTTCGAGGCGAACAAACCGATGCTGTCGCATCCGGACAAGATCTACCCGGGGCAGGTGCTGCGCATTCCTGAGTAATCCCTACTGCCCGTGCCGGCCCATTCGCGGGTAAACCCGCTCCCACAGGTACAGCGCCAACCGTAAATGGGGCGCTATACCTGTGGGAGCGGGTTCACCCGCGAAGAGGGCCTCACAGGCCTGCCAACAACTCCCGGTAGTCCTCGACCGCCGCAAACTCCTCGGTGTCCCGCAGCCCTGCCTGGCTGTCCGGCTGGCGCACCGCCAGCAGATGCCCCACGCCAAACCGCCGGGCACTGCGCAGAATTGCCAGGGTGTCATCAATGAACAGGCTGCGCGCCGGCTCGAAGCCGATATCCGCCTGCAGCGCATCCCAGAACTGCGGGCTTTCCTTGGGGTAGCCATAGTCGTGCGAGCTGATCAGCCGCTCGAAGTACGGCGCCAGCTCCACCCGCTCCAGCTTCAACGACAGCGAATCGCGGTGGGCATTGGTGATCATCACCACGCGCTTGCCCGCCTGGCGGATGGCTGCCAGAAAGGTATCGGCATCCGGGCGCAGGGCGATCAGGTGGGCAATTTCCTGTTTCAGCTCGCGAATCGGTAGGCGCAGTTCGCGGCTCCAGAAGTCCAGGCAATACCAGTTCAGCGTGCCGGCATTGCGCTCGAACAGCGGCTGCAGCTCCATTTCTGCCATGGCCCGGCTCACACCATACAGCTCGGCGTAGCGCTGGGGCAGGTGGTGCAGCCAGAAGCGGTTGTCGTAATGCAGGTCGAGCAGGGTACCGTCCATGTCCAGCAGGACGGTATCGATGTCAGACCAGGGAAGAACAGGCATGGGAAACTCTCGTTCAGTCGGCAAGCCACGGTATAGTAACCCGTTCACGCCAAGGAGCCGCCCCATGCGCCAGAAACCCACCGTACTCAGCCGCGAAATCGTCGCCAGCAGCCGCCTGTTCCGCGTCGAAGCCGTGCAATTGCGCTTCAGCAACGGCACCGAGCGCACCTATGAGCGCCTGGTGGGCCGGGGCAACGGCTATGGCGCGGTGATGATCGTGGCCATGCTCGATGCCGAGCACGCCGTACTGGTGGAAGAATATTGTGGCGGCACTGACGAATACGAGCTGTCGTTGCCCAAGGGCCTGATCGAGCCGGGCGAGGATGTGTTGGCGGCGGCTGATCGGGAGCTCAAGGAAGAGGCCGGTTTTGGTGCTCGCCAGCTGGAGCACCTGACCGAGCTGTCGCTGTCCCCGGGCTACATGAGCCAGAAGATCCAGGTGGTGCTGGCCACCGACCTGTATGAAGAGCGCCTGGAAGGCGACGAGCCGGAGCCGATGCGGGTCGACAAAGTGAACCTGCGTGAGCTGTCGGCGCTGGCCATGCACCCGCAGTTCACCGAGGGGCGTGCGCTGGCGGCGCTGTACCTGGCCCGGGACCTGCTGATCCAGCGGGGGTTGATGGACGCATGAACGACCAGCAACTGATGCATGAAGTGGTCAAGCTGGCGCTGTCGGCGGGTGAGGCCATCCTGCCGTTCTGGCGTGCCGATGTGGCTGTGATCACCAAGGCCGACGATTCGCCGGTGACTGCTGCCGACCTGGCGGCGCACCGGGTAATTGCGGACGGGCTGCAGGCACTGGCGCCGCAAATTCCGGTGCTGTCGGAAGAGGACTGCAACATTCCGTTGGCCGAGCGCCAGGGCTGGAGCCGCTGGTGGCTGGTCGATCCGCTGGACGGCACCAAGGAGTTCATCGCCGGCAGCGAGGAGTTCACCGTCAACATCGCCCTGGTCGAAAACGGCGAGGTGGTGTTTGGCGTGGTGTCGATGCCGACCAACGGGCGCTGCTATTTCGGTGGGCGTGAGCTGGGCGCCTGGCGTGCGGAGGCGGGTGAGGTCGCGCAGCCTATCCAAGTGCGCAACGCGCCGCCGCCGGGCGAGCGTTTTACCGTGGTGGCCAGCCGTCGGCATTCCAGCCCGGAGCAGGAAGCGCTGCTGGCGGGTTTGGGGGCTGCGGTGGGTGAGCTGGAGCTGGCCAATATTGGCAGTTCGTTGAAATTCTGCCTGTTGGCCGAGGGCAGCGCCGATTGCTATCCGCGGCTGGCGCCGACTTCACAGTGGGATACTGCGGCGGCGCAGGGCGTGGTGGAAGGGGCAGGTGGCGAGGTGATCGGGGTTGATGGCCTGCCTTTCCGGTATCCGCCGCGTGAGACGTTGCTGAACCCGTTTTTCCTGGCGTTGCCGGCCGCTGCAAGCTGGCGCCAGGCCTTTCTGAAGCTGATCTAGCAGCGGTTGCAGGAGGGGCTGCGGAAGCGGCAAATGCCGCGACAAGCACCTGTCAGCCCTGATGCGATCCCTGTGGGAGCGGCTTCAGCCGCGATCACCGGCAAAGCCGGTGCCATCCACCCCAGTGGTCGCTTCGCCTCAGCGGTGCAGCACGTACTGCCCACTGAACCTGACCGCCGGCTCGTCACTCCCGGCATTGCTCACTGTGGTCTCCAGCATCAGCCGCGCCCGCCCGCGGCGCTGGTACATGGCCAGGAACCGCTCCCAGGCCTTCTCATCCGGCGCTGCACACCGCGCAACCGCCGCACCGGTCACCGGCAGCGGATAACTGATCTGCCCTTCGTGGATGACGATATGCCCGTCATCGATCCCCAGCTCGCGCAGGCGCAGGTGCAACCAGCCCCAGCCCACCAGCACCGCCGCGCAGTACAGGCTGCCGCCGAACATGGTGCTCTTGTGGTTGACGTTGGCCGCCAATGGCAATTGCAGGCGCAGGGTGTGCTGCTGCCAATCGATCACTTCCAGGCCCATTTCACGGGTCAGGGGGATGTCGCTGTGCAGTACGGACTGCAGGTACCGGGTATCGCTGCTCATTGACGGTGGTCCTCTTGATCATCATGCCCGCCGCTGCCGCCCTCGAAGCTCAGCGCATGCTTGCGCAGCTTGTCGTGAAGGGTCTTGCGCGGGATGCCCAGCGCCTCGGCGAGGCTGCGCATGGAGCTGTGCGGCTGGGCCAGTTCGGCAGCGATCAGCGAGCGTTCGAACTGCTCGACCTGCTCGCTCAGGTTACCGCGCGGTACCGCTGCCGAAGGCGTTGTCGCCGGTGGCGCCTGGCTGTCCAGGGCCAGTTCCAGACCAAGGGCGAAGCGCTCGGCGGCGTTTTGCAGCTCGCGCACGTTACCCGGCCAGGTATGGCGCAGCAGCAGCGCGCGCTGCGCCGGCTGCAACGCATGCGGCGGCAGGCCGTGGCGTTGGCTGGCGGCGTCGGCGAAATGCTGGAACAGCACCAGAATGTCATCGCCGCGCTCGCGCAGCGCCGGAATACGCAGCGGCGCCACGTTCAGGCGGTAGTACAAGTCGGCGCGGAAGCGCCCCTGGTCGGCGGACTGGCGCAGGTCTTCCTTGGTCGCGGCAATGATGCGGATATCCAGCGGGATCAACTGGTTGCCGCCCAGACGCTCGACCACCCGTTCCTGCAGCATGCGCAGCAGTTTTACTTGCACGTCCAGGCTCATGCTCTCGATTTCGTCGAGGAACAGCGTGCCGCCGTTGGCGAACTCGAACTTGCCGATGCGGCGTTTTTGCGCACCGGTGAACGCGCCGGGCTCATGGCCGAACAGTTCGCTCTCGACCACCGACTCGGCCAGCGCGCCAGCGTTGATCGCCACGAATGGCCCATCACGGCGGCTGGACAGGTCGTGCAGGGCGCGGGCCACTACTTCTTTCCCGGCGCCGGTCTCGCCCAGGATCAGCACATCGGCGCGGGTCCCGGCCAAGGCGCCGATCTGCTCGCGAAGGCGCTGCATGGCGGGTGAGTGGCCGACCAGGCGGGTGGCCAGTTGCTGGCGGTCGCTCAGGGCCAGGCGCAGGCTGCGGTTGTCCAGCACCAGCCGGCGCAGGGCCAGGGCGCGGCGCACGCTGTCGAGCAGGGCGTCGCTGGCAAAGGGTTTTTCCAGGAAGTCGTAGGCCCCGGCGCGCATCGCCTGCACGGCCAACGGCACATCGCCGTGGCCGGTTATCAGCAGCACCGGCAGTTCGCTGTCGCGGGCGTGCAGTTGCTCCAGCAGTTGCAGGCCATCGATGCCCGGCATGCGGATATCGCTGACCACCACCCCCGGCCAGTCGGCCTCGATACGGTCGGCCAGGCCTTGGGCATCGGCCAGGGCGACCACCTTGAGGCCGGCCAGATCCAGGGTCTGGCTCAGGGCCTGGCGCAGGTGCGGGTCATCGTCGACCAGAATGACCTGGGCCTGGTTGTCGATCTGTGTCTCGGTGGTCATGCCGAGGAGTCCTCCGAATTGGGCAAAGTAGCGCCAGGCGCAGCCACACGCAGCTGCAAGGTCAGCAGCGCGCCACCTTCCGGGTGGTTGGCCAGCAGCAGTTCACCGCCCAGGGCGCGCATCAGGCTTTCGCAGATGGCCAAGCCCAGGCCCAAGCCTTGAGTGCTGGTCTTGGTGGTGAAGAACGGCTCCTTGGCCTGCTCCAGGGCCTGGCGGCTGAAGCCGGGGCCGTTGTCGCGGATGTACAGGTAGACGCAGCCATCGCGCTGCTCGGCACTTAGCCACAGGCGGCGCGGGTTGGCCTTTTCGGTGAGGGCGTCGAGGGCGTTGGCCAGCAGGTTGCCGAGCACCTGGCGCAGGCGGGTTTCACCGGCCTGCACCCACAAGGTGGCTTCCGGCAGGTCGCGGATCAGCTCTACGGCCATTGCCCGGCGACGCTTGGCCAGCAGCGCCAGGGCATCGTCCAGCGCCGGCTGCAACGCCACGCTTTCCGGCGCATGTCGGTCGCGGCGGGCGAAGGCGCGCAGGTGGGCAATGATCGAGGCCATGCGCCCGGTCAGTTCGCCGATCAGCTTGAGGTTGCCGCGGGCGTCTTCGGTGCGCTGGTGGTCCAGCAGCACTTCGGCGTTTTCCGCGTAGCTGCGGATGGCGGCCAGCGGCTGGTTGAGCTCATGGCTGATGCTGGCCGACATGGTACCGAGCACCGAAAGCTTGCCGGCCTGCACCAGCTCGTCCTGGGCACGCACCGCCTCCTGCTGGGCGTTCTCGCGCTCCAGCACGGCACGCTTGAGCCGGGTATTCAGGCCTTCAAGGTCGGCGGTGCGCTCGACCACGCGCTTTTCCAGCTGCTGGCGGCCACGCGCCTCGAAGTCGATGCGGTCGATGTAATGGCGGCGCCGCTGCATCACCAGGCCGGCCAGCAGCATTACTACCAGCAGGGTGCCGGCGCCGATCGCCATCACCGTCTGCACCGAGCGGTCGACCAGCATGCGCGGGGCAAGGATGCTCACCTGCCAGCCGGTTTCCTTGATGTCGCGGGTCTGGGTTAGCCAGGCATCGGGGTTGAGCATCAGCGGTTGTGGTGCCTGGGTCGGGTAGGGCTGGATGGCGATGATGGCCTGGCGCTCGGCTTCGGTCAGCGCACGGGTGGCACGGAAGCGCCAGTCCGGGCGCGAGGTGAGAATGACCACGCCATTGTGATCGGTCAGCAACAGCTGTTCGGGGGTGCGTCCCCACAGGGTCTCGGTGTGGTCGAGGTCGACCTTGACCACCAGTACGCCGACGATGCGCTCGCGGTCATGCACGGCGGCGGCAAAGAAATAGCCGCGCTTGGCCGAGGTGGTGCCCTGGCCGAAGAAACGGCCCAGGCGGCCGGCCATGGCCTCGTTGAAGTAGGGGCGGAAGGCGAAATTGCGGCCGACGAAGCTGTCGTGCTTGTCCCAGTTGGAGGCCGCCAGAGTGTTGCCGCTGACATCCATCAGGTACATCACTTCGGCACCGGTCTGCTGCACGATGCCCTTCAGCAATCGGTTGGCATTGGTCACGGCTTCCAGGCGAAACGGGTCGTCAAGTACACCCCGCAGCGCCGGCAGGTCGCCGAGGATCTGCGGCAAGGTTTCGTAGCGGTGCAGGGTGCCGAGCAGGTTGGCGACGTACAGGTCGAGAGTCTGGCGGTTCTGCGAGGCCAGTTCGTCCTGGTAGTAACGTTCGGCCAGATGGTGCAATGGCCACAGCAACGGGGCCAGGCACAGCGCCAGCAGGGCCAGGCTGCGCCAGCGGGGACGGCGTGGAGGCGTGGGTTTTGCAATCATCAGATCAATGCGCCAGAAAAGTCTGACGCAATTATGCGCTAGTTAAGGCAGCAGTTCCGCCTCTGCCAGCGGCAGGCCGACCTTGTCCTTGTCCGACAGCAACGGTGGCTGCTGCAGGCCCCAGTCGATGTCCAGCTGCGGATCGTCCCAGCGGATACAGCGGTCGGCGCCGGGGTTGTAGTAGTCAGTGGTCTTGTAGAGGAACTCGGCCGATTCGCTCATCACCGCAAAGCCATGGGCGAAGCCTGGTGGAATCCACAGCTGACGGTGGTTGTCGGCGGACAGGTGCACGGCGACCCACTGGCCGAAGGTTGGCGAGCTTTGGCGCACATCCACGGCGATATCACGGATTTCGCCCTGCACCACGCGCACCAGCTTGCCTTGGGTGTTTTCCACCTGATAGTGCAACCCGCGCAGTACCCCTTTGATGGACCGCGAATGATTGTCCTGCACGAACGCGACATTCAAGCCGGTCTGCCGTGCGAACTCACGGGCGTTGAACGCCTCGAAGAAAAAACCACGGCTGTCACCGAAAACCTTTGGCTCGATGATCAGCACTTCGGGGATTGCGGTAGGAATGATGTCCATGGCGGCTCGCTGTCCGATTGCCCAAGTATTGGCCTCGCTGCAGTCTACCCCACGGCGATTGAACAGGATGCACAAGGTGTGGCTATGGTGGATGGCAGACCCGTCGAGGTGTTGGAGCAGGCGGTTTTTTGTCGATTGTTATCGGCTTTATTTTGCAGTTGAAGTCAAAATTCCCCGATGCACGGGCTTTAAATATCGATATGTATCGGTTATAAAATGACGATTGCCCCGGCACATCCAGGCTCAGGGCCATCACAGAGGTTACCCATGAAAACCCTCAATTCCACGCCCCGTGCCGATGGTTTCCACATGCCCGCCGAGTGGGCGCCGCAAACCCAGGTGTGGATGGTCTGGCCGGAGCGCCCGGACAACTGGCGCCTGGGCGGCAAGCCGGCGCAAGCTGCCCACGTAACACTGGCCAAGGCCATTGCCCGCTTCGAGCCGGTGACTGTCGCAGCCTCTGCCGGCCAGTACGAAAACGCCCGTCGCCAGCTTGATCAGCCTAACATTCGGGTGGTCGAAATCAGCAACGACGACGCCTGGGTGCGTGACACCGGGCCGACCTTCGTCATCAACGACCAAGGTGAAGTGCGCGGCGTGGACTGGGGTTTCAATGCCTGGGGCGGCTTCGATGGCGGCCTGTACGCACCGTGGAACCGCGACGAGGAGCTGGCGGCCAAGGTTCTGGAAATGGAGCGTTGCCAGCGTTACCACACCGAAGGCTTCGTGCTCGAAGGCGGCTCGATCCACGTGGACGGTGAAGGCACCGTGATCACCACCGAGGAATGCCTGCTCAACCGCAACCGCAACCCGCACCTTGGCCGCGAGCAGATCGAAGCGGTGCTGCGCGAGCAACTGGCGGTCGACACCGTGGTCTGGCTGCCGGATGGCCTGTACAACGATGAAACCGACGGCCACGTCGACAACTTCTGCTGTTACGTGCGCCCAGGCGAAGTGTTACTGGCCTGGACCGATGATTCCAACGACCCCAACTACGCCCGCTGCCATGCGGCCATGAAGGTGTTGAAGAATACCCGCGACGCCAAGGGCCGTGAGTTCATCGTGCACAAGATGCCGATTCCTGGCCCGTTGTTCGCCACCGCCGAAGAGTGTGACGGTGTCGATCAGGTGGCTGGCAGCCAGGAGCGTGACCCGTCGGTACGCCTGGCTGGCTCGTACGTGAACTTCCTGATCGTCAACGGCGGCATCATCGCGCCAAGCTTCGACGACCCGGCAGATGCCGAAGCCAGAGCGATCCTGGCGCAAATCTTCCCTGATCACGAAGTGGTGATGATCCCCGGCCGTGAATTATTGCTGGGTGGGGGCAACATCCATTGCCTGACCCAACAGCAGCCAGCGCCGATCAAGCGCTGAAAAGAAGCTGTTAGAAAGTAGCCCGTCCTGGTGACGGGCTTTTTTTTTCTGCGACGCCCGGCAGCCCGTTTTGGCATATGTTTTGTATTGTTTTCAGATAGATAGCTTGGCCAGGCCGGGCTCTCGGATCTGTAACAATACTTACGTAAATTAGCCGCTCACGGGCCAGGGAGTACTTGGAGAAATGAACGCAGCAAGTGAGTCGGCTTTGCGCCCATCAGCAGTGAATCACCGATCGCTCAGGGTTGTGGCGACGTGGCTGAAACACCATGGATGCATCAGGGTCAGGACGACCGACCCACGACGTCTGCTTGCCGGACGCTACCCCCAAGGGCTGATCAGCGAGGCAGAGATGCAGGCGCTGATGGCGGTGTGGCACTGATCGATCGGTTCACCCTGTGCCGGCCTCTTCGCGGCTGAAGCCGCTCCCACAGAAACAGGAGCGGGTTTGCCCACGAGGAGACCGGCACAGCCAATAACGATCAGAAGCTGTAACTGCCCGTCACCACCAGGCTACGCGGGTCACCCACCTGGATCTGCGCCGCACTGGTCGCCGAACTGTAGTAGGTCTTGTCGGCAATGTTGCTCAGCGCCGCCCGCACATCCCAGTCATGCGTGCGATACCCCGCCAGCGCATCCCAGCGGCCATAGCCCGGCAGCACTGTGGTGTTCTGGTTGTCCGCATAACGCTCGCCGACCAGTGTCAGACCGGTTTCGGCATACCAGCCCAGCTCCGGTTTCCAGGTCACGAACAGGCTGCCGTTGCGCTTGGCCACATCGTTGATGCGGTTGCCTTCCTGGCCATTGTTGTCCTTGACGATGATCGCATCCTGCAGGCCGATGCCGCCGCGTACATACCAGTTGCCGACGATGTTGCCGGTTGCCGTCAGCTCGATGCCGCGCGAACGCTGCAAGCCGCTGAGCAGGATGACTTGCGGGTCGTTGGCGTCGCGGGTGCGACGGTTGTACAGCTCCAGCTCATAGACGGCGAGGGTGGTGCTGAGGCGCTGGTCCAGCCATTCGCTTTTCACCCCGATTTCCTTCTGCCGGGTTTCCTCAGGCTTGGTGTCGTTGGTGTTGCCCGGCGCGCCCGGAGTTATGCCGATCAGCCCACCGCCTACCGGCGAGAAGGTCTTGCTCCACGAGGCGTAGAACGAATGATCGCGCCATGGGGTGTAGACCACGCCCAGGCGGGGGCTGGTGCTGGTGCTGTCCTGCGGTTCGCTGAAGTTTTCCTTGTTGGTGGTTTCCACTTCGAACTGGTCGAAGCGCACGCCGGCAAGGATCTGCCACTGATCGTTCAGGCGGATCTGGTCCTGCAGGTAAAGGCCGCGGCTGTCGACCACAGTGTGGTTGTTGCTCGCGACCGTCAGCGTGCCGTTGTGCGGCTGGCTGGGCTTGCCCAGGCCCGATAGCGTCTGGTTGCCGGCGCTGTACAGCAGCGGGTCGCGCTTCTGGTTGCCGAACTCCAGGCCCAGCAGCAACTTGTGCTCCAGGCCCCAGGTGTCGAAATCGCCCTCGGCCTCCAGGTTGTTGAACAGGTTGCGGGTGTTCAGGTCCTGCTGCCAGCGCTGGCGGGTCAGGGTGTCAGTGCTGGCGTTGTAGCCGGTGACGTAAGTGTTGTCGAACTCGCTGTCGAGCTTGAACAGGCCCAGGGTATGGCGCAGCTGCCAGGTTTCGTTCAGCTGGTAGTTCAGGCGCGAGCGCAGCGACTGGGCGCGGTCGTCGATGTAGTCGCGCTGGGTGTCGCCATAGGTGGTGCTGCGGCTGACGTCGGCCGGGCGGCCGTTGACCCCGGGGATGCCACGGTCGGGTGTGCGGTTGTAACGGCTGTACTCGTACTGCACCAGCCAGTTCAGGTCGGGGTTGATCTGCCAGCTGATGGAGGGGGCGAACAGCTGGCGGCTGCCATCGATGCCGTCGAGGAAACTGTTGTTGTCCTGGTTGCCCATGTTCAGGCGCAGGCTGACGGTGTCGCTGAGGTCGGTGCTGAGGTCGGCGTACAGGCTGCGCAGGTCTTCGCTGCCCGCCTGTGCTTCGAGGGTTGAGCGGCGCCCTTGTTCCGGCGCCTTGCTGACCCGGTTGACGATACCGCCCTGGCTGCCACGGCCATACAGCACTGCCGCCGGCCCCTTCAGTACCTCGACCCGCTCGATGTTGTGCAGGTCGCGGATGTACTGGCTGTCATCGCGAATCCCGTCCAGGTAGAAGTCGTTGCTGGCGTCGAAGCCGCGAATGCGCACGCTGTCGAAGCGGGTGTCGGCGCCGCTGCTGACGTTGGGGATGCCTTCCAGTGCCTTGCCCAGGGTATTGCTGCCGTAGTCCAGTACGTTGGCGGTCTTCACGCTGTCGATGGCCTGCGGCACGTAACGCACCGGCGTCGAGGTGCGGGTGGCGGTGCTCACCTCCTTGACCCGTGGGTTGTCCCTCTCGCGTTCACTGTCGGCGGTGACAGAGAGTTCCGGCAGGGTAGTGGAAGCGGCGCTGGCCAGGCTGGCGCTGACCAGCAGCGACAGGCCAAGCGTGAGGGGGGAAAGGCGGCAGGGAACAAGCATGGACACATCCGGACCGGGCAGGTGGAAAAGAGGTGCGAATGGTAATGCTTGCTATTTGCTCCTGCTCGAGTATTTGTAAAGGGTTGTCTTTACATATGTATCACTTTGTAAATATGCCTTAAGAGGGTGATGGCCGCCTCAGATATTCGTCCGATTAGTCAGGAAGACAAATCCTACAAAAGACAAAATTCCCGCCTACAGCGCGATCATGCGTGGAAATGCCCCGTGACAACGCTTTATTTTGGTTATATCAACCTGCATTTCACGTTTTTTTGACATTTGTAATCGCGCGCGGCTAGGATTCGGCCACGGCCTGCCGTGCAGGCCCGCCAGTCTGGATCCGCATAGCGTCGAACCTACGAAGGGGCGTTGGTTCCTGGCGTCAAATTGCGCAGTGTTTTTGATTAATAATTTAGGAAAACAACATGTTGAAAACCAGGATCAGCCTGGTCGCTCTGGCGATGATCGCCGCGACCCAGGCCCAGGCCAATGAGCAGGCCGACAGCAAGGGCTTCATCGAGGACAGCCACGCCAACGTCCTTCTGCGCAACGCCTACATCAACCGTGACAAGAAACACGGCACCGACGACCAGATCGAATGGGGCCAGGCGGTCATCGCCAACTTCTCCTCCGGTTTCACCCAGGGCACCGTCGGCGTCGGTGTCGACGCATTCGGCCTGTACGCCCTGCGCCTTGACGGCGGCAAAGGCCACAACGGTGGCGGTGGCGTCGACTTCTTCAAGCCGCACGAAACCACTAACGCCGATGGCAATGCCAGCTCGCCGCACAACCTGGCCCGTGGTGGCGCTGCCGTGAAATTCCGCATCTCCAACACCGTGCTGAAGTACGGTGACCAGATGCCGGCCCTGCCAGTGCTGCAGTACGACGATGCACGCCTGCTGCCAGAAAGCTTCACCGGTACCCTGATCACCTCGAAAGAAATCGAGGGCCTGGAACTGAACGCCGGCCGCTTCACCCAGGAAGCGCGCAAGAGCGCCGAGCGCCGTGACGGTGGTGGCCTGAAGTCGATCAATGTCCTTGGTGGTAGCTACAAGTTCACCGACAACTTCAGCGGCTCGCTGTACACCTCCGACAACGAAGACGTGATGCGCAAGCACTACCTGGGCCTGAACTACGTCTTCCCGATCGCCAGCGACCAGTCGCTGACCCTGGATTTCAACGGCTACAAGTCGGACATCAACAACAAGTTCGTCAAGGCTGCAGGGCTGAACGGCGACTCCAACACCATCTGGAGCCTGGCCGCCACCTACGCCTACGGTGCGCACTCGTTCACCCTGGCGCACCAGCGCAGCACCGGCAGCACCGGCTACAACTACGGCTTCTACCAGAACGCCGGCGGCGTGGGTGACGGTGGCTCGACCATCTACCTGGCCAACTCGTACTGGTCCGACTTCAACGCCGAAGACGAGCGCTCCTGGCAGCTGGGCTACGGCCTGGACTTTGGTGCCTACGGCATCCCGGGCCTGACCTACAAGCTGGCCTACGTGGTGGGTGACAACATCAACACCCGCAACGTTGCCAACCCACAGGGCTTCGGCGAGGGTAAAGAGCGCGAGATCTTCAACCAGATCCGTTACGTGGTGCAGGACGGCCCGGCCAAGGACCTGTCGGTCAAGCTGCGTAGCTCGTTCCTGCGTACCAACAACGCCGTGCAGCAGAACGGTTACAACGACGACGGCAACGAAGTCCGCGTATTCGTCGAGTACCCGATCAGCATCTTCTGATCCTGATCTGATGGTCTGGGGCTGCCTTGCGGCCCCGGGCTTTCATGCCGGCTCGGCAGCCCTGCGCCGAACCCCTGCAATCCGCACTTCCCCTTCCCCGGTCTCCGGTGCAAAGCTGTCGCTACGTGCCATCCGCCACATCCGCGCATAAAATTCGCTTTCGATCGAGCCGCTGAGCAATTCGCCCGGCTTCAGAAACGTGTGCAGGTCCGAAAACAGCCCGATTTCACTGGGGCTGACCCGCCGTGCCAAATGTTTGGGCTTCAGCTCCGCAGGGTGCTCCAGGCCAGCGGCCGCCAGCATCTCGGCCAGCGCGTGCAGGGTGTTGCGGTGGAAGCTGGCGACCCGCTCGGCCTTGTCCGGCACCACCAGTGCGCGCTGGCGCAAGGAGTCCTGCGTGGCCACGCCGGTCGGGCATTTGTTGGTGTGGCAACTCTGCGACTGGATGCAGCCGATGGCGAACATGAAGCCACGTGCCGAATTGACCCAGTCCGCCCCGATGGCCAGCACACTGGCAATGTCGAAAGCACTGACGATCTTGCCCGCCGCGCCAATGCGGATGCTGGCGCGCAGGTTCAGGCCGACCAGGGTGTTGTGCACGAACATCAGGCCTTCGCGCATCGGCACGCCCATGTTGTCGCTGAACTCCCGCGGCGCCGCGCCGGTGCCGCCCTCCTTGCCATCGACAACGATGAAGTCCGGGGTGATACCGGTGGCCAGCATGGCCTTGGCAATGCTCATGAACTCCCACGGGTGACCCAGGCAGAACTTGAAGCCCACCGGCTTGCCCCCCGACAACTCGCGCAGGCTGGCCACGAACTGCAGCAGCTCGACCGGCGTGCGAAAGGCGCTGTGCGCTGCCGGCGAAATGCAGTCCTCGCCTACGCGCACGCCACGGGTTTCGGCAATTTCGCGGCTGACCTTGTGACCCGGCAGGATGCCGCCGTGGCCCGGTTTGGCACCTTGGCTGAGCTTGACCTCGATCATCTTCACCTGCGCCGAGCGCGCCTGCTCGGCAAAGCGTTGCGCATCGAAACGCCCGTCCGCTGTGCGGCAGCCGAAGTAGCCGCTGCCAATTTCCCAGATCAGGTCGCCGCCGTGTTCGCGGTGGTAAGGGCTGATGCTGCCTTCGCCGGTGTCATGGGCAAAACGGCCCATGCGTGCGCCGCGATTGAGTGCGGCAATGGCGTTGGCGCTGAGGGCGCCGAAGCTCATGGCCGAGATGTTGAAGATCGACGCCGAGTACGGCAGGCGGCATTGCGGCCCGCCAATGGCAATGCGGAACGAGGCCGGGTCTGGCGTGGCCACCGGCAGCATCGAATGGCTGATGAACTCGAAGCCGGGCTTGTAGGCATCGTTGAGCGTGCCGAAGGCTTTCTCGGCGCTTTCATTCTTGGCGCGGGCGTACACCAGCGAGCGCTGTGATCGCGAGAACGGCAGTTTGTCATCGTCGCCCTCGATCAGGTACTGGCGGATTTCCGGGCGGATGGTTTCGATCAGGTAGCGGATGTTGCCCAAAATCGGGTAGTTGCGGCGCACCGCATGATGGCTTTGGCGCAGGTCGTTCAGGCCGACCAGGCTCAGCAGCGCAGTAAGCAGTGTGATCGGCCACAGCCAGGCATGTTGCGGCAGCAGTGGCAGGCTGGCGAAGCTGAACAGCAGGCAGATGGTGAGGCAGGCGTAGCGGCTGGGAAGAGAGTGTTTCATGGGTCCATCGCAGGCAGGATGACCGGGCCTAGGATAGGCAAAGGCAGGCCTGGGAAAACCTGGGCAGTCGGTAAAAGACTGTTACCTGATCAGATGGGCAGCAGCACGCTGACCCGCAACCCGCCGCCTTCGCGGTTCGACAGCATCAGCTCACCGCCATGGCTGCTGGCGATGCGCAGGGCGATGCTCAACCCCAGGCCATAGCCGCCGGACGCCTGGTTGCGCGATCCTTCACCACGCACGAACGGGTCGGTGATGGTCGCCAGCAGGCCCGGCGCAATGCCTGGCCCGCGATCGTCGATATGGATGAACACCCCGGCGGGCGCCCGTTCCAGTGTGACCGAAACATCCTTGGCGTAACGCAACGCATTGACCAGCAGGTTTTGCAGGCAGCGCTGCAGCAGCAGGGCATCGACCTGCAGGCTGCCCGCCTGGCCGTGCACCGGCAGCGGTTCTTCGGCGGTCGCCAGGTCGGCGCACTGGCGTGCCACCAGCCGGTCCAGGTCCACCTGTTGCAGGTTCTGCTGCTCCCCCGCGCGCAGGTAGTCGAGCACCTGGCCGATCATGTCGTCCATCTGCGTGATGTTCTGCCGCAGGCGCTGACGGTGTTCGTCGTCCGGCAGGCGTTCCAGGCGCAGGCGCATGCGCGTTAGCGGGGTGCGCAGGTCGTGGGACACGGCGGCCAGGAAGTAGGCTTTGTCATTGACCATCTCGATCAGCCGCTGCTGCATGGCGTTGAAGGCCTGAGCCGCCTGGCGCACTTCCTCCGGCCCATCCAGCGCCAACGGCGGTTGCTCCAGGTTGCCTCCCAGGCCGCGGGCGGCATCGGCCAGACGTCGCAACGGGCGCAGGCACAGACGCACGGCAATCAGGCACACCAGTAATACCGCGACAATGCGCAGTGCATACACCCGCACCAGGTAGTCGCTGATCAGCACCCAAGCCGACTCGCCGCTCCAGCCTTGCAGCTCCTGGCCGTCGATGGTCAGCCAGTGGCCATCGGCCAACGGCACCGCAAATTCGATATGCGCATGGGCGGTGCGCAGGCCGAACAGGCTGCGCCAGACGATCGGCTGGCCCAGCTCATCAGTCAGTTGCACCTTCAACAGGCGCACCTCCTGTGCGTGCCCCAGCTCGTACTTGAGGGCCTGTTGCAGTAGCAGTTCGACGCGGCGGCGCCCGCGGCGCTCGTCATGCCCCGGCGCAGGTAGCGTCTCGGCGCAGCGTAACTGGTAATGGGCCGGCGCCTGTTGCCCGCCGCCGTGGCAGGAAGCGCTGGCAATCAGGGGGGCGCTGCGCGCCGCGATCAGCCGCACAGGGGCTTCGAGTACCTGGGCAAAACGCACGTCGAACCAGATGCTGCTGGACATCAACTGGATCGCCAGCGTACCGCTGACCATGATCAGCAGCAGCTGGCCGAACAAGGTGCGCGGCCACAGCCGGCGAAGCCAGCGCATGTCAGGAATCGGCCAGGTGGCTGGCGACGCTCAGCAGGTAGCCTTCGTTGCGGATGGTGAGGATTTGCGCGGCACCCGCCGGCGCCCGGCGCAGGTGCTGGCGCAGACGGCTGACGCACATGTCCACCGAGCGGTCGTCGGGCAGGTGATCGCGGCCAAATGCGCTGCGCGTCAGCTGGTCGCGGGACACCACCCGGTTATTGGCTTCGAGCAATTCGCGCAGCACGCGGTAGTCGGAACGGGGCAGGGTCAGCGTCTCGCCGTCGGGCCGGGTGAGCAGGCGTTTTACATGTTCAAGACGGAACCCGGCGAACAGCCGGGCGTCCGCCGCCGGCTCTTCGGCGGTGCTGTCCAGGCGTTGCGGGCGACGCAGCACGGCCTTGATCCGGGCGATCAGTTCACGCGGTTCGAAAGGCTTGGCGAGGTAGTCGTCGGCACCTACTTCCAGGCCGATGATGCGGTCCAGGGTGCTGCCCTTGGCCGACAGCATGATCACCGCCAGCCCCGGTGTGGCCTGCAACTGCCGGCACAGGCTCAGGCCGTCCTCGCCAGGCAGCATCAGGTCGAGCACCACCAGGTCCACTTTCTGACGGGCCAGCTGTTCACGCATCTGCCCGCCGTCGGCAGCTGCCAGCACGCTGTAACCGGCATCTGTCAGGTAATCACATAGAAGTTCGCGGATCTCGTCGTCATCGTCGACAACCAGCAGGGTCGTGCTCATACGCAAAAAAAACCTGTTCGGAGAGGGCCGAGGGCACTCGTTACGTTCAATTACATCCCCGTACATGTCGGGTCTGGAGCCGGGAGGGCCGATGCCTAGAATCCTAACAAAAAATCATCTGCAAATACGAAGCCTTCCCAAATGAATCCCAAGAGCACCCCGAAAGCTTTCATTCCCATCAGCCAAAATGGCAATCGCCTCAACCCCTTGGCCTTTTTCATCGCCGTCGCCATCAGTGGTGGCGTCATGGCGGCAGACAGTAAACCGCTGGAGCTGGATGCCACACAGATCGAGGACAGCGCACTGCTGCCCGCCGACGACGCAGGCCAACTGGGTTACACCGTCGAGCGCACCCGCAGCTCCACCGGCCTGAACCTGACGCCGCGGCAAACGCCTCAGTCGGTCACCACCATTACCCGCCAGCAAATGGAAGACCGCGGCATCCACACCATCGAACAGGCACTGGAAACCACGCCCGGCGTAACGGCCAACAAGTCCGAGGTGGGCGGGCGTACCGACTACCGTGCCCGTGGCTATTCGATCAGCAACTGGAAGGTCGATGGCCTGCAGACCCAGGGCGGCTCTGATTTCAGCGGCAGCGGCAACGCGCTGAACATGGACCTGTACGAACGCATCGACATCGTGCGCGGCGCCAACGGCCTGCTGGGCGGCACCGGCGACCCCTCGGCCACCGTCAACCTGATCCGCAAGGCGCCGACCAGGACCTTCGGTGGCAGTGCCTACGCCACATATGGCAGCTGGGACAAACGCCGCCTGGGCGCAGACCTCAACCTGCCGCTGTCCGAGGACGGCCGCCTGCGTTCACGCTTCGTGATGACCCAGCAGGACGCCAACTCGTTCCGTGACAACCAGTCCGAGCGCTCTCGCGCCGCGCTGGCCAATTTCGAGTTCGACCTGGACGAGGCCACCACCCTGGGTGCCGGCTACCAGTACGAATACAACAAGGTGGTGGGTGGCGGCTGGGGTGCGAACATCCCGCTGTGGTACCGCGACGGCAGCAAGACCGACCTGCCACGCAGCACCAACGTGGTGCCCAGCTGGAGCTTTGGCGAGTACACCACCCGCACTGCATTCGGCTCGCTGGAGCACCGCTTCGACAACGACTGGACGCTGGACCTGAAAGCCTCCCAAGCCACCACCGAGGCCCTCAACCATCGCGGCTTGGCCAAGGTCAATTCGGCTGGGCGCGGCAGCTACGGCGGCTATTGGGACCAGGACGGCAGCGGCGCCGTGTTGAACGGCCTGCACAGCTCCAGCGACACCACCCAGCAATCGGCACAGATCGACCTGTCCGGCCCGTTCCAGCTGTTCGGTCGCACCCATCAGGCCATGGTCGGCTACAACGACAGCCGCACCGTGGGCTGGTCGCCGCAATACACCTGCACCATGGTAGGCGACGGCATGGCCAGCGCGCCCGCGCTGGGCTGCCAGTTCCGCGCCAACAACGGCTTCCCGGTCAGCAACTGGCACAATGGCGTGGATGATGACTATGACATCATCGCCTCGCGTACCGGCCTGCACAGCAAGACCACCACCCGCCTGCAGGGCATGTATGCCGCTACCCGCCTGAGCATTACCGACCCCTTGTCGGTGATTGTCGGCGTACGCACCAGCAACTACTCGTCGATTACCCGCAGCGTGGCCGGTGAGCGCAGCAGCCAGGAAGAAAACGGCATCGTCACCCCGTACCTGGGTGCGGTCTACGACCTCAACGACAACTACTCGCTGTACGCCAGCTACACCGACATCTTCACCCCGCAAACGTCGGAAACCGTGAGCGGCAGCAAGGTCGAGCCGATTCGTGGGCAAAGCTACGAAACCGGGGTCAAGGGCGAGTGGTTCGACGGCCGCCTGAACGCCTCGGCGGCGTACTTCCGCACCAAGCAGGAAAACAAGGCCGTGCTCGATGGCGACCTGACCACGCCTACTGGGGCCAGCGCCTACAAGGCAGGCTCCGGCGTGGAAACCGACGGTATCGACCTGGAAGTCGCCGGCGCGCTGACCCCCAACTGGAACGTGTACGCCGGCTACACCTACCTGCACTTCCGCCGCATCGACAGCGACGGCCGCAGCGACCCGTCGCACCTGTTCAAGGCCTCGACCACTTACCGGATGGCCGGCCCGCTTGACCGCCTGACCGTGGGTGCCGGTGTGACTGCACAGACCAACATCCGCGCCATTTCAAGCCCGGCCGGCCAGCCCACCAATGGCGTGAGCAACGGTGCCACCGATGTCAACTGGTCCGGTTATGCCATCTGGAATGCCATGGCCAAGTACCAGCTGACCGATGATGTGAGCGTCACCCTTAACGCCAACAACCTGTTCGACAAGCACTACTACACCCAGTATGGGTTTTATGCCGGAGGCATCTATGGCGACCCGCGCAACCTGTCGCTGACAGTGAGCACTGCGTTCTGACCAAGGCAACCTGGGGCTGCTACGCAGCCCATCGCCGGCAGGCCAGGCTCCTGCAGGGAGCCTCGTAGCGTGGGCAAGCTCTTTTCCTACGATTTGAACTGCGCTCTTGCGTTATGTGCCAAGGCCCTATAGTCGTCGATGATGTCTTGCCTGCCATCATCCCCATAGTCTTCGTGAAAATGTCTTTGGAATGGCGCCGTGTGAATCACGGTGTATCTATCGTGCCACCCCCGGGGTAGGGTGATGAGCGTGTGAGGGAGATCTGCATCAAATTGGTTGGCGGTGATATCCAGATTGTGCCCCTCGAGCCTCAGCCAAATGTGCCGTTGCTCCCAGTTTTCCTTCAGCTCACCCGTTATCACGTCGATGCACATGCCCTCGTGTTCCTCACACAGAAACCACGCCAGCAGCAAACTCGCGTACTCACAGCAGCTATTGGGGAACATGGAAAACAGGCCGAACGCGAACTGGTCAGGAGGGGTTTGCCGGAACGCCTTTGAGAACGCCATGGCGGACTGCGCGACGTCTTGCGCAAGGCTGGGGGAATTCGCCATCTGAGTCATATATCGGAGCCGAAAAACAAAAAGGCCCACCTGTCGGTGAGCCTTTTGAGTACTGCGTATGGTGCGGCACCAGGAGTCGAACTAGTTTATAAACTTATAATTATTATGCTTATTTCAGTTTTGATCTCAACGCTCTATCTCTAAAACTATCCTAAAACGGATCCCGGCTGCGTACAAAGCTAACCCTGCTTGGGCATTGAAATGCCCAAACCTCATTTGTTAGTGAGTAGGTTCTATATAAACTATGGTAGCCGTTAAAAAGCTTCAGAGAGTCACTTGCCTTTTGCTAAACTAGCCTTTCCTGTAGGCACGTGGTGAATTGTTCCAGGTACGCCTTGAGACTCGGGAGCACCAAATCTAGTAACGTTAATTTGATCGGTTCCTCTCGCGGCAGCCCATTTAGGGTCTGCCAAATAAACATCCCAATGGTATGCCTGCCCGGGCGTGTTCGGAGTAGCCCATCCGTTTCCAGAGGCATCTAAGAACACAGGTTTAGATTTTTTTGTGACTACTGCCGGCGTGCCTCGCAAATGCCAATTGACTGGCGGTGCAAATGAGTACTCTCCGGTGTCGGGTAAAAGAACATCAAATCTCGTGGTCCAAGGAATTTCTATGTTTCTTGGGGCGTAAATGCATGAAACTGGCATGGCGCCGTTTAACCCCTCGCGAGAAACGTAGATCCGCCATCTCAAGCGCTCTTTTATACGTGAGTGGCCTGTGGAATGTTCTTGAATATTGCGACCTAGTGTTTCTTCAACGAACAGGTTGGCTTGCCCGTATTGAATGATGCAATAGGCTGCAGCACGCGCAATTAAACTCCCAAAAAGGGTGTCTTCGTCTGATGTGAAGCCATAGTATAATGGTTTGATTCCCCATGTACGTATAGTTCCGACTGATGTAGTGTCGACTTTCTTTATTATGTTTCTTAAGTTTATGAGTGCGACGTTTAGTTCTGCGTCCTTGAATGAAGTGCTTAGAGCTCTTAAGTAGCGTTTTTCAATATCTTGCCAGTGCGTCTGATCTACGATCAAATCGTATTTTAGATGGCGATTGATGCGCAGGATATTTTTTAGGTTGGCTTTAACTTCTTCCACTCTTTGCGCGTTGTAGGGAAGTCCTCTAGTAGGCAAAAAGATGTAAGGGTCAATTAATAGCATCCGGCTCATCCTTGTCCATGTGCTCTACTCTGAGGTCAGTAACCTGCGAGGCTTCTTCTTCCTTGTCTAGTGCGGCATAATAAATTTCTTGCTCTGCATTAACTGCAGCGTCCATGAAGTCGGTTGGCCAAACCTCCACGCTACCGTCTTTTTTAATAAGCCCGGACTCAATTGAGGTTTTCCCGTCAACTTGGTTTACACTCACGATTCGAATATTAGCGCTTAACCATTTTTCTATGTCGCTTCCAGGCTTTGCTTGGGCTAATAGCTTACGAAGTCGTCGAACCATATGGTCACTGTGGGTTTCGACAATTACTTGACGATTTGCGCGTGCCAAGGAAACGAACCAGGTAGCTAAGCGCCCTTGTACTTTAGGATGAAGATGAGATTCAGGCTCTTCGAATGCACAGAGTCGATTTTGTGCAGATGCAAGTATATCGACACCATGCTTGAAGCGCATGGGGTCACTAAACAAACCTAGTTGCACTATCGGCAGTAAATATGTAAGCCCTCTCCCTACATGGGAGAATGTGGCTTTGCCAAACATTAATCTAAAGCCGACTTTTTCTATCTCATGAATGGATAGTGGGGTATCAATCCCAAGTCCTTCAAGGACCTCATTTATTGCGACTGCTAAGCTTTTTTCTTTTGGCGCGAATGGAGCGTTGACGTCATCGAAGTCTGGGAAGAAATAGTGCACAGGCTCTTCTTTATGGGTGTAGAGCAACTGCGCTGCAAACTCTCCGCTCATCCCTATGTCTTCACCACCTGATGAGTTTGGGGAATAGATTGATAGCGGTAATCCACGAGTAGAGCTTAAGTAAGAAAAACCCTTTAACATGGACTCTAGAGAATCCAAAGGTTGAGAGAATAGAACGTTAAAGGCATTCGCCAAAGATCGCTGTCTATTCCTTGGGCCGATATTTCGTCTGTCTATTGAGATAGAAGGGATGAAGTGATGCATGTCAACTTCAATTTTTTTATACGCTACCCCATCCCAATGGCACTGATAGCGCCCATCTTCGCCTCTGTCAATTTCAACGCGAGCACAAACTGAGCTTGGGTCATCAAAATCTGAGTTTAGGGATGATGTCAGTGCCAATCTACTTAACGCAATTTTTCCATTTAGCTCGCAGTATTGAAGGTCTAATTTACAATAGAGCTCAACACTCGCTCCAAGGCTTTCTGCAAGCCATGGCAGCGATGCTTTATCCATGAGTGTAGGTAAGTCAGGCCAGCCCGAAACATCAAGAGCTTTATCAATGTCAACATGCGAGGACCACTCAATAGAAAAAAATGGACCATCAACGTCTTCTGACGTTTCTGGCCAGCCAGAGATAAGTTCTCTCAGATTTATTGCAGATACGTAGCCGTCGATGTTCAGCACGGTTTCGACTCGTGCCAATTCTAGAGTTTGTTTCAGAAGAAGTAGTACCTGAGATATGGTGCTTTTTCCGCTATTGTTCCTGCCTAAGAATATAGTTAATTGGCCAAACTCAACTCTGGTTTTATCATAAATGCTTTTGAATCGTTCAATCGTCAAAGCCCGTAGTCGACCGGAATCCATTATCTACACCTCCCTTTGAGTTTTGTATGTTTCATGGCGCTAGGCGCGCTGAATGTAAAGATTCTCAAAAAATACGCTATTTATAGCGAAATTAAGGTTGCTTGGAAAGAGCGGAAATGGCTATTTGTGCATTTTAGAGCAATGCGCGTATTTAGCCTCGACTGACTGAAGGTGACCGTGGCCCCATGCTGAGCGGCACATTTTCTGAAATCGGTTCTGCATGATGGGCTTCCGAGTTGCCATCAGCACACCCGCGATCATTCTCAAGCAGGCCTTGTAGTGGCCGTCTGAACTGGGCACTGGCAAAGAAATGAGTAATCTGTTCCAGTCAGGACTGTAAAGACCAAGCATTTTCTTATGGGTTGAAATTCCAAGATTTGGATAATCGTCGAACGAGTAGCCGCACAGTCAACAGGTAGTAGTACCGCGTCGCCTGACTGCACTTGCCTAGGCGATGATCGAGGAACCAAGCGACGTGTTTTCTCTGCCAAGTCCAAGGCGTCTGTCGCTGCCAGCGAACTGCAATTTCAGCTTCGATGATTTTCGCCTGGCGTACATGGCGTTGCCGGGTTGCGTGCGAGCCGGTCAGAACGGCAGACAGAAACAGCTCCATGTCGAATGGCTTACTCATGCCCGTCCACCAATGTAGGCCCCGATCACGTCGATCCGACCATGCCCCAGTTCATAGCTGATTTGCCTCCGGGCATCACGATCAAGGTTCCTATCTACCAGATAACATTGGCCACCGTTGATAGGCGCACGGTGTCGTGTGATTTGCTCATAGCGCTCACATGCATAGGCCGCTCTTAGCTCATGGAAGCCTTTGAGGTCGTGTGCATGCAGGATGTCCCGCGCAGTGCGGATGAATTCTCGCAGAACATTCAGGTAGCTTTCGTGTGAAGCAATCAGGTTGCGGCTACCAACAGGCGTCACCTGCCGTGCAAACTTCAGTGCATCTCGAACATGGTCGTCCACCGTAATCCACCTGGGCGCTGAGGCACCAGTGCGGCCGCCTTTCGTGCCATTCTGAATGTTTATCCTGCCTAGGTCTTTAGCCTCACGGCTCAGCCGAGGCAGGTCGGCCAAGATAGCCTCACGCAAGCGCATGCCGGTGGCTCGCGCCATTAGAACGACCGCAGCGGCCCGTAGCTGATGATGGCTGCAAAGCGCATTGACGATTTGTTTAACCTGTTCGCGGTCTTGGCCCTGCGGCACTGAGTGGCGAACCCCGGTGCGCTGCATACCCAATGCCTTGCTCGGACTGGGCAATGTTACGTACTGATCACCGCGAAGCGCTGCAATAGTCCGGTTAATGCTGGATAGGCGGTTTTGTGCGGTGCTAACGGCGAGGTCACCGCGCCCAACCACGTCGCGCAGGTACGCCGCATAATCCGCCAACACCTTCCGATCAATCTGCCGCGCATCATTGATACCGGGCCCCCGTTCGGAGCGGCACCATTTGACGAATGCCTGCCACCGATCACAGTGCGCTTTGACCGTGCCGTAATGACCGCCACCGAACATGTCTTTCAGCGCCTGCGGCCCCGCGTAACTCAATTGCCTGCCGTAACCGAAATTACGACCATCGCGTCTACCCACCAATGCCATGTCGGTCACCTCATCATCCGATCTCCGATCCTCACCCCACGTCATCCCGCCAAGAATGCTGAGTGTTATCAGGGATCAAGGCCCCTGCGACCTGTGGGGATGTCCTCTAACGCGGGACTGGCGGCTCCTTACGACCGGGAGCAAGGGCATCTCATGATCTGGCCTCCTGAGCACCGTTACCGGTGGCGGGTAGAGGCTGCATTGGCTGACGAGACCAGTGCCGCGAGATCCTGAGTCGGGTGAGCGCAGCAATGCGATGACCGGGGCATGCCTGACTGTCAGTCAGGTGCAGTCCATTCCCTGGTCTGCGGCACCATCATCTGCATGGCTGTTGCTGGTGACATCGGCGTTTGTCACGCCAATTGTCACGAGGGGAATTGCCGCTGAGCCATGTGCGATCAGGGCTGCAGCAGTGTCAGGAGCGCCCGTCTCTTTCCAGTGAAAGAGACGGGCGCAGGTTGGCGCAAACGAAATGGCCAAGCGGATAGATTGCTGCTGGGCAGGAGGGTAGGGTGGCTGCCGCAGGGGCAACGATATTGAGTTGGCATCCATCACATGGGTAGTGACCGTACGAGCTACCGGACGCGAATCGTACTTGGGGAGAACCACCGCGGGAGCGGCGTGACCTTTGGGTTCGGGTCACCTGGGGTGCTGTCATCGACAGCTCTTGCAACTCCCGGTCTACGCCTGTGGACAATATTCGTCAAGCAAAGCAATTTCAGGGATTTAGCGCCTGTGGATAAAACTATCCCCCGGTGCGCATCAGTGGTTTTCCACAGACGTACGCTCTGCCAGCGGTTTTTTTTCTTAGATATGGTCCTTTCAAACGGGGCGGCCTTGCAGCCCCGTTTGAAAGGACCCGCGCGGAGGAGCTTCATGCGGTGCTGTGGGTAACTTCACAGCGAGTTTGAGGTGGTGGTGCGGCGGGTTACTCGGTCCTCTTGGCACTGCGAAGGCGCGTGACGTTCTCGCCCGTCTGCTTGGCAAACTCGTGCGGGGTCAAATGGTCCTCGCGGTTCGCCTCCAGAAAACGGCTCCACCAGGTCATGATCATCCGGCGCTCTTCAAGGAACTCGGCCTTGTGGGTGTAGGCGGCGCGCACGTTGTTGCGTTCCTTGTGGCTCATCTGTCGTTCGATGGCCGTCTCTGACCACAGCCCGGACTCGACCAGCGCACTGCACGCCATGGCTCGGAATCCGTGGCCGCAGATATCCACCTTGGTGTCGTAGCCCATCGTCCTGAGCGCGGCATTCACCGTGTTCTCAGACATCGGTTTCCACGGCTTGGCATCTCCCGCGAACACCAGCTCGAACTTGCCAGTGATCGCATGGATCTGCTCAAGCAAGGCCACTGCCTGCGGCGATAAGGGTACAACGTGGATGTCTCCGGCCATCTTCGTACCCCTTGTGGAAAACGGCACGCCTTCCAGCGCCGGGCGGGTGTCGGGGATCTCCCAGATGCCGCGATTGAGGTCGAACTCGCTCCAGCGGGCGAAACGCAGTTCACTGGAGCGTACGAATACGTGCAAAGACAGCATCACCGTGAGGCGTGTGAGCGGGCGACCTCTGTAGTCCTCAATGCATGCCAATAGCTCTGGCAGCCGCGATAGGGGTAGTGCGGGTCGGTGAGTTACCCGTGGTGTCCTGATCGAGCCATCGAGATCGTGAGCCGGGTTCGCCGTGATCAGCCGCAGCCGTTTGGCCTCGCGCATGATGCTTTGTAGGTAGTTCTTGATCCTGAGCGCCACGTCGATGGTGCCGCGCTTCGTCACGGCTTCGAGTGGCTGCATGAGGTCGTGAGTGTCCAATCCAACGATTGCTCTGGCACCGAGCAAAGGGAATACGTGAGTCTTCAACCGGCTAAGCACCGTCTTGGCGTGGCCGGGCGCCCACTTGGGCACCATGCTGGCGTGCCAGTCGAGCGCAACGCTTTCGAAGGTGCGGCCATTGATCACGGTCTGGGTCTTGGCTTGTTGCTTGGACTGGATCGGGTCTATGCCGTTGGCGAGCTGCTGCTTTATCTCGAAGCGCTTGCGGCGTGCGTCGCCCAGCCCGACCACCGGATAGCTGCCGAGAGCGGTCAGGCCTTCGCGGCCATCGGGTTTCACGTACCTGAGCCGCCAGCCTTTGCGGCCGTTGGGTTGCACAAGCAGGTAAAGACCGTCGCCGTCGAAGAGCTTGTACTCGCGCTCTCTGGGCTTTGCCGTTCGACAGGCGGTGTCGGTAAGCGGGGCAGTGGTGCGGGCCATAAGGGTAGTCTCCGATATCGAAACGGACCTCTATCCTTAAAACTACCCTTATTAGCGCTGGCTACCCTCGGAATCCGACGGAACGCCAAAACGAAAAAACCCGCCAGAAGGCGGGTTTTTCGGGGGTTCCAGAGATTTTGAAAGCTTTCTATGGAACCTTGAATGGTGCCGGCACCAGGAATCGAACCCGGGACCTACTGATTACAAGTCAGTTGCTCTACCATCTGAGCTATACCGGCAATGGGGCGTCATTATAGCGATCGGTTGGCGTCTGTAAACCACTTACTTGCGATTGTTCGAAAAAGACCTAAGTCACCGCCCCAAAACGAGAATTTTCCTACCAGCCGCGGTGGATGGTGTTTACGTTCGGCTCGGTTTTGCCCGGGTTGAAGAACAGCTTGTCGTTGTCGCAGCCGCGCTTGCGGCACGGGCTTTCGGTGCGCATGGGCAGGCCGTTGTCACCGCCCAACTGCATGCCGGGGTGGTTCCAGCCCAGGTTGCTGTTGTGATGGGGTGGCGTGCCGCTGGCGCAGGCGGTCAGGGCCAGGGCCAGGGTCAACAGGGCGAGGGGTTTGGCTTGGGTCACGATGGTGAGGTCCGGTGGTCCATTGTCGGTCTGGCACAGCGCCAGAAGGCCGCGGGGCTGGCGGGCAGCGCGCGACTTCACTTTTTAATGATTTGGGGGCGGATGATACACCGTAGTGGCGGTGAGGCATTAGTCTTGTGTTGTCTGGCAGGGCCTCTTCGCGGGTGAACCCGCTCCCACAGGTACCGCGCCGGCCTCAAGAGCAGCCCATCCCTGTGGGAGCGGGTTCACCCGCGAAGAGGCCATCAGCTGTATGAAAATCCTGAATTAGAGACCAAAAGCTTCAGGATTTTGAAGCTTCGGAACTATCCTACGCGCGCCGCCGAAGTATCGCTGTTGTCGGGGAAATGGCTCACGGATACCGTTTACGGGTCGCTTTGGCGACCGGGTGTGAGAACCCGATTACGAATTTAGCGGCTGCGTATGGCGACCGTGCGCGGGCAGACTTCGGTCTGGCCGAGGCTTCCTATATTCACTCGGTTTCTCACCCCGTGCACGGTTGCCACCATTTGTTCCGTGAGAAAGAACAAATGTGGCAACTCCTTGAGGAATATAGGAGTTTGAAAATTGAAAATAATCCCGCCAGACAATGTCCCCAAGCCAATCACCACCGCAGGCGTAGAAACCTTCCTCGCCGCCGGCAACCCGTCCCTCAATCTGCTCCGCGTAGAACCCGGTATCCCGGTGGACTCTGCCTATGAACATGTCTCGATTCTGATGGGCTACATCAAGCACCTGGTGCGCGAGGGGGATATGGAGGATGACCATAAATTCCTGGGTGCGGCCGATTACCTGTGCGACATGGCCAAGGCGTTGATGAACGATATCGAGATTGCCAAGAACAAGGCGCACTGATCTTTGAGCCGGGGCTGCTTTGCAGCCCTTTCGCGACACAAGGCCGCTCCTGCACACCTGTGCAACTGGCCCCTGCGCTAACCACAAGAAATGTTTATGCACAAGTGGCATTGGCGCCTTGCGCGAAAGGCATGCCGGAATCCTATGCCGCTGGTCTTTGCGCAAATGCCTGTTTTTACTGGGCTTGACCAGCGCGCAGGAATAAGCCAAGCGTTTGAAATAGCGCTTGGCACCAACAGGTAATCACAAGCTTGTTCACAGACTTATCCACAGGTTGTGCTGCGGCTAGCGGTCGCGTTCTGCGAGGATAAGCAGGTTGCGCGGCGTCAGCGGATAATCGCAGAACAGGCCCACGCGCACGTCGTAGCCTTGTTCCTCGAGGAACAGGGCACGGTCCAGTACCAACCACATTTCCAGGGGCCGGCGGAACAGGTTGCGCATGCGCTCCAGATTGCGTACCTCGGCCAGGCGCTGCCAGCCGGCGGCTTCCAGGGCGGGCCAATCGGGGTTGCCTTGCAATGGCAATTGCTTGAGCTCGGCCAGGTCACGGCAGTATTGCTCGAAAGGCTTCTCCAGCCAGGCCACGGGCAACGATGGTGTGGGCAGGTATTCACTGGTCTGGCGCTGCTTGCGCTGCAGCAGGTCGAAGCCCAGGCGCCGGGCCATCGATGTGTCGCGCTGGCGGCGTACGCGGGCGCCGGCGGTGACGGTTTCGCTCAAGGGCAGGCCCAGGTCGTCCAGCGAAAGCTGCAGGTTGGAGGCTTGCGCGGCTGTGGATAACGCCTGGTACTGCTGCGCGGCAATGCGGTTGTAGCAGCAGGGCGCCACGGCCAGCTGTCGGCAGCCCTGTTGGCTGGCCAGCTGCATCAGGCGCACGTGCAGGTCGCCGCAGGCGTGCAGGGCGACCACGCTTTTTTCGCCATGCAGATGACGAGCGCTGTCGCTGGCCAGCACGTCCTGCTGCACGTGTTGCGCGGGCAGGTGGTGGTGCGCGCTCAAGGCCTGGCCGGCGGCAACCAGTTCGGCGTCGTATTCCAGGCAGGTCAGCTGCTGGCCGGGTTGCAGCAGGCGGCGGCCGAGGTGGCCTTTGCCGGAGCACCAGTCCAGCCAGTGGCGGGGCGGCTCGCGGAATACCAGGTGGCTGGCGAAGGCTTCGATCTGCTGCCATTTGCGGCCGGGGACGGCGACGTCAAGACGGTGGCTTGCAGTGGGCAGGTCTGTTGCCGGGAGGTTGCCCAGGGCGGCCAGCTGTCGGGCTTGCAGCGCCAGTTGCGGGAACGGGGCGGGCAAGTGGTCGGCTGCGCTGTCGGTTTCGGCGTCTGCCAGCGAGCATTGGCGCAGGTGGGCGGCCAGCTCGGGGTGGGTGGCTTCCCAGGGCAGGTTCAAGGTGGTGAAGGGGCGGGGTTTCCACAGCTGCTGGTGCTCGATCAGGAACTGGTCAAGGGCCTGGAAGCGGGCGTTCAGGTGGTGGCTGTGGAGGTAGCTTGGCATGGGATGTGTGTTGGGTTGAGGGCCTCTTCGCGGGTGAACCCGCTCCCACAGGATTGGCACAGATTTCAAGGCCTGTGGGGTACCTGTGGGAGCGGGTTTACCCGCGAAGATGGCTCAGGAGATATCAGCGCCCTTGGCAGGCGTCCACGCGCAACCAGCGCTCAAGCAGCTTGAAGCCTTGCACCAGCATGAACGAGATCACCAGGTAGAACACCCCGGCGGCAAAGAAGATTTCCACCGGCAGGTAGGTGCGGGCGATGATGGTACGGGCCATGCCGGTCAGTTCCAGCAGGGTCACGGTACTGGCCAGGGCGCTGGCCTTGAGCATCAGGATCACTTCGTTGCTGTAGGCCGGCAGGCCGATCCGCGCGGCGCGCGGCAGCATGATGTAGATCAGCGCCTTGGCCCGTGACATGCCCAGTGCCCGGGCGGCTTCGATCTCGCCTTTGGGGATGGACTGCAGCGCGCCGCGCAGGATCTCGGCGATGTAGGCGGCCGTGTGCAGGGTCATGGTCAGCACCGTGCACCAGAACGGATCGCGCAGGTACGGCCACAGCGCACTCGAACGTACTGCATCGAACTGGGCCAGGCCGTAGTAGACCAGGAACAGCTGCACCAGCAACGGCGTGCCACGGAAGAAGAAGATGTAGCTGAACGGCACGGCGCGCACATACCAGTGGCGCGAAGAGCGGGCGATACCCAGCGGGATGGCCAGGATCAGCCCGGCAACCACCGCAATGGCCACCAGCTCCAGGGTCAGGGTCGCACCCTGGGCCAGGCGTGGCAGCCATTTGAAGATGACTTCCCAATTCATTGTTCGGCCCTCGCAAAGCCGCGAGCGGCGCGTTTTTCCATGAAGTGCATGCCGGTCATGGCAATGACGGTCAGGCTCAGGTAGATGCAGGCCGCGACCATGTAGAAGGTGAACGGCTCTTTGGTCACGGTCACGCCAATTTGCGAATGACGCATGATTTCTTCCAGGCCGATTACCGACACCAGTGCGGTGTCCTTCATCAGGATCATGAACAGGTTGCCAAGGCCGGGCAGGGCGATGCGCCACATTTGCGGCAGGATGATCCGCGACAGGATGCGGCCTCTGGACAGGCCCAGTGCCAGGCCGGCTTCACGGTGGCCCTTGGGGATCGCCAGGATGGCGCCGCGGAACACTTCGGTGGCATAGGCGCCGAAGCACAGGCCCAGGGCGATAACCCCCGCAGCGAAGGCGCTGAGCTCCAGGCCCGGCATGTTCAGGGCTTCACCCAGGCTGTTCATCAAGCCCACGGTGCCGAAATAGATAAGCAGGACCCACAGCAGCTCGGGCACGCCGCGCACCAGGGTCGAGTAGAAACCGCCAAGCCATTGCAGCGGCTTGAGCGGGGAGGTCTTGGCCAGGGCGCCGAGCAGGCCCAGCACCAGCCCCAGCAGCAAGGCGCAAAGCGCCAGTTTTACGGTCATCACGGTGCCGGCCATCATGGCCGGACCGAATCCGTGCAGGTCGATATTCATGGGCAGGTCATTCTAGGGACAGGCGCGCCACAAGGGCGCGCCGGTCAGGGCGGGTCATTCGATGCTGAACGGGAAGTACTTGTCGTTGATCTTCTTGTACGTACCGTCGGCTTTGATTTCTGCCAGGGCTTTGTTCAGGTCGTCGCGCAGCTTGGTGTCACCCTTGCGCACGGCAATGCCGATCTTGTCGCTGTCCATCACCGGCTCGCCCTTGAACTCGTAGTTCATGCCGTCTTTGCTTTTCAGCCACTCGTACTGCACGTACTTGTCGGCGAGAATGCCGTCGATGCGGCCGGAAACCAGGTCGAGGTAGGCGTTTTCCTGGGTGTCGTAGAGTTTGACGTCGACATCCGGGAAGTTGTCTTCAAGGTAGGTGCCAGCCAGTGTGGCGCGCTGGGTGCCGATGGTCTTGCCTTTCAGCGAAGCCTTGTCGGTCTTGAAGTCGACGTTTTTCGGCGCAATGAACTGCAGCTTGTTGGAGTAGTAGGGTTCGGTGAAGTCCACCGCCTGCTTGCGCTCGTCGGTGATCGACAGCGACGACACCAGGAAGTCGAACTTCTTGGCGTTCAGGGCCGGGATGATGCCGTCCCAGTCCGAGGTTACAACCGAGCATTCGACTTTCATCTTGGCGCACAGGGCGTCGCCGATGTCCTTGTCGAAGCCGACCACGTTGCCGCTGGCATCCTTGTTGTTGAACGGTGGGTAGGCGGCTTCGATACCCATGCGCAGTTTTTCTGCGGCCATGGCGTTTGCCGACATCACCAGCGTGGCAGCAGCTGCCAGGAGAAACTTCTTGTAAGTGTGCATGTATTGCTCCGTTAGCGGTGGCTGGACATGAATTGCTTGCAACGCGCCGAGGTCGGGTTCTCGAAGACCTGCTGCGGCGATCCCTGCTCTTCGACCAGGCCCTGGTGCAGGAAGACGACTTCACTGGACACATGGCGGGCAAAGCTCATCTCGTGCGTTACCAGCAGCATGGTACGGCCTTCTTCGGCCAGTGCGCGGATAACGTTTAGCACTTCCTGGACCATTTCCGGGTCGAGCGCCGAAGTCGGCTCGTCGAACAGGATGACCTTGGGCTTCATGGCCAGGGTACGGGCAATGGCGGCGCGCTGTTGCTGGCCACCGGAAAGCTGGGCGGGGTAGCTGTGGCGCTTGTCGTAGATGCCGACCTTGTTCAGCAGCGCTTCGGCAGCCTCGATGGCCTCGGCCTTGCTCTGGCCGAGTACGCGGCGTGGCGCCTCGGTGATGTTGTCGAGGATCGACATGTGCGGCCAGAGGTTGAAGTTCTGGAAGACAAAGCCGATTTCGCTGCGCAGGCGGTTGATCTGGCGGTTGTCGGCGGCGAACAGGTCGCCGTTCTTGGCGGGCTTCAGCTTGAGGGCTTCGCCGGCGACCAGGATTTCGCCCTGGTGCGGGTTCTCGAGCAGGTTGATGCAACGCAGCAGGGTGGACTTGCCGGAGCCGGACGACCCCAGGATGGAGATCACGTCACCGTCGCGTGCGGTCAGCGAAATACCCTTGAGAATTTCCTGCTCGCCGTAGCGTTTGTGCAGATTGCGGATTTCCAGCGCGGGCGTGGCCTGAGCCATGTGCGGTCCTCATGTGTTCGGGTGCGTTCCCAGCTGTTGGCGGCCTTCCTGGCGTGCGCCAAGCTAGCATAGCGGCATTATGACGGCCAACAGGGTCGCCAGGGACTCTGGGCATTGGTGGGGCGGTTTGTCGCATCGCTACAGCGTAACGTCGCGCAGATGTCCGCGAAGGTGTCGCCCAGCACCAGAGCCTTGATGAAAAAAGGCGCGATGGTGCCAGCTTTGGCCTGCTCATGGAAGCGGTTTTGACCCATTCGCGGGTAAACCCGCTCCCACAGACCAGACAATCCCTGTAGGAGCGGGTTTACCCGCGAAGGCCGTCACGCGATTTCAAGGTTGTACCCGGCGGTTGCGCTTTTTGGCGTTGCGCTGGTGCATAGGTGTTACCGAGGAGCACCTTTGGTGCATTTGTAAGTGAGTATTTCAGTAATCCGATGATTTGGCGGGCTTTCGGTCATGGTCTGGCCGAATGCCCTCCAAAGCGCAGCCTTGAAGGCTTGCAGTCGATTATGACGAATGGATTCAGCAGCTGGCGCGGTTATTGCCAGCATGAAACCGCCGATTGCAGCGACGCCTAGTCCAACCCCAGGCGCGCCTGGTTTCGCAGTCGGAGTGGTCCACTCCTTACAAAGGTAGTTTTATGAGCGGTAACAATTCCAATGACCTCGCTCAGGGGCTCAAACAACGGCATGTCACCATGCTGTCCATCGCTGGCGTCATCGGTGCCGGCCTGTTCGTAGGCTCCGGCCACGCTATCGCCGCTGCCGGCCCCGCCGTGCTGCTGGCGTATGCCGCCGCCGGTACGCTGGTGGTGCTGGTGATGCGCATGCTGGGGGAAATGGCGGTCGCCTCGCCGGACACCGGTTCGTTTTCCACCTATGCCGACCGCGCCATCGGGCGCTGGGCCGGTTTTACCATTGGCTGGCTGTACTGGTGGTTCTGGGTGCTGGTGATTCCGCTGGAAGCCAACGCCGCCGCGGCCATCCTGCATGCCTGGTTCCCTGCGGTCGACCTTTGGGCGTTCTCGCTGATCATTACCCTGGCGCTGACCCTGACCAACCTGTGCAGCGTGAAGAACTACGGCGAGTTCGAGTTCTGGTTCGCCTTGCTCAAGGTGGTGGCGATCGTCGGCTTCATCGCCGTGGGTTGTGCGGCCTTGTTCGGCTTTGTGCCAGGCAGCCAGGTGAGCGGTGCCAGCCACCTGTTCGATACCCAGGGCTTCATGCCCAATGGCCTGGGCGCGGTACTGGCAGCCATGCTGACCACCATGTTCTCGTTCATGGGTACTGAAATCGTGACCATCGCCGCTGCCGAGTCCAAGGACCCGGGCAAGCAGATCAGCCGCGCCACCAACTCGGTGATCTGGCGTATCTGCCTGTTCTACCTGGTGTCGATCTTCCTGGTCGTGGCTCTGGTGCCGTGGAACGACCCGGCGCTGGCCGAGCTCGGTTCCTACCAGACCGTGCTGAGCCGCATTGGCGTGCCGAATGCCAAGCTGATCGTCGACATCGTCGTGCTGATCGCCGTGACCAGCTGCCTTAACTCGGCGCTGTACACCTCTTCGCGCATGCTGTTCTCGCTGAGCAAGCGGGGTGATGCCCCGGCCATTGCCCAGCGCACTACCAAGGCGGCCACCCCGCATGTGGCGGTATTGCTGTCCACCGCGGCGGCGTTCCTCTGCGTGTTCGCCAACTTCCTGGCCCCGGCGCAGGTGTTCGAGTTCCTGCTGGCCAGCTCCGGCGCCATCGCCTTGCTGGTGTACCTGGTGATTGCCGTGTCGCAGCTGCGCATGCGCGCCAAGCGTGAGGCCAGCGGCGAGCAGATCTCCTTCAAGATGTGGCTGTTCCCGGGCCTGACCTGGGTGACCATTGCCTTCATCGTTGCGGTGCTGGTGGTGATGGCGCTGCGAGAAGATCACCGTGCCGAAATCATCGCGACTGCCCTGCTGAGCATTGGTGTGGTGGCGGCGGGCTTGCTGGTGCACCGCAAGCGTGAAGCTGCCGGTCGGGTTGCGCTGGATAACTGATCCGCACTGCAATGAAAAGGCCGCGTCCTGTGCAGGGCGCGGCCTTTTTTTGTTGCCGGCGATAGTGCCTGGGCGG
Source organism: Pseudomonas sp. 9_2_1 (assembly GCF_059295275.1). NCBI lineage: Bacteria > Pseudomonadati > Pseudomonadota > Gammaproteobacteria > Pseudomonadales > Pseudomonadaceae > Pseudomonas > Pseudomonas sp. 9_2_1. The sequence goes on from NZ_CM181239.1 coordinate 318,930, forward strand.
GTTACGCAGGTCTATCAGCCAAACTGCTTCTGAAGCTGTTGCTGCTTGGCCACCAGTTCAGAGGCGGCGATATAGGCTTCCTGGAACTCGTCGCTCTCCAGCCAGGCCATGGTGGTGTCTTCGTCAGCGCCATCCAGCCAGGTGCGGTAGGCATTGAACACCAGCACGATGTAGTCGGTGGCGTGCTCTTCCTTGTGCCCTTTGAGCACCAAAGCCAGCAGCGGGTCGACCAGGAACACCGAGATCATCGGTACCAGGCCGTTTTCCTGGGCTGCCTTCATCTTTTCGAACATCTCTTTGTAGCTGTCCGATTCCATGGCCTTGTTGAACACCTGCTCGATGCTGGCGCTGTCGCCGGCGCTGGCCTTGACCGCCTGGCCGCTGCGTACCATACGGTTTTGCTTGGCCTTGCTGGCGGCGCGCTTGGCGCGTTTCTGTTGCTTGGTGGAGGTGGCCATGGGGGCTAGGGTCCTTGGGTGGTGCTGGAAAAGTGCGTATTGAATCGCAGATGGCAGTGAAACCCAAGCGGCATTGCTGGGTCTGAGTCAGGCTGCCGGACATTCGGCATTCGCTCACAGGACATTCACGGATGAAAGCACCCGTCATGCTCGGCCTGCTGGCCGCCGCCCTGGCCGGCTGTGGCAACATCGCCGCAGTCAAATCCTTCAACACGCCCTATGGCTCGCCAAGTGCCGGCGATACCGCGCGCCTGCGAGTGATCGCCGACGGCATGGTGCGCGCGGTACCGGAAAAGGACTGCGTGGACTGGTACAGCCCCGGTGCCGGGGTGATTGCCGTACCGACCAAGGGTTTTGCCGACCGCAACGGCGAAACCCTCGGCATGCCTGCCGGTGCGCCAGCCCAGGCGGGTGACGCGGTCAGCGAGGTGCTGGTGCCGGCGGGCAAGCCGTTTACCCTGCACTTTCTCGATGGCGGTCGCTCGGCCGGTTACAACAGTGTGCAGAACTGCCTGGGCATGTTCTCGTTCGTGCCGGAAAAAGGCGCCGACTACGAACTGTTGGTGCACGGTTACAGCGCCTGTGGGGGCACCCTCAAGCGCCTGGACACGAACGAGCAGGTGGCCAGGCGCAAAGCCGACTATTGCAGCGCCTTGGCGAACTTCTAGGCCATCAGATTGGCCGGGCGAGTTACGGGTTTCCCACTAAGCCGCGTGAAGCCCGGCCGAACTGCAGTGCATCGAGTACACACCGTCAGGCTGTGGCAGCCAAGCGTTGGCTGCCAGGCCCTCGGCAAAAAATCACAGACAACAAAAAACCCGCACTAGGCGGGTTTCTTGTTGTCGCTTCGGGTAACTTTGCAACCACCAGAAGCTTGAAGGTGGTGCCCAGAGACGGAGTCGAACCGCCGACACGAGGATTTTCAATCCTCTGCTCTACCGACTGAGCTATCTGGGCGACGAGGTGAATTAAATAGATTTTCAGACCGCCCGTCAACGACTTTTTGAAAAAATTTTAAATTAATTCCGTCGCTTACGATTTTTGGGGTCATTCGGCCGGTGGAACGTAGCCTTCCGCCTGGGCGTAATCTTCGCCGGCGAAAAACTTGTCCATCTCGGCCTGGATGAACTTGCGGTCTTCGGCGTTCATCATGTTCAGGCGCTTTTCGTTGATCAGCAGGGTCTGGTGCTTCTGCCAGTCGGCCCAGGCCTTCTGCGAGACGTGTTCGAAGATTTCCTGGCCCTTGGCGCCCGGATACGGCGGGCGCTCCAGGCCTGGCAATTGTTCTTTGTACTTGCGGCACATCACGGTGCGGGTCATCGGGCGTCTCCTGCAGTCAGTTCGTCGGCCGCGCGTTTGAGCAGCTTCTTGACCGGGGCGGCAAGGCCCAGGCGCGGCGGGGTGGCGAGGTTATACCAGAGCCAGTCGGCCTCGGCCACGTGCTGGCCGACGGGGTCGACGCGCACCAGCCAAGGCTCGATCGCCAGCTGGAAGTGGCTGAAGGTGTGGGTCAGGCTGTCCATGGCGTGGCTGCCGGCCAGGCGCAGGCCGTGCTGGTAGGCCAGGTCGTCGAGCTGGGCGATGTCGTCCAGCTCGGGCAGGCTCCACAGGCCACCCCACAGGCCACTGGACGGGCGACGGTAAAGCAGGATGGCGCCGTCGTGGTTGGCCAGCAGCGGCATCAGCGTACGGCGCTGCGGCAGCGCCTTGCGTGGCTTGGGCTCGGGGTAGCGGGTTTCTTCACCATGCAGGTGCGCTTCGCAGCCACGCTGCAGCGGGCAGATCAGGCAGCTGGGCTTGCTGCGGGTGCACAGCGTGGCGCCCATGTCCATCATCGCCTGGGTGTAGTGGTTGGCGCGCTGCTGCGGGGTAAGGCGCTCGGCCGTGGCCCACAGCTGGTTAGCCACCTTCGGCTCGCCGGGGTAGCCGCCCTGGGCGGTGAAGCGGGCCAGCACGCGCTTGACGTTGCCGTCGAGGATCGGCGCGCGGATGCCCATGCTGATGCTGGCGATGGCACCGGCGGTGGAGCGGCCGATGCCGGGCAGCTCGGTGAGCTGCTCGACACTGCGCGGGAATTCTCCGCCATGCTGTTCGACGACAATCTTCGCGGCCTTCTGCAGGTTGCGCGCGCGGGTGTAGTAACCCAGGCCCGTCCACAGGTGCAGCACTTCGTCTTCCGGCGCCTCGGCCAGGGCCTGCACGGTCGGCAGGGCCTGCATGAAGCGGTCGAAGTAGTTGAGCACGGTGCTGACCTGGGTCTGCTGCAACATGATTTCCGACACCCACACCCGATACGGGTTGATGCCCTGTTGCCAAGGCAGGTCGTGCCGGCCGTGCTGGTCGTACCAATCCAGCACTGCGCTGGAGAACTGCTCGGGGCTCATCGCTTGAACAGCCCCTTGAGTGCTTCTTTGACTTCCGGGCTCACTTTGTCTCCGAGTTTTTCATCGAGCTTTTCATCGATCTTGTCTTTCAGGCGGTTGCCGGCCAGCTTGGCGGCAACCTTGCCCAGGCCGTCCTGGTCCAGGCGGCAGGCCTTGGCGCCCAGCTCCAGCGGGCCACGGCAGCGCAGCGGCACTTCAACCCCTACATAGCGGTCGTTGACCTGGCACGCCGGGTCGGGCATGGCACGCTGATCACCCTCGACCACTACACCCACGTTGTAATCCATACCCAGTACGCGCAGGTCGAGATCGCCATGGCCGTTGACGGTCAGGCCAGGAATGCGGGCCTTGAGGTCCGGGTTGCTGGCGACGCCATTGCGTATCACCAGGCTGCCGCGCAGTTCCTGGAACGGGGTGTCCTTGCCACGAGGCTCGCCGGTAAGGGTTTTGCGGTTGAGCGTGGCGATGGCCTGGCACAGTTGCTGTTCAAGGTTGGCGTTGACCAGCACGCCGTCGTTGATGGTGAAGTGTGCGTTACCGTTGAGGGTGTCCACCAGTGCCTTCTGGCTGTTGCCGGTGGCGGTGAGATCGCTGGCAAGGGTCAGCAGGCCTTTGACGGGTGGCGCCTGGTCCTTGCCTTCGGTCTTGATGAAGTGCTCCACCGGCACCCGCTGGATGTTGGTGTTGACGCCCAGTTGTGGCACCGCAGGGCGCACGTCGACCGTGCCCTTGGCTTCGAAGGTGCCGTTGTACAGCTCGCCACGCAGGGTTTGCAGGGTCAGCAGGCCGCCTTGGCCGACGGCCTTGAGCTGGGCATTTTCGATCGGCAGCTTGTCCAGGGTCAGCGCGCCGAAGCTTAGCTCGGCCTGCAGGTCGAGGGCGCGCAGGCGGTCGACCGGCAGCAGTTTGTCATTGCTCCAGGCCACCTGGGTCGGCGCGTTAGGCAGCGGCGAGCTGCCGGCCCCGGCGACGGCGCTGGCCTCCTGTTGCTTGACCTCGGCCTGGCGTGCGGCAGTGGCGCCCTTGGCTTCTTCGCTTTTGGCCGGCAGGTAACGGTCGGCGTCGAAGGTGTCGCCTTTAAGCTGCAGGCGCAGGGCCTGTTTGGCGAAGTCTTCGACGGCCACGCGGCCACTGAAGGTGCTGTCGTCCAGCTTCACGGCCAAGTCTTCCATGGCCAGGCTGGTCGGTGTGCCCTGCAGGCGGGTGACCAGTTCCAGCTTGGCGAAGGCTGCCGGATCGTTGGTAGCCGGCAGCGGGCGGCCAATGCTGTCGAGGAAGGTGCGCAAGTTGAACTGGGCAATGGACAGACCACCGCTCAGTTGCGGCGCCTTGTCGAGATCACGCAGGTTCAGCTCGCCCAGGGCGCGCAGTTGGTTAGCCGAGATCTTCAGGCCGCTCCACGAGGCAACATTGGCGGCCAGGTCGACCAGCAGCTGGCCCTGGGCGGCAAAGGTCACGGTCTTGCCGCCGGTGGGTTCACCCGAGGTCTCGCCCGACAGGCGCATGTCTTCCAGGTTGTAGCGCTTGAGCTTGCGGTCGAAGCGCAGTTCGCCGGCCAGCTCGGTGCGGGCCTTGATGTTCGGCTGGCTGGCGCTGATGAAGGCGCTGGCCTTCAGCGCAATGTTCGCGCCCTCGTGGACCGGGCCGGTGCTCAGCTGGATGCTTTCGGCGCTGAAGCTCTGCCCGGTCTTGGCATCGGTGTACTGCACGCGCGCATTGTTCACGGTCAGGCTGTCGATATCCAGCTTGACGGCGCGGTCGTTGCTGGCGGCGGGCGCCGAGCTTTGTTCGGCGGGTGCCTGGGCCTGCGCATCGGCGGGGGCGCCGTTCTGGGCGGGCAGCGGTTTGCCGATGTCTTCCCAGTTGCCGTGGCCTTGTTCGTCACGCGCCAGGGTCAGGTTCAGGCCTTCGACACGTACGTCGCTCATTTGCACTTCGCGCCGCAGCAACGGCAGCACCCGTACCGACAGGCCGAGCATCTGCAAGTCGGCGAACGGCGCCTTGGGTGTGTTCAGGGTGGCGATGCTGGCGTCGTGCAGCTCCAGGCCCAGCCACGGGAACAGGCTCCAGCCGATGTCACCGTTGAGGGTCAGCTCGACGTGCGCCTTGTCGCGTGCCAATTGGCGAATCTCGTCTTTGTAGTCGTTGGGATCGAAGAGGTGGGTCAGGGCGAAGCCCAGCGCCACGATGATCAGCAGCAACCCGAGAAGCCCCAGTCCCAGGATTTTGCCGAACGCTTTCATGGGCGAGTCCTTGTAGTCCGATTTTGAAATTCAGCGGCAGAGTATAGCGCCGCCGTGTACGGCCCTGCGTATTCGACAAGAGATGCAGGACGATTCCTACGTTTGCAACAGATGGTACGGCTTTCGACAGCCATGATTTTGCTTGTTCAAAAAAGCTTGCCTTGATTGGCCCTATCGCCGGCAAGCCAGTTCCCACAGGGATCGCATAGCCTTCAAGGCCTGCGCTGCCCTGTGGGAGCTGGCTTGCCGGCGATGGGGCCGGTACAGGGAAAATGACCGTTTCAGCCAAGCAAGAATTAACGATATCAGATTGCTTTCACGCCACTTGATACTGCTAACCTTGCGCCGCTTTGCCTGCACATCCATATAAAAAGGATCAGATCCATGAGCAGTACCGTCGCGACGGGCGCCTCGGCCAGTGCGCCAGGCTTTCTGTCAAAGGAGCGCATCATCGCCCGCCCAGGCTTCAACCGCTGGCTGGTTCCGCCTGCCGCGCTGGCCATTCACCTGTGCATCGGCATGGCCTATGGCTTTTCGGTGTTCTGGCTGCCGTTGTCGCAAGCCCTCGGCATTACTGCCCCGGTCGCTTGCGCCGCAGATATGGGCTTCATGGCCCGCATGTTCAGCGCCGAGTGCGACTGGCCGATCTCGATGCTGAGCTGGATCTACACCCTGTTCTTTGTCTTTCTCGGTTGCTCGGCGGCCGTGCTGGGCGGCTGGCTGGAACACGCCGGCCCGCGCAAGGCCGGCCTGGTATCGGCACTGTGCTGGTGCGGCGGCATGCTGATTTCGGCCATTGGCGTGAAAACCCACCAATTGTGGCTGATGTGGCTGGGCTCCGGCGTGATCGGTGGTATCGGCCTGGGCCTGGGCTACATCTCGCCGGTATCGACCCTGATCAAGTGGTTCCCGGACAAACGTGGCATGGCCACCGGCATGGCGATCATGGGCTTCGGCGGCGGTGCGATGGTGGGGGCACCGCTGGCCACCGCGCTGATGGGGCATTTTGGCAATGCGCAGGAAGTGGGCGTGTGGCAGAGCTTTGTGGCGATGGCCGCAATCTACTTCGTGTTCATGACCGCCGGCGCCCTGGCTTATCGCGTGCCGCCGACCGGCTGGAAGCCCGAAGGCTGGACAGCCCCGGTGAAAAAGGCTGGCAATACCATGGTCACCGACCGCCACGTGCACGTCAGTGTGGCCTGGAAAACGCCGCAGTTTGCCTTGATCTGGCTGGTATTATGCCTGAACGTGTCGGCAGGTATCGGCATTCTCGGTATGGCTTCGCCGCTGCTGCAGGAAGTGTTCGCCGGCAAGCTGCTGGGCAATGAACTGACCTTCAGCCAGCTCAACGCTGCCCAGCTGGCGCAGATTGCCGCGATTGCTGCTGGCTTCACCGGCCTGTTGAGCCTGTTCAACATTGGCGGGCGGTTTTTCTGGGCGTCGTTCTCCGACTACATCGGCCGCAAGAACACCTATTTCGCCTTCTTCGCCCTGGGCGTGGGTTTGTACAGCATGGTGCCGAACATGGGCCACCTGGGCAACGTGGCGCTGTTCGTGGCAGCGTTCTGCATCATCTTGTCGATGTATGGCGGTGGCTTTGCGACGGTGCCCGCGTACCTGGCGGACCTGTTTGGTACGCAGATGGTGGGTGCCATTCATGGTCGTCTGCTGACCGCCTGGGCGGCCGCTGGGGTTCTCGGGCCGGTGCTGATCACCTACCTGCGCGAATATCAGCTGGCGGCAGGGGTGGAGCGTGCGGCGGCCTACGACATGACCCTGTACATCCTCGCCGGCCTGCTGGTGCTGGGCTTCATCTGCAACATGCTGGTGCGCCCGGTGGCGGACAAGCACTTCATGAGCGATGCCGAACTGGCGGCCGAGCGGGCCTTGAGCCACGACAAGGGCGCTGATGGCGCGCGGTCGCTGGAGTGGAAGGCTGCGCCGGGCAGCCTGCCACTGGTGCTGCTGGCCTGGGCTGTGGTGGTTGTGCCGCTGGCATGGGGTGTGTGGATTACCCTGCAGAAGACGGCGGTGCTGTTCCATTGACGAGTGATGCAGCCGGTTGAGCTTTCCGGCTGTAGCGGCCCTATCGCCGGCAAGCCAGCTCCCACAGGTACACCACAGGCCTTGAACATTGTGGGGGGCCTGTGGGAGCTGGCTTGCCGGCGATAGGCCTGCAAAGTAGCACCATGCGCGGTTGTATAGACCTGTAGCGCTATCAACCCCCCGTAATTGCTTGCCTTGCCATATGTCATCCGCGTTTCAAGCTGGCGTGTTCTGGGCCTATAATGGAACCCTTTTCGCCCAATGATTTTGCGGAGCTGGTGATGGTCGAACGTAAGGCTTCCGTCGAGCGCAATACCCTGGAAACCCAGGTCAAGTGCTCGATCAACCTCGATGGCAGTGGCAAGGCCCGATTCGATATCGGCGTGCCTTTCCTCGAACACATGCTGGACCAGATTGCCCGCCATGGGCTGATCGACCTGGATATCGAGTGCAAGGGTGACACGCATATCGACGATCACCATACCGTCGAAGACGTCGGTATCACCCTGGGCATGGCTTTCGCCCAGGCCATCGGTGACAAGAAAGGCATCTTCCGCTACGGCCACGCCTACGTGCCGCTGGATGAAGCGCTGTCGCGCGTGGTCATCGACTTCTCCGGCCGCCCAGGCCTGCAGATGCATGTGCCGTACACCCGCGCCAGCGTCGGCGGCTTCGATGTCGATCTGTTCCAGGAGTTCTTCCAGGGCTTCGTCAACCACGCCCTGGTAACCCTGCACATCGACAACCTGCGTGGCCACAACACCCACCACCAGATCGAAACCGTGTTCAAGGCATTCGGCCGCGCCCTGCGCATGGCCACCACCCTCGACGAGCGCATGGCAGGCCAGATGCCTTCCACCAAAGGGTGCCTGTAAATGCAGACGGTAGCCGTAATCGACTATGGCATGGGCAACCTGCACTCGGTGGCCAAGGCGCTTGAGCATGTGGGCGCCGGCAAGGTGCTGGTCACCAGCGATGCCGCAGTGATCCGCGAAGCCGACCGCGTGGTGTTCCCGGGCGTAGGCGCGATCCGCGACTGCATGGCCGAAATCCGCCGCCTGGGCTTCGACAGCCTGGTGCGTGAAGTCAGCCAGGATCGGCCGTTTCTCGGCATCTGCGTGGGTATGCAGGCACTGCTGGAGCACAGCGAAGAAAACAACGGCGTCGACTGCATCGGCCTGTTCCCTGGCCAGGTGCGCTTCTTCGGCAAGGGCCTGGAAGAAGACGGCGAGCACCTGAAGGTGCCGCACATGGGCTGGAACGAAGTGACCCAGGCCATCGACCACCCGCTGTGGCACGACATCCCTGACCGTGCCCGCTTCTATTTCGTGCACAGCTACTACATCAATGCCGGCAAGCCGGGCCAGGTGGTCGGCCGCGGCCATTACGGCGTCGATTTTGCCGCCGCGCTGGCCGATGGCTCGCGCTTTGCCGTGCAGTTCCACCCGGAGAAGAGCCATACCCATGGCCTGCAGCTGCTGCAGAACTTCGTCGCCTGGGACGGGCGCTGGTAGATGAGCAAGTCGAAGACCAAGGCACCGGTCATTACCCTGGCCCCCGAGCAGGAGCGCGAAGCGCTCGACACGCTCAAGCGCTTTCTCGAAGACCGTTTCGAGCTGCAACTGGGCTCGTTCGAGGTGGCCGAGGTCCTCGACCTGTTCAGCAAAGAAATTGCACCCCATTACTACAACAGGGCGATTGCCGATGTTCAGCTGCACCTCAAGGAGCGGTTCGAGAGCATCGAAAGTGATCTGTGGGCGCTCGAGAAGCCCTGAAACCCAAGAACAGACAGGTTCCCAAGATGCTGATTATCCCCGCTATCGATCTGAAGGACGGTGCCTGCGTGCGCCTGCGCCAGGGCCGTATGGAAGACTCCACGGTATTCTCCGACGACCCGGTCAGCATGGCTGCCAAATGGGTCGAGGGTGGCTGCCGCCGCCTGCACCTGGTCGACCTGAACGGCGCCTTCGAAGGCCAGCCGGTCAACGGTGAAGTGGTCACCGCCATTGCCAAGCGCTACCCCAACCTGCCGATCCAGATCGGCGGTGGCATCCGCTCGCTGGAAACCATCGAGCACTACGTCAAGGCCGGCGTCAGCTACGTGATCATCGGCACCAAGGCGGTCAAGCAGCCGGAGTTCGTCGCCGAGGCGTGCAAGGCGTTCCCGGGCAAGGTCATCGTTGGCCTGGACGCCAAGGACGGTTTCGTGGCCACCGACGGCTGGGCTGAAGTCAGCTCGGTGCAGGTCATCGACCTGGCCAAGCGTTTCGAGGCCGATGGCGTCTCGGCGATCGTCTACACCGACATCGCCAAGGACGGCATGATGCAGGGCTGCAACGTGCCCTTCACCAAGGCCCTGGCCGAAGCCACGCGTATTCCGGTGATCGCCTCGGGTGGCATCCACAACCTGGGTGACATCAAGGCCCTGCTGGACGCCAAGGCTCCCGGCATCGTCGGCGCCATCACTGGCCGTGCCATCTACGAAGGCACCCTGGATGTCGCCGAGGCCCAGGCCTTCTGCGATACCTACCAAGGCTGAGGACTGAACCATGGCACTGGCCAAGCGCATCATCCCTTGCCTGGACGTGGATAACGGCCGGGTGGTCAAGGGCGTCAAATTCGAGAACATCCGTGATGCCGGCGACCCGGTGGAAATCGCCCGTCGCTACAACGAGCAAGGTGCCGACGAGATCACCTTCCTCGACATCACCGCCAGCGTCGATGGCCGCGACACCACCCTGCATACCGTCGAGCGCATGGCTAGCCAGGTGTTCATCCCGCTGACCGTGGGCGGTGGCGTGCGTACCGTGCAAGACATCCGCAACTTGCTCAACGCCGGTGCCGACAAGGTTTCCATCAATACCGCCGCAGTGTTCAACCCGGAGTTCGTCGGCGAGGCTGCTGACCGGTTCGGTTCGCAGTGCATCGTCGTGGCGATTGATGCCAAGAAGGTGTCCGGACCTGGCGAAGCGCCGCGTTGGGAGATCTTCACCCACGGCGGGCGCAAGCCGACCGGGCTGGATGCCGTCGAGTGGGCGAAGAAGATGGAAGGCCTGGGGGCGGGTGAGATCCTGCTGACCAGCATGGACCAGGATGGCATGAAGAACGGCTTCGACCTGGGCGTTACCCGTGCCATCAGTGATGCGCTGGGTATTCCGGTGATTGCTTCGGGTGGTGTTGGCAACTTGCAGCACCTGGCCGACGGCATTGTGGAAGGGCATGCCAGCGCGGTGCTGGCGGCCAGTATCTTCCACTTTGGCGAGTACACGGTGCCGGAGGCCAAGGCCTATATGGCTGCCCGCGGCATCGTCGTTCGCTGATCGATTGATGGGGGCTGCTTTGCAGCCCATGGCCGGCAAGCCAGCTCCCACAGGTACAGCGCAGGCCCTGTGCCTTGTGCATTACCTGTGGGAGCTGGCTTGCCGGCGATGGGCCGCAAAGCGGCCCCAATAGCTTCAACCGTGATTCTTGCCGAGCAAAGCGTGATAAAGCTCGGTATCCCCAAGAATCCCCACCATCTTGTCATTCTCCTGCAGCACCAGCTTGTTACCAGTCTGGTAGCGAATCTGCAGTGCCTCGCGCATGCCGATATCCGCATGCACCAAGGTTGGCCGACGCCCCAGCCCTTCCACGGACTGCCCCGGCGCCCAGTTCTGCATCTCCAGCCCGTTCTGCCCCTGGCGCGCGCGCTTGATCGAGTTGCCTTCGCCCAGGTCCAGCCACGAATCGCCACCCGGGTCCAGGCATACCGAGCCATTCACCCGCTTGCACTTGTCCAGGCTGCGCATCAGGCTGCGGCCGCACAGCACGTTCAGCGGGTTGGTATGGGCAACGAAGGTACGCACGTATTCGTCGGCAGGGTTGAGCACGATCTCTTCCGGTTTGCTGTACTGGATGATGCGCCCGTCCTTCATGATGGCGATGCGGCTACCCAGCTTCAGTGCCTCGTCAAGGTCGTGGCTGACGAACACGATGGTCTTGCTCAGCTTGGCCTGCAGGCCCAGCAGTTCGTCTTGCAGGCCCTGGCGGATCAGTGGGTCAAGGGCCGAGAACGGTTCGTCCATCAGCAGGATGTCGGCATCCATCGCCAGCGCCCGGGCCAGGCCCACGCGCTGCTGCATGCCACCGGACAGCTCGTCCGGTTTCTTGTTACGCCATTGGGTCAGGCCCACCAACTCCAGTTTTTCGTCGACCAGCTTGCGCCGTTCCTTTTCCGGCCGACCCTGCATTTCCAGACCAAAGCTGATGTTCTCGCGTACCGTCAGCCAGGGCATCAGGGCGAACTTCTGGAACACCATGGCAATGCGCTTGGTGCGCATCATCTTCAGCTCGGCCGGGGTGCAGTGGGCAATGTCGATGTTCTTGCCTTCATGCTCGACGAACAGCTTGCCGCGGCTGACGGTGTTGAGGCCGTTGATGCAGCGCAGCAGGCTCGACTTGCCCGAGCCGGACAGGCCCATCAGTACGCAGATCTCGCCTTTCTGGATGTCCAGGTTGGCTTTTTCGACGCCGACCACCAGGCCGGTCTGCTTGAGGATCTGCTCGCGGGTCTGGCCCTTGTCGAGCAAGGCCAGGGCCTCGCGCGGCTTGTTGGAGAAGATGACGTCGACGTCTTCGAATCGAATGATGCTCATGCTTCACCCCTTACCGGCAGTTCCGGTTGCTTGCAGATACGGTCGAGCATGATCGCCAGCAGCACGATCGCCAGGCCCGCTTCGAAGCCCAGGGAGATATCGGCGGTGTTCAGTGCGTTGACCACAGGTTTGCCCAGGCCGTCAGCGCCGACCAGCGCGGCGATCACTACCATCGACAGCGACAGCATGATGCACTGGGTAACGCCGGCGGCGATGCTCGGCATCGCATGCGGCAGTTCGATACGGGTCAGCAGCTGGCGCCGCGAGCAGCCAAAGGCCTTGCCGGCATCCATCAGCTCTTGCGGCACGTCGCAGATACCCAGGTAGGTCAGGCGGATAGGTGCGGCGATGGCGAACACCACCGTCGAGATCAGCCCGGGCACCACACCAAGGCCGAAAAGGGTCAGGGTAGGGATCAGGTAGACGAAGGTAGGCACCGTCTGCATCAGGTCGAGCACCGGGCGCATGGCGGTATAGAACATCGGCTTGTGCGCGGCGACGATGCCCAGCGGCACGCCGATGGCCACGCATACCACCGTGGCGAAGGTGACCTGCGCCAGGGTTTCCATGGTTTCCTGCCAGTAGCCCAGGTTGAGGATCAGCAGGAACGACACTGCCACGAAGGCAGTCAGCGCCCACTTGCGCTGGATCAGGTGCGCCAGGGCGGCGAACAGGGCGATGAGGACGAACGGGTTGAACCAGGTCAGGGCGCTGGTCACGCCATGAATCATGAACTCCAGGCCTTGCGCGATGGCGTCGAAATATTCAGCGCCGTTCTGGGTCAGCCATTCGACGAACGACGCGATGTACTGGCCCAGGGGTATTTTCTGATCGATAAGCATGATAGCGAGCTTCCACCTGCGTAGATTGAAATCAACCCGGGGCAGGCACGGTCCTGCCCCGAGGTAGCGCTATTGCGTATTTCGTTATTGCGTCAGCTTGGCCTTGGCCGCCTCAAGGCCGGGTTTGCCGTCCACGGTGGTAACGCCAGCCAGCCAGGTGTCCAGCTTGCCGGGGTTATCCTTGAGCCACTTCTTGGCGGCTGCTTCGGGTTTCATCTTGTCGTCCAGGACATAGCCCATCATGGTGCTTTCATCCTTGAGCTCGAACGACAGGTTCTTCAGCAGCTGGCCAACGTTGCTGCACTCCTGCGCATAGCCCTTGCGGGTGTTGGTCAACACCGTCGCCTTGCCGAAGTCGGGGCCGAAAAAGTCGTCCCCGCCGGTCAGGTACTGCATCTTGAAGCGGGTGTTCATCGGGTGCGGTTCCCAGCCCAGGAACACCATCGCTTCACCGCGCTTTTGCGCGCGGTCGACCTGCGACAGCATGCCGGCCTCGCTGGACTGCACGATCTTGAAACCGGCGTCCTTGAGGCCGAAGGCGTTCTTGTCGATCATGCTCTGGATGGTGCGGTTGCCGTCGTTGCCGGGCTCGATGCCGTAGATCTTGCCGTCCAGTTCCTTCTTGAACTTGGGAATGTCGCTGAAATCCTTCAGGCCCTTGTCGTACAGCGCCTGAGGCACGGCGAGGGTGTACTTGGCGTTTTCCAGGTTGGCGCGCACGGTCTCGACAGTACCGGCATCGCGGTACTGCTTGATGTCGTTCTCCATGGTCGGCATCCAGTTGCCGAGAAACACGTCCAGGTCCTTGCCGGTGGCCAGCGACTTGTAGGTCACCGGTACCGAGATCATGGTGGTGTGGGTCTTGTAACCCAGGGCTTCGAGCACAACGCTGGTGGTCGCGGTGGTTACCGTGATGTCGGTCCAGCCGACATCCGAGAAACGTACCGTTTGACACTGCTCGGGTTCGGCAGCCTGGGCCAGTAACGGCGCAGACAACATCGCAACCAGCAACAGCGAGGGTGAACCTTTCATGGATGGACTCCTGTGATTTTGTCTTCGGGTTCGCGTGGGTCGCCGGGCTTTCTGAGGGTCCGGTCGACCAGGCCTGCAGAGGGCAGGATGCGTGGCCGTGCTTTACGAGTCGCTTTCGATAATCCTCCAGCGCCGGGCAATCGCCTACTGGTGGGGTCGTAACCAGTACGGAACGGGTCGTATCCAGTACGGGCGATGTCGCTTATGAGTTTTTCCACCCCTCCAGCCGCATTTTTGCGTCACCAGGCCACCGGAAAGCGGCGTCATGGTGGCAACTTTCCGGCCTGAAACAGCGAGGCGCTGCTGGACAAAAGTACGTCGGTTGCAGACGGCGAGGGGGGCGGGAAAAGCCCGATGATGCTGGCATTCAAGGCGGCCCGCTGTTTCAGCCTAGCAGCTGCCCCGCCCTGCGCATGGCGCGCAGAGACAAGCCCAGCAAGAGGTGAAGCGACAATGGCCATCAGCGTGTTCGACCTGTTCAAGATCGGTGTCGGGCCTTCCAGCTCCCACACCGTTGGCCCCATGCGTGCCGGCGCCCTGTTCGTCCAGGGCCTGCGCGAACGCGGCGAGCTGGAACGTGTGAAGCGTGTCGAAGTGCGCCTGTACGGCTCGCTGTCGGCCACCGGCATCGGCCACGGCACCGACAACGCCACCATCATGGGCCTGATGGGCGAATGGCCTGATGCCATCGACCCCACCCAGATCGTGCCGCGCATCGCCGACCTGCGTGAAACCAACACCCTGCAGCTGGACAACCGCCTGCCCATCGAATTCGTCTGGGCCCGCGACATGCTGCTGCTGGACGAAAACCTGCCGTACCACCCCAACGCCATGACCTTGGTTGCCGAAGGCGAGCAGGGCGAGTTGCACCGCGACACCTACTACTCGGTGGGTGGCGGCTTTGTGGTCGATGCCGCCCAGGCCGCCAGCGGTGTGCTGGATGCTGATCAGACGGTGCTGCCGTATGACTTCAACAGCGCTGCCGAACTGCTGCGCCTGTGCAAGCAAAACGACCTCAGCGTGTCGCAATTGATGATGGCCAACGAGAAGGTCTGGCGCAGCGAGGAAGAGATCCGCGCCGGCCTGTACAAGCTCTGGGAAGCCATGCAGGAATGCGTCAACAACGGCCTCAAGTACGAAGGCACACTGCCCGGCGGGCTGAATGTGCGCCGACGTGCCGCCAAGCTGCACCGCAGCCTGCAGGAAATCGGCAAGCCCAACGTCATCGGCTCGACCATGAGCGCCATGGAATGGGTCAACCTGTTCGCCCTGGCGGTCAACGAAGAGAACGCCGCTGGCGGGCGCATGGTCACCGCGCCTACCAATGGTGCGGCGGGCATTATCCCCGCAGTACTGCATTACTACATGCGCTTCAGCGATGCGGTGGACGAATCCAACGTGGTCGATTACTTCCTGGCCGCTGCGGCCGTGGGCATCCTGTGCAAGAAAAACGCCTCCATTTCCGGTGCCGAGGTTGGCTGCCAGGGTGAGGTCGGTTCAGCTTGTGCCATGGCTGCTGCCGGCCTGGCCGAAATACTCGGTGCGACTCCCCCGCAAGTGGAGAATGCTGCGGAAATCGCCCTGGAGCACAACCTGGGCCTGACCTGCGACCCGGTGGGCGGGTTGGTACAGGTGCCGTGCATCGAGCGCAACGCCATTGCCGCAGTAAAAGCCATCAATGCGGTACAGATGGCCCTGCGTGGCGACGGGGAGCACTTCATTTCTCTCGACCAGGTGATCCGCACCATGCGCGACACCGGTGCCGACATGCACGACAAGTACAAAGAGACTTCGCGCGGTGGCCTGGCGGTCAGCGCGATCGAATGTTGATCGTGTAGCGGACTTCACTGGCCTCATCGCCGGCAAGCCAGCTCCCACAGGGATTCCATAGCTCTCAGAGGCGGTGGCGGACCTGTGGGAGCTGGCTTGCCGGCAATGGGGCCTGTGCTACCACACAGGTGCATGACAAGAACCAATGCCCTCTTATGGTGCAGCATGACGCCTACCGATCGTCGGGTGTCGTTATCAGTGTGGGCATTGTCGGTGACACTCAAGAGTGTCGTTTCTGGGCAACTTACACTGCCCCTGTCACCAAATTGCTCAGCGGTTACACGCACGGCGCCTAGCACGGCGTTTTGCGATAGTTGGCCAACTCGACCAAAGCACCTGATCTGCCTGATAAAGGCGTCGTTTTCAGGTTTTTTTGGATAGCCGTTCAATTTCAGGCACGGCGTTTGCGTTGAGATTGGCACCCAGCCCTGCACATGAAACGGGGCAATAACAAGAAATCAGTGCCCGCCTGAGGCACACCCTGCATTTGTGTGAGGAGAAATCGCGATGACGTCGTACACCTCCGGGACCCCAACCCAGAACCGCACAGCACCCCAGTCCATCGGGTTTCTTCTATTGGACAATTTCACCCTCATCTCACTGGCCTCGGCGGTCGAGCCATTGCGTATGGCCAACCAGCTTTCTGGCCGGGAGCTGTACCGCTGGCACACGCTGACCGTCGACGGCGGGCAGGTATGGGCCAGTGACGGTCTGCAGATCACCCCCGATGCCGCCATCACCAATGCCCCCCCCATCGACACCGTTATCGTCTGCGGTGGGGTTGGCATCCAGCGTTCGGTCACCCGTGAGCACGTTACCTGGCTGCAGTCTCAGGCCCGTCAGTCGCGCCGCCTTGGTGCGGTGTGTACCGGCAGCTGGGCACTGGCCTGCGCCGGCCTGCTGGATGGCTTCGATTGCAGCGTGCACTGGGAATGCCTGGCGGCGATGCAGGAGGCTTACCCACGGGTGAACATGAGCACCCGCCTGTTCACCCTCGACCGCAACCGCTTCACCAGCTCTGGCGGTACCGCGCCGCTGGACATGATGCTGCACCTGATCAGCCGCGACCATGGCCGCGAGCTGTCGGCGGCGATTTCGGAAATGTTCGTCTACGAGCGCATTCGCAACGAGCAGGACCACCAGCGCGTGCCGCTCAAGCACATGCTCGGCACCAACCAGCCGAAGCTGCAAGAGATTGTCGCGCTGATGGAGGCCAACCTCGAAGAACCGATCGATCTGGACGAACTGGCGGTGTATGTGGCGGTGTCGCGTCGGCAGCTCGAGCGGCTGTTCCAGAAATACCTGCATTGCTCGCCATCGCGTTATTACCTGAAGCTGCGGCTGATCCGCGCACGCCAGCTGCTGAAGCAGACGCCGATGTCGATCATCGAAGTGGCATCAGTGTGCGGTTTTGTGTCCACGCCGCACTTCTCCAAGTGCTACCGCGAGTACTTCGGCATCCCGCCGCGTGACGAGCGTGTGGGCTCCAACACTGCGCAGCAGGTGGCGATGATGCCGATTCCGCAGGCCATGACCCTGTCGCCGCACAGCGGGCCGTTGGGGGCATTGAGCCAGGCGCGCAACGAGTCGACGTTTGCCAGTGTGAGGCTCTGACACCGCGTCGCTTGCTTCGCGGCTAAAGCCGCTCCCACAGGGACCGTGCAAGCTCAGGCCTGTGCACGGCCTGTGGAAGCAACTGTCTTGCACAGAATTTAAAGAGCGTGCGCGATCTCTGTGGGAGCGGGTTTACCCGCGAAGAGGCCGGACCTGCCGGCCACTATCCTTGGGCATTCACCGTTTCTTCCGAAAGGTTGAGCCTGATCATTCCGGTGTTCGCCGCCCTGCCGGCGTTCTTGGCCAAAACCATGCGCGGGTTATTGGCTTATCCACAGGTGTGACCCAATCGCCGACAAGCCAGCTCCCACAGGTTCGGCACAAGTGTCGGGGCTTGTGTGATTCCTGTGGGGGCTGGCTTGCCGGCGATTGGGCCGGAACAGGACAACTCGGTCAGGCGCGCCTGCTGAAGTGCGCCAGGGCCGGCAACAGCTGCTTGTCGATCGCCTGGCGCACCGCCGGCAGAATCGTCGCGCTACCGGTATACATCTGCTCCACCATCCCCTTCAGCGCCCGCGCATTGGGCTCGGTCAGCCCACGCACCACCGCTTCGCAGGCCTGCTCGGCACTGGCCCCGGCGGGTATGTCGAACCCGCGCGCGCGCAGGTGGCCTGCCAAGTCGTCCTGGTCAATCAAATCCGCATGCATCATGGCTGTTGTCCCTTTTATCGCTAAGAGAGTGCTGCTGTGATTTACGACCGATTCTGTGACGACCGCGACATACCCGCAACAACAGAATGCCGGCATGGCTGCTTTGGCTAAGAACAGGTCGTTTACGGCTAAATCCACCCTCCGCGAAGTGAGCAAACTCAAGCCATCTACCGCAACGGAGGGTTTGGTCACCCTCGTTCATGCACAGTGGATGCTGCTCGCTCTTGGCCCCGGATGCTCACGGCTTTCCGGGGCTATTTTTTTCAAATACCTGGTAATACTGATAGTTGGCGACCAGCGTAAGGAACGCTCTAATTCAGTTTCTTGTTCTGGAGCTGATGAGATGAGATCACCGACGCGACGGTGTGGCCTGATCGTACTTTTAGCGGGGGCGCTTGCTGCCTGCTCTACTAGCACAGATGATCCGGCGATCGACCCAGGTGGGGCTGGAGTCCTGTTCGAACAGCCGGTGGCTGAAGCGAAAACCTTACGAGAATTCAGTGATGAACCAGAAGCCAACCCAGACTTAGCAGCGCTATTGGCGTCTCCGTCTACTCAGGACGTTTGGCCGATAGATATAAATACGCCGGAGTTCATCAATGCAAGCAGCCCTGTTCTGTCGATCACACTGCCCAAGGGAGACAGGGTTCGCTTTGATCTAAAGCGGACAAGTGACGTTGCGGGGATGTCCGGATGGATCGGTGATGTTGCCTCTGATCGAAAGCGACATTATCCGTCACCGGACGAAGTTGACTTCGACCCTTTCAACTGGATTTCGTTGGTGCGTGATGGCGGCCAGGTGGTTGGTGATATCCACTTCAAAGGCCAGCTCTATCGGTTGTATCCGATTGCTGCCGGCCGGCATGTTCTGGTCAAGGTCGACGAGTCCAGGATGCCCCCCAATGGCCAACCGGTCCTGTTGCCGAGATCCAGCTCAGGGCCAGCACCTGACAAGATTGCCAGGCCCGCTCGAAGCATCATCAGGGTGCTGTTTGTGACTACCTCCGAGCGTCGCGCGAGGTCTAAGTACTATCGGTTGGAACTGGTGCAGGCTTTGCAGAATGCCAACCAGTACCTGATCAATAGCCATGTGCCATTGACCTATGAGCTCGCAGGCTTTCTCGATCCCGACTATAGCGAAGGTGCAAAGAGTCAGTGGGCGATGTTGCATGAGATGGCTCGAACATCGAGTACGCTGGGGTCTCAGGTTGCCGCGCAACGTGAGGCGTCAAAGGCCGATTTGGTTTCGCTCTATAACGTAGAATCTTCTATCTGCGGTAACGCCTACGGCTGGTCGAAAAAAGAGACAGGGTTCCACACGATCAGCTGCACTGTCGCTTTGGCCCATGAGTTAGGCCATAACTTAGGCGGCGGGCACGGGCTCGAAGGGATTGACCCATCAAGACATTACAACCACGGCTATAGACATCGCTCGCCCGACTTTCACACTATCCAGGTGACGTCTCATGGCGCGATTCCCTATTTCTCCAACCCGCGCTTGCAGTACCAGGGCGTACCGATAGGCACAGTTCAGAACCATGACGTGGCGCGGCAATTTGGTGACTACATGGGCGTAGTCGAGGATTTTTACAAGGATGGTAATGAATTCACAGTGTACGAGCATGCAAACTATCAGGGAGACTCCTGCACCTTCACCAGTAAAGGTGGAGTTAGCGCATACCTTGCAGACATGTGTGGCGAGGGATGGCAGAAAAAAGTCTCGTCCTTGAAAGTCTCCAAAGTCAAACCAGGCGCCAGGGTTCGCATTCTGTCCGATTCAGGCAGCGGGGCAAGGTACATTAGCCTCAGGCTGGACGGTGATCTTGAGCTGCCCACATTGCAGGGACCTGTCGAAATCCCTGGTGCTGAGCTCAACTGGCTTGGCGGCTCGCTCGACGATAAGGTCTATCAGGTGTGGAGCAATGAGTACTGAAACGCACTGCCATATTTTGCCAGCGGGCTCTACACCGCTGGCAAAACTTCGGTTAGCGGCCTAGCCCGATACATCTGCCCACGTACTGCGGGCATGCCGACCCTACGGCGGTCTGGAGTTCCCGTAGGCAAGCGACGCTGTGCTCCGCGAACGGCGTAGACCTCGGCCCTGCCAGGTCAACATGCAGCAACATCTGCTCGCTTGCCGCCAATGCCTCGGCAAAGCCATCGCGGTGCAGGCTGTGATACACCTGCAGGCGCTTGCGGTCGAAGTCGAGGATCTGCGTTTGCACCCACACCTCGGTCCCCAGTTTCACTTCGTGCAGATAATTGATGTGCGCTTCCAGGGTAAACAGTGAATGACCGTTTTGGCCACGGCTCTCGGCATCCAGGCCGATCCGTTCCATCAGTGCGTCGGTGGCGTAGCTGAAGATCAGCAGGTAGAAGGCATCGCGCAGATGGCCGTTGTAGTCCACCCAGTCCGCCTGGACCGGGGTGCGGTAAGTGATCAGTTCGGGCATCGCGTGCTCCTTAATCGCCAAAGGCCATGCCGTGCTCGGCTTTGCTGGTTTTCACCGCCTCCAGCACCGCCAGCAGGGTGTCATCACGATAGCGCTCCAGCGCGGCGATGCTGCGATCCCCCAATTGTTCCGAGGTGCCGTCGACCACGTCGTCGATCAATTGGTCGGTCAGCTCCGGCGCTGGCAGGTAGGTCCACGGCAACTTCAGGGCTGGGCCGAATTGCGACATGAAGTGGCGCATGCCGGCATCGCCACCGGCCAGGGTGTAGGTGAGAAACGTACCCATGAACGACCAGCGCAGGCCGGCGCCAAAGCGGATCGCGTCGTCGATCTCGCCGGTAGTCGCCACGCCGTCATTGACCAGATGCAAGGCCTCGCGCCACAGCGCTTCGAGCAGGCGGTCGGCAATAAAGCCGGGCACTTCCTTGCGCACATGCAACGGGCGCATGCCCAGTGCGGTGTAGATGGTTTTTGCAGCCTCGATGGCCGCTGGCGAGGTTTGATTGCCGCCAACGATTTCCACCAGTGGTAGCAGGTAAACCGGGTTGAACGGGTGGCCGACCACACAACGCTCTGGGTGAATGGCGGATTCGTAGAACTCGCTGGGCAGAAGGCCAGAGGTGCTGCTGCCGATGATCGCGTCGGGCTTGGCGGCGGCGCTGATTTTTGCGTGCAGGTCGAGCTTCAGGTCCAGCCGCTCTGGTGCACTTTCCTGAATGAAGTCGGCATCGCGTACGCATTCTTCGATGGTGGCAACGAACTTCAGGCGATCTTGGGCTGCACCTGGGGCGAGGCCTTGTTTCTCCAGGGCCGGCCACGCGTTGGCGATACGCTTGCGCAGCGCTTGCTCGGCGCCGGGGGCAGGGTCCCAGGCGACTACGTCCAGGCCGTGGGCCAGGGCGCGGGCAACCCAGCCGCTGCCGATTACGCCGCTACCCAGGGCAGCGAAGGTCTTGATCTCGGTGATGAAGGGCATATCAGGGCTCCAGAAGGGCATCAGCGGCGGTTGAGGTTCATTTTTTCCCGGCCCTCAGCCGGGGTGAGCACGCGGCCACCCAGGCGGGCGATGATTTCGCTCGCGCGCTCGACCAGCTGGCCGTTGCTGGCCAGCACGCCCTTGTCCAGGTACAGGTTGTCTTCAAGGCCCACCCGCACGTTACCGCCGAGCAACACCGCCTGCGCGGCCATCGGCATCTGCATGCGGCCGATGCCGAAGCCGGCCCAGGTGACGTTGGCCGGCAGGTTGTCGACCATGGCTTTCATGGTGGTGGTGTCGGCCGGCGCGCCCCACGGGATGCCCAGGCACAGTTGGAACAGCGGGTCTTCGAGCAGGCCTTCTTTCATCATCTGCTTGGCGAACCACAGGTGCCCGGTGTCGAAGATCTCCAGTTCGGCCTTCACGCCCAGTTCGGTAATGCGCTTGGCGCCTGCGCGCAGTTGCGCCGGGGTGGAAACGTAGATCGAGTTGCCATCACCGAAGTTGAGAGTGCCGCAGTCGAGGGTGCAGATTTCAGGCAGCAATGCTTCAACGTGGGCCAGGCGTTCCAGCGGGCCGATCAGGTCGGTGCCGGGGCCGAATTCCATCGGCGATTCGCCTGGGCCGATTTCCAGGTCACCGCCCATGCCGGCGGTGAGGTTGACGATGATGTCGACATCGGCCTCGCGGATGCGCTCCATGACTTCGCGGTACAGCGCTACATCGCGGCTGAAGCGGCCGGTTTGTGGGTCGCGGACATGGCAGTGGACCACGGTGGCGCCGGCCTTGGCGGCTTCGACGGCAGACTCGGCGATCTGTTTGGGAGTGACCGGGACCAGGTGGCTCTTTGAAGCAGTGTCGCCGGCGCCGGTGAGGGCGCAGGTGATGATGACGTCGTGGTTCATGGATCGGTTCCTTGTGTTGTCTGTGCTGGCCTTTTCGCGGGCATGCCCGCTCCCACAGGGTCAGCAGTGACCCTGAGCCTTACACCTGTAGGAGCAGCCTTGTGCTGCGAAAGGGACCTGTCAGTTGGCGGTGAGCTTGAGGTTGTCCGCAGCCGGCTTGCCGTCGAAGGTAGTCACACCTTCAAGCCAGCGGGCTTTGTCCTCGGGGTGGTCCTTGAGCCACTGGCGGGCCGATTCCAGCGCATCCTTGTGGTCGAGCAGCGGCTGCATCATGCGGCTCTCGTCCTCGGCGCTGAAGTTCAGGTTGGCCAGCAGGCGGTGGGCGTTGGGGCAGCGGTCGGCGTAGTCTGGCGCGGTCACCGTCCACACTGTGGCACGGCCTTCGTCAGGGCCCAGGGCGTCCTGGCTGTCGCCCAGGTAGGCCATGTCGATGTTCACGTTCATCGGGTGCGGGGCCCAGCCGAAGAACACCACCGCCTCCTTGCGTCGCACGGCGCGGTCGACGGCGGCAAGCATGCCCGCCTCGCTGGACTCGACCAGCTGGAACTTGCCCAGGCCGAACTGGTTCTTGGCGATCATCGCCTTGATCTGGGTGTTGGCGCCGGAGCCTGGCTCGATGCCGTAGATTTTCCCGCCCAGCTCCTTTTCGAACTTGTGGATATCGGCGAAGGTCTTCAGACCCTTGTCTGCCAGATACTTCGGCACTGCCAGGGTTGCCCTCGCATCTTCCAGGCTCGGCTTGTCGAGCACCTTGACCTGCCCGGCATCGACGAACGGGGTAATGGTCTGGGTCATGATCGGGTTCCAGTAACCCAGGAACATGTCCAGGCGTTTGTCGCGGATACCGGCAAAGATGATCTGCTGCGAAGCGCTGGTCTGTTTGGTCTGGTAGCCCAGGCCGTCGAGCAGCACCTGGGCCATGGCGCTGGTGGCAATGACGTCGGTCCAGTTGACCACCCCCAGGCGCACGTTCTTGCAGGCCGCAGGCTCTGCGGCAAAAAGCGGTGAGGTGGCGATGCTGCTCAGGGCAAGGGTCAACAGGCTGCGGCGGATCAAGCTGTGCATGGTGGCTCTCCATCGGCAGTGCATATTGTTATGGGTTTCGATCTCTGTGGATCGTGTGAACACGCTACGCTGCTGGCAGGGTGAAAAATCGCACCCTGGCGACCAACACTTGCACGGAGGCGACCACCTTTGCCGTGGAGCATTCAATGCCGCAAATCATTCATTTCCTGCTGCTGCCCGGGTTCTCCGCCATGGGCTTCATCAGTGCCCTGGAACCTCTGCGCGTGGCCAACCGGTTCAAGGGGCCGTCGTACCGCTGGCAGGTGCTGAGCCTGGATGGCGGCGCGGTGCAGGCCAGCAATGGCATGTCGGTGAACGCCGACGCGGCGCTGGCCGCAGCCGATCCGGGTGGCATCCTGCTGATCGTGGCCGGCTTCGAGCCGCTGGCCTGCTATGGGCCGGCGCTGCAGCAGGCGCTACGCCGGCTGGACCATGACGGGGTGATTCTGGGTGGCATCGATACCGGCGCGGTGGTAATGGCCGAGGCCGGTCTGCTCGACGGCCACCGCGCCACCGTGCACTGGGAAGCGCTGGAGGCGTTCAAGGAAAACTACCCTGGCCTGCAGGTGACCCAGGAGTTGTTCGAAATCGACCGACGGCGCATTACCTGTGCCGGTGGCACGGCTTCGATCGACCTGATGCTCGACCTGATTGCCCAGGCCCACGGCGGCGAGCTGGCGGTGCAGGTGTCGGAGCAGTTCGTGCTCGGTCGCATCCGGCCACGTCAGGACCACCAGCGGATGCAGATTGCCTCTCGTTATGGCATCAGCAACCGCAAGCTGGTGCAGGTGATCGGTGAAATGGAAAAGCATACCGAGCCACCGCTGAGCACATTGGAGCTGGCAGCCCGCGCCAAGGTGACCCGGCGTCAATTGGAGCGCTTGTTTCGTTTGTATCTGAATGACACGCCGAGTGGGTTTTACCTTGGCTTGCGTCTGGACAAGGCGCGGCAGCTGCTGTGCCAGACGCAGATGAGCATCACACAGGTCAGCGTGGCGTGCGGTTTCGAGCTGCCGTCGTACTTCACGCGCTGCTACAAACGGCGTTTCGGCCATTGCCCGCGGGCAGAGCGACAGGCACTCAAGCCTCAGTTGGCTGATCAGATCTGATCGAGGTCTGACAGTGCCCTGAGCCGGGCCTCGATGCGTACGCGCTGTACCTCGAAGGCCTGGGGCAAGAGTCTGGCACCCAAGTGATCCAGGTGCAGGGTCAGGCGCGTTCGTGGGGTGTCTGCAGCAGTCGTACACCACAGGTGGAATACAAGCGCCACCGGGCTGTCAGGGTCATCATGGTCAAAACCGATGCGCATATGCGAGCTGGTTGATGTACTGCACAGGAGCGCAAGGTCAGGCTGCCGCAAGCCGTTGAGCACATCGCTTGCCACCCGCCTGAAGCTTTGGTTGCGGCCCTGAGGTGGTGGAATCCAGCCGGCGAAGACCTCCTCAAACACAGCATCCGTTGGGGTGCAGTTGAAGCTCTTGGTTGTTCGTTCGAACAGTTCGACACCGCAGTCTTCCAGGGTTTTCAGAAAAAAGCTGAACCACTGCTGGCCGTGTTGCTGACGGTCGTGGGCCAGGTTGGCATCCATTTGTGCCAGGCGCAGGCAGTCGTGAAGGTCTTCGAGGTGTTGGGGGGCAGGTGATGCGGGCATGGTTCAGGCCATTGTGTGTATGTAAATACCCGAAGATGGCGCCGCAGGCGGCGCCAAATCTGGCTTAGATGTCCAGTGCCAGGATGTCGGCCGCTTGACTGGCCAGCTTCAACCTGACGGCTTCGCGCATGGCACCGAAGTGGCGAACACTGAACGAACCTTGTTGCGAGGCTCGGTAGACACGGGTGTTCGATTTGTCGAGGATGCGGCCGGACGAGCCTGCGGCCTTCTCGGCTTTGTCATAGCTCAACTGAACACTGGTCATGTGCATGATCGGCAGGCCCTGTGGCGTCATTTCGCAGGCCGAAATCTGCACGGTGCTGGATTTACCCGAAACGCTCACGCTGCTTTCTTCAAGCAGTTGCTGTGCCTTTGGCGTTTTCACGATCACTTCGAAAGAGCGTCTGACACAGCGGCTCAGACGATGGTTATGGCCGATCTGGACGGTGACAATTTCAGGGGCCAGGGTTGCCAGCGTGTGAGTGTCCTTGTCCAGCGCCTCTTCGACGTGAGCGGCGCCGGTCAGTGTCCAGCCGAATTTGCCCAGGCCATCGTTGTAGAAGTTGTACCATTCGCGCTGCTGGGTTTCTTTGTCGAACTTCTTGTTTGCCGACAGGTTCATCAGGCGCATGCCATCCAGCACGTCTTCGGCAACTGTGGCCGGTACATCCGGGGCGAAAATGCAGACGGTGTTGGCGACCATTACAGCGCGTTCTTCGCCTTCTTTCTTCAGCGCGGCAATGGCGCTGTCCATGTCGGTTTTGCTGATGTTGGAAGTCATGTCTTGGTTTCCTTCAGTACAGTGCGACGCCTCGGCTGAGGCGTCTGGCGTGCACTGTGTTTCGGATTGCCAAGTCAGATAAGTTGCAAGCTTTTCCTAACGGGGTAACGTGTCTATTGCTGCCCAATCGCCTGCAAATACTCCGAGCGGTCATCACTGCGCTGCGCCACGCAGGTGTCCCACGCCGCCTGGAACGCTTTGCTGCCGGGCTTCTCGGCATAGGTCTCGACCTTGCAGTCGGCATCGCGCAGCTGCGTCCACAGCTGCTCTGCCGCATCCAGACGCGCGATCAGGGCCGTGGTCTGGTCACCCTCGTCGGCGTACTGGTCGCGGATGCGCTGGATCAGGTCGTCATAGGCCGCTTTCAACTCGCGCTCGGCGGTCTGCTTGTTGAACGCAGCGCAGGCGTAGGACTGCTGGTCGGTGTCGACGTTGTCGCACGGGGTGCTTTCTTCCTCGCCGGCCTGGGCGCCCGATACGACTGTCATCAATACCAGCCATGCCATTGATCTCATCCGCTTTCTCCTCAACAGGCTGACGAATGGCAGGGATTCTCGCTCAGCTTACGGCAAGGTGGTAGGTCCCTGACGAAATGTTCATGAAACGGCCGGATATGTCGTTATCGAGACTGTCTCTCATCGCCAGGCAGCATGCCAGAGGGCGCGATGTCGCGCATTGACGCTTTCGGCAAACCCCCTGTCGTTTTTGCATCGGGGCGCCTTTGGGCACAGGCATATGCTGGCCCCAAAGCGCCGGCAGAAGATTCGGCGCGGCCCAAATCAACAAAAGGGGACAGCCTGATGAGCCCAGCCGAACTTCACGCCGACAGCATCGTCATCGACGGCCTGATCATTGCCAAATGGAACCGTGAGCTGTTCGAGGACATGCGCAAAGGCGGGCTGACTGCGGCCAACTGCACGGTGTCGGTCTGGGAAGGTTTCAAGGCTACCGTCGACCAGATCGCCGCCAGCCAGAAGCTGATCCGCGACAACAGCGACCTGGTCATGCCGGTGCGCACCACCGCCGACATTCGCAAGGCCAAGGAGCTGGGCAAGACCGGCATCCTGTTCGGCTTCCAGAACGCCCATGCCTTCGAAGACCAGATCGCCTACGTCGACGTGTTCAAGCAGCTGGGCGTGGGCATCGTGCAGATGTGCTACAACACCCAGAATCTGGTGGGCACCGGTTGCTACGAGCGTGATGGCGGGCTGTCGGGCTTCGGCCGCGAGATCGTGGCGGAAATGAACCGTGTCGGCATCATGTGCGACCTGTCTCACGTCGGCTCGAAAACTTCCGAAGAAGTCATCCTCGAATCGAAAAAGCCGGTGTGCTACTCGCACTGCCTGCCGTCGGGCCTTAAAGAGCACCCGCGCAACAAGTCGGACGAAGAGCTCAAGTTCATCGCCGATCATGGCGGCTTCGTCGGCGTGACCATGTTCGCGCCATTCCTGGCCAAGGGCATCGATTCGACCATCGACGACTACGCCGAAGCCATCGAGTACACCATGAATATCGTCGGCGAAGACGCTATCGGTATCGGTACCGACTTTACCCAGGGCCACGGCCAGGACTTCTTCGAGTACCTGACCCACGACAAGGGCTACGCCCGCCGCCTGACCAGCTTCGGCAAGATCATCAACCCGCTGGGCATCCGCACCGTGGGCGAATTCCCCAACCTCACCGAGACCTTGCTCAAGCGCGGCCACTCCGAACGCGTGGTGCGCAAGATCATGGGCGAGAACTGGG
Organism: Pseudomonas sp. 9_2_1; assembly: GCF_059295275.1. Lineage (NCBI taxonomy): Bacteria > Pseudomonadati > Pseudomonadota > Gammaproteobacteria > Pseudomonadales > Pseudomonadaceae > Pseudomonas > Pseudomonas sp. 9_2_1. The sequence goes on from NZ_CM181239.1 coordinate 346,241, forward strand.
TTAACGTCCTCAAGGACGTGTGGGGCGAGTAAGCCGCTCTCCAAGCCTGAAGCCCCTGCCAGCAACGCCGGGGCACCCAAACAAAAATTTTATGGAGTTGAGTTTCCATGGCCAAGATCGCCCCGCAATTGCCAATCGAAGTCGACAGCGAAACCGGTGTCTGGACCAGCGACGCCTTGCCGATGCTGTATGTGCCGCGCCATTTCTTCGTCAACAACCACATCGGCATCGAGGAAGTGCTGGGCGCCGACGCCTATGCCGAGATCCTCTACAAGGCCGGCTACAAGTCGGCCTGGCACTGGTGTGAAAAAGAAGCCGAGTGCCATGGCCTGGAAGGTGTGGCGGTGTTCGAGCACTACATGAAGCGCCTGAGCCAGCGTGGCTGGGGCTTGTTCGAAATCCAGGACATCGACCTGGACAAAGGCACCTGCAGCGTCAAGCTCAAGCATTCCGCGTTCGTGTACGTGTACGGCAAGGTCGGCCGCAAGGTCGACTACATGTTCACCGGCTGGTTCGCCGGCGCAATGGACCAGATTCTCGCTGCCCGCGGCAGCTCGATCCGCACCGTGGCCGAACAGGTCTACGGCGGGTCAGAAGAAGGCCACGAAGATGGCCTGTTCGTTACAAAGCCGTTGTAAGCCGGAGATAGCGTCATGGCATTCGAAGCAATGTTCCAGCCGATTCAGATCGGCAAGCTGACCATCCGCAACCGTGTGCTCAGCACCGCGCACGCCGAGGTCTACGCCACTGACGGCGGCATGACGACCGACCGCTACGTGAAGTACTACGAAGAAAAGGCCAAGGGCGGCATCGGCCTGGCGATCTGCGGCGGCTCGTCGGTGGTGGCCATCGACAGCCCGCAGGAATGGTGGGCGTCGGTCAACCTGTCGACCGACCGCATCATCCCGCACTTCCAGAACCTGGCCGACGCCATGCACAAGCATGGCGCCAAGATCATGATCCAGATTACCCACATGGGCCGTCGCTCGCGCTGGGACGGCTTCAACTGGCCGACCCTGATGTCGCCGTCGGGCATCCGTGAACCGGTCCACCGCGCCACCTGCAAGACCATCGAGGTGGAAGAGATCTGGCGGGTGATCGGCAACTACGCGCAGGCTGCGCGGCGGGCCAAGGAAGGTGGCCTGGACGGCGTGGAGCTGTCGGCCGTGCACCAGCACATGATCGACCAGTTCTGGAGCCCGCGGGTCAACAAGCGTACCGACGAATGGGGCGGCAGCTTCGAAGGCCGCATGAAGTTCGGCCTGGAAGTGCTTAAAGCCGTGCGTGCCGAGGTCGGTGACGACTTCTGCGTGGGCATGCGTATCTGTGGCGACGAGTTCCACCCCGATGGCCTCAGCCACGAGGACATGAAGCAGATCGCCGCGTACTACGACGCCACCGGTATGCTCGACTTCCTTGGTGTGGTCGGCTCGGGCTGCGACACCCACAACACCCTGGCCAACGTCATCCCCAACATGAGCTACCCGCCGGAGCCGTTCCTGCACCTGGCGGCCGGTATCAAGGAAGTGGTCAAGATCCCGGTGCTGCACGCGCAGAACATCAAGGACCCGAACCAGGCCACGCGCATCCTCGAAGGCGGCTACGTCGACATGGTCGGCATGACCCGCGCGCACATGGCTGACCCGCACTTGATCGCCAAGATCAAGATGGGCCAGATCGACCAGATCAAGCAGTGCGTCGGTGCCAACTACTGCATCGACCGTCAGTACCAGGGCCTGGATGTGCTGTGCATCCAGAACGCCGCCACCTCCCGTGAATACATGGGTGTGCCGCACATCATCGAGAAGACCACCGGCGTCAAACGCAAGGTCGTGGTGGTGGGGGCAGGCCCTGCCGGCATGGAAGCGGCCCGTGTGGCCGCCGAACGTGGCCACGACGTGACCCTGTTCGAGAAGAAAGACCAGATCGGCGGGCAGATCACCATTGCCGCCAAGGCGCCGCAGCGCGACCAGATTGCCGGCATCACCCGTTGGTACCAACTGGAACTTGCGCGGCTGAAAGTTGACCTGCGCCTGGGTACGGCAGCCAGCGTGGACGCCATCCAGGACCTGCGCCCGGATGTCATCGTGCTGGCGGTGGGCGGCCATCCATTCGTCGAGCAGAACGAGCACTGGGGCGCCGCCGAAGGGCTGGTGGTCAGCAGCTGGGACGTCCTCGACGGCAAGGTGGCACCGGGCAAGAACGTGCTGGTGTACGACACCATCTGCGAATTCACCGGCATGTCGGCGGCGGACTACATCGCCGACAAGGGCAGCCAGGTGGAGATCGTCACCGACGATATCAAGCCGGGCGTGGCCATGGGCGGTACCACCTTCCCCACCTACTACCGCAGCATGTACCCGAAAGAAGTGATCATGACCGGCGACATGATGCTGGAAAAGGTCTACCGCGAAGGCGACAAGCTGGTGGCGGTGCTGGAGAACGAATACACCGGCGCCAAGGAAGAACGCGTGGTCGACCAGGTAGTGGTGGAAAACGGCGTGCGTCCTGACGAAGAGCTGTATTACGCACTGAAGGAAGGTTCGCGCAACAAGGGCCAGATCGACGTGGAGGCGCTGTTTGCCATCCAGCCACAGCCGATCCTCAGCCAGCCGGGCGAAGGCTACCTGCTGTATCGCATCGGCGACTGCGTGGCCCAGCGCAACGTGCATGCGGCGATCTACGACGCCTTGCGCCTGTGCAAGGACTTCTGATCGAAACAAATCGTCGCCACCGGGCGTGGTCCCTGTGGGAGCGGGTTCACCCGCGAATGCGTCAGCGCTGACAACGCCGTTGCCTGACCGGGCGCATTCGCGGGTAAACCCGCTCCCACAGGGGCCAATCCCAGCTTCAGAGTGGTGCAAGAATCCAGCTGTTGTGGGAGCCTCCCATGTTGAACACCCTTCTACCCATCCTGCTGTTCGCTGCCCTTGGCCTGGCAGTGCTCGGCGCCCTGCGCCGGGTGCGCATGTGGCGTCGTGGCCGGGCCGCCAAGGTCGATCTGATCGGCGGCCTGCTGGCCATGCCGCGCCGTTACCTGGTGGACCTGCACCATGTGGTCGAGCGCGACAAGTACATGTCCAACACCCACGTGGCCACTGCCGGTGGCTTCGTGCTGTCGGCCGCGCTGGCGATCCTGGTGCATGGCTTCGGCCTGCAGAGCAAGATTCTTGGCTACGCGTTACTGGTGGCCACGCTAATCATGTTCACCGGTGCCTTGTTCGTCTTCAAGCGCCGCCTCAACCCGCCCTCGCGCCTGTCCAAGGGCCCATGGATGCGCTTGCCGAAAAGCCTGCTGGCATTCGCCGTGAGCTTCTTCATTGCCACCTTGCCGGTCGCCGGCATCCTGCCCGCGAACACCGGCGGCTGGGTCATGGTCGGTATCCTTGGCCTGGGCGTGCTGTGGGGCGTATCGGAGCTGTTCTTCGGCATGACCTGGGGCGGCCCGATGAAACACGCCTTCGCCGGTGCCCTGCACCTGGCCTGGCACCGCCGCGCCGAGCGCTTCGGCGGTGGCCGTTCCACCGGCCTGAAACCGCTGGACCTGGAAGACCCGAACGCGCCGCTGGGCGTGGAAAAACCGGTGGACTTCACCTGGAACCAGCTGCTGGGCTTCGATGCCTGCGTGCAGTGCGGTAAATGTGAAGCGATGTGCCCGGCATTTGCCGCCGGCCAGCCGCTGAACCCGAAAAAACTCATCCAGGACATGGTCATCGGCCTGGCCGGTGGCACCGATGCCAAGTTCGCCGGCAGCCCGTACCCGGGCAAGCCAGTCGGCGAGCACGGCGGGCACCCGCACCAGCCGATCGTCAATGGCCTGGTCGACGCCGAAACGCTGTGGTCGTGCACCACCTGCCGTGCCTGCGTCGAGGAATGCCCGATGATGATCGAGCACGTCGATGCCATCGTCGACATGCGCCGCCACCTCACCCTGGAAAAAGGCGCGACCCCGAACAAGGGCGCCGAGGTGCTGGACAACCTGATCGCCACCGACAACCCCGGCGGCTTCGCCCCTGGCGGGCGGATGAACTGGGCCGCCGACCTCAACCTGCAACTGCTGTCCGAGGTGAACACCACCGAGGTGCTGTTCTGGGTGGGTGACGGTGCCTTCGACATGCGTAACCAGCGCACCCTGCGCTCGTTCGTCAAGGTGCTGAAGGCCTCGGGCGTGGACTTTGCCGTGCTCGGTCTGGAAGAGCGCGACAGCGGCGACGTGGCACGCCGCCTCGGCGACGAAGCGACCTTCCAGCAGCTGGCCAAGCGCAATATCCAGACCCTGGCCAAGTACAAGTTCCAGCGCATCGTCACCTGTGACCCGCACAGCTTCCACGTGCTGAAGAACGAGTACGGCGAGCTGGGCGGTGACTACCAGGTGCAGCACCACAGCACCTACATCGCCGAGCTGATCGCCGCGAAAAAACTCAACCTCGGTCAGCACAAGGGCGGCAGTGTCACCTACCACGACCCGTGCTACCTGGGTCGTTACAACGGCGAGTACGAAGCACCGCGCGAAGTCCTCAAGGCACTCGGTATCGAAGTGCGCGAAATGCAGCGCTCGGGCTTCCGTTCCCGCTGCTGCGGCGGTGGCGGCGGTGCGCCGATCACTGACATCCCCGGCAAGCAGCGGATTCCGGACATGCGCATGGACGACATCCGCGAAACCGAGGCCGAACTGGTGGCCGTGGGTTGCCCGCAGTGCACTGCGATGCTCGAAGGCGTGGTCGAACCGCGCCCACAGATCAAGGACTTGGCAGAGTTGGTGGCTGACGTGCTGATCGAAGAGGACGCGCCTGCCACCGCAAAGCCGCAAACGGCCAAACGTGAACCTGCGGAGGTGCACTGATGAGCGACATTATCCGCCGCGACCCACGCGCCGAGTGGATCGCCCGTAACCGCCTGCACCCGCTGCACGCGGCCATGCAGACACAGCAGACCAGCTGGATGGGGCCCAATGGCCTCATCCGCAAGAACCCCCATGCGATTGCCGCAGGCTTTATCGGCCCCGCGGGCATCAAGCGCATCGACCGCAGCGGCGCCCAGCAGGGCACCGGTGTGGGCGGGCGGCGTACGGCGGCGACCGAGGTCAAGCTGCCGCTGCACCAGGTGCCGGAGCCGGCGTTCTACATTGCCGTGGTGCCGGACATGGTCGGTGGCCGCCTGAGCAGCCACGACCGCGACCTGCTGGGCCTGGCTCACAGCCTGGCTGGCAGCGACGGTGCTGTGCTGGCGGTGGTGTTTGGCGAGCACAAGGAAAACAACTTTTCCACAGCCGGCGTCGACAGGCTGTTGGTCATCGAAGGGGAGGCCTTCGAAGGTTATGTACCGGAGCAGCTGGTACAGGGCCTGCGGGCTGTGGATAACCAGTTCACGCCACGCCACTGGTTGCTGCCAGACAGCCGCACCGGCGGCGGCGAACTGGGCCGGCGCCTCGGCGCAGCGCTGGGCGAGCGCCCGGCCACGCGGGTATGGCAAGTCAAGGATGGCCAGTGCGTAGGCCGCGCTGGCGCTGGCCAGCAAGACCTGCAACGCGCCGTGCCGCGTCTGATCCTGGCGGCGGCTGAGTGCGCCGAACCGGTCAGCGAAACCCGTCACGAAGCCTTGCCGGTGGAGTTGTCCACAAGCGTGGCGCGCAGCCTGTCGCGCATCGAAGACCTTGGTTCGGTGGCCGTGGACCCGGCCACCATTGCCATGGCCGAGGCCGAGTTCATCGTCTCGGGCGGCAACGGGGTCAAGGACTGGGACCTGTACCACCAGGCCACTGCGACGCTGGGCGCCACAGAAGGCGCCTCGCGGGTGGCGGTGGACGACGGCTTCATGCCGCGCAACCGCCAGGTGGGTGCGACCGGTACCTGGGTGACCGCGCGGGTCTACGTGGCTGTGGGTATCTCGGGGGCGATCCAGCACCTGCAGGGCATTGGCGCCTGCGACAAGGTGGTGGCGATCAATATGGACCCGGGCTGCGACATGATCAAACGGGCTGACCTGTCGGTGATTGGCGACAGCTCGGCGATTCTCAAGGCACTGATCGAAGCTGTGGACAACTACCGCAGCGGCGGCCAGCGCGACGCGGCATAAGGGCACGAGCATGAGTACGAAAGTGATCAGCCTGGTTTCCATCGGTGCCCACCCAAGCTCCGGTCGCGCTCGCCGCGCCGAGCAGGATGCTCGCGCCGTCGAACTGGGCTTGCAACTGGCTGGGGATAACTTGCAGGTGGTGCATGCCGGCGACCCGCAGGAAGAGGCGCTGCGTGCCTACCTGGGCATGGGGCTGGACCATCTGGATGTGCTGGAGCAGCCGGCCGGCGCCGATGTGCTGGGTGTGCTGGGCGATTACCTGCGCGATGCCGGCGCGCAACTGGTGCTGACCGGGAGCCAGGCGGAAACGGGCGAGGGGTCGGGCATGTTGCCGTTCCTGCTGGCTGAAAAACTCGGTTGGCCGTTGATTGTAGGGTTGGCCGAGGTGGAGTCGATCGACAACGGCACCGCCCAGGTATTGCAAGCGCTGCCGCGTGGTCAGCGGCGTCGGTTGAAAGTGCGCCTGCCGTTGCTGGCGACTGTGGATAACGCTGCGCCGAAACCGCGTCAGAGCGCCTTCGGCCCCGCACGCCGGGGAGTGCTGGCGGCGCGCAATGTGGCCATAGTCGACGACGAGCTGTTGGCCGATGCCGAGTTGCAACCGGCCCGTCCTCGGCCCAAGCGGTTGAAGGTGATCAAGGCCAAGAGCGGTGCTGACCGGATGAAGGCGGCGACGGCCAAGGCCAGTGGCGGCGGCGGCAAGGTGCTGAAGGATGTTTCTCCACAGGAAGGCGCCGAGGCGATTCTCAAGCTGTTGGTGGAAGAGGGCGTGCTCCGCTGACACTTGTACCGGCCTCATCGCCGGCAAAGCCAGCTCTCACAGGGTCACCACTGCCTTCGGGGTCAGTGCAATACCTGTGGGAGCTGATTGGCCCTGACAGGCTAATGATGCCCGCTGGCCACATTGAACGCCTAGTAGCCCAATCCCCCGCCCTCCATCGAACCACTTTACGGTTCCCTCTTGGCGCTGTGCATAAGTCACTTCTGAGTAATGCCATAGTAGTGGTCATTACCCCATCACTTTTCTTCATTTCACGATACTGGCACAAATGTCGGGTGCGCCTCTGTTTTGCCCACCGAATCTGTTCGCCAAGGTGTGGATAAAGTGTTTGTGCTTCGCTGGAGGCCGCGTGGTTTGCGGGCTTCATTGGTTTGATCAAAAAACCATCAATCCCCCCTCGGTCAGCGGTGGTGCTTTTTCAGGTTTCCCACAATTGCTGTTGGCCAGCCTGTGGGTAACATGTTCGTGCTCGCCTGTGAGGCCCGGGGCTCATGGGCTTGAAGCTATTGAGCAAATTATGAGCATTAGCGACTGAATGCATTGGAACTGTGATGCTGTCCCTCGCTGTACCATACAAACATGTGGATAAGTTGTGGGTACAAGCCACGCCGTGATCTGCGCAGGTAGGCGATGGAAGGAAAAAATCGGGCTGGTGGGCCTATCAGTTTTACCAGTATCTGAACCTGTCGGTCAGCGTTAATGTCGTCTTCAAAATCCTGTGTCAGAGCACTAGCAGATGACGCGAGCCTCCTCACTCATTACAGATGCGCAGCGCTCGGTGAATACGGGATCACGCGATCAAAGATCCTCTGAAAGGACGTACACCTGTTATGGGCACTCGCCATCTGGCCCTGGTCCTCTGCCAGCGTTCGCAAGCGAGCGTCATGACCAGGTGACGGCCTGTTACCACCTTGGCAACGGGTACAGGCTCTATAGCCCCTCTCTGATGCGTTTTCTCAATCCCGATCGGTTGAGCCCCTTCGGCCGGGGCGGAATCAATAAGTATGCCTACTGTGCTGGAGACCCCATCAACAGAATCGACCCATCAGGTAGATTCTGGGAAGTGCTGACCTCCATCGAAGTTACCAGAGCGACGACAGTTGCTGCCTATACCGGTCTGAATATTGCCGCGTTGACGAGCAGAATTCAGAACCGCTCCGGACTTTGGGGCAATTGGCAACTCTTGGTTGAGTCGACGCTGGTACTGACGGGAACGACTTTATTATTCACTGGCTCGGAAAGGCTGCAACCCGTCGCTTTAGGCATGATGAGTGTTGGCAACGTAACTTCCATTGCCAAGTCTGCCGTAACAATCGCCAGCAACCTGACCGGCGGCTTCAGGGGGGCTGCAGACGCAGCGTGGCAGAATATGCGTCTTATGACCGGTTATGCACAGTTGGGTGAGCAGGTACAGGTGTCGCCTTCTCAGCAAGCTTCGGGATCTGTCGTGATCAATATCAAACCGGGAGTGGTTAACATAAACATGGATTCATCATCATCACCATCACCTGCTGCAGCGCTCAAAAAAGTCAGAAGGAACTCCACAGGGTCCATCGAGGCTACTCGCCTATGATTCGGCACGGCCATCCACGTGGTTTCACCGCATATGGCGCCTCTAATGGGCTATCTGGGTCACGCTTGGCATTCTGCGGAGAGTACCGCGACTCAATGACAGGCCACTATCATCTTGGCAATGGCCATCGCACCTATAACCCGATACTCATGAGATTCCATGGTGCCGATGCGCTGAGCCCGTTCGGTATGGGTGGGATCAATACCTATACCTATTGCACAGGTGATCCAATTAATCGGGTCGATCGCAATGGCGGATTCTCCATGCCTAATGCGATTTTCCTGACCGGTTTGTTAGAAGGTGCACTGAATATTGTCGACGGCGTCTTGTCTGCGTTCAACCTGGTCGTTCAACGTAGGGGGGAGGCTGGTTCTTCGATTTCTTTTGCCAAGCAATTCCAGGTATGGGCCAAGACTCACAAGGGGACTTTGAAAGTTGCTGCCGCTGCTGTTGTCTGGAGTGAGCAGGGGGGACCATCGATGCCGTCCGTAACCGACAGTGTCGTGATAGGGGCGGCGGCAACAAGCCTCGGTATCACGGAGCGTTCATTGAACATCCAGCATCACGCGACTGAGGTGGGGGCCTACTTGACGCAGAATCTGGCCGAGATACCCGGTGTGGTCATGGAAACAGTGGGAATTCTGTCAGGAGTCACTCCGGTGCTGACGTTAGGCTGGGATGTTGTGCAGAAGATTCGTGGCGACTCGGTGCGGCCAAACGTTCATGCATGAAGTCAAGAACCGGGCAACCAATCGCTTGCCTGCCCGGTTCATCATTGATTACTGCGCCTGCACTTCCTTCAGATAAGGTGCCGGCTCCGCCCCCAGGTTCTCAAGAACCCGCTGGCTATACCAGTCAATGAAGTTGACCACACCAAACTCGTAAGTCTTCGAGTACGGGCCCGGCTGGTAAGCGGTAGAGTTGATCCCGCGCTGGTTCTCTTCCGCCAGGCGACGGTCCTGGTCGTTGGTAGCGTCCCACACTTTGCGCATGCGCTCAGGGTCGTAGTCCACGCCTTCCACGGCATACTTGTGCACCAGCCACTTGGTGGTGACCATGGTTTCCTGGGCGCTGATCGGCCACACGGTGAAGACGATGATGTGGTCACCCATGCAGTGGTTCCACGAGTGCGGCAGGTGCAGGATGCGCATCGAACCCAGGTCCGGGTTCTTGATGCGGCCCATCAGCTTCTGGCAGGCCTGCTTGCCGTCCATGGTCATCGACACGGTGCCCTTGAGCAGCGGCATGCGCACGATGCGGTTACGCAGGCCGTGGCTTTTGTGCAGGTAAGGGATTTTCTCGGCTTCCCAGGCGGCGGCAGAGCTGGCCACGTGGTCCTTGAATTCCTGGCTGGCGCGCGGGTCGTTGGTGTCGTCCCACTCCAGCAGGGTTTGCAGCAGTTCCGGGTGCGAACCGCTGCAGTGGTAGCACTCGCGGTTGTTTTCCAGCACCAGTTTCCAGTTGGCCTTTTCCATCAAGGTGGTGTGCACGGCCACCTTGGTGTTCTCCATGTCGTACGGTTCCATGTAGTGCTCGAGGGTGCCCAGGAACTCGTCGATGGCAGGCGGGTTTTCCGCCAGGCTGATGAAGATGTATCCGCCGGAAACCTTCACGTGTACCGGTTTCAGGCCGTATTCCTTCATGTCGAAGTCGGCGCCCATTTCGGTGCCGGCGAACAGCAGGCGGCCGTCCAGCTCATAGGTCCACTGGTGGTAGTGGCAGACCAGCTTGGCCACTTTGCCCTTGTCGCTCACGCACAGCCGCGAACCGCGGTGGCGGCATACGTTGTGGAAGGCATGCACCTTGCCTTCGGCACCGCGCACCACCAGGATCGGGTTCTTGCCGATCTGCAGGGTGATGTAGTTGCCTTTTGCCGGGATTTCGCAAGTCATGCCGGCGATCAGCCATTCTTTCTGGAAGATCTCCTGCATGTCGATCTGGAACAGACGCTCGTCGGTGTAGAAAGGCTGGGGCAGCGAGTAGGTGCGCTCGCGGGTCTGCAACATCTCGGCGGTGGCCTTGCGTGCAGGTTCCAGTGGATCGCCCAGGCTCAGGGTTGCGGTGACGTCCATCGTGTATTCCTCGGGGCCGTGTGCGGCCGGCAAAAGGTGGCTAATCGTTGTTGTGGTGCCGCAAGGTTGCTCTTGAAAAGCAGCTAGTTGTTTTGCCGTGGAGTGTGCGTCCGAAGACGCCGCGAACCGTATCCATGGACGACATGGCCGATTTGAATAACGACGCCCCAGCCCTTGTATTGCGGGGCTGGTCGCGATAAGCACGCCGATGTCGCTGGCAGGAATGTACGTCGCTCACGGGTTGAGCATTATCGGAGCCATGAAAAGGGCCATAGTCGGCCGCTGGAGATGAACATGTCCGATACCTTCCTCAATCCGGTCACCACCCAGACCTGGGCCAACGGCCGCCACATCGTGCGCTGCGTCAAGGTCATCCAGGAGACCTGGGACGTGCGCACCTTCTGCTTCATGGCAGACCAGCCGATCATGTTCTTCTTCAAGCCGGGGCAGTTCGTCACCCTCGAGCTGGAAATCGAAGGCAAGCCGGTGATGCGCTCGTACACCATCTCCAGTTCGCCGTCGGTGCCCTACAGCTTCTCGATCACCGTCAAGCGCGTGCCGGGCGGCCAGGTGTCCAACTTCCTGCACGACACCATGCACGAGGGCGCCGAGCTGCCAGTGCATGGCCCGGTGGGGTTGTTCAACGCCATCGACTTCCCGGCCGGCAAGGCGTTGTACCTGTCCGGTGGTGTCGGTATCACCCCGGTCATGTCGATGGCGCGCTGGTTCTACGACACCAACGCCAATGTCGACATGGTGTTCGTGCACAGCGCGCGTTCGCCGAAGGACATCATCTACCACCGCGAGCTGGAACAGATGGCCTCGCGCATTCCCAACTTCAGCCTGCACATCATTTGCGAGAAGCATGGGCTGGGCGAGCCGTGGGCCGGCTATCGCGGTTACCTGAACCAGCGGCTGATGGAGCTGATCGCGCCGGACTACATGGAGCGTGTGGTGTTCTGCTGCGGCCCGACGCCGTACATGACAGCGGTCAAGCGCATGCTCGAGGCGGTCGGCTTCGACATGAAGAATTATCACGAAGAATCGTTCGGTGCGACCCCGGCGGAGGCCAAGGCCGATGCGGTTGAGCACGCCGAGCAGGCGGCCGATGCGCCGGAGCTGGATGTTTCCGACCTGAACCTGGTGGAGTTCATCGGCAGCGAGAAGAGCATTCGCATTGCCCCGGGCGAGACCGTGCATGCGGCGGCGGCCAAGGTCGGGCTGATGATCCCGAAAGCGTGCGGCATGGGCATTTGCGGTACGTGCAAGGTGCTGAAGCTGGGCGGCGAGGTGGAAATGGACCACAACGGCGGCATTACCGAAGAGGACGAAGCCGAGGGCTACATCCTGTCGTGCTGCAGTGTGCCGAAAGGGGATGTGCGGATCGATTACTGATCCGAAATTGCAGGGGGCTGCTTTGCAGCCCATCGCCGGCAAGCCAGCTCCCACAAGGATCGCATCATCTTCCAAGACTGAGCAAGGCAGTTGCCCCCACAGGTACTGCAAATGCCTTGAGAGTGGCACGGTCGGTGTGGGAGCTGGCTTGCCGGCGATGGGCCGCAAAGCGGCCCCGGCTTAGGTTGGTCAGGTACGGAAGCGCGCCACCAACCCATTCAAATCCACTGCCAGACGCGACAGCTCGGCGCTAGCCGCGCTGGTCTGATGCGCCCCGGTAGCACTCTGCACCGACAGGTCATTGATATTCACCAGGTTGCGGTCCACCTCCCGCGCCACTTGGGCCTGTTCTTCTGCCGCGCTGGCGATCACCAGGTTACGCTCGTTGATCTGCGCCACGGCACCGGCAATGGTATCCAGCGCCATGCCCGCACCACGGGCGATGTTCAGCGTCGATTCGGCGCGTTCGGTGCTGGTGCGCATCGACTCCACCGCTTCCTCGGTACCGCCCTGGATACTGCCGATCATCCGCTCGATTTCGCTGGTCGACTGCTGGGTACGGTGGGCCAGCGCCCGCACTTCATCGGCCACTACGGCAAAACCACGGCCCGCCTCACCCGCACGCGCGGCTTCGATAGCAGCGTTAAGCGCCAGCAGGTTGGTTTGATCGGCCAGGCCACGGATCACGTCCAGCACCTTGCCGATATCACGCGACTGCTCGGCCAGGTGGGTGATCAGCTTGGCAGTGGCTTGCACATCACCACTCATGCGCTCGATGGCGCCCACGGTTTCCATCACCAGGTCACGACCGTCACCGGTCGAGCGGCTGGCTTCACTGGACGCTTCGGAGGTGCTTACGGCATTACGTGCCACTTCTTCCACCGCACTGGTCATTTCCGTAACGGCCGTGGCTGCCTGTTCGATTTCGTTGTTCTGTTGTTGCAGGCCACGGGCACTTTCATCAGTGACTGCATTCAGCTCTTCGGCAGCCGACGCCAACTGGGTGGCGGAACCGGCGATCTGTTGCAAGGTGTCGCGCAGCTTGTCCTGCATGCGGGCCATGGCGCGCAGCAGTCGGGCGGCTTCGTCGGTGCCTTCGGCGCGAATGACGTGGGTCAGGTCACCGTCGGCAACCTGTTCGGCCGACTTCAGTGCCTCTTCAATGGGCCTGACGATGCTGCGCGTCAGCAGGAATGCGCAAAGGAAGGTCAGCACCGTGGCTGCAATCAGCAGCCCGATCACCAGGGCGAAGGCGGCGGCATACTGGCTGGCGGCTTTCGCGTTGGTGGCGCGGGTCTGGTCGGTGTTGATGCGCACCAGGGTGTCCATGACCTTGTTGATCTGCTCGGAGTTGGCCAGCAGGTCGCGGTTCAGCAGGTCGCGCAGCTCATCAAGGCGGTCGGCCTGGCTCAGGCTGCGCATGCGCGATTCCAGCTGGCGGTACTGGCTGAGCAATTGGCCGTACTGGTCGAACGCGGCCTGCTCGTCGGCGGCACCGATCATCGGCAGGTAAGCCTGGCGCGCTCGGTCGATCTGGGTGTTGCGCTGATCCAGCAGGTTGAGGGTATCGCGCTGGGTCTCTGGCTCGCGGTTGAGCAGCAGGCGGTAGGAAAGGGTGCGCATGCGCAGGTTCAGCGCGGTGAGTTCGTCGAGAATCTTGATACTCGGCACACTGACCTGTTCGATGGCGACGCCGGCCTGGCGAATGTTGCCCATTTGTATCAGCGAGAAGATACCGAGGCCGAGCATCAGCACGCCGATGAGCGCAAAGCCGAGCAACGCGCGCGGGGCGATATTCATGTTGCGTAGAGACATGGAGGGGAGGATCCAGGCAAGGGAGAAAGAGTGCGCAAAAGTGCGACAAAACAAGACTTGCCGGGCTATCGGTCGTGACCGGTGAGTCTTGAGTGCGACAGGGTCAATTTTGTGAGGTGGCTATCTTTTTCCTGACCGGCGGTTGATCCAGATCGGAACAAGGGGGCAGATACCCTGTCAATCTGCGGGTTAGACACCTTATGAATCTGATATTTAATGGCGATGGGCCGTACTTTTCTTTATCGTGTGCGCCCCTCGCAACAACCTGAGATAGACCCATGCTGGAAGCATCCCTGAATCAAATCGAGCAACTGGTCAGCGACCTGATGCAGAAAAACGCTCAACTCACCGAGCAGAACTCCGCCCTTGGCCAGGAACTGGCCCAGGCCAAGGAAGAAAACGAAACCCTGCAGCTGTCGCTGATGGAGCAGGAAGAAAAGAACGGTGCTACGGCTGCACGCATCCAGGCTCTGGTTGAGCGTGCCAGCGCGGGTGTCGTCGGCGCATGAGACTGCAAGAGCAGCCGATCAATGTGGTGTCGATCCTCGGCATCGATTATTCGATCAAGGCACCCGAAGGCCAGGAAGAGACGCTTGCCCAGGCGGTGCGGATGCTCAACACCGCCTTGAACGAAACCAAGCGCCAGTATCCGACCTTGATCGGCGACAAGCTGCTGGTGCTGGCCGCTCTGAACCTGTGTTCCAAGCAGGTTGACCTGCAGAATGAACATCGCAAGACGCTTGAGCGCACCCAGGCGCAGATCGACGCTACCGTCGATGCCATCGTTCGGACCATCGCAGAGTCCTGATCGATAGCCGGGGGCGCCTGTGGGAGCGGGTTCATCGGTGCGCCGAACCCGCTCCTACAGGGCGCGCCTGATTGTCTTAGATCACTGGATTAACTGGATACGCAAGTGTATACACTTTCCGCACAACAATAATGTGCAGGGGAGTAGGCATGGGTATCTGGCGTAGAAGCATCCAGTGGCAGTTGATCACCAGCATGGGCGCCGCCCTGCTGGCGAGCATCCTGGTGGTAGTCATTATCTTCACGGTGGCGCTCAACCGCCTTACCGAGCGCTACCTGGTCGACACCGCGCTCCCGGCCAGCATCGAAGCTATCCGCAACGACATCGAGCGCATGCTCGGCCAGCCGCTCACGGCGGCGGCGGACATTGCCGGCAATACCCTGCTGCGCGACTGGCTTGCGACCGGTGAAGACCCCGCCCAGGCCCCTCATTTTCTCGAATACCTGCAAGCTGCCAAGCAGCGCAATCACGCCTTCACCACGCTGTTTGTGTCGACCGGAACCGGTCACTACTACAACGAGAACGGCCTGGATCGCACCCTCAGCCGCAGTAACCCCAAAGACAAGTGGTTCTATGGCTACATCGACAGCGGCGCCGAGCGCCTGATCAACATCGACATCGACGGTGCCACCGGTGAGCTGGCGCTGTTCATCGACTACCGCGTGGAAAAAAACGGCCAGCTTGTCGGCGTGGCTGGCATGGGTCTGCTGATGACCGAGCTGTCCAGGCTGATTCACGACTTCAGCTTCGGCGAGCACGGCAAGGTTTTTCTGGTGCGTAACGATGGCTTGATCCAGGTTCACCCGGACAACGCCTTCAGCGGCAAGCGCCAACTCACCGAGCAGCTTGGTGCGGATGCGGCCAAGGCCGTGATGACCGGCGGTGAAGGCCTGCGCAGTAGCCGTTTCAGCCGAGATGGCGAGCCCTTCCTGGCGCTTGGCCTGCCTTTGCGCGATCTTGACTGGACCCTGGTGGCCGAGGTGCCGGAGTCGGAAATCTACGCACAGATGCATCAGGCGGTGTGGCTGACCAGTCTGGTCGGTGGTGTCGTGGCTTTGGTGTCGCTGCTGCTGGTGGTGCTTCTGGCCCGTGGCCTGGTGAGGCCGTTACGCCGTGTCACCGCTGCGCTGGTGCAGATCGGCAGCGGCGCGGGTGACCTCAGCCACCGGCTGGATGATGCACGTCAGGATGAACTGGGCGACCTGGCCCGTGGTTTCAACCGCTTCCTCGACAGCCAGCGCAGCCTGATCAGTGAAGTGTTGAGTACCTCTGACCGGCTGCACCGTGCCGTGGAGCAGGTGACTCAGGTTGTGGACAACACCGCAGAGCGTTCCGGGCGGCAGCAGGAAATGACCGAAATGGTCGCCACCGCCGTACATGAAATGGGCCTGACCGTGCAGGACATCGCCCGCAATGCCGGCGACGCGGCGCAGGCTTCGCAGTCGGCGCGGGATGAGGCGTTGCAGGCGCGTGAAGTCGTACAGCGCTCGATCCGTGGTATCGAGGGTATGTCGGGCGATATTGGCAAAGCAGCCGATGCGGTCAGCCAGTTGGCCGATGAAGTCGCTTCGATCGATGAAGTTCTGGCGGTAATTCGCAGTATTTCCGAGCAGACCAACCTGTTGGCGTTGAACGCTGCCATCGAGGCTGCGCGTGCAGGCGAGATGGGCCGTGGGTTTGCCGTGGTGGCCGATGAGGTACGCACCCTCGCCCGGCGCACCCAGCTGTCCACTGATGAGGTACAGCAGATGATCCAGCGCTTGAAGCAGGGTGCGGGTTCGGCGGTGAGTTCGATGCAGGCGGGGCAGCAGGCGACCGGCAGCGGGGTGGAGTCGAGCCAGCGCACCGGGGCGTCGCTGGGCGCGATTACCGATCAGGTGGAACACATCAGCGACATGAACCATCAGGTGGCCACGGCGACCGAGGAGCAGTCGGCGGTGACCGAGGAGATCAACCGGACGGTGCAAGGGATTTCCGACCTGGCGCGGGAAACGGCCGCAGAAGTGCAGGGGTGCCGGGATGAATGCCAGGCTTTGCGTGGCTTGGCCGATGACTTGGCGCGGCAGATGGGTGGGTTCAGGCTTTAGATAGTCGGGGCTGCTGCGCAGCCCATCGCCGGCAAGCCAGCTCCCACACCGACCGCACAGGATTCAAGCCCTGTGGGAGCCGCGCCAATGGGCTGCGGAGCAGCCCCAGCAATCTGTCAGGCAGTAATGATGCTGCGGATATCCGCCGCCAGCTCACGCACCCGCTCTTCCTCGGTATCCCACGAGCACATGAACCGCGCCCCACCGCTGCCAATAAAGGTATAGAACCGCCAGCCCTTGCCGCGCAGCGCTTCAATGGCCTGCTCAGGCATCTGCAGGAACACCCCGTTGGCCTCTACCGGGAACATCAGCTCCACGCCCGGCAGATCACTCACCAGCGAGGCGAGCAACTGCGCGCAATGGTTGGCATGGTTGCCATGGCGCAGCCAGGCGCCATCTTCGAGCAGCCCTACCCACGGCGCCGACAAAAAGCGCATCTTCGACGCCAACTGCCCAGCCTGCTTACAGCGGTAGTCGAAGTCCTCAGCCAGCTGGCGGTTGAAGAACAGAATCGCCTCACCCACCGCCATGCCGTTCTTGGTGCCGCCAAAGCACAACACATCGACGCCGGCCTTCCAGGTCAGTTCGGCCGGGCTGCAACCGAGGAACGCGCAGGCATTGGTAAAGCGCGCGCCGTCCATGTGCAGGTTCAGGCCAAGCTCCTTGCAGGTGGCGCTGATCGCCTTCAGCTCATCGGGGCGATAGACGGTACCCACCTCGGTGGCCTGGGTAAGGGTGACCACACGCGGTTTGGGGTAGTGGATGTCCTGGCGCTTCAGCGCCACTTCGCGGATGGATTCGGGTGTCAGCTTGCCGTTGACGCTGGGCGCGGTCAGCAGCTTGGAACCGTTGGAGAAGAACTCCGGCGCGCCGCATTCATCGGTTTCGACGTGAGCGGTCTCGGAGCAGATCACGCTGTGGTAGCTCTGGCACAGCGAGGCCAGGGCCAGCGAGTTGGCGGCGGTGCCGTTGAAGGCGAAGAACACCTCGCAGTCGGTTTCGAACAGCTCGCGGAAGTACTGCGCGGCGCGCTCGGTCCACTGGTCGTCGCCGTAGGCGCGGTCGTGGCCGTGGTTGGCCTTTTCCATGGCAGCCCAGGCTTCGGGGCAGATACCGGAATAGTTGTCGCTGGCGAATTGTTGGCTCTTATCGGTCATGACCCTGTCCTGTGAACGACGCAGAACAGCACTCTAAACCATCGATTCAGCGGTTGCCTATACAAGCGGTGCATCGGTTGGTTTCAGCTTTGCCTGTACAGGCCCTATCGCCGGCAAGCCAGCTCCCACAGGCGCTCCACAAGGCCTGAGGGCAGCGCATTTTCTGTGGGAGCTGGCTTGCCGGCGATGGGGTCAGAGAGCCCAGTGCAAAACGAATGTCGTAAACGCGCCATTGCAAGGCGTGCGCAGGCATCTGACCTGCCCCGGCCAGTCATAACATCGCCACAAAGGGCCACAGTGCTCTACGACAAAAACGATCGCTGCCGGGAGATACACGATGTTCAGCAAGCAAGACCAGATCCAGGGTTATGACGATGCACTGCTGGCGGCGATGAATGCCGAAGAACAGCGCCAGGAAGACCACATCGAGCTGATCGCCTCGGAGAACTACACCTCCAAGCGTGTGATGCAGGCCCAAGGCAGCGGCCTGACCAACAAGTACGCCGAAGGCTACCCGGGCAAGCGCTACTACGGTGGCTGCGAGCATGTGGACAAAGTCGAGGCACTGGCCATCGAGCGCGCCAAGCAGCTGTTCGGCGCCGACTACGCCAACGTCCAGCCACACTCAGGCTCGTCGGCCAACGGCGCGGTGTACCTGGCCCTGCTGCAGGCCGGTGACACCATCCTGGGCATGAGCCTGGCCCACGGCGGCCACCTGACCCACGGCGCCAAGGTGTCGTCCTCGGGCAAGCTGTACAACGCTGTGCAATACGGCATCAACACCGACACCGGCCTGATCGACTACGACGAAGTCGAGCGCCTGGCGGTCGAGCACAAGCCGAAGATGATCGTTGCCGGCTTCTCGGCCTACTCCAAGACCCTCGACTTCCCACGCTTCCGCGCCATCGCCGACAAGGTCGGGGCGCTGCTGTTCGTCGACATGGCCCACGTTGCCGGCCTGGTTGCCGCTGGCCTGTACCCGAACCCGATCCCGTTCGCCGACGTGGTCACCACCACCACCCACAAGACCCTGCGCGGCCCACGTGGTGGCCTGATCCTGGCCAAGTCCAACGAAGAGATCGAGAAAAAGCTCAACGCCGCCGTATTCCCGGGCGCCCAGGGTGGCCCGCTGATGCACGTGATCGCCGCCAAGGCGGTGTGCTTCAAGGAAGCGCTGGAGCCTGAGTTCAAGGTGTACCAGAAGCAAGTGATCGAAAACGCCCAGGCCATGGCTCAGGTGTTTATCGACCGTGGCTACGACGTGGTGTCCGACGGTACCGACAACCACCTGTTCCTGGTCAGCCTGATTCGCCAGGGGCTCACCGGCAAAGACGCCGACGCCGCCCTGGGCCGCGCGCACATCACCGTCAACAAGAACGCCGTGCCGAACGACCCACAGTCGCCGTTCGTCACCTCGGGCCTGCGCATCGGCACCCCGGCCGTGACCACCCGTGGCTTCAAGGTTGCGCAGTGCGTGGCCCTGGCCGGCTGGATCTGCGACATCCTCGACAACCTCGGTGACGCAGACGTCGAAGCCGATGTGGCGAAGAACGTCGCGGCGCTGTGCGCAGATTTCCCTGTTTACCGCTGAGTGGAGTAAACGACCATGCAACGCTACTCGGGCTTCGGCCTCTTCAAACACTCCCTCAGCCACCACGAGAACTGGCAGCGCATGTGGCGCACGCCAACCCCTAAAAAGGTTTACGACGTGGTTATCGTCGGCGGTGGCGGCCATGGCCTTGCCACGGCCTACTACCTGGCCAAAGAGCACGGCATCACCAACGTCGCAGTAATCGAAAAGGGCTACCTGGGCGGCGGCAACACTGCCCGTAACACCACCATCGTGCGTTCCAACTATCTGTGGGACGAATCGGCGCAGCTCTACGAGCACGCCATGAAGCTGTGGGAAGGGCTGTCCCAGGACATCAACTACAACGTCATGTTCTCCCAGCGTGGCGTCTACAACCTGTGCCACACCCTGCAGGACATTCGTGACTCCGAGCGCCGCGTCAGCGCCAACCGCCTCAACGGCGTCGATGGCGAACTGCTGAACACCGCTCAGGTCGCGGCTGAAATCCCGTACCTGGACTGCTCGAAGAACACCCGTTACCCGATCCTCGGCGCGACCGTTCAGCGCCGTGGTGGCGTGGCTCGTCACGACGCCGTGGCCTGGGGCTATGCCCGTGCCGCCGACGCCTTGGGTGTCGACCTCATCCAGCAGACCGAAGTAATTGGCTTTCGCAAGGAAAACGGCGCGGTCATCGGTGTTGAAACCAACAAAGGCTTCATCGGCGCCAAGCGCGTCGGCGTGGTCACCGCCGGTAACTCCGGGCACATGGCCAAGCTGGCCGGCTTCCGCCTGCCGCTGGAGTCGCACCCGCTGCAAGCGCTGGTCTCCGAGCCTATCAAGCCGATCATCGACAGCGTGATCATGTCCAACGCCGTGCACGGCTACATCAGCCAGTCCGACAAGGGCGACCTGGTGATCGGTGCCGGTATCGACGGCTGGGTCGGCTACGGCCAGCGCGGTTCGTACCCGGTGATCGAGCACACCCTGCAGGCCATCGTCGAGATGTTCCCCAACCTCTCGCGCGTACGCATGAACCGCCAGTGGGGCGGCATCGTCGACACCTCGCCGGACGCTTGCCCGATCATCACCAAGACGCCGGTCAAGAACATGTTCTTCAACTGCGGTTGGGGTACTGGCGGCTTCAAGGCGACCCCGGGTTCGGGCAACGTCTTCGCCGCGAGCCTGGCCAAGGGCGAAATGCACCCACTGGCCGCGCCGTTCTCCATGGACCGTTTCTACAACGGCGCACTGATCGACGAACACGGCGCCGCCGCCGTCGCCCACTAACCGGAGACACCGTCATGTTGCATATTTTCTGTCCCCACTGCGGCGAGCTGCGCTCCGAAGAAGAGTTCCACGCCTCTGGCCAGGCACACATCGCCCGCCCGCTGGACCCTGCCGCCTGCTCCGACGAGGAGTGGGGTACCTACATGTTCTACCGTGACAACCCGCGCGGTATCCACCATGAACTGTGGGACCACGTTGCCGGCTGCCGCCAGTACTTCAACGTCACCCGTAACACCGTGACCTACGAAATTCTGGAAACCTACAAGATTGGCGAGAAGCCGCAAGTGACCGAAGGCGGCAAGCCAACCTGCGCACCGTCGACCGTCAAAGGCCAAGGGGAAAAAGTATGAGCCAGACCTATCGCCTCGCCAGCGGCGGCCGTGTCGACCGCAGCAAGGTCCTGAACTTCACCTTCAACGGCAAGACCTACCAGGGTTATGCCGGTGACAGCCTGGCCGCCGCGTTGCTGGCCAACGGCGTCGACATCGTTGGCCGCAGCTTCAAGTACTCGCGTCCGCGCGGCATCATCGCCGCCGGTACCGAAGAGCCGAACGCGATCCTGCAGATCGGCTCCAGCGAAGCCACCCAGATCCCCAACGTGCGTGCCACCCAGCAGGCGCTGTACGCCGGTCTTGTAGCCACCAGCACCAACGGCTGGCCGAACGTCAACAACGACGTCATGGGCATCCTTGGCAAGGTTGGTGGCAGTATGATGCCGCCGGGGTTCTACTACAAAACCTTCATGTACCCGAAATCGTTCTGGATGACTTACGAGAAGTACATCCGCAAAGCCGCAGGCCTGGGCCGTGCGCCGCTGCAGAACGACCCGGACAGCTACGACTACATGAACCAGCACTGCGACGTGCTGATCGTCGGCGCCGGCCCTGCTGGCCTGGCTGCCGCACTGGCCGCCGCGCGCAGCGGTGCCCGGGTGATCCTGGCCGACGAGCAGGAAGAGTTTGGCGGTAGCTTGCTCGACTCCCGCGAAACCCTCGACGGCAAGCCTGCCGCCGACTGGGTCAGCGCCGTGGTCAAAGAGCTGGAAAGCCTGCCGGAAGTGACCCTGCTGCCACGTGCCACGGTCAACGGCTACCACGACCATAACTTCCTGACCATTCACGAGCGCCTCACCGACCACCTGGGCGACCGCGCCCCGATTGGCCAGGTACGCCACCGCGTGCACCGTGTGCGTGCCAAGCGCGTGGTGCTGGCTGCCGGTGCCCACGAGCGCCCACTGGTGTACGGCAACAACGACGTGCCGGGCAACATGCTGGCGGGTGCCGTTTCCACCTACGTTCGCCGCTACGGCGTGGCCCCGGGCCGCAAGCTGGTGCTGTCGACCAACAACGACCACGCCTACCGCGCCGCGCTGGACTGGCACGATGCCGGCCTGCAAGTGGTCGCTATTGCCGACGCCCGCCACAACCCGCGTGGCTCGCTGGTTGAAGAAGCGCGTGCGAAAGGCATCCGCATCCTCACCTCCAGCGCCGTGGTCGAGGCCAAGGGCAGCAAGCATGTGACCGGCGCCCGCGTGGCCGCCATCGACGTGCAGGCACACAAGGTCACCAGCCCAGGCGAAACCCTTGAGTGCGACCTGATCGCAACCTCCGGCGGCTACAGCCCGATCGTGCACCTGGCTTCGCACCTGGGCGGTCGCCCGGTATGGCGTGACGACATTCTTGGCTTCGTGCCGGGCGATGCGCCGCAGAAACGCGAGTGCGTGGGTGGCATCAACGGCGTCTACGCCTTGGGCGACGTAATTGCCGATGGTTTTGAAGGCGGCGCGCGCGCCGCCACCGAAGCCGGCTTCAAAGCCAGCGTCGGCACCCTGCCGAAAACCGTTGCGCGCAAGGAAGAGGCCACCGTGGCGCTGTTCCAGGTGCCGCACGACAAAGGCACCAAGGGGCCGAAGCAGTTCGTCGACCAGCAGAACGACGTGACCGCCGCCGGCATCGAGTTGGCCACCCGCGAAGGCTTCGAGTCGGTCGAGCACGTAAAACGCTACACCGCGCTGGGCTTCGGTACCGACCAGGGCAAACTGGGCAACATCAACGGCCTGGCCATTGCCGCCCGTTCGATCGGTATTACCATCCCGGAAATGGGCACCACCATGTTCCGCCCCAACTACACGCCGGTCACCTTCGGCGCGGTAGCGGGCCGCCACTGTGGTCACCTGTTCGAGCCCGTGCGTTTCACTGCCCTGCATGCCTGGCACGTGAAGAACGGTGCCGAGTTCGAAGACGTCGGCCAGTGGAAGCGCCCTTGGTACTTCCCGAAAGCCGGTGAAGACCTCAACACCGCGGTGGCCCGCGAGTGCAAGGCCGTGCGCGACAGCGTAGGCCTGCTGGACGCCTCGACCCTGGGCAAGATCGACATCCAGGGCCCGGATGCCCGCGAGTTCCTCAACCGCATCTACACCAACGCCTGGACCAAGCTCGACGTGGGCAAGGCCCGCTACGGCCTGATGTGCAAGGAAGACGGCATGGTCTTCGACGACGGCGTCACCGCCTGCGTCGGCGACAACCACTTCATCATGACCACCACCACCGGCGGCGCTGCACGCGTGCTGCAGTGGATGGAGCTGTACCTGCAAACCGAATGGCCGGAGCTGAAGGTGTATTTCACCTCGGTCACCGACCACTGGGCCACCATGACCCTGTCCGGCCCCAACAGCCGCAAGCTGCTCAGCGAGCTGACCGACATCGACATGGACAAGGAAGCCTTCCCGTTCATGACCTGGAAGGAAGGCAACGTCGCAGGCGTGCCGGCCCGTGTGTTCCGGATTTCGTTCACCGGTGAGCTGTCGTACGAAGTCAACGTGCAGGCCAACTACGCCATGGGCGTACTGGAAAAGATCGTCGAGGCAGGCAAGAAGTACAACCTGACCCCGTACGGCACCGAGACCATGCACGTACTGCGTGCCGAGAAGGGCTTCATCATCGTTGGTCAGGACACCGACGGTTCGATGAACCCGGACGACCTGAACATGAGCTGGTGCGTGGGCCGCAACAAGCCGTACTCGTGGATCGGCCTGCGTGGCATGAACCGCGAAGACTGCGTGCGCGAAAACCGCAAGCAGCTGGTCGGCCTGAAGCCGGTCGACCCGACCAAGTGGCTGCCGGAGGGCGCCCAGCTGGTCTTCGATCCGAAACAGCCGATCCCGATGGACATGGTTGGCCACGTCACCTCCAGCTACGCGCACAACTCCCTGGGCTATTCCTTTGCCATGGGTGTGGTCAAGGGCGGCCTCAAGCGCATGGGCGAGCGTGTCTACTCGCCACAGGCTGACGGCAGCGTGATCGAGGCCGAGATCGTGTCTTCGGTGTTCTTCGATCCGAAGGGTGAGCGGCAGAACGTTTGACTCCGGGCCCTGTGGGGGCAGGCCAGGCCCAATCGCCGGCAAGCCAGCGCCCACAGGATCGATGCAGTTTTGAAGGTTGGTGAGGTCCCTGTGGGAGCTGGCTTGCCGGCGATGAGGCCGGTAGCCCCAACACAAAAGCGGCGTCGCATCGACGAACAAGAATTCAAGGCAGGTAAGAAATGAGCGCTATCAACGTCTACCAGCAAAACCCCGGCGCCGAGGCCAAGGCCCAGTCGCCACTGCACCACGCCGACCTGGCCAGCCTGGTTGGCAAAGGCCGCAAGAACGCAGGCGTGACCCTACGTGAGAAGAAATTCCTCGGCCACCTGACCATCCGTGGCGATGGCCACAACCCGGAATTCGCCGCAGGCGTGCACAAGGCCCTGGGCCTGGAGTTGCCTGTGGCCCTGACCGTGGTTGCCAGCGGCGACACCTCGCTGCAATGGGTCGGCCCCGACGAGTGGCTGCTGATCGTGCCTGGCGGCCAGGAACTGGCCGTCGAGCAAAAGCTGCGCGCGGCCCTGGAAGGCCAGCACATCCAGGTGGTCAACGTCAGCGGCGGGCAAAGCCTGCTGGAACTGCGCGGCCCGAACGTGCGTGAAGTGCTGATGAAGTCCACCAGCTATGATGTTCATCCGAACAACTTCCCGGTGGGCAAGGCTGTCGGCACCGTGTTCGCCAAGTCGCAGCTGGTGATCCGCCGCACCGCCGAAGACACCTGGGAGCTGGTGATTCGCCGCAGCTTCGCCGACTACTGGTGGCTGTGGCTGCAGGACGCTTCGGCCGAATACGGCCTGAGCATCGAAGCTTAAGGAGAAGAACATGAGTCGGGCACCGGATACCTGGATTCTCACCGCCGACTGCCCGAGCATGCTCGGCACCGTCGACGTGGTGACGCGTTACCTCTTCGAGCAGCGCTGCTACGTGACGGAGCACCACTCCTTCGATGACCGGCTGTCGGGGCGCTTCTTCATTCGCGTGGAGTTCCGCCAGCCGGACGATTTCGACGAGGTCGGCTTCCGCGCCGGCCTGGCCGAGCGCAGCGGTGCGTTCGGCATGGCCTTCGAGCTGACGGCGCCCAAGCACCGCCCCAAGGTGGTGATCATGGTGTCCAAGGCTGACCATTGCCTTAACGACTTGCTGTATCGCCAGCGCATTGGCCAGCTGAGCATGGACGTGGTGGCAGTGGTGTCCAACCACCCCGACCTCGAGCCCTTGGCGCAGTGGCACAAGATTCCCTACTACCACTTCGCCCTCGATCCCAAGGACAAGCCTGCGCAGGAGCGCAAGGTGATCCAGGTGATCGAAGAAACCGGGGCCGAGCTGGTCGTGCTTGCCCGTTACATGCAGGTGCTGTCGCCGGAGCTGTGCCGGCGCCTGGATGGCTGGGCGATCAACATCCACCACTCGTTGTTGCCGGGGTTCAAGGGCGCCAAGCCTTATCACCAGGCGTACAACAAGGGCGTGAAGATGGTTGGCGCCACGGCGCACTACATCAATAACGACCTGGACGAAGGGCCGATCATTGCCCAGGGCGTCGAAGTGGTGGACCACAGCCATTACCCGGAAGACCTGATTGCCAAAGGGCGTGATATCGAATGCCTGACCCTGGCGCGGGCTGTGGGTTATCACATCGAGCGGCGAGTGTTCCTTAACGCCAATCGGACTGTAGTTCTGTAATAACCTGCACCGGCCTCTTCGCGGGTGAACCCGCTCCCCCAAGTACTTCGCCAGCCTTGAAGCTTGCGCCGAACCTGTGGGAGCGGGTTCACCCGCGAAAAGGCCAGAACAGGTAACCACCTCTGTTACATCCCCCATGTCCTTCAACGACAAGCCTGCCGCTAAAAGGCATCTCCCTGTCGCTCCCAGTCAGTGCATCCGGCCGCATCAGGCCCACAATCCCCTCATTCCAGAAACACATGCCGCCCATGGATGGCGGCGCGTTCCACCACCGCTGCATCAATAAAAATCAAGCGAGGTAAGAGCATGTCTGGCAATCGTGGAGTGGTGTATCTCGGCGCTGGCAAGGTCGAAGTACAGAAGATCGACTACCCGAAAATGCAGGACCCGCGCGGCAAGAAGATCGAGCACGGCGTGATCTTGAAGGTGGTCTCCACCAATATCTGCGGCTCCGACCAGCACATGGTCCGCGGCCGCACCACTGCCCAGACCGGCCTGGTGCTGGGCCATGAAATCACCGGTGAGATCATCGAGAAAGGCAGCGACGTCGAGCGCATGCAGATCGGCGACCTGGTCTCGGTACCCTTCAACGTCGCCTGCGGCCGTTGCCGCTCCTGCAAAGAGATGCACACCGGTGTCTGCCTTACCGTCAACCCGGCCCGCGCTGGCGGCGCCTACGGCTACGTCGACATGGGCGACTGGACCGGCGGCCAGGCCGAGTACGTGCTGGTGCCGTATGCCGACTTCAACCTGCTGAAACTGCCAGACCGCGACAAGGCCATGGAAAAGATCCGTGACCTGACCTGCCTGTCCGACATCCTGCCAACCGGCTACCACGGCGCCGTCACTGCCGGCGTAGGCCCAGGCAGCACCGTCTACGTTGCCGGCGCCGGCCCGGTCGGCCTGGCCGCCGCTGCCTCCGCGCGCCTGCTGGGCGCCGCCTGCGTGATCGTCGGTGACCTCAACCCACTGCGCCTGGCCCACGCCAAGTCGCAGGGTTTCGAAGTGGTCGACCTGTCCAAGGACACCCCGCTGCACGAGCAGATCGTCGACATCCTCGGCGAGCCGGAAGTGGACTGCGCCGTTGACGCTGTAGGCTTCGAGGCCCGTGGCCATGGCCATGAAGGTGCCAAGCATGAAGCCCCGGCCACCGTGTTGAACTCGCTGATGCAGGTTACCCGCGTTGCCGGCAACATCGGTATCCCGGGCCTGTACGTGACCGAAGACCCGGGTGCGGTGGATGCCGCCGCCAAGATCGGCGCACTGAGCATCCGCTTCGGCCTGGGCTGGGCCAAGTCGCACAGCTTCCATACCGGGCAGACGCCTACCATGAAGTACAACCGCCAGCTGATGCAGGCGATCATGTGGGACCGCATCAACATTGCCGAAGTGGTGGGTGTGCAGGTGATCAACCTGGATCAGGCGCCGGAAGGGTATGGCGAGTTTGATGCAGGGGTGCCGAAGAAGTTTGTGATTGACCCGCACAAGATGTGGGGTGCAGCATAATAAGCGTCGAATGAGAAAGCCCCTCGAATCGAGGGGCTTTTTTTCTGTTACGAAAATTTTTATTTGCGATGAGGGCTTTAGGATATTTCACCTGTTCTGGGAGAAAATGATTATCTGAAAATTAAAATCTTTAGCGTGCTAAAGATGCGCGCGTCTCAAAAACCTTGTCGAATATTTCGTGCATCGATCGAGTAGCCACTTCTTCTAGCATGACGTCAAAGGTGTTAAAAGTCGCTGCATTCTCTGGCGTGCTGCCTAGCAAATATTTCTCTGCATTGGGGACATATTGGTTGAAGGTCTCTTTGACCTTGCCCAAGTTTTTGGCAATGCTCGCCTCCAGTTTTTTGGACGCTGAAACGAATGGTTTCGCTGTTTCCTTGAAGTATCCAGCTTGCTGGACTGCACCTCCAGGGTTCTGGGCTTTACCGGCTAGGTATAGCTTCGCCTCGCTCGTCGGATTGTTTAATTTTTTGTTCAGTTGCGCAAGGCGTTTTTCGTCGCGAGCAATTTTTTCTGCATACTTCATTAGCTTATCGTGATTCTTTAAGAGTGTTGAAATAGCCGATTTAACTGTCCCTGTGGGGTCGGTGAAGTTGATAGGGTCACCTTCGCAGTAGCCGTATGAATTAACCCCTCCTTTGTCGAATGGACTAAATTGGTCGGAACTGCAAAATCTGTAAATTGCAGGTGAAAAAAATCTGCTTTTCAAGTAATAATTATGTGTTAGCGGGTCCTGGCGCTGTCCGTTAAATCCAACCAGCTTACCGAAATCAATCGCGTGATGGCCATAAGGTGAATAGTTAATAGGTTTTGCTGGCAACCCCAGAGGGGAGTTGGAACGGTCTACGGCTAGTAAAGAATTTGACTGGGTTTGGTCGATATGGAAATTGATTATCCCTTCAGCTCGACCGACCTGGCGGTATGACTGAGTCGACATTTCTGTTGTGACGTTGTTGGGGCTATAGAAGTATATAAAAGATGATTTATAAGTTTTTGGATTTGATGCTTTCGTGTTTTTTGCGCTTTGTTGTTTGTTCTGCGAAGGAGCGGAGCTCATGACGGGCGTCCTGTGTGTTATTAAACGTGGTTTTACTCTGCTCCTCTGATCCTTTCTTCTCAACTAGCATTTTTATCAGGTGGTATGCGGTAGATTTGGGATTTTACTGAAGGCGGATGGAAGACATTTCCGATGGCCGGCTTGGAATAATTCCTCTGAAGCCCTGTCTATAGCTCGTTTTTCAAGCCATCCCGGCTGACGAGGTCCTTCGTATGAAAGCATTCATCCTGGCAACCCTTATGACCCTGGCCGCGAGCCCGGTGTTCGCCTTCAACCTCAGCGACGCCGCCAACGCCGTATCCGCCATGCAGAACCAGAAACAGCAAGGCCAGGTGCAGGCGCCCGAAGCTCAGGCGAATTTGCTCAATACGCTGGGCAGCGAATTGAAGATCACCCCCGAACAGGCCGTTGGCGGGGCGGGTGCGATGTTGGGGTTGGCGCGTAACAATCTCAGCAGTGACGACTATGGCCAGCTGACCAAGGCGGTGCCGGGGCTTGACCTGCTGGCCGGCGCCAATGCGCTGGGTGGCTTGAGCGGGTTGGGCGAAATGCTCGGAAAGAACAGTGAGAGCCAGTCGGCGTTGAGCAATGCGCTGGGCAACAATGTGGAGAACCGCAGCGACCTGGACAGTGCGTTCAAGGCGCTGGGGATGGATACCGGGATGATCGGGCAGTTTGCGCCGTTGCTGCTGCAGTACCTTGGGCAGCAGGGGATTGCCGGGTCGTTGTTGCAGAATCTGGGGAGTTTGTGGACCACTCCCGCTCCGTTAGGTCAGCCATCGGTGTGATTGACTATTTGGCAACTACCCCTCCTTGAACGAAGCGATTGAACCTCACCTGTTTGGAGCCCGTTTGAGAATAGGGCTTCAAGCGGGCGAATTATTTAATTCTGAGTACTGCGTGTTTGGCTGTTAAGTTCTTTTGGAGTTGGCCGTTTGGTGCCGATGAACGTTTTCAGCAGAAGGCCGTCCGTGGCCATTTAGATTCAAGCAGCTTCGGTAAAGTCCACCAAGCGTACCGGGCGGCGGAAGCCGGCGGTCAGGACTGCCAAATATGCAAGGCCCAGGGCAAACCAGGACAGGCCAATCACCAACGTCAGTGCCGACAGGCTGGTCCACAGCCACAGTGTCAGCCCCAAACCTACCAGCGGCACCAGGCCATAGCACAGCAGCCCCTTGAGGGTACGCTGGGCACCAGCGT
The DNA here is from genome assembly GCF_059295275.1 of Pseudomonas sp. 9_2_1. Taxonomy (NCBI): domain Bacteria; kingdom Pseudomonadati; phylum Pseudomonadota; class Gammaproteobacteria; order Pseudomonadales; family Pseudomonadaceae; genus Pseudomonas; species Pseudomonas sp. 9_2_1. The sequence continues at coordinate 375,665 of NZ_CM181239.1, forward strand.
CCATCAGGTGCGTCTTCACCACCGCCAGGTTCACCGCTGAAAACGCCACCAGCGCGCCAAAACTGATCAGCGAGGCGAGGGTAGCCAGGTCAATCACCAGCGCCAGCAGCGAAAACGCCGACACCAGCAAAATGGCAAACACCGGCGTACCAAACCGCGGCGACAGGTAACCAAAGCTGCGCCGCGGCAGCACGTTGTCCCGCCCCATGGTGAACAGGATGCGCGACACCGCCGCTTGCGAGGCCAGCGCCGAACCCAGGCTGCCGGCCACGTACGCGGCGGTGAAGAAGTTGGCCAGGAACTGCCCGCCCGCCTTGAACATCACCTCGTTGGCCGCTGCATCGGCATTGGCGAAGCTGCTGCCCGGCAAGACCAGCTGGCTGACATAGGCCAGTACGGTGAACAGCACGCCGGCGAACAGCGTGGTGAGGATGATGGCCCGTGGCACGTCGCGGCGGGCATCGCGGCATTCCTCGGCCAGGGTAGAGACAGCATCAAAGCCGAGGAACGACAGGCACAGTACCGCCGCGCCGGCCATGATCGCGCCGAAGCCAGGCTGCGAGCCGTCGCCCATCAGCGGCGACAGCAGGTCCAGCGGCTGGCCGGCCAGCGACTGGCAGGACAGGGCGACGAACACGCCGATGAAGACGATCTGCGCGCCGACGATCAGGTTGCTGGTCTTGGCCACCGAGTGAATGCCGATCACATTCAGCACGGTCACCAGGGCAATCGAGGCGAGTGCGATGGACCACGCCGGGATGGCCGGGAAGGCGATGTTGAGGAACAGGCCGATCAGCAGGTAGTTGATCATCGGCAGGAACAGGTAGTCGAGCAACAGCGACCAGCCGGCGAGAAAGCCGACGTTGGGGCCGAAGGCCATGTTGGTGTAGGAATACGCCGAGCCCGCGACCGGAAAGCGCTTGACCATGAAGCTATAGGACGCGGCGGTGAACAGCATGGCCACCAGTGTGACCATGTAGGCGCTGGCGGTGCGGCCACCGGTGAGTTCGGTGACGATGCCGTAGGTGGTGAAGATGGTCAGCGGGACCATGTAGACCAGGCCGAAGAACACCAGGGCGGGGAGGCCCAGTACGCGACGAAGTTGGGCGGGGGCGGAGCTGATTGGGTTGGCCATCGTTCGATCCAGAGCGTTCTTGTAGTTGTGCTTTGGTCGATTTTTATCCAGTTAGGTAGTAGAAGACAAAAAAGTAATCCTTATGCTGATTATTAGCGCAGGTTTTAATCGGGAATCTGCTGTGGGTTTTCTGGCCAATCGCCGGCAAGCCAGCTCCCACAGGTACAGCGCAAGCCTTGAACACTGCGGGTATCCTGTGGGAGCTGGCTTTCCGGCGATTGGGCCAGTACAGGCGATACAGACCTCAGCCCATTTCCACCCGCAGCTGCTCGATCCGCTCGTCCTTCTCCACCCATAACTGGTTCACCCAAGCCTGCACAGTCTGGCGGAATTCAGGATCATTCTCGTAATCCCCCGCCCACAGCGCCGGGTCAAGCTCGCGTACCTGAATGTCGATAATCACCCGGCTGATGCTGCCATCGAGCAAATCCCAGAACCCCGGCGCCGTGTTGCCGGGGTAGACGATGGTCACGTCCAGCAACGCATCCAGCTGCTCGCCCAGTGCCGCCAGCACGAATGCCACACCACCCGCCTTGGGTTTGAGCAGGTGGCGATAGGGCGACTGTTGTTCCAGGCGCTTGGCCTCGGTAAACCGAGTACCTTCCAGGTAGTTGACCACCGTCACTGGCTGGCGCTTGAACAACTCACACGCCGCCTTGGTGATTTCCAGGTCCTTGCCCTTGAGCTCCGGGTGCTTTTCCAGAAACGCCTTGCTGTAGCGCTTCATGAACGGGTAGTCGAGCCCCCACCAGGCCAGCCCCAGCAGTGGCACCCAGATCAGTTCCTTCTTCAGGAAGAACTTGAAAAACGGCGTACGGCGGTTGAGGCTTTCGATCAGCGCGGGGATATCCACCCAGGTCTGGTGGTTGCTCACGGCCAGGTACGAAGTGTCCTTGCGCAGGTTCTCGACACCGCGAATGTCCCACCGGGTAGGGATGCACAGGGCGAAGATGGCCTTGTCGATTTCCGACCATGCTTCGGCAACCCACATCACCGCGGCGGAGGCATAGTCGCGGCCGCTGCCCGGCAGCACCAGTTTCAGCAGGGCGAAGACCAGTAGCGGGCAGATCATCACCACGGTGTTGATCAGCAGCAAAGTGGCCGTAAGAATGCCGGTAAGCAGGCGACGCATAAAGAAACTCTTGTTGTGGGAAATAAACAGTTGGCAATGATAAGCAGGGCCGTGCCCATCGCCAAACATCCAATGCCCGGAGGCGGGTACAAATGTTTCACAACATGTTGTTTACCCTTGGCACAGCGAACCTATCCTGCCAGTGCAGTCTAAGCACTGACCCTTTTCAAGGAAGCCTGCCTGTGAAACCTCTGCTTGCCCTGTTGTCGCTGTTGGCGCTGCCGGTAATGGCCGCCGAACCCACGCTCTACGGCCGTTACGAGAACATAGCCCTGCCGGAACTGGGCGAAACCCTGAAGGCCAAGATGGACACCGGTGCCTTCACCGCGTCGCTGTCGGCCAAGGACATCGAGCTGTTTACCCGTGATGGTGACGAGTGGGTACGCTTCCGCCTGGCGACCAAGGAGTCCGATGGCAAGGTGTACGAGCACAAGGTCTCGCGCATCAGCAAGATCAAGGGCCGTGCAGATGAAGAAGAGGACGGCGATGCGCCGGAGATATCCAAGCGCCCGGTGGTGGACCTGGAGCTGTGCCTGGGTGATGTGAAGCGCACCGTCGAAGTGAACCTGGTTGACCGCAGCAGCTTCAACTACCCGCTGCTGATCGGCTCCAAAGCGCTGCGCGAGTTCAAGGCTGCAGTGAACCCGGCGAAGAAATTCACCGCCGGCAAGCCTGACTGCTGACAGAGCAAACCTCCTGCACAGGCCTCATCGCCGGCAAGCCAGCTCCCACAGGTGATGTACAAGGCTCAAGGCCTGCTCTGTACCTGTGGGAGCTGGCTTGCCGGCGATGGGCCGCCAAGCGGACCCACTATCGCAGCGTTGATGCAGATATTGCCGGGGCCGCTCTGCGGCCCTTTCGCGACCCAAGGCCGCTCCTACACAATAGAGCGTCGCCATAGAGCTCTGCACAGGCCGCTCGCCATGCCTCATATCCTCATTGTCGAAGACGAAGCCGCCATCGCCGACACCCTGGTCTACGCCCTGCAGGCCGACGGCCACACTACCGAATGGGTGACCCTGGGCAGCGCCGCACTCGAGCAGCAACGCCAGACCCCGGCCGACCTGATCATCCTCGACATCGGCCTGCCTGATATCAGCGGCTTCGAAACCTGCCGCCAGCTGCGCCGCTTCAGCGAGGTACCGGTGATGTTCCTCAGCGCCCGCGACGGCGAGATCGACCGGGTGGTGGGCCTGGAAATCGGCGCCGACGACTACGTGGTCAAGCCCTTCAGCCCGCGTGAGGTTGCCGCGCGTGTACGGGCGATCCTCAAGCGCATGGCCCCTCGCGCCGAGCCTGCCAGTGAAACGACACTGTTCCAGCTTGATACCCTGCGCATGCAGATCAGCTACCGTAGCCAGCCGCTCACGCTGACCCGCCACGAATTCCGCCTGCTGCAATGCCTGCTCGAACAACCCCAGCGGGTATTCAGCCGCGAACAGCTGCTCGACGCGCTGGGCGTGGCTTCCGACGTGGGCTACGAGCGCACCATCGACACCCACATCAAGAGCCTGCGCGCCAAGCTGCGCCAGGTGGCAAGCGACGCCGAGCCGATCCAGACCCATCGCGGCCTCGGCTACAGCTACAGCCCGGACCATGCCTGATGCGCCTGGGCATCCGGATTTTCCTGGTGTACTTCCTGTTCGTCGGGCTGGCGGGCTACTTTCTGCTCAACACGGTGCGCGAGCAGATTCGCCCGGTGGTACGCCAGTCCTCTGAAGAAACGCTGGTAGACACCGCCAACCTGCTGGCTGAAATCCTGCGCGATGACGTCAAGGCCGGCACCCTCAACCAGGGCCGTTTGCCGGAGGTGCTCAAGGCCTACGGCTTGCGCAGCCCGGGTGCGCGAATTTGGGGACTGGCCAAGAACCAGGTCAACCACCGCATTTACGTGACCGACGCCAAGGGCATCGTGCTGCTGGACTCCAGCGGCGAGGACGTGGGCAAGGATTACTCGCAGTGGAACGATGTGCTGCGGACCCTGCGCGGTCAGTACGGCGCCCGCTCCACCCGTAGCGACCCCAACGATGAAAGCACCTCGGTAATGCACGTGGGGGCGCCGATCATCGACGATGACAAGATCATCGGCATGGTCACCGTCGCCAAGCCCAACAGTTCATTGCAACCGTACATCGACCATTCCGAACAGCGTTTGCTCACTTTGGGCCTGGGCCTGATCGGCCTTGGCTTGCTGATCGGCGCGGCGTTGTCATGGTGGCTGGCGCGCTCGCTGCGCAAGTTGGCGCGTTATGCCCAGGCTGTCAGCGAGGGAGAGCGTGCGGAGCTGCCGCATTACAAGGGCGGTGAGCTGGCGAACCTGGCCCAGGCCGTTGAGCGCATGCGCAACCAGCTGGAGGGCAAGGCCTACGTCGAGCGCTATGTGCATACCCTGACCCATGAGCTGAAGAGCCCGTTGGCGGCCATTCGCGGGGCTTCCGAGCTGTTGCAGGAGGACATGCCGAGCGAACAGCGGGCGCGCTTTGCCGGCAATATCGAGCGCGAGAGCGAGCGCTTGCAGCAGATGATCGAGCGGCTGCTGAACCTGGCCCGGGTCGAGCAGATGCAGGCGCTGGAAGATGAGCAACAGGTGGCGCTGGCGGCGCTGGTGGACGAGTTGTTGCTGGCCCATGCGGCGCGCATCGAAAGCGCGAACTTGCAGGTGCGCCAGCGGGTCCCGGCCGGTTTGCGCCTGCTGTGCGATCCATTCCTGATGCGCCAGGCGCTGGCCAACCTGCTCGACAACGCGCTGGACTTCACCCCCGCTGGTGGCGCGCTGCTGTTCGACCTGGAGCGCGATGGCGAGCGGGTGGCGTTGAGCCTGTTCAACCAGGGGCAGGCGATACCGGCGTATGCCATCGGGCGGGTCAGCGAGCGGTTCTATTCGCTGCCGCGGCCGGGGAGCGGGCGCAAGAGCACCGGGCTGGGGCTGAATTTTGTGGCCGAGGTGATGCAGCTGCATGGCGGGGCATTGGCTGTGGATAACGTTGATGGCGGGGTGCGGGTGAGGTTGTGGCTGCCGGTGCGGCGGATCAGCTGAGATTGCCGGGGCTGCTGCGCAGCCCATCGCCGGCAAGCCAGCTCCCACAGGGAGAGGGTGTCAGAAATTTTGTGTTCGGGCATAACATGAGTAAGAGGTGCATGTATGCCAACCAAAAAAAAACCGCTCCGAGAGTTACCAAAGGTTCCGCAAGAGCTGCTGGAACAGTTTTTCGCTGTTCCGCTGATGACCGCAGAAGCCATCGAAGAAGCCTCTGCGGCATTCAAGAAGGCGCTGATAGAGCGAGCCTTGAATGCCGAACTGGGTCATCATCTGGGCTATCCACCGGGCGCGCAGCGCCCGGTGGATGAAACCAACCAGCGAAATGGGAAGAGCGGCAAAACGGTACTCACAGGTGATGGCCCGCTAAGGCTGGATATCCCTCGTGACCGGGATGGCAGCTTTTCGCCCATTTTGATCCCCAAACATGAGCGCCGTTACACCGGTTTTGACGACAAGATCATCGCCATGTATGCCCGCGGTATGACGGTCAGAGAAATCCGTGCCTTTCTCTCCGAGCAGTATGGAACAGAGGTCTCGCCCGACTTCATCAGTTCCGTGACCGACGAGGTCATGGAGGAGATTGGCGCGTGGCAACAGCGGCCTCTGGAGCCGATGTATCCGGTCATTTTCTTTGATGCTCTGCGGGTCAAAATTCGCGAAGAAGGCTTGGTTCGCAATAAAGCGATCTACTTGGCACTGGGCGTTTTGCCAGATGGAACGCGCGATATTCTTGGCATCTGGATTGAGAACACCGAAGGTGCGAAGTTCTGGATGAAGGTATTCAATGACCTCAGGACGCGCGGCGTCGAGGATGTGCTGATTGCCGTAACCGACGGCCTCAAAGGCATGCCGGAAGCGCTCAGTGCAGTATTTCCGGAGACGACACTGCAGACCTGCATCGTCCACCTGATCCGCAACAGCCTCGCTTATGCGGCCTGGGACAAGCGTCGAGCCTTGGCCAAGGCTCTCAAACCGATCTATCAGGCCATCAACGCCCAGGCGGCTGAACAGGCACTGGATGAGTTTGAAAGCGGGCCTTGGGGCACGCAATATCCAACAGTGGTGACTGCCTGGCGACGGGCGTGGGATCGAGTGATTCCGTTCTTTGCTTTCCCACCGGCCATCCGGAAGGTGATCTACACCACCAACGCCATCGAGAGTATCAACGCTCAGCTACGCAAGATCATCAAAACCCGCGGTCACTTCCCGAACGACGACGCGGCGACCAAACTGATCTGGCTGGGGCTGCGCAACATCACAGCGAACTGGGGGGCAGCGGCGCATGACTGGAAAAGTGCGATGAATCAATTTGCGATTCTGTACGGAGATCGGTTCATCAGGCCAACCTGGTGAAATCAAGGCCTGCCGGGCGGCAGGCCGTTACCGGCCCGCACACAAAAAACCTGACACTCCCCACAGGGATCGCATCAGGGCTGACAGAGGGTCGAATCAGGGGTGACAGATGCGATCCGTGTGGGAGCTGGCTTGCCGGCGATGAGACCCTCGAATTACACACAATCTCCACACAGTCTCCCCAAGGCCTCCATGCAAGGCGCAGACACTGCGCCCACTGCCACAGGAGGCCCCATGAACAAGACCCTCGGTTTCAAACTCGGCATGATCGCCGTGCTGATAATGCTGCTGCTCATCCCGCTGTCGCTGATCAACGGCCTGATCGACGAGCGCCAGATGCTGCGTGACAACGTGCTGCGCGACATTGCCCAGAGCGCCAGCTTCGACCAGCAGCTCAGCGGCCCGCTGCTGGTGGTGCCATACCGCAAATACCAGCGCCGCTGGATTGAAAAGGACGGCGAGCGCACCCAGGAAACCAGCACCGTCGCCGGCCACCTGTACTTCCTGCCGGAAACCTTCGATGCCGACCTGGGCGTGGATACCGAACTGCGCGCCCGCGGCATTTACCAGGCCCGCCTGTTTCACGCCAAGGGGCGCATAAGTGGTCGCTTCAAGCTCCCGGAGCGCTGGGGTATCGATAAGGATTTCGACGATTACCGCTTCGACAAGCCGTTCCTGGTGGTGGGCATCAGCGATATCCGCGGCATCGAGAATGGCCTGGAGCTGAGCATGGATACGCAGAAAGTACCGTTCGAAGCGGGTACCGGACTCGACTGGATGCGCGGTGGTGTACACGCCAGCCTGCCAGGGCTGGACGGGCAACAGGCGCGCGAATTCAGCTACGGTTTCGACCTTGCGCTGCAAGGTACCGGCCAGTTGCATGTGCTGCCGGTGGGCCGTACCAGCAGCGTGGACATGCGCGCCAACTGGCCACACCCGAGCTTCGTCGGCAACTACCTGCCCAGCCGCCGCGATATCGATGCGCAGGGCTTCAGCGCCCACTGGCAGACCTCGTTCTTCGCCACCAACCTGGAGGACGCCCTGCGCCAGTGCGCCACTGCCGGGCAGTGTGCGGAGTTCAGCGAGCGCAGCTTTGGGGTTAGCTTCGTCGACCCGGTGGACCAGTACCTGAAGAGCGAGCGGGCGATCAAGTACGCCTTGCTGTTCATCGCCCTGACCTTTGCCGGCTTCTTCCTGTTCGAGGTGCTGAAAAACCTCAGCGTGCACCCGGTGCAGTACGTCCTGGTGGGTGTGGCGCTGGCGTTCTTCTACCTGCTGCTGCTGTCGTTGTCCGAGCACATCGGCTTCGGGCTGGCGTATGGGCTGTCGGCTGCGGCGTGTGTGCTGCTGATCGGCTTCTACCTGAGCCACGTGTTGCATAGCCTGGGGCGCGGGGTCGGCTTCGCGGTGGGGTTGGCGGCGTTGTATGCGCTGCTCTACGGGCTGCTGAGTGCAGAGGACTATGCGCTACTGATGGGCTCGCTGCTGTGCTTTGGCTTGCTTGGGGTGTTCATGGTGCTGACCCGCCGGCTGGACTGGGCGCGGGTGGGGAGGGCGGCATGAGGGAGGACAGAGAGATCGGGCGCTGGCTGGCCTGGAGGATCGGGCAGCTGTTTCCTGTGATACCGAGGTGAGGTGGGGCTGCTTTGCAGCCCAATCGCCGGCAAGCCAGCTCCCACAGGTAAAGCACAAGACTCAAGAACTGTGGGGGCTGGCTTGCCGGCGATAGCGGCCTGTCAGCCGGTCGGTGCTGTTGCAACCATCGACGGCCGCTTGGCCACCTCGGCATACCAGGCAGCCAGCCCAGGCTGGCGCTCACGCCAGCCGAACTCCGGTTGGCGCAAATCCAGATACCCCAACGCACAAGCCACGCCAATCGCCGCCAGGTCGAAGCCGGACATCAGCTCGGGCAAATGCTCCTGCTCCAGGTTGGCCAGGCTCCGAGCAATCTTGTCGCCCTGCGCCTGTAGCCAGCCGTCCCAGCGCTTGTCCTCAGGCCGCAGGAAGCTCTCATACCGGCTCGACACAGCCGCATCCATGATCGCATCGGCTTGCGACACCAGCGTCATGCGCCGCCAGCGCGCGGACCCTTCACGCGGGAGCAATGGCAGGCCGACGTGCTGCAGATCGAGATACTCGCAGATCACCCGGCTGTCGTGCAGCACGGTGCCGTCGTCCAGGCGTAGCGCCGGGATCTTGCCGATCGGGTTGTCCTGGTTCAGCTGCGGGTTGCCGCTGACCGGGCTGATGTTCACCGGCTGCAACGCCACACGCCCAAGCTGGCCGGTCTCGTGCAACACCACCATGACCTTGCGCACGAACGGCGACAGTGGCGAGTGAAACAGCGTCATCGTGCTCATGCTTCAGTTCCCTTGCAGGCTCGGTGGCAGGCACACGCCGGTGCCGCCGATGCCGCAGTAGCCCTGCGGGTTCTTGGCCAGGTACTGCTGATGGTAGGCCTCGGCGAAAAACACGGTCGGCGCCTGGTCGATTTCGGTGGTGATTTCACCAAAGCCGGCTTTGCTCAGTTCGGCCTGGTAGGCGTCGCGGCTGGCCTTGGCCTGTTCCAGTTGTTCGGGGCTGGTGCAATAGATGGCCGAACGGTACTGGGTGCCGACGTCGTTGCCCTGGCGCATGCCTTGGGTGGGGTTGTGCAATTCCCAGAACATCGCCAGCAATTCCCGGTAGCTGACTTTGTCCTTATCGAAGACCACCAGCACCACTTCGGTGTGGCCGGTCAGGCCCGAGCAGACTTCTTCGTAGGTGGGGTTGGGGGTGATACCGCCGGCGTAGCCGACCACGGTGCTGACCACGCCTTCGCGTTGCCAGAAGCGGCGTTCAGCGCCCCAGAAGCAGCCCAGGCCGAAGATGGCGAAGTCGATGGCACCTTCGAAGAACGGGCCGAGCAGTGGGGTGCCTTTGAACACGTAGTGGAACTCGGGCAGGCTCATTGGCGTTTCGCGGCCAGGCAGGGCCTGTTCCGCAGTAGGCAGGACGTTTTTGTTCACCAGGATTTCCGAACGCAGGACCATGGCCGTTCCTCTGTGGTTATTCAGTTGGATAGGGTTGGGGCCTTCGCGGGTGAACCCGCTCCCACAGGTAATCCACAGATTCTGAAGGTGGTGCAATACCGGTGGGAGCGGGTTTACCCGCGAGAGGGCCCGAATGGTTTCCATATTGCCCGAGGTCAGGCCACCGGTCCACGCGGATAACGCTTCAACCGCTCGGCCAGCTCGCGCCCCGGAATCGGCCGGTCGAACAGGTACCCCTGGCCCACGTCGCAGCGGTGCCGGCGCAAGAATGCCAGCTGCGCCGGCGTCTCGATGCCCTCGGCCACCACCTTCAGCTTCAGGTTGTGCGCCATGGCCACCACGGCCGAGGTGATTTCCATGTCGTCCTGGTTGTCCGGGATTTCGTTGATGAAGCTGCGGTCGATCTTGAGGATGTCGATCGGAAACTTCTTCAGGTAGCTCAGCGACGAATAACCGGTGCCGAAGTCATCCATGGCCAGGGTCAGCCCCAGGGCTTTCAACTCGTCCAGCTGGCGGTGGGTGTCTTCACTGGCTTCCAGCAGCAGGCCTTCGGTCAGCTCCAGCTCCAGCAGGTGCGGGGGCAGGGCTTCTTCCTTGAGGATGGTGCTGATCGACGCCACCAGGTCCGGGTCGGAGAACTGCTTGGGCGACAGGTTGATGGCCACGTGCAGGTTGCCCAGGCCGGCTTTGCGCAGTTGCTGGCTCATGCAGCACGCCTGACGCACCACCCATTTGCCGATGGGGATGATCAGGCCGGTTTCCTCGGCCACGCTGATGAACTGGTCCGGGCGGATCATGCCGCGCTCGGGGTGGTTCCAGCGCAACAGCGCTTCCAGGCCCAGCAGCCGACCGCTGCGCAGGCAGATCTTGGGCTGGTAGAACACTTCCAGCTCGTTCTGGGTCAGGGCGCGGCGCAGGTTGTTCTCGACGAACAGTTTGTAGCTGGCTTCGGCGTTCAGCACTTCGGTAAACACCTGTACCTGATGCTTGCCGTTGGCCTTGGCCTTGTGCAGCGCCAGGCCGGCGTTTTTCATCAGGCTCGCCGGGTTGACGCCGTGCAGCGGGGCGCAGGCCAGGCCGACCGAGGCGGTCACGTTGATCAGCTGGTTATCGACGAACATCGGCTTGTCGAGGGTACGCAGCAACTGCAGGGCAACGCCTTGGCCGTCTTCCAGGCTGGTGTCATCGAGCAGCACGGCGAACTCGTTGCTGGCAAAGCGCGCCAGGATGCCCCCGGCGTGCAGGCTGTTGCGCAGGCGCCGGGCCAGGCTGATCAGCAGCTTGTCGCCGGTCTGGTGGCCGAGGCTGTCGTTGATGCGCTTGAAGTTGTCGATGTCGACCAGCAGCAGGCACATCGACTTTTCGCCATCGTGGGCGAAGCGCTCGTCCAGGCTGCGGATGAACGCAGGGCGGTTGCCCAGGTTGGTCAGGTTGTCGGTGTAGGCCAGGCGCTCGATGCGTTGCTGGGCCAGCTTGGTCTGGGTGACGTCTTCGTAGATGCCGATGTAATGGGTCAGCTCACGGTTGTCGCCATACACCTTGGAAATCGACAACTGGCCCCAGTACGGCTCCAGGTTCTTGCGCCGGCTTTTGAATTCGCCCTGCCAGCTGTTGCCCATGGCCAGGCTCGACGGTGAGTCGAACAGCAGTTCGCTGAGGTTTTCCAGCGCCGGCAGCTCGCCCAGGTGGCGGCCTTGCACTTCATCGGTGCTGTACTGGGTAATGGCGGTGAAGCTTGGGTTGACGTACTCCACCCGGCCGTCGCGGTTCACCAGCAGGAAGGCGCTGGCGCTTTGCTCGACCGCGCGCTGGAACAGATGCAGGGCGCTGGCCGCAGTACGCCGGTTGTGGTTGGTGATGACCTGGGCGAACTGGTCGGCCAACTCGCCGGCGAAGGCGATTTCATCCGACTGCCAGGCCCTTGGCTGGCCGGTCTGTTCCAGGCACAGCACGCCCACGACCTGCCCATCGACGCGGATGCTGGCGTCGAGCATGGCTTTGTTTTCCGGTCGCAGGCTTTTTGCCAGGGCGCGGGTGCGCGGGTCGTGGTTGGCGTTGTGGGCGTCGATCGCGCGGCTGGCGTGCAGCGCATCGAGGTAGTCCGGGAAACGGCTGGCATCGATGGCTTCGGGCTGACGGTGCTCCTGGGCGTCGCGGTACCAGGCGGTGATCGGCTCCAGGCGCTGCTCATCCAGGTGCCAGATGCTGGCGCTGTCGACCTTGTAGATCTCGCAGGCGCTGCGGGTGATCAGCTGGGCGGCCTCCAGCAGCGAGTTCTCGGCGCTGTAGCGCTGGCGGGCCAGGCGCAGGATAAGGTCTTGCTGGCCGTGTACACGTTCCAGGTGTTCAAGTTGCTCTTGCTGGGCGCGTTGGTTCAGTTGCAGGGCCAGTTGCAGGCGGTTGTTGCGCGATTCCAGCTCACTGGCTTCGCTTTCGCCTGCGTCTTCAAGCGGTTCGTCCAGCACACTCAGGTAGCCACGCAGCAGCTGGCGGTTGTGCTGTTTGTAGGCCTCACCGGCTTCCAGCAGGCGCAGCGACGCGGTTGGGGTGTGCAGGGTGTAGCGCACCCGGTAATAGCTGCGCTTGGCCAGTTGCAGCTGGATCTCGTCGTGCAGCCGGTAGCGTGCCTCGGGCTCCATCAGGCTGGCGTAGGGCGCGTCGACCAAGGCGCACAGGTCGCCGGCCAGCAGGCCGAACTGGCGCTCGCAGGCAGCGTCCAGGTAGAGCATGGCCCAGGTGGCTTCGTTGAGCCTTTCGAAACGCAGCATGCCGAGCCGCGAGGGCACGGGTAGCTGCGTGACGACCTCGGCCGCCACACGGCTGGCGGCATCGGGTTGGCTTTTCATCGAAGACTCGCTTGAAGAGGGGGCGCGGCCTTGGGGCGGCGGCGGTTCTGGCAAGGTTGCATCATGTCCCGAGGGCTGGCAAGCGGCCATGTGGGATGCTGTGGACGGGTTATCGGCTGTTTGGCCGGAAATGTTAGTTCGCCTTGAGAATTTTGGCGTCTGGGAGATCGAGCGCCGCCCGCGCGGCGCTGGGTTTCCCAGGCGCTGAAACTCTACCGGCGGACAAAAAAAGCCCCGCCAGTTGGCGGGGTTGAGGTACGAGCGTGGCAGCTCGAAAAGGGTACTGCCCCTGCACGCAGGGGCAGTGTGCAGCTTTACAGCAGCATGGTGCGGATATCGCCCAGCACGTCGCCCAGGCGCTTGGTGAAGCGCGCAGCGGCAGCGCCGTTGATCACACGGTGATCGTACGACAACGACAGCGGCAGCATCAGCTTAGGCTGGAAGGCCTTGCCATCCCAGACCGGCTGCATGGTCGCCTTGGAGACGCCCAGGATAGCCACTTCCGGCGCGTTGACGATCGGCGTGAAGCCGGTGCCGCCAATGTGGCCGAGGCTGGAAATGGTGAAGCAAGCGCCTTGCATCTCGTCAGCCGACAGCTTCTTGGTGCGGGCTTTTTCGGCCAGCGCAGCAGCTTCGGCAGCCAGTTGCAGCAGGCTCTTCTGGTCGACGTTCTTGATCACAGGGACCAGCAGGCCGTCTGGGGTGTCCACGGCGAAGCCGACGTTGACGTACTTCTTGCGGATGATGGCCTTGCCGCTTGGTGCCAGCGAGCTGTTGAAGTCCGGCAGTTCCTTCAGCAGGAACGCGCAAGCCTTCAGCAGCAGCGGCAGCACGGTCAGCTTGACGCCAGCCTTCTCGGCCACGGCCTTCTGCGCAACGCGGAAGGATTCCAGCTCGGTGATGTCGGCGGAGTCGAACTGGGTGACGTGTGGCACGTTCAGCCAGCTGCGGTGCAGGTTGGCAGCACCGACCTGCATCAGGCGGGTCAGGGCCACTTCTTCCACTTCACCGAACTTGCTGAAGTCCACGGCAGGGATCGGCGGGATGCCAGCACCACCGGTTGCACCGGCGGCGGCCGGCGCTTCCTTGGCCTTCTGCATCATCGCTTTGACGTAGACCTGCACGTCTTCTTTCAGGATGCGGCCGTGCGGGCCGGTGGCGGCAACAGCGCCCAGCTCGACACCGAATTCACGGGCCAGTTGGCGTACCGCCGGGCCTGCGTGAACCTTGGCGTTGTTGCCGGCAGCCGGTGCAGTAGCAACCGGTGCAGCGGCAGCAGCCGGGGCGGCAGCGGCAGGTGCGGCAGCAGGTGCAGCCTCAGCCTTGGCCGGGGCAGCAGCGGCAGGCGCCGGTGCGGCAGCCGGGGCAGCGCCCGCGACTTCCAGCTTGAGGATCAGGTCGCCAGTGCCGACTTCGTCGTCCAGCTTGCAGATCACTTCCTTGACCACGCCAGCGGCAGGCGAAGGGATTTCCATGGAGGCCTTGTCGGACTCCAGGGTAATCAGCGACTGGTCGGCTTCGACGGTGTCGCCGGCCTTGACCAGTACTTCGATGATCTTGGCCTTGCCCGACGAACCGATATCCGGCACGTGGATGTCCTGCACGCTGGCGGCAGCCGGGGCTGCTGCCGGAGCAGGCGCTGGTGCGGCTTCAGCGGCAGGCGCTGCAGCAGCCTGGGCCGGGGCAGCGGCAGGCGCCTCAGGCGCCGCAGCAGCGGCGCCCTCGGCTTCCAGTACCAGCAGCTCGTCGCCTTCTTTCAGGCGGTCGCCCAGCTTGACCTTCAGTTCCTTGATGACACCGGCCTTGGGGGCCGGGATCTCCATGGAGGCCTTGTCGGACTCCAGGGTCAGCAGGCTCTGGTCAGCCTCGATACGGTCACCGACCTTGACGAACAGCTCGATGATTTCACCTTCACCGCTGCCGATGTCAGGTACGCGAATGAGTTCGCTCACTTAAAAATACTCCTCAGCAGTCCAGTGGGTTGCGCTTGTCCGGGTCGATGCCGAACTTGACGATGGCGTCAGCCACAACCTTGGGTTCGATCTCGCCACGGTCAGCCAGGGCTTCCAGGGCAGCCAGCACCACGAAGTGGCGGTCGACTTCGAAGAAGTGACGCAGCTTCTTGCGGCTGTCGCTGCGGCCGTAACCGTCGGTACCCAGGACCTTGAACTCTTTGCTCGGTACCCACTGGCGAATCTGTTCGGCGAACAGCTTCATGTAGTCGGTAGAAGCGATGACCGGGCCTTTGCGACCGTTCAGGCACTGCTCGACGTAAGTCTCCTGTGGCTTCTGGCCAGGCTTCAGGCGGTTTGCGCGTTCCACGGCCAAGCCGTCGCGACGCAGTTCGTTGAAGCTGGTGACGCTCCACACGTCGGCACCGACGTTGAACTCTTCACGCAGGATCTTCGCCGCTTCGCGGACTTCGCGCAGGATGGTGCCGGAGCCCATCAGCTGAACGTGGTGCGCGGCTTCGCGGGTGTCTTCCTCGAGCAGGTACATGCCCTTGATGATGCCTTCCTCGACACCGGCCGGCATGGCTGGCTGCTGGTAGGATTCGTTCATCACGGTGATGTAGTAGAAGATGTCCTGTTGCTCTTCGGTCATCTTCTTCATGCCGTCCTGGATGATCACCGCCAGCTCGTAGCCGTAGGTCGGATCGTAGGTGCGGCAGTTCGGGATGGTGCCCGCCATCATATGGCTGTGACCGTCTTCGTGCTGCAGGCCTTCACCGTTCAGGGTGGTGCGCCCGGCAGTACCGCCGATCAGGAAGCCACGGGTGCGGCTGTCGCCAGCGGCCCAGGCCAGGTCGCCGATACGCTGGAAACCGAACATCGAGTAGAAGATGTAGAACGGCAGCATCGGCTGGTTGTGGCAGCTGTACGAGGTACCGGCAGCGATGAACGACGACATGGCGCCGGCTTCGTTGATGCCTTCCTCGAGGATCTGGCCCTTCTTGTCTTCGCGGTAGAACATCACCTGGTCTTTATCGACTGGCTCGTAGAGCTGGCCGACCGACGAGTAGATGCCCAGCTGGCGGAACATGCCTTCCATACCGAAGGTACGGGCTTCGTCCGGGATGATCGGGACGATGCGCTGGCCGATGTCCTTGTCCTTGACCAGCTGCGCCAGAATACGCACGAAGGCCATGGTGGTGGAGATTTCGCGGTCGCCCGAGCCGTCCAGGATCGCTTTCAGCGTTTCCAGTGGCGGGGTCGGCACGCTGAAGCTCTTGGCGCGGCGCTGTGGCACGAAGCCGCCCAGGGCTGCACGGCGCTCGGCCAGGTATTTGGCTTCGGCAGAACCTTCTTCCGGCTTGAAGAACGGCAGGTTCTCCAGGTCGGCATCCTTGACCGGGATGTCGAAGCGATCACGGAAGTGACGCAGGCTGTCGACGTCGACCTTCTTGGTGTTGTGCGCGGTGTTCTTGGCTTCGCCAGCACCGGTGCCGTAACCCTTGATGGTCTTGGCCAGGATGACGGTCGGCTGCTCTTTATGGTTCACAGCCTGGTGGTACGCCGCGTAGACCTTGTACGGGTCGTGGCCGCCACGGTTGAGCTTCCAGATCTCGTCGTCGGACAGGTCTTCGACCATGGCCTTGAGCTCTGGGGTGTTGAAGAAGTTTTCACGAACGTACGCGCCGTCTTTGGCTTTGTAGTTCTGGTACTCGCCGTCGATGACTTCGTCCATGCGGCGCTGCAGGGCACCGTTGGTGTCCTTGGCCAGCAGTGGGTCCCAGAAGCGGCCCCAGACGACTTTGTTGACGTTCCAGCCACCGCCACGGAACACGCCTTCGAGTTCCTGGATGATCTTGCCGTTGCCGCGAACCGGGCCGTCGAGGCGCTGCAGGTTGCAGTTGATGACGAAGATCAGGTTGTCCAGCTTCTCGCGGCCGGCCAGGGCGATTGCGCCCAGGGATTCCGGCTCGTCGCACTCGCCGTCGCCCATGAAGCACCAGACCTTCTGCTTGCCGGCCGGGATGAAGCCACGGGCTTCCAGGTACTTCATGAAGCGCGCCTGGTAGATGGCCTGGATCGGGCCCAGACCCATCGATACGGTCGGGAACTGCCAGAAGTCAGGCATCAGCCATGGGTGTGGGTACGAAGACAGGCCTTTGCCGTCCACTTCCTGACGGAAGTTGTTCATCTGCTCTTCGTTGATGCGGCCTTCCATGAAGGCACGGGCGTAGACGCCTGGCGAAGCGTGGCCCTGGAAGAACACCAGGTCGCCGCCGTGTTCATCGGTCGGGGCCTGGAAGAAGTAGTTGAAGCCGATGTCGTACAGGGTGGCGCTGGAGGCGAAGCTGGAGATGTGTCCGCCCAGGTCCGAGTCTTTCAGGTTGGTGCGCATGACCATGGCCAGGGCGTTCCAACGCACCATCGAGCGAATGCGGCGTTCCATGAACAGGTCGCCAGGCATGCGTGCTTCGTGGGTGACAGGGATGGTGTTGCGGTATGGCGTGGTGATCGCATACGGCAGCTGGGAGCCACTGCGGGTGGCCAGCTCGCCCATACGGGTCATCAGGTAATGAGCGCGGTCTTCGCCTTCTTTGTCGAGGACCGACTCCAGGGCATCCAGCCATTCCTGGGTTTCGATTGGATCGAGGTCTTGCATGGCTTGCTCCAGGGCGGAAAGGCAACCAGAATCGATTGCCTGAGATTGCGACTGGCCTTATGGGCAGACGTCGTGAATTCTTGGATTACCGGGGTGTCATCCGGCGCCGTGTAGTTTTACTACATTTGCTTCCGCATTTCATGCTTTTACACGACATGAGTAGTAGTAAAACTACATTTGTGCGACGTTTGGTCGCACCTTGGCTTGTGAGGAAAAACGTTCATGTTGGTTGGCATTGTGTCGCGAACGGGTGGTTCTTGATGTTTGTTGCCAGATTTTCGTTTTTTTCAGCTATTTCCAACTTTTGTACGACAGTCCAACCGTGGTCCGGCTTTCCCTTGGCCGCTTTTTCCCTTCTATTTCACGCCGATCAAGGATAGACCATGCGCCTACCTTTGCCGCCAGACCTGCCCACCAGCCTGCAGCCGCTGGTCACTCGCAACCAGCAGTTCCTCGGCGATGCCGTGGCCGGCCACCCCGAACTCGACCTGAGCAGTTGGAGCCCGGCCCATCGGCAACAGTTCGATCAGGTTGCCGCCGCCAGCGACTTCGTCCTCGGCCTGGTCCAGCGCGAGCCCGCCATGCTCTGCGCGTTGTTGGCCAGCGGCGAGCTGGAGCGGCGTTACGCAGCGGGTGAACTGCGCGGCCATATTGCCGCGACCGCCCGCGCGGCGCAGAGCGAGGACGAGCTGGCGCGCAATCTGCGCCGCGAGCGCAACCGCCAGCAGCTGCGCATCATCTGGCGCGACATCACCCGCCAGGCCGAGCTGGGCGAAACCTGCCGCGATCTGTCCGACCTGGCCGATGCCGCCATCGACGAAGCCTACCAGTGGCTGTACCCGCGCCATTGCCAGCAGTTCGGCACGCCCATCGGCAACCGCAGCGGCCAGCCGCAGCACATGGTGGTGCTGGGCATGGGCAAGCTGGGCGCGGTGGAGCTGAACCTGTCGTCGGACATCGACCTGATCTTCGGCTTCCCTGAGGGCGGCGAAACCGAAGGGGTCAAGCGCTCGCTGGACAACCAGGAGTTCTTCACCCGCCTGGGCCAGCGCCTGATCAAGGCGCTGGACCCGGTTACCGTCGACGGCTTCGTGTTCCGCGTCGACATGCGCCTGCGTCCTTACGGCTCTGCGGGCGCGCTGGTGCTCAGCTTCAATGCGCTGGAGCAGTACTACCAGGACCAGGGTCGCGACTGGGAACGCTACGCGATGATCAAGGCACGAGTGGTGGCCGGCGACCAGGCGGCAGGTGCGCAGCTGCAGGAGATGCTGCGCCCGTTCGTGTACCGCCGCTACCTGGACTTTTCTGCGATCGAAGCGCTGCGCACCATGAAGCAGCTGATCCAGCAGGAAGTGCGGCGCAAGGGCATGGCCGACAACATCAAGCTGGGTGCCGGTGGCATTCGCGAGGTGGAGTTCATTGCCCAGGCCTTCCAGCTGATCCACGGCGGGCGCGACCTCAGCCTGCAGCAGCGGCCGTTGCTCAAGGTGCTGGCCACCCTGGAAGGCCAGGGTTACCTCCCCCCAGCCGTGGTCGCCGAGCTGCGCGAAGGCTATGAATTCCTGCGCTACACCGAACACGCCATCCAGGCCATCGCCGACCGCCAGACGCAGATGCTGCCCGACAGCGAGCTCGACCAGGCGCGGGTTGCCTACATCCTCGGCTTTGCCGACTGGCAGGGTTTCCACGACCAGTTGATGTACTGGCGTGGCCGCATCGACTGGCACTTCCGCCAGGTGATCGCCGACCCGGATGATGAAGACGGCGAGGGCGAGCTGGTAGTGGGCGGCGAATGGTCGCCGCTGTGGGAGCAGGCACAGGATGAAGAGGCCGCAGGGCGGCAGCTGCAGGAGGCCGGTTTCAAGGAGCCCGTCGAAGCGCTGCGGCGCCTGGCCGCATTACGCTCCAGCCCGCAATTGCGCTCGATCCAGCGTATCGGCCGTGAACGCCTGGACGCCTTTATCCCGCGTTTGCTGGCCCAGGCCGTCGAGCATGACAACCCCGACCTGGTGCTTGAACGGGTGTTGCCGCTGGTGGAGGCGGTGGCGCGGCGTTCGGCCTACCTGGTACTGCTGACCGAAAACCCTGGAGCCCTGCGCCGCCTGCTGACCCTGTGCGCCGCCAGCCCCTGGATCGCCGAGCAGATGGCCCGCTACCCGCTGCTGCTCGATGAACTGCTCAATGAAGGCCGCCTGTTCAGCCCGCCGCTGGCGCCGGAGCTGGCCAGCGAGCTGCGTGAACGGCTGACGCGAATCCCCGAGGACGACCTGGAACAGCAAATGGAGGCGCTGCGTCACTTCAAGCTGGCCCACAGCCTGCGGGTGGCCGCCTCGGAAATCAGCGGCAACCTGCCCTTGATGAAAGTCAGCGACTACCTGACCTGGCTGGCCGAAGCCATCCTCGACCAGGTGCTGGCCCTGGCCTGGCGCCAGACCGTGGCCCGGCATGGCCAGCCCAAGCGCAGTGACGGCAGCTTGTGCGACCCGGGCTTCATCATCATCGGTTACGGAAAGGTGGGTGGCCTGGAGCTTGGGCACGGCTCGGACCTGGACCTGGTGTTCATCCACGACGGCGACCCGCAGGCGGAAACCGACGGTACCAAGCCCATCGACAGCGCCCAGTTCTTCACCCGCCTGGGCCAACGCATCATCCACCTGCTGACCACCCAGACCAACTCGGGGCAGCTGTATGACGTCGACATGCGTCTGCGCCCATCGGGTGCCTCGGGCCTGCTGGTGAGCTCGCTGGGCGCGTTCGAGCGCTACCAGCAGAACGAAGCCTGGACCTGGGAACATCAGGCCCTGGTGCGAGCCCGTGTGCTGGTGGGTTGCAAGCAGGTCGGCACGGCGTTCGAAGGTGTGCGTGCCAAGGTGCTGGGCCAGGCCCGTGACCTGGAAAAACTGCGCACCGAAGTGAGCGAAATGCGCGCCAAGATGCGCGGTAACCTCGGCACCAAGGCCACGGCTGCCGGTACTGCGGCCAATGCTTTCGAAGCCGGTGTACCCTTCGATATCAAGCAGGATGCCGGCGGTATCGTCGATATCGAATTTATGGTGCAATACGCCGCTTTGGCCTGGTCCCACGACCACCCGGCCATACTCCGATGGACCGATAACATCCGCATTCTGGAAGAGCTGGAGCAGGCAGGTTTGATGCCGGCCAGTGACGCGGTGCTGTTGCGTGAGGTGTACAAGGCGTTCCGCTCGGCCTCGCACCGCCAGGCCTTGCAGAAGCAGGCCGGGGTGATCGACGCGGCGCAGTTTGCCGACGAACGCCGTGAGGTGCGGCGCATCTGGGGTGAGTTGGGCCTGACTTGAGACTGTCGGGGCGGCAAAGCAGCCCCAAAGGCTCATGGTCCACCACCGGTGTTACACTGTCCGCCACATAGCCTGAATATAAAGAGGGGAGGCCAGGCTGTACCGCAGCCTGTAGCCTCCCCGAGCGTTTCTGGACTAAGCATGAGAATACTGATCATTGGCCCCAGCTGGGTCGGCGACATGGTGATGGCGCAGACCCTGTTCCAGTGCCTGAAACAGCAGCACCCCGACTGCGTGATCGATGTGCTGGCCCCCGAGTGGAGCCGGCCGATCCTCGAACGCATGCCCGAGGTGCGCCAGGCCTTGAGCTTCCCGCTCGGCCACGGCGCGCTGGAGCTGGCCACGCGGCGGCGCATCGGCAAGTCACTGGCCGGCCAGTACGACCAGGCCATCTTGCTGCCCAACTCGCTGAAGTCGGCGCTGGTGCCGTTCTTTGCCGGCATCCCCAAACGCACCGGCTGGCGCGGCGAAATGCGCTTCGGCCTGCTCAATGACGTGCGCAAGCTGGACAAGGCCCGCTACCCGCTGATGATCGAGCGCTTCATGGCCCTGGCCTATGCGCCCGGCGCCGAGTTGCCGCAGCCGTACCCGCGCCCCAGCCTGCAGATCGAAGCGCAGAGCCGTGAGGCCGCCCTGGCCAAGTTTGGCCTGGAGCTGGACCGCCCCGTGCTGGCGCTGTGCCCAGGTGCCGAATTCGGCGAGGCCAAGCGCTGGCCGGCCGAGCACTATGCCGCTGTAGCCGATGCAATGATCCGCCAGGGCTGGCAGGTGTGGCTGTTCGGTTCGAAGAACGACCACCCGGTGGGTGAGCAGATCCGCGACCGGCTGATCCCGGGTTTCCGTGAAGAATCATCCAACCTGGCCGGCGAAACCTCGCTGGCCGAGGCCATCGACCTGATGTCCTGCGCGCATGCCGTGGTGTCCAACGACTCCGGCCTGATGCACGTGGCGGCTGCGCTGAACCGCCCGCTGGTGGCGGTGTACGGCTCGACTTCGCCAGGTTTCACACCGCCGCTGGCCGAGCAGGTGGAGGTGGTGCGCACCGGTATCGAGTGCAGCCCGTGCTTCGACCGTACCTGCCGCTTCGGCCACTACAACTGCCTGCGCCTGCTTGAGCCGGGCAAAGTCATTGCCGCCCTGCACAGCCTGAGCGGCCCGGATTTGATCGATACCGTGGCCGAGGTCGACTAAGTGCGGGTACTGATCATCAAGACCTCGTCGCTGGGTGATGTGATCCACACCCTGCCGGCCCTTACCGATGCCGCCCACGCCATCCCGGGCATCCGTTTCGATTGGGTGGTGGAAGAAGGCTTTGCCGAAATCCCCAGCTGGCACCCCGCGGTCGACCAGGTGATCCCGGTGGCGATACGCCGTTGGCGCAAAAACCTCTGGCAAACCATCAAGAGTGGCGAGTGGAAGGCGTTCAAGCAGCGTGTGCGCGAGCGCAAATATGACCTGGTGATCGATGCCCAGGGCCTGGTCAAGTCGGCCTGGCTGACCCGCCTGGTGAAAGCCCCGGTAGCCGGGCTGGACCGCTACTCGGCCCGCGAAGGCTGGGCCAGCCGCTTCTATGACCGGCGCCTGTCGGTTGCCACGGGGCAGCACGCCGTGGAGCGGGTGCGCCAGCTGTTCGCGATGGCCCTGGCCTACGACCTGCCGGAAGGCCTCGGCGACTACGGCCTCGACCTGCAGCGCCTGCAACTGCCGCCGGCCGCCCCGTACGTGGTGTTCCTGCATGGCACCACCTGGGTGACCAAGCACTGGCCCGAAGCCTACTGGCGCGAACTGGCCGAGCGCATGGGCCGGCGCAAGCTGGAAGTGCGCCTGCCCTGGGGCAACCCGGCCGAAAAGGCCCGCGCCGAGCGCATCGCCCAGGGCTTGAACAACTGCCAGGTACTCCCCAAATTGAACCTTGTCGGGGTTGCTCGCGTACTGGCGGCGGCAAAGGCCTGCGTGGCGGTCGATACCGGCCTTGGCCACCTGGCGGCGGCACTCGATGTACCCACCATTTCGCTGTTCGGCCCGACCAACCCGGGCCTGACTGGCGCCTACGGACGGACCCAGATTCACCAGGCCAGTGACTGGCCTTGCGCTCCCTGCCTGCAGAAGAAGTGCACCTACAAACCGAGCGCCGATGACCTGCGCCGGTTCGATCTGAATCGCGAGTGGCCACTGTGCTTCACTCGCCTGAATCCCGAGCATGTGGCGAGCCGCTTGAGCGCGTTGCTGCTGGCTGAGGATGTCCGTTGATGCAACTGGCTTTCGTGCTTTACAAATATTTCCCCTTCGGCGGGCTGCAGCGTGATTTCATGCGCATTGCCCTGGAATGCCAGAAGCGGGGCCACCAGATCCGTGTCTACACGTTGATCTGGGAGGGCGACATTCCGCCGGGCTTCGAAGTGCTGGTGGCGCCGGTGAAGGCGATTTTCAACCACCGCCGCAACGAGAAGCTCAGCGCCTGGATGGCCGCCGACCTGGCCAAGCGCCCGGTCGACCGGCTGATCGGTTTCAACAAGATGCCCGGGCTGGACGTGTACTACGCCGCCGACGGCTGCTTCGAGGACAAGGCGCAAACCTTGCGTGGTGGCCTGTACCGTCGCTGGGGCCGTTACCGGCACTTTGCCGAGTATGAGCGTGCCGTGTTCGCCAAGGACGCGCATACCGAAGTGCTGATGATTTCCGAAGTGCAGCAGCCGCTGTTCATCAAGCACTACGGCACCCCGGTGGAGCGCTTCCACCTGCTGCCGCCAGGCATTTCCCAGGACCGCCGCGCACCGGCCAATGCCGCCGAGATCCGCGCCGGGTTCCGCAAGGAATTCAACCTGGATGACGACGACCTGCTGCTGGTGCAGATTGGCTCGGGCTTCAAGACCAAGGGTGTGGACCGCAGCCTCAAGGCCCTGGCGGCACTGCCGTCGGCCCTGCGCAAGCGCACGAAGTTGATGGTGATCGGCCAGGACGACCCCAAGGTATTCCAGCTGCAGAGCGCCACACTGGGCCTGGGCGACCAGGTGCAGTTCCTCAAGGGCCGCAGCGATATCCCGCGTTTCCTGTTGGGCGCCGACCTGTTGATTCACCCGGCGTACAACGAAAACACCGGCACGGTGCTGCTCGAAGCGCTGGTGGCTGGCCTGCCGGTGCTGGTGTCCAGGGTGTGCGGCTATGCCCATTACATCGCCGAGGCCGACTGCGGCCTGGTGCTGGACGAACCGTTCGAGCAGGAACAGCTCAATAGTTACCTGCAGCGCATGCTCGAAGACCCGCAGGCCCGCGCCGACTGGGCGCGCAATGGCCTGGCCTTCGCCGACACGGCAGACCTGTACAGCATGCCGCAGCATGCCGCCGATGTGATCCTGGGGCAGGAGACCGCATGAAGCTGATACTGGCCGAACCGTTCAAGCGCCTGTGGGCCGGGCGTGATGCCTTCGACGCCGTCGAAGCGCTGCAAGGCGAGGTGTACCGCGAGCTGGAAGGGCGCCGCACGCTGCGCACCGAAGTCGCGGGCGAGGGCTTTTTCGTCAAGATTCACCGCGGCATCGGCTGGGGCGAGGTTTTCAAGAACCTGTTCACCGCCAAGCTGCCGGTGCTCGGCGCAGGCCAGGAGTGGCGCGCCATTCAGCGCCTGCATGAGGTTGGTGTGCCGACCATGACCGCCGTCGCCTATGGCGAGCGTGGCAGCAATCCGGCCACCCAGCACTCGTTCATCATCACCGAGGAACTGGCGCCGACCGTCAGCCTGGAAGACTTCAGCCTCGACTGGGTCCGGCAGCCGCCCGAGCCGCGCCTGAAGCGTGCGCTGATCGGCGAAGTGGCAAAGATGACCGGTGGCATGCACCGCGCCGGGGTCAACCACCGCGACTGCTACATCTGTCACTTCCTGCTGCACACCGACCGCCCGGTTACGGCGGACGATTTCAAATTGTCGGTCATCGACCTGCACCGCGCGCAGACCCGGGCAACCATCAGCCGCCGCTGGCGCGACAAGGACCTGGCCGCGCTGTATTTCTCGGCGCTGGACATCGGTCTTACCCGACGCGACAAGCTGCGCTTCCTGCGCGCTTACTTCCAGCGCCCGCTGCGACAGGTGCTGAAGGACGAAGCCGCGCTGCTCGCCTGGCTGGAGCGCAAGGCGCAGAAACTCTACGACCGCAAGCAACGCTACGGGGATGCACTCTGATGGCGGGCTGGACACTGGCGCCGGGTTACCAACACCTGGCGGCGGACTTCGGCAGCCTCGAAGCGGTATTTGCCCTGCAAGGCGAACGCCTGACCCGCGACCCGCTCAGCGAGGTGGTGCGCATCGAGCGTGACGGCGTCAACTACTACGTCAAACGCTACACCGGGGCCGGCAAGCACCTGCGCCGCTACCTTGGCCGGCCACGCATCAAGGCCGAATGGCAGAACCTCAAGCAGTTCGCCAAGTGGGGCATTCCCACCGCCGAAGTAGTCGCCTGGGGCCTGGAGCGCGATGGCCTGGCCTTCGGCCGTGGTGCGATGATCACCCGCGAGTTGCCACGCACCGAAGACCTGTCGGCGCTGGCAGAGCGCAACGATGCACGGCTGGCGGACCGTGCCTGGGTCGCGCATGTCAGCAGCCAGCTGGCGCGCCACACCCGGGTCATGCACCAGCACCATTTCGCCCACAACGACCTGAAATGGCGCAACCTGCTGGTCGATGACCAGGGCACGCTGTTTTTCATCGACTGCCCCACCGGCGACTTCTGGCGCGGCTTCATGTGGCGGCACCGGATGATCAAGGACCTGGCCTGCCTGGACAAAGTGGCCAAATACCACCTCACCGCTACCCAGCGCCTGCGCTTCTACCTGCAATACCGTGGCCGCGACCGCTTGAATGTGCGTGACAAGAAGCGCATTCGCCAGGTATTGGGCTTTTTCGAGGGAAGGGAATGACCGATTACCTGGCCAGCGCGGACGTCGCGCTGCTCAAACGCCATGGCCTGGACGACTTCGAGGCGCTGTGGGCGCTGCAACTGGATGCCGTGGACGAACCCAACACCGGCCGCGGCGGCTGGAGCAGCGTGTACAGGCTGGAACTCGAAGGCAAGGGCTACTACCTCAAGCGCCAGAGCGACTACCTGACCCGTACCCTGCACCGGCCCTTTGGCGAACCCACCTTCGCCCGCGAATTCCGCAATATCAGCCGCTACCAGAAACTGCACATTCCCGCCTTGCAGGCGGTGTTCTATGGCGAACGCAAGCAGGCCGGCAAGCACCGGGCCATCCTGATGACCCGCGCCCTGGACGAATGGGCCGACCTCGACAGCCTGCTGGCCCAATGGCTACAGCTGGGCGGGGCCGAGCGCAACGGCATCCTCCAGGCCTGTGGCCAGCTGGCGCGCACGCTGCACAGCGCCGGCCAGGTGCATGGCTGCTTCTACCCCAAGCACATCTTCCTGCGCCAGCGCCGCGAAGGCTGGGACGCGCAGCTGATCGACCTGGAAAAAACCCGGCCGCTGCTGTTTGGCATGCGCGACCGCCTGAAGGACCTGGAGCCGCTGCTGCGTCGTGCCCGGGCGTGGGGCGAAGCCGATATCCGCACCCTGCTGGCCACCTACCTGGCACAGCCTGCCGATGGCCGGCTGGTCGACACCTGGCTGCAACGCCTGACGCAACGCCGTCGTGAAAAAGAGGCCCGCTGATGCGTTTGTCTGAACTGAAAAGGGCCGGGCGCAGCCCTGCATTGCCCCTGAGTATCACCCTGGCCGATGCCGCCGGCAGCGCCGAGTTGCAACTGCTCAGCCTGCTGCGTGTGTTGCCGGGCCAGCGCTATGTGGGGGCTGGCGTGTGGCGTGGCACCCCGGTGCTGGCCAAGTTGCTGGTGGGCAGCCATGCGGCCCGGCACTTCCAGCGTGAGTTGCAAGGCGTAAAGCTGCTGGCTGAGCAGGGCCTGACCACGCCGAAGCTGCTGGCCGACGGCCTCAAGGAAGGCGAGGGCGGCTGGCTGTTGTTCGAGTTCCTCGACGGCGCCGAAAGCCTGGCTGATGCCTGGGCTGGCGTAGAGCACCTGCCGGTGCTGGCCGACGAACAGCACCTGGTGCTGGGCGAAGCGCTGACTGCAGTGGCGCACATGCACGCCCAGGGCCTGTGGCAAGAAGACCTGCACCTGGACAACCTGCTGCGTCATGGCGGCAAGCTGTACCTGATCGATGGCGCCGGCATCAAGGCCGAAACGCCCGGCCAGCAGTTGTCACGCCCGCGCGTACTGGAAAACCTCGGCGTGTTCTTCGCCCAGTTGCCCAAGCGCCTGGAACCCTTCATCGAAGAGTTGCTGGTGCATTACCTGCTGGCCAACGCCGAACACGCCCTGCCGCTGGAAGCCTTGCAGAAGCAGGTGGACAAGGTGCGCAGCTGGCGGCAGAAGGATTATCTGGAAAAGGCCGGCCGCGAGTGCAGCCTGTTCAGTGTTGAACGCAGCCTGTCGGGCCTGCGGGCGATCCGTCGCACCGAGGTCGACGCCATGCTGCCGGTGCTGGAGCAGGCCGATGCGCTGATCGACAAAGGCCACCTGTTCAAGACCGGTGGTGCCGCCAGTGTTGCGCGCATCGAGGTCGATGGCCGTCAACTGGTGCTCAAACGCTACAACATCAAGAGCACCGCCCACTGGTTCAAACGCTTCTGGCGCCCGAGCCGGGCCTGGCACTCGTGGATCGAAGGCCATCGCCTGGAGTTTCTCGACATCGCTACCCCGCGCCCGCTGGCGGTACTGGAGCAACGGGTGGTGGGCCTGCGCAGTCGGGCCTACCTGGTTACCGAGTACGTCGATGGCCCGGACCTGACCGCGTGTTTCGCACCCTATGTGGAAAACGGCGACGCGCCCGAAGAGCAGGTCGATGCCCTGGTGCGGGTGATGCAGCAACTGATCCGCGAGCGCATCAGTCATGGCGACTTCAAGGGCCATAACCTGTTCTGGGACAACGGTCGGTGGTCGTTGATCGATCTCGACGCCATGTGCCAGCACGCCACCCAGCTCAGCTTCGCCCCGGCCTATGCCCGTGATCGAGCACGGCTGCTGCGCAACTGGCCGAGCGGCAGCGCGCTGCATCAGCGGCTCGACCGACTGCTGCCCAAGCTGGCCGAATAATCCGCAGGCAGCGTCAGCCAGTCGCTGCTGCGTCCTGGCTGACGCACGCGGATTCGCCATTGCCCTTCCTGCCGGCGCAGCACCGCCCAGATCGGCACGTTGGTTTGCATGTGCTCGGGGATCGCGAGCTGGTAATGTCCGGCCAGGGGGTGGTGCCGCACGTTCACCTGCTGACTGCCCAGTTGCAAAAACGGCACGCCCTGCGTCTCGAACACTTCTGGCTCCGCAGCGATCGCTGAGCCGGTGAGGCGCGTTTCCGGTTGGCACGCCCCCAGCAGCTGATTCAGGTCGGGCAGGCCGTCGTACCAGAGCAACGGCGAGTCGACGACCAAGGTCTGGTCAAGGCGGCGTTTGATCGGCAGCTTGAGGTAGGCGAGCGGCTGCTTGGGGTCGGTCGCACGCCAGCGGCTGCCATCGAAGCTGACGTTGAAGTAGCGGCCCTGCAAGTCCTTGACGTAGTAAAGGGACAAACCCGAGCTCGCGGAAGCCTGCTCGTACACCGCTTCGCCGTGCGCCCCATCGATTAGATAGCGTATCTTTGCCTCGGCTGGCCTGGCCTGGTAGCGGGACGGCAGCGGTACCGAAGGTGGCCTGGGCATGCCGCGCAACACGCGGCGCATCATGCCGGAGCCCGCGAGCGTGTTCAGCCCTTCGGTGGCATGACTGAGGGCGGCAATGGCGTGATGAAGCGCATCTTCGTGGTCATCCTCGTTGAACGCTTCGAAACCATCCCAGATCGAGATACCCATGCGCCCGAAGGCCAGCGCCATGAGTTGGCGTTGTGGCAGTACCAGGGTAACGATGTCGAGCAACAACCGCAGCACGTTGATCGAAAATGTGCCGAGCAATTCCTCGTTGCTGCGGGTGGCAGCGTCAGTTTGCGCCATCAGGTTATGGACCTCTGCGCGGTAGGCTGCATGATAGAGGTTACCGGTGATGGTCTGCTGTCGTACGTGTGAACCGAGGCGCCCCTTGACCAGGAGCTTCTCGATGTTATCGCGGTTGGCACGGGGAAGGCGCTGGGCGACGTAATTGCGCAGGCGCTGATCGTTGCGTATCGCTCGCATCAGCCCGCGTGCGTTGGCATATTCACGCCAGTAGCGGCGGTCGGGAGCGTCCGGGGCATACACCACGATGCGCTTGGAGTTCAGGGGCGATACCAGCAACAGCACGCCTTGCAACGTCTGCTCCTGGATGAGCAACTGCTGTACGTCCACGCGCTGCTCGTTGTTGAAATAAGGGCGCGCCTGGCTGTCGGGTGCGTTGATCACTGTGCTGGCCCAGCCGTAGCCCTGCTCGAAAGTATCCACAAGAAAATGCCCGGCGTAGCGCCCTTTGACCGCCTCGGCGTTCATGCGGGTGCGGTTCAGTTCCCCGTGCGCCCACTGCCGCCACTCGCCTTCGGGTGAGTCGAGCAACTGGGTACGTAGATAAGCCTGATAGCCGGTTCCAGCATTCAGCCGCCGCACCATCTGCCTGACCCTGGAGGGTGTAAGGGCAGGCAACGCTTCGCCATCGTGCAGGTGCACCTTTGCCGTGAGCCAGTAGTCGACTTCGAACCAGGCGATGTTCAGCAGCGCCAGTTCGTCGAGCCTGTAGGTGTGCCGAACAAATTTGATGGTGTCGCCCACGATAGGCCTGCTGGCTACCGGGATGTAACCCGTGGCGCCCGCAGTGGGGAGCGGATTGATCAAGGGGCCTGTCTGGCGCGCAACCGTTACGCTGACAAAGATGTCGCGGGGGTGGATATCCAGCCCTGGGTCACGTTGAAGGTATTCCTGCAGCCTCTCGTTTACCCAGTTCAGCAGCGAGTGTTGCTGGTTGAACTGCCCCAGCGTGAGAATCCCGGGTGCCGCCGCTCCCTGGATCGCTGCCACCTGTTGCTGCAGCGCCTGCATGATATGCGTCACGCCTTGTTGCGAGGTGGTACGCAACCAGTTGGGCAGGTGCTTTTCAAGCAGTAGCCCGTAGCGTGTGGCGAGCGGCCCGACGCTGCCGACCTGGGGGCGTATGTCCAGTGCGTCAGCCAATGCCCTGTCGAGTTGCTCGACGTTGCGTTGCAGGCCTTGTTTCCAACTGTGATGCCAGGCATGGGTCAGGCGTGCCAGCTGCGCGTCGCGGATGGCAAATGCCTGAAACTGCACCAACTCCTCGGGGTACCAGTCATAGCGCAGCTGCTCGGCCTGACGAGCGCGTTGCTTTTGCTCGGGGGTAGCCAGCAATGCCAGCAGATGTTCGCTTTGCTGCGGGTCCTCCAGGCGTTCACAAAGCTCTTGATGCAGTTCGGCAAGGCTGTCAAAGGCCTCCACACCGTGCGCCACACTACAGAGAAGGGTACGGCCGACTTTGCCATGCTGGTCCAGCAGCTGGCCTTCTGCGCCGTGCTCAGTGAGTACCATGAGCCCGGGTATGTGGTTGCGCCAGTTGGGTTCGGTGGCAGTCAGCAAGGGGCGATACAGCTGTGGGCGTGAATGCAGCGGCAAATGCCTGCGCTGCCAGGGCAGCGGTAGTTCCAGGCAGGTTCTGAGCAACTGGATATGTTCGCTGGAAAGCGTCTGGTCAGTGCTGCGCAAGCGCATTTCGGCTTCGAACTGGTCACTGCGCAGCGAGGCGAGTCGCACGATACGGGTCAGGCCTGTGGCGTCGCGCGCTTGCCAATCTGCGGCCAGTCGGGCGTGTAGTTCCTGGCGAATGGTGCGGCAGAAGCGGTCGATGCGTGAACTGAAACCAACGGGCAGGCTCAGGGCCTGATGCTCGGCGTGGCTTGGCCGGCTTCCTGCGGGGAGCTTGAAGGTGCCACCATCGAACAGGTGAAAACCTGTCAGCGTCAGCAGGTTGTAGGTGTCGAAGTAGAGCGTGCGTGCGGTAATGCCCAGGCCCGGGAACAGCTGCCCCAGGCACTGGTCCAGGCTATTTTCTACACTGCCTGCTACTGGCAGTAGCGCTGTCAGGCGCTCATCCAGCACTCGAAAGCGTTGTGGTGTGGTCATGGTCCGTGTCCTGCTCTGAAAGCGGACCATGCTGCAGGCTGGCGGCCGGGGCGATGTGTTACCCGGCTACCTCAGCGGCGTTTCATGCCCCGCACACTGAGCCAGACCGGAATGCCCAGGCCGAGCCATGACAGCGTGTCCCACCAGCCGTCACCGAGCAGCGCCGCGAACAGGCCGAGCGCGGCCAACAGCGCGAGCAGTGCCGGCCAGGCGAAAATCTGCCAGGTCGATTGCGATTTGTGGCTCATGCCCGCGCTCCTTTGGGTCTGCGCTGTTTGCCCCACCACAGGTACAGGCCGCTCCACAGTACGACAATGGTCAGCACGTCGAGCACGGCCCAGAGGATCTGCATCGGCCGCCCGCCGTAATCGCCGAAGTGCAGCGGTTGCGACAGGCCCATGGCGTCCATGTACCAGGGGCGCTCGCCGACCGCCGTGACCGCCAGCGTGCGGGCATCGATCAGCACCGGTGTGTACAGGTGCGAACTGAGGTGCGTGGCGCCGTTCATGAACACCGCGTAGTGGTGCTCGCTGGAAAAGCGCGTCCCGGGGAAGGCTATGAAGTCCGGGCGCATGCCGGGGGCGGCCTGTGCGGCAATGTCCAGCAGGCGGGTTGCAGGGGCGCGTTGGGTGAGCGGTGGGGCGTCACGATAAGGCGCAACCATGGCGGCCAGGCTGTCATTGCGCCAGGCGGCGATGACCAGGTCAGACAGCGCACTGATCACGCCGGTTACGCCTACCGTCAACGCCCAGGCCAGGGTCACCACGCCAATCAGGTTGTGCAGGTCGAGCCAGCGCAGGCGCCGGGATTTGTCGTGGCGTACCGTGCCGAACTCCAGGCGACGCATGAACGGCGCATAGAGCACCGTGCCGGAGACGATCGCTACGATGAACAGCACGCCCATGAAGGCCAGCAGCAGCTTGCCGGGCAGACCGGCAAACATGTCTACGTGCAGGCGCAGCATGAGCATCATGAAGCCGCCGTTGGCCGCTGGCATCGCTACAGCTTCGCCAGTGCGGGCGTCGAGCATGAAGGTGTGGGACAGGTTGGGGTCGGTGCCGGCGGTAGCGGCAGTGATGGCGACCACGCCGTTGGGTTCGTCTTCGTCGTAACCGAAGTACTGCATGACCTCGCCGGGGCGATGCTGCTCGGCTTTGAGCACCAGCTGCTGAAGATCGAGGTGCGGGGTGTCTGCCGGCATCTGGCGCAGTTCAGGCGCGTCGCCGAGCAGCTGTTCGAGTTCGTGGTGGAAGATCAGCGGCAGGCCGGTGAGTGCCAGCAACAGCAGGAACAGAGTGCAGACCAGGCTGCTCCAGGTGTGGATCGCGGACCAGCGGCGGATGGTTGGGCTTTTCATCACGGTACCGATTTTTTCTGTTGGATCGAGGGGCTGCTGCGCAGCCCAATCGCCGGCAAGCCAGCTCCCACAGGGGGGCACATGGCCAGAGGCTTGCGCTGTACCTGCAAGAGCTGGCTTGCCGGTGATTGGGCCGCAAAGCGGCCCCGCTCACTCAGAACTTGTAGGTGGCGCTAGCAACAACGCTTCGCTCGTCGCCGTAGTAGCAGTAGTACGAGTCACAGGTAGAGATGTAGTCCTTGTTCAGCAGGTTGGTGGCGTTGACCGCGACCGACGCGCCTTTGAGGCTGCTGTTCAGGCGGCCGAGGTCGTAGTGCACCGAGGCATCGAACACGGTGTAGGCATTGGCCTTGCCCAGGTAGGTGTTGGCCTGGTCGCCGTAGGTGTTCCCGGTATAGCGCGCACCCAGGCCGATGCCGAAGCCGTCCAGTACGCCCGAGTGCCAGGTGTAGTCACCCCACAGCGAGGCCTGCTGGTTCGGCATCAGCTGCAGGCGGTTGCCTTTGAAGTCGCCGTTCTGCACTTCGGACTTGGCCAGCGTGTAGGCGGCAATCACCTTCAGGTTCTCGGTAACGTCGGAAACCGCTTCAAGCTCCAACCCCCGGACTTTCACTTCGCCAGTCTGGCTGGTGATGGTCACGCCACCGACGGTGTCGGTCACCGAGACGTTTTTCTGGGTCAGGTCATACACGGCTGCCGACAGCAGGGTGTTGGAACCCGGCGGCTGGTATTTCACCCCCAGCTCCCACTGCTTGCCTTCGGTGGGTTTGAAAGACTGCGTGGCCGACGCATTGGCATTGCTGGTCGGCTGGAATGACTCGGCATACGAAAGGTACGGTACCAAGCCCGAATCGAACACATAGCTGATGGCCGCGTTGCCGCTGAACTTCTTGTCCCGCTGGGTATTGGTGGCATCGCCCTGGTTGAAGAACTTGGTGCCGGTGTGCACCCAGTCCTCCCGCCCACCCAAGGTCAGGCGCCAGTTGCCAAGCGCCATCTGGTCCTGCACATACAGCCCGGTCTGACGGGTTTTCTGGTTGTAGTCATAAAACGCTGTCGAGCGGTCCGGGCGGGTGATTGGCAACCCGTATACCGGGTTGTTGACGTTGCTGTCCGGCACGTTGAAACCGAAGATCGACAGGTAATTGGTGTTGATGCGCTGATGGTCCAGGCCGATCAGCAGGGTGTGGGTAACGTCGCCGGTGGCGAAGTCGGCCTGGAAGTTGTTGTCCACCGCGAACTGGCTGATGTCTTCATCGGTATTGGTGGACATTCGGCTGACAGTGCCGTCGTCCTGTACCGGGCCACCGGGCTGGTAATAGCTGCCGGGGGTGATGGCCTGGAACGCCAGGTCCGACTTGGTGTAGCGCAGGTTCTGACGGAACTGCCAGACGTCGTTGATGCGGTGCTCGAAGGCATAGCCAAGCGCGTAGTAGGTACGATCGTAGAACTCGTAGTCCGGGTCACCCAGGTTCTTGTGGTGGGAGATCTTGCCGAACGGCATGTCGATCTTGGTGCCCTGGATGGGGCGGAACTGGCTGGTGGCACCGGTATCGTCGCGGGTGAACTGGGTGAGCAGCGTCAGCGAAGTATCTTCGTCAATGTTCCAGGTCAGGCTTGGGGCGATGTTGTAGCGCTTGTTGTCGATGTGATCGATCTGCGAGCCGCTGTCACGGATCACACCGCTGACGCCATACAGAAAGCGGCCCTCGTCGTCGATCTTGCCGGTGCTGGCAAAGTTGATCTGACGGTGATTGTCACTGCCGTACTGCAGTTCGATTTCGTGCTCGCTTTCTGCCTGCGGACGGCGGCTTACCATGTCCAGCAGGCCGCCGGGCGGGGTCTGGCCATAGACCGAGGACGCTGGGCCACGCAGCAGCGCCAGGCGGTCGAGGTTCCAGGTTTCGGCTTTCGGGTTGGCGTACACGCCGCGTGGCAGCGGCAGGCCATCGAGAAACTGGGTGGGCTCGAAGCCGCGCACACGCATCCAGTCATAGCGCGTGTCGCTGCCAAAGCTGGCGGACACGATCCCTGGCATATAGCGCACGGCGTCATCCAGGCTGTGCACGCCGCGGTCTTTCATCTGCTCGCGAGTGGCAACCGAGATTGAGCGTGGTGCTTCGACCAGCGCGGTGTCTGTCTTGGTGCCGGCGGCAGTGCGATTGGCCAGATAGCCTTCGACCGGGCCCCAGGCGCTTTCGCTGGCGCTGGACGCATTCACCGTGATTTCCGGCAATGCCAGGCTGCCATCCGGAACCGCCACCAGACTGTAGCTGCCGACGCTGCTCTGCTGCAGCTGCAGGCCGGTGCCGCCCAAGGCGGCTTGCAGGGCGCCGAGGCCGTCGTACCGGCCGCTTACCGGGGCCGAAGTGCGGCCGTTGACCAGGGCTGGGTCGATGGCCAGGGCGATGCCGGCCTGGCTGGCGATCTGGTTGAGCGTGGTGGCCAAAGGAGCGCTGGGCAAATCGTAGGCGCGCGGTGCGGATTGTTCGGCGGCGAACAGGGCAGGGCTGGCCAACGAGGCGCCAAGGCCGATGGCCAGGGCCATCAGGCTGGGGCGCAGGATACGATCAACGGCACGGGACATGCGGCGGTTCCTCGACGGGTAAGTGCTTGCTGCTTCCTTGCCGAGCGAGAATTGAAAAGTGACAGGGTGAATCTGAAAAATGTTGAGAATTATTTAAAGTTGATCAGCGCATGTGCCGACCCTTTCGCGGGTGAACACGTGCCCACAGGGACATCTCGATTTCAAATGCGGTGAGATTGACGTGGAGCGGGTTTATCGAAGCGTCGAACCGCCGCGAACAGGCCAGTACAGGTTTACTTGGAAGTGACGGTCACCCACCACTGGGTATGCCGCTCGATCTTCACCGGCAATGCCGGCACCAGTGATGCCAGTGCCAAATCGGTGTCGGTCAGTGGGAAGCTGCCGGTGACGCGCAGGTCGGCCACCTTGGCATCTACCCCGAGGTAGCCGCTGCGGTACTTGCCCAATGTGGCCAGCAGGTCGCCCAGTCGCACGTTGTCCACCACGAGCATGCCGCGGGTCCAGGCATCGGCACCGGCTGGCACTTGGCCGACCAGGCCCAGGCCGTTGGCGTCCATCAGTACCTGCTGGCCTTCGCGCAACACCTGTTCGTCACCACTGTTCAGGGGCTTGGCAGCGACGGACGCCTGCAGCACTTCCAGGCGTGTGCCGCTGGCTTCGCGGCGCACCAGGAAGCGCGTGCCCAGTGGCCGCAGCCGACCATCGTCGGTGCGTACCAGCAGCGGGCGAGGGTCGTGATGGCCGGTTTCGACCGAAATCTCGCCCTGATGCAGCACGATCACCCGTTGCTCGCCCTGGAAGTCGATGTCCACGGCGGTGTGGGTATTAAGGCTCAGCAGCGTGCCGTCTTCCAGGCGCAGGGTGCGCAGCTCGCCGGTGGCGGTGCGCTGATCGGCCAGCCAGTAACTGGGTGCCAGCGCCGGTGCGCCAACCCAGGCCAGCAGCGAGCCGAGCAGCAACATGCCGGCCAGGCCGCCGCCGGCCTTGGCAACCCGCCGGCGCAGGCCGACGCGAGACTGCAGTAGGGCCTGGCGGGCCGGGCCGGCCGCTACACTGACGCGCTGGTCCATGGCACCGAGCTGGCGCCAGGCGCGGGCGTGCTCTTCGCTGGCCGCATGCCAACGCATGAACTCACCGCGTTCGTCGGGCGTGCCGCTGGCGTCGTCCAGGCTGAGTTTCCAGGCGATGGCGGCTTCCAGCACCCGTGATGAAACCGGCGCGTTGCTCACGTCGGCTGCCCATACAGGGCCACATAGCACTGGCGCATGCCCTGGGCGATGTACTGGCGCACCCGCGAAACCGAAACGCCCAGGCGCTCGGCGATTTCGGCATGGCCCAGGCCGTCCAGGCGGTTGTGCAGGAACGCTGCGCGGGCTTTGCTGGAAAGCTTGCCGAGCAGGCGGTCGATGGCCTTGAGGTCTTCGAGGATCAGGTGTTGCACTTCAGGGGAGGGCTGTTCGGCTTGCGGGATCAGTGCCAGCTCGGCCAGGTAGGCCTGTTCCAGCGCGGCGCGGCGGAAGTGGTCGAACATCAGCCCCTTGGCCACGGCGGCGAGAAAGGCGCGGGGCTCGCGAGGCGTGTCCAGCTGCTCTCTGCCGAGCAGGCGCACGAACGTGTCCTGGCTCAGGTCTTCGGCACGTTGGCGGCAGGCCATGCTGCGTTGCAGCCAGGCCAGCAGCCAGCCGCGGTGGTCGCGGTACAGTGCACCGACCAGATCGGCGTGTGGGCTGTGTGCAGAAGACAAGCAGCGTCCCCCTGGAACGTATGTATTAACTAACGATAATTATTCGCGATTGTTGCAGAGGGAGGGGGGTGGGTGCAATGGACGCTTATCGGATTGCCATCATCGCCGGCAAGCCAGCTCCCACAGGGAGCGCGTGATGTCGGGCTTTTTGCAATATCTGTGGGAGCTGGCTTGCCGGCGATGAGGCCGGTTCTGCCGATGAATATTTACAGGCCATGATTGCTGACCTTGCGCCGCCGCCACCCGCGCAACCGCTGCTCCAGCTGCAACGGGCTGTCCAGTTGTTGCCGCCGCGCCTGGCTGAACAGAATCAGCGCCAGCTCCGCAGTCACCTGCGCATCGGCGCTGGCATGATGGCGCTCATCCACCTGCAGCCCAAACCGCGCCACCCAGTCATCCAGCCCGGCCTCGCGCAGTACTGTGTCGGGGTTGAGCATCGGCGCCAGCTCGGCAACATCCAGAAACGGCGATTGCAGGCGATAACCCAGGCTGTCCTTCAGCGCCCGGCCCAGCATGCGCTGGTCGAACGGCGCGTGAAATGCCAGCACCGGGCTGTCGCCAATAAAATCGAGCAGGTCCAGCAACGCCTCGGCCGGGTCGCAACCGGCAGCCAGGGCGCTCGGCCCCAGGCCATGGATCAGCACGCTGGCGTTGGTTTTCTGCAATGGCCGATGCAGGGTGCGTTCGAATTGCTGGGCAAAATCGATCGCACCGTCCTCGATGGCCACGGCCCCGATCGACAGCACCTGGTCGCGGTTGAAGTTGAGCCCGCTGGTTTCCAGGTCCAGCACCACCCAGCGCTGCTCGCGCAAGGTGCACACCCCCAGCGGCGCGGGTTTGGACAACCGGGCCAGGCGCTGGCGCATGGCGGGGGCCAGTTCGGGCGCACTCGGGCGCAGCCAGGCGAACAGGCTCATAGCTGATACCGCAGGGCCAGGCTGCTTTGCAGGCGCTGCGCCTGGCGCAGGGACTCGCGCAGGATGCGTCGGTCCAGCAGGTTGAGGCTGTCCGGGTCGAGCCGGTTGGAGTACGGCAGGTTGGCGCGGGCCTGGCGCTGGTGCTGCTGCATGCGGGTTTGCTGGATGAAGTGGTAGGCCTCTTCATAGGCGGCGCCGTCCAGTGGCTCGATGACGCCCTTGGCCACCAGTTGGCGCAAGCGTTCCAGCGTATTGCACGCACCGACGCCATTGACCAGGGCCAGCAGCCGGGCACCATCGACGAAGGGCGTCAGGCCTTGGACCTTGAGGTCCAGGGTGGCGGCTTTGTCGTTGCCCTGGCGGGTCAGGACGAAATCGCGCAGGCGGCCCACGGGCGGGCGTTGGCGCAAGGCGTTCTCGGCCAGCATGCGCTGGAAGATGCGGTTGTCGGCCACCTGCTCGAGCAGGCCCTGGCGCAGTTGCTCGCAACCTTGCTCGTCGCCCCACACCACGCGCAGGTCGAAATAGATGCTTGAACCCAGCAGGTTCTCCGGGCTGGCCTCGCGGACAAAACCGGCAAAGCGTCGCGCCCACTCACTGCGCGACAGGCACAGCTCTGGGTTGCCGGCCATGATGTCGCCTTTGCACAGGGTAAAGCCACACTGGGCCAGGCTTTGGTTGATGTATTGGGCCAGCGGCAACAGGCGGGCGCGAATGGCGTCGGCCTCGGCGCGGTCGGCGGCCTCGAAGAGGATGCCGTTGTCCTGATCGGTGTGCAGGGTCTGCTCGCGTCGCCCTTCGCTGCCAAAGCACAGCCAGCTGAACGGCACACCAGGGTCGCCGCGCTCGGCCAGTGCCAGCTCGATCACCCGGCACACGGTGTGGTCGTTGAGCAAGGTGATGATCTGGGTGATCTGCGTGGACGACGCGCCGTGGGCGAGCATGCGCTCGACCAGCTGGCTGATTTCGCCGCGCAGCGAGACCAGCGTCTCCAGGCGCGGTGCATGGCGAATGGTGCGCGCAAGGTGCACCAGGTCGACCCGTTGCAGGGAGAACAGGTCACGCTCTGAAACTACCCCGCACAGGCGCCGGTTTTCAACCAGGCACACGTGGGCGATATGCCGTTCGGTCATGGCCATGGCCGCGTCGAAGGCACTGGCCGTGGGGCTGAGGTAGAACGGCCTGGCCGTCATGTGGCGCTCGATGGGTGCACCAAGCTCGGCATCGGCAGCGGCCACTACCTGGCGCAGGTCACGCAGGGTAAAGATGCCAGTAGGGTAGCGCTGCGCATCGACGATCACGATGCTGCCCACCTGTTGCTCGTGCATCAACCGCACGGCTTCGCGCAGGGGCGTGTCGGCACTGCACACCACCGGGTGGCGCATGGCCAGTTCACCCAGGGGGGTGTTGAGCGAGTACTGGGTGCCAAGGGTTTCAACGGCACGTTGACGCACCTGCTGGTTGACCTGATCGAGCAGGCTGCTGACCCCGCGCAGTGCAAAATCCCGAAACACTTCCGACATCGAGAACACGCGGATGAATGCAGCCTTGTTCAGTTGCAGACAGAAGGTGTCCTCACCGGCCAGGTGCTCGGTGCGGGTCGCCCGTTCGCCCAGCAGCGCGGCCAGCGGGAAGCATTCGCCGCTGGTGATTTCGAAGGTGGTCTCGACACCGGGTTTGACCAGGTGCTGGCGTTCGCCGACCACACGCCCCTGCTTGACGATGTAGAAGTGCTCGACCGGGCCGTCAGCCGGTTTGACGATGCTTTCGCCGCACGCGTAGAAGCGCAGCTGGCATTGCTCGACCAGGTAGGCGAGGTGGCTGTGCTCCATCTGGTTGAACGGCGGAAAACGCTGCAGGAACTGCAACGTACCCTGGATGTTCTGCAGCACTGCCGTCCTGCCCGCCTGGCTGTAGGCGTCCTTTTTGCTCATGAAACTGACCGTATCGCTATGCCGAACTATATATATCTATATATAGGTGCCGGGCATGTTGTTCTCTGCCTCCATGGTCGGCTTGCGGCGGGGTGGTGCC
Organism: Pseudomonas sp. 9_2_1; assembly: GCF_059295275.1. NCBI lineage: Bacteria > Pseudomonadati > Pseudomonadota > Gammaproteobacteria > Pseudomonadales > Pseudomonadaceae > Pseudomonas > Pseudomonas sp. 9_2_1. Next base: position 414,823 of record NZ_CM181239.1, read on the forward strand.
CATTGGACGTAAGTCTATGAGCGGCCCTGTCAAAGACCCGACGAAAGGTGGATCGGGTTGCGCATTTACTGCGGTCCTACTGCTGAAGCGGAATTTTTTTGACGAGATGGCCATGGTTGAGCATGACGACATCCTGAGTGACGCCGAACGTGAGGCATTGGCCGTGGTGAGTGCGCCGCTGGCGCCCAGCCCGGTGGTGTTGATTGTCGATGACAACCCGGTCAACAGTGACGCGCTGAAGTGGTACCTGAAGAGCAGAGGCATCGAGTGCATGACCGCTGATGGGGCCAACGAAGCGATATTCAAGCTGCATTACGAACCGCGCATCGCACTGATGATTACCGACCTGCGCATGCAGCCCAGCGATGGCCTGGAACTGATCCGGCAGGTTCGCGAGTCGGAGCGGGCGGCGTTGTCGATCATCGTGGTGTCGGGCGACACCGATGTGAAGGAGGCGGTGGACGTGATGCACCTGGGAGTGGTGGATTTCCTGCTCAAGCCGGTGGACCTGGGCAAGTTGCTGGAGCTGGTGAAGAAAGAGTTGAAGCTCGATTGAACAGCCGCCCGTACTGGGCTCATCGCCGGCAAGCCAGCTCCTGCAGGGACCGCACAGCTTCCAACGCTTGTGCAGTCCCTGTAGGAGCTGGCTTGCCGGCGATTGGGCCGCAAAGCGGCCCCCGTTCGCAGAGGCTGCTTATAACCCGTTACGCGCCTTGAACTCGCGACGACGGCGGTGCAGCACAGGCTCGGTATACCCGTTCGGCTGCTTGCCACCTTCCACCACGAGCTCCACGGCCGCCTGGAACGCAACGTTGTCGTCGAAGTTCGGCGCCATCGGGCGGTACAGGGCGTCGCCGGCGTTCTGCTGGTCGACCACCACGGCCATGCGCTTGAGGCTTTCCAGCACCTGCTCCTGGCTGACCACGCCGTGGCGCAGCCAGTTGGCCAGCAGCTGGGCGGAAATGCGCAAGGTGGCGCGGTCTTCCATCAGGCCGACGTTGTTGATGTCCGGCACCTTCGAGCAACCCACGCCCTGGTCGATCCAGCGCACCACATAGCCGAGGATACCCTGGGCGTTGTTGTCCAGTTCGTTGCGGATCTCGTCGGCCGACCAGTTGGTGTCGGCGGCCAGCGGGATGGCCAGGATGTCGTCGACCGATGCCGGGGTACGCGAGGCCAGTTCACGCTGGCGTACCTGTACGTCGACCTTGTGGTAGTGCAAGGCGTGCAGGGTGGCAGCAGTCGGCGACGGTACCCACGCGGTGTTGGCGCCGGCCAGCGGGTGAGCGATCTTCTGCTCGAGCATGGCTGCCATCAGGTCGGGCATGGCCCACATGCCCTTGCCGATTTGCGCACGGCCTTGCAGGCCGGTGGCCAGGCCGACGTCGACGTTGTTGTTCTCGTAGGCGCCGATCCACTTCTCGTTCTTCATGGCGCCCTTGCGCACAACGGCGCCGGCTTCCATCGAGGTGTGGATTTCATCGCCGGTGCGGTCGAGGAAGCCGGTGTTGATGAACGCTACGCGCTCGGCGGCTGCCTTGATGCAGGACTTGAGGTTGACCGTGGTACGGCGCTCCTCGTCCATGATGCCGACCTTGACGGTGTTGCGCGGCATGCCCAGCAGGTCTTCCACCTGGCTGAAGATTTCGGCGGCGAAGGCCACTTCTTCAGGACCGTGCATCTTCGGCTTGACGATGTACACACTGCCGGTGCGGGTGTTCTTGCGGCTGGTGTTGCCGTTGAGGTTGTGCAGGGCGATCAGGTTGGTGAACAGTCCGTCCTGGATGCCTTCGGGAATTTCATTGCCCTGGGCATCGAGGATCGCCGGGTTGGTCATCAAGTGACCAACGTTGCGCACGAATAGCAGCGAACGGCCGTGCAGGGTCACGCTGCCGCCGTTGGGCGCCGCGTACTCGCGATCCGGGTTCATGGTGCGGGTAAAGGTCTTGCCGCCCTTGCTCACGCTTTCGGCCAGGTCGCCCTTCATCAGGCCCAGCCAGTTGCGGTAGACGACCACCTTGTCGTCGGCATCGACGGCGGCAACCGAATCTTCGCAGTCCATGATGGTGGTCAGCGCCGACTCCATCAGGATGTCTTTCACGCCAGCGGCGTCGGTGCTGCCGACAGGGGTGCTGGCATCGACCTGGATTTCGAAGTGCAGGCCGTTGTGCTTGAGCAGCACGGCAGTGGGTGCAGCAGCGTCGCCATGGAAACCGATCAGCTGGGCATCGTCGCGCAGGCCGCTGTTACTGCCGCCTTTCAGGGCAACTACCAGCTTGCCGCCTTTGATACGGTAGCTGGTGGAGTCAACGTGCGAGCCGGCCGCCAGTGGCGCGGCTTCGTCGAGGAAGGCGCGGGCGAAGGCGATGACCTTGTCGCCACGTGCCTTGTTGTAACCCTTGCCTTTTTCGGCGCCGCCTTCATCGCTGATGGCGTCGGTGCCGTAGAGGGCATCGTACAGCGAGCCCCAACGGGCGTTCGCGGCGTTCAGGGCGAAGCGGGCGTTCATCACCGGAACCACCAGCTGCGGGCCGGCCATGTGGGCGATTTCTTCGTCCACGTTCTGGGTGGTGGCCTGGAAATCGTCGGCTTGTGGCAGCAGGTAGCCGATTTCCTGGAGGAAGCTTTTGTAGGCTACGGCGTCGTGTGCCTGGCCTTTGCGTGCCTGGTGCCAGGCGTCGATCTTGGCTTGCAGCTCGTCGCGCTTGGCGAGCAGGGCTTTGTTCTTTGGAGCGAGGTCATTGATGATCTTTTCTGCACCTGCCCAGAACTGCTCGGCGACGATGCCGGTCCCCGGGATGGCTTCGTTGTTCACGAAGTCGTACAGGACCTTGGCGACCTGAAGGCCACCGACTTGAACGTATCCAGTCATTGCTTGCCTCACTCTGCTCAGCTATTTCGCTCTTCTGTATTAAGCCTGTAGCGCTTCTCTAAACACGGCACCAGTGCGTGCCCCCGGGATGGCCCGAGCGCGGCTGGGTGCGGCCTTCCAGACAGGCTGGTGGGCAGTGTGCGTATTTTCACAGGCGCCTTGGCAGACATCCAAACGACGTTTTGTAGTCCGCGCCACGGGATACTACATGAAGCAGTAGGCGGGGCAAAATCAGACTAAAAGCGCCGTTCTGCGACCCGTTGGTCGCGTATGGTCACGCTGGGAGTGGGTATGTTCGCAAAAAACAGGTGGATTGTTCCAGATAAATCTTGAAACAGTACACGATTGGCTGTGTCGAGTGCCCTGCGGCAGGTTGCCGCGCCTTGCCTATACTGAGTCGATCCCCCGATTTACTGCCGCACGGCGCGGTCCGACACGAGGAAGGGCTTGTGGATCATCTTGTACTGACTGTTATCGCCCCTGACAAGGCCGGCCAGGTCGAACGCATCGCCCAGTGCATCGCCGACCATAGTGGCAACTGGCTGGAGAGCCGCATGTCGCGCATGGCCGGGCAGTTCGCCGGCATCTTGCGGGTGGCGGTGCCGGCGGAAAATTATGATGAGCTGGTGAAGTCTTTGCAGGCGCTGGTCAAGCATGACATTCGCGTGCTGATTGCCGAGAGCGGGATCGAGCCGTCCTGTACCTGGAAGCCGATTGCCATGGAGCTGGTAGGGAACGACCGGCCGGGGATCGTGCGGGACATTACCCGGTTGCTGGCTGAGTTGCAGGTAAACGTCGAGAGGTTTTCCACAGAGGTGCGGCCTGCGCCGATGAGCAGTGAGCCGTTGTTTCACGCCGATGCATTGCTGGCGCTGCCGCTGACTTTGCCGCTGGATGAGCTGCAGCAGCGCCTGGAGAGCCTGGCGGATGACTTGATGGTGGAGTTGCAGCTGCGTCCGGAGGATTGACCGGAATTGACGGGGCTCCAGGCAGCACGTGGGGTTATCCCGATATTACGGGGAAGGCCCTGTGGATAACCTGGGGGTGTACCCCTCCAGGCCACGCAACATGTGGCTTGCAGAGATATGATCAAAAAACACCCAACAATCAGCAGCTTGTGCACAAAGCACGGGGATCAGGGTGTGGATAACCTATGGAGATGTGTCTGCAGGCCATGAATTACCTGGCCTGCAGAGTTTTGATCATTTAATGATCAGCTGCGCTTGCGCAAATTCCACCACGCATCGACGCTGTAAACCGCCAGACCTGCCCAGATGAACATGAACGCCACCAAGGTGCTGGGCGACAAGTGCTCATCGAACAGCAGCACCGCCTGCAGCAGCACCAGGGTCGGCGCCAGGTATTGCAGGAAGCCCAGGGTGGTGTACGGCAGGTGCCGCGCAGCGGCGTTGAAGCACACCAGCGGTATCAGGGTCACAGGCCCCGCAGCCATCAACCACAGCGCTTCGCTGTTGGTATAGAACGCGCCCTGGGCACTCATCGCCGTCGGATGCAGCAACAGCCAGCCGATCGCCAGGGGTACCAGCATCCAGGTTTCCACCACCAGGCCCGGCAACGCCGCCACCGGTGCCTGCTTGCGGATCAGCCCATAGAAGCCGAAGCTCAGCGCCAGCACCAGCGACACCCAGGGCAGGCTGCCCACTTGCCATACCTGCTGGGCCACGCCCACGGCTGCCATGGCTACCGCCAGCCACTGCAGGCGGCGCAGGCGTTCGCCAAGAATCAGCATGCCCAGCAGCACGTTGATCAGCGGGTTGATGTAGTAGCCCAGGCTGGCCTCGAGCATGCGACCATTGTTCACAGACCAGACATAGGTCAGCCAGTTACCGGCGATCAGCGTCCCGCTCAGGGCCAGGATAGCCAGGCGGCGCGGGTTGTCGCGCAGTTCACGCCACCAGCCAGGATGCTTCCACACCAGCAGCAGCAGTGAGCCGAACAGTGCCGACCAGAGTACCCGGTGGACAATGATTTCCACCGCCGGGACGCTCTGGATTGCCTTGAAGTACAGGGGGAACAAACCCCAGATGATGTAGGCGCTGAGGCCCAGAATGTACCCGCGACGCGGGTTTGCGGCGTGCATGCAGAATCCTTGCTTAGGTAGCTAAATAACCCGACGCCTATTGTAGACAGAGGCGGGCAAGCTTCTAGAACAATTTCAGCGGCGGCTCATCCAGTGCGGCCATTTGTTCGCGTAGCGCGAGAATCTGGTCGCCCCAGTAACGTGGCTGGCCGAACCAGGGGAAGCTGGGCGGGAACGCAGGGTCATCCCAGCGCCGTGCCAGCCAGGCGCTGTAGTGCAACTGGCGCAGGGCGCGCAGGGGCTCGATCAGGGCCAGTTCGCGCGGGTCGAAATCGTGGAACTCGTTGTAGCCGTCGATCAGCTCGGCCAGTTGCCCCAGGCGTTCCTCGCGGTTACCGGCCAGCATCATCCACAGGTCCTGCACCGCCGGGCCCATGCGGCAGTCGTCGAGGTCGACCACGTGGTAAACCTCGTCGCGGTGCATCAGGTTGCCGGGGTGCAGGTCTCCGTGCAGGCGCATCACCTTGTGCGGGGTGCGGGCATAAGCGTCGTCGACACGCTTTAGCAGGTCGCGTGCAACCGACTCGTAGGCGGGCAGCAGTTCGCGCGGGACGAAGTTGCCATCCAGCAGGGTATTCAGCGAAGCATGGCCGAAGTTGTCCACAGCCAGCGCTTCGCGGTGTTCGAAAGGCCGTGTGGCGGCCACGGCATGCATGCGGCCAAGCAACTGGCCCAGGCGGTAGAGCTGGTCGAGGTTGCCCGGTTCAGGTGCATGCCCGCCGCGGCGGGGGAACAGGGTGAAGCGAAAGCCCTGGTGCTCGAACAGGGTGCGGCCCTCGTGCAGCATGGGGGCAACTACCGGCACTTCGCAGTCGGCGAGCTCGGCGGTGAAACGGTGTTCTTCGAGGATCGCTTCATCGCTCCAGCGGCCAGGCCGGTAGAACTTGGCGATCAGCGGTTGCGAGTCTTCGATGCCTACCTGGTAAACCCGGTTCTCGTAGCTGTTCAGCGCCAGCACCCGGGCATCACTGAGAAAGCCCACGCTTTCGACGGCGTCCAGGACCAGATCGGGAGTGAGGGTGGCGAACGGGTGGGACATGGGAACTCCAGGGGAAGACAGCGTGGAGGCCATGGTAGCGCGTTATACCTGTGCCGGCCTCTTCGCGGGTAAACCCGCTCCCACAGGGATCGCATCAGGGCTTACAGGTGCGATCCCTGTGGGAGCGGGTTTACCCGCGAAGAGGCCGGCACAGGCTAAGCAGGAACCCCGATCAACACATAAGAGGGCTGAAACTGTACCCGTACCGCGCAGCCATCCACCACCCGCTGGCCTGCCAGCCAATCCGCCTCGGCAATGGCACACAACGTCTGCCCATTGCCCAGCGCCAGCCTGACTTCACTGGGCCCGTCGACCTCTGCCAGTATTTCCTCCACCGTCGCACGCAGGCAATTGCTGCCCACCTCGGGCTCTTCCCCCTCCGCCAGCAAACGCACCCACCCCGCCTTGAGCAGCGCCACCACCATGCTGCCCAGCGTCAACTCCAGCCGTGCAGTGCTGTCCTGGGTGATCAACGCATCGATCACCAGGCCACCGCCCAATGCCAGGCTCACCCGGTCATACCGTCCTTCACGGTTCAGCCCGCTGACCTGGCCCTGCAGCTGATTGCGCGCACTGGTGCGCAACATCAGCCGGCCGAGCAGATCAAGGTCACTGGATTCTTCGGCGGCTTCGAGAAACTGCGCCTGCAACGACTGCAGCCGCTGATACAGGCGCAGCACCCGCTCGCCTTCCGGCGACAAGCGCGCACCACCACCGCCCCGACCGCCCGTGCTGCGCTCCACCAGCGGCTGGCTGGCCAGGTTGTTGAGCTCGTCGATGGCATCCCAGGCTGCCTTGTAGCTGATGCCGGCAGCCTTGGCGGCGCGGGTGATCGAGCCCTGTTCGGCAATGTGCTGCAGCAGCGCGATGCGCTGGGGGCGGCGGGATATGTGTTGGGTAAGGGGGGTGGGTAGGGGCATGGGTAGTCTGTTGGTGTTGGGCCTGAGGGTGGATAGTGTGTAGGAGCGGCCTTGTGTCGCGAAAGGGGCGCGAAGCGGCCCCACGGTTTCTGCCCGGGCAGAGATCGCTGGGGCTGCTGCGCAGCCCGATCGCGACACAAGGCCGCTCACAGAGCGATGCGCACGCTCATACATAGCCAGGCTTGGGCGTACGCGCCAGGCAGTACACATCAACCCTTTGCGCCCCGGCCTTGCGCAGCACCTCGGCGATGGCCTGTACAGTCGCACCGGTGGTCAGCACATCATCGACGAGGGCGACATGCCTGCCTTGCAGATCACCCATCAGCGCAAAGGCCTGGCGCAAATTGCGCCGCCGTGCCTGGGCATCCAGGCGCTGCTGCGCGGGCGTCTCCCGCGTGCGCAGGAGTATGCGCTGGTCGCCGGGGATCCCGAGTTGTGACGACAGCCATCGCCCCAGCATCCCGGCCTGGTTGAACCCCCGCTCACGCAGTCGACGCCTGGCCAGGGGCACAGGCAACAGCAGGTCGGGGCGCGGCAGCCCCTCTGCAAAGCGGTGCAAAAGCCCATGCCCGAGCAATTCGGCCATCAATCGCCCCAGCGGCCATTGGCGGTTGTGTTTGAAACGACTGATCAGGGTGTCCACTGGAAAGCCGAAATGCCACAGCGCTATCACCTGGTCGAACGCAGGTGGTCGACGGCAGCACTGCGCACAGGTGAGTCCGGCCATAGGCAAGGGCAGAGCGCAGCGGGTGCATTGATCGCCCAGCCAAGGCAGCGCCTGTTCGCAGGCAACGCAGACTGGGTAGATCTGCCCGGCAGGCTCGTCACATAACAAGCACGACTGATTAATAAGTGACCACTTGTAAACCAGTCGTTTCAAGTGCGGTTGACAGTTCATAGGGCTTCCATGACTATGCGAGCTATCCGTGATGCGCTGGCGGGCTTTCCCTGTCCCGGCGCCAGCTTCAGCCTACACAAGGAAACGCCGATGAGCGCCAGCACAACTGCAACAACACGTCACGACTGGTCCCTGGCCGAGGTCAAGGCGCTGTTCCAGCAACCGTTCAATGACTTGCTGTTCCAGGCGCAGACCGTGCACCGCGCGCATTTCGACGCTAACCGCGTGCAGGTGTCGACCCTGCTGTCGATCAAGACTGGCGCCTGCCCGGAAGATTGCAAATATTGTCCGCAGTCCGGCCACTACAACACCGGGCTGGAAAAACAGAAGCTGATGGAAGTGCAGAAGGTGCTGGAAGAAGCCGCCCGCGCCAAGGCCATCGGTTCTACGCGCTTCTGCATGGGCGCGGCCTGGAAGCACCCGTCGGCCAAGGACATGCCCTACGTGCTGGAGATGGTCAAAGGGGTGAAGGCCATGGGCCTGGAAACCTGCATGACCCTCGGCAAGCTCGATCAGGAGCAGACCGCCGCGCTGGCCCAGGCTGGCCTGGACTACTACAACCACAACCTCGACACCTCGCCGGAGTTCTACGGCAGCATCATCACCACCCGCACCTACAGCGAGCGCCTGCAGACCCTGGCCTACGTTCGCGATGCGGGGATGAAGATCTGCTCGGGCGGCATCCTCGGCATGGGCGAGTCGCTGGACGACCGCGCCGGCCTGCTGATCCAGCTGGCCAACCTGCCAGAGCACCCGGAATCGGTGCCGATCAACATGCTGGTCAAGGTTGCCGGCACGCCGTTGGCCGAGGAAGAAGACGTCGACCCGTTCGATTTTATCCGCATGCTGGCGGTAGCCCGCCTGCTCATGCCCAAGTCGCATGTACGCCTGTCGGCCGGCCGCGAACAGATGAACGAACAGATGCAGGCATTGGCCTTCATGGCTGGCGCCAATTCGATCTTCTACGGCGAAAAACTGCTGACTACTGCCAACCCGCAGGCCGACAAGGACATGCAACTGTTCGCGCGCCTGGGCATCAAGCCCGAAGCGCGTGAAGAACACGCCGACGAAGTGCACCAGGCAGCCATCGAGCAGGCGCTGGTCGAGCAGCGCAGCAGCGAGATGTTCTACAACGCCGCGTCGGCCTGAGATGGCCTTCGACCTGGCGACGCGCCTGGCCGAACGGCGCGCCGCAGACCTGTATCGGCAGCGACCGTTGCTGGAAAGCCCGCAGGGGCCGGAAGTAGTGGTTGATGGTCAGCGTTTGCTGGCCTTCTGCAGCAATGACTACCTCGGCCTGGCCAACCACCCCGAGGTGGTCGCCGCCTGGCAGGCCGGTGCCGAGCGCTGGGGTGTCGGCGGCGGTGCCTCGCACCTGGTGATCGGCCATAGCACCCCGCACCACCAGGTTGAAGAGGCGCTGGCCGAGCTCACCGGGCGCCCGCGTGCGCTGCTGTTCTCCACGGGCTACATGGCCAACCTGGGCGCCATCACCGCGCTGGTGGGGCAGGGTGACACCGTGCTGCAAGACCGTCTCAACCATGCCTCGCTGCTGGATGGCGGGCTGCTTAGCGGTGCCCGCTTCAGCCGCTATCTGCACAACGACCCGGTCAGCCTGGCCAGCCGCCTGGACAAGGCCGTCGGCAATACCCTGGTGGTCACCGACGGCGTGTTCAGCATGGATGGCGACCTGGCCGACCTGCCGGCGCTGGCCGAAGTCGCCCGTGCCCGCGGCGCCTGGCTGATGGTCGACGATGCCCATGGCCTGGGCACCCTAGGCGCCCAGGGCGGCGGTATTGTGGAGCACTTTGGCCTGGGGCTGGAGGATGTGCCCGTGCTGATCGGCACGCTGGGCAAGGGCTGCGGTACTGCCGGCGCCTTTGTTGCCGGCAGTGAAGAGCTGATCGAGGCGCTGGTGCAGTTCGCCCGCCCGTACATCTACACCACCAGCCAGCCACCGGCACTGGCCTGCGCCACGCTCAAGAGCCTGGAGCTGCTGCGCCGTGAAACCTGGCGCCGGGAACACCTGGCGGCGTTGATTCGCCAGTTCCGCGCAGGCGCGCAGCAGATCGGGCTGCAATTGATGGACAGTCCGACACCGATCCAGCCAATCATGATCGGTGACAGCGCGCAGGCCTTGCGCCTGTCACGCATGTTGCGCGAGCGCGGGCTGCTGGTGACCGCCATCCGCCCGCCTACCGTGCCGGCTGGCAGCGCGAGGCTGCGAGTTACGCTGAGCGCCGCGCACAGCGAAGCGCAGGTGCAGCTATTGTTGAATGCATTGGCCGAGTGTTATCCACAACTGGAGAACGCCGATGCGTAATCGACTTGTTCTACTGCCCGGCTGGGGCCTGGGCACTGCTTCCCTGGAGCCGCTGGCGGCCAGCCTGCGCGCCCAGGACGCACGCCTGCAGGTGGAGCTGATGCCGCTGCCGGAACTTGCCCACAGCGATGTCGAGGCTTGGCTCGACCACCTTGATCGCAAGCTGCCGAGCGATGTCTGGCTGGGTGGCTGGTCGCTCGGCGGCATGCTGGCTACTGCGCTGGCGCGCAAACGCGGTGACCACTGCTGCGGCCTGCTGACCTTGGCCAGCAACCCCAGTTTCGTCGCCCGCCCGGACTGGCCCCACGGCATGGCCGAAGACACCTTCGGCACCTTCCTCGACGGCTGCCGCAGCCATCCCCAGGTCACCCTCAAGCGTTTCCGCAGCCTGTGCAGCGATGGCGCCCTGCAGCCGCGCACGTTGTTGCGCCAGCTGGGTGTGGGGGTACCTGACACCGACCCGCTGTACTTGGCCACTGGCCTGGAAGTGCTGGCCAAGCTGGATACCCGCGAAGCCCTTCAGGCCTACCCCGGGCCGCAACTGCACCTGTTTGCCGGCAGCGATGCGCTGGTGCCGGCAGAGGCGGCAAAGGCATTGAGCGAGTTGTTGCCCGATGTGGAAGTGGGCCTGGTCGAAGACAGTTCCCACGCGTTCCTGCTGGAGTACCCACAGGAGCTGGCGTCGGGCATCAAGATTTTCCTGCATGAGAGTGGCGATGACTGATCTATCCCGTCCGACCCTGCCCGGCGCGCTACCCGACAAGCGCCAAGTGGCTGCTTCGTTCTCCCGCGCTGCGGCCAGCTACGACAGCGTGGCGGCGTTGCAGCGGGCTGTGGGCCTGCACTTGCTCGAGCAATTGCCGCAGGGCCTGCAGCCGTCGCGCTGGTTGGACCTGGGCAGCGGCACCGGTCATTTCAGCCGGGCCCTGGCCGAGCGGTTCGTGCAAGCCAGCGGTGTGGCGGTGGATATCGCCGAAGGCATGTTGTGCCATGCCCGCAACGAACAAGGTGGGGCGCACTACCACGTGGTCGGTGACGCCGAGCGTTTGCCACTGCGTGATGTCAGCGTCGACCTGGTATTCAGCAGCCTGGCCGTGCAATGGTGCGACCAGTTCGCCAGCGTGCTGGCAGAAGCCCTGCGCGTGTTGCGCCCGGGTGGTGTGCTGGCCTTCAGCAGCCTGTGCGTGGGCACCCTCGACGAGCTGCGCGCAAGCTGGCAGAAGGTGGATGGCCTGGTGCACGTGAACCGCTTCCGACGTTTCGAGGACTACCAACGCCTGTGCGCAGCCAGTGGCTTCGAACCACTTGGGCTGCAGCGTTGCCCGCATGTGCTGCACTACCCGGATGTGCGCAGCCTGACCCACGAGCTGAAGGCCCTCGGTGCGCATAACCTGAACCCTGGGCGGCCTTCCGGCCTCACCGGCCGGGCCCGTATGCAGGGCCTGTTGCAGGCCTATGAGGCATTTCGCCAGCCAGAGGGGCTGCCAGCCACCTATCAGGTGGTCTATGGTGTGTTGCGCAAGCCACAGGCGTAAGGGGAGCGAGATGAACCAGGCCTATTTCATTGCCGGTACCGACACCGATGTCGGCAAGACCACCATTGCAGCGGGATTGCTGCATGCAGCGCGCTTGCAGGGGATGAGCACGCTGGGGGCCAAGCCGGTCGCTTCCGGCTGCACGATGACGGCGAAGGGACTACGAAACAGCGATGCCCAGGCGCTGATCGATGAAAGCTCGATCAAACTGCCCTACGAGCAGGTCAACCCGTTTGCCTTCGAACCGGCCATTGCCCCGCATGTAGCGGCCCGCGAGGCCGGGGTGACGCTTGGCGTGACGCCGCTGCTGGCGGCGATGCGCAATGTGCTGGATCAACGGGCCGACTTCACCCTTATCGAGGGGGCTGGCGGCTGGCGTGTGCCGCTGGCTGGCCTGGAGAACTTGTCCGATCTGGCCGTCGCCTTGGACTTGCCGGTGATCCTGGTAGTAGGGGTGCGGCTGGGTTGTATCAGCCATGCCTTGCTGAGCGCCGAGGCGATTGCGCGGGATGGCTTGCAGTTGGCGGGTTGGGTGGCGAACATCATCGAGCCCCGTACCTCGCGCCTGGAAGAAAACCTGGCCAGCCTGGCCGAGCGTCTGCCAGCGCCTTGCCTGGGGCGGGTGCCCAAGCTGAAGCAGGCCAGCGCAGACATGGTGGCCGAGCACCTGCAGCTGGACCTGCTGGATTAGCCGTTTCCAAGCCTGGCCCTATCGCCGGCAAGCCAGCTCCCACAGGTACTGCACAAACCTCAAGGGTTGTGGAGGCCTTGTGGGAGCTGGCTTGCCGGCGATAGGGGCGGTGCAGGAATGCCCAAGGCCTATCAACTGGCACCAGGCCATTAGGGATTTAAACGGGCCTTTTTGCCTGTGGCCTGCTTTAATTGGGCCTGTTAGTCATCCAGCGTCAATGGAGTAATGACATGGAAATCACCGGTAGCTCCGCCTACTATGCCGGCCTGAGCGCGATCCAGTCCGGCCAGAACCGCATCGATCAGGCCGCCGGCCAGATCGCCAACACCAGCGCCGAACGTACCGCAACCAGCCAGTCCAGCGACTTCCAGGCCGAGCGCCTGCGCGCAGTTGACCGCAGCCAGCAGATGGACCTTGCCACCAGCACCGTGCAGATGGCGGTGGGCAAAACTGAAGTCGAGCTTGGCGCAAAGGTCGCCAAGGCATCCGACGAAATGCTCGGCCGGTTCATCGATACTTACGCCTGACGCAACCCCTCGAATCAAACACAGCCCCCTGTGGGAGCGGGCGTGCCCGCGAATGCGTCAGGTCAGGCACCTCAAGCGTCTGGCCGGGCCCTTTCGCGGGCACGCCCGCTCCCACCGGGGCAGCGGTTTTTCTGAGCTTGGCGTAAAAGCCATTTTTCGTGGCGTAAATGGCACTATAGTCCATCCTTGACATAAGTCCGTGCTAAACGTAAGTTTCAAACAACTGTTTGATCGACGGCCGCCCTGAGCTCGTCACCCCACGGAACTGACACAGAGGTTCACCGCAATGCCTGATTACAAAGCCCCCTTGCGTGATATCCGCTTCGTTCGCGACGAGCTGCTTGGCTATGAGGCGCACTATCAGAGCCTCCCGGGCTGCCAGGACGCAACGCCGGACATGGTCGATGCGATCCTCGAAGAAGGCGCCAAGTTCTGTGAGCAGGTGCTGTCCCCGCTGAACCGTGTCGGTGATCTGGAAGGCTGCACCTGGAGCGAGTCCGGGGTTAAAACCCCGACTGGCTTCAAGCAAGCCTACGAGCAGTTTGTCGAAGGCGGCTGGCCGAGCCTGGCGCACGACGTCGAGCATGGCGGCCAAGGCTTGCCAGAGTCCCTGGGCCTGGCGCTGAGCGAAATGGTCGGCGGTTCGAACTGGTCGTGGGGTATGTACCCAGGCCTGTCGCACGGCGCGATGAACACCATTTCCGCGCACGGTACCGAAGAGCAGCAGCACACCTACCTGACCAAGCTGGTATCCGGCGAGTGGACCGGCACCATGTGCCTGACCGAGCCACACTGCGGCACCGACCTGGGCATGCTGCGCACCAAGGCCGAGCCACAGGCTGACGGCAGCTACAAAGTCTCGGGCACCAAGATCTTCATTTCGGCCGGTGAGCACGACATGGCCGATAACATCGTCCATATCGTCCTGGCCCGCCTGCCGGACGCACCGGCCGGCACCAAGGGTATTTCGCTGTTCATCGTGCCGAAGTTCCTGCCCAACGCCGAAGGCGGCGTGGGCGAGCGCAACGGCGTGAGCTGCGGCTCGCTCGAGCACAAGATGGGTATCCACGGCAACGCCACCTGCGTGATGAACTTCGACAGCGCCACTGGCTACCTGATCGGCCCGGCCAACAAGGGCCTGAACTGCATGTTCACCTTCATGAACACTGCGCGTCTGGGCACCGCTCTGCAGGGCCTGGCGCACGCCGAAGTGGCCTTCCAGGGTGGCCTGAAATACGCCCGTGACCGCCTGCAGATGCGTTCTCTGACTGGCCCGAAAGCGCCGGACAAGGCCGCCGACCCGATCATCGTGCACCCGGACGTGCGCCGCATGCTGCTGACCATGAAGGCGTTCGCCGAAGGCAACCGTGCCATGGTGTACTTCACTGCCAAGCAGGTGGACATCGTCAAGTACAGCCAGGACGAAGAAGAGCGCAAGAAGGCTGACGCCCTGTTGGCCTTCCTCACTCCGATCGCCAAGGCGTTCATGACCGAAGTCGGCTTCGAGGCTGCCAACCACGGCGTACAGATTTACGGCGGCCATGGCTTCATCGCCGAGTGGGGCATGGAGCAGAACGTGCGCGACAGCCGCATTTCCATGCTGTACGAAGGCACCACTGGCATCCAGGCGCTGGACCTGCTCGGTCGTAAGGTGCTGATGACCCAGGGCGAGGCGCTGAAGGGCTTCACCAAGATCGTGCACAAGTTCTGCCAGGCACAGGAAGGCAATGCCACGCTCAAGGAGTTCGTCGAGCCACTGGCGGCGATCAACAAGGAGTGGGGCGAACTGACCATGAAAGTGGGCATGGCCGCGATGAAGGACCGCGAGGAAGTGGGTGCGGCCTCGGTCGACTACCTGATGTATTCCGGTTACGCCTGCCTGGCCTACTTCTGGGCCGATATCGCCCGCCTGGCGGCCGAGAAACTGGCAGCCGGCACCAGCGAAGAGGCCTTCTACACCGCCAAGCTGCAGACTGCGCGCTTCTACTTCCAGCGTATCCTGCCGCGTACCCGTACGCATGTGGTGACCATGCTGTCGGGTGCCAGCAACCTGATGGACATGGACGAAGAAAGCTTCGGCCTGTCGTACTGATCCACCCGCTGTAGCCAAAACCCGCCTGCCTTCATCGGCAGGCGGGTTTTGTGCGTTTTGGGGCCGCTGTACGGCCCATCGCCGGCAAGCCAGTTCCCACAGGAATCAAGGTGGCCTGAAAGGCAGTGCAGTACCTGTGGGAGCTGGCTTGCCGGCGATGAGGCCATCTGATCCAACCGCAAATTCAACTGTTCATGTGCACTGCCGATGAAGTATGGGCACAATGCCATCATTGATCTGCCGGGTTGGAGATTACCCTTGTTTCGTTTTAATGCTGTTCGGGCAAGCCATTTTCTGCCTTCGCTGTTCTTGTTGCTGGCAGGGCTTGCCGCAGCCTACGTTAGAGACCTCAGTGTCTTTTTCACTTCGCTGTTCAATGTACTACCCACCTTGGTCCTGCTGCTGGGCGGCGCTTACTGTGCGGTTTACCGGCGCCAGCGGGAGCTGTTCCTGATGCTCACGGTGTACATCGCCTACTTCCTGCTCGACGCCCAGACCGACTTCTACCGGGATCACGGCCGCGTGCGCGAGGACGCGGCGGTAATCTTCCATCTGGTGTGCCTGCTGCTGCCGGCCCTGTTCGGGTTGTACGGGGCCTGGCAGGAGCGTACCCACCTGCTGCAGGACCTGGTTGCCCGCGGCGCCGTGCTGTTTGCCGTGGGCAGCGTGGCGGTAGCCCTGGAGCAAAGCTACCCGCAGGCGCTGCTGAGCTGGTTGGCGGAGATCCGCTGGCCGGCCTTGCATGGCCAGTGGATGAGCCTTATCCAGCTGGTCTACCCGATGTTCATTGTCGTGTTCATCCTGCTGGTGGTGCAGTACCTGCGTGCACCACGGCCACTGCACGCCGCGCAAGTGACGGGCTTGCTGGGCATTTTCTGGATGCTGCCGCAAACGTTCATCCTGCCGTTCACCCTGAACATCATGTGCAGCCAGGTGATGCTGATGATCGCTGCGGCGGTAGCGCATGAGGCCTACCAGATGGCCTTCCGCGACGAGTTGACCGGCCTGCCCGGGCGGCGCGCACTGAACGAGCGCATGCAGCGCCTGGGGCGCAATTATGTGATCGCGATGACCGATGTCGACCATTTCAAGAAATTCAACGACACCCATGGCCACGACGTCGGCGACCAGGTGTTGCGCCTGGTTGCCAGCCGCCTGGCCAAGGTTACCGGCGGTGGTCGCGCCTATCGCTATGGCGGCGAAGAGTTCGCCCTGGTGTTCGCCGGCAAGACCGCCGAGGAATGCGTGCCGCACGTGGAAGCCGCGCGCGAACTGATCGCCAACTACGTGATGCACCTGCGCGACCAGCATAGCCGCCCGCAGGATGATGCAGCCGGGCGTCAGCGGCGGGCCGGCAGCGCTGGGGGGACAGTTTCGGTCACCATCAGTATTGGCGTGGCCGAGCGCCAGATCGACCATCGCAACCCCGAGGCCGTGTTGAAATCCGCCGATCAGGCGCTGTACAGCGCCAAGGGCGCGGGGCGCAATTGTGTCATGGTGCATGGGCAACAATCGCAGCGTGGAGCAGTACGTACGGCGTGACCGAAACGGACCATGCGGTCTATTGATGACCCTATGTCTCGTAAAAGTTGTTCGGTTACACTGCCAGTAACCCCAGTGTCGCGGTTCTCCGAGACCGCGCCGACCCGATTAGCGAGAGGTTGTCATGGCTGACTATAAAGCGCCGCTGCGCGACATGCGCTTCGTACTGAATGAAGTCTTCAACGTGGCCGAGCAGTGGGCGCAGTTGCCCGGGCTGGCCGAGGTTGTCGATGCCGAAACAGCCATGGCTGTGCTGGAAGAAGCCGGCAAGGTCACCGCCAGGTCCATCGCGCCGCTCAGCCGCGCCGCCGATGAAGAGGGCTGCCACTGGGAAAACGGCGCGGTGCGCACACCGGCCGGTTTCATCGAGGCCTACAACACCTACGCCGAAGGCGGCTGGGTAGGCGTGGGTGGCGACCCGTTGTTTGGCGGCATGGGCATGCCCAAGGCCATCTCGGCGCAGGTCGAGGAAATGGTCAATGCTTCCAGCCTGGCATTCGGCCTGTACCCGATGCTGACCGCCGGTGCCTGCCTGTCCATCAATGCCCATGCCAGCGAGGCACTGAAGGAACAGTATCTGCCAAACATGTATGCCGGCGTGTGGGCCGGCTCCATGTGCCTGACCGAGCCGCATGCCGGCACCGATCTGGGCATCATCCGCACCAAGGCCGAGCCCCAGGCCGATGGCAGCTACAAGGTCAGCGGCACCAAGATATTCATTACCGGTGGCGAGCACGACCTCACCGAGAACATCATTCACCTGGTGCTGGCCAAGCTGCCGGATGC
Source organism: Pseudomonas sp. 9_2_1 (assembly GCF_059295275.1). Lineage (NCBI taxonomy): Bacteria > Pseudomonadati > Pseudomonadota > Gammaproteobacteria > Pseudomonadales > Pseudomonadaceae > Pseudomonas > Pseudomonas sp. 9_2_1. The sequence continues at coordinate 432,149 of NZ_CM181239.1, forward strand.
CCCGGCCGGGCCGAAAGGCATTTCGCTGTTCCTGGTGCCGAAATTGCTGGTCAACGCAGACGGTAGCCTGGGCGCACGCAACCCGGCCACCTGTGGTTCGATCGAGCACAAGATGGGCATCCAGGCCTCGGCCACGTGTGTGATGAACTTCGACGAAGCGGTCGGCTACATCGTCGGCGAGCCGAACAAGGGCCTGGCGGCCATGTTCACCATGATGAACTACGAGCGCCTGGGCGTTGGCATCCAGGGCCTGGCGTCTGCCGAGCGCTCCTACCAGAACGCCGTGGACTACGCTCGCGACCGCCTGCAAAGCCGTGCCCCGACAGGCCCGCAGGCCAAGGACAAGGCCGCGGACCCGATCATCGTGCACCCCGATGTGCGGCGCATGTTGTTGACCATGAAAGCGCTGATCGAGGGTGGCCGAGCGTTCTCCACCTACGTGGCGATGCAGCTGGACAGTGCCAAGTACAGCGAAGACGCCATCGTGCGCAAACGCAGCGAAGAACTGGTGGCGCTGCTGACGCCGGTGGCCAAGGCGTTCCTGACCGACCTGGGCCTGGAGTGCACGGTGCACGGCCAGCAAGTGTTCGGCGGGCATGGTTACATCCGGGAGTGGGGCCAGGAGCAGCTGGTGCGTGACGTGCGGATCACCCAGATCTACGAAGGCACCAACGGTATTCAGGCCCTGGACCTGATGGGCCGCAAGGTAGTGGCCAGTGGCGGGGCGTACTACAAGCTGTTCTCCGAAGAGATTCGCCAGTTCATTGCCAGTGCAGGGAGTGAGTTGCAGGAATTTGCCAAGCCACTCGGCGCTTCGCTCGACAAGCTCGACGGGTTGACCGAGTGGGTGCTGCAGCAGGCCAAGGGCAACCCGAATGAGATCGGCGCGGCTTCGGTCGAGTACCTGCATGCCTTTGGCTATGTCGCCTACGGCTATATGTGGGCGCTGATGGCTCGCGCGGCGCAGGCTGGCGAGGGGGATGAGGGCTTCTATTCGGGCAAACTGGGCACGGCGCGGTTCTACTTTGCGCGGTTGCTGCCAAGGGTGGATTCGCTGGTGGCTTCGGTGCAGGCAGGCAGCGAGTCACTGTTCCTGCTGGACGCCGAGCAGTTCTGACACTTCGGCGGATTTGCGAGTGAATCCCCCTGTGTAAGCTTTTTCCTACACGCCGTGGTGACTTTTCACCACTGTTCTCAGATTGGATCCACGGTTAATCTTTACCACATGGACGTTGCGCAGGAAGCGCAAAGGACAGATCAAGGATGACGACGAAGGACCACCTGCCAGGATGGCGGGGCGATACGGATGTCACAGGGAAACAGTCTGGAAAACCCCGCTTCGGCGGGGTTTTCTTTGTGCGCGTGTTTTTTCAGGCCAACACATCCAGCGGTGATGCCGCCAACAGGCGAGCATCCGTTTCTTCCTCCAGCAGCGTGCGCAGCAGTTCCACGGAGGCCTGCTGGCGCTGTGCATCGCGGAATACCAGGCCGACCTTCAGCGGCACCCGCGGCTCGCTCAAGGGCTTCCACAGCAGCCCCTGGTCATCCTCGGCGGCTTCCTTGGCCCGCCCCGGCAAGATGGTGGCCAGCGCCGTGTGGCCCAGGCTGTCGAGAATCCCCGCCATGTTGTTCATCTCCGCCTGCACCTGCGGCCGGCGGCCCAGGCTGGCCAGCTGGGCCTGCCAGATCTGGCGGATCTGAAACTCCTCGCCAAGCATCAACATCGGCAGCTCTGCGGCCTGGCGGATAGACACCTTCTTGAAATCCTTGAGTGGGTGGGTATCGGGGATGACCAGTTGCAGCTCGTCTTCGTACAACAACAGGCCATGCAAACCGGGCTGACGGGGCGGCAGGTAGCTGATACCGATGTCCAGGTTGCCGCTAAGCAAGCGCCGTTCGATCTCCAGCCCCGATAACTCATAGATCTGCACCACAAGGTGCGGCTGCGCCTTGCGCAGCCGTTCGAGCAGTTGTGGCACCAGGCTTGGCCGTACGGTCTGCAACACGCCGATCGCCAGGGTGCGCAGCGACTGGCCCTTGAAGTTGCGCATGGCCTCGTGGGCGCGCTGCATGCCGTCCAGCAGTGGCAGGGCATGGTTGTACAGTGTGTGTGCGGCCAGGGTCGGCAGCAGGCGTTTATTGCTGCGCTCGAACAGGCTCAGGTCGAGGCTGTGCTCCAGCTGGCGGATCTGCTGGGAAAGGGCTGGCTGCGACAGCGACAGGCGCTCGGCGGCGCGGCCGACGTGGCCTTCTTCATACACCGCGACGAAATAACGCAGTTGGCGGAAATCCATAAGCGACACTTATCAATAATGCTGGGAAAACGAAATGGTCGAAACCCCTCGCTGGGCCTAGTCTATCGCCGTATTCCAACGGGTTACAGCGACATTCAGGTTGATTGTTACCCCGGATGAAAAACACTTTTGATAGGCAAGGCAAAATATCGAGTGTCGGCACCAAGACCGCACCGAGGCCGCCCCTTACCGTGATTGGTTGGAGCCCTGATGAACCTGTTCAACCTGCGCCGCCAGGCGCCTGCCGCCATCCCGGAGGCCAAGCGTGTGCCGGTGGTTGTGGCGCAAGCACCCGAGCTTTCGCGTGAGTGCCTGATGCCCAGCGCCGAACGGGCAGCGCAGGTATTCGTGCGCGGGCAGGGCTCCTGGTTGTGGGACAACCAAGGGCACGCCTTTCTGGACTTCACCCAAGGTGGCGCAGTCAACAGCCTGGGCCACAGCCCCAGCGTGCTGGCGAAAGCGCTGGCCGACCAGGCCCAGGCGCTGATCAATCCGGGCGCGGGCTTCCACAGCCGCGGCCTGCTCGGGCTGGTCAATCGCCTGTGCCAGAGCACCGGCAGCGATCAGGCGTACCTGTTGAACAGCGGTGCCGAGGCCTGTGAGGGCGCGATCAAGCTGGCGCGCAAGTGGGGCCAGCTGCACCGCAACGGCGCCTATCACATCATCACCGCCAGCCAGGCCTGCCATGGTCGCAGCCTGGGTGCACTGTCGGCTTCCGACCCACTGCCTTGCATCCGCTGTGAGCCCGGCCTGCCTGGTTTCAGCAAAGTGCCGTTCAACGACCTGGCAGCCCTGCACGCCGAGGTGGACTCGCGCACGGTGGCGATCATGCTTGAGCCGATACAGGGCGAGGCGGGGGTGATCCCTGCCACCCAGGAATACCTCAGGGGTGTGGAAACACTGTGCCGCGAACTGGGCATCCTGCTGATCCTCGATGAAGTGCAGACCGGTATCGGCCGCTGTGGCGCGATGTTGGCAGAGCAGACCTACGGCGTACGGGCCGACATCATCACCCTGGGCAAGGGCCTGGGTGGTGGCGTGCCGCTGGCCGCCCTGCTGGCCCGTGGTACAGCGTGCTGCGCCGAGCCAGGCGAACTGGAAGGCAGTCACCATGGCAATGCACTGATGTGTGCCGCTGGCCTGGCGGTGCTGGATACCGTGCTGGAGCCGGGCTTTTTCGAACAGGTGCAGGACAATGGTCGCCACCTGCGCGAAGGCCTCTGCCGCCTGACCGGGCGTTATGGCCAGGGCGAGGTGCGCGGGCAAGGCCTGTTGTGGGCGCTGCAGTTGAAAGAAAACCTGGCCCGCGAGCTGGTGGCCGCAGCTCTGCACGAAGGCCTGCTGCTCAATGCGCCGCAAGCGGATGTGGTGCGTTTTTCGCCTGCGCTGACCGTGAGCAAGGGCAACATCGACGAAATGCTGCTGCGCCTGGCCCGCGCCTTCGCCCGCCTGCATGCCCGGCAGCAGGCCCACCGCGAGATGCCGGCTTAGCGGTCTGGCAAAGAATTCTACGAACCGTCTGGCGTTCCTGCGCATCGCCCCTGGCCTGTTTCATTCGGCCCGGGGCGTTTTTTTTTGCCTGTGGAACCTCTACGGCGGGCGGCTAGTCTTTGATGTAACCCTTCAGGAGAGACTCGCATGGACTTTATTCGCATCATCATCGCCATTCTTCTGCCACCGCTGGGTGTGTTTCTGCAGGTGGGGTTTGCCGGAGCATTCTGGCTGAATATTTTGTTGACCTTGCTGGGTTACATTCCGGGCATCGTGCACGCCGTGTATATCATCGCCAAGCGCTAGCCACTCAGGGCCTCATGGCCGGCAAGCCGGGCTCCCAGAGGATTGCGCCGCACTCAAGGCCAGTGCAGTAGCTGAGGGAGCTGGCTTGCCGGCGATTGGGGCTGCAACGCAGCCCCGGGGTCAGCCCTCCAATACCTTGCAATAGAACTTCCACTCTTCTTCCAGCGCATGGGCCAGGTTCTCCGCCTTGCGGAACCCATGGCGCTCTCCCGCGTAGAAGTGCGCCTCAGCTTCGATCCCGTTAGCCTGCAACGCGGCCAGCATCGACCGTGTCTGCTCGGGCACCACCACCGCATCCAGCTCACCCTGGAAGAAAATCACCGGCACCTTGATCTGCCCCGCGTGCAGCAGCGGTGTGCGCTGGCGATAGCGTTCGGCATCCTGTTGCGGGTCGCCGATCAGCCAGTCCAGGTAATCCCCTTCGAACTTGTGCGTGGCAACGCCCAGGGCAATCGGGTCGCTGACCCCGTACAGGCTGGCGCCGGCGCGGAACACGTCGTGGAATGCCAGGGCGCACAAGGTGGTGTAGCCACCGGCGCTGCCGCCGCGGATAAACGCCTTGCGCCCGTCGATCAAGCCCTGGGCAGCCAGGTATTCGACTGCCGCGCAGGCATCGGCCACATCGCTTTCGCCCCAGCGCAGGTGCAGCGCCTGGCGGTATTCCCGGCCATAGCCGGTGCTGCCTCGGTAGTTGAGGTCGGCGACGGCGAAACCGCGCTGGGTCCAGTACTGGATGCGCGGATCGAGCACCGGGTAGCAGGCCGAGGTAGGGCCGCCGTGGATGAATACCACCAGCGGCGTGGCACGTTCACCGCCGGCCGCCGGGTAGAAGAAACCGTGGGCCTGGTTGCCTGCCTTGCCATAGTGGATCGACTGCGCAAGGCTGATCTGCTCCGCCGGGAGTATCTCGGCACCACCGGCGAGCACGCGCACCTCGTGGTTGCTACGGTCGACGGCTATGACTGCTGGCGGACTGATTGGCGAGGCGGCAATGGCATAGATGTGTTGGCAATCCATGGCCAGGTGGCGAAAGCGCGTATACGCACTGGCGAACCGTTCCGTGGGGGCGTCGGGCGTGCGCAGTCCCAGTTGCCCGAAACCGTCTTCGAACCAGCTGGCCAGGTAGCGTTGCGGCCCTAGCGCCAACCAGGTGCAGGTACCCAGTTGCCAAGGTGCAGCGGCATGGTCGGCAGGCTCTGCTGGCAGCGGCTGCCAGTGCCCATCGACCTCGCCCCAGGGCTGCCAGAAGCCATTGCGGTCGGACAGGCAGTAGAGCCGGCCCTCGGCATCGAACCGTGGTTGCTGCAACGACTCTTCAGCGGCGGCCACACACCGCGCCTGCCCCCAGTGGCCGTGGGCGTCGCGCGTCTGACACATCAGCCGGGTGACGGTCCAGGGCTGTGCCGGGCGGTCCCATTCGATCCACGCCAGGCGCTGGCCATCTGCACTCACGGTGGGTGCGGCGTAGAAGTCGGCGCCCTCGGCCAGCACCTCGCGGCAGCCTTCACCCAACGCCACCAGGCGATGCTCCACCTGCTCGGCATGCTGCTCCTCGATGGCCAGAATCGTGCCGTTGTGCCACTGCACGTCGCCGTAGCGGCAGCTGGCATCACGGGTCACGGCGCGCGGCGGTGAGTCGTACAGATGCTGGGTGTAGACCTGCTGATCCTTTTCGTTGACGAACACCAGCCCGTCGTCGCTCAGGCAAAAGCTGCCGCCGCCATACTCGTAAACCCGGCTTCGCACACTGAAGCCGTCGGGCGTCAGGCAGCGGGCCTGCTGGTACTGCCAGTGCCAGATGCGGCAAGCGCCATCGGCCGGGCGGAATTCGTTCCAGAACAGGCCTTGGTCGCTGACCTTCAGTTCAGTGAAGTCGGTGCCGGCGGCAACCGCTTGTGCCGCGCTGAATTCAGCCGCGGGCGATGACACGTGAGTTTCGTTCATTGCGGAAGGTCATCTCTTCGATGGCGAGCTGGGCGGTTTCTGCCTCCTCGCGGGCCTTGAGGATGATGCCGTGGTCGGCCGATTTGGCGCACACCGGGTCGGCGTTGCTGGCATCGCCGGTCAGCATGAAGGCCTGGCAGCGGCAGCCGCCGAAGTCCTTTTCTTTCTCGTCGCAGGAGCGGCACGGTTCGCGCATCCACTCGTAGCCACGGAAGCGGTTGAAGCCGAACGAGTGGTACCAGATGTGTTTCAGGTCGTGATCCCGCACGTTGGGGAACTGCACCGGCAGCTGGCGAGCGCCGTGGCAGGGCAGGGCGGTGCCGTCGGGGGTGATGGTGAGGAACAGGTTGCCCCAGCCGTTCATGCAGGCCTTGGGGCGCTCTTCATAGTAGTCCGGGGTGACGAAGATCAGCTTGCACGGGTTGCCCTCGGCCTTGAGCTTGTCCCGGTATTGGTTGGTGACGCGCTCGGCCCGCTCCAGCTGGGCGCGGGTCGGCAACAGGCCCAGGCGGTTGAGGTGCGCCCAGCCGTAGAACTGGCACGTGGCGAGCTCGACGAAGTCGGCCTCCAGGGCGATGCACAGCTCGATGATACGGTCGGTCTTGTCGATATTGTGCCGGTGGGTGACGAAGTTGAGCACCATCGGGTAGCCGTGGGCCTTCACTGCGCGAGCCATTTCCAACTTTTGCGCAAAGGCCTTCTTCGAGCCGGCCAGCAGGTTGTTGACCTGCTCGTCGCTGGCCTGGAAACTGATCTGGATGTGGTCCAGGCCGGCTTTTTTGAAGTCGGCGATGCGCGCTTCGGTCAGGCCGATGCCGGAGGTGATCAGGTTGGTGTAGTAGCCCAGTCGGCGGGCCTCGCCGATCAGTTCGGCGAGGTCCTGGCGTACCAACGGTTCGCCCCCGGAAAAGCCGATTTGTGCCGCGCCCATTTCCCGCGCTTCGGCCATTACCTTGAACCATTGTTCGGTGCTCAGCTCTTGACCCTGGGCCGCAAAGTCCAGCGGGTTGGAGCAGTACGGGCACTGCAACGGACAGCGGTAGGTGAGCTCGGCCAGCAGCCACAGCGGCAGGCCGACCTCGGGCGTGGGCGGCACGTCAGGCGAGGACGATCCAGTGTTCGGCACGGGCCACCTCCATGAATTGCTCGATGTCATCGGCCACTTCCGGGACACCGGGGAATTGCTGTTCGAGTTCGCTGATGATAGCGGCTACGTCACGCTGGCCGTCTATCAGGCCACCGATCAGGCTGGCGCTGTCGTTGAGTTTGATCATGCCCTCGGGGTACAGCAGCACATGGCCTTTTTGCGCCGGCTCGTACTGGAAGCGGTAGCCGGGGCGCCAGCTGGGCACCTGGTTGCGGTCGAGACTCATAGGGTGATCCCCTTGTGCCACACCCGTTGCTGGGTGACAGAGTGATAGGGCGGGCGGTTCAGCTCGTAGGCCATGCTCATGGCGTCGAGCATGCTCCAGAGGATATCCAGCTTGAACTGCAGTATTTCCAGCATACGCTCCTGGCCGGCGCGGGTGGTGTAGTGCTGCAGGGTGATCGCCAGGCCGTGCTCCACGTCACGCCGAGCCTGGCCCAGGCGGGTGCGGAAGTACTCATAGCCGGCCGGGTCGATCCACGGGTAGTGCTGCGGCCAGCTGTCCAGGCGCGACTGGTGGATTTGCGGGGCGAACAGCTCGGTCAGCGAGCTGCTCGCCGCTTCCTGCCAGCTGGCCCGGCGGGCGAAGTTGACGTAGGCGTCCACGGCAAAACGCACGCCCGGCAGCACCAGTTCCTGAGAACGCAGCTGGTCCGGGTCGAGGCCCACGGCCTGGCCCAGGCGCAGCCAGGCTTCGATGCCGCCGTCCTCGCCGGGAGCGCCATCGTGGTCGAGCAGGCGCTGGATCCACTCGCGGCGTACTTCACGGTCCGGGCAGTTGGCCAGGATCGCGGCATCCTTCATGGGGATGTTGACCTGGTAGTAGAAACGGTTGGCCACCCAGCCCTGGATCTGCTCACGGGTGGCGCGGCCCTGGTACATCGCCACGTGGTAGGGGTGATGGATGTGGTAATAGGCGCCCTTGGCGCGCAGGGCCTGCTCGAATTCGGCAGGGGACATTGGCAGTGCGTCGCTCATTCCGCTGGCTCCTGTAGAAGGATTGTCTGGCCGGACATACACGGCCCCTGTGGGAGCGGGCGTGCCCGCTCCCACAGGGTCTTGTGTTGCCTTGCAGAGTGTTTACAACTCGATGCTCATGCCATCGAAGGCGACTTCCACGCCCCGGCGCAGTACCTCGGCGCGCTCGGGCGAATCTTCGTCTAGAATCGGGTTGGTGTTGTTGATGTGGATAAGTACCTTGCGCTGGCGCGGGAAGCTGTCGAGCACTTCCAGCATGCCGCCGGGCCCGTTCTGTGCCAGGTGGCCCATCTCGCGGCCGGTGCGGGTGCCCACGCCGCGGCGCTGCATTTCATCGTCTTCCCACAGGGTGCCATCGACCAGCAGGCAGTCGGCGCCATGCATCATCGCCAGCAGCTTCTCATCGACCTGCCCCAGGCCCGGGGCGTAGAACAGCTTGCCGCCGGTGCAGGTGTCCTCCACCAGCAGGCCTAGATTGTCGCCCGGGTGCGGGTCGAAACGGTGCGGCGAGTAGGGCGGCGCGGCGCTGCGCAGGGGGAACGGGGTGAAGCGCAGGTTGGGGCAGGCGTCGATCACGAAGCTGCCTTGCAGCTCGATGCGGTTCCACTGCAGGCCACCGTTCCAGTGGCTGAGCATGTTGAACAGCGGGAAGCCGGTGGAGAGGTCCTGGTGGACCATTTCGGTGCACCACACCTGGTGCGGGCAGCCTTCGCGCAGGCTGAGCAGGCCGGTGGTGTGGTCGATCTGGCTGTCCAGCAGGACGATGGCGTTGATGCCGGTGTCGCGCAGGGCACGGGCCGGCTGCATGGGCGCGAATGCCTGCAGCTGGGCGCGGATGTCGGGGGAGGCATTGCACAGCACCCAGTGCACGCCGTCGTCGGACAGGGCAATGGACGACTGGGTGCGTGCCGTGGCCCGCAGGGTGCCATCGCGCAAGCCTTTGCAGTTGACGCAGTTGCAGTTCCACTGTGGGAACCCGCCACCGGCGGCGGAGCCGAGAACCTGGATGAACATGGCCACTCTCTATGCAGAAAACCGGCTATGCAGAAAACCGGATCGGAAAAACGAAAACGCCCCGGCGGGCCGAGGCGTGGAACCGTAAGCCGGGCTTAGCGGTTAGCGAAGTACATGGTGACTTCGAAGCCGATACGCAGATCAGTGTAAGCAGGTTTGGTCCACATGGGATTACTCCTTCCGGATGGGTTTTGGGTGGCTGAGCTACTACTTGGGTACCGCCATGTGCAGGAGGTTCCCCAAACTGGGATTGCGCTATCTTACAAGAAAATTTTGTACCGAAAGGTTAATTATTCGAAAAGTGCCCTTGCAGTTCGCGTAACAATCGCCGGACTGGCTCAGCGCCAGGAAGAGTCTGGCGCGGCAGCGTTGGCCAGGCATAGCCAGGTGGACCCTGGGTCGAGCAGGTTGCTCAGCAGCTGGTCCAGATCCGTCTGCCGCGTTTTCAGAATAGTCCCATGTAGCGCCTGTAGCTGGCCAGGTTGTGTAGCCAGGTGTGTCTGCCACGCCCATTCGGCGACTTCGGCATTGGCCATGGCGGCTTCGTCGAATTGCCCGGCCAATGCTTGGCGGGCAGCCGGATCCAGGCTGACGCCGTGACCCAGCAGGGTGAGTATGTGGTCGAGGATGCGGGCAGGGCTGGTGTGCGGCGACTGCACGCCGAACAACAAGCCGCCCACGCCCTCGACCTGACGAAAGGCGCTGAATACCGCGTAGCCGAGTTGCAGCTCGACCCGTAGCCGTTGGTAGACCGGACCTTGCAGCAATTGGGCGAGCAGCCGGCCTGTGGCTTCGTTGTCCGCAGGGACAGGGCAGAACAGCAGCAATGCATGCTCACTGCCAGCCACCACGGCATGCTGCCAGCGTCGCTTTGCCCATCTGGGCGCTGGGGCGACCGACGAACCTTGCCCCGGGCAGTGCTGCAGTGCGGCAGCCAAAGCGGCTAGCGCGGCATCTTCGAAGCCTGCGGCCAGCCCCTGCCAATGGGTGTGCTGCCACAGGCTGTCGAGTTGCGCTTGTTCCAGCGTGCGGGCAGTTACAGGGGCGGGCTGCCCGCCTGATACTGCCTGCGGCAATTGTTCGAGCAAGGCCCGGATGGGCACCAGCGCCGGACGCGCTGCTGCGCAGGGCTGCCAACAACTGGCTGGGGGCTTGCGCATCAGGGCCAAGGCCTGTTCCACGGCCCGAAGCACAGCTGCCGGCAGCCCGGCGCAGCGTAATTGCCAGTACTCGCCAGCGCTGCTGAACTGCAACTGCACCGATGCACGCCCGCAGCGCTCCTGCAGTGGCACGAGGGCTTGTTCGAGCACGCCCTGCAAGTGCTGGCGCAGCGTCGAAGTTACATGCCAGCGCAAGTACAGCGCAGCGTATTGGCGGGTGCCAGGGAGTAGCTCGCTTACTTTCAGCGCCACCGGCAGTGGCTGCGGCGGGGCCGTGGGCAAATCTGCCATCAGCAAAGCGTCGACAGGGGGCAGGTGCCATTGACCACCCTCGGTGCAGGGCAGGCCTTCCAGCAGGGCACGGAAGGCTTGCATCGCTTGCGCATCCAGCCCGGCGAACGGCTGTTTGCTGCTGTCCCGGCGGGCCAGCTCAAGCGCGCTGACACTGCGTTCGCGGCTGTGCTGCAGCAAGCCGAATTCGCGGTTCAACAGGGCAGGCTCGGCCCGGCGAATGAAACCGAACCAACTGTGCAGCAGGGCAGTGGCTTCGTCGGTGCACGCGTCTGCGCCGAGCTTCAGCTCAATGTGCCACAGCAGCTGCCCGCCGAAGGCGTATAGCGGCTCGGCCTTGAAACTGTGCAGCCAGCCACGTTGGCGCAGTGCACCCAACCAGGTACCTGGGCGACTGTCGCCGAGCAAGGCGATCAGCAGCTCCAGTGCCTGCTCGGCACCTGCCGGGAGGTTGTCGTGCGTGAAAACATGCGGCATGGGCGTCGGCGCCAGTGGCGGCGGCGGGACTTGCGGTACGTGCTCACCCGTTGCGAACAACGCGGCATGTTGCCGACCCAGCTGTTCCAGCTCATCCAGCGGCTGCGGGCCGCACAGGCTCAAGACAATCTGGCCGCCCTGGTAGAAGCGCTGGTGAAAGCCTGCAAGCGCCTGCTGAAAAGCCGGGTCGTGCAGGGCCAGGGTGTGTCGGTTACCGGCATGAAAAGCGCCCAGCGGATGCGCGCGCGAGACGGATTGCAGCAAGGCAAACTGCTGCTGGGCCTGCGGGTTGCGCGACCAGGCAATGAACTCGGCGTGGATCACCTCCCGTTCACGGCGTTGGCGCTGGATGCCCAGGTCTGGCTGGGCAAGCATCTGGCACAGGCGTTCGAGGCCTCCGGCAAAGGCAGCGGAAGGCACCTCGAAGAAAAAGTCGGTGTTGCGCTCACGAGTGCTGGCGTTGACCTGGCCGCCGAGGGCCTGCACATAGCGCATCAGGCCGTCATGCAGCGGGAAGCGCGGGGTGCCGAGGAAGAACAGGTGTTCGAGAAAGTGGGCCAGGCCGGGCCACTTGGCCGGGGCGTCATGGCTGCCCGCGTGCACCCGCAGGGCCGCCGCCGAGCGCTTCAGGCGCGGGGCGTGGCGCAGGGTCAGCTGCAGGCCGTTGGCGAGCGTGAGGTGGCGGGTGGCATCAGGCATGGGGGCTCCGGTGGATGTTGTCCATGCTAACCCATTTGTTGGCAGGCCCGGCCGCATAGGGATCGCATCAGGGCTCAAAGGTGCTTGCCTGATGCAATCTGCCAAAAGACCCGAGAAGCTCCCGCTGGTAGCCATCACCCCTTGCGCAGGTGCAGCTCCTGGCGCAAGTCGGTGAGGTAGGGAAAAGCCTCGCGCCCTTGACTCACCCGCTCATGCTCCAGCTCCGCCAGCAACTGGCACTCATCGCGCCCAGCCATGGCCAGCACGCTGCCATCCGGGCCGATGATGCTGCTCTGCCCGCAATAGTGGATCTCGTCTTCCGCGCCGCAGTAGTTGGCATACACCAGGTAGCACTGGTTCTCCTGCGCCCGTGCCCTAACGGTCACCTGGCAGACAAAGTCATAGGGCTCCATGTTCGCCGTCGGCACCAGGATCAGCTCGGCACCTTCCAGCGCCAGGCGCCGGGCATTCTCCGGGAACTCGATGTCGTAGCAGATCAGCAGGCCAACCTTCCAGCCGTCAAGCTCGACCACCGGGAAGTGGTCGCTGCCGGCGCTGAACATCGAGCGGTCCAGTTCGCCGAACAGGTGTGTCTTGCGGTAGTTGCTCAGGCTGCGGCCGTGCGCATCGATCAGCTGCACACTGTTGTAGATTGCCCCATCATCGCCGCGCTCCGGGTAGCCGTACACGATGGCGATGCGGTGCGCCTGTGCGATCTCCACTACAGCCATGGCTGCCAGGCCGTCGCTGGTTTCGGCCAGGCGCTCGACCTGGCCCAGGCCGATGTTGTAGCCGCTGATGAACATTTCCGGGCACACCAGCAACTGCGCACCGCGCTCGGCCGCCAACTGCGCCTGGTGGCGCAGCCGCTGCAAGTTACCGGTCACGTCCAGCGGCTGGGGGGTGCCCTGGAACAGAGCAATGCGCATGGCGCCTCCTTCAATCAGTCAGTCAGGGCGATCGGGCCGATCTCGTCGAACACATCGCCTGGGCCGGGGTTGTCCGGGTGGGTGCTGCCACCGAAGTGGTTGATGATACCCCACACTGCATTCAGCGACGTCTGCACCGCGCCTTCCACCCAGGCCGGGGTCCATGACACGTCGTCACCGGCGATGAAGATACCGCGCTGCTCGGCAGGCATGTCCTGTTGCATGAAGTGCGCGTACATGCGCTGGTTATAGCGGTAGTGCCCCGGCAGTGCGCCTTTGAAGGCGCCAAGGAAGTACGGGTCCGCTTCCCAGGAAACGGTGATCGGGTCGCCGATGATGTGCCCGGCGATATCGGTTTTCGGGTAAATCTTCTTCAGCGCGTCGAGCGCCAGCTGCACGCGTTTTTCCACCGGGTGCGGCAGCATCTTCAGCGCATCGCTCATCCAGGCGTACGACAGGCAGATTACCCCGGGCTTGTCGTCACCGTTGTCGAACAGGTAAGTGCCGCGGGTGAGGCGGTCGGTAAGGGTCATGCTCATCAGGTCGCGGCCGGTTTCCGGGTCCTTGTCCTTCCAGAATGGCCGGTCGACCATGACAAAGGTTTTCGACGACTGCATGTAGCGGGTGCGGTCCAGGGCCATCCACATCTTCTGCGAGAACAGCGATTCCTCGCAGTCGATCTGGGTGGTCAGCAACCAGGTCTGGCAGGTAGCAAGCACGGCGCTGTAGTGCCGGGTATCGCCCCAGGTGTCCGTGACTGCCAGGCGGCCATCGGCGGCACGGGCAATGCGCTTCACCCCGCCACGCGGCGCGCCGCCGTGCAGTGCGCTCAGGCTGGTGCCCTGCGGCCAGTGCACGCAGCGTTCCGGTACATGGCGCCAGATGCCTTGCGGTACCTGCTCGACGCCGCCCACCACCAGGTGCTGATGGTCGTCGCAGTTGGTCATCACCACGCGGAAGATTTCCAGCATCGAGTTGGGGAAATCCGAGTCCCAGCCGCCGGTGCCGAAGCCCACCTGGCCGAACACTTCACGGTGCTGGAAGCTCAGCTGGGCAAACGAGCGCGAAGTGGCGACAAAGTCGTAGAAGGTGCGGTCGTCCCACAGCGGCACCAGCTTGTTCCACAGTTCTTTCAGGCGCGGCACATCACGGTCGCGAATAGCTTGCTGGATGTCGGCGAATTGGGCACCGCTTTCCAGCGCGTCGGCCCAGGCGTCGGCCACTTCGTGGAACAGCTTGGGCAGGTCGCTGGTTTTTTCGGCGTAGTAGGTCTGGCCTTCCAGGTCGATCACCGTGCTGCCCGAAGCCGGGGTCAGCGGGTTGGGGAAGGGGCGGGTCTCCAGGCCCAGCTTGTCCACATAGTGGTAGAAGGCGGTGGACGACACCGGGAAACGCATGCCGCCGAGTTCGGCGATGATCCCGTCGGTGCCGTTGAAGGCTTGCGAGCGTAGCCTGCCACCCAGCTTGGAGGCTTCGTATACCACTGGCTTGAGGCCCAGCTTCATCAGCTCGTAGGCCGCCACAAGGCCGGCGATGCCAGCACCCACGATTGCCACTTCCTCGCCTTGGCGCGCAGCCGGAATGCTACCAAGGCCTGCCGGGTGTTCCAGCCAGTCGTCGAAGGCGAATGGGAAGTCCGGGCCAAAAATGGTGATGGGCTTTTTGCCGTCGGCGGGGTGGCGGTTCTTGTTGTTCATGAAATGACCTTGCCAGAGGGCTGCGCGGGGAGCGGAGCCTGAGTATAGGAGATGCCTGGGGGTCATTTTAGGGAGTGGGGTGTTCGTAATTAAGATGCAGAGTGTTGTCTGAATGTAGCTTTGTTCGTCGTATTAGCCACTTTTTCATTATTTTTGACGAATCAGGCCAAAGATGCCAAATGATCCACCGTCTCAGGGTATTTCTGCACTAGACGAATCAGTGCGACTGCTTGCGCATTGGGCCTGAAGCGGCCTTGCTCCCAGTTTTCCAGCGTTCTGGAATTGGTTCGGAGAGGCTTTGCGAACAGTGCCCTGGACATGTTGAGGCGCTGGCGCAGCTCCAGAAGCTCATTAGGGGCAAAGGGTGTCAGTTCGGTGAAGCTGACCTTGTGCGAGCGTAGCGTCTTCTTGCCTTCGCGCTCTTCGGCCAGCGCGTCAAAACCTTCAGCGAGTTCAGTGAACAGGTTGCGTGGCATTGGGGGAGCCTCTTGTGAATATCCCCATTCTCCATATGTCTACGTGATTTACGTACGGTCAATTGGTGACAAAAAGCATCAGCGCGTCTGATGGGCTTGTAGCTGCAACGCTGAGATCGCTGGTGCACCGCGTACTCTGTGGGAGCGGGTTTGACCGCGAATGCGTCGGTGGATTCACAGCAGCATTCGCGGGTAAACCCGCTCCCACAGGGAAACGTTCTGGCTTTGCGATTCGGGTGATCAGACAGTTCTTACACCCGTTCCATTAAATAAAGAATTACCCTACGCCCGCTATCGCCTCGGTCTGGCTTCGCGGGAATCGTTTCATCGTTAACTTCACGGGGTCGCCGCAAATTCGGCGATCGGGCGTGAGAACCCGCTGATCTTTCTGGAGGCGCACTGCTATGGCAGCTGTGCGCGGGCAGGCTTTGCCTGGCCGGGTACGCGCCTCCAAGTTCGCCGGTTCTCACCTCGCGCATGGCTGCCACCCTATTCCCGTGAGAAGGATGCGATTGGCCGCCAATCACCCCTGTGATCTGGAGGCTATACCATGACCGACCGCTTACCCGACCAACCCAAAAAGCTCAAACCAACCGCTGAAAAACCCTTCTGCAACTGCGAATCCAGCCACCCACCGCTCTTCACCCTCCGCCCCGGCATCGACGCCGCCGACGCCCTGGTTCACGCCTGCCTGCTGGCCCGCGGCCTCAACCAGATTGCCACCGACTACGCCCAGCACCACGCCCCAGAGCGCAGCCGTGACATCGTCTGGTCAATGCAGCATTCCGCCGAAAGCCTTTCGGCAATTCTGGAGGGCCTGCTCGACGGCCAGGAGGTCTGACCGCCAGCGGCCTCAGAGCGGCTGCCCGCGGTCCACCTTACTGCTGAGAATGATCGACGTGGTGGTCTTCTCCACCCCGTCGACGCTACCGATCTGGTCGAGCAACTGGTCCAGCTGTTCGGGCGAGTCCGTCCGCAGCCAGGCCACATAATCGAACTCGCCGCTCACCGCGCACAGTTGCTGCACCTGCCCCATTGCACTCAGGCGTCGCACCACTTCCTTGCCGGAGCGCGGCTGCACCTTGATCCCTACATATGCCTGCAGCCCGCCGCCGATCACAGTCTGGCCCAGGCGTACGCCATAGCCGGAGATGACTTTGTTCTTCTCCAGCCGCTCCAGGCGCGAGTTGACCGTGGTCCGGGCGATGCCCAGCTGGCGGGCGAGGGTGGCGACGCTTTCGCGGGCGTTGATCTGCAGCAGGGCGATCAGCTGGCGATCGATTTCATCCAGCGTGATGGAGCGGGAATCCGACATGGCGAGTCTCTACGGTTGGCCTGCTAGCCTAGCCAGCCAGTGCCGATCAGGGCAAGGCCAGTCACCACCGGCCCAGCCGAAGCGGTCTTTGTGGGAGCGGCCTTGTGTCGCGAAAGGGCTGCGCAGCAGCCCTGGCAATATCTGCTGCGGAGCTGAAATCGTGGGGCCGCTGCGCGCCCCATCGCGGCACAAGGCCGCTCCCACAAAGGGACCGCGCTGGCTCGACGGCTTCGCGTTCGGCATGATGAAACGCTAGTCCAACGAGAACCTCAGTGTGAACCTCGACCACCTGCTCGAATGCTGGCGACTGGAAGTCTCCAACAAGAAAAGGCCCGGACGCCGCATCAGCCTGCTGTTCAACGTGCTGCGTCGCGCGCGCAAGGACAACAAGCTGGGTTTCCTCTTCGCCTTCCGGGTGGCCCAGTACCTCGATGCCCGCGGCGGCCTGGCCCGGCGTCACGCCAGGCGCATGCAGCAGCGGCTTAACCTCAAGTACGCTGTGGACATCGACATCGGCGCGCAGATCGCACCCGGCCTGCGCATCGCCCACCTGCCGGGTGTGGTCATTACCCGGCATGTGGGCATCGGGCGCAATTTCTTCATCCGGCAGAATTGCTCGATCGGCATCAAGACCCTCGGTCTGGAAGACTACGCGCTGCGCATTGGCGACAACGTGAGCATGGGCGCCAACAGCTGCATCGTTGCTGACCGTATCGACATTGGTGATAACGTGGTGATTGGCGCGATGTCGCTGGTTACGCGGGATGTTCCGGCTTGTATGACTTTCTACAACCCGCGGCAGGTCGAGATGCGGCCGATCGGGGAGTAATCAGAAGAGTTACATTTTTGGAGCTGTGGGCGGGATGCTCGGATGGTACTGTCTGGTGCAACCATTGCACTGTATGATAATCCCATGCCCACGATCCACCGGTTGTCCAATTGCGTGATTTGCCTGTATGCGAATGACCATCTGCCGCCGCATTTCCATCTGCGATTCAGTGACGGTCGTCAGGCACTGATTGCGATCAATGACCTAACTCCGTTGGCCGGTTTCGGTGGTTCGCGGCTGTCCCTGCGTGAGATGAGTGAAGCGCTCGAGTGGGCTTCGCGAAACAGAGCTCGATTGCTAGCAATGTGGGAGGAGCTGAATCCATGACCAACAAACATTTCCAGCTGACAGAGGTTTCCGTGTTGGCCCCCGGGTCATTGCGGCTTACCTTTGCGGATGGACAGCAATTCAGCGTGGCTTTGGACGAAGTCATCGGGAAGCACGCGACATTGGCCCCCCTTACCGATCCCAAGATTTTCGCAACGGCTGCAATCGGGGAGTGGAAAGATACGGTCATCTGGGCCGGTGACGATAATCTTGAACTTGCTGCTGACAACCTTCGTGCACGCGCAGTGGAACAGGCGGGAGAGTGCTCACATGAACTCATCTGGAACTGGATGGCCAAGCATGAACTGACGCTGGATCGTGCCGCCCAGGAACTGGGGCTGAGCAGGCGGATGTTGGCCTATTACCGTAGTGGCGAAAAACCCGTGCCGAAGACCGTTGCCTTGGCTATGAAGGGGTGGGAGGCACTCCGGTTGGCGGAGGCGGAAGCAGGTAGTGTCTCCCGACGTACGTCTGGCAAGTACGCAAGCAGGTCGGTTGGTACAGGGCATGCCCCGAAGAAACGAGCGTAGTTTCCTGGCTAACAGAAAGGCATGAAAAAGCCGCGCAATCGCGCGGCTTTGTCGTATCTGGTGGGCCCACACGGACTCGAACCGTGGACCAAAGGATTATGAGTCCTCTGCTCTAACCAACTGAGCTATAGGCCCTCAGTAAGTGGCCGGATTATAACGAGGGTTTCGCACCAGTGCCATCTGAAAGATCCGATAGTGCTATGCGCAGAAACGCGGCGGCGAAATCTTCTGCGGGCAGTGGCAGGCTGACGATGTAGCCCTGGATCTGCTCGCAGCCTTCGGCAGCCAGAAAACGTTGCTGGGCCTGGTTCTCGACGCCTTCGGCGATGATGGTCAATTGCATGCTGCGGCCCAAGGCAATGATCGCGCGGGCGATGGCGGCGTCGTGAGGGTCGTCGGGCAGGCCGCGGATGAAGGATTTGTCGATCTTGAGGATGTCCAGCGGCAGGCGCTTGAGGTAGCTCAGCGAGGAATAGCCGGTGCCGAAGTCGTCGATGGCCAGTTGCACGCCGAGTTTTTTCAACTGGTGCAGCACAGCCAATGCTTCCTCGGCCTGGCTCATGATGAAGTTTTCGGTAATCTCCAGCTGCAAATCGCCGGCTTTCAGCCCATAGGTCTTCAGCAGCTGCTCAATACGCTTGGCCAGGCCGTGGTGGCGCAACTGGGCGCCGGCGAGGTTGATTGACAGCGGGCCGAATGCCTCGTAGTCCCTTTTCCAGCGATGCATTTGCCGACAGGCCTGCTCCAGCACCCAGTCGCCCAGCTGAAGAATGGTGCCGTTCTCTTCCGCCAGGTGGATGAAGTGCTCCGGCGGTACTTCACCAAAGGTCGGGTGGCTCCAGCGGATCAGCGCTTCGGCGCCGACCAGGCTGTGGGTCTTCAGGCTGAGCTTGGGCTGGAAGCACAGGCTCATTTCATTGCGTTCGACGGCGCGGCGCAGTTCGTGCTCCAGGGCGATACGTTCGCTGGCCTGGGCGGTGAGGTCGCGGGTGTAGGCCTCTACGCGGTTGCGGCCTTTGGCCTTGGAGCGGTACATGGCGGCGTCGGCGTTGCGGATCAGGGTGGCGACGTCAGTGCCGTCCTGTGGATAAAGGCTGATGCCGATGCTGGCGCTGGTGAAGAACTCGTGCTCGCCGGCCTGGAACGGGGCGTTGAAGCAGGTCAGCAATTTATTGGCGATGGTGCTGGCGTCACTGGGTTTATGCAGGCCGGGCAGCAGGATGATGAACTCGTCGCCGCCCAGGCGGGCCACGGTGTCCACGTCGCGTACCTGCTCCTTCAGGCGCTGGGCGATGCCTTTGAGCAGCAAGTCGCCGACCGGGTGGCCGAGGCTGTCGTTGATGTGCTTGAAGCGGTCCAGGTCGAGGAACAGCACTGCGCCTTGGCGGTTGGATAGCTGCGCGCAAGTGAGTACCGCTTGCAGGCGGTTTTCGAACAGTGCGCGGTTGGGCAAGCCGGTGAGCGGGTCGTGATGGGCCTGGTAATCGAGTTTGGCCTGGGCGTGCTTGAGGCTGGAGATGTCGGCGAACACGGCGACAAAGTGGGTGATCTCACGGTCGCTGTTGCGCACGGCGCTGATCGTCAGCCAGCCGGGGTACAGTTCGCCGTTCTTGCGCTTGTTGTAGATCTCGCCTTGCCAGTGGCCTTCGGCGGTCAGTTGGTGCCACATGGCGGCATAGAAGGCGCTGTCATGCTGGCCGGAGGCGAGCAGCCGCGGGGTCTGGCCAAGGGCTTCGATCTCGCTGTAGCCGGTGATTTCGCTGAAGGCGCGGTTGACCGCACTGATGCGCTGGTCGATGTCGGTGATCAGCACGCCTTCGGCGGTGTTTTCGAACACAGTGGCGGCCAGTTGCAGTTTCTCCTGCATCAGGTGGCGTTCGGTGATGTCGCGGGCGATGGTCAGCATGCAGTCGACGCCGGCGATCGGCAGCGGCCGCGCAGACAGCTCGCAAAGGCGGATCTGCCCGTCGCTGCGGCGGATGTGGCAGGTGAAGTCGCGCACGTAGCCGTCGCGGTTCAGCTGGTCGACGAGCCGCTTGCGCTCGTTGAGGTCGACCCAGATGCCCAGGTCCAGCGAGGTCTGGTCGATGCTTGGGTTGAGGTCATAGCCGGTAAGGCGGCAAAAGCCCTCGTTCACTTCCAGCAGCAAGCCGTCGCTCTGGCGCGACAGCAGCAGGCCGTCGGGCGAGGCGTGGAAGGCCTTGGCGAATTTTTCTTCGGAGGTTTGCAACTGCTGCTGGGTTTGCTTGAGCTGGCTGATGTCGCGTACCGCCACCACCAGCGCGGGGGTGCCGTCGAGCTCGAAGGTTTCGGCCGAAGTCAGGCCGGTGAACAACTCGCCGTTGCTGCGCCGGAAGCTCATTTCCAGGTTGCGGATACCACCCTGGTGCAGGCGTTGCAGCAGCAGAGGGCCCGCGCCTTCTACGCCCCACAGGTCCAGGTCGGTGGCGGTGCGGCCGATCACCTGGCCAGGTGTCAGGCCGATCTGCTCTTCGAAGGCTTCGTTGACCTCCAGCAGGCAGCCATCGCTGTGGCGGGCGATCAGCAAGATGTCGGGGCATTGCTGGAACACCGAGGCAAATTTCTGCTCGGAAAGCCGCAGGGCGTCCTCGGTGCGCTTGGTCTCGCTGATGTCGATCATCAGCCCGCGCATCACCGGCTGGTGGCCATGCTCGATCATGCTGACGATATTACGCACCCACAACGGCTGGCCGTCGGCGCGGATCACCCGGTAGTCCAGGCTGTGGTCACGGCCGGCTGCAGTTTCACTGTCGCAGTAGGCCTGGGCCCAGAGTGCGTCCTCCGGGTGCAGGATGCTGCGCCAGAAGCCAGGTTTGAGCCACTCGGTGAGCGGAAAACCGAGCAGGTCCTCGGCATGGGGAGAGACGTAACTGTAGGTGTAGTCGTTGGCGTCGGCCTCCCAGGCAATGGCCGACAGGCTTTCGACCAGGCTGCGGTAATGGTACTCGCTGCTGCGGAGCTCTTGTTCCAGGGCAATGCGGCGGGAAATTTCCGAGCTGAGCCGACGGTTGATGCGGATCACCACGGCCAGGACGGCCATCAGCACCAGCACTGCCGGCAAGCCATACAGCAGCAGGTCTGACCAGAACATCCGCTGGTCGACCACATTACCAACCCAGTGCTGCTGGATCTGCGCTACTTCGCCACTCGTCATGTCGGCCATCACTTTGTCGAGAATACCCACCAGCACCTTGTTGTCGCGTGGGGCGGCCATGGCCAGCTGATAGCGGTAGGGCGTTTCGCCACTCACATACAAGCCGTCGAGCTTGAGCTGGCGCAGGCTCCAGATGCTCGAAGCAAGGTCGCCGACCACGGCGTCCACTTCGTCGGTGGCCAGTGCCTGCAAGGTTGAACTGACGTTGGGCATGGCCACCAGGTTGAGATCCGGGTGGTGGCTGCGCAGCAGTTCATGGGGGGCGTAGTTCTCGACCACGGCGATCTTCAGGCCGTACAGGTCATCGAGCTTGCGCGGCTGGGCGCCGCCTTTGTGCGCGAGAATGACGATGGGAAAGTCGAGGTAGGGGCGGGTGAAGGCCAGGTAGCCCTGGCGTTCTGGCGTCGACATGATGCCGGGCAGCAGGTCGATACGGTTATCGCGCGCCTGCGCGAGGACCTCGGTCCAGCTGCTGGGCTCGACCGGTTTGAGCGTCACGCCCAGGCGTTGCTGGATAGTGGCGATGTAATCGGCGGCCAATCCCTGGTACCGGCCCTCCTGGTCGCGAAACTCGAACGGTGGCCAAGAGGCATCCACGCCCAGGCTCAGCTGCGGGTGGGCAGCCAGCCAGGCCTTCTCCTCGTCTGTCAGGGTCAGGGCGCCGGCCGTTGTGTTCCACAGGACAAGGAGCAGCAACAGGATGGCCGGCATCAGCGGCATAGCGGCCTCGCATTCAGGTGGTCTGAAGTCGAGTGTAGACGGGCATTGCTGCAGATGTGCGGTGCAAGATCGGCTTTATGTTACGGAACCCTAAAGAAAAACCCCGGCCTGGGCCGGGGTTTTGTCATCACTCGTCGAGGAACGAGCGCAGATGCTCGCTGCGAGTCGGATGGCGCAATTTGCGCAACGCCTTCGCTTCGATCTGACGGATCCGCTCACGCGTTACGTCAAACTGCTTGCCAACCTCTTCGAGGGTGTGGTCCGTGTTCATGTCGATACCGAAACGCATGCGCAGCACCTTGGCTTCGCGTGCGGTCAGGCCGGAGAGCACGTCCCGGGTGGCTTCCTTGAGGCTTTCGACCGTGGCCACGTCGATCGGGGACTGCATGGTCGAGTCCTCGATGAAGTCGCCCAGGTGCGAGTCTTCGTCGTCACCGATCGGGGTTTCCATGGAGATCGGCTCTTTGGCGATCTTCAGTACCTTGCGGATCTTGTCCTCAGGCATTTCCATGCGTTCGCCCAGCTCTTCCGGGGTCGGTTCGCGACCCATTTCCTGGAGCATCTGCCGGGAAATGCGGTTGAGCTTGTTGATCGTCTCGATCATGTGCACCGGAATACGGATGGTGCGTGCCTGGTCGGCGATCGAGCGAGTGATCGCCTGGCGGATCCACCAGGTGGCATAAGTCGAGAACTTGTAGCCGCGACGGTATTCGAACTTGTCCACCGCCTTCATCAAGCCGATGTTGCCTTCCTGGATCAGATCGAGGAACTGCAGGCCACGGTTGGTGTACTTCTTGGCGATCGAGATCACCAGACGCAGGTTCGCCTCGACCATTTCTTTCTTGGCGCGGCGGGCCTTGGCTTCACCGATCGACATGCGACGGTTGATTTCCTTGATCTCGGCAACGGTCAGGCCGGTTTCGGTCTCAAGGTCGATCAGCTTCTGCTGGCAAGCAACGATGGCGGCGTCCTTTTCACCCAGGGCAGCAGCCCATTTGGTGTTGCGCTTGGCCAGGTCACCGCTCCAGGTCTGGTCGGTTTCGTTGCTTGGGAACATGCGCAGGAAGTCGGCACGCGGCATGCGGGCGTCACGCACGCACAGCTGCATGATGGCACGCTCTTGCTGACGCAGGCGGCTCAAGGCATCACGTACACGCTCGACCAATACCTCGAACTGCTTGGGTACCAGCTTGATCGGCATGAACAGGTCAGCCAGGGCCTGCAGGGCTGCGATGCTTTCCTTGTGGCCGCGACCGTTTTTCTTCAGGACCTTGTTGGTGGCCTGAAGCTGGTCGTTGACTGCACCGAAACGCTGGGCTGCGACCACCGGATCGGGACCGCTTTCGGTCTCTTCCTCGTCGTCACTGCTGTCACCGTCTTCTTCTTCGTCGTCCGATTCTTCCTTGGCCGCAGGGGCCTTGGCGCCAGGTACCGGTACTTCTTCGGTCGGCGCGGCGATGCCGTCGTCAGGGTCGATGTAACCGCTGAGAACGTCGGACAGACGGCCACCTTCGGTGGTAACGCGGTCGTATTCGCCGAGAATGTAGTCGACAGTGCCCGGGAAGTGCGCGATGGCACCCATCACTTCACGGATGCCTTCCTCGATACGCTTGGCGATTTCGATCTCGCCTTCGCGGGTCAGCAGCTCGACAGTACCCATTTCGCGCATATACATGCGCACCGGGTCGGTCGTGCGGCCGATATCGGTTTCAACTGCCGCCAACGCAGCAGCGGCTTCTTCGGCCGCTGCTTCGTCGGTGTCGGCTTCCGCCAACAGAAGGGCATCCGCATCCGGAGCACTCTCGAATACGTTGATCCCCATGTCGTTGATCATGCGGATGATGTCTTCCACCTGTTCAGGATCTGAAATATCCTCAGGCAGGTGGTCGTTGACCTCCGCGTAAGTCAGGTAGCCCTGCTCACGACCGCGGGTGATCAACTCTTTGATACGAGACTGCTGTTGCGCTTTTCCGGACATAACACCCTATCCACTGAAGGTCTTGGCGGGCAAAAAACAAGCCGAGGATTATACCCGAGCATGGGCCTCACGCGCCAGATGAGGTCGGCGTTTGTGCGGGAACATTCCGGCTCAGCAGCGCGAGAAGCTGGGTTTTTTCCTCGCTGGTCAATTCACTTTGACGTGATTTCCTGAGCAGTTGTTCCAGGCTGCGCTCGCGTTGGCGGGCGGACAAGCTAGTTATAGTGTCGAAAAACTGTTGTTCAAGGTTGTCGGCCACGATCAGCCATTCCTTTTCTGCCAGGGCCCGCAGCAGGCGGCCCTGTTCGGTGCCGTGCCAGCGTGCTATCAGCTGCATTGAGCTTAGCCCAGGATTTTTCTGTGCGGCTTCGATCAGTGCCACCAGCAGCTGGCTGTACAAGTGCTGTTCGTCGGCGAAGTGGCTGGCATCTTCCACCTTGCCGGCCAGCAGCGGGTGGTGCAGCAGGGTGCGCAGGGCCGCCAGGGTGGGCGGCTCGACTGGCGCCGGCACGCGCGGCGGCGCTTCGTCGCGTTGCTGCCAGGGCTTGCCGCCCTTGCGGTTCTTGTCCCAGGGCTTGTCGCTCCACTGCTTCTTGCCGCCGCCCTTGTTCGGCTTCCATTCCTGTTCCTGGTGCACCGGCGCGTAGTCGTGCTGCGGCATGTCGCCGTAGTCGGGGGTATAGCTGGCCATGGCGTCGTAGTCGTAGCCAGGGTCGTAGTCCGGCACAGTGCTGGTCGCTGGCGCTTGTTGCGCCAGTTGCTCGACCTGCTGCGGGTCCAGCCCGGTGATTTCCTTCAGGCGATTGCGCATCAGTTGCCGCAGGTTGGCGCCCGGGACTTTTTCGATCAACGGTGCGGCCAGGGTGGCCATATGCGCCTTGCCTTCCAGCGAGCGAGGGTCTGCTTCTACGCCCAGCTGCTCGAAAAAGTAGTCGGCCAGCGGCTGGGCGTGCTGGTTGATACGGGCCATGAAGGCATCGGTGCCTTCGGCGCGCACCAGGCTGTCCGGGTCTTCGCCTTCGGGCAGGAACAGGAAGCGCGCGCGGCGCCCGTCCTGCAGGTTCGACAAGGTCGACTCCAGTGCCCGCCAGGCAGCCTTGCGCCCGGCCTGGTCGCCGTCGAAACAGAACAGCACGCTGGGCACCACGCGAAACAGACGCTTGAGGTGCTCTTCACTGGTGGCTGTACCGAGGGTGGCCACGGCATTGCGCAGGCCTTGCTGGGCCAGGGCGATGACGTCCATGTAGCCCTCGACGACAATGATCTCGTCGAGGTTGCGATTGTGCTTGCGCGCCTCGTACAACCCGTAGAGTTCCTGGCCCTTGTGGAACACCGGGGTCTCCGGGGAGTTCAGGTACTTGGGCTTGTCGTCGCCGAGCACCCGGCCACCGAAGGCGATGATGCGCCCGCGGCTGTCGCGGATCGGGAACATCACCCGGTCGCGGAAGCGGTCGTAGCGCTTGCCGCTTTCGGCGTTCTCGATCAGCAGGCCGGCATCGATCATCACCTTCTGCTGCAGGGTGTCGGCACCCAGGTGCTTGAGCAGGTTGTCCCAGCCAGGTGGGGCGAAGCCCAGGCCGAAGTCGCGGGCGATTTCCCCGGACAGGCCACGGCCCTTGAGGTAGTCCACTGCTGCCTTGCGGGTCGGGTGGCTGCGCAGGGCCTGGCGGTAGAACTCCGAGGCGGCGTCCAGCAACGGGTACAGCGGCGAATCGGTTGGCTGGCGTGGTTTCTGGTCACGGCGGCCTTGCTCGCGGGGTACTTCCATGCCAGCGGCGCGGGCCAGTTCCTCGACAGCCTGGGGAAAGTCCAGGTTGTCGTGGTCCATGACGAAGCCCAGTGCGTTGCCGCCGGCGCCGCAGCCGAAGCAGTAGTAGAACTGCTTGTCGGGGCTGACCGTGAACGAAGGGGTTTTTTCCTTGTGGAACGGGCAGCAGGCGGAGTAGTTCTTGCCGGTTTTTTTCAGCTGGACGCGCGAACTCACCACGTCGACGATATCGAGGCGGTTGATCAGGTCGTCAATGAAACTCTGGGGAATCAGCCCGGCCATGGCAGTCTCGTCATCTGGCAACTGGCAAGTCTAATCGCTCACGCGCCGGATGGGGCGTGTGACGCTTGGGGAAGTGCGAGGGAATGTGTGCTCGTCGCCAGCCCCTAGGGGCTCGTCAGTCGGACGTGCACGTCTGGTCATACAGCAAGAAGGACCAGCTCTGACGTTTCAGGCAGGTTGCCCGTGCAGTTCGCATGAAGCTCGTGCAGGGCCTTGAGCTAGCTGCTCAAGTTTGAAGCGACCACTGCCGTCGCCCGGCGGGTAGCCGGGCAGGGCAGAAGCTTTGCGTTGAACGTCTGTATTAGTACAGGCGGACGGCGCGGCGCTGTTCGCGCTGTACTTTCTTGGCGTGACGCTTAACAGCGGCTGCTGCTTTGCGCTTACGCTCTGCGGTCGGCTTCTCGTAAAACTCGCGGCTACGAACTTCAGCCAGTACACCGGCTTTTTCGCAGGAGCGCTTGAAACGACGCAGAGCTACGTCGAAGGGTTCGTTCTCTTTAACTTTGACGGCTGGCATCCAGGGCTACCTTAATTCATTACCGGGGTAGACGTGCTCCTGGCAAAACAAAGGTGTGCTGGAGTACGTCGGTTTTCAAGGGTTGCGGATGTTAACCCTTAGCAAGCCGGAATGCAAAGCCTCTGATCGAAAACCGCTGGTCGGCATTCGACACGGGGACTATCATGCGCGCCTTCGAATTCAGCCCCCACAAGGGACGAACCCATGCTAGTACTGGGATTGGAAACATCCTGCGACGAAACTGGTGTCGCATTATACGACAGTGAACGTGGTCTTTTGGCCGACGCGCTGTTCAGCCAGATTGACCTGCACCGCGTGTTCGGTGGCGTGGTGCCCGAGCTTGCCTCGCGTGACCACGTCAAGCGCATGCTGCCGCTCATCCGCCAGGTGCTGGACGAGGCGGACTGCGTCGCCACCGAGATCGACGCCATCGCCTATACCGCGGGCCCTGGCCTGGTCGGCGCATTGCTGGTGGGCGCTTCCTGCGCCCAGGCGCTGGCCTTTGCCTGGGATATTCCGGCGCTTGGCGTGCACCACATGGAAGGCCACTTGCTGGCCCCGATGCTGGAAGAAAGCCCACCCGAGTTCCCGTTCGTCGCTTTGTTGGTGTCGGGTGGCCACACGCAGCTGGTTCGCGTTGATGGCATCGGCCAATACGAGCTGTTGGGCGAGAGCCTGGATGATGCCGCTGGCGAAGCGTTCGACAAGACCGCCAAGCTGATCGGCCTGAATTATCCCGGCGGTCCGGAAATCGCCCGCCTGGCCGAGCAGGGGGTTCCTGGGCGCTTCGTGTTCCCGCGGCCGATGACCGATCGCCCGGGCCTTGAGTTCAGCTTCAGCGGCCTCAAGACCTTCGCGCTCAACACCTGGCAGCAATGCAAGAACGCTGGCGACGACAGCGAGCAAACCCGTTGCGACCTGTCGCTGGCATTCCAGCAGGCGGTGGTGGAGACTTTGACCATCAAGTGCAAGCGGGCGCTCAAGCAGACCGGCCTCAAGCGCCTGGTCATCGCCGGTGGCGTCAGTGCCAACAAAGCGCTGCGCGCCTCTCTGGAGGACATGCTCGGCAGTATCAAGGGTAACGTGTACTACGCCCGCCCGCAGTTCTGCACCGACAATGGCGCAATGATCGCCTACGCTGGCTGTCAGCGCCTGTTGGCCGGGCAGCAGCAGGACCTGGCGATCAGCGTGCAGGCGCGCTGGCCGATGGAGCAGTTGCCGCCGCTGTAAGGTTTGCGAAGTGTTTTCAGAAGTGCCGCTCGCGCCCGGCAAACAGGTCGCGCAGGTTGTTGCGGTGGCGCCACACGATCATCACGGTCAGCACGGTGATCGGCAGCAGCGCCTCCGGCTCGCGCCAGGCCAGCAATGGCAAGGTCAGCGGTGTGGCGACCAGCGCCGCCAGCGAGCTGGTGCGGGTAAGGTAGAAGGTCAGCAGCCAGGCGCCGATGGCCAGCAGCGCGGCCGGAAAGTACAGGCCCATGAGCATGCCGGCAGCCGTTGCCACGCCCTTGCCGCCCTTGAAGCGGAAGTACAGCGGCAGCAGGTGCCCCAGCACCGCGCATACGCCTACCCAGGCCTGCTCTTGCAGGCCCAGCCCGGCAAGGCGGGCAAGCAATACCGGCACCAGGCCCTTGCACAGGTCGCCGAGCAGGGTCAGGATCGCCAGTCTGCGGCCTGCCAGGCGTAGCATGTTGGTGGCGCCGGCATTGCCTGAACCGCTGGAACGTGGGTCCGGGCTGCCCGAAAGGCGGCTGAGGACAATGGCGAAGGACAGCGAGCCGAGCAGGTAGGCGAGCAACGCCAGTAACCAAAACATGCTAACTATTCCGGGCGAGGACGCCCTGATTCTAACGGCGCCAGTCGCCCTTGTCGTGCTGTGGAGAGAAGTGCTTGGACAGAGTGTTCATCGAAGGCCTGGAAGTCGATACCGTGATCGGTGCCTATGACTGGGAGCGGGATATTCGCCAGTGCTTGCGCCTGGACCTGAGCTTTGCCTGGGACAACCGCCCGGCTGCGGCGGGCGACGACCTGAGCCTGGCGCTGGACTACGCCAGCGTATCGGCGCGCATCCAGGCGTTTGCCGAGCAGGCCCGCTTCGAACTGGTGGAAACCTTTGCCGAGCGCCTGGTGGCAGCGTTGATGGAAGAGTTCCACATCCCGTGGGTACGGTTGAAGCTGACCAAGCCGGGTGCGGTGCCTGCGGCCCGTGGTGGTGTTGGCGTGGAGATCGAGCGCGGATGTCTCTGAGTACCGTCTACCTGGGCCTTGGCAGCAATACCGACCGTCACACGCACCTGTGTGCGGGGCTCGATGCGTTGGCGGGCATCCTCACCAACATGCGTTGTTCGCCCGCGTTCGAAAGCCAGGCCGTGGGTATCAAGAGCGGGCCGTTCATCAACTTCGTGGTCACCGGGCAGACCGGACTGCCGTTGATCGAGCTGGACCGCCGGCTGAAGTTCATCGAGGCCGAGAATGGCCGCTATGCCCCGGACCGCAAGGGGCTGCCGCTGGATATCGATGTGCTGATGTATGACGATTTGCACGGCACGTTCGATGGGCTTGTGCTGCCCCGGGCCGAGATCCTGAAGAATGCCTTTGTGCTGTGGCCGCTGTCGCTGCTGGCACCCGAGCTGGTGCATCCAGGGGCAGGCAAGAGCATGGGGCAATTGTGGCAGGACGCGCAGATTGATCAGGTGCTGGCCCCGGTTGCCTTTGAGTGGCGCGGGTTGCAGTTGACGCCTGCCTGACACTGACGCGGCCGGTGGGGGAGTAACTCTCTTGCGCAAAATTTAAACAGCGTACGCGATCCCTGTGGGAGCGGGTTTACCCGCGAATGCGGTGGCGGCGGCAACAGTGAGTGCCCAAGGATATTGGCCGGCAGGTCCGGCCTCTTCGCGGGTAAACCCGCTCCCACAGGGATAGCGCACGCTTCATAAATTTTGCGCAAGACAGTTGCTCCCACGGGAAGAAGCGCTACTCAGTTGAGTTTGTAAGCCTGGAGAGCGTGCAGTCGCTCGCTTTTGAGCGCCTCGCCCAGTGCCTGGCCGGTCAGCCCCGCCTGCACCAGCGGCTTCACATCCACCGCCCGTGCCGCCGCCGCCGCCCCTCGCAGATACCCAGCTTGTGGGTAACCCGCTTTGCCTTCGCCCAGTGCGATCATCTCGCAAGCGTTCAGGAAATCCTCGAAGCGCTGCGGTCGCCGATACACATCGAATTTCTGCAGCAATTCCAGCAGCGCGCTGGCAGGCAGCTCTAGCGCCTTATCAGCCAGCGCCAGGCATTCCCCCGTCAGCAATGCCAGCTCCTGGCACTCCCGCGGCGCCTTCAGGCGCTGGTTGACGGCTTTGATCGAGGCAGGCGGCAACAGCCGCAGCAGGCAGGCCCAGCGCACGTGCAAGGGCTGCCCATGCGCTGCAGCCTGCTCCAGCGCCGCCAGGGCCTGCGGGGCAGCCTGAAGCTCAGGCAGCAGCTCTTGCAGGGCATTGCACGCCCCCAGCACCTGGAAAAACACTTGGGGCTGCGCCTCCATCAGCGCGCGTTCGATTTCCTTCCAGCTACGTTCGGCAGTCAGCGCCTGCAACTCACCGGAGGCACTGATCTGGCGCATTAGCTCCAAGGTTTCCTCGGCAACCCGGAACCCCAGCGGCGCATAGCGGGCAGCAAAGCGTGCGACACGCAGCACGCGCAGCGGATCTTCGGCGAATGCCGAAGAAACGTGGCGTAAAATACGGTTTTCCAGGTCGGTTTGACCATGGTACGGGTCGTACAGCGTACCCGCTTCATCCTCAGCCATTGCATTGATGGTCAGGTCGCGCCGAGTCAGGTCTTCTTC
Organism: Pseudomonas sp. 9_2_1; assembly: GCF_059295275.1. Lineage (NCBI taxonomy): Bacteria > Pseudomonadati > Pseudomonadota > Gammaproteobacteria > Pseudomonadales > Pseudomonadaceae > Pseudomonas > Pseudomonas sp. 9_2_1. The sequence continues at coordinate 462,325 of NZ_CM181239.1, forward strand.
CAGCGTGACATCAGGGCTGGCGTGGAAGGTGAACCCGCCATAGCCACGCCCGCTCTTGCGCTCGGTGCGCGCCAGGGCGTATTCCTCGCCGGTTTTTGGATGCAGGAACACCGGGAAGTCGGCACCGACCGGCCGATAGCCCTTGGCGTGCATTTCTTCGACGGTGGCGCCGACCACCAGCCAGTCGATATCGCTGACAGGGCGGCCGAGCAGGCGGTCGCGCACGGCGCCGCCGACTTTGTAGATGTGCATGTGCAGCTCTCCATAACTGCCGACAGGATAACCCGTCGGCAGCCATGGCGTAGCGCTAGAGGTGGTGGATGACTGCCAGGTCCATGCGGCCGTAGTCGGCGCTTTCGCCGTGCTCGCCGCGCGGTGGCATATGATGGGTCTTCATCACCTGGTCGCCTTGCACGGTTTCCAGGTGGATGTCGAAGCCCCACAGGCGGTGCAGATGCTTGAGCACTTCCTCGGTCGATTCGCCTAGCGGTTTGCGGTTGTGCTGCTGGTGGCGCAGGGTCAGGGAGCGGTCGCCGCGGCGGTCAACGCTCCAGATCTGTACGTTCGGCTCACGGTTGCCCAGATTGTATTGCGCCGCGAGTTGCTCGCGAATGAACCGATAGCCGCTTTCGTCGTGGATAGCGGGTACCAGCAGATCGTCACGCTGGTCATCATCGAGGATGCTGAACAGCTTGAGATCGCGCATCACCTTGGGCGACAGGTACTGCAGTATGAAGCTCTCGTCCTTGAAGCTGCTCATGGCAAACTTGATGGTAGAAAGCCAATCACTGCCGGCAATGTCGGGGAACCAGTGGCGATCTTCTTCGGTGGGGTTTTCGCAGATACGACGTATGTCGGTGTACATCGCAAAGCCCAGCGCGTACGGGTTGATGCCGTTGTAATACGGGCTGTCGAAACCAGGCTGGAACACCACGCTGGTATGCGACTGCAAGAACTCCATCATGAACCCTTCGGTGATCAGCCCCTCGTCGTACAGGTCGTTCATCAGGGTGTAGTGCCAGAACGTCGCCCAGCCTTCGTTCATTACCTGGGTCTGGCGCTGCGGGTAGAAGTACTGGGCGATCTTGCGCACGATGCGCACCACTTCACGCTGCCAGGGCTCTAGCAGAGGGGCGTTCTTCTCGATGAAATACAGGATGTTTTCCTGCGGTTCGCTGGGGAAGCGCGCATCATCGCGTTCGTTACCCTTGTCGGCGCTTTTCGGGATGGTGCGCCATAGGTCGTTGATCTGCCGCTGCAGATGCTCTTCGCGCTCCTTTTGCCGACGCCGCTCTTCTTCGGCAGAAATCGGATAGGGGCGCTTGTAGCGGTCCACGCCGTAGTTCATCAAGGCATGGCAGGAGTCGATCAGGTCTTCCACCGCATCGATGCCGTGGCGCTCTTCGCATTGCGCGATGTACTGCTTGGCAAACACCAGGTAGTCAATGATGGAACTGGCATCGGTCCAGGTGCGGAACAGGTAGTTTCCCTTGAAGAAGCTGTTGTGGCCGTAGCAGGCATGGGCGATCACCAGTGCCTGCATGCACATGGTGTTTTCTTCCATCAGGTAGGCGATGCAGGGGTCGGAGTTGATCACGATTTCGTAGGCCAGGCCCATCTGGCCACGGCTGTACGACTTTTCGGTGCTGAGGAACTGCTTGCCATAGGACCAGTGGTGATAGCCCAGCGGCATACCGACGGAGGCGTAGGCGTCCATCATCTGCTCGGCGGTGATGACCTCGATCTGGTTGGGGTAGGTGTCCAGGGCATAACCTTCGGCCAGGCGGCTGATTTCCCGGTCGTAGGTCTGGATCAGTTCGAACGTCCACTCGGACCCGGTGGAAATGGGTTGGCGTCTCTGTGCTCTGGCGGTCATGTGGCTAACCTGCGCTGGAAGAGTTCACGGAAGACCGGGTAGATGTCGCCGGCCGATACCAACTGCTGCTGGGCGAACGTGTCGGGGAACCCTTCGCCGATGCGCTCGTACTCGTACCACAGCGCCTGATGCTCACGGGGGGTGATCTCGACGTAAGTGTAGTACTGCACGTGCGGCATGATCTGCTTGGAGAGAATTTCGCGGCAGATGGGCGAGTCGTCGTTCCAGTTGTCGCCATCGGAGGCCTGGGCGGCGTAGATGTTCCAGTCGCTGGCCGGGTAGCGTTCGGCCATGATCTCCTGCATCAGCTTGAGCGCACTGGAAACGATGGTGCCGCCGGTTTCCCGGGAGTAGAAGAACTCTTCCTCGTCCACTTCGCGGGCACTGGTGTGGTGGCGAATGAATACTACCTCGATGCGGTCATAGTTACGCTTGAGGAACAGGTACAGCAGGATGAAGAAGCGCTTGGCAATGTCCTTGGTGGCTTGGGTCATCGAACCGGACACGTCCATCAGGCAGAACATTACCGCCTTCGAGCTTGGGTTGGGCTGCTTTACCAGCAAGTTGTACTTCAGGTCGAACGTGTCGAGGAAGGGCAGGCGGTTGATACGCGCTTTCAGGCGCTCGATTTCCTGCTCGACTTCCTGGATGTCGGTAAAGTTGTCGGGCTCCTCGACTTTCAGTCGGGCCAGCTCTTTTTGCGCTTCGCGCAACAGCGCGCGGCTGCTGCCGGTCAGGGCGATTCGCCGGGCGTGAGCCGAGCGCAGGGTGCGGACAATGTTGATGCGCGAGGGGTTGCCCTCGTTGGCGATACCGGCACGCACGGTCTTGAACGTATCGGCACCGGTCAGGTGGCGTTTGACCAGGTTGGGCAGCTCGAGGTCCTCGAACATGAACTCGAGGAATTCTTCCTGAGTTATCTGGAAGACGAATTCATCCATGCCTTCGCCAGAATTGCCGGCCTTGCCACGGCCCCCACCGCCCCCACCACCTTGGGGTCTGGGGATATGCTCACCTGCGGTGAATTCCTTGTTGCCCGGGTGCACGATGGTCTGTTTGCCGCCGCGACCATGGTGCAGCACAGGTTCGTCGATGTCCCGTCCCGGAATGCTGATCTGCTCGCCATGCTCCATGTCCATGATGGAGCGACGGCTAACCGCCTCTTCGACGGCCTTCTTGATATGTTCGCGGTACCGCCGCAAGAAGCGCTGGCGGTTGACCGTGCTCTTGTTCTTGCCGTTCAGGCGTCGGTCTATAACGTAGCTCATGGTCCCTCCGGTAGCTGGGAACAGCTGCACGCTTCAAGCTACGAGCTGCACGTAAAGACAGCTGCCGCCGCCCGAGGCTGGAACGCCAGCCTTGGGCGTGCGGTGTGTAGCTTGTCGCTTTATTGCGATTTCCTGACCCGCAGGTACCATTCCGACAGCAGACGAACCTGTTTGTCGGTGTAGCCACGCTCCACCATCCGGGTGACGAAGTCGTTGTGTTTCTTCTGGTCCTCTTTGCTGGCCTTGGCGTTGAAGCTGATGACCGGCAGCAGGTCTTCGGTGTTGGAGAACATTTTCTTCTCGATCACCACCCGCAGCTTTTCATAGCTCAGCCAGCTTGGGTTCTTGCCGTTGTTGTTGGCGCGTGCGCGCAGTACGAAGTTGACGATCTCGTTGCGGAAGTCCTTCGGATTGCTGATGCCGGCGGGCTTCTCGATCTTTTCCAGCTCTTCGTTCAGTGCAATACGGTTGAGGATTTCGCCGGTTTCCGGGTCGCGGTACTCCTGGTCCTGGATCCAGAAGTCGGCGTACAGCACGTAGCGGTCGAAGATGTTCTGGCCGTACTCGCTGTAGGACTCAAGGTAGGCAGTCTGGATTTCCTTGCCGATGAACTCGATGTAGCGCGGTGCCAGATATTCCTTGAGGTAGCGCAGGTAGCGTTCGCGCACCTCGGCAGGGAATTGCTCCTGCTCGATCTGCTGCTCCAGCACATACAGCAGGTGTACCGGGTTGGCCGCAATCTCGTGCGGGTCGAAGTTGAAGACCTTGGACAGGATCTTGAAGGCGAAGCGGGTCGACAGGCCGTTCATGCCCTCGTCGACGCCTGCCGAGTCGCGGTATTCCTGGATCGACTTGGCCTTGGGGTCGGTATCCTTCAGGTTCTCGCCATCGTAGACGCGCATCTTCGAGTAAATGTTGGAGTTTTCAGGCTCCTTGAGACGCGAGAGAACGGTGAACTGGGCGAGCATCTTCAGCGTGTCCGGGGCGCAATGGGCCTTGGACAGCGAACTGTTGACCAGCAGCTTGTCGTAGATCTTGATCTCGTCACTGACCCGCAGGCAGTACGGCACCTTCACGATGTAGATCCGGTCGATGAAGGCTTCGTTGTTCTTGTTGTTGCGGAAAGTGTGCCACTCCGATTCGTTGGAGTGAGCCAGCAGGATGCCGGTGTAGGGGATCGCGCCCAAGCCTTCGGTACTGTTGTAGTTGCCTTCCTGGGTGGCAGTGAGAAGAGGGTGCAGGACCTTGATCGGTGCCTTGAACATCTCGACGAATTCCATCAGGCCCTGGTTGGCCCGGCACAGCGCGCCCGAGTAGCTGTAGGCGTCGGCGTCGTTCTGCGGAAACTCCTCGAGTTTGCGGATATCGACCTTGCCCACCAGTGCAGAGATGTCCTGGTTGTTTTCATCGCCGGGTTCGGTCTTGGCAATGGCAATCTGGTTGAGAATGGATGGGTAGAGCTTGACCACTTTGAACTTGGAGATGTCACCGCCAAATTCTTGCAGGCGCTTGGTGGCCCAGGGCGACATGATGGTGTTCAGGTAGCGCCGTGAGATCCCATACTCTTCCTCGAGAATGGCCCCATCTTCGGTGGCGTTGAACAAGCCCAATGGCGATTCGAATACCGGCGAGCCCTTGATGGCATAGAACGGCACTTTCTCCATCAGCTGCTTGAGTTTCTCGGCCAGCGACGACTTGCCGCCGCCTACCGGGCCCAACAGATAGAGGATCTGTTTCTTCTCTTCCAGGCCTTGGGCGGCATGGCGGAAGTACGACACGATCTGGTCGATGCACTCTTCCATGCCATGGAAGTCGGCAAAGGCCGGATAGCGACGGATCACCTTGTTGGAAAAGATTCGCGACAGCCTGGAGTTGGTTGAGGTGTCGATCAGTTCTGGCTCACCTATGGCCAGCAACAGCCGTTCGGCCGCCGATGCGTAGGCACTGCGATCCCCTTTGCACAGCTCGAGGTACTCTTGCAGCGAGAGTTCTTCCTGGCGCGTAGACTCGAAACGTTGTTGGAAGTGGCTAAAAATACTCATGACGTCACCTCGCTCGATACATGGAGACGACGCCGGATCAGTCAGCTGATGCTGGCATGCAACCGGGTTTGCCGATTGCCGTATACCCCCCAGAACACCCTGTAACGCTACCGATGACCCGCACGCCGGTGTACCGGCTCTCCCCTTTTTTGGATGGCCTGTGCTTAAGAGTAGTTGGTTATCCGCAAGGTCAAGGGCGAGGGGCGGAGAAGTTGCGAACGACCGTTCGTCAGATAAGCCGCGAGCCCGCACGGGGCGCGGGCTGCAGTAGAAATGAAAAAATTATTCGGCGGTGCCTTGGGCGGTCTCGGCCGGGTAGGTGGCGCGCCACAGTTCGAAGCCGCCATCCACGCTGTACACGTCGGAAAAACCTTGGCCTACCAGGTAGGCAGCAGCGCTCTGGCTGGAGTTGCCGTGGTAGCACACCACCAGGGTCGGGGCATCGAGGTCGGCGTTACGGATGAAATCGGCGACCGAATGGTTATCAAGATGCCGGGCACCGGCAATGTGGCCGGCGGCAAAGGCCTGCGAGTCGCGAATGTCGACGACTACCGCACCTTGCGCGCGCAGGGCCAGGGCCTGTTCGGGAGGGATGCGCTTGAATTCGCTCATGGGTAGGGCTTTCCTTCAGGGCTGATCGTTCAGTGTAGTGGGTTGGGCCGGTTGACGCAGGGTGCCGTCGTCGGCGCATTCGCAGCGGTGGTACTCGCCGCTGTCGATGTTGTACAGGGTCATTGCACCGCCCCATACGCAGCCGGTGTCCAGGGCGATGACGTCAGGCGCGTCGACGCGCCCTTCAAGCGCCGCCCAGTGGCCGAAGATGATCTTCACGTGGCGAGAGCGGCGGTCCTTGTGCGCAAACCAGGGCTTGTAGCCTTTGGGGGCGGTGCCCACGCCTTCCTTGCTCTTGAGGTCGAGTTTGCCCTCGGCGGTGCAGAAACGCATGCGGGTGAAGTAGTTGGTGATGACCCGCAGGCGCTCGATGCCGCTGAGGTTCTTGCTCCACCTGTTCGGCTCGTTGCCGTACATGCCGTCAAGGTACAGCTTCAGGCGGCCATCATCGCGCAGCACCTGCTCTACCTCTTCAGCAAGCTTCAGGGCCTGGCCGAGCGTCCACTGAGGCGGGATGCCGGCGTGGGCCATGGCGATGCCCCTGGCTTCGTCGTAATGCAGCAGCTTTTGCTGGCGCAGCCAGTCGAACAACTGGTCGGCATCCGGCGCTTCGATGATCTCGCGCAGGGTGTCGCTTTTTTTCAGGCGCTCGACGTTGTGCCAGGCGGCCAGCAGGTGCAAGTCGTGGTTGCCGAGCACGCACACCAGTGACTGGCGGATCGAATACAGGAAGCGCAAGGTTTCCAGCGATTCCGGGCCGCGGTTGACCAGGTCGCCGACCAGCCACAGGCGGTCGACGGCCGGGTTGAAGCGAACGCGTTCGAGCAGGCATTTGAGGGGCTGCAAGCAGCCCTGCAGATCACCGACGGCGTAGGTTGCCATCAGTGCAGCGCCCCCGGCACCGCCAGCCGGAAGGGTGCGATCTGGGCGTCGAAGCGTTTGCCGTCTTCGGCGAACATCTGGTAGCTGCCCTGCATCGTACCCACGCGCGTGCTGATCACTGCACCGCTGCTGTAGGTGTGGCTCTGGCCTGGGTCGATGCTGGGTTGCTGGCCGACGACGCCGGTGCCGCGTACTTCTTCGACCTCGCCGTCACCGTTGGTGATCAGCCAGTGGCGTGACATCAGCTTGGCCTGGACCAGGCCGCTGTTTTTTACGGTAATGGTGTAGGCGAAAGCGAAACGACTGTTCTCGGGGTCGGATTGTTCTTTCAGGTAGCGGGTCACGACGCTGACGTCGATCTGATAGCGGGGGTCGGTCATGCAGGGGCCTTGGGCGAACTGACGCAATAATGCAGTCTAGGCCATTGAGAGGGGGGAGGGCCAGCGGTGTGGGCTTGGGGATTTGTGTTGTCAGTTCCGGCCCTATCGCCGGCAAGCCAGCTCTCACAGGTAAAGCACAGGTCTCAGGTGCTGTGGTGTCCCCGTGGGAGTTGGCTTGCCGGCGATAGGGCCGATACAGGCTGGATCAGGCTTGCTGCTGATCAGCCAGCTGGTCGGCCAGGCGTACGAAGGCTGCCAGGTCCAGCTGCTCAGGGCGCAGGCTGCCGTCCACGCCAGCTGCCTCGATGGCTGCGCTGTCGAGCAGGCCCTTCATGGTGTTGCGCAGGGTCTTGCGGCGCTGGTTGAACGCCTCGCGCACCACGCGCTCCAGCAGCAGGTGGTCCTTGGCCGGATACGGCAGCACTTCGTGCGGTACCAGGCGGACAATCGCAGAGTCCACTTTCGGCGGCGGGTTGAAGGCGCCAGGGCCAACATTGAACAGGTGCTCGACCCGGCAGTGGTACTGCACCATGATCGACAAACGCCCCCAGTCACCACCGCCAGGGCCGGCGGCCATGCGTTCTACCACTTCCTTCTGCAGCATGAAGTGCATGTCGCGGATCAGCCCGGCGTGGCTGAGCAGGTGGAAGATCAACGGGGTGGAGATGTTGTAGGGCAGGTTGCCCACCACCTTCAGGCTGCGCGCTGGCACGCCCAGCTGGTTGAAGTCGAACTTCAGGGCGTCGCCCTGGTGCAGGCGGAAGTTGCCGCGGTCAGCGAACTTGTGCTGCAGGATCGGCACCAGGTCCTTGTCCAGTTCCACAACGTCCAGTTGTGCACCGCTGCCCAGCAGGCCTTCGGTGAGGGCGCCCTGGCCCGGGCCGATTTCCAGCAAGTGTTCGCCGGCCTTGGCGTTGATGGCGCGCAGGATACGGTCGATAACACCGGCGTCGTGCAGGAAGTTCTGGCCGAAGCGCTTGCGCGCCCGGTGTTGGTATTGCTCGTTCATGGTCGGTTCTCGGCCATCTGGTAGGCGGTGTCCAGCGCAACGCGCAGGCTGCCGGTGTCGATCTTGCCGGTGCCGGCAAGGTCCAGGGCGGTGCCGTGGTCAACCGAGGTACGGATGATCGGCAGGCCCAGCGTCACGTTGACCGCAGCGCCAAAGCCTTTGTACTTGAGTACGGGCAGGCCCTGGTCGTGGTACATCGCCAGCACTGCATCGCAGTGCTCCAGATATTTGGGGGTAAACAGGGTATCGGCCGGCAGTGGTCCGCGCAGGTCCATGCCTTCGGTGCGCAGGCGGGCCAGGGTCGGTTCGATGATGTCGATTTCTTCGCGGCCCAGATGGCCGCCCTCGCCCGCGTGCGGGTTGAGGCCGCACACCAGGATGCGCGGGTTGGCGATGCCGAACTTGTCGCGCATGTCGGCATGCAGGATTCGTGTTACACGCTCGACGCGCTCGGCGGTGATGGCGTCGGCGATGTCGCGCAGCGGCAGGTGCGTGGTCACCAGGGCGACGCGCAGGCCGTGCGTGGCCAGCATCATTACCACTTGCGCGGTGTGAGTCAGCTCGGCGAGGAATTCGGTATGCCCAGAGAAGGCGATGCCACTCTCGTTGATCACCCCCTTGTGCACAGGGGCGGTGATCATCCCGGCGAAATGCCCGTCCAGACAGCCTTGCCCGGCACGGGTCAGGGTTTCCAGCACGAACGCCGCGTTGGCCTGGTCGAGCTGGCCTGGCACTACCGGGGCTGCAAGGGGGGTGTCCCAGACGTACAGGCTACCTGCAGGCGCTGGCTGCTCGGGCCATTGGCCCGGCGCTACCGGCAGCAGGCTGACCGCAACCCCCAGCTGGGTGGCCCGCTCGGCGAGCAGGTCACGGCTGGTGATGGCGATCAGGGGGTGGGGCTGGGCGTCTGCGGCGAGCAGCAGGCACAGGTCGGGACCTATGCCGGCTGGCTCTCCGGGGGTGACGGCGAAGCGCTGCGGCTTCACTGGGCGGCCTGGTCAGCGCCAGGCAGCTTGATTTCAACGTAGGCTTCGTCGCGGATCTGGCGCAGCCAGGTTTGCAGCTCTTCGTCATACTTGCGGTTACGCAGCACGCTCAGGGCCTGCTGTTCGCGCGCCTGCTCGGTGCTGTCGGTGGCGCGGCGGCCCAGCACTTCCAGGACATGCCAGCCGTACTGGGTCTTGAACGGTTTGGTCACGACGCCTTGCTGGGCGTTGGCCATCTGTTCGCGGAACTCCGGTACCAGGCTGTTCGGGTCAACCCAGTTTAGATCGCCACCGTTAAGCGCCGAGCCCGGGTCTTCCGAGAAACTCTTGGCCAGGGTGGCGAAATCTTCACCGTTGTTGATCCGCTCGTAGAGCTTCTCGGCCAGCTGCTCGGTGGCTGCATCGCTGCGCACTTCGCTTGGCTTGATCAGGATATGGCGCACGTGCACTTCGTCACGCAGCACGTTCTCGCTGCCGCCACGCTTCTCCTCGAGCTTGAGGATGATGAAGCCGTTGGGGATGCGGATGGGCTGGGTGATCTCGCCAACCGGCATGCTGCTGAGCATCTTGGCGAAGTCGGGTGGCAGCTGGCCGGCTTTACGCCAGCCCATCTCGCCGCCTTCCAGGGCGTTTTCGCTGGCGGAGTGGGCAATGGCCAATTGGCCGAAGTCCGCGCCTTGCTTGAGCTGCTGGTACACGTCGCCGACCTGGCGCGCGGCGGCCTGGATGGCTTCCGAGTTGGCGGCTTCCGGGGTCGGGATCAGGATGTTGGCCAGGCGGTACTCTTCCGACATCTGCATCTTGCCCATGTCCGAGTTGAGGAAGTTCTTCACTTCCTGCTCCGACACCTGGATACGCTCGGCCACCCGGCGCTGGCGCACGCGGCTGATGATCATCTCGCGCTTGACCTGCTCGCGGGCGTCATCGAACGACAGGCCGTCGTGGGCCAGGGCGGCGCGGAACTGCTCCAGCGACATGCCATTGCGCTGGGCAATGGTGCCGATGGCCTGGTTCAGTTCCTCGTCGGTGATGCGGATGCCGGAGCGTTCGCCGATCTGCAGCTGCAGGTTTTCGACGATCAGGCGTTCCAGCACCTGCTGTTCCAGGGCGCTGGTCGGCGGCACGCCGCCGCCGCGCTTGGCGATGGTTTGCTGCACCTCGCGGACACGCTGGTCCAGCTGGCTTTGCATGACCACGTCGTTGTCGACGATGGCCGCCACGCGATCAAGAGGTTGTACCGCGGCATGCACCGCGCCACTCAGCAAAGCGGCGCCCAGCAACACTGGGCGCAGACGATCAATAAGCTTGGTCTTCACGTGTACGGTAACCTTGAATGCCTTGGTCGAGGAAAGATTCGACCTTGTTGCCCACTACACCACCGAGGCCTTTCAGCACGATCTGCAGGAAGACACCATGGTCGCCTTTTTCGTTCTGTGGAAGGGCCTGGCTGAAATCGTCGTAGTCGATCCAGTAGCGGTTGACCAGACGCAGCTTCCAGCAGCAGTTGTCATATTCGAAGCCGCCCATGGCTTCCAAGGTGCGGTTGCGGTTGTAGTCATGCTGCCAGCGCGCGATGACGCTCCACTGCGGCACGATTGGCCAGATGACCGAGAAGTCATGCTGCTGGATCTTGTAGTAATCCTTGATGTAGTTCGGATCACCCGGGGTGCCGTAGTCACCGCCGCCCACTTTCCAGGTACCCGTGGTCGAGTCGTAGGAAATGGTGTCGTTACGGTAGCGATAGCCGAGGTTGACGATCTTGTTCGGGTTGTCTTCAGGCTGGTAATGGAACATCGCGCTGCCCGAACGGGTGCTGCGGCTGTCCGGGTCCCAGTTGAAGTCCGAATTGAAGCGCCAGTCGCGGTTGAAGTAGTAGTTGTACACCAGCGCGTACGGCGACACATCGGACTGCGAATCCTTGCGGGTGCGGTAGTCGATGCCCGGCAACTGGACCTTGCGATCCTTGAAGTAGTAGGCCTGGCCGATGCTGAAGTTCTGGCGTTCGAAACCGTTGTCTTCGATCCAGCGGCTGGTTACACCCAGCGACAGCTTGTTCTCGTCGCCGATGCGGTCGGTGCCGCTGAAGCGGTTGTCGCGGAACAGCGAATCGTAGCTGAACAGAGTTTCGCCGCTGTCGAACAGCGGGATATCCATCTGGTCCTTGTACGGGACGTACAGGTAGAACAGGCGCGGTTCGAGCGTTTGACGGTAGTTGGTGCCGAACATCGAGGTGTTGCGATCGAAATACAGGCCACTGTCGACGCTGAAAATCGGGATGTCGCGGTTCTGGTTGCTGCTGAAGTCGCCGAACAGGTCCCGAGTCTCGGCACTGGAGCCGGCGATGTCGGTCTTGCCCTTGCCGTCCAGGTCAAGATCGTAATGGGTGTACATGTATTTCAGCTTCGGCGTGACGTAGCCGTAGCTGGCTTGCATTGGCAGGCTGATGGACGGAGCGAAGTTCAGGCGAGTGCCGTTGGCCCGGGCGACGCCGAAGATGTTCTCGTCGAGGCGACGGCCTGGAACCCCTGCGCTTGCGTCCGGGTTGCCATCCTCGTCGAAGACGAAGTCGTCCTTCAAATCACGATCAAAGCGCACGGCTTCGGTTTCGTAACCAAAGTTCAAACCGCCGGGCTGGAACGGCAGCGTACCGTTCAGGGTGAGCTGCGGCAGGCGGTCATACGGCGTGATCTGCGAAATGGTCGCCATTTCGTAGGCATGCACATTCAGGCGGGCGGTATAGCTGTCGCCACGGTAGGTCAGGGCACCTTGCTGGTTCAGCAAGTCGCGGCTTTCCACGCCGATCTGGTCGGACTCCAGGTCCTGGAAGTAGAACGGGTCGCTGATGTCGGTGTAGTCCACCTCGGTCATCAGGCGCTCGTCCAGGCCACCTTTGTGCTGCCAGTTGACCATCCAGCGCTGTTCTTTGTAGTCCGTCTGGTCTTTGCGGTCGTCGTTCTTGTCATTCAGGTACGCGCCGCCGAACTGGCCTTCGCTGGACTTGGTCAGGTAGCGGAATTCGCCTTCCATCAACAGGCCGCGCTTGGTCATGTAGCGCGGGTACAGCGTGGCGTCGTAGTTCGGCGCCAGGTTGAAGTAGTACGGCGTGACCAGCATGAAGCCGGTGTCGCTGCTGGTGCTGAACGATGGCGGCAGGAAGCCGGACTGGCGACGGTCGTCGATCGGGAAGTAGATGTACGGTGTGTAGAACACCGGGAAATCCTTGACCCGCAGGGTGACGTTGGTCGCGGTACCGAAGCCGGTAGCCGGGTTCAGGGTGATGTTGTTGCCCTTCAGCTGCCAGGCGTTGCTGCCCGGTTCGCAGGTGGTGTACGTACCGTCCTTGAGACGGATAATGGCGTTTTCGCCACGCTTGGCGTACAGGGCGTTGCCGCGGATGTGCGACTTGTGCATCACGTATTCGGCGTTGTCGACCTGGGCTTCGCCGGTGTCGAGCTGGATCTGCGCCTGGTCACCTACCACCAGCGAGCCGTTGTCACGGATCTTGACGTTGCCCTTGAGCTCGCCGCGGTTTTCGGTCTGGTACAGGTTGGCCTCGTCGGCCTCGGCCTGCATGCTGCCCTGGCGCATGACCACGTTACCCGCCAGGGTAGCGATCTGCTGCTCCTGCTGGTATTTGGAAACCTTGGCGTTGATGTAGGTCGGCGACTCGTCCTTTGGCGTGGTGTCGGCCATGCCCGGGCGGGGCGGCTCGACGTACGCACCACCGCAGTAGGGACCGGTTTCGGCCAGCTGGGCGGCGGTAAGCTTGTCACGCGGGACCCAGTCCAGGTGGCTGTAATCTTCGCTGCGCGATTTCAGGCCACGGCCTTTGGCCTCGGTGACCAACATCGGCTGGTCCGCGGTTTCGGCTTCGCTCGCGGCTTCGCTGCCGGCACTGACGGCTGCACCCTCGTGCACCGGGCGCGGCGGCAGGTTGTTGACTGGGGCCTTGGGCTTGCAGTCCCAACCACCGGCGGCGGACACTTGGCAGTCGAACTGTTCGGCTGCCACGACGTAAGACGTGGCCAGAGGTTGCAGGGCCAGCAGACCGCCGGTCACCAGCAACGGAAACTTTCTACGAAACGCGGGGGATTTCAATGCCATCTTATTAGTCCGGGCTTCCTGCGTGCCATCTGCCCGCGTGTGGGGCCGCACGCCTCTCGATGGTCTGAAAAAGATGCTGGATAATAAAGCATGACCCGCTTGACGGCTAGGGCCGTCGGAGACCCTTGTAATGCCTGAACACGATGTACGCCTGCAACAACTGACGGTCTGGCTCGATGAGCAGCTCAAAGATCTTTTCCTGAACAACGCCTGGGGCGACGTGCCGGCAGGCAGCCTTACCGCGGCCAGCAGCGATGCCAGCTTCCGCCGTTACTTCCGCTGGCAGGGCGCCGGGCACAGTTTCGTGATCATGGACGCGCCACCGCCCCAGGAAAACTGCCGACCGTTCGTCGCCATCGACCATCTGCTGGCCAGCGCCGGCGTGCATGTGCCGGTGATTCACGCCGAGGACCTGGAGCGCGGCTTCCTGCTGCTGGGGGATCTGGGTCACCAGACATACCTTGATATCATTGACTCTGACAACGCCGACCGCCTGTTCGCCGATGCCATCGATGCGCTGCTGGCATTGCAGCGCCTGCCGATGGATGCACCTCTGCCCAGCTACGACGACGCCTTGCTGCGCCGTGAAGTCGAGCTGTTCCCCGAGTGGTACGTAGGGCGTGAACTTGGCCTGGCCTTGAACGATGCGCAAATGGCCACCTGGCAGCGCGTCAGCCAACTGTTGATCGACAGCGCCCTGGCCCAGCCCAAGGTGCTGGTGCACCGCGACTACATGCCGCGTAACCTGATGCAGAGCACGCCCAATCCTGGCGTGCTGGATTTCCAGGATGCCGTGTACGGTCCGGTCACCTATGACATTACCTGCCTGTTCAAGGACGCTTTCCTCAGCTGGCCACAGGCACGGGTCGAAGGCTGGCTGCGGGACTACTGGCAAAAAGCACAGGCAGCGGGCATCCCGGTACAGGGCGACTTCGAAACATTCCAGCGTGCCAGCGACCTGATGGGCGTACAGCGGCACCTGAAAGTGATCGGTATCTTCGCCCGCATCTGCCACCGTGATGGCAAACCGCGCTACCTGGGCGACGTACCGCGCTTCTTCGCCTATATAGATGAAGTGATCAGCCGTCGGCCCGAATTGGCGGAGCTGGGTGAGCTGATTGCCGAGTTGCAGGCCGGAGCGCGTGCATGAAGGCAATGATCCTGGCAGCGGGCAAAGGCGAGCGCATGCGCCCGCTGACGCTGCATACCCCGAAACCGTTGCTGCCGGTTGCCGGCCAGCCGCTGATCGAATACCACCTGCGGGCCCTGGCGGCAGCAGGCGTTACCGAAGTGGTGATCAACCATGCCTGGCTCGGCCAGCAGATCGAAGACCACCTGGGTGACGGTAGCCGTTTCGGCCTGAGCATCCGCTACTCGCCCGAGGGCGAGCCGCTGGAAACCGGCGGCGGCATCTTCAAGGCGCTGCCATTGCTCGCAGACGCGCCGTTCCTGCTGGTGAACGGTGATGTCTGGACCGACTACGACTTCACGCAGTTGCACGCCGCCCCGCTGCAAGGCCTGGCGCACCTGGTGCTGGTCGACAACCCTGGCCATCACGGCCGCGGTGACTTCCGCCTGGAACACGGGCGGGTCGTCGATGGCGATGACGCGCCAGGCACGCTGACCTTCAGCGGCCTGTCGGTGCTGCATCCGGCGCTGTTCGAAGGCTGCGAGCCGGGTGCCTTCAAGCTGGCCCCCCTGCTGCGCCGGGCCATGGCGGCTGGCAAGGTCACAGGTGAGCACTACCGTGGGCACTGGGTGGATGTTGGCACGGTCGAGCGCCTGGCCGAGGCCGAGCGACTGATTGGCGGGCGCGCCTGACATGTGGTGGCCAGGCACGGTGATTGGAGTGGGCGCCGGCTTTGCCGTTGCCAGCATTCCCGGGGCGTTGCTGGGTGCGTTGCTCGGGCAGGCCATGGACCGCCGGCTGCGTTTGCAAGGTTGGGAGGACATGCGCGAACGCCTGGGCGGGCGTTCGGCGCTGCGCGACGACGAGTTGCTGTTCGTGATGCTCGGGCGCCTGGCCAAATGCGATGGCCGGGTGGCCGAGCAGCATATCCAGCAGGCGCGCCAGGAAATGGTGCGCCTGGACCTGGCCGAGGCGGCCAGGCTGCGGGCGATTGCCGCGTTCAACCGCGGTAAGGCGGGCAAGGACCGGCTGGGCGGGCACCTGCGGCGTATTCGCCAGCAGCCGCATGCGGCGGAAGGTACCCTGCGCGCCTGTTGGCGCATGGTCTGGGCGGACGGCAAGATGGGCAACAAGGAGCGTGCGCTACTGCTGGACTGGGGGCAGAAACTGGGCCTGAGTCGGCGGCAGGTGCAGGCCATGTCGCTGGAGTACGAGCCGCGCAAGGTTGCCCGGCCAGAAGGCGTGGCCATGACCTACGCGGCGGCGCTACGCTTGCTGGCGGTCGAGGCAGACACCGACGGCGACAAGGTCAAGCAGGCGTATCGTCGGCTGGTCAGCCGGCACCACCCCGACAAGCTTGCAGGGAGTGGTGCCAGCGAGGCGCAGGTGCGTGAAGCTACCGAGCGCACCCGCGAGTTGCACCAGGCCTATGCCATGATCCGCAAGCGGCGTGGGCTGTAGCAGCCCGCTCGGCGCATTATCCCTGCGGGCTCATCCAGCCCCGCACCCGGCGGAACAGTTGCTCCTGCTCCGCCGCCTTGTTCCCCGGCATGGCAATCAGCGACAGCTGCTTGTACTGGCTGTCCTTCTGCCGCTTGCTGGCCTGTAGGCGTTGCGCGGCCGCATTGCGATCAGTGCTTCGGGTGGCGTAGTAGATGTCGGCGGTCGGTAGCTTCAGGGTCGGCGCCAGGCTTTCCAGGTCATGCTCCACCCGAGCCGGGGTCTGCGCCGCGACCATTACCAGCTTCTGCACCTGTGGTGGCTGTTTCTCGCTCAGGTAGCGGGCCGCCCAATAGGCGCCGCTGCCATGGCCGATCAGCACGATGCTGCGGGCATTGTGCTGCTGGGCGAAAGCCACTGCGGCATCCAGGCGAGCGAAGATGCGCTCGGCATCGGCCGGATCGGTCTGCTCGCTGGCCTGTTCGGCGTCGGTGCTCTCGGCGGTGTCGGCATCGGCGGCAGTGGCCTGGGCGACGTTTGCATTGGCGTCGGCGGGCACATCCTTGGCCGGTGCACTTTCACCTTTGGGTTTTTCGGGCTCGGCTGCCGGCTTGGCTTCGACCCGGGCCTGCGGGCTGTCGGCGAGCAGGTCGGGCAGGCTGATGCTCAGGCTGTGCCAGCCGATATCGGGGAATTTCTGCCGCAGCGGGCCGACGGCGTTCGGCCAGTCGGCAGTTTCGCCAGCGCCTGGGACGATGATCACTGCCCCTTGCGGGTCGCTGTCGTTGGCCGGCTTCCACAGGGCCAGGAAGCTGTCGGCACCGGCCTGCAGGGGCTGCTGTTCGGCCTTGGGGACCAGCCGCTCAAGGGCCTGGGCATCTTCCTGGCTACGCTCCAGCAGCGGCGGTCGCGGCGCTTCGGCAACAGGTGCCGCAGGGGCGCTGGTGGGTTGGTCGGCATCGGCGGCAAGGGCGCCGAGTGGAAGGATCGAGGCCAGGCAGCACATTGCCAGCGTCGTGCGATAAAGTGTGGACATGAGTCAACCCGGGGCCAGAATGATACCGGCAGCCTAATAGTATTTGCCCGTGACGGCCATGCTGCATGGCCGCCTTTGCCAGGACGAGCGTGTAGATGAAGCGAGTGCGTCGCCTGTTGGTTATCGGCTGCTTGTGGCTGCCCTTGATTGCATTGGCCAGGCCCGAGGTAGTGCCCACCGTTGTGCTGGAACCTGCGCAACAGCAGTGGCTGGATAGCCACCGTAGCCTGCGCGTCGGCCTGGTGCTGCAGGCGCCCTACGCCCAGTTCGACCGACGCCTGCAGCAACTGTACGGGGCCAACGTCGAGCTGGTAAGCAGCCTGGCGCAGGCATTGCGCCTGGACCTTACCTGGCGCAACTTTGCTGACCAGGCCAGCCTGGAGCATGCCCTGAAGGCGGGGGAAATCGACTTCGCTCCCGGCCTTTCCCAGACCCCGGCCAGCCTGCGACTGTGGTTGTTCAGCGACCCCTACATGCGCGTGCCGCAACTGGTGGTAGGGCCGCGCACCGGGGCCATGGCCATAGAGCTGGAAAAGCTCGACAGCGAGCAGCGCGTTGCGGTGCGCATGCCCAGCCAGTTGGCGGAATACCTGCGTGGTAACTACGGCAATCTCAACCTGCAGGGCGTGCCCAATGAGCGCGAGGCCTTGCAACTGGTGGTCGGCGGCCAGGCCAGCTTCGCGGTGCTGGATGAAGCCCAGCTCAGCCGCCTTTCCCGCGAGAGCGAGTTCGGTGAGCTGGCGGTGGTGGGTGATATCGGCCTGCCGCAACTGTTGCGTATCGGCTCGCGGCGTGACTGGCCGCTGCTGGCCGTTGTGCTCGAGCGTGGTCTGCAGGCGCTGCCCGCCAAGGAGCTGGAACAACTGCACCAGCGCTGGCTGCAGCCGAAATACCCGCGCCTGAGCGAGTCGCCCGGCTTCTGGCAGAACCTGGCCCTGCTGTTCGGGATGTTGCTGTTGTGCGCGCTGGCGACCCTGATGTGGCAACGTCGGCAGCAGCACCGGCTGGAGCGCAGCCTGCTGACCGCGCGGGAAAGCCTGGTGGAGCGGCAAGTCCGTGAAGAAGTGCTGCGCCTGAGCCAGTTCGCCATCGACCAGAGCACGGTAGGCATCCTCTGGGTCAACTGGGACAGCCACGTGCGCTACGCCAACCACGCCGCCGAGCGCATGCTGGGTTACGCGGAAGGCGCATTGCTGGAGCGGCCGTTGAGCGACTTCGAGCCCAGCCTGAACATGGATCGCTGGCTGCAGCTGTGGAAGGGCGCGCGCACCGGGGAGGGCGGTGCAGGGCAGTTCGAAACGCACTGCCAGCGCGCTGACCAGAGCCTGCTGCCGGTAGAACTGTCGCTGAGCTTTCTGCGCTTTCGTGACGCTGAATACCTGGTGGTCTATCTGGCCGATGTTACCGAGCGTCATCGTGCCCTGGCGGCCCTGCGTGAAAGCGAAGCACGGCTCAAGGGTATAGCCGGCAACGTGCCGGGGCTGGTGTTTCGCCTGGAGCGAGACCCCGCCGAGGGCGATCTGGAGTTTCCCTATGTCAGCGAGGGCAGCGAGGCCCTGGTGGGTTATGCGCCCAGCGAAATTCAGCAACCGCACATGGGCCTGCGCAACCTGGTGCACCCCGAAGACCGTGCCGACTACCATCGGGTGCAGGACCTGGCGCTGGCCAGCGATCAGGACTGGTCCTGGCAGGGCCGCATCCTCACCCGTCACGGCGAGCAACGCTGGGCCGATATCAAGGCCAGTACCCGACGCCTGGCCAACGGCCAGGTGGTCTGGGATGGTGTGGTGTGGGACATCACCCAAGGGAAACGGGCCGAGCTTGCCCTGGCGAAATCCCAGGAGCAGTTGCGCGAGCTGTCGGCCCACCTTGAGAGTGTGCGCGAGGAAGAAAAGGCCCGCATCGCCCGCGAAGTGCACGACGAGCTGGGGCAGATGCTGACCGTGCTCAAGCTGGAGGTGTCGATGTGCGAACTGGCCTTTGCCGAGCTGGACCCGGCCCTGAACGAACGCCTGGCCAGCATGAAGCGCCTGATCAGCCAACTGTTCCAGCTGGTGCGCGATGTGGCCACCGCCTTGCGCCCGCCGATTCTCGACGCGGGGATTGCTTCGGCCATCGAGTGGCAGGCGCGGCGATTCGAAGCGCGCACGCAAATTCCCTGTCTGGTGCAAGTACCGGATAATCTGCCAGCCTTGAGCGATGCCAAGGCCACGGGGTTGTTCCGTATCCTGCAGGAAGCACTGACCAATGTAATGCGCCATGCCCAGGCGCACAGTGTCGAGATCGAACTGGTACGAGAGGGCGGGCAATTGCGCATGACCGTCAGCGATGACGGGCAAGGCTTTTGCCGCGAGCAGCCCCGGCCGACCTCGTTTGGCCTGGTGGGGTTGCGCGAGCGGGTGCTGATGCTGGGCGGCAGCATGGCGCTGCACAGTGAACCGGGCGAAGGCACCAGCCTGAGCGTGGCCATTCCGTTGGAACAGGAGAGCGAGCGTGATTCGAGTGCTGGTGGCCGAAGACCACACCATCGTCCGTGAAGGCATCAAGCAATTGATTGGCCTGGCCAAGGACATGCAGGTGGTGGGTGAGGCCGGTAACGGTGAGCAACTGCTCGAAACCCTGCGCCACACGCCGTGCGAGGTGGTGCTGCTGGATATCTCGATGCCGGGCGTCAATGGCCTGGAAGCGATCCCGAGGATTCGTGCGTTGCACGCTGCGCCGGCGATCCTGATGCTGTCGATGCATGATGAGGCGCAGATGGCGGCGCGGGCGTTGAAGGCCGGCGCGGCAGGCTATGCCACCAAGGACAGTGACCCGGCGCTGTTGCTGACTGCGATTCGCCGGGTAGCCGGGGGTGGGCGCTATATCGACCCGGCGCTGGCCGATCGCATGGTGTTCGAAGTGGGCCTGACCGAGTCGCGGCCGTTACATACCTTGTTATCGGAGCGGGAGTTCTCGGTATTCGAGCGCCTGGCCCAGGGTGCCAATGTCAACGACATCGCCCAGCAACTGGCGCTGTCGAGCAAGACCATCAGCACCCACAAGGCGCGGCTGATGCAGAAGCTGAAGGTGAACTCGCTGGCAGAGCTGGTGAAGTACGCCATGGAGCACAAGCTGGTCTGATTGCGACATACCTGTCTATCAGCCTGTAGCGAATCCCTGTGGGAGCGGGTTCACCTGCGAAAGGGCCAGGCCTGCCATGTGCGTTGCCTGGGCTGACCCCTTCGCGGGTGAACCCGCTCCCGCAGGGTGAGCAGCGCGGCTGAAGTGAGTATTCCAATCCCGCCATCTTTGTAGGGGGATCCCTACAGTCAATCTTCCATCCGGATGATGGCATTCTCTCAGCACCCCCGATTTCCGGGCGCTTGCCGCTTGTCTAGTCTTTGCCTACGCAGTCATCCAACAAAAAGGTGCAGGCATGAGCGAGGCGAAGTCGAATGCTGCAACCAGCGAAACGCTGGTCAGCTTCCGTGGTGTGCAGAAGAGCTACGACGGCGAGTCGCTGATCGTCAAAGACCTCAATCTGGACATCCGCAAGGGCGAGTTCCTCACCCTGCTTGGCCCGTCCGGCTCGGGCAAGACCACCAGCCTGATGATGCTGGCCGGCTTCGAAACACCCACCGCCGGTGAAATCCAGCTGGCCGGGCGCTCGATCAATAATGTGCCTCCGCACAAGCGCGACATCGGCATGGTGTTCCAGAACTACGCGCTGTTCCCGCACATGACTGTCGCCGAAAACCTGGCCTTCCCGCTGAGCGTGCGCAATCTGAGCAAGACCGACATCAGCGAGCGGGTCAAGCGGGTGCTGAACATGGTCCAGCTCGACGCCTTTGCCCAGCGCTACCCCGGCCAGCTGTCCGGCGGCCAGCAGCAGCGCGTGGCCCTGGCCCGGGCGCTGGTGTTCGAGCCGCAACTGGTGCTGATGGACGAGCCACTGGGCGCCCTGGACAAGCAACTGCGTGAACACATGCAGATGGAGATCAAGCACATTCACCAGCGCCTGGGTGTGACGGTGGTGTACGTGACCCACGACCAGGGTGAAGCACTGACCATGTCGGACCGCGTGGCGGTGTTCCACCAGGGTGAAATCCAGCAGATCGCCGACCCCCGCACGCTGTACGAAGAACCCTGCAATACCTTCGTCGCCAACTTCATCGGTGAGAACAACCGCATCAACGGCACCCTGCTGGCCAGCGATGGCAAGCGCTGCCAGGTGCAGCTGCCGCGCGGCGAACGGATCGAGGCGCTGGCGGTGAATGTCGGCCAGGCCGGCGAACCGGTGACCCTGTCGATCCGCCCCGAGCGGGTGCGCCTGAACGGCCACAGCGAAAGCTGCGTGAACCGGTTCTCCGGCCGGGTGGCCGAATTCATTTACCTGGGCGACCACGTGCGGGTGCGCCTGGAGGTTTGCGGCAAGGGCGACTTCTTCGTGAAGCAGCCGATTGCCGAGCTGGATCCGGCCTTGGCCGTAGGCGATGTGGTACCGCTGGGCTGGGAGGTGGAGCACGCCCGCGCGCTCGATCCGATTGCCGAAGCCCATTGATGGATTGCTTCACCAACCCTGTACTGTGGAGAGAATAATAATGCGCAAGCAGTTGAAACTGACCGCCCTGGCCTTGGGGCTGTTCGCCGCTGGCCAGGCACTGGCAGCAGACCTCACGGTGATTTCGTTCGGCGGCGCCAACAAGGCGGCCCAGGAAAAGGCCTTTTACGCGCCGTGGGAAAAGGCCGGCAAGGGCAAGATCGTGGCCGGCGAGTACAACGGTGAAATGGCCAAGGTCAAAGCGATGGTCGATACCAAGAGCGTGTCCTGGAACCTGGTGGAAGTAGAGTCGCCAGAGCTGGCACGTGGTTGTGACGAGGGCATGTTCGAAGAGCTCGACCCGGCATTGTTCGGCAATGAAGGCGACTATGTTTCCGGTGCCATTCAGCCCTGCGGCGTCGGCTTCTTTGTCTGGTCCACGGTAATGGCCTACAACGCTGACAAACTCAAGACTGCACCTACCAGCTGGGCTGATTTCTGGGATACCAAGCAGTTCCCGGGCAAGCGTGGCCTGCGCAAAGGCGCCAAGTACACCATGGAATTCGCCCTGATGGCCGATGGTGTCGCACCCAAGGATGTGTACAAGGTGCTGGCGACCAAGGAAGGCCAGGACCGTGCCTTCAAGAAGCTCGACGAGCTGAAACCCAGCATCCAGTGGTGGGAGGCCGGCGCCCAGCCGCCACAGTTCCTGGCTTCGGGTGACGTGGTCATGAGCTCGGCCTACAACGGCCGGATTGCTGCGGTGCAGAAAGAGAGCAACCTGAAAGTGGTATGGAACGGCGGTATCTACGACTTTGATGCCTGGGCCATCCCGAAGGGTGCCAAGGATGCAGAGGCGGCTAAGCAGTTCATCGCGTTCAGCGTGCAGCCCGAGCAGCAGAAAACCTACTCCGAGAACATCGCCTACGGCCCGGCCAATTCCAAGGCTGTGAGCCTGCTGTCGGACGAGGTGAAGAAAGACATGCCGACCACGCCTGAGAACATCGCCAACCAGGTGCAGATCGACGTGGCCTTCTGGGCCGACAACAGCGAACAGCTGGAACAACGCTTCAACGCCTGGGCGGCGAAGAAGTAGACGGCCAGCGTTAGGGGGCCGCTTTGCGGCCCTATTTTCAGTTCGTATCGCGGAGTTCGCCATGGCCATCGCAGTGCCCCTCAACGAAGGCGCAGGTCAAAGTCTCAAGCAGCGCCTCAAGCACGCCGAGCGGGTCAACCGCTGGAAGGCGCAGGCGTTGATCGCGCCGCTGGCGCTGTTCCTTCTGCTGGTGTTTCTGGTACCGATAGCCGCGCTGCTGTACAAAAGCGTCGGCAACCCGGAAGTGGTCGCCGGCCTGCCGCGCACGGTAGACATCATTACCCAGTGGGATGGCAAGAGCCTGCCTGGCGAGGATGTGTACAAGGCACTGAGCCAGGACCTGGCCGAGGCGCGCAAGAACCAGACGCTTGGCGACCTATCCAAACGCTTGAACATGGAACTGGCAGGCTACCGCAGCCTGTTGACCAAGACTGCCAGGGCGCTGCCGTTCAAGGCTGAACCGGCCTCCTATAAAGAAGCCTTGCAGGCGCTGGACGAGCGCTGGGGCGACCCTGCCTACTGGCAGGCGATCCGCCGCAACACCAGCACGGTGACCTCGTTCTACCTGCTGGCTTCTGTCGATCACCGTATCGACGACCTTGGCGAACTGGCCAAGGCCACCCCGGACCAGGCCATCTACCTGGACATCTTTGCCCGCACCCTGTGGATGGGTGTGGTGATTACCGCCATCTGCCTGGTGCTGGCCTATCCGCTGGCCTACCTGCTGGCCAATCTGCCGACCCGGCAGAGCAACCTGCTGATGATCCTGGTGCTGCTGCCGTTCTGGACCTCGATCCTGGTGCGGGTAGCGGCGTGGATCGTGCTGTTGCAATCCGGTGGCCTGATCAACAGTGCGCTGATGGCCATGGGTATCATCGACCAGCCGCTGGAACTGGTGTTCAACCGCACCGGCGTGTACATCTCGATGGTGCACATCCTGCTGCCGTTCATGATCCTGCCGCTGTACAGCGTGATGAAAGGTATTTCGCCCAGCTACATGCGCGCGGCGATTTCGCTGGGCTGTCACCCGTTCGCCAGTTTCTGGCGTGTTTACTTCCCGCAGACCTACGCTGGTGTCGGCGCCGGTTGCCTGCTGGTGTTCATCCTGGCCATCGGCTACTACATCACCCCGGCGCTGCTGGGCAGCCCCAACGACCAGATGGTCAGCTACTTCGTCGCCTTCTATACCAACACCAGCATCAACTGGGGCATGGCTACCGCGCTGGGCGGGCTTTTGCTGCTGGCGACCGTGCTGCTGTACCTGATCTATAGCTGGCTGGTTGGCGCCAGCCGCCTGCGCCTGAGCTGAGGAGCCTTGTCATGCTGAGCCCATATATGTCGCCGGTGGAGCGGGTCTGGTACTACAGCCTGCGCATTCTTTGCGGCCTGATCTTGCTGTTCCTGATCTTGCCGGTGCTGGTGATCGTGCCGCTGTCGTTCAACAGTGGCAGTTTCCTGGTGTACCCGCTGCAGGGCTTTTCGCTGCAGTGGTACCAGGACTTCTTCGGCTCGGCCGAGTGGATGCGGGCACTGAAGAACAGCATCATCGTTGCCCCGGCGGCGACGGTGCTGGCCATGGTATTCGGTACACTGGCGGCCATCGGCCTCACCCGGGGCGACTTCCCCGGCAAGTCGCTGGTGATGGCGTTGGTGATTTCGCCAATGGTGGTGCCGGTGGTGATCATTGGCGTGGCCAGCTACCTGTTCTTCGCCCCGCTGGGCCTGGGCAACAGTTTCACTTCGCTGATTCTGGTGCATGCGGTGCTGGGTGTGCCGTTTGTCATCATTACCGTGTCGGCGACCTTGCAGGGCTTCAACTACAACCTGGTGCGTGCTGCCGCCAGCCTGGGCGCTTCGCCGCTGCTGGCGTTCCGCCGGGTGACCCTGCCGCTGATCGCACCAGGGGTGATCTCCGGGGCATTGTTCGCGTTTGCCACCTCGTTTGACGAAGTGGTGGTAACGCTGTTCCTGGCCGGGCCGGAGCAGGCGACCCTGCCACGGCAGATGTTCAGTGGTATTCGCGAGAACCTGAGCCCGACCATTGCGGCAGCAGCGACCTTGCTGATTGCGTTTTCGGTGGTGCTGTTGCTGACCCTGGAGTGGTTGCGTGGGCGCAGCGAGAAGTTGAGAACACAGCAGCCTGCCTGAGGGTGTGTTGCCTTTTCCGGCCTCTTCGCGGGTAAACCCGCTCCCACAGGGATCGCGCACGGTTTTTAAATTCTGCGCAAGACAGTTGCTCCCACAGGATTTGTGCAAAATTTGAAATTGTGCGGTCCCTGTGGGAGCGGCTTTAGCCGCGAAGAGGCCGGCACAGGTTGTAACAACTGGTCGACACCCTTTGATACCAATCAGCCCTCATCCCTTTCCCTGAGTTACAATGCGCGCCACCGTGATTCTGCCAACAGGTGCGCCATGCAGCCCTACGCTATTGCCCCCTCCATCCTTTCCGCCGATTTCGCCCGCCTGGGTGAGGACGTCGACAAAGTGCTGGCTGCGGGTGCCGACATCGTCCACTTCGATGTCATGGACAACCACTACGTACCCAACCTGACCATCGGCCCGATGGTGTGCACCGCCTTGCGCAAGTACGGCGTCACCGCGCCGATCGATGTGCACCTGATGGTCAGCCCGGTCGACCGCATCATCGGCGACTTCATTGAAGCCGGTGCCACCTATATCACCTTCCACCCGGAAGCGTCGCAGCATGTCGACCGTTCGTTGCAGCTGATCAAGGACGGCGGCTGCAAGGCTGGCCTGGTGTTCAACCCGGCCACCAGCCTGGACGCCTTGAAGTACGTGATGGACAAGGTCGACATGGTGCTGCTGATGAGCGTCAACCCGGGCTTCGGCGGGCAGAAGTTCATCCCTGGCACCCTTGACAAGCTGCGCGAAGCGCGTGCGCTGATCGACGCCAGCGGGCGTGACATTCGCCTGGAAATCGACGGCGGCGTCAACGTCAACAACATCCGCGACATCGCTGCCGCTGGCGCCGATACCTTCGTGGCCGGCTCGGCGATCTTCAACGCCCCGGACTACCGGGAAGTCATCGCCAAGATGCGCGCCGAACTGGCCCAGGCCCGCCCATGAGCGGTTTCGAGCAGCTGTTCCCCGGGGCGCTGCCCAGGCTGGTGATGTTCGATCTGGACGGTACCCTGATCGATTCCGTGCCCGACCTGGCCGCCGCCGTGGACTGCATGCTGCTCGAACTGGGGCGCCCGCCCGCTGGCCTGGAGGCAGTTCGCCACTGGGTCGGCAACGGCGCCCAGGTGCTGGTGCGCCGGGCGCTGGCGGGTGACATCGATCACACCGCCGTGGACGATGCGCTGGCCGACCAGGCGCTGGCGCTGTTCATGGACGCCTACGCCGAAAGCCATGAGCTCACCGTGGTCTACCCCGGTGTGCAGGACACCCTGCGCTGGTTGCGCAAGCGGGGTGTGGAAATGGCGCTGATCACCAACAAGCCCGAACGCTTTGTCGGCCCCCTGCTGGACCAGATGAAGATCGGCAACTACTTCCGCTGGATCATCGGCGGCGATACCCTGCCGCAGAAAAAGCCAGACCCGGCGGCGTTGCTGTTCGTCATGCAGATGGCCGGCGTTACCCCGCAGCAATCGCTGTTCGTCGGAGATTCGCGCAGTGACGTGCTGGCGGCCAAGGCAGCTGGCGTGCAGTGTGTTGGCCTGACCTACGGTTACAACCATGGCCGGCCGATCCACGACGAATCCCCCAGCCTTGTCATCGACGACCTGCGCGCATTGCTGCCCGGTTGCGCAGACCCGGCCACTGGGATAACGTTGGCGGACCTTCAAGCCTCACAAGACAGAGAGTCCACCGTGGCGGTTACTGGCAAATTCTGGATGAAAGTCATCAAGGCCCTGGCCCGTTGGCGTTGGCGCGCCTGACTTCAGCCTGCCGGCGCGTGCCGGCCCGTCCGTTTGCCTGACCCATTGCTGCTTGCCACGAGGCTACTCATGAACCGCGAAGAATTCCTGCGCCTGGCCGCTGCCGGCTACAACCGCATTCCCCTGGCCTGCGAAACCCTGGCCGACTTCGATACGCCGCTGTCCATCTACCTGAAACTGGCCGACCAACCCAACTCGTACTTGCTCGAATCGGTGCAGGGCGGCGAAAAGTGGGGCCGTTACTCGATGATCGGCCTGCCGTCGCGCACGGTGATGCGGGTGCACGGTTACCATGTCAGCATCCTGCAGGATGGCGTCGAGGTTGAAAGCCACGATGTCGAAGACCCGCTGGCATTCGTTGAAACCTTCAAGGACCGCTACAAGGTCGCCGACATTCCTGGCTTGCCGCGTTTCAACGGCGGCCTGGTCGGCTACTTCGGCTACGACTGCGTGCGCTACGTGGAAAAACGCCTGGGCGCGAGCCCTAATCCGGACCCGCTGGGCGTGCCGGATATCCTGCTGATGGTGTCGGACGCGGTAGTGGTATTCGACAACCTGGCGGGCAAGATGCACGCCATCGTGCTGGTCGACCCGGCTGAAGAACAGGCCTTCGAGCAAGGCCAGGCTCAGCTGCAAGGTCTGCTGGAAACACTGCGCCAGCCGATCACCCCGCGCCGCGGCCTGGACCTGAGCGGCCCGCAAGCTGCCGAGCCGGCATTCCGCTCCAGCTATACCCGCGACGACTACGAAAACGCGGTTGGCCGTATCAAGGAATACATCCTCGCCGGCGACTGCATGCAGGTGGTGCCGTCGCAGCGTATGTCGATCGACTTCCAGGCCGCGCCTATCGACCTGTATCGCGCGCTGCGTTGCTTCAACCCGACGCCGTACATGTACTTCTTCAACTTCGGCGACTTCCACGTGGTCGGCAGCTCGCCCGAGGTGCTGGTGCGGGTCGAGGACAACCTGGTCACCGTGCGCCCTATTGCCGGTACCCGCCCGCGTGGCGCGACCGAAGAGGCTGACCGCGCACTGGAAGACGACCTGCTGTCGGACGACAAGGAAATTGCCGAGCACCTGATGCTGATCGACCTGGGCCGCAACGACGTCGGCCGTGTGTCTTCGACCGGCAGCGTGCGCCTGACCGAGAAGATGGTGATCGAGCGTTATTCCAACGTCATGCACATCGTTTCCAACGTTACCGGACAGCTGCGCGAAGGGCTGACGGCGATGGACGCACTGCGGGCGATCTTGCCGGCCGGTACCCTGTCGGGCGCGCCGAAGATCCGCGCGATGGAGATCATCGACGAGCTGGAGCCGGTCAAGCGCGGTGTTTATGGAGGGGCTGTCGGGTACTTTGCCTGGAACGGCAACATGGACACCGCGATTGCCATCCGTACCGCAGTGATCAAGGACGGTGAACTGCATGTGCAGGCCGGTGGCGGCATCGTTGCCGACTCGGTGCCAGCGCTGGAGTGGGAAGAAACCATCAACAAGCGCCGGGCGATGTTCCGTGCTGTGGCGTTGGCTGAGCAAACTTGCGCCAAATAAATTGATTGGGGCCGCAAAGCGGCCCCAGCAACCTAGAAGTCCACACTAACCCCCAAGCTAACCCCCTGCTGCGTCAACTCATCACTCTTGCGCCAGTTGTAGTTCCCGCGCAAATGCACCCCCGCCACCACTTCATGGCTCACCCCCAGGCTCGCTCGGGTCAGATCGCTATTTGGCGTGTACCCGGTCAGCGTAAAGTCATTGGCGGGCAAGCTGGTCAGGTGCATGGTCACATCCTGCCGGTCATCCTCGAACTCGTGCTCCTGCGCCACCTCGGCAAACAGCCGGGTGCTCGGCAGCACCTGCACGCTCCCGAGCAACCCTACCCCCAGGCGGCGGGAGGTGCGCTCCTGGTCATCGAAGCCCAGTGCTGTCGAGCGGCCACTTTTCTCGTCGTAGCCGTCGACTTTTACCCGCGCATAGTCGGCGCTGATGAACGGCGCC
This sequence comes from Pseudomonas sp. 9_2_1, assembly GCF_059295275.1. Classification (NCBI taxonomy): domain Bacteria; kingdom Pseudomonadati; phylum Pseudomonadota; class Gammaproteobacteria; order Pseudomonadales; family Pseudomonadaceae; genus Pseudomonas; species Pseudomonas sp. 9_2_1. The sequence goes on from NZ_CM181239.1 coordinate 490,604, forward strand.
AGCTGCCAGGTGCTGCCTTCGGCTGCGAGGTTGTAGCCAAGCCGCCCTGACATGGCCCAGGCTTCGCCATCGGTATCGCCCTTTTCACTGCGATCGTTTACGCCCAGAGCGAAGGTGCGCTTGAGGTCGCTGTAGTCCAGATGCCCTGCGGTCAGTGCGGCATCGGCCCACCAGCGGTCCTGGCGGTATTGGGCGAAGGCGCTGGCCAGGTAGCTGTTCAGCGTGTATTCCGAATCTTGCTGGCCAGCTTCCAGCTTCTGTCGGTAGACACCCCCAGCCAGGCCCAGACGCCAGGCGTCGTTCACCCGGTAGCTGCCGCCCACGGTCAGGTTGTAGCCGCGGCCATCACCGCTGGCCGCGCTGCGCTGGCCGTCGAAGTCCAGGTCCTGGGCACCGCTGGCGACAAAGGCCTGCCACTGGCCAACGGCCTGCCAAGGTGTCTGCCACTGGTTGCGCAGTTCATCCTGGTGGGCACGCAGGCTGGCATGGGCCATCTCCGGCAGCAGGGTCAGTTCCCAAGGGGCGGAAAGGATCGAGTAGCCGTAGTCGGCGATCAGTTGCTGGCCGGCGATGGTCGGGTGTACCGAGTCATTGAACAACAGCTTGGTCGGGTCTGGCGTGGAGCCGTTGATGCCGTACACCGGGTTGGCCACGCAGCCTTCGCCGCTGTAGCAGGTGCCGACCAGATTCTGCCCGGTGGCCAGGCCGAACTGGCTGGGGTTGGCCAGGGCCTCGCCCAGCAACATGGGAACATTCAGCGGGATGATTTCGGCATCGATCTGCCTCAGCTGTCCAAGCAGCGACTGATTGAACACACTCGAGAGCTGCGACAGTGGGTTTTGCAATGGGGTGCCGCTGTAGTTTGGCGTCTGCCCAAGGTCGGGGAGCAACCACACCATGATGTAGCGGGCACCGCCTTGCTGCAGAGCCTGGGCGCTGGCCGCCAGGCGGCCACCGGCTGCAGCAGCGTCGGCCGGGCTGCTCACCAGGGCTTGCAGGAAATCGTTGCCGCCGCCCGTCAGGTAGTACAACGCGTTGGGGTCGGCGCGCAGGCCGTTGGCGAGGTAGCCCGGTTTTTCTCGTAATACATCACCGGCGCCGGGGCGACCTGGCGGGATTACGGTTTTCGACGTGGTGGTGATCGAGTCGAGGATCTGCTGGGTAGTGTAGCCGCCCACCGCCCAGTTGTTACCGTCGGGCAGCCCCAGCACCGGGTTGAGGGGGGAGGTGGAAGGGCCTAGTTCCGATGGGGCCACTCCCAGTCGCCCGCCAAGGATCATCGGCGATACCGGGGCGTAGTTGCCATCGGCATCGCGGTTGGTGAAGCGCATGCCGCCAAACTGCCCGGCGTCGCTCAGGCTGTCGCCGAACACGATCATGCTGGAGTAGGGCGAGGGTGCAGCGAACGCCTGGCTGCAGGCGAACGCCAGCGAGGCCAGGGTAAAACGCAACAACGGAGCTTTTAACGGGGCTTTTCGCATCAGGGAACATCCTTTTCATTGTTTTTGTCGGAACAACCTGACCGACCTTAGCAAATCGCAGGGCTTCGCTTCCAAGTCCATTCGTTTCCCCGTGTTTACGGGCATATTGCGCCCATCGCCCCGGTAGGCTACTGTGCCGGGACGTATGAGCGAGACCTATCCTGTGTTGATCGTCAGCAAACTCTTGATGCGCGTAATCAAGGCCCACGCCCGTTGGCGTTGGCGCGCCTGACTCTATTCCCTGCCGGCCCGTCCGGCCCGCCCCCGTTTACCTTTCTGTTTTTGCGCCCCTGGTGGCAAAGCCGCGCCTGTGGCTTGTGCGGGAAGGTTCGAATTTTGAAGTCAGTAGATTCAAGAGGTTTAACCCAATGTTACTGATGATCGACAATTACGACTCATTCACTTACAACGTCGTCCAGTACCTTGGCGAGCTCGGTGCCGAGGTCAAGGTCATTCGCAATGACGAAATGACCATTGCCCAGATCGAAGCCCTCAACCCCGAGCGCATCGTCGTTTCCCCGGGGCCGTGCACGCCTAGCGAGGCGGGCGTGTCCATCGAGGCCATTCTGCACTTTGCCGGCAAGCTGCCGATCCTTGGCGTTTGCCTGGGCCACCAGTCCATCGGCCAGGCCTTTGGCGGCGACGTGGTGCGTGCGCGCCAGGTAATGCATGGAAAGACCAGCCCGGTCCACCACCGCGACCTGGGCGTATTCGCCACACTGAACAACCCGCTTACCGTCACCCGCTATCATTCTCTGGTGGTCAAGCGCGAGACCCTACCTGACTGCCTGGAAGTGACTGCCTGGACTGCCCATGAAGATGGTTCGGTCGACGAGATCATGGGCCTGCGCCACAAGACATTGAATATCGAAGGGGTGCAGTTCCACCCCGAGTCGATCCTGACCGAGCAGGGCCACGAGCTGTTCGCCAACTTCCTCAAGCAAACCGGCGGCCGCCGCTAAGGACCGAACATGGATATCAAGAGCGCGTTGAGCCGTATCGTTGGCCAACTGGATCTTTCCACAGACGAAATGCGCGATGTCATGCGCCAGATCATGACCGGCCAGTGCACCGAGGCACAGATTGGCGCCTTCCTGATGGGCATGCGCATGAAAAGCGAAAGCATCGACGAAATCGTCGGTGCGGTATCGGTGATGCGTGAGCTGGCCGACAAGGTCGAGCTGAAGAGCCTTGATGGCGTGGTCGACATCGTCGGTACCGGCGGTGATGGCGCCAATATTTTCAACGTCTCCACCGCTTCCTCGTTCGTCCTGGCGGCGGCGGGTTGCACCGTGGCCAAGCATGGCAACCGCGCAGTATCGGGCAAGAGCGGCAGTGCCGACCTGTTGGAAGCCGCCGGTATCTACCTGAACCTGACACCCATCCAGGTCGCCCGCTGCATCGACAGCCTGGGCATCGGCTTCATGTTCGCGCAAAGCCACCACACGGCCATGAAGCATGCCGCCGGTCCGCGTCGTGACCTGGGTTTGCGTACCCTGTTCAACATGCTCGGCCCGCTTACGAATCCGGCCGGGGTCAGGCATCAGGTGGTTGGCGTGTTCGCCCAGACCCTGTGCCGCCCACTGGCCGAGGTGCTGCAGCGCCTGGGCAGCAAGCATGTGCTGGTGGTGCACTCGAAGGATGGGCTGGACGAGTTCAGCCTGGCCGCGCCCACCTTCGTCGCCGAACTGAAGAATGGCGAAGTCACCGAGTACTGGGTCGAACCGGAAGACCTCGGCATGAAGAGCCAGAGCCTGCACGGGCTGGCTGTCGAGAACCCGCAGGCATCGCTGGAGCTGATCCGCGATGCGCTGGGTCGGCGCAAGACTGAAAATGGCCAGAAAGCCGCAGAAATGATCGTGCTCAATGCCGGCGCCGCGTTGTACGCGGCGGATCATGCGATGACCCTGGCACAGGGCGTTGAACTCGCCCATGACGTGCTGCACACCGGTCTGGCCTGGGAAAAGTTGCAGGAACTGGGTGCCTTTACTGCAGTATTCAAGGTGGAGAACGAAGCATGAGTGTGCCGACGGTGCTGGAAAGGATCATTGCCCGCAAGTTTCAGGAAGTCGCCGAGCGCAGCGCACGCGTCAGCCTCGCCGAGCTGGAGCGCCAGGCCAAGGCCGCCGATGCCCCGCGTGGCTTTGCCAACGCGCTGATCGAGCAGGCCAAGCGCAAGCAGCCGGCGGTGATTGCCGAAATCAAGAAAGCCTCGCCAAGCAAGGGCGTCATCCGCGAGCACTTCGTGCCAGAGGAAATCGCAGTCAGCTACGAAAGGGGCGGGGCGACCTGCCTGTCGGTGCTGACCGATGTCGATTACTTCCAGGGTGCCGACGAATACCTGCAGCAGGCACGTGCAGCAGTTTCGCTGCCGGTGATCCGCAAGGATTTCATGGTCGACCCTTACCAGATCGTCGAAGCCCGAGCCTTGGGTGCAGACTGTGTGCTGTTGATCGTGTCGGCGCTGGATGACGTGAAGATGGCCGAACTGGCTGCCACGGCCAAGGATGTCGGCCTGGATGTGCTGGTGGAAGTGCACGACGGTGATGAACTCGAGCGTGCGCTGAAGACCCTGGATACGCCGCTGGTGGGCGTAAACAACCGCAACTTGCACACCTTTGAAGTCAGCCTGGAAACTACTCTGGACCTGCTGCCGCGCATTCCACGTGATCGCCTGGCGATTACCGAGAGCGGCATTCTCAACCGGGCCGATGTCGAGCTGATGGCAATCAATGAGGTTTACTCGTTCCTGGTAGGTGAGGCATTCATGCGCGCCGAACAGCCAGGGCTGGAGCTGCAGCGATTGTTCTTCCCGGAACAGGTGAAGAAGACTGTTCAGCAACTGGACTGATCGAAACGAAGCCGGCATTGTTGCCGGCTTTTTTGTATGCCTGAACAGGCCATCAATAACAACATCAAAGGTGGATCAATGACCGATCAACCCCTGGCCCTGACCGTCGAACAAGGCCTGCACGCCGAACAGGAACTGTTGGCTGCCGTCTGCCGAGGCGAACAAGACAGTGGTGTGCTGTTCTGGCGCCCGAACGACCACGCCCTGGTCATGCCGCGGCGCATGAGCCGGCTGGACAATTTCGAAGCCGCCTGCTCGGAGCTGGCGATTGCCGGGTGGCCGGTGCTGCTGCGCGAAACCGGCGGGGAGCCGGTGCCGCAGTCGCATTCGACGGTGAACGTGGCGCTGGTCTACGTAGCCCCGCGCAGCGAGGGCGACCATGGACGTATCGAGAACGCCTACGAACGGCTGTGCCTGCCATTGTGCGATGTGCTGCGCGAGTGGGGTGGGGTGGCCTCGGTGGGCGAAATCGATGGGGCCTTCTGCGACGGCCGCTACAACGTCAACCTCAATGGCCGCAAACTGGTCGGCACCGCCCAGCGCTGGCGCCAGGGGCTGGGCGGCAAGCGCCCGGTGGTGCTGGTGCATGGCGCACTGCTGCTGGACAACGAGCGTGAGTCGATGGTGGCGGCGGTCAACCGTTTCAACGAGTGCTGCGAGCTGGAGCAGCGCTGCCGTGCCGATGCCCACATCGCGCTGCACGAAGTAGCGCCAGAAGCGCCGTGGTTCGAGCGCTTGTCGCAGGCCTATGCCAAGGTATTGGCTGACCTGCCCAAGGACTAGCGAGTGCCGTAGACCACCATGGTCTTGCCCTTGACCTGTACCAGGCTGCGCTCCTCGAGGTCTTTGAGGACGCGGCCGACCATTTCCCGTGAGCAGCCGACAATCCGCCCGATTTCCTGGCGGGTGATCTTGATCTGCATGCCATCCGGGTGGGTCATGGCATCGGGTTGCTTGCACAGCTCCAGCAGGCAACGTGCCACCCGCCCGGTAACATCAAAGAATGCCAGGTCGCCGACCTTGCGGGTGGTGTTGCGCAGGCGCTGGGCCATCTGGCCACCCAGGGCGTAGAGGATCTCCGGGTCCTGGCGAGCGAGTTCGCGAAACTTCTCGTAACTGATTTCGGCCACTTCGCATTCGGTCTTGGCGCGTACCCACGCACTGCGCTGCTGCTCACCGTCAACGGGCTCGAACAGGCCCAACTCGCCAAAGAAATCACCTTGGTTGAGGTAGGCGATGATCATTTCATGGCCGTCGTCGTCCTCGATGATGATGGTGACCGAACCCTTGATGATGAACGAGAGTGTCTCGGCCCGGTCGCCAGCGCAGATGATGTTGCTTTTGGCGGTGTAGCGGCGGCGCTGGCAATGGACCAGCAGCTTGTCGATGTTCTTGATCTTGGCGGCTAGGGCGGAGGCAACCATCACGAAATCCTGTTCGATACGAGGCATAGGCTTTTTATAGGGGTGGGGCTGGCGGCAGGCGCCAGTCAATTGGCGCCAGCTTATCAGACACTACAGGATGTTTCGGTACTAAACCGACACGTCTCGTGCTTTTCCCACAGCCGCACAAGGTCTAAGCTGACACCCTTTTCCGAAAATCAGGAGTCCGGGTAGATGAAGGCACGTATCCAGTGGGCCGGTGAGGCAATGTTTCTCGGCGAATCGGGCAGCGGCCATGTCGTCGTGATGGACGGTCCGCCCGAGGCCGGCGGCCGCAACCTGGGTGTGCGACCGATGGAAATGCTGCTGCTGGGCCTGGGTGGCTGCAGCAGCTTTGATGTGGTCAGCATTCTGAAGAAGTCGCGCCAGGCGGTGGAAAGCTGCGAAGCGTTCCTGGAAGCCGAGCGTGCCAGCGAAGACCCGAAGGTGTTCACCAAGATCCACATGAACTTCGTGGTCAAGGGGCGTGGGCTGAAAGAGGCACAGGTCAAGCGCGCGGTAGAACTGTCGGCGGAGAAGTACTGCTCGGCGTCGATCATGCTTGAGCGTGCCGGGGTCGAGATTACCCATGGCTACGAAATCGTAGAGCTGGGTTAAGGCTGAGACTTCAGGGCCGCTTCGCGGCCCGTGTGGGGCAAGATCAGTTGCGAAGCGCCGGCAACGCAGCCTGCACCCAGCCCGGCAAGCATCCTCGCATCACCTGGCTCAGCTTCTCCCGCCGCTTCTGGTAGACCAGCCCCAACCAGATAACCCCCAAGCCGATCAAGGTAACTACCAGCGGGAACAGCAGCGACTGGGCAAACACCTCATACGACAGGTATCCCAGGTACGCCGCCACCCCCAGCGCCCCGAACACCATGAACACAGGCCGGCGCAACAGCACCGCCATGCCCATAAGCGCGATATTGATCAGGCAGTACATCGCCTTGGCCCATTCGCTGCCGTTGTCCACCAGGGTAAGGCCGCCCCAGAATGCTGCCAACCCTGCCAGGTAACCCCAGTGGGCATAGTCCTCGCGTGTGCGCCCGTCGACTCCGAGGAACACCACCAGCAAGCCCAGCCCGAACCACAGCGAAACTTCGCGCCGCTGGTCCCAGTTGAACGGCGAGCCGAAGAACCATTCGCTCAGGTCCATCGACATGAACCACAAGGCCACGGCAATCGGCATGACGATGAACGGGTAGGGGATCAGCCGCAGCATCAGCAGCCCGGCAAGCACTGTGGCGGCTTCCATGCCCAGCCAGCCGGCCTGCACATGGGTGTAGTACTGGTGGTAGCGCGCCTGCGCGTCATCCAGCGGCCACCAGCCGATCAGGCGCTCGATGGCGAATACCGCCAGCGGTACGAGACTGACCGCGACTGCCGCCAGCACCCCGGCGGCAACAGGTTGGGCGCGTCGCTGCAGGTTGAGCGCGAACAAGGTAATCAGCAAGATATAGAGGCTGGCGATGATCAACAGCGCCCAGTCACCGATGCTCAGCCACGCTTCAGTGAGCAGCCAGCCCATGGCCGCCATGATCAACAAGGCGCCGAAATAGAAGGCGACATGCGCCAGCTGGAAGCTGCCGCGCTGCGCCGGTTGCTTGCGCAGGAATGCCAGCAGGGCCTGGTCCTGGCCCTGCTGGAGAACGCCGGCGTGCACGGCGCGCGCCAGGTCCTTGGCGTCGAATCGGTCCGTCATGCTAATCCTTCAGATGCGGTAAGTGCTCTTGGTCATGACCTTGGCCAACAGGCTCATGCCCAAGCGGACTGGGGCCGGGAAGCGATAGCCGCCGGCTTCCAGGGCCGATTCGGCGTGCTGCTCTTCGTCAATGCGCATTTGCTCGAGAATGGCCCGGGATTTTTCGTCCTCGTGCGGGATCTGCTCCAGGTGCTCGTCAAGGTGCTTGCACACCTGGTGCTCGGTGGCGGCGACGAAGCCCAGGCTGACCTTGTCACTGACCAGCCCGGCGAGGGCGCCGATGCCAAACGACATGCCATAGAACAGCGGGTTGAGCACACTCGGGTGGCTGTTCAGCTGGCGGATGCGCTGCTCGCACCAGGCCAGGTGGTCCACTTCTTCCTCGGCTGCATGTTCCATGGCCTTGCGTACTTCAGGCAGCTTGGCGGTCAGCGCCTGGCCTTGGTACAGCGCCTGCGCGCAGACTTCACCGGTATGGTTGATGCGCATCAGACCCGCTACGTGGCGGGACTGCTGCTCGTCCAGCTCGATGTCCGGCTGGATGATGGCCGGCGATGGGCGGGCAGGCTGGCCGCTGAAGGGCAGCAAGGTGCGCATGGCGGTATCGGCCTGCAGCAACAAGCGGTCGAGCGGCGAGTAGTGACGTTCGGTAGCCATCGGGCACCTCCGCAAGAATGTGCCCGACAGTTTACCGCAATAGCGCCAGGGTCGCTTGCCGTGGATCAGCCCGGTGGCCAGTTCATCTGGCGCTGGCCAAGCACGTGCATGTGGATGTGGTAGACGGTCTGGCCACCTTTCGGGTTGCAGTTCATGACCACGCGGAAACCTTCCTCGCAGCCTTGCTCCACAGCCAGGCGCTGGGCGGTGAACAGGATGTGGCCGGCCAGGGCCTTGTCCTCTTCGGACAGGTCATTGAGGGTACGGATGTGTTTCTTCGGGATAACCAGAAAATGTACCGGTGCCGCGGGTGCAATGTCCTTGAAGGCCAGGATCTGGTCGTCTTCGTAGATGATATCCGCCGGGATTTCCCGGTTGATGATTTTGAGGAATAGATCGTCCACAGCACTTGCTCCATGGTGAGGGTCGGGCCGAGTGTACTCAGCCAGGCGCCGCGCGCCCAGTGGCTATTCCATGCCGGCGGGGCAGTAGCGGCGGTGGATGGCCCCGGCCAGCTTGCGCACCAGCCAGCGTGGCAGCAGGCGCGGGGCAAACGCCAGCCAGCGGTTGCGCCGGCCGGGCATGATCAGCGCGCGGTTCTTGTCCAGGGCGCGCACGGTGTACAGCGCTACTTCCTCTGCGCCGAGGCAGCGCGGCTTGCCATCGAGCCGTGGAATACGCCGGCGCGAGGAGCGCACCGGGCCGGGGCATAGCACCGAGACCTTGATGCCCGTGCGCTTGAGTTCTTCGCGCAGTGCCTGGGAGAAACTCAGGACGTAGGCCTTGCTGGCAGCATAGGCTGCCATCCACGGCCCAGGTGCCACCCCGGCCAGGCCGGCGACGTTGAGGATCTGCCCGCCACCCTGCACGGCCATCAGGTTGCCAATGGCGTGGCAAAGACGGCTCAGGGCCAGCACGTTTACCTCCAGCAGGTCCTGCTCGTCGGCCCACTCGTGGGCCAGCAGCGGCCCGTAGGTACGCAGGCCGGCACAGTTGACCAGCAAGTCGATACGCCGTTCGCCTTCTTCCAGTTCCAGCACGAAGCCTGACAGGCGCAGGGGCTGGCTGAGGTCGCAGGCGCGGAACAGCACCTCGACGCCGAAACGCTGGGTCAGCTCCATGGCCACAGGTTCCAGCGTTTCACGCTGGCGTGCCACCAGGATCAGGTTGCGCCCGCGCCGTGCCAGGGCTTCCGCCAGGGCCAGGCCCAGGCCGCTGGAAGCACCAGTGATCATGGCGTAACGGGTCATGCAAGGCTCCTGGGGGCTGTAGAAGGCGCCTAGTGTACAACTTGGCCGGGCAAGGTGTTGCCTTTTGCTACACGGTGCGCAAGCGCAAGCCCTGGCAGCGTTCCAGTGCGTGTTGGTACTCGTTATGGAGGCGTTCGATCAGCAAGCTGGCGCTGGGCAGATCGGTGATGCCGCCGACCCCCTGGCCAGCCGACCATACGGTCTTCCAGGCTTTGGCCTCGTCGTCTATGGGTTTCAGTTTGCCGGTTTCGTGGGCGTTTTGGAGGGCGTTCATGTCATAGCCGGCCTGCTCCAGGCTCGGGCGCAGGAAGCTGGCAGGGATGCCGGACACTGCTGGGGTGTGGATGATGTCGACGGCGTGGGCATGCACCAGCATTTGCTTGTAGGCGTCCTGGGCCTGGCTTTCTGTGGTGGCAATGAAGCGCGTGCCCATGTAGGCAAGGTCTGCCCCCAGCAGCTGCGCGGCCACGATTTCGTGGCCGTGGTTGATACAGCCGGCCAGCAGCAGGGTCTTGTCGAAGAACTGGCGAATCTCCGCAGCCAGGGCGAACGGGCTCCAGGTGCCGGCATGGCCGCCCGCGCCAGCGGCGACTGCGATCAGGCCATCGACACCGGCTTCGGCGGCTTTTTCCGCATGGCGGCGGGTAGTGACATCGTGGAACACCAGCCCGCCGTAGCTGTGCACCGCATCGACCACTTCTTTCACCGCCCCCAGGCTGGTAATGACGATCGGCACGCGGTGCTCCACGCACAGGGCCAGGTCTGCCTGTAGCCGCGGGTTGGTCGGGTGAACGATCAGGTTGACGGCGTAGGGCGCTGGCGCTTGAAGTTGCGCCAGCCCAGCCTCGATCTGCTCCAGCCAGGCCTTGAAGCCGGCGCTGTCGCGCTGGTTCAGGGCCGGGAAACTGCCGACCACACCGCTGGCGCAGCAGGCCAGCACCAGCTTGGGGTTGGAGATGAGGAACATCGGCGCGGCAACCACAGGCAGGCGCAGGCGTTGTTCGAGCGAGGCGGGTAGCGACATGGCAAGGCTCCTTGGGCGGGTGGCTATGTCAGAACGGTTTGACCACCACCAGAATTACGATGCCCAGCAGGAACAGCACGGGCACTTCGTTGAACCAGCGATAGTAGACGTGGCTGCGGGTGTTGCCGCCGTTGGCGAAGCGTTTGCGTTGGGCGCCGCACATGTGATGGTAGCCGGTCAGCAGGATGACCAGGGTGAGCTTGGCATGCAGCCAGCCCTGGCTCAGCCAGCCTGGGGTGAGGTACAGCATCCAGGCACCGAACACGTAGGTGGCAATCATCGCCGGGTTCATGATGCCGCGGTACAACTTGCGCTCCATGGTCACGAAGCGTTCCTGGCTGACGCTGTCCTGGCTCTGGGCGTGGTAGACGAAAAGCCGCGGCAGGTAGAACAGGCCGGCGAACCAGCAGACCACGCTGACGATATGCAGCGCTTTGATCCATAGGTAAAGCATGGAGGGAGTTCCTTCAGGTAATCACGGTCGTCAGATAGTAGTGGTCAAGCGCCCCCAGGGGCACCCCAAGAGTTGTTACAGACGCTGTGCGCCCCTATTATCGTGCGCTTTCCAGACGGCTCGTTGATAAGGGGCAAGCGTTATGATCAAGGTCGGTATCGTCGGCGGCACGGGTTACACCGGCGTCGAACTGTTGCGTCTGCTGGCACAGCATCCACAGGCCGAAGTGGCGGTCATCACCTCGCGCTCCGAGGCGGGCGTGGCGGTGGCGGATATGTACCCGAACCTGCGCGGCCACTATGACGGGCTGGCGTTCAGCGTGCCGGACAGCAAGGCCCTGGCTGCCTGTGATGTGGTTTTCTTCGCCACACCGCACGGTGTTGCCCACGCCTTGGCCGGCGAGTTGCTGGCGGCGGGCACCAAGGTGATCGACCTGTCGGCCGATTTCCGTCTGCAGGATGCCACCGAGTGGGGCAAATGGTACGGTCAACCACACGGTGCGCCAGAGCTGCTCAAGGACGCAGTGTACGGCCTGCCTGAAGTCAACCGCGAGAAAATCCGCCAGGCGCGCCTGATCGCCGTACCGGGTTGCTACCCGACCGCGACCCAGCTGGGTTTCCTGCCGCTGCTCGAAGCTGGCCTGGCCGACCCGTCGCGCCTGATCGCCGACTGCAAGTCGGGTGTCAGCGGTGCTGGCCGGGGTGCGGCGGTGGGTTCGTTGTTCTGTGAGTCTGGCGAGAGCATGAAGGCTTACGCGGTCAAGGGTCACCGCCACCTGCCAGAAATCAGTCAAGGCCTGCGCCTGGCTGCCGGCAAGGACATCGGTCTGACCTTCGTGCCGCATCTGACACCCATGATCCGTGGCATTCACGCCACCCTGTACGCAACCGTTGCCGATACTTCGGTCGACCTGCAGGCGCTGTTCGAGAAGCGCTACGCCGATGAACCGTTCGTCGACGTGATGCCGGCGGGTAGCCATCCGGAAACCCGCAGCGTGCGCGGCGCCAACGTCTGCCGCATTGCTGTGCATCGCCCACAGGGCGGCGATCTGGTGGTGGTGCTGTCGGTGATCGACAACCTGGTCAAAGGCGCGTCCGGCCAGGCGGTGCAGAACCTGAACATCCTGTTCGGCCTGGACGAGCGCATGGGCCTGTCGCACGCCGGCCTGCTGCCGTAAGCCTGTGGCGCAGGAAAAGGCCCGCCATGTGCGGGCCTTTTTGTCGGTCACGACTAAAGGCGCACAATTCTTGACCAATTTTCTCGGAGAAGCGGATAATGCGCGTCATCGAGTTTTATGGCGGCTACCGCGCCGGGAGAATCAACATGAGCGTCGAAACCTTCACCCCTACGGCTTTGGAATTCACCCACGGCGCTGCACAAAAGGTGAAGAACCTGGTTTCCGAAGAAGGCAACGATCGTCTGAAGCTGCGCGTGTTCGTCACCGGTGGCGGCTGTTCGGGCTTCCAGTATGGCTTCACCTTCGATGAAGATGTGGCCGAGGATGACACCATTGTCGAGCGCGAGGGCGTGTCTCTGGTGGTCGACCCGATGAGCTTCCAGTATCTGGCTGGCGCCGAGGTGGACTACCAGGAAGGCCTGGAAGGTTCGCGTTTCGTGATCAAGAACCCTAACGCCTCCACCACGTGTGGCTGCGGTTCCTCGTTCTCGATTTGAGCCCTGAGCTTATGAAAACGCCGCGCAATTGCGCGGCGTTTTACTTTGTGGCGTAACCGTCAGGCCGGGTAGATCGCGCCAAGTACGCGCAGGCCCCTGGCGGCAGTGACGCTGGGACGGTTGGCAGCGATGCCTTCCAGGCAGCAGTGGGCAAGCCAGGCGAATGCCATGGCCTCTACCCAGTCCGGGTCTATGCCATGGGCGCCGGTACTGGCGACGCGGGCTGCCGGCAGCAGCTGGCCGAGGCGGGCCATCAGTGCCCCGTTACGCGCACCACCCCCGCAGACCAGCAGTGCTTCGGTGCTCTTCTGGGCATTGCTCAGCGAGTCGATGATGCTGCGTGCGGTCAGCTCCAGCAGCGTTGCCTGCACATCCTCGTCGCGGTAAGCGGGCAGGCGGGCGAGGTGGCCATCCAGCCAGTGCAGGTTGAACACCTCGCGGCCAGTGCTTTTCGGGCCGCTCCCGGCAAAGAACGGGTCGGCCAGCAGTGTGCGCAGCAAGTCCGCCTGCACTGCACCGGAAGCGGCCCAGGCGCCATCGGCATCGTAGGTCGCGCCGCGCTTGCGCTCGATCCAGGCATCCAGCAGCACGTTACCGGGGCCGCAGTCGAAGCCGTGGACCGGCTGGTCTTGCTCGATCAGGCTCAGGTTGCTGAAACCGCCCACGTTGAGCACCGCCAGACGCTGGCCGAGGTGGCTGAACAGGGTTTCGTGGAAGGCGGGCACCAGCGGCGCACCTTGGCCACCGGCAGCAACGTCGCGCCTGCGGAAGTCGGCGACCACGCTGATGCCGGTAAGCTCGGCCAGCAGCGCCGGGTTGCCGATCTGCACGGTAAAGCTGCGTGCGGGCTCGTGGCGAATGGTCTGGCCATGGCTGCCGATGGCACGGATGGCACCGGCCTGCAGGCCTTCGCGGGCCAGCAATTGGCCAATACCTTCGCCTGCCAGGCTGGCCCAGCGGTTTTCTGCCAGCGCAGCACGCGCGATTTCGTCAGGGCCGCTGCTGCACAAGGCAAGCAGCTCCTGGCGCAGGTCGACGGGCATTGGCAGGTAATGGGTGGCGAGCAGTTTCAGATGCTCGCCTTGCTCGATCAGGGCAATGTCCAGGCCGTCGAGGCTGGTACCAGACATCACCCCCAGGTAAAGCGCCATGGCTTAGCGCTTGTTCGCTGCGAGCATGGTGGCCTTTTCCTGGTCCATGCGCGCGATCAGGGGTTGGCTCTGCTGCATGAAGCGCTGGCGTTCGCTCTTGGCGATCGGGTCTGCCATTGGCACTTTCTGGCTCAGCGGATCGACGTGCACGCCGTTGACCTGGAACTCGTAGTGCAGGTGCGGGCCGGTGGACAGGCCGGTGGTACCGATGTAGCCGATGATCTGGCCCTGCTTCACCGAGCTGCCGGTCTTGATGCCTTTGGCGAAGCCCTGCATGTGCCCGTACAGCGTCTTGTAGCGGTTGCCATGCTGGATGATCACGGTGTTGCCGTAACCGCCACGGCGCCCGGCCAGCTCGATGCGGCCGTCACCGGCAGCCTTGATCGGGGTACCGCGTGGGGCAGCGTAGTCGACACCTTTGTGGGCGCGGATCTTGTTCAGGATCGGGTGCTTGCGGCCAGCGGAGAAGCGCGAGCTGATGCGGGCGAAATCTACCGGGGTACGGATGAAGGCCTTGCGCAGGCTGTTGCCATCGGCGGTGTAGTAGTTGGTATTGCCCTGCTTGTTGGTGTAGCGCACGGCGGTGTAGGTCTTGCCGCGGTTTGTGAAGCGCGCGGACAGTATGTTGCCGGTGCCGACGACCTTGCCGTCCATGACCTTCTGCTCGTAGACCACATCGAATTCGTCACCTTGGCGAATGTCCTGGGCGAAGTCGATGTCGTACCCCAGCACTCGGGCCATGTCCATGGTCATGCTGTGAGACAGGCCGGCGCGCTGGGCCGAGGCGGACAGGGAGCTCTTGATCACGCCGTGGGCATAGGCGGTACGCACCACCGGCTTGCTGATTTCACGGTTGAAGGTGTAACCCTTGGCGGTTTTGGTAAGGCGAATGGTCTCGAGGTTGCCGACCTTGCTGTGCAGGCTCGCCAGCTGGCCGTCCTTGTCCAGTTCGAATTGCAGCACCTGGCCATGCTTGAGCTGGCTGAACTGCTTGGCTTGCTTGTTGCTCGCCAGCAGGTCGTGTACTGCATTGGTTGGCAGCCCCACCTTGGCAAACAGGGTAGACAGCGTGTCGCCGCGGGCCACGGTAACTTCGCGATGTCCGGGCTCCTTGGCAGCCTCGACGACCGGTTCGGCGGCAGGGGCTTGTTGCTCGGCGTTCTGGGTCTCGGCGGTGGCGTCTTCGATCTGGGCGAACGGCGAGCCTTGCTCCCCATTGGTTTGCACCAGGGGAGCAGCACGAGATTCGTCTTTCAGTTGCTCGGCCGGGCTCTCCAGCTCGAGGTTGAGGGTGGTTTTCTTGGCTTCCACTTCGCTGGAGGGAAACACCAGCAAAGCCAGGCTGAGCAGGGCGGCGATGCCGCTGGCGGCCAACAGATGGCTTTTCGGATAAAGCGGGGGCGCTTTAGGCGGTTCGTTGGTCATGAGTAAGGTGACTTTGAAAAAAGTGAAATGGAATAGATGAATGACATGATGAAGATGAAATAACTGTATAAAATATAACCAAATCCAGTTTCACGCAAGGGCGCATAGACGCCGCAACCCCGTGTCCGGGTCACATTCCTTTGCGAAACTTGTAATTGACGGCCGATCTTGTATGGTTGGCTCCCCCTGAATCTGAGCCTTGCGGGTTTGTCTATGAAGTCGGTTGAAGAGCAGCTGGCGCTTATCAAGCGCGGTGCGGAAGAAGTACTGGTCGAGTCGGAACTGGTGGAGAAGCTCAAGCGCGGCCAACCTCTGCGCATCAAGGCCGGCTTCGACCCGACCGCACCCGACCTGCACCTGGGTCACACGGTGCTGATCAACAAGCTGCGCCAGTTCCAGGAGCTGGGGCATACGGTCATCTTCCTGATTGGTGACTTCACCGGCATGATCGGCGACCCCAGCGGCAAGAGCGCCACGCGCCCGCCGCTGACTCGCGAGCAGGTGCTCGACAACGCCGAGACCTATAAACAGCAGGTGTTCAAGATCCTCGACCCGGCAAAGACCGAAGTCGCGTTCAACTCCACCTGGATGGACACGCTGACCCCGGCCGACTTCATTCGCCTGGCGTCGCAGTACACCGTGGCGCGCATGCTCGAGCGCGATGACTTCGACAAACGCTACACCACCAATCAGCCGATCGCGATCCACGAGTTTCTTTATCCGCTGGTGCAGGGCTATGACTCGGTGGCGCTCAAGGCGGATGTCGAGCTGGGTGGTACCGACCAGAAGTTCAACCTGCTGATGGGGCGCGAGTTGCAGCGTGCCTACGGCCAGGAGGCGCAGAACATCGTGACCATGCCGCTGCTCGAAGGGCTTGATGGCGTGAAGAAGATGTCCAAGTCGCTGGGCAACTATGTAGGTATCCAGGAAGCGCCGGGCGTGATGTACAGCAAGCTGGTGTCGATCCCGGATACTTTGATGTGGCGTTACTTCGAACTGTTGAGCTTCCGTTCTATGGAAGAGATCGAGCAGTTCCGTGCCGATGTGGCCAATGGTGCCAACCCGCGGGATATCAAGATCAAGCTGGCGGAAGAGATTGTTGCTCGGTTCCATGGTGAGGAGGCAGCGGCTAATGCTCACCGTGCGGCGGGTAATCGCATGAAAGAGGGGGAGCTACCGGAAGATCTGCCGGAAGTCGAAGTGGCCGCGGCTGAGGACTTGCCGATTGCTGCCGTGCTGAACCGGGCGGGGCTGGTGAAGAACTCGGCGCAGGCGCGAGACTTGCTGAGTGGTGGCGCCGTCAAGGTTGATGGTGCGGTGGTGGATCGTGAATTCGTATTTGCGCTGGGCGCGACACATGTGTGCCAGGCAGGCAAGAAGTCGTTTGCGCGGGTCACGCTCAAGGCTGAGTGAGCGGCTGATGGTGTAGCTATATAGAAGCGGGGAGGCCGGTAGGCCTCCCCGCTTTGTTTTTGGGGTTGTTCGCCTTGGATTTCACAGGCGAGGGAAGGGTTGTGGCGGGCACTTGTCGGCCTTGATGCGGTCTTTGCCCCTATATTTCACTTTCTTGAAATTAAAGGTTGACGCCCTTTCGAATCCCCTTATAATGCGCCCCACTTCCAGCGACAACGGAACGACAAACTCCTTGATTTTCAACGAGTTAGGTAGTTCGGAAGATGCTGTAAGGGCTTCGATCGAAAGATCGGCAGCGGTGATAAAGGCAGTTGACAGCGGATTTAAACGCTGTATTATTCGCCTCCCGCTACGAGAGATCGCAGCGAGCCAAGTGTTTGAAGCTAAACGAGTT
>NZ_CM181239.1:510000-4890000 GCF_059295275.1 Pseudomonas sp. 9_2_1
GTACCCTGAGGAATAGAAATCAACCGAGATTCCCTTAGTAGTGGCGAGCGAACGGGGACCAGCCCTTAAGTTGGTTTGAGATTAGTGGAACGCTCTGGAAAGTGCGGCCATAGTGGGTGATAGCCCCGTACACGAAAATCTCTTATCAATGAAATCGAGTAGGACGGAGCACGAGAAACTTTGTCTGAATATGGGGGGACCATCCTCCAAGGCTAAATACTACTGACTGACCGATAGTGAACCAGTACCGTGAGGGAAAGGCGAAAAGAACCCCGGAGAGGGGAGTGAAATAGATCCTGAAACCGTATGCGTACAAGCAGTGGGAGCCTACTTGTTAGGTGACTGCGTACCTTTTGTATAATGGGTCAGCGACTTATATTCAGTGGCGAGCTTAACCGAATAGGGGAGGCGTAGCGAAAGCGAGTCTTAATAGGGCGTTTAGTCGCTGGGTATAGACCCGAAACCGGGCGATCTATCCATGGGCAGGTTGAAGGTTAGGTAACACTGACTGGAGGACCGAACCGACTACCGTTGAAAAGTTAGCGGATGACCTGTGGATCGGAGTGAAAGGCTAATCAAGCTCGGAGATAGCTGGTTCTCCTCGAAAGCTATTTAGGTAGCGCCTCATGTATCACTGTAGGGGGTAGAGCACTGTTTCGGCTAGGGGGTCATCCCGACTTACCAAACCGATGCAAACTCCGAATACCTACAAGTGCCGAGCATGGGAGACACACGGCGGGTGCTAACGTCCGTCGTGAAAAGGGAAACAACCCAGACCGTCAGCTAAGGTCCCAAAGTCATGGTTAAGTGGGAAACGATGTGGGAAGGCTTAGACAGCTAGGAGGTTGGCTTAGAAGCAGCCACCCTTTAAAGAAAGCGTAATAGCTCACTAGTCGAGTCGGCCTGCGCGGAAGATGTAACGGGGCTCAAACCATGCACCGAAGCTACGGGTATCATCTTATGATGATGCGGTAGAGGAGCGTTCTGTAAGCCTGTGAAGGTGAGTTGAGAAGCTTGCTGGAGGTATCAGAAGTGCGAATGCTGACATGAGTAACGACAATGCGAGTGAAAAACTCGCACGCCGAAAGACCAAGGTTTCCTGCGCAACGTTAATCGACGCAGGGTTAGTCGGTCCCTAAGGCGAGGCTGAAAAGCGTAGTCGATGGAAAACAGGTTAATATTCCTGTACTTCCAGTTATTGCGATGGAGGGACGGAGAAGGTTAGGCCAGCCTGGCGTTGGTTGTCCAGGTTTAAGGTGGTAGGCTGAAATCTTAGGCAAATCCGGGATTTCAAGGCCGAGAGCTGATGACGAGTTGCCTTTAGGCGACGAAGTGGTTGATACCATGCTTCCAAGAAAAGCTCCTAAGCTTCAGATAACTGGGAACCGTACCCCAAACCGACACAGGTGGTTAGGTAGAGAATACCAAGGCGCTTGAGAGAACTCGGGTGAAGGAACTAGGCAAAATGGCACCGTAACTTCGGGAGAAGGTGCGCCGGCGAGGGTCAAGGACTTGCTCCGTAAGCCCATGCCGGTCGAAGATACCAGGCCGCTGCGACTGTTTATTAAAAACACAGCACTCTGCAAACACGAAAGTGGACGTATAGGGTGTGACGCCTGCCCGGTGCCGGAAGGTTAATTGATGGGGTTAGCGCAAGCGAAGCTCTTGATCGAAGCCCCGGTAAACGGCGGCCGTAACTATAACGGTCCTAAGGTAGCGAAATTCCTTGTCGGGTAAGTTCCGACCTGCACGAATGGCGTAACGATGGCGGCGCTGTCTCCACCCGAGACTCAGTGAAATTGAAATCGCTGTGAAGATGCAGTGTATCCGCGGCTAGACGGAAAGACCCCGTGAACCTTTACTATAGCTTTGCACTGGACTTTGAATTTGCTTGTGTAGGATAGGTGGGAGGCTTTGAAGTGGGGACGCCAGTTCTCATGGAGCCATCCTTGAAATACCACCCTGGCAACTTTGAGGTTCTAACTCAGGTCCGTTATCCGGATCGAGGACAGTGTATGGTGGGTAGTTTGACTGGGGCGGTCTCCTCCCAAAGAGTAACGGAGGAGTACGAAGGTGCGCTCAGACCGGTCGGAAATCGGTCGTAGAGTATAAAGGCAAAAGCGCGCTTGACTGCGAGACACACACGTCGAGCAGGTACGAAAGTAGGTCTTAGTGATCCGGTGGTTCTGTATGGAAGGGCCATCGCTCAACGGATAAAAGGTACTCCGGGGATAACAGGCTGATACCGCCCAAGAGTTCATATCGACGGCGGTGTTTGGCACCTCGATGTCGGCTCATCACATCCTGGGGCTGAAGCCGGTCCCAAGGGTATGGCTGTTCGCCATTTAAAGTGGTACGCGAGCTGGGTTTAGAACGTCGTGAGACAGTTCGGTCCCTATCTGCCGTGGACGTTTGAGATTTGAGAGGGGCTGCTCCTAGTACGAGAGGACCGGAGTGGACGAACCTCTGGTGTTCCGGTTGTCACGCCAGTGGCATTGCCGGGTAGCTATGTTCGGAAGAGATAACCGCTGAAAGCATCTAAGCGGGAAACTTGCCTCAAGATGAGATCTCACTGGGATCTAGAATCCCCTGAAGGGCCGTCGAAGACTACGACGTTGATAGGTTGGGTGTGTAAGCGCTGTGAGGCGTTGAGCTAACCAATACTAATTGCCCGTGAGGCTTGACCATATAACACCCAAGCAATTTGCTCATGCAGATTGCGGTGGTGAAGATGACACGAACCGAGAGTTCGCACTGTTCACAAAGCATCACAAACATCACATATCCGAATTTGCTGGGCTGTCCATCTGGACATTCTGGCTACAGAATTTCTTGACGACCATAGAGCATTGGAACCACCTGATCCCATCCCGAACTCAGTAGTGAAACGATGCATCGCCGATGGTAGTGTGGGGTCTCCCCATGTGAGAGTAGGTCATCGTCAAGATTCATTTCGCAAAACCCCTATCTGCGCATGCAGGTAGGGGTTTTGTCTTTGTGGGCAAAAATCCAGGACCACATAGGTCGTTTGCCCTTGTTTTGCCGGCCCTTTTCCTATGCAAGCCAGCAGCCCGTGGCTATCATGCCTGCCTTATTCCAAGTCGAGACTGGCATGCTGAAGTTGTTGAATCTCCTCAAGGATGGCCGGTTCCATTCCGGAGAAGCCTTGGGGGCAGCCCTCGGGGTGAGTCGCAGCGCCGTTTGGAAGCAGCTGCAGCATCTGGAAAGTGAGCTGAACCTCACCATTCACAAGGTTCGTGGTCGTGGCTATCAGCTGGCGGCGCCACTCGCATTGCTCGAAGCGCAGGCAATCGCTGATTTCGCCGAGGGCGAACAGTGGCCTGTCTTCATCTACGAAAGCATCGATTCGACCAACGCCGAGGGCCTGCGGCTCGCCGGTGAGGGGCAGGCGGCTCCGTTCCTGGTCTTGGCTGAGCGCCAGAGTGCCGGGCGCGGTCGGCGTGGCCGGCAATGGGTCAGCCCCTTCGCGGAAAATCTTTATTACAGCCTGGTGCTGCGGGTTGATGGCGGCATGCGCCAGCTGGAAGGCTTGAGCCTGGTGGTGGGGCTGGCGGTAATGCGCACCCTGCAGGCGTTCGGTGTGAAGGGTGCAGGGCTCAAATGGCCTAATGATGTGCTGGTTGGCAGGCAGAAGATTACCGGTATTCTGCTGGAACTGGTGGGTGATCCCGCCGATGTCTGCCATGTGGTGCTGGGAATTGGCATCAACGTGAACATGCAGGCCAACGACCAGGTCGATCAGCAGTGGACCTCGATGCGACGCGAGGTGGGTACGGCAATCGACCGAAACCGTCTGGTTGCATCGCTCAGTCAGCAATTGCAGCACGAATTGGCCCGTCATCGTCGCTATGGGTTTGCCGCATTCCAGGAAGAGTGGGAGCAGGCACATCTCTGGCAGGGGCGTAATGTCTCGCTGGTTGCCGGTACTACGCATATTGATGGCAAGGTTCTTGGCGTCGACGGGCAGGGTGGTTTGCGCCTTGCAGTGGACGGGGTAGAAAAGAGCTTCAGCGGTGGTGAGCTCAGTTTGAGGTTGCGTGATGATTCTTGAGCTCGATTGCGGTAACAGCTTCATCAAGTGGCGGGTTATCCATGCCGCTGATGCAGTGATTGAAGGCGGTGGCATTGTCGATTCCGATCAGGCGCTATTGGCGGAAGTCGCTGCGCTCGCTTCGCTATGCCTTACCGGCTGCCGTATTGTCAGTGTCCGCAGCGAAGAGGAAACCGCAGCCCTGTGCGCGCTGATCGCGCAGGCGTTTGCCGTGCACGCGCGCGTGGCGCAGCCTGCTCAGGAAATGGCCGGGGTGCATAATGGCTATGACGATTATCAGCGTCTGGGCATGGATCGGTGGCTTGCGGCATTGGGTGCATTTCACCTGGCCAAAGGCGCGTGCCTGATCATCGACCTGGGTACGGCTGCCAAGGCGGATTTCGTTGCGGCGAACGGCGAGCATCTGGGCGGCTACATCTGCCCGGGTATGCCATTGATGCGCAGCCAGTTGCGTACTCACACCCGGCGTATCCGCTACGACGATGCCTCCGCGGAGCGAGCGTTGACCAGCTTGTCACCAGGTCGTTCGACTGTAGAGGCGGTGGAGCGCGGTTGTGTATTGATGCTGCAGGGTTTTGCGCGCACTCAGCTTGAGCAGGCGCGTGCGCTATGGGGTGAACAATTCACGGTGTTCCTCACCGGCGGTGATGCGCCACTGGTCAGGGAGGCTCTGCCGCAAGCGCGTGTTGTACCTGACTTGGTTTTTGTTGGCCTGGCCATGGCCTGCCCACTGAATTGAGGTGCCTATGCGTTGGTTGTTTCTGTTGTTGGTGGTGCTTAACGTCTGTTATTACGTGTGGCATCAGCAGGAAGCCCCGCTGAAGGTCAAGGAAGTCGCCCCGCTGTCGCTGTACAAGGGGAATCAGCAAGAAATTCGCCTGCTGCGAGAAACGGGTGCGTCTGCACCTGCCAAGCGCCGTGACGAATGCCTGGTAGTCGGCGGCGATTTGGGGCAGGGGCAGCTCGAGGCCCTGCGTCAGCGCCTGCTGAGCCTGGATATCACTGCCTTGCCGGTGCTGGGGCAGTTGCCTGGCGCGGAGGGTCGCTGGCTCAAGGTTGCCGCAGAAAGCGAGCGTTTGCTGGACCAAACGGTGCTCTCAGCTCTTTCCAATGATTTCAAAGACTTAAAACACAAAATTATTTTCTGCCAGGGTATTGCAACTGGCGAATAGCTTGATAGAATGGCGCCCGCTTCACAGGGAACACCACTCAGGTGGCAGAACTGGAAGCGGTGTCAAAGCAGCTAAGTTTCAGATTTGATTGAAAAAATTTGAAAAAACGCTTGACACTAGGACGGCAGACAAATAGAATGCCGGCCACATCTGGAGGGATTCCCGAGCGGCCAAAGGGGACGGACTGTAAATCCGTTGCGAGAGCTTCGAAGGTTCGAATCCTTCTCCCTCCACCAGTTTTAGCGAGAGCCGCAAGCTCCGCGGGTATAGTTTAGTGGTAGAACCTCAGCCTTCCAAGCTGATGATGCGGGTTCGATTCCCGCTACCCGCTCCAAGTTTGCCGGATTTTGCACAAAGTGTTTCGCTCTTGTAGCTCAGTTGGTAGAGCACACCCTTGGTAAGGGTGAGGTCAGCGGTTCAAATCCGCTCAAGAGCTCCATACAAACAAGGCAGATATGAAAATATCTGCCTTTGTTTTATCAGCGCAAGACTATTTCTTCTGCGGAGGATTGTATCGATGGCTAAGGAAAAGTTTGATCGTTCCCTTCCCCACGTTAACGTCGGCACTATCGGCCACGTTGACCACGGTAAGACCACTCTGACCGCAGCTCTGACTCGCGTTTGCTCCGAAGTTTTCGGTTCGGCAATCGTTGAGTTCGACAAGATCGACTCGGCTCCGGAAGAAAAAGCGCGCGGTATCACCATCAACACCGCTCACGTCGAATACAACTCGACCATTCGTCACTACGCTCACGTCGACTGCCCAGGTCACGCTGACTACGTGAAGAACATGATCACCGGTGCTGCCCAGATGGATGGCGCGATCCTGGTTTGCTCGGCCGCCGATGGTCCGATGCCACAAACCCGTGAGCACATCCTGCTGTCCCGTCAGGTTGGCGTTCCGTACATCGTGGTCTTCCTGAACAAGGCTGACCTGGTAGATGACGCTGAGCTGCTGGAGCTGGTCGAGATGGAAGTTCGCGACCTGCTGTCCACCTACGACTTCCCAGGCGACGACACCCCGATCATCATCGGTTCGGCTCGTATGGCCCTGGAAGGCAAAGACGACAACGAAATGGGCACTACCGCTGTCAAGAAGCTGGTAGAAACTCTGGATAGCTACATCCCGGAGCCAGTTCGTGCTATCGATCAGCCGTTCCTGATGCCGATCGAAGACGTATTCTCGATCTCGGGTCGTGGTACCGTTGTTACCGGTCGTATCGAGCGTGGTATCGTCCGCGTTCAGGATCCGCTGGAAATCGTTGGTCTGCGTGACACCACCACCACCACCTGCACCGGTGTTGAGATGTTCCGCAAGCTGCTGGACGAAGGTCGTGCTGGCGAAAACTGCGGCGTTCTGCTGCGTGGTACCAAGCGTGACGACGTTGAGCGTGGTCAGGTTCTGGTCAAGCCAGGTTCGGTCAAGCCGCACACCAAGTTCACTGCAGAAGTCTACGTCCTGTCGAAGGAAGAGGGCGGTCGTCACACGCCGTTCTTCAAAGGCTACCGTCCTCAGTTCTACTTCCGTACCACTGACGTGACCGGTAACTGCGAACTGCCGGAAGGCGTTGAAATGGTAATGCCAGGCGACAACATCCAAATGGTTGTCACCCTGATCAAGACCATCGCAATGGAAGACGGTCTGCGCTTCGCTATCCGTGAAGGCGGTCGTACCGTCGGCGCCGGCGTCGTAGCAAAAATTATTGAATAAGTAGTTGATTTACTTGATCAGGCCGGTATAATGGCCGGCCTGATACAGCGTTACAGGTCAGTAGCTCAATTGGCAGAGCGACGGTCTCCAAAACCGTAGGTTGGGGGTTCGATTCCCTCCTGACCTGCCATTTCACCTCGGTGTGATGGCTTTCTTCTTACAGGATCCTCCTCGATGACCCCCAAAACTGAAGCCCAAGAATCGCGTTTTGATCTGTTCAAGTGGCTGGCTGTAGTGGCTTTGGTGGTTGTTGGTGTAGTGGGTAATCAATACTACTCCGCCTCTCCTATCCTGTACCGCGTTCTCGCACTTCTCGTCCTGGCCGCTGTCGCGGGCTTTGTAGCTCTGCAGACTGCGAAGGGCAAGTCGTTCTTTACGTTGGCGAAGGAAGCTCGTACCGAGATCCGTAAAGTCGTGTGGCCGACCCGCCAGGAAACCACCCAGACCACGCTGATTGTCGTGGCTGTCGTGCTGGTTATGGCACTGCTGTTGTGGGGTCTCGATTCCCTGCTCGGCTGGGCGGTCTCCCTGATCGTTGGCTAAAGGTGTCCCGTGGCTAAGCGTTGGTATGTTGTGCATGCTTACTCGGGTTACGAGAAGCATGTAATGCGCTCCCTGATTGAGCGCGTCAAGCTGGCTGGCATGGAAGACGGTTTCGGCGAGATCTTGGTTCCGACCGAAGAAGTCGTCGAAATGCGCAACGGCCAGAAGCGCAAGAGTGAGCGTAAATTCTTCCCTGGCTATGTACTGGTCCAGATGGAGATGAACGAAGGGACTTGGCACTTGGTCAAGGATACTCCTCGTGTGATGGGCTTTATTGGTGGTACTGCAGACAAGCCTGCGCCAATCACCGATAAAGAAGCCGAGGCTATCCTGCGTCGCGTTGCCGACGGTAGCGACAAGCCGAAGCCCAAGACGCTGTTCGAACCAGGTGAAGTGGTTCGAGTCGTTGACGGTCCGTTCGCTGACTTCAACGGTAGTGTCGAAGAGGTTAACTACGAAAAGAGCCGCCTGCAGGTTGCGGTGCTCATTTTCGGTCGCTCTACTCCGGTGGAGCTCGAGTTCAGCCAGGTCGAAAAGGTCTAGGCGGACGAAGCATCCCATACCCCGCAGCCCTGTGTGCTGCGGGGTTTTGTCGTCACTGGGATAAAACGCAAGTCATCCGGGGAGCCATCAGGCGTTCGTACCCGATTTTGGAGTAGCTCATGGCTAAGAAGATTCAGGCTTACATCAAGCTGCAAGTTAAGGCCGGCCAGGCCAACCCAAGCCCACCCGTTGGTCCAGCACTGGGTCAACACGGTGTGAACATCATGGAATTCTGCAAGGCCTTCAACGCCCGTACTCAGGGTCAAGAAGCCGGCCTGCCGACTCCTGTGATCATCACTGTCTACAGCGACCGTAGCTTCACCTTCGAGACCAAGAGCACCCCTGCCTCGGTTCTGCTGAAGAAAGCTGCTGGCCTGACCAGTGGTTCGGCTCGTCCGAACACCGTTAAAGTCGGTACCGTGACCCGTGCTCAGCTGGAAGATATCGCCAAGGCCAAACAGGCTGATCTGACTGCCGCTGACCTGGACGCTGCTGTACGCACCATCGCTGGCTCTGCCCGCAGCATGGGCCTGAACGTGGAGGGTGTGTAATGGCTAAGCTGACCAAGCGTCAAAAGGCAATCGCCGAGAAAATCGAAGCAGGCAAGGCCTACAACTTCGAAGAAGCGGCAACTCTGCTGGCTTCGCTGCCGGCTGCCAAATTCGTAGAGTCCTACGACATCGCCGTTAACCTCGGTGTTGACCCGCGTAAATCCGACCAGGTCGTACGTAGCGCTACTGTGCTGCCACACGGCACTGGCAAGACCGTTCGCGTTGCTGTCTTCACCCAGGGTCCAGCTGCCGAGGCCGCTCTGGCTGCCGGCGCTGACCGTGTAGGTATGGACGATCTGGCTGCCGAAATGAAAGCCGGCGACCTGAACTATGACGTCGTCATCGCATCGCCTGATGCCATGCGCGTTGTAGGTCAGCTGGGTCAGGTTCTGGGTCCTCGCGGCCTGATGCCTAACCCGAAAGTTGGTACCGTTAGCCCAGACGTAGCCACTGCCGTGAAAAACGCCAAGGCTGGTCAGGTTCGCTACCGTACCGACAAGAACGGTATCATCCATACCTCCGTTGGCAAGATCGGCTTTGAAGCTGGCAAGCTGAAGGAAAACGTTGAAGCCCTGATCGCTGATCTGAAGCGTATCAAGCCTGCTTCCTCGAAAGGTATCTACGTCAAGCGCGTTACCCTGAGCACCACCATGGGCCCAGGTCTGGTCATCGATCAGAGCTCGCTGGACGTGTAAGAACATGGCGGCGCGACCTGTCGCGCCGCCAGCAAAAATTGGGGTCCCTGCCTGGCGGGGGCTATCCAAGACCGTAGGTGGCGCAAGCCTTAAAATACCAGCCCACGCAGATGGTGCTCCCGATTCGTTCGCGAATCAGACACCAAAACGACATCCGGCTTCGGCCAGATGAAACGGTAAAAACCAGGAGTAAACCCGTGGCAATTAAACTCGAAGACAAGAAGGCCATCGTCGCTGAAGTCAACGAGGCTGCCAAAGTCGCTCTGTCCGCTGTCGTGGCTGATGCCCGTGGTGTGACTGTAAGCGCAATGACCGGACTCCGTAAAGAGGCTCGCGAAGCTGGCGTATACGTACGTGTCGTACGTAACACCCTGCTCAAGCGCGCTGTTGAAGGCACCGAATTTTCGATCCTCAACGACGCGTTCAAAGGCCCGACCCTGATTGCTTTCTCCAACGAACACCCGGGCGCTGCTGCTCGTCTGTTCAAAGAGTTCGCCAAGGGTCACGACAAGTTCGAGATCAAGGCAGCTGCGTTTGACGGCAATTTCATTGCCGCCAACCAGATCGATGTACTGGCTACCTTGCCGACCCGTGACGAAGCTATCGCACGTCTGATGAGCGTGATTCAAGGCGCCACCAGCAAGCTGGCTCGTACTCTGGCGGCCGTTCGCGACCAGAAAGAAGCTGCTGCTGCCTAAGGCAGCGTAAAATCTTTCAAAATCATATGTTTAATTTGATGGCTGCGTAGGCTGTCACCCCAATACAGGATTTAAGTCATGTCCCTGACTAACGAACAAATCATCGAAGCAATCGGCCAGAAAACCGTTCTGGAAGTTGTTGAGCTGATCAAAGCTATGGAAGAAACCTTCGGCGTGACCGCTGCTGTTGCCGCTGCTGGCCCAGCTGCTGCTGCTGCCGTTGTTGAAGAGCAGACCGAGTTCAACGTTGTTCTGCTGGAAGCTGGCGAGAAGAAAGTGAACGTGATTAAAGCCGTTCGCGAACTGACCGGTCTGGGCCTGAAAGAAGCCAAAGAGAAAGTCGACGGCGCTCCTCAGGTCGTAGCTGAAGGCGTTTCGAAAGAAGCCGCTGAAGACGCCAAGAAGAAGCTGGAAGAAGCAGGCGCTAAAGTCGAGCTGAAGTAATCTCGACCTTGCGATGCCAGCCTGAGCGTTGAGCAAAGGGCTGATGGCTGGTGGCTTATGCCACCGGCCTTTTTCCGTTATTGGTGGCCGGTCAGGCCGGCCCCGATAACAAGCTGCAAGACACCCATGTGGGTGGCGCAAACCAAGGGGTTTGCACGATTTTCTGGCTGCTCCCGTCGGGAGAAGCCAAACAAGCAGGTGACCAAGCTGGGGAACGCTGATGGCTTACTCATACACTGAGAAAAAACGTATCCGCAAGGACTTTAGCAAGTTGCCGGACGTTATGGATGTGCCTTACCTCCTGGCCATCCAGCTGGATTCGTATCGCGAATTCCTGCAAGCGGGAGCATCCAAGGATCACTTCCGCGACGTCGGCCTGCACGCGGCCTTCAAATCGGTATTCCCGATCATCAGCTACTCCGGCAATGCTGCCTTGGAGTACGTAGGCTATCGCCTGGGCGAACCCGCCTTCGATGTGAAGGAATGTGTCCTGCGTGGCGTGACCTTCGCGGTTCCACTGCGGGTCAAGGTGCGCCTGATCATCTTCGACAAGGAATCGTCGAACAAAGCGATCAAGGACATCAAAGAGCAAGAAGTCTACATGGGTGAAATCCCCCTGATGACTGAGAACGGTACCTTCGTAATCAACGGTACCGAGCGTGTGATCGTTTCCCAGCTGCACCGTTCGCCTGGTGTGTTCTTCGACCACGACCGTGGCAAGACTCACAGCTCCGGCAAGCTGCTGTACTCCGCTCGCATCATCCCTTACCGCGGTTCGTGGCTGGACTTCGAGTTCGACCCTAAAGACTGCGTGTTCGTGCGTATCGACCGTCGCCGCAAACTGCCGGCCTCGGTACTGCTGCGTGCCCTGGGTTACAGCACTGAAGAAGTGCTGAACACCTTCTACACCACCAACATCTTCCACATTTCCGGCGAGAGCCTCAGCCTGGAACTGGTGGCGCAGCGTCTGCGTGGTGAAGTTGCAGTCATGGACATCCATGACGAAACCGGCAAGGTCATCGTTGAGCAAGGCCGCCGTATCACCGCGCGCCACATCAACCAGATCGAGAAAGCTGGCGTCAAGCAGCTGGACGTTCCGATGGAGTACGTCCTGGGCCGCACTACCGCCAAGGCGATCGTGCACCCGGCGACTGGCGAGATCCTGGCCGAGTGCAACACCGAGCTGACCACCGATCTGCTGATCAAGATCGCCAAGGCTCAGGTCGTCCGTATCGAGACCCTGTACACCAACGACATCGATTGCGGTCCGTTCATCTCCGACACGCTGAAGATCGACACCACCAGCAACCAGCTGGAAGCCCTGGTCGAAATCTACCGCATGATGCGTCCTGGCGAGCCGCCAACCAAGGATGCTGCCGAGACCCTGTTCAACAACCTGTTCTTCAGCGCCGAGCGTTACGACCTGTCTGCCGTCGGCCGCATGAAGTTCAACCGTCGTATCGGTCGTACCGAGATCGAAGGTTCGGGCGTGCTGAGCAAGGAAGATATCGTCGAGGTTCTGAAGACCCTGGTCGATATCCGTAACGGCAAAGGCATCGTCGACGACATCGACCACCTCGGTAACCGTCGCGTACGCTGCGTCGGCGAGATGGCCGAGAACCAGTTCCGTGTTGGCCTGGTGCGTGTTGAGCGCGCGGTCAAGGAACGTCTGTCGATGGCAGAAAGCGAAGGCCTGATGCCGCAAGACCTGATCAACGCCAAGCCGGTTGCGGCGGCGGTGAAAGAGTTCTTCGGTTCGAGCCAGCTGTCCCAGTTCATGGACCAGAACAACCCGCTCTCCGAGATCACCCACAAGCGCCGCGTCTCCGCACTCGGCCCGGGCGGTCTGACCCGTGAGCGTGCAGGCTTCGAAGTCCGCGACGTACACCCGACCCACTATGGCCGCGTGTGCCCGATCGAGACCCCTGAAGGTCCGAACATCGGTCTGATCAACTCCCTGGCAGCCTATGCCCGCACCAACCAGTACGGCTTCCTGGAAAGCCCGTACCGCGTGGTGAAGGAAGGCGTGGTCAGCGATGACATCGTGTTCCTGTCGGCCATTGAAGAAGCTGATCACGTCATCGCCCAGGCTTCGGCCGCGATGAACGAGAAGAAGCAGCTGATCGATGAGCTGGTAGCTGTTCGTCACCTGAACGAGTTCACCGTCAAGGCGCCGGAAGACGTCACCCTGATGGACGTTTCGCCGAAGCAGGTTGTTTCTGTCGCAGCGTCGCTGATTCCGTTCCTTGAGCACGACGACGCCAACCGTGCGTTGATGGGTTCGAACATGCAGCGTCAGGCTGTACCAACCCTGCGTGCCGACAAGCCGCTGGTAGGTACCGGCATGGAGCGCAACGTTGCCCGTGACTCCGGTGTCTGCGTGGTTGCTCGCCGCGGTGGTGTGATCGACTCGGTCGACGCCAGCCGTGTGGTTGTTCGCGTTGCCGACGACGAAGTGGAAACCGGTGAAGCAGGTGTAGATATCTACAACCTGACCAAGTACACCCGTTCGAACCAGAACACCTGCATCAACCAGCGTCCGCTGGTGAGCAAAGGTGACAAGGTTCAGCGTGGCGACATCATGGCCGACGGCCCGTCCACCGACATGGGTGAACTGGCACTGGGCCAGAACATGCGCATCGCGTTCATGGCGTGGAACGGCTTCAACTTCGAAGACTCCATCTGCCTGTCCGAGCGTGTGGTTCAGGAAGACCGCTTCACCACCATCCACATCCAGGAACTGACCTGTGTGGCGCGTGACACCAAGCTTGGCCCAGAGGAAATCACTGCGGACATCCCGAACGTGGGTGAAGCCGCACTGAACAAGCTGGACGAAGCCGGTATCGTCTACGTGGGTGCCGAAGTAGGCGCGGGCGACATCCTGGTCGGCAAGGTCACGCCAAAAGGCGAAACCCAGCTGACGCCGGAAGAGAAGCTGCTGCGTGCGATCTTCGGTGAAAAAGCCAGCGACGTTAAGGACACCTCCCTGCGCGTGCCAACCGGCACCAAAGGTACTGTCATCGACGTACAGGTCTTCACCCGTGATGGCGTTGAACGCGACAGCCGCGCCCTGGCCATCGAGAAGATGCAGCTCGACGAGATCCGCAAGGACCTCAACGAAGAGTTCCGCATCGTCGAAGGCGCAACCTTCGAGCGTCTGCGTTCTGCCCTGAACGGCCAGGTGGTCGACGGTGGCGCAGGCCTGAAGAAGGGCACTGTGGTCACTGACGAAGTGCTGGACGGTCTGGAGCACGGCCAGTGGTTCAAACTGCGCATGACCGAAGATGCACTGAACGAGCAGCTGGAAAAGGCTCAACAGTACATCGTCGATCGTCGCCGTCTGCTGGACGACAAGTTCGAAGACAAGAAGCGCAAGCTGCAGCAGGGCGATGACCTGGCACCGGGCGTACTGAAGATCGTCAAGGTCTACCTGGCAATCCGCCGTCGCATCCAGCCGGGTGACAAGATGGCCGGTCGTCACGGTAACAAGGGTGTCGTCTCGGTAATCATGCCGGTTGAAGACATGCCACACGATGCCAACGGTACTCCGGTCGACGTCGTGCTGAACCCGCTGGGCGTACCTTCGCGTATGAACGTCGGTCAGATCCTCGAAACTCACCTGGGCCTCGCGGCCAAAGGTCTGGGCGAGAAGATCGACCGCATGATCGAAGAGCAGCGCAAAGCCGCTGAGCTGCGTGTGTTCCTGACCGAGGTCTACAACGAGATCGGCGGTCGTCAGGAAAACCTCGACGAGTTCACCGACGAAGAGATCCTGGCCCTGGCGCACAACCTGAAGAAGGGCGTGCCGATGGCTACCCCGGTCTTCGATGGTGCCAAGGAGCGCGAGATCAAGGCCATGCTGAAGCTGGCTGACCTGCCTGAGAGCGGCCAGATGGTGCTGTTCGATGGCCGTACCGGCAACAAGTTCGAGCGTCCTGTGACCGTTGGTTACATGTACATGCTCAAGCTGAACCACTTGGTGGACGACAAGATGCACGCGCGTTCCACTGGTTCCTACAGCCTGGTTACCCAGCAGCCGCTGGGTGGTAAGGCGCAGTTCGGTGGTCAGCGTTTCGGGGAGATGGAAGTGTGGGCGCTGGAAGCATACGGCGCGGCATACACCCTGCAAGAAATGCTCACAGTGAAGTCGGACGACGTGAACGGCCGTACCAAGATGTACAAGAACATCGTGGATGGCGATCACCGTATGGAGCCGGGCATGCCCGAGTCCTTCAACGTGTTGATCAAAGAGATCCGTTCGCTCGGTATCGACATCGATCTGGAAACCGAATAACACGTGACGCGAAGGGGAGTGGGGCGGTAATGCCCACTCCCTGCTCCGCCAGGAGGAAAGGCCTTGAAAGACCTACTGAATTTGCTGAAAAACCAGGGTCAAGTCGAAGAGTTCGACGCCATCCGCATCGGTCTGGCGTCACCTGAAATGATCCGTTCGTGGTCGTTCGGTGAAGTCAAGAAGCCGGAAACCATCAACTACCGTACGTTCAAACCAGAGCGTGACGGCCTGTTCTGCGCCAAGATCTTTGGCCCAGTCAAGGACTACGAGTGCCTGTGCGGCAAGTACAAGCGCCTCAAGCACCGCGGCGTGATCTGCGAGAAGTGCGGCGTTGAAGTTGCCCTGGCCAAGGTTCGTCGTGAGCGCATGGCGCACATCGAACTGGCCTCGCCGGTTGCTCACATCTGGTTCCTGAAGTCGCTGCCGTCCCGTATCGGCCTGCTGATGGACATGACCCTGCGTGACATCGAGCGCGTGCTCTACTTCGAGAGCTACGTCGTTATCGATCCGGGCATGACCACCCTGGAAAAGGGCCAGCTGCTGAACGACGAGCAGTACTTCGAAGCGCTGGAAGAGTTCGGTGACGACTTTGATGCCCGCATGGGTGCCGAAGCTGTCCGCGAGCTGCTGCACGCTATCGACCTGGAGCACGAGATTGGTCGCCTGCGCGAAGAAATTCCGCAGACCAACTCGGAAACCAAGATCAAGAAGCTGTCCAAGCGCCTGAAGCTGATGGAAGCTTTCCAGGGCTCGGGCAACCTGCCTGAGTGGATGGTCCTGACCGTCCTGCCAGTGCTGCCGCCGGACCTGCGTCCGCTGGTACCGCTGGATGGTGGCCGCTTCGCGACCTCCGACCTGAACGACCTGTATCGTCGGGTGATCAACCGTAACAACCGTCTGAAGCGCCTGCTCGATCTGTCGGCGCCGGACATCATCGTGCGCAACGAAAAGCGCATGCTGCAGGAAGCGGTCGACGCCCTGCTGGACAACGGCCGTCGCGGTCGCGCCATCACTGGCTCGAACAAGCGTCCGCTGAAGTCCCTGGCTGACATGATCAAAGGTAAGCAAGGTCGCTTCCGTCAGAACTTGCTCGGTAAGCGCGTGGATTACTCCGGCCGTTCGGTAATTACCGTAGGCCCGACCCTGCGTCTGCACCAGTGCGGTCTGCCGAAGAAGATGGCCCTCGAGCTGTTCAAACCGTTCATTTTCGGCAAGCTGGAAATGCGTGGTCTGGCGACCACCATCAAGGCTGCCAAGAAGATGGTCGAGCGCGAGCTGCCAGAGGTGTGGGACGTGCTCGCCGAGGTGATCCGCGAACACCCCGTGCTGCTCAACCGTGCACCGACCCTGCACCGTCTGGGTATCCAGGCCTTTGAACCGGTTCTGATCGAAGGTAAGGCCATTCAGCTGCACCCGCTGGTCTGCGCCGCGTACAACGCCGACTTCGACGGTGACCAGATGGCCGTTCACGTGCCGCTGACGCTGGAAGCCCAGCTTGAAGCGCGCGCGCTGATGATGTCGACCAACAACATCCTGTCGCCAGCCAACGGTGAGCCAATCATCGTTCCTTCGCAGGACGTGGTACTGGGTCTGTACTACATGACCCGTGAAGCCATCAACGCCAAGGGCGAAGGTCGCGTGTTCGCCGACCTGCAGGAAGTCGACCGCGTATTCCGCGCCGGCGAAGCTGCCCTGCACGCGAAAATCAAGGTTCGTATCAACGAAACCGTGAATGACCGTGATGGTTCCTCGACCAAGAACACCCGTATCGTCGACACCACCGTCGGCCGTGCGCTGCTGTTCCAGGTTGTACCGGCAGGCCTGCCATACGATGTCGTCAACCAGCCGATGAAGAAAAAGGCGATCTCCAAGCTGATCAACCAGTGCTACCGCGTGGTTGGTCTGAAAGAGACCGTTATCTTCGCCGACCAGCTGATGTACACCGGCTTTGCCTACTCGACCATTTCCGGCGTTTCCATCGGTGTGAATGACTTCGTCATCCCTGATGAAAAAGCCCGCATCATCAACAGCGCCACCGATGAAGTGAAGGAAATCGAGAGCCAGTACGCCTCCGGCCTGGTAACACAGGGCGAGAAGTACAACAAGGTCATCGACTTGTGGTCGAAGGCGAACGACGAAGTGTCCAAGGCGATGATGGCCAACCTCTCGAAAGAGAAGGTCATCGACCGCGAAGGCAAAGAAGTCGAGCAAGAGTCCTTCAACTCGATGTACATGATGGCTGACTCCGGTGCCCGTGGTTCCGCAGCACAGATCCGTCAGTTGGCCGGTATGCGTGGCCTGATGGCCAAGCCGGACGGCTCCATCATCGAGACGCCGATCACCGCGAACTTCCGTGAAGGCTTGAGCGTACTTCAGTACTTCATCTCGACTCACGGTGCTCGTAAAGGTCTGGCGGATACCGCACTGAAGACCGCCAACTCCGGTTACCTGACTCGTCGTCTGGTAGACGTTGCCCAGGATCTGGTGGTTACCGAGATCGACTGCGGCACCGACCATGGCCTGTTGATGACCCCGCACATCGAAGGCGGCGACGTTGTAGAGCCGCTGGGTGAGCGTGTACTGGGTCGTGTCATCGCCCGTGACGTGTTCAAGCCAGGCACCGAGGACGTTATCGTTCCGGCCGGTACCCTGGTTGATGAGCAGTGGGTCGAATTCATCGAGCTGAACAGCATCGACGAAGTGATCGTGCGTTCGCCGATCAACTGCGAAACCCGCTTCGGTATCTGCGCCAAGTGCTACGGTCGTGACCTGGCTCGCGGTCACCAGGTGAACATCGGTGAAGCTGTCGGCGTTATCGCTGCCCAGTCGATCGGTGAGCCGGGTACCCAGCTGACCATGCGTACGTTCCACATCGGTGGTGCTGCAAGCCGTACCTCGGCTGCCGACAGCGTCCAGGTGAAGAACGGCGGTATGGTTCGTCTGCACAACCTGAAGCAGGTAGTACGTGCCGATGGCAACCTGGTTGCCGTATCGCGTTCGGGCGAGTTGGCCATCGCCGACGAATTCGGTCGTGAGCGTGAGCGTTACAAGCTGCCTTACGGTGCGGTAATTTCGGTCAAGGAAGGTGAAAAGGTCGAAGCTGGCGCCATCGTCGCCAAGTGGGACCCGCACACCCACCCGATCGTTACCGAGCTGAAAGGTACCGTGACCTTCGTGGGCATGGAAGAAAACATCACCATCAAGCGTCAGACTGACGAATTGACTGGTTTGACCAACATTGAAGTGCTGGACGTCAAGGATCGCCCTGCCGCAGGCAAGGAAATCCGTCCGGCTATCAAGATGGTCGATGCCAATGGCAAGGACCTGTACCTGCCAGGTACCGATGTACCTGCTCAGTACTTCCTGCCAGCCAACGCCTTGGTAGGTGTGGCTGACGGTGCACAGATCGGTGTTGGTGACGTAATTGCGCGTATCCCGCAAGAAACGTCGAAAACCCGTGACATCACCGGTGGTCTGCCACGTGTTGCCGACTTGTTCGAAGCACGCCGTCCGAAAGAAGCCTCGATTCTGGCTGAAGTCAGCGGCACCATCGCGTTCGGTAAAGAGACCAAGGGCAAGCGCCGTCTGGTCATCACTCCGACCGACGGTAGCGATCCGTACGAAGAGCTGATTCCTAAGTGGCGCCACCTGAACGTCTTCGAAGGCGAACAGGTAAACCGCGGCGAAGTCATCTCCGACGGCCCGAGCGATCCGCACGACATCCTGCGTTTGCTGGGTGTGAGCGCGCTGGCGAAGTACATCGTCAACGAGATCCAGGACGTTTACCGTCTGCAAGGCGTGAAGATCAACGACAAGCACATCGAGACCATCCTGCGTCAGATGCTGCGCAAGGTCGAGATCTCGGAGTCGGGTGATTCCAGCTTCATCAAGGGCGACCAGATGGAACTGACCCACGTACTGGTGGAGAACGAGCGTCTCGCCGGCGATGACAAGTTCATCTCCAAGTTCACCCGTGTGCTGCTGGGTATCACCAAGGCGTCGCTGTCGACCGAATCGTTCATCTCCGCGGCTTCCTTCCAGGAAACCACCCGCGTACTGACCGAAGCGGCTGTAACCGGCAAGCGCGACTACCTGCGCGGCCTGAAAGAGAACGTGGTCGTGGGTCGTCTGATCCCGGCCGGTACCGGTCTGGCTTACCACAGCGAGCGCAAGCGTCGCCGTGAAGCCGACAAACCGCTGCGTGTGAGCGCCAGTGAGGTCGAAGCTGCACTGACCGAAGCGCTGAATTCCAGCGGTAACTAAGTACAGGGCAGGGCCCCGGCAAACCTCGAACGGTCATCGACGACACACAATGTTGCCGATGATCGGGCGAGGAGGGCCGGGGCCTCGTCTTGACTGGGTGCAAGATCCTCCGTAGACTTTTGTACCCTTAAATTTGGTGAGGCTCCGTCTCGTCAATTTTTGGCTTTCTTGCAAGACAATAGAGTCGCAAGACAATCAGTGGAGCTAGTAGATGGCAACTATCAACCAGCTGGTACGTCAGCCGCGTAAGCGTTCGGTCGAGAAGTCCGACGTTCCTGCGCTGCAGAACTGCCCGCAACGTCGTGGCGTGTGCACCCGTGTGTACACCACCACGCCGAAAAAACCTAACTCGGCACTGCGTAAAGTATGCCGTGTGCGTCTGACCAACGGTTTCGAGGTTTCCTCGTACATCGGCGGTGAAGGCCACAACCTGCAAGAGCACAGCGTCGTCCTGATCCGTGGCGGCCGTGTAAAAGACTTGCCAGGTGTTCGTTACCACACCGTTCGCGGCTCTCTGGATACTTCGGGCGTCAAAGGCCGTAACCAGGGTCGTTCGAAGTACGGTACCAAGCGTCCGAAGTAATCGGCCGTTTGCACACATCCATTTTTTTGAGTCGATAAGAGTAAGGTCGGGCGGGGGTCGTAGACCCAGGTCCCGGGCTAACCTGAAGACCGTTTGAGGGCTTATCATGCCAAGACGTCGTGTAGCAGCAAAACGTGAGATTCTGGACGATCCTAAATACGGATCCCAAATCCTCGCCAAGTTCATGAACCACGTGATGGAAAGCGGCAAGAAGGCCGTGGCCGAGCGCATCGTTTACGGTGCCCTGGACAAGGTCAAAGAGCGCAAGAACAGCGACCCCCTGGAAATCTTCGAGAAAGCTCTCGACGCCATCGCTCCGCTGGTCGAAGTAAAGTCCCGTCGTGTCGGCGGTGCCACTTACCAGGTTCCGGTTGAAGTTCGTCCATCCCGTCGTAACGCTCTGGCAATGCGCTGGCTCGTAGACTACGCCCGCAAGCGCGGCGAGAAGTCGATGGCTCTGCGCCTGGCCGGCGAACTGCTGGATGCTGCTGAAGGCAAGGGTGCTGCAGTCAAGAAGCGTGAAGACGTTCACCGTATGGCTGAAGCCAACAAAGCGTTCTCGCACTACCGCTTCTAATTCAAGCATCAATCATTTTGCGAGGGCTTTATGGCTCGTACTACAGCAATTAACCGCTACCGTAACATTGGTATCTGTGCCCACGTTGACGCGGGCAAGACCACCACTACCGAGCGGATCCTGTTCTACACAGGTCTGAGCCACAAGATGGGCGAGGTGCATGACGGCGCCGCGACCACCGACTGGATGGTGCAGGAGCAGGAGCGGGGTATCACCATTACCTCCGCTGCCGTTACTACCTTCTGGAAAGGTTCCGTTGGTCAGTACGACAACTACCGCGTAAACGTCATCGATACCCCCGGCCACGTTGACTTCACCATTGAAGTAGAGCGTTCGCTGCGTGTACTCGACGGCGCGGTCGTTGTGTTCTGCGGTACCTCCGGCGTTGAGCCGCAGTCCGAAACCGTATGGCGTCAGGCCAACAAGTACGGCGTTCCACGTGTTGTTTACGTGAACAAGATGGACCGTGCCGGTGCCGACTTCCTGCGCGTTGTTGGTCAGATCAAGAACCGTCTGGGGCACACCCCGGTTCCTGTTCAGCTGGCCATCGGTTCGGAAGATAACTTCCAGGGTCAGGTCGACCTGATCAAGATGAAGGCTATCTACTGGAACGACGACGACAAAGGCACCACCTACCGTGAGGAAGAAATTCCTGCGGACATGCTCGAGCTGGCCGAAAAATGGCGCGCGAACATGGTCGAAGCGGCTGCCGAGTCCAGCGAAGAGCTGATGAACAAGTACCTGGAAGGCGAAGAGCTGACCGTCGAAGAGATCAAAGCCGGTCTGCGCGCGCGCACCCTGGCCAGCGAGATCGTTCCGGCTGTCTGCGGTTCGTCCTTCAAGAACAAGGGCGTTCCCCTGGTTCTCGACGCCGTCATCGACTTCCTGCCTGCTCCTACCGAGATTCCTGCGATCAAGGGTATCCACCCTGACCTGATCGAGAAGCCGAAGGATGAGCTGGTCGAGGCCGACTACGACGAGCGTCATGCCGACGACAACGAGCCGTTCTCGGCTCTGGCGTTCAAGATTGCCACCGACCCGTTCGTTGGTACTCTGACCTTCGTCCGTGTTTACTCGGGTATGCTGCAGTCCGGCGACTCGGTGATCAACTCGGTCAAAGGCAAGAAAGAGCGCGTTGGTCGTATGGTGCAGATGCACGCCAACCAGCGTGAAGAAATCAAAGAAGTACTGGCAGGCGACATCGCTGCTCTGATCGGCATGAAGGACGTCACCACCGGTGACACCCTGTGCAACGCCGACAAGCCGATCATCCTCGAGCGTATGGACTTCCCGGAGCCTGTGATCTCGGTAGCTGTAGAGCCGAAGACCAAGCAAGACCAGGAAAAGATGGGTATCGCACTGGGCAAGCTGGCTCAGGAAGACCCTTCGTTCCGCGTCAAGACCGACGAAGAAACCGGCCAGACCATCATCTCCGGTATGGGTGAGCTGCACCTGGACATCCTCGTTGACCGCATGAAGCGCGAGTTCAACGTCGAGGCCAACATCGGCAAGCCGCAGGTTTCGTACCGCGAGAAGATCACCAAGTCCAACGTCGAAATCGAAGGCAAGTTCGTTCGTCAGTCGGGTGGTCGTGGTCAGTTCGGTCACTGCTGGATCCGTTTCTCGGAGCCAGATCAGGACGACAAAGGCAACATCACCGAAGGTCTGGTGTTCTCCAACGAAGTCGTTGGTGGTGTGATTCCTAAGGAATTCATCGCCCCGATCCAGAAGGGTATCGAAGAGCAGATGAAGAACGGCGTTGTTGCCGGCTATCCTCTGATCGGCCTGAAGGCCACGGTATTCGACGGTTCGTACCACGATGTCGACTCCAACGAAATGGCGTTCAAAATCGCTGCTTCGATGGCAACCAAGCAGCTGGCCCAGAAGGGCGGCGGCGTGGTTCTCGAGCCGATCATGAAGGTCGAAGTTGTAACCCCGGAAGACTACCTGGGTGACGTGATGGGTGACCTGAACCGTCGTCGTGGTCTGGTTCAGGGTATGGATGATTCGGTCTCCGGCCGCGTCGTTCGTGCTGAAGTACCGCTCGGAGAGATGTTCGGTTATGCGACCGACGTTCGTTCCATGTCTCAGGGTCGCGCGAGCTACTCCATGGAATTCTCCAAATACGCCGAAGCTCCGTCGAACATCGTCGAAGCACTCGTTAAAAAACAAGGCTAATCCCCTTTAGGCAAGAGGTTCACTGTCGTGGCTAAAGAAAAATTTGATCGTTCCCTTCCCCACGTTAACGTCGGCACTATCGGCCACGTTGACCACGGTAAGACCACTCTGACCGCAGCTCTGACTCGCGTTTGCTCCGAAGTTTTCGGTTCCGCAATCGTCGACTTCGACAAGATCGACTCGGCTCCGGAAGAGAAAGCGCGCGGTATTACCATCAACACCGCTCACGTCGAATACAACTCGACCATTCGTCACTACGCTCACGTCGACTGCCCAGGTCACGCTGACTACGTGAAGAACATGATCACCGGTGCTGCCCAGATGGACGGCGCGATCCTGGTTTGCTCGGCCGCCGATGGTCCGATGCCACAAACCCGTGAGCACATCCTGCTGTCCCGTCAGGTTGGCGTTCCGTACATCGTGGTCTTCCTGAACAAGGCTGACCTGGTAGACGACGCTGAGCTGCTGGAACTGGTCGAGATGGAAGTTCGCGACCTGCTGTCCACCTACGACTTCCCAGGCGACGACACCCCGATCATCATCGGTTCGGCTCGTATGGCCCTGGAAGGCAAAGACGACAACGAAATGGGCACCACTGCCGTTCGTAAACTGGTCGAAACTCTGGACAGCTACATCCCAGAGCCAGTTCGTGCCATCGACCAGCCGTTCCTGATGCCGATCGAAGACGTATTCTCGATCTCGGGTCGTGGTACCGTTGTTACCGGTCGTATCGAGCGTGGTATCGTCCGCGTTCAGGATCCGCTGGAAATCGTTGGTCTGCGTGACACCACCACCACCACCTGCACCGGTGTTGAGATGTTCCGCAAGCTGCTGGACGAAGGTCGTGCTGGCGAGAACTGCGGCGTTCTGCTGCGTGGTACCAAGCGTGACGACGTTGAGCGTGGCCAGGTTCTGGTCAAGCCAGGTTCGGTCAAGCCGCACACCAAGTTCGTTGCCGAAGTCTACGTTCTGTCGAAGGAAGAAGGCGGTCGTCACACGCCGTTCTTCAAAGGCTACCGTCCTCAGTTCTACTTCCGTACCACTGACGTGACCGGTAACTGCGAACTGCCGGAAGGCGTTGAAATGGTAATGCCAGGCGACAACATCCAAATGGTTGTCACCCTGATCAAGACCATCGCAATGGAAGACGGTCTGCGTTTCGCCATTCGTGAAGGCGGTCGTACCGTCGGCGCCGGCGTCGTGGCCAAAATCGTCGAGTAATCACTCGATCGGTTGAAAAAAACCCCCGCTCAGCGGGGGTTTTTTTTATTCGGTTGACACTAAATTGAGGCGTCTATAGAATCACGCCTCCTTTTAGCGGGCGTAGTGCGTCCGTTGGGAACAGCCTGGAGTCTGAAATCCAATGCAAAATCAGCAAATCCGAATCAGGTTGAAGGCTTTCGACCATCGCCTGATCGACCAATCCACCCAGGAAATCGTGGAAACCGCGAAACGTACTGGTGCACAAGTGCGTGGTCCAATTCCACTGCCTACCCGCAAAGAGCGTTTCACCGTTCTGGTTTCCCCGCACGTCAACAAAGACGCGCGTGACCAGTACGAGATCCGCACTCATAAGCGTGTTCTGGACATCGTCCAGCCAACGGATAAAACCGTTGACGCGCTGATGAAGCTTGATCTGGCGGCAGGTGTGGAAGTGCAGATCAGCCTCGGCTAAGACTTCGGTCTTGTCCGTGTAACGCTCTGAAATGGGCGGCCATAGCGGGTGAAAGCCCCGTACACTCATGAGGTTACAACATGACTATTGGTGTAGTCGGTCGCAAGTGCGGTATGACCCGCATTTTCACCGAAGAAGGTGTCTCCATTCCGGTCACGGTCATCGAGATCGAGCCGAATCGCGTCACCCAGTTCAAAACTGAAGAAACCGATGGCTACCGTGCAGTGCAAGTCACTGTCGGCGAGCGTCGTGCTTCTCGCGTGACTGCCGCTCAGGCAGGTCACTTCGCCAAGGCTAACGTTGCCGCTGGTCGCGGTGTCTGGGAGTTCCGTCTTGAAGAAGGCGAGTTCCAGGCTGGCGACTCGATCAAAGCTGAACTCTTCACTGAAGGCCAGCTGGTAGACGTTACTGGTCAGTCGAAAGGTAAAGGCTTCGCCGGTACCATCAAGCGCTGGAACTTCCGTGGTCAGGACAACACCCACGGTAACTCCGTGTCGCACCGTGTTCCTGGTTCCATCGGCCAGTGCCAGACTCCTGGTCGTGTGTTCAAGGGCAAGAAAATGTCCGGTCACATGGGCGCCGAGCGCGTGACTGTTCAGTCCCTGGAAGTAGTTCGCGTAGACGCTGAGCGCAACCTGCTGCTCGTCAAGGGTGCCGTTCCAGGCGCTACTGGCGGCGACGTGGTTGTACGTCCAGCTGTCAAGGCTCGCGGTTAAGGGGAAACTGACATGCAACTTAATGTAAATGACGCTCAGGCGATCGAAGTTTCCGAACTGACTTTCGGTGGCGAATTCAACGAGACGCTGGTTCACCAAGCAGTCGTGGCCTACATGGCCGGCGGCCGTCAAGGTACCAAGCAGCAGAAGACCCGTTCCGACGTGGCTGGTGGCGGTAAGCGCCCATGGCGTCAGAAGGGTACTGGCCGTGCTCGTGCTGGTACCACTCGTGGTCCGATCTGGCGTGGCGGTGGTGTAACCTTCGCAGCTCGCCCTCAAGATCACTCGCAAAAGCTCAACAAGAAGATGTACCGCGCAGCCCTGCGCTCCATCCTCGCTGAGCTGGTGCGTAGCGACCGTCTGGTCGTGGTTCAGGACTTCGCTGTCGAAGCGCCGAAAACCAAAGATCTGCTGAACAAGCTGAACGGCATGGGTCTGAGCGACGTACTGATCGTTTCCGACGCTGTTGATCAGAACCTGTACCTGGCTGCTCGTAACCTGCCGCACGTCGACGTACGTGACGTACAAGGTTCCGACCCGGTCAGTCTGATCGCATACGAGAAAGTGTTGATCACTGTCTCGGCCGTGAAGAAATTCGAGGAGCTGCTGGGATGAACCAGGAACGCGTATTCAAAGTCCTCCTTGGCCCGCACGTTTCCGAGAAGGCTACCGTTCTGGCTGAGAAGAAAGGCCAGTTCGTATTCAAGGTTGCTACCGACGCAACCAAGCTGGAAATCAAGAAAGCTGTCGAAGGCCTGTTCAACGTAAAAGTTGAAAACGTGTCGACCGTTAACGTTCTGGGTAAAACCAAGCGTACCGCACGTGGTCTGGGCAAGCGCAATGACTGGAAGAAGGCGATCGTCTCCCTTCAGCCAGGCCAAGATCTCGATTTCAGCAGCAGTGCTGAGTAAGGAAGGGGTGCATCATGGCAATCGTTAAATGCAAACCGACTTCCCCTGGCCGCCGTTTCGTGGTCAAGGTGGTCAACAAGGAGCTGCACAAAGGCGCTCCTCACGCACCGCTGCTCGAGAAAAAATCGAAGTCTGGTGGTCGTAACAACAATGGCCGCATTACCACTCGTCACGTTGGTGGTGGTCATAAGCAGCATTACCGTCTGGTTGACTTCCGTCGCAACGACAAAGATGGCATCCCAGCCACTGTCGAGCGTATCGAATACGACCCGAACCGTACTGCTCACATCGCCCTGCTGTGCTACGCAGACGGCGAGCGTCGCTACATCATCGCCCCTAAAGGCGTGAGCGCTGGCGACCAGCTGATCGCAGGTACCCTGGCCCCAATCAAGGCCGGTAACTCCCTGCAGCTGCGCAACATTCCAGTGGGTAGCACCATTCACGGCATCGAACTGAAGCCGGGTAAAGGTGCACAGATCGCTCGTTCCGCTGGTGCTTCGGCTCAGCTGATCGCTCGCGAAGGTGTCTACGTGACCCTGCGTCTGCGCTCTGGTGAAATGCGTAAAGTACTGGCTGAGTGCCGTGCGACCCTGGGCGAAGTCTCGAACTCCGAGCACAGCCTGCGTTCGCTGGGTAAAGCAGGTGCCAAACGCTGGCGCGGCGTTCGCCCAACCGTTCGTGGCGTTGCCATGAACCCGGTTGACCACCCACATGGTGGTGGTGAAGGTCGTACCTCCGGTGGTCGTCATCCGGTATCGCCATGGGGCTTCCCAACCAAGGGTGCTAAAACCCGTGGTAATAAGCGTACCGACAAAATGATCGTCCGTCGTCGCAAGTAACTAGAGGGATACGACAGTGCCACGTTCTCTGAAAAAAGGTCCTTTTATCGATCTTCACCTGTTGAAGAAGGTCGAAGTGGCGGTGGAGAAGAACGATCGCAAACCAGTTAAAACCTGGTCGCGTCGTTCGATGATCCTGCCACAAATGGTCGGTCTGACCATCGCGGTTCACAACGGTCGCCAGCATGTTCCAGTTCTCGTGAACGAAGACATGGTCGGCCATAAACTGGGCGAGTTTGCCGGTACCCGCACTTATCGTGGGCACGTGGCTGACAAGAAAGCCAAGCGTTAAGGGGTTAGGAAATGGAAGTAGCCGCTAAGTTGTCGGGCGCTCGAATCTCCGCCCAGAAAGCCCGCTTGGTCGCCGACCAGATCCGCGGGAAGAAGGTGGGCGAAGCGCTCAACCTGTTGGCCTTCAGCAGCAAAAAAGCCGCTGAAATCATGAAGAAAGTCCTCGAGTCGGCCGTTGCCAACGCCGAACACAACGAAGGCGCAGACGTTGATGACCTGAAGGTCTCCACCGTCTTCGTCAACGAAGGGCGTTCGCTGAAGCGCATCATGCCGCGTGCCAAAGGCCGCGCAGATCGCATCGTCAAGCGGTCTTGCCATATCACTGTCAAGGTTGCGGACAAGTAACGGAGTCGATCAGATGGGTCAGAAAGTACATCCCACTGGCATTCGCCTGGGAATCGTCAAGGAGC
The DNA here is from genome assembly GCF_059295275.1 of Pseudomonas sp. 9_2_1. Taxonomy (NCBI): domain Bacteria; kingdom Pseudomonadati; phylum Pseudomonadota; class Gammaproteobacteria; order Pseudomonadales; family Pseudomonadaceae; genus Pseudomonas; species Pseudomonas sp. 9_2_1. The sequence continues at coordinate 537,167 of NZ_CM181239.1, forward strand.
ACACGTCCGTCTGGTATGCAGACGGCGCTACTTACGCAGATTACCTGTTGAAGGATCTGAAAACACGTGAGTACCTCCAGGACAAACTAAAAAGCGCGTCCGTAAGCCGTATCGATATTCATCGCCCGGCTCAAACCGCACGCATCACCATCCACACTGCTCGTCCCGGTATCGTTATCGGCAAGAAAGGTGAAGATGTTGAGAAACTGCGTCAGGACCTGACCAAGCAGATGGGTGTGCCTGTGCACATCAACATCGAAGAGATCCGCAAGCCGGAACTCGACGCTATGCTGGTTGCGCAGAGCGTAGCTCAGCAGCTGGAACGCCGCGTAATGTTCCGTCGCGCCATGAAGCGCGCCGTACAGAACGCCATGCGTATTGGTGCCAAGGGCATCAAGATCCAGGTGAGCGGTCGTCTCGGCGGCGCCGAGATTGCTCGTACCGAGTGGTATCGCGAAGGTCGTGTGCCTCTGCACACCCTGCGTGCCGATATCGACTACAACACCTACGAAGCTCACACCACTTATGGTGTGATCGGTGTGAAGGTTTGGATCTTCAAAGGCGAAGTTATTGGTGGTCGCCAAGAAGAACTGAAACCACAAGCACCAGCGCCTCGTAAAAAAGCTGCTAAGTAAGGGGTACGCCAAATGTTGCAACCAAAGCGTACAAAATTCCGCAAGCAGATGACTGGCCACAACCGTGGTCTGGCACTGCGCGGTAGCAAAGTCAGCTTCGGCGAATTCGCCCTGAAGGCTGTTGCTCGCGGTCGCCTCACCGCCCGCCAGATCGAGTCGGCACGTCGTGCCCTGACCCGTCACGTAAAACGTGGCGGCAAGATCTGGATCCGTGTGTTCCCGGACAAGCCGATCTCCAAGAAACCTCTCGAGGTTCGTATGGGTAAAGGTAAGGGCTCCGTGGAATACTGGGTTGCCCAGATCCAGCCAGGCAAAGTCCTGTACGAGATCGAGGGTGTTTCTGAAGAGCTGGCGCGCGAAGCTTTCGCCCTGGCTGCTGCAAAGCTGCCTCTCGCCACCTCCTTTGTTAAGCGGACGGTGATGTGATGAAAGCGAATGAACTTCGTGAAAAATCGGCACAGCAGCTGAACGAGCAACTGCTCGGCCTGCTGCGCGACCAGTTCAATCTGCGCATGCAGAAAGCAACTGGCCAGTTGGGGCAGTCGCACCTGCTCTCGCAAGTTAAGCGTGACATCGCTCGCGTGAAAACTGTGCTCAACCAGCAGGCAGGTAAGTGATCATGGCTGAAGCTGAAAAAACCGTCCGTACGCTGACTGGCCGTGTCGTCAGCGACAAAATGGACAAGACCATCACCGTACTGATCGAGCGTCGCGTAAAGCACCCGATCTACGGTAAATACGTTAAGCGTTCGACTAAGCTGCACGCGCACGACGAAACCAACCAGTGCAAGATCGGCGACAAAGTTTCGATTACCGAAACCCGTCCGCTGGCCAAGACCAAGTCCTGGGCACTGGTTGAAGTCCTCGAACGCGCTGTTGAAGTCTAAGGGCTAGGGGTCGGAGAAATTTTATGATTCAGACTCAATCCATGCTCGATGTGGCCGATAACAGCGGCGCTCGTCGCGTCATGTGCATCAAGGTGCTCGGCGGTTCGCACCGCCGTTACGCCGGCATCGGTGACATCATCAAGGTTACCGTCAAGGAAGCAATTCCGCGCGGTAAGGTCAAAAAAGGCCAAGTGATGACTGCTGTTGTCGTGCGCACCCGTCACGGTGTCCGTCGCGCTGACGGTTCCATCATTCGTTTCGACGGCAACGCTGCTGTTCTGCTGAACAACAAGCAAGAGCCGATCGGCACTCGCATCTTCGGGCCAGTGACCCGTGAACTTCGTACTGAGAAGTTCATGAAGATCGTCTCGCTCGCCCCTGAAGTGCTGTAAGGAGATCCGACATGCAAAAGATTCGTCGTGACGACGAGATCATCGTGATCGCCGGCAAAGACAAAGGTAAGCGCGGTAAGGTGCTGAAGGTTCTCGCTGATGACCGTCTGGTCATCGGTGGTGTGAACCTGGTCAAGCGTCATACCAAGCCTAACCCGATGGCGGGCGTTCAGGGCGGTATCGTCGAGAAAGAAGCGCCTCTGCACGCTTCCAACGTTGCCATCTTCAACGGCGAAACCAACAAGGCTGACCGCGTTGGTTTTAAAGTAGAAGACGGTAAGAAAATTCGTGTCTTCAAGTCGACCCAAAAAGCGGTTGATGCTTGAACACTGCTAGGTAGAAGACCATGGCACGACTGAAAGAGATTTACCGGAACGAAATCGCTCCCAAGCTTAAGGAAGAACTTAAGCTGTCGAACGTGATGGAAGTTCCGCGCGTTACCAAAATCACCCTGAACATGGGTCTGGGCGAAGCGATCGGCGACAAGAAAGTCATCGAGCACGCTGTTGCCGACCTGGAAAAGATCACCGGTCAAAAGCCGGTCGTGACTTTCGCTCGTAAATCCATCGCTGGCTTCAAAGTCCGCGAAGGATGGCCGATCGGCGTCAAGGTGACCCTGCGTAGCGACAAGATGTACGAATTCCTGGACCGCCTGCTGGCGATCTCCCTGCCTCGGGTCCGCGACTTCCGCGGCCTGAATGCCAAGTCCTTCGATGGCCGTGGCAACTACAGCATGGGCGTGAAAGAGCAGATCATCTTCCCGGAAATCGATTACGACAAGATCGATGCTCTGCGCGGTTTGGACATCACCCTGACCACCACTGCTCGTTCGGATGACGAAGGCCGCGCTCTGCTGCGTGCATTCAAATTCCCGTTCCGCAACTGATTGGAGTAGGAAAATGGCCAAGAAGAGCATGAAAAACCGCGAGCTGAAGCGTCAGCTCACGGTAGCCAAGTTCGCCAAAAAGCGTGCTGAGCTGAAAGCGACCATCGTCAACGTGAACGCCTCTCCTGAAGAGCGTTTCGCTGCCGTTGTTGCGCTGCAGAAGCAGCCACGTGATGCCAGCGCTGCGCGTCTGCGCAACCGTTGCCGCCTGACCGGTCGTCCTCACGGTGTATACCGTAAGTTCGGCCTGGGCCGTAACATGCTGCGTCAAGCTGCAATGCGTGGTGACGTACCAGGTCTGGTCAAGGCCTCCTGGTAATCGCTGCAGGTGTGATCCCGGCGTAAGGAGAGCAATCTTCCGACCGCCGGTGATCTTGCCAACAAACAAGCCCCTATATGGGGCTTGTTTCGTTTCTACCTTGTGTCTAGAATGACCGGCTCACCTGAGCCTGGGGTTTAACCCTGTCCGCTCGGGTGGTTGTGATAGCCGCAAGGCTAATAATTCTTGTATCAGGAGCATCTAGCCCATGAGTATGCAGGACCCGTTAGCGGACATGCTAACTCGCATCCGTAATGCCCAGATGGCTGAAAAGTCCGTCGTAAGCATGCCTTCCTCTACCCTGAAGGTCGCGGTTGCCAAAGTTCTGAAAGACGAAGGTTACATTGCCGGTTACCAGGTTACTGGTGAGGCCAAGCCTTCTCTGTCGATCGAGCTCAAGTACTTCGAAGGCCGTCCGGTCATCGAGGAGCTGAAGCGCTCCAGCCGTCCTGGCCTGCGCCAGTACAAGGCCGTTACAGACCTGCCGAAAGTACGTGGCGGCCTGGGCGTGTCTATCGTCTCCACCAACAAAGGTGTGATGACTGACCGCGCTGCGCGCGCTGCCGGTGTCGGCGGCGAAGTTCTGTGCACAGTGTTCTAAGGGGAGATAGGCATGTCTCGCGTCGCTAAGAACCCCGTTAAGCTGCCAGCAGGCGTCGAAGTCAAATTCGCCGGTCAGCAGCTTTCGGTGAAGGGTGCCAAGGGCACTCTCGAACTGAACGTTCACTCGTCTGTTGAAGTCTCCGAAGTCTCCGGCGAACTCCGTTTCGTCGCTCGCAACGGTGATCAGCAAGCTCGTGCTATGGCCGGTACTACCCGTGCCCTGGTCAACAACATGGTCCAAGGCGTAAGCCAAGGCTTCGAGCGTAAGCTCCAGCTGGTCGGTGTTGGTTACAAGGCGCAGGCTAAAGGCACCGTCCTGAACCTGGCTCTGGGCTTCTCGCATCCAGTGGACTACGAACTGCCAGCCGGTATCACCGCTGAAACACCTAGCCAGACCGACATCCTGATCAAGGGTATCGACAAGCAGCTGGTAGGTCAGGTGGCCGCTGAAATCCGCGACTTCCGTCCACCAGAGCCTTACAAAGGCAAGGGTGTGCGTTACGCGGACGAAGTAGTCCGTCGTAAAGAAGCCAAGAAGAAGTAGGGCCTAGCAAATGACCGACAAAAAAGTTATTCGACTGCGTCGCGCTCGCAAAGCACGTCTCAAGATGCACGAACTCGAAGTCGTGCGCCTGTGCGTGTTCCGCTCCTCGCAGCACATCTACGCCCAGGTCATTTCGGCCGACGGCAGCAAGGTTCTGGCAAGCGCCTCGACCTTGGACAAAGACCTGCGTGATGGCGCCACCGGCAACATCGACGCGGCCACTAAGGTTGGCAAGCTGGTAGCTGAGCGTGCGAAAGCCGCCGGTGTATCTCAAGTTGCCTTTGACCGTTCCGGCTTCAAGTACCATGGCCGCGTCAAAGCGCTGGCTGATGCTGCTCGTGAAGGCGGGCTGGAGTTCTAAGTTATGGCAAATAACGATCAAAAGCGCGACGAAGGCTACATCGAGAAGCTGGTTCAAGTTAACCGCGTTGCCAAAACCGTAAAAGGCGGCCGTATCTTCACCTTCACCGCGCTGACCGTGGTAGGTGATGGTAAGGGCCGTGTTGGCTTCGGCCGTGGCAAGTCGCGCGAAGTACCTGCCGCGATTCAGAAAGCCATGGAAGCTGCTCGTCGCAACATGATCCAGGTTGACCTGAAGGGCACCACCCTGCAGTACGCCACCAAGGCTGCCCACGGCGCCTCGAAGGTTTACATGCAGCCTGCTTCGGAAGGTACCGGTATCATCGCCGGCGGTGCAATGCGTGCTGTCCTGGAAGTTGCTGGTGTTCAGAACGTTCTGGCCAAGTGCTACGGTTCGACCAACCCAGTGAACGTGGTTTACGCCACCTTCAAGGGTCTGAAAGCCATGCAATCTCCTGAATCCATTGCTGCCAAGCGCGGCAAGAGCGTCGAGGAGATCTTCTGATCATGGCAACCGTAAAAGTAACGCTGATCAAGAGCGTCTCGGGCCGCATCCCTAACCACAAACTGTGCGTTAAGGGTCTGGGTCTGCGTCGCATCGGTCACACTGTAGAAGTCCAGGATACTCCCGAGAACCGCGGGATGATCAACAAGGCTTACTACATGCTGAAGGTCGAGGGCTAATCGATGAAACTCAATGATCTGAGTCCAGCGCCGGGTTCCCGTCGCGAAAAGCATCGTCCAGGTCGTGGTATCGGTAGCGGTCTGGGTAAGACCGGCGGCCGTGGCCACAAAGGTCAGACCTCCCGTTCGGGTGGTTCGATCGCTCCTGGCTTCGAAGGCGGTCAACAGCCGCTGCACCGTCGTCTGCCGAAATTCGGCTTCGTTTCCCTGAAAGCCATGGACCGCGCAGAAGTGCGTCTGTCCGAGCTGGCCAAAGTGGAAGGCGACGTGATCTCCGTGCAATCCCTGAAGGATGCCAACGTGATCAACCAGCACATTCAGCGTGTGAAAATCATGCTGTCTGGCGAAGTTACTCGCGCAGTCACCATCAAGGGCATCGCAGCCACCAAGGGTGCGCGTGCGGCTATCGAAGCAGCTGGCGGCAAATTCGAGGAATAAATGGCTAAGCAAGGTGCTCTCTCTTCGCTCGGTAAGGGCGGGATGTCGGAACTCTGGGCTCGTCTGCGCTTTCTGTTCATGGCGATCATCGTCTATCGGATAGGTGCGCATATCCCGGTTCCCGGCATCAATCCGGACCGTCTGGCGGATCTGTTTCGGCAGAATGAGGGGACCATTCTTAGCTTGTTCAACATGTTTTCCGGTGGCGCGCTTGAGCGCATGAGCATCTTTGCACTGGGGATCATGCCGTACATCTCGGCATCGATCATCATGCAGCTGATGACGGCGGTCAGCCCGCAACTGGAGCAGTTGAAGAAGGAAGGTGAAGCTGGCCGTCGCAAGATCAGCCAGTACACCCGCTACGGCACCGTTATCCTGGCACTGGTTCAAGCCATTGGCATGTCCATTGGCCTGGCCAACCAGGGCGTGGCGTTTTCTGCAGGGCTGGGCTTCCATGTCGTCGCCGTCTCCACGTTCGTGGCTGGCGCGATGTTCATGATGTGGCTGGGCGAGCAGATCACCGAGCGCGGTGTGGGCAACGGTATCTCGATGTTGATCTTCGCAGGTATCGTTGCCGGTCTTCCGAGAGCAATCGGGCAGTCTTTCGAGTCTGCACGCACAGGCGATATCAACATTTTCGCCCTGGTCGCAATCGGTTTGCTGGCAGTAGCGATTATCGGTTTCGTGGTGTTCATTGAGCGTGGTCAGCGTCGTATCGCCGTTCACTACGCCAAGCGTCAGCAGGGCCGCAAGGTCTTTGCAGCGCAGACCAGCCACTTGCCGCTGAAAGTGAACATGGCGGGGGTTATCCCGGCCATTTTCGCGAGCAGCATTTTGCTGTTCCCGGCTTCGCTGGGTGCCTGGTTCGGTCAGTCCGAAGGTATGGGCTGGCTGCAGGACATCTCGCAGTCGATCGCTCCTGGTCAGCCGTTGAACATTCTGCTGTTTAGTGCAGGGATCATTTTCTTCTGCTTCTTCTACACAGCGTTGATGTTCAACCCGAAAGACGTAGCGGAAAACCTGAAGAAGTCCGGTGCCTTTATTCCGGGTATCCGTCCTGGTGAGCAGTCGGCGCGCTATATCGATGGCGTTCTGACCCGTTTGACCATGTTCGGTGCTCTATACATGATGGCCGTCTGCCTTCTGCCCCAGTTCCTGGTGGTGGCAGCAAATGTGCCGTTCTACCTTGGCGGGACCTCGTTGCTGATTGTGGTAGTGGTTGTGATGGACTTCATGTCCCAAGTACAATCGCACCTCGTTTCGCACCAGTACGAATCCCTGATGAAGAAAGCCAACCTGAAAGGCTACGGCGGCAGCGGTTTGCTGCGCTGATACGCCCCTTAAGGTTCGAGGAGTCGGTAATGAAAGTTCGTGCATCGGTGAAAAAGCTGTGCCGTAACTGCAAGATCATCCGTCGCGAAGGCGTCGTACGAGTGATCTGCAGCGCGGAACCGCGTCACAAACAGCGCCAAGGCTGAGTGTGATTTGCGTCAAACCCAGCAGCTAGTGTGCTGCTGGGTTGATTAATCGTTTCTACAGCGATATTATCTCGCGCCCTATTTCTTGGCTTCCGGGGCGTAGGTAGCTGTCAATTGGAGTCCCACTGAATGGCCCGTATTGCAGGCGTCAACATTCCAGATAACAAGCATACTGTTATCTCGCTGACCTACATCTATGGTGTCGGTCGCACAACTGCACATAAGATTTGTGCAGACGCTGGTGTAAACCCAGCCGCTAAGATCAAGGATCTGAGCGACGAGCAAATCGAAACCCTGCGTGGCGAAGTCGCGAAGTTCACCACCGAAGGTGACCTGCGTCGTGACATCAACATGAAGATCAAGCGCTTGATGGACCTGGGTTGCTACCGCGGCCTGCGTCATCGTAAAGGTCTGCCGGTTCGCGGTCAGCGCACCAAGACCAACGCACGCACCCGTAAGGGCCCGCGTAAGCCGATCCGCAAGTAACCGCCCAGGAATATAGACATGGCAAAACCTGCTGCTCGTCCTCGTAAGAAAGTCAAAAAGACAGTGGTTGATGGCATCGCCCACATCCATGCTTCTTTTAACAACACCATCGTGACCATCACCGACCGTCAGGGCAATGCTTTGTCCTGGGCGACCTCCGGTGGTTCGGGTTTCCGTGGTTCGCGCAAATCCACCCCGTTCGCAGCCCAGATTGCTGCCGAGCGTGCTGGTCAAGCTGCGCTGGAATACGGTCTGAAGAACCTCGACGTTAACGTCAAGGGTCCAGGTCCAGGTCGTGAGTCCGCCGTTCGTGCATTGAACAGCTGCGGCTACAAGATCGCCAGCATCACCGACGTGACGCCAATCCCGCATAACGGGTGCCGTCCGCCGAAGAAGCGTCGCGTGTAATCAGGAGACAGAAGAATGGCACGTTACATTGGTCCAAAATGCAAACTGTCTCGTCGTGAAGGCACCGATCTGTTCCTGAAGAGCGGCGTTCGCGCTCTGGAATCGAAGTGCAACATCGAAGCAGCCCCAGGTATCCACGGCCAGCGCCGTGGCCGTCAGTCCGACTACGGTACCCAGCTGCGCGAGAAACAAAAAGTCCGTCGTATCTACGGTGTTCTGGAGCGTCAGTTCCGCGGTTACTACCAAGCTGCAGCCTCGAAAAAAGGCGCAACTGGTGAGAACCTGCTGCAACTGCTCGAGTGCCGTCTGGATAACGTCGTTTACCGTATGGGCTTCGGCTCGACTCGTTCCGAGTCGCGTCAGCTGGTTTCGCACAAAGCGATCAGCGTCAACGGTAAGACTGTAAACATTCCATCCTACCAAGTTCGTCCGGGTGACGTGGTCGCGGTCCGCGAGAAGTCGTTGGCTCAGCTGCGCATTGTTCAAGCCCTTGAACTGTGCGCCCAGCGTGGCCGCGTTGAGTGGGTTGACGTGGATGCTGCTAAAAAGTCGGGCGTTTTCAAGAACGTTCCTGCTCGCAGCGACCTGTCTGCCGACATCAACGAAAACCTGATTGTCGAGCTCTACTCCAAGTAAGGGCTAGAAAATAGGTGCATCCATGCAGATTTCGGTAAATGAGTTCCTGACTCCCCGCCACATTGATGTGCAGGTAGTCAGTCCGACCCGCGCCAAGATTACGCTCGAGCCTCTCGAGCGTGGTTTCGGCCACACCCTGGGCAACGCGCTGCGCCGCATCCTGTTGTCCTCCATGCCTGGCTGTGCAGTAGTCGAGGCCGAGATCGATGGCGTACTCCACGAGTACTCCGCGATCGAAGGTGTTCAGGAAGACGTAATTGAAATCCTGTTGAACCTGAAAGGCCTGGCTATCAAACTGCACGGTCGTGACGAAGTTACGCTGACCTTGTCGAAAAAGGGTTCGGGGGTGGTTACCGCTGCCGATATTCAGCTGGATCACGATGTCGAGATCGTCAACCCCGATCACGTAATCGCGAACCTGGCGTCGAATGGCGCCCTGAACATGAAGCTCACTGTAGCTCGTGGTCGTGGTTACGAGCCGGCTGACTCCCGTCAAACCGACGAAGACGAAAGCCGTAGCATTGGCCGTCTGCAGTTGGACGCTTCGTTCAGCCCGGTGCGTCGTATCGCCTATGTGGTCGAAAACGCCCGTGTTGAACAGCGTACCAACCTGGACAAGCTGGTCATCGATCTGGAAACCAACGGCACCCTGGATCCTGAAGAGGCTATCCGCCGCGCTGCGACCATCCTGCAACAGCAGCTGGCCGCGTTCGTCGACCTCAAAGGTGACAGCGAGCCTGTCGTAGTCGAGCAGGAAGACGAGATCGATCCGATCCTCCTGCGTCCGGTTGACGACCTGGAACTGACTGTACGTTCGGCCAACTGCCTCAAGGCGGAGAACATCTACTACATCGGCGACCTGATTCAGCGTACCGAAGTAGAGCTGTTGAAGACTCCTAACCTGGGCAAGAAGTCCCTGACTGAAATCAAGGACGTCCTGGCCTCTCGTGGTCTGTCTCTCGGCATGCGCCTCGACAACTGGCCGCCTGCAAGTCTTAAGAAAGACGACAAGGCGACCGCCTGATCGTCGTAATCACCGAACGTAGTGTTTGGTAAGGAATGAATCATGCGTCATCGTAAAAGTGGACGTCACCTGAGCCGTACCAGCTCTCACCGCAAGGCTATGTTCCAGAACATGGCAGTGTCGTTGATCGAGCACGAGCTGATCAAAACCACCCTGCCGAAAGCCAAGGAACTGCGTCGCGTTGCCGAGCCGCTGATCACCCTGGCCAAGGAAGACAGCGTTGCTAACCGCCGTCTGGCCTTCGACCGTACCCGTTCGAAGTCCGCTGTTGGCAAACTGTTCAACGACCTGGGCAAGCGTTACGCCACCCGTCAGGGCGGCTACCTGCGCATCCTGAAGTGCGGTTTCCGCGCTGGCGACAACGCGCCTATGGCGTACGTCGAGCTGGTTGATCGTCCGGTCGGCGGTGCTGTAGAAGCTGCTGAGTAAGACGTTCTGTCTGCTACAAAGAACCGGGCCTAGTGCCCGGTTTTTTGTGTGTGCATATATTGTTATTTTCTATTGATGCGAGTCATGTAATACATTTGTCCTTATGAACTTGCTCGTCGATACTCTCCATAGCCGATTAGCCGGCGCTTGAAGCCCGATAAGGAGAGCCCATGAGCAAGATTCTCACCACCGCCAGCGGTGCACCTGTAGCTGACAACCAGAACTCCCGTTCCGCTGGCCCACGTGGCCCGCTGCTGCTCGACGACTTTCACCTGATCGAGAAGCTTGCCCACTTCAATCGCGAGAACATCCCTGAGCGCCGCGTTCACGCCAAGGGCTCGGGTGCGTATGGCACCTTCACCGTTACCCGCGACATCACCGGCTACACCAGCGCCAAGCTGTTCGAGCAGATCGGCAAGCAGACTGAGACCTTCCTGCGCTTCTCCACTGTAGGTGGCGAGCGTGGCTCTGCGGATACCGAGCGCGACCCGCGCGGTTTCGCGGTCAAGTTCTATACCGAGGAAGGCAACTGGGACATCGTTGGCAACAACACGCCAGTGTTCTTCATTCGCGACCCGCTCAAGTTCCCGGACTTTATCCACACGCAAAAACGCCACCCGCAATCCAACCTGAAGAACCCCCAGATGATGTGGGACTTCTGGTCGCACTCCCCCGAGGCTCTGCACCAGGTCACCATCCTGTTCTCTGACCGCGGCATTCCGGATGGCTATCGCCACATGCATGGCTTTGGTAGTCACACCTACAGCCTGATCAGCGCCGAGGGTGAGCGCACCTGGGTCAAATGGCACTTCAAGACCCAGCAAGGTATCAAGAACCTCACTCCGGCAGACGCTGCACGGCTGGCAGGTACCGATCCGGACTATGCCCAGCGTGATCTGTTCGAGGCCATCGAGCGCGGCGAATACCCACGCTGGACCGTGTGCATTCAGGTGATGAGCGAAGACCAGGCGGCGAGCCGCGGCGAAAACCCGTTCGATGTGACCAAGACCTGGTCGCAGAAGGATCACCCGCTTATCGAAGTGGGGGTGCTGGAGCTGAACCGCAACCCGCTCAACTATTTCGCCGAAGTGGAGCAGGCGGCGTTCGGGCCAAGCAACATGGTGCCGGGTGTCGGCCTGTCGCCGGACCGCATGCTGCAAGGCCGTGTATTCGCCTACGCTGATGCGCATCGCTACCGCGTGGGGACCAACCACCAGCAGCTGCCTGTGAACGCGCCACGCTGCGCGGTGAACAGCTATCAACGGGACGGCTCCATGGCCACTGGCAGTTACGCGGGTGCGCCCAACTACGAGCCCAACAGCTACGCCGAGGCACCGAAACAGTCGCCGCGCCACGCCGAGCCTGCACTGGCCCTGAGTGGTTCGGCAGACCGCTACGATCACCGCGAGGACAGCGACTACTACAGCCACGCCGGGGCCCTGTTCCGCTTGATGAGTGCCGAGCAGAAGGCCCTGCTGATCGACAACATCGCCGGCACCATGGCAGGTGTAAGCCTGGACGTGGTGCAACGGCAGTTGCAGTACTTCTTCAAGGCCGACCCGGCGTACGGCGAAGGCATTGCCAAGGCTTTGGGCGTCAATCTTGCCTAAGTCGAAGTGATAAGAAGAACCGCCCTCATTTGGGCGGTTTTTCAATGAATATCACTACTGTTTAGCCGATTTTTTGCTTCTAATTGCGCGTTTTTCAGTGACCGCGGGCAAAAGCTGGTTCACACTGTGTGGCATAGACGTATTCACATGGAGAAGCAGGGCGATGCAAGGTCACCCGGACGTAATCAACTACCTCGTCACGTTGCTGAAGGGCGAACTGGCGGCACGCGACCAGTACTTCATTCATTCGCGTATGTACGAAGACTGGGGCCTGTCCAAGCTCTACGAGCGTATCAACCACGAGATGGAAGAAGAGACGCAGCACGCCGATGCCCTGATGCGCCGCATCCTCATGCTCGAAGGCACCCCCGACATGCGCGCGGACGACCTGGAAGTGGGCAGCACCGTGCCGGAGATGATCGAGGCGGACCTCAAGCTCGAGTACAAGGTCCGCGGCGCGCTATGCAAGGGCATCGAGCTGTGCGAGCTGCACAAGGACTACGTCAGCCGTGACATCCTGCGTGCACAGCTGGCCGATACCGAAGAAGATCACACCTATTGGCTGGAAAAGCAGCAGGGCCTGATCAAGGCGATCGGCCTGGAAAACTACCTGCAGTCGCAGATGTAAGTTATCCACAGATCATGAAAAAGCCCCTGGCACCTTCGGTATCAGGGGCTTTTTCATGTTGTCGGATGTATTCAGGCCCGGTCCCGCTCCAGCAGCGGTTTCAGGTAATGCCCGGTATACGACTGTTTCATCGTGCTCAGCTCTTCCGGCGTACCGCAGGCAATGATCTGCCCACCTTTGGAACCACCTTCCGGCCCCAGGTCCACCAGCCAGTCGGCGGTCTTGATCACATCCAGGTTGTGCTCGATCACCACCACAGTGTTGCCGTGGTCGCGCAGGCGATGCAGCACGTCGAGCAACTGCTGGATGTCGGCGAAGTGCAGGCCCGTGGTCGGTTCATCGAGGATGTACAGGGTCTTGCCGGTATCGCGCTTGGACAGCTCGCGTGACAGTTTCACCCGTTGCGCCTCGCCGCCAGACAACGTGGTTGCCGACTGACCCAGCTTGATGTACGACAGGCCTACATCCATCAACGTTTGCAGCTTGCGCGCCAGCGCTGGTACCGCATCGAAGAACTCGCGGGCGTCCTCGATGGTCATTTCCAGCACTTCGTGGATGTTCTTGCCCTTGTACTTGATCTCCAGGGTTTCGCGGTTGTAGCGCTTGCTCTTGCACACGTCGCACGGCACGTAGATGTCCGGCAGGAAGTGCATCTCCACCTTGATCAGGCCATCACCCTGGCAAGCCTCGCAACGGCCACCCTTGACGTTGAACGAAAAGCGCCCGGGGCCGTAACCCCGCGAGCGTGATTCCGGCACGCCGGAAAACAGTTCGCGGATCGGCGTGAAGATGCCGGTGTAGGTGGCCGGGTTGGAGCGCGGCGTGCGGCCGATCGGGCTCTGGTCGATATCCACCACCTTGTCCAGGTGCTGCAGGCCATCCATGCTGCTGTGCGCTGCCGCTTCCAGGCTGCTGGCACCATTCAGGGCGGTAGCGGCCAAGGGGTACAGGGTGTTGTTGATCAGCGTCGACTTGCCCGAGCCGGACACTCCCGTCACGCAAGTCAGCAGGCCGATCGGGACTTCCAGGTCGACGTTCTGCAGGTTGTTGCCCCGCGCGCCCTTGAGCTTGAGCTGCAGCTTCTTGTTGCGCGGCGTGCGCTTGGCTGGCACGGCGATCTTCTTGCGCCCGGACAGGTACTTGCCGGTCAGCGAGTCAGGGTGGTCCATGACCTCCTGCGGCGAGCCCTCGGCGACGATCTGGCCGCCGTGCACACCCGCCCCCGGGCCAATATCGACGACATAGTCGGCCAGGCGGATGGCGTCCTCGTCGTGCTCCACCACGATTACCGTGTTACCAAGGTCGCGCAGGTGGTTGAGGGTGGCCAGCAGGCGGTCGTTGTCGCGCTGATGAAGACCGATGGACGGTTCGTCGAGAATGTACATTACCCCGACCAGGCCGGCGCCGATCTGGCTCGCCAGGCGAATTCGCTGGGCTTCGCCACCGGACAGGGTATCGGCGCTGCGGTCGAGGGTGAGATAGTCGAGGCCGACGTTGACCAGAAACTGCAGGCGTTCGCAGATTTCCTTGAGGATCTTCGCCGCGATCTCGCCACGGCGACCGGTCAGGGTCAGCTCGGCGAAGTAGTTGCTGGCATCACCGATGGGCAGGTTGGTCACCGCCGGCAGGGTTTTTTCGCCCACCCACACGTGGCGTGCCTCGCGGCGCAGGCGGGTGCCGCGGCAATCCGGGCAAGGCTGGGTACCGAGGAACTTGGCCAGTTCTTCACGCACGGTGGCCGACTCGGTTTCGCGGTAGCGGCGCTCCAGGTTCGGCACGATGCCTTCGAACGGGTGCGAGCGCTTGACGATATCGCCCCGGTCGTTGAGGTACTTGAAGTCGACGCTCTGCTTGCCACTGCCCTGCAGGATCACCTTCTGATGCTCGGCCGACAGCTCGCCGAAGGGCTCTTCCAGGCTGAAACCGTAATGCGCGGCCAGCGAGCCGAGCATCTGGAAGTAGTATACGTTGCGCCGGTCCCAGCCGCGGATGGCGCCTTCGGCCAGGGTCAGCTCGCTGTTGACCAGGCGCTTGGTGTCGAAGAACTGCTTCACCCCCAGGCCGTCGCAGGTCGGGCACGCGCCGGCCGGGTTGTTGAAGGAGAACAGCTTCGGTTCCAGCTCGCTGATCGCATGGCCGCATACCGGGCAGGCGAAGCGCGCGGAGAAGATCGTCTCTTCGCCCTGCTCGTCGTCCATCGGCGCCACCAGGGCAATACCGTCGGCCAGCTTCAGCGCGGTCTCGAACGATTCGGCCAGGCGCTGTTGCAGGTCGGCGCGAACCTTGAAGCGGTCGACCACCACATCGATGCTGTGCTTCTTCTGCTTGTCGAGTTTTGGCAGCTCGTCAAGCTCGTAGAGCTTGCCGTTGACCCGGGCGCGCACGAAACCCTGAGCGCGCAGCTCATCGAATACCGCCAGGTGCTCACCCTTGCGCTCGCGTATCACCGGCGCCAGCAGCATCAGCTTGCTGCCTTCCGGGCGCTCCAGCACCAGGTCGACCATCTGGCTGATCGTTTGCGCTTCCAGCGGAATGTCATGGTCCGGGCAGCGCGGGGTACCCACGCGGGCGTACAGCAGGCGCAGGTAGTCGTAGATTTCGGTAATGGTGCCGACCGTGGAGCGCGGGTTGTGCGAAGTCGACTTCTGCTCGATGGAAATGGCTGGCGACA
Organism: Pseudomonas sp. 9_2_1; assembly: GCF_059295275.1. Taxonomy (NCBI): domain Bacteria; kingdom Pseudomonadati; phylum Pseudomonadota; class Gammaproteobacteria; order Pseudomonadales; family Pseudomonadaceae; genus Pseudomonas; species Pseudomonas sp. 9_2_1. Next base: position 552,284 of record NZ_CM181239.1, read on the forward strand.
AGCCTTCGATGGTGTCGACGTCAGGCTTTTCCATCATCGACAGGAATTGCCGGGCGTAGGCCGACAGCGATTCCACGTAGCGGCGCTGGCCTTCGGCGTACAGGGTGTCGAACGCCAGGGACGACTTGCCGGAACCGGACAGGCCGGTGATCACGATGAGTTTGTCCCGGGGCAGGGTCAGGTCGATGTTCTTCAGGTTGTGGGTACGTGCCCCACGAATCAGGATCTTGTCCACTGCGGCCTCGCTCGGCGGGCATAAACAAAGAAGTATACGGCGCCCTGCCAGTACGCGGCAAAGCGTCGCGTAGATGCCCTCAAGCTGTCGGACTGATAGAATCGCCGCCGGTTCATACGAGGTTAATCCATGCACGACACCCACAACGAGCGCATGAGCAGCGGCGAAACCCGCGCTGCTGGCGGCCTGGCCCTGGTCTTTGCCTTTCGTATGCTGGGCATGTTCATGGTCCTGCCGGTGCTGGCTACCTACGGCATGGACCTGGCCGGTGCAACCCCCGCACTGATCGGCCTGGCCATCGGTGCCTATGGCCTGACCCAGGCAGTGCTGCAGATTCCGTTCGGGATGATTTCCGACCGTATCGGCCGCCGGCCGGTGATTTACCTGGGGCTGGTGATCTTCGCCCTGGGCAGCGTACTGGCGGCGCAGGCCGACTCCATCTGGGGGGTGATCGCCGGGCGTATCCTGCAGGGCGCCGGGGCGATTTCCGCAGCGGTCATGGCATTGTTGTCCGACCTTACCCGCGAGCAGCACCGGACCAAGGCGATGGCCATGATCGGCATGAGCATCGGCCTGTCGTTCGCCGTGGCCATGGTTGTCGGCCCCTTGCTGACAAGTGCATTCGGGTTGTCAGGATTGTTCCTGACAACGGCAGGACTTGCCCTGGTGGGTATCCTGTTGATCGCGTTCGTCGTGCCCAACACCCACAGCATCCTGCAGCACCGAGAGTCGGGGGTGGCACGCCAGGCAATCGGCCCGACCCTGCGCCACCCGGACCTTCTGCGCCTGGATGTGGGCATTTTCGTCCTGCATGCCATTCTCATGGCCAGCTTCGTCGCACTGCCACTGGCCTTTGTCGAGCGCGGCGGCCTGCCGAAGGAGCAGCACTGGTGGGTATACCTGACCGCGTTGTTCATCTCATTTTTTGCAATGGTACCGTTCATCATCTACGGCGAAAAAAAGCGCAAGATGAAACGCGTACTGGCCGGGGCGGTCAGTGTGTTGCTGCTGGTGGAGCTGTTCTTCTGGCAGTGGGCTGACGGTTTGCGCGGACTGGTGATCGGCACCGTGGTATTCTTTACTGCATTCAACCTGCTGGAGGCATCGTTGCCTTCACTGGTGAGCAAAGTGTCGCCTGCAGGTGGCAAGGGGACGGCAATGGGGGTGTATTCCACCAGCCAGTTCCTCGGTGCTGCCCTGGGAGGAATCCTCGGTGGCTGGTTGTTCCAGCACGGCGGGCTGAACATGGTGTTCCTGGGTTGCGCGGTGCTGTGTGCCATCTGGCTGGTCGTTGCCTTGCGCATGAACGAGCCGCCCTATGTGACCAGCCTGCGTATGCCGCTGACGCCAGAGGCAGTCCGGGAAGCCGGCCTGACCGAGCGCCTGATGGCTGTGCCGGGTGTGACCGACGCCGTTGTGGTGGAAGAAGAATCCGCCATCTATATCAAACTGGATACGAAAATTTTGGACCGTACGACCCTCGAGCGCCTGGTAAACCCGGCCTCTTCGGCGTGCGAAGCCTAGGAGAACGTTATGGCCCGTGGGGTTAACAAAGTCATTCTGGTCGGCACCTGTGGCCAGGATCCCGAAGTCCGCTACCTGCCCAACGGTAACGCCGTGACCAACCTGAGCCTGGCTACTAGCGAGCAGTGGACCGACAAACAGTCGGGCCAGAAGGTCGAGCGTACCGAGTGGCACCGTGTGTCGCTGTTCGGCAAGGTTGCCGAAATTGCTGGCGAGTACCTGCGCAAGGGTTCGCAGTGCTACATCGAAGGCAAGCTGCAGACCCGCGAGTGGGAAAAAGACGGTATCAAGCGTTACACCACCGAGATCATCGTCGACATCAACGGCACCATGCAGCTGCTGGGCGGCCGTCCACAAGGTCAGCAGCAGGGCGGTGACCCGTACAACCAGGCCGGCGGCAACTACAACCAGGGCGGCCAGCAGCAACAGTACAACCAGGCCCCGCCACGCCAGCAGGCCCAGCGCCCGCAGCAGCAACAGCAGCAGCGCCCTGCACCGCAGCAGGCAGCACCGCAGCCGGCAGCTGACTTCGACAGCTTCGATGACGATATTCCGTTCTGATCAGAGCGTGAAGTTGTCCAGCTAGAGCAAAACCCAGGGCCATTGCCCTGGGTTTTTTTATGGGCAGGCCTCCTATGTAGGACGCTTCTGAATTAGCTGGTGTTGCAACTGCTTGCCGCCCTCACTGTTTACTATCTCCTCCTAGGCAGGCTGAGGAGCTGGAAACATGGACGTCATCATGGGTTTGGTAGCAGCCGTTTTCTGGGGCGCTACGGATTTTCTGGTAGGTGTAAACGCCCGAGCGGTTGGCATTCGCCGAGCCGTGTTCTTTGGGCAGGTATTGGGCCTGCTGCTGATGTGCCTGATCATCTTTCTGTCGGCAACTCAATTGGAAAGGATGCTGACGGCACCTGTACCGGCATTGCTCCTTGGCAGCGTTGCGGCGCTTTGCACGGTGTTGGGTGCATTGTCGCTTTCCAAAGCCTTCGCTATCGGCAAGACAGCTGTTGTGGCTCCGCTGGTAACCACTTACGGAGTTTTTACCACGCTGTTGGCCTGGCTCGGTGGTGAGGAATTGTCGCCTTGGCAGTTTATTGCCTTGCTGACCTGTTTCATCGGTGTGTTATTGGCCAGTAGCAGCGGGAACCGGTCTGGTGAACAGGGGCGTCCGATGAGCCGGTTGCCAGTTGCGTTCGCTCTGTTGGCTGCGGCCCTATACGGCGTCAGTTTCTGGCTCCAAGGTAAATATGCGCTGCCATCGCTCGGCCCTGTGAACATGTTGGCGCTAGGGTATGCAGTAGGGGTGATCTTCCTGATGCCCGAGGCGCTCAGGCTGATGAGGTGCTGGTCGGCCATTAGGCCAAGAACCTATGCGACATTGTGTAGTGCCAGCCTGTTCAACCTGGGTGGTTTTTCTGCTTTTTCCTGGGGGGTGCTGAATGGTTCGATTTCCATCGTCACGGTGATCAGCACACTGTCGGGAGGCATCGCCGCAGTACTTGGTTTCTTCTTCTATCGCGAGCGATTGTCCTGTTTTCAGGTAGTGGGCGTGAGCCTCGTTCTGGCTGGGGCCGTTCTGCTACACCTCGTTGGCTGATATCAGGCAGCGCTTCAATAGAACAGCCGCGGCTCCGGCGAATCCAGCAAGCTGACCAGCTTGGTCAATGCAAAGCCCAGTTCCTGACGGCTTGGTGTCATCAGCGCAATCCGCACCCCACAGGTGGCGTTGCTACGTTCGGGCAGGAACTGGCTGCCACTCACCACCGTGACGCCGTTGCTGCGGGCCAGGTTGGCAAACTCGTCGCTGGTCCAGGGGGCGGGCAACTCCAGCCAGATGTGGAAGCTGTTGGGCTGGCTGCGGATCTTGTACTTGCCAAGAATCTGCTGCGCCATGCACTGGCGCGCCGCCGCTTCCTCCTGCTGCACCTGCACCAGGCGGTCGGCCATGCCGCTGTTGATCAGGTTGCTGGCCAGTTGTGCCATCAGCGGCGAAGGCATCCAGACACTGCTGCGCACCATCGACGATAATCGTGAGAGCGTTTGCGGCGGCGCATAAAGGTAGCCGATGCGCAGCGCAGGCAGCACGCTCTTGGACAGGCTGGTGAGGTACACCGAGCGCTCTGGCGCATAGGCAGCCAGGGGTTTGTAGTCCGGCGCGGGTTCGAGAAAACCGTAGATATCATCATCGACGATGAACAGGTCGAACTCGCGGGCGATTTCGGCGATGGCCTGGCGCCGTGCGTGGGGCATGATGGTGTTGGTCGGGTTCTGGTGAGTGGTGACACACACCAGAAGGGAAGGGCGGTGCTCCAGGCACGCCGCACGCAGTGCTTCGGGGATCAGCCCGTGCTCGTCCATGGCCACGCCGCGCAGACGGCGCCCCATGCTATGGGCCAGGGAAATGATGCCCGGGTAGCAGAAGGACTCGCACAACACCACGTCTTCATTCTTCGACAGGCTGCTGATGGCTACCAGCAGGCCGTGCTGGGCGCCCGAGGTCAGCACCACCTGTTGCCAGCGCGCTTCCGGCAACCAACGCTGAATCCAGGCCGCGCCGGCTTGTTTATGGGTGGCATGGCCGCCCTCGGTCACGTAGTCGAGTACTTGCACCAGGTCGGGTGACTGGGCCAGTTCGGTTATGGCCCCCCGCAGCCAGTCCGTCATGTGCGCGTCATCGGGTTTGATGATCGACAGGTCGATCTGGCCGCTTTCTCGCTCGGGCGGTATCGGCGTTTGGCGTGTTGACGGGGGAGGCGTTTGCGCCTGGCGTTGCTGCAGGACGAAGGTACCCCGCCCGACTTCGCCCACTACCAGGCCGCGTTTGGCCGCTTCGTCATAGGCGCGCCCGATAGTGCCGGGTGTCACGTTCAAGGACTCGGCGAGGTCCTTGAGCGTTGGCAGACGTTCGCCTGCCACCAGCCGGCCGTTGCCAATGTCCTGCTCAAGAGCATCGGCGATCATCAGGTAGACCGGCTGCGCCAGGTCGCTGTAGTGAGGAACCCACATGGAAATGGCACCAGAATCTGCGAGAACGCGAAAGCCTAGCACGAAAGGTCTTATAGGAGTAATTGTGTTTTCCTACGGGTAAATTACCTTGATTGCCATGCTTGCGTACTGCGCTTTATGTCGGCCTTGTTTGTCCTCCGCCTACTCCACGTCGGACTGGACGCCCTGAGCATTGCGCCATCGACCAGAAACCTTTTGAAATCAATGAGTTGATTGAATCGATTCAATCGACATCTATTTGCTTCGCAGAAATGGATTGAATCGATTTTATTTTTGTAATTACAATGATTGAGTCGATGCAATGTGAGCGCGACCTGCCGGTTGCCTCTACCTGTCGTCACACCGCTGTGAAAGGGAAAAATTATAACGTCTGCCGCCTCTGCCCGGCCTAGCACGACATCGAACGGCCTCGAGCCAGCTCAATGGAATAACACTCGAAATGGAAAGCGCACACCTGCATCAAGTGACCGAGCCTCAGGCTTCACTTGAGATCCGCCTGCCCTGGGTTAGCTCCAGTGCCTGGCAAACCCTGCTGAACAACACCCCTCTCGATTTCGAGACCAGCAAGGAGCTTTACCCACAGCTCAGGGACCAGGCTCAGGAGGTGCTGGGCAAGGGGTTGTGCCAGCAGATTCGCGGGTTTGTCGAAGACCCGCACCTGACTAGCATGATCGTGCGCAACTGCCCCCGGGATCGGGACATCCCGCCCACTCCTTATTCCGGTGTGCTAAGCCCGGGGAGTACGCCAATTGCCTGCTTGGTAACACTGAGCATGCAGAGCCTGATGGGTATCAACCCGATCGTTTACGAAGGGGAGAACAACGGCCGGCTGTTCCGCCACGTCATTCCGTCGCGCAATGCATCCAGCCACAAGAGTTCCCATGGCTCGCGGTTGCGCTTTTCCTATCATGTGGATAACCCGGACTTGCCGCTGTCATCCGAGCCACTTGGCACGGCGTCCTGCTGCCCGGAATATCTCTCGTTCTTCGGCATGCGCTGTGACCCGCGCATCAGCACGACGCTGGTCAATCTTGATGCGGTAGTGGCGGCATTACCTGCCTCGGCGGTTCGTGAGCTTTCCCTGCCGCAGTTCGAAGTCCGCCGCCCCGACTCGTTTACCGGCAATCGTCGGTGCACGGCCGAGCTGCCGGTGCTGGCCCGTGGTCACGCCGGTGAATGGCTGTGCCGCTTCGACAGCGAGAACACCCACGGGCTGAACTTGCGTGCAGAGCAGGCTCTGGCAAACCTGCGATCGGTGCTGGAAACCCGCCGCTTCGACGAACCGCACCTGTTGCTGCCGGGTGATTTCATGATCTTCAAGAACCAGCGTGTGCTGCACGCCCGCGATGGCTTCGAGCCGCAGAACGATGGTGCCGACCGCTGGCTGTTACGTCTGTTTGCGGTCAACGACTTGAACCGGGTGCATTTCGCGCGAGCGGACCACCTGTACGAAGTCCTCTCCTGATCTTTTTCACCGACTCGATGGAAGTACTGCTATGGAACTGTTAGGAGCCTTTTGGGCGGAACACTGGTTGTTGGCGATCCTGATGCTCGGGGCGATTGCATTTGTCGCCGGGTTTGTCGACAGCATCGCAGGTGGCGGCGGGTTGTTTCTGGTCCCAGGGTTTCTGCTGGTCGGCATGCCGCCGCAGGTCGCGCTGGGCCAGGAGAAGCTGGTCAGTACCTTGGGCACGTTGGCTGCTATTCGAAACTTTCTGGCCAACAGCAGGATGGTCTGGCAGGTGGCGCTGGTCGGGGTGCCATTCTCGTTGCTTGGTGCCTACCTGGGCGCGCATCTGATCGTCTCCATCCCCCAGGAGACCGTAGGCAAGATCATCCTGGCGTTGATCCCGTTCGGCATCCTTATCTTCCTGACACCAAAGGACCGGCCAGTCGAGGAGCGTGAATTGTCATCGCGGGTGCTCTACACCGTAGTTCCGCTTACCTGCCTTGCCATCGGCTTCTATGACGGATTCTTCGGCCCGGGCACCGGCAGCATGTTCATCATTGCCTTCCACTACCTGCTGCGAATGGACCTGGTGTCCAGCTCGGCCAACTCCAAGACCTTCAATTTCGCCTCCAACATCGGTGCATTGGTGGCCTTCGTCATCGCCGGCAAGGTCGTGTACCTGCTGGCCCTGCCGCTGGTGGCCTGCAACATTCTCGGCAACCACCTGGGCAGTGCCCTGGCCCTGCGCAAAGGCAATGAAGTGGTGCGCAAGGCGCTGGTGTTCTCGATGCTCTGCCTGTTCACCAGCCTGGGCGTCAAATACCTGGTCTGACCCACCCATTTGGAGAAAACTGATGAAAACTGCATTCGTGACTGGCGCCTCTTCGGGGTTCGGCCGGGCCATCTGCCGCACACTGATTGCCAAAGGCTACCGTGTGCTGGGCGGCGCCAGGCGCCTGGACAAGCTGCAGGCGCTGGAGACAGAACTGGGGGTCAATTTCATCCCCCTGGCGTTGGACGTTACCGACCCGGTATCACTCGGGACGGCGATGGAGCAGATTGCCGATGCCAAGCTGCAGATCGACCTGCTGGTCAACAATGCCGGCCTGGCGCTAGGCGTCGACAAAGCCCAGGCCAGCAGCGCGGAAAACTGGCAGCAGATGATCGACACCAACATCACCGGCCTGGCGATGGTCACCCACAAGGTCCTGCCGCGTATGGTCGAAGCCGACAGCGGCATGATCATCAATATCGGCTCCATTGCCGGCACCTATCCCTATCCGGGCGGCAATGTGTATGGCGCCAGCAAGGCCTTCGTCCGCCAGTTCAGCCTCAACCTGCGTGCCGACCTCGCCGGTACTCGGATACGGGTGAGCAACATCGAGCCTGGCTTATGCTCGGGCACTGATTTTTCTCTGGTGCGTCTGAACGGTGACCTGGAGGCGGTGCAGGCGCTGTATCGCGACGTGCAGGCCATTCTGCCGGAAGATATCGCAGCCACGGTGGCCTGGATAGCCGAGCAGCCAGCGCATGTGAACATCAACAGCATCGAGATCATGCCGGTGGCGCAGAGCAGTGCGGCGCTGAACGTGGTGCGCAACCTGCCGCGTGCCTGAGCGTGAATAAAGCGCTACCACCTGACCCAGGTCATCGCACCTTGCGGATTCTTGACTAGTCTTAACGGTTGGCAGCCATCAATTGGCCGCCACCGTGACTACCGAGAGGCGCCGGCCATGTTCCGCGCGTCCAAACCTGATCAGGAGTGCACGATGGACCTGAACCGTCGGCAGTTCTTCAAGGTCGCCGCCGTCGGCCTTGGAGGCTCGAGCCTTGCGGCGTTGGGTATGGCCCCGACACCGGCATTCGCCGAGCAGGTGCGTCACTTCAAGCTGGCGCACACCCTCGAGACGCGCAACACCTGCCCCTACTGCTCGGTCGGCTGCGGCCTGATCCTGTACAGCCAGGGTGATGCGGGTAAAAACGTCAAACAGAACATCATCCATATCGAAGGCGACGCCGACCATCCGGTCAACCGCGGCACCCTCTGCCCGAAAGGCGCCGGCCTGCTGGACTTTATCCACAGCCCGAGCCGGCTGCAGTACCCCGAAGTACGCAAGCCGGGCAGCAAGGAGTGGGTGCGGGTCAACTGGGACGAGGCGCTCGACCGCGTCGCCGACCTGATGAAACAGGACCGCGACGCCAACTTTATCGAGAAAAACGCCCAGGGGCAGACAGTCAACCGCTGGCTAACCACCGGTTTTCTGGCTGCCTCTGCTGCCTCCAGCGAGGCAGGCTACCTGACCCACAAGGTGGTCCGCGCAACAGGCATGCTGGGGTTCGATAACCAGGCACGTGTCTGACATGGCCCGACGGTGGCAAGTCTTGCCCCGACGTACGGCCGTGGCGCCATGACCAACCACTGGTCAGATATCGCCAACGCGAATCTGGTCCTGGTGATGGGTGGCAACGCAGCAGAAGCGCATCCTTGCGGCTTCAAGTGGGTGACCGAGGCCAAGGCGCACAACAAGGCGCGGCTGATCGTGGTCGACCCGCGGTTTACCCGAACCGCTTCGGTGGCGGACTACTACGCGCCGATCCGTACCGGTACCGATATTGCCTTCATGGGCGGGCTGATCAATTACCTGCTGAGCAACGACAAGATCCAGCACGAGTACGTGCGCAACTACACCGACGTGTCGTTCATCGTCAAAGAGACCTATGGCTTCGAAGACGGGCTGTTCAGCGGCTACGACGAGGCCAAGCGGGTGTATGCCGACAAGTCCGGCTGGGGTTACGAGCTGGGTGAAGACGGCTTTGCCAAGGTCGACCCGACCTTGCAGCACCCCCGTTGCGTGTTCCAGCTGATGAAACAGCACTACAGCCGCTACACCCCCGAGCTGGCGAGCATGACCTGTGGCATGCCGCAGCAGCAGATGATGAAGGTGTGGGAGGAGATCGCCACTTGCTCGGTACCGGGCAAGACCATGACCATCCTCTACGCGCTGGGCTGGACGCAGCACTCGATTGGTGCGCAGATCATCCGCAGTGCGGCCATGGTGCAACTGCTGCTGGGCAACGTCGGCATGCCGGGTGGCGGGGTCAACGCCCTGCGCGGGCACTCCAACATCCAGGGCCTGACCGACCTCGGCCTGTTGTCCAATTCGCTACCAGGCTACCTGACCCTGGCCGGCGACGCCGAGCAGGACTACGCCACCTACATCGACAAGCGTGCGTCCAAGCCGCTGCGCCCGGGGCAGCTGTCGTACTGGCAGAACTACGGCAAGTTCCACGTCAGCCTGATGAAGGCCTGGTACGGCGCCAACGCCACGGCAGAAAACAACTGGGGCTATGACTGGTTGCCCAAGCTCGATGTACCGGCCTACGACGTGCTGCGCATGTTCGAGATGATGGGCCAGGGCAAGGTCAACGGCTACATGTGCCAAGGCTTCAACCCGATTGCCGCGCTGCCGGACAAGAACCGTGTCACCGCCGCACTGGCCAAGCTCAAGTGGCTGGTGATCATGGACCCGCTGGCCACCGAGACCTCGGAGTTCTGGCGCAATGCCGGGCCGTTCAACGACGTCGATACGGCCAGCATCCAGACCGAAGTGATCCGCCTGCCCACCACCTGTTTCGCCGAGGAGGATGGCTCGCTGGTCAACAGTAGCCGCTGGCTGCAGTGGCACTGGAAGGGCGCCGACGGCCCTGGCGAGACCCGTACCGACGTGCAGATCATGAGCGAGCTGTTCATCCGCCTGCGTGAGCGCTACAGCAAGGAAGGCGGTGCCTACCCCGACGCCATCATGAACATCGACTGGCCATACAAGATCCCTGATGAGCCGTCCCCGGAAGAGCTGGCCAAGGAGATGAATGGCTGGGCAGTTACCGATGTCACCGACCCGACCGGTGCAGTGATCAAGGCCGGGCAGCAGCTTTCGGGCTTTGGCCAGATGAAGGACGATGGCAGTACCGCGTCAGGCTGCTGGATCTTCGCCGGATGCTGGACCGAGCAGGGCAACCAGATGGCTCGCCGCGACAACAGCGACCCGTACGGCATGCACCAGGTGCAGAACTGGGCCTGGGCCTGGCCGGCCAACCGGCGCATCCTCTACAACCGTGCCTCCAGCGACCCCCAGGGCAAGCCTTGGGACCCGGAGAAAAAACGCCTGGTGTGGTGGAACGGCAAAGCCTGGACCGGCACCGATGTGCCGGATTTCAAGGTCGATTCGCCACCCGAGGCGGGCATGAACCCGTTCATTATGAACCCCGAAGGCGTGGCGCGTTTCTTCGCCATCGACAAGATGGCCGAAGGCCCGTTCCCGGAACACTACGAGCCATTCGAGACGCCGATAGGCATCAACCCCCTGCACCCGCAGAACAAGAAAGCCACCAGCAACCCGGCCGGGCGGATCTTCGATTCGGTGTGGGACACCCTCGGCACCCACGACGAGTTCCCGTACGCGGCCACCACCTACCGGCTGACCGAGCACTTCCATTTCTGGAGCAAGCATTGCCGGCTCAACGCCATTGCCCAGCCCGAGCAGTTCGTCGAGATCGGCGAGGTGCTGGCCAACGAGAAGGGCATCAAGGCCGGCGATCGGGTGCGGGTATCCAGCAAGCGCGGGCATATCGATGCGGTGGCGGTGGTGACCAAGCGGATTCGCCCGCTGCAGGTCAACAACCAGACCGTGCACCAGATCGGCATCCCGTTGCACTGGGGCTTCACCGGGGCTACCCGGCATGGCTACCTGACCAACACCCTGGTGCCATTCCTGGGTGACGGCAACACGCAGACGCCAGAGTCCAAGTCGTTCCTCGTCAAAGTGGAGAAACTCTGATGGCCAGCCAAGACATCATTGCCCGCTCGGCCACCACCACCGTACCGCCCTCGGTACGCCAGCTGGAGGAGGTCGCCAAGCTGATCGACACCACCAAGTGCATCGGCTGCAAGGCTTGCCAGGTGGCGTGTTCGGAGTGGAACGAACTGCGTGACGAGGTCGGCCACAACCATGGTACCTACGACAACCCCCAGGACCTCACCGCCGAGACCTGGACCTTGATGCGTTTCACCGAGCACGAGCGCGACGACGGCAACCTGGAGTGGCTGATCCGCAAGGACGGCTGCATGCACTGCGCCGACCCAGGTTGCCTGAAGGCCTGCCCCAGCCCGGGGGCGATCATCAAGCACGCCAACGGCATCGTCGACTTCAACCAGGACCACTGCATCGGCTGCGGCTACTGCATCACCGGTTGCCCGTTCAATATCCCGCGTATCTCGCAGAAGGACCACAAGGCGTACAAGTGCACCCTGTGCTCCGACCGCGTCAGCGTGGGCCTGGAGCCGGCGTGTGTAAAAACCTGCCCGACCGGGGCGATCGTGTTCGGCAGCAAGGAGGAGATGAAGGTGCATGCCGCCGAGCGCATTGTCGACCTGAAGTTTCGGGGTTTCGACAATGCCGGGCTGTACGACCCGGACGGCGTCGGCGGCACCCATGTGATGTACGTCCTGCACCATGCCGACACGCCCAGGCTGTACGCCGGCCTGCCGGACCAACCGGTGATCAGCCCGCTGGTGGGGCTGTGGAAAGGCTTCACCAAACCGCTGGCGCTGCTGGCCATGGGCGCGGCGGTGCTGGCCGGATTCTTCCATTACGTACGGGTCGGCCCACAGCGCGTCGAAGGAGACGAAAATCCTCTCCCGCCGGACGGCAGCGTGCACCCGGCAGACACGTCGGTGCATCAGGTGGACCCGGCCGTCCATGTCTTTGATCCGACCAGGCCCGGTGGGCAAGGGGAGCAGCGGCCATGAACGACAACAGACCCATCCTGCGCTACAACGCCAACGAACGGACCAACCACTGGATCGTCGCCATCCTGTTCATGACCGCCGGTTTGTCCGGGCTGGCGCTGTTCCATCCGGCGTTGTTCTGGCTTAGTCACCTGTTCGGCGGCGGGCCGTGGACGCGCATTCTGCATCCGTTCCTGGGCGTGGCGATGTTCGTGTTCTTCCTCGGCCTGGTGGTGCGCTTCTGGCGCGCCAACTTCATCACCGCCAACGACCGCCTGTGGCTGCGCCGTATCGACCGGGTGATGCTCAACGAGGAGGAGGGCGTGCCGCCGGTTGGCAAGTACAACGCCGGGCAGAAGCTGCTGTTCTGGACCCTGCTGCTATGCATGCTGGCCCTTCTTGTCACCGGTGTGGTGATCTGGCGGGCGTACTTCAGCCATCTGTTCGGCATCGAAGTTATCCGTTTGTCTGCCCTGTTGCATGCCCTGGCCGCGTTCGTGCTGATCCTCAGCATCATCGTGCATATCTACGCGGGTATCTGGATCAAGGGGTCGATCGGCGCCATGTTGCATGGTTGGGTCAGCCGCCCTTGGGCGCGCAAGCATCATAAGTTGTGGTACCGCGAAGTGACCGGTGACAAGACCCCGACCCATCACCGACGTAAAGAAGGATGAACGTTTGAGCACGATACTCGAGCCCGGGCAGATTGAAACGTCGGCGGTAACGCCGCCGTTTCTGCATATGCCGCCCGCCAACCTGTTCGAACTGCGGGCGGTGCGCCTTGAGCAGTTGGCCGCGGGTAACGCCCTCGGCGATTACATGAAGTTTATCGCGCGGTTGTGCCGTATCCAGCAGCAGCTGGTGGATAACCCGCCTGGTGATGTGCCGGTCGCGGCAGATCGTCAGCGCCTGTGCATAAGTCATGGTCTGCCACCGCTGGCGGCTGACGGGCTGGTGCGTGAAGGAGCTTGGCTGGTTTGGCTGCAGGCCTTGCTGGCGCACTTCAACAGCGAGACCAGCAGTGCGTTGGGAGATGCGTTGCAAGCGCTGCGTGACAGCGATGAACACCAGCACAAGGGCTGGGGTGTTGCCCTGCTTGCTGGCCAGTACGACGCGGTGCCAGCGGCGTTGGTGCCCTTCATCGGGGCCGCGCTGCAGGCCGCATGGTCCAGTTGGCTGCTGTCATTGCCAGTGGCCGAGCTCAATCCCGCCGGCAGCCTGGCCCAATGCCCGGCCTGCGGTTCGCCGGCGATGGCCGGAGTGGTGCGTAACCGCGGCAAGCACAATGGCCTGCGCTATCTGGCTTGCTCGCTGTGTGCCTGCGAGTGGCATGTGGTGCGGGTCAAGTGCGTGTACTGCGATTCGAGCAAGGATTTGCGCTATACCAGCCTTGAAGACGATCGCCATGCACCGGGCAAGGCGCCGCTGCGGGCCGAATGCTGCCCAGGGTGTCAGAGCTACCTGAAGCAGAACTATCTGGAGAACGATGCGGCGGCCGAGCCGCTCGCCGATGACCTGGCCAGCCTGGCGCTGGATATGCGGCTGGACGAGGAGGGCTTCCATCGAATGGCGCCCAACCTGATGCTCGCGCCCGGCTAGTGGCCGAGTGTCTACACTGAAACACCGAGTTGCCTGCTTCGCGGGTGAACCCGCTCCCACAAGGTCCGCGCACAATCCTGTGGGGGCGGGTTTACCCGCGAAAGGCGCCGGAACAGACAACGGATCAGTCCAAGGTAGTACCGAATGTCCATCACCCTCGCCAGCGACACCCCACGCCTGCCCTCCATCGATACCCTTCTGCGCCACCCGGCCTGTCTCCCACTGATCGACCGCCACGGCCGCGACGCGGTCCTCGCCACCTTGCGCCAATTGCTCGACGACCTGCGCGACCCTGCCCGTAATGGCCAAGTCGGCAGTGCCGAACTGGCCCCGCAAATCCTGCTCGGCCGTAGCGGCGAACGCCTCGCCATCCAGCAACGCAGCCAGGTCCGCCGAGTGTTCAACCTTACCGGCACCGTACTGCACACCAACCTGGGTCGTGCACTGTTGCCGGAAGAGGCCATTGAAGCCATGCAGACCGCCGCCCGCTACCCGCTCAACCTGGAGTTTGACCTGGCCAGCGGCAAGCGTGGCGACCGTGACGACCTGATCGAAGGCCTGATCCGCGAACTGACCGGTGCCGAAGCCGTCACCGTGGTCAACAACAACGCAGCCGCGGTGCTGCTGGCGCTGAACAGCCTGGGCGCGCGTAAGGAGGGCATCATCTCCCGTGGTGAGCTGATCGAGATCGGCGGTGCCTTCCGCATCCCCGACATCATGGCCCGCGCCGGTGTGAAGCTGCACGAAATCGGCACCACCAACCGCACCCACGCCCGCGACTACGAAGCCGCCATCGGCCCGCGCACTGGCTTGCTGATGCGTGTGCATTGCAGCAATTACAGCATCCAGGGCTTCACCACCCAGGTGCCCACTGCCGAGTTGGCGTGCATCGCCAGGCAACACGAATTGCCGCTGCTCGAGGACCTGGGCAGCGGCAGCCTGCTCGACCTCACCCGCTGGGGGCTGCCCGCCGAACCCACGGTGCGCCAGGCCCTGGCCGACGGCGCCGATATTGTCACCTTCAGTGGCGACAAGCTGCTGGGGGGGCCGCAAGCCGGGATCATCGTGGGGCGCAAGGAGCTGATCGCCAGGATCAAGAAAAACCCGCTCAAGCGCGCGTTGCGTGTCGACAAGATCACCCTCGCCGCACTGGAAGCCGTGTTGGCGCTGTATCGCAACCCTGACCGCCTGGCCGAGCGCCTGCCCAGCCTGCGCCTGCTCACCCGCAACCAGGCCGAGATCCACGCCCAGGCCGAGCGCCTGGCCCCTGAACTCAAGGCCCGCGTCGGTGAGCAATGGGCGGTCAGTGTCGAACCGGCGCTGGGCATGATCGGCAGTGGCAGCCAGCCCGTGGCGCGCCTGCCCAGTGCAGCCTTGTGCCTGCGCCCGCAGGTGTCGAAAAAGCTGCGCGGGCGCAGCCTGCATGTGCTTGAGCGGGCCTTGCGCGACCTGCCAGTGCCAGTGCTCGGCCGTATCGACGATGACGCCTTGTGGCTGGACCTGCGCCAACTGGATGACGAAGCCCAGTGGTTGGCGCAGTTGCCAGCCCTGCAGCTGGGGCCGGTGCAGTGATTGTCGGCACTGCCGGCCACATCGACCATGGCAAGACCGCGCTGCTGCAGGCGCTGACCGGCCAGGCCGGTGACCAGCGCCAGGAAGAGCGTGCCCGTGGCATGACCATCGACCTTGGCTACCGCTATGCAGCGCTGGCCGAAGGTGCAGCGCTGACCGGCTTTATCGATGTGCCCGGCCACGAGCGTTTTATCCACAACATGCTGGCCGGTGCCCATGGCATCGACCTGGTGTTGCTGGTGGTCGCTGCCGACGATGGGGTGATGCCACAGACCCGCGAGCACCTGGCGATCATCGAACTGCTGGGCATTCCCCAGGCGTTGGTGGCGATCAGCAAAAGCGACCGGGTCGAGCCGGCCCGCCTGGCTGAAGTGCAGGCACAGGTCGGCGAACTGCTGGCGCCCGGGCCGTATGCCGGGGCACGGCAGTTCCCGTTGTCGAGCCTCAGTGGGGAAGGGGTCGAAGCGCTGCGCCAGGCCTTGCTGGAGGCCGAGGCGCGGGTGGGGCAAAGGAGTGTGCAGGGTGGCTTTCGCCTGGCTGTCGACCGTGCCTTCGCGGTGACCGGTGCGGGTGTGGTAGTCACCGGAACGGCGCTGGCCGGGCGGGTCAGTGTCGGCGAGACATTGTTGCTGGGCAAGGCCGGCAAGCCGGTACGGGTGCGCGGCCTGCATGCCCAGAACCAGGCTGCGCTGGTGGCTGAAGCGGGCCAGCGGGTGGCGCTGAACATTGCGGCTGATCGCCTGGCCGTCGAGCAGGTACACCGCGGGGACTGGTTGCTGCCCGAGTGGCTGCATGCGCCCAGCGTTCGAGTGGATATCGAACTGCGCCTGTTACCGGGCGAGACGCGTACCTTCGAACATTTCAGCGCCGTGCACGTGCACCTCGGTACCCAGGATGTGACGGCCCGTGTGGCGTTGCTGGAAGGCGAAACCCTGGCAGCCGGCCAGCGCATGTTCGCCCAGCTGCTGCTCAACGCGCCGCTGCAGGCGGTGCACGGCGACCGCCTGGTACTGCGCGACCAGCGTGCCCAGCGCACCCTGGGCGGCGGCAAGGTGCTGGACCCGTTTGCGCCTGGCCGCCAGCGCCGCAGCGAACAGCGCCTGCGCCAGTTGCAGGTGCTGCGTGACGCCGAGGACCTGGAGGCAGCCCTGCCCGCCCTGCTTGGCAGCGCCCCCGGTGGTCTCGACCCACAGCGCCTCGAGCGGCAATTCAATCGCCTGCGCGAAACCTGGCAGTTGCCCAAGGACGTGCTGGTGGTGGCCACACGGCAAGGCCAACTGCTTTTTGCCTACGACCAGTGGCAGGCGCTCAGGCAGCAGGTGCTGGAGCAGCTGGCGCGCTTTCACCAGCAAGAGCCCGACCAGCTTGGCCCGGACCGTGACCGCCTGCGCCGCTTCGCCGCCTTGCCCCTGGAGCGACCCGCATTCGTCAGCCTGCTGGATGAGCTGCTCGATAGCGGTGCCCTGGCCAGCAGCGGACCATGGTTGCATTTGCCTGATCACAAGGTGCAGTTGAGCGAAGCCGACAGTGCGTTGTGGGCGCGCTTGCAGCCGAAGTTGCTGGCGGGCCGGTACGATCCGCCGTGGGTGAGGACGCTGGCAACCGAAGAAAACCGTGCTGAAGCCGACGTGCGCCTGTTGCTGCGCAAGCTGGCCCGGCTGGGCATGGTGCACCAGGTGGTGCGCGACCTGTTCTACCCTGATTCGACGCTACAGCGCATGGCAGAGCTGCTGCTGGGGCAGGCCAGCGAGACGCCGATAGTGCAGGTTGCCGCGTTTCGCGATATGTTGGGCATCGGTCGCAAGCGCAGTGTGCAGGTGCTGGAGTATTTCGACCGCATTGGCCTGACCCGCAGGGTGGCCGACCAGCGTTACATCCGCGCCGACAGCGCCCTGGCCCAGCAGCAGGCCAGGCACTGAATACAAGGAAGGCAATCGCGCCCGGTGGCGCGGCCGGGCTTCAAACCCGGTTGGGGACGGCAGCCGTTCCCGGGCAGGTTCGACTCCCGCTGCCTTCCGCCATTTTCTCGGGCCTGTCAGGCCCGCTCCCCACATAGATCCAGGGCAAACCACCGCTCTGCCGTGTCGACATCCAGCCCGGCCCCCAGCAGCGCAACCATCTTGCCCAGTGCCGCCTCGCGGGTCATGCCGCCGCCACTGACCAGCCCGGCCCCGCGCAGGCGGTTACCCGCCGCATAGGTATCGAACACCACCGACCCTTCAGGGCACTGGCTGATAGCCGCCAGCATTACCCCGCGCTGGCGCGCCGCGCGCAGCGCATCCAGCAATGCCTGGTCATCCGAAGGCCCGGTACCGCTGCCATAGCACTCCAGCAGCAGCCCTTGCACACCGCTGTCGAGCAGCGCTTTCAGGTGTTCGGCACGCAGGCCCGGGAACACCGGCATCACCGCCAGGTTGACCGGCTGGCGCTGTTGGCGATAGCCCAGCACCGCCGGCAATTCGGCGGCACGCTGGCCTTCACGATGGCGCGGCAGTGCAGCAAAGGCATCGAACGCTTCGCTGCGCAGTTTCGATGTCCGGCAGCCATGCAGCAGCTGACCGTGGAAATACAGCTGCACGCCATCCTCCAGCCCCTGTTCGAACTGGCGCAGCGCGCCACACAGGTTGTCCCAGGCGTCACTGCCGCCGGCACCTGCCGGCAGCATCGAACCGGTCAGCAGCACCGCTGCTGGCAGGCCCAGCAACAGGAACGACAATGCCGCGGCGCTGTAGGCCAGGCTGTCGGTGCCGTGCAACACCAGCACGCCATCATGGCCAGCCACATCCACCGCCTCGACGATGGCATCGCGCATCGCCAGCCAGTTGTGCTGCTGCATGTTGGCGCTGTCCAGCAGCGGGTTCAGCTCTTGCAGGGTCCATTGCAGCTGGGGCGCATCGGCCATCTGGGCGAAGTGTTCGCGCATGCGCGCTTCAAAACCACCGGCTGGCGCCAGGCCTTCCGGGGTTTCGAGCATGCCGATGGTGCCACCGGTATAGAGAACGAGAAGATTCTTGACTGCACGCATGGAAAGCATCCGTAGCGGTGAGCGGAGAAAGAAAAGCCGCCCGCGAACGGGGCGGCTGGGTAGCGCAGGGTATCAGCGCTGTGGCTGGGCTTGAGCGGCCATTTTGTCAGCGGCTGTTTCGGCCTGGGCATTGGCAGGCCAGGCATTGCGGTCCAGGTCCAGGTCGACGAATTTGCTCGAGTCGAACACCGGTTGCTGGATACCGGCCTTGCGCTGGTCGTCGTAGTCGTTCATCACCCGCAGGCCGACCTTGAACAGCATGGCCAGGGCCACCAGGTTGACGAAGGCCAGGCAGGTCATGGTGATGTCGGCGAAGGCGAACACGGTCGACAGGTCCTGCATCGAACCCCATACCACCAGTGCCAGTACCAGGCCACGGAAGATCATCAGCACCACGCGGTTGCGGCTGAGGAACTGCAGGCTGTTCTCGCCCAGGTAGTAGTTGTAGAGGATGCAGGTGAAGACGAACAGCGACAGCGCCACGCTGACGAACACACGGCCCCAGTCACCGACCACAGCGGCCAGCGAGTTCTGGGTCAGGACAATGCCGTCGCCTTCGAAGCCTGGGGTGTAGAAGCCCGACAGCAAGATCAGCAGTGCGGTGCAGGTGCAGATCAAGAAGGTGTCGAGGAACACGCTGAAGGCCTGGACCACGCCCTGCGCGCCCGGGTGCTTCACTGCCGCCACGGCGGCGACGTTAGGCGCGCTACCCAGGCCGGCTTCGTTGGCGAACACACCACGCTTCACGCCCATGACGATGGCGCTGCCAAGCAGGCCGCCAAACGCTGGATCAAGGCCGAAGGCGCTCTTGAAGATGGTTTCCAGCATGGCAGGCACGTGCTCGATCTGGGTGCCGATCACGTATAGGGTCACGCCGATGTAGGCAAGGGTCTTGACCGGTACCAGCAGGTCGGAAACCGCAGCGATGCGTTTGATGCCGCCGATGAAGGTGACGGCCAGCAGCACGGCCAGGACGATACCGGTGTGCCTTGGGTCGAAGGCAAAGGCGTTCTGCAGCGAGTGGGTCACGGTGTACGACTGCAGGCCGATGAAGGCAAAGCCGTAAGTGACCAGCAGCAGCACCGAGAACACGATGGCCATGCTTTTCAGCTTCAGGCCGTGCTGGATGTAGTAGGCCGGGCCACCGCGGTACAGGCCGTCGCCGTCGGCGCGTTTGTAGACCTGGGCCAGGGTGCATTCGAAGAAGCTGCTGGCCATGCCGACCAGCGCAGTGACCCACATCCAGAACACCGCGCCTGGGCCACCCAGGGTCACGGCAATGCCGACACCGGCGATGTTACCCGCGCCCACGCGACCGGCCAGGCTCAGCATCAGGGCCTGGAAAGAGCTCAGCTGGCCTGCCTGGCCACGCAGCGATTCCTTGAATACGGTGAACATGTGGGCGAAATGGCGGAACTGTACGAACCGGGAACGGATGGTGAAGTAACCGCCGAGACCGACGATCAGCACGATGAGGAGTTTCCCGGAAAGGAAATCGTTGAGTGCTTCGAGCATTGGAAAATGACCTCGATTCTTATTCTTCGCATGGAAAGACCAGCGGACGGCAGGCGCACCGCTATTCGTTGGGGCGCATGGTTGGCCATGACAAGAGTGGTTACAATTTCGCGGATTGCTCTGACTTGATGCGACTTGATGCTACAATGGCGCCATTCGCGTCACCTGGGTTCCGCACATGAGCGATCATTTCGCTACCAACCTCAAGCTGGCTTGCAGCCACTACCGCTCTATCTCCGAAGTTTGCCGGCAGCTGTCGATCAACCGCGCGCAGTTCAACAAGTACCTGAGCGGCCAGAGCCGCCCGACGGCTTTCAACCTGAAGCGCATCGGCGATTTCTTCGGTGTCGAGGATTACGAGCTGAACCTGCCGGCCGAGCAGTTCGCCCGGTTGATCGGCGCCCGCGTGTCGACCCTGGCCGATCAGCCCAGCGACCCCATCAGCGAGCTGTTCCGACCGCTGCATGAACACGCGGGCAATTTGTCGCGCTATTGCGGTTACTACTTCGAGTATTCCAACTGCATGTCGGTACCCGGCACCATCCTCGTCTCGCTGGTGCATCTGTGGGAGGAACGCGGCCGTTTCCTGTTCGAACGTCAGGAGCGGCAGGAGCGCTCCAGCGCAGCCGACCAGCATGCCGAAGTACGTTGCCGCTACCTGGGTGCGGCTTTCCAGTTGCAGGACCGGGTGTTCCTCATCGACTACGAGTCGCTCACCTTCAACGAAATGAGCCAGACCATCCTCATTCCCAGCTTCAAAAGCCGTATTACCCGCCTCAACGGCCTGAAGGCCGGGGTATCCAGCGGCGACCGGCGCAACCCGGCCTGTACCCGGGTGGTGTGGGAATATCTGGGAGAGGAGATCAACCGCATCAATGCCTATCGACAGGTAAAGCTGTACCAGCCGGATGATCCGCGCATAGATGACGATGTACGCGAGCGGCTGAGCGTGGGGCCGTTGCGTAACAGTTTGTTCGAGATTGAATAGGGATATTGCCGGAACCGGCCTCTTCGCGGGTACGCTGATACAGAAATAGTGGGCTACCTGCAGGAGCGGGCTTGCTCGCGATCAGGTCAGTACAGGGAACTCAATAAACCCTGTGGTTGGACTTCCCGTATCGGAAACCGCAAAATGCCCCTTTCATTCATTAACCTCTTCCGGATCTGCTGACTCTATGCGTATGCGCCTAATGCTGTTGGGTGGTGGCAATGCCCTCGGGCAAGCGCTGATTCGTCTTGGGGCCGAGGAGGACATCGCTTTCCTGGCGCCGCGCCCGCCCGAGAATGGCTGGGCCCCGGCCAGCCTCACTCAGCTGCTCGATGATCACCGCCCCGATGCCGTGGTCAACCTGGCTTATTACTTCGACTGGTTCCAGGCCGAGTCGGTCAGCGAGCAGCGCCTGGCTCAGCAGGAGCGGGCGGTGGAGCGGCTGGCAGAACTGTGCCAGCACCACCAGATCACCCTGATCCAGCCGTCCAGCTATCGCGTGTTCGACGGTTCGCGGGCCACGGCCTACAGCGAAAAAGACGAACCAGTGCCGCTCGGCCTGCGTGGCCAGGCGCTGTGGCGTATCGAGCAGAGCGTGCGCGCGGCTTGCCCGCAGCATGTGCTGCTGCGCTTTGGCTGGCTGCTCGACGAAAGCATCGACGGTGCCCTCGGCCGCTTCCTGACCCGCGCCGAGCAGCCGCAAGAGCTGCTGCTGGCCGATGACCGGCGTGGCAACCCGACACCGGTCGACGATGCCGCGCGGGTGATCCTGTCGGTGCTCAAGCAGCTCGACTGTAGCGCGCCGCTGTGGGGCACCTACCATTACGCCGGCAACGAGGCGACCACGCCGCTGGCGCTGGGCCAGGCGATACTTACCGAGGCCGGGCATTACCGCCAGCTGGCTGTGCAGGCACCGACGCCGCAGGCGCATGCGGCGCGCCCGGATGCCAGCGAAGAGCCACAGCACGCAGTACTGGCTTGCAAGAAAATTCTTCATACCTTCGGTATCAAGCCGCGCGCCTGGCGTGCCGGCCTGCCGCCCTTACTGGACCGGTTCTATCGCCATGGCTGACGCCCCCATCCTGATCACCGGCGGTGCCGGCTTCATTGGTTCCCACCTGTGCGATGCGTTGTTGGACAAAGGCTACGCCGTACGCATTCTCGACGACCTGTCCACCGGCCGGCGGGCCAACCTGCAGCTCGACCACCCCCGGCTGCAACTGATCGAAGGTGATGTCGCCGATGCAGCGCTGGTCACCCAGGCCGCGGCTGGCTGCCGTGCCGTGGTGCACCTGGCAGCAGTGGCCTCGGTGCAGGCCTCGGTCGAGGACCCGGTACGCACCCACCAAAGCAACTTCATCGGCACCCTCAACGTGTGCGAAGCCATGCGCGTGCATGGGCTGCGCCGGGTACTGTTCGCCTCCAGCGCGGCGGTGTACGGCAACAATGGCGAGGGCGAGTCGATTGCCGAAGACACGCCCAAGGCGCCGTTGACCCCGTATGCCGTGGACAAGCTGGCCAGTGAGCAGTACCTGGACTTCTACCGCCGTCAGCATGGCCTGGAGCCGGTGGTGTTTCGCTTCTTCAACATCTTCGGGCCGCGTCAGGATCCGTCCTCGCCGTATTCCGGGGTTATCAGCATTTTCGCCGAGCGCGCAGTGCAGGGTTCGCCGATCACCGTGTTTGGCGATGGCGAGCAGACCCGCGATTTCCTCTACGTGGGCGACCTGGTGCAGGTGATGGTGCAGGCGCTGGAGCAGCCTCAGGTGCAGGAGGGGGCGGTGAATATCGGCCTCAACCAGGCCACTTCGCTGAACCAGTTGCTGGCCGCGCTGGAGAAGGTGGTTGGCAGTTTGCCTGCGGTCAGCTACGCCGCAGCGCGTTCGGGTGACATTCGCCATTCGCGGGCGGACAACCAGCGTTTGCTGGCGCGGTTCGATTTTCCGCAGGCGACGCCGATGGTCGAGGGTTTGGCGCGGCTTTTGGGTAAAAGCTGATATCCATTGCGGGCGCTCTGCGCCCCAACCGCCGGCAAGCCAGCTCCCACAAGATCCAGTAATCGCAAGATCAACGCGGTACCTGTGGGAGCTGGCTTGCCGGCGATGGGCTGCAAAGCAGCCCCATGATCACCCATGCCGCACAACTCTGCGCAGGCAATCCTCGGCATTCAAAACCCGCCCGTCCTGGCCGCGCACCTGCAACGTCTCAAGCCCGTGGCCGCTAGCCGCTTCCACCAACTCCGATCGCACCTCGCCCGCCTCGAACAGAAACTTCTCCCCCCACTGCCGCAAGCTAACCACCACCGGAAACACCGAGCGGCCTTTCCCGGTCAGCACATATTCCTTGTAAGCGCTGCCATCCGAAGCCGGCTGCATCTCCAGCAACCCACTCTCCACCAACAGCTTGAGCCGCGTGGCGAGGATGTTCTTCGCCAACCCCAGGTTCTTCTGAAACTCACTGAAGCGCCGCAGGCCATCGAAGGCATCGCGCAGGATCATCAGCGCCCAGCGGTCACCCAGTACCTCCAGGGCCCGGGCCACGGGGCATTGCGCATTGTTTTCGTCGAGCATGGAGTCGGCCTGCCGTGGTTATCTGGTTGCAGATTAAAACTACATTTGCTAAATAGCCAGCATGTGGTTTCAATTCGAAACCAGTTTTCGAGGCCAGCCGATGACCCCTTCGCAGACACGCTGGATAACCCTCCTGCTGGCCATCACCAGCGCCATGGCCGTGGCGACGGTGTATTTCGCCCAGCCGTTACTCGAATCGATGGCCGCCGAGCTGGGGGTGGCGCAGCAGCAGATCGGCTGGGTGGTCGGCGCGACCCAGGCGGGCTACGCCTTTGGGCTGTTGCTGATAGTGCCGCTGGGCGACCTCATCGACCGCAAGCGCCTGATCCTTGGCCAGTTGCTGTTCTCTGCGGTGGCTCTGGTCGGGGTGGGTATGGCGCCGAACTGGTCCGTGTTGCTGTTGGCCCTGGCTACTACCGGGCTGATGGCAGTGATGGTGCAGGTGATGGTGGCGCATGCCGCGAGCATGGCCGTACCCGGCCAGCAAGGGCGGGCGGTTGGGACCGTGACCAGTGGCGTGGTGCTGGGGATTCTCTTAGCGCGCCTGGTCTCGGGCGGGCTGGCTGATGTGGCCGGCTGGCGCAGCGTATACCTGGTTGCAGCTGGGCTGCTGATGCTTATGGCCCTGGTGTTGTGGCGCACCTTGCCGAGCGGGCAGCGCATGGCGCACGGGCCGGGCTACCGGGCCTTGATCGCTGCCCAGTTCAGCTTGTACCGGCACGACCGGCTGCTGCGTCAGCGCGGGTTGTTCGGTGTGTTGATCTTCGCGGCGTTCAGCGTGCTGTGGAGTGCCATGGTCATGCCCTTGAGTGCTGCGCCGTTGGCACTGAGCCATACCGAGATCGGCCTGTTCGGCCTGGCAGGTGTTGCAGGCACATTGGCGGCGGCGCGCGCCGGTCGCCTGGCCGACCAGGGGCTGGGCGAGCGCAGCACCGGGCTGGCGCTGGCGCTGCTGGTACTGTCCTGGCTGCCCACGGCATTCGTCGAGTATTCACTGATTGCCTTCGTGCTGGGGGTGCTGATGCTGGACTTCGCCGTGCAGGCGGTGCACGTGACCAACCAGAGCATATTGCTGGCCGGGCGTGGCGTGATGGCCAGCCGCTTGATTGGCGCCTACATGTGCTGCTATTCGCTGGGCAGTGGCTTGGGGGCGGTGCTGGCGGGCTGGGTGTACGCCCATTGGGGTTGGGCTGCGGTATGCGGGCTTGGCATGGCGATCAGTGCGTTCGCACTGGGGCATTGGCTATGGCTGCAACGGGCGAGGGCGGCCGAGGCCGCCCTGCAGTGCTCAGGTCAGAACTTGTAGCCCAGGCCGACCATGTAGACCCACGGGTCGACTTCCACGTCGACCTTGGTCTTGCTGTAGCCCAAGGCGGTCGGGCCGTTGACGCTGGCCTTGGTATCGATATCGACGTACCAGACCGAGGCGTTCACCAGCAGGTTGTCAGTGATCATGTAGTCCATGCCCAGCTGACCGGCGATACCGACCGAGTCCTGCAGCTTCAGGTTGCTGAAACCCTGTTGCTTGCGGCTGCTGCTGAGGTCTTCATCGAAGAACAGGGTGTAGTTGATGCCGACGCCGGCATACGGCTGGAACCGGGAGTTCGGCTCCATCGGGTAGTACTGCAACGACAAGGTCGGTGGCAGCTGCTTGATGTTCGCCAGCTTGCCATCCAGGCCGCCGCCCAGGCCCTTGACGCCGACGGTGTGCTTGAACGGCGTGGCGGCGAGCAGTTCCAGGCCGATGTGGTCGGTGAGCATGTAGGCGAAAGTCAGCCCCAGCTGGGTGTCGCTGTCCAGGGTAGCCTTGGTGCCCGATACCTTGTTGCCGTCGAATTTCAGGTCGCCGCTGCTCTCGTTGGGGGCAGTGGTGATGGCGCCGGCGCGGACGATGACATCGCCCGCCTGGTGGGCGTGGGCAACAGGGGCAGCGAGCGCCAGGGCCGCGAGGGCGGCGCCGAGCAAGGACTTGTTCATGGAAGCTCCCAAAGGACGTGAGTAATCGAGTAGTCCAATGGTACGGAGCCGTCTAAACCGATTGTTTGACCCAGCTCAAAAGAAGCGTCCGCAAGAATTCGAAGTGGTTCTCATTTCAGCTCATAAGCGTATATTTTCTCGGCTTCCATCTGGTAACCGGCGTCTGCCAGTTCGCTGCTGGAGGCTCTGACCTGCATCTTTCCCTCGATCCAGTAGGGCTGGTAGAGGTCTTCGACGCGCACACCCATTTCGCTGAAGATATGCACGATCTGGTTCGACGGTGGCGGTGGTACGTGGATGCACGCGCCGTAGTAGGGCACCAGCAGGAACTCGGTGGTGCGGCCCTCTTCGCTGACTTCAAGCGGCACAATGTAGCCGGGCAGTTTGATCTGCTGGCCGTCGAGGCTTTTCACCACTGGCGCGTCGGGGGCTTGCTGGCGCGCTGCGGGGGCGGACTCGGCAGACAGGGCGCTGCTGATTTGCGACAGGTCGTGCAGTGGGGCCAGTTGTGGCGGGATGACCGGGGCGCCTTCGGGGATGAGGGCGGGCCAGTCCAGCTCCTTGGGTTCGGCGGCCCAGGCAGGTATTGCCAGCGAGAGCAGCATGATCAACAGGATTTTTGCTGTCTGCGCTGGCCTCTTCGCGGGTGAACCCGTTCCCACAAGGTACTGCACAGGGTTCAAGGGCTGTGCAGTACCTGTGGGAGCGGGTTTACCCGCGAACAAGCGCATGAGGTACTGGATCATTACTGGCTCTCAGAGGTGTATGGACAAACCATCGGCCAGCGACTGCCGATAGGCACGCCACGCCGGCACGCTACCCATCAGCAGCGCAGCCCCGAGGATGATAGCCAGCAAGGTCCATTCATGAGCGCTTGGCAGCGCCAGCGGCAGGTACAAACCATAGTTGGCCTGCACATACCCCTGGGCCAGGGCTATACCGGCATACAGCAAGCCTAGCCCGGCGAGGATGCCGACCGCTGCCAGCGATAGCGCCTCCAGTACCAGCAAACCGGCGATATGCCACGGCCGTGCGCCCACGGAGCGCAATATCGCCATCTCCCGGCGGCGCTCGTTGAGGCTGGTGAGAATCGCCGTAAGCATGCCGATCAACCCGGTCAGCACCACGAACAGCGAAACCACGAACAGCGCCTGTTCCGCGGTGCCCATCAGGCTCCACAGCTCTTGCAGTGCCACCCCGGGCAAAATGGCCAGCAACGGCTCGTTGCGGTACTCGTTGATTTCGCGCTGCAGGCTGAAGGTTGCGATCTTGTTGTTCAGCCCAAGCATGAACGCGGTGATGGCGGCAGGCTGCAGGTCCATCGTGCGCGCCTGCTCGGCACTGATCCGCCCGGCACCACGGGCCGGCACACCGTTATGCCAGTCGATATGGATGGCCTCCATGCCACCCAGGCCGATGTGCAGGGTACGATCGACCGGGGTGCCGGTGCGTTTGAGCACACCGACCACGGTGAACGGCTTGTCGTCATGCTTGACCAGGCTGATCGCCGCAACGCCGTGGGCCAGCACCAGCTTGTCGCCCAGCTTGTAGTGCAAGGCGTCGGCCACTTCGGCACCCAGCACCACTTCGAACGGGTCGTTGGCAAAGGCGCGGCCCTGGCTCAATTCCAGGTGTTGGCGGCGGCCGTACTGGTAATGGCTGAAGTAGTCGCCAGTGGTGCCCATCACCCGGTAACCGCGGTGCGAGTCGCCCAGCGAAATGGGGATTGCCCACTTTACCCGCGGGTCCCTGGCATAGTGCTGATAGCTGTCCCAGCGAATGTTGTTGGTGGCGTTGCCGATGCGAAATACCGAATACAGCAGCAGGTTCACCGAACCCGAACGGGCGCCGACGATCAGGTCGGTGCCGCTGATGGTGCTGGCAAAGCTGGCACGCGCCTCGGTGCGCACGCGCTCGACTGCCAGCAGCAGGCACACCGACAAGGCGATGGCAAAGGCGGTGAGAAATGCAGTGAAGCGGCGGTTGGCCAGGCTGGCCAGGGCAAGGCGGAGCAGGTACATCATGCCTCCCGGGGCGTGGCGGCGCGGTTCAGTTGGGCCAGCGACAGGTGGCGGTCGAACAGCGGCGCCAGGCTCTGGTCATGGCTGACGAACAGCAGGCTGGCGCCAGCGGCGCGGCATTCGTCGAACAGCAGGCCAATGAACGCTTCGCGGGTGTCGGCATCCAGTGCCGAGGTCGGCTCGTCGGCAATCACCAGCTCGGGCTGGCCGATCAGTGCACGGGCAGCGGCGACCCGCTGCTGCTGGCCGATCGACAAGCTGTCGGCACGGCGCGTGAGCAGGGCAGGGTCACCCAGGCCCAGGTGCGCCAGCAGCGTGCTGGCTGCCTGGTCGACACTGCCGTGGCGCTGCACGGCGCGGGCCTTGCGGGTGTGCGAGAAGCGGCAGGGTAGCTCGACGTTTTCGCGTACCGACAGGAACGGCAGCAGGTTGAACTGCTGGAAGATGTAGCCCGTGTGATCGACCCGAAAGCGGTCGCGGGCACCTTGGCCCAGGCTGCCAAGGTCCTGGCCGAGCAGTTGTATACGGCCCTGCCCCGGCACATTCACCCCGCCCAGCAGGCCCAGCAATGTGGTTTTGCCACTACCGCTGGGGCCCTTGAGGAACAGTGCTTCACCGGCGTCCAGGTGAAACGCCGGAATATCCAGCAGCGGCGGCTGGCCTGGCCAGGCGAACATCAGGTCATGCAGTTCGATCAACGGCTGGCTCATTCAGAAGACGACCGCAGCCTTGGCCGGCGTCGCTTCCACGCCTTTCTGGCCATTGGCGCCGATCAGTTGCACGTTGATCTTCTGCGTGGCCGGGAAGGCTTTGAACAGCGGCGCGAGGTCCACCTGGGTGAGTTTTTCGGGGTTGGCGCAGGTCAGCTGGTAGTGGGCGCCGATGTCGCTGTGCTGGTGGCCGTGCTCATGCGCGTCGCCATCGTCGTCGGCTTTCGCGGTGTCGCCGAACAGCGGGCTTTCCAGCGCTTGTTGGTCTTCTTTGCAGCCGGCAGTGGCAGGCAGGCCGAACAGCTGCAGGGGTTTTTCCAGCTGCTGGCGTACGGCGGCGACCTTGGCCTTGTCGGCATCGCTGCTGGCGGCATGTTCGAAACCGACCAGGTTCATGGCCGGGCTGTCCAGCTCCAGCTCCAGGGTGTTGCCATCAAGCACGGCGTTGAGCTTGGCAACGCCATGCTCGTGGGCGCCGAGGGTGCCATGCGCATGGTCATGATCATGCTCGTCGTGGGCATGGGCTACGACCAGTGGCAGCAAGGCGAAGGGCAGGGCGAGCAGCAGGCGACGCATGGATGGCTCCGGAGCGGGCTGAAAGATTTAGTTATGTTATAACAAGATTTATTCGCGCCGCCAGTCTGTGTGGCGCAGGTTTCATGTTGGGGTAGCATGGCTGCATTGACCTTGCTCAAGGAACGCATCGTGAGAATTCGTGGACAGATTGGTGAATGGCCGGTGGACCTGACCATCGAGCTGGCGCCTGAAGAGTGGGCGCAACTTGGGCGGCAGGTCGGTGTGCCGGCGGTGGCGCAGGCCGCAGCCCCGGCAGCTGTTGCGGCGGCGCGTTCGGACGACGGGCAGTGGACCGCGGCGCGTGATGTGCTGCGTTTGGCAGGGCAGATGAGCGGGCCGGAATTGCTGGACCGTCTGGAAGGGCTGGCGGGGAGTACGGCGGCAGGCAAGCGGCTGCTGGTGCGCTTGCGGCATAGCAGTGAGGTGAAGGTGGAAAGTGGCGTGGATTCGCCGGTTTATCACTGGGTGGGGTGATGGTTTCAGAATCATGGGGCCGCAAGGCGGCCCCATGATTATCAGAACATCAGCGCCGACAGCTTGCGACGATAAACCCCAACTAACGGGTGATCCCCACCCAGCAACTCGAACACCTGCAGCATCGCCTTCTGCGGCAGCCCGTTCTCATAGCCACGATTACGCTGGAACAGCTTCAGCAGCCCATCCAGCGCCGCTTCGTACTGCTGCCGCGCCAGCTGCTGGATGCTCAACTGGTAAGCCGCTTCGTCATCCTGCGGGTTCTGCGCCAGGCGGCTCTTCAGGTCTGCCACTTCCGGCAGGCTCGCGGCCTGGCGCAGGAAGGTCAGCTGCGCCTTGGCACCGGCCAGTGCTGCCTTGTGCTCATCGGTCTTGACCGCGTCCAGCACCACTTGCGCTTCACCCAGCTCACCACGCTCGGCCAGGCAACGGGCGTACAGGATCAACGCCTCGGCATTGCTGTTGTCTTCACCCAGCAGCACCTGCAACAGCGCTTCGGCCTCGGCAAAACGGCTTTCGGCAAACAACGTCTTGGCCTGTTCCAGCGGCGATGCAGTGGGGGCGGGGGGCAGTTGCACGTGGGGTTCGAGCATGGCGCGAATGGCGGATTCCGGCTGCGCACCGGCAAAACCGTCCACCGGCTGGCCGTCCTTGAACAGCACCACGGTCGGCAGGCTGCGGATGCCGAACTGGGCAACTACCTGTTGCTCCACATCGCAATTGATCTTGGCCAGCAGCAGCTCGCCCTGGTAACCCTCGGCGATCTTCGCCAGCAAGGGCATCAGCGCCTTGCACGGTGCGCACCACTCGGCCCAGAAGTCCACCAGCACCGGCTTGTGGAAGGAGTTCTCGATCACCAGTTGCTGGAAGTTGGCATCGGTGGCGTCGAAAATGTACGGGGTGTCTTGGGTCATCGCGACTCTCGCAAACTCGTGGATGGCACCACTATAAGGTGTCGCGGCTGGCGTGGTACAGGCTGACCCGGCGGAATTCGTGTGGCTCGGCCAGGTCGGGCAGGGTCAGTGCTTCGAGCACGCCCAGTTGCTGGTACTGGGGGTGGCTGAAGTCACGCACCCGCGAGTCGGCCACCAGCGCCTGGCGGCCGCGACCGAGAAAGGCATCGAGCAGCGGCAGGTTGGCGCGGTCGTACAGCACATCGGCTACCAGGATCAGGTCGAAGCGGTCGGCCTCGGCAAAGAAATCGCTGCTGTAAGCCAGTTCCACACCGTTGAGCGCGGCATTCGCACGGCAGGCATCCAGGGCCAGCGGGTCGAGGTCGCAGGCGACCACTTCCAGCGCACCGGCGCGGGCCGCGGCAATGCCAGCGATGCCGGAGCCGGCGCCAAAGTCCAGCACCCGCTTGCCGGCCACCCACTCCGGGCGCTCGGCCAGGTAACGGGCCATGGCCAGGCCACTGGCCCAGCAGAAGCTCCAGTAGGGCGGCTCTTCAAGAATGCGCCGGGTTTCTTCGCTGCTGAAGGCGCGGTCCATGTTCTGGTCATCGATCAGCCACAGCTTCAGGTCACAGCCGGGCAGCTCGCTGACCACCAGCCGCGCTTCGCCGATCAGGCCGCTGAGGGCCTGTTGCAGGGCCAGCGGTGCCACTATGGCGCCTTCTCGAAACGCAGCGGGCCGGTGGCCTGGGTCTGGGCCTGGGTTATGCGCACCGGTGGCAGGTGCATGATCAGCTGGCCGGAGCTGCTGGCGCGGCCACGCAGCTCGACCCGGGCCCCGGCCGGAAAGGCCTCAGGGTTGAAGCGCAGGTGGTAGGGCAGGGCCTGGCCGGTGCCCGTCAGGTTGCTGCTGGCCAGCAGGCGTTGCGGGCGGTCACGTTCGTCGATGACCAGCAAGGCCAGCTCCACGTTGGCGCCGGCCGGGATTTCCAGCAGGGTACCGCTGAGTTCGCGCTGGTAGGCCGGCAACGGGCCCAATACTTCGGCCTGCTTGGCCGACCGGGCGGGGGTGGGTGCTGCGGGGGTATCGGTCTTCGGCCTGTCGCTGCCGCAGGCGGCAAGCAGGGCGGCGCAGCACAGCACGACGAGCGCTCGGTAGTGCATGGGGTAGTCCTTCACGGGCAGATTTCCCTTGGATGTTAACCCCTTTGGCTTGTCTTGCCAGTGGGATGCGCTACCATGGCCCTCCCTTTTTTTGTTGCCTGCCACCATGCACTGTCCCTTTTGCGGTGCCAACGACACCAAGGTCATCGACTCTCGTCTCGTCGCCGAGGGCGAGCAGGTGCGCCGCCGCCGCGAATGCGTGGCCTGTGGCGAGCGCTTCACCACCTTCGAAACTGCCGAGCTGGTGCTACCGCGGCTGATCAAGCAGGACGGCACCCGCCAGCCCTTCGACGAAGACAAACTGCGCGCCGGCATGCAACGGGCACTGGAAAAACGCCCGGTCAGCGTCGAGCGCCTGGAAGCGGCACTGGCGCACATCAAGAGCCGCCTGCGGGCCACCGGCGAGCGCGAAGTCAAATCGCTGGTGGTGGGTGAAATGGTCATGGCCGAGCTGCGCAAGCTCGACGAAGTGGCCTACATCCGCTTTGCCTCCGTCTACCGGCGCTTCCAGGACCTTGACGAGTTCCGCGAAGAAATCGACCGCCTGGCTCGCGAGCCGGCCAAAGAGTGAACATGCCCAGCCAAGCTGCCATCCTCGACGCCCACTACATGGCCCGCGCGCTGGAGCTGGCGCGCAGAGGCCTGTATACCACCCACCCGAATCCGCGCGTAGGCTGCGTGATCGTGCGCGATGGCCAGGTGGTGGGCGAAGGCTGGCACGTGCGCGCCGGCGAGCCGCATGCCGAAGTGCATGCCCTGCGCCAGGCCGGTGAACTTGCCCGCGGCGCCTGCGCCTACGTCACCCTGGAGCCGTGCAGCCATCATGGCCGCACACCGCCGTGCGCCGAGGCGCTGGTCAAGGCCGGCGTGGCGCGGGTCGTTGCAGCCATGCAGGACCCCAACCCGCAGGTGGCGGGGCAGGGCCTGCGGCGCCTGGCCGAGGTCGGCATCGAAGTCGCCAGCGGCGTGCTCGAAGCCGAGGCCCGGGCACTCAATCCGGGCTTCCTCAAGCGTATGGAGCACGGCCTGCCGTTCGTGCGGGCCAAGCTGGCCATGAGCCTGGACGGTCGCACCGCCATGGCCAGTGGTGAAAGCCAGTGGATCACCGGCCCGGCCGCCCGCTCGGCGGTGCAGCGCCTGCGCGCCCGGTCCAGCGTGGTGCTGACCAGCGCCGCCAGCGTGCTGGCCGACAACGCGCGCATGACCGTGCGTGGCACGGAGCTTGGGCTGGACGCCGAAACCACCCGCCTGGCACTTAGCCGCACACCGCTGCGCGTGCTGGTCGATGGCCGCTTGCGCCTGCCACTGGATGCGCCGTTCTTCCAGGCCGGCCCGGCTCTGGTGGTGTGCGCTGTCGCGGATGACCCGCGCTATGCCGCTGCCGGCCACGAACTGCTCAGCCTGCCGGGTGACAATGGCCAGGTTGACTTGCCGGCGCTGCTGCAGGCCCTGGCGAGGCGCGGGGTCAATGAAATCCTGCTGGAAGCCGGTGCCGGCCTGGTCGGTGCCTTTGCCAGGCTGGGCCTGATAGATGAGTACCAGCTGTTCGTCGCCGGCACCTTCCTCGGTTCCCACGCCCGCCCGCTGCTGGACTGGCCGCTGGAGAAGATGAGCGAAGCCCCGCGGCTGAAAATTACCGAAATGCGCGCAGTGGGCGATGACTGGCGGGTCACGGCCATGCCCCTGCCGGCGTCCGGCGTATAATGCCGGGCTTGCCCCGCGCAAACCGTTTTTGAGGAAGACCCCATGTTCACCGGCATCATCGAATCCATCGGCACCATTCGCAGCCTCACCCCCAAGGGCGGTGACGTGCGCGTGCATGTCGCAACCGGCAAGCTCGACCTGGCGGACGTCAAGCTTGGCGACAGCATTGCCGTCAATGGCGTGTGCCTGACTGCGGTCGAACTGCCGGGCGACGGCTTCTGGGCCGACGTCAGCGTCGAAACCCTCAAGCGCACCGCCTTCATCGACCTCAAGAGCGGCAGCAAGGTCAACCTGGAAAAGGCCCTGACCCCCACCACTCGCCTGGGTGGGCACCTGGTCAGCGGCCATGTCGACGGGGTCGGCGAAATCATCTCGCGCAGCGATAACGCGCGCGCCATCCAGTTCCGCGTGCGTGCACCGAAGGAACTGGCCAAGTACATCGCCCACAAGGGTTCGATCACCGTCGACGGCACCAGCCTGACGGTCAATGAGGTCAATGGCGCCGAGTTCGAGCTGACCATTGTCCCGCACACCCTGTCCGAAACCATCATGGCCGACTACCGTGCAGGGCGTCGGGTAAACCTTGAGGTCGACCTGCTGGCCCGTTACCTGGAGCGCTTGCTGCTGGGTGACAAGGCCGCCGAACCGAGCAAGGGCAGTGGCATCACCGAAAGCTTCCTGGCCGCCAATGGCTTCTTGAAATCCTGATTGAGAAGGGGGTGCCGCGTGGCGCTCAACAGCATCGAAGAACTGGTAGAAGACATCCGCCAGGGCAAAATGGTCATCCTCATGGATGACGAAGACCGCGAGAACGAAGGCGACATCATCATGGCAGCCGAATGCTGCCTGCCCGAGCACATCAACTTCATGGCCAAGCACGCCCGTGGCCTGATCTGCATGCCGATGACCCGCGAGCGTTGCGAAACCCTGAAGCTGCCGCTGATGGCGCCGCGCAACGGCTCGGGCTTCGGCACCAAGTTCACCGTGTCGATCGAAGCCGCCGAGGGTGTCACCACCGGCATCTCCGCCGCTGACCGTGCCCGCACCGTGCAGGCCGCCGCCGCCAAGGATGCCAAGGCCGAAGACATCGTCAGCCCTGGCCACATCTTCCCGCTGATGGCCCAGCCAGGTGGCACCCTGGCCCGTGCCGGGCACACCGAGGCAGCCTGCGACCTGGCGCGCATGGCCGGTTTCGAGCCCAGTGGCGTGATCTGCGAAGTGATGAACGACGACGGCACCATGTCGCGTCGCGCCGAGCTGGAAGTGTTCGCCGCCGAGCACGGCCTGAAGATCGGCACCATCGCCGACCTGATCCACTACCGCATGATCCACGAGCGCACCGTGCAGCGCGTTTCCGAGCAACCGGTCGAAAGCGAACTGGGTGAATTCAACCTGGTTACCTACCGCGATGCAGTGGAAGGCGACGTGCACATGGCCCTGACCCTGGGCAAGATCTGCGCCGAAGAGCCAACCCTGGTGCGCGTTCACAACATGGACCCGCTGCGCGACCTGCTGCTGGTCAAGCAGCCGGGCCGCTGGAGCCTGCGTGCGGCCATGGCCGCCGTGGCCGAGGCTGGCAGCGGCGTGGTATTGCTGCTGGGTCACCCGCTGGACGGCGACGTGCTGCTGGCGCACATCCGCGAAAGCGCGGGCGATGTGCCGACCAAGGCACCGACCACCTACAGCACCGTTGGCGCCGGTTCGCAGATCCTGCGCGACCTCGGCGTGCGCAAGATGCGCCTGATGAGTTCGCCGATGAAGTTCAACGCGATATCCGGATTCGATCTGGAAGTTGTAGAATACGTGCCCTCCGAGTGACTTGAGGCGGCATTGACGCCCTCTGCTCGAGTCCAGAACCCTGTCGAGGCCGCTTGTATGCGGCCTCGCTCTTGAAGATGAGAATATCGGAATGACCCTGAAGACCATCGAAGGTACCTTCATCGCCCCCAAAGGTCGCTATGCTTTGGTGGTTGGCCGCTTCAACAGCTTCGTCGTTGAAAGCCTGGTAAGCGGTGCCGTTGATGCCCTGGTACGCCACGGTGTCAGCGAAAGCGACATCACCATCATCCGTGCCCCGGGTGCTTTCGAAATCCCGCTGGTAGCACAGAAAGTCGCCCAGCAAGGCGCCTACGACGCGATCATCGCCCTGGGCGCGGTGATCCGTGGTGGTACCCCGCACTTCGAATACGTGGCGGGCGAATGCACCAAGGGCCTGGCCCAGGTGTCCATGGAGTTCGGTGTACCGGTGGCGTTCGGTGTGCTGACCGTTGACTCCATCGAACAGGCCATCGAGCGTTCCGGCACCAAAGCCGGCAACAAAGGTGCTGAAGCTGCCCTGTCCGCTCTGGAAATGGTCAGCCTGCTGGCGCAGTTGGAGGCCAAGTGATTAGCGACGAAAGCGATCGTTTCAACCCGCGCGATCCAAAACCTGCGGATGCCGGCAAGCCCTCGAAGAGCGCCAAGCGCCGCGAAGCCCGACAGCTCGCGACCCAGGCCCTCTACCAGTGGCACATGGCCAAGCACTCGCTGAACGAGATCGAAGCGCAGTTTCGGGTCGATAACGATTTTACCGATGTCGACGGTGCTTATTTCCGCGAAATCCTGCATGGGGTTCCGGCGTTCAAGAGCGAAATCGACCAGGCACTGGTGCCTTGCATGACCATCGCCCTGGACGAACTCGACCCGGTCGAACTGGCCGTGCTGCGCCTGTCCACCTGGGAACTGATGAAGCGCGTGGACGTGCCGTACCGCGTGGTCATCAACGAAGGCGTGGAACTCGCCAAGGTCTACGGCGCCACTGACGGCCACAAGTTCGTCAATGGTGTGCTGGACAAGCTGGCACCGTCGCTTCGAGAAGCCGAAGTCAAGGCGAACAAGCGCTGATCCAGGCGCTTGCGAACCATGGGTGAGTTCGAGCTGATCAACCATTACTTCGCCGCCGCGCCTTGTGCGCAGGGTGGCGAGGGCGTGGCCCTGGGTATCGGCGACGACTGCGCCTTGCTCAGCCTTCCGCCCGGTGAGCAACTGGCGGTGTCGACCGACACCCTGGTCGCCGGCGTGCATTTTCCCGCTGTCTGCGATCCGCTTCTGCTTGGCCAGCGTTCGTTGGCCGTGGCAGCAAGTGACCTGGCAGCCATGGGCGCGACCGCAATCGGCTTTACCCTCGCCCTGACCCTGCCTGACGTTGGCCCTGACTGGCTGGCGGCCTACGCCGACGGCCTCAGCCGCATGGCCCAGCGTTGCCGCATGAGCCTGATTGGTGGGGACACCACACGTGGCCCGCTGAGTATCACCGTGACCGTGTTCGGCCGTGTACCCGCTGGCCAGGCCCTGCGCCGCAGCGGCGCCCGGCCGGGCGACCTGCTGTGTGTCGGTGGTGTGCTGGGCAAGGCGGCGGGGGCGTTGCCGCTGGTGCTGGGTGAGCGCGAGGCGCCGGCCGAGCAGGCCGAGCCGCTGCTGGCCCACTACTGGTCGCCGATGCCGCAGCTCGCCTTGGGTCGGCTGCTGCGCGGCCGGGCCACGGCGGCGCTGGATATCTCTGATGGCCTGCTCGCGGACTGTGGGCATATTGCCAAGGCGTCCGCTGTCGCACTGCAGGTGAACCTGGCGCAGGTGCCAGTGTCTCCTGCTGTAGAGGCGTTTCTCGGCCGTGAGGCGGCGCTGCAGGCCGCCCTCAGCGGTGGCGATGACTATGTACTGGCTTTCACCTTGCCGCCTGAGGCGCTGGCAGCTCTGGCTGCCTTCGATTGCATCGAGGTGCATACCATTGGTCGTGTGCTCGAAGGGCAGGGTGTGACCTTGCACGACGCCTTGGGCCATGACATCACCCCCGTTCAGCGGGGCTATCAACACTTTAGGGAGACACCGTGACCGATCACCCCAACCAGGTGCCTGCGGAGTTCGTTCCGCCTTCGGTCTGGCGCAACCCGTGGCACTTCATCGCGTTTGGCTTCGGTTCCGGCACCTTGCCCAAGGCGCCGGGCACCTGGGGTTCGCTGGTCGCCATACCGTTCATTCCTTTGTGGCAGATGCTGCCCGACTGGGGCTACTGGCTGCTGCTCGGGGTGAGCATGCTGTTCGGCTTCTGGTTGTGCGGCAAGGTCGCCAATGACTTGCGCGTGCACGATCACGAAGGCATTGTCTGGGACGAGATCGTCGGCATGTGGATCACCCTCTGGCTGGTGCCGGAAGGCTGGCAGTGGTTGCTGGCGGGGTTCCTGATGTTCCGCTTCTTCGACATCCTCAAGCCGTGGCCGATCCGCTGGATCGATCGCCATGTGCATGGCGGCGTCGGCATCATGCTCGACGATATCCTGGCCGGCGTGTTCGCCTGGCTGGGCATGCAGGTTCTGGTGTGGGCGGTTGCCTGAAACAGGGAGCGCGTGAATGGCCATAAGGACTGTGCTGCTGGCGATGCTGCTTGGCTTTGCCCCGTGGGTGATGGCTGCCGACGGCGTGCCGAAGCAGATCCATCTGGTCAGCGAAGAATGGCTCGACTACACCAACGCCGACGGTACCGGGGTGGCCTGGGACGTATTGCGCAAGGTGTTCGAGCCGGCCGGGGTCAAGGTGGTTGCCCAGAGTGCGCCCTATAGCCGTGCAGTCGGGTTGGTGAAACGGGGTGAGGCCGATGCCTGGGTGGGTTCTTACAAGGATGAGAGCGACGACAACCTCTACCCGCGCTGGCACTTCGATCTGGACCACATCTACGCCCTTGGTCTGGCCAGCAAGCCTGTGCCGACCCCGGAAAACGTAGGCAATTACCGCCTGGCCTGGGTGCGTGGCTACGACTATTCCAGCTACTTGCCCAATGCTCATGACTTCCGTGAAATCCAGCGCCGCGAGGGCATTTTGCCAATGCTCGAGCACGATCGCGTGGACTTCTACATCGATGCGCTGACCGAGGTGGACTACGTGCTCAGCCAGGCCCCGCACCCCGAGCGTTTCCGCCGCACCCATGTAGCCGAACTGCCGCTGTACCTGGCCTTCGCCCGCAACGACCGGGCCAGGGCCTTGCGCGATCTGTTCGACAAGCGCATGGCCGAACTTGTGCGCAGTGGCGAGCTGAAGCCGATTTTCGAGCACTGGAAGCAGCCGTATCCGTTCACTGCAGATAGCACACCGCACTGAATCCTGTTCATGTGGCCTGGCGCGGTTCCCACAGGGACTGTGCAAACCCGATTGACCGGGTGCCGGACTCTGCCAAGCATCGAACTTTTCGATCCTGCCCCACGGTATTCAGCCCGCCCATATCCCCCAACCTGCTGATACAATCGGCCCACGAGAAATTTTCAACTTATTCCAGGAGCACAACGTGCCCGTCGTCTTTGTTGCCGCCTCTAAACTCCCGACGCCCTTCGCGACTTTCACCATGCATGGTTTCCTTGAGGAAGCCACCGGCCGTGAGCACGTGGTGCTCAGCCTGGGTGACATCGCGGACGGGCAGCCGGTGCTGGGGCGCCTGCATTCCGAGTGCCTGACCGGCGATGCCCTGTTCAGCCAGCGCTGTGACTGCGGTTCGCAGCTGGAGGCCGCCCTGCAGGCCATTGCCCGCGAAGGCCGTGGCGTGCTGCTGTACCTGCGTCAGGAGGGCCGTGGTATCGGCCTGTTGAACAAGATCCGCGCCTACGAGCTGCAGGATGGCGGCGCCGACACCGTAGAAGCCAACGAGCGCCTGGGCTTTGCCGCTGACCAGCGCGACTACGCCATCTGCCTGCCGATGCTCGAACACCTGGGCGTGAAGGCCCTGCGCCTGATGACCAACAACCCGCGCAAGGTCAAAGCCCTGACCGACATGAACATCGTGGTTGCCGAGCGGGTGCCGCTGCACACCGGTCACAACCCGCACAACCGCTACTACCTGGCGACCAAGGCCGGCAAACTGGGCCACATGCTGGGCAGCGAACACCAGGGCGAGGTGCCCCAGGCGTGACCCGGGCCCAGGTCAAGCGGCGTCTGGCGCTGGCCTGGTGGCAGTACCTGGCGATGGGCCTGGTGCCGCTGCCGGTCATGGCCTGGGCCTTCGGTGGCGGTGATGCGCTGATCCCGCTGCTGGCGATGCCGTTGTTCATCGCCGGTGCGGCGACCATGTTCCTCAGCCTGCCACGCTTCGGTGCCTACAAGCGCGCGCTGATCGCCACTTCCAAAGTGCTCGGCACCAGTGAAGAACCTGCCGCCTGGATAGAACTGGCGCGGGTGCGGCGCCTGGCCATGCTGTATGCCTGCTTCCCGGCCTGGGTCGCAGCGCTGTCGGTGCTGGTTGGCCTGGAGGCGGTGCCACAGATCCTGCTGGCACTGTCGACCGTTGTGGTGCTGTACCTCTATCGCATTCCGCGCCAGCTCGGCTGATGCGCCTGCTGCCTGGCCTGCTGGCGCTGCTGGCCTGCACTGCAATGGCCGGCGAACCGCTGCGGGTCGTCAGCCTGGCACCTTCGATGAGCGAAATCATGCTCGAGCTGCACGCCGACGACCTGCTGGTGGGGGTGCTCGACGGTGGCGAGCGACCGACGGCGCTGCGCGACCTGCCCTCGGTAGGGCGCCAGGGGCAACTGGACATGGAGCGCCTGCTCAGCCTGCGTCCCGACCTGCTGTTGCTGTGGCCAGGCAGCGTGGCGCCCGCCCAGCGCGACCAGCTCAAGCGCTTGGGCATCGCTACTTTCAGTGCTGAACCCCATGGCATCGAGCAGCTGATCGAGCAGATCGAGGCCATCGCCACGCGCGTCGGCCGTGCCGAGCAAGGCAAGAACTACGCTCAAGCCCTGCGTGAGCGGCTGCAGCAACTGCGCAAGCAGTATCGACGGGAAGAACCCTTGCAGGTGTTCTACCAGGTCTGGGACCGGCCGCTGTATACCCTCGGTGGCCGGCAGGTGGTAAGCGATGCCCTGGCCGTGTGCGGGGCGCGCAATGTCTTCGCCGACCTCACGCAACCGGCGCCGCAAGTGAATGTGGAAACGGTGCTGCTGCGCAACCCGCAGGTCATCCTGGCCGGCGACCAGGCGCAACTGGCCAGCTGGAAGGCCTGGCCGCAAATCCGTGCGGTCGCCGATGACCGCTTGCTGGTGGTGCCTGACAAAGGGCTGGAGCGGCCCAGCGGGCAAATGATCGAAGCCACCGCCCGCTTGTGTGCGCTGCTGGCCGCTAGAGCGCCGGCGTCCAGGTGACACTGAACAGCAGCGTGCGGCCTTCTTCACGGTAAGGGTGGTAGGTCCCCTCGTAGCTGTACAGGGCGCGGCTGGAGCTGCGGTCCAGCAGGTTATCCAGCTTGGCTTCCAGTTTCAGCGCATCAGTTGCCGCCCAGCTACCACGCAGGCCCAGCACGCCATAGCCACCGATACGGTTGCGGTTGGCCTCATCGTCATAGCTGCTGCTGACCGCCTGCCAGCTGCCGCCAATGCTGAAGCGCCCGAATTCACGGTCCAGGTCCAGGCTCAAGGTGCGTCGCGCGCGGCGGGCCAGGGTGTGGCCGGTATCGCGATCGCGTGGGTCGATCAGCGCCAGGCCAAGCTGGCTGTGCCAGGCGCCCCATTGCTGGTTGAGCGCCATTTCCAGGCCGTTGATGCGTGCCGAGGCGACGTTGCGGGGGATCGAGTCCAGGCCAAAGATGATCGCGTCGCGCAGGTCGGTGCGGTAAAGCGAAGTCTCCAGGCGGCTGTCGCCAGTCAGCTGGCTGCGCCATTGCAGCTCGTAGCTGCGGGAGTGCTCGGGGTCCAGGTCCGGGTTGCTGAACTGCGGGTAATACAGGTCGTTGAACGTCGGCGCGCGGAAGCCCTCACTGTAGGACAGCAGCACATCGTTCTGCGCGTTCAGCGGGACGGTGACGCTGCCGCTCCAGGTGGTCTGGCCGCCAAACTGCTGGTTGCGGTCATGGCGCACGCCCAGTTCGGTGGAAAACCGTTCGCCCTGGTAGCGGTGCTGGGCGAATACGGCACGGTTCCAGCGGCTGTCCTGGGTGAAGTCGGTGCTGCCATGTACGCG
Organism: Pseudomonas sp. 9_2_1; assembly: GCF_059295275.1. Lineage (NCBI taxonomy): Bacteria > Pseudomonadati > Pseudomonadota > Gammaproteobacteria > Pseudomonadales > Pseudomonadaceae > Pseudomonas > Pseudomonas sp. 9_2_1. The sequence continues at coordinate 593,049 of NZ_CM181239.1, forward strand.
GTCCTGGTACCAGTCAGCGCCGATCAGCAGCGTGTGTTGCTGCCCCAGGGCCAGGTCGTTCTGCCAGGTGGCCTGGTCCCGATAGGTATTGAACACGAAGCGTTCGGCGCTGAGTTTGTCGCGCTTGTCATCGCGGTTTTCGCTGTGGGCAAGTTCCAGGCGTGAGTGCCAGGCATCGCTGAGCTGGGCGTCGAAGTAGCTGCCCAGGCTACTCACACTGAAGTCGGTGTACGGCTGTTGGCCAAAGCTCTCGAAGGTGATCGGGTCGAAGCCGCCGAACGGGTTGTCGTATTCGCTGCGGCCGCGGCTGTCGAGCAGGTTCAGGCCTGCCTCGAAGCGCTCGCCGAAGGTGTGGCTCAGGCTCAGGTTGAAGGCCTTGTTGCGGTAGGCGTCATGGTCGCCATCGCTGGCGAAGGACGGCCCTGTGGCATCGATGCCTGCAGTCTCGTCCAGGCTGGCGCCCAGGTTGAAACGGGTGGCGTCGTTGCCGCCAGAAAGCCCCAGGCTGCGCTGGAATGTCTGGTTGCTGCCGGCCGCCAGGCGCAGGCGTGGCTGCAGGCCGGGGCCGTTGCTGCGTCGGGTGAAGATCTGGATGACCCCGCCAATTGCGTCGCTGCCGTACACCGCCGAGCGCGAGCCGCGCAGCACTTCTACCCGCTCGATCTGGTCAACGTCGAGAAACTGCAGGCCGCTGTCGCCCGAGGTGGCGTTGGCGATGCGCACGCCATCGACCAGTACCAGGCTTTGTGCGGCCTTGGTGCCGCGGATGAAGATGCCTGGCAGGCTGCCACGGCCACCGGTGGGGGCCACCTGGACGCCGGGTACGCGGCTGAGCAGGTCGGTGACGCTGCTGGGCTGCAGGCGGTCGATGTCGGTGCGGGTGAAGACGGTGTTGGCGGCACTGGTAGCGGTGCGCGATTCGACCTGGCGGCTGGCGCTGATCAGCACGTCGGGGAGCTTGAGGGCGTCGTCGCGTTCGGCGGCCAATAGCGGCAGGGGGAGGCAGAGCAGGGTGGCAAAGGTTGGGGATTTCATGGGCAGTACCATTTTACGAGGGCTGCGCCCTCGATCGCGACACAAGGCCGCTCCTACAGGTATTGCGAAGGCCGGGAGAGCGGCGCGGTCTCTGTAGGAGCGGCCTTGTGTCGCGAAAGGGCCGCAAAGCGGCCCCAGGGATTACAGGCCGAGCTTGGCCATCCGAGCTTTGACAGCAGCCTCGATGCCGGCCGCATCCAGCCCACACTCGGCCAGCATCTGCGCAGGCTTGGCGTGCTCGACATAGATATCCGGCAGCCCCAGGTGCAGCAGCGGCTTGAGCACCGCCTGGCTGGCCAGGAACTCTCCCACCGCCGCACCGGCACCGCCCATGATGGCGTTTTCTTCGATGGTCACCAGCAGTTCATGGCTGGCAGCCAGTTCCAGCACCAGGGCCTCGTCCAGCGGCTTGACGAAGCGCATGTCGACCACCGTGGCGTTGATCTGCGCAGCTACCTGCATGGCCTCGGCCAGTTGCACGCCAAACACCAGCAGGGCGACTTTTTCGCCTTGCCGGCGGACCACGCCCTTGCCGATTTCCAGTGGTTCGAGGTCACCGCTGATCGGCGCATTCGGGCCGGTACCGCGCGGGTAGCGCACCGCTGCCGGGCCGTTGTACAGGTGGCCGGTGCTGAGCATCTTGCGCAACTCGTTTTCGTCGCTTGGGGTCATCACCAGCATGCCGGGGATGCAGCGCAGGTACGACAGGTCATAGCTGCCCGCATGGGTCGGGCCGTCTTCGCCCACCAGGCCGGCGCGGTCGATGGCGAACAGCACGTCGAGGTTCTGCACCGCCACGTCGTGAATCAGCTGGTCGTAAGCGCGCTGCAGGAAGGTCGAGTAGATCGCCACCACCGGCTTGCTGCCCTCGCAGGCCATGCCGGCGGCCAGGGTCACCGCGTGCTGTTCGGCAATCGCCACGTCGAAGTAGCGCTCAGGGTAACGCTCGCTGAAGTCGACCAGGTCGGAGCCTTCCTTCATCGCCGGGGTAATGCCTACCAGACGCTTGTCGGCGGCGGCCATGTCGCACAGCCACTGGCCGAACACGGCGGAGTACTTCGGGCCGCTGGCTTTCTTGGGCGCGGCAGGTTTGTCGGCCGGCTCCAGCTTGGTGATGGCGTGGTAGCCAATCGGGTCGACCTCGGCCGGGGCGAAACCCTTGCCTTTCTTGGTCACCACATGCAGGAACTGCGGGCCCTTGAGGTCACGCATGTTGCGCAAGGTGGCGATCATGGTCGGCAGGTCGTGGCCGTCGATCGGGCCAATGTAGTTCCAGCCCAGCTCTTCGAACAGCGTGCCCGGCACCAGCATGCCCTTGGCATACTCCTCGGTGCGGCGGGCGATTTCCCAGGCACCCGGCAGGCGCGACAGCACTTTCTTGCTGCCTTCGCGCATGCTCGCGTAGGTGCGGCTGGAAAGAATCTTGGCCAGGTAATTGGACAGGCCGCCGACATTGCGCGAAATCGACATGTCGTTGTCGTTGAGGATCACCAGCATGTCGGCGTTGACTTCCTGGGCGTGGTTCAACGCCTCGAAGGCCATGCCGGCAGTCAGCGCGCCATCACCGATCACCGCAATCGACTTGCGTGCGCTGTTCTGCAGGCGGGCGGCAATGGCCATGCCCAGCGCGGCACTGATCGAGGTGCTGGAGTGGCCGACGCCAAAGGTGTCGTACTCGCTTTCGCTGCGGCGCGGGAAGGCGGCGATGCCGTCCTTCTGGCGCAGGCTGAGCATGCGGTTGCGGCGCCCGGTGAGGATCTTGTGCGGGTAGGCCTGGTGGCCCACGTCCCACACCAGCCGGTCGTCCGGGGTGTCGAAAACGTAGTGCAGGGCGATGGTCAGCTCGATCACGCCCAGACCGGCACCAAAATGCCCACCGGTCTGACCCACGGTGTAGAGCAGTTCCTGGCGCAATTCGTCGGCCAGGGTCTCCAGGTCGGCTTCGGCCAGCCGGCGCAGGCCGGCAGGCGTGTCAGCGCGGTCGAGCAACGGCGTGACCGGGCGTTCGCGGGGGATCTCTTGAAACGTCGTGGGCATCAGGCGAGTCGTTATAGGTTTGAAGTGGCGGCAGTTTACCCCATTGTGGGAAAAGTGCCCATTCGACCACGGGTTGCGGGGCCCCTGGTGGGCGCAGCTTTACCTGTGAATGCGGCGCTGGATCAACAATCGCATTCGCGGGTAAACCTCGCTCCTACAAGGATTGATGTAGCAGCTTAGTTGCGGCGTTCGACGATGTAACGCGCCAGCGCCCGCAGCGGCTCGGCGTTTTCGCCGAAGCCTTGCAGTGCGAGCAACGCCTGGTCGCGCAGTTCTATCGCATAGGCCTTGGCCGCTTCCAGGCCGAGCAGGGCCGGGTAGGTCGGTTTGTCACGGGCTATGTCAGCGCCTTGGCGCTTGCCCAGGGTGGCGGTGTCGCTTTCCACGTCGAGGATATCGTCCTGCACCTGGAACGCCAGCCCGATGGCCTGTGCATACGTCTGCAGCGCATCCAGCTGCGCCGGTTCGGCGCGGGCACTGGCCAGGGCGCCCAGGCGCACGCTGGCTTCGATCAGTGCACCGGTCTTGTGCCGGTGCATGAATTCCAGCGCCTGCTGGTCCAGTTTCAGGCCAACCGAGCCCAGGTCGATGGCCTGGCCGCCGACCATGCCGGCCGGGCCGGCAGCCTTGGCCAGGGTCTGCACCATGGCCAGGCGGATGCTGTCGGCCTGCGGGCTCAAACCCGGGTCGAGCAGGGCGGCGAAGGCCAGGCTTTGCAAGCCGTCGCCAGCGAGGATGGCGCAGGCTTCGTCGAATGCTTTGTGGGTAGTTGGCTGGCCACGGCGCAGGTCATCGTCGTCCATGGCCGGCAGGTCATCATGTACCAGCGAGTAGGCGTGGATCAGCTCGACAGCGCAGGCAGCGCCGTTGGCTTGTTCGGCCGGGGCACCCAGCGCTTCGCAGGCCGCGTAGGCCAGCAACGGGCGTACCCGCTTGCCGCCGTTCATCACGCTGTAGCGCATGGCGGCGTAAAGGCGTTGCAGTTCATCGGTAGGCGCGACGAACAGCGGCTCGAGGGCTGCGTCGACACGCGCCTGGCAGTTGGCCTGGTAGGTGCCAATCATGCTTCCGGCTCCGCATCGAAAGGCTGCGCGGCCAGTTCGCCATCGCGCTCCAGCAGAATCTGCACCTTCTGCTCGGCCTGCGCCAGGGCGCCTTGGCAGTCCCGAGTCAGGGCGATGCCTTGCTCGAAGGCGGCCAGCGAGTCTTCCAGCGACAATTCGCCGTTCTCCAGGCGCTCGACCAATGCTTGCAGGTCTGCGAGGGATTGCTCGAAATCGAGGGAGGCTTTTTTGCGGGCCATGGCGACTGTCTCGGTAGCTGGTCAGAACGGCGCGACACTAGCAGAGCGGGGCGGGGGGAGCAAACTTCAGGGGTAATGAGGCTGGTTTCAAGGCCCCATTCGCGGGCTTGCCCGCGAATGGACCCAGTGTGGACTATCAGGCAGGCTCGGCTTCCAGCTCCACCATCGCTTCCCGGTAGCGCGCCAGTTCCTCGATGGTCAGCACCGGCAGATTGTATTGCCGCGCGTACACTGCCACCTGCTCGCCGCGGGCCATGCTGCCATCGGGGTTCATCAGCTCGCACAGCACCGCCGCCGGACGCAGGCCGGCCAGGCGTGCCAGGTCCACCGAGCCCTCGGTGTGGCCACGGCGGGTAAGCACCCCGCCATTGCGGGCGCGCAGCGGGAATACATGCCCCGGGCTGACAATGTGGCGCTGTTCGGCAGTGGAGCGCAGTGCCGCAGCAATGGTGGTAATGCGGTCCTGGGCCGAAACGCCGGTAGTGATGCCTTCTGCCGCCTCGATAGTGACGGTGAAGCCAGTGCCATGCCGGGCCTGGTTGTTCTGCACCATCGGCGCCAGCTGCAGCTCGTCGACGGTTGCCTCGTCCAGGCACAGGCAGACGATGCCGCTGCAATCGCGAATCATCATGGCCATGGTCTGCAACGAAATGTTCTCGGCGGCGGCAATGATGTCCGCTTCGTCCTCGCGGTCGTCATCGTCGAGCAGCAGCACAGGGCGCCCGGCCTTGAAGGCAGCGATGGCGGCAGTAACGTTGGGGTATTGCGGGTGGTAGCGGGTGGACATGAAACGCTCCTCGTGAATGATCGATGAACGTCTCGGGGCGAACAAAATGCGCGCGCAGGGGCGCCCGAAATGGCCCCTGCCTGACGCCTTCTTTCATCCGGACTATGACCGTCGGCTCTGGAGTCGCACCAGATCTGCTGACCCCCGGCATGGCCGGGGCGCTCGCGGGCTCATCTTTCGATTTACCGCCGGTGGGGACTTGCACCCCGCCCTGAAGACCGGCCAAGCATACAGCACAGGGCCACCCCACTGGCAACCCGCGGTTCTACGACCTTCGGCGCAATCGTGCCGCTACGTAGGCTGCAGATCGATCGGCGCCACGGCGGCCACCCTTGGCCGCATGCGATGCTGTCGTACCCGGTGACTTCGAAGCTGACGGCTACGTTCAACGTCAACAACCTGTTTGACCGGGACTACCTGTCGCGGGTGGGATCGACCTCGACGTTCAACTTCTATGGGCCTTCGCGGAGCATGATGGTTGGGGCGCGGTATGAGTTCTGATGGGGATGGGGCGGGTAGGTGCATGTCGGGAGATTTGCTGCGCCTGTGACAAGCGCCGCCCGCGCGGCGCTTCGCGGAACAAGCCCGCTTACACATTTGTTTCGGACCAGTTACTCCTGAAGCCGAAGCACTCGGCCGCTTGGGGCCCGCCATGATATCGAGTTGGTGGGCGCTGACCGGGAGGGTTTTGCCAGCGCCGCGAATTTTCTGCGGGCATTAAAAAGCCGGCTTGTGGCCGGCTTCTCGGGGACGGCTCCGACTAATTTATGGTAAGTCGCAACCGCCTTAACTGTGTGGCCATCAAGGGCCTGAAAGAGATGGCAGATAACCGTGTGGGATATTGCCGAGCCCTCTGGACTGCGGCTTGCGCCGGTCGGGGCTGAATGTGCGGCGTAGCATACAAGGGCTCGCGCGGTCTGCCCAGCAAAAAATGGCACAGGGTGTTTCAGCCGGGCCGTTGCTGGCGGAAATGCGACCAGTGGAACACCCAGCCGATGATTTCCAGCCTCTGGGCCTGACGCTGCGCGGCGGTGTAGCGTTCGGCCGCGTAGTTGTGCCGGTCATGGCTGTGCAGGTAAAGCGTGCCGTGCTGGCCGAGGCTGAGGTAGTTCACCCTCAGCGTGCCGTTGTGCAACAAGGCATAGGTTTCGCCTTCGACCACCTGGGTCATGCCCAGATCGATGGCCAGGGTAGCGTCCAGTGGAATCAGCGGGGCCATGTTGCTGGCCGGCATCGCCAGGCAGACGGCGTTGCGAGGGCGTACACCCAGCTCTTTCAGGGCTTTTGCTGGCAGGCGCAGGTGTTGTCCGGCAGCTGGCGAAAGCAGGCCGTTACGTACCTCGTGGTAGGGCACATTCAGTACCCGGCCGCGATGCACCGACAAGGGGCTTGGGGTGTTGGCGGGTGCCGGGCGGGGCGGAAAGTTGCGCAGGATCGGGTTGGGGTGTTTGGGCCCTTCGCCCGTGCGCAGCCAGCGACGATGCACACAGAACAAATCGGCCAGTTCGTCCAGCCGGGCCAGGGGGACGCCGCGTTTTAACCAGTTGTTGACGTGCTGTGGTGTGACGCTGCGCTGGGCAGCGAAATCAGAAGAGGTCAGGCCACATTCGTGAAGAAGGGCTTTGAGGCGGTCGCCGGAAGTGTTCATGGCCGCGAGTGTAGCGGCGGGTTGCCAGTAAGGATATGAACCGAGTGTTGACGGAAATTGTACGAAAAGGGCCCGTTTGTAGGGCGTTGGTGTAGGACTGCGTAAGATTTATTACCGCCAGTCTCCGCACCCTCCATCCGGACAAAAAAAACCCCGCCGAGGCGGGGTTTTTTGCACAACCGGTATCAGCCTTTGTAGGCAGCAACCGATTTGGTGATCGCAGCACGGGCGGCGTCGGCGCCGTCCCAGCCTTCGATCTTGACCCACTTGCCTTTCTCGAGATCTTTGTAGTTGGCAAAGAAGTGCTCGATCTGCTGGATCAGCAGGGCTGGCAGGTCGGTGTATTCCTTCACGTCGACGTACAGCTGCGACAGCTTGTCGTGCGGTACAGCGATGACCTTGGCGTCGCCGCCGCCGTCGTCGGTCATGTTCAGGATGCCGACCGGACGGGCGCGGATAACCGAGCCTGGGGCTACCGGGTAAGGGGTAACCACCAGCACGTCCAGCGGGTCACCGTCGTCAGCCAGGGTGTTCGGGATGAAGCCGTAGTTGGCTGGGTAGAACATCGGGGTGGCCATGAAACGGTCGACGAACAGGGTGTCGCTGTCCTTGTCGATCTCGTATTTGATCGGCGCGTGGTTGGCCGGGATCTCGATGGCGACGTAGATGTCGTTCGGCAGGTCTTTGCCCGCCGGAATCTTGCTGTAGCTCATTGGGCAGTGCCCCCGTGTTTGACCAAAAAAGTGGCGGCGATTATAGGCACATTCTGCCGCTGCATGCCACGCCTGGCCTGATGTGTGGCCGCGTCAGGCGTGGCTTTCGCGGTAGTCGGGGTGTTCGGCCTGGAGCCGGCTCAGGCGCGCCAGCGGGTCCTGGCGGTAGAACAGCGACAGCTGATGGTAGACCCGTGGATACGCCTGCTGCAGCAGGTCGGGGGCACTGAAGAAGTATTCGCTGGTAACGGCAAAGAACTCTGCCGGGTTTTCGGCGGCATACGGGTCGATGGCGGTTTCGGCGTCGGGGTCGTTGTCCAGCTGGCGGTTGAGGTCGTCGTAGGCCTGTTGCATGGCGTGCGCCCATTCATCCACAGGCATGCCGCTGTGCAGCGGCGGCAGGCCATTGGCATCGCCGTTGAGCATGTCCAGCTTGTGCGCCAGTTCGTGGATGACCAGGTTGTAGGCTTCCCAGCCGCCGCTGGCCAGCACGCCGTTCCAGGCGAGGATGATCGGGCCCTGTTGCCAGGCCTCGCCGCTGTGCTCGCCATCCCAGACGTGCTCCACGCCGCTGGCGTCGCGGTGGCGCTGGGGGCTTTTGAAGTCGTCGGGGTAAAGGATGATTTCGTGAAAACCCTGATACCAGTTCAGGTCGCCCAGGTGCAGCAACGGTAACTGGGCCTGGGCGGCCAGGAACAGCCGTTGCTCATCGTCCGGCTCGACGCCTGGCAGGCAGGTGAGGTGTTTTTCGAGCAGGAAAAGGATGCAGGCTTCGCGCAGCCAGTGGTCTTCTTCGTCACTGATGCCGTCCAGCATCGGCAGGCGCGCGCGCACGGCCTGCCATTGCTGGGGGGCGATGGGGTAGCGCGCCAGGGTGCGCTTGCGCCGCCAGGCGCTGAATGACCACATGACTGCTGTGCTTCGAGCGTTCAGTGAGCCTTGGCCGCACGGCCCAGGCGGCCACGCAGCAGGCCGAGGATCATTGGCACCAGCGACAGGACGATGATGCCCACCACCATCAGCGACAGGTGCTGCTTGATGAACGGCACGTTGCCGAAGAAGTAACCCAGGGTGACCAGGCCGCCGACCCACAGCAGCGAACCGGCGACGCTGAAGCCGAGGAAGCGGGGGTAATGCATGTGGGCAATACCGGCAACAAACGGGGCGAAGGTGCGCAGGATGGGCAGGAAGCGCGCCAGGGTCACGGTTTTACCACCATGGCGTTCATAGAACTCGTGGGTGCGCTGCAGGTAGTCGCGGCGGAAGATTTTCGAGTTGGGGTTATTGAACAACCGCTCGCCGGCCGTTCGGCCGATCACGTAATTGGTGCTGTCGCCCAGGATTGCCGCTGCCATCAGCAGGCCAGCCAGCAGTACCGGGTCCATGCCGCCGCCCGCAGCTACGGCGCCGGCGATGAACAACAACGAATCGCCCGGCAGGAACGGCATGACCACCAGCCCGGTTTCACAGAAGATCACGGTGAACAGGATGGCGTAGATCCATGGACCGTAATTGGTGACCAGCAGATCGAGGTAGGCATCGAGATGCAGGATAAGGTCCAGCGGGTTGAAATCCATGTACAGCACCTGTGTTCTTGGGCGTAGGCTCGGTTACCTGGCGATGGGTAAATTTTCACACATGACAGGTGGGGCATTATACGGCGAAGTGAAGAACATGCCCGGGGAGTTTGTAGCGGGGGGTTACGGTAGGGAGTTTGTGGGTCAACACAGAGCAGCTGTAGGAGCAGCCTTGCGCTGCGAAGAGGCCAGTAAGGCCACATGCAATCATTTGCCGTACCGGCCCTTTCGCAGCGCAAGGCTGCTCCTACAAATGCGCTGCCCTGTTTTGAGAGGTCAATCCTGACTGATCGGCAGGATGTAGTTCTCGAACTCGGTGTCCTTGCGAAAGCCAATGGATTCATAGGTCTTGCGGGCTGCCTCGTTACCGGCACTGGTTGAGACCCGCAGGCGTACCGCGTTGGTGTCCTTGGCCATCTTCTTCGCCTCGCGCATCAGGTGGTCGGCCACCAGCATGCGCCGCGAATCCTCGGCCACGTAGATATCGTTGAGAATCCATACCCGCTTCAGCGACAGCGATGAGTAGCTCGGGTAAAGCTGGCAGAAGCCCAGCAGCTTGCTGTCGTCGTCTTCCGGCAGCGCCAGATAGATCACCGATTCATCCCGTTTCAGGCGCTTTTCCAGGAAGCTGCGCGAACTGTCGGGGTAGGGCAGCTGCCCATAGAACTCACGGTATTTGACGAACAACGGCGTGAGCAGGTCGAGGTGTTCCAGGGTTGCCTTGATGATGCGCATGTGCGGCCCTCAGAGTCCATTTGGGGAAACAGCGGAATGCCAGCAGCTTTCAAGGGCATGCTGCCCAATGCGCGTCACAAGTGCAATCCGCCTTCCGTTACATGTTTTTTACCCTTTGCCGAGCAGGAAGTTGCCTTTCTGGTTGCCAGCGTTGTCACTCTCCAGGCTATGGACCTCGGCTTCGTCCTTCAGATTCACCCCGGAAAGCTGGCGCCGACAGGCTTCGCGCATCAGGTACAGCAGGCGGTGCGCCGCCATGCCATAGCTCAGGCCCTCCAGGCGCACGTTGGAGATGCAGTTACGGTAGGCATCGGTCAGGCCTACCTTGGGCGCGTAGGTAAAGTACAGGCCAAGGCTATCGGGCGAGCTGAGCCCCGGGCGCTCGCCGATCAGCATCACGGTCATCCGTGCGCCCAGCAATTCGCCCACCAGATCGGCGACTGCTACCCGGCCCTGTTCTACCAGCACCACCGGCGCACAGGTCCAGCCATCGGCGGCGGCTTGCTCCTCGAAACGGGTCAGGAACGGCAGGGTGTGGCGATGAACGGCCAAGGCCGACAGGCCATCGGCGACCACGATGGCCAGGTCGACGCCACCGGGGTTGGCCTGGGCGTGCTGGCGCAGCGTGCTGATCGAATCGTCATTCAGGCGCCTGCCCAGGTCCGGGCGCTGCAGGTACTGGTGGCGGTCGCTCGCGGCGCTGTGCAGCACCAGGCTGTCGCGGCCCTTTTCTTTCAACTGAGTGGCCAGGCCAGCATGGTCGAAGGCCAGGTGCACGGCGTCGCGGGCCTGGGCATGGGCGAACTGGAAATCCAGCTGCGCCCCGGTCGGCAGGCTGGTGCCGGCACGGCCCAGGGCGATGCGCGCCGGGGTCAGGGTGCGCAAGGCCAGCCAGGGGTTGTCAGGGGTAGGCGTGCGGTTCATGGTCATCCCTATGCAAGCTGGGCCAAGGCCTGGCGGAAAGCCGGCGGCAGGTTGTCACCAAAGCGCACCCGGCCGTCGGCCTGGGTGAAGATGCCGGTATGAGCCAACCATGCCTCGAACTCCGGCCCGGGCTTCAGGCCCAGGGTCTGGCGCGCGTAAAGCGCGTCATGGAACGAGGTGGTCTGGTAATTGAGCATGATGTCGTCAGAGCCGGGTATGCCCATGATGAAGTTGATCCCGGCCACACCCAGCAGGGTCAGCAGGGTGTCCATGTCGTCCTGGTCGGCTTCGGCGTGGTTGGTGTAGCAGATGTCGCAGCCCATCGGTACGCCCAGCAGCTTGCCGCAGAAGTGGTCTTCGAGGCCGGCGCGAATGATCTGCTTGCCGTTGTACAGGTATTCCGGGCCGATGAAGCCGACCACGGTGTTGACCAGAAACGGCTTGAAATGGCGGGCTACGGCATAGGCGCGGGTTTCACAGGTTTGCTGGTCGACGCCATGGTGGGCGTTGGCCGACAAGGCGCTGCCCTGGCCTGTTTCGAAATACATCAGGTTCTGCCCGACGGTGCCGCGCTTCAGCGACAGCCCAGCCTCGTAGCCCTCCTGCAATACGTTCAGATTGATGCCAAACCCGGCGTTGGCTGCCTCGGTGCCGGCAATGGACTGGAACACCAGGTCCAGCGGCACGCCACGGTTGATGGCTTCGATCGAGGTGGTGACGTGGGTCAGCACGCAGGCCTGGGTGGGAATGTCGTAGCGCTGGATGATTGCATCGAGCATTTCCAGCAGGGCACAGATCGAGGCGATGCTGTCGGTGGCCGGGTTGATGCCGATCATGGCGTCGCCGTTGCCGTACAGCAGGCCGTCGAGAATGCTGGCGGCGATACCGGCTGGCTCATCGGTCGGGTGATTCGGCTGCAGCCGGGTCGACAGGCGCCCGCGCAGGCCCATGGTGCCGCGGAACCGGGTGACCACGCGGATTTTCTGCGCCACCAGCACCAGGTCCTGCACGCGCATGATCTTCGACACGGCGGCAGCCATTTCCGGCGTCAGCCCGGGCGCCAGGGCGCGCAGGCTGTCTTCGTTGGCCTCTTCGCCCAGCAACCAGTCGCGCAGGCCGCCCACGGTCAGGTGGCTTACCGGGCCGAAGGCCTGGGCGTCGTGGGTGTCGATGATAAGGCGGGTAACTTCGTCCTGTTCGTAAGGGATCAGCGCCTCATTCAGGAAATGCGTCAGCGGGATATTGGCCAGGGCCATCTGCGCGGCGACCCGTTCGCCGTCGTTGCTGGCAGCAACCCCCGCCAGGAAGTCACCCGAGCGTGCGGGGCTGGCCTTGGCCAATACTTCCTTGAGGCTGTCGAAGCGGTAGACCATGTTGCCTACCGTGTGTACGAAACTTGCCATACAGAATCTCCAGAGCCGCGGGCTGGCCCGCGGCGGGTGGCGGCAATCAGTGCAGGGTCTCTTCGGCCTGCTGGATCGCGGCGAATTCCTCTTCCGGTGTACCGGCTACCAGGTGGTGGCGGCTGTAGAAAGCAAAGTAGGCAATCAATACCCCATAGATCACTGCCGCGCCAATCACTACCCGTGGGTCGACCAGGAAACCGGCCACCACGGCGACGCAGGCCAGTAGCAGCGCCACGCCCGAGGTAAAGATGCCGCCAGGGGTGCGGTACGGGCGCTCCATCTTCGGCCGGCGGATACGCAGGGTGATGTGCGCGGCCATCATCAGCACATAAGACAGTGTGGCACCGAATACCGCGACCAGAATCAGCAAATCGCCCTGGCCGGTCAGCGACAGCGCGAAGCCGATGATGCCGGGGATGACCAAAGCCAGTACCGGCGCCTTGCTCTTGTTGGTTTCCGACAGTTTGCGCGGCAGGTAGCCGGCACGGGACAAGGCGAAGATCTGCCGGGAATAGGCATAGATGATCGAGAAGAAGCTGGCGATAAGCCCGGCCAGGCCGACCAGGTTGACGAAGCTGCCCATCCAGGTAGAGCCGCCGTAGGCTTTGGCCAATGCTTCGACCAGCGGGTTGCCAGAGGCTTTCAGCGCTTCGGAACCCGCGCCGCCAGGGCCGACCACCAGAATCAGCAAGGCAAAGGCGACCAGCACCAGCATCGCGCCGATCAGGCCGCGTGGCAGGTCGCGTTTCGGGTTCTTGGTTTCCTCGGCAGCCAGGGGCACGCCTTCGACAGCCAGGAAGAACCAGATCGCATAGGGGATCGCCGCCCACACGCCGACATAGCCAAACGGCAGGAAGCTGCTGGCGCCCACGGCGTCCGTCTGGGCGATGTCGAACAGGTTGGCTGCATCAAAATGGGGCACCATCGCCACCAGGAACACCGCCAGGGCGATAGCGGCCACGGCAGTGATGATGAACATCAGCTTCAGCGCTTCACCCACACCGAAGATATGGATGCCGATGAACACGATGTAGAACGCCAGGTAGATCATCCAGCCGCCGATGCCGAACAGTGACTGGCAGTAGGCCCCGATGAAGGTGGCGATGGCGGCGGGGGCGATGGCATATTCGATCAGGATTGCCGTGCCGGTAAGGAACCCGCCCCAGGGGCCGAAGGCGCTGCGGGCAAAGCCGTAGCCGCCGCCAGCGGTGGGGATCATCGACGAAAGCTCGGCCAGCGAGAAGCACATGCACAGGTACATGGTGGCCATCAGCAGTGTGGCGAGGAACATGCCGCCCCAGCCGCCCTGGGCCAGGCCGAAGTTCCAGCCGGCGTAGTCGCCGGAGATCACGTAGGCCACGCCCAGGCCGACCAGCAGCACCCAGCCGGCGGCGCCTTTTTTCAGTTCACGTTGCTGGAAGTAGTCTGAGCCGACCTTTTCGAAGTCTACGGAAGAGCCTGCCGACGAGCCGGCGGATTGATCGCTTGGCATAGATTCACCTGTTTTTTTTCTTGGTGGCCGGGGGAGGTCCGGGCCGATGGTGATGGGTACTGCAGGAAGCGAGCCAGAGCGGCTGGTGCAGGTTGCCGCCCTGGGTTTTGTGTTTGCAGGTCTGCCCCTTTCGCGGGCTTGCCCGCTCCCACATGAATTGCACAGGTCTTGAAAACCGTGCGGTCCCTGTGGGAGCAGGTTTACCCGCGAAGACGGCGACGCGGTCTAGAAGAAGCCCAACGGATTGATGTCGTAGCTCACCAGCAGGTTCTTGGTCTGCTGATAATGATCAAGCATCATCTTGTGCGTCTCACGCCCGACCCCCGACTTCTTGTACCCGCCAAACGCCGCATGCGCGGGGTACAGGTGGTAGCAGTTGGTCCACACCCGGCCGGCCTTGATACCCCGGCCCATACGGTAGGCACGGTTGATGTCGCGCGTCCACACGCCGGCACCCAGGCCGAACTCTGTGTCGTTGGCAATCGCCAGCGCCTCGGCTTCGTCCTTGAAGGTGGTCACGCTCACCACCGGCCCGAAGATTTCCTCCTGGAACACGCGCATGCTGTTGTTGCCCTTGAGCAGGGTCGGCTGGATGTAGTACCCGGTAGCCAACGCACCCTCCAGTTTTTCCACCTTGCCGCCGGTCAGCAGCTCGGCGCCTTCCTTCTGGGCAATGTCCAGGTACGACAGAATCTTCTCGAACTGCTGCTGCGAGGCCTGGGCGCCGACCATGGTGTCGGTGTCCAGCGGGTCGCCGCGCTTGATTTGCAGCACCTTCTTCATCACCACTTCCATGAACTGCGGGTAGATCGACTCCTGGACCAGTGCGCGCGACGGGCAGGTACACACCTCGCCCTGGTTGAAGAACGCCAGCACCATGCCTTCGGCAGCCTTGTCGATGAAGCTCGGCTCGGCCTGCATGATGTCTTCGAAGTACACGTTCGGCGACTTGCCGCCCAGTTCGACAGTGGAAGGGATGATGTTTTCGGCGGCGCATTTCATGATGTGCGAGCCCACCGGGGTGGAGCCGGTGAAGGCGATCTTGGCGATGCGCTTGCTGGTGGCCAGTGCTTCACCCGCTTCGCGGCCATAGCCTTGCACCACGTTGAGCACGCCTTTTGGCAGCAGGTCGCCGATCACTTCCATCAGCACGGTGATGCCCAGCGGGGTCTGCTCGGCCGGTTTCAGCACCACGCAGTTGCCGGCGGCCAGGGCCGGGGCCAGCTTCCAGGCGGCCATCAGGATCGGGAAGTTCCACGGGATGATCTGCCCGACCACGCCCAGCGGCTCGTGGATGTGATAGGCCACGGTGCCTTCGTTGATCTCTGCTGCGCCGCCTTCCTGGGCGCGGATGCAGCCGGCAAAGTAGCGGAAGTGGTCGACCGCCAGCGGGATATCGGCATTGAGGGTTTCGCGGATCGGCTTGCCGTTGTCCCAGGTTTCGGTGATGGCCAGCAGTTCCAGGTTCTGTTCGATACGGTCGGCGATTCTCAGCAGGACGTTGGAGCGGTCCTGCACCGAGGTCCGGCCCCAGGCGTCAGCCGCAGCGTGGGCGGCATCCAGGGCTTTGTCGATGTCTTCTGCAGTAGAGCGCGGGAATTCGGCGATCGGCTGACCGTCCACCGGAGAGGTGTTGGTGAAGTACTCACCCTTTACCGGAGGAACGAACTCACCACCGATGTAGTTGCCGTAGCGGTTCTTGAAGGAAACCTTCGCGCCTTCGGTACCGGGATGTGCATAACGCATGGTGTGTCTCCTGGCTATTGTGTTTGTTAGGGAGTTGGAAAGCGTAGAGCAAAGGTCGGGCCAGCGTTGGCAGCACCAGGCAAATCAATGGGTTGGCTCAGCATCCAGCAGTTTGCCGCGCAGCTCTGTGCCAGCATCGGTACGCCCGCAGTGACACTTTGTGCCATTTGCGACACGTCACCGTAGGGTGCATTGCAAACCTTTTCCGGGTAGAGGATGCTGACTGGACTCTCTATCTGCGGAGAACTACAACAAATGCAGAGCAATCATTTCAGTCACCATGCCCGGCAGGTGCATAGCGTGGCCCACGGCGGGGCCGGGGAGGGCGCAAGCGATCCGTCCATCGCCCGCTCCTGGTTGCGCTGTCTTGAGGACTACCACCTCGACCCGTCGGTGGCCCAGGCGCCGGTGGTGCTCGAACACGGGCGCCTGCTGGAAAGCCGCGAGCGTCTGCGCCAGGTGTTGCAAATTGCCGATCATGAAATGAACAGCCTGCACCAGCAGCTTTCCGGGGCCGGTCATGCGGTGTTGCTGACCGATGCCCGTGGTGTGATCCTGAATTGCGTCAGCGCCCCTAACGAGCGGCGCAGTTTCGAGCATGCCGGGCTGTGGCTGGGCGCCGACTGGAGCGAGGCACGCGAGGGCACCAACGGCATCGGCACTTGCCTGGTCGAGCGCCAGGCGCTGACCATCCACCAGAACGAACACTTCCGCGGCCGTCACACAGGCCTTACCTGTTCCGCCAGCCCGGTGTTCGACCCACATGGCGAACTGCTGGCGGTGCTCGACGTGTCCTCGGCGCGGCCCGACGTTTCCCGGCAAAGCCAGTTCCACACCATGGCCTTGGTGAACTTGTCGGCGAAGATGATCGAAAGCTGCTATTTCCTGCGCCATTTCGAGCAACAGTGGCTGCTGCGTTTTCACTTGCAGGCTGAATCGGTCGGCCTGTTCAGCGAAGGGCTGTTGGCGTTTGACGGCGATGGGCGTATCCGCGCCGCCAACCAGAGCGCGCTGAACCTGCTGGGCAGCGTGCGCGGTGGCGTGCTGGGCAAACCCCTGGAACGCTTCTTCGCCTGCAGCCACGATGATCTGTTCAGCCGCGCCACACCCGGTGGCAGCACCGTCTGGCCGCTGCGTACTTTGGACGGTCGTCAGGTCTTCGCCAGCCTGCGTGGCCAGGCCCGTGCGCCGGTGTGGTCGGTGCCTATCGGCCAGCCACGCCCGGCGCGCGAAGTGGAGCCGCTTGTGTGCCTGCTGGACGCGGCCCTGCAAAACGACTTTCGCCGCAGCGTGCGGGTGTTCGAGCGTGATGTGCCGCTGCTGCTGCGCGGCGAGACCGGCTGCGGCAAAGAGGCCTTCGCCCAGGCCGTGCACCAGGCCAGCGAGCGGCGTGGCAAGCCGTTTGTCGCCATCAACTGTGCCTCGATCCCGGAGAGCCTGATCGAGAGCGAGCTGTTTGGCTATCGCGGCGGTAGCTTTACCGGTGCTCGCAAGGAAGGCATGCGCGGCAAGTTGTTGCAGGCAGACGGCGGCACCTTGTTGCTGGACGAGATCGGCGACATGCCGCTGGCCCTGCAGACCCGTCTGTTGCGGGTGCTGGAAGATCGGCAGGTGGTGCCTATCGGTGGCGAGCCACAGGCGGTGGATGTGCGGATCGTCAGTGCCACGCACCGCGACTTGTTGGAGCGAGTCGAGCAGGGCGGTTTCCGCGAGGACCTGTATTACCGCCTGAATGGCCTGGAGGTAGCGTTGCCGGCGGTGCGCGAACGCAGCGACAAGGCGCAGTTGCTGGACTTTCTGCTGCGCCAGGAGGCGCACGGGCAGCTGATCGATATAGAGCCCAGGGCGCGCCAGGCGCTGCTCGACTTCACCTGGCCCGGTAACGTGCGGCAGATGCGCAATGTGCTGCGCACCCTGGTGGCGCTTTGCGAAGATGCCCGGATCGTGTTTTCGGACCTCCCCGCCATGGTTCGCCAGGGCGCTGCCCTTGATCGCCGGCAAGCCAGCTCCCACCCCGACCGCGCCGACTTCAGGCCATCTGCTGTCCCTGTG
Organism: Pseudomonas sp. 9_2_1; assembly: GCF_059295275.1. Classification (NCBI taxonomy): domain Bacteria; kingdom Pseudomonadati; phylum Pseudomonadota; class Gammaproteobacteria; order Pseudomonadales; family Pseudomonadaceae; genus Pseudomonas; species Pseudomonas sp. 9_2_1. Next base: position 610,504 of record NZ_CM181239.1, read on the forward strand.
GGCGCTGCGTTGCCGGCGACAGGGCCAGCTGCATTGAAAGATGCCGAATGCCATGCGCTGATGGCGACCCTGGAAGCAAAACACTGGCACCTGACCCGCGTCGCCGAACACCTGGGCATCAGCCGCAATACCTTGTATCGCAAACTGCGCAAACATGGGATCACCAGGCCCGACTGAGCGAAACAGCGGGTGCGATTTGTCGCGCCCTGGGCTACCCTGCCTCGATGTTTTGCGAGGTCGACCATGCATATTCACATTCTCGGTATTTGCGGCACTTTCATGGGTTCGCTGGCCGTGCTGGCCAAGGAACTTGGCCACCGTGTCACCGGTTCGGACGCCAATGTCTACCCGCCGATGAGCACCCAGCTCGAGGCCCAGGGCATCGAGCTGACCCAAGGCTATGACCCCGTCCAGCTGGACCCGGCGCCAGACCTGGTGGTCATCGGCAACGCCATGTCGCGTGGCAACCCGGCGGTAGAGTACGTGCTGAACAAGGGCCTGCCCTACGTCTCCGGCCCGCAGTGGCTGGCTGATCACGTGCTGCAAGGGCGCTGGGTACTGGCGGTTGCCGGGACCCACGGCAAGACCACCACCAGCAGCATGCTGGCCTGGGTGCTAGAGCACGCGGGCATGAGCCCGGGCTTCCTGATCGGCGGTGTGCCGCAAAACTTCTCGGTGTCGGCGCGCCTGGGCGACACACCGTTCTTCGTGGTTGAAGCCGACGAGTACGACAGCGCGTTCTTCGACAAACGTTCGAAGTTCGTGCACTACCACCCACGCACGGCGATCCTCAACAACCTTGAGTTCGATCATGCCGACATCTTCCCGGACCTGGCGTCGATCGAGCGACAGTTCCACCACCTGGTGCGCACCATCCCCAGTGAAGGCCTGGTCATTCACCCGACCACCGAACAGGCGCTGGAGCGGGTCATCGGCATGGGCTGCTGGACCCCGGTGCAGACCACCGGTGAAGGTGGCCAGTGGCAGGCGCGCCTGCTCAGCGCTGACGGCTCACGTTTCGAAGTGCTTTTCGAAGGTGAAGCGCAGGGCATTGTCGACTGGCCACTGACCGGCCAGCACAACGTTGCCAACGCCCTCGCCACCCTGGCAGCGGCCCGTCACGTGGGCGTGGTGCCGGCCATGGGCATCGACGGCCTGAGTGCTTTCAAGAGCGTCAAGCGGCGCATGGAAACGGTTGCCGAAGTGCAGGGCGTGACCATCTACGATGATTTCGCCCACCACCCCACCGCCATCGCCACCACCCTCGACGGCCTGCGCAAGCGCGTTGGCGAGGCCCCGGTGATCGCGGTGATCGAGCCACGTTCCAACTCGATGAAGCTGGGTGCCCACCGCGACGGCCTGCCGGAAAGCGTCAACGACGCTGACCAGGTGATCTGGTACGCGCCGGCGAACCTCGGCTGGGACCTGGCGGCCACCGCCGCACAATGCAAGGTGCCGAGCGTGGTGGCTGACAGCCTCGAGGCGATCATCGAACGGATCAAGGGCCAGGCCCGCCCAGGCACCCACGTGGTGATCATGAGCAACGGCGGCTTTGGCGGCCTGCACGGCAAGCTGGCCGAGGCGCTGAAGTGAGCGGGCCGGAACGCATCACCCTGGCCATGACGGGCGCCTCGGGCGCCCAATATGGCCTGCGACTGCTTGATTGCCTGGTGCGCGAAGACCGTGAGGTGCACTTCCTGATCTCCAAGGCTGCGCAACTGGTAATGGCCACCGAGACCGACGTGCTGCTGCCGGCCAAGCCCCAGGCCATGCAGGCGTTCCTCACCGAATACACCGGCGCCGCCGACGGGCAGATCCGCGTGTACGGCAAGGAAGACTGGATGTCGCCGGTAGCCTCGGGTTCCGGTGCCCCGGCGGCGATGGTGGTGGTGCCCTGTTCCACAGGCACCCTGTCGGCGATTGCCACCGGTGCCTGCAACAATCTGATCGAGCGCGCGGCCGACGTTACCCTCAAGGAGCGCCGTCAGCTGATCCTGGTGCCTCGCGAAGCGCCGTTTTCCACCATCCACCTGGAGAACATGCTGAAGCTGTCGCAGATGGGCGCAGTGATCCTGCCGGCGGCGCCGGGCTTCTATCATCAGCCACAGACCATCGACGATCTGGTCGACTTTGTCGTGGCGCGTGTGCTCAACCTGCTGAACATTCCCCAGGACATGTTGCCGCGTTGGGGCGAGCATCATTACGGGGTGGATGATTGAAGCGAGCGCTGGCTGGTTTGCTGACCCTGGGACTGTTGAGTGGCTGTGCCACGGTGCGCACGCTGGACGCCAACAAACCCGGGGCACCGGTAGTGTATGCCGGTACCCGGTTGGACTTGTATGTGATCAATGGTGGCTGCTGCCCGCGAGATCGCTACGGGGCTGACGCGCCGGGTTACCCAGCGCTGGACCTGCCTGGCAGCATGTTGCTCGACACCCTGTTGCTGCCGTTGTCGTTGCTGACGGCGGCCGGGGTAGGCTTCCAGGCCACCGGCGGCCTGTAACGGCTATATCTTGCCCAACCTGCGCAACTCATCCGACTCCACAACCCGTATCCCGTCTTCTTCCTCCAGCGCCAGGCGCCACAGCGCCCGGGCCAGCGTGCAGGCCTCGATCCCCCGGTACTTTCCGGGTATCAGCCTGGAAAACGGTGAAGCCAGCTGTTCACCGAGCCGTGGCTGAATCCGCTCGCCCAGCAGCAACGACGGCCGCACGATGGTCAGCTGTGGCCAGTTCTGAGCCTTCAGCGCCTCTTCCATTTCGCCCTTCACCCGGTTGTAGAAAATCGACGACTTGGGGTCCGCGCCCAGCGCACTGACCACCAACAGATGCCGCGCGCCCATTTCCCGGGCACGCTTGCTGAACGCCACCACCATGTCCAGGTCCACCGCGCGGAAGGCTGACTCGGAGCCGGCCTGCTTCAGCGTGGTCCCCAGGCAGCAGTAGGCGATATCGACCCGCCCGGCCAGCTGCGGCAGGAACACGGCCGGGTCGCCCACCGGGTTTTCCAGGTGCGGGTGCTCGGCCAGGGGCCGACGGGTAGGCGCGAGCACCCGGGTAATGGTCGGCTCGTTGAGCAGGCGGTCGAGCAGGTGTTCACCGGTCAGGCCGGTGGCTCCGGCAAGCAGGACATGCTGAGGCGTCAAGTACATGATGTCTCTCCCTTGTTACACTCAAGCTTAGTGGCTGCCGGGCGTTTTTGCCTGTTCCCCCATGTTGGCCTGCGTGGCATTGCGCAGTGCCTCCTCGGCTTGCTGGCGGCGCAAGTGCTGCCAGTGCTCAAGCACCGTCGGGGGGGCCCACAGCTGCGGTTCAGAGGCTTCGAAGCCTTCTCTGTGTTCCCTTTCGGCAACGCTGGCGCGTGCCAGTTCAAACGCTTGTTTCAGGTCGTCGGTCTGGTTCAGTGCTTCGGCGAACAGGGCATCGCCAAAGTAGGTGAAATCGGCTTCTTCCGAACACCCGAAAGACACCCGGTCAGCCCTGGCGGCGGTCATGATCAGCGTGCGTTCATCCTTGAGCGGGGCGATATAGCCCCCGGAATAGCAGGCGGATATGACGATTACCTTGTCTCGGTCCTTCAGCGGCGCGAGGGCGCTGGCCAGTTCGTCAGCGGTCAGGTCGGCCAGTTGCAGGCGCGGCTGGTCGAGCACCAGCTGGTGGTCGTGGCTGCCATGGCTGGTGAGGTAGATGAACACCAGGTCTTCGGGGCCGCTGCGTTCGGCCAAGGTGCTGGCGGCGCGGGTGAGGTTCTCGCGGGTGGCCATGGGGCGGGTGGCCATGTGGTCGCGGTGGTTGACCAGGGTCACCTGGCCACGGGCGCCAAAACGCACCTTGAGCATGTTGCTGACGTAGTCGGCTTCGCGCAGGAACACGCTTTGCTGGCCATCGCCGGCCACTACCAGGCTGTACAGCTGGATCGGCGGGGCCGAGCGCGGTACCCGGGCCAGCGCCTCTTCCAGCAGCCGACCCTGGTTGAGCAGGGCCAGGTCCAGCGGGTCGGACAGCAGCTTGCCTTTGTGGTCGCGCACGCGCACGCCATTGGCCCACATGCCGCTTTCGACCCTGCCGCTGGCCAAGGTCAGCTGGCCCTTGCCGTGGTAGGCATCGTCGAGGAAGCCGCCAATGTACTTGCTGCCGTCGGCCAGCTGCAGGCTGCCCTGACCGGACAGCCGCCAGTCGACGAAATTACCCTTGTAGTGGCTGCCGTCACTGCCTAGCAGTTCGCCTTCGCCGGACAGCGAGCCGTCTTTGAATTCGCCGATCCACACATCGCCATCGGCGTTTTCGTAGCGGCCACGGCCCTCCAGGCGGTTGTCCTTGAACTCACCGATGTACTGCTCGCCGTCGACACTGTCGTAGGTGCCGCTGCCTTGCAACTGGCCATTGACGAAGCGGCCGCTGAACTGGTTGCCGCTGGCATCGCTGCGCACGCCGGCGCCGTTGGGCTTGCCCTTGGCGAAAAGGCCCTGGTAGCGGCTGCCGTCGGCCAGCTCCAGTTCGCCTGCGCCTTCGTACAGGTCGTCCTTGAACTGGCCACGGTAGGTCTGGTCGGCTTGCTTGAGGGTGCCTTCGCCATCGCGGCGACCGTGGTTGAAGGTGCCGGCATAGTGGCTGCCGGGGGTTGTCAGGTCCCCCAGGCCCTGGAACAGCCCTTCGCTGAACTGGCCCCGGTACACCTCGCCGTTCTGGCCGTGCCATTCACCCGGGCCATGCCATTGGCCGTCCTTGAAGCTGCCGGCGTACCAGCTGCCGTTGGGGTAGTCGATGCGGCCCTCGCCCTGCAACAGGCCATCGACCACCTGGCCCCGGTAGCGCCCGCCGTCAGGCAGGCGTGCGTCCGGCGGGAGCAGCGATTCGCCATCGCCACAGGCGGCGAGCAGCAGGACCAAGGTGATGGGGAGCAGTGGACGCATGGCGAGGACCGGGCAATAGGTCTGCCGAGTATGACGCAGAATTGGATCCTGAGACAGCGAGAGGCATGCGCCCTCAACGCCCTCGCAAAAAGTCCATCATCCGCCGATTCACCTCATCAGCCGCCTCCATCTGCACCATATGCCCGGCCTCCGCCAGCACCAGCACTTCAGCCTCCAGCCCCTCGGCATGGCTGGCCGGGATGATCGCGTCCTTGCCGCCCCACACCACCAGCGCCGGGTGTTGCCCCAACACACCGCGCAGGTCATGGCGCTGCCGGTCGCCGTCGGCGAGCGCCGAGGCCAGCTGCTGCAGGGCCTGATCCACACCCTCCAGGCGCTTGAACTTGAGCATGTCCTCGAGCATTTGCCGGGTGACCAGCGCCGGGTCGGCAAACAGCTGCATCATCTGCGGCTTCAAGGCATTGCGGTTGGCAGCGGCGACGAAACCTTGCAGGTACTGCGCGTTGATCGCCTCGCCCAGCCCGGCGCTGGCCACCAGGCTCAGGCTGGCCACCCGCTGCGGCGCCAGGCGCGCCAGGTTCAGGCAGACCGCGCCACCCATGGAATGGCCGGCCAGGTGGGCCTTGGCGATGTCCAGGTGATCGAGCAAGGCCAGCACGGTTTCGCTCAGTTCATCCAGGTCACCACGCTGCAGGGCCTTGGCCGACTCGCCGTGGCCCGGCAGGTCGAGGGCGATTACCCGGCGCTCGACAGCCAGTGCCGGGTGGTTGAAAAGCCAGTTGTTGAGGTCGCCACCAAAACCATGCACCAGCACCAGCGGCGTGCCGCCTTCACCCAGCTCGAACCAGCGCAGCAGCCGATCGCCCACTTCGGCTTTCTGCGGAGCAGGCCCCTGGGCCTGGTCGGCGCCACCTTCGGCGACGAATTCGGCCTGGAAGCGCTGTACCAGCGCATCGATTTCGGCTTCCTCGGCCTCGCCCTCCACCACCACTGCCAGCAGTGCGCCGACCGGCAGGGTTTCATCCGGCCTGGCCACCTGGCGGCGCAGCACACCGCTGAACGGTGCTTCGACGCTGCTGCTGATCTTGTCGGTCTCGACGTCCAGCACCTCGTCGCCCTTGTTGATCGGGTCACCTTCCTGCTTCAGCCAGGTGTCTACCCGGCCCTCGGTCATCGACAAGCCCCACTTGGGCATGGTCAGGGTATGGATCTGGCTCATGCGGCACTCCTTGCAGCTTCGATCACCTTGCGCACGGCGGCCTCGATTTTCGCCGCGTCAGGGATGTACAGGTCTTCCAGCGCATCGGAGAACGGCACCGGGGTGTGCGGCGCGGTGACCATCTCGACCGGGCCCTTGAGCGCAGCGAAGGCTTTCTGCGCCACCAGTGCGCTGATGTCGGTGGCCATCGAGCAGCGCGGGTTGGCCTCGTCGATCACCACCAGGCGGCCGGTCTTCTCCACGCTTTCCAGAATGCTGTCTTCGTCCAGCGGGCTGGTGGTGCGCAGGTCCAGCACTTCGCAGTCGATGCCCTGGCGGGCCAGATTGTTGGCGGCCTCCAGCGCCACATGCACCATGCGGCCGTAGGTGACCAGGGTCACGTCATCGCCATCACGCAGGAAGTTGGCTTCGCCGAACGGCACCGTGTACACCTCTTCCGGCACCTCGCCCTGCATGCTGTACAGCAGCTTGTGCTCGCAGAAGATCACCGGGTCGTTGTCGCGGATGGCCTGGATCAGCAAGCCCTTGGCATCGTAGGGGGAGGACGGGCAGACCACTTTCAGGCCGGGGATGTGCGTCCACAGCGAGGTCAGCATCTGCGAGTGCTGGGCTGCCGCGCGCAAGCCGGCGCCATACATGGTGCGCATCACCAGCGGGGTGACCGCCTTGCCGCCGAACATGTAGCGGAACTTGGCAGCCTGGTTGAGGATCTGGTCCAGGCAGCAGGCGGCAAAATCGACGAACATCAGTTCGCACACCGGGCGCAGGCCTTGGGTTGCAGCACCGACCGCAGCACCGACGTAGCCGATTTCCGACAGCGGTGCGTCGAGCACACGCCCCGGAAACTGGTGATACAAGCCTTTGGTCACCCCCAGCACGCCACCCCAGGCGTCTTCTTCACCGGGCGCACCGGCCCCGCCGGCCACGTCTTCGCCAATGATGAACACGCTGTTGTCGCGGCGCATTTCCTGGGCCAGGGCTTCGTTGATGGCCTGCTGGTAGCTAATCTTTCTTGGCATGGTGGTTCTCCTGTTGTTCTTGTAGTCCGGGGCTCAGGGGTAGGCGACGTAGACGTCGGTGAGCAAATCGGCGGGCTGCGGCTTGGGATCGGACTTGGCACGGCGCACGGCGTCTTCGATCAGGTCTTCGATGCGGGCGTCGATGGCGTCCAGTTGCTCGGCGGTGAGCAGGCCGGCACGGGTGGTCTTGTTGCGGAACTGCATCAGGCAGTCGCGGGTTTCGCGCAGGTTCTTCACTTCGTCGGGCGCGCGGTAGGTTTGCGCGTCACCTTCGAAGTGCCCGTAGTAGCGGCTGAGCTTGACCTCGATCAGCGACGGCCCTTGCCCGGCACGCGCACGCTCGATGGCTGCCCCGGCGGCTTCATGCACGGCAAAGAAGTCGAAGCCGTCGATGGTGACACCGGGCATGCCGAAACCGGCGGCGCGGTCGGCGATGTGGTCGCAAGCCACCGACCAGTTCGAGGCAGTGGCTTCGGCGTAGCCATTGTTCTCGGCGACGAAGATGCACGGCAGGTTCATGATCGACGCCATGTTCATGGCTTCGAACACCGCGCCTTCGTTGGAGGCACCGTCGCCGAAGAACGCCACCGACACGTCGTCGCGGCCCTTGAGCTTGGCGGCCAGGGCAGCACCGGCCACCAGTGGCGCACCCGCACCGACGATGCCGTTGGCACCGAGCATGCCCTTTTCCAGGTCGGCAATGTGCATCGAGCCGCCCTTGCCCCCGCACACGCCGGTCTTCTTGCCGTAGATTTCGGCCATCATGCCGTACACATCGACGCCCTTGGCGATGCAGTGGCCGTGGCCACGGTGGGTCGAGGCGATGCAATCGCTATCGCGCAGGTGGGCCATGACCCCGGCGGCGGAAGCCTCTTCGCCGGCATACAGGTGGACGAAGCCAGGGATTTCGCCGGTGGCGAACTCTATGTGCAGGCGTTCTTCAAAGGCGCGGATGGTGCGCATCACTTCATAGGCATGCAGCAGTTGTTCGGTACTCAGTTGATTGGACATCTTGTTGTTCTCCAGGGTTGTCTCAACGCGGGTTTGCAGGGTGCAGCCGATGGCCGCGAGGCACGGCCAGCAGGTGGTGGCGGGCGGCATGCGCCAGCACGGCCTCGACATCCACGCTCAGCGGGCCTTGGTGGTCGAGGGTGATGGTGGGGGTGTCGTGCTCGGCAAATTCGATTTCGCGTTCGCCGTCCAGGGCCAGCGTGCCGCTGGCCAGGCTCAGGCGGTGGGCGACGCCCGCTGTCAGCGTGCCGCTGGCGGTGATGCCGCAGCCTTGCAGCAGGCCGGGCGCCAGTGGCGCGAGCAGCGCCTGGTCGGCACCCGGGTTCAGGCGTACCCAGGCGCCGTGCGGGTCCTGGCGCGAGACCGGGCACCACAGGCCGCACAGGGCCGACAGGCCGATGGCGTGAGGCTCGGCAAAACAGGCGAACACTTCGCTCAGGTCTTCGCTGCGGCTGAGCGCGCGTGCACCGATGAAGCGCTGGGGTGACACCGCCACTTCCACCAGGGCCCACTGCGCAAGTTGTTGCTCGGGTACCTTCACCAGCAGGCGTTTGTTGCGGCGCAGGCCGATGCTGGCGGGCACCTGGCCGCTTGCGAGCAAGCCGCCGGCCAAGCCCGCGCTGGTGGCTTCGCGCAACTCGGGGAAAGCGTTGTTGGTACCGGTGGACAGGGTCAGCAGGGGTATGTCACCGGCCTCGGCGGCGACTGCCTTGTGGGTGCCGTCGCCACCGAGCACGGCGATCATCGCCACGCCGCGTTCGACCATGCGTCGGGTGGCCTGGTGGGTATCGGCCACGGTCTGGGTCAGTGGCAGGTCGAGTATTTCAATGGCAGGCCAGTGCTGGTCATGGGCGACCGGGCCGTTGCTGGCCTTGAGCACGGCGGCAGCGATGCCGGTCATGTCGCTGGGCAGCAGCACCTGGCCGATGCCGGTGGCGCCGAAGGCAGCAAGCAGGCGCTGGATAGCCGAGGCCTTGTCGGTGCTCGAATAGAGCCCGGCATTGGCGGTCAGGCGGCGCAGGTCGCGGCCTGAGGCCGGGTTGGCAATGATCCCGACAGTCGGGGCGGGTAGCGGCATGGCGCACCTCGTATTGTTGTTTGCCAAGGCAGGAGCAAGCCCGGTGCCAGCTTTCTCCGGCTGCGCTGAAATACCTGAGGCAGAGCGGTCTGAATGCGCTCGGCCGCACATTGACGGCAGCGCCGGCGAGACGCCGGGTGCCTGCGCAGGGTGGTAATTGCCGAGACGCCGAGACGCTGCGTCTCAAGCGAGCCGGTAATCACGCAGTGCTTGTCGGGGCATGTTCGGAAGCGCTTAATGGCCGCACAACGACAAGAACAGCAACGAGAACCGGAGGGCCTGAATGCTTGCCGCGAACTCCCGAGCCCATGTCGACTGCGTCAGCAGGGTGCTGAAGAACGCCGATCGCCTGCCGCAGGCGCCGGTGCCTGCGCTGATCCTCGATTCATGGCGCCGCTCCATGGACCTGCACCACCTCGACCCTGGCTCTCAGCAAGGGCCGCGCATCCTCTCGCAAAGCCTGCTCAACGAATGCCGTGAACGTGCGGAACTGTTCCTGCGTATCGCCAGTGATGCCGTGGCGCGCCTGCACCAGCAGGTGCGCGGCGCCGACTACTGCGTGCTGCTGACCGACGGCCTGGGGCGTACCATCGACTACCGGGTGGAGTCATCCATCCGCAACGACTGCCGCAAGGCCGGGCTGTACCTGGGCACTTGCTGGTCGGAAGGCGAGGAGGGCACCTGCGGGGTGGCGGCGGTGCTGACCAGCAGGGCGCCTGTCACGGTGCACAAGCGCGATCATTTTCGCGCGGCCTTCATCGGCCTGACCTGTACCGCAGCACCGGTGTTCGACCCGCAGGGCGAGTTGCTGGGCGTGGTGGATGTCTCGGCCTTGCAGTCCCCGGACGACCGTCGCAGTCAGCACCTGATCCGCCAGCTGGTGGAGCAGACTGCCCGCGAAATCGAAAACGCGTTTTTCATGCACAGTGCCCAAGGCCATTGGGTGATGCGCGCCCATGGCACGCCGGGCTATGTGGAAAGCCAGCCTGACTACCTGCTGGCGTGGGACGCCGATGGCCGCCTGCAGGCGATCAACAGCCTGGCGCGGCAACGCCTGGTGGAGCGCCTGGGGCGCCTGCCAGAGCACATCGGTGAGCTGTTCGACATGGACCAGCTGCGCCGCGTCAATGCAGCGTCTGCCCAGCGTCTGCCAGGTCTGGGCGGGCTGTATGGCCGGGTCAGTGCACCGCAGCTACGCCAGCGCGCGCAGCCGTTACGCCAGGCCCAGGACGCCCGTATCGAGCACCACCTGCGGCTGGCGACGAGGGTCAAGGACTGCAACCTGGCGGTGCTGGTACAAGGCGAGACGGGGGCCGGCAAGGAAGTATTCGCCCGCCAGTTGCACCAGCAGAGCAAGCGCCGCGCGGGGCCCTTCGTTACGCTGAACTGTGCGGCAATCCCTGAAAGCCTGATCGAGAGCGAGCTGTTCGGCTACGTGGCCGGGGCCTTTACCGGCGCCTCCAGCAAAGGCATGCAGGGCCTGTTGCAGCAGGCCGACGGCGGCACGCTGTTCCTCGATGAAATCGGGGATATGCCGCTGAACCTGCAAACCCGCCTGCTGCGGGTGCTGGCCGAGGGCGAAGTGGCGCCTTTGGGCGCAGCTCAGCGCGAGCGGGTGGATATTCAGGTGATCTGCGCCACCCACCGCGACCTCGCGGCGAGGGTGGCAGGCGGGCACTTCCGCGAGGACTTGTACTTCCGCCTGGCCAATGCCCGTTTCGAGCTGCCGCCGCTGCGTGAGCGCGATGATCGCCTGGGCTTGATTCAGCAGATGCTGGCCGAGGAAGCCGAGGCCTGCGCGGTCGAAGTGGTGTTGGCGGACGATGCGCTGCAAGCGCTGCTGGTCTACCGCTGGCCAGGGAACTTGCGCCAGTTGCGCCAGGTGTTGCGCTATGCCTGTGCGGTGAGCGAAGGCGGGCTGGTGCGGTTGCAGGATTTACCGACCGAGGTGCGCGGCGAGGCGGTAGCGGCGGCTGAAAGCGGAGTGTCCTGCCCGGCACGTCAGTTGCTGCTGGATGCGCTGATCCGCCATCGCTGGAAGCCGGCCGATGCCGCGCGGGCGTTGGGGATATCACGGGCGACGCTGTATCGACGGGTGCACGAGCACCGCATCGAGATGCCGCGGATGAAGGTTTAGGGTCATTGGGGCTGCTTTGCAGCCCATCGCCGGCAAGCCAGCTCCCACCTCGACCGCACAGGCTTCGGGCCGTATGCAGGACCTGTGGGAGCCTGGCTTGCCGGCGATGAGGTGTTGACAGGCAATAAAAAGCCCCGGCACTGGGCCGGGGCTTTGGGTACATCACACTACTCGATCACTCCTGGTTAGCCAGTTTGTGCTCGAGGTAGTGAATGTTGATGCCGCCTTTGCAGAAACCTTCATCACGCACCAGGTCGCGGTGCAGCGGGATGTTGGTCTTGATGCCGTCGACGACGATCTCGTCCAGGGCATTGCGCATGCGCGCCATGGCTTCGTCGCGGTCCTTGCCGTAGGTGATCAGCTTGCCGATCAGCGAGTCGTAGTTCGGCGGAACCGAATAACCGCTGTACAGGTGCGAATCGACACGTACGCCGTTGCCGCCCGGGGCGTGGAAGTGCTTCACCTTGCCTGGGCTCGGGATGAACTTCTTCGGGTCTTCGGCGTTGATCCGGCACTCCAGCGAGTGGCCGCGGATAACCACGTCTTCCTGGCGGTACGACAGCTTGTTGCCAGCGGCGATGCTGAGCATCTCCTTGACGATGTCGATGCCAGTGACCATTTCCGACACCGGATGCTCAACCTGAACGCGGGTGTTCATCTCGATGAAGTAGAAGCTGCCGTTTTCGTACAGGAACTCGAAGGTGCCTGCACCGCGGTAGCCGATCTCGATGCACGCATCGACGCAACGCTTGAAGACTTCCTGACGGGCCTTCTCGTCGATGCCCGGGGCCGGCGCTTCTTCCAGCACCTTCTGGTGACGGCGCTGCAGCGAGCAGTCACGGTCGCCCAGGTGAATGGCGTTGCCCTGGCCATCGGACAGCACCTGCACTTCCACGTGACGTGGGTTGGTCAGGAACTTCTCCAGGTACACCATCGGGTTGCCGAAGGCAGCACCGGCTTCGGTACGGGTGAGCTTGGCCGAGGCGATCAGGTCCTCTTCCTTGTGCACCACGCGCATGCCGCGACCACCACCGCCACCGGCGGCCTTGATGATCACCGGGTAGCCGACGTCACGGGCAATGGCCAGGGCGACTTCTTCGTCTTCCGGCAGCGGGCCTTCGCAACCCGGCACGGTCGGTACGCCCGACTTGATCATCGCAGCCTTGGCCGAAACCTTGTCGCCCATCAGGCGAATGGTGTCGGCTTTAGGGCCGATGAAGGCAAAACCGGATTTCTCGACCTGCTCGGCAAAGTCGGCGTTTTCTGCCAGGAAGCCGTAGCCCGGGTGGATCGCGGTGGCGCCGGTAACTTCGGCGGCAGCGATGATCGCCGGGATGTGCAGGTAGGAGTTCTTGGATGGCGCGGGGCCGATGCAGACCGACTCGTCTGCCAGGCCCAGGTGCATCAGTTCGCGGTCAGCCGTGGAATGCACGGCGACGGTCTTGATGCCCAGCTCTTTGCAGGCACGCAGGATCCGCAGGGCAATTTCCCCGCGGTTGGCGATCAGGACTTTTTCGAGCTTCGCAGACATCGTTGGCTCTCCGCGATTCAAACGATGGTGAACAGCGGCTGGTCGAACTCAACCGGCTGGCCGTCTTCTACCAGGATGGCGTCGATCACACCGCCGATATCGGATTCGATGTGGTTCATCATCTTCATGGCTTCGACGATGCACAGGGTGTCGCCTTTTTTCACCGACTGGCCAACTTCAGCGAAGTTTGGCGAGGTCGGCGATGGCTTGCGGTAGAAGGTACCGACCATCGGCGAGCGCACCACGGTGCCTTTCAGGGCCGGGGCAGCAGCGGCTTCGGCGGCTGGCGCGGCGGCGGCAGCAACCGGGGCGGCTACAGGCGCGGCAGCCATCGGCGCAGGTGCGTAGAACTGCTGGGCAGCTGGGGTCTTGCTGTGACGGCTGATACGGACCGACTCTTCGCCTTCCTTGATCTCCAGTTCGTCGATGCCAGACTCTTCCAGCAGCTCGATCAGTTTCTTGACTTTACGGATATCCATTAATCATCAACTCCCAAAGGTTCGGTCAGGGGGCGAAATACAAAAAACGTATCTAGAACGTTTCTCTCGAACCCTGGCCCACTGAGGCCAGGGTTTTCATCATTTGGGCTGTGCGTTGGCAGCCAGTTGTTCCAGTGCGGATTCCAGGGCCAGGCGATAACCGCTGGCGCCCAGGCCGCAGATCACCCCTACGGCAACATCGGAAAAGTAGGAGTGATGACGGAACGGTTCGCGTTTGTGCACGTTTGACAGGTGCACTTCGATGAATGGGATGCTCACCGCAAGCAATGCGTCACGTAATGCGACGCTTGTGTGGGTGAAAGCAGCCGGATTGATCAGGATGAAGTCCACACCCTCGTTGCGTGCGGCGTGAATACGGTCGATCAGTTCGTATTCGGCATTGCTCTGCAGGTACTGCAGATGGTGGCCTGCTGCGCGGGCACGTTGCTCCAGGTCCTGGTTGATCTGGGCCAGGGTCACGGCGCCGTAATGGCCTGGCTCGCGAGTACCGAGCAGGTTGAGGTTGGGGCCGTGGAGCACCAGTAGCGTTGCCATCTGCGGATTCCTTGGATTTGTAGGGCAATTCGACACAGCGCGGCGAGTGTGCCGTAAAGCGACGGCAAGTGTCCAGTTCCCGGCAATAGCCAGCACGATGTCCGAGATTCGCGCGAAGTATGTGACCAAATAATTAAATCTGGTCACTGTATCGAGGATTTTTCACGGCTCGCGGGAAGTTATAGCCCGAGTTTGCCCCGTACGCGTGCCAGGATTTGCGCGAATTCACCGGCGTTTATCTCGCCAACGACCCGATCAGCGGTTATTTCGCTGCCGTTCGCAGCAAAGAACAGCAACGCCGGCGGGCCGAACAGCTGGTAGCGATCAAGCAGCTTGCGCTGCTGTGCATTGCTCTCGGTGATGTCGAAACGCAGCAGCTTGAGGCCGGCCAGCTGTGCGTGCACCTGGGGTGCGTTGAGCACTTCGTGTTCGATCACCTTGCAGCTGATGCACCAGTCGGCGTACCAGTCCAGCAAGACCGGTTGGCCGGCCGCCTTGGCCTCGGCCAGGGCCGCATCCAGGGCGGCGGGGGTGGTGATGGTCTGCCAGGCATCCGCTTGTGCCACTGTGCTGCTGGTGGCGCTCGGCGCTGCGGCCGGCAGTGGGCGCAGTGGATCGCCCTGGCCACTCAGGGCCCCGTACCAGCAGGCCAGTGCGTACACCAGCAAGCCCAGGCCGAGCAGCTGCGCCAGGCGCTGGCGTGGCGCTTTGACCACAAACTCCAGGGCGCCGAGGAACAGCGCCACGCCGGCGGCCAGGAAGCCCACCAGCAGCAAGGTCACCGGGCCCGGTAGCACACGGCTGAGCAGGCCGATCGCCAGCCCCAGCAGCAGTACGCCAATCGCGTTTTTAACCGTGTTCAACCACGGCCCGCTTTTCGGCAGCCAGGCAGCGCCGCCGGTGGCGATCAGCAGCAATGGTGCACCCATGCCCAGGCCCAGGGCGAACAGTTTCAGGGCTCCCCCGACAGCATCGCCGCTGGCACTGATGTACAGCAGCGCCCCGGCCAGTGGTGCCGACACACAAGGCGAAACCAGCAGGCTGGACAACACGCCCAGCACCGCCGCGCCCAGCAGCGAACCGCCTTTGGTGCGGCTGGCGACGCTGTCCAGGCGAGTGCTCAGGGCCTGCGGCAGTTTCAGCTCGAACAGGCCGAACATGGCCAGGGCGAACACCACGAAGAACAGTGCGAAAGGCCCCAGCACCCAGGCCGACTGCAGGCGTGCCTGCAGGTTCAGGCCGGCACCGAACAGGCCCATCAACGCACCCAGTGCCGCGAAGCTGGCCGCCATCGGCAGCACGTACGCCAGCGACAGCGCCAGGCCGCGCAGGCCGCCGACCTGGCCGCGCAGCACCACACCGGACAGGATCGGCAGCATCGGCAGCACGCAGGGGGTGAAGGTCAGGCCGACCCCGGCGAGAAAGAACAGCAGCAGCGATTTCCAGCTCCAGCCGTGTTCGGCGCTGGCGGGTGCGGCTGCGCCACCTGGGCCATCGATGCTCAGGCGGGCGGTTTCCGGCGGGTAGCACAGGCCCTTGTCGGCGCAGCCCTGGTAGCCCACCAGCAGGGTGAAGGCACGCGGATCGGTGCGTGGCAGCTCGATGTCGAGCACGCCGTGGTACACCTCGACGTCGCCGAAGAACTCATCGTGCTTGGCTTCGCCCTTGGGGATGTTCGGCGCGCCCAAGGCGATGTCGGCCGGTTCCGTGTGGAACTGGAAGCGGTGGCGGTAGAGGTAGTAGCCCTCGGTGGCGACGAAGCGCAGCTTTATGCTTTGCGCATCGGCCTGGACCAGGCTGAGCTTGAAGGCCTCGTGGACCGGCAGGAAGTCGGCGTTGTTGGCCAGCGAGGCGGCGCCGAGGGTGGCGCTGGGACGGTTGTCGAGCAGGCCCGTGGCGAAGGCAGGGCTGGCCAGCAGCAGGAACAGCAGGAAAAACAGGCGGCGCATGGCGGACTCGCGAGGTGGAACGTGCAGGCCATGATAACGGAACTGTTGTGGGTTGGCTTTGTGGGAGCAACTGTCTTGTGTTGCCTGTTTTGGCCTCATCGCCGGCAAGCCAGCTCCCACAGGTATCGTGCAGGCCGGCTCAGACCCTGAACGCCCGCACCGCCCGGTTTAATTCGCCTCCCAGGCTCAGCAATTGTTCCCCTTGCTCACGCCCTTCGCCAATACGCTGCAAATTATCCTCACCCAGCTCATGAATCCGCTCGCTGTGGTCACGAATCTCGCTCACCGCGCCCGTCTGCTGCGCGGTGACATCGGCAATCCGCACCGCCGTGTCGGCAATGGTGCGGATGGCGCAGACGATCGCCTCCAGCGCCCCATCCGCCGCCTGGGCCTGGTCGGCCGTGGCCTCGGCATGCTCCAGCTGCGCGCGCATCCCCGCCACCGAGCTCCTGGCTGCCTGCTGCAGGCGGTCGATCAGTGCCTGGATCTCACCGGTGGCCCCGGTAGTGCGCTGCGCCAGTGAACGCACCTCATCGGCGACCACGGCGAACCCCCGGCCCATCTCTCCCGCCCGGGCTGCCTCGATCGCGGCGTTCAGGGCCAGCAGGTTGGTCTGTTCGGCAATCGAGCGGATCACCGTGAGCACCCCGCCGATGGTCGCCGACTCTTCTGCCAATTGCTCGATCATGCGGGCGTTGCCCTGTACCTCGTCAACCAGTTCACGCAAACCGGTCAGGCTCTGGCCAATCACCGCCTGGCCCTGTTCCACCGCGCGCCCGGCATCACGGCTGGCGTCGGCGGCGGCGCTGGCATCGCCGGCCACTTGCTGGATGGTCGCTTCCAGCTCGCCCAGGGCATCGCGGATCTGCCCGGTATCGCCGGCCTGGCGTTCGGCGCCATCGTGCAGGGCGGCGCTCATGCCGGCCAGAGCGTGGCTGCTGCCCGCCACCTGCTCGGCGTTGTGGCGGATGGTGCCGACCAGCTCCACCAGGTACTGGCGCAGGCGGTTGAGCGAGTCCTGAATGTCGTGCAGTTCGCGATTGGTCTTGCCCAGGGCGATGGCCTGGGCGAAGTCGCCTTCGGCCCAGCGCGACAGGGCTGGGGCCAGGCCGGTCAAGGTGCGCGCCAGGCGGCGTTGCAAGGTGTCGATCAGCAGGGCAATCAGCAGGATCAGGCCGATCATCAGGCCCTGGATGATGCGCACCTCGGCGGCAATCCTTGCGTGCTGGCCGCGTACTTCGGGTTCCAGCCGCGCAATCGCCTGCTGCACCGCGTCCAGGCGCTGGCCAGTGCTGGCGGCGAGGGTGGCGCGACGCTCGATCTGTTCGCGGGTGCGTTGCAGTTCGGCCGGGTAGCGGCTGAGCAGGCTTTGCAGTTCACGCTTGAGGCCTACGGCAATGTCTTCCTGCCGGGCGCTGGCCTGGGATTCCAGGCCCATCATGGCGGCGAAGTCGTCGGCACCCGACTCGGCGGCGCGGGTCACGCCCAGCAATGGCAGGCCATCGATGGCCTGGGCCTGGGCGCGGATCAGTTGCAGTTCGCGCTGCACTTCGTCAGCCAGCTCCGCTCGGCCGCTGCTGACCAGCTTGTCCCGGGCCAGCGACAAGCGGCCCAGGTGTACCGTGGCGTCGAGCAGCGGCAGCAGGTAGCGGTGGGCGTCGGCGCTGCCGCTGTCGCGGGCATAGCCGGCCAGTTGCTCGAAGTTGGCGCCCAGTTCCCGTTCGGCCTGCAGCAGCAGGGCTTGAGGGTCGCCGGCCAGCTTGCCGGCGGCCAGCAGTTCATTGGCGGTGAAGGCCTGCAGGCTGTTCAGGCTGGGGCGCAGTTGGTCGCCGAGCGCGTCGGGCCAGTCGGCCAGGGCGGCCTGTAGCTGCTGGTTGGCGTCCATGGCCGCCGCATGGCGCAACGCATCGCCGCTGCCCAGGTACGCCCGGATATTGCCTGCCGCCTGGTTCTGGAACTGCTGGGAAAGGCCCAGATAGCGTTCCATCATCTGGTAAGGGCGCTCCAGGGCACGCTGCGACCACCACAAGGTAGCGCCCAGGGCGATACACACGGTCACCAGCAACAGGGTGTTGAAATTGGTCAGCCACTTCAGGCGCATAGCCGCGAACTTCCTGCGGAGGGGAGTGGGGTAGGCGCCTGAAGCTATTGCGATTTTGTGACCAGGTGATGACGACGAAGGGTTGGTGTCAGAAAAAAGTGGCACAGTGCCGGTATCTGTGTTGCCTGTGCCGGCCTCTTCGCGGGTGAACCCGCTCCCACAGAGATTGCACAGCCTTAAACCTTGGTGGAGAACCTGTGGGAGCGGGTTCACCCGCGAAGAGGCCAGTACAGGTAAAGCCGCATCAGGGCTCCACACGCACCACACAATTACGCCCGGCATGCTTGGCCCGGTACAGCGCCTCATCCGCCGCACTGGCCATGGTCAGCGCATCCAGCCCGTCATCCAGCTGCACCACCCCGGCACTGAAGGTGCACTGCAAATCCTGCGGCTGCGCGGGGTACAGAATTTCGGCAAAGCGCCGGCGAATATCGTCCAGCACCTTGTGCGCCGCCTCCAGCGCGGTGTTGGGCATGACGATGGCGAATTCCTCACCCCCGTAACGGCCAATGAAATCGCTCTTGCGCAAGCGCTGCTTGAGGAACAGTGCCAGGCTCTTGATCACCCGATCGCCCATGGGGTGCCCGTGGCGGTCGTTGATCTTCTTGAAGTGGTCGATGTCGAGCATGGCAAAGCTCAACGGCTGCTGCTCGCGGCGGGCGCGGAAGCTGCAGTCTTCGAGCAACTGCAGGATGTGCGTGTGGTTGTACAGCCCGGTCAGGCTGTCGCGCACCATGCGCGCCTTCAGGTGCCGGGCACGTGCGGCGCGGTTGCGCACCGTGGTGATCAGGTGGCGTGAGCGAAACGGCTTGGTCAGGAAGTCATCGCCACCTTCGCTCATGGCATCCAGCTGCTTGTCCAGATCGTCCTCGGCCGACAGGTAGATGATCGGCACGCTCACATAACGATCGCTATGGCGGATGACCTTGGCCAGTTCAGGGCCGGTACACGCGGGCATGTACAGATCGAGGATGATCAGGTCAGGCTGGAAGTCGGCAAGCTCTGCCATGGTGCCGATCGGGTCGGTCAGGCTGCGGGTGAGCATGCCGGCGCTGGCCAGCACACGCTCGGTGTGCAGGGCCTGGGTGCGGGAGTCATCGATGATCAGCACGCGCAGCGGGTCATGAGGGGCGGCATTGGTCAGCAGTTCGACCTTTTCCAGCAGGCTGGAAGCCTCCAGGGTACCCGTGAGGAAGTCCTGGCCGCCGGCGCGCACAGCCGCCAGGCGAGTCGGGGTATCGGTTTCCTGATGGCTGAAGAACAGCAGCGGAACAGGCTGCGCCAGGCCCTGCTGAACCTTGGCGGCCAGCAGCAGGCCCTGGCCGCGGCCGGTGAAGTCGACATCCATGATGATCGCCGCAGGCGGGTATTCACCGATCGAGGCAAGCAATGCCGCCGCGCTGGGCAACGCTTGCACCACCAGGCCAAAGAACTCCAGTTGCTGGGCCAGGCGCTGGGCACGCTCATGGTCCTGCAGCAGGATGTACACCGGTTTGCGCAGGGCCGGCAGCAGCACCTGGTCAAGCGGGTCGTCCTTGCGCAGGCCGCTACGCATCAGCTGTTGGGCGGGGCACTGCGGGCTCGGCTCGACTGCTTGGCTCATGTCCTGGCTACTTGTAGGTTGGAGGTGCAGAGGCAATGATGGCTCTATGCTAGCAGCTCTTTCCTGCCGAGTGAGTGCCCTGCATCAACAAAGCCACAAGAACCAATAATCAGTTGCTGACCGAATGGTCGCTTATGCGCAAGGCGGTGTCTGCTTTATAGTGCTGCCATGCGGGCTTGCCGTGGCACCCTTGCGTAGGCCTGTGGTCCAAGCCCCTGAACCGTCGTGATTAATTTAAGGACAAAGCCATGCTGGACTGGAAAAACCGCGAGGCCAAAGCCGAGCCCCGTGAGCGTGTCGACGGCCGCGGCGCCGCCGCCCGTAGCTACGTTGGCGGCCTTTGGAGCCGTGCCCTGGGTACCCTGATCGGGTTGTACCTGCTGGTGTGCATCGGCCTGGGCTGGTACTGGAGCGAGGAACCGAACCTGTTCCCGGTGCAGCAGAACGCCCAGGCCGCGGCCGAGCACAACGGTCAGCAGATGGTAGTGGGCTATACCACCATCGAAACCCTGAAGACCGTGGCCGGCACTTTGTTGAACAAGCCCGGCGGTTACATTTCCAACGACCGCTTCCCGCCAGGGCTGTGGATGGACAACATGCCGAGCTGGGAATACGGCGTGCTGGTCCAGGTGCGCGACCTGTCCCGCGCCCTGCGCAAGGACTTCGCCCGCTCGCAGTCGCAGTCCACCGAAGACGCCGACCTGGCCAAGGCCGAGCCGCGCTTCAACTTCGACAACAAGAGCTGGATCCTGCCGTCGAGCGAATCCGAGTTCGAAGAAGGCATCAAGTCGCTGAACCGTTACCAGACCCGTCTGGCCGCCGGTGACAAGGGCGCCATCTTCTACACCCGTGCCGACAACCTGAACAACTGGCTGGGTGACGTGGCTACGCGCCTGGGCTCGCTGTCGCAGCGGCTGTCGGCCAGCGTTGGCCGGGTCAAGCTGAACACCACGCTGAAGACCGAATCGGTGGTTGCCGGCCAGGCGCCGCAGGTGGACGAAGAGCTGGTGGAAACACCATGGCTGCAGATCGACAACGTGTTCTACGAAGCCCGTGGCCAGGCCTGGGCGCTGTCGCACCTGCTGCGCGCCATCGAGGTGGACTTTGCCGACGTGCTGGCGAAGAAGAACGCCACGGTCAGCGTGCGCCAGATCATCCGTGAGCTGGAAGCCTCGCAAGAGCCGCTGTGGAGCCCGATGGTGCTCAACGGCAGTGGCTTCGGCATGTGGGCCAACCACTCGCTGGTCATGGCCAACTACATTTCCCGGGCCAACGCGGCAGTCATCGACCTGCGTCAACTGCTGTCGCAGGGTTGATCATGGCCATCAGCCCAACCGAGGCCGCCCATCGGGCGGCTTCCGACCGCGAACTGGTCACCTGGGTGGACGAAGCCGACCAGGTGCTGGGCGCCTTGCCCCGGGCTGAACTGCGCGAGCGCGGCCTGATCGGCCGTTGCACCTTCATCCTGCTGTTCAACAGCGCCGGTGAGTTGTGCGTACATCGACGGACGCTGAGCAAGGCGCTGTACCCGGGGTATTGGGATGTGGCTGCCGGCGGCATGGTTGCGGCCGGGGAAGGCTATGCCGACTCGGCGGCCCGAGAGCTGGCCGAGGAGCTGGGCATTGAAGATGCGCCGCTGCGCTTTCATGAGCGGTTCTACTTTGACCAACCGGATAACCGGTTGTGGTGCGCGGTGTATTCGGCGGTGTCGGATGCGCCGCTGCGGTTGCAGCCGGAAGAGGTGATCGAAGCGCGCTTTGTCAGTCTTGCGCTGGCTGAAGAGGAAAGCCTGACAAGACCCTATTGCCCGGACTCGTTGGCGGCGTTGCAGCGCTATAAAGCTAGCCTGGAATAGTTGCCGGCCCTTTCGCGGGTAAACCCGCTCCCACAGGATTTGTGCAGCTCTCAGGGGCGGCGCAGTCCCTGTGGGAGCGGGCGTGCCCGCGAATAGTCGCAAAACATTCGCAAAATGCCGCAATCCTGTACTTAGCAACCGCCGCATTTATCGTTACACTGCGCGCCCTTTACGGGCTGCCGCAGGTCTTGCGGCAGTAGCGCCGCCCCTGCCAGAGTGGGGCTTCGCGGTCGGCCTCAACCCCAAGGCACGACCAGTTTTTGTCCTCAGCACAGAGGAACAAAAGTGGCCAAGAAAGCTTCTTCCTTCGCCGCCCTAGGCGGTCTCGTTTACTCCACCGACAGCGGTCGGCACTGCCCCGACTGTGGCCAGCCGGTGGATGCCTGTACCTGCAAGCAGCAGATCATCCCCGAAGGCGATGGCATTGCCCGTGTGCGCCGCGAAAGCAAAGGCCGTGGCGGCAAGACCGTGACCACCGTCAGCGGTGTGCCGCTGCCGCTCGACCAGCTCAAGGAGCTGGCCACCACCCTCAAGCGCCGCTGCGGTACCGGTGGTGCGCTGAAGGATGGCGTCATCGAGATCCAGGGTGACCATGTCGAGCTGCTGATCGGCGAGCTGATCAAACAGGGCTTCAAGGCGAAAAAGTCCGGCGGCTGAGCAACCCGCGCGATTTTTTGCCCAGTGCTTTCTAAACTCGTTGCCGTGACCAGGGTCTATCGCTGGGCACGGACGAATCGTCATTTTTGCCTTTTACACTGCGTCCGCCTCCTTGCGCGGCAGTGTCTTCGACTTATCTATAGGGGACTTGAATGTCCGTACGACGCACACGCAAAGACGATGGTAGCCAATGGACCGTGGCCGACAGCCGCAGTGTTTACGGCATCCGCCATTGGGGCGCTGGTTATTTCGCCATCAATGAAGCCGGGCGCGTCGAAGTGCGCCCCAACGGCCCGGACAGCGCGCCGATCGACCTGTACGAGCAGGTCGACGAGCTGCGCCAGAGCGGCCTGTCGCTGCCCTTGCTGGTGCGCTTCCCCGACATTCTGCAGGACCGTGTGCGCCAGCTGACCGGCGCGTTCGACGCCAACATCGCGCGCCTGGAATACCAAAGCCAGTACACCGCGCTGTACCCGATCAAGGTCAACCAGCAGGAAGCGGTGGTGGAAAACATCATCGCCACGCAAAACGTGTCGATCGGCCTCGAAGCCGGCTCCAAGCCCGAGCTGCTGGCCGTGCTGGCACTGGCGCCGAAGGGCGGTACCATCGTCTGCAACGGCTACAAGGACCGCGAGTTCATCCGCTTGGCGCTGATGGGGCAGAAGCTTGGCCATAACGTGTTCATCGTCATCGAGAAAGAGTCGGAAGTGGCCCTGGTGATCGAAGAAGCCGCCGAGCTCAAGGTCAAGCCACAGGTTGGCTTGCGCGTGCGCCTGTCGTCGCTGGCGTCGAGCAAGTGGGCCGACACCGGTGGCGAGAAGTCCAAGTTCGGTTTGTCCGCCGCCCAGCTGATCTCGGTGGTACAGCGCTTCCGCGATGCCGGCCTGGACCAGGGCATCCGCCTGCTGCACTTCCACATGGGTTCGCAGATCGCCAACCTGGCCGACTACCAGCACGGCTTCAAGGAAGCCATCCGCTACTATGGCGAACTGCGTGCGCTGGGCCTGCCGGTCGACCATATCGACGTGGGCGGTGGCCTGGGCGTGGACTACGACGGCACCCACTCGCGCAATGCCAGTTCGATCAACTATGACATGGACGACTACGCCGGTGTGGTGGTGGGCATGCTCAAGGAATTCTGCGATGCGCAGGGCCTGCCGCACCCGCACATCTTCTCCGAAAGCGGCCGCTCGCTGACCGCGCACCATGCCATGCTGGTGATCCAGGTGACCGACGTCGAGAAACACAACGACGACGTGCCGACCATCGACAACAAGGAAGCCCTGCCGCAGACCGTGCAGTGGCTGGCTGACCTGCTGGGCCCGACCGACATCGAGATGGTCACCGAGACCTACTGGCGTGCCACTCACTACATGGGTGACGTGGCTGCGCAGTATGCCGATGGCAAGATCACCCTGGCCGAGAAAGCCTTGGCCGAGCAGTGCTACTTTGCCGTGTGCCGCCGCCTGCACAACTCGCTGAAGGCCCGCCAGCGCTCGCACCGTCAGGTACTGGACGAGCTCAACGACAAGCTGGCCGACAAGTACATCTGCAACTTCTCGGTGTTCCAGAGCCTGCCGGACACCTGGGCCATCGGCCAGGTGCTGCCAATCATCCCGCTGCACCGCCTGGACGAAGAGCCGCTGCGCCGTGCCGTGCTGCAGGACCTGACCTGCGACTCCGACGGCAAGATCAACCAGTACGTCGACGAGCAGAGCATCGAGACCAGCATGCCGGTGCATGCGCTGAAGGATGGCGAGGACTACCTGCTGGGTGTGTTCCTGGTCGGTGCCTACCAGGAAATCCTCGGTGACATGCACAACCTGTTCGGTGACACCGACTCGGTGAACATCTACCAGAACGCCGACGGCAGCGTGTACCACGCCGGCATCGAGACCCACGACACCATCGAAGACATGCTGCGTTATGTGCACCTGTCGCCGGAGGAGTTGATGACCCACTACCGCGACAAGGTGGCCAGCGCCAAGATCACTGCGCGTGAGCGGACCCAGTACCTGGATGCGCTGCGGTTGGGATTGACCCGGTCTTCGTACCTGTCGTCCTGAGGCCCTGGGGGCCGCTCCAGCAGGGGCCGCGATACCGTCCCATGGCATCGCGATTTTTTGTAGGAGCGGCCTTGTGTCGCGAAATGAGGGCGCAGCCCTCACCGCGTCATACGCGGTAATGATCCCTCGGCACTTTCCGACATCCCCACACCTATCCTTCGAATGCAATCTTCAAAGGAGTTCGACATGGATCGTCAAGGTAATCACCGCTTGCGCCAAGGGCGCTATTCAGAGCCTGGTCGGCTCTACCTGCTGACCACCATCACGCGCCATAGACTACCTCTGTTCGCAAACCTGATCTTCGCGCGGTCGGCAATCCAGCAACTGCGCGCGAGTGATCAAGATGGAAGTTGCCGCTCTCTGGCGTGGGTCCTGATGCCGGACCATTTGCATTGGCTTATCGAGCTTGGGCCGACCAGCTTGAGCAAACTCATGTGTGCCTTCAAGTCGCGTAGCAGTTGCGCGCTTTACCGGCAAGGCGTCGAACGAAAGCACATCTGGCAACCTGGTTTTCATGACCGGGCGTTGCGCAAGGAAGACGATATCAGAGCGACTGCCCGTTATATTATTGCCAATCCCATAAGGGCTGGCCTGGTGCGACGTGCCGGCGATTATCCGCATTGGGATTGTGTGTGGCTGTGAAGCCGCAGGTGAGGGCTTCGCCCTCATTTCGCGACACAAGGCCGCTCCTACAAAGGATAACGATCTCCTGTGGCCAATCATCCCAGCCAACGATCGCTCTGCTGCAACCGCCACCCCACCCACCCCAGCGTCCCTGCGCGCAGCGCCATGAACACCAGAAACGCCAACCACAACCCATGGTTGCCCATTCCGCTCATGGCCAGCGCAACCGGCAGCGCAATCACCAACGACACCAGCATCGCGTTGCGCATCTCCCGCGCCCGGGTCGCGCCGATGAACAGCCCGTCCAGCAGGTAACTCCACACCGCGATCAACGGCAGCAGCGCCAGGTACGGCAGGTACGGATAGGCTGCGGCCCTCACGCTCTCGATGTCGGTCTGCAGGTCGATGAACAGGTGCCCACCCAGCAGGAACAACCCGGCGAAGCCCAGGCTGGTGATCAGCGACCAGCCGCAGGCCACTACCAGCGAGCGGCGCAAGGTGTCGCGGTGACGAGCGCCGATGGCGTGGCCGCACAGGGCCTCCACCGCGTGGGCCAGCCCGTCAAGGGCATAGGCCGTCAGCAACAGGCCGTTGAGCAGCAGGGCATTGGCCGCCACGGTGGCCTCACCCAGGCGCGCGCCTTGCACCGTGATCAGCAGGAACACCAACTGCAGCGCCAGGCTGCGCAGAAAGATGTCGCGGTTTACCGCCAGCAGCGGGCGCCAGGCCTGCCAGCGCTTCAGCGCCGTCCACACGATATGCCCCGGGTAGGCGCGCAGGGCCGGGCGGGTCAGGGCCAGGCCAAGCAGGGCGCCGCTCCACTCGGCAATCACCGACGCCCGTGCCGAACCCAGCACGCCCCAATCCAGGCCAAGCACGAACCACAGGTTCAAGGCGATGTTCAGCAGGTTGGTGGTCAGCAGGATGGCCAGCGGCGCCCTGGCGTTCTGCGTGCCCAGGAACCAGCCGACCAGCGCGTAGCTGGCCAGTGCCGCAGGCAGGCCGAGCAGGCGGGTGTGGAAGAAGTCTTCGGTAGCTTGCTGCAGGGCCGCACTGGGTTGCATGGCGTGCAGTGCCAGCTGGCTGAAGGGCAGCGCCAGCAGGCCGATCAGCATGGCGAAGCCGAACGCCAGCAGCAGCCCTTGCACCAGCACCTGGCGCAGCGCCGCGCCGTCCCCACGGCCGGCGGCCTGGGCGGCGAAGCCGGTGGAGCCCATGCGCAGGAAGCCCATCAGGCCGACCATGAAGGTGAACATCGTCGCGCCCACGGCCACCGCCCCCAGCTGGTGGGCGTGGGGGAGGTGGCCGATGACGGTGCTGTCGACCAGGGCGACCAAAGGCACGGAGATGTTGGACAGGATCATCGGTGCGGCCAGCGCCCAGACCTTGTGGTGGGTGGGGCGGTGGCGCCAGTCGGTGGTCAGTTGCAGCATTGGAGTCCTTGATCGATCAGGAGCAGGCTCGCGCCCCCGCTTTTCGGAATGGCCACAGTGTAACGGCCAGGCAACCAATTCGCGCGAACATGGTCTCAGCGAGCTATAGTTGCCCCCCTCACGTACACGCTGCCCAAGAGTTCATACTCCATGTTCAACAAAGGATTGTTGCTGGCCTGCGCGCTGGCTTTGCTCGGTGCCTGTGACTCTTCGACGCCGGACAAACCGGTGCCGGCCGAAAAACCGCTGGCCACCACGCCGGCCGAGGCCCCGGCAGCCAGGCGCGAAGACCCGGCCGTACTCGCCAAGCGCTACGAAGGCCGCGAGCTCAGCGTGCTGGATGTGTCGGAAGTGCAGCTCGACGGCGCAGCCACGCTGTCGATCAGTTTCTCTGCGCCGCTGGATGCCGAACAGGACCTGGCCAGCAAGGTGCACCTGGTCGACACCGTCAAAGGCAAGCTCGACGGCGCCTGGGAACTCTCCGACAACCAGATGGAACTGCGCCTGCGCCACCTGGAGCCGCAGCGCAAGCTGGTACTGACCGTCGACAAAGGCCTGCTGGCAGTCAACGGCAAGCAGCTGGACAGCGAATCGATCACCCGCCTGGAAACCCGCGACATGCAGCCGACCATCGGCTTTGCCAGCCGCGGCTCGCTGCTGCCCACGCGCCTGGCTGAGGGGTTACCGGTCATTGCCCTCAACGTCGACAAGGTCGATGTCGAGTTCTTCCGCGTCAAGCCGGCCATGCTCTCGAGCTTCCTGGCCAGCTGGGGGCGCAACAGCAGCCTGTACTACTACCAGTCCAAGGAAACCCTGGACATGGCCGAGCTGGTCTACAGCGGCCGCTTCGACCTCAACCCCGCGCGGAACACCCGCGAGACGGTGCTGCTGCCGATTGCCGGCATCAAGCCGCTGCAGGAAGCGGGCGTGTACCTGGCGGTAATGCGCGCCTCGGGCACCTACGACTACTCGCAGCCGGCAACCTTGTTCACCCTCAGCGACATCGGGGTTTCGGCGCATCGCTACCGCGACCGCCTCGACGTATTCGCTCAAGCCCTGGAAGGCGGCAAGGCGATGAACGGGGTCAACCTGGAAATCCATGACGAGAAAGGCAAGTTGCTGGCCCAGGCCACTACCGACGGCAAGGGCCATGCGCAACTGCCGATCACGCCGAAGGCCGACACCCTGATCGCCACCCAAGGCGTCAACACCACGCTGCTGCGCTTGAATACCGCCGCACTGGACCTGGCCGAGTTCGACATCACCGGCCCGCTGGCCAACCCGCTGCAGTTGTTCATTTTCGGCCCGCGCGACTTGTATCGCCCGGGTGAGACAGTGCTGCTCAACGGCCTGCTGCGCGACCAGGACGGCAAGCCGGTCAAGGCCCAACCGGTAAGCGTCGAAGTGCGCCGACCGGATGAGCAGGTCAGCCGCAAGTTCGTCTGGGAAGCTGATGCCAGTGGCCTGTACCAGTACCAGTTGCAACTGGCCAGCGAGGCGCCGACCGGTCGCTGGCAACTGCTGCTCGACCTGGGCGGCGGGCGCAAGCAGGTGTACGAGTTCCTGGTCGAAGACTTCCTGCCCGAGCGCCTGGCGCTGGAGCTGAAGGGCAGCAGCACACCGCTTTCGCCTGACGAGAATGCCCGCATCCAGGTCAATGGCCGCTACCTCTATGGCGCCCCGGCCGCTGGCAATCGCCTGAGTGGCCAGGCCTATGTGCGCCCGCTGCGCGAGGCGGTGCCGGCGTTGCCTGGCTACCAGTTCGGCTCGGTGAGCGAAACCGAGTTGAACCAGGACCTGGAGCTGGACGAAGTGACCCTCGACCAAGCTGGCAAGGCTGTACTGGATATTGAAAGCCGCTGGGCCGAAGCCCGCTCGCCACTGCAGCTGACCGTACAGGCCAGCCTGCAGGAGTCTGGTGGCCGACCGATCACCCGGCGGCTGGAACAGCCGATCTGGCCCGGTGAACGCCTGCCAGGCCTGCGCGGGCTGTTCGATGGCGAGGAAACCGACAGTGACGGGCCGGTTGAATTCGAGTTCCTGGTGGCCGACCCCGACGGCAACAAGCTGGCGGCCAACGACCTCAAGGTAAGGCTGATTCGCGAACGCCGCGACTACTACTGGAACTACTCGCAGAGCGATGGCTGGAGCTACGCCTACAACGAGAAATTCCTCACCCAGAGCGAGGAGACCATCAGCGTCAAGGCCGGCTCCACAGCCAAGCTCAGCTTCCAGGTGGAGTGGGGGCCTTACCGGGTCGAGGTGGAAGACCCGCAGACGGGCCTGGTTTCCAGCGAGCGCTTCTGGGCCGGTTACCGTGCCCAGGACAACGCCGAAGGCGGCGCGGTGCGCCCGGACCAGGTCAAGCTGGCGCTGGACAAGCCGTCCTACGCTGACGGCGCCACGGCCAAGGTTACCGTTACGCCACCTGCTGCCGGTACCGGTTACCTGATGATCGAATCCAGTGATGGCCCGCTGTGGTGGCAGGAGATCGACGTGCCCGCCGAAGGCAAGGCCTTCGACGTGCCGTTGGACAAGGCCTGGGCCCGCCATGACCTGTACATCAGCGCCTTGGTGATTCGCCCCGGCGAGCGCAAGGCCAACGCCACGCCCAAACGCGCCGTCGGCGTGTTGCACCTGCCGCTGGACAGGGCTGAACGCAAGTTGGCGCTGAGCCTGCAGGCGCCGGAAAAAATGCGCCCCAAACAGCCGCTGACCGTGAAGTTCAAGGCCGCCAACGCCGATGGCAGCGTGCCAAAGCAAGTACACGTGCTGTTGTCGGCAGTGGACGTGGGCATTCTCAACATCACCGACTTCAAGACCCCCGACCCGTTCGCCAGCCTGTTCGGGCGCAAAGCCTACGGCGCCGACCAGCTGGACATTTATGGCCAGCTGATCGAAGCCGGCCAGGGCCGCCTGGCCAGCCTGGCATTTGGCGGTGATGCGGCCATGGCCAAGGGCGGCAAGCGCCCCAACACCACGGTGACCATCGTTGCCCAGCAGAGCCTGCCCGTTACCCTGGACGACAATGGCGAGGGCCAGGCCACGGTCGATATTCCTGACTTCAATGGCGAGCTGCGGCTGATGGCCCAGGCCTGGACCGAGGAGCATTTCGGCATGGCCGAAGGCAAGACGGTGGTTGCCGCGCCACTGATTGCCGAGCTGTCGGCCCCGCGCTTCCTGGCCGGTGGTGACCGTACCAGCCTGGCGCTGGACCTGGCCAACCTGTCGGGCCGCGCCCAGCAGTTGAATGTGGACATCAGCACTGAAGGGCAGCTGAGCCTGGCCACCAATGCTGTGCAAAACGTTGCCCTGGCCGAGGGCCAGCGCTCGACGCTGATGATCCCGGTACAGGCCCAGGGTGGGCTGGGGCAGGGCAAGGTGCACGTGCGCGTCACTGGCCTGCAATTACCGAACGAACCGGCCACCGCGTTCGAACGCGAGTGGACGTTGGGCGTGCGCCCGGCCTACCCGGCGATGCTCAAGCACTACCGCGTGGCCTTGAAGGACCAGCCGTGGACATTGCCCGAAGCCGACCTGGCCGCCTTCGAACCCGCCGGCCTGGAAGCCAGCCTGGCCTTGTCGAGCCGGCCGCCGCTGAACCTGGCCGAGCAGATCCGCGCCCTCGAAGCCTACCCCTACGGTTGCCTGGAACAGACCACCAGCGGCCTTTACCCGTCGTTGTATGCCGATGCCGACAGCCTCAAGCGCCTGGGCATCAAGGGCGAACCGGCGGATGTGCGCAAACGCAAGATCGAAATGGGCATCGAGCACCTGCTGGGCATGCAGCGCTACAACGGCAGCTTTGGCCTGTGGAGCTCGGACAGCGAAGAAGAGTACTGGCTGACCGCCTACGTCACCGATTTCCTCCTGCGTGCCCGTGAGCAGGGTTATGGCGTGCCGGCCGAAGCGCTGAAGAAGGCCAGCGAGCGCCTGCTGCGCTACCTGCAGGAGCGTAACCTGATCGAAGTTGACTACAGCGAAAACGCCGACCATACCCGCTTTGCCGTGCAGGCCTATGCGGCGCTGGTGCTGTCGCGCAGCCAGCAGGCGCCGCTGGGCGCCCTGCGTGGCCTGTTCGAGCGCCGCGCCGACGCCCGCTCTGGCCTGCCGCTGGTGCAGCTGGCGGTGGCGCTGGACAAGATGGGTGACAAGCCGCGTGCCGAACAGGCGTTGCAGGCTGGCTTGGGTATCAGCCGCGGCAAAGGCTGGATGGCCGACTACGGCAGTGCGCTGCGCGACCAGGCGCTGATTCTGGCGCTGCTGCAGGAGAGCAACCTGGCCAGCAGCCAGGTCGATCAGCGCCTGTTCGCCTTGTCGGATGAACTGGCGGCCAACCGCTGGCTGTCGACCCAGGAGCGCAACGCCCTGTTCCTTGCCGGGCGCGGCCTGCTGGGCAAGCCCGAAGGCAAGTGGCAGGCCCGCCTGGACAGCGCTGGCGAGGTGCGCGAGTTCAACAATGCCGAGGCTGGCATGAAGCTGGAAGGCCCTTTGCTGGCCTCGCCGCTAAGTGTGCAGAACCAGGGCAGCGAAACGTTGTACCAGCAACTGACCTTGTCCGGTTACCCACGCCAGGCGCCTGCAGCCGGCGGCAACGGGCTGCAGATCCGTCGTGAGTACCTGGGCATGAATGGCCAACCGCTGGACCTGCACAACCTGCGCAGTGGCGACCTGGTACTGGTGCACCTGGCACTCAAGGCCGAAGAGCGTGTGCCGGATGCGCTGGTGGTGGACCTGCTGCCGGCAGGCCTGGAGCTGGAAAACCAGAACCTGGCACAAAGTGCCGCCAGCCTGGATAACGCCAGCAGCGCGGTGAAGGAATGGCGCGAGTCGATGCAGAACGCCAGCGTGGTGCACCAGGAATACCGTGATGACCGTTACGTCGCCGCGCTGAAACTCGACGGCTACGGCACCACCCACCTGCTGTACCTGGCGCGGGCGGTGACCCCGGGCACGTACCGCGTGCCGCCGCCGCAGGTCGAGTCGATGTACCGGCCGAACCTGCAGGCGGTGGGGGATGGGCAAGGGGAGATGACCGTCAAGGCCCGCTAAGGCGAAAGCTGCACATGAGCAGCCTCGTGCTGCGAAGAGGCCGGTAAGCCCCATGAAAAGGGAGCTAGCAGTACCGGCCTCTTCGCAGCACAAGGCTGCTCATACAAAAGATGTCGCTTCGGCCTTCAGTGAATCACCCAGCTCATCACCCACAGTCCCAGCACCAGCCAGATGATCCCAAGGATGATCGAGGCGCGCATGAACGCGCGGATGGCCGAGTACAGCAGCATCAGGCCGATGATCAGGGCCAGGATGCTGACCAGCGAGGTGTCCATGCCCAAGGTGCGCGCCAGGCCGTCGATGAAATTGCCACCGGCATTGGCCAGCAGGTTGAACAGCCCGCTCAAAGCGTCGACGATGATGCGGATCAACGACCCCAGTGCCTGGCCCAGCCACTCGAAAAAACCTTCTACATGCATAGTTGCTTCCTGATGAACGAATCGGCGAGTCTGCCGTTCCCAAGCCTTTGGCCATTCGCTGGCCAGGTCGGTTCCCGATGCCAAGCTTAGCGCGGCCACGCACCCGTGCGGGCAAGCTGTTGCGCGCCATGGCGATCGGCATGCTGGTGCTGTTCGGCCTGGTCTGGCTGGCCGACCGTATCTGGCCGCTGCCACTGCCGGGCGACGACCTGGCCCGGGTGGTTCTGGCCGAGGACGGTACGCCACTGTGGCGCTTTGCCGATGCCGAGGGTGTCTGGCGCTACCCGGTGAGCCCTGACCAGGTTTCGCCGTTGTACCTGCAGGCCTTGCTGACCTACGAGGACCGCTGGTTCTACAGCCATCCGGGGGTCAACCCGTTCGCGCTGGCACGCGCTGCCTGGCTGAACCTGCGGGGCGGGCGTGTGGTGTCGGGCGGCAGCACGCTGTCGATGCAGGTGGCGCGCCTGCTCGACCCGCATGACCGTACCCTGGCCGGGAAACTGCGGCAGCTGTGGCGTACGGCGCAGCTGGAATGGCATTTGTCCAAACGTGACATCCTGCAGATATACCTGAACCGTGCGCCCTTCGGCGGTACCTTGCAGGGCGTTGCGGCGGCCAGCTGGGCATACTTGGGCAAGTCGCCCATGCACCTCAGCCCCGCCGAAGCGGCGCTGCTGGCGGTACTGCCCCAGGCGCCCAGCCGGCTGCGCCCCGACCGTCACCCCGAGCGCGCCCAGCGCGCCCGGGACAAGGTGCTGCTGCGCCTGGCCGAATACCAGGTGTGGCCTGAACAGCAAATCCGCGAGGCCGCCGAGGAACCTCTGGTGCTGGCGCCCCGCCAGGAACCGGCCCTGGCGCCGTTGCTGGCCCGGCGCCTGAACAGCGCCGACAGCCCGCCGCTGATCCGCACCACGCTCGATGCCGCGCTGCAGCGACGCCTTGAAGACTTGCTGCTGGGTTGGCGCGCACGTCTGCCAGAGCGCACGTCCGCAGCCATTGTGGTGGTCGAGGCGCAGACCATGGCGGTGCGTGCCTATCTCGGCTCTATAGACCTGGCTGACGAACGCCGCTTCGGGCATGTGGACATGGTGCGCTCATTGCGCTCGCCCGGCTCGACCCTCAAGCCCTTCCTCTACGGCATGGCGCTGGATGATGGCCTGATCCATTCCGAATCGCTGTTGCAGGATGTGCCACGGCGCTACGGCGACTACCGCCCCGGCAATTTCTCGATGGGTTTCAGCGGGCCGGTTTCGGCCAGTTCGGCCTTGGCGCTGTCGCTCAACCTGCCGGCGGTGCAATTGCTGGAAGCTTACGGCCCCAAACGCTTTGCCGCGCAACTGCGCATGGCGGGCATGCCGCTGATACTCCCGCCGTTGGCCGAGCCCAACCTGTCGCTGATCCTTGGCGGCGCCGGTAGCCGGCTGGAGGAACTGGTTGGCGGGTATGCGGCGCTGGCACGGGGTGGCAACAGTGCCCGGGTGCGCCTGCAACCGCAGGACCCGCTGGTCGAACGCCGCCTGCTGTCGCCAGGGGCGGCGTGGATCATCCGGCGCATCCTCAGTGGCCAGGCCCGCCCGGACCGTGACCCGCATGCCGAGTTGGTGCAGCGCCCGCAACTGGCCTGGAAGACCGGCACCAGTTACGGCTTTCGCGATGCCTGGTCGATTGGCGTTGGCCCGCGCTACCTGATCGGCGTATGGATCGGCCGCCCCGACGGCACGCCGGTGCCCGGCCAGTTCGGCCTGGCTTCGGCGGCGCCGCTGATGCTGCAGGTGCACGACCTGCTGAGCAACCGTGACAGCCAGCGTGGCATCAGTGTGCCGGTCGAACGGGTGCCGGCAAATGTCGGGGTGGCGGCGATCTGTTGGCCTTTGGGCCAGCCGATGAGCAGGAAGGACCCCAACTGCCGACGTCAGCGCTTTGCCTGGACCCTGGACGGCACCACACCGCCGACCCTGCAGGCCGCCGACCAGCCCTTGGGGCTGGGTTTGCGCGAAAGTGTGTGGGTCAACGATCAGGGGCTGCGCGTGGATGGCAGTTGCCCGGGTGCCAAGGCCCGCGATATCGCCCTTTGGCCGGCGCCGCTTGAGCCTTGGCTGCCCCGGGTCGAGCGGCGCGCGGCACGGCTGCCGGCCATCGACCCGGCCTGCCCAACGCAAGTAACGGCCAGCGCGCCACCGCTGTCAATCGTCGGCGTGCGCCCGGGCGACAACTTGCGTCGCCCGGTCACCAGCAGCGAGCCGCTGCAGTTGCATGTGTCGGCCCTGGGCGGTGGCGGGCGGCGCTGGTGGTTCCTCAATGGCCAGCCATTGGGGGAAACCCAGGGGCAAGACAGCTTGCTGCTGCGCTTGCCGCAGGTCGGGCAGGCCGAGCTTAGTGCACTGGATGAAAGCGGCGAGACGGCGCGGGTGATGTTGCAGGTCAGCGAGTGATGCCGTGTATTACTGGCGAGCGCCCGACAGCCAGTATTTCTGACAGTTGTTCACGGCCTCTGTAAACATTAATGTCAGGCGTGAAACTCTCCTGATGGCTATCTAGTCTATGAATGCTATGAAGTCAGCGGAATCTGACGCTGAAAGCGCCATACCTGTTGGCAACCCGCACAGCATCGCAGTGTCTTTGGTCTATACACCATATGGTCATGAAAGCGCTGGGGGTAGCGTCCAAGAGGAAGTCAGATTTGTCGGCCAACTGCATCACCGACCGCTTAATGGTTACCTCCTGGGTAATGGGCATCGCCTCTACCATCCCGGTATTTTCCGCTTCTCCTCACCTGATCAGCAAAGCCCGTTTGCCGAGGGGGGAGTGAATGCATACGCCTACTGTGCCGGTGATCCTGTCAACTACCTTGATATTTCAGGAAGGAATCGAGGAAGGGTCAAGCGCTCCAACTCTTTGCCGCGGCTATCCCGGCCGTCTGTCGGCAGTACCCCTTTGAGAAATGCCCAGTCCTCGCCAGCGCTGCATCCTGAGACCCTGCATGGCCAAGATACCAAGTTTACTGAGTACCTGAAGGCCTGGATTAAAGAAGACGGCCTTCAAGACAGTATTCATATAACAGCCCAAGCCAAGGTAATGGCGAAAGCAGATCGCTTCAACTTGGGGCGCTTGGGTGATGCTGTCGCGTTGAAAGTGACACAGGCAATCGTCGACACACAATTATCGGGCGGAGTTGTTCATTTCTCCGTGATAGACGAACGACTGTTCATGCATGCATTCTCGGCAGATGGCCGTCAGAGGGTGATACTTCACATAAGGGGTGGTGTGAGAGACAAGCCAATGCGTCCCGTGTAAACCTGTGTTTCTGCACGCCATGACGAAACCTGAAGGCGGAGATACAGCGCGGGTGGTGTTCCGGCTCAGCGATCAGGCGTTCGACGGCAGCCGGGCCAGCACCTACGCTAGCAGGTGACGGGCGTGAGCGGCTGGCGCCCGCAATTCAAGGGAACATGGAGCGCCCTATGCGTCCACTGGCCGTGCCCCTGCTGTTGCTGCCCTGGGCGCTTGCGGCCCAGGCCGGGCCGTTGCCGGTGTTCTTCGACAGCCATGAATACGAACGTCGCCTGCCCAGTACCAACCTGCCCACGGATGCCTATCGCCCTGTCAGCTCGAGCCCGCGGCTAGCCATGGCCGACGACCATCGCCATGCCTGGGCACCTGTAGAGACGCGGCTGGTGCTGCACAAGGTGCGCTTCGAGGGCGGCACGGTGTTCTCCTTGAGCGACCTGCGCGAGCACTATCAGCCGCTGATCGGGCGCGAGATCACCCTTGGCGAACTGCAGCAATACACCCGGCGCCTGACCCAGCGCTATCGGCAGGCGGGCTATCCGCTTTCTTATGCCTACCTGCCGCCACAGGATGTGGCCGACGGGCGCATCAATGTGGTGCTGGTAGAAGGTTATATCCGGGACTACCGCGTGGACGGCGATATTGGCCCGGCCAGCGACTATCTGCAGCAACTGCTGGTGCAGCTTGAGGCAGAGCGCCCGTTGACCCAGGAAACGCTGGAGCGCTATGTGGGGCTGGCCCAGCGCATTCCCGGTGTGGCGATAGATGCCGAACTGGCCGTGGCACAGGCCGTTGATGGTGCTGCCCGGCTGACTGTGCACGCGCGGCGCAAGCCGTTTGGCGCTGGTGTTACCTTCGCGCAGTCAAACCGTGAAGCTGCGCAGGCGCTGTTCACAGCCACCAGCAATGCCCAGACCCGCTTTGCCGAACAACTTACCGCCAGCCTGCTGCTGCCCGCTGGAGATGACCATGTCCATTACCAGCGCCTGGACTACAGCCAGTACCTGGACGCCGCCGGCAGCCAGCTGCTGCTGTCGGCTTCACGCTACCGCAGCGAGCCTGGCACGCGTATTCGCCTGGACGATGGCCTGGACATCTTGCGCAAGCGCGACAGCGAGCGTTTCGAGATTGGCTTGCGCCAGCCGGTAATTGTCAGGCCAGGGGAGTGGATGGCGCTGCAGGGGCATTTGTATTCGGTCAGCGAGCATGTTGAGGACCAGGGGGAAGGTCCGCCATCATCAGGGAAGTACGACACCTATGTACGTGCACTGTCGTTCGAAGGCGACTGGCGCGAGGCGCAAGGGGGGCGTTTGCGTATCGTCAGTGCTGGTGTGTATCAGGGCCTGGATTACCTGGGCGGGCGCAGCGATGCCGATTACGATCTGGATTTTTTGCGGCTGCGGCTTTCGGGGTTGCAGAGCGACCTTCTGTTCGATAATTGGCAGGGGGTGGTGTCCGGGGCGTTGTACTGGAGTGATGACCGGCTGCCCGACAGCGAGCGTGCGGGGTTTGGCGGGCAGAGTTTCGGGCGCGGTTATCCACGTGACCAGGCAGACGGGGACAAGGGGTGGGGGGTGGCTTACGAGTTGAACTACAGCCTGCGCAGTAGCTGGCTGGCGCTGGTGCAGCCCTATGTCCTGGTAGATGCGGCGCAGGCCTGGCATAACCGGGGGGTGGTGCAGGATGCCCATCTGGCTTCGGTGGGGCTTGGGGTGCGGGTGGGTGACAGGCGCTTTTTCAATGTGACGCTGGAGGTGGCGAAGCCTCTGGCGGATGTGGCGCTGGATAGCCTGGACCGCGGGCCACGGGTGAGCTTGAGCGTTGGGGTTCAGCTGTAGGGGGGGCTGCCATCGGCGGCAGGCCAGCCCCCAACAGGGACCGCATCAGGGCAAACACCTGTCAGCGCGAACGCAACTTGCCAAACATCAATGGGTGGTGAACCGCTGATGCACCGGCGATGAACTCGGCGTCAGCGCCAGTGCCAGCTGGGTACGGTTATGCATGTGGGTCAGGCGCAACACCTGCGACACATACAGTTTCACCGTGTTTTCGGTAATGCCCAGCTCACAGGCGATCTGGTAATTGGTCTTGCCCTTGCTGACCAGGCGTGCGACCTCCAATTGCCGCGGCGACAGCTTCTCGAACGCCGCAGGCAGCTCGCTTTCAGGCTCTTCGACATCACTGGCACGTCGGTGAACACCTTGGCCACGGGCTCTTTCCAGGTCCTGATACAGCTCGTCCACAGAGTCGGCCAGGTCTTGCAGGCGCTGGTTCAACCCGCCCAGGTCGCGGAAGTTGCGCTGACGCTTCAGCAACGCTTCTTCCTGCCGGCGCACACCCTCCAGCAACTCATCAAGGTCCATCGGTTTCTGGTAATAATCGGCAAACCCTTCGCGTAGCGCGCGGATCACATCCTGCTTCTCGGCACGTCCGGTAAGCATGATGGCCTCGAACATGCGCTGGCTGCCGTCGACTTGCTTGAGCGCGCGTACCAGGTCTATCCCGTCCCGATCCGGCATGTGCAGATCGCAGATGACCAGGCCAATGGTCGGGTCTGCCACATAACGGTCGATGGCTTCGTCAGTAGAATGGGCCGATACGGTCGCGTAGCCCTTGGTTTCGAGGAATTCACACAGTTGTTCGACAATGACCGGCTGGTCATCAACGACCAACACCTTCACTTCACTCACTGGTCTGGACACGATCAACTCCCTGTTCGTATACGGCCCTGCTCCCGGGCCAGACGCTCTGGCAGTATAAAAGTAGTCGCTCTGAGCGATTATGTACAAGGTATGTACAACAGATCGGACCGCAGTGAAGCTCATTGGATCCATACGGCTGTCAGAAGAAAGCCCGCGAGCACATAAGGCACGAACGCCTGCTTGTCCCCCATCTCCTCGGTCAGCGCCTGCAAACGCTTCTTCACCTTGGGGTTGAGCAGGGTCCACAGGCGCCGTCGGGTGAGCAGCCACAGCAGCACGCTGACCCCGGCCCCGATGAACGTACCCAGCACATATTGCGGGCTGGTGGCCAGGGCCAGGGCGCCCATCAGCTTGACGTCGTCGGCGCCGAAGCGGCCCAGCATGTAGCCAGGCAACGTCAGCAGCATGACGATGGCCAGCGCCCACCCGGCATCACTGGCATCGGCGCCGATCCAGGTGCGGCCAGTGGCAAACAGCCAGACCAGGGCGCAGGTGGCCACACCCACGGTCAGGAGGTTGGAGATCTGGCGTTGACGCACATCCTGTTCGGAGCACAAGGCAAGCCACAGCAGGAGAACGATGCTTTGCATGGGCAGTTCGCCTTTCCCAATGTTGAACACTTCTACCCGGTCAGTCAGGTTTCCTTAAGTGAAGATAGACGGGAACCGGCAGGCGAGTGGGCTGGAAAGGCTAAAAGGCGTGCCTGGAATGAATTTTGTCGTAGTTGTCACATGCCTGAACCCGCCCCCCACAGGGGCTACGAATCAGCCAGGAGCGAATTACAGGGCTATTTCTTGCTCCCTGGTGGGTAGTTGCCCAGCACCTTGGCCACGGTGCTCTGGATGGCGCTGTTGCGTTCCTCCGGGCTGGGCGGATAATTGTTCATGATCTGCTCGGCACTGCCGCGCCACACCAGCTTGCCGTCGCGGCCATCGAACATATCGATCTGGATGGTGGCGACCTTGTAATCGACACTGCGCGTCTCGTTATACATCGGACCGCCCCAATAGCCGCCCCAGTAACCACCCCAGCCACCGCCGTAGTTGGTGGTGATCTGCTGCTGGCGCTGTTCGACGATCAGGTAAGAGCGCACCATCAGGTCAGGCCGCCCGCCGCCCTGCACCGGGCGCAGGCCACGCTGGTCGAGCTGGTCTGCAACGGCCTGGCGGATGCGCTGCTCGGTCAGGTCGCTCTTGATCCGCGGGTCGTCAGGGCGATACTGCAGGCCCGGCTCCTGCCACGCCCAGCTGCGGTAGGCGGCGAAATCGCGGCTGGCATCGAAATCCTGCTGAACGTTGTTGCTTGAGCAGGCAGCCAGCAACAACGCGAATGACAGTAGAACGAGACGGCGCAACATGATGGTTCTCCGTTAAGCGTTAACTGGGAGGATAGCCGCTGAGCGCCTTGTGCACAGAATCGCGCAGGGCACTTTCGCGGTCGCGCGGCGAGTCCTTGTCGCTGCCGCTTTCGGCGCTGGCGCTCCAGACCGGCTGGCCGTTGCGGGCGTCGAACAGGTCGATGCGCACCACCATCACCTCCACCTCGTAGGTGCGCACGATGGGCACGCTGGCGTAACCCCCGTAGCCATGCCGATAGCCGCCGTAACCGACACCGCCATACGGGGATGGGCCGTAGTAGGGGTCGTATGAGTCGTAGTCACGCACCTGGCGCAAGCGCTTTTCCAGGCGAATGTCGGCGCTGACCAGCAAATCGCCGGCACCCCCCCGGGCGGGGCGCAGGCCATGCTGGTCGAGCGCGCCGCTTACGGCATCGGCCAGCTGTGCCGGGTCGGCATTAGCCGAGCCGCTGGGTAGCTGGCCACTGCGCCAGCTCCAGCTGCGGTACTGACCGTAATCACGAGAGGGCGCCGGGTAGGCACTGGCATCGAAGGTGCTGGCCGCCTGGGCCGGGGCCGGGGGCAGCGGGCGGCTGCTGGCCACATACGGGTTGCTGCCCTGGCAGCCAGCCAGGGCAAGCGGCAGCAGGGCCAGGCACAAAAGACGGTACGGCATTAATTCCTCCCGGCGGGCGGGTCAACGCGGGCGGCAGACCCAGTGCAGGTAGCGGCCAAGGCCGGCGAAGCTGGGGTGGCGACGATAGGCGAGTTCCATTTCCAGCAGGTCGAGTAGTTCGGCCTTGCCCTGGAATTCCTTGGGCATGTAGTCGTGGAACACGCGTACGCCGCTCTCGCTTTCGACCTGCCACATAGGATCAAGTTGCGCCTTGAGTTCACGTGGATCAAGCGGTTTCTGTGGGGTCAGGCTCTGCTTTTCACCTTCCAGCCGGTTGCTGCGCAACTTACGGAAGTGGCCTTTGAGCAGGTTGCGGTAGACCAGTGCGTCGCGGTTGTAGAATGCCAGTGACAACCAGCCGTTGGCGGCCGTGAGCTTGTGCAGCACAGGCAGGATGCTTTCGGGTTCGGCCAGCCATTCGAGCACGGCGTGGCACAGCACCAGGTCGTAGGGCTCGGTGAGCAGGCCGAGCAGGTCCTGCCAGGGGGCCTGAATGAAGGTGGCCGGTTGGC
This sequence comes from Pseudomonas sp. 9_2_1, assembly GCF_059295275.1. Taxonomy (NCBI): domain Bacteria; kingdom Pseudomonadati; phylum Pseudomonadota; class Gammaproteobacteria; order Pseudomonadales; family Pseudomonadaceae; genus Pseudomonas; species Pseudomonas sp. 9_2_1. The sequence continues at coordinate 650,679 of NZ_CM181239.1, forward strand.
CGGCTTCGGCAAAGCGCGCCCGCGCGCCGTCGAGCATCGGCGCGGCAGGTTCGGCCAAGGTCAGCTGATGGCCGCGCTGGGCCAGCCACAGGGCCATATGGCCCAGCCCGGCGCCGATATCGAGGATGCGCAGTGGGCGGTCGGGCAGGGCCTCGGCCAGGTCGGCCTGCAGCACGGCCAGGCGGATGGCGCCCTTGGCACCGCCGTAGATCTTCTCGGCGAAGCGGGTGGCCAGTTCATCGAAGTGACGGTCGTTCATCGGGCGAAGCGCCTTTCGCTATCGGCCAGCTTGGCCCGCACCACCTGGTCCATGTCCAGGCCCAGTTCGCTGCACAGCAGCAACAGGTAGAGCACTATATCGCCGACTTCCTGGCCGGCGTGGGCAAGCTGGTCGGCTGGCAGCTGGCGCGACTGGTCCTCGCTCAGCCACTGGAAGATTTCCACCAGCTCGGCCATTTCGACGCTGGCGGCCATGGCCAGGTTCTTCGGGCTGTGGAAACCTCTCCAGTCGTTGGTGTCGCGGATCTGGTGCAGGCGTTGGGTGAGTTCTTGCAGGTTCATCGGGGTCTCCTAATGCTGCATAGCTTCTGCCCAGGCCCGATGCAAAGCAAGCGCCTAAAGCCGATCCCAGCGCCCGACCATATGCAGCACGCCGCCATGCCCATCCAGCCGTAACTGACCCGAAGGCCCCGCCTCGGTGGCGCTGAGCACTACCTCTGACGGCAGTCGCACCGGCTTGCGGAAATCCACTTCGAAGGCATAGCCACTGTGCGGCAGATGCCCGTTCAACGCTGCCAGGGCCATGGCCTTGCTCCACATGCCATGGGCGATGGCCGTAGGGAAGCCGAACAGCCGCGCACTGGCGGCGCTGAGGTGGATAGGGTTGTAGTCCCCGCAGACCTTGGCATAGCGCCGACCGATGTCACTGTCGGCGTACCAGCGGGTGGCCTCGGGCAGTGATGCTGGCTCACCCTCGGCAGGCTCTGCTGTTGCCCCTTCGAGCTTCAGCCCGCGCACCAGCATGCGGCTGGTCTCGCGCCACAGCAGGCCGATGCTGTCTTCAGCCTCGGTGACCAGGTCGAAGGTGCCGCCCTTGGCATGGGGCTGTAGATTATTTGCGTACACCGCAAAGCGCAGCCCCTCGACACCGCCAAGCGGGCGGAGCACTTCGATGCGGTTGTGCAGGTGCACCAGACCCAGCAGCGGGAAAGGGAAGCCTTGGCCAGTCATCAACTGCAGCTGCAGGGTGAAGGCCATGATGTGTGGATAAGTACCCGGCAGCCGCCCGTTGTCGGGGAAGTGGCAGAGCCGCCGATAGGCGCCGAGGTTGTCCGGCTGAACCCGGATGAAGCAACGCAGGCCATCCTGCGGAAGTTGCTCGCCGCTGATCTTGCGCTTGCTCGCTGCACGCAGGTACAGGCTGGCGCGCGAAGCGGGGCTGTGCAGGTCGTGCCATTGTCGGTCCATGCTCACGCCCCCATCAGTGCCTGGCCACATACGCGCAGCACCTGGCCATTGACCGCCCCGGAGCCTGGCTGGCTGAGCCAGGCGATGGCTTCGGCGACGTCCTGCGGGCGGCCACCCTGGCCCAGGGTACTCAAGCGCCTGCCGGCTTCGCGCAGGCCCATGGGCATTGCCGCCGTCATGTGCGATTCGATGAAGCCGGGCGCCACGGCATTGATGCTGCCACCCCGTTCGGCAAGCCTGGGCGCCCAGGCCTGGGCCAGGCCAATCAGGCCGGCCTTGCTGGCGGCATAGTTGGCCTGCCCGCGGTTGCCGGCGATGCCGCTCACCGAGGCCAGCAGGGTGATGCGGGCATCTTCCCCCAAGGCGCCGTTGTCATGCAGCGCCTGGGTCAGTACCTGCGGCGCCTTGAGGTTGACCGCCAGCACCGCGTCCCAGTATTCGGGGGTCATGTTGGTCAAGGTCTTGTCGCGGGTAATGCCGGCGTTATGCACCACGATGTCGATGCCCTCTGGCAAGGCTGCGAGCAGCTGTGTTGCCGCGTCGCTGGCGCAGATATCCAGCGCCAGCGCTTTGCCGCCCAGGCGTGCAGCGAGGGCGTCGAGGTCCTGGCTGGCTTGCGGGACATCGATCAGCAGCACGTCGGCGCCGTCCCGGGCCAGGGTCTCGGCGATGGCTGCACCGATACCGCGTGCAGCGCCTGTGACCAGGGCGCGACGGCCCGCCAGTGGCCGGGTCCAGTCTTCGACCTGGCTGGCGCAGGCCTCCAGGCGTAACACCTGGCCAGAAACAAAGGCGCTTTTCGGTGACAGGAAGAACCGCAGCGCACCTTCCAGCTGGTCTTCCGCGCCGGGGCTGACATACAGCAACTGTGCAGTCGCGCCATTGCGCAGCTCCTTGGCCAGCGAGCGGCTGAAGCCTTCGAGGGCACGCTGGGCGACGCTGGCCAACGGGTTGTCGAGGCTTTCCGGGGCCCGCCCCAGCACCACCACATGGGCACAGGGGGCGAGGCTGCGCAGCAGTGGCTGGAAAAACTCGCGCAACTGCTTGAGCGCATCGCTGTCGGACAGATGACTGGCATCGAATACCACGGCCTTGATCTTCGGCCCCAGGCCGGCGACCCAGGCCTCGGCCTGCAGGTTGTCGGCATTGAAGCTGTAAAGCTCGTCGGTCAGGCGCGCTGCGATGGCTTGCACTTTGCCCGCCAGTGGTCCGCCACCCAACACCAGGGCGCCTTCCACCGGGCGCAGGCGACCTGACTGCCAGCGCTCCAGCGGTGCGGGTGCAGGCAGGCCCAAGGCATCCACCAGCCGGCGCCCGAGGTTGGAGTTGGCAAAGTCGAGATAACGATCGCTCATTGAGTGGTCTCCGCAAGGCAGGCTTGAAAGTGTGGACCAAGTTTGTGTCGACACGTTCGAATCGTGGCAAAAACACCTAGGCTGTAACGGGTCAAATTGTTTCTGGAGGAACCAACGCATGCGTTCATCTCGCCGGGTAGCGATCCTGGGCGGCAACCGAATACCCTTTGCCCGCTCCAATGGCGCCTACGCAACGGCCAGTAACCAGGCGATGCTGACCGTCGCCCTGGAAGGCTTGATCGAACGCTATCGCCTGCATGGGCTGCGAATGGGGGAGGTGGTGGCTGGCGCCGTGCTGAAGCATTCGCGCGACATGAACCTGACCCGCGAATGCGTGCTGGGATCACGGTTGTCGCCCCAGACGCCGGCGTATGACATCCAGCAAGCTTGTGGCACCGGGCTTGAGGCGGCGCTGCTGGTGGCCAACAAGATTGCCCTGGGCCAGATCGACTGCGGCATTGCCGGCGGTGTGGACACCACCTCGGATGTACCGATTGCCGTCAGCGAAGGCCTGCGCCATATCCTGTTGCAGGCCAGCCGTGGCAAAAGCCTGGGCGAGCGGCTGCAGCCCTTTCTCAAGCTGCGCCCTCACCACCTGAAGCCCGAGTTGCCGCGCAACGGCGAACCGCGCACGGGGTTGTCGATGGGCGAGCATTGCGAGCGCATGGCCCAGGCCTGGCGTATCGGCCGTGCCGAACAGGACGAACTGGCGCTGCTCAGCCACCAGAAGCTTGCCGCCGCCTATGCCGGGGGATGGCAGGATGATTTGCTGACGCCGTTTCTTTCGCTTGCGCGGGACAACAACCTGCGCCCGGACCTGACCCTGGAGCAGCTGGCCGGGCTCAAGCCAGCCTTCGATCGCAGTGGCCAGGGCACGCTGACGGCGGGCAACTCCACGCCGCTTACCGATGGTGCCTCGCTGGTGCTGCTGGGCACCGAGGAATGGGCTGCGCAGCAGGGCCTGCCGGTGCTGGCTTACCTGGTCGATGGCGAGACAGCAGCGGTGGACTTTGTCACCGGCCGCGAAGGGCTGTTGATGGCCCCGGCTTATGCGGTGCCGCGTTTGCTGGCGCGCAACGGCCTGACGCTGCAGGACTTTGACTACTACGAAATCCATGAAGCCTTTGCGGCCCAGGTGCTGTGCACACTCAAGGCCTGGGAGGATGCCGATTTCTGCCGTGAGCGGCTGGGGCTGGATGCGCCGCTTGGGTCAATCGACCGCAGCAAGCTCAACGTCAAGGGCAGTTCGCTGGCGGCCGGCCACCCGTTTGCGGCGACTGGCGGCCGGATATTGGCCAACCTGGCCAAGCTGCTGGCGACCGCAGGAAAGGGGCGGGGGCTGATCTCGATCTGCGCGGCGGGTGGGCAGGGCGTGACTGTCATCATGGAGCGGTGATTCTTCGGGCTACCGCGTCGACTTCTTCGCGGGTGAACCCGCTCCCACAGGACTATGCGAAACCCTGTGGGAGCGGGTTCACCCGCGAAGCAGGCGGTAAACTGTTAGGCTTGTCTGCTCAGAACTACAAGAAACCGCCATGCCGATCATCGGACAACCCCGCGCCCTTCCGGCGCTGGATCATCTGCCCAGGCCCCTCTATGCCCGTTCGGAGAGCCTCGGCGCCGGTTCCTGGACGACCCGGCACCAGCACGACTGGGTGCAGTTTTCCTACGCCATCAGCGGGGTGCTGGGAGTGTACACCCATGAGGGCAGCTACTTCGCCCCGCCGCAATGGGGTGTGTGGATTCCTGCCGATGCCGAGCACGAGGTGGTGACTTCGATGCGCGCCGAGATGCGCAGCCTGTACGTGCGTCGTGATGCCTGCCCATGGGCAGCGCAGCAATGCCGCGTGCTGGAGGTGACCCCGCTGGCGCGCGAGCTGATCAAGCAGTTCTGCCTGTTCCCGGCGGATTACCCGGAGGGCGACAGCGTCGAAGCACGCCTGGTAGCGGTGCTGCTTGACCAGTTGCGCAGCTTGCCGGAAGTAGGTTTTTCGCTGCCGTTGCCACGTCACCCCGGGCTGCTGGCGCTGTGCAACGGCCTGATCGCGGCGCCGGACCAGCCGCAAACCTTGCAGCAGTGGGCCCGGCAGCTGGGGTGTTCGGAGAAGACACTGATGCGGCTGTTCCAGCGCGAGACCGGCTTGAGCTTTCGCAACTGGCGCCAGCGCATGCGCCTGCTGTCATCGCTGGCGTTGCTGGAGGCGGGGGAGAATGTGACCGAGGCGGCGCTGGGCTGTGGGTATGATTCCACCTCGGCCTACATTGCCGCGTTCAAGCAGTTGTTCGGGGCAACGCCAGGGGAGTTGAAGCTTTAACGATCGGTCGCCAGTGCCGGCCCCTTCACCGGCACTGGCTGCACATCAGGTACGGAACCTGCGCACCAGCGTATCCAGCTCATTGGACAACCCGGCCAGGCTCTCCGAGTCCACCCGTGCCGCCTGGGCCAGTTCGGCCACCAGCTGCGCATCTCCGTGAATCTGGCTGATATGCCGATTGATGTCCTCGGCCACCTGGTGCTGCTCCTCGGCCGCCGTGGCGATCTGCGTATTCATGTCGCGAATCACATCCACCGACTCGCGGATCTGCCCAAAGCTGTCGCGGGCCAGGCCGATACGGCTGACCGACTGCTGCGATACCTCCAGGCTGGCATGCATCTGCTCGGCCACTTCGGCAGTGCGGCTGGCCAGGTTGCCCAGCAGGCCGTCGATTTCGGCAGTCGAGTCGGCGGTGCGCTTGGCCAGCGCCCGTACCTCGTCCGCCACTACAGCAAAGCCACGGCCCTGCTCACCGGCACGTGCCGCCTCGATGGCGGCATTGAGGGCCAGCAGGTTGGTCTGCTCGGCAATCGAGCGAATGGTGCCAAGGATCGACTGAATGGCGTTGCTGTCGCGCTCCAGCTGCTGGATCGACTGCGCCGACTGCTCGATTTCCTGGCTCAGGCGGTCGACGCTATGTACGGCGGCATCGATCTGCTGCTGGCCTTCCCGCGCCTGTTGCTGGCCGCTGTCGGCCGACTGCGCCGCCTGGCTGCAGGACCGCGCCACTTCGTTGGCGGTAGCGACCATTTCGTGGAAAGCGGTGGAAACCATGTCCACGGCTTCGCGCTGGCGGCCGGCCGCTTCGGCCATGTCGCTGGAGACGCGGGTCGAGCGTGTGGAGGTGCTGAGAATCTTGCCGGCGGCAGCACCAATGTGCTGGATCAGGCTGCGAATGGCGCCGAGGAACTGGTTGAACCAGCTGGCCAGTTGCGCGGTTTCGTCACGGCCGCGGATTTCCAGGTTGCGGGTCAGGTCACCCTCGCCTTGGGCAATGTCCTCCAGGCCGTTGGTGACGCTGTTGATCGGGCGCACGATGAGCTTGGCGAAGGCCGCGCCGACCACGGCGAACAGCGCCGCCAGCACCACGGCGATGACGCCGATCAGCCAGGTCAGCCGGGTAGTGGTCTGCATCACTTCGCTTTGCTGGATCAGGCCGATGAAGGTCCAGCCCAGTTGCTCGTCGGGATACACGTTGGCCATGTAGCGCACGCCGTTGAGCTCGACTTCGACCAGGCCTTTGCCGGCCTTGGCAAGCTCGGCGTAACCGTCGCCAAAGCTGGCCAGCTGCTTGAAGTTGTGGGCGGCGTCACGCGGGTCGACCATCACGTTGCCGTTGCTTTCAACCAGCATCAGGTAGCCGCTGTCACCCAGTTTGATCTGCTTGACGATTTCGGTCAGGCCTTTGAGCGACACGTCGATGTTGACCACGCCGCCGGGGTTGCCCAGCTGGTTGGCCACGGCGCGCACGGTGCTGACCAGCACGGCGTCGTCGGCAGCCCAGTAGTAGGCGCCGGTGCGTACGGTCTTGCCCGGGTTGGCCATGGCCAGCTGGTACCACGGACGGGGGCGCGGGTCGTAGTTGACGAACTTCTGCCCGGCCGGCCAGCCGACGTAGCCGCCGTCACTGACCCCGTAGGAAACATAGGCATAGTTGGGGTGTGAGTCTGCCAGGCGGGTGAAGAACTCCAGCAGCTGCTTGTCCTGCTCGCCCAGCTCGTAGGACGGGTTGGCACTGGTGAACTTGTTCAGGTTGCTGCCGGTGGCGGCGACCATGGGCTGCGCAGCGAGGTACTCGACGTTCTGGTTGATGCCCTGGAAGAAGATGTTCATCGCGTTGCTGACCTGGCGGATTTCCCGGCTGCTGCCGTCGAGGAATCCATCGCGGGCTTCGCCACGCAGGTTGAGGACCACAAGGGTGGCCACGAGGACGATGGGCAAGCCGGCGATGACCGCGAATGCCCAGGTCAGTTTCTGTTTGATGCTCATCGACGCTCCCGGGATTTTTGTTTTCGACACATGAGGCAGGTAGCAACTGCATCGGCCACATCCGGGTTTTATGAAGCCAGAACGCCTGTATTTATTGGATAAAGTCGTGGTTGGTGACTATTCGGTCGTGTTTGGACGCTTATGGCATACCAAACGGCTGTGACGGTTCAGTGACAGCAGGTTCCCGCAGCGCCATTGGCCAGGTCCTTGAGGATCGGGCAGTCCGGGCGGTCGTCCCCCTGACAGTGCGAAACCAGTTCGCCAAGGGTATCGCGAAGACTCACCAGTTCCTCGATGCGGCGGTTCAGCTCACCGATGTGCTGCATGGCCAGCGCCTTCACATCGGCGCTGGCGCGTTGGCGGTCCTGCCACAGGGTCAGCAGCTTGCCGACCTCTTCCAGGGAAAACCCCAGGTCGCGCGAGCGCTTGATGAAGGCCAGGCTATGCAGGTCTTGCGCCTGGTACAGGCGGTAGCCGCTGTCACTGCGCGCGGCGGGCTTGAGCAGGCCGATGGCTTCGTAATAACGGATCATCTTGGTGCTGAGCCCGCTGCGGCGGGCGGCCTGGCCGATGTTCATGGGGCGTCCTCCTGGTGGGTGGTGCCGGGTTTCCAGGCCTTCAGCCACAGCGCGTTGCTGACCACGCTGACGCTGGACAGGGCCATGGCGGCGCCGGCCAGCACCGGGTTGAGATAACCCAGCGCAGCCAGCGGAATGCCGATCAGGTTATAGATGAACGCCCAGAACAGGTTCTGGCGGATCTTTGCGTAGGTCTTGCGGCTGATTTCCAGGGCGGCGGGCACCAGGCGCGGGTCGCCACGCATCAGTGTGATGCCGGCTGCCTGCATTGCCACGTCGGTGCCGCCACCCATGGCGATGCCAATGTCGGCGGCGGCCAGGGCCGGGGCATCATTGATGCCGTCGCCGACCATGGCAACCACGCCATCCTGCTTCAGCGCAGCCACCGTCGCGGCCTTGTCGGCCGGCAGCACCTCAGCATACACATCGTCGATGCCCAGGGCGTCGGCCACCACTTTGGCGCTGCCGCGGTTGTCCCCGGTCAGCAGGTGGCTGCTGATGTGTTGTGCGTGCAAGGTGTCGATGGCCTGCGCGGCGCCGGGCTTGAGGCTGTCACCAAAGGCGAACAGGCCCAGCACGCGGGGTTGCGTGCCGCGTTCGACCAGCCATGACAGGGTGCGCCCCTCGGCTTCCCAGGCCTGGGCCTTGGCGGCCAGGTCGCCGGGCAGCAGCCCGCTTTCATCGAGCAGGCGGCGGTTACCCAACGCCAGCTCGCGGCCTTCGACACGCCCGGCTATGCCGCGCCCGGTCAGCGACTGGCTGTCGGCGACAGTCGGCACGTCGAGCCCTTGTTCGGCACAGGCGTCCAGCACCGCTTTGGCCAGCGGGTGTTCGCTGCCGCGCTGCAGGGCGCCGGCCAGGCGGTGCAGGTCGGCGCCGCTGCCATCTTGCGCCTGGCTGTGGACCACCCGGGGGCTGCCGGAGGTGAGGGTGCCGGTCTTGTCGAAGACCACACGGTTGACCGCATGGGCACGCTCCAGGGCTTCGGCGTCCTTGATCAGGATGCCATGGCGGGCGGCAACGCCGGTGCCGGCCATGATCGCCGCGGGCGTGGCCAGGCCGAGTGCACAGGGGCAGGCGATGACCAGCACGGCGACGGCGTTGATCAGCGCGGTTGCCAGCGGTGCGCCCGCCAGCCACCAGCCGACCAGGGTGATCAGCGCCAGCACCAGCACGGCCGGGACGAACACCTGGCTGACCCGGTCGACCAGCTTCTGGATCGGGGCTTTGGCGGCCTGGGCGTCTTCTACCAGGCGAATGATGCGGGCCAGTACGGTCTCGGTACCAAGCGCCTGGGTGCGTACCAACAGCCGGCCTTCGCCATTGATGGCGCCGCCGGTGACATTATCGCCAGGTTGCTTGGGCACTGGCAGGCTCTCGCCGCTGATCAGGGCTTCGTCGGCATGGCTACTGCCGTCTTCGACCACACCATCGACCGGAAAGCGCTCGCCGGGCTTGACCAGCACCAGGTCGCCGAGGCGCAGCTGGGTGATGGCTACGTCTTCTTCCTGGCCATCGACTACGCGCAGTGCGCGCTCCGGGCGCAATGCTTCAAGGGCACGGATGGCACTGGCGGTCTGGCGCTTGGCGCGGCTTTCCAGGTACTTGCCGAGCAACACCAGGGCAATCACCACGGCCGAGGCTTCGAAGTACAGGTGCGGTGTCATGCCGGCAGGGGCTTGTGCCCACTGGTACAGGCTCAGGCCGTAGCCGGCGCTGGTGCCCAGGGCTACCAGCAGGTCCATGTTACCGGCACCTGCGCGTACTGCCTTCCAGGCGGCCACGTAGAAGCGCGCCCCCAGAATGAACTGCACCGGCGTGGCCAGCAGGAACTGCGCCCACGCTGGCAACATCCAGTGCAGGCCGAACGGCTGCACCAGCATTGGCAATACCAGTGGCATGGCCAGCAGCAAAGCCGCGCCGACTGCCAGGCGCTCATTGCGCAGGCGGCGTTGGGCAGCCTGTTGATCGTCCTTGGCCGCTTGCGGCAGGCTGGCGCTGTAGCCGGCCTTGTGCACAGTTTCGATCAGCAGGTTGTCGTCGACGGCCGCGAGCACTTCGAGGTGTGCGCGTTCGCTGGCCAGGTTGACGCTGACCTGCTCGACCCCTGGCAACTTGGCGAGCGCGCGCTCGACACGGGCCACGCAACTGGCGCAGGTCATGCCGCCAATCTGCAGTTCGACGGTGCGGACAGGCACGCCATAGCCGGCTTCGCGCACAGCGTCGACCAGGGCCGCCAAGCTGTTGGCCGGGGCCTGGACACGGGCCTTTTCGGTGGTGAGGTTGACGCTGACCTGTTCAGCGCCGGTGACCTTGCGCAGGGCGCGCTCGACCCGGCCAGCACAGCTGGCGCAGGTCATGCCGGAGATCGGCAGGTCGTATGTGGTGGATGCGGGCATGGCTCTCCTCCTTGGACAGGGCTTCAGCATCAGCATCAACCTTGCCACGCAGGTAAGGTCAATAGCCCAGGCTGGCTCGCTTCAACTCCAGGCCATAGTGCCCCATTGCGATGCGGTATTTGTTGATCTGGCCCGCCTGCAGGTTCAAGTGCGTGCTGCGCTGGTCCTCGATACCCGCTTTGCATCCCGGCATCTGCCCTGGCAGCAGGCGCAGGCGCACATCCACTGGGCCCGGTGGCAGGTTGAACGAGGTGGACTGCTCCTGGAACACCCGGCCGGAGAGCTGGTCGTTGAGGTACACGCCGATTTCACAACTGCTGGCCACTTCCAGGCGCTCGCGGGAAATGATCAGCACGCTGTAGTCCGAGTTGCCTTCGGCGCTAGCCGGTGGCACCGCAGCCAGCGCGCTCAACAGCCCGACAACGCCCAATGCTGCCCTGAACATGAAAAATCTCCTGATTGCATGACATCCAAAGGCGCAGCTTGGCCGACGCGGGCGCGGATTTCCACCCCAGGTGTCGCATGGCAGGCCTTGACCTTGCCCCGATGGCAAGCTTGAGACTGCCGGAAACCATCAAGGAGGTAACCCCATGCAAGTGTTCAATGTACAAGGCATGACCTGTGGCCATTGCGTGAAGGCCGTGACCCGAGCGGTGCAGGCGCAGGATGGTGCGGCCGAGGTCGAGGTCGACCTGGCGGCCAGGCAGGTGCGGGTACAGAGTGAGTTGGCACAGGAGCAAATTCTTGTGGCCATTCGTGATGAGGGCTATCAGGCCGAAGTGGCCTGAACCATTGCCTGAGGGAGCGGGGCGCAGCCGCCCTCGGGTTTGTTGCAAATGTTTTCAGACTGATGGGGTCCACAGCAGGTAGAATCAGCCACTTGCTTAGCCTGCTATGGATTCCTGATGAACCTGCGAATGGTGCTCATCCTGGGCGCACTCAGTGCGTTCGGGCCCTTGGCGATCGACTTCTACCTGCCTGCCTTCCCGGCCATGGCGCAGGCGTTCGCCACCGACGAAAAACACGTTCAGGCCACCTTGGCCGCCTATTTCCTCGGCTTGTCCATCGGGCAGTTGGCCTACGGCCCGGTGGCGGACCGTTTTGGTCGGCGCAAGCCGCTGATGTTCGGCGTGACCTTGTTCACCCTGGCTTCACTGGCGTGCGCCTACGCCCCCAACCTCGACACCCTGGTGCTGGCGCGGTTCGTCCAGGCGCTGGGCGGTTGCGCCGGCATGGTGCTGTCGCGGGCCATCGTCAGCGACAAGTGCGACCCTGTGGCTTCGGCCAAGGTCTTTTCGCAACTGATGCTGGTCATGGGCCTGGCGCCGATCCTGGCGCCGATGCTGGGTGGGGTTCTTGTGAACCTGGCCGGCTGGCAGTCGATCTTCCTGGCCTTGAGCCTGTTCAGTGCCGGCTGCCTGCTGGCGGTCAGCCTGGGTCTGCCAGAAAGCCTGCCTGCGGACATGCCGCGTCAGCCACTGTCGGGTGCCTTGAGCCAGTACCTGCGTCTGCTCGCCGACCGGGTTTTCCTCGGGCATGCCTTGACCGGCGGTATCGCCATTGCCGGTATGTTCGCCTATATCGCCGGCTCGCCTTTCGTGTTCATCAAGCTTTACGACGTGCCAGCCGAGCACTACGGCTGGCTGTTCGGCACCAATGCCGCCGGTTTTATCCTGGTGGCGCAGGTGAACGCGCGCATGCTGGCCAAACGTGGGCCGGCGTTCCTGCTGGCGCGCGCAGTGTGGATGTACCTGGCTGCGGGCCTGGCGCTGCTGGGCGTGGCAGCACTGCAACCGGCACAGCTATGGCCACTGCTGGTGCCGCTGTTCCTCTGCATCGCCAGCCTGGGCTGCATCATCCCCAATGCTTCAGCCTGCGCCATGAGCGGGCAGGGCGCGCGGGCTGGCAGCGCCTCGGCACTGATGGGCTGCCTGCAGTTCAGCGTGGCCGCGGGTGCGGCGGCGCTGGTCGGGCTGCTGCATGATGGCAGTGCGGTGCCGATGGCGCTGGTGATCAGCTTGTGCGGGGCACTGGCGGTCAGTGTCGCGCTGCTGACCCGGCGTTTGCAGGCCAGGCGTCCCGCATGAGCGGGTGAGGTGCCTGCAAGCGGGTTTCCAGCGTGGCCACGAAAGCACGCGCTTCGGCCTCGCTACGGAAACTCACCACGTGTTGATCGAGCTGCACCTGCCAAGGGCAGGCGGGGTTGCGGCTCGAGGTGCTGACGACAATTTTCATCGTGGCATACCTCCTGAAGGGGGGAGCGGATCAAGTGTAGCGCTGTGCCCCCTGCCTGCCATGACCTTCATCAGTGTCCTGACTGACGGTCGCCGGAAGCCTTTTTTGCGCCGCGTTTGCTGCTTGCCCCTCTCTGCCTGCGAGTAGCTGGAACCTTTCGCTTTATATTGCGCTATTTGCGGAAGTTGCTTGTCGGCCGCTTCCGAAGTTGCGTTCGGTGTTTTCTCCTCAGCACGTCCCTGTCCCTCTGCGCTGGCCCGCAGGGCTGCCTGTTCACGCGGTTTTGGCAAGGTCCTGCAATGCGCTGTCCGGAATGCAATGGGTAGGCATACCCAGTGGCTTTTCGGCGAGTCTGTTCCCGAACCGGTCTGCCGGAATGCTGTTTGCTGCGGCTTATACTGGCGAACCAGGCCAGTGCCAGCGAGAGGTGCTTCCCTGCCAGGGGTTGGCCATCGCATCCACTCAGTGAACTTGCAGGGAGTTACAGGGACATGAACGCAGCCAGCAGTATCAGCCAGATCGCCAGCCTGATGGCCGACCCCAAGCGCAGTGCCATGTTGTGGGCACTGATCGATGGCACGCCACGGCTGGCCAATGAGCTTGCAGTAATGACCGGCCTGACTTCGTCGTCGGCCTGCGCTCATCTATCGTTGCTGTCGTCGGCGGGTCTGCTCAGGCATGAAGCAAGGGGCCGCAAGCGCTACTTCCGCCTGGCAACCCCGCAGGTCGGGGCGGCAGTAGAGGCCCTGGCCAGCGTGCAGCTTGAAAGCGCCAGGGGGGAACGGCCCAAAGCGCCGGTATCACCGTTGCCCATGTCGATGCGCCGGGCACGCCGTTGTGGTGATCACCTGGGCGGAGAGCTGGCGGGTGAGTTGTACCATCGCCTGGTGGTGGCCGGTTGGCTGGAAGGCAGCGGTCGTCAGTTGATGGTAAGTGACGAGGGGCGGGCGCAGCTTGCTCAGGTGGGGGTGTACATCGACGCCTTGGCGCCGCATCAGCAACGTGGTTGCGTGATTTGCCGCTGCACCGAGTGGAACGACCAGGGGCCGCATCTGGGCGGGGTGCTGGGCCAGGCTCTGTTCAGGTTGTTCCTGCAGTCTGGCTGGATGCGTGAGGCCGAGGACACGCGGGCATTGCATATCACGGCGGTGGGTATCCAGCAGATCAACTGCATAGCCCGCGTGACGACGCTGCAGCTCGGTTGACCGCAACGTCGCCGTTTCGAATCAGACCAGTCTGGCGTCCAGGCTGTTCTGGGCCAGGCGGCGCGCCTGGTCTTCGGTCATGCCCAGGTGGGTGTGCAGGGCGTGGAAGTTTTCCGTGACGTAGCCGCCGAAATAGGCCGGGTCGTCCGAGTTGACCGTCACCTTCACGCCGCGTTCGAGCATGTCGAGGATGTTGTGCTGGCTCATGTGGTCGAACACGCAGAGCTTGATGTTGGACAGCGGGCAGACCGTGAGCGGGATCTGCTCGTCGATGATGCGCTGCATCAGGCGCTCGTCCTCGATAGCGCGCACGCCGTGGTCGATACGCTTGATCTTCAGCAGGTCCAGGGCCTCCCAGATGTATTCGGGCGGGCCTTCTTCGCCAGCATGCGCAACGGCGACGAAGCCCTCGCTGCGGGCGCGGTCGAATACGCGCTGGAACTTGCTTGGCGGGTGGCCCATTTCCGAGCTGTCCAGGCCAACGGCGATGAACGCATCGCGGAACGGCAGGGCCTGGTCGAGGGTCTTGTGCGCTTCATCTTCGCTGAGGTGGCGCAGGAAGCTGAGGATCAGGCCACTGCTGATGCCCAGTTGCTGGCGGCCATCCTTTAGCGCCTGGTTGATGCCGTTGAGCACCACCTCGAAGGGGATGCCGCGGTCGGTGTGGGTTTGCGGGTCGAAGAACGGCTCGGTGTGGATCACGTTCTGGGCCTTGCAGCGTTGCAGGTAGGCCCAGGTCAGGTCGTAGAAGTCCTGCTCGGTGCGCAGCACGTCGGCGCCCTGGTAATACAGGTCGAGGAATTCCTGCAGGTTGTTGAAGGCATAAGCGCCCCGCAAGGTCTCCACATCGTCCCAGGGCAGGGCGATCTTGTTGCGCTCGGCCAGGGCGAACAGCAGCTCGGGCTCCAGGGAGCCTTCCAGGTGCAAGTGCAGTTCGGCCTTGGGCAGGGCGTTCAACCAGTCATACATAGTGGGTCATCTCGATCAGGTACTGTTGCCGCCATTCTACAGGGGCTGGCCGGGCAATGCGCCCGACCAGGCTGCGACCGGATGAATCACCAGGCATTACCAGATCAAGGGTTCGCCTTTGTAGTTGATGAAGCGCAACCCGCCGTTACCACTTTGCGCCTTGATCTGTTCGAGCATGCCGCGGGTACTGGTCGGTACGTCGATCTCGGCGTTTTCGCCGCCCATGGCGGTCTTTACCCAACCCGGGTGCATGGCCAGGACGCACAGGTCGGGCCGCTGCTGTTCGACGACGAAGCTGTTGATCATCGAGTTCAGTGCCGCCTTGCTGGCCTTGTACAGGCAGATTTCGCCGCCGTCGGGGATGGTCACGCTACCCAGGATCGAGCTCATGAAGGCCAGCACCCCGCTGTCTTTGCGTACCTGGCCGACAAAGCGGCGGGCCACGCGGATCGGCGCCACGGCGTTGGTCATGAACAGGTCGCTGATGTCGCTGTTCTGAACGCGCTCGAGGTCTTGCGGCAGGGGGCCCATGACGCCAGCGTTGACGAACACCAGGTCGAACACCTGGCCTTTCAGGCGTTGCTGCAGGGCATCAAGCTGGGCTGTATCGTTCATTTCCAGCTGTTCGATATGCACGTCGGGCACATCCTTCAGGGCACCGGGCTGCAGCGGGTTGCGTACGGTGGCGGTGATGTTCCAGCCGTCTTCTTGCAGGCGTTGCACCAGGCCCAGGCCCAGCCCGCGGGAGGCACCGATGATCAGTGCGTTTTTTTCGTCAGCCATGTGAGCGCTCCTTGGTGTTTTGCAGAAGGGGGTAGTGAGGATAGTGCAGGGCGGAGCCTGTCTCAGGGATAAATGGTTAAAAAATGTTCAGCCCCGGCAAGCCTTGTATTGCCGGGCGGTTGGCCTGTTGGCGCACGGGTTATCCACAGGCTGGTCCACAGTTATTGTGTGCAAGACAGAAAACGCCTGCGTCGCTACAAGCGCGATTGAATTGGGGATAACTTGAAACTATTCAGCAGTTTGCGGCTGTCATCAAAAAGTGATCAAAATATGATCAAAGCCTTGCAGGCCTTGTGGACGTAAGCGTACAGCAGAGTGCCCCAAGCTTATCCACAGGCAGGCCCACAGCTGCTGTGGGCAATATTCAGCGCGCTTCGAGCAAGATGCGCCCGCGGCTGAGGTCAGCCAGTTGCTGTTGCAGCGGCGCAAGGTGGGCTTCGCCTACGGCGATGAGCATGTCCACGCCATTGGCCGTGAACTGCTCATCCAGTACCAGGCCGTCAACCTCTGCCAGGCGCAACTTCACCAGTGCCAGCTCGCTGAAACTGCAGCTGCAGGCAAACTCGCTGCGTTGCACCAGCAGCCGCTTGGGCGCCTGCTGCAGGCATTTGTTGGCGCCGCCGCCATAGGCCCTGGCCAGGCCGCCGGTGCCCAGCTGGATACCGCCGTACCAGCGAATCACCAGCACCACTACCTGATCGCAGTCCTGTGCTTCGATGGCCGCCAGGATCGGCCGACCTGCGGTGCCGCCGGGCTCACCATCATCGCTGCTGCGGTACTGCGCGCCGAGTTTCCAGGCCCAGCAATTGTGAGTGGCTGCCAGGTCGCTGTGACGTTCGATGAAACTCATCGCCTCGGCGGCGCTGCTGATCGGCCCGGCGAGGGTGATGAAGCGGCTTTTACGGATTTCCTCGCGGTATTCGCAGAGGTCGAGCAGGGTAGAGGGCATAAATGATGGTCAGGCAGCCGGCTTGATGCCGCAGCCCTTCAGGATAATGTGGATAAGATTGTTGCTCGCGTCTTCCATGTCCTGTTTGGTCAGGCGGCTGCGGCCGGTAACCTGGCAGATCTGGGTGGCGAAGTCGGCATAATGCTGGGTGCTGCCCCACAGCAGGAAGATAAGATGTACCGGGTCGACCGGGTCCATCTTGCCCGCTTCCATCCAGGCCTGGAACACCGCAGCCCGGCCGCGGAACCATTCGCGGTAGTCAGCACTGAAATATTCGGTCAGGCAGGTGCCGCCGCTGATCACTTCCATGGCGAAAATCCGCGAGGCTTGCGGGTTGCGCCGCGAAAACTCCATCTTGGTGCGGATGTACTGGCTCAGGGCTTCACCCGGGTCGTCCTCCACGCTCAGGGCGTTGAAGGTGCTGTCCCACAATTCGATGATGTTGCTGAGCACCGCGATATAAAGGCCCAGCTTGTTGGTGAAGTAGTAGTGCAGGTTGGCCTTGGGCAACCCCGCCTTGAGGGCGATGGTGTTCATGCTGGTGCCCTTGAAGCCATGGCGGGCAAATTCGTCTTCGGCGGCCTGGATGATCGCCTGTTCGTTCTTCTGGCGGATGCGGCCGGCGGGCTTGCCCGAGGCGGAGAGGCGATGCGCAGGGACTTCTAGGGTCATGGACGATTCCGTACGGGTCAGTGGCTGCGGCAGTCGGACAAGATTACCTGCCTGTGACGAACTGACAAGCATTTGCGGCAGGTACTGGCATCAGCGTGTCGCAGCCAGGCTTTCGAGGAAGCTTTCCAGCACCAGGTTCGGCCGTCGGCCCTTGCGGGTGACCCAGCTGAGGCTCAGGTCATAGAAGCGTTGCTGGGGTTTCAGGGCACGCAAGCGCCCTTGCTGCACCCAGAACGAGGCGTAGTGGTCTGGCAGGTAGCCGATGTAGCGCCCGGTGAGGATGAGAAACGCCATACCCTCGCGGTCCGACGCGCTGGCCGTGCAGTTCAGCGCCTGATAATGCGCCTGGATGTCGGCCGGCAGGCGAAAGGTGGGCGTGATGGCTTCCTGGCTGTTGAGGCGCTCGTCGTCGATCTGCTGGTCTTCGGCATAGAACAGCGGGTGGCCGACGGCGCAGTACAGCAGCGAGCGTTCGCTATACAACGGTTGGTACTCAAGCCCCGACAGCGGGCTGGTCTGGGGTACGACCCCGACATGCAGGCTGCCGTCGAGCACGCCGTGTTCGACCTGGCTCGGGGCAATCATGCGGATCTGGATGCGCACATCGGGGCCGCGGTCCTTCAGCTCGGCCAGGGCATGGGTGATGCGCATGTGCGGCAGGGTAACCAGGTTGTCGGTCAGGCCAATGTTCAACTCACCACGCAAATGCTGATGCAGGCCGTTGACCTCGGTGCGGAAGCTTTCCAGGGCACTGAGCAGTTGCAGGGCCGAATGGTAGACCTCGCGGCCCTCCTCGGTCAGCGAGAAGCCGGCCCGGCCGCGTTGACACAGGCGCAGGCCGAGGCGTTGCTCAAGGTCATTCATCTGCTGGCTGATGGCCGAACGGCCGATGCCCAGTACGTTCTCGGCTGCCGAGAAACCGCCGCACTCCACTACGCTGCGGTAAATCTTCAGCAGGCGGATGTCGAAATCGCTGACTTGGGCGAGTGGATCGGGGCGTCGGCTCATTAGTTTAGTCACGACCTGTCTGAAGATTAGAAATGTAGGCTTTTCCCGACTTTATCGTCGTGCCAATTTAGCTGCAACAACATACATCGTTGCCTAATCGTCTTTCGAGGAACCGCCGATGAACATGCCCGAAACCGCAACCGTCGGTATCGCCAGCCAGCTCAAGCTGGATGCGCACTGGATGCCCTACACCGCCAACCGCAACTTCCACCGTGATCCACGCCTGATCGTGGCGGCCGAAGGCAATTACCTGGTCGATGACCAGGGGCGCAAGATTTTCGATGCCTTGTCTGGCTTGTGGACCTGCGGCGCCGGGCATACCCGCAAGGAAATCACCGAAGCGGTTACTCGCCAGCTGAGCACGCTGGACTACTCCCCAGCGTTCCAGTTCGGCCATCCGCTGTCGTTCCAGCTGGCGGAAAAGATTGCCGACCTGGTGCCGGGCGATCTGAACCACGTCTTCTATACCAACTCCGGTTCCGAGTGCGCCGACACTGCGCTGAAGATGGTGCGCGCCTACTGGCGCCTCAAAGGCCAGGCGAGCAAGACCAAGATTATCGGCCGTGCCCGTGGCTACCATGGCGTGAACATTGCCGGTACCAGCCTGGGTGGCGTCAACGGTAACCGCAAGATGTTTGGCCAGTTGCTCGATGTCGATCACCTGCCTCACACCGTACTGCCGGTGAACGCCTTCTCCAAGGGCATGCCGGAAGAGGGCGGTATTGCCCTGGCGGACGAAATGCTCAAGCTGATCGAGCTGCACGATGCCTCCAACATCGCGGCGGTGATCGTTGAGCCGCTGGCCGGCTCGGCCGGTGTACTGCCGCCGCCGAAGGGTTACCTGAAGCGCCTGCGTGAAATATGCACCCAGCACAACATCCTGCTGATCTTCGACGAAGTGATCACCGGCTTCGGCCGCATGGGTGCGATGACCGGCGCCGAAGCCTTCGGCGTGACCCCGGACCTGATGTGCATTGCCAAGCAGGTAACCAACGGTGCCATCCCCATGGGCGCGGTGATTGCCAGCAGCGAGATCTACCAGACCTTCATGAACCAGCCGACGCCGGAATACGCCGTAGAATTCCCGCATGGATACACCTATTCGGCACACCCGGTAGCCTGCGCCGCCGGCATCGCTGCGCTGGACCTGCTGCAGAAGGAAAACCTGGTGCAGTCCGCCGCCGAGCTGGCGCCGCACTTCGAGAAGCTGCTGCACGGCGTGAAGGGCACCAAGAACGTTGTTGATATCCGTAACTACGGCTTGGCCGGCGCCATTCAGATCGCCGCCCGTGACGGTGATGCCATTGTCCGCCCGTACGAAGTGGCGATGAAATTGTGGAAGGCAGGCTTCTATGTGCGCTTCGGTGGCGACACCCTGCAGTTCGGCCCGACGTTCAACACCACGCCGCAGCAACTGGATCGCCTGTTCGACGCCGTTGGCGAAAACCTGAACCTGATCGACTGATCTATCCGATTTTGATGCCAGGCGCGCGCACGTATTCCGCGCCTGCATTTACCTTCTTTATCTGGAGTTTTGCATGAGCATTGTTCAGCACCTGATCCATGGCGAGCTGGTTACCAAGGGTGAGCGCACCGCCGATGTCTTCAACCCGTCCACTGGCCAGGCCGTTCGCAAGGTCGAGCTGGCCAGCCGCGCGACCGTGCAGGAAGCGATCGACTCGGCCAAGGCCGCCTTCCCGGCCTGGCGCAATACCCCGCCGGCCAAGCGCGCCCAGGTGATGTTCCGCTTCAAGCAACTGTTGGAGCAGAACGAAGCACGTATCTCGCAGATGATCAGCGAAGAGCACGGCAAGACTTTGGAAGACGCCGCAGGTGAACTGAAGCGTGGCATCGAGAACGTAGAGTTTGCCTGTGCCGCGCCTGAAGTACTGAAAGGCGAGTACAGCCGCAACGTCGGCCCGAACATCGACGCCTGGTCCGACTTCCAGCCGCTGGGCGTGGTTGCCGGCATCACCCCGTTCAACTTCCCGGCCATGGTGCCGCTGTGGATGTACCCACTGGCCATCGCTTGCGGTAACGCTTTTATCCTCAAGCCTTCAGAGCGTGATCCGAGCTCGACGCTGTTCATTGCCCAGCTGCTGCTGGAAGCCGGTTTGCCGAAGGGCATTCTCAACGTGGTGCACGGCGATAAGGAAGCCGTGGATGCGCTGATCGAAGCGCCAGAGGTGAAAGCGCTGAGTTTCGTCGGATCGACCCCGATTGCCGAATACATCTATGCTGAAGGCACCAAGCGCGGCAAGCGCGTGCAGGCGCTGGGTGGTGCCAAGAACCATGCGGTGCTGATGCCGGATGCCGACCTGGACAACGCCGTCAGCGCACTGATGGGCGCAGCCTATGGTTCGTGCGGCGAGCGTTGCATGGCCATTTCGGTGGCGGTGTGTGTGGGCGACCAGGTGGCCGATGCCCTGATTGCCAAGCTGGAGCCGCAGATCAAGGCACTGAAGATTGGTGCCGGTACCTCGTGCGGTCTGGACATGGGCCCGCTGGTCACCGCTGCTGCCCGGGACAAGGTCGTCGGTTACATCGATGACGGTGTTGCTGCTGGCGCGAAGCTGGTGGTGGACGGCCGTGGCTTCCGTGTGACCGGTAATGAAGATGGCTATTTTGTTGGTGGCACCCTGTTCGACAAGGTGACCCCGGAGATGCGCATCTATAAAGAAGAGATCTTCGGCCCGGTGCTGTGCGTGGTGCGGGTGAACAGCCTGGAGCAGGCCATGCAGTTGATCAATGATCACGAGTATGGCAACGGCACATGCATCTTCACCCGTGACGGTGAGGCCGCGCGTCTGTTCTGTGACGAGATTGAAGTGGGCATGGTGGGTGTCAACGTACCGCTTCCGGTGCCGGTGGCTTATCACAGCTTTGGTGGGTGGAAGCGTTCGTTGTTTGGTGACCTGCATGCTTATGGGCCGGATGGGGTGCGGTTCTATACCCGTCGCAAGGCTATTACCCAGCGTTGGCCGCAGCGGGCTAGTCATGAGGCGTCGCAGTTTGCGTTTCCTAGCCTTTAAGGCGGGTAACTGAAGCGGGGAGGCCGATAGGCCTCCTCGCTTTGTTTTGGGGTTTTGGGGTTTTGGATTTTGGGTCTGGTATTGCTGTGCTGTGCTGATGGTCGTCAGGGCGGCGCTCGATCTCGCAGGCGCCGAAAGGGTTGTGGCAGGCACTTTGTCGGCCTTGATACGGTCTTTGCCCCTATATTTCACTTTCTTGAAATTAAAGGTTGACGCCCTCTCGAATCCCCTTATAATGCGCCCCACTTCCAGCGACAACGGAACGACAAACTCCTTGATATTCAACGAGTTAGGTAGTTCAGAAGATGCTGTAAGGGCTTCGATCGAAAGATCGGCAGCGGTGATAAAGGCAGTTGACAGCGGATTTAAACGCTGTATTATTCGCCTCCCGCTACGAGAGATCGCAGCGAGCCAAGTGTTTGAAGCTAAACGAGTTTCTCGGAAAAAACTTCAAAATAAACGCTTGACAGGCTCTGAGGAAAGCGTAGAATGCGCGCCTCGGTTGAGACGAAAAGCTCTTAACCAAACGCTCTTTAACAAATTGAATCAAGCAATTCGTGTGGGTGCTTGTGAGTACGGACTGATAGTCAGAAAGATTATCAGCATCACAAGTGGCCATGCGAGAAATCACATAGTCATTTGAGATTGCTGAGCCAAGTTTAGGGTTTCTTAAAAACCCAAGCAGTATTGAACTGAAGAGTTTGATCATGGCTCAGATTGAACGCTGGCGGCAGGCCTAACACATGCAAGTCGAGCGGATGACGGGAGCTTGCTCCTGGATTCAGCGGCGGACGGGTGAGTAATGCCTAGGAATCTGCCTGGTAGTGGGGGACAACGTTTCGAAAGGAACGCTAATACCGCATACGTCCTACGGGAGAAAGCAGGGGACCTTCGGGCCTTGCGCTATCAGATGAGCCTAGGTCGGATTAGCTAGTTGGTGGGGTAATGGCTCACCAAGGCGACGATCCGTAACTGGTCTGAGAGGATGATCAGTCACACTGGAACTGAGACACGGTCCAGACTCCTACGGGAGGCAGCAGTGGGGAATATTGGACAATGGGCGAAAGCCTGATCCAGCCATGCCGCGTGTGTGAAGAAGGTCTTCGGATTGTAAAGCACTTTAAGTTGGGAGGAAGGGCAGTAAGCGAATACCTTGCTGTTTTGACGTTACCGACAGAATAAGCACCGGCTAACTCTGTGCCAGCAGCCGCGGTAATACAGAGGGTGCAAGCGTTAATCGGAATTACTGGGCGTAAAGCGCGCGTAGGTGGTTTGTTAAGTTGGATGTGAAAGCCCCGGGCTCAACCTGGGAACTGCATCCAAAACTGGCAAGCTAGAGTACGGTAGAGGGTGGTGGAATTTCCTGTGTAGCGGTGAAATGCGTAGATATAGGAAGGAACACCAGTGGCGAAGGCGACCACCTGGACTGATACTGACACTGAGGTGCGAAAGCGTGGGGAGCAAACAGGATTAGATACCCTGGTAGTCCACGCCGTAAACGATGTCAACTAGCCGTTGGAATCCTTGAGATTTTAGTGGCGCAGCTAACGCATTAAGTTGACCGCCTGGGGAGTACGGCCGCAAGGTTAAAACTCAAATGAATTGACGGGGGCCCGCACAAGCGGTGGAGCATGTGGTTTAATTCGAAGCAACGCGAAGAACCTTACCAGGCCTTGACATGCAGAGAACTTTCCAGAGATGGATTGGTGCCTTCGGGAACTCTGACACAGGTGCTGCATGGCTGTCGTCAGCTCGTGTCGTGAGATGTTGGGTTAAGTCCCGTAACGAGCGCAACCCTTGTCCTTAGTTACCAGCACGTTATGGTGGGCACTCTAAGGAGACTGCCGGTGACAAACCGGAGGAAGGTGGGGATGACGTCAAGTCATCATGGCCCTTACGGCCTGGGCTACACACGTGCTACAATGGTCGGTACAGAGGGTTGCCAAGCCGCGAGGTGGAGCTAATCTCACAAAACCGATCGTAGTCCGGATCGCAGTCTGCAACTCGACTGCGTGAAGTCGGAATCGCTAGTAATCGCGAATCAGAATGTCGCGGTGAATACGTTCCCGGGCCTTGTACACACCGCCCGTCACACCATGGGAGTGGGTTGCACCAGAAGTAGCTAGTCTAACCTTCGGGAGGACGGTTACCACGGTGTGATTCATGACTGGGGTGAAGTCGTAACAAGGTAGCCGTAGGGGAACCTGCGGCTGGATCACCTCCTTAATCGACGACATCAGCCTGCTGATGAGCACCCACACGAATTGCTTGATTCATTGTCGAAGGCGATCGAGGCCCTTGCCGGTCTCTCGTTGTTCCTGATCAGAACTCAGAAATGAACATTCGTGACTGAATGCTGATTTCTGACTTTTGTCAGATCGTTCTTTAAAAATTCGGATATGTGATAGAAATAGACTGAACACCAGTTTCACTGCTGGTGGATCAGGCTAAGGTAAAATTTGTGAGTTCTGCTCGAAAGAGCGACGTGCGAATTTTCGGCGAATGTCGTCTTCACAGTATAACCAGATTGCTTGGGGTTATATGGTCAAGTGAAGAAGCGCATACGGTGGATGCCTTGGCAGTCAGAGGCGATGAAAGACGTGGTAGCCTGCGATAAGCTTTGGGGAGTCGGCAAACAGACTGTGATCCAGAGATCTCTGAATGGGGGAACCCACTCAGCATAAGCTGAGTATCTTGTACTGAATACATAGGTGCAAGAGGCGAACCAGGGGAACTGAAACATCTAAGTACCCTGAGGAATAGAAATCAACCGAGATTCCCTTAGTAGTGGCGAGCGAACGGGGACCAGCCCTTAAGTTGGTTTGAGATTAGTGGAACGCTCTGGAAAGTGCGGCCATAGTGGGTGATAGCCCCGTACACGAAAATCTCTTATCAATGAAATCGAGTAGGACGGAGCACGAGAAACTTTGTCTGAATATGGGGGGACCATCCTCCAAGGCTAAATACTACTGACTGACCGATAGTGAACCAGTACCGTGAGGGAAAGGCGAAAAGAACCCCGGAGAGGGGAGTGAAATAGATCCTGAAACCGTATGCGTACAAGCAGTGGGAGCCTACTTGTTAGGTGACTGCGTACCTTTTGTATAATGGGTCAGCGACTTATATTCAGTGGCGAGCTTAACCGAATAGGGGAGGCGTAGCGAAAGCGAGTCTTAATAGGGCGTTTAGTCGCTGGGTATAGACCCGAAACCGGGCGATCTATCCATGGGCAGGTTGAAGGTTAGGTAACACTGACTGGAGGACCGAACCGACTACCGTTGAAAAGTTAGCGGATGACCTGTGGATCGGAGTGAAAGGCTAATCAAGCTCGGAGATAGCTGGTTCTCCTCGAAAGCTATTTAGGTAGCGCCTCATGTATCACTGTAGGGGGTAGAGCACTGTTTCGGCTAGGGGGTCATCCCGACTTACCAAACCGATGCAAACTCCGAATACCTACAAGTGCCGAGCATGGGAGACACACGGCGGGTGCTAACGTCCGTCGTGAAAAGGGAAACAACCCAGACCGTCAGCTAAGGTCCCAAAGTCATGGTTAAGTGGGAAACGATGTGGGAAGGCTTAGACAGCTAGGAGGTTGGCTTAGAAGCAGCCACCCTTTAAAGAAAGCGTAATAGCTCACTAGTCGAGTCGGCCTGCGCGGAAGATGTAACGGGGCTCAAACCATGCACCGAAGCTACGGGTATCATCTTATGATGATGCGGTAGAGGAGCGTTCTGTAAGCCTGTGAAGGTGAGTTGAGAAGCTTGCTGGAGGTATCAGAAGTGCGAATGCTGACATGAGTAACGACAATGCGAGTGAAAAACTCGCACGCCGAAAGACCAAGGTTTCCTGCGCAACGTTAATCGACGCAGGGTTAGTCGGTCCCTAAGGCGAGGCTGAAAAGCGTAGTCGATGGAAAACAGGTTAATATTCCTGTACTTCCAGTTATTGCGATGGAGGGACGGAGAAGGTTAGGCCAGCCTGGCGTTGGTTGTCCAGGTTTAAGGTGGTAGGCTGAAATCTTAGGCAAATCCGGGATTTCAAGGCCGAGAGCTGATGACGAGTTGCCTTTAGGCGACGAAGTGGTTGATACCATGCTTCCAAGAAAAGCTCCTAAGCTTCAGATAACTGGGAACCGTACCCCAAACCGACACAGGTGGTTAGGTAGAGAATACCAAGGCGCTTGAGAGAACTCGGGTGAAGGAACTAGGCAAAATGGCACCGTAACTTCGGGAGAAGGTGCGCCGGCGAGGGTCAAGGACTTGCTCCGTAAGCCCATGCCGGTCGAAGATACCAGGCCGCTGCGACTGTTTATTAAAAACACAGCACTCTGCAAACACGAAAGTGGACGTATAGGGTGTGACGCCTGCCCGGTGCCGGAAGGTTAATTGATGGGGTTAGCGCAAGCGAAGCTCTTGATCGAAGCCCCGGTAAACGGCGGCCGTAACTATAACGGTCCTAAGGTAGCGAAATTCCTTGTCGGGTAAGTTCCGACCTGCACGAATGGCGTAACGATGGCGGCGCTGTCTCCACCCGAGACTCAGTGAAATTGAAATCGCTGTGAAGATGCAGTGTATCCGCGGCTAGACGGAAAGACCCCGTGAACCTTTACTATAGCTTTGCACTGGACTTTGAATTTGCTTGTGTAGGATAGGTGGGAGGCTTTGAAGTGGGGACGCCAGTTCTCATGGAGCCATCCTTGAAATACCACCCTGGCAACTTTGAGGTTCTAACTCAGGTCCGTTATCCGGATCGAGGACAGTGTATGGTGGGTAGTTTGACTGGGGCGGTCTCCTCCCAAAGAGTAACGGAGGAGTACGAAGGTGCGCTCAGACCGGTCGGAAATCGGTCGTAGAGTATAAAGGCAAAAGCGCGCTTGACTGCGAGACACACACGTCGAGCAGGTACGAAAGTAGGTCTTAGTGATCCGGTGGTTCTGTATGGAAGGGCCATCGCTCAACGGATAAAAGGTACTCCGGGGATAACAGGCTGATACCGCCCAAGAGTTCATATCGACGGCGGTGTTTGGCACCTCGATGTCGGCTCATCACATCCTGGGGCTGAAGCCGGTCCCAAGGGTATGGCTGTTCGCCATTTAAAGTGGTACGCGAGCTGGGTTTAGAACGTCGTGAGACAGTTCGGTCCCTATCTGCCGTGGACGTTTGAGATTTGAGAGGGGCTGCTCCTAGTACGAGAGGACCGGAGTGGACGAACCTCTGGTGTTCCGGTTGTCACGCCAGTGGCATTGCCGGGTAGCTATGTTCGGAAGAGATAACCGCTGAAAGCATCTAAGCGGGAAACTTGCCTCAAGATGAGATCTCACTGGGATCCAGAATCCCCTGAAGGGCCGTCGAAGACTACGACGTTGATAGGTTGGGTGTGTAAGCGCTGTGAGGCGTTGAGCTAACCAATACTAATTGCCCGTGAGGCTTGACCATATAACACCCAAGCAATTTGCTCATGCAGATTGCGGTGGTGAAGATGACACGAACCGAAAGTTCGCACTGTTCACAAAGCATCACAACTATCACATATCCGAATTCGCTGGGCTGTCCATCTGGACATTCTGGCTACAGAATTTCTTGACGACCATAGAGCATTGGAACCACCTGATCCCATCCCGAACTCAGTAGTGAAACGATGCATCGCCGATGGTAGTGTGGGGTCTCCCCATGTGAGAGTAGGTCATCGTCAAGATTCATTTCGCAAAACCCCTATCTGCGCATGCAGGTAGGGGTTTTGTCTTTGTGGGCGAAAATCACAGGTATCGTGCATGCCTGTGATTTGTCGGCTCCCACAATTCGAGCCAGAACACTAGAATAGGCTCACGCACCTATCCAGAAGGGCTCCATGTCCAACCCTGTCGAACCCCAAACGCTGGCCCAGTTGCCGCTGGACGAGCTGGTCGCCTGCCACGAATGCGACCTGCTGCTACGCAAGCCTGTGCTCCAGCATGATGAGAAAGCCCAATGCCCGCGCTGCGGCTACGAGCTCTATGCCCATCGCCATAATGTGGTCAATCGCAGCCTGGCCCTGGTGCTCACAGCCCTGTTGCTATTCGTACCGGCAAACTTCCTGCCGATCATGCAGTTGCACCTGCTTGGCCAGACGTCGGACGACACTGTCTGGAGCGGCGTAGTGGGCCTGTACAATTCGGAAATGCGCGGCGTGGCGGTAGTGGTGTTCTTGTGCAGCATGGCCATTCCCCTGGCAAAACTGCTCTGCCAGCTGGCTGTGCTGCTCAGTATCCGCCTGAACATCGGGCGCAACTTCGGCCTGCTGTTCTACCGCATCTATCACCACCTGCGCGACTGGGGCATGCTCGAGGTCTATTTCATGGGTGTGCTGGTGGCCATCGTCAAGCTGGTGGACCTGGCCGAATTGACCGTGGGTTTGGGGTTGTTCTGCTTTATCAGTCTGTTGCTGATCCAGGTCTGGCTTGAAGTGGTGATGTCACCGCACCAGATCTGGAGTGCGCTATCGGGGGAGGACCTGCATGCGGGCGATTGATGCGGGCATTCTTGTCTGCAATGAATGTCACGAACTGAACAGAAATGAGCCGGGCAGCAAGTCGCAAACCTGCACCCGCTGCGGTGCGATTGTGCATGCGCGCCGGCCGAACAGCATCGTGCGTACCTGGGCGTTGCTGATTGCAGCGTCGATTCTGTACATCCCGGCCAATGTCCTGCCGATCATGACCGTGAGCACCTTGGGGCAAGGCAGCCCCGACACCATCATGTCCGGCGTCATCACCCTGCTCAAGCACGGCATGGTGCCCATTGCCGCTGTGGTGTTCATTGCCAGCATCCTGGTGCCCACGTTCAAGCTGGTGGGGATTGGCCTGTTGTTGTACTCGGTGCAGCGCCGTCAGCCGCTTTCGGCGCGGCAGCGCATATTGATGTACCGCTTCATCGAATTCATCGGGCGCTGGTCCATGCTGGATATCTTCGTCATTGCCATCCTGGTGGCGGTGGTGAATTTCGGCCGGATAGCCAGTGTCGAAGCCAACCTGGGCGCTGTCGCCTTCGCAACTGTGGTGATCCTGACAATGCTTGCCGCTTTAACTTTCGATCCCCGACTGATTTGGGATAACACGGAGTCGGATGACGACCATGAGTGACCTGCCAACGGCTAAAACCCGCCCAGCCTCGAACTGGTCGGCTATCTGGATCCTGCCATTGATCGCGTTGATGATCGGGGGCTGGCTCGCATGGCAGGCATACCGTGATGCCGGCGTGGAAATTGAAGTCCGCTTCGAGTCGGGTGAGGGCATCGTCGCCAACAAGACCGAGGTTATCTACAAAGGCATGCCGGTTGGCAAGGTCAAGAGCCTGGTGCTCGATGCCCAGGGCGAGAAGCAGGGGGTGATCGCCACCATCGAGATGAACAAGGCCGCCGAGCCGCATCTCACTAAAGGCACCCGCTTCTGGCTGGTGAAGCCGAGCGTCACCCTGGCGGGTATTTCCGGCCTTGAAACGCTGGTGTCGGGCAACTATATCGCCGTCAGCCCGGGGGAGGGCGAGCGCACCAAGCGCTTTACCGCGTTGAAAGTGGCGCCACCGCTCTCGGACTCGGAACCCGGCCTGCATTTGATGCTCAAGGCCGAGAGGCTGGGCTCGCTCAATCGCGATAGCCCGGTGTTCTACAAGCAGATCCAGGTTGGCCGGGTGAAAAGCTATCGGCTGTCCGAGGACCAGAGCACTGTTGAGGTCAAGGTGTTCATCGAGCCGGCATACGCCAGCCTGGTGCGTAAACATACGCGTTTCTGGAATGCCAGCGGCGTCAGCATCGATGCTTCGCTGTCGGGGGTGAAAGTGCGTAGCGAGTCACTGTCGAGCATTGTCGCCGGCGGTATCGCCTTCGCCACGCCGGAATACCGCAAGGACAGCCCGCCAACCGACCCGAGCCTGCCATTCCGCCTGTATGAAGACTTCGATGCAGCCCAGGCCGGTATCCGGGTCAAGGTCAAGCTGAGCGACTATGAAGGCCTGCAGGCCGGCCGTACGCCGGTCATGTACAAGGGCATCCAGGTTGGCTCGCTGAAAGCCCTGAAGATGGAAGACAACCTGGCCAGCGCATCCGCCGAGCTGACCCTGGACCCGTTGACCGAAGACTACCTGGTCGAGGGCACGCAGTTCTGGGTGGTGAAACCCTCCATATCCCTGGCGGGTATTACCGGCCTGGAAGCACTGGTCAAAGGTAACTACATCGCCATTCGTCCAGGTGAGAAGGGCGCGCGGCCAGAGCGTGAGTTCGAGGCGCGCGCCAAGGCGCCGCCGCTCGACCTCAAGGCGCCTGGCCTGCACATGGTGTTATTCGCCGATACCCTGGGGTCGCTCGAGATCGGCAGCCCGGTGATGTACCGCCAGGTGAAGGTAGGTAGCGTGCAGAGCTATCAGTTCGCCCGCAACAGCAACCGTATCCTGATCGGTGTGCATATCGAGAAGGAATACGAGAAGCTGGTCAACGGCTCGTCGCGCTTCTGGAACGTCAGCGGTATTACCCTGACGGGCGGCTTGTCGGGCATCAAGATCAAGAGTGAATCACTGCAGACACTGATGGCCGGTGGTATCGCGTTCGATACGCCGCGCCCCGATGTAGCACTTAAACGCCATATCCCGCGTTTCCGCCTGCATGAGAGCCAGGAGGCGGTAAACCGTGCGGGTACGTTGATCACCATTCGGGTAGACCGTGCCGATGGCCTCAAGCCGGGTACTGCGATCCGCTTCCGCGGCCTGGATGTAGGCAGTATCGAGAGCGTCGACCTGACCGATGACCTGCAGGCTGTGCTGCTGCGGGCGCGCATTACCGAGTCGGCGAACCGCATTGCACGTGCAGGCACGCAGTTCTGGGTCGTCAAGCCGGCCTTGGGTCTGGTACGCACCGAGAACCTCGATACCCTGGTGGGCGGGCAGTACCTGGAAGTTCAGCCAGCCGCCAAAGACCGTGGCCCGCAGCGCGACTTCATTGCCTTGGCCGATGCGCCGCAGGTGGCAGGGCCGGAGGTCGGCCTGCCGTTGACGCTCAGCGCCCCGCGCCGTGGTTCGATCAAGCCGGGTGTGCCGGTAACCTATCGTGAGGTTACGGTGGGTAAGGTGACGGGTTTCGAGCTGGGCCAGAGTGCTGATCGGGTGCTGATCCATATTCTCATCGAGCCGCGCTATGCCGCCTTGGTGCGCAGCGGCAGCCGCTTCTGGAACAGCAGTGGCTTCGGTTTCGACTGGGGGCTGTTCAAGGGGGCTACGGTGCGCACCGAGTCGGTGGAAACCCTGATTGATGGCGGTATCGCCTTCGCAACACCGGACGGTGAGCAGATGGGCAACCCGGCACGGCCTCAGCAGACGTTTGCCCTGTTTGAGAAGGCTGAAGATGAATGGCTGCAGTGGGCGCCGAAGATCCAGATAGCCAGGTAAATGCAGGGGCGGCTCACCGGCGAGGGCGGTGACGCGGTGAATGGCACCGGCTTTGCCGGTGTTCGCGGGTGAGCCCGCTCCTGCAGGTATGTCAATTGATGCTGATTCCTTGGCAATTCAAGGTAAATGTTTGGAGTGAACAATTGCCATGAATTGCAGGCAACAAAAAACCGACCCTAAGGTCGGTTTTTCGAATAGCGCGTCGCTTAGGCAGCTGCAGCTTCTTTCAGCGCCTTGATGTGGCCATTCAGACGGCCTTTGTGACGAGCAGCCTTGTTCTTGTGGATGATACCCTTGTCGGCCATACGGTCGATTACAGGTACAGCCAGAACGTAAGCGGCTTGCGCTTTTTCGGCGTCTTTTGCGTCAATGGCTTTAACTACATTCTTGATGTAGGTGCGGACCATGGAACGCAGGCTGGCGTTGTGGCTGCGACGCTTCTCAGCCTGTTTTGCACGTTTCTTGGCGGAAGGTGTGTTGGCCACCGTCGAGCTCCTCGAAAGACTTTAGGTAAATAGCAAACAAAATAGGCCGCGAATCATGCCGATGAGTCGACCGGATGTCAAGGCCACCTGCAAGGTTCCGCCGAGCGGTGCGCCAACAACCTGGAAAGATTCCTTTCTGCTGCGCGACCTGTACACTCGGGAATTTTTGGCTCCCCTGCAACGGCGCGGGAGTATCGCACATTCGGACGCTGTCTGGCAGCGTCCTCTGTCAATGGCGTGAATCTTTTCGATGAACCTGCTCAAATCCCTGGCTGCAGTAAGCTCGATCACCATGATTTCGCGGGTGCTAGGCTTCGTTCGTGACACCATCCTGGCGCGCATCTTTGGTGCTGGCGTTGCCACCGACGCCTTCTTCATCGCGTTCAAGCTGCCCAACCTGCTGCGGCGCATATTCGCCGAGGGTGCGTTCTCGCAGGCGTTCGTGCCGATTCTGGCCGAGTACAAGACCCAGCAAGGCGAGGAGGCGACACGCACCTTCATCGCCTATGTCACTGGCCTGCTGACCCTGGTCCTGGCCCTGGTGACCACCATCGGCATCCTGGCGGCGCCGTGGGTGGTGTGGGCAACCGCCCCAGGTTTTGTCGACAGCGCAGAAAAATATGAGCTCACCACCGACCTGTTGCGGGTGACATTTCCTTATATATTGCTGATTTCGTTGTCGTCGCTGGCCGGCGCGATCCTCAATACCTGGAACCGTTTCTCGGTACCGGCCTTCACCCCGACCCTGCTGAACGTGGCGATGATCGCCTTTGCCCTGCTGCTGACACCGTACTTCAATCCGCCGATCATGGCCCTGGCCTGGGGCGTGCTGGCGGGCGGCCTGGCGCAGTTGCTGTACCAGCTGCCGGCATTGAAGAAGATCGGCATGCTGGTCCTGCCGCGCCTGAACCTCAAGGATGCCGGCGTCTGGCGTGTGCTCAAGCAGATGCTGCCGGCCATTCTCGGAGTATCGGTAAGCCAGATATCGCTGATCATCAACACCATCTTCGCCTCCTTCCTGGTGGCCGGCTCGGTGTCGTGGATGTATTACGCCGACCGCCTGATGGAGCTTCCTTCAGGCGTGCTGGGCGTGGCCTTGGGTACCATCCTGCTGCCAACCCTGGCCAAGACCTACGCCAACAAGGACCGCGAAGAGTACTCGCGGATCCTCGACTGGGGCCTGCGGCTGTGCTTCCTGCTGGTACTGCCTTGCACCCTGGCCCTGGGCATCCTGGCCGAGCCGCTGACCGTGGCGCTGTTCCAGTACGGCAAGTTCAGCGCCTTCGACGCGGCCATGACCCAGCGCGCGCTGATTGCCTATTCCGTGGGTTTGCTGGCAATCATTCTGGTCAAGGTGCTGGCACCGGGCTTCTATGCGCAGCAGAATATCCGTACACCGGTGAAGATTGCCGTGTTCACCCTGGTCTGTACCCAGCTGTTCAACCTGGCCCTGGTCGGCCCGTTCGCGCATGCCGGCCTGGCCCTGGCCATCAGCCTGGGGGCCTGCCTGAATGCCGGCCTGCTGTTCTGGAAGCTGCGCAGCCAGCAGCTGTTCGAGCCGCAGCCTGGCTGGGCGATGTTCCTGTTCAAGCTGGTGCTGGCGGTGACGCTGATGTCGGCAGTATTGCTGGCCGGCATGCACTATATGCCGGCCTGGGAGCAGGGCAGCATGCTCGAGCGCTTCATGCGCCTGGGCGCACTGATCCTGGCCGGTGTGGTGACGTACTTCGGTTGCCTGTACCTTTGTGGGTTCCGGCCCCGGCATTTTGCCCGCAAGGCCTTGCACTAAGGCGCTGGGCGGGTCAGGCGTCGGTTTTTAGCATTCCACGCCGCCCTTGGGCGCTGCTGCCTGTCACCGGCGCCCGGGTGTGGTTATAATCGGCCACTTTATGAGCAAGAAGCGCGTTATGCAGCTGGTTCGAGGTCTTCACAACCTGCGCCCCGAGCACCGGGGCTGTGTCGCCACCATTGGCAACTTCGACGGGGTTCACCGCGGCCACCAGGCAATCCTGGCGCGCCTGCGCGAGCGCGGCCAGGCCTTGGGCCTGCCGACCTGCGTGGTGATCTTCGAACCGCAACCACGCGAGTACTTCGCCCCCGAGACTGCCCCTGCGCGCCTGGCTCGCCTGCGCGACAAGGTCGAGCTGCTGGCCGGTGAAGGCATCGACCGGGTGCTGTGCCTGGCATTCAACCAGCGCCTGAGCAGCCTCAGCGCCGATGACTTCGTCAAGGCTATCCTGGTCGATGGCCTGGGCGTGCGCCACCTTGAAGTGGGCGATGACTTCCGCTTTGGCTGCGACCGCGCTGGCGATTTCGCCTTCCTGGTCGAAGCCGGCAAGCAGTACGGCTTCACCGTCGAGGCGGCCAACACGGTCATCCAGGATGGCCTGCGGGTCAGCAGCACCGAAGTGCGCCAGGCCCTGGCCGAAGGCAACTTCGAGCTGGCCGAGCACCTGCTGGGCCGCCCCTACAGCATCACCGGCCGCGTGCTGCATGGCCAGAAACTGGCCCGCCAGCTCGGCACACCGACTGCCAACATCCAGCTCAAGCGCCGCCGCGTGCCGCTGTCCGGGGTCTACCTGGCCAGCATCGAGATGGACGGCAAGGCCTGGCCGGGTGTCGGCAATATTGGCGTGCGCCCCACCGTAGCCGGTGACGGGCGCCCGCATCTGGAGATTCATCTGCTGGACTATGCTGGCGACCTTTACGGTCGGCGCCTGACGGTGGAGTTCCACCACAAGCTGCGTGAAGAGCAGCGATTCGCCTCCCTGGAGGCGCTGAAGTCGGCGATCGATGCGGATATCGCCGCCGCACGTGCACATTGGCACGCTCAACCGCTAACCAAGAGCCTGAAATGACCGACTACAAAGCCACGCTTAACCTTCCGGACACCGCCTTCCCCATGAAGGCCGGCCTGCCTCAGCGCGAACCGCAGATACTGCAGCGCTGGGACAGCATTGGCCTGTACCAGAAGCTGCGCGAGATTGGCAAGGATCGTCCCAAGTTCGTGCTGCACGACGGCCCGCCCTATGCCAACGGCAAGATTCACATCGGTCATGCGCTGAACAAGATTCTCAAGGACATGATCGTCCGCTCCAAGACCCTGGCCGGCTTCGATGCCCCGTACGTGCCGGGCTGGGACTGCCACGGCCTGCCGATCGAGCACAAGGTCGAGGTCACCCACGGCAAGCACCTGTCGGCCGACCGCACCCGCGAGCTGTGCCGCGAGTACGCCGCCGAGCAGATCGAAGGGCAGAAGACCGAGTTCATCCGCCTGGGCGTGCTGGGTGACTGGGACAACCCGTACAAGACCATGAACTTCGCCAACGAGGCCGGTGAAATCCGTGCCCTGGCCGAAATGGTCAAGCAAGGCTTCGTGTTCAAGGGCCTCAAGCCTGTGAACTGGTGCTTCGATTGCGGCTCGGCCCTGGCCGAAGCCGAAGTCGAGTACGCCGACAAGAAATCGCAAACCATCGACGTGGCCTTCCCGGTGGCCGACCAAGCCAAGCTGGCTGCCGCCTTCGGCCTGCCTTCGCTGGCCAAGCCTGCCGCCATCGTGATCTGGACCACCACCGCGTGGACCATCCCGGCCAACCAGGCGCTGAACATCCATCCGGAATTCAAGTACGCCCTGGTCGATACCGGCGAGCGTCTGCTGGTGCTGGCCGAAGAGCTGGTCGAAGCCTGCCTCGAACGCTGGAACCTGGAAGGCTCGGTAA
Organism: Pseudomonas sp. 9_2_1; assembly: GCF_059295275.1. Lineage (NCBI taxonomy): Bacteria > Pseudomonadati > Pseudomonadota > Gammaproteobacteria > Pseudomonadales > Pseudomonadaceae > Pseudomonas > Pseudomonas sp. 9_2_1. The sequence continues at coordinate 685,249 of NZ_CM181239.1, forward strand.
TCGCCACCGCTCAGGGTTCGGCGCTGGAACTGATCAACTTCCGCCATCCGTTCTACGACCGCCTGTCGCCGGTGTACCTGGCCGACTACGTCGAGCTGGGCGCCGGTACCGGCGTGGTTCACTCCGCCCCTGCCTACGGTGAAGACGACTTCGTCACCTGCAAGCGCTACGGCATGGTCAACGACGACATTCTTACCCCGGTGCAAAGCAACGGCGTGTATGTCGAATCGCTGGAGTTCTTCGGCGGCCAGTTCATCTGGAAGGCCAACCCGGCCATCGTCGAGAAGCTGAGCGAAGTCGGTGCGCTGATGCACACCGAAACCATCAGCCATAGCTACATGCACTGCTGGCGCCACAAGACCCCGCTGATCTACCGCGCCACCGCGCAGTGGTTCGTCGGCATGGACAAGCAGCCAAGCACGGGTGAGCCGCTGCGTGAGCGCGCGCTCAAGGCCATTGAAGAAACCAGGTTCGTCCCGGCCTGGGGCCAGGCGCGCCTGCATTCGATGATCGCCAACCGCCCGGACTGGTGCATCTCGCGTCAGCGCAACTGGGGTGTGCCGATTCCGTTCTTCCTGCACAAGCAGACCGGCGAGCTGCACCCGCGCACCGTCGAGCTGATGGAAGAAGTGGCCAAGCGCGTCGAGCAGCAAGGTATCGAGGCCTGGTTCAAGCTGGACGCCGCCGAGCTGCTGGGCGCTGAAGCGGACCAGTACGACAAGATCAGCGACACCCTCGACGTGTGGTTCGACTCGGGCACCACCCACTGGCACGTGCTGCGTGGTTCGCACGATATCGGCCATGCCACCGGCCCGCGCGCCGACCTGTACCTGGAAGGTTCCGACCAGCACCGCGGCTGGTTCCATTCTTCCCTGCTGACCGGTTGCGCCATCGACAACCACGCGCCGTATCGCGAGCTGCTTACCCACGGTTTCACCGTGGACGAGAACGGTCGCAAGATGTCCAAGTCGCTGGGCAACACCATCGAGCCGGAAAAGGTCAACAACACCCTGGGTGCCGACATCCTGCGCCTGTGGGTCTCCGCCACCGACTACTCCGGTGAAATGGCGGTTTCCGAGCAGATCCTGCAGCGCAGCGCCGACGCCTACCGCCGCATCCGCAACACCGCGCGCTTCCTGCTTTCCAACCTGTCCGGCTTCGACCCGGCGCGCGACCTGCTGGCGCCGCAAGACATGCTGGCACTGGACCGCTGGGCCGTGGACCGCGCCTTGCTGCTGCAGCGCGAGCTGGAAGAGCACTACAGCGAGTACCGGTTCTGGAACGTCTACTCCAAGGTGCATAACTTCTGCGTGCAGGAGCTGGGCGGCTTCTACCTCGACATCATCAAGGACCGCCAGTACACCACCGGCGCCAACAGTGTCGCCCGCCGTTCGTGCCAGACCGCGCTGTACCACATCAGCGAGGCGCTGGTGCGCTGGATCGCGCCGATCCTGGCGTTCACCGCCGACGAAATCTGGCAGTACCTGCCGGGTGAGCGCAACGAGTCGGTCATGCTTAACGGCTGGTACCAGGGCCTGAGCGAGCTGCCGGAAGGCATCGAGCTGGACCGCGCCTACTGGGACCGCGTGATGGCGGTGAAAGCTTCGGTCAACAAGGAGCTGGAAAACCAGCGTACCGCCAAGGTCATCGGCGGCAACCTGCAGGCTGAAGTCACCCTGTACGCCGACGAAGGCCTGAGCGCCGACCTGGGCAAGCTGGGCGACGAGCTGCGCTTCGTGCTGATCACTTCGGCCGCCAGCGTGGTGCCGTTCGTGCAGGCACCGGCCGAAGCCGTGGCCACCGAAGTCGAAGGCCTCAAGCTGCAAGTGGTCAAGTCCGGCCACGCCAAGTGCGGCCGTTGCTGGCACTTCCGTGCCGACGTCGGCAGCCACCCGGAGCACCCGGAAATCTGCAGCCGTTGCGTCGACAACCTGAGCGGTTCGGGTGAGGTGCGTCACTATGCCTAATCCTGCAGAGGGGCGCTTCGGGCGCCTTGCATGGCTTTGGCTGAGCTTGCTGGTGCTGGTCCTCGACCAGGCCACCAAGCTGTACTTCAACAACGCCCTGACCATGTACCAGCAGATTGTCGTCATCCCTGACTACTTCAGCTGGACCCTGGCCTACAACACCGGTGCCGCGTTCAGCTTCCTGGCTGACGGCGCCGGCTGGCAGCGCTGGCTGTTTGCGCTGATCGCGGTCGTGGTCAGCGCGGTGCTGGTGGTATGGCTCAAACGCCTGGGGCGCAACGAAACCTGGCTGGCCGTGGCGCTGGCGCTGGTACTGGGTGGTGCGATCGGCAACCTGTATGACCGGGTCGTGCTCGGCCATGTGGTCGATTTCATCCTGGTGCACTGGCAGAACCGCCATTATTTCCCGGCCTTCAACGTGGCCGACAGTGCCATCACCGTTGGTGCGGTGATGCTGGCGCTGGATATGTTCAAGAGCAAGAAGTCCGAGGATCCGGTCCATGACTGACACCCGTATCGGCCAGAACACCGAAGTCACCCTGCACTTCGCGCTGCACCTGGAAAACGGCGACACCGTCGACAGCACGTTCGACAAGGCCCCGGCCACCTTCAAGGTCGGTGACGGCAACCTGCTGCCTGGTTTCGAAAGCGCGTTGTTCGGCTTCAAGGCTGGTGACAAGCGTACTGTAGTGGTGGCCCCGGAGAATGCCTTCGGCCAGCCCAATCCGCAGAACATGCAAACCATGCCGCGGTCCCAGTTCGAAGGCATGGAGCTGTCCGAAGGGCTGCTGATCATCTTCAACGATGCCGCCAACGCCGAGCTTCCGGGCGTGGTCAAAGCATTCGATGATGACCAAGTGACCATCGACTTCAATCACCCACTGGCTGGCAAGACCCTGACCTTCGAGGTGGAGATCCTCGAGGTGAAGGCCCTGTAAGCCTGGAGCCGAGCATGCAAATCAAACTCGCCAACCCTCGCGGCTTCTGCGCGGGGGTCGACCGGGCGATCGAGATCGTCAACCGCGCGCTGGAAGTCTTCGGCCCGCCGATCTATGTGCGTCACGAAGTGGTGCACAACAAGTTCGTGGTGGAAGACCTGCGCAACCGTGGTGCCATCTTTGTCGAAGAGCTGGACCAGGTACCGGATGATGTCATCGTCATCTTCAGTGCCCATGGTGTTTCCCAGGCCGTGCGCCAGGAAGCCGCTGGCCGTGGCCTGAAGGTGTTCGATGCCACCTGCCCACTGGTCACCAAGGTGCACATCGAGGTGGCCAAGTACAGCCGTGACGGCCGCGAGTGCATTCTCATCGGCCACCAAGGGCACCCGGAAGTCGAAGGCACCATGGGCCAGTACGACGCCAGCAATGGCGGTGACATCTACCTTGTCGAGGACGAGAAGGACGTTGCCAACCTGCAGGTGAGAGACCCGGACCACCTGGCCTTCGTCACCCAGACCACGTTGTCGATGGACGATACAAGCCGTGTCATCGATGCCCTGCGTGCGCGCTTCCCGAACATCGGCGGCCCGCGCAAGGACGACATTTGCTACGCCACCCAGAACCGCCAGGACGCGGTGAAGCAACTGGCGGACGAGTGCGATGTGGTACTGGTGGTCGGCAGCCCCAACAGCTCCAACTCCAACCGCCTGCGCGAGCTGGCCGAGCGCATGGGCACCCCGGCCTACCTGATCGACGGTGCCGAGGACCTGCAACGTGGCTGGTTCGACCAGAAGCTGCGCATCGGCATCACCGCCGGCGCCTCGGCCCCCGAAGTACTGGTGCGTGGTGTGATCGAGCAGCTCAGGGCCTGGGGCGCCACCGGTGCCGAGGAACTGGACGGGCGTGAAGAGAACATCACCTTCTCGATGCCCAAAGAGCTGCGGGTTCGCTCGCTGATCTGACGGGCTCCACGGTTCACGCTGCAGGGGCGGCCCTTTCGCGACACAAGGCCGCCCCTGCACTGACCGTGTTAGCCGTTACACCAGTTGTTGTCGCGGTCTTCCGTGAGCAAACGAACCCTCCCGCTGGACCCCAGCACCACCTGATGCCGGCTTTTGGCAGATGAGCGTTCGCACACTTCCAGCGTCACCCCCAGCCAGCTGTTGCTCGGCATCATTGGCACCCCCTGCGCACTGAACTTGAATTGCTCGCCACGATTGCTGGTGATTTCGAGGGGCCGCGCTAGCCGCTGCTCGCGCACCATCTGCTGGTTATGCTCCAGCACTACCCGCCAGCCATTCCCCCAATTACCGTCCAGCGCCTGCACCAGCACAGGCTGGCTTTGCAGCAGCGCATGGCTGCGTGCACTGCGCAGCGTCTGTGCCAGGTCACGGGCGGCGGCTGCCCTGTGCAGGTCGTCGCTCAACCTGGCGTAGGCCGGCATACCCAGCTGTGTCAGCAGGATGGCCAGCGCCAACGCCGTCATCATTTGCATCAGTGTTACGCCACGTTGCTTCACCGTGCATTCCCCTGTGGAAGTGCTTCGCTATAGCTTCACGATCGTTGGGCAGGGGGTCTAGTCGCTCAGGTTCAAGTTGATTGCAGGAAAAATCCGAGGAGGTGCAGGGATGCACGCAAGGCAACGGGGCATGACGCTACTGGAGGTGCTGTTGGCGGTGGTGGTTTTGGCAGTGGGGCTGTTCGCGGCGGCGGCTCTCCAGCTTCAGGCATTGCAAGCCACCGACACTGCGCGCCGCGACGGGCAGGCGGCGATGGCGGCGTACAGCGAGCATGAGCGGCGGCTGCCGTGAGGCGCGCAGAGGGTGGTTTCGGCTTGCTTGAACTGCTGCTGGCGCTGGCCATCGGGTTGACGCTGCTGACCGCCGCGAGCCAGCTGTTTGCCTCCGCTCACCAGGCCTGGCGCTTGCAAGGTACGGCAGTGCGGATGCAGCAGGATGCCCGGCTGGCGCTATTGCGCATGGCGCAGGATATCCGCATGGCGGGGATGTTCGGCTGCCTGCGGCTGAAACCAGGCGACTTTCCGGACCCGGCGAATTATCAGGTCTTCGCCCGGCCACTGGAGGTCGGCCCGTCAAGCCTGAGCCTGGTGGTTGCCGAGCTGCCGGGCCACGCTGGCGATCCGGACTGGACCTTGCTGACCAACTGTACCAACGAGGCGAAGGTGTACCAGGGGCGCGCGCAAGGCATCGACAGGCTTCTGGCGGTCCCGGTCAGCCGGTACCGTTATCATCTCGAGGGCAAGACCCTGTACTTCACGCGCCGCCGTGATCGCCCCCAGCCCCTGATCGACCATGTGCGCGCGCTGCAAGTGACGCATGTACGGCTGCCGGGCAGGGCACGGATCGATCTTCAATTGACGCTGTACGAGCCGGCTTTGCACCTGGAGCAACACCACGAGCTCAGTGTGGTGATTCGCAATCCGGTATCGACGCCATGAACCGGCAGCGTGGCGTGGTCTTGTTGCTGGCTTTGGTGCTGAGCATGTTGCTGGGTCTGCTTGCCGCATCAGCCCTGCGCGACGCAGTTACGGCCACGCGGATGACCGGTTACCTGAGCGACAGCCTGCTGGCGCTGGAGCAGGCCGAGCAGGCCCTGCAAGCTGGGCATGGCGAACTCCAACGGGCACCCCCTGACTCTTGCAAGGCGTGCCTGCCGCCGACTCGACCGCACGATCTGGGCGGGCAATGGCAGCGTGCGCCAACCGGCTTTTTCCAGCTGCAGAACCTGGGTACCAGCAACGGTGCTGCACACATGCCCCCAGGGCAGCAGGTCACCTTGTTCCGGGTAACGGCCGTGAGCCTCGACACTCAGCCAAGGCATGTGCTGGAGGCTGTCTATGCCGTGGTCGGCGACCAGACCCAGCGCATTACCTGGCGACAAAGAGCGAGAGGAGACTGACATGCAGCAAGGCTTGAGCCTGATCGAGTTGTTGATTGTGCTGGCCGTCACCGGCATTCTGGCAGCCATTGCCTACCCCAGTTACAGCGACCAGCTTCGGCGAGCCGCGCGCAGCGAAGTGGTTGGCCTGTTGCACGATGCCGCGCTGCGCCTGGAGCGCCACCGCGTGCGCACCGGCCAATACGCCGAGGGCAACCCGGCGTTGCCCGACGGTAACCGCCACTACAGCCTGCAGGCCCGGCGCGACAGCGATACCTTCACGCTGCACGCCCGGCGGCTGCCGCATGGGCTGATGGCGCAGGATCGCTGTGGTGATTTCCAGCTCGACCAGGCCGGCGTGCAGCGCAACCCGGGTGCCGTCGAGGCCAGCGAGCGCTGCTGGGGAAGCTGAAGGTTGAATGGTGCCCGGTGCATCGCGGTTTTACTTCAGGTGTTGGATCGACAGATGAGCAAGCAAGTAGTGGTGGTCGGCGGCGGGGTGATCGGTCTGCTGACGGCATTCAACCTGGCGGCGAAGGTCGGCCAGGTGGTGGTGTGTGATCAGGGCGAGGTCGGTCGCGAGTCGTCCTGGGCCGGCGGTGGCATCGTCTCGCCGCTGTATCCGTGGCGCTACAGCCCGGCGGTGACCGCCCTGGCGCACTGGTCGCAGGACTTTTATCCACAGCTGGGCGAACGTTTGTTCGCCAGCACCGGCCTCGACCCTGAAGTGCACACTACCGGCCTGTACTGGCTGGACCTGGACGACGAGGCCGAAGCCCTGGCCTGGGCCGAGCGCGAGCAGCGGCCGCTGAGTGCCGTGGATATCTCGGCAGCTTATGACGCGGTGCCGGTATTGGGGCCGGGGTTCAAGCGGGCCATCTACATGGCTGGCGTGGCCAATGTGCGCAACCCGCGCCTGGTGAAGTCGCTGAAGGCGGCGCTGCTGGCATTGCCGAACGTGACCTTGCGCGAACACTGCCAGGTCACCGGTTTCGTTCATCAAGATGGTCGGGTGACCGGGGTGCAGACTGCCGATGGCGTGCTGGTGGCGGATGAGGTAGTGCTCAGTGCCGGCGCCTGGAGTGGTGACCTGCTGCGCACGCTTGGTCTTGAGCTGCCAGTGGAGCCGGTGAAGGGCCAGATGATCCTGTTCAAGTGTGCCGAAGACTTCCTGCCGAGCATGGTCCTGGCCAAGGGGCGCTACGCCATCCCGCGCCGTGACGGGCACATTCTGGTGGGCAGCACGCTGGAGCATGCCGGGTATGACAAGACCCCGACCGACGATGCCCTGGATAGCCTGAAGGCATCTGCAGCCGAGTTGCTGCCTGGGCTAGAAGGGGCCACGGTGGTGGCGCACTGGGCCGGGCTGCGGCCTGGGTCGCCGGAGGGGATTCCTTACATCGGGCCGGTGCCTGGGCATGCGGGGCTGTGGTTGAACTGCGGGCATTATCGCAACGGGCTGGTGCTGGCGCCGGCATCGTGCCAATTGTTTACCGACCTGCTGACAGGGGCCGAGCCGATCATCGACCCGGCGCCGTATGCGCCGGCGGGTCGGTTGGGCTGAGGGCCTGTAGACAACTCAGCCGTTTATCAGTGCCGACTCAGCCCGGCTTGCCAGGGCCTTGCTGCAGGTGCGCCGGGCTGCAGTACCACTCACCGCCGCGCTGAAGCGCGCGGTCATTGGGCAGGTGCACGCCGCAATGGGCACAGCGCACCATCTGCAGCGGCGCGTCGAGCTTCGCTTCGGGGCGCGACTGCTGGCTGACTTTGAACTTGCGCCACAGCCAGAACGCGGCGGCGATCAGGGCGATCCAGAAAAGTAGGCGAACCATGGTGTCCAGCTTGTCGATTGAAGAAGCCGACAGTCTAGGACGCGGACAATAAAAAAGGGAGGCCCAAGGCCTCCCTTTCATGTACCGCAGTGCGTCAGTCGAACAGACCAAAGGTCATGTAGCTGAACCACGAGCGGTCTTTCTCGGCTTCTTTCGGGCCTTCCGGCACGATCGGGTTGCCATCTTCGTCTTTGGGCAGCAGTTCTTGCGGCATCTCGTCGCGGGCATCCTGGAACTGCTTGACCACGTCCTGGTTGGCGCGGGTTTCGCCCGGCGGCAGCGGGGCGTCGGTCTCGATCAGGCCCAAGGTGGCCTTGGACAACCAGCCACGACCGTCAGACTCGGTCTGCTTGGGCTGGAACTCGCCATCGGCCAGGCTCGGGTGGTCCGGGTAGTTGAGCTTGAGGGTTTCCAGGCTGGTGGCGGCCAGTTCGTCCAGGTGCATCTTCTGGTACGACTCGACCATCACCGCCAGGCCGTCGCCGACCGATGGGGTTTCCTGAAAGTTCTCTACCACGTAGCGGCCACGGTTGGCGGCTGCCACGTAAGCCTGGCGGCTCAGGTAGTAGTCGGCCACGTGAATTTCGTAGGAAGCCAGCAGGTTGCGCAGGTAGATCATGCGCTGCTTGGCGTCTGGCGCGTAGCGGCTGTTGGGGAAGCGGCTGGTCAGCTGGGCGAACTCGTTGTACGAGTCGCGGGCGGCACCCGGGTCACGCTTGGTCATGTCCAGTGGCAGGAAGCGTGCCAGCAGGCCGCGGTCCTGGTCGAACGAGGTCAGGCCCTTGAGGTAGTAGGCGTAGTCGACGTTCGGGTGCTGCGGGTGCAGGCGGATGAAGCGCTCGGCGGCCGACTTGGCAGCCTCGGGCTCGGAGTTCTTGTAGTTGGCGTAGATCAGCTCGAGCTGCGCCTGGTCGGCATAGCGGCCGAACGGGTAGCGCGACTCCAGGGCCTTGAGCTTGTTCACGGCGCTGGTGTAGCTGGAGTTGTCCAGATCAGCCTGGGCCTGCTGGTACAGCTCGGCCTCGCTGAGGTTCTCGTCGATGACTTCCTTATTGGAGGAACAGGCCGCGGTAAGCCCGAGGATGGCGATCAGCAGCAGGTGTTTCACTCGCATGGCGGCTTGCGTCCCTTTGACGGCCGCTGTCTTGGGCGGTGCCGTCCTGTTATGATGAGCGCCCCGGCCAACCCCGGGACAAAAGAAGCCGTATTTAACCACAAGCTCGCAGCCGAAACCAAAGGCTGTGCGCCCGCCGAATCGAGCATGTCCGAGATCATTCAACTTAGTGCAGAGGTACCGTCCGATCTGGGCGGTCAACGCCTCGACCAGGTCGCCGCCCAATTGTTCGCGGAGTACTCGCGTTCGCGGCTTACCACGTGGATCAAAGAGGGCCGCCTGACGGTCGATGGCGCCGTCGTGCGCCCTCGTGACACCGTCTATGGTGGCGCCGTACTTGCCCTGCAGGCCGAGCAAGAGGCCCAGGGCGAGTGGATCGCAGAAGACATCGAGCTGGATATCGTCTACGAAGACGACCATATCATGGTGATCAACAAGCCCGCCGGGCTGGTTGTGCACCCGGCCGCCGGCCATGCCAGCGGTACCCTGCTCAATGCGCTGCTGCACCACGTGCCAGACATCATCAATGTGCCGCGTGCCGGCATCGTCCACCGCCTGGACAAGGACACCACCGGTCTGATGGTTGTGGCCAAGACCCTGCAGGCGCAGACCAAGCTGGTCGAGCAGATGCAAAGCCGCAAGGTCAGCCGCATCTACGAGTGCATCGTGATTGGCGTGGTGACTGCCGGCGGCAAGATCGACGCCCCGATCGGTCGCCACGGCGGCATGCGCCAGCGCATGGCGGTAACCGATGGCGGCAAGCCGGCGGTCAGCCACTACCGCGTGCTCAAGCGCTTCCGCTCGCACACTCATGTGCGGGTCAAGCTGGAGACCGGCCGTACCCACCAGATCCGCGTGCACATGGCGCATGTCGGGTTCCCGCTGGTCGGCGACCAGACCTACGGCGGGCGCTTCCGCATCCCGCCTGCTGCGAGCCCGACGATGGTCGAGGCGGTCAAGACCTTCCCGCGTCAGGCGCTGCATGCGCGTTTCCTGGCACTGGCGCACCCGATCACCGGCGAGATCATGAAGTGGGAGTCGCCGCTGCCGGATGACTTCCTCTGGTTGCTGACGCTGCTGAACGAAGACCGCGAGAGCTTTATCGGATGAGTGGCCTGGCGCAGTCGCTGCTATTGCCCGACTGGCCAGCCCCGCCCTCGGTTCGCGCCTGTGTCACCACCTGTCAGGGCGGCATCAGCCAGTCGCCTTACGCAACGTTCAACCTTGGCGATCATGTGGGGGATGACCCTGCTGCGGTTGCCGAGAACCGCCGTCGTCTGAGCGACGAGTTCGCCATCCAGCCGGCCTGGCTCAAGCAGGTGCACGGGCTGGTGGTGGCGGATGCCGACCCGGCCGTGGTGGCCGAGGCCGACGCCAGCTGGACTGACCAGCCCGGTGTTGCCTGTACCGTGATGACTGCCGATTGCCTGCCTGTGCTGTTCTGCGACCGGGCCGGTACCCGCGTGGCGGCCGCACATGCGGGCTGGCGCGGGCTGGCTGGTGGGGTGCTGGAAGCTACGCTGGACCGCCTGGCGCTGGCACCGGAAGAGGTGCTGGTGTGGCTGGGGCCGGCGATTGGCCCCAAGGCATTTGAAGTCGGGCTGGAAGTGCGGGATGCCTTTACTGCCGTGCACCCTGAAGCGGCCCGGGCCTTTGTCGACGGACAGCGGCCGGGCAAGCTGATGGCCGACATCTACGAGCTGGCGCGTATTCGCCTGGCGGCGCGTGGAGTGACGGCTGTTTATGGTGGTGGCTGGTGCACGGTCAGTGATGAGCGGTTCTTTTCCTATCGCCGTACCCCGCAGGGTGGGCGGTTTGCTTCCCTTGTGTGGCTGGAACCGCGCTAGCCTGCACCGGCCTCTTCGCGGGCACGCCCGCTCCCACAGGTACAGCATCGCCCTCGGGGCCAGTGATGATCCTGTGGGAGCGGGTTCACCCGCGAATGGCCCAGCACTAATCCAACAGGTTGACCCCGGTCAACCCCGCTACGCTTGAATCTTCCAGAATCAGCCTTATCTATAAGGTCATCTCAGGCAGGTTTCTTCATGAACAGGCGCTGTCCATCGCTCCGACCTGCCCTTTAAAGGAAGGTACACCATGCGAATAGACCGTTTGACCAGCAAGCTTCAACTAGCCATATCCGATGCCCAGTCCCTGGCCGTTGGCATGGATCACCCAGCCATCGAGCCCGTGCACCTGATGCAGGCACTGCTTGAACAGCAGGGCGGTTCGATCAAGCCGCTGCTGATGCAGGTCGGCTTCGACATCAACAGCCTGCGCCAGGCGCTGGTGAAAGAACTCGACCAGCTGCCGAAAATCCAGAACCCGACCGGCGACGTGAACATGTCGCAGGACCTGGCACGCCTGCTCAACCAGGCCGACCGCCTGGCCCAGCAGAAGGGTGACCAGTTCATTTCCAGCGAACTGGTGGTGCTGGCCGCCATGGACGAAAACAGCAAACTCGGCAAGGTTCTGCTGAGCCAGGGCGTGACCAAGAAAGCCCTGGAAAATGCCATCAACAACCTGCGTGGCGGCGCGGCCGTCAACGACGCCAACGCCGAGGAATCGCGCCAGGCGCTGGACAAGTACACCGTCGACCTGACCAAGCGTGCCGAAGAAGGCAAGCTGGACCCGGTAATCGGCCGTGACGACGAAATCCGCCGTACCGTGCAGGTGCTGCAACGCCGTACCAAGAACAACCCGGTGCTGATCGGTGAGCCCGGCGTGGGCAAGACTGCCATCGCCGAGGGCCTGGCCCAGCGCATCATCAATGGTGAAGTGCCCGACGGCCTCAAGGGCAAGCGCCTGCTGGCGCTGGACATGGGCGCGCTGATTGCCGGTGCCAAGTACCGTGGCGAGTTCGAAGAGCGCCTTAAATCGCTGCTGAACGAGCTGTCCAAGCAGGAAGGCCAGATCATCCTGTTCATCGACGAGCTGCACACCATGGTCGGCGCCGGCAAAGGCGAGGGCGCCATGGACGCCGGCAACATGCTCAAGCCGGCCCTGGCCCGTGGCGAACTGCACTGTGTGGGCGCCACCACGCTTAACGAGTATCGCCAGTTCATCGAAAAGGACGCCGCCCTGGAGCGCCGCTTCCAGAAGGTGCTGGTCGAGGAGCCGAGCGAGGAAGACACCATTGCCATCCTGCGCGGCCTTAAAGAGCGTTATGAAGTGCACCACAAGGTGGCCATCACCGACGGCGCAATCATCGCAGCGGCCAAGCTCAGCCACCGCTACATCACTGACCGCCAGTTGCCGGACAAGGCGATCGACCTGATCGACGAAGCGGCCAGCCGCATCCGCATGGAGATCGACTCCAAGCCGGAAGTGCTCGACCGCCTTGATCGCCGCCTGATCCAGTTGAAGGTGGAGTCGCAGGCGCTTAAGAAGGAAGAAGACGAAGCGGCCAAAAAACGCCTCGAGAAGCTGACCGAAGAAATCGAGCGTTTGGAGCGTGAGTATTCCGACCTGGAAGAAATCTGGGCGTCCGAGAAGGCCGAAGTGCAGGGCTCGGCCCAGATCCAGCAAAAGATCGAGCAAGCCCGCCAGGAGCTGGAAGCCGCTCGTCGCAAAGGCGATCTCAGCCGCATGGCCGAGCTGCAGTACGGGGTGATCCCGGACCTGGAGCGCAGCCTGCAGATGGTTGACCAGCACGGCAAGACCGAGAACCAGTTGCTGCGCAACAAGGTGACCGAGGAAGAAATTGCCGAAGTGGTGTCCAAGTGGACCGGCATTCCAGTAGCCAAGATGCTCGAAGGCGAGCGCGAGAAGCTGCTGAAGATGGAAGACCTGTTGCACCAGCGCGTGATCGGCCAGGGCGAGGCGGTAACCGCAGTGGCCAACGCCGTGCGCCGCTCGCGCGCCGGGCTGTCCGACCCTAACCGGCCGAGTGGTTCGTTCATGTTCCTTGGCCCGACCGGTGTGGGCAAGACCGAGCTGTGCAAGGCGCTGGCCGAGTTCCTGTTCGACACCGAAGAGGCCATGGTGCGCATCGACATGTCCGAGTTCATGGAGAAACACTCCGTGGCTCGCCTGATCGGCGCCCCACCAGGGTATGTAGGGTATGAAGAGGGCGGTTACCTGACCGAAGCGGTACGGCGCAAGCCTTACTCGGTGGTGCTGCTGGACGAGGTGGAAAAGGCTCACCCGGATGTGTTCAACGTGCTGCTGCAAGTGCTGGAAGACGGCCGCCTGACCGACAGCCACGGGCGCACGGTGGACTTCCGCAACACCGTGATCGTGATGACCTCCAACCTGGGCTCGGCGCAGATCCAGGAGCTGGTCGGCGACCGCGAGGCACAGCGTGCGGCAGTAATGGATGCAGTGGGCGCGCACTTCCGGCCAGAGTTCATCAACCGCATCGATGAAGTGGTGGTGTTCGAACCGCTGGGTCGCGAGCAGATTGCCGGTATTACCGAAATCCAGCTGGGCCGCCTGCGCAGCCGCTTGCTGGAACGCGAGCTGTCGCTGAGCCTGACCCCGGAGGCGTTGGACAAGCTGATTGCCGTGGGTTACGACCCGGTGTACGGCGCACGGCCGCTGAAGCGGGCGATTCAGCGCTGGATCGAGAACCCGCTGGCGCAGTTGATCCTGGCAGGCAAGTTTGTGCCGGGTACGGCGATCGATGCCAAGGTGGAAGGCGACGAAATCGTCTTTGTATAAGTTGTTCCATCATGAGCCCCGCGTTTGCGGGGCTTTTTTTTTACCGGTTTTTCTGTGCTGGCCCTATCGCCGGCAAGCCAGCTCCCACAGGTTCAGCACCGCTTTCGAAGGCTGTGGAGGGCAATGTGGCAGCTGGCTTGCCGGCGATAGGGCCCTCACAGCCCCAGCAATTCCGGGCCTTTGCGGACTTGCCGGGTAACCCGCTGAAATTTTTGAAATTTCTGCTTGCATCCTAAAACGGGTCCCCCTAATATACGCCGCGTTGTCAGCCACTAAGCGAATCACCAGCAACATAGGTGACCGCAAAACAACTTACAAATCAGTAAGTTGAATGAAAAAAAGGGGTTGACAAGCAAAACGAAGAATGTAGAATAGCCGGCCTCAGCAGCGACAAAGCGAAAGCTAAGAAGCTGAAGAGTTCGAAGCTAACACAGACTTCGAAGCAGTAAAGATGTACCGAAGTTCAGTTCCGCGATAGCTCAGTCGGTAGAGCAAATGACTGTTAATCATTGGGTCCCTGGTTCGAGTCCAGGTCGCGGAGCCATCTCGGGGTGTAGCGCAGTCCGGTAGCGCGCCTGCTTTGGGAGCAGGATGTCAGGAGTTCGAATCCCCTCACCCCGACCATTTTCCGGGTCGTTAGCTCAGTTGGTAGAGCAGTTGGCTTTTAACCAATTGGTCGTAGGTTCGAATCCTACACGACCCACCATGTTAAAAAGGGCATCTCAAAGAGATGCCCTTTTTTTTGAAAGACCCGGGGTGTAGCGCAGTCCGGTAGCGCGCCTGCTTTGGGAGCAGGATGTCAGGAGTTCGAATCCCCTCACCCCGACCATTTTTGGGTCGTTAGCTCAGTTGGTAGAGCAGTTGGCTTTTAACCAATTGGTCGTAGGTTCGAATCCTACACGACCCACCATGAAACAAGGGCATCTCGTATGAGATGCCCTTTTTCTTTGCGCACAATAAATTACAGATGCCCGTCTTTGCCCTTGTTAGCCTATGGCTTTGTCACAAGGAGCGTCCCCATGTCTATCAAAGCCAGTGTCTTCATCGCCACCAGCCTGGATGGCTTCATCGCCCGGGAAGATGGCAACATCGACTGGCTACTGGGTGCTACCCAGTCAACCGACGATCATGGCTATGCGGCGTTCATGGCCGGTATCGATACGCTGGTGATGGGGCGAGGCACATTCGACAAGGTCTCGAGTTTTGATACCTGGCCATACCCGGATACGCGCGTGGTGGTCGTCAGCACCAAGTTGCAGGCGTTGCCCGCAATTCCCTCGGCCCAGGTCGAGCTGCATCCAGGGCCTATCCCGGCATTACTGGAGCATCTGCAAGCCAGCGGCGCCACCAGCATCTATGTGGACGGCGGCAAGCTGATTCAGGGCTTTTTGCGCGAGGGCTTGATAAGCGAGCTGACCATTACCCGCATCCCCGTTCTGCTGGGGCAGGGCATTGCGCTGTTTGGCGAACTGATGCGGGATGTGCCGTTGCAGCACCTGCGTACTACCAGCTATGCGAGCGGGTTTGTGCAGAGCACCTATCAGGTCGCATGATAAAAGGGCATTCGTCAAGAGATGCCCTTTCGCTTGTCTCGAATGGCAACACAGCACCTGTGGGAGCGGGTTCACCCGCGAATGCGTCAGCAGATTTGCCATCGTATTCGCGGGTAAACCCGCTTTCACAGGGCATGTCGATACCTGTCAGTGCAGTTTCAGGCGCGGCTCGGTGCCCCGGCCAATCTTGCTGCCCAGCATCATCAACGCCGTGCGGAAGAACCCGTACAACGCCATCTGGTGCATGCGGTACAGCGACACGTAGAACATCCGCGCCAGCCAGCCCTCCAGCTTCACGCTGCCCATCAGGTTACCCATCAGGTTGCCCACTGCCGAGAAACGCGAAAGCGACACCAGCGAGCCGTAGTCCTTGTACGCGTAAGTCGGCAGCGGTTTGTTCTCCAGTCGCGCCTTCAGGCTCTGCGCCAGCATCGAAGCCTGCTGGTGCGCTGCCTGTGCGCGTGGCGGCACATTACGATCACTGCCCGGTTGCGGGCAGGCGGCGCAGTCACCGAAAGCGAAGATGTTGTCATCGCGGGTGGTCTGCAGGGTAGGGCGTACCACCAGCTGGTTGATGCGGTTGGTTTCCAGGCCATCGATGTCCTTGAGAAAGCCCGGCGCCCGGATACCGGCCGCCCACACCTTCAGGCTGGCCTGGATCAGCTGACCGTCTTGGGTCTTCAGGCCATCCTCGGTCACTTCGCTGACCGCAGCGTTGGTCAGCACCTTGACCCCGAGTTTTTCCAGGGTCTTGTGCACCGGCACGCTGATGCGCTCTGGCAGCGCGGGCAGCACACGCGGGCCCGCTTCGATGATGGTGATGTGCATGTCCTTGGGCTGGATGCGGTCCAGGCCATAGGCCGCCAGTTCGTGGGCCGCATGGTGCAGCTCCGCTGCCAGCTCGACACCGGTGGCGCCGGCGCCAACGATGGCCACGCTGATCTGCTCGCTGGCCACATCGCCGGCGTGGGCGCGCAGGTAGTGATTTAGCAGCTGCTGATGGAAGCGCTCGGCCTGCTTGCGGGTGTCGAGGAACAGGCAGTGCTGCGCCGCGCCCAAGGTGCCGAAGTCGTTGGTGTTGCTGCCCACGGCGATGACCAGGGTGTCGTAACCCAGGGTGCGCGCAGGCAGCAGCTCGCGGCCTTCCTCATCGAGGGTGGCGGCCAGCTGGATCTGCTTGCCTTCACGGTCCAGGCCGCTCATGCGCCCCAGCTGGAAGTTGAAGTGGTTCCACTTGGCCTGGGCCACGTAGTTCAGTTCGTCTTCCGAGGAGTTCAGCGAGCCGGCCGCCACTTCGTGCAGCAGCGGCTTCCAGATGTGCGTGAGGTTGGCGTCGACCAGGGTGATTTCGGCCTGCTTGCGCTTGCCCAGGGTTTTACCCAGGCGGGTCGCCAGTTCCAGGCCGCCGGCGCCGCCGCCGACAATCACGATGCGATGAGTCATGGGGATATCTCATAAGGTTTACGGAATGCTTGGCCCTAGGGGCCGGCCGCAAACTGCACGAGGGGAGGGCGAGCGCGAAGCAGCTCATAGCACCAGTCCACTGAGCAGGCGGCTGATGAGACCCAACCCGATGGTCACGGCCACCACCAGCGCAAGGAGCAGCCACGGCCGGAAGGGCCTGCGCTCGACTTGGTGCTGGGGGGCTCGCAGATACTCATCGACGCGACGCTGATCTTCTGGATTCAGGCGGCTGGTCATGGTGGGGCCTCGTCAGGTAGACGTTAGAGACTGCCCAAACGCTACAGCGTTCGGGCAAGCGCTTGAAACAAATGATAATGCTTTCTATCTCTTGCGCCGAGTGTACGCCATCGCAAACATTCGGTGCAGTGGATCAAAGACTGATGCCCACGTCGAACACGATGCTACGGCCCAGGTTGCCGCGCAGAAAATCCGGGGCATCGGGGTGGGCGAACAGCACCCGGGCAAAGGTTGGCCCGACCAGTGACAGCGAACGCCAGCCCTGGCGCAGGTATTCGGTGGGCGGCGGGAAGTGGGTGTTCAGGTCGAGCACTTCGCGCTTCAGGCTTGAGAAGGCAATGATGTCCAGCTCGTTCAGCTCCAGCCCGCGTTCCCGATAGTTGTGCGCCTTCTTGCGCAGGGTCGGCGCCAGGCGCCCCAGCAGTTCGGTGGCACTGATGCGCCGCGGGCGGGCTTCGCGGCGCACCAGTTGCGCCAACGAGAACGCGCTGCGCCGGCGCTGCAGCTCTTCGCGCCATTCATCGTTCAGCCGGCGGCCCTCGTCGAGCACGAAAAACACCTCGAAGGCGGCATCGCGGAACAGCACGTCGGGTGGCTCCTGGCCTGCCGGGGTGAAGTCCTCGCTGCGGTAGGGGATGTTCAGCCCTTGCAACAGGCGCTGGCACACCCAACGCTCCCGCTCCCACTTGCGGGCGTTGGAGAGAAAGGCATTGGCTTGTTCCGCCTGGATGGTAAGCAGGCGCAAATAGTCTGAGTCATCCATGCCCACAAGCTTAGTCGCTAATCGATGACGGTAAGATGCTGTTTGTGCGCAATATTCAGGTGAGTGCCGACCACTGCTGAACCAGCCCGAACAGATGCACCAGGCCAAAGCCCAGGCAGATCAGCGAACTGACCACGATAAACCGCTGTGAGCGGCCAGTCCCTGCCAGCAACTTCGGCCCCAGCAGGCCGCGGGCCAGATACACCAGGGTAATCAGGCAAAGGGCCGGCAGCAGCAACGGCAGCCTGGCAATCGCCCCGGCAGCGGACAACGCATACGCCGACCAGAGCAGCAGTACAGCGGCGATGGCGGCCGTGATCAGCGCGGGGTACCAGCGGCCTTTTTCGGCGGCCACGGCCATGTGCTCGCCGGCGCCGAACAACCGGTACCAGCGTGGCCCCACGGCGATGATCGCCAGGTGCAAAATGCCGATAAAAGCGTTGAGCGCTGCGGCCAACAGCAGCGCAGGGTTGATTCCTTCAGGCATTGCCAATGCTCCCTGCATCGAATGATGCGCCAGCCTACCGCAGCCGGAAGAAACGGAGAATGGGTGTAGACTCAGCTTTATCCACAGGGTTGAAAGGGGCATTGCGTCCGGTGATCAGCGCACAGGTGTTGTCCGACACCAGCCTTGCCCTTGGCTGGCTTGGCTACGTGCCCTTGCTGGTCTGGGCGGCCAGCCGCGCCCGCTGGGTGGAATTGTTCACCGACCGGCGCCGCCAGCATCTGCTGTTTGGCACGGTGTTCTGCCTGTTTGCCCTGTGGCTGGTCAGGCGCGATTTCGATACCGGCGTTTCCTATCACTTCATTGGCATGACAGCAGTCACGCTACTGCTGGACTGGCCGCTGGCGGTGCTGGGTGGGTTCATGGCCCAGCTAGGCCTGCTGGCGCTGGGGCGCCAGGACCTCGCGGCACTAGGGGTGAACGGGCTGTTGCTGGTGGGCCTGCCGGTACTGATCACCGAAGCATGTGCCCTGCTGGTCGAGCGCGCCCAGCCGCGCAACCTGTTCGTCTATATCTTCTGTTCAGGCTTTTTCCCCGCTGCGCTGACGGTGCTGGCTTGCCTGCTGGCCGGGCTGGGGGTGTTGTGGCTGGATGGGCGTTTCGCCATGCCGGAATGGCTCAGCGACTTTGTCGGCTACCTGTGGCTGATGATGTTCCCCGAAGCGTTCATCAACGGCATGGTGATCAGCGCGCTGGTGGTGTTTTGCCCGGAGTGGCTGGAAACCTTCAACCGTACGCGTTATTTGCAGGCGCCGTGGAAGGAAGATGAGCGATAGATAAGTGTTGGCTGTGCCGCCCCTTTCGCGGGTAAATCGGATCGCCGCGAAGAGGCCGGCCCAGCCAACCTGCTACCGGATCAGTGCCGCGGCTCCAGGTCCCCCGAATACAGCTCATCCTCGGACTCTTCCGCCCCCGGAATCTTGTGCTCTTCCGCCGCCCAGGCCCCCAGGTCGATCAGCTTGCAGCGGTCCGAGCAAAACGGCCGGAATGTGTTGTTATCGTTCCATTCCACAGGTGCGCCACAGGTCGGGCAGTCGACGGTCAATGGCTGGCTCATGGCTGGCCTCCTCGTAAAGTCAGGTAAAAGTGATGCAGTGTGTCGATCTGCTGATGCAACGCGGCCAGGTCGCCGTCATTGACCACCACATCATCGGCATGGCGCAGGCGTTCTTCCCGGGCCAGCTGGGCCCCCAGAATCGCCTGCACCTGCTCGGCACTGGTGTTGTCCCGCGCCAGTGTACGCGCCACCTGCAACTCTTGCGGCGCGTCGATCACCAGCACCCGCTGGGTCTTCTGGTATTGCCCCGACTCGATCAGCAGCGGCGACACATACACCGCATAAGGCGACTGGGCCTTGGCCAGGTAGCTGAAAATCTCCTGCCCGATCAGCGGGTGCAGCAATTGCTCCAGCCATTTGCGCTGCGCCGGGTCGGCGAAAATCAGCTGGCGCAGGGCCGCGCGATCAAGCTGGCCGTCCGCCTGCAGCACACCAGGGCCGAAGCGCTCGACGATGCTGGCCAGGGCCGGCCGGCCGGGTTCGACCACCCAGCGCGCGGCCTGGTCGGCATCGACCAGGTGCACGCCAAGCTCGACGAAGCGCTCGGCAGCAGCGCTTTTGCCGCTGCCGATGCCGCCGGTAAGCCCGAGAATCCAGGGGGTAAAGGCTGCAGTGGTCATCAGAA
The DNA here is from genome assembly GCF_059295275.1 of Pseudomonas sp. 9_2_1. Lineage (NCBI taxonomy): Bacteria > Pseudomonadati > Pseudomonadota > Gammaproteobacteria > Pseudomonadales > Pseudomonadaceae > Pseudomonas > Pseudomonas sp. 9_2_1. The sequence goes on from NZ_CM181239.1 coordinate 704,864, forward strand.
TCCAAGCAGTTGCAGGTAAGAGGCGTATATTTCATCACCCCAGAGCACAGCAATCCACCCCGCAATCGCCAGATAAGGCCCGAACGGCATCGCCGCTCCCATCTGGTGCCGGCGCAAACGCAGCAGGCACAGGCCAACCAGCGCCCCGACCACTGACGACAGCAGCAGTGTCAACGGCAACACCTGCCAGCCGCCCCAAGCCCCGATCAGCGCCATCAGCTTGAAGTCGCCGTAGCCCATGCCTTCCTTGCCGGTGATCAGCTTGAACACCCAGTAAACGGTCCACAGGCTCAGGTAGCCGGCCACCGCGCCCCACAGCGCATCGGTCAGCGGTGCATAAATGCCAAAGGCGTTCACGATCAGCCCCAGCCACACCATCGGCAACACCAGCACGTCCGGCAACAGCTGATGCTCGGCATCGACCAGGCTCAAGGCCAGCAGGCACCAGGTCAGCGGCAGTGCCAGCAAGGCCTCGGCCGAGGCGCCAAAACGCCAGGCCACCAGCAGTGAAAGCAGGGCGCTGGCCACCTCCACCAACGGGTAGCGCAGGCTGATGCGGGCTTTGCACGATGAACAGCGGCCACGCAAGGCCAGGTAGCTGATGACCGGAATGTTCTCCCACGCGCGAATCTGATGCGCGCAATGCGGGCAGCGCGACGCGGGCAGGCACAGGTCGAAGCGTGCGTGTTGCGCAACCGGCAGCCCTAGCACCTCCTGCGCTTCCCGCTGCCATTGCCGCTCCAGCATGATCGGCAGGCGATACACCAACACGTTGAGAAAACTGCCCACCAGCAGCCCCAGCACCGTGGCCAAGGTCAGGAAGTACGCCGGCTGCTCAGCCAAAAAAATCCATGAAGTCATGTTCAGATCAAACTACCCAGCTGGAAGATCGGCATGTACATCGCCACTACCAGGCCGCCCACCAGCACGCCCAGGATCAGCACGATGGCTGGCTCCAGCAGGCTGGTCAACTGGTCCAGTGCCTGGCTGACCTGTTCCTCGTAATGGCTGGCGGCCTTCTCCAGCATCAGGTCCAGCGTGCCGCTGGATTCACCGATGCCCGTCAGCTGCACCAGCAACGGCGGAAACAGCGGTTCACCGGCCATCGCCTGGTTCAGTCCCTGCCCATTGGCCATGCCCTGGCGCAGCCGCACCACCGCCTGCTCATGCAAGTCGCCGCCGCACACCTTGGCCACCGTGCCCAACGCGTCCAGCAAAGGCACACCAGCGCCATAAGACGTCGCCAGGCTGCGCGCAAAGCGCGCCAGCGCCGCCTGCCCCAGCAGCTTGCCGAACACCGGCAACGCCAACACCCGTCGAGATATCCACAGGCGCGCTGATGCATGCTGCCGGTAGAGCTGGCGCACGGTCACACCCACCGTCACAGCCATCAGCAACAACAACGGCGCAGACCGGCTCAGCCCTGTGGACAAGTCGATCACCCACTGGGTAAATGCCGGCAAAGCCGCGCCCATGCCGGCGAACATGTTTTCAAACTGCGGGATCACCTCCAGCAACAAGACCGCCGCCACCCCCAGCCCCGTCAGCAACAGCAGCAGCGGGTAGACCATCGCCTTGCGCACCTTCTTGTGCAGCGCCCCACGCTGTTCAAGCATCCCCGCCAGTTGCTCCAGCTGCCGGTCCAGCGTGCCGGACTGCTCGCCTACCCGTACAAGGTTGCAATACAGCGCATCGAACCACGCCGGATGGCGCTGCAACGCATCTGCCAGCCCCAGGCCCGAGGCCACATCCTGTTTCAATCTACCCAGCAATGCCGCCTGTGCTGCATCGCAGCCACTGCGCCCCATCACTTCGAACGCCTGCAACAACGGCACACCCGCCTTCAGCAATGTCGCCAACTGCCGGCTGAAACCCGCCGGGTCGGCTTTCCCCCGCCGCTTGGGCAAACTGAACGCAAACCCGCCGGCCGGGCGCAGGCTGGCGACATTAATGCCCTGGCGGATCAGCCCCGCACGCACATAAGCCGGGCTGCGCCCGGACGCCTGGCCACTGACCTGCGCGCCATTGGCGTCGGTGCCGTGCCAGCTGTAGAGGAGTGTCGATAAAGTCATGCAAAGGTCCCTTTATAGCCCCTGCGACAAGCCTGGAAACAGCTTGCCGCGTCCATGCCAGGGCGCGCGTCCGTGATGCTCACTAGAGTAGTTCAGCGAAGATGACGCCCAAGCGGGCAGGGGTGACAAAAGGTGTCTGTTCAGGCCTACTGCGCCGCTGCCGGTTGGGGCGCGATTGACCCCAATACGTATGCGTATGAAAAAGGAAACCGTTCATGAAAGGGCAACGCGGTATCACCCTGATCGAACTGATGATCGTCGTCGCGATCATTGGCATTCTGGCGACCATCGCCTTACCGATGTACACCAACCACCAGTCACGCTCGAAGGCCGCGGCCGGCTTGCTGGAAATCAGCGCACTGAAGACCCCGATGGATTTGCGCTTGAACGACGGCAAGGACGTCGCCAGCGTGACCGCGCTCGGCGGCCATCCGGCGACCGCGCACTGCGCGATCACCGCCAGCGGCAAAGCGTCGGACGGCACTGCCAGCATCGCTTGCACGCTGGTGGACGCACCGGCCGCCGTGGTCGGCAAGGCACTGACCCTGACGCGCACCCCTGCCGGCTGGAGTTGCACCACCGACATCGAGGAAGACCTGGCACCGAACGGGTGCAAGGGGGCCTGAGGGTAGGGCAATAATCCCGAGGAAACAGGGGTTTGCGTAACGGGTGCGAGCAGTGGTACGTTGCGCTACACGCCGGTGTAGCTCAGTCGGTAGAGCAGCGCACTCGTAACGCGAAGGTCGCAGGTTCGATTCCTGTCTCCGGCACCATCCAGACTGGCCAGTGGCGATTTCTTGCGATTTTGCCCCTTAAAAGCTCGCCTTGTGCGGGCTTTTTTGCGCCTCCGATCTGCGCACCTTTGACTTAACGGTTCGCGGTTTTCCACTTAAGGTTGCGTGCGTTTCTAGATAATGGTTATCTGGTTACTCGGTATTTCTCAACGTTTACTGGGCATAAACCGAATTTTTTCTAGATAATCTTTTCACCATTTAGAGATGATTTTCAGATGCCCACGTTTTCTCATCACGACCTTCAGCTGCTGAACCCGTCCTTCGACTCACCGCTGGTGGACGTTCTGGCAGAGCTTGAGTTTTTGCGTAGGTTGAGACTGGAGGGCGATACACCACCCCAAGTGTTCTTTCAGCTAAAGGTGCTGTTTCACACTCTGGAGAGCCTGGGGTCCGCTCGGATCGAGGGCAACCACACCACGCTGGCTGACTACATCGACAGCAAGGTGGAAGGGAAAGCCGAGAGCACTGACCAGCTGCTGGAAATTGCCAACATCGAGAAGGCAATGGACTACATCGAAGAGGTGATTAAGCCTGGTGCAGACCTGACAGAACATACGATTCGAGAGCTGCACGCCATGACCGTGCTTGGGCTGCGGCGCGAAGGCGATAAAACACCTGGCGCCTATCGAGAAGGGGCGGTCAGGATCGCTCAGGCGGAGCATCTACCTCCGGACGGCGTGCTAGTGCCGCAGTACATGCAGGAGCTGGTCAGTTTCATCAACCGCGACGACTCTCCTAAATACGCACTGATGAAGGTTGCCCTGGCGCATCACCGTTTCGGTTGGATTCATCCGTTCGGCAACGGCAATGGGCGAGTAGTCAGGCTGCTTACCTATGCGCTGTTGATGAAGTACGGATTCAACGTGAACACCGGTGGCAGGGTGCTCAACCCCACGGCAGTGTTCTGCAATGACCGAGACAAGTACTACACCATGCTGAGTGTTGCCGATACCGGCACTACCGGAGGGTTGGAGGCGTGGTGTACCTACGTGCTGCAGGGTATTCGTGACGAACTGGAGAAGGTGGACAAGCTCACTGACTATGGTTACCTCACGAAATCCATCCTGTTGCCGGCGGTGAGTTTTGCACGCAGTCGCGAGTGGATCACGCAGACCGAGGAACAAATTCTCGGCAGTGTGGTGAAGATGAAGGTCGTGAAATCCAGTGACATTGCCCAGGCGCTGCCCACGCTTACGGCCAACCAGCGCACTTATCAGATCAAGAATCTGGTGGGGCAGGGCATGCTTCTGCCGGTTAGCCCAGGTTCGAGGCAATACACCATCGGCTTCTCAAACAATTACCTGATGCGCGGGGTTATCAAAGCGCTGAGGGAGCAAGGTTTCGTCCCAGAACCTCTCGACCGGCCCTGAGCAAGCATCAAGAAGCTGGACACCCCCAGTAGGAGCGGCCTTGCGTCGCGAAAGGGCCGCAAAGCGGCCCCTGCGATCTTCGCACCATCGCCAATCTGGCATTCAATCACCGGGCTTGTGCTTATGGATAGGCAGCGTTGGGTGCTTCTTATCGTTAGGCGGGTTCACATGCCGTCTGCGGTCGTCGTTGCCATCCTCGCGTTTGGGTTTCGGACCTGGCTTGATATCAGTAAACATACGAACTCCTGTAAGTGTGCATTGGGGTAAAAACCATCAAAAAATAGCACATCGCTATTATTCTGCTCGGCCTCGCTGGATACTCCTTCTCGCCTATCCATCGAGGGCGTCCCGCGATGAGCATCGTCCATAGCCTGCGGGAGTCGCTGCCTTGGTTAAATTCCAATGGCCAGCCCAATCCCTGTGGGAGCGGGCTTGCCCGCGAACACAAGCGAAGCTTGGGCCATCCACTGCGGTACCACTGCCACGGTCAAGGTGTTAACGCCCAAGCATTTATATTGCGCCAACCAGTGCCTGTCTCTTTCTTCTGGAAAGAGAGACGGGCACTTCTACCACTGCTGCAGCCCTGATCGCACAAGGCTTTGCGGCATTCCCCCTCGTGACAATCGGCGTGACAAACGCCGATGTCACCAGCAACAGCGCTGTAGATGATGGTGCCGCAGACCAAGGAATGGACTGCACCTGACTGACAGTCAGGCGTGCCCCGGTTATCGCATTGCTGCTTGCACTTGGCTCAGGATCTCGCGGCACTGGTCTCGTCAGCCAATGCAGCCTCCACCCGCCCACCGGTAACGGTGCTCAGGAGGCCAGATCATGAGATGCCCTTGCTCCCGGTTGTAAGGAGCCGCCAGTCCCGCGTAGAGGACATTCCCTACAGGTCGCAGGGGCCTTGATCCCTGATAACACTCAGCATTCTTGGCGGGATGACGTGGGGCGAGGACTGGAGAGCAAGAGATGAGGTGACCGACATGGCTTTGGTGGGCAGACGCGATGGCCGCAATTTCGCCTATGGCAGGCAACTGAGCTATGCAGGGCCGCAGGCGTTGAAAAGACATGTTCGGCGGCGGCTACTACGGCACGGTGAAGGCGCACGGTGATCGGTGACAGGCATTCGTGAAGTGGTGCCGCTCAGAACAAGGGCCGGGTATCAATGATGCGCAGCTGATTGATCGGAAGGTGCTGGGCGACTATGCGGCGTACCTGCGCGACATGGTTACTCGGTACTACTACCTGCTGACTCTGCGACTGCTAGTTCGTCGTTTAAAAAAACCATCGGGCGTCAAGTGCCAAGCGAAGATTTGACTGATAGTAGCAACTGACCGCTTTCGATCTGAAGCCGCATTTCACATTCGTTAGTCGCCAGGCTAACACTTCCTTGATGAGAAGGATTTCAAGTATGGGGCACCGCAATGGCTATGTGATACCATTAGGATTTTGCTGAACTTGGTTTGCGGTGTCGGCAAATCGCAATAACAAAGCTGTCTTATGGTTCTTATGACTTTAGAACAGAGCAGCTATGATCGCGGCTATGGAGTCTGAATCGTTGGAAGAGTATTCGGAAGACAATATTTTTTACTGTAAGGTCGATACGTTCCGTGCAAGCAAAGATTATTTGCAAGGAGGCTTGTGTGTACGATTCATAGGTATCGAGGCCGCGAGTAAAAATGATTTTAATCACGATGAAGGTGTGCAGACATTTATTATAGATATCGATCTCTGGAAATTTGCAGAGATTTTTCACAACCGATCCCCTAATAGAGACACTCGGCATTTTATATATGCTTTCGAAGGTGTTTCAGATCAACAAAGTCGATGGTATGCATTGCGCATTGAACCAACTATTTATGCGCGAAACTACCTCTACTCAACATTCTCGGAGGATCAACCTAGATATTTTGAAATTAAAGATCTTAGATTCGTTGAGGAGCCAGGGTTGGACGTCAGGGCGCAAAGTCAATCTCTTAGCTCTATGAGGGCATCTCTGATCTCGTCTGGACAATGGATTGTGGATAATCCGCAAAGCGCCTTACTAGATCTGCGGTTGGAAGATAAATATTTTGGTGGTGACTTCGTGCTAGAGTCATTTCATGTGGGTCAGGGAATGTGCTCAATAATCCACGATGGCACGTGGGGAATGCTTCTTGACATGGGGGCGGGGAAACCGGTCCTTAGGCCTCAATACCCAACATTGAGTAATGATCTACACATTGTGACGGACAAGCTGAAAGAGCTTAACCTCCTAATGTCGCACTTTGATTCGGATCATTGGAGGATTTTAGCGTGGGATACTAAGCTGAGAAATAAAATTCAAAATATCTACGTGCCTTCAGGAAGCCGGCCACCAGTTTTTAATGACAAAAATATAAAGAAAAAAATCGTTCAGGTAAGTGATGCCTTCATAAGACTTTCCGCAGACACTTTTCTTCGCATTTATCGGAGCGATCCGAGTCACTCAGACAGCAATGGTCAATGTTTGGTTACTACGTTTTACAAGGGTGGCAAGCTAGCCTTAGCCCCGGGTGATTACGCTTATCATCGGTTTGCTACCGATGCCAATACGGGGATTCAGGAGCTGCTCAGTGAGATCTATAGTGCAGTAATTGTTCCCCATCATGGGGATTTAGCAAGCGCGAAGTCTGTTGTTGACTGTGTGCCCGGGTCTCCCGCGTTCTTCTCTGCTGGGACACACCAAGGATATAATCATCCGACTACAGCATCTGTGGACGAGCATGTTCTTAAACACTTCGTCGCTATTGAGAATAAGACAGAAAAAAATATAGTGCGTAGACTGCTGATGTGATGACGTTGTGATCTTGAAACTTTCCAGAAAGACTTTTACAAATGAGTGGTCATCTTGAGTGCAAGCGTCTGGGAAGATCAGTAAAAAATTCGCTATAGACAATCCATTCAGTAAAGTAAAAATCTACCCGAAAATTTCTTGGCTCGGGTCGGTTTGATGAACGAGGACAATGCTTTGGCCGTCGCAGAAATCCAAGGCTGCGGGTTCGCCAAGACGTCTCCATCTGCTGGGCGGGCGTTGGCAGGTACTCGGCAAAATTTACCCGCAGCGTGGTTTCATTTCCGTAGATCTTTCGTCGGACCAACCATCTGTTGATGTAAAAACATGGCTGTAGCTTTTTATTTATTCCCTTCAGGATGAAGTCGACGGGCTAGATAATCAGGAAAATCGATTGCATAGGAGGAGTGAGTTGGACCGGATAGCATCAGTAGCTTGCCATCTGTGAAACGCCCAAACTCTTCAGTAGTTAGTTCGGACTTTGACGCGATTGCGATTGTCCACGTGTGCTTTTGATGAATGTTGAGGGTTAATTGCAAATATTCACCTACTGGCATGATCAGTAAAGACACTGCACCAGGGTCACAGGTAAAATTCATGAGAGTTTCGTCAGTTGGTGCGTTGAAAGGCCGTGACCCAGGAATATCTGGGGCCTCCCCCTCCCCCCGATGCCACAGTCCTGTATGCAGCAATTTCGCATGAGCGGTTTCGAGATATCTTTCTCCGAACTCACAATACGCGATGGCTAAGGCGAGTTTGCACATAAAACGGGTATCAAACTCTGAATTAAACGGTATAGCTCCCTTTTTGCTTTCTCCTGAAAACACGTTTGTCCATATCCATTCAATGGCTGTAGAGTCAGCTTCGTCGGGAGCCGAAAAGCCGTAATCAGCCAGCGATATCCCCTCTACAGTGGTGCCTGAGATTTTTCTCACCTTCCGGCGTTTGAATGACTCTTTGAACTCTAACAATGAACGATTCGGGTCGGCGTTTTCATTGAAAAAATAGTAGGCTCTCGCATTCGCCGATGTCTGCTTTAAAGCGATGGGATTGCCGCCCATGTACCATTAGCGTTCTTCATCAATGGGACGGATCAGGATAACGTGCTCGGCCTGAGATCCAGTCCACCATTCGCAGACTTCGGTTTCGAGTAACCCCGGGATGTCGAGATGGATAAGGCCGGTGCACACCAATGGAGGCACGACTTTATCGTTTGTTTCTGCGAGGTGTCGAGCGGCCTCACCTAGGGCGATAGAAGGCAACCAAGACTTTTCGAAGCTCGCATCGACGTGCAGCCCCAAACTGCTGTTGCACCTTCGACATGCCGCTCGGACCTTGTAGCGTTGGGGGGACTGTGCACCGCCCAAGCTCTGAGGAATAGCATGTTCCAAGGTGATATCGCTCGCTGGTTTCAATGTCCAGCAGTACATGCATTTGGTTTCGGGTTGTGCTTCGGAGAGGACCTGCAAATTGTCCAACGCGTACTCCTCAAAGATAGGTGAATTATCGATGGTTTGGGGGGGGGGCCGCAATCAGCGCTTTCTAGTATGAAGGATGCACTAACCGAGCAGGGAGACCAAGCCTTCTTTGCATTGGGTCCGTTTGTCACAAATAAATACTGGAAGATGGTCGAACCTACGAATAGACAGATGCGACCTGCACGTTGTGACACACAGCTCTGTGCTAGTACGATTGAGTCAAGGAGATGATCTTTGTCCCCCACTGCTGGGTGCCATAGCTCCTATACCTTTCACAGGCGGGCTACAACATTGTGTACTCGGTCGCCGCCAAACCTCATAGTCGGGTGTCCTTTACGTCACCAGTGGAATACGAGGCCAGAGGCGGGCGTGTTTGTGCAGACTTACCTCACCCGCGGGACTGACGCTTGGTATAGGCTTTTTAGTTAACGATATTCGGGAAAAAGGAATATGTCGAGTATCCACTCTTGGCCGTTTGCTGCCTTACACCAGGGGCAGATGTGGGTCGATAGCGATACGACTGGCATCAATCGACCCACAGCGACCACTCGTGGAGGGCTGCTTATTGCCAACGCAGCTCGTTAGCAATTGACCTAATGAGCGCAAGAACTTGCCCAATACAAGTTTTCTTGTTGAGAATTTTCAATTACGATGGCCTTTGGCTTCCGCCTCCTTCTCCACGTCTTGAATGTACTCCTCCCCCGATCGCACTTTTTCCAAGATGTCTTTGCAAGCTTCCGAATAACGGTGGGACTGAACTTCTGCTCCGTTCATGATCGCGCAGTGGTACTTGTTATCGAATTTCTTGAGATCGATTCCAGTGGTTTCAGAAATTGTCCTCAGTAAGCGATCACAAGCATGCCATGCCTGATATCCCATCGCCTGGCCCAGAGTGGTAAGCGTATAGGGAAAGTTAAGGTTGAACGCTAGACCATCAGCTCCGTCGGCGATTCCGTATAATTTGGCTAATTCCCCATCGGCTTCCGTAACATTGGCCAACACTTTGTAATCGACTTGAATAGGGTTTCTGGGAATATCAGTCCGTACGAGTTGGTAGGTACGAGCGAGCAAAGCCCTTAGTAATCTGGGGTTTACATTTTTCAGCGCTTCGTTTGCTCCGAAAGCTGAATAGACCCAACTAAAATCATTGGCGACGATGCTTTTGATGATCACACTACGATGTTCAGAAACCGGAATAAGGCGCTCACGACGAGGGTACTCTTCCGAAAGATCGCGGTTTTCCCACTCCAGAATATAAATGTTCGGGATGAGTTTACCTTCCTCCGACAGAATTTCGTCAATATCCGCAAGAATTGCTTTAATGTTCGGGTCTTCAGCCCTGTAACCAATGAACACTAAGGGGTGTTCAGCGAAAAAAGCGAGAAGCTTGGCGGACAAATACTTCTTACGTTTCACGAACTCCTCATAGTCAGTTCGCGTTAGCACGATGCTTTCGGGTTGAGAGGCGCAGCCATGAATTTTGAAAATTTCTCCGATACTCGAATGGTTAGCGTAAAGGATCCGTTGCCCCACGATAGCTTCATAATCGGGGAAGATGCCCTCCAGCAGTTCATCGTAGTTGGTGGTAATCACAGAGTGCGGTCGAATTTTCTTCAGAAGCTCGATCTCATCCGGTAGGCCGGTCTTTTCAGTTGCCAGAAGCTCTTTGAGGATCTTGGCCACCGTGTACTTAATGTAGACCTGAGGAGAGCTTGTTTCTTCATATAGCTCCTGTGGAAACTGGTCTTGGCCAGCTCCCCACGCCCAATCGTTGTACCTCTCCGAAAATTCAGTGCCAATGTCCACGAAGTCGGGGTAGCGTTGCTTGTAGTAGGCGAACTGTCTTGCAATCTCTGGGCAGCGTGCCGCTAGCTCCTTCAGTAGTTCCTCCCAGTTAGGGCCATTCAGGTAGCGCTTCGTAAAACCTGACCCTACGAACAATATAGGCTGGCACGCCATATCTCCTATACAGGTTTTGATGTCCTCCGTTACATCCTCGACGTATTTCGTGTAGTCCCTAGGCATCCTGCTTCCCTCTTTGTTCAGTAATGGCATAATGTCATATCGCATTTTTCGGCTTGCCTTTCAAGGGGTAAGAAGGGCTTGCCAACTTATATACAGAGAGCTGGATAGGGATCGACAGCTAGTTGGGCGGGGTACACCATGCCTTTGCGCTGTAGATTAGTCGATGGTGGTTTGCAGTGCTTCCGAATGTTCATCGGTCGTCCCGACACCATCAACTACATCGCGATTGAGCGAGCACCACCAACGTTGCTCTGATGGGATGTGGGTGCTCGCCGACTGGCTGCTAGGGGGGGCAGGGTGCGTGAAAACCTCCGAAGCGATCCTACTGATTAAAAAAACACCTAAATTCCACGCGTCTACGCGAATTCTGGGTTGGCTGCATAGCCATGTTTTCGGATTTTCTATAGGAACACGCCCCTCTAAGAACAGATTGAGGTTTCATACAGCCTGGGTCGATTAGCTGGCATCCGCCAGAAGCGCCTGAAGCTGGCTTTGGCGGATGATGCGAGAATGCTTCAGCGCCTTCCATCATCCTGTCATGGCTTTTTTCACGGTGGTCGGAAGCCTGGGAATAGGCTGAGGGTAGTTTTAGAGATAGAGAGTTGTAGCCTGACGAAAAATATCCAATGAGTTCAGAAGCTTGAGTACTGGTACGACTCCTGTCTCCGCACCATCCAGATTGGCCAGTAGCGATTTCTCGCGATTTTGCCCCTTAAAAGCTCGCCTTGTGCGGGCTTTTTTGCGCCTCCGATCTGCGCACCTCTGACTTTCACACTGGTGGCAGGGTGTTCAACCCCACGGCGGCGTTCTGCAACGACCGAGACAAGTACTACAGCAAGGTTGGAGGCGTGGTGTACCTACGTGCTGCAGGGTATTCGTGACGAACTGGAGAAGGTGGACAAGCTCACTGACTATGGTTACCTCACGAAATCCATCCTGTTGCCGGCGGTGAGTTTTGCACGCAGTCGCGAGTGGATCACGCAGACCGAGGAACACATTCTCGGCAGCGTGTTGAAGATGGAGGTCGTGAAATCCAGTGACATTGCCCAGGCGCTGCCCACGCTTACGGCCAACCAGCCCACTTATCAGATCAAAAATCTGGTGGGGCAAAGCATGCTTCTGCCGGTTAGCCCAGGTTCGAGGCAATACACCATCGGCTTCTAAAACAATTACCTGATGCGCGGGGTCATCAAGGCGCTGAGGGAGCAGGGCTTTATTCCGGAGCCGCTCGACAGGCCGTGACGTAGGGTTTCATTTTCCGTCCGGCGGATTCACCTTCTGACCTACGGCTTTAAGGCGGCTGGTGCATGCGTATTTTGAGCTCCGCTTTCCAGTCGCCTGACTGGTGGAGTCAGCTTTTATATACATTGAGCAAACAAGTGTAGCCTCAAGCCCTGATCGTGCATGTTCACTCCCTTTCGCGCAGCATTCAGCGACGATTCCTACACATCCCATACTTGCTCTTCCGCGAGATGTGAGGCTAAATTTCCAGGTCACGTAAAATCCGTGACCGGGCGTAGGAACCCGTTGGTAAACTTGGCGCACACACTAGGCGCCCCTGCACCTCAGCTGGCGCTTTTTTTGTGCCTGCCGTGCTGTGTCATGGCGGCTGTGTGTGGGCAGGCTTCGGCCTGGCCGGGTTTCCAAGTTTCCCGGTATTCCTACCCCACACACAGCTGCCACCCAATCCCGTAGGAAGGATCGTGGCAGCTCCAACTAAAACTTGGAGCCTCATGCATGCTTATCTCAAGTCCATCCGTGATCCACGCATTCGTTCGCCGCCGGCGCGCCTCGCCGAATCTCATTGAGCTCACTCACGACCGATCCCGCTCCGTCTCCGACAGATCGGAGGCACACCATGACTGACACCGAACGCCTTTCCACCATCCAAAGCTATGCCTGGACCCTGGAGCTGTTAGGCGAAGCCCTGGTCCAGCATGACGAAGTGCTGGAATGCGAACACAACCCGCGCCTGAGTTTCCGCAACACGGCTGGCATCCATCAGGCGATCCGCATCATCAGCCGATTGGCCAGTGAGCAGTGCGGGAAGGTGATGGAGCATCATGCTCAGGACCCGGCGGAATAGGCGGCGTATTCCCTGTGTTGCGCTGTGAGAGCGCAGGTCGGTCCGGGCGGCAGGGGCTGGTTTGAGCCCGTTGGGGCTGCTGCGCAGCCCTTCGCAGGCAAGCCAGCTCCTACAGGGATCGCGTTTTGGCGGCAAGCACCTGATGCGATCCCCGTGGGCACGCCTGGCCTTTTCGCCCCGGCAAGCAATACTTCTCTCTACGCAGGCGTGTTCCTGGTGGCGCGCGCCGCTGGGAGGTGTCAGGTGAACAAGCTAACAATCGTGGGTGCCGGCCTGGTCGGCGAGGCGGCGGCGCAAGTCATCGCCCGCGAAGAGCTGTGCCGTGAACTGGTGTTGATGGACGTGCAGGGCGAGCTCGCGCAGGGCAAGGCGCTGGATGTGTGGCAGGCTGCAGTGGAATCCGGCTCCGACACGCGGGTATCCGGTGGGGCCAAGGCCGAGATGCTGGCGGGCTCTGAAATGGTGGTGATCACCGCAGGGGTACCGCGCAAGCCAGGGCAGTCGCGTCAGGATGTGCTCAGCATCAACCTGCCGATTCTCGATGGCATCATGGCGGATATCAAACAGCATGCGCCGGCGGCAACGGTGCTGGTGGTGTCCAACCCGGTGGACGTGCTCACCTACCGCGCCTGGAGCGTCAGCGGGCTGGGCCGCGACAAGGTGTTCGGCCAGGCCGGCGTGCTCGATACCGCGCGCATGAAGTGTTTCATCGCCGAGGAAACCGGCTTTTCTGCCCGGGATATCACTGCGCTGGTGCTGGGCGGGCATGGCGACAGCATGGTGCCGCTTATGCGCTACTGCCAGATCGGCTCGGTGCCGCTGTCCCACTTCTTGTCCAGTGAGCAGATCGAGCGGATTGTCGAGCGCACCCGCAAAGGTGGCGGCGAGATCCTCAACCTGAAGAAGATGGGCAGCGCCTGCGATGCGCCGGGTGTGGCCATTGGGCAGATGGTGGATGCCATCGCCAATCGGCGAAACCGCATTCTGCCCGCGGTGGCGATTCTCGAGGGTGAGTACGGGCGCAAGGGCATTGCGATGGGCGTGCCGTGTGTGCTGACAGAAGAAGGGCTGGCGCGGGTGATAGCGCTGCCGCTGGATGCGCAGGAGCAGGCGATGTTCGACCATTCTGCCGATCAGGTGGCGCGGGATATCGCGGAGATGGAGGCGTTGTAAGCGTTAGTTCGGGCCAAGGAGGGCCCGTCGCGGCAGCCCCAATGGCTCTATGTAAGAATCACCTGACAGGCATCAGGCCAAAGCCCCTCGATCGTGGCAATTGTGTTTCAGTGGCTTTGTATCTGGGTTGAAACCTTCTAGTCTCCCCCTTCGTTTTTCAGTGGGAGCTGACATGAACCAGCCCATTCACCGCCGCCACCTGCTTCAGGGGGCAATTGTTTGCGCCGCTGCCATGGCCTTGCCTGCTTGGGCAGCCGACCCGGTCACTGAACAGTTGCAGCAACTGGAGCAGTCCGAGGGCGTCACTCTCGGCCTGTGGGCGCTCGACACCGCCACCGGCAAGCAACTGGCCTACCGGGCCGAACAGCGCTTTGCTTTCTGCAGTACCTTCAAGGCCATACTGGCAGGCGCAATCCTGCACCAAAGCCAGAAAGACCCAGGGCTGTTGCAGCGCCGCATCCCGTACGGCAAAGAACAGCTCGTGGTGTATTCCCCCATCACCGAGAAGCACGTAGGCAAGGGCATGACCGTTGCCGAACTGTGCGCCGCCACCGTGCAATACAGCGACAACACCGCAGGCAACCTGCTGCTTGAGCAGGTCGGCGGCCCCGCCGGGCTGACGGCTTTCGCCCGTAGCATGGGCGACCCGGTTTTCCGCCTCGACCGCAACGAGCCCGGCCTGAACACGGCCATACCCGGCGACCTGCGTGACACCACGACACCCATCGCGATGGGTACGACCCTGCAGCGCTTGCTGCTGACCGACGCGCTGCCCGTTGCGGGCCGTGAACAGTTGCAGGCCTGGTTGAAAGGCAATACCACGGGCGATGCCCGTATCCGTGCGGGCCTGCCGCAGGGCTGGGTGGTGGGCGACAAGACAGGCTCGGGTGATTACGGCGTCGCCAACGACGTGGCGATCATCTGGCCGGAAGGCCGCGCGCCCTGGATTCTGGTGGTGTTTACCCATGGCGCGAAGAAGGATTCACCATGGCGCAGCGAACCCGTCGCCGCTGCCACGCGTGTGGTATGGGAGGCTTGGCGCGCCGGCTGATAGGCGCAAGGTGAGTCAGCGTACCAGCCGTGGTACTGCGCGCACGTAGATCAGCTCGCCCACCAGCTCCAGCAGCGTTTGGGTGATCACGGCCGCCGCCGCCAAACTGCGCAGCTCCTCTGGCAACGCCAGCGCCAGCGGCAGCACCACCAGTGAATTGCGCGTGGCGGCACTGAAGGTCACCGAGCGGGCCTCGGTGGCCGGCAGGCGCAGCAGCCGAGCCGAAATGAGGCCCAGCACAGGTGCCAGCAGCAGGAAGCCGATGTACACCGGAATCACCGGCAGCAAGCGCTCGAAGTCGCGCAGTACCACGGCAACCTGCGAAGCGATCACCACCAGCAGCACCAGCGCCATCGCCGGAACCGGCAGCCACGCCCAGGCATCGTTCCAGGCCGAGACCGCGCGGTAGCGGCGGGCGCCGGCGCTGGTGAATACGGCAAGGGCCATCGGCAGCACGATCAGTAGTACGAAGGCTTCCACAAACGGTGCGATGGAAATGCTCACGCTGCTGTTTTCACCGAGTATCAACGCAAGGTAGACCGGCAGCATTAGCAGCTGTACCAACAGCAGAACGGGGGTGGCAGCCAGGGTCAGCCGCGAGTCACCCTTGCCGATGTGGGTGAACACCACCACGTAGTCGATGCATGGCGTAAGCAGCACCAGCAGGGCGCCGACGAGGATTGCCGGGTGCTCGACCAGCCCGCGGGTGATAGCCCAGACCAACAGCGGCACAAGGATGAAGTTGACCAGCAGCAGGGCAGCCATGAAGCGCCGGTTGCCCAGGTTTTGGCGCAGGTCGAGGAAGGGGATTTGCAGGAACATCGCATACATCAGTACGGCGATCGCAGGGGTGACCAGGGCCTCAAGATGGCGTGCAGTGTCGCTGGCCAGCAGGCCGAAGGCGATGGCGACGAGCACGACCGCGAAGTAGAGGGGGATCTGCCGGGTTTCGAGTTGCTCTCTGGTCAAGGTGCGGCCTGTGCTCGGTAGTGTGAAAGGGGCACAGGGTAATACGTGCTGCCAGCAGGATGTCGCGAATTTTGTAGGAGCGGCCTTGTGTCGCGAAAGGGGCGCGCAGCGGCCCCCTGATTGCAGCTTCGCCGCCGGGATCGCCGGGACCGCTTTGCGGTCCTTTCGCGACACAAGGCCGCTCCTACAAAGGCCGTCGTTGCACCTGAGCCCAATGAAAAAGCCCGGCACTAGGCCGGGCTTTTTCACATCAGGCGAGCGCCGATCAGTTGCCGTAAACCGGCAGCTTCTTGCAGATGGCCTTGACCTTCTCGCGCACGGCGTCGATCACCGCGTCGTTGTTCAGGTCAGCCAGGATGTCGCAGATCCAGCCGGCCAGTTCCTTGCACTCGGTTTCCTTGAAACCACGGGTGGTCACGGCTGGGGTGCCGAAACGCAGGCCCGAGGTCACAAACGGCGAACGTGGGTCGTTCGGTACCGAGTTCTTGTTGACGGTGATGAAGGCTTTGCCCAGCGCGGCGTCAGCGTCCTTGCCGGAGATTTCCTGCTTGATCAGCGACAGCAGGAACAGGTGGTTTTCAGTACCACCGGAAACCACGTCGAAACCACGCTCGATGAACACGCTGGCCATGGCCTGGGCGTTTTTCACCACTTGCTGCTGGTAAGCCTTGAACTCAGGCTGCAGGGCTTCCTTGAAGCAGATGGCCTTGGCCGCGATGACGTGCTCCAGCGGGCCGCCCTGGGCGCCCGGGAATACCGCCGAGTTCAGCTTCTTCTCGATGTCGGCGTTGGCACGGGCCAGGATCAGGCCGCCACGTGGACCGCGCAGGGTCTTGTGGGTGGTGGTGGTGACCACGTCGGCGAACGGCACCGGGTTCGGGTATACGCCAGCTGCAACCAGGCCGGCAACGTGAGCCATGTCGACGAACAGGTAGGCACCAACCTTGTCGGCGATGGCGCGGAAGCGGGCGAAGTCCAGCACCTGCGAGTAGGCCGAGAAGCCGGCAACGATCATCTTCGGCTTGTGTTCGACAGCCAGGCGCTCGACTTCGTCGTAGTCGATCAGGCCGTTGCCGTCGATGCCGTACTGCACGGCGTTGTACAGCTTGCCCGAGGAGCTTACGGAAGCACCGTGGGTCAGGTGGCCACCGTGGGCCAGGCTCATGCCCAGGATGGTGTCACCGGCCGACAGCAGGGCCAGGTAGACGGCAGCGTTGGCCTGGGAGCCTGCGTGCGGCTGGACGTTGGCGTAGTCGGCGCCGAACAGCTCCTTGGCACGGTCGATGGCCAGTTGCTCGACGATGTCGACGTACTCGCAACCACCGTAGTAGCGCTTGCCCGGGTAGCCTTCGGCGTACTTGTTGGTCAGGACCGAGCCCTGAGCTTCCATGACTGCCGGGCTGGTGTAGTTTTCCGAAGCGATCAGCTCGATATGCTCTTCCTGGCGCAGAGCTTCTTGCTGCATGGCTTCGAAGAGCTCGGCGTCGTACTTGGCAATGGTCAAATCACGGCTGAACATGGCGGTCCTCAAGGATCGGGGGTGAGTTAGGCGGGCATTCTAACCGATTGATTCGCGGCTGGCATATGAAGTGGCATCAAGTCGCGGACCAATGGGGCTCATGTTGCATCCCGCGCCGCGTCTGGGCTGGATGGGCATTCGAGTTGACTTTTAAGTCCGGTTTTTTGGGGGCGCTTTGCGCCCCATCGCCGGCAAGCCAGCTCCCACAGGTACCGCATCAACTTCAATGCCAGCGCGAATCCTGTGGGAGCTGGCTTGCCGGCGATGAGGCCAGTGCAGGCTGCATCAATGGAACATGAACAACGTCTCGTTGGCGAACTGCGCCTCGAACTGATGCGCCGGCATCGGCCGCCCGAACAGGTAGCCCTGCACCTCGTCGCAACCATGCTCACGCAAGAACTCCAGCTGCTCGTGGGTTTCCACGCCCTCGGCGATTACCGCCAGGTTGAGGCTGTGGGCCATGGCGATGATGGCCCGGGCAATCTGGGCATCCTGTTCGCCTTCGGGCAGGCCGTCGACAAAGGTGCGGTCGATCTTCAGCACGTCGATGGGGAACTGCTTGAGGTAGTTGAGCGACGAGTAGCCGGTGCCGAAGTCGTCCACCGCAATGCTCAGGCCGAGGTTTTTCAGGCTGGCCAGAATCTGCAGCGCCTCGTTCACCTCGCGCATCAGGATGCTTTCGGTCAGCTCCAGTTCCAGGCAGGCCGGCGGCAGGCCGCTTTCCTCGAGGATGTTGGCGATACGCGTGCCCAGCTGGCCATCGGAGAACTGCCGCGCCGAGATGTTCACCGACACCTTTGGCACCCGCACCTTGGCTTTGTGCCAGGCCTTGAGCTGGCGACTGGCCTCGCGCAGCACCCAGTCGCCTACGTCCACCACCAGGCCCAGTTCTTCGATCACCGGGATGAAGTCGCCCGGCGGCACCAGGCCGCGGGTCGGGTGGCGCCAGCGCAACAGCGCTTCGGCGCCGGTCAGGCGCTTGCCGTCGCCGCTGAACTGCGGCTGGTAGTAGAGGATGAACTCGTTCTGCTCCATGGCATGGCGCAGGTCGCTTTCCAGCTCCAGGCGTTCCAGGGCACTGGCGTTCATTTCCGCCTGGTAGAACTGGAAGTTGTTCTTGCCGCGTTCCTTGGCGTGGTACATGGCGGTGTCGGCGTTTTTCATCAGCTGGCTCAGCTCGCTGCCATCCTGCGGGCTCAGGGCGATGCCGATACTGGCGGTGACGAAGAACTCGCGGTTCTCCAGCACGAACGGCCGCACCAGGCTGCCGAGAATGCTCTCGGCCACGTGGATGGCGCGGTTCAGTGCCAGTTCGCGGGTGGGGCGCGGTTGCAGTAGCAGGGTGAACTCGTCGCCGCCCATGCGGGCCACGGTGTCGTCGTCGTCCACGCAGGCCAGCAGGCGCAGGGCCATGTCCTTGAGCATGCGGTCGCCTGCAGCATGGCCCAGGGAGTCGTTGATCGGCTTGAAACGGTCCAGGTCGAGGAACATCAGCACCACCCAGGCCTTCTGCCGCTCGGCTTGCTGCAGGGCGTTGTACAGGCGGTCCTGGAACAAGGTGCGGTTGGGCAGGTGGGTGAGGGCGTCGTAGTAGGCCAGGCGGTGGATGCGCTGTTCGCTGGCCTTGCGCTCGCTGATGTCGGTGAAGAAGCACACGTAGCTGGCCAGGTCGCCTTCGTCGTCCAGTACCGCAGTAATGCCCACCCAGGCCGGGTAGTGGTCGCCATCGCGGCGCTTGAGCCATACCTCGCCTTCCCAGCTGCCGCGCTGGTGCAGTTGCTTGACCACATAGCGCAGGTGACCTTCCTGCTGCTGATCGACGGTGAGCATGCCCGGCAGCTGGTCGAGCACCTCGCTGACCGCATAACCACTGACGCGGCTGAACGCCTCGTTGGCCTGGACGATATAACCGGCCGGGTCAGTGATGAGGATGGCCGAGGTGGAGTGTTCGAACACCGTTGCGGCCATGCGCAGGTCTTTTTCCGCGCGGCGTTGCTGGCTGATGTCGCGGCCCACCCCGAGCACGCCTTCAAAGCGCTGGTCATCGTCCCATACCAGCACCAGGCGCAGCTCGATGGGGATCTTGCGGCCGTCGGCACGCAGGCAGTCGAACAGGAACAGCTGGGTCGGCAGCTGGCTGCGCAGCTGGGCCAGCTGGGCCGGGTCGCCCATGGCCGTGCTGACGCGCTCCATCAGGCTGTAGACGCCGGTGAGCTGCGCCGGGTTGGCAATGATCGACTGCCAGCCGTTGGCAAAGATCCAGTCGGCCTGATAGCCGAGCACGTTTTGCACCGAAGGGCTGACATAGTTGAGCTTGAGCAGGCTGTCGGTGGAGAAGATCACGTCGCTGATGCTTTCGGCGAGCATGCGGTAGCGCTGCTCGCTGTCGCGCAGCGACTGGCTGGCCTCGATCTGCACCGTGACGTCCTTGCCCACGCCGATGATGCGCGTTACCAGGCCATCGGCGTCGCGGGTCAGGACCTGCTCGCGGATGTCGTAGCAGCGCCAGCCGCCATCGCGGTGGCGGAAGCGCAATTGGCAGTGCAGCGGCTGGTCATGGCCGCTGTCGCGTTGTTGCTGGCGCAGGGCCTGGTAGTGCGCGGCGTCCTCGGGGTGCAGCAGCAGCTCCCAGAAGCGCTCGCCCATCTGCGCAAGCTCGGTCCGGTCGTAGCCCAGGGTCTGGCCGAGGTGGCGGTTGCTGAAGATCATCCGCTGGCTGGCGACGTCCTGCACGTACAGCTGGTCGGGCACGGTGCGCACCACGTCCGACCAGAAGCTTTCACGCTCCAGCAGCGACAGCTCGACCTGTTTGCGGCTGGTGATGTCGCTGATGCTGAGAATCACCGCCTGGTAATCGCGGCGCTGTTCCGGCAGGCGCGCCATCAACCACAGGTGCAGCTCGCCGCCCAGCGGCGCAGGCAGGCGGACTTCCAGCTCCAGCAGCGGGCGTTGTTCGATCAGGGCGTCGATCAGTTGCATGCCAACGCTGTCGCGGCCATCGCCACTGCCATCGATCAGCCGTTGCCAGGCCCCTTCGTGGCACTGGATATTCAGCAACTGCCGCGCCACCTGGTTGACTTCGGTGATCTTCAGCTCCAGCAGCAGCGAGCGGCGCAGGTTCGGGTCCAGGGCCAGGCTGTGCTTGAGTGCGGCGCGGTTGCGCAGGTGGTAACGGTCGAGCTGGCCGGGCAGGCTGGACAGGTCGAGTACGCACAACGCCACGCCGGTACCTTCGAAAATTTCCTGGTAGCGCCGGCGGTCCTCCTGCAGGGCCCGCTGGCGGCGGCGCATGTTGATCAGGGCCAGCACCGGCAGCAGGGCGCAAAACAGCACCAGGACACATTTGCCGATCAATGCCGGCAGCAGCTTCTGCCGGGTCAGCGTGGCGTCGAACAGGCCACGCAGCTGCCAGGTGCTGTTGTCGATAAAGGCCAGCATCACGCTTTGCAGCGGTTCGTTGCTGGTGTCGGCCGGCGCATGGCGCTGCAGCACTTCGCCGCTGCGGCTGTTCTCCAGCAGCCACAGCGGGTGGCCACTGCCATCCAGGTGCACGGTGAGGGCGCGGTAATAGTCGGGGGACAGGCGCAGCAGCCAGTAGCCGCGGCCCTGTTCGGCGGACTGGCGCAGCAGCAGGTAAAGGGTGCTGTTATCCGCCGAATTGGTGAAGAAGTACGCACGGCCCTGTTTCAGTTCGAGCAACTCGTCAAGCATCTGGCGGTCGGGGCTGCCGGCCAGGCTGTCGGCGCGCACCTGCCCGGCGCTGTCCAGCCAGGCCACGCTCTGCAGGGCGGGCAGGCGCTCGCGCAGGGTGCGGATCAGGCTGGGCAGGGCAGCAGGCGTCGGCGCATCGACGTAGGGCTGCATCACGTTCACGGCCTGTTGCGCCTTGAACGCCATGTTCAGGCTCAGGTGATCGGCCAGTTCGGCGCTGGCGTCCAGGCTCTGTTTGCGCAGGTCGGCCTGGGTGTGGTTGAACTGGGCGAACAGCTGCCACAGCAGCAACCCCAGCAGGATCAAGGCCAGCAGCGCCAGGGCACCCTTGATCGACCCGCGCAGCGGAGCAGCGGGCGCCTGTGGCGCGGAACGCAGTGACGACGGATGAGTAAGGTTGGTCAAGCGTTGAACCTGCGATTGGGCTGGCGATGGCAGGGATGGATCATGCACGGGGTGTGCCGGTGTCTGGCTGCCGGACCGTGGTGGCGCACTATAAGGCCGGACACCCGAAACGGGCTAGCATGCCTAGGATTATGGCAAAGTGCCAGCCGTGTTGACCGATGGTGACTGCCCGGTGGTTCGGCAAGCCCCTGCAAGCTGTGCGAGAATAGCCGCCGCTTCAATGACCACGCACCGGAGATGTTCGCTTTTGGTTACTCACTTTTCCTCCAATGGCCTCGATTCCGCCTGCGGGCGCAGCAGTCAGACCCTTGTCAGTACTGCCGTGACCGAGGACGTATCCTGCAAGTCCTGCCAGCGCACGCTGAGCAAGCCCGAGTCGGCGGCTGCCGGCAAGAACAAGACCCCTTCGCTGGCTGAACTGCGCAAGACCGCCCAAGCGGCGGCAGAGCCCGCTGTTGCAATGGCTGCTGGCAAGCCGGCTGCCAAGGTTGTCGGCACGGCGCCTGCGGCCGCCAGGCCGGCCCAGGTGGCCGAGCAGCAACCTGCGCGCAGCGCCGGCTTCAGCGTGAAATCCGCCTGGGCATCGCGCCTGGCCGAGCAGGGCGACCGTTGCCGGTTGCCACGGGGCAAGGCCAGGCAGCGTCACGTCTGAGCCATCCCGGTTGCTGTGCCGGCCCTTTCGCGGCTGAAGCCGCTCCCACAGGGTTAGCTTTGGCTTAGAACACTGTGCAGGCCCTGTGGGAGCGGCTTTAGCCGCGAAAGGGCCGGCACAGGCAGCAAATTCCTTTCAGGGATCACACTGATCCCGGCCCACCATCGCCACCTCCTATGCAACGCCGTGCGTTGGCGTAGAATGGTCGTCTTTGTCCAATGACATCCCATGTACATATCCCCCTGGCCCCTGCGCCGGGGCGGTCGTCGATGTCTTTACCTATCTGATTAGAGGGCTTGGTTTTGGCTCAATACGTCTACACCATGCATCGGCTGAGCAAAGTCGTGCCGCCGAAGCGGGAAATTCTCAAGAACATTTCCCTGTCGTTCTTCGCGGGCGCCAAGATTGGCGTGCTCGGCCTGAACGGCGCCGGTAAATCGACCCTGCTGCGGATCATGGCGGGCGTCGACAAGGAATTCGACGGCGAAGCCCGTCCGATGCCCGACATCAACGTTGGCTACCTGCCACAGGAACCGCAGCTGGACCCGAACAAGACTGTGCGCGAAGTGGTCGAGGAAGCGGTCAGCGTGATCAAGGACGCCCAGGCGCGCCTGGACGAGGTCTACGCCGCCTACGCCGACCCGGACGCCGACTTCGACAAGCTGGCCGCCGAGCAGGCCAAGCTGGAGTCCATCCTGCAAGCCGCCGACGGCCACAACCTGGAGCGCCAGCTGGACGTCGCTGCCGACGCCCTGCGCCTGCCGGCCTGGGATGCGCGAATCGAGCACCTGTCCGGTGGCGAGAAGCGTCGTGTGGCCCTGTGCCGCCTGCTGCTGTCGGCCCCCGACATGCTGCTGCTCGACGAACCGACCAACCACTTGGACGCCGACTCGGTGGCCTGGCTGGAGCGCTTCCTGCACGACTTCCCGGGCACCGTGGTAGCCATTACCCACGACCGTTACTTCCTCGACAACGTCGCCGGCTGGATCCTCGAACTGGACCGCGGTGCCGGTATCCCGTACGAAGGCAACTACTCGGGCTGGCTGGAAGCCAAGTCGGACCGTCTGGCGCAGGAATCCAAGCAGCAGAGCGCCCACGAAAAGGCCATGAAGGAAGAACTGGAATGGGTGCGCAAAGGCGCCAAGGCCCGCCAGTCCAAATCCAAGGCCCGTCTGCAACGCTTCGAAGAAATGCAGTCGCAGGAATTCCAGAAGCGCAGCGAAACCAACGAGATCTACATTCCGGCCGGCCCACGCCTGGGCGACAAGGTCATCGAGTTCAAGAACGTCTCCAAGGGCTATGGCGATCGCGTGCTGATCGACAACCTGTCGTTCGCCATGCCTAAAGGCGCGATCGTCGGCGTTATCGGCGGTAACGGTGCCGGTAAGTCGACCCTGTTCCGCATGCTGATGGGCAAGGAGCAACCCGACTCGGGCAGCATCGAGATCGGCGAAACCGTGCAGCTGGCCTGCGTCGACCAGAGCCGTGAAGACCTGGACGGTGGCAAGACCGTGTTCCAGCAGGTTTCCGACGGTTCCGACATGATCAAGATCGGCAGCTACGAGATCCCGTCGCGTACGTACGTTGGCCGCTTCAACTTCAAGGGTGGCGACCAGCAGAAGTTCGTCAAGGACCTGTCCGGTGGTGAGCGTGGCCGCCTGCACCTGGCGCTGACCCTGAAGGAGGGCGGTAACGTCCTGCTGCTCGACGAACCGTCCAACGACCTCGACGTCGAAACCCTGCGTTCGCTGGAAGAAGCCCTGCTGGACTTCCCTGGCGCCGCGATCGTGATCTCTCACGACCGGTGGTTCCTGGACCGTGTGGCTACCCACATCCTGGCCTACGAAGACGACTCGAACGTGGTGTTCTTCGAGGGCAACTACACCGAGTACGAAGCAGACCGCAAGAAGCGCCTGGGCGATGCTGCTGCCCAGCCGCACCGTGTACGGCACAAGAAACTGGCCCAGTAAGCCGGTTTACTGGTGCACAGGAATGGGGCCCACGGTGGCCCCATTTTTGTGCCTGGCTGAAACAAGCCTGCGCCTATATAGGGGGTCTTTTTGTATACACTTATATAAAACGCACCAAATAATTTCAAAAAAACGACATCTCGCCCTATTCCAGTGCAATTGCTTCTTGGTACATTCCTGAAAAAACCAATAAGTCCAAACCCTTCGGTGAGATGTCTACCATGATCGAATCTGTCGACAATTTCCTTGCGCGCCTCCAGCAGCGTGACCCAGGCCAACCCGAATTCCACCAGGCGGTGGAAGAGGTGCTGCGCACCCTGTGGCCGTTCCTCGAAGCCAACCCTCACTACCTGCAATCGGGCATCCTCGAGCGCATGGTCGAGCCCGAGCGTGCGGTACTGTTCCGTGTGTCCTGGGTAGATGACCACGGCAAGGTGCAGGTCAACCGGGGCTACCGCATCCAGATGAGCAGCGCCATCGGCCCATACAAGGGCGGCCTGCGCTTCCACCCGTCGGTGAACCTCAGCGTACTGAAGTTCCTGGCCTTCGAGCAGGTATTCAAGAACTCCCTGACCTCGCTGCCCATGGGTGGCGGCAAGGGCGGCTCGGACTTCGACCCGAAAGGCAAGAGCGACGCCGAAGTGATGCGCTTCTGCCAGGCGTTCATGAGCGAGCTGTACCGCCACATCGGCGCCGACTGCGACGTACCGGCCGGTGACATTGGCGTGGGTGCCCGCGAAATCGGCTTCATGTTCGGCCAGTACAAGCGCCTGGCCAACCAGTTCACTTCGGTGCTGACCGGCAAGGGCATGACCTACGGCGGCAGCCTGATTCGCCCGGAAGCCACCGGCTACGGTTGCGTGTACTTCGCCGAAGAAATGCTCAAGCGCCAGGACAAGCGCATCGACGGTCGCCGGGTGGCGATTTCCGGTTCCGGCAATGTCGCCCAGTACGCTGCGCGCAAGGTCATGGACCTGGGCGGCAAGGTGATTTCGCTGTCCGACTCCGAAGGCACCCTGTACGCCGAAGCCGGCCTGACCGACGCCCAGTGGGATGCGGTCATGGACCTGAAAAACGTCAAGCGTGGCCGTATCAGCGAGCTGGCCGGGCAGTTCGGCCTGGAGTTCCGCAAAGGCGAGACGCCGTGGAGCCTGCCCTGCGATATCGCCCTGCCGTGCGCCACGCAGAACGAGCTGGACGCCGAAGACGCCCATACCCTGCTGCGCAATGGCTGCATCTGCGTGGCCGAAGGTGCCAACATGCCGACCACCCTGGCGGCTGTGGATATCTTCCTGGACGCCGGCATCCTCTATGCGCCGGGCAAGGCTTCCAACGCCGGTGGCGTGGCCGTGTCGGGCCTGGAAATGTCCCAGAACGCCATGCGCCTGCTGTGGACTGCCGGTGAAGTGGACAGCAAGCTGCACAACATCATGCAGTCGATTCACCATGCCTGCGTGCACTACGGTGAAGAGGCCGATGGCCGTATCAACTACGTGAAAGGCGCGAACATCGCCGGCTTCGTGAAAGTGGCCGATGCGATGCTGGCGCAGGGCGTGGTCTGATTCGCGATTCCTGGGGCCGCTTTGCGGCCCTTTCGCGACACAAGGCCGCTCCTACAAGCGATCGCGAGCAGTCAGTCTGTCGCGGTCCGCTGTAGGAGCGGCCTTGTGTCGCGATGGGCTGCAAAGCAGCCCCCTGGGACCTCAATCTCCACCCAAAACCTCAAGCACTTCTATCACCTGCTCTCCCACAGGCCGCCGCCACACCACCTCGTCCCCAGGCCCGGCACCCAGCAACGCCCGCCCCAGCGGCGACCCCCAGTTGATCAGCCCGCGCCCCGCATCGGCTTCATCCTCGCCCACCAGTTGCACCACATGCTCCTGGTCCTGGGCATCGACAAACCGCACCCGGCTACCAATCTGCACCTTGCTGCCCGACGTCGCAGCCGGCACTCGCTGGGCGCTCTGCAACCGCGCATTGAAGTAACGCAGGTCGCGCTCGATATCGGCCAGGCGCTGCTTGTCGCCACGCTCGCCCTGCGCCTGCAGTTCGCTGCGCAAGGCATTCAGCCCGGCCACCCGTTCCTGCAGCTGGCGCAGGCCGCTGGCGGTCACGTAGTTGGGTTGTTCGCTGACACGCCGCTCAACCGGTTGGTCGGCCTGGGCGGCGGCCTGGTCTTCGTTGACGAATGCTCGGCTCATGGCGGGCCTCCTTGTGCAGGTGACCATGATCGCAGGCCGGCAGTTTCAACGGATGTCCGTTTGCGACTCAGTCGTGGCGATAGGCCTTGGCGGCGCCACGGTCCTTCTCCTGCTCCCACTCGCGGTCGCGCTGGTCCCAGAAGCGTTCGTGATACTGGCGCTGCTCTTCGCTGTTCTGCATGGCGTGGCACTGGCGGAAGCCGTCATCCCAGCCGGTTTCGTACTGGCGTTCGTGCAGGTAACGCGGCACGTCCTTGCGGAAGTTGCCCACCATCAGCCCGGCCGCCTGGCGACCGCTGCCGCAGCCGTCCTGGAAGCCATCGGCATAGGCGGGAGGGTAACCGTGCTCGACCATCTGCTGATGGGTGGTTTCGCAACCTGACAACAACAACGCGATGCACACGCCGAACCAGTACCGCAACATGACTACAAGACCCTCCAGTTGATGAGAGAGAGTCTAGGTGGCGAGTTGTCGGGGAGGTGTCAAAACAGTGTCAAAGACTCGGTTGGATCACACTGTTGCCTGTACCTGCCCTATCGCCGGCCAGTTCCCACAGGTACTGCACCGGCCCGGCAGGCCCAGGTTATCCTGTGGGAGCTGGCTTGCCGGCGATGAGGCCCGTGCAGGCAACCGGCAACTTTCAGTAGTGATACCACTTCAGCTCCAGCATCACCTCGTTCTGCGCCGTGGCCAGGTGGCTGAATTCCCGCGAAGCGCTCAACCTCAGCCCCAGGTTCTGGCTGATCTCCCACTGCTGGTTCAGGCTCACACTGCGCCGCACCTCGCCATTGGTGAAATAATCGCCCTT
The DNA here is from genome assembly GCF_059295275.1 of Pseudomonas sp. 9_2_1. NCBI lineage: Bacteria > Pseudomonadati > Pseudomonadota > Gammaproteobacteria > Pseudomonadales > Pseudomonadaceae > Pseudomonas > Pseudomonas sp. 9_2_1. The sequence continues at coordinate 731,964 of NZ_CM181239.1, forward strand.
GGCCTCCAGCGTCATGTTGCCCAGCCCGTTGCGCCACAACAGCCCGCCATTGAAGCCCGCCGCCGGGGCGATGAACTGGGCGAAGTCGTTGTGATGCTCGACCCGCACCGTACCCAGGGCAAAGCCCAGCAACCCGTCAGCCAATTGCCAGGTACCGCCAGCCCCACCGTTGACGTGGCTTACCAGCACCTCGTCATCATGCTTGCCCGGCACCCGCTCCAGGCCACCGGCTACTTGCCATGACCAGGGTTTGAGCAGCTCGTTGCGGGGTGTCAGCGAGCGGATGGTGGCCAGGTCCAGGCGCTGCACCTGCCAGTCGTTGCCTTCGTACTGGCGCACCTTCAGCTGCAGGATCTCGATCTGCGCACCCAGCGGGAAGCCATAGGCGTTGTCATTCAGGTCGTGGTACGCCATGCGCAGGCCGTATTCGGCGTAGGCACGGTCCTCACGTGTGCCCACGCCCAGCTGCCAGGTGCGTGAGTCGTGGCCATCCTCGGGCAGGCCGGGGCGTTCGATCTGCAGCGGTGGTGGCGGGTTGCTGTTGATCGCCCGCAGCAACTCGAAGCTGCGCCCGGCGCGCGCAGGGTCGCGTTCCTGGCCGTTGGCGCGGTAGCGCTCCAGGCGGTAGGCGGCGTCCTGTACCAGGGCTTGGCGCTCGCGGGGCAGGGCCTTGAACTCAGGGCTTTGCAGGCGCTTGGTGTCGGCGCTCACCGCCAGTACCTGCTGTTTTTCGTCATGGTCCAGCGGCTCGGCACGCGCCAGTAGCTCACGCTCGCGTGACGGGCGATACGTTTCGCTGGCGACCAGGCCGGACTGCTTCACCGCCTTCACCGTGTCGGTGGGGATGGCAGTCAGCGGAAACTGCGAGGTCAGGTCCAGGCTGGGGCGGGCCACCTGCAGCAGCTCCAGCAAACGATACGAGCAGTTCTCGTCGAAGAAGAAGTAGTCGAACTGGATCTGCTTCAGTTCCCACACATGTTCGACCATGCGCCCGGTTTCTTCGGGGGTAAGGTCCAGCTGGTACTCCCACAGGTCGCGGTTTTCCAGGCTGCGGTATTCGGATAGTTTTTCCTGGTAGGGCATCAGCGCGAACAGCCCCGGGTAGCCACCCATCAGGCCTTTCCAGGCATACAGGATGCTGTTGTCGCTGCCTTCGATGTACGCGCCAAAGTTGATTGCATAGCTGAGCAGCGTGGTGTCGTCGCTGCGGGTGCTTGACTGGTCGATGCGCAGCAGGGTGTGGCCGAACATCGATGACGGGCTGTTCAGGTAGGCCGCCGGAAAGATCAGCGCCGCACTGTGCGGATCGATCGACTGGTACCAGGTCTTGAATTCCTGGCAGTCCGGCTGCGGCAGGTCTTGCAGATCAAGCTGCTCGCGCAGCCAGCGGGTGCGCGCCGGGAACACGCACTGGGCGTGTTTGTCGCCCAGGCTGGCCGGTTGGTACAGCGCCTGGACCGTGGCTTGCAGCTCCTGGTCGGGGTGGTGCGCGCCATCCTCGGCGAGGAAGAACGCGTCATCGTCCACATAGCTGCGCCAGCCGCCAAGCTTGGCGGTTTCATAATGGCCCAGGGCAATCCAGTAAGGGGTATTGGCCAGTTGCTGGACACGGCCTTGGTCCAGCACCGGTGCAGCATGAACAGGGGCGCAAGCGATCAGCGCCAGGGAAGCGAGGCGTTTGAGCATATCGGGCAACTACTTCTTGACGATGCCGAAAGAAAGGCGAAACCCGCCCCAGCGCTGGGGCGGGAACAGCTGCGCTTAGGCCTCTGTTGCGTATTTGGCCAAACGTGGGTCGGTTTTCAGGACAGCCAAGGTGTTGCTGTGCACGGTTTCGGCCGTGACATCGGCGCTGGTGAAGATCTGGTTGAAATGCTGGTGAGCCACCGACTCGAAGTAGCCGCGGTCTTCCGGCGCCACACCCAGTACCACGGCATAGGTAGTCAAGGCTTCGCCCTGGCCCATGGCCATGTCTTCCGACAGCTCGTTCATCATGCCATTCATGGCGAACCAGGACTTGCCGCCATAAGTCAGCGAAGCCTTGGTCGAGCAGCCGTTGGTGCCGGAGGTCATACCGAAGGTGGCGTTACCGGAGGTGCCGTTGGTGGTGGAAGCCAGGAAGTGTGCCGGCGTACCGCGCTGGCCTTCGAACAGCATGTTGCCCCAACCGCAGTTCGGGCCGCCTGGCGCTTCGGCCATGGCGTTCAGCGAGACCACGGTGAACAGAGTACCCAGAAGAATCCGTTTCATAGCATTTGTTCTCTTTGTCTTAACCAAGGGTCAGGGTTTCTGGCAACTCGGTTGCCAGGTCGGGAAAGCATTTCACCCACCCGCGCAGCTTGGAGTTTAGGCACGATCTAAAGGTTGCGTTGTTGATTGCGAAAAATTTGCTGTTACATGACTTGCACCGGCTGCGACATAAAGTCTCGCCGAGCCTTGCAAGGCGCGCGCGGGCAGCGCCAGAATGCTGCGTATCTGCCCGCCGAAGTAAGGAAACCCAATGCCCGATCCTGTCGCTGCGCGCCTGCGTCTCGCGCCTGAAGCCCTGACCCGGCGTTTCTCACCCGAGCAGTTTGCCTTTACCAATACCGACGATCTGGAGCCGTTTCGTGGAGTCCTGGGCCAGGAACGTGCTGTCGAGGCCCTGCAGTTCGGCGTGGCCATGCCCCGCCCTGGTTACAATGTGTATGTGATGGGCGAGCCGGGCACCGGCCGCTTCTCGTTCGTCAAGCGCTACCTGAAGGCCGAAGGCAAGCGCCAGCACACCCCGGCGGACTGGGTGTATGTCAACCACTTCGAAGACAGCCGCGAGCCGCGCGCGCTGGAGTTGCCGTCCGGCAGTGCCGGGGAATTCATCAACGACATGAGCGGGCTGATCGACAACCTGCTGGCCACCTTCCCGGCAGTGTTCGAGCACCCGTCGTACCAGCAGAAGAAGGGTGCCATCGACCGCGCCTTCAACCAGCGTTACGACCGCGCCCTGGATGTGATCGAGCGCGCTTCGCTGGAGAAGGACGTGGCCTTGTACCGCGATGCCAGCAACGTGGCCTTCACCCCGATGGCCGAGGGCAAGGCGCTGGATGAGGCCGAGTTCGCCCAGTTGCCCGAAGAGGTGCGCGAGCAGTTCCACGATGACATCGCCATGCTCGAGGAGCGGCTGAACGAAGAGCTGGCCAGCCTGCCGCAGTGGAAGCGCGAGTCGAACAACCAGCTGCGTCAGCTCAACGAAGAAACCATTACCCTGGCCCTGCAACCTTTGCTGGCGCCGCTGTCGGAAAAGTACGCGGAAAACGCGGCGGTCTGCGCCTACCTGCAATCGGTGCAGCTGAACCTGCTGCGCACCGTGGTTGAGCAACTGGTCGACGACAGCAAGACCGACGCGGTCGCACGCAAACTGCTCGAAGAGCAGTACGCCCCAAGCCTGGTAGTCGGCCACCACGCCGACGGCGGGGCGCCGGTGGTGTTCGAGCCGCACCCGACCTACGACAACCTGTTCGGCCGCATCGAATACAGCACCGACCAGGGCGCGCTCTACACCTCGTACCGCCAACTGCGCCCGGGCGCATTGCACCGTGCCAATGGCGGCTTCCTGATTCTCGAAGCCGAGAAAATGCTCGGCGAGCCATTCGTGTGGGACGCCCTCAAGCGCGCCCTGCAGTCGCGCAAGCTGAAAATGGAGTCGCCCATTGGCGAACTGGGCCGCGTGGCCTCGGTCAGCCTGACACCGCAGATGATTCCGCTGAACGTGAAGCTGATCATCATCGGCTCGCGCCAGCTGTACTACGCGTTGCAGGACCATGACTCGGACTTCCAGGAGATGTTCCGGGTGCTGGTGGACTTCGACGAGGACATGCCCATGGTCGACGAGAACCTGGAGCAGTTCGCCCAACTGTTGCGCACCCGTACCAACGAAGAGGGCATGGCGCCGCTGACCAGCGACGCAGTGGCGCGCCTCGCCACCTACAGCGCCCGCCTGGCAGAGAACCAGTCGCGCCTTTCGGCGCGTATCGGCGACCTTTTCCAGCTGGTCAGCGAGGCCGATTTCATCCGCCAGCTGGCCAGTGACGAAATGACCGACTCCGGCCACATCGAACGGGCGCTCAAGGCCAAGGCCACCCGCACCGGGCGTGTATCGCAACGGGTGCTGGACGACATGCTGGCCGGGATCATCCTGATCGACACCGAAGGCGCGGCCATCGGCAAGTGCAACGGGCTGACGGTGCTGGAAGTGGGCGACTCCGCGTTCGGCATGCCGGCGCGGATCTCCGCCACCGTCTACCCGGGCGGCAGCGGCATCGTCGACATCGAGCGCGAGGTCAACCTCGGCCAGCCAATTCACTCCAAGGGGGTGATGATCCTGACCGGCTACATGGGCAGCCGCTATGCCCAGGAATTCCCGCTGGCGATTTCCGCGAGCATCGCCCTGGAGCAGTCCTACGGCTACGTGGACGGCGACAGCGCCTCGCTGGGTGAAGCCTGCACCCTGATCTCGGCGTTGTCGCGTACGCCGCTCAAGCAATGCTTCGCCATCACAGGTTCCATCAACCAGTTCGGTGAAGTGCAGGCAGTGGGTGGGGTCAACGAGAAGATCGAGGGCTTCTTCCGCCTGTGCGATGCGCGTGGCCTGACCGGCGAGCAAGGGGTGATCATTCCGCGGGCCAACGTGGCCACGCTGATGCTCGACGAGCGTGTGCTGCAGGCGGTGGAGAATGGGATGTTCCACGTCTACGCCGTCAGCCAGGCCGATGAGGCACTGAGCCTGTTGGTGGGCGAGGAAGCCGGTGTGCCGGATGAAAAGGGCCAGTTCACCGAGGGCAGCGTCAACGCCCGGGTGGTGGAGCGCCTGCGCGAAATTGCCGAAATGATCGGTGAGGAAGAAATCGAAAGGGCGGAAAAGGAACGCCTGGAAGAGGTGATTGCCCAGGCCAAGCCGGCCTGAGTCAATAAACCGGCGCTAGCGGCGATGTGCTACCGTTCAGCGCCGGTTTTCCAACTTTCTGCGCGGCTATTCTATGCTGGAACTTAGGACAGTATCAGCGTTCAGGATGGAGACAGCCTGAGTTTTTCGGGCTGAACAAGGCTCTATGGAGGGGACGCGGCCATGCGCAACCTCAGCCTCACACGCCAGTGCCTGGGCCTGGTGACCCGCATCGAATGCAGCATTCGCCCGCTGGCCGGGGACAACGGCATGTGGACCTTGCTGTTCGCCGCCGGCATGGCCGGTGAACAACCTTCCGCGATCAAGGCCCAGGGCCCGTTCCATGGGCCGATGGTGGCCGAATCGGTGCTCAATGCCATTGTCGACAGCCTGACCCTGCATGGGTATCAGGTGGCCGAAGACCCGCAGATCTGGTGTCTGCATCTGCAGGCGCAATTACGGCGGATCAATGGCGAGCGCTGTCGCAACCTTGGGGATTACCAGTTTCATCCTGAGACCTGAACGACTGCCGGGGCTGCCGGGCAGCCCCAACACCGGGCTTTTGCTGTAACAGGTGGCTGGCTATACTCGCCGTCGCTTTTTTAGTCACCTGACGAGTCCCGAACTTCATGGAACGTATTCTCGAAAATGCGATGTATGCCTCGCGCTGGCTGCTCGCACCTATCTACTTTGGCCTGTCCCTCGGCCTGCTGGCCCTGGCGCTGAAATTCTTCCAGGAAGTGGTCCACGTCCTGCCCAATGTCTTTGCCCTGAGCGAGGCCGACCTGATCCTGGTGATCCTGTCGCTGATCGACATGTCGCTGGTGGGCGGCCTGCTGGTGATGGTGATGATTTCCGGCTACGAGAACTTCGTCTCGCAACTGGACATCGACGACAGCAAGGAAAAGCTCAACTGGCTGGGCAAGATGGACTCTTCGTCGCTGAAGATGAAGGTGGCCGCATCGATCGTGGCGATTTCGTCCATTCACCTGCTGCGGGTGTTCATGGATGCGCAGAACATCTCTACCGATTACCTGATGTGGTACGTGATCATCCACATGACCTTCGTGGTGTCGGCGTTCTGCATGGGTTACCTGGACAAGCTGACCAAGCACTGAGCCTGGTCGAAGCTGACACCGCCCGTCCGTTGCAAAACGGACGGGCGGTGTCGTTTCTGGCTTGTGCTTTTGCTCTGCCTGTACAAAAAATGAGCTCTCATGCACGGTTCCCACGCGAGGTGCTCTCATGAACCTGCAGAAGCTCAATGCCGAGGCCAGGGCTGGCCATGTCGACGAACTGAACCTGATCGCCATCGAAGGCGGTGACTACCTGCTCGAGGCCCGGGTAAAAGGCCACGCGCATCCGTTGTCCGATGCCCGTGGGGAACGCCTGCGCGTGCACTCGGTGGAGGAAGCCCGCAAGTTGCTGCAAACCATCCCGTTGGTCTCGATGCACCTGGTCCACTGGTCGGTCCAGGACGAAATGTGCGGCATGGGTTCGCACCCTGAAGAAGACCTGAAGGTGCCGATTTCCCAGCGCTCGGCCTGGTAGCTGCTCGCCGCGCCCCAGTGTGCTAGGCTGCTCGCCCTTTTCATCAAGGGCGCGGCTGCACTGCGCCCTGCAGTGGAGCACGACCATGTCCGAACTCAACCTGTCCACCGACGAAACCCGCGTAAGCTACGGCATCGGCCGCCAGCTGGGCGGCCAGCTGCGCGACAACCCGCCACCGGGCGTTAGCCTGGATGCCATCCTGGCCGGCCTGACCGACGCCTTCAATGGCGCCGACAGCCGCGTCAGCGAAGCCGACCTGTCGGCCAGCTTCAAGGTCATCCGCGACATCATGCAAGCCGAAGCTGCCGCCAAGGCCGAAGCCGCCGCTGGCGCTGGCAAGGAATTCCTGGCTGAAAACGCCAAGCGTGACGGCATCACCACCCTGGCTTCGGGCCTGCAGTTCGAAGTGCTGACCGCTGGCGAAGGCGCCAAGCCGACCCGCGAAGACAACGTGCGCACGCACTACCACGGCACCCTGATCGACGGCACCGTGTTCGACAGCTCCTACGAGCGTGGCCAGCCGGCTGAATTCCCGGTCGGTGGCGTGATTGCTGGCTGGACCGAAGCCCTGCAGCTGATGAACGCTGGCAGCAAATGGCGCCTGTACGTGCCGAGCGAGCTGGCTTACGGCGCCCAAGGCGTTGGCAGCATCCCGCCGCACAGCGTGCTGGTGTTCGACGTCGAGCTGCTCGACGTTCTGTAACACCGCTGGGGCCGCCTTGCGGCCCATTCGCGGGTAAACCCGCTCCCACAGGTATTGTGCACAATTCAAGCGTTGTACGATTCCTGTGGGAGCGGGTTCATCGTGGCGACGAACCGCCGCGAAGAGGCCGGCCCTGCTGGCCTCAATTCCAATCCGTTCCCCCAGGGCGCAATGCCCGTGCATAGCAGAACAGAAACAAATTCCGCACCAGCTCCTTGAGGACCCCCGGTTCACTCGAATTCAACCCGCTCATGTCCAGGTCGCCCTGGTCACGCAATTCGTCGAGCGCTTCTTCTTCAAGCACCGCGCACACTTCGCCGGTTTCCCGATGAAGAATGCGCAGGTAGGGGTGAGGGCGTTCCAGCCAGGCGTCGATCAGATAAGTCATGGCTATTCTCCTTGGATAGCAGTTCCAATGAGAATAATTCTTATTATCAAAATAGCAAGCGCCAATTGGCAGAATCTTGAGTAATCAGACTTTGCGTACGAACTCGGACTTCAGCTTCATGGCGCCGATGCCGTCGATTTTGCAATCGATGTCGTGGTCGCCGTCGCACAGGCGGATGTTCTTGACCTTGGTGCCGACCTTGACCACCAGGGACGAGCCTTTGACCTTGAGGTCCTTGATCACGGTGACGGTATCGCCGTCCTGCAGGATGTTGCCGACCGAGTCCTTCTTCACCACCTCATCGCTGGCCGCTTCGGCGTCGCCGCTGGCCGACCACTCGTGGGCGCATTCAGGGCAGATCAGCTGAGCGCCATCCTCATAGGTGTATTCGGAGTTGCATTTCGGGCAGGGCGGCAGAGTGCTCACTTCGGTTCCTCAAACAAACAGACAGGCGGTTAAAGGCCTGCATTGTAAAAGGTATTTTCCCAGAAGTGATTATGTCCGGACAAAAGCATTCGCGGGCTTGCCCGCTTCCACAGGGATAGCACCAACCTCAGCGGCGGTACTCATCCTGTGGGAGCGGGCAAGCCCGCGAAGAGGGCGACTCGCTCTATCAGTGAGTACGGGCTACGGCGAACTCGCTCAGTTCTACCAGCGCATCCCGGTATTCGCTGGCCGGCAGCACTTCCAGGCAGGCAATGGCACGCTTCACGTAATCGCGCGCCAGCTCTGCGGTGTACTGCAGCGCACCCGACTCTTCGACTGCCACGCGAATCTGCTCCAGGTCCTCCAGGCCACCCTTCTGGATGGCCTTGCGCACCAGCGCCGCCTGCTCGGCAGTACCTTCGCGCATGGTGTAGATCAGCGGCAGGGTAGGCTTGCCTTCGGCCAGGTCGTCACCGACGTTCTTGCCCAAGGTCTGCGAGTCACCCTTGTAGTCCAGCAGGTCGTCGACCAGCTGGAAGGCCACGCCCAGGTGGTCACCAAAGGTTCGCAGGGCCTCGCGCTGCTCTTCGCTCGCCCCGGCCAGCGCAGCGGCGCTGTGGGTCGAGGCTTCGAACAGCATGGCGGTCTTGCCGCGGATGACCTCCATGTAGACGTCCTCGGTGGTGCTGGCGTCGCGTACCCGCGACAGCTGCAGCACTTCACCCTCGGCAATCACGCGGGTGGCCTTGGACAGAATCTGCATGACCGGCATCGAGCCCAGTTCGACCATCATTTCGAACGAGCGCGAATAAAGGAAGTCGCCTACCAGTACGCTCGGCGCGTTGCCCCACAGGGCATTGGCGGTGGAGCGGCCACGGCGCATGCCGGACATGTCGACCACGTCGTCGTGCAGCAGGGTGGCGGTGTGCAGGAATTCGATGGTAGCGGCCAGCAGGCGCAGGTCGTCGCCCTCGCGGCCGAGCGCCTTGCCACACAGCAGTACCAGCAGGGGACGCAGGCGCTTGCCACCGGCGGACGTGATATAGTCGCCGATCTTCGATACCAGCGGCACGCGCGAGGTCAGCTGCTTCTTGATGATCTCGTCGACGGCGCTGAAGTCATCAGCCACCGCGCGGTAGAAGGTTTGGGGTTGCATCGGCTGCTCCAATAAGGTTGCGCGGCATGCTAGGTCGCGGGTCCCGGTGTGTCAAGGCGCGGTGCCTGCTGGCCGGGGGCGGTACTTGCAAGCAAAACCCGGGTTGCGTACAATCGCGCACCCTAACTTCCTGGGCAGCACCTGCCTTACGCAATTGCGCCGGGCCGTTCCAGCCCTGTGCAGCCATGCCAGCCAATACTCATCATATAAAGCGCTGGGTGAGCAGGATTATCGGAGAAATACCATGTCTTACGCAGTAATCGTTACCGGCGGCAAGCAGTACAAAGTCGCTGAAGGTGAATTCCTCAAGATCGAGAAGCTGGAAGTCGCCACTGGCGAATCCGTGACTTTCGATCGCGTTCTGCTGGTCGCCAACGGTGAAGAAGTCACCATCGGTGCTCCAGTGGTTGCTGGCGCTAAAGTAGTGGCCGAAGTCGTTTCGCAAGGCCGCCACGACAAGGTTCGCATCATCAAGTTCCGTCGTCGTAAGCACCACATGAAGCGCATGGGCCACCGCCAGTGGTTCACCGAGATCAAAATCACCGGCATCCAGGCTTAATCCCCTAGATCCCCTGAATTTATTTGGAGAATTGAACCATGGCTCACAAGAAGGCTGGTGGTAGTACTCGTAACGGTCGCGACTCAGAATCGAAACGCCTTGGCGTGAAGATGTATGGCGGCCAGGTTATCAAGCCGGGCAACATCATCGTCCGTCAGCGTGGCACCGAATTCCACGCCGGCTACGGCGTTGGCATGGGCAAGGATCACACCTTGTTCGCCAAGATCGAAGGCGTGATCAAGTTCGAGAAGAAAGGCGAGTTCATGCGCCGTTACGTGAGCATCGTCGCCGCTTAATTGCGACGTCGCTCCAGAAGCCCCGTCATGCGACGGGGCTTTTTCGTTTGTGTTGAGCCTCTTGCAAAGCTGTTTGTATGGGCTGCCGGCGTGGGTTTCTTCGGTCGTACGGGGCCGCCGCGCTCATTTTTGCAAGAGCCTCAGGTTTATCAGTATTCAACTCGTCGGAAGGCGAGAGGCGGTTTTTGAATGAAGTTTGTTGACGAAGTATCCATTCGGGTCAAGGCCGGTGACGGCGGCAACGGTTGCATGAGCTTCCGTCGCGAGAAATTCATCGAGAACGGTGGCCCCAACGGGGGTGACGGTGGCGACGGCGGTTCGGTGTACATGGTCGCTGACGAAAACCTCAACACCCTGGTCGACTATCGCTACACCCGTCACCACGAGGCCCAGCGTGGCTCCAACGGTGGCAGTACCGATTGCACCGGCAAGAAGGGTGAAGACCTGTTCCTGCGCGTGCCAGTCGGCACCACCGTGATCGACGCCTCGACCCAGGAAGTGATCGGTGACCTGATCACCCCTGGCCAGAAGCTGATGGTCGCCCAGGGCGGCTGGCACGGCCTGGGTAACACCCGTTTCAAGTCCAGCACCAACCGTGCACCGCGTCAGACCACCCCGGGCAAGCCTGGTGATCAGCGCGACCTGAAAATGGAAATGAAAGTGCTGGCCGACGTCGGTCTGCTGGGCCTGCCGAACGCCGGCAAGAGCACCTTCATCCGCTCGGTCTCGGCTGCCAAGCCGAAAGTGGCGGACTACCCGTTCACCACCCTGGTGCCCAACCTGGGCGTGGTCAGTGTCGACCGCTGGAAGAGCTTCGTCATCGCCGACATCCCCGGCCTGATCGAAGGCGCTTCCGAAGGCGCCGGCCTGGGCATCCGCTTCCTCAAGCACCTGGCGCGTACCCGCGTGCTGCTGCACCTGGTCGACATGGCGCCGCTGGACGAAAGCAGCCCGGCCGACGCCGCCGAAGTCATCGTCAACGAGCTGACCCAGTTCAGCCCGTCGCTGGCCGAGCGTGAGCGTTGGCTGGTGCTGAACAAGGCCGACATGGTCATGGACGACGAGCGTGACGAGCGGGTCAAGGAAGTGGTCGAGCGCCTGCAGTGGGAAGGCCCGGTCTACGTGATTTCGGCCATCTCCAAGCAGGGCACCGAGAAGCTCAGCCACGACCTGATGCGCTACCTCGAAGACCGCGCCGACCGCCTGGCCAACGACCCGGCCTACGCCGAAGAACTGGCCGACCTCGACCAGCGCATCGAAGACGAAGCCCGTGCCCAGCTGCAGGCCCTGGACGACGCCCGTACCCTGCGTCGCACCGGCGTCAAGAGCGTGCACGACATCGGCGACGATGACGCGTGGGACGATGATTTCGAGGACGACGAAGACGGCCCGGAAATCATTTACGTGCGCGACTGACCGGTTGCAGTACACTGAACGCCGCTCTCTGGAGCGGCGTTTTTGTATCTACGGTATCTACAGATTCGACATAGGTTGGAAGACGATGCGAAGCAAGGTGACGGGCGCCAGGCGCTGGGTCGTGAAGATTGGCAGTGCGCTGCTGACCGCCGATGGCAAAGGCCTCGACCGCGGTGCCATGGCCGTTTGGGTCGAGCAGATGGTCGCGCTGCGTGAGGCAGGCGTGGAGTTGGTACTGGTCTCCTCCGGGGCCGTGGCTGCCGGCATGAGCCAGCTGGGCTGGACCACGCGACCGAGTGCGATGAACGAGCTGCAGGCCGCTGCATCGCTCGGCCAGATGCGCCTGGTACAGGCCTGGGAGTCGAGCTTCGGCGAGCACGGCAAGCACACTGCGCAGATCCTGCTGACCCACGACGACCTGTCCGACCGCAAGCGTTACCTCAACGCCCGCAGCACCCTGCGTACCCTGGTCGACCTGGGTGTAGTGCCGGTGATCAACGAAAACGACACCGTGGTCACCGACGAAATCCGCTTCGGCGACAACGACACCCTGGCGGCGCTGGTGGCCAACCTGGTCGAAGCCGACCTGCTGGTGATCCTCACCGACCGCGATGGCATGTTTGACGCCGACCCGCGCAACAACCCCGAAGCCCAGCTGATCTACGAGGCTCGTGCCGACGACCCGGCGCTGGACGCGGTGGCCGGCAGTACCGGTGGTGCCCTGGGCCGTGGCGGTATGCAGACCAAGCTGCGTGCCGCGCGCCTGGCTGCCCGTTCCGGTGCTCATACCATCATCATCGGTGGCCGCATCGAGCGCGTGCTGGACCGCCTCAAGGCCGGCGAGCGCCTGGGGACCCTGCTGTCGCCCGAGCGCGGCATGCTGGCTGCACGCAAGCAGTGGCTGGCCGGTCACCTGCAAACCCGCGGCACGCTGGTGCTGGATGCCGGTGCCGTGCAGGCGCTGCGTGAGGCCAACAAGAGCTTGTTGCCGGTGGGTGTGAAAACCGTGCAGGGCAGCTTCCGCCGTGGCGAGATGGTGGTGTGCGTTGGCCCGGACGGTATTGAAGTGGCTCGCGGGCTGGCCAACTACAGCGCCCTGGAGGCGCAGAAGATCATTGGTCAGTCGTCCGCTACCATCGAGTCGATCCTCGGCTATAGCGCCGAGCCTGAGCTGGTACACCGCGACAATCTGGTGCTGGTATGAAGCTGCTGAAGAGGGCGCTTGCCCTGGCGTTGTTCGCGCTGCCAGTAGTGGCCGGGGCTGAGGAAATCGGCCAGGTGTCCACTGTGTTCAAGTTCCTCGGGCCGAACGACCGGATTGTGGTCGAAGCGTTCGACGACCCCAAGGTCGAGGGTGTGACCTGCTACCTGTCGCGGGCCAAGACCGGCGGGGTGAAGGGTGGCCTGGGGCTGGCCGAGGACCGTGCGGAGGCGTCGATTGCCTGTCGCCAGGTCGGGCCGATCAGCTTCAAGGGTGAGCTCAAGGATGGCGATGAGGTGTTCAAGGAACGCACCTCGCTGGTGTTCAAGACCATGCAGGTGGTGAGGTTCCTCGACAAGAAGCGCAATACCCTGGTGTACCTGGTGTACAGCGACCGCATTGTCGAAGGCAGCCCGCAGAATGCGGTGACTGCGATTCCGATCCTGCCTTGGGCTCATTGATAGCCAGGTAGATTGCCGGGAGGCCTTTGGCCTCCATTCGCCGGCAAGCCAGCTCCCACAAGTACTGCGCAGATCTTGAAACTTGTGCATTACCTGTGGGAGCTGGCTTGCCGGCGATAGGGCCGCAAAGCGGCCCCAGTACACCGATATCAGGCCAGTTCCTCGGCCTGATGATCCTCACGCACAACCGGCTTCACCTCATCCAGCCGGCTGATGAACTTCCAGTCCGCTTCGTCGATGTAGATGCCATTCGGCCCGCTGCCGCCTTCCAGGTCGATGGCCACATGTGCCGACACCTGCGGTTTCACGCTCGCCAGAATCGGCACAAAGCCCAGTTGCAGGCTGGTCTCCAGCAGTGCCGCCTGGTTGCGTTCGTCGATGTCCGCCGCTTCGTCCAGGTAGTACGGCAGGCGGATGCGCCCGGCCAGGTCGCGGTCCATCAGGTGCAGCAACAAATACATGTTGGTCAGCGCCTTGATGGTCATGGTGGTGCCGTTGGACGCCGCACCGTCGATGTCGGCGTGGATGATCGGCTGACCGTTGACCTTGGTGATCTCGAACGCCAGCTCGAACAGGTCCTTCAGGCCTAGCTGGTTGTGGTTGGCGGCCACCAGGCGTGCCAGGTATTCCTTGGCTTCCTCGTTCTTGTTGTCCTGATCGGCGCTCTGGGTCAGGTCGAAGACCGACAGGGTTTCGCCTTCTTCATACTGCCCGGCACTGTGGATGATCTGGTCGATGTGCTTGAGCGCTTCCTTGTTCGGCGCCAGCACCACGCGGAAGCTCTCCAGGTTGGAGACCTGGCGCTTGTTGATCTCGCGGTTGAACAGGGCCAGCTGGTGCTCGAGGCTGTCGTAGTCGCTGCGGATGTTGCGCAGGGTACGGGCGATGTCGGTGACTGCCGCGCGGCGTGCCTTGGCCAGGGTCAGGGCTTCGTCGGTGCGGTGCGCGTAGGCGTTCACCAGCAACTGCAGGCGGCGCTCCATGTCGTCTTCGCTGTCGAACTTGGCCACGCCTTTCAGGCGCACCTGGGCATACAGCGCCTCGATCTGGTTGTCGACGCGCTGCAGGCCCTGCCAGCTGTCCTGGTAGTCGTTGAGCAGCGGCAGCAGGTTGTCCATCGAGTCGTCGATGGCTTCCATGTACGGCGTGCCGTAGGGCAGGTCGGCCGGCAGCAGCTGGCGACGGCGCAGGGCGTCTTCCAGGGTGCGCTGCTTGGACTCGAGGTCGCCGAGTTGCCGACCGACCAGTTGCAGCTTGGCCGACAGTTGCTGGACGCGTTCGGTGAAGGCGTCGCTGGAGCGCTTGAGCTCGTCCTGGGCGGCTTCCAGCTGCGACAGGTGTTCCAGCTTCTCCGGCTCTTCAGCGGCCAGGGTTTTGCTGCGGCGGAAGTCTTCCAGCGCCTTCTGCGCATCCAGCACCTGCTGGTACAGGGTTTCGGTCTGCGCCTTGGAGGCGGAGCGGTCGGCGGCCACCGCCTGCTGGGTCCTGAGCTGCTTCAGCTCTTTTTCCAGGCGCTCTTTCTGGTCGCGCAGGGCGGCGCGATCGGCCAGGGCCTGCAGCGCCGGTGGGTCGATGTGGGTCAGGTCGATGGAAAGGCCTGGGGCCTCGAAACGCTCGCCCTTGAAGCCGTCCAGCACCGCTTCCAGGGATTTAACCCACAGGTCGCTGTCTTCCAGCTCGATGCCGCGGTCGCCCAGCGGCAGGCTGAACAGCGCGCCGTTGAACAGGCGCATCAGGCGGTCGACATCCTGCTGCGAAAATTCTTCCCGCAGGCGCGCGTAGCTGTTGTTGTCGGCGTGGTCCAGCTGCTGCTTGACCTGTTTCAGGCGTTGTTCCAGGTCGCGCACGCGCTCGTCCAGGTCTTCGGCGCTGAACTGCCGCGACTGGGCCAGGGCGCCGGCCAGTTCGTCGTGAGCGTCCTTGGCCGCCAGCAGCTGCTGCTCCAGCACCTTGACGTCATCGACCAGGGCGAAGCGGTGCTTGAGCACCGACAGCTCGCCCAGCCAGCGCTGGATGCCGCTGATTTCACGCTCCAGGCGCATCAGCTCCTGAGTGCCGCCGCGCTGGTCGTTCTGCAGGCGGTCCTGCTCGCCACGGTAGTGCTCGGACTGGATGACCAGCTCCTCCTTGCGCGCCATGGCGTATTCCTGCCAGGTGCCGAGCAGGGTGTCGAGCACCGGCGAGATACGGTGCAGCTTGCCGCGCAGGATATCGCGCTGGGCCACACCACCGGCCAAAGCTTCGACCAGAGGGCCGGCGGCGACTAGGGCGTTGTAGTCCTGCTCCATGCGGCGCACGTCACGGAAGGCCTCTTCGCAGGCGGCGATGTAATCGACGCTGCCCGAACGCAGGCTGTGCTCGAAGGCATCGAGGAACAGCTGCTTGAGCTTGGCTGCGGTGATTTCGCGCATGTGCAGCAGGTTGATGAACAGTGCGCGGAAGGTTTTCAGGCTTTGCTCGCTGGTGGAGCGCAGCGGGATCATGGTCAGGTCCAGCGGCACCGAAGTATGGCCGCCAACCAGCAGTCGGCGCAGTTCGTCCGGCTTCAGCTCATAGGCCTTGATGCCCAGGCGCTCGAGGTTGGTGAACAGCTCTTTCTGGCGCAGGCAGGTGTCGTTCTTCTGGTAGTGAGCCAGGTCCAGTTCGCCCTTGTAGGCGAAGAACTGGTGGCCGAAACCGCCGCCCGGACCGCGCCCGACCACGCCAATCACATGCGGGCCGTGGGGCAGGCTCAGTTCGCAGAGAATGTACGAGGTGTCGCTGGCGAAGTAGAAGCGGCGCGACTGCTCGAGGCTGTACTTGCCGAAGCTCATGTCCGACATGCGCGCCAGGATCGGGAACTGCAGGGCGTTGATCGACGCCGATTTGCCCAGGTTGTTGGCGCCGTATACCGACAGCGGGTGCTCCAGCGGGAACAGGCCAAGGCTGTAGCCGGCAGTGTTGAGCAATGCGAAGCGGCGGATGCCGTAGCGTTCCTGGCTCATGCGTCAATCTCCTGTTGCTCTTCGCGGATGGCCCGGGCCAGGGCGTCCTCTTCACTTTCGTCGCCTTCGAACGGCGTGAGGTCGAGCGGGTCATCGGTGCGGTTGAGTTCTTCGGCGCTTTGTTCCTCGACCAGCACCGGGGTCGGCAGCGGCAGGTCGCTGTGCAGGGTGGCGGCGAGGTCGCGGTCCTGCTGCACCGACAGGCACACGTCGAGGAAGCGGTGCATCGGCGGCAGGAAGCGGTAGATGCCGCCTTCTTCATGGGCGAAGCCGAGCTGGGTCATGCGGCGCAGGATCTTTTCTTCCAGCTCTTCGACCGTTTGCACTTCGGCCTGCAGGAACAGGTCGCGGTACTTGTCCAGCAGCGAGGGCAGCTCGTCGCGGCCGATGCTGCCGCCGTCGAGCACGGCCATCGGGTCGCGGCCCTGGTCGGCCAGGTGCTCGACCAGGATGAAGGTGAACAGCGACAGGCGCTGCGCGGTCTTGTTGACTTGCGCGGCGGTCATGTCCGGCACGAAGTAGTAGAAGCCACGGGTGTCGCAGACCAGTTCGAAGCCCAGGGCCTTGAACAACGTGCGGTACTGGTCCTGGAAGTTCGACAGCTGGGCGTACAGCTCGGGGTCGCGGCGGCTGACGTGGAAACCTTTGAACAGCTCGCGGAAGATCGGCGCGAGCTGGGACAGTTCGGAAAGATCAAGATGCATGGGCTGGGCTCGCGGTGGGTTCGGTAGGCGCGCTGGTGGCGTCTTCGCGGCTGGAGGTCAGGGCGAACGAGCGCAGGCTGACCAGGTGTTCCTGGGTGGTGTACTCGCGCCGCTCGAGGCGTTCGCGCCTGAAGCGCTTTTCTCGCGACAGGCGCGAGAACCAGTACAGCAGCTCGTCGGTGGCGCCTTCGGGTTCCTGTTCCAGCAGCCAGACCATCAGGTCTGGCAGCGGCAGGGCCTGTTCGCAGCGTTCGAGCATTTCCTTGACCGTACGCGGTGCGCGCGGCAGGGCGTCGGACTGGGTCTTGTGCGCCTTGGGGAAGCGCGCCGGCTTGGGCTCGAAGCGGGCCAGGGCGTAGACATAGGCTTCGACCTGGCTGGCGCTACCGAGGAAGGTGCTTTGCGGTCGGGTGAACATCGGCATTGCCGCTTGCGGCACGGCATCGATGCCCTTGCGCCGGATCACCGACAGGGCCAGCGCGGCGCCACGGGTTACGGCGTTGTGCCGGCGGGCTTCTTCGCGCAGCGGCAGCAGCAGTTCGCGGGCATGGCGCAGGGTCAGCTGGGCGCTGGTCTGCATTTCCAGGATGCGCGCGTGGGTGCGCAGCAGCATGTCGTCGTCGACCAGGTGGCCCAGGCGCGCCTGTTCGCCCAGCAGTTTCAGCAGCACGGTCTCGACCTTGCGCACGCCCTGTTCGAAGGCACCGTCGGCGTTGACCAGCTGGATCATCGGCTCGACGTACTCGTCCCAGGTGGCCAGCACTTCGGCATAGCGCTGGCGCAGCGGAATCTGCCGGTTGCTGGTCTTGGCCCGTTCGGCCACGGCCACCAGTGCCTGCTCGTCGTTGTCGAGCTTTTTCAGCACATCGCGCACGCGCATGTCGAGCAGGCGCAGCTGGCGCGCCAGGTCGTCGCTGTCGCGGTTGTCGAAGGCGTCCTGGATGTGCCCGGCAAGGCGCTCCAGGTGGCGCAGGTAGGCTTCGATCTCCAGGCACAGGCCCAGCCGGTGTTCGCGGCGCAGGTAGGCGAGGAAGTCGTGGATCTGCGCGTTTAGCTCGAACCGGTTCGGGCTCTTGGCCACCGGGACCAGGATATCCAGGCGGATCCACACGTCGAGCAGCTGGGTGATGTCCTGCGGGGTGCTCTCGAGCTGCTGGCGGGCCACGTGTTGGCGCAGTTCCACCAGGCTGAGTGTGCCTTGGTCGAAACGCTCGCACAGCGGCTCGATCAGGGCCCAGTGTTCGGCTAGGGCGCGCAGGACGCGCTTGGGTTCGATCATTGGCTTCGACTCGTTGCCAAGAAAAAGGGGGCGATTGTACTGCATCCGGGGGGGAGGATTTCACCCCTTGGTCTGTAATGAGAGATAACCTTGAACCTTGTAGGGGATTCACTGGCCCTTTCGCGGGTGAACCCGCTCCCACAGGTACTGCACAAGGCCATGTGGGAGCGGGTTCACCCGCGAAAGGGCCGGAACAAGCCACAAAAAACCGCCGACCAGTTGCGGCACTCGAATGCCAACAGCGTTAGAATGGCCAATTGTTTTAGCCCCTCGGATACCCGTCCTTTGCTCACCGAACCCCGTCGCCGCGCCTTCCTGTCCGCCATGCAAGTGGTGCACTGGCTGCCGCGCGCCGAACTGCCGTTCGCCGCACCGTCGCGGCCCGAGCTGCTGTTGCCGATAGCGCCGGTCGACGCCCTTGATTTCGATGTGCGGCCCGCGCCGGCCAGCAATGACGCGCCGGCCACCCCGCAGGCGCGCTCCGGCGAGCGACCGAAAATCGAGATCCCGCGCCCGGGCACCGCGCCCAAGCCTGCCGCCAAGCCCGTCGAGGCCGACGAGCAGCCAGCAGCCCCGCGCCCGACCCCGGTGCCGCCACCGCGCTTCTCGCTGCAACTGCTGCGCGCCGGCAGCTGCCTGCTATTGGTGGAATTGGCCACCGGCCAGCCCTTCCAGAGCCGCGACCCGTCCTACCTGCTGCTCAAGGACATGCTGCGCGCCGCCGGCCTGCCCGACGCCCCGCAGATCATCGGCGAGCCGGTGCGCTGGCCGCTGCTGGTGCGCGGCAATATGGATCAGGGCCCCGAGGCCGCGCGCGATTTCGTCCAGGGCTTTGTCCAGGCCCGCCTGGAGGACGCCCCCTGCACCTTGCTGTGGCTGGTCGGCCTGCCAGCCTTGCGCTTTGCCGCCAATGCCGACGCCCAAGCCTATTACCAAACCCTGAAGCTCGATGGCCTGGGCGATGCCTGGGCGTTGCCGGGCCTTGAACTGTTGATGGACGAGCCGCAGCGCAAGGCGGACGTCTGGAAAGCCATGCGCCAGCTGATGGCGCGCTGGAAGAGCGTTGAATGAGTGAATCGATCAGTTTCCGCCCAATGACCGAGGCGGATCTGGATGCCGTACTGAAGATCGAATATGCCGCGTTCAGTCATCCCTGGACCCGCGGAATCTTTCAGGATGCGCTCAAATCGTACGAGGTCTGGCTGATGTTCGATGGCGAGCAGCAGGTGGGCCACGGGGTGATCAACGTGATCATCGACGAGGCGCACTTGCTCAACATCACCGTCAAGCCGGAAAACCAGGGCTGCGGCATGGGCCTGCGCCTGCTGGAGCACCTGATGGCCCGGGCCTACCAGCTCAATGGCCGCGAATGCTTTTTGGAAGTGCGCGCCAGCAACCAGTCCGCCTACCGTTTGTATGAACGCTACGGTTTCAACGAAATCGGCCGCCGCCGCGACTACTATCCGGTTGCCGGCGGCCGTGAAGACGCCCTGGTAATGGCCTGCACCCTGCTCGAAGATTGACCTTGCAGGGCTTGGCGCTGTTACCCAGGCAAACCCTGATGAGGCAACGACCATGCATGACCTGCAGGAACTGATCGACAACAACGCCCGCTGGGCCGACGCGATCAACCAGCGCGACCCCGACTTCTTCGCCAAGCTGGCCCGCCAGCAGACCCCGGAGTTTCTCTGGATCGGCTGCTCCGATGCCCGCGTGCCGGCCAATGAAATCGTCGGCATGCTGCCAGGCGATCTGTTCGTTCACCGCAACGTCGCCAACGTGGTGCTGCACACTGACCTCAACTGCCTGTCGGTGATCCAGTATGCGGTGGAGGTGCTGAAGGTGCGGCATATCCTGGTCACCGGCCACTACGGCTGCGGTGGCGTGCGCGCCGCCATGCAGGACCGCCAGCTGGGGTTGATCGATGGCTGGCTACGCTCGATCCGCGACTTGTATTACGAAAAGCGCGGCGAGCTGGCCAAACTGGACAGCGAAGAAGCCAGGGTCGACCGCCTGTGCG
Organism: Pseudomonas sp. 9_2_1; assembly: GCF_059295275.1. Classification (NCBI taxonomy): domain Bacteria; kingdom Pseudomonadati; phylum Pseudomonadota; class Gammaproteobacteria; order Pseudomonadales; family Pseudomonadaceae; genus Pseudomonas; species Pseudomonas sp. 9_2_1. Next base: position 752,026 of record NZ_CM181239.1, read on the forward strand.
AGCTGAACGTGATCCAGCAGGTGGCCAACGTGGCCCACACCAGCATTGTGCAGAACGCCTGGCATCGCGGCCAGGAACTGTCGGTGCATGGCTGCATCTATGGCATCAAGGACGGGCGCTGGAAAAGCCTGGATACCACCATCAGCGGCTTTGCCCAGTTGCCCCCGCAGTATCGGTTGCGGGCTTTGGAGTAGTCGTTCTGCCTGTCAGCCCCAAACCGCTTAACTGAATGGCAGCGTCGATCAAGTTGGCCAGGAGAGCCTATATGAGCCGTACCAAGTGGAGGCTGCTGGCATTGAGTCTGGCATTGAGCGCAACCGCCCACGCCGACGAACGCGACCTGTGGATGTTTGCCCAGTGGGCCGGCGACCACCAGACACGCCCGTTCCGGGAAATGCTGGTGGACGCTCGCCTTTACGGCGTTGTACCTATCCACCAGTTGTTGCGCTCGGCCTCGGACTGGAAGCTGTGTCATGCGTCCCCCTTCGCCGTGCCGCCCGCCAGCAACTGGCCGGCCGTGCGCTCGACACTGTCGCTGATCCAGACCTTGTCTGCCCAGGGCCTGCTGCGTCAGTTCGAGGTGGTATCGGCCTACCGCGACCCGCGCCTGAACGTGTGCGCCGGCGGGGCGGCCAACAGCGCCCACACCCGCGCCTTCGCCGTCGATATCCTGCTGCCGGCCTGGGCCGACCCCAACCCGCTGTGCCGTTTCTGGCAGCAGCATGGCCAGGCCTGGAACATGGGGCTGGGCCGCTACCCCTCCGGGCGCATCCACCTCGATACCGCCGGCTATCGCACCTGGGGTGGCAATGGCAGTGCGGACTCGTCGTTCTGCGCCAGGCCCAGATGAGCCAGGCAGCTGGCGCATTCCTCCAGCACCCAGGCGGCGAAGCGCTGGCGTTTACCGTTGTCGTCCAAGGAATGCGGGCTGAGCAGGTGGTAGGCCGAGCCGTCGCGGACAAAGCCGAAGGGTGCCTGCAACTGCCCGCTGTCGAGTTCGTCGCGCACCATCAGCGCTGAGGCCATGGCCAGGCCCAGGCCAGCGCTGGCTGCCTGGATCGACAGGTAGAAGTGCTCGTAGTCACTGCGTTGGGTGTGCATGGCCTGCTGGCCGCTCAGGCGTAGCCAGCTGGCCCAGGCGCCGGGGCGGGTGCTGCTGTGCAGCAGGCGCTGGCCTTCGAGTTGGCGGGGGGCAGGAGGGCGGCCCACGGGGCCGATCCATTCGTCGCAGATTTTCAGGCTGTAAAGCTGGTTGCCCCAGTGGAAGTCGTCGCGGCGTATGGCCAGGTCGATACCGCTGCGGGCGAAGTCCAGAGGCCCACCTGCCGCTACCAGGTGCAACTGCAGGTCGGGGTGGGCGGCATGGAAGCGGGGCAGTCGCGGGATCAGCCAGCGCATGGCAATGGTGGGTTCGCAGGACAGTACCAGCACGTTGTCCCGGGCCTGCTGCTGCAGGTGCTGCACGGCCCCTTCGAGCTGTTCGAAGATGGCCTGGGTGGTGCCTTGCAGGGCGCGGCCGGCCGGGGTCAGGAACAGGGCGCGGTTGCGCCGTTCGAACAGCTCCACGCCAAGGCTCTCTTCCAGCAGGCGCACCTGGCGGCTGACAGCGCCGTGGGTGACATGCAGCTGCTCGGCGGCGCGCACGAAGTTCTCGGTCCGGGCGGCGATGTCGAAATAGCGGAGTGTGTTGAGGGGCGGCAGTTTCATGAGCTTGTTTTGGCAGGCCCGGCCTCTTCGCAGCACGAGGCTGCTCCTACAGGTTATCGTATCGCCATGTGGGAGGAGCCTTGTGCTGCGAAGAGGCGGGAGCAGGCACTACACCTTTGTGAGAAAAACTATCAGATATGCCCCACTATAAATCGATTTTTACCGGACCTTAAGCTCTCGATAATAACTTCGTCTGTGCATTTTCATCGCCTATCGAGAGCTTCAACATGACCGAACTCATCGCCGTAGCCCTGTTTACCATCCTCGCCGTCATCAGCCCCGGCGCCGACTTTGCCATGGTCACCCGCAGCAGTTATGCACAGGGCCGCAAGGCCGGGCTGGCCGCAGCCGTGGGCATTGCCCTGGGGGTGCAGGTGCACGTGCTGTACACAGTGCTGGGCATTGCCGTGATCATCAGCCACAACCCGGTGCTGTTCCTCACCATGAGGGTGCTGGGGGCGGGTTACCTCGTCTATCTCGGCTACAAATCTCTGACCAACACCCGGCGCATCAGCCTGGAGGCTGGCGGACCATCCACGGCCAGCGTGCTGCAAGCCTTGCGCACGGGCTTTCTGACCAACGCCCTCAACCCCAAGACGATGCTGTTCGTCATCAGTGCCTTCACTCAGGTGGTACAACCCGGCAGCTCGCTGACACTGGCTTTTGCCTATGGCGCATTCATGTCCGTTGCCCATTGGCTGTGGTTCAGCCTGGTGGCAGTGTTTTTCTCCAGCACGGCATTGCGCACGGCCATGATCGACCGGCAGGTATTGGTGGACCGAGTTATCGGTATGGCGTTGATCGGGCTTGGGCTGGCAGTGGCGGTGACGGGCATTCGTTGAGCGGGCGATTGCATTCGAGCAGGCCTGGGCGCGGCAGCCGTGGGTGGTCCGTGAGCGGGCGTTGATCGAAATGCTTGTTGGGCCAGCAGGGGACGTTGTTCTGAATACTTTATCGCAGGCAAAGAAAAAGGGCTTACCTTGCGGTAAGCCCTTCGTCTTGTTTGGTGGCTACACAGGGACTTGAACCCCGGACCCCAGCATTATGAATGCTATGCTCTAACCAACTGAGCTATGTAGCCGATGGCGCGCATTATTCTCTTGAACGGCCCCCCTGTCAACACTCATTTCAAAAAAAATTTGCACGCTTTCAAAAACTTAGCGGCCGGGTTCGGTTTCAGTGCACTACCAGCCAGTGCCCGAGCACGCCCTGCAGTTGCAGATGCTGGGCCGCAGCCAGCGATTCCAGGCTTGCGGCAGGCCGGTCGAGGTCGAAATCGCCGCTCACGCGCCGATGGGCCACTTGTGCATCCATCATCCATAACCTTTGCCCCTGGTAGCCGGCAAGGCGCTCAAGCACCTGCCCCAGTGGCATGTCGGTGGCTTCCAGGCGCCCAGTGCGCCAGCTGTCGGCGGTTTGCAGGTCGGCTTTTTGCACCGGGGCGATGCGGGTGTCATCGAAGGTTATCCGCTCGCCGGTCGAAACCATGCGCTGCTCACCACCCTGGATGACCATGGCCTTGCCACTGAGGACCACCAGCTCGTCATGCCCTGCATGCCGGGCGACCTGCAGGCGGGTGCCGAACACCTGGATGCGCGCGTTGCCTACGTCCACTTCCATGGCCCGCCCATCGAGCATCACTTCAATGTACACCTGACCCTGCACCAGGTGCAGCTGGCGGGTGCGGCCGCGCAGGTCGACGTTCATTGCGCTGGCACTGTCCAGGTTCAGTGTCGTGCCGTCGGCCAGGCGCGTACTGCGGCGCTCGCCCACCGCGGTGTGCAGCTCGCTGGCCAAGCGTTGCATCAGCGGCCAGTACAGATAGGCAGCGGCGCCCACCCCCAGCAGGAAAGCCAGTGCCAACCACTTGCCCACCTGGCTGCGGCGCACGCTTATCTGCTGTGGGCGAGGGCGGGCAGGCGCTGGTTGCAGCTGTTGCCAGAAAGTTTCCAGCTCGGCGTAGGCTTGGGCGTTATGGGGCACCTGGCACCAGGCGGCGAAGGCCTGGCGCTGGGCTTCATCGCAACCGGGCTGGCGCAACAGCGAAAACCATTCCAGCGCTTCCTGCTGAGGGTCGGGCTGGAACTGTTTGGCGGGCATCGGGCTCATGGGATCGGTCTGCTCGCGGTAAGGGCCGTTTTGCCCAACGATGACAGGGGTATGAGTCAAGGATGCTAATTATATTGAGAACCATTTTCAAGTAAGACACGACGGAGGGATAAAAAAGGTAGCTATGTATCTATTTGTTTCCCGATAATCGGATCCCAAACTGCGGACGGAGATTCAGGCACATGGCCACCAGTAGCGCCACCACGGCGTCCACCAGCGCAGCAGCGAGCCCGGCCACGCCGCTGGTGATGCGCATCATCGGCTTCTGCGCCCTGGCGCATCTGATCAACGACCTGATCCAGGCGGTGCTGCCGGCGATCTACCCGATGCTCAAGGCCAACTACGACCTGAGCTTCGCCCAGATCGGCCTGATCACCCTGACGTTCCAGATCACCGCATCGTTGCTGCAGCCCTGGGTGGGCTTTTTCACCGACCGCAGGCCGTCGCCCAACCTGCTGCCGCTGGGCACCCTGTGCACGCTGGTGGGCATCGTGATGCTGGCCTTCGTCGGCAGCTTCCCGATGATCTTGCTGGCGTCGGCGCTGGTGGGGATTGGCTCGTCAACCTTCCACCCGGAAACCTCGCGTATTGCGCGCCTGGCATCGGGTGGGCGTTTTGGCCTGGCGCAGTCTACCTTCCAGGTCGGCGGCAACACCGGTTCGGCCCTGGGCCCGCTGCTGGCGGCGGCCATCGTGATTCCGTTCGGCCAGACCCATGTCGCCTGGTTCGGCCTGGCGGCGCTGTTCTTCCTCGGTGTCACCCTGATGCTGCGTGGCTGGTACAAGGAACACCTCAACCAGGCCAAGGCGCGCAAGGCGGTACAGGCAACCCATGGCATTTCCCGCGGGCGGGTAATAGCGGCGTTGATCGTGCTGGGCCTGCTGGTGTTCTCCAAGTATTTCTACATGGCCAGCTTCACCAGCTACTTCACCTTCTACCTGATCGAGAAGTTCGATGTGTCGGTGGCCAGCTCGCAGCTGCACCTGTTCCTGTTCCTGGGCGCGGTGGCGGCGGGTACCTTCTTCGGCGGGCCGATTGGTGATCGCATCGGGCGCAAGGCGGTGATCTGGTTCTCGATCCTGGGCGTGACGCCGTTCACCCTGGCGCTGCCGTATGCCGACCTGTTCTGGACCACCGTGCTGAGCGTGGTGATCGGCTTCATCCTGGCTTCGGCGTTTTCCGCGATCGTGGTGTATGCACAAGAGCTGGTGCCGGGCAGCGTGGGCATGATTGCCGGGATCTTCTTCGGGCTGATGTTCGGCTTTGGCGGCATTGGCGCTGCGCTGCTGGGCTATGTCGCCGACCTGCGTGGCATCGAATACGTGTATGGGCTGTGCTCGTTCCTGCCATTGTTCGGCTTGCTGGCGGTGTTCCTGCCCAATACCGGCAAGCGCTGAAGCGCCGGCTCATCTGCTCTTTGTAGGAGCGGCCTTGTGTCGCGATGGGCTGCGCAGCGGCCCCGGCGATCTATGCAGCGAAGCTGAAATCCCGGGGCTGCTGCGCAGCCCATCGCGACACAAGGCCGCTCCTACAGTGTCCGCGACAGCAGGTCAGGCACCCAGGTGCCGACGATTGACGACCTGACCACCTTCGCCTAGAGTGCCGCGTCTGTTTTCCCAACCACCTGCGTAGTAGCCCAAGCAATGCGCCGTCCCCGGTCCCTCCCATACGCCCACCAGCCTGCCCTCCAGGCCCTGCGTCGTGCGTGGCCGAGCGACACGGTGCTCAAGCGCCGCCGCAGCGTGCTGTTTGCCTTCACCTTCTCGCCACACCTCGCCTGAACTGATCTGCGCTGTTGCGTCGCGCGCCACCTGGGCGTGCGCGCCTGTGTCTGCACGTCTTTTCGGTTTGCAAGGAGTGGTACATGAACATGCGTTTGCTGGCGGGCCTGTTGTTCGCCGTTTCGGTCGTGGGCTTCAGCCTCGGGGCCAGCCTGCCGCTGGTGTCGCTGCGCCTGCATGAGGCAGGGGCGAGTACCCTGGAAATCGGCATCATCTCGGCCATCCCTGCTGCGGGCATGATGCTGTCGGCGTTCCTGGTCGACGCCTGCTGCCGTCATCTCACCCGGCGTACCATCTATCTGCTGTGTTTCAGCCTGTGCACGGTGAGCATCGCCCTGCTGGAGTCGGCGTTCGCCTCGCTGTGGCTGCTGGCGCTGCTGCGCCTGGGGTTGGGGCTTGGCATGGGTATCGCCATCATCCTTGGCGAGTCGTGGGTCAACGAGCTGTGCCCGGAACACAACCGCGGCAAGATCATGGCCCTGTATGCCACCAGTTTTACCGGCTTCCAGGTGCTCGGCCCGGCCATGCTGGCAGTGCTGGGCGCCCACAGCCCGTGGATCACCGGTGTGGTTACCGCCTGCTATGGTCTGGCGCTGCTGTGCATCGTGTTTACAGTACCCAACGACCATGTCGAACATGAAGAAGGCGAAAAGAGCTTCGGCCTGGCCGGGTTCTTTCGGGTGGCACCGGCCTTGTGCGTGGCCGTGCTGTTCTTCTCGTTCTTCGATGCCGTAGTGCTGTCGCTGCTACCCGTCTACGCCACCAGTCATGGCTTTGCGGTAGGTGTGGCCGCATTGATGGTGACCGTGGTGTTTGCCGGCGACATGCTGTTCCAGCTGCCGCTGGGCTGGCTGGCCGACCGGGTGGAGCGCACCGGGCTGCACCTGGTGTGCGGGCTGGTGGCGATGTCGATCGGGATCGGTTTGCCCTGGCTGCTGGGGCTGACCTGGCTGCTGTGGCCGCTGCTGGTGGTGCTGGGCGCGGTGGCGGGGGGGATCTATACCCTGGCGCTGGTGCTGATCGGGCAGCGCTTCAAGGGTCAGGACCTGGTCACCGCCAACGCCAGCGTGGGCTTGCTGTGGGGCGTAGGTAGCCTGGTCGGGCCGCTGGTCAGTGGCGCGGCGATGGGCGTGGCGCCGCATGGTTTGCCTATGGCGCTGGCACTGATGGCCGGGCTGTTCGTGTGCTTTGCCCGGCAGTCGTACCGGCGCGCGGGGCGCTTGCGAGCCTTGGCGGACTGAGCGTTCACACGGCGCTGATGCTCACCCAGTAGCGCGTGCGGTAGTCGACCCGCACCGGCAGGCTGTGGGTAAGCAAGTGCAGAATCTCGCCGATGTCGGCCAACTGGTAGGTACCGGATACCTTCAGGCCAGCTACTTCGGGCGCGCAGCGCAGCAGGCCGGGGCGATACCGGGCAAGTTCGGCGACAAATTCGCCCAGCGGCATCTGTTGCACGCTGAGTACACCGTCGGTCCAGCCCCAAGGGTCGCTGTGCAGTTGCACAGGCTGCACGCTGCCATTGGCCGACACTTGCAAGGTCTGGCCGGCCAGCACCTGCCGGGGTGCGGCCGAGGCGGGGAACAGCGTGACCTCGCCACGGCGCACGGCCAGCAGCAGGCCGCGATCGTTTTCGCGCAGCAACAACTGGCCGTCGCGGGTGGCCAACGGGCCGACGCGGGTGTCGATGCGGAACGGGCGGTTGTCGTCGCGGTTGCTGTCCAGGCTCACCTCGCCGCGCACCAGCTGCAACTGGCGTTCCTCGGCGCTGTAGCGCAGGTCGATGGCGCTGGCAGTGTTGAGCTGGATAAGGCTGCCGTCGCTGCCTTGCAGCTGGCGGCGCTCACCGGTTTCAGTGCTGCTGTCGGCCAGCAATTCCGGCAGGCCCAACGGCTCGCGTGCGGCCCAGCCCAGGCTGCCGCCCACGGCCAGCAGCATCAGCAGCTTGAGTTGGTCGCGGCGGCTGATGCGTTGGCGCTGGCTGCCGTCCAGGGTGCGCCGGCTCAGGTCCTTGGGCAGCCCCGCCAGTTCCTCGCCGAGCTGGCTGACCCGTTGCCAGGCCAAGGGGTTGTGTGGGTGACTGGCCAGCCACTGCTGGAACTGCTGCTCGGTACGCGGGCTGGGGCGGTCGAAGCGGAGCTTGACCAGCCAGTCGATGGCCTGGTCGACCTGCGCCTGCGCGGGCGCGCCATCAGGCATCGGCATAACGCACCCGGTAACAGACGCCCAGGGCTTTGGCCAGGTCGCGCTCGACAGTGGCCCGGGACACCGCCAGTTGCTGGGCAACCTGGGCGATGCTCAAGCCATCGAGTTGGGCCAGCAGAAATGCCTGGCGGGCACGCGGCTTCAGCTGGTGCAAGGCCCGGTCCAGGCGTTCAAGGCTATCGAGGATGATCAGGCGGTGCTCTTCGCTGGGCACTTCGGCCTCGGGCAGGTGCGCCAGGCTTTCCTGGTAGGCCCGCTCCAGCGCGCGGCGGCGGTACTGGTCGATCATCAGGCCGCGGGCGATGCTGCCAAGGTAGGCCCGCGGCTCTTTCAGCGGTGACACCTGGCGAGCACGCAACAAGCGCACGAAGGTATCCTGGGCCAGGTCTGCCGCGTGTTCATTGCAACCGACCCGGCTGCGCAACCAGCTGCGCAGCCAGGCGTGGTGGGACTGATAGAGCAGGGCGACCTCGGCCGGCTTGAACGTGTCGTTGATCTGCATCGTCGCGAAGGCCCGGTCCCGTGATGGATGTGATTGTGAATAGTTCTCAATTCTATGCGGGGACGACCGTGCCGATCAATGGTATGCCAGGAATTAGCCGCGCAAGAACCGGCGTTTCCCCGATGAACGGTTGGGCTAAGCTGGACCTGCAATCGACCCGATGGAGATGCCATGATCCTGGCCGACCTAACCCCCGCAGCCTATCGCGCAGCCAGTGAACAGCTGGCTGCAATCGACCCGGACTGGTCGCGGCACATTGCGGCGATCGGCCCCTGCCTGCACCAGGCGACGCCAGGGCGTGAGCCTTACGAGGCGCTGGTGCGGGCGATTGCCTACCAGCAACTGCATGCCCGTGCCGCCGAGGCGATACTCGGGCGGTTGCTGGCGCTGTTCCCGCAGCAGCCATTCCCGCAGCCGGAGCAGTTGTTGGCGGTTACCCCGGAGGCGATGCGCGCTTGTGGTTTTTCGGCGAGCAAGCTGGCGACGGTCCGGGGCATTGCCCAAGCCCGGCTGGACGGCCTGGTGCCCACGCGGGAGCAGGCCTTGAGCATGACCGACGAGGCCTTGATCGAGCGCCTGGTGGCGCTGCGCGGGGTAGGGCGGTGGACGGTGGAGATGCTGCTTATCTACAGCCTGGAGCGTTCGGACATCCTGCCCGTGGACGATTTTGGCGTGCGCGAGGGATATCGGCGGCTCAAGGGCCTGGACAAGGCACCGACGCCGGCACAGATGCGCTCGCTGGGCGGCGGCTGGCGGCCGTATCGTACCGTGGCGGCCTGGTACCTCTGGCGCGCCTGAGCTGCAGCTTGCGAGAACACGCGGCCCCTGTGGGAGCGGGTTCACCCGCGAAGAGGCCGGCACAGGCAACCCCCTATCTGGACACTTACCATGCCCCCTTACATCACCCCAGACCAACGCTGGCAAGCCGTGGAATCCCGTGATTCGGCCGCCGCCGGCCAATTCGTCTATGCCGTGCGCACCACCGGCATCTACTGCCAGCCCAGCTGCAAATCACGCCTGGCCAAGCGCAGCAACGTCGAGTTCTACGACACCCCCGCCGCCGCCGAAGCAGCCGGCTACCGCGCATGCAAGCGTTGCTCGGCTACCCCAAAGGCCAGCGCCACTCGCCACAGCCAGTTGGTCACCCGGGCCTGCCGCCTGATTGAAACCAGCTACCCGGCGCCCAGCCTTGACCAGCTCAGCGCGCAACTGGCCGTCAGCGCCTTCCACCTGCACCGCCTGTTCAAGGCCGAAACCGGCCTTACCCCCAAGGCCTACGCCACCGCCTTCCGCGCCCGGCGCCTGCGCGCTCATCTGGAAGACGGCCAGCGCTCGGTCACCGATGCCATCTACGATTCCGGCTACAACTCCAACAGCCGCTTCTACGAAAGCGCCGACCAGCGCCTGGGCATGCGCCCCCGCCAGTACCGCGCAGGTGGCGCCGGGGCAACCATCCACTTTGCGCTCGGCCAGTGTTCACTGGGGGCGATTCTGGTGGCCCAGAGTGAAAAGGGCATTTGCGCGATCCTGCTCGGTGATGACCCCGAGACCTTGCTGCACGACCTGCAGGATCAGTTCCCCAAGGCCCACCTGATCGGTGGCGACAGCGCCTATGAACAGCTGGTAGCCGAAGTGGTCGGCTTTGTCGAAGCCCCGGCACTGGGCCTGGCCTTGCCGCTGGATGTGCAAGGCACGGCCTTCCAGGAGCGGGTGTGGCAAGCCCTGCGCGAGGTGCCGGCCGGCAGCCGGGTCAGCTACACCGACATCGCCGAGCGCATCGGCGCGCCCAAGGCGGTGCGTGCGGTAGCCATGGCCTGCGCGGCCAATCACATCGCCGTGGCCATTCCCTGCCACCGGGTGGTACGCCGGGACGGCGACATCAGCGGCTACCGCTGGGGCGTGGAGCGCAAACAGCAACTGCTCAGGCGAGAAACGGCACTCTCCTGATTGCCTGAAGCCGCGTAGAATCCCCCGCCAAATCGAATTGTAAAGAGGAATATTCGATGAGGCGCCCCAGCCTTGCCCGTTATTGCCCAGGCCTGATGGCCCTGATGGTCCTGCTGCTGGCGCTTGCCAGCCCGGCCTGGTCGGCACCGGCCACGCCGTTGTCGAACCTGGCGAGTGCAGAAGCGCCCGCGCTGGATGAGAACGCCAGCGTCGAGCAGCTGAGCGACCGCCTGGACCAGATCCGCCAAGGTGTCACCAGCGAAGCCAACGACGACCTGCTGGCGCAGCTGCGCCTGGCGGCAGTGCAGGTTCAGCGCCAGGCCGATGCATTGAGTGCCCTGCGCACTGCCGATGTGGAAAAACTCGATGACAAGCTCAAGGTCATCGGCCCGGTGCAACCGGACGAGGCCGCCACCCTGACCCAGCAGCGCAAAGAGCTGCAAGCCGAGAAAAAGGCCCTGGTAGCGCAACAGGACCAGGCCACCAAGCTGACCCAGTCGGCCCGTGACCTGTCCACGCAAATCGTCAACCTGCGCCGCAGCCAGTTCAACTCGCAGATCACCAGTCGCGCAGCCTCGCCGCTGAGCCCGGCATTCTGGCAAAGCATTATCCGCCCCACCCAGGATGACGTCGCCCGCCTGCGTGACCTGCGTGGCGAAACGGCCGACGCCGTGGCCAGCGCTTTCAACGCTGACCACCGCTGGGTGTTCATCGCCAGCCTGGTGGCGGCGATCCTGGTGTGGACAGTGGTGCGAGGCTTGATCGAGCGCTCGCTGGCCCATGCCATGGTGCGCTGGCTGCCCGAAGGCCGGTTGCGCCGCAGTGCCCTGGCGCTGGGTGTCAGCCTGGCAACCCTGGGCACCATTGCGGGCTCTGTGTCGTTGCTGCGTTGGGGCCTTGAAAGCAGCGCCGAGCTGGGCTCGGACATTGCCAGCCTGACCAACCACGTGCTCACGCTGGTGGTGTTCAGCGCCTTCATCACCGGGCTTGGCCGCGCCATGTTGATGCTGCAACGCCCGTCCTGGCGCCTGCCCGCCATTCACGACGAAGTGGCCACGGCACTGGGCTGGTTCCCCAAGCTGCTGGCCCTGGCGCTGATGGTGATGGTGACCCTGGAGCGCATCAACAGCGTGATCGGCGCCAGCCTGGCACTGACGGTGGCCGTCAACGGCGTGACCGCGCTGGTGGTTGCGATCATTTTTGCGGTCGCCTTGCTGCGTTACCGGCGTACCCTGCGCAAGCATGACCTGGAGCGCCCCACTGGCCTGGCGGGGCTGATCCCGTTCGTGATGGTGGTGTGGCTGGTGCTGATCTTGCTGGCGCTGCTCACCGGCTACCTCACGCTTGCCTACTTCCTGACTGCCAAGTTGCTGTGGGTAAGCCTGGTAGCCACCTGTGCCTACCTGCTGACCACCTTCTTGGGCGACCTCTGCGAAACCCTGCTGTCACCACGGCAGCCAGGTGGCCTGGCACTGGCGTCAAGCCTGGGCCTGGCGCCGCGCCACCAGGCGCAGGCCAGCACCATTCTTGCCGGTATCGGCCGTACGGTGCTGCTGTTCCTGGCCTTGTTGCTGGCACTGATGCCGTCGGGTACCAGCCCGGGTGAATTGCTGCTCAGCCTGGGTGACTGGGACGGCACCGGTGGCAAGGTGCTCGGCAACCTGAATATCGTGCCCCAGGACATTCTGCTGGCGCTGGTGATGTTCTTCGGTGGCCTGTTCGGCATCCGTGTGGTCAAGCGCTGGCTGAGCGAGCGCCTGCTGCCGGAAACCGACATGGATGCTGGCATGCGCGCCTCGCTGGTGACCCTGGTGGGTTACCTGGGCTTCCTGTTCCTGGCCATGCTGGTGATGTCGACCCTGCGCATCAACCTCACCAGCCTGACCTGGGTGGTCAGTGCCCTGTCGGTGGGTATCGGTTTCGGCTTGCAGCAGATCGTGCAGAACTTCATCTCCGGCTTGATCCTGCTGACCGAGCGCCCGGTGAAGGTGGGCGACTGGGTCAGTCTGGCCGGCGTCGAGGGCGATATCCGCCGCATCAACGTGCGCGCCACCGAGATCCAGATGTCCGACCGTTCGACGGTGATCGTGCCCAACTCGCAGTTCATTTCGCAGAACGTGCGCAACGTGACCATGGGCAATGCGCTGGGTGTGGTCGGCATTACCCTGACCTTGCCATTGGAGACCGATGCCAATCGGGTACGTGAACTGCTGCTGGCGGCGTACCACGAGCATGAGGCGATTCTGGATGCGCCGGCTACTTCGGTGTCGTTCAAGGACCTGACTGCAAGCGGCATGGTGATCGGCGTAAGTGGCTACGTGGCGGGGCCGCGGCAGGTCTCCGGTACCCGCAGCGATCTGCTGTTCACCATCCTTGGCCGGTTGCGTGACGAGGGGATCGCCCTGTCCTCGCCGCAGAGCATGGTGCTGGTGCAAGAGGGCGGGCGGCCGGCTGACGAGCCGGTGTAAATGCCTGGGGCGCCAAGCGCCCCCGGCTTCAATGCTGCTTGGCCTGCCTGATCCTCAGCAGAATCACCAGCAGCACCAGCAAAACCGGCGGCGCCATGGCCATCAAGCCGTCACGCGCCGTCAACCCCAGCCCCAGCACATTCAACCCGCCATACAGCAACTTGAACAGGTTCAGCAGGTAGTAGGTGATGGCAATGATCGACAGCCCCTCCACTGCCCGCTGGATCTTCACCTGGGCATCGGCCCGGGTATTGAGGCTGCGCAAGATCCCGGCATTCTGTTCTTCCATTTCCACCTGCACCCGCGCCTGCAACAGGTCGCCCAGGTTGGCCACATTCTTCGCCAACTGCTCCAGCCGCTGTTCGGTGGCCGCGCAGTAGCGCACGGTGGGCTTGAATCGGCGCTCGATGAACACCCCCAGGCGCTGGCAGTCGCCCACGTGGCTTTCGCGCAGTTCGCCCAGGCGCTCGAACACCAGTTGCGCATACGCCTGGGTGGCACCGAAGCGGTGGCGGGTTCTGACTGTGCGGCTGACCACCTGGCGTGACAGGTGGGCGATGGCGTCCAGCAACCCTTTGGAGTCATGGCCGTCCCCGCCGGCGCTGCGCTCCGACAGGCTGACCAGGGTTTTGTCGAAGGCATCCAGTTCCTGGCTCAACTGCTTGGCCGTGGTCAGCGTCAGCGAGGCCATCATGCGGTAGGTCTCGATTTCCAGCAGGCGGCGAATCATGCGGCCCTGGCGGTAGGCATTGAGGCGGCGGTTGATGAACAGCAAGCGGTTGCTGCCGTCTTCGGTCAGGCGGAAATCGCTCCACACCACCGCGTCACCACCGCCTACGCATGAACCGCAGGGGTCCTTGAAACCGTAGTGGGCCAGGTCCAGGTCCTGTTCATCGCGTACCAGTATCTGCACGGCGTTGATCACCTGCGCAGCTTGCGGGGCGATAGCGTCGACCAGGACCGGGGGTAGGGCCTGCCACTCAGTGCCGGCGGCAGTGCAGGGCACCACCAGCGTCAGGGTGAAGAACTCGGTGTGCCTTTCCCACTTGAACGGCTGGCCATTGAGGCAGGTGATGCCTTGGGCGGCTGCGGTGTCCACGGCATCCGGGCAGCAACGTTGCAGCAGCGCCGTACAGGCAGCATCGCCGCCGAGCAGGGCCAGGTGGAAGACATGCGCCGGGCCGTCGAAGTACAGCGACGGGCGGGCGTGCAGTTCGTTGTGCAAGGCGGTGCGATGAGGGTGCATGGGTGGTCCGGCCTGGTGTTGTGATTGTGGGGGTACCAGGAAGTGGGACTTTGCGCGGGAAGGGGAAAGTCACGCGGGACAGAGGTTTGTGTTTCCTGGTCTGGCTCTTCGCGGGTGAACCTGCTCGCACAGACCTGGCGTCGCTCCCCGGAACTGGATGACCGTTCGTAACGCAAAGTGATTTACAGCTATACATTTGCGTTACGCTTTCGTAGGCTTTGCCTAATCGACAGAATGGGTCGATCTGGTGGCCCGCGTGGTACGGGCGAGGAGTCATCCATGGGTGAAGTGCATACACGGGACCGCAGCAAAACGGTGCCATTGAACATGAGGGTTGCCGAGCATCGCCGCGACCTGATCGACGCTGCAGTTGAAGTTGTTGGCGGTGATCGCACCAGCTTTGTGCTTGAAGCTGCCTGCAAGCGGGCCGAGGAAGTGCTCATGGAGCAACGCTTGTTCCTGCTTGATGAACAAGCCTATGACGCATTCACCCAGGCACTGGAAGACAACCCTATCAGGAGCAACGAATGCGTGAAGAAGCTGCTGGCAAGGCCGAAGCGCTGGCGCTGAGTGCTCCACAAGTGTTGAACGCGGACCATGACCTTGGCCAGTTCGATTGTGGGGAAGCCTCCATCAACAGCTACTTGTGGGACAAGGCACTGAAGGCCCAGCATGCCAAGCACGCGGTGGTCTATGTCAGCTGTTTTGCAGGCACCAACGCCGTCGCTGGTTTTTACACGTTGTCGAATGGGTCTGTGGCACGGGGCCACGGTGTATCGGCTCGCCTGCGCCGCAATGCGCCTGACCACCTGCCGGTGGTCGTATTGGGGCGCATGGGTGTAACCCGCCAGGCTGCGGGGCAGGGTGTGGCAACCGACCTCCTGCAGGATGCGATCGAACGAGCACTGGCCGCCTCGGAGGTCGTGGGCTGCGTCGCGATGATCGTGCATCCCCTTAGCGAGCGGCTGGAGAAGTTCTATGCCAAAAATGCTGGCTTCCGCCTCTGCCCCGAGCTGTCACCCAAGACGATGATGATGTCGCTGAAATAATCAGCCGAGGCACCGCGTCACATGCTTGACCGACTGATAGGCCGCCAGGCCCCAAGGCCCGAGCTCCCGCCCGATTCCACTGCCCTTGGTGCCGCCCCACGAGGTCTCGACGAACACCGCCTGCACCGAGTTGATCCACACATGGCCGACTTCCAGCGCGTCGGCCACCCGCTCGGCGCGTTCCAGGTCGGCAGAGCACACGGTAGCCACCAGCCCGAAGCGGCTGTCGTTGGCTTCGGCAATCGCCTGCTCCTCGGTAGCGAAGCGCCGTGCGCACAGCACCGGGCCGAAGATTTCCTCGCTCCACAGGCGGCTGCCCTTGGGCACATCGGTGTACAACGTCGGGCTGACGAACCAGCCCTCACGGTCCAGCGCCTTGCCACCGGCCAGGCAGCGCAAGCCTTCTTCCCGCGCCGTGGCAAAGTAGCTGGCCACTTTCAGCCACTGCGCCTGGCTGGTCAGCGGCCCCATGTCGACTTCCTCGGTCAGCGGGTTGCCCACCCGTAGATGTTCCAGTGCGGCCTGCAAACGCGGCAGCAATGCATCGGCAATGCCGTCCTGCACCAGCAGCCGCGACGTGGCCGAGCACATCTGCCCGGCGTTCCAGCTGATACCGGCGACGATCCACGCCACCGCCTGGTCGACATCACAATCATCGAACACCACGATCGCCGACTTGCCGCCCAGCTCCAGTGTCACTGGCCGGCACTGCGCCGATGCGCTGCGCATCACCTGGCTGCCGACACTGTTGCTGCCGGTGAACGACAGCTTGTCCAGGCCGTTGTGGCTGCTTAGCGCAGCGCCGGTTTCGGCCTTGCCGTTGACGATGTTCAGCACGCCTGCCGGCAGGCCAATCGCCTCGGCGATCTGGCCGTAGGCTAGTTCGATCAGTGGGGTAACTTCCGAGGGCTTGAGCACCACGGTGCAACCCGCGGCCAGGGCCGGAGCGAGCTTCCAGGCGCTGGTCACCAGCGGGAAGTTCCACGGCACGATCAGCCCGACCACGCCTACCGGCTCCAGGCGTGTGCGCGCCGTGAAGCCCGCCGCAGCCAGTGGCACGTCACGGTTTTTCGACGGTAGCTGTTCGGCCAGTTCGGCGTAGTAGGCGAACGTGGCGATGGCGTCGTCCAGGTCAATTTCCGCCTCATGGCGTGGCTTGCCGTTGTTGCGCATCTGCAACGCAATCAACGCTTCGCGACGCTGCCCCAGCTGCTCGGCAAACCCGCGCAAGCAGGCAGCGCGCTCGCTGGCGCTGGTGTTCTTCCAGGCGGGCAGGGCGCCACGGGCGGCAGCCACGGCCTGGTCGACCTGGGCCACGCTCGCGGCCATGAATTCAGCAAAGGGCAGCCCGAGCGCAGGGTCGTTGACGCTGATGCAGTCGCTGCCCTGGCCTTCGACCCAGCGGCCGGCAATGTAGTGGGAAGTGGTCATGGTCGGTTTCCAGTCAGGCCATTTCGGCAGTGGTTACCGGCGTGTGCGCAGTGCTTTTGCAGCGCACCCAACGCGGCCCACGGGGGCCATACACGCCAGCAGGTTCAGGGAAAAGGTTGAGCAGCAGCAGGTACAGCACGCCGGCCAGCCCCAGGGTTACCGGCAGGCTCACGTCGATGCCGCCGGCCAGGTCGCCCAGCGGGCCGACGAACTGCCCCGGCAGGTTGACGAAGCACAGGCCGACCGCTGCGCTGGGCAGCCATGCGCCCATGCCGCGCCAGTTCCAGCCATGCAGGAACCAGTAGTGGCCGCCGCGCTGGCCGCGGGTAAACACCTGCAAGTCATCGGCATGGTAGAAACTGCGGCGGGTGATCAGCCCGAGAATCATGATCACCATCCACGGGCTGGTGCAGGTGATGATCAGCACGGCGAAGGTCGACACGCTCTGCACCAGGTTGAAGGTGAAGCGGCCAACGAAGATGAAGCCGATTGCCAGCACGCCGATCAGCAATGTGGCGCCGGCACGGCTGAGCAAACGCGGGAACACGCTCGACATGTCCAGGCCAGTGCCATACAGCGCGGTGGTGCCGGTGGACATGCCGCCGATCACCGCAATCAGGCATACCGGCAGGAAGAACCAGCTCGGTGCTACCGCCAGCAGGCCGCCGACATAGTTGTTGGCGGCGATGTAGTCCGGTGCGTGGGTGGCCACCAGGGTGGCGGTGCACAGGCCGAACAGAAACGGGATCAGCGTCGCACCCTGCGCTGCAACTACTGCCAGCATGATGCGCGCCTTGGGCGTTTCACGCGGGATATAGCGTGACCAGTCGCCAAGAAAAGCGCCGAACGAAACCGGGTTACTCATGGCCAGGATCGCCGCGCCGACGAAGGCTGCCCAGAAGCCTGCCTGGCCAAGGTTGACGCTGCCCGCATAGCCGGCATCGAACGGCCCGGCGAAGGCGACAATGCCCAGCAGGAACAGCAGGCTCGAGGCCCACACGGCAATCTTGTTGACCCACAACATGAAACGGAAGCCGAAGATGCACACCACCAGCACCAGCACGGCGAACAAGCCATAGGCCAGGCCCAGGGTCAGGTCGGTTTCCGGCAGGCCGGCCAGGCGCTTGGCACCGCCGACCAAGGCATCACCCGAGCTCCACACCGACAACGAAAAGAACGCCACCGCAGTGAGCAGCGACAGGAACGAGCCGACGATACGCCCGTGCACACCAAAGTGTGCGCCAGACGACACGGCGTTGTTGGTGCCGTTGATTGCCCCGAACAGGCCCATTGGCGCGAGAATCAGCGCACCCACGGCGACGCCGAGCAAGATCGCCCACACGCCCGCCTGGAACGACAGCCCGAACAGTACCGGGAAGCTGCCCAGCACGGCTGTGGCAAAGGTATTGGCGCCGCCGAAGATCAGGCGGAACAGGTCCAGCGGGGCGGCGTCGCGTTGATCGTCGGGGATCTGTTCGACGCCATTGGTCTCGATACCGGTCGAGTGGCTCATGGTGATGCTCCAGCGCGGTTGTTGTGGGCCGGCGCAGTGCGCGGGCCTTGTTGTGGGTGCGATGGCAGGGCGGCAAGGCCGCTAGAAACAACGATCAGGCTGGTGATGCGACCGACAGGTGCTCGTGGCAGGCGAGCCACTGCTCACCCTGGCGGCGGAAGACGATGGTCTCGCGCTCGCTCAACTGGTGGTCTTCACCGGCGATGCGGATATGCGTGGCTACATCGTGCATGAAGATGGCCACGTCCCCTTGCAGGCTCACATGGGCATTACCCGACTCGCAGGCCAGCACTGCAAAGCCCTCTGCCTGCCACTGGGCCCAGAGCTGCTCGTAGGCACGGCGCGACAGCAGCGGTTGCGGCAAGGTGTGGAAAAGGAACGTGGCGTCTTCGCTGAAGCAGGCGAAATAGCGGGCGGTGTCGTTGCTGGCAAACGCGGCAACGAGGGCAGCGGCGGCTTGCCGTACCTGGAGTGTCTGGTCCACGGGAGTGGCCTCACGGTTTTTGTGATTGTGGTGAAGCGATTCTGGTGGCGATGGGCGAGGGGAAAAATCGCTGGCGGCAAATAATCAGTTCAGGAATTTGTGAAGTGATGTTCGTGCTTCCTTTACCCCGTGATGTCCCTGGATTAAGGTGAGCGCGGTCGTGGTAATCATTTTGTGGCAGTTACGCACCGGTGTCGCGACGCTCTCGATTCCCATGGACCGCAGGCAATGAGCAACTACCAACCACCGCTGACTGTGACTCCTCGGATTCTGGCACTGGTAGCCGAAATCAGTGAGCAAGTGGGTTTTTTGACTACCTACTGCGATGCAGCGCTGACACCGCAGCTGCGCCGTGGTAACCGTATTCGCACTATCCAGGCATCACTGGCGATAGAAAACAACACCTTGAGCGTAGAGCAGGTAACAGCGTTGCTCGACGGCAAGCGCGTGATGGGCTTGCCGCGTGAAATCCAGGAGGTGCGCAATGCATTCGCTGCGTATGACGCGATGCCAGGTTGGCGTGCCGACGCCCAGAGTGATCTGCTCGCTGCGCACGGTTTGCTGATGCATGGGCTGATTGATGACGCTGGCCGCTATCGTCGGGGTGGCGTAGGCATTTACCGCGGCTCCCGTCTGCTGCATATGGCACCACCTGCCAGTCGAGTCGCGACACTGGTACAGGATTTACTTGATTGGCTGGCAAGCAACGATTGGCACCCGCTGATCACCAGCTGTGTTTTCCATTACGAGTTTGAATTCATTCACCCGTTTGCAGATGGCAATGGGCGAATGGGGCGGCTCTGGCAGACCCTGTTGCTCAGCCGGTGGCGGCCGGTGCTGGCGTTCCTACCGGTGGAAACGGTTATTCGAGAGCAGCAGGACGCTTACTACGCTGCCCTGGCGGCGGCTGACCAAGCCGCGGAATCAACCCCTTTTGTTGAATACATGCTCGGAGCCTTGCTGCAGGCGCTTGTCGAAGCCAAACAAAGCAATCCAGCGACCGACCAAGTAACCGACCAAGTAACCGACCAAGTAGCGAGTCTCTTGAATGTAATGCCTGTGGGTATCGCCTTGAAGGCCGGGGAGCTTATGCAACAGCTGGGTCTTTCGCACCGGGCCACATTCCGCAAGAGTTACTTGCACCCGGCCCTCGCTGCTGGATTGATCGAGATGACAGACCCTGATTCTCCTCGTAGTCCCAAGCAGCGGTATCGGCGCGTTACAAAGTAGGCTCGTTAGCGAAAAACTCAAATACGGCCACTGCTCTGGGGCGGCCATCGACCAGAAGCCGCTGTTGAGCCCAACAACAATCCTTGTGGGAGCGGCGGTGCGGCGCTCCCACAGGGATTGCATCAGGACTTTCAGGTGCTTTTGCAGAGCACCTGTCATCTGCTGCAACCAATATTCAGCAACCTTTCCGCCATCTCCCCTGATGCCGGCACGGCAAGCGAAGCAGCAAACTGCCATGGATCAACCATACTGACTCTTCATTCGCCCTGTGGAGAGGGACATGTCGAAGCCATCAAGGAAAAAAGCCACCCAGGACCAGCACGAGAAACTGGGTGGCAAGGCTTACGAAAAAGCGCTCAAGCCCCTGCATGTCGAGCTGGTCAAGCTGCAGGAGTGGGTGGTGGCCAAGGGCTTGAAGGTGTGCATTGTCTTCGAAGGCCGCGACGGTGCAGGCAAGGGCGGCACCATCAAGGCCATCACCGAGCGCGTCAGCCCCCGGGTGTTTCGCGTAGTGGCGCTGCCGGCTCCGACCGAGCGGGAAAAAACCCAGATGTACGTGCAACGCTACCTGGGCCACCTGCCCGCAGCAGGCGAAGTGGTGATCTTCGACCGCAGCTGGTACAACCGCGCCGGTGTCGAGCGGGTGATGGGTTTTTGCAGCGATGAGCAGGCCAGCAAGTTCCTCAGTGTGGTGCCGCTGTTCGAGAAGATGATGGTCGAGTCGGGCATCATTCTTGTCAAATACTGGCTTGAAGTCAGCGCCGAAGAGCAGACCCGCCGCCTGCAGGACCGCATCAACGACGGCCGCAAGCTATGGAAGCTGTCGCCGATGGACCTCAAGTCGTATACCCGCTGGGATGCCTACACCAAGGCCCGCGACGACATGTTCGCCGCCTCCGACTCGTCATGGGCGCCGTGGTTCGTAGCCCATTCCAACGACAAGCGCCGCGCCCGGCTGAACATCATCAGCCACATGCTGACGCGCATTCCCTACAAGGACATCACCCGCGAGCAGATCGTGAAGCTGCCCAAACGCGGCAAGATCGGCAAATACCAGCCCTTGGCCTACCCGTTCAAAGCGGTCGAAGAGCGTTTCTGATCCCGCCCTTGCGGGCAATAGCGAGGGTGCGAGTCTATGCCACATGACGGCAGCTTGCTGCAGGCGACAGTGGTGTTCCTGTTGGCTGTGGTGCTTCTTGTGCCGCTTGCGCAGCGGTTGAAAATGGGCGCAGTCCCCGGCTATCTGTTGGCCGGTATGCTGATCGGGCCCTCGGTGCTTGGCCTGCTGAACAACCCGGACAACGTTGCACGCCTGTCGGAGATGGGTGTGGTCATGCTGTTGTTCGTCATTGGCCTTGAGCTTTCCCCCAGGCGCTTGTGGACCATGCGCCGGGCGTTGTTTGGCGTTGGCACATTGCAGGTGGGCCTGACGGCACTGCTACTGGGGCTGTGCGCCTATTTCCTGTTTGACCAATCAAAGGCGGCTGCAATCGTGCTGGGGCTGGGCCTGGCCTTGTCATCCACGGCCTTTGGCCTGCAGGTACTGGCCGAGCGCAAGGACCTGGGCAAGCCACACGGGCGCCTGGCCGTGGCAATTCTGTTGTTCCAGGACATTGCTGCCATTCCACTGATTGCCGTGGTGCCAATGCTGGGGGGGGATAGCAGTGCCGCCGAAGAACGTGGCTGGCCGGTGCTCGCGGTATTGGCCGGTATTGGCGTGCTGATCGTGTTCGGCCGCTACCTGTTCACCCCGGTCTTCAAATGGACGGTCGGCTCGGGTTTGCCAGAGCTGTCGACGGCTACCGCGTTGCTGGTGGTGCTGGGGGCGGCCTGGCTTATGGAGCATGTGGGGGTGTCGATGGCGCTGGGCGCCTTCCTGGCTGGCGTGCTGATGGCAGATTCGCCGTTTCGACATGAGCTGGAAACCCAGATCGAGCCGCTCAAAGGCCTGCTCCTCGGGCTGTTTTTCGTCGGTGTCGGCATGAGTGCCGACCTGCGGCTGCTGTTTGGCATGCCGCTGATAGTGTTGGGTCTGACATTGTTGCTGATGGCAGTCAAGTTACCCCTGCTGTTTGGGCTGGCACGCACGGCGGGCGGGCTCAACAGGGCCCAGGCCTTGTGCCTGGCGGTGGTGCTGGCGTCTGGCGGGGAGTTTGCGTTCGTGGTGTTCAAGCTGGCGCTTGACCATCAGGTGCTGACGCAGCAAGTGCACGATCTGCTGGTACTGGCCATCACCTTGTCGATGGCCGTGGTGCCCTTGGTGATGATGGCCCTGGCCCGGCAGTTGCGTGATGACAACCCTGCGCAGCCAAGCCCTGAAACGGGCCACTGACCGCGCCATGCGGCGCACTGAGTGTTCGGAGGTGATCCATGCAGCCGAGTTTCAAGCTGGACAGCAATCTGTCACGGGGGTTGCTCGATGTACTCATCAAGGCTGGCCTGGTGGCTGCTCTGGTGGTGTTCGCCTTCCAGACGTTCCAGCCATTCCTGGAGTTGATGCTGTGGGCGATGATTCTGGCGATTACCTTGTACCCACTGCATCGTCGCCTTCAGCACCGCACCGGGCTCAAGCACGGCTATGCAGCGACACTGGTGGTGGTGCTGCTGCTGTTGGTGTTGTTGGTGCCGATCTACCTGGTAGTGATGTCCATCGGTGAGTCGGTGGACAGCATGGTGGGCCTGCTCAGGAGCGGTGCCTGGAGTGTGCCTTCACCCCCTGAGTCGGTGGCTGCCTGGCCGCTGATCGGGCCGAAGGTGCATGCGCTCTGGCTGGCCGCCTCCCAGAACATGGCCAGCGTCCTGAACCAATGGATGCCCCAGCTCAAGGGCGCCGGGCTTACCCTGCTGGGGGCTGCAGCCAGTGCTGGCGGGGCCTTCCTGCTGTTTATCGGAGCAATAATCATTTCTGGGGTGCTCATGGCTTTTGGTGAGCGTGGCGAAGTTGCAGCGCAGCGCATCGCCATGCGGGTATCGGGCGAAGAGCGTGGCAAGCCGCTGGCCAGACTGTGCACGGCTACCATACGCGCAGTGGCGCAAGGCGTGATCGGCATTGCCTTTATTCAGATGCTGCTGATCGGTGTCGGTTTTGTAGTGAAGGGCGTCCCCGGGGCCGGGATGCTGGCCATTGTCATCCTCATGCTGGGCATTGCCCAGGCACCGGCTACCTTGATTACGCTGCCGGTCATCATCTATGTGTTCAACGCCGAAGGCTTCACCGTGGCGACTGTGATTTTCGCCATCTACACCTTCGTCGCCGGGCTGGCCGACAACGTGCTCAAGCCGCTGTTGCTGGGGCGAGGGGTTGATGTGCCGATGCCAGTGGTGCTTATCGGGGCTCTGGGCGGCATGGTGGTCAAAGGCATCATCGGCCTGTTCATCGGTCCGGTGATCCTGGGCGTGACTTACGTACTGTTCTGGCAATGGGTTGCGCTGCAGGTGCCGGAGCAGCCGGCGCCACCTGCGCCCTGAGCTTGCCATGGCCAACCGCTGGCATGGCCTTGCGCTGCTGATTGTGCTGGCGGGGTGTACCCGGGTCGGGCCGGATTTCGCAGCGCCTCAGACCCCGTGGCTGGGTGGCTGGAGTACGCCGTTGCTAGAGCAGGCGGTGCGTAGCGCTGCGGCGCCTGATTTGCGCCAGTGGTGGGCGGTGTTCACCGACCCGACGCTGGACGCGCTGATTTCCGAGGCCGATACCAATAACACCAACCTGCGCGTGGCAGGCCTGCGTATCGCTGAAGCCCGCGCCCAACTGGCCATCGTGCAGTCCGGTCGCTATCCGCAATTGCAGCAGTTGAGTGCGCAGAGCTTGTACCTGAAGCAGAACCAGTCTGGTACTGCCAGCGCTCGTGACTCGGTGTTCTGGCAGGCCAGCGTCGGTTTCGACATCGCTTGGGAAGTCGACTTCTGGGGCCGATTCAGTCGGGCAATCGAAAGCGCTGATGCCGTTTATTTCGCCTCCCAGGCCAACTACGCCGACGCCATGCTGCTGTTGCGAGCGCAGGTGGCTGACACCTATTTCGCCCTGCGTACAGCCGAGGCGCGGCTGGATATTGCGCAACAGAACGCCCGGCGCCAGGCACGTAGCCTGGAGATCACCGAACGGCTGTTCCGCCACGGTGAAAATGATGAACTGGACTGGCAACAGGCGCGTACCCAGTATCTGGCCACCCAGGCCACCATCCCGGAGTTCGAAAACCAGCTCAATGCCTTGCGCAACGTGCTGTGCTCGCTGCTGGGTCGTCCGCCAGGACCGCTGCCCCAGCTGGATGCGCAACACGGCGTTTTGCCTTTGCCGGACCGCGCCGTGCTTCACGACGTACCTGCCAGCCTGTTGCAACGGCGGCCGGACATTCGTGCCGCTGAACAGGCCGTGGCGGCGCAGTCTGCGCTGGTGGGCGTGGCCGAGGCGGACCTTTATCCACAACTGAGCCTTCTCGGCAGTATCGGCTGGACCTTGTTGTCGGCCAGTCACCTGCCCGACACCTTCGAGCTCGCCGCAGGCCCGAGCCTGATCTGGAACCCCTTCGATTACGGCCGGCGCAAGAACGCCGTCCGCGTGGAGGATGCCCGTCTGCAACAATTGATCGAGTTGTACCATCAGAGCGTGCGCGAAGCCGCCCGTGAGGCGGACGACGCCGCCAGTGGCCTGGTGCGTTCGCTGCAAAGCGCCAGCATTCGCCAGGAAGCCTCTCAGGCTGCCCAGCGTTCGTTGAACCTGGCCAGTTCGCAGTATCAGGAAGGCTTCGCCGACTTCCAGCGCGTGCTCGACGCCCAGCAACTGCTGCTGCAGCAACAGGATGGTTACCTGGTCAGTCGAGGCAATGCGGTGAGTAGCCTGGTGAGCCTGTACAAGGCGTTGGGGGGCGGCTGGGACAACACGCGCAAGCCGATCGACCCTGCCAGCCGCCAGCAGATGGAGAACCGTAGCGATTGGGGCGACCTGCTGAGCGAGCCGGCTGCTGCCAA
This sequence comes from Pseudomonas sp. 9_2_1, assembly GCF_059295275.1. Taxonomy (NCBI): domain Bacteria; kingdom Pseudomonadati; phylum Pseudomonadota; class Gammaproteobacteria; order Pseudomonadales; family Pseudomonadaceae; genus Pseudomonas; species Pseudomonas sp. 9_2_1. The sequence goes on from NZ_CM181239.1 coordinate 776,660, forward strand.
CCCTGAACAAGGTGAGCCAAAATGAGCGACGCCGCACAAACGCCGCCAGCCCCTGACCGCGGCATGCGCTGGATAGTTGTTCTGATCATCGTCAGTCTGGTCTGGTACCTGCTGGCCGACCGTTTTACACCCTACACCCAGCAGGCCCGGCTGCAGGCCTATGTTGTTCCGGTCGCTGCTGAAGTGGCCGGGCAGATCAAACGCGTGGCGGTGGGCAACAACCAGGAAGTGCGCCGGGGTGATGTACTGTTCGAGCTCGATCAAGAGCAGTACAGCATTGCCCTGGCCCGCGCCGAAGCCGATCTCGATACCGTGCGCCGGCAGATCGGCGCCAGTACCGCTGGCATTGATTCGGCCCAGGCCGCGCTGGTGGCGGCCCAGGCCAACGAGCGCAAGGCGCGGCAGGACGCCGCGCGCCTCAAGCGGTTGATCGAAGAAGACCCCGGCACGGTATCGGTGCGTCGGCTGGAAGGCGCCCAGGCAACGCGCGACCAGGCCATAAGCCAGGTAGCGGCGGCGCGTGCCGAAGTCGAGCGCGCCCGTGAACAGCAGGGCGGCGCCGAGGCCGACAACGCGCAACTGCGCAGCGCGACGGCCAACGTGGAAAAAACCCGTCTGGACCTGGCTCGCACCGTGGTGCGCGCCGATGCCAATGGTTTGATCACCGACCTGCGCACCGATGTTGGCCACTATGTCGGGGCGGGCAGCCCGATGATGACCTTGATCACGATTCATGACGTGTGGATCAGCGCCGACATGACCGAGAACAACCTCGGCCGCCTTCGCCCCGGCACCCCGGTGCTGGTGGTGCTCGACGCATTGCCCGGCACCGTGCTGAAAGGGCGGATACGCAGCATTGGCTACGGCGTGAGCGTGGGCCAGAGCACTCCGCCAGGCACGCTGCCGACTGTGCAGAACAGCCGCGAGTGGTTGCGTTCGGCGCAACGCTTTCCAGTGATAGTCGAACTGGAGCGCGACCAGCTGCAGGACAAGACCGCGCTGCGGGTCGGCGGCCAGGCCGAGGTCATGGCGCTGCCCGGTGAAGGCAATCCGTTGAACCTGCTGGGCCGGATGTTCATGTGGCTGATGAGCTGGCTATCTTATGCCTATTGAGCTGCGCGGCCTGCGTGCCATGCGCCTGGCCTGGGGCGTGGCGTTGTGCTTGGCCGCAAGCTTTGGCATGGGTTTGCCGGTGCCGATCCTGGCGCCGGTGTTCGCGGTGCTGCTGCTGGCCACGCGCAGCCAGCCGCTGCCACTCAAGGCGGCGCCGGCCCTGGCGGTGCTGGTACTGCTCAGTTGTGGCAGCGGGCTGCTGCTGATTCCGCTGTTGCGTCATGCCCCGGCGAGCGGTGTGTTGCTGGTGGGGGTGGGGGTGTTCCTGACCCTGCGCTACGCGCTGAAGGGCGGCAACGGCCTGTTGGCCAACCTGCTGGTAATCGGCTTGACCATGATTGCCGCTGCCGGCACCAGCGACTTCAGCTTGGCGCTGTCGGTGGTCGAAGCGCTGGCCAAAGGCATGCTTCTGGCGGTGTTGGGCTCTGCAGCGGCGCATGCGTTGTTCCCCGAGCCTGCCAATGCGCCACCGCAGCCGGCGCCTGCGCTACTGGGCAGCGAGCATGTGAGCTGGGTGGCGCTGCGTGCCACGCTGATTGTGATGCCTGCCTTTCTGCTGGCGCTGATAGCCCCAGACCAGTACATGCCCCTGATCATGAAAGCGGTGAGCGTGGGGCAACAGGCCGGCGAGACCCGCGCACGCCACGCCAGCCGCGAGCTGATCGGCTCGACCTTGCTGGCGGGGTTGTTGGCGATGCTGCTGTGGGGGGCGCTGAGCCTGTTTGTGCACGTGTGGATGTTCTTTCTGTGGGTGCTGCTGTTTGCTCTCTGGCAGGCGCGACGGTTGTACCAGGCGGTGCCGAACCGGCAGAGTCCGGCGTTCTGGGTCAGCTGCATCACCACCCTGCTGATCCTGCTGGGGCAGTCGGTGCAGGACAGCGCCGGCGGGCAGGATGTGTATAAAGCGTTTGCGGTGCGCATGGCCTTGTTTTTGGCGGTATCGGTGTATGCCAGTGCCATGCTGATCTGGATCGATCGGCGCCGGACCTGCGCAGGATAACCTACGGCTGCCAGTCAACCCCGGTGTCCTTCAGGTAAGCATCAACTGCCGCACCCACTGTGGGGTGAAAAGCCTTCTCGCCCATATGCTCGAACAACTCGAATCGGCGCATCTTGTCCTTCACCGGGTCTTTCATCTCAGCAAACTGCAACTCCACCCCACGCGCCTCTAGCGCCCGGTCCAGCTCGCCCAGCATGTCCGCCGAAGTGATGTCGATGCTGGTCACCGGCTCGGCTGCAATCACCAGTCGCTGCACCGGTGTTGGCGATGCTTCCAGCGCCGCCATCACGGTGCTCTGGAACTGCTCGGCATTGGCAAAGAACAACGGCGCGTCCCAGCGCAGCAGCACCAGCCCCGGGATCCGACGGGCCTGTGGATAACGCTGCACGTCATGGTAGCCACGCAGCCCCTCGGCACGGCCGAGCACCGCGTGGTGCGGCCGCCAGCCATCCCACAGGAACTCGATAACCGAAATCACCACGGCTATGCATATACCAGGAACCGCCCCGAACACGGCGACACCGACGAAGCAGGTGAACGACAGCCAGAACTCCCACTGTTGCATGCGGAAGATGCGCTTGAGATCGGTGAACTCGAACAAGCCCAGTGCCGCGGCAATCACCACTGCCGCCAGTGCGCTGTTAGGCAGATGCTGCATCAGGTCTGGCGCGAGCAGCAGCAGGAGGGTGACCGCCAGTGCACCAATGATACCGGTAAGCTGGGTCTGCGCCCCGGCAGCCTCGGCTACCGGGGTACGCGACGAGCTGCTGCTGATCGGGATGCCCTGGAACAGCCCCGAGGCCAGGTTGGCTACACCCAGACCGAACATTTCCTGGTTGGGGTTCACGGGCATTTTCAGACGTGCGGCGTAGGAGCGTGACAGCACACTGGTATCGGCGAACGACACCAGCGCTACGGCAATACCGCCCAAAACCACTTCGACCAGATCGATGTCTGTTACCCAGGGGAAGACGAGGCTAGGCAGGCCCTGAGGCAACTGGCCCAGTACCTTGACGCCCAGTTGGTCGAGGTTGAACAGGCTCACCGCCAGCGTCGCCAGCACCACCGCGATGAGGATGCCCGGCAGGCGTTTGAAAGGCTTCAGCAATATGATCAGCATCAGGCTACCGGCGCCAACGATGAAGCTTGGCCAGTGCCCTTGGCCGTTGAGCAACGCCTGGCCCAGGAGCAAAAGGTCGCGCAGGGGGCCCTCGCTGTTCACTTTGAGGCCGAACAGCTTGGGTAACTGGCTGATCAGTACCGTAAGTGCGATGCCATTCATGTAGCCATAGCGGATAGGCTTGGACAGCAACTCGGTGATGAAGCCCAGGCGCAACAGCCCGGCGATCACGCAGAAAGCTCCCGCCACCAGGGCCATAAGGCTGGCGACGGCAATGGCGCGTTGCGGGTCGCTGGCAGCGTATTGCACCACTACCGCCAGGATCGGCGCGGCCAGGGCCGAGTCCGGGCCTAGCACCAGGATGCGGCTGGGGCCGAACAGGGCATAGGCCAGCAGCGGGATGATGGTGGCGTACAGGCCATAGATACCAGAGACGCCAGAGGCTTCGGCGTAGGCGATACCCACCGGTACCAGCATGGTGGTAAGGACCAGGCCGGCGGCGATGTCCCTGGGCAGCCAGGCAGGGTTGTAATGGAGCAGGGTCGCCAGGCCGGGTAACCAGCGTTGCCAGCCGACACGAGGTGTTTCGGGCATGATATGGGCTCTGGCGGGAGAGTGCTCGATCGAAGTCTAGATGCTCAAGGACCGGGCCGCTCGCAGATCCAGAAAAACAAAACCCCTTGAGGCGTGGGCCTCAAGGGGTTCTGTTGGGACTGCAGGCTGCCGCTTAGACGTTGAAGCGGAAGTGCATCACATCGCCGTCTTTAACGATGTAGTCCTTGCCTTCCAGGCGCCATTTACCGGCTTCCTTGGCACCGGCTTCACCCTTGAACTGGATGAAGTCGTCATAGGCCACTACTTCGGCGCGGATGAAGCCTTTTTCGAAGTCGGTGTGGATGACACCGGCCGCCTGCGGTGCGGTGGCACCGATGCGAACGGTCCAGGCGCGTACTTCCTGCACGCCGGCAGTGAAGTAGGTCTGCAGGTTCAGCAGTTCGTAACCGGCGCGGATCACGCGGTTCAGGCCAGGCTCTTCCAGGCCCAGGGCCTCGAGGAACATGTCCTTCTCTTCACCGTCGTCCAGCTCGGCGATTTCCGCTTCGATCTTGTTGCACACCGGCACCACCACCGCGCCTTCTTCCTCGGCAATGGCCTTGACCACGTCCAGGTGCGGGTTATTGTCGAAGCCGTCTTCGGCGACGTTGGCGATGTACATCACCGGCTTGCTGGTCAGCAGGTGGAAACCACGGATGACGGCTTTTTCGTCGTCAGCCATGTGCTTCATCAGGCTGCGCGCCGGCTTGCCTTCGGTGAAGTGCGGGATCAGCTTTTCGAGGATGGCCTTCTGCGCCAGGGCTTCCTTGTCGCCGCCCTTGGCGTTGCGCGCAACCTTCTGCAGCTGCTTCTCGCAGCTGTCGAGGTCGGCGAAGATCAGCTCGAGGTCGATGATCTCGATGTCACGCTTGGGGTCGACGCTGTTGGAAACGTGAATCACGTTCTCGTCTTCGAAGCAGCGCACCACGTGGGCAATGGCGTCGGTCTCGCGGATGTTGGCGAGGAACTTGTTGCCCAGGCCTTCGCCCTTCGAGGCACCGGCCACCAGGCCGGCGATGTCGACGAACTCCATGGTGGTCGGCAGGATGCGGTTAGGCTTGACGATCTCCGCCAGAGCCGCCAGGCGCGCATCGGGCATCGGCACGATGCCGCTGTTTGGCTCGATGGTGCAGAAAGGGAAGTTCTCCGCCGCGATGCCAGACTTGGTCAGGGCGTTGAACAGGGTGGACTTGCCGACGTTGGGCAGGCCGACGATGCCGCAATTGAAACCCATGGATATTCCCCTCTCTAGGAAATCAGGCCTTCTGGCTGTGCAGCTCGCGCATCGCCTTGGCGAAGTCGCCGGCAAGCACGTCCGGCAGCACGCCGAGGGCAAAATCGATGCTGGCGTCGAGCTTCTCCTGCTCGGCGCGCGGCGCGCGGCCCAGGACGAAGTTGGAGACCAGTTTGGCGTCACCCGGGTGGCCTATGCCAAGCCGCAGGCGGTAGAAGTCGTTCTGGTTGCCGAGCTGCGCAATGATGTCTCGCAGCCCGTTGTGCCCCCCATGGCCGCCGCCGCGCTTGAGCTTGGCAACGCCCGGAGGCAGGTCGAGTTCGTCGTGTGCCACCAGTATCGCTTCCGGTTTGATGCGGAAGAAATTGGCCAAGGCCGCCACGGACTGGCCGCTACGGTTCATGTAGGTGGTCGGGATCAACAAACGAACGTCGTTGCCCTGATGGCTGAACTTAGCCGTCAGGCCGAAATACTTTTTGTCAGCGGTCAGCGAAACACGCTGGGCGCTGGCAATGCGTTCAACGAAAAGAGCCCCTGCGTTATGCCGGGTCTGTTCGTATTCGGGGCCGGGGTTACCCAGGCCGACGATCAACTGGATGGCGGTCACGTCAGGGGCTCTTCCTTGGAGTTGTTGGGTTACAGGGCGCGCGGCACTGTAACCCGATCAACACCGGCGCGCGAGTGGATTACTCAGCGGCGCCTTCTTCAGCTTCTGGAGCAACGCGTGGAGCGTGAACGTTGGCAACAGCTTTGTCATCACCATGGGCCAGAGCTACGAACTCTACGCCTTTAGGAGCTTTCAGGTCCGACAGGTGGATGATGGTGCCGATTTCGGCGTTGGCCAGGTCAACTTCGATGAACTCAGGCAGGTCTTTGGCTTCGCAGGAAACTTCGATCTGCGATTCAACGTGCGAGATCTCGCCGCCTTTCTTGACCGGGGCTTCTTCGTTGATGAAGTGCACTGGAACAACAGCGGTCAGCTTCTGGCCAGCAACGACGCGAACGAAGTCGGCGTGCATGATGAAGCCTTTGGCCGGGTGACGCTGCATGGCCTTGACCACGACGTTCTGCTTGGCGCCGTCAACGTTCAGTTCGATAACGTGGCTGAAGGCAGCTTCGTTTTCGAACAGCTTGGCGATTTCCTTGGCCACGATGGTCAGGGATTGGGCTTCTTTATCGCCACCGTATACAACGGCCGGGATGCTCAGCGCGTGACGCAGGCGGCGGCTCGCACCTTTCCCCAGGTCAGTACGCGCTTGTGCGTTCAGAATGAAATCAGTCATTTTGTTTCTCCAAAATAGCCCCCCGAGGGCGTTTGCGACCAGCGCCAACGGGGATGGCAAAAAAGCCCCGCCCCAACACGTGTTGGGGCGGGGCGCTTCACATCAATACGGGTTCCGCTTAGCGGAACATCGCACTGATTGATTCTTCATTGCTGATGCGGCGTACCGCTTCAGCGACAACCGGTGCGATATCCAGCTGGCGGATACGGTCACAGGCCTGAGCAGCGGCGGACAGCGGAACGGTGTTGGTCACCACCAGCTCGTCCAGTACCGACTTCTCGATGTTCTCGATCGCGCGGCCCGACAGCACAGGGTGCGTGCAGTAGGCATAAACCTTTGCAGCGCCATGTTCTTTCAGGGCTTTGGCCGCGTGGCACAAGGTGCCGGCGGTGTCGACCATGTCGTCTACCAGGATGCAGGTGCGCCCTTCGACGTCGCCGATGATATGCATAACCTCGGAGTGGTTAGCCTTTTCGCGGCGCTTGTCGATGATACCCAGATCGACACCCAGGGACTTGGCGACGGCGCGTGCGCGCACGACACCACCGATGTCCGGGGAGACGATCATCAGGTTCTCGAAACGCTGGTCCTCGATATCGTCGACCAGTACGGGCGAGCCGTAGATGTTGTCGACCGGGATATCGAAGAAACCCTGGATCTGGTCAGCGTGCAGGTCGACGGTGAGTACACGGTCGATACCTACGACAGTGAGCATGTCAGCGACAACTTTGGCGCTGATGGCTACACGTGCCGAACGCGGACGGCGGTCCTGGCGGGCGTATCCGAAGTAAGGAATCACGGCGGTGATTCGGGATGCTGAGGAGCGGCGGAAGGCGTCGGCCATCACTACCAGTTCCATCAGGTTATCGTTGGTCGGGGCACAAGTCGGCTGAATAATGAAGACGTCTTTACCGCGGACATTTTCATTGATCTCAGTGCTGATCTCGCCGTCGGAGAATTTACCGACAGAGACGTCACCGAGAGGGATATGCAGCTGACGTACGACACGCCGAGCCAGATCGGGGTTAGCGTTCCCCGTAAAGACCATCATCTTGGACACGCGCAGTACCTGAAGGCTGAGGGTATACCTGGATGAGTATAAGGAAAATGGCAGGGGCGGCTGGATTCGAACCAACGCATGGCAGGATCAAAACCTGCTGCCTTACCGCTTGGCGACGCCCCTGTATCTGTTGCTGCGAACGCTTATGCGCTCGACTTCTTGACCAGACTTTGCAGCTTGCGATGCAACATCGAAATATTGCTTCCTTTCGCCACAAACCCTGTTTGGGTCGCTGAAAGAAGGGCCAGAACTTTATCAGCTTCGGCTTTGCTTGGGAAGGCCCCAAACACACAACTTCCAGTGCCGGTTAGCCGAGCTTCAGTGAATTTTCCCAGTGAATTCAACGCATTGCGAACTTCTGGGTAATTCTGCTCTACCACCGGTTGGCAGTCATTTCGACTGTTTCCCTCGGGAACGGGGCGCATCTTAAGGGGGAGCGAATCACGTGTCAACTGTGGATGTGAAAAAATTTCTACTGTGCTGACAGACACTTGCGGCACCAGCACGACATACCAGGGCTCTGCGGGATCGACCGGGGTCAGTTGCTCGCCCACACCCTGGGCGAACGCCGCATGGCCGCGCACGAAAACCGGCACATCGGCGCCAAGGCCCAGGCCCAGCGCGGCCAGGCGGTCTTCGTCCCAGTCCAGCTGCCACAGATGGGCAAGGCCCAGCAGGGTGGTGGCGGCATCCGAGCTGCCGCCGCCGATACCGCCGCCCATTGGCAATACCTTGCTCAGCCAGATGTCGGCGCCCAGCGTGGTGCCCGATTGCGCCTGCAGCTGGCGCGCTGCGCGCACGATCAGGTTGCTGTCGTGGGGAACCGTGTCGATCTCGGTGTGCAGGCGAATGACGCCGTCGTCACGCAAGGCGAAGCTCAGTTCGTCGCCGTGATCGAGAAACTGGAACACAGTTTCCAGCTCGTGGTAGCCGTCTGGGCGGCGGCCAATGATGTGCAGCCACAGGTTGAGCTTGGCCGGGGCGGGCAGGGTAAGTGTGTGCATGCAATCAGTGCCCCAGCTGGCGCGGCTGCCAGTCTTTCACTACCAGGGTCACGTCCAGGTCCTTGCCGTGCAGCTTCAGGCGTTCCGGCAGCCAGTAACCGTTCTGCTCGGTATAGCTCAGGTACTGCACCTGCCAGCCATCCTGGTCCAGGCTGGCCAGGCGGCTGTCGCCGTCCAGGGTCAGCTTGCTCTTGCTGTCAGGGGCGGGCAGGCCGCGCACCCACCAGACCAGGTGCGAGACCGGCAGGTTCCAGCCCAACTGCTCTTCCAGCAGGGCTTCCGGGCTGGTGGCCTCGTAGCGGCCCTGGTTGGCCACTTCCAGCACCACGCCGCCGGGGCGACCAGTCAGGCGTGCAGCACCACGGCCCAGCGGGCCGGCCAGGCGAATGTCGTAGTAGTCCTGGCGTTGCAGCCAGAACAGCGTGCCGCTGCCGGAGTCGCGCGGGGCGCGGATGCCGACCTTGCCGTTGATCTGCCAGCCGTCCAGGCTGCTCAGTTGTTCTTTATGGGCGCGCCACTGTTGCGGGTCGCCGTGGCCCTGCAGGGCCTCGCGGCTACCGAAGCCGGCGCAGCCGGCCAGCAGGGCGATCAGGGTGAAGGTAATGCAATGGCGCAGGAACATGGCGTTAAAGGGTCTCGGATCCGGTCAGGCGCAGGATGGTCTTGCGCAGGATGGGGCTGTCGGCCTGGGCGTCGAAGCCCTTGGCCCAGACCTGGCGGGCTTCGCGGCGCTTGCCGTTGGCCCATAGCACTTCCCCCAGGTGGGCGGCCACCTCGTGGTCGGGGAAGCTGGCAAAGGCCTGGCGCAGGTAGCTTTCAGCCGCGTCGAGGTTGCCTTGGCGGTAGTTGACCCAGCCCAGGCTGTCGAGTACCGCCGGGTCGTCCGGGGTCAACTGGTGGGCCTTGTCGATCAGCGCCTTGGCTTCGGCATAGCGGGTGGTGCGGTCGGCCAGGGTGTAGCCCAGGGCGTTCAGGGCCATGGCATTTTCCGGCTCGCGGGTGATGATGGCGCGCAGGTCTTTTTCCATCTGCGCCAGGTCATCGCGCTTTTCGGCCAGCATGGCGCGGGTGTACAGCAGGTTGAGGTCGTCCGGGTAGCGCTGGATGGCTTGCTGCAGCACCTGGTTGGCCTGGGCGTCCTTGTTGTTGTTGCTGTAGCTTTCCGATTCGATCAGGAACAGCTGGATAGCGTAGTCCGGCTGGGCTTCGCGGGCCTCGGCGAGCAGCCGCGAGGCTTCGCTGCCGCGGCCGTTGGCAATCAGGATGTCGGCCTGGCGCAGCTGGGCTGGCAGGTAGTCGGGGCCTGGGCCGACCAGGGCGTATTCACGCAGGGCGCCAGCAGGGTCGTGACGCTCTTCGTGGATGCGGCCCAGGTTCAGGTGCGCGGCATCGACGTTGCTGTCGCGTTCGATCAGTTCCTGCAGATAGCCTTCGGCTTCGTCCCAGTCCTTGTTCTCCAGGCATACCAGTGCCAGGGAGTAGCGCAGCTCGTCATCATCGGGGTATTGCTGGACCAGGCTGAGGAACTCGCCCTTGGCGTCGGCGATGCGGTCCTGTTCGACCAGGGTGCGCGCGTAGGTCAGGCGCAGACGCTTGTCGTCCGGGTTGTCGCGAATGGCCCCGCGCAGCAATGGCAGGGCCTCCGGGCCGCGGTCAAGGGTCTGCAGCAGGCGCGCACGCAGCAGGATCGGGGCGATCTCGCCGTTTTGCGGCGGGTGCGATTCCAGCAGTTCCAGGGCCTGTTCGGCCTTGCCGTCCTGGTTCAGCAGCAGAGCCTTGCCGAATACCAGCTGGCTGTTGTCCGGGTACTTCACCAGCAGCCGCTCGAAGCTTTGCAGCAGGCCGTCGCGGGTGCTCTGGTCGGTTTCGGCGGCGGAGAGGGCGAGGAAGTCGAAATGGGTGTCGCCCTGGCCTTGCAGCACCTTTTCCATGTAGGCCATGGAGTCGTCATAGCGGCCAGCACGGGCCAGCTGGATGGCGGCGGCGCGCTGGGCGTCCAGGTTCTGCGGGTCGTTGCGGGCCCAGACCAGTGCGTTGTCCAGCGCCGGCTCGTCGGCGCCGAGGTATTCGGCGATACGGTAGGCACGTTCGGAAACACCGGGGTCCTGGGTTTTTGCCGCTTGGTCGGTGTAGTTGGCCAGGGCGATGTCGAAGCGGTTGCGCTGGCCGGCCAGCTCCGCCACCAGCAGGCTATAGAATGTATCGGGCTTGAACGAGCCATACACCACGGGCTTTTCCGCCTCGCTCTTGCCGGCTTCGGCAACGGGAGGCTCGGCCGTTTGCGGGGCCAGGCTCTGGCAGCCCTGGAGCAGGGCGAAGGCAAGCAGCAGTGCGTATGGTCTGTTCATAGAAAGGCTTATAGGAGGACTCACCGGCGGTGGGGGCATGATGACACAAGCGCGGGGGCAAACCCACCTGTGCTGTGGCTGGTTAATTGCGACCTTTGAGGGGGGGAAGGGTTCCGTAACGGGGCGGCTGTGCCGGGTGTCCGCCACAACAGCTTTGTCGCCGGTGAAATCGAGCGCCGCGCGGGCGGCGCTCGTTCTCACCGGCGAAGAGGTCCCAGGACGAACACCTTGAGAGGCACCACCTGACTATCAGCGCAATAGCGAACGGTGGTTGTTCTAAAACCTGCGAAAGAGGACAATTATCGGCTTCCCGTCACAACCAGCGACCTTGCATGGCCTTTCTTGCACTTGGTATCAACCATAAGACTGCCTCGGTAGACGTACGCGAGCGCGTGGCGTTTACCCCAGAGCAGCTGGTAGACGCCCTGCAGCAGCTCTGCCGACTGACATCCAGCCGCGAAGCGGCGATCCTGTCGACCTGCAACCGCAGCGAGCTCTATATAGAGCAGGACCACCTGTCCGCCGACGCCGTGCTGCAATGGCTGGCCGACTATCATCGGCTCAGCCTGGACGAGCTGCGCGCCAGCGCCTACGTCCACGAGGAGCACGATGCCGTCCGGCACATGATGCGGGTGGCCTCGGGCCTGGACTCGCTGGTACTCGGCGAGCCGCAGATCCTTGGCCAGATGAAGTCCGCCTACGCCGTTGCGCGCGAGGCCGGCACTGTCGGCCCTTTGCTCGGGCGCCTGTTCCAGGCCACCTTCAGCGCTGCCAAGCAGGTGCGCACCGACACCGCGATCGGCGAAAACCCGGTGTCGGTGGCGTTTGCCGCGGTCAGCCTGGCCAAGCAGATCTTCAGCGACCTCGGTCGCAGCCAGGCGCTGCTGATCGGCGCCGGCGAAACCATTACCCTGGTCGCTCGTCATCTGCACGAGCAGGGCGTGCGCCGCATCGTCGTGGCTAACCGCACCCTGGAGCGGGCCAGTATCCTGGCCGAACAGTTCGGCGCTCACGCCGTGTTGCTGGCCGACATCCCCCAGGAACTGGCCAACAGCGACATCGTCATCAGCTCCACCGCCAGCCAGCTGCCGATTCTGGGCAAGGGCGCGGTCGAGAGCGCGCTGAAGCAGCGCCGGCACAAGCCGATCTTCATGGTCGACATCGCCGTGCCACGCGATATCGAATCAGAAGTCGGCGAGCTGGACGACGTGTACCTGTATACCGTCGACGACCTGCATGATGTGGTGGCGGAAAACCTCAAGAGCCGCCAGGGCGCGGCGCAGGCTGCCGAAGAACTGGTCTCGGTGGGCGCCGAAGACTTCATGGTGCGCCTGCGCGAGCTGGCCGCAGTGGATGTGCTCAAGGCCTACCGCCAGCAAAGCGAGCGCCTGCGCGATGAAGAACTGCAAAAGGCCCAGCGCCTGCTGGCCAACGGCGGCAACCCCGAGGACGTGTTGGCCCAACTGGCCCGGGGCCTGACCAACAAACTCCTGCATGCGCCCAGCGTGCAGTTGAAAAAGCTCTCGGCCGAGGGCCGCGTCGATGCGCTGGCCATGGCCCAGGAACTCTTTGCCCTCAACGAGGGCTCCACGGACAAGACTCCGCAATGAAAGCGTCGCTGCTGAACAAACTGGAAATCCTCCAGGACCGCTTCGAAGAACTCACCGCCCTGCTTGGTGACGCCGAGGTCATTTCCGACCAGACGCGCTTTCGCGCCTATTCCCGCGAATATGCCGAGGTCGAGCCGGTCTACTCTGCTTATAAAGAGTGGCGCAAAGTCCAGGACGACCTCGAAGGCGCGCAGGCGCTGCTCAAGGACAGTGACCCGGACCTGCGCGAAATGGCCGTGGAAGAGGTGCGTGACGCCAAGGAGCAACTGCTGACGCTGGAGGCGCACCTGCAACGCATGCTGCTGCCCAAAGACCCCAACGACGGCCGCAACGTGTTTCTCGAGATCCGCGCCGGCACCGGTGGCGACGAGGCGGCGATCTTCTCTGGCGACTTGTTCCGCATGTATTCGCGCTACGCCGAAAAACGCGGCTGGCGCCTGGAAATCCTCTCGGAAAACGAGGGCGAGCACGGCGGCTACAAGGAAATCATCGCCCGCGTCGAGGGTGACAGCGTGTACGGCAAGCTCAAATTCGAGTCCGGTGCACACCGTGTGCAACGCGTGCCGGAAACTGAATCCCAGGGCCGTATCCACACCTCAGCGTGCACCGTGGCGGTACTGCCCGAGCCCGACGAACAGGCGGCGATCGAAATCAACCCGGCCGACCTGCGCGTAGACACCTACCGCTCTTCCGGCGCCGGCGGCCAGCACGTCAACAAGACCGACTCGGCAATCCGTATCACCCACTTGCCCACAGGCATCGTGGTGGAGTGCCAGGAAGAGCGTTCGCAGCACAAGAACCGTGCCCGCGCCATGTCCTGGCTGTCGGCCAAGCTCAACGACATGCAGACCAGCGCCGCGCAGAATGCCATCGCCAGCGAGCGCAAGCTGCTGGTGGGCTCGGGTGACCGTTCCGAACGTATCCGTACGTACAATTATCCACAGGGCCGGGTGACCGATCACCGTATCAACCTGACCCTGTACTCGCTGGACGACATCCTCGCCGGTGGCGTGGATGCCGTGATCGAACCGCTGCTGGCCGAATACCAGGCGGATCAACTGGCCGCCCTGGGGGACTGATGACCATCATCGCCAGCCTGCTGCGCAACGCGCAGTTGCCCGAATCGCCTACCGAGCGCCTGGATGCCGAACTGCTGCTGGCTGCGGCCATCGGCAAGTCGCGCAGCTACCTGCACACCTGGCCCGAACGCATCGTCAGCAGCGAGGACGCCCAGACCTATGCCGGCTATCTGCAGCGTCGCCGTGGCGGCGAGCCGGTGGCCTATATCCTTGGCCAGCAGGGCTTCTGGAAGATCGACCTCGAAGTGGCGCCGCATACCCTGATCCCGCGGCCGGATACCGAGCTGTTGGTCGAGACGGCCCTTGAGCTGCAACCTGCCTTGCCAGCCAAGGTCCTCGACCTGGGCACCGGCACCGGTGCCATCGCCCTGGCCCTGGCCAGTGAGCGCCCGGCCTGGCAGGTGACTGCAGTTGACCGGGTAGAGGAGGCTGCTACCCTGGCCGAGCGCAACCGCAAACGCCTTGGCCTGGCGAATGCCGAGGTGCGGGTGAGCCACTGGTTCGACAGCCTGGCCGCTGAGCGTTTCGACCTGATTGTCAGCAACCCGCCCTACATCGCCACTGCAGACCCGCACCTGGTGGCGGGCGATGTGCGCTTCGAGCCCAGCAGCGCGCTGGTGGCCGGCGCCGATGGCCTTGACGACCTGCGCGTGATTGCTGCGCAGGCCCCCGGGCACCTGTTGCCGGGGGGCTGGTTGCTGCTGGAACATGGCTACGATCAGGCAGCGGCGGTACGCGCCTTGCTGGTTGAACAAGGCTTTATCGAGGTGGCCAGCCGCACCGACCTGGGCGGCCATGAACGCATTACACTGGGGCGCCTGCCATGCTGAGTGATGAAGAGCTGCTGCGTTACAGCCGGCAGGTACTGCTGGCCCAGATCGACATCGACGGCCAGTTGCGCCTCAAGCAGAGCAAGGCGCTGATCGTCGGGCTGGGCGGGCTGGGTTCACCGGTAGCCTTGTACCTGGCTGCTGCCGGGGTAGGCGAGCTGCACCTTGCCGACTTTGACACGGTCGACCTGACCAACCTGCAACGCCAGGTGATCCACGACAGTGCCAGCGTTGGCATGAGCAAGGTCGACTCGGCCTTGCAGCGCCTGCAGGCGATCAACCCGGAAATCAGCCTGGTTCCGCACCGGCATGCACTGGACCAGGACTCGCTGGCGGCGGCGGTGGCGGCGGTCGACCTGGTGCTGGACTGTTCCGACAATTTCTCTACCCGCGAGGCGGTCAACGCCGCCTGTGTGGCCGGCGGCAAACCGCTGGTCAGCGGTGCAGCAATCCGCCTGGAAGGGCAGCTGTCGGTATTCGACCCACGGCGTGACTACAGCCCGTGCTACCACTGCCTGTACGGGCATGGCAGCGAGGACGAACTGACCTGTAGCGAAGCGGGCGTGATCGGCCCGCTGGTGGGCCTGGTCGGCAGCCTGCAGGCGCTGGAGGCAATGAAGCTGTTGGCCGGCTTCGGTGAACCGCTGGTCGGCCGCCTGCTGCTGATCGATGCGCTCGGTACCCGTATTCGCGAATTGCGGGTCAAGCGTGACCCGGCCTGTGCGGTGTGCGGCAAACGCGATGGCTGAGCGCTCGGCGCCGGTGGGTGTGATGGACTCGGGGGTAGGCGGCTTGTCGGTGCTCGCCGAGATCCAGCGCCTGCTGCCCAACGAGACGCTGCTGTACGTGGCTGATTGCGGCCACGTCCCCTATGGCGAGAAGTCGCCAGGCTATATCCGTGAACGCTGCCGGCATATTGCTGCGTTCTTCCATGAGCAGGGTGCCAAGGCCATGGTGCTGGCCTGCAACACTGCCACGGTGGCGGCGGTGACCGATTTGCGCGCGTTGTACCCGGTGTGGCCGCTGGTGGGCATGGAGCCTGCGGTAAAGCCTGCGGCGGCTGCCACCCGCTCTGGCGTGGTGGGGGTGCTGGCTACCACCGGCACCCTGCAGAGCGCCAAGTTCGCCGCCTTGCTCGACCGCTTCGCCAGCGACGTGCAGGTGATCACCCAGCCTTGCCCGGGGCTGGTCGAGCTGATCGAGACCGGCGACCTGGCCAGCCCGGCATTGCGCCAGATGCTGCTGGGCTACGTGCAGCCGCTGCTGGCTGCAGGTTGCGACACGCTGATCCTCGGCTGCACCCATTATCCCTTCCTGCGCCCGTTGCTGGCCGGCATGGTGCCTGCGGATGTGGCCGTCATCGACACCGGCGCTGCGGTGGCGCGGCAGCTGCACCGGCTGCTGGGCGCGAGTGATTTGCTGGCCGAAGGCCCGGCCCGCGATACCCGCTTCTGGACCAGCGCCGATCCGCAATCTCTCAGAAATATCCTACCTGTGCTGTGGCATAAGGCCGACGATGTGCAAAGCTTTCCGTTGTGAAAAAAACGTGAAAAACAGCTGAACTATCGTTCTACTTCTGCTTTCTACCGCTTGCCTGACATGAGGCGGACACTAATAACAGCATCAGGAAGAAGGATGTTTCTCATGAAGAAACTGCTGGGCTTGGCGGCGGCTGCCGCTTTTGTTTTGGGGCAGGCAGCATCGGCGCAGGCCGCCGATGTGTCGTTCTCGGCGGGGCAGACCGGTGACTCGACCATGGTTTACCGGCTGGGGCTGCAATCGAACTGGGATGCCAGCTGGTGGCAGACCAGCGTCGGTCGGCTGACCGGCTACTGGGATGGCGCGTACACCTATTGGGATGGCGACGAGACGGCGAGCAACCACAGCCTGTCGTTCGCACCGGTGTTCGTCTACGAGTTTGCCGGGGAATCGGTGAAGCCCTATATCGAGGCAGGGATCGGTGTTGCGGCGTTCTCCAGTACCGAGCTGGAAAGCAACGAGCTGGGCTCGTCGTTCCAGTTCGAAGACCGCATCGGCTTTGGTTTGCGCTTTGCCGGGGGGCACGAGATCGGGGTTCGGGCGATTCACTATTCCAACGCGGGTATCAAAGAACCTAACGATGGGGTGGAGAGCTACAGCCTGCATTACCGCATGGCGCTCTGATTTCTCCCGTATCGTCTCCTTCGCGGGCTTGCCCGCGAAGGAGACGACGCCTATTTCCGCTATCGGCGCGAAAGGGGCCACAAGCTAGTAAGGTCCAGGGTTTCCAGCACCAGCTCTGGTTCAGCCTGCGGCCAGCGCTGCAGCAGAACATCTGCCGCACTGTGCGGTGTCCATTCCTCTGGTATCGCAGGCGCCGGCGTAACCGGTGTTTTCAACGACTGCGGCCCCACTACCGTCAACCCGATCCCCTGAGCCTTCAGCGCCTGACGCTGCTCGCGCATCCACTGCGGCATGTTGTTCCAACCCGCTGTCACCTGGGTTGGGGCATACAGCTGCAGCGCCGAATAGCGGTTGAACACCGCCATCACCTGCGGCGAGTGACCCTTGGCCAGCAAAGGCAATGCACTGGCCAGGCAGTGCTCCCCCGCTAGCTGGTTGCTGGTGACGATCGCCTCGATCAGCTCGCTGTCCGCCAGATCATCCGACAGATAGTCAGTGGTTCCGGCATTGAGGATCAGGCCATCCAGCGTGCACCAGGCATGGCCTATCTGCTGGCCGGCGCTGGCCGCTTGTTTTTCGTCATGCAGCTGCCAAGGCAAGCGCAATAGCTGGCTGCCATAGCGAGCGCCCAATGTCATGAGTGCCTCTTCATCCTTGCCACTTGCGGCAACGCGATGCCCCTGTTCCAGCATCCGTTCCACCAAAGCCAAGCCAAGTCCATTGCTTGCGCCCGTAACCCAAAAACTGCGTGAGTTAGTCAAGACGTTTTTCCCCTAATGCTGCTGGCGTGGCAGGCTCTTGAAAGCCTCCAGTGCACGCAAGCGACTGCTACTGAGTTCGACTATTGGGCTGTGATACAAATTATTAGCAAAAAGATCGGCCGACTTCACTGGTAAATGAATGGCTTTTTCATCCAGCGCCTCCAGTTCAGGTACCCATTTACGAATGAAACGCCCCTGTGGGTCGAAGCGTTGCGACTGTGAAACCGGGTTGAATATGCGGAAATAGGGCACTGCGTCGGTGCCGGTAGACGCGCTCCACTGCCAGCCGCCGTTATTGGCGGCAAGGTCGCCGTCTATCAGGTGGCGCATGAAATGCCGCTCGCCCTTGCGCCAGTCGATCAGCAGGTTCTTGCTGAGGAACATGGCCACGACCATGCGCAAGCGGTTGTGCATCCAGCCGGTATGCAGCAGCTGGCGCATGGCCGCGTCGATGATCGGGAAGCCGGTGCGACCCTGTTCCCAGGCCTCGAGGTCCGCCGGGGCATCGCGCCAGGGCAGGGCTTCGGTGTGAACGCGAAACGCGCGGTGGCGCGACACCTGCGGATAACCGGTCAGGATGTGTTTGTAGAACTCGCGCCACAGCAGTTCGTTGATCCAGGTCTGCACGCCGCTGCTACCGCTGTCGAACTCGCCCCGGTTGCTGGCCAGGGCACCGTGCAGGCATTGCCGCGGCGAGATGACACCGGCGGCCAGGTAGGCCGAAAGCTGGCTGGTGCCGGGCCTGGCCGGCAGGTCACGCAGATGCTGATAGTCGTCGATGGTTTCGTCAAGGAAGCGAGACAGCCGACCCTGCGCCTCGGCCTCACCCGCCGGCCAGTGTTCACGCAGGGCGCGTGCAGGGTGTTGGAAACCGTCCACCTGTTGCGGGATAGGGTCGCTATGGATCTGCAGCGGCGCCTGACGCTTCACCCGTGGGGCCAGTGCAGGCAGGCTGCGGTGCAGGTGTTCGAGGCAGGTTTTCTTGAACTGGCTGAACACCTGGAAATAACCGCCACTGCGGGTGAGGATGGTCCCCGGGCGGAACAACAACTGGTCAAGGTGACTGTGGGCCTGGATCGACGATTGTTCCAGCAGCGCCCGCGTGGCGTCGTCGCGCTGCTGTTCGTTTATGCCGTACTCCTCGTTCCAGTGCACGCTGGCGACCTGGTGTTGGCGACATACCTCCAGCACGGCTTGCGGTGCCTGCTCCCAGGTATCGATCTTGCGAATCAGCAGGGGGATGTTCAGCTGCTCCAGCGACTGGCGCAGCTCACGCAGGTTGCGCAGCCAGAAGTCGACCTTGCAGGCCGCATCGTCGTGGGCCTGCCATTGCCCGGGGCTGACCAGCCACAGGGCGATGGTCGGGCCGCGTTCAGCGGCAGCGCTGAGCGCGGTGTTGTCATCGACGCGCAGGTCGCTGCGCAGCCAGGTCAGGTGCATGGTGTTGTCATCTCTACAGGCTGGCGGTGTTGTGCTTGAAGCAAGCGCAATGCCGCCTGCGGGGTATCGAAAAGGAAAAGATCTGGCAGCCCGCAAGCTTTCAAGCGGGCTTCATGCAGCGCCAGCGTGGCGCCGCCCAGCAGCTTGGTGCCTGGTAAGCCTTGCAGGGTGCGCAACAAAGCCCTGTCGTCGATGCGTGGCCCCAGGTGAATGAGCATCGCCCAAGGCCTCAGCGCGCTGACCGCACTTTGCAGTTGTGCCGCGGCCAGCGGTTGTTCGAGCACCTCGACCGGCATGCCGTTGCTGGTAAGCAGCCAGGCGCAAAGCCACAAACCAGGGCTGAAGGCGCGCTCGCTGTCCTCGATCAGCAATACGGCCGGGCCTTGCAGCAGCTGGTTGTCGTGATAGACGCGGGCGCCGAGCTTGCTGCGCAGCCAGCTGTGGAAAAACACCTGTTCAAGCCGCGCATTGAAGTAGGTGCGCCAGCGCAAATCGAGCTGGTCGAGCAGCGGCAACAGCAATTGCTCACACAGGGTGACCGCTGGGTAAAGGGCCATTGCCTGGTTGAGCTGTTGGTCGAGGGCGCGTTGCGACAGGTTGGCGATGGCTTCGATCAGTTGGGCTTGCCTGGCCTGCCAGTCACCTTTCGGCGGCGTGGTGGTCGGTTTGTCGAGCAATTCACGGACCTGGCCTACCGAGGCGCCGCGTTGCAGCCAGGCCAAGACTGCTTCGACCCGCTCGACCTGGTCGAGCGAATACAGGCGGTGTCCCTTGGCGGTGCGCTGGGGCTTGAGCAGGCCGTAGCGACGCTCCCAGGCACGCAGGGTGACCGGGTTCACGCCGGTGCGCCGGGCCAGTTCGCCGATGGGTAGCAGGGTTTCAGACGGCATTGCGCAAACCCAGGCTTTCCGGGTGCGGCTGCAGGTAGGCCTGTTGCTGCAGGTACGGGTCGGGGTGTTTGCGCAAATGGTGCTTGAGCAGCGTCAGCGGCACCACCAATGGCACAACACCCTGCTGGTATTGAGCGATGATGGTCTCCAGCTCGACCTTGTCCTCCTGGGTCAGGGCATGCTTGAAGTAACCACTCAGGTGCTGCAGCACGTTGCAGTGGGTGCCGCGGCTGGCACAGCGGCGCAGGGCGTGCATCAGCTGGCTGAAGTAGTGCGGGCCGATGCGCTGTGGGTCATCGTCCTTGCTCATGCTGCCGAGCAGGCGCCCGAGGGTGCGATAGGCCTGGGGATTGTTGGCCATCAGCAGGTACTTGTAACGCGAGTGGAAGCGCACCAAGGCACCTCGGCTCAGGCCAGCGACCAACAGGCGTTGCCAGTCGGCGTAGGCGTACACGCGGCTGATGAAGTTCTCCCGCAGCACCGGGTCATGCAGGCGCCCTTCCTCTTCCACGGGCAGATCGGGCCGCAGCGCACAAAACGCCTGGGCGTAGACCCCACGGCCGGCGTTGAAGGCAGGGTGGCCGTCGGCCTGGTACACCTTGACCCGCTCCAGGCCGCAGGACGGCGACTTCTGCATGAAGATGTAGCCGCAGATGTCGTCCATTTGGGCGGCCATCTGTTCGCCATAACTGCGCAGCGGGCCGGTCACGTCCAGGTCTGGGTTTCGGGTGCCCAGCACTTTCGGCTGCTCGGGGTTGCCGACCAGGCGGATGGGGTCTCGGGGGACGCTGAGGCCGATGGCCACTTCCGGGCATACCGGTAACCAGTCGAAGTGCGCTTCCAGCTGGGTGCGGCACAGGTCGGAGGACTTGTGACCGCCGTTATAGCGCACACTGTGCCCGGTCAGGCAGGCGCTAATGGCGATGCGCGGCTTGCTGTGAGCGGATGGGTCGTGCATGGCTGCCTCCAGTAAACCTGTACATGGATAAAGCTTTGTACAGGTTTATTCCAGCACAGCCCTGACGTTATGCAAACCAGTTTTTTGCCTGGCACTGTCACTCGAGGTGTTCGAGCAGTCGGCGCGCCGCTTCCTGGCCGCTGAGCCAGGCGCCTTCGACACGCCCCGACAGGCACCAGTCGCCACAGGCGTACAGGCCCTGGTCGGCGTCGGCCAGCGCGCCCCATTCATGGTTACTGGTAGGGCGGGCGTACAGCCAGCGATGGGCCAGGGCGAAGGTGGGGGCCGGTACTACGCAGCCGACCAGTTCGGCGAATTCGCCCCACAGTTGCTCGATCACCTCTTCCTTGGCCAGGTCGATGTGCTGGCGGCTCCAGTCCGACGTGGCATGCAGCACCCAGGTATCGAGCTGCTCGTCACGCCCCGGTTTGCTGCGGTTGCGGGCCAGCCAGTCGAGCGGGCTGTCCTGTACGAAGCAACCTTGCATCGGCGTGTCCAGCGCAGCCTGGAAGCCCAGCGCAACGGCCCAGGTAGGCTCCATTTGTACCCCGGCGGCCACGGCGGCCAGTTTCGGGGTAGCCGCCAGCAGTGGCGTGGCCTGCGGCGCCGGTACCGCGATCACCACGCGGCTGTAGGGGCCGTGGCTGCAGCCTTCGGTGTCCTGCAGGTGCCAGTACTGCTTGCCGCGGAATACCTCGGCGATGCGGCAGCCGAAGTTGACCGTGACGTCCTTGAGCAGGCCGCGGGTAATCGCGCTCATGCGGGGCACGCCGACCCAGCGCGTCTGTTCGTCGGGGGAGGGGCTGAGTATGCCGTTGTGGTAGTTGTACAGCTGCGGCTTCCACTGTTCGGCCCAGCCAGCTGCAACCCATTGCTGCACCTGCTCGACAAAGCGCCGGTCACGGGCGGTGAAGTACTGGGCGCCGAGGTCGAGGGCGCCGGCTTCGCTGCGCTTGCTGGCCATGCGCCCGCCACTACCGTGGCCTTTGTCGAACAAGTGCACGGATTGCCCGGCCTTTTGCAAGGCCTGGGCAGCTGACAAGCCGGCGATACCGGCTCCGATGATGGCAATAGGTACTGTCATGATGGCCTCTTCAAACCTTGCTGTGAGCAGACTACGCTGTCAGGCAAACCTGTACAATGCACAACTTTTGTATAAGGTTATTCCGCTTGGCGGGCAGGTTGGCCTATGTTTATCCGAGAGCGTCGGGTCAAAAAAGTGCCTTGATGTTAAAAATAGACCACCGCTGCATTCTGCGAGGACACAGCCATGCATATATTGCTGACAGGCGGTACTGGATTGATCGGCAAGCACCTTTGTCAGTACTGGCTCGGCCAGGGCCATCGCCTGACGGTGTGGAGCCGGCGACCGGAGCAGGTAGCGAAAATCTGCGGCACTGGCGTACGTGGTATTGCCCGCCTGGAGCAGCTGGAGGCGGACGACCACCTGGATGCAGTGGTCAACCTGGCCGGTGCACCCATTGCCGACCGGCACTGGACAGCTGCGCGGCGCAACCTGCTGTGGGCCAGCCGCATCACCCTCACCGAGCAGTTGCAGGCTTGGCTGGGCACCCGGGAGCAGCGCCCGGAAGTGCTGATTTCCGGTTCGGCGGTGGGCTGGTACGGTGACGGCGGCGAGCGCGAGCTTACCGAGGCCTCATCGCCGGTGCGTGAAGACTTCGCCAGTCAGCTGTGCATCGCTTGGGAAGAAACGGCCCAGCGTTCCCAAGCCCAGGGCATTCGCGTGGTACTGGTGCGTACCGGGCTGGTACTGGCCAGCGATGGCGGCTTTTTGTCGCGCCTGCGCCTGCCCTTCAAGCTGGGGCTGGGCGGGCCGTTGGGGGACGGGCGGCAGTGGATGCCCTGGGTTCATATCGACGACCAGGTGGCCCTGATCGATTTTCTCTTGCAGCACAAGGATACCAGCGGTCCTTATAATGCCTGCGCTCCGGAGCCGGTACGCAACCGCGAGTTTGCCAAGCGCCTGGGCCGTACCCTGCACCGTCCGGCACTGCTGCCGGTACCGGCACTGTTGCTCAAGGCCGGCCTGGGCGAGCTGTCCATCCTGCTGCTCGGCGGCCAGCGGGCGCGCCCGGCCCGTTTGCTGGGCGCAGGTTTCACCTTCCGCTTCAACGATCTGCAATCGGCCCTGGACAACTTGTCCAGCCGCCTCTGACATAGGACGCTGCATGACCGATCACGCCTTGCTACTGGTCAACCTGGGTTCCCCGGCTTCCACTTCGGTGGCCGATGTGCGCCGCTATCTCAACCAGTTCCTCATGGACCCGTATGTGATCGACTTGCCGTGGCCGGTGCGACGCTTGCTGGTGTCGCTGATCCTGGTCAAGCGCCCGGAGCAGTCGGCGCACGCCTACGCCTCGATCTGGTGGGAGGAGGGCTCGCCACTGGTTGAGCTGACCCGTCGCCTGCAGGCGGCGATGGTGGCGCACTGGCCCCATGGCCCGGTGGAAATTGCCATGCGCTACGGCCAGCCGGCCTTGCCCGATGTGCTGGAGCGCCTGGCAGCCCAAGGTGTGCGCAAGGTGACGTTGGCGCCACTTTATCCACAGTTCGCCGACAGTACGGTGACCACTGTGGTCGAGCTGGCAAAACAGACGGTCAGCCAGCGCCAATTGCCGCTGCAGATGCGCGTGCTGCAGCCGTTTTATGAGCATCCGGATTACATCGAGGCACTGGTTGCCAGCGCCAGGCCGTACCTGGAGCAGGATTACGATCATCTGCTGTTGAGCTTCCACGGTTTGCCGGAGCGCCACCTGAAGAAGCTGGATCCCACTGGCAAGCATGACTTCCAGGCAGCCGATTGCTGCAAGGACGCCAGCGCCGAGATGCGCGCGGTGTGCTACCGCGGGCAGTGCCTGGCCACGGCCAAGGCCTTTGCGCAGAAAATGGGCATACCCGATGGCAAGTGGTCGGTGTCGTTCCAGTCGCGCCTGGGGCGGGCCAAATGGATCGAGCCCTACACCGAGGCGCGGCTGGACGAGCTGGCCAGGGCAGGGGTGAAGAAGCTGCTGGTGATGTGCCCGGCGTTCGTCGCGGACTGCATCGAAACGCTGGAAGAAATTGGCATGCGCGGCAGCGAGCAATTTATCGAGGCCGGCGGGCGGGAGCTGGTGCTGGTGCCGTGCCTGAACGATCACCCGGAATGGGTGAGGGTGTTGGCTGATATGTGCGAAAAGGCCTGATTTACAGGTTGCCTGTACCGGCCCTATCGCCGGCAAGCCAGCTCCCGCAATGTGCTCACAGTTCTTGAAAACTGTAGGGTACCTGTGGGGGCTGGCTTGCCGGCGATAGGGCCAGATCAGCCTGAAGCGGGATCAAGGCTGTTGATCATCCAGCTTCTTGTGCTTCCAGCCATCATTGCCCGGCAAGATCAGGTTCAGGGCGATGGCCACGATGGCACACAGGGCGATGCCTTTCAGGCCCCAGTCATCCGGGCCGTCACCGCTGCCGATCAGTACGCCGCCGATACCGAATACCAGGGTTACCGATACGATCACCAGGTTGCGCGCTTCGGCCAGGTCGATCTTGTGGCGGATCATGGTGTTCATGCCCACCGCCGCGATCGAGCCGAACAACAGGCACAGGATGCCGCCCATCACGGGCACCGGAATGCTCTGCAGCAGCGCGCCGAACTTGCCGATGAAGGCCAGGGTGATGGCAAAGAACGCCGCCCAGGTCATGATCTTCGGGTTGTAGTTCTTGGTCAGCATCACCGCGCCAGTCACTTCGGCGTAGGTGGTGTTGGGCGGGCCGCCGAACAGGCCGGCTGCCGTGGTGGCCAGGCCGTCACCCAGCAGGGTGCGGTGCAGGCCGGGCTTTTTCAGGTAGTCACGGCCGGTCACACTACCGACCGCGATAACCCCGCCGATATGCTCGATGGCCGGTGCAAGGGCCACTGGGACGATGAACAGGATGGCCTGCCAGTTGAATGCCGGTGCGGTGAAGTTGGGGATCTCCAGCCACGGTGCGGCGGCGATCTTGGCGGTGTCGACCACGCCGAACGCGAATGCCAGGGCAAAGCCCACCAATACCCCGGAGATAATCGGCACCAGGCGGAAGATGCCCTTGCCGAATACCGCCACGATAAGGGTGGTGAGCAGCGCGGGCATGGAGATCAGCATCGCGGTCTGGTAGGGCATCAGCGCAGCGCCGTCACCGCCTTTGCCCATGGCCATGTTGGCGGCGATCGGTGCCATGGCCAGGCCGATGGAGATGATCACCGGGCCAATCACCACCGGCGGCAGCATGCGGTCGATGAAACCGGTGCCTTTGATTTTCACCATCATGCCCATGAAGGTGTACACGAAGCCTGCTGCCATCACGCCGCCCATGGTCTCGGCCAGGCCGAACTGGCCCTTGGCGAGGATGATCGGGGTAATGAAGGCAAAGCTCGAAGCCAGGAATACCGGTACCTGACGGCCGGTGACCAGCTGGAACAGCAGCGTGCCGATGCCGGCGGTGAACAGCGCGACGTTCGGGTCGAGGCCAGTGATCAGTGGCATCAGCACCAGCGCGCCGAATGCCACGAAGAGCATCTGCGCGCCCGAAACGACCTGGCGCCAGAGCGGGTCGTTGAAGCCGTCCTGCATGGTCAGGCGTCCTTTTGCTTGGTGCCGAAGATCTTGTCACCGGCATCGCCCAGGCCAGGCACGATATAGCCGTGTTCGTTCAGGCGCTGGTCGATCGAGGCGGTGTAGATCTGCACGTCCGGGTGGGCTTTTTCCACCGCTTCGATGCCTTCGGGCGCGGCCACCAGCACCATGGCGCGGATTTCCTTGCAGCCCGCTTTTTTCAGCAGGTCGATGGTGGCGACCATCGAAGCACCGGTGGCCAGCATCGGGTCGATGATCAGCGCCAGGCGCTGGTTGATGTCCGGCGCGAGCTTTTCCAGGTAGGTGTGGGCTTCGAGGGTTTCTTCATTGCGGGCGACGCCGACGGCGCTGACCTTGGCGCCCGGGATCAGGCTGAGCACACCGTCGAGCATGCCGATGCCGGCGCGCAGGATCGGTACTACAGTGATCTTCTTGCCGGCGATTTTTTCCACTTGCACCTTGCCACACCAGCCGTCGATCTCGTAGGTTTCGAGCGGCAGGTCCTGGGTGGCTTCGTAAGTCAGGAGCGCGCCGACTTCCTGGGCGAGTTCGCGAAAATTCTTGGTGCTGATGTCGGCACGGCGCATCAGGCCGAGCTTGTGGCGGATCAGCGGATGGCGGATCTCACGAGTGGGCATAGGGGGGCTCCGAAAGGCGGGCAAAAAAACCGCGCTAGATTAATCTATTCAGCCTGTGCTGTCGTCTGGTCATTCTGCACGTTAGTCCATAAAGGCTTGATCTGTGACGAGCGGATGCGTACCTTTGCCCGCTTTTCCAAAATGCCCCCCGGAGCGCGCCATGTCCGCTGATCTCGAGCATATCCGTCAAGTCATGCGTGAAGCTGACTGCCTGTACACCGAAGCCGAAGTCGAAGCGGCCATCGCCAAAGTCGGCGAGCAGATCTGCAAAGACCTGCACGACAAGAACCCGGTGGTGTTCTGCGTGATGAACGGTGGCCTGATCTTCGCGGGCAAACTGCTGACCCACCTGCAGTTCCCGCTGGAAGCCTCGTATCTGCACGCCACCCGCTACCGCAACCAGACCAGTGGCGGTGAGCTGTTCTGGAAGGCCAAGCCGGAAGTGTCGTTCATCGACCGTGATGTGCTGATCGTTGACGACATTCTCGACGAAGGCCATACCCTCAGCGCCATCATCGAGTTCTGCAAGCATGCCGGCGCGCGCTCGGTGCACACTGCTGTGCTGATCGACAAGGACCACGACCGCAAGGCCAGCCCGGACCTGAAGGCCAATTACGTGGGCCTGCCCTGCATCGACCGCTACATCTTCGGCTACGGCATGGACTACAAAGGCTACTGGCGCAACGCCAACGGCATCTTCGCCGTCAAGGGGCTGTGAGCATGCGCCAGCCTGCGTTCATCGACCAATCGCTGTTCGCCGGGCTGGCCGAAAAGGCTGCTGCCAACCCGCGTGGGCGCCAGCACCATAACTTCCATGCGATGGAAGAGCCTTGCCACCGCATGGCCGTCGGGCTGCAGACGAGCACCTACATTCCCCCGCATCGCCACTTGAGCGACGACAAGGCCGAGGCCCTGATCGTGCTCAAGGGGCGGCTAGGGTTGCTGATTTTCGATGAGCAGGGCGCGGTCACCGGCAAGCGGGTGCTGCAGGCGGGCGGTGACTGCCTGGGCGTGGACCTGGCGCCCGGTACCTACCATGGCCTGGTGGTGCTGGAGCCGGACAGCATCCTGTTCGAGTGCAAGGCCGGGCCGTACCGCCCTGTAGGTGAGGGCGAGCATGCGCACTGGGCGCCGCGTGAAGGAGAGGCCGGCGTGGCCGAGTACCAGGCCTGGATGCGCGCGCAGTTCGATTGATAGCGCCGGTACGGCCAGACCCGGCATGCTAGAGTGCTCCTTCATTCAAGGAGCCTCACATGCGTGCGATTCTTCCCTTCCTGCTGGCGTTCAGCCTGCCACTCGCCGCCGCACCGTTGCACAGCCAGTTCCTGCCACCTGACGACCAGTCCCTGCGCCAGGAAGCGCCGACCGGCCAGCAACTGCTGCAAGTCACCGACTACTCCGTTGTGGTGGGCGCCCAGCGCCAGTCCGACCAGCAACCTATCCCGATCACCTCGTCGCTGCAGGTACGCCTGAAGGGCAAGCCACTGAGCAAGGGCGCGACCATCGCCCAGGTGCTGCTGACCTTCGACGGTGAGGCCGCCAAGAGCCTGAAGAAGCCCGTGTACGACGACAAGACCCGCACCCTGAGCCTGAACTACCCGCTCAGCGATTACCGGGTGATCATGGACCTGCTGCGCAACGAGACGCTGTATGTGCAGTTTCTCACCTACGCCAACGGCCACATCTGGGCCGACCTGCACACCGGTACCGTACGTACGCGTTGAGGCGCGCCGCCTGCGGGGGGTAAACTGCCGGCCTTCGAAATTCCGTGATGGCCCAGTTGGAGTCGGCAATGCGTAAAGACAAGAAACAGGTAATCGGCGACGAAATCAGCGACGACTACATCAAGTCGTTCCTTCAGTTCGAACCGGCCGATGGCGTGACCTCGCCGTCGCTGCACAAGCTGGTCAAGGCCTACCGCGGACTGCGCGTCGACGATTTCGAGCGCTTTGTCGGCTTCTTCGTCGAAGCGGGGCTGGACCTGGATGGCAAGGACGAGCACGGCAAGACCTTCGTCGAGCTGATCGCCGACCAGCGCACTGCGCCGGAGTACATCGAGATCATCGATAACGCCCGGGGCTGATTTGTAAACCTGTACCGGCCTCTTCGCGGGCACAGGTTGATGAAGAATCAGGCACAAAAAAACGCCCCGAGGGGCGTTTTTTCGTTACTGGCAGGCTCAGGCGTAATGCTTGGCCGCCGGGCTGCTTTCTTCGAGGTTCAGCGCCACATCGTTGTCGGCACTGATCTTCCGGTACAGGGCTGCGTCGGTTGCCAGGGTCTTCTCGCGGGCCGGGAAGATTTCCTTGAGCTTGGCAGCCCAGGCACCTTTGGCCTGCTCGGGGAAGCAGCGCTCGATCAGTTCCAGCATGATCGACACGGTGACCGAAGCACCTGGCGATGCGCCGAGCAGTGCGGCCAGGCTGCCGTCCTGGGCCGAAACCAGCTCGGTACCAAACTGCAGCACGCCGCCTTTTTTCGGGTCTTTCTTGATGATCTGCACGCGCTGACCGGCCACTTCCAGGCGCCAGTCCTCGGCTTTGGCCTGCGGGTAGAAGCGACGCAGGGACTCCAGGCGCTGCTCCATCGACTGCATCACTTCGCTGACCAGGTACTTGGTCAGGTCCATATTGTCGCGGGCCACGGCCAGCATCGGGCCGATGTTGCCCATGCGCACCGACAGCGGCAGGTCCATCAGCGAACCGTGCTTGAGGAACTTGGTGGTGAAGCCGGCGTATGGCCCGAACAGCAGGGATGTCTTGCCGTCGACCACGCGAGTGTCCAGGTGCGGCACCGACATCGGCGGGGCGCCGACTGCGGCCTGGCTGTAGACCTTGGCCTGGTGCTGCTTGACGATTTCCGGGTTGTCGCAACGCAGCCACTGGCCGCTGACCGGGAAGCCGCCGAAGCCTTTGCTTTCCGGGATGCCGGACGCCTGCAGCAGCGGCAGGGCAGCGCCGCCTGCGCCGAGGAAGACGAAGCGGGCGTCGACTTCGCGGCTACCGCCGCTGTTGACGTCCTTGATGCTCACGGTCCAGCCGCTGCCGTTACGGCGCAGGCCAACGACTTTCTTGCTGTACTTGACCTGCGCGTCCGGCGCGTCGCCCAACAGCTTGAGCAGCTTGTTGGTCAGGGCGCCGAAGTTGACGTCGGTACCCTTGAGCACGCGGGTTGCGGCGATGTGCTGGTCGGCCGGGCGGCCCGGCATCATCAGCGGCATCCAGTCGCTCATCACGGCCTTGTCTTCGGTGTATTCCATGTCGGCGAAGGCATGGTGCTGCTTGAGCAGCTCGAAGCGCTTCTTGAGGAAGGAAACACCCTTGTCACCTTCGACGTAGCTCAGGTGCGGGACAGGGTTGATGAAGGCACGCGCCGGGCCGAAGTTGCCCTTCTTGCTCAGGTAGGCCCAGAACTGGCGCGACACCTCGAACTGGGTGTTGATGTGCACGGCCTTTTTGATGTCGATGCTGCCATCGGCGGCCTGTGGCGTGTAGTTAAGCTCGCACAGGCCGGCGTGGCCGGTGCCTGCGTTGTTCCAGGGGTTGGAGCTTTCCGCGGCTCCGGAGTCCATCGCCTCGACGACCTCAAGCTTCAGGGTCGGGTCAAGCTCCTTGAGCAGTACGGCCAGGGTGGCACTCATGATGCCCGCGCCTACCAGTACTACATCAACCGATTCGTTCTGCGCCATTTAACGCGTCTCCACAATCTACAGCTACCTAATTGACAGCATAGGACCTGGGTTCGCCAGGGTCGCCATGTCCGACTTTTCGCAGTTCTTGCAACTTCCGCGGACACCGCCAATCAGTCTTCGGGTTCAGCTATTGAACGCCGTTTGCCACAGGTGCGGCAATTCGACTTATGGTCAAGGTGTCGTGCGTGCGTTATGGAACGGTTCAGACACTCATACGGGATGAGCGCATTTGCCGCCTGTTCAGGGCTGTTCGGGACACATCTGCCGCTTTTGCACATGCCAGACTGTTCATTTGCTCGCCACACTCTTGTGAAGTTGTGAAAACCGTTTTTTCACGCTCTTTTGGAGACGTGAACCTCAAAAAGGGACTGCGCGATGGCAACCCGCAGGTTCATGCAGTGTGAAGGGCCGGAAAAGCAGGCACGACAGCCGATGCAAGACCTGAGTGGAAGGCTCTCTGTGGGCGAAGCGGTGAAGTTGCCGGGGTCAATCGGCGGTGCGGGGCCCGATCAGGAGACGTCCTTATAATCGGGGGGAGATTATAGCGATGTCGCGGACAGAAATGTCGCCATTCGTGGTTTTTATTGCAGCGTTTGTCAGGCCGCGAGGATGCGCTGGTGCCAGCGGCGGCTTGCGCGGGTGCAAACCCGGGCGCTGGCGGGCAGTTCGCGGCCCAGCCAGGCCAGCTGGATTTCGTCGACCTGTACCCAGCCGCTGCCGCTTGGCGCTTGGCTGCATTGCTTGAAGGCCAGGCATTTGCCTTCGCTGTCGAGGCGAGCATAGGCATTGTGGCGCGGGCGTTGGAAGAGCAGGGTCCAGAGCGAGGCCATGGCGGCGAGTCCTTTGCATTAGGGCTTGGCGCAAGGATAAGGGCGCGGCGATGAAACGATTGTGACAAGCGGGCCGCACCGATGACTGGTCGATGCGTGGCTGGGTATACTGTGGGCCTTTGCCGCATTTTCTGGAGAAACGCGCATGTTGCAACGTCTGTTGTTCGGTTTGATCGCCGTGGCCAGCCTCAGCCTGGTCGGTTGTGCCCACAGCCCGCAACAACTCAACCCGCAACCCAAGCTCACCGCCCAGCTGGCGCCGGTCGGCCATGGCCAGCCGGTGGTGGTCAGGGTGGTCGATGGCCGGCCTTCGCAGTCGCTGGGTACGCGCGGTGGCATGTACCCCGAGACCAGCACCATCAGCGTCAGCGGTAACGACATCGTGCCCAAGCTGCAGGCCCAGGCTGAAGCCGCCGTGCGCCTGCTCGGCTTTACCCCGACGCCGAACGCCGGCAACGCGCCACAGCTGACCGTGACCCTGGCCGAGCTGAAATACCAGTCGCCCAAAGACAACCTGTACGTCACCGAGGCCACCATCGGCGCCACCTTCCGTGCCGACGTGACCAATGGCGGGCGCAGCTACAACGGCCGTTACGGTGCTTCGCTGGACCAGCGTTTCGGCATGGCGCCGAACCAGGACACCAACACCCAGCTGGTGAGTGATGTGCTGAGCGATGCGCTGACCCGCCTGTTCAAGGACCCGACCATCGGTCAGGTCCTGGGCCAGTAAGGCATCAGCGGTAAAAAGAAAACCCGCTGCCTGGGTGCCAGGCAGCGGGTTTTTTGTTGTTTGTGCCGGTTTCAGGCTGCTGCTATGTGGAAATCCAGCAGGCTGTAGCCAGTCCCTGCGTCCACTTCCGGCAAGTCTTCATGCACATGCCCGCCCAGTGCACAGTAGACCAGCCAATGGCGGTCCTGCACATTGATGGCAAAACCATCGATCAGCGCCTGCTGTTCATCGCTCTGAGCCACGAGGTAGAGGCGGTCCTGGTTTTCGGCGTGCAGCATGAACAAGCTCCGGATCATGGGAAGGCCGACAGGGTGGCCTGTTCTGATGACGAGCGGATGACAGATGAAATTTAATGACACTTTGTCGCCCAGGCCAGGTGCCAGGGGCCGACTTGGGTAGAATGCCGGGCTTTGCCGTCGCTTACACCGAGGTTGCGTGATGTCCTTGCAAGTGTTCTGGGGGTTCCTGGCCGCCCATCCCACCAAGCTGATCAACCTGCTGGCGTTGCTGCTCACGTGCCCTGGCGGGTTGTTGCTGCACAGCGCACGGCGGCGCGAGGCGCAGACCCGCGAGGGCCTGGCGCTGGAAGAAGGGGTTGTGGACGCGTTTGGCCTGCGGGTGCCCAGGTATTTCTACATTCTCGGGTTTGCTTGCCTGGCCATGGCGCTGCTGTTGTCCTGGCTCAGTACCTGGGTCTGACATCCTGGGGCTGCAAAGCAGCCCCGGCAATCGGTCAGGCTACCGGCGCCTGCTGCCTGACCTGATACTGGTTGCGCACCGGCGTGGCATATTGCAGCACCAGGTAAGGCTGCTGCTCTACCGGGCAGGCATCCAGGCGACGCTGCCATTCTTCCTTGGCCCGCGCCAGCTCTTCAGCCGGGAACTTCTGCTCGGCGCTTGGCACTTGCAGTGCCTCATCCTTGCCTTCCCACATGGCATAAGCCAGGTAATGCACCGGGAACAACCGGTAGCCACCGAGGATTTGCCGATCGATGGCGACCGCCAGTTGCTTGGTATCTTCGTGATACTCGGTCACTGGCGCTGCGAAGTTGATATGCACCCTGCCCTTGTAGCCGGTGATGCCCTTGGCAATGCTGTTGTCGTCCTCGCCCGGCGCCTTCTTGTAGGTGCCGGTGGTGGCGCGGATGTACAACTCGCGGGCCTTGGCCTGGTCGCAGGGGTCGTATTCGTAGCTGATCGATACCGGGGTCAGGTTGAGGCTCTGGATCACCGCGCCGAACGGCTCGTCCTTGCGGCTCATGTGGAACATCTTGAGGATCGCCGAATCGGTGCGGTCGTCACCGTCCTTGGCCCGGCCTTCGGCCTGGGCGATCCAGATGGACGCAGCGTCGTTGCAGATCGAGTGGTTGATGTAGGCCGACAGCAGCTGGTAAGCGGCCAGCTTCTCGCGGCGGCCACTGATCGAGCGGTGCACGATGAAGCTCTTGTTGAGGCGCATCATGTCGCTGACAAAGGGCTTTTGCAGCAGGTTGTCGCCGATGGCGATGCGTGGGGTCGGCAAGCCCGCGTGGTAAACCGCGTAGTTGACGAAAGCCGGGTCCATCACGATGTCGCGGTGGTTGGCCAGGAACAGGTACGCGGTGCCGGCCTTGAGCTGCTCCACGCCCGAATAGGTGACGCCGTCAGTGGCGCGATCGATGGTCTGGTCGACGTAGTACTCGACTTTGTCCTGCAAGGTAGACACGCAGGTTACACCGGCGAATTCCTTGCGCAGGCGGCGGGCAATCAGGGGTTTGAGCAACCAGCCGAGCGCACCGGCCGCACGCGGAAAACGGAAGTGGGTGAGGATATCGAGGAATGCCGGGTCGCTGAGCAGGCGTGCCAGCACGGCAGGGACCTCAGCGTCGTCGTACGGTCGGATGGCATCGAATTCGCCCATCATGCTCTCTTGTTGGAAACGGCTAGGGTAATAAGGTAGGGGCGGGCTCCGAAAAACGGCTCGGACGCACACAGGCCCTGTAACAGACCGGCAATTATACGCATAAGTCACCCCGGAGGCCGCGATGCTGGAAACTGCGAACTACGATTGCCCTTATTGTGGCGAACAAGTCGAGACCACGGTGGACCTGTCCGCAGGCGACCAAGAGTACATAGAGGATTGCCAGGTGTGCTGTAAGCCTATTCGCTTCGTGCTGCAGGTTCATGGTGAGGAGTGGATGCTGGATGTGTACGGTGAGAATGAATGATGCGGCGCATCTACGAACCGGAAAACCTGCTGGAAGCCGAAATGCTGGCAGGCATGCTGGCCAGCGAGGGCATCGATGTGCACCTGGCGGGGCGTGACCTGGTTGGCGGCGTCGGCGAGCTGCCGCTGCAAGGTTTGCTCGGGCTTGCCGTGCCGGACGAGCAGGCCGAATACGCACGGCAGTTGATCGATGCGTACAATGGTGCCCAGCCGCTTGCCGGCGACGAGCCGGAGAGTCTTCCCGGTACCTTGATCTGCTAGGTTCTGAATTCGCTCATGTGTGGACGTTACGCCCTGTTTCGCTGGCCCCAGGCTCTCGCCAGTCTGCCGGGCTTTCCCGTGGGCCAGCCGGCCCAATGGAACATTTCGCCCGGCGCCTCGGTGCTGATCCAGCGCCAGTCAGACGGCCAGCAGCAGTTAACCAGCGCCCGCTGGGGGTTGACCCCGGCCTGGCTCACCGACTTGTCACGTACCCCGGCCCATGCCCGCGCCGAAACCCTGGCCGAGCAGCCAATGTTTCGCGAAGCATTTCGCCAGCGCCGCTGCCTGATGCCGGCCA
This sequence comes from Pseudomonas sp. 9_2_1, assembly GCF_059295275.1. Classification (NCBI taxonomy): domain Bacteria; kingdom Pseudomonadati; phylum Pseudomonadota; class Gammaproteobacteria; order Pseudomonadales; family Pseudomonadaceae; genus Pseudomonas; species Pseudomonas sp. 9_2_1. The sequence goes on from NZ_CM181239.1 coordinate 810,414, forward strand.
ACGGCTTTTACGAATGGCGTGGCGAGGTGCGCAAACGCCCTTACTGGCTGACCCCTGGGGAGGGCGCGTCACTGTACTTCGCCGCCGTGTGGGAGGCGTATCCGGTGCAGGACCAGGTGTGGCTCAGTTGCGCAGTAGTAACCCAGGCGGCCATGAGCCAGCGCCGGCCGTTGATCCTTGATGAGGCAGGGCAGGCGGCCTGGCTGGACCCGGGTACGCCGTTGGCGCGTTTGCAGGAGTTGCTGGCCGCCCCGCCGGCACAGCTGCGCGAGCGGGCCCTGGCCAACTTCGTCAATGACCCCAAGCTGGATGCGCCGGAGTGCCTGACCCCGGCCTGATGGCGACGGGTTCACCCGCGAAGAAGCCAGTGCAGGCGACGAAAATCTTCCCTGCGGCTATGGCGGCCCACAGGCGACTCGGCCTAGGATACGGCGCATGTAAAAAGGGAGTGTTTTCATGCGTAAGTCTTTTGTCGTCAGCCTGTTGAGTGCTGGCATCCTGCTAGCGGGCTGCCAGGCGGTGAATACCACCAGCGGCGGTGCTGTCGGCGTCGAGCGCCAGCAGTACATGTTCAGCATGCTGTCGACCGATGAGGTCAACCAGATGTACGCCCAGTCGTACCAGCAGACCCTGGGTGAAGCTTCTAGCAAGGGTGTGCTCGACAAATCCAGCGCCGATGCCAAGCGGGTGCAGGTGATCGCCAACCGGCTGATCGCCCAGGCGCCCAAGTTCCGCCCGGATGCCGCGCAATGGAACTGGGAAGTCAACGTGATCAAGAGCGACGAGCTCAACGCCAACTGCGGCCCGGGCGGCAAGATCATCGTCTACACCGGTCTGATCGACCAGCTCAAGCTCACCGACGCCGAGATTGCTGCGGTGGTGGGCCACGAGATTGCCCACGCCCTGCGTGAGCACAGCCGCGAAGCGATGTCCAAGGCCTATGGCGTGGAAATGGCCCGCCAGGGTGCCGGCGCCATCTTTGGCCTCGGCCAGGGCAGCATGGCCATGGCTGATACCGTGGTGAACTACGCGATGACCCTGCCCAACAGCCGGTCGAACGAAAACGAAGCCGACCTGATCGGCCTGGAGTTGTCGGCGCGTGCCGGTTACGACCCCAATGCCGCGATCACCTTGTGGAACAAGATGAGCAAGGCTTCCGAAGGTGCGCCGCCGGAGTTCATGAGTACTCACCCTGCATCCGAAAGCCGCATTGCCTCGCTGCAGGCGGCGATTCCGAAGGTGATGCCGCTGTATCAGGCGGCGGCCAAGCAGTAAGGCCGCGAGGGGGCTGCCTGGCAGCCCGATCGCCGGCAAGCCAGCTCCCACAGGTACTGCACATGGCTTGAAGCCGGTGCGGTCAAGGTGGGAGCTGGCTTGCCGGCGATTGGGGCGCAAAGCGCCCCCGCTTTACTGGTCAGCCTATCCAGCCACTGGCCTTCATCGCCGAGTACACGGCCACGATAGCCAGCACGATGAACGCCGTGGCCGCCAGGCGACGGATCAGCGTCAGCGGCAGTTTGTCTGCCGCGAAGTTACCCGCCAGTACCACCGGCACGTTGGCAATCAGCATGCCCAGGGTGGTACCGATGATGACCATGATCAGGTGCGGGTACTGCGCGGCCAGCATCACCGTGGCAACCTGGGTCTTGTCACCGATTTCCGCCAGGAAGAACGCGATCAGTGTGGTCAGGAACGGCCCGAAGCGGCGTGCGGGGTTTTCGTCGTCGTCCATCTTGTCCGGCACCAATGTCCACAGCGCTGTGGCGGTGAAGCTTGCGGCCAGGATCCAGTGCAACGCCGAATCGCTGAAAAAACCACCCACCCACGCACCCACGGCACCGGCTGCGGCATGGTTGGCCAGGGTAGCGGCGATGATGCCGGCGATGATCGGCCAGGGCTTGCGAAAGCGGGCGGCAAGAATGAGCGCGAGCAGTTGCGTCTTGTCGCCGATTTCGGCGAGGGCAACGATAGCGGTGGGGACCAGCAGAGATTCCAGCATCAGGATTCCTACGGGGGCGGGTCGACACGGCTATGACACGTACAGCCTCCCCGCCCCGGGTAAGGTGTGCGTGTCATAGGTCTTGTCAAACCCTGGATCCGTCTTTGCGGATCTTCCATGCAGGCTGGCATGGTGGGTCGCACGCGCCATGGTCTGTGGACCAAGTATGTTGACGCGTACCGGGCGAGCTGGGTGCTCGCGGGAGACTACTCCCCTAGGACGGTGCGGATTCTGCCTAGCCGAAACGCTTTCGGCAAGCGCTGTTTTTATCCGGATGTTGCCCGGTAGATGCGGAAGCCGTCGGCCTCGTCACGTACCTGGCAGTTGCCCAAGGCGCCTTCGATCAACGGTTTGTAGCGCAGGAAGCTGTTGGCCACAAGGCGCATTTCGCCACCTTTTCGCAGATGAACGGCCGATTTTTTCAGCAAGTTTTCCGATGCCTGATAATGGGTGTGCACCCCGGTGTGGAACGGCGGGTTGCTCAGGATCAGGCTGAGGTCGGTGGGTGCCGCATCGATGCCGTCACCGCTGATCACATCACCCTCCAGGCCGTTGGCGGCCAAGGTCAGGCGGCTGGCGGCGACTGCGAAGGCATCCACGTCCAGCAGGGTCACCCGGCTTTGCGGGTAGCGGCGCTTGACCGTGGCGCCCAGTATTCCGGCACCGCAGCCAAAGTCCAGCACATGGCCGTTGGGCAGGCCATCCAGGTGCTTGAGCAGCAAGGCCGTACCGCGATCGAGGCGGCCATGGCTGAACACGCCCGGCAGGCTGACGACCTGCAACGGGCCGTCCTCCAGGGCCAGCTCGAAGCGTTCGGCCAGGCTTTCCAGCGGTTTTGCCTGCGGTGCATTGTCGATGGTCACCTGCCACAACTGGCAGTGCCGGGCGCTGTCGAGCTTGCGTGGCTTGCCAAGGGCCTGCAGCTGCCTGGCCGCGCCTTCGATGCCGCCACGTTTCTCGCCGACCAGGTACAGCACCCGGCCCGCCAGGCGCGAGGCCAGGGCATTGAGCAGGTAGGCGGCAAGCTCGCGGGACTTGGGCAGGAACAGCACGGCGCTGTCGAACGCGACTTCAGGCGGCTCCACCGCATAGTGGCTGCGGCCGGCGAAGCGGCTGTCGAGCATGGCCTGGTCGCCGGCATGCCAGGTCCAGGCCTGGGCCTGCGGCAACTGGCCGAGCAGGTCGTCGGCGGGGGCGCCGGCGATCAGCAGCGGCCCCTGGAACAGCTCTGCCTGGCGGAGCAACACTTCACTGCGCGGGTCCATGGACGACCTCTCCCGGAAAAAGTGGCGCAGTGTAGCAGAGGCGAGCGCCGGGCTCAGCTGACCACGCGGCGGGGCTGCCCGGCGAAGAAGGCCTGCACGTTTTCGCTGAGCTGGCCGACGATGCGCTGGCGTGACTCCACTGCGCCCCAGGCGCTGTGCGGGGTGATGATCAGCCGCGGAATACCGGCTTCGAGCAGCGGATTGCCGTTGACCGGCGGCTCCACGCTCAGCACGTCGGTGGCGGCGCCGCCGAGGTGGCCGCCGCGCAGGGCGTCGGCCAGCGCCTGTTCGTCGATCAGGCCGCCACGGGCGGTGTTGACCACCAGCGCACCGGGCTTGAGCATGGCCAGTTCGCGGGCGCCGAGCATGTGCCGGGTGTGCTCGTTCAGCGGGCAGTGCAGGGTCAGGGCATCGACTTGTGGCAGCAGTTCGTCCAGCGGCAGGCGGTCGGCGCGTTCCGGGCGGCCGGGAATCTGCCCGCTCAGCACGCGCATGCCGAACGCTTCGGCCAGGCGCGCGACCGCGCCGCCCAGCTCGCCATGGCCGAGCAGGCCGAGGGTTTTGCCTTCCAGTTCGACGATGGGGAAGTCCAGCAGGCAGAACTGGCTGGCCTTGGCCCACTGGCCCTCGGCTACCGCCTGGTTGTAGTCGCACAGCCGGGTGGCCAGGGCCAGCAGCAGGGCGAGGGTGTGCTGGGCTACCGACGGTGTGCCGTAGCCCTGGCAGTTGCACACGGTGATGCCCTGGGCCCGCGCCACCGCCATGTCGACATTGTTGGTGCCGGTGGCGGCCACCAGAATCAGCTTGAGCTGCGGGTTGGCGGCCAGTGCAGCAGCGTCGAGCATGACCTTGTTGCTGATCACCGCCACGGCCCCTTGCAGGCGTTCTGCCACTTGCTCCGGGCGGGTGGCGTCGAACAGCTCGAATTCATCGAACTGCTGCTTCAGTGGCGATAGGTCGAGGTCGCCAAGGTCCAGGGACTGGTGATCGAGAAACACGGCGCGACGCGGGCTGGGCATGGAGTTCTCCGGTGGCAGGACGGGTGATTGGGTTATGGCCATTCGCGGCGAAGAGGCCCTCAGCTCCACCAGATAACCTGAAGCTGCCGGCGCAGTGTCTAGCTCAACCTTGTCACCCGTCAACGCCCCCCACTCATACCTTTGTCAGGCAAATCATTCCTTCGACTGATTTAGCCGTCACATTGGCGAACTACAGTAGTTGCCAGACTTGTCCGGCCCGCTTTTCAGAAAAGGGATACCCATGTTGCAGACCCGCATCATCAAACCCGCCGAAGGCGCCTACGCCTACCCGTTGCTGATCAAGCGCCTGCTGATGTCCGGCAGCCGCTACGAGAAGACCCGCGAAATCGTCTATCGCGACCAGTTGCGGCTGACTTATCCACAGCTCAACGAGCGCATCGCGCGGCTGGCCAATGTGCTCACCGAAGCCGGCGTAAAGGCCGGTGACACCGTGGCGGTGATGGACTGGGACAGCCACCGCTACCTGGAGTGCATGTTCGCCATCCCGATGATCGGTGCGGTGGTGCATACCATCAACGTGCGCCTGTCGCCCGAGCAGATCCTCTACACCATGAACCACGCCGAAGACCGCGTGGTGCTGGTCAACAGCGACTTTGTCGGCCTCTACCAGGCCATTGCCGGGCAGTTGACCACCGTTGACAAGACCCTGCTGCTGACCGATGGCGCGGACAAGACTGCCGAACTGCCCAACCTGGTTGGCGAGTACGAGCAACTGCTGGCTGCCGCCAGCCCGCATTACGATTTCCCGGATTTCGATGAAAATTCGGTGGCCACCACCTTCTACACCACAGGCACGACCGGCAACCCCAAGGGCGTGTACTTCACCCACCGGCAACTGGTGCTGCACACCCTGGCCGAAGCCTCGGTAACCGGCAGCATCGACAGCGTGCGCCTGCTGGGCAGCAACGATGTGTACATGCCGATTACTCCGATGTTCCATGTGCATGCCTGGGGCATTCCCTACGCTGCCACCATGCTCGGCATGAAGCAGGTGTACCCGGGGCGCTACGAGCCGGACATGCTGGTCAAGCTGTGGCGGGAAGAAAAAGTCACCTTTTCCCATTGCGTGCCGACCATCCTGCAGATGCTGCTCAACTGCCCGAACGCGCAGGGCCAGGACTTTGCCGGCTGGAAGATCATCATCGGCGGCAGCGCGCTGAATCGCTCGCTGTACCAGGCTGCCCTGGCGCGCGGCATTCAGCTGACTGCGGCGTATGGCATGTCCGAAACCTGCCCGCTGATCTCCGCCGCGCACCTGAACGACGAATTGCAGGCCGGCAGCGAAGATGAGCGCGTCACTTACCGCATCAAGGCGGGGGTCCCGGTGCCGCTGGTGGAGGCTGCCATCGTCGATGGCGACGGCAACTTCCTGCCCGCCGATGGCGAAACACAGGGCGAACTGGTGCTGCGTGCACCCTGGCTGACCATGGGCTACTTCAAGGAGCCGGAAAAGAGCGAGGAGCTGTGGCAGGGCGGCTGGCTGCATACCGGTGATGTCGCCACGCTCGATGGCATGGGCTACATCGACATCCGCGATCGCATCAAGGATGTGATCAAGACCGGTGGCGAATGGATTTCCTCGCTGGACCTCGAAGACCTGGTCAGCCGTCACCCGGCGGTGCGTGAAGTGGCGGTGGTGGGGGTGGCCGACCCGCAGTGGGGCGAGCGCCCGTTTGCCCTGCTGGTGGTGCGCGACGGCCAGTCTATCGACGCCAAGTCGCTCAAGGACCACCTCAAGCCGTTTGTCGAGCAAGGTCACATCAACAAATGGGCGATTCCAAGCCAGATCGCCGTTGTTACTGAAATTCCCAAGACCAGTGTCGGCAAGCTGGACAAGAAACGCATCCGCCAGGACATCGTCCAGTGGCAGGCCAGCAACAGCGCGTTCCTTTCCACGCTGTAACCACCCTGCGGGTCGTATGCGTCAGAATACGACCCGCATGCTAGAGCGGTCGGCGCCTTGCCAAATGGCAAAAATGCGCCATCCTTGAGCACTGCCAGCGCGCGATCGCAGCAATATCACAGCGAGTTGGCGGCACGGAGCGCAAATCACACTTTAGAGGGATCAAGCGCCTGTGCCTTGCTGGCTATAGTCGGGGCCAGGGGATTTTCAGGAAGGGGGAGGGCGGCATGCGCAACACATGTCGCCGCGGGCGCAAGCCTGCATACCGGTCGCACGGGCCGTTTCTGAAAGGACTCACTGCCATAACAAAAAAAGTACATGGAGTAGCGTCGATGAAATCTGCAAACCTGTTCTGGCGCCGGGCCAAGCTGCCCCTGGCCGTCAGCCTTGCTTCCACGCTCGCAAGTCCTGCTTTCGCTGTCAGTTTCAACATCGGTGAAATCGAAGGCCAGTTCGACTCGTCGCTCTCCATTGGCGCCAGTTGGTCGACCGCCAACCCCAACAAGAACCTGATCGGGGTGAACAACGGCGGCAAGGGCCTGTCGCAGACATCCGACGATGGCCACCTGAACTTCAAGAAAGGCGAGACCTTTTCCAAGATCTTCAAGGGCATCCATGACCTGGAGCTGAAGTACGGCGACACCGGCGTGTTCGTGCGCGGCAAGTACTGGTACGACTTCGAACTCAAGGATGAAAGCCGCGAGTTCAAGGACATCAGCGACTCCAACCGCAAGGAGGGCGCCAAGTCGTCCGGCGCCGAACTGCTCGACGCCTTCGTCTACCACAACTACGCCATCGGCGATCAACCCGGCTCGGTGCGCTTCGGCAAGCAGGTGGTGAGCTGGGGTGAAAGTACCTTCATCGGCGGCGGCATCAACTCGATCAACCCCATCGACGTGTCGGCGTTCCGCCGCCCGGGGGCCGAGATCAAGGAAGGCCTGATCCCGGTCAACATGTTCTACATCTCGCAGAGCCTGACCGACAACCTGTCGGCCGAAGCCTTCTACCAGCTCGAATGGGACCAGACGGTCGTCGACAACTGCGGCACCTTCTTCTCCCAGCCAGACATCATCGCCGACGGCTGTACCGACAACCTGCGCGTGCTCAACAGCAGCCGGGCGGTGCCTGGCGCGGCGCAGCAGTTCCTCGCCACCCAGGGCGTGAACATCAACGAAGAGGGCGTGATGGTGCGCCGTGGCGCCGACCGTGATGCGCGGGACAGCGGCCAGTTCGGTGTGGCCATGCGCTACATGTTCGAGCCGCTGGACACCGAATTTGGCGCGTACTTCATGAACTATCACAGCCGTGCGCCGATCTTCAGCGCCACCGGCGCCCCGGCGTCGGTGTTCTCCGGCATCGCCGGCCTGCCGGCACAGCTGCGTGCGCTGGCGCCGCTGATCGTGGCGGGCAACTCGCAGTACTTCGTCGAGTACCCCGAAGACATCCGCCTGTACGGCTTGAGCTTCTCTACCACGTTGCCAACCGGCACGGCCTGGAGCGGTGAGGTCAGCTACCGGCCCAACGCCCCGGTGCAGTTGAACACCACCGATATCCTGTTTGCCGGTGTTCGTCCACTGGGCGGTGCACTGACCAACGCTTCGCTGCTGGCGGGCACGCCCGGCCAGGACCTGCACGGCTATCGCCGCAAGGAAATCACCCAGTTCCAGACTACCCTCACGCACTTCTTCGACCAGGTGATGGGCGCCAGCCGCATGACCGTGGTGGGCGAGGTGGGCGTCACCCACGTCGGCGGCCTGGAGAACGCTCACGACACACGCTACGGTCGCGATCCGGTATTCGGCCCCGGCCCGCTGCCAGCCACCGGCGGTGCAGACACCTGCCAGGCACTCAATGCCAGCACCATCGCCGGTGCCGGTGCAGGTGCCTCCACCACCAACCTGAACCGCAAGTGCGAGAACGACGGCTATACCACCAGCACATCCTGGGGTTACCGCGCGCGTGTCATCTGGGACTACAACGACGTGTTCGCCGGTATCAACCTGAAGCCGAGCGTGGCCTGGTCGCACGACGTGTCCGGCTATTCGCCTGGCCCGGGCGCCAACTTCGAGGAAGGCCGCAAGGCTGTCAGCCTGGGTCTGGATGCCGAATACCAGAACACCTACACGGCGACCCTGTCGTACACCAACTTCTTCGACGGCAAGTACAGCACCGTGGATGACCGCGACTTTGTCGCCCTCAGCTTCGGCGTGAACTTCTAAGCACTCAGATCCAGGACGACACGACATGAACAAGACCAGAAGTCTGCTGCAAGCCGGTGTACTGGGCCTGTCCCTGCTGGCGACCAGCGTCATGGCTGCGGTATCCGCCGACGAGGCGGCCAAGCTGGGCAGCACCCTCACCCCGATGGGCGCGGAAAAGGCCGGCAATGCCGATGGCTCGATCGGCCCGTGGGAGCCACTGTCCAAGACTGCGGGCAGTGTTGACGGCAAGGGCTTCCTGTCCGACCCGTATGGCAGTGAAAAACCGCTGTTCACCATCACCGCGCAAAACGCCGAGCAGTACAAGGACAAGCTCTCGCCAGGCCAGCTGGCGATGCTCAAGCGCTACCCCGACACCTTCAAGATCCCGGTATTCAAGACCCACCGCGGCTCCACCGCGCCTGCCGACGTGTTCGCCGCCATCAAGGCCAACGCCACCAAGGCCACCCTGGTGGAAGGCGGCAACGGCCTGAACGACTTCCGCACCGCCGTGCCGTTCCCGATCCCTAAAAGCGGCCTGGAGGTGATCTGGAACCACATCACCCGCTACCGCGGTGGCAGCGTCAGCCGCCTGGTGACCCAGGCCACGCCGCAGCAGAACGGCTCTTTCAACCCGGTCTACTTCTCCGACCAGTTCGTCTTCCGCGACAAGATGAAGGACTACGACCCGAACAACCCGGGCAACATCCTGTTCTACTTCAAGCAGGAAGTGACTGCACCGGCGCGCCTGGCCGGTACCGTGCTGCTGGTGCACGAAACCCTCGACCAGGTAAAAGAGCCGCGCAAGGCATGGATCTACAACGCCGGCCAGCGTCGCGTGCGCCAGGCGCCGCAGGTGTCGTATGACGGCCCGGGCACCGCTGCCGATGGTTTGCGCACCTCGGACAACCTGGACATGTTCAACGGCGCGCCAGACCGCTACGACTGGAAGCTGGAGGGCAAGAAGGAGCTGTATATCGCGTCCAACGCCTTCAAGCTCGATGACCCCAAGCTGAAGTACACCGACATCATCAAGGCCGGGCACATCAACCAGGACCTGACCCGTTACGAGCTGCGCCGCGTCTGGCACGTGGTCGCAACCCTCAAGCCGGGCCAGCGGCACATCTACGCCAAGCGTGACTTCTACATCGACGAAGACACCTGGCAGGCGGCGGTGATCGACCAGTACGACGGCCGTGGCCAGCTGTGGCGCGTTTCCGAGGCACACGCCCAGCCGTACTACAACGTGGAAGTGCCATGGTACACCCTGGAAACCATCTACGACCTGCAGTCGGGTCGGTATCTGGCCCTGGGCATGAAGAACGAAGAGAAGCGCGCCTACGACTTCGGCTTCAGTGCCAGCAAGGCTGACTTCCAGCCTGCAGCGCTGCGCCAGTCGGGTATTCGTTGAGCCCTGCCTGACCCAACAACGCCCCGGCTTGCCGGGGCTTTTTTTATGGTCTGGCAATAAACCTGCTGAATACCTCGCCAAACCCCCGCCCCAGCCCCTGTCCATCAGCCATGTTGCTTTTTGTCGCAGTCTTTTCCAGGGCAATTGTTCCCATCATCTTCAAATGCGCAGCGTTACCCGCTAGTCTCGCAAGCATTCATATCGCCGTAGTCTTCCAACCGGAACGAGAAGGCCATGACAGATCTGTCCCGTACGCATGGATTCGCCAGCCAGGCCCTGGGCCTGCTGGACGGGCGTTTCTTCCGGCCGCCGCTGCCGGACGGCCATGTGCCGCGCCAGCGTTTGTGTCAGCGCTTGCACGCCGGCCTTGCTGGGCGACTGCTGCTGGTCAATGCCCCGGCAGGTTTCGGCAAAAGCTCCCTGGCCATCGAGTTTTGCGAAGCATTACCTGAGCATTGGCGCAGCTTATGGCTGGGCCTGAGCCAGCGCGATGCCGACCCTGGCCGCTTTCTCGAGCGCCTGCTCGAAGGCTTGCAGCAGTACTGCCCGGCGCTGGGCGGCCAGGCCATGGGCCTGCTGAAGATGCGCCAGCGGCATCAGCCGTTCGCCTTCGAGGAGTGGCTCGACGGCCTGCTCGACGAGCTCGCGCTCTACCTGCAAGCCGATACGCCGTTGCTGCTGGTGCTGGACGACTACCACCTGGCCCAGGGGCCGGTGCTCGACCGCTGCCTGCAGTTCTTCCTCAACCACTTGCCTCCCGGCCTGGTGTTGCTGGTCACCAGCCGCCAGCGCCCGGACTGGCACCTGGCACGCCTGCGCCTGTCCCGGCAACTGGTCGAGCTCAACGAACAGGACTTGCGCCTTACTGCCGAAGAGTCGCTGGCGGTGATTGGCCGCCAGCCCACCGGCTTGCGCGGCCAGGCCCTGGACAACCTGATCCAGCGCAGCGATGGCTGGGTTGCCGGTTTGCGCTTCTGGCAACTGGCGGCCAGCGAGAACGCTGACGAGCAGGCATTGCCCCAGGCCCTGCACGGTGGCGAAGGCCTGATCCGTGACTACCTGCTTGAAGAAGTCATCGACATGCTGCCTGCCGAGGTCCAGGCCTTCCTGTATGAAACCGCCTGCCAGGAGCGTTTCTGCGCCGCCCTTTGCGACGCCCTGCGCGCGCGTCACGACAGTGCCGCAGTGCTGCGTTTCCTGCAGGCGCATCAAGTGTTCCTGGTGCCGCTGGACGAGCATGGCCACTGGTTTCGCTACCACCACCTGTTCTCCGACCTGCTGCGCAGCCGCCAGGCCAGCGAACCGCTGTCGGGCCTGCACCTGCGGGCCTGTCGCTGGTTCGAAGCCCAAGGCCTGCTGGACGAGGCGGTGGAGCAGGCACTGCGTGCCGGCCACCTGGATGTCGCCGCCGACCTGGTGCAGAGCTTGTCCGAAGAGCAACTGCTGGCCGAACAGAATGTCGGTATGCTGCTGCGCTGGAAGATGGACCTGCCCGACAGCCTGCTGATCAGCACGCCGCGGCTGATCGTGCTGTACAGCTGGGCGCTGGGCCTGGCTTGCCAGCTGGACGCGGCCGAGGACCTGGCCGGTTACCTCAGCCGCTTCCTGCCCGCGCCATCGGCAACCGCGCAAAAGTCCATGCTGGCGCAGTGGCTGGCGCTCAGTGGTGTCATCGCCCGGGGGCGGGGCGACCGCGAGCTGACCCTGGCCTATTGCGGCGAAGCGCTGCAGAGCCTGCCGAACAAACGTTATGGCCAACGCCTGGTCTGCCTGTCGACGCTGTCCAACCTGGCCATTGCCGATGGAGACTTCTGGCGGGCCCGCGGCTGGAACCGCGAGGCTTTGGAACTGGCCCAGCGGGTCGGCAACCCGCTGTTCGAGGCGCTGGCCCATTACGACCGCGCGCGGGTGCTGCACGCCCGTGGCGAAGTATTGCGCGCGCTTGACGAAGTGCGCCAAGGCTTGCAGCGCCTGCAAGGGCTGTCGGCGCAGCGGCTGTATGCCGTGCGCGCGCGCCTGACGCTGTACGAGGGCTATCTGCTGGTCTCGCGCCTGCAGCCAGCCCAGGGCCGTGCGCGCCTGCGCGCGGGGCTGGGCGAGGCGCGGGCCTGCCGGGATATCAGCGTGCTCATCGGCCACTGCGTGATTGCCACGCTTGACGGCCGGGAGGGGCATTTTGCCGAGGCCTTTGCCGAACTGGCCGAGGCCGAACGGCTGATGCACATCTGGGATGTGCCGCCGGTGTACTACCTGGCCATGATCACCCTGGTCAAATGCGAGCTGTGGCTGGCCCAGGGGCGCACCGACCTTGCCGAGTCCTGGCTGCTGCGCCTGGGCCAGACCTATGGCGGCGAGCAACCGGCGGCGGCGCCGGAGTTCCACCCGCTGCTGCCATTGCACATCGAATTGCAGCAGGCGTTGCTCGAGCGTGTCCAGTCACGCCGTGATGAGGCCGTTCAGCGTCTGGCGGCCCTGGTCGAGCGTGGCCAGGCCAGTGGCGGCATGATGCTCACGGTCAGTGCCTTCAGCCAGTGGCTCGTGCTGTTGCTGGACGAAGGCCGGGAAGGGCAGGCCGTGCAATTGTTGCCAGGGTTGCTGGAGGCCGCCCAGGGGGGCGTACTGCAGCCTTTCCAGCCCCTGCTGGAGCGGCACCCGCAGTGGCTGCAGGAGCAGTTGCAGGTTACTGGCGCTTGTCCCGTAAGGGCAGAGCTGCTCAAGCGTTTGCCGCCGCTGCCAAGTGTGGGCCCCGGCAGCAGCGAGGCCCTCAGCGGCCGTGAACTGGCTGTGCTCGAGCTGATTGCCCAGGGCTGCTCCAATCAGCAGATCAGCGAGCGGCTGTTCATTTCGCTGCATACCGTGAAAACCCATGCCAGTCATATCAACAGCAAGCTCGGGGTGGAGCGTCGCACCCAGGCGGTGGCCAGGGCCAAATCCCTGGGGCTGCTGGTGTGAGGCTGGTCGTGCGGGGCATTGCCCGCTAAAGTGATGGCTTGGCGCCATGGTTTGTGGCCCGCAATGCTCTACCCTCATCTTTCCCGACCAGCTGCCGATACAGCGATCGGTGGCATCGCCTCGCGCGATTTTTCAATCATTCCAAGGCAGGTCGTGTTGATGCTGCAGTACGGGCAAAAGAGCTTTCTGATCGTCGACGACTTTACCGACTTCCGCACGTCGACGCGTTCCATGCTGCGCGAGTTGGGCGTGCGCGATGTGGACACCGCCGACAGCGGCGAGCAGGCGCTGCGCATGTGCGCGCAAAAGCGCTATGACTTCATCCTGCAGGACTTCCACCTGGGCGACGGCAAGAAGAACGGCCAGCAGGTACTCGAAGACCTGATCATCGACAAGCACATCAGCCATGAGTGCGTGTTCATCATGGTCACTGCCGAGAGCAGCCAGGCCATTGTCCTCAGCGCCATCGAGCACGAGCCCGATGCCTACCTGACCAAGCCGTTCAACCGGGTTGGCCTGGCCCAGCGTGTCGAGAAGCTGTTCCAGCGCAAAACGCTGCTGAAGCCGATTCTGCAGGCACTGGACCGCAATCGCCCGGCCGAGGTGCTGGCGGCCTGTGCCGAACTGTGCAAGAAGGACCCGCGTCTGGCGCCGCTGTGCCTGCGCTACCGGGCCGATGCCCTGCGCAACCTCAACCGTTTCGACGAGCTGGAAAAATTCCTCAAGGCTATCCTGGCCAGCCGCCCGCAGCCGTGGGTGTACACGGCGCTAGGCGCGCTGATGCACAAGCGCGGCCAGAATGCCCAGGCCCAGGGGGTTTACGAGCAGGCGCTGAAGGCGTTCCCGATCATGCCAGCCCTCTACGATGGCATGGCCGAGGTACTGGTGGCGCAAGGCGAAACCAGGCGCGCGCAGAACCTGCTTGAAGAAGCCGTGCGCCTGTCACCGCTTTCGGTGCGGCGGCAGTCGAAGCTGGGCAAGCTGGCGCTGGAGAACGAGGACTTCGAGAGCGCGTCGAAAGCGTTCCGCCATGCCGTCAACCAAGGCCAGAGCTCGCGCTACAAGGATGCCGAGAACAACCTTGGCCTGGTGCAGGCGCTGATGAGCAAGAACGCAGGCTTTGGCCTGGACGCCCGTACCCGGGTAGAAATCAACACCACGCTCAGCGAGGTGGCCAAGGAAAATCCCGAAGACCAGGGCTTGCAAGTGCGTGCGCGGATGATGAAGGCCGCCAGCCTGCAGCAGGCCGGCGACCCGGAAACCGCCGGCAAACTGACCGAACAGGCGATCCAGCGCCTGGACAAGATGAACCAGTTCTTCTCGGTCGATTCAGCCCTGACCGTTGCCGCGCAGTTGCAGGCGATGGGGCAGGAGGCCGCCGCAATCGGCGTGCTGAAAAGCTGTGTGGAAAGTTATGGCGATGACCCCAAGGTCATGGAAAAAGTGGGCAAGCTGACCGACGACCCCAACGTGCTCAACGCCATTACCGAAGCGGTAACCCTCAATCGCCAGGGTGTGCGCAGTTACCAGGGAGGGCAGCTCGGCGAGGCGTTGCAGTTGTTCCGCAAGGCGCTGGGTTTGCAGCCTAAGAACATCAGCATTGCCCTCAACACCGCCCAGGCGCTGCTGCGCATCGGTGGTGACAACCCTCAGCCGGCGATCATGCAGGAGTGCCGCGACGCCTTGACCAGCGTGTCCGGTATCCCTGGCAGCGACAACCGCTATGACCGTTACCGCAAACTGCACATCCGAGTGTTCGGCGCATGAATCAAGACAATCAGGGGCTGGATTTTTCCACGGTGATCGCCTCCACCGTGCACGACCTGAAGAGTTCCCTGGCGGCGCTGATCCAGTCCCACAGCCAGTGGGTCGAACGGTTGCCCGAGGAACTGCGCGGGGGGGCCGAGCAGGGCATCATGGAGCACGAGTTTCGCCACCTCAACGGCATGCTGGTGCAGTTGCTGGGGCTGTACAAACTGGGTGTGAACCAGTTGCCGGTGTGCCCGGACTACCACGAGCTGGACGACTTCATCGAAGCACAGCTGGCCGCGCACCAGGAAGTGCTGAAGCACAACGACATCCTCGCCACCTGGCGCATCGATACCGACAACCCGCTGGGCTTCTTCGACCGCGAGCTGGTGGCTTCGGTAATCGCCAACGTCATCACCAACGCCACCCGCTTTGCCGGCCACGCCTTGCTGATCACCATTGAAGAAGCAGACAACCAGCTGGCCATTTGCGTCAACGATGACGGCCCAGGTTATCCACAGCGCATGCTCGAGCGCCAGGAGGAGTACATCCAGGGCATCGACTGCACCAGCGGCAGTACCGGGCTGGGGCTGTATTTTGCGGCGCGGATTGCGGCGCTGCATGAGAGCGGCGGGGTGCGCGGGCGGATCGAGATTTCCAATGGCGGAGCACTTGGGGGCGGGTTGTTCAGGTTGTTCCTGCCTTGAACATGACGGACATGGTGTTTCGAATGTTTTCAGTTGGAAAGTCATTTCCCAAGGTGATGTAAGGCATTTCCTTCACGTGATTGCAGGGCTTTTATCCTGAGCCGCCGAATAACAGTGTAGATACTACGTCTCTACATTTCGCTTGCAATCATCTGGAGGGTTTCTACTATGTATCTACCTTGGGAGATACTCATGCAAATCAAGATTCAGCAGTGGGGCAACAGCGCCGCCATCCGCTTGCCCGCCGCAGTGCTCAAACAGATGCGACTCGGTGTCGGTTCCACCCTGAACCTGGACGCAACGGGTGAGGCGCTGGTGCTTAAGCCCGTCAGGTCAAAACCTAAGTACACCCTTGAAGAGTTGATGGCACAGTGCGACCTGAACGCACCGGAGCCAGAGGATTTGGCTGACTGGAACGCTATGCGCCCAGTAGGGCGTGAAGTGTGAAGCGGGTCAAGTTTGCAAGGGGCGATATTGTTCGCGTCAACCTCGACCCTGCAGCTGGGCGAGAGCAGCAGGGCATAGGGCGACCTGCACTAGTGCTCACTCCGGCAGCTTTTAATGCAGCAGGCCTGGCTGTGATCATCCCTATCACCCAAGGAGGTGGTTTTGCGAGGCATGCAGGTTTCGCTGTCACGCTCAGCGGTGCGGGAACGCAAACGCAGGGTGTGATGCTCTGCAACCAGATACGCACAGTGGACCTTGAGGCCCGCCTCGCCAAACGCATTGAGTCGGTACCCGAGGTTGTCATCCTTGATGCATTGGCTCGCGTGCAAACCCTATTCGATTAAACGGTTTTCGTATTTATCATGCAGAATCCATCGCCTGCCCTCATTCGCGAAACCTTCCCCGTAGGCCCCTTGCAGTGCAACTGCACACTCATCGGCGACCCGCTGACCAAAAAGGCCATCGTCGTCGACCCGGGCGGTGACCCGGAGAAGATCCTGGCCCGCCTGCAGGTACACGGCCTGACGCTGGCAAGCATCATCCATACCCACGCGCACTTCGATCACTTCCTCGCCTCGGGCAAGCTCAAGGCGCTGACCGGCGCCACGCTGCACCTGCACAAGGATGACCAGAGCCTGTGGGACAACCTGGAGATGCAGTGCCAGATGTTCGGCGTGCCGTACACGCCGGTACCGGCCCCAGACCACTGGCTGGCTGATGACGAGGAGCTGGCCTGCGGGTGCGGCGTGGCTTTGCATACGCCAGGCCACACCCCGGGCTCGATGAGCTTCTGGTTCGCCGACGCCAAGCTGCTGATCGCCGGCGACACGCTGTTCCGCCGTGGCATTGGCCGCACCGATTTGTGGGGCGGCGACCAGCGGGCTATCGTTCGTTCGATCAAGGAGCGGCTGTACCGGCTGGACGAAGAAGCCATCGTGGTGACCGGCCATGGGCCCGATACCCGGCTGGGTGACGAGATGCGCGAAAATCCCTTCGTGCGTGCGTGAT
Organism: Pseudomonas sp. 9_2_1; assembly: GCF_059295275.1. NCBI lineage: Bacteria > Pseudomonadati > Pseudomonadota > Gammaproteobacteria > Pseudomonadales > Pseudomonadaceae > Pseudomonas > Pseudomonas sp. 9_2_1. The sequence continues at coordinate 827,093 of NZ_CM181239.1, forward strand.
GGCCGGTGAAAAAGCTTTCACGGAATTTTTCGTCGCCCGAGCGTTCCAAGGCTGGCATAGATCCGATTGCGATCTGCCGCATTTATGAATTTCAGTAGGAGCTTGTCCATGTTCACCATGCGTCGCCTGATTATCGTCGCAACTGCCGCGGCCCTGATGACCGGCTGTGCCGGCCAGAACCCTTATGACAACCAGGGTCAGGCGCAGGGCTCCTCGGGGATGAGCAAGACCGCCAAATACGGCGGCCTGGGCGCGCTGGCCGGTGCAGTCGCCGGCGCCGCCATCGACCACAACAACCGTGGCAAGGGTGCACTGATCGGCGCCGCCGCGGTGGGTGCCGCCGCCGCCGGCTATGGCTACTACGCCGACAAGCAGGAAGCCGCACTGCGTGCGCAAATGGCCAACACCGGTGTGGAAGTGCAGCGCCAGGGTGACCAGATCAAGCTGATCATGCCGGGCAATATCACCTTCGCCACCGACTCGGCCAACATCGCGCCAAGCTTCTATCAGCCGCTGAACAACCTGGCCGGTTCGTTCAAGCAGTTCAACCAGAACACCATCGAAGTGGTCGGCTTCACCGACAGCACCGGCAGCCGCCAGCACAATATGGACCTGTCCCAGCGCCGTGCACAGGCAGTCAGCGCCTACCTGACTTCGCAGGGTGTGGATGCCTCGCGTCTGTCGGTGCGTGGCATGGGCCCGGACCAGCCGATCGCCAGCAACGCCGACGCCAACGGCCGCGCGCAGAACCGCCGTGTGGAAGTCAACCTGAAGCCGATTCCGGGCCAGCAGTATGACCAGCAGCAAGGCCAGGTTCAGCAGTACCCCTGATTGATCCGCGGGGCTGCAACGCAGCCCCGGCTTGTTAGCGCACCACGCTGGCCTGGATGGCCGTCAGGGCAATGGTGTGCACGATGTCGTCCACCTGAGCCCCGCGCGGCAAGTCGTTCACCGGCTTGCGCAACCCCTGCAACATCGGCCCCAGGCTGACCCCGTCAGCACTGCGCTGCACAGCCTTGTGCGTGGTATTGCCCGTATTCAGGTCGGGGAACACGAACACCGTGGCCCGCCCGGCCACCGGGCTACCCGGCGCAATTTCCCGTGCAATGGCCGGGTTCGCTGCCGCGTCATACTGCAACGGCCCGTCGATCAGCAGCGCTTGCGTCGCGCCCTGTGCCAGGCGTGTCGCTTCGCGCACTTTCTCGACCTCTTCGTCGCTGGCCGAATCGCTTGAATAACTGATCATCGCCACCCGCGGCGCGATGCCGAAAGCCTGCGCCGATTCGGCGCTCTGTCGGGCAATCTCGGCCAGTTCGGCAGCGCTCGGATGCGGGTTCATCACACAGTCGCCGTACACCAGCACCTGCTCGGGGAACAGCATGAAGAACACCGACGACACCAGGCTTGAACCCGGCGCGGTCTTGATCAGCTGCAGGGCAGGGCGGATGGTATTGGCGGTGGAATGCACCAGGCCGGAAACCAGGCCGTCCACTTCGTCCAGGGCCAGCATCATGGTGCCGATCACCACCGGATCTTCCAGTTGCTGCTCCGCCATCGGCGCATTCAGGTTCTTGCTCTTGCGCAGCTCGACCATCGGCTCCACGTAACGCCCGCGAATCAGCTCAGGGTCGAGGATCTCCAGGCCGGGCGGCAGGGTGATGCCCTGGGCACGGGCCACAGCGTCGACATCTTCGGGCTTGGCCAGCAGCACGCAGCGGGCAATACCACGGGCCTGACAGATGGCGGCAGCCTGAACCAGCAGTGGCTCGGCGCCTTCGGGCAGGACGATGCGCTTGTTGGCCTGTTGTGCACGCTGGATCAGCTGGTAGCGGAACACAGCCGGTGACAGGCGCAGTTCCCGCGGGGTGCCGCAGCGCTGGTGCAGCCACGCCGCGTCGAGGTGGCTGGCGACGAAGTCGGTGATGAACTCGGCGCGCTCGCGGTCGTCCACCGGGATTTCACGGTTCAGCGAGTTGAGCTGGTTGGCGGTGTCGTACGAGCCGGTGCTGACCGACAGGATCGGCAGCCCGGCCTGTAGGGCACCGCGGCACAGGCCGAGGATGCGCGAGTCGGGCTTGCTGTCACTGGTCAGCAGCAGGCCGGCCAGCGGCACGCCATTGATTGCTGCCAGGCTGACGGCGAGGATGATGTCGTCGCGGTCGCCCGGGGTTACCACCAGGGTGCCCGAGGTCAGCAGCGGCACCGTGTTGGCCACCGTGCGCGCGCAAATGATGATCTTGCTCATGCGCCGTTGCTCGTAGTCGCCGGCATTGAGCACCTGGGCGCCAAGCAGGTCTGCCACGTCACGGGTACGCGGGGCGTTCAGTTCCGGCTGAAAGGGGATGCAGCCGAGCAGGCGGAAGTCGTTGCCGCGCAGCAAGGGCGAGTGCTCGCGCAGGCGCGTGGCGAAGTCTGCCATGGTTTCATCGGTGCGCACTTTGTTGAGGATCACCCCGAGCACCTTGGGGTCGCGCGGGCCGCCGAACAGCTGTGCCTGCAGTTCAACCCGGCCAGACAGCTCGCTCAGCACTTCGTTTTCCGGTGCCGACACCAGGATAACTTCGGCATCCAGGCTTTTGGCCAGGTGCTGGTTGACCCGCGCCGCATAGCTGGCATGCCGCGTGGGCACCATGCCCTCGACCACCACCACGTCATTGCCGACGCAGGCTTGCTGGTACAGGCGGATGATTTCTTCCAGCAACTCGTCCAGCTGGCCGTCGCCGAGCATGCGCTCGACCTGGCCCAGGCTCAGCGGCACGGGGGGCTTGATGCCGTGGGTACGGGCCATCAGTTCGGTGGAGCGTTCTGGGCCGGTGTCACCCGGGTGAGGTTGGGCGATCGGCTTGAAGAAGCCGACCTTCAGGCCGGCGCGCTCCAGGGTGCGCACCAGGCCCAGGCTGATCGAAGTCAGGCCGACACCGAAGTCGGTCGGCGCAATGAAAAAAGTCTGCATGCGTGCTTCTCGAAATAAGCGGTGCAAGAAATTAACGGCCAAGGGTAGCGCTATCGGCCCCTTGTGCGCACCAGCCGCAAGCGAAAGGTTGGCCGATGTGCTGCGCGCGCAGTACTGGGTCGAGTACCCACGGCCTGGCCTGCCACGGCGGCTGATGCCGCAGGTGCTGGGTGTGGCCGCACGACAGTTCGGCCACCCAATGGCCTTCATCGTCCTGATGGAAGCCGGTGATCCGACTGATGGGCCGTTGCTCGTCCGCAGCGCGTTCGCAATCGGGCGATGGCTTGGTTACACTTGTCCGCTCTACATTCTTTTGCAAAAGGTCTTGCCCCATGCTGATCGCCGCCAACAAGGCTGTCTCCATCGACTATACCCTGACCAACGACGCCGGGGAGACCATCGACAGCTCCGCCGGTGGTGCGCCGCTGGTTTACCTGCACGGTGCCGGCAACATCATCCCGGGCCTGGAAAAAGCCCTGGAAGGCAAGCAGGCCGGTGACGAGCTGAACGTTTCCATCGAGCCGGAAGACGCCTACGGCGAATACCTGGCCGAACTGGTCAGCACCCTGAACCGCAGCATGTTCGAAGGCGTCGACGAGCTGGAAGTGGGCATGCAGTTCCACGCTTCCGCGCCGGACGGCCAGATGCAGATCGTCACCATCCGTGACCTGGACGGCGACGACGTCACCGTTGACGGCAACCACCCACTGGCTGGCCAGCGCCTGACCTTCCAGGTCAAGGTAGTTGACGTGCGTGATGCCAGCGAAGAAGAAATCGCTCACCGTCACATCCACGGTGAAGGTGGCCATCACCACTGATTTTCTGCGCTAAGCTCAGAAAGTCGCCAGGCGCTCGGGCAAACCGATTTGCCTTCCTTCGGGAGGTAGACGGTTTGGACGGGCGCCTTTTTAGTGGGCGGAATTCGCCTGCGCGGCAACCGGGAATCTGAGAGGGGATTTCATCATGAGTGCATTTCACGACCTGAAACTGGACAGGCTGGACGGTAGCGAGCTGCCCCTTGCACCGTTCAAGGGCCAAGTGGTGCTGGTGGTCAACGTTGCCTCCAAGTGTGGCCTGACGCCGCAATACAAGGCGCTTGAGAACCTCTACCAGGATTACAAGGACAAAGGCTTCAACGTGCTTGGCCTGCCGTGCAACCAGTTTGCCGGCCAGGAGCCGGGCAGTGAAAAGGAAATTCAGGAATTCTGCAGCCTCAACTACGGGGTGAGTTTTCCGTTGGGGGCCAAGCTGGAAGTGAACGGGCAGGGCCGCCATTCGCTGTATCGCCTGCTGGCGGGTGAAGGCGCCGAGTTCCCAGGCGACATCACCTGGAACTTCGAGAAGTTTCTGGTGGGCAAGGACGGGCGGGTGCTGGCACGCTTTTCGCCACGCACGGCGCCGGATGATCCGGCAGTGGTGCAGGCGATCGAGAAGGCGCTGGGCTGATAAGCCTGCTCCGTATCAAGGCTGCCAGGTGCCTGGCACGGGATCTTCAGTGCCTGTGAGATCGAGCGCCACTCGATTTCACTGGCGCTGAAAACCCTGCGTCGAACCCCCAGCCTGAACACCGCTTCGACGGCAAGCACTGAACAAAAACCCCTCAAACTGCTCGACAATCCCCGGCCAGCCCTGACGACTGGCATGCTGCCGGGCATTCAACCGCACCCGGCGCAACGTTTCCTCTTCCTCCAGCAACCAGCAAGCTGCATCGATGAACGCCGCCTGATCCCCCGGCATGGCCAACGCGCCGCTGTGGCCGTGGCGAATATGCTGCGCTGCCGCCGCCTCGTCATACGCCACCACTGCCAGCCCTGAGGCCATGGCCTCGAGTACCACATTGCCGAAGGTCTCGGTCAGGCTCGGGAACAGGAACAGGTCACCGCTGGCATAGTGCTCGGCCAGTACCTCCCCGCGCTGGGCGCCGCAGAAAATCGCATCCGGCACCTGCTGCTCAAGCGCGGCGCGCTGCGGGCCGTCACCCACCACGACCAGGCGCAGGCGTTTCTGTGGATAAGTCTTCTGCAATGCCTCCAGGCAAGGGCGCAGCAGGCCCAGGTTCTTTTCCACCGCCAGCCGGCCGACATGCAGCACGGCGATGTCTTGCGGGCCTAGGCCCCAGCTTTCACGCAACGCCAGATTGCGCCGGGCCGGGTTGAACAGGCAGGCATCCACACCTCGGGCCAGCAGTTCCAGGCGTTCGAAACCACGGCGCTCCAGTTCCAGGCGTTGGCTGAGGCTAGGGACCAACGTGCTGGCCGTGCGCCGATGGAACCAGCGCAGGTAGTGCGTGAGCAGGCGCGCCAGCAGCCCCAGGCCGTACTGGCCGGAGTACTGCGGGAAGTTGGTGTGAAAGCCGCTGACCACGGCAATCCCCAGGCGCCGGGCCGCGCGCAGCGCGCTGAGCCCCAACGGCCCTTCGGTGGCGATGTACAGCACATCCGGGCGCTGTCGCCGCCAGCGGCGCAACAGCTTGTGCATGGACACCTCGCCCCACTGCAAGCCCGGGTACCCAGGCAGGCCCCAGCCACGGCACAGCATCAGCTGCGGGTCGTTGTGCACGGGCCCTTCACCGGCCTGACGCGGCCGCACCACCTCGACTTCATGGCCACGCTGGCGCAACCCTTCACTTAGGCGGCCAAGGGTATTGGCCACGCCGTTGATCTCGGGCGGGAAGGTTTCGCTGACCAAGGTGATACGCAGGGCGGGTGTATTCATGACAAAAAGTTTCCGCCTGCGGGGTTGCGTGAATGTGACTGCCATGTGACGTACTGATGACGCCTGACCAGCAACACGCTGCGCCTTATGAATATTTCCTTTCATGGCACTCAAGAAGGTGTCCCTGGCAGCCGATGAAGATGCATTCGACTACCGATGCGCTCCAGGAGTGCGGTGATGTTCAACAACAAGCTCAAGCAAGAAATCCGGCAGCTGCGCGAAGACCTGATGTCCATCGAACAGGTCAAGAGTAGCCTTGACAGCGAAATGCTGGTGCTGCAGCTCGACCCCCAGGGACGGATCGAGATGGTCAATGGCAACTTCGAGAGCGAGATGCTCTACCGCGCCGATCAATTGCTTGGACGCAGCATCGAGGACATCGTCCCCGCCCATGTGAAGTCGCTGGACTTCTACCAGCGCATGAAAAGCGCGATCAGCCGTGGCGAACACCTCAATGGCGCGTTCCGCCTGCTGCGCGGCAACGGCCATGAAGCCTGGCTGCGGTCGATCCTGCAGCCGGTCAAGAACAGCGAAGGGCGCATCAAGTACTTCACCATGCACTCCAGCGACCTTACCCGCACCATCGAGACATCCCGCGAGCACGAAAGCCTGATCAAGGCATTGATGCGCTCTACCGGCGTGATCGAATTCGACCTCAACGGCACCATCCTCACCGCCAACGAGCGCTTCCTGGCTGCGGTCGGCTACCGCCTGGAGCAGATCCGCGGCAAGCACCACCGCATGTTCTGCGAGCCGGAGGAGGCCAACTCGGTCGGCTACCAGGCGTTCTGGGACAAGCTGCGCCGTGGCGAATACGTTGCCGACCGCTTCAAGCGTATCGATGCCCATGGCCGGGTGATCTGGCTGGAAGCATCGTACAACCCGCTCTTCGACGCCCACGATGTGCTGTACAAGGTGGTCAAGTTCGCCACCGTGATCACTGACCAGGTCAATCAGGAGCAGGCCGTGGCCGAAGCGGCAGACGTGGCCTACAACACCTCGCTGGGCACCGATGCCAGTGCGCGCAAGGCCACTGCTGTGGTGACCCAGAGCGTCAGCGTGATGCGTGGCCTGGAAGCCTCGATGCAAGAGGCGGCCGAGGGGATCCAGGCGCTGGACACCCAGTCCCGGGTGATCGGTTCGATCATCAAGACCATCAGCGACATCGCCGGGCAGACCAATCTGCTGGCGCTGAACGCAGCCATCGAAGCTGCCCGCGCGGGCGAGCAGGGCCGGGGGTTTGCCGTGGTTGCCGACGAAGTGCGCCAGCTGGCTTCGCGCACCAGCACCGCGACCGAGGAAATCGCCCGGGTGGTGCAACAGAACGAGCAACTGGCCCAGGCGGCGGTATCGATCATCGATACCAGCAAACGCCAGGCCGAGCAGGGGCTGGCGCTGGCCGACGAGACCGGCAGCGTGATTGTCGAGATTCAGGACGGGGCGAAGCGGGTGGTGGATGTGGTCGGGCAGTTTTCCAGCCGGTTGGGGCAGTAGCAGCCAAGTAACGGGGGCCGCACTGCGGCCCATCGCCGGCAAGCCGGGCTCCCACTCTTACGGCATAGCCCTCAAGTTCTGCATGGCCCAAGTGGGAGCCTGGACGCTGTACTCAGTTGCGCTCGCGCACCCAGAACAACGTGGCCCCGGCCACCGCCGCCGGCATCATCAGCACGTTCACCCCCGGAATCATCAGCGCCAGGTACGTGATGCCGCCAAAGCCCAGCGACTGCCAGCGTTTTTGCCGCAGCCAGGCGAGCATGTCCTGCCAGCTCATCTTGTTATTGTCCGCCGGGTAGTCGATGTACTGGATGGCCATCATCCATACCCCGAACATCAGCCACAGCGGCGCGGCGATTACGTTGACTACCGGGATGAACGAGAGGATGAACAGGCCGATGGCCCGTGGCAGGAAGTAGCCCAGCTTGCGCATTTCGCGGCTGAAGGTGCGTGGCACCATGGCCGCCAGCTCACCCCAGCTGAACGCCGGGAAGGTGTCTTCGCCACGTACCACCACCTCGACCTTTTCCGCCAGGAAGCCATTGAACGGTGCGGCAATGATGTTGGCCACCAGCGTGAAGGTGAAGAACACCATCAGCACCAGCAAGGCAACGAACAGCGGCCAGAGTATGTAGCTGAGGAAGCTCAACCAGTCTGGCAGCGTCGGCATCAGGGCATCCAGCCACAGGCTGAACTGGTGGCCGGCGAAGTAGACCATGCCACCGAACAGCAACAGGTTGACCGCCAGCGGCAGCAGCACGAACAACCGCAGGTTGGGGCTCAGCACCAGTTTCAGGCCTTCGCGAAGGTATTGGGGGCCAGAGAGGACAGGGGCTTGCATCGAGGTACTCCGCAAAGAAGGAAAACGCGCTGACCTTACCGAGTTTGCCGCGCCGACGAAAGGCGGGCAGCCAGGGGGAAACCGGCTGTAACAAAAGCGCCAGGCATTGGCAGTCGATGAAATCACAGCATAGAGGATGCCTATGAGGTGGATTGTCGAAGGATATTTCCTTAATCTTTGCGACCTCGCTACAGTGCGCTCAACTTTCCGCTTTCCGGGCCTGTGCGTTGTAGCCTTCCCCAAGTGCTGCGTGGGCCCCTTTTAATTTTCCAGCTGGCGCAGCCGGTACACCGATGCCGGCCCTGCGGCCCGCTCGACAGGAGTTCGACATGTCTGAAGTACGTCATTCGCGCGTCATCATTCTGGGTTCCGGCCCTGCCGGTTACAGCGCTGCGGTGTATGCCGCCCGTGCCAACCTCAAGCCGCTGCTGATCACCGGCATGCAGGCGGGTGGCCAGCTGACCACCACAACCGAAGTCGACAACTGGCCGGGCGACCCACACGGCCTGACTGGCCCGGCCCTGATGCAGCGTATGCAAGAGCACGCCGAGCGCTTTGAAACCGAAATCGTCTTCGACCACATCAACGCCGTCGACCTGGCCAACAAGCCGTTCACCCTGCAAGGTGACAGCGGCACGTACACCTGCGACGCGCTGATCATCGCCACTGGCGCCAGCGCCCGCTACCTTGGCCTGCCTTCGGAAGAGGCGTTCATGGGCAAGGGTGTTTCGGCCTGTGCCACCTGTGACGGCTTCTTCTACCGCAACAAGCCGGTGGCGGTAGTGGGCGGCGGCAACACTGCGGTGGAAGAGGCGCTGTACCTGGCCAACATCGCCAGCAAGGTGACCCTGGTGCACCGTCGCGAGACTTTCCGCGCCGAGAAGATCCTGGTCGACAAGCTGAACGCCCGTGTCGCCGAAGGCAAGATCGAGCTCAAGCTCAATGCCACCCTGGACGAAGTGCTGGGTGACAACATGGGCGTGACCGGTGCGCGCCTGAAGAACAACGACGGCAGCAGCGACGAAATCAAGGTCGACGGCGTATTCATCGCCATTGGCCACACCCCGAACACCTCGCTGTTCGAAGGCCAGCTGACCCTGAAGGACGGCTACCTGGTGGTTGCCGGCGGCCGTGAAGGCAATGCCACCGCCACCAATGTCGAAGGCGTGTTTGCCGCTGGGGACGTGGCGGACCACGTTTACCGCCAGGCCATTACCTCGGCCGGTGCTGGCTGCATGGCGGCGCTGGACGTCGAGCGTTACCTGGACGGGCTGGCCAACGCTTCGTTCTGATTCAAGTGGGGCGGGGGTCGCTTTGCGGCCCTTTGCAAACAACAAAAAACCGGCTCGATGGCCGGTTTTTTGTTGTTTGCAATCAGCTCACAGGCTCAACCGCATCGACAGGTCTACCGCCTTCACATCCTTGGTCATCGCACCAATCGAGATGTAGTCCACGCCGGTCTCGGCAATCTCCCGCAGGGTTGTCTCGTTGACCCCGCCACTGGCCTCGAGCTTGGCTTTGCCAGCAGTAATGCCCACTGCTTCGCGCATTTCATCCAGGTTCAGTTCGTCAAGCATGATGATGTCGGCGCCTGCGTCCAGTGCCTGGCGCAGTTCGTCCAGGCTTTCCACCTCGATTTCCACCGGCTTGCCCGGCGCAATGCGGTGGGCCGCCGCCACGGCTTGAGGCACACCGCCGCTGGCGGCGATATGGTTTTCCTTGATCAGGAAGGCGTCGTACAGGCCGATGCGGTGGTTGTCGCAACCGCCACAGGTAACTGCGTACTTTTGCGCCAGCCGCAGGCCCGGCAGGGTTTTACGGGTATCCAGCAGGCGCACCTGGGTGCCCTCCACCAGCTCCGCCAGGAACCGCGCACGGGTGGCCACCCCAGACAGCAGCTGCAAGAAGTTCAGCGCACTGCGCTCACCGCTCAGCAGCGAACGGGCCGGCCCTTCGAGGTGGAACAGTGGCTGGTTGGCCTTGGCGCGTTCGCCGTCAGCCACCTGCCAGTGCACTGCCACGCGCGGGTCGAGCTGGCGGAATACCGCATCGACCCAGGCCGTGCCGGCGATCACACAGTCTTCGCGGGTGATGATGGTGGCCTTTGCCAGGCGCTCGGCCGGGATCAACTGCGCGGTTATATCGCCACTGCCGATGTCCTCCAACAGTGCGCGGCGCACATTGGCTTCGATTTCAGCGGTCAGGTCGGCGAGGCGTAGGTTCGGCATGGTCGGCTCCAAAAGCTAGATGCCCGCGATTATAGGGCAGGGGACCTAGGTGTACAGCCGCATTAGTCACGACCTTTGGTCGGGCATCGTGAGCATCCACGGCGAATCAAGGTCCTTGATCAGCCAGTGAAACGATGCTGGCAGCTGTGCGAAATTTTACCGATAATGGTGACCAGTATTTGGCGTCATGGGTTTGACGACCTCTGGCCCGTGTGGCCAGTCACCCAGCAAGGAGTCCGGGATGCAGAAAGAAGGCAAGGTGGTGCCCTTGGCGGCAGCCATCGACCGAGGGGGGCGTATGCCTCTGCCTTGCCTTCCGGTGTTGCTTCTGCAAGTGCGCGACAAGGCCGCCCTGCAGTTGCGCCAAGGCTTGCAGGACTTGTTCGACAACGCTGACGACACCCTCTTCGAAATGGCCGACAAGGCCCTGGATCGCTGTGACCAGAACCTTTATTTCGAGGCCATGCGCGACCTGCGCCTGAAGCGTAAAAGCATCGAGCGTGGTTTTCTCGACATCTTCTACGATACCTTCGCCCGCATCGGCCAAGTTGACCTGCTGGCGCACCTGGCCGATGCCGGCAAGCCGCGCAGCAAGGCCCAGGTAGAGCGGGCCGTTGCCGTCGAAGGCATGGTAGGGCGGGTGCTGTCACGCGATGGCATTGCCCTGCAGCAACTGGTTTTGCGCTTGCAGGTGCTGCTCGACCGCCCGTTGTACGAGCAACATAACCCGCTGGGGCCTGCCGCGTTGTGCGACTATTTTCTCGACGCCGGTCGCAACCTGGGGGTAGGCCTGCGGGTCAAGCTGGTGCTGCTCAAGCTGTTCGAGCGCTATGTGCTGCGTGATGCCGACATCATCTACAACCAGGCCAACCAATTGTTGCGTGCGGCCGGCGTGCTTGCCGAGTTGCCACTGCCGCCGCGGCGGCGTGCCGAAGACCGGCGCATGCGCGCGCGCCGTGGGCCTGTAACAAAGGGCCAAGCGCCAGACGCAGACGCCACAGGCCAGGCCTGTTTCAACGCCTTGCAAACGCTTCTGGCGCCGGTGCGCGGTCAGTTCGCGCCGCGCTTGCACAGCGCGAACAGCGTTCAGCCAGTCAGCACCGCCGACCTGCTGCGCCTGCTTTCGCATCTGCAGCGCTATGTGCCCGCTACCCATCAGGCTGATGATTTCGACCTTGGCCAGCAGCTTGAGCAACTGCTGTTGCGGGTCAGCGTGCGCAGCGGCACGCACCGGCGGATCGCCTCGGCCGACGAAGACATGCTCAACCTCGTCGGTCGGCTGTTCGCCTTTATCGAGCGCGATGACAACTTGCCCGCCAGCCTGCGCCCGCTGCTTGCACGCCTGCATATTCCGCTGCTCAAGGTGGCCTTGCTGGACAAGGGGCTGTTCAGCCGGGCCAGTCATCCGGCACGCCGGCTGCTCAACGAGATCGCAACCGCGGCGATGGGTTGGGAGTGCGGTAGCAAAGGCCTGCGCGACAGCCTGCACCTGAAGGTTGAGCGTATCGTCCAGCGTCTGCTCAACGATTTTGCTGAAGATGCCAGCCTGTTTGCCGAGTTGCTCGACGACTTCGTCGCCTTCAATCAGGACGAGCGGCGGCGCAACGAGCTGCTTGAACAACGCACCCGCGACGCAGAACTGGGGCGTGCCCGCGCATTGCAGGCCAGGCAGCAGGTGCAGCAAGTACTCAATCAGCGTCTGCGGGGCCGGCTGTTGCCGCAGGTGGTAGTACAGATGCTGGTGCAAACCTGGAGCCAGGTATTGCTGTTGGCGTGGTTGAAGCAAGGCGAGGCCTCCAGGGCCTGGCGCGAGGCATTGCAGACCATGGACACGCTGCTGGTCAGCGTTACCCCTCCACAGGATCCTCAAGCCCTGCTGCAGCAAGTGCCGAGCCTGCTCAAGGCATTGCGTGATGGATTGTCCAGCGTGGCCCTGGATTCCCTGGCAACCCGCGAGTTCTTCTTGCAACTGGAGCAATTGCACCTGCGTGCCTGCGCAACAAGCAGCGAGCTACCGCCTGGCGGCCAGCGCCAGCGCTTGAGCGACGTGCTGGTGGCCGAAGATATCGTGCTGGCGATAGCCGAGGAGCCAGCCTGTGCTCCGTTGCAGGTTGCCGACGCGCAGGCTGCGGCGCTGCAGCAGGTACAGCGGCTGCGTATCGGTACCTGGTTCGAGGTGCTTGACGAGGCCGAGCCGCAGCGTTGCAAGCTGGTGGCGCGCATCGACAGCAGCGACAGGCTGGTGTTCGCCAACCGCACCGGCATGAAAGTGCACGAATGGAGCGCCGCCAGCTTGGCCCAGGCCCTTCAGCGCGGCGATTTGCGCGTGCTCGATGACGGGCTGCTGTTCGAGCGAGCGCTGGAGGCAGTGCTCGACGGTTTGCGGCGTCGGCAGGTGCAGTAGCTGGCAACATTACAATCATTCACATGCAAACGGCGTTGAGCGCAGGGCATACTGTTGCTCTGTTCATGGCGTTTTCAGGATCTGCCCCATGCAATTGGACCGTGCCACTGGCTGGTTCCACGGAATCGGAATCACCCACTGCCCTTCGCCGAACTTCAATGCCCGCCCCGAAGGCGAAGCGATTTCCCTGCTGGTGATCCACAACATCAGCCTGCCGCCAGCCTGTTTCGGTACCGGCAAGGTGCAGCAGTTCTTCCAGAACCGCCTGGACCCCAACGAACACCCCTATTTCGCCAGCATCAACCACCTGACCGTGTCCGCGCACCTGTTCGTCGAGCGTGATGGTGCTGTGACCCAATTCGTGTCGTTGCTTGACCGCGCCTGGCACGCGGGTGTGTCGTGCTTCGACGGGCGCGAAGGCTGCAACGATTTCTCCATCGGCATCGAGCTGGAAGGCACCGACGATCTGCCCTATACCGATGCCCAGTACGCGGCGCTGGAGCAGCTTACCCAGCACATCCGGGGCGCCTGGCCGGCCATCGACCTGTCTCGCATCCAGGGTCACAGCGACATCGCCCCGCAGCGCAAGACCGATCCCGGCCAGGCCTTCGACTGGTCGCGCTACCGCAAAGCGCTGCAGCACAACGAGGACAAGGCATGAGTTTTCTGGTGTTGTTGCTGGCGCTGTGGGTCGAGAAGTTCTCGGCCTTGCGCCATCAGGTCCAGCGTGACGGGTTTTTCCTTGGCGAGCTGGTGCGCCTGGAGCGTAGCGGCAAGGTGCACCCCTGGTGGACGCTGGCCATTCTGGTGCTGGCCCCGGTTGCGCTGCTGGTGTTGCTGCTGCATGTGCTGGAGCCGGTGGCGTATGGCTTGCTGGCCTTGCCAGTGCACCTGCTGGTGCTGATCTACAGCCTGGGCCGTGGCGATGCCAAGGCTTCGCTGGGGCCGTTCCGTGATGCCTGGCGGCGGGGCGATGACCAGGCGGCGTTGCATGTGGCCGAGCGCGACCTGGGCCTGTCCGCCGATGAACCGCACAGCCTGCTGGTGCGTGTGCAGGGCAACCTGTTGTGGCAGGTGTATCAGGGCTTTTTCGCGGTGATTTTCTGGTACTTCTTGCTGGGGCCCGGTGCTGCGCTGGCTTATCGCCTGCTGGCGCTTTGCGGTGAACACAGCAGGCAGCCGGCGCTGCAGAAACGTGCCGGGCAGCTGCGGCACATCATGGACTGGTTGCCGGTGCGCGTACTGGCCCTGAGCTTCGCGCTGGTGGGCAACTTCCTGGCGGTCACCCGGGTAATGTTGCACGAGGTGCTCAACTGGCACATCAGTGCTGCGCACCTGGTGGCCCGGGTGGGGCGTATCGCCGATGACATTCCCGAGGAAGAAGACAGCCAGCGCGGGCTCGGGCGGTTGGACAGCCTGTGGGAACTGCTGCTGCGCTGTGCGGTGTTGTGGTATGCAGGGTTTGCGCTGTGGACGGTGCTGGTCTGAACCGAGGCCGCTACCAGCCAAATACCTCGCAAGCATTGCGGCTGCTGGCTTCGGCCAGCTCCGCGACTTCCACCCCCATCACCTGCGACAGCGCCTCGGCAATCTCCGGCAAATGCTCCGGGCTGTTGCGCACCCCGGGGTACATCACCGGCGCCATGTCTGGCGCATCTGTCTCCAGCACAACGCTGTCCAGCGGCAGCCGCGCCAGTGTCTTGCGCAGCCGCAACGCCTGGGGCCAGGTGCCGGCACCGCCCAGGCCGAGCCGGAAGCCCAGCTTGATGTACTCGCGGGCCTCTTCATAACTGCCGGCAAAGGCATGAATCACCCCCGCGCGCGCCGGCTTGTAGCGCTTGAGCGTGGCGATCACCTGCGCATGGCTGCGGCGCACGTGCAACAGGGCGGGCAAATCAAGGTCGCAAGCCATTTGCAGTTGCGCTTCGAACAGTGCCTGCTGGCGGGTCTTGTCCAGGTCTTCGAGGTAGTAGTCCAGGCCGAACTCGCCCACCGCACACAGCCGTGGGTTACCCCGCAGGCGTTCCAGCCACTCGCGCAGCTGCGCCAGATGCTCCGGGCGGTGCTGGTCAAGGTAGACCGGGTGCAGGCCGAGCGCCGCGAACAGCCGTTGATCGGCGCAAGCCAGGTCCCATACCCTTTGGAAGTTGGCCTGGTACACCCCCAGCACCACCATCCGCTCCACCCCGCGCGCCGCCGCGTTGGCCAGCAACTGCGGGCGGTCGGCGTCGAAGTCGGGGAAGTCCAGGTGGGTGTGGGTGTCGATCAGGCGCATGTTCAGGCCGCAGTGATGCGTTGCTTGAATGTGCGACCGACGGCATGCACGCCAGGCTCGTAGCGCTTTTCTTCGATCGCGGCTAGCGCCAGCTCCAGCGCGGTGGCGGCAATCAGGCCATGCTGCTGGGCCATGGCATTGACCGGCAGCGGCAGGAAATCGAGCAACTGATTGTCGCCGAAGGTGCCAAGCTGCAGCTGCCGCGAATCGGCAGGGCGTGCCTGCAGGGTGTCGAACACTCCTTGCAGCAGCACATACGAGGTGGTTACCAGTGCATCGGGCAGGCCGCCGAGCTCATCGATCAGTTGCTGCATCAGGCGCTGGCCGCACTCACGGCTGAACGCTTCGCCCTGATAGCGGCGCACTTCACCGGCATAGCCATGCAGGGCTTCGTCGAAGCCACCGGCGCGCGCCTGACTGACCGACAGCTCGGGGCGTGCGCCGATCAGGGCGATGCTGCGTGGGGCCGCGCTCAGCAGGCTGGCGGCCAGTTGGCGGCTGGCGTCGCGGTCGTCGCTGATCACCGAGCAGAAGTGAGCGGGGTCCAGGCGGCGGTCGATGGCAATCACCGGCAGGCCTTTGTCCTGCAGCTCGCGGTAGCTGTCATCTTCTGGCGGCAGGCAACTGGCAACGAACAGCGCATCGCAACGGCGGGCACGGAACAGCTGCTGCAACTGGCGTTCGCTGTCGGGCTGGTCATCGCTGCTGGCGATCAGCAGCTGGTAGCCGCGGGCGCGGGCGCCTTGCTCCAGCTGCTTGGCAATGCGGGCGTAGCTGGGGTTCTCCAGATCCGGGAGAATGAAGCCCAGGGTACGGGTATGCCGGCTGCGCAGACCGGCGGCCTGCGGGTTGGGCGTGAAGCCATGGGCCTCGACCACCGCGCGTACCCGCTCGACAGTGCTGCTGCTGATGCGCTGCTGTTCGGCCTTGCCATTGATGACGTAGCTGGCAGTGGTCACGGACACACCGGCCAGACGGGCGATATCGCTGAGTTTCACCGAATTTTCCTTGTTATTACCGGGGCTGGCTGTGAGGCCTGACCGGGTAGTTTGACCCGCTACAGGCAGCACGCGCAGACGACCATTGTCGCAATTGTCCGACAGGATGGGGCTTTTTCATCGGCAGATTATCGAGTAACGTGGCCGTCTGGTCAGATTAAACGTTTCAGCTGCCGAACTTTCTGCCTCGGCTTGCACTCGTGCAAGGCTGTTGAACTGGCCGTTTACGTGAATTTCACAACAATACTCCAGTACCCGACCGGGAACTGCAAAAGGAGAAGGTCATGCTCGAGCTCGTCAAGGAGCAGATAGCCATGGGCCAGACGGCCGCCGACAAAGCCGAGGCATTACGCCTGCTGGCCGGGCGGCTGGTCGCTGACGGCCTGGTCGCCGAGGGCTACCTGCAGGGGTTGCAGGACCGCGAGGCGCAAGGCTCGACCTTCCTTGGGCAGGGCATTGCCATTCCCCATGGCACGCCGCAGACCCGTGACCTGGTGCATGCCACCGGCGTGCGCCTGCTGCAGTTTCCCGAGGGCGTGGACTGGGGCGATGGCCATACGGTCTACCTGGCCATCGGTATCGCAGCCCGCTCCGACGAACACCTGCGCCTGCTGCAACTGCTGACCCGTGCGCTGGGCGAGACCGACCTGGCCGAAGCCTTGCGCCGGGCGAGTTCCGCCGAAGCGTTGCTGAAACTGCTGCAGGGTGCGCCGCAGGAACTGGCGCTGGATGCACAACTGGTCGGCCTGAACCTGCCGGCCGAGGACTTCGACGAGCTGGCCTGGCGCGGTGCCCGGCTGTTGCAGCGCGCCGATTGTGTCGACAGCGGCTTTGCCGCCGTGCTGCAACAGGCCGAGCCGCTGCCGCTGGGCGAGGGCCTGTGGTGGCTGCACAGCGAGCGCCAGGTGCGCCAGCCGGGCCTGGCCTTCATTACCCCGCAGCAACCGCTGCGCTACCGCGACCAGCCACTCAACGGCCTGTTCTGCCTGGCCAGCCTTGGCGCTGCCCACCAGGCCCTGCTTGAGCGCCTGTGCGAGGTGCTGATAGAGGGCCGCGGGCAGATGCTGTACCAGGCCACCAGCAGCCGCGCGGTGCTGCAAGTGCTGGGCGGCGAAGCGCCGGCCGACTGGCCCAGCGCGCGTATCGTGCTGGCCAACCCGCATGGCCTGCATGCGCGCCCGGCCAAAGTGCTGGCGCAGCTGGCCAAAGGCTTCGAAGGGGAAATCCGTGTGCGCCTGGCCGACAGCACTCAGCCGGCGGTGTCGGTGAAGAGCCTGAGCAAGCTGCTCAGCCTCGGTGCCCGTCGCGGTCAGGTGCTGGAACTGGTGGCCGAGCCAGGCATTGCCGCCGATGCCTTGCCGGTGCTGCAGGCTGCCATCGAACAGGGCCTGGGCGAAGAGGTGGAGCCGCTACCAGCAGGCACCGCTGCCGTCGCCGAAACCGCCGCTGAAGTGCTGCAGGCCCCCCAGGCTGGCAGCCGTATCCAGGGCGTTGGCGCTGCCCCTGGCATTGCCAGCGGCCCGGCGCATGTATGTGTCGAGCGTGAGTTCGACTACCCCTTGCGTGGCGAGTCGTGTGCCCAGGAGCGGCAGAAACTGCGCGAAGCCCTGGCGAACGTGTCCAGTGAATTGCAGGCATTGATCCAGCGCAGCGACAAGGCCATTGGCGAGATATTCGTCACCCATCAGGAAATGCTCGCCGACCCGGCGTTGACCGACGATGTCGAACAGCGCCTTGGCCAGGGCGAAAGCGCCGCAGCGGCGTGGATGGCCGTGATCGAGGCGGCCGCCCGCCAGCAGGAGGCGTTGCACGATGCCTTGCTGGCCGAGCGCGCCGCCGACCTGCGCGACATCGGCCGGCGCGTGCTGGCGCAGTTGTGCGGTGTGCAGCCCCAGGTCGAACCTGAACAACCCTATGTGCTGGTGATGACCGAGGTCGGCCCGTCCGATGTCGCCCGGCTGGACCCGGCGCGGGTTGCCGGTATCGTCACCGCTCAAGGTGGCGCCACCGCCCACAGCGCCATCGTTGCCCGTGCCCTGGGCATTCCGGCAGTGGTCGGCGCGGGTGCTTCGATACTGCTGTTGCACAGTGGCACGCCGCTGCTGCTCGATGGCCAGCGCGGCGCGGTCAGCGTGGCGCCGCCGGCAGATGAGCTGCAGCGTGCCCTGGCCGAGCGGGATTTGCGCGAGCAACGCCTGCAGGCCGCCTGGGCTGACCGCTTCGAACCCGCCGTTACCCGTGATGGCCACGCCGTCGAAGTGTTCGCCAACATCGGCGACAGCAGCGGCATTGCCAAGGTGGTGGAGCAGGGCGCCGAAGGCGTCGGCCTGCTGCGCACCGAACTGATTTTCATGGCCCACCCACAACTCCCGGATGTGGCAACCCAGGAGGCCGAGTACCGTCGCGTGCTCGATGGCCTTGATGGCCGGCCGCTGGTGGTACGCACCCTGGATGTCGGTGGCGACAAACCGCTGCCGTACTGGCCGATTGCGGCCGAGGAAAATCCGTTTCTCGGTGTGCGTGGGGTGCGCCTGACCCTGCAACGCCCGCAGGTGATGGAAGCGCAGTTGCGCGCCTTGCTGCGGGCTGCCGACCAGCGCCCGCTGCGCATCATGTTCCCGATGGTTGGCCAGGTGCATGAGTGGCGTGAGGCGCGGGCCATGGTCGAGCGTCTGCGGACAGAGATCCCGGTAGCGGACTTGCAACTGGGCATCATGGTCGAGGTCCCTTCGGCAGCGCTGCTGGCGCCGCAACTGGCACGCGAGGTGGACTTCTTCAGCATCGGCACCAACGACCTTACCCAGTACACCCTGGCCATCGACCGTGGCCACCCTAGCCTGTCGGCCCAGGCCGACGGCCTGCACCCGGCAGTGCTCAGCCTGATCGACATGACCGTGCGTGCTGCGCATGCGCACGGCAAGTGGGTGGGTGTGTGCGGTGAGCTGGCGGCCGACCCGCAGGCCGTCGCCGTGCTGCTCGGCCTCGATGTAGATGAGCTCAGCGTCAGCGCGCGCAGCATTGCCGAAGTCAAGGCCCTGGTCCGCCAGGCCGATCACCAGACGGCCCGCGCCCTGGCGCGTGAGGCCCTGCAACAGGACAGCGCCGCAGCGGTTCGCGCGCTGGTGGAGCGTTACTGAATGGCCAAGATCCTCACCCTCACCCTGAACCCGGCGCTGGACATCACCATCGGCCTGGATACCTTGCGCGCGGGGCAGGTCAACCGCAGCCAGGCGCAGCAGACTGACGCCGCCGGCAAGGGGCTGAACGTTGCCCAGGTACTGGCCGACCTGGGGCACAGCGTTACCGTTGGCGGTTTCCTCGGGCAGGACAACCTGCAACCGTTCGAGGCACTGATCGACGGGCGCGGCTTTGCCGATTGCTTCGTCCGCGTGCCCGGCGAAACCCGCAGCAATATCAAGCTGGTCGAGGCTGACGGGCGCGTCACCGACATCAACGGCCAGGGCCCGGAGGTCGACGAGGCTGCTCGCAGCGCCTTGCTGCGCCTGCTCGAACAGGTCGCCCCTGGGCACGATGCCGTGGTTGTCGCAGGCAGCCTGCCGCGTGGAGTGGGTGCCGACTGGTTCCGCCAGTTGCTCGACCAGTTGCAGGCCCAAGGCCTGAAGGTGGCCCTGGACAGTAGCGGCGAAGCCCTGCGTGCCGGACTGCAAGGCGCGCCCTGGCTGGTCAAGCCCAATACCGAGGAGCTGGGCGAGGTGCTTGGCCTGGCTGTGGATAACCCTGCACAGCAGCGTGCCGCGGCGCTGCGCCTGTTGGCCAGCGGCGTTGAACATGTGGTGGTGTCTGCCGGCGAGCAGGGCGTCAGCTGGTTCGCCCGCGACCTTGCCCTGCATGCCAAACCACCCAAGGTACGTGTCGCCAGCACGGTCGGCGCAGGGGATTCGCTGGTGGCCGGCATGGTCCATGGCCTGCTGCTGGGTGAAGCGCCGGCGCAGACCTTGACCCGCGCCACCGCGATCGCCGCCCAGGCCGTTACCCAGGTCGGCTTCGGCATCCGTGACCGCGAGCAACTGGCGCGGCTTGAAGCTGGCGTGCAACTGACAGAACAACAAGAGGGTTGCCGATGAACATTGCCATTGTCACCGCCTGCCCCAACGGCCAGGTGTCGAGTGTGCTGAGCGCTCGTTTGCTGGCCGCTGCCGCCCAGCGGCGTGGCTGGAGCACCAGCGTCGAAGTGCAGGACGCCGGCCACCCGGAGCGGCAGCTGAGCGCGGCGCAGATCGCCGAGGCCGACTGGGTGCTAGTGGTCAGCACCGGCCCGGTGGACCTGGGCCGTTTCGTCGGCAAACGCGTGTACCAGAGCACGCCCTCGCGGGCGCTGGCTGACCGCGAAGGTTTCCTGGATGAAGCGGCAGCCAACGCTCAACTGCTGGCCGCAGAGGCACGCCAGGCCGAAGTTGCCGGCGCTGGCGCGCGCATTGTCGCGGTCACCGCTTGCCCGACCGGTGTTGCACACACCTTCATGGCCGCAGAGGCCTTGGAGCAAGCTGCACAACAACTGGGCTATCAGCTGACTGTCGAGACCCAGGGCTCGGTCGGTGCGCGTAACCCCTTGTCTGCCGACGCGATCGCCGAGGCGGATGTGGTGCTGCTGGCCGCCGATATCGAAGTCCCTGCCGCGCGTTTTGCCGGCAAGCGCATCTACCGCTGTGGCACCGGCATCGCCCTCAAGCAGGCCCGTGCCACGCTGGACAAGGCGCTGGCCGAGGCCAAGGTGGAAAGCAGCGCTGACGCTGCAGCGGCCAGCCCGGCAGCGAAAGGTGAGAAAACCGGTGTGTACAAGCACCTGCTCACCGGCGTGTCGTTCATGCTGCCGATGGTAGTGGCCGGTGGCTTGCTGATTGCCCTGTCCTTCGTGTTCGGCATCGAGGCCTACAAAGAGCCCGGCACCTTGCCGGCCGCGCTGATGCAAATCGGTGGCGAGGCTGCATTCAAGCTGATGGTGCCGCTGCTGGCGGGGTACATCGCCTGGTCCATCGCCGACCGCCCGGGGCTGGCCCCCGGCATGATTGGCGGGCTACTGGCAAGCACCTTGGGCGCGGGTTTCATCGGCGGCATCGTGGCCGGCTTTCTTGCCGGTTACAGTGCCAAGGCCATCGCCCGCTGGGCGCGCCTGCCCAGCAGCCTGGAGGCACTCAAGCCGATCCTGATCATTCCCCTGCTGGCCAGCTTGTTCACCGGCCTGGTGATGATCTACGTGGTCGGCCAGCCGGTGGCGGCCATGCTCGCAGGGCTCACGCTTTTCCTCGACAGCATGGGCACCACCAATGCCATTTTGCTGGGTCTGTTGCTGGGCGGCATGATGTGCGTCGACCTGGGCGGGCCGATCAACAAGGCAGCGTATGCCTTCTCGGTAGGCTTGCTGGCATCGTCTAGCTACGCACCGATGGCAGCCACCATGGCTGCCGGCATGGTGCCCCCGATCGGCCTGGGCATCGCCACCTTCCTGGCCCGGCGCAAGTTCGCCCAGAGCGAGCGCGAGGCGGGCAAGGCGGCGTTGGCGCTGGGGCTGTGCTTCATCTCCGAAGGCGCAATTCCGTTCGCCGCCAAGGACCCGTTGCGGGTAATCCCGGCCAGTGTTGCCGGTGGGGCGTTGACCGGGGCGTTGTCGATGTACTTCGGTTGCAAGCTGATGGCGCCGCATGGTGGCCTGTTTGTGCTGCTGATTCCGAATGCGATCAACCATGCATTGCTGTACCTGCTGGCGATCGTGGCGGGCAGCTTGCTGACGGCGGTGGTGTATGCGCTGATCAAGAAGAGCGAGCAGGTGGAACTGGCTGTGGCGCCGGTCAAGGGGTAGGGGCTGGTTGGGCCTATCGCCGGCATCAAGGCTGACAGGCGCTGCAAATCTTGCGGCCAGCACCTGCAAGCCCTGATGCGATCCCTAAGCGCGCCGATGCTTCTGCCGCAACGGCCCCAGCAGATCCCCCAGCCCGTTGTGATCCACCTCATGCATCAACGCCAGCAACCCCCCCAGTTCCCCCGCCGGGAAGCCCCTGCGCGCGAACCACGCCAGATAATCCCCCGGCAGGTCGGCAATGATGCGCCCCTGGTACTTGCCGAAGGGCATGGTCCGGGTCACAAGCAGTTCGAGCATTTCCGGTTTCATCGGCGCACCTGGCTGGGGAAAAGCGCCGACCATACTGCAATCTGCACGAGGTCCCAAGCGGCAATCATGCAGAACGCCATCCGACGGCATCTTCTTCCTGTTCTTAACTATCTGATTCTAAAGGATATTTATAAATTCAAAAGCTTGGCACGAACACTGCTCCCTTACAGATGACTATCACCTGCCAAGGAGTTTCACCATGAGCAACCCCAACAAAGACGTAATCGACGTACTCAACGACCTGATCGAGTACAGCAAGGACGGCGAAAAGGGTTTCAAAGCCTCGGCCGATGATGTGAAGAACCCGGAACTGAAAGCGTTCTTCGTCCAGCGTGCCGGCGAGTGCGCCAACGCTGCCGGCGAACTGCAAAGCGAGGTGCGCCGCCTGGGTGGCGACCCTGAAACCTCCACCAGCATCAGCGGCGACATGCACCGTGGTTGGGTCAACCTTAAATCGATGCTCACCGGCAAAGATGAAGAAGCGGTGCTGAACGAGGTTGAACGCGGCGAGGACCATGCCCTCAAGGCCTACAAGGAAGCCCGCGAGAAGCTGGTGAAGCTGGGCCGCACCGCCAGCGACCAGTCCTACATGCTGGTGGAAAACCAGCTGCAGGGCGTGCAGCGCAACCATGACCAGGTCAAGGCGCTGCGTAACGCTGCCCGCGCCCGTTCCTAAACGGCAGGCCCCTCTACCCGGTTGCGGCCTTTGGCCTTGGCCCGGTAGAGGGCTTCGTCCGCAGCACCCAGCACACTCGTCAGGTCGTGCCGGGTGCCGGACAAGCCGATGCCGATGCTTACTGTTATCGCGTCGGTATCTTCGGCAAAGGGTGCGAGCGCTTCGACGCTGGCCCGTATCCGTTCTGCCAGCAGCAGTGCGCCGGCCAACTCCGTTTCCGGCAGCACGACCTGAAATTCCTCCCCACCATAACGCGCTGCCAAGTCAGCGGGGCGACGAATGCACGCCTCGATGGCCTTGGCCACTTCGCGCAGGGCATGGTCGCCCCCAGCGTGGCCGTGACGCTGGTTGAATGCCTTGAAGTGATCCACATCCACCATCAGCACCGCCAGTGGTTTGCGGTTGCGCTGGGCGCGTGCCCACTCCTGTCTCAGCACCTGGTCCAGGCGCCGGCGGTTGGCCAGGCCGGTCAGGCTGTCGGTGGCCGCCAAGGTCGCCAACCCTTGCTCGGCCTCGTGGCGACGGCTCAGCTCGCGACCCAGCAGCAGTGTCAGCCAGAGAATACCCACGCACAGCACACCAGTGGCAACGCTGACCAGAATCGCTGTGCGGCGCCACGACTGGAACACCTCGTCGGCCGAATGCACCACCAGCACGATCAGCGGTAATTGTGGGACCCGGGCGAAGGTGTACATGCGCAGGCGGTGGTCACTGCCGGAGCGCGCAGTGAAGCTGCCGCGCTGTTCACTCAGTATGCGCTTGAAGTTTGGTCGCCCGGCATAGTTGCTGCCGATCAGCGGGTCCCGCGCGCGGCTGGGCTGGCGGGCGAGCAGTTGCCCGTCGGTGTTGATCAGGTTGATGCTGCTGTCATCACCGATGTCCAGGCGCTGGAACAGCTCACTGAAATACGACAGGCGCAGGGCACCTGCAGCCAGACCGGCGAATTCGCCATGCGGCCCGGAAATACGCCGGCTGAAGCTGATGCACCAGTCCAGGTCGCCAAGCCTGGCCTTGAATGGTGGGCCTACCAGCAGGCCGAGGTTGGCATTGCGCTGGTGCGCCAGAAACACCCCGGTATCGCCGAAGTTGGCCTGGCGCGGCACGCTGCTGGTGGAATCGCCCACCACATTGCCTTGCTTGTCCAGCCACAGCACGTCACCGCGCTTGCGGTCGACGAACGCCTCGTTGAACAGCAGGCGCTGCCGCAGCGGGCCGGGTACCTGCGCCAGTTCCTTTCGCCCGACCGCCCAGATCAGGCCTTGCAGGGACTGGTCGTAAAGTTCGACGTTGCGCAGGATGTCGCTTTCGATCAGCTGGACGATGTTGTTGGACGAACGCAGGGCAGACAGTTCGACACTGTCACGTTCGCGCGCCAGCAGGTAGCTGACGATGGCCACGATTGCGAGCACGGCAAGGCAACTGCCCAGGTTTAGGATCAGCGCGGGGTGCGACCTGTAGACTGCAAAACGCGGGGGTTGGGTGGGCATGCTCGCTACTGCGTGGGCAGGGCCATTCGCGGCGGCGACATTCTAGGGAAGCGGGGATTGTTGGACAAGATTTGTCCGACGGAATCACGCTGTGCTGCAAGTTCGATTCATTTCAGTGCCCCTGTGGGAGCGGGTTAACCCGCGAACACCGGCGAAGCCGGTGCCCGGCACCGCGGAGCCTTCTTCGCGGGTGAATCGGATCGCCGCACCGCCGCTCCCACAGGGTTACAGGTGAAGCTTGCAGGGTGAGATCAGAACACGTTCAGCGGATAGTCGACGATCACCCGCAGTTCGTCGTTGTCGCTGTTGCTGTCGATCGACGCATAGCCCTGGCTGCCACGGTGGGTGGCGTAGCGCACCTGCACCGCCAGGTCTTTGAGGTCCCCCTCCTGGAACACGTATTTCACATCCAGGTCGCGCTCCCAGTGCGTGGCATTCTTGCCGTCGGCACGGTAGTAGTCGTAGTGGCTGGTGTCCTGGGTGGCTTTGCTCAGGTCCGCCTCGCCGCGCGAGTACGACAGCGTGGTGCTCAGGCCCGGGATGCCTGCGCCGGCGAAGTCATAACCGTACTGCAGCTTCCACGAACGCTCGTTCGGGGCGTTGAAGTCCGAATACATGCGCGAGTTGTCCAGGTACACGCTGTCGCCCAGGTTGATGTAGTCGAACGGCGTGTTGCCGTTGACCCGCTGGTAGGCGGCGGTGACGCTGTGGTACCCGGCATTGACGGTGAAGTGCAGGCTGTAGGTGTTGTTGTCGATCTTGCCCAGCAGGGCTTGGCCGGTGTCCTGGGTGTGGTAGAAGTGCACGCCCGGGTTCAGGCTGACCAGGTCGTTGACCACGTAGGTGTAGTCGAAGTCCGCGTAGTACTGGTTCCAGATGTCCTTCAGCTCGGCCGCGTACAGGTTGGCGGTGATGTTCGGGGTACCGCTCCACGACGCGCCGGCCCAGTTCAGGTGCTTGCTCTTGTCGTGCTCGTCCAGCGACCCGTAGTAGGTATCGATACGGCGGTGACCGCTTTGGTTGTACGGGTGAGTGAAGCTGACCTGGCCGCCTTCGAGCAGCAGGCCGTCAACGCTGGTGTTGGTCAGGCTCACACCGCGGAAGGTCTGCGGCAGCATGCGGGTTTCGCCGCCGGCGATCACCGGGTTGGTAAGGAACAGGTCACCGGCTTTGAGCTCGGTGTCAAAGGCCTTCAGCTTGATCGCGGCACCGGCGGTGGAGAACGAGTGCGGGGCAGCACCCAGCTCGCCGTCGTCCTTGATGTGCTGGGGCAGGATGCTGGTGCCGGCATGGCCGCCACCGCCGTCCAGTTTCAGGCCCAGCATGGCATGGGCGTCCAGGCCAAAGCCGATCACACCCGGGGTGTAGCCCGACTCGAAGCGTGCAACGGCGCCCTGGCCCCACTCGCGGGTGTCGCGCACGCCGGCATTGTGGTTGTCGCGGTTGAAGTAGGCGTTACGGAAATGCAGGTTGAAGGACGAACCTTCGATGAAGCCATCAGCCTTGTCTTCATCTGCCTGGGCGGCGAAGGGGATCGTTGCAGTCAACGCAATGAAAAGCGGGGTAAAGCGAAACGCGGAAGACACCGGTACTAGCTCCTTTGGTCTGACGGTGGGGCAGTTTTTATTTTTGAATGTGCGTCTTTTTATAGAAGGACGTTACAGCGGGGCTGAGAGTTTAAGCACATAAAAAAAGCCGCTGATTGGCAGCGGCTTTAAAAGGCTAACATATCGGCACCGGTGGTGCCCATGGCGTAGCCAAGGGAAAACGGGAGCAATAACAGCGCTTGATCAGCTGTCGCTGTTGGCATCGACAGAAACTTTGGAGGCTGTCTGGTTTGCGTCTTTCACGGCGTCAGCCTGTTGTGCGGCTACAGCGTCGCGGGCCTCTTGATGGACGGCGGCGAGCTCTGCATTACGGTTGACGAAAGCGGGGGATTCTTCGGCCATGGCCAAGGGCGACAACAACAGGGAAGACAGGACGAAGACGCTGGCAATACCCATACTGTTGGACATTTGAAACTACCTTCTTGCGGGGCAAGTGCTAATGAGGACAGGGGTAAAGTTAGTCCTTTCAGTGCACTTGAAACAGAGCGAAGTGCGATAAGCACTGTTGCGCAAAAGGTAACGATCCCTCAAAAAGCAATAGCACTTTCGCCGCAAACCACTGCGCTAGACACGGTCCTACAGGGACCGCGTCAGACTGGCAGTTGGATGCCGAAGGTATTGAACCCGGCCCCACTGCGCACAAACACCTCCCCGCCATGCATCAAGGCAATCGCCTTGACGATCGCCAACCCCAACCCATGGTTGCCCCCGCCACTGTTGCTGCGCGCCGCATCCACGCGGTAGAAGCGTTCAAACAGCAACGGCAGGTGCGCATCGTCGATCGCCGGCCCGGGGTTGCTCACGGCAATGCTGACCTGCCCGGGCTCGGCGTCAATCCGCACCTGGATCTGCTGGTGCGGCGCCGTGTGCTGCACGGCGTTGTTCAGCAGGTTGATCAACGCCCGGCGCAACTGGGCTTTCTCGATGGGCACCTGTGCGTCGCCGGTCACGCTCACGCTGACCTGTGCGTCTTCGAGGATGTAGTCCAGGTAGTCGAGGGTGGTGGCCACTTCCTCGGCCAGTGAAGCCTGGGTCAGGGCAGTGGCCTTGCTGCCCTGGTCGGCGCTGGCCAGGAACAACATATCGTTGATGATGCTGCGCAGGCGCTCCAGCTCCTCAAGGTTCGATTGCAGCACCTCGAAGTAGTGCTCGGCGCTGCGCCCGCGGGTCAGCGCCACCTGGGTCTGGCCGATCAGGTTGGTCAGCGGCGAGCGCAGTTCATGGGCGACGTCGGCGTTGAACGCCTCCAGCCGTGAATAGGCCTGGCTGACCCGGTCGAGCGCCGCATTGAAAGCGCCGGCGAACTGCGCCAGTTCCGGGGCCAGGGCCTGGGTCTGCAGGCGCCCGTCCAGGCGCGGCGGGGCCAGGGCCTGGGCCTCGTTGGACAACGCCAGCAGCGGGCGCAGGCCGATCCGCGCTACCCAGTAGCCCAGCAGCGAAGCCAGCAACACGCCGAGCACCGCCAGCCCTACAATCGCCACCAGCAGGCTGTGCTGGGCCTGCCAGAAAGTTTCGGTGTCGATGCCGATCAGAAAGCGCAGTGGCGGGCGCTGGTCCAGCGCCGGCAGTTCGCTGACCAGCACCTTGTAAGGGTAGGGGCGGTCAGGCAGGCGCAGGTCGCGCATGCCTTGTGCACCTTCGGCAAAAGCGCGTATCAGCTCGCTGGGCTGACCGTACTCGTAGGCCGGGTTGCTGCTGACCACCCAGAAGCGAATGCGCTTGTCCTCTTCGCTGAGCAGGTTGAGCTTGTTGTTGATCTTGGCCCAGTGCTCGGGCGTGCCGAAGCGGTTGAGGGTGGATTCGAGCACGCTGAAGCGCGCATCCAGTTCGGCCTGCGGCAGCAGGTCGAGGCTGCGGTCGACCTGGCGATACAGCGCCGAGCCGATCAGCAGGAACACGCTCAGCGCCACCAGAATGAACAACGCCGACAGGCGCAGCGCGATGGAGTTACCCGGCACGGTTTTCCAGGACATAGCCCATGCCTCGGATGGTGTGCAGCAGCTTGTTGTCGAAGGGGCCGTCGAGCTTGGCGCGCAGGCGCTTGATCGCCACCTCGACGACGTTGGCATCACTGTCGAAGTTGATGTCCCAGACCAGCTCGGCAATCGCCGTCTTCGACAGGATCTCGCCTTGCCTGCGGGCCAGCACGCTGAGCAGCGAAAACTCCTTGGCGGTCAGCTCCAGGCGCTGGCCGGCACGTGTTGCCTTGCGCGCCATCAGGTCGATCCACAGGTCGGCCACTTGCACCTGCAGCGGCTCGTGGCTGCTGCTGCGCCGGGTCAGGGCCTGCAGGCGGGCAACCAGTTCGAGGAACGAGAAAGGCTTGCCCAGGTAGTCGTCAGCGCCTTCGCGCAGGCCGTGGATGCGGTCTTCGACCCGTTCGCGGGCGGTCAGCATGATCACCGGTGTCTGCTTGCGCGCACGCAACGCGCGCAGCACCCCATAGCCGTCCAGGCCGGGCAGCATCACGTCCAGCACGATCACCGCGTAATCGCGTTCCAGGGCCAGGTGCAGGCCATCGATGCCGTCGCGGGCCAGGTCGACGGTAAAACCCTGTTCGCTCAGGCCGCGATGCAGGTAGTCGGCGGTTTTTTCTTCGTCTTCGATGATCAGCACACGCATGGTCTTGTCCTAACTGGCACTTGGCGCTGCCGCCCGGGCAGCCTGGCGGCGGTGGAACAGGCGCTCGAGGGTCAAGTATATGACCGGGGTGGTGAACAGCGTCAGCGCCTGGCTCACCAGCAGGCCGCCGACCACCGCGATACCCAGCGGCTGGCGCAGCTCGGCCCCGGTGCCAAAGCCGAACATCAGCGGGACTGCGCCAAGCAAGGCGGCCAGGGTGGTCATGATGATCGGCCGGAAGCGCGTGAGGCAGGCCTGGTGGATTGCCTGCTCGGGTGTCAGGCCGCGATGGCGCTGGGCTTCGAGGGCAAAGTCGATCAGCAGGATGCCGTTTTTCTTGACGATACCGATCAGCAGCACCACGCCGATCAGCCCCATGATGCTGAAGTCCTGGCCCATCGCCCACAGCAGTATCAGCGCCCCGAGGCCCGCCGAGGGCAGGGTGGAGATGATCGTCAGCGGGTGAACGAAGCTTTCGTACAGCACGCCGAGAATGATGTACACCGCCACCAGCGCTGCCAGGATCAGCCATGGCTGGCTCGACAGCGAGCTCTGGAAGGCCTGGGCCGCGCCCTGGAAATTACCGCTGATGGAGTCGGGCATGCCCAGCTCGCGCTGGGTGCGTTCGAGGATGCTCACCGCATCGCCCAGGGCCACGCCGGGGGCCAGGTTGAACGACAGGTTGGCGGCCGGGAACAGGCCGTCGTGGCTGATCGACAGTGGCCCGGTAGTGGGCGGCGCCACATGCGCCACGGCTGAAAGCGGCACCATTTCGTTGGTCAGCGGCGAGCGCAGGTAGAAGAAGTTGAGGCTCTCGGCCTTGCCGCGCTGGCGCGCATCCAGTTCGAGGATCACCTTGTACTGGTTGGTCTCGGTCTGGAATTCGCTGATCTGCCGTTGGCCGAAGGCGTCGTACAGTGCCTGGTCGACGTCGGTGGTGGTCAGGCCGAAGCGTGCGGCAGCCTGGCGGTCGATGTCGATGCGGGTGACGCTGGCGCCCAGTTGCAGGTCGTTGGACAGGTCACGCAATGCCGGGTTTTCCCGCAGGCGTTCGGTCAGGCGCTGGGTCCACAGGTTCAACGCTACGCCGTCGTTGCTCTTGAGCACGTACTGGTACTGGGTGCGGGACGGGCCAGAGCTGAGGTTGATGTCCTGGCCAGCCCGCATGTACAGGACGATACCCGGCACCTGGGCCAGCTTGGGGCGCAGCCGGTCGATCAGCTCGCTGGCGGACACATCGCGCTCGCCGCGCGGCTTCAGGGCGATCCAGAAGCGGCCGTTGGCGATGGTCTGGTTGCTGCCGGTGACGCCTACCGAGTGGGAAAACGCGCGCACGGCCGGGTCGGCCTCGATGATTTTGGCCAGCGCCTGGTGCTTCTCGATCATCGCCGGGTACGACACGTCCGCCGCCGCTTCGCTGGTGCCGAGGATGAAGCCGGTGTCCTGCAGCGGGAAGAAGCCTTTGGGGATGGCCACGTAACCGGCCACCGCCAGGGCCAGGGTCACGCCGAACACGCCCAGGGTCAGGCGCTGGTGGGCGAGGGCGCGGTCCAGGCCCTTTTCGTACCACCGCACCAGGCGTTCGCCAAAACCACCCTGGTGCCCGCCGGGCGGGCGGCGCATGAACAGCGCGCACAGGGTCGGCGCCAGGGTCAGCGAGACCACTACCGAAATCAGGATGGTGGCGGTGGCGGTGAGGGCGAATTCCTTGAACAGACGGCCGACCACGCCGCCCATGAACAGCAACGGAATGAACGCCGCAATCAGCGAGAAACTGATCGACACCACGGTAAAACCGATTTCGCCCGCGCCCTTGAGCGCCGCCGTGCGGCTGTCTTCACCGGCCTCCAGGTGGCGGTGGATGTTTTCCACCACCACGATGGCATCGTCGACCACGAAGCCCACTGAAATGACGATGGCCACCAGGGTCAGGTTGTTCAGGCTGAAACCGAGGATGTACATCAGCGCGCAGCTGGCGATCAGCGACACACCAAGCACGCTGGACACGACCATGGTCGCCGACCACTGGCGCAGGAACAGCGCCATCACGCCGATCACCAGGGCCACGGCGATCATCAGGGTCAGTTCCACTTCATGCAGCGAGGCGCGGATGGTTTGCGTGCGGTCCTGCAGCACCGACACCTCGACCGAGGCCGGCAGCATCTCCTGCAGCTTGGGCAGGGCGGCCAGCACCCGGTCCACGGTATCGACGATATTGGCGCCGGGCTGGCGGAAGATCACCAGGTTGAGCCCGGGCTGGTCGCCGGACCAGGCCTTGACGTAGGCGTTTTCGGCGCCGTTGATGACCTTGGCCACGTCCTTGAGGTGCACCGGGGCGCCGTCGCGGTAGGAAACGATCAGCTGCGCGTAGTCCTCGGGGTGAAACAGCTGGTCGTTGGCGGCGATGGTCGACACGCTGTGCTCGCCGTACAGTGCGCCCTTGGCCAGATTCAGGCTGGTCTGCTGGATGGCCTGGCGCAGGTCGGCCAGGGTCAGGCCGATGGCGGCGAGTTTTTCCGGCTGGGCCTGTACCCGGATCGCCGGGCGCAGTTGCCCGGTGATGTTGATCAGGCCAACCCCTTCGATCTGGCTCAGCTGGCGGGCCAGCAGGGTTTCGGCATAGTCGCTGAGGTCGTTGCCGGGCATCTGGTTGGAGCTGACGGTCATTACCAGCACCGGGCTGTCGGCCGGGTTGACCTTGCGCCAGGTCGGCGGGTTGGGCAGGTCTTGCGGCAGGCGTGCGGTGGCTGTGTTGATCGCCGCCTGCACTTCCTGGGCGGCGGTGTCGATGTTCTTGTCCAGGGTGAACTGCAGGATCAGGGTGGTCGAGCCCAGCGCGCTGCTGCTGGTCATCTGGGTCATGCCGGGGATGGCACTGAACTGCACTTCCAGCGGGGTGGCCACTGAGGAGGCCATGGTTTCCGGGCTGGCCCCAGGCAACTGGGCGGTTACCTGGATGGTCGGGAAGTCCGCTTCGGGCAGCGGTGCCACCGGCAGCCGCGGGAAGGCGATGGCGCCCAGCAGTACCAGGGCGAAGGTCAGCAGCAGGGTGGCAATGGGGTGGTCGATGCACCAGGCCGAGACACCGTTGCGCGTGTTCATGGCTGGCTCCGGCGGTCGGCCATTTCCGACGGTACAGGGGCATCGGGGGCCACCTCGACATGAGAGCCAGGCTTGAGCCGCGACTGCCCATCGAGCACCAGGCGCTCGCCCGCCTTGACCCCGGCGATGATGTTCAGCCCGCTGTCCTGGTACAGCACCTTGACCGGCACGCTGGTGACCTTGTCGCCGTCCAGGCGGTAGACAAAGTGCCCGTCGACGCCGCGTTGCACCACCGGTGGTGGTACCACCAGGGCGTTTTCTTCCACGGCTGTGCGCAGGCGAATGGTGACCAGCTGGCCCGGCCACAGGCGGCCGTCCTTGTTGTCGAACTCGGCCTTGACCCGCACGGTGCCTGTGTTGGCGGAAATCTGGTTATCGATCAGCGCCAGATGGCCCTCGCCCAGCAAGCTGCGTTCACCATCGGCGTCCATATAGGCTTGCACCAGCGCCGGGGTGGGCGCCTTCAGCAGGCCCTGCAGGGTCGGCAGCATCTGCTGCGGCAGGGCGAACTCGACGGCGATCGGGTCGATCTGGGTGACGCTGAACAGGCCCTGGGTGTCGCTGGTACGCACCAGGTTGCCCGGGTCGACGTTGCGAATACCTACCCGGCCAGTGACCGGAGAACGTATTTGCGTGTACGACAACTGC
Source organism: Pseudomonas sp. 9_2_1 (assembly GCF_059295275.1). Taxonomy (NCBI): domain Bacteria; kingdom Pseudomonadati; phylum Pseudomonadota; class Gammaproteobacteria; order Pseudomonadales; family Pseudomonadaceae; genus Pseudomonas; species Pseudomonas sp. 9_2_1. The sequence continues at coordinate 859,270 of NZ_CM181239.1, forward strand.
ACCTCGGCATTGGCGATGGCGGCCTGGTTGCCCTTGACCGTGGCCTGCAACTGGTTGACCAGCGCCTGTTGCTGATCGAGTGTCTGTTTCGACACGCCATCGTCGCTGCTGAGCAGGCGGTAGCGCTTGAGGTCCACCCCGGCCACCTGGATCTGTGCCTGGCTCTGGCCCAGCTGCGCACGCGCCTGGTCGAGGCTGGCGCGGATGGAGCGGTCGTCGAGGGTGGCCAGCAGGTCGCCTTCCTTTACCCATTGGCCTTCCTTGACCAGTACCTGGGTCAATATCCCTTCAACCTGCGGGCGCACCTCGACGCTGTGCAGCGACAGCACCGAGCCGATCGCGCTGGCGTAGCGCGGCACGTCCTGCTGGACGACACTGACCACGCGCACGGGGATGGCCGTCGGCGCCCGGGCAGTGGATGCCGGTTGGCGCTGGCTGAACCAGATGCCTGCTAGCACCAGGACGAGCAGCGCCAGGGCGGCCAGGAAAGCAGAGCGGGACGAACGTCGCATCGGTGCGGGGACCTTGGCCAGAGGGGAAGAGGGACGGTTGTCTGTACTTCATCTTATAGCCCCCGAACCCGGTCGGCAGCGTGACCGCTGGCTGACAGCCGTGTCAGTTTCGCGGGCCTCATCGCCGGCAAGCCAGCTCCCACAGATTCTGCACAACCTTCAAGACATGTGCAGGACCTGTGGAAGCAGGCTTGCCGGCGACAGGGCCGGGCCTGTTTATCTAAAAACCGATGAAGGCGTAATACACCGGGGGCTCGTTGGTAGTGTGCAAACCCTGCTCCCGCAAGCTCGCCACCAGCGCTTCGTCTTCCACATGCAAGGTCCACTGCGCCCCGTCATCTACCGGAATCTGCGCCAGCGCGTTAGCAAACGCACCCATATCCGGCAGGTAAGCCGTAAACCCGTTGCCCTTCAGCGCGCTGGTGGTCATGCCCAGTGCCTGGCACACCGCCACCTTGGCGGCAATGTCGTCGCGGTCGGCTTGCCGCGACGCCTGCACCAGCGCCTGCAGCCCGGCATCCACCAGTTGCGTGCCATGGATCAGCTCAGGCCCCTGCTGCCAGGCTTCAGGCGGGCAATCCTTGCTATCGGGCCGTAGCGGAATATGCGGGTTGATTTCCACCGGATAGATCCGGCACACCAGCGGGCGCTGTTCGTAGATCGTGCACAGGTCGTTGTCATCGAGGTTATGGCAGCGGCCCGGGTTGAAGGCCGCGAACGTTACCGAAACCCGCGCATCGCCAGTGCCGCAGGGCACCGCGTGCGAGCGGCGCAGCACATGCTCGCGCTGTTCGGGCGGCATGCCAGGGCCATCGACCACGAAAGCCTCGATCAGCACCACTACCTGGCCCGCAGCATCGGCCCAGCGGCGCGCTTCATCGAGGGTGAGCGGTACATGGTGGCCGGTGCAGCATTTGCCGCAGCCGGTACAGGCAAAACGCACGCTGTCGGTCACTTGGCTTCCGGGTTCCATTCACTGACAAACGCCCGCTGGTGCTGGCGGTCGTACAGGCACAGCTCGGTGCCGCTGCGCTGCTGCATGTGTTTTTGTGGGTAGACGCCTTCGACCAGCAGGGCGCTCATGCCCACCTGGTCATCGAACTCGGCGGGCTTGCCACGGGCATGGGCGTCCTTGAACTGGCTGGCGGCCAGGCAGGCCTTGAGCATCTGCTGGCGCTGCTCGTTCCACGCCTGGCTGCTGGAGGCATGAGCGACACCGCTGAACAGGGCGCAGCCAATCAGGATGGAGCTGAAAAACTTCATACGCGGTTCCGGCAGTTTTCTTCGGAGGGACGCGAATTATGCCCGACTCACCCTTGGGGGCAAGCTGGGGGTTTTGTCTCTGAATATATCAGCGCTCGGCGAACACAACGGTTCGCGCCGCCTCCACCAGACAGTCGGTCAGTTCTGGCGAGGAGAACTTGGTGAGGATGGCATTGGCCCCGGCCTGGGTCGCTTTCTCGCTGCTCATGGCGCTGTCCAGCGAGGTGTGCAGCAGCACGTACAGGTGCTGGAAGTCAGGCGTTTCGCGCAGGGTGCGGGTGAACGCGTAGCCGTCCATTTCGCTCATCTCGATGTCGGAGACAATGATGTTGATCTCCTGCGCGGTGCCTTGCAGTTCCAGCAACACGTTGATGGCGTCCTTGGCACTGCGCGCGGTGTGGCATTCGATGCCGAGGTTGCGCAGGGTGTGCAGCGACTGCTGCAGCGCCACCTGGCTGTCGTCCACCACCAGGATGTTGGCGGCGGCGAGCAGGCTGGCGTCTTCTTCGTTCAAGGCGCCGTGAGCCGGTTCGGCCACGGGTGGGGCGATGGAGTGGATGACTTTTTCGATGTCCAGCACCTGCACCAGGGCATTGTCGACCCGGGTAACCCCGGTGATGAAGGAGCGGTTGCCCGAGGCAAAGGGCGGCGGTTTGATGTCGGTACTCAGGCAATGCACGATGCGGCTGACCGCCTGCACATGCAGGCCCTGGCGCGAGCGGCTGATCTCGGTGACGATCAGGCAGCCGCCAGCCGGGTCGGCCAACGGTTGCTCGCCGATCGCGCGGGACAGGTCGATGACCGACAGCGAATGGCCGCGCAAGGTCGCCACGCCTTTCACGTTGGGGTGCGATTCGGGCAGCTTGGTCAGCGGCGGGCAGGGGATGATCTCGCTGACCTTGAGCAGGTTGATTGCCATCAGCTTGCCGCTGCGCAGGGTGAACAGCAGCAGGGACAGCGAGTCCGCGCGGGCATTTTGGGTGGCCATGGTGACCTTCGGTGGGAAACAGGGGATAACCGGTTATCGGCCTGGTCGGGCCTGGCTTTAGGTGTGTATTGCCTGTTCTGGCCTAATCGCCGGCAAGCCAGCTCCCACAGGTAGTGTGCTGGCTTCGAGGTGATGCTGTACCTGTGGGAGCTGGCTTGCCGGCGATTGGGCCGCAAAGCGGCCCCGGCCAGTTACCGCTCGCGCAGGGCCTCCTTGGCGCGGTTCAACGGTTTGATCAGGTAGTCGAGAATGGTCTTCTCACCGGTCCGGATATCTACCGTGGCGATCATCCCTGGCACGATCGCAAAATGCTTGCCGGCCTTGTTCTGCAAGCTGTCCTGCTCGGTGCGGATGAACACCCGGTAGTAATAGATTTCCGGCTTCACCTCATCCTGCAGGGTATCCGGCGAAATTCCCACCACCTTGCCGTCCAGCCCGCCATACACCGAGTAGTCATAGGCACTGATCTTGACCTTGGCCGCCTGGTCCGGGTGGATGAAGGCGATGTCACGCGGGGCGATGCGGGTTTCGATCAGCAGGCGCTCGTCCATCGGCACAATCTTCATCACCTGGCCACCGGGCTGTACCACCCCGCCCAGGGTATTGACCTCGATGTCCTTGACGATGCCACGCACTGGCGAGCGCAAGGTCAGGCGGGTGAGCGAGTCGCTGCGCCCCCGAACCACTTCGGACAGGCTGTCGGCCTCGGCGCTAGCTTTCGCCAGCTCTTCCCGGGCACGCACCAGGTAATCCGAGCGTGCTTCGTTGGCCTTGAGCTCCAGCTCTGAACGCTGGCGGTTCAGGCGGATCACCTCGACCCGGCTGGAGGCGCCCATTTTCGCCAGGTTCTCGGTGATCTTCAGCTCGCTGCGTACCAGTTGCAGCGAGTCTTCAATGCCTGCCAGGGTCTGTTCCAGCCCGTGCCGGCGGGTCTGGTACAACGCCGTTTCGGCCTCGATCAGGTCTGGCGAGTCGCGCAGGCTTTCGGGGAAGCGCAGCGGCTTGCCCGTCACCTCGGCCTGCAGGCGGGCCTGGCTGGCCTTGGCGGCGCGGTACTTGGCTTCGCTTTCGCCCACACTGGAGGCGGTCTTGGTAGGGTCGAGCTGGGCCAGTATTTGCCCGCGCTCGACCAGGTCGCCCTCGGCCACGCTCATCTGCGCGACGATACCGCCTTCAAACGACTGGATCACCTGCTCCCGCGAACTGGGGATCACCTTGCCGGTGCCGGTGGACACCTCGGTCACCTCGAACCAGGCCGCCCAGCCCAGGAACGCCGCCAGCATCAGCGCGCAAATGGTGATGATGCGTCCGGCGCGGAAGACCGCCTGGTCGTCCTGGCCGTCCAGGTAGGAGGCCGGGAGTTCATGGTTGCTCATGCCTGCGCTCCTTGCAGTTTGGCCAGCGCCGCATCGCGGCTGTCGTCGATGACGATGCGCCCGCCGTCGAGCACGATGATGCGGTCTACCCGCTGCAGCACGCTCAGGCGGTGGGTGGCGATCACCAGGGTGCGGCCCTGGCAGAAGCGCTCCAGGTTATCCAGCAGCTTGCGCTCGGTCATGTCGTCCAGCGACGCAGTCGGCTCGTCCAGCAGCAGCACTTGCGGCTGGCGTACCAGCAGGCGTGACAGCACCAGGGCCTGGCGTTGGCCGCCAGACAAGCCCAGGCCACCTTCGAGGATCAGGTGGTCCATGCCCTTGGGCAGGCGGCGGACGAAGTCCAGAGCGCCAGTGGCGGCCAGTGCGGCCACCAGTTCCTGGTCGCTGGCCTGGCCGGCGCCGAGGGTGAGGTTTTCCCGCAGGGTGCCGTGGAACAACCGCGAGTACTGTGCCAGCAAGCCGACGTCACGGCGCAGGTCGGCCGGGTCGAGGTGGGCCATGGCGATGCCGTCCAGGCTGACCTCGCCTTGCACCAGGTCCATGGCCCCGCCCAATGCCTGCAGCAGGGTCGATTTGCCCGCGCCGTTGCGCCCCAGCACGGCGATGCGCTCGCCGGGCTGGATGTCCAGCTGGCCGATATTCAGCACCGGTGGTGATTCTTCGCTATAGCGGAAGTTGGCCTGGCGCAGGCGGTACTCGCCGCGAAGCGCCGGCACGTGCACGCGGGCTTCGCCTTCCGGGTGGTCCACTGCCGACTGCATCAGTTTGTCCAGGCCTTGCAGGGCTACCTTGGCCTGTTGCCAGCGGGTCAGCACGTGGGTCAGCTGAGCCAGCGGCGCCATCATCCGCGACGACAGCATCGACGCCGCTACCAGGCTACCGGTGGTGAGGTCGCCGGCGATGACCATGGGCGCGCCGACCACGATGACCACGGCAAACACCGCGCCTTGCACGTTCTGCGTCCAGGTCACCAGACCATTGGTGAGGGTGCGCAGGCGCAGGTTGGTATGGGCGCAGGCGGCGTTGTACTGGTTCCACTGCCGCTCGAAACGCGCTTCGGCCTGCAGTGCCTTGATTTCGTCCAGGCCTTGAATGCTTTCTACCAGCATGGCGTTGCGCAGCGCCGATTCGCGCATCGAGGCATTCGCCAGCCGCGCCAGGCGCCGTTGCGCCAGCAGCCCAGGCAGCACCATGGCCAGCAGCGCCACTAGCGGGATGAATACCAGCACACCACCGATTAGCCAGAACACGAACAGGAACAGCAGGAAGAACGGCAGATCGGCCAGTGCCGTGGCGGTACTGGAGGTGATCAGGTCGCGGATCGATTCCAGCTCGCGCAGCTGCGAAATGAACGAGCCGGTGGATTTCGGCCGCACCGAGTTGCGCAGGCGCAGGGCATGGCCGTAGACCAGGTCGCTTACCCGCAGGTCGGCGCGCTTGCCGAGCAGGTCGGTCACCTTCAGGCGCAGCAGGCGCATGCTGAAGTCGAACACCAGCGCCAGCACTACACCGCCAAACAGCACGTACAGGGTTGGCAGCGATTCGGCCGGGATCACCCGGTCGTACACCTGCATGGAAAACAGCACGCCGGCCAGCGCCAGCACGTTGGCCACCAGCGAGGCGACCATCACCTGGCCATAGGGGCGCAGGTCGCGCAGCACGATGCGGGCGAACCAGTGGCGGTCGTACGGCGCGGTGTAGTCATCGGTGCGCACGTCACGCAGCGGCCGTGCCGGGCGCAGCAGGGCGACGCGGTTGATACGGCCCTTCAGGCTGTCGCGGGGCAGGCGTGAGGTCAGGCCCTGGTCACCGGCGAAGACGACCGCCAGGTCGTCCTCCTCGGTCACCGACTCGACCACCGCCAGCTGGCCATCGTCCAGCTCCAGCACCAGCGGCGTGCGCCATTGGCGCAGGCCCTTGGCATCGAAGCGTACAAAGCGTAGCGCCAGGCCGGCCTGGCGGGCCATGTGGCGAAGGATTTCGTCCAGCGGGCGGGCATCTTCGATGGCGGCGAGGCGGATACGCTGCGGCGAGACGTCGAGGCGGTAGTGGTGCGCCACCTGCAGCATCACCTCAAGCCAGGGGCCCAGGTCTGGCCGGTGCACGGCGGCCTGGTCTGGCGCCTTGGCCTGGTCGGGCAGGGTCACATTGATCGGATCACTCATGGCTGGATCTCCACACCTTGCAGGTTGCGCCCTTCAAGGCCAAAGGCCGTGCGCAGGGCGCCGGTGTTGTACAGGCAGTCGACATCCAGGCGCAGCAGGTCGGAGCGGGTGCCGGCAAGTTCGAAGCGTGACTGGTAGATCTCGCCCTCGGCGTTGAGCAGGTCGAGCAGCGGCCGGGTGCCCAGGTCCAGGTACTGGCGGCCGTAGAGCATGCGGGCTTCCTGAATGCTGACCTGGCGCGCTTCCAGTGAGGTCAGGCGGCGGCCCAGCCCGGAGGTTTGCGCCATGGCCTCGGCCAGGCCACGACGGGCTTGCAGGCGTGCCGCGTCTTCGGCGGAGTCGGCGGCGGTCAGCGCATGGCCGGCGGCGCGGCTGCGGGCGCTGATGGCGCCGCCCTGGTAGATGGGCACCTCGACGTTCAGGTAGATACCCGCCTGGGTGCGGTCCATGCGCGAGTTGTCGCGGTTGTAGTCGTCGTCCAGGTAATGGTTGACCTGTGGTTGCAACGACACGGTCGGGTAGGCCTCGGCCTTGGCCTGGGCCAGTTCGGCCTGGCCCTGGGCGCGCTGGGCCAGGGCCATCAGCACTGCGGGCAGGCGGTCATCGCCCTGCGCCGGCCGCTTGCAGGCCTGGTTCAGTGCGGGGGGCGATTCTTCGGCCAGCACCGGTGGGGTTACCCGCCCCATCAGGGCGGCCAGGGTCGAGCGCCAGCGTTCGTACTGCGCCTGGTATTCCTCCAGCGTGGCGCGGGCGCTTTCCACGCGGGACTCGGCCTGCACCACATCGGAGCGGGTGCTGGCGCCCATGTCGCTGCGCTGGCGGGCCATGCCGGCGATGTCGCCAACGCCGCGGATCTGATCGCGGGCGATCAGCATCAGTTGTTCGTAGCGACGGGTTTCGATCCAGGCATAGGCGGTGTCGCGGGCCAGGTCATCCACCACCAGCAGAATGTTGGCCTGGGCGCGGGCGGCGGCGGCCTGGGCAGCGCTGACGGCACTGTCGACCTTGCCAAAATCGTACAGCATCTGTTTCAGCGACAGGTTCAGCGCCTGGCTGTTGCGGTCGCCGCCGTAGCCGGTGTCGTAACCGGTGCGGATACCGCCGGAAATTTGCGGGTAGTAACCCGCGCGGGCAACGTTGATACCTTCGCCCTGCTTGTACAGGTTACCGATCGCTTCGGCGATGCTAGGGTGCCATTGCGCTGCCTGCAGCACGGCTTCGCTCAGCCCCAGGCGGTCGCCACCGGCGACCGGAGCCATCCCGGTAGCGGGGCGTGCGGGCACAGCTTCGGGCGCATCGCGTAGCAGCGATGGCCCGATCTGGCGCAGTTGTGGGTCGATGTCATCGGCTGCCTGGGCAACCGTGTGGAAATTGAGGGCCAGGAGCCCGCAGGCTCCCAGCAACAGCGGTGACAGCGGACTGCTTCGCTTCACATAGTTCCCTTACTGCTGGTCGTCCATGCCGCCGGGCATGTGCCCGGCGGGATTGCGGCGGCCTCAGACAACGTGGATTCCGTTCTGCACCCACAGGTGGTGGCTTGGATCCTCCTGGGCCGTGTATTGGTTATAGTCGACCCCGTCGGCGGTTTGGTACCCGACCAGGGTCCAGTTGTCCGTCATGTGAACCGAGTCTTTGTCGTCCCCCTTGATGATCAGTGTGTCGGTGCCGGTTTCGGTGATTGCCACCACGTCCGCCAGGTTGAGGGTCAGCGCCACGGAACTTGTGTCGTTGAGGTCGATGATTTCAATGTCATGCACCCGCCCGGCCACGTTACCCAGGTCGATGCTGGCATCGCCGCCGCCCCACAGCAGGGTGTCGGTACCGCTGCCACCTTCGACGCTGGCGAAGTTCTGGTCGACTACCACCAGGGTGTCATTGCCGGCACCACCCTGCAGGGTGATATGCCCGCCCTGGCTGCCATCGAGGTGGTCGTTGCCGTCGGTGCCGGCGATCACATCGGTGGTGGCTGCCAGGCTGGCCAGCGCAACCGTTTCGTCACCGCTTTCAGACAGCAGCGAAGTGGTGGTGACGAGGCCGGCGGCGTTGTCCAGGTTGACGGTGAGCGTTGCCGTGTCGGTGCTGCCGTTGGGGTGGGTGAGCTCGTAGGTGAAGGTGTCGTGCTGGCCGACCGCCGCCGAGGTCAGCCCCGAATTGAGGGTATAGGTGTAGCTGCCGTCGGCGTGCACCAGCAACGTGCCGTAGGTGCCGGCAACGCTCACCCCGTTGTAGCCCGGGATGGTGTAGGTGTTGGCCGCCGTCAGCACGCTCAGCACGGTCAAGGCGGAGCCGACGTTGTCATCCGTCAGCAGGTTGCCGGTGGCCGCCGTCGCGCCGCTGACCACGAACTCGGTCAGGTGCGTGGTGGTGGCGTTGAGGCTGGTGGTGATTGAACTGAGCAAGCCGATGCCGCCCGCCGTGACACGTACGTGGTAAGTGCCAGCCCCCTGGTTCTGGAAGGTATACCCCGCACCGCCACCCAGCAGGCTGATCAGCGAGCCACCGTTGACCGTCTGCACCAGCACGTACTGGCCGGTAGCCGGGTTGAGCTTGAGCAGCTCGATGGTGGTGCCGTTGAGCAGGCTCAGCAGGTTGCTGGAGTTGACCACCACTTGCAGGTTGGCCGTGGTATCGGCGGCAACCGTGGCGGTGTAGGTGGCCTGCCGCGAACCAATTACAGGCAGGTTCAGCACGCCGAGCGTGGCGCTGCTGGTGTCTACCCGGTTGGCCAGCGTCAGGTCGCTGAAGCCGACATCGTTGACGGCATCGACTACCGTGGCTGGCGCAGCGTAGTTGGTGTCGCTCCAGATCTCCGTGGCCTGCGGGCTGTCGATGCGCACGTACAGGTTGGCGGCATCGGTCACACCGTTCGGGTGCGCCAGCTGATAGCTGAACACATCGACCTTGCCGACGCTGGCCGGGCTGCCGTTAGGGGTGTAGGTGTAGCTACCGTCGGCGCGGATCACCAGGGTGCCGTACAGGCCCTGGACCGTGGTGGCGGTATCCGCCGTGACATAGCTGCCGTCCTTCAGCACTTGCAGCACGGCGGCGCTGTCCGGGCCACGGGCATCGACGCTGCCGTCGGTACCCACGTCGGTGATGACGTTGCCGGTGGTGGCAGTGCCGGTGCCGGTGAACTGGGTCAGGCTGGTGGCCGTGATGTCCAGCGTGGTTGTGACCTGGGTGGCGACGCCAATGCCGCCGCTACCCACGGTCAGGCGGTAGTCGCCTGCCTGCAGTTTGCCGATGTCGACCTGCAGCCCGATGGGCAGCACGATCAGGTCGAGCAGCCCCTGGGTGTTGCCGGTGGCGAGGGTCACCCAGGCGCCGCTGGCGTCTTTCACCTGCAGGGTGAACGAAGCGTTGTTGAGTAGCGCCAGCACGCTGTTGGTGGTCAGGGTCAGGATCGGGTCGACCGTGGTGCCTGGCTCCACGGTCCAGGTGAAGGTCTTGGTGAAGCCCGACAGTACAGTCAGGAAGCTGTCTGTGTAGGTCTTGGTGGCGCTGACCGGTACCAGGTCGACCGTGGCCGTGGCCAGGTTGTCGCTGGCGATGACCGGCGCGTTCGCATCCACATCCGGCGCGGTGATGTTGACGTTGCCCGACACGTTGCCGCGGGGGTCGCTGACCGTCACCGAGAGGATCTGGCCGTTGTCCTGCGGCGGGGCCAGGGTCACGGTGAAGCCGCCGTCCGGGCGTACGGTTGCGGTCTGCAGCACGGTGCCGTTGGCGCTGCGCACGGTAACCGTGGCACCCACCTCGCCGGTACCGGTGAGGGTCGCGCCGTCGGCGCTGATCAGCAGGTTACCGGCAGCGGCTGGCGGGGTCAGGTCCGGTGCGGTAAGCGCGGTGCCGGTGGACACGTTGCCGGCGCTGTCGGTGAGGGTGACGCTGAGCGCCTGGTTGTCGATCTGGGCTGCAGTCAGGCTGACCACGAATGTGCCATTGCTGGCCACCGTCGCCGTGCCCAGCACGGTGCCGGCGCTGTTGCGCACGGTGACCGTGCTGCCGACCTGGCCAGTACCTGTGACCGAGGTGCCGTTGTTGTTGATGGCGGCAACCGGTGCAGCTGGCGGGGTAGTGTCCGGGGCAGGCAGGTTGACGCTGCCGGACAAGTTGCCAGCGGCATCGGCCTGCCGCACCACCAGCAGCTGCCCGTCGTTCTGTGCGGTGGTCAGGGTGATGGTGAAGCTGCCGTCTGCTTGCACCACACCGGTGCCAACCTGGCCGTTCGGGCCTTGAACGGTAACCGTCGCACCTGCCTCGCCACGGCCTGTCAGCACCGTGCCGGTGCCGTTGATTTGCACATTGGTCGGCGCGGCCGGCGGCTGCACATCGATGGCGGTGAAGCGGGTGCTGCCCGAGTTGTTGCCCGCCACATCGGCTTGGCTTACGCCCAGTTCCTGGCCGTTGAGCTGCGCGCTGTCCAGGGTGATGCTGAACGCACCACCGGCATTCACCACACCACTGCCGATCACGTTGCCGGTAGCGTCGCGCACGGTCACCGTGGCACCGGCTTCGCCGCTACCGGTCAGCACCAGGCCGTTGCTGGACAGGGCCGTCACCACCGGGTTGGCTGGCGGCGTAACGTCGGTGGCCTGCACGAAGGTAGGCTGCGACTCGCCGCCTACCAGTGCCACCGCAGTAACACTGATGTGCTGGCCATTGAGCAGAGGCGCGCTCAGCTGGAGCTCAAAGGTGCCGTTGAGTGTGGCACCCCCGGTGCCGATCAGGTTACCCCCGGCATCGTAGACGCGAATGCCGGTGCCACTGGGCGCACTGCCCGAGAGCGTCAAGCCGTCGCTGCCCAGCGTTACGTTGCTCGGTGGCACGGGTGGGGCGATCAACGGGGTCACGTAAGTGGCCACCGCCGAGGTGTTGAAACCGTCGGATTGGGTCACCGCCAGCGTGGCCAGTGAACCGGCCGCCGGCACCAGGGTGATCTGGAAGTTGCCGGCGGCATCCACCTCACCCGTACCCAGCACCGCCCCGCCGCGGCTCACGGTGACTGTTGCGCCTGCCTCACCTTTACCGGTCAGTATGTTGAAGGTGTTGTTGATGCCCAGGTCGGTAACCAGTGCCGGTGGCGAGGTGTCGTTGGTCTGGTAAGCCGCTGGCAGCGATGCGTTGCCTGCTGCGTCCGTGGACACCACGCTCAGCAGCTGGCCATTGTTTTGCGCCGGGCTGATCGGCACGGTGAACTGGCCGTTATCACCGACCACCACCTCGCCGACCACGTTGTTGTTCGGCCCGCGCACGGTGATGGTGCTGCCTGCCTCGGCAGTACCGGTCATCGAGGTACCGGCCGGGTTGAGCAACAGGTCGCTCGGCTGCACAGGTGGCGTCAGGTCTGGTGCAGTCACCACCAGTGGCGCGGACGGGTTGCCGGTCGCGTCCTGGGCAATCAGGGTGAGCTGCTGGCCATTGATTTGCGCCGTAGTCAGGTCGATGACGAAGGTGCCGTCCGGGTCGACTGTCACCTGGCCCAGCAGGTCGCCATTGTTGTTGATCACGGTGACCCGTGTGCCGGCCTCGGCGGTACCGACCAGCTGTGTGCCGCTGTTGTTGATGACTGCAACGACGGTGTCCGGTGGCGTGATATCTGCTGCCGACACAGTGCTGATCGGCGAGATGTTGCCCGTGCCATCGGTCAGGGTTACCTGCAGCACCTGGCCATTGAGCTGCGCGTCGTCCAGGTTGACCGTAAAGGTGCCGTTGGCGGCGACCGTGGTGGTGCCAATCTGAGCCGTGCCGACGAACACCTGCACGGTGGCGCCCGCTTCACCGACGCCGGTAAGCACATCGCCCGCTGCGTTCAGCTGCAGCTCGGTGGCTGGCACAGGCGGCGTGAGGTCTGGCGCCCGCACTTCGACCGGCTCGCTGACGTTGCCGGGTGGATCGGCCTGCTGTACCGACAGCACTTCATCGTTGATCTGCGGGGGTGACAGTTCGACGCGGAAGCTACCGTCGGCAAGCACCGTACCCGTGCCCAGCAGGGCACCGGCGGCATTGTTCACGGTAACCGTCGCCCCGGGCTCGCCCAGGCCGGTGACCACGCTGCCGTCGGTGTTGACGCCCACCTGGGTGAGCGCTGCCGGCGGGGTAAAGTCCGGCGTCAGCAGGGTTGCCACCGCCGACACGTTGCCGGCGCCGTCGGCCTGGGTGAAGCTGAGCAGTTCGGCGTTGCCCAGTGCCGGGTTCAGGGTGATGGTGAAGTAGCCACTGGCATCGACCACGGCGCTGCCGATTTCGTCGCCGGCCGGGTTGGTCACAGTCACCAGCGCGCCAGCTTCGCCACGGCCGGTGAGGGTGACGCCATCACCGGAAATGGCCAGTTCGCCTGGTGCGGCGGGTGGCGTGGTATCCGGCGCAGTGACGGCGCTGGAATCCGACTGGTTCCCAGCCGCGTCGGTCAGTACCACATTCACCTGCTGGCCGTTGGCTTGCGGCGAATCGAGATTGACCTGGAAGCTGCCATCAGCGCGCACTGTCGCGGTTCCCAGCACGCTGCCGTCGCTGGCCAGGACCTTGACTGCCGCCCCCGCCTCGCCGGTACCGTTGAGCAGGCTGCCGCCCCCGGCAAAGGCCAGGTTCTCGGCGGCATCCGGGGCCACCCGATCGGGTGCGATCAGGCTGACGCTGTTGGACTCGTTGCCGGCAGCGTCCCATTGCACGGCGCTGATCTGCTCGCCGTTGATTTGCGCGCCGCTCAAGTCGGCGCTGAAGTTGCCGTTGGCATCGACCAGTGCAGTGCCCAGGTCGACACCGCCTTCACCCGTGACGGTAACGGTAGCCCCAGGCTCGCCGCGGCCACTGAGCACCAGGCCATCGTTGGACAGCACCAGGTTGGTCAGTGGTTGCGGCGCGGTGGTATCCGGTGCCTGCAGGCTGGCCGGCAGCGATACCGCCCCATCGGTGCCCGTGGCACTGACTTGCAGCAGCTCGCCGTTGGCCTGCGCACTGCCCAGATTGACGGTGAAGGTACCGTCGTTGGCGACCGGGCTGGTGCCCAGCAATACGCCGTTCGGGCCGTACACGTTGACTGTGGTGCCAGCTGGTGCGGTACCTGTCACCGACAGGCCGTCGGCCGCCAGTACCAGGTTGTCCGGCGTATCAGGCACGAGCACGCCCGGTGCCGTGACGTTTTGCTCAGGCGATACGTTCTGCGCAGCGTCCGCTTGCACCACGCTCAGGCTTTCGCCGGTAATCGCGGCCGGCGACAGGCTGACGCTGAAGTGCCCGTCGGTAGCCACCGTGGCAGTGCCCAGCGCAGTCCCGTCCGCTGCCCGCACGGTGACAGTGGCGCCTGCCTCGCCGTTGCCAGCCAGGGTAGCGCCGTCAGCAGATACCGCAAGGTTGCTCACGGCGGCGGGTGGCGTGGTGTCGGCTGCGGCGTAGGGGGCTGCCGGCGATACATTGCCGGCAGCATCGGTTGCCGTGACCTGCAAGGCCTGGCCATTGGTCTGGGCGCTGTTCAGGGTGACCTGGAAGGTGCCGTTGCTGCCGGCAACTGCCGTGCCCAGAACGTTGCCGCTGGCATCGCGAACAGTCACGGTGCTGCCGGCTTCGGCGTTACCGGTCAGTTGCAGGCCGGTGGCCGCCAGGGCCAGTGCAGTCGGTGTGGCCGGTGGTGTGAAGTCAGGCGCGGTGACCGCCACGGCGCTGGAAGTGTTGTTGCCTGCGTCGGTCTGGGTCACGCTCAGCTGCTGGGCATTGAGCTGGGCGCTGGTGAGGGTCAGGGTGAAGCTGCCGTTGGCAGCGACCAGGCCGGTGCCGATTATGGTGCCATCCGGGCCGCGCACGCTCACCGTGGCGCCAGCTTCGCCCAGGCCGGTCAGGGTCAGTCCGTTATTGTTCAGCGCCACATTGGTCAGCGCTGCTGGCGGGGTCAGGTCCGGGGTCGCCACGTTGACCGCTGGCGAGGTATTGCCGGCGGCATCCACTTGCGTGACGCCGATGGCCTGGCCGTTGGTTTGCGGGGTGTCGAAGGTCACCGTGAAGCGCCCGTCGGCGCCTACCGTGGCCGTGCCGAGCACAGTACCGGCGGCATTGCGTACCTGTACCGTAGCACCCACTTCACCGCTGCCGGACAACTGCCGGCCGTCCTGGCTCAGCGCCGGGTTGCCGATGGCTGCAGGCGGCGTGCGGTCTGGCGTGGCCAGGCTGGCCGGACCGGATACGTTGCCGGCGGCATCACTGAGGGTGACCTGCAGTGGGCTGCCGGTGGTTTGTGCGCTAGGCAGGGTGACCTGGAACTGGCCGCTCTGGTTGACGGTGCCGGTGGCCAGGATGGCACCACTGGCATCGCGCACCGTGACGCTGGCGCCCGCTTCGCCCTGGCCGCTGAGCACGGTAGCTGCGCCGTTGAGGCTGAGATTGCTGGCGGCCAGCGGTGCCTGCAGGTCGGGTGCCTGCAGGCTGGCGGCGAGCGATACGTTACCTGCGGCGTCGGCCTGGGTGACGATCAGGTTCTGGCCGTTGGCGACCGCTGGCGTGAGGGTGACGGTGTACAAGCCGTTGCTGCCCACGGTGGCGGTACCGAGCACAGTGCCCTGGGTATCGGTCACGCGTACGGTAGCGCCGACTTCGCCCTGGCCGGTCAGCGTACTGCCGGTCCGGTCGATGGCTGCGGTCGGTGCATTCGGCGCCGTGGTGTCGTTGGCCACCAGGGTGGCTGGCACCGAAGGCTCGCCGTCGACCGTGGTGCGGGCGCTGACTTGCAGGGTCTGGGCATTGAGCTGGGCGTTCTGGAAGAACACGCGGAAGGTGCCGTCGCTGCCGACGGTGGCGGTGCCCAGGGTGGTGCCCCCGGAAGTCACGGTGATCAGCGAGCCGACGGTGCCCTGGCCGGTGAGCAGGAAGCCGTCGGCGCTGATGCTCAGGCCGGTAGGCGTTGCGGCTTCGGTGCCGGTAGGCCCGGCCACTGGCACTTCAGTGGAAATATTGCCCGCCCGGTCGATGACCACCACGGTGCCGTTGTCGCCAGCGGCCAAGGGCGGGTCTACCGGCACCACGAAGGTGCCGTCCGGGCCTGCGGTGCCGCTGCCGACAGGATTGCCGTCGGCGTCACGCACTTCCACGGTACTGCCTGGCTCGGCGCTGCCGCCCACGGTGGTGCCGTCCGGGCTGACGATAATCCCGGTGGCTGGCAGTGGGTCGGTGGTGTCTGGCGCAGTGGTGGTGATTGGCGCCGAATCGTTACCGGCAGCGTCGGTCACGACCACGGTCAGTGTCTCGCCGTTGGTCAGCGGGTCGGTCAGTGGCACGCTGAAGCTGCCGTCCGGGTCGACCGGTACGGTGACCACGTTGCCCGCGCTGTCGGTCACAGTGACAGTGCTGGCGCCCGGTGCACTGCCGGTGACGGTGGTGCCGTCATCGCTGACTGCCACCTCGGTAGGCAGGGCCGGCGGGGTGATGTCTGGTGCGGTGACTGGGGTGCTGTCGGAGACGTTGCCGGCAGCATCGGTCAGGGTCACCTCGAGCACCTGCCCATCAAGCTGTGCAGGCGCCAGCGGTACGGTGAAGTTGCCACCCGCCGGTACCACCACGCTGCCGAGCAGGTCGCCGGCGACGTTGCGTACTTCGACGGTGCTGCCTGCTTCACCAGTGCCCTGGATGGCGTTGCCACCCGCGGTGATGGTGAGGCCTGCCGGTGCGGTTGGCGCAGTATTGTCGTCGGCCGTGAAGCTGGTCGAAGGCGAGGCGTTGCCGCCTTCATCGATCAGCACCACCGAGACTGTTTCGCCGTTGGTTTGCGGTGGGGCTATCGGTACCTGGAAGGTGCCGTCGCCGTCCACCACCACGGTGCCCAGCAAATCCCCGGCACTGTTGCGTACTTCCACGGTGCTGCCTGCTTCGCCCTGGCCGCTGAGCAGCGTACCTTCTTCGTTCAGGCCAAGGCCCTGGGCCGGCAGCGGTGCCTCGAGGTCCGGAGCGGTCACGGTGTCGGCAGGGGAAGGGTTGCCGGCGCTGTCCGCCTGGGTGACGGTCAGCGTCTGGCCATTCACCTGCGCAGGGTTGATGGCCACGCTGAAGCTGCCATCTGCCTGCACGGTGGCGGTGCCCACTACCGCGCCGCCGGTGCCGGTGACGGTGACTTGCGCCCCGGGTTCACCGGTACCTGTGAGGGTAGTGCCGTCGCTCGACAGGCTGAGGGCGCCGGGAATCGCCGGAGCCTCGCTGTCGGGTGCCGCCAGATCTACGGCCGCCGACAGGTTGCCGGTCGGGTCGCGCTGCTCCACGGTCAGCGCCTGGCCGTTGGTCTGTGGCGGGTCAAGGGTGATTTCGAAGGCGCCGTCTGCGTCAATCACAACGCTGCCGAGCGCACTGCCATCCGGGCCGCGCACGGTGACGGTGGCGCCCGGCTCGCCGTTGCCGGTCACCGTGGTGCCGGTGTCGTCGATGGCCGGTGTAGTGACCACTTGCGGTGGCGTGGTATCTGGCGCGGTGAAGTCTACCGGGCCTGCGCTGTTGCCGAGGTTGTCGGTGGCGTCCACGGTCAGGCTTTCGCCGTTGCGTTGGGCGGTATTCAGGGTGACGTCGAAGCGACCGTCCGCGCCCACCGTGGCGGTACCCAGTACATTGCCGTCGGCATCGCGCACGGTGATGGTCGAGCCGCTCTGGCCCTCGCCGGTCAGGTGGATACCGGCGGTATCGATGGCCAGGCCCGAGGGTTGCAGCGGCCCGTCCAGGTCAGGGGCATTGATGGTGGCGGTCGAGGTGTTGCCGGCGTTGTCGCGCAGCACCACGTCCAGTTCCTGGCCGTCGGTTTGCGCTGGTGCCAGCTGCACGCTGATGACACCGTCGGCGCCCACCTGGGCATTACCCAGCACATTGCCCTGGGCGTCGATGACCTGCACCGTGGTACCTGGCTCGCCGCGCCCGGTGAGGGTGCTGCCATCGTTGCTCAGCTGCAGCTCGGTCGCTTCGTTGGGCGGGGTGATGTCCGGTGCGCTGACCTGGGTCGGCAGCGAGCTGTTGCCATCGGCATCGATGGCCACCACGTCGAGTGCTTCGCCGTTTGCCTGAACCGGCGTGAGGTCAATGGTGAAGCTGCCGTCCTGGCCGACTTGTACGCTGCCGACCACGTTGCCCTGGGCGTCCCGAACCTCCACCAGCGAGCCTGCCGGGGCGGTGCCGCTGACTGCACTGCCATCGCCTGCCACTACCACGTCGCTGGGGCTTTCTGGCACGGGTGCATCCGCCACGATCACGCCCAGGCCAACCGAAGGGTTGCCAGCGGCATCGATCTGCACCAGCACGATGGTTTCGCCAGCCGCCAGCGGGGTGTCGAGATCGACCACGAAGGTGCCATTGGCGGCGACGGTGCCGGTGCCGATCAGGTTGCCATCGGCATCACGCACTTCGACGCTGGCCCCGGCTTCGCCGCGACCCGATACGGCCAGCCCGCCCGCACCGGCTGCCACGTTGGTGATGATGTCCGGCGGGGTAATGTCCGGCGTCACATAACTGAGTGGCACGGAGGTATTGCCAGCCGCATCGATGACCGTGACGGTGACGGTCTCGCCGTTGGCCTGAGGTGGGTCGAGGGTGAGGGTGAAGCTGCCATCGAGCTCGGCGATGGTGTTGCCGATCAGGTTGCCGTCAGCATCATGCACTTCCACCCGCGCGCCAGGTTCGGCGCTGCCCACCAGGGTTTCACCCTCGGTCAGCACCAGCCCTGCCGGTTGCAGTGGGGCCACGTTGTCCGGGGTAAGCAGTGGGGCTGGCGTGGACACGTTGCCGGCGCCATCGGTCAGGGTCACCTGCAGGGACGAACCGTCCACCACCGGGTCCGGCAGTTGTACGGTGAAGCTGCCGTCCGGCTGCACGGTACCGCTGATCAGCAGCTCGCCCTGGTCGTTGCGCACTTCTACGGTCGCGCCCACTTCGCCGCGGCCCGACACGGTAAGGCCGTCGTCGCTGATGGCCAGGTTGCTGGCCGGTTCCGGCGGTGTGATATCGCCGCCATTATCGACGATCGGCGCGGTAACCGTGCCGGCCAGGGAAGCATTGCCGGCAGCATCGGTAGCGGTGACCTGCAGTTGTTCCCCAGCCACTTGCGCTGGGCTGAGGGTGATTTCGAAGGCACCGGTGGCACCCACCACGACACTGCCCAGCTCGGTAGTACCGTCGGCGGCCAGTACACGCACGGTGCTGCCCACTTCGGCGCGGCCGGTGACGACGGTGCCGGTCGGGTTGACCACCAGGTCGCTTGGCTCCAGCGGCGCGGTGATGTCCGGCGCGGAGACTTGTACCGGTAGCGACGAAGTACCGTTATTGTCGATGGCCACCACGTCCAGCAGTTCGCCATTGGCCTGGGCCGGGTCGAGCACGACGGTGAAGGTACCCTCGGCACCTACAACGATGCTGCCCACCAGGGTGCCGTCAGCGTCATGCACCTCGACGCGGCTGCCCACCGGGGCCGAGCCGCTGATGCTGGTGCCGTCCTCGGCCACCACCAGCTCGCTTGGGCTGGCAGGTGTGGTCACCAGCGGTACATCGTAGTCCAGCGCTGTCGATGCATTGCCGCTCGCGTCGGTCTGCACCAGGCTCAGGCGCTCGCCCGGCAGCGCGGCAGGGTCGAGGTCGAGCAGGAAGGTGCCGTTGGCGGTCACCGTGCCGGTGCCGATCAGCGCGCCGTTGGCGTCGCGCACCTCGACGGTGGCCCCGGATTCACCGCGGCCGCTCAGGGTCAGGCCGTCGGCGCCGACCACGATGTTGCTGACCACCGCAGGTGGTGTGATGTCCGGTGCATCGAACTGCAATGGGGTGGAGGTATTGCCGGCAGCATCCACCAGGCGGATGTCGAGCACTTCGCCATTGGCCTGGGCAGGCGACAAGGTGACGCTGAAACTGCCGTCCTCGTTGACCAGGCCGGTGCCGATCACGTCGCCAGTGGCGTCGCGCACCTGCACCGTGGCGCCTGGCTCGCCGCTACCAGTCAGGGTAACGCCGTCGACCAGCTCCAGGCCCGACGGTTGCGCAGGGGCTTGCAGGTCCGGGGTATTCACTGTGCCCGGTTCGGATTCGTTGCCGGCGGCGTCGGTCAGCACCACTTGCAGGCTGCTGCCATCGTTAACCGGCGGGTCCAGGGTGAGCTGGAAGGTGCCATCCGGGTTGACCGTGCCGTTGGCCAGCACGTTGCCTTGGGCATCACGTACTTCGACGCTGGCACCGGCCTCGCCACGGCCGTTCAGCTGGCCACCGGCCAGGCCGATGACCAAATTGGTCGGGGCCTCTGGCGGCGTGGTGTCGCCGCCGTCGATGTCCGGTGCGGTGACATTGCCAGCGGTGGAGGCATTGCCGACAACGTCGGTGGCAGTGACTTGCAGCTGCTCGCCGTTCACTTGTGGCGGGTCGAGGGTGATGCTGAAGCTGCCGGTGGCGCCGACTACTACGGTGCCCAGTACGGTGGTGCCGTCGGCTGCCAGCACACGCACGGTGCTGCCGGCTTCGGCGCGGCCGGTGACGACGGTACCGTCGCCATTGATCAGCAGTTCGCTCGGGGCGACCGGTGCGGTGATGTCCGGTGCGCTTACCTGTACCGGCAGGGACGAGGCGCCGCTAGCGTCGATGGCCACCACATCCAGCAGTTCGCCGTTGGCCTGGGCCGGGTTGAGGATGACGGTGAAGGTACCTTCGGCACCTACCACGATACTGCCCACCAAGGTGCCGTCAGCGTCATGCACCTCGACGCGGCTGCCCACCGGGGCCGAGCCGCTGATGCTGGTGCCGTCCTCGGCCACCACCAGTTCGCTCGGGCTGGTCGGGGCAGTGGTCAGCGGTACTTCGAACGCCAGCGCTTCGGAGGCGTTGCCGGCGGCGTCGGTTTGCACCAGGCTCAGTTGCGCGCCTGGCTGGGCGGCGGGGTCGAGGTCGGCGATGAAGGTGCCGTTTTCGCCGACAGTAGCAGTGCCGATGACGGTGCCGTCGGCATCGCGCACCTCCACGGTAGCACCGGCCTCGCCACGGCCACTGAGCACCAGGCCATCGGCGCCGACCACGATGTTGCTGACGGCGGCTGGCGGTGTGATGTCCGGGGCATCGAACTGCAGCGGTTCGGAGTTGTTTCCGGCTGCATCCGACAGCCGCACTTCCAGCGCCTCGCCATTGGCCTGGGCCGGGAACAGCGTGAGGCTGAAGGTGCCGTCCTCGTTGACCAGGCCGGTGCCGATCACAGTACCGGCAGCGTCGCGCACTTGTACGGTGGCGCCAGGCTCGCCGCGCCCGCTGAAGGTGACACCCTCAACCAGGGCCAGCTCCGTGGGTTGAGCAGGGGCTTGCAGGTCCGGGGTGTTGACTGTACCCGGTTCGGATTCGTTGCCGGCGGCGTCGGTCAGCACCACTTGCAGGCTGCTGCCATCGTTAACCGGCGGGTCCAGGGTGAGCTGGAAGGTGCCATCCGGGTTGACCGTGCCGTTGGCCAGCACGTTGCCTTGGGCATCACGTACTTCGACGCTGGCACCGGCCTCGCCACGGCCGTTCAGCTGGCCACCGGCCAGGCCGATGACCAAATTGGTCGGGGCCTCTGGCGGCGTGGTGTCGCCGCCGTCGATGTCCGGTGCGGTGACATTGCCAGCGGTGGAGGCATTGCCGGCAACGTCGGTGGAGGTGACTTGCAGCTGCTCGCCGTTCACTTGTGGCGGGTCGAGGGTGATGCTGAAGCTGCCGGTGTCGCCGACTACCACGGTGCCCAGCACGGTGGTGCCGTCGGCTGCCAGCACACGCACGGTGCTGCCGGCTTCGGCGCGGCCGGTGACGACGGTACCGTCGCCATTGATCAGCAGTTCGCTCGGGGCGACCGGTGCGGTGATGTCCGGTGCGCTTACCTGTACCGGCAGGGACGAGGCGCCGCTAGCGTCGATGGCCACCACATCCAGCAGTTCGCCGTTGGCCTGGGCCGGGTTGAGGATGACGGTGAAGGTACCTTCGGCACCTACCACGATACTGCCGACCAAGGTGCCGTCAGCGTCATGCACCTCGACGCGGCTGCCGACCGGGGCGCTGCCGCTGATGCTGGTACCGTCTTCGGCCACCACCAGTTCGCTCGGGCTGGTCGGGGCAGTGGTCAGCGGTACTTCGAACGCAAGCGCTTCGGAGGCGTTACCGGCGGCGTCGGTTTGCACCAGGCTCAGTTGCGCGCCTGGCTGGGCGGCGGGGTCGAGGTCGGCGATGAAGGTGCCGTTTTCGCCGACAGTAGCAGTGCCGATGACGGTGCCGTCGGCATCGCGCACCTCCACGGTAGCACCGGCCTCGCCACGGCCACTGAGCACCAGGCCATCGGCGCCGACCACGATGTTGCTGACGGCGGCTGGCGGTGTGATGTCCGGGGCGTCGAACTGCAGCGGTTCGGAGTTGTTGCCGGCTGCATCCGACAGCCGCACTTCCAGCGCCTCGCCATTGGCCTGGGCCGGGAACAGCGTGAGGCTGAAGGTGCCGTCCTCGTTGACCAGGCCGGTGCCGATCACAGTACCGGCAGCGTCGCGCACCTGCACGGTGGCGCCAGGCTCGCCGCGCCCGCTGAAGGTGACACCATCAACCAGGGCCAGCTCCGTGGGTTGCGCAGGGGCTTGCAGGTCCGGGGTATTCACTGTGCCCGGTTCGGATTCGTTGCCGGCGGCGTCGGTCAGCACCACTTGCAGGCTGCTGCCGTCGTTTACCGGCGGGTCCAGGGTGAGCTGGAAGGTGCCATCGGGGGTGACCGTGCCGTTGGCCAGCACGTTGCCTTGGGCATCACGTACTTCGACGCTGGCACCGGCCTCGCCACGGCCGTTCAGCTGGCCACCGGCCAGGCCGATGACCAAATTGGTCGGGGCCTCTGGCGGCGTGGTGTCGCCGCCGTCGATGTCCGGTGCGGTGACATTGCCAGCGGTGGAGGCATTGCCGGCAACGTCGGTGGCAGTGACTTGCAGCTGCTCGCCGTTCACTCGTGGCGGGTCGAGGGTGATGCTGAAGCTGCCGGTGGCGCCGACTACTACGGTGCCCAGTACGGTGGTGCCGTCGGCTGCCAGCACACGCACGGTGCTGCCAGCTTCGGCACGGCCGGTGACGACGGTACCGTCGCCATTGATCAGCAGTTCGCTCGGGGCGACGGGTGCGGTGATGTCCGGTGCGCTGATCGATGTTGGCAGGGACGAAACTCCCGCATCATCGATGGCCACCACGTCCAGCAGTTCACCATTGGCCTGAATCGGGTCAAGTGCCACGGTGAAGCTGCCATCGGCACCTGCGACCACGCTGCCGAGCAGTGTGCCATTGGCATCATGTACTTCCACGCGGGTGCCGGCAGGTGCAGTACCGCTGATGCTGCTGCCATCTTCGGCGAAGACCAGATCGCTTGGGCTGGCTGGGGCGGTAGTGGCCGGCACTTCGAACTGCAGTGCCTGCGAGGCGTTACCGCTTGGGTCGCTCTGCACCAGGCTCAGTTGCTCACCCGGCTGGACTGCCGGATCGAGGTCGACGAGGAAGGTGCCGTTGGCCGCCACCACACCGGTGCCGATCACGCTGCCACTGGCATCGCGCACTTCGACGGTCGCACCTGGTTCGCCACGGCCGCTCAGGGCGAGGCCACCGGCGCCTACGATGATGTCGCTTACCGCCTCGGGCGGTGTGATGTCCGGTGCATCGAATTGCAACGGCGCCGAGGTGTTGCCGGCGGCATCCACCAGGCGCACGTCCAGTGCTTCACCGTTGGCCTGGGCCGGCGACAGGGAAAGGCTGAACAGGCCGTCGGCGCCGACCAGGCCGGTACCGATCACGGTGCCGGCGGCATCGCGCACCTGCACGGTAGCGCCTGGTTCACCGCGCCCGGTGAAGGTGACGCCGTTGATCAGGGCCAGCTCGATGGGCTGCGCAGGGGCCTGCAGGTCCGGGGAATTGACCGAAGCGGGTGGCGACACGTTGCCGGCGGCATCGGCCAGGGTCACTTGCAACGCGCTGCCGTCATTCACGGCAGGGTCCAGGGTGATGGTGAAGCTGCCGTCCGCCGCAACGGTGCCGGTGGCCAGTACATTGCCTGCGGCATCCACAACCTGCACGGTGGCACCGGGCTCGCCGCGACCGGCCAGCTGGCTGCCGGCCAGGCCGACTACCAGGTCAGTCGGCGCTGCCGGTGGCGTGATATCGACCCCATCGATATCCGGCGCAGTGACTGCGCTGGTCGCCGAGGTGTTGCCGGCGGCATCGGTTGCGGTCGCTTGCAGCACCTCGCCGTCGACCTGGGCGGGTTCCAGGGCAATGCTGAATACTCCGGTAGGGCCGACCACCACCGTGCCCAGCTCGGTGCCATCAGCGGCCACAACACGTAGGGTGCTGCCCGGTTCGGCGCGGCCGGTGATGACGCTGCCATCAGCGCTGACGGCCAGATCGCTTGGGGCGGCCGGTGCGGTGATATCGGGAGCGTTGATCTGCGTCGGCAACGAAGACACGTCGTCGACATCGATCGCCACCACATTCAGCAGTTCGCCGTTGGCTTGAGCAGGGTTGAGCTCGATGCTGAAGCTGCCATCGGCATTGGCCGTGGCGGTGCCGATCAGTGCACCGCCGGCATCGTGCACCTCGACGCGGCTGCCGGCAGGGGCAGTCCCGTTGAGGGTGGTGCCATCGGCATCAATGACCAGACCGCTCGGGCTGACCGGGGCGGTAGTGAGCGGCACTTCGTATTCGAAGGCGAGCGAAGCGTTACCGCTTGGGTCGACCTGAACCAGGCTCAGCTGCTCGCCAGGTTGTGCGACCGGGTCCAGGCTGATCAGGAAAGTGCCATTGGCGGTGACCACGCCACGGCCCAGCAGGTTGCCATCGGTATCACGCACTTCCACGGTGGCGCCGGCTTCGCCGCGGCCACTCAGGGCCGTGCCGCCCTGGCCTACCAGGATATCGCTGACGGCATTCGGTGGGGTGATATCCGGGGCGTTGTATTGCAGCGGTGCCGAGGTGTTGCCGGCGGCATCCACCAGGCGTACGTCCAAAGCTTCGCCGTTGGCCTGGGCAGGGGACAGATTCAGGCTGAATGTGCCGTCTTCGTTGACCACGCCACTGCCGATGATAGTGCCGGCTGCATCACGCACTTGCACGGTAGCGCCCGGCTCGCCGCTACCGGTGAAGGTCACGCCGTCGGCCAGGGCCAGTTCGGTTGGTTGGGCAGGGGGCAACAAGTCAGCCGAGGTTACCGAGCCCGGCTGCGAAATATTGCCAGCAGCATCGGTCAGGGTAACTTGCAGGGTGCTGCCGTCAATTACGGCAGGGGCCAGGGCGATGATGAAGGTGCCGTCGGCGCCGACAGTACCGGTGGCCAGGACATTGCCTTCCGCATCACGGACCTGCACGGTGGTGCCGACTTCACCGCGACCACTGAGCTGGCTGCCGGCCAAACCGATCACCAGATCGACAGGCGCCTCAGGTGGCGTGGTGTCGCCGCCGTCGATGTCCGGTGCAGTGACCGAACTGGCTTCTGAAGTGTTGCCTGCGGCGTCGGAGGCGGTAGCTTGCAGTACTTCGCCGTCTACCTGCGGCGGGTTGAGGGTAATGCTGAACACACCCGTTGCACCCACGACGGCAGTGCCGATCTCGGTGCCATCGGCGGCCACGATCCGTACGGTGCTGCCGGGTTCGGCGCGACCTGTCAGGACGGTACCGTCAGCGCTGACGGCCAGTTCGGTTGGTGCAGCAGGGGCAGTGATGTCCGGAGCGGTGACCTGGGCCGGCAGCGAGGAAAGACCGCTGTCATCGATCGCGACCACATCCAGCAGTTCGCCATTGGCCTGGGCGGGGTTGAGCTCGATGGTGAAGCTGCCATCGGCGTTGGCGACGGCGCTGCCGATCAGGGTGCCGTTGGCATCATGCACTTCGACGCGGCTGCCAGCCGGGGCAGTACCGGTCAGGGTGGTGCCGTCGGCATCAATGGCCAGGTTGCTTGGGCTGTCTGGTGCAGTGGTTAAAGGCACATCGTATTCGACGGCCACAGACGCATTGCCGCTTGGGTCGGTCTGTACCAGGCTCAGTTGGTCGCCGGGTTGGGCGGCCGGCTCGAGGTCGATCAGGAAGGTGCCGTTGGCACCGACCACGCCGGTGCCGATCACCGTGCCGCTGGCATCGCGTACTTCGACGGTGGCACCTGGTTCACCGCGGCCGCTCAGGGCCAGGCCTCCGGCACCGACCACGATGTTGCTCACCGCCTCGGGCGGAGTAATGTCCGGTGCATCGAATTGCAGCGGCGCCGAGGTGTTTCCGGCGGCATCCACCAGGCGTACGTCCAGGGCTTCGCCGTTGGCTTGGACGGGCGCCAATGTGACATTGAACAGGCCATCCGCACCCACTACACCGGTGCCGATGAGGGTGCCGGCAGCATCGCGCACCTGCACGGTAGCGCCTGGCTCGCCGCGACCGGTGAAGGTCACGCCGTCGGCCAGGGCCAGTTCGGTGGGTTGAGCGGGCGGCAGCAGGTCGGCCGAGGTCACGGAGCCCGGTTGAGAAACATTGCCCGCCGCATCGGTCAGGGTAACTTGCAGGGTGCTGCCGTCCACGACGGCAGGGTCCAGGGTCAGCACAAAGGTCCCATCCGCACCTACCGTGCCAGTGGCCAGGACATTGCCTTCCGCATCACGGACCTGCACGGTGCTGCCGACTTCACCGCGACCACTGAGCTGGCTGCCGGCCAAACCGATCACCAGATCGACAGGCGCCTCAGGTGGCGTGGTGTCGCCGCCGTCGATGTCCGGTGCAGTGACCGAACTGGCTTCTGAAGTGTTGCCTGCGGCATCGGAGGCGGTCGCTTGCAGCACTTCGCCGTCCACTTGCGGCGGGTCAAGGGTGATGCTGAACACACCCGTTGCACCCACGACGGCAGTGCCGAGCTCGGTGCCATCGGCGGCCACGATCCGCACGGTGCTGCCGGGTTCGGCGCGACCTGTCAGTACGGTACCGTCAGCGCTCACAGCGAGTTCGGTCGGTGCAGCAGGGGCAGTGATGTCCGGAGCGGTGACCTGGGCCGGAAGCGAGGAAAGACCGCTGTCATCGATCGCGACCACATCCAGCAGTTCGCCATTGGCCTGGGCGGGGTTGAGTTCGATGGTGAAGCTGCCATCGGCGTTGGCGATGGCACTGCCGATCAGGGTGCCGTTGGCATCGTGGACTTCCACGCGGGTGCCGGCGGGTGCGCTACCGGTGAGGGTGGTGCCGTCGGCATCAATGGCCAGGTTGCTTGGGCTGTCTGGTGCAGTGGTCAGCGGTACATCGTACTCGACGGCGACCGAGGCGTTACCGCTTGGGTCGGTCTGCACCAGGCTCAGTTGGTCGCCGGGTTGGGCGGCCGGATCCAGGTCGATCAGGAAGGTGCCGTTGGCACCGACCACGCCGGTGCCGATCACGCTGCCGCTGGCATCGCGTACTTCGACGGTGGCACCTGGTTCACCGCGCCCGCTCAGGGCGAGGCCAGCGGCACCGACGACAATATTGCTCACCGCCTCGGGTGGGGTGATGTCCGGTGCCTCGAATTGCAGCGGCGCCGAGGTATTGCCGGCGGCATCCACCAGGCGTACATCCACGGCTTCGCCGTTGGCCTGGGCAGGGGAGAGGGTCAGGCTGAACAGCCCGTCCGCACCCACTCCACCAGTGCCGATGAGGGTGCCGGCAGCATCGCGCACCTGCACGGTAGCGCCCGGCTCGCCGCGACCGGTGAAGGTCACGCCATCGGCCAGGGCCAGTTCGGTTGGTTGAGCTGGCGGCAACAAGTCCGCCGAGGTTACCGAGCCCGGCTGCGACACGTTGCCAGCAGCATCGGTCAGGGTGACTTGCAAGGCGCTGCCGTCAATTACGGCAGGCGCCAATGCGATGATAAAGGTGCCGTCGGCGCCGACAGTGCCGGTGGCGATGGTATTGCCCTCGGCGTCATGCACTTGCACGGTGCTGCCGGCTTCGCCGCGACCGCTGAGCTGGCTGCCGGCCAGGCCGATCACCAGATCGACAGGCGCCTCAGGTGGCGTGGTATCGCCGCCGTCAATGTCCGGTGCAGTGACCGAACTGGCTTCTGAAGTGTTGCCTGCGGCATCGGAGGCGGTAGCTTGCAGCACTTCGCCGTCTACCCGTGGTGAGTCAAGGGTGATGCTGAATACACCCGTTGCACCCACGACGGCAGTGCCGATCTCGGTGCCATCGGCGGCCACGATCCGTACGGTGCTGCCGGGTTCGGCGCGACCTGTCAGGACGGTACCGTCAGCGCTGACGGCCAGTTCGGTTGGTGCAGCAGGGGCAGTGATGTCCGGAGCGGTGACCTGGGCCGGCAGCGAGGAAAGACCGCTGTCATCGATCGCGACCACATCCAGCAGTTCGCCATTGGCCTGGGCGGGGTTGAGCTCGATGCTGAAGCTGCCATCGGCGTTGGCGATGGCACTGCCGATCAGGGTGCCGTTGGCATCGTGGACTTCCACGCGGGTGCCGGCGGGTGCGCTACCGGTGAGGGTGGTGCCGTCGGCATCAATGGCCAGGTTGCTTGGGCTGTCTGGTGCAGTGGTCAGCGGTACATCGTACTCGACGGCGACCGAGGCGTTACCGCTTGGGTCGGTCTGTACCAGGCTCAGCTGGTCGCCGGGTTGGGCGGCCGGCTCGAGGTCGATCAGGAAGGTGCCATTGGCACCGACCACGCCGGTGCCGATCACGCTGCCGCTGGCATCGCGTACTTCGACGGTGGCACCTGGTTCACCGCGGCCGCTCAGGGCCAGGCCTCCGGCGCCGACCACGATGTTGCTCACCGCCTCGGGCGGGGTGATGTCCGGTGCATCGAATTGCAGCGGCGCCGAGGTGTTTCCGGCGGCATCCACCAGACGTACGTCCAGGGCTTCGCCGTTGGCCTGGGCAGGGGAGAGGGTCAGGCTGAACAGCCCGTCCGCACCCACTACACCAGTGCCGATGAGGGTGCCGGCAGCATCGCGCACCTGCACGGTAGCGCCCGGCTCGCCGCGACCGGTGAAGGTCACGCCATCGGCCAGGGCCAGTTCGGTTGGTTGAGCTGGCGGCAACAAGTCCGCCGAGGTTACCGAGCCCGGCTGCGACACGTTGCCAGCAGCATCGGTCAGGGTGACTTGCAAGGCGCTGCCGTCAATTACGGCAGGCGCCAATGCGATGATGAACGTGCCGTCGGCGCCGACAGTGCCGGTGGCGATGATATTGCCCTCGGCGTCATGCACTTGCACGGTGCTGCCGGCTTCGCCGCGACCGCTGAGCTGGCTGCCGGCCAGGCCGATCACCAGATCGACAGGCGCCTCAGGTGGCGTGGTATCGCCGCCGTCAATGTCCGGTGCAGTGACCGAACTGGCTTCTGAAGTGTTGCCTGCGGCGTCGGAGGCGGTAGCTTGCAGTACTTCGCCGTCTACCTGCGGCGGGTTGAGGGTAATGCTGAACACACCCGTTGCACCCACGACGGCAGTGCCGATCTCGGTGCCATCGGCCGCTACGATGCGTACGGTGCTGCCGGGTTCGGCGCGACCTGTCAGGACGGTACCGTCAGCGCTGACGGCCAGTTCGGTTGGTGCAGCAGGGGCAGTGATGTCCGGAGCGGTGACCTGGGCCGGCAGCGAGGAAAGACCGCTGTCATCGATCGCGACCACATCCAGCAGTTCGCCATTGGCCTGGGCGGGGTTGAGCTCGATGGTGAAGCTGCCATCGGCGTTGGCGACGGCGCTGCCGATCAGGGTGCCGTTGGCATCATGCACTTCGACGCGGCTGCCAGCCGGGGCAGTACCGGTCAGGGTGGTGCCGTCGGCATCAATGGCCAGGTTGCTCGGGCTGTCCGGAGCAGAGGTCAGCGGCACATCGTACTCGACGGCGACCGATGCGTTACCGCTTGGGTCGGTCTGCACGAGGCTCAGGTGTTCGCCGGCCTGCACGTCGAGTTCGAGCAGGAACGTGCCGTTGGCGGAGACCACTCCACGGCCCAGCAGGTTGCCATCGGCATCGCGCACTTCGACGGTGGCACCGGGTTCACCGCGGCCGCTCAGGGCCGTTCCCCCGGCGCCGACCAGAATGTCGGTGACGGCTTCGGGCGGGGTGATGTCGGGCGCGGTGAATTCCAGAGGAATCGAGCTGTTGCCGGCGGCATCCACCTGGCGGATATCCAGGGCTTCGCCGTTGGCCTGGGCAGGCGCCAGGGTCAGGCTGAAGGTGCCGTCGGCGTTGACCAGGCCAGTGCCAATGATATTGCCGGCCGCATCGCGAACCTGCACGGTGGCGCCGCGCTCCCCACGGCCGGTGAGGGTGACGCCGCTGGCCAGGGCCAGGTCGGTGGGCTGGTCTGGGGCGGTGGTATCAGGGGTGTCGACGTCCGGGGCAGTGATGCCGGCGGCCGGTGAAGTATTGCCGGCTGCGTCGGCGGCGCTCACTTCCAGGGCCTGGCCATCGGTTTGCGGTGGTTGCAGGGCGATGCTGAACTGGCCATCTGCACCCGCGACCGCCGTGCCCAGCAGCACACCGCCGGCGCCACGCACGGAAACTGTCGAGCCGGGCTCGGCGCGCCCGGTAAGGGTGCTGCCCTGCCCATCGATGGCCAGCTCGGTCGGGGCCAGTGGTGCCGTGGCGTCCGGGGCCGTGACGGTGCCGGGCGCCGAGACATTGCCGGCGCCATCGGTCAGGGTGACGTCAAGGTTCTCGCTGTTGATCTGCGGCGGGTTGAGCGCAACATCGAAACTGCCATCGGCAGCCACTGTGCCGCTGCCGATCAGGTTGCCGGCTGCATCACGGATGTTCACGGTGCTGCCGGCTTCGCCGCGCCCGGTCAGGCGCAGGCCATTTGGGGATACCAGCAGGTCGATCGGTGTGGCCGGTGGCGTGGTGTCGCCCGGCTCTGATCCGCTACTGCTGCCGCCACCGCTGTGATCGGCCGCCGCTGCCGCACCGCCGACACCGAGCAGGCTGAGCCCGGCAATCGCCCAGGTGGGCATGGCGCTCCCGGCACTGCCGATACCCGCCACCAGCTCGTCCAGCGAGGCCACGTCTTCGAAGGTGAAACCGGTAAACGCCGCCGCATCGTACTGGGCATGCCACAGGGTGCCGTCTTCGCCGACAAAGACAATATCGCTGCCAACCCCGGCCTGGTCCACTGCGAAGAAGTTGCCGATAGTCACTTTTTCACCCGACTTCAGCGTGACGATCAGGTCTTGCCCGCGCTGGGTGACGGTGGCTACCTGGTCAGGGGCCACAGGCATCTGTACGACGCCCGGTCCGTTAAGCGTGATGTTGCCAAAGGCGTTCTGGGTGGCGACTGCGGATTGCTTATCGGCGACGACGATGTTGTCCATGGATGCTCCCTGCTGGTATGCGGATCCCCCGGCCCGAACTATTCGGGCCACAACCGGCGCAACAGAGCCCTTTACCGGGCGTTGAGCACAGCCTCGACCGGCTAGTCGAGATTCGGGTGGTTAGGGAGATATAGCAGCCAGGCGGGAAGCAACCAGATGGCTTTCTGGGTTAATCCTTTGGTAGAGAGGCCTCAGCGAAGCGCCAGCCTGCGGGCCAGGCGGCTCAGATTTGCGCGGTCCAGGCCCAGTTCTCGCGCAGCCGCTGCCCAGTTGTCCTGGTGCCGTTGCAGGCAGGCCTCGATCACCTGACGCTGGTAGAGATCGAGCGCTTCGCGCAGCCCGCCTTCGGGCAGGGATAGCACTGCAGGCGGGGCTGCGGGGGAGGGCAGGGCGCCCGTGGTCGTCGCCACGCGCAGGTCCAGGTCGGTGGCTTCAAGCGTCAGGATACGCGGCCGCTCCGGGTGCTGGCCCATGGCTTTTAGCGCCGAGCGGCCGATCAGGTGTTCCAGTTCCCGCACATTGCCTGGCCAGTCGTAGGCCAGCAGCGCGGCCTGGGCTTCGCTGCTCAGGCGCAGGCTGTTCAGGCCCAGGCGCGAACGGTTCTGTTCAAGGAAGTACCCCGCCAATAGCAGCACATCGCGGCCACGTTCGCGCAATGGCGGTACGTGCAGCGGATACACACTGAGCCGGTGATAGAAGTCGGCGCGGAAGTTGCCATTGCGCACTTCCGCTGCCAGGTCACGGTTGGTGGCGGCAATCAGGCGCACGTCCACGCGGTGCTCGCGGTCCGAACCCAGGCGCTGCAGCTGGCCGCTTTGCAGCACGCGCAACAGCTTGGCCTGCACCGTCAGCGGCAACTCGCCCACTTCGTCGAGGAACAGCGTGCCGCCGTTGGCCAGTTCGAACTTGCCGCGGCGCTCACCGTGCGCGCCGGTGAATGCACCGCGCACATGGCCGAACAGCTCGCTTTCCACCAGGGTGTCCGGCAAGGCGGCGCAGTTGAGGCTGACCAGCGGCTTGTCAGCGCGGGTGCTGGCCTGATGCAGGGCCTGGGCCACCAGTTCCTTGCCGACGCCGGTTTCACCGGTAATCAGTACGGTCAGGTCGCTGCCGCCGACCAGGCGGATTTCCTCCACCAGGCGCTTGTGGGCAGGGCTCTGGCCGATCAGCTCTTTATCCTGGCCGCTGGCCTGGCGGTAGATTTCGGCGCGGTGGTGTTCGTCTTCGGCGCGTAGCGCCAGGTGCTCGATGCGCTCGGCCACGGTAACGGTGGCGGCGGCCAGGCTGGCGAAGGCCTGCAGGGATTCCAGCTCCAGGCTCTGGAACTGCCCGGGGGTGAGGGCATCGAGGGTGACCAGGCCCCAGGGGCGCTCATCGACCATCAAAGGGCAGCCCATGCAGTCATGCACTTCAAGGTGGGCATCGGCTGCGTTGACCAGGCCATCGTAGGGGTCTGGCAGGTCCGAGTCGCTGGCGAAACGGGTAGGCTCCGGGCGGCTGAGCAAAATCTGGAAGCGCGGGTGCTCGCTGACCCGGAAGCGCCGACCCAGGGTGTCGGGGCTAAGGCCGTCCACCGCCAGTGGCACCAGCCACTCACCGTCCAGGCGCAGCAGCGCGGCGGCGTCGCATGGCAACAGCGAACGCATGGCCTGCAACAGGCGGCGGTAGCGCTCCTGGTCGGGCAAGTCGCGCGACAGATCGCTGACCAGCGGCAGCAGGGCGGTAAGCAGTGGCTTTGTAGTCATATGGAC
Source organism: Pseudomonas sp. 9_2_1 (assembly GCF_059295275.1). NCBI lineage: Bacteria > Pseudomonadati > Pseudomonadota > Gammaproteobacteria > Pseudomonadales > Pseudomonadaceae > Pseudomonas > Pseudomonas sp. 9_2_1. The sequence goes on from NZ_CM181239.1 coordinate 891,609, forward strand.
TCCTATTGGTCGATATGACTATACGCTCGAGCGGGTCGTTTTGACACGGCGCCCATGACACCCCTGATTTTGCTGGGGATAAAAGTTGGCACGATTGCTGTAATAGCACAGGCAGTCATTTGAAGCCTCAGGCTCAGGAGTTGCTGCAATGCTCAATGCCGAACAACGTGCAATCATCAAGGCCACTGTCCCCCTGCTGGAAACCGGCGGCGAAGCGCTGACCACCCACTTCTACAAGATGATGCTCAGCGAGTACCCGCAGGTACGCCCGCTGTTCAACCAGGCGCACCAGGCCAGTGGTGACCAGCCGCGGGCCTTGGCCAATGGCGTGCTGATGTACGCCCGGCATATCGACCAGCTGGAGCAGTTGGGCGGCCTGGTGGGGCAGATCATCAACAAGCATGTTGCCCTGCAGATCCTGCCGGAGCACTACCCGATCGTCGGCAGCTGCCTGCTGCGTGCCATCGAGGAAGTGCTGGGCAAGGAAATCGCCACCCCCGAAGTCATCGAAGCCTGGGGCGCGGCCTATGGTCAGTTGGCCGATATCCTGATTGGGGCCGAAGAAAACCTCTATAAACAGAAGGAAGAAGCCGCCGGCGGCTGGCGCGGTACTCGCGAATTCCGCCTGGTGCGCCGTGAGCAGGAAAGCAGCGAAATCGTCTCGTTCCATTTCGCCCCGGTGGATGGCAAACCGGTGCTCAAGGCCGAGCCTGGCCAGTACATTGGCCTGAAGCTGGACATAGACGGTGCCGAGCAGCGTCGTAACTATTCCCTGTCGGCGCTGTGCGATGGCAAGGAATACCGCATCAGCGTCAAACGCGAAGCGGGCGGCAAGGTCTCCAGCTACCTGCACGATGAATGTGTGGTGGGCGAGACGGTGCTGTTGTTCCCGCCGGCGGGTGACTTCACCCTGGCTGCCAGCGACAAGCCGCTGGTGCTGATCAGCGGTGGTGTGGGCATTACCCCGACCCTGGCGATGCTGCAAGCCGCACTGCAAACCCAGCGTGAGGTGCATTTCATCCACTGTGCGCGTAATGGCGCCGTGCATGCCTTCCGTGACTGGGTCGACGGGCTGGCCGCACGTCACCCGCAGCTCAAGCGCTTCTACTGCTATGCCGAGCAGGACAGTGCTGATCAGGCTGATGCCGTGGGCCTGCTGAGTGAAGACCTGCTGGCCGAGTGGCTGCCGCTAGAGCGTGACGTGGATGCCTACTTCCTTGGGCCCAAGGCCTTCATGGCGGCGGTCAAGCGCCAGCTGAGGGGCCTGGGTGTGCCCGAGCAGCAGAGCCGCTACGAGTTCTTCGGGCCGGCGGCTGCCTTGGAGTGATGTAGTGCCTGTACTGGCCCTATCGCCGGCAAGCCAGCTCCCACAGGCACACCACAGGCCCCAGGACCTGTGCGTTCCCTGTGGGAGCTGGCTTGCCGGCGATAGGGCCGGTGCAGGCTTATGCATTCTCAGTGGCTGGGCCGCACCTCTCCTTCCTGCCTATATATAAAGAGAGATGAAACCGCCCACCCAGCTTTCACCTTTAATCCTGCTTTAATCACGGTATCCTTCACTTCCGGGTGTCGAGGGGCTCGCCCTTGCGCGGCATCCGGGCAGCTTTTTTTTGCCGCCCGACGTTGAACCGACCTCGTTGCGGCCGGTCTCAGCCACACCGGATAGCCCTGCGCAGTGCTATCACGCCGCTTCCTCGGCACGCTCCAAGGCCCTGCCCCAGCGTGTAGACTTGCGCAAGGCAGGCGGACCACGCTGCCACTATCCATCGAAGGAACCGGCAATGAACGAACAAACCTCGCGCCTCAATCGGGAACGGCGCTTTCTGGTGCTGTTGGGCCTGATCTGCATTTCGCTGATTGGCGGCGCCCTCTACATGCAAGTGGTGTTGGGTGAGGCACCTTGCCCGTTGTGCATCCTGCAGCGCTACGCGCTGCTGTTCATTGCCATATTCGCCTTCCTTGCTGCCGCGATGCCGGGGCGGCGCAGCCTGACCTTGTTCGAGGCGCTGGTGGTGGTCAGTGCAATTGGCGGAATCGTTGCGGCCGGCAACCATGTGTATATACTCGCCAACCCCATGGTCAGTTGCGGCATCGACACCCTGCAGCCGATCGTGGATGACCTGCCGCTGGCCAAAGTCTGGCCGCTGGCGTTCCAGGTCGACGGCTTCTGCAGCACGCCGTACCCGCCGATTCTCGGTCTGTCACTGGCGCAATGGGCGCTTGTGGCCTTTGTACTGACCGCCATCCTGGTTCCGCTCGGGATCTTGCGCAACCGACGCCAGGCTTAGACATAAGTCCCGATTTGCGTGTGGTCTTTTACGCCGCACGAGAACAGGGAAAATGTCCACACCGCTTGATCCAGATCAACCCCGAGGCCTTGCAGAATGCGGCTTTGGAGCCTATCAGGCGGGGTGCGACAAACTGTCGCGAAGTTGAATAATTGAGCATCATTGTTACGCATTCTGTAAAAGACTGTTGCTCAATAAGTCATAGTCAAGGGTTGGCGACCTAACTACAATCGCCCCCAATTTCCGTTCGGCACTGCTTGCGAGTCGCAGGATTGAAGGAAGCCCCAGCGCTCCTTTTTGCTGACTTCGTCAAGTTTCGCCCAACGGCGATACCGGGCGGACACCCCTCCGCGTTTCCCGCACCAAATGGACTTGGTCTGAAGTACAGGCCTGTTGCCTACGAAACCATAAGCACCGCCAACACGTTTGAAGCCAAGGTCCTGCAGTCGGACCCCAGGCAGGAGCGAGTACGGGCGAAAAATGCCTCACTTGGCAGGACGAAGTGTTGGCTACCAAAACACAAATTGCATTGAAGCAAGCTGATCTAGAGGTCGTGAGATGAGTAAAAAGCGTTACCCCAGACTGTTTGGCATATTGCCCGTTTTAGGCATGCTTTTACTCAGTGGGTGCAACTGGACCCTGCTCGACCCGAAGGGCCAGGTCGGCATTGAGCAAAAGAACCTGATCCTGATCGCAACCGGCCTGATGCTGCTGGTGGTGATTCCCGTCATCATCATGACCCTGGCGTTCGCCTGGAAGTACCGTGCTTCCAACAAGGCAGCCACCTACACCCCCGACTGGTCGCACTCGACCAAGATCGAGGCCGCGGTGTGGATCATCCCGATCCTGATCATCATCGCCCTGGGTTACGTCACCTACAAGTCGACCCACAAGCTGGACCCTTACCGTCCGCTTGATTCGGACGTCAAGCCGATCCAGATCGACGTGGTCGCGCTGGACTGGAAGTGGCTGTTCATCTACCCGGAGCAGGGCATCGCTACGGTCAACAAGATCAACTTCCCGGCCAACACCCCGATCAACTTCCGCGTCACCTCCGACGCCGTGATGAACTCGTTCTTCATCCCGGGCCTGGGTGGCCAGATCTACGCCATGGCTGGCATGACCACCAAACTGCACCTGATCGCCAACGAGAACGGTGTGTTTGACGGTATCAGCGCCAACTACAGCGGTGCTGGTTTCACCGGCATGAAATTCAAGGCTACTGCCACTTCCCAGGCCGACTTCGATGCATGGGTCGCCGAGGTCAAGCAGTCGCCACTGAAGCTGGACAAGGCCGAGTATGAAGCTCTGGTCAAGCCTAGCGAATACGTCCCAGTCGCGCTGTACAGCGAGGCGCCAGCGGAGCTGTTCCAGACCATCGTCGACAAGTACGAAGGCATGAACCGCGGCAAGCCGGTCCACGAAGAAGCAGGCAGCAAAGATCTGGCCACTACCAAGGGTGTGGAAACGAGTATGCAACCAGCTGCCGGTGCAGAGGAGTAAGAGATGTTCGGTAAACTAAGCCTGGAGGCGATACCCTATCACGAGCCGATAGTCATGGTGACGCTTGCCATGATCGCGCTCGGCGGTATCGCTGTCGTCGGTCTTATCACCTATTTCCGCAAGTGGACCTACTTGTGGAGCGAGTGGCTGACTACTGTCGACCACAAAAAGATCGGCGTGATGTACATCATCGTCGCGATGATCATGCTGCTGCGCGGCTTTGCCGACGCCATCATGATGCGTACCCAGCTGGCTGCCGCTACCGGTGGCTCCGAAGGCTATCTGCCGCCTGAACACTATGACCAGATCTTCACCGCTCACGGTGTGATCATGATCATCTTCATGGCGATGCCGTTCTTCACCGGCCTGATGAACCTGGCGGTTCCTCTGCAGATCGGTGCACGTGACGTTGCCTTCCCGTTCCTGAACTCCCTGAGCTTCTACCTGCTGCTGGCAGGCGTGCTGCTGGTCAACATCTCGCTGGGCGTTGGTGAATTCGCCAAGACCGGCTGGGTTGCCTATCCGCCGCTCGCAGGCATCCAGTACAGCCCTGGGGTAGGTGTCGACTACTACATCTGGGCGCTACAGCTATCGGGCCTGGGTACGACGCTTACCGGTGTGAACTTCCTCGTCACCGTGATGAAGATGCGCGCACCTGGCATGAAGCTGATGGACATGCCGATCTTCACCTGGACCTGCACCTGGGCCAACGTACTGATCGTTGCTTCGTTCCCGATTCTGACTGCCGCACTCGCTCTGCTGACTGTTGACCGTTATCTGGACTTCCACATTTTCACCAACGAGCTTGGTGGGAACCCGATGATGTACGTCAACCTGTTCTGGGCGTGGGGTCACCCTGAGGTCTACATCCTGATCCTGCCGGCCTTCGGCGTGTTCTCGGAAGTGACTTCGACGTTCTCTGGCAAACGCCTGTTCGGCCACCACTCGATGATCTACGCATCGGGCGCGATCGCCATCCTCGGCTTTGCGGTATGGCTGCACCACTTCTTCACCATGGGTGCCGGCGCCAGCGTCAACACCTTCTTCGGCCTGGCGACGATGCTGATCTCCATCCCGACCGGTGTGAAGCTGTTCAACTGGCTGTTCACCATGTATCAGGGCCGTGTGCGCTTCACCGCACCGATGCTCTGGACCCTGGGCTTCATGGTCACCTTCTCCATCGGTGGCATGACCGGCGTACTGCTGGCCGTACCAGGTGCTGACTTCGTCCTGCACAACAGCCTGTTCGTAATTGCGCACTTCCACAACGTGATCATCGGTGGCGCGGTATTCGGCTACATCGCCGGTTTCGCCTTCTGGTTCCCGAAAGCCTTCGGCTTCACCCTGAACGAGAAGTGGGGCAAAGCTGCCTTCTGGTTCTGGCTGTCGGGCTTCTACGTTGCGTTCATGCCGCTGTACGCCCTGGGCTTCATGGGCATGACCCGTCGTCTGAACCACTCCGACAACCCACTGTGGGAACCCTACCTGTACGTAGCCGTTGTCGGCGCCGTGCTGATCCTGTTCGGTATCGCTTGCCAGCTGATCCAGATCTACGTGTCGGTTCGCGACCGCAAAGACAACATGGACGTCACTGGCGACCCATGGGGCGGCCGTACCATCGAGTGGTCCACTTCGTCGCCACCTCCGTTCTACAACTTCGCTCACATGCCTGAGAAAGTTGGTCTGGACGCCTGGCACGAAGCCAAGGAAGCCGGTGTTGCGTACAAAGTTCCGGCCAAGTACGAAGCGATCCACATGCCGAGCAACACCTCCACCGGTCTGTTCATGGGTCTGTTCCTGACCGTGTTCGGTTTCGCCTTCATCTGGCACATCTGGTGGCTGGTGGGCGCGAGCCTGTTGGCAACCATCGCAGTCTTCGTTCGCCACGCTGCACGTGACGACCAGGGCTACATGGTTCCGGCCGAAGAAGTGGCGCGCATCGAAGGCGAGCGTCTGAAAGCGCTGGCCAAAGCAGGTGCTCTGCCTGCCGGCGCACGTGTCGAATCGTTTGAGCGGGTGTAATCAATGTCCAGTCAAGTAATGCACGGCGGCGCTGCTCATGGTCACGACCATGGGCATGACGACCACCACCACGACTCGGGCCAGATGACCGTACTGGGCTTCTGGCTGTACCTGATGACCGACTGCATCCTGTTTGCGTCGCTCTTCGCCACCTACGCGGTGCTGTCCGGCAGTTTTGCCGGCGGCCCGTCGGGTCATGACATCTTCCAGCTCGATTTCGTAGCTGTTGAAACGCTGTTCCTGCTGCTGTCCTCGATCACCTTCGGCTTCGCCATGCTGAAGATGTTCGATGGCAAGAAAGCAGGCGTACTGGGCTGGTTGGCTGTGACCTTCCTGTTCGGTGCAGGCTTCATCGCGATGGAAATCTATGAATTCCATCACCTGATCAGCGAAGGCTTCGGCCCGCAGCGCAGTGGCTTCCTGTCGGCGTTCTTCGCGCTGGTCGGTACCCACGGCCTGCACGTGACTGCTGGTCTGATCTGGATGGCAATCATGATGTACCAGATCAGCAAGCACGGCATCACGCCGACCGCCAAGACCCGCATGAGCTGCCTGAGCCTGTTCTGGCACTTCCTGGACGTGGTCTGGATCTGCGTATTCACCGTCGTTTACCTGCTGGGGGTTCTGTAATGGCTAACGCACACGACACTCATCACGAAGGTAATCACGGTAGCGTCAAGTCGTACATGATCGGCTTTGTACTGTCGATCATCCTGACCGCGATCCCGTTCGCGCTGGCGATGACCGCCAGCTTGCCGAAGAACCTGACCGTTCTGATCATCGTTGCCATGGCCGTGATCCAGGTAGTCGTACACCTGGTGTACTTCCTGCACATGGACCGCTCGAAAGAGCAACGCAACAACGTGTCGACGTTCCTGTTCACCGTGATGGTTATTGCACTGCTGGTCGGCCTGTCGCTGTGGATCATGTTCAACATCCACATCGAAATGATGGCCAAGTGAGGTAAGACTGCATGTCCGTTAAGCACTTTATCCAAATCACCAAACCGGGGATCATTTTCGGTAACGTGCTTTCCGTGGCAGGCGGTTTCTTCCTTGCCTCGAAGGGCCATGTGGATTTCGCCCTGTTCCTGGCGGTGGTGATCGGTACTTCGCTGGTGGTGGCGTCTGGATGCGTGTTCAACAACTGCATCGACCGTGACATCGACCACAAGATGGAGCGCACCAAGAACCGCGTCATGGTTCAGGGCGGCATGTCGCTGCCCCTCGCGCTGATCTACGCCACCCTGCTCGGGGTGGCGGGTTTCAGCCTGCTGTATGTCCAGGCCAACCCGCTGGCGGCGTTCTGTGCGCTGATCGGCTTCGTTGTCTACGTCGGTTTCTACAGCCTGTGGCTGAAGCGTAAATCGGTGCACGGCACCTTGGTCGGCAGCCTGTCCGGTGCCATGCCTCCGGTGATCGGCTACTGCGCCGTGAGCAACAGCTTCGACCTGGCTGCGGTAACCCTGCTGGTGATGTTCAGCCTGTGGCAGATGCCGCACAGCTTTGCCATCGCGATCTTCCGCTTCAAGGATTACAGTGCTGCCAATATTCCGGTCCTGCCGGTGGCACGCGGTATCCTTGCCGCGAAGAAGCAGATCGTGCTGTACGTGCTGGCGTTCGTGCTCGCCACCTTGATGCTTACCCTCGGCGGTTACGCCGGCCTCGGCTACCTGGCCGTGGCAGCTGCCATGGGCCTGTACTGGCTGTACATGGCATGGGGTGGCTACAAGGCCGAGGACGATAGCAAGTGGGCGCGCAAGGTGTTCGGTTTCTCCATCCTCACCGTCACTGCCCTGAGCGTGATGATGGGTGTGGATAGCCAAACGGCTGCGGACGTGCTGATGACTTACGCACGCTGAAATAGCTGCCTGTTTCACGAAAACCCCGGACATGTGCCGGGGTTTTTTTATGGGTTTTTCCTGGGCCGGCCTCTTCGCGGGTGAACCCGCTCCCACAGGATCTCCACAAGCTTGAGGGTTTTGATATCCCTGTGGGAGCGGGTTCACCCGCGAAGAGGCCATGCCTGAAGAAATAAATCCCTGATTTTCAAAGAATAGATCTGAAAAAATCTAAAAAACAGGAAATTGTCCTTTACATGCATCCTGTTTCGGCACTATCTTCTGATCCAGGCCGCCATATCGGCCAACGTCGCTCGGACGGTTCCGGGCGCTTACGTATTCAGAGGAAGCCATGGCCAACCCAGGTTCGCCGCGCCGCTTTGCGCGCATCGATCGTCTCCCCCCTTACGTCTTCAACATCACTGCCGAGCTCAAGATGGCTGCCCGCCGCCGTGGCGAGGACATCATCGACCTGAGCATGGGCAACCCCGATGGCGCCACCCCGCCGCACATCGTCGAGAAGCTGGTGCAGGTCGCCCAGCGTGAAGACACCCACGGCTACTCCACCTCCCGCGGTATCCCGCGCCTGCGCCGGGCCATCTCCAACTGGTACAAGGAACGCTACGAGGTCGACATCGACCCGGAAAGCGAAGCCATCGTCACCATCGGCTCGAAAGAGGGCCTGGCGCACCTGATGCTGGCCACCCTTGATCAGGGCGACACGGTACTGGTGCCCAACCCCAGCTACCCGATCCATATCTACGGTGCAGTGATTGCCGGTGCCCAGGTGCGCTCCGTGCCGCTGGTGCCGGGTGTGGACTTCTTCAACGAGCTTGAGCGGGCCATCCGCGAGTCGATCCCCAAGCCGAAGATGATGATCCTCGGCTTTCCGTCCAACCCCACTGCCCAGTGCGTGGAGCTGGACTTCTTCGAGCGTGTGGTGGCCCTGGCCAAGCAGTATGACGTGCTGGTGGTCCACGACCTGGCCTATGCCGACATCGTCTACGACGGCTGGAAGGCCCCATCGATCATGCAGGTGCCAGGCGCCAAAGACATTGCGGTGGAGTTCTTCACCCTGTCGAAGAGTTACAACATGGCTGGCTGGCGAATCGGCTTCATGGTCGGCAATCCCGAACTGGTCAGCGCCCTGGCCCGGATCAAGAGCTACCACGACTACGGCACCTTCACCCCCTTGCAGGTAGCGGCCATCGCCGCGCTGGAAGGCGACCAGCAATGCGTGCGCGATATTGCCGAGCAGTACCGCCAACGCCGCAACCTGTTGGTGAAGGGCCTGCACGAACTGGGCTGGTTGGTCGAGAACCCCAAGGCGTCGATGTACGTGTGGGCGAAGATCCCGCCGGAATACGCGCACCTCGGCTCGCTGGAGTTCGCCAAGAAGCTGCTGGCCGAGGCCAAGGTATGCGTGTCGCCGGGTATCGGCTTTGGTGAGTATGGCGACGACCATGTGCGCTTTGCCCTGATCGAAAACCAGGACCGCATTCGCCAGGCCATTCGCGGTATCCGTCAGATGTTCCGGGCTGACGGCCTCGGCCGCAAGTAAGCAACCGGGGCTGCAAAGCAGCCCCGGAATCTTCAGCCGGGCGAGCTTTCCGCCTGCATCCCACGCCTCAGCCTACCTATCTTCAGCACTCATTTCTCAGCGAAGAGATCCCCCATGAGTGTCTTCACCGCCTATTTCTGCGGCACCGGCTCGCACCGCTTCGACGATGCCAACCCCAACTTCTGGAACGGCGAACTGGTCTCGACCCTTGCCAGCAACGATCAGGGCCGCGAGTTCGCCCACTGGATAGCCGTGGACGGTCCAGGTAGCGGCAACCTTCAGGATGACAACCTGTTCGTCGAGCCTGGCAGTTACTACAACTGGAGCGGCCAGCTGTTCGGGCGCGGCTGGGAAGAGAACGTCAACCATGTGCTGCAGCTGATAAAGGGTGAAACCAGCTGGCAGCGCAGCAAACTGAGCGAAGATGAATATGAACGGCTGAAAGACGCCGGTGTGTCGATACCGGATGCTGCTTCCACGGCCTCCTGGTTCTGGCGCACTTACGACTATGGAGTACGTCAGCCGACCCCGCAGGAGCTGCAGGAGCGCATCATCAGCATGTTCCGCGAGCCACGTCTGCCAACCCAGGTCAACCTGGTGGGATGGAGCAGGGGAGGGATCAGCTGCCACATGTTGGCCAACGCCATGGCGAACGACCCTGCACTGCGGGGGATACCTGTGAACATATTCGCGATTGATCCAGTGCCTGGGGTCGGCAACGTGCAGTCCGAGCGGGTAACGTTGGCTGCCAATGTCCGGGAATACGTAGGCTTCTATTCCCGGGATGAGCGCTCCAGAGGGTTTGCCTGTGTCATCCCGTCAGTCCACGGCAGCACGCGTATCTGCGTCTACCCGATGCCAGGGCGCCATGCCACGCTGGTGGGCAACGCCTCGGCCGATGGTGCGGGCGTTGGCAAGGTGTTGGCCGAGCCTGGCCTGATCGTGCGCCATTTTGCCGAGGTATGCCTGACTCGCTGGGGCGTTCAGCTGGCCAACCGCCTGAATCTCGACGATAGCCAGTTGATGCAATACCACAAGGCAATGGCTGCAGCGGACGGGCGCTACCAGGACATGCGAAACGAGTCGTACACCGTGCTTACCGAAGGTGAAAAGCATGACCGGCTGGTGCATTGCGGCCTGGCCCCCACGCATTTCAGCAAGGTGCAGGGCAACGCCTATCACCCCCGCGAGGGGTTGGCCTTGCAACGCTGGAATGCCAGCACCTACAAGGCTATCAGCTGACGGCAGCGGGCGGCCGGTGACGTCACTGGCCGCTCGCACCCGTGCGCCGGATCAGCGGCAACTTTTTTTACGTCTGCCCTCTATCCAGCCGGCCCCGCTTGGATTAAAAATGGCGCCGCGGGCCAGACCCGATAACAACAACCTTCCCTCCGTGGCACCATGTCCGAATATAACCCTTGCCTTGACTGCGGCGCCTGCTGCGGGTACTTCCGTGTGTCCTTCTTCTGGGGCGAATGCCAGTCTGCCGGGGGCGTTGTGCCGGACGACCTGGTGGTCCAGATCAACCCAACCCGCGTTGCCATGATTGGCACCGATGCCAAGCCTTGCCGCTGTGTCAGCCTTGCTGGCGAGATTGGTAAAGAGGTGGCCTGTACCATCTATGCCAATCGCTCCAGCCCTTGCCGCGAGTTTGATGCTTCGTGGGAGGGTGGGGTGCATAACCCCAGCTGTGATGATGCGCGGGCGGCGTACGGGCTGCCACCGCTCACCCCGCCGGGGGCCAACGAGCCGCACTGGCCGGATGATGGGGCTGAGGTGGCCTGAGGCATTGTTGCTCGCCTGCACTGGCCCCATCGCCGGCAAGCCAACTCCCACAGGTACTGCACGAGGCTCAGGCCCTGTGGAGACCTTGTGGGAGCTGGCTTGCCGGCGATGGGCTGCAAAGCAGCCCCGGGATGCCCGAACCTTGCACATGAAGTTAAACTGTCATCTCCCCAGCAATGGACAGGAGATCCGGCGTGACCCCACCCCGCAGTTTCCCCAGTGACCTCTGCCTCGACAGCCCGCGCCTGCAGTTGCGCCCCATGCGCCATGCCGATGCCGCGCAGTGGCTGGCGATCATGGCCGACCCCGAGGTCATGCGTTATTGGCACCATGCCCCCTGGCATGACCTGGCCGAGGCCGAAAGCGCCCTGGCCGCCGACCGCGAAGCCTATGCCAGCGGTGATCAGCTCAAGCTCGGCATGTACCGCCGCGACAACGGCGAACTCATCGGCATGGTCCAGCTGTTCAACATCGACGACATCTCCCGCCGCGGCGAAATCGGCTACTGCCTGGCCAGCGCGGTGCAGGGCAGGGGCTACATGGACGAAGCGCTGACCTGCTTCATCGACTACCTCGCCCATACCCTGCACATGCGCCGCCTGGAAGGCGAGATCGACCCGCGCAACCAAGGCTCGGCACGTACCCTCGAACGGCAGGGCTTCGTGCTGGAAGGCACCCTGCGGGCGCGTTGGTGCGTGGCAGGTGAACTGTCCGACTCGGGTATCTACGGATTATTGCTGGAACCACCGGTTGCATAGTCTCATGGCGGCAACTACTGTTCGGGCACAATTCTCACTTGTGGCCCGTGCTCCATACCCGTAGCCGACCCACCAAGACCGTGGGCACTTCGACCTATGGCAACTACTACGGCGAACCACGCAATTTCATGGTGACCCTGCGCGGCAGTTACTGAAGGTTTGGTGGCGGGGCAGGGCCTGGGTTAAGGTCGCAGTCTGTCCCGTTTTCCCCAGGTGTGTCCCTTGCCCGTTTTCTACCTGAGCATCAGCCTGCTGCTGTACCTGCTCGCCCTGTTTTTCGACGGTGCACTGATGAGCGGCGGGCGCCACATGCCTGCGCTGCAGATGCTGCTGTACGGGCCATGGGGCATGCCCTTCGGCTTGTACCAGTGGTTTGCCAACCCGCTGCTGGCCGTCGCCATCCTTGCGCATCGGCGGCTCCGCCGGCTGGCGTTGCTGGCCGGGCTGGCAGCGCTGTACCTGGCGGCCAGCAGCTTCGGCATCACCCGTTTGCCGGATAACCAGACCTATGAATTCCATGACCTGACCGGTTTTGGTCTTGGCTTCTACCTGTGGCTGGCGGCGATAGTGGTGTTCTGCCTGGGCCAGGCCTGGCATTGCTGGAAGGCGCGTAGCGCCGACGATATGCCGGGCTGGAGCTGGCTCGACGTGGTGCTGATTGCGGCGTTGGGCGTGGCCTTGTATACGGCGACTCAAATGCCCTCGTTGCGCTTCGAGCCGGGCAAGGTGCTGATGCCGCCTGAGCAGCCGCAGACGCTGTGATATCCACAAGGAGGATTCGCATGATCAAGCATTATCTGGCAGGCCTGGCACTGGCCGGCGTGCTGCCAATGGCGGTGGCGGAGGACTACACGCCGGCCTATGGACAGTGCATGGACAAGGCCTCCAGTACTGTGGCCATGAGTGAATGCATCGGGGCCGAGACACACGTGCAGGACCAGCGCTTGAACCGTGTGTACAAGCAACTGATGGGCAAGCTGGATGCCGGGCAGCAGAAGAGCTTGCGCGATGTACAGCGCAAGTGGCTGGCCTACCGCGATGGTAATTGCCAGTTCCATGTGCAGGCCAGTGGCGGGACCATGGCGCAGCTGGAGGGTGGTTCATGCATGATGGACATGACCCGCGACCGGGCGGCCGAGCTGGAGCGGGTGCTCAGTCCGGGGCAGTAAGTTGCCTGTTCCGGCCCCTTCGCGGGTAAATCGAATCGCCGCACCGCCGCTCCCATAGGGATAGCGCACAGCTTGAGGCTTGCGCTGTCCAGGTGGGAGCTGGCTTGCCGGCGATGGGGCGCGAAGCGGCCCTGGTTTTATTTGCGGGGTTCGCGAAGCGCCCGGGCCTTGAGGTACTCGCGCACTTCCACGGCATCCCCGGCAAACTCGATGCGCTCGGCTTTGGCATCGCGCTGGTAGGCATACATCGGGTCGTAATATTCGTTGAGCAAGCCTTCGATCCAGCCCCGGTGCAGGTCCACCGCGCCGCTGCGCTGCTGTTCTTCCAGGGCCTGGCGCAGGGTCTCCGACAACCTCTGGTAACGTTCGCCACCAAGACGTTTGTGGATATTGGCCATGCTTTGCAGCATTCGCTCGGCAAACAGGCGGCGGCCATCTTCTTCGCCATGCACGCTGACGAACTCGGCACTCAGGTTGACCACGTAGTCGCGCAGAATGCGCTCGACGCGGTTGGCGAAACTGTCTTCCAGCCACACCAGCGGGTACTGCTGCATACCTTGGTACAACGCCAAGGGTACGGTGCAGCTGCCAACGATGCGCCCTTCATCTTCAAGCACAAACTGCCCGATGCCCCTGGCGCGTTTCTTCAGCACATCGATTGCCAGCTGGTTTTCGAAGTCGATCTGAGCTGGTTGCGCAGTGGCGCGCTTGCCAAAGCTGGAACCACGATGATTGGCATGGCCTTCCAGGTCCAGCACGTTGCCCAGCTGGTGTAGCACGTCGGTCTTGCCGGTGCCGGTCAGGCCGCCCAGCAGCACGAAATCGCACTGCTCGACCGCCTGCTGGGTGGTCTCCAGCAAAAAGGTGCGCATGGCCTTGTAGCCACCTTTGATGCGCGGGTAGCGGATACCCGCCTCATCGCGCAGCCAGCCCTGCACGATCTGCGAGCGCAGGCCGCCACGGAAGCAGTACAGGTAGCCCTCGGGGTGGGCCTGGGTGAACGCCACCCAGGCGTCCAGGCGTGCCTGTCTGGTGGCGCCGCTGACCAGCTGGTGGCCCAGGGCGATGGCGGCAGCCTGGCCCTGCTGCTTGTAGCAGGTGCCGACCTTCTGCCGCTCCTGGTCATTCATCAGCGGCAGGTTGACCACGCCCGGGAAGGCGCCTTTGGCGAATTCGACCGGGGCACGCATGTCCATCATCGGCACGTCGTCGAGGAACAGCTGGGCAAAATCGGTGCAGTCGGGGCGCATCAGATCACCTCGACTGCGTGGCTCTGTCGCTCGACCAGCGTGCCGATCGGCGACAGTTTCAGGCCCAGCTCTGCGGCCACCGCGAGGAATTCGGTTACACCTTCCGGGGCCACCGCCACCAGCAGACCGCCGCTGGTTTGCGGGTCGCACAACAGGTGCTTCTGGTCGTCGCCGAGGGCGCCGATCTTGTGGCCGTAGCTGTCGAAGTTGCGCAGGGTGCCACCAGGGATGCAGCCCTCGGCCAGGTAATGGTCCACGCTGGGCAGGCGCGGCACGGCGGCGTAGTCCAGGTGCGCGGTAAGGCCGCTGCCTTCGGCCAGCTCCACCAGATGGCCGAGCAGGCCGAAACCGGTGACGTCGGTCATGGCCTTGACCCCATCGAGTTTGCCGAAGCGGCTGCCGGGGGTGTTGAGGGTGCACATCCAGTCGCGGGCCAGGCCCTGGTCCTGTGCGCGCAGTTTGGTCTTTTTCTCGGCGGTGGTGAGGATGCCGATGCCCAACGGCTTGGTCAGGTAAAGCTGGCAGCCCACGGTGGCGGTGTCGTTGCGCTTGAGGTGGCGCTTGCTGACCACGCCGGTCACGGCCAGGCCGAAGATTGGCTCGGGGGCGTCGATGGAGTGGCCGCCGGCCAGCGGGATGCCGGCTTCGGCGCACACCGCACGGCCACCGCGGATCACTTCGCGGGCGACTTCCGGTGGCAGTACGTTGACCGGCCAGCCGAGGATGGCAATGGCCATCAGCGGATCACCGCCCATGGCGTAGATGTCGCTGATGGCATTGGTGGCGGCGATGCGGCCGAAATCGTAGGGGTCATCGACAATCGGCATGAAGAAGTCGGTGGTGGAGACCACACCGCGCTCTTCGTCCAGCGCGTACACGGCTGCGTCGTCGCGCGAGGCGTTACCGACCCACAGTTTCGGGTCCAGGGCCTGGGCGCCGCTCTCGGCGAGGATCACGTCCAGCACCTTGGGGGAAATCTTGCAGCCACAGCCGGCACCATGGCTGTACTGGGTCAGGCGAATCGGCTCGCTCATACGCACCTCGGCAGGTCAAATTGTTGCGCGATTGTAGCAAAGCTGGCCTTTGGGGCTGTGGCTCTTATACTTCTGCGGGTCAGCTACCCGCTGCTCTTCTCGCCATTGAACCGGAGATCACCCATGCTCAAACGCCCCTTGGCGCTCGCCGCCGGCCTCGTGCTGTCTTGTTGTGCCGTTGTCGCCCAGGCCGCCGAAACCCTGCGGGTCAGCGCCATCCCCGACGAAGCGCCGACCGAATTGCAGCGCAAGTTCAAGCCATTGGGCGAGTACCTGGCCAGGCAACTGGGCATGGAGGTGAAGTTTGTGCCGGTAGCCGACTACCCGGCGGTGGTCGAGTCGCTGGCTGCCGACCGGCTGGACCTGGCCTGGCTGGGCGGCTTCACCTTTGTCCAGGTGCACCTGAAGGACCCGAAGGCAACCCCGCTGGTGCAGCGTGAGCAGGATGCGCAGTTCACCTCCAAGTTCATCACCGCCAACCCAGACGTGAAAAGCCTCAGCGACCTCAAGGGCAAATCGTTCGCCTTCGGCTCCATCTCGTCCACTTCGGGCAGCCTTATGCCGCGTTACTTCATGCTCAAGCAGGACAACATCAAGCCCGAGGACTACTTCAGCCGAGTGGCCTATTCCGGTGCCCACGACGCCACCGTGGCCTGGGTGCAGGCCGGCAAGGTGGACGGTGGTGTGCTCAATGCCAGCGTGTGGCAGAAGCTGGTGGATGCCGGCAAGGTCGATACCGGCAAGGTGAAGGTGTTCGCTACCACCCCGACCTATTTCGACTACAACTGGACCGTGCGCGGCAATATGGAGCCGGCGCTGAAAGAGAAGATCAAGAAGGCTTTCCTCGACCTCGACCCGGCCAACCCGGAGCACAAGGCGATCCTCGACCTGCAGGCTGCCAGCCGCTTCATCGAGACCAAGCCTGAAAACTACGTGGGCACCGAGCAAGCTGCACGCGAGGCCGGTCTGCTCAAGTGACTGCTTCCAACGTGGCTATCCATCTGCACAGTGCCGGGCTGCGTCATGGCCAGGTGCGTGCGCTTGACGCGGTGAGCCTGTGCATCGAGCAGGGCGAGCGTGTCGCCATCATCGGGCCGTCGGGGGCGGGCAAGTCGAGCTTGCTGCACCTGATGGCTTCGGCTATTCGGCCTGGCAGCGGTCGCCTGGAGCTGCTCGGCGAGCAGCCGTGGGCTTTGTCGGCCAGGGCACGTCAGCGCCTGCGGGCGCAGGTAGGCCTGGTGCACCAGGCACCGCCGTTGCCGCCGCGCCAGCGAGTGGTGACAGCGGTGCTGGCCGGCCGCCTGGGGCAGTGGGGAATGCTGCGCGGCTTGCTCAACCTGCTGTACCCCAGCGATGTACCGGGGGCGCGCCAGGTTCTGGCAGAGCTGGGCCTGGCCGACAAGCTGTTCGTGCAATGTGGCCAACTGTCCGGCGGGCAGTTGCAGCGAGTGGGGATTGCCCGGGCGTTGTACCAGCGGCCGCAACTGTTGCTGACTGACGAGCCGGTGTCAGCAATGGACCCGGTGTTGGCCGACCATAGCCTGGCCTTGCTCAACCGCCATGCCCAGGCTAATGGTGTGACCCTGGTGGCGAGCTTGCATGCAGTAGAGCTGGCGCTGGCGCACTTCCCGCGGGTGATCGGCATTCGCGACGGGCAGGTGGTGTTCGACTGCGCGGCCGAGGCGGTGAGCGAGCAGATGCTGGATGCGTTGTACGCCAACGAACAACTGGCTTCGCCGCCCACCCAGGGACCGACTCTGACCGTGCAGATTCCGCGATGCTGACAGCTGACGCGCGCGACCCGGCCCTGATGCCGCGGTTGCTGCTAACCTTGCTGGCCGTAGCGGTGCTGTGGCCAGGCGTGCAATTGAGCGAACTTGACCCTTGGGTGCTGTTTCAGGCGGAGAACCGGCAGCAGATCGCCAGTTTCACCGGCGCCTTCTGGCCGCCGGCACACGATGCCGATTTCCTTGCGTTGCTGTACGAAGCCACCTTACAGACCCTGGCGGTGGCCACTGCCGGCATGGCGTTGGCGTTGTTGCTGGCGATTCCTGCAGGGCTGCTGGCTAGCCGAGCGTTGTCGCTGCGTGCCGCCTCCCGCAGTGGGCGGGCCGGTTTCTGGTCGCGGTTGCTGCGCCTGCCTGTGCGCGGGTTGCTGATTTTCCTGCGCAGTGTGCCGGAAATCGTCTGGGCACTGCTGTTTGTGCGGGCTGTGGGGCTTGGGCCGACGGCGGGCGTACTGGCCATCGCCATCACCTACAGCGGCATGCTCGGCAAGGTATACGCCGAGATTTTCGAGTCGGTCGACCAGCGCCCGGCGCATGCCTTGATGCAGGCGGGCAGCGGCCGGCTGGCGGCGTTTCTCTACGGCATTCTGCCCAATGCTGCCTCCGAGGTTGTGTCCTACACCGTGTACCGCTGGGAATGCGCGGTGCGGGCGTCGGTGGTGATGGGCTTTGTAGGCGCTGGCGGGCTGGGGCAGCAGATCGACTTGTCGATGCGCATGTTCGCCGGTGCGGAGGTGGCGAGCATGCTGCTGACTTTCCTGCTGCTGGTGATGCTGGCCGACCTGCTTAGCCGCCTGTTGCGCTGGAGGCTGGCATGAGCCGGGTGATCAACCTGTTCCTGCTGGCTGCCATCGTGACGGCGGTGGCGGCCTCGTTCGCTTACCTGGAGCTGGACCTGCAGGCGCTGGTGGGCAACGGCGGGCTGGGGCAGATGGGGGAGTATGCCGGGCGTTTCCTGCACCCGGACCTGTCGGCTGCACACCTGCGTGCCGTTTGGCACGGGGCGCTGGAGACCCTGGCCATGTCCGGCCTGGGGACGCTGCTGGCCATGGTGCTGGGGATGCTGCTGGCGCTGCCGGCTGCGGGCCGCTTCGGTTGGCCGTTCCAGGCGGCGTCGCGGTTGCTGCTCAATGGCTTGCGGGCCATTCCGGAACTGGTATGGGCGGCCCTTACGGTGCTGGCGGCCGGCCTTGGCCCCAATGCCGGTACCCTGGCCCTGGCGCTGCATACTGCTGGCGTGTTGGGGCGGCTGTTCGCCGAGGCATTGGAAAATGCGTCGCCGGAGCCTGCAGCGGCGATTCGCTTGCAGGGTGGCAGCCAGATCGCGGCGTTCTGCTATGGCACCTTACCCAACCTGTGGCCGCAGTTGCTGGCCTACAGCCTGTACCGCTGGGAGAACAACATCCGCATGGCCAGTGTGCTGGGGTTGGTCGGGGCGGGCGGGTTGGGGCAGATGCTGTACACGACCCTGAGCCTGTTCCAGGAGGCCCAGGCCAGCACGGTGATTCTGGGCATGCTGGTGCTGGTGTTGCTGGTGGATGTGCTCAGTGATGTGCTGCGCCAGCGGTATGTGCGGGCCTGACCGATAGCCGGGGCCGCGTTGCGGCCCATCGCCGGCAAGCCAGCTCCCACAGGTATTGCGCAAGTCTTCGGGTTTTCACGCTCCCTTGTGGGAGCTGGCTTGCCGGCGATAGGGCCCTTGAGGTCATGCGCTAGGCCAGCTCCCCACACTGCGCCTCCCGCTGCATCGATTCCAGATTGCGCTCGATCGTCTCGCAAATGGTGTCCATCTGGATCTGGTGCTCACTGAACCTGAACGGGCTCTGCAAATCCGTGCCAATCCGCTCGATGGCCAGCAGCATGAACCCCACCACGGTCGAAGCCAGCGGCGTAAACCAGCCCAGCGACTCCACCAGCCCGACCGGCACGATCAGGCAGAACAGGGTGATGAACAACCGCGGAAAATACACATAAGGGTAGGGCAGCGGCGTATTGGCGATGCGCTCCATGCCGCCCTGCGCATTGGACAGGTCCACCAGGGTCGATTCCAGCCGCGCCAGGCGAATGCTGTCCAGGCGTCCGGCCTGGTATTCCCGTGCCAGCAGGGCCGCCGAGCCCCCAAGAATGTCATTGGCAAAGTTGTTCGAACGGTTGCGCCGCTCGAATTCTGCCGGCGGGATGAAGGCCATCAGTTCATCCGGGCAGCGCTCGCCTTTAAGGTGCGCGGCGAGGCAGTTCACATAGGCGATATGCCTGCGCAGCAACGTGGCCTTCACCGGGTTGAGCCCATCGTCGCGGTCATCGATCAGTGTCAGCGTCTGTCGCGCAAAGCTGCGCGAACTGTTCACCAGCGCGCCCCACAACGTGCGCGCCTCCCACCAGCGGTTGTAGGCACTGCTGTTGCGGAAACTCACCAGCACCACCAGCGCCGAGCCCAGCAGGGTCAGCGGAATCAGCGGCAGGGTGAACTTGCTGTTGAAGAACAGCATGAAGTCGATGGTGACCAGCACATCCCAGATCAGCAGCCAGAACAGCGACCAGCCGATGTAACCGATGGTCTTCACGACCAGGCGGTACTTGCGGGCGATGATGTCTTTCACGCGGGGTACCTCGGAACGCGGGGGATGCAGGATCGGACGTCGAGGGACTGGCATGGTTCGGTGCTGTTCGTCAGGGTGGTGTTACAGAAGTGTTCAGCAACAGGGCTGGGCCCCTGTAGGAGCGGATTCACCGCGAAGGGGCCGCTAGCCTTGCATCATGATCAGCATTTCGTCCGCGAATTTTGCGGCCCGGCGCTCGACCAGCTCCTGGTCAATGGCGAAGCCAGGAACATGCGGGCCAGCGCCAATTCAGGGTTTTGGTTTGGCAACCACCGCCACATACCCCTTGATAGCCACAGGAGCAGCGGTCTTGGCTTTTTGCGCCAGCTGAAACTGGTAACGCCGCCATTCCTTGTCTATTTCGCTGAACGACATGAACACGCTGATGCGTGCCTTGCCGATGAGGTCGGGGCGCTTGCTGGCGTCGATCTCGCCTTTGGGGATGATCGCAATGTTGATCCCCACCACCGTGCCATCGTCGGCGAACACCGGCCCGCCGGACATGCCTTTGACCACAGGCCCGTCGTGCACCGAGTAGAAGACACTGCCTGGCGTCCCTTCAAGGCGCACCAGCGACGGCAGTGCATGGCCCTTGCCCTGTACCGGCATCATCAGGCTGTTGAAGCCGACCGCCGTTACCCCCTCACCAGGCACATACTGGCGCCACAGCGGGACCTTGGCTGCCTTGTGCTTGAAGAACACCACATCGCCCAGGCCTTCATGGACAACGTGGCGCAGGAAGGGGGTATGTTTGGCGGTTACTGCATAATCCTCGTTCCACTGGATGGCGCTGGCCATCAGCAACATTGGCAGCGGCGGGCCAGATGTCACCAGAAAGGCCTGGCTGTAGACGGGATCTGAAAGGTACGACGTTGGCACTCCATTGCACCCACTAAGCAGCATCATTGCTGCCACACAGGGCGCGATTGTTTTCATGGGTCACACAGGGTGGATAAAAGGGAGCGCAACTATGGCCAAGTGCTATTACGCTATCAATGCTTTCGGAATATATCCGACGAATGAAAGCTTAAGTGTTAATCCCGGTGATGGCCAATAGAGTGCAGATATGCGTGAAGTGCCCGGAGTCATTGGGGCGGCGTCAAGCTGCCGGACTCTGGCGCCTGCGGGGACTTTAATTGGATTTGCTTACGCTTGCGGCTTCGGGGCATGTCATGAGAAATCCGATTGAAAACGCTGACGCGGACGGCTACCAGCTGCGCTTTTCTGAACATCTCGGCATGAAGCGTGCCTGAGCCCAGAACATAGATGGGCATAAGCCCGGCGAGCTCACGCGCGCTTGCAAAAAATGCAGACGAAAAAAAACCGACCATAAGGTCGGTTTTTTCCGGATCTTGGTGCCCCGAGGGAGACTCGAACTCCCACTCCTTTCGAAAACGGATTTTGAATCCGCCGCGTCTACCAATTCCGCCATCAGGGCGTGGCGCGCAGTATAGAGAGACGCCGCTGGTCGGTCAATCGGCTTTCATGGTCAATTTTCGCGCATTGGGCTAAACTTCCCGGCCCTGCCGAACCGAACATCATCATGCGCGTCGCCGATTTTTCCTTCGAACTCCCCGATTCCCTGATCGCTCGCCACCCACTGGCCGAGCGCCATGGCAGCCGTCTGCTGGTCCTCGATGGGCCGAGCGGCGCGCTGGCCCATCAGCAATTTCCCGATCTGCTCGACCACCTGCGCCCCGGCGACCTGATGGTGTTCAACAACACCCGGGTGATCCCGGCGCGGTTGTTTGGCCAGAAGGCCTCCGGCGGCAAGCTGGAAGTGCTGGTCGAGCGCGTGCTCGACAGCCACCGGGTTCTGGCCCATGTGCGTGCCAGCAAGGCGCCCAAGGAGGGTGCGGTCATTCTCATCGATGGCGGTGGCGAGGCCGAGATGGTCGCGCGCCATGACACGCTGTTCGAGTTGCGCTTCACCGAAGAGGTGCTGCCATTGCTCGACCGCGTCGGCCATATGCCACTGCCGCCCTACATCGACCGCCCCGATGAGGGCGCCGACCGCGAGCGCTACCAGACCGTGTACGCCGAGCGTGCCGGGGCGGTCGCAGCGCCCACTGCGGGCCTGCACTTTGACGAAGCCTTGCTGGAAAAAATTGCCGCAAAGGGCGTCGAGCGGGCCTTTGTCACCCTGCACGTGGGCGCGGGTACCTTCCAGCCAGTGCGGGTCGACAAGATCGAAGACCACCACATGCATAAAGAGTGGCTCGAAGTGGGCCAGGATGTGGTCGACGCCATCGAGGCCTGCCGTGCCCGTGGCGGCCGCGTGATCGCGGTCGGTACCACCAGCGTGCGGTCGCTGGAAAGCGCAGCGCGCGATGGCGTGCTCAAGGCCTTCAGCGGCGACACCGACATCTTCATCTACCCAGGCCGCCCGTTCCATGTAGTCGACGCCCTGGTCACCAACTTCCACCTGCCGGAGTCCACGCTGCTGATGCTGGTCTCGGCCTTCGCCGGCTACCCCGAGACCATGGCCGCCTACGCGGCGGCGGTCGAGCACGGGTACCGCTTCTTCAGTTACGGTGATGCCATGTTCATCACCCGCAATCCGGCGCCACGCGGGCCCGAGGATCAAGCATGAGTCGCACCTGTCGAATGTCCTTCGAACTGCTGGCCACCGACGGCAAGGCCCGTCGTGGTCGCATCACCTTCCCACGCGGCACCGTGGAAACCCCGGCGTTCATGCCGGTGGGTACCTATGGCACGGTCAAGGGCATGCTGCCGCGCGACATCGAGGCCATCGGCGCCGAGATGATCCTGGGCAACACCTTCCACCTGTGGCTGCGCCCGGGCACAGAGGTGATCAAGAAGCACAACGGCCTGCACGACTTCATGCAGTGGAAAGGCCCGATCCTCACCGATTCCGGCGGTTTCCAGGTGTTCAGCCTGGGCGCTATGCGCAAGATCAAGGAAGAGGGCGTGACCTTCGCCTCGCCGGTCGATGGCTCGAAAGTGTTCATGGGCCCGGAAGAGTCGATGCAGGTGCAGCGCGACCTGGGCTCGGACGTGGTGATGATCTTCGACGAATGCACTCCGTACCCGGCCGAGCACGACGTGGCGCGTACCTCCATGGAGCTATCGCTGCGCTGGGCCCAGCGCTCGAAGAACGCCCACGCCGACAACACCGCGGCGCTGTTCGGCATCGTCCAGGGCGGCATGTACCAGGACCTGCGCATGCGCTCGCTGGAAGGCCTGGAAAACATTGGCTTCGACGGCCTGGCCATCGGCGGCCTGTCGGTGGGCGAACCCAAGCACGAAATGATCAAGGTGCTGGATTACCTGCCGGGCCAGATGCCTGCTGACAAACCTCGTTACCTTATGGGGGTAGGCAAACCGGAAGATCTCGTTGAGGGTGTGCGCCGCGGCGTCGACATGTTCGACTGCGTGATGCCTACGCGCAACGCGCGCAACGGCCATCTGTTCGTCGATACAGGGGTGATCAAGATCCGCAACGCGTTCCATCGCCATGATGAATCGCCGCTGGACCCGACCTGTGACTGCTACACCTGCAGCAACTTCTCCCGCGCCTATCTCCATCACCTGGACAAGTGCGGCGAAATGCTGAGCAGCATGCTGAATACCATCCACAACTTGCGCCATTACCAGCGCTTGATGGCCGGTTTACGCGAGGCTATTCAACAGGGTAAATTGGCCGCCTTTGTCGACGCCTTCTACGCCAAGCGCGGGCTGCCTGTGCCGCCCTTGGACTGACTGCCCGCATCCATTATTAGAAAATTACATTAGGAGTGCCCAATGAGCTTCTTCATCCCCGCCGCATACGCGGACGCTGCTGCACCTGCCGCCGGCCCAGCCGGTACCGGTTTCGAGTGGATCTTCCTGGTCGGTTTCCTGGTCATCTTCTACCTGATGATCTGGCGCCCACAGGCCAAGCGTGCCAAAGAGCAGAAAAACCTGATGAGCAACTTGCAGAAAGGTGACGAAGTTGTCACCAACGGCGGCATCGCCGGCAAGATCGTCAAGGTTTCCGATGATTTCGTGGTACTGGAAGTGTCCGACACTGTCGAACTGAAGTTCCAGAAGGGTGCCATCGCGGCCACCCTGCCAAAAGGTACGCTCAAGGCTATCTGAGTTACCGGTTTATTTTTCCAGTCGGGGCGCGCAACGCGCCCCGCGTCTTGAACGGGCGGCGTGATGCTGAACAAATACCCTCTGTGGAAATATGCACTGATCGTGCTGGTACTGGTGGTCGGTTTCATTTATTCCGCTCCCAACCTCTACCCGGACGACCCGGCGGTGCAGATCAGCGGTGCCAGCTCGGCGCTGCAGGTGAACCAGGCCGACCTCGATCGCGTCAGCAAGGCGCTGGTCGATGCCAAGATCGCCGTAAAAGGCGCGAGCTTGGGCGAGAAGGGCAGCGGGCTGATCCGCCTGACCAATCAGGAAGACCAGCTGCCAGCCAAGGATGTAGTGCGCAAGGCACTGGGCGATGATTACGTCGTGGCCCTTAACCTGGCCCAGACTACCCCGCAATGGCTGCGCAACCTGGGTGCGAGCCCGATGAAGCTGGGCCTGGACCTGTCCGGTGGTGTGCACTTCCTGCTGGAAGTGGACATGGACAAGGCCATGAGCGCCCGCATGAAAGTCTATGAAGGCGAGGTCAAGACCTTGCTGCGCAAAGAGCGCGTCCGCTACCGCAGCCTGCCTCAGCAGGATGGCGGCATCATGCTGGGCTTCTCTGACGATGCTACCCGCGAACAGGCACGTGCCCTGATCCGCAAGAATTTCAATGATTTCGAGCTGACCACCAGCGACCGCAACGAGCTTGCCGTGCTGCGTCTGGCGCTGACCCAGGCGAAAGTCGCCGAGATCCGCGAGTACTCGATCAAGCAGAACCTCACCACCGTGCGCAACCGCGTGAACGAGCTGGGCGTGGCCGAGCCGCTGGTACAGCGCCAGGGCGCCAACCGCATCGTGGTCGAGCTGCCAGGCGTGCAGGACACTGCCGAAGCCAAGCGTATCCTCGGTAAAACCGCCAACCTGGAGTTCCGTTTCGGTGCCGAGCCGGGCGCGTCCAAGGCCACTACCGAAGTCTTCGAGTTCCGTGAAGGCGGTCGTTCGGCCCCTGTCGAGCGCGGCCTGATCATCACCGGTGACCAGGTTACCGATGCCCAGGCCAGCTTCGACGAGCACGGCCGCCCGCAGGTGAACATCCGCCTGGATGGCCACGGTGGCGAGCTGATGAGCCGCGCAACCCGCAGCAACGTCGGCCGCAGCATGGCGGTGATCTTCATCGAGCAGAAGCCGGTCACCCGTTACGTCAAGCAGACCGTGGGCGGCGTCGAGAAGGACGTTGCCGTACAAAGCTTCCAGGAAGAGAAAAAGATCATCAGCCTGGCGACCATCCAGTCGCCGCTCGGCAGCCAGTTCCGCATCACCGGCCTGAACGGCCAGGGCGAATCGTCCGAATTGGCCCTGCTGCTGCGTGCCGGCGGCCTGGCCGCACCGATGTACTTCGCTGAAGAGCGCACCATTGGCCCAAGCCTGGGTGCCGACAACATCACCAAGGGTATTGATGCGTCGCTGTGGGGCATGCTGTTCGTCTCGCTGTTCATCATCGCCATCTACCGCGCCTTCGGTGTGCTGGCCACCATCGCCCTGGCGGGCAACATGGTGCTGCTGCTGGCGTTGATGTCACTGCTGGGCGCCACCCTGACCCTGCCGGGTATCGCCGGTATCGTATTGACCATGGGTATGGCGGTGGACGCCAACGTGCTGATCTTCTCGCGTATTCGCGAAGAGATTGCTGCCGGCATGTCGGTGCAGCGCGCCATCCACGAAGGCTTCAACCGCGCCTACTCGGCAATCGTCGACGCCAACCTGACCACCTTGCTGGTCGGCGGCATCCTGTTTGCCATGGGTACCGGCCCGGTCAAAGGCTTTGCGGTCACCATGTCCCTCGGGATTTTCACCTCGATGTTCACTGCCATCATGATGACCCGTGCATTGGTCAACCTGACTTGTGGCGGGCGTGACATCAAGAAGCTGTGGGTTTGAGGGAGCTGCGATGAAAACCATCAATTTCATGGGCGTGCGCAATGTCGCGTTTGCCGTTACTGTGCTCCTCACTGTCCTGGCGCTGTTCAGCTGGTGGCAGAAAGGCCTGAACTTTGGTCTGGACTTCACCGGCGGTACGCTGATCGAGCTGACGTACGAGCGTCCTGCCGACCTCAACGCCGTACGTGCCGAGCTGGTCGAGTCCGGCTTCCACGAGGCGGTGGTGCAGAGCTTCGGCGCGACCACCGACCTGTTGGTGCGCATGCCGGGTGATGACCCGCAGCTGGGCAGCAAGGTGGCGGCAGCACTGGAGAAGGCTGGCGGCGACAACCCGGCCACGCTCAAGCGTGTCGAATTCGTCGGCCCGCAGGTGGGTGAAGAGCTGCGCGACCAGGGTGGCATGGGTATGCTCCTGGCGCTGGGCGGCATCCTGATCTACCTGGCGTTCCGCTTCCAGTGGAAGTTCGCCGTGGGTGCGATCATCTCGCTGATCCACGACGTGGTGGTCACCCTGGGTATCCTGTCGTTCTTCCAGATCACCTTCGACCTGACGGTGTTGGCGGCGGTGCTGGCGATCATCGGCTACTCGCTTAACGACACCATCGTGGTATTCGACCGGGTGCGTGAGAACTTCCGCGTCATGCGCAAGGCCTCGTTGATCGAGAACATCAACATTTCCACTACCCAGACGCTGCTGCGTACCGTTGCCACCTCGGTTTCGACCTTGCTGGCCATTGCGGCGCTGCTGTTCTTCGGTGGTGACAACCTGTTTGGCTTCTCGCTGGCCCTGTTCATCGGCGTCCTGGCCGGTACTTACTCGTCGATCTACATCGCCAACGTGGTACTGATCTGGCTGAACCTGAACAGCGAAGACCTGATCCCGCCGGTAAAGGCTGAGGGTGTGGACGACCGCCCATAAGGGGGTTTCTTACGCCGCTTGGCGATCAAAAAGGCGCGAGTGTTGAACTCGCGCCTTTTTTTTTGCTCCAAGGCAGGGAGAAGGCGGGCTAGCCCCCGCGGGTACGATCAGGAGGTTCATGTGAATAAATCAATGCTGGTAGGTGCTGTGCTGGGTGCTGTCGGTGTCACTGCCGGAGGTGCTGTCGCGACCTACAGCTTGGTGAACAAGGGGCCTGAATACGCCCAGGTCACCGACGTGCAACCGATCAAGCAACAGATCAAGACACCGCGTGAAGTGTGCAAGGACGTAGCCGTGACGCGCCAGGCGCCGGTCAAGGACCAGCACCAGATCGCCGGTACTGTGGTGGGAGCCCTTGCCGGTGGCCTGCTGGGCAACCAGATTGGCGGTGGTACCGGCAAGAAGATCGCTACCGTGGCCGGTGCGGTCGGTGGTGGTTATGCCGGCAACAAGGTGCAGGAGGGCATGCAGCAGCGTGACACCTATACCACCACGCAAACCCGCTGCAATACGGTCAATGACATCAGCGACAAGGTGGTGGGTTACAACGTGAAGTACACCATCGGTGACAAGGTGGGCCAGGTGAAGATGGATCATGAGCCAGGCTCGACCATCCCTGTCGACAAGAATGGCAAGCTGATCCTCAGCGAAGCTGGGCAGTAATGTCGTTGCCTGTACCGGCCTCATCGCCGGCAAGCCAGCTCCCACAGGAAAGCATCTGCTCGCAGGCCTGTGGATAACCTTGTGGGAGCTGGCTTGCCGGCGATGGGGTTGGAACAGGGAATGCAAACCATCAGGCACAAAAAAAGCACCTCGAAAGGGTGCTTTTTTTGTCGGCTATCCGCGCTTAGCGCTTCATGCTTTCTGGCAGGTGCGGCTGGATGGCAGTCAGCACGGCCTTGAAGCACTTGATGTTGCCGGCAACGATGTGGCCCTTCTCAAGGAAGTCATGGCCACCGTTGAAGTCGCTCACCAGACCGCCCGCTTCCTGAATCAGCAGCACGCCAGCTGCCATGTCCCACTCGGACAGGCCCGACTCCCAGAACGCATCGAAACGGCCGGCGGCCACGTAGGCCAGGTCCAGGCTGGCGGAGCCGGCGCGGCGGATGCCGGCGGTCTGGCCAGTCAGGGCGCGGAACATGCCCAGGTAGTTGTCGATATCGGCCATCTGGCTGT
Organism: Pseudomonas sp. 9_2_1; assembly: GCF_059295275.1. NCBI lineage: Bacteria > Pseudomonadati > Pseudomonadota > Gammaproteobacteria > Pseudomonadales > Pseudomonadaceae > Pseudomonas > Pseudomonas sp. 9_2_1. Next base: position 919,328 of record NZ_CM181239.1, read on the forward strand.
CACGGAACGGGAAACCGGTACCCAGCAGGGCGCCTTCCAGGCTGGTGCGCGAGCTGACGCGCAGGCGGCGGCCGTTGAGCTGGGCGCCACGGCCACGGCTGGCGGTGAATTCTTCCTGGCGAACCGGGTCGAGAACAACGGCGTGCTCAAGGCGACCGCGGTATTTGCAGGCGATGCTCACGGCAAAGTGCGGGATACCGCGCAGGAAATTGGTGGTGCCGTCCAGCGGATCGATGATCCACAGGTAGTCCTTGCCTTCTTCGCCGGTGCCCGCGTGCATGCCCGTCTCTTCACCCTGGATGGAGTGGTTCGGGTAGGCCTTGCGCAGCGCGTCGACGATTTTCTGCTCGGCGGCGCGATCAACCTCGGAGACGTAGTCCTTAGCCTCTTTCTCGTCCACCTTGATGGTATCCAGGCGTTCGATGGAGCGGAAAATCAGTTCACTGGCGCTGCGAGCGGCGCGCAGGGCGATATTCAGCATAGGCTGCATGGGCGGGTCACCTGGAGATGTTAAAGAAGAAAGCCGATCATTCTAGCAGAAAACTTTGGCGGCAGAAGTGTCACATTTGCTTTCATGGCGTTACGTCTGTCGGTTCTGTAAGATCGAACGTCCTGATTACTGCCCTTGTGAGCACAACACCTTGCTGCAAAATATTCGTGTTGTTCTGGTCAATACCAGCCACCCCGGCAACATCGGCGGCGCTGCGCGTGCCATGAAAAACATGGGCTTGTCGCGCCTGGTGCTGGTGCAGCCGAAAGAATTCCCCGCTGCGGATGCCAGTGCCCGGGCCTCGGGCGCCGACGATGTGCTGGATAACGCCCAGGTGGTCGACAGCCTCGAGCAGGCCCTGGTCGGCTGCAACCTGGTAATGGGCACCAGCGCCCGCGAGCGCAGCATTCCCTGGCCGTTGATCGGCCCGCGCGAGTGCGGCGCCAAGGCGGTGGAGCATGCCAATGGTGGCGAGGAAATCGCCCTGGTGTTCGGGCGCGAACACGCCGGCCTGACCAACGAAGAACTGCAGCGATGTCACTTCCACGTGCACATTCCCTCGAACCCCGACTTCAGCTCGCTGAACCTGGCTGCCGCTGTCCAGGTGCTCTCCTACGAAGTGCGCATGGCCTCGCTGGCCACCGTAGAAGCGCCGGGCAAGGTCGAGAAGGCTGACGCCAGCGAGCTGGCGACCATGGACGAAATGGAGCTGTTCTACGACCACCTGGAAAAAACCCTGGTGGGCATCGGCTTCCTCGACCCCGACAAGCCCAAGCACCTGATGCCGCGCCTGCGCCGGCTGTACGGGCGGGTGGCGGTCGAGCGTACGGAAATGAGCATTTTGCGCGGCATCCTTACCGAGACCCAGAAGGTGGTCCGGGGCGAGCCGCATAAACGGAAGGACTGATCAGATGTTCGAACGCCTGCGTGAAGATATTCAAAGCGTATTCCATCGTGACCCGGCTGCGCGCAATGCTTTCGAGGTGCTTACCTGCTACCCGGGCATGCATGCCATCTGGCTGCACCGCCTGGGCAATGCCCTGTGGAAGCGTGATTTCAAGTGGCTGGCGCGGCTGGTGTCGAACTTCGGCCGCTGGCTGACCGGTATAGAGATCCATCCCGGTGCCACCATCGGTCGGCGTTTCTTCATTGACCATGGCATGGGCATCGTCATCGGCGAAACCGCCGAGATCGGCGATGACGTCACCCTCTATCAGGGTGTGACCCTGGGCGGCACCAGCTGGAACAAAGGCAAGCGCCACCCCACCCTGGAAAACGGCGTGGTGGTAGGGGCGGGGGCCAAGGTGCTGGGCCCGTTCACCGTCGGCGCCGGCGCCAAGATCGGCTCCAACGCGGTGGTGACCAAGGCGGTGCCGGCCGGGGCTACGGCGGTGGGCATCCCGGGGCGGATCATCGTCAAGAGCGAAGACAGCGAGGTGGAGGCCAAGCGCAAGGCCATGGCCGAGAAGATCGGCTTCGATGCCTACGGTGTCAGTGGCGACATGCCTGACCCTGTGGCCCGTGCCATCGGCCAGATGCTCGACCACCTGCAGGCAGTCGACGAGCGGCTGGAGGGTATGTGCGGGGCGCTGACCAAGATGGGCAGTGACTACTGTGCCAAGGAGCTGCCGGCACTGCCGGAAGACGACTTCACCGAGGTTGCTCAGGCCGCCCAGCGCGACACTCAGTCGCATTGATTGCGCCGCGCTGACATCATGGTGACATACGGGGCGTGTGCGCACGCCCCTCGTCTGCTACAATCGCGCCCGCCTCCCGGATGCAAACCCGACTAAAGCAGTAGGTCTAATAGTTGACTTAAATGCTCGGGAATCGCATACTCCGACACATCCCGAAACTCCCGTGGTACCCAATAGCCATGCGACTGACTACCAAAGGCCGATACGCCGTGACTGCCATGCTCGACCTGGCGTTGCACGCGCAGCATGGGCCGGTGTCTTTGGCCGACATTTCCGAGCGCCAGGGCATTTCCCTCTCTTATCTGGAGCAGCTGTTCGCCAAGCTGCGCCGCAGCAGCCTGGTTTCCAGTGTGCGCGGTCCAGGCGGTGGCTATCAGCTGTCGCGGGGCATGGAAACCATCCAGGTGGCCCAGGTCATCGATGCGGTCAATGAATCGGTCGATGCTACCCGCTGCCAGGGGCTTGGGGACTGCCATGCCGGTGATACCTGCCTGACCCACCACCTGTGGTGCGACCTCAGTCAGCAGATCCATGAATTCCTCAGTGGCATCAGCCTGGCCGACCTCGTCAAGCGCCGTGAGGTGCAGGAAGTCGCCCAGCGCCAGGACCTGCGGCGTGTCGCAGGCCGAACCGCCCAGCTGGACAAGATTGAGACGTCCGCCGTCGATTGATCCCCCTGGGACGACGAGCGACGCCACCGCCTGATAGGAGAGACAAATGAAGTTGCCGATCTACCTTGATTACTCCGCGACCACTCCGGTCGACCCACGCGTGGCCCAGAAAATGGCCGACTGCCTGCTGGTCGACGGGAACTTCGGTAACCCGGCTTCGCGCTCCCATGTCTTCGGCTGGAAGGCCGAAGAGGCGGTCGAGAACGGTCGTCGCCAGGTTGCCGAGCTGATCAACGCCGATCCGCGCGAAATCGTCTGGACCAGCGGTGCCACCGAGTCCGACAACCTCGCACTCAAGGGTGTCGCGCACTTCTATCAGACCAAAGGCAAGCACATCATCACCTCCAAGATCGAGCACAAGGCGGTCCTGGATACTGCTCGCCAGCTGGAGCGTGAAGGTTTCGAAGTCACCTACCTCGAGCCAGGCGAAGACGGCATCGTCACCCCGGCCATGGTAGAAGCGGTACTGCGTGACGACACCATTCTGGTCTCGCTGATGCACGTGAACAACGAAGTCGGTTCGATCAACGACATCGCCGCCATCGGTGAGCTGACCCGCTCGCGTGGCGTGCTGTTCCATGTCGACGCCGCGCAGTCGGCCGGCAAGGTCGACATCGACGTGCAAAAGCTGAAAGTCGACCTGATGTCGTTCTCGGCGCACAAGGTCTACGGCCCCAAAGGCATCGGCGCGCTGTACGTCAGCCGCAAGCCGCGTGTACGTCTGGAAGCCATCATTCACGGCGGTGGCCATGAGCGCGGCATGCGTTCGGGCACCCTGCCGACCCACCAGATCGTCGGCATGGGCGAAGCCTTCGCCATTGCCAAGCAGGAAATGGCCGCTGAAAACGTGCGCATCAAGGCCCTGAGCGACCGCTTCTTCAAGCAGGTCTCGGACCTTGAAGAACTGTACGTCAACGGCAGCCAGACCGCCCGTGTACCGCACAACCTGAACCTGAGCTTCAACTACGTCGAAGGCGAGTCGCTGCTGATGTCGTTGAAAGACATCGCCGTATCGTCCGGTTCGGCCTGCACCTCCGCTTCGCTCGAGCCGTCGTATGTACTGCGCGCTCTGGGCCGCAACGACGAACTGGCGCACAGCTCGATCCGCTTCTCCTTCGGCCGCTTCACCACTGAAGAAGAAGTCGACCACGCCGCGCAGGAAGTCTGCAAGGCAGTCAACAAACTGCGCGAACTGTCCCCGCTGTGGGACATGTACAAAGACGGCGTCGACATCTCCAAGATCGAGTGGGCCGCCCACTAAGCAGTCGCCGGCAAGAGCGGCTCCCTGATGAGGAAGGAATTGCACCATGGCATACAGTGAAAAGGTCATCGACCACTACGAAAACCCACGCAACGTCGGCAAGATGAATGCCGAGGACCCGGATGTCGGTACCGGCATGGTCGGTGCTCCAGCGTGCGGTGACGTGATGCGTCTGCAAATCAAGGTCAACGAGCAGGGCGTCATCGAAGACGCCAAGTTCAAGACCTACGGCTGCGGTTCGGCCATCGCATCCAGCTCCCTCGCCACCGAGTGGATGAAGGGCAAGACCCTGGACGAAGCCGAAACCATCAAGAACACCCAGCTGGCCGAAGAACTGGCGTTGCCGCCGGTCAAGATTCACTGCTCGGTACTCGCAGAGGATGCCATCAAGGCAGCCGTGCGCGATTACAAGCAGAAGAAAGGCTTGATCTAAGTCGCCTGTTGCAAGGTAAGGAGTTCTGATGGCTATCAGCATGACAGAAGCCGCCGCCAACCACATTCGCCGCTCCCTCGATGGGCGCGGCAAGGGTGAAGGCATTCGCCTGGGCGTGCGCACCACCGGTTGCTCGGGCCTGGCCTACGTGCTGGAGTTCGTCGACGAGCTGGCGGACGAAGACACAGTGTTCGAAAACCACGGCGTCAAGGTGATCATCGATCCCAAGAGCCTGGTATACCTCGACGGTACCGAGCTGGACTTCGTCAAGGAAGGGTTGAACGAAGGTTTCAAGTTCAACAACCCCAACGTGCGCGGTGAATGTGGCTGCGGCGAAAGCTTCAACGTTTGAGGCTGGCTGTGGGTACTCCTTGTCATTACGCATTGTTTGACCTCCAGCCAAGCTTCCGCCTGGATCTCGACAAGCTGGCCACTCGCTATCGCGAGCTGGCCCGCGAAGTCCATCCCGACCGCTTTGCCGACGCCTCCGAGCGTGAGCAGCGCGTAGCGCTGGAAAAGTCCGCCGCCCTCAACGACGCCTACCAGACGCTGCGCAGTGCGCCGCGCCGTGCCCGCTACCTGCTGGCCATCAGCGGCCACGAAGTGCCCCAGGAGGTCACGGTCCACGACCCGGACTTCCTGATGCAGCAGATGCAGTGGCGTGAAGAGCTCGAAGAGTTGCAGGACGAAGCCGACCTTGACGGTGTCGGTGTGTTCAAGAAGCGCCTGCGGGTTGCCCAGGACACGCTGAATGAGGACTTTGCCGCCTGCTGGGATGCCCCAGGCGAGCGCGACAAGGCCGAGCGCCTGATGCGCCGCATGCAATTCCTCGACAAGCTCGCCCAAGAAGTGCGCCAGCTGGAAGAGCGCCTCGACGATTAACCCGGTGCTGCCCGTGATGGCACCTAAGGTATCAGATAAGCATGGCCCTACTGCAGATTGCCGAACCCGGTCAAACCCCTCAGCCGCACCAGCGCCGCCTGGCGGTGGGTATCGACCTGGGTACCACCAACTCTCTGGTCGCCGCACTGCGCAGCGGCCGTAGCGAGCCCCTGCCTGACGCGCAGGGCAACGTCATTCTGCCGTCCGCGGTGCGCTACCTCGAAGGGCGCAACGAGGTGGGGCAGGCTGCGCGCGATGCCGCGTCCATTGACCCGCTGAACACCGTGCTTTCGGTCAAGCGCCTGATGGGGCGCGGCCTGGCCGACGTCAAGCAACTGGGCGAGCAGCTGCCGTACCGCTTCATTGGCGGTGAGTCGCACATGCCGTTCATCGAAACGGTCCAGGGCCCGAAAAGCCCGGTGGAAGTGTCCGCCGACATCCTCAAAGTACTGCGCGAGCGCGCCGAAGCCACCCTGGGTGGCGAGCTGGTGGGCGCGGTGATCACCGTGCCGGCCTATTTCGACGATGCTCAGCGCCAAGCCACCAAGGACGCTGCACGCCTGGCCGGTCTCAACGTGCTGCGCCTGCTCAACGAACCGACTGCAGCTGCCGTGGCCTATGGCCTGGACCAGAATGCCGAAGGCGTGGTGGCCATCTATGACCTGGGCGGTGGTACCTTCGATATTTCCATCCTGCGCCTGACTGCAGGCGTGTTCGAAGTGCTGGCCACCGGTGGTGATACCGCTCTGGGCGGTGACGATTTCGACCATGCGCTGGCCAGCTGGATCATCGACCAGGCGGGGCTGTCGTCCGACCTGGACCCGGCCACCCAGCGGGCGCTGCTGCAAACCGCCTGCGCTGCCAAGGAAGCCCTCACCGACGCCGACGTGGTCAGCATCAGCCATGGCGCCTGGCAGGGCGAGCTCAGCCGCGCCGCCTTCGAGGCCATGATCGAACCCCTGGTCGCCCGCAGCCTCAAGGCCTGCCGCCGCGCCGTGCGCGACAGTGGCGTCGAGCTGGAAGAAGTCAGCGCGGTGGTCATGGTCGGTGGTTCGACCCGCGTGCCGCGTGTGCGTGAAGCGGTGGGCGGATTGTTCGGCCGTACCCCGTTGACCTCGATCGACCCCGACCAGGTGGTGGCTATCGGTGCTGCCATCCAGGCCGACACCCTGGCCGGCAACCGCCGTGAAGGTGGCGAACTGCTGCTGCTCGATGTCATCCCGCTGTCGCTGGGTCTTGAGACCATGGGCGGCCTGATGGAGAAGGTGATTCCGCGCAACACTACCATTCCGGTGGCGCGTGCCCAGGAGTTCACCACGTACAAAGATGGCCAGTCGGCCATGATGATCCACGTGCTGCAGGGCGAGCGCGAGCTGATCAGCGACTGCCGCTCGCTGGCGCGCTTCGAGCTGCGCGGCATTCCGGCGATGGTTGCCGGTGCGGCGAAAATCCGCGTCACCTTCCAGGTCGATGCCGACGGCCTGCTCAGCGTCGCGGCCCGCGAACTGGGCTCGGGCGTGGAAGCCAGCATCCAGGTCAAGCCGTCCTATGGCCTGACCGACGGCGAAATCGCCCGCATGCTCAAGGACTCGTTCGAACACGCAGGTTCCGACAAGCATGCCCGCCAGTTGCGCGAGCACCAGGTGGACGGCGAGCGCCTGCTCGAAGCGGTACAGGGCGCCCTGGACGCCGACGGCGAGCGCCTGCTGAGCAGAGACGAGCGCGACGCAATCGAATTCCAGATGCAAGAACTACGTGATTTGCTGGCCGGCACCGATGGCGCAGCCATCGAGCAACAGACCAAGCGTCTGTCGCAGGTGACCGATGCATTTGCCGCCCGTCGCCTTGATTCGACGGTCAAAGCCGCACTGGCCGGGCGCAACCTGAATGAGATCGAGGAGTAATCGATGCCGCTGGTGACATTCCTGCCGCATGAGAAGTTCTGCCCCGAGGGGCTGACCGTGGAGGTGCCGACCGGGACCAACATCCTGGAACTGGCCCACGACCATCACATCGAGATGGAAAGCGCCTGCGGCGGCGTCAAGGCCTGCACCACCTGCCACTGCGTAGTGCGCAAGGGTTTTGATTCGTTGGAAGAAGCCGACGAGCTGGAAGAAGACATGCTGGACAAGGCCTGGGGCCTGGAGGCGCAATCGCGCCTGGGCTGCCAGGTGGTCGTGGCTGATCAGGACCTGACCATCGAGATCCCCAAGTATTCGCTCAACCACGCTGCTGAAGCGCCGCACTGAGGATCGCGCATGAGTCTGAAATGGGTTGATGTACTTGAGATCGCCATCCAGCTTGCAGAAAGCCGGCCGGACACCGATCCTAGATATGTGAATTTCGTCGATCTGCACCGTTGGGTGCTGGCTTTGCCAGAGTTCAGCGACGATCCGTCACGCGGCGGTGAGAAAGTGCTCGAGGCCATCCAGGCGGCCTGGATAGACGAAGCCGACTAAGCGTGACACTGCAGGTTAGGCAATCCCCTGGAACCCGCGTATAATTCGCGGGTTTAATTTTTCGTAACACTCAAATTCTGGAGTTTTCCATGGCTGTTCAACGTACTTTCTCGATCATCAAGCCTGACGCCGTTGCCAAAAACGTCATCGGCAAGATCACCACCCGCTTCGAAGACGCCGGCCTGAAAATCGTTGCCTCGAAAATCAAGCAACTGTCCAAAGCCGAAGCCGAAGGCTTCTACGCCGAGCACAGCGAGCGCGGCTTCTTCGGTGACCTGGTTGCTTTCATGACTTCCGGTCCGGTTGTTGTTCAGGTGCTGGAAGGCGAGAACGCCATCGCCAAGAACCGTGAGCTGATGGGCGCTACCAACCCTAAAGAAGCTGCTGCCGGCACCATCCGTGCTGACTTCGCCGAGTCGATCGACGCCAACGCCGTACACGGTTCGGACTCCGAAGCTGCTGCTGCTCGCGAAATCGCTTACTTCTTCGCTGCTACCGAGGTAACCACTCGCTAAGCGAAAGCTTACGGGTGAGGGTGAATCCATGACGACATCTACTGGCAAAATCAACCTGTTGGGTCTGACCCAGCCGGAAATGGAACAATTCTTCGACTCGATCGGGGAAAAACGCTTCCGTGCCGGCCAGGTGATGAAATGGATTCACCATTTTGGCGTGTCCGATTTTGCGGCCATGACCAACGTCGGCAAGGTCTTGCGCGAAAAGCTCGAGGCCGTTGCCGAAATTCGACCACCGGAAGTGGTCAGTGAAGACATTTCCGCCGACGGCACCCGCAAGTGGGTGATCCGCGTTGCCTCCGGCAGCTGTGTCGAAACCGTCTACATTCCTACCGACGACCGCGGCACGCTCTGCGTTTCGTCGCAAGCCGGCTGTGCCCTGGACTGCAGTTTCTGCTCCACCGGCAAGCAAGGCTTCAACAGCAACCTCACCGCCGCCGAAGTGATTGGCCAAGTGTGGCTTGCGAACAAATCCTTCGGGACCGTTCCTGCCAAAGTCGACCGCGCGATTACCAACGTGGTGATGATGGGCATGGGCGAGCCCCTGCTGAACTTCGACAACGTCATCGCTGCCATGAAAATCATGATGGATGACCTGGGCTATGGCATTTCCAAGCGTCGCGTGACCCTGTCCACCTCGGGTGTGGTGCCGATGATCGACGAACTGGCCAAGCACATCGACGTGTCGCTGGCCCTGTCGCTGCATGCACCGAACGACGAGCTGCGCAACAAGCTGGTACCGATCAACAAGAAGTACCCGCTGAAAGTGCTGCTGGAATCGTGCATGGGTTACATGGCCACCCTGGGTGGCAAGCGTGTCCTCACTGTCGAGTACACCCTGCTCAAGGACGTCAACGACCAGCCCGAGCATGCCGCACAGATGGTCGAGCTGCTGCGCGACGTGCCGTGCAAGATCAACCTGATCCCGTTCAACCCGTTCCCGCATTCGGGCTACGAGCGGCCAAGCAACAACGCCATTCGTCGCTTCCAGGACCTGCTGCACCACGCTGGTTTCAACGTCACCACCCGCACCACCCGTGGCGAGGACATCGACGCCGCCTGTGGCCAGCTGGTTGGCCAGGTCAACGACCGCACCCGTCGCAGTGAGCGCTACATCGCCGTACGTCAGCTTTCCGCAGACGTCGAGCTGCAAGACAGCGCCGCCAGCCACTGACCGGGACGTTGCCCATGAGCCTGCGCGCCGCGCTGTCGATCCTTGCGCTTTTGCTGCTGGCCGGCTGCGTGTCGGGTGGCTCGGGCGACCCCCTGGCCAGCCGCCAGGGCAGGGCAGAGGCAGGGCGGGCGTATGTGCAGCTAGGCCTGGGTTATTTGCAGCAGGGTTTGACCGAGCAGGCCAAGGCGCCGTTGGGCAAGGCCCTGGCCCTGAATGAGCGGGATGCCGACGCCCACGCCGCCCTGGCGCTGGTGTTTCAGGCCGAGGGGGAGCCAGCGCTCGCCGAAGCGCACTTTCGCAAGGCCCTGCAAATAAACAGCGCCAGCACGCGAATGCGCAACAATTACGGCAGTTTCCTTTATGCTCAGGGGCAATTTGCAGAGGCCGAGCAGATGTTTCTGCTGGCCAGTGCCGATACCCTGTATCCTGAGCGTTCACGCGTGTACGAGAACCTGGGCCTGACTGCCCTGAGGCTCGAGCGCCGCGACCAGGCGCACACGTATCTGCTCAAAGCTTTGCAACTCAACCAGCGGCAACCGAAAGCGTTGCCGGAAATGGCTGAGTTGTCCTACGAAAACAGGCATTATGTGCCGGCCCGGGACTACTACGATCGTTTCAGCCAGTTGAGCGACCACGACGCCCGTAGCCTGCTGCTGGGTAGCCGCCTTGCCAGGGTATTCGACGAGCAGGGCACATTGGCCGAGCTTGGCCAGCAATTACAACGACTTTATCCCGGTACGCCGGAATATCAGCAATACCTGTCGGAGCAACGATGAACGCCGCGCATCCCGAAGTAGCAGTAGCGCCTGGCCAGAACCCCGGTGAGCTTTTGCGCCTGGCCCGTGAGAAACGGGACTGGTCTCAAGCCGAGGTGGCCCGCAAGCTCAACCTCACTGTCAGTTCGTTGAACCACGTGGAAACCGGCGCCTTCGACAAGCTGCCCGGGCATACTTTCGCCCGTGGCTACATTCGCGCCTATGCCAAGCTGATGGACATGGACCAGGCCGCCCTGGTCGACGCCTTCGACCGCTACACCGGTACCCACGCCAAGGGCAGTGACGTGCATTCGCTGGGCCGTATCGAAGAGCCGGTACGCCTGTCGCACAACATCCTGCGCGGCGTCAGCCTGCTGCTGCTGGTGGTCGTGGTCGGTGGCGGGTTCTTCTGGTGGCAGGACCAGGGCAGCCTGCGTGGCAAGGACCTGGCCAAGATCGCCCTGGAGCACGTCGAAGTCGAAAGTGCCGACGGCACCACCCAGATTCACCCGCTCGATGAGCCTGAAGACCAGGCCGTCTCGGTTGGCCAGCAGCCCGAAAGCGCGCCGCTGTCGCTGGAACAGGGCGCCGACGGCCAGCCTGCCGCTGCCGCCGAGCAGGCACCTGCCAGCCCTGCGCCAAGCGTTGCCGCAGCGCCTGCTCAACAGGCCCCCGAGCAAGCAGCACCTGCTGCGACCCCGGCACCTGCTACCCCGGCGCCTGCCCCTGTTGCGCCCGCTGCCGTCGCGCCGGCGCCAGCCGTGGCCGCCGCCGAGCCTGCCGCAGTGCCGGCAGGCAGCGCCAAGGTCGCGATCCAGTTCGTCGCCGATTGCTGGACCCAGGTCAGCGACGGCAACGGCAAGGTGCTGTTCAGCGCCATCAAGCGCAAGGGGGACAACCTCGAGCTGACCGGCAAGCCGCCGTTCGCGGTACGCCTGGGCTTTGCCCGTGGCGCCCAGGTCAGCTACAACGGCCAGCCCGTCGATGTTGCCCCGTTCACCAGTGGCGAGACCGCTCGCCTGAAGTTGGGACAGTAAGTCATGCACGGTGAATCTCCGATCAAACGTCGCGAATCCCGCAAAATATGGGTCGGCAATGTGCCGGTGGGTGGTGATGCGCCCATCGCGGTGCAGAGCATGACCAATACCGACACCAACGATGTGGCCGCCACCGTCGGGCAAATCCAGCGCCTGGTCGATGCCGGCGTGGACATCGTGCGGGTCTCGGTACCTGACATGGACGCCGCCGAAGCGTTCGGCAAGATCAAGCAGCTGGTCAGTGTGCCGCTGGTCGCCGACATTCACTTCGACTACAAGATCGCCCTGCGTGTGGCCGAGCTTGGCGTCGATTGCCTGCGTATCAACCCGGGCAACATCGGCCGTGAAGACCGTGTGCGGGCGGTGGTCGATGCCGCGCGTGACCGTGGCATTCCGATCCGTATCGGCGTCAACGCCGGTTCCCTGGAAAAAGACCTGCAGAAGAAGTACGGCGAACCGACCCCAGCCGCGCTGGTCGAGTCGGCCTTGCGGCACGTCGAGCACCTCGACCGCCTGGACTTCCAGGACTTCAAGGTCAGCGTCAAGGCCTCCGACGTGTTCATGGCCGTCGAGGCCTACCGCTTGTTGGCCAAACAGATTGTGCAACCGCTGCACCTGGGCATCACCGAAGCCGGTGGCCTGCGGTCGGGGACGGTGAAATCCGCCGTCGGCCTCGGTATGCTGCTGGCCGAGGGCATCGGCGATACCATCCGCATTTCGCTGGCGGCCGACCCGGTCGAAGAAGTGAAAGTCGGCTACGACATCCTCAAGTCGCTGCACCTGCGTTCGCGTGGCATCAACTTCATCGCCTGCCCGAGCTGTTCGCGGCAGAACTTCGATGTGGTCAAGACCATGAACGAGCTGGAAGGGCGCCTGGAAGACCTGCTGGTGCCGCTGGACGTAGCGGTGATCGGTTGTGTCGTAAACGGCCCCGGCGAAGCCAAGGAAGCCCATGTCGGCCTGACCGGCGGTACGCCGAACCTGATCTACATCGATGGCAAGCCGGCGCAGAAGCTTACCAATGACAACCTGGTGGATGAGCTGGAAAAACTCATCCGTCAGAAGGCCGCCGAAAAGGCCGAAGCCGACGCGGCGCTGATCGCCCGTGGCTGACACACAGAATTCGTAAGGACTATTCGTGAGCAAATCGCTGCAAGCCATCCGTGGCATGAACGACATCCTGCCAGAACAGTCGCCGCTGTGGCGCTACTTCGAAGGCACCGTGGCCGGGCTGCTGGACACCTACGGGTACAGCCAGATCCGCACGCCGATCGTCGAGTTCACCGAGCTGTTCAAGCGCTCTATCGGTGAAGTTACCGACATCGTCGAAAAAGAGATGTACACCTTCGAGGACCGCAACGGCGATTCGCTCACCCTGCGCCCTGAAGGTACCGCCGCTTGTGTGCGTGCCGTGCTCGAACATGGCATCACCGGCAACGGCCAGGTGCAGAAGCTGTGGTACATCGGCCAGATGTTCCGCCACGAGCGCCCGCAGAAGGGCCGCTATCGCCAGTTTCACCAGATTGGCGTGGAAGTGTTCAACCTCGATGGCCCGGACATCGATGCCGAGCTGATCATGCTGACCTGGCGCCTGTGGGGCCTGCTGGGCATCCAGGACGCGGTCAAGCTCGAGCTCAACAGCCTGGGTACCAGCGAAGCCCGTGCGCGCTACCGTGATGCGCTGGTCGAGTTCCTCTCGGCGCGCCTGGAGCAGCTGGACGAAGACAGCCAGCGCCGCCTGAAGAGCAACCCGTTGCGCATCCTCGACAGCAAGGACCAGAACACCCAGGCCGTGCTGGTCGGCGCGCCGAAGCTGGAAGACTACCTGGACGAAGAATCGCGCGTGCACTTCGAGGGCCTCAAGGCTCGCCTGGACGCCGCCGGCATTCCGTTCGTGATCAACACCAAGCTGGTGCGTGGCCTGGACTACTACAGCAAGACCGTGTTCGAGTGGGTCACCGACAAGCTCGGCGCCCAGGGCACGGTGTGCGCCGGCGGCCGCTACGACGGCCTGGTCGAGCAGATGGGTGGCAAGCCGACCACGGGCGTCGGTTTCGCCATGGGTATCGAGCGCCTGATCCTGCTGCTGGAAACCCTGGGCAAGGTACCGGCGTCCATCAGCCGTCAGATCGACGTCTACCTGTGCGCCTTTGGCGAGCAGGCGGAGCTGGCCGGCCTGCGCTTGTCCGAAAGCCTGCGCGACCGTTTGCCGGGCCTGCGCCTGGCGGTCAATGCCGGCGGTGGCAGCTTCAAGAGCCAGTTCAAGAAAGCCGACAAGAGCGGCGCACTGTTCGCCTTGATCCTCGGCGACGACGAGCTGGCAAAGCAGGAAATCGGCTTGAAGCCCCTGCGTGGCCAGGGCGAACAACAGAACATTGCCTGGGATGCTCTTGCAGAGCACCTGGAAACCGCGATCGCTCAGGCGTAACGCGGTTCAACAACGAATAGGCGAAAAGGAGTATTGGGGTGTCGAGTACCGATGATGATGACCTGGCAGGGGTCAAGGACTGGTGGAACCGCAACGGCAAGCCGCTGCTGACAGGCGCATTGCTGGCTGGCGTGGTGGTGCTGGGCTGGAACACCTGGCACAAGTACCAGAACAACCAGTCCCAAGGTGCCTCGCAGCTGTATCAGGCCTTGCTTGAGACCAGCCTGACGCCGACTGGCCAGCCAGATACCACCAAGGTGGCGGAACTGGCCGGCAAGCTCAAGAGCGATTTCGGTGGTACCGCCTACGCCCAGTACGGCAGCCTGTTCGTGGCCAAGGTCGCGGTCGAGAGCGGCAAGCTCGACGACGCCGCTGCCGAGCTGAAAAGCGTGCTGGACAAGCCGGCCGATGTGACCTTGGGCGAGATTTCGCGCCAGCGCCTGGCGCGTGTGCTGGCTGCCCAGAACAAGGCCGAGGACGCCCTCAAGCTGCTTGATGGCGACGCCGACAAGGCCTTCCTGGCCAGCCGCGAAGAATTGAAGGGTGACCTGCTGGTACAGCTGGGTCGCGCCGACGATGCGCACAGCGCTTACGAAAAAGCCAAGGCTGCGCTGTCCGATGAGGCGGCGGTCGGTGGCCTGCAATTGAAGCTGGATGACCTGGCCAAAGGGGACGCGTAAGTGATCGGTTGGAAACAAGCAGCAGTGCTGACCCTGGCCGTACTGGCCGCGGGTTGCAGCAGCAACAGCAAGAAGGAACTGCCACCGGCCGAGCTGACCAAGTTCACCGAGGAAGTGGTGCTGAAGAAGCAGTGGAGCCGTTCGATCGGCGACGGCCAGGGTGAAACCTACAACACCCTGGTACCGGCCATCGAAAACGACCGCATCTACGCTTCCGACGTCAACGGCGAAGTCTTCGCCCTGGACCGCATCACCGGTGACGTTGTGTGGAAAAAGGACCTGGAGCTGCAGGTTTCCGGCGCTGTCGGCGTGGGCTACGGCCTGGTCATGCTCGGTACCCTCAAGGGTGAAGTCATCGCCCTGGACTCGACCACCGGTGAAGAACGCTGGCGTTCGCGCGTGACCAGCGAAGTGCTGGCCCCGCCGGCCAACAACGGTGATGTGGTGGTGGTGCAGACCCAGGACGATCGCCTGATCGGCCTGGATGCCGCCACTGGCGATCGCCGCTGGATCTACGAAAGCACTCCGGCCGTGCTGACCCTGCGTGGCACCGGTGCTCCGATTGCCACCAATCGTCTGGCGGTTGCCGGCCTGTCCACCGGCAAGGTGGTGGCGGTGGATATCAACAACGGCGTGCCTGTGTGGGAAAGCCGCGTGGCCATCCCGCAGGGCCGTTCCGAGCTGGACCGTGTGGTCGATATCGACGGTGGTCTGCTGCTTTCTGGTGGTACCCTGTACGTCAGCACCTACCAGGGCCGCGTAGCGGGCCTGGACCTGGAAAGCGGCCGTGTGCTCTGGCAGCGTGATGCTTCCAGCTACGTGGGTGTCGCCCAGGGCTACGGTAACGTCTACGTCAGCGAAGCCTCGGGTAACGTCGAGAGCGTCGATGAGCGTTCTTCCAGCGCCCTGTGGACCAACGACACCATGGCCCGCCGTCAGCTGTCGGCACCGGAAGTGTTTTCCAGCTACGTGGCCGTGGGTGACTTCGAGGGCTACCTGCACCTGCTGAGCCAGGTCGATGGCCGCTTTGTCGGCCGTGAGCGTATCGACAGCGATGGCCTGCGCGCCCGCCCACTTGTGGTCGGCGACACCATCTATGTATTCGGCAACAGCGGCAAGCTCGAGGCACTGACCATCCGCTGAAGCTATGCTTGAAGCCTTGGCGGGCTTCAAGCCGCGGCGTAGGACACGCCGCCAGACCTCCGGCCGCTGCCTTGCAGCGGCCTTTGTATTTTCAAGAATTCGAGAGTGGAGAGCCGATGGTTCCCGTAATTGCCCTGGTGGGCCGCCCGAACGTCGGCAAATCCACCATGTTCAACCGCCTGACCAAGACCCGCGATGCCATCGTCGGTGACCTGTCTGGCCTGACCCGTGACCGCCAGTATGGTGATGCCAGCTGGCAGGGTCGTTCCTTCATCCTGATCGACACTGGCGGTATCACCGGTGACGAAGTGGGCATGGACGAGAAGATGGCCGAGCAGTCGCTGATGGCCATCGAAGAAGCTGATCATGTGCTGTTCCTGGTCGATGCCCGCGCGGGCATGACGGCGGCAGACCAGATGATCGCCGAACACCTGCGCAAGCGGAACAAGTCGGCGATTCTGGTGGCCAACAAGATCGACAACATCGACCCGGACGTTGCCCGCGCCGAGTTCTCGCCGATGGGCATGGGCAACGCCATTCCGGTGGCGGGCTCCCAGGGCCGTGGTATCAACGCCCTGATGGAAGCCGTGCTCGGTCACCTGCCGCGTGATGCCGAAGAGGAATCGCTCGATCAGGAAGTCGCCGAAGGCGAGGAAGCGGTACGCATCCCCGGCCCGAGCGAGAAAGATGGCATCAAGATCGCCATCATCGGCCGGCCGAACGTCGGCAAGTCGACCCTGGTCAACCGCATGCTCGGTGAAGAGCGTGTGGTGGTCTACGACGAGCCAGGCACCACCCGCGACAGTATCTACATCCCGTTCGAGCGCGATGGCGACAAGTACACCTTCATCGACACCGCGGGCGTGCGCAAGCGCGGCAAGATCCACGAGGAAGTCGAGAAGTTCTCGGTGGTGAAGACCCTGCAGGCGATCAAGGACGCCAACGTGGTGATCTTCGTCATGGACGCCCGCGAAGGTGTGGTGGACCACGACCTGAACCTGCTGGGCTTCGCCCTGGAAGCCGGCCGTGCCATCGTCATCGCCCTGAACAAGTGGGATGGCATGGAGCCGGGTGAGCGCGACTACGTGAAGACCGAGCTGGAGCGCCGGCTGTTCTTCGTCGACTTCGCCGACATCCACTTCATTTCCGCCCTGCACGGCACCGGCGTGGGCAACCTGTACAAGTCGGTACAGGCCGCGTTCAAGTCGGCGGTCACCCGCTGGCCGACCAGCCGCCTGACGCAGATCCTCGAAGACGCCGTGAGCGAGCACCAGCCACCGCTGATGAACGGTCGCCGCATCAAGCTGCGCTATGCCCACCTGGGGGGTGCCAACCCGCCGCTGATCGTGATCCACGGTAACCAGACCGACAAGATTCCCAAGTCGTACTCGCGTTACCTGGAAAACACCTATCGCCGGGTGCTGAAGCTGGTCGGTACGCCGATCCGCATCGAGTACAAGGGCGGTGAGAACCCGTACGAGGGCAAGAAGAACACCCTCACCGATCGCCAGGTCAACAAGAAGCGCCGCCTGATGTCGCACCACAAGAAGGCCGAGAAGAAGCGCCGCGACAAGCGTTGATCAACGGCAAGCTGCAAGTGAAAGCAGACAGCGATCCACGCTGCTTTTTCTTGTAGCTTGCAGCTTGAAACTTGTAGCTTATAGCTCTCAGTCCCCAGGAAAGAGGGCTTCATGATCCGCAGCAAACTGCCGAATGTCGGCACGACCATCTTCACCACCATGTCCCAGCTCGCCGTGCAAACCGGTGCGCTCAATCTGTCGCAAGGTTTTCCCGATTTCAACGGCCCGCAGGCGCTGCTCGACGCAGTCGGCCGGCATGTGGCCGCCGGGCATAACCAGTATTCGCCCATGACCGGCCTGCCGGCCCTGCGTCAGCAGGTAGCGGCCAAGGTCGCGCGGCTGTACGGCGCGCAGGTGGATGCCGACCAGGAAGTGACCATCACCCCCGGCGCCACCGAGGCGATCTTCTGCGCGATCCAGGCGCTGATCCATGCCGGTGACGAGGTGATCGTCTTCGACCCTTGCTACGACAGCTACGAGCCATCTGTGGAGCTGGCCGGTGGACGTTGCGTGCATGTGCAACTGAGCGACGGCAGCTTCCGTATCGACTGGCAGAAGTTCAGTGACGCCCTGAGCCCGCGCACACGCATGGTCATCCTCAACTCGCCGCACAACCCCAGCGGTGCGTTGATCACCCGTGAAGACCTCGACCAGCTGGCCCGGTTGATTGCCGAACGCGATATCTACCTGGTCAGCGATGAAGTGTATGAGCACCTGGTTTATGACGGCGTGCGCCACGCCAGCGTGCTGGCCCATGATGAGCTGTACCAGAAGGCCTTCGTGGTCAGTTCGTTCGGCAAGACCTACCACGTTACCGGCTGGAAGACCGGCTACGTGATCGCCCCGCCGGCGTTGACCGCCGAGTTGCGCAAGGTGCACCAGTACGTCAACTTCTGCGGCGTGACGCCATTGCAGTGCGCCCTGGCCGATTTCATGGCTGAGCACCCCGAGCATATCGATGAACTGCCAGCCTTCTACCAGGCCAAGCGCGACCTGTTCTGCGGCTTGCTGGAAGGCTCGCGCTTCAGCTTCACCCGCACGACGGGTACGTATTTCCAGTTGGTGGACTATTCGCTGATCCGTCCGGACCTGAATGATGTCGACATGTCGCTGTGGCTGACCCGCGAGCACGGCGTGGCGACCATCCCGGTATCGGTGTTCTACCAGCAACCCATCCCCGAGCAACGCCTGGTACGCCTGTGCTTTGCCAAACGAGAGGAGACGCTGCGCCAGGCAGCGGAAAAATTATGCGCGATCTAAGTACCTTGCCTAACCTGAGAGTCGCTTTGGTGCAAACCACCCTGGCCTGGCACGACCGCGAAGCCAACTATGCACACTTCGAGGTGCTGCTGGAGCAAGTGGGCGAGGTGGACCTGGTGGTTCTGCCGGAAATGTTCACCACCGGGTTCTCAATGCAGTCTGAAAGCCTGTGCGAGCCGGAGAACGGCCCGACGTACAAATGGCTGAAGGCGCAGGCGAAGAAGCGTAACGCGGTGATCACGGGCAGCGTGATCATCCAGGCCGCCGACGGCAGCCACCGCAACCGCCTGCTGTGGGCGCGCCCGGACGGTGAGATCCTGCACTACGACAAGCGCCACCTGTTCCGCATGGCCGGCGAGCACAAACACTACACACCGGGTGAGCGCCAGGTGCAGTTCGAGCTCAAGGGCTGGCGGATTCGCCCGCTGATCTGCTACGACCTGCGCTTCCCGGTGTGGAGCCGCGACGCCCAGGACACCGACCTGCTGCTGTACACCGCCAACTGGCCAGCGGCGCGCCGGCAGCACTGGAACAGGCTGCTGCCGGCGCGGGGCATCGAAAACCTGTGCTTTGTGGCTGCGGTGAACCGGGTGGGCACCGATGGCAAGGGCTTTGCGTATTCCGGCGATAGCCAGGTGCTGGACTTCCAGGGTGAAAGCCTGCTCAGCGCGGGGGAGGCCGACGGGGTGTTCACCGTCGTGTTGAGGGCGGCGGAGCTGGCGGCGTACCGGGCCAAGTTCCCGGCCAACCTGGATGCCGATACCTTCGAGCTGCACTAAAGCAGGGCCGGTCCTTTCGCAGCACAAGGCTGCTCCTACAGGTTACGCGCTGCATCTGTAGGAGCAGCCTTGTGCTGCGAAAGGGCCAACTACATCTATTACAGATCAGTACACATCCCGCCGATATCGCCCATCCTCGACCAGCTGCTGCACAACCGCCTCGCCAAGCAAACCGTTGAGCGCCGCATCCACTCCCGCAGCCATCCCCTGCAGGCTGCCGCAGACATACACACAGGCGCCATCTGCCACCCAGCGTTTGAATTCCTCGGCCTGCTGCAGCAGCACATCCTGCACATACACTTTCTCGGCCTGATCCCGCGAAAACGCCAAGTCCAGGCGTGCCAGGTCGCCGCTGGCCAACCAGCCTTGCAGCTCATCAGCGCACAGCAGGTCATGGGCGCGATTGCGCTCGCCGAACAGCAGCCAGTTGCGCTGCTCGCCCGCATTCACCCGCGCCCGCATCAGGCTGCGCAGGCCGGCCAGGCCAGTGCCATTGCCGATCAATATCATCGGTGCGGCACTTTCCGGCAGGTGGAAGCCGCTGTTGCGCCGCAGGCGCAGGCTTAGCGTGCCGTTCAGCGGCAGGTACTCGGTCAGCCAGCCGGAACCCAGGCCCAGGTTGCCATCGGCGTGGCGCTCCTGGCGCACGATCAGTTCCAGCACACCATCGCTGGCAATCGAGGCGATCGAATATTCGCGGCTGCCGATCGGTACCAGTGCGTCCACCAGCGCTTGCGGCTGCAAGCCGATCAGGTGATCACGTCGCGTCGGCAACTGTCGCCCGACCAAGGCCTGGGCCAGCGTTTCGCCCAGGCCATTCACCTGCACCCGGGCAGTGGGGTCCAGCGCCATGCCGTTGAGGAAAGCGTCGATCCGTGGCTGCCCATTGAGCGGCAGGATCTCCACCAGGTCTCCGGCTTCCCAGCTGGCGGGTTGCTCCGGTTGCAGGCCCAGCAGGTACACCGGCTGGCCTTGGCTACCCGGGTTGAGCAGTTCGCGGCGCACCAGCGACCAGTTGCCAAAGCTTGGCGGCTGCCAGGCGGCCACTGGCTGGGCGCCGGTCAATTGCGCCAGCTCCTGCTGCCATTGCTGCAGGGCTGCCTGGTCGGCATTGTCCACTTCCACCGGGCTGAACGCGCTGCTGGCACCGCGCTCACCCAGCCACGCTTGCAGACGGCGGGCAAAACCGCAGAAGTGCGGGTACTGGCGGTCACCCAGGGCGAGCAGGGCGTAGTTGAGGTTGTTCAGCGCCCACGGCTGGCCCAGCACCTTGCGTTCGAAGGCGCGGGCGCTGTCGGGCGCTTCGCCGTCGCCGAAGGTACTGACCACGAACAGCGCGCGGCGCGCCTGGCGCAAGTCGCTTTCCGCCAGATCGGCCAAGGCGCGTACCTGCACCGGCAGGCCGGCCGCCTGCAACTGCCCGGCGCTCTGCCAGGCGAGCTGCTCGGCAAAGCCGCTCTGGCTGGCAAAACCGATCAGCCAGCTGTCGCTGCTGCCAGTGTTGCTTGTGACATTGCCGCGGGCTGCGCGGACCTGGCGCTTCTTGCGGCGGCGGTCGAGGTACAGCAGCCAACCGGTGACGAAGAACAGCGGCATGGTCAGGCTGGCGATGGTGACGATAATGCGTCCCGGCAGGCCGAAGTATTCACCGACGTGCAGGGCGTAGACGCTTTGCAGCAGCTGGGCCTTGAAGGACTTGTCGGTGTAGCGGTCGTGTTTTTTCACCTGGCCGGTGGCCGGGTCCAGTACCAGGGTGTTGAAGGCGCGTGGGTGATCGGAACTGTCCAGCAGGTAGAACAGGTTGGCCGGCTGGCCGCCAACCGGAGGCAGGCGCAGGTTGTAGGCGGCCAGGCCTGGGCCGGCGGCGTCCTTGAGGTTGGCCCAGATGGCATCGTAGTCGACGACCAGCGGCGGCGCGTTCTTGTCGACCTTTTGCGGCCCGTGGCGGCCACGGCCTTCGCCGCGCTTTTGCTGCTGGCCGGCGGCCGGCGCGTCGGCCAGCAGCTTGTTCAGGCCTTCGCGGTACCACTCGTAGGACCAGAACAGGCCGGTCAGGGCGAACAACAGGTAGAACAGCAGGCACCAGGTACCGGCTACGGCGTGCAGGTCCCAGTTGAAGGCGCGGCCTTTCTTCGCCCAGTCGAAGGTCAGCCAGGTGCGCCAGTCCAGCGCCTTGCGCGGCCAGCGCAGGCACAAGCCGGACAGGCAGAAGAACACCAGCATCAGGGTACAGGCGCCGGTGATCTGCCGGCCTGTGTCGCCGATGGCCAGGAAACGGTGCAGCTTGAGCATGAGGTTGAAGAAGCCTTGCCCGGCCACTTCACCCTTGAGTTCGCCGGTGTAGGGGTCGGCGTAGCGCAGCTCGCCGCGACGTTCGCCCGGTGCCGGCATGAAGAAGATGCGTGCGGCGTTGCCTTCGCGTACGTCCACCCACAGCATCGACACCTTGTCGTGTTGCTGGGCTTCGACGCGCTGCACCAGTTCGGCCGGTGGCAGTACGCCTTCGGCGCGGACTTCTACCTTGAGTACGTCGGCATTGAATGCGCGCAGCAGTTCTTCCTGAAACGAGTACAGGGCGCCGGTGATGCCCATCACGGCCAGCACCAGGCCAGCGGTGATGCCAAAGAACCAGTGCAATTGGAACAGCGTCTTCTTCACCACATGATCACCTTGTGTTTCTGCCGCTGCCTGCGCGGCGTGCATTATGCCTTGATACGCAAAAGCCCCGCTCACTGGAATGAACGGGGCTCGGGGTGACTTCCTTAGAAGTGGAAGTTAGCGCTCATGAGCGCAGTTCGGCCGGGCGCTACGTGCGCGTAATGCGGAGCGAACACCTGATCGAAGTAACGCTTGTCAGTCAAATTTTGCACATTCAACTGCAGGTCTACATTCTTAGTCAGACGATAGGTCGCCATGGCGTCGTAGCGCCAGTAGGAAGGCACTTCGACTGAGTTGGCTTCGTCGCCAAATCGCGAGTCAACGAAGGTGGCACCGGCACCAATAGTCAGCTGAGGAATGATGTCGTAAGTCGACCAGAAGGTGAAATTGTTTCGCGGCGTACTAGGCATGTGGTTGCCCTCGTTCGCTGCGGTCGAGGTTTTCACGATCTCGCTTTCCATATACGTGTAGCCACCGTAGACCTTCCATTTGCTTGTCAGGTTACCCGCATACGTAAGCTCCACACCCTGTACACGTTGTTCGCCATCCAGTACTTGATAGGTCGCATTGTCAGGATCGGTGACCCGTGCATTGGTTTTGTCGGTGCGGAACAAGGCAGCGGTCAGCGACAGGTTGTCGTCGAAGAAATCCCACTTCGTACCGATCTCGTAGTTGCGGTTGCGCTCCGGATCGAGGTTGCTGTTGTTGACTGCCAGTTCCAGCCCACCGTTACCGCTGGTTTCCCCCGACGGGTTGCTGGAAGTCGACCATGCAGCGTAAATGCTGCCGTTAGGCAGCGGCTTGTAGACTACGCCGACCTGATAATTCCACAAATGCGCATTGTTTTCCCGAGAGAAGTCGCCTGGGAGTGAGCCACGACCACCCGTGCTGTAGCCGCTCGATTTTGTCTGGTAATCGTCGTAACGCAAGCCAAGGTTCAGCGACCATTGATCATTGAAGGTGAGTGTGTCGAATACATAAGCAGCGCTGGTCTTGGTGTCGGTGTCAGTGAATGCAGCGCTATCAGCGATGGTTCCAGACCAGCCGTCATCGGGAGAAGGGTCATAGAGGCTCGTGCAATCGCCCGAAGCCAGCAGCGCCGGGCTGCAAACGGTACCCGTGCCAGCTGCCGAAGTAATGACATAACCGCGGTTATGGGTGTCGCTGTAACTGAACTCAAGGCCCGTTACAAGGCTATGCTGAATGAAACCAGTATCGAACTTGGCACTCAGGTCGGTTTGGTTCACCCAGCCTTTGGACGTCGAGTTGCGGTTCTTCGTAGAGCGGTAGACCGTACCATTGGCCACGTTCCCTTTGCTGTCATCCGGGTTGGTTACGATGTAGTCGAGTGTCGAACGTGACATCCGGAAGCTGTTGGACAGCGTCAGATTGTCGTTCAGGTCATGTTCTATACGGATCGTGCCGCTGTCGTTGCTGGTCTTGCGATAATCGCGACCATTCAAACCGTAGAAATTATCGCGATCAACATGTGCCGGGCCATCTACATCGTATTTGCTACGCGTGGCGCTCCGATCAAGCGGGATACCATAGTCCGGCATGTCGTCGGTTTTCAGGTGGTAGTAACCCACTGTTACCCGGGTATCGGTGCCCAAACCGAAAGCGAAGGAGGGAGCCACGCCCCAGCGGCTCACATCTACATCGTCACGACCGGCGACGTTGGCCTCGTGCTTCATCAGGTTCAGGCGGAAGGCGGAGGTGTCGGTCAGCTGTTTGTTCAGATCCAGTGTGGTGCGTTTGGTTTGGTCTGAGCCCCAGGTGAACCCACCGTTGTAGCTGTCACCCAGTTTTGCGTTCTTGGTAACGAGGTTCAGGCTACCGCCCGTTGAGCCGGCACCGGTGAATGCAGAACCAGGGCCTTTGGCCACTTCGATGGATTCAACGTTGAAGATTTCCCGGCTTTGGGAAGCAACATCGCGCATGCCATCGATAAAGACGTCGCTCTCTGCGTTGAAACCGCGAATGATTGGGCGGTCTCCAGCCGGATTGCCGCCCTCGCCGGCGCCGAAGGTGATGCCAGGTGTAGTACGCAGGGCATCTACCAAGGAGGTCGCACCTGTGTCACGGATGACTTGTTGTGGGATCACCGTAACGCTTTTAGGTGTTTCACGCAGTGGCGCGGTGTATTTCTTGGAGCTGGCGGTGTCAGCCTTGTAGCTGGTGGCATCCTGCGCCGCGTTGACACTGGTCGCATCCAGCGAAATGACGGAATCACCCAGCTGATCATCTGCGTGAGCAAACTGAGCAGTCGATACAGCAGATACCGCTACACCGATAGCGGTGACGATCAGGCGTGGCGAACTCACTGCAGATGGTACGTACTGGCGCATTGCTAAGGACCTTCCCCAAGGTGTTGTGGCGGCGGATACTAATGTAAGCAATTGTGACTAACAATTGAGATTCGTTACCATTCGTGAAGAATTTACAATCTTTACAATTTGCCTTTACGGTTTCATCAAGCTGAAACGTCTTAAGCGGCGAATGGGGCTTGTGAAGTGCAAAAGGGAATCAATATCATTGACTCCTTTGGATTTCCTGACGGTACTTCGACATGCTGCTGCACATCCCCGGCCTGTTCGAGGCTGATGAACTGGCCCGTATCCGCGAGGCGCTGGAGCAGACCGACTGGGCCGACGGCAAGATCACGGCTGGCTATCAGTCGGCCAAGGCCAAGCACAACCTGCAGTTGCCGGAGGGCCACCCGCTGGCCAAGGAGATAGGCACTGCGCTGATCGACCGTCTGTGGAAAACCCCGCGCTTCATGTCGGCGGCTTTGCCGCACAAGGTGTTCCCGCCGTTGATCAACTGCTACCGCGAAGGCGGCAACTTCGGTTTCCACATCGACAACGCCTTGCGCCAGCCCAAGGGCAGCGCCGAACGGGTGCGCACCGACCTGTCTTCCACGCTGTTCCTCAGTGACCCGGACAGCTATGACGGCGGCGAGCTGGTTATCCAGGACACCTATGGCGTGCAGCAGATCAAGCTGGCTGCCGGAGACCTGGTGCTGTACCCCGGCACCAGCCTGCACAAGGTCAACCCGGTGACCCGCGGGCAACGCTATGCTGCGTTCTTCTGGACCCAGAGCCTGGTGCGCGAGGACAGCCAGCGGGCGCTGCTGTTCGAGATGGACAACGCCATCCAGCAACTGACCGCCGATGTGCCGGATCACCCTTCGCTGCTGCAATTGACCGGCACCTACCACAACCTGCTGCGCCGCTGGGCCGAGGTCTGAACCGTGTCCTACCTGTTACGACGTGAAGAAGTGGTGGATGTGGCTGGCTTGCAGGCCATGCTCGAAGAAAGCCCCGGCAAGGCTGCCCAGGCGATCCTCGCCGCAGCCGGGCAGGGCGTGATCGAGGCGCAGTCGCTGCTGGGTCAGATCCTGCTCGACGGGCGCGGTATCGAGGCGGATGCCGGGGTCGCCCGCCGCTGGTTCGGCATTGCTGCACAGGGCGGCAGTGCCATGGCGCACAACATGCTCGGGCGTTGCCTGGAGCATGGCTGGGGCGGTGAGGTGAACCTGTCCCAGGCCGCCATTCACTATGCCCGGGCGGCAGATGCCGGCCTGGACTGGGGCCTGTACAACCTTGCCAACCTGCTGGCAACCGGGCGTGGCGTACCGGCCAACCAGGCGCAGGCGCTGATGTGTTACGAGAAGGCTGCCCAGCAGGGCCATGCCAAGTCGATGAACCTGTACGGGCGCTACCTTGAGCAAGGCATCGCCACGGCACCCAGCCCGGCGCGGGCGGTGCGCTGGTACCGGCGTTCGGCCGAGGCGGGGGATTTTCGCGGCATGTTCAGCCTGGCGCTGGTGCTGGTCGAGCGGGGTGAGCTGGCGGAAGCAGGGCAGTGGTTGGAGCGGGCGCGGGTCGAGGGGAACATGAACTTCCTGCGCGCGGCGCTGGTGACCTTGCAGGGCGCGGGGCCGGTGTTGATGGCGTTTGCCGGGCGCTATGCCGAGGAGATCGAACGGCGCGGGGAGTGAGGGTGCCTGTGCCGGCCTCTTCGCGGGTAAACCCGCTCCCACAGGTACTGCGCTGGGCCTGAAGGGAGCACCGTACCTGTGGGAGCGGGTTTACCCGCGAAAGGGCCGTAACTGAACAGCACACAAATGAAAACGGGGCGTTTCGGCCCCGTTATGCATTACAGGTAGAACGACTTCAGCGGCGGGAAGCCGTTGAATTCCACTGCGCTGTAGCTGGTGGTGTAGGCACCGGTCGACAGCCAGTACAGGCGGTCACCGATGGCCAGGTTCAGCGGCAGGCCGTACTTGTAGTTTTCGTACATGATGTCGGCGCTGTCGCAGGTCGGGCCGGCGATGACCACTTCTTCGGTTTCGCCTTTCTTCTCGGTCCAGATCGGGAACTTGATGGCTTCATCCATGGTTTCGATCAGGCCGGAGAACTTGCCCACGTCGGTGTAGATCCAGCGCTCGACGGCGGTGCGCGACTTGCGTGCAACCAACACTACTTCGCTGACCAGAATGCCGGCGTTGGCAATCAGCGAGCGGCCTGGCTCCAGAATGATTTCCGGCAGGTCGTCACCGAAATCTTCCTTCAGGAAGCGGATGATCTCTTCGGCGTAGGTTTCCAGGCTGTTGGTGCGGGTGATGTAGTTGGCCGGGAAGCCGCCACCCATGTTGATCAGCTTCAGCTCGATGCCGTCTTCTTCCTTCAGGCGCTCGAAAATCACTTTGACCTTGGCGATGGCTGCGTCCCATACGCTGATGTCGCGCTGCTGCGAACCCACGTGGAAGGAAATGCCGTAAGGCACCAGGCCCAGGTCGCGGGCGAGGATCAGCAGGTCCATGGCCATGTCGGTCTGGCAGCCGAATTTACGGGACAGCGGCCAGTCGGCAGTGGTGGAACCTTCGGTCAGGATACGCACGTACACTTTCGAGCCCGGCGCGGCCTTGGCGATGTTGCGCAGGTCGGCTTCCGAGTCGGTGGAGAACAGGCGCACGCCCTTCTCGTAGAAGTAGCGGATGTCCTTGGACTTCTTGATGGTGTTGCCGTAGCTGATGCGGTCGGCGCTGACGCCGCGGTCCAGCACCTTGTCCAGCTCGTAGATCGAGGCGATGTCGAAGCTCGAACCTTTCTCTTTGAGCAGGTCGATGATTTCAACGGCCGGGTTGGCCTTGACCGCGTAGTAGACCTTGGCGAATTCGAAACCGGCGCGCAGGTCGTCGTAGGCCTGGCTGATCATCTGGGTGTCGATGACCACGAACGGGGTTTCCTGCTTGTCGGCGAACGCCTTCATTTTCTGGAAGGTGTCACGCGCGAAATAGTCTTCAACCTGGATCGACATGCTCAGGGACTCCATGGGCAAACGGTAAATTTAAGTGGCTGCAAACTGAACGTCCTCCGTATCCCCACTTTGGTTCGCCTACTCAGTACTTGAGCCGGATGGATCGTTTCCAGCATGGACGTTCGGCGCGCACTTTAGGGCGTGAAGAATGCAGAATCAACAGGCAATCCGGGCGCGATCGGCGTGGATCGACGACCCGCCATTTGAATAACCGACTCGTGTGACCGGCTGATGTTCCCCGGGATGTTTCAAGCGTAAATAATTGTGGAATGGACCGCGTTGACCCCTGCGCGGGTAAACCCGCCCCCGCAGGGTTTTCGCTGTTGAAGTGGCAGCAGGTTCACCCGCCAAATGGCCACAGGTGTTCATATTTATGGCCACATTTTTTTGTACGACCGTGCATGAAATCCGTCATAAATTTTTTGTTACCGACTGGCGGAATTGCCGGTTTTTATGAGAACCATTACTATTCGCACCCTTATCTGCCTCCCTGACGGCCCTGATCGTGTCCGGACACAAAGGCTTCTTCGACCATTACCATGAGCTGATCGGCACCTGGACGCGCAAGTTGCGCAATCGCCAGCAGGCCGAAGACCTCACCCATGACGCCTTTGTCCGGGTGCTGGAAAACCCGCGTGAGCAGGTTGAGCAGCCGCGTGCCTACCTGCACCAGACGGCCCGCAACATTGCGGTGGACGGCTTTCGCCGCGAAGACCGGCGCCAGGCACTTGAGCTGGACGCGTTCGACGCCGGCGCTGTCGGCAGTAGCGACCCGGAGGCTTACGTGCATGCACTGGAACTGGCCGACAGCGTCGAGCGGGCGCTGGCCGAGCTGCCGCTCAACTGCCGGCAGGTGTTCATCTGGCAGAAGCTCGAAGGCCTGACCCAGGCCGAGATTGCCCAGCGCATGGGGTTGAGCAAGAACATGGTCGAAAAGTATATGATCCGCACGCTCCGGCATCTGCGTGAGCACCTGGATGTGTCGGCATGATGAGTCAGGAGGCCTTTTCGATGAAACAGCCCGGTACCGGTACCGATACCGTCCGCGAGCAGGCGGCCGCATGGTTCGTTCGCGTGCAGGACGCGCCCGGTGATACCGCGCTGCAGAAGCAGTTACGTGCCTGGTTGGAGAGCGACGCGCGCCACCGCGAAGAATTCGACCATCTCAGCCGCGTCTGGCAGGCCGCCGACCTCATACCTCGTCAGCGCCTCGAGGCCCTATGCCAGCCGGACCCGGTGCAGCAGCTGCCGCGCCGGCGTTTATTGCGCCAGGCGTTGGCCGCTAGTGTGGCGGTATTGGCATTGGGGCTGGGCTGGAGTGCCTGGCACTACCAGCAACTGAATCACCAAGACACCCTGCAGACTGCCTTCAATGAGCGCCGCCAGGTCGAATTGCCGGACGGCTCGCACCTCGAACTCAACGGCAGCACGCAGTTGCAGGTCGATTTCAGCGCCGGCCAGCGGCATGTCCGGCTGAGTGCCGGCGAGGTGATGTTCACCGTCGCCCACGACAGCAGCCGGCCATTCGTGGTGGACACTGCCCAGGGCAGCGTGACCGTCACCGGTACCCGCTTTGATGTACGCCTCGACCCGACCGCTACCCGCGTGGCAGTGGAGCAGGGCTCGGTGCGGGTGCAGGGCCAGGGCGCTTCGCTGGCGCGACTGACTGCTGGCCTGGGCTCATATATAGATGCAAAAGGCGTGGTGGCCGCACCCTATACGGTCAACACCAATGCCGTGACCGCCTGGCGCCAGGGCAAGCTGGTGTTCGACAACGCCACCCTCGCCGAGGTGGTGGCCGAAGCATCGCGCTATCGCAGCCAGCCGATATGGATCGCCCCCGGCAAAGTCGCCCAGCTGCGGCTTTCCAGCACCTTCAGCACCGACGATACCGACGCCTTGCTGCGGGCCTTGCCGAGCATCCTGCCGGTGGCCATCAAGGCCCATGAAGACGGGTCGCGAGAAATAATCGCGAAATAGATTCAGGTTTTTTTCCGCTCGTTCGTCTTCCCCGCCAGCTGCAACTGCCAAGCATTTACATTTGCATGCGGTTGGCGTTTATCCCGCATTCCAGGAAGTTTCGACGACGTGAACAATAACAAGCCCTTCCCACGCTTCCGTGCCTTGGCGCTGGCCTTGGCAGTCAGTGCCGTGGCCGTCAACAGCCAGTCCGCAGCGGCGGCCGGCACCATCCAGATCCAGGCCCAGCCATTGGCTTCGGCGCTGAACCAGCTTGGCCAGCAGACCAACCTGCAGCTGTTCTTCAGCCCCGACCTGGTCGCCGGCAAGCAGGCCCCGGCCGTGTCTGGCCAGCTGGCCCCCGAGCAGGCGCTGCAGCAGTTGCTGCAAGGCAGCGGCCTGACCTACGAGATGTCCCAGGGCACGGTGGTGGTCAAGCCGGCCCAGGCCGCTGACGCCCTCGGCGGCGGCAGCCTGGAGCTGGCGCCCACAGACATCAAGGTGGTGGGTGACTGGCTGGGTGAGGCCCAGCAGAGCGTGGTGCAGAACCACCCCGGCGCACGCACCGTGGTGCGCCGCGAGGCGATGGTGGAGAAGGGCGCGATGAATGTGCGCGACGTGTTGCGCGGCATCCCTGGCGTGCAGGTACAGGATTCCAACGGCACCGGCGGCAGCGACCTGTCGTTGAACGTCGGTGTGCGTGGCCTGACCTCGCGGTTGTCGCCGCGCTCCACGGTACTGATCGATGGCATTCCGGCGGCCTTTGCGCCTTACGGCCAGCCGCAGTTGTCGATGGCGCCGATTTCATCCGGCAACCTCGACAGCATTGATGTGGTTCGCGGCGCAGGCTCGGTGCGCTATGGCCCGCAGAACGTCGGCGGGGTGATCAACTTCGTCACCCGGGCGATCCCGGAGAAAGCCTCAGCGGAACTGTCCACCACCCTGGAAACCTCCCAACACGGCGGCTGGAAGCACACCGAGTCAGCGTTCGTCGGCGGCACTGCAGACAACGGCATGGGCGTTGCGCTGCTCTACACCGGGGTGAATGGCAACGGCTACCGCGAGAGCAACAACGGCAACGACATCGACGACGTCATCCTCAAGACCCACTGGGCGCCCACCGATGTCGACGAGTTCTGGCTCAACTTTCATTATTACGATGGCCGCGCCGACATGCCCGGCGGGCTGACCCAGGCCCAGTACGACAGCAACCCGTACCAGTCGCTGCGCGACTACGACTACTTCGCCGGCCGGCGCAAGGACGTATCGTTCAAGTGGCAGCGCCAGCTCGACGACGCTACCCAGTTCGAGGTGCTGACGTACTACACCGACAGCTTTCGCGGCAGCACCATCGCCGCGCGCGACATGAAAACCCTGTCGTCATACCCGCGCAACTACCACACCTTCGCCATCGAGCCACGCCTGTCGCGCATCTTCTTCGCCGGGCCGACCACCCAGGAAGTCAGCGTGGGCTACCGCTACCTCAAGGAAGCCATGCGCGAGCAGTCGACCCGCCTTGCGCTGATCGACAATGTGCCGACCCCCACCCCGACGTCCGATGGTCACGTGTTCCAGGACCGCAGCGGCGGCACCGAGGCCAGCGCCTACTACATCGACGACAAGATCGACGTGGGCAACTGGACGATCACCCCGGGCATCCGCTTCGAGCACATCAACACCGACTGGCGCGACCGCTCGGTGCTGGACGCCAACAACCGCCCGGTGCCGGAGAAAAACCGCAGCATCACCAGCAACGAGCCGTTGCCGGCGCTCAGCGTGATGTACCACATCTCCGATGCGTGGAAGGTGTTCGCCAACTACGAGACCTCGTTTGGCAGCCTGCAGTACTTCCAGCTGGGGCAGGGTGGTGCGGGCGACAGCACGGCCAATGGCCTGGAGCCGGAAAAAGCCAAGACGTATGAAGTGGGTACGCGCTATGACGATGGCGGGTTTGCCGGTGAACTGACAGCGTTCTACATCGACTTTGATGACGAGTTGCAATACATCAGCAATGACGTGGGCTGGACCAACCTTGGCGCCACCAGGCACCAGGGTATCGAGGCGTCAGTGCGCTATGACCTGGCCGGGCTGGACCCGCGCCTTGACGGGCTGTCGGTGAGCGGCGGTTATACCTTCACCCGCGCCACCTATGAAGGGGAGATCCCGGGCTTCAAGGGCCGTGACTTGCCGTTCTATTCACGCCAGGTGGCTACTGCCGGAGTGCGTTACGCGGTCAACCGCTGGACCTGGAACCTGGATGCCTACGCCCAGTCGAAGCAGCGCGCGCCAGGTACCGGGATCAACGCCGACGGCAGCTTCAACGGCGACTACATCACCGAGCCTGGTGCCGATGGGCAGTATGGCGATATTCCGGGGTACGTGACCTGGCATGCCCGGGGCGGGTATGAGTTCGGGCCGCAGATGTCCAACCTGAAGCTGGCGGCGGGGGTGAAGAACCTGTTCGACAAACAGTACTTCACTCGCTCCAGCGACAACAATGCCGGCATCTATGTGGGTGAGCCGCGGACCTTCTATGTGCAGGCCAGTGTAGGGTTCTGATACCGCGTCGCCTGCTTCGCGGGTGAGCCCGCTCCCACAGGTCCGGTGCAAGTCTTGGCTTCTGCACCTACCCTGTGGGAGCGGGTTTACCCGCGAAGAGGCTCTCGGATCAGGACGCGACCGCCTCGGCTGGCGAAACAATGCTGGTCTTGGCCCCACGCGAGCGCCCCGAGCTCAGGTAAGCCGCAATCGACTCCTGGGTCACTTCACCCAGGAACACCTGCTCGGCATCCAGCACCGGCAACCAGGCCCGGTTGAACTCGTACATGCGCGACAGCAGGATGCGCAGATGCTCATCATGCGAGGCCGTGGCATTGAACTGGCGCAGGAAGTCGCCACACGTACCTTGCTGGCGATGCATGTCACGCCGGCGCACGTAGCCCAGCGCCTGGTTCTGCCCATCGGTCACTACCACATAGCGGCGGTCGTGCTCGTCCAGCAGTTCCACCGCATCGCTCACCGGCGTCCCCGGGCTTACCGACGGCGCGTTGTCCGCTGCATCTTCGGCACGCACCAGCAACAGGCGCTTGAGGGTGCTGTCCTGGCCGACAAAATTGCTGACAAAGTCGTCCACCGGGTGCGCCAGCAAGGTGTCCGGGTGGTCCAGCTGCAACAGCTTGCCCGCGCGGAAGATGGCAATCTTGTCACCCAGCTTGATCGCCTCGTCGATATCGTGGCTGACCATGATCACGGTCTTGTTCAATGCCCGTTGCATCTCGAAGAACTCGTTCTGGATCATCTCGCGGTTGATCGGGTCGACCGCGCCGAACGGTTCGTCCATCAGCAGCACCGGCGCGTCCGCTGCCAGGGCGCGGATCACGCCGATACGCTGCTGCTGGCCGCCGGAAAGCTCGCGCGGGTAGCGCTGCAGGTACTGTTTGGGTTCGAGCTTGATCATGTGCATCAGCTCGCGGGCGCGGTCGTGGCACTTCTGCTTGTCCCAGCCGAGCAGGCGCGGTACCACGGTGATGTTCTCCTCGATGGTCATGTTGGGGAACAGGCCGATCTGCTGGATCACATAGCCGATATGGCGGCGCAGGGTGACCTCATCCAGCCCGGTGGTGTCCTCGCCGTTGATGAACACCTGGCCGGAGGTAGGTTTGATCAGGCGGTTGATCATTTTCAACGTGGTGCTTTTACCGCAGCCCGACGGGCCGAGAAACACACAGATTTCGCCTTCGTTGACGGTGAGGTTCACCGAGTCGACGGCTTTGACGTCCTTGCCGTTGGCGTTGAAGGTCTTGCTGAGGTTTTTCAGTTCGATCATGAGCGCAGTCCTTCTGGAGTCAGGGCACGTTGCAGGGTTTGCAGCAGCAGGTCGGCGATGATCGCCAGCAGGCTGACCAGTACGGCGCCGACCAGCAGCATCGACATGTCGCTGCGGCTGATGGAGGTGAGGATGAGCACGCCCAGGCCGCCGGCGCCGATGGTGGCGGCAATGGTCATGACGCCGATGTTCATGACCACGGCAGTGCGCACACCGGCAAGAATCACCGGCACTGCGATGGGCAGTTCGACCATGCGCAGGCGCTGGCCGAAGGTCATGCCGATGCCGCGCGCCGCTTCACGGATGCCGGGTTCGACGTTGGTCAGGGCCAGGTAGGTGTTGCGCATGATCGGCAGCAGCGAGTACAGGAACACCGCAGTGATCGCCGGCAGTGGGCCAAGGCCCTGGCCGAACTTTGAATAGAACGGCAGCAGCAGGCCGAACAGGGCGATGGACGGAATGGTCAGCAGCACCGTGGCGCTGGCCTGCAGCGGGCCGGCGACGGCCGGGAAGCGTGTCATCAGGATGCCCAGCGGCACGCCGACCAGAATCGCCAGGCTGACGGCGACGCCGACCAGCATGATGTGCTGCCAGGTCAGCTGCAGCACCTGCGCCCAGTCCAGGTGGTTGAAAGTGTCGATCAGGTTCATGGCTGGCCCTCGCTGTGCAGTGGGTGCTCTCGCAGGAAGGCGGCAGCCACGGCGGTGGGGTTCTGGTGCTCGACGTCGACCTGGGCGTTCAGCTGGCGCATGGTTTCGTCATCCAGCAGCTCGGCCAGAGGCTTGAGCAGGCCGACCAGTTGCGGGTTGGCATCGAGCACGGCTTTGCGTACCACCGGCGCGGCGGTGTAGTCGGGGAAGTAGTGCTTGTCGTCTTCCAGCAGTTTCAGGTTGAACGCGCTCAGGCGGCCGTCGGTGGTGTAGACCAGCCCGGCGAATACCTGGTTGTTGCGCATGGCGGTGTACACCAGGCCGCCGTCCATCTGGCGGATATTGCGCCGGTCCAGCGGCAGTCGGTACATCTCGCGCAGCCCGACCAGGCCGTCGGGGCGGTTGGCGAACTCGGTGTCCAGTGCCACCAGGTGGGTGCGCTCGCTTTCGTCACGCAGTACCAGGTTGAGGTCGCTGATGGTATTGATCTGCGGATAGGCTTCGGCCACTTGCTTGGGCAAACCCAGCGCGTAGGTGTTGCTGAACTTCGACGGGCTCAGCCAGATCAGGTCCTTTTTTGCATCCAGCGCCTTTACCCGGGCGAAGGTGGCTGCGGCACTGGGCATGCGCTCGTCGATATGGTTGTACGACACCAGCGACACGCCGGTGTATTCCCACATCAGGTCGAGCTGGCCGGTTTCCTGGGCCTGGCGGGCAATGTTGCTGCCAAGGCCGGTGGTGACGCGCACGTCAAAGCCATTGGCGCGCAGGTACTGCGCAGTGATTTCGGCTAGCACGGTCTGTTCGGTGAACACCCGCGCGCCGATACGGATCAGCGGTTTGTCCGCCGCCTGGGCAAATCCTGCAAACAGCAGGGCCGCGCCCAGCAGCAAGGCGATTCTCTTCTTCATACGTTCCCTATCTTTATTGGGCCAGGCCACGTTCCAGCCAGCGCTTGCTGGAGAAACTCACCGCAGCATCCAGCACCAGGGCCAGCAATGCGGTGCAGGCGGCACCCAGCAGCAGCTGTGGCTGGTTGTTCAGGCCGATGCCGGGAAAGATCAGGCTGCCCAGGCTGTTGGCCCCGATCAGGAAAGCCAGTGGCGCGGTACCCACGTTCAGCGCCAGGGCCACGCGCACCCCGCCGACAATGATCGGCACGGCGTTCGGTAGCTCCACTTGCCAGAGTTGCTGGCGCGGGGTCATGCCGATGCCGGTGGCGGCTTCCTTGAGCGAGGCGGGGACGTTTTTGAGGCCCTCGTAGGTGTTGCGCACGATGGGCAGGAGGGAGGCGAGGAACAGCGCGAAGATCGCAGGCCCGGCGCCGATGCCCAGGATACTGAGGGCGATGGCCAGAACGGCCAGAGGGGGAATGGTGTTGCCAACGTTGAAGAACTGCATGAAGCGCTCGGCTTTGTCGACCCGGTGCGGTCGACTGAGCGCAATGCCGGCGGGGATGCCCACGGCCAACGCCGCCGCCATCGAAGCCAGCACCAGTATCAGGTGCGCTTGCAGGTAGAACCCAAGATCGTCGCGATAACGCGCGATCGTGTCGATGCCGATCCAGTGGATCAGCAGGGCCAGGATGACGAGCACGGCGGCCCATCCCAACAGCCCTTTACCGTAGCGTTTAGCCACAGGCGGACTCCTTGTGTTGTCGGCGAGCACACTTCTTTGAAGCCGGCCATGGTTGGCGGCGGGTGGTGTGTTCGCGAGTAGCAGCGTGACGCAGGCCGAAGGCTGCGAATCAAGCCATGAGCCGAACCCCGTCGGGCCCGAAAATGCCAGTAAAACCAATCCCCAAGCGAAGCGGGTTGCAGGGGAGTGGACGTCTCCGTGGGCGCAAAGGTTCCCACTTGAAGCGGCATTTGGCCAGCGTTAATCACTGGGTGTGCGTAATTATGGCGAGAAAAAACAGTGGGTTAATGTGCTGCGGGCGTTGAAACAACTACCCTGTGGCCATTTGCCGTGATAAAGCAATTGCCTGGAAAATTTGTTGTGGCAGGGCCGGCCTATTCACCCACGAAAGGGCCGTACCAAGCGCCGCCTGTTCAGCAAATTTTGGTCCCCGCCCAACTTCAGGTATGATATCGCCCCTTTTAAAATCCCCCAGTCAGGCGATTTCCCATGACCAACCAGGCCGCCGAAGTCGCGAAGCGCCGCACTTTCGCAATCATTTCCCACCCCGACGCCGGTAAGACCACCATCACCGAGAAGCTGTTGCTGATGGGCAAGGCCATTGCCGTCGCCGGTACCGTGAAGTCGCGCAAGTCCGACCGCCACGCCACCTCCGACTGGATGGAAATGGAGAAGCAGCGCGGCATCTCCATCACCACCTCGGTGATGCAGTTCCCGTACCGGGAGCACATGATCAACCTGCTCGACACCCCCGGCCACGAAGACTTCTCGGAAGACACCTACCGCACCCTGACCGCGGTGGACTCGGCGCTGATGGTGCTCGACGGCGGTAAAGGTGTAGAGCCGCGGACCATAGCCCTGATGGACGTGTGCCGCCTGCGCGACACGCCCATCGTCAGCTTCATCAACAAACTCGACCGTGATATCCGCGACCCGATCGAACTGCTCGACGAAATCGAAGCCGTGCTCAAGATCAAGGCCGCGCCAATCACCTGGCCGATCGGTTGCTACCGCGACTTCAAGGGCGTGTACCACCTGCGCGGTGACTACATCATTGTCTACACCCCGGGCCACGGCCATGAGCGTACCGAGGTGAAGATCATCGAGAAGCTCGACTCCGATGAAGCCCGTGCGCACCTGGGGGACGAATATGATCGTTTCCTCGAACAGCTCGAACTGGTCCAGGGCGCCTGCCATGAGTTCGATCAGGACGAGTTCATCAACGGCCAGCTGACCCCGGTGTTCTTCGGTACCGCACTGGGCAACTTCGGCGTAGACCATGTGCTCGACGCGGTTGTCGACTGGGCGCCGCGCCCGCTGGCCCGTGTCGCCCACGAGCGCACCGTGGAGCCGGTGGAAGAGAAGTTCACCGGCTTCGTGTTCAAGATCCAGGCGAACATGGACCCGAAGCACCGCGACCGTATCGCCTTCATGCGCATTTGCTCGGGCAAGTACGAGAAGGGCATGAAGATGCGTCATGTGCGTACCGGCAAAGACTTGCGCATCGGCGATGCACTGACCTTCTTCTCCTCCGAGCGTGAGCAACTGGAAGAGGCGTTTGCCGGTGACATCATCGGCCTGCACAACCACGGCACCATCCAGATCGGCGACACCTTCACCGAAGGCGAGGCGCTGGGCTTCACCGGTATCCCGCACTTCGCCCCGGAACTGTTCCGCCGCGTACGCCTGAAGGACCCGCTGAAATCCAAGCAGTTGCGCCAGGGCCTGCAGCAGTTGGCCGAAGAGGGTGCAACGCAGGTGTTCTTCCCGGAGCGCAGCAACGACATCATCCTGGGTGCGGTGGGTGTGCTGCAGTTCGACGTGGTCGCCAGCCGCCTTAAGGAAGAGTACAAGGTGGAATGCGCATACGAACCGATCACCGTCTGGTCGGCGCGCTGGATCAGCTGCGACGACAAGAAGAAGCTCGAGGAATTCCAGACCAAGGCCATGGAAAACCTGGCCATCGACGGTGGCGGGCACCTGACCTACCTGGCCCCGACCCGGGTCAACCTGGCACTGATGGAAGAGCGCTGGCCGGACGTCAAGTTCCGCGCTACCCGCGAACATCACTGATAACTGAAATGGGGCCGCAACGCGGCCCCATTTCAGTTCACTTCATCAAACACTCCCTGAACTCCGCAACGAGGTCGCCACGACCCGCCTGCAGGCGGCACTGCCGGTGTGGTGGCGGGGCACTTGTAGAGCGTCGACAGCGAATTGATCCGGCGCTGAACCCCAGATCGTCAATTGACCCAAGAATGCAGAACACCTGATGCCTGAGCGCCTCTCGCGCATTTTGCACGGTTCTGAAACAGCATATTTCACTAAGTCATTGATTTTAATGATGGTCATTTTTTGTCACAAATGGCATGGCTGCTGCAATGGTTACTGCGCGAATGGATTTCTCGCTAACAACATAGGGCCAAACATCATGATCACCTCTGCCGACTACCCCGTTGTCGATACCCAAAGCCGCTCAGGGGTTTCCTGGGCGGCTATCTTCGCTGGCGCCGCTACTGCTGCAGCCTTGTCTCTCATCCTTGTGGTACTGGGTGCGGGCCTTGGCTTTGCGGCCACTTCGCCCTGGGCTGATGAGGGTGCAAGTGCCAAGGCCCTGGGCGTCTCCACCATTGTCTGGCTGCTGCTGACGCAGATCATCGCCTCAGGGCTGGGCGGCTACATTGCCGGTCGGCTGCGGGTGAAATGGGCCAACCTGCACGGTGACGAGGTATATTTCCGCGATACCGCACATGGCTTCCTGTCCTGGGCTGTAGCCACGCTGGTAGCGGCGATGCTGGTACTGGGTGCAGCTGGCAACCTGGTAGGTGCCGGTGCCAGTGCCGCGTCACAGGCCGCGACCATGTCGGTAGCAGCAGGTGGTGCAGCAGCGGCGGGTAGCAATAATGACTCGATGGGTTACTTCGTCGACAGCCTGTTCCGTGGCGATGGCCCGGCACCGGTCAGCGACGATGCCGCCAACGGTGTAGCCGCACGCATCCTGGCCAAAGGGATTGCCAGTGACCAGGCATTGCCTGCCGAAGATCGCGCCTACCTGGCGCAACTGGTGGCGCAGCGTACCCGCCTGAGCCAGGCCGAAGCAGAGGCACGTGTCGACCAGGTGATGGCCCAGGTACAGCAGCTGAAGACCGACGCCAAGCAAGCGGCCGACACCGCTGCCAAGGTTGCCGCCTGGACGGCGCTGTGGACCTTTGTCGCACTGCTGTGCGGCGCGTTCTTCGCCAGCGTCGCGGCGCTGTACGGTGGCCGTCAACGTGACCGCGTGCAGTGGCTTGAAGGTGACTACGTCGCTCACCGGACCATTCAACGTTAAGCAAGGAGAACTGCCATGCGCTCGATACTGTTGTGGATGATCGGGGTACCGATTCCCGTGATTATCCTGATTGCACTGTTCATGCACTGAATCGAGGGGCGGCTTATGCCGCCCTTTGCTTTGGCGCTCGACAAGGAGACAGGCCATGCGCTCGATATTGCTGTGGATGATCGGGGTGCCGATCCCGGTGATCATCCTGATCTGGTTGTTCATGCATTGAAATAGCCGGGGCCGCTTTGCGGCCAATCGCCGGCAAGCCAGCTCCCACCCAGACCGCATCGAATTCACGCCCTGCGCCGTACTTGTGGGAGCCTGGCTTGCCGGCGATGGGCCGCAAAGCGGCCCGCCCTTAATCAACGATCAAAGAAACTGCTCGGCATAGTGGCACGCTACCTGCCGGGTACTGACCTGTCGCAGCGCCGGCACCTCCTTGGCGCACCGCTCGGTCGCATACGGGCAGCGCTTGTGAAACGCACAGCCATCCGGCGGATTCAACGGGTTGGGCAGCTCGCCAACAATGCGTATCTTTGGTTTGAGTGGGTCCGGATGAATAGCCGGCGTGGCCGACAGCAGCGCCTGGGTATAGGGATGCAGCGGCTTCTCGTAGATATCCGCCTTGGGCCCCATCTCCGCCGGCCGCCCCAGGTACATCACCAGCACCTGGTCAGCCACATGCCGCACTACCGCCAGGTTGTGCGAGATGAACACGTAGGCGGTGTTGAACTCCTTCTGCAGGTCCATGAACAGGTTCAGCACCTGGGCCTGGATCGACACGTCCAGCGCCGAGGTCGGTTCGTCCGCCACCAGCACCTTGGGCTGCAGCATCATCGCCCTGGCCAGGGCGATACGCTGGCGCTGGCCACCGGAAAACATGTGCGGGTAGCGCTGGTAGTGCTCGGGCCGCAGGCCGACCTGTTCCATCATCTTCTGCACCTTCTCGCGCCGTTCGGCCTTGCTCAGCGAGGTGTTGATCAGCAGTGGCTCGGCCAGTTGGTCACCAATCTTCTGCCGCGGGTTGAGCGAGGCATAGGGGCTCTGGAACACCATCTGCACATCACGGCGCAGTTGCTTGCGTTCGGCCTTGCTGGCGCCTGTCACCTCGGTGCCGGCGATCTGCAACGAGCCCGAGGATGGCTCTTCGATCAGGGTCAGGGCACGCGCCAGGGTCGACTTGCCGCAGCCGGACTCGCCGACCACCGCCAGGGTCTTGCCAGCTTCCAGCTCGAACGACA
Source organism: Pseudomonas sp. 9_2_1 (assembly GCF_059295275.1). Lineage (NCBI taxonomy): Bacteria > Pseudomonadati > Pseudomonadota > Gammaproteobacteria > Pseudomonadales > Pseudomonadaceae > Pseudomonas > Pseudomonas sp. 9_2_1. The sequence continues at coordinate 959,191 of NZ_CM181239.1, forward strand.
CGCCATTCAGCGCCTGAACCAGGGCATGGCCCTTGAACAGCCCGCGGGACACTTGGTAATGCCGGGTCAGCGCCCGGGCGGATAGAACGACGGCCATCACGCCACCTCCTGGTTCAGCGGGTAGAAGCAACGCACCAGGCTATGCGCCTTGGGGTCGAGGGACGGGCGCTGGTTTCGGCAGTTGTCCTGCACATACGGACAGCGCGGCGACAGCAGGCAACCGACCGGGCGGTCGTAGCGGCCGGGGACGATGCCGGGCAGGGTGGCCAGGCGTTCGGCGCCGATGCTGTGCTCGGGGATCGCCGCCAGCAAGGCTTCGCTGTAGGGGTGGGCGGGCACATCGAACAGCTCGGGTACCTGGCCGACTTCCACGGCCTGGCCGGCGTACATCACGCACACTCGCCTGGCCGTTTCGGCAACTACGGCGAGGTCATGGGTGATCAGGATCAGCGCCATGTTGCGTTCTTTCTGCAAGTTGACCAGCAGTTCCATGATCTGGGCCTGGATGGTCACGTCGAGCGCGGTAGTGGGCTCGTCAGCGATCAGCAGCTTGGGCTCGCCGGCAATTGCCATGGCAATGGCCACACGTTGGCTCATGCCGCCGGACAGTTGGTGCGGGTAGGCATCCAGGCGGCTTTCCGCAGCCGGGATTTCCACCTTTTTCAACAGCTCCAGGGCCCGTTGGCGCGCCGCCTTGCCTTTCAGGCCAAGGTGCTGGCGCAGCACTTCCTCGATCTGGAAGCCCACCGTATAGCTGGGGTTGAGCGCGGTCATCGGGTCCTGGAAGACCATCGCGATGTCCTTGCCCACCACTTTGCGCCGCTGCCGGCCGCTGAGCTTGAGCATGTCGGTGCCGTCGAAGTTGAGGGTATCGGCGGTAATGCGCCCCGGCGCGTCGATCAGCCCCATCAGGGCCATCATGGTCACCGATTTACCCGAACCGGACTCGCCGACGATGGCCAGGATCTCGCCGGCGTCCACCACCAGGTCCAGGCCGTCGACCACCGGTACTGCGTTGGCGTCGCCGAAGCGCACGTTGAGGTTATTGATCTGCAACAGTGACATGGCGTTCTCCTCAGGCGGCGTTCTTGAGTTTCGGGTCCAGCGCATCGCGCAGGCCGTCGCCCATCAGGTTGATTGCCAGCACACTGAGCAGAATGGTGATGCCCGGCAGGCTCACCACCCACCAGGCGCGCTCGATGTAGTCACGGGCCGACGCCAGCATGGTGCCCCACTCGGGGGTTGGCGGTTGTACGCCCAGGCCCAGGAAGCCCAGGGCGGCGGCATCCAGAATCGCCGAAGAAAAGCTCAAGGTGGCCTGCACGATCAGCGGCGCCATGCAGTTGGGCAGCACGGTGACGAACATCAGCCGCGGCAGCCCGGCACCGGCCAGGCGCGCGGCGGTGACGTAGTCGCGGTTCAGTTCGCCCATCACCGCAGCGCGGGTCAGGCGCACGTAGGAGGGCAGCGAAACGATGGCGATGGCAATCACCGTGTTGATCAGGCCTGGGCCGAGGATGGCGACGATGGCCACGGCCAGCAGCAACGACGGCAGGGCCAGCATCACGTCCATCAGGCGCATGATCGACGGCCCGAGAATTTGCGGGAAAAAGCCGGCCAGCAGGCCCAGCAGGATGCCCGGGATCAGCGACATCACCACCGACGACAGGCCGATCAGCAACGACAGCCGCGCGCCCTGGATCAACCGCGAAAGCAGGTCGCGGCCCAGTTCGTCGGTACCGAGGATGAACTGCCAGGTGCCGCCTTCGAGCCACACCGGCGGGGTCAGCAGGAAGTCGCGGTATTGCTCGCTCGGGTCATGCGGGGCGACCCAGGGTGCGAACAGTGCGCAGAACACCACCAGGCACATGAAGGCCAGGCCCATTACCGCGCCCTTGTTGCGCGCGAAGGCTTGCCAGAACTCTTTGTACGGCGAAGGGTAGAGCAGGCTGTGGTCCACCGGGCTGGCCGGCGCCACAGGTTTTGCAATCGGGCTAGTCATGGCAAGGGCCTCAGCGCTGATGACGGATGCGTGGGTTGGCCAGGCCGTAGAGAATGTCCACGACGAAGTTGACCAGGATTACCAGGCAGGCGATCAACAGGATGCCGTTCTGGACCACGGGGTAGTCGCGGGCGCCGATGGCTTCGATCAGCCACTTGCCGATGCCCGGCCATGAAAAGATGGTTTCGGTCAGCACCGCCCCCGCCAGCAGCGTGCCGACCTGCAGGCCGAATACGGTCAGAACCGGGATCAGCGCGTTGCGCAGGCCGTGCACGAACACCACGCGGGCTGGCGACAGGCCCTTGGCGCGGGCGGTGCGGATATAGTCCTCGCGCAGCACTTCGAGCATCGACGAGCGGGTCATGCGGGCGATCACCGCCAGCGGGATGGTACCGAGCACGATGGCCGGCAGGATCAGGTGCATCACCGCGTCCTTGAACGCGCCTTCTTCGTCGCTGAGCAGGGTGTCGATGAGCATGAAGCCGGTCTTCGGCTCGATGTCGTAGAGCAGGTCGATGCGCCCGGACACCGGGGTCCAGCCCAGGCTGACCGAGAAGAACATGATCAGGATCAGGCCCCACCAGAAGATCGGCATCGAGTAGCCGGCCAGCGATATGCCCATCACCCCATGGTCGAACAGCGAGCCACGCTTGAGCGCGGCGATCACCCCGGCCAGCAGGCCGACGACGCCGGCGAACAGCAGGGCGGCCAGGGCCAGTTCGAGGGTAGCGGGGAACAGGGTGAGGAACTCGGTCCACACGCTTTCGCGGGTGCGCAGCGATTCACCCAGGTCACCGTGGGCCAGCTTGCCGACGTAGTCCAGGTACTGGACCGGCAGCGGCTTGTTCAGGCCCAGGCGCTCCATGGCCTGGGCATGCATTTCGGGGTCGACCCTGCGCTCGCCCATCATCACTTCCACCGGGTCGCCGGGGATCAGGCGTATAAGCGCGAAGGTGAGCAAGGTGATGCCGAAAAAGGTCGGTATCAGCAGGCCAAGGCGCCGGGCAATAAAACTCAACATTGTCGGGGTTACCTCATCAGGCCGTGCGGCCAACAGCGCGCGACGGCAGTGCCGCCGGTCCCCGTGAGGGTTGCCGGCGGTCGTTGTTGTTCTACTTCACCTTGGTGGTGGCGAAGTTGTTGTTGGTCAGAGGGCTGATCACGTAGCCCTCCACGTTGTCACGCATGGCCGTGAACACCTTCGGGTGGGCCATGCTGATCCAGGGTTGGTCGTCATCGTACACTTTCAATGCCTCGCTATAGAGCCTTGCGCGTTCGTCGTTGTCGATCACCTCGCGGGCCTGGGTAATCAGGTCCTGGAATTTCGAGTTGCACCAGCGCGCGTAGTTCTCGCCGTTTTTTGCCGCTTCGCAGCTCAGCAGCGGGGTAAGAAAGTTGTCCGGGTCGGCGTTGTCACCTGCCCAGCCGGTGGACACCAGGTCGGCTTCGCCCTTTTTCGCCCGGCGCAGCATTTCGGCCCACTCCATCACGCGAATGTCCAGCTTCAGGCCGATCTGTTTCAGGTCGGCCTGCAGCATTTCGGCGGACAGGCGCGGGTTGGGGTTGGTCATGCCGCCGCCGTTACGGGTGAACAACGTGATCACTGCGCCTTCCGGTACGCCAGCTTCCTTGAGCAAGGCACGCGCCTTGTCGAGGTCGCGGGGTGGGTTCTGGTTGCTGGTGTTGTAGCCGATCATGGTCGGCGGGTACGGGTTCACGCCCACTAGCGCGTTGCCGTTGCCAAACAGCTGGTCAACATGGCTCTGCCGGTCGAAGGCCATGTTGATGGCTTTACGCACGCGCACGTCGCTGAGGTACTTGTGCTGGGTATTCATGGCGATATAGCCGGTGACCAGCGCTTCGGTCTCGGCCACCTTGAGCCTGGGGTCGGCCTTGATCGACGGCACGTCCTCCGGTTTGGGGTACACGGCGACCTGGCATTCGTTGGCGCGCAGCTTCTGCAAGCGCACGTTGCTGTCGGTACTGATGGCGAATACCAGGCTCTCGGCTGGCGGCTTGCCGCGGAAGTAGTCGGGGTTGGCCTTGAAGCGGACCTGGGCGTCCTTGTTGTAGCGCTGGAAGATGAACGGGCCGGTGCCGATCGGCTTGCTGTTCAATTGGGCGGTGTTACCGGCCTTGAGCAACTGGTCGCCGTATTCGGCGGAGTAGATCGAGGTAAAGGCCATTGCCATGTCACGCAGGAACGGCGATTCGGGACGGACCAGGGTGATCACCACGGTGTGCTCGTCGATCTTTTCCACCGACTTGAGCAGGCGGCTGAAGGACATGCTTTCGAAGTACGGGTAGCCGACACTGGTCTTGCCATGCCACGGGTGGGCCGGGTCGAGCTGGCGCCGCAAGCTCCACAGCACGTCGTCGGCGTTGAAGTCCCGGGTGGGGGTGAAGTAGTCAGTGGTGTGGAACTTCACTCCCTGGCGCAGGTGGAAGGTGTAGGTCAGGCCATCTGCCGAAATGTCCCAGCGTTCGGCCAGGGCTGGCTGCACGTCGGTGGTACCGGGCTTGAAGTCGACCAGGCGGTTGAACAGCGTTTCTGCGGTGGCATCGAAGGTGACCCCGGTGGTGTACTGGACCACGTCGAACCCTTCCGGGCTGGCTTCGGTGCATACCACCAGCGGCTTGGCCGCCAGCTGCGTGGCACTGCCCAGGACCAGTGCGGCCAGGGCAAGGCGCAGCGGTAGCGATTTCATGAAAGCTTTCTGCATGGGTTGAGTTCTCCCTGCTTGCATGGGTTCCAGCGTAGCCGCCACGGCCCGCCGTGAAGCGGACCGTGGCGTCAACGGTCAGAGAATGTTGAACGGAATGGTGGTCACCACGCGGAACTCGTCCAGGCTGCCATCGCCCTGGGCCTTGCTGGCGCGGTGGGTGGTGTAGGTGGCGCGGATGCTGGTGTCTTTCAGCGGCCCGCTCTGCACCGCGTAGCTGCTGCCGATGCCCCACTCGTAGTGGGTTTCGCCATCCAGGCCTTTCACGTCATAGGCCGTGCCGCGGTAGTGCGTGCCATCGATGCCCCAGCCGCGGGCGTTGTACAGGTTGAACTTCAGGCCCGGCACGCCATAGGGCGCCATGTTCAGCACGTAGGAAATCTGCAGCGACTTCTCGTTGGGGCCGTTGAAGTCCGACAGCAGCGAGTTGGCCAGGAAGATGCCGTTGGTTTCGTGCAGGTAGTCGAAGTACTCGTTGCCGTCCACCTGCTGCCACGAAGCGCTGAGGGTGTGCGCCTGATGGGTCAGTCCGAGCGACAGGCTGTAGGTGTCGTTGTCGATCTTGCCCATCTTCTGGCTGCCGGCGTCGACAGTCTTGTAGTAGTTCAGGCCGGTGTTCAGGCTGAGCACCGCGCTGTCGCCGAGCACGTGGTTGGCGCCGAAGTAGTACTGGTTCCAGAAGTCGTCGACCTTGGTGGCGTACAGGCTGGTGCTGAGGCTTCTGAACGGCTGGTAGTTGATGCCGGCGGTGCTGGCGCGGTCGGTTTCAACGCCGGCGGCGCCGTACTCGCTGCGGAACTTGCTCAGGCTCTGCTCGGTACGTGGCGAGACGCGGTCGAAGGTGCCCAGGTCGATGCTGAGGTTGTCGAACTCGGCGCTGTGCAGGAACGCGCCCTGGAAGCTTGAGGGCAGGGCACGGTTGCCGATGTAGGCGAGCATCGGCGTATCCACCGACTGGCGGCCCAGGGTCAGGGTGGTGTTGGACACGCGCGCCTTGATGTTGCCCAGGCCCAGTTTGCTCCACTGGCCGATGGGATCGCCGTCGCTGTGGGTCAGTGTGCGGTTATTGGGCCCGGCAATGGCCTGGCGGCTCTGCTGCAGGGCGATGGCGTTGTAGCCGGCGGCCTCGACGGCAAAGCCCACAGTGCCCTCGGTGAAGCCCGAGCTGTAGTTGAGGATGGTGCCCTGTAGCCAGTTTTCGCGGCTGTGGGTGTCGTGGCGGGTGCCGTCATTCTTGTAGTACTTCCACAGCGGGGCGCGTGCGGCGCGTTCGCGGGCGTACCAGTTGCGGGTGCTACCGGACAGGCTCTGGCCGTCGATGAAACCGCTGGCCTGGGCCTGCTCGCTGCTGTCCTTCAAGGTGATGGGGATGAAAGCCTGGCTTTGCGGGTCGGCCTGGGCCATGGTGGTCAAGGCACCGATGGATAACGCCAGTGCGGTCAAGGTGAATGCTTTCAAGGTTGAAGCTCCTTTTCTTTTCTAGTTATTGCCGGCCTTGTGAGCCGGGGTGCTTGTAGCGGTGTTGCCAGGGGTGCCACGGGATCGCCGGGCAAAATTGGGGAGATGTGTTGCCTGTGCTGGCCCAATCGCCGGCAAGCCGGCTCCCACAGGGAACTGGGTAGGTCCCGAGATCTGTGGAGTACTTTGTGGGAGCTGGCTTGCCGGCGATGAGGCCGGTGCAGGTTAAAAATCAGTCAACACTCACACCGGAAAAATCATTGCGCCCGAACGGGCTGACCTTGAACCCGGAAACCTTGATGCCAAGTGGCTGGTTGACCGTGGAATGCGCCACCGGGGTAATCGGGACCTGCTGCTTTAGCCGCTGCTGGGCTTGCTGGTACAGCGCGCTGCGCTGCGCGCGATCGGTTACCTGCTTGGCCTGTTTGACCAGGCTGTCGTACTGCGGATCGCACCACAGCGAGTAGTTGTTGCTGCCGATGGCATCGCAGCTATAGAGGGTGCCCAGCCAGTTGTCCGGGTCGCCGTTGTCACCGGTCCAGCCGATCAGGGCGATGTCGTGTTCGCCGCTTTTCATGCGCTTGAGGTACTCGCCCCATTCGTAGCTGACGATGCGCACCTTGAAGCCGAGCTTGTTCCAGTCGGCCTGGAGCATTTCGGCCATCAGCTTGGCGTTGGGGTTATACGGGCGCTGCACCGGCATGGCCCAGAGGGTGACCTCGGTGCCCGGCTTGACCCCCGCCTGCTGCAAGAGCTGCCTGGCCTTTTCCGGGTCGTAGGGTGCGTCCTTCAGGCTTTTGTCGTAGGACCATTGGGTTGGCGGCATGGCGTTGACTGCCCGTTGGCCGGAGTCTTGGTACACCGCCTGGAGAATCGCTTGCTTGTTGACTGCCATGTCCATCGCCTGGCGCACTTCCAGGCGGTCGAAAGGGGGGTGCTGGGTGTTGTAGGCGATGTAGCCAAGGTTGAAGCCCGGTTGCTGCAACACCTGCAACTTGCTGTCGGCCTTGAGCGCCGGCAGGTCGGCCGGGCGTGGGTGCAGGGTGACCTGGCACTCGTTGCGCCGTAGCTTCTGGATGCGCACCGAAGGGTCGATGTTGATCGAGAACACCAGGTTGTCGAGCTTGACCTGCTCCGGTGCCCAATAGTCCTTGTTGCCCTTGTAGCGGATCTGCGAGTCCTTCTGGTAACGCTGGAACACAAACGCCCCGGTGCCGATCGGTTGCTGGTTGATGTCGCTGGGGCGACCGCTGGCCAGCAGTTGCTCGGCGTATTCGGCAGACAGTATCGAGGCGAAGCTCATGGCCAGGTTCTGGATGAACGCGGCGTCGACCGTATTCAGGGTGAACACCACGGTCAGCGGGTCGACCTTGTCGACACCGGCGATGTTCTTGTCCAGGCCCATGCTGATGAAATAGGGGAACTCGGTAGGGTACGCCTTGCGGAACGGGTGGTCCTTGTCGAGCATGCGATTGAAGGTGAACAGCACATCGTCGGCATTGAAGTCGCGGCTCGGGGTAAAGGCCTTGTTGCTGTGGAACTTGACCCTCTCGCGCAGTTGGAAGGTATAGCGCAGGCCATCGTCGGAGACTTCCCAGCGGGTCGCCAAAGCAGGGTGCACGGCTGTGCCGCCGCGTTCGAACTCGACCAGGCGGTTGTAGATCGGCTCGGCGGCGTCGTTGTCGGTGGCGCTGGTGTACTGGGCGGTGTCGAAGCCTGCGGGGCTGCCTTCGGAACAGAACACCAGGTTGTTGGCCAGCAAGGCCGGTGACTGGCTCATCAGGCCCAGGGCCAGCAGGGTCGAAAGGCGGGTAGCGTGGCGCATGGCAAGTCCTTTTTCGTCTGTTTGCGCCGTCTCGGGGTACGAATGACGGCAACAGTTCGCCGACCCCGCAGCGGATAGCCGCAGGACGACATGCAAAAGTTGCTGGAGGAAGGGGCGCCCGCGGCTCGGCGGGCGCCGGCGTTACCCTATTTGTCCACGCTGACGCCGTAGAAGGAGTTCAGCGCAAACGGGCTGATCTTGAAGTCCTTCACTTTGGCGCTCATGGGCTGGTACACGGTGGAGTGGGCGATCGGGGTGATCGGCACCTGCTCCTTGAGGATGTGCTGCGCCTGCTGGTACAGCGCGGTGCGTCTGGCCTGGTCGGAGGTGGCCTTGGCCTGCTTGATCAGGTCGTCGTAGGGCTTGTAGCACCATTTGGAGAAGTTGTTGCCGTCCACGGCATCGCAACCGTAAAGCGTGCCCAGCCAGTTGTCCGGGTCACCGTTGTCACCGCTCCAGCCAATCAGCATGGCGCCCTGTTCGCCGCCCTTGGAGCGCTTGATGTACTCGCCCCATTCATAGCTGACGATCTTCGCCTTGATGCCGATCTTGGCCCAGTCGGACTGCAGCATTTCGGCCATCAGCTTGGCATTGGGGTTGTATGGCCGTTGCACGGGCATGGCCCACAGGCTGATCTCGGTACCGTCCTTGATGCCGGCTTCCTTGAGCAGCTGCCTGGCTTTTTCGGGGTCGAACGGGGCGTCCTTGATACTGTCGTCATAGGACCACTGGGTCGGCGGCATGGCGTTGACTGCCAGCTGGCCCGCGCCCTGATACACCGATTCGATGATCTTCTTCTTGTCCACGGCCATGTCCAGTGCCTGGCGCACCTTCAGCTGGGCCATGGGGTTGGGCTCGTTGCTGCCCTTGATCTTGTCCATCACGTTGTAGGCGATGTAGCCCAGGTTGAAGCCGGCCTGCTGCGGCATCTGCAGGTTCTTGTCGGCCTTCAGCGGCTCGATATCGGCCGGGCGCGGGAACAGGGTGACCTGGCACTCGTTCTTCTTCAGCTTCTGCATGCGCACCGAGGCGTCGGTAGTGATGGCGAAGATCAGGTTGTCGATCTTCACGTCCTCGGGCTTCCAGTAGTCCTTGTTGCCCTTGAAGCGGATCTGCGCGTCCTTCTGGTACTTGCTGAACACGAACGGGCCGGTGCCGATCGGCTTCTGGTTGATGTCGGCGGGCTTGCCGCCCTTGAGCAGCTGGTCGGCGTATTCGGCGGACTGAATGGAGGCGAAGCTCATGGCCAGGTTCTGGATGAACGCTGCGTCCACTTCGTTGAGGGTGAACTTCACCGTGTGCTCGTCGAGCTTCTCGAGCTTGGCGATGTTCTTGTCCATGCCCATGTCGGTGAAGTACGGGAACTCGGTGGGGTAGACCTTGCGGAACGGGTGGTCCTTGTCGAGCATGCGGTTGAAGGTGAACAGCACGTCGTCGGCGTTGAAGGGGCGGCTGGGCTTGAAGTAGTCGGTGGTGTGGAACTTGACCCCTTCGCGCAGGTGGAAGGTGTAGGTCTTGCCGTCGTCGGACACTTCCCATTTGGTCGCCAGCCCCGGGATGACTGCAGTGCCGCCGCGTTCGAACTGGGTGAGGCGGTTGAACACGGTCTCGGCCGAGGCATCGAAGTCTGTGCCGGTGGTGTACTGCCCTGGGTCGAAGCCTGCCGGGCTGCCTTCGGAGCAGAACACCAGGTTGGACGCGGCAAGTGCCGACGGAGCACCGGTGAGCAGACCTGCGCCTAGCAGGAACGGAATGACTGCGTGTTTGAGCATGGTGGCCTCATTGTTGTCATTTTTCGATTGAGGTGGCCTCGTGAGCCGACCTGCGGATACTTATGCAGGGGGTGATCCCAATGCAACAGGCATAAGGATAGTTGGCGTCAGAAAAGTAGTACGAGCGTACATGGATGTCGCATCGGTATAACTTTCGGCGAAGTTAAACGTTTGCGCAGGCAAAATGATGGCATTTTGCTGGATGTTTCGAGGCGGGGATATTTGTAGGCGGCACCTTTATGGCGCGTAGGAAAGGTCTGAAAACACTTGATTTGGCGTTGACGCGGTCCCTGTGGGAGCGGGCGTGCCCGCTCCCACAGGGACTATGTGGCCTTACGGCATCTGCACTTCGATCAAACCATCAGCATTCATGCTCACTTCACTGGTCCCGGCTTCGATATCCGGCGCCGGCGCCGCTTCATCCGCGCCCATGGCCTTCATCGCCATTGGTGCACTGCGCATGTACGGGCGTGGGTAGCCGCTGCTGTTGAGGTTCAAGCTGACCACTTTGTAGCCCTTGCCGCCCAACGCCTCGGTGGCCAGTTGCGCGCGCGCCTTGAAGGCATCGACCGCATCCTTGAGCAGGGCGTCTTCGCTGGTCTTGCGCGTGGCCGGGGCGATGGAGAAGTCCATGCCGCCCATCTTCAGTTCCTGCAGCAGGTCGGCGGTGAGCTGGGACAGGGCCGGGAAGTCGGCGCTTTCCAGGCGCAGTTCGGCGCGTTCGCGCCAGCCGGTGATCTTCTGGCCCTTGCTGTCATAGACCGGGTAGCTGTTGCGGCTGCCCTGGCTGATCTTCACGTCCTTGACCTGGCGCGACTGCTGCACCGCCTTGTTCATGGTTTCGGTGATCTGCTTGGCGAGCTTGCCCGGGTCGGTGTTCTGCGCTTCGCTGTACAGGGTCACGACCATCAGGTCGCGCGGCACTTCCTTGCTGACTTCGGCGCGCAGCGAAACCTGGTTGTAACGCGGTTCATCGGCGGCCAGCGCCGGCAGGCTGGCGAGCAGGCCGCAGGACAGGATCAGGGCGGCGCCGCGACGTGGGATTTGCATGTGGTACTCCTTGGCAATAAAAGGCGTGGGATGTGGCCATCCATTCCACGCATGGCCAATCAGACCGGCAACAGTGTAGTGGGTTCAAAAGTGCCATCATGAAGCTGTGACAAAGTGTGGCGCTTTGCCGCAGCGCTGCAGCGAGGCCCCCGGCTTCGGTATACTCCAGCCGATTTTCTGGAGCACTCATCAGGAGAGCTCATGCTCGCTGCCGTACAACCGCTGTCCGCTACCCGCCAGAACCTCTGGCGCCTGACTGTCATTCGCGTACTGGTCCTGGCTGCCCAGGCCGGCTCCGTGGGTGTCGCCTACTGGACCGAACTGCTGCCGTTGCCCTGGCTGTCGCTGGCGGGCACGTTGGCCCTGTCGTCGCTGTTGTGTGCCTTCACGGCCCTGCGCCTGCGCCTTTCATTGCCCGTCACCGAAATGGAGTACGCCCTGCAGCTGGCCTGCGACCTGCTGATCCACAGCGCTTTGCTGTATTACTCCGGCGGGTCCACCAACCCGTTCGTCTCGTACTACCTGGTGCCGCTGGCGATTGCCGCAGTGACATTGCCCTGGCTGTACTCGCTGATTCTTTCCGGTATCGCCCTGACCGCCTACAGCATGCTGCTGGTGCAGTTCTACCCGCTCGAAGGCCTGCCCATGGCGCGCGACAAGATGCAGGTCTACGGCATGTGGCTGAGCATCGCCCTGGCCGCGGCAGTGATCACGTTCTTTGCTGCACGCATGGCCGAAGAGCTGCGCCGCCAGGAGCAGCTGCGTTCCGAGCGGCGTGAAGAAAGCCTGCGTGACGAGCAACTGCTGGCCGTGGCCACACAGGCTGCGGGTGCCGCGCACGAGCTGGGCACGCCCCTGGCGACCATGAGCGTACTGATCAACGAGATGCGCCAGGACCACACCGACCCTCTGCTGCAGGAGGACCTGCAGATCCTCCAGGACCAGGTCAAGTTGTGCAAGGAAACCCTGCAGCAGCTGGTGCGTGCCGCCGAAGCCAACCGCCGCCTGGCGGTGCAGGAGCAGGATGTGACCGCCTGGCTGGACGAGGCGCTGAACCGCTGGCACCTGATGCGCCCGGAGGCCAGCTACCGCTTCCAGCGCCTGCGTGACGGCCAGGTGCCGCGCCTGACCCCGCCGCCGGACCTGACCCAGGCGCTGTTGAACCTGTTGAACAATGCCGCAGATGCCTGCCCCGATGACCTGCAGGTGCACCTGGACTGGGACGCCCAGGACATCGTCATCAGCATCCGCGACCATGGCCCCGGCGTGCCGCCGGCCATTGCCGAAGCTATCGGCAAACCCTTCATTACCACCAAAGGCAAAGGCTTCGGCCTCGGCCTGTTCTTGAGCAAGGCCAGCGTGACCCGTGCGGGCGGTTCGGTGAAACTCTATAGTCATGAACAGGGTGGCACCCTGACCGAACTGCGCCTGCCTCATGGCAAGCGAGGAGATGAATGATGAGCGAAGAAAACCAGGTCGAAAGCGAAGAGCTGCCGCACCTGCTGCTGGTGGATGACGATGCCACCTTTACCCGGGTCATGGCACGTGCCATGAGCCGCCGCGGTTTCCGTGTAAGCACTGCCAGCTCTGCCGAAGAGGGGTTGATCCTGGCCCAGCAGGACCTGCCGGACTACGCCACGCTGGACCTGAAGATGGAAGGCGACTCTGGCCTGGTGCTGCTGCCCAAGCTGCTGGAGCTGGACCCGGAAATGCGCGTGGTGATCCTGACCGGTTACTCGAGCATTGCCACTGCGGTGGAAGCGGTCAAGCGCGGCGCCTGCAACTACCTGTGCAAACCGGCGGACGCCGACGATGTGCTGGCGGCGTTGCTGTCGGAGCATACCGACCTGGATACCCTGGTGCCGGAAAACCCGATGTCGGTAGACCGCCTGCAATGGGAGCACATCCAGCGCGTGCTGGGCGAGCACGAGGGCAATATCTCGGCCACCGCGCGCGCGCTGGGCATGCACCGGCGGACCTTGCAGCGCAAACTGCAGAAGCGCCCGGTCCGGCGCTGATTCATTTCGCCTGTACCGGCCTCATCGCCGGCAAGCCAGCTCCCACAGGGACGCCACTGGTTCCGAAACCTGTGCAGCACCTGTGGGAGCTGGCTTGCCGGCGATAGGGCCGGTACAGACAGAAATTTCTCTATAACACCCCGCGATCCCCGCAAATCCCGGCCGTTGGCGTATCATTGGCCACCTGACGGCAACCCCTCCAGGATCGCTTGCGCATGCTCGCCCTTCTTATCCAGACGCTGAACATCACGGCACCAGTCTTCGCCATGCTGTTCATGGGCATACTGCTCAAACGCATCCACCTGATCGACGACAATTTCAACCGCGTCGCCTCGCAGCTGGTGTTCAACGTGTGCATGCCGGCACTGCTGTTCCTTGGCATCTACCACGCCGACCTGGCCTCGGCAGTCAAACCGGGGGTCATCCTCTATTTCATCGTCGCCACTCTGGTCGGCTTTGCCATCGCCTGGGGCATGGCCATCTGGCGCAGCCCGCTGGCCGATCGCGGCATTTATACCCAGGGCGCGTTCCGTGGCAACAACGGTGTGATCGGCCTGGCCCTGGCCGCCAGCCTGTATGGCGACTACGGCATCTCCCTGGGGGCGGTGCTCGCCGGCCTGGTCATCCTCATGTACAACTCGCTGTCGGCGGTGGTGCTGGCGGTATACAGCCCGGACCTCAAGTCCGACCCGTGGAGCATCTGCAAGAGCATTTTCAGCAACCCGCTGATCATCAGCGTGCTGGTGGCCGCGCCGATGGCTTACGGCCAGGTGCCGCTGCCCAACTGGCTGCTGACCTCGGGCGACTACCTGGCGCAGATGACCCTGCCGCTGGCACTGATCTGCATTGGCGGCACGCTGTCGCTGGCGGCGCTTCGCGACAGCGGGAGGCTGGCCGTGGATGCCAGCCTGGTGAAGATGGCCTGGCTGCCCCTGCTTGGCACACTGGGTGCGTGGTTGTGCGGCTTCCGCGGGGCGGAACTTGGCATCCTGTTCCTGTACATCGGCAGCCCGACCGCAGCGGCAAGCTACGTGATGGCGCGGGCGGCCAATGGCAATCATGAACTGGCGGCGTCGATCATCGTCATTACAACGCTAATGGCGGCGATCACCACCAACGTTGGTATTTTCATCTTGCAGTGGGGCGGATGGATCTAGATCCTTGACTGCAAATAACAGCAACAACACTGCCTCACTGAGCTAAAGGACACTTCATGCAAGACCAGAGCACGCCCGAGCGGTTACAGCGCGGGCTGAAGAATCGCCATATCCAGTTGATCGCGCTGGGCGGGGCCATTGGTACCGGTTTGTTCCTGGGCATCGCCCAGACCATCCAGCTGGCTGGCCCCTCCGTATTGCTGGGCTATGCCGTCGCCGGCCTGATGGCCTTCCTGATCATGCGCCAGTTGGGCGAGATGGTGGTCGAAGAGCCGGTAGCCGGCAGCTTCAGTCACTTCGCCCACCAGTACTGGAGCGAGTTCGCCGGCTTCGTCTCGGGGTGGAACTACTGGGTGGTGTATGTGCTGGTCGGCATGGCCGAGCTGACGGCGGTGGGCATCTACGTGCAGTACTGGTGGCCCGACTTCCCCACCTGGGCCACGGCAGCAATCTTCTTCGTGGCAATCAACCTCATCAACCTGACCCAGGTAAAGGTCTATGGCGAGATGGAGTTCTGGTTCGCCCTGGTCAAGGTGGTAGCCATCGTCAGCATGATCGGCTTTGGCGCCTGGCTGCTGACCAGCGGCCATGGCGGCCCGGATGCCAGCGTAGCCAACCTGTGGCAGTACGGCGGCTTCTTCCCTAACGGCGTCAGCGGCCTGGTCATGGCCCTGGCGGTGATCATGTTCTCGTTCGGTGGCCTGGAGCTGGTGGGCATTACCGCCGCCGAGGCCGACAACCCGCGCCAGAGCATCCCCAAGGCCACCAACCAGGTGGTCTACCGCATCCTGATCTTCTACATCGGTGCCCTGGCCGTATTGCTGTCGCTGTACCCGTGGCAGAAGGTGGTGCAGGGCGGCAGCCCGTTCGTGATGATTTTCCACGAGCTGGACAGCGATCTGGTAGCAACCATCCTCAACATCGTGGTGCTGACCGCCGCGCTGTCGGTGTACAACAGCTGCGTATACGCCAACAGCCGCATGCTGTTCGGTCTGGCCAGCCAGGGCGATGCGCCGCGCCAGTTGCTGAAAGTAAGCCGTAGCGGTGTACCGCTGACTGCGCTGGGCGTGTCCGCCTTCGCCACCGGCCTGTGCGTGCTGATCAACTACCTGATGCCGGGTGAGGCGTTTGGCTTGCTGATGGCGCTGGCAGTGTCGGCACTGGTGATCAACTGGGCGAGCATCAGCATCACCCACCTGAAGTTCCGCAAGGCCAAGCTGGCAGCGGGGATAACCCCGTTCTACAAGAGCCTGGGGCATCCGCTGACCAACTACCTGTGTCTGGCGTTCATCGTGCTGATCCTGGTGGTGATGTACCTGACCCCGCCGATCCGGATTTCGGTGATGCTGATTCCGGGGTGGATCCTGGTGCTGTGGGTGGCCTTCAAGCTCAAGAAAGCTCGACAGGCCAGATAGGTGGAGGCCGGGACTGGCAACCGATCTAGTGTTGCCGTCGCCAGGCCCGCACAGTGGTATACAGCAACACCAGGGCCAGTACCGGCAGCACGTAAAACAGCATCAATCGCTCCAGGCGTCCCGCCAGCGGCATGCCCATGGTAAAGGCTGCCACGTGCAGGCCATAAGCCAGGTACAGGCAGAGAAACACCAGGCCTTCGGCGCGGGTGATCCGGTAGCCGGAATAGAACACCGGCAGGCTCAGCACCGCCACGCCGAGCATCACCGGCAGGTCGAAGGCCAGGGCGTTGGGCGAGATCGACAGTGGCTCTGGGGTAACCAGCGCGGTCAGCCCCAGCACCGCCAGCAGGTTGAACAGGTTGCTGCCGATCACCGTACCTACGGCGATTTCCCGCTCACCCCGCAGGGCGGCAACCAGCGCTGCGGCCAGTTCCGGCAGGGAGGTGCAGATGGCGACGACCGTCAGGCCGATGATGCGCTCGGACAGGCCCAGATCGGTAGCCACCTCCACTGCGGCATCCAGCAACAGGTGGCCTGCCAGGCTCAGCAGCCCCAGGCCGGCCAGCACCAGCAGCAACGTCCCTGACCAGAAGCGCCGGGCGCTTGCCTTGACGGTGTCCGGGGCGGGATAGGTGCGCGCGTAGTGGCGGGACTGGTGCCAGAGCATTACCAGATAGCCGGCCAGGCCCAGCAGTAGCAGCCCGCCTTCGACCCGACCCAGATGGCCGTTGGCAGACAGCCCGTACACCAGCGCACTGGCGATGATCATCAGCGGGATATCCAGGCGCACCAGCTGGCGCGAAACTCGCAGCGGGATGATCAACGCTGCCAGGCCGAGAATGACCAGCACGTTGAAGATATTGCTGCCGATAACGCTGCCTACCGCCACGTCGGGCGCGCCCTGGTAGGCGGCCTGCAGGCTCACGGTCAGCTGTGGTGCGGTACTGCCGAAGGCCACCAGGCTGAGGCCGATGATCAGCGGGCGTACATGAAGGCGCTGTGCCAGGCGCAGCGCGGCGCGCACCAGCAGTTCGGCGCCGCCTACCAGCAACAGCAGGGCAATGCCCAGTTGCAGCAGGCTGAAAGTGGGAAGGGTGGCGAGGTCGAAAATGGTCGGACTCCTGTCGCGTCAGTCGCTAAGCCCTTGTACCCGTACGCGCGCCGTTCCGCTACGGAGCATGCCGATTTTTTCTGCTGCGGCACGTGACAGGTCGATCAGGCGGCCACGCGTATGCGGGCCACGGTCATTGATGCGCACCACCACACTGCGCTGGTTGGCGGTATTGGTGACCAGCACGCGGCTACCGAATGGCAGGCTGCGGTGGGCGGCGGTGAGGCCATGCTGGTTGAACGGTTCGCCGCTGGCAGTGCGTTTGCCATGGTGGCGTGAGCCGTAATAGGAAGCGGTGCCGGTCTTGTCGTAACCGCGGGGGTCGATGTCATGGCTGGCGCAGCCGGCCAGGAAGGAAAACAGGGCGAGGGTGCCGAGGGATCGTTTCAACAAGTCAGGTGCTCTCCTGGTGCGGCCATTCGCGGCTAAAGCCGCTCCTACAGGTACAGCGCAACCCTGTGGGAGCGGCTTTAGCCGCGAACGAGGGCGAAGCCCTCGCAGGACTACGGGGGTAAAACAATCACCCTTCGAGCTTGGCCTTGAGCAATTGGTTCACCTGCCCCGGGTTGGCCTTGCCTTTGGACGCTTTCATCGCCTGGCCGACGAAGAAGCCGAACATCTTGCCCCGCTTGGCCTCGTCGGCTGCGCGGTACTGTTCGACCTGCTCGGCGTTGGCTGCCAGCATTTCGTCGAGCATCTTGTCGATCGCACCGGTATCGGTGACCTGTTTCAGGCCTTTGCTCTCGATGATGCTGTCGGCATCGCCTTCACCGGCAGCCATGGCCTCGAACACGGTCTTGGCGATCTTGCCGCTGATGGTGTTGTCGCGGATACGCAGCAGCATGCCGCCCAGCTGTGCGGCGCTGACCGGCGCCTGGTCGATTTCCACGCCCAGCTTGTTCAGCAGGCTGCCCAGCTCGACCATGACCCAGTTGGCAGCCAGCTTGGCGTCGCCGCCGATCTTCACCACTTCTTCGAAGTAGTCCGCCTGTTCGCGGCTGGAGGCCAGCACGTTGGCGTCGTAGGCCGACAGGCCGTACTGGCCCTGGAAGCGCTCGACCTTTTGTGGCGGCAGCTCCGGCAGGCCGGCGCGAATGGAAGCGAGGAAGCTGTCCTCGATCACCACCGGCAGCAGGTCCGGGTCGGGGAAGTAACGGTAGTCGTTGGCTTCCTCCTTGCTGCGCATCGAGCGGGTCTCGTCCTTGTTCGGGTCGTACAGGCGGGTTTCCTGCACCACCTTGCCGCCGTCCTCGATCAGGTCGATCTGGCGCTGGATCTCGGTGTTGATCGCACGCTCGATGAAGCGGAACGAGTTGACATTCTTGATTTCGCAGCGGGTACCGAACTCCACCTGGCCCTTCGGGCGGATCGACACGTTGCAGTCGCAACGCAGCGAGCCTTCGGCCATGTTGCCATCGCAGATGCCCAGGTAGCGCACCAGTGCGTGGATCGCCTTGACGTAGGCCACCGCTTCCTTGGCGCTGCGCATGTCAGGCTCGGAGACGATTTCCAGCAGCGGGGTGCCGGCGCGGTTCAGGTCGATGCCGGTGGAGCCGCTGAAGTCTTCGTGCAGGCTCTTGCCGGCGTCTTCTTCCAGGTGCGCGCGGGTTACCCCGATGCGCTTGATGGTGCCGTCTTCGAGGGCGATGTCCAGGTGGCCCTTGCCGACGATCGGCAGGTCCATCTGGCTGATCTGGTAGCCCTTGGGCAGGTCAGGGTAGAAGTAGTTCTTGCGCGCGAATACGTTGCGCTTGCCGATTTCGGCATCAATCGCCAGGCCGAACATGCACGCCATGCGCACGGCTTCCTGGTTCAGTACCGGCAGTACGCCGGGCATGCCCAGGTCTACCAGGCTGGCCTGGGTGTTCGGCTCGGAGCCAAAGGTGGTGGCGCTGCCGGAGAAGATCTTCGACTGGGTGGCGAGCTGAGTGTGGATTTCCAGCCCGATCACAACTTCCCATTGCATGTGTGAACTCCTCAGAAGCCGTTGGGGGCGCGGGTGTGCCAGTCGGTCACTTGCTGGTAGCGGTGCGCGACGTTGAGCAGGCGGCCTTCCTGGAAGTACGGCGCCAGCAGCTGTACGCCGACCGGCAGGCCGTCGACGAAGCCGGCTGGCATCGACAGGCCCGGCAGGCCCGCCAGGTTGGCAGTGATGGTGTAGACGTCCTCGAGGTAGGCGGCGACCGGGTCGCTGCTCTTGGCGCCGAGCTTCCAGGCCGGGTTTGGCGTGGTCGGGCCGAGGATCAGGTCGACGTCGTCAAAGGCGGCCATGAAGTCGTTCTTGATCAGGCGGCGGATCTGCTGGGCCTTCACGTAGTAGGCATCGTAGTAGCCGGCCGACAGGGCGTAGGTGCCCACCATGATGCGGCGCTGTACTTCCACGCCAAAGCCTTCGCCACGGGAACGCTTGTACAGGTCGGTGAGGTCCTTGGGTTCCTCGCAGCGGTAGCCGAAACGCACGCCGTCGAAACGCGACAGGTTGGAGGACGCCTCGGCCGGGGCGATCACGTAATAAGCCGGAATGGCATGCTGCATGTTCGGCAGGCTGATTTCCTTGACCACTGCACCGAGCTTTTCCAGCTCCTTTACGCTGGCCTGGACCAGCTCGGCGATGCGCGGGTCGAGGCCTGCGCCGAAGTACTCCTTCGGCAGGCCGATGCGCAGGCCCTGCAGCGAGGCATTGAGGTTGGCGCTGTAGTCCGGCACCGGCTCTTCGATGCTGGTGGAGTCCTTGGCGTCGAAACCGGCCATGCCTTGCAGCAGCAGGGCGCAGTCTTCGGCAGTGCGGGCCAGCGGGCCACCTTGGTCGAGGCTGGAGGCATAGGCGATCATGCCCCAGCGCGAAACACGACCGTACGTCGGTTTCAGGCCGGTGAGGTTGGTCAGTGCCGCGGGCTGGCGGATCGAGCCCCCGGTGTCGGTGCCGGTGGTGGCCGGCAGCAGGCGCGCGGCCACTGCCGCCGCCGAGCCACCGGACGAGCCGCCCGGGACGTGCTCGAGGTTCCACGGGTTCTTCACCGCGCCGTAGTGGCTGGATTCGTTGGCCGAACCCATGGCGAACTCGTCCATGTTGGTCTTGCCCAGGGTGACCATGCCGGCTTCGGCCAGCTTGGCGACCACGGTGGCGTCGTAGGGCGCCTTGAAGTTGTCGAGCATCTTCGAGCCGCAGCTGGTGCGTACGCCGTTGGTGCAGAACAGGTCCTTGTGGGCGATTGGCGCACCCAGCAGCGCACCGCTTTCGCCTGCGGCACGACGGGCGTCGGCGGCACGCGCCTGGCCCAGGGCCAGGTCTTCGGTGACGCTGATGAAGCTGTTGATTTGCGGGTCGAGCTGCTTGATGCGCGCCAGCAGGGCGCCGGTCAGCTCTTCGGATGAAAACGACTTGTCGGCGAGTCCGCGGGCGATCTCGGCCAGGGTCAATTGATGCATGGCAGGCTCTATCCCTTACTCGATGACTTTGGGAACCAGGTACAGACCGTTTTCGGTCGATGGCGCGATCGCCTGGTAGGTGTCGCGCTGGTTGCTTTCGGTGACCTGGTCGGGACGCAGGCGCTGGCTGGCCTCCAGGGGGTGGGCCAAGGGCTCGATGCCGGTGGTGTCGACCGCTTGCATCTGGTCGACGAGCCCGAGAATGCTGTTCAGGGCATCGGTAATGCGTGGCAGTTCGCCATCATTCAGGCCCAGTCGGGCCAGATGGGCGATCTTTTCCACGTCGCAGCGTTCAAGCGCCATGGTGATCTCCAGGGGAAACAAAGAACGGAATGATGTCCGTGGTGAGGAACATGTCAGCTTTCTGGCGGTCTAACGGCCGCGATCATCTGCTGGCGTGCTCGGAAAAACAGCCAATTTAACATATTGGCTCCTTGCCCAAAATCCCTGCCATTGTTAGAGTTTGCCGCACTTTTTTACCCACGCTTTCCCCAGGGTCACTTTCCCATGTTCAAGAAACTGCGTGGCATGTTTTCCAGCGATCTTTCCATCGACCTGGGTACTGCCAACACCCTTATTTACGTGCGTGAGCGCGGTATCGTCCTGAATGAGCCCTCGGTTGTTGCCATCCGTACCCATGGCAACCAGAAAAGCGTCGTCGCCGTCGGTACCGAAGCCAAACGCATGCTGGGCCGTACGCCTGGCAATATTGCTGCCATTCGTCCGATGAAGGACGGCGTCATCGCCGACTTCAGCGTTTGCGAAAAAATGTTGCAGTATTTTATCAACAAGGTCCACGAGAACAGCTTCCTGCAGCCAAGCCCGCGCGTGCTGATCTGTGTGCCGTGCAAGTCCACCCAGGTAGAGCGCCGCGCCATTCGCGAGTCGGCGCTGGGTGCCGGTGCGCGTGAAGTGTTCCTGATCGAAGAACCCATGGCGGCGGCGATCGGTGCCGGCCTGCCGGTTGAAGAAGCCCGTGGTTCGATGGTCGTGGATATCGGTGGCGGTACCACTGAAATCGCCCTGATCTCGCTGAACGGTGTGGTCTATGCCGAGTCCGTCCGCGTTGGCGGCGACCGCTTCGACGAAGCCATCGTCACCTACGTGCGCCGCAACTACGGCAGCCTGATCGGCGAATCCACCGCCGAGCGCATCAAGCAGGAAATCGGTACGGCCTACCCGGGCGGCGAAGTGCGTGAAGTCGACGTACGCGGCCGCAACCTGGCCGAAGGCGTGCCGCGTGCCTTCACCCTGAACTCCAACGAAGTGCTCGAAGCACTGCAGGAATCGCTGGCGACCATCGTCCAGGCGGTCAAGAGCGCGCTGGAGCAATCGCCACCGGAACTGGCCTCCGACATCGCCGAGCGCGGCCTGGTGCTGACCGGTGGTGGCGCGCTGCTGCGTGACCTCGACAAGCTGCTGGCCCAGGAAACCGGCCTGCCGGTGATCGTCGCCGAGGACCCGCTGACCTGCGTCGCCCGTGGCGGTGGTCGTGCCCTGGAGATGATGGACAAGCACGCGATGGACCTGCTCTCCAGCGAGTGATCCCGCTCGCTGTTCATGAGCATCCGGTTTACAGGTAGTACGCACAGTGCTACCTGTATGTGCCGTGCTGGCGCCCGTTGGGGCGCCGTATCCATCAATCCGCAACCAGGCTGGTGCGTTGTCCCATGTCCAATGACCTCCTGAGTCGTCCACGAGGAACGGCCCATTAAACCGCTTTTCTCCAAGGGCCCTTCGCTGGGCGTTCGCCTGCTCGTTCTGGTGGTGATGTCGGTCGCGTTGATGGTTGTCGACGCGCGCTTCGACGTGCTCAAGCCGGTGCGCAGCCAGATGGGCCTGGTGCTGATGGAATCGTACTGGATCACCGACTTGCCGCAGCGTGCCTGGCAAGGCGTGGCCGGCCAGTTCGGCAGCCGCACCGAACTCATCGCCGAAAACGAGAAGCTCAAGACCGAAGCCCTGCTGCTGCAGGGGCGCCTGCAAAAGCTGGCGGCTCTGACCGAGCAGAACGTGCGCCTGCGCGAGTTGCTCAATTCCTCGGCGCTGGTCAACGAAAAGGTCGAAGTGGCCGAGCTGATCGGGGTCGACCCCAACCCGTTCACCCACCGCATCCTGATCAACAAAGGGGAGCGTGACGGTGTGTTCCTGGGGCAGCCGGTACTCGATGCCCGCGGCTTGATGGGCCAGGTGGTCGAACTGATGCCCTACACCTCGCGGGTGCTGCTGCTCACCGACACCACCCACAGCATCCCCGTGCAGGTCAACCGCAATGGCCTGCGCGCCATCGCCAGCGGCACCGGCAACCCGGAGCGCCTGGAGCTGCGCCATGTGGCCGATACTGCCGACATCAAGGAAGGCGACCTGCTGGTCAGTTCCGGCATGGGCCAGCGTTTCCCTGCCGGCTACCCGGTGGCCACGGTCAACGAAGTGATCCACGATTCCGGCCAGCCGTTCGCCATTGTGCGTGCCATTCCCACGGCCGCGCTCAACCGCAGCCGCTACATGTTGCTGGTGTTCAGCGACCGACGTAGCCCGGAACAGCGTGCCACCGACGCAGCCCTTGCCCAGGAAGAGGCCGACCGCAAGGGCTTGGCCGCCCCTGGCCAGCCGGCTGCCACACCTGCTGCGCCAGCCACCCCTGCAGCGCCGGCCACGCCGGCCGCGCAGCCTGCAGTCCCGGCTGTCGCGCCTGCCGCCGCGCCGGCCGCACCCGCTCAACCCCGGAGGCAATGATGGCTGCATCACGCCGCAACAACGGCTGGGTCATCTGGCTGACTTTCGCCATCGGCCTGTTGCTCAGCGTCTCGCCCATGCCGCAGTTCATGGAAGTGTTCCGGCCCATGTGGCTGGCCATGCTGGTGTCGTTCTGGACGCTCGCCGTGCCCGGCAAGGTCGGCATGACCACGGCGTTCGTGCTGGGCCTGGCCGAGGACGTACTGTACGGCACCCTGCTGGGGCAGAACGCGCTGGTGCTGACCCTGATCACCTTCCTGGTGTTGTCCTTGCAGCAGCGCTTGCGGATGTTCCCCATGTGGCAACAAAGCCTGGTCATCCTGGTGATCTTCGGCATCGCCCAGCTGATCCAGTTGTGGCTCAGCGCGCTGACCGGCAACCGCCTGCCCACCCTGGCACTGGTCTGGTCGGCAGTGATCAGCGCCTTGCTCTGGCCGTGGATCAGTTTCGCCCTGCGCGACCTGCGCCGCCGCTTGCGTATCAACTGACGGCGACGCCGCCGCCGACAGGGAGAAGTCTGCATGAATACGCTTTACCTGGCCTCTGGCTCGCCCCGTCGTCGTGAACTGCTGACCCAGATCGGCGTGCCGTTCAGCGTCGTCAGCGCCCCCATCGATGAAACCCCGCTTGCCGACGAAAGTGCCCCGGCCTATGTCGAACGCCTGGCCCGGGCCAAGGCCGCCGCGGGCCTTGCCTGCGTTACCGGGCCGGCTGTAGTGCTGGGCGCCGACACCGCCGTGGTGCTCGATGGTCGTATTCTCGGCAAACCGGAAAACCGCGAACATGCGCTGGCCATGCTGGCCGACCTGTCAGGCCGCGAGCACCAGGTACTGACCGCAGTCGCCCTAAGCGACGGCCAGCGGGTGGGCAGCCTGTGTGTCACCAGCACGGTGTGTTTTCGCCCGATCTGCGACGCTGAAGCGCAGCGCTACTGGGCCAGCGGCGAACCGGTCGACAAAGCCGGCGGCTATGCCATCCAGGGCCTGGGCGCGGTGTTCGTGACCGGCCTTGCGGGCAGCTACTCGGCGGTGGTCGGCTTGCCGCTGTGTGAAACAGCCGAATTGCTCGGCCAGTTTGGCATCGCCTGCTGGCAATTGCCTGCGCATGCCCCAGCGGGAGCGAACCGGTAGTAGCCAGCACGTCATACGCCATCCATCATTACAAAAGACCTTAGACGAGAGCCGGCCATGAGTGAAGAGATCCTGATCAACATCACCCCGATGGAGTCACGCGTGGCGGTGGTGGAAAACGGGGTACTGCAGGAAGTGCACGTCGAGCGCACCCAGCGCCGTGGCATCGTCGGCAATATCTACAAGGGCAAGGTGGTGCGGGTGCTTCCGGGCATGCAGGCGGCCTTCGTCGACATCGGCCTGGAGCGCGCGGCGTTCATCCATGCGTCGGAAATTTCCCAGCGCGAAGGCTCGGCAGTAGAGAACATCACCGCCCTGGTGCACGAGGGCCAGGCACTGGTGGTGCAGGTGACCAAGGACCCGATCGGCACCAAGGGCGCGCGCCTGACCACCCAGCTGTCGATTCCGTCGCGCTACCTGGTGTACATGCCGCGCAGCAGCCATGTCGGTATTTCGCTGAAGATCGAGGACGAAGCCGAGCGGGACCGCCTCAAGCAGGTGGTCAGCAACTGCATGGACAGCGAGAACATCAAGGATGCCGGCGGTTTCATCCTGCGTACTGCCGCCGAAGGCGCGCGTGCCGAGGAGATCCTGCAGGACATCCGCTATCTGCGCCGCCTGTGGGAGCAGATCGGCACCCAGATCCAGACCTGCGGTGCGCCCACGGTCATCTACGAAGACCTCGGCCTGGCCCTGCGCACCCTGCGTGACCTGGTCAACCCGAAGATCGAGAAAATACGCATCGACTCGCGGGAAACCTTCCAGAAGACCACGCAGTTCGTCGGCGAACTGATGCCGGAAATTGCCGATCGCCTCGAACACTACCCTGGCGAGCGGCCGATCTTCGATCTGTACGGCGTCGAAGACGAGATCCAGCGTGCCCTGGAACGCAAGGTGCCGCTGAAGTCCGGTGGTTACCTGGTGGTCGACCCGGCCGAAGCGATGACCACCATCGACGTCAACACCGGTGCATTCGTCGGCCATCGCAACCTTGAGGAGACCATCTTCAAGACCAACCTCGAGGCTGCCACCGCCATTGCCCGGCAGCTGCGCCTGCGCAACATCGGCGGCATCATCATCATCGACTTTATCGACATGGAAGATGAAGAGCACCAGCGTCAGGTGCTGCGCACCCTGGAAAAGCAGCTGGAACGCGACCACGCCAAGACCAACATCATCGGTATTACCGAACTGGGCCTGGTGCAGATGACCCGCAAGCGCACGCGTGAAAGCCTTGAGCAGGTGCTGTGCGAGCCGTGCCCGGGCTGCCAGGGCCGCGGCAAGCTGAAAACCCCCGAGACCATCTGTTACGAAATTTTCCGCGAGATCCTCCGTGAGGCCCGTGCCTACCAGGCCGAAGGTTACCGTGTGCTGGCCAACCAGAAGGTGGTCGACCGCCTGCTGGATGAAGAATCCGGCAACGTGGCAGAGCTGGAAACCTTCATCGGGCGAACCATTCGCTTCCAGGTCGAGTCGATGTATTCGCAGGAACAATATGACGTGGTGCTGCTCTGAGGCTTCCTGACCTGCGCTGCGGCGGGTTCGGGCTGGCAAAACCGGCACCGCGGGCCATCATGGATATACGACTTGGAGGGCCATGGCCATGGGACGTCTGACCCGCGTTCTTGTCGCCTTGACCCGCTGGGGGCTGGGTATTTGCGCCCTGCTGGCGGTATTGGTGGCGCTGTATGTCAGCCTCGGCCGCGAACTGCTGCCACTGGTGGCCGAGTACCGCGCCGATGTGGAAAGCAAGGCTGGGCAGGCACTGGGCCTGCCAGTGCATGTCGGTGCCCTGGAGGGGCACTGGAGTGGGCTGGCGCCGGTGCTGCGGGTGCGCGACCTGCAATTGGGCGAGGGCGCCACGGCGCTACGTCTGGACGATGTCATGCTGGTGCCCGACGTGTGGGCCAGCCTCACTGCCCGCGAAGTGCGCCTGGCGCGCATCCGGCTGGGCGGCCTGCAGCTGATCCTGCGCGAAAACGAGCAGGGCGCCTGGCAGCTCGAAGGGCTGCCGAAGCAGGATGACGCGCCGCTCGACCCTGCCCAGTTGTTGCAGCGCATGCGCCAGCTGGGGCGCATCGATGTGTTCGACAGCCAGGTCACCCTGCGCCCTTGGCAGCGCGATCCGCTGACCCTTACCTATGTCAGCGCCGGCCTGCAGGCCGGCGCCTCGCGCCAGGCACTGGACCTGCGTGCGACATTGCCCGATGGCCAGCCGCTGGCGCTGAACCTGCGCAGCCGTGCGTCGGCCGAGGCGTGGCGTGAGGCCCAGGTCGAAGCCTACCTGAGCCTGCCGCAAAGTGACTGGGCACGCTGGTTGCCACCCAGCCTGCTGGGGCAGTGGCAGGCCAACGCCCTGCACGCCGGCGGCGAAATCTGGGTCGACTGGGGCAATGAGCAGTTGCAACGTGCCGTGGTGCGGCTCAATGCACCCGAGCTGCAGGGTGCCTATGCCGGGCGCAAGCCTGCCAAGCTCGCCAATCTGGCCCTGGGGGCGTGGTTCCAGCGCGAGGATAAGGGCTTCGACGTAGTGGTCGACTCGCTGGCCATGGATATCGGCAAGACCCGCTGGGAGTCGCACCTGCAGTTGCAGCAGCGCGCTGGCGAGAATGCAGCCGATGAAAGCTGGCGAGTGCAAGCCGACCGGCTCGACCTTACCCCCTTGACCCCGTTGATCAATGCCCTGGCGCCCTTGCCGGACAAGGTCATGGCAGTCGTCGATGGCCTGAACGTGACCGGGGCCTTGCGCAATGTGCGCCTGGAGGCGCGGCCCAAGGCTGAAGGTGACCAGCGGCTGCAGTTCGAAACCAACCTGGAGGCGGTCGGTTTCGACGCCTATCACGGGGCCCCGGCGGCGGGGAACGTCAGCGGCAGCATCAGCGGCGACCTGGGCCATGGCGAGCTGCGCCTGGACACCGATGCGTTCATGCTGCACTTGTACCCGATCTTCGCCAAACCCTGGCACTACCTGAAGGCCAATGCGCGGCTGACCTATGCCCTCGACAAGGACGGCTTCACCCTGGTCGCGCCCTACCTCAAGGTGCTGGGCGAGGAGGGCAAGATTGCCGGTGACTTCTTGATCCGCCTGCTGTTCGAGGAGGGTCGCGAAGACTACATGGACCTGCGCGTCGGCCTCACCGAGGGCGATGGCCGCTACACCGCCAAGTACCTGCCCGAAGTACTCAGCCCGGCCCTGGACGAATGGCTGCGCAGCGCCATCGTCAAAGGCACGGTGGACGAAGGCTACTTCCAGTACCAGGGCTCGCTGAACCATGGTGCCACGCCGGAAGCCCGCAGCATCAGCCTGTTCTTCAAGGTGCGGGACGCGGCCCTGGACTTCCAGCCTGGCTGGCCGCAGGTGCAGCATGTGGATGGCGACGTGTTCATCGAGGACAGCGGTGTGCGGGTCAAGGCCCAGCGTGGCGTGCTGCTGGACACCAAGGTCAGCGACGTCAATGTCGACATCCCCCACGCCGAGGGTGACCAGCACAGCCACCTGTACCTGGATGGCAACTTCGACGGCAGCCTGGGCGATGGCCTGAAGATTCTCAAGGAGGCGCCCATCGGCACCGGCGAGATCTTTGCCGGCTGGGAGGGCGAGGGGCCGCTCAAGGGCAAGGTCAAGCTCGATATCCCTCTGGCCCACGGGCAGCGACCCAAGGTGCAGGTGGATTTCGCCACCGCAGATGCGCGCCTCAAGGTGGCGCCGCCAACTCTTGAGTTGAGCCGCCTGAAGGGTGACTTCAAGTTCGATTTCGACAAGGGCCTGAGTGGCAAGGGGATCAGTCTGCAGGCGTTCGGCAAGCCTGTGACGGCGCAAATCACGGCCGAGGGGCAGGACGGGCCAATGCAGACGCGCATTGACGCCAATGGCCAGGTGTCGCTCAAGGCACTCACCGAATGGCTGCAGTTCAACCAGGCCCTGCCAGCGTCCGGCGACCTGCCCTATCAGCTGCAACTGAGCCTGGGCAGCCGCGACAACCGGCTGAGCGTCAACTCCAGCCTCAAGGGCCTGGCCATCGACTTGCCTGCGCCGTTCGGCAAGGCCGCAGCGGATACCCGTGACAGCCGTTTCAGCATGAGCCTGCAGGGGCCGGAGCGGCGCTTCGATGGCGCCTACGCCGACCTGGCCCGCTTCGCCTACGCCGCGCCATCAGACAAGCTGGCCCAGGGCCGTGGCGAACTGTTGCTGGGTACCGGTGACGCCCAGGTGCCGGCCGGGCAAGGCCTGCGTGTACGCGGGCACCTGGACGCGCTGGACCTGGCGCCCTGGCAGGAACAGGCGGCGCGCCTGGCCGGCGATGACCCGGGCGGCAGTGCACGGCAGAACCTGCAAAGCGTCGACCTGAGCATCGGCCAGCTGAAAGCCTTTGGCATGGACCTGAACCAGGCCGTGGTGCGCCTGGCCCGTGGCGGCTCGGCCTGGGACCTGCGGCTCGACAGCAAGGAAGTCATCGGCAATGCCCGGGTGCCCGATGCCAAGGGCGCGCCCATGGTCGTGCGCATGCAGACCTTGCGCCTGCCTGCCGCCACGCCTGCTGAAAAGCAGGCCGAGGACGGCCCGGATCCACTGGCCAGTTTCGACCCGCGCAAGGTGCCGGCACTGGATTTGAGCATCGACAAGCTGTACCGCGGTGATGACCTGTTCGGCAGCGCGTCGGTCAAACTGCGGCCGACCACCCGGGGTGTCACTGCCAGCGATATCGATCTCGACTTCAAGGGCCTGCGCATTGATGGCGGTGGTGGCTGGGAAGGCCAGGTGGGCGATACCAGCAGCTGGTACAAAGGGCGCCTGGACGGCAAGAACCTGGCAGACGTGCTCAAGGCCTGGGGCTTTGCGCCGACCGTGACCAGCCGTGACTTCCGCCTGGATGTGGATGGCCGGTGGCCGGGTTCGCCTGCTGCGGTGGGCCTCAAGCGCTTCTCCGGGAGCATGGACGCGGCACTGCGCAGTGGCCAGTTCGTCGAGGTAGAAGGCAGTGCCCAGGCCTTGCGGGTGTTCGGCCTGCTCAACTTCAACTCGATTGGCCGGCGCCTGCGCCTGGACTTCTCCGACCTGTTCGACAAAGGCCTGGCCTATGACCGGGTCAAGGGCCTGCTGGTGGCCAGCAATGGCGTCTACGTGACCCGCGAGCCGATCACCATGACCGGCCCTTCGAGCAGTTTCGAACTCGAAGGCACCCTGGACATGGTGCGTGACCGGGTCGCCGCCAACCTGCAGGTGAGCCTGCCGGTGACCAACAACCTGCCGCTGGCCGCGCTGATTGTCGGTGCCCCGGCCATCGGCGGGGCGTTGTTCCTGGTCGACCGGCTGATCGGTGACCGTGTATCGCGCTTTGCCAGCGTGAATTACCGTGTCGAAGGCCCGTGGAAAGAGCCTAGAATCACCTTTGTGAAACCTTTCGAGAAATCCCGCTAGGAGTGCCCATGAAGGCAGCGGTAATCCAGATGGTCAGCCAGGACGATGTGCTGGCCAACCTGCAGCGCGCCGCTGCCCTGCTGGAGCAGGCCGCGCTCGGAGGGGCGCGGCTGGCGGTGCTGCCGGAAAACTTCGCCGCCATGGGCCGCAAGGACGCCGCCGCCATAGGCCGCGCCGAAGCAATGGGTGACGGGCCGATCCTGCCATGGTTGAAACGCACTGCTCGCGACCTCAGGTTATGGATTGTCGCCGGCACCTTGCCATTGCCACCGGTCGGCCAGCCCGAGGCCAAGGCCCATGCCTGCTCGCTGCTGATCGACGAACACGGTGAGGTAGTGGCACGGTATGACAAGTTGCACCTGTTCGACGTGGACGTTACCGACAACCGTGGCCGCTACCGCGAGTCGGATGATTACGCCCATGGCGCCCAGGTGGTGGTGGCGCAAACACCGATTGGCAAGCTGGGGCTGAGCGTTTGCTACGACTTGCGCTTCCCCGAGCTGTACACCGCGCTGCGGGCCGCTGGGGCAGAGCTGATAACGGCCCCAGCTGCGTTTACCGCAGTGACGGGCGCGGCGCACTGGGACGTACTGGTGCGCGCCCGAGCTATCGAAACCCAGTGCTACCTGCTGGCTGCGGCGCAGGGCGGCACCCACCCTGGCCCACGGGAAACTCATGGCCATGCGGCGATTGTCGACCCCTGGGGGCGGATTGTCGCGCAACAGGCGCACGGCGAAGCGGTACTGCTTGCCGAGCGCAATACAGATGAACAAGCGTCCATCCGGGCGCGCATGCCGGTGGTATTGCACCGGCGCTTTTTCTCGCAGGACGCATTGCGGCCTGCGCACACCTCGGAGTGACTATGAGCCAGATGTTATCCACCGTCAGTGAGCAGCTCCTGGCCCCAGGCGGCTTGACCCTGGACAGCCTGCAGAGCGTGCTGGGTGAGTTGGCCGGCCCCGGCATCGATGCCGCTGACCTGTACTTCCAGGGCCAGATCTCGGAAACCTGGGCGCTGGAAGACGGTATTGTCAAAGAGGGCAGTTTCAACCTCGATCAAGGCGTGGGCGTGCGTGCCCAGTCCGGTGAAAAGACCGGTTTCGCCTACAGCAATGCGATCAACCTCGAAGCTCTGACCTCGGCGGCCCGCGCTGCCCGGTCGATTTCCCGTGCGGGGCAGAACGGCAGTGTGCAGGCATTCCGTAGCCAGGAAGTGCCCGCGCTGTATGCCGCCGACAACCCGCTCGATGTACTCAGCCGTGCCGAGAAGGTAGAACTGCTCAAGCGTGTCGATGTCGCCACCCGTGCCCTGGACCCCCGCATCCAGCAGGTCAGCGTAAGCATGGCCGGGGTCTGGGAGCGCATCCTGATCGCTGCGGCGGACGGCAGCCTGGCCGCCGACGTGCGCCCGCTGGTGCGCTTCAACGTGAGCGTCATCGTCGAGCAGAATGGCCGTCGCGAGCGCGGCGGGCAGGGCGGTGGCGGGCGTACCGATTACCGGTTTTTCACCGAAGAACGGGTAATGGGCTATGCCCGTGAGGCGCTGCGCCAGGCCCTGGTGAACCTGGAGGCAATCCCTGCACCTGCCGGTACCTTGCCTGTAGTGCTCGGCTCTGGCTGGTCGGGGGTGCTGCTGCACGAGGCCGTCGGCCACGGCCTGGAAGGCGACTTCAACCGCAAGGGCAGTTCGGCATTCAGCGGCCGCATTGGCGAGAAAGTGGCATCGAGCCTGTGCACCATCGTCGACGATGGCACCCTCGAGGGCCGCCGTGGCTCGCTGAGCGTGGACGACGAAGGCACCCCGACCGAGTGCACCACGCTGATCGAGAACGGCGTGCTCAAGGGCTACATGCAGGACAAGCTCAACGCCCGCCTGATGGGCATGGCGGTCACCGGCAACGGCCGGCGTGAGTCCTACGCGCACCTGCCGATGCCGCGCATGACCAACACCTACATGCGTGCTGGCGAAAGCGACCCGCAGGAAATCATCGCGTCAGTGAAGAAAGGCATCTACTGCGCCAACCTCGGGGGTGGCCAGGTGGACATCACCAGCGGCAAGTTCGTGTTCTCGACCAGTGAGGCTTACCTGATCGAAGACGGCAAGATTACCGCACCGGTAAAAGGCGCGACCCTGATCGGCAATGGCCCGGAGGCGATGAGCCGGGTGTCGATGGTGGGCAACGACCTGGCGCTGGACAGCGGGGTAGGGACTTGCGGCAAGGACGGGCAGTCGGTCCCGGTCGGGGTAGGGCAGCCAACCTTGAAGCTGGATGCGATTACCGTGGGCGGTACCGGGGCTTGATGGCGGCGCGGGCCTGTGGGGTGGGCAAGCCCAAGCCCACAGGCCGCTGTGCGATCAGCGCAAGCCGCGCTGCATCTCGTCGAGGTCGCGGATGTACTTGAACATCTTGCGTGCGGCGGCGGGCGGCTTGTTCCGCGCCTTCTCGTGCTGGGCATGGCGCACCAGCGAGCGCAGCTGCTGGCGGTCGGTGTCGGGGTATTCTTTGACGAAGCGCTCGAGGTCTTCGTCGTTACCGTCGATCAGCCGGTCGCGCCAGCGCTCCAGGCCGTGGAAACGCTCGTTGTACTGGCGGCTCGAACTGTCCATCTGCTCGAGCAGGGCGTGGATGGCTTCCAGGTCCTGCACGCGCATCAGCTTGCCGACGAACGACATGTGGCGTTTGCGGGCACCGTGAGCGGTGTGCTTGCTGGCCTCGGCCAAGGCCTTGCGCAGCTCGTCGGTCAACGGCAGGCGGGCGAGGGTATCGGCCTTGAGCGTAGTCAGGCGCTCACCGAGTTCGACCAGCTCATGCAGTTCGCGCTTGATCTGGGTTTTGCTTTTTTCGCCGTCGAAGGCGTCGTCGTTTGAATCAACCATGGTGGCAGTCCGCTAGAAATCGCCGCCATGATAACCAGTCGGGGGCCGCTTGTCCGGCCCGGTCGTAGAATGACCCTCGCCGAACGCAGAATTTGAGTGGAGAGAACCATGAGTGCAGTCCAGAGCGTAGGTCCCAAGGACCTGCCAGCATTGCAGGAGCAGGTCGAGGCGATCATCGCCGAAGCGCGCCGCCAGGGGGCCAGTGCCTGCGAAGTGGCGGTGTCACTGGAGCAGGGCCTGTCCACCACGGTACGCCAGCGTGAGGTCGAAACGGTCGAGTTCAACCGCGACCAAGGCTTTGGCATCACCCTGTATGTCGGCCAGCGCAAAGGCTCGGCCAGCACTTCGGCCAGTGGCCCGGAAGCGATCCGCGAAACCGTCGCCGCTGCCTTGGCGATTGCCAAGCACACCTCCGAGGACGAATGCTCGGGCCTGGCCGACGCGGCGCTGATGGCCCGTGAAATCCCCGACCTGGACCTGTATCACGACTGGGACATCGAGCCCGAGAAGGCCATCGAGATGGCCCTCGCCTGCGAAGCGGCGGCGTTCGATGCCGACCCGCGCATCCTCAACGCGGACGGCACTACCCTCAATACCCACCAGGGCTGCCGCGTGTATGGCAACAGCCACGGTTTCATCGGTGCCTACGCCTCGACCCGGCACAGCCTCAGCTGCGTGATGATTGCCGAAGGCGACGGCCAGATGCAGCGTGACTACTGGTACGACGTGAACCGCCAGGGCGACCTGCTGGCCGACCCGCGTAGCATTGGCGTGCGCGCGGCCCAGCGTGCCGCCAGCCGCCTGGGCGCCCGCCCGGTACCCACGTGCGAGGTGCCGGTACTGTTTTCTGCCGAGCTCGCCGGTGGCTTGTTCGGCAGCTTCCTGTCGGCCATTTCCGGCGGCAACCTGTACCGTAAATCGTCGTTCCTGGAGGGTACCATTGGCCAGCGCCTGTTCCCCACCTGGCTGACCCTGGACGAGCGCCCGCACATCCCTCGCGCACTCGGCAGCGCTGCGTTCGACGGTGATGGCCTGGCCACCTATGCCAAACCGTTCGTCGACAAAGGCGAGCTGGTGTCGTACCTGTTGGGTACCTATTCCGGGCGCAAGCTGGGGTTGCCAAGCACGGCCAACTCGGGCGGCGTGCACAACTTGTTCGTCAGCCATGGCGTGGAAGACCAGGCAGCGCTGATCCGCCGCATGGGCCGCGGGCTGTTAGTGACAGAGCTGATGGGTCACGGGCTGAACATGGTGACGGGTGACTACTCCCGTGGTGCAGCAGGGTTCTGGGTCGAGAATGGCGAGATCCAGCACGCAGTGCAGGAAGTCACCATTGCCGGCAATATGAAGGACATGTTCCAGCAGATTGTGGCGATTGGCAGTGATCTTGAAACTCGTAGCAATATTCATACTGGCTCGGTGCTTATCGAGCGGATGACGGTTGCAGGAAGCTGATCTTCAGCAAACCTGCCAAGACCCGGCCCTCGCGCCGGGTTTTTTTTCACCACGTTTTTCTTGAAGTGATTCTGTTTATCACTTAATAATGAATATCATTACCCAGTAGCCCGGCGATGATGTTCATGAAACCCGTCCTCCGCGAACTCCCCTACCTGGAAAACTGGCGCTGGCTCAGCCGTCGCATCCGATGCGCCCTCGAACCCGACGAGCCGCGCCTGATCGAGCACTACCTGGCCGAAGGCCGCTACCTGGTGTGCTGCACCGACACCTCGCCATGGACGGTGGCGCTGACATCCTTCCGCCTGCTGCTGGATACCGCCTGCGACCGCATGCTGCCCTGGCATTGGCGCTGCCTGTGCCTTGACCAGGCCTGGCGCCCTTTGCTGGACCTGCGCAACCTCGACCGCCAGGAAAACAACCAGCGCTGGCAGCCCTATGCCCTGCAATTGGCCAGTTGCCGCCTGCTGCCGTCGATTTCTCCCGATGAACTGATGCAAGGATTTGATGATGAGTGATACCCGTATCGAGCGTGACAGCATGGGTGAACTGCAGGTGCCGGCCCAGGCCCTGTACGGCGCCCAGACCCAGCGCGCGGTCGACAACTTCCCGATCAGCGGCCAGCGCATGCCGGCCCAGTTCATTCGTGCGCTGTTGCTGGCCAAGGCTGCCGCGGCCAAGGCCAACGTCGAGCTGGAGCAACTGTCGGCTGCGCAGGGCCTGGCCATCGTCAAGGCCGTGGAGCAACTGCTGGCGGGCGACTTCATCCAGCACTTCCCGGTGGACGTGTTCCAGACAGGTTCCGGCACCAGCTCGAACATGAACGCCAACGAAGTCATCGCCACCCTGGCAACCCGCGTGCTGGGTGAGACGGTCAACGCCAATGACCACGTCAACTGTGGCCAGAGCAGCAACGACATCATCCCGACCACCATCCATGTCAGCGCCGCGCTGGCCCTGCACGAGCAGTTGTTGCCGGCCCTGGCCCACCTGGTACAGGTGATCGAGACCAAGTCGGCGCAAGTGCATCGGTATGTGAAGACCGGTCGTACGCACTTGATGGACGCCATGCCGGTACGCATGAGCCAGGTACTGGATGGCTGGGCAGCGCAAATCAACGGCGCCAAAGCGCATATCGAAGCCACTTTGCCGAGCCTGCAGACGTTGGCCCAGGGCGGCACAGCCGTGGGTACCGGCATCAACGCCCACCCGCAGTTCGCAGCCGGTTTTGCCCGTCAACTCAGCGGCCTGAGCAAGGTCGAGTTCACCCCCGGGCAGAACCTGTTCGCCCTGATCGGCTCGCAGGACACCGCCGTGGCCCTGTCCGGCCAGCTCAAGACCACCGCCGTGGCGCTGATGAAGATCGCCAACGACCTGCGCTGGATGAACTCCGGCCCACTGGCCGGTCTGGGCGAAATCGAGCTGCAAGGCCTGCAGCCGGGCTCGTCGATCATGCCAGGCAAGGTCAACCCGGTGATTCCGGAGGCCACCGCCATGGTTGCCGCCCAGGTGATCGGCAACGACGCAACCATCGCCATCGCCGGCCAGTCAGGCAACTTCGAGCTGAACGTGATGCTGCCGGTCATCGCCCGCAACCTGCTGGAAAGCATCGAGCTGATGGCCAACGTCAGTCGGCTGCTGGCCGACAAGGCCATCGCCAGCTTCAAGGTCAATGAAGGCAAGCTCAAGGAAGCCTTGGCCCGCAACCCGATCCTGGTCACCGCGCTGAACCCGATCATTGGCTACCTGAAGGCCGCTGAAATCGCCAAGACCGCCTACAAGCAGGGCCGCCCGGTCATTGATGTGGCGCTGGAGCACACTGACCTGTCGCGCGCCCAGCTGGAAGCGCTGCTGGATCCGGAAAAACTCACCGCCGGCGGCATCTGACCGGGCGTCAATGCCCGCAGGAGAAACGTCATGCAGTACTGGAAACGCACCACCGAAATCGCCAACCGCCTGTTTGAACAAGGCCAGCTGGTGGATGCCCGGGAACACTACCTGCAAGCCCTGGCGCTGGCCCAGGTGCTGTTCGAGCGCTGGAATGACGTGGACGAGGCGGTGGCCGCTTTCGTCATTGCCCACCACAACCTCGCCGACCTGCATCTGCGCCTTAACCAGCCACACGAAAGCGCCGACTACCTCTGCGCGGCTCACCAGCGGCTGCTTCAGGCCAGTCAGGAAGCGCGTTTGCCCCAGGGCCTGCGCGATGCGGCCCTGCGCCACAGCGGGCGCACCTACACCGAATTGCTGAGTTTCATCGCCGAGTATGGCCAGTACCCGCGTACCGCGCGCCTGCTCAACCGTCACAGCGCCGGGGCCAGCGCCGTTGCTGCCCAAGCACAAACGGCGCCCAGCCCCCATACCTACGGAATCCACTGACATGCCCCACACCTTGCCTGCATTGCCTTACGCCTACGATGCGCTGGAACCGCACATCGATGCTCAAACCATGGAAATTCACCACACCAAGCACCACCAGACCTACGTCAACGGCCTCAACGCCGCCATCGAAGGCACCGAATGGGCTGAATGGCCGGTCGAGAAACTGGTCGGCGCGGTCAAGCAACTGCCGGAAAACCTGCGCGGCGCGGTGACCAACCATGGTGGCGGCCACGCCAACCACAGCCTGTTCTGGCGGGTGATGTCGCCAGAGGGCGGCGGCGAACCGCACGGTCAGGTGGCACAAGCCATCGGCGCGCAGCTGGGCGGCTTCGACGCGTTCAAGGACGCCTTCACAAAAGCTGCGCTGACTCGCTTCGGCAGCGGCTGGGCCTGGCTCAGCGTGACCCCGCAGAAAACCCTCGTGGTTGAGAGCAGCGGCAACCAGGACAGCCCGCTGATGCACGGCAACACCCCGATCCTTGGCCTGGACGTGTGGGAACACGCCTACTACCTCAAGTACCAGAACCGTCGCCCGGAATACATCGGTGCCTTCTACAACGTCATTGACTGGGCGGAAGTGGAACGTCGCTATGTCGAAGCCTTGAAGTGAGTCTGACCGGTATGCGCTCTGAGGTGATGTCTGTCAGCAGTGTGCGCCTGTTCCGTCTGGCGCTCGGGACTGTGCTATTGCTGGCCGGCACCGCGCTGCTGGTGGCGCGGGGCCTCGCCTGGCTCGACCTGGAACCCCGCATGCTGCGCGCCCTGGAGGGCGGAGCACTGTGCGCGTTGGGTACGGCACTGGGCGCGGTACCGGTACTGATCATTCGCAACATGCCGGTGGCGCTGGCTGACACGCTGCTGGGCTTTGGTGCCGGGGTGATGCTGGCGGCCACGGCGTTTTCCTTGATAATCCCAGGGCTGGATGCGGCGCAGAACATTGGTTTCAGCCCCTGGGGTGCAGGTGGGCTGATCAGCTTCGGCCTGATGTTCGGCGCCTTGTGCCTGTTCCTGATCGACCTCAAGGTTTCCGGTGCATCGCCCGAGGCGCTGGTCGGTACGGAAAACCAGCCGGTGATTGCCGCACGCATCTGGTTGTTCGTGATTGCCATCATTGCTCACAATATCCCTGAAGGCATGGCCATTGGCGTGTCGGCGGGTGGTGGCATGCCCGATGCCGACAGCCTGGCCATGGGCATCGCCTTGCAGGACGTTCCCGAAGGCCTGGTGATCGCACTGGTGCTGGCTGGCGCGGGCATGCCGCGTTTCAAGGCTTTTCTCATCGGCGCGGCCTCTGGCCTGGTCGAGCCGGTGGCCGCAGTGATCTGTGCGTGGCTGGTGAACGTCGCCGAACTGCTGCTGCCGTTGGGCCTGGCCTGCGCCGCGGGGGCAATGCTGCTGGTAGTGACCCAGGAAATCATCCCCGAATCGCGCAGCAACGGCCATCACCGCCTGGCCAGCCTGGGGCTGTGCATAGGCTTCTGCCTGATGATGGTGATGGATACGGCGATGTCCTGATCCAGCCTGCCGGAAGGTTGACGCTGAGCCTGTAGGAGCGGCCTTGTGTCGCGATGGGGCGCGCAGCGGCCCCAAGATTTCAGCAGCGATGCACAGATTGCAGGGGCTGCTTTGCGACCCTTTCGCGACATAAGGCCGCTCCTACAAGGGTGGCCTTGCTAGCCACGTAGTTATTCGCCTTCGTCGAAGAAGTTGTTGATCAGCTCGACCAGCGCGTCCATGGCGTCGTTGTCCTGGTCACCTTCGGTATGCAGGTGCACCTGAGTGCCCTTGCCGGCCGCGAGCATCATCACCGCCATGATGCTCTTGCCGTCCACCAGTTTGTCCGGCGCACGGCCAACCCGCACCTGGCAGGGAAAACGGCCGGCAACGCCGACGAACTTGGCTGCCGCCCGGGCATGCAAACCCAGCTTGTTGATGATGGTGATTTCACGGGCGGGCATGGTGGGGCGGATCCTTGGGCTAGAGGTCGCGGTGGCGGACCTGGACGTTTTTCAGGGATTTCTGCAGCAACTGGCCAAGGCGTTCGGTGATGTACACCGAGCGGTGGTGGCCACCCGTGCAGCCGATGGCGATGGTCACATAAGCGCGATTGCTGGCGGCGAAACGGGGCAGCCACTTGAACAGGTAGCTGGAAATGTCGTTGAACATTTCTTCGACATCGGGCTGTGCAGCCAGGTAGTCGACCACCGGCTGATCAAGGCCGGAGTGCTCGCGCAGCTCGGGCTTCCAGTAGGGGTTGGGCAGGCAGCGTACATCGAACACCAGGTCGGCATCGACCGGCATCCCGCGCTTGAAGCCGAACGACTCGACCAGGAACGCCGTGCCGGGCTCGGGTTGGTTGAGCAGGCGCAGCTTGATCGAGTCCCGCAACTGGTACAGGTTGAGGTTGGTGGTGTCGATCTTGAGGTCGGCCAGGTCTGCAATCGGCCCCAGCAAATCGCTTTCGACGCGGATGGCTTCGGCGAGCGAGCGGTCGGCGTTGGTCAGCGGGTGGCGTCGGCGGGTTTCCGAGAAACGCTTGAGCAGCACCTCTTCGTCGGCATCCAGGTACAGCACGTCGCACTGGATGTGCCGGGCACGGGCTTCTTCAAGCAGTTCCGGGAAGCGCGTCAGGTGGCTGGGCAGGTTGCGTGCGTCAATAGACACGGCCACCTTGGGTTGCAGCAATTCGGTATTGATCAGTGCGTTTTCCGCCAGCTGCGGCAGCAGCCCGGCGGGCAGGTTGTCAATACAGTAGAAACCGTTGTCTTCCAGGACATCGAGGGCGGTGCTCTTGCCGGAGCCGGACCGGCCGCTGACGATGATCAGGCGCATGTTCAGTGCTCGTTCTGTACGTCCAGGACAACCTGGAACAGGGCGTCACTGCTGGTGGCCGCACGCAGGCGATCACGGACCTCCTTGCGATCGAGCATGCTGGCAATCTGGCGCAGCAGTTCCAGGTGGGCATCGGTGGCGGCTTCAGGCACCAGCAGGACGAACAGCAGGTCCACCGGCGCGCCATCGATGGCGTCGTAATCGATAGGGGCTTCCAGGTGCAGCAGGGCGCTGACCGGTGCCGAGCATCCTTCAAGCCGGCAGTGCGGGATGGCAATGCCATTGCCGAAACCGGTCGACCCGAGTTTTTCCCGGGCGACCAGTTTTTCGAAGACGTCTTGCATCTCCAGTTCTGGCACTTGATCGGCGATGACGTTGGCGACCTTTTCAAGGGCGCGCTTCTTGCTGCCGCCCGGCACGTTCACAAGTGAACGGCCGGGGGTCAGGATGGTTTCAAGTCGGATCATGGATGAGGGGGATCAGCGGGCAGCTGCACCTTGCAGCAGGCTTTGCTGTTTTTCCTTGTGTTTTTTCAATTGGCGGTCGAGCTTGTCGGCCATGGCGTCGATCGCTGCATACATGTCTTGGTCTTCGGCATTGGCAACCACCTCGCCGCCAGGAATCTGCAGGGTCGCTTCGACTTTCTGCTGCAGCTTCTCGACTTTCAGGATGACCTGGGCGTTGGTGATCTTGTCAAAGTGCCCCTCCACGCGAGCCAGCTTTTCAAGCACGTACTCACGCAGTGGTTCGGTGACTTCTACATGGTGTCCACTGATGTTGACTTGCATACAGCTTCTCCTTTGTTGCCCGTGCATAAAGAGGCAGGTCTTGCACCTGCCCCAGAAACGCTGTGGCACATCCCAGGGGCTACATCAGTCGCTTGCGCTCGCTCGACGGTGCGATGCCGAGAGACTCGCGGTACTTGGCGACGGTGCGACGGGCTACCTGGATGCCTTGTGCCTCCAGTAAACCAGCGATCTTGCTGTCACTCAATGGCTTTTTCTGATTTTCCGCCGCAACCAGTTTCTTGATGATCGCGCGAATCGCCGTGGACGAGCATTCTCCGCCTTCGGAGGTGCTGACGTGGCTGGAGAAAAAGTATTTCAGTTCGTAGATGCCACGCGGCGTGTGCATGTATTTCTGCGTGGTCACCCGCGAAATGGTCGACTCGTGCATGCCCACCGCTTCGGCGATGTCATGCAGCACCAACGGCTTCATGGCTTCATCGCCGTGGTCGAGGAAACCACGCTGGTGTTCGACGATTTGCGTGGCAACCTTCATCAGGGTTTCGTTGCGGCTTTGCAGGCTCTTGATGAACCAGCGCGCCTCCTGCAGCTGGTTGCGCATGAAGGTGTTGTCGGCGCTGGTGTCGGCGCGGCGCACGAAGCCTGCGTATTGCGGGTTGACGCGCAGGCGCGGGATGGCCTCCTGGTTCAGTTCGACCAGCCAGCGCTCGCTGTCCTTGCGCACGATCACGTCGGGCACCACGTATTCAGGCTCGCTGGACTCGATCTGCGAACCAGGCCGCGGGTTGAGGCTTTGCACCAGCTCGATGACCTGGCGCAGCTCGTCTTCCTTGATTTTCATGCGCCGCATAAGCTGGCTGTAGTCACGGCTGCCGAGCAGGTCGATGAAGTCGCTGACCAGGCGCTTGGCTTCGGTCATCCACGGCGTGCTGGCGGGCAGTTGGCGCAGTTGCAGCAACAGACACTCGCCGAGGTTGCGGGCGCCGACGCCGGCTGGCTCGAACTGCTGGATGCGGTGCAGTACCGCTTCGACTTCGTCCAGCTCGATGTCCAGCTCCGGGTCGAACCCGGCGCAGATCTCCTCGAGAGTGTCTTCCAGGTAGCCCTGGCCGTTGATGCTGTCGATCAGGGTGACGGCGATCAGGCGATCGGTGTCGGACATCGGCGCCAGGTTGAGCTGCCACAGCAGGTGGCTTTGCAGGCTTTCGCCGACAGAGGTGCGGGTAGTGAAGTCCCACTCGTCGTCATCGTTGCTCGGCAGGCTGCTGGCGCTGGTCTGGTAGATGTCTTCCCAGGCGGTGTCGACCGGAAGCTCGTTGGGGATGCGTTCGCTCCACTCACCTTCTTCCGGGTTGTCGACAGTGACGGTGCTTTCCTGGAAGTTGTTGTCCTGGGCTTCGGCAGTCGGCTTGTTCTCGGCGTTATCCGCCATCGGGTCGCCGTTGTCGAAGTCCTCGCCGTCTTCCTGACGTTCGAGCATCGGGTTCGACTCCAGCGCTTCCTGGATTTCCTGTTGGAGGTCCAGGGTGGAAAGCTGGAGCAAGCGGATGGCCTGTTGCAACTGCGGTGTCATCGTCAGTTGCTGGC
Organism: Pseudomonas sp. 9_2_1; assembly: GCF_059295275.1. Taxonomy (NCBI): domain Bacteria; kingdom Pseudomonadati; phylum Pseudomonadota; class Gammaproteobacteria; order Pseudomonadales; family Pseudomonadaceae; genus Pseudomonas; species Pseudomonas sp. 9_2_1. The sequence goes on from NZ_CM181239.1 coordinate 1,000,316, forward strand.
CCATTTTTAGGACGAGCGATGGTTTCATGGCAGGGGCTTAATACCTTGTTCGCCGGCGCGCATGCGCCATCCACTACACGAGGGCGCCGGGGCGCCAGATCAAGCAAGTTTTATGCCTTAAATTGTAGCGTTTGCCTAGAGCACCGTAACAACTTTACCCCCGGTTGCAGGGCTGTCTGGCGGTGCTCCAGGCGCGTTCCGGGGTCAGAGCCGGAACTCGTGACCCAGGTAGACTTCCTTGACCAGTTCGTTGGCCAGAATGGTTTCGGCATCACCTTCGGCGATCAGCCGGCCATCGTTGACGATATAGGCGGTTTCGCAGATATCCAGTGTCTCGCGCACGTTGTGGTCGGTGATCAGCACACCGATACCCTTGGCCTTGAGGTGGTGGATGATCTGCTTGATGTCGCCGACCGAGATCGGGTCGACGCCGGCGAACGGTTCGTCCAGCAGGATGAATTTGGGTGCGGTCGCCAGGGCGCGGGCAATTTCCACCCGGCGGCGCTCACCGCCGGACAGGCTCATGCCGAGGTTGTCGCGGATATGGCTGATATGGAATTCCTGCAGCAGGCTTTCCAGCTCTTTGCGCCGGCCGTCGCGGTCGAGGTCCTTGCGGGTCTCGAGGATGGCCATGATGTTGTCCGCCACCGACAGCTTGCGGAAGATCGAGGCTTCCTGCGGCAGGTAGCCGATACCGGCGCGTGCGCGACCGTGCATGGGCTGGTGGCTGACGTCGAGGTTGTCGATCAGCACGCGCCCCTGTTCGGCCTGGACCAGGCCGACGATCATGTAGAAGCAGGTGGTCTTGCCGGCGCCGTTGGGGCCGAGCAGGCCGACGATCTGGCCGCTGTCGATCGACAGGCTGACATCACGCACGACCTGCCGCCCCTTGTAGCTCTTGGCCAGGTGCTGGGCTTTGAGGGTTGCCATTTACTCGGCCTTCTTCTTGGGCTGGATCACCATGTCGATACGCTGACGTGGCTGGGTCACATTGCCACCGCGCCCGGCAGTCGCCACCTGGCTCTTGGTGTTGTAGACGATCTTCTCGCCTTCGGTGGTGTTGCCCTCGTTCTCGACCTTGGCGCGGTCGGTGAGGATCACGGTGTCTTTTTGCGCCTGGTACTGGATGGTGACTGCCCAGCCTTTCATCTTGTCGGGCTTGGCAGCACTCTGTTGCTGCTCGAAGTAGGCCAGGTTGCCAACCGAGGTGACGACGTCGATGTCGCCATTGCTCGCGCGGGTCATGGTCACCGTGTTGCCTTTGATCATCATCGAGCCTTGGGTAATGATCACGTCACCGGTATAGGTGGCCACACCCTGCTTGTCATCCAGGTGTGCGTTGTCGGCCTGGATGCGAATAGGCTGATCACGGTCATTCGGCAGGGCGAAGGCGCTCGCGGTTCCCAGTGCTGCGCTCAGGCTGAGCAAAAGGGGGAGGGTTTTAACGAGCCTCATACTGTCCTCTTACGTTAGAGAGCAGGTCCATCCTGCCTTCTTTCAAATAGGCTTTCATGCCCTTGCCCGTGGTTGTCCCACCGGCGCCGTCGATTCTAACGGCTTGCTCGGTCTGAGCATATTGCTTCTGTGGAAATACGGTCATGCGCGAACTGGTAATAATCGTTTCGCGTTGCTTCTCGTCGGTGCGTGCCACACGTACCTTGTCGATCAGTTCGACCTCGGTACCGTCCGGATTCACCTCGGCGCGCACGCTTTGTACGTGCCACGGGTATTCGGTGCCGCGGTACAGGCGCAGGTCCGGGGTGGTCACCAGGGTGATTTCGCTGGCCTTTACATGCTCGACCTTGTCGGCGGTCATTTCGTACTGCAGCTTGCCGTCAGGCAGGAACTGCACACTGTGCGCGTTGATCGCATAGTAGTCGATGGCGCTTTCGTCGACCTGGGCCACCGGCTGGTCGAGGAAGCTTTCCGGGCTGACATTCCAGTAACCGATGGCTGCCAGTACGGCGGCGATCACCGTCAGCAGCGCGATATTGCGGAGTTTCTTGCTGAACATGGGCAGCCTTACAGGTAGTTGGCGTTGGCAGCGTCCAGGGTGCCCTGGGCCTGCATGATCAGTTCGCAGAACTCGCGGGCGGCACCTTCGCCGCCGCGAGCCTGGGTCACGCCATGGGCGTGCTGGCGAACAAACGGCGCGGCGCTGGCTACCGCCATGCCCAGGCCTACCCGGCGAATCACCGGCAGGTCGGGCAGGTCATCGCCAAGGTAGGCGACCTGTTCATAGCTTAGGCCCAGTTCGGCGAGCAGGCCGTCGAGTACCACCAATTTGTCTTCGCGGCCCTGGAAAAGGTGCGGGATGCCGAGGTTGCTGGCCCGGCGTTCGACCACCGGGGTCTTGCGGCCGCTGATGATCGCGGTGGTTACGCCCGAGGCCATGAGCATCTTGATGCCCTGGCCGTCGAGGGTGTTGAAGGTCTTGAATTCGCTGCCGTCCTCGAGGAAGTACAGGCGGCCATCGGTCAGTACGCCATCGACGTCGAACACCGCGAGTTTGATGGCCTTGCCACGTTGCATCAGGTTCTGGCTCATTCCATCGCTCCTTACAGCACGCCGGCGCGCAGCAGGTCGTGCATGTTGAGGGCGCCGGTCGGTCGGTCTTCGTGGTCCACGACCACCAGCGCGTTGATCTTGTGGTCTTCCATTATTTTCAAGGCCTCGGCGGCGAGCATCTCCGCGCGGGCGGTCTTGCCATGCACCGTCATCACCTGGTCGATCAGGGTGGTGTGCACATCGATGTTGCGGTCCAGGCTGCGGCGCAGGTCGCCGTCGGTGAAAATCCCGGCCAGCTTGCCGTCAGCTTCGACGACCACGGTCATGCCGAGGCCCTTGCGGGACATTTCCACCAGCGCATCCTTCAGCAGGGTGCCGCGCTGCACCTGAGGCAATTCACCCCCGGCGTGCATGACGTTCTCGACCTTGAGCAGCAAGCGCCGCCCAAGTGCGCCGCCAGGGTGCGAGAAGGCGAAGTCTTCTGCGGTGAAGCCGCGCGCCTCCAGCAGGGCGATGGCCAGGGCGTCGCCCAGTACCAGTGCTGCGGTGGTGGAGGAGGTGGGCGCCAGGTTCAACGGGCAGGCCTCCTGCGCGACCCTGGCATCGAGGTTGACATCCGCTGCCTGGGCCAGGGTGGAGTCCGGGTTGCCGGTCAGGCTGATCAGCTTGATGCCCAGGCGCTTGATCAGCGGCACCAGGGTGACGATCTCGGCGGTGCTGCCGGAGTTCGACAGCGCCAGGATGATATCGTTGCCGGTGATCATGCCCATGTCGCCATGGCTGGCTTCGGCAGGGTGCACGAAGAACGCCGGTGTGCCAGTGCTGGCCAGGGTGGCGGCGATCTTGTTGCCGATGTGCCCGGATTTGCCCATGCCCAGCACCACGACCCTGCCCTCGCTAGCCAGGATGATTTCGCAGGCTTTGACAAAGTGTTGGTCGATGCGCGCCAGCAGGCCCTCGACGGCCTCGAGTTCCAGGCGCACGGTGCGCTGGGCGGATTGAATCAGCTCGCTGGATTGGCTCATGTCGAAAACGCAGTGCCTGATGAAAAGGCGGCGATTATAGCCGCAATGGAAGAAACCCTCACGCTTTCGATTGCCGTGAAGAATGTCAGGCCAGCCTGTCGCAGCGCTGAACGACTCGTTGCCCGCCCTTGGGGCGGCGCTGTCAGCGGTGCTATAGTTCGCCGCTATTCGGCCTGTCAGGGGTGCGTGTGCCTTCCAGATGGAGGCCGGCGTCCATTAGGACGAGGCTGCACTAGCAAGGAGTCTAGATGAGTGTGGATAGCGCCTACGCGGTCGAGTTGAAGGGGGTTACCTTCAAACGTGGTTCGCGCAGCATTTTCAGCAACGTCGACATTCGCATCCCGCGCGGCAAGGTCACCGGCATCATGGGGCCATCGGGTTGCGGCAAGACCACGTTGCTCCGGTTGATGGGCGCCCAGTTGCGCCCGTCCAGCGGTGAGGTATGGGTTGCCGGGCAGAACCTGCCGACCCTGTCGCGCAGCGATCTGTTCGATGCCCGCAAGCACATGGGTGTGCTGTTCCAGAGCGGTGCGCTGTTCACCGACCTCGATGTCTTCGAGAACGTCGCGTTCCCGCTGCGCGTGCATACCCAGCTGTCGGACGAAATGATCCGGGACATCGTGTTGATGAAACTGCAGGCCGTCGGCCTGCGCGGCGCCATCGACCTGATGCCTGACGAGCTTTCCGGTGGCATGAAGCGCCGGGTGGCGCTGGCCCGGGCAATTGCCCTGGACCCGCAGATCCTCATGTACGACGAACCGTTCGTCGGCCAGGACCCGATCGCAATGGGCGTGCTGGTGCGGCTGATTCGCCTGCTCAACGATGCCCTGGGCATCACCAGCATCGTCGTTTCGCATGACCTGGCGGAAACCGCCAGCATTGCCGACTACATCTACGTGGTGGGTGACGGCCAGGTGCTGGGCCAGGGTACGCCTGACGAGCTGATGGGCTCGGATAACCCGCGTATCCGCCAGTTCATGAAGGGTGACCCGGATGGCCCGGTACCTTTCCACTTTCCTGCGCCTGACTACCGCGCCGACCTGCTGGGGGCGCGTTGATGCGCAGAAAATCCTTACTCGAACGTGTCCGCCTGCTGGGCCGCTCGGCAATCGACGTGCTGGCAGTGCTGGGGCGTTCCTGCCTGTTCCTGTTCCATGCGCTGGTCGGGCGTGGCGGCATTGGTGGTGGCTTCCAGCTGCTGACCAGGCAGCTGTATTCGGTTGGTGTGCTGTCGCTGGCGATCGTCGTCGTGTCCGGGGTGTTCATCGGCATGGTGCTGGCGCTGCAGGGCTACAGCATCCTGACCAAGTACGGCTCGGAGCAGGCGGTAGGGCAGATGGTGGCCCTGACCCTGCTGCGTGAGCTTGGCCCGGTGGTGACGGCGTTGCTGTTCGCCGGCCGTGCGGGGTCTGCGCTGACCGCCGAAATCGGCAACATGAAGTCCACCGAGCAGCTGTCGAGCCTGGAAATGATCGGCGTCGACCCGCTCAAGTACATCGTCGCGCCCCGCCTGTGGGCCGGTTTCATCTCGCTGCCGCTGCTGGCGCTGATCTTCAGCGTGGTCGGTATCTGGGGTGGCTCGTGGGTGGCCGTGGACTGGCTGGGCGTCTACGAGGGTTCGTTCTGGGCCAACATGCAGAACAGTGTTTCGTTTACCGACGACGTGCTCAACGGGCTGCTCAAGAGCCTGGTGTTCGCCTTCGTCACGACCTGGATCGCCGTATTCCAGGGGTACGACTGTGAGCCCACCTCAGAAGGGATCAGCCGTGCCACCACCAAGACCGTGGTCTATGCCTCGTTGGCAGTGCTGGGTCTGGACTTTATTCTGACCGCCTTGATGTTTGGAGATTTCTGATGCAAAACCGCACCCTGGAAATCGGTGTCGGCCTGTTCCTCCTGGCCGGGATCCTGGCGCTGCTGCTGCTGGCCCTGCGTGTCAGCGGGCTGTCGGCCAGCCCGAGCAGCGATACCTATAAAGTTTATGCCTACTTCGACAATATCGCCGGTTTGACGGTCAGAGCTAAAGTGACCATGGCCGGTGTGACCATCGGCAAGGTCACCGCCATCGATCTGGACCGTGATTCCTACACCGGTCGGGTAACCCTGCAGCTGGACAAGTCGGTTGACAACCTGCCGACCGACTCCACTGCCTCGATCCTGACCGCCGGCTTGCTTGGCGAAAAGTACATCGGCATCAGCGTGGGCGGCGAAGACGAAGTGCTCAAGGACGGTGCGACCATCCACGACACCCAGTCGGCACTGGTGCTGGAAGATCTGATTGGCAAGTTCTTGCTCAACTCTGTTGGCAAGGAACCGAAAGAAGCGCAACCGGCTAATTAAGGAGTTTCCATGATTTCGATCCTGCGACGTGGCCTGCTGGTCCTGCTGGCGGCTTTCCCTTTGCTGGCGTTGGCCGCCCAAACGCCTCATGACGTGGTTCAGAGCACGACCAACGAGTTGCTTGGTGACCTCAAGGCCAACAAGGAACAGTACAAGTCCAACCCCAGTGCTTTCTATGATTCCCTGAATCGTATCCTCGGCCCGGTGGTGGACGCAGACGGTATTTCCCGCAGCATCATGACCGTCAAGTACTCGCGCAAGGCCACCCCGGAGCAGATGCAGCGCTTCCAGGAAAACTTCAAGCGCAGCCTGATGCAGTTCTATGGCAACGCGCTGCTGGAGTACAACAACCAGGGTATCGTGGTTGATCCGGCCAAGGCCGATGACGGCAAGCGTGCCAGTGTCGGCATGAAGGTTACCGGCAACAACGGTGCCGTGTACCCGGTGCAGTACACCCTGGAGAACATCTCCGGCGAGTGGAAGGTGCGTAACGTCATCGTCAACGGCATCAATATCGGCAAGCTGTTCCGCGACCAGTTTGCCGACGCCATGCAGCGCAACGGCAACGACCTGGACAAGACCATCGATGGCTGGGCCGGCGAAGTGGCCAAGGCCAAGCAGACCGCCGACAGCTCGCCAGAGAAGACCGTCAAATGAGTGAAGCCGCTGTAAGCATGGCCGAGCCGGGCGTGCTGCGCCTGGCCGGTGTGCTGGACTATCGCAGCGGGCCGGCCCTGCGCAAGCAGGGCAAGGCACTGATCGCGGCCAGCGCTGAGGCACAGCTGGTGCTCGATTGCACGGCGGTGCAGCACTCCACCAGCGTCGGCCTTTCGCTGCTGCTGGCATTCGTGCGTGACGCCCAGGCCGCCGGCAAGGGCTGCCTGGTACGTGGCATGCCCGACGACATGCGGGAAATTGCCGGGGTCTATGACCTCGATGAAGTGCTGGCAACCTGATGGCCCGGCACGGATGATGGCCCCTCGGTCAGCGAAGCCCTCGTTGGGCTTCGCAGGCGAGGGGCTTTTTTGTATGATGGCCGACCCGTGCGCATCGGGCGCCGATTGAGGTTGAGCATGCAGGCCGTAGAAGTTAAAAGCTTCCTTGAAGAAAAATTGCCCGGTTCCCGGGTCGAAGTTGAAGGCGAAGGCTGCAACTTCCAGTTGAACGTGATCAGCGACGAGTTGGCTGGCCTGAGCCCGGTCAAACGTCAGCAGGCGATCTATGCTCACCTGAACCCGTGGATCGCCAATGGCAGCATCCATGCGGTAACCATGAAATTTTTCAGCAGCGCAGCCTGGGCTGAGCGCACCTGAGCCAACTTGGCGGCGAGACTCCAATGGACAAACTGATTATTACTGGCGGCCCTCGTCTTGACGGCGAGATCCGCATTTCGGGCGCGAAGAACGCAGCCCTGCCGATCCTGGCAGCGACCCTGCTGGCTGACGGCCCGGTAACCGTGGGCAACCTGCCACACCTGCACGACATCACCACCATGATCGAGCTGTTCGGTCGCATGGGCATCGAGCCTGTGATCGACGAAAAGCTCGCGGTGGAGATCGACCCACGCACCATCAAGACCCTGGTCGCGCCGTATGAGCTGGTCAAGACCATGCGCGCCTCGATCCTGGTGCTGGGCCCGATGGTCGCCCGTTTCGGCGAGGCCGAAGTGGCCCTGCCAGGCGGTTGCGCCATTGGCTCGCGCCCGGTCGACCTGCACATCCGCGGCCTTGAGGCCATGGGTGCGAAGATCGATGTCGAAGCCGGCTACATCAAGGCCAAGGCGCCTGAGGGTGGCCTGCGCGGTGCGCACTTCTTCTTCGACACCGTCAGCGTGACCGGTACCGAGAACATCATGATGGCCGCTGCCTTGGCCAAAGGCCGCAGCGTGCTGCAGAACGCTGCGCGCGAGCCTGAAGTGGTCGATCTGGCCAACTTCATCAACGCCATGGGCGGCAAGGTTCAAGGCGCGGGTACCGACACCATCACCATCGATGGCGTAGAGCGCCTGCACTCGGCCACCTATCGCGTGATGCCGGACCGTATCGAAACCGGTACCTACCTGGTTGCCGCTGCCGTGACCGGTGGCCGCGTCAAGGTCAAGGACACTGACCCGACCATCCTTGAAGCCGTGCTGGAAAAGCTCAAGGAAGCGGGCGCCGACATCAATACCGGCGAAGACTGGATCGAACTGGACATGCACGGCAAGCGGCCCAAAGCCGTCAACCTGCGTACCGCACCGTACCCGGCCTTCCCGACCGACATGCAGGCGCAGTTCATCTCGCTGAACGCCATCGCCGAAGGCACTGGCGCGGTGATCGAGACCATCTTTGAAAACCGCTTCATGCATGTGTACGAAATGCACCGCATGGGCGCGCAGATCCAGGTCGAAGGCAACACGGCCATCGTCACTGGCGTCAAGACGCTGAAGGGTGCCCCGGTAATGGCAACCGACCTGCGTGCTTCCGCCAGCCTGGTGCTGTCTGCGCTGGTGGCCGAAGGCGACACCCTGATCGATCGCATCTACCACATTGACCGTGGTTACGAGTGCATCGAAGAAAAACTGCAGATGCTCGGCGCGAAAATCCGCCGCGTACCGGGCTAGTAGCCCGCTGGTGCAAGGATGCACCTGATGAATTGAATGCGGTCGGGCTCAACGCCCGGCCGGCAGTAGCCGCTTAAGGACCGACGTTCCAATGTTGACCATCGCGCTTTCCAAAGGCCGTATTCTCGACGACACCCTGCCATTGCTGGCCGAGGCCGGTATTGTACCGACCGAGAACCCGGACAAGAGCCGCAAGCTGATCATCCCCACCACGCAGGACGACGTGCGCCTGCTGATCGTGCGTGCCACCGACGTGCCAACCTACGTCGAGCATGGTGCCGCCGACCTTGGCGTGGCCGGCAAGGACGTGCTGATGGAATACGGCGGCCAGGGCCTGTACGAGCCCCTGGACCTGCAGATTGCCTGCTGCAAGCTGATGACCGCTGGCGTGGTGGGTGCACCCGAGCCCAAGGGCCGTCTGCGGGTGGCCACCAAGTTCGTCAACGTAGCCAAGCGCTACTACGCCGAACAGGGCCGCCAGGTCGATATCATCAAGCTGTACGGCTCGATGGAGCTGGCGCCGCTGATCAACCTCGCCGACAAGATCATCGACGTGGTCGACACTGGCAACACCCTGCGTGCCAACGGCCTCGAACCCCAGGAAATGATCGCCACGATCAGCTCGCGCCTAGTGGTCAACAAGGCCTCGATGAAAATGCAGCACGCCCGTATCCAGAGCCTGATCGACACCCTGCGTAAAGCTGTCGAATCGCGACACCGCGGCTGACTCCTGAGCGCGACCTTCGCTGTCGCGCCCGTCTATCCGCGTCATAGCCACTTTTCTCGGGTGCCCGCGCGGATGGACTGGTAGCCTAGGGCGCCTGAGCATTCGCTAATAATCGAGGCCCTCGCCATGACCGTGTCCACTGCAATTGCCCGTCTCAACGCTGCTGATCCGGATTTCGCCCGACATCTGGATCATCTGCTGAGCTGGGAAAGTGTGTCCGATGACGCGGTCAACCAGCGCGTGCTCGACATCATCAAGGCCGTGCGCGAGCGCGGCGATGCGGCGCTGGTGGAGTTCACCCAGCGTTTTGACGCTGTTGCCGCCACCTGTATCGATGACCTGATCCTCGGCCGTGAGCGTCTGGAGCTGGCCCTGACCCGCATCACCGCGGCCCAGCGCGAAGCGTTGGAAAAGGCCGCCAACCGTGTGCGCATGTACCACGAGCGGCAAAAGCAGGACTCCTGGCAGTACACCGAAGCCGACGGCACTGTGCTTGGCCAGAAGGTGACACCGCTGGACCGCGCCGGCCTGTATGTGCCTGGCGGCAAGGCGTCGTACCCGTCGTCGGTGTTGATGAACGCCATTCCGGCCAAGGTCGCCGGCGTGCCGGAAGTGGTGATGGTGGTGCCGACCCCGCGTGGCGAGGTCAATGAGCTGGTGCTGGCGGCTGCCTGCATCGCCGGTGTCGACCGGGTGTTCACCGTCGGTGGCGCCCAGGCCGTGGCTGCACTGGCCTACGGCACCGAAAGCGTGCCACAGGTAGACAAGATCGTCGGCCCCGGCAACATCTATGTCGCCACCGCCAAGCGCCACGTGTTCGGCCAGGTCGGTATCGACATGATTGCCGGCCCGTCGGAAATCCTCGTGGTATGCGACGGCCAGACCGACCCGGACTGGATCGCCATGGACCTGTTCTCCCAGGCCGAGCACGACGAAGACGCCCAGGCCATCCTGGTCAGCCCGGATGCCGGTTTCCTCGACCGCGTTGCTGCCAGCATCGACAAGCTGATGCCAACCATGGAGCGTGCCGAAATCATCGAGAAGTCGATCAATGGCCGCGGTGCGCTGATCCAGGTGCGTGACATGCAGCAGGCGATCGAAGTGGCCAACCGCATCGCACCGGAGCACCTGGAGCTGTCGGTGGCCGACCCGCAGGCTTGGCTGCCGCACATCCGCCATGCCGGCGCGATCTTCATGGGCCGCCACACCAGCGAAGCGCTGGGTGACTACTGTGCCGGCCCCAACCACGTATTGCCTACCTCGGGCACCGCGCGGTTCTCGTCGCCACTGGGGGTGTATGACTTCCAGAAGCGTTCGTCGATCATCTTCTGCTCCGAGCAGGGCGCGTCCGAGCTGGGCCACACTGCATCGGTGCTGGCCCGTGGCGAGTCGCTGACCGCCCACGCCCGCAGTGCTGAATACCGCATCCTGACCCAAGAGAAGGGGAACTGAGCATGAGTCGATTCTGGAGCCCCTTCGTCAAGGACCTGGTGCCTTACGTGCCGGGCGAGCAGCCCAAACTGGCCCGCCTGGTCAAGCTGAACACCAACGAAAACCCCTACGGCCCGTCGCCCAAGGCGCTGGAGGCCATGCGCGCCGAGCTGAACGACAATCTGCGCCTTTATCCAGACCCGAACGGCGACCGGCTCAAGCAGGCGGTGGCCGAGTATTACGGCGTGACTGCGGCGCAAGTATTTGTCGGCAATGGCTCGGACGAAGTGCTGGCGCACATCTTCCACGGCCTGTTCCAGCACGATGCCCCGCTGCTGTTCCCGGACATCAGCTACAGCTTCTACCCGGTTTACTGCGGCCTGTACGGTATCGCCTTCGAACAGGTGGCGCTGGACGAGCAGTTCCAGATCCGCATTGGTGACTACAACAAGCCCAACGCCGGCATCATCTTCCCCAACCCCAACGCGCCGACTGGCTGCCTGATGCCGTTGCAGGCGGTGGAGCAGCTGCTGCAAGCCAACCGTGATTCGGTGGTGGTGGTGGATGAGGCCTATATCGATTTTGGTGGCGAAACAGCCATCAGCCTGGTGGACCGCTACGACAATCTGCTGGTCACCCAGACCTTGTCGAAATCGCGCTCGCTGGCCGGCCTGCGGGTTGGTCTGGCAGTGGGTCACCCGGACCTGATCGAGGCGCTGGAGCGGATCAAGAACAGCTTCAACTCTTATCCGCTGGACCGTGCGGCGATCGTCGGTGCTGCGGTGGCGTTCGAGGACCGCGAGTACTTCGAGGCTACCTGTCGCAAGGTGATCGACAGTCGCGAAGTGCTGGTTGGTCAATTGCAGGCCAAAGGTTTCGACGTGCTGCCATCGGCGGCCAACTTTATCTTTGCCCGTCACCCGCAGCAGGACGCCGCTGAGCTGGCGGCCCGTTTGCGCGAGCAAGGGGTGATCGTGCGCCACTTCAAGCAGCAGCGTATTGCCCAGTTCCTGCGGATCACCATTGGCACGCCGGAGATGAACCAGGCGCTGCTTGATGCGTTGAACTGACGGCAGTCCCTGTGGCAGCGGCCTTGCACGCCAATCGTGACGCAAGGCCGCTGCAACGGTGTTCAATAGCCGCTTTCTTCGATGACAACCGCCTTGGGCTCTGGCCTGTTGCGTACCGCCGCCGGTGTTCCGTCGAGCACCAGCACATAGTCGTTCTGCTGCTTCATCCCCTCCGGATCGCGCCATTGCCCGCCTGCGGCCGGCACCTGCGCCACCACATGCCCGTTCTTCAAAATGCTCAGATGGCCGCTGGCGTTACTGTTCCAGCGCAGCTGCCCTTTGCTTTCATCCGCCCGTGCCTTGCGCACCCCGGTGTTTCCCAGCAAGGGCGTCCCGTCCAGTAACCAGTCCGGCTGCAGTTTCAACCCCATGTGGCGCAATAGGGTCGGTGCAACCGAGGTTTGCGCGGGCAGGCTGTACAGGTGGTTCGGGCCGGGGTTTTCCGCAGGAATGCCGGGTTGCGTAAACTCCTGGTTCAGCGGCTTGTTGCTGGCGATGAAGATGGTCTTTTCCTGTTCCGACAGCCCGCCGTGGCTTTTGCCCCAGTAGTCGCGGCCATGGTCGGTGCTGACCATCACCAGCCAGTCTTCCTGCGGATACCTGCGCCGCCGCTCATCGACCTTGTCCAGCAACTGGCCAATCTGGTTGTCGACCTTGCGCAGCGCGCGCTGGTAACGATCACCAAAACCTCTGTCGTGGCCGGCCTGGTCCGGTTCGTCGAGCTGGATGAAGGTGAAGTCCGCGGGCGTGTTGCCAAGGATCTGCAGCGTACGCTCGATCACCTGCTCATCCGATAAACCACTTTCACGCACATCTGCGCCATGCGCATCTTCCAGCATGAATGCCGTATTCAGCGGCGACCAGTTGACCACGCTGGCCAGGTAGGCGTTGGGCATGGCCAGGCGCAGCCGCCTGAACAGGCTGGGGAACGCCCGGTCAACCCGCAATGATTCGTCGTTGGAGGTAACGCCATGCTTGTTGCTCCACACGCCGGTCAGCAGCGTCACCCAGCCTGGGCCGCTCAGGGTCGGCTGCTCGCTGCCCCTGCCGTTGATCCCGCCAGCGTAGGCTTTGCCGTAATACAGCCGCTGCCTTAGGTGGGTGGCGTCACCCAGCAGCAGGTATCGCTCCAGTTGCACACCGTCCAGGCCAATGAACAAAGCCTTCGGGCGGCTGCGCTGTTGCGCCGGATCACAACCGGGCAGCAAGGTGAGGAACAGCAATAGCAGCAGGCTCGCTCGTCGCATGCAAAGGCATCCTTGAAGGTATGCTGCGAGCGTTGCAACAAAGCGTATTCTCCACAACTGGCAAAAATGACAGGTGGTTTACGCCATTGACCCGGATCCAGTAAGCTGCAGCAATTCATCGGATGATTGGTTGAGTGGGATGGGTACAGAGCTGACCAGGCGTTCCTTGGTCGAATTGGCTGTGGAATCTATGCGCGAGCGCATTCTGCAGGGCGACTGGCAGGTAGGGCAGCGTCTGCCAACCGAGCCGGAACTGGCCTTGCAGCTTGGCATCAGCCGCAATACCGTGCGCGAAGCCATGCGGGTGCTGGCCTTCAGCGGCCTGGTGGAAATCCGTCAAGGCGACGGCAGCTACCTGCGCACCGCCCAGGAGCCGCTGCAAGCGGTGCAGGCGATGTCGCGCTGCAGTGCCGAGCAGGCCCGGGAAACCCGCCATATCCTGGAAACCGAAGCGATTGGCCTGGCGGCCCTGCGCCGTACCGCTGCCGACCTGCAAGCACTGCGCGATGCCTTAGGCAGCAGTGCCGGGCATTTTCATGGTGATGTCGACGCTTATGTGGCCTGCGACCTGGTGTTTCACCAACGGCTGGTAGATGCCGCTCACAACCCGGCGTTAAGTGAGCTGTACCGCTACTTTTCCGGGGTGGTCGCTGCCGCGCTGCAGCAGAACATGGCGACCGTGCCGCGTTGCCAGGCCACGTTCGACCTGCATGGACAGATCCTCGACGCCATCGAGCAACGCGACGCGGAGCGGGCCAAGCGCCTGAGCCGTACCCTCATCGAATCCTGACCCCGAGAAGGCCATGGCTGAATCCATCACTCGCAATACCCCGCCCGACCCGCGCGATCTCGATGAGCTGCTGATCGACGCTGAAGCCGACGACGAGCAGGTCCAGCAACAGCCGGTGCTGCTGCGCAGGCCCTGGTTGCTGTTGCTCGGCCTGGTGCTGGTGGCCTTGAACCTGCGTCCGGCGTTGTCGAGCATGGCGCCGGTGCTGGGCCAGGTCTCCGAAGGCCTGGGGCTGAGTGCGTCGCAGGCAGGCTTGCTGACCACCTTGCCGGTGCTGTGCCTGGGCTTGTTCGCCCCGCTGGCGCCGCTGCTGGCGCGGCGCTTTGGCAGTGAGCGAGTGATCGTGGGCATTCTGCTCACCTTGGCGCTGGGGATTGTCGTGCGCAGTACCCTGGGGGCCGCCGGGGTTTTCCTTGGTAGCCTGATGGCGGGAGCCAGCATCGGTATCATCGGCGTGCTGCTGCCCGGTATCGTCAAGCGCGATTTCCCCCAGCACGCTGGCACCCTGACTGGCGTGTACACCATGGCGCTATGCCTGGGCGCGGCCATGGCTGCCGGGGCTACTGTGCCCCTGGCGCAGCATTTCGACGACAGCTGGGCGGTGGGGCTGGGCTTCTGGGTGCTCCCGGCCTTGCTGGCCATGCTGGTGTGGCTGCCACAGGCCCGTCAGGGGCATGGCTTGCACAAAGTAGCCTACCGGGTGCGCGGCCTGTGGCGTGACCCCTTGGCCTGGCAGGTGACCCTGTACATGGGGCTGCAGTCGTCGCTGGCCTACATAGTATTTGGCTGGTTGCCATCGATCCTGATCGGCCGCGGCCTGAGCCCTACAGAGGCGGGGCTGGTGCTGTCGGGGTCGGTGATCGTGCAATTGGTCAGTTCCCTCAGCGCACCCTGGCTGGCGACCCGCGGCAAGGATCAGCGCCTGGCGATCGTGATGGTCATGCTGATCACCTTGGCGGGCTTGTTCGGTTGCCTGTACGCGCCGATTTCGGGGCTATGGGGTTGGGCGGTGGTGCTGGGCCTGGGGCAGGGGGGGACCTTTGCCCTGGCGCTGACCCTTATCGTGCTGCGTTCGAAAGATGCTCATGTGGCGGCGAACCTGTCGAGCATGGCTCAAGGCGTAGGTTACACCTTGGCGTCCATGGGGCCGTTTGCAGTAGGGCTGGTACATGACATGACCGGCGGCTGGGCGGCGGTGGGCTGGATTTTTGCCGTGCTGGGGATTGGCGCCATCGTGTTCGGGTTGGGTGCCGGGCGTGCTTTGCATGTGCAGGTGACCAGCGAGAGGGTTTGAGGAAAATGTTGGCAGTGCCGGCCTCTTCGCGGGTAAACCCGCTCCCACAGAATCTGTGCCTGCTCTGGGCCTGTCACTTTCCTGTGGGAGCGGGTTTACCCGCGAAGAGGCCGGCACTGGCGTAAGCCGTCGGGGCAGATTATCGTGCTGCTTTCGATCCCAGCACGGACCCGCCCATGAGCGACGCCAACCGCGACCTGATCACCCGTTTCTACCAGGCCTTCCAGCGCCTGGACGCCGAGGCCATGGTGGCCTGCTACAGCGATGATGTCGTTTTCAGCGACCCGGTCTTCGGCACCCTGCGCGGCAAGGACGCGGGTGACATGTGGCGCATGCTCACCAGCCGTGCCACAGACTTCACCCTTGCGTTCGACAGCGTCCGCGCCGACGAACGTGGTGGTGGTGCGCACTGGGTGGCGACTTACCTGTTCAGCCAGACCGGCCGTGTCGTGGTCAATGACATCCAGGCGCGCTTTGTGATTCGTGATGGGTTGATCTGCCAGCACGACGACAGCTTCGATCTGTGGCGCTGGTCACGGCAAGCGCTGGGCGTGCCCGGGGTGCTGCTCGGCTGGTCGCCGCTGGTGCAGAACAAGGTCCGCCAGCAAGCGTTCAAGGGCCTGCGGGCATTTCAGCAGGCCCGTGGTGAGTGAGGTCGTCGTGCATGCCATAGGCAAACCCTGGTTTGTCTATCTGGTACGGGCGGCGAATGGTTCGTTGTATTGCGGTATCAGTGACGACCCGCAGCGGCGCTTTGCCGCGCACCAGAAGGGGCGGGGGGCGCGGTACTTCAAGACCAGCCCGGCCCAGGCGCTGGTGTATGTGGAGCAGTGGCCGGACAAGGGTGAGGCGTTGCGGCAGGAGCGGCTGGTGAAGCGGCTGCGCAAGTCGGCGAAGGAGGCGTTGGTCGCCTCCTATGATGCTTCTTGCATGATTTAGGGCTGCAAGGCAGCCCCCAGGGCCATCAGTCCTTGCGTCGTTTCAACTGGTCCACCAAGGTGGTCGGCAGCCCTTTGATGATCAAGGTCCCGGCTTCCTCGTCATACTCCACCTTGTCCCCCAGCAGATGCGCCTCGAAGCTGATCGACAGCCCTTCGGCGCGCCCGGTAAAGCGGCGAAACTGGTTAAGGGTGCGTTTATCCGCAGGGATTTCCGGCGACAGGCCGTAATCCTTGTTGCGGATGTGATCGTAGAACGCCTTGGGGCGGTCCTCGTCAATCAGGCTCGACAGCTCTTCCAGGGTCACCGGTTCGCCCATCTTGGTCTGCGCAGTGGCGTACTCGACCAGGGTCTGGGTCTTTTCGCGCGCGGACTCTTCGGGCAAGTCCTCGCTCTCGACAAAATCACTGAAGGCCTTGAGCAGGGTGCGGGTTTCACCCGGGCCATCAACGCCTTCCTGGCAGCCGATGAAGTCGCGGAAATACTCCGAGACCTTCTTGCCGTTCTTGCCTTTGATGAACGAGATGTACTGCTTGGAATTCTGGTTGTTCTTCCACTCCGACAAATTGATGCGCGCCGCCAGGTGCAGTTGGCCCAGGTCAAGATGGCGCGAAGGCATTACGTCCAGTTCGGCGTTTACCGCCACACCCTCGCTGTGGTGCAGCAGGGCGATTGCCAGGTATTCGGTCATGCCTTGCTGATAGTGGGCAAACAGGATGTGGCCACCGGTGGACAGGTTCGACTCCTCCATCAGCTTTTGCAGATGCTCCACGGCCACGCGACTGAACGCGGTGAAGTCTTTCTCCTTTTCCAGGTATTGCTTCAGCCAGCCGCTCAGCGGGTACGCACCAGACTCGCCGTGGAAAAAGCCCCAGGCCTTGCCTTGCTTGGCGTTATAGCTGTCGTTGAGGTCGGTCAGCAGGTTTTCGATGGCATCGGAAGCGGCCAGTTCGTTATCGCGGGCATGCAGCACGGCGGGGCTGCCATCAGGCTTTTTGTCGATCAGGTGAACGATGCAATGACGGATTGGCATGGGATTCTCGGCGAGCTGCAAAAGTCGTCAAGTTTAACCCAGACACAAGGTGGTGCAGTGGCCGGATGTTGGCAGAAATGCCGGTTGTTCGTTTTTTGTTCAAATTTGTGCGATTAAGGCTAAAACCCCCGAAAAACCTGCATTAAATCGAAGTGCGCAGCGGATATTTATCCGTTCCTGTGGTAGCTTTGCGCGGTCTTGTGCACCTCGTGTGGCGCATTGCTGGCAGCGTGCTGTCGTCGTGTCGAACCAAACGCCGATTTACGTATCTAGATACGGGATTGGCGCGGCCCTCCACTTACAGGGGCTGGCCCGATAACGTCGTAGTTCGCTGCATAACCATCGAATTTGATAGGGAAGGAACATCACCATGGCATTGACCAAAGACCAACTGATTGCCGACATCGCCGAATCGATCGCCGCGCCAAAAGCCACCGCCAAAAACGCGCTGGAGCAACTGGGCCAGATCGTTGCCGACCAGCTGGAAAACGGCGCTGAAATCACTCTGCCAGGCATCGGCAAGCTGAAAGTCTCCGAGCGTCCTGCCCGTACCGGCCGCAACCCTTCGACTGGCGCTGCCATCGAAATCGCTGCCAAGAAAGTCGTCAAGTTCGTACCAGCCAAAGTGCTGACCGACGCTATCAACAAGTAATTGTTGACGCTTTGACGAAACCGCGCCCGGCTTGCCCGGGCGCGGTTTTTTCATGCCTGTGATTTACTGCGGGTGCGCCAGGCCTGGCGCGCAGCGTCGTCATGGAAGCTCCAGGCGACCATGCGGCTCTGCTTCTGCCCTTGGCCCATTTCGACAATGCGCACGGCCTTGGCGCCGGCCTTCTTGAGTGCAGCCTCGATCCCCGGCAGATTGCTGGCCTTGGACACCAGGCTGGTGAACCAGAGTACCTGCTCGGCGTATTGCACGCTTTCTCCCGCGAGCTGGGTAACGAAGCGGATTTCGCCGCCCTCGCACCACAGCTCGTTGTTCTGGCCACCGAAGTTCAGCACCGGCAGCTTGCGCTTGGGGTCCTGCTTGCCAAGGTTCTTCCACTTGCGCTGGCTGCCACGAGTGGCTTCATCGCGCGAGGCATGGAAGGGCGGGTTGCACAGGGTCAGGTCGAAGCGTTCGTCGTCCTGCAGCAGGCCGGTGAGGATGTGCGCCCGCTTGGCCTGCTGGCGCAGGGTGATGGCCTTGGCCAGGCCATTGGCCTGGATGATGGCCTTGGCCGAGGCCAGGGCTACCGGGTCGATGTCCGAACCGAGGAAACGCCAACGGTAGTCGCTGTGGCCCAGCAGCGGGTAGATGCAGTTGGCTCCTACGCCAACGTCCAGTACGCGCACCTGGGCGCCTTTGGGGATTTCACCGGCGTTATCGTCAGCCAGCAGGTCGGCGGCCACGTGGATGTAGTCGGCGCGGCCGGGGATCGGTGGGCACAGATAATCGGCCGGAATGTCCCAGTGCTGGATGCCGTACTGGGCCTTGAGCAGGGCGCGGTTGAACACCCGCACGGCTTCGGGGTTGGCGAAGTCGATGCTGGGTTTGCCGTGTGGGTTGGTGATGGTGAACCGCGCCAGGTCAGGGTGGGCCTTGATCAGGCTGGGGAAGTCGTAGCGGCCCTGGTGGCGGTTGCGCGGGTGCAGGGTGGGTTTTTCGGTCATGGTCGGATCCTGAAAAGCATCGCCGGCAAGCCGGCTCCCACAGGTACGGTGCTTTCCTGTGGGAGCCGGCTTGCCGGCGATGGGCTGCGCAGCAGCCCGCTATGGCTTCACTTTTGGTTACAGCGCTGCAATCCGCGCATGCTGCTCGGTGAAGTTGGCCAGGGCCTGTTCGGACTCGGCCAGCTTGGCGCGCTCTTTCTCGATCACCGCAGGCGGTGCCTTGTCGACGAAGGCCGCGTTGGACAGCTTGCCACCGACACGCTGGACTTCGCCTTGCAGGCGCTGGATTTCCTTGTTCAGGCGCGCCAGCTCGGCATCCTTGTCGATCAGCCCGGCCATCGGCACCAGTACCTGCAGGTCACCTACCAGGGCGGTGGCCGACAGCGGCGCTTCGTCGGCATCGCTCAGTACCGTGAACGACTCGACCTTGGCCAGCTTCTTCAGCAGTGCCTCGTTTTCCTGCAGGCGGCGCTGGTCGTCGGCGTTGGCGTTCTTCAGGAACAGCGGCAGCGGCTTGCCCGGGCCAATGTTCATTTCGGCGCGGATGTTGCGCAGGCCGACCATCAGCTCTTTGAGCCACTCGATGTCGCCTTCGGCAGCGGCGTCGATGCGAGCTTCATTGGCCACTGGCCACGGCTGCAGCATGATGGTCTTGCCTTCGATGCCGGCCAGCGGCGCGATGCGCTGCCAGATTTCTTCAGTGATGAACGGCATGAACGGGTGCGCCAGGCGCAGCGCCACTTCCAGCACGCGCACCAGGGTGCGACGGGTGCCACGGGCGCGCTCGACCGGGGCATTCTCGTCCCACAGTACGGGCTTGGACAGCTCCAGGTACCAGTCGCAGTACTGGTTCCAGATGAACTCGTACAGCGCCTGGCTGGCCAGGTCGAAGCGGAACTGCTCCAGCTGGCGGGTCACTTCGGCTTCGGTGCGCTGCAACTGCGAGATGATCCAGCGGTCAGCCAGCGACAGCTCGTAGGCTTCGCCGTTCTGGCCGCAGTCCTCGCCCTTGTCCAGGACGTAGCGGGCGGCGTTCCAGATCTTGTTGCAGAAGTTGCGGTAGCCTTCGACGCGGCCCATGTCGAACTTGATGTCGCGGCCGGTCGAGGCGAGCGAGCAGAAGGTGAAGCGCAGGGCGTCGGTGCCGTAGCTGGCGATACCTTCGGGGAACTCGGCCTTGGTCTGCTTGGCGATCTTCTCGGCAAGCTTTGGCTGCATCATGCCGCTGGTGCGTTTCTCCAGCAGGGCGTCGAGGGTGATGCCGTCGACGATGTCCAGCGGGTCCAGCACGTTGCCCTTGGACTTGGACATCTTCTGGCCCTGGCCGTCACGCACCAGGCCGTGCACGTACACGGTCTTGAACGGTACTTGCGGAGTGCCGTCCTCGTTCTTGATCAGGTGCATGGTCAGCATGATCATGCGCGCAACCCAGAAGAAGATGATGTCGAAGCCAGTCACCAGTACATCGGTGGAGTGGAACTTCTTGAGGAACTCGGTCTGCTCCGGCCAGCCCAGGGTGGAGAAGGTCCACAGGCCCGAACTGAACCAGGTGTCGAGCACGTCGTCGTCCTGGCGCAGGACCACGTCGGCGCCCAGGTTGTGCTTGGCGCGCACCTCTTGCTCGTTGCGGCCGACATACACCTGGCCGGCCTCGTCGTACCACGCCGGGATACGGTGGCCCCACCACAGCTGGCGGCTGATGCACCAGTCCTGGATGTCACGCATCCAGGAGAAGTACATGTTTTCGTACTGCTTGGGCACGAACTGGATGCGGCCATCTTCCACTGCAGCGATGGCAGGTTCTGCCAGCGGCTTGGTGGAGACGTACCACTGGTCGGTCAGCCACGGCTCGATCACGGTGCCCGAACGGTCGCCCTTCGGCACTTTCAGAGCGTGGTCGTCGATGCTCACCAGCAAACCTTGGGCGTCCAGGTCGGCGACGATCTGCTTGCGCGCGACGAAGCGGTCAAGATTGGCGTACTGGGCCGGCAGGCTGGTGTCGACCTGCTCGTTGATGCTGCCGTCGAGGTTGAACGCCTGGGCGCTGGCCAGCACGAAGGCGTTCTTGTCGAAGATGTTCAGCAGCGGCAGGTTGTGGCGCTTGCCGACTTCGTAGTCGTTGAAGTCGTGGGCCGGGGTGATCTTCACGCAGCCGGTACCGAACTCGGGGTCGCAGTAGTCGTCGGCGATGATCGGGATGCGGCGGCCGACCAGGGGCAGTTCGACGAACTTGCCAATCAGTGCCTGGTAGCGTTCGTCACCTGGGTTGACCGCAACGGCGGCGTCACCCAGCAGGGTTTCCGGACGGGTGGTGGCAACGACCAGGTAGTCCTTGCCTTCGGCGGTCTTGGCGCCGTCGGCCAGCGGGTAGCGCAGGTTCCACAGGTGGCCTTTCTCGTCGTGGTTCTCCACTTCGAGGTCGGAGATGGCCGTGTGCAGCTTGGTGTCCCAGTTGACCAGGCGCTTGCCGCGGTAGATCAGGCCGTCCTCGTGCAGGCGCACGAAGGCTTCCTTGACCGCTTCGGACAGGCCGTCGTCCATGGTGAAGCGCTCGCGGCTCCAGTCTACCGACGAGCCCAGGCGACGGATCTGACGGCTGATGTTGCCGCCGGACTGGTCCTTCCATTCCCAGACCTTGTCCAGGAACTTTTCGCGGCCCAGGTCATGGCGGTTCTGGCCCTTGGCCTCGAGCTGGCGCTCGACCAGCATCTGGGTGGCGATACCGGCGTGGTCGGTGCCTGGCTGCCACAGGGTGTCACGGCCTTGCATGCGGCGGAAACGGATCAGGGCGTCCATGATCGCGTTGTTGAACCCGTGGCCCATGTGCAGGCTGCCGGTCACGTTCGGCGGCGGGATCATGATGGTGTAGGACTCGCCTGCACCTTGTGGGGCGAAATAGTTCTCGGACTCCCAGGTGTTGTACCAGGAAGTTTCGATGGCGTGCGGCTGGTAGGTCTTATCCATGCGCGGCGGGACCCTGTGCATTAATTCGGGAAAGCCGGGAAGTATAACCAAGCTGGGGGCCGCAGGCGACAAGCTGCTGCTATCTGGCAAGGCAGGCATGGCCTCTTCGCGGGTAAACCCGCTCCCACAGGTACAGCACCGCCTTCAGGCCTGTGGTGATCCTGTGGGAGCGGGTTCACCCGCGAAGCAGGCGACACCGATGTCCTGTTTTACTCGGAACGCGTGATCAACCGCTCGATGCGCGCATCCAGCCGGCGCTTGATCTCGTTTTCGATATGCGGGGTGAAGTCGTTGATCACGTCCTGCATGATCATCTGCGCCGCCGCACGCAGCTCGCTTTCCAGGTGCAGCAGGGTGTCCTGGCGGCGGGTCTGCGAGTCTTCTGCAGGCACTGCGGCAACCGTTTCGGGCGGCGCTGGCACATTGCCGGCGGGCTCATTCAGCAGCAACGGGATCTGCTCGACCGTCTCGGTCAGCAGCGGCGGTTGCAGGTCGGCATCGCCAAGCAGCTGGCGGATCGACTCGAGGTCATCGAGCAGGTGGGCGGAGTCGGGCAGGGAGGAGGGCTTGTCCATCGTCGTCAAAGTCGCTGTAAGCGGTGGTCTTGCAGAGCATAGCCCTGTTCACGGTAGAAACGGAATCGCTCACGCGCCGATTGGCGAATGCCAGGCTCTTCGATCACGATCTCGGCTACCCGCTCGAACTGGCCGACGAACCCCGGCACGCTGGCGCCCAGGTTGATCAGCAGGTCGCGGTGCTCGCCCGCGCTGTCCGCCAGGCCCAGGGCCACGCCAGCATCGCCATGCACCTCGGCGAGGTCGTGGGGCACGAAGGCCTCGCCCCGGAAGCGCCAAAGGCGCTGGTCCAGTTCGTCGCGCTGTTCGGCATCCTGGCAGTGCAGATAGACCCGGTGGCCGAGGCGCCAGGCCTTGTCGCACAGCTTGCAGGCGAAATCGAGCCGCGCTGACAGCGAGTCGGTGGGCAGGATGTAGAAATCGACTTTGCTCATGGTGGTATCGCCAGCCGGTGGCGCGCAAGGCACCACCGGCTTCATGGCGTCATGCGCCAGCGCGGTCCAGCAGGTACTGGGTCAGCAGGGGCACCGGGCGGCCAGTGGCGCCCTTGTCCTTGCCACCGCTGACCCAGGCGGTACCGGCGATGTCCATGTGCGCCCAGTTGTAGGCCTTGGCGAAGCGCGACAGGAAGCAGCCGGCAGTGATGGTGCCGGCCTTGGGCCCGCCGATGTTGCCCATGTCGGCGAACGGGCTGTCCAGTTGCTCCTGGTACTCGTCGAACAGCGGCAGCTGCCAGGCACGGTCGTCGGCGCGCTTGCCGGCGTCGAGCAGTTGGCCGACCAGCTCGTCGTTGTTGCCCATCAGGCCGCTGGTGTGGCTGCCCAGGGCGACGATGCAGGCGCCGGTCAGGGTGGCGATGTCGATCACCGCCTGCGGCTTGAAGCGCTCGGCGTAGGTCAGGGTGTCGCACAGCACCAGGCGGCCTTCGGCGTCGGTGTTGAGGATTTCGACGGTTTGCCCGCTCATGGTGGTGACGATGTCGCCTGGGCGGGTGGCGCCGCCGCTTGGCATGTTTTCGGCGCATGCCAGCAGGCACACCAGGTTGATCGGCAGCTGCAGCTCGAGCACCGCGCGCAGGGTGCCGAACACACTGGCAGCGCCGCACATGTCGTACTTCATCTCGTCCATGCCGGCGCCTGGCTTGAGGCTGATGCCGCCGGTGTCGAAGGTGATGCCCTTGCCGACCAGCACGAACGGCTTGTCGGCCTTCTTGGCGCCCTGGTAATTGAGCACGATCAGGCGTGGCGGCTGGTCACTGCCCTGGCCGACGGCGTAGAACGCGCCCATGCCCAGGTCCTTGATCTTCTTCTCGTCCAGCACCTCGACCTTCAGGCCCTTGTGCGCCTTGCCCAGTTCCTTGGCCTGCTCGGCCAGGAAGCTTGGGTGGCACAGGTTGGGCGGCAGGTTGCCCAGGTCGCGGGTGAAGGCCATGCCGGTGGCAATCGCGCTGGCGTGTTGCACGGCGCGCTCGACTTCGGCCTGGCCGGCCTTGTCAGCCAGCAGGGTGACCTTTTTCAGGGCACGTGGCTCGACCTTTTGGCTTTTGAAGCGGTCGAACACGTACTCGCCGTCCAGCAGGGTCTCGGCCAGCAGGCGGTACTTGCCGTAGTGGGCGTCACGGTTGCTGACGGCGATGTCATCCAGGGCCAGCATTGCGTCGGCGCCGTTCAGGCCCTTGAGCACGCCGGCGACGCTGGCCACCAGTTTGCGCCAGGCACGGTCGCCCAAGGCGTCGTCCTTGCCACAGCCCACCAGCAGCACGCGCTCGGCTTTCAGGCCTGGCAGGCTGTGCAGCAACAGGGTCTGGCCTGGCTTGCCGGCCAGGTCGCCGCGCTTGAGCACGGCGCTGATGGCGCCTTCGCAGGCTTGGTCGACAGCCTTGGCAACTGCGCCGAGCTTGCGGTTTTCACCTACTGCGATGACCAGAGTGGCGGTTTTTACGGATGCAGCAGCTACGCTTTTTACAACCAGTTCCATGTCAGGATCCCCGAATGATCGATACGAATGGCGCTGTGTGTTCCAGCGCTCTGCGCGGGCCTGGCCGCGTCGTCGCGCGCCAGCGGAAAAGCTGCCAGTTTGAGCCTGCGGCAAGCGTGCTGACAACCCCGTCATGCACGTTAACGCGCGGCCAAGTGACAGGGGCGGTCAATCACAGGATAATGCGCGCACTTTACATGGAGGTTCGCCTTTGGCGAACCGGCATCGGTCTAGGCTGTAGCAAGTCATTGTCTGGCGCCATTGCATGGCAGTCCGCCCTGACAACCCAGGAGTGTCTGGTTTGATCGTCTTTCGTTATCTGTCCCGCGAGGTCCTGGTGACCTTGAGCGCCGTCAGCGCTGTGCTGCTGGTGATCATCATGAGCGGGCGCTTCATCAAGTACCTGGCCCAGGCTGCCCAGGGCGTGCTCGACCCGGGCGTGCTGTTCCTGATCATGGGCTTCCGTCTGCCAGGCTTCCTGCAACTGATCCTGCCGCTGGGGCTGTTCCTCGGCATTCTCCTGGCTTACGGGCGCCTGTACCTGGAAAGCGAGATGACCGTGCTCTCGGCCACCGGCATGAGCCAGCAGCGCTTGCTGGGCATGACCATGGCGCCGGCGGCGCTGGTTGCCCTGCTGGTCGCCTGGCTGAGCCTGAGCCTGGCGCCGCTGGGCGTGGCTCAGGTGCAGCAGATCATCAGCCAGCAGGATGCCCTGACCGAGTTCGATACCCTGGTGCCGGGCCGCTTCCAGACCCTGCGCGACGGTTCGCGGGTGACCTACACCGAACAGCTGTCGGATGATCGCGTCAACCTGGGCGGTGTGTTCATCTCCGAGAAGCGCTTCAACCAGGACAAGACCAAGGACCGCGCCCCCTCGGTACTGGTCGCCGAAAAAGGCCACCAGGAAATCCAGGCCGACGGCAACCGCTACCTGGTACTGGAAAACGGCTACCGCTATGACGGCAACCCGGGCCAGGCCGACTACCGCGCCATCAAGTACGACACCTACGGTGTACTGCTGCCCAAGCCGGAAGTCAGCGAGGAAGTGACCGAACGCGAAGCCATCCCGACCCTGGATCTGTTCGGCAAGACCGACCTGCGTGAGCGCGCCGAGCTGCAATGGCGGCTGTCGCTGCCCATCCTGGTGTTCGTCGTTACCCTGCTGGCAGTACCGCTGTCCCGGGCCAACCCGCGCCAGGGCCGGTTCCTCAAGCTGTTGCCGGCAATTCTCCTGTACATGGCCTACCTGACAATGCTGATTTCCGTACGCGGCGCCCTCGAGAAGGGCAAACTGCCGATCGCCCTAGGCATGTGGTGGGTCCACGGCCTGTTCCTGCTGATCGGCCTGGGCCTGATGTACTGGGAACCCCTGCGCCTGAAACGCGCCGCCCGTCGTGCGGAGGTGGCCCATGGCTAAGCTTGACCGCTACATCGGCCAGAGCGTGCTGATGGCAATTCTGGCGGTGCTGGGCATCATTCTCGGCCTGGCCTCGCTGTTCGCGTTCATCGACGAGATGAGCGACCTGAGTGACACCTACACGCTGATGGAGGCGGTCAACTTTGTTCTGCTGACCGCCCCGCGGCGGCTGTACGACATGCTGCCCATGGCGGCCCTGATCGGCTGCCTGATCGGCCTGGGCAGCCTGGCCAGCAGCAGCGAGCTGACCATCATGCGTGCCGCCGGGGTTTCCATCGGCCGCATCGTCTGGGCGGTGATGAAGCCGATGCTGGTGCTGATGCTGGTCGGCCTGCTGATCGGCGAATACGTGGCCCCGGTGACCGAGAACAAGGCCCAGGCCGATCGTTCCCTGGCCCAGGGCGGTGGTGAAGCGCAGAGCTCCAAGCGCGGCATGTGGCACCGCCAAGGTGAGGAATTCGTGCACATCAACGCCGTGCAGCCCAACGGCCTGCTGCTGGGCGTGACCCGCTACCGCTTTGACAGCGAGCGCAAGATCGTTACCTCGAGCTTCGCCCGGCGTGCCCAGTACAATGACGATCACTGGATGCTCAGCGATGTCAGCACCACGTTCTTCCGCGGTGACCACACCGAAGTGGTGAAGGCGCCCGACGAGCGCTGGGATGTTTCGCTTACCCCGCAGTTGCTGAACACCGTGATCCTCGCCCCTGAATCGCTGTCGATCACCGGGCTGTGGGACTACATTCACTACCTGTCCGACCAGGGCCTGAACAATGCCCGTTACTGGCTGGCGTTCTGGACCAAGGTGCTGCAGCCGATGGTGACCGCTGCGCTGGTGCTGATGGCGATTTCCTTCATCTTCGGCCCGCTGCGTTCGGTAACGCTCGGCCAGCGCGTGTTCACCGGCGTGCTGGTGGGCTTCGTGTTCCGCATTGCCCAGGACCTGCTAGGGCCATCGAGCCAGGTGTTCGGCTTCCCGCCGCTGCTGGCGGTGGTGATACCGGCGGGGGTCTGTGCCCTGGCCGGTGTCTGGCTGTTGCGCCGGGCAGGTTGATTGCCTTAGCGGTACAAAATAGCCGACCTCAGGGTCGGCTTTTTTGTGGCTGATGCCCTATCGCCGGAGCAGGCAACACAAGGCTCAAGTCACTTCTTCTGCTTCGGCACCCGCACCAGCTGGCTTTCCGAATAGATGTCATGCCACCCGCGCTTGCGCTTGTCGATCAACGCCCAGAAAAACCCCAGCCCCAGGCATAGCCACGAGGCGATCGACACCACGAAGCGCAACAGTGCCTGCCACAGGCTGATCGCCGAGCCATCGGCATTCTGCACCCGCACGCCCCACACCTGCATGCCCAGGGTCTGCCCGCCATGGGTCCAGAACTTGGCAAAGAAGCCGAACAAGGCGAACAGCAGCACCGTCGATAGCAGCGGGTCACCATCCAGTGCGCCAGCCTCGGTCAGCTCGCGCATGCGCGCTTCGCCAATGATTGCCATCTGGATCAGCTTGTAGGCGCCGGCGGTAACGATCAGCAGCGCAGTACACAGCAGGAAATCGTAGAACATCGCAGCCAGACGCCGGCCAAGGCCAACGGGCGGGAATTCACCCTGCGGGAGAAGGTGACGGGTAGGCATATGCGTGGCAGCTCCGGATGGCAAAGGCTCATTCTATGGAATTGCAGGCATAAAAAAGCCCCTGCGGGTCAACGCAGGGGCTCTTTTTTGAAGATTATCAGGCTTCTGCCTGGACTTCGTCAGCCTGCATGCCTTTTTGGCCCTGCACGGCAACGAAGGTCACTTTCTGGCCTTCTTTCAGGCTTTTGAAGCCGTTGCCCTGGATAGCGCGGAAGTGCACGAACAGATCCGGACCGCTTTCTGGAGTGATGAAGCCGTAACCTTTCTCGTCGTTAAACCACTTGACGGTACCGTTCAGACGCTCAGCCATTGTCTTGTTTCCTACGAAGCTTAAATTTTGATGACAGTTTCTTTTGCATTTATTGTAGGCAAAAGATTACTGGGCTGGGTTGCAGGAAAGTAAGAGACGGCGAACGGGTTGTAGCAGATCGCGGCTACTGGCCCAGGTCACGAACTGTTGCGACCCATGCAAACACAGTGCAGTGACTCTACGCCAACTCCCGAGCGAAAAACAAGCCCTTGGTCGTATGGAAAACCGGCCGTTTACCGATAACCGACCGAATGGTCGGAAACGGCATGGCGCCTGGCCTGGCGCCATGTTCAAAAGTTATTGGGCAGGTTCGAAAACGAATATGTCCAAGCTGCCCGATAACCTTCACAAAACAGTTTCAACCACGGTAGTAACGTTGTGCCACGAAAGGCATTTTACTGACTTTCAAGGCCACCTTCTTGCCGCGCACCACTGCATACAACGGGGTGTCGAGTGCGGTATGTTCGCTATCGATATACCCCATTGCGACAGGCGCGCCGAGTGTCGGACCAAAACCGCCACTGCACACTTTGCCTACAGGTTTATCGTTTGCGTCGACGATGTCTGCACCTTCACGCACGGGCGTACGTTCCTGCGGCAACAGCCCGACGCGCTTGCGCGCCACTCCGTCGCGTTGATGGGCGAAGATGGCTTCGGCCCCCGGGAAGCCTGCGGCACGTGCACCGTCGGCACGGCGCACCTTGGAAACCGCCCACAGCAGGCTGGCTTCGACCGGCGTGGTCTCGCTGTTCATGTCGTGGCCATACAGGCACAGGCCGGCTTCCAGGCGCAGCGAGTCGCGTGCACCCAGGCCGATCGGCTGTACTTGCGGATCGGCCAGCAGGCCGCGGGCCAAGGCTTCTGCTGCGTTGACGGGTACCGAGATCTCGTAGCCGTCTTCGCCGGTGTAGCCCGAACGGCTGACATAGCATTCCTCACCCAGCAGTTTGATCGGGCGCAACTGCATGAAGGTCATGCCCGCGACTTCCGGGGCCAGGCGCTCCAGCACCTTGACCGCTGCCGGGCCTTGCAGGGCCAGCAGGGCACGTTGCTCGAACAGCGGCTGGACGTCGCAACGTTTGCCGATGTGCTGTTGCAGGTGGGCCAGGTCCTGGTCCTTGCAGGCCGCGTTGACCACAAGGAACAGGGTGTCGTCGCCCAGGTTGGCAACCATCAGGTCGTCGAGGATGCCGCCTTGTTCATTGGTGAACATGGCATAGCGCTGCATGCCCACCGGCAGGTCGATGATATCTACCGGTACCAGGCTTTCCAGGGCCCTGGCAGCATCGCTGCCGCGCAGCATGATCTGGCCCATGTGCGAGACATCGAACAGGCCGGCCTGCTCGCGGGTGTGCAGGTGTTCCTTGAGCACGCCCAACGGGTACTGCACCGGCATGTCGTAGCCGGCGAACGGCACCATGCGTGCACCCAGTTCCAGGTGCAGGGCGTGCAGCGGGGTCTTGAGCAGTGTTTCGGACATCGGTGACTCCTTGCTGTTGTTGTCGGGTCAACATTCGATGATGTTGACGGCCAGGCCGCCGCGGGCGGTCTCTTTGTATTTGCTTTTCATGTCGGCGCCGGTCTGGCGCATGGTGCGGATGACCTTGTCGAGCGACACAAAGTGCTGCCCGTCGCCGCGCAAGGCCATGCGCACCGCGTTGATGGCCTTTACCGAGCCCATGGCGTTGCGCTCGATGCAAGGCACCTGGACCAGCCCGCCAATCGGATCGCAGGTCAGGCCCAGGTTGTGTTCCATGCCGATCTCGGCGGCGTTTTCCACCTGCTGTACGCTGCCACCCATCACCTCGCACAGGGCCCCGGCGGCCATCGAGCAGGCCACGCCGACCTCGCCCTGGCAGCCCACTTCGGCGCCGGAGATGGAGGCGTTTTCCTTGTACAGGATGCCGATCGCCGCAGCGGTGAGCAGAAAGCGCACCACCCCGTCATCGCTGGCAGCCGGCACGAAGCGCATGTAGTAGTGCAGCACTGCCGGGACGATGCCGGCCGCGCCGTTGGTGGGTGCGGTGACTACGCGCCCGCCGTAGGCGTTTTCTTCGTTGACCGCCAAGGCGTAGAGGTTGACCCAGTCGAGCACCGAAAGGGCATCGCGCAGGCTGGCCTCCGGGTGACGGCTAAGCTGGCGATACAGCGCTGGGGCGCGGCGTTTGACCTTGAGCCCGCCGGGCAGGATGCCTTCATGCTGGCAGCCTGTTTCGACGCAGTGCTGCATCACCTGCCAGATGTGCAGCAGGCCCTCGCGGGTTTGCGCCTCCGGGCGCCAAGCGGCTTCGTTGGCCAACATCACCTGGCTGACCGAGAGGTTTTGCGCGGTGCAATGGCCGAGCAGTTCCCTGGCGGTCTTGAACGGGTAGGCCAGCACCGTGCTGTCCTCGACGATGCGGTCGTGGCCGGCGGCGTCCTCGTCGACCACGAAGCCGCCGCCCACCGAGTAGTACTCGCGGCTGCGGATTTGCAGGCCGGCGTCATCGAAGGCGCGGAAGATCATGCCGTTGGGGTGATAGGCCAGCGGCTTGCGGATCATCGCCAGGTGCTGTTTTTCGTTGAAAGCGATGCTGTGCTCGCCCAGCAGGTTGATGCGACCGCTGTCGCGGATGGCCTGCAGCCGGGCGGGGATGCTGTCGGTGTCGACAGTGTCGGGGTGTTCGCCTTCAAAGCCCAGGAGCACGGCTTTATCACTGCCGTGGCCCTTGCCGGTGGCGCCCAGCGAGCCATACAGCTCGGCCTTGACGGCGACAGTGCGGTTGATCAGGCCATCACGGCGCAACCCTTCGGCGAAGCGCGCAGCAGCGCGCATCGGGCCGACCGTGTGGGAGCTGGAGGGGCCGATGCCGATCTTGAACAGGTCGAAGACGCTCAGTGACATTGCTCGTTCCCTCCAGAAGGTAAAGGCGAGTGCTGCGCACTCGATCGCCGGCAAGCCAGCTCCCACAGGTAATGCACAACCCTTTGCAGCAGTGGAGCCCTTGTGGGAGCTGGCTTGCCGGCGATGAGGCCAGTGCGTCGAATCAGGCGTCCTGATAGCTCTCGATCGACGGGCAGGCGCACACCAGGTTGCGGTCGCCGAACACGTTGTCGACCCGGCCAACCGGCGGCCAGTACTTGCTTTCGACCAGGCTCGCCAGCGGGTACACCGCCTGCTCGCGGCTGTAGCCGTGGGTCCATTCGCCAACCAGTTCGGCCGCGGTGTGCGGGGCGTTTTTCAGCGGGTTGTCGTCCTTGTCCAGGCTACCGTTCTCCACGGCGCGAATTTCTTCGCGGATCTGGATCATCGCATCACAGAAGCGGTCCAGTTCTTCCTTGGCCTCGCTTTCGGTCGGTTCGATCATCAGCGTGCCGGCCACCGGGAACGACATGGTCGGAGCA
Source organism: Pseudomonas sp. 9_2_1 (assembly GCF_059295275.1). NCBI lineage: Bacteria > Pseudomonadati > Pseudomonadota > Gammaproteobacteria > Pseudomonadales > Pseudomonadaceae > Pseudomonas > Pseudomonas sp. 9_2_1. The sequence goes on from NZ_CM181239.1 coordinate 1,031,234, forward strand.
TGGAAACCGAAGTCGATCAGGCGCTTGGCCACGTCGTCGACGCTGATACCGCTGGTGTCCTTCAGCGGGCGCAGGTCGAGGATGCACTCGTGGGCCACCAGGCCATTGCCGCCGGTATACAGAACAGGATAGTGCTCTTCCAGGCGGCGGGCGATGTAGTTGGCGTTGAGGATTGCCATCTGCGAAGCACGCTTGAGGCCGGCACCGCCCATCATGCGAATGTACATCCAGGTGATCGGCAGGATGCTGGCGCTGCCGAACGGCGCGGCACACACCGCACCGGTGGTGTTTTCCAGCTGCGCATGGCCGGGCAGGAACGGCGCCAGGTGCGATTTGACGCCAATCGGGCCGACGCCCGGGCCGCCGCCACCGTGGGGGATGCAGAAGGTCTTGTGCAGGTTCAGGTGGGAAACATCGCCGCCGAACTTGCCCGGGGCGCACAGGCCGACCATGGCGTTCATGTTGGCGCCGTCGATGTACACCTGGCCACCGTTGTCATGGATGATCGCGCAGATCTCGCCGATCGCTTCCTCGAACACGCCGTGGGTCGACGGGTAGGTGATCATGATCGCGGCCAGGCGCTCGCGATGTTCGATGGCCTTGGCGCGCAGGTCCTCGACATCGACGTTGCCGCGGGCGTCACAGGCGGTGACGACTACGCGCATGCCGGCCATGTGCGCGGTCGCCGGGTTGGTGCCGTGGGCGGAGGACGGGATCAGGCAGATGTCACGGTGCGCCTCGCCACGGCTACGGTGGTAGGCACGGATCGCCAGCAGGCCGGCGTACTCGCCCTGGGAGCCGGCGTTGGGCTGCAGCGACACGGCGTCATAACCGGTGGCGGCGCACAGCATGGCCTCCAGCTCGGTGGTCATCTGCAGGTAGCCCTGGCTTTGCTCGGCAGGGGCGAACGGGTGCAGGTTGCCGAACTCGGCCCAGGTAACCGGGATCATTTCGCTGGCGGCGTTCAGCTTCATGGTGCACGAGCCCAGCGGGATCATGCTGCGGTCCAGCGCCAGGTCCTTGTCGGCCAGGCGGCGCAGGTAGCGCATCAGCTCGGTTTCGCTGTGATAGCGGTTGAACACCGGGTGTTCGAGAATGGCCGACTGGCGCAGCAGGGCAGCAGGCAGCAGCGAGCCGGTGCTGGCGGCCAGCGCGGCAAAATCTGGCTGGGCCTGGTCGCCCGCGAACAGCTGCCACAGGGCCTCGACATCCGCCTGGCTGCTGGTTTCGTCCAGCGACAGGCCCAGGTGGCCGGCGTCGACCTGGCGCAGGTTGATGCCTTGGGCGCGTGCCTGGTCATGCAGGCCGGCAGTGGAACTGCCGGTGGCCAGGGTCAGGGTGTCGAAGGCGCTGGCGCCCACCACCTGCACGCCCAGCGTGTTCAGGCCGGCGGCGAGGATAGCGGTCAGGGCATGGGTACGTTCGGCGATGCGCTTGAGGCCGGCCGGGCCGTGATAGACGGCGAACATGCTGGCGATGTTGGCCAGCAGTACCTGGGCGGTGCAAATGTTGCTAGTGGCCTTTTCGCGGCGGATATGCTGCTCGCGGGTTTGCATGGCCAGGCGCAGCGCAGTCTTGCCGAAGCGGTCGATAGAAACGCCCACCAGGCGGCCCGGCATGTCGCGCTTGAACGCGTCACGGGTGGCGAAGTAGGCCGCGTGCGGGCCACCGAAGCCCAGTGGCACGCCGAAGCGCTGGGCGCTGCCGATGGCCACGTCGGCGTCGAACTCGCCCGGCGGGGTCAGCAGGGTCAGGGCCAGCAGGTCGGCGGCGACGGCGACCAGAGCATTGGCGGCGTGGAAGCGCTGCACCACGTCGCGGTAGTCGAACACTTCACCGTTGCTAGCCGGGTACTGCAGCAGGGCGCCGAAGAAGGCGCTGACATCACCCAGTTCGCGCTCGTCGCCGACCACGATCTCGATACCCAGCGGCTCGGCACGGGTGCGCAGCACATCAAGGGTTTGCGGGTGGCAATGCACCGAGGCGAAGAAGGCGTGGCTGGTCTTGTTCTTCGACAGCCGCTTGCAGAAGGTCATGGCCTCGGCCGCTGCAGTGGCTTCGTCGAGCAGGGAGGCGTTGGCGATCGGCAGGCCGGTCAGGTCGCTGATCAGGGTCTGGAAGTTCAGCAGTGCTTCCAGGCGGCCCTGGGAAATTTCTGGCTGGTACGGGGTGTAGGCGGTGTACCAGGCCGGGTTCTCCAGCAGGTTGCGCAGGATCGGTGCCGGGGTGTGGGTGTTGTAGTAGCCCTGGCCGATGTAGCTCTTGAACAGCTGGTTGTTGCCGGCGATGGCCTTGAGCGCGGCAAGCGCGTCGGCTTCACTTTGGCCGTCATGCGAGCCAAGCACGCTGGTGCCCTTGATGCTGTCGGGGATGACTGCGGCGGTCATGGCTTCCAGCGAGTCGAAGCCCAGTGCTGCGAGCATGGCCTGCTCGTCAGCGGCGCGCGGGCCGATGTGACGGGCGATGAACTCGTTGGCGGTGCCGAGGTTGGTGGTCATGGCAGGGTTCCTCAGGCGTCGTCGTTGGCTTTGATCAGGCGGTCGTAGGCGTCCTGGTCGAGCAGGGCGGTCACTTCGCTCATGTCGGCCGGGTTGAAGCGGAAGAACCAGCCTTCGCCCATCGGGTCTTCGTTGACCAGTTCCGGGCTGTCTTCGAGCTGGCCGTTGACTTCGACCACTTCGCCGGTCAGGGGCATGTACACCCCGCTTGCAGCCTTCACCGATTCGACGGTGGAGGCTTCGCTGCCTTTCTCATACTGCTGCAACTCGGGCAGTTGCACGAAAACCACATCGCCAAGGGCGTTCTGGGCGTAGGCGGTGATGCCCACGGTGACGCTGCCATCGGCTTCGACGCGCAGCCATTCGTGATCTTCAGTGAAACGCAACTCGCTCATGGGGAATCCTCGGGAAGCAGGGCGTTGGGCGCGGTGGCTCCGCGCTCTTGGGTTGATAATCTACTAGCAAGAACACGGCCAATCTTGGAAAAACCATATAAAACAATGAGATAGGTATTTCCCATGTTCGTTTCGTGGTTTTTCTGGAACGAAAACGCTACGCAAGGGCAGCAGGTGAAAAGGGTTTGGGGATCAAACCCTTGCGCGGGCGCATTCGAACGAGCTTGTATCGATTTCGGTACGGTGTATTCAAATCGATACGCTGCGTTGAATTCGGGCAAGTACGCTGCTTGAAACAGTCCTGACAACTCGCAGCATTACTGTGCTCTTTCTCCTATTTAATGTCGCCAAATCAACTATTTGTGTCACCTGCACGATAGTTTTCAAATGGCTGAACTAAGTATTTGCCTTCAGCGATGTGTTTGCCCGCTGGCGCTCACCAAAATAGCCCCCCTTCAATTTGCACCGCCCGCCGCCACGCGCTGGTCAGGAAGTTGGCCAGGACGTCTGTCGGCCAGGCAGATGGCTGGCTGCCCGGGCTTATGCAAACAACACCGAATACCAGGAAAGGAAAGTGTCATGGGAATGACGAGGCGTAATCTATTGATCGGCGGCGGCGTCGCGGCTGTCGTGGCAGGCGCGGGAATCCTTACCCCCTTGCTGACCCGCGAAGGCAGGTTGATCCCTGGCAAACCGCGGTTTGGCTATGTCGAAGGCACCGAGGGCGCACTCCCTAAACAGGCAGATGTGGTCGTTGTAGGGGCGGGCATTCTGGGGCTGATGACGGCAATCAATCTGGTCGAGCGCGGCCTCTCGGTAGTTGTTGTTGAGAAAGGTGAAATTGCCGGTGAGCAGTCCTGCCGGTTCTATGGCCAGGTCATGACCTACAAGATGCCGGATGCAACTTTCCAGTTGCATCATCTTGCCAAACAACGCTGGCGAGAAATGAATGCCAAAGTGGGTGCAGATACCAGTTATCGCACACAAGGCCGGGTTGAAGTGCCCTTCGATGAAGAAGACCTGGAAGGCGTCAGAAAGTGGATTGATGTCAAAACCCGCGAAGTTGCAGCAGATATACCGTTCAATACGCGCATCATTCAAGGCAATGAACTTGAACAGCGCCTGCGTGGTGCAGCATCGCGCTGGACAGTGGCAGGCTTCGAGGAAGATTCCGGTAGCCTGGATGCCGAGCGCGCATCGTTTGTGATGGCGGAATACGCCAGGAAAGCGGGTGTGCGTATCTACACTCACTGCGCCGCGAGGGGCCTGGAAACCCAGGCAGGAGCCATCTCTGACGTGGTGACCGAGAAGGGCGCCATCCGCACTTCGCGTGTGATAGTGGCCGGCGGCGCGTGGTCGAGGTTGTTCATGCAGAACCTGGGCGTCGATGTGCCTACCTTGCCCGCTTACCAGTCCCAGCAGATCATCAGTGCGGCGCCCCGTGCGCCTGGCGGCAACGTTGCGTTGCCAGGGAATATCTACTTCCGCGAGCAGGCCGACGGTACCTATGCCACCTCGCCGCGCGTCGTGGTTGCCCCCGTGGTGAAAGAGTCGTTCATGTACGGCTACAAGTACCTGCCCTTGCTGGCCATCCCTGACTTCCCGGTGCACATCTCGCTCAACAAGCAGCTGATTGATTCGTTCATCCAGCCCACGCACTGGAAACTGGACGAGGTTTCGCCTTTCGAGAAAAACCGGTTGATGACAGCGGCCCCGGACCTGCCGGAGCTGAATGCGTCTTTGGCAAAACTCAAGGTCGAATTCCCGGCTTTCAGCGATGCAAAACTGATCGATCAGTGGAGCGGTGCGATGGCCATCGCACCGGATGAGAACCCCATCATTTCGCAGGTCAAGGAGTACCCCGGCCTGGTTCTCAATACCGCAACCGGGTGGGGGATGACGGAGAGCCCGGTGTCGTCCGAACTGTCGGCGGACTTGCTGCTTGGCAAAGCGCCTGTGCTGGACCCGAAACCGTTCAGCCTGTATCGATTCTAAGCACACCTGGCGCCATGGAATGACCCGTGCACGCATCGACGATGCGTGCATATTTTTGGCAATCATCAGGAGAACAGTATGAAAGTCGCTTTCAAGACTGCAGCAGCAATGGCCGTGGCACTCGCAGGTGCCGCAAGCGTGCAGGCACAAGACATCGTGCGCCATGGCGCCGGCAGTTTCCCTATTTCGTCGGCAGTAGAGGTTCCTGCAGGGAAGACGGTCGTCTACCTGAGTGGTTCCGTCCCGACGGTCATCCATCCTGATGCGCCCAAGGGGTCGCTGGAAGCCTATGGAGATACCAAGGCACAAACCATCAATGTGCTGCAGAACATTCAGCAGCAATTGAAAGACCTGGGCCTTGGCCTTGCCGACGTGGTGAAGATGCAGGTATTCCTGGTGGGCGGGCCGGAGAACGGCGGGAAGATGGACTTCGACGGATTCATGGCTGGCTATACCCAGTTCTTCGGACCAACCGCCAAGCAGCCGGTCCTTCCTGCGCGCTCGGCGTTCCAGATCGCCGGCCTGGCCGACCCTGCCTGGCGTGTCGAAATCGAAGTTACCGCAGTTCGTCCCTGAACCAGGCTGCCCGCCAGCCCTGGGCTAGCCATGCCCGGGGCTGGCAGCTGTTTCCCGTACAGCCGGCTGGCGTAGGAAGAGCCTGAATAACGACCGGGTTATTCCAACTACAGTCAGCCTTTACCCGGTATTCCATATTTGCGAAGGCGTTGGGCGATGGCGGTATGCGAAGTTTGCAGGCGCCCGGCTAGTTGCCGGGTCGAGGGATAGCTGGCATATAACCGCTGCAACAGCTCACGTTCGAAATCGCCCACGGCTTGCTCCAGGCTGGCCACTTCGCCATCTTGCCCGCGCGCTACCGAGGTGCCGGCGATGTCCAGGTCGCCGATGTCCACCAGGTTGCCCTCGCAGATGGCGGCCGCGCGGAAAATCACGTTTTGCAGCTGGCGCACATTGCCCGGCCAGGGGTTGGCCAGCAGTGCCGAATGGGTGGCCGGGGTCAACCGGCAAGCTGGGCGCTGGATCTGCGTGCAGGCCTGCTGCATGAAGAAGTGCGCCAGCATCAGGATGTCCTGGCCACGGTCGCGTAGCGGCGGTACCTGCAGGTTGAGCACGTTGAGGCGGTAGAACAGGTCTTCGCGGAAGCTGCCTTCGGCAACCATGCGCTCCAGGTCGCGGTGGGTGGCGCTGATGATGCGCACATCCACCTTCACTTCGCGGTCGCCGCCCACCCGGCGGAAGCTGCCATCGCTGAGAAAACGCAGCAGCTTGGCCTGCAGGTACGGCGACATTTCGCCAATTTCATCGAGGAACACCGTGCCCTGGTTGGCCAGCTCCATCAGCCCGGGCTTGCCACCGCGCTGTGCACCGGTGAAGGCGCCGGGGGCGTAGCCGAACAGCTCGCTCTCGGCCAGGCTTTCGGGCAATGCAGCACAGTTCAGGGCCAGGAACGGTGCCGAGTGACGGCTGCTGATGGCATGGCAGGCACGGGCCACCAGCTCTTTGCCGGTGCCGGTTTCACCATGCACCAGCAGCGGTGCGTCCAGTGCCGCCACGCGCAGGGCGCGGGCTTTGAGGGTGCGGATGGCCGGCGACTCACCGAGCAAGGCATCGAAACCTTCGGCGTGGTCGTGGTGCAGGGCCGACAGGCGTTCACCCATGCGGGTCGGCGGGTACAGCGTCAGCAGGCCACCGGCGTTGGTGATCGGCATGGCGTCCAGCAACAGGCTTTGGCCGTTCAGTTGCATCTCACGCATCGGCAGGTGGAAATTGTTGTCCAGCAGCGCTTGCAGCAGCGCCGGGTCGTCGAACAGCTCGCCCACCGAACGCCCGGCTGATTCGCGGCCGCACAGTTCGATCAGCGCCGGGTTGGCCAGCAGTACCTTGCCAGCGCTGTCTACCGCCAGTACCGGGTCGCTCATGGCGGCAAGCAGGGCATCGAGCTGCAGGTGACGGCGCTGGCCGGGGAGGATGTCGACCACGTCCACCGACTGCACGCCATGTACTTCGAACAGTGCGTCGTGCAGCTCTTCAAGTACGGCGGGGCTGAGGGTCGGGGCGTCGATGTAGACGTTCGGCGGGACCATCTCCACGGCGTCCAGATTGAGGTGGCGGGCACCGAGCAGGGCAAGGACTTCCTGGGTGATGCCGACGCGGTCGATGAAGCTGACGTGGATGCGCATGGGTACGGTGAAGTGGTGGCCAGGGAGGGCGGTAGTATGCCTTAACAGCGCTGGTGACGCTTTGCGGCCCTATCACGACACAAGGCCGCTCCTACAGGCTGCGCGCCGGTTTCAAGCGTCGCGCTATATCTGTAGGAGCGGCCTTGTGTCGCATAGGGCTGCAAAGCAGCCCCCGATTCTGGTGCTCACTCCAGATGTTCTGGCTTGATCGGGTCACCGGATTTCACATCCAGCTTGGTGCGAATGTCTTCGAACATCAGGTCATAGATCTTGTGCGGTGAACCAAGGGTTTCGAATTTCTTTGGTGGCGCCAGATGGGCCTGGGCCTTGCGGCTCAGCACCATCAGGAAACTGGGCAACACCTGATCCTTGGGCAGGAAAAACTTTTCGTCCACCGGCTTGCCTTCGATGCTGCCATGCATGTGAAACTGAATGCCACGTCCTTCCCTGGGATCCTGCGCCGCTTCGTACTGAATGTTGAGGTCGTAGCTGTGGTCGCTGCTGTTCAGCGCAGTGCGCTCGATGTGTACATGACCGGACTGGTACTGGGCCATGGCAGGCTCCTTTGGAAGGTCGAAAACGGCGGGCCACGCAGGCCCGCCCGCTGCATTCAACGGTAGCTTATCCCCGGCTTCGCGGTGGAAACCCGGGTGCCGGCAGTGCCCTTGACGATATCCTCGATGTTTTCCAGCGAGCTGATAACCGCCACCTTGCCGGTGTTGCGGGCAAAGTCGCAGGCGGCCTGCACCTTCGGCCCCATAGAGCCTGCGGCGAAGCCCAGCTTCTCCAGCTCGTCGGGATGCGCCTGGGCGATGGCCTTCTGCGTCGGCTTGCCGAAATCAATGTACGCCGCATCCACATCCGTGGCGATTACCAGAAGGTCGGCATCCAGCTGCTCTGCGAGCAAGGCCGAGCACAGGTCCTTGTCGATCACCGCCTCGATGCCTTTGAGTTTGCGGTTTTCATCGTACATGGTGGGGATGCCGCCGCCGCCGGCGCAAATCACGATGCTGCTCTTTTCCAGCAGCCACTTGATCGGGCGGATCTCGAAGATGCGCTTGGGTTTGGGGCTGGCCACCACGCGGCGATACTTGTCGCCGTCTGCCTTGACCACCCAGCCTTTTTCCTTGGCCAGGCGCTCGGCCTCTTCCTTGCCGTAGACCGGGCCGATGAACTTGGTCGGGTCCTTGAACGCAGGGTCGTTGGCGTCCACTTCCACCTGGGTCAAAAGCGTGGCGAACGGCACTTCGAAAGCCAGCAGGTTGCCCAGTTCCTGTTCGATCATGTAGCCGATCATGCCCTCGGTTTCTGCACCCAGCACGTCCAGCGGGTAGGCCTCGTCGGGCTTGTACGACATGCCCTGCAGCGACAGCAAGCCGACTTGCGGACCGTTGCCATGGGCGATGACCAGTTCGTTGCCAGGATGGATCTTGGCGATCTGTTCGGTGGCGGTGCGGATATTGGCGCGCTGGTTGTCAGCGGTCATCGGCTCGCCGCGACGCAGCAGGGCGTTGCCGCCCAATGCAACAACGATACGCATGAGGAATGTCCTTTAACGAAAGAGGGAGCGCTGCTCTGGACCGGATATCACAGCCCCCTTGTGGGAGCGGGTTTACCCGCGAAGGCGTCAGCCCAGGGTTAAGGTGCTGGTGCTGCCGACGCATTCGCGGGTGAACCCGCTCCCACAGGGGATCGTAGTCGCCCGGCCTGGCGAGTCAGCCCTTACAAGTCAGCCAGCGTCGATACCAGGATCGCCTTGATCGTGTGCATGCGGTTTTCCGCCTGCTCGAAAGCAATGCAGGCCGGCGACTCGAACACGTCGTCGGTCACTTCGATGCCGTTGGCCAGGTCCGGATATTGCTCGGCAATCTGCTTGCCGACCTTGGTGTCGGAGTTGTGGAACGCCGGCAGGCAGTGCATGAACTTGGTGCGTGGGTTGCCGGTCGACTTCATCAGCTCGGCGTTCACCTGGTACGGCTTGAGCTGCTTGATGCGCTCGCCCCAGGCCTCGATCGGCTCACCCATCGATACCCACACGTCGGTGTGCACGAAGTCCACGCCCTTGACGGCGGCTTTCGGGTCTTCGGTGAGGGTTATGCGCGCGCCGCTTTCTTCGGCGTACTTCTGGCAGCGCTCGACCAGGTCGTCGTGCGGCCACAGCGCCTTGGGCGCGGCAATGCGCACGTCCATGCCCAGCTTGGCGCCGATCAGCAGCAGCGAGTTGCCCATGTTGTTGCGCGCGTCGCCCAGGTAGGCGTAGCTGATGTCGTGCAGCGGCTTGTCGCTGTGCTCACGCATGGTCAGCACGTCGGCGATCATCTGGGTGGGGTGGTATTCGTCGGTCAGGCCGTTGAACACCGGTACACCGGCGAACTTTGCCAGCTCTTCGACGATTTCCTGCTTGAAGCCACGGTATTCGATGGCGTCGTACATGCGCCCGAGTACGCGGGCGGTGTCCTTCATGCTTTCCTTGTGGCCGATCTGCGACGAGTTGGGGTCGATGTAGGTGACGTTGGCGCCTTGGTCATAGGCCGCCACTTCGAAGGCACAGCGGGTACGGGTGGAGGTTTTTTCGAAGATCAGGGCAATATTGTTGCCTTTCAGGTGCTGCTGCTCGGTCCCGGTGTACTTGGCGCGCTTGAGATCGCGGGACAGGTCCAGCAGGTAGCGCAGCTCGCGGGTGGTGTGGTGCTCCAGGCTGAGCAGGTTGCGGTTGTGAATATTGAACGCCATGACATTTCTCCTTGAGTTTGGTGAACACACCGGCCGCGGCTTTGTGAGCGCGGCCGGGGGCAATGGTCGTTAGTAGTCGACAGGGTCGCGCACGATCGGGCAGGTCATGCAGTGGCCGCCGCCGCGGCCCCGGCCCAGTTCGCCGGCGCTGATGGTGATCACCTCGATACCGGCCTTGCGCAGCAGGGTGTTGGTGTAGGTGTTGCGGTCGTAGCCAATGACCACCCCTGGCTCGATGGCAACCACGTTGTTGCCGTCATCCCACTGTTCGCGCTCGGCGGCAAAGCTGTTGCCGCCGGTCTCGACCACGCGCAGGGTGACGCCAAGCTGCTCGCCCACTACCTCGATGAACGATTTGTTGATGCGGCGTACATCCATGCCGTACGGCTTGCCCTCGTCCGGGCGAATGATGAACGGTACGATCTCTTTCACCACTTCCGGGAAGACCGTGACCAGGTCGCGGTCGCAGAAGCTGAACACGGTGTCCAGATGCATCGCGGCGCGAGACTTGGGCAGCCCGGCGACGATCACTTCCTTCACCGCGCCTTTGGCAAACAGGCTCTGCGCCAGCTGGCCGATGGCCTGGCGCGAGGTGCGCTCACCCATGCCGATCAACACGATGCCATTGCCGATCGGCATCACGTCACCGCCTTCAAGGGTGGCATTGCCGTGCTCCTTGTCCGGGTCGCCGTACCACACCTCGAAGTCGGCGCCGGTGAACTCCTTGTGGAACTTGTAGATGGCGGTGGTGAGCAGGGTTTCCTGACGGCGCGCCGGCCAGTACATCGGGTTCAGCGTGACGCCGCCGTAGATCCAGCAGGTGGTGTCGCGGGTGAACTGGGTGTTGGGCAGCGGTGGCAGGATGAAGCTGGAGTGGCCCAGGTAGTCGTTGTACATCTTGACCACATCGGCGCCTTCGCTCTGCGGCAGGTCCTGGCCAGCCACACCGCCGATCAGGAACTCGGCCAGGTGGCGTGGATCGAGGCCTTCGAGCCAGCTGCGCACTTCGTTGGTCAGGCCGACACCCACGGTGTCGGGGGTGATCTTGCGATCGAGGATCCACTTCAGCGCTTCGGGCTGCTGCACGATGTCGGTCAGCAGGTTGTGCATTTCAAGCACATCCACGCCGCGCTCGCGCATCTTGGTGACGAAGTCGAAATGGTCACGCTTGGCCTGGTCGACCCAGATCACATCGTCGAACAGCAGCTCGTCACAGTTGCTCGGCGTCAGGCGCTTGTGCGCCAGGCCCGGGGCGCAAACCATCACTTTGCGCAGTTTGCCGGCTTCGGAGTGGACACCGTACTTCTGTTTTTCAGCGGACATGGTTTCATTCCTCCAATTGAACGAAGACGTGGGTCAAAGGGTCAGGAAGCCGTCATACAGGCCATAGGCTGCCACCAGGGCGCCGATGACAACGGCTGCGAAGATCAGTTTTTCCACGTTGGTGAAAATGGGTTGGCCGATCTCACGCTTGGCCTTGGCGAACAGGATCGCGCCAGGTGCGTAGAGCAGGGCCGAGAGCAGCAGGTACTTCACGCCGCCGGCATACAGCAGCCAGATGGCGTACAGCAGGGCGATGCCACCGATGACCAGGTCTTTCTTGCGTTCGGCCAGGGCCTGTTCGTAGGTTTCGCTGCGTAGCGCCAGCAGGAAGGCGTAGGCCGCCGACCACAGGTAAGGCACGAGGATCATCGAAGTGGCGAGGTAGATCAGCGACAGGTAGGTGCTGCTGGAGAACAGCGTGATCACCAGGAAGATCTGCACCATGGCATTGGTCAGCCACAGGGCGTTGGCCGGCACCTGGTTGGCGTTCTCGCGGCGCAGGAACTCCGGCATGGTGTGGTCCTTGGCTGCGGCGAACATGATCTCGGCGCACAGCAGCACCCACGACAGCAGTGCTCCCAGCAGCGAGATGATCAGGCCGACGCTGATCAGCACCGCCCCCCAGTGGCCGACCACATGTTCCAGTACCGCGGCCATCGACGGGTTCTGCAGTTTGGCCAGGTCCGGTTGGGTCATGATGCCCAGCGACAGCACATTGACCAGCACCAGGAACAACAGCACGGTGACAAAGCCGATGACCGTGGCCTTGCCCACGTCAGCGCGCTTTTCCGCTCGTGACGAGAAGATGCTCGCGCCCTCGATGCCGATGAACACCCACACGGTGACCAGCATCATGTTGCGCACCTGGCTCATCACGCTGCCTAGCTCGGGCGTGCCTTTGCCCCAGATGTCGGCGGTGAAGATGTCGAGCCTGAACGCGAACAGGCAGATCAGGGTGAACAGGACCAGTGGCACCACTTTGGCCACGGTGGTGACCAGGTTGATGAACGCCGCCTCCTTGATGCCACGCAGTACCAGGAAGTGCACTGCCCACAGCAGCACCGATGCGCCAATGATGGCGGCCGGGGTGTTGCCTTCGCCGAAGATCGGGAAGAAGTAGCCCAATGTGCTGAACAGCAGCACGAAGTAACCGACGTTGCCCAGCCAGGCACTGATCCAGTAGCCCCAGGCGGACGAGAAGCCCATGTAGTCGCCGAAACCGGCCTTGGCGTAGGCGTACACCCCGCCATCCAGGTCAGGCTTGCGGTTGGCCAGGGTCTGGAACACGAATGCCAGGGTCAGCATGCCGACCGCGGTAATGCCCCAGCCGATCAGCACCGCGCCAACTCCCGCGCTGGCGGCCATGTTTTGTGGCAGCGAGAAGATCCCGCCACCAATCATCGAGCCGACGACAAGTGCAACTAACGCGCCGAGTTTTAATTTTCCGGATGAATCAGACATTTAACAACTCCTGCCAGGAGAAAGTTGACGACAGCATAAATCCGTCGCCTGTGCCGTTCGCTGACGTGGGTCAGTTAATGGCGTCGTGAAGTAGGAAATTTCCTTCACGGTGCTCCTGGAGAGTGCCGACAGCTTTTGCTGCAGGCCTTTTGCGCTGGCACCTCCATGTCTTTCTAGAGCAAACGCTCCGTTCAGCCTGCGATGCTTGACGCTAGCCGTTTTTGCCGCTTTCGCAAATTTTTCACAAGAATTTCGAGTTTTATCAATTTCTTTTCTAGTTGCTGACTAGCTGCTAATTTTTACAATGGATCTGCATAGATAAAGCAGTTATGACAGCGCTAGCGTGGGTGCCTCGCTTTAATATAAGTACCACTATCTTCAAGTACCGCCTGACTGTTTCAGGCGGATGACAACAGGTGACAAGGTAGGCCCATGAGCGAACCTGGACAAAAGCTGCGCCTGGGCGCATTGATCGCGCTGGTGGTCGGCTCGATGATTGGCGGCGGGATCTTCTCGCTGCCGCAGAACATGGCGGCGCGTGCCGATGTCGGCGCGGTGCTGATCGGCTGGGGGATCACCGCGGTCGGCATGCTGGCCCTGGCGTTCGTGTTCCAGACCTTGGCCAACCGCAAGCCTGAGCTGGATTCGGGGGTGTACGCCTATGCCAAGGCCGGCTTCGGCGACTACATGGGGTTTTCGTCGGCCTGGGGCTACTGGATCAGCGCCTGGCTGGGCAACGTCGGCTACTTCGTGCTGCTGTTCAGCACCCTGGGGTTCTACTTTCCGGTATTTGGTGAAGGCAATACGCCCATCGCCATCGGCTGCGCCTCGCTGCTGCTGTGGGCAGTGCACTTCCTGGTGCTGCGCGGCATCAAGGAGGCGGCGTTCATCAACCAGGTCACCACCGTGGCCAAGATAGTGCCGCTGGTGATGTTCGTGGTCATCGCGGCATTTGCCTTTCGCGCCGATATCTTCACCCGGGACATCTGGGGCCTGAGCAACCCGCAGTTCGGCAGCGTGCTGGAGCAAGTGCGCAACATGATGCTGGTGACCGTGTTCGTGTTCATCGGCATCGAGGGCGCCAGCGTGTATTCCGGGCGAGCCCAGCGCCGTTCGGACGTGGGCAAGGCCACGGTCATTGGTTTTCTCGGCGTGCTGGCGCTGCTGGTGCTGGTCAACGTGTTGTCGCTGGGGGTAATGACCCAGCCGGAGCTGGCCGGGTTGCAGAACCCGTCGCTGGCCTCGGTGCTGGAGCATATCGTCGGGCCCTGGGGCGCCTTGCTGATCAGCCTCGGGCTGGCGGTGTCGCTGCTTGGCGCGCTGCTTTCATGGGCGTTGTTGTGTGCCGAAATCCTTTACGCCACTGCGCGCGACAAGACCATGCCGCGCTTTCTGACCAAGGAAAACGCCAACCAGGTGCCCGCTAATGCCTTGTGGCTGACCAACTGCATGATTCAGGGCTTTCTGCTGATCACGCTGTTTTCGGCGGGCACCTACACCAGCCTGATCTACCTGGCCTCGTCGATGATCCTGGTGCCATACCTGTGGTCGGCGGCCTATGCCGTGCTGTTGGCGGCACGCGCAGAAACCTATGCCGGGCAGCCTGGGCTGCGGCGCAAGGACTTGCTGGTGGCGGTGGTTGCCTTGCTATATGCGGTGTGGCTGCTGTACGCCGGCGGGCTCAAGTACCTGCTGCTGTCGGCGCTGTTGTACGCCCCCGGTGTGATCCTGTTCGCCAGGGCCAAGCGTGAACAGGGGCAGGCTTTGTTCACGCACTGGGAAAAGCTGATTTTTGCCGCCGTGCTGGCGGGTGCCGCGCTGGCCGCCTATGCCCTTTACTCAGGGCTGCTGAGCCTGTGACGGGGCAGGGCAGGCGTGCTCCGGGCGCGACCAGATCCACAGGTTGCCCAGGGTCATGCCGGCGATAGCCAGGAACACCGGCCAGTGGTGTTCCAGAAAGGTCAGCATCAGGCCTGCACACAGCAACATGCTGATGGTCGCGCTGACCTTGGCCCGGCGCTGGATCACCTTGCCATTGCGCCAGTTGTACAGGATCGGCCCGAACAGCCGGTGGTTTTCCAGCCAGGCTGACAGGCGCGGCGAACTGCGCGTGGCGGCCCAGGCGGCCAGCAGGATGAACTCGGTGGTCGGCAGGCCGGGGATCACGATTGCGACCAACCCGATTCCCAGGCTCACGTAAGCCAGGATTCCGTACAGCAGGCGGGCGAGTTTCGAGCGGGCGGGTTGGGTCATGGTCTCACTGCAAAAACGGTTCGGCCACCGGAAGGGTGGCCGGGTACGGCGTATCAAACCAGCGCGGCATCCACAGCATAGGCGTGCTTGAGCAGTTCGGTGAAGCGCTCGAAGGCGGCGACTGCGCCACGCTCGGCAGCGGCTTCCTCTTCGGCCGACAGCGCCAGGCCATCGAGGATGCGGGTGAACTGCTTCCAGCCTTCGGCACGGCCGCCGGCCGGTTCGCCCAGGTGGCGGGCACCGAAGCTGTCGGACAATTCCAAGGCCACGGCACGCTTGATCAGAAACGCAGCGCCCAGTTTGGAGCCTTCGGAGACGAAGATCCAGCCCATTGCTTCGCCCAGGCTGGTGGTGCCCAGGGCGCCCGGCACGGCGGCCGGCACTTCGGTGTCGAGGTCGGCGAGGTCCAGGCGGGCCTGGTCGGCACGGCAGCGCTCGGCCAGGTCGGGGACGATGGCGATCAGGCGCGGGTCGTTGTACAGGGCTTGCAGCTCGGACTGGAACAGGTACTGGGCGACTACGAAGCGGGCGAAGCTTTCGCGGCTGTCGAAGGGTGCGTGGGCTTTGACCAGGGCATCCAGCTCGGCGTGCGGGGCGTGGGTGATCTGGTTCAGGCGCTGGGAGCGCAGGGCTGGGCGGTCGGTCATGGGGCAGTCCTTGGAAAAGGGGGGCGTCTAGATACAAGACGAAACAGTGTGGGCGGGACAGTAAAAAAACCGGAGTTTGTGTTGCCTGTGCCGGCCTCTTCGCGGGTGAACCCGCTCCCACAGGAACATCACAGGTCCAAGACCTGCGTGATACCTGTGGGAGCGGGTTCACCCGCGAAGAGGCCGGCACAGGCGGTAGAGATCAGATATCCCACACCACATTGATACCGAAGTTGCGCCCCGGCATGGTCAGGCGGTCGATGTTGGCCGGCTGGGTCACCGCGGCCTCACCCTGGCCGTCGTAGCTGCGGATCGAATCCCACTGCCAGTACTTCTTGTCGGTGAGGTTGTACAACCCGGCGTTGATGGTCACGTCGTCGGTGACCTTGTAGAAGCCGGTCAGGTCCAGCACGCCGTAACCCGGGGTGCGGAACTTCGAGGTCGAGCCGTCAGGCGAATAGAAGGTGCCGTCGTCCACCCGGGTTTTGCGCTTGACCAGCGTCCAGCTCAGCAGGCCGCCGTAGTTCTGTTGCTCGTAGCCCAGGCCGAATACGCCCTTCAGTGGGTTGACGGTGTTCAGCGGCTGGCCGGTATCATCGTTGCGGCCGTAGGTGTAGGCGATCGAACCCTGGGTATACAGGCCCTGAGGTGCACCGAAGTGGTCGAGGTTCAGGCGGCCCTTGACCTCGGCACCCTTGATGGTGGCGTGCTTGATGTTGTTGGCCTGGAAGGTCTGCTCCAGGTTGGCGCTTTGCACGGCGTCTTCGTCGATGAAGTCGCGGTACTTGTTGTAGTACACCGCCACGTCGAAGTTGCCGGCGACGAAGTTGCCACGCAGGCCGGTTTCGTAGCTTTTGCTCTTCTCCGGTTCGAGGCCCGGGTTGCCTTCTACGCGGTAGCCTTCCTCGAGGTTGACGAATTTGCCGTACATGGACTTGGCGGTCGGTGTACGGAAGCCTTCGGCGTACTGGCCGTACCAGGTGTAGTTGTCGTTGAAGGCATAGGTCAGGCCGAACTTGGGCGACACGCGGTGCCACTTCTTGTCCGAGTCGTCCTGCGACGTCGGCGCCGTGCCGGTGGACTCCAGGCCACGCAGGAACTCCTCGGTGAACGTGGGCTCCATGCGCGTGTAGTCGTAGCGTGCGCCGGGCATGAAGGTCCAGTTGTTCCAGCGGATTTCATCCTGCATGAACAGGCTGTAGGTGTTCACCGTCGGGTCCGGGAAGTCGCTGACCAGCACCTGGCCGTCTGCCGGGCGTTCGGCACCGACGGCGGAGCAGCCCGCGCCCACGGTCAGGCAGGTGCCGGTGCCGCTGCGCGAGCCGGTGACCTTTTCATGCTTGAGGGTAATGCCATAGGTCAGCAGGTGGTCGGTGGCGCCGATGCTGAAGGCTTTGTCCAGCTGGGCGTCGAACACCCACTGGCGGTCTTTGTAGGTAGTGTCGCGGGTTCGCAGTACCTGACGGCCAGGCGGCGCATAGACTTCTTCGGTGTGCTGGTCGGTCTTGGCGATCTGGTAGTTCAGGCTCCACTTCACATGGTCGGCGACCCGCGAATCCAGGCCGAACTCATGGTTGATGCCGTAGCGCTCGCGGGTGATGGTGTCGTTGCCATTGCGCGCCTTGTAGTAGCCCATGCCACCGAAGCCAGGAATGAACGGCCCGCCCACCGCACTGAGGATGTTCTGGTCGCGGTCATCCTTGTAGCGCTCGAAGGTGAAGCCCAGGCGGGCATCGTCGGCGTAGTTCCAGCCCAGCTTGGCCAGTACGTTGGTGGTGCGCACGTCCATCGGGTTGGCTTCGGTGCGCGACAGGCCGTCACCGCTGTGGCTACCGTGGGTTTCGGTTTCGTGGCCGTTGCGCTGGCTCAGGTGCAGCAGGCCGTCGACATCGCCTTGGCGGCCGGCGACGGTGGCAGAGGTCAGCCAGCTTTCGTCAGCCGAGCTGTAGCCGGTCTTCAGGCGCGCACCCACGTCCTTGCCGGGCTTGATGATGTCGTCCGGGTCGAGGGTGAAGTAGCTGACCGCGCCGCCGATGGCGTTGCTGCCATACAGCACCGAAGCCGGGCCGCGGAGGATTTCCACGCGCTTGACGATCTCCGGGTCCACGTAGTTGCGCTGGGTCTGGGCGTACGGGCCGTAGAAAAAGCTGTCAGGGATCGACACTCCGTCGACCTGGGTAAGGATCCGCTCGCCGTCGATACCCCGAATGTTGTAGCCGTTCAGGCCGCTGCGCTGGCCGGTGCCGGCCACCGACACACCCGGCTCGTAGCGCACCAGGTCCTGGATGTTGTTGACGTTCTGCCGGTCCAGTTGCTCGCGGGTCTGCACGCTGACGGTGCTAGGCACCTGGCTTGCGTCCTGGGCGCTGCGGGTGGCGCTGACGGTGACCTGTTGCAGGGCTACCACATTGCCGCCGGCCTGGCGCTCGAGCACCACATTGCCGTTACTGATCTTGCGAAAGCCCAGGCCGGTACCGTTGAGCAGGCGCTTGAGTGCGGCTTCCGCCGGTAGCGCGCCCTGCACCCCCGGCGACGCCACGCCGTCGGCCAGCTCGGCGCTGAAGCCGACCTGCCAGCCGGTGACCTGGCTGAAGGCGTTGATTGCCGACACCAGCGGCTGCTGGCCGATGCTGAAGCGGTAGTCACCGATGCGCGGGCTGCTGGCCTGGCCCTGCTCCCCAGCGGAGCCTGCAGCCAGCGCTGGCAGGCTGCAGGCGCCGCTGGCGAGCAGGGCCAGGGTCAACAGGGACAATTGCCCTGTGCGGCGAGGAAGGATGGACGAGCGGGTAGGACCTGTGGACATCGAAAGCGCTCCCAGACGCGCGGACTGTTATAGGTGATGGCTGTTCTCGTTATCAAACAAGAATCAGTTGCATTGGCTATAACGAGACGGGCGGGGTAGCGCAGTCGCGTAAAAATAATTTCAGGTCAGTCGAGAATGACCAGCGCAGGGTACTCGTGCAGTTGCGCAGAGGTGATGTGAGCCAGGGCCCGCAGGGTTTCCAGCGGTTGGTCGAGGCGATAGTTGCCGGTGACCGCTACGTCTTCGAGCTGCGTGTTGCGATTGATGATCCAGCCCGGGTAGTAGCGGCGCACCTCGGCCAGCACCTGGCTCAGCGGGCAGTTCTCGAACACCAGGCGGCCGTCGATCCAGGCCAGGTCCTTGTGCATGTCGGGGCGCTGGCGCTGACCGAAGCCCTGCGGCCCTACGTTGATGCTGTCGCCAGCGCTCAGGCGGATACGCTGGTCACGGCCGCCTTGCAGGTCGACATCGCCGCGCTGCACCCGCACCTGCGCCTCGCCGTCGACGTAACGCACGGCGAAGTCGGTATCGCGTACTTGCGCACGCAATGGTCCGGCCTGCACTTCCAGTGGCAGCCGCGCGCCATCGGGCACCTGGAAATACGCCTCGCCCTGCAGCAGCCGCGCCACCTGGCGGCCGTCGCGCAGGTCGCTGGCGAAGGCCGAATTGGTATTGAGCAACACTTTCGCGCCGTCATCCAGTTGCAAGCGCTGGCGCTCGCCAACCACCGTGAGGTGGTCGGCCTGCAGGCGCATGGGCAGATTGCCCAGGGTGAACAGGCCCACCAGCAACACCGCGGCGGTAGCCATGGGTTTCCAGTGGCTGCGCAGGCGCCCTCTCCAGGAGCGGCGTTTTTGCTGGTGCAGGTGCCCGGCCACCTGATGCAGCGGGCTACCGTTCCACAGGGCCTCTGCCTCGACATACGCCTCGGCGTTTTCAGGTGCAGCGCAAAGCCAGGCTTCAAAGGCCTGGGTATCTTGTGCATCCGCGCATTCCAGGCGTACCAGCCAGTCCAGCGCCTCGTCCATGGCACGAGCACGGGCGCTAGGCCCGGCGGGTGACGGGCGAGGGGCGGGGCTGTCGGTCACGGTGAATCCTTGAATGGTTTTTTTTCGAATGATCAAGGCTAAGGCGGTGTGTGGCAAGGGCTTTGCGCTGCTGCACTGGCCAGCGGTCGGCTCACTTCAAGCGCTCGGCGACGCCCATGCAGATGGCCATGATCAGTTTCAATTCCTTTTGTACCGTGCTGGACGAAACATTCAGCTGTTCGGCAATTTCCAGGTAGGTGGCGCCATGCAGGCGGCTGAGGATGAATATGCGCTGCTGGCGTTCGCTCAGCTGGTTGAGACTGACGCTCAGGTGCTTGAGCAACTGCTCGGCATGGGCCGCATCTTCGCTGCTGGTGGCGGGGGCGGCGACACTGTGCAGCACTTCGTCGGGCACGTCGTCGACCAGCATGCGTGCCTGCACCCGGCGTGCGCGCAGGTGGTCAAGCGCCAGGTTGCGTGCGGTCTGGAACACGAACGGTTCGATGTGCTCGATGGGCCGTTCGCCCAACGCGCGGGATACCCGCAGGTAGGTTTCCTGCAGCAGGTCCTCGGCCGTGCTGGGATTACCTACCATGCGCTGGAGGGTACGCAGCAGGGTCAGGCGCTGGATGAGGAAAACGGAATTGAACCGGGACTGACTCACGGGTGGACCTGGCCGACGAAAGGTTAATGATAATGCTTATCATCTTTGCGGAAGGTCAAGTGTGGAAGTGTTAGGAAAAGGTAAAGATTGTGAGTAAGGGCTTGAAGGTGCCTGCCGGGGAATTCACATCGGCTGTAAGATCGAGCGCCGCGCGGGCGGCGCTCGGTCTCACAGGCGCAGATAATGGCAAGCCGAACTCACCGCGCCCGGCACAGCGCCAGACAGTTATCCAGCATGCGGTTGCTGAACCCCCACTCATTGTCATACCAGGCCATCACCTTGAGCATGCGCCCGTTGGCCTTGGTGTGGTTGGCATCGAAGATCGACGACAGCGGGTTATGGTTGAAATCGCATGAAACCAACGGCAGGGCGTTGTAGCCCAACACTCTGGAATGCTTGCTGGCTTCGAGAAACAGCTGATTCACCTGCTCGGCCGTGGCTTCACGCTTGAGGTTCACGGTGAGGTCCACCAGCGACACGTTGATCACCGGCACCCGCACCGACATGCCGGTGAGCTTGCCCGCCAGTTCCGGCAGCACCAGGCCCACAGCCTCGGCGGCGCCGGTCTTGCTCGGGATCATCGACTGGGTCGCCGAGCGCGCGCGGTACGGGTCGCTGTGGTACACGTCGGTCAGCACCTGGTCGTTGGTGTAGGCATGGATGGTGGTCATCAGGCCCTGTTCGATGCCGAACTCGCGGTCCAGCACCTGGGCAATCGGCGCCAGGCAGTTGGTGGTGCAGGAGGCATTGGAAATGACCTGGTGCGTAGACCGCAGGATGTCGTGGTTGACCCCGTATACCACAGTGGCATCGGCGCCTTTGGCTGGCGCCGACACAATCACCTTGCCAGCCCCGGCGGCCAGGTGTGCGGCGGCCTTGGTGCGGTCGGTGAACAGACCGGTGCACTCGAACACCACATCGATGGCTTCGGCCTTCCAGGGTAGCTCGGCCGGGTTGCGGATGGCGCTGACCGCAATGCGGTCGCCATTCACCGTCAGGCTCTCATGGTCCGCCTCGACAATGGCATCGAAGGTGCCATGCACGCTGTCGTATTTCAGCAGGTGGGCATTCATGGCGCTGTCGCCCAGGTCGTTGATGGCGACGACCTGCAGGTCCTGGCGGTAGCCTTGGGTATACAGTGCGCGCAGGACGTTGCGCCCGATGCGGCCGAATCCGTTGATGGCGATGCGTAGGGTCATGGCAGTACCTCTGGCAGTCCGAGTGAAACCTGTGGCACAAAGGAGCTTCACTGAAACGGTTTTGTTGTTGGAATTACAAGATTATTCACTATCAGATAGAAAACAAGCCTTTTTAGTGGCAGTATTTTGTTTAAACATACAACGAGTGGTTGGGCGATGTGCCCCCAGCGTTGCACCAGGCCCTTTACCTTGAGCCTAGGCCGCAATCGTTTGGAGGGGAAATGCCCGGTAAACCGCCCTTACAATTAGCCTGGAGTCCAGTACATGCACCCGCGCATCCTTGAGGTCACCCAGCGGCTGATCGAACGCAGCCGTGCCACCCGCGAACGCTACCTGCAGCTGATTCGCGGGGCGGCCAGTGACGGCCCCATGCGCGCCAGCCTGCAGTGCGCCAACTTCGCCCATGGCGTGGCCGGTTGCGGCAGCGACGACAAGCAGACCCTGCGGCTGATGAACGCGGCCAACGTGGCTATCGTTTCGGCGTATAACGACATGCTCTCGGCGCACCAGCCGTATTTGCACTTCCCCGAGCAGATCAAGCAGGCCCTGCGCGAGGTGGGTTCGGTGGGCCAGTTCGCCGGTGGCGTGCCGGCCATGTGCGACGGCGTGACCCAGGGCGAGCCAGGCATGGAACTGGCCATCGCCAGCCGCGAAGTGATCGCCATGTCCACCGCCGTGGCCCTGTCGCACAACATGTTCGATGGCGCGCTGATGCTGGGCATCTGCGACAAGATTGTCCCCGGCCTGATGATGGGCGCCCTGCGCTTTGGCCACCTGCCGACTATTTTCGTCCCGGGCGGGCCGATGGTGTCGGGCATTTCCAACAAGCAGAAAGCCGATGTACGCCAGCGCTATGCCGAGGGCAAGGCCAGCCGCGAAGAACTGCTGGAGTCGGAGATGAACTCCTACCACAGCCCGGGCACCTGCACGTTCTACGGCACCGCCAACACCAACCAGCTGGTGATGGAAGTCATGGGCCTGCACCTGCCCGGCGCCTCGTTCGTCAACCCGTACACCCCGCTGCGCGACGCGCTCACCGCCGAGGCCGCACGGCAGGTGACGCGCATGACCAAGGCCAGCGGCAGCTTCATGCCGCTGGGCGAAGTCGTCGACGAGAAGGCGCTGGTCAACTCGATCGTCGCCCTGCATGCCACCGGCGGCTCGACCAACCACACCCTGCACATCCCGGCGATTGCCCAGGCGGCGGGTATCCAGCTGACCTGGCAGGACATGGCCGACCTGTCCGAGGTGGTGCCGACCCTGTCCCACGTCTATCCCAACGGCAAGGCTGACATCAACCACTTCCAGGCGGCTGGCGGCATGGCCTTCCTGATTCGCGAGCTGCTCGACGCCGGGCTGCTGCATGAAGACGTCAACACCGTCGCCGGCCCCGGCCTGCGCCGTTACACCCAGGAACCGTTTCTCGACAACGGCAAGCTGGTGTGGCGCGAAGGGCCGCAGCACAGCCTGGACGAGACCATCCTGCGCCCGGTGGCGCGGCCGTTTTCGGCCGAAGGTGGCCTGCGCGTCATGGAAGGCAACCTCGGCCGTGGGGTAATGAAGGTGTCTGCCGTTGCCCCCGAGCACCGCGTGGTGGAAGCCCCGGCGCGGGTGTTCCACGACCAGCAGTCGCTGGCCGATGCGTTCAAGGCCGGCGAGCTGGAGTGTGACTTTGTTGCGGTGGTGCGTTTCCAGGGCCCGCGCTGCAATGGCATGCCGGAACTGCACAAGCTCACGCCCTTCCTGGGGGTGCTGCAGGACCGTGGCTACAAGGTGGCGCTGGTCACCGACGGGCGCATGTCGGGTGCCTCGGGCAAGATCCCTGCGGCTATCCACGTGTGCCCCGAAGCTTATGATGGCGGCCCGCTGGCGCGCGTGCGTGAGGGTGATATGGTGCGGGTCGATGGTGTCGAAGGCACGCTGCGGGTGATGGTGTCGGCCGAAGAACTGGCCAGCCGTGACCTGCCGCCGGCGCCCCAGGGCAACGACCTGGGTTGCGGGCGCGAGCTGTTCGGCTTCATGCGCATGGCGTTCAGCCCCGCAGAGCAGGGCGCCAGTGCATTCACTTCGGCCCTGGAGAACCTCAAATGAAGGACTTGCTGGTTGGCGACATCGGCGGCACCAATGCCCGTTTTGCGTTGTGGCGTGACAACCAGCTGCATGAAGTGAAAGTCTTCGCCACCGAGGATTACACCAGCCCTGAACAGGCCATCGAAGCCTATCTGCAGGGGCAGGGCATTGCTCGCGGTGGCGTGGCCGCGGCCTGCCTGGCAGTGGCCGGGCCGGTAGATGGCGATGAATTCCGCTTTACCAACAACCATTGGCGGCTCAGCCGTACGGCGTTCTGCAGGACCTTGCAGGTCGGGCAGTTGTTGCTGGTCAACGACTTCACCGCCATGGCGTTGGGCATGACCCGCCTGCGCGAGGGGGAGTTTCGCGAAGTGTGCCCCGGCACGGCTGACCCGTCGCGCCCGGCACTGGTCATCGGGCCTGGTACCGGCCTGGGCGTGGGCTCGCTGCTGCGCCTGGGCGAAAAGCACTGGCAGGCCCTGCCCGGCGAAGGCGGGCATGTCGACTTGCCGGTGGGCAATGCCCGCGAAGCGGCGATCCACCAGCAGATCCATGGCCAGATCGGCCACGTCAGTGCCGAGACGGTGCTCAGCGGGGGAGGTCTTGTGCGTTTGTACCAGGCGATCTGCGCGCTGGACGGAGACATACCGCGACACAAGACCCCGGCGCACATCACCGATGCCGCGCTGGGCGGCGAGCCGCGGGCGCTGGCGGTGGTCGAGCAGTTCTGCCGCTTCCTGGGGCGAGTGGCCGGTAACAATGTGCTGACCTTGGGCGCGCGGGGTGGGGTCTATATTGTCGGCGGGGTGATCCCGCGCTTTGCCGAGCTGTTCCTGCGCAGTGGGTTTGCCACAAGTTTTGCCGACAAGGGTTGCATGAGTGGTTATTTTGCCGGCGTGCCGGTGTGGTTGGTGACGGCGGAGTTTTCCGGGTTGCTGGGGGCCGGGGTGGCCTTGCAGCAGGCGCTGGATCACTGACAGTTGAAGGGGGCCGCAGCGCGGCTCGATCGCCGGCAAGCCAGCTCCCACACCGATCGCGTCAAGACTGGATTTGTACACTAACTGTGGGAGCCCGGCTTGCCGGCGATGGGCTGCAACTCAGCCCCGGAAGGCAACACCGTACAGCAGGCAAAAGACCTGCAATCAACAAGAGGAAGGACCACCTTGAGCACTGCCGGCAAATCGATCCTGATGGTCGACGACGACCAGGAAATCCGCGAACTGCTGCAAACCTACCTGAGCCGTTCCGGCTTCCAGGTGCATGCCGAAGCGGACGGCAGGGGCTTTCGCCAGGCCCTCGAATCCACCCCCTGCGACCTGGTCATCCTCGACGTGATGCTGCCCGACGAAGACGGCTTCAGCCTGTGCCGCTGGGTGCGCCAGCATCCCCGTCTGGCACGGGTGCCGATCATCATGCTCACCGCCAGCTCCGACGAAGCCGACCGGGTCATCGGCCTGGAACTGGGCGCAGACGACTACCTGGGCAAGCCCTTCAGCCCCCGCGAATTGCAAGCGCGGATCAAGGCCCTGCTGCGCCGTGCCGAATTCGGCCAGGCAGCACCGGTCAGTGCCGTGCTGGCCTTCGACGACTGGCGCCTGGACACGGTCAGCCATCGCCTGTTCCACCGTGACGGTGAAGAGGTGATCCTCTCGGGCGCCGACTTCGCCCTGCTCAAGCTTTTTCTCGACCGCCCACAGCAGATCCTCGATCGTGACACCATCGGCAACGCCACCCGTGGCCGCGAGCCGATGCCGCTGGACCGCATCGTCGACATGGCGGTCAGCCGCCTGCGCCAGCGCCTGCGCGACACCGACAAACCCCCACGGCTGATCCGCACGGTGCGTGGCAGTGGCTACCTGCTGGCTGCGCATGTCTGCAGTGCATCCTGAGCGGCGCTGGCGCCTGCTGCCTCGTTCGCTGCTGGCGCGCATGCTGTTGCTGACCCTGCTGGTGGTGGTGCTGGCCCAGGGTTTGTCGAGCATCATCTGGGTCGCCCAGCTGCGCGCCAGCCAGGTTCAGGGCCTGCGCGCCAGCGCCAGCAGCCTGGCCCATTCGATGAGCGCCAGTGTCAGCTACTTCCGCTCGCTGCCGGTGGCCTACCGGCCACTGGTGCTAGACCAGCTGCGCAGCATGGGGGGCACGCGCTTTTTCGTGTCGCTCAATGCCAAGCCGCTGGACATGCCGGTACTGCCCGTCACGCCGCGCAAGCAGGCGGTGATCGAGGTGTTCCAGCAAGTGCTGCATGAGCGCCTGGGCGCGCAGATGGACATTTCCGTCGAGTTCGTCGCCCCGGATGACCTGCGCATCTTCAACAGTGGCTTGAAGCTCGACGAACTGCCACGTTCCTGGGCGCATTATTCGCTGACCCTGGAGCCGCTCAACCCGCCGGTGCTGGTAACGCAGATCCGCCTGGCTGAGGGCGAGTGGCTGTACATCGCCTCGCTGCTGCCCGAGCCCTACACCAGCCTTGAGGCCGAACGCCTGCCACGCCAGCAGATCGGCTTCATCGTGCTGACCACCGCCTTGCTGCTGTTGTTCATCGGCCTGCTGGTGCACTGGCAGAGCTGGCCGCTGAAACGGCTGGCGCGGGCCGCGCGCGAGATGTCGCTGGGCGCCGATGTGGCGCCGGTGGCCGAAGGTGGCGGCAGTGAAGTGGTCGAAGTGAGTCGGGCGTTCAACAGCATGCGCGAGCGTATCAGCCGCTACCTGACCGAGCGCAGCCAGCTGTTCAGCGCCATTTCCCACGACCTGCGTACGCCGATCACCCGCCTGCGGTTGCGTGTCGAACTGCTCGAAGACGAGCGCCTGCAGGCCAAGTTCAGCCAGGACCTGGACGAACTGGAGCTGCTGGTCAAAGGCGCCTTGCAGTGCGTGAAGGACACTGACATCCACGAGAACATCGAGCCTGTCGACCTCAACCAGGTGCTGGAGATTCTGGCCGAGCCGTACCTGGGCGATGGCCGCATCACGTTGCTGGGGCGGGCGTTGGCGCCGTATGCGGGCAAGCCGCTGGCGCTGCGGCGCTGCATTGGCAACCTGATCGACAATGCCATCAAGTACGGCGAGCGGGCACGGTTGCGCATCATCGACAGTGCCGAGGGGTTTGTGCTGCAGGTGGACGACCAGGGCCCCGGGGTGCCGCAGCAGCAGCTGGAGCAGGTGTTCGAGCCGCATTTTCGCCTGGCCGGGCAGCAGCAGGGGTATGGGCTGGGGTTGGGAATTGCGCGCAACATTGCCCATAGCCATGGCGGGGAAGTGAGTTTGCTGAACCTGCGCGAGGGCGGGTTACGGGTGACCTTGTATCTACCGCGGGGTATGGACTGACTTTATGCGCTGGCAGTTCTGGCCCTATCGCCGGCACGCCAGCTCCCACAATGACCGCACGGGGTTCAAGGTTTGCACTGTAGCTGTGGGAGCTGGCTTGCCGGCGATAGGGCCGTTGCAGGTCACTCAATTGTCACTGTCGAGTGACAAACCTGCCGTCCTTCGTGACATCCGCCCAAATCCCGCTGGCTAGAATTCGCAAACGACTGGCAAGGAGCAAGCTGGCCCATGACCCCCCTCGACCTGCCAGCAACCAGCTGGCTCAACGCCCCGGCCCATTCCAACTGGCGCCAGGCTGAAGCACATCGCCTGCTGGCCTTTGCCAAGGCCGCGAAACTGCCGGACGGCTTCGGTAACCTCGATGCCAAAGGGCAGCTCGCCCCCGGCGCCCGCGCCCAAACCATGAACACCGCCCGCATGACCCACTGCTTCGCCCTGGCCCATCTGCAGGGTGTGCCTGGCTACCTGGCCTATGCCGAGCACGGCGTGACCGCCCTGCGCGGGGCCATGCAAGATGCCCGCTACGGCGGCTGGTTCGCCCACCCCGGCGGCCATGATGACAGCGGCAAGGCGGCCTACCTGCATGCCTTTGTCGCCCTGGCCGCCAGTTCGGCGGTAGTAGCGGGTGTCGACGATGCGCCCGCTTTGCTGGCAGACGCGGCCCAAGTGCTGGAGTCGCATTTCTGGTGCGAAGGGGAAGGCGCCCTGCGCGAAACCTTGTCCCGTGCGTGGCAGTTGCCTGAACCGTATCGGGGCGCCAACAGCAACATGCACGCGACCGAGGCCTTCCTGGCGCTTGCAGACGTCACCCGCAACACGCTGTGGCTGCAACGCGCCCTGCGCATCGCCGAACGCATCATCCATACCCATGCCGCCGCCAACGGCCACCGGGTGATCGAGCATTTCGACGCGTTATGGCAACCGCTGCCGCACTACAACCAGGAACACCCGGCCGACCACTTCCGCCCTTATGGCACCACGCCCGGGCACGCGCTGGAATGGGCGCGGCTGCTGTTGCACCTGGAGGCCAGCCTTGCGCAGGCCGGCCTGCACGCACCGGACTGGCTGCTTGGCAGCGCCCGCGCGCTGTTCGACGGCGCTTGTGGGCAGGCGTGGCATGCCGATGGCGCCCCGGGCTTTGTCTACACCCTGGACTGGGCCGATCGCCCGGTGGTGCACGCGCGTTTGCACTGGGTGCACGCCGAGGCCTGCGCCGCCGCCGCCGCGTTGTTGCAAAGGACCGGCGAGGCGCATTACGAGCAGTGGTACCGGCGCTGCTGGGACTTCATCGCCAACCATTTCATCGACCACACCGCGGGCAGTTGGCACCACGAGCTCGATGCGCTGAACCAGCCGGCCGGGAGCATCTGGCCGGGCAAACCCGACCTTTATCACGCCGGCCAGGCACTGCTGTTGCCCGGCTTGCCGCTGGCGCCGAGCCTGGCCAGCGCCCTGGCCGGCAATGTAACCAGATGATGACATTCAAGCATCGCTTCGTTACCTGACGAGGCGGGCGGGCTGTTTAGACTCCATGCAACGCAAGCGCTCGACTTGCACGGCATAACAACAAGAAAGGTGCTTCGATGAATTCCACACTCCGTCTCGCTGCCGCAATTTCCTTGGCCTCGATACTGCCCTTCAGTGCCCAGGCTGCCGACGCCAAAGGCAGCGTCGAGGTCGTGCACTGGTGGACCTCGGGTGGCGAAAAAGCAGCCGTCGATGTGCTCAAGGCCCAAGTCGAAAAAGATGGCTTCACCTGGAAGGACGGTGCCGTTGCTGGCGGCGGTGGTGCCACTGCCATGACCGTACTCAAGAGCCGCGCCGTGGCCGGCAACCCGCCGGGTGTCGCGCAAATCAAAGGCCCGGACATCCAGGACTGGGCGGCCACCGGGCTGCTCGACGCGGATGTGCTCAAGGAGGTGGCCAAGGCCGAAAACTGGGATTCGCTGCTCGACAAGAAAGTCGCCGATACCGTCAAGTACGACGGTGACTATGTCGCCGTGCCGGTCAACATCCATCGCATCAACTGGCTGTGGATCAACCCTGAAGTGTTCAAGAAAGCCGGTATCGACAAGCCGCCGACCACCCTCGACGAATTCTATGCGGTTGCCGACAAGCTCAAGGCGGCCGGTTTCATCCCGCTCGCCCATGGTGGGCAGCCGTGGCAGGACAGCACGGTGTTCGAAAGCGTGGTGCTGTCGGTGATGGGTGCAGATGGCTACAAGAAGGCCATGGTCGACCTCGACAGCGCAACCCTCACCGGCCCGCAGATGATCAAGGCGCTGACCGAGCTGAAAAAAGTCGCCACCTACATGGACCCGGATGGCAAAGGCCAGGACTGGAACCTGGAAGCCGCCAAGGTCATCAACGGCAAGGCCGGCATGCAGATCATGGGCGACTGGGCCAAGAGCGAATGGACCCTGGCGAAGAAAACCGCCGGTACGGACTACCAGTGCGTGCCGTTCCCCGGCACCGAAAAGGCCTTCCTGTACAACATCGACTCGCTGGTGGTGTTCAAGCAGAACGACGCCGGCACCGCTGCCGGCCAGCAGGACATTGCTCGCAAGGTGCTGGGCGAGGACTTCCAGAAGGTCTTCAGCAGCAACAAGGGCTCGATCCCGGTGCGCAACGACATGCTGGCCGACATGGGCAGGTATGGTTTTGATGCCTGCGCGCAGACCTCCGCCAAGGACTTCCTTGCCGACACAAAAAATGGCGGCCTGCAGCCGAGCATGGCGCACAACATGGCCACCACGCTGGCCGTGCAGGGGGCGTTCTTCGATGTGGTGACCAACTACATCAACGACCCCAAGGCCGACCCGGCCGATGCGGCGAAGAAGCTGGCGGCTGCCATCAAGTCCGCCCAGTAAAGCGCTGATGGCCCTATCGCCGGCAAGCCAGCTCCCACAGGGTATTCACTGCCTTTGAAAACTGTGGGTTACCTGTGGGAGCTGGCTTGCCGGCGATAGGGCCAGTACCGACAACACAAAAGGCAGAGCCACGCACTGTCTGGGCTTCGGGTACCACATCATGACCACTACAACCGCTCAACTGCGGGCCTCACCCCTGGACGCGCTACAGCGCTGGCTGCCCAAACTGGTGCTGGCGCCAAGCATGATCATCGTCCTGGTGGGCTTCTACGGCTACATCCTCTGGACCTTCGTGCTGTCCTTCACCACCTCGACCTTCCTGCCCACCTACAAGTGGGCGGGCCTGGCGCAATACGCGCGGCTGCTCGACAACGATCGCTGGTGGGTGGCGAGCAAGAACCTGCTGGTTTTCGGTGGCCTGTTCATCGCCATCAGCCTGGTCATCGGCGTGTTGCTGGCGGTATTGCTGGACCAGCGCATCCGCCGCGAGGGCTTCATCCGCACCCTATACCTGTACCCCATGGCGCTGTCGATGATCGTCACCGGCACGGCATGGAAGTGGCTGCTCAACCCCGGCATGGGCCTGGACAAGCTGCTGCGCGACTGGGGCTGGGAAGGCTTTCGGCTGGACTGGCTGATCGACCCTGACCGGGTGGTGTACTGCCTGGTGATTGCCGCCGTGTGGCAGGCCTCGGGCTTCATCATGGCGATGTTCCTGGCCGGTCTGCGCGGCGTCGACCCGTCGATCATCCGCGCTGCGCAAATCGACGGCGCCAGCCTGCCGCGCATCTACTGGCGAGTGGTGCTGCCCAGCCTGCGCCCGGTGTTCTTCAGCTCGCTGATGATCCTTTCGCACATCGCCATCAAGAGCTTCGACCTGGTCGCGGCGATGACTGCCGGTGGCCCCGGGTACTCGTCCGACCTGCCGGCGATGTTCATGTATTCGTTCACCTTCAGCCGCGGCCAGATGGGCATGGGTTCGGCCAGCGCCATGCTCATGCTCGGGGCGATCCTCGCGATCCTCGTGCCTTACCTGTATTCGGAGCTGCGGAGCAAACGCCATGCATAGCCCTGCCCAAAAACCGCCACTGAGCCCCAGCCGCATCGCCATCCACGTGGTGTTGCTGATTGCTGTGCTGCTGTACCTGGTGCCGCTGGTAGTGATGCTGCTGACCAGCTTCAAGACCCCGGAAGACATCAGCACCGGCAACCTGCTCAGCTGGCCCTCGGTGATCACCGGCATCGGCTGGATCAAGGCCTGGGGCACGGTCAGCGGCTACTTCTGGAACTCGATCATGATCACCGTGCCTGCGGTGCTGATCTCCACCGCCATTGGCGCGCTGAACGGCTACGTGCTGTCGATGTGGCGCTTTCGCGGTTCGCAGCTGTTCTTCGGCCTGCTGCTGTTCGGCTGCTTCCTGCCGTTCCAGACCGTGCTGCTGCCGGCCTCGTTCACCCTTGGCAAGCTCGGCCTGGCCAGCACCACCAGTGGCCTGGTGCTGGTGCACGTGGTCTACGGCCTGGCCTTTACCACGCTGTTCTTCCGCAACTTCTACGTGAGCATCCCCGAGGCGCTGGTCAAGGCTGCCCGCCTGGACGGAGCCGGGTTCTTCACCATCTTCCGCCGCATCATCCTGCCGATGTCGACGCCGATCATCATGGTCTGCCTGATCTGGCAGTTCACCCAGATCTGGAACGACTTCCTGTTCGGGGTGGTGTTCTCCAGCGGCGAATCGCAACCGATCACCGTGGCCCTGAACAACCTGGTCAATACCAGCACCGGGGCCAAGGAATACAACGTCGACATGGCGGCGGCGATGATTGCCGGCCTGCCAACGCTGCTGGTCTACGTGGTGGCAGGCAAATATTTCGTCCGCGGGCTGACGGCCGGCGCGGTAAAGGGGTAAGTCATGGCAACGCTCGAACTTCGCAATGTGAACAAGACCTACGGCAGTGGTTTGCCAGACACCCTGAAGGATATCCAGCTGTCGATCAGGGACGGCGAGTTCCTGATCCTGGTCGGCCCGTCGGGCTGTGGCAAATCCACCTTGATGAACTGCATCGCCGGGCTGGAGCAGATCAGCGGCGGCGCGATACTGATCGACCAGCAAGACGTCAGCGGCATGAGCCCCAAGGATCGTGACATCGCCATGGTGTTCCAGTCCTACGCGCTGTACCCGACCATGAGCGTGCGCGAAAACATCGAGTTTGGCCTGAAGATCCGCAAGCTGCCGCAGGCCGCCATCGACGAGGAAGTGGCGCGCGTGGCCAGGCTGCTGCAGATCGAGCACCTGCTGGCGCGCAAGCCGGCGCAACTGTCCGGTGGCCAGCAGCAGCGCGTGGCCATGGGCCGGGCGCTGGCGCGGCGGCCGAAGATCTACCTGTTCGACGAGCCGCTGTCCAACCTCGACGCCAAGCTGCGGGTCGAGATGCGCACCGAAATGAAACTGATGCACCAGCGCCTGAAGACCACCACCGTGTACGTCACCCATGACCAGATCGAGGCCATGACCCTGGGCGACAAGGTGGCGGTGATGAAGGACGGCATCATCCAGCAGTTCGGCACCCCGCAGCAGATCTACAACGACCCGGCCAACCAGTTCGTGGCCAGTTTCATCGGCTCGCCGCCGATGAATTTCATTCCGGTGCGGCTGACGCAGCAGGATGGCCGACTGCTGGCGCTGCTCGACAGCGGCCAGGCGCGCTGCGCGCTGCCTCTGGGCGTGGCGGCTGACGACCTTGACGGCCGCGAGATCATCCTTGGTATCCGCCCGGAGCAGATTACCCTGGGAGCAGCAGAGGGCAATGGCCTGCCGGGCATTCGCGCCGAGGTGCAGGTGACCGAGCCCACCGGGCCGGACCTGCTGGTATTCGTCACCCTCAACCAGACCAAGGTGTGCTGCCGCCTGGCACCGGACGTGGAGTGCCGGATCGGCGACAGCCTGAACCTGCAACTGGACCCGGCCCGGGTGCTGCTGTTCGATGCCGACAGCGGCCAGCGCCTGCGCCTGGCCAGCACTGGCGCAACCGCCAAGGACAACGTGGCTCACTTCAAAGGCCGTTGACTCGTCTACACCATCAATAAGAAAAAAGAGGACGCAAAGGGATGGAACAGCGCAAACGCATCAGGACATTGGGCTCGCTGGCATTGCTCGCCGTGGTCGGCAGCAGCGGCGCGCAGGCTGCCGAGGCATTTTCCAGCGAATCGAAATGGATGACCGGCGACTGGGGCGGCACGCGCACCGAGTTGCTGGACAAGGGCTATGACTTCACCCTCGATTACGTCGGCGAGGTGGCCGGCAATCTGAACGGGGGCTACAACGACGACAAGACCGCACGCTACAGCGACCAGTTTGCCCTCGGTGCGCACCTGGACCTGCAGAAGATTCTTGGCTGGCACGATGCCGAGTTCAAACTGGCGATCACCGAGCGCAGCGGGCGCAACCTGTCCAACGACCGCATCAGTGATCCGCGTGCCGGGCAGTTCAGCTCGGTGCAGGAGGTGTGGGGCCGCGGCCAGACCTGGCGCCTGACGCAGATGTGGGTCAAGCAGAAGTACTTCGACGGCGCGCTGGACGTGAAGTTCGGCCGCTTCGGCGAGGGCGAGGACTTCAACAGCTTCCCCTGCGACTTCCAGAACCTGGCCTTCTGCGGCTCGCAGGTGGGCAACTGGGTAGGCGGCATCTGGTACAACTGGCCGGTCAGCCAGTGGGCGCTGCGGGTGAAGTACAACATCACACCGGAATTCTTCGTCCAGGTCGGCGCCTTCGAGCAGAACCCCTCCAACCTGGAAACCGGCAATGGCTTCAAGCTCAGCGGCAGCGGTACCAAGGGGGCCATCCTGCCGGTAGAGGCCGTGTGGTCGCCCAAGGTCAATGGCCTGCCGGGCGAGTACCGCCTGGGCTACTACTACAGCACGGCGAATGCCGACGATGTGTTCGACGACGTCAACGGCAACCCGCAGGCGCTCAGCGGTGGCGCCTTCAAGTCGCACTCCAGCAAGCATGGCTGGTGGGTGGTCGCGCAGCAGCAGGTGACTGCCCAAGGCGGCGATATCAACCGAGGCCTGAGCCTGTTCGCCAACTTCACGGTGCATGACAAGGCCACCAACGTGGTCGACAACTACCAGCAGGTGGGGCTGGTCTACAAGGGTGCCTTCGACGCCCGCCCCAAGGATGACATCGGCTTCGGCGTGGCGCGTATTCATGTAAATGACGACGTGAAGAAGCGCGCCGAACTGCTCAACGCCCAGAGCGGTATCAGTGATTACGACAACGCAGGCTTCGTGCCGCTGCAGCGTACCGAGTACAACGCCGAGCTCTACTACGGCTTCCATGTTACCAACTGGCTGACCGTGCGGCCCAACTTGCAGTACATCAAGAGCCCTGGCGGGGTGGATGAAGTGGACAACGCGCTGGTCGCAGGTTTGAAGATTCAGTCGTCATTCTGAGGGCAATTGTTGTAAATTTACGCCAATCCCTTTTCGGTTCCCGGCACCCACTGGCCTGCAGTGGGTGTCGGGGATAGGCCGAGACAGCGCTATCTCAAACAACAAGAGCTCTGAACCATGCCCGAACATCCGCTCCATCGCTTCTTTTCCTCGCAGCGGCCAAGGCCGACATTCGAGTGGGAGCGTTACCAGCAGCGCGATGTGCTGATCATCGATCATCCCCGTTGCCAGGCAGTGTTCAGCCGCCAGGGCGCGCAGCTGCTGCACTTTCAACCGGCCGGAGAACGGCCTTGGCTATGGTGCGCCGAGCAGTGGCCGCAGGTGGGGGCGATTCGCGGGGGCGTACCGGTGTGCTGGCCCTGGTATGGCCGCCACCCCAGCGAAGACCTGTGGCCAGCCCATGGCTGGGCACGCCTGCTGGACTGGAAGCTGGTGGACAGCCGCGAGGACGAGGAGGGCGTGACCCTGAAGTGGCGGCTGGACCTGTGCGACTGGCAGGTCGACCTGCATGCGCGGCTGGGAAGCCGCATGGAACTGAGCCTGAGTACCGAGCACCAGGACAGTGAACCTTGCCAGCTGAGCCATGCGCTGCTGGCCTACTGGCGCATCAGTGACGTGTCCGAGATAGCGCTGTCCGGGCTTGAGGATATCGAGGGCTACGACCGCCTGAACCGCCAGGCCTGCCGTGAAGATGGCGCGCTGAAGCCCAGGGGTGGCTGCCAGAAGGTCTACCCGGGAACGCCGCGCGTGCAGTTACAGGACCCGGCCTGGCAGCGCGAGCTGTGCATCGATACCGGCGACAGCGATGACACGGTGGTGTGGCACCCCGGCAACCGCCCGTTGATGGGCGTGAGCGGCCGCGAATCCCAGCGATTTATCTGCGTCGAGGCCGCCAGCGGCAGTGGCGAAGGCCTGAGCCTGGCCCCAGGGCAACGCGCCCACCTGCGGCTGCAGGCGCACCGGCTCAGTTGAGTTCGTCGTCCTCGATCGGGTAGCGGCTGGCGTTGAGGCTTTCCTTGATCTTGCGCAGGTGCGGCTGGAAATCCACACCGCGGCGCAAGGTCATGCCGGTGGCCAGCACATCGAGCACGGTCAGCTGGATGATCCTCGAGGTCATCGGCATGTAGATGTCGGTGTCTTCAGGTAGCGGAATATGCAGGCTCAGGCTGCAAGCGTTGGCCAGCGGCGAGCCGGCGGCGGTCAGGCCCAGCACCGAGGCGCCGTTTTCGCGGGCCAGGCGGGCCACTTCGACCAGTTCCCGGGTGCGCCCGGTGTAGGAAATGATCACGAACAGGTCACCGGTGTGGGCCACCGAGGCCAGCATGCGCTGCATCAGCACGTCGGCGTGGGCCGACACCGCCAGGTTGAAGCGGAAGAACTTGTGCTGCGCGTCCAGGGCGACCGGTGCCGAGGCGCCGAGGCCGAAGAAGTGGATCTGCCGGGCCTGGATCATCATGTCCACGGCACGGCTGACCTGCTGTGGGTCGAGCTGCTGGCAGGCGCTGTCGAGCGAGGCGATGGCACTGGCGAAGATCTTCTGGGTATAGGCTGCCGGGTCGTCGTCAGCCTCTACTGCGCGGCTGACGTAGGCGGCGCCGCTGGCCAGGCTCTGTGCCAGCTGCAGCTTGAGTTCCGGGTAGCCGCTGACGCCGAACGACCGGCAGAAGCGGTTGACGGTCGGTTCGCTGACCTTGGCCGCCTGAGCCAGCGCAGCGATGCTGAAACGGGTAGCTTGTTGCGGGTTGAGCAGGATGACTTCGGCGACTTTGCGTTCGGCCTTGTTCAGCTCGTCCAGGCGTCCCTGGATCTGTTCCAGAAGGTTTCGCACGCGGTCCATGGGTGTGTCCTTGGGTCGGGAAGGCAGCCGGCTGTGGGAGCAGCAGGCTTTTTGCAGGGTCGTCTATCGTACTGTCGGTACGGTTGACGTACCACTTGTCTGTAACACTTGTGGGTAATGTTGTGGTTTTTACTACATTTACCCTTGAAAACCGTATGTGAAAGCGGTATTCCTAGTACAACTTTAGGAAAGAACCAACATCATGGCTGCGATCAGTGTCGAACCTTGCACCTTTGCCCTGTTTGGCGCCTTGGGCGACCTGGCATTGCGCAAGCTGTTTCCTGCGCTCTACCAACTCGACCGTGCCAACCTGCTGCACGCTGATACCCGCCTGCTGGCGCTGGCCCGCGAGGCAGGCAGTGCGCAGGACCACCTGAACACTATCGAAGCACACTTGCGCCGGCATGTGCCCGAGGCGGATATCGAGCCTGCTGCGCTGGGCCGCTTTCTGGGTCGCCTGGGCTACCAGCACCTGGATTTTCTGCAACCCGAGGGTTACCAGGCGCTGGCCGGGCAACTGCCAGGCGAACTACCGCTGATCGCCTATTTCGCCACTGCCGCGGCGGTGTACGGGGCCATCTGCGAAAACCTCGACAAGGCCGGGCTGGCCCAACGCACCCGGGTGGTGCTGGAAAAACCGATCGGCCACGACCTGGAATCGTCGCGCCGGGTCAACGATGCCGTGGCGCGGTTCTTCCCCGAAAACCGGGTGTACCGTATCGACCATTACCTGGGCAAGGAAACGGTGCAGAACCTGATTGCCCTGCGCTTTGCCAACAGCCTGTTCGAAACCCAGTGGAACCAGAATTCCATCTCCCATGTGGAGATCACGGTTGCCGAAAAAGTCGGCATCGAGGGCCGCTGGGGCTACTTCGACAAGGCCGGCCAGCTGCGTGACATGATCCAGAATCACCTGTTGCAGCTGCTGTGCCTGATCGCCATGGACCCGCCCAGCGAACTGTCTGCCGATGCCATTCGCGACGAGAAGGTAAAAGTGCTCAAGGCCCTGGCGCCAATCACCGGCGATGGGCTGAGCACGCGTGTGGTGCGTGGCCAGTACATTGCCGGCTACAGCGAAGGCAAGCCGGTACCTGGCTACCTTGAAGAAGACAACGCCAACGCCCAGAGCGACACCGAAACCTTCGTCGCGCTGCGCGCAGACATTCGCAACTGGCGCTGGTCCGGCGTGCCGTTCTACCTGCGCACCGGCAAGCGCATGCCGCAGAAGCTGTCGCAGATTGTCATCCATTTCAAGGAAACACCGCACTACATCTTCGCCCCGGAACAGCGTTTGCAAATCGGTAACAAGCTGATCATCCGCCTGCAACCGGACGAAGGCATTTCTTTACGGGTGATGACCAAGGAGCAGGGCCTGGACAAGGGCATGCAACTGCGCAGCGGCCCGTTGCAGCTGAATTTTTCCGACACCTGGCGCAGCACAAGGATTCCGGATGCCTACGAGCGGCTGCTGCTCGAAGTGATGCGCGGCAACCAGAACCTGTTTGTGCGCAAGGACGAAATCGAGTACGCCTGGAAGTGGTGCGACCAGCTGATCGCCGGCTGGCGGAACGCGGGCGATGCGCCCAAGCCTTATGCGGCAGGCTCGTGGGGGCCGATGAGCTCGATTGCACTGATCACACGCGATGGGAGGGCCTGGTATGGCGACATCTGAGGCGATAACCGAACTGAAACTGCCAGCAGACGTGAAGGCACACGCCCTGGCCGACGCCAACACCTTGGCCACGACTCTGGCCAATGACGTGGCTGAACGTCTGCGTGCGGCCGTTGCGGCCAAGGGCGAGGCCTGCGTTGTGTTGTCCGGCGGCCGCAGCCCGGTGCCGTTCCTGGAGAAACTTTCTGGCCAGAGCCTGGACTGGGCCAAGGTCACCGTCAGCTTGGCCGATGAACGCTGGGTGCCAGTGGAGCACGCTGACAGCAACGCCGGCCTGCTGGCCCGTCACCTGCTCAAGGGGCCGGCGGCCAAGGCGCGCTTCGTTGGCTTGTACCAGCAGGCTGAAAGCCTGGATGCCGCTGCGCTCAAGGCCGACCAGGCTTTGGCTGCGCTGCCGGTGATCGATGTGCTGGTGCTCGGCATGGGTGACGATGGCCATACCGCCTCGCTGTTCCCCGCCAGCCCCGAGCTGAAAGCAGGCCTGGACCTGGCGAGCTCACGCCGCTGCCTGCCGATGCTGGCACCTGGCGTGCCGCACCAGCGCCTGTCGATGACCCGCGCGCTGCTGGCCAGTGCCGCCTTCATCGCGCTGTCCGTGCAAGGGCAGGGCAAACTCGCTACCCTGCGCGCCGCGCTGGGTGGCAACGACCTTACCGAAATGCCGATTCGCGCTTTTCTTCACGACCCCCTGGACATCTACTGGTGCCCATGAGCCAAGGATCTACAGTCATGACCACCCTCGAACGCCCACAGGCCCTGCTCTCGATGGCCGATAAAGCCGCACGGATCGACGCCATCTGCAAAAAGGCGCGCATCCTGCCGGTGATCACCATCGCCCGTGAGGAAGATATCCTGCCGCTGGCTGATGCGCTGGCTGCTGGCGGCATCCGCACCCTGGAAGTGACCTTACGATCACAGCACGGCCTGAAGGCCATCCAGGTGCTGCGCGAACAGCGCCCGGAGCTGTGCGTCGGCGCCGGTACGGTGCTGGACCGCAGCATGTTCGCCGCTGTTGAGGCGGCAGGTGCGCAATTCGTCGTTACACCGGGCATTACTCCGGACGTGCTGGCGGCGGGAGTAGACAGCGAAATTCCATTGCTGCCGGGTATCAGCACGCCGTCCGAAATCATGATGGGCTATGCCTTGGGCTATCGCCGGTTCAAGCTGTTTCCGGCGGAAATCAGTGGCGGCGTGGCGGCGATCAAGGCCTTTGGCGGGCCGTTCGGTGATATCCGCTTCTGCCCGACCGGTGGCGTGAACCCGGCCAATGTCCGCAATTACATGGCCTTGCCCAATGTGATGTGCGTGGGTGGTACCTGGATGCTCGACAGCAGCTGGATCAAGAACGGCGACTGGGCGCGGATCGAGGCGTGCAGCGCGGAGGCGATGGCGCTGCTGGACGCCAACTGAATTTGTTGTGTGCTTTACGGCTTGTGGGGCGCTTGGTCGGCGCCCTTTTTTTCGCCTGCAAGAAAGTATTCCTGCTGAAGGAGCGTGTTGTCGACCGTTAAGTTTGTACCTCTTTCGGTAACAGGGGAACTAACGGTGATCAGTCATCACGAACATGAATTTAAAGGGTCGTATGAGATTGAGCGCCACCTGTATGGTGCGCAGGGTTTGCAAGCGGGGAGTTGGGTTGCCGGGAAAACGGTTTTTGGCAGCATTAAAGTGAACGGTGTTTCTGTCGAGTGCTATACCCGCCCCGCTTTTGCCTACCTTTCTTATTGCTCCCGGGTGCAGGAGAGTCGTTCTGATCAATATGTAAGCCGGCAGCATTACTGGTGTGGGCTTGGTCGGGAATTCATGGGGAATATAGGGTGCGCGTTCAAAATCAGTGCGGGCGTTAATCGGGCAAATTCATTGTCCGGCATTGTCACTGATTTGCCTGCTCATGTGTTGTGGGGCGAACCCAGCGAGCACGTGCGCGATGTGTATTTGAACGGTAGTGCGGCATATCTGATTTATCAGGTGAATATCGCTTACGCCCATTGCCTGCTCGCAAACAAAATAAGCAAAGAACTCCAAGGTGCGTTTGGCGATGTGGGCGGGCAACAGGTGCTTGTGTCCGCAACCGCCACCAGTAGCCTGGTTGCAGTCGATGAATCGCAGGCTGTTGAGCTTGCTGGCTGGCCCCTTATAAAGCAGGCAGTGCTTGAGCGGGCAGGGCAGGGTGTACTTCAGTTTGACTACGCTGCACGAGATGTTCCCTTCTATCGATATAAATAACAGTACTTGACAGGAAATCAGATGATATGAGCTTTATTGACAAGGCAATGGTCAAGGACATCGGAGACTTTCCGCACAAGCGCGGGTCTTATGAGGTTGAGAATTATTTGCTTGGTGGTGACGGTGCAGTCAACGCCGGTTGCTGGATATATGATAAAACCGTCTATGGCGACATGAAGCTGGGATCGCAGAATTGGGCGACATACAGTACGCCGGTCTTGGCTTACCTGGCGCATTTGAATACCGTACGTGTGCCCAGTAGCGTCAAATATATACAGGACGTGGCTGTAACCGAGGGGTATAGCTCGACATTCACTTCAACATTGGAAACGGAAATTGGTCTGGGGTCTGGTTTTCTGGGGTGTGTGATCGGTGGCAAGTTGACGTCGAGTTCCAGTGAGGGGATTTACGGGTCTACGGTCAATACGCGTAAAATTGAAATGGAAGGCCCAGGAGTGTTTAATATCTACCAGTTGCACTATGTCTATGCACATTGTGTGACGTCGGCAGGTAACTTTGGGGATTTCTTCGAGTATTCGAAGTGCCAAAAAATCAAAAATCGCGAAGACCTGTTCTTCCTGACTTCGCTGGCCAGTGAAACCACCGTTGCTGTTGCCTCAAAATACTCTATTGCGCCGCTGGGCTGGGGAGAGATACAGATTGCCGCCCTCATGGACGGATACAATGCAGAGTTCAATAGTGGCCGTTTTGCCTTCGACTGGAAGGCCCGTAATCTTCCCGGGTGTCATTACTGAAGAAAGCCATGAGCAACCCGCCATTGGCGGATGGCTACTCGCTTGGTACTTCTGCGCTACACCTGCAGATTGCGCGTTGGTTGTGCGGCAGGTTTACCACGATAGGGCAGTAAATAAAAAAGCCCGCATCACAGGATGCGGGCTTTTTCATTCATTGCAGCACGGCTCAGGCCGCCTTGGCTTCCTGCTGGCTCAGCGAACGGTTCAGCGCGCTGAACAGCGCCTTGAAGCTGGCCGTGGTGATGTTTTCATCGATACCCACACCGTGCACCGGACGGCCGCCAGCGACGCGCAGTTCGATGTAGGCCGCAGCCTTGGCGTTGGTACCCGCGCCAATGGCATGCTCGTTGTAATCCATGATCTCCACGGCAATCGGCAGGCCGGCTACCAGCGCTTCCAGGGCACCATTGCCCTTGCCGCGCCAGTGCAGCGTGGTTTCGCCTTCACCGGCAACTTCCACTTCCACGGTGCTGTGGCCGTTTTCTTCCTGCAGGCGGTGGCTGACCAGCGCATATGGGGCGTTGGCCTGGAGGTATTCCTTGTGCAGCAGGCTGTAGATCTGCTGGGCGGTCATTTCCAGGCCCAGGCGGTCGGTTTCGCCTTGCACCACTTGGCTGAACTCGATCTGCATGCGACGCGGCAGGCTGATGCCGTATTCCTGCTCGAGCAGATAGGTGATGCCCCCTTTGCCCGACTGGCTGTTGACGCGGATCACCGCCTCGTAGCTGCGGCCGATGTCGGCCGGGTCGATCGGCAGGTACGGCACTTCCCACAGCTCGCCTTCTTGCTGCTTGGTAAAGCCCTTGCGGATGGCATCCTGGTGCGAGCCGGAGAACGCGGTGTGAACCAGATCGCCAACGTAGGGATGACGCGGGTGCACCGGCAGCTGGTTGCACTCTTCGACAACCTTGCGCACGCCGTCGATGTCCGAGAAGTCCAGTTGCGGGTCGATGCCTTGGGTGTAGAGGTTCAGCGCCAGGGTCACCAGATCGACGTTGCCGGTACGCTCGCCGTTGCCGAACAGGCAGCCTTCGGCGCGGTCCGCACCGGCCATCAGGCCCAGTTCGGTGGCAGCGATGCCGGTGCCACGGTCGTTGTGGCAGTGCAGGCTGATGATCACGCTGTCGCGGCGGCTGATATTGCGGCAGAACCACTCGATCTGGTCGGCGTAGATGTTCGGCGTGGCGACTTCCACGGTGGCCGGCAGGTTGAGGATGACCTTGTGCTCAGGCGTCGGGTTCCACACCTCGATGACCGCATCGCAGACTTCCTTGGCGAACTCCAGCTCGGTGGCGCTGAAGGTTTCTGGCGAGTACTGGAAGGTCCACTGGGTGTCCGGTTGCTGGGCAGCGTACTTGACGAACAGCTTGGCCGCGTTCACTGCGATGTCCTTCACGCCTTGCTTGTCCTGGTTGAAGACAATGCGGCGGAACGACGGGCTGGTGGCGTTGTACAGGTGGACGATGGCCTTCTTCGCGCCGCGCAGCGACTCGAAGGTGCGGGCGATCAGGTCTTCACGGGCCTGGGTGAGCACCTGGATGGTGGTGTCGTCCGGGATATGGCCGTCTTCGATAAGGGTGCGCACGAAGTCGAAGTCGGTCTGCGAAGCGGACGGGAACGAAGCCTCGATTTCTTTCACTCCAACCTGCACCAAGGTCTTCCAGAAGCGCAGTTTCTTCTCCGAATCCATCGGCTCGATCAGCGACTGGTTGCCATCACGCAGGTCGGAGCTACACCAGATTGGCGGCTCGGTGATGGTTTTCGACGGCCAGGTACGGTCAGGCAGGTCGATGGTCGGGAACGCGCGGTATTTTTTCGAAGGGTCTTTGAGCATGGTCATGGAAGCAATCCTTTTGTGTGCGGCCGAGATCGGGCCTGCCGAGCGATAACGAGGTGAAGAGGCGAGGCGACGCGATTCAGCCTGGTAGTCGGGCGCTGACCAGGCAGAGGCTGCGATGTTGTCGGAGCAGGATGAGGGTGCTGAAGGTTTTCATGCTTCCAAACTTAACCAGTGGGGTGGGGGATGGCAAGCGTTCGGCAGAAATTGAGAGGAATGCTTAAAAAAGTCGGTTTTGCGAGATTTTATGGCAGGGATTTTCTGGGTGCTTATTGATTGTTGCGCGGTATTTTTCGCTGGCGCAACCCAAAGCTCAGGGCTGGAAGGCACCAATGAAGATTGCCGGGTCCACCCGAGCATCGTTCAGGCTGACGTTCCAGTGCATATGCGGCCCGGTAGCCCGCCCGGTCGAGCCCACGCGCCCGACCACATCGCCGCGGCGCAGCTGTTGCCCTACCTGGGTATCGATCTTCGACATGTGGCAGAACATGCTGATGAAGCCCTGGCCATGGTCGACGAAGACGGTACGGCCATTGAAAAAGTAGTCCCCCACCAGGA
Source organism: Pseudomonas sp. 9_2_1 (assembly GCF_059295275.1). Classification (NCBI taxonomy): domain Bacteria; kingdom Pseudomonadati; phylum Pseudomonadota; class Gammaproteobacteria; order Pseudomonadales; family Pseudomonadaceae; genus Pseudomonas; species Pseudomonas sp. 9_2_1. The sequence goes on from NZ_CM181239.1 coordinate 1,074,030, forward strand.
TCACCTTGCCGTTGGCCGGGGTCTTGATCGGCGTGCCGGCCGGCACTGCAAAGTCCAGCCCGGCGTGGGGGTTGCGTTCTTCGCCATTGAAGAAGCGGCGCACGCCGAACTTGCTCGACAGCGGGCCGCTGACCGGCTTGTCGAGGATCAGGTTGCTCGGCAGGGACGGGCTGAAGCTGCGGTATGCCTTGATCTGCTCGGCCAGTTCGCGGTCGATGCGCTTGAGGTCGGCCGGGTTCGGGTTGACCTGGCGGGTGTTCTTGAGGGTGATGCGTTGCTCGGGGTATTGCTTGCTGCCGACCGTGAACGGCAGGGTGCGACCGCCCTGGCTCAGCAGGGCGGTGCCGGGCTTCTGGGTCAGCGGGATGCCGACGATGGCCAGCCAGTTGTCCTGTTCCTTTACCACCAGCACCGGTTTGCCGTCGAAGCGGGCACTGGGTGCGCTGGCGGCAGGGCCGAGGTCGATCACCGCCACACCGCCGGGTACCGGCTTGTTCAGTGTGCGGGTGATGTAGCTGGCCTGGGCGCCGCCAGCCAGTAGCAGCAGGGAAAGGGCAAGCAAGGGCGCGAACAGGCGGGGCATGTGTCAGTCCAGTAGTGAGAGGGTGACCGGGGTCAGGTGGTTGTCTTCAACCCGCACCAGCAGCTCGCCCTGGTTCAGGCGGGCGGTGAGGCGTTGGCCATTGCGGGTCTGTTCGGCGCTGCGTATCGCCTGGCCTTGTTCATCCAGCAGGATGCTGTAGCCGCGGGCGAGGGTGGCCAGCGGACTGACCACTTGCAGCGTCTGCAATTGCGCCTGGAAGCGCTGGCGACGGTCCTTGAGCACTTCGCGCATGGCCCGTGGCAGGCGCTCGGCCAGGCTGTCCAGGCGCTGGTTCAGCAGTTTCAGGGTGCGCCCCGGGTGCTGCGCGGCCAGGCGGGTATCCAGGCGTGCCAGGCGTTCGCGGCGCTGGTTGAGGTTGAGCGTGAAGGCGCGCCGCAGGCGCATGTCCAGGTCGTCCAGGCGCTGGGCCTGCTGGCGCAGGCGCTCGCCGGGGTGGCGCAGGCGCCGGGTCAGTGATTCCAGGCGCAGGCGGTCGTGAGTCAGGCGGTTCTGCATGCGCAGCAGCAGGCGCCGTTGCAGGCCTTCCAGGCGTTGCTGCAGGCCACTGTTGTCGGGGGCCAGCAACTCGGCGGCGGCAGACGGTGTGGGCGCACGCACGTCGGCGACGAAGTCGCTGATCGACACATCGGTCTCATGGCCCACCGCACTGACGATGGGCGTGACGCAGGCAGCCACCGCCCGCGCCACGGCTTCTTCGTTGAAGCACCACAGGTCTTCCAGCGAGCCACCGCCACGGGCCAGGATCAGTGCGTCGAAACCCAGGCTGTCGGCCAGACGGATGGCGCGCACGATCTGCGCGATGGCTTCGCGGCCCTGCACTGCCGTGGGGATCAGGTTCAGTTCCACCTGCGGCGCGCGGCGGCCGAACACGCTGATGATGTCGCGGATCACCGCGCCGGTGGGCGAGGTGATGATGCCGATGCGCTGCGGGTGGGCCGGTAGCGGCTTCTTGCTCTCGGCGCTGAACAGCCCCTCACCACCGAGCTTTTCCTTCAGGGCCTCGAACGCCAGGCGCAGCGCGCCGTCGCCGGCCGGTTCGACGGTGTCGAGAATCAGCTGGTAGTCGCCACGCCCTTCGAACAGCGAAACCTTGCCGCGCACCCGCACAGCCAGGCCATCGCGCAGGGCCTGGCGCACACGCGTGGCGTTCTGGCGGAACAGCGCGCAGCGCACCTGGGCGCCGCTGTCCTTGAGGGTGAAGTACATGTGCCCGGACGCGGGGCGGGCGAGATTGGAAATCTCGCCCTCTACCCACACGCTGCGGAACACGTCTTCCAGCAGCACGCGGGCGCGGCCGTTGAGTTGGCTGACGGTAAGGACCTCGCGGTCCAGGCCGAGTCGTTCGAAGGGGTCTCTGATCATGCTCGGCATCATCGCAGTTGCGGGTGGCGAGCTTCAAGCAGTAGTAACTGAGTTGCCCGAATTACACTTGCCTGGCATGGCAAACAAGTAATGTGACGGCGGCGGTCACAGCCACATGGCACCAGTGAAGTGCCGCGCCAGTTGCCCCGCTTCTCGCCGGCAGGCCAGCGCAACGGTACTCATGCAGCGACTCTCCAGTGCCACGAAGCTGACCGAAACCGGGGCGATCTCACGCATGCATGCCGGCAACAATGCCACGCCAAATCCGGCTTGAATCAGTTGCAACTGCGTCGTCTTGCGCGACAGCACCTGTGCCGCCTGCGGGAAAAAGCCCGCGTCCATGCACAGGGAGGCAGACAGGTAACTCAGCCCGCCACGGTCGCGGTGCGGAATGGAAATAAAGCGCTCTTCACGCAACTGCTCCAGCCTCACCTGCGTTGCACCAGCCAACGGATGCCCAGCCGAAACGGCCAGAAACAACGGTTCGCTGAACAATTCATGCAGCACCACGCCCTCATGCTGGCGCAACACCGGCAAACGCAGCAGGCCGATATCCAGACGCCCCGCCGCAATATCCTCCAGCTGCGCCTCCGACGACTGCTGAGCAATCTCCAGCGCAACCCCAGGGTTATCGCGCAAGTAGCCGCCCAGGCGAGCCAGCAGCGAGCCGGTCAGCGGTACGGTACTTGAATGGTTCAGGCGCAGGCTGCCCTGCAACCCTTCGCCAATATCGCGGGTAACCCGCTCCGCTTGTGCCAGGTCAGCCAGCAAACGCCGCGCCCGCTCCAGGAAGGCCTGCCCCGCCAGCGTCAGGCGCGGCAGGCGCGCGGTACGCTCGAACAGCGGAGTGCCCAACTGTTGCTCCAGCTCCTTGATCTGCCGGCTCAGCGCCGACTGGGCTACGTAGAGTCGCTCGGCGGCGCCGCTGAAGCTCCCGCACTCGGCGATTTCCACGAAGTAACGCAACTGGCGGATCGACGTCATGTCATGCCTTTTCGAGATGGCTTTGGCGATAAAGGCATATTAGTCGGCATGGCTCGCTGCTGGCTAACCTTTGTCTGTCTTCCCAGGAACTGCTGCCATGATCGCCCAGCTGTCTTTTTCCGGCCTTGACTGGCTGCCCATCCTGCTCGGTGTCGGGGTGGCCTACATCGTCTTCGGCATCGCCGGTTTCGGGACTGCGCTGGTGGCTGGCCCGGTACTGATCCACTTTATGCCGCTGTCACGGATCATTCCGCTGCTGGTGTTGCTCGACTTCGTCGCGGCATTCGGCAACCTGCTGCCGTCGCGCCGCGATGTGGTGCGCAGTGAGTTGCTACGGCTACTGCCGTTCATGGCCATAGGCTGCACGTTCGGTGTGGTGTTCCTGCTGCAGTTGAAGTCTGATTTGTTATTGCTGTTGATGGGTGTGTTTGTCACGGCCTATGCGCTGTACGGCCTGGCGGTGAAGGTGCGGCCGGCGAACCTGTCCGGTTTCTGGGCGGTGCCGATGGGCACGGCAGGCGGGCTGTTCGGCGCGTTGTTCGGCAGTGGTGGCTTCCTTTATGCGCTCTACCTGAGTGCACGGCTGCAGGCGAAGGAACAAGTGCGCGCCACCCAGAGCGCGCTGATCAGTTGCAGCACGGTCGTACGCCTGACGCTGTTCCTGATCGCCGGTGTGTATGCCGATCAGAGCCTGCTGCTGCTCGCCGCCTGCCTGTTGCCGGTAATGTTCGTCGGCCTGTGGGTCGGGCGCAGGCTTACCCACAGGCTGTCCCGCGAAGCCTTCGTGCGTCTGGTCACCTGGCTGGTACTGGCCAGTGGCCTGGCGCTGATAGGTCGCTACCTCAGCGCTTGAGCAGGCGGTAGAATTGCGCCATTACCGCAGTTTTTCAGGCTTGCCTCTTTCATGAACACCCAGAGCATCATCGTCCCCAAGCTGTCTACCGTCCCGGCGCATGAGGCCCGCAGCCGCGCCATCCTGCGCTGGCTGGTACGTGAGAAGGTGGTCGAGGAGCAACTGACCACCTGTGGCCGCACCGGCAACCGGATGGGCCACGCGTTGGCCGCCGGTGCCCGCAAAGTCGCCCTGCACCCCGACAAGCTACCGTTCGGCGAACCGGTCAACGGCTTGGAGGTGATGCTCAAGCGCTGCATTTATACCCCCACCGAGGGCTTCCTCGAAGAGGCTGGCTGCCCGGAGTGCCGGCGTGAAGTGGGCGAGCCGCTGTTCGAAAGCCTGGAAGAGTGGATGCCGGCAGTGAGCGACAACTTTACCTGCCCGCTCTGCGGTCATGAAGATGACATCAATGGCTTCATTTACCTGCAGCCATGTGCCTTTTCCAACCTCGGGTTCATCTTCAACAACTGGGGCGAGGCCGGGTTTACCCAGGCCTTTCTCGACAGCTTCGCCGACTGGCTCGACCAGCCGGTGACCGTTGTGCAGGTAAAACTGCCACAAGGCTGACCGAAGGCCCTTATTTTGCATTGAGCGGCGCGCCGTGGATGAGTATAATGGCGCGCTTCCATTTTTCCCGCCCGGGAGCCCCCGCGATGCTGCGTATCAGCCAAGAAGCCCTGACCTTCGACGATATTCTCCTTGTACCTGGCTATTCCGAGGTACTGCCCAATGAAGTCAGTCTCAAGACCCGTTTGACCCGTGGCATCGAGCTGAACATTCCGCTGGTATCCGCTGCCATGGATACCGTGACCGAAGCGCGTCTGGCCATTGCCATGGCCCAGGAAGGCGGCATCGGCATCATCCACAAGAACATGACCATCGATCAGCAGGCCGGCGAAGTACGCAAGGTCAAGAAGTTCGAGGCTGGCGTGGTCAAGGACCCGATCACCATCGATGCCGACGCCACCGTGCGTGACCTGTTCGACCTGACCCGCCTGAACAACATCTCTGGTGTTCCAGTGCTGGAAAACGGCGACCTGGTCGGTATCGTCACCTCGCGTGACGTGCGTTTCGAAACCCGCCTGGATGCCAAGGTACGCGACGTGATGACGCCTAAAGAGCGTCTGGTCACCGTGCGCGAAGGCGCCGACAAGAACGAAGTCCGCGAGCTGCTGCACAAGCACCGCCTGGAAAAAGTCCTGATCGTCGACGACAAGTTCAGCCTCAAGGGCATGATGACCGTCAAGGACATCGAAAAAGCCAAGGCCTACCCGCTGGCCAGCAAGGACGACCAGGGTCGCCTGCGCGTCGGCGCCGCCGTCGGCACTGGCAAGGACACCGGCGAGCGCGTTGCCGCGCTGGTTGCCGCTGGCGTTGACGTGGTGGTGGTCGACACCGCCCACGGCCACTCCAAGGGCGTGATCGACCGCGTTCGCTGGGTCAAGGAAACCTACCCGCAAGTGCAGGTGATCGGCGGCAACATCGCCACCGGCGCCGCCGCCAAGGCCCTGGCCGAAGCTGGCGCTGACGCGGTCAAGGTCGGTATCGGCCCAGGCTCGATCTGCACCACCCGTATCGTTGCCGGTGTCGGCGTGCCGCAAATCAGCGCCATCGCCAACGTTGCCGCAGCGCTGGAAGGCACTGGCGTGCCACTGATCGCCGACGGCGGCATCCGCTTCTCCGGTGACCTGTCCAAGGCCATCGTTGCTGGTGCTTCCTGCGTGATGATGGGTTCGATGTTCGCCGGTACCGAAGAAGCCCCGGGTGAAGTCGAACTGTTCCAGGGCCGTTCCTACAAGGCTTACCGCGGCATGGGCTCGCTGGGTGCCATGGCACAGGCGCAGGGCTCGTCCGACCGTTACTTCCAGGACTCCTCGGCCGGCGCCGAGAAGCTGGTACCGGAAGGCATCGAAGGCCGTGTGCCTTACAAGGGCGCCCTGGCCGCGATCATCCACCAGCTGATGGGCGGCCTGCGTTCGTCCATGGGCTACACCGGCAGCGCAACCATCGAAGAGATGCGCACCAAGCCGGAATTCGTACGCATCACTGGTGCCGGCATGGCCGAGTCCCACGTGCATGACGTGCAGATCACCAAAGAAGCCCCTAACTACCGCGTAGGCTGAGGCTTCTTGGGTTCGTACGAAATGTAGCCGAGCGGCGATCAGGCAAGGCGAAAACAGGCGAGGAAGCGGAGTTTGCTGGTTGCAAATGAGCATTCCGAGCCTGTTTTCAACGCAGCATGATCGACGCGCAGGCACATTTCGTACGAAGCCCAGCAACATCAGCATGCGGGGCTGTCATTACAGCCCCGCGTCGTTTCCGATTTCCACTGACGAGATTGAGTCATGGCCCTCGACATTCACGCTCACCGCATCCTGATCCTCGATTTCGGTTCCCAGTACACCCAGCTGATCGCCCGCCGCGTGCGCGAAATCGGCGTGTACTGCGAACTGCACCCGTTCGACATGGACGATGAAGCGATCCGCGAATTCAACCCGCGCGGCATCATCCTCGCCGGCGGCCCCGAGTCGGTCCACGAAGCCAACAGCCCGCGCGCGCCACAGGCCGTGTTCGACCTGAACGTACCGCTGCTGGGCATCTGCTACGGCATGCAGACCATGGCCGAGCAGCTGGGCGGCAAGGTTGCAGGTTCCGACCTGCGTGAATTCGGTTATGCCCGCGTAGATGTGGTCGGCAAGAGCCGCCTGCTCGATGGCATCGAAGACCACATCGACGCTGACGGCGTACTGGGCCTGGACGTGTGGATGAGCCACGGCGACAAGGTTACCCAGATGCCAGGCGACTTCCACGTGCTGGCCAGCACCCCGAGCTGCCCGATTGCCGGCATGTTCGACGATGCGCGCGGCTACTACGGCGTGCAGTTCCACCCGGAAGTGACCCACACCAAGCAGGGCGGTCGCATCCTGTCGCGCTTCGTGCAGGATATCTGCGGCTGCGAAGCCCTGTGGACTGCGTCCAACATCGTTGAAGACGCCATCGCCCAGGTGCGTCAGCAAGTCGGTTCGGCCAACGTCCTGCTGGGCCTGTCCGGCGGCGTCGACAGCTCGGTGGTTGCCGCGCTGCTGCACCGTGCCATCGGCGACCAGCTGACCTGCGTATTCGTCGACAACGGCCTGCTGCGCCTGCACGAAGGTGACCAGGTAATGGCCATGTTCAAGGAGAACATGGGGGTCAAGGTAATCCGCGCCGACGCTGAAAAGCAGTTCCTCGATAACCTGGAAGGCGAAGCCGACCCGGAGAAGAAGCGCAAGATCATCGGCCGCACCTTCATCGACATCTTCGATGCCGAAGCCAGCAAGCTGGACAACATCCAGTTCCTCGCCCAGGGTACCATCTACCCGGACGTGATCGAGTCGGCTGGCGCCAAGAGCGGCAAGGCCCACGTGATCAAGTCGCACCACAACGTCGGTGGCCTGCCAGAGGAAATGAACCTCAAGCTGGTCGAGCCGCTGCGTGAACTGTTCAAGGACGAAGTGCGCAAGATCGGCCTGGAACTGGGCCTGCCGTACGACATGGTCTACCGCCACCCGTTCCCGGGCCCGGGCCTGGGCGTGCGGATCCTCGGTGAAGTGAAGAAAGAATACGCCGACATCCTGCGCCGCGCCGACCACATCTTCATCGAAGAACTGCGCAAGGCCGACTGGTACCACAAGACCAGCCAGGCGTTCGTGGTATTCCAGCCGGTCAAGTCGGTTGGCGTCGTTGGCGACGGCCGTCGCTACGCTTGGGTCGTTGCCCTGCGTGCCGTCGAGACCGTGGACTTCATGACCGCGCGCTGGGCACACCTGCCGTACGAGCTGCTTGAGACCGTCAGCGGCCGCATCATCAACGAAATCGAAGGCATCTCGCGCGTTACCTACGACGTGTCGAGCAAGCCGCCGGCCACCATCGAGTGGGAATGAGTTGAGCCACAAGGGCGCCGCAAGGCGCCCTTGTGCTATCGGGCAAATGGATTGCTCCGATCAGCTGCGCACTGGCGGGACACTCAACAGCAAGTCGCTGCGCACAAAGCCCCCATCAACACCAAGTCCGGGATCAATACCGATATCCAAGGTTTGGCCGACACCCGCGCGCGCCACGCGCAAGCCGATACAGCCCTGCAGTTCGCTCACGCCGGGCACATCTTCAAACAGATTGGCGTGGCTGTTGCCCATGAGCGCCACCCACTTGGATGTTCCGCGTTGCGTCTGGTCGGCAGTGATGATCTGCTGAGCAGCGTAATTCATCATGCGCTGTCGGGGAGCAGGAAAAGGCGGGAGCTCTTCCCAGCCCATACGGTAGCTGAGCATGCTGTCAATGCCCTGCACTCTGATGTTCTGGCTGTAAGCCTCGTACAGCATGCCTTTGAGGGTGTAATGAACGGGATCGTTGGACTGCACCGCCGCAGTTTCGTCCCAGGTCTCCACGTAGGTTTTCAAGTCTGCCGGCAGTACGCCTGTTCGGTTGAACATGTCCATGTCGGCCTGTTGGTAATCGACCATGAAGTGCTCGGAGTACAGCACCTTGACCCCTTGGCGTTTGAACTGCTTCATATTCCTCGTCAAGAACTGCCTTGCGCCATCCTCGATGTGCGACTCACCCATCACCAGCCCTTGGTGCTCTTCGTACAGGCTACCGATTATCTGCCGAGCATCAGCCCCTTGCGGGATATTGGGAATCGCTGGGCGCTCTGGCAGTCGGAGCTGGTCATAGAAAATTTCCACGTCGCGTGTCATCTGCCCAAGCGCTTGATGATATGCCCTGTTGAGAGGGCTGCCGTATGGGTCTCGCATCAGTTGTGCGCCTGCTCCAGTAAGCGCGAAAGGTTTCAACTCGGACCGTTCTGGCTCGGCAATATCATAAAGCTCCAGTGTCAAAGGGGGCAGTTGCGGCCTTGGCCGTAGACGCCCCCAGGCCTTGAGCAGAAAGCGCGGCGTGCCACCTTTGAGGCCCATACGCTCATGGGGCTGCCAGCGGCCATCGACATCCCTGACGATGGGAATTGCCTGGCGGAAAGAGAATGGCGTTTCGGGGTCGACGATAACCCACGTCTCCAGTTCATGGATAAAGCGCACCTGATAAGTCAGGTCGCCGACCATTGCATAGAAATTGCCGTTTTGCAGGTGTACGCCCTCCAGCGGCCCGCTGCCCGCTTTGGTTGCCACGATGTCGTTGCTTTGCAGGGCCTGCAACTGGTTGTCCAGCTCGCCTGGCTGGAATGCCTTGGGCACCCAGGTCTCGATTTCTTCCGGGGTCGCAGGCTGCAATTCTTCGGGGAAATCATGCTCTACGGGTAGGCCAGGCGCGATCGGCGGTTCGAGGGCCGGGCCAGCTGCGCCCGTTTCGGAGGCTGGCGCGCCGGCGTCAGTGGCCCCTGCGAGGCCGATCATCAGGGTGTTGATCACCGCAAAGATGGCGTTTTGCACGCCTGCCTGGCGTTCAGCGCTGGTATGTCCGTTGATGGCTTGATCGATATCCAGGCCGATCTCGACCAGCCCGGCGCCCACTCCTGCCAATGCTACCGGCCACGCCAGCGCTGTCAGGGGCCCGAAAACCGTGTTGGCGGCACTCAAGTAGCCGAGCCACAATTGCTTGCGCAGGTCTGCGTTGGAGCGCAGCGCCAACTCCGCATCGTCGGTCATGCGCTGCTGGGCAGCCTTGTGAAGATAGCTGAACGCGTCCATATGCAAGGGTTTGCCGAGGGTGTTGATCCCGCCCACCTCGAGCGCATCCCACTGGCGCCTCATCAGGTCGAGCAGGGCAGCCAAGCCGGTGTTGGTCCAGTGAGCGAGGTAGTCCGCGACCTTGATCAACGAGGACTCTTGATGGCAGGCAAGCGGGAAGTGGCTGGTCAGGCGTGCTTTGCCGGCAGGCGTCAGGGTGGTTGCCAGGACCCAGGCGTGAAGCTCGCGGTCGTTGGCGAACAATCGAAACGCCTCGGCCTCACCGGGCAGATACAGCAGCTGGTAGCCGTCAGCCATGACGATTCTGAGGATGTCGCTGGAAATGCGCTCGCCGAGGCTGAAGGCAAGGACCTTCATGCCTGCCGGCGGCAGATTCGTTTGCTGCAGATGCGCCAGGGTGGGTGCGCCGTCGCGCTTTCCGGCCAAGGCCTCGGCGGCCAGCCGAACGCGGGCGGCCAAGGCCTTGTTGCCCGCATGCGCCTGGGTTTCGAGTGCCTTGACCAGGAATGTGGCTTTTGCCAGCGTGCGGTAATCGTCGCCATGTCGGGCCCAGAAATCGCGGGCGCGCTGGTCGAAGAGGCTGCTGAAATCGATGCTCCAGAAGTAGTCGAGCGCATCCTTTGGCAACAGCCTGATCTCGTTGCACTCGTCATAGGCAGCCTCGCCCGGCCCCTTGCTGTAGAAGCCGCAGTAAGTGCTTAGCAGGTCGCTGGCGTCTTGCTCGGCAACGCTGAAGCGGCGCATGACCAGCTGGACAAGGGTGAGGGTTTGAGAGGGTTGGGTGTCATGTTGCCAGCCGGTGAATGTGCGCGGACTGCTGGTGGCCTGGTGGAAGCGATGAAAGTACACCTGGTCTGGCTCCAGGTCGTCGAGCTGATGTTCGGCCAATAGCGTCAGGGCCGTCTCGCGGGCCATCTGCAGCATGTCCGGGCAGGCGGTACTCAGCTTCATGGCGATTTGCTGGAGTGTTTTCAGGTCCTGTTGCTGCGTATCGGAAAGGGGCATGGGCGATCTCACACGGCTTGATGAGGGCCGCAGCGTGCGCTTGGGGGCTGGCAAACAGGCGGTAATTAACGCTCCAGGCAGGCGCAATCCGGAGAGTTCACTTAATCTTTCCCATTTGCAGGTGTATCGTATTCGCCCTTCATCGCCAGCCACTGCTGGCAGCTTGATTGCGCAGAACATGAGGTACCCGCACCGATGTCCTTCACCCGTCGACAAATGCTCAAAGGCCTCACCGGCCTGGTTGTGGTTGGCCTGGGCGCCGGTGGCGCGGCGCGCTATTGGCTGGGCAAGGTCGAAGACGAGAATGCCGGGCATGACTACGAGCTGATCGCCGCGCCCCTGGAGGTAGAGCTGGTACCGGGTTTCAAGACCGAGGCCTGGGCGTTCGGCCCATCGGCGCCGGGTACCGAACTGCGGGTGCGGCAGGGCGAGTGGCTGCGGGTACGGTTTATCAACCACCTGCCGGTCGAGACCACCATCCACTGGCACGGCATCCGCCTGCCGCTGGAAATGGACGGCGTGCCTTATGTGTCGCAGTTGCCGGTCAAGCCGGGCGAGTACTTCGACTACAAGTTCCGCGTACCGGACGCCGGCAGTTACTGGTACCACCCGCATGTCAGCAGTTCCGAAGAACTGGGCCGTGGTCTGGTCGGCCCGTTGATCGTCGAGGAGCGCGAGCCGACCGGCTTCAAGCATGAACGCACCTTGAGCCTGAAAAACTGGCACGTGGACGAGCAGGGCGCCTGGCTGCCCTTCAGCATCCCCCGCGAGGCGGCGCGTAATGGTACTGCTGGCCGGCTGATCACCATCAATGGCCAGGCCGATTCGGTGACTGAGCTGCCTGCCGGCCAGGTGGTGCGGGTGCGCCTGCTCAACCTCGACAACACCTGGACCTACCGCATCAACCTCAAGGGCAACTGCGAGGCGATGATCTACGCCCTCGATGGTAACCCGGTTACGCCGCGCAAACTCGACGACGACTACTGGCTGGGCCCGGGCATGCGTATCTGCCTGGCGATTCGCATACCCCAGCCTGGGGAGGAAATTTCCCTGCGTGACGGTTTCGTGCGCCTGGGCACATTGCGGTCGGTTGCCAGCAATGCCGCGCCAAGCGACTGGCCACCCGCGTTACCGCCAAACCCGGTGGCCGAGCCGGACCTGGAGAATGCCGAAAAGCTCAACTTCAATTTCGAGTGGGTCGGCAAGGTCTCGGTGGATACCGACAACGGCCGGCCGCCGAGCCTGTGGCAGATCAATGGCCAGGCCTGGGACATCACCGACAAGACCTGCGCGGACCGGCCGATCGCCACGCTGCAGAAGGGCAAGAGCTACATTTTCGAGCTGAAGAACATGACCCAGTACCAGCACCCGATCCACCTGCACGGCATGAGCTTCAAGGTGATCGCCTCCAACCGCCACGACATCACCGAGCCGTGGTTCACCGACACCTACCTGCTGGGCAAGAACGAGCGCGCCCAGGTGGCGCTGGTGGCGGATAATCCGGGCACCTGGATGTTCCATTGCCATGTCATCGACCACATGGAAACCGGCCTGATGGCCGCGATCGCGGTGGTCTGATGCGTCCGCAGATCATCGATCGTAGCCGCGATCAGGAATTCATGCGCCTGGCGCTCGACCTGGCCGCCGAGGGTGCGGCCCTGGGCGAGGTGCCGGTGGGTGCAGTGCTGGTCCAGCATGGCCAGGTGATCGGCCAGGGGTTCAACCGGCCGATCATCGATAGCGATCCTAGTGCCCATGCCGAGATGGTGGCAGTGCGCGCGGCGGCGAAGTCCGCCAGCAATTATCGCCTACCGGGCAGCACCCTGTACGTGACTCTGGAGCCGTGCAGCATGTGCGCCGGGCTGATCGTGCATGCGCGGGTGATGCGGGTGGTGTATGGGGCGTTGGAGCCCAAGGCGGGCATCGTGCAGAGCCAAGGCCAGTTTTTCGGGCAGGGCTTCCTGAACCATCGGGTGATGGTGGAGGGGGGCGTGCTGGCGGAGGAGTGCGGGCAGATCCTGAGTGAATTCTTCAGGGCGCGTCGGGCGAAGAATTCATGAAGTCTGTCACCGTCGCTCTGTGAAGTGGCGGGAGGATGCCCCCTGTCGGTGGTGGAACAGAACAGGGGGCAGGGTGTCGCTCAACGGGGTGGAAGCGTGTTTACGCAAGAAAGTTTTCCGGCAATGTTCCCGTGATCATAATCGTTTTTCTGCATTTTCAGGCCCGGGAGGACGTCTTCACCTGTCTTCTTCAGTTTCAGATCTGCGATCGAGGTCCACTCGGTGTCCAGGGGCGTATCACTGGTAACTTCCAGGTAGAAAAGCCAGTCATCCAGCGGGCAATCTTTAGCACCCCTGGGGTTATCCGCGCCGAGAATGATCACCGAGTGTTTTGCTGCCTGTTCCAGCTTGAAGTCATAAACTTCATCGTTTTTGCAAGGGTAGTTGCCCATGTAGGCCGCGCTTCGCTCCTGGATGTCGAGCGTGGTGCAGGCGACGGACTGATTTTTCTTCTTCAGGTGCAGCTGGCCGTTGACGCTTTGAGCCGATTGTTCGGCATATGCAACGTTGCTGAGAAGTAGCGCGCACAGCAAATAAGTCAGCTTGCTCATGATCCTCTCCATGATTGAATGCACGTGGGTGCTGGCGTGTTTTAACCCGCCTTCAGGCATGGGGAAACTGGCAGTTATATCAGTTGCAGCCATTCGGTTTTCTTGATCGCCCCGAGGCGGGACTTGCTGCCACCCGGGACTTACATCGGCGGCGACTGATCCGCCGGCTTGTCCTTGTTTACCCCAGGCACATGCAGATTGCCCTCGGCCACCTGGCCTTCGAGCTGCGGCTGGGTTACCCAGGTGAGGATGTCGTAGTAGCGGCGGATGTTGGCCACGAAGTGCACCGGCTCGCCGCCGCGGGCATAGCCGTACTTGGTCTGCCGGTACCACTGCTTCTGCGCCAGGCGCGGCAGCATCTTCTTCACATCCAGCCACTTGTTGGGGTTGAGCTTTTCGCGCTTGGCCAGGGTGCGGGCGTCTTCCAGGTGACCGCCGCCAACGTTGTAGGCGGCCAGGGCGAACCAGGTGCGGTCAGGCTCCTTGATGCTGTCGTCGAGCTCTGCCTTGATCTTCATGAAGTACTTGGCGCCGCCCTGAATACTCTGCCTCGGGTCAAGGCGGTTGGATACGCCCATGGCCTGGGCGGTGCGCTGGGTCAGCATCATCAGGCCGCGCACGCCGGTCTTGGACGTGACCTCCGGTTGCCACATCGACTCCTGATAGCCGATGGCGGCCAGCAGGCGCCAGTCCACCTGCTCGACCTTGGCGTAACTCTTGAAGTGCTTTTCGTATTTGGGCAGGCGCTGTTGCAGGTGCTGGGCGAAGGTATAGGCGCCGACATACCCCAGTACGTCCACATGGCCGTAGTAGCGGTCCTTCAGGCGCTGCAGGGTGCCGTTTTTCTGCGCCTTGTCGATAAATTCGTTGATTTCGTTGAGCAGGCTGTTGTCTTCGCCAGGCGCAACCGCCCAGCGCTGGTCACGCGTGTCGCCTACGTCGAAAGCGACCCGGACGTTGGGGAAGTACACCTGGTTCATCGACAGCTCGTTGGAGTCGACCAGGGTAAGGTCGATCTGGCCTTCATCGACCATGCGCAGCAGGTCGACCACCTCGACGGCGTCGGATTCTTCGTATTCCAGGCCCGGATTCTGCTGTTTCAGCTCTGCCAGCAGGTCGGCATGGCTGCTGCCCTTGAGCACCATGATCTTCTTGCCGACCAGGCCCTTGGCGTTGGTCGGGCGAGGGCGGCCGTTGCGGTAGATGACCTGGGGGGTGACTTCGAGGTAGGGATGCGAGAACCGCGCCTGGGTCTTGCGCCGTTCGCTGCTGACCAGCCCGGCTGCGGCCAGTACCGGGCCGGAGGGCTTGCCAAGGTCATCGAACAGTTCGTCGAGGTTGTCGGCGGTTTCGATCTCCAGCTTCACGCCGAGATCATCGGCGAAATGTTTGACCAACTCGTATTCGAAGCCGGTTTCGCCGTTGCGGTCCTGGAAGTAGGTGGCCGGGCTGTTGCGGGTGATCACGCGCAGCACGCCATCCTCCTTCACGCGCTCGAGGGTGCTGGGTTTTTCAACGCAGGCACCGAGCAGCAGAAAGAGTCCGGTTGCGAAAAGCCATTTGGCGCAACGCTGGCGCAAAGCAGTGTGGGCGAACATAGGTTGCAGTATACGCAAAGGACTGGCGCTGCCATATCTCGACAACGGTTTGCTTGTCTGGTAGCACATTCTGTGCAGTGGCGGCCTGATCCTCTGTAGGAGCGGCCTTGCGTCGCGATGGGCCGCTCCTACAGGGCGCGTGGAGAACAGGTGGAATTTTTGACCCGGAAGTCCGGTTCCACCGCCCGGCAGCCATGGCTTAGAGCGGGTGCCGAAAGCCAACGAATTAGGCTAGAATGCACGGCCTCTAAGCACACCCCTTCCTGAGGCTGTCCCGACGATGTTGATCCTGCGCGGCGCTCCTGCCCTTTCTGCCTTTCGCCACGGTAAATTACTCGAGCAACTGAGCCAGAAAGTCCCCGCTGTTACTGGTTTGTATGCCGAATTTGCCCATTTCGCCGACGTCGACGGCGAGCTGACCGCCGACCAGCAGCAGGTGCTGGGCCGTCTGCTCAAGTACGGCCCGAGCGTGCCGGTACAAGAGCCGACTGGCCGCCTGTTCCTGGTCGTGCCGCGTCTGGGCACCATTTCGCCGTGGGCCAGCAAGGCCAGCGACATCGCCCACAACTGCGGCCTGCAGTCGATCCAGCGCCTGGAGCGTGGTATCGCCTATTACGTCGCCGGCAACCTGAGCGACGCTGATGCCCAACTGATCGCCGCCGAACTGCACGACCGCATGACCCAGCGCGTGCTCGGCCAGCTGGAGCAGGCCGCTGACATGTTCAGCCACGCCCAGCCCAAGCCGATGACCTCGGTAGACATCCTGGCCGGTGGCCGCGATGCCCTGGCCAAGGCCAACATCGACCTGGGCCTGGCCCTGGCCGAAGACGAGATCGACTACCTGGTCAATGCCTTCCAGGGCCTCAAGCGCAACCCGAACGACATCGAACTGATGATGTTCGCCCAGGCCAACTCCGAACACTGCCGCCACAAGATCTTCAACGCCAGTTGGGACATTGACGGCCAGGGCCAGGAAAAAAGCCTGTTCGGCATGATCAAGAACACCTACCAGATGCACAGCGAAGGTGTGCTGTCTGCGTACAAGGACAACGCCTCGGTCATCGTCGGCAATGTTGCCGGCCGGTTCTTCCCGAACCCTGAAACCCGCCAGTACGGCGCGGTGACGGAGCCGGTGCACATCCTGATGAAGGTCGAGACGCACAACCACCCGACCGCCATCGCTCCGTTCTCCGGCGCCTCCACCGGCTCCGGCGGCGAAATTCGTGACGAAGGTGCTACCGGCCGCGGCGCCAAGCCGAAGGCTGGCCTGACCGGCTTCACCGTGTCCAACCTGCGCATCCCTGGCTTCGAACAGCCGTGGGAGCAGGCCTACGGGAAGCCAGAGCGTATCGTCGACGCCCTCGATATCATGATCGAAGGCCCTCTGGGCGGCGCCGCGTTCAACAACGAATTCGGCCGCCCGGCGCTGACCGGCTATTTCCGTACCTTCGAGCAGGCGATCAGCACCCCGCACGGTGAAGAAGTGCGCGGCTACCACAAGCCGATCATGCTTGCCGGCGGCATGGGCAACATCCGTGAAGAGCACGTGCAAAAAGCCGAGATCACCGTGGGCGCCAAGCTGATCGTGCTCGGCGGCCCGGCCATGCTGATCGGCCTGGGCGGCGGCGCTGCTTCGTCGGTAGCTACCGGTGCCAGCTCGGCTGACCTGGACTTCGCCTCGGTACAGCGCGAAAACCCGGAAATGGAACGCCGTTGCCAAGAGGTCATCGACCGTTGCTGGCAGCTGGGCGACAACAACCCGATCGCCTTCATCCACGACGTCGGTGCCGGTGGTATCTCCAACGCCTTCCCGGAACTGGTCAACGACGGTGGCCGTGGTGGCCGCTTCGAACTGCGCAACGTGCCCAACGACGAGCCGGGCATGGCCCCGCACGAAATCTGGAGTAACGAATCGCAGGAGCGCTACGTGCTGGCGGTCAGCGCCGTCGACTTCGAGCGCTTCCAGGCCATCTGCGAACGTGAGCGTTGCCCGTTCGCCGTGGTCGGCGAAGCCACTGAAGAGCCGCACCTGACCGTAAGCGACAGCCACTTCGGCAACACGCCGGTGGACATGCCGCTCGACGTGCTGCTGGGCAAGCCGCCACGCATGCACCGTTCGGTTACCCGTGAAGCCGAACTGGGCGATGACTTCGACCCGAGCGAGCTGGACCTGGACAGCGCCGTCCAGCGCGTGCTGAACCACCCGGCGGTAGCCAGCAAGAGCTTCCTGATCACCATCGGCGACCGCACCATCACCGGCCTGGTTGCCCGCGACCAGATGGTCGGCCCGTGGCAGGTTCCGGTGGCCGACTGTGCCGTCACCGCCACCAGCTTCGACGTCTACACCGGTGAAGCCATGGCCATGGGCGAGCGCACCCCGCTGGCGCTGCTGGATGCCCCGGCGTCCGGGCGCATGGCTATCGGCGAAACCATCACCAACCTGGCCGCTGCGCAGATCGAAAAGTTGTCCGACATCAAGCTGTCGGCCAACTGGATGTCCGCTGCCGGCCACCCGGGTGAAGACGCGCGCCTGTACGACACGGTCAAGGCCGTTGGCATGGAGCTGTGCCCGGAACTGGGCATCACCATTCCGGTCGGCAAAGACTCGATGTCGATGAAGACCCAGTGGAGCGATGAGGGCGGCGAGAAGAGCGTCACCTCGCCGATGTCACTGATCATCACCGGCTTTGCCCCGGTCACCGACATCCGCAAGACCCTGACCCCGCAACTGCGCATGGACAAGGGCGAGACCGACCTGATCCTGATCGACCTGGGCCGTGGCAAGAACCGCATGGGCGCCTCGATCCTGGCCCAGACCTACGGCAAGATCGCTGCCCAGGCACCGGACGTCGATGACGCCGAAGACCTCAAGGCATTCTTTGCCGTGATCCAGGGCCTGAACGCCGACGGCCACCTGCTGGCCTACCACGACCGTTCCGACGGTGGCCTGGTGACCACAGTGATGGAAATGGCCTTTGCCGGCCACTGCGGCCTCGACCTGCAACTCGATCCGCTCACCGACAACCGTGTCGAAGTGCCGGCCATCCTCTTCAACGAAGAGCTGGGCGCGGTCATCCAGGTTCGCCAGGATGCCACCCCGGACGTGCTGGCACAGTTCAGCGCCGCTGGCCTGGGCGAAGAGTGCGTCGCAGTGATCGGCAAGCCGGTCAACAACGCTGAAGTGTCCATCAGCCTGAACGGCGAAGTGCTGTTCGACGACGACCGCCGCATGCTGCAACGCCAGTGGGCCGAAACCAGCTACCAGATCCAGCGCCTGCGCGACAACGCCGACTGCGCCGACCAGGAATTCGACCTGCTGCTCGAGGAAGACAACCCTGGCCTGTCGGTGAAGCTGGGCTTCGACGTCAACGACGACATCGCTGCGCCGTACATCAAGAAAGGCGTGCGCCCGCAAGTGGCAATTCTGCGTGAGCAGGGCGTCAACGGCCAGGTCGAGATGGCTGCTGCCTTCGACCGCGCCGGCTTCGCTGCCATCGATGTGCACATGAGCGATATCCTCGCCGGTCGTGTCGACTTCGATGCCTTCAAGGGCCTGGTGGCCTGCGGTGGCTTCTCGTACGGTGACGTGCTGGGCGCTGGTGAGGGCTGGGCCAAGTCGGCGCTGTTCAACAGCCGCGCCCGCGACGCTTTCCAGGCCTTCTTCGAGCGTACCGACAGCTTCGCCCTGGGCGTGTGCAACGGTTGCCAGATGATGTCCAACCTGCACGAGCTGATCCCGGGCACCGAGTACTGGCCGCACTTCGTGCGCAACCGCTCGGAGCAGTTCGAGGCGCGCGTGGCCATGGTCGAAGTGCAGAAGTCCAACTCGATCTTCCTGCAGGGCATGGCCGGTTCGCGCATGCCGATCGCCATCGCCCACGGCGAAGGGCATGCCGAGTTCGCCAGCGAAGAAGCACTGCTGGAAGCCGATGTCTCTGGCTGCGTGGCCCTGCGCTACGTCGACAACCACGGCAAGGTCACCGAAGCCTACCCGGCCAACCCGAACGGCTCGCCGCGGGGTATCACCGGCCTGACCAGCCGCGACGGCCGCGTGACCATCATGATGCCGCACCCGGAGCGTATGTTCCGTGCCGTGCAGAACTCCTGGCGCCCGGATGAGTGGCAGGAAGATGCCGCACTGATGCGCATGTTCCGCAACGCGCGGGTGTGGGTGAACTAAGGCGTGTACAAGCTCGCCTTCTTCGTCCCGGCCAGCCATGTTGAAGTGGTCAAGGCCGCTGTGTTCGCCGCTGGCGGCGGGCGCATCGGTGACTATGACCACTGCGCCTGGCAAACCCTGGGCCAGGGCCAGTTTCGCCCGTTGCACGGCAGCCAGCCGTACCTCGGGCAAACCGGTCAGGTCGAGGTGGTGGAGGAGTGGAAGGTGGAGCTGGTGGTGGATGACGAGCGGGTAGCCCAGGTCGTCGCTGCGCTCAAGCAGAGCCACCCGTACGAGACGCCAGCCTATGAAGTCTGGCGGCTCGGCGAGTTCTAGACCGCATCACGGCCTTCGCGGGTGAACCCGCTCCCACAGGTACTTCACAGGGTTTGAAACTTGTGAGGTCCCTGTGGGAGCGGGTTCACCCGCGAAAGGGCCCTATGATCCAGCCACAATCTCCTTGCCGGGCTCAGGCCGCTTCAACCAGGCACAAGCCAGCAACCCCACCTCGAACAGCACCCACATCGGCACCGCCAGCATTGTCTGTGAAAACACATCCGGCGGCGTAAGTATCATCCCCACCACAAAGCAGCCCACGATCACGTAGGGCCTGCTGCGCCGCAACGTGGCCACATCGGCCAACCCCATCCAGACCACGATAAACGTCGCTACCGGAATCTCGAACGCCAGGCCGAAAGCCAGGAACAGCGCCAGGATGAAGTCCAGGTACTGGCTGATGTCGGTCATCATCGCTACGCCGTCCGGTGTCACGCTGGCGAAGAAGCCGAACATCATCGGGAATACCAGGAAGAACGCGAATGCCATGCCGCCATAGAACAGCAAGATGCTCGATAACAGCAGCGGCAGCACGATGCGCCGTTCGCGCTGGTACAGACCCGGTGCCAGAAAGCCCCAGGCCTGTTGCAGCAACAGCGGCATGGCGACGAACAGCGCGCACATCGCCGTCAGCTTGAACGGCGTCAGGAACGGCGAAGTGACGCTGGTCGCGATCATGCTCGCGCCTTCCGGCAAAAAACGCCGCAGCGGCTCGGAAATGAACGTGTACAGCGCCTGGGCAAAGGGGAACAGGCCGGCGAATACCAGCGCCACCAGCGCCAGGCAGCGCACCAGGCGTTTGCGCAGGTCGCGCAGGTGTTCGGTCAGCGGCATGCTGGCCGCCGGCCCCGTGGCAATAGTCATGAGGCGTTTTCCTTGGGCTCTGCAGCCGTGGTCACCGCACCGGCTGGCTGCGTATTCAGGCTGATGCCTTGGCGAATCTCGTGTTCCAGGCGCCGCAAAGGCGCGCTGTCCAGCTCTGGCAGCTCAATCTCGCGCTCCACCTGCGTGCGCAAGGCGTGCATGGCCCGGCGCGCCTGGCCCAGGCCGCGGCCAAGCGTGCGCGCGGCCACCGGCAGGCGCTCCGGGCCCAACACCAGCAACGCGACAATGCCCACCAGCAGCAACTCGCTGAAGCCGACCTCGAACATCAGGCCTGCCGGTCCGTTTGCGAGGATTGTGTGGACTGCCCGGTCAGTGGGCACTGTTGCTGCACGTGTGCCTGGCCGCGGGCGTTGGCATCCGTGTCACCACCCATGGATTTGCGAAAACCCTGGATCGCCTCGCCCACATCGCTACCCAGGCCCTTCAGGCGTTTGGTACCAAACAGCAGGAATACGATCAGCAGTACGATCACCAGTTGCCAGATTCCAATACCACCCATTGCGACTACTCCTGTAAGGCCATGAAAAGGAAGGCTAATCCTGCCTCGTCCAGATGACGTGAACATGACGAACGGGCATTGCCATCTAGCTGCAACACGCCGCGTGTTGACTGGCGTTTTTATCCGGCACGCGAGGCACGCACGCATGGGAGGCAGGAAACAGCGGGGCGCGGCCCTGCTGATGGTGATGGTGGTATTGGCGATGCTGGCGGCGGGCATGGCATGGCTGGTGGAGGATGGCCGACGGCAGGTCGACGAGGTGCGCCTGTTGCACCAGCGGGTGCAGGCCCGGGCCATGGAGCAGGCTGGCCTTGCCTATGCCGGGCAGGCGCTGCGTGACCCTGCCTGGCGGCTTAGCCCGCTGTTCTGGCAGGCGTTGCGCGGGCAACCGCTGAACTATGATTTTGGCGCCGGTCAGGCGCAGCTGCGGGTGCGCGACCAGCACACCTGCTTCAACGTCAACGCGCTGCTGGGCGCCGACGGGGAACGCGCCGAACGGCAGTTGCGTTACCTGCTGGGTGACACCATGGCCGCCGAGCGCCTGGTCGATGCCCTGGCCGACTGGCTTGACCCCGACAGCGACGCCCGCCTGCAAGGCGCCGAGAGTGCCCAGTACCTGCGCCAGCAACCGCCGCGGCTGGCGGCCAACCAGCCGATGCTCGACACCAGCGAACTGAACCTGTTGCTGGAGCCGGATGCTACTCGCCAGGCCCGTTACCCGATGCTGTGTGCGTTGCCGCAGACCAGCGGCTGGCGGCTGAATGCCAATGCCCTGGGGCTGGAGCATCTGCCACTGCTGGACGCGCTGTACGAAGGGCGCTACTCGCGTTCATTGCTCAGCCGCATCGTCAGTGGCCGGCCGGCGTCGGGCTATGTGGATGCCGCAGCGCTGCGCCAGGCGCTGGGGGCGGTGGATGATGAAACGTTTGAACGGTTGAGCGAAGGCTTGTTGCTCAACAGCGGGCATTTTCTGTTGCAGCTGTCGTTCGAGGAGGAGGGGCGGGTGATTCGCAGCGAGTTCCAGGTCGAAGCGCTGGGGGTGGTGCAATGGCATGCACGGGTGCCGGCGCAGCAGGTGCGGGTTCGCAGCAGGGAGCCGATGGGTTGGTAGGGGGCGGGGCTGCTTTGCGGCCTGTTCGCGGGCAATCCCAGTCAAGGCCTTGCCCCGAAAAGAGCCGCAAAGCGCCCCCCCCGGCGCACAGGTCGATCAGGCAGTACCGATCTCCCCACCATCTTCTCGCTGAATCACCACAGTCGAGGACCGTGGCCGCACTTTGACCCCAGCTGGGGGGATGTCAGTTGCGATTTCGCTGCAGGGCCAGTTATCGGGGTGCGAAATGTTGACGAAAATCGTTTTATTGTCAGGCGTGAACGCGATGCCAGTTACTTCACAGCCGTTAGGCCCAACAAAAAAGCGCCGTAGATCTACCTGGTTCTTGGCATTTACCGGGACCTGCATGCCATGCGTGTCAATCAGATGAGTGGGAATTACTGCCAGTAACTGATCGTTGGTGTATTCGGTGACTGTGCTCTCGCGGCTATCCGTCTCGAACCACAGCACACCGCGACTATCGAATTTCATGCCGTCAGGGCAGGCAAACTGATTGGCCTCGGTCAGGCCCGAACGATTGATGTCAGTCGTGCCCGCCGCATTGGCCCCGAATACGAAAATGTCCCAACTGAAGGTTGGCTGGCCTTCACACTCTCGCCAGCGAATGATCTGGCCGTGGCGGTTGGGGCCGCGAGGGTTGGCTGCGTCGACTTTTTCCGGCGGACGCACCTTGTTATTGGTCAGCGTCACGTAAGCATCGCCATTCAGCGGGTTCACAGCGGTCCATTCCGGCCGGTCCATTGGCGTCGCGCCCACGGCATCACCGGCACCGCGGGTATTGAGCAGGATGCCTGGCAGGTCACCATACAGGGCACCCAAGGTGCTCCCGTCCGTAGTCGCCGTGCCGACGTCCAGCAATAGCCATTCACCCTTGCCGTCAGCATTGAAACGGGCGGCGTACAAACTGCCGCTGTCCAGGTATTTGTCTCCGGTAGCCAGGCGATCAGCCGGGTTGGCATCGTCTGCGTCCCAAAGGGCGTCAGAAACGAATTTGTACAAATATTCATTATTGGAGTCGTCGCCCATGTACCAGACCAGCGGTTTGCCGGCTACAGCCCGGCCGGGCCGCAGCCTTCATGTCGAAAGCGGCCCATGGCAGTACGTTTCACGGCGCGGGTAGTAGCGCTGAACGGGTCGATCTCGACAATATAACCGTAGGTGCTGGCTTCGTTGCGGTAGTCATCGGTGGCGCTGGGACCGGTCGGGGTAACGTCGAAACGGGCAAACTCGTCATCCACTTCACAAGGGGCACCGGCAGCACTCTCCCAGCTGTATTCACTATTCGTGGCGCGCACCCCAAGGCGTGCCTGATCGCTTGGCAGCGTGGCTTTATTGACGAAATAGCGTGGCCAATTCTCTTCACCGCTCAGGTAAGTGCCCCAGGGGGTGTAGCCGTTGCCGCAGTTGTTATTGGTGCCCCGACAATGAGTGCCTGTGGGCGAAAATCTGGTCTTAACATGGTCGGTGCCACGCAGGGGGCCGGCGAGCTCCATAACTGTGGCGCTTGTAAAGCGGCGGTTGAGCGGGTCGTTCTCAACCACTTGCCAACGGCCAGCGACTTTTTTAACGCGGACCACGCCAGCTCCGTGGGCGTTGATCTCCTTGCGAACTTCTTCGGGCGGGCGGTTTGCAATAGCGTCGGTGGTAGGGCCATTCGGGTGCAAGGCTTGGGGGTCGATGAATTCGAAGTTGATCGCAAGCAGGCCGTCACTGGAGCTGCCGTCGAGGGGAAAAAAGTGCATGCCGTCGTGGTGCATGCCCATCGCATTGGCCTGGTCGACGGATGTGTTGCTGCCATCCTGCCGCCATGGGCGTGATAACTCATTGAGCGGCGTGCCCCAGGGCGCCAGAACATGGGCGGTGTATCCCGGCGGGACGCTGCAACCGTCGGTACGCGAGCCGTTGATGGATTCGAAGCCCAGGGTGGGCGCAGGTCGCACCGTTAGCTCAGGGGCGTCAGGCTGGCGCAGGCAGCTGCCCTTGCCCATGGCGACAACCATGGCGGCAGCTGTGTCGCCGGCAGGGATTCTTTGATTCTTGATCAAACAGGCGTCGGTAACATCGTGTAGGGAAGGATTGCGGCTGGGATTTCTGTCGTGGTTATCAGTGGTGTCTCGGCTCATCCGGGCATTCTCTCGATACGCTTTGTGAGCAACAACGCTAGTGCTCCGGATTGCGGGGTTGAATCAGGAAATCTACCCAGATCGGTCATGGACGACCGGTGTTCGAATCCGGTCGACCACTGAATGGCGGCCTGGTAAATCAGGCCGTGCCGATCTCCCCACCATCATCCCGCTGTATCACCACCGTCGAAGCCCGCGGCCGCACCGTGGCCCCAGCTGGCGTAGCATCGGTAGCCTTGTCGGTATACGGCCAGTTCCCCGGGTGCTGAATGTTAACGAACAAGGTCTTGTTGTCCGGGGTAAACGCAATCCCCGTCACCTCGCAATCATTCGGCCCGACGAAGAAGCGGCGCAGGTCCACCTGGTTCTGCGCGTTCACCGGCACCTGCTTGCCGCTGGCATCCACCAGGTCGGTGGGGATTACCGCCAGCAACTGGTCGTTGGTGTAGTCGGTGAGGGTGGTTTCGCCGTTGTCGGTCTCGAACCACAGCACACCACGGCTATCGAAGCTCATGCCATCCGGGCTGGCGAACTGGTTCAGTTCGGTCAGGCCCGAGCGGTTGATGTCGGCGGTGCCGGCTGCGTTGGCGCCGAACACGAAGATGTCCCAGCTGAAGCTCAGCTGGTCGTCGCTGTCGTGCCAGCGGATGATGTGGCCGTGACGGTTCGGGCCGCGCGGGTTGGCCGCATCGACCTTTTCCGGGGTGCGCGCGCTGTTGTTGGTCAGGGTCAGGTATACGTCGCCGTTCAGCGGATTGACTGCGGTCCATTCCGGCCGGTCCATCGGCGTGGCGCCCACGGCATCGCCCGCGCCACGGGTGTTGAGGATGATGCCGGGAAGGTCGCCATACAGCGCGCCAAGGGTGCTGCCGGCGGTGGTGGCGGTGGTCACGTCCAGCAGCAGCCAGACGCCGGTGCCGTCGGCATTGAAGCGGGCCACGTACAGCTTGCCCTGGTCCAGGTATTTGGCACCGGTGGCCAGGCGGTCGGCCGGGCTGGCGTCGGCGGCGTCCCAAACGGCAGTGGATACCCACTTGTACAGGTACTCGTTGTTCGAATCGTCGCCCATGTACCACACCAGCGGCTTGCCGGCGACCGGCAGGCCAGGGCAGCAGCCCTCGTGCCGGAAGCGGCCCATGGCCGTGCGCTTGGTGGCCAAGGTGCTGCTGTTGTACGGGTCGATCTCGACGATGTAGCCGTAGGTGCTGGCTTCGTTACGGTAGTCGTCGGTGGCGCTGGCGCCTTTCACGGTCACGTCGAAACGGGCGAATTCGTCGGCCACTTCGCTGCTGTCACCGGCAGCGCTTTCCCACTTGTACTGGCCGCTGGAAGTGCCCACGCCGATGCGGCGCTGGTCTTCGGGGCGGGTGCCCTTGTTGACGAAGATGCCAGGCCAGTTCTCTTCGCAGGTCAGGTAGGTGCCCCACGGGGTGTAGCCGTTGCCGCAGTTGTTGTTGGTGCCACGGCAGTGGGTGCCGGCGCTGGAGTACTTGGTCTTGACGTGCTCGGTGCCACGCAGCGGGCCGGTGATCTCCATGCGCGAGGCGGTGGTGAAGCGGCGGTTGAGCGGGTCGTTGTCGACTACCTGCCAGCGGCCGCCGACTTTCTGCAGGCGCACCACGCCAGCGCCGTGGGCGTTGATTTCCTTGCGTACTTCTTCCACCGGGCGCTTACCGTTGACATCGGTGGTAGGGCCGGCCGGGTGCAAGGCGGCGGCGTCGATGTATTCGAAGTTGATCGCCAGCAGGCCGTCTTCCGAGCTGCCGTTGATAGGGAAGAAATGCATGCCGTCATGGTGCATGCCCATGGCGTTGGCCTGGTCGGTGGAGGTGTTGCTGCCGTCGGACTTCCATGGGCTGCCATTGCTGTTGATCGGTGTGCCCCACGGGGCCAGCACATAGGCGCTGTAGCCGGCGGCAACGACGCAGGCGTCGGTGCGCGAGCCGGGGATGGACTGGAAGCCCAGCGCCAGCTTCGGCACTTCCGGCTCGGTGACTGGCGGCTCGGTCACCGGTGGTTCGGTGACCGGATCATCATGATCGGAGCCACCACCGTCGAAGCAGCCTGTCAGGCCGGTACCGGCAATCATGGCGATGGCGGCGCCCAGGCTGCCGCGCATCACGCTACGGCGGCTCAGGTAGGCGTCCATGACGTTGGCCATCGGCAGGTTGCCGCTTTGGTTCCGGTCCAGGTTGTCGCCGGTATCTCGACTCATCAGGGTGTCCTTGTTGTGGCTGAGTTGGAGGAAACCGCGACTTTAGAGCGCTAGTGTGATGATTCATTGGCAGAAATGTTAACGAGCTTTTAAAACTACCGGTTCTTAGATCCGTGGCCTACAGACCAATTTGGAATTGCTGTCGGATTTCTGCCATCAAACTGTAATGCCAACGCCGCAACATCCGGAGCCCTGAATGAGCGTGGATAAGGATGGCGGGTTCGATGGCAAGCAGTGTGCACAGGCGCGAAGTGATTGGCTGGATGGGTGTCGGTGCCCTGGCACCGCTGCTTGGCGCCTGTTCCGCCTTGCCTGGGCAGCAGGACGGTCACGCCCACCTCGACCTGCTGTATGTGGCCGATACCCTCGATGCCCGCCAGCCTGGCCAGGCTGTGGTGCCGGCCACCCGCCTGGGGCCGGTCAGCCACCTGGGCCGTGCGCCGTGGATGACCGGCAGCAGCGCCAGCGTCGCCTACCCACAACTGGCACCCTTGCTCGATGCCGGCCAGGCAGCGTCTGCCCAACTGGGCGGTTATGCGGTGCTGGCCGCGTTGCTGGAGCAACTGCGCGGCGAGGCGGGGGCAGGCAACAGCCTGACCCTGGAGAACGGGCAGGGCTGGAACGGCAGTGGCCTGGCCTACCTGACCCAAGGCGAAAGCGGGGTGCAGGGCAGCCAGCTGCTGGGCAGCGAGGTGCGGGTCAGCAGCGACGAACGCGTGCTGTGGCCACAACGCAGCCCCGGCCTGTATCGCCAGGCTGGCCCCATCACCCTGGGCGCCGGGCTGGCAGATGCGCAACGCCAGGCGCTGGGTGTAGAAACCTTGCACGTCTTCGAGCGCGGCGGCGCCCGTATTGCCGTGGTCGGTGTCACCGACCCTTACGCACAGGACCAGAAAGCCTCCCTGAAACAGTGGTATCAGTCGCTGCAGCCGGTGTTCGAACAGGCCCGGCGCGAGGCCGACCTGGTAGTGGCCATGGCTGATGTCGGTACCGGCCCCGGCCTGTGGCTGGCCGAGCGGGTAGCACAGATCGACGTCCTGCTGTGCGCCCGTGGTCAGGACTTGTGGCCGGCACCGGTGGCGGTCACCCAGGCCAGCGGGCGCCGTGTGCCGGTGCTGTTCGCCGGCTGCCGGGGCAGTGGCGCGTTCCGCCTGCGCTGTCAGCGCGTCGCTGGGCTATGGCAGTTCGACGGGCGTTTCTTCCCGGCTTTCGAACAACAGCTGGCACCTGCCGCCCTGTTACGTGTCGCGCAATTGCAGGCGAAATTACGGCAACAACGGGCCGGCCACGCGGCCTGGCTCGACCAGCCTTTGGCCCGTGCGCCGCAGGCCTTGTGGCGCCGCGATACCCGTGGCGGCAGCTGGGACCGCTTGCTGCATCAAGCCTTGGCTGACGACAGCAGCATGCCCGTCTTGCTGCCGGGCCTGCGTTATGACTATCCGCTGCCGGCAGGGGCAAGCATCACCCGCGAACACCTGATAAGTCTGACCGGTGGCTACCCGGCACCTGTAGTCGAAGCGCCGGCCCGACAGGTGGAACAAGTACTGGAAAACGCCGCAGAGCAACTGTTCGGCGACCCGCTGCTGCTGGACAACAGCCAGGACCTGCCACGCTGGCAGGGCCAGGCCTGGCATGTCAGTTACAGCCCGCAAGGCAAGCGCATCACCGGCCTGGAACCGGTACAAGGGCTGTGCCGCACATTTGGCCTGCAGTTCGAAACCCAGGCCGGCGAACCGCTTTGGCAGCGGGTCGAGGCCTGGCTGGCTCGGCAGCCTGGCGACTGGCAACTGGCCGCCCTGCAACTGCCCGACGTGCGTTACGTGCAGGGCCACCCGGGCTGGCATCCACGGCAGTTGGCCTCGTGATAGTTGCCTCGCGCCTGTTCACCGGCGCTGGCCTGGCCCTGGCCGGCTGGCTGGCCGCCCAATGCGTGCTGCAACTGAGTCGCCAGCCGCAGCCTGCCACGGCGCCAGCAAGGGTGAACAGCCCGCTAGCGGGGCTGATGGTCGGTCACTGGCAGGTGCCGGTCGACGACGGCAGCATCGCCATTACCCGCCTGCCGCTGCACTACCTCGGTGGCCTCAAGGCTCACCCCCTGAGCTCCAGCGTGGTGGTGCTGCGGTATGGCGAGCAGGTGCGCACCCTGGCCCGCGGCCAGCGCCTGGCGCCAGGAATCGTGCTGCAGGACATCGATGGCGATGGCCTGATCTTCAACAACCAGGGGCGGCGTGAACGCCTGCCCTGGCCGCCACGCCCTGCCGTGACCGGCTTCAAGCGCCAAGGATGAACGATGCCTGTTAGATACTGCATGGCGGCTGCGCTGAGCCTGGCCCTGGTCCTGGCCGTGCCGGGGGTGAGTGCCGAGGAACCTACGTTCGATGAAAACGGCACGCCGATGTACGAGGTGAACTTCGTCGACACCGAACTCGGCGAGTTCATCGACAGCGTGTCGCGCATCACCGGCACTACCTTCATCGTCGACCCGCGGGTCAAAGGCAAGGTCACCGTGCGCACGGTCGACCTGCACGACGCCGATGCCATCTACGACATCTTCCTGGCGCAACTGCGCGCCCAGGGCTATGCCGCCGTCGACCTGCCCAACGGCAGCGTGAAGATCGTCCCTGACCAGGTCGCGCGGCTGGAGCCGGTGCCGGTGGAGACCGGCGCAGGGCAGGGCGCGGGCAGCGACAGTGTGGCCACCCGGGTTTTCAATGTACGCAATGCCGCCAGCGAACAGGTGCTGGGCATCCTCAAGCCGCTGATCGACCCGCGGGTGGGCGTGATCACGCCCTACCCGGCGGCGCACCAGTTGGTGGTCACCGACTGGCGCAGCAACCTTGACCGCATTGCCAGCCTGCTGCATCAGCTGGAACGCCCCAGCGAAGCCGCCGGCACCCGTACCCAGGTCATCTACCTGCGCCACGCCAATGCCGGTGAAGTGGTCAAGGTGCTGCGCGGGCTCAGCCAGGAAGGCGCGGTGCCCGGCGAAGGCGCGGCCAATGGCGGTGGCGAAGGCCAGGGCAAGGACCAGCCGCTGGCGGTGGCCAGTGACTCGGGTATCCGCCTGGAGTACGAAGAAGGCACCAATGCCGTGGTCATGGTCGGCCCGGACAGCGAGCTGGCTGCCTACCGCGATATCGTCGAGCAACTGGATATCCGCCGTGCCCAGGTGGTGGTCGAGGCGATCATTGCCGAGGTATCGGACAGCAGCGCCCAGGAGCTCGGTGTGCAATGGCTGTTCGCCGATGAAAAGTTCGGCGCCGGCATCGTCAACTTCGGCAGCAACGGGGTGAACATCGCCAACATCGCCGGGGCTGCCGCCAGTGGTGACAGCGAGGCGCTGGGCGACCTGCTGTCGACCACTGCCGGCGCCACGGCAGGTATTGGCCACTTTGGCGGCGGCTTCAACTTCGCCATGCTGGTCAATGCGCTAAAGGGCAAAAGCGGCTTCAACCTGCTGTCCACGCCCACCTTGCTGACCCTGGACAACGCCGAGGCGTCGATCCTGGTCGGTCAGGAAGTGCCTTTTGTCACGGGCTCGGTAACCCAGAACAACGCCAACCCGTACCAGACCATCGAGCGCAAGGAAGTCGGGGTGAAGCTGCGCATCAAGCCGCAGATCAACATCGACAACAGCGTGCGCCTGGACATCGTCCAGGAGGTGTCATCGATTGCCGAATCCAGCGCCGCCAGCGACGTGATCACCAACAAGCGCGAGATCAAGACCAAGGTCATGGTCGAGGACAATGGCCTGGTGATCCTCGGTGGCCTGATCAGCGACGAGCTGAGCACCAGCAATCAGCGTGTGCCCTTGCTCGGCGATATTCCTTACCTGGGCCGGCTGTTCCGCTCCGATGCCAGCAAGAACACCAAGCAGAATCTGATGGTGTTCATCCGCCCGCGCATCCTGCGGGACGGGCCGAGCCTGGCCGGGCTGAGTGAAGACAAGTACCGCAGCTTGCAGCAGACCACGCCGCTGCAACTGCCGGACCTGGCACAAGGGACGCCGTTGCTGCAGGTGTTTCCCTCCAGCCGCGCGCGCCTGGAAGGCGGTGACTGGTGATGCTGCCGTATCGCCAGGCGCGCCACAGTGGGGTAGCCATGGCCCCGACCGAGCAGGGCTGGCAGCTGTGGCTGCGCCCTGATGCCGACAGTGCCCAGTTGCAGGAGCTGCTGCGCGTGCATGGCCAGCCCTGCGCGCTCGAATACCTGGAGCCGGCTGCCTTCGACGAGCGCCTCGGGCAGCTGTATCAGGGCGGCGATGCGGCCACAGCAGCCTTGATCGAGGGCATTGGCGACCAGGTCGACCTGGCCAGCCTGATGAGCGAGATGCCGCGTATCGAAGACCTGCTGGAAAGCGACGACGAAGCCCCGGTGATCCGCCTGATCAACGGCCTGTTCGGCCAGGCCCTGCGCCTGCGTGCTTCGGACATCCATATAGAAACCTTCGAACAAAGCCTGGTGGTACGCCTGCGAGTCGATGGCCACCTGCGCGAAGTGCTGCGCCCGCCGCGTGCGCTGTCGGCCATGCTGGTGTCGCGGATCAAAGTCATGGCGCGCCTGGATATCGCCGAAAAGCGCCAGCCCCAGGACGGTCGCATCACCTTGCGCGCGGCAGGGCGCGAGGTGGATGTGCGGGTCTCGACCTTGCCCGGTATCCACGGCGAGCGGGTGGTGATGCGTGTGCTGGACAAGCAGGCCAGCCTGCTGGCGCTGAGCAACCTGGGCATGCCGGCGGCTGTGCTGCAGGGCCTGCGGAGCTGCCTGGCGCGCCCCAATGGCATCGTGCTGTCCACCGGCCCGACCGGTTCGGGCAAGACCACCACGCTGTACGCCAGCCTCAACAGCCTCAATGACGGCAGCCGTAATATCCTCACGGTCGAGGACCCGGTGGAATACGCCATCGCCGGGATTGGCCAGACCGCCATCAACCCGCGCGCCGGGCTGACCTTCGCCAGCGGCCTGCGGGCCATCCTGCGCCAGGACCCGGACGTGATCATGCTCGGCGAAATCCGCGACCAGGAAACCGCGCAGATCGCCGTGCAAGCCAGCCTCACCGGCCACCTGGTGCTGTCCACCCTGCACACCAACAGTGCCGTGGGCGCGGTGACCCGCCTGCGCGACATGGGTATCGAACCGTTCCTGATCGCCTCATGCCTGCGCGGGGTACTGGCCCAGCGCCTGGTGCGGCGCTTGTGCAGCTGCGCCGTGGCCCACCCGCTGCAGCCTGCCGAGCGGGAGCTGTGGCCGGAGCTGGCAGCGCTGGGCAGCAGCTACCATGCGGTTGGCTGCGAGCAGTGCCAGGGCAGTGGTTATGTCGGGCGCCTGGGCTTGTACGAATTCATCGAACTGGACGCCGGGCTCGTTGGCCTGCTGTACGCCGGTGCCAGTGAGCTGGCCATGCAGGATTACCTGATCGACCGCCGCCAGAGCCTGGTCGCGATGGCCAGCGACTGCCTGGCGCGCGGTGAGACCAGCCTGGCCGAAGTGCTACGCGCGGTGCAGGGCTGAGCCATGCCGACCTATCGCTACCAGGCCGTCGACCTCGCCGGCAAACCCCACAAGGCCAGCCTGCAGGCCGACAGTGAACGCCATGCGCGCCAGTTGTTGCGCGAGCAGGGCCTGTTTGCCCGGCAGTTGCAGCGCCATGAGTCCGGCACCCGGCCACCCCGCCGTCAGCGCCTTGGCCGGGCCCAGCTGTGCGAGCTGACGCGTCAGCTGGCCACTCTGACCGGTGCCGGCATCCCCTTGGTGGATGCCTTGGCCACACTTGAGCGCCAGTTGCGTCAGCCGGCCCTGCACAGTGTGCTGGTGGCGCTGCGGGGTTCGCTGGCCGAAGGCCTCGGCCTGGCCCGCAGCCTGGCGCGCCAGGGTGCACCGTTTACCGGCCTGTACTGCGCATTGGTCGAGGCAGGCGAACGTTCCGGGCGCCTTGCCCAGGTACTGACCCGCCTGGCCGATCACCTGGAACAGGTACAACGCCAGCAGCACAAGGCGCGAACCGCGTTGATCTACCCCACGGTGCTGATGGGCGTATCGCTGGCCGTGGTGGTCGGCCTGATGACCTTCGTGGTGCCCAAGCTCACCGAGCAGTTCGCCCATGCCGGGCAGAGCCTGCCGCTGATTACCTCGCTGCTGATCGGCCTGAGCCAGGGGCTGGTGCACGCCGGGCCCTGGTTGCTGGGCCTGGCGCTGATACTCGGCGTGCTGGGCGGCTGGTTATTGCGCAAGCCGCACTGGTGCCTGCGCCGCGACCAGCTGCTGCTGCGCCTGCCACGCATCGGCAGCCTGTTGCAGGTGCTGGAAAGCGCACGCCTGGCGCGCAGCCTGGCGATTCTCAGTGGCAGCGGCGTGGCCTTGCTCGAAGCCTTGCAAGTGGCGACCGAAACCGTCGGCAACCGGCGCATCCGCCTGGCCATGGAGCAGGTGCGCCAGCAGGTGCAGGGCGGCACCAGCCTGCACCGTGCGCTGGATGCCAGCCAGCAATTCCCGCCGCTGCTGGTGAACATGGTCGGCAGCGGCGAGGCCAGCGGCACCCTGGCCGACATGCTCGAGCGCGTGGCCGACGACCAGGAGCGCGGTTTTGCCCGCCAGGTCGATACCGCCATGGCGCTGTTCGAACCCCTGATGATTCTGGTGATGGGCGCCGTGGTGCTGTTCATCGTGCTGGCGGTGCTGCTGCCGATCATGCAACTCAACCAGGGCCTGCAACTGTGAACACAAGGAGTATTGCCATGCAGCATCGACGTAATCGCCAGCGCGGGTTCACCCTCATGGAAATCATGGTGGTGATCTTCATCATCGGCCTGCTGATCGCCGTGGTCGCCCCCAGCGTGCTGGGCAACCAGGACAAGGCCATGAAGCAGAAGGTGCTGGCCGACCTGGCCACGCTGGAGCAGGCGCTGGACATGTACCGGCTGGACAACCTGCGCTTCCCCAGCAGCGAACAGGGCCTGGCCGCGCTGGTGAAAAAGCCGGCCCAGGAGCCGTTGCCACGGGCCTGGCGCAGTGACGGCTATGTGCGCCGCCTGCCGGCAGATCCGTGGGGCACCCCTTACCAGTACCGCATGCCTGGCGAACATGGGCGGGTGGATATCTACTCGCTGGGCGCTGACGGGCTGCCGGGCGGCGAAGGGCAGGATGCCGACCTGGGTAACTGGG
This sequence comes from Pseudomonas sp. 9_2_1, assembly GCF_059295275.1. Taxonomy (NCBI): domain Bacteria; kingdom Pseudomonadati; phylum Pseudomonadota; class Gammaproteobacteria; order Pseudomonadales; family Pseudomonadaceae; genus Pseudomonas; species Pseudomonas sp. 9_2_1. Next base: position 1,107,262 of record NZ_CM181239.1, read on the forward strand.
CGCTGTAACGGGTGCGCCGTCAGCGTGGCTTCAGCCTGATCGAGTTGCTGGTAGTGCTGGCCATTGCCGGGTTGATGACCGGGCTGGCAGTGGCCGGGCTTGGCGGCCAGGCTGGTGTCGACCAGGCCCTGCAACGCCTGGCTGCGGAAATCCGCAGCCAGGCTGCGCTTGCCCGGCATGCCGGGCAATTGCGCGGGCTGCGCTGGAATGGCCAGCGCCCCGAGTTCGTGCTGCGCGAGGGCAATGGCTGGGTGGTGGCAGCAACTGCCCTCGGCGATTGGCCCAAGGGCCTGCAACCGGACTGGCCCGCCAGCCCACAGCCGCGCCTGCTGTTCACGCCACACGGCTGGTCGCAGCCGGGCAGCGTGTACTGGCGCTGGGCCGATGGCAGCCAGCAGTGGGCATGGAGCCGGGCCGACGGCCTGCGGGTAGCACCATGAAGCAGGCACAGCGCGGTTTCACCCTGCTGGAAGTGACCGTGGCCCTGGCAATTGCCGCCGTGCTGGCGGTGATCACCAGCCAGGTGCTGCGCCAACGCCTGATGGTGCAGGACAACCTGCAGCAACACCGCCTGGGCCTGCTGTGCGCGCGGGAGCTGCAAACCCGCTTCGCCGTCGAGCAGTACTGGCCCGCCGCCAATCAGGTCGGCGGCGAACTTGGCCAGGGCGGCCAGTTGTGCCATTGGCAAATGCAACTGCGGCGCACCGGCGTGCGCGACTTGCGCCGTGGCGAGCTGCAGCTGTACGCCGACCGCGACCAGCGCCTGCCGCTGGGCCAATACACCGTGTTCCTGGAGCGCCCATGAAAAATTCGCCAATCCTCCGCGGTCCCGGTAGGAGCAGCCTTGTGCTGCGAAGAGGCCAGTGTGCCCAATGGACTTCTGTCAGTCGGTCGGACCTCTTCGCAGCACAAGGCTGCTCCTGCAAGGGCTCAGTGCAAGCATCAAATCCGAGAATCAACCCATGAAACACCGCCAGGCCGGCCTGACCCTGATCGAACTGATGGTCGCCCTGGCCCTGACCGCCTTGCTCGGCATCATGCTCGCCGCGCTGGTCAACGGGTGGCTCAAGGTACGTGAACGCCTGCAAGTGACTACCCAGGAAACCTCGGTGCTGGATTTCTGCCTGGCCCTGGAGCGCCGTTTCGACAGCCCGGTGCTGCGCCGCGTCTATGAGCAGCGCCTGCCCCAGACCAGCCGCTGGCTGGACTGGCAACCGGCAAGCAAGCAATTGCTGTGGGTCGCTACTACCGGCCTGCCCGAGGCCGAAGGCGGCTCGCGCCTGCAACGTCAGCGCCTGCGCCTGGACGCCCGCGAGCAGCGCCTGCTGCTGGAAAGCTCGGCCGACCTGTACGCCGCCACGGCCCCACACTGGGTACGACGCGAGCGGCTGGAGCGGGTCAGCGCCATGAATGTCCTGTATTACCAGGGCGGCCGCTGGCTGGCCTGGCCTTCCGATCAACCCGCGCACCCCGGGCGTGGCGTGCGTGTGGAACTGCAGCGTGACGGAGCACCCTATGTCTGCACTTTCGCCCTCCCTTGGGGGCGCTCATGAAGTTTGAATGGCGGCGGCATGCACCGCCACAGCCTTGGCTGTTGCTGCGCCCGGGCTCGGTCTGGCACTGGGCACTGGTTGCGGGCAGTCACGTGCAAGATGAAGGGCAGGGCGAGCCGCCGGCGAACCTCCAGGCTCGCGTGGCATTGATCCTGCCTGCCGAGGCCAGCAGCCGTTTCCGGGTGCCGGCGCCACCCGGGCTCAAGCGCGAAGAGTGGCCGTTGTTGCTCGAAGACCGCCTGCTGCAGGCCACCGAGGAGGTCGCCTGCGCCTGCCTGGCCCGTAAGCCTGGGCACCTTCGCCTGCTGGTGGTCGCGCGTCAGCAACTGGAAGACTGGCGTGGGCAGTGTGCCGCATGGGGCTTGCAGGTCGAGCGCTGCTGGGCAGAGTTGCAACTGCTGCCCACGCCTGAGCCGGGTAGCGCCTGGCAATGGCAGCGCACACCTGGTGTGTCGTTGTACAAAGGGCTGGCCGAGGACTGGCAGGAGCACTGGCTGGCATGGCCGCAAGTGCTGGGTGACGTGCCGCGGCAGCCGTGGGCGCAGCTGCAGACGGTGGCGCTGAGCGGCAATTGGCCAAGCACATTCGCAGTGCTGGAAAAACTGCCCGGCCTGTTCGAACGCACCCACAGGACGCGAGCGTTGCCGCTGGCGTCGCGGCAACAACGACGTCTGCTCGCCGCCTGCCTGGTGCTGGCCGCTGTATGGAGCGGCCTGTGGCTGAACCAGCAATGGCGTCAGGCGCAACTCTGGCGCAGCCAGGTTATTGCGGTAACCGGCGAGCAGGCCAGCCCGCGGCATGCCGCGCAAGCCCTCAAACGCCTGCGCGAAAGCGAACTGCAACAGCAACTGCACAGCCGCCAGCTGCACGGCCTGCAATCGGCATTGCAGGCGTGGCTGCGCAGCCACCCCGACTGGCGTCTGCTGGCGGTGCGCTTTGATGGCCAGCGCTGGCACCTGCGACTGGAGGGCGAGGGCAGTGCGCCGCCTTGGCAGGACATGGCCAGCGCTGCCGGCGCCTCCGTGCAGGTAAACGGTGGGCAGGTGGTGTTCGATCTGGGAGCGACCTCATGAACCGCGAATGGCTGCAACGTCATCGATTGGCCTTCGCCTGGGTACTGATAGCCCTGTTGCTGGCCTTCCTGGCCCTGCGCGCAGGTGTTGCGCAATGGCGAGAGCTCAGCCAGTGGCGCGCTTTGGCCGAGCAGGCTGCCGGCCTGAAGGGCGGGCCTGGGTTGAACCTGGAGCGGCTTCGCCAATCGGCCCAGGCACGGGGGATTGAACTGGCTGAGGTGGATGCGCAGGGCAGCACCTGGAAACTGCGCGGCCAGGTGGTCGATGGACGCGAGCTGGAAGGCTGGTTGCAGATGTTGCGAGCAGAGGGCCTACAGCCCTTGCAATGGGGCATGGAGCGAGAGGGCAAGGGGTTGGGTTTTGATCTGGTGGTTCAACCATGAGGCGTCGGGCAGCGGCATGGGTTGTGCTGGTCTTCGTGTTGACGCTGCTGGTCGAACTGCCGGCCAGCTGGGTGGCGCGTGCGTTTGGCCTGCCCATGCGTGATGTCAGTGGCAGCCTGTGGCTAGGCGAGGCGCAACAGATGGGGGTGGTCGGCCCCTTGCGCTGGGCGGTGCAGCCTTGGCGCTTGCAGGCGAACCTGCAGTTGGGCTTTCAGGGCCAAACCTGGCAGTTGCGCGCCGAAGGCTGGCCGTGGCGCTGGCAGTTGCAGGCAGTGCCAATGGGTGCCCAGGCTACGGCGTTCACGGACTACCGCCTGGCTGGCCAGTGGCAGGGGACGATACGGCTGGAGGGGGGAGGGCGCCAATGTAGAGCCAGCGAGGGCCGCTTGACGGTCACCGACCTTGCACTGAGCGCCCCGTGGTCGCTGGGTTTGGGCGAGGGCTGGCTGGAAATCGACTGCGCCAGCGGCTGGCGCCTGCGTGGGCATCTGACACAACAGAGCCAGCATCAATTGACCCTGGAGGCCGACCTGCAACAGCGCCAGGCGCAGGTAGTGTTCGAATTGCAGCCCGAGGCGGCGCTGACGCCGTTGTTGCGTGGTGCACAGTGGCTCGGACCGCAAGCGTTGGCAGGGCAGCGAAACCTTCACTGGTAGGCAACTGATGTACGGATTTCGACCTGCAGAGCCTGCTGCAGGTCGCTAGGTCAGGGCCGAATCTCGATCAACGTCCCATCGCGCACCAGTTCCCACACTTCCTGCATGTCGCGGTTGCGCATGGCAATGCAGCCGTCCGTCCAGTCCAGGGTATGGAAGTACCATTCCGGGTATTCATCGTTCAGCGGCGTGCCATGGATCATGATCATGCTGCCGGCACTCACCCCTTCACGGGTGGCGCGGGCTGCATCGCTGATGTTCGGGTAATTGATGTGCATGGCCAGGTTGAAACGGTCGCTTTGCTTGCGCCAGTCCAGCCAGTACAGGCCTTCGGGGGTTTTCTTGTCGCCTTCTCGTTCCTTGGCACCCTTGGGCTGCTTGCCCAGCGAGATACGGTAGGTTTTCAGCGGCTCGCCACGGCTGATCAACTGCAGGCGGCGTTCGGACTTGATCACCAGTACCTTGTCGATCAGCGGTTGCATGGCCTGCTGCGAAGGCGACGGAGTTTGCGCTGCCGGCAGGGGCTTGCGGACGATGGTCTCGGTGAAGGCCGCCTGGGACACCGAGGTAACGCAAAGGCAGAAAAAGGCAAGCAACCAGCGCATGTAACGTATCCCTGAAGGGTTCTAGGTGGTGGTCGGGACGGTCATCGGCGGCAGGTATTCATGGCCTATGGGGTAGTGCTGCCCGATGCGGTCGCGATAGTAGCATTCTAGTGTGAGAGTGACGGTGCGGAAAGCCAGCTCGCTCCACGGTATCTCGTGCTCTTCGAACAGCTGCACCTCCAGGCTTTCGACACCGACCGCAAAATCAAGGTCCGCCAGTTCGGCGCGGAAGAACACATGCACCTGGTTGATGTGCGGCAGGTCGAACAGCCGGTACAGGCTCAGCGGCCCGACCCTGGCGCAGGCTTCCTCTACGGTTTCGCGACGGGCGGCCTGGTCGAGGGTTTCGCCGTTCTCCATGAAACCGGCGGGCAAGGTCCAGTAGCCTCGGCGCGGCTCGATGGCACGCCGACACAGCAGTACCCGGCTGCCCCAGGTCGGCAGCACGCCTGCGACGATGTTGGGGTTCTGGTAGTGGATGGTCTGGCAATGGTCGCAGACATACCGCAGGCGGCTGTCGCCCTCGGGGATCCGCTGAGTGACCGGCTGGCCGCACGCGCTGCAGAATTTCATAGGGGGGTCCTTTTGCTCAAGGCTATCTTGGCGTGCCTGCCGGGCCGTCGCAAGTGCGCGGGGCTTGGGTGCTTCGCGGCTTTGGTGCATCATGCAAGACAGGCCTTGGATACGAGCGTGCGCAATGCTGGACGAGCTACTTCGCCGAATGAGCAACCACCAACCCGCGTCACTGGAAACCGACCGACGGTTTCCGGAAGCGGCGGTCCTTTTGCCCATTACTCGCAGCGAAGCGCCCGAACTGGTCTTGACACTGCGCGCCAAGGGCCTGTCCACCCACGGTGGTGAAGTGGCTTTTCCCGGTGGTCGTCGCGACCCCGAAGACCCAGACCTGGTATTCACTGCGCTGCGCGAAGCCGAAGAAGAAATCGGCTTGCCGCCCGGCCTGGTCGAAGTGCTGGGCCCGCTCAGCCCGCTGATATCGCTGCATGGTCTGAAAGTGACGCCATTCGTCGGGGTAATCCCGGACTTTGTCGAATACCGCGCCAACGACGCCGAGATCGCGGCAGTATTCACCGTGCCGCTCGAATTCTTCCGCCAGGACCCGCGTGACCATACCCACCGTATCGACTACCAGGGGCGTAGCTGGTACGTGCCCAGCTATCGTTACGGCGAATACAAGATCTGGGGGCTGTCGGCGATCATGATCGTCGAGCTGGTCAACCTGCTGTTCGATGCCGGCATCAGCCTCCACCAGCCGCCCGAGCGTTATATCGAAATCTGAGCGGGGCCAACCCTGCCAACTGTGTCCTAGCCTGAGGAACCTTCATGAAATACCGCCTGGGCGACCTGCGGGTCGAGTGTCACCCCACCAGTTGGGCCGCCCCTAACGCCACGTTGATCGGCAACGTTCGCCTGCAGGCTGATGCCAGCGTGTGGTTTGGCGCGGTGCTGCGCGGGGACAACGAGCTGATCGACATCGGCGAGGGCAGCAATGTCCAGGATGGCACGGTGATGCACACCGACATGGGCTCGCCGCTCACCTTGGGCAAGGGCGTGACCGTTGGCCACAACGCCATGCTGCATGGCTGCACGGTGGGCGACTACAGCCTGGTCGGCATCAATGCGGTGATCCTCAACGGCGCGCGCATTGGCAGGCATTGCATCATCGGCGCCAATGCGCTGATCGCAGAGGGCAAGGAAATTCCTGATGGTTCGCTGGTCATGGGCTCGCCGGGAAAGGTGGTGCGTGAGCTGACCGAGCAGCAGATGCGCATGCTCGAAGCCAGCGCTGCGCATTACGTGCACAATGCCCGGCGTTATGCGCAGGAGTTGGTGGTTGATGATGAGTGAAGTTGCAGAGCGGCCGGTGGCCTCGCCGTGTGTGAGCATCTGTGCGCTGGATGAGCAGGATATCTGTACCGGGTGCCAGCGTACCGTGGCCGAAATTGGCCGCTGGGGTCGGATGGACAACGACGAGCGCCGGGTGGTGCTGAAACGCTGCCATGAAAGGGCAGTGGAGGCCGGCCTGATTATCGGAGGCTGAACACAGTGCTGGCTTCATCGCCGGCAAGCCAGCTCCCACAGGTAGTCCATGTGGCCTGAGGGTTTGCACGATCACTGTGGGAGCTGGCTTGCCGGCGATAGGGCCAGTGCAGGTAACACACCTGCTTGATCAAGCTGCCATTGACCTGAAAATCAAGTAATCTGTGCCGCTTGCCCGACGGTCACTGCCCATGTTCTATCTCATTGCCTATATCAGCAGCGTAGTGCTGATCAACTTCGCGTTCTCCAGCGCCCCGCACCTGGACATCATCTGGTCTGCCTGGGGCGGCCTGGTGTTTATCCTGCGTGACATGGTGCAGACCCGCTTCGGCCATGGCGCGCTGGTCGCGATGCTGGTGGCCCTGGTGCTGTCCTATGTGACCTCGGAGCCGGCCATCGCCCTGGCCAGTGCCACTGCGTTCTTCATTTCCGAGCTGATCGACTGGCTGGTGTTCAGCATCACCCGCCGGCCACTGCGCGACCGCCTGTGGCTGAGTTCGGCGCTGAGTATTCCGGTGGACACGTTCATCTTCTTCGGCATGATCGGCGCCCTGACCCCTGCGGTGATCGGCACCGCCATGGCCTCGAAATTCGCCGGTGTCACTGCCGTGTGGCTGGCCATGGCATTTCGCGCCCGGCGGGCTGCCGTGGCCGGTTGATGGTGTAGAATAGCGGTCCTTTTTCAGCGGGCAGTGCCACGCCTGGTACGGCCCCGGATGCCTTCGAGGACCTGAAATGACCCGTATCGGAACCCCCTTGTCGCCCACCGCGACCCGTGTACTGCTCTGCGGCTGTGGCGAGCTGGGCAAGGAAGTGGTGATCGAGTTGCAGCGCCTGGGCGTCGAAGTGATCGCCGTCGACCGCTACGCCAATGCCCCGGCAATGCAAGTGGCGCACCGCAGCCACGTGGTCAACATGCTTGATGGCGTTGCCCTGCGCGCGGTGATCGAGGCCGAGAAGCCGCACTATATCGTCCCGGAAATCGAAGCCATCGCCACCGCCACCCTGGTGGAGCTGGAAAACGAAGGTTTCAACGTGGTGCCGACCGCCCGCGCCACCCAGCTGACCATGAACCGTGAAGGCATCCGCCGCCTGGCCGCCGAAGAGCTGGATCTGCCGACCTCGCCGTACCACTTTGCCGACACCTTCGAAGACTACGCCAAGGCCGTGGCCGATGTCGGCTACCCCTGCGTGGTCAAGCCGGTGATGAGCTCGTCGGGCAAGGGCCAGAGCCTGCTGCGCAGCGATGCCGACCTGCAGACGTCGTGGGACTACGCCCAGGAAGGCGGTCGCGCCGGCAAAGGCCGGGTGATCGTCGAAGGCTTTATCGACTTCGAATACGAAATCACCTTGCTGACCGTACGCCACGTCGGTGGTACTACGTTCCTCGAGCCGGTTGGTCATCGTCAGGAGAAGGGCGACTATCAGGAGTCGTGGCAGCCGCAGGCCATGAGCCCCAAGGCGCTGGCCGAGTCGCAGCGCGTGGCCAAGGCGGTCACCGATGCGCTGGGTGGTCGCGGCCTGTTTGGCGTGGAACTGTTCGTCAAAGGCGACCAGGTATGGTTCAGCGAAGTGTCACCGCGCCCGCATGACACTGGCCTGGTAACCCTGATTTCCCAGGACCTGTCGCAATTCGCCCTGCATGCCCGCGCCATTCTTGGCCTGCCGATCCCGGTCGTGCGTCAGTTCGGCCCATCGGCGTCGGCGGTGATCTTGCCGGAAGGCCAGTCGCAGCAAACCAGCTTTGCCAACCTGGGCGCAGCGCTGAGCGAGCCGGATACCGCCATTCGCCTGTTCGGCAAGCCGGAAATCAACGGCACCCGGCGCATGGGCGTGTGCCTGGCGCGTGACGAATCGGTCGAAGCCGCGCGGGCCAAGGCGACCCGGGCAGCGCAGGCGGTCAAAGTCGAGTTCTGATCCGGGACCCAAGGGGCCGCTTTGCGGCCCTTTCGCCGGCAAGCCAGCTCCCACAGGGTCTCCACAAGGCCCTAGGGCTGTATATCCCTGTGGGAGCTGGCTTGCCGGCGATGGGCTGCAAAGCAGCCCCGGCTTTCTCAAAGCTCGGTATTGCGGGTCTCTTTCAGGCACAGCACGGCAATCAGGCTGATCACCGCCGCCGCCGACACATAACCCCCCACCCAGCTCAACCCACCCATGCTCACCAGCTTCTGGGCAAAGAACGGCGCCGCCGAGGCCCCGACGATGCCGCCCAGGTTATACGCCGCCGAAGCCCCGGTATACCGCACGTGAGTCGGGAACAGCTCAGGCAGCAGTGCGCCCATCGGCGCAAAAGTCACGCCCATCAGGAACAGCTCGATGGCCAGGAACAGCGCCACGCCGGTAGTCGACCCCGAGGTCAGCAACGGCTCCATGGTAAAGCCCGATGCCACCGCCAGCACGCCGCCGACGATCAGTACCGGCTTGCGCCCGTAACGGTCGCTGAGCCAGGCCGACAGCGGCGTAGCCAAGGCCATGAAGACCACCGCAAAGCACAGCAGGCCAAGGAATGTTTCGCGGCTGTAGCCCAGCGTGGTCACGCCATAGCTCAGCGAGAACACCGTGGAGATGTAGAACAGCGCATAGCACACCACCATGGCTGCAGCGCCCAGCAGGGTTGGCCGCCAATGCTTGGCGAACAGCTCCACCACCGGCATTTTCACCCGCTCCTGGCGCGCAACGGCAGTGGCGAACACCGGGCTTTCTTCGAGCTTCAGGCGCACGTACAGCCCCACCAGTACCAGCGCGGCGCTGAGCAGGAACGGAATGCGCCAGCCCCAGTCACGGAATTGTTCATCGCTGAGGGTAAGGGCCAGGGTCAGGAACAGACCGTTGGCGGCCAGAAACCCGATCGAAGGGCCCAGCTGCGGGAACATGCCGAACCAGGCGCGCTTGCCTTCCGGGGCGTTCTCGGTAGCCAGCAAAGCCGCGCCGCCCCATTCGCCGCCCAGGCCCAGGCCTTGGCCAAAGCGCAGCAGGCAGAGGATGATCGGCGCCCAGACGCCGATGCTGTCATAGCCCGGCAGCACGCCGATGGCGGTGGTCGACACACCCATCAGCAGCAGCGAGGCGACCAGGGTCGACTTGCGACCGATACGGTCACCAAAGTGGCCGAACAACGCCGAGCCCAGCGGCCGGGCAAGGAAGGCGATGCCGAAGGTAAGGAAGGCCGCCAGCATCTGCGCGGTACCCGACCCGGACGGGAAGAACACCGGGCCGATTACCAAGGCAGCGGCAGTGGCATACACGTAGAAATCGTAGAACTCGATGGCGGTGCCGATGAAGCTTGCGGTGGCTACCCGCGCGGGCGAGTTGACCGGCGCGGCAGGGGCTTGGGCATAGGTGCTGCTTGTCATTAAGTAGGTCCCTAACAGTCTGGTCCGGCTCCATGGGCATGGCTCGCGCGGTGTGCCAGGCAAAGGGCAGGCATGTCGCGCGGGCGCCGGAGCGTTTTGTTGTTGTGTGCGCCCGACTGACGATAGCCCAAGGGGGGTAGGGGCGGGGCGGGCACTGTTCGGGGTATTGAAGCAGGACCGCAGGGCGTGTCAGTGGAGCGGACTGGCCGTGTAACGCCGGGTGCGGGTAGCAGGCGTGGCGGCGGGGCTGGGTAAGCGTGACCGGAGTATAGCTATCGGGTCACGGTCCACACCAGTACCTTGCTGGCACAATTGTCCTCTGTTTCGAGGATTTCCAGGCGATAGCGGCCGATCTTCAGGCAAACGGCGCTTTCGGGGATGCTTTCCAGCGCTTCGGTCACCAGCCCGTTGAGGGTTTTTGGCCCGCCATCGCTAGGCAGATGCCAGCCAAGGCTGCGGTTGATCTCGCGCAGCGAGGCGGTGCCGTCGATCACGAAGGTGCCATCGGGCTGTGGGTGCACGTGCGGGTTTCCCAGGCTTTGCTCGTCCTCGAACTCGCCCACGATCTCTTCGAGGATGTCTTCCAGGGTGACAATGCCCTGCACTTCGCCGTACTCGTCCACCACCACGCCCAGGCGCCGCTGCTGCTTGTGGAAGTTCAGCAACTGCATCTGCAAGGGCGTGCTCTCTGGCACGAAATAAGGCTCGTAGCAGGCGCCGTGCAGTGCCTCAAGGGTCAGCTCGGCCTTGGGCAGCAGGTGGCTGATCAACTTGGTGTTGAGGATCGCTTCGACCTGGTTGATATCGTTGTGGTAGACGGGCAAGCGGGTGTGGCGGCTGACGATAAGTTGCTCGATGATGCGTTCCATCGGCTCGTCGAGGTTGATGCCGTCCACTTCGTTGCGTGGCACCAGGATGTCGTTGACGGTGACCTTGTCCAGTGACTGCAGGCCGTCGAGCAGGCCGTGGCGCGGCGCCTCGTGCGCTTCATCTTCATCCGTGTCGTCGTCTTCCTGCGCGTGCAGGGCAACTGCTGTCGGCTGTGCACGGAAGGGGCGCAGGATCAGCTTCGCGCAGCCGTCGAGCAGGCAGGCAAAGGGTTGCAGCAGTGTCAGCGGCGCTTTCAGCAGGCTGACACCGAGGCTGACAAGTGCCTGCGGGTTGCGCCTGGCCAGGCGCCGGGGCAGGAATTCGGCGAAAACCAGCAATACCAGGGCGGCGCCCAGGCCGGCCAGCCAGAAACCGTGTTCACCGCTGTAGCGCTGCCCGATCAGGCACGCCAGGCCCAGCACCAGCAACTTGCCCAGGCTGGCGCAAAGCACCAGCGCCTGGGCTGGCAGTGGTGGTTGACCGTCATCGCCGTTGCGCAGCGAGCCATTGAGTTGCAGGCGGGCGGCATCCACGGCGGTGAACAGCGCTGCCCACAGCAGCGCCAGTGCCAAGGTGCCCAATAGCGTTGCGTACGGCAAGGTGTCCATGGGCGGCCGTCAGATATGCAGAATGAATTCGCGAACCAGCTTGCTGCCGAAATAGGCCAGCATCAGCAGGCAGAAACCGGCCAGGGTCCAGCGGATCGCCTTGTGGCCACGCCAGCCCAGGCGGGTGCGGCCCCACAACAGCACGCTGAACACCACCCAGGCGACACAGGCCAGCAAAGTCTTGTGCACCAGGTGCTGGGCGAACAGGTTGTCAAGGAACAGCCAGCCCGAGATCAGCGACAGCGACAGCAGGCACCAGCCGGCCCAGAGGAAGCCGAACAGCAGGCTTTCCATGGTTTGCAGCGGCGGGAAGTTGCGAATCAGCCCGGACGGGTGCTTGTTCTTCAGCTGACGGTCCTGCAGCAGCAACAGCAGCGACTGGAACACGGCGATGGTGAACAGCCCGTAGGCCAGGATCGACAACAGGATATGCGCCAGGATGCCCGGCTCCTCGTTGATCAGCGGCACCGTGCCGGGGGGCGCGAACTGCGCCAGCAGCGCCGTCACCGCGCCCAGCGGGAACAGCAGCACCAGCAGGTTTTCCACCGGTATGCGCATGCAGGCCAGCAGGGTCAGGGCGATGACGGCCACGGCGATAAGGCTGGCAGCGCTGAAGAAGTCCAGGCTCAGGCCCAGCGGGGTGATCAGCTGGAAGAACAGCGCGCCGGCCTGGGCGAGCACCGCGACGGCACCCAGCAGGGCAAGCAGGCGTTTGTCGGCCTTGCGACCCTGGGCCAGGTGCAGGCCCTGGTAGACGGCTGCAGCTATATAGAGGCCGGCGGCGATCAGGTTGGGGATGAGGCTGGGTGAGGAGACCATAAGTCCTGGTTGACGAGCCTTAAAGAGACGGAGTTTGGCATAGATCCCGCCGCTCTAGGAAGACTGGCAGGCCGCGTAACGGCATTCGCGGGTGAACCCGCTCCCACAGGTACCGCGCAAGCCACAAGTGTAGTGAAGATCCTGTGGGTGGGGGTTCACCCGCGAACAGGCAGGCACAGCCACCGAATATCTCCCAAGGTGTGCGCCGCCGCCGCACTTCGCTATAATCGCCGCCTTGCTGTGCCCGGCGGGTGTGTATTTCCCCTAGGGCGCCTGACAAACCTCGGCTTTTACTGGGCCTGAAAGGATCACCATGTTCGAAAACCTGACCGACCGCCTGTCACAGACGCTGCGCCATGTCACCGGCAAGGCCAAGCTGACCGAAGACAACATCAAGGACACGCTGCGCGAAGTGCGCATGGCCCTGCTCGAGGCCGACGTTGCCCTGCCGGTGGTCAAGGATTTCGTCAACAGCGTCAAGGAACGTGCGGTCGGCACCGAAGTGTCGCGCAGCCTGACCCCGGGCCAGGCGTTCGTGAAGATCGTCCAGGCCGAGCTTGAGAGCCTGATGGGGGCGGCCAACGAAGACCTGGCCCTCAATGCTGCCCCGCCTGCTGTGGTGCTGATGGCCGGCCTGCAGGGCGCCGGCAAGACCACCACCGCCGGCAAGCTGGCGCGCTTCCTCAAGGAACGCAAGAAAAAGAGCGTGATGGTGGTGTCCGCCGACGTCTATCGCCCGGCGGCGATCAAGCAGCTGGAAACGCTGGCCAACGATATCGGCGTGACCTTCTTCCCGTCCGACATCAGCCAGAAGCCGGTAGCCATTGCCGAAGCGGCCATCCGTGAAGCCAAGCTGAAGTTCATCGACGTGGTCATCGTCGACACCGCCGGCCGCCTGCACATCGACGCCGACATGATGGACGAGATCAAGGCGCTGCACGCCGCGGTCAAGCCGATCGAGACCCTGTTCGTGGTCGACGCCATGACCGGCCAGGACGCCGCCAACACCGCCAAGGCGTTTGGCGAGGCGCTGCCGTTGACCGGCGTGGTGCTGACCAAGGTCGACGGTGACGCCCGTGGTGGTGCCGCGCTGTCGGTACGTGCCATCACCGGCAAGCCGATCAAGTTCATCGGCATGGGTGAAAAAACCGAAGCCCTCGAGCCGTTCCACCCTGACCGCGTCGCTTCGCGCATCCTCGGCATGGGTGACGTGCTCAGCCTGATCGAGCAGGCCGAGCAGACCATCGACAAGGCCAAGGCCGACAAGCTGGCCAAAAAGCTGAAGAAAGGCAAAGGCTTCGACCTCGAAGACTTCCGCGACCAGCTGCAACAAATGAAGAACATGGGCGGCCTGGGCGGCCTGATGGACAAGCTGCCGAGCATCGGCGGGGTGAATCTGTCCCAGATGGGCAACGCCCAGGGCGCGGCCGAGAAGCAGTTCAAGCAGATGGAGGCGATCATCAACTCCATGACCCCGGCCGAACGCCGCGACCCCGACCTGATCAGCGGTTCACGCAAGCGCCGTATCGCCCTGGGCTCCGGTACTCAGGTGCAGGACATCGGCCGGTTGATCAAGCAGCACAAGCAAATGCAGAAGATGATGAAGAAATTCTCTGCCAAAGGCGGCATGGCCAAGATGATGCGCGGCCTGGGCGGCATGATGCCAGGCGGCGGCATGCCCAAGCTGTAACCCCTATTCCGGGTGCCTGCCTTTTGTCGGGCAGGTACCCAGAAACCCCGCTCTGGCGGGGCAATTGCCGCGGATTTCGCGGCTCAACCGGCAAATCTGGACGGTAGGCCATGGCCTTGCCGAAAAAGTCATTTGCAAATGTCCGTGTATTCCCCGAGAATATGCGGCCTTTTGGGCACCCGTGTGCCTATTTGGCATTCAGATTTGCAGTACCAGCTGCTGTATCAACTGCAGCACCGACTATAGGAACGATGTTCACATGGTAACCATTCGTCTGGCCCGTGGCGGCTCGAAAAAGCGCCCATTCTACCACCTGACCGTGACCAACTCGCGTAACGCCCGTGACGGCCGTTTCGTTGAGCGCGTTGGCTTCTTCAACCCGATCGCATCGGGCGCCGAAGTCAAGCTGTCGGTCAACCAAGAGCGCGTCACCTACTGGCTGAGCCAGGGCGCACAGCCGTCTGAGCGTGTTGCTCAGCTGCTGAAGGAAGCTGCCAAGGCCGCTGCCTGAACAGTATGAACGCGACGCCAGAAAAGACTGACGACCTCATCGTCGTTGGCAAGATTTTTTCGGTTCACGGCGTTCGCGGCGAGGTGAAGGTGTATTCCTTTACCGATCCGATTGAAAACCTGTTGGATTATCCACGCTGGACGCTTCGGCACGAAGGCAAGGTAAAGCAGGTCGAGCTGGTCAGCGGTCGTGGCTCCCAAAAGGGCCTGGTCGTGAAACTGAAAGGCCTCGAGGATCGCGATGAAGCCCGGCTTCTGAGCGGTTACGATATCTGCATTGCGCGGAGCCTTTTGCCCAACCTGGCAGCCGACGAGTACTACTGGTACCAGTTGCAAGGCCTGAAGGTCATCAACCAGGACGAACACCTGTTCGGCAAGGTCGATCACCTGTTGGAGACCGGTGCGAACGATGTAATGGTGGTCAAACCCTGCGCAGGCAGCCTGGATGATCGCGAGCGTCTGTTGCCCTATACGGAGCAATGCGTGCTGGCAATCGACCTGGAAGCAGGCGTGATGCGGGTTGAATGGGACGCGGACTTCTAGACGATGGGTAACCTTCGCGTAGACGTCATCACGTTGTTCCCCGAGATGTTTTCGGCCATCACGGAGTACGGCATTACCAGCCGTGCGGTGAAACAGGGGTTGCTTCAGGTGACTTGCTGGAACCCGCGGGACTACACCACAGATCGTCACCACACGGTGGATGATCGGCCGTTTGGCGGTGGTCCGGGCATGGTGATGAAAATCAAGCCTCTGGAAGACGCACTGGTTAACGCCAGGCAAGCGACCGGAGCATCGGCAAAGGTGATCTACCTTTCGCCGCAAGGCCGCAAGCTGACTCAGCAGGCGGTCAAAGGCCTGGCCGAACAGGAATCGTTGATCCTGATCGCCGGTCGTTATGAAGGCATCGACGAGCGCTTTATCGAGGCTCATGTCGATGAGGAGTGGTCGATTGGCGACTATGTGCTTTCCGGTGGCGAGCTGCCGGCCATGGTACTGATCGATGCGGTTACGCGGCTGCTGCCCGGAGCTTTAGGGCATGTGGACTCGGCGGAAGAGGATTCCTTCACCGACGGTCTGCTCGATTGCCCGCACTACACCCGACCTGAGGTGTATGCGGATCAGCGTGTTCCCGACGTGTTGCTAAGTGGCAACCATGCACATATCCGGCGTTGGAGGATGAAGCAGTCCCTTGGTAGGACCTTCGAACGACGCGCCGATCTTCTGGAAAGTCGCTCACTTTCTGGAGAAGAGAAGAAGCTGCTCGAGGAATATCTCCGCGAGCGGGACGATAGTTAAACGTATCGATGGTGGATCACGTATCCATCTTAGGAGCACAGCATGACCAACAAGATCATCCAGCAGCTCGAAGCCGAGCAGATGAGCAAGGAAATCCCGACCTTCGCACCAGGTGACACCGTAGTCGTCCAGGTTAAAGTGAAGGAAGGTGAGCGTTCCCGTCTGCAGGCGTTCGAAGGCGTCGTTATCGCCAAGCGTAACCGCGGTCTGAACAGCGCCTTCACCGTGCGCAAGATCTCCAGCGGCGTTGGCGTAGAGCGTACCTTCCAGACCTACAGCCCGCAGATCGACAGCCTGGCCGTGAAACGTCGTGGTGACGTGCGTAAAGCCAAGCTGTACTACCTGCGTGACCTGTCCGGCAAAGCCGCTCGCATCAAGGAAAAACTGTCCTGAGTACAGTTTGCCCGGTGGCCCAGGCCGCCTAGCGAGAAAAAAGCAGCCTTCGGGCTGCTTTTTTGTGGGAGCAGGTTTACCCGCGAAGGGTGTGCACTGGCACGCCCGCCTTACGATGGAGTAGCCCATGAGCACTACCCGAGACCAGGAAATCCAGCGTCGCACCGAGCTGTCGGTGACCCGCGTGACCAAGGCGGTATTCCCCAACACCACCAACCACCACAACACCCTGTTCGGCGGCACCGCCCTGGCCTGGATGGACGAAGTATCGTTCATTGCCGCCACCCGCTTCTGTCGCCTGCCGCTGGTGACCGTGTCCACCGACCGCATCGACTTCAAACACCCGATCCCGGCCGGCTCTATCGTTGAGCTGGTAGGCTCGGTGGTCAAGGTGGGCAACACCAGCTTGCAGGTGCAGGTCGACGTGTTCGTCGAGAACATGTACCTCGATGGCCGCGAGCGCGCGATCCATGGCGTGTTCAGCTTTGTCGCCATCGATGAGGACAAGCGCCCGGTGCCGGTGCTGCCGCAAGCCTGAATCTCAACCTGCAGCAACTGCCGTCTCGCTGACGGGGGCTGGCTCGACCAGTGCCACCAGGGTCCAGCCGGGCTGTGGGGCCAGCGGGTTGTCGGGGCTTGAAACATGCACCCAGCCGTGGGCATCACGCGCAAACAGCAGATGAGCGCGCTCGCCATGCAGCGCCTGGTAGTCCTCCCAGTCAAAGCCCTCGGTCAGGTTGGTGCTGTACAGTTCCGCCCCGTGGTGGAGGTGGTTGGCCAGTTGCTGGTAGGTCATCGGGCTTGCGCCAAGCAGTTGGCCGCGGTGTTCCTGGCTGGCCCGGTGTTTGTCGCTGCGCTGTTTCTCCAGGCCGCTGGCCAGCACATACAGGCGGCCATGGCCGAAGTCATGGCGAAAGCGTGCGCAGGCCAGGGTGTTGATTTCACCCGCCGGTGAAAGCCCCAGCAGATGGCCGAGGCCGACCAGGTCCAGATGGGCGTCGGCGTGTTGCGAGGCTGGGTTGCCGAAGTAGGTCGGCAGGCCGTCCATGCGCGCGGCGCGGATGTTTTCCCAGCTCGAATCGGTCAGCAATACCCGGCTGCCCAATTGCTGCAGGGCCTTGCCGATGGCGCGCGCAGGGCTGCTGGCGCCGACGATCAGAAAGCCGCTGGGCGCCGGCTCTGCGACCCTGAGCAGGCGCGCCAGTGGCCGGGCCGTGGCGCTTTGCAGCACGACGGTGCCGATAATCACGGCGAACGTCAGCGGCACCAGCAGCAAAGCATCCTGATGGCCAGCCTCGTGCAGGCGAATGGCAAAAATGGCCGACACCGCCGCGGCGACGATGCCGCGTGGTGCTATCCAGGCCAGCAGGGCGCGTTCACGCCAGTTCAGCGAAGAGCCCAGCGTCGACAGCAACACGTTCAATGGCCGTGCCAGCAACTGGATCACCAGCAGCAGCGCAAGTACCGCCGGACCCAGCCCGAGCAGGGCATGCAAGTCGAGCCGCGCGGCCAGCAGGATGAACAGGCCGGAGATCAGCAGCACGCTGAGGTTTTCCTTGAAGTGCAGGATCTGCCGCACATCGACCCCGCGCATGTTGGCCAGCCACATACCCATGATCGTCACTGCCAACAGCCCGGACTCGTGCACGATCAGGTTGGCGGCAATGAAGATGCCCAGCACGGCGGCCAGCGAGGCCAGGTTGTGCAGGTATTCCGGCAGCCACTGTTCGCGCATGATCTGCCCCAGCAACCAGCCCCCCGCAGCCCCCAGCGCACTGCCGCAGAAGATCACCCCGGCAAAGGTGCCCAGGCTCTGGGTCAGGCCATTGCCGTCGGCGCTGGCAATGATGAAGCTGTACACCACCACCGCGAGCAAGGCGCCGATCGGGTCGATGACGATGCCTTCCCAGCGCAGGATGTTGGCGATCGTCGCGTTGGGCCGGACCACGCGCAGCATCGGTACGATCACGGTGGGGCCGGTGACCAGGGTCAGGGCACCAAAGAGGATTGCCAGCTGCCATTCAAAGCCCAGCAGCCAGTGGGTCGCCAGCGCGATGACCAGCCAGGTCGACAACGCACCGAGGGTGACAAGGCGGTGCACCACGCTGCCGATCTCGCGCCACTGTGACAGGTGCAGGGTGAGGCTGCCCTCGAACAGGATCAGCGCCACCGCCAGTGAAACCAGCGGCATCAGCAATGGGCCGAACAGTGCCTGCGGGTCGAGCCAGCCGAGCAGCGGCCCGACCACGATGCCGGCCAGCAGCAGAAACAGGATCGCTGGAAGCTTAAGGCGCCAGGCCAGCCACTGGCAGGCGAGTGCCGCGGCGCCAATGCCACCGACGCTGAGAAGGATCTGCTGTTCGTTCATGCGGCCTCCCTATGCCGGCGTTGTTATGAAAGACTAAGCGCCATTTCGTCGTTTGCCACCGAGATTTCATGTCTGCCCTCGACCACCCCCTGATCGACCAGTTCCTCGACGCCCTGTGGCTGGAAAAAGGCCTGTCCGATAACACCCGCGTGTCCTACCGCAGCGACCTGGCCCTGTTCAACGGCTGGCTGCAGGCGCATTCGGTATCCCTGCCCGACGCTGGCCGCGACCTGATTCTCGATCATCTGGCCTGGCGCATCGACCAAGGCTACAAGCCTCGCTCGACGGCGCGCTTCCTGTCCGGGCTGCGTGGTTTCTTCCGCTACTTGCTCCGGGAAAAGCTGGTCGCCGTCGACCCGACCCTGCAAATCGACATGCCACAGCTCGGCAAGCCATTGCCCAAGTCGCTGTCGGAGGCGGACGTCGAAGCCTTGCTGCTGGCCCCGGACCTGGGTGAAGCCATCGGCCAGCGCGACCGGGCCATGCTGGAAGTGCTGTACGCCTGCGGCCTGCGCGTTACCGAACTGGTCAGCCTGACCCTGGACCAGGTCAACCTGCGCCAGGGTGTGCTGCGGGTAATGGGCAAGGGCAGCAAGGAGCGGCTGGTGCCCATGGGCGAAGAAGCGGTGCTGTGGGTGGAGCGCTATACCCGCGACGGCCGCGCCGAGCTGCTCAACGGGCGCCCCAGCGATGTGCTGTTCCCCAGCCAGCGCGGCGAGCAGATGACCCGCCAGACCTTCTGGCATCGCATCAAGCAGCATGCCCGGGTGGCGTGCATCGACAAGCCGCTGTCGCCGCACACCTTGCGCCATGCCTTCGCCACCCACCTGCTCAACCATGGCGCCGACTTGCGCGTGGTGCAGATGCTGCTGGGCCACAGTGACCTGTCCACCACCCAGATCTACACCCACGTCGCCAAGGCCCGCTTGCAGCAACTGCATGCCCAGCACCACCCGCGTGGATGAATGTTTTTCATGTTCTGCCGACCGGTCCTTGCAAGGCCCTTCACCGGCGGTGTGATGTGGTAGGCTTGGGCGGTTTGCACCAAGGGCCGCACGGCCACCGCGTATTTTCCGCAGGTGGCGCCCTCCGGCCCCTGTCCGCCTTCAGGAGTTCCCATGCGCGTGACCCAGTTTTTCGCCGCCGCCGCGTTGGCGTTGGCCAGTACTTTTGCCGTTGCTGCGGCAACCGATAGCAACGCCGGTGCCGAGCAGGCCATCCGTAAATCGTTGCAGAACCTCGAG
The DNA here is from genome assembly GCF_059295275.1 of Pseudomonas sp. 9_2_1. Taxonomy (NCBI): domain Bacteria; kingdom Pseudomonadati; phylum Pseudomonadota; class Gammaproteobacteria; order Pseudomonadales; family Pseudomonadaceae; genus Pseudomonas; species Pseudomonas sp. 9_2_1. The sequence continues at coordinate 1,126,744 of NZ_CM181239.1, forward strand.
CTGGAAGTACCTGTAGAAAGCGTGGCCAGCAGCCCGGTCAGCGGCCTTTACGAGGTCAAGCTGCAGGGTGGCCGCGTGTTGTACGCCAGCGGCGACGGCCAGTTCGTGATGCAGGGCTACCTGTTCCAGATCCAGGACGGCAAGCCGGTCAATCTGACTGAAAAAACCGAACGCCTGGGCATCGCCAAGCTCATCAATGGCATTCCAGCCGCCGAGATGGTGGTTTATCCTGCCAAGGGCGAGACCAAGTCACACATCACCGTATTCACCGACACCACCTGTCCGTACTGCCACAAGCTGCATGCCGAAGTGCCTGAGTTGAACCGTCGCGGTATCGAAGTGCGCTACGTCGCCTTCCCGCGCCAGGGCCTCGGCTCGGCAGGTGACCAGCAGTTGCAGGCCGTGTGGTGCTCCAGCGACCGTCGCGGGGCGATGGACAAGATGGTCGAAGGCGAAGAAATCAAGGCGGCCAAGTGCGCCAACCCGGTGGGCAAGCAGTTCCAGCTGGGCCAGTCGATCGGCGTCAATGGCACGCCAGCCATCGTCCTGGAAAGCGGCCAGGTCATTCCGGGCTACCAGCCGGCACCGCAGGTCGCCAAGCTGGCACTTGCCAAGTAATACAATTCAGTACGCCGTCGTCATGGGGTGACGGCATGTTTCACGGTCGGCGAAGTGTCGGCCGTTCAATGGGGAGTTCACAGTGAAACCGGTCAAAGTAGGCATCTGTGGGTTGGGGACCGTCGGTGGCGGAACCTTCAATGTACTTCAGCGCAACGCCGAGGAGATTGCCCGCCGTGCCGGGCGCGGTATTGAAGTGGCCCAGATTGCCATGCGCTCGCAGAACCCGAACTGCCAGATTACCGGTACCCCCATTACCGCTGACGTGTTCGAAGTTGCGAGCAACCCGGAGATCGATATTGTCATCGAGCTGATCGGTGGCTACACCGTGGCCCGTGACCTGGTGCTCAAGGCCATCGAAAACGGCAAGCATGTGGTTACCGCCAACAAGGCGCTGATCGCCGTACACGGTAACGAAATCTTCGCCAAGGCGCGCGAGAAGGGCGTCATCGTCGCCTTCGAAGCGGCCGTGGCCGGTGGTATTCCGGTCATCAAGGCCATTCGTGAAGGCCTGTCGGCCAACCGCATCAACTGGCTGGCCGGCATCATCAACGGCACCGGCAACTTCATCCTCACCGAAATGCGCGAGAAAGGCCGCGCCTTCCCCGACGTACTGGCCGAAGCCCAGGCGCTGGGTTACGCCGAAGCCGACCCGACCTTCGACGTGGAAGGCATCGATGCCGCGCACAAGCTGACCATCCTCGCCTCGATTGCGTTTGGCATCCCGCTGCAGTTCGACAAGGCCTACACCGAAGGCATCACCCAGCTGACCACCGCTGATGTGAACTACGCCGAGGCCCTGGGCTACCGCATCAAGCACCTGGGCGTGGCGCGTCGCACCGCCGAGGGCATCGAGCTGCGCGTGCACCCGACGCTGATCCCGGCCGATCGCCTGATCGCCAACGTCAACGGCGTGATGAACGCGGTCATGGTAAACGGTGATGCCGCCGGCTCCACCCTGTACTACGGTGCCGGCGCTGGCATGGAGCCTACCGCTTCGTCGGTGATCGGCGACCTGGTCGATGTGGTCCGTGCCATGACTTCCGACCCGGAAAACCGCGTGCCGCACCTGGCCTTCCAGCCTGATTCGCTGTCGGCTCACCCGATCCTGCCGATCGAGGCCTGCGAAAGCGCCTACTACCTGCGCATCCAGGCCAAGGATCACCCGGGCGTACTGGCCCAGGTGGCCAGCATCCTCTCGGAGCGTGGTATCAACATAGAGTCGATCATGCAGAAGGAAGCCGAGGAGCAGGACGGCCTGGTGCCGATGATCCTGCTGACCCACCGTGTGGTCGAACAGGGCATCAACGACGCCATCGTCGCCCTGGAAGCCCTGCAGGACGTGGTCGGCAAGGTCGTGCGCATTCGCGTCGAACAGCTCAACTAACACATAGCGCCGTCGGGCCGCCAGCGTGGCCCCGGCCTCAGCATCGAAGGTTTGCACCATGCGCTATATCAGTACCCGCGGCCAGGCACCGGCCCTGAACTTCGAAGACGTACTGCTGGCTGGCCTGGCCAGTGACGGCGGCCTGTACGTCCCGGAAAACCTGCCACGCTTCACCCAGGAAGAAATCGCTTCGTGGGCCGGCCTGCCGTATCACGAACTGGCTTTCCGTGTGATGCGCCCGTTCGTCGAAGGCAGCATCGCCGATGCCGACTTCAAGAAAATCCTTGAAGAAACCTACGGCGAGTTCGCCCATGCTGCGGTTGCCCCGCTGCGTCAGCTGAACAGCAACGAATGGGTGCTGGAGCTGTTCCACGGCCCGACCCTGGCGTTCAAGGACTTCGCCCTGCAACTGCTCGGCCGCCTGCTCGACCATGTGTTGGCCAAGCGCAACGAGCGCGTGGTGATCATCGGCGCCACCAGCGGTGACACCGGTTCGGCCGCCATCGAAGGTTGCCGCCGTTGCGACAACGTCGACATCTTCATCCTGCACCCGCACCAGCGCGTGTCGGAAGTGCAGCGTCGGCAGATGACCACGCTGTTCGGCGACAACATTCACAACATCGCCATCGAAGGCAACTTCGATGACTGCCAGGAAATGGTCAAGGCCAGCTTCGCTGACCAGTCGTTCCTCAAAGGCACCCGCCTGGTGGCCGTGAACTCGATCAACTGGGCGCGGATCATGGCCCAGATCGTCTACTACTTCCACGCGGCCCTGCAGCTGGGCGGCCCCGCGCGCTCGGTGGCGTTCTCGGTACCCACCGGCAACTTCGGCGACATCTTCGCCGGTTACCTGGCCCGCAACATGGGCCTGCCGGTCAGCCAGCTGGTGGTCGCCACCAACCGCAACGACATCCTGCACCGCTTCATGAGCGGCAACCAGTACGTGAAGGAAACCCTGCACGCCACCCTGTCGCCGTCGATGGACATCATGGTCTCGTCCAACTTCGAGCGCCTGCTGTTCGACATGCACGGTCGCAATGGTGCGGCTATCGCCGAGCTGATGGCCAACTTCAAGCAAGGCGGTGGCTTCAGCGTCGAGCAAGATCGCTGGACCGAAGCCCGCAAGCTGTTCGACTCCCTGGCCGTCAGCGACGAGCAGACCTGCGAGACCATCGCCGAAGTGTTCGCTGCCACCGGTGAAGTACTCGACCCGCACACCGCGATCGGCGTCAAGGCCGCCCGCGAATGCCGCCGCAGCCTGGACACGCCGATGGTGGTGCTGGGCACTGCGCACCCGGTCAAGTTCCCTGAAGCGGTGGAGAAGGCCGGTGTAGGTAGGGCGCTGGAGCTGCCGGCGCACCTCAGCGACCTGTTCAGCCGTGAGGAACGTTGCACCGTGCTGGCCAATGACCTGAAGGCTGTGCAAAGCTTTGTCAGCCAGCACGGCAACCGCGGCAAGCCGCTGTAATAGCCTGGGCCGCGCTGCGGCCCATCGCCGGCAAGCCAGCTCCCACCTTGATCGCATAGACCCGAGATCATGTGCAATACGTGTGGGAGCTGGCTTGCCGGCGATGGGCTGCGTAGCAGTCCCGGAACTATCAGTCTTTTCCTTCAATTCCCTCAGAAACGTCCTATTCAGGTGCGCGTAGCGCAACGCCTACCGTAGTCGGTCCTCACACCAGGAGCGGCTCATGCACCAGCCCTACGTGGTGATCCACCAGGCTCGCCCATCCCACCAGATCCTCCTGCATCAGGCCCTCAATGCCCAGGGCATCTTCAATGTGCGCCTCAGCGAGGGCACCGACGCCTGCCTTGATGCGGCACGCCGCCCTGATCTGCTGGTCATCGACCATGCCATGCCAACCCGCTCCGGCCTTGCCTTGCTCGCCCGGCAGCAACAGCCCCGCGCTCTGCTATTTGTCGGCCAGCCGACCCCCAGGCAGCGCAACCTCGCCGATGAGGCCAGAAAACGCGGTCTATGGGTGCTGGCCGAGCTGCCCTGGCCGTTGTCGATGCCCCGCTTGCAACAGGCGCTGAGTGCTCTGCAACTGGGCCAGGGGCGGCGTATTCAAACTGTCATGTCCGCCCCGCATGCTCAGTGAACCCGCCACAGCGTGGCGAACTTTCCGCTGCGCTTGCTGGTCAGTTGCTTTATATCCCACCACGCAGCGAGTGATACGGATGGAAAGAATCTGCAGACTGCTCAACGACGCACTGACCCCCTATCAGACCCACCTCGGCCTCGCCGATGCCAGCGGTAATCGCCAACTGACCGTTCACGACCGCCTCGCCGGCATCACCCTGCGGCGTACGGTCAGCGAGCGGCAGTTGCAGGAGCAACGCCTGTTGATCGATCTGGTGGATGGTCTGCACCGTGATTTGCAGATAGCCGAAGGGCGATTGCAGCCCTGTGTGATCGCCGCCCTGCAGCAACGCCAACAACCCCAGGGAACCTTTGCCTGAGTGGCGTATCAGACACAGTAGGGCAGCCAGCCAGTGCTTTGCTCCGGTGCTGGCATGGCTGTCACGGGAAGTCCTGAAGGGCTTTCGCTTGGCCCCGGGCGTCCTCCCCAGCGTCCGGGGTTTCTTTTATCCGCAGCCAGGCAGTTATTGGGTTTCGAAGAAGCGCTTGCTGTCGTCCAGGTAGTCTCCCCGCAACGCAGGGTCCAGCCAGCGCGCATACAACCCAGGCAGCACATCGTGGCGCAGCGCAGGCAACAGCTGGTCGATATGCGCCACTGCAGCACGCCCCAGCGGGCTGTCGGAACACCCCACATGCAAAAACTGGTAGCGCTCCACGCCCTGCACCGGATGGAACTGGTACTCGGTCAGTGACCCGCCTTGTTGCTGGATCAGGTAGCGCACTTCGGGCCAGTAGCCGAGCACCATGCGCAGGCGACCCAGTTGCTGCATCTGCAGCAGGTTGGCGGTAGCGTCGTTGCCGTAATGACGGCTGAGCGAGGTACCGGGCAACTGACCCAGAATGGTATCGATCTGGGTGCCGTAGCTGCGTTCGGCAACGATGCCCAGCTTTAGTGCCGGCTGTTTGAACAGCGCGAGCAGGTCCACGTCCTGCCCACTCAGAAACGGCTCAACCAGTGCCTGGTTTTCCCGGCGCAGCACCAGCCCCCCGCTCAACACACCAAGCGACGGCATGGAGAAGTGCACGTACCTGGCGCGCTCCGGGGTCCACAGCAGGGTCGGGTCGCAGGTGAAACTGTTGGGGTCTTGCAGCATCTGAATGCCACGGGCGCGGTTGACCCGCACGATGCTGTGGTCGTACTCGGGCATCTGCCCGATCAGAATGGGCAGCAACTGGTCGATCACCCCTTGGCCTTTCTCCGAGCCTTCGAAGATGGTGAACGGCGGCAGGTCACGCACCAGCCAGAACAGGCGCTCTCTGGCGCTTGCAGGCTGCAGCAATGCGGGCAGAAGCCCGCACAGCAGGACCAGTCGGCGTAAGCAGCGGGCAGCGCGCATGGGGCCGGGCAGCGCCAGGGTCAGACCGTGCCGGCTTTGCGCAGGCTGGCGATGGCCGCTGGGTCGTAGCCCAGGCCGCCAAGCAGCGCTTCGGTGTGCTCGCCCAGTGCCGGGCCGACCCACTCGGCGGAGCCTGGGGTGTCCGACAGCTTGGGCACGATGCCGGGCATGCGGAACGGTTTGCCATCGGGCAGCTTCGCCTGCAGAAACATCTCGCGTGCCAGGTACTGCGGGTCGCTGAACATGTCTTCGGCCGAGTAGATGCGGCTGGCCGGCACTTCGGCCGTGGTCAGCACCTGCATGAGCTGTTCCAGCGGCAGGCTGTTGGCCCAGCGGTCGATCACTCCGTACAGCTCGTCGCGGCGCAGGTCCCGGCCGTCGTTGCTGGCCAGCGCAGGGTCGTCGGCCAGGTCGGGGCGGCCGATGGCCTGCATGAAGCGCTTGAAGATCGCATCGCCGTTGGCGCCGATCTGCACATGTTTGCCATCCGCGCTGGTATGGATGGAGGAGGGGGTGATGCCCGGCATGATATTGCCGGTGCGCTCGCGGATAAAACCGAACACGTCGAACTCCGGGACCATGCTTTCCATCATGGCGAAGATCGCCTCGTACAGCGCAACGTCCACCACCTGACCCTGGCCGTTGTTGACTTCGCGGTGGCGCAAAGCCATGAGCGCGCCGATCACCCCCCACAGGGCGGCAATCGAGTCACCGATGGAAATGCCCGTGCGCACCGGTGGGCGGTCTTCGAAGCCGGTGATGTAGCGCAGGCCGCCCATCGACTCGCCCACGGCGCCAAAGCCTGGCTGGTCTTTCATCGGCCCGGTCTGGCCAAAGCCTGACAGGCGCACCATCACCAGGCGCGGGTTCAGCGCATGCAGCACATCCCAGCCCAGGCCGAGCTTTTCCAGTACGCCCGGGCGAAAGTTCTCGATCAGGATGTCGGCCTCGGCCAGCAACTGCTTCAGAATGTCTCGGCCTTCGGGGTGCTTGAGGTTCAGGGTCAGCGACTGTTTGTTGCGGGCCTGCACGAACCACCACAGCGACGTGCCCTCGTACAGCTTGCGCCACTTGCGCAACGGGTCGCCGCCATCGGGCGACTCGACCTTGATCACCTCGGCACCGAACTCGGCACAGATGCGCGACGCAAACGGCCCAGCAATCAGGGTGCCGAGTTCGATGACTTTGAGGCCGGCGAGGGGTTTGCTGGGCGTAGGCATGGGGCATCCGTGGCAACTGGGCAGAGCCGTGGTTTTATCATAGGTCGGTAGCGCCGGGTACTGCTGCGGCGCATGCAGGGTGTGGATAGGTTAGACTGTTGCACTTTTCTTTTGCACGAAGCCCGTCGACCATGGCCCAGCCGTCCACCACCTACAAGTTCGAACTGAATCTGACTGACCTTGATCGCAACGTCTACGAAAGCGTCAAGCAGACCATCGCCCGCCACCCATCGGAAACCGAAGAGCGCATGGCAGTCCGGCTGTTGGCGTACGCGCTGTGGTACAACGAGAACCTGTCGTTCGGTCGTGGCCTGTCGGATGTCGATGAGCCGGCGCTGTGGGAAAAAAGCCTGGATGACCGCGTGCTGCACTGGATCGAAGTGGGCCAACCCGATGCCGACCGCCTGACCTGGTGCTCGCGTCGCACCGAACGCACCAGCCTGCTGGCGTATGGCAGCCTGCGTGTGTGGGAAACCAAGGTGTTGAGCGCAGTCAAGAACCTGAAGAACCTGAACATCGCCGCCGTGCCCCAGGAAGTGCTGGAGACCTTGGCTACCGATATGCCACGCAGCATCAAATGGGACGTGATGATCAGCGAAGGCACGGTATTCGTGACTGACGACCGTGGCCAGCACGAAGTGCAGTTGCAGTGGCTGCTCGGTGAGCGTGGCTGAAGCGACCCATGCGTATCGAACCGCGTCCCCTGCCGCCGACCCTGCCATTGCTGGGTAACCTGCCACCCTTGCTGACCCGCCTGTACGCTGCGCGTGGCGTGCAGAACGAGGCCGAGCTGGACAAGAGCCTGGCGCGTCTGCTGCCGTATCAGCGTCTCAAGGGCATCGAGGCCGGCGTGGACCTGCTGGTCCAGGCCCTTGACCAGCGCCAGCGTATCCTCATCGTCGGTGACTTCGATGCCGACGGCGCCACCGCCAGCACCGTCGGGGTGCTGGGCCTGCGCCTGCTGGGCGCGGCCCATGTCGACTACCTGGTGCCCAACCGCTTCGAATACGGCTACGGCCTGACCCCGGAAATCGTCGAGGTAGCGCTGCAGCGCCAGCCACAGCTGCTGATCACCGTGGACAACGGCATTTCCAGCGTCGACGGCGTTGCCGCCGCCAAGGCGGCCGGGCTCAAGGTGCTGGTCACCGACCACCACCTGCCCGGCCAGCAGCTTCCCGATGCCGACGCCATCATCAACCCCAACCAGCCGGGCTGCGAGTTTCCCAGCAAGGCGTTGGCCGGGGTTGGCGTCATCTTCTACGTGCTTATGGCCTTGCGCGCGCGCCTGCGCAGCCTCGGCCGCTACGAAACGCAGCCGCAGCCCAATATCGGCGAACTGCTCGACCTGGTGGCGCTGGGCAGTGTTGCCGACGTGGTGCCGCTGGACGCCAACAACCGCATTCTGGTCCATCAGGGCCTGGAGCGTATCCGCGCCGGCCGCGCCAGGCCGGGCCTGAAAGCCATTCTCGAAGTGGCGCGCCGTGATCACCGACGCATCACCTCGACCGACCTCGGCTTCATCCTTGGCCCACGGCTGAACGCCGCCGGGCGCCTGGATGACATGAGCCTGGGTATCGAGTGCCTGCTGTGCGAGGACCAGGCCCTGGCCCAGGACATGGCCCAACAGCTGGATGGCCTTAACCAGGACCGCAAGTCCATCGAGCAGGGTATGCAGCGCGAAGCGCTGGCGCAGCTCAAGGACCTGCCGGTCGAGTCCATGCCGTACGGGCTTTGCCTGTTCGATGCCGACTGGCACCAGGGGGTGATCGGTATTCTGGCATCGCGCCTGAAGGAGCGTTATCACCGGCCGACCATCGCCTTTGCCGATGCCGGTGACGGCATGCTCAAAGGCTCGGCGCGCTCGGTGCCGGGGTTTCACATTCGTGATGCGCTGGATGCCGTGGCGGCGCGCCAGCCGCAGCTGATCAGCAAGTTTGGTGGCCACGCCATGGCAGCAGGGCTGTCTTTGCCCGAGGGCAATTTCCCGGCGTTTGCCGAGGCGTTCGACGAGGAAGTGCGGCGCCAGTTGTGCGAGGACGACCTGACCGGCCGTCTGCTGTCCGATGGCAGCCTGGCAGTGGAAGAGTTCCACCTCGACCTGGCCAAGGCCCTGCGCAATGCCGGGCCGTGGGGGCAGCATTTCCCCGAGCCACTGTTCCATGGCGTGTTCCAGCTGGTGGAGCAGCGTGTGGTTGGCGAGCGGCATTTGAAGGTGGTGCTCAAGAGCGAATGTGGTTCGGTGCGGCTGGACGGCATTGCCTTTGGTATCGACCGCGAAGTCTGGCCGAACCCGACAGTGCGCTGGGTCGAGCTGGCCTACAAGCTGGATGTGAACGAGTTTCGCGGCAATGAAAGTGTGCAGTTGATGATTGCCCATATGGAGCCGCGCTGACTGCAGTTCCGGGGGCTGCTCTGCAGCCCATCGCCGGCAAGCTCCCACTGCGACCGCTTTGCCCTCAAGTCATGCGCCTTCCCTGTGGGAGCGGGCATACCCGTGAACACCGGCGAAGCCGGTGCCATCCACCGAGTCGCCTGCTTCGCGGGCATGCCCGCTCCCACAGGGTTGTGCGGCGGGCTGAAATGCCTGTAAGGGTGCTTGGCTGTCGCGGCGGTTGGGGCTGCCAGGTGCCTGCCTTTAGTGTGATCTCACAGGCGCTGCAAACTTGTCGGCGTACACCCGGTGGCCTTCACGCGAACAACGACCACACCAACCTCAACGCGACATACCTAACTCGGCATCATCCATCAACGCCTTGGCCATCGCACTGAGGTAGTGGGCAGCCCAGATCCCGCGCACAACTGCCATGAGGACAGCTACTCGGTAATTGATCGGGATTCCACGCCCGGACGCTGAATGGCAGCGACCAGCAAAGGCTAATGACTCAGGATTCCAGTAACAATCAGGCGGGTGTCGACAGGACTTGTAGGGTATTTCCTCAGGTTGGGAATCGCCATACATCGGTTGTAGGGGATATCTGAAATGCTTGTCAGGGTGTTTGGCTGTCGCGGCGGTTTGGGCTACCAGTTGCCTGCCTTCAGTGTGATGTCGCCTATAAGATCGAGCGCCATCATCCCCACGTCAGACACCCCAAAATCCCATGGAACCTTCCCCCCAACCATTCTGGTCTAGTCTGAATACTGACCGGACCCGGGCCAGGGACGTGTAATTGAGTGCTCGGGCCGGATCACCATTGGAGTCCTTGGGAGGTGCCCTCATGAGCTTGCTGCTCGAGCCTTACACCCTGCGTCAGCTGACCCTGCCCAACCGCATCGCTGTGTCGCCGATGTGCCAGTATTCCGCCATCGATGGCCTGGCCAACGATTGGCATCTTGTTCATCTGGGTAGCCGCGCCGTAGGCGGTGCGGGGCTGGTGATCACCGAAGCCGTGGCGGTCACTGCCGATGGCCGTATCACCGCCGAAGATCTCGGCCTGTGGGAAGACGCCCAGATCGCCCCGCTGCAACGCATCACCCGCTTCATCACCGCCCAGGGCGCCGTGCCCGGTATCCAGCTGGCCCACGCCGGACGCAAGGCCAGTACCTATCGCCCTTGGCTGGGCAAGCAGGGCAGCGTCAAGCTGGAGGAGGGGGGCTGGCAGCCGGTGGGGCCGTCGAGGATCGCTTTCGACCCACAACACACTGCGCCGCGTGAATTGAGCAAGGAAGAAATCCAGGACGTGGTCGACGCCTTCGTGGCCTCGACCAAGCGTGCCTTGACGGCGGGTTTCAAGGTGGTGGAAATCCATGCAGCCCATGGCTACCTGCTGCACCAGTTCCTGTCGCCGCTCAGCAACCAGCGCCGCGACGAGTACGGCAGCTGCTTCGAAAACCGCATCCGCCTGACCCTGCAGGTGGTCGAGGCTGTGCGCAATGCCTGGCCCGCCGAATTACCGCTGTTGGTGCGGGTATCGGCGACCGACTGGGTGGAGGACGGCTGGAACCCGGATGAAACCGTCGAGCTGGCGCGGCGCCTGCGTGCGCTGGGTGTCGACCTGATCGATGTATCGTCGGGCGGCACGTCGGTCAACGCCGAAATCCCTACGGGCCCCGGTTATCAGACCCGTTTCGCCGAACGCGTGCGCAAAGAGGCGGAAATCGCCACCGGCACCGTGGGCATGATCACCGAGCCCGCCCAGGCCGAGCACATCCTGCGCACCGGCCAGGCCGATGTGATCTTCCTCGCCCGCGAACTGTTGCGCGACCCTTACTGGCCGCTGCATGCCGACGACGACCTGGGCGGCAACAAGGCCACCTGGCCGGCGCAATACCAGCGCGCGACCAGCCGGGCCAACCCGATTCATGAGTCAGACCTACGCGACTAGAGGCTACCTGTACAGGCCTCTTCGCGGGCGTGCCCGCTCCCACAGGTACAGCACTAACCTCAAGGGCTGTGATGTACCTGTGGGAGCGGGCACGCCCGCGAATGCGATGGTGGTTTTACCTCCGCATTCGCGGGTAAACCCGCTCCCACAGAGTCTGCGCAGCCTGAAGGGCTGGATGATGCCCATCCCATTTTGATGGCTGCAAGATAAAGGATGTGGCATTGGGAATGCGCTGAACCGCTTGTAGAAGCGCCTGGATTGAGCTGCCGGTCCCAATCCAGGCTTTACGCTCAATGTTTGATCATCACATGCCGCACGCAGGTGTAATCCTCCAGCCCGTACATCGACATATCCTTCCCATACCCGGAATGCTTCTGCCCACCGTGCGGCATTTCGCTGACCAGCATGAAGTGGGTATTCACCCAGGTACAGCCATATTGCAGGCGCGCAGCCAGGCGATGGGCGCGGCCGGTGTCGCGGGTCCATACCGATGAGGCCAGGCCGTAGTTGGAATCGTTGGCCCACTCCAGCGCCTGCGCCTCGTCGGTAAATCGCGTCACCGATACCACCGGGCCGAACACTTCGTTGCGCACGATCTCGTCGTCCTGCAGGGCGTCGGCCAGCACGGTCGGGGCGTAGAAGAAACCATCGCCATCAATGGCTTTGCCACCCGTTACCAGGCGAATGTGCGGCTGGGCGATGGCCCGCTGCACCAGGCCGGAGACCTTGTCGCGGTGCTGGGCACTGATCAATGGCCCCAGTTCGGTGTCTTCTGCTTCCTGCAGGCCGGCCTTCAGGCTGGAGACTGCTTCACCCAGGCGCTCGACAAAGCGTTCGTAGATACCGTCCTGCACATACAGCCTGCAGGCTGCAGTGCAGTCCTGGCCGGCGTTGTAGAAGCCGAACGTTCGGATGCCGTCGATGGCGGCATCGATGTCGGCATCATCGAACACCAGCACCGGGGCCTTGCCACCCAGTTCCATGTGCATGCGTTTCACGCTGTCGGCGGTGGCACTGATGATATGTGCGCCGGTGGGGATCGAACCGGTCAGCGACACCATGCGCACCTTGGGGTGGTTGACCAGCGGGTTGCCGACTGTCTGGCCTCGGCCGAAGAGGATGTTCAAGACGCCAGGCGGTAGCAGCTCCCGGGCCATTTCGCCCAGGCGCAGGGCGGTCAACGGGGTCATCTCCGAAGGTTTGATCACCACGGTATTGCCGGCCGCAAGGGCCGGGGCGATCTTCCATGCCAGCATCATCAACGGGTAGTTCCAGGGGGCTATCGAGGCCACCACGCCCACCGGGTCACGGCGAATCATCGAGGTGTGGCCCGGCAGGTATTCGCCCGCCGCCGAGCCGCCCAGGCAACGCGCGGCACCGGCGAAGTAGCGGAACACATCGGCAATCGCGGGGATTTCGTCATTCAGTGCGGCGCTCAATGGCTTGCCGCAGTTCTGCGATTCCAGCCGCGCCAGTTCATCGCCATGGGCTTCGATCGTGTCGGCCAGCGCCAGCAACGCCTGCGAGCGCTCCTTGGGGCTGGTTTGCGACCAGCTGTCGAAGGCCTGGTCGGCGGCCCGCACGGCGCTGTCCACCTGGGCTTCGGTGGCTTCGTTGATTTGCGCCAGGGCACTGCCCAGGGCCGGGTTGAGCACGGTCCAGGCCGGGCCTTCGCCCGCGACCAGTTGGCCGTTGATCAGCATCTGCGTTTGCATCGGAGACTCCTCCAGGGTCATTTGCCACTGCCCGCGACGCTTTCGCCGCCGCGGGTCAGGTAATAGGCGCCAAGGATCGGCAGCATGGTCACCAGCATCACCAGCATGGCGACCACATTGGTCACCGGCACGTCGCGCGGGCGGCTGAGCTGGTTGAGCAGCCAGATCGGCAGGGTGCGTTCGTGGCCGGCGGTAAAGGTGGTGACGATGATTTCATCGAACGACAGGGCAAAGGCCAGCATGCCGCCCGCCAGCAGCGCCGAGCCAAGGTTGGGCAGAATGATGTAGCGGAAGGTTTGCCAGCCATCGGCGCCAAGGTCCATCGAGGCCTCGATCAGGCTTTGCGAGGTCCGCCGCAGGCGGGCGATCACGTTGTTGTAGACGATCACCACGCAGAACGTGGCGTGGCCGACCACGATGGTGAACACCCCCGGCTCGATGCCCAGGGTCTTGAATGCCGAGAGCAGGGCGATGCCGGTGATGATGCCGGGCAGGGCGATGGGCAGGATCAGCATCAGCGAAATGCTCTCCTTGCCAAAAAAGCTGCGCCGGTACAACGCCGCCGAGGCCAGCGTGCCGAGCACCAGGGCGATCAGCGTGGCCAGGCAGGCCACCTGCAGCGATAGCTTGATGGCCTCCAGCACATCGGGCCGGGCAAAGGCCACGGTTAACCACTTCAGGGTAAAACCCTTGGGTGGGAAGCTGAACGCGGCTTCTTCGGTGTTGAACGCGTACAGGAAGATGATCAGGATCGGGAAGTGCAGGAACAACAAGCCGCCCCAGGCTGCCAGGCGCAGCCCGGTTGACGCTTTTTCAGAGTGCATCGAAGGCCCCCAGGCGCTTGACGATGGACAGGTACACCGCGATCAGCACGATCGGCACCAGGGTGAACGCGGCGGCCATCGGCATGTTGCCGATCGCCCCTTGCTGGGCGTAGACCATGCTGCCGATGAAGTACCCGGGCGGGCCGACCAGTTGCGGCACGATGAAATCGCCCAGGGTGAGCGAGAAGGTGAAGATCGAGCCGGCGGCGATGCCCGGAATCGACAGCGGCAGGATCACCTGCACAAAGGTTTGCCCGGGCCGCGCACCCAAGTCCGCCGACGCTTGCAGCAGCGAAGGCGGCAAGCGCTCCAGAGCGGCCTGGATGGGCAGGATCATGAACGGCAGCCAGATGTACACGAACACCATGAAGCGCCCCAGGTGCGAGGTGGATAATGTACTGCCGCCCACCCCCGGCACGGTCAGCACGGCTTGCAGCAGCGCATCCAGATGCAGCTGCTGGACGAACCACTGGGCGACGCCGCCCTTGGCCAGCAGCAGGGTCCAGGCGTAGGTCTTGACGATGTAGCTGGCCCACATCGGCATCATCACCGCGATGTAGAAAAACGCCTTTGTCTTGCCGCTGGTGTAGCGCGCCATGTAGTAGGCGATGGGAAAGGCCAGCACCGCGCTGGCCAGCGACACGGCCACCGCCATGCCCAGGGTGCGCAGGATGATGTCGAAGTTCGACGGGTTGAGCAGCGCGGCGAAGTTGCCCAGGGTCAGGTCCGGGGTCACCGCCATGGTGAAGTCGTCGAAGGTATAGAAACCCTGCCACAACAGGTTCAGCAGCGAGCCCAGGTAGATGGCGCCGAACCAGGTCAGCGGCGGGATCAACAGCAGCGCCAGGTACAGGTTGGGGCGCCGGTACAGCAGGTTGGACAGGCTGCGCAATGTGCTCATGTCAGTGGGCCTCGGTTTCCTGCAACACCGTCATCGCCTCACGCGGCCAGTGCGCCTGAATCCGTTGCCCCGGCTGCCAGGCCTGTGCCTGTGCCTGCCAGCGGTCGTTGGCCTGGGTCACCGCCAGCAGTTGGCCGCTGTCCAGCTGCAGCTCGTAGCGGGTGGCGCTGCCCTGGTACTGCACATCGCGCAACAGGCCGCTGACCTGCACCTCATGGCTGGTGACCACCGGGTCGCCCAGGCGGATGTGCTCGGGGCGGATCGAGAAGGGCGCCGGGCTGCCGTTCAGGGCCATCGCCAGCTCGCCACGCACCACGTTGGAGGTGCCGACGAATTCGGCGACGAAGGTGGTGGCGGGTTTCATGTACAGGTTGCGCGGCGTGTCGACCTGCTCGATACGGCCGCGGTTGAACACAGCGACCCGGTCGGACATCGACAGGGCTTCGGTCTGGTCGTGGGTGACGAATATGAAGGTGATGCCCAGTTGGCGCTGCAGCTTTTTCAGTTCGCCCTGCATCTGCTCACGCAGTTTCAGGTCCAGCGCGCCCAGGGGTTCGTCCAGCAGTAGCACCCGCGGCCGGTTGACCAGTGCCCGGGCCAGGGCCACGCGCTGGCGCTGGCCCCCGGACAGGTGCGCCGGTTTGCGGGCGCCGTAGTCGGCCAGTGCCACCATGGCCAGGGCTTCTTCGGCGCGGGCCTGGCGTTCGGCCCTGGCGACGCCTTTTACCTTCAGGCCATAGGCGATGTTGTCCAGCACATTCATGTGCGGGAACAGCGCGTAGTCCTGGAACACGGTGTTGACGTCACGTTGATAGGGCGGCACGCCGGCGGCCTCCACACCGTGGATGCGGATCGAGCCGTGAGTGGGCTGCTCGAAGCCGGCGATCAGGCGCAGGCAGGTGGTCTTGCCCGAGCCCGAGGGGCCGAGCATGGAGAAGAACTCGCCATCGATGATGTCGATGCTGACCTGGTCGACGGCCTTGACCTCGCCGAAGGTACGGGAAACCTGGGTGAACTGGACGGCTAGGGGCATGCGTGAGCTCCGAGCAACACTGTTTCTCCTGTGCCGGCCTCTTCGCGGGTAAACCCGCTCCTACAGCTGGAGCGCAACCCTCACAGGCAGCGAACAACCTGTGGGAGCGGGTTTACCCGCGAAGAGGCCGGCACAGGCATTCAGGCGGCCTCAGCGCCCACCCATGATCGCAATATAGTCCTGGGTCCAGCGGCTATACGGCACGAACTTGCCGCCCTGGGCCTGCGGGGTTTTCCAGAACGCGATCTTGTCGAAGTTGTCGAAACCGTTGGTCTTGCAACCTTCGGCGCCCAGCAGTTCGCTGCCGGTGCAGGCCGCTGGCACCGCCGGCAACGAGCCGAACCAGGCCGCCACGTCACCCTGCACCTTCGGCTGCAGCGACCAGTCCATCCACTTGTAGGCGCAGTTGGGGTGTTTGGCCTCGCTGTGCAGCATGGTGGTGTCGGCCCAGCCGGTAGCGCCCTCCCTGGGAATGGTCGAGGCCACCGGCTGGTTCTCGGCCTTCAGGCCATTGACCATGTAGCCCCACGAGCTGGAGGCGACTACACCTTCGTTCTTCACATCGCTCATCTGCACCGTGGCGTCATGCCAGTAGCGGTGGATCAGCGGTTGTTGCTGGCGCAGCAGTTCGAGCACGGCCTTGTATTGCTGCTCGTTGAGTTCGTACGGGTCGTTGATGCCCAGCTCGGGCTTGGCCGACTTCAGGTACAGCGCCGCGTCAGCGATGTAGATGGGGCCGTCGTAGGCCTGGACCCGGCCTTTGTTGGGCTTGCCGTCGGGCAGGTTCTGCGGCTCGAACACCACGCCCCAGCTGGTGGGCGGCTGCTTGAAGGTATTGGTGTTGTACAGCAGCACATTCGGCCCCCACTGATACGGGGTGCCATACACCTGCTTGTCGACCACGTACCAGCCGCCGTCCTGCAGACGCGGGTCGATGTTCTTCCAGTTGGGGATCAGGGTGGTGTTGATCGGCTGTACGCGCTTGCCCACGATCAGCCGCAGCGAGGCGTCGCCCGAGGCGGTGACCAGGTCGTAGCCGCCCTTGGTCATCAGGCTGACCATTTCGTCCGAGGTGGCGGCGGTCTTGACGCTGACCTTGCAGCCGGTCTCCTTCTCGAAACCGGTCACCCAGTCGTAGGCCTTGTCGCTTTCGCCGCGTTCGATGTAGCCGGGCCAGGCGACGATGTCCAGGCGCCCCTCGCCGGGCCCCACGGCCTTGGGTGGCTCGGCGGCCTGCAGGCTGGCGCTGGCGAGCAAGGCGCCCGACATGGCGCCGAGCAATGCGGTCTTGTGCACTGGCATGGTGTTCCCTCTTCTTGGAGATTTTGGTCCGGGCAGTGCTCGAGTCTAGTTGGCTTTTTGCCAGCCAACGCAACATCCAGAAGCAAATCCCCGATGGCGCACGCTGCGCCAAGCCTTACTCTGGCCATTCATTTCCCAGATGCGGAGACGCGCGAATGAATACCCGGGGCTTGCTTGATCAACTGCTCAAATCCGGCCAGCAACTGCTCGACAAAAAGGCAGGTACAAGCCAATCCGCCAGTGCTGGCGGGGGCCTTGGCGGGCTGTTGTCCGGTGCGGGGGGCGGCCTGCTGGGCGGGGGGGCGCTGGGGCTCTTGCTGGGCAACAAGAAAGCCCGCAAATATGGCGGCAAGGCGCTGACCTACGGCGGCCTGGCCGCGCTGGGCGTGCTGGCCTACAAGGCCTATGGCAACTGGCAGGCGAACCAGCAGGGCGCCAGGCCGGAGCCGCAGACGGTCGACCGCCTGCCACCGCCCCAGGTCGAGCAGCACAGCCAGGCGGTGCTGCGGGCGCTGGTCGCGGCGGCCAAGTCCGACGGGCATATCGACGAGCGTGAGCGGGACTTGATCGAGGGTGAATTCGCCCGCCTGGACAGTGACCGCGAACTGCAGTACTGGCTGCATGCCGAGCTGAACAAGCCGCTTGACCCGGCCGAGGTGGCGCGAGCTGCGCAAACCCCGGAGATGGCTGCCGAGATGTACCTGGCCAGCGTGATGATGGTTGACCAGGAAAACTTCATGGAGCGCGCGTACCTGGATGAACTGGCGCGCCAGTTGCGGCTGGACCCGGCGCTGCGTCAGGAGCTTGAAAGCCAGGTACGGTTGGCGGGAGCGTAGTGGCAGTGCTCGCCATGGCATTTGCAGCGGCTGGGTGATCGAGCGCCGCCCGCGCGGCGCTCGATCTCACAGGCGCTGAATCTGTCGAAGCGGGCACCCGGTGGCCTTGACGCCCCATCCCCACATTTCACCCGCAAAAGCATAAGGCCTCTGGGCTATACTTCGGCGATTTTCCCGCTCGTTGTGAATTCCTGAGGGCTGAACGTGAAGAACTGGACCTTGCGCCAACGGATCCTGGCAAGTTTCGCCGTGATCATCGCCATCATGCTGCTGATGATCGTGGCCGCCTACTCGCGGTTGGTGACCATCGAAAGCGCCGAAGAGGCGGTGGGGACAGACAGCATTCCGGGGCTCTATTACAGCTCGATGATCCGCAGCGCGTGGGTCGACAGTTACGTCACCAGCCAGCAGTTGGTCGGCCTTTCCAACCGACGCGAAATCACATCTGCCGACCTGGAACTGTTCAAGAGCTTCGAGGACCGTCTGAAGCAGCACATGGCCAGCTACCAGGGGACCATTCAGGATACCGACGACCAGACGCGCTTCGACAGCTTCAATCAGATGGAGCAGGCCTACCTCAAGGTCGTCGGCCAGGTACTGGACGCCTACCGCCAGCATGACTACGACGAAGCCCAGCGGCTGATCACCGAGGTGCTGACCCCGGCCTGGGTGGCCGGGCGCAAGCTGCTAAACGAAGTGATCGATCACAACCGTGCCTCCTCCGAAGCCGACACCAGTGAGATCGTCAGTGCCGTGAGCACCGCCAAGGGCAGCATGGTGGTATCGCTGTTACTGGCCATCGTCGCCGCCGGCATCTGCGGCCTGCTGTTGATGCGCGCCATCACCGCGCCCATGCAGCGCATCGTGCATGCCCTCGACAAGCTGCGCTCGGGCGACCTGAGCATGCGCCTGAGCCTGGACCGCAAGGACGAGTTCGGTGCCATCGAAAGCGGCTTCAACGAAATGGCCGAAGCCCTGGCCAACCTGGTGGCCCAGGCCCAGCGCTCGTCGGTGCAGGTGACCACCTCGGTGACTGAAATTGCCGCCACTTCCAAGCAACAGCAGGCCACTGCCACCGAAACTGCCGCGACCACCACCGAGATCGGCGCTACCTCGCGGGAAATTGCCGCCACCTCGCGTGACCTGGTGCGCACCATGACCGAAGTCACCTCGGCCGCCGACCAGGCCTCCAGCCTCGCCGGCTCCGGCCAGCAGGGCCTGGCGCGCATGGAAGAGACCATGCACCAGGTCATGGGCGCTGCCGACCTGGTCAACGCCAAGCTGGGCATTCTCAACGAGAAGGCCAGCAATATCACCCAGATGGTGGTGACCATCGTCAAGGTCGCCGACCAGACCAACCTGCTGTCGCTCAACGCCGCTATCGAAGCGGAAAAGGCCGGCGAGTACGGCCGTGGTTTTGCCGTGGTGGCCACCGAAGTGCGCCGCCTGGCCGACCAGACCGCCGTGGCCACCTACGACATCGAACAGATGGTGCGCGAGATCCAGTCGGCCGTGTCGGCCGGGGTGATGGGCATGGACAAGTTCTCCGAAGAAGTGCGCCGCGGCATGTTCGAGGTGCAGCAGGTCGGCGAGCAGCTCAGCCAGATCATCCACCAGGTGCAGGCGCTGGCGCCGCGCGTGTTGATGGTCAATGAAGGCATGCAGGCCCAGGCTACCGGTGCCGAGCAGATCAACCAGGCGCTGGCCCAGCTCAGCGACGCCAGCACCCAGACTGTCGAGTCGCTGCGCCAGGCAAGCTTCGCCATCGATGAGCTGAGCCAGGTGGCCGCAGGCCTGCGCGGCGGCGTGTCGCGCTTCAAAGTCTGACTGCGATGAACGACTTGCAACCCCGCGCCGCGCGGGCGGGCAACGCCAAGGGTGCGTTGTACCTGCAGTTTCGCATCAGGCAGCAGCGCTTTGCCCTGAGTGCGCACGAGGTGATCGAGGTGCTGCCGCGTCAGCCGCTCAAGCCGATTGCCCAGGCGCCCGCGTGGGTCGCGGGCATCCTCGCCCACCGCGGCCTGCTGGTGCCCGTGATCGACCTGGCCGCATTGAGCTTCGGCCAGCCGGCGGCGCAGCGCACCAGTACCCGCCTGGTGCTGGTGCACTACCGAGGGGGGCTGCAGCTTGGCCTGATCCTGGAACAGGCCACCGAAACACTGCGTTGCCACCCCGACGAATTCCAGCCCTATGGTGTGGATACCGGCGAGGCGCCGTACCTGGGGCCGGTGCGCCAGGATGAACAAGGCCTGCTGCAGCGTGTGGAAGTAAACGACCTGCTGCCGGCGGCCGTGCATGAACTGCTGTACGCGGATCACCAGACAGGGATGGCGACATGATCGAACAGCGTTTTTTTCGCTTCTTGCGCGAGCGCATCGGCCTGGACGTGGAGTC
This sequence comes from Pseudomonas sp. 9_2_1, assembly GCF_059295275.1. Classification (NCBI taxonomy): domain Bacteria; kingdom Pseudomonadati; phylum Pseudomonadota; class Gammaproteobacteria; order Pseudomonadales; family Pseudomonadaceae; genus Pseudomonas; species Pseudomonas sp. 9_2_1. Next base: position 1,146,776 of record NZ_CM181239.1, read on the forward strand.
GGTGGGCGCGCCCATGGTCGAGCGTGCGCTGCGCCAGCGCTGTGTTGCCATGAACGCCATCGACCTGGACGATTACTGGCTGCGGCTGCAGCAGTCTGCCGATGAACAGCAGGCGCTGATCGAGGCGGTGATCGTTCCGGAAACCTGGTTCTTCCGTTACCCGGAGTCCTTCACCGCCCTGGCCAGCCTGGCGCACAAGCGCCTGGCCGAGCTGGCGGGGGCGCGGCCACTGCGCTTGCTCAGCTTGCCGTGCTCGACCGGCGAGGAGCCCTATTCGCTGGCCATGGCCTTGCTGGATGCCGGCATCGCACCGGGTGCGTTTTTGATCGACGGCATGGACATCAGTCCCAGCTCGGTGGCCAAGGCTGGGCAGGCCGTGTATGGGCGCAATGCGTTTCGCGGCAGCGACCTGGGCTTTCGCGAGCGCTACTTCGATGCTGTTGACGAAGGCCACCGCCTGCATGAGCGGGTACGCCAGCCAGTCAGCCTGCAGGTAGGCAACGTGCTCGACCCGGCGCTGGCCAGCCGCGATGGCCTGTACGACTTCGTGTTCTGCCGCAACCTGTTGATCTATTTCGACGTGCCAACCCAGCAGCGAGTGTTCGAAGTGCTCAAACGCCTGCTGCATCCGCAGGGTGTGCTGTTCATCGGCCCCGCCGAGGGCAGCTTGCTGGCACGGTTGGGCATGCGCCCGCTGGGCATCGCGCAGTCGTTCGCCTATGTGCGTCAGGAGGGCGGCAGCACGCCGCTGGCGGCGGCTTCGGCCCTGCCCGTAAAGCGTCCCCAACCCGCACTGGCCACCCCGGGCTATCCGCCGCCGGGTGCAGCGTTGCCGCGCCCGCTGCGGGTGCTGCCCGTCACGACCAGGCCCGCGCCGGCGCGCAACCAGCGTGAGGACGAAAGCGAGTTGCTGGACAGCATTGCCCGGCTGGCCAATGCCGGTGCCAGCGATCAGGCCCGCAGCGAATGCCAGCGCTACCTGGGGCAGTTCGCGCCGTCGGCGCAGGTGTACTACTGGCTGGGGCTGCTCAGTGACACCGCAGGCGATGCGCAGCAGGCACTGACCCACTACCGCAAGGCCCTGTACCTGGAACCACAGCACCCCGAGGCGCTGGTGCACCTGGCGGCCCTGCTGGCGGCCCAGGGCGACCTGGCCGGGGCCCGGCGCCTGCAGGAGCGGGCTGCGCGGGTTGGCCGGGAGTCTGAGCGATGAAGGGTGAATCCGCGATGCAGCTACTGGCCGAGGATGACGCGCACATCGACGACTGCTGGAACCGCATTGGCGTCCACGGTGACAAGCAGTGCCCACTGCTGGAACAGCATGTCCACTGTCGCAATTGCGAGGTGTATGCCGCTGCAGCCACGCGCCTGCTCGACCGCTATGCCTTGATGCAGGACCACCAGCCGGCAGTGGCGCCGGTGGAGGAACACACCGGCCGCTCCATGCTGCTGTTCCGCCTGGGTGAAGAATGGCTGGCGCTGGCCACGGCCTGCCTGGCCGAGATCGCCCCGTTGCAGGCGGTTCATTCGCTGCCACACCAGCGCTCGCGGGTGCTGCGGGGGGTTGCCAATGTGCGGGGGGCGCTGGTCCCGTGCCTGTCGCTGGCCGACCTGCTGGGTGTGCAGGCCGCTGCCGCTGAGCCGCGCGGCGGGCGGGCGATGCCACGCATGCTGATCCTGGCTGCCGAAGGTGGCCCGGTAGTGCTGGCTGTCGAAGAAGTCGACGGTATTCATCGGCTCGACCCGCTGCTGCAAGGCAGTGGCCAGGATGCCACGCACTTCACTGCTGCAGTGCTGCAATGGCGCGGCCGCAGTGTGCGAGTGCTGGACGATCAACAATTATTGTCTGCCGTACAGCGGAGCCTTTCATGACCCCGGAGCAAATGCGCGACGCATCGTTGCTCGAACTGTTCAGCCTGGAGGCCGAGGCGCAGACTCAAGTACTGAGTACCGGCCTGATGGCGCTGGAGCGCAACCCCACGCAGGCCGACCAGCTTGAGGCGTGCATGCGTGCCGCCCATTCGCTGAAGGGCGCGGCTCGTATCGTCGGGGTGGATGCTGGCGTCAGCGTTGCCCACGTCATGGAAGATTGCCTGGTGGCAGCCCAGGAAGGGCGCTTGCGCCTCACCGCCGAGCATATCGACGCGTTGTTGCAGGGGACCGACCTGCTGATGCGCATCGCTACGCCGGGCGACGCCAGGGCGCAGGCGACCCTGCCGGTGTTCCTTGCACAAATGGCCAGCCTGCTCGATCCAGGCGCTGCGGCTATAGCTGCCACGCCGGCTTTGCCGGGCCTGGCGCCGCCAATCGAACCTGTGCTGCTGGCAAGGGAGCCACTGGAGCTTGAGCCGGAGCCTGAGCCGACCGTGCATCGCAAGGCCGGCAAGCGCGCCGGCGAAGGTAGCGAACGGGTGCTACGGGTCACCGCCGACCGCCTCAACAGCCTGCTCGACCTGTCCAGCAAGTCGCTGGTGGAAACCCAGCGGCTCAAGCCCTACCTGGCCACCCTGCAGCGCCTCAAGCGCATGCACGGGCAGGGCATGCAGGCGCTCGACGGCCTGCGCATGCAACTGGAAGACAGCGGCCAGAGCAGCGAGGTGCTTGATGCCTTGGCGCAAACCCAGCGCCTGTTGGCCGAGACCCAGCAGATTCTGCAGCAGCAGGCCGCCGACCTTGATGAGTTCGGCTGGCAGGCCAGCCAGCGTGCGCAACTGCTTTACGACACCGCGCTGGCCTGCCGCATGCGCCCGTTTGCCGATGTGCTGACCGGCCAGAGCCGCATGGTCCGTGACCTCGGCCGGTCCTTGGGCAAGCCGGTACGGCTGGCCGTGGAAGGCGAAAAGACCCAGGTCGACCGCGATGTACTGGAAAAGCTCGAAGCACCGTTGACCCACCTGTTGCGCAACGCGGTCGACCACGGCATCGAGCCGCCGGAACGGCGCCTGCTGGCAGGCAAGCCGGATGAGGGCGTGATCCGCCTGCGTGCTTCGCACCAGGCCGGCATGCTCAGCCTGGAGCTGATCGATGATGGCGCCGGCATCGACCTTGAGCGCCTGCGCAGCAGCATCGTGGAACGCGCCCTGTCGCCTGCCGACACAGTGGCGCGGATGAGCGAGGCGGAGCTGCTGACGTTCCTGTTCCTGCCCGGCTTCAGCCTGCGCGACAAGGTCACCGAAGTGTCCGGCCGTGGCGTGGGGCTGGATGCGGTGCAACACATGATCCGCGAGCTGCGCGGCTCGATCGAGCTTACCCAGGTGGCGGGGCAGGGCTGCCGCTTCCACCTGCAGGTGCCGCTGACCCTGTCGGTGGTGCGCAGCCTGGTGGTCGAGGTGGGCGGTGAGGCCTATGCCTTCCCCCTCGCCCATATCGAACGCACCCTGGAGGTGACTGCCGAGCAGATCGTGCAGATCGAAGGGCGCCAGCACTTCTGGCACGAAGGCCGGCATATTGGCCTGGTGGCAGCCAGCCAGTTGCTGAACCGCCCGGCCGGGCAAACCGAAGAGGCCAGCCTGCGGGTGGTGGTGATCCGGGAGCGCGAGCAACTGTACGGCGTGGCCGTGGAACGGCTGGTGGGCGAGCGGGTGCTGGTGGTGATGCCGCTCGACCCACGGCTGGGCAAGGTGCAGGACATTTCTTCCGGCGCCTTGCTCGATGATGGTTCGGTGGTGCTGATCGTCGATGTCGAGGACTTGCTGCGCTCGGTGGAAAAACTGCTCAGCACCGGCAGCCTTGAGCGTATCGAACGCGGTAACAGCAGTGCCCGTGGCATGGTCCGCAAGCGCGTGCTGGTGGTCGACGATTCACTGACCGTGCGTGAACTGCAGCGCAAGCTGTTGAGTAACCGTGGCTATGACGTGGCCGTGGCGGTGGATGGCATGGACGGCTGGAACGCCCTGCGTGGCGAGGATTTCGACCTGCTGATCACCGACATCGACATGCCGCGCATGGACGGCATCGAACTGGTCACCCTGGTGCGCCGCGACCAGCGCCTGCAGGCGCTGCCGGTGATGGTGGTGTCGTACAAGGACCGTGAGGAAGACCGGCGGCGTGGCCTGGATGCCGGCGCCGACTACTATTTGGCAAAAGCCAGTTTCCACGACGATGCGTTGCTGGATGCTGTAGTCGAGCTGATCGGAGGTGCTCAAGGATGAAGATCGCCATCGTCAATGACATGCCCATGGCCGTCGAGGCGCTGCGCCGGGCAGTCGCTTTCGAGCCCGCGCATCGGGTGGTGTGGGTGGCCAGCAATGGCGCCGAAGCGGTGCAGCGCTGTGCCGAACAACTGCCGGACCTGATCCTGATGGACCTGATCATGCCGGTGATGGATGGCGTCGAGGCCACCCGGCGGATCATGGCCGAAACCCCGTGTGCCATTGTCATCGTCACCGTCGACCGCCAGCAGAACGTGCACCGGGTGTTCGAGGCCATGGGCCATGGCGCCCTGGATGTGGTCGATACCCCGGCGCTGGGTGCTGGCGATGCCCGCGAGGCGGCGGCGCCATTGCTGCGCAAGATTCTCAATATCGGCTGGTTGGTCGGCCAGCAGCGTGCCCCTGCCGAACGCCCGAAGGCCGTGCCGGTGCGGGAGGCCTCGCAACGCCCTGGCCTGGTGGCGATCGGCTCGTCGGCTGGCGGGCCGGCAGCGCTCGAAGTGTTGCTCAAAGGCTTGCCGAGCAAATTCCCCGCAGCCATCGTGCTGGTCCAGCATGTCGACCAGGTGTTTGCCGCTGGTATGGCCGAATGGCTCAGCAGCGCTGCAGGCTTGCCGGTGCGCCTGGCCCAGGAAGGCGAGCCGCCGCAGCCTGGCCAGGTGTTACTGGCAGGCACCAACCACCACATCCGGCTGCTGAAAAACGGCCAACTGGCCTACACTGCCGAACCTGTCAACGAGATCTACCGGCCCTCCATCGATGTGTTCTTCGAGAGCGTGGCACGGTACTGGACCGGCGATGCGGTGGGCGTGTTGCTCACCGGCATGGGCCGCGATGGTGCCCAAGGCCTGAAACAGATGCGCCAGCAGGGCTTTCTGACCATTGCTCAGGACCAGGCCAGCAGCGCCGTCTACGGGATGCCCAAGGCTGCTGCGGCGATAGATGCTGCGGTGGAGATCCGCCCGTTGGAACGAATAGCCGGGCGCTTGACGGAAATTTTCGCAAAATGACGAAGTGTATTGAATCACGCCGCCTGGCCGGCAGTGATCGGGTGAACTGGCATGAATGATTTACCGATCGAAGGTTTCGCGACCGCCCATGAAAATTCGGCGATGGTGCTGTTGGTCGACGACCAGGCCATGATCGGCGAGGCGGTGCGGCGTGGCCTGGCCAATGAAGACAACATCGATTTCCACTTCTGCGCCGACCCGCACCAGGCCGTGGCCCAGGCCATGCGCATCAAGCCCACGGTGATCCTGCAGGACCTGATCATGCCGGGCCTGGACGGGCTGACGCTGGTACGCGAATACCGCAACAACCCGGCAACCCAGGACATCCCGATCATCGTCCTGTCGACCAAGGAAGACCCGCTGGTGAAAAGCGCGGCATTTGCCGCCGGGGCCAACGATTACCTGGTCAAGCTGCCGGACACCATCGAACTGGTGGCGCGCATTCGCTATCACTCGCGCTCCTACCTGACCTTGCTGCAGCGTGACGAAGCCTACCGCGCCTTGCGCGTCAGCCAGCAGCAGTTGCTGGACTCGAATCTGATGCTGCAGCGGCTGATGAACTCCGATGGCCTGACCGGGCTGTCCAACCGCCGCCACTTCGACGAGTACCTGGAGCTGGAATGGCGCCGGGCCATGCGTGAACAGCAGCAGTTGTCGTTGCTGATGATCGACGTCGACTACTTCAAGGCCTACAACGACAGCTTCGGCCACCTGGCCGGCGATGAAGCGCTGCGCCAGGTGGCCGAATCCATCCGTGGCTCCTGCGCGCGGCCGACCGACCTGCCGGCACGTTACGGTGGCGAGGAGTTCGCCCTGGTGCTGCCCAATACCTCGCCAGGCGGTGCGCGGCTGGTGGCCGAGAAGCTGCGTCAGACCGTGCAAGGCCTGGGTATCCCGCACAGCGCGCCGGCGGCCGGCTCGTACCTCACCGTGAGCATTGGCCTGGCCACCCAGACCCCGGCGCAGGGCCACCACTGCCGTCAGCTGATCTCGGCGGCGGACAAAGGCCTGTACCAAGCCAAGAACAACGGGCGCAATCAGGTCGGTATCGCCTGACAGGGCCTCATCGTCGGCAAGCCAGCTCCCACAGGTGCAGCACCCGCCTTGTGGGGCTGGCTTGAGGGCAACAGGGCCGGGGCAGGTGCCAGAGGTCATTCAGGCGATGCCACTTCTACCGCCCGGCGGGTCTGCCGCCGTGCTGCGGACTCGGTTATACTCGCGGGCTTTTCACCGAATTCGCACGAGAGCCGCCGACCATGGAAATCCAACCGATCCTGAACACCATCAAGGACCTCACCGAGCGTTCCCAGTCCATTCGGGGGTATCTTTGACTACGATCAAAAGCATGACCGCCTGATCGAAGTCAACCGCGAGCTGGAAGACCCCAACGTCTGGAACAAGCCAGAGTACGCCCAGGCCCTGGGCCGCGAGCGTGCCATGCTGGCGCAGGTGGTCGAGACCCTGGACAAGATGTCCAACGGCCTGGCCGACTGCAAGGACCTGCTCGACATGGCTGTCGAGGAAGACGACGAAAGCGCCGTGAGCGACGTCGAGACCGAGCTGCAAGGCCTGGAAGAATCCCTGGCCCAGCTTGAGTTCCGTCGCATGTTCAGCGGCGAGATGGACCCGAACAACGCCTACCTGGACATCCAGGCCGGCTCCGGTGGTACCGAAGCGCAGGACTGGGCCAACATCCTGCTGCGCATGTACCTGCGCTGGGCCGACAAGCGTGGTTTCGACGCCACCATCATCGAGCTGTCCGAAGGTGAAGTCGCCGGCATCAAGGGCGCCACCGTGCACATCAAGGGCGAGTATGCCTTCGGCTGGCTGCGCACCGAAATCGGCGTGCACCGCCTGGTGCGCAAGAGCCCGTTCGACTCCGGTGCGCGTCGCCACACCTCGTTCTCGGCGGTGTTCGTGTCGCCCGAAATCGACGACAAGGTCGAGATCGATATCAACCCGTCCGACCTGCGCATCGACACCTACCGCTCCTCGGGTGCCGGTGGCCAGCACGTGAACACCACCGACTCGGCGGTGCGTATCACCCACGTGCCGACCAACACCGTGGTGGCCTGCCAGAACGAACGCTCGCAGCACGCCAACAAGGACACCGCCATGAAAATGCTGCGGGCCAAGTTGTACGAGCTGGAAATGCAGAAGCGCAACGCTGCTTCGCAGGCGCTGGAAGACAGCAAGTCGGACATCGGCTGGGGCCATCAGATTCGCTCCTACGTCCTCGATGACTCGCGTATCAAGGACCTGCGTACCGGCGTCGAGCGCAGCGACTGCAACAAGGTGCTGGACGGCGACATCGACCAGTACCTGGAAGCGAGCCTCAAGCAGGGGCTGTAAGCCGCATACCACTGCCGCGCTACCGGCCGCTTGCCGGTAGCGCGTGCCCTGCCCGAGAAGGGCAACGAATACCTGATGGAAAGAATGACGACATGAGCGACCTGAAGACCGAATCGCAAGACCTGCAACAGGAAGAAAATGCCCTGATCGCCCTGCGCAAGGAAAAACTTGCCGCCGAGCGCGCCAAAGGCAATGCCTTCCCCAATGACTTCCGTCGCGACAGCTACTGCAACGACCTGCAGAAACAGTACGCGGACAAGACCAAGGAAGAGCTGGAAGCAGCCGCGATCCCGGTCAAGGTAGCCGGCCGCATCATGCTCAACCGTGGCTCGTTCATGGTGATCCAGGACATGACCGGTCGCATCCAGGTCTACGTCAACCGCAAGACCCTGCCGGAAGAAACCCTGGCGGCGGTCAAGACCTGGGACCTGGGCGACATCATCAGCGCCGAAGGCACCCTGGCCCGTTCCGGCAAGGGCGACCTGTACGTCGAGATGACCAACGTGCGCCTGCTGACCAAGTCGCTGCGCCCGCTGCCCGACAAGCACCACGGCCTGACCGACACCGAGCAGCGCTACCGCCAGCGTTACGTCGATTTGATGGTCAACGAAGAAACCCGCCACACCTTCCGTGTGCGTTCGCAGGTGATCTCGCACATTCGCAAGTTCCTCATCGAGCGCGACTTCCTCGAGGTCGAAACGCCGATGCTGCAGACCATCCCGGGCGGTGCCGCCGCCAAGCCGTTCGAAACTCACCACAACGCCCTGGACATGGCCATGTTCCTGCGCATTGCGCCGGAGCTGTACCTCAAGCGCCTGGTAGTGGGTGGCTTTGAAAAGGTGTTCGAGATCAACCGCAACTTCCGTAACGAAGGCGTTTCGACTCGTCACAACCCTGAATTCACCATGCTCGAGTTCTACCAGGCCTACGCCGACTACCGCGACAACATGGACCTCACCGAGGAACTGTTCCGCGAGCTGGCGCAGCTGGTACTGGGCAGCACCGACGTGCCTTACGGCGACAAGGTGTTCCACTTCGGCGAGCCGTTCGTGCGCCTGTCGGTGTTCGACTCGATCCTCAAGTACAACCCGGAGCTGACCGCCGCCGATCTGCAGGACGTCGACCGCGCCCGTGACATCGCCAAAAAGGCTGGTGCCAAGGTGCTGGGCCACGAAGGCCTGGGCAAGCTGCAGGTGATGATTTTCGAAGAGCTGGTCGAGCACAAGCTGGAGCAGCCGCACTTCATCACCGAGTACCCGTTCGAAGTGTCGCCGCTGGCCCGTCGCAACGACGACAACCCGGCCGTGACCGACCGCTTCGAGCTGTTCATTGGTGGCCGCGAGATTGCCAACGCCTACTCCGAGCTCAACGATGCCGAAGACCAGGCCGAGCGTTTCCTGGCCCAGGTGGCCGAGAAGGATGCCGGTGACGACGAAGCCATGCACTACGACGCCGACTTCGTCCGCGCCCTGGAGTACGGCATGCCGCCGACTGCAGGCGAGGGCATCGGTATCGATCGCCTGGTGATGCTGCTGACCAACTCGCCGTCGATCCGCGACGTGATCCTGTTCCCGCACATGCGTCCGCAGGCCTGAGTGAAGTGAACGAGCCGCCTTTCGAGGCGGCTTTTTCTTGCCTGAAGCATTATGTTGTCTGTACCGGCCCTATCGCCGGCAAGGCAGCTTTCACCGGTATCGCACAGGTCTCAGGCTTGTGCCGTACCTGTAGGAGCTGGCTTGCCGGCGATAGGGCCGGTACAGGCTGCAGATGACTTGAACCATGAGGTAGTCCCTTGACACCCGCCATGCCTGACCAAGGCGCCGCCGGCATCGCCACCGCCGTCGCCGAAAGCGTGCAATACCAAGGCCGCAAGACTGCCCGCCAAGGCAGCGAGCAGCGCCGCCAGCTGATCCTCGACGCCGCCATGCGCATTGTCGTGCGCGACGGCGTGCGCGGTGTGCGCCACCGCGCGGTGGCGGCCGAGGCCGGTGTGCCGTTGTCGGCCACCACCTACTACTTCAAGGATATCGAGGACCTGCTCACCGATACCTTTGCCCAGTACGTCGAGCGCAGCGCTGCCTACATGGCCAAGCTGTGGGCCAACACCGAGGTGCTGTTGCGCCAGTTGGTGGCCCAGGGTGATGGCACCCCGCAGGCACGGGCACGCCTGGCCGACGAAGTGGCGGGCATGACCGCCGACTACGTACAGCGCCAGTTGCTCAACCGTCGCGACTTCCTGATGGCCGAACAGGCCTTCCGCCAGGAAGCCCTGCTGTGCCCGCGCCTGGCCGAACTGGTACGCGCCCACGAGCAGATCCTGCTGCACGGCACTCGGCAATTGCTGCAGGTGGTAGGCTCGCGGCAACCGGAACAGGACGCCCAGATGTTGACGGCGATTATCGAGCAGATGGAATATCAGGGCCTGCTCAAGGATGCGAACGCGCAAGCCGATGGGCAGATGCTCGCTATGCTTACCCGGTACCTGCAGCTGGTGCTGGCATCGGCCTGAGGCGAGTCCGACTTTTCAAGGAGAACCTGATGAAAGCCTGGCGTGTGGTGTTGTTGACTCTGTCATTCCTGCTGCTGGGCGGTTGTCTGGTGACCTTCCACGAGCCCCTGCCCAGCAACCAGTCGGCGCCCAAGTCCCTGCTCGGTAAATGGAGCAGCAAGGACGCCTGGGGCGAGCCGCTGAAGCTCACCATCAGCCGCAGCGGCGGCGATGCCTACAAGGCGGTGGCAACGGCCAAGGGCAAGGCCCCTGAAGAATACGTGTTCACCGTCTCGCGCCACGGCAACCGCTGGTACCTGTCGGCTGGCGTGCCCAAGCGCCTGGGCGGCAATTTCCTCATCGGCGGTTTCGACATCGTCGATGGCAAGGAACTGGTGGTCTACAACCTGGATGTCGAGCAGGTGCAGCAGGCGGTGGACAAGAAGGAACTGAGCGGGCGCAGCACCGAGGTGCCGGAAGACAACGGCGACGGCGTGCTGATCGACAGCCCTGCGGCGCGGGTGCTGGCATACCTTGACGACCCGGCCAACTCGGACCTGTTCGTCGAGGTGGCGCGGTTCCAGCGCTCCGGCAAATGACCGTGCTGGCCTCTTCGCGGCCAAAGCCGCTCCCACAGGCACTGCACAGGTCCTGAATACTGTGCGGTACCTGTGGGAGCGGCTTTAGCCGCGAAGAGGCCGGTACAGGTTTCCTGTACTAGAAAGGAGTCCCCGGTGGACGAATACCAGCAAACCATCCGCGCCCTGTCCGACCGCATCGTTGCGGCACAGACCCCGATTCGGGTCCTGGACGCGGTGAAGTGGGACGACAACATCCGCCAGGGCTTCCTCAAGGCCAAGGGCAAGGAACCACCGGCAGTCGACCGCGCCTATTACCAGTCGCGCCCGCTGGCCTTCGACTCCAACGCGGTCAAGGCCGAGTTCCAGGGCATCGAACGCGACATCATCCGCCAGCTCGGCCAGTTCAACCCGGTCGGCCAGATCATGAAGCGCATGTGCCGCGAGTACCGCATGGTGGTGCGTATGCTCGAAGCGCGCGGCACCGAGGATTTCGGCCTGATCTCCCAGGAGCTGTACGGCGCTGCCTCGGACGCCTTCCACGCCGGCGACCCGACCTTGGCAGACCTCGGCCTGATGCTGTCGGACTACCTGAACAACATCGATGGCCGCGGCGACCTCAAGGACGAACCCAAGAACCTCACCGCCAAGGAGGCCGTGGAGATCCTCCAGCGCCGGCTGAACAAGGTGTTCGGCGAGGCCGAGGAGACCATCCGCGTGTTCGAGTCCGACGGTATCGTCGCCGATGCCGCAGCGGGTGCCGACTACATCAAGGTGCGTGCCGACGCCATGTTCAACGCTCGCGACGTGCGCGCCCTGGAGGTGCACGAAGGGCTGGTGCACGTCGGTACCACGCTCAATGGCCTGAACCAGCCGATCTGCACCTTCCTGGCCAAGGGCCCACCCTCGTCGACGGTGACCCAGGAGGGCCTGGCCATTCTGATGGAGGTGATAGCCTTTGCCTCCTACCCCAGCCGCCTGCGCAAGCTCACCAACCGCACCCGCGCCATCCACATGGTCGAGGAGGGCGCGGACTTCATGCAGGTGTACGGGTTCTTCCGCGAGCAGGGCTTCGAGATGGCGCAAAGCTACAGCAACGCCAGCCGGGTGTTCCGCGGTTCGGTGCCCAATGGCTTGCCATTCACCAAGGACTTGTCCTACCTCAAGGGCTTCATCATGGTTTACAACTACATTCAGTTGGCCGTGAAGAAGGGCAAGCTCGAGCAGATTCCGCTGCTGTTCTGTGGCAAGACCACCCTGGAAGACATGCGCACCTTGCGCCAGCTGGTCGAAGAGGGCCTTGTCGAGCCGCCCAAGTACCTGCCGGAACAGTTCCGCGACCTGAACGCGCTGTCAGCCTGGATGTGCTTCTCCAACTTCCTCAACCACCTGAGCCTGGACCGTATTGAAGCCGACTACGCGAACATTCTCTGAGCGCTGCCGCCTGCTGGCCCTTGGCCTGGTCCTGCTCGGGCCTGGCGGCTGCAGCAGCCTGCTGTTCTACCCCGAACCTGGCCAGGCCTTTACCCCGGAGCGGGCCAAGCTCGAGTACCGTGATGTCACCCTCACCAGCGCTGACGGTATTCGCCTGCACGGTTGGTGGCTGCCGGCCAAGGCGGGGGTCGAGGTCAAGGGCACGGTGCTGCACCTGCACGGCAACGGCGGCAACCTGCCCGGGCACCTTGGCGGCAGCTACTGGCTGCCGGAGCAGGGCTACCAGGTGCTGATGATCGATTACCGCGGCTACGGCTTGTCCGAGGGCAAGCCGAGCCTGCCTGAGGTGTACCAGGACATTGCCGCCGCCATGGCCTGGCTCGACCAGGCGCCCGAGGCCAAGGGCAAGCCGCTGGTGCTGCTGGGGCAGAGCCTCGGCGGTGCCATGGCCATTCACTACCTGGCGGCCCACCCCGAGCAGCGCCAGCGCTTCAGCGCGCTGGTGTTCGACGGCGTGCCGGCCAGTTACCGTGCTGTCGGGCGCTTTGCCCTCAGTACGTCCTGGATGACCTGGCCGCTGCAGGTGCCGCTGTCGTGGCTGGTGCCGGACGGCGACAGCGCGATCCGCTCGATCGAGCAGCTAAGCAGCCCGCCCAAGTTGTTTTTCCACAGCATCGACGACAATCTCGTGCCGATGGACAACGGCATCCAGCTGTATCAGCACGCACCTCCACCGCGCGTGCTGCAACTGACCCGCGGCGGCCACGTGCAGACTTTTGCCGACCCTACGTGGCGCCAGGTCATGTTGCGTTTCCTCGACGACCCCAGCCATTTCAACGGGCTTCGGCGGCTGGCCGAAGTGCCCAATTACCCTGACGAGAAGAACAAGCAATGAGTGAAGAACGCAACGCCATCCCGCTGATCCTGACCGGCGTCGGCAGCATCATCGTGACGGTGGGGGCCTTGTGGTATTACGGTTACCTGCATTTCGCCAAGCCCGAGGATGCCCTGCTGCTGCAGGACTTCACCATGCTCAAGACCATCCCCGGCGAGGACTACAAAGTCTCCCTCGACCCCGCCCCGCAAGTGGCCCAGTGCATGGATGGCGTGCTGGTGCTGTTCGACACTCAGCAAAAAGGCCTGACCGGCGTGTTGGTGGACAACCGCAAGCGCGCGGTGCGCTGCATGGGGGAGGAAAGCCCGCAGCAGGTGCAGTGAGGGAGCGACGTGATTTTTGTGGGGCCTGGGAAATCGAGCGCCGCCCGCGCGGCGCTCGGTCTCCCAATCACCACATCTCTAAAGGCACGAGACCAAACGCCCAAATAAAAACCCCACCATGAAGGCGGGGTTCCGGGTTCAGCCAACCGGTCTTACTGACTGACCTGGCTCACCGAGCGCGGTGCCACCGGCTGGTTGTCGTTGGAGATGGTCACCTCGACCCGACGGTTCTGAGCACGGCCCGAATTGCTGCCGTTGTCAGCCACCGGATATTCCTTACCATACCCTTGCGACACGATACGCGCCGGGTCTACACCGGCACGCACCAGTGCCATGCGCACGCTGTTGGCACGGCGCTCGGACAGGGTCTGGTTGTAGTTGGCCGAGCCGACGCTGTCGGTGTAGCCCTCGACGATCACCTTGCGCTCCGGGTTTTCCTGGAGGAACTGCGCCAGCTTGGTAACGTTCGGGTAGGCGTTGCTCTTGAGCTCGGCCTTGTTGAAGTCGAACAGCACGTCGCCAAAGGTGACCAGGGTACCGCGGTCGGTCTGCTTGGCGTTGAGGCTGTCCTGCAGCTTGGCGATCTGTGCGTCGCGGGCATCGAGCTTGGCCTTGGCGCGCTCTGCCGAGGCGTTTTTCAACTCGCCCTCAGCGGTGCGCAGGGCGATAGTCTGCTTGGCCACTTCGACGCGCTGGTTGGTCAGGTAGGCGAGCTGATCGACTTTCTTCTCGTCCTCACGGTCCATGTAGGCCTTGTCGGCCTTGTTCAGCCAGTCCTGGGCGTCCTTGGTCTCCAGTGCCGCGACCTTGCTCGATTGCGGGTCGCTTTGCAGCGCGGAGAAGTTGGTGCGGGCCGACTCGAGGTTGGCGTTAGGGTCGTGGGAGCAGGCAGCAAGACCGACGCTCAGGGCCAGCAGGGCGGGAATCATGACGTGTTTGCGCATAGTGTTCATCCTTTGATCGAGTGCGAAGGCTAAGGTTGGCGGGGCAGGGCTCACTGAGCGCTGCGCAGGCCTTCCTCACGTACGTCCTGAACGCCCTGGCGGGCATCCTGCACAGCCTTCTGGGCCTTGGCCGCCTGGGCTTTGCGTTCGGCGAGGCGGGCGTCCCATTCGGCCTGTTGGGCCAGACGCTTGGCTTCGTCGTACTTCTTGTCGTGCATGGCGATTTCGGCCTGCTTGAACTTGTCCTGCGCCGCTTTCATTTCCACGGCGGCAAACTCGGTACCGCCAGCGCTGACGGCTGAGTTAACGGCGGACTGGGTGACGGCATACTGCTCGGTGGGCGGGTTGCCCGCACAGCCAGCCAGGACCAGGCTACTGCCCAGGGCCAGCGCGGCCAGCTTGAACCCGCGCACATGAGTGGATGACGGTTTGAAAGTGCGGGTTTTCATGGTGGTCAGTTCCATTGGATCACTCCTGATAACGACGATGTCCGTAGCAGTCCATCGCTCATTCCCTGACAGTTTCCGTGCGCTTCAGCTCAACGGTGCACGAGGGCAGGTGTGCAGGGTTTTAGCGTGATGGCTATTGGCTCCGACTCGAACGTTTTTCCAATAGTTCAGAAAAAAGTTGCCCGATAGAGCAACTATTCGTGACTGATCGGTCAATGATTTATGCCTGGAACTTCTGCGGGCTGGGGAGGTATCCCGGGCCTCGACAGGGCCCGGAAGGGTGGTGCGGGCGGTTACTTTTCGCTGTCATCGGCGGTGGTGCTGAGGCTCTGCAGATGTTGCCGCGACAAGGACAGAAAGCGCGGCGTAGAGCCGACGTCCTCGTAAAGCGGATCACCTTCCTCGTCGGTGGCAATGACCTGGCGGCCCTGCACATAGGGGAAGCTGGCTTCCAGTTCCTCCAGTGCGGCAGCCACCAGTTCGCCAAGCAGTTCTTCGGCGGTGCGCTTGGGGTACATGTCGATCAGCGCGGCCAGGCGCGCCTCGGACTCAAGGTCCAGGTGCAACACATGGCCTGTGCGGCTCAAGGTACCGGCGGCGTTCTGTTCCCAGTGCTGGGCGAGTTCACGGATTTTCATGACGACCTCTGTTAACGCCTCGTAGGGCTTGCATGGCATCGGAGTGCTGTGCTTTGAGATTAGTTTGCTTTGGCCGATCACGGCTTGCCATCGCTGCCCGGCTGTGGGCACTCTTGGGGTGTGTACCGCGCGCCCCAGTGGGCCGCGCTGAGGCTGAAAGGGATGCAGTGCGCCAGAGCCGCGCCGGAGAGAAGGGCCAATGACCGATATCGATGTGCGTTTGCGTGAAGATGTCCATGTGTTGGGTGAGCTGCTGGGTGAAACCATTCGCCAGCAGCATGGTGATGCGTTCCTGCAGAAGATCGAGGACATCCGCCACAGTGCCAAGGCCGACCGTCGCGGCCCCGGCGAGCAACTGAGCTCGACCCTGGCGGACCTTGCCGAAGAAGACCTGCTGCCAGTGGCGAGGGCCTTCAACCAGTTCCTCAACCTGGCCAACATGGCCGAGCAGTACCAGTTGATCCGCCGCCGTGATGCCGATCAGCCCGAGCCGTTCGAGGCGCGGGTACTGCCCGAGCTGCTGGCACGTCTGAAGCAGGCCGGGCACAGCAACGATGCCCTGGCCCGGCAACTGGCCAAGCTCGATATCCAGCTGGTGCTGACTGCGCACCCCACCGAGGTGGCCCGCCGCACCTTGATCCAGAAGTACGACGCCATCGCCGGCCAGCTGGCCGCCCAGGATCATCGCGACCTGACCCCGGCCGAACGCCAGCAAGTGCGCGAACGCCTGCGCCGGCTGATCGCCGAGGCCTGGCACACCGAAGAAATCCGCCGCACCCGGCCCACCCCGGTAGACGAAGCCAAGTGGGGCTTCGCGGTGATCGAGCATTCGCTGTGGCACGCGATCCCCAGCCACCTGCGCAAGGTCGACCAGGCCCTGCAGGAGGCCACCGGCCTGCGCCTGCCGCTGGAGGCCGCCCCGGTGCGCTTCGCCTCGTGGATGGGCGGTGACCGTGACGGCAACCCCAACGTGACCGCTGCCGTTACCCGCGAGGTGCTGCTGCTGGCGCGCTGGATGGCCGCCGACCTGTTCCTGCGCGATATCGATGCGCTGGCCGCCGAGTTGTCCATGCAGCAGGCCAGCGGCGCCCTGCGTGAACGGGTTGGCGACAGTGCCGAACCTTACCGCGCCTTGCTCAAGCAACTGCGCGACCGACTGCGCGCAACACGTGCCTGGGCGCATTCGGCGTTGACCAGCGACCAGCCAGCCAGCGCCGAAGTGCTGGTGGACAACCGCGACCTGATCGCGCCGCTGCAGCTGTGCTACCAGTCGCTGCATGAATGCGGCATGGGCGTGATCGCCGAAGGGCCGTTGCTCGACTGCCTGCGTCGCGCCGTTACCTTCGGCCTGTTCCTGGTTCGCCTGGATGTGCGCCAGGACGCTGCCCGCCACTGTGATGCGCTGACCGAAATCACCGACTACCTGGGCCTGGGGCGTTACGCCGACTGGGATGAAGAGCAACGCATCGAGTTCCTCCAGGCCGAGTTGAAAAACCTCCGGCCACTGCTGCCTGCGCACTTCACGCCGCAGGCCGATACCGCCGAAGTGCTGGCCACTTGCCGAGAGGTGGCCGCTGCGCCTGCTGCTTCGTTGGGGTCCTATGTCATCTCCATGGCCGGTGCTGCCTCTGACGTGCTGGCGGTTCAATTACTGCTCAAGGAAGCCGGGCTGACCCGGCCAATGCGCGTGGTGCCGCTGTTCGAAACCCTGGCCGACCTCGACAACGCCGGCCCGGTGATGCAACGCCTGCTCGGCTTGCCGGGCTACCGCGCCGGCTTGCGGGGCCCGCAGGAAGTGATGATCGGCTACTCCGACTCGGCCAAGGACGCTGGCACCACCGCCGCCGCCTGGGCCCAGTACCGGGCACAGGAAAACCTGGTGCGGATCTGTGCCGAACACCAGGTGGAGTTGCTGCTGTTCCATGGCCGGGGCGGTACGGTAGGCCGCGGCGGCGGCCCCGCCCATGCGGCGATCCTGTCGCAGCCACCGGGCTCGGTAGCGGGGCGTTTCCGCACCACCGAGCAGGGTGAGATGATCCGCTTCAAGTTCGGTTTGCCGGGCATCGCCGAGCAAAACCTCAACCTGTATCTGGCCGCTGTGCTGGAAGCCACGTTGTTGCCGCCACCGCCGCCGCAACCGGCCTGGCGCGAGGTGATGGACCAACTGGCCGCCGATGGCGTCGCGGCCTACCGCAGGGTCGTGCGCGAAAACCCCGACTTCGTCGAGTATTTCCGCCAGTCGACGCCAGAGCAGGAACTGGGGCGCTTGCCGCTGGGCAGCCGCCCGGCCAAGCGCCGCGCCGGGGGCATTGAAAGCCTGCGGGCAATCCCGTGGATCTTCGGCTGGACCCAGACCCGCCTGATGCTGCCCGCCTGGCTGGGCTGGGAAACGGCGCTGAGCAATGCCCTGGCCCGCGGCCAAGGCGAGCTGCTGGCGCAGATGCGTGAGCAATGGCCGTTCTTCCGAACCCGCATCGACATGCTCGAGATGGTGCTGGCCAAGGCCGATGCACAAATCGCCGAGGCCTACGACGAACGTCTGGTGCAACCGCACTTGCGTCCTTTAGGTGTGCATCTGCGCGACCTATTGTCGCAGTCGTGCCAGGTGGTGCTGGGCCTGACCGGGCAGCCGGTGCTACTGGCGCACAGCCCCGAGACGCTGGAGTTCATCAGCCTGCGCAACACCTACCTGGACCCGCTGCACCGCCTGCAGGCAGAGTTGCTGGCCCGCTCGCGCAGCCGCGAAGCCGCTCTGGACAGCCCGTTGGAGCAGGCCTTGCTGGTGACCGTGGCGGGTATCGCCGCAGGCCTGCGCAACACCGGCTGAGGGCAGGGCCTGGCCACCCTGGGTGCGGGGCGCGAGGGGCGGGGGCGAAGACGGAGAAGGTGGTTGCGCCTGGCGCAACCACCGGGCGGGTCAGCCGCAAGTGGCGCATTCCTGCAACTTTGGGACGCTTGTATGGCTGCCGGGCGCTGTGTATCTTGAGCAGCCTTCTGACCGTTTTATGGTCATACCCGATTTTCCGGACTTGGCCCTGGTTGCCGAATCCATTGAATTTCATAAAAAAATTTGAGGAGCACGAGATGCGCGTAATTCTGCTGGGAGCTCCCGGGGCCGGTAAAGGTACTCAGGCAAAGTTCATCACCGAAAAGTTCGGTATTCCACAGATTTCCACCGGCGACATGCTGCGTGCCGCCGTCAAGGCCGGTACCCCGCTGGGCCTGGAACTGAAGCAAGTCATGGATGCCGGCCAGCTGGTTTCCGACGAGTTGATCATCAGCCTGGTCAAGGAGCGCATCGCCCAGCCTGATTGCGCCAACGGCTGCCTGTTCGACGGTTTCCCACGCACCATTCCGCAAGCCGAAGCCATGGTCGCTGCCGGTGTCGACATTGACGCCGTGGTCGAAATCGCCGTGGATGACGAAGAGATCGTCGGCCGCATGGCCGGTCGCCGCGTGCACCTGGCCTCGGGCCGCACTTACCACATTCAGTACAACCCGCCGAAAGTGGAAGGCAAGGACGACGTCACTGGCGAAGACCTGATCCAGCGCGACGACGACAAGGAAGAAACCGTTCGTCATCGCCTGTCGGTTTACCACAGCCAGACCAAGCCGCTGGTGGACTTCTACCAGAAGCTGTCGGCTGCCAATGCGGGCAAGCCGAAGTACAGCCACATCGAAGGCGTTGGCTCGGTCGAAGCCATCACCGCCAAGGTCCTGGCAGCCCTGAGCTGATCCAGTACCTGTCGACAACGGCCCGCTTGCGGGCCGTTGTCGTTTGGGGCTGCTAACGCAGCCCATCGCCGGCAAGCCAGCTCCCACAGGATCGCGCCATTTCTGAGGCTGTGCAGTATCTGTGGGAGCTGGCTTGCCGGCGATAGGCCGCACAGCGGCCCCTTCGGGACACAACGCCGCCGCTGCTCTATACTGCCGCTCTTTTTCTTCGCACCTGGATACCTGTTCGATGACCACCCTGCTGGCCCTGGATACCGCCACCGAAGCCTGTTCCGTTGCGCTGCTGCATGACGGCAAGGTAACCAGCCATTACGAGGTGATCCCACGTCAGCACGCGCAGAAACTGCTGCCGATGATCAAGCAGTTGCTGGCCGAGTCTGGCGTCGCGCTGAATGCACTGGATGCCATCGCCTTCGGCCGTGGCCCGGGCGCGTTCACCGGCGTGCGCATTGCCATCGGTGTGGTCCAGGGCCTGGCCTTCGCGCTGGAGCGCCCGGTACTGCCGGTTTCCAACCTGGCCGCACTGGCCCAGGGGGCGCTGCGCGAGCATGGCGTTCAGCAGGTGGCCGCTGCCATCGATGCGCGTATGGACGAAGTCTATTGGGGCTGCTATCAGGCCAGCGCAGGCGAAATGCGCCTGGTCGGTCACGAGGCGGTATTGCCGCCGGAGCAGGTGGCGCTGCCGGCGGGCAGCGCTGGCGAGTGGTTCGGTGCCGGTACCGGTTGGGGCTATGCCGAGCGCCTTGCAGTGCAGGTGGCGGCCAGCAATGCCAGCGCCTTGCCCCATGCCCTGGACGTTCTGAGCCTGGCCAGCTTCGCCTGGACCCGCGGCGAGGCGATCGGTGCCGAACAGGCGCAACCGGTGTATCTGCGCGATAATGTAGCTACGCCGAAGAAGCGCTGAGTGCTGTTCGTCGGTTATCGCCGATCACACTAAAACCTTTTGCGCGATCTGTGGTCCAGTTATCACTCAAGCATTAGCGACCTGACTCTGATGCTGCTAAATTGCCATCATTGGTCCTGAGTGTTCATGCCATGCGTATCGACGGTTTCTCATCGCAGTCCTACCCGGTCAAGCGCGCACCGCGCAAGGCAGCGGTGCGTGACGAGGCCATCGATGACGCCGAAGTTGTAGAAGAAGCCGAAGTCGCCGCTCAGGAAGCCACCGCCCGCCGTCGCAGCGGTGGCCTGCCAGCCCGCCAGCAGGACATGGTCTTCCCCCGCGCCCGTGACCGCCGTACCGCCACGGCGCTGGCCAGCTACCTGAGCACCGCCGGTTTCACCGATTGGGACATGGAAGTGCTGGGGCTCGACCTGTACATTTGATGGATGAGTCCATCACCACTGCCTTATTTTCTCGGTTGCCCGTCGTGGAGCGAAAACGCCTGGCGCGACTACCTGTACCCCGCCGACGCCAGCAGCGCTGAAATGCTTGGCTTCTACAGCCAGGTGTTCAACGCCGTCGAGGGTAACACCACCTTCTACGCACGCCCCGCACCCGGCACCATTGCGCGCTGGGCCCAGGTGATGCCGGCGCACTTCCGTTTCACTGCCAAGTTCCCCCGGGACATCAGCCATGAGGGTGACCTGCGTGATCAGCTTGAGCCGGCCTTCGACTTCACCCGGCTGATGGCCCCGCTGGGCCAGCGCGTCTCGCCTTGCTGGCTGCAGTTGCCGCGCCAGTTCGGCCCGGCGCGGGTGGGTGAGCTTGGTCACTTCCTTGACCAGATTGGCGTGCCGGTGGCTGTGGAGGTGCGCAACCCGGCGTTCTTCACCAAGGGCGAGGAGGAGCGCCTGCTCAACCGTCTGCTGCACGAGCGCGGCGTGGAGCGTATCTGCCTCGACCCGCGCGCGCTGTTCAGTTGCACTTCACGCGACCCTGCCGTGCTGCACGCGCAGTCGAAGAAGCCCAAGGTGCCGCCACGCCCGGCGGCTTTCAGCCAGCACCCGCAGGTGCGCTTCATCGGTCATCCGCAGCTGGAAGCCAACGAGTCGTTTCTCACCCCGTGGGTGGAAAAAGTCGCTGGCTGGATCGAAGAAGGCCGCAGCCCTTATATCTTCCTGCACACCTCGGATAACCGCCTGGCGGCGGCGCTGGCCCTGCGTTTTCACCAGCGCCTGATGCAGCGCCTGCCCGGCCTTGCACCTTTGCCGGAATTGCCGCGAGCCCCCGAGGTCGAACAACTGGGGCTACTCTGAGCCTTCCCTGACTGCCGGAGGTTGAACCATGGATGTGCAAACCCTGCGTGCCGAAGCCTTCAAGGCCTTGCACGAACGTGATGGTGCCTTCGTCATCCCCAACCCGTGGGATGCCGGCTCCGCGAAGCTGCTGGCCAGCCTTGGCTTCGAGGCACTGGCCACCACCAGTGCCGGGCTGGCCTTCAGCCTGGGTCGCCCGGACGCCGAAGGCGCCTTGACCCTTGACGATACCCTTGATAATGCCGGCGAGATCGTCGATGCCACGGCGTTGCCGGTGGCTGCCGACCTGGAAAACGGCTTCGGCGACCTGCCCGAGGACTGCGCCCAGACAATTCTGCGTGCTGCCGAGGCTGGTCTGGTGGGCGGTTCCATCGAGGATGCCAGCGGCCGCAGTGACGCCCCCATCTATGACATCGGCCTGGCAGTGGAGCGCGTGCGTGCAGCCGTGCAGGCAGCGCGCAGCCTGCCGTTCCCATTCACCTTGTGCGCCCGGGCAGAAAACCTGCTGCACGGGCGCATGGACCTGGACGACACCATCCTGCGTCTGCAGGCCTACGCCGAGGCCGGCGCCGATGTGCTCTATGCCCCGGGCCTGCGTACCGTCGAGGAAGTCCGCGCGGTGGTGCAGGCAGTGGCACCACGGCCGGTCAACGTGCTGATGGGGATGGCGGGGGTGCCGTTGAGCGTCAACCAGTTGCAGGACCTGGGCGTGCGTCGCATCAGCGTCGGCTCGTCGCTGGCTCGCGCTGCGCTCGGCGCCGTCCACCGCGCGGCCTTGGAGATTCGTGACGAGGGCACGTTCGGCTACGCGGAGCAAGCATTGCCGTTTGCCCAGCTTAATGACCTGTTCCGCCGCTGATGCGGGTGCTGCTGGCGCTGCTGGCCGGCCTGCTGTTGCTGGCTGGCCTGGCCTGGCAGTTCGGCTGGCGCCTGCCCGCCGTGTGGAACCCCTGGGCGCCGCTGGACGTGCGACAGCCGCCCAATCTGCTGACACCCTACAAGCTGTCGCGTCTGCGTGATGACCCGGCGTTGTGCCGCCAGGCGCTGGAAACCAGCCATCTGCGCTACCGGGCGCAAGCCGATAGCCCCGCTACGGCCAATTGCCCCCTGCACAATGTATGGCGCCTCGAAGCGGGCCAGGCGCGGCTCAGCAGCAGCTTCCTGGCCAGTTGCCCGCTGGCGGTGGCCTACGCACTGTTCGAAAACCACGGCCTGCAACCTGTTGCCCAACGGGTACTGGGGCAGCCGGTGGCGCAGGTAGATCACCTGGGCAGCTTTGCCTGTCGTAACGTCTACCACCGCAAACAGGGCCGGCTGAGCCAGCACGCCACGGCCAATGCCTTGGACATCAGCGGTTTCCGCCTGCAGGACGGCCAACGCATCGTGCTGGCGCGGGACTGGCAGGCGGGCGGGCAGAAGGCGGAGTTCCTGCGGCAAGTGCAGCAGGCAGCTTGCGAGAGTTTCAGTACGGTGCTGGGCCCGGACTACAACGCTGCGCACCACAACCACTTTCATCTGGACATGGGGCGCTGGCCGATCTGCCGCTGAGTTGATCCAGGCTCAGGCGTGAACGCGCACGTTGTTCAGCACCACCGGGCGCGCCCAGTGGATGTCGAACTCCAGGTCATTTTGCAGCTTGGCTAGCGTGGCTTCGTCGAAGGGTTCCGGGGCCGGGTCCAGCAGGTTGGTCTCGAACTCGGCGATGGGCAGGAACAGCGACCGCGGTGCGGGACCTGGCCCGGGCTCGGCAATCGCGTGGCCCTGGCTCATCACCACCGGGCGCAGCCAGCTGTTGCTGATGTCGAGCTGGCGTTGCTGCTCGATCAGCTCGATGGCGCTGAACGGCTCGGCAGCAGGCTCCAGCAAGTTAGCCTCAAGCTCGGCCTTGG
This sequence comes from Pseudomonas sp. 9_2_1, assembly GCF_059295275.1. NCBI lineage: Bacteria > Pseudomonadati > Pseudomonadota > Gammaproteobacteria > Pseudomonadales > Pseudomonadaceae > Pseudomonas > Pseudomonas sp. 9_2_1. The sequence continues at coordinate 1,169,861 of NZ_CM181239.1, forward strand.
GCAGGAACAGCGGCTCCGGCGGTGCCACCACGGTGTCCTGCACCGGGCAGGCGCGCTGGGCGTCAATCAGGGCCAGCGCACGGGCGCCGCCGATTGGCTCGCCGCTGTCGTGGTCGTACTGCACGAACGACTGGCTGACCTGGTCGACGGGCTCTTCCGGCTGTTCGGCCATGGCCCGGGCAAAGAAATCCTGCCACAGGTGGCTGACGCCCCCGAGTGCCTGGGTATTGTGCTGACTGTAGTTGCCGACAGGCGACAAATAGGTCAAGCCGATGGGAAGAGTATCTGACATGGCAGCCGCGCGCGTTGTGCTCTGGCAGAATAGCGGGATATTGCCTGTATCGGCCGTGGCTGCCGATACATTAACGGCTGGGTTCAATTTTCAGGTGTGGATGATGGAAGAGCAGGGCACAGGTATCCGGGTCGAGGCACTGTCGGCTGAGTTCGAGGCGCAAGCCGCCGCATGGGCCGAGCGGCTAGCGTTGCCGCTGCAGGACGAGGCCGCAGGCTTTGCCGTGCAGGTGGGCGTCGATGGCCTGCAGGTTCAGCAACTGGGGCCGCAGGCACCGGGCCCGGTGCGGGTTGACTTCGTCGACGGCCAGGCGGCGCACCGGCGCCAGTTCGGCGGCGGTAACGGGCAGATGATCGCCAAGGCGGTGGGCATCGCCCAGGGCGTGCGACCACAGGTACTGGATGCCACGGCGGGGCTGGGCAAGGACGCGTTCGTGCTGGCCAGCCTGGGTTGCCAGATGACCCTGATCGAGCGACAGCCGCTGATTGCCGCGTTGCTGGAGGATGGCTTGGCGCGGGCCCGGTCGGATGCCGAGGTTGGGCCGATTGTGGGGCGCATGCGCCTGCTGACGGGCAACGCCATTCAGCGCATGCGCGACTGGGAAGGTGAGGCGCCGCAGGTGATCTACCTCGACCCGATGTTCCCGCACCGGGACAAGAGCGCGCTGGTGAAGAAGGAAATGCGCGTGTTCCGGCCATTGGTCGGTGATGACCTGGACGCCCCGGCGCTGCTCGAAGCCGCTCTTGTCCTGGCCAGCCACCGGGTGGTGGTGAAGCGCCCGCGCAAGGCACCGATCATCGACGGGCCGAAGCCGAGTCATAGCCTGGAGGGCAAGTCGAGCCGGTATGACATTTACCCGAAGAAGGCCCTGAAGGCCTGAGCAACCTCGTTACTTCTGTGGGAGCGGCTTCAGCCGCGAACACCGGCGTAGCCGGTGCCAACCAGCTCGGAGCCTGCGCTCCCGCAAAGACATTCGCGGGCCTCAGGGTTGATAAGCCCGCAGGAACACCCCCACCACCTCGCGCACATGGGCCTCGGCTTCGTCGCCGTCCAGGGGCCCCGCGCAGCCCAGCAACAACCGGTAATCCGGGGCGCCTTTGACCAGGCAGAAGAAATGCTCGGCCGCCCGCAGCGGGTTGTCGATGCGCAGCAAGCCCCGCTCATCCGCCCCACGCAGCAACGCTTCCATCCCCGCCAGCACGCGCTTGGGCCCGGCCTCGTAGAAGTACTCGCCAAAGCTCGGGTCCTGGCTGCCCTGAGCCATTATCAAGCGGCTGAGCTTGACCGCTTCGTCACTGCTGATCAGCGCCTGGAAGCCACGAGCGATGGTCAGCAGAACCTCTTCCACCGGCGCCCCTTCGGGGTACTCGAACAGCAAGTCGGGCAACTGGATCTGACAGGTTGCCATGACCGCTGAGCAGAACAGCGTCTGCTTGTCGGTGAAATGGCTGTAGACGGTGAGCTTTGAAACACCTGCCGCCGCAGCGACCGCATCCATGCTGGTGTTGGCGTAGCCAAGGCTGAGGAACAGCGTCTTGGCCGCTTCGAGAATCGCCTCGCGCTTGGCCAAGTCCTTTGGCCGGCCTGGACCGATGGGGGCGTCGTTGGACATTGTGGTCTGCATCTGCTTGAAGAAGCGCCCATCTTAACGGGTCAGGCGCCACAGCGCTCCGCCGTACCTCGCAAAATCCACCACGCACACTCTTCCCGCCACCGCTTGCCTGACTTAATATACCCGTCAGTACAAATATTCGAAGTGCCCTCCGCGAAAGGATTCATCATGTTGCGCCATGCCTTGTCCATCGCCTTGCCCGCCGCCGCCGTGCTGTTCCTGGCGGCGTGCGGCCAGGAAGCCGCCCCGCCCGCCGCGCCTCGCCCGGCGCTGGTGGTGCAGCCGCAGCCGGCCGAAGCCGCTGCCGACAGTTACCCCGGTGAAGTGCGGGCGCGCTTCGAGCCGGAGCTGGCCTTCCGCATTGCCGGCAAGGTCAGCAAGCGCCTGGTCGAGGAGGGGCAGCGGGTCAAGGCCGACCAGCCGCTGGCCGAGCTCGACCCGCAAGATGTGCGCCTGCAACTGGAAGCCAACCGCGCCCAGCTGGCGGCCGCCGAGGCCAACCTGTCGCTGGTGCGCGCCGAGCGCGATCGTTACCAGAAGCTGCTGGACCGGCAGATGGTCAGCCACTCGCAGTACGACAATGCCGAAAACCTCTACCGCGCCGGCCAGGCCCGCCTGAAGCAGGCCAAGGCCGAGTTCGACGTGGCCGGCAACCAGGCCGAATATGCCGTGTTGCGCGCGCCGCAGGCCGGGGTTATCGCCAAGCGCCAGGTCGAGGTGGGCCAGGTGGTTGCCGCCGGGCAGACCGTGTTCACCCTGGCCGCCGATGGCGAACGGGAGGTGGCCATCAGCCTGCCGGAGCAGCATTTTGCCCGCTTCGCCGTGGGCCAGCCGGTGAGTGTCGAGTTGTGGTCGCTCCCGGAGGCGCGCTTCCAGGGGCGTATTCGCGAGTTGTCACCTGCCGCCGACCCGCGCTCACGCACCTTCGCCGCGCGCATCGCCTTTGCCACGGCCGCTACACCTGCGGACCTGGGCCAGAGCGCCCGGGTATTCATTGCCCACGAAGGGCTGATCCCGTTGGCTGTGCCGCTGTCCGCCGTCACTGCGGAAAACGGCCAGGCCTATGTCTGGCGGGTCAACAAGGACAGCCGCCTGGAGCGGGCTACGGTGCGCCTGGGGGCGTATGGCAGTGACAGCGTGCCGGTGCTCGAAGGCCTTGACCCGGGCGACTGGGTGGTTGCCGCCGGTGGCCATGTGCTGCGCGAGGGCCAGGAGGTACGCCCTGTGGACCGCACCAACCGTGTAGTGAACCTGACGGCCAAGGAGTAAGTCCCGATGGGTTTCAACCTTTCTGCCTGGGCGCTGCGCAACCGCCAGATCGTCCTGTTCCTGATGATCCTGCTGGCGGCCATTGGCGCCATGTCCTACACCAAGCTCGGCCAGAGCGAGGACCCGCCGTTCACCTTCAAGGCCATGGTCATCCGCACCCTGTGGCCTGGCGCCACTGCTGAAGAAGTGGCGCGCCAGGTGACCGAGCGCATCGAGAAGAAACTGATGGAAACCGGCGAGTACGAGAAGATCGTTTCGTTCTCCCGCCCCGGCGAGTCACAGGTCACCTTCATGGCTCGCGACTCGCTGCATTCAGACGACATCCCCGAGCTCTGGTACCAGATCCGCAAGAAGGTCGCGGACATCCGCCACACCTTGCCGCCCGAGGTCCAGGGCCCGTTCTTCAACGATGAGTTCGGCACCACGTTCGGCAACATCTATGCGCTGACCGGTGACGGCTTCGACTATGCGGTGCTCAAGGACTACGCCGACCGGATCCAGATCCAGTTGCAGCGGGTCAAGGACGTGGGCAAGGTAGAGCTGCTCGGCCTGCAGGACGAGAAGGTCTGGATCGAGCTGTCCAACCTCAAGCTGGCGACCCTTGGCGTGCCGCTGGAGGCGGTGCAGCAGGCCCTGCAGGAGCAGAACGCGGTCAGCACCGCCGGCTTCTTCGAGACACCCAGCGAGCGCCTGCAACTGCGGGTGAGCGGGCGTTTCGACAGTGTCGAGCAGATTCGCCAGTTCCCTATCCGCGTCGGTGACCGCACGTTCCGCATCGGAGATGTGGCCGAGGTGCACCGTGGCTTCAACGATCCACCTGCACCGCGCATGCGCTTCATGGGTGAAGATGCCATTGGCCTGGCCGTGTCGATGAAGGACGGCGGTGACATTCTGGTGCTGGGCAAGGCCCTGGAAGGCGAGTTCGAGCGCCTGGCGCACAACCTGCCGGCCGGCATGGAGCTGCGCAAGGTCTCGGACCAACCGGCGGCGGTCAAGGCTGGCGTGGGCGAGTTTGTCCAGGTGCTGGTCGAGGCACTGGTGATCGTGCTGCTGGTGAGCTTCTTCTCCCTCGGCCTGCGCACCGGCCTGGTGGTGGCGCTGGCCATCCCGCTGGTGCTGGCGATGACCTTCGCCGCCATGCATTACTTCGGTATCGGCCTGCACAAGATATCCCTGGGCGCGCTGGTGCTGGCCCTGGGCCTGCTGGTGGACGACGCGATCATTGCCGTGGAAATGATGGCGATCAAGATGGAGCAGGGCTACGACCGCCTCAAGGCGGCCAGCTACGCCTGGACCAGCACCGCCTTTCCGATGCTCACTGGCACCCTGATCACGGCGGCGGGCTTCCTGCCGATTGCCACGGCGGCCTCCAGCACTGGCGAATACACCCGCTCGATCTTCCAGGTGGTGACCATCGCCTTGCTCACCTCGTGGGTCGCAGCCGTGGTGTTCGTGCCTTATCTGGGCGAGCGCCTGCTGCCTGACCTGGCCAAGCTGCATGCGGCGCGCCATGGCTCGGACGGCCACGCACCAGACCCCTACGCCACGCCGTTCTACCAGCGTGTGCGGCGAGTGGTGGCGTGGTGCGTGGGGCACCGCAAGACGGTCATAGTGCTGACCTTGGCAGCCTTTGTCGGCAGCATCCTGCTGTTCCGTTTCGTGCCTCAGCAGTTCTTCCCGGCCTCCGGGCGCCCGGAGCTGATGGTCGACCTGAAGCTGGCCGAAGGCGCCTCGCTGGCCAATACCGCCGAGCGGGTCAAGCAGCTCGAGGCACTGCTCAAGCAGCAGGATGGCATCGACAACTATGTGGCCTATGTGGGTACCGGTTCGCCGCGCTTCTACTTGCCACTGGACCAGCAACTGCCTGCAGCCAGCTTTGCCCAGTTCGTGGTGCTGGCCAAGTCGATGGAGGACCGCGAGCGCCTGCGCAGCTGGCTGATCGACACCGTGGACCAGCAGTTCCCCGACCTGCGTGCCCGCGTTACCCGCCTGGAAAACGGCCCGCCGGTGGGTTACCCGGTGCAGTTCCGGGTCACTGGCGAACACATCGAGAAGGCCCGTGCACTGGCCCGTGAAGTGGCCGACAAGGTGCGCGAGAACCCGCACGTGGTGAACGTGCACCTGGACTGGGAAGAGCCGAGCAAGGCGGTGTTCCTGGAAATCGACCAGGACCGTGCCCGCGCGCTTGGCGTCAGCACCGCGCACCTGTCGAGCTTCCTGCAGAGCTCGTTGACCGGTATCACGGTCAGCCAGTACCGCGAAGACAACGAACTGATCGAGATCCTTTTGCGCGGCACCCGGCAGGAGCGCAGCGAGCTGGCCAACCTGGGCAGCCTGGCGTTGCCGACCGACAACGGTCAGAGCGTGGCGCTGTCGCAGGTGGCGAGCCTGGAGTACGGCTTCGAGGAAGGCATCATCTGGCACCGCAACCGCTTGCCGACGGTGACGGTGCGTGCCGACATCTACGACAAGGAACAGCCGGCGACGCTGGTGAAGCAGATCGAGCCGACCCTGCACGAGATTCGCGCCAAGCTGCCGGACGGTTACTTGCTGGAGGTAGGCGGCACGGTAGAGGACTCCGAGCGCGGGCAGAAGTCAGTGAATGCCGGCATGCCGCTGTTCGTGGTGGTGGTGCTGACCCTGCTGATGATTCAGCTGCGCAGCTTCTCGCGCACGGTCATGGTGTTCCTCACCGCCCCCCTCGGGCTGATCGGAGTGACCCTGTTCCTGCTGGTGTTCCGCCAGCCGTTCGGCTTCGTTGCCATGCTGGGCACCATTGCCCTGGCGGGGATGATCATGCGCAACTCGGTTATCCTGATCGACCAGATCGAGCAGGACATCGCCTCGGGCATGCAGCGTTGGCAGGCGATCATCGAGGCCACGGTGCGGCGCTTCCGGCCGATCGTGCTGACCGCGCTGGCGGCCGTGCTGGCGATGATTCCGCTGTCGCGTAGCGTGTTCTATGGGCCGATGGCAGTGGCGATCATGGGCGGGTTGATCGTGGCCACGGTGTTGACCTTGCTGTTTCTGCCGGCGTTGTATGCGGCATGGTTCAGGGTCAGGAAGGGCTGATATCAGTCAATCAAGCCATTGGGGCCGCTTCGCGGCGATGGGCTGCGAAGCAGCCCTTGGCGGCCTCAAAGAGCGCCGAACACCTTCTTGGCCAGGCTGGTAGCCGCCTGAGCCGGGTTCTGGCGAATGCTCTGTTCCTGTTTGGCGATCATCTCGAACAGCCCATCCAGCGCCTTCTCGGTCACATAGTTCTCGATATTGGCGTCATCCTTGACCAGCCCCAACCCCTTGGCCTGGGCGGCGAAGGCATTGTATTGCTGAGCCACGCCGACCTTGTCGGTAGCCTGCTTGACGATAGGCAGGAACTTGGCGCGAATCTGCTCGCGGCTGCTCTTGTTCCGGTACTGGGTGGCCGAATCGTCGCCGCCGCTGAGAATCCCCTTGGCATCCGTCACGCTCATGTTCTTCACGGCATCTACCAGAATCGCCTGGGCCTGCGGCACTGCTGCTTCAGCGGCCTTGTTCATGCTGGTTTCCAGGGCTTCGACCTGGTCGCCCTTGCCAAACATCTTCATGGCCTTGGCCGCTTTGCCCAGGTTGCCCGGCAGCTCGATGCGCACATCCGGGTTGTTGCTGAAACCACCCGGCGTGCTCAGCTGCTTGACGGCCAGCTGCGCGCCTTGGGTCAGGGCATCTTTAAGGCCACCGCTGGCGTCCTTCTGGGTCAGGTCGCCCAGCGACAGGGCCAGGGCACTGGCCGACAGCAGCAAGCCGGCGCACAGGGTGGTGAAGCGCAGGGAAGTGCGGATCATGAAGCGTTCCTTGTAAACAGGTGAATACGGGTATCAACGAACCTGGTCGACCTTGATGCGCACAGGCTGCGGGTCATTGCCGTCGAGCATCACGCCGTGGTGTTCGGTGTTGATGAACAGCAGCTTGCCATCGAGCTCGATGCGCGCGCTCACCGCGTAGCGGTGGCCGGGTTTGACCTGGGCCGGGTCGTAGGTGAGGTGAAACGGCAGCGGTACGTTGCCTTTGACCGGGCCGGCCTGGCGCGCGAGGGTCACTGCGGGGGCGTCCATCAGGGAAACGTCCTGCAGTTCTACGCTCAAGGTGGCGGCGGGGGGCAGGGCGATGCGTTGCACGTAGAAGACTTCGCCATCCAGGCTGGCCTGGTTGGACGGGGTGTGGCTGGAACAGGCTGCGAGCAGGGATGCGCAACACAGCATAAAGAGCTTTTTCATGGAATCTCCGGTGTCCTTGGGGCTGGCTCGTAACCAACCCCGGGACTTTAGCGGATTTTCCCTGATCAATCAGCGCCGCGGCTTGCGCAATACGATATTGGAGAGGTCAGGCGGGCTGGAAAGGTCCAGGTTTTTAACGACGTTGCCAGCCAGCAGCACTGTGCGTTCGAGGTCATACAAACCCAGGTGCAGTTTGGCTTGTCGGCCTTCTGGCACCGAGGCCGCATCGAGGAACATCGAGAACGGCGCGCCACCGTTTCTCAGGTACAGCGAATGCTCGGCGAGGTTGCTGGCGTAGCGATTGCTGTAACCGTCCTCTTGAATCAGCAGCAGGTGGGCATCCAGGTAGGCCGCCTCCACGCGCAGTTCCGGCGGGACGACTATCTGCCCGCTCAAGCCGAACACGAGAGGTTCGACAGGGTACTTTTGCGACGCCTGCGCAGCAGCATCGACTGCATCAAGGTTCAGCTCCAGCGGCATGCCCTGCAGGACATCGGCGATGGCCAGGGTTTGTGTGGCGCGCGCGACCACGGCTTCTGCGCCGAGCCCGATGGTACACAGGGCTTCAAGGGTGACCTGTTCCAGGCCGTCCAGGCTCAGCGGGTCGAGGTGGACGCGAAACGGCATGGGCGACCCGCTGGCCTGGGCGCTGCAGGTGGCAAGGAACTGTTCGTGTCCGTCTATAAAGGCGGTCACCCTGACCGAAAGTCGTGGCAAACCTTCGGGCAGATCCGGGATATAAGGGGTGGCAAGGTTACCGGTGATTTCCATGTCATTGGTCCTTGAACAAATTGCCGCCATGCATGCCTTCGACCGCGCCTGCGACGCTGTCGACCACGACGCGTTGGGTGCCGAACACCCTGTACGGATCTATCGGGTGACGGCTGGTGTTGATGAAGTGCAATTTGCCGTCCTTCTCGATGCGCACGGACAACGCGTAGGTCCGGCGAGGGTCGATCAGGCTGCTGTCGAAGGCCAGTTGCAGATTGATCGGCATCACACCCCCACATCGCAGGCGCAGCTCGGCCTGGCTGACGGCCGGGGCATCCGCCAGGGAAACATCAAGCAGGCTCAGTTGGACCTGGCCGGAGGGTGGCAGGCGGTTATCGCTGGAGGAGACGATCTCGACGTTGAACGACTTTAGCTGGGTCATGGTGTTACTCCTTGAGAAGGGAAACAGCACGTCGATCCTGTCCCCTCTCAAGGCCTGGCGGCAGGCTGAAAACCTACCCTTGGACTACATCCACTGGCTCGTCCCGATGCAGCGCCACCTGGCGGATCGACAGGCGCAACTCGGCCGACAGCACACGCTTGGCCACGCCTTCGGCCAAGTCGCCGAGCTTGTCGTGAAACCCCAGTTTGCCCTGCGCGTCGGCGTGCAGCACGCCTTGCTGGATGAGGGTCTGGATGAAATGGCGGAACAACGTCTTGTCGAAGAACTCCGGGGCGTTCAGGCCGTGCAGAATCGACAGGCGCTGGGCCATCATCACGCACAGGTCCTCCAGTTCCTCGGCGCTGAGGGTGCTCTGGCCGCTGTTGAGCAGCAGGGAGGTGACCATGTAGAAGCGCTGCAGGGTCTGGGTGATGGTGCGGGCCAGCAGCGTCAGCAGCACGAACGGCCGCGAGCTGGGCGCCGGGCGTATGTACACGTCGTTGTCCTGGCGCAGCAGGCCCTGGTCGACCAGTGCGGCCAGCCACTGGTCAATCACTTCGTCCAGCTGCTCCGGTGCCCAGCGCAGGAACAGCTCGGTCTGCAGGTACGGGTACAGGGCGTGCACGTACTGGCCCAGCAGTTCGCGGCTCATGCGCGAGCTGCTGAGGAAGAAACTGGCCAGCAGTGCCGGCAGGGCGAAGATGTGCAGCACGTTGTTGCGATAGTAGGTCATCAGCACCGCGTTGCCTTCATCCAGGTAAAGGATGCGGCCCAGGGCGTCTTTCTGTTCGGAAACCAGGTTCATCCCGCGCACGTGTTCGATCAGCGCCTGGCCGTCGCCGTCTGGCAGGGTCGTATGTGGCGAGTAGGGCACCTGGCGCAGCAGGGCCAGGTACAGGTCGAGTACGCGCACCAGCGCGCGTTCGTCCAGCGCCAGGCGGCTGGTGGACAGCAGCGCCAGGGCCACCAGGTTGACCGGGTTGACCGCAGCGGCCTCATTCAGGTGGCGGGCCACGGTTTCACCCAGGCGCGTGGTAGTCGCGTTGAGCCAGCCCGGACGGTACTGGGGGCCGTGGTCCTGATCACGCCAGCCAGGCTGCTGCTGGTCGAGGAAACCGGCCAGGCGGATCGGCTCGCCAAAGTTGACGTAAACCTGGCCAAAGCGCTGCTTGAGTGCGCCGAACACCTTGAAGATGTCGAAGATCGACTCTTTCTTCTTGCTGGCGCCACGCAGTTCGCCCAGGTAGGTACGGCCTTCGAGCACGCGTTCGTAGCCGATATAGACCGGTACGAACACGATCGGGGTGCGTGACGAGCGCAGGAAGCTGCGCAAGGTGATGGCCAGCATCCCGGTGCGCGGCTGCAGCATGCGCCCGGTACGCGAGCGGCCGCCTTCGACGAAATACTCGACCGGGAAGCCTTTGCTGAACAGGGTGTGCAAGTACTCGTTGAACACGGCGGTGTACAGCGGGTTGCCTTTGAACGTGCGGCGCATGAAGAAGGCGCCGCCGCGGCGTAGCAGGTTGCCCACCACCGGCATGTTGAGGTTGATGCCGGCGGCCACGTGCGGCGGGGTGAGGCCATTGCGGAACAGCAGGTAGGACAGCAGCAGGTAGTCGATATGGCTGCGGTGGCACGGCACGTAGACCACTTCATGGCCGGGGGCGATGCCCTGTACCTGCTCGATGTGGTTGACCTTGATGCCGTCGTAGATCTTGTTCCAGAACCAGCTCAGCACCACTTCGAGGAAGCGGATGGCGGTGTAGGTGTAGTCCGAAGCGATCTCGTTGCCGTAGCGCAGTGCCTGGGCCTCGGCCTTGGCCAGCGGCAGGTTTTCGCGCTGCGCTTCGTCGAGGATGGCCTGGCGCACCTGCGGGGCGTGGACCAGGCCTTTGACCAGATTGCGCCGGTGCGAGATGTCCGGGCCGATGACGGCGGTCTTGAGGTTGCGAAAATGCACGCGCATCAGGCGCTGGGCCATGCGCACGGTGCGCTCGTGGCCCTTGTTGTGCTGCACCAGTTCGCGCAGGTGAATCGGCGCCGAGAACTGCACCCGGGTCTTGCGCCCCAGAATAACCACGGTCAACAGCCGGCGCAGGCGCCCGGTCACTGCCCAGCTGTCGGCGAACAGCAGCTTCCATGGGCTGGACTCGCTGGCCGGGGTCTGGCCCCAGAACACGCTGACCGGAATGATCTGCGCATCTTCCTCGGCATGCTGGCTGATGGCCGCGACCAGGCGCTCGAGGGTGGGCGGGGCGCCACGCTTGTCCTGGCGGCCGAGCCAGTCCGGGTCGGGGGTGAGGTAAAAGAACGCGGCCGGTTCCTGCAGCGGGCCGACCGCCACCGGTAGCACCGGGCGTGGCAGCCCCGCCTTGGTGCATTCGTGGTCAAGCACGGCCAGGTCGGTGAGGGCCGGCGAAGGCAGGGCGTAGAACACCGGGCGGCTGCGGTCGAGCTTGAGGGTGAGTGAAGACTGGTTGATGGTTTCGGAGCGCACCCACAGGTACAACAGGCGACGCAAGGCGCCGAAGATCAGGCGGCGCAGGGGGGAACGGGTCATGGGGTGTGTGCCCTGGGTGTGATTTTAGATGGGTATCCAGCCAATTAGTCTGCCGTATCCGCGCAAGTTCAGCAAAAATCGCCGAACGGCGGGACCGTCATCAAATTATTTTGTTCTGTGTCATATACTCGGCCTGCCACTTGCAGGATATTTCCCCAAGCGGCGTCGACACGGGGCGGTGGCCTCGTGTCAACAAGGCGATTTTCACAATAAAAATCCGGAGTAGTTCAGATGTCGTCTCGTGAGACTGGGAATGTAAAGTGGTTCAACGATGCCAAGGGTTATGGCTTCATTCAGCGCGAAGGTGGTGCGGATGTGTTCGTCCACTATCGGGCGATCCGCGGTGAGGGGCATCGTACCCTGGTCGAAGGGCAGCGGGTGGAGTACGCCTGCGTGCAGGGCCAGAAAGGCCTGCAAGCCGAGGACGTAGTAGGGCTCTGAGCCTCTGGTTTCAAGCTGCAGGAGCGGACAAGCCCGCTCCTGCAGAGTCAGGAACGGCCCGGATTCATGACGTACGCCAGGTGATTTCCTCTTCACCGTCGGCGCTGATGCGGACCCAGCGGTCGGCGTCTTCTTCCCCATCTTCCTCTACCCAGCCACCCGGCGCACAGCGCACTTCCACACCCAGTGCGGCGAACGCGGCACGGGCGCAGGCGACGTCGTCGTCCCACGGCGTCTGGTCACTTTCCAGGTACAGGCTGTTCCATTTCCCTACAGCCTTGGGTAACCAAGTCACCGGAATGTTACCGGCCTTGCATTTGAAGGTCTGGCCTTTCTGCTGCCATTCGCTGCACGGGCCGACTGCCTCGGCCAGCCACTGGGCAATCTGCTTGTGGTCGACGTCGGCGTCCTTCAGGTAAATCTCGATATCAGGTTGACGCATAAGGGCTCCGGTGTGCTCAGTCTTGGCGCACGAAATAGTCATAACGCATGGAAACCGTGACTTCGAACGGTTCTGGCTGGTCGATCACCCTGGCCCGTTTTTCGGCGCTGGCGCGCCACCCGTGCGGGGTCATTGCCAGCAGGTCGGCGCGGGCCTTGGGCAAGGCCAGGCTCAGGCGGAACTCCAGGGTTTCGCTGTGGGCGTGGGCCATACCTTCGGGGATCAGGGCCAGGTGCTTGTCGTCTGCATAAGGGCGTACTTCATCGTAGAGCACCTCGCGCAGTTCCATCAGGTGGCCGCTGGTCGGGCCAACCCGCATCAGCCCACCGCCTGGGCTGAGCAGGCGTTTGGCCTCGGCCCAGTCCAATGGGCTGAACACGCTGGCGATGAACTGGCAGCTGGCGTCGGCCAGTGGCACGCGGGCCATGCTGGCCACCATCCAGGTCACTGCTGGCGCCCGGCGGCAGGCGCGCTTGACCGCCTCGCGTGAGATGTCCAGGGCGTAGCCGTCAGCAGCAGGCAGGGCCTGGGCCAGCTGGGCGGTGTAGTAGCCCTCGCCGCAGCCGATGTCCAGCCACGCGCCCGGCTGGCGCTCGCTGGCCAGCTCGGCCAGGCGGCGGGCCACCGGCGCGTAGTGACCGGCGTCGAGAAAGTCGCGGCGAGCCTCGACCATGGCCTGGTTGTCACCCGGGTCGCGGCTGTTTTTATGCTGCACGGGCAGCAGGTTCAGGTAACCCTGGCGGGCGCGATCGAAGCGGTGGCCGGCCGGGCACACCACGCCGTTGTCGAGCGGGCTCAAGGGCGCCTGGCAAAGAGGGCAGGCAAGCATCAGGCGAGCAACCGGACCAGGGTCTGGTAGTAGATTTCAGTCAGCAGGTCGAGGTCGCTGGCGAGGATGCGCTCATCCACCTGGTGGATGGTGGCGTTGACCGGCCCCAGCTCGACCACCTGGGTGCCCATGGTGGCGATGAAACGGCCATCGGAGGTACCGCCGCTGGTGGACGGCTGGGTGTCGCGCCCGGTGACGCCCTTGATGCTGGCCGACACCGCGTCCAGCAGTTCGCCCGGCTCGGTGAGGAACGGCAGGCCCGACAGTGCCCAGTCGACCGACCAGTCCAGTTCATGCTTGTCGAGAATTGCCGCAACCCGCGCCTGCAGGCCTTCGACGGTGGACTCGGTGGAGAAGCGGAAGTTGAACAGCGCGGTCAGATCGCCCGGGACCACGTTGGTGGCGCCGGTGCCGGAGTTGAGGTTGGAGATCTGGAAGCTGGTAGGCGGGAAGAACGCGTTGCCTTCGTCCCAGTGCTCGGCCGCCAGTTCCGCCAGGGCTGGGGCGGCCAGGTGGATCGGGTTGCGGGCCAGGTGCGGGTAGGCCACGTGGCCCTGCTTGCCGCGCACGGTCAGCTTGGCACCCAGTGAGCCGCGACGGCCGTTCTTGACCACGTCGCCCAGCAGGGTGGTGCTGGACGGCTCGCCGACGATGCACCAGTCCAGGCGCTCGCTGCGTGCTTTCAGGCGCTCGATCACGGCCTTGGTGCCGTGGTGGGCCGGGCCTTCTTCGTCGCTGGTGATCAGGAACGCGACCTTGCCGCGGTGGTTCGGGTAGTCCTGCACGAAGCGCTCGCTGGCGATCACCATGGACGCCAGACTGCCCTTCATGTCGGCAGCGCCCCGGCCGCAAAGCATGCCGTCGGCGTCGATCAGCGCTTCAAACGGCTCATGCTGCCACTGCTGCACCGGGCCGGTCGGTACCACGTCGGTATGGCCGGCGAAGCACAGCACCGGGCCTTCCTGGGTACCGTGGGTGGCCCAGAAGTTGTCGACGTCCTCGAAGCGCATGGGCTCCAGCTGGAACCCGACGGCGCCCAGACGGTTCATCATCTGCGCCTGGCAGTCGGCGTCGAGGGGGGTGACCGAGGGGCGACGGATCAGGTCGCAGGCCAGTTGAAGGGTAGGCGAGAGCTCGGCAGGGGCCGTCATGGTAAAACTCCGAAAGCGGGCAAGGCGGGCAAGGCGCAATAGTTTAAAGCAAAACCTGGGTGTGAAGCGTTCGGCTTCGACTCGTTCGGCCGGCAAGCCTGAGTCAAGGGAAGTATTTCTCAATCTGTTCCGCGTACGCGAATGTGTAGGTTGTGCCCCGCCCCTAGGGGCCAACCAACACACAATGTAAGGTGAAGAGCACAATGAGTAACAAGCAGTTGATCGCCATGGGCATTGCGCTGATGTGCAGCACGACCGTGTTTGCCAGCGCAACGGATATTGTCGTCACCGGTGTCATCAAACCTGGTGCATGCACGCCTTCACTCAGTGGCGGCGGAACATTTGACTTCGGTGATATTTCGGTAGACCAGCTACATCGAGATCGACAAACTCAGTTCATATCGCCCCCCCAGCAACTTTCCGTGAACTGTAAAAGCCCTACCCGGTTCGCCTTGCGGGGGGTGGATGGCAGAGCGGGCAGTGCGGACTCGGCAGCGGGCACGATCATCGCATTTGGCCTTGGGATGAACGAGCATGGCCAGCGAATCGGCGCCTATTTCCTGCGAACGAATGCCAGCAGCTATGTTGTCGATGGCAGCACGTCCGTGACGCGTCTTATTACAGCTGACAGTGGTACGTCCTGGCAGCGCGATTATACGCCGGACTATTCCTATCTCTATAACGGTGCAGTGGGCAGGTTCCATGGTTTTGCGGTCGGAGCAGCAGTACCCACGGCCATCCGGAATCTGACCGCTGATTTGCAGATTGACATGAACATTGCTGCGTTGAGGAACCTCACCGTGACCGATGACGTAAAGATCGATGGCGCTTCGACCATCGAACTGTCCTATCTGTGATCAAGCGCTGACGTCAAGCCTACAACGTTGACGCTAAGCGCATTGGGGCCTTGACGTGCTCGCTGCTCCAGGGCGGCGAGCACGTTTCTTGTAGAGATTCGAGTTTGAGCATATTGATCCGTTTACTGTTGAGTGCGGGCGGCCTGCTGCTGTCGGGCAGTGCAGCACAGGCTGCTGGCATGGTCCCGGAAACTTCGGTGGTGATCGTCAACGAAGCCGATGGCGAGGCAACGATCACGGTACGCAATGAAGACCCCACCCCCGCGCTGTTGCTCGTCACCCTGCAGAACCTGCCTGAAGACCTGGAGCCATTGCTGTTTCTCTCCCAGCCCGCGTGGCGCGTCGAGGCGGGCGAGGAGCAGCGGGTAAGGTTTATGTTGCGTGCAACTGCGCCCCTGCAAGTCCAGCGTTTGAAACGGGTGATATTCGAAGGCATTCAGCAGCAAAAACTGACAGGTGAGCGTATCGCCAAGGTCGGGGTGAGCGTGAGGCAGAACCTGCCTGTCATCATCCATCCCAAGGGGCTTGCTGCCAATCGCTCACCGTGGGAGGGCTTGCAGTGGCGCTACCACGGCCAAGGTGTACAGGTTGAGAACCCGACTCCCTATGTGGTGCGGCTGGCGCAGGAAGTCAGGTTGATGCCCGCGGACGAGCAAGCGTATTTGCCGCGCACCTACATATTGCCCGGCGAATCGCTAGTGCTTCGGCTGGACGCGGCAGCCCGACGGGATAATCGCAGCGTAAAGCTGTTCCCGGCCACGGTGTACGGCTATGCCGTAGATGAATTCGAGGCACCGTTAGGCAGGGGGAACGGTTGAGTGGGGGCGCGGGAAAGTGCCGGGCGGTTGGCTGGCGTTGGCCAGTGGTGCTTTTCTTTGCTGTTTATCTTCTTGAGTGCAGCGCCAGTGACGGCGTCGCGTTCGACCTCGAACTATTGCGTCAGAGAGGCTTGAGTGAAGAGCTGGCGTCTTACTTTCAGGACATCGCCCGGTTTACCCCCGGCAATCACACCGTAAGCCTGGAGGTAAATGGCGATCGAGCAGGACAAGCACAGGCACGCTTTCTCGACGATGGCAGTTTGTGCATCGACTCCGCTTTGCTGGAAGCCGGAGGCATACAGGTGCCGGCCGGCGCGTCAGATACGGCTGCTGACTTGTGCATCGACCTGTTGGCGGATTACCCACAGAGCCAGATAAACGCAGACCCGCAATCCGCCAGTGTATCCATGGTCGTGCCGGCACAAGCGCTGCGCAAGTCCGCTGCAGGCCATGATTTATCGGCGTTTGCCACTGGTGGGTTAGCCGGCATGTTCAATTACGATGTGACGATGCTGGATACACGCTTCAAGGATGGCAGCAGCAGAGCCTGGACCGCGCTTACCGAGCCGGGTTTCAACCTCGGTGACTGGATCGTGCGCAGCCGTCAGGTTGCCAGCATTGGCCAGCAGTCCAGGCAGTTCAACGCGCTTGATGCCTACGCGCAACGAACGTTCGCCGGGCAGGCGGCGGTTTTGCAGGTTGGCCAGATCCACCTGGGCAACCCTGTGCTCGCTGGTGTATCTGTTGACGGCTTTCAGGTGTTCCCTGAGCAGGCCTTGGGGCATCTGCAGCAGCGCCGTGCGGTTCAAGGCATCGCCAAGACCCAGGCGAGGGTGGAGATCTTTCAGCGCAATCGGCTGGTGTACGCGACAGTCGTGCCGCCGGGCCCGTTTTCCATCGAAAGCCCTGCGCCAGTCGATGCCTTTGCCGAACTGGAAATGACCATCCATGAAGCGGACGGCGAGCAGCGACGCGTGACCTTGCCCGCTACGCCCATGACTGGCAGCTTGTCGGGGGGGTACCAGTTCGGTGTCGGTCAACTGCGCCACAGCAGTGCGGCTTCGCCCTGGGTGCTGAGCGCCGGGTGGAGCGGGAGTGTGCTCGATGGCGTGGCCTTTGGTGGCGGCATGCTTGCAACCGATGGTTATCAGGCAACAGGGTTTGCACTGGGCGTTCAGCCATGGACGCAAGCTCAGATGCAGTGGTCAATCGGCTATTCGCAGCCTCGACGCCAGAAAGCAGGAATGCAAAGTCAGGTTACCCTCAGCCAGCAGCTAGCCGAAGGTTGGGCGGCAAGTTTCAGCTACGCGGTGCAGGGCCCGCACTATCAAGACATCCAACAGGCGCTGGAGCCGTCACGCAGCTTGAACGGGGTGCAGGATTACCTTGGCGTCGGCTTGTCATGGCAAGGGGGCGCGCTGGGGAACTTCAGTATTGGCGGCAGCCAGTCGCGTGCGGGTAGCGGTCAGGTCAGCACCCAGGCAAATTTCGGCTGGGGAACAACGCTGAAGCGGGTTTCGCTGAATGCGGGCATGGAATGGAGGCTCAGCGGGGCAGGTGAGCAGGGGCGCTTGCTGTATCTGAGCGCCAGTCTGCCATTGGGCAGCAAGCGCAGGCTGTACGCATCGAGCCGAGGTAGCGCCGGCAACTACCGCTCATCCATCAACCTGCGGGAACGTGTCAATGAATCGTTCAGCTATCGCCTGGGAGGCAGCCATGCAGGCAATGACCCGGTGTTGCGACCCAGCCTTGGCGCTTCATGGCTGGCGCCATTCGGCCAGATGCAGCTGGATTACTCGGCCACCGGCAGCAGTGCGCAAACGCTCGCTGCCAACCTGCGTGGCGGCGCAGTGGGGCATGCAGATGGCATCACGTTATCGCCTTACCCGATACAGGATACCTACGCACTCATCGAAGTCGGTGATCTTGCAGGTGTGAAAATCGACACGCCAAGTGGGCCCGTGTGGACCGATGGCGAAGGACGAGCAGTGGCCTCGCAGGTTCGCCCATACGCTGACAATCGTCTGCAAGTACAGCCCCGGAGCCTGCCACGTAGTGTCGATCTGGCCAACAGCCAGGGCATTGTAAGGGCCGGTCGAGGGGCATTTTCGCATTTGCGTTTCGCTGTAGAGCGCACTCGACGTGTCTTGCTACAAACACTGCACGTTGGCGGGCAGCCCGTGGCGGACAGCTCGATGGTAACGGATGCCAACGGCAGCTTCGTGACGATGGTGCAGGCCGGTGGCTTGATATTCCTGCATGACTTTCAGGAGAACGAGCGCTATCAGGTGACCTCGCCAGGCGGACCTGGCTGTGCACTGGAGTTTACCCTCAGCGACAATCCGGAGCCGGATCAATACTATGAAACGACCACGGCCCTTTGCCATGCGATATGAGTTCTTGTGCAGGACGCGCCCCATTCGCGACCGCCGCGGCGCGCTGCTTTTGCTGAGCGGGTGCCTGGGGATGTTGTTGATGGGAGTGGCCGGATCTGTCGCCGCGCAGGGCTGTCAGATCTTGCTCAGCCAGCCCGTTATCGAGTTTGGCCAGGTCAACAGGACTCAGTTGCAAAAGCATGGGAATCAATACCTGTTTGCCGCGAAACATCTGCAACTGACGGTTCAGTGCTCCAGAAGAACCGACATGCTCCTGAACTATCTGGCTGCCGGCACCTATGGTGATAGCTATGGCTTTGGCGAGCGAGGACAGTATTCAATGCAACTGTCTGACGCACAGCTCGATGGCCAACCGGTCATGCTGGGTGCAGCCAGGGACCCGCGTGGCCCCTGGATGCAAAAAGGCGACCGGATTCGCTGGGTGCCAGGCATGCAGGTCACGCCATTGCTTGCAGATGTAGCGCTTCAAGGCACAAATTTCACGGCTCGCCTTACAATCCAGGGCTGGCTCGATGCAGCGTCGAACTTGTCAAACGCCGACGAGTTGCACGCAGGTGGTGTGTTGGAAGTCGATGGCGCAACTGCAGCCTTGGCGTTACAGGCAAGTGTCGTCCCAGCAGCTTGCAAGCTGTTCTTGGGTCATGACGGTGTGGTGGACTTCGGCCTCATTGAACCTGGACAGCTATCGGCTGGCAAAACCACCACTTTGCGACGTTCGTTGCCTGCTGCCGTGACCTGCGACGGCCTCACTCGTTTCGCTCTGCGCGCGGTGGACAACCGCCAGCCCGGCTTGATCAGTCACGTCAAAGACGTAGCACGCTCCGCCCTGTTTGGCGCAGGTAAAAAGACCAGTGACGGCCTGGCATGGTCTTTACAGCTTGAGGGGCCGGCGCTAGGGGATGGGCAGGTGCTCCAGCCGCTCTACTCCCCGCAGAGTGGTGCAGGCTGGCAGCCAGGCCCGGGAGCTGCGTTCTTCCATAACGACGGTCGTTTGCTGGGGTTTGCCCTCAGTAACCGCGCAGCAGCCGGACCTGCCTTGATCAGGCAGCTCGAGGCTATGCTGATGGTCGAGTTGTACATTGCTCCTTTGCGTCAACTCGACCTGCGCGACGAGACTGCCGTCGACGGGGCGGCCACGCTGGAGATCGTCTATTTGTAAGCCCGAACTATGCCAGGTGGCCGCAAGTTTCCGTTATGTGTGCGCCGTTTGCACCTCGGCCTCCGGCTTTGGCAGCGACGACAGCAAGGCCATCACCAACGCTGCCAGGTACGGCAACGACTGCACCAGCAACATCGCCACCCAGAAGCGCATGTCCGAGCTCGGCAGCCCCTGCACCAGGTAGATGCCCAGCGCTGCGCCCCACAGCAGCAACATGATGAACAGCTCCTCCCGCGCCTCGGAAATCGCCACCAGCAGCCCATGACTGTCAGCATGCTTGGGCGTGCGGATGAACGGCATGCTGCTGGTGAAGAAGCCATACAGCACTGCCTTGGCGATGGTATGCGACAGCGCCAGCCCGGCCAGCGCCGCAGCGAAGGCGTCCTTCAGATTCACCCCCACCGCACGGCGGTAGAGGAAGATGATCTTGCCCACCTTGAAGAAGAACAGCGCCAGCGGCGGGATGGCGAAAATCATCAGCGGCGGGTCGACCCGGTGTGGCACGATGATCATCGCCGCCGACCACAACAATGCGCCGATCGTGAAGAAGATGTTCATGCCATCGGCAATCCATGGCAGCCAGCCGGCCAGGAAGTGGTAGCGCTGGCCACGGGTCAGCTCGCTGCCCTTGCCGCGCAGCAGGGCGCTGGCGTGGTGCTTGATGATCTGGATGGCACCGTAGGCCCAGCGGAAGCGCTGCTTCTTGAAGTCGATGAAGGTGTCGGGCATCAGGCCCTTGCCATAGCTGTTATGGGCGTAGGCAGCCGACAGGCCCTTCTCGAACACCCGCAGGCCCAGCTCGGCGTCCTCGCAGATGCACCATTCGGCCCAGCCCAGCTCTTCCAGCACGCTACGCCGGGTCATGGTCATGGTGCCATGCTGGATGATCGCGTCACGGTCGTTGCGGGTGACCATGCCAATGTGGAAGAAGCCTTTGTACTCGCTGTAGCACAGCTTCTTGAAGGCGCTCTCGTGCTGGTCGCGGTAGTCCTGCGGCGACTGCACCACGGCAATTTTCGGGTCGGCGAAGTGCGGCACCATGTGCTTGAGCCAGTTGCGATCGACGCAGTAGTCCGAGTCGATCACCGCGATCACTTCGGCATCCTTGGCGGTATGCGGGATCAGGTAGTTCAGTGCGCCGCCCTTGAAGCCCGCCAAAGGCGCGACATGGAAGAACTTGAAGCGCTCGCCGAGCTTCTCGCAGTGGGCCTTGAGCGGCTCCCACACGGCCGGGTCCTTGGTGTTGTTGTCGATCACCAGCACTTCGTAATCGGGGTAGTCCAGCGCGGCCAGGGCATCGAGGGTCTGCTTGACCATCTCAGGCGGTTCGTTGTAGCACGGCACATGCACCGATACCTTGGGGCGGTAGGCGCTGTCGGCCTGCACGGGCAGGAACTCACGACGTCGCTTGTGGGTCCACACCGCCTCGGCCAGTTCGTGGGCCTCGGTGAGCAGAACGATGAATACCCCCAGCGCGCCCAGGGCCAGCAGCACACCCACAGTCAGGCTGAACCAGGTGCTGTATTGCTGGCTGTAGTCGTAGGCAATCCACACCAGCACCGACCCGCACAGGAAGGTGATGAAGGTCAGGAAGGTGCGACCACGCTGACGCAGGGCCGAACCGTCGATGAACAGCACCATCAGCGCAATCATCGCCAGCACCACCGAGGCTACCGCCAGGGCACGCCACTGCGGGATTGCCACCACCGGGCCGTCGAAATTGAATTTCTGCTGGCGCTCGGCGTTGTACACGCCCCAGTAGGCGCCTACCGAACCCTCGTCGCTGGCCTTCCACGGCTGGTCATAGGCTTCGATGACGAAGTAGTTGTAGCCGCGGCGGTTGAGGGTGTTGACCAGAGTGCGCAGGTAGATGGCCTGGTCGGCCTGGGTGGCATCGGCGCCACCACGCATGCGGCCGTTGCTCGGCCAGCCGACTTCCGACAGCAGCAGGGGCTTGCGCGGGAACTGGTGCTTCAGCTCTCGCGCCCGGTCGAGGACGAACTCGACCGAGTCTTTCATCGGCACGAATTCCCAGTAAGGCAGGATGTGCGCGGCGATCAGGTCGACGTGCTTGGCCAGTTCGGGGTTTTCCTTCCAGATGTGCCACTGCTCACTGGTGGTCACCGGTACCTTGACGGCTGCGCGCACCCGGTCCAGGTATTTGATCAGGTTTTCCGGTGTCACCTCTTCACGGAACAGCGCCTCGTTGCCCACCACCACCCGCACCACGCTGCGCGAGGTATTGGCCAACTCGATGGCCGTGGCGATTTCGCGTTCGTTGCGCTCCAGGTCCGGGCTGATCCAGATGCCCAGGGTTACCCGCAGGCCGAATTCTTCGGCCAGCCGTGGGATATCCGCCTGTGTCCCCTCCACGGTGTAGATACGCACGCTGTCGGTCAGCTTGCTCAACTGCTCCAGGTCCTGGCGCATCTCGTCGTCATTGGGGTATTGGCCCTTCTGCGGGCTTTCACCCAGGCGGAATGGCGAATACGAGAAGCCAGAGATCTGCTCTGGCCAGGCAGGGGCGGATACCGGGCGGTTGATCAGCGCCCAGAACCCGGTGAACAGCGCGGCAATGGCCAGGACCACGACCAGGTTCAGGCCGAATTTACGTGAAGACATTGTCGTCCATATCTGTCGAAGTGATAGGACATTAAAGCAGGGTTGGTAGGCTCTTTCCTAACGATGCAGGCCAGCGGCCGGCTGGCATATAATGCGCGCCGGTTTTTTGGGGTATGAACATGAGCACAGAAGATCCACGCTTCGCCGGTGTTGCCCGGCTGTATGGCGACCAAGGGCTGCAACGCCTGGGCCAGGCCCACGTGGCCGTGGTCGGGATTGGCGGGGTAGGCTCGTGGGTGGCCGAAGCGCTGGCCCGCAGTGGCGTGGGCGAAATCACCCTGTTCGACCTGGACGATGTCTGCGTCAGTAATACCAACCGCCAGGCCCATGCCCTGGAGGGGCAGGTGGGGCGGCCCAAGGTCGAGGTCATGGCCGAGCGCCTGCGGGGGATCAACCCGGCGTGCACGGTGCATGCGGTGGCCGACTTCGTCACCCGCGACACCATGGTCGAATACATCACCGAGAACCTTGACTGCGTGATCGACTGCATCGACAGCGTCATGGCCAAGGCCGCGCTGATTGCCTGGTGCCGGCGGCGCAAGATCGCCATCGTCACCACCGGTGGCGCTGGCGGGCAGATCGACCCGACGCAGATCCAGATCGCTGACCTGAACAAGACCTTCAACGACCCGCTGGCCTCACGTGTTCGCTCAACGCTGCGTCGCGACTACAATTTTTCGCGTAATGTCAGCCGCAACTACGGCGTACCGTGCGTATTTTCCAGCGAACAGCTGCGCTATCCCAAGGGCGATGGCAGCGTTTGCCTGCAGAAGAGCTTCGTTGGCGAGGGTGTGCGGCTGGACTGTTCGGGTGGCTTTGGCGCGGTGATGATGGTGACCGCGACCTTTGGCATGGTGGCGGCGAGCAAGGCTGTCGAGAAGCTGGTCGCCGGGGCGCGGCGGCCTGCGGAGCGAGTAAAGCCTGAATAAACCGCGCTGCTTCTTCGCGGGTTCATCGAGGCGTCGAACCGTCGCGAAGAAGCCAGCGCCGATTCAATGGTTAGACGCCAACTCCGCCATCCGCTGCAACACCGCATGCAGCCCATTGCTACGCGATGGCGACAGCTGGCGCTCAAGCCCCAGCTCGGTGAACCACCCGCGCAGATCGAGCCCGGCCAGTTCTGCACTGGTCATCCCCTGCACCCGCACCAACAGCAAGGCCAGCAGCCCGCGCAACAAGCGGGCATCGCTGCTGGCCTTGAACCGCCACAGCCCCTCGACCTGCTCGGCCACCAGCCATACCAGGCTTTCGCAGCCATGCACCCGGTTGGCCTCGGTTTTTTCGGCGTCAGCCAGCGGTTGCAGGCGCTCGCCCCACTGCATCAGCAGCCGCGCGCGCTGTTCCCAGCCCTTGCCTTGGGCAAAGGCCTCCAGCGCCTGGCGTGCGTCTTCAGGCAGCCTCATCGCAACAGCTCCAGGCCTTGATCGAGCGCGGCGAAGAAACGCTGCAGGTCATCGCTGTCGCTGTACAAGCCCAGCGATACGCGGATCGCACCTTCCAGCCCCAAGCCTTGTAGCAGCGGCATGGCGCAATGGTGGCCGGCACGCACGGCAATGCCCTGTTCGGTGAGCATGTGGGCGATGTCGGCATTGTGCACACCGTCTATGACGAAGCTGGCCAAGGCCGCCTGCGGGGCGCCGATTACCCGCACGCCCTCGCGATCGGCCAGGCCGCGCAGCAGGTGCTGGTGCAGGCTGGTTTCATGGGCTTCGACTGCCTGGGCATCAAGGCTGGCCAGGTAGTCCAGGGTCGCGCCCAGGCCAATCACCCCGGCGATCGGCGGGGTCCCTGCCTCGAACCCCAGCGGCGCCGGGCGAAAACTGGCGCTCTGGTACTCGGCCAGTTGCACCATTTCGCCGCCGAACTGCCAATGACGCAGCATCGCCAGCGCCTGGCTGCGGCCATACAGTACGCCGACGCCGTCCGGGCCATACAGCTTGTGGCTGGAGAACACATAGAAATCACAGCCCAGTTGCTGAACGTCATGGCGGCCATGCACCACACCCTGGGCGCCGTCGACCACGGTCAGCGCCCCCTGGGCGCGGGCATGGGCCAGCAGCGCCGGCAACGGCTGCCAGGTACCCAGCACGTTGGACAGCTGGCTGATAGCGAGCACCCGGGTGCGCGGGCCGATCAGCTGCAGCGCCTGGTCCAGGTCGATGCGGCCGTGGATATCCAGCGGCAGTACCACCAGGCGCAGGTTGCGCCGGTGCGCCAGCTGTTGCCAGGGCAGCAGGTTGGCATGGTGTTCCAGGGCGCTGACGGCAATTTCGTCGCCGGCCTCGAAGCGGTGCTCCAGGCCGTAGGCCAGCAGGTTCAAGGCCGAGGTGGCGCCGTGAGTGAACACGATCTGCTGTGAGTCAGGCGCATTGAGCCAGGCGGCGACCTTGTCGCGGCTGGTTTCGAAGGCCTGGGTGGCCAGTGCGCCGGGCAAATGCTGGGCACGGTGCACGTTCGCCGCGCCATGGCCGTAGTAATGACTCAGGGCGTCGAGCAGGGGCTGCGGCTTCTGGGTGGTGGCGGCGCTGTCCAGGTAGGTCTGGTGCTGCCGTTGCAGGGCGGCGATGGCGGGAAAATCGGCACGCCAGGGGGAGGGCTGGAACATGTTAGCGGGGCCTGGAATGAAAAACGGGTCTGGCGTTGTGCCAGACCCGATCTTAACATCCCCAACGACTCAGTTGTGGGCGTGCAGTGCCTTGTTCAGCTCGATGGCCGACTTGTGAGTCTTGCACTCGACCGCGCCGTTCAGCGAGTTTCGGCGGAACAGCAGGTCGGTCTGGCCGGCCAGGTCGCGCGCCTTGACCACTTTGACCAGCTCGTTGTTCTCGTCCAGCAGGTTCACCTTGGTGCCGGCGGTGATGTACAGGCCGGCTTCGACGGTGTTGCGGTCGCCCAGCGGGATACCGATGCCGGCATTGGCGCCGATCAGGCAGCCTTCGCCCACCCTGATGACGATGTTACCGCCACCGGACAGGGTGCCCATGGTCGAGCAGCCGCCGCCCAGGTCCGAGCCTTTGCCGACGAACACGCCAGCGGAAACGCGGCCTTCGATCATGCCCGGGCCTTCGGTGCCAGCGTTAAAGTTGACGAAGCCTTCGTGCATGATGGTGGTGCCTTCGCCAATGTAGGCGCCCAGGCGCACACGGGCGGTGTCGGCGATGCGCACGCCGGCCGGGACCACGTAGTCGGTCATCTTCGGGAACTTGTCCACCGAGAACACTTCCAGCAGCTCGCCCTTCAGGCGCGCTTCCAGTTGCAGCTCGGCCAGTTCGGCCAGGTCGACCGCGCCCTGGTTGGTCCAGGCCACGTTCGGCAGCAGCGGGAAGATACCGGCCAGGCTCACACCGTGCGGCTTGACCAGGCGGTGCGACAGCAGGTGCAGCTTGAGGTAGGCCTCAGGGGTGGAGCTGAGCGCGGCGTCTTCGGCCAGCAGGGTGGCGACCAGCGGCTTGTGGCTCTCGGCCAGGCGGGTCAGCAGGGCGGCCTGGGTGGCGTCCACGCCCTTCAGGGCTTCGGCCAGCTGCGCGGCCTGGCCATTGGTGAAGGCGATGGCCTGATTGCCGCCTTCATAACCAAGAACAGGGGCTACTGCGGCAACCAGCTCGGCGCTCGGGTTGAGCAGTGGTTGTGCGTAGAATACTTCCAGCCAGGTGCCCTGGCGGTTCTGGGAGCCGACACCGAAGGCCAGGCTGAACAGGGTATTGGACATGTGATTACCTCGTGCGAAATAGGGTAGGGGCTCAGGCCAGGGCAGCGGCGTACAGGTCGGGCTTGAAGCCGACCAGGGTACGCGCGCCAAGGTCGAGCACCGGGCGCTTGATCATCGACGGCTGGGCCAGCATCAACTCGACGGCCTTGGCCTGGTCGAGGTCGGCTTTGCTGGCGTCGTCCAGCTTGCGGAAGGTGGTGCCTGCACGGTTGAGGATGATTTCCCAGCCGTGTTCGTCGCACCAGCGGTTCAGGCTGTCACGGTCGATGCCTTGGGCTTTGTAGTCATGGAATTCGTAGGCGATGGCCTGGTCTTCGAGCCAGGTGCGCGCTTTTTTCATGGTATCGCAGGCTTTGATGCCGTAGAGCGTGTAGGTCATTGTGTGCATTGGGGATACAGGTTGCCCCAATTTCTCCATTTTTCGATTTCAGTCGCGGGATTATGCGGGAACGAAACAGTGAGCGCCACGGGTGTGCTTGCCTTGAGTCTTGCAGTGTGTCGGAGATCCAGCGCCGCCCGCGAGGCGCATCGCCGGCAAGCCAGCTTCCACATCTGTTCCGGGCCAAGCACTCCTGCATCCTCCGCACTCGCGCCCTGGGTGCATGCCTGGAGGTTGCAGCAAAGCAGCAGCGCAACCTTCGATAGTGAAGGGAGCAGACAAGGGGGCGCGCGCCAATGCCACAGGTATGATTGGCCCGAAACAGATGTGGGAGCTGGCTTGCCGGCGATGCGCCGCGCGGGCGGCGCTCGATCTCACAGGCGCTGCACACCTCAAGGCATACACCCATGGGCAATACAGCCCGACCCTGCCCAATTACCCAACCGAAGTATCATCATGTTACACATTCATCCAACACCTGCGACTATCGTGCAGCGGTCCCCTATCCCCAGTCCCCGCTAACATATTGTTCCAATGGCGATGTTTCGCCCTGTTGTCGATTCTGGTTCACAAAGGAAGCCTTCCCGGATGCAGTCTGCCTACACCGTCCTGATCCTGCTGACGCTGGTCAGCCTGTCGAAGCTGGTCGGCCGCATGATTCCGCTGCCGTTGCCATTGGTGCAGATCGCCGCCGGCGCCTTGCTCGCATGGCCGACACTGGGCCTGCACGTAGCCCTGGACCCCGAATTGTTCCTGTTCCTGTTCTTGCCACCGCTGCTGTTCGCCGACGGCTGGCGCATTCCCAAACGTGAGTTGTGGCGCATCCGCGGTCCGGTGGTGGCGCTGGCCGTTGGCCTGGTGTTGTTCACCGTGGTCGGGGCCGGCTACTTCATTCACTGGCTGCTGCCGAGCATTCCGCTGCCGGTGGCCTTCGCCCTTGCCGCCGTGCTGTCGCCGACCGATGCCGTGGCGGTTTCGGCCATTGCCCAGGACCGCCTGCCCACCCCGCTGATGCATATGCTGCAGGGCGAGGCCTTGATGAACGACGCCACGGGCCTGGTGACTTTCAAGTTTGCCCTGGCGGCGGCGATTACCGGGGCGTTCTCGCTGGCCGACGCCAGCTTCAGCTTCGTCCTCGTGGCGCTGGGCGGCCTGGCTGTGGGCGTGGCCCTGAGCTGGCTGATCGGCCGTCTGCGCATGTGGATGATCACCCGTGGCTGGGACGACCCGGCCACCCACGTGGTGTTCATGCTGCTGTTGCCGTTTGCCGCCTACGTGCTGGCCGAGCGCCTGGGCGTGTCGGGCATCCTCTCGGCGGTAGCGGCCGGCATGATGCAGAGCTGGCTCGACCTGCTGCCACGGCAGACCAGCACCCGGCTGCTCAACCGCAGCGTCTGGTCGCTGCTGGAGTTTGCCTTCAACGGCCTGATCTTCCTGTTGCTGGGCCTGCAACTGCCGGACATCATCAAGGCCGTGGTCAGCCATGAAGCGACCCTCTGGCCGACACTGGCCTATCGCAGCCTGGACGTGGTGGCGATCTTCGCTGCGCTGATCCTGCTGCGGTTTATCTGGGTGCAGAGCATTTGGCGCGCCATCGGAGTGGTCCGTCGCTGGCGCGGCAAGCCTGCACTGGTGCTGATGCCGACGGCACGCTCGTGCTGGTTGCTGACCCTGGGCGGGGTACGCGGTGCGGTCACTCTGGCCGGTGTGATGTCGATCCCGTTGTTGATAGGGGCGGGCAACGCTTTCCCTGAACGTGACTTGCTGATCTTCATCGCGGCCGGGGTAATCCTGCTGTCGCTGATAAGTGCCTGCATCGCGCTGCCGATCCTGCTGCGTGGGGTGACCCAGAGCCCGGACGAGCGCTTGCAGAAAGAAGTGCAGGAAGCCTGGCGGCGCACCGCCGAGGCGGCGATCCATGCGCTGGAGGCAGAGGATGTGATTGACGCCAATGCCCCGCAGGATGCTGCGCAGGCGACCCTGGCGACCGAGCTGAAGGCACGCTTGATGGCTGAATACCGGGATGAACTGGACAGCTACAACGACAGTGCCGAAGCCAAGGCGCTCGCCGAGCAGATGGATCTGCTGGAGCGTAAGTTGCGCTTGCGGGCACTGAGGGCGCAGCGGTTGGAGCTGTACAACCTGCATCGCCAGCACGAGGTTGGGGATGAAGTGGTGCGGCAGGTGCTGGGTGAGCTGGATATGAGTGAGGCGAACCTGGGGTCAGTCAGGTAGAGCGTAGGGGCCGCAAAGCGGCCCCGGCAATCTTGACTGGCTGGCACAGGGTACTGCGCAGTCCTCAAGAACTATGCAGCCCTTGTTGAATCAGCGGTTCTGCAGGAACGCGCGAATCCGCTCCGCCGCCTCGATGCACTCGGCCAGCGGTGCGACCAGGGCCATCCGCACACGTCCTGCACCCGGGTTCACGCCGTCCACTTCACGCGACAGGTACGAACCCGGCACTACCGTGACATGCTGGGCCTCGAACAGGTCGCGGGTGAAATCGGCATCACAGCCCGGCACCTTGGCCCACAAGTAGAAGCTGCCGTCCGGGCGCTGTACGTCCATTACCGGTTGCAGGATATCCAGCACGGCATCGTACTTGGCGCGGTACTGGTCGCGGTTCTCGCGCACGTGCGCCTCGTCCTGCCAGGCGGCGATGCTGGCCAGCTGGGTTTGCACCGGCATGGCGCAGCCATGGTAGGTGCGGTACAGCAGGAACGGCTTGATGATCGAGGCGTCGCCGGCGACGAAGCCCGAGCGCAAACCTGGCAGGTTGGAGCGCTTGGACAGGCTGTGGAACACCACGCAACGCTTGAAGTCGCTGCGGCCCAACTCGGCGCAGGCGCTCAACAGGCCCGGTGGCGGGGCGTCTTCGTCGAAGTACAGCTCGCTGTAGCACTCGTCGGCGGCAATCACGAAGTCGTGTTCGTCAGCCAGGGCAATCAGCTGCTTCAGGGTATCCATTGGCACCAGCGCGCCGGTGGGGTTGCCTGGCGAGCACAGGAACAGGATCTGGCAGCGCTTCCAGACGTCGGCGGGTACGGCGTCGAAGTCGGGGTTGAAGCCGTTGTCTTCCAGGCACGGCAGGTAGTGCGGGGTGGCACCGGCCAGCAGCGCTGCACCTTCGTAGATCTGGTAGAACGGGTTGGGGCTGATGACCAGGCCATCATCGGCGCGGTTGACCACGGCCTGGGTGAAGGCGAACAGCGCTTCACGGGTGCCGTTGACCGGCAGGATATTGCTGTCGGCGTGCAGCCAGCCAGCCGGTACGCCAAAGCGCCGCTCGCACCACTGGCCGATGGCCTGGCGCAGGGCGGGCAGGCCGAGGGTGCTGGGGTACACCGCCAGCTTGTCGAGGTTGTCGGCCATGGCCTGGGCGACGAACGCCGGCGATTCGTGCTTCGGCTCACCGATCGACAGGGCGATGGCGCGTTTGTCCGCCGCAGGCACAACACTGCCCAGCAGGGCGCGGAGCTTCTCGAACGGGTAGGGCTGAAGCTGGGTCAATGCATGGTTCATCGGCGCAAGGTCTCGTCAATCGTCTAGTCGTTAAAAATTCACGCGGGTAGGGCTGGCATCACTGGTCTGGCCGGCCTGCAGCTGCTGGACGATGGCTTCCTGCAGGCGGCTGCACAGTTGTGGGTCGGACAACGGCTGGTTGTCGGCATCGGTGATGAAGAACACGTCTTCGACCCGCTCGCCGAGGGTAGCGATCTTGGCGTTCTGCAGCGACAGGTCAAACTCCAGGAAGATCCGCCCCAGCCGGGCCAGCAGGCCTGGACGGTCGGGCGCGGTGATCTCGAGGATGGTCACCGGGCGCTGGGCATCGTTGAGGATGGTCACCTGCGGCGGGAAGTTGAAGTGCTTGAGCTGGCGCGGCACCCGGCGCTGGATGATGGTCGGGTAGTCCTCGGGGTTGCGCAGCGCTTCGGTCAGGCCGTCGCGAATCTGCCTGACCCGCTGCGGGTTGTCACCGATCGAGCCGCCATCGTTGTCCAGCACGATGTAGGTGTCGAGGGTGAACTGGCTGCTCGAGGTGATGATCCGCGCGTCATGGATGTTCAGGTTCAGCTGCGACATGGCCGCCACCGTCACAGCGAAGAAGTCGTGCTGGTCGGGGGCGTAGATGAAAATCTGCGTGCCACCCTCGAACTCGCGCTGGGTGGTTTCCTTGATCAGCACCAGCGGCCCGCCATCGGCAGGTTGCTGCAGGATCGCGTCGGTGTGCCAGGCCACATCGCCGGCATTGTGCTTGAGGAAGTAGTCATCGCCAAGCTGCGACCACAGCTGCTCGACATCGTCCGGGTCGGTGCCTTCGCGTACCAGGATGTCCAGCGCTGCGGACTGCGTCTGGCGGATTTGTTCTTCGCGATCCAGCGGGTTTTCCAGGCCCCGGCGCAGCGCACGCTTGGTCTCGGAGTACAGCTGGCGCAGCAGGCTGGCCCGCCACGAGTTCCACAGGCTGGGGTTGGTGGCGTTGA
Organism: Pseudomonas sp. 9_2_1; assembly: GCF_059295275.1. Taxonomy (NCBI): domain Bacteria; kingdom Pseudomonadati; phylum Pseudomonadota; class Gammaproteobacteria; order Pseudomonadales; family Pseudomonadaceae; genus Pseudomonas; species Pseudomonas sp. 9_2_1. The sequence goes on from NZ_CM181239.1 coordinate 1,200,290, forward strand.
TGTCGGCCACGGTCAGTACATACAGGTAGTCCAGGCGCGTCTCGTCGCCCACGTGCAGGGCAAAGTCGTTGATCACCTGCGGGTCGGACAAATCTTTGCGCTGGGCGGTGGTGGACATCACCAGGTGGTTCTGCACCAGCCACACGATCAGCCGGCTGTCCCAGGCCGGCAACTGGTGGCGTTCGCAGAATTTCTGCGCATCCACCGCGCCGATTTCCGAGTGGTCGCCCTGGCGACCCTTGCCGATGTCGTGGTACAGCCCGGCCAGATAGATCAGCTCGGGCTTGGGCAGGCGGCCCATCAGCTTGCTGGCCAGCGGGAATTTCTCGGACACCGGCGTGTATTGCAGCTTGCGCAGGTGCTTGATGAGGTTGAGGGTGTGCGCATCGACCGTATAGATGTGGAACAGGTCGTGTTGCATCTGCCCGACGATCAGGCCGAATTCCGGCAGGTAACGGCCAAGGATGCCGTAGCGGTTCATCCGCCGCAGGTTGCGGTGGATGCCGATTTCGCACTTGAACAGCTCGATGAACAGGCTGGTGTTGCGAATATCGGTGCGGAAGGTGTCGTCGATCAGGTGCCGGTGCTCGCGCAGCAGGCGTACGGTGTCGGCGCGCACGCCCTTGATCTCGGGGTGCTGGGCCATCAGCACGAAGATTTCCAGCATGGCGAACGGAGTGCGCTTGAACACGTTCGGCTTGCTGGCTTCTATGTAGCCGTCGTGCAGGCGGAAGCGTGCGTTGAGGGGTTGGGTAGTGCCGCTGTCATCGTCGGCGAGGATGACTTCCTCGAAATGCTGGATGATCAGGTCGCACAACTGGCTGATGCTCATCACCACCCGGTAGTACTGCTGCATGAACTGCTCGATGGCCCGCTTGGGGTTGTCGTCGCTGTAGCCAAGCAGCGCAGCAATGCTGCGCTGGTGGTCGAACAGCAGGCGGTCCTCGGCACGCCCGGCCAGCATGTGCAGGGCGTAGCGCACCTTCCACAAAAAGTCCTGGGACGAGGCCAGCAGTTCGTTCTCGCTCTCCAGCAAGAAGCCTTCGCCGGCCAGTGCGTGCAGGTTCAGGGTGCCGTACTGGCGGCGGGCCACCCACAGCACCGTCTGGATGTCGCGCAGGCCACCGGGCGAACCCTTCACATTCGGCTCGAGGTTGTACTCGGTGTCGTTGTACTTGTGGTGGCGGGCCTTGAGTTCGGCGCGCTTGGCCAGGAAGAAGTCTTTGCTGGGCCACATGTGCACGGTGCTGGTGACTTCGAGCATGCGCTGGCGCAGGGCTTCGGGGCCGGCGATGGTGCGGCTTTCCATCAGGTTGGTGATGACCGTGAGGTCGCGGGCCTGTTCGGCGCACTCGTCGACGGTGCGCACGCTCTGACCCACTTCAAGGCCGATGTCCCACAGCAAGGTGAGAAAACGCTCGATCGCGTCGCGGTACTGTTCGTGCTCGGCCGCGCCCAGCAGGATCAGCAGGTCGATGTCCGAATGTGGGTGCAGTTCGCCGCGCCCGTAGCCGCCCACAGCCACCAGGGCGATGCCGCTGGGGTCGCCCCAGGCAAACTGGTTCCACGCCTGTTGCAGGATATTGTCGACCAGCCAGGCGCGGGCTTCGATCAGCGGGCGTATTTCACCACCCGCGCGGAAACGCTTGTCGAGCACCTCGCCGGCCTGGCGGATGGCTTTCTTGAAGGCGGCGATGGGGCTCGCCTTGAGGGCCAGTTCCGCCTGGAACTGGCCGCGGTCGAACAGCTCGGGGTCCACCTGGGGCATCGCGTCACGTTCCTGTCGGGGGTGGCTGCCGGCGTGCGGTCAGGCCGAGATGCGCGGGATGGTGTCGTCCTTGCGCAGGGTGAAGATCTCGTAGCCGGTCGCAGTCACCACCAGGGTGTGCTCCCACTGGGCCGAGAGCTTGCGGTCCTTGGTGATGGCGGTCCAGCCGTCGCCCAGCACCTTGGTGTCGGCCTTGCCCTGGTTGATCATCGGCTCGATGGTGAAGGTCATGCCTTCTTTGAGTTCCATGCCGGTGCCGGCGCGGCCGTAGTGCAGAATCTGCGGCTCTTCGTGGAATATCTTGCCGATACCGTGGCCGCAGAACTCGCGCACCACCGAGAAGCCGTTCTTTTCCGCGTGCTTCTGGATCACTTCGCCGATGTCGCCCAGGCGGCAGCCCGGCTTGACCAGTTCGATGGCCTTGTACATGCATTCCTGGGTGACCTGGGACAGGCGCTCGGCCCATACCGGCACGGTGCCGACGTGGAACATGCGGCTGGTGTCGCCGTGGTAGCCGTCCTTGATCACGGTGACATCGATGTTCAGCGTGTCACCGTCCTTGAGCGGCTTGTCGTTGGGTATGCCGTGGCAGACCACATGGTTGATCGAGGTGCAGATCGACTTCGGGTAGCCCTTGTAGTTGAGCGGTGCCGGGATGGCCTGCTGGACGTTGACGATATAGTCGTGGCACAGGCGGTCGAGCGCTTCGGTGGTGACACCGGGCTTGACGTGCTCTTCGATCATTTCCAGCACTTCGGCGGCCAGGCGGCCAGCGATGCGCATCTTCTCGATGTCTTCTGCGGTCTTGATGGTGACGGTCATTACAGGCTCTCTACGGCGCCGTGCACGGCGCGAACAAACGGGAAAGGCCGGATTCTAGCAGAGCAGGGCGCCGATCGGTCGGGATAAAGGCGGCCATGCTGCTGTCTACAGCTGGCATTCTGGCGCGAAAGCCGGGGTGCTGCAAAAGCCGCTGACGGACGCAACAGTATTCGGGTTCCGTTCGCTCGCGGTCTGTGGTATAAAATGCGCCGCTTTCGGGGATGACCCCGTGAGCTTCAAACCCACACACGTGTCGACACGATGACCTGGGTGCCCCGATCTCTTCGGAATCGCGGGTTGGTCATTGGGATGCGTGGAGGCCCAACCCGACTTACCAAGGAACTATCATGTCCCAAGTCAATATGCGCGATATGCTGAAGGCCGGTGTGCACTTCGGCCACCAGACCCGTTACTGGAACCCGAAAATGGGCAAGTACATTTTCGGCGCGCGTAACAAGATTCACATCATCAACCTGGAAAAAACCCTGCCAATGTTCAACGACGCCCTGGCGTTCGTAGAGCGTCTGGCTCAGGGCAAGAACAAGATCATGTTCGTCGGTACCAAGCGTTCCGCCGGCAAGATCGTGGCCGAGCAAGCTGCTCGCGCCGGTTCGCCATACGTTGACCACCGCTGGTTGGGCGGCATGCTGACCAACTACAAGACCATTCGTGCTTCGATCAAGCGTCTGCGCGACCTGGAAACCCAGGCCGAAGATGGCACCTTTGCCAAGCTGACCAAGAAAGAAGCCCTGATGCGTTCGCGCGATCTGGAAAAACTGGACCGCAGCCTGGGTGGTATCAAGGACATGGGCGGTCTGCCTGATGCCCTGTTCGTTATCGACGTTGATCACGAGCGCATCGCGATCACCGAAGCCAACAAGCTGGGTATCCCGGTTATCGGCGTTGTCGATACCAACAGCAGCCCGGAAGGTGTTGACTACATCATCCCAGGTAACGATGACGCCATTCGCGCTATCGAGCTGTACATGACTTCGATGGCTGACGCCATCATCCGCGGCCGCAACCACGTTGCTGGCGGCACCGAAGTCTACGCTGAAGAAGCGGCTGCACCTGCTGCCGAGTAATTAGACGCTAGCGTCGACTTGGCACGCAAAAAGGGGGCTCTGCCCCCTTTTTGCCACCTTGAAATCCTGCTGTCAGCATCGGCCCCGCATCATGGGCCCGCTGAGTCAAAAACAGCGGATTTGCAGAATTGAACGCCCGTGAGCAACGGGTGGAATGGTTGAAAAACTTTCCAAGAGGATTTTGAAATGGCAGCAATTACTGCAGCGCTGGTCAAAGAACTGCGCGAGCGTACCGGCGAAGGCATGATGGATTGCAAGAAAGCCCTGGAAAAGGCTGGCGGCGACATCGAAAAAGCCATTGACGACATGCGTGCCTCGGGCGCCATCAAGGCCGCCAAAAAGGCTGGCAACGTCGCTGCTGAAGGCGCTATCGCCGTCAAGACCGACGGTAAATCCGCCGTCCTGCTGGAAGTGAACTCGCAGACCGACTTCCTGGCCCTGCAAGACGACTTCAAGACCTTCGTCGCCGAAAGCCTCGAAGAAGCCTTCGCCCAGAAGCTGACCGACGCCGCTCCGCTGATCGCTTCGCGTGAAGCTGCTCGTGAAGCCCTGGTTGCCAAGGTAGGCGAGAACGTCAACATCCGTCGCCTGGTGCGCGTTGAGGGTGACGTTGTCGGTGCCTACCTGCACGGCAACAAGATCGGTGCTGTCGTTGTCCTGAAAGGCGGCGACGTCGAGCTGGCCAAGAACATCGCCATGCACGTTGCCGCTTCGAATCCGGAGTTCCTGGATTCGTCGGAAATCTCCGCCGAAGCCATCGAGCGCGAGAAGGCCGTCTTCCTGCAGCTGAACGCTGACAAGATCGCCGGCAAGCCGGAAAACATCGTTGAGAACATGATCAACGGTCGTATCACCAAGTTCAAGGCCGAAGCCTCGCTGAAAGAGCAAGCTTTCGTCATGAACCCGGAAGTCAAGGTCGGCGAGCTGGCCAAGAAAGCCGGTGCTGAAATCGTTTCGTTCACCTACTTCAAAGTAGGCGAAGGCATCGAGAAGCCGGTCGACAACTTCGCTGAAGAAGTTGCCGCCCAGCTGGCTGCTGCCAAGCAGTAAGACAGCCCCGTCTGTCGCCACAAAGAGGCTGCCCGCTCACGCGCGCAGCCTCTTTGTCAAAGCGGGAGCGGTTTACAAGGCCGTTGCTCGCTGACGCAGTCGCTGCGTCACATTAGAGTTATACGCAGGCTCAAGAAGCCCGCCAGAATTTTACAAACGCCGCAGGAGAGATTCGCAATGGCTCAGCAGGGCAGTGGTCATCAGGCTCGCTATAAACGCATTCTACTCAAACTTAGCGGCGAGGCCCTGATGGGCTCGGAAGAGTTCGGGATCGACCCCAAGGTCCTGGATCGCATGGCGCTGGAAGTCGGCCAGCTGGTCGGCATCGGTGTCCAGGTAGGCCTGGTGATCGGTGGTGGCAACCTGTTCCGTGGTGCGGCGCTCAGTGCAGCCGGCATGGACCGCGTTACCGGCGACCACATGGGCATGCTGGCCACCGTGATGAATGGCCTGGCCATGCGCGACGCGCTGGAGCGGGCAAACATTACCGCCATCGTCATGTCGGCGATCTCCATGGTTGGCGTGACCGATCACTATGATCGCCGCAAGGCCATGCGCCACCTCAACGCCAAGGAAGTCGTAATCTTCGCTGCCGGTACTGGCAACCCGTTCTTCACCACCGACTCTGCCGCTTGCCTGCGCGCCATCGAAATCGATGCCGATGTGGTATTGAAGGCAACCAAGGTCGATGGTGTATACACTGCAGATCCATTCAAGGACCCGCATGCCGAGAAGTTCGATCATCTGACCTACGATGAAGTGCTGGATCGCAAGCTGGGTGTGATGGACCTGACGGCAATCTGTCTGTGCCGCGACCACAAGATGCCACTGCGCGTCTTCAACATGAACAAGCCCGGCGCCCTGCTGAACATCGTGCATGGCGGCGCGGAAGGAACTCTGATCGAGGAAGTTCAAAAATGATCAACGACATCAAGAAAGACGCGCAGGAGCGCATGACCAAGTCCCTCGAGGCCCTGGGTCGCCACCTGGCCGCGATCCGCACCGGTCGCGCCCATCCGAGCATCCTCGACAGCGTCAAGGTCACCGCCTGGGGTAGCGAGATGCCGCTGAACCAGGTTGCCGCGATCAGCGTCGAAGATGCCCGCACCCTGAAAATCGTTGCCCACGACAAGAATCTCAGCGCGGCCATCGAGAAAGCCATCCTCACCTCCGACCTGGGCCTGAACCCGTCCAGCGCCGGTACCACTATTCGTGTGCCGATGCCGGCCCTGACCGAGGAAACCCGCAAGGGCTATACCAAGCAGGCCAGCGGCGTTGTCGAGGATGCCAAGGTGGCCGTGCGCAACGTGCGCCGCGATGCCCTGGCCGACCTGAAAAAGCTGACCAAGGACAAGGAAATCAGCGAGGACGAAGAACGTCGCGCCGCTGACGAGATCCAGAAGCTCACCGACAAGTTCGTTGCTGACGCCGATGCAGCCTTCAAGGCCAAGGAAAAGGACCTGATGGCCGTCTAAGGCCGGGGTTTTTTAATGGAAAAGACCAAGCCAGCGGCGCCGTCCTCGGTGCCGCGTCATGTCGCGATCATCATGGATGGCAACAACCGCTGGGCGAAAAAACGCCTGCTGCCCGGCGTTGCCGGGCACAAGGCGGGCGTCGACGCCGTTCGCGCGGTCATCGAGGTGTGCGCCCAGTCCGGGGTCGAAGTGCTGACCCTGTTCGCGTTCTCCAGTGAAAACTGGCAGCGCCCCGCCGAAGAGGTCGGTGCACTGATGGAACTGTTCTTCTCGGCGCTGCGCCGCGAGGCCAGGCGCCTCAACGAGAACAACATCAGCCTGCGCATCATTGGTGACCGTTCACGGTTTCATCCCGAGTTGCAGGCTGCCATGCGCGAAGCCGAGGCGCTGACCGCCGGCAGCAATCGCTTCATCCTGCAGATCGCGGCCAACTATGGCGGCCAATGGGATATCGCCCAGGCGGCCCAGCGGCTGGCGCGGGAAGTGCAGGCCGGGCACCTGCGCCCGGACGATATCACCCCGGGCCTTTTGCAGACCTGCCTGTCGACCGGCGAGCTACCGCTGCCGGACCTGTGCATCCGCACTGGTGGCGAGCACCGCATCAGCAACTTCCTGCTGTGGCAGCTGGCCTACGCAGAACTGTACTTCTCCGACCTGTACTGGCCGGACTTCAAACACGAGGCCATGCGCAATGCCCTGGCCGATTTCGCTTCGCGCCAGCGCCGCTTCGGTAAGACGAGCGAGCAGGTCGAGGCTGGAGCTCGTGCTTAATGCTTAAACAACGCATCATTACCGCGCTGATCCTGCTGCCGATCGCGCTGGGCGGTTTCTTCCTGCTCAACGGCGGGGATTTCGCCCTGTTCATCGGCTTTGTGGTCACCCTGGGTGCATGGGAGTGGGCGCGCCTCGCCGGGCTGATGGCCCAGCCGCTGCGCATCGCTTATGCCGCAGCGGTCGCTGGGGCGCTGATGCTGCTGTATGTGCTTCCCGAGCTGGCGCCCTGGGTGCTGGGGGCTGCAGTTATCTGGTGGGGGTTGGCCACCTGGCTGGTGCTTACCTACCCGCGCAGCAGCGAACTGTGGGCCAGTGCCGCCTGCCGATTGCTGATCGGCCTGCTGGTGCTGCTGCCGGCCTGGCAAGGGCTGGTACTGCTCAAGCACTGGCCGCTGGGCAACTGGCTGATCCTGTCGGTAATGGTGCTGGTATGGGCCGCCGACATAGGCGCGTACTTTTCCGGGCGCGCGTTCGGCAAGCGCAAGCTGGCCCCGCAGGTCAGTCCGGGCAAGAGCTGGGAAGGCGTGTACGGTGGCCTGGCGGTCAGCCTGCTGATTACCCTGGGGGTCGGCATCAGCCGCGACTGGGGCGTCGGCCAGATCCTGCTGGGCCTGCTGGGTGCCGCGCTGCTGGTCATGGCCTCTGTGGTCGGTGACCTGACCGAGAGCATGTTCAAGCGTCGTTCCGGCATCAAGGACAGCAGTAACCTGCTGCCTGGCCATGGCGGCGTGCTCGATCGCATCGATAGCCTTACCGCGGCCATCCCGATTTTCGCCGTGCTGTTGTGGGCTGCCGAATGGGGTGTGATGTGAGTCGCCCGCAGCGCATTACCGTGCTGGGCGCCACTGGCTCGATCGGCCTGAGCACGCTGGACGTGATCGCGCGTCACCCTGACCGTTACCAGGCGTTTGCCTTGAGCGGCTATTCGCGCGTCGACGAGTTGCTGGCGTTGTGCGTGCGGCATCGCCCGGCCTTTGCCGTGGTGCCCAGCACCGAGGCGGCCGCGCGACTGCGCGAGGGCCTGGCAGCGGCTGGCTGTGCTACCGAGGTGCTCGAAGGCGAGGCGGGCCTTTGCCAGGTTGCCTGCGCTGCTGAGGTGGACGCGGTGATGGCCGCCATTGTCGGTGCAGCCGGCCTGCGCCCGACCTTGGCGGCGGTCGAAGCGGGCAAGAAGGTGTTGCTGGCCAACAAGGAAGCCCTGGTAATGTCCGGGGCGCTGTTCATGGAGTCGGTGCGGCGCAGCGGCGCCGTGCTGCTGCCGATCGACAGCGAGCACAACGCAATCTTCCAGTGCATGCCTGGCGACTACGCGCGCGGCCTGAGTGCCGTGGGTGTCCGTCGAATCCTGCTCACAGCCTCTGGAGGCCCGTTCCGCGAAACGCCTGTCGAGGCGTTGCTGGACGTGACGCCGGAGCAAGCCTGCGCGCACCCCAACTGGTCCATGGGGCGCAAGATATCCGTGGATTCGGCCAGCATGATGAACAAGGGGCTCGAGTTGATCGAAGCCTGCTGGTTGTTCGATGCCGTGCCGGCCAAGGTCGAGGTAGTGGTGCATCCGCAGAGCGTGATCCACTCCCTGGTCGACTATGTGGACGGTTCGGTGCTGGCGCAGTTGGGCAACCCGGACATGCGCACACCAATCGCCAATGCCTTGGCCTGGCCTGAGCGGATCGATTCGGGCGTGGCTCCGCTGGACTTGTTTGCCATCGCCCGTCTGGATTTCCAGGCGCCCGACGAACAGCGCTTCCCTTGCCTGCGCCTGGCCCGGCAGGCTGCCGAGGCCGGCAATAGCGCACCCGCCGTACTGAACGCGGCCAACGAAGTGGCGGTCGAGGCATTTCTCGAGCGGCGTATCCGCTTCCCCGATATCGCGGGTATGATCGAACAGGTGCTCGATCAGGAGCCCGTCGTACCGCTGCCGTCGCTGGACGCGGTGTTCGCCGCCGACCAGCGTGCCCGGGAGCTTTCCCGTGAGTGGCTGAGGCGTCACGGTCGCTGATGCAGGCCCACCACGGTTCGCGAGGGGCTGGGCATGACGCCGGCCCGCTGAACATCATTCGGAGATGGACATGACAGCGCTCTACATGATTATCGGCACCCTCGTGGCCTTGGGTGTGCTGGTCACCTTCCACGAATTCGGCCACTTCTGGGTCGCGCGCCGCTGCGGCGTCAAGGTGCTGCGCTTCTCGGTGGGCTTCGGCACGCCGCTGCTGCGCTGGCATGACCGCCAGGGTACCGAGTTCGTGGTCGCGGCGATTCCGCTGGGGGGCTACGTCAAGATGCTCGACGAGCGTGAAGGCGATGTGCCGCCCGCGCTGGCCGACCAGTCGTTCAACCGCAAGTCCGTGCGCCAGCGCATCGCGATCGTCGCGGCGGGCCCGATCGCCAACTTCCTGCTGGCGATCTTTTTCTTCTGGGTGCTGGCAATGCTGGGCACCCAGCAGATCCGCCCGGTGATCGGTGCGGTAGACGCCGGCAGCCTGGCCGCCTCGGCCGGCCTGACGGCGGGTCAGGAAATCGTTTCCGTCGACGGTAAGCCGACCAGCGGCTGGTCGGCGGTCAATCTGCAACTGGTGCGCCGCCTGGGCGAAAGTGGCACCTTGCAGGTAGGGGTGCGTGATGAAGGTGCCAGCGCCGAGCGCCAGCTGCAGGTGAAGCTGGACAGCTGGCTGAAAGGCGCCGACGAGCCGGACCCGATCCAGTCCCTGGGGCTGCACCCTTGGCGCCCGGCGATCGTGCCGGTGCTGGCCGAGATCGACCCGAAGGGCCCCGCAGCGGCTGCAGGCCTTAAAACCGGTGACAAGCTGCTGAGCCTCGATGGGGTGGCGGTGACGCAATGGCAGCAAGTGGTGGACAGCGTGCGTGCGCGCCCGGATGCCAAGGTGGTGGTGCGCGTCGAGCGCGAGGGCGCTGCCCTGGACGTGCCGGTGACATTGGCCCGCAAGGGTGAGGGCAAGGCGGTTGGTGGTTACCTGGGGGCGGGGGTAAAAGGTGGCGAATGGCCTGCCGACATGCTCCGCGAAGTCAGCTACGGGCCGCTGGATGCGGTGGGTGAGGGCTTGTCGCGCACCTGGAGCATGAGCGTCCTGACCCTTGAATCACTGAAGAAAATGCTGTTCGGGGAGCTCTCGGTAAAAAACTTGAGCGGACCGATAACCATTGCTAAAGTGGCGGGCGCTTCAGCCCAGTCCGGCGTCGGAGATTTCCTGAATTTCCTGGCCTACCTGAGCATAAGCCTAGGGGTTCTTAACTTGCTGCCCATACCGGTACTGGATGGGGGGCATTTGCTGTTTTACCTGGTCGAGTGGGCGCGCGGTCGTCCGCTCTCAGATCGGGTGCAAGGTTGGGGGGTCCAGATCGGTATCAGTTTGGTCGTAGGGGTGATGTTGCTCGCCCTGATCAACGATCTGGGTCGACTATAAAGCTTCGCTCAATTGCAAACCTGCCGTGTTGTCACGGCGGGTTGTTTATTGCCAGTTGGAATAAAAGGACTTCATGAAACGTCTGCTGCTAACTGCGGTCATGTCCGCACTGATGATCGCTGAAGTTCACGCCGAGTCCTTCACCATCTCCGATATCCGCGTCAACGGCCTGCAGCGGGTTTCCGCCGGCAGTGTCTTCGGTGCCCTGCCGCTGAACGTCGGCGACCAGGCCGACGACCGCCGCCTGGTGGACTCGACCCGCTCGCTGTTCAAGACCGGGTTCTTCCAGGACATCCAGCTGAATCGCGACGGCAATGTGCTGATCATCAATGTGGTCGAGCGCCCGTCGGTGTCCAGCATCGAGATCGAAGGCAACAAGGCGATCAGCACCGAAGACCTGATGAAGGGCCTGAAGCAATCGGGCCTGGCCGAAGGCGAGATCTTCCAGCGTGCCACCCTCGAAGGTGTGCGTAATGAGCTGCAGCGCCAGTACGTGGCCCAGGGCCGCTACTCGGCCGAAGTCGACGCCGAAGTGGTGCCGCAGCCGCGCAACCGCGTGGCGCTGAAGATCAAGATCAACGAAGGCACCGTGGCTGCCATCCAGCACATCAACATCGTTGGCAACAACGTGTTCGACGATGAAACCCTGGGGCAGCTGTTCGAGCTGAAAACCACCAACTGGCTGTCGTTCTTCAAGAACGACGACAAGTACGCCCGCGAAAAACTTTCCGGTGACCTGGAACGCCTGCGTTCCTACTACCTGGACCGCGGCTACATCAACATGGACATCGCCTCTACCCAGGTGTCCATCACGCCGGACAAGAAACACGTCTACATCACCGTCAACATCAACGAAGGCGAGAAGTACACCGTTCGCGACGTGAAGCTGTCCGGTGACCTGAAGGTGCCGCAGGACCAGGTTCAGTCGCTGCTGCTGGTGCAGCCGGGCCAGGTATTCTCGCGCAAGGTGATGACCACCACCTCCGAGCTGATCACCCGCCGCCTGGGTAACGAAGGCTATACCTTCGCCAACGTCAACGGCGTGCCACAGCCGAACGAGCAGGACCACACGGTCGACATCATGTTCGTGGTCGACCCGGGCAAGCGTGCCTACGTCAACCGCATCAACTACCGCGGCAACACCAAGACCGAAGACGAAGTGCTGCGTCGCGAGATGCGCCAGATGGAAGGTGGCTGGGCGTCGACCTACCTGATCGACCAGTCCAAGACCCGCCTCGAGCGCCTGGGCTTCTTCAAGGAAGTCAACGTCGAGACCCCGCCAGTGCCAGGCACCGACGACCAGGTCGACGTCAACTACAGCGTCGAAGAGCAGGCGTCCGGCTCGATCACCGCCAGCGTCGGTTTTGCTCAGAGCGCCGGCCTGATCCTCGGTGGTTCGATCAGCCAGAGCAACTTCCTCGGTACCGGTAACAAGGTGTCCATCGGCCTGACCCGTTCGGAATACCAGACCCGCTACAACTTCGGCTTCGTCGACCCCTACTTCACTGCCGACGGCGTCAGCCTGGGCTACAACGCCTTCTACCGCAGCACCGACTACGACGACCTCGACGTCGACGTGGCCAGCTATGCGGTGGACAGCTACGGTGCGGGCGTCAGCCTGGGTTACCCGATCAGCGAAACCTCGCGCCTGACCTACGGCCTGAGCGTGCAGCAGGACAAGATCAAGACCGGCAAGTACACCGTTGACGAGATCTTCGATTTCCTCGACCAGGAAGGCGACAACTTCCTCAACTTCAAGGCCTCGATCGGCTGGTCGGAATCGACCCTGAACAAAGGCGTGCTGGCGACCCGTGGTCATTCCCAGAGCCTGACCCTGGAGTCCACCATTCCGGGCAGCGACCTGTCGTTCTTCAAGCTCGACTACCGCGGCCAGCTGTTCCAGCCGATCAACAACGACTACACCCTGCGCCTGCACACCGAGCTGGGCTATGGTGATGGTTATGGCAGCACCTCTGGCCTGCCGTTCTACGAGAACTACTTCGCGGGTGGCTTCAACTCCGTGCGTGGCTTCAAGGACAGCAGCCTGGGCCCACGCAGCACCCCGAGCAATGGTAACCGGCCTGGCACCATCGCCGACCCGGACCAGGATCCGCTGCCGTTCGGTGGCAACGTGCTGGTGCAAGGTGGTGTCGAATTGCTGTTCCCGCTGCCGTTCGTGAAAGACCAGCGTTCCCTGCGCACCTCCGTATTCTGGGATGTGGGTAACGTGTTCGACACCAATTGCGGCAACAAGCCTGATTGCGAGAAGGTCGGGTTCTCGGGCATGGCCAGCTCGGTCGGCCTGGGTGTGACCTGGATTACCGCGCTGGGCCCGTTGAGCTTCAGCCTGGCGATGCCGGTCAAGAAGCCGGACGATGCCGATACTCAAGTGTTCCAATTCTCTCTGGGCCAGACCTTCTAAGGTCGGCCCTCGCTTAACGACAACGGTTTATCCAGGAGTGCATCGTGCGTAAATTGGCTCAACTGGCCGTAGTGGCCGCGGCGCTGGTCGCCACCCCGGCTTTCGCCGAAATGAAGGTCGCCGTGCTGAACTATCAGATGGCCCTGCTCGAATCGGATGCCGCCAAGAAGTACGCGGTTGATGCCGAGAAAAAATTCGGCCCGCAACTGACCAAGCTGAAAAGCCTGGAAAGCAGCGCCAAGGGCATCCAGGACCGCCTGATCAAGGGCGGTGACAAGATGCAGCAGCAGGAGCGCGAGCGCCTGGAGCTCGAATTCAAGCAGAAGGCCCGCGACTTCCAGTTCCAGTCCAAGGAGCTGAACGAAGCCAAGGCCGTTGCCGACCGCGACATGCTCAAGCAGCTGAAGCCGAAGCTGGATGGCGCTGTCGAGGAAGTGATCAAGAAGGGTGGTTTCGACCTGGTTCTCGAACGTGGTGCGGTCATCGATGTCAAGCCTCAGTACGACATCACCCGCCAGGTCATCGAGCGCATGAACCAAGCCCGTTGATATGAGTGTGACCATGACGCTAGGCCAGCTGGCCGAGGCCCTCGGTGCCACCCTCAAGGGGCCCGAGGCGCTGCAGATTACCGGGCTGGCCACCTTGCAGGAGGCTGGCCCCGGCCAATTGAGCTTCCTCGCCAACCCGCAGTACCGCAAATACCTGGACAACAGCCAGGCGGCTGCGGTGCTGCTGAAGGCTGCGGATGCCGATAGCTTTGCCGGCAATGCACTGATCGTCGCCGATCCGTACCTGGCCTATGCGCGCATTTCCCACCTGTTCGACCCCAAACCCAAGGCTGTGGCGGGTATTCATCCCAGCGCCGTGGTGGCTGAGGACGCGCAGGTGGATGCCAGTGCCAGCATCGGGCCGTTTGCGGTCATTGAAAGCGGCGCGCGCATCGCGGCAAATGTCAGTGTGGGTGCACACTGCGTGGTCGGTGCCCGTTGCGTGATCGGTGAGGGCGGCTGGCTGGCGCCACGGGTCACCCTGTACCATGACGTGACCATCGGCAAGCGTGTGGTGATCCAGTCGGGTGCGGTGATTGGTGGTGAAGGCTTCGGCTTCGCCAACGAGAAGGGCGTGTGGCGCAAGATCGCCCAGATCGGTGGCGTGACCATTGGCGATGACGTGGAAATCGGTGTCAACACTGCGGTCGACCGCGGTGCACTGTCGGACACGCGGATCGCTGACGGGGTCAAGCTCGACAACCAGATCCAGATCGCCCACAACGTGCAGATCGGTGAGCATACGGCCATGGCCGCCTGCGTCGGTATCTCCGGCAGCACGCGCATTGGCAAGCATTGCACCATCGCCGGCGGTGTCGGCATGGTTGGCCATATCGATGTCTGTGATAACGTTTTCGTGTCCGGGATGACCATGGTGACCCGTTCGATCACAGAACCGGGTGCCTATTCTTCCGGCACTGCCATGCAGCCACTGGCTGAATGGCGCAAGAGCGCCGCGCGCATCCGCCATCTGGACGACATCGCCAAGCGTCTCCAGCAGCTGGAAAAACGCGTCGATACCGTGACCTCAGGTGGCCTGCCGGCATCAGAAGGCTGATACCATTCCCTGAGCAAGAGTGAACAGTCGCTAGCTGGCTCCTCTTTGGACTGCAAAAGGAGCGTTTGGTCAGCACCTGCGCTCCCTATTATTATTACAGGCTTCCCCCCCGAAATGATGGACATCAACGAGATTCGCGAATACCTGCCTCACCGTTACCCGTTCCTGTTGGTGGACCGTGTGACGGATCTGGACTTCGAGGCCCAGAGCATTCGTGCCTACAAGAATGTCAGCATCAACGAGCCGTTCTTCAACGGCCATTTTCCAGCGCACCCGATCATGCCGGGCGTCCTGATCATCGAAGCCATGGCCCAGGCGGCCGGTATTCTCGGTTTCAAGATGCTCGATGCCAAGCCGGCCGATGGAACCCTGTACTACTTTGTCGGCTCCGACAAACTGCGCTTCCGTCAACCAGTACTGCCGGGTGACCAGCTGGTACTGGAAGCCAAGTTCCTCAGCCGCAAGAGCATGATCTGGAAGTTCGAATGCCGCGCGCTGGTCGACGGCAAGCCGGTCTGCTCGGCACAGATCACCTGCGCGGAACGCTCCCTATGAATTCGATTGATCCTCGGGCCATTATCGATCCCTCGGCCAAGCTGGCCGAGGGTGTCGAGGTCGGCCCTTGGTCGATCGTTGGCCCCGATGTAGAAATCGGGGAGGGCACCGTCATCGGCCCGCATGTTGTGCTCAAAGGGCCGACCCGTATCGGCAAGCACAACCGTATCTTTCAGTTTTCCTCGATCGGTGAAGACACCCCTGACCTCAAGTACAAGGGTGAACCGACGCGCCTGGTGATCGGCGACCACAACGTGTTTCGCGAAGGGGTGACCATTCACCGCGGTACCGTTCAGGACCGCGCGGAAACCACCGTGGGCGACCATAACCTGATCATGGCCTACGCCCATATCGGCCACGACAGTGTCATCGGCAACCACTGCATCCTGGTCAACAACACGGCATTGGCCGGCCATGTGCATGTGGGTGACTGGGCGATCCTGTCCGGCTATACCCTGGTGCACCAGTACTGCCATATCGGTGCCCACGCGTTTTCCGGCATGGGCACGGCAATCGGCAAGGACGTACCTGCCTTCGTGACCGTCTTCGGCAGCCCTGCCGAAGCCCGCAGCATGAACTTCGAGGGCATGCGCCGCCGAGGTTTCAGCGACGAGGTGATCCACGTGCTGCGTCGTTGCTACAAGATTGTCTATCGCCAGGGCCTTACCGTCGAAGACGCGCTGAAGGAATTGGCCGAAATGGCCGAAAAGCACCCTGAAGTCGACCTGTTCCGTCAGTCGATCGTGAACTCCGCTCGCGGCATCACCCGCTGATATGGCCCAGCTTTGCGTAGCCCTGGTCGCAGGTGAGGCCAGTGGTGATATTCTCGGTTCAGGCTTGATGCGTGCGCTCAAGGCGCGCCACCCTGACGTCCGTTTCATCGGCGTTGGTGGCCCCTTGATGGAAGCCGAAGGGCTGCAATCCTACTTCCCCATGGAGCGCCTGGCGGTGATGGGCCTGGTCGAAGTGCTGGGGCGCCTGCGCGAGCTGCTCAAGCGCCGCAAGCTGCTGATCCAGACCTTGATTGACGAAAAGCCCGATGTCTTCATCGGCATCGACGCACCTGATTTCACCCTAAACATCGAACTGAAACTGCGCCAGGCCGGGATCAAGACCGTGCACTACGTCAGCCCCTCGGTGTGGGCGTGGCGGCAGAAGCGCGTGCTGAAGATTCGCGAGGGTTGCGACCTGATGCTGACCCTGCTGCCATTCGAGGCGCGCTTTTACGAGGAGCAGGGCGTACCGGTACGCTTCGTCGGCCATCCGCTGGCCGACACCATTCCGCTTGAAGCCGACCGGCCGGCGGCACGTGCTGCGCTGGGCCTCGACGACGGGCCGGTGGTGGCATTGATGCCGGGCAGCCGAGGTGGCGAAGTAGGGCGCCTTGGGGCGTTGTTCCTCGATGCCGCCGAACGCCTGTGCCAGCAGGTGCCGGGCGTGCGTTTCGTGCTGCCCTGCGCCAACGCCGCGCGACGCGCCCAGGTCGAGCAGATGCTCGAAGGTCGGCACCTGCCGCTGACCCTGCTCGATGGCCAGTCGCACCAGGCCCTGGCGGCCTGCGATGCAGTACTGATCGCCTCGGGCACCGCCACCCTCGAAGCGCTGCTGTACAAGCGTCCGATGGTGGTCGCCTATCGCCTTGCGCCTTTGACCTACTGGATACTCAAGCGCCTGGTGAAAAGCCCCTACGTCTCGTTGCCGAACCTGCTGGCCCAGCGCGAGCTGGTACCCGAGCTGCTGCAGGACGACGCCACCAGCGAAGCCTTGGCCAACACCCTGGCGCCACTGGTTGGCGATGGCAGCCAGCAGACCGAACGCTTCGACGAAATTCACCGCACCCTGCGCCGTGACGCCTCCAACCAGGCGGCCGAGGCGGTACTGGCCCTGCTCAAGGACCGCTGACATGCAAACTGGACTGGACTTCAAACTGGTCGAAGACCTGGTCGCCGGCGTCGACGAAGTGGGCCGTGGCCCGCTGTGCGGCGCGGTGGTGACGGCGGCGGTGATCCTTGATCCTGCACGCCCGATCCTCGGCCTGAACGATTCGAAGAAACTCACCGAAGCCAGGCGTGAAGCGCTGTTCGACGAGATCTGCGAAAAGGCCCTGAGTTTCTGCATCGCCCGTGCCGAGGTCGAGGAAATCGACCGGCTGAACATTCTGCAAGCCACGATGCTGGCCATGCAGCGCGCGGTCGAGGGCCTGCACATTACGCCCAGGCTGGCCCTGATCGACGGCAACCGCTGCCCGAAACTGGCTGTGCCATCGGCGCCGGTGGTCAAGGGTGATAGCCAGGTACCGGCGATCGCTGCTGCCTCGATTCTGGCCAAAGTGTCCCGCGATCGGGAGATGAGCGCGTTCGAGCTGATCTACCCGGGTTATGGCATCGGTGGGCATAAGGGCTACCCGACGCCGGTCCACCTTGAGGCCCTGGCGCGGCTTGGGCCTACACCCATTCATCGGCGTTCCTTTGCCCCGGTGCGGGCAGCATGGGACGCGCGCAGCGGTGTGGTCGATTCGCTGATCTGACCCCGGGGCCGCTTTGCGGCCCATCGCCGCGGTTCGTCGCCCCGACCAGCCGGCTCCCACAGAGGCCCCAAATCCTCCCTCATAAGCTACAATCCCGCCCTTGTCGTCAAGCACTGCTACAGGATCTTCCATGTCGGTTCCCTTCGTTCACCTGCGCGTCCACTCTGAATTCTCGCTGGTTGACGGCCTGGTGCGGATCAAACCGCTGGCCAAGGCGCTGGCCGGGATGAACATGCCGGCGGTGGCGATTACCGACCAGAGCAACATGTGCTCGCTGGTCAAGTTCTACAAGACCGCCATGGGCGCCGGCATCAAGCCGATCAGTGGCGCCGACCTGTGGCTGGCCGGCGCCGACCCGGAAGCACCGCTGTCGCGTATTTGCTTCCTGGCGATGGACCCACAGGGCTACCGCAACCTCACCGAGCTGATTTCGCGCGGCTGGACCGAGGGTCAGCGTAACGGCCTGGTCATCCTTCAGCGTGAGTGGATCGCACCTGCCAGCGAGGGCCTGATCGCCCTGTCGGCAGGCAAGGAGGGTGACATCGGCATGGCCTTGCTGGCCGGCAGGGACGATGAAGCTGCCGCGTTGCTGCAAGACTGGATGGGCATGTTCCCCGAGCGCTTCTACGTCGAAGTGCAGCGCACCAACCGCGCTCGCGACGAAGAGTATGTGCACGCCGCCGTGGCGCTGGCCGACCGCCTTGGCGCCCCGCTGGTGGCCACCAACGACGTGCGCTTTCTCAAGCAGACCGACTTCGACGCCCACGAAACCCGCGTCTGTATCGGCGAAGGCTGGACCCTCGACGATCCACGGCGCCCGCGTAACTACAGTGACCAGCAGTACCTCAAGTCGGCCGCAGAAATGGCCGAGCTGTTCAGCGACCTGCCCGACGCCATTGCCAACACCGTGGAAATTGCCAAGCGCTGCAATATCCAGGTACAGCTGGGCAAGTACTTCCTGCCCGACTTCCCGACGCCCAACGGCATGGGCATCGACGATTACCTGCGCCACGT
Source organism: Pseudomonas sp. 9_2_1 (assembly GCF_059295275.1). NCBI lineage: Bacteria > Pseudomonadati > Pseudomonadota > Gammaproteobacteria > Pseudomonadales > Pseudomonadaceae > Pseudomonas > Pseudomonas sp. 9_2_1. The sequence goes on from NZ_CM181239.1 coordinate 1,218,809, forward strand.
GTCCCATGAAGGCCTGGAAGAGCGCCTGGCGGTGCTGTGGCCGAAAGAGACCACCCCCAATTACGAAGAAAAGCGCCAGGAGTACCTGGACCGCCTGAAGTTCGAGCTGGATATCATCATCCAGATGGGCTTCCCCGGTTACTTCCTGATCGTCATGGACTTCATCAAGTGGGCCAAGAACAACGACGTGCCGGTTGGCCCAGGCCGGGGGTCGGGTGCTGGCTCGCTGGTGGCCTACGTACTGAAGATCACCGACCTCGACCCGTTGGCCTACGACCTGCTGTTCGAACGTTTCCTCAACCCTGAACGTGTTTCCATGCCCGACTTCGACGTCGACTTCTGCATGGACGGCCGTGACCGGGTCATCGATTACGTGGCCGAGGCCTACGGGCGCAACGCGGTCAGCCAGATCATCACTTTCGGTACCATGGCCGCCAAGGCGGTGGTGCGTGACGTGGCGCGGGTGCAGGGCAAGTCTTACGGCCTGGCCGACCGCCTTTCGAAGATGATCCCGTTCGAAGTGGGCATGACCCTGGAGAAGGCCTACGAGCAGGAAGAAATCCTGCGCGACTTCCTCAAGGGTGACGAGGACGCCCGCGAAATCTGGGACATGGCGCTGAAGCTGGAAGGCGTCACCCGGGGTACCGGCAAGCACGCCGGTGGTGTGGTTATCGCCCCCACCAAGCTCACCGACTTCTCGCCGATTGCCTGTGATGAAGAAGGCGGTGGCCTGGTAACCCAGTTCGACAAGGATGACGTCGAGGCGGCGGGTCTGGTGAAGTTCGACTTCCTCGGCCTGCGTACCCTGACCATCATCAAGTGGGCGATGGAGATCATCAACCGCGAGCAGGCCAAGAAGGACCTGCCCGACCTCAATATCGACTTCATCCCGCTGGACGACCGCAAAACCTACGAGCTATTGCAGAAAGCCGAAACCACGGCGGTATTCCAGCTTGAGTCGCGCGGCATGAAGGAGCTGATCAAGAAGCTCAAGCCCGACTGCCTGGAAGACCTCATCGCACTGGTGGCACTGTTCCGCCCGGGCCCGCTGCAATCGGGCATGGTGGACGACTTCATCAACCGCAAGCACGGCCGCGCCGAACTGGCCTACCCGCACTCCGACTACCAGTACGAAGGCCTGAAGCCGGTCCTGGCACCCACCTACGGCATCATCCTGTACCAGGAACAGGTGATGCAGATTGCCCAGGTAATGGCGGGCTACACCCTCGGTGGTGCCGACATGCTGCGCCGCGCGATGGGCAAGAAAAAGCCCGAGGAAATGGCCAAGCAGCGGGGCGGTTTCATCGAAGGCTGCGTGGCCAACAATATCGAAGCGGATCTTGCGGGCAACATTTTCGACCTGGTAGAGAAGTTTGCCGGCTACGGCTTCAACAAGTCCCACTCCGCCGCCTACGGCCTGGTGTCGTACCAGACGGCCTGGCTGAAAACCCACTACCCGGCGCCATTCATGGCGGCGGTGCTGTCGGCGGACATGCACAACACCGACAAGGTGGTGGTACTGGTGGAGGAGGTGCGCAACATGAAGCTGCGCCTCGACGCCCCGGACGTGAACTTCTCCGACTTCAAGTTCACCGTCAACAACGATGGCCGCATCGTCTATGGCCTGGGCGCCATCAAAGGGGTCGGCGAGGGCCCGGTGGAGGCCATCGTCGAAGCCCGTGCCGAGGGCGGCCCGTTCAAGGACCTGTTCGATTTCTGCGAGCGCATCGACCTCAAGCGCGTCAACAAGCGCACCCTCGATGCGCTGGTGCGCAGTGGCGCGCTGGACCGTCTTGGCCCGTATTTCCATGACGAGATAAAGGCTTACCACGCCAACATCGACCGTAACCGTGCGACCTTGCTTTCGGCGCTGGGCGAGGCCATCAAGGCCGCCGAGCAGACCGCCCGCACCGCCGACAGTGGCCACATCGACCTGTTCGGCGGCATGTTCGACGAGGTCGACGCCGACGTGTATGCCAGCCATCGCAAGGCGCGCGAGCTGACCCTGAAAGAGCGCCTGAAGGGCGAGAAGGACACCCTTGGCCTGTACCTCACCGGCCACCCGATCGACGAGTACGAAACCGAGATCCGCCGCTTCGCCCGCCAGCGCATCATCGACCTCAAGCCGTCACGCGAAACCCAGACCGTCGCCGGCATGATCATCGCGTTGCGGGTGATGAAGAACAAGAAGGGCGACAAGATGGGCTTCGTCACCCTCGATGACCGCTCGGGGCGGATCGAGGCGTCGCTGTTTGCCGACGCCTACATCGCGGCGCAGTCCTTGTTGCAGGCCGATGCCATGGTGGTGGTGGAAGGCGAGGTCAGCAATGACGACTTCTCCGGTGGCCTGCGCCTGCGGGTGAAGCAGGTAATGACCATGGAAGATGCGCGCACCAAGCTGGCCGAGAGCCTGCGCCTGAAGGTGGCGCACGAGGCCCTCAAGGGCGACCGGCTGAAGTGGCTGGGCGAGCTGATCACCCGTCATCGCGGGGCGTGCCCGATCACCTTGGAGTACACCGGCAGCGATGCCAAGGCCATGCTGCAGTTCGGCGAGCAGTGGGCGATCGACCCGGCTGACGGCCTGATTCAGGCGCTGCGTGACCAGTTCGGGCGTGAGAACGTCTTCCTGCAATATCGTTGAATCGACAAAAATTTAATCTCGACCTGAATGCGCCTGATCCCTTAAGGTAGGGCGCCAAACGGATCAACCGGCCGGCCGCCTGGCCGTAGACCCAAGACGGATGACTATGAACCCGAATTTTCTCGATTTCGAACAGCCGATTGCCGACCTGCAAGCCAAGATCGAAGGCCTGCGCCTGGTAGGCAACGACAACTCGCTGAACATCAGCGATGAAATTGCCCGTCTGCAAGACAAGAGCAATACCCTGACCGAAAGCATCTTCGGCAACCTGACCAGCTGGCAGATCGCCCGCCTGGCCCGTCATCCACGTCGTCCTTACACCCTGGACTACCTGGAGCACATCTTCACCGAGTTCGAAGAACTGCACGGTGACCGCCACTTCTCCGACGACGCCGCCATCGTCGGTGGTACCGCGCGCCTGGACGGCAAGCCGGTGATGGTCATCGGCCACCAGAAGGGCCGTGAAGTACGCGAGAAGGTGCGCCGCAACTTCGGCATGCCGCGCCCGGAAGGCTACCGCAAGGCTTGCCGCCTGATGGAAATGGCCGAGCGCTTCAAGATGCCGATCCTGACCTTCATCGACACCCCGGGCGCCTACCCGGGCATCGACGCCGAAGAGCGCAACCAGAGCGAGGCCATCGCCTGGAACCTGCGCGTGATGGCGCGGCTGAAAACCCCGATCATCGCCACCGTAATCGGTGAGGGTGGTTCTGGCGGCGCGCTGGCCATCGGTGTCTGCGACCAGTTGAACATGCTGCAATACTCCACCTACTCGGTGATTTCGCCAGAAGGCTGCGCTTCGATCCTGTGGAAGACTTCCGACAAGGCGGCTGATGCGGCCGAGGCCATGGGCATTACTGCCGAGCGCCTGAAGAGCCTGGACATCGTCGACAAGGTCATCCAGGAGCCGCTGGGCGGTGCCCACCGCGACCCGGTGAAAATGGCCGAAAGCGTCCGTGCCGACCTGGTGCAGCAACTGGACATGCTCGGCAAGTTCGACCACGACGCGCTGCTGGCCCGTCGTTACGACCGTCTGATGAGCTACGGCCTCTGATTCGATGATTTGTCCGGGGGCCGCTTTGCGGCCCTATCGCCGGCAAGCCAGACTCCCGCATGCGTCAGCATCTACGCGGACAATGTGGGAGCTGGCTTGCCGGCGAAAGGGGTGCAAAGCACCCCCTGCGATCTCAAGCCATGTGAGGCCCTCATGATCTACCTCACCCCTTGGCTCAACGCCCCCGCCTGGTACATCGCCTTCTCCGGCGGCCTCGATTCCACCGTCCTCCTGCACCTGCTGGCCCATCACGGCCGCAGCCACGCAACCCCGCCGCTGCGCGCCCTGCACATCCACCACGGCCTGCAACCCGCCGCCGACGCCTGGCCCGCCCATTGCCAAGCCATCTGCGACAGCCTTGGCATCGTACTGCAGGTCATCCACGTCCAGGTCAGCCCCGGCGCCAGCCTCGAACAGGCCGCCCGCAACGCCCGCTATGCCGCCTTCAAGCAGGTCCTCGGCCCAGGCGACATCCTGTTTACCGGCCAGCACCGCGACGACCAGGCCGAAACCTTGCTTTTCCGCCTGCTGCGCGGCGCCGGCCTGCGCGGCCTCTCGGCCATGCCCGGGCAGCGGCCACTGGGGCAGGGCACGCTGGTCAGGCCGCTATTGGCGATACCGCGTCAGCAACTGCATGACTATGCCCTGACTCACGGTTTGCGCTGGATCGAAGACCCGTCGAACAGCGACACGGCGTTCGCACGCAATTACCTGCGTGGCGAAGTGTTCCCGGTGTTGCAGCAGCGCTGGCCGCAGGCCGGCCAGAATCTCGCGCGCTGTGCAGAACATCTGGGCGAGGCACTGGGCCTGCTGGATGAAGTGGCATCAAGCGACCTGGCCAAAGCCGGGGAGGGCGCAGCGCCAGCCTGGGCCGGCCTGGATTCGTTGGACCTGGCAACGCTTGGTGCATTGTCGCCTGCCCGTCAGCGCAATGCGCTGCAGTATTGGCTAAACAGCAGAACCCGCCTGCCTGATGCCCGTCATTGGGCGGGCTGGGATGACCTGCGCGACGCAGCCGAGGATGCGCAACCTGTCTGGCGGCTTGCCGACGGTCGGTTGCTGCGCAGTCACGGGCGAATCTGGTGGTTGAGCGGCGACTGGCTGGAGCAACCGACGGGCAGGGTACGCTGGCGTGATCCTGCACAAGCACTGGTGTTGCCGGGCAACGGCAGCGTGCGTGTTGTCTGCCCCCAGCTGCACGGTGAACTGCACGTCGGCTACCGTCAGGGCGGCGAGATACTGGATATCCCCGGCCGTGGCCGACGCGACCTGAAGCGCCTGCTCAACGAGCTGCAAGTCCCGCACTTCGTGCGCCCGCGGCTGCCCCTGCTGTATGGCGGCGAGCGCCTGCTGGCGGTGGCCAACCTGCCCGGACTGGGGCAGGCGGATTGCCAGCTTCACTGGCAGCCTCCGACGAACGCGCAAGGTTTGAGCTGAAGGGTACATTCCGGTAGACTACCCTCCCTTCTTGATACAACTTCTGTGCGTTCCTCGGAAACACGGCAGTTGCCGATTACCAAGCAGTTTTTTGCTGAGCTGATTCTGGAAATGACGAGCGAGCTCCATGCCGGGGATATCCCTGGTCTGTACAGACGCGGCAGTTTTTCGAGATGCACTGTGATTGACGCAGGTGATCGGGGGCTTCGGCCTTCCTTCGCTTTCTCCGGCGGCGCTGGCCGCCTTAACGCAGACTTCTAGGGTTTTTCATGACGCGCTACATATTCGTCACGGGCGGTGTTGTTTCTTCATTGGGGAAAGGCATTGCCTCCGCTTCCCTGGCGGCCATCCTGGAAGCGCGGGGCCTGAAGGTCACCATGCTCAAACTGGATCCGTACATCAACGTCGATCCGGGCACCATGAGCCCGTTCCAGCACGGTGAAGTGTTCGTCACCCACGATGGCGCCGAGACCGACCTCGACCTGGGCCACTACGAGCGGTTCATCCGCACCACGATGACCCAGAACAACAACTTCACCACCGGCCGGGTGTACGAGCACGTGCTGCGCAAGGAGCGCCGTGGTGACTACCTGGGCGCGACCATCCAGGTCATCCCGCACATCACCGACGAAATCAAACGCCGCATCATCAAGGGTGCCGGCGACGCGGACGTGGCGATGGTCGAGATTGGTGGCACGGTGGGTGACATCGAGTCGCAACCGTTCCTTGAGGCTATTCGCCAGCTGCGTTTCGAAGTGGGCGCCAAGCGCGCCATGCTGATGCACCTGACGCTGGTTCCTTATATCGCCACTGCCGGCGAGACCAAGACCAAGCCGACCCAGCATTCGGTCAAGGAGCTGCGCTCCATCGGTCTGCAGCCTGATGTGCTGGTCTGCCGCTCCGATCACCCGATCGACAGCTCGTCGCGCCGCAAGATCGCCCAGTTCACCAACGTTGAAGAACGCGCGGTGATTGCCCTGGAAGACGCCGACACCATCTACAAGATCCCGGGCATCCTGCATTCGCAAGGCCTGGACGATTTTGTCGTCGAGCGCTTCGGCCTGCAGTGCGACAGTGCTGACCTGTCCGAATGGGACGCCGTGGTCGATGCCAAGCTCAATCCCGAGCAGGAAGTCACCATTGCCATGGTCGGCAAGTACATGGAGCTGCTGGATGCCTACAAGTCGCTGATCGAAGCGATGAGCCATGCCGGCATCAGCAACCGCACCAAGGTCAACCTGCGCTACATCGACTCCGAAGACATCGAGAACCAGGGCACCAGCCTGCTCGAAGGCGCCGACGCCATCCTGGTACCGGGCGGTTTCGGCCTGCGCGGCGTGGAAGGCAAGATCACCGCGGTGCAATACGCCCGTGAGAACAAGGTGCCGTACCTGGGTATCTGCCTGGGCATGCAAGTGGCGGTGATCGAATTCGCCCGCAACGTGATGGGCTGGAAAGACGCCAACTCCACCGAGTTCGACCGCAATAGCGGCCACCCGGTAGTCGGCCTGATCACCGAGTGGGCAGATGCTACCGGTGCGGTCGAAACCCGCAACGAAACTTCGGATCTGGGCGGCACCATGCGTCTGGGCGCACAGGACTGCCAGCTGGCTGCCGGTTCCAAGGTGCACGACTGCTACGGCAAGGACGTGATCACCGAGCGCCACCGTCACCGCTACGAAGTGAACAACAACCTGCTGCCACAACTGGTCGATGCCGGCCTGGTGGTCTCGGGCCGTTCCGAAGACGGCGCGCTGGTGGAAGTGGTCGAGTCCAAGGATCACCCATGGTTCGTTGCCTGCCAGTTCCACCCGGAATTCACTTCCACCCCGCGTGATGGCCACCCGCTGTTCAGCGGCTTCGTCAAGGCGGCCCTGGCCCAGAAGAACAAGGCCTGATTTTTCAGGTCTTTGATGAGTTTTCCGACGGTTAAGGCCGCGCAAGGCTCAGTTCTCGGGTAAAGTACGCCCCGATCTCCCCCTGACCGCTCGGTCAGGGGTTGCTTTTGCCAGGCCTGCCTGCTGCGTCCCCGCCTGGTGAAAGGCAAGAATTTCCTAAAGCTGCGTTGTTTTCGTCAATTCTGGAGTGCTTACAACAATGGCAAAAATCGTCGACATCAAAGGTCGTGAAGTTCTCGATTCGCGTGGCAACCCCACCGTGGAAGCCGATGTACTGCTCGACAACGGCATCATCGGCAGCGCCTGCGCGCCGTCCGGTGCTTCCACTGGCTCGCGCGAAGCGCTTGAGCTGCGTGATGGCGACAAGAGCCGTTACATGGGCAAGGGCGTGCTGAAGGCCGTCGCCAACATCAACGGCCCGATCCGTGACCTGCTGCTGGGCAAGGACCCTTCCGAGCAGAAGGCCCTGGACCGCGCCATGATCGAACTGGACGGTACCGAGAACAAGGCCAAGCTGGGCGCCAACGCCATCCTGGCTGTCTCCCTGGCTGCCGCCAAGGCCGCTGCCCAGGACCAGGACCTGCCGCTGTACGCGCACATCGCCAACCTGAACGGCACCCCGGGCCAGTACTCGATGCCGGTTCCGATGATGAACATCATCAACGGCGGCGAGCACGCCGACAACAACGTCGACATCCAGGAGTTCATGGTGCAGCCGGTTGGCGCCAAGACCTTCTCCGACGGCCTGCGCATGGGCACCGAAATCTTCCACCACCTCAAAGCCGTGCTCAAGGCCCGTGGCCTGAACACCGCCGTAGGTGACGAAGGTGGCTTCGCGCCGAACCTGGCTTCCAACGAAGACGCCCTGGCCGCCATCGCCGAAGCCGTCGAGAAAGCCGGCTACAAGCTGGGCACCGACGTGACCCTGGCCCTGGACTGCGCAGCGTCCGAATTCTACGAAGATGGCAAGTACAACCTGTCTGGCGAAGGCAAGTCGTTCGACGCCGAAGGCTTTGCCGAGTACCTGAAAGGCCTGACCGAGCGTTTCCCGATCATCTCGATCGAAGACGGCCTGGACGAGTCCGACTGGGCAGGCTGGAAGATTCTCACCGACAAGATCGGCGAAAAGGTTCAGTTGGTTGGCGACGACCTGTTCGTGACCAACACCAAGATCCTCAAGGAAGGCATCGAGAAGGGCATCGGTAACTCGATCCTGATCAAGTTCAACCAGATCGGCTCGCTGACCGAAACCCTGGAAGCCATCCAGATGGCCAAGGCTGCCGGCTACACTGCCGTGATCTCGCACCGCTCCGGTGAAACCGAAGATTCGACCATTGCCGACCTGGCCGTGGGTACCGCTGCCGGCCAGATCAAGACCGGTTCGCTGTGCCGTTCCGATCGCGTTTCCAAGTACAACCAGCTGTTGCGCATCGAAGAGCAACTGGGTGCCAAAGCTGTATACCGTGGTCGTACCGAGTTTCGCGGCTAAGCAAGAGATGGTAAAAAGACAGTCGCCGGAGCCGTAGGAACGTTCGTACTGAATTTTCCTACAATCCTCCAACGGGTTTCTGTCTGCGAAGCCTGGCCTCGGCCAGGCTTCGTGCTATTCGAAACCCCGAACTGGACCCCATGACTGAAAAGCGTGCGGCGGTCTTTTTTACCTGGATACCATCATGCGCAGTCCTTATTGGTTGTTCCTCGTCCTGCTCCTGCTGCTGGGTGGCCTGCAGTACCGCCTGTGGGTGGGTAATGGCAGCCTCGCGCAAGTGACCGAGCTACAGCAGCAGATCGCCGAGCAGCATGCCGAAAACGAGCGCCTGCTCGAGCGGAACCGCGTGCTCGATGCCGAAGTGCTGGAGTTGAAAAAAGGCATGGAGACCGTTGAAGAACGGGCTCGCCACGAATTGGGAATGGTCAAAGAGGGCGAAACCCTCTTCCAGTTGCCACAGAAATGATCGATACCTTGCCGGCCTTCTGGGCCGTGATTCCTGCTGCGGGCGTAGGTGCCCGCATGGCTGCCGACCGCCCCAAGCAATACCTGGAGCTGGCCGGGCAGACCCTTCTTGAGCACAGCCTCGACTGTTTTCTTGGCCATCCCGCGCTCAAGGGCGTGGTGGTCAGCATTGCCGAAGATGACCCCTACTGGCCCGGCCTGCGCTGCGCCCGTGATCCGCGCATCCAGCGCGCGGCGGGTGGCCGCGAGCGTGCCGACTCGGTGCTGAACGCGTTGCTGTTGCTGCATGCCCAAGGGGCGGCGGACAGCGACTGGGTGCTGGTGCACGATGCCGCGCGGCCGAACCTGGCGCGCAGCGACCTGGACAAGCTGTTGTCGGAGCTGGCGGACGACCCGGTGGGCGGCCTGCTGGCGGTGCCGGCACGCGATACCCTGAAGCGTGCCGACAGCAATGGGCGAGTGAGCGCCACCGTTGATCGCAGTACGATCTGGCAGGCGTATACACCGCAGATGTTCCGCCTGGGGGCCCTGCACCGGGCGCTGGCCGAGTGCCTGGTGTCGGATGTAGTGGTGACCGATGAGGCCTCCGCCATCGAATGGTCCGGCCAGGCGCCGCGGCTGGTCGAAGGGCGCAGTGACAATATCAAGGTGACCCGGCCGGAAGACCTGGAGTGGCTGCGCCAGCGTTGGTCGGGTAGACGCTGAGCTCGCTGGGTCCGCTTCGCGGCCCAATCGCCGGCAAGCCAGCTCGCACAGTAACCGCGATGCCCTCAGGTCTGTGGGGACCCTGTGGGAGCTGGCTTGCCGGCGATTGGGCCGCGAAGCGGACCGCTTTGCAATCAGATCCCGCGATACTCCGGTAACCCCGCCAACCCTTCCTTCAGGTAATCCACCAGACGCCGCACCTTCGGCGACAGGTGCCGCTGCTGCGGATACAACGCCCATACCGCAGTATTCGGCGGCTGGTGCGCCTCCAGCAGCGAGACCAATGCGCCGCTGTTGAAATGTTCCCGTACGTAATAGTCCGGCAACTGGCACAAGCCGATGCCTTGCAATGCCGCATCCAGCACCGCCTGACCGCTGTTGCAACGCCAGTTACCCTGAACCCGCTGGCTGATCTCGCGGCCGTCCTGCTGCAACGCCCACAAGTCCGAGCTGCCCACCAGGCAGTTGTGCCGCGCCAGCTCCGACAGGCTGTGCGGTCGGCCATAGCGCTCCAGGTAAGCCGGCGAGGCACACAGGTACATGCGTCGGGGCGCCAGGCGGGTGGCCACCAGCCGCGAGTCGGCCAGCCGGCCCAGACGGATCGCCAGGTCCATGCCTTCATGCAGCAGGTCAAGGGTGTTGTTGCTCAGTTCAACGTCCACCCGCAATTGCGGGTACAGCGCCATGAACCGCGTCACCAGTGGCACGATGAAACGCTCGCCGTAGGCCACCGCGCAGGTCATGCGCAGCAGCCCTTTGGGCTCGCTGGCCAGGTCACCCATGGCGCGCAGGGCCTCCTCGCGGCCATCCTGCAGGCGCTGGCAATGCTGCAGAAAGGTCTGCCCGGCCTCGCTCAGGGTTACCCGGCGGGTGCTGCGGTACAGCAGGCGTGTTTGCAGGCGCTCTTCCAGCCGGGCTATCTGCCGGCTGATGTGCGACGAGGAGACGCCCAGGCGTTCGGCTGCTGCCGTGAACTGCCCCGACTCGGCCACGGCGACGAATTCGTCTATGCCTTCCCAGCGGCTGTTCATGGATTATCCCTGTATGGCAATAATGTTTTGTCTTGGCCCGGATTATTCATCAAATGAGGGTGAATTACACTGCCAGCCTGAATCGCCACTCTGTCTGGAGACCTTTGATGATCAAGTCCCGTGCTGCCGTAGCCTTTGAAGCCAAGAAACCCCTGGAAATCGTCGAAGTCGACGTGGCCATGCCCAAGGCGGGTGAGGTGCTGCTGCGCGTGGTCGCCAGTGGTGTCTGCCACACCGACGCCTACACCCTGTCCGGTGCCGACCCGGAGGGGATCTTCCCGTCGATCCTCGGCCACGAAGGCGGCGCGATCGTCGAAGCGGTAGGTGAGGGCGTGACCTCGGTGGCCGTCGGCGACCATGTGATCCCGCTGTACACACCGGAATGCGGCAAGTGCAAGTTCTGCCTCTCGGGCAAGACCAACCTGTGCCAGGCCATCCGTGCCACCCAGGGCAAGGGTCTGATGCCGGACGGCACCACGCGCTTCTCCTATAAGGGCCAGCAGCTGTTCCACTACATGGGTACCTCGACCTTCTCCGAGTACACCGTGCTGCCGGAAATCTCGGTGGCCAAGATCCAGAAGGAAGCGCCGCTGGAGAAGGTGTGCCTGCTGGGCTGCGGCGTCACTACCGGCATCGGTGCGGTGCTCAATACCGCCAAAGTCAAGCCGGGTGACACCGTGGCCATCTTCGGCCTCGGCGGCATCGGCCTGTCGGCAGTGATCGGTGCGGTGAAGGCCAAGGCCTCGCGCATCATCGCCATCGACATCAACCCGGCCAAGTTCGAGATCGCCCGCCAGCTGGGCGCCACCGACTGCATCAACCCGAAAGACTACGACCGGCCGATCCAGGAAGTCATCGTCGACCTCACCGACGGCGGCGTGGACTTCTCCTTCGAATGCATCGGTAATGTCCAGCTGATGCGTGCGGCGCTGGAATGCTGCCACAAGGGCTGGGGCGAATCTGTGATCATCGGTGTAGCCGGTGCCGGCCAGGAAATCGCCACCCGTCCGTTCCAGCTGGTCACCGGCCGCGTCTGGCGCGGTTCGGCGTTCGGCGGCGTGCGCGGCCGCAGCGAGCTGCCAAGCTACGTGGAAATGTCCGAGAAGGGCGAGATTCCGCTGGATACCTTCATCACCCATACCATGGGGCTGGAAGACATCAACAAGGCCTTTGACCTGATGCACGAAGGCAAGAGCATCCGCAGCGTGATCCACTTCTGAGGTGAGCCATGAGCCTGGATAACATCTCCTGCCAGAAGAGCTTCGGCGGCTGGCACAAGCGTTACCGGCATCACTCCAAGGTGCTGGGCTGCGACATGGTATTTGCCGTGTACCTGCCGCCGCAGGCGGAGCAGGGTGAGAAGCTGCCGGTGCTGTACTGGCTCAGCGGCCTGACCTGCACCGACGAGAACTTCATGCAGAAGGCCGGCGCCCAGCGCCTGGCCGCCGAGCTGGGGCTGATCATCGTTGCCCCGGACACCAGCCCGCGTGGCGAGCAGGTGCCGGGTGACCCGGACGGTGCCTGGGACTTCGGCCTGGGTGCCGGCTTCTACCTCAACGCGACTCAGCAACCCTGGGCCCAGCACTACCGGATGCACGACTACGTGGTGCAGGAGTTGCCGGCGCTGATCGAGGCGCACTTCCCGGCATCGGCCGAGCGCAGCATCAGCGGCCACTCCATGGGCGGGCATGGTGCGCTGGTGTGCGCCTTGCGCAACCCGGGGCGGTACCGCTCGGTGTCCGCGTTCTCGCCGATCAGCAACCCGATGGATTGCCCGTGGGGCGAAAAGGCCTTCAGCCGCTACCTGGGTGAAGACCGCGCGCGCTGGCGTGAATGGGATGCCAGCGTATTGCTGGCCGAAACCCCTGCTGGGGAGTGCCCGCCGTTGCTGGTGGACCAGGGCGACCGTGACGACTTCCTCGAGAAGCAGCTCAAGCCCGAAGCGCTTGAGCAGGCGGCACGCAAAGGCGGCCATGAGCTGACCCTGCGCCTGCAGCCTGGCTATGACCACAGCTACTACTTCATTGCCAGCTTCATCGAAGAGCACCTGCGTCATCATGCGGTGGCGCTGGGGCGGGTGTAGGGCATAGCCAAGGTGTTTGCCTCATCGCCAGCAAGCCAGCACCCACAGGTATTTCACAGGTCTGATCGGCTGTGGTGATCCTGGGGGAGCTGGCTTGCCGGCGATGGGCTGCGAAGCAGCCCCTATGCCTCAAAAGCAGGTAGAATCACGCCCTGACTCATTCAGGGCGTTTTTTTATGCGTATTGGCCACGGCTACGATGTGCACCGCTTCTGCGACGGTGATTTCATTACCCTGGGCGGGGTGCGTATCCCGCACAAATACGGCCTCCTGGCCCACTCCGATGGCGACGTACTGCTGCATGCCCTGAGCGACGCCTTGCTCGGCGCGGCAGCGCTGGGCGACATCGGCAAGCACTTCCCCGACACCGACCCGCAGTTCAAGGGCGCCGACAGCCGCGCGCTGCTGCGTCATGTGATCGCTATCGTCCAGGCCAAGGGCTGGAAGGTTGGCAACGTAGACGCCACCATCGTCGCCCAGGCGCCGAAAATGGCCCCTCATATCGAGACCATGCGCCAGCTGATCGCCGAAGACCTCAAGGTTGAACTCGACCAAGTCAACGTCAAGGCCACCACTACCGAGAAGCTGGGCTTCACCGGCCGCGAGGAGGGGATCGCCGTGCATTCGGTTGCCCTGCTGCTGCCAGCATGACTGAACTCGAACTGCTGGGCCCGCGTGCATCGGGCGAACCACTGGGCACTGCCGTGCTCAAGGCTGTGGCGGAAGACTTCCAGGTCGACGAGGTGCTGGATATCCCGCTGTCCGGCCAAGGCGAACATCTGTGGCTGTGGGTCGAGAAGCGCGACCTGAACACCGAAGAAGCCGCCCGCCGCCTGGCTCGCGCTGCTGGCGTGCCGGCGCGCAGTATCAGCTACGCCGGGCTCAAGGACCGTCAGGCGCTGACCCGCCAGTGGTTCAGCCTGCACCTGCCAGGCAAGGCCGACCCCGACCTGTCGCGGGCCGAAGACGCCAGCCTGCGTGTGCTCAAGCAGGTGCGCCACCAGCGTAAGCTGCAGCGTGGTGCGCATTCGGCCAACGGCTTCACCCTGCGCCTGACTGCGCTTGCCGCTGATCACCAGGCCGTGGATGCACGCCTGGCACAGCTCAAGCAGCACGGCGTGCCCAACTACTTTGGCAGTCAGCGCTTCGGCCACGGCGGCGGCAACGTCCACGACGCCCTCGACTGGGCTGCACGCAAGGCCCTGCCCGAACAGCGCAACGTGCGCTCGCGGCTGCTGTCGGCCGGGCGCAGCTACCTGTTCAACCAGCTGTTGGCCGCGCGTGTGGCCGAGGGTAGCTGGGCGCAGGCCCAGGTTGGCGACCTGCTGGCGTTCACCGACAGCCGCAGCTTCTTTGCCGCGGGCGAGGCGGAATGTGTCGACCCGCGCCTGGCGATTCTCGACCTGCACCCGACCGGCCCGATGTGGGGCGAGGGCGCTTCGCCGGCCAGCGGCGCCACCGCGCAGCTTGAAAATGCTGTCGGCGCACGTCAGCCGGCACTTTGCCATTGGTTGGCCCTTGCGGGCATGGATCACGAACGGCGTATTCTGCGGCTCCCTATTGGCGGCCTGACGTGGCATTATCCCGAGCCTGATATCCTGCAACTGGAATTCGTCCTGCCGGCCGGATGCTTCGCCACCGTGGTGGTGCGCGAAGTCGTGGATCTGGTGTCGGCAGGGCAGACGGACAGCCCATGCGTATTCTGATTTCGAACGACGACGGTGTTACCGCACCAGGCCTCGCCGCGCTGCACGCTGCGCTGGCGGATTATGCCGAGTGCGCGGTGATCGCCCCGGACCAAGACAAGAGCGGCGCCAGCAGTTCGCTGACGCTCGACCGGCCACTGCACCCGCAGACCTTGGCCAACGGCTTCATCAGCCTCAACGGCACGCCGACCGACTGCGTGCACCTGGGGCTGAACGGGCTATTGCCGTACACGCCGGACATGGTCGTGTCGGGGATCAACCTCGGTGCCAACCTGGGCGATGACGTGCTGTACTCCGGCACGGTCGCCGCAGCACTGGAAGGCCGCTTCCTCGGCGGTACTTCGCTGGCGTTTTCGCTGCTGTCGCGCCAGCCGGACAATCTCCCTACTGCCGCGTATATCGCTCGCCGCCTGGTTGAGGCACAGTCGCGCCTGGAGCTGCCACCACGCACTGTACTCAACATCAACATCCCCAACTTGCCGCTGGAGCACATCCGTGGCATCCAGCTCACCCGCCTGGGGCACCGGGCCCGGGCGGCGGCGCCAACCAAGGTGGTCAATCCGCGCGGCAAGGAAGGCTACTGGATCGCTGTGGCCGGTGATGCCGAGGACGGCGGCCCGGGCACCGACTTCCATGCGGTGATGCAAGGCTATGTATCGATCACCCCGCTGCAGCTCGACCGCACCTTCAATGACGCCTTCGAACAGCTCGACGGCTGGCTGGAGGGCGTGCTCTGATGCGCGAGGACGATATGCTGCGGCGTGGTATCGGCATGACCTCCCAACGTACCCGGGAGCGGTTGATCCAGCGCCTGTGCGAAGAAGGCGTTGCGAACACCAAGGTGCTTGACGTGATCCGTCGCACCCCGCGGCATCTGTTCGTCGACGAAGCGCTGGCGCACCGCGCCTATGAAGACACCGCGCTGCCAATCGGCCACAACCAGACCATCTCGCAACCGTTCATGGTTGCGCATATGAGCGAGTTGCTGCTCGAGGCCGGCCCGCTGGACAAGGTGCTGGAAATCGGCACCGGCTCGGGTTACCAGACGGCGATCCTGGCCCAGCTGGTCGAGCGGGTGTTCTCGGTAGAGCGAATCAAGGTGCTGCAGGACCGGGCCAAGGAGCGCCTGGTGGAACTGAACCTGCGCAACGTGGTGTTCCGCTGGGGCGACGGTTGCGAGGGCTGGCCGGCGCTGGCGCCGTACAACGGCATCATCGTCACCGCCGTGGCGCCGGAGGTGCCGCAGGCGCTGCTTGACCAGCTGGCACCGGGTGGCCGCATGGTGATCCCGGTGGGGCCAGCGGGCGAAACCCAGCAGCTGATGCTGATCGTGCGCGAGGAGCATGGGTTTTCCCGTCGCGTGCTGGGCGCCGTGCGTTTCGTGCCGCTGCTCAATGGCCCGCTGGCCTGAGCAGTGCAGGCGCGAGCCACGCGGTATTTTTACGCGCTCGGCGAATTCTTGCAGTTTCACCCTGTCTATCTGGCGGAGTGCTAGCGCGCAACGAGCGCCGGGGTATTGCGAATGCCTTTGATACCCGCCTGCCAATACCGGCCGGCTTGGTTATAATTGCAACAATATTGCATTTCTTGTCTTCATATCGTTTTTCGGCACCATGAGGGGAGCGCGGGTGGGTCACACAGTCATTCGGCAGCGCAAGGACGGGTCGGGCTTCAAGCTTCTGCTGATTGCATTGGCCATGGGCACGTTCCTGGCGGGTTGCTCGAGCACCAGCAGCAACAGCGCGCGGGTGGTCGACCGCAACAACACCGTGCCCAAGCGCCCGACGGTGACCTCCGGCCAATACATCGTCAAGCCAGGGGATACGCTGTTCTCGATCGCCTTCCGTTATGGCTGGGATTACAAGGAGCTGGCAGCCCGCAACGGCATCCCGGCGCCTTTCACCATTCGCCCGGGCCAGCCGATTCGTTTCAGCAGCGGTTCCACCAGCAGCACCACGGTGGTGTCCAGCCCGTCCTCGTCAAGCCGCACCACGGTCACCCGGCGCCCTGTTGGCAGCCCTGCCCCGGCGCCCGCCAACACCGGCAAGCCAGCTACGCCGACACCTTCCACCAGCGCGCCGGTGGTGGCAACCGTGCCGGCTGCGGAGCGCGCAGTAGGCGGCTGGACCTGGCCGGCCAACGGTGTGCTGATTGGAAAATTTGCTTCAAACGGTAGTTTGAATAAAGGCATTGATATCGCCGGTGATTTGGGACAGCCTGTTTTTGCTGCGTCTGATGGTGCAGTGGTCTACGCCGGGAGTGGTTTGAGGGGCTACGGCGAGCTGATCATCATCAAGCACAGCGATACCTACGTCAGTGCCTACGGTCACAACCGCAGGCTGTTGGTTCGGGAGGGGCAGCAGGTCAAGGCAGGGCAGTCGATTGCTGAAATGGGGTCCACGGGCACTGATCGGGTGAAGCTGCATTTCGAGATTCGCCGCCAGGGCAAACCCGTCGATCCACTCCAGTTCCTGCCACGTCGTTGACCTTTGTACCCCCGCCTGTTCCTGTGATGTAGAGGGGACAGGCTCTTGCGCTGCCAGGGATGAAGGTGCCGCTCGAGTCTGAGTTCGAACTCAGCAAAGGACTATAACAATGGCTCTCAGTAAAGAAGTGCCGGAGTTTGACATCGACGATGACGTCCTCCTGATGGAGACGGGAATCGTTTTGGAAACGGATGTGGTGTCAGACGAACCTGCTGTATCTTCGGTTCGGACGAGGGCCAAGTCGGGCTCTTCGCTCAAGCAACACAAGTACATCGATTACAGCCGGGCGCTCGATGCCACCCAGCTGTATCTCAACGAGATTGGTTTCTCGCCTCTGCTTTCGCCAGAAGAGGAAGTGCACTTTGCGCGCTTGTCGCAAAAGGGCGACCCTGCTGGCCGCAAGCGCATGATCGAAAGCAACCTGCGCCTGGTTGTAAAAATTGCCCGTCGTTACGTGAATCGTGGCCTGTCGCTGCTCGACCTGATCGAGGAGGGCAACCTGGGGCTGATCCGTGCGGTCGAGAAGTTCGACCCGGAACGTGGCTTCCGTTTCTCGACCTATGCGACCTGGTGGATTCGCCAGACCATCGAGCGGGCGATCATGAACCAGACGCGCACCATTCGCCTGCCAATCCACGTGGTCAAGGAGCTGAACGTCTACCTGCGCGCCGCGCGTGAGCTGACCCAGAAACTCGATCACGAACCCTCGCCAGAAGAAATCGCCACCTTGCTGGAGAAGCCGGTCGCCGAGGTCAAGCGCATGCTCGGCCTGAACGAGCGGGTCTCTTCGGTAGATGTGTCGCTCGGCCCTGACTCGGACAAGACCCTGCTCGATACCCTGACCGATGATCGCCCGACCGACCCGTGCGAACTGCTGCAGGATGACGACCTGTCGCAGAGCATCGATCAATGGCTAGGCGAGTTGACCGACAAGCAGCGTGAAGTGGTGGTGCGCCGCTTCGGCCTGCGTGGGCATGAAAGCAGCACGCTGGAGGATGTTGGCCTGGAGATTGGCCTGACCCGTGAACGGGTGCGGCAGATTCAGGTAGAAGGGCTCAAGCGCCTGCGCGAGATCCTTGAGAAGAACGGCCTGTCCAGCGAGTCGTTGTTTCAGTAGCTGAGGCTGCAACATTAAAAACGCCCCGATAGCCTCGGGGCGTTTTTGTGTGCGTCATTTTTGCAGCACAAGGCTGCTCCTGCAGAGATACAGGATCATGCAGGCCCTCCCGGTCTCTTGTGGGAGCAACCTTGTGCTGCGAATGGGCGGCCAAGCAGCCCCAAAATCTGCCAGCCACAGCAGATGTCGAATATGTACTGCGCCACCCCGGTAACATTGCATGTAAGCCTTTTCTTACTTGTTTTGTAAGCTATCTATGCATGCCTCAGTAAATCATTGTCGTTTCCAGCGCCTGTATTTTTCCAAGCCATTGAAAGTCAAGGATTATTCGGCCGTGAGGAAATGTGTCCAGTGCAATACCTTGTGAGCTTTCGCGCTTGCTCGCTCAGCTCAACCCGCTAGTATTCGAACTGTGCACAGGGACATGCACAGGCTTTCAGGATGAAGGCCAGGGACATCGCAAGAAGCGATTTCATCAGGACGATGTTCAGGACAAGCAGGGACTACGGAAAAAAATGTGGGCGGGTCAAACCGCCCCTTTTTTTGCCCGCAGAAAAACAAAAAAGGCCCCGAGGGGCCTTTGTCGTGTCCGGGTGCTATCAGCGCGCCAGGTCTGCAATCTTGCCAGTCTTGCCGTCCCATTCTGCAGCGTCCGGCAGGGCTTCCTTACGCTCGGTGATGTTCGGCCAGACTTCCGCCAGTTCGGCGTTCAGCTCGATGAAGTTCTCCATGCCCGAAGGCACTTCGTCTTCCGAGAAGATGGCTTGCGCTGGGCACTCCGGCTCGCACAGAGCGCAGTCGATGCACTCGTCCGGGTGGATGACCAGGAAGTTCGGGCCTTCGTAGAAGCAGTCCACCGGACAGACTTCCACGCAGTCGGTGTATTTGCATTTGATGCAGTTGTCGGTGACGACGAAGGTCATTTCTAGTTCTCTCCTCAGGCGACGGCGGCGGCCCTTCCTCTCAGGGCCGCGCGGTTTACAGGTATGTGGCTGCAGGCCAGGCTAGTAACCTGCAGCACCAGC
Source organism: Pseudomonas sp. 9_2_1 (assembly GCF_059295275.1). Taxonomy (NCBI): domain Bacteria; kingdom Pseudomonadati; phylum Pseudomonadota; class Gammaproteobacteria; order Pseudomonadales; family Pseudomonadaceae; genus Pseudomonas; species Pseudomonas sp. 9_2_1. Next base: position 1,237,945 of record NZ_CM181239.1, read on the forward strand.
AAACCGCGGCGGATTCTACCAGCTTGTAATGGGCGCCGTTATAACAGGTTCTTTAGTTGATATAGCATTTCGATAGCTTGACGCGGGGTCATGTCGTCAAGTTGCAGCTTGCCCAGCTTGTCGATGGCCGGGTGGGGCAGGCTGGCGAACAGATCGCTCTGGTGCGGCACCTGTGGCGCGTCCTTCGCTTTCTGCGCTGCTGGCTGTTCATGTGGCAGGCTGGTGGTTTCCAGGCGCCCCAGGTGTTCGCGGGCACGCTGGATGACCACCGTCGGTACGCCGGCCAGTTGCGCCACGGCCAGGCCGTAGCTCTGGCTGGCGGGGCCAGGCAGCACGTGGTGCAGGAACACGATGCGCTCGTTGTGCTCGGTGGCGTTCAGGTGCACGTTGGCCACCAGTGGCTCGCTTTCGGGCAGCACGGTGAGCTCGAAATAATGCGTGGCGAACAGCGTGTAGGCACGCAGCTGGGCCAGGCGCTCGGCGGCGGCCCAGGCCAGCGACAGGCCGTCGAAGGTGCTGGTGCCGCGGCCCACTTCGTCCATCAGCACCAGACTGCGGTCGGTGGCATTGTGCAGGATGTTGGCGGTTTCGCTCATCTCGACCATGAAGGTCGAGCGCCCACCGGCCAGGTCGTCGCTGGAGCCGATGCGGGTGAAGATACGGTCGACCAGTGACAGCTCGCAGGAGGCCGCCGGGACGAAGCTGCCGATGTGCGCCAGCAGCACGATCAGGGCGGTCTGGCGCATGTAGGTGGACTTACCGCCCATGTTCGGGCCGGTGATGATCAGCATGCGGGTGCTGTTGTCCAGGCCCAGGTCGTTGGCCACGAACGGCGTTGTCAGTACCTGTTCCACTACCGGGTGGCGACCTTGCTCGATGCGCAGGCACGGTTCATCGACGAAGCGTGGGCAGTTCAGGTCGAGGTTCAGTGCCCGCTCGGCGAGGTTGCTGAGCACATCCAGTTCGGCCAGCGCGGCGGCGCTGTCCTGCAGCGGCGCCAGGTGGCTGATCAGGGTTTCCAGCAGCGCATCGTAGAGCATCTTTTCGCGGGCCAGGGCGCGGCTCTTGGCCGACAGCGCCTTGTCCTCGAACGCTTTCAGCTCGGGGGTGATGAAGCGCTCCGCGCCCTTCAGAGTCTGGCGCCGGATATAGTCGCCCGGTGCCTGCTCGGCCTGCTTGGTAGGCAGTTCGATGAAGTAGCCGTGCACGCGGTTGTAGCCGACCTTGAGGTTGGCAAGACCGGTGCGCGCCTTTTCCCGGGCTTCCAGGTCGATCAGGAACTGGCCGGCGTTTTCGCTGATCGCCAGCAGATCGTCCAGTTCGTTGTCATAGCCCGCCTTGAGCACGCCGCCATCGCGGATCACCGCCGGCGGGTTGTCGACCACAGCCCGCTCCAGCAGGCTGGCCAGCTCCGGATAGGTGCCGGTGATGGCGGCCAGGCGTGCCAGGTGTGGCGCCTCCAGCTCGGTCATGGCGTTTTGCAGCTCGGGCAGCGCGCCGAGGGCATCGCGCAGGCGGGCCAGGTCGCGAGGACGGGCATTGCGCAGGCCGATTCGGGCGAGGATCCGCTCGATGTCGCCAATTTCCTTCAGCTGTGGCTGCAGCTTCTCGAACCGGTAGCTGTCGAGCAGGCAGCGGATCGAATCCTGACGCGCCTGCAGCACCTTGAGGTCGCGCAACGGGCGGTTCAGCCAGCGGCTCAGCAGGCGGCTGGCCATGGCAGTCTGGCAGCGGTCGATTACCGACTGCAGGGTGTTGTCACGCCCGCCCGCCAGGTTGATGTCCAGCTCCAGGTTGCGGCGGCTGGCGCCGTCGAGGATCACCGTGTCGTCCAGGCGCTCGTGGCGCAGGCTGCGCAGGTGCGGCAGGGCGGTACGCTGGGTTTCCTTGGCGTAGGTCAGCAGGCAGCCGGCGGCGCCAATGGCCAGGGTCAGCTTGTCGCAGCCAAAGCCCTTGAGGTCCTTGGTCGCGAACTGCTGGCACAGCGCCTTGCGTGCCGAATCGCGGTCGAAGTCCCACGGTGCACGGCGGCGGGCGCCCGGGCGTTTTTCGGCAGGCAGGTCGCGCGGCCAGTCGTCGGGGATCAACAGTTCGACGGGGTTGAGGCGCTCGAGTTCGGCCAGCAGGTTTTCCCAGCCCTTGATCTCCTGCACGCTGAAGTTGCCGCTGGTGATGTCGAGCACGGCCAGGCCGAACAGGCGCTCGTCGCCCAGCAGCGCGGCAATCAGGTTGTCGCGGCGCTCGTCGAGCAGCGCCTCGTCACTGACCGTGCCTGGGGTGATGATGCGCACCACCTGGCGTTCGACGGGGCCCTTGCTGGTGGCCGGGTCGCCTATCTGCTCACAGATCACCACCGATTCGCCGAGCTTGACCAGCTTGGCCAGGTAGCCTTCCAGCGAATGGAACGGAATTCCGCACATGGGAATGGACTGCCCGGCCGACTGACCGCGTGCGGTCAGGGTGATATCCAGCAGTTTCGCGGCCTTCTTCGCATCTTCGTAGAAGATCTCGTAGAAGTCGCCCATGCGGTAGAACATCAGCTGGTCCGGGTGCTGGTTCTTCAGCTTCCAGTACTGCTGCATCATCGGTGTGTGTGCGGAAAGATCTGACATTCAGGGCCTTACAGCGGGTGATCTGGTTGGCGATGGTAAACCCGCAATGGTACAGGCTTTTTCGTTACGATGCAGGCGCCCGCGATGGGGCATGCGCGCGCAACCCGGCGGGCAATGGTGGAGCTGCAGCGCGTTAGTCTCTAGAATGCGCGGCCCTCGATGAATGCCGTTAGCCGTGATTTGCGCGATGAATGTGTCCAACCCTGTCCCTCATGTAAAGCAACAGCTGATCTACCTCCTTTATGGCGATCGCCGTATCTATCAGCTGGAAGCCAAGCTCAGCATCCTTACCGCCCTGGCGCGTTGCAAGCCGGCGGAGTTGCCCACGATCCGAGTACTCACCGACCAGCCACAAGCCTTTGTCGGCTGGCCGGTGGAAGTGATCAGCCTGGACCCGCAGACCCTGCACGCATGGACCGGCGACGGCGGCTACACCCACCGACGCAAGGCATGCGCCATCGCCCTGGCCGGGAAGTGGGCAGACAAGACAGTGTTCATCGATACCGATACGGTGTTCCTGCAGTCGCCGCTGAAGCTGTTCAGCCAGGTCGATGCCGGGCAGTTCCTGGTCGACGAAGTGGAAATGAGCTGGGCCGAGGCCTCGCGCTGCGCGGACTACGGTAATTTCAGCGCAGGGCTGGCCGAGGCGGGCGATGCCCCGGCCGCTGATTTGCAGCTCTGCAACAGCGGTGTGATGGGTTTCACCCGCTGCAATGTCGGCGTCGCCGAGCGCGCTATCCCGCGCATCGATGCCTGGACGCCTTATGCCGGTGACCTGCACACCATTGAACAGATCGCCTTTTCCTTCGAACTGCACGGGGCGCAGCTCAATGAGGCGCGTGGCGTGATCAGCCACTACTTCGCGATGAAGCAGTACGTGCATGCCATCCTTGAAATTTTCTTCGCCAAACAGGGCGAAGGCTTCCATCCAGGAATGCCGGGCCTGGCCGTAAAAGTGCCGGCGCATCGCCCGGTGCCGTCGTGGCTGTCGCGGCTCTCGGTCAAGTGGAGTCTCAAGGGGGTGCCGCGGGAGCTGCGCGGCATCGGGCGCAAGCTGTTGTATGGCAGCGTGATGAGCCGTGACGACTACCAGCGCGCCTGCAAGGTGGTCTGGTGGCGTTCGGCAATTGAAGACATGCGCAAGCTCGACGGCCTGGACTGGAGCCAGGCATGGCCTGAAGGGCTACCGCGGCTCGGTCGGCGTGACGAGCGTGCGTTCAGCGAAATTGCCCGGGACAGCCTGCAGGTTTCCTGAGCCAGGGCGCTGTGCAGGGTGGTAGGGTAGAGGGCAGCCTTCAAGGAGCCCGACATGGACCCGATCACCACGCTTGCCATCCGCCTGGGTGAGCACCTGCGCCGCTTCAGCGCGCAGGTCACCACCGCCGAGTCCTGCACCGGCGGTGGCATTGCCGAGGCCATCACCCGCGTACCCGGCAGCTCGGCATGGTTCGAGGCCGGCTACGTAACCTACTCCAACGCCCAGAAAACCCGCCAGCTCGGGGTGCCTGAGGCGTTGTTCGGTCAGGTCGGCGCAGTCAGTCAGGAAGTGGTCGAAGCCATGGTCCGTGGTGCGCAGGCCGCCAGCGGCGCGCGCTTCGCCGTGGCGGTGAGCGGCGTGGCCGGGCCGGACGGCGGTTCGCCTGCCAAGCCGGTAGGGACCGTGTGGCTGGCCTGGGGTGACGGTAGCCGTGTAGTGACCGAACGCCGGCACTTCAACGGCGACCGCGATGCGGTGCGCCGACAAACGGTGATCGCCGCGTTAGACGGCTTGTTACAGCTTGGTGCCGAGTAAATCGACGACAGGGGTTTGCGCGGGCGCTGGCCTGTGGAATAATACTGGCTACTTATACAGTTATTGCGGCCATCAGGGCCAAGTCGAACACGTGAGGATTTCAATGGACGACAACAAGAAGCGCGCCTTGGCTGCGGCCCTGGGTCAGATCGAACGCCAATTCGGCAAAGGTGCGGTCATGCGCATGGGTGACCATGAGCGCCAAGGTATTCCTGCCATCTCCACCGGTTCCCTGGGGCTGGATATCGCCCTGGGCATCGGCGGCCTGCCGAAAGGCCGTATCGTCGAGATCTACGGCCCGGAATCGTCGGGTAAGACCACGCTGACTCTGTCGGTCATCGCCGAAGCCCAAAAAAGTGGTGCTACCTGCGCCTTCGTCGACGCCGAACACGCCCTCGACCCCGAGTACGCCGGCAAGCTGGGCGTCAACGTCGACGACCTGCTGGTTTCGCAGCCGGATACCGGCGAACAGGCCCTGGAGATCACCGACATGCTGGTGCGCTCCAACGCCGTTGACGTGATCATCGTCGACTCCGTGGCCGCGCTGGTACCCAAGGCCGAGATCGAGGGCGAAATGGGCGACATGCACGTGGGCCTGCAGGCTCGCCTGATGTCCCAGGCGCTGCGCAAGATCACCGGTAACATCAAGAACGCCAACTGCCTGGTCATCTTCATCAACCAGATCCGTATGAAGATCGGTGTGATGTTCGGTAGCCCGGAAACCACTACCGGTGGTAACGCCCTGAAGTTCTACGCGTCGGTCCGCCTGGACATCCGCCGTACTGGCGCAGTCAAGGAAGGCGACGAAGTGGTTGGCAGCGAAACCCGCGTCAAGATCGTCAAGAACAAGGTTTCGCCACCGTTCCGTCAGGCCGAGTTCCAGATTCTCTACGGCAAAGGCATCTACCGTAACGGCGAGATCATTGACCTGGGTGTTTCCCAAGGCCTAGTCGAAAAATCCGGTGCCTGGTATGCCTACAAAGGCAACAAGATCGGTCAGGGCAAAGCCAACGCTGCCAAGTACCTGGCTGAGAACCCGGCTATCGGTACCGAAATCGAGAAGCAGATCCGTGAAAAGCTGCTGAAAGCCGGCGCTGCGGGTGAAGCGAACAAGGCTGCCGCCGCGGACGCCAGCGCCGACGACGTCGCTGATGCTGAAGCCGGTTATTGATTGCTCGGTAGTTAGTCGAACATGTCCGCCGTACTCGACACCCCCGTCGCCATCCGGCGGACAGCCATGGACCTGCTCGCGCGACGTGAGCACGGTCGCGTCGAGCTGACGCGCAAGTTGCGTCAGCGCGGCGCTTCGGATGAGCTGATCGAGCCCGAGCTCGACCGGCTTGCCGAAGAAGGGCTGCTCAGTGAAGCCCGCTACCTCGAAAGTTTCATCAGGTACCGTTCCGGCTCTGGCTATGGCCCTGCGCGCATTCGCGAAGAGCTGGGTCAGCGTGGCTTGGCGCGTGCTGATATCGACCAGGCGTTACGCGAGAGCGAGATCGACTGGCGCGAGCGCCTGCGTGAGGTGTGGCAGCGCAAGTTTGCCGGGCAGCCGCCGCATGACCCGCGCAGCCGCGCCCAGCAGACCCGGTTCCTCGCTTACCGCGGGTTCCCGATGGACATGATCGGCCGGCTGCTCAGCGGCCGGGATCTCGACGATTACTGACGGCTGGCGCTGCGCTGTCGCGCAGAGAGCTGATGCTGGGCGCACCGCGTACCCTGTGGGAGCGGGCGCTTTTTAAATTTTGCGCAAGACAGTTGCTCCTACAGGTAGGATCGACCCGTTATCAACTGACCTTCAACGCCTCCCTGGCCCGCTGCGTGGTATGCATTGGCTGCGGCTTGGCCCAGTTCTCCGACAGGTTGATAAAATCCACCAGCTCGCGCAGTCGGCCCTGATCCCGACCATTGAAAGCAAATGACAGGCGGGTCAGGTGGCTGTAATTGCCCACCTCATGTTCCGCACTGCTGTCCGCCTGCTGGTGATACCTGCCGCTCAGGCGCAAGTCGGCAAAGCCCTCCTGGATCTCATGCAGCGCCGCGTCGCTGAGCGGGTGATGCATGCGGATCACGAACTGGCTCTTCAGCCAGCGGCTGGAGTGATAGTTGCTGTAGAACTGGTTGATTTCCTCCACGGCCTCGTCGGCGCTGTGCACCAGGCGCACCAGCTTCAGGTCGGTGGGCAGGATGTAGCGGTTTTCTTCCAGCTGGCGGCTGATGAAGTCCAGGCAGTCGCGCCAGAAGCTGCCGCCGGGCGAATCCAGCAGCACCACCGGAACCAGTGGGCTCTTGCCCGTCTGGATCAGGGTCAGTACCTCCAGCGCTTCATCCAGCGTGCCGAACCCGCCCGGGCACAGCACCAGGCCGTCGGCTTCCTTGACGAAGAACAGTTTGCGGATGAAGAAAAAGTGGAACGGCAGCAGTTTGTCGGTGCCATCCACTGTGGGGTTGGCGTGCTGTTCGAAGGGCAGGGTGATGTTGAAGCCCAGGCTGTGTGCACTGCCAGCGCCTTCATGGGCAGCCGCCATGATGCCGCCGCCGGCGCCAGTGATAACCATCAGGTCGGAGCGCGCCAAGGTGGCGCCCAGCTCGCGGGCCAAGGCGTACATCGGGTGTTCCAGCGGCGTGCGCGCCGAGCCGAATACGGTCACCTTGCGCCGGCCTTTGTAGCGTTGCAGGGTGCGGAACGACTGGTCCAGTTCGCGCAGGGCCTGCAGGGTGATCTTCGCGCTCCAGCGGTCGCTGTCGTCATGGGCCATGCGCAGGATGGTCAGCATCATGTCGCGATACAGCGGCAAGTTGGGGCTGTCGGGGGCTACCAGTTGCAGTTGTGCGTCGATGTTGCTCAGGTCGATGTTGTTGTCGTGGAAGTGGCTGAACAATTGTTCGTTCGATTGGTAAGGCATGCAACGTCTCCTTCTGCACCAATACCTCTGACCTCAATCTAGACCCTCCGGCCCGATCGTGCCGGAGTGTTTACCGCAGCCGCCCGTCGGTATACCGCCACTGGCGGTGAGGGTTTGGTTAACTGGTGAAGCGAAACGTGTCGATGCAGGAGGTGGCGGTATGCATCGCTTGACCATCGAGGTGGACGGGCAGCTCTATCAGCTGCTTGAGAACGCGGCCCAGGTGCATCACCTGAGCCTTGAGGCCGAGTGTCGGCGCCGTTTATCAGGGCTGGAGTGCCAGTCGCGTTACTTGCAGGCGTTGCTGGCTGACATGCGCGCCGATGCTGACGATGGGCGCTGGCGCGCCCGTGAAGACGAAAAGGTATAGCTGCATAACAGCTGTTGTTACTTCTTCTTGTTGCCTGCCACGCAGCTGGCGCTGTCGAAGGCCTGATCCATGACCGGCTGGTTGGTCTTGTAGACGGTAAAGCGGTAGACCATTACCGCACCTTTGGACATCAGGTTGCGGTAGCCGCTGTTACGGCAGACGCTGTCGCCTAGCTGGCTGCGCACCTGCGCCGGGTTGGCCTGCATGCGCTCGGCGTGGCTCTGGCGCACGCTCAGGTGGTTGACCAGTGCCTTGCCTTCTACGGTGTAGCCCTGGTCGAGGATGTCCTCGTTGATTGCGCGCGGGGTGCCGACGCTGCTCTCCTTGGCGACCTTCTGCAACGTCTTGTTCAGGTCGTAATCCTGCTTGGAAGCCGCGTGGGCTGCCAGGGGCAGAGCGAGTAGCAGGCTCAGGGCGGGGGCTATAAGGCGCAGCATGAATCTCTCCTGGTTCGATGACTGGCGCTTTGACATGCGCGGGCCGGCGGTGTTCCGTGAACCACGCTGGCGTGAAGTTCAGGCTCGGTAAAGTGTCGATTATAAGGGCCGCCTTGCCACCTGCACAGCAAATGGCCGCCGTTCTGGTAAACTGGCTCCCTTGTTTTTTTCGAGCCATCCTTGTGCCCATTTCCAACCTGTCCAGAGGCCTGCCGGCATGAGCCATGCGGTAGCGCGCCTGCGCGCCGAACGTCTGGCCCGCAGCGTCAAGCCTTTCATCGCCCGCGGCTCACGTGCCGAGCGCTGCCCGGCTTGCCGGGTCATCGCCACCCATTGCCTGTGCGCCTGGAAACCCCGCGTGCAGGCCGAATCGGGTGTATGCCTGCTGATGCACGACACCGAGCCGTTGAAGCCCACCAACACCGGCTGGCTGATTGCCGACCTGATCGACGACACCGCCGCCTTTGGCTGGCTGCGTACCTCGGTAGACGAGGGCTTGCTGGCCTTGCTCGACGACCCGCGCTGGCAGCCCTATATCGTCTTCCCTGGCGAGTTCGTCGCCCAGGAGCGGGTTGTCACTGAAGTGGTGCGTGAGCCGGGCAAACGCCCGCTGTTCATCCTGCTGGATGCCACCTGGACCGAAGCGCGCAAGATGTTTCGCAAAAGCCCGTACCTCGACCGCTTCCCGGTGTTGAGCCTGGAGGCCGAGCAGATGTCCCGCTACCGTCTGCGACGCTCCAAGCGGGACGATCACTTCTGCACGGCGGAAGTCGCGGCCATGTGCCTGGACCTTGCCGGTGACAGTCAGGCCTCGCAGGCGCTGGATGCCTACCTGGATGTGTTCAGCCTGCATTACCTGAGCGGCAAGCGGCGCTTGCCGCTGGACGACCAGGACGACACCCACCAGCGTTTGCATACCTTCCTATAGTCCAAGGGGCACAACCCCTGCTTTGGTTCATAATGACGGAGCTGGCAGCCAGGGTGGGCGAGACGGCAGGGCGATTGGCTTGATCATCCTCGACCGTGCTCGGCCTCCTTGGCGCCGATTCCCCACCGGGCGCTTCCCTTACCCCCGAACGCCCGGCACAGAACAGGATCCCTAGATCGATGGCCACTTACGAAATCCTGATTGCCGATGACCACCCACTGTTCCGTGGCGCTCTGCGCCAGGCCGTTACCCTTGGCCTGGGCCCGGATGTACGCCTGGTCGAAGTCGCGAGCATTGCCGAGCTGGAAGCCCGCCTGAGCGAAAAAGCCGACTGGGACCTGGTGTTGCTGGATTTGAACATGCCGGGGGCCTACGGTTTTTCCGGGCTGGTGCTGCTACGCGGGCAATACCCGCAGATCCCCGTGGTGATGGTTTCGGCCCAGGAAGAGGCCGCCGTGGTGGTCAAGTCCCGCGAGTTCGGCGCCAGCGGTTTCATCCCCAAGTCCAGCACCCTGGAAGTGATTCAGGATGCCGTGCGCAAGGTGCTCGACGGCGAGGTCTGGTGGCCACCGCAGGCGTTCGAGAAGGTCGATGTATCGGCCGAGGCCAAAGCCGCCAGCGAAGGCCTGGCCAGCCTCACGCCGCAACAGTTCCGCGTGCTGACCATGGTCTGCGAAGGCTTGCTGAACAAGCAGATTGCCTATGAGCTCAGCGTCTCCGAAGCGACCATCAAGGCCCACGTGACCGCGATCTTCCGCAAGCTGGGGGTGCGTACCCGGACCCAGGCCGCGCTGTTGCTGCAACAACTTGAATCGGTTGCCAGCAACTGACTGCGCCTGGCTTCACGCTTTTTTGACCCGTGCCGGTCTAGTCTGCTGGCCTTTCTGTCGTTAAGTGACTCACATGACATCGCCATTCAAGGGCCAGACCGGCCTCAAACGCATTTTCAACGCTGCCGGGTACTCACTGGACGGCCTGCGCGCCGCTTTCAAGGGCGAGGCGGCGTTTCGCCAACTGGTGCTGCTTAACGTGCTGCTGATCCCGATTGCGTTCTGGCTGCCGGTCAGCCGCGCCGAGCGGGCGATCATGATCGCGGTGTGCCTGCTGGGGTTGATCGTCGAGCTGTTCAACTCGGCAGTCGAAGCTGCCATCGACCGCATTTCGCTGGAGCGCCACCCCTTGTCGAAAAACGCCAAGGACATGGGCAGCGCTGCGCAGCTGGTGGCGCTGACCATGGTGGCGCTGGTGTGGGGCGTGATCCTGCTTTAAGCGATCGGCGGCAGCACGATTTCATCACTGCGGGTAAAGCCCGCGGTGAAGTTGCGGCATAGCTCGAGGAACTCGCGCATGGCCGAGGTCTGGTACTTCTGTTTGTGCCAGATGAAGTAGAACTGGCGCATCAGGTCCAGTTCGGGGGTTTCCACCGGCACCAGGCTGCCGCGGCGGAATGCGTCACGCAGGGCCAGGCGCGATATGCAGCCGATACCCAGGCCTGACTCCACCGCCCGCTTGATCGCCTCGGTGTGCTCCAGCTCCAGGCGTATATTGAGGTTGGCGCGGTGATGGCGCATGGCCTGATCGAAGGTCAGGCGCGTGCCCGAGCCTTGCTCACGCAGTATCCACGCCTCTTGCGACAGGCTTTCGATGTCGGCGCGGCCCAGCTTGGCCAGCGGGTGCTGCGGCGCGCAGAACACCACCAGCTCATCCTCTACCCATGGCTGTACTTCCAGGTCCGGGTGGTTGCAATCCCCCTCGATCAGACCCAGATCAATTTCGTAGTGAGCCACTTGCTGCACAATATGCACGGTGTTCTGTACATGCAGTTTTACCTGGCTTTCCGGGTGGCTCTGCATGAAGCTGCCGATCAGCAGGGTGGCCAGGTAGTTGCCGATGGTCAGCGTGGCGCCGACCGCCAGCGAGCCGAACCCGGACTTGCCATTGAGCAGGTCTTCGATCTCCTTGGCCTGGTCGAGCAGGGCCACAGCCTGGGGCAGCAGTTGATGGCCCAGGGCGTTCAGCGCCAGGCGCTTGCCGGCACGGTCGAACAGCTGGCAGCTTGATTGGCGCTCCAGCTCAGTGATCGAAGTGCTGGCAGCCGACTGCGACAAGGCCAGCAGGCTGGCGGCTCGAGAGACGCTCTGGTGCTGGGCTACGGCGACGAAGACTTGCAGTTGACGGAGTGTGAATCGCATATCGATATAACCGATAACACATATCTTGATAATCCAGTTAACAGATATTGTCGCTGCCCCTAAACTATCGCGCAACTGCGCGTTTTGCGCGCTGCGTTTTCTTCAGGAGCCCCATCGATGAGCAACATGAACCACGAACGTGTCCTCAGTGTGCACCACTGGAACGACACCCTGTTCAGCTTCAAGTGCACCCGCGACCCGGGGCTGCGCTTCGAGAACGGTCAGTTCGTGATGATCGGCCTGCAGCAGGAAACCGGCCGCCCGCTCATGCGTGCCTATTCCATCGCTTCGCCGAACTGGGAAGAGCACCTGGAGTTCTTCAGCATCAAGGTGCCGGACGGTCCGCTGACCTCGCAGCTGCAGCACTTGAAGGAAGGCGATGAGATCATCATCAGCAAGAAGCCTACCGGTACTCTGGTGCTCGACGACCTGAACCCGGGCAAGCACCTGTACCTGCTGAGCACCGGCACTGGCCTGGCGCCGTTCATGAGCGTCATCCAGGACCCGGAAACCTACGAGCGCTTCGAAAAGGTGATTCTGGTGCACGGCGTGCGTTACGTGAACGAAGTGGCCTACCGCGAATTCATCACCGAACACCTGCCGCAGAACGAGTTCTTCGGTGAGTCGGTCCGCGACAAGCTGATCTACTACCCGACCGTGACCCGTGAGCCGTTCGAGAACCAGGGTCGCCTGACCGACCTGATGCGCAGCGGCAAGCTGTTCAGCGACATCGGCCTGCCACCGATCAACCCGCAGGACGACCGCGCGATGATCTGCGGCAGCCCGAGCATGCTCGACGAGACCAGCGAAGTGCTGGACAGCTTCGGCCTGAAGGTTTCGGCCCGTATGCGTGAGCCGGGTGACTACCTGATCGAGCGTGCTTTCGTCGAGAAGTAAGCGCAGGCTGGTATGAAGAAGGCGACCCTCGGGTCGCCTTTCTTATATCTGGTATCCATGCATTGCCTGGTCCGGCCCTATCGCCGGCAAGCCAGCTCCCTCAGGTTCGGCACAGCATTCCAAACCTCTGCTGTACCTGTGGGAGCTGGCTTGCCGGCGATAGGGCCGGTGCAAGGCAAAACCCGGTCTATTCGACCCGCGTCTCGCCGCTGTACACCAGAATCGCTCGGCACCGCTTGCACAGGTACCGCCGCCCTTGACGCACCAGCTTGTGGCGCTGTGCAGTGAAGGGGAAGTCACTCTGCGGGCACGGGCAGCGGTAGATATAGCGAGTGGCCACGCGCCGTTGCACTTCGTAGTTGTGGCAGCGGTTGGGCGGCAGTTCGTAGACCCCGCGCATGATCAGCTGCCATTCCTCGCCATGGGCCTGGATGCGTTCGCCGAACAGCTGGTGGGCCACCAGATGCGCCACTTCATGGGCTACGGTCTGACGCAGGAAATCATCCTGGTTTTCCCGGTACAGCTGCAAGTTGAAGCGCAGCAGGTTCTCGTGCAGGTGCGCGACTCCGGCTTTTTGCCCGCGCAGCCTGAAGCTGACTTCCGGGCGCGGAAAGGGGCGTTTGAAGAAGGTTTCGGCTTGCTGGTAACAGATTTCGACGCGTTGTTTGAGCAACTCGGGCATGGCGGCATGGTTCTCCTGACTGGTCATTATGCCGCAGCCGCGAGCCGCCTGCCGAGCCACCGCCCGTCAGCGCACAGCCAGAGGCCGCCTCGCGGCGGCCTCTGGTTGATGCCCCAGTGTTGGTTGAGTCTGTTCTAGTTGGTGTAGACGGGCCCCACGCCCAGTCCCCAGATGATCACCGTGGCGGCCATGATCGCCACCAGTACCACAAGGCCTACCGCCAGCACCGAGCTGGAGAACAGAAAGCCTTCGTCAGGCGGAATGTTCATGAACGTCGGCAAGCCGACATACAACAGGTACACGGTGTAGCAGATTGCAGCGGTGCCGATCAGCATGCCCAGCCACAAGTGCGGGTACAGCGCGACCAGGCCGCCGATGAACAACGGGGTGGCGGTGTAGGTGGCAAACGCGATGCATTGCGCCATGGACGGGTTGGCATCGTAGGTGCGCGCCATCCAGTGGATGAACGCGCCCATCACCGCAACACCGCCGAGCATTGCCAGGTAAGACATGATGCTCATCCAGAGCGCGCTTTCCATGGTCAGCATCACGGCGGGTCGGTCGCCGATCACCCAGCCAACCTGGGTGGTGCCGATGAACGCCGAAATAGCGGGAATGGCTGCCAGGATCAAGGTGTGCGTCAGGTACATGTGGCTGATGGTTTCTTCTTCGCCACGAATTTCCCGCCATTCCTGGTCGGGATGGGTAAACAGCCCCACAACGTGATGAATCATGCCTTCACTCCTCTCAATGTTGCCAAGCGCCCCCCGAATGGAGCGCATGCGGCCAGGGGCCTGAACACAGATGCAAGCGGTAATGTGGCCTTATGTCGCAGTATAGGAAGCCGTTACCGGCACAAACCGGCCTTTTTAGAGCAAATTGCGCTTTAGGGCGTGCTGCTGATTACATTGAAGTCTTTGTCGGAATGCCTACAGTGATGCCGCGTTTGTGGGTAAAATAGCCGGCTTTTGTCACACCTCGCGGATCCAAGCGCTATGGGCACCCTCTCGGTCAACCAGAACAAACTGCAAAAACGCCTGCGTCGTCTCGCTGGCGAAGCCATCACCGACTACAACATGATCGAGGATGGCGACAAGGTGATGGTCTGCCTGTCCGGCGGCAAGGACAGCTACACCATGCTCGACGTTCTGTTGCACCTGCAGAAGGTGGCACCGATCAAGTTCGAGATCGTCGCGGTGAACATGGACCAGAAACAGCCGGGCTTTCCCGAGCACGTGCTGCCGGCCTACCTGAAGGAACTGGGCGTCGACTACCACATCGTCGAGAAGGATACCTACTCGGTGGTCAAGGAGCTGGTACCCGAGGGCAAGACCACCTGCTCGCTGTGCTCGCGCCTGCGCCGTGGCACCCTGTACACCTTCGCCGACGAAATCGGCGCGACCAAGATGGCGCTGGGGCACCACCGCGACGACATCGTCGAAACCTTCTTCCTCAACATGTTCTTCAACGGCGCGCTCAAGGGCATGCCGCCGAAGCTGCGTGCCGACGACGGCCGCAATGTGGTGATCCGCCCGCTGGCCTACTGCCACGAGAAAGACATCCAGGCCTACTCGGATATGAAAGAGTTCCCGATCATTCCTTGCAACCTGTGCGGCTCGCAGGAAAACCTGCAACGCCAGGTGGTCAAGGACATGCTGGTGGAGTGGGAGCGCAAGCACCCGGGCCGTACCGAAAGCATCTTCCGCGCCATGCAGAACGTGGCGCCGTCGCAACTGGCCGACCGCAACCTGTTCGACTTCACCAGCCTGAAGATCGACGAAAGCGCCACCCCGCGCTTCCTCGACGTGCTGAACATCTGAAGCCATGCGCGATTACCAGTGGCTGCACGAGTATTGCCTGAACCGTTTTGGCTCGGCCCAGGCCCTGGAGGCCTTCCTGCCGCAGCCGCGCACCCCGGCGCAACTGCGCGACATCAGTGACGACCGCTACCTGTCGACCCTGGCCCTGCGCGTGTTCCGCGCCGGGCTCAAGCACAGGCTGGTGGATGCCAAGTGGCCGGTGTTCGAACAGGTGTTCTTCGGCTTCGACCCGGAGAAGGTGGTGTTGATGGGCGCCGAGCACCTGGAGCGGCTGATGCACGACGAGCGCATCATTCGCCACCTGGGCAAGCTCAAGAGCGTGCCGCGCAATGCCCAGATGGTGCTGGATATCGCCAAGGCGCACGGCAGCTTCGGCGCGTTCGTCGCCGACTGGCCAGTGACCGATATCGTCGGCTTGTGGAAGTACCTGGCCAAGCACGGCAACCAGCTGGGCGGGCTCTCGGCACCGCGCTTTCTGCGCATGGTCGGCAAGGATACGTTCATCCCGACCGATGACATGGCGGCGGCATTGATTGCGCAGAAGGTGATCGACAAGCAGCCGACCAGCCTGCGCGACCTGGCGCTGGTCCAGCAGGCGTTCAACCAGTGGCACGAAGAGAGCGGGCGGCCGTTGTGCCAGCTTTCGGTGATGCTGGCGCATACCGTCAACCATTGAGATTGCTGGGGCCGCTGTGCGGCCCAATCGCCGGCAAGCCAGCTCCCACAGAGACCTCACAAGTCCTCAGTACTGTGCAATATCTGTGGGAGCTGGCTTGCCGGCGATTGGGCTGCAGAGCAGCCCCCGAATTCAACTGCCTTCGCCCGCGATGCGCCGCTCATGCTGGAACTTCCAGCGCACATACAGCAGCCCGGCAATGAACAGCCCCAGGCTGACCAGCACCTCAAGCCAGCCAAACACCGCCCGCGCTGGGTCGAACGCTGCCAGCACGCCCTTGATGAAATAAATATTCACCACGAAGCAGGTCCAGGCATGTGCCCGGGCGCTGCCCGACAGCATGCCTGGCAGCAACAGCAGCAGCGGTACCAACTCGATCGCCAGGATCACTTCGACCCGTGCCCCATGCAGGTTCGCGAACCACAGGTTGTTCACCAGTAGCAGGGCGATCAGGCCAAGGAACAACGCAAGGCTCAGCGCCCGCGTCAGGCGCAGGCGCGGTGCCAGCCAATCCAGTGGCGGCAACACCTTGGGCTGTTTAGCCACGCGCGGCCTCCAGGGCTTTGGCGGTGGTCGCCAGGCGTTGCCCAAGGGCGCGGCACAGGGCGATTTCATGTGGGTCGAGTTCACGCTTGCCATCGGCGCCCGCATGATGGCTGGCGCCATAAGGCGTGCCGCCGCCACGGGTGTCCAGCAGCGCCGATTCGCTGTAGGGCAGGCCCATCACCAGCATGCCGTGGTGCATCAGCGGCAGCATCATCGACAGCAAGGTGGTTTCCTGGCCGCCGTGCAGGCTGGCGGTGGAGGTGAACACGCCAGCCGGTTTGCCGACCAGCTCACCGCCCAGCCACAAGCTGCTGGTGCCATCGAGGAAGTATTTGAGCGGCGCCGCCATGTTGCCGAAGCGGGTAGGGCTGCCCAGTACCAGCCCGGCGCAGTGGCGCAGGTCGTCCAGGGTGGCGTACAGCGCGCCACTGGCCGGGATGTCCGGGGCCACCGCTTCGCATTCGGTGGATATCGCCGGCACCGTACGCAGCCGCGCCTCCATGCCGGCCAGTTCGACGCCGCGGGCAATGTGCCGGGCCATTTCGCTGGTCGAACCATGGCGGCTGTAATACAGCACCAGGATGAAGGGCGCGCTCACGGCAGGATCTCCAGCACTTTTTCTGGCGGGCGACCGACCACGGCCTTGTCACCGGCAACCAGGATCGGCCGTTCGATCAGCTTGGGGTGTTGGGCCATGGCTTCGATCAGTTGCGTATCGGTCAGCGCCGGGTCGGCCAGGTTGAGGGTTTTGTACTCGTCTTCGCCAGTGCGCAGCAGTTGGCGTGGGGCGATGCCCAGCTTGCCGAGCAGGGCCTTGAGGGTAGCGGCGTCGGGCGGGGTCTCGAGGTAGCGCACGATGGTCGGCGCCAGGCCGCGGGCTTCGAGCAGTTCCAGCGCGCCGCGGGATTTCGAGCAGCGCGGGTTATGATAGAGCGTCAGGTCGGTCATGTCGGGTCGCATCCAGCAGGGTGTGGCGGCTATTCTAACCGCAGCGACTGACCCATTTGCTTTAAAACTCGAGAAGGATTGACCCATGGCAAGGCGTCTGGCAGCAGTACTGGCCATCACCGCGAGCTTGTTGCTCGGTGGTTGCGGTGCCGATTATGGCGTGGACCAGCACGGTAATACGGTTAAGGCCGAGCAGATCGAAGGGCACTGGCTGGTGCTCAACTACTGGGCTGAATGGTGCGGGCCGTGCCGTACCGAAATCCCTGAACTGAACAGCGCGGCCAAGCAGTGGGCTGCCGACGGCGTCAAGGTGGTGGGGGTGAACTTCGACGGCTTGCAAGGGCAGGACCTGAAGCAGGCCGCGGAAACCCTGGGCATCGGCTTCACCGTGCTGGCCCAGGACCCGGCCGAGCGCTATGACCTGCCTCGCAGCGAGGCGCTGCCGGTCACTTACATCATTGACGACAAGGGCAAGGTGCGTGAGCAACTGATGGGTGAGCAGACCCTGGAAGGGTTGCAGGCCAAGATCAAGGCCCTGAAAGGCGCCTGATATTCGCCTGTGCCGGCCCTGTCGCCGGCAAGCCAGCTCCCACAGGACCGCACAGCATTTGAAACCTGCGTTGTACTTGTGGGAGCTGGCTTGCCGGCGATGAGGCCGGTACAGGTTGGCGCTTCAGCCTTCTTCAGGCCAGAAGCGCAGCGGCTTGCCCTTGGCCGGCCAGAAGCGCATTTGCTCCACCGGCGACACATCCCAGCGCTGCACGGTCTCAAGCGCCTGCAGGAAGCGCTTCTCCTGCTCCATCAACGCCGGCGCGCACAGCTTGCGGGTCTTGCCGACCTTGCCGAAGCTCAGGTGCTTGCCGTCCAGCGTGTAGGGCGCAAACCAGTGGTTGCAGCCGCCGTTGCCATAGGCACGGCCGTCGCTGGCCAGGGTTAGCGTCAGGTGGCTGTAATCGATCAGCGGGCGTTCGCCAATCCATTCCAGCACGTAGCTGCGCTCCTGTTGCAGCTTGGATGGTTCTGCGGCGCAGCCGAGCAGGCCGGTGGCAATCAGCGCGCCGGTCAGCAGATTCTTCACTCGGCGCTCTCCTGGCAACGCGGGCACAGGTGCTTTTCACCACGGCTGGCCCAGCCCAGCTCGGCGATACGCGCGCTGGCGGCTGGCTGGCGGGCTTTCTTGCCCAGCTTGGCGTCGACCGCAAACTCGAAGTCCAGCACGGCGTCGCAGCTGTCGCACTCGACCTGCCAGCTGAGGATTTCCAGCTCGTTGAACAGCGGGCCGCTGGCCACGGCAACCCATTGGCCGCGCGGATTGATCAGGTGGCGCACGCTCTCCACGGTCAGGCGCATGGACAAGTCCTTGCTGCCTTTGAGGGTGACCAGCAGGGTATCGCCTTTGTGCATCGAGCCACCGTTGCCGGTGACCTGGTAGCGGCCCGGCACCAGTGCACGGCACTCGATCAGGGTGTGTTGCGGGTTGAAAAGGGTGTAGCGGAAATCGTGCTCGACCATGGGTCCTCCAGAAATGCCGCGTATCCTAGCATTAACCCGAGACCTGATTCTGCGGATTGCCTGCCGCCCAGCGGCTGATGTTGTCCAGCGTGGTCGCGGCAATGGCATCCAGCGCCTCGCGGGTGAGAAAGGCCTGGTGGGCGGTGATGATCACGTTGGGGAACGTCAGCAGGCGGGCCAGCACATCGTCCTGCAGCGGCAAGTCGGAGCGGTCCTCGAAGAACAGCTGTGCTTCTTCTTCATAGACGTCCAGGCCCAGGTAGCCGAGCTGGCCGCTTTTCAGCGCGTCGATCAGTGCCGGGGTGTCGACCAGTGCGCCGCGGCCGGTGTTGATCAGCATGGCGCCGGGCTGTAGTTGCGCCAGGCTGTGCGCGTTGATCAGGTGCCGGGTGTGCTCGGTCAACGGGCAATGCAGGCTGATGATGCGCGCTTCGCGCAGTAGCTCGGGCAATGTCAGGTAGCGCGCCCCCAGGGCCAGCAGCTCTGGGTTGGGGTAGGGGTCGTAGGCCAGCAACTGGCAGCCGAAACCGGCCATGATACGGGCGAACGCGACGCCGATCTGGCCGGTGCCGACCACACCGACGGTTTTGCCGTGCAGGTCGAAGCCGGTCAGCCCGTGCAGGGTGAAGTCACCTTCGCGGGTGCGGTTGTAGGCCCGATGCAGGCGCCGGTTCAAGGCCAGGATCAGTGCCACGGCGTGCTCGGCCACTGCGTGTGGCGAGTATGCCGGCACGCGTACTACCGCCAGGCCCAGACGCTCGGCGGCGGCCAGGTCGACGTGGTTGTAGCCGGCCGAACGCAGCGCGATCAGGCGTGTGCCACCTTCGGCCAGGCGCTGCAGCACCCCGGCGTCGAGCTCGTCGTTGATGAACGCGCAGACGACTCCGTAGCCGCTCGCCAGCGCGGCGGTGTCGAGGGTCAGGCGGGCGGGTTGGAAATGCAGCTCCAGGCTGCTGCCGATGGCGGCGCGGGTGAAGCTTTCCTGGTCGTAGTGCTGGCTGCTGAATAACAATGCGCGCATGGTGGGGCTCCTTGATCATTGCTCGATTTCAGGCGCTCAGGCGGGCCTGTGCGGCCAGGCGATTGATTGCCGCATCCAGCTCATCCAGGGCCTGTTGCACCAGCGGGCTCTCCTGCTTGAGCAAGGTCTCGCTGCGCTGGCAGGCCGCGCGCAATTGCGGTACGCCGCAATAGCGCGAGGCACCGTTCAGGCGGTGTACCTGTTCGATCAGGCCGTCGCGGTCATCAGCGTCGCGGGCGCTGCGGATGGCTTCGCGGTCGGCATCCAGCGAGGCCAGCAGCATGCTCAGCATGTCGGCCGCCAGATCGGCTTTGCCAGCCGCCAGGCGCAGGCCTTCCTCAGCGTCCAGCACCTTCAGTTCGTCGCCATTGACCAGTTGCTCGGCCTGCAATTGCTGCGGCATGCCAAGGCTGAGGCCGGTCCACTTCATCACCACCTGGGCCAGTTGCCGCTCGCTGATCGGCTTGGTCAGGTAATCGTCCATGCCGCCGTGCAGCAAGGCGCGTTTTTCGTTGGCCATGGCATGCGCGGTGAGCGCGACGATCGGCAGCGGGTTGCCGCTTTGGGTGTTTTCCCACTGACGGATCTGTTCGGTGCAGGCGCGCCCGTCCATGCCCGGCATCTGCACGTCCATCAGCACCAGGTCGAACGGCTCGCCCTGCACGGCCTGTACCGCGGCATATCCGTTGTCGACTGCCAGCACCTCGGCACCCAGGTCTTCAAGAAGCGTCTGCACCAGCAGCAGGTTGGCGGCATTGTCATCGACGCAGAGAATCCTCGGCTGGCGCTGACCATTGGCGCTGGTGACCTCGCCCAGCGGTCGGCGCGGTTGTACCAGTTCCAGCAGCA
Organism: Pseudomonas sp. 9_2_1; assembly: GCF_059295275.1. Lineage (NCBI taxonomy): Bacteria > Pseudomonadati > Pseudomonadota > Gammaproteobacteria > Pseudomonadales > Pseudomonadaceae > Pseudomonas > Pseudomonas sp. 9_2_1. Next base: position 1,258,130 of record NZ_CM181239.1, read on the forward strand.
GGCGGCGCAGCTTGCGCGTGCAGGTCGGCTTGGACAGCAACTGGCCGTGGCCGTTGGGCAGGTAAGGGTGGTACAGCGCCTGCTCGGTGGTTGGGCACAACACTACGCACTGGCACTGGTTGCGCTCGAGCTGCTGGTGGTATTTGCCCAGTTGTTCGGGCGACAGGTTGCCCAGGTTGGCCCCGAGCACGGCCAGCTCGAACGGCTGGCCAGCCTGGCTGGCGGCCTGCACCGCTTGCAGCAGCTGGTCGTAGGTGGCGAACAGGCTGACGCTGAGGCCGCAGTCTTCCAGCTGGTGCTCCAGCGCCTGGCGCGCCAGCTCGTGGCCGTCGACGATGGCAGCACGGCGGCCCAGCAGCGGCTGCAGCGGCAGTTCCTCGATATCGTCGTGGGCCTTGGGCAGGTTGAGGCTGATCCAGAATTGCGAGCCTTCGCCCGGGGTGCTGTCGACGCCAATTTCGCCACCCATCTGCTCGATCAGGCGCTTGGAAATCACCAGCCCCAGCCCGGTACCGCCAGGCTGGCGGGCCAGCGAGTTGTCGGCCTGGCTGAACGCCTGGAACAGCGTGCGCACATCTTGTGGCGACAGGCCGATACCGGTGTCCTGCACGCTGATGCGCAGCTGGGCGTAGTCTTCGTGTTCGTCTTCGAGCATGGCACGCACGACGATGGTGCCTTCGCGGGTGAACTTGATGGCGTTGCTGACCAGGTTGGTAAGGATCTGCTTCAGCCGCAGCGGGTCGCCGACCAGCGACGAGGGCGTATCGCGGTAGATCAGGCTGAGCAGCTCCAGCTGTTTGGCGTGGGCGGCCGGGGCGAGGATGGTCAGGGTGTCCTGGATCAGGTCGCGCAGGTTGAACGGGATACTGTCGAGGACCAGCTTGCCGGCCTCGATCTTGGAGAAGTCGAGGATCTCGTTGATGATGCCCAGCAGGTTGTCGGCAGACTTTTCGATGGTGCTCAGGTAGTCCAGCTGGCGCGGGCTCATCTCGCTTTTCTGCAACAGGTGGGTAAAGCCGAGGATACCGTTGAGCGGGGTGCGGATTTCGTGGCTCATGTTGGCCAGGAACTCCGACTTGATGCGGCTGGCCTCCAGCGCCTCCTTGCGCGCCATGTCCAGCTCGATGTTCTGGATCTCGATGGTTTCCAGGTTCTGGCGCACGTCCTCGGTGGCCTGGTCGATGCTGTGCTGCAGCTCCTCGTGGGCGTTGTGCAGGGTTTCGGCCATGCGGTTGATGCCGCGCCCCAGCTCGTCCAGCTCGTGGCTGCCCATGGCGGGCAGGCGTTCTTCCAGGTGGCCGTCCTTGAGCTGGTTGACCGCGTGCTTGATGCGCTCGATAGGGTCGTTGATGGTGCGGCTCATGCGCAGCGCCAGCAGGCCGCTGAGCACCATGCAGGCGAGGATCAGCAACAGGCTGGTGAACAGGTTGCGGTACCCGCGCAGCAGCGTGCCGTCGTGCGACAGCTCTATCTCGACCCAGCCCAGCAGGCGTTCGGCTTCGGCCGGTACGGCATCGGTGGCCAGGTCGCGGTGGTGGCCGAACACCGGCATCAGGTAGCGGGTGGCGTCATTGCCGCTGCGCTGCAGCAGCTGGGTGCCGGTGCCGCCGCTGGGTGGCTGGTTGAGCATGCTGGGGCCGGCGTGGGCCAGGCGCGTGCGGTCCGGGGCAAGGAAGGCAACTGCGCGCACATCAGTTTGCTCGAGGGTTTGCGCGGCGATGCGCTCCAGTTGCGCCGGGGCCAGTCGGGCCATGGCAGGCGCGGCCAGCGGCGCCAGTTGCTCGGCGATCATCTTGCCCCGCTGCAGCAGCTGGGTACGCAGGTCGTTCTGTTGCAACCAGGTAAAGTAGCTGCCCAGCACCAGGGCCATCAGGCCCGCTGGCAGCAGGGCCAGCAGCAACACGCGGCTGCGGATTCCCAAGCGATCGAGCACACTCGCCTCCTGTGATGTGCCTGGATGCCGTCAAGCGCTGACGGCCAAGCCGGCAAGTTACTCCGGCTGCGATGCTATTGCACCTCTTTAGTAGGTGTTTTGCGCCGCTGCAGGGGCATTGGTCGCAGGGCGGTTGCCTGGCAGGCGTTAGATGCTCAATAATCGCGCAATTGAGAATAAATGGCAGTTGCCAATGAATCCTGTAACTATTTACAACTCCAGCATCCTTGCCATCGAGGATGATCCGGTGCTTGGCGCCTACCTGCATGAAGAATTGCAGCGTGGCGGTTTTCAGGTGACCTGGTGCCGCAACGGCCTGGAGGGCCTGGAAACAGCAGGGCGCCAGGTGTTCGATGTGGTGCTCATGGATATTCTGCTGCCCGGGCTCAACGGCCTGGACGCGCTGGCACAGTTGCGCACGCGCAGCGCCACGCCGGTGATCCTGATGTCGGCGCTGGGCGCCGAGGCAGACCGCATCAGCGGCTTCCAGCGGGGTGCCGACGATTACCTGCCCAAGCCGTTCAGCATGGCCGAGCTGCGGGTGCGCATCGAGGCAATCCTGCGCCGCGTGGCGCTGGAGCGTCGCCACCAGGCCCCGCAGGAGCAGGCCGGCTGTGGCGAACTGCAATTCGACGAGGGGCTGTGCGACGTGCGCCTGGATGGCCGCCTGGCAGGTCTTACCCCCAGCGAATTCCGCCTGTTCGACATCCTCAACCGCAACCTCGACGACGTCCTGAGCAAGCCTTTCCTGTATCAGCAAGTGCTGCAGCGTGGCTATTCGCGGCATGACCGCAGCCTGGACATGCACGTCAGCCAGATCCGTCGCAAGCTCAAGGGCATCGGCTATCACGAACGGCAGATTCGCACGGTATGGGGCAAGGGCTACGTGCTCAGCGCCAGCGAGGTGGAGTGAGGCATGCTCGACCGCCATTCGCTGTTCTGGAAGCTGGCCATCCTGCTGGTGGGCTTCTGCCTGCTGATGATCGGCCTCAGCTACACCTGGGGCCGGCACATGGAAACCCAGAACGCCTTCCTGTCGGAGCCTGCGCGGCAGGCGTTGCGTGGCTACGCTGGCGAGGCCGAGCAGGCCTGGCGCACCGGGGGGCGCACAGGGCTGGACCGCTGGGTGACGACGATGCACCAGCGCGAACGGGGTTGGGTGGGTGTGCTTGATCTGAACTTGCGGCCGCTCGACAGTGCCACCCTGAACCCGCAGATCATGCAGCGACTGACACGCCTGCGCGGGGTCGACTGGCCCATGAGCCGGCGCAGCGTCAACCAGCCATGGGTGCGCATACCGTTCCCGGGGGCGCCGGAGCAGGGCATGCTGGTGATCGAACTGCCGCAGCGGTTCAACCCGGACCAGCACCGGTTGCTGTGGCGCATTGTCACCAACGGCATCATCCCCGGGCTGTTCACCTTGATGCTGTGCGTGGGCCTGTATCGCATGTTGATCGTGCCGCTGAACCAGTTGCGCGAGCAGGCCAATGCCTGGCGCGCCGATCAGCTGTCGGCACGCCTCGACTCGCGCACCATTGCCCGGCATGACGAGCTGGGGGAACTGGCCCGCGCCTTTGACCAGATGGCCGAGCGGCTGCAGGGTACGGTGGCCATGCAGCAGCAGTTGCTGCGCGACTTGTCCCACGAAATGCGCACGCCGCTGAGCCGGCTGCGGGTAGCCTGCGATGGCGAAACCGACCTGCAGCGCCTGCGCGAGCGCCTGACCCGTGAAGTGGACTGCATGCAGCAACTGGTCGAGGACACCTTGCAGCTGGCCTGGCAGGACGCCGAACGTGCGCCGATGAACCTGGAGCCGATCGAGGTCCACGCACTGTGGGAACTGCTGGCCGAAAACGCCAGCTACGAGAGCGGCTGGTCGCCTGTGCGCCTGCGTTGCGAGGTGCCGGCCGATTGCTGGGTGGAGGGCAACCTCAACCACCTGGCCCAGGCGCTGGAGAACATGTTGCGCAATGCCATCCGTCATTCGCCGGCCGGTGGCCTGGTGCGCCTGGGCGGACAGCGCGAAGGTGGTTACTGGTGGCTGTGGCTGGAGGATGAAGGCGGTGGCGTGGCCGAGGATGACCTGGAGCGGATCTTTGCGCCGTTCTCACGGCTGGACGGTTCACGGCCCGGGGACGGTGGCTTCGGGCTGGGGCTGAGCATCGCCCGCAGTGCCATCCAGCGCCAGGGCGGGACCCTGTGGGCGCAGAACGGCAAGCGCGGGCTGCGGCTGTGGATGAGGTTGCCGCTACATGCGCCGGCCGCCGCAGCGGCCTAGACGGCAATCATTCCATTCAAATCAGGCTTATATAGCTTGTAGCTATATGCACCACAGATTGCGTGATATGGCCCGGAAGGGTTTGCCGGTATGATAGGCGCCCCTGCCGTCCGGATTGTGAAACACGCCATGACCTTGCAGTACCCAACCATCGCCGATTGCGTCGGCAATACGCCTCTGGTTCGCCTGCAGCGCATCGCTGGCGAAACCAGCAATACCCTCCTGCTCAAGCTCGAAGGTAACAATCCTGCCGGCTCGGTAAAAGACCGCCCGGCGCTGTCGATGATCACCCGCGCCGAGCTGCGCGGCCAGATCAAGCCCGGCGATACGCTGATCGAGGCTACCTCCGGCAATACCGGTATCGCCCTGGCGATGGCGGCGGCGATCAAGGGTTACAAGATGATCCTGATCATGCCCGACAACTCCACCGCCGAGCGCAAGGCTGCCATGACCGCTTATGGTGCCGAGCTGATCCTGGTGACCAAGGAGGAGGGCATGGAAGGCGCCCGTGACCTGGCCGAGAAGCTGCAGGCCGAAGGCCGCGGCATGGTCCTCGACCAGTTCGCCAACGGCGACAACCCGATCGCCCACTACAACAGCACCGGCCCCGAGATCTGGCAGCAGACCCAGGGCAGCATTACCCACTTTGTCAGCTCCATGGGCACCACCGGCACCATCATGGGCTGCTCGCAGTACCTGAAGGAGCAGAACCCCGCTGTGCAGATCATCGGCCTGCAGCCGATGGAAGGCTCGGCCATTCCGGGCATCCGCCGCTGGCCCGAGGAGTACCTGCCAAAGATTTTCGACGCCACCCGCGTCGACCGTGTGGTCGACATGTCGCAGCAGGAAGCCGAAGACACCACCCGCCGCCTTGCCCGTGAAGAGGGCATTTTCTGCGGTGTGTCCTCTGGTGGTGCGGTTGCAGCCATGCTGCGCCTGTCCCGCGAAGTGGAAAATGCCACGATGGTCGCGATCATCTGCGACCGTGGCGACCGTTACCTGTCCACCGGCCTGTTCGATCCGAGCTAAATGTCCAAGAAAAAAAGCAACAGCGGCCTGCGCTTCCAGCCAGCCGGCGGCAACCGCAGCGCCCAGGTCCCCGTGGGCAAGAAACAGCGCCTGGAAATCGAGCGCCTGGCTGGTGATGGCCGTGGCATCGCCTTTGTCGAGGGGCGTACCTGGTTCGTCAGTGGCGCCCTGGCCGGTGAGGCCGTGGAGGCGCGGGTGCTCAATGCCCGCGGCAAAGTGGTCGAGGCGCGCCTGGAGCGCTTGCTGCAGGCCAGTCCCGAGCGCCGTGAAGCACCGTGCCGCTACTACGACCGCTGCGGCGGCTGCAACGTGCAGCACCTGCCACACGAGGCGCAGCTGGCGCTGAAGCAGCGCACGCTGGCCGAACAGCTGCAGCGGGTAGCCGGGGTACAGCCAGAGGAATGGGCCGCGCCGCTGAGCGGGCCGGAATTCGGCTACCGGCGCCGGGCCCGGGTAGCCGTGCGCTGGGACGTCAAGGCGCGTCAGCTTGAGGTCGGCTTCCGCGCCGAAGCCAGCCAGGACATCATCGCCATCGACGACTGCGCGGTGCTGGTACAGCCCTTGCAGTCGATTCTGCGCCACTTGCCGACCGTACTTCGCTCGCTGGGCAAACCGCAGGCGCTGGGCCATGTGGAATTGTTCAGTGGCACCGCCGAGGCGCTATTGGTGCGCCATGTTGCACCGCTGCCGGCAGACGATCTGGCCAAGCTGCAGGCGTTTTGCGAGCAGGCCAATGCCCAGTTGTGGCTGCAAGGCGAAGGTGAGCCCGCGCCGGTCGATCCGACGGCGCAACTCGGCTTTACCCTGGCGCCGTGGCAGCTGGAGCTGGCCTGGCGCCCGGGCGACTTCGTGCAGGTGAATGCGCAGGTCAACACCGCGATGATCGAGCAGGCACTGGCCTGGCTTGCACCGCAGGCCGAGGAGCGCGTGCTGGACCTGTTCTGCGGCCTGGGCAACTTTGCCCTGCCGCTGGCCCGACAGGCTCGCGAGGTGGTGGCAGTGGAAGGTGTGCAGGCGATGGTTGATCGCGCTGCAGCCAATGCCCGGAACAACAATGTGCATAACGCACGGTTTTTTCAGGCCGATTTATCGCAGCCTTTGGCAGGCGCCGGATGGGCCGCCGAGGGCTTTTCTGCGGTACTCTTGGATCCACCGCGCGACGGTGCGTTCGAGGTGGTGCAAGGCATCGCCCGCCTCAAGGCCAGCAGGCTGGTCTATGTATCGTGCAACCCGGCCACGCTGGCGCGAGACGCCCAGGTGCTGGTCGGCCAGGGGTACCGGTTAAAAAGGGCCGGGATTCTCGACATGTTTCCTCAAACGGCACATGTCGAGGCCATGGCGTTATTCGAAGCGGGCTAGCTGACTGGCCCCTTGGTGCGGCTTCCAGGGAATGGCGGCCGCACGGTGATCGCCAGCGCATCCATTAGTGCTGCGCTGTATGGAAAGGTAAAAAAAAGATGGTACAGGTGAGAGTGCACCAGCCGGTCAATACTGACGGCAGTATCAATCTCGAAGCATGGCTGGACCATGTGGTAAGCGTCGATTCAGCACTGGATCGCGCAGCGCTGAAAGAAGCCTGCGAGTTTGCCCATGAGGTGGAGAAAAAAGGTAACCCGGCCAAGCATTCCTGGGCGGACGGTACGTCCAGCTTCCAGGCGGGCCTGGAAATCGCCGAAATTCTCGCCGACCTCAAGCTCGACCAGGACTCCCTGGTGGCAGCCGTCATCTACCGCTCGGTGCGCGAGGGCAAGGTCACCCTGGCCGAGGTCAGCCAACGGTTTGGCCCGGTGGTGTCCAAGCTGATCGACGGCGTGCTGCGCATGGCCGCCATCAGCGCCAGCCTCAGCCCACGGCAGTCGCTGGTGCTGGGCTCGCAGGCGCAGGTCGAGAACTTGCGCAAGATGCTCGTGGCCATGGTCGACGACGTGCGCGTGGCCCTGATCAAGCTGGCCGAGCGCACCTGTGCGATCCGCGCGGTCAAGGCTGCTGACGACGAGAAGCGCCTGCGTGTCGCACGCGAGGTGTTCGACATCTATGCGCCGCTGGCGCACCGCCTGGGTATTGGTCACATCAAGTGGGAGCTGGAAGACCTGTCCTTCCGCTACCTCGAACCCGACCAGTACAAGCAGATCGCCAAGCTGCTGCACGAGCGCCGGCTGGACCGCGAGCGCTTCATCAGCGATGTGATGAACCAGCTGCAGAACGAGCTGCTGGCCACCGGCGTCAATGCCGACATCAGCGGCCGGGCGAAACACATCTATTCGATCTGGCGCAAGATGCAGCGCAAAGGCCTGGAATTCAGCCAGATCTACGATGTGCGCGCCGTGCGCGTGCTGGTCCCGGAAATCCGCGACTGCTACACCGCGCTGGGCATCGTGCACACCCTGTGGCGGCATATCCCCAAGGAGTTCGACGACTACATCGCCAACCCCAAGGAGAACGGCTACCGCTCGCTGCACACCGCAGTGATCGGCCCCGAGGGCAAGGTGCTGGAGGTGCAGATCCGCACCCACGGCATGCACGAAGAAGCGGAGCTGGGGGTGTGCGCGCACTGGCGCTACAAGGGCACCGACGTCAAGCCCAGCTCCAACCATTACGAAGAAAAGATCTCCTGGCTGCGCCAGGTGCTGGAATGGCACGAGGAGCTGGGCGACATCGGTGGCCTGGCCGAGCAGCTGCGGGTCGACATCGAGCCGGACCGGGTCTATGTGTTTACCCCGGACGGCCACGCCATCGACTTGCCCAAGGGGGCCACGCCGCTGGACTTCGCCTACCGCGTGCACACCGAGATCGGTCACAACTGCCGCGGCGCCAAGATCAACGGGCGCATCGTGCCGCTCAATTACAGCCTGCAGACTGGCGAGCAGGTGGAGATCATCACCAGCAAGCACGGCAACCCCAGCCGTGACTGGTTGAACTCCAACCTGGGTTATGTCACCACCTCGCGGGCGCGGGCCAAGATCGTGCACTGGTTCAAGCTGCAGGCGCGCGACCAGAACGTCGCCGCCGGCAAGACCTTGCTCGAGCGCGAGCTCAGCCGGCTGGGCCTGCCGCAGGTGGACTTCGAGCGCCTGGCCGAAAAGACCAACGTCAAGACCGCCGAGGACATGTTCGCCTCGCTCGGCGCCGGCGACCTGCGCCTTGCCCACCTGGTCAATGCCGCCCAGCAGTTGCTGGAGCCCGACCGCATCGAGCAGATCGAACTGGTACCGCGCAAGCCCACCGGGCCGCGTACCGGCAAGCGTGGAGACATCCAGATCCAGGGTGTTGGCAACCTGCTGACGCAAATGGCCGGCTGCTGCCAGCCGCTGCCCGGCGACGCCATTGTCGGCTACATCACCCAGGGCCGCGGCGTGAGCATTCACCGCCAGGACTGCGCCTCGGTACTGCAGCTGGCCGGCAAGGAGCCGGAGCGCATGATCCAGGTCAGCTGGGGGCCGATTCCGGTGCAGACCTACCCGGTCGACATCGTCATCCGCGCCTACGACCGCCCCGGCCTGCTGCGCGACGTGTCGCAGGTACTGCTGAACGAGAAGATCAACGTGCTGGCGGTGAACACCCGCTCGAACAAGGAAGACAACACCGCGCTGATGTCGCTGACCATCGAGATTCCGGGCCTGGACGCCCTTGGGCGCCTGCTGGGGCGGATCTCGCAGTTGCCGAACATCATCGAGACGCGGCGTAACCGTACCCCTTGAGACCGCGGCGCCTGCTTTGCCGGTAAACCCGCTCCCGCACCTGTGGGAGCAGGTTCACCCGCGAAGAAGCCACCACCGAAGGACCTGCCTGAATGACCTACACCCTCGACGACCTGCTGCACCTCATGGCCCGCCTGCGCGACCCGCAATACGGCTGCCCATGGGACCTGAAGCAGAACTACGCGAGCATCGTCCCGCATACCATCGAAGAGGCCTACGAAGTCGCCGACACCATCGAACGCGGCGATTTCGAGCACCTGCAGGGCGAGCTGGGCGACTTGCTGTTTCAGGTGGTCTACTACAGCCAGCTGGCCCGGGAGGAGGGGCGTTTCGAGTTTGATGGCGTGGTCGACAGCATCACCCGCAAACTCATCCGCCGCCATCCGCATGTCTTCCCCACCGGCGAGCTCTACGCCCCGGTGGATACCCCCAGCCTGAGCGAAGCCCAGGTCAAGTCACGCTGGGAAGAGATCAAGGCCGAAGAACGCGCCGAAAAAAGCCAGCCCGAACAGCTCTCGCTGCTCGACGATGTGCCGGCAGCCTTGCCGGCGCTGTCGCGGGCAGCCAAACTGCAAAAACGCGCGGCCACGGTCGGCTTCGACTGGCCAGCGGCCTTGCCGGTGCTGGACAAGGTGCGCGAAGAGCTGGATGAAGTGCTTCAGGCCATGGCCGATGGCGACGCCGATGCGTTGGAAGATGAAGTCGGTGACCTGCTGTTTGCCGCCGTCAACCTGGCCAGGCACCTCAAGCAGGACCCGGAAAATGCCCTACGCCGCGCCAACCGCAAGTTCGAGCGGCGTTTTCGCTTTATCGAACAGGCATTGCGCGACAGTGGCCGCCCCATTGAAGATTGTAGCCTTGACGAGCTGGACGCCCTTTGGGGTGAAGCCAAACGTCAGGAAAAGAACCTGCCCAGCTGCGGCTGAGCTGTTGCATAAGTGAGTGAACATTCATGAGCCTTTCCCTTCGCGACCAATTGCTCAAAGCCGGTCTGGTCAACCAGAAACAGGTTTCTCAGGCCACCAAGGCCGAGAAGAAACAGAAACGCCTGGAACACAAGGGCCAGGTCGAGGTGGACGACAGTCAGCAGCGCCTGGCCAAGGAAGCCATGGCCGAAAAAGCCAAGCGTGACCAGGAGCTGAACCGCCAGCAGCAGGAAAAGGCCGAGCAGAAGGCCCGTGCCGCGCAGATCAAGCAACTGATCGAAGCTACCCGCCTGCCCAAGCTCAATACCGAGGACTACTACAACTTCGTCGACGACAAGAAGGTCAAGCGCATCGCCGTCAACGCCCTGATGCGTACCCGGCTGAGCAACGGTGCATTGGCTGTGGTGGGCCATGGTGGTGGTTACGAGGTGATTCCGCGAGAAGCGGCAGTGAAGATCCAGGAGCGTGACCCTGGTCGCATCCTGTTGCTCAACACCCATGTCGAGGAAGCGGACGAGGACGACCCGTACGCGGCCTACAAGATCCCTGACGATCTGATGTGGTAAGCACGAAAAACCCCGCCTTGGCGGGGTTTTTCTTTTGAAGGCTGGGTCATTGCGTTGAAAGCCCGGTCATTGCGTGGTGCGCTGGTTTTCCAGGTCTTCCAGTTCTACGCGGTACTGATGCGCTTCGTGCTCATTGTGGAACATGCCCACCAGCTGGCCTTGCTGGTGCACATCCCAGATCCGCACGCCAGCGGCCAGGCCTTCGTGGGACATTTTCGATTCGTCGCGTTCGGTTACTTGGACTGTCATCGGTAAACTCCACTTCTTCAGTTGGCTGCGACACTGTGTCGCACACCTTCTTTATAGAGTTTGTTAGCAGGCTAAGTAAATAAAACAGGCATGAAACAAGTTTCATGTAGGCCGCCCAGCCATGAAAAAGCCCCGCACTGGGCGGGGCTTCAGGTGTTGCTGGCAGGGCAGTATCAGTTGCCTTTCACCGGCTTGCCATCGACCGTGCCATCCTGCAGCACGATCACGTACTCCTTGCCATCGGTCTCCACCTGGCGCAGTTGCACCAGCAAGTAGTCCCAGCTCTTGGCAAACCACAGCTCGGTGATGCGTTTGCTCTGGCTTGGGTCGCGCACGCGCTCGACCTTTACCGCATCGACCTGGCCGGTCTTGGTGGTGACCTTTTCAGTACCCAGTACGCGGAAGTCGTAGGTGTCGATCTCGTCACCATCAACCACCTGGTAAGTCATGCTCTTCTTGCCAGCGGCCACATCATGCTGCAGGGCCAGCTGATAAGACGACTTGTCCAGCACGCCGCGGTTCAGCGGCAGGCTGACGGCATCGCCACGGTCACTGCCAGTGACCTTCTTGGCGGTCCAGTCGAAATTGAGGTCGACCTTCTTGGCCTTGCCCAGGCCACCGCGCTCGAAGTGGTACTTCTGCGGCAGCAGAGTGTCGTTTTCCAGGCGCAGGGTACTTTGCTCGGTCAGGCTGGCGATCATCATGGAAGCCTTGAAGTTCAGGTCCCAGGTACCGTTGGCATTCTTGACCAGGCTGCGCTCGGCGGTGCCGCTCATGGGCAGTTGCTTCCAGTCGGCGGTGTAGCTGGCCGAGAACGGCTTCAGATCAGCTGCCTGGAGGGGCAGGGCGAGCACGGCAAGTGCCAAGAGCAGGGCGCGACGCATAAGTTCTCCTAGGATCGAATCAAATGACCGCTGGCGGGCAGCGGCTGGCCATCCAGTAATGCACCCTGTTCACCAAGACGCAAGCGCCCTTCGGCAAACCAGCGCACTGCCAGCGGATAGATCAGATGTTCCTGACAGTGCACCCGCTGAGCCAGGCTTTCGACGGTGTCATCAGACACCAACGGCACCACAGCCTGTACGACCAGTGGCCCGCCATCGAGTTCCTCGGTCACGAAGTGAACGCTGCAGCCATGCTCGGCGTCGCCTGCCTCCAGGGCCCGGCGGTGGGTATGCAGGCCCTTGTATCTGGGCAGCAACGACGGGTGGATATTGAGCAGACGGCCCTGGTAGTGGCGTACGAAGTCGCCACTGAGGATACGCATGAAGCCGGCCAGTACCACCAGGTCCGGGGCAAAGCCGTCGATGCACGCCATTAGCGCGGCATCGAAGGCTTCACGGCCGTCGTAGCGGGTGTGGTCGAGCACGGCGCTGTCGATGCCGGCGGCCGCAGCGCGCTGCAGGCCGTAGGCATCGGCGCGGTTGGACACCACCGCGCGGATGTGCGCCGTGCTGTCCTGGCCCTGGCAACTGTCGATCAGGGCTTGCAGGTTGCTGCCGGAGCCCGACAGCAGTACCACTACATTGCAGGTCTTGCTTGGCATCAGTGTGCCTTGAGGTTCTGCAGCTCGACCTGGGCAGCGCCTTCAGCGGCCTCGGCGATGTGGCCGATCACCCACGGCTGTTCACCGGCGGCGCGCAATTCGTTCAGGGCCGCTTCGACCTGGTCCTGGGCTACGCAGATGACCATGCCGACACCGCAGTTCAGCACGCGGTGCATTTCATGCTCGTCGACGTTGCCTTTTTCCTGCAGGAAGTCGAACACTACCGGGCGCTGCCAGCTGGCCACGTCGACCACGGCCTGGGCGTTTTTCGGCAGGACGCGCGGAATGTTGTCCAGCAGGCCGCCACCGGTGATGTGGGCCATGGCCTTGACGGCGCCGGTGTTCTTGATCAGCTGCAGCAGCGGCTTGACGTAGATGCGGGTCGGGGCCATCAGCAGGTCGGTCAGCGGCTTGCCATCCAGCTGGGTGTTCTCGATGTCGGTAGCGGACACTTCGAGGATTTTGCGGATCAGCGAGTAGCCGTTGGAGTGCGGGCCGGAGGACGGCAGGGCGATCAGCGCGTCGCCGGTGGCAACCTTGGAGCCGTCGATGATCTCGGCCTTTTCCACCACGCCTACGCAGAAGCCGGCCAGGTCGTAATCTTCGCCTTCGTACATGCCTGGCATTTCGGCGGTTTCACCACCGACCAGCGAGCAACCGGCCAGTTCGCAACCGGCGCCGATGCCGGTCACCACGGTGGCGGCTACGTCCACGTTGAGCTTGCCGGTGGCGTAATAGTCGAGGAAGAACAGTGGCTCGGCACCGCACACAACCAGATCGTTGACGCACATGGCGACCAGGTCCTGGCCGATGCTGTCGTGCTTGTTCAGGTTCAGCGCCAGGCGCAGCTTGGTGCCGACGCCGTCGGTGCCGGAGACCAGCACCGGCTGCTTGTAGCCGGCCGGGATCTCGCAGAGGGCGCCGAAGCCGCCCAGGCCACCCATGACTTCAGGGCGTGCGGTGCGTTTTGCCACGCCCTTGATGCGTTCGACCAGTGCTTCGCCGGCGTCGATGTCTACACCGGCGTCCTTGTAGCTCAGGGAGGGTTGCTTGCTCATTGATCCAGGCCTTTAGGAGGGAGGGATTCTTAAAAACGACCATGACGGCCAAGGCCGGCGGGTGAGCGGCGGCTGCCTGAAACGTCAGTGGTCTGTGAAGGCGCGCGATTTTATCAGGGTTGCCGGGCAGCGGCCATCCTCAGGCCGACGGGCAGGGCATTAAAGTGGGTAAAGGTGAGGCGCTGAACCTCTGAGATCCGACACCTGTCGGATCCAGGCATATCTGCAGCAACCAATCTTTCACCCGCGCGACTGGTTACCTGGCGCCCCCGTGTATAAGGTATAGGCATTGCGGTAAATGGACAGGAACCCTCCATGCGTTTGTTCAACATTCTGGCAGCAGGTTGCCTGGCCCTGATCTCGGCCACTGCCCTGGCTGAAAATGTCTCCGGCCTTTACCAGGTGCGCGAACCGGTCACCGGGCAGGGGGCTGAGGCGCGTACCGCCGCCACTGCCCAGGCCCTTGACACGCTGGTGTTGCGCCTGACCGGCGACCCCAAGGCGGCGCAAAGCCCGGCCCTTGCCGAGCTGCGCAAGGACCCCCAGCAAATCATCAACCAGGTGGGCACCGAAGCCGGCCCACCCGAGTCGGTGCTGGTCGAATTCGACCCTGGCAGTACCGAGCGGGCCCTGCGCAAGGCCGGCCTGGCCCTGTGGGGCAGCAACCGGCCGTCGATCCTTGGCTGGTGGTTGAACGACAGTGTCGAGGGCAGCAGCCTGGTCGGTGACGGCCAGGCCAGCGCCCAGCCCCTGCGCCGTGCCGCCCAGCACCGTGGCTTGCCACTGCGTCTGCCGCTGGCTGACCTGCAGGAACAACTGGTGGCCAATGCCAAGCAGCTCGAAGCCAGCGACCCGGCGCCGCTGCGCCAGGCCGCCGAACGTTACGGCGCCGATGCCTTGCTGGCGGTGCATGCCCAGGAGGCCGACGGCAAGTGGCAGGGCAAGTGGCAGCTGTGGCTGGGCGACCAGCGCGAGCAGGGCAATGCCGAGGGCGCCGACCAGGCGGCGTTGGCCGATGCGGTGATGCTGGCGGTAAGCAGCCGCCTGGCGCCACGCTATGTCACCCGCCCCGGCGCCAGCAGCCAATTGCAGGTGCAGGTGCAGGGGATGAGCCTGCAGCGCTACGCGGAGTTGGCCCGTGTGCTTGAGCCCTATGGCCCACGCCTGCAACTGGCCGAAGGGACCACCCTGACCTATGGCGTCACCGCCAACCGTGAACAGCTGCGTGCCCAGCTTGCCCTGGCCAAGCTGCAGGAGCTGCCGGCAGAGCAAGCCGCGCCCGCGACACCGGCACCAGTTGCCGGGCAAGACCCGGCCGTGCCGGCGCAACCTGCACCCAAGCCGTTCGATGGCCTGCGATTCCGTTGGTAAGGAGCTCCAAAATTGACTGACATGCGTCGCTGGATCTGGCTGGGCGTTGCACTGCTGCTCGCCGTACTGTTGTACAGCTTGCACAACATTCTCACGCCCTTCCTGATCGGCATTCTCCTGGCGTACCTGGCCGACCCCCTGGTCGACTGGCTTGAGCGCCGGGGGTTGTCACGCACCTGGGGGGTGGTAGTGGTGTTCGGCCTCTTCACTCTGCTGTTCATGGCCCTGTTGCTGGTGCTGGTGCCAATGCTGGCCAAGCAGCTGGTGCGTTTGTACGAGCTGGCGCCGCAGATGCTCGACTGGTTGCAGCATGTGGCGCTGCCCTGGGTGCAACACCGGTTGGGGCTGGCCGATGGTTTCTGGAAGTTCGACAAGATCAAGGCGGCCATCAGCGAACACATGGGGCAGACCACCGACATTGTCGGGGTGGTATTGTCACAGGCGACGGCGTCGAGCCTGGCGCTGATGGCCTGGCTGGCCAACATGGTCCTGATTCCGGTCGTGGGGTTCTATCTGCTACGTGACTGGGACCTGATGATGGCCAAGCTGCGCAGCTTGCTGCCACGCCAGCATGAGGAAGATGTGGTCGGCCTGGCGGGCGAATGCCATGAAGTACTTGGGGCGTTCGTTCGCGGCCAGCTGATGGTGATGGTGGCCTTGGGGTTCATCTATTCTGCCGGGCTGATGCTGGTGGGGCTGGAGCTGGGGCTGCTGATCGGCATGCTCGCGGGCCTTGCGGCCATCGTTCCTTATATGGGCTTCATCATCGGCATTGGTGCAGCGCTGGTGGCCGGCCTGTTCCAGTTCGGCGGCGATTTGTACCCGATGCTGGGCATTGTTGCCGTGTTCATGGTCGGGCAGGCGCTGGAGGGCATGGTGCTGACGCCGTTGCTGGTGGGCGACCGCATCGGGCTGCATCCGGTGGCAGTGATCTTTGCCATCCTTGCCGGCGGTGAGCTGTTCGGGTTTACCGGGGTCTTGCTGGCGTTGCCGGTGGCCGCGGTGATCATGGTGCTGCTGCGGCATGTGCATGATTTGTACAAGGAATCGGATATGTATGCCGGGGATGTGGACCCGGAATTGTGATGCCATATACTTCCGACCCACCCCAAAACCCGCAACCTGTTGATTTTCCTTGCGCTATCCGATGCCGTGATTGTGCACCCAGCGCTGCGGGTATAGACTTTGCACATTGTTCACCAAAGGCCCCCTGCGGTCCTGCCGACCGCCCGCGAGCATGAAACCACCGATCCAGTTGCCCCTGGGTGTGCGCCTGCGCGATGACGCCACCTTCATCAACTACTATCCGGGCGCCAATGCTGCGGCATTGGGCTACGTCGAGCGGCTATGCGAAGCCGACGCCGGCTGGACCGAGAGCCTTATCTACCTGTGGGGCAAGCAGGGTGTTGGCCGTAGCCACCTGCTGCAGGCTGCCACCCACCGCTTTCAGCAGCGCGGCGAGCCCGCGGTCTACCTGCCCTTGGCACAACTGCTCGAGCGCGGTGTAGAGCTGCTCGACTACCTGGCCCAGTATGAACTGGTGTGCATCGACGACCTGCACGTGATCGCCGGCAAGGCAGACTGGGAAGAGGCCATGTTCCACCTGTTCAACCGCCTGCGTGACAGCGGCCGACGCCTGTTGCTGGCAGCCTCGGCTTCGCCACGCGAACTGCCGATCAAGTTGCCGGACCTCAAGTCGCGGTTGACCCTGGCCCTGGTGTTCCAGATGCGTGGCCTGTCCGACGAAGACAAGCTGCGCGCCCTGCAGCTGCGTGCCTCGCGCCGTGGCCTGCACCTCACCGACGAAGTCGGTCACTTCATCCTTACCCGTGGCGCGCGCAGCATGAGTGCGCTGTTCGACCTGCTCGAGCGCCTCGACCAGGCCTCGCTGCAGGCACAGCGCAAGCTCACCATCCCTTTTCTCAAGGAAACCCTCGGCTGGTAACCCCCTGAAAACCTTGGGCCAGAGCGGCAAAACGAAAAAGTCACATGTTTTTCGATAAAATTTGCAAATGGCCATGATAGAGGGCATAGTTTCCCCCTTCTAAAGGATTACAGACACGGTCGTGCCCATGCTGAAGCGCTTCGCACCCCTCGTGCCACTCGCACTCGTGACCCTGCTTTTTGGCTGCGCGGCCCATGGCCCGGCTTCTCAATCAGCACCTCAGGATCACACCCCGATCGCCGCACAGTCGGCGGTCAAGGCCAAAGCCTCGACCTCGTCGGTTTTCGGCGAACCGGAAGAGCTGGCCACTGAAGATGACCTGGAGGTCTTCTCCAGCAGCAGCAAGCCTTACCAGCTGCCAGTGCTGGCGGACAGCATTCTCGAGCGTGGCATGTCGTTGATCGGTACCCGCTACCGCTTCGGTGGTACCTCGGAAAAGTCCGGCTTCGACTGCAGCGGTTTCATCGGCTACCTGTTCCGCGAAGAGGCGGGCGTGACCCTGCCACGCTCCACGCGTGAAATGATCAACGTCGATGCCCCGAAAGTGGCACGCAACAAGCTCAAGCCGGGTGATCTGCTGTTCTTCAGCACCAATGGCCGCGGTCGCGTCAGCCATGCCGGCATCTACCTGGGTGACAACCAGTTCATCCACTCCAGCAGCCGCCGCAGCGGTGGCGTGCGCATCGACAGCCTCGGTGACCGCTACTGGAGCAAGACCTTCATCGAAGCCAAGCGCGCCTTGGCCATGGCGCCGACCAACATCGCGCGCAACTGATGAAACGGATGCACCCGCCACGGCGGCGATGCTTTGAAAAAAGCTCGCCGCCGTGCGCATTTACAGAAGTCGTCTAATCTGAATTCTCAACTCTTTTCGGCTGCGGTTCAGCAGTCTCGGACAGGATGGTCTGGCCATGATAAAGATGGCGCGCTTTGCATTTCTCTCCCTGGCGGCCTTGCTGGCTGCCTGCTCCAGCCGCGCGCCCGCGCCGGCGCCTGTGGTGCAGCCGCAGGTCAGCTACAGTCAGCCCAGCCCTTCGCCCATTGCCGATGACGTGCTGATCCGTGCCATCGGTCTGGTAGGCACGCCTTATCGCTGGGGCGGCAACACCCCGGACTCCGGTTTTGATTGCAGTGGCCTGATCAAGTATGTGTACCGTGATGCTGCCGGCATCAGCCTGCCGCGTTCGACGCGGGAGATGATCGTCATGCGTGCGCCGACGGTGGACGCCAAGTCGCTGCAGTCCGGTGACCTGGTGTTCTTTGCCACCAGCGGCGGCTCGCAGGTCAGCCATGCGGGTATCTATGTAGGTGAGGGGCGCTTCGTCCATGCTCCTTCCACTGGCGGCACGGTTCGCCTGGATTACCTGTCCAACAGCTATTGGGCGAAGGCATACCTGGAAGCCAAGCGGGTGATCCCGGCAGGGCATCTGGCACAGAATCCTTAACCCGGTGCCATCGCCGGCATGCCGGCGACAGCCCGCGGTTTTGCTTCAGTGCAGCCTGCTGATTCGCCAGACCACATTGCCCACGTCATCCGCCACCAGCACGCCACCGCGACCGTCGTTGGTCACGCCTACGGGTCGGCCCATGGCATTGCCGCTGCCATCGACAAACCCCGTCAGCAGGTCGACAGGCTGCCCCGATGGTTTGCCGGCAGCGTTGAACGGCACGAAAATCACCTTGTAGCCGCTGTGTGGCTTGCGGTTCCACGAGCCGTGCTGGCCCACCAGTGCCCCCTGGTTGAAGGGCGGCGGCAAAGCGTCGGGGGCGGCGAATGCCAACCCGAGTGATGCGGTGTGTGGGCCTACCGCATAATCCGGCACCCGTGCCTGGGCCACCTTTTGCGGGTTCTGCGGTTGCACCCGGGTGTCTACATGCTGCCCGTAGTAACTGTAGGGCCAGCCATAGAAGCCGCCGTCCTGCACCGATGTGATGTAGTCCGGCACCAGGTCGCTGCCAATTTCGTCGCGCTCGTTCACAGCGGTCCACAATGCCCCGCTGTGTGGTTCCCAGGCCAGCCCGTTGGGGTTGCGCAGGCCGGTGGCGTACAGCCGGTGCTGGCCGCTGGCCGGGTCAACTTCCCAGATGGCCGCCCGGCCTTGCTCTTTGTCCATGCCGTTTTCTCCCACATTGCTGTTGGAGCCAACCGTCACATAGAGTTTTTTACCGTCGCGGCTAGCCACCACGTTCTTGGTCCAGTGGTGGTTCAGCGGACCGCCTGGCAGCTGGACCACCGGCTGCCCTTTTTCACCTATCTGCAAAGCCCCCGGCTGGTAGTGAAAGCGCAACAGCCTGTCGGTGTCGGCGACGTACAGGTCATTGCCAACCAAGGCCATGCCGAACGGGGAGTTGAGCCCTTCGATAAACGGTGTGCGCAGTTCTGCGACACCATCATGGTCGGCATCGCGCAACAGGGTGATACGGTTGGCGCTGGGCACCGCTGCGCCTGCGCGTTGCATTGCCTTGCCCATGAACCATCCGCGTATGCCCTTGCCATCTTCGGGTTTGGGCGGTGCATTGGTTTCTGCCACCAGCACATCGCCGTTGGGCAGCACGTACAACCAGCGCGGATGGTCGAGCTTGTCGGCAAACGCCACCACTTGCGTGCCTGCTGCGGCCGTGGGTTTGCCGCCCTGCGGCCAGCCGATCGCCGGGGCAACGTTTACGGTGGGAATCAGGGACTTTCTAGGGGCGGGCAATTGCGGCGTCGGGCCGCTGCCCTGGTCCACATTCAACAGGGCTGTTTCGCCACAGCCGGCCAGGCATGCCGCGATTGTCAGTGCAGTGAGGGTGCGGGTTCGGTTCATGTGCGCTGCTCTGCAGGGAGTCTTTTGCATTCAGAACTCGCTGCTGCACGTTGGGTTCAGTCAGGCAGGGTCACCTACCGCGCTCAGATATATCTACCGCCGCCAGGGGTGTGCAGCTGACGAACATTTCGTTTCCGGCATCTATCAGGAAACGACCATGTACGACCTGCAACAGGCAATGCTGCATAACCTTCGAGTGCTGGGGGCTGGTCATGAGCTGGCGCAGTTGGCGCGGGATTTTGTTCGCGAGTACCCCGACCCCTACCGGTTGGCCCGCGACCATGCCAGTGCCATCGTGCGCCAGCACACGAAAAAAGACTGGGATCCGGACCGTGTCTGGTGGCACCAGTTCACGGGTGCCAGTTCCAGCAGCCGCAGTTTCAACGGTTGGGCGCACAGCGGCCCCCCGGTCAAGTCGCTGCGCCTGACCGAGCTGGTGATCGAGCGTTTCGACCTGGGCTTTCAGGACGCCACCGATGAGCTCGACCTGTACGGTGGCTTCTACCGACAGGGCCCCCATGCCCCCTGGTTCGATGAACGTAACGAAGTGCCGATGCTGGCGCGCGATGTACAGCGCGACTTCTGGAAGCTGGATTTTGCCCAGGTCGTGCGCCAGCAGGTTAATGACTTCTGGGTTGCCCATGCGGGCGACTTTCAGGTGTTGGCCAAGGTCAACCTGATGGGTGAATGCGCGCGAGCGCTGCGCGAAGGCAGCATCACTGGCGACGATGCCTCGCAACTGCGAAGCCTGGTGAATATCGGCTTGAAGCCCCAAGGCAGCGTGCCGACCCTGGCACAACTGCGTCAGCCGACTGGGGCCAGCGAAATAGCCGTCAGCGCCTGCCACCCCGCAGGGGCTGGGCGGGTGTGGATGTATGTGCTGTCGCTACCACACGGGCGAACCGTGCTTTACCTGCCTTTCGATGAACAGACACTGCGCGGCTTTGACTCACCGGAAGCGATGGCCGGATGGTTCAGCGCCCAGCTGCGTAGCAAGGCGGGGGTGCAGCGTGTACTGGCGGGCATCGTCACAGACCCGCAGTTGACGGTGGAAACGGATGATGCACGAGAGGCCCTGCACACCATTGCAGATAGCCCGGGCGAGCGCGAGGCGCTGGGCCTGCTGGCGCGTTCATACAGGCCTGTTTCAGGTGATTTCTTCGCCCACCTGGGGAAGGACGCCGCGCAGAACATGCGGCACAACGCTGAAATGCTGGTGGACAACCACCGGTTGCGGGAAGGAATGTTCAGCGGCTATGTCGATGTGTTGTTACGGTTCTCGTTCTACTTTGCGCCGCTATGCCCAAGCCTGCCGCTGGCGATTCTGGGCCTGTCGCTTGCCAAGCTGTATGTAGATATCGATCAGGGCCTGCATGCCCGTACCCGCGAGGGCCGCGAGGCAGCGCTGGGGGCAGCGATATTCGACAGTATCTTCGCGGCCTTGGGCATGGTCGAGGTCGACGCCAAGACTGCGAGCACGCTCAGAGCCCTGTTGTATCGACCCGCATTTCACGAGGCAGAGGCTTCACTGGCCGGCTGGCAAGTGGCACCCGCGCCTGAACAGGTGCTGGAGGGGCAGGAGGCCAATGTACTGCTGGCGGGCAAGCCGCTTGGCGCCGACGAGCTCAAGGGCATCCGGCTTGGCGCCAATGGCGAATGCTGGATTGACCTGGGTGGCTTGCCGTACCGGGTGCGCTACAGCAGCGAGCTCGAGCACTGGCTGGTGGTTGACCCGGACAACCCGTTCGCCTTCAGCCCCATACGCCCGGTGCGCCTGTCAGGTAGTGGCGAATGGGAGATGCTCGAACCACCGCGGCTGACGGGTGGGGCCCCTGACGACGGCTTGGCAAGTGAGACATCGCCATTCTGGGACGAGTACATGCGCAGTAACCAGCAGCGCAGTGCTGCAATCTCCACTGAGGCGTTCTTGCGGCATCAGGCGCTGCTGGATTCAGCGGATATCGCCTTGGTGCCTGACGGGGGCGATCCGTTATCCGATTCCCAGGGATACGAATACGTCGAGTACGAGGGGCAGGCGCATTACACCTACCGGGAGGGCGCGGGCTACAACAACAGCCTGATCGAGGTCTACACGCATGATGATTCGATCAACAGTTTCCTGCGTGAGGGGCAGCGAACCAGCTCGTCGGTCCGCTACCTGAACAAGCTTGCAACCAGTATGGAGCGCCTGCCCCGGGATGCTGCAGTCCCCCTTTACCGCGGCGGGCACGGGGTACGAGGCACCAGTGGCGTGCATTTTCGCAGTGGGCGTTTCAAGGTAGGCGATACATTGGTCAACACCGATCTCTCATCCTTCACCGAAAACCCATACATGATGCGCAAGTTCGCCGCCGACCCGGATGACATGGCCAGTACGGGGGAACTCGGTGTGTTCGATGAAAGTTCAGTGGTGTTCGAACTACCTGCTGGCGCGTATTCGAGTGGCGTTCCGGTCACGGCGTTCTCTGCCTACAAGGAGGAAGCCGAAACCTTGTTCATGCCTGGCGCCTATTTCCAGATCGAGCATATAGGCCAGATCACCGGGGCGGACTACCGCTTTGTCAATGTCCGGTTGCGCCAGGTACCCAAGCCGGCTTCAGGTCCGGTGTATGACTTGCGCACTGGCGTGGTGTTTGCCAGGGATGCCTACCTCGAGCGCCTGGGTAGCCCGCAGTTGGTCGATCGTTTCTTCCCGGCCTGATCTTGTGGCCGTCCCGCTGCTCAGGCTTGTTTGAGCAGCAGCGCCACCCCCGGGAAGTACTGGCCTTGCTCGTTGTGCAGCTTGCGATAGGCATACGGGAAGTACCAGGCGATGGCGCAGGCGGTATGCGTTTTCAGGTCGTCGACCAGGTCCTGCAGTTCTTCGGGGCTGGCGTGCTGGCCTGCTTTCCAGGGGCTGATGAACAGCGCCGCCGCCTTCAACTGGCTCGGGTAGGCGACCTGTCGGGCGAGGGCGGCGGTCTGTTGCAGGGCGCCAGCCATGTCCAGCCGGCCGACCTTCGGCCAGCGCTGGCTTGTACTGAGGTACAGGGCCTCCTCGGCGCTGATGATCGACAGGTCGCAACGCCCTTCGTTTTCGCCTTCGTCGCGCTGCTTCTTGCCGGCGAACTGCTGCAATGCTGCCAGCTCGGCCTGCCAGGCGGCCGCTGCCAGCAGCCCGACGTTGGCAGCGGCGCCGTGCCAGTAAGGGGCTTCAGCATCGCCGGCAAACTGGTTGAAGCGGTCGATGCAGTCGACCCAGCGCTCCAGCACGGGGCTGAGAAACTCCAGGCGCGGGTTGTTGATGATCTGGCCTCGCATGCTGCGCTCTCCTGTTGCAGGTGTGTTCCCATTCACTCGGGGGTGATGGCTATGAGCCATCACTGGGTTGAGTGTGGCACACCTTGGGGATTTGGCCATTGCGCGGTGGCGTGCCTGTTCGACGGCAATGGTCCCGGTTCGATTGACGCTCAGGGTGCAACCCTCTAACCTTCGCGCGTGTTTCAGGTGCCCTGCCAGCCTCGACCTGGCAGGGTGAAACTGGGAAGCCGGTGGGCGCCAGCAGGGCGCGATTCCGGCGCTGCCCCCGCAACGGTAGGTGAGTCGCGGCCGCGCAGGGCCACTGGGTGCCAGCACCCGGGAAGGCGCGCAGGCCCGGGCCAAGGCCCGCTCACAAGCCCGGAGACCGGCCTGAAACTGCCAACGGCATCACGGAGGGTGATGCGCGGTGCACCGTGGCCTGCGGCCGCGGCCCCTGCGCGTTCTCCGTTTGCCTGCCTATTACCTGCCGTCGCGCGTTGCCGTGGCGCCAGCCAGCGGAGAACCCTGATGAGCGAACCCACCGAACGCGACGAACGCCACCTGGCGCGCATGCAGCGCAAGAAGGCGATCATCGACGAACGTATCGCCAATTCCCCCAACGAATGCGGCTTGTTGCTGGTGCTGACCGGCAATGGCAAGGGCAAGAGCAGCTCGGCCTTCGGTATGCTCGCGCGCGCCCTGGGCCATGGCATGCAGTGTGGCGTGGTGCAGTTCATCAAGGGCCGTAACAGCACTGGTGAGGAGCTGTTCTTCCGGCGTTTCCCCGAGCAGGTGCGCTACCACGTGATGGGCGAAGGCTTTACCTGGGAGACCCAGGACCGCCAGCGTGATATCGCCGCCGCCGAAGCGGCCTGGGCCGTTTCGCGCCAGTTGCTTCAGGACCCGAGCGTGCAGTTCGTGGTACTGGATGAGCTGAACATCGCCCTCAAGCATGGCTATCTCGACCTTGACCAGGTGCTTTCCGACATCCAGGCCCGTCCGCCCATGCAGCATGTGATCGTCACCGGCCGTGCGGCCAAGCCCGAGATGATCGAGCTGGCGGACACGGTGACCGAAATGGGCATGCTCAAGCACGCCTTTCAGGCCGGGATCCGCGCACAAAAGGGCGTAGAACTGTGAACCAGCCCCGTCATTGCCCCGCCGTGTTGATCGCGGCACCGGCCTCGGGCCAGGGCAAGACCACCGTTACTGCTGCGTTGGCCCGCTTGCACCGTAACCACGGGCGCAAGGTGCGGGTGTTCAAATGCGGGCCAGATTTTCTCGATCCGATGATTCTGGAACGTGCCAGCGGTGCGCCGGTTTATCAACTGGATTTGTGGATGATCGGTGCCGAGGAAAGCCGCCGCCTGTTGTGGCAAGCCGCAGGTGACGCCGACCTGATCCTGATCGAAGGGGTAATGGGGCTGTTCGACGGCACGCCGTCCAGCGCCGACCTGGCGCGCCACTTTGGCGTGCCGGTGCTGGCGGTGATCGATGGCACGGCCATGGCTCAGACCTTCGGCGCATTGGCCCTGGGCCTGGCACGTTACCAGGCCGACCTGCCATTCGCCGGCGTGCTGGCCAACCGTGTCGGCAGCCTGCGCCACGCGCAACTGCTGGAGGGCAGCCTGACCGAAGGCTTGCGCTGGTACGGTGGCTTGTCGCGCGAGCGTGGCATCGAACTGCCCAGCCGTCACCTGGGCCTGGTCCAGGCCAGCGAGCTGAACGACCTCGACGCACGCCTGGACGCCGCCGCCGAGGCGCTGGGCGCCAGTTGCGATGCTGCCTTGCCGCCGCCAGTGGCCTTTGCCGCGCCCGAGCCACAAGCCAGTGCTGCCTTGCTGGCCGGCGTGCGTATTGGTGTCGCACGGGACGAAGCCTTTGCCTTCACCTATGGCGCCAACCTCGAACTGCTGCGCAACCAGGGTGCACACCTGGAATTTTTCTCGCCGCTGCATGACCGCGAATTGCCTGCGGTCGACAGCCTCTACCTGCCGGGCGGCTACCCTGAACTGCACCACCACGCCCTGGCTGCCAACGCGCCGATGTGCGAGGCGATCCGTGCCCATCACGTCCAGGGAAAACCGCTGCTGGCAGAGTGCGGCGGCATGCTGTACCTGCTCGATGCCCTGACCGATGTGGCCGGCGAACGTGCCGAACTGCTCGGCCTGCTGCCCGGCGAGGCAACCATGCAGAAGCGCCTGGCAGCGCTGGCCCTGCAAGCAGTGGCGCTGCCGGAAGGCACCCTGCGTGGCCACACCTATCACCACTCGCTGACCAGCACCACGCAGGAACCGATCGCTCGCGGCCTGAGCCCCAACGGCGGGCGGGGCAATGAAGCGGTGTATCGCCTGGGGCGGCTGACGGCTTCCTACGTGCACTTCTACTTCCCCTCCAACCCGGACGCGGCGGCGGCGCTGTTGCGACCATGAGCCAGCACGCCTTCAGCGACGCCGAGCGCGCCGCCATTTACCGGGCCATCGGCGAGCGCCGCGACATGCGCCATTTCGCCGCTGGCGAGGTAGCGCCGCAACTGCTTGGCCGCCTGCTGGCTGCCGCGCACCAGGCACCCAGTGTCGGGCTGATGCAGCCCTGGCGCTTCATCCGCATTACCCAGCGTGACCTGCGTACACGTATCCAGGCACTGGTGGAGGCGGAGCGAGTGCGTACCGCCGAGGCGCTGGGCGAGCGCTCCGATGCCTTCATGAAACTGAAGGTGGAGGGCATCAACGACTGTGCCGAGCTACTGGTGGCGGCCTTGATGGACAACCGTGAGTCGCACATATTCGGCCGCCGCACCCTGCCGGAAATGGACCTCGCCTCGCTGGCCTGCGCCATCCAGAACCTCTGGCTGGCCGCCCGGGGCGAAGGCCTGGGCATGGGCTGGGTGTCGCTGTTCGACCCGCAGGCGCTGGCGGCCTTGCTGGGCATGCCGGCCGGCGCCAAACCGGTGGCGGTGCTGTGCCTGGGGCCGGTCACCGAATTCTACCCGGCGCCGATGCTGGTGCAGGAAGGCTGGGCCGAAGAACGGCCCTTGACTGAAATGCTGTTCGAAAACCAATGGGGAGAGCGCCAATGAGCGTGGCCTTGCTGACCGTGGCCGGGGTGGCGCTGGACGCCTTGCTGGGCGAGCCGCAGCGGCGCCACCCGTTGGTGGCATTCGGCACTATGGCCGGTAACCTCGAGCGCCGCCTGAACGCCGGCGGGCGCGGCTGGCGCAGCCACGGCGTGAGCGCGTGGTTCCTGGCGGTGGTGCCGCTGACCCTGGTGGCGCTGATTCTGTCCTGGCTGCCGTATATCGGCTGGCTGGTGGACGTGCTGGCGCTGTACTGCGCCGTCGGGCTGCGCAGCCTGGGCGAGCATGTACTGCCAGTGGCCAACGCCTTGCGCCAGGGCGACCTGGCAGAGGCACGGCGGCGGGTCGGCTACCTGGTCAGCCGCGAAACCCGCGAACTGGACGAGCCCGCCGTGGCCCGCGCGGCCACCGAGTCGGTGCTGGAAAACGGCAGCGATGCAGTGTTCGCCGCGCTGTTCTGGTTTGTGGTCGCTGGCGCGCCGGGCGTGGTGCTGTACCGCCTGAGCAACACCCTGGATGCCATGTGGGGTTACCGCAACGAGCGCTTCGAGCGCTTTGGCTGGTGTGCGGCGCGCATCGACGATGTGCTCAACTATATTCCCGCAAGGCTGGTGGCGCTGACCTATGCGCTGCTGGGCAAGACCCGCCTGGCCCTGGCCTGCTGGCGCAAGCAGGGCCCGTTGTGGGACAGCCCCAACGCCGGGCCGGTGATGGCCGCCGGTGCCGGTGCGCTGGGGGTCGAGCTGGGCGGCCCGGCGGTGTACCACGGTGAGCTGCATGAACGACCCCGCCTGGGCGAGGGGCCGATGGCCGACGCCGACGCCATCGAGCGTGGCTGGTACCTGGTCCAGCGCGGCGTGTGGCTGTGGCTGCTGGTGATCTGCCTGGGGGCGTATATCAATGCTTGAACACGGTGGCCGCTTGCTGCGCGCTGTGCGGCAATACGGCATTGCTCGCGAGCAATGGCTCGACCTGTCCAGTGGCATCGCGCCTTGGCCGTTCCCTATCCCTTCGATCCCTGTGGATGCCTGGGCCCGCCTGCCGGAAACCGAGGACGGCCTGGAAGATGCAGCGCGCACCTACTACGGTGCCCGTCAATTGCTGCCAGTGGCCGGTTCGCAGGCCGCGATCCAGGCATTGCCGCAGCTGCGCGCAGCCGGCCGGGTAGGGGTGCTGACCCCGTGCTATGCCGAGCACCCGTATGCATGGCAGCGGGCGGGGCATCAGCTGCTGGAGCTGGATGAAACGCAGGTCGAGGCGGCGCTCGACACGCTCGATGTGCTGGTGCTGGTCAACCCCAACAACCCAACGGGGCGCCGGGTGCCGCGTGAGCGCCTGCTGGCCTGGCATGCTCGCTTGGCCGCCCGCGGTGGCTGGTTGCTGGTCGATGAAGCGTTTATCGACAACACACCTGCCGAAGGCGTGGTCGGTTGCGCCGAACGCCCAGGCCTGATCGTGCTGCGCTCGTTTGGCAAATTCTTCGGCCTGGCTGGCGTGCGCCTGGGTTTTGTTGCTGCCGAGCGCAGCCTCCTGCTGCGCCTGGCTGAGCTGCTCGGCCCTTGGACCGTGAACGGCCCGACCCGGGTGCTGGCCCAGGCCTGCCTGGCCGATCAAGCCGCCCAGCGTCAGCAGATCGAACGCTGCGCCGGCGCCAGCCTGCGGCTGGCCGAGCTTTTACGCAGCGCTGGCCTGGCGCCCAGCGGTGGCTGCGACCTGTTCCAGTACGTGCGTAGCCAGCACGCTGTGCAATTGCATGACTTCCTCGCCCGCCGCGGCATCCTCGTGCGCCTGTTCGAGCAGCCTCTGGCCGTGCGCCTTGGGCTGCCCGCTTGCGCGGCAGATGAACAGCGCCTGGCCCAGGCCCTGGCGGATTACCAGAAGGAAACAGCATGACCACCCTCATGGTGCAGGGCACCACCTCTGATGCGGGCAAGAGCACCCTGGTGACCGCGCTGTGCCGCTGGCTGTTGCGCCAGGGCGTCGGCGTGGTGCCGTTCAAACCGCAGAACATGGCGTTGAACAGCGCGGTAACTGCCGACGGCGGTGAAATCGGCCGGGCCCAGGCCGTGCAGGCCCAGGCCTGCAGGCTGGCGCCGCACACCGACATGAACCCGGTGCTGCTCAAGCCCAACAGCGACACCGGCGCCCAGGTGATCATCCATGGCCGCGCCGTCACCAGCATGAACGCGGTGGCCTACCACGACTACAAGGTCATCGCCATGCAGGCGGTGCTGGCCTCGCACCAGCGCCTGAGTGCCGCCTGGCCAGTGGTGATGGTCGAAGGTGCGGGGTCGCCGGCAGAGATCAACCTGCGTGCCGGCGATATCGCCAACATGGGCTTTGCCGAAGCGGTGGACTGCCCGGTGATCCTGGTCGCCGACATCAACCGCGGCGGTGTATTCGCCCATCTGGTCGGCACCCTCGAACTGCTGTCGCCTAGTGAGCAGGCGCGGGTCAAGGGATTTGTCATCAATCGCTTCCGCGGTGACATTGCCTTGCTGCAACCGGGGCTGGACTGGCTGGAAGAGCGTACCGGCAAGCCGGTGCTTGGTGTGCTGCCGTATGTGACCGACCTGCACCTGGAGGCCGAAGACGGCATCGATGTGCGCCAGGGCGCCAAGCACGAGCGCGTGCTCAAGGTGATCGTGCCGGTACTGCCGCGCATCAGCAACCACACCGACTTCGACCCGCTGCGCCTGCACCCGCAGGTAGACCTGCAGTTCATCGGTCCGGGTCAGCCGATTCCGGCTGCCGACCTGATCATCCTGCCGGGCTCCAAGAGCGTGCGCGGCGACCTGGCACAGTTGCGCGAGCGCGGTTGGGAAAAGGCCATCGCGCGGCATTTGCGCTATGGCGGCAAGTTGATTGGTATTTGCGGCGGCTTGCAAATGCTGGGTCGCGAAGTGCATGACCCGCTGGGCCTCGAAGGCCCTGCAGGCTCAAGCCTGGGGCTTGGCCTGCTCGACTATGCCACGGTGCTGGAAGCTGAAAAGCAACTGCGCAACGTTGCTGGCACGCTGAACCTGGCAGCAGCGGCGGTGGCAGGCTATGAAATTCACGCTGGCGTCACCACGGGGCCTGCCCTGGAGCATCCTGCAGTGACGCTGGCTGATGGCCGCTGTGACGGTGCTGTCAGTGCTGATGGCCAGGTGCTCGCCACTTATCTGCACGGTTTGTTCGAAGGCAGCCAGTCGTGCGCGGCGCTGCTGCGCTGGGCAGGGCTGGAGGATGTGCAGACCATCGACTACCAGGCTCTGCGCGAACGCGATATCGAACGCCTGGCCGACCTGGTGGATAAGCACCTGGACACGGCGCAATTGCGTCAACTTTGTGGGGTGGCCTGATATGCGCAGCCTTGTACTCGGTGGTGCCCGCTCCGGTAAAAGCCGCCTGGCCGAACAACTGGCCAGTGATAGCGGCCTGCCAGTGACCTACATTGCCACCAGCCAGCCGCTGGACGGTGAGATGAACGAGCGCGTGCTGCTGCACCGCCAGCGGCGGCCGGATGACTGGGGGCTGATCGAAGAGCCGCTGGCTCTGGCCGCAGTGCTCCGTGCCAACGCGGCAGAAGGGCGCTGCCTGCTGGTGGATTGCCTGACCCTGTGGCTGACCAACCTGTTGATGCTGGAAGACCAACAGCGCCTGGCCGAGGAACGTGATGCCCTGCTGGCCTGCCTGGAGCCATTGCCTGGCACTATCATCCTGGTCAGTAATGAAACTGGCTTGGGGGTAGTGCCCATGGGGGAGCTGACCCGGCGTTATGTCGATTTGGCCGGGTGGTTGCATCAGGCGGTGGCCGAGCGTTGTCAGCGCGTGGTGCTGACGGTGGCGGGGTTGCCGTTGGTGCTGAAAGGGGCTGGGTTGTGAGGGGCCGTCATGAATGCTTTGAGCCGGGAAGTGTCCGCCTTGAGTATTCCGCCGCCGGTGAGATCGAGCGCCGCCCGCGTGGCGCATCGCCGGCAAGCCAGCTCCCACATCTGTTTCTGGCCAGTTATACCTGTGCAATTGGCGCGCGTCCCCCTGGAGCACGACGCAGTATCGAAGGGGACAACCAAGGGACCGCGCGCTAATGGATCAGGAGTAATTGGCCTGAAACAGAGGTGGGAGCTGGCTTGCCGGCGATGCGCCGCGCGGGCGGCGCTCGATCTCACAGGCGCCGAAATACTCAAGGCGGACACCTCCCGGTCCACCACACTCACAACTCTTTTCCCAACCTGAAACAGGCCTACACCCATGACCCAACCCTGGTGGCAAACCCCCTGCCAACCCCAAGACAGCGTCGCCATGGACCAGGCCCGCGCCCGTCAGCAACAGCTGACCAAACCCGCAGGCTCGCTCGGCCAGCTGGAGGGCCTGGCCATCCAGCTGGCCGGTCTGCAAGGCCGTGAGCGACCAAGCCTGGACCAGCTCGCGATCAGCATTTTCGCCGGCGACCACGGCGTAGTCGAAGAGGGCATCTCGGCCTATCCGCAGGCGGTGACCGGCCAGATGCTGCGCAACTTCGTCGGCGGCGGCGCGGCAATCAGTGTGCTGGCGCGCCAGCTGCAGGGCAGCCTGGAAGTGATCGACCTGGGCACCATCGACGCTCATCTCGAGCTCCCCGGCGTGCGCCATCTGCGCCTGGGCACCGGTACGGCCAACTTCGCCCGCCAGCCAGCGATGACCGAAGGTCAGTTACACGCCGCCCTGCAGGCCGGCCGCGACAGCGCCCTGCGCGCAGCCGAACAAGGCGCGCAGTTGTTCATCGGTGGCGAGATGGGCATTGGCAACACCACGGCCGCCGCGGCCTTGGCCAGCATCCTGCTGGGCTGCCCGGCCCTTGAACTGAGCGGTCCTGGCACGGGCCTGGACGCCGCCGGTGTGCGGCACAAGGCCGAGGTCATCGAACGGGCGCTGAGCCTGCATGGCCTGCAAGCGGATGATCCACTGCAAGCACTGGGCTGTGTCGGCGGCTTTGAAATCGCGGCTTTGGTCGGCGCCTACATCGGCTGCGCGCAGGCAGGTATCGCGGTGCTGGTGGATGGCTTCATCTGCAGCGTCGCCGCGCTGCTGGCCGTGCGCCTCAACCCGCAGTGCCGGGCCTGGCTGCTATTTGCCCATCAAGGCGCAGAGCCTGGGCACAAGGCCCTGCTTGCCGCGCTGCAGGCCGAGCCATTGCTGGCCTTGGGGCTGCGCCTGGGCGAGGGGAGCGGGGCTGCCCTGGCCGTGCCGCTGCTACGCCTGGCCTGTGCGCTGCACGGGCAGATGGCAACCTTTGCCGAAGCTGCAGTGGCGGACCGCCCGGCATGATCCTCGACCTGCTGCGCCACGGTGAAACGGAACAGGGCGGCCTGCGTGGCAGCCTCGACGATGCCCTGACCGACAAGGGCTGGGCGCAGATGCGCAGCGCGGTTGCCCAGGCCGGCCCCTGGGAGGTACTGGTCAGCTCGCCGTTGCAGCGCTGTGCGCGCTTTGCCGATGAACTGGGCGCACGGCTGAACCTGCCGGTGCAGCGTGAGCCCGCACTGCAGGAGCTGCACTTCGGCGATTGGGAAGGCCGCAGCGCCGCACAGATCATGGAAGATCAGGCGGATGCGCTGGGGCGTTTCTGGGCAGACCCTTACGCCTTCACACCGCCCAATGGCGAGCCGGTCGAAGCGTTTGCCCAGCGTGTGCTGGAGGCTATCGAGCGCCTGGCCGGTCAGCATGCCGGCAAACGCGTGCTGCTGGTGACGCATGGCGGGGTCATGCGGCTGTTGCTGGCGCGTGCCCGTGGCTTGCCCAAGGCGCAGTTGCTGCAGGTCGAAGTCGGGCATGGTGCGTTGATGCGGCTGGTACCGAACGACGACGGGCAACTGCTGGAGGGGCGTTGAAATGCTGCCGTTCTGGATTGCCTTGCAGTTTCTCAGCAGCTTGCCCGTAAGCCTGCCGGGTATGCCGGCACCGCGCGAGGTGGGGCGTTCCCTTTTGTATTACCCGCTGGTGGGGCTGCTGTTTGGCCTGCTGCTGTGGCTGGCCAGCCAGCTACTGCAAGGTACCCCGGCACCACTGCACGCGGCTTTGCTGCTGACGCTGTGGGTACTGCTCAGTGGCGCCTTGCACCTGGATGGCTTGGCTGACAGTGCTGATGCATGGCTAGGTGGTTTCGGCGACCGTGAACGCACACTGCGGATCATGAAAGACCCTCGCAGTGGCCCGATTGCCGTGGTCACTCTGGTGCTGGTGCTGCTGTTGAAGTTCTGCGCCTTGTGGGTGCTGGTTGGGCAAGGTATCGGGGCGCAGTTGCTGCTGGCGCCGCTGATCGGGCGAGCGGCAATGTTGGGCCTGTTCCTCGGTACGCCTTATGTGCGTCCCGGCGGGTTGGGCCAGGCGCTGGCCGAGCACCTGCCTCGGCGCGAGGCTGCCTGGGTTTTGCTCGTCAGTGTGCTGCTGTGCATCGTGCTAGCTGGCCATCAGGCGTTCTCGGTCATGCTGGTGGTATTGGCGGGCTTCGCCTGGCTACGTCACGCGATGTGTCGGCGCCTTGAAGGGACTACGGGTGACACGGCAGGGGCGATGTTGGAGCTGTTGGAGCTGGCAGTGG
This sequence comes from Pseudomonas sp. 9_2_1, assembly GCF_059295275.1. Classification (NCBI taxonomy): domain Bacteria; kingdom Pseudomonadati; phylum Pseudomonadota; class Gammaproteobacteria; order Pseudomonadales; family Pseudomonadaceae; genus Pseudomonas; species Pseudomonas sp. 9_2_1. The sequence continues at coordinate 1,290,453 of NZ_CM181239.1, forward strand.
TGCTGGTGCTGGCGATCTAGGAATATTCCGACGATTTTTTAAGACGTAGCTGTAAGGCTTTTTACCCTTCGAATCCCGGTAATTTCCGGAAAGATATCAGCAAAAGCCACCATCTTCTTGCAGGCGTATGCTCGCCGCTTCTTCAACTGACAAGGAGCGTGCGTGCCATGCGTCATTTCGTTCTCGCTGCATTGTTGTCGTTCATGCTGCCGGCTGCCACGGCGGCCGAGTTAATGGCTTTCTGGGACAACCCTCGCCATGGCGGCAACAGCTTCAATCGGTTACCGCCCGATCAAGCCTACTTCGATGGCCTGAGCGGCTATGGCGCGACCTGGGTGCGGCTGTCCTACGATAAATGGCAGCCGGCCCAGCGTGATTTTCTGCTCGGCGACGCCGATGACTATCAAGGCCTGCCTGCTGGCGACCTGGCGATCTTGCGCGCCACCCTCGACCGAGCTCACCAGGCGGGGCTGAAAGTTGTCATTGCACCGCTCTCGCTGCCTGGCATGCGCTGGTCGCAGAACAACCAGGGGCAGTTCGACGATCGTCTCTGGCAAGACAAGCGTTACTGGCGGCAGGCTGAGGCCTTCTGGCGCGATGTGGCGCGCGAACTGAAGGACCACCCGGCTATCGCCGCCTATAACCTGATCAATGAACCAGCACCGGAAAAACAGGGCGGCTTGGCCGAGCATGCCGAGACGGTACAAATGCAGCAGTGGTATGCGCGAGAGCAGGGTGGTGCGCGAGATCTGCCAGCGCTTTATCGGCAATTGATAGCGGCTATTCGTGAAGAGGATGCCGATACACCCATCATGGTCGATGCCGGCTGGTTCGCTGCAGCAGACGCGTTCGGTTACTGGCCCGCCCCTCTGGAAGACCAGCGGGTGCTGTACAGCGTGCACATGTACGAACCCTATGTTGCCACCAGTGCGCCCAACATGACGCGCAAGCAGCCCATCGCCTATCCCGGTCCGGTAGCCTTCGCCGGGCAAATCCAGCAGTGGGATGGCCAACGGGTGGAACGTTATCTGCAACTGCCGCTGGCCTGGATTGCGGCCATGAACCTGCCGCGTTCACGCCTGGTGGTGGGTGAGTTCGGCTGCATGCGCCGGCTGCCGGGCTGCAAGCAATACCTTGAGGATGTCCTCAGCGTGCTGGATCGCAACCAGTTGCACTGGGCGTTCTACAGCTTTCGCGAAGACAACTGGGATGGCATGGATTACGAGCTGGGTTCGGCCAAGGTGCCATGGCGCTATTGGCAGGCGATCGAGGAAAACGCGCCGGACCCTTTGCCGCGCAACGGCACGCCGGAATTCGAGCCGATTCGCAAACGATTGAATCCAGATTGAGCTTGTCGGCTAAAAATGAAATGTCTTGCAACAGTCATGACGCGGGTATATACACGTATCCATGCTGACCAGTGAATGCATCTGCACCCATTTGCGTCGTGCCGCCCGCGGGGTGAGCCGGCACTATGACGAAGCCCTTGCGGACTTCGGGGTGAACGTTGCCCAGTTTTCCCTGCTGCGGCATTTGCAGCGGCTCGATCGCCCGAGCATCACTGCCCTGGCCGAAGCCATGGGGCTGGAGCGCAGTACCCTGGGGCGCAACCTGCGTGTGCTGGAGGCTGAGGGCTTGGTGGCCTTGGCCGATGGCGACGACCAGCGCAACCGTGTGGTGTTGCTGACCGAGGCGGGCATGCGACTGCTGCACGCGGCCCGCCCAGCCTGGGAACAGGCCCAGGCCTCGCTTGTCGAGCGGCTGGGGGCAGGGCAGCGGGATGAACTGGTGCGCCTGCTGGACCAGCTGGCCTGAATTGATACGACTATAAGCGGGTATATACCCGTAAAAACCTTGCGATGTGCTGGAGATAATGACAATGACTTCGGTGTGGCGAACCAGCGGGTGGGTATTGGTAGGGGCCGCGCTGATCCTGGCGCTGTCCCTGGGTGTGCGGCACGGCTTTGGCCTGTTTCTGGCGCCAATGAGCGCCGATTTTGGCTGGGGGCGTGAAGTGTTCGCCTTCGCCATTGCCTTGCAGAATCTGATCTGGGGCCTGGCACAGCCGTTCGCGGGCGCCCTGGCCGACCGGTTGGGGGCGGCGCGGGTGGTGATCATTGGTGGCATTCTCTACACCGCGGGGTTGATGCTGATGGGCATGGCCGATTCGGCATGGTCGCTGTCGCTCAGTGCCGGTTTGCTGATTGGTATCGGCCTGTCCGGCACGTCGTTCTCGGTCATTCTAGGCGTGGTCGGGCGGGCTGTACCTTCCGAGAAGCGCAGCATGGCCATGGGCATCGCCAGTGCTGCCGGCTCTTTCGGCCAATTCGCCATGCTGCCGGGCACCCTTGGCCTGATCCAGTGGCTGGGCTGGTCCGCCGCGCTGCTGGTGCTGGGCCTGATGGTGGCGTTTATCGTGCCCTTCGTCGGGCTGCTGCGCGATCGTCCGCTGCCCAGTCATGGCGCCGAGCAGACCCTGGGTGAGGCACTGCGCGAGGCTTGCTCGCATTCCGGTTTCTGGTTGCTGGCGCTGGGCTTCTTCGTCTGTGGCTTCCAGGTCGTGTTTATCGGTGTGCATTTACCTGCGTATCTGGTTGACCAGCACTTGGCGGCGACAACTGGCACGACGGTGCTGGCGCTGGTTGGCCTGTTCAATATTGTCGGCACCTTCACCGCCGGCTGGCTGGGCGGGCGCATGTCCAAGCCGCGCCTGTTGACCGGCTTGTACCTGCTACGTGCGGGGGTGATCGGGCTGTTCCTGTGGGCGCCGGTTAGCCAGTTCAGTGCTTACCTGTTCGGTATCGCCATGGGCCTGCTGTGGCTGTCCACCGTTCCACTCACCAACGGCACCGTGGCCACGCTGTTCGGGGTGCGTAATCTGTCCATGCTTGGCGGTATTGTTTTCCTGTTCCACCAGTTGGGTGCCTTCTTGGGTGGCTGGCTGGGCGGGGTGGTGTATGACCGTACCGGCAGCTACGACCTGGTCTGGCAGATATCCATCCTGCTCAGCCTGCTGGCTGCCGCCCTGAACTGGCCGGTGCGCGAGCGCCCGGTGGCCCGCTTGCAGGCCCAGGCGGTATGAACCGCTACCTGGTTCGCGGGCTGCTGGCCGTGGCTGCGCTGATGCTGCTGGCGTTGGCGTGGTGGGGCTGGCACCAGGGCGGGATGGCGTTGATGCAATTGGGCATGAGTGTTTGTTAGGCGCTACCCTGCAAGCTCAAGGAATGTTTTGCGGGAGTGATGAACCATGCGTGCACATTGGTTGACGGTGCCGGTGCTGGCCCTGGTTGGCAGCGCATCAGGCTGGGCTGCCGATTGCCCGGCGTTGTTGCAGGGGAGCCTGCCAGAATTGCGGGGCAAGGGGCAGGTCGAGTTGTGCGAGCGGTTTGCGGGCAAGCCGCTGGTGGTGATCAATACGGCGAGCTATTGCGGGTTTGCGCCGCAGTTCGAGGGGCTTGAGGCGACGTACAAGGAGTATCACGGGCAGGGGCTTGAAATGCTTGGTGTGCCGTCCAATGATTTCAAGCAGGAAGATGCCGACAGTGAGCAGACGGCCAAGGTCTGCTATGCCAATTACGGGGTTACGTTCACGATGACCAAGACGCAGGCGGTGCGGGGCAAGGATGCAATACCGCTGTTTGCGGAGCTGGCTAGCCAGAGCAGTGCGCCGAAGTGGAATTTCTACAAGTATGTGGTGGATCGCAAGGGCAAGGTGATTGGTAATTTCTCTAGCCTGACCAAGCCGGATGACCCGGAATTCCGGGCTGCCATTGAAAGGGCTATCGGCTCTCAGCCGTGACCTCCATGAATGCCCATGGCTTGAAGCTTGGAGCTTGGAGCTTGGAGCTTATGCGCCGGTTTTGATATGGCGAACAGTCCAGTTGCGATGGCGACGCTTACTCACCTTTTCGCCCTTACGGCGAGTCACTTTTTTTCTTGGAAAAAAGTAACCAAAAACCGCTCGCTCCCATCATCCGGCCCCTACGCTGCGCTTCGGGGTCCCCTCACTCCGGCCTTGCTCCCGGGAGGACCGCGCTGCAGGCCCCATCCTGGGGCCCAGCGCTTGACGGGCATCCTTGCCCGTCACCTCCCTCCGCAAGGCCTGCGTTCGGCCTCCTGAAGTCGCGAAGATCAAGATCAAGATCAAGATCAAGATCAAGATCAAGATCAAGATCAAGATCTACAGCAACAGCAACAGCAACAGCAACAGCAACAGCAACAGCAACAGCTCCTGCTTCTGCTCTTGCTCTGCTTCTAAGCGCGCGATAGTCCAGACGACACAGATTGCGACTTCAGGAGGCCGAGCGCAGGGCTTGCGGAGGGAGGTGACGGGCATGGATGCCCGTCAAGCGCTGGGCCCCAGGATGGGGCCTGCAGCGCGGTCCTCCCGGGAGCAAGCCCGGAGCGAGGGAACCCCGAAGCGCAGCGTAGGGGCCGGATGATGGGAGCGGGCGGTTTTGGTTACTTTTGCCAAGACAAAAGTGACCCGCCGTAAGGGCGGAAAGGTGACTCAGCGCCACCCTCGCTAATGAATGTCTACTTGAACCATCCCTCTTTGGTGGCGATGTAGGTGATATCGCTGACCCAAGTGGGCGTGGCGCTGCTCACGGAAAACTGACGAGCCAGCACATTGTCCGCTACGGGTAGGTAGTGGTGGCTATCAGTCGTACAGGGTTTGAAACCGCCTTTGCATTTGCCTTGGATGTGTTCCTCGTGCATCACCCGACCTATCCGCTTGTGGCCCACTGCGTGTGCCTGCCGGCGCAACGCTTCGACCAGCCGTGGTCGGCCATATGTATTCCGGCTGGCCGCGTAGGCCTTGCGCAAATCAACGCGAATCTGAGCGTCTCGATCTGGACGGCCCTGGCGATGCTGATAGTCGTAAAACCCTGAAACTGAGACACCCATCACCCGGCAGAGCAATCGCACCGGGAATTGAGCCGTTCACTAGCGACGAAGGCGTATCTCACCTGGACTCTTTGGCAAAGAATACCGCCGCCTTTTTTAGGATTTCGCGCTCCAGTTTGAGTTCGGCATTCTCGGCCCTGAGCCGCGCCAGCTCGCTGTCGTCTTTACTGACAGGGCGTCGGTCGGGGAGCTTAACGAGTGCCCTTTTCGAGACGCATCAACCCAGTTATCTAGCGTCTTTACGGGAATCTCGAGTTGCCGGGCAGCTTCGGTTCTTCCTAGCGTTTGCGCTAAGGCAATGGCCTGGATTTTGAACTCTTCGGTGTAGTTACGGTAGGTTCGAGTGGACTTGGCAACCTCCAAGAGAACGATTCAAGTATCGCCTCTTGGCGTCCGTTGTCACGGGGCAGGCCCATGGTTACTTTTGCCAAGACAAAAGTGACCCGCCCTAAGGGCGGAAAGGTGACTCAGCCCCACCCTCGCTAAGGAATGTCTACTAAAAATGAATGCCCATGGCGTGAGCGTGAAGAGTATGCGCTCACTCCTACGGCAAAGGAGCGGAGGATTTCACTTCGCATGCACCGTAATGGCCACCAACCGTACCACCAGCGGCCTAACCATTAGCACACAAACGAAAGCCACTGGCATCGCCAGCTGATACGCCTTCATGACGTTGCTCAGGTACTCCGGGCCGAGGCCGGCATTGGCCGCGGTGATCACAAAACACATCAACAGCGCCATGATCGACGACATATAGAAAGCGAACACGTAAGGCGTGGCGCCCGGGTGCAATTTGCGACGGCTACGCGCTTGGGACAGGTCTCTCATAGCAACTCCTGAAAGCTGGGTAGACGCGCAGGTTAACAATCCAGCATCAAGCCGCTGTAGACCCGCCGGATTGATTTCTTTATAAAGAAAATCTTACGAATCCAAGAGCTCGCCCATGGATCTGCTCAACGCCATTCGCAGTTTCATCAAGGTGGCAGACGCCGGCAGTATCGCCGCCGGCGCTCGCAACCTCGGGCTTAGCCCGGCTGCGGTCAGTCAGAACCTGGCGCGCCTGGAAGCCCACCTGCAGGTGCGCCTGATCAGCCGGACTACCCGCAGCATGGCGCTGACACCCGCCGGCAGCCAGTATTACCAGCACGTCAGGCACATCGAGCGCGACCTCGCCCTGGCTGAGCAGGCCGTCACCACCCCCGACAGCGAGCCGCAGGGGCGGCTGTGCATTGCCTCCACCTCCGCGTTCGGGCGACACGTCCTGGCGCCGCTGATTCCTGCATTCAGTGCCCGCTACCCACTGCTTTCGATAGAGTTGGTAACGACCGATCGCAGGGTCAACCATGCCCGTGAAGACGTGGATGTCAGTCTGCGCATTGCCCCGCAACTGGAAGACCAGCTGCTCGCCCGGCCCATCGCCCGTATCCCGTTCATCTGCTGTGCCTCGCCCGGCTACCTGCAAGGCGCAGGTGTGCCTGCTACCCCCGAGGCCCTGCGCGATCACCGTTGCCTGGTATTCCGCTATCCGGTAGACGGCCGCTTTCTGCGCTGGGGCTTCGTGCGGGACGGGCTGCGCTTCGAGCCGGAGTTCGGCAGCGTACTTATCAGCGATGACATCGATGCCCTGACCCAGATGGCAGTGCACCATGGCGGCATCACTCGTCTGGCCGAGTTCATCGTACGGCCACACCTGGCATCCGGTGCGCTGGTGCCGCTGTTCGAGTACAGCGACAGTGGCAACGCCTATGCCCAGACCGAGCCAATGGACATCTACCTGTGCCTGGCCGACCGTTTCGCCATGACCACCAAGGTACGCGCTTTCATGGATTATCTGCGCGAATGCCTGGGCGACAGCTGGCAGGTGCAGGCATGAAAAAACCGCCACGAGGGCGGTTTTTCATGCGGCGCGGATGAATCAGAAGCGGTAGGTGAGCGACGCGCCGACACCGTGAGCGCTGTTCTCATACTTGGCCTGGTAGCTGCCTTTGGTTGCGCTGACCTGGTTGACCTTGGTGTCCTCTTCCCACAGGTAGGAGTAGGCCACGTCGATGGTCATGTCGTCGTTGGGGCTCCAGCCGGCACCCAGGCTGAAGACCTTGCGGTCGCCAGTGGGGATGCGCGGTGAGCGGTCATGGTTGTTGGTCGGCGACTGGTCGACGGTGAAGCCGGTGCGCAACACCCACTCCTTGTTGACCTTGTACGACGCGCCAATGGCATGCGCCCAGGTGTCGTGCCAGTTCTGGTCTTCCTTGATGGTTTCGAAGGCCGAACCTGTCAGCGGGCCTGGTACATCGTTCTGCACTGTGATGTCTTTCAGGCGGCTCCAGCGCGTCCAGGTGCTGCCTGCGTACAGGGTCCACTGGTCGTCCAGTTCATGGGTTACCGAGAGGTCGACCGATTCCGGTGTCTTGATCTTCAGACTGGCGTCGAACTTGTTGCCGTTGAACGGCCCGATCAGCGGGGTGCTGACGCGGGTCTTGCCTTCGAGCTTGTAGTCGACCATCGAATGGTAGGTCAGGCCGACGCGGGTGCTGTCGGTGGCCTGTACCAGGATACCGATGTTGTAGCCAATGGCGGTATCGTCGCCCTTGATCTTCACTTCGCCGTCGTTGCGGCCCGGGGTGAACGGGTTGATCAGGCTCGAACCCAGTTCACCCTTGATGCGGTTGATGGTAGGGCCGAAACCGATCGAAACCTTGTCGTTGAAGGCGTAGCTGACGGTTGGCTGGAAGGTGACTACCTCGACGTGGCTCTTCTTGCCCCAGTATCGTGCAGCGTCATCGCTGCCATAGTCGGTTACCAGGCCGAATGGAACGTAGACACCGAAGCCGACGCTCCAGTGGTCGTCGATCGGCTTGACGTAGTAACCCATGGGTACGCCAACCAACGGCACCATGTCACCATCGGTTTCCCCCCCGAGGTTGCTACCCGGGCCCGAGATGTCGGACTTGGCGATGACGGCGGCGCCGCCCACGGTGAATTGTTCACGTTTGAGGCGAGACATGCCGGCCGGGTTACCAAACACGGTGCTGGCATCTTCGGCAGATGAAGAACGTCCCGCGAAACCTGTCCCCATGCTGCTGATGCTCTGCTCGTTGAGCGCGAAGCCGGCAGCGAACAATTGGCTGGATGCAAGCGTGATCGCAACGCCGAGGGAGGTTTTGAGCATTACTTTTTTCATTATTAGAAAACTCCTTGGGATCTCCGGGGCGAAAAGCTACCAACAAATCACGCTCTGCGCTATAGCCTCAATCGCAGGAGTTAGAGCGGTTTTGTAGGACAATCCGACCACAATTCCCTTTTTTTCGCTTTTTTTGTAGGACGCTTCCTAAGATGCCTGTGGCAATCTCTGATCTATGCAGGTGTGCCAGGCATGAGTGAAGTCGCGCAGGCGACCCTGGGGGTTGAAAATCTGTCGCCAGATCCGCGCCAGGCCCAGCAAGTCGTCCGCCGCAGGCAGCAGCGTTGCCTGCTCTTCGACGAGCATCCAGGCGATAGCGGTGGAGTAGCGCAGGTTGACGGTGAGCTCCAGGTGCGGGCCGCCGAGGAAGGCGTGCTGGCTGGCGAGGCCACGGACTACGCTGGCCAGGTCGGGATCGCGGGCCAGATAGTCATCCCACAGTGCCTGGTGGCGGTGTTCGCCGATGCGGTACAGGCCATGCCCGCGCCGGTCATGCAGGGCCGAGCCCAATGCCGACTGGCTGGCGGCGATACCCAGCAACAAGGCTTCGGCGCTCGCGCAGTGACGATTGAGGTAGACCAGGGTGGGTCGGATCACATACTGACACAATTCATTCGCCGCAATACCCATGATGCCCTCGAACAGTAAAAGGCCGGACGGGCACTGGAGCTTGGCAGCTGGTGAATGATCAGGCCCGCCGGAAGCGGTTAGCACCGCTCGAGTTGAAGTGTAGTGTGATAACCGTGGTGTAAAGAGCTGTTTTTAAATCGATTGCTGCCTGACGCACTGGGCGATATGCCCTAAGGCAATTACGCCAAGAACGTTCAGGCAGGCTCACGATGGGAGGATTCAGCGCTTGAATGCCGCCGTATTCGCCACTCACGCGGTGAGCGATTGGCGAGTCCGGGCGATGACCGCCTGCAGCGGTTCAGTGCGGCTGTACTGTTCGGGGTACAGGCGTTCGGTGTGGCAGGCGACGCCGTGTTCGTCTACCAGGGTGAAACTGAAGCTGCCCTTGCGTGGGGCAACGATAAGGCACTTCAACGGCGAGAAGGCCTGGGAAAGGGTGCCAATGGCAGCCTGAATTTGATGAGTATGCATATTGTTGGAGGTTCCTGCTTTAAACACGGGAGATATGATCCGTGCATGATAGAAACGTTCCAGTGACGCCTTTATTAAGGGACGAACGAACCTGACTGGAACAAAGCAGCCAGAGGGGGCGCAATCAAAGGTGGGCGCTTGGGCTGACTGGTAGGTACTTAGGAAGGCAGGCAGCACGCCGGGGCCAAGGTTCTAGGCCGTCGGGGTGGAATCCTGATCAATCTGTCACGTGATTCGTGCTTGGGCAGCGCTGGGCTGGCGAGGGAATCATCGATTGGGCCGGTCCGCTTTCGGCAGGGCCACTCATTAGTGAGGGCGGGTCTGCAAGGACGCTTTAGGCCAGAATTGACTTTCAGCTTGGTACTAACGAGGGGCACCTTACCGCAACCGTGGGTGCTTTGCAAGCGTTGCCACGCTGGTCGAGGTGAGCCGAGCAGTATGGCGCGTATTTGCGTTGCTGGGAAGAGGGGGCAAGTGGCCCGTATTCGGGCGAATGCACCTGTTTCGTGCATGCAAATGAGGGTTTCTGCTGCAGTTGTTCACATTCCCGGCAGCGGTTGTAACAGGTCCGCAACACGGCCCTGGCGTCTCGCCAATGCCTTGACTGCAGGGTTAAGTCAATGAAAAAAAACACTATTTTTAGCTGGTGAAAAAATCGTCAGTTTGACCAAGGCCCCCAATTCACGGGGGTTTGCGGGGTGTGGAGGGGGGTTGTCCACCGAGTTATCCACAGGATCTGTGGATTGTCCCGCGCGCTTGCTCTAGCACGGGTGTGCCAGCAACAGAGTGAACTGTCCGACAATCGTGATGCACCAACGGACTGGTCGGTCACTCAGCTGAAAACGTCAAGAAAAGATCATTGAAAATTTTTTTCAATCCTCCGTAAATCGACAGGTCAAGGTGGCAAAAACAGCGTAGAGTGGCGCGCCTTTCGAGTTGCCAAACCTGTTGCTAATGAAGTTTCGCGGTAAACACCTCGCCAGCCCTGCGGCATCTGGTCCTGCACCCTCCGCCAAGCGCTTTTCCCTCACCGTGGCCTTATGGCTGCTCGACAGCCCGCGCCTGGGCGAAAAGTCCCAGGTCAAGCACCTGGCAGGGCGTCTGCTGAAGCAGCCTGCGCGGCAAGGTGTGGTGGTGGCGCAAAGCCGACTGGGCCAGATGCTGTGCCGTGATTGCGGCAATGCCCGAGACCGCCGCATCGGCCATGATCTGCTGCGTCAGGCGGCCCGCGCCGGTGATCGGCGGGCGCAGCTCGAGTACGCGCGGTTGTGCCAGCACAACGAGCCGGATCAGGCGCGCTACTGGCTGGAGCTGGCCGCCGGGCAGGGATCGCAGGAAGCGCGAAGGTTGCTCCGGCAGTGGTTCCCGTCCTGAAGGTGTAGTGCGCGTGCCCGCGAAAGGGCCGGCACAGGCAACACACCGCTCGGGCTGATAAGCTGCGCAGCAATCATCCAGGATCTTTCGGGGTAAGCATGACAGTGGATCTGGCCAGCATTCTGCTGGGCTTGGTGGCGGGTGCCGTACCCTGCCTGGGTTGGCTCATGCAGGTGCAGCGCCGGCAAGGCGCCCGGCAAGGCGAGCAGGCCTTGCTCGAAGAGCGCCTGAACGCCGCACAGCTGGCCCAGGCCGGCCTGCAGGCGCAGCTGGAGGCCAGCCGCGACGAGGTCAGTGACCTCAGCGAAGCCAACACCCTCAAGCAGACCCAGCTGGCTGCCCAGGGCCGCGAGCTGGAGCTGCTGCAGGTCGACCGGGACAACGGCCGTGACGCCGCCCACGCCTGGAACCTGGAACGCGCCAACCGCGAAGCCGAACTGCGCCGGCTGGAAGCGCAGACGGCACGCCTGGAGGCCGAACTGCGCGAGCAGCAGGAAAGCCACCAGCAGCGCCTGGAAGACCTGCAGGAGGCACGCGAAACCTTGCGTGCCCAGTTCGCCGACATGGCCACGCGGATTTTTGACGAGCGCGAGCAGCGCTTTGCCCAGACCAGCCAGCAACAGCTGGGCCAGCTGCTCGACCCGCTCAAGGAGCGCATCCAGTCCTTCGAAAAACGCGTGGAAGAAAGCTACCAGCAGGAGGCGCGCGAACGTTTCTCGCTGGGCAAGGAGCTCGAGCGCCTGCAACAGCTCAACCTGCGCCTCTCCGACGAGGCCACCAACCTGACCCAGGCCCTGAAGGGCCAGAAAACCCAAGGCAACTGGGGCGAGCTGATCCTCGAACGCGTACTGGAGCATGCCGGCCTGGAAAAGGGCCGCGAATACCAGACCCAGGTCAGCCTGAAGAGCGCCGATGGCGAACGCTTCCAGCCCGACGTGCTGATCATGCTGCCGGGCGACAAACAGGTGGTGGTGGACGCCAAGGTCAGCCTCACCGCCTACCAGCAGTTTGTCGCCGGTAATGACGAGGCGGCGCTCAAACAGCACGTGCAGTCGCTGCGCAGCCATGTCAAAGGCCTGTCGGGCAAGGACTACAGCCGCCTCGAAGGCCTGCACAGCCTGGATTTCGTGCTGCTGTTCGTGCCCATCGAAGCGGCTTTCGCGGCAGCCCTGCAAGCCGAGCCGGGCCTGTTCCAGGAAGCCTTCGACCGGCAGATCGTGATCGTCAGCCCCACCACCTTGCTCGCCACCTTGCGGGTGATCGACAGCCTGTGGAAGCAGGAACGCCAAGGCCAGAACGCCCGCGAAATCGCCGAGCGGGCAGGCTGGCTGTACGACAAGTTTGTGCTGTTCATCCAGGACCTGGACGAGTTGGGCAGCCGCCTGCAGCAGGTGGACAAGGCCTATGCCGCGGCGCGCAACAAGCTGTGCGAAGGGCGCGGCAACCTGGTCAGTCGCAGCGAGCAGCTGAAACTGCTGGGCGCGCGGGCCAGCAAAAGCCTGCCGCCAGACCTGCTGGAACGGGCGCTGTCCGACGAAGCGTTGCCGGACGCGGCGCTTACTGAACCTGGCTCAGATGGCGATTGAGCAGGGCGCGCAGGGCCGCCGGCTTGACCGGCTTGGCCAGGTAATCCAGGCCTGACGCATGCACCATGGCGATGGTTTCCTTGCTGCCGTCGGCACTGATGACCACGCCCGGCACTGGCTCGCCAACGCGGGCTCGCAGCCAGCCCATCAGGCCGGTGCCGGTCTCGCCGTCGTCCAGGTGATAGTCCACCAGCGCCAGATGCGGGCGCATGCCCTTGGCCAGCAGCGCCTCGCATTCGGCCTGGTTGCGTGCAGTCCACACCTGGCAGCCCCAACGGCTTAGCAGGCTGTTCATGCCAATCAGGATGCTGTCTTCATTGTCCACGCACAGCACTTGCAGCCCGGCCAGCGGCTGGCCGCCTTGCTCCACCGCGGCAGTGGGGGCCGGCGCGGCCTGGCGGGCAATGGGCACGCTGACGCGGAACACCGTGCCCTTGCCCGGCCACGAGCGTACTTCCAGCGTATGCCCCAGTACCCGGCACAGGCCGTCGGCAATCGCCAGGCCCAGGCCCAGGCCTTTTTCGGCCCGGGTCTGGTGGCTGTCCAGGCGCTTGAACTCCTGGAAGATCACCTGCAGCTTGTCGTCGGCAATGCCCGGGCCACGGTCCCAGACCTCCAGCCACAGGCGCTCGCCCTGGCGCCGTGCACCCAGCAGGATCGGGCTCTTGCCATAGCGCAGGGCGTTGGTCAGGAAGTTCTGCAGCACCCGGCGCAGCAGCTTGATGTCGCTGTCCACCCGCAGTCGGCTGCCGCGCAAGCGGAACTCCAGGCCTTTTTCGGCGGCCAGCACCTTGAACTCGGCGCCCAGGGTGTCGAACAGCTCGTTGAGGGCGAACGGCTTGGCATCCGGGGTGATCTTGCCGTTCTCCAGGCGCGAGATATCCAGCAGGTCGCTGATCAGCTCTTCGGCAGAGCGCAGAGAACTGTCCATGTGCTGCACCAGCTGCTGGGCTTCATCGTTCATGCCCTCGGCCTGCTGCGACAGGGCGGCGGAGAACAGCCGCGCGGCATTCAGCGGCTGCATCAGGTCATGGCTGACGGCCGCCAGGAAGCGGGTCTTGGACTTGCTCACCGCTTCGGCCTGGCTCTTGGCTTCGGACAACGCCTGGTTCAGTTGCGACAGCTCATGGGTGCGTTCTGCCACCCGTTGTTCCAGGCCTTCGTTGGCATCGCGCAGGGCCTGCTCGGCCTCGCGGAACGGGGTGATGTCGGTGAAGCTCATGACAAAGCCTCCACCGGGCATCGGGTTGCCGATCAGCTCGATCACCCGGCCATTGGGGAACAGCCGCTCGGAGGAGTGCGCGCGGCCCTGGCGCATCCAGTGCAGGCGCCGGGCCACATGCACCTGCGCCTCGCCGGGGCCGCACAAGCCGCGCTCGGCGTTGTAGCGGATGATGTCGGCAATCGGCCGGCCTACGCTGATCAGCCCGTCCGGGTAGTTGAACAGTTCCAGGTAGCGGCGGTTCCAAGCGACCAGGTGCAGGTTCTGGTCAACCACGCTGATGCCCTGGTTGATGTTTTCGATGGCCCCTTGCAGCAGGGCGCGGTTGAACTGCAGCACTTCACTGGCTTCGTCGGCTATGCGCACCACGTCTTCGAGCTGCATGTCCCGGCCTTCGATGGCGGCCTTGACCACGGCGCGGGTCGACGAGGTGCCAAGCACGCCGGCCAGCAGGCGTTCGGTATGTTCGATCCAGTCGCCGTCGGCATTCTGGTTGGGGTTGAAGCCCTTGCCCTGGCGGTAGGCGAAGCGGATGAAGCTCTGCCGCGCGCGCTCTTCACCGACAAAGCGCGAGGCCAGGGTCAGCAGGTCGTCGATCTGTACCGCCAGAAGCGGCTTGCTGCTAGGGCGGGCGCTGGTTTGCTGGCCGATGAAACGGCCGGCCTGCCAGTGCTCGGACACCCGGGTGCGCGACAGCACCGACACCCAGGCAAACAGGGTGAAGTTGCCCGCCAGTGACAGCACCACGCCTTGGGTCAACGGGCTGATCGGCAGGTCAAGCGGGTTGCCGTGCAGCCAGGCAAGCCCCGGGAACAGCTGCAGCGACCAGCCCAGGCTATGCGCGGCAATTGGCAGCACCAGGGTGTAGAACCACAGGAAAATGCCGGCGGCCAGGCCGGCGAACACGCCACGCCGGTTGGCCTGCTTCCAGTACAGCGCGCCGAGCATGGCCGGGGTGAGCTGGGTCACGGCGGCGAAGGCGATCTGGCCGATGGTCGCCAGGCTGGCCGTGGAGCCCAGCAGGCGATAACTGACGTAGGCCAGCAACAGGATCACCACGATGGTGACCCGACGCACCGAGAGCATCCAGTGGCGGAATGCCTCGAACGGCCGCTCGGCGTTGTTGCGCCGCAGCAGCCAGGGCAGCAGCATGTCGTTGGACACCATGGTGGACAGCGCCACGGCCTCGACGATGACCATGCCGGTGGCTGCCGACGCGCCGCCAATGAACGCCAGCAGCGCCAGGCTCGGGTGGGCCTCGGCCAGCGGCAGGCTGATCACGAACGAGTCGGAAATCACCGTCCCCGGCAGCAGCATCTGCCCGGCCAGGGCAATCGGCACCACGAACAGCGCAGCCAGCGCCAGGTACATCGGGAACACCCAGCGTGCCAGGCGCATGTCCTGGGGTTCGATGTTTTCCACCACGGTGACGTGGAATTGCCGCGGCAGGCAGATGATCGCCATCATCGCCACGGCGGTTTGCACCACCATCGACGGCCAGTTGATGGTTTCTTGCCAGTAGTCCTGCAGGTGGATCGACTGGCGCGCCTGGGTGAACAGGTCATCGAAACCGTCGTACAGGTTGAAGACGACGAAAATGCCCACGGCCAGGAAGGCCAGCAGCTTGACCAGCGACTCAAAGGCAATGGCCAGCACCATGCCGCGGTGGTGCTCGGTCACATCCAGGCTGCGGGTACCGAAGACGATGGCGAACAGCGCCAGCACCAGCGACACCACCAGTGCGGTGTCCTGTACCCGGGTGCCGGTGGCGTCGGCGCTGGCGCCGATCAGCAGGTTCACGCCCAGCACGATGCCCTTGAGCTGCAAGGCGATGTACGGCAAGACACCGACCAGGCAGATCAGCGCCACCACCACCGCCAGGGTTTGCGATTTGCCATAGCGGGCGGCGATGAAGTCGGCGATCGAGGTGATGTTCTGCTGCTTGCTGATCAGCACCATCTTCTGCAGCACCCAGGGCGCGAACAGCAGCAGCAGCACCGGGCCCAGGTAGATCGGCAGGAACGCCCAGAGCTGTTCGGCGGCCTGGCCGACCGCGCCGAAGAAGGTCCAGCTGGTGCAGTACACCGCCAGCGACAGGCTGTACACCCAGGCACGCAGCTTCGGCGGCAACGGCGTGCTGCGGCGGTCGCCATAGAAGGCGATGGCGAACATGACGGCCATATAGGCCAGGGCGACCACGGCGATCAGCCCGCTGGACAACGACATGAAAACTCCGAAGCAAAAAGATAACGCGGTCCCGATCAGTCAGTCTGGCACGCAGGTGGCGTTACGTCAGCGCCGACGATAGTCGCGTGGCAGCGGGTCGCAGGGGGAGCCGGCAAGCCTCTGTCATGCTTTACGGATACCCAACCCATAAAACACCCCTGCCAGTATCACCGACAACACCAGCAGGTAGAAGATCGCCCCCGGCCACAGGTGCACCAGGGCGAACCCCACCATCACCGGCCCCAGTGCCGCGCCAAGGTTGGACAGGTTCTGCGCACCGTAATACACCCCGCGCAGGTGCTCCGGCGCGATCAGGTCGATGAACATGTATTCCGCCGGGATCACGATGATTTCGCCCAGGGTGAACACCAGCATCGCCAGGCACCAGGCCAGCACCGAGCCGGCCAGCGCAAAACCCAGCAGCCCGGCAATGAACAGGCCCATCCCGGCCAGCAACCAGGGCATCAGGCGCTGACGACTGATGCGCCGGCCAATGAGGTATTGCAGGGCGATCACCGTGACCGCGTTGGTGGTCACCAGGTAACCGACCAGCCGCGCCGCCTCGGCCGGGCTGCTGGTCACCACCAGGTACTGCGACAGGTAGGCCGTGAACTGGCCGAACACCACCGCGCTCAGCACCCCGCCCAGGGTAAAGCACACCAGCCTGCGGTCCCGCGCCAGCCCCAGCGCCACCTGGCCGAAACCGGCCGCAGGTTTTTCCGCCGTACTGGCCTGCAGGCTGCGATCACCCAGGCGCCAGTAGGCCAGGCACATGCCCAGGCCGAGCACGGCGGAGGCGATGAACGGCATATGGTCGTGCAACTCCAGCATGGCTACGCCCAGCAGCGGGCCTGTGGCATAGCCGACGTTGCTCAGGGTGTACTTGATGGCGAACACTTCGGCCCGCTCTTCCACCGGCAATAACGCGCAGAACCCGGCCTTGGCAGCGATATCCACCACCGCCAGGGCCAGGTTGATCAGCACCAGGCACAGGAAGAACAGCAGTGCCGAGCGGCTGGCGACGGCGCCGACAAAGGCCAGGGCAAACAGCAGGGTGCTGACGCTGACCAGCGTGTGGTTGCGCAAGGTATCCACCAGGTGGCCGCCGTACAGGCTCAACAGCGAGGCAATGATCAGCGCGCCACCGATCAGCAGACCGATCTGGCTGATCGGCAGCTGGAAGTTGTCGGCCAGGTACACCACCAGGTAAGGCAGGGTGAGGGCGCGGGCGACGGTCAGGGTGAAGGTGGTGGTGAGCAGCAGGCGCACGGTGTGCGGGTAGCGTCTTATGGCGGCGAACATTGCCACGTCCTTGTTGTGGAACAGCCTGGTCGGAGCATATGCCACATGATGGGCGCTGTGCAGCCCATCGCCGGGTAACCCTCAGGGCATTGTCTGAAAACTGGCCTTTTCCAGCGCCTGCGAGTCCAGGCCCACCATCACGTCGAACCAGCCGGGCTCAACGACATGGCGCAAGTCGCGGTCCATGAAGCCGAGTGCAGACTGGGGTATTTCAAGAACCACCTCTCGAGTCTGGCCGGGTTCGAGCAGCAGCTTTTCGAACCCTATCAGCTGTTTTACCGGCCGGCTCACAGAGGCGCTACGGTCACGCACATACAATTGCACGACTGTTTCACCGCTGCGGGTCCCTTCGTTACAAACAGTGGCCGCGACACGCCAATCCTGCCCCGATCGCAATCGGGCGCTCGACAAACGGGGTGGCGAGACACTGAATCGGGTGTAGCTCAAGCCGAAACCGAAGGGGTAAAGCGGCGTATCGTCGATGTCGTAGTAGCGTGATCGATAAGCAGATGGCGTTGCCGGATCGAACGGCCGACCGGTATTGAGATGGTTGTAGTACATCGGAATCTGGCCCGCGCTGCGCGGGAAGGTCACCGGCAGCTTGCCAGAGGGGTTGTAATCGCCAAACAGCACGTCGGCGATGGCATTGCCACCTTCGGTTCCACTGAACCAGGTCTCGAGCACCTGGCGCACCGCGGCATCGAGTTGTTGCTCACTTGCCAGCCCTTGCTTGATCAGGCTCGGCAAGTACCGGGCGAAGTAGCGGTCACTCATGCTCATCTGTGTGCCGGCGGTGAACGCCGCTTCCGCCGCACCCTGGCCGTCCTCGGCAATTCCATGGTCGGTCAGCTCCGCCACCGCACCGTGATCACTGATGACCAGCCCGTTGAACTGCCACTGCCGACGAAGCACGTCCTGCAGCAGCCAGCGGTTGGCAGTTGCCGGCACGCCGTTGAGGCTGGTCAACGCGGTCATTACAGCGCCAGCCCCGGCGTCCACCGCCGCCTTGAAGGGCGGCAGGTGGTCTTCGGCCAGGCGTCGCTCGCTCATGTCCGTGGTGTTGTAGTCGCGGCCACCCTCGACTGCGCCATAGCCGGCGAAATGCTTTACGCAGGCCATCAAGCTGTTGCTGGCCCCCAGTGTCGGCCCCTGCAGTGCGCGGATCACTACCTGGGCGATGCGTGCGGCAAGGTAGGTATCTTCGCCGTAGCCCTCCGACATCCTGCCCCAGCGCGGATCGCGACTGATATCCAGCACGGGGGCGAATGTCATGTCCAGGCCATCGGCGGAACCTTCGATGGCGGCCACCCGGGCAGCGCTGGCGATTGCGTCGAGGTCCCAGCTTGAAGCCTGGCCAAGGTTGATCGGAAAGATCGTGCGCTGCCCGTGCACCACATCGCCAGCAAAGAACAGCGGGATGCGCAGCCGGCTGCGCTGGGTGGCCGCCTGCTGAAGGGCGCGGATCTGCGCAGGGGTTATGCCGGGTTCGGTGAACATCGCCCCCACTTCACCCCGGGCAACCGCATCGAGCTCCGTGCTGGAGGGCGGCGCAGCGCGTGCATGCTGCATGCGTAGCTGGCCGATTTTCTCCTGCACGGTCATTTGCCTGAGCAGCGCATCCAGCAACGCGTCCTTGTCGGCGCTCATGGAGTGCCCGCTGGCGGGGTAGGCGGCGAGCAAGGCCGCAAGCCAGAGGGTTGCCACAGGCCTTTTGCGCAAAACCTTGATCAGACCGATACGCTTGTTCATCCAGGTTTCCGGCAGAACACATAGCCTGGACATTGATGCCTGGGCGCGTAACTCGCTACTGTCATTACTGTCAGTTGACATCTGCGATGTGGCTTTGCAGCGTCATGCGCATTCTAATAAGGCAACGGGCCCTTCTGGCCGAACCCAGGACCAAGGACGATGAGTCACTCCTCGCAATTCACCTTGCTCGGCAAACGGCGCTTCCTGCCGTTCTTCATCACCCAGTCACTGGGTGCCTTCAACGACAACCTGTTCAAGCAGTCTCTGATCCTGGCGATCCTGTTCAAGCTCAGCCTGGGCGACGGTGACCGTTCGATCTGGGTCAACCTGTGCGCCTTGCTCTTCATCCTGCCGTTCTTCCTGTTCTCGGCGCTGGGTGGGCAGTTTGGGGAAAAGTTCGCCAAGGATGCGTTGATCCGCTTCATCAAGCTGGCCGAGATCGTGATCATGTCGGTCGGTGCGCTGGGGTTCATCACCAACCACCTGGCGCTGATGCTGGTGGCGCTGTTCGGCATGGGCACCCACTCGGCGCTGTTCGGCCCGGTGAAGTATTCGATCCTGCCGCAGGCCCTGCGTGAAGAGGAACTGGTCGGTGGCAATGGGCTGGTGGAAACCGGCACCTTCCTGGCCATCCTCGCCGGCACCATCGGCGCCGGGGTGATGATGTCGGCCGATAGCTATGCCACGGTGGTGGCTGGTGGCGTGGTCGGCACGGCAGTGCTCGGCTACCTGGCCAGCCGCTGGATCCCGCGGGCGGCTGCCGCCGCGCCGGAAATGGCCCTGGACTGGAATATCTTCAAACAGTCGTGGGCGATCCTGCGCATGGGTCTGGGCCAGCCGGCAGCGGTGTCGCGCTCGATTGTCGGCAACTCGTGGTTCTGGTTCGTCGGCGCCATCTACCTCACGCAGATCCCGGCCTACGCCAAGGACTGGCTGCACGGTGACGGTACGGTCGTGACCCTGGTGCTGACACTGTTTTCGGTGGGCATCGCGCTGGGCTCGCTGCTGTGCGAACGGCTTAGTGGGCGCAAGGTGGAAATCGGCCTGGTACCGTTCGGCTCGTTCGGCCTGACCCTGTTCGGCCTGCTGTGGTGGTGGCATTCCGGCGATGTGCCGGCGGCAGCGACGCCGCATGACTGGCTGGCGCTGCTGGGCATGCGCGAGGCCTGGTGGATTCTGCTTTCCATCGTTGGCCTTGGTGTGTTCGGCGGTTTCTATATCGTGCCGCTGTACGCGCTGATCCAGGCGCGCACTGCCGAAGACCAGCGCGCGCGGGTGATCGCCGCCAACAATATCCTCAATGCCCTGTTCATGGTGGTGTCGGCGCTGCTCACCATCGTGCTGCTGGGCGTGGCCGAGCTGAGTATTCCGCAGCTGTTCCTGGTGGTGTCGCTGCTCAATATCGCGGTTAACGCCTATATCTTCAGGATCGTGCCCGAGTTCACCATGCGCTTCCTGATCTGGCTGCTCAGCCATTCGATGTACCGCGTGCAGCACCGTGACCTCGAGCGCATCCCCGACCAGGGCGCAGCGTTGCTGGTGTGCAACCATGTGTCGTTCGTCGATGCACTGCTGCTGGGCGGGGCAATCCGCCGGCCGATCCGCTTCGTGATGTACTACAAGATCTACAACCTGCCGGTGCTCAACTTCGTCTTTCGCACCGCAGGCGCCATTCCGATTGCCGGGCGCAACGAAGACCCGACCATCTACGAGCGGGCGTTTGCGCGTATTGCCGAGTACCTGGCCGATGGTGAACTGGTGTGCATCTTCCCCGAGGGCAAGCTGACCGGTGATGGCGAGATCGACGTGTTCAAGGGCGGCGTCAACCGCATCCTCGAAGAAACCCCGGTGCCGGTGATTCCGCTGGCGTTACAGGGTTTGTGGGGCAGCTTCTTCAGCCGCGACCCGGCCAAGGGCTTTTTCAAGCGGCTGTGGTCGCGGGTGACCATCGTGGCCGGCGCCGCGATCCCGGTGGAGGCGGCGCAGCCCGACGTGTTGCGCGAGCAGGTCAGCCGTTTGCGAGGTGACCTGCGCTAGGGGAGGGGGTCAGCTGGCGCTGACTTTCAGGCCTACCAGGCCGATGATGATCAGCGCCACGCTGGCCAGCCGTATCAGGGCCATCGACTCGCCAAACAGGATGATGCCGGCGATTACCGTGCCAACCGCGCCAACGCCGGTCCAGATGGCATAGGCAGTGCCCAGCGGCAGCTCTTTCATGGCCAGGCCCAGCAGGCCCAGGCTGACAGCCATGGCGGCGACGGTGAGTACGGTGGGCAGTGGCTTGCTGAAACCGTCGGTGTATTTCAGGCCGACGGCCCAGCCGACCTCGAACAGGCCGGCGAAGAACAGGATGATCCAGGACATGGTGCGTCTCCATCGTTGCAAATGATGGGGCCGTCCCCGGAATGGTCACGCGGTGCGTCGCGAGGTCGTCCTCACAGTGAGCACCATGGTGCACACCTGCGGGTCTCAGGGCAAGCCTGTACGGGCCTCTTCGCGGGTGAACCCGCTCCCACAAGGCCTGATGGCTGTGCGGCCCTGTGGGAGCGGGTTCACCCGCGAAGAGGCCCGCATAGGCATACATCAATGCTTGGCCGGTTCGATCCCTTCAGCCTCGGTCTCAGGCTCATCCATCCGCCGAAACCAGGTCGAAAGCAGCGCCCCGGAAATATTGTGCCAGACGCTGAACAAAGCACTGGGCACGGCCGCCAGCGGCGAGAAGTGCGCCGCAGCCAATGCTGCGCCCAGCCCGGAGTTCTGCATGCCCACCTCCAGCGCCAGCGATTTGCGCTGGGCCAGAGGCAGCTTGCACACCTTGCCGGTCAGGTACCCGAGCAGATAACCGAAGCTGTTGTGCAGCATCACCACCGCCATGATCAGCAGCCCCGACTCGGCTATCTTCGCCTGGCTGGCTGCTACCACCGCGCACACGATCATCACGATGCTCACCACCGATACCAGCGGCAGCACCTGTACCGCTGCCTGCACCCGGGCACCGAGCAAACGCTGGGCCAGCACGCCGAGCACGATGGGCAGCATCACCAGCTGCAGGATCGACCAGAACATGTCCATGAAGGACACCGGCAACCAGGCCGAGGCCAGGAACCAGATCAGCGCCGGGGTCAGCAGCGGGGCGAGCAGGGTGGTGACTGCAGCGATCGCCACGGCCAGCGCCAGGTCGCCCTTGGACAGCCACACCATCACATTCGACGCCGTGCCGCTTGGGCAGCAGCCGACCAGGATCACGCCTACGGCGATTTCCGCCGGCAGGTGGAACAGCTGGCACAGCAGCCAGGCCATGCCCGGCATGATCACGAAGTGTGCGACCACACCCAGCATTACCCGCCAGGGCTGGCGGGCGAGGGCGGCGAAGTCGTCGAGCTTGAGGGTGAGGCCCATGCCGAACATCACCAGCCCCAGCAGCGGCACGATGGCCACCTTGAGGGCGATGAACCATTGCGGTTGCAGGAAGGCCAGCGCGGCGAACACCAGCACCCACAGGGCGAAGGTGTTGCCGACGAAGCGGCTGAGGGCGGCGAGGGCGCGCATGGGGGGCAATTCCTTTTCTATTTATTGCTTTGTGAAATTCCACGGCCCTGTCGCCGACAAGCCAGCTCCCACAGGTAGGCGACAGATTCTGAAAACTGTGGCGTACCTGTGGGCGCTGGCTTGCCGGCGATAGGGCCGGTGCAGACAAAAATGGCTTTCAGGCCTGCACTGGCATTTCAAGACACATCAGACCCCTTGCGGAATCTCTTCACCACCCAGTGCCTCGAACAGCACCGGCAGGAACTCGGCAAAGGTCATCATCATCAGCTGGAAGCTGGCATCGAACTGCTGGGCCGCCTCGTCACCGCCGTCCTGCTCGGCCTGCTCTTGCAGCAGCTCCTCGAACTTCAGGCGCTTGATCACCATCTTGTCGTCCAGGACGAACGACAGCTTGTCCTGCCAGGCCAGGGCCAACTGGGTCACCACCTTGCCGGTGCTCAGGTGCAGCTGGATTTCCTCGCTGGTCAGATCCTGGCGCTTGCAGCGCACGATGCCGCCGTCTTCGGCGGTGTCGCGCAGCTCGCATTCGTCCAGCACATAGAAGCCTTCGGCGGCCTGCTGCGACTTGACCCAGTCGGTCATGGTGGCAGCCGGTGCAATTTTCACTGTCGCCGGGCGCACCGGCAGCGAGCCCATCACTTCACGCAGTGTCGACAGCAGGTCTTCGGCACGCTTGGCGCTGGCCGAGTTGACCAGGATCACGCCCAGGCGCGGGGCAATTGCGGCGAAGATCATCGAGCGGCGGATGAACGCGCGCGGCAGGAACGCCTGGATGATCTCGTCCTTGATCTGGTCACGCTCCTTTTTATAGACCTTGCGCATTTGCTCGGTCTCGATCTCTTCGACCTTTTCCTTGACCGCGTCGTTGACAACGCTGCTCGGCAGGATGCGTTCTTCCTTGCGCGCGGCGATCAGCAGGTACTCGCCGCTGACATGCACCAGGGGAGCGTCTTCGCCTTTGCCGAACGGCGCGACGAAACCATAGGTGGTCAGCTCCTGGCTGGCGCAGGGGCGGGCCGGCTTGCTGGCCAGGGCGGCTTCCAGCGCTTCAGCCTCGAACGGGACATCCTGGGTCAGGCGGTAGGTCAGCAGGTTCTTGAACCACATGAGGGGCAATCTCTCCTTAATGCATAAGGCGGGCATTATTCTCCGAGCGCTGCTCTGAGACCAGCCCTGTCACAGGGCCAGCAGTGGCTTATCGGTAAAACAACTGCACCGCAGCGCTAGGTCTTTGAAAGGCCTGAGGTTTTTTTTGAAAAAAGTTTAAAAAGTGCTTGCCAGGGTACAGGTGCGTCCGTAGAATGCGCGCCACACCGAGACGAAGGGTGATTAGCTCAGCCGGGAGAGCATCTGCCTTACAAGCAGAGGGTCGGCGGTTCGATCCCGTCATCACCCACCACTCGATGTATAGCGCAGCGGTAGTTCAGTCGGTTAGAATACCGGCCTGTCACGCCGGGGGTCGCGGGTTCGAGTCCCGTCCGCTGCGCCATATTCCACTTCCAGGGCCCACTGAACACCCGGAAGTAACAAAGAAAGCGACCCTAGGGTCGCTTTTTTTGTGGGCGAATTTTGGCATTTGTACGATATTTGAAAAAACTTCGATAAGTGCTTGCCAGAGCGGAAAGTCGCCCGTAGAATGCGCGCCACACCGAGAGACATGGGTGATTAGCTCAGCCGGGAGAGCATCTGCCTTACAAGCAGAGGGTCGGCGGTTCGATCCCGTCATCACCCACCACTCGATGTATAGCGCAGCGGTAGTTCAGTCGGTTAGAATACCGGCCTGTCACGCCGGGGGTCGCGGGTTCGAGTCCCGTCCGCTGCGCCATATTCCACTTCCAGGGCCCACTGAACACCCGGAAGTAACAAAGAAAGCGACCTTAGGGTCGCTTTTTTTGTTACTGAACGCATGGAATGCAGCACCGTCAGCGACGGCGCTCTTCTTCCCGCAAGGTCAGCACCTCAAAACCATCCTCGGTCACCGCCACGGTATGCTCCCACTGCGCCGACAAGCTGTTGTCGCGGGTAATCACCGTCCAGCCATCCTTCAACGTCCGTGTCCCGCGGCTGCCCTGATTGATCATCGGCTCGATGGTGAACACCATGCCCGGCGTGAGCTTCATGCCCATCCCGCGCTGGCCGATGTGCAGCACCTCCGGCCCTTCGTGCATCTGCTGGCCAATGCCATGCCCGCAGTATTCGCGCACCACGCTGTAGCCCGCTGCTTCGGCATGGCGCTGCACGGCATGGCCGATATCACCGAGCGTCGCCCCCGGGCGCACCTGTTCGATGCCTTTCCACAACGCGTCGTAGGTGGTGTCGACCAGCCGCTGCGCTTCATCGCTGATGTGCCCGATACAGTACATCTTCGATGAGTCGGCGATGTAGCCACCCTGTTCCAGGGTGATGTCGACGTTGATGATCGAGCCGTCCTTCAGCACTTCATCCGCCTTGGGGATGCCATGACAGACGACGTGGTCCACCGAGGTATTGAGCGAGTAGGGGAACCCGTACTGGCCCTTGCTCGCCGGGCGTGCCTTGAGCGTGTCGACGATGAACGCTTCAGCGCGGTCATTGATTTGCATCGTCGTAACACCAGGGCGGATGAAACCGTCGAGTTCGGCGAACACCTGGGCCAGCAGCTGGCCGGCGCGGCGCATCAGGTCGAGTTGGGCAGGGGTCTTGAGAATCACTTTGGACATGGGGGGAGGGCAGGCGCTCATGCTGGAAATTGACCCAGCATAGCGCCAGGGAGTGCGAGGCTGCCACCGCTTGGTGCATTGCCTGGGCCGGCCCTTTCGCGGGTGAACTCGCTCCCACAGGCACATCACCGCCCTCAGGCCTTGCGTCAACCCTGTGGGAGCGGCGGTGCGGCGATCCGATTCACCCGCGAAAGGGCCGGCACAGCTGGCCCGTAATTTGCTGATCAACCTGCATCCAGGGCTATCAACGTCGACTGCCCACAACATTTCACGACAAAGGCGCCGTGTTGTCCCCGCTTGCCAGGCAAGGCGGGGGCAACCGGCGCCTTTTTTGCACGCCCGGAACAGGAGCCCGCCCATGGCCAATAGCGAAGTACGCAGCGTCTGCCCCTATTGCGGCGTCGGTTGCGGCATCGTCATGAGCGTTGCCGACGGCAAGGTCGGCAAGATCAGCGGCGACAAACTGCACCCCAGCAATTTCGGCCGCCTGTGCACCAAAGGCCTTACCGCGCATGTGCCGCTGAGCGCCGCCGGGCGCATGGCGGACGCCTATGTGCGCCAGCAACGCAGCCAGCAGCCGATACGCACCGGCATGGACCAGGCTATCGCCGCCACCGCTGCACGCCTGCGCGGCATCATCGACCAGCACGGCGCCGATGCAGTGGCGCTGTACGTGTCCGGGCAGATGTCGCTGGAGGCCCAGTACCTGGCCAACAAACTGGCCAAGGGATTTATCCGCACCCGCCATATCGAGTCCAACTCGCGCCTGTGCATGGCCAGTGCGGGCAGCGGCTACAAACTGTCGCTCGGTGCCGACGGCCCGCCCGGCAGCTATCAGGACTTCGAGCACGCCGATGTGTTCCTGGTGATCGGTGCCAACATGGCCGACTGCCACCCGATCCTGTTCCTGCGCCTGCTCGATCGGGTCAAGGCCGGGGCGAAGCTGATCGTGGTCGACCCACGGCGCAGTGCCACCGCCGACAAGGCCGACCTGTTCCTGCAGGTGCGCCCCGGCAGCGACATGGCCTTGCTCAACGGCCTGCTGTACCTGCTGCAGCGCAATGGCCATACCGACCCCGACTTCATCGCCCGCCACACCGAGGGCTGGGACCAACTGCCGGCCTTTCTCGACGACTACACCCCCGAGCGCGTGGCCGCCATCACCGGGCTGACCGAGGCCGACATCATCCAGGCCGCCGAATGGATCGGTGGCGCCAACAACTGGATGAGCTGCTGGACCATGGGCCTGAACCAGAGCGTTCACGGCACCTGGCACAGCAACGCTATCTGCAACCTGCACCTGGCCACGGGCGCGATCTGCCGCCCCGGCAGCGGGCCGTTCTCGCTGACCGGCCAGCCCAATGCCATGGGCGGCCGCGAGATGGGCTACATGGGCCCAGGCCTGCCAGGCCAGCGCTCGGCGCTGGTGGCCGCCGACCGCGCCTTCGTCGAACAGCAATGGCAGTTGGCACCCGGCAGCCTGCGCAGCGAGGGCGGCGAGGGCACGGTGGCGCTGTTCGAACAGCTGAAAACGGCTGAAGTGAAAGCCTGCTGGATCATCTGCAGCAACCCGGTGGCCAGCGTCGCCAACCGTCAGCAGGTCATCGACGGCCTGCGCCAGGCCGAGCTGGTCATTACCCAGGATGCCTTCCTCGACACCGAAACCAACCGTTACGCCGACATCCTGCTGCCGGCCGCGCTGTGGGCAGAAGGCGAGGGCGTGATGATCAACAGCGAGCGCAACCTGACCCTGATGCCACGCGCCGTCGAGCCGCCCGGGCAGAGCCTGCCGGACTGGCAGATCATCGCCCGCGTCGCCTGCGCCATGGGCTATGCCGAGGCCTTCGACTACCCCGATGCCGAAGCGGTTTACGAGGAAATCCGCCGTTTCCACAATCCCGCAACCGGCTACGACCTGCGCGGTATCGGCTATGCCGACCTCCGCCAACAGCCGCGTCAGTGGCCCAGCGCCCCCGGGCGTGAAGCTGAGCGCAGCCCGCTGCGCTATATCAACGACGGCAGCAGCCAGGCGATGCTGCACGACGCCGAGGGCCAACGGCCGGCGCTGGCCTTTCCGACCGCCAGCGGCAAGGCCCGCTTCTTCGCCCGGCCATGGCTGCCGGCGCCGGAGCTGCCGGATGCCGACTACCCCATGGTGCTGAATACCGGCCGCGTGCAGCACCAGTGGCACACCCTGACCAAGACCGGCAAGGTGCCGGCGCTGAACAAGCTGGAGCCCGGGCCTTTCGTCCAAATTCACCCTGACGACGCCGCCCGCCTGGGCATCGCCGACAAGGACCAGCTGGCCATTCGCTCGCGGCGTGGCCAAGCCGTGCTGCCGGTGCGCATCAGTGATCGGGTGATGCCGGGTAACTGTTTTGCGCCGTTCCACTGGAACGACCTGCTCGGCGAGCAACTCGCGATCAATGCCGTCACCTGCGATGCGGTCGACCCGCTGTCGTTGCAGCCCGCCCTCAAACACTGCGCCGTGGCCCTTGAGCGGGTCGCCGGTGAGCGTATCGAAGCCCTTGACCTGAACACTGCCATTCCGGAGCCAGCCCGCATGCCGACCGCCACCCTGTCCCGCCTGCTTGGCCTGGACCAACTGCCGGCCCCGGTGCTGGCCGAGGAAGAGCGCCATTACCTGCAAGGCTTTTTGCTGGGCCTGGATCAGTCGCGCGCCGAAGGCGTGCCCAGCCTGCCGGCCACTGCGCCGCTGGCTGCCAACCGCCGGTTGTTCGTCGACGGCCTGCTCGCCGGGCTGTTTGCCCAGCCAGCGGCCCTGCCCGTTGCGCTGCAGGCGGCGCCGAAGCATCAGGTGCTGTGGGCCTCGCAGACCGGCAATGGCGAGCTGCTGGCCGAACGCTGTGCCGAGCGCCTGCGCGCAGCCGGCCTGGACGTGCAGCTCAGCTGCATGGAGGCGGTCAGCCCGAGCCAGCTGCAGGGGGTGCCCAGTGTGGTGTTGATCGCCAGCACCTTTGGCGATGGCGAGGCGCCCGACAGCGCGGCGGCTTTCTGGCAGGCCTTGCAGGGCGAGGAAGGCGCCCACTGCGCCGAGTTGCCCTATGCCGTGCTGGCCCTGGGCGACTCCAGCTACGACCAGTTCTGCGGCTTTGGCCGCAAGCTCGACCAGCGCCTGGCCGAGCTGGGTGGGCGGCGCCTGTTGCAACGGGTGGACTGCGAGCCGGACTTCGACGACACCTTCGCCGACTGGCTCGAGGCCCTGCTGCCCACGCTGGGGCGTGCAAGCACAGCGCAAGCGCTCAGTGAACCGGCCACTGTGGCCACCTACAGCAAGCAGCAGCCGTGGGTCGCCAGCGTGCTGGAAAACCGCCTGCTCAATGGCCCAGGCGCCAGCAAGGAAACCCGCCAGCTGGTCTTCGACCTCAGTGGCAGCGGCTTCAGCTATGCGGCCGGTGATGCCTTGGGGGTGTGGCCGCGTAACTGCCCGGCCCTGGTCGACGAACTGCTGGCGCTGATGCAGCTTGACGGCCAGGTCTTGGTCGAGCTCAACGGTAAGCCTGCCATGCCTCTGGCCGAAGCCCTGCAAACGCATCTGGAAATCGCCAAGGTCACTGCGCAGCAACTGCAGGCCTTTGCCGTCAATGCGCCCGATCTGCAGCGCCTGCTGCAGCCCGCGTGCAAAAGCGAATTGCAGGACTGGCTGTGGGGCCGGCAACTGGTCGATGTACTGCGCGCTTTCCCCCAGCAGCTGCCGCTGGCCAGCTGGCTGGCGCTGCTCAAGCCGTTGCAGCCACGCCTGTACTCGATCAGCTCCAGCCCGCTGGCGCACCCGGGCCAGGTACACCTGACCGTGTCGACGGTTCGTTATGGCGAGCGCAAAGGGGTGTGCTCGAGCTTTCTCGCCGACCGTGTGCAGGCGTTGCGGGTGGCGATCTTCCCCCAGGTGTCGAAGCACTTCCGTCTGCCTGAGGACGATAGCCTGCCAGTGATCATGGTCGGCCCTGGCACTGGCATCGCGCCATTTCGCGCCTTTCTCGAAGAGCGTCAGGCCCGTGGGGCAAACGGCGGCAACTGGCTGTTCTTCGGCGAGCAGTACGCGGCTACCGATTTCTATTACCAGGACCAGCTGCAAGCCTGGCAGGCAGCCGGCCACCTGCGCCTGGACACGGCGTTCTCGCGGGACCAGGCGCAGAAGGTCTATGTGCAGCAGCGCATGCTGGAGCAGGGCGCCGAGTTGTGGCGCTGGCTGCAGGCGGGGGCGTACTTCTATGTGTGTGGTGATGCCCAGCGCATGGCCAAGGATGTGGATGCGGCATTGCGTGCCGTGGTGGCCGAGCATGGCGGGATGGATGCGGCGCAGGCGGCTGCCTATGTCGAAGGTTTGAGCAAGGCCAGGCGTTATCGGCGGGATGTGTACTGAGTGCACCGGGATGGGGTGATGTGCACTGTGAATGTGCATGCCTGTGCCGGCCTCTTCGCGGGTGAGCCCGCTCCCACAGGTACTGTGCAAGCCTGAGACCCTGTGGAGCCCCCGTGGGAGGGGGGCACCCGCGAAGAGGCCGGCTCAGGCAAGGCAATTGGCACAGTCCCTGCTTTATCTCCACTACAACAAGCCCCGCTGATCAACGGCGATCAACCCGGGGGCACACCGTGATGAATACAGGCAAAGGCGCCTGGAGCTTCGGCTCCAGGCGCTTTTTTTTTGATCGAGGATCGGCTTATGAAGGCAACAGCGAGCAGCGCGCAACAACAGCGACTGGTCATCGTCGGCAACGGCATGGTCGGCCACCATTGCGTCGAGCAACTGGTCAGCCGTGGCGCCCTGCAGCGCTTCGAGGTGCGGGTGTTTGGTGAAGAACGCCAGCGCGCCTACGACCGCGTGCACCTGTCCGAGTACTTTGCTGGCAGCTGTGCCGAAACCCTGGCCCTGTGCGAGCACGATTTCTACAACACTAACGGCGTTCACCTGCACCTGAGCGAAGCCGTGCTGGAAATCGACCGCGAGCGTTGCGAGGTGATCACCAGCGAGGGCCGTTACGGCTACGACCACCTGGTGCTGGCCACTGGTTCATACCCCTTCGTACCGCCGATCGAAGGCTCCAGCGGCCATGCCCGCCTGGTCTACCGCAGCCTTGACGACCTTGATGCCATTCGCGCTGCTGCCGCCGATGCCCGCCGTGGCGTGGTGGTCGGTGGTGGCCTGCTTGGCCTGGAGGCCGCCAACGCCCTGAAGTCGCTGGGCCTGGAAGCCCATGTGGTGGAGTTCGCGCCCCGGCTGATGCCGGTGCAACTGGACGGCGAAGGCGGTGCCGCGCTCAAGGCGCAGATCGAAGCGCTGGGCGTGGGTGTGCACCTGTCACGCGCCACCCAGTCGATCAGTGCCGGTGAGGCCTACCGCTATCGCATGAACTTCGATGGCGGCGAGCACCTGGAAACCGACCTGATCGTGTTTTCCGCCGGCATTCGCCCGCAAGATGCCCTGGGCCGTGCCTGCGGCCTGGACATCGCCGCGCGGGGCGGCGTGGTAATCGACGACCACTGCCGCAGCAGCGACCCGCGCATCTTCGCCATTGGCGAGTGCGCCTCGTGGAACGGCAGCGTGTTCGGCCTGGTCGCCCCGGGCTACAGCATGGCGCGCAACCTGGCAGCGTTGCTGATGGATGAGGCGGCGGTGGCATTCAGCGGTGCCGATATGTCGACCAAGCTCAAGCTGCTGGGCGTGGATGTCGGCTCGATCGGCGACGCCCACGGCGCCACGCCGGGCGCACGCAGCTACCGCTTCATCGACGAAGCCAACAGCGCCTATCGGCGGCTGGTGGTGGATGCCAGCGGCAAGCGGGTACTGGGTGCGGTGCTGGTCGGCGACAACAGTTACTACGACACCCTGCTGCAGTACGCCCAGAACGCTATCGCCCTGCCGGCCGACCCGGCAGCGTTGATCCTGCCGCAAGGCGGTGGCGCGCCGGCCCTGGGCGCCGATGCGTTGCCCGACAGCGCGACCATCTGCTCCTGCCACAACGTCAGCAAGGCCGCGGTGTGCGCCGCCATCGACAGCGGTTGCAGCGACCTCGCTGCGGTCAAGGGCTGCACCAAGGCCGCGACCGGCTGCGGGGGTTGCGCGGCCCTGCTCAAGCAAGTCTTCGAACACGAGCTGACTGCCCGTGGCGTGTCGGTGGACAAGAGCCTGTGCGAGCACTTCGCCTACACCCGTCAGGAGCTGTATGGCCTGGTGCGGGTGGAGGGAGTCCGTACCTTCAACCAACTGCTCGAACGCCATGGCAAAGGCCACACCGGCTGTGACATCTGCAAGCCGGCAGCGGGCAACATCCTCGCCTCGTGCTGGAACCAGCCGATCATGGACCCGGCGCTGGTGCCGCTGCAGGACACCAACGACACCTTCATGGCCAACATGCAGAAGAACGGCACCTACTCGGTGGTGCCGCGTATTCCGGGAGGTGAAATCACCCCCGACAAGCTCATCGTCATCGGCCAGGTGGCGAAAAAGTACGACCTGTACACCAAGATCACCGGCGGCCAGCGCATCGACCTGTTCGGCGCCCAGTTGCACGAGTTGCCGCTGATCTGGGGCGAGCTGATCGAAGCCGGTTTCGAGACCGGCCACGCTTATGGCAAGTCGACCCGCACGGTGAAGTCGTGCGTGGGCAGCACTTGGTGCCGCTACGGCGTGCAGGACAGCGTCGCCATGGCCCTGCGCCTGGAAGACCGCTACAAGGGCCTGCGCAGCCCGCACAAGCTCAAGTTCGCGGTATCTGGCTGCACCCGCGAATGTGCCGAGGCGCAGAGCAAGGACATCGGCGTGATCGCCACCGACAAGGGCTGGAACCTCTACGTGTGTGGCAATGGCGGCATGCGCCCGCGGCATGCCGAACTGTTCGCTACCGACCTCGACGACGAGACCCTGGTGCGGTTGATCGACCGCGTGCTGATGTTCTACATCCGCACCGCCGACAAGCTGCAGCGCACGTCGGTGTGGCGCGAGAACCTGGAGGGCGGGCTGGACTACCTGAAGCAGGTGGTCCTCGACGACAGCCTGGGCCTGGCCCACGAGCTGGAGGCGCAGATGCAGCATGTGGTCGAGCAGTATGAATGCGAATGGGCCAACGCCCTCAACGACCCGGAAAAGCTCAAGCGCTTCCGCACCTTCGTCAACGACCATCGCGCCGACCCGGACGTACATTTCGTGCGCGAACGTGAACAACGCCGACCGGCGGCGCCGTTGCACCTGATCCCTACTGTCGAGGAGGCTGTCTGATGAATCTGTCCAATGCTGCTGTGAAAACCCGCGAAAACTGGCAGGCGGTATGCCGGGCGCAAGACCTGGTGGCCGATTCTGGCGTGGTGGTGTGGCTCGACGGTGCCCAGGTCGCGCTGTTCTATCTTCCTGGGCAAGCCCAAACCCTGTACGCGGTGGACAACCGCGACCCACGCTCCGGCGCCAACATCATCGGCCGCGGGCTGGTCGGTAGCGTGCAAGGGGAACTGGTTGTGGCCGCGCCGTTGTACAAGCAGCGCTTCAGCTTGCAGAGCGGGGCATGCCTGGATGATGGGGGCCAGCGGTTGCGGGTGTGGCCGGTGCGGTTGAAGGGTGAGTGGGTGGAATTGGCGGTAGCCTGATCATGGTGCATTGCCCGTGCCGGCCCTTTCGCGGGTAAACCCGCTCCTGACAGATCGCGTCCCGTTGCAGGAGCAGGTTTACCCGCGAAGAGGCCGGGACAGGTGGCCTAGATCACCAGCCCTTGAGGTTTATGCCCGGCAAACACATCCACCAGGCTGGCCACCACCATCTCGCCCATGCGCGTGCGGGTCTGCACCGTGGCACTGGCGCGATGCGGCTGCAGCACCACATCCTCACGCTCGAACAACGCCTCGGGCGCTCGCGGTTCATCGGCAAACACATCCAGCCCCGCCCCCGCGATCTCGCCGGCCTGCAACGCAGCGGTCAAGGCGGGCTCATCCACCAGCTTGCCGCGCGCGATGTTGATCAGGTAACCCTCGCTGCCCAAGGCCCGCAGCACGTCGCGATTGATCAGCGCCTCACCCTTGTCGGCCGCCGCTGCAAGGATCAGCGCATCGCTGTCCTTGGCCAGCTGCAGCAGGTCGGCCTCGAAGCCGTAAGGCACATCCAGCGCCTGCAGGTCGGTGTAGCGAATCGGGCAACCGAACGCGGCCGCCCGCTGCGCCACCGCGCGGCCGACCCGGCCCATGCCGACGATGCCCACGCGCATGCCCGACACTTGACGGGCCAGCGGCAACGGCGCCAGCGGCGTGGGACTGGTGGCCCAATGGCCGGCGCGCACGAAACGGTCACCGGTGCAGATACCCCGGCACAAACCGATCAGCATGCCGATGGCGAGATCGGCGACGTCTTCGGTTAGGGCTCCGATGGTCGCTGTCACCTGGATGCCGCGGTCGCGGGCGTAGGCCAGGTCGATCGCGTCGGTGCCGACACCGTTGACCGCAATCACTTCCAGATTGGGCAGGCGCGCCATCAGCGCCTGGCTGATACCAGTGTGGCCGCCGGTGATCACGCCGCGAATATTGTCGGCATGCTGGCTGACATAGGCCTCCTTGTCGGCCTGTTCGTAGTAGCGGTGTACGGTGAACAACTGTTCAAGGCGCTCACGGATCTGCGGGATGAGGATCGGGCTAAGTTGCAGGACTTCTGGTTTCATCGGTCACTCCATCAGGAACAGGGCTCATCGAAAACAAGGTTCAGCCACGGCCAACGAATGGCATGTTGCTGGCCATCACGGTCATGTTCAGTACGTTGGCGTCCAGCGGCAGCGCGGCGATGTAGCGCACCGCGTCGGCCACATGGCGCACGTCGAGCATCGGCTCGGCGGCGATCTCGCCATTGGCCTGGCGCACACCACGGGTCATGCGTTCGGACAGCTCGGTCAGGGCGTTGCCGATGTCCACCTGGCTACAGACGATGTTGTAAGGCCGGCCATCCAGCGCCAGTGCCTTGGTCAGGCCCAGCACCGCATGCTTGCTGGCGGTGTAGGGCGCGGTGAACGGGCGCGGGGTATGCGCCGAGATCGAGCCGTTGTTGATGATCCGCCCGCCTTGCGGCTGCTGGCGGCGCATCAGGCCGAAGGCCGCACGGGCACAGAGGAACACCCCGTCGACGTTGGTGGCGATGACGTTGCGCCAGTTTTCCAGCGGTAGCTCGTCGACCGGTACGGCGGGGGCGTTGATGCCGGCATTGTTGAAGATCACGTCCAGGCGGCCATGTACCTCCTCGATGGTGGCGAACAGCTGCGCGACGCTCTGTTCATCGCGCACGTCAGTGGGTACAGCCATGGCTTCACCGCCCGCTGCCTGCGCGTGTTCGACGACTGCTTGCAGCGGTTCGCGGCGGCGCCCGGCGAGGACCAGGCTGAAGCCGTCTTCCAGCAAGGCGAGGGCGACCGCGCGGCCGATGCCGCTGCCGGCGCCGGTGACCAAAGCGATTTTCTTGTTCTGCTTCATTTCGTCACTCCAGGGGAATCAGGCAGCGTTGGCGGCTTGCCCGACAGGGCGGGGGCCGACGCGCAGGTGCAGTTCGCCGATACCGTCGATGCCGGCATGGATCGTGTCGCCCGGGTTCAGCGGCGCCACGCCGGGCGGGCTGCCGGTCATGATCAGGTCGCCCGGGCGTAGCGGCAGCTGGCGGGACAGCCGGCTGATGACTTCGGCCAACGCCCAGGTCTGCTGACTGAGGTGCGCGCGCTGGCGCTCCTGGCCATTGACCTGCAGCCACAGCGCCGCATTCAGCGGCCAGGCGCATTCGCTGGCGGGGACGATGGCGGTCATGGGTGCCGATGCCTCGAACACTTTGGCCGCTTCCCACGGCAGGCCCTCGGCCTTGGCCTTGCGCTGGTGATCGCGACGGGTCATGTCCAGGCCGGCGGCAAAGCCGAACACGTGTTCCAGGGCAT
The DNA here is from genome assembly GCF_059295275.1 of Pseudomonas sp. 9_2_1. Classification (NCBI taxonomy): domain Bacteria; kingdom Pseudomonadati; phylum Pseudomonadota; class Gammaproteobacteria; order Pseudomonadales; family Pseudomonadaceae; genus Pseudomonas; species Pseudomonas sp. 9_2_1. Next base: position 1,325,255 of record NZ_CM181239.1, read on the forward strand.
GTTCCGGGGCAATGTCGGCACCGCCCTTGGCGATGGCCGCGACCAGCTCGATTTCGTGGCAGAACTCGTCGGTCTGCGGCGGGAAGGGCAGCTCTCCCGCTGCCTCGACCACATTGCTTGCCGGTTTCATGAAGAACACCGGCTCCTGTGGCGCCGGGCCGTAGGTTTCCGGCCATGGGTAGTTGCGGCCCAGGCAGAACACCCGGCCGACCGGAAAGCGCGCATCGCTGCCGCGGATCGGCAGGCTGACGATGGCCGGCGGGTTGAACAGGTAAGTCATGGGTGGATCCTCCGTTCTGGAGTGGCCAGCGTATGTCACAGGCTGGCCGGCAAAGTTGGACGAAAGCGGGGTTGGGTTGGACTATCCAAGTAACCTGTGCTGGCCTCTTCGCGGCTAAGGTGCTCCTGCAGGGGGACGGTGTGCCCTCGGGGTTGACGCTACCCCTGCAGGAGCGGCTTTAGCCGCGAAGAAGCCAGTACAGCCACAACACCTCAGGCTCAGTCAGCCGTCTTCAGCTCAATGCGATACAGCTTCCCAAGCAGCAGCGAATACGAAAGCGTCCCCATCAACGCCACCCCGCCAATGAACCAGAACGCCATGGCGAACGAACCGCTGGCATGCACGATCGCGCCAATCACGATCGGCGTGACGATGCCGCCAATGTTCGCGGCCAGGCTGGTAACCCCGCCGGTCAGGCCGATAAGCTCCTTGGGGGCCACTTCCGACACCGCCGCCCATGACGACGAAGCGATACCTTGGGCGAAGAACGCCAGGGTGAGGACGGCGATGCACAGCACGTTCGAGTCGGTGAAGTTCACCAGCACGATCGACATGCCCAGCATCGAGCCCACCACCAGCGGCAGCTTGCGGGCGAACGACAGCGAGTAGCCCTTGCGGATCAGAAGGTCGGAGACGATGCCCGCCAGCAGGATGCCGACCGTGGCCCCGATGAATGGCATGACCGCGAAGATGCCGACCTTGATCAACGTCAGCTGGCGCTCTTCGATCAGGTAGGTGGGGAACCAGGTGAGGAAGAAGTACAGCGCCGAGGTGCTGGCGAACTTGCCCAGGCAGATCGCCCACACCTGGCGGTAGCGGAACAGCTCGGCCACCTGGCGCCAGTCGAAACGGGTGCGTTCCTGGCTGCTCTTGATCAGGCCGCCGCCGTTCTCGATGTAGGCCAGCTCTTCCTTGCTGACCTTCTTGCAGTTCAGCGGGTCGCGGTACAGGAACAGCCACACCACGCCAAACACGATGCCGACCAGGCCGGTGCTGTAGAACACATGCCGCCAGTCGTAGGTCGTCGCGAGCCATAGCAGGGCGCCGGTGAACAGCGCAGTGCCCAGGTACTGGCCGCACACGTAGATGCTGCTGGCCATGCCGCGCTCGCGGGCGGGGAACCACACGGTGACGGCGCGGCTGTTGGCCGGGAAGGCCGGGGCTTCCATGGCGCCGACCGCCAGGCGCAGGCCGAACAGCGAGGCAAAGCCGCTGGCCAGGCCCTGGGCCACGGTCACCGCCGACCAGCTGATCAGCGACACGCCGTAGGTCAGGCGCGAGCCGAAGCGGTCGGCGATGAAGCCTGCCGGCACCAGGGCCAGGGCGTAGGTCCAGGCGAAGGCGGAGAAGATCAGGCCCATCTCGACCTTGTCCAGGCCCAGGTCCTTGGCCATGAACGGGGCGGCGATGGAAATGTTCACCCGGTCGACGTAGTTGATGATGGTCGCCACCAGCAGCAGCGACAGCATGAACCAGCGGCGGCGGGTGGGCAGGCGCTGGGCAGGGGCCGCGTCCAGCGCGTACGACGACGCGGCGCGGGGGGTAGGCGTGCTCGACATGAGTCGACCTCGTTTGTTGTTGTTGATAGAGGTTGGGCTGCAGTCTCTTTACTAAGGTGGTCGTACGACTTGTTGAATGCAACGTTGGTTTTAGACCGTTTTTTTCACTAAAGGCGGGGGAGGGCTGAACTGTCCAAAAAAATCGGAAGGCGGGGTTTTGATTGGTTTTTCTGCTGGGTGTCGCATTTTTAGAGGGCTGTGGGGGTTCAAGGTTGCGCGGTTTTTTGCAGACAGGTTTAATTTGAAAAGCTTGGACATCGTACAACTTGCCTTGCCTCGTCGGGCCTCTTCGCGGGTGAACCCGCTCCCACAGAGTCAGCACATGATTTGGGAGCTGCGCTGTACCTGTGGGAGCGGGTTTACCCGCGAAGAGGCCCGCACAGGCAACTTTTTACCTAGAACCTGGAGCCAGCCCAATGCCCCCAAAGCGCGAGGTCCCGACCTACGTCATGCAGCAGCGCAGCGAGCTGATGGACTTCTACATCCGCGACCAGCGCGGGCGCCCCGCCGAAACCTCGCCGCATCGCCACGAGTACTTCCAGATCCAGGTCAACTTCGGCGGTGACACGGTGCAACACATCGGCAGCGTGCAGCGCCCCTTCAAGCGCAACACCCTGGCCTTCATCCTGCCGCACCGGGTGCATGTGATTCCGCACCCGCTCGACAGTGACTTTGTGGTGATCAACTTCTCCCAGACGTTCCTGCTGCCGCACCTGGCCTGTGACCCGATGGATCTGGAAGAGGTGTCGATCCTGCAGGCGCCGGAGCTGTCACCGTTCCGCTTTCAGGAGCATCTCGACTTTTGCCTGGGCGAGGCCGACTTTGCCGAGCTGCGGCAAGTTCTCGACCGCATGCGTGCACTGGATGCCAACCGCCGCTTCGGCACCCGCGAAATCCTCAAGGGCCTGTTGCTGCAACTGATCGGCCAGGTCTGTGGCCTGTATGCCGAGCCGCTGCGTGAACTGGCCGACAGCAATGCCGCGCAGCTCAGCCGCCGCGCTGCGCTGGGCCGCATGAGCGAATACCTGCGCCGGCATATCGACGACCCCGACCTGAACCTGCAGAAGGTCGCCGCCGCCACCTACCTGTCGCCCACCTACCTGACCCACTGGTTGCGCAAGGAAATCGGCAAGACCTTCAGCGAGCTGGTGCTGGAGCGGCGCATGCACGCCGCACGCAACTACCTGCTCAACGGCAGCCGCCCGGTGGGCGAGGTGGCACGGCTGTGTGGCTTTGCCGACGAAGCCTACTTTTCCCGACGTTTCCGCCAGATCCACGGCCTGCCACCCGGGCAGTTCCGCCGCCAGCAGCGCGACCCGGATACGCCGCAGGTGGCGATGCGGTAAGCTTGCCAGCATGAACCTCGACACCCGCATCAAGTACCGCCACCTGCTGTGCTTCCTGGAGATTGCCCGGCAGGGCAGCCTGGCCAGGGCGGCCGACAGCCTGGCAATCAGCCAGCCGGCCATCTCGAAAACCCTCAAGGAGCTCGAAGCGCTGCTGGAAACGCGACTGTTTTCACGCAGCCGCCAAGGTGTGGAACTGACCCCCGCCGGTACGCGTTTCATGCGTTATGCCGGCCCCAGCGTGCAGGCCCTGCGCGACGGTGTCAGCAGCCTGCGGGGTGAAGCGCGGGCGCCGTCGCAGGTGCGCATTGGCGTGCTCTCCACCGTCGAAGGCCTGCTGATGCCCGAGGTGCTGTGCCGCCTGCACCAGCGCCATGAAGCGCTGGTGATCAGCGTGGTCACCGGGGTCAGCGCACAACTGCTCGGCCAGCTGCGCCTGGGCGAGCTGGAACTGGTGGTCGGGCGCATGACCGACAGCCCGCAAATCCAGGGCCTGTCGTTCGAGCACTTGTACAGCGAATCGATGAGCCTGGTGGTGCGGCCCGGCCACCCGCTCTTGGCCAGCTCGCCGGTAGAGCGCACCCAGGTAGGCCGCTACCCGCTGGTGCTGCCGCCTGCGGGCACCACCATCCGCCAGCACGCCGACAGCCTGTTCGTGCAGTGCGCCATCCAGATGCCGGCGCAGCGCCTGGAAACCCTGTCACTGGCCCTGAGCCGGCGCTACCTGCTGGGCAGCGATGCGCTGTGGGTTGCACCGCGCGATGCGGTGCTGCTCGACCTGCGCCGTGGCGACCTGATCGAGCTCGACCTGGGTGTGCGCGAGCCCGGCGGCTCGGTGGGCATCTGCCGCAATGCCGCCTTGCCGCAGAGCCTGCCGGGGCAGTGGATGTGCGAGGTGCTGCGCGAGGTGGCGGGGCAGTACCGTGAAGGTGCCTACCCTTGAACCCGCGCCGTGAGCAGGGCGCTGAGGGCCTTGAGGTTGTCGTCGCCGAGGCTGCCGCTGGCCGCCATCAGCCGTAGCTGTGCCTGCAGGATTGCGTAGCGCTGACGCGCCAGTTGCAGCTGGGTGCGGGTGACCTGCTGTTCGGCATCCAGCACATCGCTGCTGATCCGCGCACCGGCCTCGAAGGCATGGGTGGTAATGCGCAGGTCACTCTGGCTGGAACGCAAGGCCTGTTTCAGCGCCTGGTACTGGCTGATGCCGCCGGTCAGGTTCAGGTAGGCCTGGCGGGCCATGAAGTCGGCCTCGCGCCGGGCATCTTCCAGTTCGTCCTCGGCGGCGCCCTGCAGGGCACGCGCCTCGCGGGTGCGGCTTTGGGTGCCGCCACCGGCATACAGCGGCACGCTGAGTTGCACGCCGACCACGGTCTGGGTGTATTTCTCCTCGGGTACGGTGACGTCGTAGAGGCTGCCACCCACCGAGGCAAAGCGGCCATGTGCGGCCACCAGGTCGAGGGTTGGCAAGTGGCCGGCCTGTTGCTTGTGCACTTCCTGTTCGGCGATAAGCTGGCGTACTTCGGCGGCCTGCACCTTCAGGTTGTGCTGGCGCGCCTGTTCGGTCCAGGCATCCAGGCGGGCCGGTTGCGGGCCACTGAACGCCACCTGCTCATCCAGCCTGGCCAGCTCGCCCGGCGTGCTGCCGGTCAGCCGGGCCAACGCCTGTTGATTCAGGCGCAGGGCATTGCCGGCAGCTATCTGTTCGGCCTGCGCCAGGTCGTAGCGGGCCTGGATGCGCTGCACCTCGTTCTCGGTGCCCGAGCCCTCGCGACGAAAACGCTGCGCCTTGTCCAGTTGCTGGCCGAGGGTGTGTACCTGTTGGCGGCTGGTCGCCAACTGGTCTTCGGCCAGCAGCAGTTCGAAGTAGCTGTCGGCCACGCGCAGCATCAGGTCCTGGCGGGCGGCGAGCAAGTCGATCTCGCCGGCTGTGGCCAGGGCCTTGCCCTGTTCATGGCCAATCACGTTCTGCCAGCGCAGCAGCGGCTGGATCAATACCAGCGCGTAGGCATTGGAGTTGTCCCGGTTGCGTCGGGCGGCCCCACTGTGTTCGCGGTCGACCCAGGCTGCGCCGCTTTCCAGTGAAAGGTGCGGCAGCAGGCTGGCCAGCCCTTGCGGGGCCTTTTGCGCAGCCGCCAGCTGGCGTTGCTGGGCGGCGGCATAGGCCATGTCATGCCCCAGCGCCTGCTGGTAGGTCTGGTACAGGTCGCGGGCCTGAACAGGGCTGGCGCAGATCAGCGACAGCACCAGCACGGCTAGGCGGAGGGGTGTGCATTGTCCGAACACGTCACGGACTCCTTTGCAAGTGAGGGCTTGGGTTGGCGGGGGTTGCGCATCAGCAGCACCATGGGCACGCCGATCAGCATCACCGCGCCAAGCAGGCCGAAGAGCGTGCTGAAACCGAGCATCTGCGCCTGCTCCCGGGCCTGGACGAAGGCCAGCAGGGCGTTGGCCTGGTCGGCGCCGAGCAGGTCGGTGGACAGCCGCCGCGGGTCAAGGCTGGCCAGGTCCCAGCCACTGGCGAGCAGGCGGTTTTCGTCGACATGCTCGGCGAGCTGGCGGTAACGCGCCCAGGAGAAGCGCGTGAGCAGGGTGGCGGCGATGGCGATACCGACGCTGCCACCCAGCTGGCGCATCAGGTTGAGCACGCCGGAGCCCACCGAGATCAGCTGTGCCGGCAGTTGGCGCATGGCCAGGTTGGTCAGTGGCACGAAGATCATGCCCAGGCCGAAACCACGGATGATCAGCGGCCAGTACAACGTGTCGGGGTTGCTTTGCAGGGTGAACTGGGTGTGCAGGTACATGGCATAGCCGTAGACCAGGATGCCTACGCAAATGAAGTAACGCTCATCAATGCGGTTTTCCTGCGACAGCTTGCCGATCACCAGGGTGCTGACAGCGCTGGCCAAGGCCCCGGGGAAGATCACCAGGCCGCTCTGATAGGCGCTTTGTTCGAGCAGCGTCTGCAACAGCAGCGGTACCATGAACAGCGTGCTGTACAGGCCGAAGCCGACGCAGAAGGCACAGACCGAACCCAGCAGGAATTCGCGGTTGTTGAACAGCGCCAGGTTGACGATGGGGTTGGCGACCCGTCGTTCCCAGTAGCAGAAGCCCAGTAGGCCAAGCAGTGCCAGGGCCAGGCACAACAGGCTCAGGTCCGACTCCAGCCAGTCCCAGTGCTCGCCCCGTTCCAGCAGGATCTGCAAGCTGCCGACACCCACCGCGAGCAGTACGAAACCCAGGTAGTCGATGCTTTGCGGGCGCCGTTCGTTGGGCGAGTCGTTCACGCACAGCCAGGCCAGCAGCAGCGCCAGCGCGCCGATGGGCAGGTTGATGAGGAAAATCCAGTGCCAGGAGAACTCGTCGATCAGGTAGCCGCCCACCGAAGGGCCGAGGGTGGGCCCCATCATTACCCCGACCCCGTACAAGGCCAGGCCCGAGCTGACCTTTTCCTTGGGGAACACGTCATAGATGATCGCCTGCGAGATGCCCAGCAGGCCGCCGCCGGCCAAACCCTGCACCACCCGCCACAACACCATCTGCCACAGCTCCTGGGACATGGCGCAACCGAGCGACGCCAGCACGAACAGCGCCGACGACACCAGGTAATAGCGGCGCCGGCCAAACCACGCCGACAGCCAGCCGCTGGCTGGCAGGATCACCACGTTGGCGACGATATAGCCGGTCGAGACCCAGGAGATCTCGTCCACCGAAGCCCCCAGGCTACCCATCAGGCTGGGAATGGCGACGTTGACGATGGTCACGTCGAGCAATTCCATCATCGAGATCAAGGTGACGGTCACCGCCACCAGCCAGGGCGACTTCATAGGGGCTGCCCGCTGTCGCGGGTATCAACCTCGACGAACACACTCATGCCCTGGCCCAGCGCCTGCTGCATGGACGTGGGCAGCTCGCGGAACTCGATTCGCGCCTGCATGCGCTGCACCACCTTGGTGAAGTTGCCGGTGGCGTTTTCCTGCGGCAGTAGCGAGAAGCGCGCCCCGGTGGCCGGCACCAGGCTGTGCACCACACCTTCGAAGTGCTGCCCCGGAAAGGCGTCGACGCTGATGCGCGCCGGTTGGCCGACGCGGACACGGCCGATCTGGGTTTCCTTGAAGTTGGCCACCACCCACATGTGCTCGGTGCTGACCAGGCTCAGCAGCTTTTGCCCGGCGACCACGAACTGCCCTGGCTGCACATCCTTGTGCACGATCACCCCGCCGCGCGGCGAAGCCTGCCGGGTGTCCTGCAGCTCGATGCGGGCCAGCGCCAGTGCCGATTCGGCGGCCTTGATCCGGTACTCCTCCACTTTCAGTGCCGCCTCGTTGGCCAGGGTGCCTTCGCGGGCGGCGGTGGAGTTGTCGCGGGCTGCCTGCAACTGGTGGTTCAGGGCGTTGAAGCGCGCCCGTGCGGCTTCCAGGTCCTGGGTGCTGACCACCCCTTGCCCGGCCAGGCGTTGCGTGCGCTGGTAGTCGCTGCGGGCCTGCTCGACATTGGCCACCAGTTGCCCGATGGTGGCTTGCGCCGCCTGGCTGCGTGCCGCCGCACTGCGGACCTGGCTGTCCATCAGGCCAGGCATGCCGCCTTGCCCGGTGGTCACCAGCGCACCCAGGTAGTTGGCCCGGGCCTGTTCGACCCGTTGCTGGTATTCGTCCTCACGCACCTGGAACAGCAGGTCGCCTTGCTTCACCCGCGTGTTCTCGTGCACCGGCACCTGCACCACCACGCCGCTGAGCCTGGCCCGGATGGGAATGATCACGCCTTCCACTTCGGCGTTGTCGGTGCTGACGTACTGCCGTGCGTATTGCCAGCGTTGCACGCCCAATGCTGCCAGGCCTGCGATGACCAGCGCCGATACCGCCAGCTTGGCGTATTTGCCTTTCACCATGTCACACGCTCTCGTCCTTGTCGTTGTAGGCCATTACCCCTTGCTCGCGGTGGGCGCAGGCAAGGGGCAGTACTCAGCTGGCGGCGGCCACGCAGTTGCCCTGCGCGATAGCGGTGGCGCGTTGGTGCAGCAGCTCGAGCACGCCGTCCCACAGCACGGTGCGGGCCACCAGCGCGTCGCCAGCGCTTTTGGCCAGGGCCATTTGCTGCGCGGGCTCGCTGACGATCTCGGCGATGATGCGCTTGGCCGCCGGGCCGTGATCGTCTCCGTCCATCTCGATATGGCGCTTGAGGTAGTAGGTGAGCATCGGCACGCTGGCTTCATCGATGGCCCAGCGCTGCAGCAGGCCGCCGAACATGTCGGGGATGATGTCTTCGCGGCCGAAGAAGAAGTACGCCAACACCTGCTCGGTCGAGCCATGCAGGGCAACATCGAGGGTCTTGCTGACGAACACCTTGGCCGGCAGCGGAATATCGACGGTGGTCAACGCCTGGGCCAGCGGCACGCCGGCCTGCAGCAGGGCCTGGAACTGGCGGAACGGCCCGGTGTCGGCGCCGATCTCGTCCATGGCGGCCAGGTACAGGTCCAGGTGGCTGATGAAGCCGCCGGCAGGGTGCTCGTCGGTCTCCTCGCCGGTGACGATCTCGTTGATCAGCCGCGCGGCAATGATGTGCCGTGGCGGCAACCACGGTAGCGTCACGCAGGTCAGGTCGCGCTGGATGCGCTTGAGCAGGGTCATGAAGTCCCACACCGCAAAGACGTGGTTCTCCATCAGCAGGCGTACGTCGTCCAGCGAGCTGATACGGGCGAACAGCGGGTGTGCCAGCAGGGTGCGGCGTTCGTTTTCAATCAATGCATCTACGTCAAAAGACATACTCGGCTCCATGAGTGTGAGGGGTGTGCAGCGGGCGCGGGTCATTGCCCGCTGCGGCCAGGCGGTGGCATTGCTTGCCAGGCGCCGGCATAGGGGAAACGTGCCTTGCAGTAGCGCAGGGCGCCGAAGAAACGCGGTTCGAGCAGCGCCTGGCGGCCGTCGTACCAACCGCTGGCGAGCAGTTGGCGATGCAGGCGTGGCAGGCGCCAGCACGGCACCCGCGGGTACAGGTGGTGCTCCAGGTGATAGTTCGAGCCCAGGTGCAGCAGGGTGCTGAGCCACGCTGTGCGCGAGCGGGCCACCGGCAGTGCAACGCTGGCCTCGAAGGCATGCTCCTGGTAGGCGTTGAGGGCGGACACCAGCAGCGCCAGCAGCAGGCACCCGGCCACGGCGGGCAGCAGCACCGGCCACTGCGCTGCCAGCGCCAGCCACAGTGCCGGCCACAACAGCTGGCAGGCGAGGTTGGCCCTGGCCAGCAGGCGCACCTGGGTGTCCGGCAAAGGCAGCGTGCCGCTGACCTTGGCACCAGGCAGGGCCAGGCGCACGGTCTGCACCAGGTACCACCCGGTGGCATGCAGGCGCGACACCAGCAGCCGGGTGACGGCCAGACGATAACGCCGCAGCAGGCGCCAGTCCGGGTCCTTGGGGCCGCCGTTGTGGCGATGGTGCTGCCAATGGTCGACGAAGTAGCCGGTGACGCAGAAGCCGGTCAGCATCGAGCTCAGCAGCACTGCCAGCAGGCAGCTGAACAGGCGGTTGTCGCTGAGGTTGAAGTGGAAACCCTCGTGGCCCAGGATGCCCATCAGGAACAGACCGTAGCCCGCCGGCAGCAGCAGCGGCAAAGCCAGCGGCCATGCCTGCGGAGCCTGGTCGACAATCGCCACCAGTAGCGCCAGCGGTACGGCGAACAGCAGCAACGCATAGCCGACCACCAGGGTGGTTTCCAGGGCGGACGGCGTCAGCAGGCTGCGCGCCGGGCGTAGCGTGGGCTTGTCCAGTGCCAGTTGCGTCATCGGCCCGGCCTCAGTCGATCAGTTCGGGCTTGAGCGACAGCTGGCCCGCCTTGCTCAGGCTGCGCAGGCGCAGGCTGATGAAGGCGTCGACCAGGCTCGGCATCCAACGGGCGGTGTACATGGCCACGCTGCCGAGGAAGGTCAGGCCGCGGTTGCGCAGGCCCGCCTGGGTGCAGGCGCGGACCAGGCCATTGCTGGCGTCATCAAGCTTTTCCTCCAGCGACAGCAGCACCCGCTCGCCACGTTTGAAGCTGACCAGGCGCTTGACCGACAGGCCGACCCGCTCGGCCGGGTCGTGGATGGCCGTGTCGATGAAACCGGGGAACACCGTGACCACGTCGAGCTGGCCTGGGTACTGCATGCGCAGTACGTCCGAATAAGCGCTCATGGCCCGCTTGCTGGTGGCGTAGGCGGCCACATAGGGCGCGTTCACCAGGGCAAACAGCGACGATACGTTGACCACCTTGCCGTGCTTGCGCAGCAGCGCCGGCAGCAAGCGCGAGGTCAGCTGCCAAGGGGCCAGCAGGTTCACTTCGAGGGCGCGGCGCACGTCATCGTTCACCCCCGTCTCGCCACGCTCCAGGGTCAGCACCCCGGCATTGTTGACCAGGATATCGATGTCGCCGAAGCGCTCCAGAATCGAGGTGGCCGCTTCGTCCAGGCGTTCGCGGTCGCACAGGTCGAGCAGGTAGTAGGCGTCGAAATTCAGCGCGGTGTGCGGTTCGAGCTGGTCGATGCCGATCACGGTAGCGCCCTGGCGCTTGAGCTTGCGTGCGGTTTCCAGGCCCAGGCCGCGTGCTGCGCCGGTGATGACGACGATCTTGTTGAGCAGTTTCACAGGGTGACTCCATTGGCAATGCTGAAGGTGGCGCCTTGCAGGTAGCGGTCAAGGTTGGCGGTCATGCTGAAACGCCCGGGTGGGTGGAACTGCAGGCCGCGGGTGCTGGCCAGCCAGTCGCAGCCCAGGTTCGAGCGGATGAAGGCCAGGCCGCCGAGCATCTGGTGGGCCAGGTCGGAGGCGCTGGCCAGTTGTTGCTCGATGCCGTAGCGGGTCAGCAGCAGGCGCGCCAGCAGGTCATCGGCGTCGCCTTGCAGCTGCTCCACTTCCTGCGCCAGGCCTTCCAGGGCGCTCAGGCACAGTTGCAGTTGGCAGGCCAGCTGCACACGCTGCTGGTCGCTCCAGCGGCGCTCGTCGACCGCGCGCTCCACCAGGCCCATGCAGGCGCCCAGGTAGCTGGCGCTGATCAGCAGCTCGAACCAGACGAAGCCGATGGTCTGCACATCGCCCAGCTGCGACTTGAGGCCGGCGGAAAAAATCATCTTGTCGCTGACGTACACATCCTCCAGTCGCAGCTCCAGGCTCTGTGCCCCGGCCAAGGCGCTGTTGCCCCAGAACGGGTGGTGGCTGATGCCCGGTGCGGTCGCCGGGATCATCGCGATCATCAGTTCTTCGCCATGCTCGCCGGCGCGGCTGAAGCTGGCCGTGAGCAGGTCCATCGAGGTGCTCAGGCTGCACGGTTGCTTGCTGCCACTCAGGCGCACGCCGTCTGCCAGTTGCACGGCTTCCATGCCGGCATCGAGAATGCCGCCACCGGGCACGCCTTCAGCAAAGCCCGAAGCCAGCAGCAGGCGCTGCCGGGCGATGGCCGACAACAGCAGGCCTTCGGCGCCTGCGCCCTGGGCCACCACGGCGACCAGACTGGCCACGGAAAACTGATGCATGGTGCTGGCCACGGCCAGCGAAGGCGACAGGGCACCGAGGGCCAGCTGCACGTGCAGCGCTTCGCGGGCGCTGGCACCCAGGCCCCCGCTGGCCTTGGGCACCAGCAGGGCAACCGGGCCGGTATGCTTGAACCAGTCCACCACCGGGCTGCCTGCAGCCTCGCGCTGTTCGAACGGCAATTCGCTCAGCAGGTTGGCAAAGCCTGGGGCAAAGCGTTGCAGGGTGTGCCTGGCGTTTTGCAGGAGTGACAAGGGCATGGCATCAATCCTTGATCTGGCTGTTCGGGAACAGGCCATGGATGATGGCGCTGATGTTGTCGCGGATCGCTTGCCGGGCAACCGGGTCGAGCATGTCGGCAAGCATCGGCAAGCCCAGGTCGAAGCAGGAGCGGAAGGCGATGCTGGCGCCTTCGGCGGTTTCGCTAACTTGCCACGAGCCGGAAAAGTGGTCGATGTCGCCCGCGGTCTGGCGAAAATGGATATGCAGGTTGGCGGGGTCGAAGACATCGCGCTCCTGCCATTTGAGGATGCCGCTGTGGAAGTTCACCTCCCAGTTGCTCAGCACCTCGTGCTCGTGGATCGACTCGATCTCGATGTTGCGCACCGATTCGCACAACTGCGGGTACACGCTGAAGTTGCTGATGGCGGCGTAGACCTGTTCGGCGCTCTGGCTGGGAACATGGGCGTTCAGGCTGACTTCTTTCATTACGGTGTCCTATTCGAAGGTGCGGGCAATGGCCCGGGCAAAGCCGCCCAGCAGCCACTCAACGTCGCTGTCGCTGTACAGGGCTGGCGGGGTCAGGCGGATTACCCGGTGATCGTTGAGCGAATGGTTGACCACGATGCGTTGGTCGATCAGGTGCATGACCATGTTTGCCGCCAGCCCCGCATCGGCGAACTCCAGGCCCAGCAACAGGCCGGCGCAGCGCAGCTGCACCTGGCTGCCGCAGGGGTGCTGGCGCAGTAGCGTCTGCAGGCCCAGTTGCAGGCGTTGCCCCAGGGCCTCGGCACGCGCCACCAGTTGCTCGCGTTGCATCACTTCGAGGGTGGCCATGACCGCGGCCATGGCCAGTGGGTTGGCGCCGAAGGTGGAGGTGTGCATCAGCGGGTTGCGGTTCAGCGGCGCCTGCATGTCGGCGGTGCAGACCATGGCGCTGACCGGCACGCAACCGCCGGAAAGGCTTTTGCCGACCAGCAGAATGTCGGGCACCACGCCCTCATGCTCGCAAGCCCACCAGCGCCCGGTCCGGCCCATGCCAGACTGGATTTCATCGGCAATCAGTACTGCACCGTATTGGTCGCACAGCGCGCGCACCTGCTGCAGGTAGCCGGCCGGGGGTACGATCACCCCGGCTTCGGCCTGTACCGGTTCGAGGATCACGCAGGCTCGCTCAGGCTGTGCCTGCAGTTGCAGGCGCAGCGCCTCGGCATCACCGAATGGTATGAAGTGGCTGTCACCCAGGCGCTCGCTGAACGGTGAGCGATACAGCGCCCTGCCGGTCACAGCCAGCGCGCCTAGCGTCTTGCCGTGGTAGCCACCGTGGGTCGAGATCACCCGCTGGCAGCCGTTGAGCCAGGCCAGCTTCAACGCCGCCTCGGTGGCTTCGGTGCCGGAGTTGCAGAAGAACACGTATTGCAGCGGGGGTGGGCATACCGCTGCCAGGGCCGCAGCAGCCTGGGCCTGGAACGGGTTGAGCATGAGCTTGCTGGCCATCGGGTGGCTGTGCAGCTGCCGGCTCACCCGCTCGACCACCTGCGGGTGTGAATGCCCGAGCAGGAACACGCCGTAGCCGCCGGCATCCAGGTAGCGGTTGCCGTCCATGTCGAACAGGTAGACACCTTCGCCACTCACCTCGATGGGCAGGTTCATCATCGACGCCAGGCGCGCATAGCCGGCGTTGACGTGGTCGCGGTACTGCGCGCGCACACGTTCGGCATCAAGCCCTTGGGGCAGGGGGATGAAACTGTTCATCGGTCAGGCCTCCAGGGCCGGTTCGGCGCGGCGCTCGGCCGCTGCCGGAATCTTCAGCATGCGTTGCATGGCCGAGAGCTTGGGCGACAGCCGCGCCAGGGTCAGGGCCAGTTCCTGGCGTGGCGAGCGGCAGGCCAGGTGGCGGGCAGGCAGCAGTTGCTCCAGCGAGCTGGGCAGCGGCTGCAGCAGGCTGGCGTAGCGGCACAGCTGGGTCGCCCGGCCGAGGGCGGCGCGGATATTCTCTTCAAGGGCCGGCAGGAACACCGGACGCACCAGGCGTTCGTAGATATCCGGGTTCATGCAGCGCGGGCGCTGGAAGGGCTTGCCCTGGTCTTGCATTTGCGCGCACATCAGGTCGAGCAGGGTGCGAATGTCCAGTGCCTGCGGGCCGTTGGTAAGGAAGTAGTCGTCACCGATCAGGCGCTGGTCCAGGGCGCTGGCAATGCCGGCTGCCGCGACATCACGGGCGATCACATCCACGCGTCCGTCTTCCGGGCAGGGGATGATCGGCAGGTAGCCTGACATCATCAGCCCCATGGTCAGGTGAAAGCCCTGCAGGGTCGGCATGTGGCCGCTGTGGCTGTCGCCGATGATGATCGACGGGCGGAAGATCGAAACCGGTACGCCGGCCTCACGCACCAGGCTTTCGGCCTGGCGCTTGACCACTTCGTATGGCGTCGAGGGCATTACCCCGGGGTGGTAGTCACAGGGGTGGGTGAAGGCGGTGCTGACGTGGTACAGCGGCACGTCGGCGTCGCGGACAAACTCCAGCACCTGCTCGGTGCCTTGGTAGTTGACCGAGAACACGGCTTCGGCGTGGCCGTCCAGGCGGGTGATGGCTGCGCAGTGGATGACCCAGTCGACGCGCTTGGTCAGCGCCAGGTAGTCCGCGCTGGACAGGCCCAGGCGCGGTTGGCATATATCACCGCGCAGGGTCTCGACCCCGGGGTGGCTGATGCTGCTACGGCGGGTCAGGCACACCAGGTGATAACGCTCGGCCAACTGGTCGATCAACGTATCGCCCAGCACGCCGGCACCGCCGGTGAGAAAAACAGTCAGCCGCGAGGGTCCTGACATGGGCTAGCACTCCTTGCTTACTAGGTGGGTGAAGTGGCATGTGCCATGGCGCCCGTCTGCCTGGCAGCCGCAAGGGGGCCAAGGATCGGAACGATTAAAAAAGCCGACCTGTGCGCCTGTATTTCACGGGCGGCGGCCGGCAAGCGGCCCTGCGCCTGGAGGTGGAGACCCCGGGTGGCGCGGGCTGGAGGGGATGATGGCGATTTAGAACTGCTGATTCTTGAATGAATCGCTTGTATTGCGCAGCACGGCTGCAACGCGGCTCGGCGACATGCCGACCATGCGCCGCATCATGCGGGTGAGGTGAGCCTGGTCAGCAAAGCCGCCGGCCATGGCGGCATCGCTGAGGCTGGCGTCGTGGGCGAGGGCGTGGCAGGCACGTTCGAGTTTGCGCCAGATGATCCACTGCGACAGTGGCACGCCCATCTGGCGGGTGGCGAAGAAGCGCAGGCGCGGGCTGGACAGGCCCACCGCGCTGGCCGCGCGCGACACCGCGCCGATACCGGCCCAGTCTTCGCGCAGCAGGTGCAGGGCGTTGGACAGGCGTGGGTCGAAGCTTTCCGGGGGGACCAGCTTGAGTTCCAGAGCGGCGACCACATCATGGAAGTTGGCGGCCTGACGCACGCAATCGACGATGTCGGCGCTCACCGCAGCCTTGCCGCTCTCGTCGAGCAAGGCTTTCAGCGCACGCCCCAGTGGTGCGTCGGGATAGAAATAGAGGAAGGCGACCCGGCCAGGGTTGGGCAGCGAACGGTGGTTGACCGAGGGGCCGATCAATACCCCTGGGGCAGTGACCACCTCTTCGCCGAACTCCACCGTGATGTCCAGACTCAAGCCGATGCACAGCTGGATGGCAACGTGGGCATGGGCAGCGGTCTGGTCAGTCTGGCCGGTGTAGCCCAGCCAGTAATCACCGAAGGTTACTGCGCCATCCCATCTCATTGTGCATCCCTGAAGCCCGTTCTAGATAGCCTGGCCGCGCCCGGGCCAGTATCCTGAAAGCGGCAGATGATAGCGTTATGGTATATCTTGGTCGATACAAAGCGTAACGAACTATCTTTTGCGTTAATTAGGGCTGTGGGGCAGGGCTGGCAGAGGTGGAACTAATCAGGCTTTTCCTGCTCTTATGCCGGTAGCCATGGGTTGGGGACGCCTGATAAGCTCGCGGCTTCTACCCTGATTGCCCTTATGGCGCATGAACAAGGAAATCACATGAAACAGCATCGTTTGGCGGCTGCGGTTGCCCTGGTTGGCCTGGTACTGGCTGGCTGTGATCAACAGGCCAGCAGCCCCGAGCTGAAGACTCCGGCACAGAAAGCCTCCTACGGAATCGGCCTGAACATGGGCAAGAGCCTGGCTCAGGAAGGCATGGAAGACCTTGATTCGAAAGCAGTCGCGCTCGGCATCGAAGACGCCGTCAGCAAGAAAGAGCAACGCATCAAGGATGAAGAGCTGGTAGAGGCCTTCACCTCGCTGCAGAAACGCGCTGAGGAGCGCCTGGCCAAGGCCAGCGAAGAAGCTGCCTCGGCCGGCAAGAAGTTCCTTGAGGAAAACGCCAAGAAGCCTGGCGTGGTCACCACCGCCTCGGGCCTGCAGTACGAAGTGGTCAAGAAGGCCGACGGCCCGCAGCCCAAGCCGACCGACGTGGTCACCGTCCACTACGAAGGCAAGCTCACCGATGGCAAGGTGTTCGACAGCTCCGTCGAGCGCGGCAGCCCGATCGACCTGCCGGTCAGCGGCGTGATCCCGGGTTGGGTCGAAGGCCTGCAACTGATGCACGTCGGCGAGAAGTACAAGCTGTTCATCCCGGCTGAACTGGCCTACGGCGCGCAAAGCCCAAGCCCGCTGATCCCGGCCAACTCGGTGCTGGTCTTCGACCTGGAACTGATCGCCATCAAGGATCCGGCCCAGCTGCAAGGCGCCGAGCCGGAGGCGCAAGCCCCGGCCGAAGCACCTGCCAAGTAACACTGGCTGGTTTCAGCAAACGCCCCGTTCTCACGGGGCGTTTGTGTTTTTGCCTGGCGGGTTGGTCGAACCCCCGACTGCTGATACTGTCCGAGAAAGTGCAGCTTGAAGATGCAGGATGCTTGTAACGCCAACCGTTTGCGGCGTACACACCACGGTGTGAAACGGTTGTGTAAAAAACGCCCGATCTGACCGGGACCCTTGCCTGACAGGCACCTGAGGTCAGAAAATTCGCCCTGTTCACAAGGTTATCCACAATAAATGTGGATAACCTTTCCTCTTGGAGGCTCCATGAGCGGTCCCTGGAATTTCGCCCGTTTCCTGCCGTTGGCAGAGCGCCTGCTTAGCCGCGGCCGGTTGCCGGCCTTGCTGTTTGCCGTGGCGCGTAAAGGCCCACGCCTGGGCCAGCTACGCGAAGATGTGAAGCTGCTGCAGTCGCTGTGCCTGGCCTGGTGGCGTGGCGAATACCGCGCCATCAGCCCCAAGGCGCTGGTCACCATCGTCGCCGGACTGCTGTATTTCGTCAGCCCTATCGATGCCATCCCCGACTGGATACTGGGCGTGGGCTTCCTCGACGACATCGCCGTGCTGGGCTGGGTGTTGAAGACCGTGGCCGACGAACTGGCGCGCTTCAAGGCCTGGCGCGACAGCCAGGCACCCGAGCGGCTGCGGGTGGTCGAGCGCTTGCCGGCTACCCCGGAAGCGCTGCGGCTGGAGCGTAATACGCCGTGAAACCGGCCATAACTACCGCAACTGCACAGACCCCGGAGTTGGTAATATAATTGGCATAAGGGTTATGCCTACGGATTACATGCGGTAATCCATTTTTAAGGGGTTTGTAATGGGTATTCAGGTCATCAGCCGGGACGGTCAGCCCGAGTACGCCGTGGTTCCCTGGGAGCAGTATCAGGCCCTGCTGAAGGCCGCCGGGCAGGCACCCGCCGAGGCGGTTGTCGGTGAAACGGCCAGCAGCGTTGCCGAAGCGCCGTTGCCGGGGTTCAGTGAAGTAGGGCAGATTCGTCAGGCCAAGGGCATTGCCCCTGAGCAACTGGCGCGCAATGTCGGGGTCAGCCCGGCGTACCTGGCCATGATCGAGTCGGGTGAGCGTCAGCCCGATGCCGCCATCCGCCGCGCACTGGCGTGGCACCTGGGTGTGGCGGGCTGGAGCGAGCCATCATGAGCCAGGTCAGGATCAGCCGTCAGCACTGGGATAACCTGCTGGGCGAGCTTGACCTGGCCCGTCGTCAACGTCACCTGCTGACGTACCGAGCGCTGATCGAGCGCTTGCAACTGCCCAGCCCGGCCATGCAGACGCTGACCGCGGCGTTGGAATACCTGGCGCTGCTCGATGCCCGCGCCGAGCAGCCACTGCGCAGCTCGCTGGTGATCAGCCAGGGTGCCAGCCGTTTGCCGCGTACCGGCTTTTTTGAGTGCGTGGAGCGGCTTGGGCGTTTTTCCGGGCCGGTGGATGGCATGGAAGCGGCGTCATGGCATGCCTCCGAGGTGGTGCGGGTGTTCGAGTACTGCTATCCCGAAACAGCCTGAGTCTTTACCTGTACCGGCCCTATCGCCGGCAAGCCAGCTCCCACAGGTTCACCACAGGCCTTGAGCCTTTGCGCTGTACCTGTGTGGGGGCTGGCTTGCCGGTGATAGGGCCATGACAGGGAACGCATCCCTGTGAATCAACCCACAAGGCCTGCCATCGGCATCGACCACCTGCAATGCATCCAGGTGCTGATGCCGACCGAACAACTCCAGCAGCTGCCCGATCGTGGCATTGAGCCGCACCGTCGGCTGTTCGGCCAACGGCACGCTGATCGATACCGGCAACGGCCTGGCCTCACGCACGCCCAGCTCCTGCGGTCGCCCCAGCAGGTAACCCTGCACCAGGTCCACGCCCATCTCCACCAGCACCGCCAGCTCCTCTGCCAGCTCGATACCTTCGGCAATAACCTGCGCCTTGGACGCTCGGGCAATCTGTAATATCGAACCCACGAACTCGCGCTTGAGCGGATCACGGTGGATGCCGTCGATGAAATGGCGGTCGATCTTCACGTATTCAGGGCGCAGCTCCGACCACAGGCGCAGGCTCGAATATCCTGCGCCCAGATCGTCGATGGCAATCGAAAAGCCCATGTCGCGGTAGTGGTGCAGGGCATTGGACAGCAGCTGGAAGTCGTCGGTGGGGGTGTGCTCGGTCAGCTCGATCACCACCCGGCTTGGCGGCAGCCCGACCTGTTCGAGCAGTTTCAGGGTAAGGCCGGAGGGGTAGTGCGGTTCCAGCAGCGATTCTGGCGAGACGTTGAGAAACAGCTTGCCCTGCAACTGTTGCTCGCTGAAGCGGCGGCAGGCACTTTCCCGGCAAGCGGCCTCCAGCTCGGTCAGGCGGCCGGCCTGGCGGGCCACGGTAAACAGGTTGAGCGGTGCGTGCAGCGGGCTGTTCGACGGCCCACGGCTCAGCGCCTCATGGCCGAATACCCGTTGCTCGCTCAGGCACATGATCGGTTGAAACAGGCTGTGAATGCGGCTTTGAGCCAGAATGGCGCTCAAGGCACTGAGCTGTTCGGCAACGGTCATGGCGTATTCCTGAAAATGAAAGGGCCGGGCATCTGCATGCCCGGCCCTTATATTTCACGACAGCGCGATGACTGTATGATGACAGGTCACATTAATCTGCCATCACTGTCACTGGTGCCTTACTTCTTGGCCACCTTGGTGCTGGCGCTGAGGTAGTCGATCAGGATGCGGCCGGTTTCGGACAGGTAGGCATCGTCTTCCGGCTTGGTGTTGTCATCCTCGGCCGGCAGCGCGTCCTCGTCCTCTTTCTTCAGCTCTTTGAGCGGCTCTTCACCCTTCGCCTTGCGGCGGATGTTTTCCAGCGCCAGCTGCTTGGCCTCGATATCGTCGTGGCGTGCACGGCGGTCCTGCTCGTTGAGGCTGACGGTTTTTTCGTTCATCAGCTTCTGGGTCAGGGCCAGGCGGTCGCGGATGTAAGTGAACTCGGCATCCTTGTCGCTGCGCGCTTCATGCTGCGCCTTGAGCTGGGCCAGGAACGGCTTGAATGGGTCGGCCGCCGGCTTGACCACCGGGCGGATGGTGTCCCACGGCATGGCCTCGGGCAGGGCGCTCTCGCCAATTTCCTTGGTGTCGATGATCGACGGGTAGTCGATGTCGGGCAGCACGCCCTGGTGCTGGGTACTCTGCCCGGACACCCGGTAGAACTTGGCCAGGGTCAGCTTCAGCTCGCCATGGTTGAGCGGCTGGATGGTCTGCACGGTGCCTTTGCCGAAGGTCTGGCCGCCGATGATCAGGGCGCGGTGGTAGTCCTGCATGGCACCGGCGAAGATCTCCGAGGCCGAGGCCGACAGGCGGTTGACCAGCAGTGCCAGCGGGCCTTTGTAGAAGGCACCGGGGTTTTCGTCTTCCAGCACGTCGACGCGGCCATCGCTATTGCGCACCAGCACGGTCGGGCCTTTTTCGATGAACAGGCTGGTCAGCTCGGTGGCTTCCTGCAGCGAGCCGCCGCCGTTGTTGCGCAGGTCGATGACCACGCCGTCGACTTTCTCTTTCTGCAGTTCGGTGAGCAGCTTCTTCACGTCACGGGTGGTGCTCTTGTACTCCGGGTCGCCGGCGCGGTAAGCCTTGAAGTCCAGGTAGAAGGCCGGGATCTCGATGATGCCCAGCTTGTAGTCACGCCCGTCCTGCTTGAGCTTGAGCACCGACTTCTTCGCCGCCTGCTCTTCAAGCTTCACCGCTTCGCGGGTGATGGCCACGATCTTGCTGGTCTGGTCGCTTGGCGCATTGCTGGCCGGGATCACCTCCAGGCGCACCACCGAGCCTTTCGGGCCACGGATCAGCTTGACCACTTCGTCCAGGCGCCAGCCGACCACGTCGACCATTTCCTTGTTGCCCTGGGCCACGCCGATGATCTTGTCGGCCGGCGCTACCTGTTTGGTCTTGGCGGCCGGGCCTGCCGGTACCAGGCGCACGATCTTGACCTGGTCGTTGTCGCTCTGCAGCACTGCGCCGATACCTTCGAGCGACAGGCTCATGTTGATATCGAAGTTTTCCGCGTTGTCCGGCGACAGGTAGTTGGTGTGCGGGTCGTAGGACTGGGCGAAGGTGTTGATGTAGGCCTGGAAGATATCCTCGGCACGGGTCTGGTCGAGGCGCGCCAGCTGGTTCTTGTAGCGCTTGGTCAGGGTTTCCTGGATCTGCTTGGGTTCCTTGCCGGCGATTTTCTGGCGCAGCACCTCGTCCTTGACGCGCTTGCGCCACAGGTCGTCGAGTTCAGCCTGGTTCTTCAGCCACGGCGCATCCTTGCGGTCGATCAGCAAGGTCTCCTTGGTAGAGAAGTCCATCTTGTCCGCACCTTTGTTCAGCTCGGCCAGGGCAAAGTCCAGGCGTTGTTTGACGCGATCCAGGTAGCGCTTGTAGATGGTGAAGCCCGGGTCGAGGTTGCCGCTTTTGAGGAAATCGTCGAACTGCGTTTTCCATTTGTCGAATTCGGCAATATCGGCCGCGGTGAAGTAACTGCGCGCCGGGTCCAGCAGCTTGATGTAGCTGTCATAGATGATGACCGAACGGGCGTCATCCAGCGGCGGCTTGCTGTAGTGATGGCGCTTGAGCAATTCCACCACGTTGAGGCTGGCGACGATCTCGTCGCGGTCCGGCTGCAGGGTGTCCCACTTGTTGGCGGCCGCCGCATTGCCGCCGAGCGTGAGGCTACCCAGGCCGATCATCAGGGCCAGGGCGGTGCTTGGAAGGAAATGCTTCATGCTGATTCGACGTGGGGGCATTTGATCACGCATAGTAGGCCGTCTATTCCGTTCGCCGGCTCCATCAGAGCCGGGCGCATACTGCAAAAAGCCTGGGACATAGCGGTCCCAGGCTCGGTCATATGATTCAACTATGGAGGCACTGTGAAGGCATTGCAAGGCGTTGACGGACATGTGGAGTGGGTCGAGGCCGAACGCCCGGCCTGTGACGCCGGCCAAGTGCGCATTCGCGTGGCCGCCGCGGGGCTGAACCGCGCCGATCTGCTGCAGATGAAAGGTTTGTACCCGCCACCGCCGGGGGCCAGCCCTTACATGGGGCTGGAGTGCGCCGGGGTGGTCGAGGAAGTGGGCGCCGGTGCCGACTGGCGGGTCGGCGACCGGGTGTGTGCGCTGCTGGCCAGCGGCGCCATGGCCGAGCAAGTGGTGGTGGATGCCCGCCACGTGCTGCCGGTGCCCGAGGGCCTGAGCCTGAATGAGGCCGCGGCGTTGCCGGAGGTCTATGCCACTGCCTGGCTGAACATCTTCCAGCTGGGTGCGCTGAAAGCCGGTGAGAAGGTGCTGGTGCATGCCGGTGCCAGTGGCGTTGGTTCGGCTGCCATCCAGCTGTGCAAGGCGTTCGGCAGCCCGGTGTGGGTCAGCGTCGGTTCGCCGGACCGGCTGGCCTACTGCGAGGCGCTGGGCGCCGCAGGTGGCGTGGTGCGTAACGAAAACCTGGATGCGCTGGAAGGTTTCGGCCCGTTCGACGTGATTCTCGACCCGGTCGGCGCCAGCTACGGTGAACTCAACCTGAAGGTTCTGGCCCGTGACGGCCGTTGGGTGATCATTGGCCTGATGGGCGGGCGCAAGTTCGAGCTGGACCTTGCTCAGGTGCTGGGCAAGCGCCTGGAGATTACCGGTTCCACCCTGCGCAACCGCGATGACAGCTTCAAGGCCGAATTGCTGCGCGAGCTGCAGCAGCAGGTGTGGCCGCTATTTGCCGAAAAGCGCTTGTCGCCGCAGCTGGTCGATACCTACCCGGTCGAGTTTGCCCAGGCGGCGTATGCCGAGCTTGAGACCAACCAGGTGTCGGGCAAGCTGGTGATGGTCATCGACCCGAGCCTGGTGTAAGCAGGTCAGGCCTCTTCGCGGGTAAACCCGCTCCCACAGGGATCACCACAGGTTCCAGGGTTGTGGTATCCCCTGTGGGAGCGGGTTCACCCGCGAAAGGGCCGGTACAGGCAATGCAAGAAGCTCAGGACCAACTCAGGATCGGCCATTTGTTGGTCTCGGCATGCTCACGCAACACCCCATCCGGGTTCACCGCATACGGGTGATCCACCTTCAGCAGCAACGGCAGGTCATTCCTCGAATCGGAATAGAAACTCGCCCCCTCCAGGTTCTCCTGCTCCTGATCCAGCCACTCCAGCAACCGGGTGATCTTGCCTTCGCGGTAGGTCAGCACCCCATGGGTCTTGCCGGTATACACCCCGTTCACAGCCTCCAGCTCGATCGCCAGGTATTCATCCACCCCCAGCCGCGCCGCAATCGGCCCCACCAGGTGCGTCCCCGAAGCGGAAATGATCAGAATCCGATCCCCACGCTTGCGGTGCTCGGCAATGCAGCGGCAGGCGTCGCCGTAGATGATCGGCTCGATCACGTCCTCGACCCACGGCTCTACCAGATGCTCGACCTCTTCCAGGGTACGCCCGGCAATCGGCTCCAGGCTGAACGCCATGTAGTCTTCCATCTGCAGGTGGCCTTTGCCGTAGGCCTCCATCAGTTCATGGTCGCGACGCACAAACTCCTTGCCGTCGACCCAGCCCAGCCGGGCCATCTGCTCGCTCCACAACGACGCGCAGTCGCCATGGATCAGGGTTTCGTCCAGATCGAATATTGCCAGTGCCATTGTGTTGAATCTCCTTAAGCCACTTCCCGCAGCGCCGTGGGGTCGATCGACAAGCTTACCCGCTTCCCGTCCGCGTGCAGGTCGGCCGGCGAACGGTTGAGTACGTCGACCACCAACTCCACCTCGCGCACGTTTACCCGGTAGCGAATCACATTGCCCAACAGGCTGTGGCTACGTACTTCTGCGTCCAGCTCACCATTCACGCCCAAGGTGATCGACTCTGGGCGGATGGCCAGGCGGCTGGTGACCGGGCGCTGCAGCAGGCGGCTGGCGCTTTCGGCGTCGAGCAGGTTGTAGTTGCCGATAAAGCCGGCGGCAAACAGGTCCACCGGCGCGGTGTAGAGGGTTTCGGCATCACCGCTCTGGACGATGCGCCCCTGGTTCATCAGGAAGATGCGGTCGGACATCGTCAGCGCTTCTTCCTGATCGTGGGTAACGAAGATGGTGGTCAGCCCCAGTTCGCGCTGGATCGCGCGAATCTGCTCGCGCAGGTGCTTGCGAATGCGCGCATCCAGCGCCGACAGCGGCTCGTCCAGCAGCAGCAGGCGCGGGCGGGTGACCAGCGAACGCGCCAAGGCCACACGCTGGCATTGGCCGCCAGACAGCTGGTGCGGGTAGCGCCCGGCAAAGCTGCCCAGCTCCACCAGCGCCAGTACCTCGCGTACCCGGGCCAGGCTTTCATCGGCCTTGACCTTCTGCATGCGCAGGCCAAAGGCGACGTTCTGCTCCACGGTCATGTTGGGGAACAGTGCGTAACTCTGGAACACCATGCCGATGCCACGTTTTTGCGGGCTGACGGGCACGATGTCGTGGCCGTCGAGCAGGATCTGCCCGCTGTCCACCGGGGTCAGCCCGGCGATGCAGCGCAGCAGGGTGGACTTGCCGCAACCGGAAGGGCCCAGCAGGGTGACGAACTCGCCACGCTCTATATGGCAGTCGATGTTTTCGAACACCGGGCTGCCGCCGTAGCTTTTCTGCAGTTTTTGCACGCTGACGAAGCTCATGTCAGGTCTTGTCCTTGTTCAGGCGGTTGGCGACCCAGGTCAGTACCAGCACGAAAGCGAAGTAAGAGATCACCAGCGCGCTGTTGAAGTGGCCGCTGCTGTTGCGCATGTTGTTCAGGTACACCTGCAGGGTTTCGTAGCGCGTGCCGACCAGCAGGTTGGCGAACACGAACTCGCCGAACAAAAACGAGAACGACAGCAGCAGCGCTACCATCAGGCCCTTGCGCAGGTTCGGCAGCACCACCAGCAGTGCCGCCTGCCAGGTGCTGGCGCCGAGCAGCTGGGCGGCGTCCATCAGGTCGCGCAGGTTGATCGCCTGCAGGTTGTTGGTGATGGCCCGGTACATGAACGGCAGGGCGATGGTGAAGTAGCAGCCGATCAGGATCCACGGCGTGCCGACCATCGCCATCGGCCCGCTGCCGTACAGCTGCAGCAGCCCCACCGACGACACCACGGGTGGCACCGCGAAGGGCAGCAGGATAAGGATGTTCATCAGCGCATCGAGCCTGGGGAAGTGGTAATGCACCACGAACAGCAGCGGCAGGATCAGCACCACCGACAGCACCAGTGCGCCGACGCACACCAGCAGCGACTGGCCGAAGGCCGCCAGGAAGCGCGGTTCGCTCCACAGCGCCGCATACCATTTAAGGGTCAGGCCGCTGGGCAGCAGGCTGGCCGACCAGCTGGTGGCCAGCGAGTAGAGCAGGGTGCCAGCCAGGGGCAACAACAGGATCAGGAACAGCAGGTAGACCACGACGCGGTGGTACCAGCCGCCGGAGCGGGCGTCAGCGCGCATGATAGCTCCTTTTCAGCAGCCATTGATGCACCACCGTGACCAGCGTCATCAGCCCCACCAGCACCATCGCCAGTGCGCTGGCCAGGTTGGGGTCGAGGCTGATGTCACCGGCCACAAGGCCAGCGATGCGGATTGGCAGCACGTTGAAGTTGCCGGTGGTGAGTGCGTACACGGTGGCGTAGGCACCGAGGGCATTGGCCAGCAGGATGACGAAGGTGCCTAGCAGTGCCGGGGTCAGCACCGGCAGGCCGATGTGCCGCCAGTACTGCCAGTGGTTGGCGCCCAGCAATGCGGCCGACTCGCGCCAGTCCTCGCGCAAGGCGTCGAATGCGGGGTACAGCAGCAACACGCCAAGAGGGATCTGGAAGTAGGTGTACACCAGAATCAGCCCGCTCTTGGAATAAATGCTGAAGTCTTCCAGCAGGCCGACCTGCTTCAGCAGCAGCGTCAGCGCGCCATTGAACCCGAGCAGGATGATGAAGGCGAACGCCAGCGGCACCCCGGCGAAGTTGCTGGTCATGTTGGCGAAGGCGCTGACGAAGTCGCGCAGCTTCGAATCGACCTGGCGCAGCGAGTAGGCGCCAAGGGTGGCGATGATGATGCCGAACAGGCTCGACCAGAAGCTGATCTCCAGGCTGCGTTGCAAGGCCTGCAGGTAGAACTTCGAGGCAAACACCTTGCTGAAGTTTTCCACGCCCCAGCCCGCCTCGGACTGCACGCTGTTGATCGCCACCCAGGCCAGCGGGGCGATCTGGAAAATGACGAAGAACACGGCGAACGGCAGCAGGCACAGCAGGGCCAGGTAACGGCCACGGCTGCTGCGGTTGGGGGTATTCACTTGAGCAACTCCCGGCAGACCGTTTTGTCGTGTGCCGCACCCAGCACTTCGCAGATGGTCCCGCACAGCTCGGTCTGCAGCGGTTTTGCCGCAGGGTCGAGGCTGAAGGCATCGCCGAACACGAACAGCGGCACTTCGCGCTCCTCGGCCAGCAGGCCGTTGTGCGAGCGGTCGTTGTTCATGCCGTGGTCGGCGGTGACCAGGACCTGGTAACCCTCTTCAAGCCAGCGTGGCAGGTAGTCGGCCAGCAGGATGTCGACGCTGCGCGCGGCGTTGCGGTACTGGCTGCTGTCCAGCCCGTGGCGGTGGCCGATGTCGTCGACGCTCATCGGGTGTACCAGCAGGAAGTTGGGTGCGTGGCGGCGACGCAGGTATTCGCCGTCGGCCAGCAGGTGCGAGTCGGGGTAGCGGTCGTCCCAGTAGAACAACCCGTGCTGGATCGGCAGCTTCGGAGCGTGGGTATGGCGGTCGCGCTGCGGGTCGAAGGGCGAGCGGTTGTACAGCTCGCTCATCCAGTGATAGGCCGCTGCAGCGGTGCCCAGGTTGGCCTCGCGGGCGTAGTGAAACACGCTGCGCTGGTTGGACAGGCGGTTGACGTTGTTGTGCACGATGCCGCTGTCGATGGGCGGCACGCCGGTGAGGATGCATTCGTACAGCGGTCGCGACAGCGACGGCAGCTCGCATTCCACACGGTACAGCGCGGCGCGGTCGGCCTCGACATAGGCGTGCAGGTGGCCCATGGCGTGGTGGGCGACCTGGTAGTTGAGGCCGTCTAGCAGGACCAGAATGACGTTGTGTTGCATGTTTGCTCCAGTCATGAACCGCGTTGGATTCATCGCCGGCAAGCCAGCTCTCCCAGGGATCCCACATGGCGAGTGTTGTGGCTATCTTGTGGGAGCTGGCTTGCCGGCGATGAGGCCCGTACAGGTGCCAGGGATGCTGGCGCCTTACTCCATTTCGATGATCACCTGCTCCTGCCACTTCTGCGGCAGCGCCTTGGAGGTCTTTTCCCAAGCGTCGGCGTTCTTGATCGGCTGCGCCGCACCGTACTGCTCGTTGGGCAGCAACTTGGCCTGCACGTCTGCGGGCAGCTTCAGGTGCTCCGCCCGGATCGGCCGCGCGTGACCCTTGGCCAGGTTGATCTGCCCTGCATCACTGAAGATGTATTCGCGGGTCAGCTTGGCCGCATTCGGGTGCTTGGCGTACTTGTTGATGATGGTGGTGTAACCCGAAGTGACCGAGCCATCCGAGGGGATCAACACCTCAAAGCGGTTGGGATCGATCTGGTCACGGTAGCTCAGGCCGTTGAAGTCCCACACCACGCCAACTTCCACCTCGCCCTTTTCCAGGGTCTGGATGGTCGGGTTGGCCAGCGACAGGCGTTTCTGCTGCGCCAGCTTGGTGAACAGCTGCAGGCCCGGTTCTATGGTGTTCTCGTCACCCTTGTAGGCGATGGCCGCAGCCAGCACACCGTTGGCGGCCTGGGCGGCGGTGCCGACGTCACCGATGGCGACCTTGTACTTGCCTTTTTCAAGGTCATGCCAGGTTTTCGGGCGTTCGTCTTCCTTGACCAGGTCCTTGTTGATGATGAACGCGATGGTGCCGGTATAGGCCAGTGCCCAGTGGCCATCCTTGTCCTTGGCCCATTCAGGCACCTGGTCCCAGGTGCTTGGCTTGTACGGCTGGCTGACGCCCTTGGTCACGGCGATGGGGCCGAAGGCGGCACCCACGTCGCCGATGTCGGCGCTGGCGTTGTCCTTCTCGGCATCGAACTTGGCGATTTCCTGGGCCGAGGTCATGTCGGTGTCGCTGTGCTTGAGGCCGTACTTGCTGGCCAGGTCTTCCCAGGTGCCTTTCCAGTTGGCCCAGGCATCGGGCATGCCCACGCTGTTGATGTTGCCTTCCTTGCGGGCGGCGTCTTCCAGTGCCTTGAGGTCGGTGCCGGCGGCCATGGCCGTGGTACACAGGGCGATGGCCGAACCGAGCAGTGACGCCATGAAGAACTTTTTCATCCGTAGCTCCTTGGGTGGGTGCCTTTTGCGATCGTTGTTATGGGTAAAGCCGTTGCCCGCGACCATTGGTCTAGGTCAGCAAACCTTGAGCCAAGGTAGGCCGCTTGCGTGACAATTTGATGTAGGGAAGGGCCGGCAAGCGCCCTGCAGCTACAGCGTAGACCACCTAATCACCCCGGCCCTGCTGGCTTGGCGCGTTTCTGGCAGTGACTGGCCAAAGCCTTTGTCACAGGATGTTCATCAGCCCTGCCTAGGCTGCACTATTCTCCACATGCCCTGTGCTGGGGCTGGACTAGTCCAGATAGGTAACCTTTCGATGCAGTCGACGCCCCCGCGTGCGGTAACAGCTATCTGCCATGCCCTACAGGAGCAGATCGAGCACGGCTTGCTGGCGCCGGGCGGCAAGCTTCCGGCCGAGCGCCGGCTGAGCGAGGTGTTCGATACCACGCGCATTACCCTGCGCGAGGCGTTGGCGCAGCTGGAAGCCCAGGGGTTGATCTACCGCGAAGAACGCCGTGGCTGGTTCGTTGCGCCGGAGCGGCTGACCTACGACCTGATCGAGCGTAGTCATTTCCATGCCATGGTGCGCGACCAGGGCCGGCTGGCCAGTACCGAGCTGCTGTCGGCGCGGCTGCAGCCGGCATCGGCGGCCATCTGTGCGCGCTTGCAGCTGCCCGCGTTGTCCAGCGTGGTGCGGATTTGCCGGCTACGGCGGATTGACGGCCGCGCGGTGCTGTACGCCGAGCATTACCTCAACCCGCGGTATTTTCCCGAGATTCTGCAGTACGACCTGGCGCAGTCGCTGACCGAGATTTATGGGCGGGTGTATGGCATCCGCTATGGGCAGGTGTGCTTCGAAATCCTGCCGACGGCGCTGCCGGTGGAGGCAGCGGCCGCATTGAAGGTGTCGGTGGGCAGCCCCGGGCTGCACATTACCCGGGTCAACAGTGACCAGCATGGGCACCTGATCGACTGCGACCTGGAGTATTGGCGGCATGATGCCATCCGCATCCGCGCCCAGGCGGGTTGATAGTAGATTCCGGGGCTGCTTTGCAGCCCATCGCCGGCAAGCCAGCTCCCACCTCGACCGCATTGGCTTCCAGCCTTGCGCAGTACCTGTGGGAGCTGGCTTGCCGGCGATAGGGCCTAGCTGGAAGAACCGGTTTCCGCCATCCCCCCACCACCCGCTGTCACCACCTGCACCGACAACCGCGGCGTCGCCAGATCCAGCCCGGCCTCATCGAGCTGCCGCTTCAGCGCCAGGTTGAACGCCCGTGACACCTCCCACTGCTTGATTGGTGCCGTCTTGAACCGCGCCCGCAAGATCGCCGACCCCGACTCGAAGCTTTCGACCCCCTGCAGCTCCAGCGGCGACCAGATATTGCGGCGCATCAGCGGGTCATTGCGCAGCTTCTGGCCGACCTCGCGCACCAGCGTGATCGCCTGGTCGATGTTCATGTTGTGCGGGATCGCGACCCGGAAGATCGCGTAGCCGAACTCCCGCGAGTAGTTCTTGATGCTCTTGATCTCGCTGAACGGGATGGTGTGCACGATGCCATCGATGTCACGCAGGCGCACGGTACGAATGGTCAGCCCCTCCACCGTGCCCAGGTGCCCGCCAACGTCCACGTAGTCGTCGATGGCCAGCGAGTCTTCGATGATGATGAACAGCCCGGTGATCAGGTCGGCCACCAGCGACTGCGCGCCAAAGCCGATGGCCAGGCCGATCACACCGGCACCAGCCAGCAGCGGGGTGACGTTCATGCCCATGTTGGCCAGGGCCACGATCACCGCGATGATGAAAATGACCACGAACATCACGTTGCGGATCAACGGCATCATGGTTTGCGCACGGGCGTTGGCCAGGCCCCGGCGCGAGCGCACCAGGGCATGGTGCACGGCGGTATCGGCGAGGATCCACACCAGCCAGGCGACGATCAACGTGCCGGCCAGACCCAGCAGGCGCAGGCTGATGTCATGGCCATCGCCCTCGGCAAAGCTGATCATCGACAGGCCCCATACACGCAGGCCAAGCTCGATGAACACCAGCCAGATGAACAGGTGCACCAGCAGGTAGCCGAAGTTGCGCAGGCGCTCGGCGTACACCGCCTGGCGCTTGCTGGCCCGCTTGGGGTTGGCCGCATGCCGGCGCACCAGGCCGTTGAGCACCATGCACACCACTACCAGCACCGTGCACATCAGCGATTGGCGCAGGGCGGTGCTGGTATCGCCGGCGGATACGAAGGTGGCGAACAGCGAGATGGCCACCAGGATCAGCGCCGGGATGAACCAGAAGCTGCCGAGGATCTCGATGGTATCGCTGAGGGTACGCCGGGTCAGGCGTCGCGACAGCGGCTGGTTGCGGATCAGGTGGGCGATCGGGCGGCGGAAACGCAGGATGAACAGCCCGGTGCACAGCGCCGCGATCACGTTGGCCAGGGTCGCCAGGGCGTGCGCCAGGTGCGTGCCCAACGCGACCAGCATGCGGGGGTCGCTCATCGCCTCGCCAAAGGCGGCAAAGCTGCCGATCAGCCACAGCGGGCGGAACGCCTGGTGGCGCAGGATGTGCAGGGCGCGATGGCGGTGCGGGCCGTCGAGCAGCGAGAAGGCGATCACGCAGATGGCCGAGAAGCAGGTACCCACCACCAGCGCGTAGGCCAGCACCATGGCCAGCGATTTGCCCAGCGACGGCGGCAGCACGAAGCTCAGGTACACGGTGAACACCAGCGCCACCAGCCACGGCCCGAGCTTGCGCAGGGCAAAGCGCACCAGGTCCCAGGTGCGCGGGTGCTGCGGCAGTTCTTCACTCAGGCCGAAGCGCAGGCGCACCCGGTGGCCAACCCAGTTGAAGGCATAGGCCAGCACGCTCCACACGGCAATGACCGCGGCAAAACCGAACAGGATGGCCGGCCACTGGTGCACCGGTACTATCAGTTCGGTCAATTCGGCCTGGGCCTGTTCTATTTCTGCGGACCAGCGGTGGAACGGGCTGGCATCACCGCTGAACTGCTTTTCGAAATCATGCAGGGCGCCACCGATCAGGCCGAGCACGCCCTGTTCGACATTCGGTTGCGATTGCTTGGTGGCGTCGCGCAGCTTTTTCAGGTCGGCTAGCAGCTTGGCCCGTTGCTGGTCGTTTTCCAGGTTCTTGATCACCTCGTCCAGCGACTTGCCCAGTGGCTCGCTGGCTTCGGGCTGGGCGGGCGCGCTGCCGCCCAGCAGGCCGGGCAGGCCCGCTGCCTGTACCGGAGTGATGAATAGAAACAGCAGCAGGAACAGGTAACGCAGGAGGGCAGGCACGGGCAAAACTACCTCAGGTCAAACGATTGACCGAGTGTAGAGGTTTATGTCGGTAGTTTCTCGAGGATCTTCCAGCAAGTAAGGCCGAAGATGCCCAAGGTGCCGATCCACATCATCAGCACGCCGATGTTGCGTTCGCGCAGGCTGAAGCCGATGGTGAGCAGCATCAGGAACAGGAACACCGGCACGAACAGCGACAGAAACGGGGACATGGAAAGCAATCCTTTTGCAGTGGGGCCATGTAACAAGCATAGCGGCTGGCAAGCGAAGCGGCATTGACCTTGAACAGGCCCGGCCCTATCGCCGGCAAGCCAGCTCCCACAGGTTCCCCATGATGCCTGGGCCTGGGGTTATCCTGTGGGAGCTGGCTTGCCGGCGATAGGGCCGGGCCTGCCCAAATAAATCTCAGGGCAGTTCGCGGCTACGGTAGAAGGCTGTAAGTACTTTCACCAGGTGCGCCAGGTCATGGCTGCCGCACAATTCACGAATCGAATGCATGGCAAAGGTCGGCAAACCGATATCCACCGTGCGCACACCCAGGTGGCTGGCAGTGATCGGCCCGATGGTAGAGCCACAACCCATGTCGCTGCGCACTACAAAGCTCTGCACCGGTACTTCCTCGGCCATGCACAGGTGGCGGAAGAACCCGGCCGTTTCGCTGTTGGTGGCGTAGCGCTGGTTGTTGTTGACCTTGATCACCGGCCCGGCGTTGAGCTTGGGCCCGTGGTTGCTGTCGTGCTTGTCGGCGTAGTTGGGGTGTACGCCATGGGCGTTGTCGGCCGACACCATCAGCGAGCGCTGGATGGTGCGCACGTAAGTATCGCCCTCGGGCAAAAGGCGCTGCAGGGTCTGCTCCAGCATCGGCCCGTCGGCGCCGCAGGCCGAGCAGCTGCCGACTTCTTCGTGGTCGTTGCACACCAGCACGCAGGTCTCGTCACTGTCGGCGGCGAGCAGGGCCTGCAGGCCGGCGTAGCACGACAGCAGGTTGTCCAGCCGCGCGCCGGCGATGAAGTCGCCGTTCAGGCCGATCAGTGCAGCGTCCTGGGTATCGTAGAAGCTCAGTTCGTAGTCCAGCACCACGTCGGCGATCAGTTCGTGCTCGCGGGCCAGTTGTTCGGTGAGCAGGGCGCGGAAGTCGATACGCTCGTCACCTGCCACTTGGGCCAGGATCGGCGGCAACTCGTTCTGCGGGTTGATCATCCAGCCTTCGTTGGCGGTGCGGTTCAGGTGGATGGCCAGGTTGGGGATGGTTGCAATCGGCAGCTTGAAGTCGATCAGCTGGCTTTCGACCTTGCCGTCACGGCGGTAGGTGACGCGGCCCGCCAGCGACAGGTCGCGGTCGAACCAGGGGGCCAGCAGCGCGCCGCCATACACTTCCACGCCCAGTTGCAGGAAGCCCTGGCGCTGCAGTTCAGGCTGTGGCTTGACCCGCAGGCACGGGCTGTCGGTGTGGGCGCCGACCATGCGGATGCCGTTCAGCAGCGGGGCCTGTCTGCCCAGCTTGATGGCGATGATCGAAGAGTCGTTGCGGGTGACGTAATAGCGACCGCCAGGCACCGTGGCCCAACTGTCGCGCTCGTCCAGGCGCTGGTAGCCGGCAGCTTCCAGGCGCTGGGCCAGGCTGGCGGTGGCGTGGAAGGGCGTAGGGGAGGCCTTGAGGAAATCGATAAGGCCAGAATTCAGTACTTCGCGCATAGCTCACTCCAGACAGCAGTGGCGCGAGTTTAACGCAGAATGTCGACAATTTGTGTCTGCATTGCACCCTGCAGGAGCAGCCTTGTCCTGCGAAGAGGCTGCTCCTACCGAGTAGGGTTTGTGGTTAGAACGGCGCCGGGCACTCGAACTTCAACCGCTGCCCGGAAACCGGATGGGTGAAGCTGAGCATCGACGCATGCAGGCACAGCCGCTCATGTGCTGCCAGTGCCTCGGGGTTGGCGTACAAGCGGTCGCCGAGCAGCGGGTGCCCGATCGACAGCATGTGCACGCGCAACTGGTGCGAACGCCCGGTGATTGGCGTCAGCTCGACCCGGCAGTGGTCAGCGCAACGCTCGACGATGCGCCAGAAGGTCAGCGCATGCTTGCCCTGCTCGTGGTCCACCACATGCCGTGGCTTGGTGGGCGGGTCGTAACGCAGCGGCAGGTCGATGCTGCCGCTCTCCAGCGCCGGCTGGCCCCAGCACAGCGCGGTGTAGGCCTTTTCGGTTTCTCGGTCATGGAACTGGCGCGACAGCTCGCGGTGGCTGTCGGCATCGCGGGCCAGCAGGATGATGCCGGAAGTCTCCCAGTCCAGGCGGTGCACGATCAGCGCGTCGGGGTAGCCGTTTTCCTGCAGGCGGGTGATCAGGCAGTCCTTGTTGTCGTCGGCACGGCCGGGCACCGACAGCAGCAGGGTCGGTTTGTTGATCACCAGGATGGCGGCGTCTTCGTGCAGGATCTGGATGTTGGACAGCGGCATTGCGGCATCTCTGTGATAGCGGGGAAAACCATTGGGGCCGCGTTGCGGCCCATCGCCGGCAAGCCAGCTCCCACAGGTACAGTGCGGACCCTGTGGGAGCTGGCTTGCCGGCGATGGGCTGCAACGCAG
Source organism: Pseudomonas sp. 9_2_1 (assembly GCF_059295275.1). Classification (NCBI taxonomy): domain Bacteria; kingdom Pseudomonadati; phylum Pseudomonadota; class Gammaproteobacteria; order Pseudomonadales; family Pseudomonadaceae; genus Pseudomonas; species Pseudomonas sp. 9_2_1. The sequence continues at coordinate 1,359,142 of NZ_CM181239.1, forward strand.
CCCCAATGAACCAGGCAGGTCGCTGAATCAGCGATCCGGCAGCGTGATGTTCAGCTCAAGGATCGAGCAGCTGCCCTGGTTTTCCAGCTCGATATGCACGTCATCGTTGCCGATGTTCACATACTTGCGGATCACTTCCAGCAGTTCTTTCTGCAGCGCAGGCAGGTAGTCCGGCTCGCTGCGTTGGCCGCGCTCGTGCGCCACGATGATCTGTAGACGCTCTTTCGCCACCGACGCGCTGGTCTGTTTTTGTCTGCCACGAAAGAAGTCAAAAAGGTTCATGGTTTACTTGCCTCCAAACAGGCGCGCGAAGAATCCTTGCTTCGGCACTTCGATGAACCGCAGGGGCTTTTCTTTGCCCAGCAGACGGTCGACGGTATCGCTATAGGCCTGGCCGGCATCGCTCTGGTCGTCGAGGATGACCGGGATGCCCTGGTTGGAAGCCTTGAGCACAGCCTGGGACTCAGGGATCACACCCTTGAGCTTGATCGCCAGGATCTCTTCGACGTCGGCGATGCTCAGCATTTCGCCCTTTTCCACGCGCTCGGGGTGGTAGCGGGTGATCAGCAGGTGCTCCTTGATCGGCTCTTCGCCTTTTTCGGAGCGGCGCGACTTGCTCGACAGGATACCCAGCATGCGATCGGAGTCACGTACCGAAGACACTTCGGGGTTGGTCACGACAATGGCTTCGTCGGCGAAGTACATCGCCAGGTGCGCGCCTTTCTCGATACCGGCTGGCGAGTCGCAGATGACGTAGTCGAAGGTTTCCTTCAGCTCCATCAGCACTTTTTCGACGCCTTCCTGGGTGAGTGCGTCCTTGTCACGCGTCTGGCTGGCGGCCAGCACGAACAGGTTTTCCAGGCGTTTGTCCTTGATCAGGGCCTGCTGCAGGTTGGCTTCGCCGTTGACCACGTTGACGAAGTCGTACACAACGCGGCGTTCGCAGCCCATGATCAGGTCGAGGTTACGCAGGCCCACGTCGAAGTCGACGATGACGGTCTTGTGGCCGCGCAGTGCGAGGCCGGTACCAATGGCGGCGCTGGTGGTGGTCTTGCCCACACCCCCTTTGCCGGAAGTAACCACGAGAATCTTGGCCAAGGTGTTTCACCCCTAAAATAGTCGGGACAGTCGTCCCTGCAAAAAACTGAAATATCTTGAATAGCTTGAAATAACGGCAACGGTAAAAAAGTTGCTCTAAAAATGCAGGCAAGTATCCGTTAAAGACGGGTGATGTTCAACACGTCGCCAGACAGGCTGACTTGCACGCCAGTTCCCCACAGCGGGTCGCGCCGCAAGTCTTCGCAGACCTTGTACTGGCCGGCGATGGAGACCATTTCGGCGGTCATCTGCTGGCAGAAGATCCGTGCCTTGGTATTGCCTTTGATGCCGGCCAGGGCCCGGCCGCGCATGGCGCCGTACACATGGATGTTGCCATCGGCCAGAAGTTCCGCACCCGGGCTGACCGATGCGGTCACGATCAGATCGCCACCTTGGGCGTAGATCTGCTGGCCGCCGCGCACCGGCGAGGTGATGATCCGGGTCGGGCGCACTTCGGGTTCGGCGACGGGTGGTGGTGGTGGTGGTGGTGCCGGGGCCGGCTCGGGCTGCTTCACCACCTCGGGCTCGGGATCCAGCGGCCGCTCGCGGGCACCGGACGGTGGCAGCACCGGCAGGTCGATGGCGATGGCGGCGGCGATGTCCTCGATGCGGTTGGCGCGGATGGCCAGGGTGCGCAGGCCATGGTGGCGGCAGATCCGCATCAAGCCGGGCAGGTCGACTGCCCCTTCGCCTGCCGGCAGCTTGTCCAGCGCCAATACCAGCGGCGTGTTGCTGAAGAAGTTCGGTGCCTGGGCGACCTTGGCCGCCAATTGGCGGTCGAGGGCTTCAAGGTCATTGCGCGCCAGTTCCAGCACAGTAATGGCGAGCATGCTGCCCTTGAGCTGGAACACGGAGGCGGTGTCGGGTGTGTGGTTTGGGCTCATGGTCTGCATAGACGGCTTGTTGCGAAAAAAGTGCCCTGACTTATAACGAGAACACCGGTTGCCCGCAACATGCGCTGATCCGTTGTAGAATGCGCGGCCTTTGTCTTTCCGGATGCTTCAATGGAACGCCCGCGTTTTCGTCCCTATTTCCTTCACCCCAAGTTCTGGGGCCTGTGGCTGGGCCTGGGCGTGCTGTGGCTGGTGGTCCAGCTGCCGTACCGGGCCCTGTTGAAAATCGGTGCCGCGCTGGGCGCGGTCATGTACCGCTTTGCCGGTGAGCGCCGGCACATTGCCGCGCGCAACCTGGAGCTGTGCTTCCCGGAGCTGTCGGTCGACGAACGGCAGCGTTTGCTCAAGGCCAATTTCGCCTCCACCGGCATCGCCTTCTTCGAAATGGCCATGAGTTGGTGGTGGCCCAAGGCCAGGCTGGCGCGCCTGGCCCATATCGAGGGGTTGGAGCATCTGCAGGCGGCCCAGCAGGCGGGGCAAGGCGCGATCCTGATGGCGGTGCACTTCACTACCCTGGAAATCGGCGCGGCGCTGCTGGGCCAGCGGCACACCATTGACGGCATGTACCGCGAGCACGGTAACGCGCTGTTCGACTTTATCCAGCGCAGCGGCCGCGAGCGACATAACCTTGACTCGCTGGCGGTGGAACGCGAGGACGTGCGTGGCATGCTCAAGCTGCTGCGTTCGGGCCGGGCCATCTGGTACGCACCCGACCAGGACTACGGCGCCAAGCAGAGCCTGTTCGTACCGTTGTTCGGCATCCCTGCGGCAACGGTTACCGCCACCACCAAGTTCGCCCGGCTGGGCAAGGCGCAGGTGATTCCGTTCACTCAAAGGCGCCTGGAGGACGGCAGCGGCTATCGTCTGGTGATCCACCCGCCGCTGGCAGACTTCCCCGGCGAAAGCGAAGAGGCTGACTGCCTGCGCATCAACCAGTGGGTCGAGGGTGTGTTGCGCGAATGCCCCGAGCAATACCTGTGGGCGCACCGCCGGTTCAAGTCGCGGCCCGAGGGCGCACCGCGGCTGTACGACAAGAAAAAGCGTTGAGCCTTGTGTAGCCAGGTCTGGCCTGAAAACAGATCAACCCCAGGAAGGATTCCATGGCCCCACCCGCGGTAACCGGTCTTATCCTTTCAGGGGGCGGCGCCCGGGCCGCCTATCAGGTTGGCGTGCTGGCCGGCATCGCCGAACTGCTGCCCGCCGGCGCGCACAACCCGTTCCCGGTCATTGTCGGCACCTCTGCCGGTGCCATCAACGCCGTCACCCTGGCCAGTGGCGCCACCCAGTTCCATGACGCCGTGCAACGGCTGACCGCTTTCTGGCAGAACTTTCGCAGCCACCTGGTCATCCGCAGCGACTGGCCGGGTGTAGTCCGCCAGGCCAGCCGCTTCGTTGGCCACAGCCTGCTCGGGCTGGGCGCCCAGGCCCCGGTGGCGCTGCTCGACAGCAGCCCCTTGCGCAGCCTGCTGCAAGCGCACCTGAACCTGGACGGTATCAGCCACGCCCTGGCGGCCGAGCAGCTGAGCGCCGTTGCAGTGACCGCTTTCGGCTACGAGTCTGGCCAGGCGGTGACCTTCTACCAGGGCCGCGGCACCATCGAAGGCTGGTTGCGCCACCGCCGCATCGGCGTGCCCACGGCGCTGACCATCGACCACCTGCTGGCCAGCGCGGCGATCCCGCTGCTGTTCGCCCCGGTGCAGCTGGGCGACGAGTATTACGGTGACGGTGCTGTGCGCCAGTCGGCGCCGATCAGCCCGGCCTTGCACCTGGGCGCCAGCCGGGTGCTGGTGGTGGGGGTGAGTGGCAACCCCCAGCGGCTGGCGCCACCCTTGCCGACCCAGCGGGTGTTCAGTGGGCAGCAGCCGAGCCTGGCACAGATCGGCGGGCACATGCTCAACAGCACCTTCATCGACAGCCTGGAAGACGACATCGAACTGCTACAGCGCCTGAATCACCTCAGCCGGCTGTTGCCCGCACACCTGGATGCGCGACACCTGGGGCTGGCGCCGATCGAGGTGCTGGTGGTGGCGCCCAGCCAGCCGCTCGATGAGATCGCCGCACGGCACCGGCGCGAGTTGCCGGCGGCACTGCGGCTGTTCTTGCGCGGGCCGGGGGCCACGCGCACCAGCGGGGCAGGGGTGTTGAGCTATTTGCTGTTCGAGGCCAGCTACTGCAGCGAGCTGATCGAGCTGGGGCGGCGCGACGCCCTGGCCAAGAAGCGGGAGTTGTGTCTGTTCCTGGGAATTTGAGGTTGCTTGTTCGGGTGGTTCTCAAGGGGATCGCGTCAGGGCTTACAGATGTCAGCCCTGATGCGGTCCCTGTGCCCAGATCAGTCCTACTCAGCTATCTGCAACTTCCTCGACTGGGTATACACATAACGCACCTTCTCGTACTCGAACGGCGAGTTCAGCTGGCCATAGCGGAATTTGGTGGTATAGCGCTTGTCCACCACCTGCAGCGCGAAGATCTCCGGGTGGTCAGTGCTGGCCTCGGGCACGTTCAGGTAGTTGATCGCCTGCTCACCCGCATAGTCCACCACCAGGCCGGTGGTATCGCGCAGGTTCGATGGGCCCAGCACCGGCAGCATCAGGTACGGCCCGTCTGGTACGCCGTAGAAGCCCAGGGTCTGGCCGAAATCTTCGCTCTGGCGTGGCAGCCCCATGCTGGTCGCCGGGTCCCACAACCCACCCACGCCGATGATGGTGTTGAACATCAGCCGTGCGGTGATCTCTGCCGAACGCTTGGCCTTGAGTTGCAACACGCTGTTGAACAGGTTCGGCACATCGCCCAGGTTGTTGAAGAAGTTGCTCACCCCGGTGCGCACGAAGCGCGGGGTGACGTACTGGTAACCGCTCACCAGCGGCAGCAGCACCCATTGGTCCAGACGGTAGTTGAAGTGGTAGACGCGACGGTTGATCGACTCCAGCGGGTCGTACACGTTCAGCGCCTCCAGGGTGGAGCGCTCGAACTCGCGCTGGTCCAGCCCCGGGTTGAATTTCAGCTCACGCAGCGGGTCGATGAAGCCGTCGGCTTCCGGCACCAGAGGCGCTGTACCCATCACCTGCGGGTCGCCCTCGACCACGCTGGCGCGGGGCGCGGTTTCGGCCGCCAGCGCGTGGCCGGCGACGAGCAGGGCAGTGGCGAAGAGGAGTTTGTTAACCACGGAAGAACTCCAGCATGGCGTCACTGTTGACGCGGTAGTTGAGGTTGCCGCAATGGCCGCCATGGGGGTAAAGGGTCAGCCGGTCACCGAACACCTTGCGCAGGAAGCCTATGTCGCCCGGGCCGAGGATGACATCGTCGGCGTTGTGCATCACGGCGATCTTGTCGCTGCTGCGCAGGTAGTCTTCCAGGGCATACAGGCTGACCTGGTTGACCAACTGCAGGATGCTGTTGCCGTCGGTGCGGGCGCGCCACATGGGGATGACCTGCTCGGTCATGTAGCAGTCGAAGTCGCACTGCAGGGCGCGCTTGAAGAACGGCGTGAGGCTGCTGCCCTCGGTGATCGGGAACTTCGGCGGAATGATCAGGCCGCGGCGGTTGATCAAGTCGGAGGTGAAGGCAATGTCGGCCGCCGAGAAGCGGAACGAGGTGCCAATCAGCATCGCCATCTGCTCGTTGGACAGGTGCTGTTTCGACTGCTGGAAGTCGTACAGCAGCGCTTCATTCAGATCGATATAACCCTTGTCCTGGAAGTAGCGCGTCAACTTGGTCAGCATCAGTTCGTAGAACGTGGTGCTGCGGTCGATGCCCTTGACCTGGGTTTGCACCAGTTTGTCGAGGTTGTTGATGGAGGTGTAAAGGTTCACCGGCGGGTTCAGCAGCAGCACGCGCTTGAAGTTGAAGCTGCGGCGGGTTTCGTCCAGGTGGCTGACAAAGGCGGCATCGAGTGCCCCCAGGCTGTAGCCGGTGAGATAGAAATCTTTGACGGGCAGGCGCGGGTGCTGGGCGCGTACGGCCTGCATCACCCGGTACATGTCTTCGGCGTCTTCCTTGCTGATACCGGGGGTGGCGAAGCGTGAGGCGGCGCTCATGAAGTCGTAGCTGGTGGGCGACGACAGTTGCACCACATGGAAGCCGCCCTGGTAGAACAGCTTTTTCAGGTATTCGTTGATGCTGCTGCTGTACGGGGCGCCGGTACCGGCGATGATGAAGATCAGGGGCGCCTCGTGGTCCTGGCGGGCCAGGCGATACTTGAGCTTTTTCACCGCCCAGAAGTTGTCGGGCAGGGTGAACTCACGCTCGGGGCGCAAGGTGAGGCTGTAGTCGGACTGGTTGATTTCGTCGTCGCTGGGCAGGGTGGGGCGCTGGTCCGGCGGGGTGGTGGCGATGGTCGCCTCGAACGGGTTGGTCAAGGGGTAGCCATAGCTTGCGGCGTCGATATCTCGCGCTGAAGCGGCCACAGCCATGAGCAGGCCGCCGAGCAGGGCAGCGAGGCGCAAAGATAGATGCATGTATTCCCCCAAAAGAACGCAAGGTCGAGCAGTGTGCAGGCTAGGACCACATCCTACCGGGCAAAGTTGCCAGGTGCGCCTGCCTTTGGTGTGCTTGTTATCTGCAACATAGCTGCAGAGCCATGATTTTGCCTTAGAACCGGGCTTGAGTGATCATGGATACTTTCGATTACCGCTATGGGAAAAAACAGGATGTCTCGTTCGCTGCCCGCTGCATTGCTCGTGCTGTTTCTGGGGCTGTGGCTCGCGGCCAGTTATGGCGTGCGCTACGGGCTGATGGAGGACGGCCAGTGGGTGGGGCTGTGCACCGCGCCAGCGATGTACTGGCAGTGCGAGGTGCGTTCGTTGCTGGGGTTGGGCATCCATCACCAGGTGATGGCCTGGGGCGGGCTGGGGCTGGCGCTGCTGGCGCAGGTGGTCGCCGGCCGCGCCGGTTGGTGGTTGGCGGTGCTGGCCCTGGTGTTCGCGGTGCCGGCGCTGGTGCTGTATACCGCCAGCATTGCCGTGTTTGCGCTGGTACTGGCGGGGTTGCGGTTGGTCAGGCAGCCCTCTCGCTAAGCTGCTGCAACTACGACTGTGGGCGCAACTGTCTTGCGCAAGATTTAAAAAGCGTGCGTGATCCCTGTGGGAGCGGCGGTGCGGCGATCCGATTTACCCGCGAAGAGGCCGGACCTGCCGGCCACTATCCTTGGGCATTCACCGTTGTCTCCGCCACCGCATTCGCGGGTGAACCCGCTCCCACCAGGCGCCGTGTTTGCCCAGAACCCAGCCTGGTAATCAGGCGTGGCGCAACCGCAGGCTGCGCCACAAGGCTGCCGTCATCAGCACACTCACCAGTGCCCAGGCCCAGGCCTGCTGGTTCTCCAGCCCTTCAACGAACAACTGCGGCGCCACCCCAGCACCGATGATGAACGCCAGCAACGCCACCTCCGCCCGTCGCGCGCGCACCGGCCGCAGCACGTAGACCACTGCCGGCAACGCCAGCGCCGCGCTGGGGAAGCTGCGGTAGCGCGGGTCGAACACCATCGCCAGCATGCTCACTGCCGCCGCAAAACCCGCCGCCAGCAGCAACCAGCCGGCCTGCGCCTGCAGCCAGGCGTACAGACGCTCGCGCCAGCCCGTCCGCTGTGCCAAGGCAAGCACCCCATGGGCCAGCACCAGCAGGTTCAGCCCCGCCAGCACTACCGCCCACAGCCATTCCCCGGCAAACCGCGCATGGGTGCGCATCAGCTCGCCCCATAATCCCAGGCAGCCCGCACCAAACGCGGCCAGCAGCGGCAGCAGCACGGCAGCCTGCACTGTGGCGGGGCGCCCGGCGAGTAGCAGCATGGCCGCCATCAGCAGCGCACTGGCCAGCAACCATTGCGGCCAGTAGGGCAGGTTGCTGACCGGCCCTTCGAGCACGCCCTTGTCCTGCCGGTTGGCATCGTACAGCCCCCAATAACCGCCCACCGCGCCCTCGTTGGCACGCTTCCAGGGCTGGTCGAAGGCCTCGATCAGGTTGTAATGCCAGCCGTTGCTTTCCGCCATCGCAACGAAGCCGCGAATGAAGCGCGCTTCGTTGACCCGGCTGGGCACTGCGGTTTCGCGCTGCCGGCCTTCGCTGGGCCAGCCAGTTTCGCCGATCACGATATCCTTGGGCGCGAAGCGCGTGCCGAACACCCGGCGCACATCGGCCACGTGGGCCAGGGCATCGTCGATGCCGCGTGGGTCGTCTTCCCAGTAAGGCAGCAGGTGGATCGTGAGGAAGTCGACCGCAGGTGCCACCTGCGGATGCTGCAGCCAGAACTCCCACACATCGGCATAGGTAACCGGTACCTGCACCTGGCTTTTCACCTTGGCGATCAGCTTGGCCAGGTGAGCGCCGGTAACTTCCTTGCGCAGCAGCGTCTCGTTGCCGACGATCACGGCAGTGACCACGTCGGGGTTGGCGTTGGCAGCGGCGATCAGCAGGTCGATTTCCTTGGCCGTGTCCGCCGCGTGGGCATTGACCCAGGCCCCGAGCATCACCTTCAGGCCATGCTTGCGCGCCAGCGCCGGGAGCGCTTCGAGGCCGGTTTGCGAATAGGTACGGATGCACTGGAACCGTTCAGCCAGCAACGCCAGGTCGGCATCCATCCGCTCCGGGCGCAGGTGAAACGGCTGGTCGTAGGGCGACTGGTCCTTGTCGAACGGTGTGTACGAAGCGCATTGCAACTTGTGCGTGGGGCTGGCCGCATCGGCCAGGTGCACCGGCTTGCCAAGCCCGTACCAGAGGCCTGCGAGGCCAAGCAGGGCCAGCAGGCAGGCAAGCAGGTACAACGGCAGCAGCAGGCGAGCAGAACGGGGCATCGGGCGGTCCATCGTCAGGCACAAAAGGGTAGATAGTAGCCCGGCGCCAAGACTTTGGCATGCAAGGATCGCGCAGGTCGGTGTAGGCAGATGACGCTAATGGCACAGTGCTGTCGCATATGAGGCGGGTACAGGTCGCAGGCGGATCAGGTCGACTGGTGTGACAGGCAGATGATGCAATCTCCAAGACCTGACGAGGGGATGCTTTGATGGCAGCTTTGAGAAGAATGCGACGTGTCCTGGGCGTGGGAACCGCCCTGGTATTGGCCATGAGCGGTGCACAGGCAATGGCCAAGGAAGTAAGCATCGGTTACGTGGATGGTTGGGCCGACAGCGTGGCGACCACCAACGTGGCCGCCGAAGTGATCAAGCAGAAGCTCGGCTACGACGTGAAGCTGCAGGCCGTGGCCACGGGCATCATGTGGCAGGGCGTGGCGACCGGCAAGCTCGATGCCATGTTGTCGGCCTGGTTGCCGGTGACTCACGGCGAGTACTGGACCAAGAACAAGGACAACGTGGTCGACTACGGCCCCAACTTCAAGGACGCCAAGATCGGCTTGATCGTCCCCGAGTACGTCAAGGCGGTGAGCATCGCCGACCTCAAGACCGACAACAGCTTCAAGCAGAAGATCGTCGGCATCGACGCCGGCTCCGGGGTCATGCTCAAGACCGACCAGGCCATCAAGGACTACGACCTGACCGGTTACAAGCTGCAGGCCAGCTCTGGCGCGGCGATGACTGCAGAGCTGGGACGTGCCTATGCCAAGCAGCAGTCGATCGCGGTGACCGGTTGGGTGCCGCACTGGATGTTTGCCAAGTGGAAGCTGAAGTTCCTCGAAGACCCGAAAGGCGTGTATGGCGCGGCCGAAACCGTGAACAGCATCGGCAGCAAGGAACTGGCGACCAAGGCGCCGGAAGTGGCGGAGTTCCTGAAGAAATTCAACTGGCAGTCGAAAGACGAGATTGGCGAAGTGATGCTGGCGATTCAGGAAGGCGCCAAGCCTGAAGCGGCGGCCAAGGACTGGGTGGCCAAGCACCCTGATCGCGTCAAGGAGTGGACCGGCAAGTAACTAACTGCAAGGGCCAGTTTGCTTCTTCGCGGGCTCGCCCGCTCCCACACGGATATCACTGCCCTCAGGCCTCGTGATACCCCTGTGGGAGCGGGCATGCCCGCGAAAGGGCCGTCAGTTTGTTACGCAATTGGTAAAACACCGTTGCATCTAAGACTAAGGTCGTCTGGTTGGCGTCCAGCAGCCGCATAAAGTAAGGGTGTGGGTTCCATCCCCTATCTGTGCTGCTAGGACAAAAACAATGAACGACAGCATTTACCTCTCGATACAAAACAGCCCCCGCTTCAAGGAGCTGGTCACCAAACGCGAACGGTTCGCCTGGATCCTCTCGGCGATCATGCTCGGCCTGTACTGCGCCTTCATCCTCCTGATTGCCTACGGTCCTCATATCCTGGGCGCCAAGCTCAGCCCTGAGTCGTCGATTACCTGGGGTATCCCCCTGGGTGTTGGCCTGATCATTTCGGCATTCGTCCTGACCGCCATCTACGTGCGCCGCGCCAACGGCGAGTTCGATGAGCTGAACAAGGCCATCCTGAAGGAGGCGCAACAATGATCCGCCATGCCAAAACCTTGGCCGTACTGGCCTGCGGAGCCTTCGCACCCGCCGTGTGGGCCGCCGATGCCCTGACCGGCGAGGTGCAGAAACAACCGCTGAACGTTTCGGCGATCGCCATGTTCGTGGCCTTTGTCGCCTTCACCCTTGGCATCACCTACTGGGCCTCCAAACGCAACAAGTCTGCCGCTGACTACTATGCCGCCGGCGGCAAGATCACCGGTTTCCAGAACGGCCTGGCGATTGCCGGCGACTACATGTCGGCCGCCTCGTTCCTGGGCATTTCCGCGTTGGTGTTCACCTCTGGCTACGACGGCCTGATCTACTCCATCGGCTTCCTGGTCGGCTGGCCGATCATCCTGTTCCTGATCGCCGAACGCCTGCGCAACCTGGGCAAGTACACCTTTGCCGACGTCGCCTCTTACCGCCTCGGGCAAAAGGAGATCCGTACCCTGTCGGCCTCCGGTTCGCTGGTGGTGGTGGCGTTCTACCTGATCGCGCAGATGGTGGGTGCCGGCAAGCTGATCGAGCTGCTGTTCGGCCTGGACTACCACGTGGCGGTGATCCTGGTGGGTATCCTGATGTGCCTGTACGTGCTGTTTGGCGGCATGCTGGCCACCACCTGGGTACAGATCATCAAGGCCGTGCTGTTGCTGTCCGGTGCCAGCTTCATGGCGCTGATGGTGATGAAACACGTGAACTTCGACTTCAACACCCTGTTCTCCGAAGCGATCAAGGTGCATGCCAAGGGTGAAGCGATCATGAGCCCAGGCGGCCTGGTCAAGGACCCGATCTCGGCCTTCTCGCTGGGCCTGGCGCTGATGTTCGGTACCGCCGGCCTGCCACACATCCTGATGCGCTTCTTCACCGTCAGTGACGCCAAGGAAGCCCGCAAGAGCGTGCTGTATGCCACCGGCTTCATCGGCTACTTCTACATCCTTACCTTCATCATCGGCTTTGGCGCAATCCTGCTGGTCAGCACCAACCCGGACTTCAAGGACGCCGCCGGCGCCCTGCTGGGTGGCAACAACATGGCAGCGGTGCACCTGGCCAACGCGGTGGGTGGCAGCGTGTTCCTCGGCTTCATCTCGGCCGTGGCTTTCGCCACCATCCTGGCGGTGGTTGCCGGCCTGACCCTGGCAGGCGCCTCGGCGGTGTCCCACGACCTGTATGCCAGCGTCTGGCGCAAGGGCAAGGCCAACGACAAGGATGAGATCCGCGTCTCGAAGATCACCACCATCGCCCTGGGCGTGCTGGCGATCGGCCTGGGTATCCTGTTCGAGAAGCAGAACATCGCCTTCATGGTCGGCCTGGCATTCTCGATTGCTGCCAGCTGCAACTTCCCGGTGCTGCTGCTTTCGATGTACTGGAAGAAGCTGACCACCCGCGGCGCGATGATCGGCGGCTGGCTGGGCCTGGTAAGCGCGGTGACCCTGATGATTCTCGGGCCTACCATCTGGGTACAGATCCTCGGCCATGAAAAGCCGATCTACCCTTACGAGTACCCGGCGCTGTTCTCGATGGCCATCGCCTTCGCCAGCATCTGGTTCTTCTCGGTCACCGACAAGTCCAAGGCGGCTGATGACGAACGGGCTCTGTTCTACCCGCAATTCGTGCGGTCGCAGACTGGCCTGGGCGCTTCGGGGGCTGTTTCGCACTGATTCGCCGGGCAATAAAAAAACCGCGCTCAGGCGCGGTTTTTTTATTGGTTCAGGGCTAGATCATGCCTAATAACAACAACACCAGCAGGACCACCAGCACTACGCCAATGATGCCGGACGGGCCATAGCCCCAGCTGCGCGAGTGCGGGAAGACTGGTAAGCCACCAATCAGCAGCAGGATCAGGATGATGATGAGAATCGTGGTCATGACGGAGTCCTTGCGTGGTTGAGGGTCAAGGGCCTCGGACTGCTGGCCTCTTGTAAGTTCGGACTGTTGCCGCTTGTGAAAGATTCCATTGATGTGCGCCGACACCGGCCTCTTAGCAGCACAGTCATGCTCCCCCATTCACTACCCTGATTAACCCTGCTGACCCCCCGGCCCTTGTTTAGACTGCCTCCATTGCTCATCAGAACAAGGCTAGCCACCATGCAAAACCGCATCATGATCACCGGCGCCGGGTCCGGCCTCGGTCGCGAGATCGCCCTGCGCTGGGCACGTGAGGGCTGGCGCCTGGCGTTGGCCGATGTCAACGACGCCGGCCTGGGCGAAACCCTGGAACAGGTTCGCGCGCTCGGTGGCGAAGGCTTTGTGCAGCGCTGCGACGTGCGCGACTACAGCCAGCTGACTGCCCTGGCCCAGGCCTGCGACGAGAAGTTCGGCGGCATCGATGTGATCGTCAACAACGCCGGGGTCGCCTCGGGCGGGTTCTTTGCCGAACTGTCGCTGGAAGACTGGGACTGGCAGATCGCGGTCAACCTGATGGGCGTGGTCAAAGGCTGCAAGGCCTTCCTGCCGCTGCTGGAGCGCAGCAAGGGGCGCATCATCAACATCGCCTCGATGGCCGCGCTGATGCAGGGCCCCGGCATGAGCAACTACAACGTGGCCAAGGCGGGCGTGCTGGCGCTGTCGGAGAGCCTGCTGGTCGAGTTGCAGCAGCTGGAGGTGGCCGTGCATGTGGTGTGCCCGTCGTTCTTCCAGACCAACCTGCTGGACTCGTTCCGCGGGCCGAACCCAGCCATGAAGGCGCAGGTGGGCAAGCTGCTGGAAGGTTCGCCGATCAGTGCTGCCGATATTGCCGAGTATATCCACCAACAGGTCGCCGCCGGCGAGTTCCTCATACTGCCGCACGAGGCCGGGCGCCAGGCGTGGCAGTTGAAGCGCGAGGCCCCCGAGCGGCTGTACGAAGAGATGGCCGAAATGGCGGTAAAAATGCGCTCGAAAGCCCAATCGCGCTGACCTGTCTGTAGGGCAATTTACCCGCAAATGTAGGGCGCTTCTGATTCGCAGTAGAGCTATTGAGTAGCCAAATGCTTACGAGGCAGGCTCCGGTTTTCCCTTTGCAGGAGGATCGGAACATGCTGGTAATAGGGCGTGAAGTAGGCGAGATCATCGTGATTGGTGATGACATCCGCATCATGGTGGTGGAGACGCGGGATGGCGTGGTGCGCTTGGGGATCGATGCCCCGCGCGAGGTGCAGGTGCATCGGGCCGAGGTGTACAAGCGCATCAAGGAAGGCGAAAAGTGCAAGACCCGAAGGGCCTGATGTCGCCTGTACCCGCTTGGACACCCGCTTGGACACCCGTGCTGTCAGTCGAGCAGCTCGCGCGGCACATCATGCTTGGCAAGCAGCTGGCACTGCTGGCTTTCCAGGTCGAACAGGATGAACGCCTGGCCCTTGGCCAATGCCTGACGAACCCGCAGCACGCGGGTTTCCAGCGGGGTGTCGTCGCCGTTGTCGGTGCCGTCGCGGGTGACGAAGTCCTCGATCAGGCGGGTAAGGGTTTCGGCTTGCAGTTGTTCGTAGGGGATCAGCATGGTGTGACTTGTCTGGAAGTGGTGTAGGCATGCTACGCGAAACATCTGATGGTTTGGGGCCGCATTGCAGCCCCTAGGCCATCAGCCTTTATTACCTACCAGGCTATCCACCGCCGGCACCCGCGTATCGCTTTCCATCTGCGCATCATGCTCCAGCTGATGGCTGAAGCGCTCCAGCGACGCGTTGGCCGGCTGTGAATCACTGGCAAACACCGGCGGGCTCAGCAGGTACGCCGACAGCAGCCGGCTAAGCGCCGCCAGGCTGTCGATATGTGTGCGCTCATAGCCATGGGTGGCATCGCAGCCGAACGCCACCAAGGCGGTACGAATATCATGCCCCGCGGTCACCGCCGAATGGGCATCGCTGAAGTAATAGCGGAACAGGTCGCGCCGCACCGGCAGGTCGTGATCGCCGGCCAGTTTCAACAGGTGCCGGGACAGGTGGTAGTCGTAAGGCCCCGACGAGTCCTGCATGGCCACGCTCACCGCATGCTCGCTGGAGGCCTGCCCGGGCGCCACCGGGGCGATGTCGATACCGACGAACTCGCTGACGTCCCAGGGCAGGGCGCCGGCTGCACCTGAGCCGGTCTCCTCGGTGATGGTGAACAGCGGGTGGCAGTCGATCAGCGGCTGGCGGCCGCTTTCCACAACCGCCTTCAATGCCGCCAGCAACGCTGCCACGCCAGCCTTGTCGTCCAGGTGGCGGGCACTGATATGGCCGCTTTCGGTGAACTCGGGCAGCGGGTCGAAGGCGACGAAGTCACCAATGCTCACGCCCAGCGCCTCGCAGTCGGCGCGGGTGGCGCAATAGGCGTCCAGGCGTACCTCGACGTGGTCCCAGCTGATCGGCATCTGGTCGATGGCGGTGTTGAAGGCATGCCCGCTGGCCATCAGCGGCAGCACGCTGCCACGGAATACGCCGGTGTCGGTGAATACACTGACCCGGCTGCCCTCGGCGAAGCGGCTGGACCAGCAGCCGACCGGTGCCAGGGCCAGGCGGCCGTTGTCCTGCAACTGGCGCACGCTGGCGCCAATGGTGTCCAGGTGGGCGGATACAGCGCGGTCGGGCGATGTTTGCCGGCCCTTGAGGGTGGCGCGGATGGTGCCACGGCGGGTCAGCTCGAAGGGGATGCCCAGCTCGTCGAGGCGCTCGGCCACGTAGCGCACGATTGTGTCGGTAAAGCCCGTGGGGCTGGGGATGGCGAGCATCTCCAGGAGTACGCGCTTGAGGTAGTCGAGATCGGGTTCGGGGTGTCGTTCGGACATGTGGGGTGCTCCTCTACTCCTGTGCCGGCCTCTTCGCGGGTAAGGCGCGCCCCCAGGGTCGGTGATATCCCTGTGGGAGCGGGTTCATCGAGGCGTCGAACCGCCGCGAAGAGGCCGGGACTGGTTTACGCCAAAGGCCGGCTATGCGGAAACAGCAGGTCGATAAAACGCTCGGCCGTTGGCTGCGGTTCATGGTTGGCCAACCCGGCGCGTTCATTGGCCTCGATGATCACGTACTCGGCCTGCTCGGCGTCGCGGACCATGAAGTCCAGCCCCACCACCGGAATTTCCAGTGCCCGTGCAGCGCGCACGGCGGCGTCGGCCAGCACCGGGTGCAGGCGTGCGGTCACGTCTTCCAGGGTGCCACCGGTGTGCAGGTTGGCAGTGCGCCGTACCGCCAGGCGCTGGCCGGCGGGCAACACGTCGTCATAGCCAAAACCCGCAGCGTGCAACGTGCGTTCGGTCTCGTCGTCCAGCGGGATCCGGCTCTCGCCTGCCGTAGCAGCCTGGCGCCGACGGCTCTGGGCTTCGATCAACTGGCGCACGCTGTGCTTGCCATCGCCCAGCACTTGCGCCGGGTGGCGGATGGCGGCGGCCACCACTTCATAGCCGATCACCACGATGCGCAGGTCATGCCCGGCATGGAAGCTCTCCAGCAGCACGCGGCTGTCGAACTGGCGAGCGTGGGCCACAGCGCGGGTGATATCGTCGATACAGGTCAGGTTCACGGCAACGCCCTGGCCTTGCTCGCCATCCACCGGTTTGACCACCACCGCGCCATGCTCGTCGAGAAATGCCAGGTTGTCGTCGGCGTTGCCGGCCAGTTGTTGCGCGGGCACCTGCAGCCCGGCGTTGTGCAGCGCATGCTGGGTCAGGCGCTTGTCCTGGCACAGGGTCATGGTCACGGCGCTGGTCAGGTCGCTTAGCGATTCACGGCAGCGAATGCGGCGCCCGCCCAGGCTCAGGGTGAACAGCCCGCCTGCGGCATCGTCCACCTGCACTTCGATACCTCGGCGCAACGCTTCGTCAACGATGATGCGCGCATACGGGTTCAGGTCGGCCTGTGGGCCGGGCCCCAGGAACAGGGGTTCGTTGATGCCGTTCTTGCGCTTGACCGCGAAGGTGGGCAGGTTGCGAAAGCCCAGCTTCTGGTACAGGCGCTTGGCCTGGCGGTTGTCGTGCAGCACTGACAGGTCCAGGTAGGCCAGGCCACGGCTCATGAAGTGTTCGATCAAGTGGCGCACCAGCACTTCACCCACCCCGGGACGGGTGCAGTGCGGGTCCACGGCCAGGCACCACAGGCTGCTGCCGTGCTCGGGGTCATCGAACGCCTTGCTGTGGTTGAGGCCCATGACGCTGCCGATCACCGCGCCGCTGTCTTCGTCCTCCGCCAGCCAGTACACCGGGCCGCCGAGGTGCCGAGGCGTCAGCCGATCGGCATCGACCGGCAACATGCCGCGGGCCTGATACAAGGTGTTGATGGCTTGCCAGTCGGCGGGGTTCTGCGCCCGGCGTACACGAAAACCGCGAAAAACACGCTGCGCCGGGCGATAGTCGGTAAACCACAGGCGCAGGGTATCGGACGGGTCGAGGAACAGCTGTTGCGGCGCTTGCGCCAGCACCTGCTGCGGTGCTGCCACGTACAAGGCGATATCGCGCTCGCCCGGGCGCTCGTCCAGCAGTTCGTCGGCCAGGCTGTTCGGGTCCGGGTAGGTGTGGCCAATCAGCAACCGGCCCCAGCCGCAGTGCACGGCACGCGGCTGGTCGTGGGGCTGGCTGCCGTCGCCGGCCAGGCGCGCCTGCAGGCGCTCGTAGGACGGCGCCTGGCCGCGCAGCAGGCGCTGACCGTAAGCGATTTCGTGGGCTTTCATCGGTCAGATTCCTTGTTCGCTCAGCCACAGGTTCAGCGCGGCCAGCTGCCACAATTTGGAGCCACGCAGCGGCGTCAGCTGGCCGTGCGGGTTGCTCAGCAAGCGGTCGAGCATGGCCGGGTTGAACAAACCGCGGTCCTGGCTGGGGTCGGTCAGCAGCTCGCGCACCCAGCCCAGGGTCGCACCTTCGAGGTGCTTCAGGCCTGGCACCGGGAAGTAGCCCTTCTTGCGGTCGATCACTTCATGCGGGATCACCCGGCGGGCCGCTTGCTTGAGCACCTGCTTGCCGCCGTCAGGCAGCTTGAAACGCGCTGGAATACGCGCCGACAGCTCTACCAGGCGGTAGTCGAGGAACGGCGTGCGTGCCTCCAGGCCCCAGGCCATGGTCATGTTGTCCACCCGTTTGACCGGGTCTTCCACCAGCATCACCGTGCTGTCCAGGCGCAGGGCCTTGTCCACGGCATCCGCTGCGCCGGGGCGGGCGAAGTGTTCGCGCACGAAGTCGCCGGCTGCGTCGGTTTCCAGCAGCCAAGGCGCCTGTACGGTGTCGCGGTATTCGGCGTGGCTGCGGTCGAAGAAGGCGTCGCGGTAGGCCCCGAACGCATCCTCGGCGCCGTCCACCTGCGGGTACCAGTGGTAGCCGGCAAACAGCTCGTCGGCGCCCTGGCCGCTCTGCACGCCCTTGCAGTGCTTGGCCACTTCCCGCGACAGCAGGTAGAAGGCGATGCAGTCGTGGCTGACCATCGGCTCGCTCATGGCGCGGAAGGCCGCTGGCAGCTGGTCGATGATCTCGTGCTCGGCGATGCGCAACTGGTGATGGCGGGTGCCGTAATGCCTGGCGATCAGGTCGGAATACTCGAACTCGTTGCCGCGCTCGCCGCCGGCGTCCTCGAAGCCGATGGAGAAGGTCGACAGGTCGTCCACGCCCACTTCGCGCAGCAGGCCGACCAGCAAGCTGGAATCGACCCCGCCGGACAGCAGTACGCCTACGTCCACGGCGGCCCGCTGCCGAATGGCTACGGCATCGCGGGTGGCATCGAGTACTCGGGTGGTCCAGCCTTCAAGGTCCAGTTCACGCTCGTCCGGGTGGGGGCCGTAATGCAGCGTCCACCAGGTCTGGCGTTCGACTTCGCCATGGCGGTCGATGCGCATCCAGGTGCCCGGTTCCAGCTTCTGCACGTTGGCCAGCAGGGTACGCGGTGCCGGTACCACGGCATGGAAGTTCAGGTAGTGGTTGAGCGCCACCGGGTCGAGCATCGGGTCGATGTCGCCACCTTTGAGCAGCGCTGGCAGGGTCGATGCAAAGCGCAGGCGCTCGCCATTGCGCGACAGGTACAGGGGTTTGACGCCCAGGCGGTCGCGGGCCAGGAACAGGCGCTGGTTGTCGCGTTCCCAGATGGCCAGGGCGAACATGCCGTTGAGCTTGGGCAGCAAGGCCGCGCCCCAGGCATGGTAGCCCTTGAGCAGCACCTCGGTGTCGCCGTCGGACCAGAAGCTGTAGCCCAGGTCTTGCAGTTCCTGGCGCAGCTCGGGGAAGTTGTAGATGGCGCCGTTGAAGGCCAGTGACAGGCCAAGGGTGTTGTCGACCATTGGCTGCGCCGAGCCGTCGGACAGGTCCATGATTTTCAGGCGCCGATGGCCAAGGGCGATCGGGCCTTGGCTATGGAAGCCCCAGGCATCCGGGCCACGCGGGGCCAGGTGATGGGTCATGCGCTCTACCGCAGCCAGGTCGGCTGGGCGAGGGGCTTGGTCGATGGGGGTGAAACGTAACTCTCCTGCTAATCCGCACATAAGTCCTTACCGGTTTTTCCGTTGGGGAGGTGATGCCCCGGATTAGGGCACCTTAAGGAACTGACCCGGGTGGTTTGCAGGAGTTTTAGAACGATCTGTTATAAGGGTTTTCAGTTTTTGGTTGTCCGCCCTGGTTTTTGTGGCGTGGCGATAAATCCAGCGCCGCGCGGGCGGCGCTCGATTCGCAGGCGCCATGAATTCAACGGCATGCGCCCCAAGGCAATCACTTTCCCCGAACCAATCGCCGCACCCCAAACCGGTTCGGATGACAACCTTCCGCCACCCCCCGCGGCAACGGCAGCGGCTCCCCGCACACCCAGGCCGCCAGCAGCTCACCGCTCAGCGGCGCGGTAATCAACCCACGCGACCCGTGCCCGCTGTTCACATACAACCCACCCAGCCAAGGGCAAGCCACATCCGGCACCTGGCGTGCATCCCGCCCCAGCACCGCATAGGCCTGGGCAAACGCCTGCGCGTCGGCCACCGGCCCGACGAGCGGCAGGTAATCCGGGCTGGTGCAACGAAACGCCGCACGGCCCTGCAACTGCTCAGGGTCCAGCTCCGCCGCGCCGAGGCGCTGGGCCAGGTCGGGTGAAATCTCATTCAGCAACGCCAGGTTGCCCTGGTGCTCGGCAACCGTCGGCGTCAGGTCCTCGTTGTGAAAATCAAAGCTCGCGCCCAGGGTATGTTCATCGTCGCGCGGCGGTGCCACGTAGCCCTCCGCACACACCACCGTGCGCAGCGCCCGGCTGCTGGCGGTGGCGGCAAGGCGGGTTATCTGCCCACGGATGCGCTTGAGCGGCAGCTGCGCACAAGGCTCGAACCGGCGTACTTCGGCCGCACCGGCCAGGATCACCACCGGTGCGCTGGCCAGCAGGCGATCGCCAGCCCAGGCCTGCCACTGCTGGTCAACCTTGCGCAGTTCCAGCACCTCATGGTGCGTCAGCAGGCGAATGCCCGGGTGCTGCAGCTGCTGCTGGCAAAGTGCAGGCGGGTGTACCCAGCCGCCTTCGGGGTAGAACAGCCCACCCGCCGGCAAGGTGACACCGGCGAGGGCCTCAGCCTCGGCGCGCTGCAGTGGCTGCAGCAAGTCGCGGTCGAAGGCAGCAGCCAATTTGCCCTGGCGCTCGGCTTCCTTGCTGTCGAAAGCCAGCTGCAGCACCCCGCAGGCATCCCAGTCACGGCCCCGCTGCAGGCGTTCGAGCTGGCGACGGGTATAACCGAAACCGGACAGGATCATCTGCGACAAGGCAGTGCCATGGGCGGACAGCTTCAGGTACAGCACCCCTTGCGGATTGCCTGAGGCCTCTTGTGCCGCGCCCTGGTGACGCTCCAGCACGGTCACCTGCCAGCCACGCCGGGCCAGGCTGGCGGCGCTGCTGCTACCGGCCAGGCCGGCACCGATCACCAGCGCCTCGCGCGGCCCTGGTGCGGCAGGCGGGCGCGCATACCAGGGCGCTTCGGGGCCGGGCAGGGGGCCGACGTAGGCGCCGCTCATCACCTCCCACTTCTTGCCGATGCCGGGCACCTTTTTCATGGCAAAACCGGCTTCGACCAGGCTGCGGCGTACCCAGCCAGTGGTGGTGAAGGTGCCCAGCACTGTGGCTTCGGCAGCACCAGCCGGGTGCGACAGCCGCGCCAGTTGCGCGAACAGCTGTGGTGTCCACATGTCCGGGTTCTTGGCCGGCGCAAAGCCGTCGAGGAACCACACATCGATCTGTGCATCGAGTTGCGGCAGCTGTTCCAGCACATCCCCGATCAACAGGGTGAGGGTGACCCGGCCGCTGTCGAAGGTGAACTGCTGGAAGCCCGGGTGGATGGCCACGTACTGTTCCAGCAGTGGCTCTGTATAGGCGGCAAGCTCAGGCCACAGGCGTACGGCACGGAGCATGTCGGCGTGGCCGAGGGGGTATTTCTCGACGCTGACGAAGTGCAGGCGTGCATCGCTGTGCGCGTGCGCGTCGAACAGCTGCCAGGCGCAGAAAAAGTTCATGCCGGTACCAAAACCGGTTTCGCCGATCACCATGCAGGTGTGCGGCGCAAGGCTGGCAAATCGCTCGGCCAGGCGGGTCTGGCCAAGGAACACGTGCTTGGTTTCTTCGATGCCTTCGTTGACCGCGAAATAGACGTCGTCGTACTGCCGCGAATGGGGGCGGCCTTGGTCGTCCCAGTCGATCTGGGCATGCTGGAGGAGGGTGGACATGGTTGGCTCGGTTGCAGCGGATGGGCGGATTTTATGCCATCCGCAACACCTGTGGCAGCGGCTTCGGCCGTCAACAGGTCAATACAGGCAGAAATGAAATCCGCTAGTCTTGGTTAGCCATTGAAGGAGCCAGTGCATGTTCGAATCCGCCGAAATCGGCCACAGCATCGACAAGGAGGCTTACGACGCCGAGGTACCCGCTTTGCGCGAGGCCCTGCTCGAAGCCCAGTACGAACTCAAGCAGCAGGCGCGCTTCCCGGTGATCGTACTGATCAACGGCATCGAAGGCGCCGGCAAGGGTGAGACGGTAAAACTGCTCAACGAGTGGATGGACCCGCGCATGATCGATGTGCTCACCTTCGACCAGCAGACCGACGAAGAGCTGGCCCGCCCGCCGGCCTGGCGTTACTGGCGGGCCTTGCCACCGAAAGGGCGGATGGGGGTGTTCTTCGGCAACTGGTACAGCCAGATGCTGCAGGGGCGGGTGCACGGGGTGTTCAAGGACGCCGTGCTCGACCAGGCCATCACCGGCGCCGAGCGCCTGGAGCAGATGCTGTGCGACGAAGGCGCGCTGATCATCAAGTTCTGGTTCCACCTGTCCAGGAAGCAGATGAAGGCACGGCTGAAATCGCTCAAGGACGACCCGCTGCACAGCTGGAAGATCAGCCCGCTGGACTGGCAGCAGTCGGAAACCTATGACCGTTTCGTGCGTTTTGGCGAGCGCGTGCTGCGTCGCACCAGCCGCGACTATGCACCGTGGCATATCGTCGAAGGTGTCGATCCCAACTACCGCAGCCTGGCGGTGGGGCGCATTCTGCTCGAAAGCCTGCAGGCAGCGCTGGCCAACAACCCGAAGGGCAAGCACCAGGGCAACGTTGCGCCGCTGGGGCGCAGCATCGACGACCGCAGCCTGCTCGGCGCGCTGGACATGACCCTGCGCCTGGACAAGCCAGACTACCAGGAACAACTGGTCACCGAGCAGGCCCGCCTGGCCGGCCTGCTGCGCGACAAACGCATGCGCCGGCATGCCCTGGTAGCTGCATTCGAAGGCAACGATGCGGCCGGCAAGGGCGGTGCCATCCGCCGCGTGGCGGCAGCGCTGGATCCGCGCCAGTACCGCATTGTGCCGATCGCCGCGCCCACTGAAGAAGAGCGTGCTCAGCCTTACCTGTGGCGGTTCTGGCGGCATATTCCGGCGCGCGGCAAGTTCACCATCTTCGACCGCTCGTGGTATGGCCGGGTGCTGGTGGAGCGGGTGGAAGGTTTTTGCACCCCGGCGGACTGGATGCGCGCTTACAGCGAGATCAACGATTTTGAAGAGCAGTTGGTGAATGCGGGCGTGGTGGTGGTCAAGTTCTGGCTGTCGATCGACCAGCAGACCCAGCTGGAGCGTTTTGAAGAGCGCGAGCAGATCCCGTTCAAGCGCTACAAGATCACCGAGGATGATTGGCGCAACCGCGAAAAGTGGGACGACTACGCCCAGGCGGTCGGCGACATGGTCGACCGCACCAGCAGCGAGATCGCACCGTGGACGCTGGTGGAGGCCAACGACAAGCGCTGGGCGCGGGTGAAGGTGTTGCGCACTATCAATCAGGCGCTTGAGGCGGCGTTTGCCAAGCACAAGAAGTAGGTTGCCTGTTCTGGCCTCTTCGCGGGTGAATGCTGGGCGCTCCGCGGACCCTGTGGGAGCGGGCGCGCCCGCGAAGAATCCAACGCGGTGCATGGCACCGGCTGCGCCGGTGTTCGCGGGCACGCCCGCTCCCACATGGTCCCTGCTGAATCAGTAAGTTATGTGCAGTTCTATGAGATCGGTTCATCGAGGCGTCGAACCGCCGCGAAGGGGTCGGCACAGGACATACGCTTGCCCAGCCATGCCCCAGAAGAATGACCTGATGAATTCTTTTCTCGGCACTCTCCACCGCCCCCACCCTCCAAGCCCGTAGAATTCAACCACCCCACCACGGGCTTGATCGAGGACGCTATGCACACCACTTCCGGCCGCTGGGGCTTTGGCCTGTTCCTGGCACTTCTGACCGCGCTGCTCTGGGGCATCTTGCCGATCAAGCTCAAGCAGGTGCTGCAAGTGGTCGACCCGGTGACGGTCACCTGGTATCGCCTGCTGGTCTCCGGCGGCCTGCTGTTCGTCTGGCTGGCGACCAAGCGCCAGCTGCCGTCATTGCGCAAGCTGTCGGCCGGTGGCAAGGGCCTGGTGGTGGTGGCCGTGCTCGGGCTGATGGGCAACTACGTGCTGTACCTGATCGGCCTCAACCTGCTCAGCCCGGGCACCGCGCAGCTGGTGGTGCAGATTGGCCCGGTGCTGTTGCTGGTGGCCAGCGTGTTCGTGTTCCGTGAACGCTTCAGCCTCGGGCAAGGCGTGGGCCTGCTGATCCTGCTGGCGGGCTTTGGCCTGTTTTTCAACCAGCGCCTGGAAGAACTGCTGACTTCACTGGGAACCTACACCACCGGTGTGCTGACCATTCTGCTGGCGACCAGCATCTGGGTGTTCTACGCCCTGAGCCAGAAGCAGCTGCTGACAGTCTGGCATTCGCAGCAGGTGATGATGGTGATCTACCTCAGTTGCGCTGCGCTGTTGACGCCCTGGGTGCACCCGCTGCAAGCCTTGCAGCTGACGCCGGTGCAGGGCTGGCTGTTGCTGGCCTGCTGCCTGAATACCCTGGTGGCCTACGGCGCGTTTGCCGAGGCGCTGGCGCACTGGGAGGCGTCGCGGGTGAGTGCCACCCTGGCGCTGACCCCGCTGGTGACCTTTGTCGCGGTGGCGCTGGCGGCGGTGGTATGGCCTGAGCATGTGCATGCCGAGGACATCAATGCCCTGGGTTATGTGGGGGCGGTGACCGTGGTGCTGGGTTCGGCACTGGTGGCGCTGGGGCCCTCGCTGGTGGCCAGCTGGCGCTCGAGACGGGCGCGGCTGGCCCAGGCTCGTTGATCGCCTGCCCCGGCCCTATCGCCGGCAAGCCAGCTCCCACAGGATAACCCCAAGCCTGAAAGATGTGGGATGCCTGTGGGAGCTGGCTTGCCGGCGATACGGCCGGGGCGGGCATTAAAGAGCTTATCCCTTGCCCCCCGGTGCCAGCATGTTCTCGGGCCGCACCCACTGGTCGAACTGCTCATTGGTCAGGTACTTCAGCTCCAACGCCGCCTCGCGCAGGGTCTTGCCCTCGCTGTAGGCCTTCTTGGCGATCTCCGCCGCCTTGTCATAGCCAATATGCGGGTTCAGCGCCGTCACCAGCATCAGCCCCCGTTCCAGGTGCGCGGCCATCTGCTCGGCATCCGGCTCGATACCCGCCACGCAGTGCAGCTGGAAGTTGCGGCAGCCATCGGCCAGCAATTCGATCGACTGCAGCAGGTTGTGGATGATCACCGGCTTGAACACGTTCAGCTGCAAGTGGCCCTGGCTGGCGGCAAAGCCAATCGCCGCATCATTGCCCAGCACCTGGCAGGCCAGCATCGACAGCGCCTCGCACTGGGTAGGGTTGACCTTGCCCGGCATGATCGAGCTGCCTGGTTCATTGGCCGGCAGGCGTACCTCGGCAAGCCCGGCGCGCGGGCCGGAGCCGAGCAGGCGCAAGTCGTTGGCGATTTTCATCAGGGCCACGGCCAGGGTCTTCAGGGCACCCGCCAGGCTGGTCAGCGGTTCGTGGCCGGCGAGGGCGGCAAACTTGTTTGGCGCGGTGACGAACGGCAGCCCGGACAGCGCCGCCAGCTCGGCGGCAATGGCTTCGGCAAAGCCATGCGGGGCGTTGAGCCCGGTACCCACGGCGGTGCCGCCCTGGGCCAGCTCGCACACTGCTGGCAGGGTGGCGCGGATGGCGCGCTGGGCATAGTCCAGCTGGGCAACGAAGGCGGACACTTCCTGGCCGAAGGTGATCGGCGTGGCGTCCATCATGTGCGTGCGACCGGTCTTGACCAGCTTGTGGTGGCGTGCAGACAGCTCCGCCAGCCCCGAGGACAGTTCGGCGATTGCAGGTAGCAGTTTGTCATGCACCGCCTGGGCTGCCGCAATGTGCATGGCGGTGGGGAAGCAGTCATTGGAGCTCTGCGAGCGGTTGACGTGATCGTTAGGGTGTACTGGCGCCTTGCCGCCCCGGCCTTTACCGGCCAGTTCGTTGGCGCGCCCGGCGATTACTTCGTTGGCGTTCATGTTGCTTTGGGTGCCGCTGCCGGTCTGCCACACGACGAGCGGAAACTGGTCATCGTGCTGGCCGTCCAGCACCTCGTCGGCGGCCTGTTCGATCAGCCGGGCGATGTCCGCCGGCAGGTCGCCATTGCGGTCGTTGACACGCGCCGCGGCTTTCTTGATCAGCGCCAGGGCGTGCAGCACCGCGAGGGGCATGCGTTCCTTGCCGATGGCAAAGTTGATCAGCGAACGCTGGGTCTGCGCACCCCAGTAGGCGTCCTCCGGAACTTCGACCGGGCCCAGGCTGTCTGTCTCGATACGGCTCATTCTGTACGCACTCCTGTGTAGTTCGAAATCGCAGTTTAGGCCCTGATTCGACCGAGCGGTTCCGTCGCTCGTCGTGCCACTTGAGCACATCGCCACCACGGCGCAGAATGCTCTACCCTGAGGTACCTGCCTCCCCCTCTTTGAAGGAAATGCAATGACCCGTCTCCGTGTCCTTTGTGCCGCCGTTGCCCTGGCTTGCGCCAGCGGCCAGGTGCTCGCTGCCACCGCCAGCCACAACGCTGCTGCCGAGAAATTCCTGACCCTGGCCAACGCCGACAAGCTGGGCACCCCGGTGTACATGCAGGTCCAGCAGATGTTTGCCCAGCGCTTCGCCCAGACCAAGGCCCCGGCCAGCAAGCAGCCGGTACTCGAAGGCTACCAGGCCAAGGCCAACGCCGCGCTGGACAACGCCATCGGCTGGAACAAGCTGAAGCCGAAGATGGTCGACCTGTACACCCAGACCTTCACCGAGCAGGAGCTCAAGGACTTGGTCAAGTTCTACGAATCGCCGCTGGGCAAGAAAGTGCTGCGTGAAATGCCCAAGGTCACCCAGCAGTCGGCCCAGCTGACCCAGCAGAGCCTGGAGCCTGCAGTACCTGTGGTCAACAAGCTGCTCGAAGACATGACCAAGGAACTGGACCCGAACGCAGGCAAGGCCGCCGTTCCGGCGAAAAAGTGAGAACGCCGCAATGACCATGCAACAGCGTATCGAACAGCAGCTGGCAGCCCTGGCGCCGCAACATCTGCAGGTGCTCGATGAAAGTCACATGCACAGTCGTGGTCAGGAGACCCACTACAAGGCAGTGATCGTCAGCGAGCAGTTTGCCGGGTTGAACAGCGTCAAGCGCCACCAGAAGGTGTACGCCACCATGGGTGAGCTGATGGGGCAGATCCATGCCCTGGCCATTCATACCTATACCGGCGAAGAGTGGACCAAGGTCGGTGTTGCACCGGCCTCGCCGGTGTGCGCGGGCGGCGGGCACTGAAACCTTGCTGTTGTTCTGGTAGAATTCGCTACATCCCAAAAGGGGGCTGCTGTGCAGCCCATCGCCGGCAAGCCAGCTCCCACAGGTAAAGCGCCCTACTTGAGAGTGGTGCAGTATCTGTGGGAGCTGGCTTGTCGGCGATGGACCGCACAGCGGCCCCCTGTTTTTTGCACAACCCGGTCCGCCCCTTACGAGGGCACCCACCTGGAGATCCTGCTTCATGTCTCAACCGATCGTCGTCGCGGCGCTGTACAAGTTCGTCACCCTGCAAGACTACGTCGAGCTGCGCGAGCCGCTGCTCGAGGCCATGGTAAACAACAACGTCAAAGGCACCCTGCTGCTTGCCCATGAGGGCATCAACGGCACCGTGTCGGCCACCCGCGAAGGCATCGATGGCCTGCTGGCCTGGCTGCGCACCGACCCACGCCTGGTCGACGTCGACCATAAAGAGTCGTACTGCGACGAGCAGCCGTTCTACCGCACCAAGGTCAAGCTCAAGAAAGAGATCGTCACCCTCGGCGTGCCGGGCGTGGACCCGAACCAGGCCGTCGGCACCTACGTCGAGCCCAAGGACTGGAACGCCCTGATCAGCGACCCTGAAGTGCTGCTGATCGACACCCGCAACGACTACGAAGTGGCCATCGGCACCTTCAAGGGCGCCCTCGATCCCAAGACCGAAACCTTCCGCGAGTTCCCCGAGTACATCAAGGCCAACTTTGACCCGAGCAAGCACAAGAAGGTTGCCATGTTCTGCACCGGCGGCATTCGTTGTGAAAAAGCTTCCAGCTACATGCTCGGTGAAGGCTTCGAGGAGGTCTATCATCTTAAAGGCGGCGTCCTGAAATACTTCGAAGAAGTGCCTCAGGAACAAAGCCTGTGGGACGGCGACTGCTTCGTCTTCGACAACCGCGTCACGGTGCGCCATGACCTGAGCGAAGGCGAGTACGACCAGTGTCACGCCTGCCGCCACCCGATCAATGCAGAGGAGCGCGCGTCCGAGCACTATTCGCCAGGTGTCAGCTGCCCGCATTGCTGGGACACCCTGAGCGAAAAGACCCGGCGCAGTGCCATCGACCGGCAGAAGCAGATCGAACTGGCCAAGGCGCGCAACCTGCCGCACCCGATCGGTTTCAACTACAAAGCCGAGGCCTGATGCATGTCTGCACGCCTGATCTATGTGATGGACCCGATGTGCTCCTGGTGCTGGGGTTTCGCGCCGGTGGCCGCGGCCCTGATCGCCCAGGCGCGTGAGGCCGGCGTGCCCACCCGTGTGGTGCCAGGCGGGCTGCGCACCGGCGGCAGCGCGCTGGACAGCTCTACCCGCAAGTACATCCTCGAACACTGGCAGGCGGTGGCTGAAGCGACCGGCCAGCCGTTCCGTTTCGAGGGTGCCATGCCCGACGGTTTCGTCTACGACACCGAGCCTGCCTGCCGCGCCCTGGTCACGGCCCGCGAGCTGGACGCCGAGCGCGTCTGGCCGTTGCTGGCGCTGATCCAGCGCGGGTTCTATGAGCAAGGCATGGATGTGACCACCGCGCCGCAGCTGGTCGACCTGGCCGAACAGGCGGGCTTCGACCGCGCCGTGTTCGCCCAGGCCTTCGCCGGCGCCGACACCCGCGCCGCGACCGCTGCCGATTTCAGCTGGGCCCAGGACCTGGGCATTGCCGGGTTCCCGACCCTGCTGGCCGAGCGCCACGGCCAGCTGGCCTTGCTGACCAACGGCTACCAGCCGCTGGACAGCCTGCAGCCGTTGCTTGGCCGCTGGTTGCAGCAGGCCGCCTGTGCTTGATGTGCCTGGGTCACCCGACCCGGTACCGGGCAAGCCTTGCGCTGCGGCCGATCGACTGAGCTGGGCGGAAATTCGCCGTCTGGCCCTGCACCACAAGAAAAACCTCTGGTCTGCCAACCTCATCGCCGTACTGGCAGCGTGCTGCAGCGTGCCCATTCCGTTGCTGCTGCCACTGCTGGTCGATGAAGTGCTGCTGGGTCATGGTGATGCCGCGCTGAAATGGATGAACAACCTGCTGCCGTCCGGTTGGCAGGTAGCGGCCGGCTATATCGGCTTGATGCTGTGCCTCACGCTTTGCCTGCGCCTGGCGGCGCTGGCGTTCAATGTGGTCCAGGCCAAGCTGTTCGCGGGCCTGGCCAAGGACATCGTGTACCGCCTGCGCATTCGCCTGATCGAGCGGCTGAAGCGGATTTCGCTGAAGGAATACGAAGACCTGGGCAGCGGCACGGTCACCACTCACCTGGTCACCGACCTGGACACCCTCGACAAATTCGTCGGCGAAACCCTCAGCCGCTTCCTGGTGGCCATGCTGACCTTGACCGGCACCGCGGCCATCCTGATCTGGATGCACTGGCAGCTGGCCCTGCTGATCTTGCTGTTCAACCCGCTGGTGATCTATTTCACCGTACAGCTGGGCAAGCGCGTCAAGCACCTGAAAAAGCTCGAGAACGACAGCACCGCACGCTTCACTCAGGCGCTGACCGAAACCCTCGATGCCATCCAGGAGATCCGCGCCAGCAACCGCCAGGGCTACTTCCTCGGCCGCCTGGGCCTGCGTGCCCGCGAAGTGCGCGACTTCGCCGTGGATTCGCAATGGAAGAGCGACGCCAGCGGCCGTGCCAGTGGCTTGCTGTTCCAGTTCGGCATCGATATCTTCCGGGCTGCGGCCATGTTGACCGTGCTGTTCTCCGACCTGTCGATCGGGCAGATGCTGGCAGTGTTCAGCTACCTGTGGTTCATGATCGGGCCAGTGGAGCAGCTGCTCAACCTGCAGTACGCCTACTATGCCGCTGGCGGCGCATTGAGCCGGCTCAACGAGCTGCTGGCGCGGGCCGACGAACCGCAATACCCGGCTGCCAGCGACCCGTTCGCCGGGCGCGAGACAGTGGGTATCGATGTGCGCGATCTGCGCTTTGCCTATGCCGACGAACCGGTGCTGGAGCACCTCGACCTGTCCATTGCCCCGGGCGAAAAAGTGGCCATCGTAGGTGCCAGCGGCGGTGGCAAGAGCACCCTTGTGCAGCTGTTGCTGGGGCTTTACAGCGCCCAGGCCGGCACCATCCGCTTTGGCGGTGCCAGCCTGCAGGAAATCGGCCTGGAAACCCTGCGTGAAAACGTCGCAGTGGTGTTGCAGCACCCGTCGCTCTTCAACGACAGCGTGCGTGCCAACCTGAGCATGGGCCGCGATTGCAGTGACGAGGCTTGCTGGCAGGCGCTGCGCATTGCCCAGCTGGATGCCACCATCGCCGCCTTGCCGCAGGGCCTGGACAGCGTGGTGGGGCGCTCGGGTGTGCGTTTGTCGGGTGGCCAGCGCCAGCGCCTGGCAATTGCCCGCATGGTATTGGCCGAGCCCAAGGTGGTGATCCTCGACGAGGCCACCTCGGCCCTGGACGCCGCTACCGAGTACAACCTGCACCAGGCCCTGGCGCGCTTCCTCAGCGGCCGTACCACGCTGATCATCGCCCACCGGCTGTCGGCGGTGAAGCAGGCTGACCGGGTGCTGGTGTTCGATGGCGGGCATGTGGCCGAAGACGGTGACCACCAGCAGCTGATTGCCGACGGTGGGCTGTATGCCAAGCTCTACGGACATCTCCAGCAGAGCTGAACCTCAGGCCGGCACAGGCCGTACAAATTCCCGGTTTTCTGTCATAAAAATCCCCTCCACGAAGATGGCAAATGGCCTACGCTGTGCTTGTCTGGGTTGATTTGCGCCTTATCTGCTCTGTGACAGGGACTCCATGAAGGGACATCGCACTCTAGAAGCGCCAAAGTTGCTCGGCATTACCTGGCCCTTCATCGCCGTCGTGGTCTTCCAGGTGGCGCTGGGCAGCCTCAGTCTTTATACGCTCTCGGCCGTGCGCGCCTATGTTGCGGGCGAAAGCCTGTGGTCCAAGGCACAGAAAGACGCCATCTACTACCTCACCCTGTATGCCGAAAACCGCGACGATAGCACCTATCAGCGCTATCGCCAGGCCATCACCGTGCCCCAGGGCGACCAGCAGGTGCGCGAAGTGCTGGACCACCCGCGGCCCGACCTGGACGCCGCGCGCCAGGCTGTGCTGCAAGGTGGCAACCACCCCGACGATGTCGAGCGGATCATCTGGTTCTACCGCAACTTCCGTAACGTCAGCTACATGCAGACCGCCATCGACTTCTGGAACATTGGCGACGAGTACCTGGCCAAGCTGGATGTACTGGCCGGCGAAGTGCGCCAGCGCTTCAGCAGCGGCCCGCCGGTGGATGCGCGCACGGTCGATGACTGGCAGGCCCGTATCGTTGCCATCAACGAAGGCGTCACGCCGGCCGCGAAAGCGTTCAGCGATGCCTTGGGCGAAGGCTCGCGCATGCTGCTGCGGGTGCTGCTGATCACCAACCTGCTGACCGCGCTGTTTCTGATTGCCATCGCTTGGCGTCGTTCGAGCAAGCTGCTGGCCCAGCGGCAGGCCTTCGCCAGCGCTCTGCAGGAAGAAAAAGAGCGCGCGCAAATCACCCTGCAGGCCATTGGCGATGCGGTGATTACCACCGATGTGGAGGGCTACATCGGCTACATGAACCCGGCCGCCGAGCAACTGACCCACTGGCAGGCCGGCCAGGCTCAGGGCCTGCCGCTGTCGGCGCTGTTCAGCCTGGTTGACGAACATGCCGAGGAGGATGACCGCAGCCTGGTCGAGCAGGTACTTAGCGGCAGCCTCAAGGGCGGCGCCGAGCATGCCCGGCTGATCCAGCGCCTGGATGGCAGCACCGTGTCGATCAACCTGGTGGGCTCGCCAATCGTCAATGAGGGCCAGGTCAGCGGTATGGTGCTGGTGCTGCACGACATGACCCAGGAGCGCCAGTACATCGCCAACCTGTCCTGGCAGGCCACCCACGACGCCCTGACCGGTCTGGCCAACCGCCGCGAGTTCGAATACCGCCTGGAGCAGGCGCTCAATGGCCTGGCGCGCCAGGCTGGGCGGCATTCGCTGATGTTCCTCGACCTCGACCAGTTCAAGCTGGTCAACGACACCTGCGGGCATGCCGCCGGCGACGAGTTGCTGCGGCACATCTGCGCCGTGCTGCAATCCGGCTTGCGCGAAGGCGACACCCTGGCGCGGCTGGGTGGCGACGAATTTGGCGTGCTGCTGGAAAACTGCCCGCCCGACCAGGCCGAGCGCATTGCCGAGCAACTGCGGCAGATGGTGCAGAGTTTGCACTTTGTCTGGAAAGGCCGGCCGTTCGTCACCACGGTCAGCATTGGCCTGGTGCACATGGCCCAGGCGCCCGGCACCCTGGAGACTTCGCTGCGCGCCGCCGACATGGCCTGCTACATGGCCAAGGAGAAGGGCCGCAACCGCGTGCAGGTGTACCACGCCGACGACAGCGAGTTGTCCATGCGCTTTGGCGAAATGGCCTGGATCCAGCGCTTGCATGTGGCCCTGGAAGAAAACCTCTTTTGCCTGTACGCGCAGGAAATCGCCCCGCTGAAATCGTTCGAAGGCCCGGGCCATATCGAGATCTTGTTGCGCCTGCACGATGAAAGCGGGCGCACCATCCTGCCCAGCAGCTTCATCCCGGCGGCGGAGCGCTATGGCCTGATGACCGCGCTGGACCGCTGGGTGGTGCGCAATGTGTTCCAGGTCATTCGCCAGTGCCTGGACGAAGGGCGCGAAGGGCCGTTGTCGATCTGCGCCATCAACCTTTCGGGGTCGAGCATTGGTGACGACAAGTTCCTCGAATACCTGCAGCGGCTGTTTGTCGAGTACGCCATTCCGCCGCGCATGATCTGTTTTGAAATCACCGAAACCAGCGCCATTGCCAACCTGGGCAGCGCTATCCGCTTCATCAACGAGTTAAAGGGGCTGGGCTGCAGGTTCTCGCTCGATGATTTCTGCGCCGGCATGTCTTCGTTCGCCTACCTCAAGCATTTGCCCGTGGATTTCCTCAAGATCGACGGCAGTTTCGTCAAGGACATGCTCGACGACCCGGTCAACCGGGCCATGGTCGAGGTCATCAACCACATCGGCCATGTGATGGGCAAGCGCACCATTGCCGAGTTTGTCGAAACACCCTTGATCGAGCAGGCCCTGCAGGAAATAGGCGTGGATTACGCCCAGGGCTACCTGATCGAACGCCCTCAGGTGTTCACCTGTGACAGTCTGCAGCGCCAACGGATCGCCGCCCGGCCTCTGTTGCAGCGGGCGCCTGGCACCTTTCGCTAGCTAGAAATCACAAGGATCAAGGAGCTGAAAGTGATTGATGCATTCATCCGTATCGGGCCTTTGATGGACCCCGCCAGCTACCCCCAATGGGCCCAGCAACTGATTGAAGACTGCCGAGAAAGCAAGCGCCGGGTGGTCGAGCATGAGTTCTACACGCGCCTTCGCGATGGCCAGCTGAAGCAGTCGACCATCCGCCAGTACCTGATCGGTGGCTGGCCGGTGGTAGAGCAGTTCTCGCTGTACATGGCCCATAACCTGACCAAGACCCGCTACGGCCGGCATCAGGGCGAAGACATGGCGCGGCGCTGGTTGATGCGCAACATCCGTGTCGAGCTCAACCACGCCGACTACTGGGTGAACTGGTGCCAGGCCCACGGCGTGCACCTGCACGAGTTGCAGGCGCAGGAAGTGCCGCCCGAGCTGAACGGCTTGAACGACTGGTGCTGGCGCGTGTGCGCTACCGAGAACCTGGCCATTTCCATGGCGGCCACCAACTATGCCATCGAAGGTGCGACCGGCGAATGGTCGGCGGTGGTGTGCTCTACCGATACCTATGCGCAGGGGTTCCCGGAGGATCAGCGCAAGCGGGCGATGAAGTGGCTGAAGATGCACGCCCAGTACGATGATGCGCACCCGTGGGAGGCGCTGGAGATCATCTGTACCCTGGCTGGCGAGAACCCGACCCTGGGCTTGCGAACCGAGCTACGCCGGGCGATTTGCAAGAGTTATGACTGCATGTACCTGTTCCTGGAGCGGTGCATGCAGCTGGAAGGGCGCCAGCAGGGGCGTATGCGCCCGGCGTTGGCGGCGGGCTGACCGTTCGTCTGTGCCGGCCCCATCGCCGGCAAGCCAGATCCTACAGGGGTCCCGCATTGCCCTGGCTTGAGGTGATCCTGTGGGAGCTGGCTTGCCGGCGATAGGGGCCGGACAGGCAAAAGCTTTACTGGGCGTTCAGCGCCTGCCCATTCACCGCCTTGCTGTCCGGCCCCATCAGGTATACATACACCGGCATGATCTCTTCGGGCAGCGGGTTGTTCTGCGGGTTTTCGCTGGGGTAAGCCTGGGCCCGCATCGCCGTGCGCGTGGCGCCCGGGTTGATGCTGTTGGAGCGCACCGGCGCCACACCCTCCAGTTCATCGGCCAGGGTCTGCATCAGGCCTTCGGTGGCGAACTTCGACACCCCGTAGGCGCCCCAGTAAGCCCGCCCCTTGCGCCCGACGCTGCTGCTGGTGAACACCACCGAGGCGTCTTCCGACAGTTTCAGCAGCGGCAACAGGGTGCTGGTGAGCATGAAGGTGGCATCGACGTTGATGTGCATCACCCGCATGAAGTTTTCACCCGACAGCTGCTCCAGCGGCGTGCGCGGGCCGATGATCGAGGCGTTGTTGAGCAGGCCGTCGAGGCGGCCGAACTGGTCCTCGATCATCACGGCCAGCTCGTCGTACTGATGGGGCAGGGCGGTTTCCAGGTTGAACGGGATCACCACCGGCTGCGGATGCCCGGCGGCTTCGATCTGGTCATACACCTCGTTCAGGTTGGCCTCGGTCTTGCCCAGCAGCAGCACAGTGGCGCCCAGCGCGGCGTAGGCCTTGGCAGCAGCGGCGCCAATGCCGCGGCCGGCACCGGTAACCAGGATGACCCGGCCTTGCAGCAGGTCGGGGCGGGCGGTGTAGTCGAACATGGTTCTGTCCTTCGTGTTCGTTGGCGCAGCACCGCTCCCACGGGGACTGTGCTGCGGTCCAGGCGGGGTTCAGCAGCCGCACAGCGCGCTGTCGATCACTTTGCGCAGGTCCAGCGGGTGGTCCACCACCACGTCGGCACCCCAGTTGTTGGGGTTGTCCTCTGGATGAATATAGCCGTAGCGCACGGCCGCCGTGCGGGTGCCGGCATCGCGGCCAGACTCGATGTCGCGCAGGTCGTCACCGACGAACAACACGCTGGCCGGGTCCAGGCCCAGGGTGGCGCAGGCCAGGATCAGTGGCTCGGGGTCGGGCTTGCTGTTTTTCACGTGGTCCGGGCAGATCAGCAGCGCCGAGCGCTCGGCCAGGCCCAGTTGCTGCATGATCGGCTCGGCGAAGCGCACCGGCTTGTTGGTGACCACGCCCCACAGCAGGTTGCCCTTCTCGATGTCGCCCAGCAGCTCGGCCATGCCGTCGTACAGTTTGCTGTGCACCGCGCAGTCGCGCTGGTAGCGCTCCAGAAACTCCAGGCGCAGGGCCTCGAAGCCTTCTGCCTCCGGGTCCATGGCAAAGGTGGCGGCGACCATGGCACGGGCGCCCCCGGAAATCACGTCGCGGATGCGCTGGTCGTCAATGGCCGGCAAGCCGCGTTCGGCGAGCATGGCCTGGCAAATGGCGATGAAGTCCGGCGCCGTGTCGAGCAAGGTGCCGTCCATGTCGAAGAGTACTGCTCGCAAACGCATGCTCATTCCTCGCGCAGGGTCTGGATCATGTAGTTGACGTCAACGTCGCTGGCCAGCTTGTAGTGCTTGGTCAGCGGGTTGTAGGTGAGACCGATGATGTCCTTCACCTGCAGGCCGGCATCGCGGCTCCACGCGCCCAGCTCGGACGGGCGGATGAACTTCTTGAAGTCGTGGGTACCGCGGGGCAGCATCTTGAGGATGTACTCGGCGCCGACGATGGCCAGCAGGTAGGCCTTGGGGTTGCGGTTGATGGTGGAGAAGAACACCTGGCCGCCGGGCTTGACCATGCGGTAGCAGGCGCGAATCACCGAAGACGGGTCGGGCACGTGCTCGAGCATTTCCAGGCAGGTGACCACGTCGAACTGTTCGGGCATTTCTTCGGCCAGGGCTTCGGCGGTGATCTGCCGGTAGTCCACCTGCACGCCCGATTCCAGCTGGTGCAGCTGGGCCACGGCCAGGGGCGCCTCGCCCATGTCGATACCGGTCACCGTGGCGCCGCGCAGGGCCATCGCTTCGCTGAGGATGCCGCCGCCGCAACCCACGTCCAGCACTTTCTTGCCGGCCAGGCTGGCGCGTTCATCGATCCAGTTGACGCGCAGCGGGTTGATTTCGTGCAGCGGCTTGAACTCGCTTTCGCGGTCCCACCAGCGGTGGGCCAGCGCTTCGAACTTGGCGATTTCGGCGCGGTCGACGTTGCTCATTGAACAGTCCTCTGAAACTTCGCAAAATTGCGCAGGAGTATACCCGAGCGCTCAGGGCCGAGGGTCGCTATAATCGCCGGCTTTTGATATCCGAACGACGGGGAGAGGCGATGCGCGAGCGACTTTTGGCGGCGGAGAAGGTGACCGGGATCCGCTGGCAGGGCGGCGTCCTGCACCTGCTCGACCAGCGCCTGTTGCCGTCCGAGGAGCGCTGGCTGGCCTGCGACAATGTCGCGCAGGTGGCCGCAGCCATCCGCGACATGGCGGTGCGCGGCGCCTCGGCCATCGGCGTTGCCGCAGCCTACGGCCTGGTACTGGCGCTGGAAGAGCGGCTGGCCGAGGGCGGTGACTGGGAAATGGACCTCGAAGAAGACTTCCTCAGCCTGGCCGAGGCGCGCCCCACCGCCGCCAACCTGTTCTGGGCGCTGAACCGCATGCGCGAGCGCCTGCTGCGGCTGCGCCAGGGCGAAGACGTGCTGCGGGCGCTGGAGGCCGAAGCCGTGGCCATTCATGAAAGCGACCGTGAAGCCAACCTGACGATGGCGCAGTACGGCATCGAGCTGATCCGCCGGCACCAGGGCAATGCCCAGGCCCTGCTCACCTACGGCAACGCCGGTGCCCTGGCCAGTGGCGGTTTCGGCACCGCGTTGGGGGTGATTCGCGCGGGCTATCTGGAAGGCATGGTCGAGCGGGTATATGCCGGCGAGACCCGTCCGTGGCTGCAAGGCTCGCGGCTGACCGCCTGGGAGCTGGCCAACGAAGGCATCCCGGTGACCTTGTGCGCCGACTCGGCGCTGGCTCACCTGATGAAGAGCAAGGGCATTACCTGGGTGGTGGTGGGGGCGGACTGCATTGCCGCAAACGGCGATGTGGCCAGCAAGATCGGCACCTACCAGCTGGCGGTCAGTGCCATGCACCATGGGGTGCGGTTCATGGTGGTCGCGCCGAGCACCAGCATCGACCTCAACCTGGCTACTGGCGAGGAGATTCCGCTGGAAGAGCGTGAGGCCGATGAGTTGCTGGACTATGCCGGTACCCGGGTGGCGCCGGATGTCGAAGTGTTCAACCCGGTATTCGATGTGACCCCGGCTGACCTGATCGATGTAATTGTGACCGAGCGCGGGATTGTCGAGCGTCCGGATACGGCCAAGCTGGCGCAGTTGATGTGTCGCAAGCGGTTGCATTGATAATTGTGCCGGCCTCTTCGCGGGGGCACAGGCAACAAAAAATCAAGATTCAAACCCACTTCTTGCTACCCGCCACATCTCCCCACTGCCCCGCCTTTGTGGTAACATCCGGCAGTTTCCAAGACCGCCCATCACGGCGGCCTTCATTGCGCAGATCCATGGCACAACTCATTGATTTGTCGTAAGTCGTCGCACGCTTATACGCTGCGGCGGCGAGCTTCGTTCGGCCCTTGATGGAGCTGCGAAGTTTCACCAGAAAAAGGAATCAGGCTTCTCATGGGCGAACTGGCCAAAGAAATCCTCCCGGTCAATATCGAAGACGAACTGAGACAGTCTTACCTCGACTACGCGATGAGCGTGATTGTCGGGCGAGCGCTGCCCGATGCACGTGACGGCTTGAAGCCCGTGCATCGTCGCGTTCTCTATGCGATGAGCGAACTGGGCAACGACTGGAACAAACCGTACAAGAAATCCGCCCGTGTGGTCGGTGACGTGATCGGTAAGTACCACCCGCACGGCGACACTGCGGTCTACGACACCATCGTGCGTATGGCCCAGCCGTTCTCGCTGCGTTACCTGCTGGTCGACGGCCAGGGCAACTTCGGTTCGGTGGACGGCGACAACGCTGCGGCCATGCGATACACCGAAGTGCGCATGACCAAGCTGGCCCACGAGCTGCTGGCCGACCTGCACAAGGAAACCGTCGACTGGGTGCCCAACTACGACGGCACCGAGCAGATCCCGGCGGTCATGCCGACCCGTATCCCGAACCTGCTGGTCAACGGCTCCAGCGGTATCGCCGTGGGCATGGCGACCAACATCCCGCCACACAACCTCGGTGAGGTCATCGACGGCTGCCTTGCGCTGATCGACAACCCGGAAGTCACCATCGATGAGCTGATGCAGTTCATCCCCGGGCCAGACTTCCCGACTGCCGGCATCATCAACGGTCGCCAGGGCATCATCGAGGCCTATCGCACCGGCCGGGGCCGCATCTACATGCGCGCCCGCTCCGAAATCGAAGACATCGACAAGGTCGGTGGCCGCCAGCAGATCGTGATTACCGAGCTGCCGTACCAGCTGAACAAGGCGCGCCTGATCGAAAAGATCGCCGAGCTGGTCAAAGAGAAGAAGATCGAAGGCATCACCGAGCTGCGTGACGAGTCCGACAAGGACGGCATGCGCATCGTCATCGAGCTGCGTCGCGGCGAGGTGCCCGAGGTGGTGCTCAACAACCTCTACCAGCAAACCCAGCTGCAGAGCGTGTTCGGCATCAACGTGGTGGCCCTGATCGACGGTCGTCCGCGCCTGCTCAACCTCAAGGACCTGCTTGAAGCGTTCGTCCGTCACCGCCGTGAAGTGGTGACCCGGCGTACCGTGTTCGAGCTGCGCAAGGCCCGCGAACGCGGCCATATCCTTGAAGGCCAGGCGGTCGCGCTGTCCAACATCGACCCGGTCATCGCCCTGATCAAGGCTTCGCCGACGCCGTCCGAGGCCAAGGAAGCGCTGATCACCACGCCGTGGGAATCCAGTGCCGTGCAGGTCATGGTCGAGCGCGCCGGCGCCGATTCCTGCCGCCCTGAAGACCTGCCGGAGCAGTACGGCCTGCGCGAAGGCAAGTATTACCTGTCGCCGGAACAGGCCCAGGCCATCCTCGACCTGCGCCTGCACCGCCTGACCGGCCTGGAGCACGAGAAGCTGCTGGCCGAGTACCAGGAAATCCTCGAGCAGATCGGCGAGCTGATCCGCATCCTCAGCAGCGCCGAGCGCCTGATGGAAGTGATCCGCGAAGAGCTGGAAGCGATCCGCGCCGAGTACGGCGATGTGCGTCGCACTGAAATCCTCAATGCCAGCCACGACCTCAACTACGGCGACATGATCCCGGAAGAAGAGCGCGTGGTGACCATCTCCCACGGTGGCTATGCCAAGACCCAACCATTGTCGGCCTACCAGGCTCAGCGCCGTGGCGGCAAGGGCAAGTCGGCGACCGGTGTGAAGGACGAGGACTACATCGAGCATTTGCTGGTCGCCAACAGCCACGCCACCCTGTTGCTGTTCTCCAGCAAGGGCAAGGTGTACTGGAAGAAGACCTACGAAATCCCGGAAGCGTCGCGTGCTGCCCGTGGTCGCCCGCTGGTCAACCTGCTGCCGCTGGAGGAGGGTGAGCGCATCACCGCCATGCTGCAGATCGACCTCGAGGCCCTGCAGCAGAACGCCGACCTCGACGAAGAACTGGAAGACGCCGATGACACCGTGCTCGAAGGTGAGCTGGTAGAGCCTGAAGAAGTCGACGAAGAAGAAGGCGATACCCCGGAGTGGGTGGCAGAGCCGACCGGCGCGTATATCTTCATGGCCACTGCCTCCGGCACCGTCAAGAAGACCCCGCTGGTGCAGTTCGCCCGCCCGCGCTCCAACGGCCTGATCGCCCTGAAGCTTAAAGAAGGTGACACCCTGATTGCTGCGGCCATCACCGACGGTGCCAAGGAAGTCATGATGTTCTCCGACGCCGGCAAGGTGATCCGCTTCGCTGAAAGCGTGGTGCGCGAAATGGGCCGTACCGCCCGTGGCGTGCGCGGCATGAAGCTGGGCAAGGGGCAGCAGATCATCTCCATGCTGATCCCCGAGTCCGGCGCGCAGATCCTTACCGCCTCCGAGCGTGGCTTTGGCAAGCGCACCCCGCTGTCCAAGTTCCCGCGTCGCGGCCGTGGTGGCCAGGGCGTGATCGCCATGGGTACCAAAGGGCGCAACGGCCTGCTGGTCGGTGCCATCCAGGTGCAGGAAGGCGAAGAGATCATGCTGATCTCCGACCAGGGCACGCTGGTGCGTACCCGGGTTGGCGAGGTGTCCAGCCTCAGCCGCAACACCCAGGGCGTGACCCTGATCAAGCTGGCGACCGACGAGACGCTGGTAGGTCTGGAGCGTATCCAGGAGCCATCCGAGGAAGAGCTCGATGATGTGATCGAGAACGACGAGGAGGGCGTCGAGGCCGATGCGCCCGACGATGAAGCTGCTGGTGCCGAAGAGGCCCCGCAGGAATAAGCAAGCGTAAAACCCGAACGGGGCGACCAAGGTCGCCCCGTTTGACTGATGACAGTAGGCCTTTGGGGCCGCTGTACGGCCCATCGCCGGCAAGCCAGGCTCCCACAGGTAAGGCGCCAGCCTGAAGTTTGTGCGTTCCCTGTGGGAGCTGGCTTGCCGGCGATGGCCTGCAGGGCAGGCCCATGGCAGGTGACACAGATTCATCGGGTCAGCACTGAATTTAGAATTTGTACCATTTGGCAGAGCGAGAGTGGATGTGAGCAAACGAGCCTTTAACTTCTGCGCAGGCCCTGCCGCGCTTCCTGACGCTGTCTTGCAGCGCGCCCAGGCCGAGATGCTGGACTGGCACGGCAAGGGCTTGTCGGTGATGGAGATGAGCCATCGCAGCGACGATTACGTGGCCATCGCCGAAAAGGCCGAGCAGGACCTGCGTGACCTGCTGTCCGTCCCCTCCAACTACAAGGTGCTGTTCCTGCAGGGCGGCGCCAGCCAGCAATTCGCCGAAATCCCGCTGAACCTGCTGCCGGAAAACGGCACCGCCGACTACATCGAGACCGGCATCTGGTCGAAGAAGGCCATCGAGGAAGCGCGCCGCTTCGGCAACGTCAATGTCGCCGCCAGCGCCAAGCCGTTCGACTACCTGGCCATCCCGGGCCAGAACGAGTGGAACCTGACCAGCAATGCGGCCTACGTGCACTATGCGTCCAACGAAACCATCGGTGGCCTGCAGTTCGACTGGGTGCCGCAGACCGGTGACGTGCCGCTGGTGGTCGACATGTCGTCCGATATCCTCTCGCGCCCGATCGACGTGTCACAGTTCGGTCTGATCTACGCCGGTGCCCAGAAAAACATCGGCCCGAGCGGCCTGGTGGTGGTGATCGTGCGTGAAGACCTGCTGGGTCGCGCCCGCAGCAGCTGCCCGACCATGCTCGACTACAAGGTCTCGGCCGACAACGGTTCGATGTACAACACCCCGGCTACCTACTCCTGGTACCTCTCGGGCCTGGTCTTCGAGTGGCTGAAAGAGCAGGGTGGCGTCGACGCCATGGAGCAGCGCAACCGCGCCAAGAAAGAGCGCCTGTACGGCTTCATCGACAACAGCGATTTCTACACCAACCCGATCAGCGTCAACGCCCGTTCGTGGATGAACGTGCCGTTCCGCCTGGCTGACGAGCGCCTGGACAAGGCCTTCCTCGCTGGCGCCGATGCCCGCGGCCTGCTCAACCTCAAGGGCCACCGCTCGGTGGGCGGCATGCGCGCTTCCATCTACAACGCCTTGGGCCTCGAGGCTGTGGAAGCCTTGGTTGGCTACATGGCCGAATTCGAGAAGGAGCACGGCTGATGTCCGAACAGGAACTCAAGGCGCTGCGCGTGCGCATCGACAGCCTTGACGAGAAGATTCTCGAGCTGATCAGTGACCGCGCCCGTTGCGCCGAAGAAGTGGCGCGGGTCAAGACTGCCTCGCTGCCAGCTGGCGAAAAGCCGGTTTTCTACCGCCCCGAGCGTGAAGCCGCCGTGCTCAAGCGCGTGATGGAACGCAACAAGGGCCCGCTGGGCAACGAAGAGATGGCGCGGCTGTTCCGCGAAATCATGTCGTCGTGCCTGGCCCTGGAGCAGCCGCTGAAAATCGCCTACCTGGGCCCTGAAGGTACTTTCACCCAGGCAGCGGCCATGAAGCACTTCGGCCATGCGGTAATCAGCCGGCCGATGGCTGCCATCGACGAAGTGTTCCGTGAAGTGGCGGCCGGTGCCGTCAACTTCGGTGTGGTGCCGGTGGAAAACTCTACCGAAGGTGCGGTCAGCCACACCCTGGACAGCTTCCTCGAGCACGACATGGTGATTTGCGGCGAAGTCGAGCTGCGTATTCACCACCACCTGCTGGTGGGCGAGAACACCAAGACCGACAGCATCACCCGCATCTACTCCCACGCCCAGTCGCTGGCCCAGTGCCGCAAGTGGCTGGACGCGCACTACCCGAACGTGGAGCGCGTGGCAGTGTCGAGCAACGCCGAGGCCGCCAAACGGGTCAAGGGCGAGTGGAATTCGGCGGCGATCGCCGGTGACATGGCGGCCAGCCTGTATGGCCTGACCCGCCTGGCCGAGAAGATTGAAGACCGCCCGGACAACTCCACGCGCTTCCTGATGATCGGCAGCCAGGAAGTGCCGCCGACCGGCGACGACAAGACCTCGATCATTGTTTCGATGAGCAACAAGCCGGGTGCGTTGCACGAGCTGCTGGTGCCGTTCCACCAGAACGGCATCGACCTGACCCGCATCGAGACCCGCCCCTCGCGCAGCGGCAAGTGGACCTACGTGTTCTTCATCGACTTCGTCGGCCACCACCGCGACCCACTGATCAAGGCGGTGCTCGAGCAGATCAGCCAGGAGGCTGTGGCGCTGAAGGTGCTGGGCTCGTATCCGAAGGCGGTGCTTTGATTCAAGGCCAATGGGGCCGCTCTGCGGCCCATCGCCGGCAAGCCAGCCCCCACAAGTACAGCGCAAGCTCGCAGGTTTGCAGTGTCCCAGTGGCCTCGCAGGGGCCGGGCAACTTTCAGGTTTGCACGGTCCCTGTAGGAGCTGGCTTGCCGGCGATGGGCTGCAAAGCAGCCCCAATGGCCCTAACAGGCTGTCTAGATTTCTGAACAGGGTTCGCACCAGTGGTAAAAGCAGCAAAAACCAAACCCGCGCCAATCATCAACCGGCTGGTCGTGGTCGGCCTCGGCCTGATCGGTGGCTCGTTCGCCAAGGGCCTGCGTGAAAGCGGCCTGTGCCGCGAAGTGGTCGGTGTCGATCTGGATGCCCCCTCGCGCAAGCAGGCCGTGGCCCTGGGCGTGGTCGACCGCTGCGAAGAAGACCTCGCCGCCGCTTGTATGGGCGCCGACGTTATCCAGTTGGCGGTGCCGATCCTGGCCATGGAAAAGCTCCTGACGCGCCTGGCGCAGCTGGACCTTGGCGCTGCCATCATTACCGACGTCGGCAGCGCCAAGGGCAACGTGGTGCGTGAAGCGCGCGCCGTCTTCGGTGCGCGCCTGCCGCGCTTCGTCCCGGGCCACCCCATCGCCGGTTCCGAGCAGAGCGGGGTGGAGGCCTCCAACGCCGCGCTGTTCCGCCGTCACAAGGTCATCCTCACGCCGTTGGCAGAAACCGACCCAGCCGCGCTGGCCCTGGTCGACCGCCTGTGGCGTGCGCTGGACGCAGACGTCGAGCACATGCCGGTCGAGCGCCATGACGAAGTGCTGGCCGCCACTAGCCACCTGCCGCACCTGCTGGCCTTTGGCCTGGTCGATTCGCTTGCCAAGCGCGATGAAAACCTCGAGATCTTCCGGTACGCTGCGGGGGGCTTCCGCGATTTCACGAGGATCGCTGGTAGCGACCCGACCATGTGGCATGACATCTTTCTTGCCAACCGCGACGCTGTGCTGCGCACGCTTGATACATATCGCAGTGATCTCGACGCCTTGCGCGACGCGATCGCTGAAGGGGACGGGCACCAGCTGCTGGGTGTATTCACCCGCGCTCGGGTGGCCCGCGAGCATTTCAGTAAAATCCTGGCCCGCCGGGCCTATGTGGACGCTATGAACGCCAACGATCTGATTTTCCTGGCCCAACCAGGTGGCCGCCTGTCCGGACGCATCCGTGTACCGGGCGACAAGTCGATTTCCCACCGCTCGATCATGCTCGGCTCGCTGGCCGAAGGCACCACCGAGGTCGAGGGTTTCCTCGAAGGTGAGGATGCACTGGCGACCCTGCAGGCATTTCGTGACATGGGTGTGGTCATCGAAGGCCCCAGCCATGGTCGCGTGACCATTCACGGTGTCGGCCTGCACGGCCTCAAGCCACCACCCGGCCCGCTATACGTGGGTAACTCCGGCACGTCGATGCGCCTGCTGTCGGGCCTGCTGGCCGGCCAGTCGTTCGACGTGACCATGACCGGCGACGCCTCGCTGTCCAAGCGCCCGATGAACCGTGTGGCCAACCCGCTGCGCGAAATGGGTGCGGTGGTCGAGACTGGCCCTGAAGGCCGTCCGCCGCTGACCATCCGCGGTGGCCACACGCTCAAGGGGCTGACCTACACGCTGCCGATGGCCAGTGCCCAGGTCAAATCCTGCCTGCTGCTGGCCGGCCTGTATGCCGAAGGCAAGACCACCGTCACCGAGCCTGCGCCTACCCGCGACCACACCGAGCGCATGCTGCGCGGCTTCGGTTACCCGGTCGAAAGCAATGGGCCGGTTGCCTCGCTGCAATCCGGTGGCAAGCTGACTGCAACCCGCATCGAAGTACCGGCCGACATTTCCTCGGCGGCGTTCTTCCTGGTGGCGGCGTCCATTGCCGAAGGCTCCGAGCTGGTACTGGAGCATGTCGGCATCAACCCGACCCGTACCGGTGTAATCGACATCCTGCGCCTGATGGGCGGCGACATCACCCTGGAAAACCAGCGTGAAGTGGGTGGCGAGCCGGTCGCCGACCTGCGCGTGCGCGGTGCCAG
Source organism: Pseudomonas sp. 9_2_1 (assembly GCF_059295275.1). NCBI lineage: Bacteria > Pseudomonadati > Pseudomonadota > Gammaproteobacteria > Pseudomonadales > Pseudomonadaceae > Pseudomonas > Pseudomonas sp. 9_2_1. Next base: position 1,403,640 of record NZ_CM181239.1, read on the forward strand.
GCTGAAGGGTATCGACATCCCTGAGAACCTGGTGCCGCTGGCCATCGACGAGTTCCCGGTGCTGTTCGTCGCTGCCGCCTGCGCCGAAGGCCGCACCGTGCTGCGTGGTGCCGAGGAGCTGCGGGTGAAGGAGTCCGACCGCATCCAGGTCATGGCCGATGGCCTGATCACCCTGGGTATCAAGTGCGAGCCTACCCCGGACGGCATCATCATCGACGGCGGCCAGCTGGGCGGCGGCGAAGTGCATGGCCACGGTGATCACCGCATCGCCATGGCCTTCAGCGTCGCCTCGCTGCGTGCCAGCGCGCCGATCCGCATCCATGACTGCGCCAACGTCGCCACCTCGTTCCCCAACTTCCTGGCGCTGTGCGCAGAAGTCGGCATTCGCGTGGCAGAAGAGGGTAAGTCGTGAGTTCGCAAGCACCCATCATCACCATCGACGGGCCAAGTGGCTCTGGCAAGGGCACGGTTGCCGGGCTGCTGGCACGCGAGCTGGGCTGGCGGCTGCTCGATTCCGGTGCGCTGTACCGCCTGCTGGCGTTCAACGCCAGCAACCACGGCGTCGACCTGACCAATGAAGAGCTGCTGACCAAGCTTGCCGCCCATCTGGATGTGCAGTTCATTGCGGCCGAGCCCGGTAAGCTTCAGCAGACGATCCTTGAAGGCGAGGACGTCAGCCAGGTGATCCGCACCGAAACCGTCGGTGCCGGTGCCTCCATGGTCGCCTCACTGCCTGCGGTGCGCGATGCGCTGCTTCAGCGTCAGCGCGCTTTCCGTGAACTGCCCGGCCTGATCGCCGACGGCCGCGACATGGGCACCGTGGTGTTCCCGGACGCGCCGTTGAAGGTCTTCCTTACTGCCAGTGCAGAAGAACGTGCTCGTCGCCGTTACCTGCAGTTGAAGGGCAAGGGTGAAGATGTTAGTCTGTCGAGTCTGCTGGATGAGATTCGTGCGCGTGATGAGCGCGACACCCAACGCGCAGTGGCCCCGCTGAGACCAGCGGCCGATGCCATTCAGTTGGACTCTACCGAGTTGTCCATCGAGCAGGTGCTGCAACGTATCAGAAGCGAGATCGCATTACGCGACATTGCCTGATAGCCAGGAAAGCAGGCAGGTGCACCAGTCAACGTCCTGCCGGCTTTCCTTTACTTAAAACAAACCCACATTGTCTGGAATGTGGCGATGGGCGTCTGTTTCGCCCGAATCTACAGGAATTAAAATGAGCGAAAGCTTTGCAGAACTCTTTGAAGAAAGCCTGAAAACCCTCAATCTTCAGCCGGGTGCGATCATCACCGGTATCGTTGTCGACATCGACGGCGACTGGGTTACCGTACACGCTGGCCTGAAGTCCGAGGGCGTCATCCCGCTCGAGCAGTTCTACAACGAAGCTGGCGAGCTGACCATCAAGGTCGGTGACGAAGTTCACGTTGCGCTGGACGCGGTCGAAGACGGCTTTGGCGAAACCAAACTGTCCCGTGAAAAAGCCAAGCGCGCCGAGTGCTGGATTGTTCTGGAAGCAGCTTTCGCCGCCGAAGAAGTGGTCAAGGGCGTTATCAACGGTAAGGTTAAAGGCGGCTTCACTGTCGACGTTAACGGCATCCGTGCGTTCCTGCCGGGCTCCCTGGTTGATGTCCGCCCTGTGCGCGACACCACCCACCTGGAAGGCAAAGAGCTGGAATTCAAGGTCATCAAGCTGGACCAGAAGCGCAACAACGTTGTCGTTTCCCGTCGCAGCGTGCTGGAAGCCGAGAACTCCGCCGAGCGCGAAGCCCTGCTGGAAACCCTGCAGGAAGGCCAGCAAGTCAAAGGTATCGTCAAGAACCTCACCGACTACGGCGCATTCGTGGACCTGGGCGGCATCGACGGCCTGCTGCACATCACCGACATGGCCTGGAAGCGCATCAAGCACCCGTCGGAAATCGTTAACGTTGGCGACGAAGTCGACGTACGCGTTCTGAAGTTCGACCGTGAGCGTAACCGCGTTTCGCTGGGTCTGAAGCAGATGGGCGAAGATCCGTGGGTAGCTATCACTGCCCGTTACCCAGAAGGTACCCGCGTACAAGCGCGCGTTACCAACCTCACCGACTACGGCTGCTTCGCTGAGCTGGAAGAAGGCGTTGAAGGTCTGGTACACGTTTCCGAAATGGACTGGACCAACAAGAACATCCACCCGTCGAAAGTCGTTCAGGTTGGCGACGAAGTGGAAGTCATGGTTCTGGACATCGACGAAGAGCGTCGTCGTATCTCCCTGGGCATCAAGCAGTGCAAGTCCAACCCATGGGAAGACTTCTCCGGCCAGTTCAACAAGGGTGACAAGATCACCGGTACCATCAAGTCGATCACCGACTTCGGTATCTTCATCGGTCTGGACGGCGGCATCGACGGCCTGGTTCACCTGTCCGACATCTCCTGGAACGAAACCGGCGAAGAAGCCGTACGTCGTTTCAAGAAGGGCGACGAGCTGGAAACCGTCATCCTGTCGGTCGACCCAGAGCGCGAGCGCATCTCCCTGGGCATCAAGCAGCTGGAAGACGATCCGTTCTCCAACTTCGTTGCTGTCAATGACAAGGGCGCTATCGTCCGTGGCATCGTGAAAGAAGTTGACGCCAAAGGCGCCATCGTCACTCTGGCCGACGACATCGAAGCTACTCTGAAAGCTTCCGAAATCAGCCGTGACCGCGTTGAAGACGCGCGTAACGTTCTGAAGGAAGGCGAAGAGATCGAAGCCAAGATCATCAGCGTTGACCGCAAGTCCCGCGTTATCAGCCTGTCGATCAAATCGAAAGACGACGCTGAAGAGCGCGAAGCCATCCAGAGCCTGAAAAACGCTCCGGAAGCGGCTGCCGACACCACCATGGCTGCGCTGCTGCGCGAAGCAATGGCCAAACAGAACTGAGTTCTGTTTGATCGGTAAAAAAGGGCGACCCTCGGGTCGCCCTTTTTTTATGCCTGCGAATTTCTAGGGCCGGCCTATCCTGCGGTCTCTGTGGGAGCCGCGCTTGCCGGCGATGGGCTGCGAAGCAGCCCCCATGCAAGCGACACCATTCTGACGAATTTTGAGTGACTTGAAACGTTGGGGCCGCTGCGCGGCCCATCGCCGGCAAGCGCGGCTCCCACACCGAATGCGGTGGGTTTGCGGGCTGTGCTACACAGATGGCGCAGGCTCACGCTCACATCCGGCCAACACCGCCCGTTGTGAGAGCGGGTTCACCCGCGAATCAGGCGTCGCGGTGGATGGCGCCGGCTTAGCCGGGGTTCACGGTGTAGACCATTCTTGAATTACTTCAATCTTGAATTTTTTTATTAAGTCAAGATCCACCCTGTTCAAATCTCTCCCGGCGTGCTACAAACTGGTTAAGCAATGATCTAGCTGCTTGATAACGAAGGGAAAAATATGACGAAGTCGGAGCTGATCGAACGTATTGTCACCCATCAAGGGCTGCTTTCGTCCAAGGACGTGGAGCTGGCCATCAAGACTATGCTTGAGCAGATGTCACAGTGCCTGGCGACCGGTGATCGCATCGAGATCCGCGGTTTTGGCAGCTTCTCGCTGCACTATCGGGCCCCTCGTGTGGGTCGTAACCCCAAGACGGGGCAGTCGGTCAGCCTCGAAGGCAAGTTTGTGCCGCACTTCAAGCCCGGCAAAGAGCTGCGCGACCGGGTCAATGAAGAAGACGAGGCGGAAGCCTGATCATCAAGGAGCAATCTGATGCGTAACCTCAAGCGCGCCCTGGCGGCGGTGTTTGTGCTGCTGTTGGCGGCTGTGGTGCTGTTCTTTGTGCTGGAAAACCAGCAGACCGTGTCGTTGGTCCTGTTCGGCTGGGCCGCCCCGGCAATGCCGGTTGCCGTGGTGGTGTTGGCTGCCCTGGTCCTCGGCCTGGCGGTCGGGCCATTGCTAGGTGCCTACGGCGTGCAGCGCAGCAAGCGCAAGATCAGGGCGTCTGCCCGACAGGCCGCGTTGAGCGGTAACTAGCGAAAATTCCTACGCACACATAGGAAAGTCTCACCTATGCATGTGCCGGCCGTCATGGGGTAATAGGGCACCTCTTCGGCTCAGGCGAACGCGTGCAGCATGCAATACCCCAGCCTTTCCCATCACGGCGGTACCCGTGGCGTCACCGGGTCTTGCCACCAGCTGCACCTTGCCCCGTCCAGTAGCCTGCTGGTCGACTGCGGCCTGGAGCAGGGGGCCGAGGCCGCGCCAGGCGCCGAGTCTGCGGCGCTTGGTTTCGATGTACAAGGCATCCAGGCGCTGGTCGTCACCCATGTTCATCTTGATCACGTTGGTCGGATCCCGGCACTGCTGGCTGCTGGCTACCGCGGCCCCATCCTGTGCAGCGAGCCCTCCGCCCGTTTATTGCCGCTGGTGCTGGAAGATGCCTTCAGGCTGGGCATCAGCAGAAAGCCTGCGCTGGTGGCGCGTTATCTCGACCTGGTGCGCAGCCTTGTCGTGCCGCTGCCGTTCGAGCGCTGGCACATGCTGCTCGAACGCCCCGGCCTGACCTGCCGCATTCGCCTCCAGCGTGCCGGGCACCTGCTGGGCTCGGCTTATGTCGAGTGTGATATCCAGCGGGAGCATGCCAACAGCCGTTACGTGTTCTCCGGTGACCTGGGCGCTTGCAGCAACCCCATGCTGCGGCCCGTGCAGCCACCGGAGCGGGCTGACGTGCTGGTACTCGAAAGCACCTACGGCGACCGCCTGCACCCGCCTGCAGGTGACCGACGCCAGCGTCTGGAAGCTGCCATTGACCGCGCCCTGGCCGACCAGGGCACTGTCCTGATTCCTGCATTCAGCCTGGGCCGCACCCAAGAGCTGCTGTACGAGCTCGAAGACATTCTTCACCGCAAGGCCTTGCTGGGCTCAGCCGGCCATGGCTCTGAGGAGGATCCCCTCAATTGGTCACAATTGCCGATTATCCTTGATTCACCCTTGGCCCAGCGCATCACTGGCGTGTACCGCGAGCTGCATGAATATTGGAGCGCCGAAGCGAGGGCGCGCCTCGTCGAAGGGCGCGACCCGCTTGGTTTCAGCCAGCTGATCAGCGTGGACAGCCATGCCCGTCACCAGCAGGTGGTCAACTACCTGAAGAGTACCGGGCGGCCAGCGATCGTGATTGCCGGCAACGGCATGTGTTCGGGTGGGCGTATCGTCAACTACCTCAAGGCCATGCTGGGGGATGCACGGCATGAGGTGATGTTTGTGGGGTACCAGGGTAAGGGCACGCCTGGGGCGGTTATACAGGCCAGTGAAGCTGCGCAGGGGGTTGAGCAGGTTGATCTGGATGGGCAGATGTATGAGGTGCGGGCGAAAGTCAGGACACTACCGGGATACTCAGGGCATAAGGATCAAGCGGGTTTGCTTGGATTTGTTGACGGAATGCAGCGTGCGCCTGAAAAAATAGTGCTGGTGCACGGCGAGCGAAGATCGAAGATCCTGCTGGCATCGGCCCTCAAGCAAGCGTTTGCATGCGGTACACGAGGCGCGTGTGTTTCCATACCTGATTGACCATTTAGCAGAATTTCACAGGGAGTTAATCTAGTTGGGAACCACTAATATCTTCTGAGCTCCAACCGTGTTCGTTTCATTCATCTTGACCGGACGTGCCGGGTAGGGTGGAATCAGGCAGAGTATGAAGGCAGATTGACCCTACGCTCGATCTCGACCGCCCTGATGAAGCCAAATCGCTGGCGAGTGGCCCGCGCTTCGGGTGAGGTCGGTGTTTGAATGATGTTTGACGGACCCCAGGATAATCAGAATAAATGCTTAACGACCCTCAGCGCCCGAATCGTGATGATGAAATTGAACTTGTCGAACTGATACAGGGAGTATGGCGCCAGAAGGTGTGGGTGGGTTTGGTCGCTGCGCCGATTGTTTCAGTGGGCGTTGCTTATGCATTGCTGGCGACCCCGGTATATGAGGCGAGGCTGTTCGTAGAGCCTCCCAGCCAGAACGATATTGCTCAGCTGAATTACGGCCGTGGCGGTGAGTCGGGCTTGGCCCACCTGACGGTAAAAGACGTGTATGACACTCACCTTCAGGCATTGCAGTCAGAGGGTGTGCGCAACAAGTTTTTCCGTGATGTTTATCTGCCAAGCCTAGACCAGGAACGTCGGCAGGGCTCGCGCGACTCGTTGTATAGCGAATTTGCCAATGTGTTGACCGTGGCGCCGGCAGGCAAAGGTTCAACCACGCGTTACGCGGTTACCGCTTCTACCGCCGACCCTGAGCAGGCGGCAAAGTGGGTGGTGGCTTATAACGAGCTGGCTGCAGGTAATGCCAAGCATGAGGTGCTAGAAAGCAACCGCAGTGACATGTTGATCAAGGCTGACAACCTGCAGACTCAGATCGATGCCATGAAGGCCAGTGCTCTTCGGGAGAGGGAAGACCGCATCGCCCAGCTGAAGGAGGCCTTGGTCGTCGCCAAATCCATAGGCTTGGAGAAACCGCCAGTCATCTCGCAATCGTTAACTGATGAGGTCTCGGCTGCGATGGGAGGGTCACTCACCTACATGCGCGGGAGCAGAGCGCTGGAGTCGGAAATCTCGAACCTTCTAGCGCGTACCTCGGATGACCCATTCATCCGTGGACTTCGCCCTTTGCAAGAGAGCGTCATGTTCTATCGTAATTTGAAGCTTGACCCAGCGGTCATTCAGGTTTTTGAGCAGGACGGGGCTGTGGAGCTACCGGATCGTCCGGTCAAACCAAGAAAGGCATTGATCGTCGCGCTTAGCGCAGTTTTGGGGTTGGGCGCGGGTGTCATGCTTGCAATCGGCAGAGAGCTCTGGAGTCGGCGTCGCCCAAGTTGAGTCGGACCATCTCTCACTAATACATGCATCTCTTTGATTCATATACAAAAGAATGTTAGGTGGCGCCCGGTGAACGGTTGAGGGGTGCAAGAAACCTGTTTTGATGACGCCAGGGTTCGCAACGGTGTAATGTGGATGCCCTGCAGTGTGGCGGGTAGAATCCGCTGGCGGGTTGTCGTTGCCAACCTATGGCGGGTCTCAGCCTTGAGTCGCGGGAACTGCTTCAGCTGGGTTCATCCCGTCGTAGGATGAAATGGATATCTTAAACACCCCGCCTCCTGTCATCTGTGCAGGCGGGTAATATAGAAGGGTGGTTCGCGCGAATGATGGATATCAGAAAGCAGGCAGTTGAGAAGTTTCAGGGTAAAACAGCCCTGATCGGTATTGTGGGGCTCGGATATGTTGGGCTGCCGCTGATGCTGCGTTATAACGCAATCGGCTTCAATGTTTTAGGTATAGACATTGATAAAGTAAAAGTCGAGCGCCTGAATGCTGGGCAAAGCTACATTGAGCATATTTCCAGTGAGCGAATTTCTGCTGCTCGGCAGCAGGGGTTCGAGGCTACCACGGACTTTAGTCGTGTCAGCCAGTGCGACGCATTGATTCTGTGTGTGCCAACGCCGCTGAACAAATACCGCGAACCTGACATGAGCTTTGTCATTAACACCACAGATGCCATAAAGCCTTATTTACGGGCAGGGCAGGTGGTTTCACTGGAAAGTACTACCTATCCGGGAACCACGGAAGAGGAACTTCTGCCGCGCGTTCAGGAAAATGGCTTGAAAGTAGGCGAAGATATTTTCCTAGTCTATTCGCCGGAGCGTGAAGATCCTGGCAATGCCAACTTTGAAACACGCACAATTCCCAAGGTCATCGGCGGGCACACACCAGCCTGCCTGGATGTGGGGATCGCTTTGTATGATCAGGCCATTGAAAAAGTCGTACCGGTAAGCTCCACCAAGGCTGCTGAAATGACAAAGCTTTTGGAAAACATTCATCGGGCAGTAAATATCGGCCTAGTGAATGAAATGAAGATCGTCGCTGATCGCATGGGCATCGACATCTTCGAAGTGGTCGATGCCGCAGCCACCAAGCCATTTGGTTTCACTGCCTACTATCCCGGCCCTGGGCTTGGCGGCCATTGCATTCCGATCGATCCCTTCTATCTGACCTGGAAAGCGCGTGAATACGGTGTAAATACCCGCTTCATCGAGCTGTCGGGTGAGGTCAACCAGGCAATGCCGGAATACGTCCTCGGCAAACTGATGGATGGGCTGAACGAGGCTGGCAGGGCGCTGAAAGGTAGCCGAATTCTCGTCCTGGGCATTGCCTACAAGAAAAATGTCGATGACATGCGCGAGTCGCCCTCGGTAGAAATCATGGAACTGATCGAGGCTAAAGGTGGCGTGGTTGCCTACAGCGACCCCCATGTGCCGGTCTTCCCGAAGATGCGCGAACATCACTTTGACCTTCGCAGCGAGCCCTTGACTCCAGAAAACCTGGCTTCCTTCGATGCGGTGGTATTGGCGACCGACCACGACAAGTTCGATTACGCGTTGATCGAGGCCAAGGCCAAGTTGATCGTGGACAGCCGTGGCAAATACCGTGCTCCCGCAGCCCACATCATAAAGGCGTGAGCCGCAGGTAGTTTTGCCTATCCGCCTGGGGCTCGGTACCGGGCGGGTTCAACTGTTTGGTAAGGACGGTTCATGAAGAATTTTGCACTGATCGGCGCTGCCGGCTACATTGCTCCGCGACACATGCGGGCTATCAAGGACACCGGCAACCGCCTGGTATCCGCTTACGACATCAATGATTCGGTCGGTATCATCGACAGCATCTCGCCGCAGAGCGAGTTTTTCACCGAGTTTGAATTTTTCCTCGAGCATGCTAATGGTCTGAAGCGAGATGCTGCGACCGCGCTGGATTATGTCGCCATCTGCTCTCCAAACTACTTGCATTACCCGCACATCGCCGCGGGGCTGCGCTTGGGTTGCGATGTGATCTGCGAAAAGCCGTTGGTACCAACACCAGAAATGCTCGATCAGCTTTCTCTCATCGAAAAAGAGACCGGCAAGCGCCTCTACAATATCCTGCAGCTGCGTCATCACCAGGCGATCATCAAGCTGAAGGAAAAAGTTGCGGCAGCGCATCGTGAGCACAAGTACGAAGTAGATCTGACCTATATCACTTCGCGCGGCAAGTGGTACCTAAAAAGCTGGAAAGGGGACCCTCGCAAGTCGTTTGGCGTCGCCACCAATATTGGCGTCCACTTCTACGACATGCTGCACTTCATATTCGGCAAGCTGCAGCGCAACGTCGTACATTATTCATCGGAGCACAAGGCCGCCGGCTACCTCGAATACGAGAAGGCACGCGTGCGCTGGTTCCTTTCGGTGGATGCCGATGACCTGCCTGAGTCCGTCAAAGGTAAGAAGCCTACCTATCGCTCCATCACCGTAGATGGCGAGGAGATGGAGTTTTCCGAAGGTTTCACGGACCTGCATACAACCAGCTATGAGGAAATCCTGGCCGGCCGTGGTTACGGCATCGAGGACGCTCGCCATTGCGTGGAGACTGTGAACGTGATTCGTAGTTCAGCTATCGCTCAGGCGAAGGACAACGAGGCACATCCTTTCGTGCTGAGTCTCTCCCGCTGAAACAGGCATGATACCGGGCGGCCGCCGGGCCGCCTTTTTTCTTGCGCTACCCTTTGCAAGGTCTTGGCCAGCTTGTCCAATAACAATGAAACATCGCCGCAGGAATGGAGCTCGTTACGGGCGCGCAAACACATGCGCCTGGACGTTCAGGGTTTGCGTGCGGTAGCGGTTCTGGCAGTTCTTGCCTACCACATGGACAGCGCATGGCTTCCAGCGGGGTTCGTTGGGGTCGATGTATTTTTTGTTATTTCGGGTTTTATCATCACTGCGCTATTGACGGAGCCGGGGCAAAAGATTCGCTTGGCTGACTTTTACCTGAACCGTTTCAAGCGCATCGTTCCCGCCTATGCAGTCATGCTGGCTGTGGTCAGCGTTGTGTCGTCAGTCCTTCTGCTACCTGCAGACTTCACGTTTTTCCATCAGAGTTCGAAGTCGGCAGCTGTCTTTGCTAGCAACCTGTATTTCGCCGACTTTGGCAGCTATTTCGCTCCTCGTGCAGAAGAGCTACCGCTATTGCATACCTGGTCGCTCGCGATAGAGATGCAATTCTATTTGATCTTCCCATTTGTTCTGCTTTGTCTGCCCCGTTCCTGGCGCTTGCCTGGGCTCGCGGTGCTGTCGGTCCTTCTGCTCGTGTGGAGCAGTCGGAGCGTGCTGATGGGGCAGGGCCGGGAGTATTTTTCGCTACTTGCCCGTGCACCTGAATTTCTGATCGGGGGTGTGGTAGCGCTCGGTATGCGAGACCGTGAGTTAACCACAGCTGTGTCGTCACTGTTAGGCGTGCTGGGCTTGGGCTTGCTTGCCGCCAGCTTCGTTCTGGTAGATAAAACCCAGTTCCCTGGGTTATGGGCGCTGGCGCCATGCACCGGAACGGCGCTGCTGATCGCAGCGCGACGCAGTGCGGTCAACACGCTTTTGTCCACACCAGGGATGGTGTGGATCGGTGGCATTTCCTACTCCCTGTACCTGTGGCATTGGCCGGTCCTGGCGTTTCTTCGCTACTACACAGGCCAGAATGAACTCGGCATGCAGTGGTTGTCGGTCGCGCTGGTAGCGTCGTTTGCGCTGGCGTGGATTTCCTGTCGATTTGTCGAGGAGCCGGTGCGTGTGTTGTCCGGCTTTCGTCGCCTAGCGCCGACGGCTGCACTTGCAGTACTCGGCATCACGGCGATTGCCTTGCTGAGTGCCCGGCTCAACTCGGTGATGGTTGGCCCGGTACCGATCGAACAGGCTCGATATGCAGCCCCTGAGCTGATTTGCCACGGGCAGCAAGTGGGTGAATGCAAGCGCGGCCTGGCCAGCGTCGCTCCCTCAGTTCTGGTAATTGGTGACAGCCACGCTGCCCAACTCAACTACTTCTTTGATCAGGCGGGCAGCGAGCAGGGCATTGCTTACCGCGTGCTTACTGCCAGCAGCTGTGTGCCAATCCCGGGTTTCGATGTAGAGCGACTTCCTGAGTACGCGCAGCTCGCTTGCCGTGAGCAGATCATCGCAGTGAAACAGGCGCTGGCGACAATGGACAAGGTAATCGTCGCCGGAATGTGGCAATACCAGATGCCGAATCCTGCATTTGTCAAAGCGCTGCAGAGGTTTCTGGATGATGCTGCATCAGCGCACAAGCAGGTCGTAATTATGGGGCAGGTGCCGATGTTTCGCTCCGATGTACAAAGGGTACGCAGGTTTCGGGAGCTTGGGCTGCCGGCCGGTCTGGCCTTCAATGAGGAGTGGCGGGTCGCCAACACGCAGGTGGAAAGGCTCGCTGCGGGGAGGCCAGGCGTGCAGTATGTGGATTTCTCCCGGTCGGGCTTTTTTGCTGATGCGCCCTACGAGCATGGCGAGCTTATCTACCAAGACACTCACCATCTGAATGAAATCGGCGCGCGTCGCTACGGGCATTTTGCAGGTGAACAGCTGAAACGGCTGTTCGACCAAACTCAATCCAGCGTGAGTCTCAAGCAATGAATCATTATCAGCATCCCAGTGCAATCGTCGATGAAGGCGCGCAGATCGGCAAAGACTCGCGCGTGTGGCATTTCGTGCATGTCTGCGGCGGTGCCCGGATCGGCTCGGGGGTCTCTCTCGGGCAAAACGTCTTTGTCGGCAACAAGGTCGTGATCGGCGACCGTTGCAAGGTTCAGAACAACGTGTCTGTGTATGACAACGTCACGCTTGAGGAAGGCGTATTCTGTGGTCCAAGCATGGTTTTCACCAATGTCTACAACCCGCGTTCGCTCATCGAACGCAAGGACCAGTACCGGGATACCCGGGTGAAGAAGGGCGCGACCCTTGGGGCGAACTGCACGATTGTCTGTGGGGTCACGATCGGTGAATTCGCATTCATTGGGGCCGGTGCGGTGATAAATCGTGACGTACCGGATTATGCCCTCATGGTGGGGGTGCCCGCCCGGCAGATCGGCTGGATGAGCGAATTCGGTGAGCAGCTGGACTTGCCGGTGTCGGGTAGCGGAGTGGTATTGTGCGAACACAGCGGTGCTCGCTACACGCTGGAAGGAAGCATTCTGCACAAAATGGAAGTTTCGAAATGATCGAGTTCATCGACCTGAAAAAACAACAGGCGCGTATCAAAGACTCGCTGGATGCTGCCATCCAGCGCGTCATGAGCCATGGCCAATATATACTAGGCCCCGAAGTGGCCGAGCTCGAGGCAAAGCTGGCGTCGTTTGTAGGCGCCAAGCATTGCATCACCTGCGCGAATGGCACTGATGCCCTGCAGATTGCCCTGATGGCCGTGGGTGTCAAGGCGGGTGATGAAGTCATTACTCCAGGCTTTAGCTACATTGCTACCGCTGAAGCTGCTGCGGTGCTCGGAGCTAAAGCTGTCTATGTGGATATTGATAAAAAAACATATAATCTTGACCCGCGCTTGCTAGAAAGCAGTATCACTAAAAAGACCAAGGCAATCATCCCTGTGTCCTTGTACGGCCAATGTGCTGACTTCGATGCTATCAACGCAATCGCGGATAAGTACGGTATACCGGTAATTGAAGACGCTGCCCAAAGTTTCGGTGCAAGCTACAAGGGCAAACGCTCGGGTAACTTGAGCAAAGTTGCGTGTACCAGTTTTTTTCCGAGTAAACCATTGGGTTGCTACGGCGACGGTGGCGCCATGTTTACCAGTGATGATGACCTGGCTATTGTGTTACGGCAAATTGCCCGACATGGTCAGGACAGGCGTTACCACCATATTCGTATCGGTATGAACAGCCGACTGGATACCCTGCAGGCTGCAATACTCTTGCAGAAACTCGATATTTTTGCGGATGAAGTAGCGCTTCGCCAAAATGTCGCACAACGCTATGCTTCTCGGTTGCAGGGTGCTGACATCCTGAGCATTCCTCATGTGGAAGCGCACGCTACCAGTGTTTACGCGCAGTACACGATCCGCGTGAATGATCGGGCGGAGGTCCAGGAGAAACTGCGGCGCGCCGGGGTCCCGAGCGTTGTTCACTATCCTATCCCTCTGAACAAGCAGCCCGCAGTAATGGACAGCGAGGTCAGTCTTGTCGTGGGTGATGAGGTTGCAGAGCAGGTGTTGAGCCTGCCGATGCACCCTTACCTGACCGATGATGATGTTGAACTTGTGGCTGCAGCACTAAAGTGATGAGCGCCCGGTTCTATTCCAGGTTGAATACGGGGTTTGTTCGCTCGGTATTATTGGTGGCGGGAGGCGCTCTGGTCTCGCAGGGACTGATCGTTGCCGTTACCCCGTTGCTGACCAGGCTGTTTAGCCCGGAAAGCTTCGGGGTTCTTGTCGCGTTCACGTCGGTGCTCACGATTCTCATAGCGCTTGCCTCCCTGAAATATGAGCTGGCCATTCCCCAGGCCAAATCGGCGAAGCAGGCGTTTGAAGTGGCCGTGCTCTCGTTTTGTGTCTTGGGGGGACTTGGCTTGGCGGCGACTCTTCTGATCGTCGTTGCTTGGCTAACACCGTTCGTTGAGCTGCCGGGTTATTGCTGGTTTATTCCGCCGGGACTGTTGTTTGCCGGGGCATTTCAAATTGCCAGTTACCTGGCAATCCGCAACAAGGACTTTTCCGGGCTGACTGCAGCCAACATTCAGCGGAGTGTCGTTCAATCTGTGCTGCAAGTATCAGCGGGACTCGCTGCGCTTGGCAGCGGCGCACTCATCCTCGGGTATGTGATTAGCCAGGGCGCCGCAGGAGCGAGAATCGTCATCAAGGCGTTCCGCGGGCGCAGCAGCCCGAGTAGACTGCGGCTAGTGGCACTGGCGAAAAAATATAAACGGTTTCCGGTGATGGCGGCGCCAGCTGCGCTGTTGAATGCGGCGGCACTGAATGTCTCGCCTTTCGTTATCATCTATGCATTTGGCATGCATGAAGCGGGTTTGTTCGCCCTCGCCCAGCGTGCCATGGGGGTGCCCATGGCCTTTCTCGGTACGGCTATTGCGAATGTCTACCTTGCGGAAATCCCTCGGGTTGTCGAAACCTCTCCAGATCAGGTCATCGTCTTTTACAGAAAAGCGCTGCGAAACTTGGCTCTGCTAGGATTGCCAATCGTATCGGGCGCGGGGGTATGCCTGTTCTATTCTGTGGAGTTCATATTTGGTTCTACCTGGTCTGAAGCTGCCGTCCTCATGGTGGTGCTTGTCCCGTTATTCTTTGGCCAGTTTGTGGTGTCACCATTGAGTCAGACGCTGAACGTCATCGAACGGCAAGATGTGCAGTTGCTATGGGACTTTTTCAGGTTGTGCGTGCCCAATCTTGGATTCTTGATGGTTGCGCTCTCAGGCTTCAGTTTTGTCGAAGCTCTGCTGAGTTTTAGTGTGCTGATGTTTGTGATGTACGTGATTAATGTCGTTGTGACGCTGCGGATACTAAAGCGTCGGCTGGCTTGAATCTTGAGGGTATTTGCATGAAAGTTTTTACTGTTGTTGGTGCCAGGCCACAGTTCATCAAGGCAGCGGTACTGTCCAGGGCCCTGGCTAGCGCTGACTTTCCGGTGAAAGAGGTCCTGGTACACACGGGGCAGCACTATGACAGCAACATGTCGGATGTGTTCTTTGATGAATTGAGTATTCCCAAGCCTACGTACAGTCTGGGACTGGGCGGTGGTACCCACGGGCAGAATACTGGACGGATGATTGAGCAGCTGGAAGCGTTGATGCTCAAGGAGAAGCCAGATTGGGTGCTTGTCTATGGCGACACGGACAGTACGCTGGCGGGTGCAATTGCTGCGGTCAAGCTGCATATCCCAATCGCACACGTAGAAGCCGGCCTGCGTTCCTATAACCGCGCCATGCCTGAGGAAATCAACCGTTTACTGACTGATCACGTGTCGACCGTCCTGTTTGCTCCGACGGACGTGGCGAAAGCCAACCTGCTCAAGGAAGGGGTTGCCGAGGAAAAAATTGAAATCGTTGGCGATGTCATGTGTGACGCTACGGAATTCTATAAATCCAAGGCGGTAAAGCCCGCATGGTTCGATGCGTTGAATATCAATGCCGGTGAATATGTGCTCTGCACCATTCACCGGGCCGAGAACACCGATTCCGAAGCTAGGTTGCGGTCTATTCTCCAAGGGCTTGAGGGTTCCCAACAAACCATCATTCTGCCCTTGCATCCGAGAACCAGGAATAAAATCAAGTCGCTGGGTGTTGAGGTCGCGGACAACATCATCATCGTTGAGCCTGTTGGCTATCTTGAAATGAACTGGCTCGAGTCCAATTGCAAGTTGATTGCGACGGACTCGGGTGGCGTGCAGAAAGAAGCGTATTTTCATGGCAAGCACTGCGTTACGCTGCGCGACGAAACCGAATGGGTTGAACTTGTGCAAAGGGGCGTGAATACCTTGGTAGGGGCGTCGACGGACAAAATTGCTAACGCCGTGCGCGCGACCACTGCCAGTGCTTTTGAACAGAATCTTTACGGCAACGGCGATGCGGCCGGCAACATCATCAAAGTGTTGAAAGGCTTGGCTTGAGCATCAAGCCATTCAACTATAGGCAGGGGTGGATAAAGTGCAAAGTAGTCTCGGCGCCAAGCTGTTTTCCCCACGATTTGGGTTTTACCTATTTGTGGTTGTGGTAGGCGTTACCTACGGCCTCATGCCTGCCTTGCTTTATTTTTTTGCCGGCGCGAGCGACTATTTCCTGAAATTATCGGTGCTGACGCTGGTGGCGTTGATTGCGCTTGTCGCGGGATACAAATTGCCTGTCCTAGATGGCCAGTTCGGCGTCGGTGCTGTCAGGGTAATCGTCCCCAGTCGGCTGTTCAATTTTTGTGTGTGGAGCTTCTTTTTTATCTTTGCTTTCTATACCTACTACACCGCACCCTCGATACCGTTGATCAGTGCGCTTCAAGGTGCAAGCGCTGATGAACTAAGCCAGCAGAGAGGAGATTTTTTCAAGGGGCGGAGCGGGTTTGAAACCATTTTGCTGTACCTCAGCACTATTTTTACAACGGTGCTGATTCCGTATAGCCTGGTGCTGATGTTTCTTAAAAAATCACCCCTGCGGTATCTGTTCTTGATAGTCGCGTTCGCATTTTGTATCAGCTTCCTTCAGAAATCGCTCTTTTTGAATGTTTTCCTACCCGTCATGGTGTGTTTTGCCTTGGCTGGCAGGCTGTCTTTCAAAGCTCTGGTGGTCTGTCTGGGGCTGGCGATCACGATACTGGTCGCTGCAGTTTTTCTTTCGCTGGGCGGAGGGGAGGCGGGGGAGCTAAATGCGTCAGGTGCTCCGCTTGCTGAGTATTTTTCATCGAAGTATCTCCCTTCTGGCGCCGGGGATTACTTCCTCTGGCGTGCGCTTGCAGTGCCTCTTTTTACGGCGACCGATACCCTGCTGGTGCAGGCCGAGGTCTTGAAAAACGATTATTTGCTGGGTTCGACGAGTACGCTGATTTCCCTGCTGACCGGTGCCGAGCGTGTGAATATCGAACGCTACGTTTTTCAGCACCAATTCGGAAGCTGGAATGAGATTGCCAATGCGAATGCGGTTTACATTACAGATGCGTATGTGAACTTTGGGTGGCTGGGTGTCATAATCTTTAGTTTGCTGGTTGGGCAGGTGTTCAGGTGGTTTCGGTTGTCTCAGGACATTGCATTCAAGTCACTGTGGCCGATTTTCGCTTTTACCCTGTATTCAGCTTCGCTGATAGGTATGCTGATCAGCAATGGATTTGCCTATATGCTGCTCCATGCTTTGTTAATCAGGATTGGTTTAGGGGGCAGCAATGAAAAAAAAATTTCCGATAATCACGTTCTGTCGGGTGCGTTAAGGATGCAGGTGAAATGAATATCGTTTTTATAGTGCATTATTTCCCGCCGGTGAACAGTTCTGGTGCAAAGCGGGTTGAGGCCATCTCCAAATACCTGGCAGCCGATGGTCATGATGTGACTGTGATCACCACCCGAAAAACTGCCTCTGACGGTGGCTTTACCGAGGTTTATCCTGAAGGCGTCCGGGTGCTCGAGCTCGATCAGTTAGGGCGCGTGAGCGCCTCGCAGGAGAACTCTGGAGCGTTCGAGCCCATGTATACCGAAAAGCCCTCGCTCAAGCGCCGGATCAAGGACGTTGTCCTCAACGTGCTGGGCCAGGTCCCTGATCCACGCTTGCCATTTGCGATCTCGTTCCTCAGCCCGATGATGAACGCTCAAGTCAAAGCGGTACTGAACAGAGCGGATGTGGTGATAGGTTCTTCTCCACCCTGGCCTCTGCTGCTGGCGGCAGTCATATGCAAAAAACGCTTCAACGTGCCGTGCATACTTGACTACAGAGATCACTTCAGCGAGTGTCATGAGATGCCGGGTGGTCGCTTCGCCAAATGGCTGGAGCTAAAGATCGACAGATGGTTGGTGGGGAACGCCAGTCATCTGGTAACCATTTCGGAACCGATGAGTTCGTACTACCGGACCATGTCACCCAACGTTGCTACCATCATGAACGGCTACGATCATGAAGTCCTGGATGCAGCAAGGTTGCGGGCCAATCCGCCTTTGCCCGAGAAAGTCGTGCTGCGTTACATGGGTATCGTCTCCCCCGGGCGCGTTCCTCATAATGTAATGCGTGCTTTGGTTCGGTTGAAGGCGAGTCAACCCCAGCTATTCGAGCGCTTCCAGATTGAGTATTATGGTGGTGCGGACTTGATAAAGGATGCCTTGGTCAAGCAGTACCCCTCTATTGACTCGGCGTTCTCCTTCCATGCTGCGGTGCCCTACCAGGATTCGCTTCGGCTGATTGTCGAGTCGGACTATCTGATATTTGCCGAAACTTCATCCACTCAGACACTCAGTGCGCAAGGCATCCTGACGACCAAACTCTTCGAGTATATTGGCGCTGGGCGACCGGTCCTGGGTGATATTTCGGTGGACACGCTGGCTGGTTCGTTCCTCCGCCGTGCAGACGAAAACAACGTGATTGGCGTGACATCGGATATCTTCTTCGAAGCCTTTAGTGCTGCAGATTTCTATCAGCGCAAGGCGAACGTTGTATCTGATTTCGCTCAAGGCCTGTCGCGCCGTGCACAGGCACACCAGTATACAGATGTCATCCGCCAAGTCTTGGCAAGAGAGCAATAATGAACGCCAATAATGCAGGTTACAGAATTTGCAATTCATGCATCATGGACACCTCGGATCCGAACATTTCGTTCGATGAGCAAGGTGTCTGCGAGTATTGCGCGAACTTTGCGCGCGAGATCAAGCCCAATTGGGATACCGGCGCGCGCGGCCAGTCCGAATTGATGGCGCTTGCAGAAAAGATTAAAGAACACGGCAAAGGCAAGGATTTCGACTGCATCATCGGCTTGAGCGGCGGCCTGGACAGCTCCTATGCCGCCTACATCGCAAAGACTGTAATGGGCCTGAGACCATTGCTGTTCCACGTGGACGCAGGCTGGAACACTGACCAGGCGGTGGGCAACATTGAACGCCTGGTTGATGGCCTCGGTCTGGACCTCTATACCGACGTAATCAACTGGGAAGAGATGAAGGACCTGCAAGTCGCGTTCCTGCGTTCGCAGATTTCCGACCAGGATCTGCCGCAGGATGCCGCCTTCTTCTCCTCGCTGTACAAGTTCGCACGCCAGCACAAGATCAAATATGTCCTGACCGGGGCGAACTACTCCACGGAGTGCTGCCGCGAGCCGGAAGAGTGGGGCGGCTACCCCGGTATCGACAAGACACTGTTCGGCGATATTCACGGTCAATTCGGCAAGCGGGCACTGAAGAGCTTCCCGTTGGTTGATATCATGACCTACAAGATTTATTACCAGCGCATCCTCGGTATGCAGATCGTAAAACCACTCAATCTGGTGCCTTACGTCAAAGCCGATGCCGAGGCCACGTTGGAGCGTCTGTTCGGCTGGAAGCGATTCAAGCATAAACATCATGAGTCGCGCTTCACGCGGTTTTATGAAGATTACTGGATGCCACGCAAGTTCGGCTACGAAAAGCGCCGCGCGCATTTTTCCAGCCTGATCATGACAGGCCAGCTGACCCGCGAGGCAGCCCTTGAGCGCATTGCCAAGCCTGAGATGGACGAAAACTTCCTGAAATCCGAGTTCGAGTACGTCGCGCACAAGCTGGACTTGACTGTGCCTGAGCTTCAGGGCATTTTCGAAGGTCAGAACAAGACCTTCCGTGACTACAAAAACAAACGTTTCTTGATCGGCATTGGGGCTAGAGTGCTCAGCGCCATCGGATTGGAAAGAAGGCTGTTCAGATGATTACCATCATTGATTACGGCTTGGGCAACATCCAGGCTTTCGTCAACGTCTATCGACGCTTGCATATTCCGGTTGCGGTCGCGCAAACCGCAGCGCAACTGGACGGCGCAACCAAGCTGATCCTGCCCGGCGTCGGCGCCTTCGACCACGCGATCGAACGGCTTGACGCGTCGGGCATGCGTCCTGCCCTTGAGGAGCTGGTGCAGCAGCACAAGGTTCCTGTACTTGGCATTTGCGTGGGCATGCAGATTCTCGCCAACAGCAGCGAGGAAGGGCGCCTGCCCGGCCTGGGCTGGGTGCCGGGGTGCGTGCGGTCGTTCAAGTCGGTGCCAAACCTCACCGACCTGCCGTTGCCTCACATGGGTTGGAACGACGTAACTGCGCTCGACGACAACCCCTTGTTCAAGGGTTTCGAAGAAGAGGCGCGCTTCTATTTCCTGCACTCGTTCTTCTTTGATTGCGAGCAGCACCAGCACCGCGCCGGAATGTCCTCCTACGGGCTGGAGTTCAGCTGCGCCGTTCAGGCCGGGAACGTCTACGGCGTTCAATTCCACCCTGAGAAGAGCCACCACTTCGGTGTCGGCCTGCTGAAAAACTTCGCCGAACTGTGAGCGGGAACTGACAAATGTTAAGACCACGGATTATCCCATGCCTGCTCATCCAAGACGGGGGGCTGGTGAAGACGGTCAAGTTCAAGGACCCGAAGTACGTCGGAGATCCCATCAATGCGGTGAAGATCTTCAACGAAAAGGAAGCCGATGAACTGATCGTGATCGATATCGATGCCACTGCTCATGGTGTAGAGCCCAACTATACCCAGATCGCCAAGCTGGCAGCCGAGTGCCGCATGCCACTGTGCTACGGCGGGGGCATTCGCACCGCAGAGCAAGCCAAGAAGATCATCCAGCTGGGCGTCGAGAAGGTGGCCATCAGTTCAGCCGCGCTGGAGAATCCAGGACTGGTGACCCAGATTGCCGAGGAAATCGGCAGCCAGAGCGTCGTGGTCGTGCTGGACCACAAGTCGCGCTTGTTGAGCAAGCATCAGGAAGTCTGGACGCACAACGGCACGCGTAATACCAAGCGCAACGTGGTTGAAGTTGCACAAGAACTGGAGAAGCTTGGTGTAGGTGAGATCGTGCTCAACTCCATCGAGAATGACGGAAAGATGAAGGGCTACGACTTGGAGTTGGCCAGCAAGCTGCGCGCTGCGGTGCATATCCCTATCACCATTCTGGGTGGGGGAGGCTCGCTCGAAGATATGGCCAACGTGGTCAAGGCGTGCGGTGTGGTCGGCGTGGCAGCTGGCAGTTTCTTCGTTTTCAAGGGGCCCTATCGCGCTGTGCTGATCAGCTACCCGACTGCCCAGCAGAAAGATGACATCATTTATTCCGCTCTCCGAGCCCGCTAACCTCCACCGCGCGTCGCAAGGGTCAGATCATATGTTCAAAGGTAAGACACTCCTCATCACTGGCGGCACCGGATCTTTTGGCAACGCTGTACTCAAGCGTTTTCTCGAAAGCGACATTGCCGAAATCCGCATTTTCAGCCGCGATGAGAAGAAGCAGGACGACATGCGCAAGCGCTACGGCAGCGCCAAGCTGAAGTTCTACATCGGCGATGTCCGGGACTATCAGGGCGTGTTGAATGCTACGCGAGGGGTCGACTACATCTTCCACGCGGCCGCGTTGAAGCAAGTCCCCTCTTGCGAATTCCACCCGATGGAGGCCGTGAAGACCAATGTCATCGGCACTGAGAACGTTCTGGAAGCGGCGATTCAGAACCAGGTGCAACGCGTGGTCTGCCTCAGCACTGACAAAGCGGTATACCCAATCAATGCGATGGGTATTTCCAAGGCTATGATGGAAAAAGTCATGGTGGCCAAGTCGCGCAACCTCGACCAGACCAACACGGTCATTTGCGGCACACGCTACGGCAATGTCATGGCATCGCGCGGGTCGGTGATTCCGCTGTTCATCGAACAGATTCGGGCAGGCAAACCATTGTCAATCACCGACCCGAACATGACCCGTTTCATGATGACCCTGGCAGACGCCGTGGACCTGGTGCTATATGCGTTCCAGCACGGCAACAACGGTGACCTGTTCGTGCAAAAAGCACCTGCCGCGACTGTGGAAACCCTGGCCAAGGCGTTGACCGCGCTGCTTGGCACGCCCGAGCACCCGGTCCAGGTAATCGGTACACGGCACGGTGAAAAGCTCTACGAGGCGCTGCTTAGCCGGGAGGAGATGGCGTGTGCCGATGACATGGGCGACTACTTCCGGGTGCCACCGGACCTGCGCGACCTGAACTACAGCAAGTACGTCGAGCAAGGTGAGGAAAAAATTTCCCGTACCGAAGATTACAACTCTCACAACACCGAGCGCCTCGACGTTACAGGCATGCAGGCACTGCTGCTGAAGCTCGAGTTCATCCAGGCTATCCAGCGTGGCGAACACGCTACACCGGAGGAGTGAGCGATGAAGGTTCTGGTTACCGGGGGCAACGGCTTTATTGCGCGCAACCTGCTGGTTCATCTCGAAGAGCGCAAGGACATCGAAGTGAACCTGTTTGTTCGCGGCGATGACCTGGCTGCCCTGAAGCTCAAGGTCGCCGAAGTGGATTGCATCTTCCATCTGGCCGGCGTGAATCGCCCCCAGGACCCTGCGGAGTTCGACAGTGGTAACAGCGAGCTGACCCAGCAGCTGTGCGATGCGATAAGAGCGTCTGGGCGCAAGATACCTGTGTTGTACTCGTCCTCCACCCAGGCAGAGCGGGACAATCCGTATGGGCTCAGCAAGCTCGCGGCTGAGCAGGCATTGACGGCGCTGCACCAGCAGAACGCCAGCCCGGTCTATATATTCCGCCTGCCCAATGTGTTTGGTAAATGGGCAAGGCCGAACTATAACTCGGCCGTTGCAACGTTTTGCAACAACATTGCCCACGACCTGCCCATTCACATTCATGACGAATCTGCGGCATTGAACCTGGTCTATGTTGACGACGTGGTCAGCAAGTTTCTCGCCATCATGGATGGGGAAGCACCTGACAGTGGCCTGGTAGAGGTAGAGCCGATCTACAGTACCAGCGTAGGTGAGCTGGCCGCGCAAATACGCCGCTTCCGTGCCAGCCGGGATACGTTGGTGACCGAAAACGTCGGCGTGGGTCTGGTCAGGGCTCTGTACTCGACTTACCTGAGCTATTTGCCTCCGGCCGCGTTCACCTACGAGGTGCCCAAGTATGGCGACCCGCGCGGTGTTTTCGTGGAGATGCTGAAAACGCCCGAAGCCGGGCAGTTTTCCTATTTTACGGCGCACCCGGGCATCACCCGTGGTGGTCATTACCATCATTCGAAAACCGAAAAATTCCTGGTCATCAAAGGCAAGGCCAACTTCCGTTTCCGTCAGGTGGTGACAGGCGAGTTCTATGAACTGGAGACCTGTGGCGAGTCACCGACCATCGTCGAAACGGTGCCAGGCTGGACCCATGACATCACCAATATCGGTGAAGACGAGATGATCGTGATGCTCTGGGCCAATGAAATCTTCGATCGTGAACACCCGGACACTTATGCGCTGCCGGTCTGCCCATAAAACGGCTGGCTCAGGAATGAGGACAGTATGAAAAAGCTCAAAATCGTCACCGTTGTTGGAACACGCCCGGAAATCATTCGCTTGTCCAGGGTCCTGAGCGCGCTTGATGAGCACTGCGAACACATCCTGGTACACACCGGGCAGAATTATGACTACGAACTGAACGAGATCTTTTTCCAGGACCTGGGTATCCGCAAGCCGGATCATTTCCTGAACGCCGCAGGCGCTTCCGGGGCCGAAACCATCGGCAATGTGATTATTGCAGTTGACCGGGTACTGGCCGAAGTGAACCCCGAGGCGTTGTTGGTGCTGGGTGATACCAATAGTTGCATGGCCGTGATTTCTGCCAAGCGCCGCAAGATCCCCACCTTCCACATGGAAGCAGGCAACCGCTGCTTTGACATGCGCGTGCCCGAGGAGATCAACCGCCGTATCGTCGACCACACTGCCGACATCAACCTGACCTACAGCACCATCGCCCGTGACTACCTGTTGCGCGAAGGCCTGCCAGCCGACCGGGTGATCAAGACGGGCAGCCCGATGTTCGAAGTACTCAACCACTACCGCGACGGCATCGAAGCGTCCGATGTGCTTGAGCGGCTTGGCCTTGAAGCCGGCAAGTTCTTTGTGGTGAGCGCCCACCGTGAGGAAAATATCGACTCTGACAAAAACTTCCTTTCGTTGGTTGGCACACTCAATACCATTGCCGAACAATTCGATTTGCCGGTCATTGTGTCGACCCACCCCCGTACGCAGAAGCGTGTCGACGCAATGGGGGTTACATTCCACGCCAATGTCCGTTTGCTCAAGCCCTTGGGCTTCAAGGATTACAACAAGCTGCAGCTCTCCTCCAAGGCGGTGCTGTCCGATAGCGGCACCATCAACGAGGAAGCCTCGATCCTCAACTTCCCGGCCTTGAATATCCGTGAGGCCCACGAGCGCCCTGAAGGCATGGAAGAGGCGGCGGCGATGATGGTCGGGCTGGAGGCCGAGCGCGTGCTGCAGGGGCTGAGCATTCTTGAAAGCCAGTTGCGCGGCGAGCAACGCAACTTGCGCCTGGTTGCCGACTACAGCATGCCCAATGTATCCGACAAGGTGGTGCGTATCGTCCACAGCTACACCGATTACGTGAACCGTACGGTTTGGAAACGGTACTGAGCCTGTGGAAGAAATAGCGGGCAAGAAGCTGAAAGTGTTGGTGGTCAGTCAGTATTTCTGGCCGGAAAACATGCGGATCAACGACATGGTTCGTGACTTCACCGAAAAAGGCCACGAAGTCACGGTGCTCACGGCCTGGCCCAATTATCCCGAAGGCAAGGTCTATAAGCGATTCAAGGATCAGCCCGAGCAGTTTTGCAACTACGAAGGCGCCGAGGTCGTCAGGGTGCCGTTGGTACCTCGCGGCAGGCGCAGTATCCAGTTGGTGCTCAACTACCTTTCTTTCGTGCTGTCGGCGGCTCTTTTGGGTTCGTGGAAGCTCAGAGGCAAGCAGTTTGACGCGATATTTGTTTATGCAGTTTCGCCGATTCTTGCCGCGATACCTGCAGTGGTGCTGCGCCGACTGAAGCGCGCGCCATTGTTTATCTGGGTGCTTGATTTGTGGCCGGAAACACTGCGCGCGGTGAATATCATTCACAACCCTAAGGTCCTGGGGCTGGTGGGTCTCGCAGTGTCGTGGATCTACAACCGTACTGATTACCTTTTGCTGCAGTCCAACGGCTTTTTCGACAACGTGCGCCGTTATTGCACCAAAGCCATCGAGTCGGACCGCCTGGTGTATTTCCCAAGCTGGGCCGAAGATGATTTTTCGGCTCAGACACTGGAACCGTCAAAGCTGGTTGAGGCCGATGCTGCGACGTTCACCGTGGTGTTTGCCGGTAACCTGGGGGAGGCGCAGGATTTTCCGGCCATTCTTGACGCCGCACAGGCCCTGCGTGGCCAAGTAGCGGTGCGCTGGGTGATCGTCGGTGATGGCCGGATGAGTAGCTGGCTTGAGGAGCAGGTGCGCAGTCGGGGGTTGGACAATGTGCTGCTGCTCGGGCGTCACCCACTGGAAGCAATGCCGCCATTGTTTGCGCAGGCTGATGCCTTGCTGGTGTCGTTGCGCACCAATGACGTGTTCGAGAAGACCATTCCTGGCAAGGTTCAGGCTTACCTGGCATCCGGCCGGCCGGTACTCGGTATGATCAACGGTGAGGCTGCCCGAGTCATTGAAGCGTCCGGGGCTGGTTTTGCCTGCGAATCGGGGAATGGCGCCGAGTTGGCCAACATCACCCGTAAGCTCGCCCAGCTGCCTTGCGCGCAGCGCCAGCAGATGGGGGCAGCGGGGCGACAATACTACGAGCAGGAATTTGCCCGGCCTGCGCTGCTGGCGCGTCTGGAGCGCCTTTTTGGCAACGCCACCTTGAGAAGGTCAGGACGATGAAGCACAAGGTATTTCTTACTGGAGCCAGCGGCTTCGTCGGGAGCGCGATCATGCACAGGCTGGTCGCCGACGGAACTCCCGTGGTTGCTGCTGTGAGGCAGGCGGATGTGGTGCAGTCGCCAATGGTGCGCAGCGTACTGTTCCAGTCGTTCGAGCAGGATAACGACTGGGATGGAGCGCTGGCCGAGTGTGATGTCGTAGTCCATAGCGCGGCGCGTGTTCATGTGATGAACGACACTGAGAGCGACCCGCTGGCCGCCTTTCGACGCGTCAACGTGGATGGAACATTGGCACTGGCCCGCCAGGCCATTGCTGCCGGCGTAAAACGGTTTGTGTTCATCAGTTCGATCAAGGTGAACGGTGAGGGCACTGCGCCGGGCAGGCCTTACGCTGCCAATGACACCCCTCAGCCGCAGGATCCGTACGGGACTTCAAAGCTGGAGGCGGAGACAGCGTTGCAGGCATTGGCCCGGGACACCGGCCTTGAGGTGGTGATCGTGCGCCCGGTACTGGTCTACGGGCCCGGAGTGAAGGCCAACTTTCTCAACATGATGCGCTGGCTCGACCGTGGCATACCGCTGCCGTTTGGCGCCATCGACAATCGAAGAAGCCTGGTCGCCGTGGAGAATCTGGTGGATCTGGTGGTCACGTGCATCGGGCATGAGGCAGCAGCCAACCAGGTGTTTCTGGTCAGTGATGGCGAGGACCTTTCGACAACCGGGCTTCTGCGCCGCATGGGCCAGGCGCTGGGCAGGCCAGCGCGGTTGCTGCCGGTACCGGCGGGCTTGCTGAGTGCCGGCGCCAAGGCGCTGGGTAAAGGTAGTTTGTCTCAGCGCCTGTGTGGCTCGCTGCAGGTGGATATCAGTAAAACCCGTGATTTGCTCGGCTGGCGCCCGCCGATAGACGTGGATACTGCGCTTCGAGCTGCCGCCAGGCACTATCAGGAATTCGACAAGAAATGATGCTTTTGTGGTTGCTTCCGGCCATTTTGATTCTGTCACTCGTGCTGACAGCGGGTCTGCGTCGCTATGCGCTGGCGCGCAGTGTGATAGATGTGCCCAACGCACGTAGCTCGCATACGGTCCCCACCCCCAGGGGCGGCGGAGTGGCGATAGTGCTGACGTTCTTGTTAGGCGTGGTTGGTCTCATGCCATCTGGTGTCGAGCAGATCAGTACGCTGCTGGCGCTGGGAGGTGGCGGGGCATTGATCGCGGTCATTGGCTTCATGGATGACCACGGGCATATTGCTGCTCGCTGGCGACTGCTTGGGCATTTCGTCGCCGCCGCGTGGATGCTGGGCTGGCTAGGCGGGTTGCCGCCGCTGATGATGTTCGGCTGGACGCTGGACATGGGGTGGCTGGGCGGGCTGCTGGCATCTGTCTACCTGGTATGGTTGCTCAACTTGTACAACTTCATGGATGGCATCGACGGCATCGCCAGTGTCGAGGCAATTACCGCGTGCCTGGGTGCAGCCTGGCTGTACTGGCTCTCGGGGCTAGGTGCCACTGCTGTACTGCCTTTGTTATTGGCCGCAGCCGTGGCGGGCTTCCTGTACTGGAACTTTCCTCCCGCAAAAATTTTCATGGGAGATGCAGGCAGTGGATTTATCGGTATCGTGCTGGGTGGGCTGTCTCTACAGGCCGCGTGGGTATCGCCACCGATGTTCTGGTGCTGGCTGATCCTGCTGGGCGTCTTCATTGTCGATGCAACTTATACCTTGGTGCGGCGCCTGTTACGCGGTGACAAGGTTTACGAAGCGCACCGCAGCCACGCGTATCAGTTCGCATCGCGCGCGTATGGCAAGCACCTGCCGGTAACCGTCGCAGTGGCCGCTCTCAATGTTTGCTGGCTGCTGCCCATCGCGTACTGCGTTGCCCGGCTGGGCCTTGATGGCGCGTTGGGCGTGGTGCTGGCGTACATTCCGCTGATTGTGCTGGCGGTGCGGTTTCGTGCGGGCGACCTGGAAAATTGACACTAGAGTAATGGGACAACGGATTGTCGGTTCATACGTGGAAAGCATCTAGAGGGGTTATGGGAAAAGTGCGTACGAAACTGCTTGCTCTGCCTCGCCGGCACAAGCGCATGTTGCAGGTGCTGACCGATATCGTGCTGATATGGGGCGCACTGTGGTTGGCGTTTGTGGTCCGCCTTGGTATCGAAGAGCTGGCAAACCCGATCATCGACCACACGTGGTTGTTCCTGTGCGCGCCGCTTGTGTCCATTCCGCTATTCATCCGTTTTGGCCTGTACCGGGCGGTGATGCGTTATTTCGGCAACGACGCGCTTATCGCTATCATCAAGGCGGTTACGCTTTCCGCGCTTATTCTCGGGTTCATCATTTACTGGGCCGGTAACCACCAGAACGTGGTACCGCGCTCGATCACCTTCAATTACTGGTGGTTGAGCCTGATCATGGTGGGAGGCTTGCGCCTGGCCATGCGCCAGTACTTCCTTGGCGACTGGTTCGCTGCGGCCGCGCAGCATGTGCCGTTTGCCCAGAAAGCTGACGGCATGCCCCGGGTGGCGATTTACGGCGCAGGTGCCGCAGGTAACCAGTTGGTTGCTGCGCTACGCATGGACAGAATGATGCGTCCGGTCGCCTTCATCGACGACGACCCCAGCATCACCGACCGGGTGATCGCCGGCCTGCAGGTCTACCGCCCTGATCATTTGCAAAAGATGATCGATGTAACGGGGGCCGAGGAGATTCTGCTGGCATTGCCTTCCGAAACCCGTACCCGTCGTCGCGAAATTCTCAACTTTCTCGAGGGCTACCCTCTGCACGTGCGGAGTGTGCCCAGCTTTATTGACCTAGCCAGCGGCAAGGTAAAGGTCGATGACATCCAGGAAGTCGATATTGCCGACTTGCTCGGGCGTGATGCTGTGCCGGCCCAGCCCGACCTGCTCGAGCGCTGCATTACCGATCAGACGGTGCTGGTCACCGGGGCCGGTGGCTCCATCGGCTCGGAGCTGTGCCGACAGATACTGGGGCAAGCACCGAAAACGCTGCTGTTGTTCGACCACAGCGAGTTCAACCTGTACAGCATCCTCTCCGAGCTGGAGCAACGCATCGCCCGCGAGTCGCTGTCGGTGTGCCTGCTACCGATCCTGGGCTCCGTCCGCAACCAGGCGCAGATGCTCGACATCATGAAAACCTGGCACGTCGACACCGTCTACCACGCCGCTGCCTACAAACACGTGCCGATGGTGGAACACAACATTGCCGAAGGCCTGATGAACAACGTCATCGGCACCCTGCACACCGCCCAGGCGGCCTTGCAGGCCGGGGTTGCCAACTTCGTGCTGATTTCCACCGACAAGGCGGTGCGCCCGACCAATGTGATGGGCAGCACCAAGCGCCTGGCCGAAATGACCCTGCAGGCCCTCAGCCGCGAAGTGGCCCCTGTGCTGTTCGGCGACAGCGGCAACGTATCGCAGGTCAACAAGACCCGCTTCACCATGGTTCGCTTCGGCAATGTGCTGGGTTCTTCGGGCTCGGTCATCCCGCTGTTCCACAAGCAGATCAAGGCCGGTGGCCCGTTGACCGTCACCCACCCGAAGATCACCCGGTACTTCATGACCATTCCCGAGGCCGCGCAGCTGGTGATCCAGGCCGGGTCCATGGGCAAGGGCGGCGATGTGTTCGTGCTGGACATGGGCGAGCCGGTGAAAATTGTCGAGCTGGCCGAGAAGATGATTCACCTGACAGGGTTCAGCGTGCGCTCCGAGCGTAACCCGATGGGCGACATCGCCATCCAGTTCACTGGGCTGCGGCCGGGGGAGAAGCTGTATGAAGAGCTGCTGATCGGCGACAACGTGATCGCCACGCGCCACCCGATGATCATGAGTGCAAACGAAGACTTCCTGGCCTGGGACACGCTCAAGGAGTCGCTGCGGCAATTGATGGCGGCGGCAGCGGCGGATGATTTTGTGCGGGTGCGTCAGTTGCTGCGCGAGAGCGTGAGCGGCTACACCCCAGAAGGCGAGATCGTCGACTGGATCTACCAGCAGCGCCGCCTGGAGCCCTGATTACATCTGCAGCCTGACGCTCCCCCGGTGTAGGTGCGGGTTTACTCGCGAACACCGGGAAAGCCGGTGCCCAACATGCTGGTTTCCAGCCAAGTATCACAATGACATCGCCTTCGCTCTCCAAGCATCCACCGACAGGCTAGAATCCTGAAAGTGGAAAAGCAGACCTGACAGCGGAAGCAGACAAACATGACCATTCTGGTAACCGGCGGTGCAGGCTTCATCGGGGCAAACTTCGTGCTGGACTGGCTGGCGGGCAGCGATGAGGCTGTGGTCAACCTGGACAAACTCACCTACGCAGGCAATCTGCAAACCTTGAGCAGCCTGCAAGGCAACGACCGGCATATCTTTGTGCATGGCGACATTGCTGACAGCGGGCTGGTCGCAGAACTGCTGAAAACCCACCAGCCCCGCGCGGTCGTCAATTTTGCCGCCGAGTCCCACGTCGACCGTTCGATTCACGGCCCGCAGGCCTTCATCGAGACCAACGTGGTCGGGACCTTCCAGCTGCTCGAAGCCGTACGCGCCTACTGGGGCGGCCTGGCTGAGCAGGCCCGGCAGGCGTTCCGCTTCCTGCATGTGTCTACCGACGAAGTGTACGGCTCGTTGGCCGACGGCGAACTGGCCTTTACCGAAACCCATCAATACCAGCCCAATAGCCCGTACTCGGCGAGCAAGGCCGCCAGCGACCACCTGGTGCGCTCGTATCGTCACACCTATGGCCTGCCGGTGCTCACCACCAACTGCTCGAACAACTATGGCCCGTACCACTTCCCGGAAAAGCTCATCCCGCTGATGATCGTCAATGCCCTGGCCGGCAAGCCGTTGCCGGTGTACGGCGACGGCCAGCAGATTCGCGACTGGCTGTACGTCAAGGACCACTGCAGCGCCATCCGCCGCGTGCTGGACGCCGGCGTGCCTGGCGAGGTCTACAACGTGGGCGGCTGGAACGAAATGCCCAACCTGGAGATCGTCAGGCGCGTCTGTGCGCTGCTGGACGAACTGCGCCCCCGCGCCGATGGCAAGCCCTACGCGGCACAGATCAGCTACGTTACCGATCGCCCCGGGCATGACCGCCGCTACGCCATCGACGCCCGCAAGCTGGAGCGCGAGCTGGGCTGGAAACCCGCCGAAACGTTCGAGAGCGGGATCCGTAAAACCGTCGCTTGGTACCTCGACAACCCGCAGTGGGTGGAGGGCGTACAGTCTGGCAGCTACCGCGACTGGGTCGAGAAAAACTACGCAGGGCGTACTGCATGAAGGTACTGCTGCTGGGCAAGGACGGCCAGGTAGGCTGGGAGCTGCAACGCAGCCTGGCGCCGCTGGGCCAGCTGTTGGCGCTGAATGCCCGCAGCACGGTGCATTGTGGCGACCTGGGCAACCTGCCAGGCCTGGCCGAAACCGTACGTGGCTACGCCCCCGACGTCATCGTCAATGCTGCCGCCTACACCGCTGTGGACAGGGCTGAAAGCGAGCGCGAGCAAGCGTTCAGGATAAACGCCGATGCCGTCGGCGTGTTGGCGCGCGCCGCCGCCGAATGTGGCGCCTTGCTGGTGCATTATTCCAGCGACTATGTGTTCCCGGGGCAGGGCAGCCGGCCCTGGCGCGAAGACGATGCTGTCGGCCCGCTGAATGTTTACGGCGCCAGCAAGCTTGCCGGCGAGCAGGCCATCCAGGCCGCTGGCTGCCGGTACCTGATTTTCCGCACCTGCTGGGTGTATGCCGCCCGCGGCAACAACTTCGCCAGGACCATGCTGCGTCTGGCTGCGGAACGCGACAGCCTGGGCGTGATCGATGACCAGTATGGCGCCCCGACCGGTGCCGAGCTGATCGCCGACATCACCGCCCACGCCGTCATCGCAACCTGCCGCAACCCGGCCCTGGCAGGCCTGTATCATTTGGCCGCCGCCGGTGAAACCAGCTGGTGCGGCTACGCCCGCTATGTGCTGGAGCAGGCGACAGCCCTGGGCGTGCCATTGCAAGCCGGCGCCGGACAGGTCAAGCCGTTGACCACCGATGCCTACCCCACACCGGCCAGGCGGCCGGGCAACTCCCGCCTTGATACCCATGAACTGCAGAAGGCCTTCGCCCTGACCCTGCCGGACTGGCGCCTGGGTGTGGCCCGCATGCTGAAGGAAATCCACGAGAAAGGACGGCTATGAAGCGTAAAGGCATCATTCTGGCAGGCGGGTCAGGTACCCGCCTGCACCCCGCGACCCTGGCAATTTCCAAGCAACTGCTGCCGGTGTACGACAAACCGATGATCTATTACCCGCTGACCACGCTGATGCTGGCCGGCATCCGCGACATCCTGATCATCTCCACCCCGCAAGACACCCCGCGCTTCGAGCAGCTGCTGGGCGACGGCCACCGCTGGGGCCTCGACATCACTTACGCCGTGCAGCCCTCGCCGGACGGCCTGGCGCAGGCTTTTCTCATCGGCAGGGAATTCATCGGCAATGACCTGTCGGCGCTGGTGTTGGGCGACAATATCTATTACGGCCATGACTTCCAGCAGCTGTTGCGTCATGCGATGGACTGCCGGGAGGGTGCCAGTGTGTTCGCCTACCACGTGCAGGACCCCGAGCGTTATGGCGTAGTCGAGTTCGACGGGCAGGGCAGGGCGATCAGCCTGGAAGAGAAGCCGGCCAGGCCCAAGTCCAACTACGCTGTCACTGGCTTGTATTTCTATGACCAGGATGTTGTCGAGATTGCCAAGAGCATCAGGCCGTCGGCGCGGGGCGAGCTGGAAATTACCGATGTGAACCGCACCTACCTGGAGCAGAACCGTCTGTCGGTAGAAATCATGGGGCGTGGATATGCATGGCTGGACACCGGCACCCATGACTCGCTGCTCGAGGCCAGCGGCTACATTGCCACCATCGAGCGGCGCCAAGGGTTGAAGGTAGCCTGTCCGGAGGAAGTGGCGTTCCGCCAGGGCTGGATCGATGCGGGGCAACT
Source organism: Pseudomonas sp. 9_2_1 (assembly GCF_059295275.1). NCBI lineage: Bacteria > Pseudomonadati > Pseudomonadota > Gammaproteobacteria > Pseudomonadales > Pseudomonadaceae > Pseudomonas > Pseudomonas sp. 9_2_1. The sequence goes on from NZ_CM181239.1 coordinate 1,435,818, forward strand.
GGAAGCACTTGCTGCACCGCTGGCAAAGAACGGGTATGGCCAGTACCTGCAGCGGGTGGTTCGGGACACGGTTTTCTAGGGATTGACGTGCCATTAGCCTTTTCATCGTCTCTGAACTCCGAGCGCCGCCCGCGCGGCGCCTCGCGGGTAAATCGGATCGCCGCACCGTCGCTACATCTATCGGTGGGTGTCGTATGACCCAATCTCCCACCGAAAAACTCGATAGCATTAAGCCACCTCCTACAGCCCCAACCCTCGCATCACCCTGCCACTCAGCGACATTCAGCCTCTTCCCGCACCCAGGGTTTTCCCTGCCCCCAGAACCCGCGTATCATCCGCTCATACAAATCTGAATAATCCCACGCCAGCCTCGGACCAAAAGTCTTGCGCCCCAGCGTACTTAGCGGCTTCAGATACCCAGACAATCATCAGTGACATACAACGACCGGCCAATTTCATGGCCTGGCCAGGCATGCCGGCTGTCCGACGGATGGGACGGTGCCCGATGAGATTTGAAGGAATAGGTTTTGATCAAGCGTAGAAAGGTTGCAATCGTTGGCTGTGCTTACCGTTTTCCGGGTTCCTCCAATGCCGGCTTCTGGCAAAACCTGATGGCAGGGCGCGATCTGGTCACCCAGGTGGACCCATCGCGCTGGAACCAGAACGAGTTCCTGCACCCCGACAAGGCCAGCCCGGCTACCAGCTACACCTTCGCATCCGGCACCCTGGGTGATATCAGCGCTTTCGACGCGGGCTTCTTCAGCATCTCGCCACGCGAAGCGGCGATGATGGACCCACAGCAGCGCATGCTCCTGGAAATGTGCTGGGAAACCTTCGAGAACGCCGGGGTCAAGCCTTCCAGCCTGCGCGGCAGCAACTGCGGCGTGTACCTGGGCATTGCCGGGGTCGAGCAGTCGTACCGGCTGGTCGAGGACCTGTCGTCGATCGATGGCGCCACCGCCACCGGCAACACCATGAGCATCGCCGCCAACCGGCTGTCGTTCTTCTACGACCTGCGCGGGCCGAGCATGGCTATCGACACGGCGTGTTCGTCGTCGCTGGTGGCCTTCCATCAGGCCTGCCAGGCCATTCTCAGCGGGGATGTCGACCAGGCCGTGACCGGCGGCATCAGCCTGCACATGCACCCGTTCGGCTTCATGATCTTCGCCAAGGCGACCATGCTTTCGCGCACCGGGCGCTGCCAGTCGTTCGATGAAAACGGCGACGGCTATGCCCGTTCCGAAGGTGGCGGGTTGTTCCTGCTCAAGGACTACGACCAGGCGCTGGCCGATGGCAACACCATTCTGGCGGTGGTCGCGGCCAGTGCGGTCAACACCGATGGGCGCAAGTCCAGCCTTACCCTGCCCAACGCCGAGGCGCAGGCAGCACTACTCACGCGCGCCTATGCCCAGGCCGGCATCGCCCCGGAGCAGCTGGACTACCTGGAAGCGCACGGCACCGGTACCGCCGTGGGTGACCCGATCGAAACCCGCGCCATCGGCGAGGCGCTGGGCCAGGCGCGTGGCGCCGGCAACCCGCTGCCGATCGGCTCGGTGAAAAGCAACATCGGCCACCTGGAGGCCGCCTCTGGCGTGGCCGGTCTGATGAAGGCACTGAACTGCCTGAGCGAGCGCACCGTGCCCGCCACCATCGGTGTGCAGGCGCTGAACCCGAATATCGCCTTTGCCGACCTCAACCTGCAGGTAGTCACCGAGCCCCTGCCGCTGAAGGCGGATGGCCAGCTGACGGTGGGTGTGAACTCGTTCGGCTTTGGCGGCGCCAACGCCCACGTCATTCTGCAAAGCCCGGAACCGCAAGCGCCAGCGCCCGTACAGCCCAGTGCACGCCGGGTGCCGTTGCTGCTCAGCGCAAAAAGCGAAGAAGGCCTGCGCGCCATGGCCGAACGGTTTGCCGCCTACCTGGCCGAGCATCCCCAGGCCGATTACTACGATGTCGCCTACCAGGCGATGTTCCGCCGCGATGCACACAGCCACCGCCTGCTGCTGATCAGCGACAACGCGGCCGAAGCCGCCCAGGCTCTGGATGACTATGCCCAGGACCCGACCCTCAGCGAGCTGAGCGCGGTGCTTGAGGCTGGCCAGGCGCTGGACGCCGCATCGGCTCCGGTGTTTGTCTATTCCGGTAACGGTTCGCAGTGGCAGGGCATGGGCCGGGCGATGCTCGACCAGCCGCTGTTCGCTGCCGCCGTGGCCGAAGTGGACGCGCTGTTCCAGCCCCTGGCAGGCTATTCGCTGCGCGCCGAGCTGCTGGGTGAAAACGGCGAAGGCCGTTATGCCCGCACCGAAATCGCCCAGCCGGCTCTGTTTGCCCTGCAAGTGGCGGTTACCCGGGTACTGGCCGCCGAAGGCATCACCCCGGTCGCGGTCATTGGCCATAGCGTCGGTGAAGTGGCGGCAGCCTGGGCCAGCGGGGCGCTGAGCCTGGAAGATGCCACCCAGGTCATCTTCCACCGCAGCCGCCTGCAAGGCCTGACCCGCGGCAGCGGGCAGATGACGGCCGTGGGCCTGTCGGGCGAGGCCAGCGCGCAGCTGATCAGCGAACTGAAACTGGACGGCGGCCTGGTCGTCGCCGGTGAAAACAGCGCCCGCGGCGCCACCGTGGCCGGTGAAGTCGAGGCTTTGACGCTGCTCGAAGAGGCCCTGACCGAGCGCCAGGTGTTTGCCCGCCGCCTGGACCTGGACTACGCCTTCCACTCGCCGGCGATGAACCCCATCGAGCAGGCGGTCATCGCCGACCTTGCCCACATTCGTCCGCGTGCCACCCGTATTCCGTTCTACTCCACCGTGGTCGGTGGCGAGCTGGACGGCGAGCGCCTGGACAGCCACTACTGGTGGCAGAACATCCGCTTCCCGGTGCTGTTCCAGGGCGCGCTTGCGGCGCTGGTACGCAGCGGCCTGAACCTGTTTGTGGAGGTGGGTCCGCACGCCATTCTGCGCAGCTATGTCAGCGATGTGCTGGCCGAGTGCGAGCAGGCCGGCCAGGTGGTTGCCACCCTCAAGCGCAACGACCACAGCCCGCAGCTGCTCGAGCGCAGCGTGGCGCGGCTGCTGCTGGCCGCTGCCGAGCCGCAGTGGCAAACCCGCTTCCCGGTGGCGGGGCGCCAGCTGCGCTTGCCGAACTATGCCTGGCAGCGTGACCACTTCACCCTGCCGGTGAGCGCCGAATCCAACAGCCCGCTGGGCCGCGAGCGCGTGCACCCGTTGCTGGGCTACCCGGTAGCCGACCAGGCATTGACCTGGGAAAACCGCCTGGACACGCAGCAGTACCCAACCCTGGCCGACCACAAGGTGGGAGAGTCGGTGCTGTTCCCCGGTGCCGGCTTTACCGAGCTGGCCCTGGCTGTGGCGCAACTGCACCAGCCGGGCGAATTCGTCGACATCGAAGAGCTCGAGATCCACAACCCGCTGCTGCTCGGCAGCGAGGGCAGCAAGAAGCTGCGCGTGCAGGTCGAAGAGGCCGATGGCACGTTGCGCATCAGCTCGCGCACCCTGGCGCAGCGCGAAGACTGGGTGCAGCACGTGGTCGCCCGCCTGCCGGGTGAGGCCCGTGGCGTGCTGCTGGACGTTCGCGCGCCGGCGCTGCCAACCCGCCCGGCGGACTTTACCGGCGAGCAGCATCTGGCGCTGACCTGCGCGGTCGGCCTGAACTACGGCCCGGCCTACCAGACCGTGGCTGCGGCCTGGGTCGAGGACGAACGCGTGCTGGCCCAGCTGGCCGTGCCGGCTGCCATCGAACACGAACTGGCAGGCCTGCACCTGCACCCGGCGTTGCTCGACGGTGCCTTCCAGCTGATTACCGAGCTGCTTGCCAGCCGCCGCGGCCACAACGATGGCCTGGCGTTCATCCCGGTCAAGCTGGGGCGCATTGCCTTCACCAATGCCGGCGGCGTGCCGGTGCTGGCCGAGGTGCGTCAGCGCAAGCGCACTGCGCATTCGCTGCTGGTCGACTTCACCCTGTTCGATGCCAGCGGCGCTGCCGTGCTGGCGATCAAGGCCGCGCGCATGCGGGCCGTGCGCCTGCAGTACGACCGCAGTGGCGAGATCAAGCGCATGGGCCATGTGGGCCTGGCGGCCCCAGGCAAGGTGGTGCCACTGCAGCGCCATGCCGTGGCCCGCACGCCGTTGGCTGACGCCTTGCAGCGCCTGGCCGACGAGCCGGCACAGGTGCGCTACCTTAACGAAGTGGAGCCATTGCTGGACGTACTGTGCACCAGCTTCGTGGTGGATGCCGTCGAGCAGGCCGGTGGGCGCTTGAGCGCCGAGCAGGTCGCCGTGTGGTCGCAGGCCCAGGGCGACTTCCTGGCGGCCTTGCTCGGTCACGCTGAGCAAGACGGCAGCTTGCTGCGCAGCGCCGATGGCGGCTGGCAGCTGGCCGATCTGGGCGAGCGCCCGGCCTCGGAGGCGATCTGGCAGGAGCTGTTCCAGAGCTACCCCGAGTACTTCCAGATCATCCATTCGGTGGGCCGTATCGGCCGCCACCTGCCGGCGTTGCTCGATGGCAGCCAAGCGTTCGAAACCCTGCAACCGCGGGAAACCAGCGGCGCCAGTCTGACGCGCCTGGTGCTGGGCGCGGCAGGGCAGCAGCACCTGCTGAGCGGCATCGGCCAGACCCTGGCCGCGCGCCTGGCGCAACTGCCCGCGGGGCAGCGCCTGCGCGTGCTGGAAATCGGCTTTGGCGGCGCTTCGTTCGCCGAGCTGCTGTACGCCGGCCTGGATTTCGACCGCATCGATTATGCGTACTGCGTTGCCGAGCCTGAGCTGGAGCAACGTCTGCGTGACGATTGCCCGGCGCTGAATGTGCTGGGCATGGAACAACTGGCCGAAGCCGGCAGCTTTGATTGGGTGCTGGTGCCCAGCGACCTTGGCGCACTTGGCGCGGTGGGCAATGCCCTGCGCCTGGCCAGTGCCCAGCTCAACCCACACGGCCAGCTGGCGCTGCTGGGGCAGTACCCGGCGCGTTGGGCCGATTTCGTCTTCGGCGCCCAGCCAGAGTGGTGGCTGGCCGGCCCGCAACAGGCGTTGTCGCGCCAGCAAGGCCCGGCGTTCTGGAGCCACGAGCTGCAGCGCCACGGCCTGACTGGCCTGCGCACGTTGGATGCCTTGCCGGGCAACGCCTGTGGCAGCTACCTGTTGCTGGCTGACAAGCCGGCGGGTGCTGACGCTGACGAACCCTTGGCGGTGCAGCGCTGGGCCGTGCTGGCCGAAGCCGGGCAGGCTGCAGCCCTGAGCCTGGCCGAGCAGCTGCGCGCCCACGGCCAGCAGGTCGACCTGCTGCAGCCGGGCGATGCGCAGGCGCTGGCGGCGCAGCTTGGCGCCCTGGCCCAGGCCCCGGAGCATGTGCTGCACCTGGCCGGGTTCGACAGCGCTGCCGGCCTGGATGGCCAGGCCGAGCGCTGCCTGCAGGCTGCCGCGCTGGTGCAGGCCTGTGAGTCGCTGGCCATCGCCCCGCAGTGCTGGCTGTTCAGCCGCGGCGCTGCCGAGCACCTGTACAGCGCCGATACCGCCACTGATGTTGCGGCGATCGCCGACGCCGCGTTGTGGGGCTTTGGCCGCACCCTGGCCAACGAGTCGCCCAGCTGCTGCATTCGCCAGCTCGACCTGGGCCACTTGGCGCCGGTCGAACTGGCCGTGCCAGCGCTGCTGCACGCCGACAGCGAAACCGAGCTGGCCCTGGATGCCCAAGGCCGTCGTTACGTGCCGCGCCTGCGGGTGCTGGCCGGTCAACCGCGCAACACGGGCAGCGACGCGCAGTGGGTATGCCTGGGCTTCGACCTGCCCGGCCAGTTGCGCAACCTGCGCTGGGAAGTGCGCGAGCCGCGCCAGCCGGCGGCGGACGAGCTTGACATCGCCGTGCGCGCGACCGGCCTCAACTTCCGTGACGTGATGTTTGCCTTGGGCCTGCTGTCGGACGAAGCCATCGAAAACGGCTTCTCCGGCCCCACCCTGGGCTTCGAGTTTGCCGGTGTGGTGCAGGGCAAAGGCGCCGAGGTAGTCGGTGATTTCGCCCCGGGCGATCGCGTGGTGGGCTTTGGCCCGTGCAGCTTCGCCAACCGCCTGGTGACCAACGCCAACGCCGTGGCCCGTATCCCCGAGGGGATGTCGTTCGAAGCAGCGGCGACCATTCCGAGCACCTTCTTCACCGTGTACTACGCGCTGCATCACCTGGCGCGCCTGGAACCCGGCGAAAAGGTATTGATCCATGGCGCTGCGGGGGGTGTCGGCATTGCTGCCATCCAGATCGCCAAGTGGCTGGGTGCGGAAATCCATGCCACTGCCGGCAGCGACGAGAAGCGCGACTTCCTGCGCCTGCTGGGTGTCGAGCACGTGTACGACTCGCGTTCGCTGGCCTATGCCGACCAGGTGCTGGCGGCCACTGGCGGGCGTGGTGTGGACGTGGTGCTCAACTCGCTGGCCGGTGAGGCCATCAACCGCAACTTCCAGGTGCTGAAGCCGTTTGGCCGCTTCCTCGAACTGGGCAAGCGCGATTTCTACCAGAACACCCGGATCGGCCTGCGGCCGTTCCGCAACAACATCAGCTACTTCGGTATCGATGCCGACCAGTTGATGAGCGAGCGCCCGGCACTCACTCGTCGGCTGTTCGCAGAAATGATGGGCCTGTTCGCGCAAGGCATCCTGCACCCGTTGCCGTTCCGCGAGTTCGACGCCAACCAGGTGGTTGAAGCCTACCGCTACATGCAGCAGGCACGGCAGATCGGCAAGGTGGTGGTGACCTACGCCAACCCGATCCAGCAGACCGTCGACACCCGTGCCCAGCCTGCGCAGGCGCTGCAGCTTGGCGCCGATGCCAGCTACCTGGTTACCGGTGGGCTGGGCGGCTTTGGCTTGCGCACCGCGCAATGGCTGATCGACAAAGGTGCCCGCCATCTGGTGCTGCTCGGCCGTCGTGGCCCTGCTAGTGCCGAAGCCCAGCCGCAGCTGGCACTGTGGCAGGCCCAGGGTATCGATGTGCAGGCCGTGGCGTGCGACATCACCGACCGCGAGCAACTGCGCGGGGTGTTCCAGCGCATCGCTGCCAGCCCATGGCCACTGCGTGGCCTGGTGCATGCCGCGACGGTGATCGACGACAGCCTGATCCGCAACCTGGGGGCAGACCAGCTACGCCGCGTGCTGGAGCCCAAGGCCAAAGGTGCGCAGTACCTGCACGAACTGGCCCAGGGCCTGGCGCTGGACTTCTTCGTGATGTTCTCGTCGGCCACTACCCTGTTCGGCAACCCCGGCCAGGCAAACTACGTGGCGGCCAACCACTGGCTGGAAGCCTTGGCGCGGCACCGTCGCGCTCAGGGCTTGGCGGCCACGGCGGTGTTGTGGGGGGCGATCGACGATGTCGGCTTCCTGGCCCGCAACAGCCAGATCAAGGACGCCCTGCAAAGCCGCATGGGTGGCGCGGCGCTGCGGGCCGAGGCGGCCCTGGCGCAGCTCGAGGCCATGTTGCTGGACGGCGACAACGGCCACGGCGTGCTGGAGCTGGACTTCAAGGCGCTGTCGCGCTTCCTCCCAAGCGCCACTACGCCGCGCTTTGTCGAACTGGCGCGTGCCTATGGCGGTGACCAGGAGGACGAGGGCAGCGGCGAGGACATCCAGCGCATGCTGGCAGAGCTGGACGACGCCGAGCTGCTGGAGCGCTTCGCCGACATGCTCAAGCACGAGGTGTGCGAGATTCTGCGCCTGCCGCCGGCGCGCCTGGATGCCCAGCGCCCGCTGCAGGAGCTGGGGCTCGACTCGTTGATGAGCGTCGAGCTGGTGGTGGCGCTGGAGGAGCGGTTCGGAATTCGCCTGCCGGTGATGGAGCTGAGCGACAGTTCCAGCATCGACAAGCTGGCCGCCCGGCTGCTGGAGCTGCTGCGCGGCGAGGCGGGCAGCAGCGAAGAGCAGCTGGCGCAGAATGTGCTTGCCCGCCATGGCAGTGAGCACAGCGCCGAAGAGTTGGCGCAGATGAGCGCAGCGCTGGCCGACACCAGCGCGGCCCCCAACCGACTGATTGATCAAGAGCGTTGAATGACAGCCAAAACCCCGACCGGCCTTGCTGGTGATGCCAAGCAACGCCTGATCCAGCAAGCCCTCGAACGCCGCCGCCATTCGGCTGGCGCGGGCGAGCAAGGCGCCACCCTGGAGCAGGTGCAGCAGGCTGCCCTGAAGGTGCCCGAGGCGCACTATCGCTTCGACCAGCACCCGGGGTACCAGCAGCTGCGGGTGATCCAGCAGAGCGGCCTGCGCCTGGGCCTGAGCAACCCGTTCTTCCGCCTGCACCAGGGTACTGCGGGTGCGCAAACGCAGATTGGCGAGCGCGAATACCTCAACTTTGCCAGCTACAACTACCTGGGTTATTCCGGCCACCCGCGCGTGGCCGAAGCGTCCAAGGCCGCCATCGACCGCTATGGCACTTCGGTGTCGGCCAGCCGCCCGGTTTCGGGTGACCGCCCGCTGCACCGCGCGCTTGAGCGCGAACTGGCCAGCCTGTACGAGGTCGACGATGCGGTGGTGATGGTCAGTGGCCACGCCACCAACGTCACCACCATCGGCTACCTGTTCGGGCCGCGCGACCTGGTGGTGCATGACGAGCTGATCCACAACAGCGTGTTGCAGGGTATCCAGCTGTCGGGTGCCCGCCGTTTGAGTTTTGCCCATAACGACTGGCAGGCGCTGGACCGTTTGCTGGGTGAGCAGCGCCAGCATTTCGAGCGGGTGCTGGTGGTGGTGGAAGGCATCTACAGCATGGATGGCGACTACCCCGAGCTACCCCGGTTCGTCGAGCTCAAGCACAAGCACAAAGTGTTTCTGATGGTGGATGAAGCGCATTCGCTGGGGGTGATGGGCGCTACCGGCAAAGGCATTCGCGAGCACTTCGGGCTGGCGGGTAATGACGTCGACATCTGGATGGGCACACTGAGCAAGACCCTGGCCAGTTGCGGCGGCTACATTGCGGGCAGCACAGCGCTGATCGAGCACCTGAAGTTTCTGGCACCGGGCTTTTTGTACAGCGTCGGCATGCCCCCGGCGGTGACGGCTGCTGCATTGGCGGCGTTGCAACTGCTTGCCGATGATGCGGCGGGCGTGGCCAAGGTGCAGGCACGGGGTGAGCTGTTCCTGCGGCTGGCGCGTGAAGCCGGACTGGACACGGCGACCAGTACGGGCTTGGCGGTGATTCCGGTGATTACCGGCAGTTCGTTCAAGGCGGGGCGGTTGTCCAGCGCTTTGTTCGAGCGCGGGATCAATGCCCAGCCGATCCTGTACCCGGCGGTGCCGGAGCATTCGGCCCGGGTGCGGTTCTTTGTGTCTTGTGAGCATACGGAAGAGCAGATTCGGCATACGGTCGCGGTGGTGGCGGAGGAGATGGCGCGGTTGGGGTGAGATTGCTGCCAGGCTTGGTGAGGTAGCTGTGGGCGCTGGCTTGCCGGCGATAGGGCCGGGGCTGGCGACCCATTTCTTCAACCCTGCAAACACTTCAACTCACTGAAATTCGTACGCACCTTGCTCAACCGCTCCTGCAACACCCGCCGTTGCTGCGCTGTGCTCTGCTGCACCAGGTCTACCAGCAGGCTGCGCGCCTGCTGCTCGGTATTCTGAAACGCCTTGCGGTACCCCGGCGTCCACAAGCTTTCCTTGCGCTGCAACAAGGTCGCCAGGCGCGGCTCGAAGCTGGCGTCGTTGCGCTGGTTCATCGCCAGCAGCAGCTGCTGCTGCCAGTGGGCGCGGTTGGCGATCCATTCGCGGTTCTGGTCGCCCAAAGCCTGCGACCAGGCTTGAACGCGTTGCTTCTGCGCAGGCGTCAGCTCGCCAAACCACGGGGTCAGGCGTTTTTCCATGCGTTCGGTGCGGCGGGCGATCTGTTTGTCCAGCGGGGTGTCCACATACTGCTTCTGTCGCTCGCTGATGTCGTCGCGAAAGGCATCGCGCATCTCCGCCACCTGGGCGTCGCTCATGCCGCGCAGCAACTCGGTGGCCGACGGGGTGATTTCCTCGGCCACCCGGCCTATCGCTTCGCGGGCTTCACGGGTGCGCTGCTGCAGGGCCTGGTCGGTCACCTGGCCATCGGCGACCATGTCGCGCACTCGGTCCAGCCAGTCCAGGTACCCGGGTAGTTGAGTCTTGCAATGCCAGGCCAGGTGCTCTTTCAGGCGGTCGTCGAGCATCGCTTTCTGCTCACGGTTCATGTCCAGGTAGTCGCCCAGCGACCACGGCACCAGCCGGTCGAGGTTGCGGTAGGCCAGGTCGATACGGCTGCAACTGACCAGCGCCAGGGCGAAGCCGAAGGCGATGAGCAGGGCTTTGGACAGGCGTACAGGCATATGCTGATCCTTGCAGTGGCGGCCAATCGGTAGACGTAAGGGTAGCCGTACGGTTCCACTGCAGTGCTGCAATGGCGGTTCCTTCCATCACCGATCAGGGGGCAACCGTCCGGAAGCTTTGACACCACCCCGTGTCTATCCGGAGAATACCCCCCTTGTCTTGAGGATCATCAGAAATGGCTCTGCTTGGGCGTTACAACAGCTTGCAAATCGTGAAGCACGTGGACTTCGGCCTGTACCTGGACGGCGGCGCCGATGGCGAGATCCTGCTGCCGGGGCGCTACATCCCGAAAAACGCCGAGACCGAAGTCGATGACTGGCTGAACGTGTTCATCTACCTGGACAGCGAAGACCAGCTGATCGCCACCACCGAAAAGCCCAAGGTGCAGGTGGGCGAGTTCGCCAGCCTCAAGGTCAAGGACATCAACGGTGCCGGCATCTTCCTCGACTGGGGCCTGTCCAAGGACCTGCTGATGCCCTACTCGGAAGAGGCGCGGCAGCTGAAGATCGGCGATTACTGCGTGGTGCATGTCTACCTCGACAAGCGCACCCGCCGTATCACCGCCACCTCTCGCCTGGACCGCTACCTCGATGTCACTCCGGCCGACTACAAGGTTGGCCAGCCCGTCGAGCTGCTGGTGGCCGGCGAAACGCCGATGGGCTTCAAGGCCATCATCAACAACCGCCATTGGGGCCTGATTCACAAGAACGAGGTGTTCAAGTTCCTGCGCTCGGGCATGCACGAAAAGGGCTTCATCAAGGAAGTGCGCCACGACGGCAAGATCGCCCTGAGCCTGCAACCGGTCGGCGCTGCCCTGGCCGACAGCCTGCAGGAGCAGATCATGGCGCGCCTGGAAGCCGAAGGTGGGGTGCTGGCGGTGTGCGACAAGAGCGACCCGGCGCTGATCAGCAAGCTGTTCAACGTCAGCAAGGGCAACTTCAAGAAAGCCATTGGCGCACTGTTCAAGCAGGGCCTGATCGTCATCCATGACGATCGCATCGAAAAGGCCTGATCAGGCCTGGACGAAGTTGCGGAAGTCCAGCTGCTCGCCACCCGGGCGGGTGTCGCGCAGCAGCGAGTCGCGGTCGGCGCTGAGGGCCAGGCTGATGGTGGAGCGGCGCTTGCCCGGCTTGCGCACTTCCATCTGCTCCAGGTGAGCCTTGAGGAAGTTGGTGGGCACCTTCAGGTGCTGCAGTTCGTCGCTTTCCGGCGTGTGCAGCAGCAGGTTGACCCAGTCGGCCTGGCCCTTGCCCAGGAGCGCCACCGGCACTTCGAACCACCACAGGTTGCGTTTGTTGTCCAGGATGGCGAACAGGGTGTTGCTGCTGTTCAGCACCGGGCGGGCCAGTGCTTCGTTACGCCGGGCGATGGCGGCGGGTTTGTCGAGTTTCATGCAGGTTCCTGCGGGTTGACGCTATGAAGGCCTGCATTGTGAGGGGTGTCGGGTAGTGGGGCAAGGTCTGATGGCCCCATCGCCGGCAAGCCAGCTCCCACAGGTACCCCACATTTTTCAAGGCCTTCGGTGATCCTGTGGGAGCTGGCTTGCCGGCGATAGGGCCAGTTGCCTTAGCGACGAACCGGCAGGCTCAACTCGGAAGTAGCCCCATCAGCAGTAGTCACAGTCGCCGTAAAGCTGCGCAACTCACCCATGTTCTCCAGCACCTGGGCAAACCGCGCCTGCCCCCGGGTGTCGCTGTTCACCAGCACCTCGCCAAGATACTGCTCGGCCTCGGTGCCATCCGCCTCGGCATTGCCAAAGAACTCCACCCGCAACAGGCTCGACGCCGGCCCGTGCACCTCGCCGCGCAGCAGCTCGCCTTCGAGCGCAATCAGCCGTGGCGCCTGCTGGTCATGGTTGGGTAGCGGCTGGCACGGTTTGGGCTCTCCTTTGCCGTCACAGATGATCGCCTGTTCCTGCTTCGGCAAATCGGCCCCGACCCCACGCGACCCTACATACAGCGCATGCGCCTGGGCCGGTACGCCAAACACGATGGCACCGGTGCGTTGGTCGGGTACACAGGAACCACCTGCCTCGCAGCGGCGAATGTCCTGGCTGTTCCCCCAGATGCGGTTGCCACTCAGGCGCGTGGCGGTTACTTCCGGCTCCGGGCGCAGGGCTACGCCAATGCGGTTGCCGTGGATCAGGTTGCCGTCGAGGATATTGCCCTCGCCGGTGACGCTGACGCCGATCGAGTTGCCGCTGAAGGTGTTGGCCGCCAGGTAGTTGCGCTTGCCCCAGTTGATCTGCAGGCCGTTGGAGTAGTTCTCGAAGCGGTTACGGACCACGCTGTTGTCGTTGCCCAGCAGGATCTCGATGCCCTGCGATGGCTCGGGGTTGGCAGCCGTGGAGCGGAACAGGTTGTCGGCCACCAGGTTGAACGCCGCGCCGCGGGTCAGCTCCAGGCCGTCGCCGTTGTCGATCAGCTGGTTGCGCAGCACCTTGTTGTTATTGGTGGTGGTGGCGGTGGGGTTACCGGCACCGTCATCGCCGGTCAGCATGATGCCCGCACCGCCTTTGTTGGCGACGATGCGGTTGTCTTCGATGACGTTGCCGCTGGCGCGGTTGACCAGGATGCCGATGCAGAAATTGCGCACCTCCAGGCCGCTCAGGTGCACGCCCTGGGTATCGCGCAGCACCAGGCCGGGGTTGGTGGTGGTGCGCACGTTGGTGCCGAACTGGCCCGGCAGGGCGCCAGGGCAGGTACGTACGCCCTGGTCCTTGATGTACGCCGAACCGTCGATGGCGATGTACTGACCATCGCGCGCCCAGGGCAGGCCGGTGATGCGCACCGGGCCTTTGATTTCCGGCAGCGCGCGGCTGGGGCGGATTACGTAGGGCGGCTTGCCGACGGCGGCGATGTCGATGCGGTAGTGGCCGGGGTTCTGGTTGCTGGTTTCGATCGCCCAGCGCAGCGACCCGGGTTGGCCGTCGTCGGCGTAATGGTCGACGCGCAAGGTTTCGGGGCTGGTCGGTGCAGCGGCAAGGGTGGGCAGGGGCAGCAGTGGCAGCACGGCCACCAGCAAAGGCATCAGACGCATGGGTGCGGGTATCCGGAAAGCTTTGTTTTTATCGAGGGTCAGCCTGCATCGGGCGGACGTTTGCGGGGATTCTAGGGCAGCGGCGGCGGCAGCGTAGTGGCACAGCGGTGATTTGGTGCGATATTCGCCCGCAGTTTTACCGCTCGGCTTCTCGGTGGAAAATTCGTTGAAACTCCTGGCGCAGGCGTTGGGTCCACCTTCTGTCGACACGGTTCACGTGTCTCCATTTGCAGGAGTTTTGCCATGAGCGGTACTAAAGACAAAGCGAAGGGCTTGGCCAACGAAGCAATCGGCAACGTGAAACAGGGTGTTGGCAAGGTGACTGGCAGCGACAAGCTGCAGGCCGAGGGCAAGGCGCAGGAAATCAAAGGTGAAGGGCAGCAGATCAAGGGTGATATCAAGGATGCGGTGAAGAAACCTTGATTTGAGGTGGCCTGAACCGGCCTCTTCGCGGGCGTGCCCGCGGACAGGCCGGGATTGGCGTAGGCAATTTCTTCAATCATGGACGGGAGCAGCACAGCAAAGGCGCGGTCTATTAGACTTGTCCGTTGAATCGATCGAGCGGCGAAAGGAGACGCTATGATTTTTCCCGCCCTGCAGGGCCTGTCCTTGCACCGCGTGCTGGTGCGCACCGTCAAGGAATTCCTTGACGACGAGATGTCCACCTACGCCTCTGCGCTGGCGTACCAGGCATTGTTCTCGCTATTTCCCTTCCTGCTGTTTCTGATTGCCCTGATTGGTTTCCTGCACCTGCCGGACTTCTTCTCCTGGCTGCGCCTGCAATCCGAACTGGTGCTGCCGCCGCAGGCACTGGAGCAGGTAAACCCGGTGATCGATCAACTGCAGCAATCCAAAGGCGGGCTGCTGTCGGTGGGTATCGTGATTGCGTTGTGGACTGCCTCCGCAGGTGTGCGCCTGATGATGAGCGCGATGAACGCTGCCTACGACGTACCCGAAGGCCGCCCGGTATGGAAGCGCATCCCACTGTCGATTTTCTACACCATAGGCCTGGCCGGCATGCTGCTGGCCGCCGCCGCGCTGATGGTGCTGGGGCCGCAGGTGATGGAGTGGATCGCCTCGCAGATCGGCATGCAGGAGTTCATCGTCACGCTGTGGACCATTCTGCGTTGGCCGGTGATCGTCATCCTGCTGATGGTGGCGGTGGCGCTGATCTATTACGTGATGCCCGACGTGAAACAGAAGTTTCGCTTCATCACGCCAGGCTCGGTGCTGGCGGTGGTGGTGTGGATCGTGGCTTCGCTGGGCTTTGCCTATTACGTGAAGACCTTTGCCGACTACAACGCCATGTACGGCAGCATTGGTGCAATCATCGTGCTGTTGCTGTATTTCTATATCTCCGCTGCCGTGCTGCTGCTCGGCGCCGAAATGAATGCTGTGATCGAGCACATGTCCGCCGAGGGCAAGAACCCTGGCGAGAAGGATTTCAGCGGTGCAAAAGCCGAGGAAACCCTGACGGTACTGGGCCACGAGCACCCGAAACCCAGCGAACCGCAAACCGCCGAGCCGAACCCCCGATGATTCGTGAAATTCTCAAGATGGGCGATGAGCGCCTGCTGCGCATCGCCCCGCCTGTGCCCGAGCACATGCTCGGCAGCGCCGAATTGCTGCAATTGATCGATGACATGTTCGAAACCATGCGCCACGTCGGCGGCGTCGGGCTGGCTGCGCCGCAGATCGGTATCGACCTGCAGCTGGTGATTTTCGGCTTCGAGCGCAGCGAGCGTTACCCCGATGCCGAGGCGGTACCGCAGACCATCCTGTTGAACCCGGTAATCACGCCGTCCTCCACCGAGGTCGAGGACGGCTGGGAAGGTTGCCTGTCGGTGCCTGGCTTGCGTGGCGTGGTGCCACGCTTCAAGCACATCTGCTACGAAGGCATAGACCCTCAGGGTAACCCCATCAACCGCTTTGCCGACGGCTTCCATGCACGGGTGGTGCAGCACGAGTGCGATCATCTGATCGGGCGCCTGTACCCTTCGCGCATCCAGGACTTTGCCAAGTTCGGCTACACCGACGTGCTGTTCCCCGGGCTCGACGTCAGCGACGACTGACCCCGCTGCAGTGCGACCAGGCGTTTGCTGTGCTGGTAGCGCTGCAGGCGGCCAGCCAGCGCTTCCGGCAACTGCCCGGCCAGCTCGAAGCCCAGCCGCTGATAGAACGGTGCCAGGTCGGGGTGGCAGAACAGCCAGGTGGGCCCATCAGCCTGTACCAGTGCGGCCTCGACCAACTGCCCGGCGACCCCATGGCTGCGCCGCTGCGGGTCGACGAACAGGCCGGTCAGCCAGTAACCGTTGCCCACCGGGCTAAGGCTCAGTCCGGCAATGATGCCCGGGGCCCGGGCCACCCACAGTTCAGCGTCGCTTGCAGCACGCATGCGCGAGCCGTGCTGCCGGTAGAAGTGGTCCAGCAGCCGGCGTTCTGTGTCCGTGAGTTTCGAACAGTGGATATTCTCTGAAATGATGGTTCCTGCCCTGAAACGTGACGAGAGGCTCTGGCTTGATGATTTGCGACCATTTTGTCGCAGATTGTTGCAAAACTGGCAAGGGTGAATATCCGACTGCAGGGTTCAACTATTGCCGGCCGGGAGTAGAATTTGATTCATCCCCCCTTGCAGTACTAAGCGGGATCGGTACTTCGTGCCATCTTCACCGTAGATGGCAACTTCTCCGCGCCAATGACGGCATCAGAAGTCAATCGATCAGCTTGAATGCTCAAAAGGCAGACCCACATGAAACCATTACTGATTCTTGCATTGGTCGGTATGTCCTCGTTCGCCCTTGCCGATGAGGCCAAACCCGTCTCCAGCCAGCCTGTGGCTCAGCAGTACGACTATTCGATGAACCTGGACATCAAGCGGGTGATCAACCTGTCGACCATCCCCAATGTCTGCGAAGTAGTGCCTGCGACCATGACCTATGAAGACCACCAGGGCCAGGTGCACACCATTCAGTACCGTGCCATGGGTGAGGGTTGCCAGCAGGGTTGATCAGCCTGTCGGCTGGTGTCGGTGGCCCATCCGCCGTCTGAAGGCGGGAGGGCCAGCGGCTGTACTGCAGTGGGCTAATGAAGTTTTCAAGCAGGCGGCAATGGCCTCAACCCGCTTGGTTTCGAGTTGTTCCTCACAGGTGTTGCCACCCTCCCGCAAGAAACTCCCACGCCCTGTCGATTCCTCCGATCACCGTTCGACCATAGGTGAAGGCACACCGTGCCACCCATGACCTGTCGGAGGAACCCCCGATGAGCACCGCAGCCGAAACCGAGATCCGCCAACTGATCGAGCGCTGGATGCAGGCCGTGCGCGACCGCGACATCCCCAGCATCACCGCCCCTTATGCCGATGACATCGTCGCCTTCGATGCCATCCAGGCCTTGCAGTTCAAAGGCAAGGCCGCCTACACCGCGCACTGGGAAATGTGCATGGGCATGTGCAGCGGCCCCATGGTGTTCGAGCTCGCCGAGCTTTGCGTACAGGCTGACGGCGACCTGGCGCTAGCCCACTGGCTGAACCGCTGCGGCCCGGGCGATGACGAGAGCCAGTGCGGCTTCATGCGCGCCACGGTGGGCTATCGTCGGGTTGATGGCCAGTGGCAAGTGATCCATGAGCACTGGTCCGCACCTTTCGACATGGAAACCCAGAAAGCCCTGTTCGATCTCAAGCCCTGAGTACTTATCGCCAAACGCACTGTGCCCACCCCCTGGAGGCGACCATGAAATACCTGTGCCTGGTCTATTGTGACGAAGGGCTGCTGCACAGCTTGCCCGACAGCCCGGAAGACGCCGAATGCATGGCCTATGCCGAAGCCATCCACGGCTCCGGGCGAATGCTCGCGGCCGAGGCGCTGAAGCCGGTGCAGACAGCCACCACGGTGCGCATGCGCAACGGGCACA
The DNA here is from genome assembly GCF_059295275.1 of Pseudomonas sp. 9_2_1. Taxonomy (NCBI): domain Bacteria; kingdom Pseudomonadati; phylum Pseudomonadota; class Gammaproteobacteria; order Pseudomonadales; family Pseudomonadaceae; genus Pseudomonas; species Pseudomonas sp. 9_2_1. The sequence continues at coordinate 1,453,094 of NZ_CM181239.1, forward strand.
TGAGCCTGACCGATGGCCCGTTTGCCGAAACCAAGGAACAGCTGGCCGGCTTTTATCTGGTGGAGGCCCGCGACCTGAATGAAGCCCTCAACATCGCCAAGGGCATCCCCGCCGCACGGGTAGGCAGCGTCGAAGTGCGACCGGTGCGTGAACTGCAACCCTGACAGCCACGGAGAACAACCAGCATGAGCCTTGCACAGCCTGCGCAAGCGCAACACGAGTTGTCCATCAGCCGCCTGATCGATGCGCCACCGGCCAAGGTGTTCCGCGCCTGGACCGAACCCCGGTGGCTGATGCAGTGGTGGGGGCCGCACGGCATGACCACCCCGGAATGCGAGATGCAGTTGTGGGCCGGCGGCCTGTTCCGCACGCTGATGCGGGCACCGGACGGCAGCGAGTACCCCAACCAGGGCGTGTTCCTGGAAATTGCCGCGCCGCGGCGGCTGGTGTTCACCGATGCATTTGGCCCAGGCTGGGTGCCGTCGGACAAGGCCTTCATGACTGCGGTGATCAGCTTTGACGAGGAGCAGGGCAAAACCCGCTACACCGCCCGGGCCTGGCACTGGAATGCCGCCGACTGCCGGGCTCACGAGGAGATGGGCTTCCACCAGGGCTGGGGAGAAAGCCTGGACCGCCTGGTGGAGGTGGTGACCCAGCGGATGCCTGACTGATGGCGGCACTGGCGCAGGTGCGCGCCGAGGTCGAGGCGGTCTATCGCGGGGAGTCGCGGCGCATACTGGCCACCCTGATCCGCCTGCTGGGTGATTTCGACCTGGCCGAGGAGGCCATGCATGATGCTTTTTTCATCGCTGTGGAGCGCTGGCAGCGCGATGGCATACCCGCCAACCCGCGCGCGTGGCTGGTCTCTACCGGGCGCTTCAAAGCCATCGATGCATTGCGTCGGCGCGCGCGTTTCGCTCGTTCCCAGGCGGACTTGGGCATGCTGCTTGAAGGCCAGTCGCAAGACCCCAGCGATGAAGAGCTGCTGGCGGACGACCGCCTGCGGCTGATATTCACCTGCTGCCACCCCGCGCTGTCGGCCGATGCCCAGGTGCCGCTGACCCTGCGCGAAGTCTGTGACCTGACCACCGAGCAGATCGCCCGCGCCTTCCTGCAAAGCCCGGCGGCCATTGCCCAGCGTATCGTGCGCGCCAAGGCCAAGATTCGCGAAGCCGGCATCCCTTACCAGGTACCGGAACTGAACGAACTGCCCGAGCGCCTGGAGAGTGTGTTACGGGTGATCTACCTGGTGTTCAACGAAGGTTATTCAGCCTCATCGGGTGAGTCACTGCTGCAGCAGGAACTGAGCGATGAAGCCATTCGCCTGGCACGTATGCTGGTGCAATTGTTGCCGGATGCTGAGGCGGTCGGTTTGCTGGCGTTGATGCTGCTGCAGGCGTCCCGGCAGCAGGCGCGAACCGATGCCCAGGGCAACCTGGTGGTGCTGGAGCAGCAAGACCGCGGTCTGTGGGACCGGCAGCGGATTGACGAGGGCTGCGAGTTGGTCCGCCAGGCCCTGCAAAGCCGGGCGTTTGGTGCCTATACCGTGCAGGCGGCGATAGCCGCGGTGCACGCTGAAGCGGCAACGGCAGAAGAGACTGACTGGGCGGAGATTGTCGGGCTGTATGACGTATTGCAGCGGCACTGGCCATCAGCCGTGGTTGAGTTGAACCGTGCGGTGGCGTTGGCGAAGCGGGATGGGCCGCAGGTTGGCTTGCAGGAAGTCGAAGGGATTCTGGCGCGCGGTGAACTGCTGGATTATCACTTGGCGTATGTGGCGCGGGCCGAGCTGCACTATCAGCTGGGGCAGGTGGAAGAGGCGCGTGCAGCCTGGCGGCAGGCACTGGCACTGACCCGGCAGGCGCCGGAGCGGCGGCATATCGAGCGGCGGTTACAGGCTCTTGAATGATGTTGGCAGTACCGGCCCTATCGCCGGCAAGCCAGCTCCCACAGGGTCACTACAAAGCCTGAGCCTGTGGTGCTCCTGTGGGAGCTGGCTTGCCGGCGATAGGGCCGGCACTGACTGCATCAATCTTCAGCTCCCACAGGGTCATTACAATGTCTGAGTCTGAGCTTGTGGTGATCCAGTGGGAGCTGGCTTGCCGGCGATAGGGCCGGTACTGACTGCATCAAACTTCAGCTGGCCACAAAATTCGGCGGCGACACCAGCTCGACAGTCTGCTGCTTGCGCGGCGCCAGGATCTCGGCCTCACCCTGTACGACCAGCTCATCGTTCTGGTTGTACACATTGGTGGCGATGCGCACCTTGAACTTGGGCAGCTTCTCGAGAATTTCCAGGCGAACGGTCAGGGTGTCGCCGATCTTTACCGGTTTCTGGAAGCTCATCTGCTGGCCCAGGTAAATGGTGCCTGGCCCAGGCAGGGTGCAGGCCACTGCGGCACTGATCAGCGCGCCGCTGAACATGCCGTGGGCAATCCGCTCGCGGAACATGCTCTTGGCCGCGAACTCTGCGTCCAGATGCACCGGGTTGTGGTCACCGGACATGGCGGCAAACAGCTGGATGTCGCGCTCTTCGACAGACTTCTTGTATTCCGCCTTCTGGCCGACTTCGAGGGCTTCGTAAGGCGTGTTGGTGACCTGGGACATCGTGGCTTCCTTAAGCGGTAGGCGAGGGCGGCTATCATTCACTGCGCACAGGGCGGCCAAGGGCCAGCGCCTGTTCGAGCCAGCCGAGGATATCGGCGGTAACCTCGTCACGGTTGGTTTCGTTGAGTACTTCATGCCGCGCCTCTGGATAGACGCGCAGCTGCACATGTCGATTGCCGGTCGCGCGCAGGGCGTCGGCCAGATGGGTGAGACGCTTGCCGGCACTGACCGGATCACATTCACCACCGATTATCAGCACAGGCAGGTTCGGATCGATCTGCGCGAGGTTACTTGGCTGGCTGATCTGCGCCAAGCCTTGCAGCAGGTCGAGCCACAACTGGTTGCTGCACCGAAAGCCGCACAACGGGTCGTTGACGTACAGGTCGACCTCGGCAGGGTCGCGGCTGAGCCAGTCGAACGCCGTACGGTTGGGCTTGAAGGCCTTGTTGAAGGACCCGAACGACAGCCACTCGATCAGTGCGCTCTTGCCCAGCGGCCCCTGGCGCCACGCCTCCAGCCGGGCGATCAGCCGCGCCACGCGGTACAGCGCCGCCGGCTGGTAGTTGGAGCCGCTGAGAATCGCCCCGTGCAGGCTGCCACTGTGGTGCAGCAGGTAGGCCTGGGCAATGTAGCTGCCCATGCTGTGGCCAAGCAGGAACAGCGGCGTACACGGGTACTGCTGGCCGATGTGCTGGGCCAGCAGACCCAGGTCGTCGACCACGGCATTCCAGCCATGATGGCGGGCGAACAGGCCGAGGTTGCCCAGTTCGGCGGTGCGCCCGTGGCCGCGCTGGTCCGCGGCGAACAGGGCAAAGCCGGCCGCGCTCAGGGCATGCCCCAGGCGTTTGTAGCGCCCGGCATGCTCGGCCATGCCATGGGCCAGTAGCACCACGGCTTTTACCGGCGTGTCCGGCAGCCATTGGTGCACATGCAGGCTGCAATGCTCGCTGGCGGGCAGCCAGAAGGCGTCGTGGAGCATGGTGGATCCTTGTGCGCACGGGTACCCGGACAGTGTATGCACAACCGGCCGGATTGCAGGAAGGGCACAAATAAGATTCACAATGTTAATGGCGGCACTTGGCGTGTATGCCGCCTTGGGCTTACCTGCTAACGTCGGAGCAACGCCTTTTTGCCCTCGGGCGATCAGGTAAAGGACTAAAGGACGCAGTGCAGGTCCAGGCAGAGGAACAATAATAAATGCAAGCCGACTTCTGGAATGACAAGCGCCCGGCGGGCGTGCCTTCCACCATCGACATCAATGCCTACGCCTCGGTCGTCGAGGTGTTCGAGCGCTCCTGCAAGCGCTTCGCCGATCGCCCGGCCTTCAGCAACCTGGGCGTTACCCTGACCTACGCGGAGCTGGAGCGCCATTCGGCAGCCTTTACTGCCTGGTTGCAGCAGCACACAGACCTCAAACCGGGTGACCGCATCGCGGTGCAGATGCCCAACGTGCTGCAGTACCCGATCGCCGTGTTCGGGGCCATGCGCGCCGGCCTGATCGTGGTCAACACCAACCCGCTGTACACCGAGCGCGAGATGCGCCACCAGTTCAAGGACAGCGGTGCACGTGCGCTGGTGTTCCTGAACATGTTCGGCAAGCGGGTGCAGGAGGTGCTGCCCGATACCGGCATCGAGTACCTGATCGAGGCGAAGATGGGCGACATGCTGCCCACCGCCAAGGGCTGGCTGGTGAACACCGTGGTCGACAAGCTGAAAAAGATGGTGCCAGCCTATCAGCTGCCCCAGGCCACATCGTTCAAGCAAGTGCTGCGCCAGGGGCGCGAACTGGCCCCCAAGCCGGTCTCGCAGAACCTCGACGACATCGCCGTACTGCAATACACCGGCGGCACAACCGGCCTGGCCAAGGGCGCGATGCTCACCCACGGCAACCTGGTGGCCAACATGCTGCAGGTGCTGGCCTGCTTCTCGCAGCATGGCCCCGACGGGCAGAAACTGCTCAAGGACGGCCAGGAGGTGATGATTGCGCCGCTGCCGCTTTATCACATCTATGCCTTTACCGCGAACTGCATGTGCATGATGGTCACCGGCAACCACAACGTGCTGATCACCAACCCACGGGATATTTCCGGCTTCATCAAGGAGCTGGGCAAATGGCGCTTTTCCGCGTTGCTGGGGCTTAACACCCTGTTTGTCGCGCTGATGGATCACCCAGGCTTCCGCCAGCTTGATTTCTCGGCGCTCAAGGTCACCAACTCGGGCGGCACGGCGCTGGTCAAGGCCACTGCCGAGCGCTGGGAAGCGCTCACCGGTTGCCGCATTGTCGAAGGCTACGGCCTGACCGAAACCTCGCCGGTGGCCAGCACCAACCCCTACGGCCAGCTGGCGCGCCTGGGCACGGTGGGCATCCCGGTGCCATGCACGGCGTTCAAGGTGATCGATGACGAGGGTAACGAACTGCCGCTGGGCGAGCGGGGCGAGCTGTGTATCCAGGGGCCGCAGGTGATGAAAGGTTACTGGCAGCAGCCCGAAGCCACTGCCCAGGCCATGGATGCCGACGGCTGGTTCAAGACCGGCGACATCGCCATCATCGACCCGGACGGTTTTACCCGCATTGTCGACCGCAAGAAGGACATGATCATCGTCTCGGGTTTCAACGTGTACCCCAACGAGATCGAGGACGTGGTGATGGGCCACCCCAAGGTCGCCAACTGCGCAGCCATCGGCGTGCCGGACGAGCGTTCCGGCGAGGCGGTGAAGCTGTTCGTGGTGCCGCGCGAGGGTGGGTTGAGCGTGGATGAGCTCAAGGCTTATTGCAAAGCCAACTTCACCGGCTACAAAGTGCCCAAGCACATCGTGTTGCGCGAGTCGCTGCCGATGACCCCGGTGGGCAAGATCCTGCGGCGGGAGCTGCGTGATATAGCTTGATATCGAGTCAATCTTTTCGCGGGGACCCGCTCCCACAGGTACTGCACAGAACTTCAGAACTGTGAAGTCCCTGTGGGTGCGGGTTCATCCGCGGATGCCCAAGACGCTCTAACAAGCGGATCACAGCCGAATCTGCGACATTTTGGATAATTACTCTAAAAATGACCTGTATCGTTCATTGAGTCATTTTTGTGACCGTAAGGCCTGTTTTGGCCTCTAGGCGACCCCCGGCAAAGCTGTTACTCTCGGCCCGCTTTCAGATGATCCGGTTTGCAACGAACCGTCATCTCATATCAATAATAAGCGCATAGACGCGTAAACCGAACTTCGCTGTTGCTGAAGGAGTGGGCTTCCATGATCGAAAATTTTTGGAAGGATAAATACCCAGCCGGGATTACGGCGGAAATCAATCCTGACGAATTCCCCAATATCCAGGCGGTACTCAAGCAATCCTGCCAACGCTTTGCCGACAAACCGGCCTTTAGCAACCTGGGCAAGACTATCACCTATGGCGAGTTGTATGCGCTGTCCGGGGCGTTTGCCGCCTGGCTGCAGCAGCATACCGACCTCAAGCCGGGTGACCGCATTGCCGTGCAACTGCCCAATGTCCTGCAATACCCGGTCGCGGTATTCGGTGCCATGCGCGCCGGGCTGATCGTGGTCAACACCAACCCGCTGTACACCGCGCGGGAGATGGAACACCAGTTCAACGACTCCGGCGCCAAGGCCCTGGTGTGCCTGGCCAACATGGCCCACCTGGCCGAAAAGGTGGTGCCCAAGACCCAGGTCAGGCACGTCATCGTCACCGAAGTGGCCGACCTGCTGCCGCCGCTCAAGCGCCTGCTGATCAACAGTGTGATCAAGTACGTGAAGAAGATGGTGCCGGCCTACAACCTGCCGCGTGCCGTGCGCTTCAACGACGCCCTGGCACTGGGCAAGGGCCAGCCGGTGACCGAGGCCAACCCGCAGGCCAACGACGTGGCAGTGCTGCAGTACACCGGCGGTACCACCGGGGTGGCCAAGGGCGCGATGCTGACCCACCGCAACCTGGTGGCCAACATGCTGCAGTGTCGGGCACTGATGGGCGCGAACCTGCACGAAGGCTGCGAAATCCTCATCACCCCGCTGCCGCTGTACCACATCTATGCCTTTACCTTCCATTGCATGGCCATGATGCTGATCGGCAACCACAACGTGCTGATCAGCAATCCGCGTGACTTGCCAGCCATGGTCAAGGAACTGGGCAAGTGGAAGTTCAGCGGCTTCGTCGGCCTCAATACCCTGTTCGTTGCGCTGTGCAACAACGACGCCTTCCGCGCCCTGGACTTCTCGGCGCTGAAAATCACCCTGTCCGGGGGCATGGCCCTGCAGCTGAGCGTGGCCGAGCGCTGGAAGGCCGTGACCGGCTGCGCCATCTGTGAAGGCTACGGCATGACCGAGACCAGCCCGGTGGCGGCGGTCAACCCGGCCGAAGCCAACCAGGTGGGCACGATCGGCATTCCGGTGCCTTCGACCCTGTGCAAGATCATCGACGATGCCGGCATCGAGCTGCCACTGGGCGAAGTCGGCGAGCTGTGCGTCAAGGGCCCGCAGGTGATGAAGGGCTATTGGCAGCGCGAGGACGCCACTGCCGAGATCCTCGACAGCGAAGGTTGGCTGAAGACGGGCGACATCGCCCTGATCCAGGCCGATGGCTATATGCGTATCGTCGACCGCAAGAAGGACATGATCCTGGTCTCGGGCTTCAACGTGTACCCCAACGAGCTGGAAGACGTGCTGGCAGCATTGCCGGGTGTGCTGCAGTGCGCGGCCATCGGAGTGCCGGATGAAAAGTCCGGTGAAGTGATCAAGGTGTTCATCGTGGTCAAGCCGGGTATGACCGTGACCAAGGAGCAGGTGATGGAGCACATGCGTGCCAACGTCACCGGCTACAAGGTACCGCGCCAGATCGAGTTCCGCGATGTCCTGCCGACCACCAACGTGGGCAAGATCCTGCGCCGTGAACTGCGCGATGAAGAGCTGAAAAAGCAAGGTTTGAAGAAAATCGCCTGAGGCCCCCGGCCCTTGTAGGAGCGGCCTTGCGTCGCGAAAGGGCAGCGAAGCGGCCCCGGCATTTTCAGCGTCACGGCTGAGAACCTGGGGCCGCTTCGCGGCCCTTTCGCGACGCAAGGCCGCTCCTACAGAGGTTGCGCGGGCATCACGCTCAGCGCAGTTTCTCAAGCATCTGGTAGTACCACATCCCCGCCGCCAGCAGCGGGTTGCCCAGCAAATCCCCCATCGGCACGCGCACGTGCTTGCACTGCGCAAAGGTGTCGAACTGCTGCAAGGTGCCGGTCAATGCCTCGGCCATGATCTCGCCCATGATGTGGCTGGTGGCAATACCGTGCCCTGAATAGCCCTGGCAATACCACACGTTGTCCGACAGCTTGCCCAGTTGCGGGATACGGTTGACCACGATGCCCATGGCGCAACTCCACTGGAACTCGATCGGCACTCCTTTCAACGCGGGGAACGTACGCTCGATACACGGGCGCAGTTCGCCTTCGATATCGCGTGAGTCACGCCCGGAATAGTTGGCGCCACCGCCAAACAGCAATCGCTTGTCGGCGGTCAGGCGGTAATAGTCGAGCACGAAGCGGCAGTCGTATACCGCCAGGTCCTGCGGGTTGATCTGCTCGGCCAGTTCACCCAGCGGCGCGGTGGTGACAATGCCGCCCATGGCCGGGAAGATCTTGCCCTTCAGCTGGCGGTTTTCCAGTTTGTGATACACATCGCCGGCCAGCATCACCTGGCGTGCCTCGACCCGGCCATGGGCTGTGACCACCGCCGGGCGGGGGCCGTGGACGATGTCCAGCACCTCGGAGTTCTCGAAGATCAATGCACCCAGGCTGTGCGCGGCGCGGGCTTCGCCCAGGCACAGGTTGAGCGGGTGCAGGTGCAGGTTGCGCAGGTTCTTCAGCGCACCCAGGTACAGCGGGCTTTGCAGGTGCGCGGCCATGCCATCGCGGTCCAGCAGCTGCACCTGCTCGCCCATGCCCCGGCGCCGGGCCTCGGCCTCGAAGGCACGCAGCTCGTTCATGTGCGAAGGCTTCATCGCCGCATGCAGGTGGCCGCGCTTGAGGTCGCAGTCGATGCCATAGCGCGCTACGCGCTGCTCGATGACCTCATGCCCGCGCCAGCGCAGGTGCCAGATGAAATCGTCGACTTCGGCGCCCAGCCGGTTGCGCATCTGCGCGCGCATGGCCTCGTCCCCCGACAGGCTGCCGGTGACCTGGCCGCCATTGCGCCCGCTGGCGCCCCAGCCAATGCGGTTGGTCTCGACAATGGCCACCTTCAGGCCCCGTTCGGCCAGTTCCACTGCCGTGGCCACGCCGGTGAAGCCGCCACCGATGATGGCCACATCCACCTGTACCGTGCCCTTGAGTTGCGGGTACTCGGTGTGGTCGTTGAGGGTGGCGCTGTAGTAGGACGGCGCGCGCTGCGCCGGCCCTTTGTTCAATGCTGCGTTCATGGGTGTTCCTTGTTGTATTGGGGCTCAGGCCTGGTGCAGGTACCAGCGCCAGTCCTGTTCGCTGACCTCGGCCATGAACTGACGGTACTCGGCGCGCTTGACCTTCAGGTAGACGCCCAGAAAGTCCTCGCCCAGGGCTTCGCGGGCCCAGCTGGACTGCTGCAGCGCGTCGAGGGCGGTCAGCCAGTCGGTGGGCAGGTGCTCGGTGGCCTGGGCATAACCATTGCCTTCCACCGGTGCGCCTGGGTCAAGCTGCTGGCGGATGCCCCAGTGGCTGGCGGCGAGGATCGCTGCGGCAGCCAGGTACGGGTTGGCGTCGGCGCCGCAGATGCGATGCTCGACATGCCGGCTGTTGGCCGGGCCGCCCGGCACGCGCAGGCTCACGGTACGGTTGTCGACGCCCCAGGTTGGCGCCAGTGGTGCGTAGCTGTTGGCCTGGAAGCGGCGGAACGAGTTGGCGTTGGGGCAGAACAGCAGCAGCGAGTCGCGCAGGTGGCGCAGCATGCCGGCCACGGCATGGCGCAGCAGCGGGGTGCCGGCCTTGTCTTCGCTGGCGAACAGGTTGTTGCCGGCGCTGTCGGCCAGGCTCAGGTGCATGTGCATGCCGGTGCCGGCCAGTTGCGCGAACGGCTTGGCCATGAAGCAGGCCTGCATGCCATGGGCATGGGCTACACCTTTGACCAGGCGCTTGTAGCGCACGGCCTGGTCCATCGCCTGCAGCGCATCGCCGTGCTCGAGGGTGATCTCCACCTGGCCCGGGGCGTACTCCGAAATTGCCGTTCGCGCCGGGATGCCCTGGGCTTTGCAAGCGGCGTACAGGTCGGCGAGGAACGGCTCGATCTGCTCCAGTTCGCGCAGGCCATACACTTGGGTGGATCGGGGGCGGCCGCCATCGTTGTCCAGTGCCGGCTGCGGGCGGCCCTGGGCGTCGCGCTGCTGGTCGAGCAGGAAGAACTCCAGCTCACAGGCCATCACCGGGTGGTAGCCGTCGGCTTTCAGCGCATCGATGGTGCGTACCAGGACATGGCGCGGATCGGCGATGCTGGCGGGCAGGCCCTCGCTCGGGTGCATGCTCACCTGCACCGCAGCGGTCGGCACCCGGCGCCAGGGCAAACGCACCAGGCTGCCTTCAAGCGGGTAGGCACGGCAGTCGATGTCGCCCACGTCCCACACCAGGCCGGAGTTTTCCACGTCGTCGCCGTTCAGGGTCAGGCCGAGGATGGTGCTGGGCAGTGGCCGGCCGGTCTGGTACACGGCCAGCAGTTCGTCACGGTGCAGCAGTTTGCCGCGCGGCACGCCGTTGGCGTCGAGGATGAACAGTTCGAACAGCTCGATATCGGGGTTGTCGGCCAGGAAACGGCTGGCCTGCTCTACAGGTGCAAAGGGCATGATGGATTCGCTCACGGGCGCACTGGCCACCGCGCAAACGGGCGGCCCAGCTGAGTCAAACGGCCAGAAGGCGGCCGGGTTTGGTCACGATGGCGTGTGCGAAGTATCCGGTGGGCGTGCGTGGCGGCAGTGCCACAAGGCCCAGAAGGCGAGGATGATGTGCACCAGCGGATTTTCCCCGGCACGGCTCCGGGCCTTCGGTAGCGAAGGGCGGGAAGACGGTGGGGCGATGGCTGGGGCGGGAGTCATGCCTTTGATACTCACATGCGGCGTAAGGTTGATTAAAGCAGTGAATGGCAACCTTTACATCGAGCCTGACTAAACATTCAGGCAGCCTAGGCTGGCCCTATCGCCGGCAAGCCAGCTCCCACAGGGATCATCACAGGCCGCAGGATTGTGGAGTACCTGTGGGAGCTGGCTTGCCGGCGATAGGGCCGGTCCAGGCAGCAGAGAATCCGCAAATCTGCGACAATCGCGCATCCTTCGAATGCCGATCATGAAAAAGCAGGCTCACCTGCATCACTAAAAAGCCCCATGACTGACCACGCCATCGACAAACTGCTGCAAAATCTCGACCACGCCATGATCGCCGACCGCCATCGCCTGCGCCGGCAAATGCATGAACTGCGCAAGCGCCCCGACGAGGCGAAGCTGGCCCAATGGGTGGAAAAGGTCCAGGCCTCTTGCGCCCAGGTCACTGCACGCCAGCAGAGCGTGCCCACCGTGCGCTACGACGACAGCCTGCCGATCGCCGCCAAGCGTGACGAAATCAAGAAGGCCCTGGCCGAACACCAGGTGCTGGTGATCGCCGGCGAAACCGGGTCGGGCAAGACCACCCAGCTGCCGAAGATCTGCCTGGAACTGGGCCGTGGCAGCCATGGCCTGATCGCCCACACCCAGCCGCGCCGGATCGCCGCACGCAGCGTGGCAGCGCGGGTCGCCGAAGAGCTGGGCACGCCCCTGGGCGGGCTGGTTGGCTACCAGGTGCGTTTCGAAGACCAGAGTGACTCCAATACCCTGGTCAAGCTGATGACCGACGGTATCCTGCTGGCCGAAACCCAGCACGACCGCCTTCTGGAGCGTTACGACACCATCATTGTCGACGAAGCCCACGAACGCAGCCTGAACATCGACTTCCTGCTCGGCTATCTGAAAACCCTGTTGCACCGCCGCCCGGACCTGAAGCTGATCATCACTTCGGCGACCATCGACCTGGAGCGCTTCTCCAGGCACTTCGACGGCGCGCCGATCATCGAGGTGTCGGGGCGCACCTTCCCGGTAGAAACCTGGTACCGACCGCTCACCAGCGAGCAGGACGAAGAAGGCAACCAGATCGAGGACGACCTGACCGTCGACCAGGCCATCCTCGCCACGCTGGACGAGCTTGCGCACCACGAGCGCAGCGAGGGCAAGGGCCCAGGCGATGTGCTGATCTTTCTGCCGGGCGAGCGGGAAATCCGCGATGCCGCCGAAATCCTGCGCAAGGCGCAACTGCGTCACACCGAAATCCTGCCGCTGTATGCGCGCCTTTCGCCCGCCGAGCAGCAGCGCATTTTCCAGTCGCATACCGGGCGCCGGGTGATTCTGGCCACCAACGTCGCCGAGACCTCGCTGACCGTGCCCGGCATCCGCTACGTGATCGACACCGGCACCGCGCGCATCAGCCGCTACAGCTACCGCGCCAAGGTCCAGCGCCTGCCCATCGAAGCGGTGTCGCAGGCCAGTGCCAACCAGCGTAAAGGCCGCTGTGGGCGGGTCGAGCCGGGTATCTGCGTGCGCCTGTACAGCGAAGAGGATTTCAACGGCCGGCCTGCGTTTACCGACCCGGAGATCCTGCGCACCAACCTGGCCGCGGTGATCCTGCAGATGCTGCACCTGCGCTTGGGTGCCATCGATGCCTTCCCGTTCATCGAACCGCCAGATGGCAAGGCCATCAGCGACGGTTTCAACCTGCTGCAGGAGCTGTCGGCGGTCAACCGCGAGAACCAGCTGACGCCGCTCGGCCGCCAGTTGGCGCGCCTGCCGATCGACCCGCGACTGGGCCGCATGTTGCTGGAGGGCGCCCGCCAGGGCAGCCTGCAGGAAGTGCTGATCGTTACCAGTGCGCTGTCGGTGCAGGACCCGCGCGAGCGCCCGCCAGAGCGCCAGCAGGCGGCCGACCAGGCGCACGCACAATGGAAGGACGTGGATTCCGACTTCGCCGCGCTGGTCAACCTGTGGCGCGGCTTCGAAGAGCAACGCCAGGCGCTGACGGCCAGCCCGCTGCGCAACTGGTGCCGGAAGAACTTCCTCAACTACTTGCGCCTGCGCGAGTGGCGCGACGCCCATCGCCAACTGGCGCTGATCTGCCGCGACCTGCAGTTGACGGTGAACAAGGAACCGTCCGACTACCAGAAAATGCACAAGGCCATTCTCAGTGGCCTGCTCAGCCAGATCGGCCAGAAGACCGAAGAGGGCGACTACCAGGGCGCCCGCCAGCGGCGCTTCTGGGTACACCCGTCGTCGGGCCTGGGGCGCAAGCGCCCACAGTGGATGATGGCTGCCGAACTGGTCGAGACCACCAAGCTGTATGCACGCATGGTGGCCAAGATCGAGCCGGACTGGATCGAACCGCTGGCCGGGCACCTGGTCAAGAAAAACCACTTCGAACCGCACTGGGAGAAGAAGCGCGGGCAAGTGGTGGCCTATGAGCAGATCACCCTGTACGGCCTGATCCTGGTCGGCCGCCGCCCGGTGCACTTCGGCCCGATCGACCCGGTCACCTCGCGCGAGCTGTTCATCCGCGAAGCCCTGGTGGGTGGCGAAATCCAGTCGCGGGCCAAGTGCCTGGCGGCCAACAAGCGCCTGCTCGAAGAACTCGATGAACTGGAGGCCAAGGCCCGCCGGCGCGACATTCTGGCTGACGAAGAAACGCTGTACGCCTTCTACGAAGCACGCCTGCCGGCGGAGATCCACCAGACCGCGACCTTTGACAGCTGGTACCGCATGGGCAGCCAGAAGGATGCCAGCCTGCTGATCATGCGCGAGGAAGACGTGCTGGCCCGCGAGGCCAGCGAAGTGACTGCCGCGCAGTACCCCGACAGCCTGCAGGTGGGCGAACTGCGCTTGCCGCTGAGCTACCACTTCGAGCCTGGCCACCCCCGTGATGGTGTGACCGTGCGGGTGCCGGCGCCGCTGCTGCCGAGCCTGCCGGGCGAGCGTCTCGAATGGCTGGTGCCAGGCCTGCTGGAAGCCAAGTGCGTGGCACTGGTGCGCAACCTGCCCAAGGCTCTGCGCAAGAACTTCGTGCCGGTGCCGGACTTCGTCAAGGCTTCACTGGCGCGCATGACCTTTGGCCAAGGGGCATTGCCGCAGGCGTTGGGCCAGGAGCTGCTGCGCATGACCGGTGCGCGTGTCTCTGATGAGGCGTGGGAGGAGTCGGTCAAGCTGGTCGAAGGCCACCTGCGCATGAACATCGAAGTGGTCGATGGCCAGGGCAAGTTCCTCGGTGAAGGCCGCGATCTCGCCGAGCTGACTGCACGCTTTGCCGCGGCCAGCCAGGCGGCGCTGGCCGTGCCGCGTGATGCCAATAACGAACAACCGGTGCAGGCCAAGGCCTTCAGCGAAGTGAAGCAGACCGCCCAGCAGAAGATCGCCGGGCTATCGATGACCGTGTACCCGGCGCTGGTGGAAGACAACGGTACGGTGCGTGAAGGGCGCTTCTCGACCCAGGCCGAAGCCGAGTTCCAGCACCGCCGCGCCTTGCAGCGCCTGCTGCTGCAGCAGTTGGCCGAGCCGGCCAAGTTCCTGCGCGGCAAGTTGCCGGGGCTTACCGAACTGGGGCTGCTGTACCGTGACATGGGCCGGGTCGATGCGCTGGTCGAGGACATCCTGCTGGCCAGCCTGGACAGTTGCATTCTCGAAGGCGAGCAGCCTTTGCCCCGTGATGGCGCGGCACTGGCCGGGCTGGCAGAGCGCAAGCGTGGCGCATGGGCCGAGCACGCCGAGCGCCTGGCTCGGCTTACCCTGGAGGTATTGAAGCTGTGGCATGGGCTGCAGAAGCGCTTCAAGGGCAAGATCGACCTGAGCCAGGCAGTGGCGCTGAACGACATCAAGCAGCAGTTGGGCAACCTGGTGTACCCGGGCTTCGTACGCGAGACGCCTGGTATCTGGTTCAAGGAGCTGCCGCGTTACCTGAAGGCGGTGGAGCTGCGCCTTGAAAAGCTGGGGTCGCAGGTGCAGAAGGACCGGGTGTGGAGTGGTGAGCTGGCCAACTTGTGGGCGCAGTACAAGGCTCGTGCCGACAAGCATGCCCAGGAGGGCAAGCGTGACGAGCAGCTGGCTTTGTATCGCTGGTGGCTGGAGGAATACCGAGTGTCGCTGTTTGCCCAGCAACTGGGTACCAAAGTGCCCATTTCGGATAAAAGATTGAGCAAGCAGTGGAGCCAGGTGGAGGGCTAAACTTCCACAGTTGTGGCAGTATTGATGCAATTTGGGGCCGGTGCACGGCCCCTGTGGGAGCGGGTTCACCCGCGAACGAGGGCACCGCCCTCGCTGTCTAGTTGGTACTAAAGTGCCATTAACCTGTCATATTCCCAGCCAGCGCCCTGTGGCGATGGCCTTTGACCAGAGGAACGACCGTGCATAACGTCGTGATCAGCGGCACCGGCCTGTATACCCCGGCCCAAAGCATTTCCAACGAAGAACTGGTGGCTTCCTTCAATGCCTGGTCGCAGCAGTTCAACCTGGACAACGCCGACGCCATCGCGCGCGGTGAAGTCGAAGCGGCGCCAGTGTCCGATGCTGCGTTCATCGAAAAGGCCTCGGGCATCAAGAGCCGCTTCGTCATGGACAAGGCGGGTATCCTCGACCCGCAACGCATGAAACCACGCCTGCCAGAGCGCTCCAACGACGAACAGTCGATCCTCTGTGAAATGGGCGTTGCCGCCGCACGCCAGGCACTGGAACGCGCCGGCCGCACCCCTGCCGATGTCGACGGGGTGATCGTCGCCTGCTCCAACCTGCAGCGCCCTTACCCGGCCATCGCCATCGAAGTGCAGCAGGCGCTGGGCATCCAGGGCTTTGCCTTCGACATGAACGTGGCTTGCTCGTCGGCCACCTTCGGCATCCAGACTGCCGCCAACAGCGTGCAGCTGGGCCAGGCCCGGGCACTGCTGGTGGTCAGCCCGGAGATCTGCACCGGGCACCTGAACTTCCGTGACCGCGACAGCCACTTCATCTTCGGCGACGCTGCCACTGCCGTGCTGGTCGAGCGTGCCGACCTGGCAACCTCGGCGCACCAGTTCGACATCGTCGGTACCAAGCTGCAAACCGCGTTTTCCAACAACATCCGTAACAACTTCGGCTTCCTCAACCGCGCGGCGGAAGAGGGTATCGACACCCGCGACAAACTGTTCGTGCAGGAAGGCCGCAAGGTGTTCAAGGAAGTCTGCCCGATGGTCGCCGAGCTGATCGGCAAGCATCTGGGCGAGAACGACCTGCAGCCGTCGGACGTCAAGCGCTTCTGGCTGCACCAGGCGAACCTCAGCATGAATCACCTGATCGTCAAGAAGCTGCTGGGGCGTGAAGTGGCCGAGGAGGATGCACCGGTGATTCTCGACCGCTACGCGAATACCAGTTCGGCGGGGTCGGTGATTGCCTTCCACTTGTACCAGGATGACTTGGCCAAGGGCTCGCTGGGGGTGTTGAGCTCGTTTGGTGCGGGGTATTCGATTGGTAGCGTGATTCTGCGCAAGCGCTGATTGCTTCGGAATGTCGGGGCTGCAAAGCAGCCCCCTACGATCTCACAGGCAAAAAAAGCGGGAAATGCCGGATGGGGTCGGCATTTCCCGCTTCAGTGTGAAGCAGAGCAGGGTTTCGTTTAGAACTTGGCTTCCAGGTCTACCTGCAGGGTGTCTACGTCGGCATTGCTGTTAGGCAGCTGCGAAAGGTCGGTCTTGGCCATCAGGTAGGCCGCGCCCAGCGAGAAGTTCTTGTCGATCTCGTAGCCGACCTTGAACTTGTGACCGCGCGAGCCGGTGAAGCCGTTGCCAAAGTCGGAGTCCGTGAACAGGCTGACCACGGCATTACGCTGCACGTCGCGGTAGTTGTAGTCCAGGCTCCAGGCGCCGACCTTGGTCTTCAGGCCAGCCAGCCAGGCTTGGTCTTCGCCATCGGTGCTCTCGGTGTTCTTTACGTACTGGCCGTAAGCCGACAGCGGGATGGCAAAGCCGGTGAAGTCAACCTGGCCGAAGCCCTCGACCAGGTTGAATTCATTGGTGGTGTTGCCGAACGACTGCAGAATGGCTGCTTCCTTGTCGTTGTCGTAACCATAGATGCTGGCGCCCACGGTGAGCTTGAGCACATCAGCTGGGGCGAACTTGGCGCCCAACTGGCCATGGTAGACCTGCGCGTCGTGCTTGTACTGAACACCGTCGCCATCGACGTTGTCTTTCAACGTGTACTGACCGGCGCTGGCAAAGACTTCCGCGCCGCCCAGATCCGCTTTGTAGGTGGCGGCCACGCCTTCAGGGTTGATGTCGCTGTCCCAGATGATGTCGCCCATGCTCACCCACGGCTGGGGCATCTTGCCGCCGATCAGGTGCAAGTTCGGGACAGCGGTCGGGTGCCAGTCGAGGTAGGCAAGGTCGACCCACAGCGACTTCTTGTCGAAGTAGTTGTCGAAGCTCTGGTTGGTCGAACGACGGTCGGCGCTGCTGCCTGTGGCGATCCGCACGCCAGCATCGACCTGCGGGTTGATCTCGCTGTAGAACCCGACGCGAGCGCGTACGCGCTGACGGTCCTGGTTGCCACTGCTGCTGTTCGGGTCATCGACGTTGACGTCTTCGTAACGCAGGCGTACATCACCCTTGATCTGGGTCTTGGCGGCCCATGCCACTTTTTGTTCGAAGGAGCTCATACGTTCGGACTGAGCTTTCTGGTCGGCCTTTTCCTTGGTTTCTTTCGCCAGGTCGCCCTGCAGTTCGGTGTACTGCGCCTGGTTGATCGAGCCGTTGGCGCGGAGCATTTCGAGCAGCTTGGCGTCGACAGCTGCACTGGCCGGGGCACTCAGAGCCAGCATCATGCCGGTGAGGCTCACTCCGGTAAGTGTAGAAACAAGACGCATAAGGTTCTCCCTACTAAAAAAAATTGGGGAGGCTCAAGCGCCTGCCCCTGCGTTGGCATGTCTTCGGAAAGGGCCTGAATAGACAGGTTCTGGGGTTCCGGAAAACAGGCGCAAGTATTGCGGGGGCCAATGACAGATTAATGTCTAATTAGTGGCACTGTTGTTAAGTAATTGAGAATAAAAGGATCAGTGCCGCGTTCGCCATTTGAGTGACGGGCCTTCCTTGGGGATACTGGGTGCCTTGAGACAGCGAGCCAGAACCGTGACCAGCCTCTACAGCCTTGCCCATTTGCGTGATCTTCCGGCGGCCACCTGGGATGCCCTGGTGCCGGCCGGCCAACCCTTCCTGCGCCATGCTTTTCTTAGTGCCATGGAAGACAGCGGCAGCGTCGCCCGCAATACCGGCTGGGCCGCCGAGCACCTGGTGCTGGAGCGTGACGGGCAGGTGCGGGCGCTGTTGCCGGCGTATCGCAAGTGGCACTCGTTTGGCGAATATGTGTTCGATCATGGTTGGGCCGATGCCTGTGAACGGGCCGGCATCGCCTATTACCCCAAACTGCTTGGCGCCGTGCCGTTCAGCCCGGTGAACGGCCCGCGGCTGCTCAGCGCCGACCCTGGCGATGGCCAGCTGTTGCTGCAGGCGCTGCCGGAGTATCTGGGCAAGGGCGGGCTTTCCGGTGCGCACATCAATTTCACCGACCCGGTCCTGGACCAGCAACTGGCTGGCCTGCCGGGGTGGATGGAGCGCCTGGGTTGCCAGTTCCACTGGCATAACCGCGGCTATCGCGACTTCCAGGATTTTCTCGACACCTTGAGCTCGCGCAAGCGCAAGCAGATGCGCAAGGAGCGTGAGCAGGTGGCCGGGCAGGGCATCGAATTCCGCTGGTACCGCGGGGGGGAGCTGGACCAGGCACAGTGGGATTTTGTCTATCGCTGCTACGCCAACACTTACGCCGTGCGTCGCCGTGCGCCTTATCTGACCCGCGAGTTTTTCAGCCTTATAGCCGAGCGCATGCCCGAGGCGCTGCGCGTGGTGATGGCCAGACAAGGCGGGCGTGATGTGGCGATGGCCCTGAGCCTGGTGGGTGGCGACAGCCTGTTCGGCCGATACTGGGGGTGCCTGGACGAGTTCGACCGGCTGCATTTCGAGACGTGCTTCTATCAGGGGATGGACTTTGCCATTGCCGAGGGTTACCAGCGTTTCGATGCCGGAGCGCAGGGGGAGCACAAGCTGATACGCGGGTTCGAGCCGGTGCTGACGCGGTCGTGGCATTACCTGCTGCATGCGGGGTTGCGGCGTGCGGTGGAGGATTTTTTGCTGCAGGAGCGGGAAGGGGTCAGGGCTTATGCAGAAGAG
Source organism: Pseudomonas sp. 9_2_1 (assembly GCF_059295275.1). Lineage (NCBI taxonomy): Bacteria > Pseudomonadati > Pseudomonadota > Gammaproteobacteria > Pseudomonadales > Pseudomonadaceae > Pseudomonas > Pseudomonas sp. 9_2_1. The sequence continues at coordinate 1,471,949 of NZ_CM181239.1, forward strand.
GCGCGGGGGATGCTGCCTTATCGCCGGGACTAAGCGTCTTGTGCTGCTTGTAATGGCCCTATCGCCGGCAAGCCAGCTCCCACAGGATCACCACAGGCCTTGAAATCTGTGGTGGATCTGTGGGAGCTGGCGTGTCGGCGATAGGGCCGGTACAGGAGTCAGTCGACTCCGACAAAGCCCCCGGTCTGGTGATGCCACAAGCGGGCATACAGCCCCTGCTGCTCAAGCAGCTCACTGTGGCTGCCACTCTCGACAATGCGCCCCTTGTCCAGCACCACCAGGCGGTCCATCCGCGCGATGGTCGACAGCCGGTGGGCGATGGCGATCACGGTCTTGCCCTGCATCAGTGTCTCCAGGCTTTCCTGGATCGCCGCCTCCACCTCCGAGTCCAGCGCCGACGTGGCTTCGTCCATGATCAGGATCGGCGCGTTCTTCAGCAGCACCCGGGCAATCGCGATGCGCTGGCGCTGGCCACCCGACAGTTTCACCCCACGCTCACCCACATGGGCATCGAACCCGGTGCGGCCCTGGGCATCCGACAACTGCGGGATGAACTCATCGGCGCGCGCGCGGCGTACGGCTTCGTGCAACGCTGCCTCGCTGGCCTCGGGGCGACCATACAGCAGGTTGTCGCGGATCGAGCGGTGCAGCAACGAGGTGTCCTGGGTGATCATGCCAATCTGCGCACGCAGGCTGGCCTGGCTGACTTCGGCGATGTTCTGGCCGTCAATGAGGATGCGTCCGCCCTGCACGTCGTACAGCCGCAGCAGCAGGTTGACCAGGGTCGATTTGCCTGCCCCGGAGGGCCCGATCAAACCGATTTTCTCACCCGGGCGGATGTCCAGGTTCAGCCCCTCGATCACGTTGGCAGCCTTGCCGTAGTGGAAGTCCACGTCATCGAAGCGTACCGCCCCTCGGCTGACCTTGAGCGCTGGCGCGTTGGGCTTGTCGGTGACAGTAACCGGCTGGGCGATGGTCTGCAGGCCGTCCTGGACCATGCCGATGTTCTCGAAAATGCCGTTGACCACCCACATGATCCAGCCCGACATGTTGACGATGCGAATCACCAGGCCAGTGGTCAGGGCAATGGCGCCGACGGTGATCAGCGACTGGCTCCACAGCCACAGCGCAAGGCCGGTGGTGCCGACCACCAGCAAGCCGTTGAGGGTGGTGATGACCACGTCCATGCTGGTGATCACCCGCGAGGCCAGCTGGGTTTTCTCGGTTTGCTCGCTGATTGCCTCGCGGGCGTATTGCTGCTCGTAGTCGGTGTGGGCAAACAGCTTCAGGGTAGCGATGTTGGTATAGCCGTCGACGATGCGCCCCATCAGCTTGGAGCGGGCATCGGACGAGATCACCGAGCGCTCCTTTACCCGCGGCACGAAGTAGAAAAGCGCGGCGATGTAGCAGATGATCCACGCCAGCAACGGCAGCATCAGGCGCCAGTCGGCCTCGGCGAACAACACCAGCGAAGTAATGGCGTAGATCAGTACGTGCCACAGCGCGTCCACTGCTTGCACGGCCGAGTCGCGCAGTGAGTTGCCGGTTTGCATGATGCGCTGGGCGATACGCCCGGCAAAGTCGCTCTGGAAGAAGTTCAGGCTCTGCTTGAGCACGTAGCTGTGGTTTTGCCAGCGAATCAGGCTGGTCATGCCCGGGTTGATGGTCTGGTGCACCAACAGGTCGTGCAGGCCGAAGAACACGGGGCGCAGCAGCAGTATCACCACTAGCATCCAGATCAGTTCACCGCTGTGCTCACTGAAGAAGTTGGCATTTGGCGTGCCCTGGGCCAGGTCGATGATGCGGCTGAGATAGCTGAACATCGCCACCTCGATCAGCGAGGCGAACAGGCCGACTACCAGCAGGGCGAGAAAACTGGGCCACACCTGGCGCAGGTAGTACAGGTAGAACGGCCACACGGTGGTGGGCGGCGACTCGCTGGGCGCCTCGCGGAAAATATCGATCAGCTGTTCGAAACGGCGGTAAAGCATGGGGTGCGACACTCCTGTTCCATCCGGCCCTCAGGCGGTTTCACGTCCCTGTGAAGCCTGCGGTCAGTCGATGCGTTTGGCCGACTTGATGTAGACCGGGTCGGCCGGTACATCGCGCATGCCTTTCTTGACGGTGGTCGGCGAGTTGACGATCTGGTCGACCACTTCCATGCCCTTGGTCACCTTGCCGAACACGGCATAGCCCCGGTCACGCCCGGGGTTGAGGAAGTCGTTGTCGGCCACGTTGATGAAGAACTGGCTGGTGGCCGAGTTCGGGTCCGAGGTGCGTGCCATCGACAGCGTGCCACGGGTGTTCAGCAGGCCGTTGCTGGCTTCGTTCCTGATCGGGTCCTGGGTGTTTTTCTGCACCATCTGGTCGGTGAAGCCACCGCCTTGCACCATGAAACCGGGGATCACACGGTGGAAGATGGTGTTGTTGTAGAAACCGCTGTCGACGTATTCGAGGAAGTTCTTGGTACTGATCGGCGCCTTCTCGGCATTCAGCTCGATTTCGACCTGGCCGAAGCTGGTGTCCAGCATGACGTGCGGGGTCTTGTCGGAGGCCATGACGCTGGTGGCGAAGGCAACCGAGCAGGCGGTGAGCAGGAGTTTTTTCAGCATGGGCTCAAAGATCCTTGAGAGGTGGAGGCGGCCGCGAGGAACTGCAGCAGGGTCTGGTTGAAGACCTCGGGTTGATCGAGGGGTGTAGCGTGCCGCGAATCGTCGACGACGACCAGTCTGGCGTTGGGCATGAGGGCGACATAGCGCTCTTTCAGGTGTATCGGGGTGTAATCGTGGTCGGCGGCAATTACCAGGGTAGGACAGTGGATCTGGCCGATGCGTTCCTGCACGCCCCAGTCGACGATGGCGTCGAAGCTCTTGAGGTAGGCGCGCTTGTCGTTGCGTGCCCAGCGTTCGGCCATCTTTTGCCGCAAGTCGGCCTGCCCGGGTTTGGGGAACAGGCGTTCGGCCAGGCTTTTGCCGACGGTTTCGACACTGAGGATGCGCGCCAGGCCCCAGCGCTTGAGCCACCAGACCCAGTCACTGCGGGTGCGGCGCTTGACCTCCGGGGCGCTGTTGACGATGCACAGGCTGCGCAGCCACTGGGGGTGGTCGACGGCAAACTGGAAACCGACCATGCCGCCCATGGATAAACCGACGAGGTGCACCGGACCGGTGTGCAGGTGTTCGAGCAGGGCCAGCAGGTCGGCGCTGAAGGTGGCGATCTGGTAACCGTCACGGGGCTTGTCGGAGCGGCCGTGGCCGCGAATGTCCATGAGGATGACCCGGTAGTGGCGGCTTAGCGCCGGCACCTGCAACTCCCAGTCCTGGCAGCTGGAACCCAGGCCGTGCAGCAGTACCAGCGGTTCGCCCTGGCCATATTCCCGGTAATGCAGTGCGCATCCTTCATGTTCGAAATAGGCCACGGGCGCGGTCCTCTCAGGCTTGTGGGGGGGCTGCGAAGGGCACGTCCAGTGGCGCAGTGTCGAAGTTGCGCAGCAGGTCGATGAGAATCTGCGTGGCCGGGCCCAAGGTCTTCTCTTTGCTCGAATAAAGGTAGAACAGTGGATGGCGGCTGCCACCCTGATCCAGCGGCAAAGGCTTGAGCACGCCATCGCGCAGCTCGCGCTCGATCATGTGCCGGGGCAGCCAGGCAAAGCCCAGGCCACTGCCGACGAAGGTGGCGGCGGTGCCCAGGCTGCCCACGGTCCAGCGCTGTTCGGCGCCCAGCCAGCCGACGTCGCGCGGTTGCGCGCGGCCAGAGTCGCGGATCACCACCTGCAGCTGGCTTTCCAGGTCCTGGAAGGTGAGCTCGCGGCCAAGGCGGTGCAGGCTGTGTTCGGGGTGGGCGACGGCGACGAACTCCACTGCGCTCAGTTCGGCGCCCAGGTAGCCGCCGATGCTGTAGCTGCTGATGGCCAGGTCGGCGATGCCTTCGTGCATCACTTCCTCGACGCCAGACAGCACCTCCTCACGCAGGCGCACCCGGCAGCCACGGCTTTGCGGCATGAACGCGGCCAGGGCGCGTACCAGGCGGGCGCTGGGGTAGGCTGCATCGACTACCAGACGCACCTCGGCTTCCCAGCCCTGCTCCATGTGGTGGGCCAGGTCTTCGAGCTGGCTGGCCTGCTTGACCAGATGCCGCGAGCGGCGCAGCAGAACGTTACCGGCCTCGGTGAGCACCGCCTTGCGGCCATCGATGCGCAGCAGCGGCACGCCCAGTTGCTCCTGCATGCGCGCCACGGTGTAGCTGACCGATGACTGTGAGCGGTGCAGAGCCTCGGCGGCCTGGGCAAACCCGCCGTGATCGACCACTGCTTGCAGGGTCCGCCACTGGTCAAGGGTTACGCGCGGCGCTTTCATGTTTCGCTCCTGTTGTCCTAAGCTGCGCTCTTTCAAGGAGAGCGGCCCATGAAGAAATGTTGTGCGGCAATACTGATGTGCCTGCCCCTCGGGGCCATGGCTTACCCCATCGATGTAGAGAAGCAGCTGGCCGGGGTCAAGCTTGACTACACCGCGTATGACACGGCCTACGACATTGGCGCCATTACCCTGAACAACTATGGGCAGGTTCCGGCAGCGTGCAAGGTAACCTTCCGCAATGGCCCGGAGGCCCCGCGGGTGCGCCGGGTAAACGTGCCAGCGGGTAAAAGTGTCGACGTCACTGCCAAATTCAACCGGCAGATCATCAAGCTGCGCATCGCGTTGAGCTGTGCGGCGGAATAAACCGATAAATCGATAGATTGAACCCACTTTTTACGCTTTTTTATCGATAGGTCAAGCCTTAATCTCACCTCCATCGAATCGCACCCTTTTTTGCCGATGGAGGCACCTCATGTCCCGCGTACTGATCATCGAAAGCAGCGCCCGCCAGCAGGATTCCGTTTCTCGTCAGCTGACCCGTGACTTCATCCAGCAATGGCAGGCCGCCCACCCGGCCGATCAGATCACCGTACGCGACCTGGCGGTAAGCCCGGTGCCACACCTGGATGCCAACCTGCTCGGCGGCTGGATGAAGCCGGAAGAACAGCGCAGCGCTGCCGAGCTGGAGGCCCTGGCCCGTTCCAACGAATTGACCGATGAATTGCTTGCCGCCGATGTGCTGGTGATGGCTGCACCGATGTACAACTTCACCATCCCCAGCACCCTCAAGGCCTGGCTGGACCATGTGCTGCGTGCCGGCATCACCTTCAAGTACACCCCTACCGGCCCGCAAGGCCTGCTGACCGGCAAGCGCGCCATCGTGCTGACTGCCCGCGGCGGTATCCACGCCGGCGCCACCAGCGACCACCAGGAACCGTACCTGCGCCAGGTAATGGCTTTCATCGGCATTCACGATGTCGATTTCATCCATGCCGAAGGCCTGAACATGAGCGGCGAGTTCCATGAGAAGGGCCTGAACCAGGCCAAGGCCAAGTTGGCGGCGGTGGCCTGAGGCTTAACGAATTCCCAACCCTGACACCTGTTTTTGCTCCTTTGGGTGTACCTAGCCCGGTCCTTTTGGCCGGGCTTTTTTATGCCTGGGATTTGGTGGCGGCCTGTGCCGGCCTCTTCGCGGGCAAGCCCGCGAAGAGGCCGGCACAGCCCCCACATTCCTCATGGTTGAACACAAAGCCCGCAACCCGCTAAGGTCGCGGCCTTGATCCACGAGAGGCAACCATGGGCTACCTTATAATCGTCGCGCTGATCCAGGCGTTTTCCTTCAGCCTGATCGGCGAGTACCTGGCCGGGCACGTCGACAGCTATTTCGCCGTGCTCGCACGGGTGCTGCTGGCCGGCCTGGTGTTTCTGCCGTTGACCCGCTGGCGCCAGGTGGAACCGCGCTTCATGCGCTCGATGCTGCTGATCGGCGCGTTGCAGTACGGCATCACCTATGTCTGCCTGTACCTGAGCTTTCGCGTGCTCACCGTGCCCGAGGTACTGCTGTTCACCATCCTCACGCCGCTGCACGTGACGCTGATAGAGGACGCCATGAACCGGCGCTTCAACCCGTGGGCGCTGGTGGCGGCGCTGGTGGCCGTGGCCGGCGCGGCGGTGATCCGTTTCGACAGCATCAGCGGCGAGTTCTTCATCGGCTTCCTGCTGCTGCAACTGGCCAACTTCACCTACGCTGCCGGCCAGGTGCTGTACCGTCACCTGGTCGCCCGCAACCCCAGCGACCTGCCGCACTACGCGCGTTTTGGCTACTTCTACCTCGGCGCCTTGCTGGTGGTGCTGCCGGCGTTCCTGCTGTTCGGCAATGCGCAGCACCTGCCGAGTACCGACGTGCAATGGCTGGTGCTGCTGTTCCTGGGTTTGTGCCCGACGGCGCTGGGCCTGTACTGGTGGAACAAGGGTGCGTGCATGGTTTCTGGCGGCACGCTGGCGGTGATGAACAACTTGCATGTACCGGTGGGGCTGCTGCTGAACCTGCTGATCTGGAACCAGCACGAACCGCTGGGGCGGTTGTTCATCGGCGGCGCGATCATTCTGGCGTCGGTGTGGTTGAGCCGCTTGGGTGCTCGCGGGCAAGCGCCATTGGCCGGCAAGGCCTGACATGCACACTGTCTTCGTCATCGTCGCGCCGATCTTCGCCCTGATCCTGGTCGGCTACCTGTGCCGCAAGACCAACAAGCTGGGCAACAAGGCCGCCGCCGAAATCAACAAGATGGTGGTCTGGCTGTGCCTGCCGGCGTTGCTGTTCAAGGTAACCGCCACAGCCACCTGGAGCGAGATCTGGCACCCGGGGTTCATCGTCGCCTTTGGCGGGGGCGCCCTGGCCATGTTCGTGGTGACCCTGCTGTGGCGCTTGCACAGCGGCCACGGCCTGGTCGCGGCGAGCATCGACGGGCTGAGTGCCGGGTATGCCAACACCGGCTACATCGGCATTCCGTTGTGCTTGTTGCTGTTTGGCCAGGCAGGCCTGCAGCCGGCGCTGATCTCGTCGTTGCTCGTGGTGTGCCTGGTGTTTGCCATTTCGCTGACCCTGATCGAAGTCGGGCTGCAGGAGGAGCGGCAGATTGGCCGGGCGATCCTGCTGGTGAGCAAGGCGCTGGCGAAGAACCCGCTGGTGTTCTCGCCGCTGGCGGGGGCGGGGTGGGCCATGGCTGGATTGGGCCTGGCCGAGCCGGTGATGCACTTTCTCGACATGCTGGCGTTGGCCACCACGCCTTGCGCGTTGATCTCGCTGGGCGCGTTTCTGGCAGAAAAACGCCCGGGTGCGCAGGCCAACCCATGGCCGTTGGTGGGCTTGAAGCTGGTGGGGCAGCCGGCGTTGACCTGGGTACTGGCGTTCAAGGTGTTCAGCCTGCCGACCATGTGGGCGGCTTCGGCGGTGCTGCTGGCGGCACTGCCGACCGGGACCGGGCCGTTCATGCTGGCGGAGTATTACAACCGTGAGGCGGGGTTGATATCGCGCACGATCCTGTTGTCGACCGTGGCTTCGCTGCTGACCTTGACCGGGTTGTTGTACCTGCTGGGTTATGCGGGGTAGCCGAAGGCCCTGTCGCCGCGGTTAGTCGCCACGACAAGCCAACTCCCAGTAACTGTGGGGGTGGTGGGCTGCAAAGCAGCTCCAAACGGGAACACCACCGTCTTGCGGAACTGCGCGGTACCTGTGGGAGCTGGCTTGCCGGCGATGGGCTGCGCAGCAGCCCCGGCAATCTCAAGCCTCGCTCATCTCTTCCAGGCGACGCGGCATCGGCTCGGCCGCCATACGCCCGGCCAACCCCACCCGCATGTCATTGCCACTCGGCTGCTGATAGAGGCTCAAGCCAAACTCCGGCAGCACCGCCAGCAGGTAGTCGAAGATATCCCCCTGAATCCGCTCATAGTCCGCCCACACCGTGGTGGTGGTGAAGCAATAGATCTCCAGCGGCACACCCTCGGCGGTGGTCTGCATCTGCCGTACCATGCAGGTCATGTTCGGGTGAATGTTGGGGTGGTTCTTCAGGTAGGCCAGGGCGAACGCGCGGAACGTGCCGATATTGGTCAGCTTGCGGCGGTTGGCCGACAGCTCGGCCACCGGCCCCAGCGCCTCGTTCCAGTTCTGCAGCTCCTGGCGCTTGCCGGCCAGGTAGTCGCCAAGCAGGTGTATCTGGCTCAGGCGCTGTTCCTCTTCGCGGGTAAGGAAGCGCACGCCGGCGGCATCGATGAACAGGCTGCGCTTGATCCGCCGGCCGCCGGACTGCTGCATGCCGCGGTAGTTGCGGAACGACTCGCTCATCAGGCGCCAGGTGGGGATGGAGACGATGGTCTTGTCGAAGTTCTGCACCTTCACCGTGTGCAAGGTGATATCCACCACATCGCCATCGGCACCCACCTGCGGCATTTCGATCCAGTCACCCACATGCAGCATGTCGTTGCTGGTCAACTGCACGCTGGCGACGAACGACAGCAGCGTGTCCTTGTACACCAACAGCAGTACCGCCGACATGGCGCCCAGGCCAGACAGCAGCAACAGCGGCGAACGGTCGATCAGGGTGGCGACGATGACGATGGAGGCGAAGATCCACAGCATCATCTTGGCCAGCTGCACGTAGCCCTTGATGGAGCGGGTGCGGGCATGTTCGGTGCGGGCATAGATGTCGAGCAGGGCATCCAGCAGGCACGACAGCGCCATGGTCATGAACAGCAGGGTAAAGGCCAGGGCGACATTGCCGAGGAAGTGCTGAGCGGTGTCGGACAGCTCCGGCACCAGCTTCAGGCCAAATTGCAGCACCAGCGACGGTGTGGTCTGGGCCAGGCGGTGGAAGACCTTGTTGTGGCGCAGGTCGTCCAGCCACTTCAACGCCTGTTGGCGGGCCAGCAAGCGGGCGCCGTGCAGCATCAGGAAGCGTGCCAGGCGGCCGATGACAAGGGAAATCAGCAGCAGCACCGCCAGACCGATGGCGGCGTGCAGCATGGGATGTTGGTCGAGGGTGCCCCACAGGTCGAGGGAGTCACGCCAGATTCTTTGGATATCCATGGGTTTGCGTACAGTCTTGTTGCGAAACGAAGCGCCATTAGAGCGCGGATGGCGACAAAGTTGCCAAAAGAAATTCGGCTAAGGCTGCAGAAAACGTTACCCTATGCAACTGAATTTCCCGCACTTGCCTGAGGTTACCTCCGTGTTCTCCCAATTCGCCCTGCATGAACGCCTGCTTAAAGCCGTGGCCGAGCTTAAATTCGTCGAGCCTACCCCGGTGCAGGCCGCGGCCATCCCCTTGGCCCTGCAAGGGCGTGACCTGCGCGTGACCGCACAGACCGGCAGCGGCAAGACCGCGGCCTTCGTGCTGCCCATGCTCAACCGCCTGGTCGACCTCAGCGGCCCTCGCGTCGAGATCCGCGCGCTGATCCTGCTGCCGACCCGTGAGCTGGCCCAGCAGACCCTCAAGCAAGTGCAGCTGTTCTCGCAGTTCACCTACATCAAGTCGGGCCTGGTGACCGGCGGCGAAGACTTCAAGGAACAGGCCGCCATGCTGCGCAAGGTGCCGGACGTGCTGATCGGCACCCCGGGCCGCCTGCTCGAGCAGCTCAATGCCGGCAACCTCGACCTGTCCCATGTGAAGGTGCTGATCCTCGACGAAGCCGACCGCATGCTCGACATGGGCTTTGCCGAAGACATGGAGCGCCTGTGCAAGGAGTGCGAGAACCGCGAGCAAACCCTGCTGTTCTCGGCCACCACCGGTGGCGCGGCCCTGCGCGACATCATCGGCAAGGTGCTGAAAGACCCTGAACACCTGATGCTCAACAGCGTTTCGCAGCTGGCCGAAGGTACCCGCCAGCAGGTCATCACCGCTGACCACGACCAGCACAAAGAGCAGATCGTTCAATGGTTGCTGGCCAACGAGACGTTCGACAAGGCCATCATCTTCACCAACACCCGCGTCATGGCTGACCGTATCTACGGCCACCTGGTCGCCAAGGACGTGAAAGCGTTCGTGCTGCATGGCGAAAAGGACCAGAAAGACCGCAAGCTGGCCATCGAGCGCTTCAAGCAGGGCGGCTCCAAGGTACTGGTGGCCACCGATGTGGCGGCCCGTGGCCTGGACATCGATGGCCTGGACCTGGTCATCAACTTCGACATGCCGCGCAGCGGTGACGAGTACGTACACCGCATTGGCCGTACCGGCCGGGCCGGTGGCGAAGGCCTGGCGATCTCGCTGATCACCCACAACGACTGGAACCTGATGTCCAGCATCGAACGCTACCTCAAGCAGCAGTTCGAGCGCCGGGTGATCAAGGAAGTGAAGGGCACCTACAGCGGGCCGAAGAAGGTCAAGGCATCGGGCAAGGCTGTCGGTAGCAAGAAGAAAAAGGTCGACAAGAAGTCGGGTGACAAGAAGGCTGCTGCCAAGCGCAAGCCTACCGCCAAGCCGAAGGCCAACGCCCCGCTGGCGAGTGCGGATGGCCTGGCGCCGTTGAAGAAGCGCAGGACTGCCGCCGAGTAATCGGCCGGTACTAGCCCTGTGGCCGGCTTGCCGGCGACAGGGCTGTCAACAAACCTTCAATCAGCCTTTTTCTCCGCCTCTTTCAGTTCCTTGACCCGCTGGTCGATCAGCTGGCACTTGTCGGGCAAGTCCTTGCTCGCCGTCCCCAACTCCATTCCCTGAAGCTCGTCATTGATCTCCTTGGCCTTTTGCGGGTTCTGCTCGGTCAACCGAGAAACCAAGCCGGCCAGCTCTTCACGTTTTTGCGTTGCCTCCTCCGGTGTACAGGCCCAGGCGGGCAGGGCGCTGAACAGTAGAGTGGCGCAGGCGATAGGCAGCAGCGGTTTCATCCTTATACCTCCGGGGGGTGATGAGCGGTGGAGACGCGCCTACGGCATTTGGTTCAGTGCCTTCGACCGGCGGCTATACCCCTGGGTATATTTACCGCAGTCATCCTCGGCTCTAGTTTGAAGCCACAAACATGACAACCGAGAAACAGACCCATGGATCGATTGAAAGGCAAAGTGGCGCTGATAACCGGCGGCGCAGGCGGGTGCGGCCTGGCCGCTTCGCAGCTTTTCGCCGCCGAGGGCGCCAAGGTGGTGATCCTCGACTTGCCGACCAGCCAGGGTGAAACGGTGGCGGCAGGTATCAATGCCGACGGCGGTCAGGCGCTGTTCGTCGCTGCCGATGTGTCCCAGGCCGACCAGGTGCACCGAGCGGTAAGCCAGGCCCAGGCACACTTTGGCCCGATCACCGTGCTGATGAACCACGCCGGCATCATCGCAGCCGGCCCGTTCCTGGAAACCAGCGAAGCCGACTGGGACCGGTTGATGAGCGTCAACGTGAAAAGCATGTTCCTGGTCACCAAGGCCGTATTGCCAGGCATGCTCGCCGCCGGCGGCGGCAGCGTCATCTGCACTTCGTCGATTTCGGCAGTGGTCGGCACCCCGATGGAAGTGCTGTATTGCACCACCAAAGGTGCCTGCCACATGTTCGCCCGCGCCTTGGCCGTGGAGTACCGCGACCAGAACATCCGCAGCAATGCCATCTGCCCAGGCTTTATCGGCACCGCCCATGGCCGCCGCGAACTCGACCTGCTGCGCGGTTATGGTGTCGACGCCTCTGACGAGGCGATCAAGACCATGCAAGGGCGCCTGTGCGATCCGAGCGAAGTGGCCAACGCCGCCTTGTTTCTGGCCAGCGACGAGTCCAGTTTCGTCAGCGGCTCGCACCTGTTCGTCGACAACGCCTACACCGCCATGTGATGCCCGGCCGGCACTGTGCTGCCGGTTTTCAACAAGAAAAACATGAAGAAACCCTCAATTCTGCCCACAAGCCAATTCCAACAAGACAGAGGCAGCAGATGGAAAACATAGGCACTTACGTCATCTACGTGATCATGGTGTGCGCCGTCATCGGCGCGATCGCATCGATCGTCAATGCGGAATCGGAGCTGGCCAAAGAGTTCACCGCCGGCCTGCACAGCATTGGCCCGATTTTCATACCAGTGGCCGGGATCATGGCTGCCATCCCGTTCATCTCCAGTTTCATCAGCCAGTTCATTGGCCCGCTGTTCCAGGCCATGGGCGCCGATGCCGGCATCGCCGGGCCGATCTTCATCGCTTCGGACCTGGGCGGTTACCAACTGGCGCAGGCGCTGTCGCAAAGCCCTGAAGGCTGGATCCTGGGGCTGATCACCGGCTTCCAGTGTGGCTCGACGGTGATTTTCGTCATCCCGGTGGGCCTTGCCATGCTCAACAAAGCCGATCACAAGTACATGGCGCTGGGCATCATGGCCGGGTTGCTTAGCATCCCGATCAGCATCGTGTTCATCGCCATGGGCATGCAGGCGATGGGCCTGGGCGTGCGCCCGGATATCGCCACGGCAGGCGCGGCCACCCAGGCGCTGCACTTTACCTTGCCGACCCTGCTGCGCAACCTGTCGCCGCTGATCCTGTTCTGTGTGGCGCTGGCTGCTGCGCTGCGTTATTTCCCCAACCTCATGGTCAGCCTTTTCCTCAAACTGGGGCAGCTGATGTATGCGGCGGTGACCCTGGTACTGGTGGCCTCGATCGTCGAGTATTTCACCGGCGCGTTCACCTCGCTGTTCGGTGGCTGGGGTTTTGCGCCGATCATTGCCGACAAGGCCGACCAGTTCCGCGCCCTGGAAATAGCCGGCTATGTCGGGATCATGCTCTGCGGTGCGTTCCCGATGGTCTACCTGATCAAGCGTTTCCTGTCGCGGCCGATCGAAACGGTGGCGTCGAAACTCGGCCTGTCGCCCGTGGGCGCGGCCGGTGTCCTCGCAGCTTCCGCCAATATACTGGCAATGTTCCGCCTGGTGGCCGACATGCCGCCCAAAGACAAGGTGCTGGTGATCGCCTTTGCCGTGTGCGCGGCGTTCACCTTCGGTGACCACCTGGCCTACTCGGCCAATTTCCAGCCCAGCCTGATCGGGCCGTTGATCATCGGCAAGCTCGCCGGTGGCCTGCTGGGCATGCTGCTGGCTTACTGGCTGGCGGTACCGAAGGCCCTGGAGCTGGGGCGGCAGGAAGAGGAAGACGGTGTGCTGCCGGCCAGCGTACCGTTGCACTGACAGGGCCAGGCATCGTTCAATGTCGCTCGGGCTGGTACAGCCGGGCGGCATTCGCGTTTTCACCTATCACTGCACAGGCCATCGCAATGAACAGCGACAACGCCAACCGCCTGGGCGCGGTCATTCACGCTATTGGCAGCGACGCATTGGGCCCGGCCCTCGACATGGCGCTCAAGAGCGGGGTCGATTTCGACATGAGCTGCGCCTACCTGTTTCGCTTCAACCAGCCCGCATTGCTGGTTCATGACGGCTACCACAAGCGCGTGGCCGAACGGACGCTCAAGGCTTACCTGCGTGGCGGTTACCTGCTGGACCCGTTCTACGTCGCCTGCACCAACAACCACCCGGCCGGTTTGTGGCGCATGAGCGAGCTGGCCCCGGACAGCTTCTTTGCCTCGGGCTTTTCCATTTCTCACGACATCCATCCCTGCGTCTCCTCGCACCATGGCAGCCTGATCGAGGAGATCGGTTTCATCGTGCCGGTAAGGCCGCGAACCGCCTTGGTCTACTCGCTGATGCGTGGCCTGGACAAGGGCGCCTTCGAGGCCGCAGAAGCGCAACGGCTGGCTGCATTGACGCCGGTGATCGAAGCCATATTCAGCCAGCACCTGCGTCTGGCCCATGCCGATGAGCTGGCCGACCCGCAGGATTCGGACAGCCAGCTGGAGGATGCCTTCGTCGATATTCTCCAGGGCCACCTGACTGAAACCCAACGGCATGTGGCCAAGCTGATTCTGCAGGGCCACAGCAGCCAGTCTATCTCCCGTGTACTGGGGATTTCGGAGGGCACGGTGAAGGTGCACCGCCACAATATCTGGCAGCGGCTGGGCATCGCCGGGAATGCGGAGCTGTTCCGGTTGTTCATCAACTATCTGGTCAAGCAGTAAGCGCAGCCGTGCCAACCGGCTGGTCGGGCTGCTTACGCTCCAGGCTGTAGTCCTTTTCCCAAAGCCTCCTGAAGCTATTGAATGGCGAGCGGTCGCCCTCTAGCCTTGAGCTGAATCAGGAGGTATCGTATGTACAGATGTAAATACGGAGCGGCCCATGTTCTTTGAGTGGGACGATGCCAAGAACCATATCAACATCCGCAAGCATGGAATCGACTTCAGCGATGTTCCGGAGATGTTCAATCACCCGATGCTGATACGCCGCGATGACAATCCCGGCCTTGGCGAGGAACGCTGGGTCTGCCTGGGCTGGCTGAAGTGCTTGATAGGCGTAGTCGTGTATACGGAGAGGCGTGGTGATGTCATTCGAATCATTTCTGCGCGTAAAGCCACCAGGTGGGAGGCCACTCACTATGACCAAAACATCGAAAACTGACTGGAGCCGCTTGGCTCGGCAGGACGACCAGGCTATTGATACCTCGGATATCCCTGAGCTGAATGACGATTTTTTTCGGGAGGCCGAGCTGCGAGTTCCAGCCAAGCAGACGGTGACCATTCGCCTGGATACTGATGTCCTCGCCTGGTTCAAAGAGCAGGGGGGCGGCTACCAGACCCGGATCAATCAGTTGCTGCGCCAGTATATGCAAGCCCAGCAGAAGCTACGCTGAGTTTTGCTGCCAGCGCCAAACCGGCTGGTATCGTCGGCCTCAAGTGCGTGAGTCATGGCAGCGGGACAGATACGTAGTCGCGCTTTTTTGGAACACCGCTTCTACTGGTGGGTCCCACCCTGTGTACCCCTTCCGTCCACTGCAGGAGCACGAGCCATGAGCATCGCCTACGACTGGGACCTGATCGAACGCTTGCTGCACGAGGTGCAGAACGGCGCCGGTCACAGCTTCACGCCACGCCCCTATGCCGAACAGCACGCTGCGGCGCTGGCCGCCAAGGGCGAGCCGGTGGGTGATCTGGACCACCTGAAAACCCGCGCCTGCGAGTATGAAAAATTGCTGTTCAAGCGCGGCTTCATCGCAAGCCGGCCTGAAGAAGACGGTGGCAATGGCGAGAATTTCGTGCTGACCGAGCGCGGTTCGCGTTTGATGAGCCTGATCGACAGCAGCATCCCCGGCTTCGAGCACCCGCGCCAGGTGCTGGACGAGCAGGCAGATGCGCTGGATGAAAGTACCTTCGAGCACGTGTCGGCAAAAGCGCAGATTGCTTGAGGTCGTTTTGAGGCTGGCAAGGCTGGCCCGGGAAACCCGATAATCGGTAGTTCCTGAATGCTGCCGAGCCTTTTGCCCATGCCCACCATCAGCTCGAAGGCCCGCTCATGAGCGCGGTCCGCAAGAACCCTGACGCCTTCGCCTTTCAGGTGATGCTCGGACTGTGCCTGATCTGGGGCTGCCAGCAGGTACTGATCAAGACCGCCGCCGTGGACATCGCCCCGGTGATGCAGGCGGCATTGCGTAATGGCATTGCCGCCGTGCTGGTCGGCCTGCTGGTGTGCTGGCGAGGTGGTTGGGGGCAGGTCGGCAGCACCTGGCGTGCAGGGTTGCTGGCGGGCGGGCTGTTCGGCGTAGAGTTTCTGTTCATCGCCGAGGGCCTGAAGCTGACCTCGGCGGCGCACATGTCGGTGTTCCTCTATACCGCCCCGGTGTTCACCGCATTGGGCCTGCATTTCCGGCTGCCTAGCGAACGTCTGCGGCTGCTGCAGTGGTTGGGAATCTTGTTGGCGTTCGGTGGCATTGCCATGGCGTTTGCCGGTGGCATGTCGTTCGAGGACATGGATGGCCGCACCTTGCTGGGTGATGCCTTTGGCGTGATCGCCGGCCTGGCCTGGGGCGCCACCACGGTAGTGGTGCGCTGCTCACGCTTGTCTGAAGCACCGGCGACCCTGACCCTGTTCTATCAGCTGGGGGTCGGTTTTGTCGGGCTGCTGCTGATTGCACTGCTCAGCGGGCAGATCGGTGAGGTGTCGCTGACACCGCTGGCGATGGGTAGCGTGCTGTTCCAGGGCATCGTGGTGTCGTTCGTCAGCTACCTGACCTGGTTCTGGTTGCTGCGCAAGTACCTGGCGTCCAACCTGGCGGTGTTTTCCTTCATCACCCCGCTGTTCGGGGTGACCTTTGGCGTGTTGCTGCTGGATGAGCCGCTCAGCGCCAACTTTGTAATCGGGGCGCTGATGGTGTTGCTGGGCGTGGTCCTGGTAAGTGCCGAGCCCTGGGTGAAGCGGCATTTGCGGCGGTTCGTGGGGTGATGCATCGCCTGTACCGCCGCGAAGAGGTCGGTACAGGCAACCCGATTCAGGATGCAACCTTGCTGGGGCAGGCGCATGCGGCCTTGCTGCTGCCGGCCAATTGCACCAGCCCCCCGGCCACCGCCAGGCCACCTGCCGCTATCATCAGCGCCGGCTGCAGCCCACCGCTGTAATGGCTGCTGACCGCTGCCAGCAACGGCCCGCTCAACTGCCCCAGGGCAAAGCACGCCGTGAGCAAACCGGCATTGCGCTGTGTTGCATGCGGCGCCAGTTCCCGCGAACGCTGCATCACCAGCTGCATGCACGCCAGGAACGGGCCGCCACACAGCACCACACCCAACGCCAGCCCGACACCCCCGCCCACCAGGCAGGCCAGCACACCCAACCCTTGCAGCCACAGGGTGGCGGTCAGCCAGGTCGAGGTAGGACCGCTGCGGCGCAAGCTCACCAGCAGCACACCCAGCGCCGCTGCCAGGCCAAATGCCGGCCAGAACAGATCAGCCAGCCACTGCCCGCGCAACTGCTGGTTGGCCATCTGCGAAAGGAACGTGGCCGGCAGGATGTAGCCCACCCCGTACAGCGCATACACCAGCCCCAACCGGCCGATACCGACACTGCGGGTCGGGCCCTGATGCGCAGGCGTCAGCACAGGCGCCGCTTGCAGCGCCCGGGGCAGCCAAGGCCGGACTGCCAGCAGCATCACCAGCGCCGCCACGGCATAGATCAGCCACAGCGCCGCCGAGCCCAGCCCCAGCAGGTGCGCAACCAGCGCCAGCAGCCCGGTCAAGGCAATGCCCAGGCCGGGTCCGGCGAAGACCAGGGCGCCCAGGCGCTGGCGGTTATTGGCATTGGCCACCTGCTGGCTGAGGCTGGTGATCATCACCAACACCCAGGCACTCGCCACGCCGGTGCCAAAGCGCAGCAACAGGTGGCTCCAGAACCCGTCTGCCGCCCATGAAGCCAGCGTCAGCACCACGCACAGCCACAGCCCGCCATGCAGGCGCAGGCGCACCTGGCCGGGCGAGCGGGCGAACATGGCGTCTACCGCCCCCACGAAGTAGCCCAGGTAGTTGGCGGCCGCCACCAGCCCCGCGACCGTCAGGTCGAACTGGCCTTCGGCGATCAGTTGCGGCAATTGCGGGGTAAGGGCAAAACGGCCGATACCCATGGCCATCATCAGCGCAACGGCGCTGGCCAGCAGTTGAGTGAGGGGTGACATGACGAGTCTCCTGCGCGGATGTAAGCGATGGTTGGCAGGTTAGGGCTGTTTCTTTTTCAATAAAATTGAATAATGATGAGTAAGTTGTTCTGTTTTGGAGAATGCCGTGGAATTCAGCCAGCTGCGTATCTTCCAGGCCGTGGCCGAAGAGGGTTCTGTTACCCGTGCCGCCGAGCGCTTGCATCGTGTGCCGTCAAACCTGTCGACGCGGTTGCGCCAACTCGAGGAGCAGTTGGGCGTCGAGCTGTTCCTGCGCGAACGCCAGCGCCTGCAGCTGTCGCCAGCCGGCAAGGTGTTGCTGGACTATGCCAACCGTCTGTCGGCGTTGCGCGACGAGACGCTGGCTGCCGTGCGGGGTGGCCAGCCGGCCGGCGATTTTGTGCTGGGTACCATGTACAGCACGGCCGCGACCCATTTGCCGGGGTTGCTGGCGCGTTACCACCAGGCCTACCCGGCGGTAAACCTGCAGGTGCGTGCAGCGCCCAGTGGCGAGTTGCTGGAAGGCTTGCTCAACCATACCCTGGACGCTGCCCTGATCGACGGCCCGCCCAGCCTGGCCGGGCTGGATGGCGTGCCGCTGTGCGATGAACAACTGGTACTGATCACCAGCCCCGAGCACCCGGCCGTGCATACCGCCAAGGATGTGGCGGGCAAGGCGGTGTTCACGTTCCGTCAGGGCTGCTCGTACCGCATGCGCCTTGAAGCCTGGTATGCCCATGCCCATACCCCAATGGGCCGGGTGATGGAGATCGAGTCGTACCAGAGCATGCTGGCCTGTGTGATCGCGGGCGCGGGCGTGGCGATGATGGCCCGTTCGATGCTCGACAGCCTGCCTGGGCGTGACCGGGTTAGCGTGTATCCGCTGCAGGCGCCGTTCGATCAGGCCGTCACCTGGCTGATGTGGCGGCAGGGCATGCGTGGGGCAAATTTGCAGGCGTGGATCCACCTGCAACAAAGCGAAACGATTAACCAGTCGTCGGAATGCACCGTTACGCCTTGATCCACGTCAAAATGGCCCGTATCTGTAATATCAGAGGCATGCGTTCTACAGGACATCAGGCTATGATCTGTATGAAACATCGCAGGATTGATTTACCGTGAGGCTGACCCGTCAAGGGGGCAATATGAATAGACCACTGTCAAACTGGCTCCACGATCTGGCGGTCGCCCTGGGGCTGATTCCACCACCCTTGCAGCCGGTGCCGATCCCGACTGATGAAGAGCAGCGCAAGCGCCAACCGCGTCGTCGCTGATACAAGCAAAGGCCGTTGCACCTGGGTGGGTGCAACGGCCTTTCTGTTTCTGTCAGTCGTGTGATGCCTGCCGGGCGGGTTTTGTCAGGCCAGCTTTACCGCCGCCACTGGTTTGCGCGAAGCCAGGCTCACCACCACAAAGCTCACCAGGCCGATCGCCAGGCTGTAGTAGATCGGCGTATTGGCCTCCAGCCCGTCCTTGAACATGAACAGCAGCGCGGTGGCAAAGCCCAGCGACATGCTGGCGATGGCGCCCGCTGTGGTCGCACGTTTCCAGAAGATGGCCCCGATCAGCGGGATCAGCATGCCGCCGACCAGCAGGTTGTAGGCCAAGGTCAGGGCGTTGATCACATCGTTCACCATCAGCGCGATACCCAGCACCACCAGCCCGGTGAGCAGGGTGAACAGGCGGCTCATGCCCAGGCTCGACTGCTTGCCACCGCGCAGCTTGGGCAGCAAGTCTTCGGTGACTGTGGTGGATGCAGCCAGCAGGCCGGCGCTGGCAGTGGACATCATGGCGGCCAGGGCCGCCGCCATCAGCAGGCCGCGGATACCATCGGGCAGCGTGCTCTTGATCATCTCGGCAAAGGCATTGTTCGGGTTGGCCAGGTCGGGCAGCAGCACGTGCGCGGCCATGCCGATCGCGGCGCAGGCCAGGCCATATACCACGCAGTAGACACCGGCGATGGTACCCGCACGCTGGCAGACCTTCTCGTCTCGGGCGGTGAACACCCGCTGCCAGATGTCCTGGCCGATGAGGATGCCGAAGAAGTAGATCAGGAAGTAGGTGATGATGGTGTCCCAGCCAATGCTGGTCAGCTGGAAGCTGGCCGCCGGCAGCTTGGCCACGAGTGTGTCCCAGCCCCCGGCCTTGTACAGGCACACCGGCAGCAGGATGAACATCAGGCCGACGGTCTTGATCACGAACTGGACGATGTCGGTCAGGGTCAGCGACCACATGCCGCCAATGGTCGAATACAGCACCACCACACCGCCACCGAGCAGCAGCGACGCCCAGAACGGCAGGTCCAGCAGCACCTGCAGCACGGTGGCCATGGCCAGGGTCGAGGTCACGCCGATCATCAGGGCATAAGCCAGCATGATCACCGCACTGGCCTGGCGAGCGGTCGGGTTGTAGCGCTGCTCCAGCACCTGGGTCACGGTGAAGATGCGCAGGCGCAGCAGCGGTTTGGCGAGGAACAGGTTGATGGCGATGATGCCCAGGCCCAGCGCTGCGCACAGCCAGAACCCGGAGATGCCATGGACATAGCCCAGGCGCACGGTGCCGACGGTGGACGCGCCACCCAGCACGGTGGTGGCCATGGTACCCATGTACAGGACCGGGCCGAGGTTGCGCCCGGCCACCAGATAGTCTTCATGGGTTTTCGCACGCCGCATGCCATACCAGCCAAGCCCGAGCATGCCGGCGGTGTAGATCATTACAACAATGATGTCCAAGGCCATTGGGGGTCTCCCGATTATCTTTATTATGGCGAGATCGACCACACGGGCGTTTGCACGGCGCCCGGCGGTCTGGTTTTGTGTTGGCGGGCCTCAGTGGCCCTCCCATATGGCTCCTGCCGGGGTCAAGCGGGACTAGCGACGCACCACGCCTGGCAGCACGCAGAGCATTTCGAACAGCAAGTTGGCACCGAGCAGCGAGGTGTTGCCGGTGGTGTCGTAAGGCGGGGAGACTTCGACAAGGTCACAGCCGATCAGGTCCAGGCCGTGGCAGCCGCGAATGATCTCCATCGCCTGGATGGTGGTCAAGCCGCCGATTTCCGGCGTGCCGGTGCCAGGCGCCCAGGCCGGGTCGATGCCGTCGATGTCGAACGACAGGTATACCGGGCCACCGCCGACTTTTTCCCGCACTTCGGCCATCAATGGCTCCAGCGACTTGTGCCAGCATTCTTCGGCCTGGACCACGCGAAAGCCCTGGCGGCGGCTCCAGTTGAAGTCGTCGGCGGTGTAGCCCTGGGCGCGCAGGCCGATCTGCACCACGCGGTCGCAATCGAGCAGGCCTTCTTCGACGGCGCGGCGGAAGGTGGTGCCGTGGGCGATTTTTTCGCCGAACATGTGGTCGTTGACGTCGGCGTGGGCGTCGATGTGCACCAGGCCGATCTTGCCGTGCTTCTTGTGCAGGGCACGCAGGATCGGCAGGGTGATGGTGTGGTCGCCGCCCAGGGTCATCGGGATCACATTGTGCTCGACGATCTCGTCGTACGCTTCTTCGATGATGCGCACGGCGTCCAGCAGGTTGAAGGTGTTGATCGCCACATCACCGATGTCGGCGACCGACAGCGAGTCGAACGGCGCGGCACCGGTGGCCATGTTGTACGGGCGGATCATCACCGATTCGGCGCGGATCTGGCGCGGGCCGAAGCGGGTGCCGGAGCGCAGCGAGGTACCGATATCCAGCGGGACGCCGATGAAGGCAGCGTCCAGGCCCTCGGCGCTTTGCAGGTGGGGAAGGCGAAGCATGGTGGCGATGCCGCCGAAACGCGGCATTTCGTTGCCGCCCAGTGGTTGGTGGAGAGTCTTGTCCACAGTGGGCCTCATCAGTCGGTCGATTGTTGTGTTTGTTCGAACCTGTGCCGCCGCGCGCCTTTCAAGTGTGATCGTGCCGGCGGGCAGGGACATTTCGGCCGAGTTTGCGCAAGGTAGTGCGCGGGAAGAATCGCTACCGGCAAATACTTAGTTCAGGAATTTCTAAACTAATCGTTGGCTGAGCGGTTAGACTGCGCGCAAATGACACTGCGGAACCGCTACACCATGGCCTCGACCCTGCCTGACCTGAAACTGCTGCGCATCTTCATCAGCGTGGTGCGCCATCAGGGCTTTGCCAACGCCCAGCGCGATCTCAACCTGTCGACCTCGGCCATCAGCACCTACATGAGCCAGCTCGAAGGCGCCCTGGGGATCGTGCTGTGCCACCGCGGGCGTGGCGGTTTCAGCCTGACCAGCAAAGGCGAGCTATTCCATCAGGAAACCCTGCGCCTGCTCGCCGAGCTGGACGGGTTCGAGCAGTACGCCGCAGCACTCAAGGGCGAATTGCGTGGCACCCTCAACCTGGGGGTGATCGACTCCACCGTTGGCGACAGTGCCTTGCCGCTGGCTGAAGCCATCGGTGCCTACAGTCAGGAGCACCCGGCGGTGCACCTGCACCTGTCGGTGTCCAGCCCCTACGAGTTGCAGCTGGGCGTACAGGACAACCGCCTGGACCTGGCCATTGGCGCGTTTTCCTCGCGCATGAGCGGGCTGCTGTATCAACCGCTGTACCGCGAGCAGCACTGGCTGTACTGCAGTAGCCGACACACGCTGTTTGCCGAGCGGCGCATCCCCGAGCAGGTGGTGACCCAGCAGCGGATGGTCGGGCGCGGCTACTGGAGCCAGGCCGAGCTGGCCCGGCACGGCTTCAAGCACAGCGCGGCAACGGTAGAGAGCATGGAGGCGCAGTTGATCCTGATCCTCTCCGGCGCCTATATCGGCTACCTGCCCGAGCACTACGCCCAGGCCTGGGTCGACAAGGGCGACTTGCGCGTGCTGTCGCCATCCACTTTCGGCTATCAGGCACCGTTCTCGCTGATCATTCGCCGGGGACGCAGCCGCGAACCGCTGATCCAGACCTTCCGCGACCTGCTGAAAAGCCAGCTGAATGTGGGCTGAGCGGCGACGCCTGCGTGCATTCCGTCGGGCGGTGTTAAATTCTGGCAAAAGCCGACCGCTAACCTGATAGCGCTCTGCTAAACATCAACGTGCGCTGATGATTTCCCCTTATTTCATCCTGCAAGGATCGCCGAAGATGCGCATGAATCTGCCCGTCACCGAGCATGAAAGAACCTTCTCCAGCGACCAACGCCTGATCTCCACCACGGACCTCAACAGCCGCATCACCTACTGCAACGATGCCTTCGTGGCGATCAGCGGGTTCACCTACGAGGAGCTGGTCGGCCAACCGCACAACCTGGTGCGCCACCCGGACATGCCAGCGGCGGTGTTCGGCCATATGTGGGAGACCATCAAGCAGGGCAAGCCGTGGATGGGGGTGGTCAAGAACCGGGCAAAGAACGGTGATTACTACTGGGTCAGCGCCTATGTCACGGCGATTTACGAGCAGGGCCGCATCAGTGGCTACGAGTCGGTGCGCTCCGTACCCACACGCGAACAGATCCACCGCGCCGAAGCCTTGTATGCGCGTCTGCGCGACGGTCGCCCAGCGGTGTCGTGGGCGGCTCGCCTGGGGCATGGCCTGACCCACGGCTGGCCATTGATCGGTGCCGGGCTGCTGTCGGCGGCAGGCTACCTGTGGTTGCCGGCCTACGCGGCGCTCGGCGTGCTCATGGCCAGCTTGCTGCTGGCCTGGTACCTGGTCGAGCATCGGCAAAACCAGGCCATTCGCCGCACGTTGGCCGAGCACCCCAAGGCGTTCACCAGCCCGCTGGTGGCGCTTACCTACAGTGACAACCCGGGCCTGCAAGGCCAGCTCGACCTGGCCATCATCAGCGAAGAAGCCCGCCTGCAAACGGCGCTGACACGTCTGGTGGACGCCGGCGTCGGGGTGAAGTCGCGGGCGACGCAATCGTCCGAGCTGTCGGATGCCCAGGCGCAGATGCTCGACCGCCAGCGCAGCGAGACCGACCAGTCCGCCACGGCCATTGCGCAGATGGCGGCGACCATCCAGCAGGTCACCCACAACGTGCAGAGTACGGCGCATGCTGCCGGTGATGCCGACCAGCTGGCGCAGCAGGGCAGCGAACTGGCGTTGAAGAGCCTGCAAGCGATGGGCAGCATGAGCGATGCGGTCAGTGACATCGGCCAGGCGGTGAATGCCCTGGCCGAACAGACTCAGTCGATTGGCAGCGTGGTCGATGTGATCACCTCGATTGCCGAACAGACCAACCTGCTGGCGCTCAACGCCGCCATTGAAGCCGCGCGGGCCGGTGAACAAGGGCGTGGGTTTGCCGTGGTGGCTGACGAGGTGCGTTCGCTGGCCCAGCGCACCCGCGCCTCGACCCAGGAAATCCACCAGATCATCGCTTCATTACGCGCTGGCGCAGAGCGGGCGGTGAGTACTGCCAACCGCGGCGAGCAGATCTCGCGGGACAGTGTGCACAGCGTCGAGGCGGTGCAGGGGGCATTGAGCGGGATTGCCCAGGCGGTCAGCCGCATCACCGGCATGAGCCAGCAGATGGCGACGGCGTCGGAGCAACAGACCCATGTGGCGGAGGACATAAACCAGCAGATCGTGCGCATCGCCCAGCTGTGTGACCAGAGTGCGGGGCAGGCCAGGCAGGGGGCTGAAATCAGCCAGGACCTGGAGCGCATGGCGGAGTACCTGCATAGCCTGGCGGAGCGGTTCAACCGTTGAAATAGCGGCGGGGCTGCTCTGCAGCCCTTTCACCGGCAAGCCGGCCCCCACCGGGACCGCGGCTTGAAGGCTGCGGGGTCCCTGTGGGAGCTGGCTTGCCGGCGAAAGGCCCGCAAAGCGGGCCCCGGTTCTGTGGCAAACTGTTCCCGTAAAAGGAGAACCCGATGCCCAGACCCCGCTGCGGGCGCTGTCAGCGCCCGCTCGACCACTGCCTCTGCCCGCTGATCCCCGCGCTCGACAGCCGCACCCGCGTCATCCTGCTGCAGCATCCCAGTGAAACCGCCCATGCACTGAACACTGCGCGCCTGGCTGCCCTTGGCCTGAACAATGCCGAGCTGCGGATCGGGGAAGTGTTCGATGACCTGGGTGAATTGCTGGCAACACCGGGTTACCGACCGGCCCTGCTGTTTCCGGGTGATGATGCTCAGGTGCTGAGGGGCTATGGCAAGGAAGATAACGAGCCGTTGCTGCTTATCGTGCCAGACGGCACCTGGCGCAAGGCGCGCAAGCTGCTGTACCTGAACCCGATACTGGAGGCCTTGCCACGGGTGACGCTGGGCGACGTGGCCCCTTCACGCTATCGCCTGCGCAAGGCGCCGGAAGCGGGCGCGCTGTCGACTATCGAGGCGGTGGCAGGAGCACTGAATACGCTGGAGCAACCGGCCTGCTTTGATGCACTGCTGGCACCGTTCGAGGCGTTGATCGAAGGGCAGATCAGGGCCATGGGTGTTGAGACATTCCAGCGCAACCATAACACCGAGCATGGCACCGAGTGAGGGCAGGGGGCCGCAAAGTGGCCCCGCGATCTAAATCCGATCAGCGCATCTCAGGCAGACGCGCCTCGGTGCGTACCTCGGAGGTAGCCAGCGCCTCTGGCGGCAGCGAGATGCGCTGCTTGCTCAGCAGCTCGCCCATGGTCGCCAGTACGCGGTAGCGCGAAAACTCTTCGGTATAACGCACTTCGGTGTAGCGCCGGTCGGCGTTGTACAGCTCGTTCTCACTGTCCAGCACGTCCAGCAGGGTACGCTGGCCCAGGCCGAACTGGTCCTGGTAGGCGGCACGCACGCGCTTGGTGGTCTCGGCGTATTCACGCGCGGTCGGCAACTGCTTGGTGGCGTTATTCATGGCGTTCCACGCCAGGCTCAGGTTCTCGGTCAGCTCGCGCAGGGCGTTGTTGCGGATGTCCAGGGCCTGGTTGATCTTGTGCGCGTCGGACTGTAGGCGCGCCTTGTCGCTGCCGCCACGGAACAGGTTGTAGTTCATCTCTACGCCGGCTTGCCAGTCGTTGTTGTTGTGGCCTTTCTCGCCGCCAGTGTTGTTATTGGCACCGGTGGCCAGAATGGCGTCGAAGCGTGGGTAGAAGGTCGACTTGGCGACTTCGTACTGCTGCTCGGCGGCATTCACGTCAGCCTGGGCAGACTTGATGTAGGGGTTGTTCTGGCGCATGCCCTCGCGGGCTTCTTCGAGGTTGCCAGGCATTTGCACCTTGATCGACACCGGGTCTTCCAGTTCGTCAGGCATGCGGCCGACCACGCTGAAGAAGTTGGCCTCGGCGTCGGCCAGGTCTACTTCTGCGGTGTCCAGGTTGTTTTCCGCCAGAGCGCGACGTGCGCGGGACTGGTCGAGGTCGGCGGTGCTGCCGACGCCACGCTCGTTGCGCAGGCCGATCTGGTCGTTGACGCGCAGGTGGGCTTGCAGGTTGTTGCGGGCCAGGGTTACCAGCTCGCGGCGCTTGAGCACTTCGAGGTAGACCTCGGTGGCACGCAGTGCGACGTCCTGGGCCACTGCCTGGGTGTAATAAGCGCGGGATGTGGACACCGCCTCGGTGCGACCGACTTCGCTCGAGGTATTGAAACCATCGAAAATCATCTGCCGCAGGCGCAGCTCGGACTGCGTGTAGCTGAGGGTCTCTTTGTTATGGTTGCCCTGGGCGCGGGTGGTGGCGTTGTCGGAACGCTGGCGACCATAGCCCGCGACCAGGTCCACGGAAGGGTAGTAGCCACCACGCGCAAACTTCACATCCTCATCGGCCGACAGCTTGCTGTTGCGGTTGGAGCTGACTTGCGGGTGGTAGTCCACGGCGCTTTGGACGGCCTCGGTGATCGACATCGCCTGTACGTTGGCACTTGCCAGGGCCAACAGTAATGCACTGGTGATGGGGTTCAAAACGCGCATGGTACATCTCCCTGATCTGGAATTTATCCTGCTGCTCGCCAAAAAAATGACGATAAAAAGAATGCGTATAGTGTTGCAGGTTTTTAACAACACAGCTAAGTACATTCAACGCGATAGATAAGAAGATTTACTCATATCAAACTGCCATGTAAGACTTTTATTGTCTATCATCGCTCCGTTCACGGGCTGCAAATGCAACCGTCAAATGCCATGTAAACCAATGGATTCAAAGGTCTGAGGCGGTTCCAGAACTAATTCGGATAAAGAAGAGGGCGTTTAGGCGAAAGTGATATTTGGCGACAAAATATTGTCACTTTCGATTCGGCAGGGTTTTCTGCTTGAGGATATACAGGCTGACCAGCACAGCACTGGTCAACATGAACAGGCGCGCCCAGAACAGCGGCACCAGGTAACACGACAGGCCAATGCTGGCCCACATCAGGCCGATGGCGTAGACCTTGCCCTTGAGGGGGATGCCCTCGCCACTGAGGTAGTCGCGAATCCACGGCCCGAGCTTGGGGTGGTGGACCAGCCAGTGGTGAAAGCGCGGCGAGCTGCGGGCAAAACAGGCCGCCGCCAACAGCAGGAACGGGGTGGTGGGCAAAACCGGCAGGAATATCCCCAACACCCCCAGCGCGACGCTGAGCCAGCCGATGGCCAGCAGCAGGTAGCGCACAGGTGACTCAGTGGTGGCGTGGCTTGAGCAGTGCAGGCTTTTCGTCAGGGGCGTGCAGCAGCAGGAACAGCGCGGTCAGCGCCTCGGGGATCTGTACGATCATGTCGTCCTGCAGGTTGGCGTTGCTGGCGATGTCAGCGAACTCCGGCTGTTCGTCGAACAGGCCCGAGCCGACCATGATCGGCAGCAGCATTTCGCTGACTTCTTCTTCGTCGCGGTCGAACCAGGCTTCCTCGCGCAGGAACACACCTTCCATGAAGCCGATGCACCAGCCGCGCAGGTCAGAATCGTCCGGCTCATCGGTCAGGTCGAGTTCGCAAGGCAGGTCGAATTCTTCTTCGCTGGCCAGCTGACGAGCGATATGCGCCTTGAGCGCGACCAGGGTAGCTTCGATCTCGGTGCGCTGGGCTTCGCCGGCGTAATGCGGCTCTTCGGCGAACAGGGCATCGATCCATTCGCGCTCGGGCACGTCCTCGGCGTTGATCGACAGGGCGGTGAGGTAGCCGTGTGCGGCGACATAATCCAGCGCTTCTTCGTGCAGCTCGTCGGCGTCGAGGAAGGCTTGAAGGCGGGTCAGTTGCTCGGCGAAGGACATTACAGGGCTACCTTGGGGAATAAACGATAACGAATTCTAGCACCTTGCGGCGGCGCCGGGGCAAAGGAACGTCTATCGCGGTGGTGCCCTGCACGGTGCAGCGCTGCGGTATACTCCGCCATTTTTCACCGTGGGGCAGCTTCTACCAGCTGTCTGGTAAAAACCGCTTACGCATTCGGCGTGTGCGGGACGGTTTTTTCGTCCAGCCTGTATCCCGGATGGTACGGCGATTTGTGGAGTTGCACATGCTCGAACAGGCTCAGCGCGTTCTCAAGGACATCTTCGGCTACGACAGTTTCCGCGGGCGCCAGGCAGCGATCATCGAATGCGTGGCCAATGGCGGCGATGCCCTGGTGCTGATGCCCACCGGCGGCGGCAAGTCGCTGTGTTTCCAGGTACCGGGGCTGCTGCGCCCGGGCCTGACGGTGGTGGTCTCGCCACTGATCGCGCTGATGGACGACCAGGTGGCCACCCTCGACGAACTGGGGGTGGCGGCGGCTGCGCTCAACTCCACGCTCACCGCCGAGCAGCAGCGCGAACTGGCCGGGCGCCTGCGCCGTGGCGAGGTGAAGATGCTGTACCTGGCACCGGAGCGCCTGGTGCAGCCGCGCATGCTCGACTTCCTGCGCGAGCTGGACATCTCGCTGTTCGCCATCGACGAAGCCCACTGCGTGTCGCAATGGGGCCACGATTTCCGTCCCGAGTACCTGCAGCTGGGCCAGTTGGCCGAGCTGTTCCCGCATGTACCGCGCATTGCACTGACCGCCACCGCCGACATGCGCACCCGCGAAGAAATCGTCCAGCGCCTGCACCTGCAAGGCGCCGAGCGGTTCCTGTCGAGCTTCGACCGGCCCAACATCTTCTACCGTATCGTGCCCAAGGAGGCGCCGCGCAAACAGCTGATGGCCTTCCTTGGCGAGCGCCGCGGCAATGCCGGCATTGTCTACTGCCTGTCACGCAAGAAGGTCGACGAAACTGCCGCGTTCCTCTGCGACCAGGGCTTCCCCGCGCTGCCGTATCACGCCGGCCTGGCTGCCGAAACGCGCTCGTCCAACCAGCACCGCTTCCTCAATGAGGAAGGCCTGATCATGGTCGCCACCATTGCCTTCGGCATGGGCATCGACAAGCCCAACGTGCGCTTCGTCGCCCACCTCGACCTGCCCAAGTCGCTCGAGGCCTATTACCAGGAAACCGGCCGTGCCGGCCGTGACGGCCTGCCTTCCGATGCCTGGATGGCCTACGGCCTGCAGGACATGGTGATGCTCAAGCAGATGCTGCAGAATTCCGAAGGTGACGAGCGCCACAAGCGCATCGAGCAGCACAAGCTCGACGCCATGCTGGCCCTGTGCGAAGAAACCCGTTGCCGTCGCCAGTCGCTGCTGGCCTATTTCGACGAAACCCTCGAGCAGCCTTGTGGGCACTGCGACAACTGCATCGACAACGTGCAGACCTGGGATGCCACCGAGCCGGCCCGCCAGGCATTGTCGGCGGTGTTCCGCACCGGCCAGCGTTATGGCGTCGGCCACCTGGTCGATGTGCTGCTGGGCAAGGACACCGACAAAGTACGCAATTTCGGCCACGAGAAGCTGTCGGTATTCGGCGTTGGCAAGGGCATGGCCGAGGTCGAGTGGCGTTCGCTGTTCCGCCAGCTGGTGGCGCGCGGCCTGGTCGACATCGACCTCGAGGGTTACGGTGGCCTGCGCCTGTCCGACAGCTGCCGGCCACTGCTGCGCGGCGAGGTGACCTTGCAGTTGCGCCGCGACCTCAAGCCGCAGACCACCGCCAAGACCTCGTCGTCCAGCGGCGGCAGCCCGGCCAGCCAGCTGGTGCGGGCCGAAGAGCGCGAGCTGTGGGAAGCGTTGCGCACCCTGCGGCGCAAGCTGGCGGAAGAACACAGCGTACCGCCCTACGTCATCTTCCCCGACTCGACGCTACTGGAGATGCTGCGCAGCCAGCCGGTCAGCCTCAGCGACATGGCTCAGGTCAGCGGTGTGGGTGCGCGCAAGCTGGAGCGCTATGGCCAGGCGTTTCTCGAAGTGCTCAACAGCAGTGGCGGTACCGACGAGGCGCCGAAAGTGGTGCTCGACCTGCGCCACGAGCTGGTCAGCCTGGCCCGCGCCGGCATGACCCCGGCGCAGATCGCCGGGCAGCTCAACTGCAGTGAGAAAAACGTGTACAGCCTGCTGGCCGAAGCGCTGGGCCGTCAGGAGCTGAGCCTGGACCAGGCCCTGGACCTGCCGGAAGACCTGCTGGCGGAAGTGCAGGATGCCTTCCTCGATGGCGAAGGCGAGCTGCCGCCGGTGTCGGCCATTGCCCCGCTGTTCGGTGCGCGGGTGCCGGAGGGCGTGCTGTATTGCGTGCGCGCGGCGCTGGCGGCCGAGTTCGAGATGTAGCCGGTGGCAAGTTCGAGGGCAGAACCGCCATCTGCTGACCTTTGTCATGCTTTTTGACGATTATCGGGCAAACAACCGGCCCCGAGCCTTGCCTCGTGCGGCGGGGCATGGTTAGCTGCCTAATAATTAGATCCATTCGATGAGTTGCTATATGCCCCTGACCGACAACCAACACCGCTTTGGCATGCAGCTGGCCCAGATGTCTCGGGGTTGGCGCGCCGAGCTGGACCGCCGCCTGGCTGGGCTGAACCTGTCCCAGGCGCGCTGGCTGGTGTTGCTGCACCTGGCCCGTTTCGAAGAAGCGCCAACCCAGCGTGAACTGGCCCAGAGCGTTGGCGTCGAAGGCCCGACCCTGGCGCGCCTGCTCGACAGCCTGGAGGCACAGGGGCTGGTGCGTCGGCAGGCGGTGCTGGAAGATCGGCGGGCGAAGAAGATCCACCTGTGCCCACCGGCCAAGCCGCTGATCGAGCAGATCGAAACCATTGCCAATGAGCTGCGGCTGGAGCTGTTTACCGGCGTGGAAGAAGCCGACCTGCAGGTGTGCATGCGGGTGCATGCCAAGATCCTGGCCAACCTGGAGAAATCCTGAGGGCCATTGGGGCTGCAAGGCAGCCCCGGCAATTCAGAAGGTATGCCCCAGGTTCAGGTACACCGCATGCTCATGCGCACTGTTGGCCCCGTAGCTGAGGTTCAACGGCCCTAGTGGTGTTTCCAGGCCCAGGAAAACGCTCGCCGCATTGATGTACCCGCTGTCGAATTCGTTGTCGTTGTTCCACGCCCGTCCACGTTCCAGCGAGCCACCGATGTACAGCGGGAAGTCCAGCGGCACATAGGCCCGCGGCGTCAGGCGGCGATAGTAGACCACCCGCATCAGGCTCACGTTCTGCCCCGACAGCGAGTCCTGGCGGAAACCTGACAGCTCACGCGCCCCACCCATCACGAAGCTCGACGTCACCACTTCGGTGGCATCCAGCGTGCGCCCGTAGCGCCCGCCCAGCACGAAGGTATTCGGCCCGCTGCTGATGGCCTTGTCCAGGTTGAACAACCACTGCCGGTAGTCCTGGTCGGAGTCCAGTGACTTGTCGTACTTGCGCAGGGTCAGGCTGATGTCCTCGCCCCGGTGCGGGAAGTAGACATTGTCGAGCGTGTCGAACGAGTACTTCAACTCATAGAAGCCTTCGTTGAAACTGACCTTGGGCAGGTCCTGATCGCCGATGCGCACCTCGGCCTCGCCCCACGCCTTGCCCACGCCCAGGCGCACCTCGCCGCTGGTGCCGATCTGCCGGCCCACGTTAAGGCCGAAGCCATAGCGCTCCAGGCGGTACTCGGCGACCGGGTCGTTGTCCAGGGTGGCCTCGATGTTCTGCGAGCCGAAGTCCAGGTAGGGCGCGACGAAGTAGCGTGAGCCTACGTCCAGTGGTTGATAGAACTCGCTGTACAGCTCTTGCTGGTCACCGATCTGGCCCCGGGTCAGCCATTCGGCGCCCAGGCTGTTGATGCCGTTGACCCGGTAGCTGGCGCCCAGGTTGAAGGCGCTGTCGCCGCGCAGGTCGTCCGACAGGTTCAGGCCCAGGCGCAGGTAGTCGGTGCCGCCGCGTCGGCCGCGGGCGTTGATCACCAGGGTGTTGTCGTCACCCTTGTGCACCACGCGGTACTGCACCCGGTCGAAGTAGTCCAGGCCGTACAGCGTGCCCATGTCGGTCTGCAGGCGGCCGAGTTCCAGCGGCGCATCGATCGGCTGGCGGATGTAAGAGCGGATGACATCATCGCTGACCTTGGAGTCGTTCTCGATCCTGATGGCGCTGATCACCGGCGTGCGCTGGCGCGGCGAGCGGGCTACGGCGAGGCTGCTGTCACCCTCGGGCTGGCGCAGTGCGGCCAGGCGCGGCTCGAGCAGGCGGGTGGCGCGGTAGCCGGCGTCGATCATGTCGCGGGCGCGGCCGAAATCGGTCACGCCGAAAGCACTCAGGGAGGGCTGGATGAGGATGTCGTCGCGGTGCAGGCTGGCCAGTTGCTCTTCCGAATTGCGCCGGGTCATCAGGGTGATCGACTGGTTCAGCACATCGACCACGGTCAGTAACTGCTTGCGGTCGCGCAGCGGGGTGCCGATGTCGACCACGATGGCCAGGTCCACGCCCATCTCGCGGGCCACGTCGACGGGGATGTTGTCGACCATGCCGCCATCCACCAGCAGGCGGCCGTCGAGTTCGACCGGGGCGAACACCGCCGGTATCGACATGCTGGCGCGGATCACCTGGGGCAGGTGGCCGCGGCGGAACACCACTTTTTCGCCACTGGCAATGTCGGTGGCCACTGCGCGGAAGGGGATGGGCAGCTTGTCGAAGTCACGGGTATCGGCGGTATGCGCCAGCTTGCTTTCCAGCAGCAGCGACAGGTTCTGGCCCTGGATTACCCCGAGTGGCAGGCCCAGGCTGCCGTCGTCACGGAAGCTGAGTTTCTGCTTGACCAGAAAATCGCGGTCATCCTGCTTGCGCCGGAACGGCACGTCCTTGCGCGGCGGGGCATCGGACAACGCCTGTTGCCAGTCGAGAGTGGTGGCCAGTTTTTCCAGCTCTTCGACACTGTAGCCCGAGGCGTACAGCCCGCCGATCACCGCGCCCATGCTGGTGCCGGCGATGGCGTCGATATGCACCCCCTGTTCCTCCAGTGCCTTGAGCACACCGATGTGGGCAAGGCCACGGGCGGCGCCCCCAGACAGCACCAGGCCTACCTTGGGCCTGGCCGGTTCAGCGGCAAATGCGGTCAGGGAGGCAAGGGCGAGTAGAAAACAGCACAGCAAACGGCGCATCGTGAGTCTCAAACCGTGGGCTAAAGGGCGCTAGTATAAGCGGCCCCTCACCAGGAGAATGGTCAGCATGGCCGACAGCAAGCCGGAAATTGTCATCACCTATTGCACCCAATGCCAGTGGCTGCTGCGCGCTGCATGGCTGGCCCAGGAACTGCTCAGCACCTTTGCCGACGACCTCGGCCGGGTGGCGCTGGAGCCTGGCACCGGCGGCATCTTCCGCATCACCTGCAACGGCGTGCAGATCTGGGAGCGCAAGGCTGACGCGGGTTTCCCCGAAGCCAAGGTGCTGAAGCAGCGCGTGCGCGACCAGATCGACCCACAGCGCGACCTGGGCCATAACGATCGCTGATCAGGCGCCCTCCGCCAGTGGCCGCGTCCTGGGTGGCTGTTCGGCGGCCAGGCGGCTGGACAGCACGATGGCAAAAATGATCAGCGCCCCACCCAGCAGCATGCGCACGGTGGGGGTCTCGGCGAACACCGCCCAGGCCACCGCGATGCCATAGACCGGCTCCATGCCGAACACCACGGCGGCGGTGCGCGCCTTGATCACTGCCAGGCTGGCGACGAACAAGCTGTGCGCCACGCCGGTGCAGAAGATGCCGAGCAAGGCGATCCACAGCCAGTCCATGGCTGCGACGTCAGCCACGCCCGGGGCTGCGAACGGCAGCAGGCACAGGCCGACCACCAGGTTTTGCCACAGCGCTGCCTGAACCGCCGGCAAGCGTCCGGAGCCGGCGCGGTTGGTGAGCGACAGCAGCGAGAACAACAGCCCCGAGAGCAGCGCCCAGAGCAGGCCGCCGGTGGCCTCGCTGGCCAGGTCGAATGCCGGCGTGACCAGGATCAGGCCGATGCTCACCAGCACTACCAGCACGGCTTCGTTGCGGCGGATGCGTTCACGGAACAACACGCCTTCAAGGATCACGGTAAAGGCCGGGAAGCTGGCGAAGCCGAGGGTGGCGATGGCCACGCCGCCGACCTTTACCGCAATGAAGAAGCTGACCCAGTGGCCAGCCAGCAGCACACCGCCGAGCAGCAGGCGGCGGATGTCCTGGCCGCTCAGGCGTCGCCAGCCCGGGCCAGTAAGGCTGGCAAACAGTGCCAAGGCAAGTACGGCAAAAGCGGCGCGGCCGAAAACGATGATTGCCGGGCTGGCGCTGGCGGCCAGTTTGCCGAAGACGCCGGTGAGGCCGAAGAACAGCGCGCCAATGTGCAGGGCGCCCAGGGCAGTGCGGTGGTTCATGAAGGGTCCTTGCTGAAGATGTCTGCTGACTATACCGGCCTCTTCGCGGGCAAGCCCGCGAAGAGGCCGGCACAGGCAAGTGTAAAGGCTCGGCAAACCGTTCTGTCGCAAGACTGCTGACAGTCATCACTCGTCACCGTTTTGCCACGGCGCTGTCACACGCGCCTGCCAGTCTCCAGCAAACTGCGCCGGAGCCTGTCCATGACCCATGCCGAACTCTCCCGTCCCTCGCGCAAGCAACGCGTGCGTACCCTGTGGATCTCCGATGTGCACCTGGGCACCCGCGATTGCCAGGCGGAGCACCTGTCGCAGTTCCTCAAGGGCTACCAGGCCGACCGCGTCTACCTGGTCGGTGACATCATCGACGGCTGGAAGCTGCGCAGCGGTATCTACTGGCCGCAAGCGCACACCAACGTGATCCGCCGGCTGCTGACCATGAGCAAGCGCGGCACCGAGGTGATCTATGTCACCGGCAACCACGACGAATTCCTGCGCCGCTACTCCAGGCTGATGCTGGGCAACATCCAGCTGGTGGACGAGGCCGAACACCTCACTGCCGATGGCCGCCGCCTGCTGGTGATCCATGGCGACCAGTTTGATGTCATTACCCGTTACCACCGCTGGCTGGCGTTTCTCGGTGACCGCGCCTACGAGTTCACCCTGGTACTGAATCGCTGGCTCAACCACTGGCGTGCGCGTTACGGCTATGGCTACTGGTCGCTGTCGGCCTACCTGAAGCACAAGGTCAAGGGCGCGGTGAACTTCATCAGCGATTTCGAGGATGCCATCGCCCACGAGTGCACCCGGCGTGGTTTTCAGGGGGTGGTGTGTGGGCACATCCACCATGCCGAGATCCGCAAGGTGGGGGAGGTGGAATACCTCAATTGCGGCGATTGGGTGGAGTCGTGCACAGCGTTGATCGAGCACTGGGATGGCAGCATCGAGTTGTATCGGCTGGTGGACGCACAGGCGCGGCAGGTGCAGGCAGCGGCGGCCGAGCGGGAGCCGGCCTAGGGGCGGCGACGCTACAGGCGGATCTTGCCCAGCAGGATATCCCTGAACATGACGAAATCCCCGGCAAGGCTATAAAACGGGTAGGTAAAAGTGGCCGGCCGGTTCTTTTCGAAAAAGAAATGCCCGACCCAGGCAAAGCCGTAGCCGAACAGCGGTACGCCCAGCAGCAGCAACCACTTGCCACTGCCGATGGTATAGGCCAGCAGGGCGATCACCAGGCTGGTGCCGACAAAGTGCAACCGGCGGCAGGTGGGGTTGCTGTGCTCCCCCAGGTAGTACGGATAGAACTCGGCAAAACTGCGAAACTGCGCTGTGCTGTTCATGGCTGTGCTCCGGGATTAATACTTCTGGACAAGATGCACGGCGTGGAGCCTGATTCGAGTCTAGAGTGACTGGCGGGGCCTACCAGTGACAATAGGCGCCAATTGAGTATCCTTGGGGTTCACCGCAGGAGCGGTCAGCATAAGAAGCCTGTCATGAGCGAAAGAACCACGTCAGCCAGCTGGGCATCAGGGATTGTGAAGGCACTCGAACTGGAAGGGCTGGACTGCCGGGCCATGTTCAAGCAGCTGGGCCTGGACTTCGCTGCCCTTGACGACCCCGACGCGCGTTTCCCCCAGGACTCCATGACCCGTCTCTGGCAGCTGGCAGTGGAGCTGTCGGGCAACGAGGCCATCGGCCTGAACATGGCGCGCGTGGTGCGCCCGGCGTCGTTCCATGTGGTGGGTTATGCACTGATGTCCAGCCGCACCCTGGCCGAGGGCTTCGAGCGCCTGGTGCGCTACCAGCGCATCATCGCCGAAAGCTCCGACCTCAGCTTCGTCCTCGGCGCCGAGGGCTATTCGCTGATCCTCACCGTGCACGGCGACCACTTGCCGCCGACCCGGCACAGTGCAGAAGCGTCGCTGGCCTGCGCCCTGGCGCTGTGCAAATGGCTCAGCGGCCGGCCGGTGCAGCCGCGACGGGTGCTGGTGCAAGGGCCGCAGCCAAAGAATGTGGAGCCGTACAAGGTGGCGTTCCATTCGCCGCTGGTGTTCGGCGCGGCGCACGATGCGCTGGTGTTCGAGCGGGCCGACATGGAGGCGCCGTTGCCGACTGCCAACGAGGCCATGGCGGTGCTGCACGACCGGTTTGCCGGGGAGTACCTGGCACGGTTTTCCGAAAGCCGCGTCACCCACCGCGTACGCCAGGTGCTGTGCCGCATCCTGCCGCAGGGCGAGCCCAAGCGCGAAACCCTGGCCCAGGCCTTGCACCTGTCGCAGCGCACCTTGCAGCGGCGCCTGCAGGAGGAGGGCACCAGCTTCCAGGCGCTGCTCGACGACACCCGCCGCGAACTGGCCGAACAGTATCTGGCCCAGCCCGGCATGACCTTGCTGGAAACCGCCTACCTGCTTGGTTTTGCCGACCCCAGCAACTTCTACCGGGCCTTCCGCCGCTGGTTCGATGCCACGCCCAGCGAATACCGCGCCCGTCTGGGCGCGGACAGCGAGCTACTCAGTGACGCCAGAACGCCGGCATACACAGGACCAGCACCGTGATGATTTCCAGGCGACCAAGCAGCATACCGCCGGCCAGGATCCACTTGGCTGCATCAGGCAGCGTGGCGTAGTTGCCAGACGGGCCGATCACTTCACCCAGCCCTGGGCCCACACCTGAAACCGTGCCGGCAGCACCGGTCAATGCGGTCATCCAGTCCACGCCAAGCAACGACAGCAGCAGCGCCATGACGCAAATGGTGATGGCAAAGAAAAACGAGAACGTCAGGATCGAGCGCACGATGTCTTCGTCGAGCCGGTGGCCGTTGTACTTCTGCTTGATCACCGCGCGCGGGTGGATCAGCTGGTTGAGGCTGGCCTTGAGCAGGATGTAGGCAACCTGGAAGCGGAAGATCTTGATCCCGCCTGCGGTCGAGCCGGAGCAGCCGCCAACGAAGCCCAGGTAGAAGAACAGCATCAGCGAGAAGTTGCCCCACAGGCTGTAGTCGCCCAGGGCGAAGCCGGTGGTGGTCACTACCGAGGTGACGTTCAGTGCCACATGGCGCAGGGCATCAAGCCAGTGCAGGTTGGTGCTGTACCAGTACCAGGTGCCGAGTACCAGCCAGGTGACCACCAGCATGCCCAGCAAGCCCTGCACCTGCTGGTCGCGGATCAGCGCCTTGCGGTTGCCGCGCAGGGTCGCCACGTAAAGGGTGAACGGCAGGCTGCCCATGATCATCACCACTACCGCGACCCAGTGCACGGCGGGGATATCCCACTTTGCCAGCGACTGGTCGGAGGTGGAGAAACCGCCCGTGGAGATCGCCGACATGGCGTGGTTGATCGCATCGAATGGGCTCATGCCGGCCCACCAGAAGGCCAGCGAACCGAAAATCGAGAAGCCGACGTACACCCCGACGATGGACTTGGCGACCATGTGCGAGCGCGGCATGACCTTTTCCGAGCGGTCGGACGATTCGGTCTGGAACAGGCGCATGCCACCGATGCGCAGCAGTGGCAGGATCGCCACGGCCATGGCGATGAAGCCGATACCGCCAAGCCAGTGCAGCATCGAGCGCCACATCAGGATGCCCGGCGACATGCTGTCGAGGCCACTGAGCACGGTGGCGCCGGTGGCGGTGATGCCCGACATGCTTTCGAAGAAGGCGTCGGTATAGCTGATGTGCTGGGTGAGCAGGAACGGCAGGGCGGCGAATACACACACCACCAGCCAGCTGCAGACGGTCAGCAGGTACATGTCGCGCGGGCGCAGGTGTACATGCTCGGGTCGCCCCTGCACCACCAGGGCCAGGCCGGCGATAAAGGTGATCAGGCTCGACCACAGGAACGACGGCATGTCAC
This sequence comes from Pseudomonas sp. 9_2_1, assembly GCF_059295275.1. Lineage (NCBI taxonomy): Bacteria > Pseudomonadati > Pseudomonadota > Gammaproteobacteria > Pseudomonadales > Pseudomonadaceae > Pseudomonas > Pseudomonas sp. 9_2_1. Next base: position 1,509,649 of record NZ_CM181239.1, read on the forward strand.
CGGTGCGTTCGAAGATCACCAGGGTCGCCATCGGCACGGCCATGCTGACGGCGAGGGTGATCAGGAAGATGCCGATGATGAAACCAATGATCCTTAAGGTCGGCAACGCCATGTGATCTGCTCTGACTCGAAACGGAAGGGCGCCATTCTACCTATGGGTCTGGTGATGTAAACGCTAGAATGGCCGCACATTCAACTGCCAGGAGGGTAGCCGATGGAGGCTCTCGACGCATTGCTCAACCGTGTATCCGTGCCACGCCTGACCGAACCGGCGCCCAATGCCGCCCAGCGCGAGGCGCTGTTCCAGGCTGCCCTGCGGGCACCGGACCATGGCCAGCTGCGGCCGTGGCGTTTCCTCACCATCGAAGGCCAGGGCCGTGAAAAGCTGGGCGAGCTGTTCGCCGAAGCCGTGCAGCAAAAGGGCGATGCCAGCCAGGCTGCCCTGGACAAGGCGCGCGCGATGCCGCTGCGGGCGCCGTTGCTGATCGTGGTGGTTGCCAAGCTTCAGGATCACTTCAAGGTGCCCAAGTCCGAGCAGCGCCTGGCGGCCGGCTGTGCGGCGCACGGGATCCTGATTGCCGCGCATGCGCAGGGCATCGGGGCGGTATGGCGCACTGGCGACATGGCGTTCGATGCCCATGTGCACAAGGGCCTGGGGCTGAACGAGAACGAGGAGCTGATCGGTTACCTGTACGTTGGTACGCCGCTGAACGAACCGCGTACGGCGCCAGTGCTGGAGACTGCCGATTTCGTCAGTGGCTGGGGTGAGTAACGCAGCCTTGGCCTGAAGGCTGGATCAGGGCTGCCGGCCTCTTCGCGGGTGAATCGGATCGCCGCGAAGGGGCCGGGTGCCTTTACATCACATCAACTGCCGGTTGCTTCCGCCAGGGGCAACTCCAGCCTGGCCACAAACCCACCCTGTGGATGATTGTCCAGGACCAGGCTGCCGCCATGGCGCTCCGCCGCCTTGCGCGCGATCGCCAGCCCCAGCCCATGCCCCGGCGCGTCCTGCCCCGGCGCCCGGAAGAACGGCTCGCCAAGCTGCGCCAGATGCTCCACTGCCGCCCCCGGCCCATGGTCACGCACGCTCAACACGATCCGGTCCTGCTCGCGCACGGCGCTGACCTCGATCGGCTGGCCAACCGGGTTGAACCGCAGGGCATTGCGCAGCAGGTTGTCCACGGCACGCTCGATCAGGGTTGGCCAGCCCTGCAAGGTCAGCCCCGGCTGTGCTTCAAGGCGCACCTCCTGGTCCGGCGCACTGAGCAGAGCGTCCTTGCGCACACTCCCCAGCAACGCGTTGATGTCGACCGGTTCGGCATGGGCCTGTTCGGCATCCACCCGTGCCAGGGTGAGGATTTCGCTGATCAGGTCTTCCAGGCGGTCGCATTCGCGGGTCAGGCGCGGCCACAGGCTTTCCCGCTGCTCCGGCCCGGCACGCTCGGCCAGAGCCAGGGCGATACGCAGCCTGGCCAGTGGCGAGCGCAGCTCATGCGAAACGTCGCGCAGCAACTGGCGCTGGCTGCCAAGGGTGCTCTGCAGGCGCGCGCCCATCTTGTTGAAGTCCTTGGCCAACACGCCGAACTCGTCGCGCCGTGCGGCTAGCTGCGCCAGGCTGTTCTGCTGGTAGGTCGACTGGCCCAAGTCATGCACGGCGCCGCGCAGGCGGCTGAGCGGGCGGGTGATGGACAGGGTCACCAGCAGGCTGAACAAAGTCAGCACCACCAGGGCGATCCCCAGCGCACTGAGTGGCCACAGCAGGCTTTCGCGGTGCCAGGCATCCAGCGCCGGGTGGGGGATGCGGTAGATCAGCAGGTAGGTTTCGCCGGTGTCGGGGCTGGTGTATTCCTCGGTCAGCCGACGCCACGGCAAGCGTCGCTCGTCATTGTGCTGGCGCGCCTCGAACGCGGCCGCGCGGCGCGGGAAGGTGCCGGGCACCACGGCTTCCCCACTGTCGTCGAGCACCTGCACGTCGATCTTGTAGCGGTCTTTGCGCCGCTCCAGGAAGTGTTGTGCCGAATCCAGCCCTTCCTGTTCGTAGTGTCTGGCCCACTTGCTGGCCAGCGTATTCAGGCCAGGGTGGCGGCTGAGTATCCAGGCATCCTGGTTGAGCATGTGGCCCAGCAGGATCGACAGGCCTGCAACCAGGGTGATGGCCAGCCAGAAGCTGGCCAGGATGCGCCAGAACAGTGAACGCAAGTGCACCTCCTAAACGGGAAAAGCCCGGCGCGCACTGAGGCGGGCCGGGCATTGGGCGGACAGGTTACTGGGCCTTGTTGCCTTTTTCAGCTTTCCAGGCCTGGAACTCCTGCCATTCGGCTTTCTTGGCGGCGCGTTCCTTTTGCAGTTCGTCGAACTTCTTCTGCTGCTCAGGCTTGAGCAGGTTGCGTACAGCGCTGTCGGTCTTGGCGCGGCTTGCCTGCAGCTCGTCCTTCATGGCTTTCTGGTCGGCGGCCGGCAGCTTGGCCAGGTAGCGCTCGTTGATGTCGCGGCGCTGCTTCATCTGCTCGCCCATCAGCTTGCCGATCTGCTGGCGCTGGTCGCGGCTCAGGTCCAGCTGGTGGAAAGGCGCATCACCGCGGTGATGCGGGCCGTCGTGGCGCGGGCCGCCTTCTGGCATGGCCATGGCAACGGTCGGCAGGGCGGCGGCGAACATCAGGGCGATAAGGGTCTTGCGCATGGTGTCTCTCCTTTCATTGGCCGGTGATTACCGGATGAGCACAGTCTAGGGAGATCACCGTCAAGCGCAGTCAGGGAAGGGTAAAGGCTCGGTAAAGAATGGCCATGACCCGCAAACTACAGGCAGTAGTAATAGCCACGGCTACGCAGGGCGACGATGCGCGGACGGCCATCGGCGTGCGGGCCGATCTTCTTGCGCAGGTTGCTCACGTGCATGTCCAGACTACGGTCGTACAGGGTCAGCTTGCGCCCAAGGCCGATTTGCGCCAGTTCCTGTTTGTCCAGCGGCTCGCCGGGCTGGCGCAGCAGGGCCTCGAGAATGCGGCTTTCGGACAGGGTCAGGGTCATCTCGCGGCCATCGATACTTGCCACGCCACGGGCGGGGCTGTACACCAGGTCGCCCAGTTCTACCTGGCTGGTGGTGGCGGTGGGGTGGCTGCGGCGCAATACCGCGCGCAGGCGAGCGGTGAGCTCACGCGGGTCGCAGGGTTTGGCCAGGTAGTCATCGGCACCCAGCTCCAGGCCCAGAATACGGTCCAGCGGCTCGCCGCGGGCCGACAGCATCAGTACCGGCAGTTCGGCATGCTCGCTGCGCAGCTGCTTGAGCAGTTCCAGGCCACTGCCATCGGGCAGCATCACATCCAGCACCACTGCTGCAGGGGCATGCTCGGCCAAGGCCTGGCGTGCGCTTACGCCATCGTGACAGGCACGGACGGTAAACCCTTCCTGGGTCAGCCAGCTGCCGAGCAGCTCGCACAGTTCCTGGTCATCATCAATCAGTAACAGCTCGCTCATGACTCACTCAATTCAACCATTGACGGCGGCTATTCGGCCCGCCAGTGGCAAAGATACCGCAGACTGATGGCAACCGTATAACTGCCCGCACCGGTCAGCTTCTTCGCGGGCCCGGCCGCGAGAAGCCGATGCGGTCTCAGATCAAGGCAGCACTTGCTTGAACGGCTTGACCACGACCTTGTCGTACACGCCTGCAGCAATGTAAGGGTCGGCATCGGCCCAGGCCTGCGCCGCAGCCAGCGAATCGAACTCGGCAACGATCAGGCTGCCGCTGAAACCCGCTTCGCCCGGGTCGTTGCTGTCGATGGCCGGGTGTGGGCCGGCCAGCACCACACGGCCTTCGGCCTTCAGCTGCTGCAGGCGCTCGATATGCGCCGGGCGTGCGGCCAGGCGCTTTTCCAGGGAGTTTGCGACGTCGCTGGCGATAATGGCGTAGAGCATGTCAATCCTTGGGTTTGGAGGTAGAGGGGTCATCGTGCATGTGGCGCGACAGGTAAACGCCTTGCGCCACCAGGAAGATCACGGTCATGCCCAGGCTGCCGAACACCTTGAAGTCGACCCAGAATTCCTGGAAGGTGAAGGCGACGAACAGGTTGGCCGCACCGCAGAACAGGAAAAACGCGATCCAGGCCACGTTCAGGCGCGCCCAGATGGCATCGGGCAGGCTCAGGGCATGGCCCATGATGCGCTTGATCAGCACCCGGTCACCGATGAAGTGGCTGCCGGCAAAGGCCAGGGCGAACAGCCAGTTCACCACCGGCGCCTTCCACTTCAGGAAGGTTTCGCTGTGGAAGGTCAGGGTCAGGCCGCCGAACACCAGACAGGCCACCAAGGTCAGCCACTGGCCCTTTTCCAGCTTGCGCTGGCGCAGGAACAGCGCGCCGTAGACCACCAGCGAGCTGATGATCAGCATGGCCGTGGCACTGTAGATGCCGCCGAATTCGAAGCTGTGGCCAGCCACCTCCAAAGGGCGCGGGTCGAGCTTGTAGACGATGAAGAACAGCAGCAGCGGGATGAAATCGATGAATTGTTTCACAATGGCAGCCAGAATCGGGATGTGACGGCATAATAACAAACATCGAATCCAGCGAAAGCGCTCCTCCATGAATGTTGATCTGCACTGTCACAGCACGGCCTCCGACGGCGCCCTGGCGCCCTCTGTACTGGTTGCCCGCGCCTTTGAACACGGGGTGCAGACGCTGGCCCTGACCGACCACGACACCCTCGAAGGCCTGCCTGAAGCGCGCCAGGCCTGCCGGGACGTGGGCATGCGCTGGGTCAGTGGCGTTGAACTGTCGTGCACCTGGGGTGGTGCAACCATCCACGTGCTGGGCTATGACTTCCCGCTCGACGCGCCGCCTTTGCTGGCAGCGATCGAGGCGTTGCACCGCGGCCGCTGGTTGCGCGCCGAAGAAATCGACAAACGGCTGGCGGCCAAAGGCATGCCCGGCGCGCTGGACGGCGCCCGCGCCGTGCAGCAGGAGCTGGGCGACAGCGGCAACGCCCCGGCGCGCCCGCATTTTGCCGAGTACCTGGTGCGTGCCGGGCACGTCAAGGACCGCGGCGAAGCGTTTCGCAAGTGGCTGGGCGCCGGCAAGCTGGGCGACGTCAAGCAGCATTGGCCGACCCTCGACGAAACCGTTGCCACCCTGCGGCAGTCCAAAGCCTGGGTGAGCCTGGCGCACCCCATGCACTACGACCTGACCCGCAGCAAGCGCAGAAGGCTGATTGCCGACTATATTCAGGCAGGCGGGCAGGCACTGGAAGTGGTCAACGGAATGATGCCAGCCGAGCAGGTGGGCACGATGTCCATCCTCACCCGAGAGTTCGGCCTGCTGGCAAGCGCTGGCAGTGATTTCCACGGCCCCGGCACCTGGGGCGAGATAGGTGCCTACCGGCCCTTGCCCGAGGACCTGCCACCTCTGTGGCGCCGATTCAGCCATGAACAGCCTATGGCGGTATGAACAGGAAGACTACGTGAGCCAATTTTTCCAGATTCATGCGGAAAACCCGCAGGCGCGCCTGATCAAACAGGCCGTCGAGATCATCCGCAAGGGTGGCGTGGTGGTGTACCCGACCGATTCTGCCTATGCGCTCGGTTGCCAGATTGGCGACAAGGGCGCCATCGAGCGGGTCCGGCGCTTGCGCCAGCTTGACAAGCAGCACAACTTCACCCTGTTGTGTTGCGACTTGTCGCAAATGGGGCTGTTCGCCAAGATCGATACGTCCACCTTTCGCCTGCTCAAGGCGCATGTGCCTGGGCCTTATACGTTCATCCTCAACGCGACCCGGGAAGTGCCGCGCCTGCTGATGCACGAAAAGCGCCGCACCATCGGTCTGCGCGTACCGTCCAACCCGATTGTGCTGGCGCTGCTGGAAGAGTTGGGTGAACCGCTGATGAGCGTGAGCCTGATCCTGCCGCCCGAAGAAGAACCGATGACCGACCCGTATGAGATACGCCAGCGCCTGGAGCACCATGTCGACCTGATCATCGATGGCGGTTACGGCGACCTCAAGGCATCGACCATCATTGACCTGACCGGCGATGAGCCTGCGCTGATCCGCGAAGGCTGCGGCGATCCCTCGCCGTTCCTGGTCAGCGCGTGACCCAGGTGGACGCGCCCGAGGCACCGGCCGAACAGGCCGACCTGCCTCGGCAGCTGCAATTGGCGCTGGTCTACGGCGAAGCCCTGACCGAGCTGCCACTGGACCTGTACATCCCGCCAGACGCCCTGGAAGTCATCCTCGAAGCCTTCGAAGGCCCGCTGGACCTGTTGCTGTACCTGATCCGCAAGCAGAACATCGACATCCTCGACATCCCGGTGGCGGAGATCACCCGTCAGTACATGGGCTACGTGGAACTGATGAAGAGCGTGCGCCTGGAGCTGGCCGCCGAGTACCTGGTGATGGCGGCCATGCTCGCCGAGATCAAGTCGCGCATGCTGCTGCCGCGCTCGGCCGACGTCGAGGAGGAGGAGGGCGACCCGCGCGCCGAACTGATCCGCCGCCTGCAGGAGTACGAGCGTTTCAAGGCCGCTGCCGAAGGCATCGACGAGCTACCGCGGCTTGGTCGTGAGGTCGTGGTGCCACGGCTGGAAGCGCCGCAGGCCAAGGTTCGCAAGTTGTTGCCCCAGGTCAGCCTGGAAGAGCTGCTGATGTCCATGGCCGAGGTGATGCGCCGCAATGACCTGTTCGAGAGCCACCAGATCAGCCGCGAGACCTTGTCTACCCGCGAGCGCATGAGCCAGGTGCTGGAACGGCTCAAGGGTGGCGCCTTTGTCCCGTTCGTCGAGCTGTTTTCCGCGGAGGAAGGCAAGCTGGGCGTGGTGGTGACCTTCATGGCGATTCTCGAGCTGGTCAAGGAATCGCTGATTGAACTGCTGCAGAATGAACCTTTCGCCGCCATTCACGTGCGGCTTCGCCCGGCGCTTGTTGAAGAACCTGATGAACCTGAATGAACCCCGCGACCTGGCGTCGCTGATCGAAGCCTTTCTGCTGGCTTCGGGCAAGCCGCAATCACTGGAGCGTCTGTACGAACTGCTTGAAGAGGCCGAACGGCCAGAGCCCAGGGTGTTCAAGCAGGCCCTGGAGGTGCTGGGCAAGTCGTGCAGTGGCCGCGCCTTCGAGCTCAAGGAGGTAGCCAGCGGCTACCGCCTGCAGATTCGCGAGGATTATGCCCCCTGGGTCGGTCGCCTGTGGGAGGAGCGCCCACAGCGCTATTCGCGTGCGCTGCTCGAAACCCTGGCGTTGATCGCCTACCGTCAGCCCATCACCCGTGGCGAGATCGAGGACGTGCGCGGCGTGGCGGTAAACAGCAATATTATCAGGACCATGATGGAGCGCGAGTGGATTCGCGTGGTTGGCTACCGTGAAGTGCCCGGCCGGCCGGCAATGTTCGCCACTACCAAGGCGTTTCTCGACCATTTCAACCTGAAGAGCCTGGAAGACCTGCCGGCTTTGGCCGACCTGCGGGAAATGGAACCTGAGCCGTTGCTGGACCCGGATGATGCGCCGGTGCCGGCACACCTGCAGGCGTTGGCCGATGCCAGCCTTGGTGAAGACGAAGAGCCTGCAGAGCCGAAGGATGAGACCAGTTTCCGCAGCTTGCTGGTGGAGCTGGATGCCATGGAGGAAGGGCTGAAGACCGACTTTGATGATTTGCGGGAAGAGGAGCCTGTGGTGTCGGTGGAAGAACAGGGCAAGGTACAGCCCTGACTCTGCAGTTGCCTGCACCGGCCCTATCGCCGGCAAGCCAGCTCCCACAGGGATCGCACCACTCTCAGGACCTGTGATCTCCATGTGGGAGCTGGCTTGCCGGCGATAGGGCCGGCAGTGCCTCCACATCACCATCTGGCAGAAACCCCTGCCAATGCCCACAAAACCCTCTACGCTCCAGTGCGTTCACCCGCCGAACCGCGTATGATGCGCGGCCTTTTGGCGCATTCGTCGCCAGAAACCTGTTTTCATTCCTACACCGGGAGGTGCCCAGATGAGTGAGCAAAACCTGCAAGATACCGAGATCACCCCTCCATCCGGCGAAAAGCTGCAGAAAGTGCTGGCGCGCATTGGCGTCGGTTCACGCCGTGACGTCGAGGCCTGGATCAGCCAGGGCCGCATCAAGGTCAATGGCGTTGCTGCTACCCTCGGCCAGCGCGTCGACCTGCACGACGCCATTGCCGTGGACGGCAAGCTGATCAAGCGCGAGGAGGCCGCCGAGGCCACCCGCCGGGTGATCATGTACAACAAGCCCGATGGCGAAATCTGTACCCGTGACGACCCGGAAGGTCGCCCGACCGTGTTCGACCGCCTGCCACGGCCAAAAGAAGGCCGCTGGATCAACATCGGTCGCCTCGACATCAACACCACCGGCCTGCTGCTGTTCACCACCGACGGTGAACTGGCCAACCGCCTGATGCACCCGTCCTACGAGATGGACCGTGAGTACGCGGTACGTGTGCGTGGTGAGGTCGACGACGAAATGATCGAGCGCCTGAAAGCCGGCGTAATGCTGGAAGACGGTCCGGCCAAGTTCACCGACATCCAGAAGGCACCGGGTGGCGAAGGCTTCAACCACTGGTACCACTGCGTGGTGATGGAAGGCCGTAACCGTGAAGTACGTCGCCTGTGGGAATCCCAGGGCATGGTGGTCAGCCGCCTGAAGCGCGTGCGTTTCGGCCCGGTATTCCTCAACTCCGACCTGCCGATGGGCCGCTGGCGCGAAATGAGCCAGGGCGAAATCGACATCCTTGCCGCCGAGGTTGGCCTGCAGCCGGTAGCGCTGCCGACCCTGAACCTCAAGGCCAAGGACAAGATGGAGCGCCTGCAGCGCAAATCGTCCCGTCCGCTGGGCCGTGGCGAGCGCGTGCGCAGCCTGCGCCCTGCCCAGGAAGGTGCCGCTGCTGGCGAGCGCCCAGCGCGTCAGCCGCGTGAAGAAGCCCCGCGCAAGGGCAGCCGTGGCAGCGCCGTGGCAGAACGCCCGAGCGATATGCGCAAGCGTCCGGCCAAGCCTGACGGCGCCAAGCCGGCCGGCCGTGGTCGCGGCAAGCCGCGTGGCTGATCAGCCTTTGCGATAGAGAAAACCAGCCTTCGGGCTGGTTTTTTTATGCCTGTTGAGAACCCGGAGCTGCAAAGCAGCCCTAACATACTGAAGCAAAAGAATTTTTTCGGACGACTGGCAAGTTCCCGAACCACGCTGTAAAGAAATTTATACAAACCTGAGCCATTTCACTTCGCATTTCAGAAGATGCCCAATCCTGTAAACAAACCTTGCCGCTACGCCTGCCCCAAACCCGCCGCGCGGCCCTTGCCCACCCTTGCCCAAACCCCCGTACCACGGTGTTATAGCCGCCATTGCCCCGTGCAAGAGCCCGTCCACAGAGCCTGGCTGACAAAACAACAAATGGAGGCGCCATGTACGCCGATCACTCCGCCTTTCAAGGCCCATACCACAGGATCGCTGCGTTTTTTCCCAAGGAAACGATGCAACGCGTTGACGCCTGCGCGTTTGCAGGGGTATACAGTGCGCCGCGTTTTACCTGTGACTCCTTTGCGTACCGCGCACTCTTGATCACGCCCGGCTGATCCGCTTCGGCGGCAACCGAGGTCAAGAAACCCAAGGTAACCACCTTGCCCATTCCGCTGCGCCACGAGCGCGGTGGGTCCGATTCCGTCACAGATAAAAACAATGCAGGTGACTTCGTTCATGAGTGGACAAAACATGCATTCAGGCGAGCTGAAGCGGGGCCTGAAGAACCGTCACATCCAATTGATCGCCCTCGGCGGTGCAATTGGTACCGGCCTGTTCCTCGGTTCGGCAGGCGTGATGAAATCCGCCGGCCCGTCAATGATCCTTGGCTACGCCATCTGCGGCTTCATCGCCTTCATGATCATGCGCCAGCTTGGCGAAATGATCGTCGAAGAGCCGGTGGCCGGCTCGTTCAGCCACTTCGCCCACACCTACTGGGGTGGTTTCGCCGGCTTCCTGTCGGGCTGGAACTGCTGGGTGCTGTACATCCTGGTGGGCATGTCGGAGCTTTCGGCGGTCGGCAAGTATGTTCACTACTGGTGGCCGGAGATCCCCACCTGGGTCACGGCGGCGGCGTTCTTCCTGCTGATCAACGCCATCAACCTGATGAACGTGAAGTTCTTCGGTGAGGCCGAATTCTGGTTTGCCATCATCAAGGTCGTGGCCATTGTCAGCATGATCGGCCTGGGTGCCTACCTGCTCACCAGTGGCAGCGGTGGCCCTGACGCCTCGATCACCAACCTGTGGTCGCACGGTGGCTTCTTCCCGCATGGCGTCAGCGGGCTGGTCATGGCCCTAGCGTTCATCATGTTCTCCTTTGGTGGCCTGGAAATGCTCGGTTTCACCGCTGCCGAGGCCGACAAGCCGAGAACCGTGATCCCCAAGGCCATCAATCAGGTCATCTACCGCATCCTGATCTTCTATGTCGGCGCTTTGGTGGTGCTGCTGTCGCTGACGCCGTGGGACACCCTGGTCGCCAGTATCGACGCTTCGGGTGGCAGCTATGGCAGCAGCCCGTTCGTGCAGGTGTTCTCGCTGCTGGGCAGTGACGTTGCCGCCAACCTGCTCAACTTCGTGGTACTGACTGCGGCGCTGTCGGTGTACAACAGCGGTACCTATTGCAACGCCCGCATGCTGCTGGGCATGGCTGAGCAGGGTGATGCCCCGGCGTCGCTGGCCAAGGTCGACAAGCGCGGCGTGCCGGTGCGTTCGATCCTGGTGTCGGCTGCGGTTACCTTGGTTGCCGTGCTGCTCAACTACCTGATGCCGCAAAACGCCCTGGAACTGCTGATGTCGCTGGTGGTGGCCACCTTGGTGATCAACTGGGCGATGATCAGCTACTCGCACCTGAAGTTCCGCCAGCATCTGGACCGCACCGGCCAGAAGCCGCTGTTCAAGGCGCTGTGGTACCCGTACGGCAATTATGTCGTGCTGGCCTTCGTGGTGCTGATCCTTGGCATCATGCTGATGATCCCGGGTATCCAGGTTTCCGTGTATGCAATCCCGGTGTGGCTGTTTGCGATGTTCGTGATCTACATGGTCAAACCGCGACGCAAGGCGCAGGTGCGTGCGGCTGCCGCTAGCGTGGCCAAGTAAGCCGCTGTAGCTGACCACCCAACCCGAAGCCAGGTGACTGGCTTCGGGTTTTTTTTGCCTTGTCCAAAGGTGCCATCGATCGTCGTGCGCACGGGGGGTAATGACAGGTGGCAACCGGATACCGCCTGGTGCAGGTTGCCGCTGCCGATGCTGGAGCTACTCATGAACGGGGTTCCAGGCAGACATGGCTTACGACGATCACTCCACGCAGTCCGATGTGACTGAACAACTGCGCAGCTTTCAGGACAGTTTTATTGCCAGTCGGCTTCCTGGCTGGTTGAAAAAGCTGAACCCGACGCACTTTGCATTGCTGAGCGAGGCATTGCACGCCGGGCTAGCCGCGCGACGCCAGCTCTGCGCAACCTTTTCCAGGGTGCAGGGCATCAATGAGTTTGCGCGCAAACACGTTGCCGCTCAGGTAGGGCTGAATGCGCCGCCGGACAAGCTTTTCCTGCGCCAGTGGTACACCTATTCATCGCCTTCGGTGCATTGGACGACGAGTCGACTACCGATACAAGAGCGCGACTGGTACGACACTCCATTGTTATGGGCGGCATTGCAGAACTTCGGCAAGGACCACATCAGCATGAATGCGGATAGCCTGGTCGATCTGGCAGGGCAGAAAATTGCGCAGCCTTCGGCCAGGGCATTCATTCAGGCGTGCCGCAGCCTTGATATAGGCGGGAAATACCAGAGCCATTTGCAATCGGTGTTGGAGGCGCCTCGAAGTCGAGGTGAAGGCGAGCACAGCTTCGCTGAGTCGCTGCAAAGGCAGATCCGCTCGATGATGCTGGTCGACGCCTTCAAAGCGCGCTCGGACGGCATTCTCAGCGAACTGCAACTGGAGTGGGTGATCGGTCTCTACCGCCAAGGTCGCCCCGGTCGACTGGCAGGTGCTCCGGTCGTTGCCAAGAAACTGCAGGCACTCGGTTGCGAGCTTCAGCAGATTGTAGTGTTCGATGTGATCGATGAGGGCGTTTTACGTAATACCAGCCAAGCCGTACTGGTTTACATACCTGCGGATCCGCAGGGCCCGTGGAGCGTGAATGACGATCTTGAAGGATTTGCACGCAGGGTGCTGGGGCGTCGCTTGCGCGATGAGCAGTATCGCAAGTTCTTCAGTCGCTTTGTGCGCAGACGTGACAGCCAGCATTTTTTTTCCGAAGTGCAGAAGCGACTGGGCGATGTTGCTGATTTTGCTACCCGAGACCTGGATCAACACATGACCCGTGACCTGGATTCGCTATTCCAGGGGCTAGCGGCCAGGCGGATCAGGCAGATCAAGCATGACGCAGCCATGATTGCGGTGCCTGTAGCCCAGATCGACAGTGCAGCGCAGGCGGAGCATGACCGGCGAATCGCCGCTGAGGGATGGGCGGGATTGACGCTTGCCAGCCTGTTTGTTCCACAGCTGGGAGTTATCTTGCTGGCCGTGATGGCCTGGGACCTGCTGGACGAAACCTTTCAAGCCGCGGCGGGTTGGCGCGAGGGCGACGACGCCGCAGCGCTGGACCATCTGCTCAACGTGGGCAAGACCCTGGCGATGGTGGCAGCGGTGGGTGTTGGAGGTGTTGCCGTGCGACACGCGTGGCAGCGAGCGGTAATGGTCGATGACATGGTGCCTGCTGTATTGGAGGACGGCAGTGAAAAGCTGTGGAACCAGGATCTTGCGCCTTATGTAAGTCAGCCACCACCGGTGACTGCGGTGGTTGATGCGCAGGGGATCTACCATCAGGACGCGCAAAGCTGGATTGAGATGGATGGGGCTTACTACCAGGTGAGTGAGCGCGTTGACGGGGAATGGTACCTTCGTCCGCACGCGAATCATTCGCCTCAGCTGGAGCACAATGGCGCCGGGGCATGGCGGCTCTGGAGCGAACGGCCAGAGCAATGGAGTGATACTCAACGGATGTTCAGCCGACTGGGCGGCCCGTGCGCTCGGCTTCCACGCAGCTTGGTTGATCATGTGATTGCCGTGCATGGCCTCAGCGACCTGCACCTGAGGGCTTTGCACGTTTTTGGCCAGGCGCCCGAGGTTGAGCTGATTGATACGGTAAACCGGTTTTTGATGGCCGAGCGCGTGGCTGATCTGCAGCGATGCTTGCGTTCCGGTGAGCAGATCGCGGACCGGCCTTTGTTGCTCAAAGCGCATGAGCTTCCCGGTGCCGCCGGGTTGGCGGATGAAGGCTTGGCGCAAGTCGTTGCCGATCATCGACGGCAGCTGTTCCAGATGCTCTATGAGCCTTTGGACGTGATGGATGAAACCACTCGCCCTTTGCGGCGGGCTTTTGCCAGCCTGCACCAGCTGGCTGCGCAGCAGGTGCTGGCCGAAGCGAGTGAGGCCCAGCGCACCCAGATGGCCGAATCGGGGCGTGTGCCGCTGGCCATGGCGCTGGCTGCGCGGGAGCGGGTTTTGCGCATAAGGGTGACGCGAGTGGGGGAAGGCTTGTGGATCGACGTGCCGCAGACGTTCGATTTTGCCAGGGCTATCCTCAAGCTTGTGCAGGGGCTGCCTGGCGTGCCTGCTGACAAAAGCTGGCACTTGATAGATGCGCAAGGCCGCTTGGCATTGCCCGCGCCAAGTAGCCAGTCCACTGCCTCAAGCTTGCTTTACCAGGACGGTGCATTCTGGTTGCGAGATGCGCAGGGCAACGATGAAAGTACACCCGGAGAATTGTTTGAAACCCTGGCCGATGCATTCAGCACAGCAGAGCGTGCTGCCATGGGGATCGCAGAGCCCTTTGCCGTCAACCTTCGGCAAGCAGTGGCAAGGCAGTGGATGACAAGCCGGCAGGACATTGAGAGCCTGTTCGGAGGTGATCAACCTTCGGCGCCCTTCTTGCTGCCCAGACGTCTGGATGATGGCAGGATAGGTTATCCACTTTCAGGCGGTGGCCGGCTGTTCGGCAGCCGCCCGCCCGCCGCGCTGCCAACCCGGCTACGAACGTTGTGCGCCGGCGCCAGTGACGAGCAGATCGAGGCGTGGCTCAGTGCCGCAGGGCCTGAAAATGCCGAGACGGCAATACGTGAATTTGAGAGCCAGCTTAAAATATTGAAAACCAGCTTGACGCGTTGGCAGCGGCTCGGTGCGTTCAAGCTTGAATGGTTGGCGCGTTATGGTTTTCGCAAAACACTGATTGCGCGGTGGCGTCTTTCGATACTCGGAAAATTTCTGGATCTCAAGGTGCCAAGCGCGCTATGGGATATCGGGATGGGGTTTCAGCAACTTCCTGAGCTACCGGAGTCCATCGTCTTCCCACACGTGACCCAGTTCGCGCTGAGAGACTCCGAATTGACGGAAATTTCTGAAAACTTTCTGCGTGCGTTCCCGAACTTGCAGGCGCTTGACCTGACCAATGGTCAAATTCGCAAAATTTCCTTGCCCCCCTTTCTTCGTAGCCAGTTGACGTCGTTGGACTTGTCAGGGAACAGAATAAAACTGGACGCCCGGCAGGTGGAGGTGCTGGAGAGTTGCACGGCGCTGTTGTACCTGAACTTGTCGAATAACCCGCTGAACGTTGGCTTTTCAATCAGCGGGATGCCGGAGTTGAGGTCATTGTTGCTTTGTTCTACCCGGCTCCCGAGCATGCCGGGGGGAGTGTTGAGGCACCAGAAATTGTCAAGGTTTGAACTGACGGACACTACGATCACTTCATTCGATCCGGATTTTTGGGCGTCACCCATCGTGCGCAGGGGAAGATTCCGGGTAGGAATGCGCGGTGAAGCAGATAGGCGGTGGTATGACCCGGAGAGTATTCTGAATCCTGTGCCTCAGCGTTATCAGTGGGAGGACGCTGTGGATCCGGAGTTCAGGGATGAGCTGGCATCGTTGTGGCAGAGTATTGAAGAACTGCCCGGCTCGCATAATTTTTTCGACCTCCTCAAACGCTTGAGTACCTCTGCAGAGTTCGCCTCTGATAACGGTGCGAATGAGCTTGCTTATCGGGTGCAGGAGATGATGGAGGCGATCAAGGATGCCGGAGATTCGCTTGTGATCACAGAGGATGAACTTGCCACGATCGTTGAGAACGAGCTGGCACAGGAAGCTGGGTTGAATGCAGGCAGGGAAAAACTGATGGCCGACACCCGGGAGCAATACAGCTTCAGGGCTGATTTCTTCAGGGAGTCGGAGGTCAATACCTGTGGTGATGATGCGCTCTCTCATTTTATCGATCTTGAGATGAAGATCCAGACGTGGGGGCTTATCCGAAATCCTGAAGCTCACTCGGAGGCAGAGTTGTTGAGGGTCGGTGGTCAATTTTGGCGGATGCAAAAGCTGGATGAGTTTTCTTCGATGCATGCTTTTGAATTGGGAATGGCTGCGAAGTCGGTCGATGTGCAGTTGATGTATCGAATCGAGCTGTACGATGACCTGCAACTTCCCATTCGCCGTCCTGTTATGCGTTTTACCCGTGAGTTTGACCGAAGGGCTGTAGACCGTCCTAGGGTATTGAGGGACATCCGGGAACATCAAGTGGTTGCCGAAATGGCCCCATGGTTTTGTGAGCAAGCGTACTGGCGAAAATACCTTGAGCGGACGTCGCCGGCACGCTTCAAGTTACCAGCACAACGAATCATCGAAAAGAATCGGTTACATGAGGCAGATGATGCAGAGGGCATGGAGGCATTTAACCAATGGGAGGCGGACTGGTTGCGTGATCAGCGTATGGCGTTGACCGAGGCGGCCATGCAGCGCGCGGCATATATGTGGAACGTTAACATCCCCGAATGAATGATAGGGGGGCAGGCACAATTCCAGGAATGCTTACTCCCTATATCTGCCCCAGCAGCCAGCCACGAAAAGCTTTCAGCGACGGCAGCGCTTCATTTCGCGAAGGGTAGACAAGGTAATAGCTACGCTGGCTGGCAATGGCGCTGCCTGGGCTAAACAACTCGCCTTTGCTCAATTCCTCGTCAACCAGGATTCTCGGCACCAGGCCGATCCCGATCCCGGCCCGTACCGCCTGGATCAGGTGCGAGGTCAGCTCGAAACTGGGCCCCAGGCGCATGCCCCGATGCGGCAGGCTGTGGTGCGAGAACCACTCGCCCCAGGCATGCGGGTTGTTCGCTACGTTGAGCAGCACTTCCTGGCTGATTCGTGCCGGGCCCCAGCCTTGAGTATCTGTGCCGGCTTCCGGCGGCAGTATGACCACCAGTTCCTCGGCGTGAAGGCGATGGCAGATCAGCCCTGGCAGGTCATGGCTGGCTACGCCGATGGCCGCATCGATCTCGCTGGTGTCGAAGTTGATAGCTTCGATCCTTGAATGAATGTGCACCAGCATCCCTGGGTGAGCGCTGTAGAACTCATGAAGCCTGGGCAACAACCACTTCGAACCAAAGGTGGGCAGGGTGGCCAGGCGCAAGGTGCCGACCCCCGACTGATAGGCCAGCGCCTGCAGCGTGGCGCTGCGGATGCGCCCCAGTGCCTCGCTGAGTTCGCGCTGGTACAGGCGGCCAACATCGGTCAGCTGCACCTGGCGCCCTTCACGGCGGAACAGGGTCAGGCCCAGTTGCTGCTCCAGTGCCTGCACCTGGCGGCTGACCGCGCTCTGGGTCAGCGACAGTTCGGCGGCGGCGCGGGTGTAGCTTTCATGCCGGGCGGCGGCCTCGAAAGCCAGCAGCAGCGACATGGACGGTGTCAGGTGGCGGTAATTCATTCATAAAAGTCATTGATAGCGGCAGGATTATCCGTTTGCCCCTGACGCCAAACTACAGGAACATTGGTCTATACGTCATCCCTGCATGCAAACACCCATGCCGGGACGACAGGAATCCCGTGAATTAGCCTATATCAAGAGGCCATCCTTCGATGATCGCCCAGCTTTCCACCGTTGCACCCGGCGCCAACTACCCCGAATTCCTCGAAGCCCTGCGCAACAGCGGCTTCCGCGGCCAGATCAGTGCCGACTACGGCACCCGCACGGTGCTGGCCACCGACAACTCGATCTACCAGCGTCTGCCACAGGCGGCGGTGTTTCCGCTGGACGCCGACGATGTGGCGCGGGTTGCTGCACTGATGGGGGAAGGGCGCTTCCAGGACGTCAAGCTGACCCCGCGTGGCGGCGGCACCGGCACCAACGGCCAGTCGCTGACAGACGGCATCGTCGTCGACCTGTCGCGGCACATGAACAAGATCCTCGAAATCAACGTCGAGGAGCGTTGGGTGCGGGTGCAGGCCGGTACGGTCAAGGACCAGCTCAACGCTGCGCTCAAGCCCCACGGTCTGTTCTTCGCCCCTGAGCTGTCCACCTCCAACCGCGCCACTGTCGGCGGCATGATCAACACCGACGCCAGCGGCCAGGGCAGCTGCACCTACGGCAAGACCCGCGACCACGTACTGGAACTGCACAGCGTGCTGCTGGGTGGCGAGCACCTGCACAGCCTGCCGATCGACGATGCTGCGCTGGAGCAGGCCTGCGCCACGCCCGGTCGGGTCGGCGAGGTGTACCGCATGGCCCGCGATATCCAGGAAACCCAGGCCGAATTGATCGAAACCACCTTCCCCAGGCTCAACCGCTGCCTGACCGGCTACGACCTGGCGCACCTGCGCGACGAGCAGGGCCGCTTCAACCTCAACAGCGTGCTGTGCGGCGCCGAGGGGTCGCTGGGCTACGTGGTCGAGGCCAAGCTCAACGTGCTGCCGATTCCCAAGTACGCGGTGCTGGTCAACGTGCGCTACACCAGCTTCATGGATGCCCTGCGTGACGCCAATGCGCTGATGGCGCACAAGCCGCTGTCGATCGAGACCGTCGACTCCAAGGTGCTGATGCTGGCGATGAAGGATATCGTCTGGCACAGCGTTGCCGAATACTTCCCGGCCGACCCTGAGCGCCCGACCCTGGGTATCAACCTGGTGGAGTTCTGCGGCGACGAGCCGGCCGAGGTCAACGCCCGGGTGCAGGCATTTGTCGAGCACCTGCAAGCCGACACCAGTGTCGAGCGCCTGGGCCATACCCTGGCCGAGGGATCTGAAGCGGTTACCCGCGTCTACGTCATGCGCAAGCGCTCGGTCGGGTTGCTGGGCAACGTCGAAGGCGAGGTGCGGCCGCAGCCTTTCGTGGAAGACACCGCCGTGCCGCCAGAGCAATTGGCCGACTACATTGCCGACTTCCGTGCCTTGCTCGATGGCTACGGCCTGGCCTATGGCATGTTCGGCCACGTCGATGCTGGCGTACTGCATGTGCGCCCCGCACTGGACATGAAAGATCCGGCCCAGGCAGCACTGGTCAAGCCGATTTCCGACGCCGTGGCGGCACTGACCAAAAGCTACGGCGGCCTGCTGTGGGGCGAACACGGCAAGGGTCTGCGTTCGGAGTACGTGCCGGAATACTTCGGCGAACTGTACCCGGCGCTGCAGCGCCTGAAGGGCGCCTTCGACCCCTTCAACCAGCTCAACCCCGGCAAGATCTGCACGCCGCCAGACAGCGCCGAAGGCCTGACCAAGGTCGATGGCGTGCCCCTGCGCGGCGACCTTGATCGCACCATCGACGAGCGTGTCTGGCAGGACTTTGCCAGCGCCGTGCACTGCAACGGCAACGGCGCCTGCTACAACTACGACCCCAACGACGCCATGTGCCCGTCGTGGAAGGCCACCCGTGAACGCCAGCATTCGCCCAAGGGCCGTGCCTCGCTGATGCGCGAGTGGCTGCGCCTGCAAGGCGCAGCGAACATCGACGTGCTGGCTGCGGCGCGCAACAAGGTGTCGTGGCTCAGGGGCCTGCCCGCACGCCTGCGCAACAACCGTGCGCGCAGCCAGGGCCAGGAAGACTTCTCCCATGAAGTGTACGACGCCATGGCCGGTTGCCTGGCGTGCAAGTCGTGCGCCGGCCAGTGCCCGATCAAGGTCAATGTGCCGGACTTCCGCTCGCGCTTCCTCGAGCTGTACCACGGTCGCTACCAGCGCCCGCTGCGTGACTACCTGATCGGTTCGCTGGAGTTCACCGTCCCGTACCTGGCGCATGCACCGGGGCTGTACAACGCGGTGATGGGCTCCGGATTCGTGAGCAAGCTGCTGGCGGACAAGGTCGGCATGGTCGACAGCCCGCTGATCAGCCGCTTCAACTTCCAGGCCACCCTGACCCGCTGCCATGTCGGCGTGGCCAGCGTGCCGGCCCTGCGTGAACTGACTCCGGCCCAGCGCGAGCGCAGCATCGTGCTGGTGCAGGATGCCTTTACCCGCTACTTCGAAACACCGTTGCTGTCGGCCTTCATCGACCTGGCCCATCGCCTGGGCCACCGGGTGTTCCTGGCGCCGTACAGCGCCAACGGCAAGCCGCTGCATGTGCAGGGCTTCCTTGGGGCGTTCGCCAAGGCGGCGGTCCGCAACGGCACCCAGCTCAAGGCCCTGGCCGACTGTGGTGTGCCGCTGGTGGGCCTGGACCCGGCGATGACCCTGGTGTATCGCCAGGAGTACCAGAAGGTGCCAGGCCTGGAGGGTTGCCCGAAGGTGCTGCTGCCGCAGGAATGGCTGATGGATGTGCTGCCCGAGCAGGCACCGGCCGCCCCGGGCAATTTCCGCCTGATGGCGCACTGCACCGAGAAGACCAATGTGCCGGCCAGTACCCGACAGTGGGAGCAGGTGTTCGCCCGCCTGGGGCTGAACCTGGTAACCGAGGCCACTGGCTGCTGCGGCATGTCCGGCACCTATGGGCACGAGGCGCGCAACCAGGAAACCTCGCGGACCATCTTCGAGCAGTCGTGGGCGACCAAGCTGGACAAGGAGGGAGAGCCGTTGGCGACCGGTTACTCGTGCCGCAGCCAGGTCAAACGCATGACCGAGCGCAAGATGCGTCACCCACTGGAAGTGGTGTTGCAGTACGCCCAGCGCTGACCAACAGGGCGCCTAGGGGCTGCTTGGCAGCCCCATTCGCGGGTGAACCCGCTCCCACAGGGATGTCACAGGGCCTGAGGGCAGTGTTGTACCTGTGGGAGCGGGTTCACCCGCGAAGAGGGAGGGTGTCAGAAATTTTGTGTTCGGGCATAACATGAGTAAGAGGTGCATGTATGCCAACCAAAAAAAAACCGCTCCGAGAGTTACCAAAGGTTCCGCAAGAGCTGCTGGAACAGTTTTCCGCTGTTCCGCTGATGACCGCAGAAGCCATCGAAGAGGCCTCTGCGGCATTCAAGAAGGCGCTGATAGAGCGAGCCTTGAATGCCGAACTGGGTCATCACCTGGGCTATCCACCGGGCGCGCAGCGCCCGGAGGATGAAACAAACCAGCGAAATGGGAAGAGCGGCAAAACGGTACTCACTGGTGATGGCCCGCTAAGGCTGGATATCCCTCGTGACCGGGATGGCAGCTTTTCGCCCATTTTGATCCCCAAACATGAGCGCCGTTACACCGGTTTTGACGACAAGATCATCGCCATGTATGCCCGCGGTATGACGGTCAGAGAAATCCGTGCCTTTCTCTCCGAGCAGTATGGAACAGAGGTCTCGCCCGACTTCATCAGTTCCGTGACCGACGAGGTCATGGAGGAGATTGGCGCGTGGCAACAGCGGCCTCTGGAACCGATGTATCCGGTCATTTTCTTTGATGCTCTGCGGGTCAAAATTCGCGAAGAAGGCTTGGTTCGCAATAAAGCGATCTACTTGGCACTGGGCGTTTTGCCAGATGGAACGCGCGATATTCTTGGCATCTGGATTGAGAACACCGAAGGTGCGAAGTTCTGGATGAAGGTGTTCAATGACCTCAGGACGCGCGGCGTCGAGGATGTGCTGATTGCCGTAACCGACGGCCTCAAAGGCATGCCGGAAGCGCTCAGTGCAGTATTTCCGGAGACGACACTGCAGACCTGCATCGTCCACCTGATCCGCAACAGCCTCGCTTATGCGGCCTGGGACAAGCGTCGAGCCTTGGCCAAGGCTCTCAAACCGATCTATCAGGCCATCAACGCCCAGGCGGCTGAACAGGCACTGGATGAGTTTGAAAGCGGGCCTTGGGGCACGCAATATCCAACAGTGGTGACTGCCTGGCGACGGGCGTGGGATCGAGTGATTCCGTTCTTTGCTTTCCCACCGGCCATCCGGAAGGTGATCTACACCACCAACGCCATCGAGAGTATCAACGCTCAGCTACGCAAGATCATCAAAACCCGCGGTCACTTCCCGAACGACGACGCGGCGACCAAACTGATCTGGCTGGGGCTGCGCAACATCACAGCGAACTGGGGGTCAGCGGCGCATGACTGGAAAAGTGCGATGAATCAATTTGCGATTCTGTACGGAGATCGGTTCATCAGGCCAACCTGGTGAAATCAAGGCCTGCCGGGCGGCAGGCCGTTACCGGCCCGCACACAAAAAACCTGACACTCCCCGAAGAGGCCCGCCCCGGCAATACAACTGTCAGCCTTCTGCTGTACGGTCCCTACGCCGGCGCGCCTGGCGATACAAATACAGGCTCAGCACCAACCCACAAGCAGCCGCAGCCGCCGCAAACAGAAACATCGAAGCAAACCCGAACCCCGCCGCCACCGCGCCCACCAGCGGCCCGGTCACCCCCAGCGACAAATCGATGAACAGCGAATACGCCCCCACCGCCGCCCCGCGGTTGGCCGCCGATACCTGGTTCACTGCCTCAACGCCCAGCGCCGGGAATACCAGCGAGAAGCCAAACCCGCTCAGCGCTGCACCCGCCAATGCCAGTTCGGCGCTGGGCGCCAGCCACAGCATCAGCAGCCCCAGTGTTTCCACCGACAGGCACGCGATGGCCACGCGAAACCCGCCAATCCGGTTGATCAGGTTGCCGAACAGCAGCCGCGCACTGATGAAGCTGGCACCAAACAGGCTCAGGGTCAGCGCTGCATTGGCCCAGCCACGGCTGGCGTAATACAGGGTGATGAAGGTGGCGATGGTGCCAAAGCCGATCGAGCCCAGGGCCAGCCCCGAACCATGGGGGAACACCTTGCCCAGCACCTGCATGAACGGCAGGCGCTTGCCTGTGACGATCGGCGCGGCGCGTTTCGGCCACGCCAGCAGCAGGCCGAGCGCACATAGCAGGATGATGCTCACACCCATGCTCCACAGCCCCAGGCCGTTGACCATCAGCACGCCCAGCGGCGCACCGATGGCCAGCGCGCCGTAACTCGCGATGCCATTCCAGGAGATCACTTTGGCAGTGTTTTCGGCACCGACCCGCCCGATGCCCCAGCCAATTGAACCAGAGCCCACCAGGCTTTCCGCGCTGCCGAGCACCAATCGGCCAACCAGCAGGCAGGCCAGGCTGACCCAGGGCAGCTGAGTGAGGAAGGCGCAAGCGAGCATGAATACCCCGCTCAGGCCGCAGCCGAACAGGCCATACATGACCGCCTTCTTGCTGCCGTGGTTGTCGATGATGCGGCTGGCGGTAGGGCGGCTGAGCAGGGTAGCCAGGTATTGCACGCTGATAACCAGGCCGGCGAGCACGGCGCTGAAGCCCAGATCGTTGTGCACATAGCCGGGCAACACGGCCAACGGGATGCCGATGTTCAGGTAGCCGATGAAGGTGAAGAGGACGATGGAGACGACTTGCAGCGTGACTGCAACGGGGCGGGGTGAATCGGGCATGACGGCCTACGTGAGTTCTGGACGGTGTGAAAACGTGATGACGGAGGTTGCCCGCAGGTCAGCCGTTTTCACACAGTCGGGGATGCGCAGTTATTCCTGGTCGGCGCTGGATTGATCGTCACCATCCTGCTCGACGGCAGCTGCCGGTTCGGCGTGGACGGTAACGGTTGGCTCTTCTGGGTTCAGGCTTGGGAAGGGAAGATTCGGGATCTCATGCATCTCGTCGTTCCTCGCAAGAGTGATTGAAAAGTCTGCGCCAGGCGCGTGTGAGGCTTTGCAAAGCTGGGGCAGGATACACAAGTCTGGATGACAGTTTGTATTTTTTCCCGGTCGTTTGTCGGTTTTGCGGGCGAACAGCGCACATTTGCCCCATGAAAAATGGGGCCGCTGGGGCCCCATTTTTCAGGTGGTTACTTCCGGCCTTCGGCCGTTTCGGCGACCTTGTCAGTGCGTGCGCACATGATGAAATCATTGCGGTGCAGGCCTTTGATGGAGTGGCTCCACCAGGTCACGGTGACTTTCCCCCACTCGGTCAGCAGCCCTGGGTGGTGGCCTTCGGCCTCGGCGATTTCGCCTACGGCATTGGTGAACGCCAGGGCGTGCTTGAAGTTCTTGAACAGGAACACGCGCTCCAGCTCCATGTGGCCGTCACGCACTTCGATGTTCCAGTCCGGGATCTCGCGAATCAGCTCGGCCAGTTCGTCGTCGGTCACTTTCGGCGCGTCTGCGCGGCAGGCTTCGCAATGGGCTTGGTTCAAGGCATTCATGGTGTGGTTTCCGCTTCGAGTTGTTATCGGCAAGGACGTTCAGGCAGCGACCTTGGGAGGAAATTTCGGGGCGTGCAGGCCCAGTTGCGTGGCTTTGTGGACCATGCCCATGATGTCTTCATGGGCCAGGTCGAACAGGCGCTTCATGTTCGGCAGTACAAAGTACAGCGGCTGCAGGATGTCGATGCGGTACGGCGTGCGCATGGCTTCGATCGGGTCGAAGGCCTGGTGCTCAGGCTCGCCAGACAAACTGTAGACGGTCTCCTTGGGCGAGGAGAGGATGCCGCCACCGTAGATCTTGCAACCCTGCGACGTTTCCATCAGGCCAAACTCGATGGTCATCCAGTACAGGCGTGCCAGGTACACGCGTTGTTCCTTGGTCGCCGCCAGGCCGAGCTTGCCGTAGGTGTGGGTGAATTCGGCGAACCACGGGTTGGTCAGCAGCGGGCAGTGGCCGAAGATCTCGTGGAAGATGTCCGGCTCTTGCAGGTAGTCCAGCTCTTGCGGGGTGCGGATGAAGGTGGCCACAGGGAAGCGCTTGCTGGCCAGCAGTTCGAAGAAAGTCTGGAACGGGATCAGTGCCGGTACCCGGGCAACCTGCCAGCCGGTGGTGGCACCCAATACCTTGTTGACCTCGCCGAGCTGCGGAATACGGTCATGCGGCAGCTTGAGCTGGTCGATGCCGTCCAGGTATTCCTGGCACGCGCGGCCTTCGATCACTTTCAGCTGGCGGGTGATCAGGGTGTTCCATACCGCATGCTCTTGCTGCGGATAATCGATAAAGCCTTGCGCATCGGGCTCGCGTGCCACGTATTGCGTCTGTTTCATGAGGCTCTCCTGGTGAGGGCTTTTCTTGTTATGTGCAGGACATGCCTTAGGAATATCCCGTTACCGGCGGTTTTGCACCGGGGTTGGCGGCTTCGGGCCAGAGTGGTTACCCGGGTATTCGTAACGATAATTTTACAAAAAGACGCAGGTGTCGGAAAATTCGGGGCATGCGGCTGATGTTTGGGTTGTTTTTGTCAGCTTATCTTTACGAAATTTCTGCGTGGTGTTGAAAAACATTGGCGCTTCGAGAGCCCTCATGCGTATCAAGGTGCATTGCCAGAACCGAATCGGCATCCTGCGCGACATTCTCAACTTGCTCGTCGAGTACGGTATCAACGTGCTGCGCGGGGAGGTGGGCGGTGACCATGGCAATGCCATCTACCTGCACTGCCCGAACCTGATCAACCTGCAGTTCCAGGCCTTGCGGCCGAAGTTTGAAGCGATCACCGGCGTGTTCGGCGTCAAACGGGTGGGGCTGATGCCCAGCGAACGCCGACACATGGAGCTGAATGCATTGCTGGGGGCGCTGGACTTTCCGGTACTGTCGGTGGACATGGGCGGCAGCATCGTCGCCGCCAACCGCACTGCGGCGCAGCTTTTGGGCGTGCGGGTGGACGAAGTGCCAGGCATGCCCCTGGCGCGCTATGTGGAGGACTTCGACCTGCCGGAACTGGTGCGGGCCAACCAGTCGCGCATCAACGGGCTGCGCATCAAGGTCAAAGGCGATGTGTTCCTGGCCGATATCGCGCCGCTGCAATCCGAACACGATGACAGCGAGGCTCTGGCCGGTGCGGTGCTCACCCTGCACCGCGCCGACCGCATTGGCGAGCGTATCTACAACGTGCGCAAGCAGGAGTTGCGTGGCTTCGACAGCATATTCCAGAGCTCGCGGGTAATGGCCGCTGTGGTGCGGGAAGCGCGGCGCATGGCACCACTCGATGCGCCATTGCTCATCGAGGGTGAAACCGGTACTGGCAAGGAGCTGCTGGCGCGTGCCTGCCACCTGGCCAGCCCGCGTGGCCAGTCGCCACTGATGGCGCTGAACTGCGCCGGGTTGCCCGAGTCGATGGCCGAGACCGAATTGTTCGGCTATGGCCCTGGGGCATTCGAAGGGGCGCGGGCCGAGGGCAAGCTGGGGCTGCTGGAGCTGACCGCAGGTGGCACGCTGTTCCTGGATGGGGTAGGGGAGATGAGCCCGCGCCTGCAGGTGAAACTGCTGCGTTTTTTGCAGGATGGTTGCTTCCGCCGTGTAGGCAGCGATGAAGAGGTGTACCTGGATGTGCGGGTGATCTGCGCGACCCAGGTGGATCTGTCGGAGTTGTGTGCCCGTGGCGAGTTTCGTCAGGACCTGTACCACCGGCTCAACGTACTGTCGCTGCATATCCCGCCCTTGCGTGAGTGCATGGATGGCCTGGAAGGGCTGGTGCAGCATTTCCTCGACCAGGCCAGCCGGCAGATCGGCTGCGCCATGCCGCGTCTGGCACCGGCGGCCATGGACAAGCTGGCGCAGTACCACTGGCCGGGCAATGTACGGCAGCTGGAAAACGTTTTGTTCCAGGCGGTTTCGTTATGCGACGGCGGTGTGGTCAAGGGCGAACATATTCGCTTGCCGGATTATGGGGTGCGCCAGCCTTTGGGGGAGTTTTCGCTGGAAGGTGATCTTTCGCAAATTGTCGGCCGGTTTGAAAAAGCGGTGCTGGAAAGTTTGATGGGGGAGTTTTCCAGTAGCCGGGCGCTAGGAAAAAGATTGGGTGTTTCACATACTACGATTGCCAACAAGTTGAGGGATTACTCCTTGGGCAAGTCGGAAAATTAAGAAGTAGTTAGTTGATAGCCTGTTAATTCGGCGGGGGCTGCTTCGCGGGTAAACCCGCTCCCACAGATACCACGCCGATCGTGAAGCTGGCGCTGTACCTGCGGGAGCGGGTTTACCCGCGAGTGGGGCCCGCAGGGCCCCCAATTCACAGGTTTTCAGCCGTTGGAGCAGCCGTTCCCCATCACGCGGTATTCGAGAATGTGCTTTTGGCCCTTGGAGTCCTCGTAGGTCATGCGCGCTGGCACAACTTCGCACACATTGGGCACTTCGCTCATGGAAATGACGCGGGCAATGTCCAGGTGCTGAGAGTAACTGTACTGTTCAACCGGAATCTGCTCGGCATCTTTGGCTTCGCCGGCCATCGCCGCGCCGCAAAGACTACCAAGTACCAATACCAGTAAAGCTTTCATTTTCCATTTACCTGTCTAAGGTCGTGAGGGGGCACGCGGCGCTGATGGCGCCGCGAGTACAACTAGTTTTAACTATCAGGATGAGAGGGGGATTAACGCTTGCCTTCGTGGGGGCTGTTACCAGTTGTTAATCGCCTTGCCGTTGCTGGCGAGGTGAATTTTATGACCAGGGCGGCCGCTGAAACAGTGGGTCTTTTGATAAAGTGTTTTGACAGAATCTGTAACAATCCTGTGGTAAATCCCCTCGTTTTTTCTTTGCCGGGCTGTAATGCCCGCGCCAGAGCGCCCTGCCGGAACGCGCGTGCCAAATTACTACCAACGTCGAATGGCTTTTGTCGCTCTGGTACAGTTACAAACGGTCCCATACAAAAACAACTATTACACCGAGGTAACACAGATGAGTGCGGCTCCACTGTATCCCGTTCGTCCCGAGGTTGCGGCCACTACCCTGACCGACGAGGCCACCTACAAGGCCATGTACCAGCAATCGGTGATCAACCCGGACGGCTTCTGGCGCGAGCAGGCCCAGCGAATCGACTGGATCAAGCCGTTCACCAAGGTCAAGCAGACCTCATTCGACGACCACCACGTCGATATCAAATGGTTCGCCGACGGCACTCTGAACGTTTCCTCCAACTGCCTGGATCGCCACCTTGAAGAGCGTGGCGACCAGCTTGCGATCATCTGGGAGGGCGACGACCCTTCCGAGCACCGCAACATCACCTACCGCGAACTGCACGAGCAGGTCTGCAAGTTCGCCAACGCCCTGCGTGGCCAGGACGTTCACCGCGGTGACGTTGTCACCATCTATATGCCGATGATCCCCGAGGCCGTGGTCGCCATGCTGGCCTGTGCCCGCATCGGTGCGATCCACTCGGTGGTGTTCGGTGGCTTCTCGCCCGAGGCGCTGGCGGGTCGTATCATCGACTGCAAGTCGAAGGTGGTGATCACGGCCGACGAGGGTTTGCGCGGCGGTCGCCGTACTCCGCTCAAGGCCAACGTCGACCTGGCGCTGACCAACCCCGAAACCAACAGCGTGCAGAAGATCATCGTGTGCAAGCGCACCGGTGGCGAGATTGCCTGGCACCAGCACCGCGACATCTGGTACGAAGACCTGATGAAAGTCGCCTCCAGCCACTGCGCGCCGAAAGAGATGGGCGCGGAGGAAGCGCTGTTCATCCTTTATACCTCCGGCTCCACCGGCAAGCCCAAGGGCGTGTTGCACACCACTGGCGGCTATCTGGTGTATGCCGCGCTGACCCATGAGCGGGTGTTCGACTACCGCCCCGGGGAGGTGTACTGGTGCACCGCCGACGTCGGCTGGGTCACTGGCCACAGCTACATCGTCTACGGGCCGCTGGCCAACGGTGCCACCACCTTGCTGTTCGAAGGCGTGCCGAACTACCCAGACATTACCCGGGTGTCGAAGATCGTCGACAAGCACAAGGTCAATATTCTGTACACCGCGCCAACAGCCATCCGCGCGATGATGGCGGAAGGGCAGGCTGCAGTCGAAGGAGCTGACGGCTCCAGCCTGCGCCTGCTGGGTTCGGTGGGCGAGCCGATCAACCCGGAAGCCTGGAACTGGTACTACAAGACTGTGGGCAAGGAGCGTTGCCCGATCGTCGACACCTGGTGGCAGACCGAGACCGGCGGCATCCTGATCAGCCCGCTGCCGGGCGCAACCGGCCTGAAGCCAGGCTCGGCGACCCGCCCATTCTTCGGTGTGGTGCCGGCGCTGGTAGACAACCTGGGCAACCTGATTGACGGCGCCGCCGAAGGTAACCTGGTGATCCTTGATTCCTGGCCGGGCCAGTCGCGTTCGCTGTATGGCGACCACGACCGTTTCGTCGACACCTACTTCAAGACCTTCCGTGGCATGTACTTCACCGGCGACGGTGCGCGGCGCGACGAGGACGGTTACTACTGGATCACCGGTCGTGTGGATGACGTGCTCAACGTATCCGGCCACCGCATGGGCACTGCCGAGATCGAAAGCGCCATGGTGGCGCACTCGAAAGTGGCTGAAGCCGCCGTGGTGGGCGTGCCGCACGACATCAAGGGGCAGGGCATCTATGTCTATGTCACGCTCAATGCCGGCATCGAGGCCAGCGAGCAGCTGCGCCTGGAGTTGAAAAACTGGGTGCGCAAGGAGATCGGTCCGATCGCCTCGCCGGATGTGATCCAGTGGGCGCCGGGGCTGCCGAAAACCCGTTCGGGCAAGATCATGCGCCGTATCCTGCGCAAGATTGCCACCGGTGAGTATGATGCCCTGGGCGACATCTCGACCTTGGCCGACCCGGGGGTGGTGCAGCACCTGATCGATACCCACAAGGCGATGAACCTGGCCTCGGCCTGATAGGCGCAAAGGCTGCGCAGCAGCCTTGGTGAATGAAACCCCGACCGGGCAACCGGCGGGGTTTTTGCTTTACTGTTACCCGACATTCATCGGTAACCGATATGTCACCGGTCCTGCGCAAGATCGGGGCGGCAGGAAACAAATCCGCCTGGTTTCGGTGCAAATCCGCCGCCTTTTTGTGCTACACAGCACGCTCCACTTGCCGTACCACAAGGCTTTGCCAATAATAGGCCCAGGAATTGCTAGGTCTAAAGGTTCTATTTCTTGCGCTTTTGCATATTTTGCAATGGCTGTCAACATCGCCCGCTGCGGTTTCAAGCGCTTCTGTAAGTAGTTGTCGCTTTGAAGAAATATCGACTAGTGGGCTGTCGTTAAAATGCCAGTCACTCGCTCGTGGTCTTCGACCGACCCTGCGCGGCTTGCGTTGTACCCATTCGCATATCGGGCAGCGGTTACCTGCCTTGTATTGCCCCGTACCGATGGAGTTACCTGATGAAGAAGCTCGCACTGCTTGGCGCCCTGGCGCTGTCCGTGTTTTCCCTGGTGTCGCAGGCCGATGAGAAACCGCTGAAGATCGGCATCGAAGCCGCCTACCCACCCTTCGCCTTCAAGCAGCCCGATGGCAGCATTGCCGGTTTCGACTACGACATCGGCAACGCCCTGTGCGAAGAGATGAAGGCCAAATGCACCTGGGTCGAGCAGGAATTCGACGGCCTGATTCCTGCGCTTAAAGTGCGCAAGATCGACGCCATCCTGTCGTCGATGTCGATTACCGACGACCGCAAGAAGTCGGTCGACTTCACCAAGCGCTACTACCTGACCCCGGCGCGCCTGGTCATGAAGGACGGCACCACCGTCAGCGAAAGCCTGGATGAGCTGAAAGGCAAGAAGATCGGCGTGCAGCGCGGCTCCATCCACGATCGCTTCGCCAAGGAAGTACTGGGTGCCAAAGGTGCCACCGTAGTGCCTTACGGTACCCAGAACGAAATTTACCTGGACGTGGCAGCCGGCCGCCTCGACGGCACCGTGGCTGACGCCACCCTGCTGGAAGACGGCTTCCTCAAGACTGACGCCGGCAAGGGCTTCGCCTTCGTGGGCCCGGCATTCACCGACGCCAAGTACTTCGGTGACGGCATCGGCATCGCCGTGCGCAAGGGCGACAAGGCCAACGTCGACCGCATCAACGCGGCCATCGACGCCATCCGTGCCAACGGCAAATACAAAGAAATCGAGAAGAAGTACTTCAACTTCGACATCTACGGTCCAGACTCGAACTAAGACATCGGGTTGACCTGTGCAATGGTGCAAACAGCAGAGGTTCTGAGGTTTGCACCATTTTTCATTCCCAAGCCCTGAGGAATACCAAACATGTTGAAAGGCTATGGGGCAGTCATCCTCGACGGGGCGTGGCTGACGCTGCAGCTTGCCTTGTCGTCGATGGCCCTGGCCATTGTCCTCGGCCTGATCGGCGTGGCGCTGCGTTTGTCGCCGGTGCGCTGGCTGGCCTGGCTGGGTGATCTGTATTCCACGGTGATCCGTGGCATTCCGGACCTGGTCCTGATCCTGCTGATCTTCTACGGCGGGCAAGACATCATCAACCGGGTGGCACCGCTGCTCGGGTACGAAGACTACATCGACCTGAATCCGCTGGTTGCGGGTATCGGCACCCTGGGCTTCATTTTTGGCGCTTACCTGTCGGAAACCTTCCGCGGTGCCTTCCTCGGCATCCCCAAGGGCCAGGCCGAAGCGGGCGTGGCGTATGGCATGAGCAACCGCCAGGTGTTCTTCCGCATCCAGGTGCCGCAAATGATTCGCCTGGCGATCCCTGGCTTCACCAACAACTGGCTGGTGCTGACCAAGGCCACTGCGCTGATCTCGGTGGTCGGGCTGCAGGACATGATGTTCAAGGCCAAGCAGGCGGCCGATGCCACCCGCGAGCCTTTCACCTTTTTCCTGGCGGTGGCGGCGTTGTACCTGGTGCTGACAAGCGTTTCGCTGCTGGCCCTGAAGTATCTCGAGCGCCGCTATTCGGTGGGCGTCAAGGTAGCTGAACTATGATCTTCGACTACAACGTTGTCTGGGAGGCATTGCCGATGTATTTCGGCGGCCTGCTGACCACCCTCAAGCTGCTGGCGATTTCGCTGTTCTTCGGTCTTTTGGCGGCTGTGCCGCTGGGCCTGATGCGCGTGTCGAAACAGCCGGTGGTCAACCTCACCGCCTGGCTCTACACCTACGTGATCCGCGGCACGCCGATGCTGGTGCAGCTGTTTCTGATCTACTATGGCCTGGCCCAGTTCGAAGCGGTGCGTGAAAGTATCTTCTGGCCTTTGCTGTCCAGTGCCACCTTCTGTGCCTGTCTGGCGTTCGGCATCAACACCAGCGCCTACACCGCCGAAATCATCGCCGGCAGCCTCAAGGCCACGCCCCATGGCGAGATCGAGGCAGCCAAGGCCATGGGTATGTCGCGCATGAAGATGTACCGGCGCATCCTGCTGCCTTCGGCCATGCGCCGTGCGCTGCCGCAGTACAGCAACGAAGTGATCATGATGCTGCAGACCACCAGCCTGGCGTCGATCGTTACCCTGATCGACATCACCGGTGCCGCGCGTACGGTCAATGCCCAGTACTACCTGCCTTTCGAGGCCTACATCACGGCGGGCGTGTTCTACCTGTGCCTGACCTTCATCCTGGTGCGCCTGTTCAAGATGGCCGAACGCCGCTGGCTCGGCTACCTGGCGCCGCGCAAGCACTGACCGCTTTGTGAGAATCGACAGCATGTACAAACTCGAAGTCCAAGACCTGCACAAGCGCTATGGCAGCCATGAAGTGCTCAAGGGCGTGTCCCTGGCGGCCAAGGCCGGCGACGTCATCAGCATTATCGGCTCCAGCGGTTCGGGCAAGTCGACCTTTCTGCGCTGCATCAACCTGCTGGAGCAGCCGCACGCCGGCAAGATCCTGCTCAACAACGAAGAGCTGAAACTGGTCGCGGGCAAGGACGGCGCGCTCAAGGCAGCCGACCCGCGCCAACTGCAGCGCATGCGCTCGCGCCTGTCGATGGTGTTCCAGCACTTCAACCTGTGGTCGCACATGACCGCGCTGGAAAACATCATCGAAGCGCCGGTGCACGTGTTGGGCATGAACAGGAAAGAGGCGCTGGAAAAAGCCGAGCACTACCTGGCCAAGGTCGGTGTCGCCCACCGCAAGGACGCTTTCCCCGGGCACATGTCTGGCGGCGAGCAACAACGTGTGGCAATTGCCCGGGCCCTGGCCATGGAGCCTGAGGTTATGCTGTTCGACGAGCCGACCTCGGCGCTGGACCCGGAGCTGGTAGGCGACGTGCTGAAGGTGATGCAGGCGCTGGCCCAGGAAGGCCGGACCATGGTGGTGGTAACCCACGAAATGGGCTTTGCCCGCGAGGTGTCCAACCAGTTGGTGTTCCTGCACAAGGGCCTGGTCGAAGAGACCGGCTGCCCGCGTGAAGTATTGGCCAACCCGCGGTCGGAGCGCTTGAAGCAGTTCCTCTCCGGCAGCCTGAAGTAAAAGCTGCATTTTTGCACCAGAATAGGGCATGCTGCGCGGCGAGCGCAGCCTGACCCGGCGCACAGACTCGAACGACCCCAGGTTTCGGACCGCACCCTATGACCACCCAGCGAATCGGTTTTCTCATCTGGCCCAGCACCAGGCCCTTGACCCTGGCGCTGGCAGAGGAAGTGTTGCTGGTGGCGCAGCGGGTGCATCCGGACGTGGTCTACGAGTTGGCGTTCCTGCAGGCGGAGCCTGCGCAGGAAAGTGCCTGGCGCCTGCCTGGCGAGCCGTGGACTGGCCGGCTTGAGGGCTTCCACAAGCTGTTTCTGCTCGCCGATGAACCGCCTGTGGCGATGGGGGCTGCCTTGTCGGCGGCGCTCAAGCAGCTGGCCCGTAGCGGCTGCATGATTGGCGGGTTGTCCGCTGGTGTTTATCCGCTGGCGATGCTGGGCCTGCTCGACGGCTATCGGGCTGCGGTGCACTGGCGCTGGCAGGATGATTTTGCCGAACGCTTCCCCAAGGTCATCGCCACCAGCCACCTGTTCGACTGGGACCGTGATCGCCTGACCGCCTGTGGCGGCATGGCCGTTACCGACCTGATGCTGGCAGTGCTGGCCCGTGATCACGGCGCGGAGCTGGCGGGGGCGGTGTCGGAGGAGCTGGTAGTCGAACGCATTCGCGAGGGTGGCGAGCGCCAGCGCATTCCGTTGCAGAACCGCCTGGGCTCGAGCCATCCGAAGCTGACCCAGGCGGTTCTTTTGATGGAAGCCAACATCGAAGAGCCGCTGACTACCGATGAAATTGCCCAGCACGTATGCGTGTCGCGCCGGCAGCTGGAGCGCATCTTCAAGCAGTACCTGAATCGTGTGCCGAGCCAGTACTACCTGGAGCTGCGGTTGAACAAGGCGCGGCAGATGCTGATGCAGACCAGCAAGTCGATCATCCAGATCGGGTTGTCCTGCGGGTTCTCTTCCGGGCCGCATTTTTCCAGTGCGTACCGCAATTTCTTTGGCGCGACGCCGCGAGAAGATCGGAACCAGCGGCGTAGCAGCAGCCCGTTCGAATTGAGTTCGGCGCCTGCCGAAAAGGGCTGAGATTTCGGTTGGGTTTGGGATGAGTGCCTGGGGGGTATGCCTTGAGGGTGATGGTGGGGCGGATATCGAGCGCCGCCCGCGCGGCGCTCGATTTCCGCCACAACACAACACCAACGACTTGCACCCGCCGCTTCCCCGAATTGTCTGTGAACACCCGTTCACCCAGCCCCCTCTCTCCCGTACACTGCGCGTTTGCGACAGTGTTTGTCGCATTGCCGAAAACCTTCTCAAAACTGGGTTTTGCGCTGTAACAAGTTGTCGCTTGGCCGCAAGGACAGGCGCGGATCAGTCCTTACAATCCCCCCATCGCTCGCCACTTCCAGGCCAGCGTTCCTCTTCAGGAGACTCAGATGTCCGTTGAGCAAGCCCCGGTGCAACGTGCCGATTTCGACCAGGTCATGGTCCCCAACTATTCTCCGGCGGCCTTCATTCCTGTGCGAGGCGAGGGTTCCCGAGTCTGGGACCAGTCGGGTCGCGAGCTGATCGACTTTGCCGGCGGCATCGCGGTCAACGCCCTGGGCCACTGCCACCCGGCACTGGTCAAGGCCCTGACCGAGCAGGCCAACACCCTCTGGCATGTATCCAACGTGTTCACCAACGAGCCGGCCCTGCGCCTGGCCCACAAGCTGGTGGACGCCACCTTTGCCGACCGTGCGTTCTTCTGCAACTCCGGCGCCGAAGCCAACGAGGCCGCCTTCAAGCTGGCCCGTCGCGTCGCCCATGACCGCTTCGGCCCTGAAAAGCACGAAATCATTGCCACCGTAAACAGCTTCCACGGTCGTACCCTGTTCACTGTCAGTGTCGGTGGCCAGCCGAAGTACTCCGACGGCTTCGGCCCGAAGATCACCGGAATCAGCCACGTGCCATACAACGACCTGGAAGCGTTGAAGGCACAGATTTCCGACAAGACCTGCGCCGTTGTGATCGAACCGATCCAGGGCGAGAGTGGCGTGGTGCCGGCTGACCTGGCCTACCTGGAAGGCGCGCGCAAGCTGTGTGACCAGCACAACGCCCTGCTGGTCTTTGACGAAGTGCAGACCGGTGTGGGTCGTACCGGCTCGCTGTACGCCTACCAGCACTACGGCGTGACGCCGGACATCCTGACCAGCGCCAAGAGCCTGGGCGGGGGCTTCCCTATCGGCGCCATGCTGACCACCAACGAACTGGCCAAGCACCTGGCCGTCGGTACCCACGGCACCACCTACGGCGGCAACCCGCTGGGCTGCGCCGTGGCCTGCGCGGTGCTGGATGTGATCAACACGCCGCAAACCCTGGCCGGCATCAAAGCCAAGCATGAGCGCTTCAAAACCCGCCTGGAGCAGATCGGCCAGAAGTACAAGCTGTTCAGCCAGGTGCGTGGGGTGGGCCTGCTGCTGGGCTGCGTGCTGACCGAGGCCTGGCAAGGCAAGGCCAAGGACGTGCTCAACGCTGCCGAAAAGGAAGGTGTGATGGTGCTGCAGGCCGGCCCGGACGTGGTTCGCTTCGCGCCAAGCCTGGTGGTTGAAGATGCCGACATCGATGCCGGCCTTGACCGCTTCGAGCGCGCCGTGGCCACCCTGACCCAGGGCTGATTCACCTGCGTTCCCTTCGCCGGCCCCTGTCGTGACCGGGCCGGCGATAGCCGATTTCAGTGCAGGTGCCTGTGTGCCTGCCGTTTTTCCGTGCCGCCGTGAACGGCCCGTATTCCAAAGGAGTGACACCATGCTGGTGATGCGCCCCGCGCAAATGGCTGATCTGAACGAAGTGCAGCGCATGGCTGCAGACAGCCCCATTGGTGTCACCTCGCTGCCGGACGACACCGCTCGCCTGGGCGACAAGATCGCCGCTTCCGAAACTTCCTTCGCCGCCGAGGTCAGCTTCAACGGCGAAGAAAGCTATTTCTTCGTGCTCGAAGATAGTGAAACCGGCAAGCTGGCGGGCTGCTCCGCCATCGTCGCTTCTGCCGGCTACTCCGAGCCGTTCTACAGCTTTCGTAACGAGACCTTCGTGCACGCCTCGCGCGAGCTGAAGATCCACAACAAGATTCACGTGCTGTCGCTGTGTCATGACCTGACCGGCAACAGTCTGCTGACCAGCTTCTACGTGTTGCCGGAACTGGTGAGCAGTGGCTGGGCCGAGCTCAACTCGCGCGGCCGCCTGCTGTTCATGGCCGCGCACCCGGAGCGTTTTGCCGACTCGGTGGTCACGGAGATCGTCGGCTACAGCGACGAGCAGGGTGAATCGCCGTTCTGGGATTCCATCGGCCGCAATTTCTTCGACCTCAACTACGCCCATGCCGAGCGCCTGTGCGGCTTGAAAAGCCGTACGTTCCTGGCCGAGCTGATGCCTCACTACCCGATCTATGTGCCGCTGCTGCCCGATGAAGCGCAGGAAGCCATGGGTCAGGTGCACCCGCGCGCGCAGATCACCTTCGACATCCTCATGCGTGAAGGCTTCGAAACCGAGCACTACATCGACATCTTCGACGGCGGCCCAACCCTGCATGCGCGTACTTCGGGCATTCGCTCGATCGCGCAAAGCCGCGTGGTACCCGTGAAAATCGAGGAA
Source organism: Pseudomonas sp. 9_2_1 (assembly GCF_059295275.1). NCBI lineage: Bacteria > Pseudomonadati > Pseudomonadota > Gammaproteobacteria > Pseudomonadales > Pseudomonadaceae > Pseudomonas > Pseudomonas sp. 9_2_1. Next base: position 1,545,634 of record NZ_CM181239.1, read on the forward strand.
GCTCCGGCCAAGGGCAGCCGCCCGTACCTGGTCTGCAATGGCCAGTTGCAGGACTACCGCGCGGTGCTGCTGGAGCTCGACTGGGTGCCGGGCAAGCCGGTCAGCCTCAGCCTGGCAGCCGCCGATGCACTGGGTGTGGGCGAGGGCGCGAGCGTGCGCCTGGTCGCGGTCTGAGGTCTGGCAACAGACGTTTCGGGATTGATGCGTTAGCAGAGTTTCGCGCCGGCAGACGCCGACGCTCAAGGAGATAGCATGATCGTTCGTCCTGTACGCAGCAGCGATTTGCCTGCGTTGATCGAATTGGCACGCAGCACCGGTACCACCGGGCTGACCACGCTGCCGGCCAACGAAGAACGCCTGGGGCATCGCGTTGGCTGGGCGGAAAAAAGCTTTCGCGGCGAAGCCGAGCGTGGCGACACCGACTACCTGTTCGTGCTGGAAAACGACGAAGGCCTGGTGGTGGGCATCAGTGCCATCGCCGGTGCCGTCGGTTTGCGCGAGCCCTGGTACAACTACCGGGTCGGCCTGACCGTCAGCGCCTCGCAGGAGCTGAAGATCTACCGCGAAATCCCTACCCTGTTCCTGGCCAACGACCTGACCGGCAACTCCGAGCTGTGCTCGCTGTTCCTGCGCAGCGACCATCGCTCCGGCCTCAACGGTCGCCTGCTGTCGCGTGCTCGCATGCTGTTCATTGCCGAGTTCCCCGAGCTGTTCGGCAAGAAGATCATTGCCGAAATGCGTGGCATGTCCGACGAGCAAGGCCGCTCGCCATTCTGGGAAAGCCTGGGTCGGCACTTCTTCAAGATGGAGTTCAGCCAGGCCGACTACCTCACCGGCGTGGGCAACAAGTCGTTCATCGCCGAACTGATGCCCAAGTTCCCGTTGTACACCTGCTTCCTGTCCGAGGCGGCGCGTAGCGTGATCGGCCGGGTGCACACCGACACCGAACCGGCGCTGGCCATGCTCAAGCAGGAAGGTTTCAACTACCAGGGCTACGTCGACATCTTCGATGCCGGCCCGGCCATCGAATGCGAGACCGCCAGGATCCGCGCGGTGCGCGAAAGCCAGACCCTGGTGCTGGCGGTAGGCACGCCGGGCGATGACGCCACTCCATTCATCATCCACAACCGCAAACGCGACGACTGCCGCATCACTGCCGCACCTGCGCGGCTGGCTGCCGGTACCCTGGTGGTCGACCCGGCGACCGCCAAGCGCCTGCGCATGGGCGCAGGCGACAATGTGCGCGCCGTGCCGCTGTCTGCAAGCCGGGAGGCCCAGTAAATGACCACGCATTACATCGCAGGCAATTGGCAGTCCGGCCAGGGCGAACCCCTGCAGTCGCTGAACCCGGTGACGCAAGCTGTGGTCTGGCAAGGGCAGGGCGCTGACGCCAGTCAGGTTGACGCTGCCATCAAAGCTGCACGCCAGACCTTCCCGGCCTGGGCGCAACTGAGCCTGGAAGCGCGCATCGATGTACTGGAAAAATTCGCCGAGCAGTTGAAAACCCATGCCGAAGCGCTGGCCCAGTGCATTGGCGAAGAAACCGGCAAGCCGCTGTGGGAATCGGCGACCGAAGTCACCAGCATGATCAACAAGGTGGCGATTTCGGTGCAAAGCTATCGCGAGCGGACGGGGGAAAAAAGCGGCCCGCTGGCCGATGCCACGGCGGTGCTGCGGCACAAGCCGCACGGTGTGGTGGCGGTATTCGGCCCCTACAATTTTCCCGGCCACCTGCCCAATGGTCATATCGTGCCGGCGCTGCTGGCGGGCAATTGCGTGGTGTTCAAGCCCAGCGAGCTGACTCCCAAGGTCGCCGAACTGACCGTCAACTGCTGGATCGCTGCGGGCTTGCCGGCGGGTGTGCTCAATCTGGTGCAGGGCGCGCGCGAGACCGGCGTTGCGCTGGCCGCCAACGCAGGTATCGATGGGCTGTTCTTCACCGGCTCCAGCCGTACCGGCAACCTGCTGCACCAGCAGTTCGCAGGGCGCCCGGACAAGATCCTGGCCCTGGAAATGGGCGGCAACAACCCACTGGTGGTGGATGAGGTCAAGGACCTCGATGCTGCGGTATACACCATCATCCAGTCGGCATTCATTTCCGCTGGCCAGCGCTGCACCTGTGCCCGCCGCCTGCTGGTTCCGCAAGGCGCCTGGGGTGATGCGCTGATCACCCGCCTGGTCGAGGTGTGCAGAACCATCACGGTCGGCGCCTTCGATCAGCAGCCAGCACCGTTCATGGGCTCGGTGATTTCGCTGCAGGCGGCGCGGGCGCTGATCGCAGCCCAGGCCGAACTGGTCGCCAAGGGCGCCGTAAAACTCCTGGAAATGACCCAGCCGCAGGCGAATGCTGCGCTGCTGACCCCCGGCATTGTCGATGTCACCGCCGTGGCTGGGCGCCCGGACGAAGAGTTCTTCGGCCCGCTGCTGCAAGTTGTGCGCTATGTCGATTTCGACGCTGCCATCGATGAAGCCAACAACACCCAGTACGGCCTGGCCGCCGGGTTGCTGTCCGACTCCCGTGCGCGCTATCAGTACTTCTGGCTGCGTAGCCGCGCCGGTATCGTCAACTGGAACAAGCAACTGACCGGTGCCGCCAGCAGCGCGCCTTTCGGTGGCGTGGGTGCCAGCGGCAACCACCGTGCCAGTGCCTATTACGCGGCCGACTACTGCGCTTACCCCGTGGCTTCGCTGGAGACCGCCAGCCTTGCCTTGCCGGCCACCCTCACGCCGGGCATCACCCTATAACAACAGGTCACGGAGCCTAGCCGATGAAATCCTATGAAGTGAATTTTGATGGCCTGGTGGGGCCTACCCACAACTATGGCGGCCTGTCCTACGGCAACGTGGCTTCGCAAAGCAACAGCCAGCAGGGTTCAAGCCCGCGTGAAGCGGCGCGCCAGGGCCTGGCAAAAATGAAAGCCCTGGCCGACATGGGCTTCAAGCAGGGTGTGCTGGCGCCGCAGGAGCGCCCCGACGTGGCCGCGCTGCGCCGCCTGGGCTTCAGCGGCAGCGATTCCGAGGTGATCCAGCGCGCCGCCATCGATGCCATGCCGCTGCTGGTGGCCAGCTGTTCGGCGTCGAGCATGTGGGTGGCCAACGCCGCCACGGTCAGCCCCAGTGCCGACACCGCCGATGGCCGTGTGCACTTCACCGCCGCCAACCTCAACTGCAAGTACCACCGCAGCATCGAGCACCCGACCACCAGCCGCGTGCTGGGGGCCATGTTCAACAACGAGAAACACTTTGCCCACCACCCGGCGCTGCCTGCCGTGGCACAGTTCGGTGACGAGGGGGCGGCCAACCATACGCGGTTCTGCCGTGGCTATGGTGAGGCTGGCGTCGAGTTTTTCGTCTACGGTCGCAGTGCCTTCGACAGCCGTTATCCGGCGCCGCAGAAGTATCCGGCGCGGCAAACCCTCGAAGCTTCGCAGGCAGTGGCCCGGCTGCATGGGCTGAGCGATGACGGGGTGGTCTACGCTCAACAGAACCCGGCAGTGATCGACCAGGGCGTATTTCACAACGATGTGATTGCTGTGGGTAACGGCGAGGTGCTGTTCTACCACGAGGACGCGTTCCTCGACACCGACGCGGTACTTGGCCAACTGCGAGCTAAACTGGCCAGCAAGGGTGGCAACTTCCAGGCCATCTGCGTGCCGCGGGCGGCGGTGGGGGTAGAGGACGCGGTGCGTTCCTACCTGTTCAACAGCCAGCTGCTCAGCCGTGATGACGGCTCCATGCTGCTGGTGGTGCCGGAAGAATGCCGCAGCAACGAGCGCGTGTGGGCCTACCTGGGCCAGCTGACGCACCAAGGCGGCCCGGTGAAGGAGGTCAAGGTGTTCGACCTCAAGCAAAGCATGCAGAACGGCGGTGGCCCGGCTTGCCTGCGTTTGCGCGTGGCATTGAAAGAAACCGAACTGGCGGCGGTCAACCAAGGCGTTATCATGACCGCCCCGCTGTACGACACCCTGCTGCAATGGGTCGACAAGCATTACCGTGATCGCCTTGTAGAGGCGGACCTGGCCGACCCACAGCTACTGCTGGAGTGCCGTACGGCCCTGGACGAATTGACCCAGATCCTGAAGTTGGGCTCGGTGTATCCGTTCCAACGCCAACCTTGAAGAGAGACTTTGTTATGACCGACGCCCTGCGCCTGATCCTTGAAGATGAAGACGGCACCCAGCTGGAAACCTCCTGCACCCGCTTTGCCGTGGTCTGGCAAGGCAAGGAAGTGTGGATTCAGCAGGATGGCCGTGGCCAGCTGCTGATCGGTGTGGATGTCGATGAGGACGATAGCGAATACGCCAACCTGCTGCTGCGTCCGATGGCCACCAACCTGGTCAGCCTGCAGCTGGAAATGGAACCGGCTGAAGTCGCCGAAGGCGACGATCACGTCCATGGTCCCGACTGCGGCCACCACCACTAAGGAAGCCCCTATGCTCGCCCTTGGCAAATTGCTTGAGCTGACCCTCACCGATCACGAACCGGCCGAGAAGACCCAAGTGACACCCAAGGGCGCGCGTTTGCGCTGGCTGGGGGAGGGCGCGCTCGAAGTGCGTCCCCCCGAAGCCGAGGATTGCGGGCTGGACCTGCTGCTCTCCGCCGGTATTCACGGTAACGAGACGGCGCCGATAGAGCTGCTCGAGCGGCTGCTCCACGGCGTCGCCAACGGCAAGATCAAACCGAAAGCGCGGGTGCTGTTCCTGTTTGGCAACCCCGCAGCGATCCGCAAGGGCGAGCGCTTCATCGAGCAGGACATCAACCGCCTGTTCAATGGCCGCCACGAGCTGTCCAGCGGCTTCGAGGCCCTGCGTGCCGCCGAGCTGGAACAATTCGCCCGGGTGTTCTTCAGCAAGCCGCTGCGCAGCCGCCTGCATTACGACCTGCATACCGCCATTCGCGGTTCGAAGATCGAGCAGTTTGCCCTTTATCCTTATAAAGAGGGCCGCACCCATTCCCGCCGCGAGCTGGCGCGCCTGGCCGCAGCAGGCATGGAGGCCGTGCTGCTGCAGAGCAAGTCCTCCATCACCTTCAGTGCCTTCACCTACGAGCAACTGGATGCCGAAGCATTCACCCTGGAGCTCGGCAAGGCGAGACCGTTCGGGCAGAACGAGCAGGTCAACCTCGACAGGCTGGAGGAGCGGCTGATCCAGATCATCGAAGGCACCGAGCCAGAGGGTGAAAGCTCTCTGGATGGTCTGCAGCTGTTCAGCGTCTCCCGCGAGATCATCAAGCACAGCGACAGCTTTCACCTGCACCTGCCTGCAGACATCGAGAACTTCTCCGAGCTCAGCAAGGGTTACCTGCTGGCCGAAGACCTGGCCGAAACGCGCTGGGTGGTGGAAGAGGAGGGCGCGCGCATCATCTTTCCCAACCCCAAGGTAAGAAATGGCCTGCGGGCGGGCATCCTGATCGTGCCGGATTCGGGCCAGCAGCTGGGGTGAGGCGCCCATCTCAGCCCTGCTATTTCGGATCCCATTACGGATGAACACCTTTTAATTCACCGCCTGTTCCATTTTCCCTTCCCTTGGGCGGTAATTGGCTTGCCAGTGGCGAAAGGCTGGATTTAGCATCCATTCATGCCATTTTCGTTTGCATGGCCATCAAAGCCGTCCAATCGACACTTTCTATCGCATAAACACACTGCACCGAGATTGCAGGACCGATATAATGCGGCCCTTTGCCGTCGTTTCGTCGACGTGTTTGCCCGACTGGGCCGCCGTTTCCGTGGAAGAACCTATGAAAAGCGCAGAAATCCGTGAAGCCTTCCTTCGCTTCTTCGAAGAGCAGGGACATACCCGAGTCGCCTCCAGTTCGCTGATTCCGAACAACGACCCGACCCTGCTGTTCACCAACGCAGGCATGAACCAGTTCAAGGACTGCTTCCTCGGTGCGGAGAAGCGTGCCTACACCCGGGCCGTCAGCAGCCAGAAGTGCGTGCGCGCCGGTGGCAAGCACAACGACCTGGAAAACGTCGGTTATACCGCGCGTCACCACACCTTCTTCGAAATGCTGGGCAACTTCAGCTTCGGCGACTATTTCAAGCGCGACGCCATCACCTTCGCCTGGACCTTCCTGACCTCGGAACAGTGGCTGAACCTGCCCAAGGAAAAGCTCTGGGTCACCGTCTACGCCACTGACGACGAAGCCTACGACATCTGGACCAAGGAAGTTGGCGTGCCGGCCGAGCGCATGGTGCGCATCGGCGACAACAAGGGCGCCCCGTACGCCTCCGACAACTTCTGGACCATGGGCGACACCGGCCCGTGCGGCCCGTGCACCGAGATTTTCTACGACCACGGCGCCGACATCTGGGGCGGCCCGCCCGGCTCGCCGGAAGAAGACGGTGACCGCTACATCGAGATCTGGAACAACGTCTTCATGCAGTTCAACCGCACTGCCGACGGCGTGCTGCACCCGCTGCCAGCGCCGTCGGTGGACACCGGCATGGGCCTGGAGCGCGTCAGCGCCGTGCTGCAGCACGTGCACTCGAACTACGAGATCGACCTGTTCCAGAACCTGCTGGCTGCCGCGGCCAAGGCCATCGGTTGCAGCAACGAGGGCCAGGCCTCGCTCAAAGTGGTCGCCGACCACATCCGTTCGTGCGGCTTCCTTATCGCCGACGGCGTGCTGCCATCCAACGAAGGCCGTGGCTACGTGCTGCGCCGCATCATCCGTCGCGCTTGCCGTCACGGTAACAAGCTGGGCGCCAAGGGCAGCTTCTTCTACCAGATCGTCGCCGCACTGGCTGCCGAGATGGGCGATGCCTTCCCTGAGCTGAAGAGCCAGCAGGCGCACATCGAGCGCGTGCTCAAGGCGGAAGAAGAGCAGTTTGCCAAGACCCTGGAGCAGGGCCTGCGCATCCTCGAGCAGGACCTGGCCCAGCTGCAAGGCGACGTGGTCCCGGGCGACGTGGTGTTCAAGCTCTATGACACCTACGGTTTCCCGATGGACCTGACCGCCGACATCGCCCGTGAGCGTGAGCTGACCATCGACGAAGCCGGCTTCGAGCGCGAAATGGACGCCCAGCGTGAGCGTGCCCGTTCTGCCAGCGCCTTCGGCATGGACTACAACAGTGTGGTCAAGGTCGACAGTGCCACCGAGTTCCTCGGCTATGACGCCACCGAAGGCCAGGGCAAGATCATCGCCCTGTACAAGGACGGCCAGGCGGTCGACCAGCTGGGTGAGGGCGAGCAGGGCGTGGTGGTGCTTGACCGCACGCCGTTCTACGCCGAATCCGGTGGCCAGGTTGGCGACTCGGGCTTCCTGCAGGCCGGCGCTGCACGGTTTGACGTGCGCGACACCACCAAGACCGGTGGTGCCTTCCTGCACCATGGCGTGGTCGCCAGCGGTGCGCTGCTGATCGGTTCGCCGGTCGAGGCCAAGGTCGATGCCGAGGTGCAGCACGCCACCTCGCTGAACCACTCCGCCACCCACCTGCTGCACGAAGCGCTGCGCCAGGTGCTGGGCGAGCACGTGCAGCAGAAGGGCTCGCTGGTCGACAGCCAGCGCCTGCGTTTCGACTTCAGCCACTTCGAGGCACTGAAGCCAGAGCAGATCAAGCTTCTGGAAGACATCGTCAACCGCGAAGTGCGCAAGAACACCCCGGTTGAAACCGAGCTGACCGACATCGAGACCGCCAAGGCCAAAGGTGCCATGGCGCTGTTCGGCGAGAAGTACGGCGATACCGTGCGTGTACTGAGCATGGGCGGCGATTTCTCGGTGGAGCTGTGCGGCGGTATTCACGCCAAGCGAACCGGTGACATCAGCCTGTTCAAGATCATCAGCGAAGGCGGCGTGGCCTCTGGCGTGCGCCGTATCGAAGCAGTTACCGGGGCTGCGGCGCTGGCCTACCTGAACGCTGCCGAAGAGCAGGTCAAGGAAGCCGCGCAGCTGGTCAAGGGTAACCGCGACAACCTGATCGACAAGCTGTCGGCTGTGCTCGAGCGCAACCGCCAGCTGGAGAAGCAGCTTGAACAGCTGCAGGCCAAGGCCGCCAGCGCCGCCGGGGATGATCTCTCCAACGCGGCCGTTGAGGTCAAGGGTGCCAAGGTACTTGCAGCCCGCCTGGATGGGCAGGACGGCAAGGCCCTGCTGGCCCTGGTCGATCAGCTGAAGAACAAGCTCGGCCACGCAGTGATCCTGCTGGGCAGCGAGCATGAGGGCAAGGTCGTGCTGGTGGCCGGCGTGACCAAAGACCTCTCCAGCCAACTCAAGGCTGGCGATCTGATGAAGCAAGCCGCTGCGGCAGTGGGTGGCAAGGGCGGTGGCCGTCCGGACATGGCCCAGGGTGGCGGCGTCGACGTCGCTGCACTGGACCAGGCCCTGGCGCTGGCCGTGCCGTTCGCAGAGCAGGGACTTTGAGATGAGGGGGCCGGCGGTCTAGTCGCCGGCCCCTTCATGTTGGATTGTTTTTTGGGGCCCTTTATGGGCTGAGGCACCATTGAAATGGCGTTGATCGTACAGAAATTTGGCGGCACCTCTGTCGGTTCCATCGAGCGGATCGAGCAGGTAGCCGAAAAGGTCAAGAAACACCGTGAAGCGGGCGACGACCTGGTGGTCGTGCTGTCGGCCATGAGCGGTGAAACCAATCGCCTGATCGATCTGGCCAGGCAGATCACCGATCAGCCGGTGCCGCGTGAGCTGGATGTGATCGTGTCGACCGGTGAGCAGGTCACTATCGCCCTGCTGACCATGGCCTTGATCAAGCGTGGTGTGCCAGCGGTGTCCTACACCGGCAATCAGGTGCGCATTCTTACCGACAGCTCGCATAACAAGGCGCGCATCCTGCAAATCGACGACCAGAAGATTCGTGCCGACCTCAAGGAAGGCCGTGTGGTGGTTGTAGCGGGCTTCCAGGGCGTCGACGAGCACGGCAGCATCACCACCCTGGGCCGTGGCGGCTCCGATACTACCGGCGTGGCCCTGGCGGCGGCGCTGAAGGCTGACGAGTGCCAGATCTACACCGACGTCGACGGTGTCTACACCACCGACCCGCGCGTTGTGCCGCAGGCCCGTCGCCTGGAGAAGATCACCTTCGAAGAGATGCTGGAAATGGCCAGCCTCGGCTCCAAGGTGCTGCAGATCCGGTCGGTGGAGTTCGCCGGCAAGTACAACGTTCCGCTGCGCGTGCTGCACAGCTTCAAGGAGGGTCCGGGGACCCTCATTACCATTGATGAAGAGGAATCCATGGAACAGCCGATCATTTCCGGTATCGCCTTCAACCGTGATGAAGCCAAGCTGACCATTCGCGGCGTGCCGGACACCCCGGGCGTGGCCTTCAAGATCCTCGGCCCGATCAGCGCTTCGAACATCGAAGTCGACATGATCGTGCAGAACGTCGCTCACGATAACACCACCGACTTCACCTTCACCGTGCACCGCAACGAGTACGAGAAGGCGCAGAACGTGCTGGAGAACACCGCCCGTGAAATCGGTGCGCGTGAAGTGATCGGCGACACCAAGATCGCCAAGGTATCGATCGTTGGCGTCGGCATGCGTTCGCACGCCGGTGTCGCCAGCCGCATGTTCGAAGCCCTGGCGAAGGAGAGCATCAACATCCAGATGATCTCCACCTCCGAGATCAAGGTCTCGGTGGTGATCGAAGAGAAGTACCTGGAGCTGGCGGTACGTGCGCTGCACACCGCGTTCGAGCTTGACGCCCCAGCCCGACAGGGCGAGTAAGGCGCTGCCTGGAAGGGCGCGGCTTGCCGCGCCCTTCGCGTTTCTGCTTGCCGCGCAGGCCCTGTCCTGCCCTGTGTGGCGAGTAACCGGGCCAGGTCGTCGTCCACGGCCAGGCCCAGATACCCAAGACTGTTACCCCTGAATGTTTGCGTAAGGAGAAAGCTATGTTGATTCTGACTCGTCGGTGCGCCGAGAGCCTGATCATTGGAGACGGCGAGATCACCGTGACGGTGCTCGGCGTGAAAGGCAACCAGGTGCGTATTGGCGTCAGCGCCCCCAAGGAAGTGGCTGTTCACCGTGAGGAAATCTACCTGCGGATCAAGAAAGAGAAGGATGAAGAGCCAAGCCTTTAATTCTTTTGAAGTTTTTTTCAAAAAAAGGGTTGCAAAGGTGAAAGAGGTTCTTTAATATTCGCCTCGTGTTGCGGTGAGGTGGCCGAGTGGCCGAAGGCGCTCCCCTGCTAAGGGAGTATACCTCATAAGGGTATCGGGGGTTCGAATCCCCCCTTCACCGCCATTATTCGCTTAGGGCGCTGTAAACAGTAAGAACGCTAAGTAGTTGATCTTAAACGAAAAAGTTCTTGCAAAAATGTTTCAGCGACCTATAATGCGCGGCAAGACACGGACTCATAGCTCAGCTGGATAGAGTACTCGGCTACGAACCGAGCGGTCACAGGTTCGAATCCTGTTGAGTCCGCCACTTTTGAAGTGGCTTTGATTGCAAGGCTACTTCAAACAACCAGTGGTAATCTGGTCTAAAACTACCAATTGCGGACTCATAGCTCAGCTGGATAGAGTACTCGGCTACGAACCGAGCGGTCGCAGGTTCGAATCCTGCTGAGTCCGCCACTTTCTTGAAGTGGCTCTGCTTGCAAAGCTGCTTAAGTCAACCAGTGGTAACCTGGTCTAAAACTACCACCACGGACTCATAGCTCAGCTGGATAGAGTACTCGGCTACGAACCGAGCGGTCGCAGGTTCGAATCCTGCTGAGTCCGCCATACCCCATCAAGAAGCCCGCTCAATTGAGCGGGCTTCTTGTTTTTATCGCCACTGAAATTGTTGGTGATGTCGATCTAAGCTCTTCTGTGAGCGCAATGTGCTTTCCCATCTTCCGCAACCGTCGCACTGATGGCTTCGACCGTTGTCCTAGCTTTATCACGCAAACGATTGTTCTGGCCGAAAATTTAAGCGATCTGACAGCTTGAGCAGTGTATGATTGCGCCCGTCAGCCCCGCCGGGGCTTGTGGAAAACCACCATGGACTTACCCAGTAGTTACCCCTTAACAAGTTTTATACAGAACGATCTGACCGATTGATTCTCCCGGCGTGCTCCACTGCTGGGAGTGGAGTTCGCCTATGACTGAAGTAGAAGTAAAAAAAGCGCAAGACAGCCTGCAGGACCGCCTGGCCCAGGTGGTCGAATTGCTGCAGCGCCAGCGCGTGGTCGAAGACCTGACCCACCGCCAGGAAGGTGCGCACAACGACCTGGTGGAAAACCTGGTACACCGCCAGAACCTCGTCGAGCTGCAGCGCAAGCTCGATGACCTGCACCCTGCCGACATCGCCTACATCCTCGAAGCCTTGCCCCTGGAAGACCGCCTGACGGTCTGGCAGCTGGTGCGCTCGGACCGCGATGGCGACATCCTGCTGGAAGTATCCGACTCGGTTCGTCAATCGCTGATCGCCGACATGGACGATCACGAACTGCTCGCTGCTGCCAAGGAAATGGACGCCGACGAGCTGGCCGACCTTGCGCCCGAGCTGCCGCGCGACGTTGTCCACGAGCTGATGGAAACCCTCGATGCCCAGCAACGCGAGCGCGTGCGTTCGGCGCTGAGCTACGACGAGGAGCAGGTCGGCGCGCTGATGGACTTCGAGATGGTCACCATCCGCGAAGACGTCAGCCTGGAAGTGGTGTTGCGCTACCTGCGCCGCCTGAAAGAGCTGCCCAACCATACCGACAAACTGTTCGTGGTCGACTACGAAGGCATCCTCAAGGGTGTACTGCCTATCAAGCGCCTGCTGGTCAACGACCCGGAGAAGAAGGTGGCGGAGGTCATGGCGACCGACCCGGTATCCTTCAAGCCCGAGGAAGATGCCTACGACGCTGCACTGGCGTTCGAGCGTTACGACTTGGTATCGGCACCGGTAGTCGACAAGAACGACCGCCTGATTGGCCGTCTGACCATTGACGAGATGGTCGACCTGATCCGTGAGGAAAGCGAAAGCGAAGTCCTCAACATGGCCGGTCTGCGTGAAGAGGAAGATATCTTTGCCTCGGTCTGGCGCTCGTTGCGCAACCGTTGGGCATGGCTGGCGATAAACCTGATTACCGCCTTTGTCGCTTCGCGAGTGATTGGTCTGTTCGAAGGCTCGATCGAGAAGCTGGTGGCGTTGGCCGCGTTGATGCCGATCGTAGCGGGTATTGGTGGCAACTCCGGTAACCAGACCATCACCATGATCGTCCGTGCCATGGCGCTGGACCAGGTGTCGCCGGGCAATACCAGCCGCCTGATGCGCAAAGAGCTGGCGGTGTCGCTCATCAACGGCCTGGTCTGGGGCGGGGTGATTGGTGCGGTGGCCTTCTGGCTGTATGGCAGCTGGTCACTTGGCGTGGTCATGACCGCGGCGATGACCTTGAACTTGTTGCTGGCGGCGCTGATGGGCGTGCTTATTCCGATGACCCTGGCCCGCCTTGGGCGCGACCCGGCGATGGGCGCGAGTGTGATGATCACTGCTGTGACCGACAGCGGCGGTTTCTTCATCTTCCTCGGCCTGGCTACGGTGTTCTTGCTCTGACCCGGCTGCAGGAGAGATTGCCCAGCCCATTGGGCTGCGCTTTTGCGCACAGAACTGATGCTGGGCGCTCCGCGTACAGTGTGGGAGCGGGTGCGTCCGCTCCCACAGGTCCCTGGGGGCCGCCCACAAAAAAGCCAGCTTACGCTGGCTTTTTCATGTTCGCTGCAAACCTCAGGAGGCGTCGGCAGCCATTTCCACATCATGAGCGATGAGCGCCACCAGGGCGTTCTGCTGTCGGTGGGACAGCTGGCGGAAGCGTTGCAGCAACTCGCGCTCATGCAGGGACAGCTCCGGGCTGTCCAGGCGCATGCTCAGCTCTTCACCCAGCGCACCTTCCTGGATCAGGCTCTGTTCCAGGCGGGCGATGATTTCGGAGTTCATGCTGCGGTGATGGTTGCGCGCTACCTCGGCAATGCGCTCACGCATCCCGTCTGGCAGGCGGACGACGAACTTGTCAGCGGTGCGGCTCGAATAAATAGCCTGTTTCAATGGGCGCATATAAATTGACCAGATTTTGGTTCAGGGGGAAGCGGTTCTCAAATTGGCCGCACGGGATGGAAGTACGACCGTGGCGACGACAAAATGTTCAACCGTCGGTGAAAAATGGGTGTTCATCTTGCCTCATAGTCGCCGTTTCCTTGGCGTCAATTCTGTGACAAATAGTGAGCCGGGTAAAGGCTTTCTGCCAGTACCAATTATCAGAAATGAGCACTGGTTTGAAAAGTTTTACATACTCCGACTTGGCTAACCGTCAGACTTTTGCCGTCAAAAACGGGTAAAACACAGCAAAAGATCAGGAACCCCCCTAAAATGCGCCGGTTCCCCTACATAGAGCATAGTGGCTATGCAACATGACGCAAGCGACCGCCGATCAGGGACAGGCCGGTTGATATTTTTGTTAGGGCCGTCGGGTTCGGGGAAAGATTCCCTGATCGACGCGTCACGTGAGCGGCTGGCGGCCGCAGGTGTGGAAGTCGCCCGGCGCGTCATCACCCGTTCCGCTGAAGCGAAGGGCGAAGCCGCCCAAGGCGTGACGGCGGAACAGTTCGAAACCTTGTGTGCACAGGGCGCCTTTGCCATGCATTGGCGAGCCAACGGCCTGGGCTACGGCATCCCGCGTCAGATCGACGATTGGCTGGCGGCGGGCAGGGCGGTGCTGGTGAATGGCTCGCGGGCCTATCTGGCCGAGGCCCGCCAGCGCTACCCGGACCTGTTGGCCGTGCTGATCGAGGTCAGGCCCGAGGTGCTGCGCCAGCGCTTGCTGGCACGCGGCCGGGAAACGGCAGAGGAAATCGAGCAGCGCCTGGCCCGCAACGCCCGGATGCAGACATCGGCCGACCCGTCGGTGCATGTGCTGGACAACTCTGGCGCCCTGGAAACAGCTGTGGCGGGGCTGTTCCTTTTGCTTGGCGATGAGGGTGTGCTCCCCCGGTTGTAGCAATACCAGAAAAGGATTACGCAAAATCCCCGGCGAGTACATGACAAACGCCAGCATGCTGGTTAACATGCTGGCCGACCCGCTGCGCAGCGCCCGCTGCCGGTGCTTGCGTCTCAGTAGCTCAATTGGATAGAGCATCCCCCTCCTAAGGGGAAGGTTGGCAGTTCGAACCTGCCCTGGGACGCCATTTCTTGCCTCTCCCGTGCCCGCAGGGCAACACTCCGTCAGCTGGCCACAAGCTTGCCTGCCAGGCGCTGACGCATCACCAGATACCCCGTCAAGACCAGCCCCACTGCCAGCACCGTAAACCAGAACTGGAAGCGCGACGCCGGGTCGAACGCCTGGGTGCCGATCACCGTCAGCAAGGCGAACAGTGCGACCAGATTGGCATACGGGAAGAACCAGGCACGGAATGCGTTCGGGTCGACGGGTTCGTGGCGGGTTTTCCAGCGCATGGCCACGTGGGCGATGATGATGAAGATCCACACGATCATCACCAGGCTGCCGGTGCTCTTGGCCAAGGTCATGAACAAGTCGCCGCCGCTGAGAAAATGCACGGTCAGGATCATCACGCAAATCGACAGGCTCAGCAGCAGCGCATTGATCGGCACGCCCTTGGCGCTGGTACGCGAGAACAGCTTGGGCGCGTGCCCACGCTGGCTCAGCGAGAACAGCATGCGCGAGTTGGAGAACATGAACGAGTTCATCACCGACATGAACGAGACGAACAGCACCAGCTTCATGGCCACTGCCGCGCCGCCGAAACCGGCCAGGCTGAACAGCGAGACGTAGGGCGAGGCCAGGTTGGCCTTGTCGGTCCACGGCAGGCACAGGATCAGGATCGACACCGAGCCGACATAGAACAGCATCACCCGCAGGATCACGCTCTTGATCGCGCGGATCACGTTCTGCCGCGGGTTCTCCGATTCACCCGCCGCGACGGCGGCGATTTCGCTGCCCCCCAGCGAGAAGATCACCACGATCACGCCGGCCATCACCGGCGACAGGCCGTTGGGCATGAAGCCGTCATGGGCGGTGAGGTTGACCAGGCCGGGGGAGGGGATATCGCTGTGCAGGCCGAGCAGGATGGACAGGCCCAGCAGCATGAAGATGAGGATGGTGGCTACCTTCATCGCAGCCAGCCAATATTCCACTTCGGCAAACGAACGCACCGAGTAGGCATTGCTGGCCATCAGCGTCACCAGCATCAGGAAGGCGCCTGCCCAGATCGGCAGCCAAGGCAGAAAGTCATGCAGGATGGCGCCCAGCAATACGGCTTCGAGGGTGATGGTCATCATCGACTTGAACCAGTACAGCCAGCCGACGGCAAACCCCGCCCAGTCGCCCAGGTACATGTTGGCGTAGGTCGAAAACGACCCGGCATCCGGGGTGCGGCAGGCCATTTCCCCGAGCATGAACATGACCAGCGTGACCACCAGGCCGCCGATGAAGTACGACAGGATGGCTGCAGGCCCCGCCGATGCGATCAGCGCCCCCGAACCCATGAACAACCCTGCACCGATCACCCCGCCTAGCGCAATCATGGTGATATGCCGCTGCTTCAGGCTTTGCTTCAAACTGTTGGATTGCATTTCCTTGTCCTCTCTTATTATGGGGGGATACGAAAACATCCCCCGACGCAGGCGTCGTCATGCGCCTGCGTCGACGCGCGGCTGCCTTTTACAGGCAATGGCTACCAGCCTGCCACCATGGACAACAAGACCAAGGAGCTCAAACGAATTCTGTGCACAACGTCCTGCCGATTTTTCCTGAGGGTTGTTGTGCTCCATGCTGCGGCGCAGAGCCTTTGGCGGCGGTGGAAGTGCCCTGCAGCGCCCAGTGTTTCAAAGCCCAAAGGACACCCATGCCCACGCCACCGGCCAGGGCCGCGCCCAGTCTTCAGGAATGCCAGCACCCAGGTACATGGCCACCAGCACGGACAGGTTCCAGCCGAAGCACATGGTGATGGCCGTGCCGGCTTGGTAGGGTAGGCATCGCCGCATGGCGTTTGCCCGGCGCCGAGGGCAACCAGAAGGTTGCCGCTGTGGAAGAGGCGTTGCTGCAACTGGCTTGAGCCGTTGCCGGGGAAAACCGTAGGCAAATAGCGCGTTGGGGCTATTCCGGTGGCGGCACGTCGGGCATATGCTTGCCCGTCAAAGGCATGATGTTGCCGTCTGCGGCAATTGCCATCATCGTCGGCAGCCCCTATGAAACGGGGCGCAGTTGCTGGGCATCAGGGAGAGCGTCCATGAATCAGGAAACCAGGCCGGCACCTGCAGGCTTCAGTGAACAGCAGCTGCACACCTTGTTCGAATTGATCAGTGATGGCATCTGGGACTGGAATGCCAACACCGGCTATGTCTACCGCAACCCAGGCTGGTACGCCATGCTCGGGTACCCCAGCCATTCCATGGACAACTCGGTCCTCACCTGGGAAAACGTCATTCACCCAGAGGACTACCCGCGGGTAATGGCGCATTTCGAAGCGTATATCCAGCAGCGCAACGAACATTACCTGGTCGAGTACCGCTGCCGGTGCCGCGATGGCAGCTACCTGTGGATCGAAGACAGCGGCTACATCATCGCCCGCAACGAGGACGGCTCGGTCGCGCGCATGCTGGGTGCCCACCGCAACATCGATGCCGGCAAGCGCCTGGTGGCGCAGCTGGAGCAGAAGAATAAGTCGCTGGAGTGCCAGGTGGCCGAACGCACCCGTGAGTTGTCCTGGGTGAACCAGCAGCTGCAGCGGCAACTGGACGAAAACCGCGAACTGGCCGAGCGCGATGCACTGACCCGCATTGCCAACCGTTATCGGCTGGAAAAGGCTTTGCAGCGGGAATGCGAGCGAGCCCAGCGCTTTCGCCAGCCATTGTCGCTGATCGCCATGGATCTGGATGATTTCAAGCCGATCAACGATTGTTACGGCCACGCTCGCGGCGACGCGGCGCTGGTACGGGTGGCCGAGAACTTGCGCACATGCCTGCGCGATATGGACCTGTTGGCCCGCTGGGGCGGTGACGAGTTCGTCATTGTGCTGCCGCAGACCACGCTGGGGGAGGCATTGGATGTGGCAGTGCGCTTGCGCCGGGTAATGGAGCAGGTGGAGCCGGTGGGGGATTGTCGGTTGACCATGAGTTATGGCGTGGTGCAGTGGCAGGAAGGGGAGGACCAGCAGGCGCTGCTGGCGCGTGCCGACCAAGCGCTTTACCGGGCCAAGGGGGCCGGGAAGAACGCCATAGGTCAGTGAGTTGGTTTATGGTTTTAGGATATCGCATCAGGGCTGACAGGTGCTTGCCGCGAGAGGTGCAGCGCCTGTGGCAAGCACCTATCAACCCAGACGATCCATGTGGCCTCCCGCCATCACCCCTACCCCAGACAAAAAAACACCCGCAACGCCTCACGGCGCAGCGGGTAAAATCGGCCTGGGCCGCTTCAGTGTCAGATATGCAGGGCGTGGCCCAGCGCGCGCAGCGCCGCTTCCTGTACCGCTTCACCCAGCGTCGGGTGCGCATGGATGGTGCCGGCCACGTCTTCCAGGCATGCGCCCATTTCCAGCGACTGGGCAAATGCCGTGGACAGCTCGGAAACCGCCACGCCCACCGCCTGCCAACCCAGGATCAGGTGGTTGTCGCGGCGCGCCACCACGCGCACGAAACCGCTTTTCGCTTCCAGGCTCATGGCCCGGCCGTTGGCGGCGAACGGGAACTGCGCGACGATGCAGTCCAGGCCTTGCTGGCTTGCCTGCTCCGGGGTCTTGCCGACCACGACCACTTCCGGGTCGGTGAAGCAGACTGCGGCAATCGCCGTCGGCTCGAAGCGGCGCGCCTTGCCGGCGATGATCTCGGCTACCATCTCGCCCTGGGCCATGGCCCGGTGCGCCAGCATTGGCTCGCCCGCGACGTCGCCAATGGCCCAGACGTTATGCATGCTGGTCTGGCAGCGCTCGTCGATGGCGATTGCGGCGCCGTTCATTTTCAGGTCCAGGCATTCCAGGTTGAAACCTTGGGTGCGCGGGCGACGGCCCACGGCCACCAGTACCTGGTCGGCCTCCAGCCGCAGTTGCCCGGCCTGGCCATCGGCGGCCAGCAGGCAGCCATTTTCGTAACCTTCGACGCTGTGGCCCAGGTGCAGGGCGATGCCCAGCTTCTTCAGCGACTCGGCCACCGGGGCGGTGAGCTCGCTGTCATAGGTCGGCAGAATGCGCTCGCGCGCCTCCACCACACTGACCTGCGCGCCCAGCTTGCGATAGGCGATGCCCAGTTCCAGGCCGATATAGCCACCGCCCACCACCACCAGGTGTTGCGGCAGGGCTTTCGGGGCCAGGGCTTCGGTCGAGGAAATGACCGCGCCACCCAGCGGCAGCATTGGCAATTCGACACTGCTGGAGCCGGTGGCCAGCAACAGGTGTTCGCACTGGATGCGCTGGCCATCGACTTCGACCTGCTTGCCATCAAGCACCTTGGCCCAGCCCTGCACCACCTTGACCCCGTGCTTTTTCAGCAGGGCGCCAACGCCGGTGGTCAGGCGGTCGACGATGCCGTCTTTCCAGGCCACGCTCTTGCCGATGTCCAGCTGCGGCGAGGAGACGCTGATACCCAGCTCCGATGGCCCGGCAAACCGTGAGGTCTGGTGGAACTGCTCGGCCACGTGGATCAGCGCCTTGGACGGGATGCAGCCGATGTTCAGGCAGGTACCGCCCAGCGCCTGGCCTTCCACCAGCACCGTAGGGATGCCCAGTTGCCCGGCGCGGATGGCCGCCACATAGCCGCCAGGGCCGCCGCCGATGATCAGCAAGGTAGTTTGGATAGTCTGTTGCATGCTCACTCCACGAACAGGCAGGCGGGTTGTTCGAGCAGGCCACGCACGGCCTGAATGAACAGCGCGGCATCCATGCCATCGACCACACGGTGGTCGAACGAGCTGGACAGGTTCATCATCTTGCGCACGACGATCTGGCCGTCGATCACCACTGGCCGCTCGACCATGCGGTTGACGCCGACGATCGCCACTTCCGGGGTATTGACCACCGGCGTGCTGACGATGCCGCCCAAGGCGCCCAGGCTGGTCAGGGTGATGGTCGAACCAGACAGCTCATCGCGGTTGGCCTTGTTGTTGCGCGCGGCAGTGGCCAGGCGCGAAATCTCGCTGGCGTTGGCCCACAGGCTGCCCGCTTCGGCGTGACGCAGTACCGGCACCATCAGGCCGTTGTCACCCTGGGTGGCGATACCCACATGCACCGCGCCATGGCGGGTGATGATCTGGGCTTCGTCGTCGTAGGTGGCATTGATCTGCGGGAAGTCACGCAGCGCCACCACCAGCGCGCGCACCAGGAACGGCAGCAGAGTCAACTTGCCGCGGCTGTCGCCATGCTTGCTGTTGAGCTGCTGGCGCAGCGCTTCCAGGGCGGTGACGTCGATTTCTTCCACATAGCTGAAGTGCGCGACCCGACGTTTGGCATCCTGCATGCGCTGGGCGATCTTGCGGCGCAGACCGATCACCTGCACCTGCTCGCTGTCGGTGCGCCTGGCATAGCCAGTTGGCGCCTGCCCGGCGGCACTCTGCGGCTTGCTCATGAAGGCGTCGAGGTCTTCATGCAGGATGCGCCCGGCCGGGCCGCTGCCATGCACGTAACGCAGTTCGATACCGGCATCCAGCGCGCGCTTGCGCACTGCCGGCGACGCCAATGGCTTGTCGCCCGGCTGGCGCGGCACGATGGGGGCGGCCTCGTGGTTGACCGGCGCCTGGTGCTGGTAGGCAGCGGGTTTTACTGGCTGCTGTGGCTCCGGCTTGGTCGCCACCGGGGCCGCAGCGGTTTCGGCGGGTTTCGGCATTGGCGTATCCACATGGTTGCCGCTGCCTTCCACTTCGATGCGGATCAGCTCGCTGCCGACCGCCATCACTTCACCGGGCTGGCCACCCAGGGCCAGCACCTTGCCGCTGACCGGCGAAGGGATTTCCACGGTGGCCTTGTCGGTCATGACGTCGGCCACTACCTGGTCCTCGGCGATCATGTCGCCGACCTTGACGAACCATTCAACCAACTCGACCTGCGCGATGCCTTCGCCAATGTCCGGCATCTTGATGACGTGCGTGCCCATTCAGACCTCCATGACCTTTTTCAGTGCCGCACCTACCCGCGAAGGGCCTGGGAAGTAAGCCCATTCCTGTGCGTGAGGGTAGGGGGTGTCCCAGCCGGTGACGCGCTCGATGGGCGCCTCCAGGTGATGGAAGCAGTGCTCCTGCACCAGCGACACCAGTTCGGCGCCAAAGCCGCAGGTACGCGTGGCTTCATGCACGACAACGCAGCGGCCGGTCTTCTTCACCGACTCGACGATGGTGTCCAGGTCCAGCGGCCACAGGCTGCGCAGGTCGATCACTTCGGCATCCACGCCGCTTTCTTCAGCGGCCACCTGGGCCACGTACACGGTGGTGCCGTAGGTCAGCACGGTGACGTCATTGCCAGGGCGGGCAATGGCGGCCTTGTCCAGCGGCACGTTGTAGTAACCATCGGGCACGGCGCTGTGCGGGTGCTTGGACCACGGCGTTACCGGGCGGTCGTGGTGGCCGTCGAACGGGCCGTTGTACAGGCGCTTGGGCTCGAGGAAGATCACCGGGTCGTCGCATTCGATCGAGGCAATCAGCAGGCCTTTGGCGTCATACGGGTTCGACGGCATCACCGTGCGCAGCCCGCAGACCTGGGTGAACATCGCTTCCGGGCTCTGGCTGTGGGTCTGGCCGCCATAGATGCCGCCGCCGCATGGCATGCGCAGGGTCAGCGGGGCGATGAATTCGCCGGCTGAACGGTAGCGCAGGCGCGCCATCTCGGAAACGATCTGGTCCGAGGCCGGGTAGAAGTAATCGGCGAACTGGATTTCCACCACCGGGCGCAGGCCGTAGGCGCCCATGCCTACGGCGGTGCCGACAATGCCGCTCTCGGAGATCGGCGCGTCGAACACGCGGGATTTGCCGTACTTGGTCTGCAGGCCTTCGGTACAGCGGAATACGCCACCGAAGTAGCCGACGTCCTGGCCGTACACGACCACATTGTCGTCGCGCTCAAGCATGATATCCATGGCCGAGCGCAGGGCCTGGATCATGGTCATGGTAGTGGTGGCCATGGCGGTTTCCGGGTTGATGCTGTTGTTGTGGTCGTTCATCTCAAACCCCCAGTTCCTGGCGTTGACGGCGCAGGTGGTCGGGCATGTCCTTGTACACGTCCTCGAACATCGAGGCGGCGCTCGGAATGTGACCGTTGGCCATGGTGCCGTACTGCTCGGCTTCCTTCTGCGCCGCAATCACGGTGGCTTCGAACTCGGCCGTGGTGGCTTGGTGCTCTTCCTCGGACCAGTGGCCGATCTTGATCAGGTGCTGCTTCAGGCGGGCGATCGGGTCACCCAGCGGGAAGTGGCTCCAGTCATCGGCGGGGCGGTACTTGGACGGGTCGTCAGACGTCGAGTGTGGCCCGGCACGGTAGGTGACCCACTCGATCAGGCTCGGGCCCAGGCCCCGACGGGCGCGCTCGGCGGCCCAGCGCGAAGCGGCGTACACGGCGACGAAGTCGTTGCCGTCAACCCGCAGCGAGGCGATGCCGCAACCCACGCCACGGCCGGCAAAGGTGGTCGACTCGCCACCGGCGATAGCCTGGAAGGTGGAGATGGCCCACTGGTTGTTGACCACGTTGAGGATCACCGGCGCACGGTACACGTGGGCGAAGGTGAGGGCGGTGTGGAAGTCCGACTCGGCGGTGGCGCCGTCGCCGATCCAGGCCGAAGCGATCTTGGTATCACCCTTGATTGCCGAAGCCATGGCCCAGCCGACCGCCTGCACGAACTGGGTCGCCAGGTTGCCGCTGATGGTAAAGAAGCCGGCCTCGCGCACCGAATACATGATCGGCAGCTGGCGACCCTTCAGCGGGTCGCGCTCGTTGGACAGCAGCTGGCAGATCATCTCCACCAGCGACACGTCGCGGGCCATCAGGATGCTTTGCTGGCGGTAGGTGGGGAAGCACATGTCGGTGCGGTTAAGCGCCAGGGCCTGGCCGCTGCCGATGGCTTCTTCACCCAGGCTCTGCATGTAGAAGGACATCTTCTTCTGGCGCTGGGCGACCACCATACGGCTGTCGAAGATCCGCGTCTTGAGCATGGCACGCATGCCTTGACGCAGCACTTGCGGGTCGATGTCCTCGGCCCACGGGCCTTGGGCGTTGCCCTGCTCATCGAGCACGCGGACCAGGCTGTAGGACAGGTCGGCGGTGTCGGCAGCATCGACATCGACAGGGGGTTTACGGGCTTTACCTGCATCGTTCAGGCGCAGGTAGGAAAAATCGGTCTGGCAGCCTGGCCGGCCGGTAGGCTCGGGCACATGCAAACGCAGGGGGGCGTACTCGTTCATGCTGTTTACGCTCGCTCGGATATTTGTTTTTGTGAGCTCTGAAGCGGCCGCCGCTGAATACCGGCTTGTGACTGGTAGGTCAGCGTCATCTACATCTTAGTGGCCCGGCAGGAGAATTTTTCTCTCAAGTTGATTGCCTTTGCCGATCGGGCCAGATAAACATTCCGCATAAACACAAAAAACCGGTGATTTTGTCTCATGCGCAAACTCGATCGTACCGATATCGGCATTCTCAACAGCCTGCAAGAAAATGCCCGCATCACCAATGCCGAGCTGGCACGCTCGGTCAACCTGTCGCCGACGCCCTGTTTCAACCGGGTGCGGGCCATGGAAGAACTGGGGGTGATCCGCCAGCAGGTGACCTTGTTATCACCCGAGGCGCTGGGGCTTGATGTAAATGTGTTCATCCATGTCAGCCTGGAGAAGCAGGTGGAGCAGTCGCTGCACCGCTTCGAGGAAGAAATCGCCGAGCGGCCCGAGGTGATGGAGTGCTACCTGATGACGGGGGACCCGGATTACCTGCTGCGGGTCTTGCTGCCGAGCATCCAGGCGCTGGAGCGGTTTCTCGATTACCTGACGCGGTTGCCGGGGGTGGCGAATATACGCTCGAGCTTTGCGTTGAAGCAGGTGCGCTACAAGACGGCCTTGCCGTTGCCGGCCAATGGCATGACCTTGCGCGAATAGACGTCGTTTGAGCCGCTGATCATATTGGGCAATGCCCTTGGCTGGCATGGCTACAGGTTGGGTCCTGTAGCCCATGCCGAGGCCCAATGTGGTTATGAGGCGAGTTGGATGTTTTTAAGATAGAACGTGACTATTTCTCCAGGCGTTTCGCCTGAATTCAGAAACCTGGCCCGATTCAGAGACAGGTCTACCGATGCGTCTTTGGACTTTGCCCGTGCTACACGGTGGCCGTGTTTGTCGCGCAGGTAGAACGGAATGCTGTCGGCGCTCTCCACGTTACCGTTCCAGTCCCGAAGCGTGTCAATTTTCCAATAGTCGCCAAATCCAGCCAGGTGCAGGGGGAGGTTCGTCACTGCATCAGTGACCCTGCCCGTCCATCCCGTGCCATACAGGCCCAGCCAGCCTCTGGCATTTCTTTCCAGCCTCGCGCCTGCATAGTTCCATCGGTTATTGCATTTTATGTTGTAGATCGCGCGCTCCCCGGCAGAGCCCCGCTCCATTCTCAGATACTCGAAGTCAAATTTGATACGCAGGAATTGGCCGCTGGTGAGTTGGTGGTCTTCGCGGTCGTTTTCGGCGCATAACCAGCCTTGGTCATCCAGTCTCATGGTAGGCTCATACCAACTTGCGTCTGCAACTACCACTTGGCCTGCGCCTTCACAATGCAACTCGGCGGTGAAATCAGCTTTGATCATGTAGTCTCCGGTCTTAGATAATCCCAGCATGGGGTGAGTAACGGTAATGCTCATGCTTGAGAAAAGAGAGTTGGAAAGCGTTGATGCGCAATAGGCCAGCTCCCTTCAAGCATGCCTCTTGAAACCAGACATAGGGCCAGCGTCCGCACTGTCCGGCACTGCGTTAACTCACCGCTACTCGATCAGGTTGATATTGCGTAGGTTGAACTTGAGTATGTCGCCGGGTGTTTCGCCGGCGTTCAAATATCTGTCATGTCTGGTGGACAGGTCGACGGCGGCGTCATCTGGCGTTGCCAGCGCAACACGATGGCCGTGTTTGTCGCGCAGGTAGAATGGAACGTCTTCGGCACTACGCAAGTCACCATCCCAATCCTGCAGTGTCTCGATTTTCCAGTAGTCACCCAGTCCTGCCAGGTGCAAGGGATAGTTTGTCACGGCGTCCGTGATTCTGCCGATCACACCCGTACCATATAGACCCAGCCAGCCCCTGGCATTTCTTTCCAGCCTGGCGCCGTCGTATTCCCACCCGCTTTTGCATGAGATGGAGTAAAGCGTGCGTTTCCCGACGCCTTTCCCTTCCTCTTTGATGTAATTGAATTTAAATACAATAGGTCTGTACTCCCCGCGGGTGAACTTATACTCGTCGCGCTCGGCATCAATGCACAACCAGCCCTCGTCATCCACTAACCCTTCCGGGTTAAACATTTTCCCTTTCTTGCTAAACAGACTCGGGCTTGCAACGACCACTTGGCCTCCGCCTTCGCGGTGCAACTCTGCGGTAAAATCAGCTTTCAACATACAGCCCTCCGGTTTCAATCACCCCAGCATGGGGTGAGCCCAAGGTAATCTTCAGGCGGGCGCAGGGGGGAGATGGAAAGCCTTGCTGCCAAGTCGGGGGCAGCGGGTAACCTCTAGTGAGCTTGCTGCTTGATATTTTAAACACCCCCGGCCTATGTTGTTGTCGGCATACAACAACAAGGACAAGTGTCATGAGCACTGCTCAGCTCCAAGGTATCGATGAAGTCGAATGCGTCACCCCCGACCTTAACGGCGTGCCACGCGGCAAGGTGATGACCGCCGAAGGCTTTCTCGAAGGCCGCCGCCTTCAGATGGCCCGCGGTGTGCTGCTGCAATGCATCATGGGCGGCTACCCGCGGGCGAAGTTCTATGGTGGCGATGACGGTGACCTGGCGCTGGTAGCCGAGCCCGGCCAGCTGCATCGTCTGCCCTGGAGCAGTGACGGCCGTGCCCTGGCCATCTGCGATGCCATCGAACTGGATGGCCGGCCTTCGGCGCTGTCCACCCGTGGCCAGCTCAAGGCGGTGATCGCCCGCTACGCAGCGCTGGGCCTTGCGCCAGTGGTGGCGACCGAGCTGGAGTTCTTCGTGTTTGCGCCCAACAGCGACCCGCTGCAGCCGTTCCAGCCACCGTTGGGTACCGATGGCCGCCGGGAGTCGGGCCATTCGGCATTCAGCGTCAGTTCCAACAACGGCCTGCGCCCGTTCTTCAGCGATGTCTACCAGTGCATGGCCGCGTTGGGCCTGCCGCGCGACACCTTCATGCACGAAATGGGCGTCAGCCAGTTCGAAATCAACCTGCTGCACGGCGACCCGCTGTTGCTGGCCGACCAGACCTTTCTGTTCAAACACCTGCTCAAGGAGGTGGCGCTCAAGCACGGCCTGACCGTGGTGTGCATGGCCAAGCCGCTGGCGCGCACCCCGGGCAGCTCGATGCATATTCACCAGAGCCTGGTCGAAGCCAGCAGCGGGCGTAACATATTCAGTGATGCGCAGGGCCTGCCGACCGACACCTTCCACCACTTCATCGGCGGCCTGCAGGCGTGCATGGCCGACTTTACTGCGCTGTTCGCGCCCAACGTCAACTCCTACCAGCGGCTGTGCCACCCCTATGCCTCGCCGAACAACGCCTGCTGGTCCGAGGACAACCGCGCCGCCGGCCTGCGCATCCCGGCCAGTGCATCGGTGGCGCGGCGGGTGGAAAACCGCCTGCCTGGCGCCGACGCCAACCCGTACCTGGCCATTGCCGCCAGCCTGGCTGCCGGCCTGCATGGCATCGAGCAGCGCCTGCAGCCGTCGCCGGCCATTCAGGGCGAGTTCGAGGTGCCGGAGCACCTGGGCCTGCCATGCACCCTGCATGCTGCGCTGCAGCGGCTCAAGGGCAGCACGCTGGCGCGGGAACTGTTCGGCAGCGAGTTCATCGAAGGCTACATCGCCAGCAAGACCCTGGAGCTGACCGACTTCTTCGACGAAATCACGCCATGGGAACGCCGGGTGCTGGCGGCACAGGCCTGATCGCGACACGACCTGCACCGGACACGCCTCTGCACCGGCAAATCGCTTATGAGGGGCCTGCGCCAGGCGGTTTTTGCCTTTATGCTGCTAGCACCCAACCGCCACCTGACCAGGGAGCTTCACGGGACGTATGCGAAATATCTGGAAGCCGTTTCAGTCGTTGTATTTCGCCGCGCTGATGATGTTGATCGGCTCGGGCCTGCTCAGTACCTACCTGGCCCTGCGCCTGGCTGCCGATAATGTCGACAGCCTGTGGATTGGTGCGCTGATGGCTGCCAACTACTTCGGCCTGGCCCTGGGCGGCAAGGTCGGCCACCGGTTGATTGGCCGGGTAGGGCATATCCGTGCGTACGCCACCTGCGCCGGTATCGTCGGCGCGGCGGTGCTGGGCCATGGCCTCACCAGCTGGTTGCCAGCGTGGGTGGGGCTGCGAATGATCGTCGGCCTGGGGATGATGTGCCAGTACATGGTCATCGAGAGCTGGCTCAACGAGCAGGCCGACGTCAAGCACCGCGGGGCGGTGTTCAGCGGCTACATGATCGCCTCTTACCTGGGGTTGGTGCTCGGCCAGCTGATCCTGGTGGTGCATCCGCAACTCGGCCCCGAGCTGCTGATGCTGGTGGCCATGTGCTTTGCCCTGTGCCTGGTGCCGGTGGCGATGACCCGGCGCATTCACCCGGCTCCGCTGCGCCCGGCGCCGATGGAGCCGAAGTTCTTCATCAAGCGTGTGCCGCAGTCGCTCAGCACGGTGCTCGGCTCCGGGCTGATCGTCGGCTCGTTCTACGGCCTGGCGCCTTTGTATGCCTCCAGTCAGGGTATGAGCACCGAGCAGATCGGTCTGTTCATGGGTAGCTGTATCTTTGCCGGCCTGCTGGTGCAGTGGCCGTTAGGCTGGCTGTCGGACCGCTACGACCGAGCGGTGCTGATCCGCAGTGTGGCGGTTGGCCTGGCGCTTGCCGCTGCGCCGCTGGCGATACTGCCCAGCGTGCCGCTGGAGCTGCTGTTCGGCATGGGCTTTCTGATTTCGTTGCTGCAGTTTTGCCTGTACCCATTGGCGGTGGCATTCTCCAACGACCATGTGGAAAGCGAGCGACGGGTGTCGCTGACGGCAATGCTACTGGTGACCTATGGCGTGGGCGCATGCATCGGGCCACTGGCGGCGGGCGTGCTGATGAAGGTGCTGGGCCCGCAGATGCTGTATGCCTTTTTCGTGTTCTTCGCGCTGGTGCTGGTGTGGCGCATCCGGCCGAAAGCGGTTACCGGGCTGCACCAGGTGCAGGATGCGCCGCTGGGCCACGTGGCAATGCCCGCAGCCGGTTCGCCGTTGTCGGCAGCGCTGGACCCACGGGTGGATGAGCAGACCGTGCAGGACGTGATGCAGGCGCCGGTGGCGGCGGAGGATACCGAGGCAGAAGAGAAGGGTGAGTCAGAAAGCAAGCCACAGGTTGCAGAACCTGCGGAGGCCAACAAAAGCTAGGTTGCCTGCCCTGGCCTCATCGCCGGCAAGCCAGCTCCCACAGGTACAGCTCATGGCCTGAGACTGGCGCCGTCCGTGTGGCAGCTAGGCTGTATGCCTTGGCCTCATCGCCGGCAAGCCAGCTCCCACAGGTACAGCTCATGGCCTGAGACTGGCGCCGTCCTTGTGGCAGCCAGGTTGCCTGCCCTGGCCTCATCGCCGGCAAGCCAGCTCCCACAGGTACAGCTCATAGCCTGAGACTGGCGCCGTCCCTGTGGCAGCTAGGCTGCATGCCTTGGCCTCATCGCCGGCAAGCCAGCTCCCACAGGTACAGCTCATGGCCTGAGATTGGCGCCGTCCCTGTGGCAGCTAGGCTGCATGCCTTGGCCTCATCGCCGGCAAGCCAGCTCCCACAGGTACAGCTCATAGCCTGAGACTGGCGCCGTCCGTGTGGGAGCTGGCTTGCCGGCGATGGGGCGCGTAGCGGCCCCAATGGCCAGCACAGGAGAAACACAAATGAAAACGCCACCTCGAAAGGTGGCGTTTGCGTTTTACAGACCGACGATCAATAGTCGTCCTTGTCAAACCGCCGCGCTTCACGCTGCAGCTGGTAGACAAAACTCTCGATTTTGCGCTGCGCCTGCCCACTGAGGTTGTGGAAGCGCACGCCAGCGAAGGTGGTGTTGATACGCTCTTCGTAGTGCAGGTGGCGCAGCTCGACCATGGTATCCACCAGGCCCAGCGGGTTCCCCGCCTTGAACCGCTCGTACACCTGCCCCAGTTGCAAGCGGTCTTCGACATTGCCCTCGAAGCGCAGTTTGCAGCCGGTGGCGGAGATGTCCAGCAGTTTGCCGCGCAAGGCGCCGTTGCCCTTGAGGTGGGTGCCGTCGAGGATGATATCGACCAGCTGCGAAAGCTTCAGCGCGGCACGGAAGGCGTTGCGGCGCTGGTGGTAGGTCATCTCTACAGGCATGGCGCCACGGTAGCTGCGGTGGCCATCGACCTCGGTAATCTTCAGTTCGTGGTTGCATTCCCAGGCGATGCGTACGCCATCGTGGAAGCCTTCGACGCGGAAGTGTTCGCCATTCTCGATGAACTTCTCGCCGTCACGCGGGATCATTTCGTCCAGCGCCAGGGTGTTGCTGTCACGGTCCACGTGCACCACGTAGCTCTGGAAGCGCTGGCTGCGGTCGTGGAAGGTGATGATCAGGGGGTCGTGGCTTTCCTGCAGCTGCCGCAAGTTGGCCGCAATCTCCAAAGGGGTGTTCAGCACCTTCGGCGGCTGCGGGGCATCGGTTTCATTGAACACGGCTTATCGTTCTCCAGGCAAAAGCGACACACGCAAGTAACGGCATTTTGCCAGTATGTTCCGTGCCTTGATAGAAAAAATCACACCTGGCTGAGCGCCCGAGGCTTGGCCAGCAGCGAGGTGCTGCCACGGCTGTCGTAGAGCGACGGCGAATCGCCACCCATGAGAATCCTGACCTGGTTGCTGGTGATGTGTTGCTGCACCTGGATGATCCGGCCATTGGTCTGGTTGACCTGCTGGCAGTCGTCCATCAGCTTCGACAGCATGTCGAGCCGCTGCAGCATCGCCTCGCCATGCTGCGATTGCGCGGCCAATGCCTGCACGCCGGCACGGTCGGCAGTCAGGCCCAGGCTGCCGAGCAACTGGCTGCGGCGCTGGCCATGCTGCTCGAGCAAGATGATCAACGACTGCTTGCGGGCCAGGATCTGCTCCAGCAACGGCATGTCGCGGCCGTGCAGAGCGATCGCCTCCTTGTTCAGGAGGTCGAGCAGTTCCTGCATCGGGGCAATGTCATCTTCCATCAGTTGCAGCAAGGTCGTGTCGTGCATGGCTAACTCTTGGCTTTTCAAGCGTCCGTGAAGTCAGCGCGCCGTAGGGTCAGCGCTGGGCTTCGAAATCAAGCAGTTTGCTGGCGACCCGGCCGGTATCGACCTGGTAGCTGCCATCGGCGATTGCCTGCTTCAACTGGGCCACGCGGGCGTTGTTGACCACTGGCTCGTCGCGCAGCTTGTCGCTGATCTTTTGCAACTGCTTTGCCTCTTGGCTGAGGTGTACCGCTTCTCCGCTGGCGCTGGTGCCGCTGGCGGCTTCCGGGCTGGCTGCCGGTTTTTCGGCGCTGCCGGGCGCGCTGTTGCCGCGCACACCGCCCGTGACGGACGGAGAGTTATTCAAACGACTGAAGTCGATGACCATGATCAGAAACCTCTGGGTATTTGGACGCTTGCCTTGTTTTCGGCCAACCCGATAGAAACTTTAGGCACAAATGCACAGCCGCCTGTCAGCAAGCTCGCGAACCCGTGTTCTGACACAGTTTAGAAAAAGCGGTTCCTCTCTGCCAGCGCAATCTGGCGGCTGGCCTACATGCTCACCTCGACCTGGCCCGGGCCGGTCACCCTGGCCTTGACCACCCGCTTGGAATTCAGGTTGCGCACCCGAATCTGCTCGCTCAGGCCACCCTTGGCCAGCGCTTCGCCGGGCATGCGCACACTCAGGCTGCCGCTGCGGGCGATGATCACCACATGGTCGCCCTTGCGTACCACCTCGGCCTGCTCAAGGTGCTGCGGGGTGAGCACCTGATCGATCACCGTGGGGCGCAGCATCTTCATGCCTACCGCCTGGTCCAGCTCGGTCAGGAAGCCCTGGCCCAGGGTGCCCACATCGCGCTCGCGCAGGGCCACGTCGCCTTCGCCCACCACGTTGTCACGCTTGAGCGGGCGGGTTACCACTACCACGTCGCGGAACAGGCGCACGGTAGCCGGCACAAACACCGTCCACGGTGCGGCGCTGTCACAGCGTACCCGCACTGTCACCCGGCCCAGCGGTAGCGCGGGGCTTTCCAGCGAGGCGTCCAGCTGCTGGCTGCACAGCGGCATGCGCAGGCGCGGGTCCAGCGGGTTGACCTGGATTTCGTAGCGGCCGGCTGTCTGGGTGGTGGCCAGATAATCTTCGACGGTGAATTCAAGAAACCCTTGGGTGACACCGATAAGCTGTTCAGGCAAGGTGAACGCGTCCGCTACCGTGCGAACGCCGGGCACCAGCAGGCACAGGGTTGCCAGCAAGCCAGTCAGCAGGTGCGTCAATCGTCGGAAAAATGTCGTTTTCGTGTGCATGGCGCTCAAAAAAGCAAAGCCCGTGCCGACTCGCTACCTGAGTTGCAACCAAAGGCTGAAATGTAAAGGAGTCTGGCATGGCGGGTGTTATGGATTCGGTCAACCAGCGCACGCAGCTGGTGGGGCAGAATCGCCTGGAATTGCTGCTGTTTCGCCTCAATGGCCAACAGCTGTACGGAATCAACGTATTCAAGGTCAGGGAAGTGCTGCAGTGCCCTGCACTGACCCTGCTGCCCAAGGCGCACCCCGTGGTGCGTGGCGTTGCCAACATTCGCGGGGCGACCATCCCGATCCTCGACTTGTCGATGGCCACCGGGTTGCGGCCGTTGGAGGAAGAGACGCGCAACAGCTTCGTGATCATCACCGAGTACAACACCAAGACCCAGGGTTTCCTGGTGCACTCGGTAGAGCGCATCGTCAACATGAACTGGGAAGAAATCCACCCGCCACCCAAGGGGACCGGCCGCGACCACTACCTGACTGCGGTGACCCGGGTGGACAACCGCATGGTCGAGATCATCGACGTGGAAAAGGTGCTGGCCGAAGTGTCGCCGTCGTCCGAGTCGGTGTCGGTCGGGGTGATCGATGCCGAAACCCAGGACAAGGCCGTGCTGCTGCGGGTGCTGACCGTCGACGATTCATCGGTGGCGCGCAAGCAGGTCAGCCGTTGCCTGCAGACCGTGGGGGTCGAGGTGGTGGCACTCAATGACGGCCGTCAGGCCCTGAACTACCTGCGCCAGCTGGTGGATGAGGGTAAAAAGCCGGAAGAAGAGTTCCTGATGATGATCTCGGACATTGAAATGCCGGAAATGGACGGCTATACGCTAACGGCAGAGATCCGCAGCGACCCACGCATGCAAAAATTGCACATCTGCCTGCATACTTCGCTTTCCGGGGTGTTCAACCAGGCGATGGTCAAGAAGGTCGGTGCCGATGACTTCCTGGCCAAGTTCAAGCCGGACGACCTGGCCCAGCGGGTGGTCGACCGGATCAAGGCAGCGCATTGAAGCAGCCGGGGTACGCCCCGGCACCAGTGATTGAAAAGAGGCGGCAAAGTAGTGTCTACGGGTAATTTGGATTTCGAACAGTTCCGGGTCTTCCTGGAGAAAGCCTGTGGCATCCTGCTGGGCGAGAACAAGCAGTATCTGGTTTCCAGCCGTCTCAACAAGCTGATGGAACAACAGGGCATCAAGAGCCTGGGCGAGCTGGTGCAGCGCATCCAGACCCAGCCGCGCAGCGGTTTGCGCGAGCAGGTGGTCGATGCCATGACCACCAACGAGACCTTGTGGTTTCGCGATACCTACCCGTTCGAAGTGCTGAAGAACAAGGTGATCCCCGAGTTCATCCGCAACAACCCCGGCCAGCGCCTGCGCATGTGGTCGGCGGCCTGTTCGTCGGGGCAGGAGCCGTATTCCATCTCGATGGCCATCGACGAATTCGAGCGCAGCAACCTTGGCCAGCTGAAGATGGGGGCGCAAATTGTTGCCACCGACCTGTCCGGCACCATGCTGAACAACTGCAAGACCGGCGAGTACGATAGCCTGGCGATTGCCCGCGGCCTGTCGCAGGAGCGCCTGCAACGTTACTTCGACCCCAAGGGGGCCGGGCGCTGGGCAGTGAAACCGGCGATTCGCAGCCGGGTCGAATTCCGCTCGTTCAACCTGCTGGACAGTTATGCCAGCCTGGGCAAGTTCGACATCGTGTTTTGCCGCAACGTGCTGATCTACTTCTCGGCGCAGGTGAAGCGCGACATTCTGTTGCGCATTCACAGTACCCTGAAGCCGGGCGGGTACCTGTTCCTGGGGGCTTCGGAGGCGCTGAACGGGTTGCCGGACCATTACCAGATGGTGCAGTGCAGCCCGGGGATCATCTACCAGGCCAAGTAAGGGGCTTCATCCGCGCCGGGTGGCCAGGTTCGTGCATTGTTGGGCAATGCCGCGCCTGACCACCCGGTGCGCTACCTGCGTATTGCGTAAAGCTCCATCTGGGCTTTGTAGCGGTTGGGCACGGTGAAGTCGGCCACGCTGAAACCGTTGTCGTTCAGCAACGCAAGCAGCCGTTCGCGGCTGAAATTATGGTAATGCTCGATTTCCATCCAGTACGGGTTGGCATTCTCCGCATCCATTATTTTCCAGCTTGAACATGTCATGTCGGGCAGGCTGATGACCAAAATACCGCCCGGGCGTAGGAGTTGCGCAGCTTTGCGCAAGGCCCTGATCGGGTAGGGCATGTGTTCGAGAAGGTCCATCATCGATAGAACGTCGAGCGGTCGCTCGCATTGCAGCGTCATGAAGTCCTGTTGCAGCGCATCGAACCCCAGCCCCTGAAGGCGGCTGACGGCCTCTGCGCGGGCATCCAGGCCGGTGGTCGAAAACCCGTAGTCACCTGCGGTCATGACCAGCGTACCGTCGCCACAGCCGACATCCAGCCATAAAGGTTTGCAGTCACGGTTAAGCACCGACTGGAAGCCGCCCAGCAACCCTATGCTCCTCTCCACCACGGGTACCCAGAGCGCCCGTTTGTTGTCATGGTTGTCAGAAAACTGCGCAAGCTGATTGGCGTTGGCGTTGCGGAACACCTCGGCCAGGCCCGCATCTGTCCAGTAATGGCGGCTGTGCACGTGGCCGCAGGTCGGGCAGCGCATCCATTCGATAGTCGCTGGCAGCGGTTCATGCCACAGGGGGTGAGCAGCGCAGTTGGCGAAGCCAAGCGTCGTGCTCGCCCCTTCGCACAAAGGGCACGCCGTGTACGCCTCTTGCAAAGCGTGTGAGCGGGATCGCGGCTGCGCCTCAGGGGCCTGGTCTAGCGTCACCGGGCCGCAGTCTGGCACATCGATATGCTCGCCCTTCAGCCCTGGGCGATGCTGCCGGGTCATCAGTTCAATGCCCATTTCGAAATTGCGGGTGAAACGTAGCGTGTCGAACAATGGAGTCGTCAAACGGTTGGCGCTGACCTTGTTGCGCAGCGCTGAGCGATAATCGGCGTCGCTGCCGATCCGTCGGCAGATGCGCACCATGTCGTCAGGGTCGGAACCTACCAGTTCCGGCATTTCAATGGCGTTCAGCAGGCTTTCGCTGACCCGTGAGCAAAAGTGGCCGCCCTGCGAGGTGATCACCGGCACGCCAGCCCAGAGTGCATCCGATGTGGTGGTATGGCCGTTGCACACCAGGGTATCCAGCACCGCATCGGCCAGCTGCAAGCGGGCCAGGTGCTGTTCCGGCGCGGCGAAGGGGGCAAAAATCAGCCGCTGCGGGTCGACGCCCGCGCGCTCTGCCTGGCGGGTGAGGTTGGCGATCGCCGCTTCGCACTGGCCTAGCAACCAGAGTACGCAGCCCGGCACTTCCTGCAGCACACGCAGCCAGACGGCAAAGCTGGAGCGATCGATCTTGTAGGACTGATTGAAGGCGGCGAAGATCACCTTGTCTTCCGGCAGGCCGTGGGCACTGCGGGTAGTCGGGGTGGATGCAGCACCCCGTTTACGGTCGTTGCACTGATAGGAGTGCGGCAGGCGGCAGAATGCTTCCGGGTAATGCGTGGTACTGCTGTCGGGTGTGACAAAGCGGTCCGAAACGATGTAGTCGATATCGCGGCTTGCGGCGCTGCCGGGGAAGCCAAGGTAGGCTACCTGCAGCGGCGCGGGGCGGTACGCAAGGATGCCGGGGCGACCGCCGCCCGTATACAGCTTGAGGTCGAACAGGATATCGAGTCGATCGGCTGCAATCCGCTCGGCGGCCTGCTGATCACTCATGGCATCAATGGCGATGTGATGCTCAACGGCGTCGATGAAGCGTTGCCGATAGTCTGAAGTATCGAATGCGCTGTAGTCGTAGGCAAAAATTTCGAAGCGTTCCCGGTCATGGCACTCGAGCAAGCCAGCCATCAGGTGCATGGTGGCATGATTGCGGAAGTCGCAGGACACGTAACCTACCCTCAGCCGCCCCCCCGGATCGCTGGCGTTGGCAGGCGTTGGAAGTGGCGTGACCGTCGGTACCATACGACTGACGTAGGCTTGGGTGACGCCAAGGTTGCGCCCCTCATCCGGGCACCAGGTCAGGTGGGTCAAAGGGTATTCCTGCGGAAAATCGAATGCCCCTTGGTCGTACCAGGCGCCGATCTTTTGTTGCAGGGTTTCTATCCAGTCCCAGTCGCAGGTGAAGCGCGCCGGCACCAGCGCTGCGCCAATGACGGCAGGATCTTCAGGTGCCAGCTGGAGAATCTGCTTGAAGGCGTTCGACGACTCTTCATAGCAGTCGTTACTCTGCAGCAGCAGTGCTGCATGCGTCAGTAGCCGAGGGTTGCGGCTCAGCGACAACTGCAGGCGCGCATAGCCGACTGCCTCATGCTGGCGATTTGCGTTGAAACACGTCGTCACAAGCGCGTCGAGCACTTCTTCGTTGTCGGGCGCTTCCTCGTGGGCCTTGAGCAAACACTGCAGGGCCTCGTCCGTGGTTCGCATGGCTGCCAGCAGTACGCCGGCGGCTAGCCAGTTGCGCGCGCCGGCGCCGTTTTCGGCCGCAAGCCTGAATGCCTCTATTGCCTCGACCGGGCGCCCGCTGAGGCGTAAGGCCTCGGCTCTCAAGCCAAGCAGGGCAGGGTTGGCCGGTAGCTGTACCAGCAGCTGTTCAAGTTCGGGCAGGGCCTCGCAAGCATGGCCGCTATTGATCTGAGCGAGTAGCGCCTCGAGGCGCCCTTCCTGAATGGTCATAGGAGAATGGGTTTCAAAAAAAATCGCAAAATCGCGACGGGAACACACAGAGGTGTCGGAATGAAAAAAAAGGCGAATCGGCGTCACAGGTACCTGGTTGCGGCACATCCTAAAGGGGCATGGCGGAACCCGTCCACAAACAAGGGATGAGCGCAAGGTTCCGGCAGGAGCCTGCCCGAAACCGAGTGCTTGCGTCCTGTCATCACCACAGGCCCTGTCACGTATCGGTGTGGCGATACGCGCAGGGGCCAGTGATGAATCAAGTGCAGCGGGCCTGCCTTACACGTTCAGGTAAGGGATCTGGGTGGTAGAGAGCTGACCAAGTTGCGCAGAGGTCATGGAGCCAACCTGGTTGCGCGACAGTGCGTTGACCTGGGAAGTCGACAGCGTGGCGATCTGCGATGTGGTAAGCGAGCTCACCTGGGCAGTCGTCAAGGCCGCGATGTCCTTGGTCGAGATCGCGGCGACCTGAGTGGTGCTCAGCCCGGCCAGCACGGTAGTGGTGATGCCCGAGATCTGAGTGGTGCTCAGCAAGCCGATCTGGCCAGTAGACAGATTGCTGGCCAGCGCACTGACCTGCGCGTACTTCAGGGCAGCTACCTGGCTGGTGGTCAGGCTGGTAACTTGCGCGGTGGTCATCGCGCCGGCCTGCGCGGTTGACAGCGCGGCAACGTCGACCGCCTCCATGGCCTTGACCTGCGTGGTGCTCAGGGCCGCCAGGGACGTGGTCGACAACCCCGCTACCTGGCTGGTGGTCAGTGCCGCGATGTCCTTCGTCGAAATCGACTGCAACTGCGAGGTGCTGAGGCCGTTGAGCACGGTGGTGGTCAGGCCCGCTGCCTGCGAAACGGTCAGGGCACCGATCTGGCTGGTAGTGAAGCTCGACGCCAGGGCGTTGACCTGGGTGTACTTCAACGCAGCTACCTGGCCGGTGGTGAGGTTGCCGATCTGTCCGGTGGTCAATGCAGACAGCTGCGAGGTCACCAGCGCGCTGATGTCCCTGGTCTCGATCGCCTGCAACTGCGCAGTGGTCAGGCTGGCGGCGTTCAGGCCGGTCACCTGGCTGGTCGACAAGGCTGCGATCTGCCCGGTCGAGAGGTTGGCTTGCAGGGTTCCTACCTGGGTGGTCGACAGCGCGCCGATCTGAGCCGTCGTCAGTGCTGCAACGGCCGCCGTGCCCAAGCTGCCCAGTTGGGCGGTCGACATCGAGGCGATGTCTTTGGTGGTGATTGCTGCTACCTGAGCGGTGCTCAGCGCAGCCACGGTGGTGGTCGACACGCCCGCGATCTGCTTGGTCGTCAGTGCGCTGATCTGGGCGGTGCCGAGTTTTGCGCCAAGGCTACCGACCTGAGTGCTGCTCAGCGCTGCAAGCTGAGCGGTAGCCAGGGTGCCGACCTGGGCCGTTGTCAATGCACCCAGCTGGGTGGTCGACATTGCCGCGATGTCCTTGGTCTCGATGGCCTTCAGCTGGGCGGTGGTCAGGTTGCCCAGCACGGTAGTCGACAGGCCGCCTACCTGAGAGGTGGATAGCGCTGCGATATCCTTGGTGGAAATCGCCTGCAGTTGAGCGGTGCCAAGCGAGCCGAGAGTGGTGGTCGACAACCCTGCGGTCTGCGCCGCGGTGAGTGCGCCGATTTGCGTCGTCGACATCTTGGCCGCCAAAGCGCCGACCTGCGCCGTGGTCATTGCCGTGATCTGGGCGGTCGACAAGGTAGCGAGGGCTGCAGTGGCCACGGCGCCCAGTTGGGCGGTGGTCAGTGCGGCGATGTCCTTGGTCGAAATCGCCGCCAGCTGAGCGGTGCTCAGGGCGGCCATGGTCGTGGTGGACACGCCTGCTATTTGCCCGGTCGACAATGCGTTGACCTGGGTGGTGCTGAGCTTGGCGCCGAGCGTATCGACCTGAGCGCTGCTCAACGCGGCAACCTGGACTTTGGCCAAGGCACCAACCTGGGCCGTCGTCAGGGCCCCGAGCAAGCTGGTCGACATGGCGGCGATGTCTTTGGTTTCGATGGCAGTCAGTTGCGCGGTTGTCAGGTTGCCCAGTGCAGCGGTCGACAGGCCGGCTACCTGCGAAGTCGAAAGGGCGGCGATGTCCTTGGTACTGATCGCCTGGATCTGAGCCGTGCTCAGAGCGCCCAATACCGAGGTCGACAACCCTGCAGTCTGTGCCACGGAGAGTGCGCCAATCTGGGTGGTCGACATTTTGGTAGCAAGGGCACCGACCTGTACGGTTGTCATTGCACCGATCTGCGCGGTCGACAGGCTGGCGAGGTCGGCGGTAGCCACCGCACCCAGTTGGGCGGTGCTCAGGGCTGCAATGTCTTTACTTGAAATAGCTGCCAGTTGAGCGGTGCTCAGCGCGGCCATGGTAGTGGTGGAAACGCCTGCGATTTGCTTGGTCGACAATGCAGCGATCTGGCCGGTGCTGAATTTGGCGCCCAGGCTACCGACCTGGGTGCTGCTCAAAGTCGTCACCTGCGCTGTTGTGAAGGCGCCCACTTGAGCCGTTGTCAGGGCGGCCAACTGAGTGGTCGACATCGCAGCGATGTCTTTGGTCTCGATGGCCTTCAGTTGCGTGTTAGTCAGGTTGCCGAGCACGGCAGTCGACAAACCGGCTACCTGCGATGTCGACAGGGCGGCGATATCCTTGGTGGAAATCGCCTGCAACTGCGCGGTACCCAGCGAGCCGATCACGGCCGTGGACAACCCGGCGGTCTGCGTTGCTGTCAACGCGCCAATCTGTGTAGTAGACATCTTCGCAGCCAGTGCGCCTACCTGTGCAGTAGTCATGGCCGTGACCTGGGCGGTCGACAAGGTGGCGAGGTCGGCGGTGGCCACGGCGCCCAGCTGGGCAGTGGTCAGGGCGGCGATGTCCTTGGTCGATATCGCTGCCAGTTGAGCAGTGCTCAGGGCAGCCATTGTCGTGGTGGACACGCTGGCGATCTGCTTAGTCGACAACACGCCGATCTGGGCAGTGGTCATGGCGCCGGCCAGTGCACCCACTTGCGAGGTGGTCATGGCGGCGATCTGGGTGGTGGAAAATGCCCCCACCTGGGTCGACGACAGGGCGGCGACCTGAGACGAAGCCAGCGCCGCGACATCATCCTTGCCCAGCGCCTTGAGTTGCGATGCGTTGAAGGCCGCAATCGCCGCGGTGCTCAGCGACACGACATCGGAGGTCGAAAGTGCTGCAATCTGCGCGGTGGACAGTGCGCCGGCCTGAGCGGAGCTCAGGGAGGCAATATCGGATGTGCCCAGGGCCGATATTTGCTTGGTTGACAGAGCGGCGATTTGTGCCGTTGACATTGCCGTGACGATTGAGGTCATAGATTCATAATCCAGGGGGAGGGGGCGGCATCCAGACTCTCTTGCGTTGCCTCAAGGCGAGACCACGCGCGCGATGCCTGCAGATCTCATCGGCATGGCATTTTGATACTTTATGGGGATGAAGAAATATTTTGTCGTGTTTTCAGGCTGGATATTGGATCAATAAAATGGCGTCAATTTTTTGTGTTGGCGTGTTCGCCTGCCGGCGATTGCCGCTCAAGCCTGCAAAGGCGGAAAGCCTTTGCCGCTTTTCTGGCAGCTATTTGTTGCCGGGTTACATCTTGCCCGCGTAATTCCTGGCTTCGGCAGGGTTGGCACAACCCTTGCTATCCCTTGCTCAACGATATTCCGGTCAACCTCCGAAGGTTTCCCCGACATGAGCATCAGCTTCGACAAGGCGCTTGGTATCCACGAAAAGGCCCTGGGCTTCCGCGCCCAGCGCGCCGAAGTGCTGGCCAACAACATCGCCAACGCCGACACGCCCAACTACAAGGCGCGTGACATGGACTTTTCCTCGGTGCTGGCTGCCGAAACCAGCAAGCAGCAGGGTGGCCGGTTCGCCATGGACCGGACCAACAGCCGCCATATCGAAGCCGATGGGCTGGCGATCGCGGCCGACGATACCCTCAAGTACCGTACCCCGCTGCAGCCTTCGATCGACCAGAACACCGTGGACGCGCAGATCGAGCAATCGAACTACACCGAAAACGCCATCGGTTTCCAGGCCAGCTTCACCTTGCTCAACAGTAAATTCAAAGGGCTGGTTTCCGCCCTGCGGGGAGAATGACCATGTCCCTTTCCAGTGTTTTCAATATTGCCGGTAGCGGCATGAGCGCGCAGAACACGCGCCTGAACACCGTCGCTTCCAACATCGCCAACGCCGAGACCGTGTCCTCGAGCATCGACCAGACCTACCGCGCCCGCCACCCGGTGTTCGCCACCACCTTCCAGGATGCGCAGGCCGGCGGCAGCCAGTCGCTGTTCGAGGACCAGGGCGAAGCGGGGCAGGGCGTGCAGGTCAAAGGCATCGTCGAAGACCAGAGCACCCTGGAAGCGCGCTACGAGCCGAACCACCCGGCGGCGAACAAGGATGGTTACGTCTACTACCCCAACGTCAACGTGGTCGAGGAGATGGCTGACATGATCTCCGCCAGCCGCGCGTTCCAGACCAACGCCGAGCTGATGAACACCGCCAAAAGCATGATGCAGAAAGTCCTGACCCTGGGGCAGTGATAGGAAGCCGACATGACCACCACCAATTCCACCACCGACGTCGGTAGCGCCTACCTGACCTCGCTGCAGAAGCAGACCTCCAAGACCGACAGCAGCACCGGTGCCGCCGGCAGCGCGTTGGGCAAGGACGCGTTCCTGCAGCTGCTGGTTACCCAGATGCAGAACCAGAACCCGCTCGACCCGCAGGAAAACGGCGAGTTCGTGGCCCAGCTGGCGCAGTTCAGCAGCCTCGAAAGCATGCAGTCGCTGAATGATGCGGTGACCTATATCGCCACTGGGCTGCAGTCTTCCCAGGCCCTGCAGGCGTCGTCGCTGGTCGGGCGCAATGTGATCGTGCAGACCGACAAGGCCGTGGTCGACACCAGCAAGGACATGAAGGGTTCGGTCAACCTGACCTCGTCCAGCACCTCCACCTCGGTGGGTATCTACGACAAGGACGACAAGCTGGTACGTACCATCGAGCTGGGTACCCAGAAGGCCGGCAGCATCGACTTCACCTGGGATGGCCTGAACGACGACGGTGAAGTGGCCGATGCCGGCACCTACACCTTCAAGGCCAGCGCCTCGATCGATGGCCAGGCCACGGCCATGACCACCAACCTGCCGGCCTCGGTGACCAGCGTGACCATGGGCAGCAACGGTTCGGAAATGACGCTCAACCTGGCCGGCCTGGGCAGTGTTGCGCTTTCCAAAATTCAAAGCATCGGCATCTAGGGCCTGAGCAAAACGACAGGAGTTACACATGTCTTTCAATATCGGCCTTAGCGGCCTCTATGCAGCAAACAAGGCCCTGAACGTTACCGGCAACAACATTGCCAACGTTGCCACCACCGGCTTCAAGTCGTCGCGCGCCGAGTTCGCCGACCAGTACTCCAACTCCGTACGTGGCACCAGCGCGGGCAAGACCGTGATCGGTACCGGGGTGAAAACCGCTGCGGTTTCGCAGTTGTTCACTCCAGGCAACATCAATGCCACCGGCCAGGCGCTGGACATGGCCATCGATGGCAACGGTTTCTTTGCCCTGAACGACAACGGTTCGAAGATCTACACCCGTGCTGGCGCGTTCTACAGCGACAAGGCCGGTTATGTGGTGAACTCTTCGGGTGCCAACCTGCAGGGCTATGCAGTCGGTGAGGACGGCAAACTCATCCAGGGCGTGCTGACCAACCTGCAGATCGATACTTCCAACCTGACGCCCAAGCCAACCAGCCTGATCACCGAGAAGATCAACCTCAACTCGGCCGCGACCAGTCCTTCGGTAACGCCGTTCGACCCGACCAACGCCAGTTCCTACAACTTCACGTTCAATACCCCGGTGTACGACAGCCAGGGCAACGAACACCAGATGAACCAGTATTTCATCAAGGACGACGCAACCAACACCTGGTCGATGCACACCACCATCGATGGTCGCAATCCGGAAAACCCGGCTTCCACCACGCCGCTGGTCAACAATGTGCCCTTCAAGTCCGATGGCACCCTGGACAAGGATGCAATGACTGCGGGCGCGGTCACCGGTGGCCTGGCCATTGGCGAAGACAAGATCTTCCAGCTGCAGAACTGGATCCCTGCGCAGAAAAATGCGGCCGGCGAGTGGTCGGCCAATGGCGCCATCGCCAACGCCGGCGGTGTCAAGCTGGACATGCTGGGTGCCACCCAATACAACGCCTCGTCGGCAGAAATCGCCAAAACCCAGGATGGCTTCGCCACCGGTGAGCTTTCGGGGTTGAGCATTGACCAGAATGGCTACCTGTTCGCCAGCTTCACCAACGGCAAGGACAAGGTGATTGGCCAGGTGGCGATTGCCAACTTCGCCAACCTGCAGGGCCTGACCCCGATTGGCGGGACCAACTGGAAAGAGTCCTACTCCTCGGGTGTGCCGGTGATCGGCGCCCCGGACACCGGTACCCTGGGCCAGATCTCGGGTGGTGCGCTGGAAGATTCCAACGTCGACCTGACTGGCGAGCTGGTCAACCTGATCAAGGCGCAGAGCAACTACCAGGCCAACGCCAAGACCATTTCCACCGAAAGCACCATCATGCAGACCATCATCCAGATGACCTGATGATGGCTGGGGCTGCTGCGCAGCCCATCGCGACACAAGGCCGCTCCTACAGGAGATCGCGATTCCGTTGTAGGAGCGGCCTTGTGTCGCGATGGGCCGCAAAGCGGCCCCAAATTCTAAAAGGCTGACACTCATGACAAGGCTGCTGCTGATAACCCTGCTGGCCATGGCCCTGCCGCTCTCCGCCGCCCCCGCCCCGTTCTACCAATGGCAAAGCCTGGTCACCGGCCGCTACCTGTGCTCGGCCCACAACCCGGGCAAGGGCTGGGTGCGCCATGCCGGCCCCTATAACAATGCCGCCTGTCGCAGCCATTGAGCACGCCCTTGCCGCAGGCGGCAAACATCCGCCGACAAACTGACGTTTCTTGCCCCTCGTCCCGCTGAAACCCCCGTAAACCGGTCGTTTCAGACTTGGTTCGATTATTGCTTCGAACCTGCCAAGTGACAGCGCGGCAGCGACGCGCAGAGGAGATACTGTGGACAAGTTGCTTTATGTGGCCATGACCGGTGCCAGCCAGAACGCGCTGGCGCAGAAGGCTCACGCCAACAACCTGGCGAACGTTTCCACCAACGGTTTTCAGCGTGACCTGGAGCAGGCCCGTTCGATGCCGGTGTTCGGTGACAGCTTTCCGGCGCGCGCCTACGCCCTGACCGAGCGCCCGGCCACCGACTTCAGCGAAGGCCCGCTGGTTGAAACCGGCCGCGAACTGGACGTGGCGGTGACCGGCAAAGGTTTTATCGCCGTACAGGCACCGGACGGCAGCGAAGCCTATGTGCGCACCGGCAGCCTGAACATCGACGCCCTCGGCGTGCTGCGTGCCGGCAACGGCATGCCGGTGATCGGCAACGGCGGCCCCATCGCCATCCCGCCAGAGCAGAAGGTGGAAGTGGGCGCCGACGGCACCCTCAGCATCCGCTCCATGGGTGAAGACCCGCGGGTGATCGCCGAAGTCGACCGCATCAAGCTGGTCAACCCGGACACCAAGGGCCTGCAAAAGGGCCTGGACGGCCTGATCCACACCGCCTCCGGCCAGCCGGCCGATGCCGACGTCAATGTGCGGGTGGTGTCGGGCTTCCTGGAAGGCAGCAACGTCAACGCTGTCGAGGAAATGACCTCGGTACTGGCGCTGTCCCGCCAGTTCGAACTGCACGTCAAGATGATGAACACGGCCAAGGAAGGCGACGAAGCCATGGCTCGGGTTTTGCAAATCGGCTAATCACTTTTGAACGGGTGCCGTAAAACAGGCGCACGAGGAGAATTACATGCTTCCGGCTCTTTGGGTCGCTAAAACCGGCCTGTCCGCCCAGGACACCAACCTGACGGTCATTTCCAACAACCTGGCCAACGTCTCGACTACCGGCTTCAAGCGTGACCGTGCCGAGTTTGCCGACTTGCTGTACCAGATCAAGCGTCAACCGGGTGCCCAGTCCACCCAGGACAGCGAGCTGCCATCGGGCCTGCAGGTCGGTACCGGTGTGCGCATCATCGGTACCCAGAAGAGCTTTGTCGCCGGCAGCCTGCAGACCACCGAAAACCCGCTGGACATGGCAGTCAACGGCCGTGGTTTCTTCCAGGTCCTGCAGCCGGATGGCACGGTTTCCTACACCCGTGACGGTACCTTCCACCTGAACTCCGACGGCCAGATCGTTACCGCCAACGGCTACGCCCTGGAGCCTGCCGTGGTCGTGCCCAACGACGCGCAAACCTTCACAGTAGGCACTGACGGCACCGTGTCGATCACCACCGCCGGCAACCCGGCCGCCCAGGTGATCGGCAACATCCAGACCGCCGACTTCATCAACCCGGCCGGCCTGCAGGCGATTGGCGACAACCTGTTCCTCGAGACTGCCGCCAGCGGCGCGCCGCAAGTGGGCACGCCGGGCCTGAACGGTTTCGGCACCACCCAGCAGCAGACCCTGGAAAACTCCAACGTCAGCACCGTGGAAGAACTGGTGAACATGATCACCACCCAGCGCGCCTACGAGATGAACTCCAAGGTCATCTCCACCGCCGACCAGATGCTGTCGTTCGTTACCCAGCAGCTGTAAGCCGCTTCGTACTTTCGTTACACCCGTGCCCGTGAGGTAAGCGTCATGAATCGTCTGTTGTCCGTTTTCGCCCTGGGGGGGGCGGTGTTGCTGGCAGGTTGCGTCGGCCCGACGCCCAAGCCCAACGACCC
The DNA here is from genome assembly GCF_059295275.1 of Pseudomonas sp. 9_2_1. Lineage (NCBI taxonomy): Bacteria > Pseudomonadati > Pseudomonadota > Gammaproteobacteria > Pseudomonadales > Pseudomonadaceae > Pseudomonas > Pseudomonas sp. 9_2_1. The sequence continues at coordinate 1,589,738 of NZ_CM181239.1, forward strand.
GTACTACGCGCCGGTGTTGCCGCGCACCCCATTGCCGGCAGCGGCCAACAACGGTTCGATCTACCAGGCCGGGTTCGAGCAGAACCTGTACAGCGACCGCAAGGCGTTCCGGGTGGGTGACATCATCACTATCACCCTCAACGAGAAAACTTCGGCCAGCAAGAACGCCGGTTCGCAGATCGCCAAGACCAGCAAGACCGACATCGGCCTGACCTCGCTGTTCGGCAGTACCCCGAACACCAACAACCCGTTCGGCGGCGGTGACCTGTCGCTGGAGGCCGGCTACAGCGGTGACCGCGCCACCAAGGGCGACAGCAAGGCCACCCAGGGCAATACCCTGACCGGTTCGATCACCGTGACCGTGGCCGAAGTGCTGCCCAACGGCATCATTGCCGTGCGCGGCGAGAAGTGGCTGACCCTGAACACCGGCGAAGAGCTGGTGCGCATTGCCGGCATGGTCCGTGCCGACGACATCGCCACCGACAACACTGTGCCGTCCACCCGGGTGGCCGACGCGCGCATCACCTATTCCGGCACCGGCTCGTTCGCCGATGCCAGCCAGCCGGGGTGGCTGGACCGCTTCTTCATCAGCCCGCTTTGGCCTTTCTGAGTGCAGATGACCATGTTCAACCTGAGGCAGCTGTTTGCCGCAACCCTGCTGTTGTCCTGTGCCTTCGCGGCCCAGGCCGAGCGCCTGAAGGACATCGCCAGTATCTCTGGCGTGCGTTCCAACCAGTTGATCGGCTACGGCCTGGTGGTGGGCCTGAATGGCACGGGTGACCAGACCACCCAGACGCCGTTTACCCTGCAAACCTTCAACAACATGTTGTCGCAGTTCGGCATCAAGGTGCCGGCCGGTTCCGGCAACGTGCAGCTGAAAAACGTCGCTGCCGTGTCGGTGCATGCCGACCTGCCGGCGTTCGCCAAGCCAGGGCAGGTGGTGGACATTACCGTGTCGTCGATCGGCAACTCCAAGAGCCTGCGCGGCGGCAGCTTGCTGATGACCCCGCTGAAGGGTATCGACGGCAATGTCTACGCCATCGCCCAGGGCAACCTGGTGGTGGGCGGCTTCGACGCCGAAGGCCGTGACGGCTCGAAGATCACCGTCAACGTTCCGTCGGCCGGGCGCATTCCCGGTGGTGCCAGTGTCGAACGTTCGGTACCGAGCGGCTTCAACCAGGGCAACACCCTGACCCTGAACCTCAACCGCCCCGACTTCACTACTGCCAAACGTATTGTTGACAAGGTCAACGACCTGCTTGGGCCGGGCGTGGCCCAGGCCGTGGACGGTGGCTCGGTACGGGTCAGTGCGCCGATGGACCCAAGCCAGCGGGTGGACTACCTGTCGATTCTGGAAAACCTCGAAGTCGACCCTGGCCAGGCGGTGGCCAAGGTCATCATCAACTCGCGTACCGGCACCATCGTCATTGGCCAGAACGTCAAGGTGTCGCCGGCAGCGGTGACTCACGGCAGCCTGACCGTGACCATTACCGAAGACCCGATCGTGAGCCAGCCGGGGGCGTTTTCCAACGGCCAGACTGCCGTGGTGCCACGTTCGCGGGTAAATGCCGAGCAGGAAGCCAAGCCGATGTTCAAGTTCGGCCCGGGCACCACGCTGGATGAAATCGTCCGTGCGGTGAACCAGGTGGGCGCAGCGCCCGGCGACCTGATGGCCATCCTCGAAGCCCTGAAACAGGCCGGCGCCTTGCAGGCCGACCTGATCGTGATCTGAGGACGGCGCCCATGAACAGCAAAAGCCTGGTTTCCGGCAGCGCCGACAGCGGCGCCTATACCGACCTGAACCGCCTGAACGCGCTCAAACACGGCGACCGCGACAGCGAAGCCAACGTGCGCAAGGTGGCCCAGGAATTCGAGTCGCTGTTCATCAGCGAAATGCTCAAGGCCTCGCGCAAGGCCAGCGACGTGCTGGCCGCCGACAACCCGATGAACACCGAAACGGTCAAGCAGTACCGCGACATGTACGACCAGCAGCTGGCTGTGAGCATGTCCCGCGAAGGCGGCGGTATCGGCCTGCAGGACGTTTTGGTGCGGCAGCTGACCAAGGGCCGCAGCGCCTCGGTCAACACCAGCCCGTTCCCGCGTGTCGATAATGCTGGCCCGGCGCTGTGGGGCAACAAGGTGGCAGAGCCGGTACACGCCGCCGATACCACCACACGCAATGACGTCGCCGCGCTCAACTCGCGGCGCCTGGCCTTGCCCAGCAAGCTCACCGATCGCCTGCTGGCCGGTATCGTGCCAGCTGCGGCCACGGCCAACACCGCCGCCGTGCCGGCTCGCGATGGCCAGCAAGTGGCCAAGGCCTTTGCCGTGCCGGACAACGGCCTGCGCATTGTCGGCCGCGCCGTGGCCCAGCCACCGCTGGCGCCGAAAAAGGCCTTTGCCGACAGTGACGAATTCGTCGCCACGATGCTGCCGATGGCCGAGCAGGCCGCCAAGCGCATCGGTATCGACCCGCGCTACCTGGTGGCCCAGGCCGCGCTGGAAACCGGCTGGGGCAAGTCGGTGATGCGCAACAGCGATGGCAGCAGCAGCCACAACCTGTTCGGCATCAAGGCCAGCGGCAACTGGCAGGGCGAGCAGGCGCGCGCGATCACCAGCGAATTCCGCGATGGCCAGTTCGTCAAGGAAACTGCAGCGTTCCGCAGCTACGACTCGTACCAGGACAGCTTCCACGACCTGGTCAGCCTGTTGCAGAACAATTCTCGCTATCAAGGTGCGCTGGATTCGGCCGATAACCCGGAGCAGTTTGCAAGAGAGCTGCAGAAGGCAGGTTATGCGACCGACCCGGGCTATGCGCGCAAGATCATCAGCATCGCCCAGCAAATGCAGACAACCCCGCAATACGCCATGGCTGGCAGAACCACGAATCTATAAAAGGACTAAATCATGTCGAGCCTGATTTCGATTGGCCTGAGTGGCCTGAATGCCAGCCAGGCGGCATTGTCGGTAACCAGTAACAACATCGCCAACGCCGCGACCAGTGGCTACTCGCGCCAGCAGACACTGCAGGCGGCCGGCCCGTCGCATAATATTGGTGCGGGTTTCCTGGGCACCGGGACCACGCTGGCGGACGTGCGCCGCATCTACAGCTCGTACCTGGACAACCAGTTGCAGACGGCCACCTCGCTGCAGGCAGACTCGGTTACCTTCCAGGACCAGATCACCAGCGTCGACAAGTTGCTGGCCGACCGTGACACTGGCATCAGCTCGGTCCTCACTGCATTTTTCTCGGCGCTGCAGACCGCGGCGGCCAAGCCGGGTGACGTTGCCTCGCGCCAGCTGCTGCTGACCCAGGCGCAAACCCTGAGCAACCGTTTCAATGCGGTAAGCACCCAGTTGACCCAGCAGAACGCCACGATCAACTCCCAGCTCGATACCATGGCCGGGCAGGTGAACAAGCTCACCGCCAACATTGCCGAGTACAACAAGCAGATCACCGCGGCCAGCGCCTCCGGCAACACCCCCAACAGCCTGCTGGACGCACGCAGCGAAGCCGTGCGCCAGCTCAATGAGCTGGTGGGCGTGACCGTGCAGGAGCGTGAGGGCAACTACGACGTGTACCTGGGCAGTGGCCAGTCGCTGGTCACCGGGACCAAGGCCAACACCCTGTCGGTGGAGCCGGGTGTGGCCGACAAGAGCCAGGCCGGCCTGCGCATCAACTATGACTCGTTCAGCTCGGACGTGACCTCAGTAGTGTCGGGTGGCTCGATTGGTGGCTTGCTGCGCTATCGCCAGGACGTGCTGACGCCGTCGATGAACGAGCTGGGTCGGGTTGCCCTGGTCGTTGCCGACAGCATCAACAGCCAGCTGGGGCAGGGCCTGGATGCCAATGGCCAGTTCGGCAGCTCGCTGTTTTCCAGCATCAACAGCGCCACGGCCATTGCCCAGCGCAGCCTGGCCTCGTCGAACAACAGTGCCGGCTCCGGCAACCTGGACGTGACCATCGCCAACAGCGGCGCGCTGACCACCTACGACTACGAGGTGAAGTTCACCAGCGCCAACCAGTACAGCGTGCGCCGCTCCGACGGCACCGACATGGGCAGCTTCGACCTCAGTGCCGACCCGGCGCCGGTGATCGACGGCTTCAGCCTGTCGCTCAAAGGTGGCGGCCTGGCGGCAGGCGACAGCTTCAAGGTCATCCCCACCCGTGCCGCCGCGGGCAGCATCACCACCACCCTGACCGATGCCAACAAGCTGGCCTTCGCCGGGCCGGTCAGTGCAGCCGTGGGCAGTGGCAACAGCGGTACCGGCACCATCACCCAGCCGACGCTGGGCGAGTCGCTGGATATCTACGGCGGTGCCGACACCGCGCTGATCCAGCAGTCGATTCGCGACTCGATGCCGGTGCGTGTGGTGTTCGACGCGGCCAGTGGTGGCAGCCAGGGTTACAAGCTGTTCGATGCCAAGGGCACCCAGATCGGCACTGGCAGCGTGGTGCCTGGCCAGGACAACAAACTGTCCGTGGCCGTGCCCATGCTCGATGCCGCCGGCGAGCCGATTCTGGATGGCAGCGGCAAGCCGCGCACGTTCTCGGTGGAAACCACCATTGGCGGCAGCCCGGCGGCCAACGACAGTTTCACCCTGTCGTTCAACGCCGACGGCAAGGCCGACAACCGCAACGCCACGGCGCTGCTGGACCTGCAGACCAAGTCGACGGTCAACACCGGCTCCGGTGGCGGTACCAGCTTCACTTCCGCCTATGCCTCGCTGGTCGAGCGCGTGGGCGCCAAGGCCAGCCAGGCGGCCATCGACAACACGGCGACCGAGGCAGTGCTCAAGTCTGCCAGCGAAAGCCGCAACGCGGTGTCCGGGGTGAACCTGGACGACGAAGCCGCCAGCCTGGTGAAATTCCAGCACTACTACACAGCGTCGTCGCAGATCATCAAGGCGGCGCAAGAAACCTTCAGCACCCTGATCAACGCCCTGTAAGGAGTAGCTAACGTGCGTATTTCCACTGCTCAGTTCTATGAGGCCAGCGCCAGCAGCTACTCCAAGAACTTCTCCAGCATGAACAAGACCAACGACCAGGTCACCTCGGGCATTCGCATCCAGACGGCGGCTGATGACCCGGTCGGTGCCGCGCGCCTGCTGCTGCTGCAACAGCAGCAGTCGCTGCTGGACCAGTACAGCGGCAACATCAACACCGTCAGCAATGCCCTGCTGCAGGAAGAGAGCGTGCTCTCCACCATCAACGATGCCATGCAGCGTGCCAGCGAGCTGGCGATCCGCGCTGGTGGCGCCGGGGTGACCGACTCTGACCGTGTGGCGATCAGTACCGAGCTGAAAGAGATCGAAGCGAATATCTTCGGCCTGCTGAATTCGCGCGACGCCAACGGCGACTACATGTTCGGTGGCTCGAAGAGCGAGTCGCCGCCCTATGTGCGCAATTCCGATGGCACTTACAGCTACCACGGTGACCAGACCCAGCTGAGCCTGCAGGTGTCCGACACCCTGAACCTGGCCACCAACGACACCGGCTTCAGCGTCTTCGACTCGGCCAGCAACAAGAGCCGCACCCAGTCGACCCTGCTGGCGCCGGCCAGCGACGATGGCGTGGTCGGCGTGTCGCCAGGGCTGATGACCTCAAGCAGCAGCTACAACAACAGCTTCACCGCCGGCCAGCCGTACAAGCTGACGTTTACCAGCGCAACCCAGTACACCATCACCGACGCCAGCGGCAAGGACATCACCTCGGAAACCGCGACCAACGGGACCTTCGACAGCAAGACCGAAGGCGCCAACAAGATTGGCCTGCGTGGCGTGGAGTTCGAAATCACCGTAACGCTGGAGGAGGGCGCCGATGCCGACGCCGCCGTGGCGGGCCGTGAGTTTTCCCTTGAGGCGCGTGCCGACTCGTTCAACACCACCCGCAACGCCAGCAACACCTCTGGCGCTCAGGTCACCGGCAGCACCGTCACCGACGAAGCCGCCTACCGCAGCACCTTCCCCAGCAATGGTGCGGTGATCAAGTTCACCGGGCCGGGCGCCTACGAGTTCTACGCCCAGCCGCTGACTGCAGACAGCAAGCCGGTGGCCAAGGGTACCTTCACTGCGCCGTCGCTGACCGTGGCGGGTGTGACCTACCAGGTGTCCGGTTCGCCGGAGGCGGGGGACCAGTTTGCGGTCACTGCCAATACCCACCAGAACCAGAACGTGCTGGAAACCCTCAGCCAGCTGCGCGCAGCTTTGGACACGCCGGTGACCGGCACAGGCCAGGCCAATGCGTTGAAGGATTCGGTGGCCTCGGCAATCGCCAACCTGGCCAGCGCCCGTGAGCAGATCGACATCACTCGGGGTTCGATCGGCGCCCGTGGCAACTCGCTGGAGATCCAGCGCCAGGAGAACACCAGCCTGGGCCTGGCCAACAAGACCACCCAGAACGCCATCGGCAACACCGACATGTCGCAGGCCGCCATCACCCTGACTTTGCAGCAGGCCATGCTCGAGGCCTCGCAGCTGGCCTTCTCGCGCATCTCGCAGCTGAGCCTGTTCAACAAGCTCTGATCTGCCGTGCCGAACACCGGGGCTGCTTTGCAGCCCCGGTTTTTTCATGCCCGCAAAAACCTGGCCCCTGCACCCTCGGCACGGCTTTCGTAGCATTTCAATGTGACCAATGAGTCAAAACGTTCATCTTCCCTGTATTCTATGCAGCAGCTGTTGCAGCATTTTGTTACCGGTGCGCAGGCGAGCACTGCCTTCAGCCCCCAGCGGTGACGCTCCGGTATTTGGCGCCCTCAATTCATCGAGTGGTGGTCTTTGGCTGTTTTCATTGGGAAGCCAGAATGATTGGCATCAAAAGCATCGCGAGTTACGTGCCCACCGCTGGCCTGGACAACTACGTCCAGGGTGCGAAGTTCGGCAAGGACGAAGAGTTCATGTTCGGCAAGATCGGCGCGTCGTTCCTGCCGCGCAAGGCCGAAGAGCAGGAAACCTCCGACCTGTGCGTAGAAGCCGCCCAGGCACTGTTCGCCAGCAACCCTGACCTCGACCCGCAGTCGATCGATGCGTTGATCGTGGTCACCCAGAACGGCGACGAAGAAGGCCTGCCGCACACCGCCGCCATCGTCCAGAGCAAGCTTGGCCTGTCTACCCGCGTGGCGGCGTTCGACGTGTCGCTGGGCTGCTCCGGGTACGTTTATGGCCTGTACGCGATCAAAGGCTTCATGGAAGCTGCCGGGCTGAAGAACGGCCTGCTGATCACCGCCGACCCGTATTCGAAGATCGTCGACCCGGAAGACCGCAACACCACCATGCTGTTCGGTGACGCCGCTACCGCCACCTGGATGGGTGAAGGCGCGGTGTGGAACCTGGGCGAGGCGCGTTTCGGCACCGACGGTTCCGGTGCCGAGCACCTGAAGGTGACCGATGGCAAGTTCTTCATGAACGGCCGCCAAGTGTTCAACTTTGCCTTGGTCAAGGTGCCGGCGCACCTGCATGAGCTGCTGGATGCCAGCGGCCTGAAGTCGTCGGATATCGACGCCTTCTGCATTCACCAGGGCAGTGCGGCGATTGTCGATGCCGTGGCTCGACGCTTCGAAGAGCAGCACCCTGAGAAGTTTGTGAAAGACATGCTGGAAACCGGCAATACCGTGTCCTCCAGCGTGCCGCTGCTGCTGCAGAAGCACATGCTTGACGGCAGCTGGAAGCGCGTGGCCATCAGCGGCTTTGGCGTGGGCCTGTCGTGGGGCTCGGCCATCCTGTACCGCGACTGACCCCTCAGCCAGTCCAGAAAAGCGCCCGGCGGCCACCGCCCGGCGCTTTTTTCATGCCCGAAATAAAATTACGGCCCTGGCTCAGTCTCTGTGGGAGCGGGTTCACCCGCGAACACCGGCTAGGCCGGTGCCATCCACCGCATTGCCTTCTTCGCGGGTGAACCCGCTCCCACAGAGATGGCGGCCTTCAGTTTCGGCTTGAATGGTTTTTGACGCCAATAAACCGCCCTTAACCCCTTGATTTCTCAGGGCTGGCCTCACGCCAGCATTTTTTTTCGAAAAAACCCTCAAGCAACCCGCGCACCCGACGATAACTATTACGAAGGTTCTCTAGGCCAATCCGGCGGTTGCCCAGGCCGGAAGCCGCAGTACCCATCCAACGAGGATTTCGTCATGGCTTTAACTGTAAACACCAACATTGCGTCGATCACCACCCAGGGCAACCTGACCAAGGCCAGCAACGCTCAAACCACTTCGATGCAGCGTCTGTCCTCGGGTCTGCGTATCAACAGCGCCAAAGACGACGCTGCCGGCCTGCAAATCGCCAACCGTCTGACCAGCCAGATCAACGGCCTGGGTCAGGCAGTGAAGAACGCCAACGACGGTATCTCGATCGCCCAGACCGCCGAAGGCGCGATGCAGGCTTCGACCGACATCCTGCAGAAAATGCGTACCCTGGCCCTGTCCTCGGCTACTGGCTCCCTGAGCGCCGACGACCGTAAGTCGAACAACGACGAATACCAGGCTCTGACCGCGGAGCTGAACCGTATTTCCGACACCACCACCTTCGGTGGCCAGAAGCTGCTGGACGGTTCGTACGGCACCAAGGCTATCCAGGTCGGCGCCAACGCCAACGAAACCATCAATCTGACGCTGGATAACGTTTCGGCGAAGAGCATTGGTTCGCAGCAAGTGAAAAGCGTTGGCATCCTGCCGGATGCCGATGGTATTGCTGGTGGCGATGTCACCATTACTGGTAACGGCCAGAGCACTGACTTGACTCTCGATCCAGGCGCTTCCGCCAAGGAAATCGCCAAGGCCCTGAATGGTGCAGTGGGTGGCTTGACCGCAACTGCAAGCACTGAAGTCGAATTCAGCATCGACAAAACCGCTATCGCTGGTGCCTCCCCAGCATCCGCCAACTTCAAGCTGGAAGTGGGTGGCCAGACTGTCGACTTCGTTGGTGTCACTGACACTGCCGGCTTGGCTGACCAGCTGAAGTCCAACGCCGCTAAACTGGGTATCAGTGTCAACTACGATGAGACCAAGGGCACTCTGTCGGTCAAGTCCGATACCGGTGAAAACCTTGAGTTTACTGGCGCCGACGCTGGTGCTGTTGCAGGTATCCAGGTTGCTGCCAAAGATGGTTCCGGCAAGCTCGGCACTGCTGCCGCGCTGGATGCAGCCACGCTAATCGTCACTGGTGCAGTGAACCTGGATTCTGCCAAAGGCTACTCGCTGACCGGCCCTGGTGTTGAAGACCTGTTTGTCACCGGCGCACAAGCTATTACTTCGACCAAGACTTCTATCGCCGAAACCAATGTCACCGATGCAACTACTGCTCAGAATGCGCTGGCGGTAATTGACAAAGCCATTGGTTCGATCGACAGCGTCCGTTCGGGCCTGGGTGCTACCCAGAACCGTCTGCAAACCACCGTCGACAACCTGCAGAACATCCAGAAGAACTCCACCGCTGCCCGCTCCACCGTGCAGGATGTGGACTTCGCTTCGGAAACTGCCGAGCTGACCAAGCAGCAGACTCTGCAACAGGCTTCGACCGCGATCCTGTCGCAGGCTAACCAGCTGCCATCTTCGGTCCTGAAGCTGCTTCAGTAATTCAGGCGCCTGAGTAAAGGGTGAAAGGGCGCGTTTACGTGCCCTTTTGCCGTTTTTGACATGAGGAGTTCGAAACATGGACATGAGTGTCAAGCTGAGCCAGGTGTATCCGTCTGTGTTACCCCAGGCGCCAGTAGCTGATCGGGACCCTGCTGCACCTGCCAAAGTGCAGGAAGCCGCATCCCCCGAAAAACAGCCGCACTCGCGCGAAGATCTGGAAAAGGCGGTTGGCGAGATTCGTGATTTCGTCCAGTCGAGCCAGCGTCAGCTGGACTTTTCCATTGATGATACTTCCGGTCGGGTCGTGGTGAAGGTAATAGCCACCCAGTCTGGTGAGGTAATCCGGCAGCTTCCGTCGGAGCTCGCGCTGAAACTGGCGGAAAGCCTCAGTGAGGCCAGCAGCCTGCTGTTCGATGATCAGGCTTAGGCTGGCATGATTTTTGTTGCTGTCGACCCTTTGATGGATTTATCCGCCAAGGATCCGGCAGCTACTGAACAAGGAGAGCAATGATGGCAGGTACAACAGTCAGCGGTATTGGCTCGGGCATCGATACCCAGGCAATCGTGGATTCCCTGGTGGCCGCGCAGAAGGCGCCGAAGCAGGCGCAGATCAATACCCAAACGCTGAAGGCAACCACCACGTTGTCCTCTATCGGCAAGATTCAGTCGGCCCTGGATGCCTTCCGTGGTGCGTTGACCACCATGACCGACAGCAACAGCTTCGGTGGCTTGAGCCTGAAGTCTTCGGATGAGAAGGTTGCGACCGTCACCATGGGTACCGGGGCGGCCAACGGTTCGTTCAAGTTGATTGTCGACAAATTGGCGACCGCCTCCAAGGTTTCGACCAAGGTCTATGCCAACGGTGCGGGCTCGGTAGTCAATGCCGGTACCAAGCCCACCACCCTGACCATGACCCAGGGTGGTAAGGCCTTCGACCTGAGCGTTCCCGCTGGTGCCACATTGCAGCAGGTGCGCGACAGCATCAACAGCCAGTTCGGTGTGGCAGGCCTCAGTGCCAACGTGCTGACGGATGCCAATGGGTCGCGCCTGATTGTCACCTCGACCAAGATGGGCGAGGGCTCGGACATTACCCTTTCGGGCAATTCGGGCATCGACACCGGTTATACCGTTGTCGACGAGCCTACCGACGCTGAATATACGCTCGACGGCATCGCCATGAAGTCCAAGACCAACGACATCAATGATGCCGTCAGTGGGCTCAATATCAAGTTGGTGGGCACTTCGCCGACAAGCGCTACGAGTGGTGAAAAGACAGCCACCATTCTCTCGCTGACTACCAGCGCCACCACCTTGAAGTCGGGCCTCAAGGGTTTCATCGATACCTACAATGCCCTGCTCACGGTGATGAACGCAGAAACCAAGGTCACCAAAAATGCCGATGGCACCATGACGGCTGCGGCGCTGACCGGTGATGCCACGATGCGCACGCTGATGACTTCCATCCGTGAAGAACTCAATGCGGTGTCGGGCAACGGTACCTTGAAATCGCTCGCCGCCTTTGGCGTCACTTCTGCCCAGGATGGCGGTGCGCTGAGCCTGGACGACAAGAAGTGGGACAAGGCCGCTACCACCAACGCGGCGGACCTGACCAGTATCTTCAACGGCAAGGACGGCCTTTTGGCGCGTCTGCAAAAAGTCACTGAGCCATTTGCCAAGGCCGCTACCGGTACCCTTGCCGAGCGCTCCAAGGTCTTGAGCGAAAGCCTGACCAAGCTCAAGACCGAGCAGGACACCCTGGACGCCCGTATGGAAGCCCTGCAAAAAAGCCTGCAGGACAAGTACAACAACATGGACACCCTGGTCACCCAGCTGCGCCAGCAGCAAAGCTCGGTGCTGAGCACGCTCAACGCACTGAACAAGTCGAACAGCGACGATTAAGCCGTGAACATCATGTGAAGTCCGGGCATGATGCCCGGCTTCATGTCATCGGCCGGTAAAGTTTTTCGCCTGCTGCCCGATACAGGGAATATCACCCCAACAAGCCTGCCCGCCACGAGGTCGCAAGATGAATCCCATGAGAGCCCTTCGTCAGTACCAGAAGGTCAATTCCCATGCCCAGATTTCCGAAGCCACGCCGCACCGCCTGGTGCAGATGCTGATGGAAGGCGGCCTCGATCGTATGGCCCAGGCCAAGGGTGCCATGGCGCGCGGTGATATCGCGGAAAAGGGCCTGATGCTCGGCAAGGCGATCGACATCATCATCGGCCTGCGCGACGGCCTGCAGCCGGAAAAAAGCGCAAACCCCGAGTACGTCGAAAAGCTCGACGCGCTGTATGTGTACATGACCAACCGCCTGATGCAGGCCAACGTCGAAAACGATGCCAGCATGATCGACGAAGTTGCCCAGCTACTGATCACTGTGAAAACCGGTTGGGACGGCATCGCCGACGCCCAACCTGCCAGCTGACGGCAAGGAGAATACCGTGACCGCACTGCAACGCCTCGATGACACCTGTGATGCCCTGGTCGGCGCCTTGAGCGAGCGAGACTGGGATGCCATTGCCCAGCTGGATGTGGCTTGCCGCACCTGCATCGACGAGGTGCTGGAAACCCACGCGATGGACCAGGCGTTGCTGCGCGAGAAGCTGGAAGGGGTGCTGGAGGTCTACCGCAACCTGATCGACGTGACAACCGGTGAGCGCCAGGCAATTGCGCAAGAGATGATGCAGATCAATCAGGCGAAAAATGCTTCGAAGGTTTACCATCTCTTCAGTTAAGATGCGCACAACTTAACAAAAGGCGCCATAAATTTGACTGTATGGCCCTTTTTGACTTTACTAGTGGCTGTTCTCGAATTTCAGACGTCCGAACACTGACCATTCAGTCGGAATGATGTCGAGCATGCCCCTGCAGGGCGCCGATATGACTAGGGAAGTTGCTATTGCATGTGGCGTGAAACCAAGATTCTGCTGATCGACGACGACAGCGCCCGCCGCCGCGACCTGGCGGTGGTGCTGAATTTCCTCGGCGAAGAAAACCTCGCTTGCTCAAGCCAGGATTGGCTGCAAGCGGTCGAGCCGCTGTCCTCGAGTCGCGAGATTTTGTGCGTGCTCGTTGGCACCGTGAATGCTCCGGGCAATCTCCTGGGGCTCGTTAAGACAGTGGCCGGGTGGGATGAGTTCCTTCCGGTTCTGCTTTTGGGTGAAATTTCTTCGGCCGAGCTGCCGGAAGAGCTTCGCCGTCGGGTCCTGTCCAATCTGGAAATGCCGCCCAGCTACAGCCAACTGCTGGATTCGCTGCACCGTGCCCAGGTCTATCGCGAGATGTACGACCAGGCGCGTGAGCGCGGCCGCCAGCGCGAGCCCAACCTGTTCCGCAGCCTGGTCGGCACCAGCCGTGCCATCCAGCATGTGCGGCAGATGATGCAGCAAGTGGCCGATACCGATGCCAGCGTGCTGATCCTGGGCGAATCCGGCACCGGCAAGGAAGTGGTGGCGCGCAACCTGCACTACCATTCCAAGCGCCGCGAAGCGCCGTTTGTGCCGGTGAACTGTGGCGCGATCCCGGCCGAGCTGCTGGAAAGCGAACTGTTCGGCCACGAGAAGGGCGCCTTTACCGGGGCGATCACCAGCCGTGCCGGGCGTTTCGAACTGGCCAACGGCGGTACCCTGTTCCTTGACGAAATCGGCGACATGCCGCTGCCGATGCAGGTCAAGCTGCTGCGTGTGCTGCAGGAGCGCACGTTCGAGCGCGTGGGCAGCAACAAGACCCAGAGCATCGACGTACGCATCATTGCCGCGACCCACAAAAACCTCGAGAACATGATCGAGGACGGCACCTTCCGCGAAGACCTGTATTACCGCCTTAACGTATTCCCGATCGAGATGGCCCCGCTGCGCGAGCGGGTCGAAGACATCCCGTTGCTGATGAACGAGCTGATCTCGCGCATGGAGCACGAGAAGCGCGGCTCCATCCGCTTCAACTCGGCCTCGATCATGTCGCTGTGCCGTCATGGCTGGCCGGGCAACGTGCGTGAGCTGGCCAACCTGGTCGAGCGCATGGCGATCATGCACCCGTACGGGGTGATCGGCGTGTCCGAGCTGCCGAAGAAATTCCGTTACGTCGATGATGAAGACGAGCAGATGGTCGACAGCCTGCGCAGTGACCTGGAAGAGCGTGTGGCGATCAATGGCCATGCGCCAAGCTTCAGCAACCACGCCATGCTGCCGCCTGAAGGCCTGGACCTGAAGGATTACCTTGGCAGCCTGGAACAGGGGTTGATCCAGCAGGCGCTGGACGATGCCAACGGTATTGTTGCGCGCGCGGCTGAGCGTTTGCGCATTCGCCGTACCACCTTGGTCGAGAAAATGCGCAAGTACGGCATGAGCCGCCAGGGTGGCGAGGAGCAGGCCGAGGATTGAAGTCCGGCGCACGCCTGTGCGGGCCCTTTCGCGGGTGAACCCGCTCCCACAGGTACCGCGCAGGCCTGTAGGAGCGGGTTCTCCCGCGAAGAGACCAGCACAGGCACTGCACAAGTCTCGAACCCCGCGCTGATCCTGTGGGAGCGGGTTCACCCGCGAAGAGGCCGGCACAGGCACTGCACAAGGCTCGAATCCAGCGCCGATCCTGTGGGAGCGGGTTCACCCGCGAAGAGGCCGGCACAGGCACTGCACAAGGCTCGAATCCAGCGCCGATCCTGTGGGGGCGGGTTCACCCGCGAAGAGGCCGGCACAGGCACTGCACAAGGCTCGAACCCAGCGCCGATCCTGTGGGAGCGGGTTCTCCCGCGAAGAGGCCGGCACAGTCAACCCAAATCCCCATCCCCGGCACGGCTATTGCTACACCGCTGGCAACACACCGTTTTTATGACGGTCAGCCACGCGAGAGAGCACGATGCCCCAGGCCGCCCACCTATCCCGAGCCCCCGATCCGCAGGGGCAAACCCCGGTCGAGCCGGACAGCCGCCCGGGCATCGAGCATGCCTTCGCCCTGTTCAACCAGGTGTCCAGCCAGCTCAGCCAGTCCTACAGCCTGCTCGAAGCCCGGGTCAGTGAGCTCAAGGGGGAGCTGGCCGTGGTCAGCGCCCAGCGCATCGCCGAGCTCAACGAAAAGGAACGCCTGGCCAACCGCCTGCAAAATCTGCTGGACCTGCTGCCCGGTGGGGTGATCGTGATCGATGGCCAGGGCCTGGTGCGCGAAGCCAACCCGGCCGCCTGCGACTTGCTCGGCGAGCCGCTGATCGGCCAGCTGTGGCGCCAGGTGATCGCCCGCAGCTTCGCCCCGCGCAAGGACGACGGCCACGAAGTCTCGCTGCGCGACGGCCGCCGGCTGTCCATCGCCACCCGCTCGCTGGACGCCGAACCCGGCCAGCTGGTGCTGCTCAACGACCTGACTGAAACCCGGCGCCTGCAAGACCAGCTGGCCCGCCACGAGCGGCTGTCGTCACTGGGGCGCATGGTCGCCTCGCTGGCCCATCAGATCCGTACACCGCTGTCGGCAGCCATGCTGTACGCCAGTCACCTGGCCGATCCCGAGCAGGCCCTGAGCGCGCAAACCCGCCAACGCTTCGCCGGCACTCTGAAGGAGCGCCTGCACGAGCTGGAGCACCAGGTGCGTGACATGCTGGTGTTCGCCCGTGGCGAGCTGCCGCTGGGTGACCGAATTACCCCCAAAGGCCTGTTCCAGGCCTTGCAGCAAGCCGCCCAGGCGCATGTGCAAGGGCACGCCGTGCGCTGGCAGTGCGACAGCCACCTTGGCGAGTTGCTGTGCAACCGCGACACCTTGGTCGGTGCCTTGCTCAACCTGATCGAGAATGCCTTGCAAGCCAGCGATGGCCCGGCGCGGCTGAAGGTGCACCTGTTCCGCCGCGAGCACACCTTGCATTTGTGCATCAGCGACGCGGGCTGTGGCATCGACGCCGTTCTGCTCGGCCGCCTGGGTGAGCCGTTCCTCACCACCAAGGCCACCGGCACCGGTCTGGGCCTGGCGGTGGTCAAGGCAGTCGTGCGGGCGCACCAGGGCACGCTGTGCCTGCGCTCGAAAGTGGGCCGCGGCACCTGTGTACGGGTCGAGCTGCCGTTGATCGACGGGCAACCGTCGGAGGGCGTGTAATGCCAATCAAGGTGCTGCTGGTCGAGGACGACCGCGTATTGCGCCAGGCGCTGGGCGACACCCTGGAAATCGGCGGTTTCGCCTACCAGGCGGTGGGCAGTGCCGAAGAAGCGCTGGAGGCGGTGCTGGAAGAAGCCTTCAGCCTGGTGGTCAGTGATGTGAACATGCCCGGCATGGACGGGCACCAGCTGCTGGCCCAGCTGCGCCGCCAGCAACCACAGTTGCCGGTGCTGCTGATGACCGCGCACGCCGCGGTCGAGCGTGCCGTCGAGGCCATGCGCCAAGGCGCCGCCGACTACCTGGTCAAACCGTTCGAGCCCAGGGCGCTGCTCAGCCTGGTCGAGCGACATGCTGCCGGGCGGGTGGCGAACGACGAAGGCCCGGTGGCCTGCGAGCCGGCCAGTCGCCAGTTGCTGGAGCTGGCCGCCCGGGTGGCGCGCAGTGACTCCACCGTGCTGATTTCCGGTGAGTCCGGGACCGGCAAGGAAGTGCTGGCGCGCTACATTCACCAGCAGTCGCCACGGGCAGCGCAGCCCTTTGTGGCGATCAACTGCGCGGCCATCCCCGACAACATGCTCGAGGCCACGCTGTTCGGCCACGAGAAGGGCGCCTTCACTGGTGCCATTGCCGCGCAGGCGGGCAAGTTCGAGCAGGCCGAAGGCGGCACCTTGCTGCTCGACGAGATTTCGGAAATGCCCATGGCCTTGCAGGCCAAGCTGCTGCGCGTGTTGCAGGAGCGCGAGGTGGAGCGGGTAGGCGGGCGTAAGCCGATCAGCCTCGATATTCGGGTGCTGGCCACCACCAACCGTGACCTGTTCGGTGAAGTGACAGCCGGGCGTTTCCGTGAGGATCTTTACTATCGCCTGTCAGTGTTCCCCCTGGCCTGGCAGCCGCTGCGCGAGCGCCCAGGCGACATTCTGCAGCTCGCCGAACGCCTGCTGGCGCGGCATGCGGCCAAGATGAAGCATGCTCCCGTGCGCCTGTCGCCGCAGGCCCGCGCGTGCCTGCAGGCGTATGTGTGGCCGGGCAACGTGCGGGAGCTGGACAACGCCCTGCAGCGGGCGCTAATCCTGCAGCAGGGTGGGGTGATCGAGGCGGCGGATTTCTGTCTGGCAGGCGCCATTCCATTGTCGGCCGGCACCGAGCCATCCCTTGAGGTGGTTGCGCAAGCCAGCGGGCTGGGTGATGACATGCGTCGCCACGAGTACCAGATGATCATCGACACCCTGCGCGCCGAGCGCGGCCGCCGCAAAGAGGCGGCCGAACGCCTCGGCATCAGCCCGCGCACCCTGCGCTACAAGCTGGCTCAGATGCGTGATGCCGGGT
Source organism: Pseudomonas sp. 9_2_1 (assembly GCF_059295275.1). Taxonomy (NCBI): domain Bacteria; kingdom Pseudomonadati; phylum Pseudomonadota; class Gammaproteobacteria; order Pseudomonadales; family Pseudomonadaceae; genus Pseudomonas; species Pseudomonas sp. 9_2_1. The sequence goes on from NZ_CM181239.1 coordinate 1,606,705, forward strand.
TTGACGTCGAGGCCAGCCTGTTCGGCTGAAGATCGAAGGGGCTGCTGCGCAGCCCATCGCCGGCAAGCCAGCTCCCACAGAGACCGCATTGGCTTGAAGCCTGCACTTTACCTGTGGGAGCCCGGCTTGCCGGCGATGGGGCGCGAAGCGGCCCTGATAAACTGGCATTCAAGGCTGGCACCTTTGTTGCTTTACGTAGGCTATCCGCCGCATGAGTGTCAAAAAAATGCGGCCGCAGGAGAGAGAAGGTCATGAGCCAAGGTGTTGAATTCAATCGTCTGATGCTGGACATGCGGGCCATGCAGGCCGATGCCATGTCGCTGCCAAAAGTCACTGCCGCGCCCGAACTGGCGCCAGGGCAGAGCAGCTTTGCAGACATGCTGGGCCAGGCCATCGGCAAGGTGCATGAGACGCAGCAGGCCTCGACCCAGCTAGCCAATGCCTTCGAGATCGGCAAGAGCGGCGTCGACCTGACCGACGTGATGATCGCTTCGCAAAAGGCCAGCGTGTCGATGCAGGCCATGACCCAGGTGCGCAACAAGCTGGTCCAGGCGTACCAGGACATCATGCAGATGCCGGTTTGAGGACGGATGTAACCCATGGCTGAAGCAGTCGTCGACAACGCCCCTGCCAAAACCGGCTCGCCGGCGGCCAAGCCGCCGCTGTTCGGCATGGCGTCCCTGGAAAACATCGCGAAGATGCCCATGCTGCGTCAGGTCGGCCTCATGGTCGGCCTGGCCGCCAGCGTGGCGATCGGCTTTGCCGTGGTGCTGTGGTCGCAACAACCCGACTACCGGCCGCTGTACGGCAGCTTGTCGGGCATGGACACCAAGCAGGTCATGGACACCCTGGCCGCTGCCGACATCCCCTACAACGTTGAACCCAATTCCGGCGCGCTGCTGGTCAAGGCCGACGACCTCTCCCGTGCGCGCCTGAAACTGGCTGCCGCCGGCGTGGCGCCGAGCGACGGCAATGTCGGTTTCGAGCTGCTCGACAAGGAGCAGGGCCTGGGCACCAGCCAGTTCATGGAAGCCACCCGCTACCGCCGCAGCCTGGAAGGCGAACTGGCGCGCACCGTGTCCAGCCTGAACAACGTCAAGGCTGCCCGCGTGCACCTGGCCATCCCGAAAAGCTCGGTGTTCGTGCGTGACGAACGCAAGCCCAGCGCCTCGGTACTGGTCGAGCTGTACCCGGGCCGTGCCCTGGAAGCCGGGCAGGTGATGGCCATCGTCAACCTGGTCGCCACCAGCGTGCCGGAGCTGGACAAGTCACAGGTCACCGTGGTCGACCAGAAGGGCACCTTGCTGTCCGAGCAGTTGCAGGATTCGGCCCTGACCGAGGCCGGCAAGCAGTACGACTACAGCCGCCGCATGGAAAGCATGCTGACCCAGCGCGTGCGCAACATCCTGCAGCCGGTACTGGGCAATGATCGCTACAAGGCCGAAGTGTCTGCCGACCTGGACTTCAGCGCTGTCGAATCGACTGCCGAGCAGTTCAACCCCGACCAGCCGGCGTTGCGCAGCGAGCAGTCGGTGGACGAGCAGCGCGCCAGCAGCCAAGGCCCGCAGGGCGTACCCGGCGCGCTGAGCAATCAGCCGCCCGGCGCTGCCTCGGCCCCGCAGACCACCGGTGGCGCGGCCACCCCGGCCGCCGCCATTCAGCCAGGTCAGCCGCTGGTGGATGCCAACGGCCAGCAGATCATGGACCCGGCCACCGGCCAGCCGATGCTCGCGCCGTACCCTGCGGACAAGCGCCAGCAAAGCACCAGAAACTTCGAGCTGGACCGTTCCATCAGCCACACCCGCCAGCAGCAGGGGCGCATGACCCGCCTGTCGGTGGCTGTGGTGGTGGACGACCAGGTCAAGATCGACCCGGCTACTGGCGACACCACTCGTGCGCCGTGGGCTGCCGAGGACCTGGCACGCTTTACCCGCCTGGTGCAGGACGCCGTCGGCTTCGACGCCAGCCGGGGCGACAGCGTGACGGTGATCAACGTGCCGTTCGCCGTGGACCGTGGCGAAGAAATCGCCGAGATCGCCTTCTACCAGCAGCCGTGGTTCTGGGACATCGTCAAGCAGGTGCTGGGCGTGGTGTTCATCCTGGTGCTGGTGTTCGGCGTGCTGCGGCCGGTGCTTAACAACATCACAGGGGGCGGCAAGCAGGCTGCCCCGGATAGCGACATGGAGCTGGGCGGCATGATGGGGCTCGATGGCGAACTGGCCAACGATCGCGTCAGCCTGGGTGGCCCGACAAGCATTCTGCTGCCTAGCCCGAGCGAGGGTTACGAGGCACAGCTCAACGCAATCAAAGGCCTGGTGGCCGAAGACCCGGGCCGTGTTGCCCAGGTCGTGAAAGACTGGATCAACGCCGATGAGTGATAACCGAGCCGTTACCGCCAAGCTGAGCCGCGTCGACAAAGCGGCGATCCTTCTGCTCTCGCTGGGCGAGACCGATGCCGCCCAGGTGCTGCGGCACATGGGCCCCAAGGAAGTGCAGCGGGTGGGCGTGGCCATGGCGCAGATGGGCAATGTGCACCGTGACCAGGTCGAGCAGGTGATGAGCGAGTTCGTCGACATCGTCGGCGACCAGACCAGCCTGGGGGTGGGCTCGGATGCCTACATCCGCAAGATGCTCAACCAGGCGCTGGGCGAAGACAAGGCCAATGGCCTGGTCGACCGCATCCTGCTGGGCGGCAACACCAGCGGCCTGGACAGCCTGAAGTGGATGGAGCCACGCGCCGTGGCCGACGTGATCCGCTACGAGCACCCGCAGATCCAGGCCATCGTGGTGGCCTACCTGGACCCCGACCAGGCCGGTGAAGTGCTGAGCAATTTCGACCACAAGGTGCGCCTGGACATCGTCTTGCGCGTGTCGTCGCTGAACACCGTGCAGCCGGCGGCATTGAAAGAGCTGAACCAGATCCTCGAGAAGCAGTTCTCGGGCAACTCCAACGCTGCGCGCACCACCCTGGGCGGCATCAAGCGCGCCGCCGACATCATGAACTTCCTCGACAGTTCGGTGGAAGGTGCACTGATGGACGCGATCCGCGAAATCGACAGCGACCTGTCGGAGCAGATCGAAGACCTGATGTTCGTCTTCAACAACCTGGCCGATGTCGACGACCGCGGTATCCAGGCACTGCTGCGCGAAGTGTCGTCCGACGTGCTGGTGGTGTCGCTCAAGGGCGCCGACGAGCGGGTCAAGGACAAGATCTTCAAGAACATGTCCAAGCGTGCCTCGGAGCTGCTGCGCGACGACCTGGAGGCCAAGGGGCCGGTACGGGTCAGCGACGTGGAAACGGCGCAGAAGGAAATCCTCACCATCGCCCGCCGCATGGCCGAGGCCGGCGAGATCGTGCTCGGCGGCAAAGGCGCCGAGGAAATGATCTGATCCAGAGGGCGACGCGGTCCCTGTAGGAGCGGCCTTGTGTCGCGAAAGGGCTGCGAAGCAGCCCCGACTATAGCTACTGCGAAGCTGAAATCTGGGGCTGCTCCGCAGCCCTTTCGCGACACAAGGCCGCTCCTACAGGGGGCGCGTTGGTTGCTGCTGGCTTTTGAGTATCTGAAAACATGTCCACCAAAGAACATCACCCCAGCGACCTGATCCGCGCCCGCGACCTCGAAGGCGTGGACGTGTGGAGGCTGCCCAGCTTCGACCCTGAGCCCGAGTACGTACCCGAGCCCGAGCCGGAACCCGAGGTGATCGAGGAAGAAGTCGAGGAAGTGCCGCTGGAAGAAGTCCAGCCACTGACCCTGGAAGAACTCGAGGCCATCCGCCAGGAAGCCTACAACGAAGGTTTCGCCACCGGTGAGCGCGAGGGCTTCCACAGCACCCAGCTGAAGGTTCGCCAGGAAGCCGAAGAGGCCCTTAAGGCGAAGCTGGTCGGTCTTGAGCGGCTGATGGCCAACCTGATGGAGCCCATCGCCGAGCAGGACACGCAGATCGAGAAATCCCTCGTGCACCTGGTGGCGCACATGACCCGCCAGGTAATCGGCCGTGAACTGCGCAGTGACTCCAGCCAGATCACCCAGGTGCTGCGCGAAGCGCTGAAGCTGCTGCCCATGGGCGCGGACAATATCCGCATCCACCTCAACCCGCAGGATTTCGAGCTGGCCAAGGCCTTGCGCGAACGCCATGAGGAAAACTGGCGGCTGCTCGAAGACAGCGCGCTGCTGCCCGGCGGCTGTCGCATCGAGACGGCCCATAGCCGCATTGATGCCAGCATGGAAACCCGCATCGAGAAGGCCGTGGCACAACTGTTCGACCAGCTGCACGACCATTCCCTGCACCCTGCCGCGCCAGACATGGCGGTAGACCTGGATGCCCCGTTCGAGCGTTCTGTGGATGGCCCGGATGCGCCTTGAACGCACCACTTTCGGCAAGCGTCTCGGCAGCTACGCCGAAGCCATCGAGCTGCCGACCCAGCCCATTGTCGAAGGCCGCCTGCTGCGTATGGTCGGCCTCACCCTGGAAGCCGAAGGGCTGCGCGCCGCCGTAGGCAGCCGCTGCCTGGTGATCAACGACGACAGCTACCACCCGGTGCAGGTCGAGGCTGAAGTCATGGGCTTTGCCGGGCCCAAGATATTCCTGATGCCGGTCGGCAGCATCGTCGGCATCGCCCCGGGCGCCAGGGTGGTGCCGCTGGATGACGGCGGCCGGCTGCCGATGGGCATGAGCATGCTCGGCCGGGTGCTCGATGGCGCCGGCCGCGCGCTGGATGGCAAAGGCGGGATGAAGGCCGAGGACTGGGTGCCGATGGACGGCCCGGTGATCAACCCGCTCAACCGCGACCCCATCAGCAAGCCGCTGGACGTGGGTATCCGCAGCATCAATGGCCTGCTCACCGTCGGTCGTGGCCAGCGCCTGGGCCTGTTCGCCGGTACCGGGGTAGGTAAATCGGTGTTGCTGGGCATGATGACCCGCTTCACCGAAGCCGACATCATCGTGGTTGGCCTGATCGGCGAGCGCGGTCGCGAGGTGAAGGAATTCATCGAGCATATCCTCGGTGAAGAAGGCCTCAAGCGCTCGGTGGTGGTGGCGTCGCCCGCCGACGATGCGCCACTGATGCGCCTGCGTGCCGCCATGTACTGCACGCGTATTGCCGAATATTTCCGCGACAAGGGCAAGAATGTGCTGTTGCTGATGGACTCTTTGACCCGCTTTGCCCAGGCCCAGCGGGAAATTGCCTTGGCCATCGGCGAGCCGCCCGCCACCCGGGGATACCCACCGTCGGTATTCGCCAAGCTGCCCAAGCTGGTGGAGCGGGCCGGTAACGGCGAGGCGGGTGGTGGTTCGATTACTGCGTTCTACACCGTGCTGTCCGAAGGCGACGACCAGCAGGACCCGATCGCCGACTCGGCGCGGGGTGTGCTCGACGGCCACTTCGTGCTGTCGCGCCGGCTGGCCGAGGAAGGCCATTACCCCGCCATCGATATCGAGGCCTCGATCAGCCGGGTCATGCCGCAGGTGGTCGATGCCGATCATTTGCGCCAGGCGCAGAAGTTCAAGCAGTTGTGGTCGCGCCTGTCGCAAAGCCGCGACCTGATCAGCGTGGGCGCCTACGTGCCCGGCGGCGACCCGGAAACCGACCTGGCGATTGCCTTGCAATCCAGGCTGGTGGAGTTCTTGCGCCAAGGCCTGCGCGAGAACGTGGGCATGGCGCAGAGCCGCGACCAGCTGGGGGCGATCTTCTCGCCCCCGGCGGGCTGATAGGCCATGGCGCTGCCTGGGCGCGCCGCGCGCCTGGCGCCGGTGGTGGACATGGCCGAGGAGGCCGAGCGCAAGGCAGCGCAGCGCCTTGGGCATTTCCAGCAGCAGGTGACCACGGCGCAGGCCAAGCTGGCCGAACTGGAGCGTTTTCGCGAGGATTACCAATTGCAGTGGATCAACCGCGGCGGGCAGGGCGTCAATGGCAGCTGGCTGGTCAATTACCAGCGCTTCCTGGGGCAGCTGGAAACGGCCATGACCCAGCAGCGCCAGAGCCTGGTGTGGCACCAGAACAACCTCAACAACGCCCGCGGCACCTGGCAGCAGGCCTATGCCCGGGTGGAAGGTTTGCGCAAACTGGTGCAGCGCTATATGGACGAGGCCCGGCGCGCCGAAGACAAGCGCGAGCAGCGCTTGCTGGACGAGCTTTCCCAGCGCCTGCCGCGGCAGAATCACCTTTAGCCTGTACCGGCCCTATCGCCGGCAAGCCAGCTCCCACAGGAATTGCGCAGGGCTCGGGCCTTGCGCCGCACCTGTCGGAGCTGGCTTGCCGGCGATAGGGCCGGTACAGGTATGACCTTGCTACACCTGCAGCGGCCTGCTAAACCTTAATGGAGTTGCATTCGCCATCATCGAAGGAATCGCTAGCATGGCAGTCGATACGGATATTTCGCCGGACGGGAAAAAACTGACGATCAAGATCAAAGGGCGCTTCGACTTCGGCAAACACCAGGAATTTCGCAAGGCTTACGAACGCATCAGCAAGCCAGATTCGGTGGTCGTCGACCTCAGCGACGCCACCTACATCGACAGTTCCGCACTCGGCATGCTGCTGATGCTGCGCGACCATGTGGGCGGCGATGACTCGGATGTGCGTGTGGTGCATACCAACTCCGACGTGCGCAAGATCCTCGCCATTTCCAATTTCGAAAAACTCTTCGATATCAGTTGAGCGCCGACATGCCGGCGGAACAGGCGTTGACCGTGCTGGTTGCCGAAGACGGTGCCGCCGACCGCCTGCTGCTGGCGCAGATCGTTCGCCGTCAGGGCCATCAGGTACTTACCGCAGAAAACGGCGAGCAGGCAGTGGCGCTGTTCGTCGAACGGCGCCCGCAGCTGGTGCTGCTTGATGCGCTGATGCCGGTGATGGACGGCTTCGAGGCAGCGCGGCAGATCAAGGCCCTGGCTGGCGAGGCGCTGGTGCCGATCATTTTCCTGACCTCGCTCAATGAAGAGGAGGGCCTGGTGCGCTGCCTGGAGGCGGGCGGTGACGACTTCATGGCCAAGCCCTACAGTGCGGTGATCCTCGGCGCCAAGATCCGCGCCATGGACCGCCTGCGCCGGTTGCAGGCCACCGTGCTGCAGCAGCGCGACCAGATTACCCGGCACCATCACCACCTGCTCAACGAGCAGCGTGTGGCGAAGGCGGTGTTTGACAAGGTGGCCCACTCCGGCTGCCTGTCTGCGCCGAACATTCGCTACCTGCAATCACCTTTTGCGCTGTTCAACGGTGACCTCATGCTGGCGGCTTTCACCCCGGCCGGCGAAATGCGTGTGCTGCTCGGGGATTTCACCGGCCACGGCCTGCCTGCGGCGGTGGGCGCCATGCCGCTGGCCGAGGTGTTCTACGGCATGACCGCCAAGGGCTACGGCATGGCGCAGATGCTCCGCGAGATGAACGCCAAGCTCAAGCGCATCCTGCCGGTCGACATGTTTTGTTGTGCAGTGCTGCTCAACCTCAGCATGCAGCGCGGTACGGTAGAGGTGTGGAACGGCGGCATGCCCGATGGCTATCGCCTGTCGGCGAGCGGCGAGGTGTTGTCGGCGTTGAGTTCGCGGCATCTGCCACTGGGCATTCTGACGGCCGAGCGGTTCGATGACAGCACCGAGTTACTGCCGCTGGCGCCCGGCGAGCGCCTGCTGTTGCTGTCGGACGGCGTGCTCGATACCGCCGACAACGATGACCGCCTGTTCGGCGTGCAGCGGCTGCGTGCGGTGCTTGCCGACAACCGTGACCCGGCGCAGCTGTTCGACCAACTGATGCAGGCCCTGGAGGACTTTGGCGGGCATCCGCGCGACGACATCAGCTTGTGCGACATCCGCATGTTCAGCGCCGATGAGCGGGTGCCGGCGCCGACGATTTACGCTGACAGTGGTCGCTCCAGCCCGCTTGACTGGTCACTGGGCTTCGAAGTGCGTGGCGAGAGCCTGAAGCGCTTCAACCCGGTGCCGTACCTGGTGCAGTTGCTGCAGGAAATCCACGGGTTGCGCGCCCGTACCGGTAGCTTGCACAGCGTGCTCAGCGAGCTGTACGCCAACGCCCTCGAGCATGGCGTGCTGGGCCTGGACTCGCAACTCAAGCGCGATGTGCAGGGTTTTACCGACTACTATCAGGAGCGCGCCCGGCGGCTGGGGTCGCTGACCGATGGTTTTGTACGCATTGATTTCAAGGTTGAACCGCATGCCGATGGCGGGCGTCTGATGATTCAGGTTCGCGACAGTGGAGCGGGGTTCGATGTGCAGCGGGTGCTGTCCCGGCCTTCGCAGGAGCACGGTCTGAGCGGTCGTGGCCTGCACCTGGTACGGCGGCTGGCCAGCCACGCGCGCTGGAGTGAGGGCGGGCGCTGTGCGCACGTCGAGTTCGTATGGTGAGCCACAGGCAGGCTCAGGCATAATCTGGCTTGATCAAGGAGTGAACAAGTGACTGACATGCATATCGACCAAAAGGTGCTCAGCGACCTGCGTGATGTCATGGAAGAGGGCTACCTGCAGCTGGTGCAGACGTTCCTCGAAGATTCCGAGCGGCGCCTTGCGCAGCTGCACGCTGCCAAGAGTGCCGAGGAGCTTGGCATCGCCGCGCACAGTTTCAAGGGCAGCAGCAGCAACATGGGTGCGGTGGCGCTGGCCGCGCTGTGCCAGCTGCTGGAAGACCGTGCCCGGCAGCCGCCGCTGTATGGCATCGAGGACCTTGTCAATCGCATCGACCAGGAATTTCTGGAGGTGCAGCGCTTCTACCAGGACGAGCACCAGCGCATTTCTGCGGGCTGAGACTCGACTTGGCGCGAGTCTTGCCTGTCTCTGGCCGGATGATCTTTTTGTTTCTGGCGCGGAGACCGCTCGATGCCTGTCGCACCCAACCCTTTGTTGCAAGCCAACGCCATCGCCAATTCCTCGCGTGCTGCCACCGCGCAGATGGACAAACCGCTGCAGGCGCTGGGCGACAAGGGCGACGGCTTTGGCCAGGTGATGGCCAGGCAGGGGCGCGACAAGGTCGGCGGCCAGGACGACAAGGTCGCCCAGGCCAAGCCCAAGGACAAGCCCGAGGTTGCACAGGGCGGCAAGAAAGACCCCGCCGACAAAGCCGCAGTTGCCGATGACGGCAACAAGTTGCCAGCAGACGACCAGGCCGATACCGGGCTGCGCGATGCCAGCCTGGTGGCCGGCCAGGTAACCGACGCACAGCCAGGCAGCCAGCTGATCCAGGCCCAGGCCGAGGCGGTGGCGCCTGTGTTGCAGGCCGCTACGGCGCAGGCCTCTGCCGCGCAACCCGAGGAGGCGGCTGCCGAGGAAGCATTCGACCCGGACGCCGATCCCCTGGCCAATTTGCCTACACTGCGCCTGGCTCTGGAGCACAGTGCCCAGGCCAAGGGGGGCACTTCTGCGCATGCTCTGGACCCGTCACAGGCTCAGGGTGAAGAAGGGCGGGCAGCCGTCAATACCTTGGCGAATCTGGTCGAAGGCGGCGAAGGCGAATCCACTGAATCGGGTGACAAGGCCTTCGGTGCCTTGCTCGAAGATGGCCTGAAGGACACCAAGAGCGCCAGCAGCGATACCCGCGTCGACGATTTCGCCAACCGCCTGGCCAGCCTGACCCAGGCTGCCACGGCCAAGACCGCCAATGCCGTGCCGGCCAGCGCCAGCCCGTTGCACCAGCCATTGCCGATGAACCAGAACGCGTGGGCCGAAGGCTTGGTCAACCGGGTCATGTACCTGTCCAGCCAGAACCTCAAGTCGGCGGATATCCAGCTGGAGCCGGCAGAGCTGGGCCGCCTGGACATTCGCGTCAATGTAGCGGCGGACCAGGCCACCCAGGTCACCTTCATCAGCGGCCACGCTGGCGTGCGTGACGCTCTCGACAGCCAGGTGCACCGCTTGCGCGAGCTGTTTGCCCAGCAGGGGCTGGCGCAGCCGGATGTGAATGTGGCTGACCAGTCGCGCGGGCAGCAACAGCAGCAGGGGCAGGCGCAGGGTAGCAACCTGTCGGGGGTGGCGGCGCGGCAGGCGGAGCAGGGTCGTGAGGTTGTCGACAGCGCCCGGCCTGTGGAACAGCAGGTGGTTGTGGGTGACAGTGCGGTCGATTATTACGCCTGATGTTTAAATGGGCGGGCCCTGTCGCCGGCAAGCCAGCTCCCACAGGTACTGCACAAGGCTCAAGACCTGCGGGGAGCATGTGGGAGCTGGCTTGCCAACGATAGGGCCGAGCCTGCTTCCCCAGGTACTGCACAAGGTTCATGGCCTACGGAGATCCTGTAGGAGCTGGCTTGCCGGCGATAGGGCCGAGCCTGCTCACGCGCAATTGGTCCACCTCTGCTAAATCTGGCATAACACTTGCTCAAGCCAAGCCATTCTCCCTTGAACTCCCAATGGACGACGGATTATTGGCATGGCGAAAAGCGAAGCAGTCAAAGACCCCGCCACTAAAGGCAAACTCAAGCTGATCCTGCTGGCCGTCGTAGGCCTTTTGCTGGCGATCGGGCTTTCGGTGGGCGCTACCTGGTTCTTCATGCACAAGAGCGAGCCGGCCCCGGCCGCCGAAACTGCAGCCAGCAACGTCAAGCCTGTGGCCATCTACGAAGCCCTGACCCCGGCCTTCGTGGTCAATTTCAACCAGAACGGCCGGCAGCGCTACATGCAGCTCAGCGTCACCCTGCAGGCGCGTAACCAGGCCGACATGGACGCCCTCAAGGTGCACATGCCGGTGATCCGCAACAACCTGGTGATGATGTTCTCCGGCCAAGGCTTCGACACCCTTGCCGCCAGCCCGGTCGGGCAGGAGATGCTGCGCCAGAAGGCCACTGCCGTGGTTCAGGAAGTGGCGCAGAAGGAAGTCGGCAAACCGGTCATCGACCAGTTGCTGTTCACCAATTTCGTATTGCAGTAGGAGTCCGCAATGGCCGTACAGGACCTGCTGTCCCAGGATGAAATCGATGCCCTGTTGCACGGCGTCGACGACGGGCTGGTGCAGACCGAAAGTGCATCGGAACCCGGCAGTATCAAAAGCTACGACCTGACCAGCCAGGACCGTATCGTGCGGGGTCGCATGCCGACCCTGGAAATGATCAACGAGCGCTTTGCCCGCTACACCCGCATCAGCATGTTCAACCTGCTGCGCCGCTCGGCCGACGTGGCAGTCGGCGGCGTGCAGGTGATGAAGTTCGGCGAGTACGTGCATTCGCTGTACGTGCCCACCAGCCTCAACCTGGTCAAGATCAAGCCGTTGCGTGGCACCTCGCTGTTCATCCTCGATGCCAAGCTGGTGTTCAAGCTGGTAGACAACTTCTTCGGTGGCGATGGCCGTCACGCCAAGATCGAAGGCCGTGAATTCACTCCGACCGAACTGCGGGTAGTGCGCATGGTGCTGGACCAGTGCTTCGTCGACCTCAAGGAAGCCTGGCAGGCGATCATGCCGGTCACCTTCGAGTACATGAACTCCGAGGTCAACCCGGCCATGGCCAACATCGTCGGCCCCAGCGAGGCGGTGGTGGTATCGACCTTCCACATCGAGCTGGACGGCGGTGGCGGCGACCTGCACGTGACCATGCCGTACTCGATGATCGAGCCGGTGCGGGAAATGCTCGATGCCGGCTTCCAGTCCGACCTCGACGACCAGGACGAGCGCTGGGTCAAGGCCCTGCGCGAGGACGTGCTGGACGTGGCCGTGCCTGTGACCGCCACGGTCGCCCGGCGCCAGCTGAAGTTGCGCGACATCCTGCACATGCAGCCTGGCGATGTGATCCCGGTGGAGCTGCCCGAGCACCTGGTGCTGCGCGCCAACGGCGTGCCGTCGTTCAAGGCCCGGCTGGGTTCGCACAAGGGCAACCTGGCCCTGCAGATCATCGACCCGATCGTGCGCCGCTGACGGCGCAGCGCTCGCTCATAACGAATTGAATGCCTGTCGAGGAAACCATGGCTAACGAAAACGAAATCACCTCCGCAGAGGACCAGGCACTGGCCGATGAGTGGGCCGCAGCGCTGGAAGAAACCGGTGCGGCCGGCCAGGCCGATATCGATGCGCTGCTGGGGGGTGACACCGGCGGTATGGGTGGCCCGGGCCGCCTGCCGATGGAAGAGTTCGCCAGTTCGCCCAAGCCGAACGAGAACGTCAGCCTGGAAGGCCCGAACCTGGACGTGATCCTGGATATCCCGGTGAACATTTCCATGGAAGTGGGCAGCACCGAGATCAATATCCGCAACCTGCTGCAGCTCAACCAGGGCTCGGTTATCGAGCTTGACCGGCTGGCGGGCGAGCCACTCGACGTGCTGGTCAACGGCACGCTGATCGCCCATGGCGAAGTGGTCGTGGTCAACGAAAAGTTCGGCATCCGCCTGACCGACGTGATCAGCCCCAGCGAACGCATCAAGAAGCTGCGCTGAGTGAAGGGCACGATGCGCGCCATCGCGGCGTCCGCGGTGCTGCTTGCCAGCCAGGCAGGTCTGGCCGCAGCCACCCCTGCGGCGACCCCGGCGTCTGCGCCCGGCAGCCTGGGCGGGCAGCTGGCGCAGATGGTCTTCGGCCTGCTGTTGGTGGTGGGCCTGATCTTCTTCCTGGCCTGGCTGCTGCGGCGCCTGCAAAGCACGGCGGTAAAGGGCGGGCAGGTGATCGAGATCGTCGGCAGCCGCGCCATCGGCCCGCGTGACCGGCTGTTGCTGGTGCAGGTGGGCAACGAGCAGATCCTGATTGGCCATACCCCCGGCAGTATCGAGGCCCTGCATGTCATGGCCGAGCCCGTGCAAGTGCCGGTTGGCAGCCGCCAGGCGGCGCCCGAGTTTGCCCAGCGACTGATGGAGCTGATGGGCAAGGACCCTAAGGACAAGAAGTGATGAGTGGCGCGCTGCGTACGTTGTTGACCCTGGCGCTGCTGCTGGCGGCGCCGCTGGCCCTGGCCGCCGACCCGCTGTCGATCCCGGCCATTACCCTGTCCAATGGTGCGGACGGGCAGCAGGAGTATTCGGTCAGCCTGCAGATCCTGCTGATCATGACGGCGCTCAGCTTCATCCCGGCGTTCGTCATCCTGATGACCAGCTTCACCCGCATCATCATCGTGTTCTCGATTTTGCGCCAGGCGCTGGGCCTGCAGCAGACGCCGTCCAACCAGATCCTCACCGGCATGGCACTGTTCCTGACCCTGTTCATCATGGCGCCAGTGTTCGACCGGGTGAACCAGAACGCCCTGCAGCCCTACCTGAACGAACAGCTTACCGCGCAGCAGGCCATCGACAAGGCCCAGGGGCCGCTCAAGGACTTCATGCTGGCACAAACCCGGCAAAGCGACCTGGACCTGTTCATGCGCCTGTCCAAGCGCACCGACATCGCCGGCCCTGACCAGGTGCCGCTGACGATCCTGGTGCCGGCGTTCGTCACCTCGGAGCTGAAGACCGCATTTCAGATCGGCTTCATGATCTTCATCCCGTTCCTGATCATCGACATGGTGGTCGCCAGTGTGCTGATGGCCATGGGCATGATGATGCTGTCACCGCTGATCATCTCGCTGCCGTTCAAGATCATGCTGTTTGTTCTGGTTGATGGCTGGGCGCTGATCATGGGCACCCTGGCCAGCAGTTTCGGCGGCGTCTGACGCCGTCAAGGAGAGCGCATGACCCCGGAAATTGCCGTTGACCTGTTCCGTGATGCCTTGTGGCTGACCACCCTGATGGTGGCCGTGCTGGTGGTGCCAAGCCTGCTGGTGGGTCTGGTTGTGGCGATGTTCCAGGCGGCCACGCAGATCAACGAACAGACCCTGAGCTTTCTGCCGCGGCTGCTGGTAATGCTGGTCACGTTGATCGTCGCCGGGCCCTGGCTGGTGCAGAAGTTCATGGAGTACATCACCAACCTGTACACCAACATCCCGCAGCTGATCGGTTGACGCGGCGATGCTGGAGCTGACAGACGCGCAGATCGGCACCTGGGTCGCCACGTTCATCCTGCCGTTATTCCGGGTGACGGCGGTGCTGATGACCATGCCGATCTTTGGCACCCGCATGTTGCCGGCGCGGGTGCGCCTGTACGTGGCGGTGGCCATCACCGTGGTGATCGTGCCGGCGCTGCCGCCACTGCCTGAATTCGACCCGCTGAGCCTGCGCGGGATGTTGCTGTGCGCTGAGCAGGTGATTGTTGGTGCGCTGCTCGGTTTTTCGCTGCAGCTGCTGTTTCAGGCGTTCGTGATCGCGGGTCAGGTCGTTGCCATCCAGATGGGCATGGCCTTCGCCTCGATGGTCGACCCTGCCAACGGCGTCAACGTGGCGGTCATCAGCCAGTTCATGACCATGCTGGTGAGCGTGCTGTTCCTGTTGATGAACGGCCACCTGGTCGTGTTCGAGGTACTGACCGAAAGCTTCACTACTTTGCCGGTGGGCAATGCGCTGGTGGTCAACCACTTCTGGGAGCTGGCCGGGCGCCTGGGCTGGGTGTTCGCCGCCGGCCTGCTGCTGATCCTGCCGGTGATCGCCGCCTTGCTGGTGGTGAACATCGCATTTGGCGTGATGACCCGCGCGGCGCCGCAGCTGAACATCTTCTCCATCGGTTTTCCGCTGACCCTGGTCATGGGCATGTTCATCTTCTGGGTCGGCCTGGCCGATGTGTTGTCCCACTACCAGGCATTGGCCAGCGAAGCGCTGCAATGGCTGCGTGAACTGGCGAGGGCGCGCTGAGCATGGCAGAAAGCGAAAGTGGCCAGGACAAGACAGAGGACCCCACCGAGAAGCGCAAGCGCGATGCCCGCGAGAAAGGCGAGATCGCCCGCTCCAAGGAGCTCAACACGGTGGCAGTGACCTTGGCCGGTGCCGGTGGCCTGCTGGCGTTCGGCGGCCACCTGGCCGAGACGCTGCTGGCGATGATGCGCATGAATTTCAGCCTGACCCGCGACATCATCGTCGACGAGCGGGCCATGGGGGCGTTTCTTCTGGCATCGGGCAAGATGGCGATATGGGCGGTACAGCCAATCCTGATCCTGTTGTTTGTGATCTCCTTCGTGGCGCCTATCGCGTTGGGCGGTTTTCTGTTTTCTGGCAGCCTGCTGCAACCTAAATTCAGTCGCATGAACCCGCTGTCGGGGATCAAGCGCATGTTCTCGATGAACAGCCTGACCGAGCTGCTCAAGGCGCTGGCCAAGTTCTTCGTGATCCTGATAGTGGCGGTGGTGGTGCTGACCAACGACCGCCAGGCCTTGCTGTCGATTGCCAACGAGCCGCTGGAGCAGGCGATCATTCACAGCTTGCAGGTGGTGGGCTGGAGTGCGTTGTGGATGGCGACCGGGCTGTTGCTGATTGCGGCGGCGGATGTGCCGTTCCAGCTGTACCAGACGCACAAGAAAATGAAGATGACCAAGCAGGAAGTGCGCGACGAGTACAAGGACAGCGAGGGCAAGCCCGAGGTCAAGCAGCGCATTCGCCAGCTGCAGCGCGAGATGTCGCAGCGGCGCATGATGGCCGCGGTGCCGCAAGCCGATGTGATCATCACCAACCCGACGCATTATGCGGTGGCGTTGCAGTATGACCCGGAGAAGGGTGGGGCGGCGCCGTTGCTGCTGGCCAAGGGGGCTGATTTCACGGCCTTGAAGATTCGCGAAATTGCTGTCGAGCACAAGATCCAGATTCTTGAGTCGCCGGCCCTTGCGCGGGCGATCTACTACTCCACCGAGCTCGAGCAGGAAATCCCCGCCGGGTTGTACCTGGCGGTGGCGCAGGTGCTGGCCTATGTGTTCCAGATCCGCCAGTACCGGGCGGGTAGAGGGAAGCGACCGGAGCCGTTGAAAGACGACCTGCCGATCCCGCCGGATTTGCGGCGTGACAGTTGATCTTGTGTCAGGGCCGGGACAGGCAATATAAATCCCCCGCCGAGCAAAGTTGGACAGCTTCTTGCAGAGCCAGCCGCAGACGCCCCTTGGGCGTCAAAGTTTTGCATCAAGAGGACTCGCGGTGGATCGCACTCAGTTAATCAGCAACGCCCGTAACAACCTGGCCGGTCTTGGCCGGGGCAACCTGGGTGTGCCGCTGTTGCTGCTGGTGATGTTGGCAATGATGATGTTGCCGATACCGCCGTTCCTGCTCGACGTGTTCTTCACCTTCAACATCGCCCTGTCGATCGTTGTCCTGCTGGTCTGCGTGTACGCCCTGCGGCCGCTCGATTTCGCCGCATTCCCCACCATCTTGCTGGTGGCCACGCTGCTGCGCCTGGCCCTGAACGTGGCCTCCACCCGAGTGGTGATGCTGCACGGCCAGGAAGGCCATGGCGCCGCCGGCAAGGTGATCCAGGCCTTTGGCGAGGTGGTGATCGGCGGTAATTATGTCGTTGGTGCGGTGGTGTTCGCCATCCTCATGATCATCAACTTCGTGGTGGTCACCAAGGGCGCCGGGCGTATCTCGGAGGTGAGCGCGCGTTTCACCCTCGACGCCATGCCCGGCAAGCAGATGGCTATCGACGCCGACCTCAACGCCGGCCTGATCGACCAGGCCCAGGCCAAGCACCGCCGTGCCGAGGTGGCCCAGGAGGCCGAGTTCTACGGTTCGATGGACGGTGCCAGCAAGTTCGTCCGCGGGGACGCCATCGCCGGCCTGTTGATCCTGTTCATCAACCTGATCGGCGGCATATTGATCGGCATGATGCAGCACGGCATGAGTTTCACGGAGGCCGGCAAGGTGTACGCCCTGCTGACCATTGGTGACGGTTTGGTGGCGCAATTGCCTTCACTGCTGCTGTCCACCGCTGCCGCGATCATGGTTACCCGTGCCTCCGGCTCCGAGGACATGGGCAAGCTGATCAACCGGCAGATGTTCGATTCGCCCAAGGCACTGGCGGTTTCCGCCGGGCTGATGATCGTCATGGGCCTGGTGCCGGGCATGCCGCACGTCGCCTTCATCAGCCTTGGCCTGCTGGCGGGCGGTGGCGCCTACCTGGTGTGGAAGAAGCAGCAGAAGACCAGGCTGCAGGCACTCAAGGAGGCGCAGCAGCAGCAGGACTTGCTGCCTTCGCCGCAACGTGCACTGGAAACCAAGGAGCTTGGCTGGGACGATGTCACGCCGATCGACATGATCGGCCTGGAGGTCGGTTACCGGCTGATCCCCCTGGTCGACCGCAACCAGGGTGGTCAGCTGCTGGCGCGGATCAAGGGGGTGCGCAAGAAACTGTCCCAGGACCTGGGCTTCCTGATGCCCACGGTGCACATCCGCGACAACCTCGACCTGCAGCCCAGTGCCTACCGCCTGACCCTGATGGGGGTGATCCTTGCCGAGGCCGAGATCTACCCGGACCGCGAACTGGCCATCAACCCGGGCCAGGTATTCGGCACGCTCAACGGTATTGCCGCGCGGGACCCGGCATTCGGCCTGGAAGCGGTGTGGATCGACGTTGGCCAGCGCTCGCAGGCGCAGTCGCTGGGCTACACCGTGGTTGACGCCAGTACCGTGGTGGCTACCCACCTCAACCAGATCCTGCAGAAGCACTGCCACGAGCTGATCGGCCACGAAGAGGTGCAGCAATTGCTGCAGGTGCTGGCCAAGGCATCGCCTAAACTTGCAGAAGAGCTGGTGCCCGGTGTCATTTCCTTGTCGGGCCTGCTGAAGGTGCTGCAGGCTCTGCTGTCGGAGCAGGTGCCGGTGCGCGATATCCGCAGCATTGCCGAAGCGATCGCGAACAATGCCGGCAAGAGTCAAGATACCGCCGCGCTGGTGGCGATGGTGCGCGTCGGATTGTGTCGCGCCATCGTGCAAAGCATTGTCGGTGTTGAGTCTGAGCTGCCAGTGATTACCCTGGAGCCAAGGTTGGAACAGATTTTGCTCAATAGTCTGCAAAGGGCCGGGCAGGGTCAGGAAGATGGTGTTCTTCTGGAACCTAGCATGGCCGAGAAGCTGCAACGTTCGCTGATCGAGGCGGCCCAGCGCCAGGAAATGCAGGGCCAGCCGGCCATCCTGCTGGTCGCCGGCCCGATCCGCGCCATGCTGTCGCGTTTCGGTCGCCTGGCTGTACCGAATTTGCATGTGCTGGCGTATCAGGAAATACCGGACAACAAGCAAGTCACCATCGTTGCCACCGTGGGCCCTAACGGCTGAGGTAGTGGATAATGCAAGTTAAGCGATTTTTCGCCGCCGATATGCGTCAGGCCATGAAACTGGTCCGTGATGAGCTGGGCGCCGATGCCGCGATCATTGGCAACCGCCGCATTGCCGGTGGTGTCGAACTGACGGCTGCGCTGGACTACAAGCTGTCCGCCCTGGCCCCGCGCGTGCCCAACGCCGAGCTGGAAGAAGAGCTGCGCAAGACCCACACGCGCATCGCCACTGCCCAGGCCGAGCTGGACCACCGCCAGGACAGCAGCGACAACAACCGCCAATTGTTTGCCGGGCAGTCGCTGACGGCCGCCGAACCGCTGGTCGAGCCCCACGTCGACACCCCCGAGGCGGCTGCCGCCCCGGCCGCGGCGCCAGTCGATCCGCGCCTGTTCGATGCCATGCGCTCCGAGCTGTCGGGCCTGCGCGAGCTCCTGGAAGTGCAGCTCGGCTCCCTGGCCTGGACTCAGTTGCAGGGCAGCAAGCCGCAGCAGGCCAACCTCTGGCGCCGCCTGCAGCGCATCGGCCTGTCCGGGCCGATCGCCCGTGAGCTGCTGGACCTGACCGCCGAAATCGAAGAACCACGCCAGGCCTGGCGCATGCTGCTGGCGCACCTGGCGCGGATGATCGACATTCCCGAAATCGAGCCGATCGAAGAGGGCGGGGTGATTGCCGTTGTCGGACCGGCCGGCATGGGCAAGACCACCACCCTGGCCAAGCTGGCCGCCCGCTACGTGCTCAAGTACGGCGCGCAGAACCTGGCGCTGGTGAGTATGGACAGCTTCCGCATCGGTGCCCAGGAGCAGCTCAAGACCCTGGGCCGCATCCTCAACGTGCCGGTGACCTACGTCGACCCGGGCCAGTCGCTGGCTGCGGCGCTGGAGCCGCTGCTGCGCAAGCGCGTGGTGCTGATCGATACCGCCGGCCTGCAGGCCAGCGACCCGGCCCTGCGCATGCAACTGGAAACCTTGGCCGGGCGTGGCATTGCCGCAAAGAATTACCTGGTACTGGCCACCACCAGCCAGAAGCAGGTGCTGACCGCCGCCTATCACAGCTACAAGCGCTGTGGCCTGGCGGGCTGCATCCTGACCAAACTCGATGAATCGGCAAGCCTTGGCGATGTGCTGAGCCTTGCCATCAGTCATGAACTGCCCGTGGCCTATCTCACCGATGGCCCGCGCATTCCAGACGACCTGCACTTGCCACGTGGGCACCAGCTGGTGACCCGGGCAGTCAATGTGCAGCAGCAGGACGAGCCCAG
Organism: Pseudomonas sp. 9_2_1; assembly: GCF_059295275.1. Taxonomy (NCBI): domain Bacteria; kingdom Pseudomonadati; phylum Pseudomonadota; class Gammaproteobacteria; order Pseudomonadales; family Pseudomonadaceae; genus Pseudomonas; species Pseudomonas sp. 9_2_1. Next base: position 1,625,993 of record NZ_CM181239.1, read on the forward strand.
TGAAGAGGCCATGGCCGACATGTTCGCTGATCTCTATCACAACCCACGGCGAGCGGGTTGACCATGAAGCGTGTGCAAAGTCGCTATACCAAGGGGTACGCAGAATTGCCCTACGTGTGGCCTGAGTCCCAGCGAGACAAGGTAAAGAACAGACATGGGTAGCATGCATCCTGTACAGGTGATCGCCGTGACCGGTGGTAAAGGTGGCGTCGGCAAGACTAACGTTTCAGTGAACTTGTCCCTGGCGCTGGCCGAGCTTGGCCGCAGGGTCATGCTGCTCGACGCCGACCTGGGCCTGGCCAATGTCGACGTGTTGCTGGGCCTGACTCCCAAACGTACCCTGGCCGATGTCATCGAGGGGCGCTGCGAGCTGCGCGATGTGATGCTGCAGGGCCCCGGCGGCGTGCGCATCGTGCCGGCGGCCTCGGGCACGCAGAGCATGGTGCACCTGGCCCCGGCCCAGCATGCCGGGCTGATCCAGGCGTTCAGCGACGTCGGCGACAACCTCGACGTGCTGGTGATCGACACCGCTGCGGGCATTGGCGACTCGGTGGTGAGCTTTGTCCGCGCGGCGCAGGAAGTGCTGCTGGTGGTGTGTGACGAACCGACCTCGATCACCGATGCCTACGCCCTGATCAAACTGCTGAATCGCGACTACGGCATGAACCGTTTCCGCGTGCTGGCCAACATGGCGCAGAGCCCGCAGGAAGGGCGCAACCTGTTTGCCAAGCTGACCAAGGTCACCGACCGCTTCCTTGACGTTGCCCTGCAGTACGTGGGCGCCGTGCCGTACGACGAGTGTGTGCGCAAGGCGGTGCAGAAGCAGCGTGCAGTCTACGAAGCCTTCCCTCGCTCCAAGTGCGCGCTGGCCTTCAAGGCGATTGCGCAGAAGGTCGACAGCTGGCCGCTGCCGGCCAACCCGCGCGGCCACCTGGAGTTCTTCGTCGAGCGTCTGGTGCAACCCACCAGCGCGGGACCCGTGCTATGAACGCGAGTGGCTTCAAGATGTACAGCCGGGCGTCGAAAGACGCCCAGTACGAGCTGATAGAACGCTACGCGCCGCTGGTCAAGCGCATCGCCTACCACCTGCTGGCGCGGCTGCCGGCCAACGTGCAGGTCGAGGACCTGATCCAGGCCGGCATGATCGGCCTGCTGGAAGTGGCCAACAAGTACGACGCCAGCAAGGGCGCCAGCTTTGAAACCTACGCCGGTATCCGCATCCGCGGCGCGATGCTGGACGAAGTGCGCAAGGGCGACTGGGCACCGCGCTCGGTGCACCGCAACACCCGCATGGTCAGTGACGCGATGCGCGCAGTCGAAGCCAGAACTGGCCGTGACGCTAAAGATCATGAAGTTGCTGCCGAACTTCAATTGAGTCTCGATGATTACTACGGGATCTTGAACGATACCCTGGGCAGCCGCCTGTTCAGCTTTGACGACCTGTTGCAGGACGGCGAGCACGAAGGGCTGCATGAGGATGGCGCCAGCGGCCAGGTCGAACCTGCCCGCGGCCTGGAGGACGAGCGCTTCCAGGTAGCCCTGACCGAGGCCATCGCCAACCTGCCGGAGCGTGAGCGCCTGGTGCTGGCGCTGTACTACGACGAAGAGCTGAACCTCAAGGAAATCGGTGAGGTGCTTGGGGTCAGCGAGTCGCGGGTCAGCCAGTTGCACAGCCAGTGTGCTGCGCGCCTGCGCAGCCGCCTTGGGGAATGGCGGGCGCGTTGAGCCCGTTGTCGTTGCAGTCGTTTTCTACGTTGTACCGGATTGATTGAATGCGCGCTCGCAGCCGAGCGCGTTCGAGACTGCTTGGAGGTCTACTTGAACAAAGATATGAAAATCCTCATCGTTGACGACTTTTCGACGATGCGGCGGATCATCAAGAACCTGATGCGCGACCTGGGTTTCACCAACACGCACGAAGCGGACGACGGCACCACGGCGCTGCCGATGCTGGAGAACGGTGACTACGACTTTCTGGTGACCGACTGGAACATGCCTGGCATGTCCGGCATCGACCTGCTGCGTAAGGTGCGTGCCAGCGAGAAGCTGAAAACCATGCCGGTACTGATGGTGACCGCCGAAGCCAAGCGCGACCAGATCATCGAAGCGGCCCAGGCCGGCGTCAATGGTTACGTGGTCAAGCCGTTCACCGCTCAGGTGCTCAAAGAAAAGATCGAGAAGATCTTCGAACGCGTCAACGGCTGAGTCACGCCAGGGGGCGCGCCATGGAATCATCACAAACGTCGTTGGGCGAGTTCGAATCGACCCTCAAGAAGCATGCCCAGGAGCTGGTCGAAAGCCTGGAGCGAGGCCGTTTTGGCGAGGCGGTGCAGCTGATTCACGAGCTGAACCAGACCCGCGACCGCGGCCTGTATCAGGAAGTCGGCAAGCTGACCCGCGAGCTGCACAGTGCCATCGTCAGTTTCCAGATCGACCCGACCATGCCGCAAGCCGAGGAGGTGTCGCAGATTACCGACGCCACCGAGCGCCTGTCGTATGTGGTCAAGCTCACCGAGGGCGCGGCCAACCGCACCATGGACCTGGTCGAGGAAAGCACTCCGGTGCTCAACGACCTGGCCAGCGAGGCCAAGGCGCTGAGCACCGACTGGCAGCGCTTCATGCGCCGCGAAGTGGCTGCGCCAGAGTTCCGTGACCTGGTCAAGCGCGTCGACAGTTTCCTGACGCACAGCGCTGAAGGCAACCGCAAGGTAGCTGGTCACCTCAACGACATTCTGCTGGCGCAGGACTACCAGGACCTGACCGGTCAGGTGATCAAGCGTGTCACCACTTTGGTGACCGAAGTGGAAAGCAACCTGCTCAAGCTGGTGCTGATGGCCAGCCAGGTCGACCGGTTTGCGGGCATTCAGCATGACCACGATCAATTGCGTGCAGAAAAAGATCGAGAAAAACATCCGACTCGGGGTGAAGGTCCGCAGATTCATGCCGATAAGCGTGAAGACGTTGTGTCCGGTCAGGACGATGTCGATGATTTGCTGTCCAGCCTGGGTTTTTAAGGAGCACGTTTGATGAGCTTCGGCGCCGATGAAGAAATCCTCCAGGATTTCCTGGTAGAAGCCGGCGAAATTCTTGAGCAACTGTCCGAGCAACTGGTCGAGCTGGAAAGCCGGCCCGACGATGCCGACCTGCTCAATGCGATCTTTCGCGGTTTCCACACTGTAAAAGGGGGCGCCGGCTTCCTTCAGCTGAACGAGCTGGTGGAGTGCTGCCATATCGCCGAGAACGTGTTCGACGTGCTGCGCAAAGGTGAGCGCCGGGTCGACGCGGAACTGATGGATGTAGTGCTTGAAGCACTGGATACGGTCAACAGCATGTTTGGCCAGGTGCGCGAGCGCGCCGAAGTGACTCCGGCCACCCCTGAGCTGCTGGCGGCATTGTCGCGCCTGGCCGAACCTGGCAGCGCCGAAGCGCCTGCGGCACCCGTTGCTGCACCCCAGCCCGCCGCCGAGGCGCCGCTGGCTGCTGCGGCCGATGACGCGCACCAGGACATCACCGACAGCGAGTTCGAGCAGCTGCTCGATTCGCTCGATGCGGTCAAGGCACAAGCTGCTGCCGACGAGCAGATGCAGGGTGAGCCCGTCAGTGCGGCCGGCGACGAAATCACCGACGCCGAGTTCGAGTCGTTGCTCGACCAGTTGCACGGCAAAGGCCAGTTCAGCGCCGAGGTTGTGGCGCCGCCGGCTGCGGTCAGCGCTGAAGCGGTCAGCGACGAGATCAGCGACGCCGAGTTCGAATCGCTGCTCGACCAGTTGCATGGCAAGGGTACGTTCCAGGTCGATGCGTTGCCGGGTGCCAAGGCGCCGTCGCCTGCCGCCGCTGAACAGACCGCTACGGCCAGCGCCGCCAGCGACGAAATCAGCGAACACGAATTCGAAGCCCTGCTCGACCAGTTGCACGGCAAGGGCAAGTTCGGCGGCGACGTTGCTGCGGTCGAAGCACCGGCTGCGGCCAGGGCGCAGCCGCCAGCTGCGGCGCCTGCGCCTGCCAGCAAACCTGCTGCTGCCCCTCGCGCGCCGGCCCCGGCCGCCGACAAGCACGCGGTCAGCGAAGCGGAAACCACCGTGCGGGTGGACACCGCGCGCCTGGACGAGATCATGAACATGGTCGGCGAACTGGTGCTGGTGCGTAACCGCCTGGTGCGCCTGGGCCTGAACAGCGGTGACGAGGCCATGTCCAAGGCCGTGTCCAACCTCGACGTGGTCACCGCCGACCTGCAGACCGCGGTGATGAAAACCCGCATGCAGCCGATCAAGAAAGTCTTCGGCCGCTTCCCGCGCCTGGTCCGCGATCTGGCTCGCCAGCTGAAAAAAGAAATCAACCTGGAGCTTGTCGGCGAAGAGACCGACCTCGACAAGAACCTGGTCGAGGCCCTGGCCGACCCGTTGGTGCACCTGGTGCGCAACGCCGTCGACCATGGCATCGAGATGCCCGATGAGCGTGATGCCTCCGGCAAGGCGCGCACGGGCCGCGTGGTGCTGTCGGCCGAACAGGAAGGCGACCACATCCTGCTGTCGATCTCGGACGACGGCAAGGGCATGGACCCGAACATCCTGCGCGCCAAGGCCGTTGAAAAGGGCCTGATGGACAAGGACGCCGCCGAGCGCCTGAGCGAGTCGGACTGCTACAACCTGATCTTCGCCCCGGGCTTTTCGACCAAGACCGAGATTTCCGACGTGTCGGGGCGTGGCGTGGGCATGGACGTGGTGAAGACCAAGATTTCCCAGCTCAACGGCTCGATCAACATCTACTCGGCCAAGGGTCAGGGCTCGAAGATCGTCATCAAGGTGCCGCTGACCTTGGCGATCATGCCGACCCTGATGGTGATGCTGGGCAACCAGGCGTTCGCCTTCCCGCTGGTCAACGTCAACGAAATCTTCCACCTCGACCTGTCGCGCACCAACGTGGTCGACGGCCAGGAAGTGGTGATCGTGCGCGACAAGGCACTGCCGCTGTTCTACCTCAAGCGCTGGCTGGTGCAGGGCCAGGTGCACGAAGAGCAGCGCGAGGGCCATGTGGTGATCCTGTCGGTGGGCACCCAGCGCATCGGTTTTGTCGTCGATCAACTGGTTGGCCAGGAAGAAGTGGTAATCAAGCCGCTGGGCAAGATGCTGCAGGGGACCCCGGGGATGTCCGGGGCCACCATTACCGGTGACGGGCGCATTGCGTTGATTCTCGACGTCCCGAGCATGCTCAAGCGTTACGCCGCGCGGCGTATTTGATTTCGGTGGCGCACCCTGGCGGGTTGCGCCGCCTAATGGAGTGTTTATGGCAGTCAAGGTCCTGGTGGTGGATGATTCCGGTTTCTTCCGCCGCCGCGTCTCGGAAATCCTCTCGTCGGATCCGACGATCCAGGTAGTGGGTACCGCGACCAACGGCAAGGAAGCAATCGACCAGGCGCTGGCGCTGAAACCCGATGTCATCACCATGGACTACGAAATGCCCATGATGGACGGCATCACCGCGGTGCGGCACATCATGCAGCGCTGCCCGACGCCGGTGCTGATGTTCTCCTCGCTGACCCATGAAGGCGCCCGGGTCACCCTCGATGCGCTGGATGCCGGTGCGGTTGATTACCTGCCGAAGAACTTCGAGGACATCTCGCGCAACCCCGACAAGGTCAAGCAGATGCTGTGCGAGAAGGTGCACACCATTTCCCGCAGCAACCGCCGTTTTGGCAGCTACGCCAGCCACGTGCCGGTGGCCGCACCTGCACCGGCGCCTTCCAGCAGCCCTGCACCTGCCAGCGGTTTCACCAGCCCTGCACCGGCGCGTACTCCCGTGCCTGCCCGTGCACCGGCCGCTGCGCCTACGCATTCGCCAGCCGCCAAGCGCAAGCCCTACAAGCTGGTCGCCATCGGCACCTCCACCGGTGGCCCGGTTGCCCTGCAGCGGGTGCTGACCCAGCTGCCGGCCAGCTTCCCGGCACCGATCGTGCTCATCCAGCACATGCCGGCCGCGTTCACCAAAGCCTTTGCCGAACGCCTCGACAAACTGTGCCGCATCAGTGTCAAGGAAGCCGAGGACGGCGACATGCTGCGCCCCGGCCTGGCGCTGCTGGCCCCGGGGGGCAAGCAGATGATGATCGACGGCCGTGGCACGGTGAAGATCCTGCCCGGCGACGAGCGCCTGAACTACAAGCCGTGCGTGGACATTACCTTCGGCTCGGCGGCCAAGTCGTATGGCGACAAGGTGCTGTCGGTGGTGCTCACCGGCATGGGCGCCGATGGCCGCGAAGGTGCGCGCCTGCTGAAACAGGGCGGCAGCACGGTGTGGGCCCAGGATGAAGCCAGCTGCGTGATCTATGGCATGCCCATGGCCATCGTCAAGGCCAACCTGGCTGACGCCGTGTACAGCCTGGACGAAATCGGCAAGCACCTGGTGGAGGCGTGCGTCTGATGGACGTCCTCAGCCTGATCGGCCTGATCCTCGCCTTTGTCGCCATTGTCGGTGGCAACTTTCTCGAAGGCGGCCATGCCGGTGCCCTTGTTAACGGCCCGGCGGCGCTGATCGTGCTGGGCGGTACCCTGGCGGCGGCGCTGCTGCAGTCGCCGCTGTCGTCGTTCAAGCGTGCCTTGCAGATCCTGCGCTGGATTCTGTTCCCGCCACGGGTCGACCTGGCGGGCGGGATCGACCGCGTGGTGAACTGGAGCCTGACCGCACGCAAGGAAGGCCTGCTGGGCCTGGAGGGGGTGGCCGACAGCGAGCCCGACCCTTATGCACGCAAGGGCCTGCAGTTGTTGGTGGACGGCGCCGAACCGGAAGCCATCCGCAGCATTCTCGAAGTCGATTTCCTGACCCAGGAAAGCCGTGACATCCAGGCTGCCAAGGTATTCGAGAGCATGGGCGGCTACGCGCCGACCATCGGCATCATTGGTGCGGTGATGGGCCTGATCCACGTGATGGGCAACCTGGCCGACCCGGCGCAACTGGGCAATGGTATTGCCGTGGCCTTCGTCGCCACCATCTACGGGGTGGCCAGCGCCAACCTGATACTGCTGCCGATCGCCAGCAAGCTGAAGGCCCTCGTCATGCGCCAGTCGCGCTACCGCGAGATGCTGCTCGAAGGCCTGCTGTCGATTGCCGAGGGTGAAAACCCGCGCTCGATCGAGCTGAAGCTGCAAGGCTTCATGGAGTAACCCATGCGTCGCCGTCGCCATACCGAGGAACACGAAAACCACGAACGCTGGCTGGTGTCGTACGCCGACTTCATTACCTTGCTGTTCGCTTTTTTTGTGGTGATGTACTCGATTTCCTCGATCAACGAGGGCAAGTACAAGGTCATTTCCCAGGCCTTGCTCGGGGTGTTCAACGACCCGGAACGCAGCATGAAGCCGATCCCTATCGGTGATGAGCAGCCGTTGAGCGTGCGCCCGGCCGAGCCGTTGGTCAAAGAGAGCGAGCAGACCGAGGCTGCCTTGGGCGCGACCAATGTCGACCCGCTGAAAACCATCAGCGATGACGTGCGCGATGCCTTTGGCGATCTGATCAACAGCAACCAGATGACCGTGCGTGGTAACGAGCTGTGGATCGAGATCGAGCTCAATTCGTCGCTGCTGTTCGGCAGTGGCGATGCCATGCCCAGCGACAAGGCCTTTGCCATCATCGAGAAGGTGGCCAACATTCTCAAGCCGTTCGCCAACCCGGTGCACGTCGAGGGCTTTACCGACAACCTGCCGATTCGCACGGCGCAGTACCCGACCAACTGGGAGCTGTCGTCGGCGCGGGCGGCGAGCATCGTGCGCCTGCTGGCCATGGAAGGGGTCAACCCGGCGCGCATGGCCTCGGTGGGCTACGGCGAGTATCAGCCGGTGGCCGGCAACGACACCGCCGACGGCCGTGCGCGCAACCGGCGGGTGGTGCTGGTGATTTCGCGCAACCTCGAAGTGCGCCGCAGCCTGACCGGCTCGGGCAGTGCCAACGCTAAACCGGACGCTGCATTGCGCCGGGCTGGCACACAAAGTGCACCGGCAACGCCAGCAACGGTGGCGGGGCAATAAGTCGTCAAATCTCTGTCACTGTTAACGAGTTCATGACATTGACGGCGATCCCTGTGGGAGCGGGTTCACCCGCGAAGATCGCGACTCGGTATATGGCACCGGCTTTGCCGGTGTTCGTGGCGGTTCGACGCTTCGATAAACCCGCTCCCACATTGATTGCGCGAGCTTTCAAATTTTGAGCAAGGCAGTGTCCCTGCCAAATCAATAGATAGAGTTTGCTTGATGAGAGTCTGGGCAGTAGCCAATCAAAAAGGTGGCGTCGGCAAGACCACCACTACCATTGCCCTGGCCGGCCTGCTGGCCGAGGCCGGCAAGCGCGTGGTCGTCGTCGACCTCGACCCGCACGGCTCGATGACCAGCTATTTCGGGCACAACCCGGATGCCCTGGAGCACAGCTGCTACGACCTGTTCCTGCACAAGGGCGGGGTGCCCGAAGGCTTGCCTGGGCAACTGCTGCTGCCCACCAGCGACGAGCGCATTTCGTTGTTGCCGTCGAGCACCGCGCTGGCGGTGCTGGAGCGCCAGTCGCCGGGGCAGAATGGCCTGGGGCTGGTGATCGCCAAGAGTCTGGCGCAGCTGTGGCAGGATTTCGACTACGCCCTGATCGACAGCCCGCCATTGCTCGGCGTGCTGATGGTGAACGCGCTGGCGGCCAGCCAGCAGCTGGTGATCCCGGTGCAAACCGAGTTTCTGGCGGTCAAGGGGCTTGAGCGCATGGTCGGTACGCTGGCGATGGTCAACCGCTCGCGCAAGCAGGCACTGCCTTACCAGATCGTGCCCACCCTGTTCGACCGCCGTACCCAGGCCTCGCTGGGCACGCTCAAGCTGTTGCGCGATACCTACGGCCAGCAGGTGTGGCAGGGCTACATCCCGGTCGACACGCGGCTGCGCGATGCCAGCCGCAAGGGTGTCACGCCCTCGCAGTTCGACGGCAAGAGCCGCGGCCTGATTGCCTATCGGGCGCTGCTAAAGCACCTGCTCACTTACAAGACTGCAGCGCAGGTGGCTTGATGACCCAGACTCGGCACACCAGCACCCGGCCACAGGTGGCCCTGCAATCGTACCTTGACGGGTTGCTGCAGGAGGCCACCGAAGCTGACGACCTGATCGAGCTACCGGCAGCGGCGCAAGAATTCGCCGCAGCGGTGCGCGAGAAGCAGGCGCGTGATGCCCGCCAGCCGGCAAGGCAAGCGCCAGCCGAAGCCGACATCAGCCCTGCGCTGCGACCTTTCGCCGAGCCCCGGCTGGCGGTGTTGCCCAGCGTGATACCGGTTGAGCCGCCGGTGGTGACCGTGGTCGAGCAGCAGGTGGTGGCCGAGGCCGCCATACCGGTGCTGGTCGAAGAGCAAGCCCCGCAGCCCGCGGTACCGTTGGTCGATGTGCATTTGCCGGCCCCCGACCTGCCTGCGCCGCCACCCAGTGAAGACGGTCGCCCGGCGTGGGCGGCCGAGCCGTTCGAATGCCTGCTGTTCGACGTTGCCGGTCTGACCCTGGCGGTGCCTCTGGTGTGCCTGGGCTCGATCTACAACCTGGCGGGCCAGGAGCTGACGCCGCTGTTCGGCCAGCCCGACTGGTTCCTCGGCATCCTGACCTGCCAGGCCGGCAACCTGAAGGTGCTGGACACGGCCCGTTGGGTGATGCCTGACCGCTATCGCGATGACTTTCGCCAGGGCCTGCAATACGTGATTTCCGTGCAGGGCTACGAATGGGGGCTGGCCGTGCACCAGGTCAGCCGTTCGCTGCGCCTGGACCCGTCCGAGATCAAGTGGCGCAGCCAGCGCGGCCAGCGGCCATGGCTGGCCGGCACGGTGATTGAACACATGTGTGCCCTGCTCGACGTCGCCGCACTGGCCGAGCTGATCGCCAGCGGCGCGGTCAAGCAGATGCATGCCAAACAGCAATGACAGCGAACACACCGCCAATGGCGGATTTTGAGGGTAGGGGAATGAAAAAGTCGTCCGCACAAGGTTCCGAAGATCCGATTCTGCAGTGGGTTACCTTCCGTCTGGACAACGAGTCCTACGGCATCAACGTGATGCAGGTGCAGGAAGTGCTGCGCTACACCGAAATCGCTCCGGTGCCGGGCGCGCCTAGCTATGTGCTGGGCATCATCAACCTGCGCGGCAACGTGGTGACGGTGATCGATACCCGCCAGCGCTTCGGCCTGATGCCCACCGAAGTTACCGACAACACCCGTATCGTCATCATCGAGGCCGACAAGCAGGTGGTCGGCATCCTGGTCGACAGCGTGGCCGAGGTGGTGTACCTGCGCCAGTCCGAGATCGAGACCGCGCCTAACGTGGGTAACGAAGAGTCGGCCAAGTTCATCCAGGGCGTGTGCAACAAGAATGGCGAACTGCTGATCCTGGTCGAGCTGGACAAGATGATGACCGAGGAAGAGTGGTCCGAGCTGGAGAATATCTGAGTTGATCCTACAGGTTGCTGTCATCTTCCTGGCGCTGGTCTGGGCGCTGAGCCTGTGGTTTTTCCTCAACTATAGCAAGCGCCAGCGCGAGCTGGCCGCGCAGCAGGCCGAGGGCGATGCCCTGCGTGACCAGCGCATCAAGGACCTGGCCAAGCGCCTGGACGACTACCAGAACGGTACCGTGCGCATGGGCGAGGCGCTGCACGCGTTGAGCGCAGTGGTTACCCCGCTGCCCGACAAGATCCAGCAACTGGAGCAGCGCGACCCCAGCAACGTCACCTTCAGCCAGGCGGCCAAGCTGGTGGGCATGGGCGCCAGCGTCGCCGAGCTCACCGAAAGCTGCGGCCTGACCCAGGCCGAGGCGGAGCTGATGAGTAAATTGCATCGCAGCGAAAACGCCTCGTCCTGACGGCTCTGCCCCGGTCTGTTCGCGTATTTACCCCCGACCAGGCCGGGTCTGCTGCCGGCTCATGAGTGGCTCCAGGAATGATTGCCGCCAACCCTCGCGAAGCGGTTGAGTGGCAGCAGTGTGCGCATGGCCTTTTGGCTTTGGGCCAGGTCGACGAACCGGTAGGCATTGATCCGGGGTATGGCGTAAAGGTTGATCAGCTGGCGCAGGGTACGCAGCCCTGGCAGGTGACGGTCGACGACGTCGGTGAGCATGGCTGGGCCGGTAAGGCGACTGAGGCGGTTGGCATAGCGGTAGAAGTTGGCTGGATCATCGGCCAGGCTCGGCTTGCTGTCGTAGAAGTCCTGGTTGGTCTGGTAGCGGGCGTGGATTTCTTCGGATATGGCCTCCAGCAACGGATTGCCCGGGTGGCTGCCTATCAGGCTGGTATTGTACAGGCAGTTCATGCCCAGCTTTTCATTGGACATGGGCGGCGCCAGCAGCAGGCCATCCGGGGTGGTGGCCAGCGTTACCTGGTCGATAGCTTCGCCAGGGCTGCCGGCGGTTTGCCCGTCGGTGACCTGCGGGTATTCGCCAGTGCCAAGCAAGGTGTCGTCGACGTCCATGTACAAGCCGCCTTCATGGTGCAGCATCGGGTAGCGCAGCACATCGGATGCCGAGGCGTAGTTGGTGGCGATACCACCGTTGCCATCCAGGGCCGCGTCGTACTGTGCGTAGTAGCGGCTTTGGCGAAAGGCCCTGAAGAACGCTTGCTCCTCTAGTGGCAGTACTTGCAGGCCGGGCGCATGTTCGGCCAGCAGTTCAAGGTTTTCGGCATAGGCCTGAGGGGCGGATTTGCCAAGGTACAGGCGCAACTCGTACTCGCTGTCCTTCAGCCGGGCAGCGTTATTGTCCAGGTTGGCCAGGAGCTTGGGGCTGATGGTGCGGTCGCCTACCCACAGGCACGAAATGGTCTTCGGAATCGGGTAGCTGTTGCTGGCCTGCACCGGGATATCTACCGGCAACCTGAGCTCTACGCCCAGGGCACGCAGGCTCTGGCTGCGCATGCCATTGCCGGGCACGCGACTGGCGGGCGCAGCGACCAGGTCGCGGCGGCCAGCCTGGGCAACGTAACCGGTGGGCTCGATCTCGTTCAGATCCCCTTCGCGAATGAACACATCACGTTGAAGGTCGTAGACCATGCGCTGTGTGTAGCCGTCGATGCAGGCATCGAGGTGGTCGACATTGCTGTCGTATTGGGGCACGCGGATGACAGCGTCGGCGATGGCCTGATCGCAATCGGGCAGTGGCGGGATCGGCTCAGTGATATGGAAATAGGGCACGCCTTCCGGGGCTGGCAAGCGCGGGGCTGAGACCGGGCTCGCCGGGTAACCGATCTGCTCGTTCAGCCGGGTGGGCGGCACGAAGCCATCGAGTTTGAACTCGAACAGGGTTTGGGCCTTGGTGGCGCCTGCGATAGCCAACGGCACGGCATTGAACAGGCCCCAGGTGATGTTGCCGACGCCATCCTGCTTTTCGTGCAGCGACTTGCCATTGATGGCCTGGTCCAGCCCCAGGCCCAGTTGCGCGATGCCGCCGATAGCCAGCAATGGCGCCAGCCCGGGTACTACCAGGCACAACGGAGCCAACAGGCTGAGGGTGCTGGACAGGTAACCGCCCCAGCGGGCTTTGCTGACCTGGCTGTCGGTGGTGATCAGAAAGGCTGCGTCGTCGTAACTGCGTTGGCGCTGGTGGTCTGCCATTGCCTGAAACAGGTCACCATCAATGTCGGGCGAGTATTTTTCCTGACGGTAATTCACGTAGGTGCGCGGTGACCACTTGCCGTCGTCGTTGAAAAAGCCATGTTCAGGCGGTAACGGATGCCGGGCAGGGTACGCGGCCAAACCCTCAAGGGCTGTATCCAGGCCGCTGAAGTCGAGGCCCTGGGGGGCGTCCGCCAGCCTGAAATGCTGCTTCAGCGCTGCGCGTCTGTCAGGGTTTTTGCATTGTTGGCCTACCCAGTCCTTCAGCAGGTCTTCGCTGGCGAACTCCAGCAGCGGCGAGCTGTTGCCGGGAACATAGAGCACGATCAAGCCGCTGGCGGGGGCCTTGAGGCACAACAGATCGGTGGCTGCGTAGCCGTAGATGTTCAACATGCTCACCCGTAGCGCACTGTCACGTGGCATCAGCCCGCCGGCTTGCCATATCAACCTTCTTGCTGCCTCGCTGAGGCTGCCTTCGCTGACCTGTTTGTTACAAGCTGCGATGAAGTTGAGCTTGCTGGCCAGCCGGTGGCCGTTCAGGTGGTCTCGCCAGTAGCGGTCCAGCTGGGCCTTGAAGGGGATATGGAAGTCCAGGGCGGCGATGAAGCGCTGCAATGCCTCGGCGGCTATCGGCAGGAGGGTCGAGGCGTCATAGCGTTGCGGCGAGGTTCGGCGGAACAGCCCGTTGAATACCTGGTATGGGGCGCCATAGTGGTTGAGCGCCGGTGCCGGCAAGGTCTCGACCAGGCGCAGCGGACCGCCAGGCAAGCTGCCGGCCCACGGCTGGCGAAACAGGGCGCCGAACAGATCGTTGTTGGTTACCCCCGGCCAGTTGGCCAGCAGAGCCTCGACCAGGCTTGCACGCTGAGTGACCGCGACCAAGTGGCCAGCTCGCACATCGGGGGCGTGATGCAAGGTAACCACGTCGATCTGCGTGGGGTCGAGATCATGGCCCTGCCTGGCCAGCCATTGGCGCAGGGCGCGGCTGGCCTCCTGGTCCGGGCGAGGCACCTGGCGCAGGTGGTCGCGAACATACTGCACGCCGGCGGCGTTGATGCGGGTCGTGGACATGGTGTTCACCTTGCTCATTTTTGGAAAGGGCAAGGCTGAACGGGTGACGCCGACTGGGGGTGGTAGATAGCTACCGGTTGTCGCCTGGTGGCGGCAGCAGGGTTACCGGGGTGATGTCGCGGGGCGTGGCGGGTTCGTCACTGAAGCCGGGCGGCACCTTGCCGCGCAGTTGCCAGGCAAATGCAATGATCTCTGCAATGGTCAGGTACAGCGCCTCCGGGATCTGCTCACCCAGCTCCAGGCGCGCCAGCAGGCGCACCAATTCGGCGTTTTCGTAGATCGGCACCTCGTGTTCGCGGGCCAGCGCCAGGATGGCTTCAGCGAGTGCATCGTCGCCCTTGGCGCTGAGGGTGGGGGCTTGCTGGCCGTCGTAGCTCAGGGCGATGGCCTGGCGGGGATGCTTCTGAGTCATGCGTTTTCATCCACCCAGCGTTGCTCTACCCGCGTGCGCGGGCCTTGTGGCGGGGTGCCGGGGTGGCATTCCAGGTCGCCGACATCCAGGCCGCGGGCCAGCAGGCGTTCGCGCAGGGCGCCGAGCTGGGTGTCGATCAGCCGCGCGGTTTGTTCGCGTTCTGCCCACAGCTGCCCGCTCAGCCGGCCCTGGCTCAGTTGCGCCTGGACCTGCATGGGGCCCAGTGGTGAGAGGTCGAAGGCCAGCTCGATGCGCCACAGGGCTTGTAGCGGGTCTTGCGCCTCATGCTGACGGTCGGCCTGTTGTTGCGGGGTTTCCTCGCGCTGCAGCTTCACCTGCAAGGGGATGAACTCCTGGCCGTGGCGGATCGGCACTTCGGTTTGCCAGGTGCTCTGCAGGTTGCCGTTTTCCAGTGTGCCGGTTTGCTGCAGGCTGCTCATGGCGTGGCTTTGCAGGCGTGAAACGGCAGCAGCGGCCAGGCGCAGCAGTTGCTGCAGGTCGCCTTCTTCTTCCATGGCCTTGAGCAGGCGCGACGGCAGCGGGAAGGCCCCGGGCTGCGGTTTGGGGCTGACCCGCTCGAGCATGCCCAGTGCGCCGCGTGCCAGCGCCGGCATGGTCACGGCGAGGCTGGCCGGGGCCAGGTTGGGGGCGCCGGTCGGGTTGATCGGCGCCTGCGCCACCAGCCGCAGCAGGTGCGCCTTCAGGTCGGTAGCGACGGTGGCAGGGAAGCCGCCCAGCAGTTTCGCTTCGAGGAAGGCCCCGCTGTTGTTCAAGGCCTGGGCCACACCCTTGGCGTCGCCCAGTTGCCGCGCGTCCGGCAGGCCGGCCAGCAGGCGTTCGGCGCTGGCCCGCAGGTTACCCTCGACGCCTGGGTCGCGGGTCAGCTGTTGCAGGGCGTTAAGCAGGCCGGGCAGCGAGGCCTGGCGGTTTTGCTGGGTCAGCAGCTGCTGGGCAATATTGAGCTGGTCCTGCCGTCCGCTAAGCGGCACGAAGCGCAGCGACTGGTCGCCCTGCACCAGCGCACTGAGCAGGCTGCCGATGGCCAGCGGGCGCGGGCTGTCGATGCTCAGGGTAGCGCCGGCCTGGGCGCTGTTGAGCAGGCTGACCAGCGCCCGGTAGGCGGCGGGTTGCCCAGGGCCCTGGGGCAGCAGCTGATTGGTCACGACCTTGCCTTGCAGCAGGGTGCCCACTGGCACTTTGCTGGTATCGAGGCGGGTGAGGGTGGCGATCTGGCTGGCGTTGGCTTGCTGCAGCAGGATCGCCAGGCGATTGCCTTCGGTCTGGCTGACTGTGACCTGGCTGCCTTGGGGCAGGGGCTGGCTGGTGCTGGCTTGCAGCTGGGTCTGCACGCCGTTGGCCTGGATCAGGCGCAGCACCAGCTGGAATTCCTGGCCCGTCTGGCGCAACGACACTACCTGGGCCTGCGCGGTCTCGCCGGGGGCCAGCAAACCGGGCTGTGCCTGGATCAGGCGCAGCAGTTCGCCGGTCATGCCCGCCTTCATGGCTTGGTTGTTGATCGCGGTTTGTGTGCCGAGACTATTGATTTCAGTCATGATTGTATACAACCTGTCGAGCCCGGCCTCTTGGCAGCGCGGCGGCGCGTGTAATAATGCCGAGCGCCCGTGGTTGCCAGTATAACGGCAGCGCGGGGGGCGACTTGAGACATGAGGGCGTCAGCGCGGTGTTGCCTGCTTCGCGGGTGAACCCGCTCCCACAAGGTTTTTGTGCAGCATCCGAGCGCTGCGCGGTACCGGTAGGAGCGGGTTTGCCCGCGAAACAGGCAAAATATCGGGCTGGGCCCTACCAAGATAAGGCGAAACCGTGACCCTTCACCTCCAAGCCGCAGGCCTGGCCTGCGAGCGCGACTGGCGCCTGCTGTTCGAGCACCTCGCTTTCGAGCTGCGGCCCGGCGACATGCTGCAGATCAGCGGCCCCAACGGCAGTGGCAAGACCAGCCTGTTGCGCCTGTTGGCGGGCCTGATGCAGCCGACCGCCGGGCAGATCCTGCTGGGCGGCAAGCCATTGGCCGAGCAGCGCCATGCCCTGGCCAGCATCCTGCTGTGGATCGGCCATGCCGCCGGTATCAAGGACCTGCTCACTGCCGAGGAAAACCTCACCTGGTTATGCGCCTTGCACCAGCCCGCCAGCCGCGATGCGATCTGGGCGGCGCTGCAGGCAGTAGGCCTGCGCGGTTTCGAAGACGTGCCCTGCCACACCTTGTCTGCCGGCCAGCAGCGCCGCGTGGCCCTGGCCCGGCTGCACCTGGCCTGCCCGCCGCTGTGGATTCTCGACGAGCCGTTCACCGCCCTCGACAAGCAAGGCGTGGCGCAACTTGAAGCGCACCTGGCAGCCCACTGCGAGCAGGGCGGCACGGTGGTGCTGACCACCCACCACACGCTCGACCGCAAGCCGTCCGGTTACCGTGAGCTGAACCTGGGGCAGTGGGCCGCATGAGCGTATTCATCCTGCTGCTGCGCCGTGAAGCGCGCCTGCTGTTCCGGCGCCCGGCCGAGCTGGCCAACCCGCTGGTGTTCTTCGCCATCGTCGTGGCCTTGTTCCCGCTGGCGGTCGGCCCGGAAAGCCAATTGTTGCAAACCTTGTCGCCAGGCCTGGTCTGGGTGGCGGCGCTGCTGGCGGTGCTGCTCTCGCTGGACGGCCTGTTCCGCAGCGATTTCGAAGACGGCTCGCTGGAACAATGGGTGCTGTCGCCGCATCCGCTGGCGCTGCTGGTGCTGGCCAAGGTGCTGGCGCACTGGATCTTTTCCGGGCTGGCACTGGTACTGTTGGCGCCACTGCTGGCATTGATGCTGGGGCTGCCCAGCCAGTGCTTGCCGGTGTTGCTCGCTTCCTTGTTGCTGGGTACGCCGGTGTTGAGTTTGCTGGGTGCGGTAGGTGCCGCGCTGACGGTCGGTCTGAAGCGTGGTGGTTTGTTACTGGCATTGCTGATTCTGCCGTTGTATATCCCTGTATTGATCCTGGGCAGTGGTGCGTTGCAGGCGGCGTTGCAGAATATGCCCGCAACCGGCCACCTGCTCTGGCTCGCCAGCCTGACGGCCCTGGCCGTGACCCTGGCACCCTTTGCGATAGCGGCTGGCCTGAAGATCAGCGTTGGCGAATAACGAGTCCCGGGCTCTCAAGCCCGGCAAATACCCTGGATGTACCCTGATGAAAATAAGCTGGACGTGGTTCCACAAGCTGGGCTCCCCCAAATGGTTCTATGCCATCAGCGGCCGCATGCTGCCCTGGCTGGCTGGCGCTGCCGTGCTGCTGCTGGCGGTCGGCATCACCTGGGGCCTTGCCTTTGCGCCCGAGGATTACCAGCAAGGCAACAGTTTCCGCATCATTTATATCCACGTGCCGGCGGCGATGCTGGCGCAGTCCTGCTATGTGTTGCTGGCAGTGGCCGGGGTGGTGGGCCTGGTGTGGAAGATGAAACTGGCCGACGTCGCCCTGCAATGCGCCGCGCCGATCGGCGCCTGGATGACCGCCGTGGCGTTGGTCACCGGCGCCATCTGGGGCAAGCCGACCTGGGGCAGCTGGTGGGTCTGGGATGCACGACTTACGTCCATGCTTATCCTGCTTTTCCTGTACTTCGGCATCATTGCGCTGGGCCAGGCAATCAGTAACCGTGACAGTTCGGCCAAGGCCTGCGCGGTGCTGGCGATTGTCGGCGTGATCAATATCCCGATCATCAAGTATTCGGTGGAGTGGTGGAACACCCTGCACCAGGGCGCCACCTTCACCCTGACCGAAAAACCGGCGATGCCCGCCGAGATGTGGCTGCCGTTGCTGTGCACGGCGCTGGGCTTCTACTGCTTCTTCGGCGCCGTGCTGTTGCTGCGCATGCGCCTTGAAGTGCTCAAGCGCGAAGCGCGCGCCAGCTGGGTCAAGGACGAAGTGTTGAACAGCCTGGGGCGGAGGGCGGCACAATGAGTTTTGCCACCTTCGGTGACTTTCTCGCCATGGGCCACCATGGCCTGTACGTGTGGTCGGCCTATGGCATTTGCCTGGCAGTGCTGGCGCTGAATGTCGCCGCACCCCTGTTGGCCCGCCGTCGTTACCTGCAAGAAGAGGCGCGCCGTTTGCGCCGGGAGAACAACCAGTGAATCCGCAGCGCAAGAAACGCCTGTTGCTCATCGTCGGCCTGCTGGTCGGCGTCGGGGTTGCCGTCGGCTTTGCCTTGAGCGCATTGCAGCAGAACATCAACCTGTTCTACACACCCACCCAGATCGCCAACGGCGAAGCGCCGCAGGATACGCGCATCCGCGCCGGCGGCATGGTCGAGAAGGGCTCGGTGCAGCGCTCGGCCGACTCGCTGGACGTGCGCTTCGTGGTCACCGATTTCAACAAGTCGGTGCCCATCACCTACCGCGGCATCCTGCCCGACCTGTTCCGCGAAGGGCAGGGTATTGTTGCCCTCGGCAAGGTCAACGCCGAAGGCGTGGTCGTGGCCGATGAGGTGCTGGCCAAGCACGACGAGAAGTACATGCCACCCGAGGTCACCAAGGCCTTGAAGGAAAGCGGCCAGGCCGCCGCCGGCGCGGAGGCCAAGCCATGAACGCTGCACTGGTGATCCCCGAACTCGGCCAGCTGGCAATGATCCTGGCCATCTGCTTTGCCATCGTGCAGGCGAGCGTGCCGCTGCTCGGCGCCTGGCGTGGCGACAGCCTGTGGATGAGCCTGGCGCGGCCGGCGGCCTGGGGGCAGTTTGCCTTCCTGGCCTTTGCCTTCGCCTGCCTGACCCATGCCTTCATGACCGACAATTTCTCGGTTGCCTATGTAGCCAGCAACTCCAACAGCGCCTTGCCCTGGTACTACAAGTTCAGTGCCGTATGGGGTGCCCACGAAGGTTCGCTGCTGCTGTGGGCGCTGATCCTCGGCGGCTGGACGTTCGCCGTGTCGGTGTTCTCGCGGCAGTTGCCGCAGGTGATGCTGGCCCGAGTGCTGGCGGTAATGGGCATGATCAGCGTGGGCTTCCTGAGCTTCCTGATCATCACCTCCAACCCGTTCCAGCGGCTGCTGCCGCAGGTGCCGACCGATGGCCGTGACCTTAACCCGCTGCTGCAGGATTTCGGCCTGATCGTCCACCCGCCGATGCTGTACATGGGCTATGTGGGCTTCTCGGTGGCCTTCGCCTTCGCCATCGCCGCCTTGCTCGGCGGTCGTCTGGACGCAGCCTGGGCGCGCTGGTCGCGGCCCTGGACCATTGTCGCCTGGGCCTTCCTCGGGGTGGGTATCACCCTGGGCTCCTGGTGGGCTTATTACGAGCTTGGCTGGGGGGGCTGGTGGTTCTGGGACCCGGTGGAAAACGCCTCGTTCATGCCCTGGCTGGTGGGCACGGCGCTGATCCACTCGCTGGCAGTGACCGAAAAACGCGGTGTGTTCAAGAGCTGGACCGTGCTGCTGGCCATTGCCGCGTTCTCGCTGAGCCTGCTGGGGACTTTTCTGGTGCGTTCCGGCGTGCTCACCTCGGTGCACGCATTTGCTGCCGACCCGTCGCGCGGCATTTTCATCCTGATCTTCCTGTTGTTCGTGGTCGGTGGTTCGCTCACCCTGTTCGCCCTGCGTGCGCCCGTGGTCAAGAGCCAGGTCGGCTTCACCCTGTGGTCGCGTGAGACGTTGCTGCTGGCCAACAACCTGGTACTGGTGGTGGCGGCCTCGATGATTCTGCTCGGTACGCTGTACCCGCTGGTGCTCGATGCGCTTACCGGGGCCAAGCTGTCGGTCGGCCCGCCGTACTTCGATGCCTTGTTCCTGCCGCTGATGGCCTTGCTGATGGTGGTGATGAGCGTGGGCGTGCTGGTGCGCTGGAAGGACACCCCGGGCAAATGGCTGGTCAGCATGATGACCCCGGTGCTGATCGGCAGCGCCATCCTCGCCCCGGCTGCCGGCTTCATCGTCGACGACTTCGACTGGCCGACCCTGACCGCCTTCGCCCTGGCCGCCTGGGTGGTGCTCGGCGGGCTCCGTGACATCTTCGACAAGACCCGCCACAAAGGCCTGATCAAGGGCTTGCCAGGCCTGGGTCGCAGCTACTGGGGCATGCAACTGGCGCACCTGGGCCTGGCGGTGTGCGCGCTGGGCGTGGTGCTGTCGAGCAACAACAGCGCCGAACGCGACCTGCGCATGGCGCCGGGCGAAAGCGTGGAGCTGGGCGGTTACCAGTTCCTGTTCCAGGGTGCCAGGCATTTCGAAGGGCCGAACTTCATCTCCGACAGGGGCACCGTGGTGGTCAGCCGCGATGGCCGTGAGGTCACCACGTTGCACCCGGAGAAGCGCCTGTACACCGTGCAGCAGTCGATGATGACCGAGGCCGGCATCGACGCCGGCTTTACTCGTGACCTGTACGTTGCCCTCGGCGAGCCACTGGAAAACGGCGCCTGGGCCGTGCGCGTGCACATCAAGCCTTATGTCCGCTGGATCTGGCTGGGCGGTCTGCTGACCGGCCTGGGTGGGTTGCTGGCGGCCCTCGACCGGCGCTACCGCGTCAAGGTCAAGACCCGGGTGCGTGAGGCCCTGGGCGTGTCTGGAGCAGCTGCATGAAGCGTTGGATCATGGTAGTCCCACTGGTGGTGTTCCTGCTGGTGGTGGTGTTCCTGTACAAGGGGCTGTTCCTCAAGCCCGACGAGCTGCCTTCGGCAATGATCGGCAAGCCATTCCCCGCGTTTTCCCTGGCCTCGACCCAGGGTGACCGCACGCTGACCCAGGTCGATCTGCACGGCCGCCCGGCGCTGGTCAACGTCTGGGCCACCTGGTGCCCGTCGTGCAAGGTCGAGCACCCTTACCTGAACCAGCTGGCCCGGCAGGGCGTGGTGATTCACGGGGTCAACTACAAGGACGACAACGCCGCCGCGCAGAAGTGGCTGGCCGAATTCCACAACCCCTACCAGCTGGATATCCGTGACGAGCAGGGCAGCCTGGGCCTGGACCTTGGCGTGTATGGCGCGCCGGAAACCTTCCTGATCGATGCCAAGGGTGTGATCCGCTACAAGCACGTGGGCATCGTCGATGCCACCGTGTGGCGTGAGCAGCTGGCGCCGCTGTATCAGGGCCTGGTCGACGAGGCCAAGCCATGAAGCGCTGGCTGGCAGCCGTTGTGCTGGGCCTGGGCGTAGCGAGTGTGGCCAAGGCAGCCATCGACACCTATCAGTTTCGCGATGATGCCGAGCGCGAGCGCTATCAGCAGCTGACCAAGGAACTGCGCTGCCCCAAGTGCCAGAACCAGGACATCGCCGATTCCAACGCACCGATTGCCGCCGACCTGCGCCGGGAAATCTTTCGCATGCTCGGTGAAGGCAAGAACAACCAGCAGATCGTCGACTTCATGGTCGACCGCTACGGCGATTTCGTGCGCTACAAGCCGGCGCTCAGTGGCCGCACCTGGCTGCTGTGGTTTGGCCCGGGAATATTGCTGACGGGTGGTTTCGTGGTGCTGGCGCTGATCGTGCGCCGCCGCCGCAGTACGGCCGCACCGGGCGGTAATGAGTTGTCTGCCGAAGAACGCGAGCGTCTCGCCAAACTGCTGGATAAAGAACAGACCCATGATTGAATTCTGGCTTAGCGCGGGCCTGCTGCTGCTCGCTGCCCTCAGCTTCCTGCTGATCCCGATCCTGCGTGGCCGTCGTCGTCAGGCGGAAGAAGACCGCACCGCCCTGAACGTGGCCCTGTACCAGGAGCGCATCGCCGAACTGGCTACCCAGCAGGCCGCCGGAGTGCTCGACGAGGCGCAGCTGGCCAAGGGCCGCGACGAGGCTGCCCGAGAGCTGCTGGCCGATACCGAAGGCGCCGAGGCACCCCGTCAGGGCCATCTTGGCAAGGCCTTGCCGTTGCTTGCGGCCGTACTGGTGCCGCTGATGGCGCTGGGGCTGTACCTGCATTTTGGTGCGGCCGACAAGGTGGCCCTGACCCAGGAGTTTGCCCAGGCACCCAAGTCGATGGAAGAAATGACTACCCGCCTGGAGCGCGTGGTCAAGGCCCAGCCGGATTCGGCCGAGGCCCTTTACTTCCTCGGCCGCGCCTATATGGCCGATCAGCGCCCCGCTGATGCCGCGCGTACCTTCGAGCGTGCCGTGGCCCTTGCCGGTCGTCAGCCAGAGCTGCTCGGGCAGTGGGCCCAGGCCTTGTACTTTGCCGCCGACAAGCAATGGAGTCCGCAACTCCAGGCCTTGACTGACGAAGCATTGCAGGCCGACGCCAACGAAGTGACCAGCCTGGGCCTGCGCGGTATTGCCGCGTTCGAAGGCGAGCGCTATCAGGAAGCCATCGACTACTGGAAGCGCCTGCTGGCGCAGTTGCCGGAAGGCGATACCTCACGTGCGGCCCTGCAGGGCGGCATTGATCGCGCCGCCGAGCGCTTGGGCGGCTCGCCAGCGCAGGCCGCAGAGCCCGCGGCGGCAGTAGCAACGGCCCGTTTGAAGGTGCGGGTAGAACTGGCTGCCGCGTTGCGGGACAAGGTCAAACCGGAGGACACGGTGTTCATCTTTGCCCGCGCCAGCAATGGCCCCCCGATGCCGCTGGCGGCCAAGCGGGTGACGGTGGCGCAGTTGCCGATCGAGGTGGAGTTGTCTGATGCCGATGCGATGATGCCGCAGATGAAACTGTCCGACTTCAGCGAAGTCCAACTGGTTGCACGTGTGTCACGGGCTGGCCAGCCTACCCATGGCGAGTGGATTGGCCAGGGCGCGCCAATGCCCAGCGCCAGCCAGGCCACCCAGCACCTGACCATCGACAGCCCTGACAAGTAAGAGAGCACTGCCATGCACAGCACCGTCCGCCTGACCCTGATCACCCTGGCCCTGGGTTTGTCTGCGTGTACGGTGCATCAGCCGTACGAGCAGCCCGCGCCACCGATCGAGCGGGTGCCGCCGCAGGGGCCGGTTGTGAAGCCGCTGCCGGGTGGGCAGCCGTCCACCCAGCCAAGCAAGCCGGCGGCGATTCCCAAGCCGATGCCACGTACCTCGGCCAGCTTTGCGCCACCGCCTGGGGGGGCCAGCCACTGGGACCCGAAGCTGGGTGTCTACGTATTAGAGAAGCAACCCAATACCTTCTACCGCCAGCGCACCTACTACCGATTCGACAATGGCTGGAGCTGGTCGCTGAGCCCGAACGGACCTTGGCAGGACACCGACAGCAGTGGTGTGCCGGGTGGGCTGGGGCGCGCTTTCGGCCAGTAGAGCGGGCTTGCCCGCAAAAGTGCCGAAACACCTGCCGACGCCATCCAGCGGCATGCCGACGAAATCGATGCCGTAATGACTCGCGGCGCGCTCGGTCAAGGTGCTGGGGTACTCCGTGCTCACACCCCACGTAGCCGGCCAGTCACAGGAAGCGGCGCGCGCTACGGTCAATCGGGTGCTGCGCAACCTGCAGGCGTTCTTCGCCGGCGAACCCGTGTTGACCCCAGTGCGCCTGTAACCTTTTCCCAGATATCCGCCTGGCAGCGCCCAGGTAACAAGGAGTGTGTGCATGCAACTCGAAATCTTCCAGGTCGATGCCTTTTCCGCCGAACCCTTCGGTGGCAACCCGGCTGCAGTGATCCCGCTGCAGAGCTGGCTGCCGGACGACGTGCTGCAGCGCATTGCCGAAGAGAATAACCTGTCGGAAACGGCCTACTTCGTACGTAATGGGGGAACCTTCGACCTGCGCTGGTTCACGCCCACCGTGGAAGTCGACCTGTGCGGCCACGCCACCTTGGCCTCGGCCTATGTGCTGTTCGAACAACTGGGCGAGCATGCCCAGGTGCTGCGCTTCAATACCCGCAGCGGCGAGCTACGCGTCAGCCGGGGCGCTGACGGGCTGCTGGCCATGGACTTCCCGGCCAAGCAACCGGTGGCCGTGGACGTACCGGCCGGGCTGCTCCAGGCGTTGGGCCTTAGCCAGGCGCAGGCGCTGTACCACAGCGACGATTATGTGGTGGTGATCGATGACGCCCTGTTGCTCGATACGCTGAAGCCGGACTTCGTTGCGCTGTCGGCGTTCGATGTGCGCGGCATCGCCGTGACCGCCGCAGGCCGTGGCTTTGATTTCGTCACGCGCTGGTTTGGCCCGCGGGTTGGCGTCAATGAAGACCCGGTGACAGGTTCGGCGCATACCTCGCTGGCGCCGGTCTGGGCCGAACGTTTGGGCAAGCACGTGTTGACCTGCGAGCAGGGCGGTGTGCGCAAAGGGCAGCTGCTGTGTGAAGTGCCGGGCAATGGCCGGGTGATAATCAGTGGGCGTGCGGCGCTGTACCTGCGCGGCACTGTGTTCATCTGACCGACCGATATTGCCCCTTGTAGGAGCGGCCTTGCGTCGCGATGGGCTGCGAAGCGGCCCCAGGATCCAACGTGTCCGCTTGAATCCTAGGGCCGCTTCGCAGCCCATCGCGACACAAGGCCGCTCCTGCAAGAGCGCGCATCTATACTTGCAGGCCCATCTTCCGCTCAAGGAGCCAGCCATGGCCCTGGAAAAACACGGCACCTGCCTGTGCGGCGCTACCCGGCTTACCGTCACCGTCGACAATACCCACATCAGCGCCTGCCACTGCAGCATGTGCCGCAAGTGGACCGGCGGCCCGCTGCTGGTGGTCGATTGCAGCAAACCCCCGCTGATCGAAGGGCGTGCGCCCAGCGTCTACGATTCGTCCGACTGGGCTCAACGCGCTTTTTGCGGCCAATGCGGCACACATCTCTACTATCGGCTCAAGGCCAACGACTTCCATGCCGTCCCGGTCGGCCTGCTCGACGGCGACCAGGACTGGGATTTCAATATGCAGATCTTCGTTGAAGAGAAACCTGCCTGGTACTGTTTTGCCAACCAGACCAGGGAAATGACCGGGCAGCAGGTGTTTGAGCAGAGCAGCTGATTCAGGTCGGTACACTTGTCAGCCCTGATGCGCTCCCTACGGCTGGCTCGCCTCCGCGCCCAGCCATGCCTCCAGAGAATGCCACCGTGCATCTATCTTTTGCCTGACCCCGCACACACTTGCCAAACCGGTGCATTCCTGAGAAAAGGGCGGCTTTGTTTTCCAGCGTTGGAGTGTCCCCGTGAGCCAAGAACTGCAGATCATCGACCTGGTCGAGGGTGAAGGCAAAGCCGCCGTCAAAGGCGCCCTGATCACCACCCAGTACACCGGCTGGCTGGCCGACGGCAGCGAGTTCGATTCGTCCTGGTCGCGCGGCAAGCCGTTCCAGTGCGTGATCGGCACAGGCCGGGTGATCAAGGGTTGGGACCAGGGAATCATTGGAATGCGGGTCGGCGGCAAGCGCAAACTGTTGGTGCCGGCCCAGCTGGGCTATGGCGAGCGCAGCATGGCGGCAATCCCGCCGAATTCGGACCTGACGTTCGAGATCGAATTGCTGGAAGTGCTGACGCGGGATGATTGATGAGGGCCCTGCATACGGGCACCGACCTATTACCCAGGTTCTGGCACCGTACACAATTCAGCAACACCGTTCCCTTAATCTAAGCCTTGCCCAGGGAACGGCATCCACCTCCAGGGAGGAACCAAACGGGTTCAGGGCACTCTGACCCTCACTCGTTGCCAAGGATGGCATTCACTACTAATGGCGCCCCGTGATACCGCAAGCGGGGCGATGTGGCGGGTAGACCCGATTTTCTTTGCCACACGAGCCTGCCTTGATGAAGTTGCCTACATTCTTCCGCCGTCGTCGCCCCTTGCTGCTGAGCCTGGTGCTTGCAGCCGTCGCCGTACCGTTGGCGATGGAGGCAATCGAAAGCCGGGCACAACCGGTCGATGGCACCCAGACCCTGGTGTTCCTGCGCCATGCCGAAAAGCCGGGCGAGGGGCTGGGCCAGTTGAACTGCCAAGGCCTCAACCGTGCGCTGGATCTGGCCACGCTGTTGCCCGAGCGCTTCGGCAAGGCCGACTATGTGTTCGCTGCCAACCCTTCACGGCATGTCGAGGAAGGCAGCCAGGAGCAAACCTACAGCTACATTCGCCCGTTGATGACCATCACCCCCAGCGCCATCCGCCTGGGCCTGCCGGTGAACATCGACTACGGCGCCAACGATACCGACGAACTGGCCGATGAGCTGCTGAGCGACAAATACCGCAACGCGACGGTGTACACCGCCTGGTCCCACGGTTACCTCCCGGAGCTGATCAATAGCGTGGCCGGCAAGGCCCTCGGTGAAGAGCGGGTGATCACCGAGGACTGGAGCGGCGACGACTTCGACACCCTCTACGTACTGACCCTGACCTGGCATGACGGCAAGGCCAGCCTGCTCAGCCGCAACGTGCGCCAGGGCCTGAACGACGGCGCGCATAGCTGCCCGAGCTGATCCGCTGGTACTGTTCGGCGATGGTGCCGGAACAGGGATGAGCGATGAAACAGCGTGTGGCGGTAATTGGCGGTGGCGTGATTGGCCTGGCGACGGCCTACGCCCTGGTCCGCGAGGGGCATTCGGTCGACCTGATCGAAGCCCGCGACAGCCTGGCGTCGGCCACCAGCTTCGCCAACGGCGGGCAATTGTCCTATCGCTATGTGGCACCGCTGGCCGACGCCGGCGTGCCATGGCAGGCGCTGGGCTGGCTGTTGCAGGGTGAGTCGCCGCTACGCTTGCGCTTGCGCATGGACCCGGCGCAGTGGCGCTGGCTGTTGGCGTTTACCCTGGCCTGCCGGCGCAGCGTCAATCGCCGCAATGCCGCGCAGTTGCTGGACCTTGCGCTGCACAGCCAGGCTGTTCTGGCGCAATGGCGCGAAAGCCAGGACTTCGGCGATTTTGCCTGGCGACGAAACGGCAAGCTGGTGGCCTTTCGCAGCGAGCGCGCTTTCACCCATGGCCGCGATCAGCTGCTGGACCCGGCCAGCCAGCGTGTGCTGAGTACAGCCGAGCTGCGCGTGTTGGAACCTGCACTGGATGGCGCGCCGTTCGTAGGCGGCGTATTTACACCCGATGAAGAAGTCGGCGACTGCCACCTGTTCTGTCAGCGACTGGCGGCGCTGCTGCGCGCTTCGGGCGAGTGTCGTCTGCTGCTCGGCCAGCCGGTAACGCAACTGGTGCGGCACCAGGACCGGGTGGTGGCGCTGCAGCTGGGGCTCGACCGGCTGGACGTCGAACAGGTGGTGCTGTGTGCCGGGCATCGCGGCACAGCTTTGGCTTTGCCAGGCATGAAGCTGCCGGTCTACCCGTTGAAGGGGTACAGCCTGACCGCACCGATCAGTGCCGGGCACCAGGCGCCGGAGCTGAGCCTGACCGACTATGAACGCAAGATTGTCTATGCCCGTCTGGGGCAGCAACTGCGAGTGGCGGCGATGGTGGACATTGTCGGCTTCGACGAGTCGGTAGAAAAACGCAGGCTGCAGAGCATGCGGCGGTTGGCGCTGGAGACGCTGCCCAAGGCTGCAGATTATGGCCAGGCGGTGGAATGGGCAGGGATGCGACCGGCGACACCGACCGGCGTGCCGATGATTGGCGGCACGCTGTATCGCAATGTGTGGCTGAACCTGGGGCATGGGGCCTTGGGATTCACCCTGGCCTGTGGCAGTGCGCAGCGGTTGGCCAGGATGATGGATTAGCAGGACCGGCCCTGTCGCCGGCAAGCCAGCTCCCACAGGTACCGCAGGCCTCAAACCTTGCGCAGTCCCTGTGGAAGCTGGCTTGCCGGCGACAGGGCCGGTACGGGTAAACAGAAGGCTAGCGACCGAAGCGCATCGGCCAACCCACCACCTTCTTCGCCCGCGGCGTGGCATAGGTGCGCACCTTGGAAGTGCTCAGCCCCATGCGCACCAGCGATTCGGCAATGGTCACCGCCGCGCTCACACCATCCACCACCGGCACGCCAGTGCGCTGGCGGATCTGTTCATCAAGCCCGGCCATGCCGCCGCACCCCAGGCAGATCACCTCGGCCTTGTCCTCACGCACAGCGCGTTCGGCCTGCTCGACAATCGCCTCCACCGCCCGTTGCGGGTCGGCCTCCAGTTCCAGCACCGCCAGCCCACTGGCCCTTACCGACGCGCAGCGGTCATACAGGCCGGACAGCTTCAGCCGGTCCTCGATCAGCGGCACGGTGCGGTCCAGGGTGGTCACCACCGAGTAGGCGTGGCCCAGGTACATCGCGGTGCTGGCGGCGGCATCGGTGATGTCAACCACCGGTACATTCAGCAGTTCCTGCAGGCCTTCACGGCCATGCTCGCCGTAACCGGCCTGGATCACGGCGTCGTAAGGGCCCTCGTAGGCCAGCACCCGGTCCATTACGGCGATGGCGGCCAGGTAGCTTTCGAAGTTGCCTTCCACCGATTCGGCGCCGAACCAGGGGGTGAGGCCGACGATTTCGGTACCGGGCGAGGCCACGGCGCGGGCCTGCTCTGCAATGGCTTCGGTGATGGCTTCGGTGGTGTTGACGTTGGCGATCAGGATACGCATGTTCGGTTTTCCCCGGTCAGTGGCTGCTGTGGTCGACGGCAATGCATTCGCCGCTGACATCAAAGTATTGGCGGTGGCGTGGCGCGATCAGCAGGTACACGGCGGCGGCGATGCCGGCCCCGATCAGCCAGGAGAACGGCGCCACGCTGTGGAAGTTGGGCACCAGGGCCAGGACGATGGCCAGTAGCGCGGCCGGCAGGAAGGCGGCCACCGCGCGCAGGTTGATGCCCTTGGTGTAGTGGTAGGCGCCGGCCGGGTCTTCGCTGTACAGCTGCGGCACGTTGATGCAGCCTTTGCGCAGCAACCAGTAGTCGGCCATGATCACCCCGTACAGCGGGCCGAGCAGGGCGCCCAGGCCGGACAGGAAGTAGACGATCACCAGCGGGCTGTTGTAGAGGTTCCAGGGCAGGATCAGCACGGCGAGGGTGGCGCTGATCAGCCCGGCGCGCTTGAAGTTCAGGTGGCGTGGCGCCAGGTTGCTGAGCACGAAGGCCGGGGCGACGAAGTTGGCCATGATGTTCACCGCCACGGTGACGATCAGGAAGGCCAGGCAGCCGAGCACCAGCAATGGCGTGCTGGGGATGGCGGCGACGATCTGCGTCGGGCTGTCGATGATCTGGCCATTGATCTGGAACTGCGCGCCGCACAGCACCACGGTGATCATGGCGAACACCAGGATGTTCACCGGCAGCCCCCAGAAGTTGCCGACGCGGATGGTCTTGCGGCACGGCGAGCTGCGGGCGAAGTCACAGAAGTTCAGCACCAGGGTGCCGTAGATTGCCAGCCACAGCGCGCCGCCGGCGAAGATGTTGCGCCACATATCAACGCCGGTCAGTGGTGCGGCCACCGACCAGGCGATATGCGCGTCAGCCTTGATGTACATGAACACCGCCAGGGAGGCGACCGTCATCAGGATTACCGGGCCGGCGAAAGCCTCGTAGCGGCGCACCATCTCCATGCCGTAGGCCAGGATCCCCAGCTGCACCAGCCAGATCGCAACGAAGCAAACCCAGCCCAGGCTCGACAGGCCGAGAATGCTGTCATGATCGTAGGCGGCCAGTTGCGGCCACACGGCCGTCAGCAACACGCGCAGCACCACTGACGCCAGGTAGGTCTGGATACCGAACCAGGCAATGGCAATGACCGCGCGGATCAGCGCCGGGATCTGCGCGCCGTGGATGCCGAAGGCGATGCGGCTGATGACCGGGAACGGCACGCCGGTCTTCTGCCCCATGTAGCCCGACAGGTTCATGAAGAAGTACACCAGCGCCGCACCAATGCCCAGCGACAGTAGAATCTGCCAGCCACCCAGGCCGAGGGCGAACAAGCCCATGGCGAACGAATAGTTGGCGATGTTGTGCACATCGTTTGTCCACAAAGCGAAGATGCTGTAGCGCCCCCAGCGCCTGCCTTCGATGCGCGTCGGGGCAAGGTCGCGGTTATGCAGGCGCGGGCTCAGGGCAAGTTCCGGCGGGTTGCCGGCGAGGGTGGAAGCGGGGTGGGTGCTGGCGACGGATAGTTCAGGGGCAAGGTCGAGGCTGTTGCTCATTCCGGCGGGCTCCTGATGCACGTGACTGCGATGAGCGGGCATGCGCACGGGCTCGCCATCTCGTCGGTGCAGCGTTGGCATCACAGGGTTCTGGGCGCGGCGGCCGCTGTTGGGGCGGCGTCGCGAGTTCTTGTGTATTTATGTTTTGGTCGGTTTGTATACAAAACACGAACACACAAAAGCCAGTTCCATGCCAAGGGAAAAGCACACTTCAGGTGGCCATCATTTTGAATCTATCTAGTTGAAAGATAAGTTGATGAAATGACGAAGTTATAAGTTGACCAAATGAACAGGTTTAAATTTCAAGAGGCATAATTAGTTGATCATTTGGTCAAAATTAGTTGTGAGTACGGTGTAACGTATTGGGGCGTTACCTAAAAAGTGCACACAAAAATGGCACCTAAGGTGACATTCTTGTGTACAAAAAATAGGCAGCTTTTCCAGTGCGGGCCTTTTCGGGGCACCGCTGACATCAATTCATTGGCGGTAACCGCCGCTTGACCGGGCTCTTCTTGACGATCGCGGTATTGGTATCGGCCAGTACATTGATACGGTCGAGCAAGGTGTCCAGCTGCTCCATCGAGCGCACGTGCAGCCGGGCGATGAAGCAGTCCTCGCCGGTAACCTTGTCGCATTCGGTGAACTCGGGGATGGCAATGATCTGCCGCTCCACCTCGTGCAACTGCCCCGGCAAAGGGCGAATGCGCACGATCGCCTGCAACTGGTAACCAAACGCGTGCGGGTCCACCTCCACGGTGTAGCCGCGCAGCACGCCGCGCTCTTCCAGGCGGCGCAGGCGCTCGCTGACGCTGGGCGCGGACAACCCGCTGACCTGGCCCAAGGCTTTGAGCGAGCGGCGCGAGTCCTCCATCAACGCATTGATCAGGGTCTGGTCGATGTCATCCGTCATTTTCGCCTCGTTAGGTAAACTATGTAATTCGCCTTGATAGTAAAGGTCATTTTTCCAATCTGCCTTGGTTTTCCGCTGGAAGGCCCGCCAGTAACCTTCGCATACTGTTGCCATCGTCAATGGGAGGTGTGGGATGGACAGTTCGTTGCGCCGTGGTTCGCTGGAAATGGTCGCTGCCATGCTGATTTCGGGGACCATAGGCTGGTTCGTGCTGGTATCGGGTCAGCCGGTGCTGGACGTAGTGTTCTGGCGTTGTGTGTTCGGCGCGGTGACGTTGCTGGTGATTTGCGCTGCGTTCGGTTTTCTGCGGCCAGGTGTGATCAGCCGCACGGTGTTCCTGTTGGCAATTGTCAGTGGCATGGCCATCGTCGGTAACTGGCTGCTGTTGTTTGCCTCGTACTCGCGAGCGTCCATCGCTATCGGCACGGCGGTGTACAACGTGCAGCCGTTCATACTGGTAGGCCTGGCGGCGCTGTTTCTAGGCGAGAAGATCACCTTGGCCAAGCTCACCTGGCTGAGCGTGGCGTTCCTCGGCATGCTGGCCATCGTCAGCGCCCATGGCACGGGGCAGGGGGGCGGCGAGGACTACCTGCTGGGCATCGCACTGGCCTTGGGGGCGGCGTTCCTGTACGCAATTGCGGCGTTGATCATCAAGCGCCTCAGTGGCACACCCCCGCATCTGATCGCCTTGATCCAGGTGACTACAGGCGTGCTGTTGCTGGCGCCGTGGGTCAAGCTCGGCGGGCTGCCGGTTGAAGTGCCGGCGCTGACCAGCCTGCTGACCCTGGGCATGGTGCACACCGGCTTGATGTATGTGCTGTTGTACAGCGCGATCCAGCGCCTGCCCACGGCGTTGACCGGCGCGCTGTCGTTCATCTACCCGATTGCGGCGATTCTGGTCGACTGGGTGGCGTTCGGGCATCGCCTGGCGCCGCTGCAGTGGCTGGGGGTGGGGTTGATCCTGCTGGCCGCGGCGGGGATGCAGCAGGGCTGGTGGTTCAGGCCCAAGGTGTTAGTGGTCAAGGGCCATTGAGGCCGCTTCGCGCCCTATCGCCGGCAAGCCAGCTCCCACAGAGGCTTGCGCAGTAACTGTGGGAACTGGCTATTGCACTGCTCCGGCGAATGCGCAGGCGTTGACGTTTACGCGGAACCTGTGGGAGCTGGCTTGCCGGCGATAGGGCGCAAAGCGCCCTCAAGGGGGTAGAATGCCGCTTTTTGCCAGCCTGCGACCCACCATGACCTCGCCCATCCAGACTCTGGAGCAACACCTGCTCGCCGCCCTCGACCCTGCCCCGCAGGAAACCCGCCGCCTGTTCCACGGCCGCGGCCGCTGCTGGCCGGGCCTTGAGCAGGTCACCGTCGACTGGCTGCAAGGGGTGTTGTCGGTCGCGCTGTTCCGCGAGCCGCCCGAAGGCCAGCTGGCCGAACTGGAAGCCATGCTGCGCAGCCTGGCCGAGCAACCACTGTGGACTGGTCAAGCCATCATCATCCAGCACCGCTACCTGCCCGACAGCCCGGGCCAGTGGCTGCTGGGCGAGCCATGCCAGCAACGCGAGGTGGTCGAGGACGGCCTGACCTACCTGTTGGACCTGGGCGTGCGGCAGAACAACGGCCTGTTCCTCGATATGCGTCATGGCCGGCGCTGGGTGCGCGAGCAGGCTGCAGGCAAGCGCGTGCTGAACCTGTTCGCCTACACCTGTGGCTTCTCGGTGGCAGCGATTGCCGGTGGCGCCGAGCAGGTGGTGAACCTGGACATGGCCAAGTCGGCCCTGGCTCGTGGACGGGACAACCATCGGCTCAATGGTCACGATGCCTCGCGGGTGGCGTACTTGGGGCACGAGCTGTTCAAGTCATGGGGCAAGGTGCGCAAGTATGGGCCGTATGACCTGATCATCATCGACCCGCCGACGTTCCAGCGCGGCAGTTTCGTGCTGACTCAGGACTACGCGAAGATTTTGCGGCGCTTGCCAGAGCTGCTGAACGAGGGTGGGACAGTGCTGGCGTGCGTGAACGACCCGGGGATCGGGCCGGAATTCCTGATAGAGGGGATGGCGGAGCAGGCGCCGACACTGGCATTTGTCGAGCGCCTGGAAAACCCGCCGGAATTTCCGGATGTTGACCCGGCGGGTGGGCTCAAAGCCTTGGTATTCCGCCAGGTGTGATGTTGTCTTTGCCGGCCCTTTCGCGGCTAAAGCCACACAGGAATCACCGCAGCTTTGAAAACTATGGGGTCCCTGTGGGAGCGGGTTTACCCGCGAAAGGGCCAGCCCAGGCAACATCAAGCCCCCAGCGCCTGCACCGGCAGCGGATACACCTGGGCAAAAACTCACATTCTCCGTCTGGTCCACCCGCTTCTTCAGCCGCTCGTTGAACGCCCGGCTTACCGCATACTGCCCCCCCGGAAATGGTGCGGAACTGCGCCGTCAGCACAAACCCGTTCAAGTCCATGCGGTCGACCCCGAACACCTGCAGCGGGCCTTGCAGATTGATGCGCAGCAGCGGGTCTTCGCTGATCGACTTGCCTACTTCATGGATCAGCCCCAGTGCCGCATCCACATCACTGTCATACGTGAACTGCACCGAAAAGAACGCATAGGCGAACTGCCGCGACTGGTTGGTAACCGCCTTGATCTGGCCAAACGGCACCGAGTGTACGAAGCCCTTGCCATCGCGCAGGCGCAGGCGCAGGGTGCGGATGGTCAGGCTTTCGACGGTGCCGGCATGGCCGGAGTCGAGTACCACCCAGTCGCCAATCGAGATGGTGTCCTCGATCAGGATGAACAACCCTGTGATCACATCCTGCACCAGTTGCTGCGAACCGAAGCCGATGGCCAGGCCGATTACCCCGGCACCGGCCAGCAGCGGCGCGACGTTGATGCCCAGGTTGGCCATGGTGGTGATGGTGCAGATGACGATCAGGATCACCTTGATGGCGTTGCGCAGCATCGGCAGGATGGTCCGCACGCGGGTGCTCGGCTGGCGCGCACTGCGGCGGCCGACGGCGGGTTTGAGCGCTTCCTGGATGGCGGTATCGAGCACCACCCACAACAGCCAGGTGACCAGCAGGATCAGGCCAATGCTCGACAGCGAGTTGCTGATCGCCTGGCCCAGGCTGTTGCTGAGGGCAAAGTCGATCACCGAGAAACCCCAGATGCGCCCCAGCAGCTCGATGAACGCTACGGCCATGGCAATGCGCAGCAATGCGTGGGCGAGGCTGCGCAGCAGTTCCTCGTAGGGCCGCACGCGCTGCGCTGGGTCGCTTTCACGCGGGGCCAGCAGGTGTTGCAGCAAAGTGCTGAGGAACACGGTCGAGACCAGCAGCACGGTGGTCAGCAAGACTTTCTGCAAGGCCTTCTGGCATTTCTGCGCCGGCACCGACCAGGTGAACCGCCAAGACCAGGATCATCAGCAGGATCGGCAGGTACCACAGCGCCGAGAAGATCCGCAGCGTTTCCTGCACGGCCCGGTGTTGCACGCGGTCCTTGAACGCGCGGTTGCGGATCAGGTGGGCTACCGGGCGGCGCAAGCGGATGACCAGGCTGGCGAAGATGAAGGTGGCGGTAAGGCCGGTAATCACGGCGACGCTGGCGGTGATGTTGCCGCCCAACTGGCGGGCGATCTGTGGGCTGGTCAGGGCGTCGCTCCAGGCCGCGAGGAAGCCGATGAGGAACAGCGGGCGTGGCGCCAGGCGCTTGATTACGGCCACGGCCGGGGGCTTGTGGTCGGCGTCGAACAGGGTGATCAGGCAGAGGATTATCGAGGTCGAGAACAGGCCGCTGCTGGTGGCGTAGGCCAGGCTCAGCCCCAGTGCGCGGGCCACCGAGGGGTCGAGGAAGCGGCTGACGTACAGCGTCAGTGGCAGGCTGGCCAGCGCTGGCAGGGTGTAGGGCAGCAGGTAGCCGAGCAGGCTGCTGGCGCGTTTGCGCTCGCGCAGCCAGTGGCCATCCAGCGGCCCAGGCTGGTGAGTAGGGCGAAGGCGGCCGCCCAGGTGAGGGTGAGCAACAGGAATTTGCCGGCCAGTTGCAGCGAGTCGCTGGCTGAATGGCGGTCAACCAGGCGTTTCACCTCCTTGGCGGCGCGTTCGGTGCGCAGGCGCCACGCATCGACCAGATGGGCGTCCAGGTCCAGCTCCTGGGCGGCGCTGTCCAGGCCATCGGCCAGGGCGCCCAGCAGGCCGCCTTGCAGTACCGGTTCGGGCTCGGCGGGTTGTTCTTCGGTGGGGGCGGGGTCGGCAGCCAGCAGGTGGGTGCTCAGCAGGCAGCCAAGCCGCAGGGTATAGAGGTAGCGCAGCACTGGAGTACTCCTTGGGCCGGGGTGAGCGGGGCTCGGTTACTCAAGGAACTGATTGGCGAGGGAAAAGTTCGATGAAATGTCGGCGCATCCCTTGCAGGAGCCGAGGTGAACGGCACGCTGTTGTCCGGCAGGCGGGTTGCCCCGTTGTTCGACACCTTACTGGCGTGTGCCAACGACCCAGGCATCGGGCTGCAGTTCCTGATCGAAGAGTTGTCCTTGCATGCGCCGGCGCTGGCGTTCGCCGAGCGGCTGGCGAATCCGCCGGATTTTTCGGATGCGGGCGTGGAGGAGCGCTCAAGGCGATGGGGTTATATTATAAAAACGTCATTATTCATCCAATGATGTAGGAATTATCTTACGGATATAATCTATTTTTTTATATTTATTGTGAGAAGATTGATTGCTTTACAATTTTTAATATTTGATTTTTGCAATGCGGTTGGCCGTCTACTAGGGTCAGAGTTCCTATTTGGATGCGGCGCCGACAATCAGTGATCGGCTTGATCAAGGCAGGGAGAATGCCAATGTTCAACAATTACCAGCGATGGCTCGTATTGGCCGTTCTGTCCTTCGCCTTGCTATTGGTTGCGATCGACATGACGGTCCTTTACATCGCCTTGCCTACACTTACCCATGCGCTCGGGGCATCTGCCTCCGAAAAGCTGTGGATCATAAATATGTATCCCTTGGTAGTTGCTGGCCTGTTACTGGGCGCCGGCACTTTGGGTGATCGTATCGGTCACCAGCGCTTGTTCGTGATCGGCCTTGTGCTGTTCGGGACGGCGTCGCTTCTGGCTGCATCCGCGCCATCTTCCGCGCTGCTCATCCTGGCCAGGGGGGCGCTGGGCGTCGGTGCGGCGGCCATGATGCCGGCCACGCTGGCGATCATCAGCCTGACCTTCGAGGATGAGCGTGAGCGCGGTTTGGCCATTGGCGTCTGGACGGCCGTGGCTTCCGGTGGTGCAGCGATAGGCCCGCTGATAGGGGGGGCGCTGCTCGAGCATTTCTGGTGGGGCTCGGTATTCCTGATCAACGTGCCCATTGTGCTGGTGGCCTTGGTGTTGTCCTTGCTCCTGATCAGGAACACGCCGCAGGCCAACGCCGGCCCATGGGACCTGCTTGGTTCCCTGCAGGCAATGGTAGGGCTCATTAGCCTGGCGTACCTGATCAAGGAATTCGCCAAGCCTGAGCCCTCGCTGGCTGCGGCGCTAGGGGCGTTGGTCCTCTGCGCGGGCTTCGGCTGGTTGTTCGTACGGGGGCAGCGCAAGCGTGGATTTCCGTTGATCGACCTGCAGATTTTCCGCAGTCCCGCGTTCTCCTCCGCGGTCATCGCCAGTTTGGCCGCGGCCGGCTGCCTGATGGGCATCAACCTGGTACTGAGCCAGCGCCTGCAATTGGTGGTCGGGCTATCCCCGCTCGAGACCGGTCTGTATTTCCTGCCCCTTTCTGTGGGTGCGATCGTGGCAGGTCCGTTGAGCGGTTGGATGCTGCCCAAGGTTCGCTGTGACCGGTTCCTGGTGCTCGCACTGTTGATCTACGCCGGTGCCATTGGCCTGTTCATGTACAGTTTCAGCCATTCGGTCGCCCTGCAACTGCTGCTGCTGTTCGTCATGGGCGCTTGCGTAGGGGCGAGCATGACCGGGGCGTCCACCATCATTATGGTCAGCACGCCGCCGGAGCGAGCGGGCATGGCCGCGTCGGCCGAGGAAATCTCCTACGAGTTGGGAGGGGGGTTGGGCATCGCCTTCATGGGTAGCCTGATGTCGGTGGTATACAGCCGCTCCCTGGTAGTGCCCGAGCAGGCCGCCGACGCGGTGCGCCTGCAGGACGGGATCGACAGCGCGCTGGCTGCTGCCGCGCAGATGCCCGCACCGCTGGGGCAGGAAATCGCGGTGAATGCGCGATTGGCGTTCGACCAGGCGGTGTCATCGGTAATGATGGCCACCGTGGGGGTGCTGGTGGTGATCGCATTGTTGGTGTTTGTAAACTTTCGAAGGTATCCGACAGCTTCTGCCGAACAGTAAGTTTCTACTTAATTCAGTCAAATAATGCTTGGCTTGGAACTGTTCGGTTGAATAGTTACAGGTCCGGATTTGTGCTGCTTTAAATTTGGAGAGATGGCATGCGCCTATTATTGGGGCAATTGTATGATCAGCGTGCGGCCTTGCATCTGGAGCAGCGTTATGTAGGTGACGTCCTGATACCGCAGGAGCATCTTTATGCTGATCATCTGCGTGAGGCCATCCGGTTTGTCGTGAAGAAGTATCCGGCACTTCGCGGCTGTTTCACGCGCAGCGAAGGCGAATGGCGCATGGACTTTCTTGCTGTGGACGCATTTCCCGTAGACCAGGCGTTACAGGTAGTTGCCGCCGCACCCGGGGTGCTGCCTGGTGCACAGGCCCAGGCCAGCGTCGACGCACTGCTCGCGACCTCGACCCTGGTCCCTCCCTTGCTGAGGTACATCCTGCATGATGCCGACCAGGCCGAGGACCAGCGCCTGGTGCTTATCTTCCATCACCTGGTCTGCGATGGCATCTCTAGCCGGATACTCTGGCGGGACCTTTCCAGGGCCTATCGCGCCTCGATGCAGGGCTGCCCGCTCGACGACGAGGCCTGCGACAGTTATCCGGCTTTCGCACAGGAACTTGCCCAGTGCTACCGGGCACTGCCCGCCGAGGTGTCGCCAGCGCTCGGCGCCCCGGCACTTGTCGGGGTACTCGACCAGGCAGCAGGGGAACAGGCTGGCAAGGTCCTGGAGCATACCCTCGTGGGGCACTGCCTGCAGTTGGAACCTGAGGCCGTGGATGAGCTGCGTCGATGCGCGGCCGAGTGGCAGGTGAGCTTTAGCGACTACCTGCTCGGTTGCTGGCTGCAAGTGCTGAGCCAAATCCAGGCTCACGGCTCGGTAGCGCTAATGATGTGGGTCAGCCCGCATTTCGTTGGCCAATGGCAGACACCCGTCACCCAGCTGGTGGGGTCGGTGTCGTTCCCGCTCCCGGTGCGCTTGACGCTTCAGGCCGGACCCTGCCTGCGAGAAACCGCGCGGTCGGCCAGGGCCGAGGTCGAACAGGCCATGGCGCAGGCACACGCCTTCGCAATCCGGTATTTCAGCGGTGTCGCGGGCGCGCCGGTGCCCGACTTGCCTGCCATCGGTTTCAACTTCATCTCGGCGCACAAGCCGGGCGGCAGCCTGATTGGTTACCGGCCTGCCCCGGAGCAACTGCACATCGCGCGCGATCCTCGGCAGGTGGCCGACCTGCCATTGAGTTTCGAGGCCGAACTGTACGAGCGACGCTTGCGCCTCACCGTGCTGGTGGCGCCTGAGATCGCCCGTGTGCTCCCCATCGAGGCATTGGTCCATCGATTGTTCGAGGACATGCGGCCGATCGCAATGGCAGAAAGTGGAGCATGACCGACCCGCCGCCATGACAGGAAGCCATGGCAAACCTAAAGGGATATCTGCATGAGTGCTGGATACGAGCAAGTAATGGCTGTGGTGCTAACGCAACTGGCGTCGGCCTGTGATGGGGAGCGGGTAGAGGAGGACACCCGGCTGGGTAGCCTCGGCCTGGATTCGATCGCCGTGACCGGCCTACTGGCTTCCTTGGGAGCACAGCTGGAACGGGACCTGGAACCTACCTTGTTCTGGCGCTTCGCGACCCCCGCGCAGTTGTGCCGGCACCTGTGTGGTGACGAGGGCGAACGTGTCGAACCGCAGGCATCAAGGCTTGCAGATCACCGACAGGCGGTGGCGATCACGGGCCTCGCCTGCCGTTTCCCCGGGGCCGACGACAGCCTTGCGTTCTGGCGCTTGCTCGAAAACGGCGGCCAAGGCATCGGGCCGGTTGCTCACGATCATTTCACCGAGCGAGCGGAAAGTGGCTGGCATGTGGCGCCTGACGAGATCGGTGGTTTTATCGACGGTGCCTGCGACTTTGACCACGAGCGCTTCGGGCTGGGTGGCCACGAGGCGTCGCAGATGGACCCGCAACAGCGTTTGCTGCTGACCTTGGCCTGGGCTGCCCTGGAACAGGCCGGGATGCCGCCTGCGGCATTGCGCGGACAACGCGGTGGGGTCTATGTCGGCGCCATGTGTTCGGACTTCGCCCATCATGTGCCGCCGCAACAGATGACGGCGCAGAGCGCCACGGGCCTGGATACAAGCATCCTCTCGGCCAGGATCTCGTTCGCCCTGGGG
The DNA here is from genome assembly GCF_059295275.1 of Pseudomonas sp. 9_2_1. NCBI lineage: Bacteria > Pseudomonadati > Pseudomonadota > Gammaproteobacteria > Pseudomonadales > Pseudomonadaceae > Pseudomonas > Pseudomonas sp. 9_2_1. Next base: position 1,665,381 of record NZ_CM181239.1, read on the forward strand.
CTCGGAGGGCCCAGCTTGACGGTCAACACCGCCTGTTCCTCCTCGCTGGTCGCCCTGCACCTGGCTTGCCAGGCCCTGCGGCAGGGTGAATGCGACTTCGCCATCGTCGCCGGGGTCAACCTGATGCTTGCGGCGCACAGCTTTACCGCTATGCGCCGATTTGGCGGGCTCTCGGAGACGGCGACCTGCCATACCTTCGACGCGGCCGCCGACGGCTATGTACGGGCCGAAGGCGCGGGCGTGGTGGTACTGCGCAGGCTACCCGACGCGTTGCAGGCGGCATCGCCGATCTGGGGGGTGATCCGCGCGTCGGTGGTCAACAACAACGGCTTTCACAACAGCCTCACGGCGCCGTCGATGCAAGCCCAGCAAGCATTGCTGGACGAGGCTGTGCGCCAGGCCGGGATCGCTCCGGGCGATGTCGAGTACGTTGAGGCCCACGGTACCGGCACGGCCATGGGCGACCCGATCGAGGCCACTGCCATCGCCGCAGCCTATTGCCCGCGCGGCGCCCGTCGTCACCCCCTGCTCATCGGTTCGGTGAAGACCAACATCGGCCATGCCGAGGCGGCGGCGGGGATGGCCGGGCTGATCAAGGTGCTGCTTGCGCTGCAGCATGAAGTGATACCTGCCCACCTCAACTACCGCGCTCCCAACCCTGCGCTCGACTGGTCGCGCCTGTCCTTGCAACCGGTGTTGCAGAACACGCCCTGGGCTTCGGCGCAGCCACTGGCGGGGGTGAGCTCCTTCGGTTTCGGTGGCACCAATGCCCATGTGATCGTGGGCCGTCAATGGTCGGTGCCGGCTGATGACACGCTTGATGGCAGTGACCTTTCCCTGATCGTGGTGCCGCCCGCCAGCAAGGCGAAAGGTGCCTTGCTGGTGTTTTCCGGACAAGGGGCGCAATGGCCGGGCATGGGGCTGCGGCTGGCCCGGCTTGACCCGGTTTTCCGCGCGTGCGTGGCCAGATGCGACCAGTTGTTCACGGCGATGGCAGGCTGGTCCTTGGCCGAACGTCTCTATGACGCCGAGGAATGTTTCAGCGATGTCGAAGTCGCCTGGCCCTGCCATTTCGCCCTCCAGGTAGCGTTGGCCGAAGTATGGTTCGCCAAGGGCCTGCGCCCGGTCGCGGCAATCGGCCACAGCATCGGTGAAGTGGCAGCAGCGCATGTGTGTGGGGTGCTGAGCCTTCGCGATGCCTTGCGGGTCATTCTTGCGCAGGCACGCTGGGCTGCTCTGCGGCCAGGGGCAATGGCTTTGCTGGGCCTCGGCTGGAACGCTGCCGAGGCGCTGCTCGCCACGCTTGAAGTGACCGCCAGCGTGGCAATCCAGCATGCTGACCAGGCGACGGTCATCAGCGGTTCGGCTGACGCCATCGCCCAGGTGCAACAGTATTGCCAGCACAACGGCATGCGCTTCAACCAGATCAGGTGTGAAGTCGCCGTGCATACCGGGGCTGAAGAAGACGGCTACCTGGCGCTGTGCGAGGCGCTTGAGGACATCGTGCCGAGCGCCCCGCACCTGCCTTTGCTGGGGACCTGTCCGGCCGCAGCGGCCGATGGCTGCTTGCGCCCGCGCTACTGGGCGGATGCGGTGGCCCGGCCGGTGCGTTGGTTCGATGCGCTGTGCACGGCCTTGCGGGCCAGTGACGGGGTGGTCGTGGAAGTCTCCAGTCATCCCGTGCTGCAAGGCAGCCTGCGCGAAGCTCTGGCGGCGACTGCGCCGGGCAGGGGCCTGCTGGCCACTGCCCGGCGCGGGGGCAGCGACGCCTATGCCTTGGCACAGGCACTGGACGATTGCCACGAAGTGGCGCCTTTGCTGGGCGACAGCCCGCAAGCAGTACTGCTCAGTGGCCACAGCCATGCAGCACTGCTCGCACGTTGCGCCAGCATTGCGCACTGGATCGAGCAGGATACGACACTGCGTCTGGCCGATTGCGCTCAGGCTCTGCAATGCGCCGGCAGCCATGAGCGCCATCGCCTGGCGTTCATGGCCGAGACGCCAGCCCAGGCACTGGCCTGCCTGCGCTCGGCACTGGCGGTAGAGCTCGCAGCCAGCAGGGTGTGCGCTGCGCCCTTGTTGCGTGTGTGCCCGCGTGCGCCACTTTCCCCCGCACAAAGGGACGTGCTTCAGGCCTTGCCCGTATTCGCCAACGGATACGGTCGGGTCATGCAGGTCGCGCACGACCTGGGCATTGAGGCGCACCTGGTCGAGGGCGTGGCCATGTACATCGGTTGTACCGAATTACTGCGTCATGAAGGCGTGATGGTCACGCGCTATCGTGCAGGCGACACGGTTGGCAGCATTGAAGACCTGGTGGCGGGGCGGTCCGGCTTGAGCGTGCTGGTCCGTGCCGTCGTTGAGCGGGATGCGCGGGGTTGGCCGCAAGCCGAGGGCGTCGGCGACGGTGCGCTGCTGTGCTTCGAAAACCTTCAGGGCAGCACGGCCGCGCAGTTGCTCGCCGAGTTGAAGCTGCGCAGTTACCTGGCCGGCGTCGGCGTTATGACGCTTCCGGCCGCACGACAGCCACCGCTCTCCCTCCCTGGTACACGGCCAGCCCGTGAATCTGCACCAACGAACGGTGCGAGTGGCTATCGCCTGGCCTGGCTGCCAACCGACTGCTCGCCAGTGGCTGGTGTTGATGCGCAGAGTCTGTTGGTTGTCGGGCGTGCGCCTGGATGGTCGGCGCTGCGCGCACATGTTAGCTTCGCCAGGGCCACATGGCATGAGTTTGCCCCCGGTGGTACCTGCCAGACCTATCAGCGGGATCTTCTCGAACTGCTCGAAGGTGCTGCGTTCGACACTATCGTGCTGCTGGCCGAGTCAGCCGAGGTCGCGTGCGTCCTGGGTCTGCTGCAGGCGCTGGGCAGGATGCGTGCAGGCGCTGCGACGTTGCACGTGGTCACCTGTGCCGCCCAGCGGTTGCCCATGGATACCCGGGTTGTCGCAGACGCCACCTTGCTGTGGGGGCTGCTCAGGACGGCGCAGTTGGAACTGGATGGCCAGCGCTTGTGCATCACCGATGTCGGCCCGGCCAATGCAGAGGCGGCTGAATGCGACCTCGTCCAGGCGACGCTGGCCAGCCTTGCCACGCCTGTATCGCAAAGCGCCTGGCGTGTGGGTGTGCGCTACGTACCGGCGTTGCAGCCTGTGCCCGCGCAGGCGCTGGTAACCAATACCCCTCTTGAGGAGGAGGCAGGTTTCCACCTGATCACGGGAGGCTTCGGGGCGCTGGGGCAAGTCATGCTGCGTCGCTATTTCGATCAGGGCGAGCGCCGTTTCCTGTTGCTGGGCCGCAGCCCGGCAAGCCAGCAGGCCATGGAGGCCATGGAGGCGTTGTGCAGCCAAGGCGCGACGATCATCGTCGAGCAGCTTGATGTCGCTGACGCTGCCCACCTGGACGAGACGATCGAGCTTGCCGCCCGGCAACTCGGGCCGCTGACCTGTATCAGCCACGCGGCGGGCGTGCTGCACTCGGGGGCGCTCGAGGGGATGACCCTGGCCGGTTTTCTCGACGGCGTACGCGCCAAGCGCGAGGGCGCCTGGAACCTGCACCAGGTCAGCTTGCGGTGGCCGGTGCGTCGCTTCCTTCTGGTGTCGTCCGTCTCGAGCCTGTTCGGTTTTCCCGGCCATGCTGCCTACGCCAGCGGCAATGCCTACCTCGATGGCCTGGCCGACTACCGCTTGAGCCAGGGGTTACCCGCCATCAGTGCAAGGTTCGGCCCGTTCGCTGACGAGGGGTTGCTGGTTCAGGGTGGCGCTGCACAGGTGTTCGAGCACTTGCCGGCGATCGACATGCGCGAGGCCTTGCGGTACTTGGAGCAATGGCCTGAGGGCCATGGCCACCCGCTGATAATGTGCTATCGCGGCCCGGCAGCATTGGCATGTGACCTGCCAACCTTGGCGGAGCGCGATGACGTGCTGGCCAACACGGCGGACCGCCATGGGCAACTGTGCGCCATCGTCAGTCGTTTCGTGGCGTCGCTGCTTCAGGTGCCGCTTGAGCGGATCCCGGTGGACGCGCCGCTGACCGAACTGGGGGTCAGCTCGCTGCTGGGCGTGGAAATCCGTAATCGCCTGCAAACCGAGCTGCAGGTGCGCATGCCCGCCACGGTGCTGTGGAACTACCCGACCATCACCGCCCTGGCCTGCTACCTCGAATCGTTGATGTGGCCCATTGAGGGCGCAGGGCTCGGCGAGGCCGAGCCGATCACGGAGCCTGACGAGGATGACGATGCGTTGATGGCGGAGCTGCTCAGGTAGCTGGCCACGCTCAAGGACAAATTCAGGGACAACATGAAATGACACAAGGATCAGCCAAACCCGAAACGGCATCGGCATCGGCATTGCAGCAGGCGCTGGCGAGTGTCCGCCAGCTCAAGGCCGTACTGCAACGCAACGAAGAACCCATCGCCATCATTGGCGCTGCCTGCCGCTTGCCTGGGGCCGACTCGCTGGAGGCGTTCTGGTCGCTGTTGACGCAACAGCGCGATGCGATCGAGGAGGTGCCTGCATCGCGCTGGAGCAACGCGCGGTACTACGACCCCGACCCGATGGCCGTGGGCAAGCTGGCTACCCGCTGGGCCGGGGTGATCGATGAGCGGGCGTTCGATGCCGCCTTCTTCGGTATCAGCGACACCGAGGCCGCACACATGGATGTCCAGCAGCGGATCTTCCTGGAGGTCGCCTGGGAGGCGCTGGTCAACGCCGGGCAGACCCGTGAACGCTTGCGCGGCAGCCTGACGGGTGTCTATGTCGGGGCGGTCAATTACAACGATGGGTATGCGCGACGGCTGTTCGATGACATCGAACGGGTTAACGCCTTCAGTGGCCCCGGGGTCTCCAACAGTGTGCTGGCGGGCCGCCTGGCCTACCTGTTCGATCTCAAAGGCCCCTGCCTTGCGATCGATACCGCCTGCTCCTCGTCGTTGGTCGCGGTTCACCAGGCGTGCCAGAGCCTGCGCAACGACGAGTGCGAGCAGGCCGTCGCTGGCGGCGTGAACGTTGTCCTGAGTCCCGAGTTCACCGTGGCGACCTCGCGCATGGGGTTGATGGCGGCGGATGGCCGCTGCAAACCGTTCGACGAGCGTGCCGACGGTATCGTGCGCAGTGATGGTTGTGGGGTGATAGTGCTCAAGCGGCTGAGCGATGCGACCCGTGACGGTGATCGAGTGCTGGCGTTGATCCAGGCTTCGGCGGTCAACCAGGATGGCCGCACCAACGGCATGACCGCACCCAACGGCCTGGCCCAGGAGGCCCTGCTGCGTGGCGTGCTCGCCCGGGCCGGCATCAGTGCCGACAGCCTGGGCTATGTCGAGGCGCATGGCACGGGCACCAAGCTGGGCGATCCGATCGAGGTGGCGGCCTTGGCCAAGGTGCTGGGCACCCGGCGAGAATCGCCGCCGTGCCTGATCGGTTCGGTCAAAGGCAATATCGGCCATTGCGAAGCGGCTGCAGGTATCGCCTCGTTGATCAAGACCGTCCTGTGCCTGCAGCATCGAAGCGTGCCGGGCCTTGCCGACCTCAGGTCACTCAACCAGCATATCGACGCGCACACCAGCCTGGCATTTCCACGCACCAACCTGGCCTGGCCGGATGCCGGTGGCGAGCCGTTGTACGGACTTGTCAGCTCCTTCGGCTGGTCGGGCACCAATGCCCAGGTGATCCTCGCCAGTGCCTCCCAAGGCGCTGCGAAGATGCCTGACCCTTTGTTCAGGCTTGCCGCCCAGACCCGCGATGGCTTGCGCGAGGAGGTGGCGCGCGCTTGCACGGCGCTCGCCGCGCTGCCTGGCGATCAGCGAGTCGAGCCGAACTCGCCCGGCGCGACAGGGGCGTTTCGCAAGGCCTTCCTGACCAGCACGGCCGGTGCGCTGGCCAACGACATGCGCGCATGGCTGGCGCAGGACGGCCAGCCCCAAGGGCCGGGCGAAAAGCTGGCTTTGGTGTTCTCCGGCCAGGGCAGCCAGTGGCCAGGGATGGTCGACCAGCTGTTGGCGCAGGATGCAGCGTTCCGACGCAGTCTGCAACAGAGCGAGGCAATCGTGCAATGCTTGGCCGGGTGGTCGTTGCTCGGTGCGATCGCCGCCCGCAGCGACACCGACCTTACGCTCACCCAATGGGCGCAACCCTGCGTGGTGGCGATCCAGCTGGCGTTGTTCGACATGCTGATCAGCTGGGGCGTGAAGCCTGCGGCAGTCAGCGGGCACAGCATCGGCGAACTTTCCGCTGCCTGCTGCGCCGGCATACTGAGCCGTGAGCAGGCATTGCAGGCGGCCCTGGCCCGGGGGCGCTGCATGGCCGTGCTGCACGGGCAGGGCAGCATGTATGCGCTTCTGACTCCGTCGGATACGGTCGAGCGAATCGTGCAACAGTGCCCAGGTGTCTCCATCAGCGCTTACAACAGCCCCGGCGCCAGCATCGTTTCGGTTGCGGCGTCGGCGTTGGCTCGGTTTCAGGCGTGTTGCGCCACCGCCGGTGTCGAGCCGGTCATGGTCAATGAGCATTATCCCTTCCATTGCAGCCAACTCGAACCGCTGGCCCAGGACCTGCAGGAAGCGTTCGCGCACCTGCGCCACGGCCAGGGCGTGGTGCCATTCGTTTCGACCAGCCATGGCGATGACGAGGCGCCTGTGCCACGGGACGCCGGCTATTGGGTGCGCAATGCCCTGCGCCCCGTGCGCTTCGACCTTGCCATGGCGCGGCTGGCGGAACTGGGTTGTGACACGTTCGTCGAGCTGGGGCCGCATGCGTCACTGGTCCAGCACATCCAGCGTTGCCTGGGCTCTTCGCGGCTTGGCCTGCGGGCCATGGCGGTACTCAATCGGCACAAGCCGTTGCAGCAATCGCTGAACACCTTGCTCGCCGACCTCTACGAGGCGGGACAGGCGCTGGGAGTCGAGCTCGATCCCACGCCACGGCTGCACACCTGGCAGCACGCCACCTACGAGTTGCCTCCATTCGTGAGCGAGGCACCGCCTTTGCTGCCGGGCCTTGCCGGCACGCGGGTGAGCGATGGCGCGGAGGCCAAGCGGTTCGAGGCCAGTTGGCCAGGCACCGGGCTGCTGGCTGACCATCGCATGTTCGACCGCGTCGTGGTGCCTGGAGCGATGCACCTGAGTGCCTTGGTCACCCAGGCGTTGCGGGGCCTGCACATGCGTGCGGTATGTATCCGTGACGTGCGCTTTCTGCGGCCGTTGCTCATGGCCCCTGGCGAGCGGCGTGAAGTGGTCATCGAGTGGGCCGGTACATCACAGCAAGGCGAGTACCAGGCAGGGGTCGCCGTGGCTAACGAAGGCAATCCTCAAGTGTTGTCCAGCGCAGTGGTGCAGGCCATGCCGTCATCGTCCTGGGTGACGGATGAACTGCCGTCAGCACCTGGCGCCGACGCCCGGCAACTGGACTGCGTGGCGTTCTACACCCAGGCCTATGCCAGGGGGTTGCAACTGGGACCGTTGTTCCAGCGGATCGAGTCGATGTGGCTCGACTGTCGCACGCAGCTCATGCAGGTGCGCCTGCTCGCCAGTAGCGCCATGTCGCAGGACCAAGGGCTGGTGCTCGACCCTGGCGCACTCGATGCCTGTTTCCAGGCGCTGTTTGCCGGCTACTGGCAGCAATGCCCGGAAATGGATCTCTACATTCCCCTGGCCATTGGGGAGCTGACGCTCGCTCGCGCTGTGCACGGTGAGCTGCGAGCGACGATCCGCCTGACCACTGCAGACTTCGATCAACACAGCCAGATCGTCCAAGGCGACATCGAGCTGCACGACGATCAGGGGTGGCGGGTGGGTACGTTGCGCAATGTCCAGCTCAAGCGCGCCCAGCGCGATGCTTTGCTCAACAGCGAATCGGGGGGCGTCACCCTGGCGTGTGGGTTCACCTGGCGTGAAATGCCGTCAGCGCTGCTGACGCCGGTCGCCTTATGCCCTGTGGTGCTGGGTAATGATCCATTGGCGAACCTGCTGGCCGCCAGGCTCGAACAGTCCGCACGCCCCGCTGCAGGGATGGCTGACGCGCCCGGACAATGGGTGGATACCGGCGGGCAAGGGCGCGAAGCCACGGCTGATTGGTCGGTGGCGATCAGCGGGCGGCTGGAGCAGTTGCGCCGTCTGTGCGGGCAGATCGAGGACGCGGGGGTGAGCGAAGCGCGCCTCTGCGTGGTGACACGGGGCGCCCATGAGCCGTCAGCGGGCGACAACTACCTGCTCGGCGCGGCGACGCTTGCGGTGCTGAGGGTGATTGCCAGCGAGTATCCGGCGATCCGCTGCCAGGCGATCGACTTGCCCGCGCCGTGGCCACCGTCGCCAACCGACCTCAATGTGCTGCTGGGGTTGCTGGGCGGTGCGCCTGGCGCTGGATTGCTGCGGGTGGAAAACGGACGTGTGTTCGAGCAAGCCCTGGAGCCCCTGGCATACGCACCTGACGAGGCGATGACGGTGCGAGCGGGCAGCCGTTACCTGATTACCGGTGGCTTTGGCGACACCGGGCAGGCGTTGTGCCGAGGCTTGATCGCACGTGGCGCGCGACAGATCACGCTGATGGGGCGCAGCCGGCCGTCGCAGGCCTTGGTCGAAGAGTCGAGGAGCCTGAGCCAGCAGGGCCTTGATGTGCACCTGTTCCAGGGCGATGTGGCCAGCACCGCCGATGTCGAGGCGCTGATGCGCCAAGTGGCGCGCCGAGGGCAGCCGCTGGTGGGGGTACTGCATCTGGCGGGCGTGGTCGAGGATGCCCTTCTGACACGCCTGAATGCGCAAGCGGTCAGCCGTGTACTGGCGCCCAAGGTCACCGGCACGGTCAATTTGCACCACGCCCTGCAAGGGCAGCCGTTGCAGTGGTTCGTGACCTTCGCATCGCTGTCGGCGTGCATCGGCCTGGCAGGGCAGTCCGCCTATGCGGCGGCCAACGGTTTCGCCCAGGCCTTCATGGCCCAGCGTACGGCCATGGGCCTGGCCGGCCAGACCATTGCCTGGGGGCCGTGGGCCGCGGGCATGACCGCGCGTCTTGCGGCGGATCACCAACAACGCTTGCAGGCCGCGGGGCTGGGTCAGATGCCGCTTGAGGAGGTGGTGCGTTGGGCCCTTGGTTGCTCTGGGCTCGACGCCCATCCGCACGTGATGGTTGCCCAGGCAGCGCCGGATGTTCTGCGCCAGCGCGTGGGCCTGCGCGGCCAGCACGGTGTGGCTGTGCAGGACGAGCCGCTGGGTGAACCGGTGGCCATGCAGGGCAGCCCTGAGCAGCAGCATGCCGCGATGACCGCCTTGGTGATCGAAGAACTGGGCAAGGCCACGCGCAACGTGGCAGTGACCAGTGACACCACGCTGGCCGGGCTTGGCCTGGACTCGCTCGGCGCGGTCGCGATTGTCCAGCGTATCCGCGAGCGCACCGGCAAGTCGCTGCCGATCACTGCGTTCTTCGACAGCCGGACACTGCAAGACGTGGTGGCCAAGCTGCTACCTCAAGCCTGATTCGACACGGCCCATTACAAGGAGTTGATACCGTTCATGGACACATCGCAAACCCTGGAGACGCGGGTGACGGCCCAAGAGCATGCACAGTGGCTGATGGCCGAGGTGCAACCGGACGACACGCGCTATAACATCGGGCTGGCCACGGCCATTACCGGTTTCCTCGACCTGGAGGCACTGCGCTTCGCCTGGCACAGGCTGGTGGCCGGGCACGACATCCTGCGCACGACGTATGACGGCGGTCGCAGTGGCCCAACGGCCGTTTGCCACGCCGAGCTGGACGTGCCAGTCGCGTTCATCGATGGGCAGGGCCTGGACGATGCCGCCATCAAGGCGCGGGTCGATAACTGGTTCGACACCCCCTTCGAACTTCGCCAGGGCCCCTGCCTGCGCCTGGGCTGCTTCGCCCGGGGGGCGCAGGCGCATGTCCTGGTGCTATGCGCGCACCACGTGATCGCCGACTTCACCTCCCTTGGCCTGATGCTCGATGAGCTGGAATCGCTGTACCTGGACGAAACCGGCAGTGAGGTCGAGCATTGGCGCGACACGCCCGTGCCGTTCGACGAGTACCGTCGCCGTGCCCACGGAACCAGCGATTCATCCGTAGGTTGCGAGCAAACCTACTGGCATCGCTACCTGGGCCAGGTACTGGCGCCCCTCGACTGGCCGAACCACTGGCGACAGGGGATCGCGGCAGGCGACAGCCACTACCTGGATGTCGACGGTGAGCGCCTGCGTGGTCTCAGGCGCGTGGCCGAAGAACGGCAGGCGTCGCTGTATGCGGTGATCCTGGCAACCTGGGCGACGGCGGTCGCCAGGGCCTGCGCCCAGGAACAGATCGTGGTCGGCATGCCCATGTCGATGCGCGACACGACATTCGTCCATACCCTTGGCAGCTTGTTCAACGTGCTGCCTTTGCGCGTGCGCCCGGCGCAGGCATGGCATGACCTGATCGGTGCCATCCGCGCAGACCTGCATGCGGCACTGGACAATCGGGGGTTCGACCTGGCCGCGGTGGTGGATGCCCTGGGCGTGCCGCGCCCCGAAGGGCGCAACCCGTTGTTCCAGACCACCGTCAACCTGCTTGGCCGGGTGGAGCATTCGCGCTGGTTGGCCTTGCAGATGGCAGGGCCGCAGGCGTGTGCCCAATGGGCCGGGTTGCGTATCGCCCCCTGGCCATTGGCGCAACAGCAGGGCCAGGTGGATATCGCACTGGAGCTGGTCGATGCTCACGATAGCCTGCGCTGCGTCATCAAAGGTGATCCTCGGAGCTTTTCCACCACGGGCCTGGAGCGCTTCGCGACGCATTGGCTGGGTGTCGTCGATGCATTGCTGGGTGAGCAGGCGGTGTGCGGCGACGCGCATCACATCGCCTGGCACAGCGACTACAACCGTGTCCCCGGGCCGTTGAACAGTGAGCCGGTCCAGAGGGCGCGGCAGCCCTCGCTGGTGGCCTGGTTCGATGCCCATGCTGCCCGCGATCCGCACGCGGCGGCGCTGCGAGGCCAGGACACCGAGCTGGATTATCGCACCGTACAGGCGTGCAGCGTGCGCTTGGCCCGGCAGTTGGGCGAGTTGGGCGTGACGCCCGGTGATCGGGTCGGCGTGCTGCTCGCACCCGGCATCGAGGCGGTGGTGGCGATGCTTGCGGCCATGCGCGCTGGAGCCGCCTATGTCCCGCTGGATCCGAACCTGCCGTCCGAGCGCCTGGCCATGATCGTCCGGCAGTCGGCGATCAGCCTGGTGGTCGCCGAGGGGCCATTGCCATGGCGTGATGAACACGGCGTTCGCTGCTGCCCGGTTGCAGGCCCAGGTCTTGAGCCGGTTCAGGGGCCACTGTTCGACCTGAGTGCACCCGGCACTTGCGCCTACAGCGTGTTCACCTCCGGTTCCACCGGCCAGCCCAAGGGGATCGATGTGGCGCAGCACAACGTGGTGGCGCTGCTCGAAACCATGTTCACGACGCTGCAGATGCCGCAGTGCCTGGTATGGAGCTGGTCGCACGCGGCCAGCTTCGATCTTTCGATCTGGGAAATCTGGGGTGCGCTGTGCTCTGGCGGGTGCCTGCTGGTTATCCCGCAGGCGGTGCGCTCACGTCCGGACCAGTTGCTCGAGTGGCTGGTTCGGCATCAGGTCGATGTGATCACCCAGACACCTTCCGGGCTGCGGCAGTTGTTGGCCGACTTGCCCAGGCATTCGGCGCAGCTCGCCGCCCGGCATTGGATCGTTTGCGGCGAGGCACTGCCCGGTGCGACCGCCAGGTGTTTTCTGAGCGAGCGCTGGGCGCTGTGGAACCTGTATGGGCCGGCGGAAACCACAGTGTTCGCCAGTATCGAGCGCGTTACCCCCGCGCTGGCGCAGGAGGTGATCGTGCCGATCGGCCGGGCACTGCCTTTTGCAACGCTCTATCTGCTCAACGACGAGGCGTGCCCCGCCATGGGCGGGGTGGGCGAAATCGTGATCGGTGGGGCGGGGGTGTCGTTGGGTTATGTCGGCTTGGCCCAGCACAACCGCGAGCGTTTCATCGTCGACCCCTACCGTGGGGATGCCATCGCCTATCGCACCGGCGACCTGGGCTACTGGGATGGTGAACGGCTGCGCTTTGCGGGGCGTCTCGACGAGCAAGTGAAGTTCAACGGTTATCGCATCGAGCTTGGCGAGATCGAGTGCTGCCTGGAAACCCACGCTCAAGTGCGTCAGGCGGCGGCGCTGTTGGAAGATGTGGCGGGGCATGCGCGACTGGTTGTGCTGGTGCAGTGCCATGACAAGGTTACCGGCTTCGACGAGAAAGCCTTGCGCGAGCACCTGCGCCGAAGGCTGCCGGCCTACATGCAGCCTACGCGGTTGCTGGCAGTGGCGCAGCTGCCGCTGAACCGTCACGCCAAGCTCGATCGCAAGGCCGTCGGCGAACTGTTCGAGGCTATCAACGCGGCGCCAGCGCCATCCTCGGCGGACAGTGACGACTGGCGCGAACGAGTCCGGACGATCTGGGCCCAGGTACTCGGGCGCAGCCAGGTGGGGTTGGACGATGTGTTCTTCGACCTGGGCGGCAACTCGATGGCGCTGCTGCAAGTGCATGGCCGCTTGCAACAGTGGCCTGAGGGTCGGCAGCTGCGCCCCTCGGACCTGTTCCGCTGGGTGACGCCAAGGATGTTGGCCGAGGCGCTGCAAGCGCAGGGCCACTTGGCCAGCGCGCCGGTTCTCGAGCCTGAGCGGCGGCGCGATACCTTGTTGCGGCGCAGGCAGCGGCCCGGGATACAGGTCGCCGAAGGAGGCCGCCATGAATGATCAAGCCATTGCCATCATCGGCATGAGTTGCCGGTTGCCGGCCGCGCAGGATCCTCGCCAGCTGTGGCGCAACCTGGTGCAAGGCAAGGTTTGCTCCACCCGGTACGAGGCGGCGCAACTGAGGCGCATGGGGGTGAGTGCCGCGGTGATCGATAACCCCGCCTTCGTCCCGGTCGACGCGCGGCTTGCCGATGCCGCGCAGTTCGACCCTGAATGCTTCGCCATGACCCAGCGCGAAGCCGAGCTGCTCGACCCGCAGCATCGTCTGTTGCTCGAGTGCGCCTGGGAGCTGACGCAGACCGCTGGGCTGGGCAACCCGCTTCGGCGTCCGCGAATCGGGCTGTTCGCCGGGTGCTCGATGAACACCTACCAGCTCAATGTGATCGGCGGGGAATGTGACCTGATGTCCGCCGCCGGTACTGAACGCATGCTGGCCAACGACAAGGACTACATGACCGCTAGGGTGTCCTACAAGCTTGGGTTGGAGGGGCCGAGCATAAGTGTGCAGACGGGCTGCTCCTCTTCACTGAGCGCCCTGCACCTGGCGGTCAACAGCTTGTTGCTGGGGGAGTGCGAAGTCGCGTTCGCCGGGGGGGTGTCGTTTCATGCCCTGGCGCGCCCAGGTTACTTCTACCAACCTGGTCTGATGTTTTCGCGTGACGGCAGCTGTCGGCCTTTCGACGCCCAGGCCAGCGGCACGTTCTTTGGTGACGGCGTCGGCCTGGTGGCGCTGCGCCCGTTGGAGGACGCCCTTTCGGCCGGCGACAGCATCCAGGCGGTCATCCTGGGTTCGGCGGCCAACAACGACGGTGCCGGGCGCGCCGGTTTCACCGCGCCTGGTATGGAGGGGCAGCGGCAGTTGATCCTTCAGGCCATGGCCCTGGCCCAGGTCGAGGCGCACACGATTGGCATGGTGGAGGCACATGGTACCGGCACGACGCTCGGTGACCCGGTCGAATTCGATGCCCTGTGCCGTGCTTTCGCCCAGCACACGGACCGTCGAGGCTTTTGCGCGCTGGGCTCGGTGAAGGCCAACCTCGGCCATCTGGCTGCCGCGGCTGGTTTTGCCGGGCTTGCCAGGGCCGTGTTGTGCCTGCGCAATAGCTGTATCGCGCCACACCCGACCTTCACGCGTGCCAACCCGGCTTGCGATTTCGAGCGCAGCCCGTTCCTGGTCAATACCCAGCCGAAGGACTGGCAGCCAGGCCAGGTGCGCAGGGCCGGTGTCAGTTCGTTCGGTGCGGGTGGCAGCAATGTGCATATGGTGCTCGAGCAAGCGCCCGAGCGGCCCGTCCAGGTGGCCCTCGGGTTGCCACAGGCGATCCTGCTCAGCGGGCGTGACCAGCAGGATGTGCTGGCCCTGGCCGATGCGCTGGGCGAGCGGATTGGCCAGGCGTCGGACCTGCACCTCGAACACGTCGCCGATGGACTGGCGCAGGGCCGTGCCAGCCTGCCCTGGCGAGCGGCGCTGCATGTCGATGACCTCGAGCAACTGAGCCATGCCCTGCGCGCGCGCGAGTTCAGCGTGGCCAAGGTCGAAGCCGAGCCCCGTACGCTGCGTGTCGTGGTCAATCACGCGCTGTTGCTGGCACTTTCCCATGAGCCTGGCTATCAGCGTTGCCTGCGGCAATTGCAGGGCGAGGCAGGCGTACAGGGTGACGAGCTTGAAGGTGAAATGCCGGCTTGGGCACTGACCGACTTTCTAGAACGCTTGCTGCCGGGGCACGCGCTGGCCTTCGCGTTCGAGCCGCAAGAAGCGCCCCTCGCGGCTCACCGGCAGGCGACGCTGGTGCTGGACCTGGAGGCGTGCGGGTCGCCATTGCGGGCCTGGCTGGGCCGCTTCTGGGTGATGGGCGGGCAGGTGGATTGGGCCGTGCTCGCAGGGGGGCGGCAGGCGACGCACCGTGAGCTGCCGTTCGCGCCGTTGCGGCGCAGGCAGTGTTGGTACACGCAGCCGGTCCTTGACGCGGCACAGCGGGGTCCCGAGGTTTATGTGGAGCAGTGGCGGCGGCAGGGGCGCTTGCAGGGGGGCGCCCTTGGCGGGGCTGCCGATTCCGTGCGGTTGCTCGGCGGGGCGCCGGGCATGCGTGGGCCCCTGTGCGAGGCACTGCGGCGGCGGGGGGTGCAAGCCTTGGCCGAAGGGCAAGCCGGACAAGGTGGCGAACGGCTTGTCTGGTTGTGGGAAAGCCGAGCACCGTCGATGGATGATCCGAGCCTGGCATGGCGCTTGTGCGAAAAGGTCAGGCAATTGATCGAGCATGGCCACCAGGCCGTGGAGCTGGTGTTGGTCGGGGCGGGTTTTGTCGATCCCCTGGCTGTCGCTGAGGTGCGCGTCGGCCCCGCCGCTGCGCTGGCGTGTGTCGCGGCCATCGGGCATGAACATCCCGCGGTGAAGATCAGGGTCATCGATGTCCCTCCGGCATTGACCGATGACCCCGACCAGGCCGCTGCCCTGGCCGAGGTGCTGGCGCGAGCGGGTTCGCTGCCGATGCTCTGCGCGCTGCGCTCAGGGCAGGTGTGGACGCGGGGCCATGCGGTGATGGCGAACACCCTCAAGGCGCCGACGTTTGCCCAGCCTTTGGTCTGTCTGGTCACCGGCGGGCTCGGTACGGTGGGTTTTGGCATGGCCAGCTACCTGGCGCGGCGTCACGCTGCCGACCTGGTGCTGGTGCAACGCCCGCAAGGCACCGATGACGAACGTCGCCGGACACGCCAGCAGCGCCTGGCGGCCCTGCGTGAACTGGGCGTGCGTGTGGAGGTGGTCGACGCCGACATCACCGACCGCGAGGCGCTGTTCGCCGCGCTCGACCGCTTGCAGGCGGGCGGTATCGAGCCCAATGCCTTCGTGCATGCGGCCGGGCTGTCGGGCACCAGCACACAGCAGTGGCTGATGCGTTCGACGGTCGAGCAGTGGCAGGCGTTGATGGCTGCCAAGTGGGAGGGCGCCTGTTCATTGCATGCGTGGTTCGCTGAGCGCCCCCTGCACTTTGGCTGCTTTGTCTCTTCGCTGGCGGTGCTGGCCGGTGGTCTTGGCCTGGGCCCCTATGCTGCGGCGAATGAAGCCTGTGCCTTCTGGAGCGGGCACGGGGCCGGGCACTCGAACTATTTCGCCATCGACTGGGATGGTTGGGAGGGCTGGGAGCACAACGAGGGTTTCCGCTATGGCACAAGTCGCAGCGCCGGCCTGGTGGCCGAGGAGGTTGATGGCCTGCTGGATGCGATCTTCGCCGCGCTGAAAGGCCACCACCGGTTCGTCGTTTCCAGCACCCCGTTGGCCGCTCGACTGGCCGCGGCGCCAGCCGCGCACACGCCAGCTTGCGTGAGCGTGTCGAATGCCGCGCAACGCCAGGGGCCGCAGACGATGACAGCCCTGTGGCAGCAGGTGCTGCGCTGTCAGGTCAGTGACGAGGCGAACTTCTTCGATCTGGGAGGGGATTCGCTGGTCGGGGCTGAATTGATCCGACAGGTCAATCTGCAGTTTGGCGTGAGCCTGTCGATGGTCGATCTGTTCGAATTCGCCAGTGCGCGTGCACTGGCCGAGCGGGTGAAGACACAGCAACCTGATGTGACCAAGGAGGAAGAGGGCGATGCAGGCCATCATCAACAACGCCGATGAGATTGCCGTGGTCAGCCTGGCGGGACGTTTTCCCGGAGCCGCTGACTGCGATGCGCTGTGGCAGGCGATCCAGGCCGCCCAGGAGCTGGTAGCCACCTATGGCCCGGGGTGTGGGCCGGTGCCTGCCGGCGAAGGCCAGGTGCTGGTCCCGCGCGGGGCGTTTCTCGAGGCGCCGGAGCAGTTCGACCATGGTGCATTTCGTTTTACTCCGCGTGAGGCTTCGCGCATGGACCCGCAGCAACGTCAATGCCTGGTGCTGTGCCAGGCGGCATTGCTGGGCGCGGGTTACCGCACGGGACGCGAGGCCGGCCATTGCGGGGTGTTCGTCGGCACGCGAGCCGATACCTGGCATGACCTTCAACGCCTCGAAGATCACAGCCCCTCCGATGCGATGCTCACCCTCGGTGGCCGCAGCAGCGACGCCATGGCCACACGTGTGGCCTACAAGCTCGATTGCACGGGGCCTGCGATCAACGTGGCGAATTTCTGCTCGGGCTCGCTGGTGGCGGTGCACCTGGCCTGCGCCAGCCTGCGGGCCGGCGAGTGCGACCTGGCGCTGGCCGGCGGTGTGTGCGTGCGCTACCCGGCGCACGTCGGTTACCTGCACCACGAAGGCGGCATTCTGTCCCGGTCGGGTCGGGTGAGGGCATTCGACCAGCGTGCCGATGGCACCCTGTTCGCCGATGCTGCAGCCTTCGTCGGCCTGCGCCGCCTGGCTGATGCCCGGCGCGACGGCAACCCGGTGCTGGCGCAGATCAAGGGCTCCGCGGTCAATAACGACGGCCTGGAGAAGGCGGGTTACAGCGCGCCGAACGTGAAGGCCCAGGAGCGGGTCATCCGCGAGGCGATGCGCCGTGCGGGCGTGCAACCCGAGCACGTTGGCCTGCTCGAGGCCCACGGTACCGGCACGCCAGTGGGCGACGCCGTGGAGCTGCGGGCGTTGTCGCGAATCTTCGAGGGTTTGCCCCCACGCAGCTGTGCGCTTGGGTCGGTCAAGGCGACGCTGGGGCACGCGGACTGCGCCTCAGGCATCGTCGGCTTGATCAAGGCCATTCAGGCCGTGCGCTGGGGTGTACTGCCCGCGACCCTCAACTGCGAGCAACCTTGCAGCGAGTTGCGCGACCCATTGTCGCCCTTCGACGTGAGCGGCAGGAGCCGACAGTGGCAGCGCGCGGTGCATGAGCGTCTGGCTGGCGTCAGCTCGTTCGGCATCGGTGGAACCAACGCGCACGTCATCGTCGGCGGCGCACCGGGCGTGGCATGAACAGATACGCTGATTGATAGTCAAGGAGGGAAATACCCATGCAAGCTGTGCAATCCAGGGAACAGGAACTGATCGAGGTGTTTGCCGAGGCCTTTGGCCTGCCGGCCCGCTCTGTCGATATCGATGCGACGCTCACCGAGATGGGGGCCGACTCGCTGCAGTTGTTCGAAGTGTTGGCGCCGATCCAGCGCAAGTTCGGCGTCAAGTTGTCGGTGCGGCAGTTCTTCGCCGAGCTGCAAACCATCCGTCAGTTATGCGAGCACTTGCAGGTGCAGTCAGGCTTGCCAGGTCAACAGGTGGCGGGCGAGCTCCCGGAGGGCGCGTTCAAGTGGATGCGTCGTGGTTCGGACCCGATCGAGTCGGATGTCCGGCGCCGCTATCTGGCGAACTTCATCCCGCGTTATACCCAGCGCACCGAAATGTCCAAGGCCCATGCCACGGCCGTTCGCCAGCGAATCGCCGACAGCCGCTCGGGCATCGGCTTCAAGGGTTCGGTCAAGGAACTGCTCTACCCGCTGGTGTGCACTGAGTACGAGGGCGTCAGGGTGCGCGACCTCGATGGCAATGACTACATCGACATGACCATGGGCTTCGGTACCCATCTGTTCGGGCATGCCCCGAGCTTCGTCCGCCAGGCGCTGGAGAGCCAGCTTGAGCAGGGCTTTGGCCTGGGCGCGCGCAACGAGACGACGCTGCAGGTGGCCGAGCTGTTGTGCGAGGTCACAGGCATGGACCGAGTGGCCTTCGTCAACAGCGGCACCGAGGCGATCATGAATGCCGTGCGCGCGGCGCGGGCGGCGACCGGGCGCAACCATGTGGTGATGTTTTCCAGCAGCTATCACGGGCATTGGGATGCGGTACTGGCCAGCGCCGACCCATCGCGCGCGGGCGCGACCAGCCCGGTCTCGATTGGTATCCCCGCAGGCATGGTGGCGGATGTATCGGTATTCGAGTTCGGCGCGCAGGCGGCGCTTGATTTTCTTGCCAGTCATGGCCAGCAGGTCGCCGCGGTGTTGATAGAGCCGGTGCCGACCCGCGACCCGGGCCTCGCCGACCCAGCCTATCTGCGCGCCTTGCGTGATGCATCCCGCGCCGTGGGCGCCTTGCTGATTTTCGACGAGATCGTCACTGGGTTCCGCGCGCACCCTGCAGGGGTGCAAGGGCTATTCGGCATCGACGCGGACATCGTGACCTATGGCAAGACCATAGGTGGAGGCATGCCGCTGGGCGTGGTCGCCGGGCGTGGCGGCACGCTGGATGCCATCGATGGTGGCCCCTGGCAGTACGGGGACGACAGCTTCCCCGCGGTGGAACCGACATTCTTTGGCGGGACCTTCTTCCAGCACCCGTTGGCGATGGCCACCGCCAAGGCTTCGTTACTTGAAGTCAAGCGCCGCGGTGCGGCGTTCACCGAGGCGCTCAACCTGCGGACACAGGTTTTTGCGGCGCGCTTGAACGACCTGTTCGCGACCTATCAGGTGGCCATCGAGGCGCGCAGTTTCTCGTCGTTCATGCGCCTGGTGCATCGCGAAAATATGGACTTGCTCTATTACAACCTGCTGCTTCGCGGCGTCTACATCTGGGAGTGGCGCTGCTGGTTCCTCAGCGCCGCGCACCAGAACCGGCACCTGGACCAGGTACACCAGGCATTCGCCGACAGCCTTGCAGAGCTGCGTGGCCAAGGCTTGATCTAACCCGGCGAGGGTGCCTGCCGGGCACCCTCGATGGTTCATCCAGTACCTCAAAAAGGAGTGTTCCCATGCCATTGCGCAACCTGAAAGTGTTTATTGGTGGCCCGATCCAGTTCGCCATCCATAAAAAGAGTTTCAATCAGGAACTCAGGCAGACCATCGAGTTGGCGGTCGAAGCGGTCAGAGACCTCAACGGCCAGGTGCTGTCGGCTCACCTAGCCGAGAAGTTCGGTGTCGATACGCCAGCCTTCACCCCGGAAATGGTCTCGCGACGTGATTTTGCCTGGATGCAGGAGTGCGATGTATTCATGCCTATCCTGCCGGTGCTGGCCAATGGCGAATTGTTGCGCACCGACGGCACGCACATCGAATTGGGTTGGGCTTCGGCGTTGCATCGGCCGGTGCTGCTGGTCACCGAAATGCCGATCGTCGACAACGCCAGCCACCTGCTCAAGGGGCTGGAGCATGTGGGCACGGTTGCCCGACTCGATGTCCGTGATTTTCGCGCCAACCCTTGGCAGATCGGCGAGATCTTCCAGGGGCTGCTCGCCAGGCAACCTTGCGCGGTACAGGTGTAAGCGCCTGCCCACGCTCCACCTCTTCGACTCTTGTCACAGGGATGCAGTGATGAACATTGAACAACAACGCAGGGGCTACTCGGTGCTTGGCCTGCAATTGGCGTCGCCGCTGATCGTAGGTTCGGGGCTGCTGTCGGACCAGGCGCGAAACATCCGGCAGCTGTTGGCGCGCGGGGCTGGGGCAGTGGTCACCAAGACCATTTTCCCGGGGTGCGAAAAGACCCATGCCGAGCGGATCCATGCTATTGGTACCGGCATGCTGAACAACACTACCTACTCCAAGCGCTCGGTCGCCGACTGGTTGATATTGCTCGGCCAGTTCCAGCGTGAGGGGCTGGCGATCATTGCCTCGATCCACGCCGCCACACCTGCAGCGCTTGGCGAACTGGCCGCGCAGGTCGCGCAAGCCAGCGATTGTCCATTGGAGCTGGGCATCTCCTGCCTGCACGCGGAGGATGTTACCGAAGACACGCCCGGGCGTGTCGAGGCCTATGCACAGGCCGTGAGGCAAAGCACCGACGCGCCATTCGCGGTCAAGCTGGCCCTCGGCCAAGGCTTGCACGAGCGTGCCATGGCCGCACAGCGTGGCGGCGCATCGGCGCTGACCCTGAGCGACACTATCTCGGGGCTGGCGTTCGACCCTGAGTGCAGGGACGTGGTGCTGGGAGGGGTTTGCGGTTATTCCGGTGCGGGGATCAAGCCACTGGTGCTCGCCGCGATCTACGAACTGCGCCAGCGCGGTTTCGACTTGCCGATCATGGGCTGCGGAGGCGTGCAGAGCGGCCGCGATGTGCGCGAGTACCAGTTGGCCGGCGCGCAGACGGCGCAGGTGTATTCGGCGCTGCACCAGGACATGTTCGGCACGCTTGAACGTATTACCGATGAATACTTCGAACTCGATCTGGGATCTGCACGGATGGTGGCGGGATGAGTGGGCTCAACATCGTGCGGTTCAGCGAGCTGACCAGCCAGGATGTGCGGCAGGCCGTGGAGGGCCAGGTGTTGGTGTGGCCGGTGGGCGGCATCGAGCAGCATGGGCCGCACCTGCCGCTCAATGTGGATGCGTTGATTCCCGAGGCATTCGCCGAGGCGCTGTGTGCCGAGCGTCAGGCGATCATGCTGCCACTGCTGCCCATCTCCGTGCGTTCGCTGCCACAGAGTGGGGGAGGGTTGCAGTTTCCAGGTACGGTGTTCGTCGAAGGGGGCACCTTCATCGACTACCTGGAACAATCGCTTTGCAGCCTGGCCAGCCTGCCGTTCCGGCAGTTGGTGATCATCAACGGCCACTATGAAAATGAAGCGTTTGTCTTCGAGGCGCTCGACAAAGTGCGCGAGCGTGGGCTGCTTGGCCAGCGCTCGGTTCTGGCGTTCAGTTGGTGGAGCCTGGTCGATGAACGATGGGTCGGCGAGCACCTGCCCGAGTTCCCTGGCTGGCATGCAGAGCATGCGGGGATCACGGAGACCAGTTTGATGCTGCACTTGCACCCTCATCTGGTACGTGCGCCGCGTCCCGATCATGAGCATCCGCCACGCTGCGGCGTTTACCGGTTGCCGCTTTCGCAAGGCGCATCGACTCAAGGGGTGTTGTCGAAAACTTCGACCGCCAGCGCGGATATCGGCAGGCGGTTGTTCGCGCATGTGCGCCAGCAGATCAGTGGCTTGCTCGAAGAAGTCGATGGTTAGGGATGAGGTGGGCGCCGTCAGTGACTGCCGGCGCTATTCAAGGACGTAGCAGAGGTTGGCGTTGCGTCAAGTGAAGCAGGCGGTGCAGTTGTTCGAGAAACGCGGGCGAGGGGTGTTCGGTGAAAAAATGATCACCATCGACGCGGCTCATCTGAAACGCGCCGCAGGTGAGGTTTTTCCAGGGCAGCATCATGCTGTGGTCGACGATGTGATCGTCATGGGCATGAAATGCCCAGATCGGGCAGTCGACGCCAATGTTCGAATTGAATTGCCATGTTCTGCACAGGGTGAAGTCGGCTTGCAGGATGGGCAGGAACAACGACGCCAGTTCAGGGTTTTTCAACGTGACCAGGCAGGAGGGATTGAATTCGCCCAGCCGCCTGATCGCGGCGCTATGATCAATGTTATCGATCTGCGGCAAGTGTTTTCGGAAAGCAGGATGGGCCGTGGAACATATGACCAGGCATTCCGGTTTCAGCGAACTTTCTTGGTGCTTGAGTTGTTGTGCAAGTTGGAAGGCGAGCCACCCGCCCATACTGGTGCCCAGTAATGCAAAGCGGCAATCGCGAAAGTGATGTAGTTCGTTGGTTATCAGATCTATCAACAGTGACATGCTACTGATGAGTGGCAGGTTTATATGTTGGCCGCGCCCCGGTAATTGAATTGGGTGGACAATAATGTCATCGAACGCCGGGAGCTTCCAGCGGTTGTAGAAATCGGCACTGCCACCCGCAAAGGGAAAGCACAGCAGATTGAGTTTGTCGGGATGGGCGGGTTTTGCAAACAGCATGACAGTGTCCTCCTCCTTGGAAAAACATTGATGTCAGGAGACTTCCACATTGGCCGGACTTTCCACGAACGGTGGATCGAGCTGGTAGAGGCGTGCCAGGTTCATGCGCAGCGTCATGCTCTGCTTGAACTTGCGATTGAGGTCGCTTGGCGACAAGTCGAGCAACACGCCCTCGTCGATCAGGCGAGCGACCTGGCCGCGGGAAAGGCAGAGCTTGCGGGTGAGGATATTGATCAGGCGTACAGGAATGGGTTGCTCGAAGTCAAGGGTGATGGTCACCTGTTCGGCGTCAGTGAGCGCATACGGTGATGGCCCCTGTATTTCATAGCGTGGGGTCGGGCCGAGTTCGGCATGGTTGCGTTTCAATAAGCTGTAGTTGTAGGCGTAACGACGAACCTCATCAAGGTCATTGTGCAGAAAGCGTTGATGAAGTTCAGGGTCGAGCTTGTTGGTGTTGATGCGGGCGTGGATGTCAATATTCCACGTGTAGTCGCACTTTTCGCATTTATAGATATTCCAGACATCAAGAGTTTTTTTCTGGGCGTTGACCCTGAAAGTGCCTGCGGGTAGAAAAAGTTTTTTGACTTCGCACGAAGGGCATCGCTTGGTAATTGGCTGATAGCCGAGCGGCTTTATCAACCAATTGATATGTCCATTTATCATTGGGTTGATCCTTTTCAAGTCGTCGACGGTACCTTAACGCTTTGCGATTTTCTCGGCAAGGTAGCTTGAAAGGCAGGTGTGTACGAGATATTTCTATATGTCAGAAATGTCTTACTTATTTGTAGGTTATAGGTCCGGTGTTGGGGGTGGAGTGTGCTATATCAAATGGTTTCTTGACTAGCAGGGATTGCGAAAGGGGTAAGTAAGGGGGGCGAAAAAAGAGGGCCAGAAGCCCCCTTACGGTTATTGGTTGGTATAGATCTGGTCAAACACCCCACCATCGTTGAAGTGGGTCTTCTGCACGGTGCGCCAGTCACCAAAGGTCTTCTCCACCGACAGGAAATCGACTTTCGGGAAACGGTCGGTGTACTTGGCCAGTACCGTCGCGTCGCGCGGGCGCAGGTAGTTGTTGGCGGCGATTTCCTGGGCCTCTGGCGACCACAGGTACTTCAGGTATTCCTCGGCTACGGCCTGGGTGCCTTTCTTCGCCACCACCTTGTCGACCACACTCACCGGCGGCTCGGCTTCGGCCGACACGCTCGGGTAGACCACTTCGAACTGGTCGCGGCCAAACTCGCGGGCGATCATCTCGGCTTCGTTCTCGAAGGTCACCAGCACGTCACCAATCTGGTTGGTCATGAAGGTGGTGGTGGCCGCACGGCCGCCGGTGTCCAGCACGGGTGCCTGCTTGAACAGCTTGCCGACAAATTCCTTGGCCTTGTTCTCGTCACCGCCTTGCTTGAGCACATAGCCCCAGGCCGACAGGTAGGTGTAGCGGCCGTTACCCGAGGTCTTCGGGTTGGGCACGATCACCTGCACACCGTCCTTGAGCAGGTCGGGCCAGTCCTTCAGCGCCTTGGGGTTGCCCTTGCGCACGATGAACACGGTGGCCGAGGTGAATGGCGCGCTGTTGTTCGGCAGGCGGGTCACCCAGTTGTCCGGCACCAGTTTGCCGTTGTCGGCCAGAGCATTGATGTCGGTGGCCATGTTCATGGTGATGACATCGGCCGGCAGACCATCGATCACCGCACGCGCCTGCTTGCTAGAGCCGCCGAAGGACATCTGCAGGTTGACCTTCTCGTTGTGCTCGGCTTCCCAGTGCTTCTGGAAGGCCGGGTTGTAGTCCTTGTAGAAGTCGCGCATCACGTCGTAGGAAACGTTCAGCAGGGTCGGGGCGGCCTGGGCGATGTTGCCCAGCGCCAGGCCTGCGGCGAGCAGCGAGGCGGTGAAGAGTTTTTTCACGTTGCTTCCTTGTTCTTGAAGGTTTTTGGGGCAGGTTGCCAGCGACTATAGCGGGTGGGTTTGCGCGGATTAAAGAACAAAAATGACTTTGGTTATTCCGCTGCCTATACCGGCCCCATCGCCGGCAAGCCAGCTCCCACAGGTACTGCACAAGGCTTGATAGCTGTAGTGCACTTGTGGGAGCTGGCTTGCCGGCGATAGGGCCAGATCAGGCAACATCACTGTTTGGGAAACAACCCATTCCCGCACCGGGAACAGAACGCCGCCCCATGCTCATGGGTTTTCTTGTGGCAGGTCGGGCAATCATGCTGCAACTGCTCGCCGCGCATTGCATTGGCCAGCTCTGCGGTGAAGATCCCGGTCGGCACGGCAATAATCGAATAACCGGTAATCATCACCAGCGACGACAGCACCTGCCCGAGTGGCGTTTTCGGCACGATGTCGCCAAAGCCTACCGTCGTCAGGGTAACGATGGCCCAGTAGATCCCTTTGGGGATGCTGGTGAAGCCATGCTCCGGCCCCTCGATCACATACATCAAGGTGCCGAACACCGTCACCAGGGTCGATACGCTGACCAGGAACACGATGATCTTCTGCTTGCTGCCGCGCAGCGCCTCCATCAGGTAGTTGGCCTGCTTGAGGTACGGGCTGAGCTTTAGTACGCGGAAGATCCGCAGCATCCGGATCACCCGGATAATCAGCAGGTACTGGGCGTCGCTGTAGTACAGCGCGATGACCCCCGGCACGATCGCCAGCAGGTCGACCAAGCCGTAGAAGCTGAAGGCGTAACGCAATGGCTTGGGCGAGCAGTACAGGCGGGTGATGTACTCGGCCAGGAAGATCGCGGTAAAGCCCCACTCGATGGCGGCCAGCAGGCCGGCGTAGCCTTGGTGAACCTCGTCGATGCTGTCGAGGATTACCGTGACCAGGCTGGCCAGGATGATCAGCAGGAGGATCTTGTCGAAGCGCCGGCCGGCTACGGTGTCGGTCTGGAAGACGATGACGTAGAGGCGTTCGCGCAAAGATTGCGAGGACATGAGGTACCTGATACTTGACGTTGATGATCAACACTAAGGTGCGCGGGTGAGATGCACAAGCCGGCGCAGAGCTAGGGAACTGTTAGAAATGCCAGTTTTCCGCTGCAAGGGCAGCGGCCATCATTGAGCCTCAGTCTGCTTGAAAATGGAGCGAACAGAATGTCTGGATTACCTGCTTCACCCCCGTGCGCCGGCGAAACCCTTCTGCTGCAGGATGATGGCCTCGGTAGTACCGTCGCCGATCAGCGCGTTCGTCGTGAGGAGTGGTCTTTTCCACCCTATGGGCAGCTTCCCAAGCAGCGGGCTGGCGGCGGGCTGCGGTTTGTCGGGCAGTGGTTTGATCCCGCAGTGCAGGGATATCTGATGGGCAACGGGCACAGGGTGTATCGCCCGGCAATCATGCGGTTCCTGAGCTCCGACAGCCTAAGCCCCTTTGGTGCGGGCGGAGTCAACGCCTACGCATACTGCTCTGGCGATCCCGTAAATTTTCACGATCCTTCGGGACGTGGCAGAACGCTTCTTACCAAGCGGTTGAATAAATTCAATCTACCGAAGGAACCCCTTCGCGATTTTCTTAGACCACTGATTGATATAGAGAATTTTGGTAAGAAAAGGACGGTATACAAACTTAAAGGCGAACAATTTGAAAGGTATGAGTTCATGGGGTTTGGGACTAAGATCAAGGGGGAAAAGCTCTCCAGAACTAGGGTATTTGACTCCTTCTTGAGCGACGAGGTTTTTTATCGGCGTGACGATTTGTTTATTCCGGCAAGCAAAGCTCCTCCAAGCACAGTCGAAGGCCTTCTGAACGCTGGTTTTAGAAAATTCAAGTTTGACGTCGATACTCTTCTCGAAGCCATATCGCCTAAAGTGGGGAAAGCCCGAGCCGTCGGAATTGCCGATCTCAGCCTGAATGTCCAGAGCAACGACTATGGTGATGATCTTTCCGTTCTAATGCAGCGCACTAGAAGTACATCATCGAACTAAGTGGCCTTCACATGCGTTGGGTCAAGTCTTGATGCGATCTGCCTGGTTTCATTTGAACCAGGACGGCGCCCATGACCCAGCTGGCGACGACGAATGGAGCAGTCAGCAGCGGCAGGTCGAGGTTGGACGCAGTTCGTTGAATAACGATCGCCATGACGATCGCCAGCAGTGTCACCCACGGCCGCTCTCCTTGCCGACTGAATGCCAGTGCCGCCAGCGCGGCGTTGAAGCCATAAAGTCCAAGCCATGCCGCCTGGAAATCGCCGGCTAGCCAAGCTACGCCGGCGCCTAGCAATGAGCCAATTATCGCCCAGGTGGCGGCATAGGGATTAGCCAGGTACAAACCGCCGGCGATCAGCAGCCCTGCCATGGGCTGGTCCAGTAGGAAGATCTGGCCCACGCCGCGAAATACGGCAAATAGAGGGGCTGCGTCGACCGACGCCGAGGTGCCGGGGTCGGCCAGCAGCAGCGTGGCCCAGCCCAACAGCACGAACGGCGCGGTATAGGCGATCAACAGCTTGCCACCGCGCTTGCGCCACTGGTGGGTAATGATGCTGGACAGGCCACCCGCAGCGATGATCAGCGGCGGCAGAATGACCGACCAGGGCAGCACGGCGCAGATCAGGATGCCGATCAGCACGCCGTTGTAGCAGTACAGCCCGGCCTGGCGGTCGGCGCGGTCGTAGCCGCGGGCCTGGGCAGTCAGCAGGCCGGCCAGGGCGCCGAGCAGGGCGCCGCCGACCAGGCTGGGCGCGGTGAGCAGGATGGCCAGCAGGCAGCACAGGCCGCACAGGGGGCTGCGCAGCAGCAGTACCTGGCTGAAGCCGTTGAGCATAGCCGTGGCCCAGTCGGGGCACGGGTTGACGGAATTTTTGCTGTACATGGGGCAGTCAGTGAGGTGGGTGGAGGGCGGTGGGCCTCTTTGGGCCTCAGGTTTTCCGCAGGTGTGCTTTCAGTGTTGGCGGAGGGCTGCGCCCTCCATTCGCCGGCAAGCCAGCTCCCACAGGGGGCGCAAAGCGCCCCCTGCAATCTCAGATCAAGGTCTCGATCCGCAGGGTGTTAGTCGACCCCGGCTTGCCGAAAGGCACACCGGCAGTGATCAGCAGCGTGTCGCCACGGGTTGCCATACCCTGCGCCTGGGCAATTTCCAGCGCAGTTGAAACCACCTCGTCAACCTGACGCAGGCGGTCGTTGACCACCGAGTGCACACCCCAGGCCACGCTCAGGCGGCGCGCGGTGTTCAGGTTCGGCGTCAGGTTGAGGATCGGTGCCCGTGGTCGCTCGCGCGCAGTACGCAGGGTAGAGGCGCCCGACTCGCTGTAGTTGACCAGCACCGCCACCGGCAGGATGCCGCTGATGCGGCGAATCGCGCAGCTGATGGCGTCCGACACGGTAGCCTCGGCCTTCGGCCGGCCAACATCCAGCTGGGCCTGGTAGTCCGGGCCGTTTTCTACCTGACGGATGATCTTGCTCATCATCTGCACGGCTTCGAGCGGGTAGTCACCCGAGGCCGTCTCGGCTGACAGCATGACCGCATCGGCACCTTCGGCCACGGCGTTGGCCACGTCGGTGACTTCGGCACGGGTCGGGGCGGGCGAAAAGCGCATGGACTCGAGCATCTGCGTGGCCACCACCACCGGTTTGCCCAGCTGGCGGCAGGTAGCGATGATGCGCTTCTGGATCTGCGGCACGCTTTCGGCCGGTACTTCCACGCCCAGGTCGCCACGGGCCACCATGATCGCATCTGCCAGTTCGGCGATGGCTTGCAGTTGCTCGACCGCCGAAGGTTTTTCGATCTTGGCCATCAGGTAGGCGCGGTCGCCAATCAGCTGGCGCGCCTCGACGATGTCTTCCGGGCGCTGCACGAATGACAGGGCCACCCAGTCCACGCCCAGTTCCAGGCCGAAGGCCAGGTCGCGGCGGTCTTTTTCGGTGAGCGGGGACAGATCGAGTACCGCTTGCGGCACGTTGACGCCCTTGCGGTCGGACAGCTCACCACCGTTCAGCACTTCGGTGTCGATGGCGTCGCTGTGCTTGGCGGTAACCCGCAGGCGCAGCTTGCCATCGTCCAGCAGCAGGTCCATGCCCGGCTCCAGCGCGGCGATGATTTCCGGGTGTGGCAGGTTGACCCGGTGGCTGTCGCCCGGGGTTTTGTCCAGGTCCAGGCGCAGCGCCTGGCCGCGTTGCAGCTGCACCTTGCCCTCGGCAAAACGGCCGACGCGCAGCTTTGGCCCTTGCAGGTCCATGAGGATGCCCAGCGGGTAGTTGAGCTGCTGCTCGACTTCACGGATCCACTGGTAGCGCAGGGCGTGGTCGGCATGTTCGCCGTGGCTGAAGTTGAGGCGGAAGATGTTCACCCCGGCTTCGACCAGCTGGCGGATGTCATCGATGCCATTGATCGCAGGGCCAAGGGTGGCGAGGATTTTGACTTTTTTATCAGGCGTCATGATTGGGCAGTCTCGAGGATCAGGATGGCGCGGAAGTCGTTGACGTTGGTGCGGGTCGGCTCGGTGACGATCAGCGCATCCAGTGCGGCGAAGTAGCCGTAGCCGTTGTTGTTGTCCAACTCGTCGCTGGCCGACAGGCCCAGGGCCTCGGCGCGGGCGTAGCTGCCTGGGGTCATGAAGGCGCCGGCGTTTTCTTCCGAGCCGTCGATGCCGTCGGTATCACCGGCCAGGGCATACACGCCCGGCAGGCCTTTGAGGCTTTCGGTGAGGCTGAGCAGGAACTCGGCGTTGCGCCCGCCACGGCCATTGCCGCGTACGGTCACGGTGGTTTCGCCTCCGGTCAGGATTACGCAGGGCGCCTTCAAAGGCTGGCCGTACTGGACGATCTGCCGGGCGATACCGGCGTGCACCTTGGCCACTTCGCGCGATTCACCTTCCAGATCGCCGAGGATCAGCGGGCTGAAACCGGCCTGACGGGCTTTGACCGCCGCTGCCTCAAGCGACTGCTGGGGCTTGGCGATCAACTGGAAGTGGCTGCGGGCCAGGGCCGGGTCATCGGCCTTGACGGTTTCCGATGCGGGGTTGTTGAGCCAGTCGATAACGGCTTTCGGTGCTTCGATGTTGTAACGCTTGAGGATGGCGAGCGCATCGGCCGAAGTGCTCGGGTCGGCCACGGTGGGGCCGGAGGCAATTACCGTGGCGAGGTCGCCGGGTACATCGGAAATCGCATAGGTGTAGACCGTGGCCGGCCAGCAGGCCTTGGCCAGGCGGCCGCCCTTGATCGCCGAGAGGTGCTTGCGTACGCAGTTCATCTCGCCGATGGTGGCGCCGGATTTCAGCAGCGACTTGTTGATCTGCTGCTTGTCCGCCAGGGTCAGGCCCTCGGCAGGCAGGGCCAGCAGCGCCGAGCCACCGCCAGACAGCAGGAAGATGACGCGGTCGTCTTCGTTGAGGTTGCTGACCAGCTCCAGCACGCGCTTGGCCACGGCCAGGCCGGCGGCATCAGGGACCGGGTGGGCGGCTTCGACCACTTCGATCTTCTGGCAGTTGGCGCCGTGGCCATAACGGGTCACGACCAGGCCAGAGACTTCGCCCTGCCAGCTTTTCTCGACCACTTCGGCCATGGCGGCTGCGGCCTTGCCGGCGCCGATGACGATGACCCGGCCGCTACGGTCGGCGGGCAGGTAGGGTTCGAGGACTTGGCGGGGGTGGGCGGCAGCGATGGCTGTGTCGAACAGCTCGCGGAGAATTTTTTGCGGATCGACCGACATGGCAGGCTCCCAGTTATTGTTGTTCTGCAGAATCAAAAACGCCCCTGGAACTGCCTCCGTGCAGGCCGAACCAGGGGCGGGTGTTGCTCGGTGTCACCTTATGAGCCTGTGGTCGCAGGTTCATCGGTGTGGAATTCATCGCGGGCAGGCCAGCTCCCACAGGTACAGCACAGGATTGAGGGATTGTGCGGTCCCTGTGGGAGCTGGCTTGCCGGCGATCGGGCTGCGCAGCAGCCCCCGAATTCGAATTACTTGTCGCCGCGGATCGAGAAGTTGGCCATGTGCTCCAGGCCTTTGATCAGCGCCGAGTGGTCCCAGTTGCCGCCACCCAGGGCCTGGCAGGTGTTGAACACTTGCTGGGCGTTGGAGGTGTTGGGCAGGTTGATGCCCAGTTCCTTGGCGCCCTGCAGGGCCAGGTTCAGGTCTTTCTGGTGCAGGTTGATGCGGAAGCCTGGGTCGAAGGTGCCCTTGATCATGCGCTCGGCATGCACTTCGAGGATTTTCGACGAGGCGAAACCGCCCATCAGTGCTTCACGCACCTTGGCAGGATCGGCGCCGTTCTTGGCGGCGAACAGCAGTGCTTCGCTGACGGCCTGGATGTTCAGGGCGACGATGATCTGGTTGGCGACCTTGGCGGTCTGGCCGTCGCCGTTGCCGCCCACGCGGGTGATGTTCTTGCCCATGGCTTCGAACAGCGGCAGTGCGCGCTCGAAGGCTTTCGGGCAGCCACCGACCATGATGCTGAGGGTCGCGGCCTTGGCACCGACTTCACCACCGGACACCGGGGCGTCCAGGTAGGCGGCGCCGGTGGCCTTGATTTTTTCGGCGAAGGCTTTGGTGGCGGTCGGCGAGATCGAGCTCATGTCGATCACTACCTTGTTCGGGCCGACGCCTTCGGCCACGCCGTTTTCACCGAACAGTACGGCCTCGACCTGTGGGGTGTCGGGGACCATGACGATGATGAATTCGGCTTCCTGGGCAACTTCTTTAGGGTTGGCCAGGGCCACTGCACCGGCTGCGATCAGGTCGGCAGGGGCGGCGTCGTGGTGAGTGGAAACGAACAGGCTGTGACCTGCTTTTTGCAGGTTCTGGGCCATGGGCTTGCCCATGATGCCGGTGCCGATGAAACCGATTTTAGCCATGAGAGATTACCTCGTTGTATTTGTTGAATCTCGATGGAACAGGGCAGCACAGTCCTCCTGTTGGACACAAAACTCCTGTGGGAGCGGGTTTACCCGCGAAGCAGGCACCGCGGTGGATGGCACCGGCTTTGCCGGTGTTCGCGGGTGAACCCGTTCCCACAAGGTCAATTGTGTGTCACAGGGTGTGAGCAGCCTTCAGATTGCGTTGTGGGTCTTCAGCCAGCCCAGGCCGGCTTCAGTGGTGGTCAGCGGCTTGTATTCCGCGCCCACCCAGCCCTGGTAGCCGATGCGGTCCAGGTGCTCGAACAGGAAGCGGTAGTTGATCTCGCCGGTGCCTGGCTCGTTGCGGCCGGGGTTGTCGGCCAGCTGGATATGGTTGATCAGCTTCAGGTTGGTTTCCATGGTGCGAGCCAGGTCACCTTCCATGATCTGCATGTGGTAGATGTCGTACTGCAGGAACAGGTTGTCGCTGCCCACTTCGGCCTGGATTTCCAGGGCCTGCTGGGTGGTGTTCAGGTAGAAGCCCGGGATGTCGCGGGTGTTGATCATTTCCATGACCAGGCGGATCCCGGCGGCCTTGAGCTTGTCGGCGGCATACTTGAGGTTGTCGACGAAGGTTTTGCGCACGTCGGCGCACTGCAGGCCTTGCGGGCGAATGCCGGCCAGGGCGTTGACCTGGGTGTTGCCGAGCACCTTGGCGTATTCGATGGCCTTGTCGACCCCGGCGCGGAACTCTTCGACGCGGTCGGGGTGGCAGGTGATGCCACGTTCGCCCTTGGCCCAGTCGCCCGCCGGCAGGTTGAACAGCACCTGGGTCAGGCCGTTGGCGTCCAGCTGCTGCTTGATTTCGGCGGCGCTGAAGTCATACGGGAAAAGGTACTCGACGCCGCTGAAACCAGCGTCTGCGGCAGCCTTGAAGCGGGCCAGGAAGTCCTGTTCGGTGAACAGCATGGACAGGTTGGCAGCGAAGCGAGGCATGGTTGTCTCCTTGCAGAATAGAGCCCCCGGCCGTGCTGGCGCGGGGGCGTCAGGCAATCAGTCGAGCATCGAGATCGCGGTAGGCGCGTCGTTGCCGACCAGGGCCAGGTCTTCGAACTCGTTGACCGCGTTGATCTCGGTACCCATCGAAATGTTGGTGACACGCTCGAGAATCACTTCGACAACCACCGGTACGCGGAACTCTTCGGCCATCTTCTGCGCCTTGAGCAGGGCAGGGGCGATTTCGGCCGGCTCGAATACGCGGATGGCCTTGCAGCCGAGGCCTTCGACCACGGCTACGTGGTCCACACCGTAACTGGCGGCGTCGGTCGAGTTGATGTTCTCGAACGCCAGTTGTACACAGTAATCCATGTCGAAGCCACGCTGCGCCTGGCGGATCAGGCCCAGGTAGGCGTTGTTCACCAGTACGTGGACGTATGGCAGGTTGAACTGCGCGCCCACTGCCAGTTCTTCGATCATGAACTGGAAGTCGTAGTCACCCGACAGCGCTACAACCTTGCGCTTCGGATCGGCTTTCACCACGCCCAGGGCTGCCGGGATGGTCCAGCCCAGCGGGCCGGCCTGGCCGCAGTTGATCCAGTGGCGTGGTTTGTACACGTGCAGGAACTGCGCGCCGGCAATCTGCGACAGGCCGATGGTGCTGACGTAGCAGGTGTCTTTGCCGAACACCTGGTTCATTTCTTCGTACACGCGCTGCGGTTTCACCGGCACGTTGTCGAAGTGGGTCTTGCGCTGCAGGCTGGCCTTGCGCTGCTGGCAGTCTTCCAGCCAGGCGGCACGGTCTTTCAGCTTGCCAGCGGCTTTCCACTCGCGGGCCACTTCGAGGAACATGTCCAGCGCCTTGCCAGCATCGGAAACGATACCCAGGTCCGGGGTGAACACGCGGCCAATCTGGGTCGGTTCGATGTCGACGTGCACGAACTTGCGGCCTTCGGTGTAGACGTCGACGGAGCCGGTGTGGCGGTTGGCCCAGCGGTTGCCGATACCGAACACCAGGTCGGATTTCAGCAGGGTGGCGTTGCCGTAGCGGTGCGAGGTCTGCAGGCCGACCATGCCGACCATTTGTGCGTGGTCATCCGGGATGGTGCCCCAGCCCATCAGGGTCGGGATCACCGGTACGCCGGTCAGTTCGGCAAACTCGACCAGCTTGTCGCTGGCGTCGGCGTTGATGATGCCGCCGCCGGCTACCAGCAGTGGGCGCTCGGCGTCATTGAGCATGGCGAGGGCTTTTTCGGCCTGAACGCGAGTGGCGGACGGCTTGTTGACTGCCAGTGGCTCGTAGGCGTCGATGTCGAATTCGATTTCGGCCATCTGCACGTCGAACGGCAGGTCGATCAGCACAGGGCCTGGGCGGCCGGTACGCATTTCGTAGAAGGCCTTCTGGAAGGCGTAAGGCACCTGGCCTGGCTCCAGAACGGTGGTGGCCCACTTGGTGACCGGCTTGACGATGCTGGTGATGTCGACAGCCTGGAAGTCTTCTTTGTGCAGACGCGCACGTGGGGCCTGGCCGGTGATGCAGAGGATCGGGATGGAGTCGGCAGCGGCACTGTACAAGCCGGTGACCATGTCGGTGCCGGCCGGGCCGGAAGTGCCGATGCACACGCCGATGTTGCCTGGGTTGGCACGGGTGTAGCCCTCGGCCATGTGCGAGGCACCTTCGACGTGGCGAGCGAGGACGTGATCGATGCCACCGACTTTCTTCAGGGCCGAGTACAACGGGTTGATGGCAGCCCCTGGGATGCCGAACGCGGTATCTACACCTTCACGGCGCATGACCAGAACGGCCGCATCGATTGCTCTCATTTTGCTCATGGGTTGTGCCTCATCGATTTTGTAATTGTATACAACTTGCTTTGCGACAGAGTGTATTCACGCCTGACGGTTTAGGTCAATGGGTTTTCATCGGGTCAGCTGGCTTTCGTCTGAGCGCCCGTGAAAACAGGGGTTTGCGCTATCGCATACGATCATTTGAAAATATTGTATACAAAAATACTGTTCGTTGTGTTCTATTTGTGTGATCGGTTTTCAACTGCCCTCAGGGCTTCTCACAACAAGAAGAGGACCTTTTGCATGAATGCTTTGAACCTGAAACTCGCCGTCAGCCTGGTCAATGCCGCGCTGGCAGCGGGCCGCAAGATCAACGCCGCGCCGCTGACCGTGGCGGTGCTGGATGCCGGCGGGCACCTGCTGGCGCTGCAGCGCGAGGATGGTGCCAGCCTGATCCGGCCCGAGGTGGCCACGGGCAAGGCGTGGGGGGCGATTGCACTGGGCAAGGGCTCGCGTTTGCTGGCACTGGATGCACAGCAGCGTCCGGCGTTCTTTGCTGCGCTTAACGGGTTGGGGGAACGGCCGGTGGTGCCGGCACCGGGTGGGGTGCTGATTCGTGATCAGGATGGCAAGGTGCTGGGTGCGGTAGGGATCAGCGGCGATACGTCGGATATCGACGAGCAGTGTGCGATCAGTGCGATCGAGGAGGTGGGGTTGCGGGCGGATGCGGGTGTAGCAGCTTAAACCTTTATTGCCTGTTCTGGCCTCATCGCCGGCAAGCCAGCTCCCACAGGGACACCACAGTCAGATCTGTGATGGCCCTGCGGGAGATTGTATGGTTTTCTGCAAGCTGGCTCCCAGAGGTGCTTCACCGATCTTCAGGTCTGTGGAGGACCTGTGGCAGCTGGCTTGCCGGCATGGGCTGCAAAGCAGCCCCTCTGGTCCTGTCAGGCCACCTCTGGCTCACAACCCTTGAGCACCATGCGAATGATGGTCTCGGCCGCCGCATCATAATCACTGTCAGCCAGCTTGGCCTTGCCGGTCACTGCCGAAATCTGCCAGTCGAAATCCGCGTACGTCTGCGTCGCTGCCCAGATGCTGAACATCAGGTGGTGGGCATCGACGTGGGCGATCTGCCCGCGGTCGATCCAGCGCTGGATGCACTCGATATTGTGACGGGCCTGTTCGTTCAGCTGTTCCACCTGGTTCGGCGACAGGTGCGGCGCGCCATGCATGATTTCGCTGGCAAACACTTTGGACGCATGGGGCAGGTCCCGCGAAATGCGAATCTTCGAGCGAATGTACGCACTCAGCACTTCTTTCGGATCGCCGTCGGCATTGAACGGCGTGGATGCCTGCATGATCGGCGCGATGATGCTCTCCAGGACCTCGCGGTAGAGGTTGTCCTTGGACTTGAAGTAGTAATACACGTTCGGCTTGGGCAGGCCGGCCTTGGCCGCGATATCGCTGGTCTTGGTGGCGGCGAAGCCCTTGTCGGCGAATTCCTCGCTGGCCGCGCGCAGGATCAGTTCCTTGTTGCGCTCGCGAATGGTGCTCATGGTCAGGGATCTTCCTCGTGTCTGGCCACCTCTAAGAGGGATCGGGCATGGTAGCACCGGGCTCGACGGGCGCTCAAGGCAGCGGCTTTGGGCTAGACTCCCGCTCATTCACACATTTGGAAACAGCTCAACATGGCAGGAAGCAGTCTACTGGTACTGATCGACGACATCGCCACCTTGCTGGACGACGTTTCGCTGATGACCAAGGTCGCGGCAAAAAAGACCGCAGGTGTATTGGGCGACGACCTGGCGCTCAATGCCCAGCAGGTCACCGGAGTGCGTGCCGACCGCGAACTGCCGGTGGTATGGGCGGTGGCCAAGGGCTCGCTGGTGAACAAGGCCATCCTGGTGCCGGCGGCGCTGCTGATCAGTGCCTTCATCCCCTGGGCGGTGACGCCGTTGCTGATGCTGGGCGGGGCGTACCTGTGCTTTGAAGGCTTCGAGAAGCTGGCCCACAAGTTCTTGCACAGCAAGGAGGATGACGCGGCGCAACACGAGGCACGCAAGGAGGCGGTGGCGGATGCCAGTGTTGACCTGGTGGCCTTCGAGAAGGCCAAGATCAAAGGCGCGGTGCGCACTGATTTCATCCTGTCGGCGGAAATCATCGCCATTACCCTGGGCATCGTCGCCGACTCGCCGCTGCCCCAGCAGATCATCGTGCTGTCGGGCATCGCCATTGTCATGACCATTGGCGTTTACGGGCTGGTCGGCGGCATCGTCAAGCTGGATGACCTTGGGTTGTGGATGACTACCAAGGCATCGCGCCTGGCGCAGGGGCTCGGCAACGGCATCCTGCGGGCGGCGCCATACATGATGAAGAGCCTGTCGGTGATCGGCACCGCGGCCATGTTCCTGGTAGGCGGCGGGATTCTGGTGCATGGCATCGCGCCTTTGCATCACGCCATCGAGGCATTCAGCGAAGGGCGCGGCGCGGCGCTGACCGGGGCGCTGCTCAACGGCGTGGCCGGGGTGGTGGCCGGTGCCGTGGTGCTGGCAGTGGTGGCGGTGGCCAGCAAGCTTTGGCGGCTGGTGCGGCCGGCCAGCTAGTGCGCATGGCCGGGGCGTTGCCCCGGTTCGCGGGTAAACCCGCTCCCACAGGTGCAGCGCCTGCATTGAGCCCGGCGCGGAACTTGTGGGAGCGGGTTTACCCGCGAATGGGCCGCAAAGCGACCCCCGCAATCAGGTCAGAAGTGCACCTTGACCAGGAAGCTCATGGTGTTCTGGTCAGTGGTAAAGGCATCGCTGTCCTTAATGCCGTACTTGTTCTTCCAGTAATCGTACTCCACACCCACGTACAGCTGTTTCTCGCCCAGGTGCAACGCCTTGCCCAGGTCATACTTGATCTGCGGGTTGAAGTGCAAGTTGGCCTGGTAGGTGCCGCGGCGGTTCTCGTCATTGTCCACCACCCAGTCCATGAAGCCATCGATCAGCACGTCGGAATCGCCGACCGGGATGGTGTACGACCATACCGGGGTGATCTGCCACACGTTGTCGCCGGCGCGGCTGCCATCGGTGGTGCGGTTGTAGAAGTTCAGCTGGAAGTAGTCGAAGCCGGGGATGGCCAGGTCGAAGCCGGGGCCGATCAGGTAGCTTTCGGTGTCACCCTCGCCAAACTCGTAGGTCATCGCCAGCAGCACGTCCTTGACCGGGCCGAATTCCAGCTTCTGGTCGAAGATCTTGTTGAACGACAGGCGCGGGCTGATCTCGCCGTAGTAGGTGTTCGGGCCGTTACCTGCGTCTTTCTGCCCCTGGTAGAAGATCTTGTCGACAAAGATGAAGTTGTCGCCGTATTTCCAGCCGTCAGCGTGCTCGAAGGTGACCGTCTGCTGGATCGCCGGGTTGACCTTGAAATTCTTGCCCCACAGGTAGGTCAGGCTGTTGTTCTGCCACTGCAGCAGGTCGTCGGCTTGGGTGGCGCCGCAGGCCAGCAGGCCGCCGGCGAGGATCAGGCTATTGATGGTACGCATCGCGAGTGTCGCTCCCTTGGTTGATCTGTTGTCAGCGCTCGGTGGTGGCGCTGTTCTTGTCTTTCGGGTCAGCTTTTTTCGATAGGCCACAGCTGTTTGGCAAGGGTTGGGCCAACTTTTCCGGGTTGGCAAAACCTTCCTGCTCGACTTCGTTCTGAACGGATGAAAAGGGTCTTTCAGGCTGGCAACACGTTGGCCAACCGCCCGTATTCATTGACTGAGCGGTCAGTAAACGCAGGCAGAATCCGTTCTGCCCTGATCGAGGGGGCGCGCAGATTACTGGCTTGCGCGCCGGGCCTCAAGTGCTCCGTCCTGGAGCGGGGTGATACAAACTTGTGCGTTTGGTCAACTTTCTAGAAGTGTACCTTGACAAGGGCACTGGCGACGCTCTGGTTACTGTCCAGGTTACCGCGGCTGTCGATGCCGTATTTGTCCTTCCAGTAGCTGTATTCAAAGCCGACATAAAGCTGTTTGGCGCCCAGGTTCAGCGCCTTGCCCAGGTCGTATTTGACCTGCGGGTTGATGTGCAGGTTGGCGTGATAGGTGCCGCGGCGGGTCTGGTCGTTGTCGGTGACCCAGTCCAGGTAGCCGTCGATCAGAATGTCTGACCTGCCCACGGGGATGGTGTACGACCAACCGGGGGTGATCTGCCAGACATTGTCACCGGGGCGGCTGCCCTCGGTGTTGCGCACGTAGAAGTTGAGGGTGAAGTAGTTGAAACCGGGGATGTCCAGGTCGAAGCCTGGGCCGATCAGGTAGGCCTCGTTATCGCCCTCGCCACGCTCGTAGGTCATGGCCAGCAACACGTCCTTGATCGGGCCGAAGGCAAGCTTCTGGTCGAAGATCTTGCCGAACGACAGGCGCGGGCTGAACTCGCCGTAGTAGGTGGTCACGCCTTTGCCCGGGTCGGGCTTGCCGTTGTAGAAAATCTTGTCGACGAACATGAAGGTGTCGCCGTACTTCCATTTGTTGGCGTGCTCGAAGGTCACCGTCTGCTGGATGCTCGGGTTGACCTTGAAATCCTTGCCGTACAGGTAGGTCAGGCTTTCGCCGTGCCACTGCAGCCATTCGCCAGCGTGAGCGGGGAGGGTGGCCAGCAGGCTGCTGCCCAGCAAGAGACTTGATGCGATGCGTTTCATGTTGTGGTTCCCGGACTTATTGTTTTTGTTGGATTTTTTTGGCGCGCAGGCGCCCCGGGCGGCCCATTCCGGCGGGCCGACGGTGTTGCGATCAATGCAAAGGGGAGAAAGGGCGGCGTTGCGCCGCCCTGCGACTCAGTGCTGGTGACAGGCGTCGTTGTGCACAGCGCGATCGGCGCCACCGAGGATGTTGAACAACACGTTCAACACCAGGGCACTGACCGTGGCCATGGCAATACCGCTGTGGGTGATGGGTTCCATCCACTGCGGCATCTGCGCAAAGAACTCCGGACGCACCACGGGGATCAGCCCGAAGCCGACACTCACGGCAACCAGCAACTGGTTGCGGCGGTCGCCGATGTCCGCTTCCTGCAGAATCTTGATCCCGGTGGCGGTGACCATGCCGAACATGGCAATGGAGGCGCCGCCCAGTACGGCAGGCGGGATCGAGGCAATCAGGAAGGCCGCCTTGGGCAGCAGGCTCAGCACGATCAGCAGTGCACCGGCGACGATCGTGACAAACCGGCAGCGCACCCCGGTCATCTGCACCAGGCCGATGTTCTGGGCGAACGAGGAGTGGGTGAAGGTGTTGAAGAACCCGGCGATAAACGATGCACCGGCATCGCACAGCAGGCCGCGACGCAGCATGCCTGGGGTAACTTCGCGATCGGTCACCTTGCCCAGGGCCAGGAACATGCCGGTGGACTCGACGAAGATGATCACCACCACCAGGCACATGGACAGGATCGGCGCCAGGCTGAAGGTCGGCATGCCGAAGTGAAGTGGGGTTACCACTTGCACCCACGGTGCGTCGCTCAGGCCGGACAGATCGACCATGCCGATGGAACCGGCCAGGATGTAGCCCAGGCCCATGCCCACCAGCACCGACACGTTGACCCAGAAGCCACGCATGAAGCGGTTTATCAGCAGGATTACCGCCAGCACCAGGCCGGCTACCATCAGGTAGATTGGCGAACCGAAGGCTTCCGCTTCATGGCCGCCACCGGCCCAGTTGACTGCCACCGGGAACAGTGACAAGCCAATCGAGGTGATCACCGTGCCGGTGACCAGTGGCGGGAAGAAGCGTACGACCTTGGACATGAACGGCGCGATCAGCATGCCGAAGAAACCGGCGGCGATGGTTGCACCGAAAATCCCCTGCAGGCCTACGCCCGGCATGCCGGCCATGGCCACCATGCTGCCGACGGCAGCAAAACTGGCACCCATCATCACCGGCATGCGGATGCCCACCGGGCCGATACCGAATGACTGGATGATGGTGGCGACGCCAGCGACCAGCAGGTCGGCGTTGATCAGGAAAGCGACTTCTTCACGGGACAAACCGGCGGCCTGACCGATGATCAACGGCACAGCGATTGCGCCACCGTACATCAGCAGGACGTGTTGCAGGCCAACCAGTATCAGTTGGAACAAGGGCAGAGGTTCTCGCGGCGGCGCAACAGGGATGTACGCCTTGCGTGACTCGGACATGCAGCACCTCGAGTTTTGTTTTTATTCTCGGATCCAAGCGGCAGGCCCAAGCGGCAGGCTCCCGGTGAAGAGAGCCTGGAATTCCCGCTTGAGTCTGAACGCTCGATGCTAGCTTGTTGCGTATGGCTTGAAACCGAGGCCGGCAATACCGGCCTCTTCGCGGGTGAACCCGCTCCCACAGGAGCGGCGAGATCCCGAGAGTTGTGTATCAGTTCACCGGGGCGCCTTTGGCGATCCAGTCACCGACCAGCTTGCGCTCTTCGGTGGTCATCTGGGTGATGTTGCCCAGCGGCATGATCTGGCTGGCGACCGCTTGCGCCTGAATGCGCGCGGCCTGGGCCTGGATCTGCTGCGGGGTGTCGAACATCACGCCGGCAGGGGCCGCGCTGAACAGTGGGCTGGTCGGCTTGGACGAGTGGCACACGGTGCAGCGTTCCTGGATGACATTGTGGATCTTGTCGAAAGCGTCACCGCCAACCTGCGCCGTGGCCTGGGCAGGAGCCTGGGCTTCAGCGGCGGGTGCTTCGGCAGCCTTGGCGGCGTCCTCGGCGCGCTGCTCGGCAGCGGTCTTGCCACCTACGGCGGTCGCCGGCAGCGGCTGGTACTCGATCTTCGCTGCGGCTTGCTCCGGGCTTACGGCCATCGGTTTCGGGCCGGTGACATAGGCCAGGCAGATCATTGCCAGGGCGCCGACGGGCAGGGTCCAGGCGTACTTGTTGCTGTCATGGCGGGTGTTGAAGTAGTGGCGGATCAGTACCGCGGCCACTGCAATGCCAGCCAGGATCAGCCAGTTGTACTGGCTACCGTAGGTGCTCGGGAAATGGTTGCTGATCATGATGAACAGCACCGGCAGGGTGAAGTAGTTGTTGTGACGCGAGCGCAGCAGGCCCTTGGCCGGCAGTACCGGGTCAGGTGTCTGGTTGTTCTCGATCGCCGCCACCAGCTGG
This sequence comes from Pseudomonas sp. 9_2_1, assembly GCF_059295275.1. Taxonomy (NCBI): domain Bacteria; kingdom Pseudomonadati; phylum Pseudomonadota; class Gammaproteobacteria; order Pseudomonadales; family Pseudomonadaceae; genus Pseudomonas; species Pseudomonas sp. 9_2_1. The sequence continues at coordinate 1,706,410 of NZ_CM181239.1, forward strand.
CGCTGGGCCGGCATGATGATGCGGAACACGTTGCCGACCATGATGGTGCCGATGATCGCGCCGGTGTGCAGGTACGCACCACGGCCGCTGAACACCAGGCTGAAGCCCCAGCATGCAGCAATGATCAGCACGAACAGGACACCGCCGAGCAGCGCTGGCTTCTTGCCCAGAGGCGAGTCGCACAGGAAGTCGTAGATGAACCAGCCGGCGACCAGCGAGCCGATACCGATGGCCACACCTTCGGCGCCGCTCAGGGTGCTGCCAGGGGCCAGCAGGTACAGCGCCGGGTTCCAGTAGAACACCACGCACAGCAGGGCGATACCGGACATCCAGGTGAAGTAGGCTTCCCATTTGAACCAGTGCAGGTTCTCGGGCATTTTCGGGGGTGCGAGCTTGTATTTCTCCAGGTGGTAGATACCACCGCCGTGAATCGCCCAGAGATCACCCGACAACCCATCGCGCGGGTTGCTTCGGTTCAGGTGGTTCTCCAGCCAGACGAAGTAGAACGATGCACCGATCCAGGCGACACCGGTGATCATGTGAACCCAGCGAATGCTCAGGTTCAGCCATTCGTGAAGGTGTGCTTCCACAGTATGTACCTCTGCCAGTCACCGTTCAGGTCGAAACCCGGATGACCGACCTTCTCTTATTGGTGGGGATTGAGGACCAGCATTTGTTCCTCGGTGAAGTAATGCTCATCGCAGTTGTTGCCAGAACCACTGCGATCAACCACCAGGAAGTCATCCCGCTTTTCGATCGTCAGCACCGGGTGGTGCCAGACGCCGCGATGGTAATTGATGCCCTGCCTGCCATTACTGCGGAAGGCGCGGACCAAACCTGATACAGGTGCATCGCCAACTGGCGCGACCACGATCAGAAAGGGGTTGCCGAGCAGCGGAATGAAAGCCTGGCTGCCCAGCGGATGGCGTTCCAGCATGCGCACGGTCAGCGGCATGTCCAGCGCGTCGGCGCGGAAGATGCTGATGATCGCCTTGTCTTCAGGCTCGGCGGTTTCGACCGTGGCGAGCTTGTGAAAGCGCATGGTCGAGCCGTTGTTGATCATGAAGTGGTCGCTGCCGTCGGTTTCGATCACGTCTCCGAACTGGGCAAAGGCTTCTTTGGTCAGGGGCTCGATCATCAGGGTGCGCATGCGGGTCTCTCTTATATGTTCGTTGTACTGAAAAAGGTTCGGCTGTCGCTTACAACTGCAGCAGGCGGAACAGGGCGATCAGGTTGATCTGCGCCAGGGCTTCCTTGAATTCGGCATCGGCATCGTTGTGGATGCGTTTTTCGAAGGCGGCCAGGATCTGGTGCCGGTTGCTGCCCTTCACCGCCATGATGAACGGGAACTGGAACTTGGCCTTGTAGGCATCGTTCAGCTCGGTGAAACGGGCGAACTCTTCGGCGGTGCACTGGTGGATACCGGCGCCGGCTTGCTCATTGGTGCTCGATTCGGTCAACTCGCCCTGGACGGCGGCCTTGCCGGCCAGGTCCGGGTGAGCGTTGATCAGCGCCAGCTGGTCGGAGTGGTTGGCGCTGAGCAGGATGTCGCTCATGCGCTGGTGCAGCGCCTCGATCTCGTCCAGTTCAGCCAGTTGCCCCAGGTCATAGGCTTTTTCGGCAACCCACGGCGAGTGCTCGTAGATGTCGGCGAACGCCTCGACGAAGGCGTCACGGCCCAGGGTGGAAGGCTTGAGGGTTTTGAAAGCGGTCATCAGGCGGTCTCTTTCTTGTACGGGTGGGTGGCGTGCCAGTGGCGGGCGATGTCCTCACGACGGGCGAACCAGACCTGGTCATGGCTTTTGGCGTAGTCGATGAAACGCTTCAGCGCGGCCAGGCGCGCCGGGCGGCCCACCAGGCGGCAGTGCAGGCCGATGGAGAGCATTTTCGGTGCTTCGGCGCCTTCGGCGTACAGCACATCGAACGCGTCTTTCAGGTACTGGAAGAACTGTTCGCCGCAGTTGAAACCCTGTACCTGGGTGAAGCGCATGTCGTTGGTGTCGAGGGTGTAGGGGATCACCAGGTGCGGCTTGCCGGTGGGGTTGTTCGGCTCCCAGTAGGGCAGGTCGTCGTCATAGGTGTCGCTGTCGTACAGGAAACCACCTTCTTCCATCACCAGGCGGCGGGTGTTCGGGCCGGTGCGGCCGGTGTACCAACCCACCGGGCGCTTGCCGCTGATTTCGGTGAGGATGCGGATGGCTTCGAGCATGTGCTCGCGCTCCTGGGCCTCGTCCATGTTCTGGTAGTCGATCCAGCGGTAGCCGTGGCTGCAGATTTCGTGGCCGGCTTCGGCCATGGCACGGATCACGTCGGGGTGGCGCTGGGCGGCCATGGCCACGGCGAACACGGTCAGCGGCACGCCGCTGTCCTTGAACAGCTTCAGCAGGCGCCACACACCGGCACGGCTGCCATACTCGTACAGCGACTCCATGCTCATGTTGCGCGCACCCTGCAGCGGCTGGGCGGCAACCATCTCGGACAGGAAGGCTTCGGATTCCTTGTCACCGTGCAAGATGTTGCGTTCGCCACCTTCTTCGTAGTTGAGAACGAAAGACAGCGCGATGCGAGCGTTGCCCGGCCAGTGCGGGTGAGGAGGGTTGTTGCCGTAACCGATCAGGTCGCGAGGGTAGTCAGCGCTCACTGCAGTCTTCCTTCTTGTGCGTTAGTGCGGGTGGTGGGCGGGCCGCGTCGGTATGTCGCACCACCGGATGGGCTGATTGTATACAACTTCTGAAATCTTTTGTAAGCCTGTTTTTCCGCATTTCTTCCCTTTTGTCGCTTCGCAGCGCTCTGGAAATACAGTGCAAGAAACCTGCCTGATCGGTCAGCTAATGATGTTGACGTCGGCACGCAGCGTGTATTTGCGACCGATGGGTCGTTTATGGGCATGATCGGGGAGGAGCGCAAGAAGGGCCCAAAAAATTGTGTACAATTTTGCATCGGAATGTCTTAATAGCGTCATTCCCGCACATCGCAGGCCCTTTGGCGTGGTGATGGCCGTGTATTTTTTGCCCACAGATTGAACAAGAGGCGACAAGCAATGGGACGTTTGACCACACACGTACTGGATGCCGCGCATGGCTGCCCCGGCAGCTCGATCAAGGTCGAGCTGTACCGCGTCGAAGGCCAGCAGCTGGAGCTGGTGAACACCGCCCTGACCAACAGCGATGGCCGCGTCGACGCGCCGCTGCTGCAGGGTGACGACTATCGCAGCGGTGTCTACCAGTTGCAGTTCAGCGCTGGTGATTACTACCGCGCCCGCGGCGTGCAGCTGCCGGCCCAGGCGTTCCTGGACGTTGTGGTGCTGCGCTTTGGTATCGATGAACAGCAAGAGCACTACCACGTGCCGCTGCTGATTTCGCCGTACAGCTATTCGACCTATCGTGGAAGCTAGTTGGTCGCTAGAAGAATCTTCGTAGGTCCTTTGGCCCGCTCTCACACTGGCGGGCTTTTTTTCGTCTGCTGTTTTTGCATTGTCTGATCTGGCCTCTTTGCGGGTAATCGGATCGCCGCACCGCCGCACACAAACATCTATCACCTAACCCCAGGAGCGGGTTCACCGCGAAGAGGCAGGCACAGGCTAAAGCAATAGAGAAAGGGCGCCGAGGCGCCCTTGACTGGTGCAATGAGGGGTCAGAGAAACACGAACTTGGCTATGAAGATCGCGCACAACACCCACAAGCTGGCCGAGATTTCCTTGTATTTGCCGGTACCGGCCTTCAGCGCCACATAGCTGATGAAGCCCAGCGCAATACCGTCCGCTACAGAGAACGTCAGCGGCATCATGATCACCGTGACGATCGCCGGAATGCTGTCGGTGGCTTCGTCCCAATGAATGTGCGCCATGCTGCCCATCATCAGCATGGCCACATAGATCAGCGCACCCGCCGTCGCGTACGCCGGAATCATCCCGGCCAGCGGGGCGAAGAACATCGCGGCGACGAACAACAGGCCGACCACCACCGCCGTCAGACCAGTACGACCACCGGCAGCGACCCCCGCAGCGCTCTCCACATAGCTGGTCACCGGCGGTACGCCGACCACCGCACCGAACACGCTCGAAGCACTGTCGGCCTTCAACGCCCGCGAGAGGTTCTCGATACGCCCGTCCGGCGCCACCAGATTGGCCCGCTGCGCCACGCCCATCAGCGTGCCTGCGGTGTCGAACATGTGCACGAAGAGGAACGCCAGCACCACGCTGATCATGCTGACGTTGAACACGCCAGCCACGTCCATGGCCATCCAGGTGGGTGCCAGGCTGGGCGGCATCGACATCACCCCGCCAAACTTGACCAGGCCCAGGCCCCAGCCAGCCACGGTTACGCCAATGATGCTGATCAGGATCGCACCGAACACCCGCTTGTAGCTGAGGATGGCGATCAACAGGAAGCACACGGCTGCCAGCAGCGGCCCTGGCTCATGCAGCGAACCCAGCTTGATCAGCGTGGCCGGGCTGTCGACGATGATGCCGGCGGTCTTCAGGCCGATCAGCCCGAGGAACAATCCGACGCCGGCCCCCATGGCATGGCGCAGGCTGACCGGGATGCTGTTCAGCAGCCATTCGCGCACTTTCGACAAGGTCAGGAACATGAACAGCACGCCTGAGACGAACACCGCCCCCAGTGCCGTTTCCCAGTTGTAGCCCATGGTGCCGACCACGGTGTAGGTGAAGAAGGCGTTGAGCCCCATGCCCGGCGCCAGGCCCACAGGCCAGTTGGCGTACAGGCCCATCAGCAGGCAACCCAGCGCGGCGGCGATGCAGGTGGCGACGAAGGCTGCACCATGGTCGATGCCGGCGTCGGCCATGATGTTGGGATTGACGAAAATGATGTAGGCCATGGTGATGAAGGTGGTCACCCCGGCGATCATCTCGGTTTTGACGGTACTGCCGTGTTGCTTGAGTTTGAAAATCCGCTCCAGCCAGCTCGTTTCGAGCGGTGGGGCGAGATCCAGCGCAGGGGCTTCGGATTTGCGGCTTTCCACAGCGAGTACTCCTCAAGTCTTTCTTGTTGTTGTAGGGGCCAGTTCCTGAGCGATGCACTTGGTAGCCCCAAGAGGGAAGGCAGACGTCCGACCTGTTTGTTGACTCATGGGTCAAGAAGTTGCTCGGTGGATTATGCTTTTGTGTACAAAGAATGCAAATAATGTTTTATCTTTTGTGTGCGCAATGCGTCGTACAACGGCTATATAGGTAAAACGCCCCCTGCGGAATCGCCTCAGCCTGTGTACAATGGCGCCATACTTTCTCTTCGTGCCTCGAGAGCCCATGAACGAACAGCTGCAACCTCTGAAGAAACCTGCGCGTGTCGGCAAGGCCGGCCGCAGTGGTACCCAGGACGACATCGTCTACGCGCACATCTTCGAGGCGATCCTCGAGCAGCGCCTGGCACCAGGCACCAAGTTGAGCGAGGAAGCACTGGGCGAAATCTTTGGCGTCAGCCGCACCATCATCCGCCGCGCGCTGTCGCGCCTGGCCCACGAGAGCGTGGTGCTGCTGCGGCCGAACCGCGGTGCGGTGGTGGCCAGCCCGACGGTAGAAGAGGCGCGCCAGGTGTTTTTCTCGCGGCGCATGGTCGAACGTGCCATTACCGAACTGGCCGTGCAGCACGCCACCCTCGAGCAGTTGAACGAGCTGCGGCAGATGGTGCGTGAGGAGCGCGACAGCTTCTCCCGGGGTGACCGGGGTGCTGGCATCCGGCTTTCCGGCGAGTTCCACCTCAAGCTGGCCGAAGCGGCGGGCAATGCACCGCTGGTCAGCTTCCAGCGCAGCCTGGTGTCGCAGACTTCGCTGATCATTGCCCAGTACGAAAGCGGCAACCGCTCGCACTGCTCGTATGACGAGCACATGCAGCTGATCGACGCCATCGAGGCGCGCGATGCCGACCTGGCAGTGAACCTGATGATGCACCACATGGACCACATCGACAGCAAGCTGAACCTGGACGAGGAGAGCGCCTCGGACGACCTGCATGCGGTGTTCTCGCATTTGCTGAAAAAGCCCAAGGTTTCGGCCAAGGGTTGATCGTTTGCCTGGCTGATTGAAGGGGGCCGCTTCGCCGCCCATTCGCAGCACAAGGCTGCTCCTACGGGCATCGCGTAACCCCTGTAGGAGCAGCCTTGTGCTGCGAATGGAACGCGAAGGGGCCCCAGTCATTTCTGGCCATCAGCCAAAGGTCTGCTAAATTCTTGTGGGCAAACCTTCATCAAGCAGTTGGGCTTGCGCATCCGTTGCGTTCCACTACTTGTTGAGGAAAGGTCCATGACCATGTCTCTGGGTAAACGAATGGGTGCCGAGCTGATCGGTACCTTCTGGTTAGTGCTTGGCGGCTGTGGCAGTGCGGTAATCGCAGCCAGTTCCCCTTTGGGCATCGGTGTACTCGGTGTCGCCTTCGCCTTCGGCCTTACCGTGCTGACCATGGCCTTCGCCATCGGCCATATCTCCGGTTGTCATCTCAACCCCGCCGTGTCCTTCGGGCTGGTGGTGGGCGGGCGCTTCCCGGCAAAAGAGCTGTTGCCCTACGTGATAGCCCAAGTGATCGGCGCCATCCTGGCGGCCGGGGTGATCTACCTGATTGCCAGCGGCAAGGCCGGTTTCGAGCTGTCTTCGGGCCTGGCATCGAACGGCTACGCCGACCACTCGCCAGGTGGCTACACGCTGGGGGCGGGCTTTGTCAGCGAAGTGGTGATGACGGCGATGTTCCTGGTGGTGATCATGGGCGCAACAGACGCCCGGGCGCCGGCCGGCTTCGCACCGATCGCCATCGGCCTGGCCCTGACCCTGATCCACCTGATCTCGATCCCGGTCACCAATACCTCGGTCAACCCCGCGCGCAGCACGGGGCCCGCCTTGTTCGTCGGTGGGTGGGCGTTGCAACAGCTGTGGCTGTTCTGGGTGGCGCCGCTGATAGGGGCTGCAATCGGCGGCGCATTGTACCGGGGCCTGGCGAAAGAACCTTAGCGCTGGTGCACGCAGCGCCCGGCAGCGTAGGTTTCGCGTATGGTACGGTCGTCGCCCAGGGTGGTGAGCACGAACAGGGTCTCTTCGATGCTGTTGGACTGCTGGATGCGGTAGTCCAGCAGCGGCGTGGCCTTGTAGTCCAGCACCACGAAGTCGGCATCATTGCCGGTGCGCAGGCTGCCGATGCGATCGTCCAGGCGCAGTGCGCGGGCACCGCCGAGGGTGGCCAGGTACAGCGACTTGTACGGGTGCAGGCGCGCGCCTTGCAGCTGCATCACCTTGTACGCTTCGTTCAGGGTGTTGAGCAGCGAGAAGCTGGTGCCGGCGCCGACGTCGGTGCCCAGGCCGACGTTGACCTTGAACCGTTCGGCCTGCGGCAGGTTGAACAGGCCGCTGCCAAGGAACAGGTTGGAAGTAGGGCAGAAGGCCACCGCCGAGCCGGTTTCGGCCAGGCGCTGGCACTCGTCGTCGCACAGGTGCACGCCATGGGCGAACACCGAGCGCTCGCCCAGCAGTTCGAAGTGGTCGTAAACGTCCAGGTAACCCTTCTGCTCGGGGAACAGTGACTTGACCCAGTCGATTTCCTTGAGGTTTTCCGACAGGTGCGTGTGCATGTACACGCCCGGGTGCTCCTTGAGCAGCTGGCCCGCCAGGGTCAGCTGTTCAGGTGTGCTGGTGGGCGCGAAGCGCGGAGTGACGGCGTAATGCAGGCGACCCTTGCCGTGCCAGCGCTCGATCAGGGCCTTGCTTTCGGCGTAGCCGGATTCGGCGGTGTCGGTCAGGTAGTCCGGGGCGTTGCGGTCCATCATCACCTTGCCGGCGATCAGACGCAGGTCCAGGCGCTCGGCCTCTTCGAACAGGGCATTGACCGACTCGGGGTGCACGCTGCCGAACACCAGTGCAGTGGTGGTGCCGTTGCGCAGCAGCTCCTTGAGGAAAATCTTCGCTACCTGGTCGGCGTGGTTCTTGTCGGCGAACTGCTTTTCGCAAGGGAAGGTGTAGGTGTTCAGCCAGTCCAGCAGCTGCTCGCCGTACGAGCCGATCATACCGGTCTGCGGGAAGTGGATGTGGGTGTCGATGAAGCCCGGGGTGATCAGTGCGTCCTGGTAGTGCTGCACCGGGATGTCGGCATCCAGGCTTGGCAGCAGTTCGCTGGCGTGGCCAATGGCGCTGATACGGCCATCGTCGACTACCAGCAGGCCGTCTTCAAAGTACTCATGGGAAGCCTCCAGGCCCACCTCGGCCGGGTCGGCGATGCTGTGCAGGATGGCGGCACGGTAGGCTTTGCGGGTAACGGTCATAACACACTCGTCATAGGGCTTGGCTGCGCCGGGAGGGCGGCAGCAACTGGGCAATGGGGCCGGCATTGGCAGCAGCATCGTGCTGGCCGAAGCAGGCGTTGTAGGTGGCGATGATTTCGCCGGCGATGGACACGGCGATCTCGATGGGCAGCTTGCCCTTGACCTCCGCCAGGCCCATGGGGCAGCGCATGCGCGCCATCACGGCCTCGTCGAAGCCGCGCTCGCGCAGGCGGTGCTCGAACTTGACGCGTTTGGTCTTCGAGCCGATCAGGCCGAACCAGGTGAAATCGTTGCGCTTGAGAATGGCGGCGGTCAGCTCCATGTCGAGCTGATGGTTGTGGGTCATGACGATGCAGTAGCAGCCTGGCGGCAGTGCTGCCACTTCGTCGACCGGCTCTTCACTGACCACTTTGGTCACCCCGTTGGGGATGAACTCGGGGAATTCCTGCTCGCGCGAGTCGATCCAGCGCACCCGGCAGGGCAACGCGGCGAGCAAGGGTACCAGAGCCCGGCCGACATGGCCCGCGCCGAACACGGCGATCTGCGCCTGTACCGCCGCCATGGGTTCGAACAGCAGCACGGTCACCCCGCCACAGCATTGGCCCAGGCTGGCCCCCAGGCTGAAGCGCTCCAGGTGCGGGGTAGTGCGCTGCTCTTCGAGCATCTGCCGGGCGATGTGCAGGGCCTTGTATTCCAGGTGGCCACCGCCGATGGTGTCGAACAGGCCGCTGGCACTGACCACCATCTTCGAGCCGGCGTTGCGCGGGGTAGAGCCGCGCTCCTCGATGATGGTCACCAGCACGCAGGCTTCGCCCCGGGACTGGTGGTCGGCGAGGGCGTTGATCCATTGGTGCATGATCCATAACCTCTTTTAAGGTCTTCCACAGTCCCTGTGGGAGCGGGTTTACCCGCGAATGCGAGGGTGGAATTACCGCCGCCTTCGCGGGTGAAGCCGCTCCCACAGGGTTCCTCGCTGTCAGTGAGGAGCGGTTTCCAGTTCCTGTTCGGCAGGCTGCGTGGCAGCCACCGCCTTGCGCATCTGCTCGCACCCCCACAACACCCGCTCCGGCGTCGCCGGCGCATCCACCTGCGGCTGCAGGCGATAATCGGCCAGGCTGGCCACGGCGTCCTTGATCGCACACCAGGCGGCGATGCCGAGCATGAACGGTGGCTCGCCCACGGCCTTGGAGTGGAACACGGTGTCTTCCGGGTTCTTGCGGTTTTCCACCAGCTTTACCCGCAGGTCGATCGGCATGTCGGCCACCGCCGGGATCTTGTAGCTGGCCGGGCCGTTGGTCATCAGCTTGCCCTTGGCGTTCCACACCAGTTCTTCTGTGGTCAGCCAGCCCATGCCCTGGATGAAGCCGCCCTCTACCTGGCCGATGTCGATGGCCGGGTTCAGCGAGTCGCCCACGTCGTGCAGGATGTCGGCACGCAGCATCTTGTATTCGCCGGTCAGGGTATCGACGATCACCTCCACACAGGCGGCGCCAAAGGCGAAGTAGTAGAACGGCCGGCCGCGTGCCTGGCTGCGGTCATAGTAGATTTTCGGCGTGCGGTAGAAGCCGGTGGTGGACAGCGATACCTGGGCGAAGTACGCCTGCTGCACCAGTTGCTCGAAGCTGACGATCTGGTCGCGCACGCGCACATGGCCGTTGCGGAACTCGACGTCTTCCTCGGTGACCTGGTAGTGCCGAGCGGCAAACTCGGTCAGGCGCTTCTTGAGGATTTCGGCCGCGTTCTGCGCCGCCTTGCCGTTCAGGTCGGCACCACTGGAAGCAGCGGTGGGCGAGGTGTTGGGCACTTTGTCGGTGTTGGTGGCGGTGATCTGGATGCGGCTGAAATCCACCTGGAAGACCTGCGCCACTACCTGCGCCACCTTGGTGTTCAGGCCCTGGCCCATCTCGGTCCCGCCGTGGTTCAGGTGGATGCTGCCATCGGTGTAGATGTGGATCAGCGCACCGGCCTGGTTGAGGAAGGTGGCGGTGAACGAAATGCCGAACTTCACCGGCGTCAGTGCCAGGCCTTTTTTCAGGATCGGGCTGTTGGCGTTGAACCGACGGATCGACTCGCGGCGCTCGGCGTAGTCGCTGCTGGCTTCCAGTTCGGCGGTCATCTCCTCGAGCATGTTGTGCTCGACGGTCTGGAAGTAGTGGGTGACGTTGCGCTCGGTCTTGCCGTAGTAGTTGGCCTTGCGCACCGCCAGCGGGTCGCGGCCCAGGTGGCGGGCGATGTGGTCCATCACCTGCTCGATGGCGACCATGCCCTGCGGGCCGCCAAAGCCGCGGTAGGCGGTGTTGGAGGCGGTGTTGGTCTTGCAGCGGTGGCCGTGCACGGTGGCGTCGCCCAGGTAGTAGGCGTTGTCGGAGTGGAACATCGCGCGGTCGACGATCGAACCGGACAAGTCGGGCGAGTAGCCACAGTTGCCGGCCAGGTCGAAGTTGATGCCATGCAGGCGGCCGTCATCGTCGAAGCCCACGTCGTATTCCACGTAGAACGGGTGACGCTTGCCGGTCATGGTCATGTCCTCGACCCGCGGCAGGCGCATCTTGGTCGGCTGGCCGGTCAGGCGCGCCACCACGGCACACAGGCACGCCGGGCTGGCGGCCTGGGTTTCCTTGCCACCAAAACCGCCACCCATGCGGCGCATGTCCAGCACCACCTTGTTCATCGGCACGTCGAGCACTTCGGCGACCAGCTTCTGCACTTCGGTGGGGTTCTGCGTGGAGCAATAGACGATCATGCCGCCGTCTTCAGTGGGCATCACCGAGGACACCTGGGTTTCCAGGTAGAAGTGCTCCTGGCCACCGATGTGCAGGGTGCCCTGGATGCGGTGCGGAGCGCTGGCCAGGGCAGCAGCCGAGTCGCCGCGCTGGTGGGTATGGCTGTCGAGGACGAAGTGCTTCTTGCGCAGCGCCTCGACCACGTCCAGCACCGGCTCCAGGTCTTCGTACTCGATGATCGCGGCCATGGCGGCGCGGCGCGCGGTTTCCAGGTCGCGGGCGGCGACAGCGAGTACCGGCTGGCCAAAGAACTCGACCTTGTCGATGGCCAGCAGCGGGTCGCCGGCCACCACCGGGCCGATGTCCTTGAGGCCGGGGATGTCCTCGTGGGTGATGGCGATACGCACGCCCTCGAATGCATAGCAGGGTGTGGTATCGACGCGCAGGATGCGCGCATGAGCGCGGTCGGCGGTGCGTGCGTACACGTGCAGCTGGTTGGGGAAGTCCAGACGGTCGTCGATATACACCGCCTCGCCAGACACATGCTTGTCGGCGCTGTCGTGCTTGACGCTGCGGCCGACACCGGTGGTCAGGTCCTGGCTGAACAGTTCGGCCATCTCGGCCTGGCTCTTGGCTACGTGATGGTTAGACATAAGCGGTCACCCGGGTCTCGATGTGCGGCGTTTGCTGTTCGATGAAGTACTTGCGCAGCAGGTTCTGCGCGGTCAGCAGGCGGTATTCCTTGCTGGCGCGGAAGTCGCTGAGCGGGGTGAAATCCTCGGCCAGAGCCTGGCAGGCGCGCTCGATGGCGGCCTGGTTCCACGGCTTGCCGCGCAGCGCCGCCTCGCAGGCGCGGGCCCGCTTGGGGATCGCCGCCATGCCGCCGAAAGCGATGCGCACGCCGCTGACCACGCCGTCTTCGATGCTCAGGTTGAAGGCGCCGCACACGGCAGAGATGTCATCGTCCAGGCGCTTCGACACTTTATAGGCGCGGAACGCCCAGTCGCTGGTGGCGCGTGGCACGATGATCTTCTCGATGAACTCGCTGTCCTGGCGGGCAGTGATGCGGTAGTCGATGAAGTAGTCTTCCAGCGGCATCACCCGTTGCCGCTCGCCCTGGCGCAGGACAATCTGCGCATCCAGCGCGATCAGCAGGGGCGGCGAGTCGCCGATCGGGGAGGCGTTGCCGATGTTGCCGCCGAGCGTGCCCTGGTTGCGGATCTGCAGCGAGGCGAAGCGGTGCAGCAGGTCGCCGAAGTCGGGGTATTCCTGGTGGAGCGCGCCGTAGCAGTCGGTGAGCGGGGTGGCGGCGCCGATCTGCAGATGGCTGGCGGTTTTTTCGATGCGCTTGAGTTCGGCCACGTGGCCGACATAGATCATCACCGGCAGGGTCTTGTGAAACTGCGTGACCTCCAGCGCCAGGTCGGTACCGCCGGCCAGCAGTCGCGCTTCGGGGTGCGAACTGTACAGGTCGGCCAGGTCGGCCACGGTCAGCGGCACCAGGCAACGCTTGTCGCCGCTGTTCAGCTCGCCGGTCTGGGTCGGTGCGATGGCCTTGAGGCGGCTGATGGTCTGCGCTTGCTGGGCATCGAACTGGTCGCGGCAGGGCTGGCGGCAACTTTGTTCGGCGGCATCCAGGATTGGCCGGTAGCCGGTGCAGCGGCACAGGTTGCCGGCCAGGGCTTCCTGGGCCAGGTGCAAGTCAGGGCCGCTGCTGTTCTTCTGCAGGGCAAACAGTGACATGACGAAACCGGGGGTGCAGAAGCCGCACTGCGAACCATGGCAGTCGGCCATGGCCTGTTGCACGCTGTGCAGCTGGCCCTGGTGCTTGAGGCCTTCGACGCTGATCAGTTGCTTGCCGTGCAGCGACGAGACGAAGGTCAGGCATGAGTTCAGGCTGCGGTAACGCAGGCTGTCGTTGCCCTGGTCGTCCTCGGTCAGTTCGCCGACCACCACGGTGCAGGCGCCGCAGTCGCCGCTGGCGCAGCCCTCCTTGGTGCCGGGTTTGCCCAGGTGCTCGCGCAGGTACTGCAGCACCGTCATGTTCGGGTCCAGGGCATGCTCGCTGCGCAGCTCCTGGTTGACGAGAAACTGGATCACGGGGGTGGCCTCGCAATGGTTTTATTGTTGTTGGGCGGACTCTAAGCAAGACCTGTCCAGCAGGTCAATATTTTTCTGACTCAAAGGTCAAGAAAATGCCCGTATCCATACCCGGCCGATCAGTACGCCCATATCACAAGCATAGATCGCGCCGCGCGCATGGCTGTCTGACAGGTCAAATAAACCGCCTGGCCCCTCTGCGCCAGCAGCGATCAAGTACGCTACAATCCGCCCCTTGTGCGAGCTCAACGATTTTGAAGGAAAACCATGACGTTCAAGGCCCCGGACAGCCTTTCCGAGCAGATTGCCGATTACCTGGCCGAACGCATCATTCGCGGCGAGCTGGCGCCAGGCGAGCGTATCCAGGAGCAAAAGGTTACCCAGGCGCTCAACGTCAGCCGCGGTTCGGTGCGCGAGGCGCTGCTGATCCTCGAGCGCCGTCACCTGGTGGCGATCCTGCCGCGTCGCGGTGCCCACGTGACCGAGCTGGACGAGCGCAGTGTGCGCAGCCTGTGCGCGCTGATGGGCGAGTTCTACATCCTGCTGGGCAACGCGGTTGCGCAAAAATGGCGCACCGATGCCGACCTGCGCCCGTTCCTGGACATCCAGCAGCGCCTGCAGCGCGCCCATGACCAGCTGGACATCAAGGCGTTCGTCGCTGACAGCTTCGCGGTCATGCGTGCGGCCTACCCGTTTGCCGACAACCCGTACCTGCAGGAAACCGTGGAAAACCTGCAGCCAGCCATGAGCCGCGCCTACTACCTGTCGCTGGACCAGCGCCAGGCCAACATGATCGACTACCTGGACCTGTTTGCCCGCCTGCTTGACGCCGTGGTTGCCCGTGACCTGCCGCGCATTCGCGAGGTGCTTACCGCCTATGGCCAGCGCAGCTGCGAACTGGTGCTGGCGGCGCTGGCCCGAGGCTGACCGATGCGCCTGAAATGCATTCGCCTGGCCGGGTTCAAGTCATTCGTCGACCCGACCACGGTCAACTTCCCCAGCAACATGGCGGCCGTGGTCGGCCCCAACGGTTGCGGCAAGTCCAACATCATCGACGCGGTGCGTTGGGTGATGGGCGAGAGTTCGGCCAAGAACCTGCGCGGCGAGTCGATGACCGACGTCATCTTCAATGGCTCCAGCGGCCGCAAGCCGGTCAGTCAGGCCAGCATCGAGCTGGTGTTCGACAACAGCGAAACCACGCTGGTGGGCGAATACGCCGCCTACGCCGAGATATCGATCCGCCGCAAGGTCACCCGCGACGCGCAGAACAGCTATTACCTGAACGGCACCAAGTGCCGGCGCCGCGACATCACCGACATTTTCCTGGGCACCGGCCTGGGGCCGCGCAGTTATTCGATCATCGAGCAGGGCATGATCTCCAAGCTGATCGAGGCCAAGCCCGAGGAACTGCGCAATTTCATCGAAGAAGCCGCCGGCATTTCCAAGTACAAGGAGCGCCGCCGCGAGACCGAGAACCGCATCCGCCGCACCCAGGAAAACCTGGCCCGCCTGAGCGACCTGCGCGAAGAGCTGGAGCGCCAGCTGGAGCGCCTGCACCGCCAGGCCCAGGCCGCCGAGAAGTACCGCGAGTACAAGGCCCACGAGCGCCAGCTGAAGGCGCGCCTGTCGGCGTTGCGCTGGCGCGATCTGGACGAGCGCGTGCGCCAGCGCGAGTCGGTGATTGGCGACCAGGACGTTTCGCACGAAGCGTTGGTGGCCGAGCAGCGTAATGCCGATGCGAGCATCGAGCGCCTGCGCGACGGCCATCATGAGTTGTCCGAACGCTTCAACCAGGTGCAGGGCCGCTTCTACTCGGTGGCCGGTGACATCGCCCGGGTCGAGCAGAGCATCCAGCACGGCCAGCAGCGCCTGCGCCAGTTGCAGGACGACTTCAAGGAAGCCGAGCGCACGCGGCTTGAAACCGAGTCGCACCTGGGTCACGACCGCACCCTGCTGGCTACCCTGGGTGAAGAGCTGGCCATGCTCGAGCCCGAGCAGGAACTGACCCTGGCCGCCGCGGAAGAGGCTGCGGCGGCCCTGGAAGAGGCCGAGCTGGGCATGCACGGCTGGCAGGAGCAGTGGGACAGCTTCAACAGCCGCTCTGCCGAACCGCGCCGCCAGGCCGAAGTGCAGCAGGCGCGCCTGCTGCAGCTGGAGGCCAGCCTGGAGCGCCAGGCCGAACGCCAGCGCAAGCTGGGTGAGGAGCGCGAACAACTGGGTAGCGACCCGCAGGACGCCGCCATGCTGGAACTGGCCGAGCAACTGGCCAGTAGCGAAATGCAGCTTGAAGAGCTGCAGCTGTCCGAAGAGCAGGTGGTCGAGCGCCTGGAAAACCTGCGTCAGCAGCTGCAACAGGCCACCCAGGCCCAGCAGCAGGCGCAGGGTGACCTGCAGCGCCTCGGTGGCCGCCTGGCTTCGCTGGAAGCCCTGCAGCAGGCGGCACTGGAGCCAGGTGCCGGTGCTGCCGACTGGCTGCGTGGCCAGGGCCTGGAGCAACAGCCGCGCCTTGCCGAAGGGCTGCGGGTGGAGCCGGGCTGGGAATTGGCGGTTGAGACAGTGCTCGGTGCCGACTTGCAGGCCGTGCTGGTAGATGATTTCAGTCGCCTCGATTTCGCTGGCCTGGAACAAGGTGAACTGCGCTTGCTGGTGGCCAGCAGCGTCAGCCCGGCATTGACCGGCAGCCTGCTGGCAAAGGTCGAAGGCCGTATCGACCTGGCGCCCTGGCTGGGCCAGGTCAAGCCCGTGGAAGACCTGGCCCAGGCGCTGGCGCAGCGCGCATCGCTTGGCGAAGGCCAGAGCCTGGTCAGCCGCGACGGCTACTGGGTGGGTCGGCACTTCTTGCGCGTGCGCCGTGGCAGTGAAGCCGAGGGCGGCGTGCTGGCGCGCGGCCAGGAAATCGAGCGGCTGGGCCAGCAGCAGCTGGAACAGGAAGCGGCGCTTGAGCAGCTGGAGCAGCAACTGCAGGCCTTGCGTGAGCAGCAGCTGGGACAGGAAGAACAACGCGAGCAACTGCGCCGCCGCACCCAGGAAGAAAACCGCCTGCATGGCGAGCTGAAAGCCAGCCTCTCGGCCAGCCGCGCCCGCGCCGAGCAGGTCGAACTGCGCCGCCGGCGCCTGCAGGAAGAACTGGCCGAGCTGGAGGAGCAGCGCGCCCTGGAGCACGAGCAACTGGGCGAAGGGCGCTTGCTGCTGCAGGAAGCCCTGGAACTGATGGCTCAGGACACCGAACAGCGCGAGCAGTTGATGGCCCGCCGCGACACCCTGCGCGAAAGCCTCGACCGGGTGCGTCAGGATGCCCGCCAGCACAAGGATCACGCCCACCAGCTGGCCGTGCGCCTGGGGTCGCTGCGTGCCCAGCACGACTCCACCCGCCAGGCCCTGGAGCGCCTGGAGCAGCAGGCCGCGCGCCTGACCGAGCGCCAGCAGCAACTGAGCCTGAACCTGGAGGAGGGCGAGGCCCCGCAAGAAGAGCTGCGCCTGAAGCTGGAAGAACTGCTGGAGCGGCGCATGAGCGTCGACGAGGAAATGCGCCTGGCCCGCTTGCACATGGACGAAGCCGACCGCGAACTGCGCGATGCTGAAAAGCGCCGTACCCAGGCCGAGCAGCAGGCCCAGCTGCTGCGTGGCCAGCTGGAGCAGTTGCGCCTGGAGGCCCAAGGCCTGGATGTGCGGCGCAAGACCCTGCAGGAGCAGTTGCTGGCCGATGGCTACGACCTGCAAGGGGTGCTCGCCACCCTGGAGGCCGAGGCCAGCGAACAGGCCACCGAACAGGAGCTGGAGCAGCTCGACGCGCGTATCCAGCGCCTGGGCGCGATCAATCTGGCGGCCATCGAAGAGTACGAGCAGCAGTCTGAGCGCAAGCGCTACCTGGACGCCCAGAACGCCGACCTGGTCGAAGCCCTGGAGACACTGGAAAACGTCATTCGCAAGATAGACAAGGAAACCCGCAATCGCTTCAAGGATACCTTTGATCAGATAAATGCCGGATTACAGGCACTTTTCCCAAAAGTTTTCGGTGGCGGCAGCGCTTATCTGGAACTGACGGGCGAAGATCTACTCGATACAGGGGTGACGATCATGGCGCGACCGCCGGGCAAGAAGAACAGCACCATCCACTTGCTGTCCGGCGGCGAGAAGGCACTGACCGCTTTGGCGCTGGTGTTTGCCATCTTCAAGTTGAACCCCGCACCGTTCTGCATGCTCGACGAGGTCGATGCACCGCTGGACGATGCCAACGTCGGGCGCTATGCGCGCCTGGTCAAGGAAATGAGTGAGAGCGTGCAGTTCATCTACATCACCCATAACAAGATTGCCATGGAGATGGCGGATCAATTGATGGGGGTGACCATGCATGAACCAGGTTGTTCACGTCTTGTAGCAGTTGATGTGGAGGCGGCCATGGCCATGGTCGACGCTTGATGCGCGACGATAGGGGCACATTCTGCAGCGAAATGCCCCCGTCAGGTGCGACAGACGGTGTAAAGTTGTCTTTGGTCGTGCTAGCTTAATGTCACTCGTTTTTTGCGTGGGTAAAACGCCTGTCAGAACATAGAGTTGGCGCCACGTGTTAAAGGGCTTTGAACCCTTTGTTTTCAAGCATATTTTTATAGAGGCACGGGATTACATGGAAATCGGTCTGCGCGAGTGGCTGATCGTCATCGGCATCATTGTCATTGCCGGGATTCTTTTCGACGGCTGGCGCCGCATGCGCGGCGGTAAAGGCAAGTTGAAATTCCGTCTGGATCGCAGTTATTCCAACGTACCGGACGAAGAGGGCGGCACTGCCGAAGTGCTCGGCCCACACCGGGTGCTGGATGCCCACAAAGAGCCTGAGCTGGACGAAAGCGACCTGCCGTCGCTCAGCGCTTCTGGGCGTGATCGCGAGCGCGAGCCCAAGCCAGCCAAGGCCAGCAAGCGCGGCAAGCGTGCCACCGCTACGGCAGAGGTGCAGCAGGGCGATCTCAACCTCAGCGCCGCTCCGCGCGAGGCCGACCTGTTTGCCGACAGCGATGACGACTTTGCCGCCGACAACACTCGCAGCAGCGGTGCGGCGCCTGCCAGCAGCAGCGTCAAGGAGCTGCCGCCGGCAGAGGAAGTGCTGGTCATCAGCGTGATCTCCCGCGACGAGGGCGGTTTCAAGGGGCCGGCACTGCTGCAGAACATCCTGGAAAGCGGCCTGCGCTTCGGCGAAATGGACATTTTCCACCGTCACGAGAGCATGGCCGGTCACGGCGAAGTGCTGTTCTCCATGGCCAATGCGGTCAAGCCTGGTGTGTTCGACCTGGACGACATCGACCACTTCAGCACCCGCGCAGTCAGCTTCTTCCTTGGCTTGCCAGGCCCGCGTCATCCGAAGCAGGCCTTCGATGTGATGGTGGCCGCGGCACGCAAGCTGGCCCACGAGCTCAACGGCGAGCTCAAGGATGACCAGCGCAGCGTGCTGACCGCCCAGACCATCGAGCACTACCGCCAGCGCATCGTCGAATTCGAGCGCCGCGCGCTGACCCAGAAGCGCTGACAGATCCAGACGAAAGAGCAGCCTGAGGGCGTGCTGGTCGGTTCGGGTGTTGTTGTTACCTGTTCCGGCCCTATCGCCGGCAAGCCAGCTCCCACAGACATACCATTGTCCACCGGGCCTGTGGTGTACCTGTGGGAGCTGGCTTGCCGGCGATAGGGCCGGAGCAGGCGATAACAAATCCAGGCTCCAGTCACCACCTCCAGGCTGCTCTTTTGCTTTGCAAGAGAAGACAAATCCCATGACCGCCGAATCCCGTATCCACGAACTGCGCCACGAACTCGACCAGCACAACTACCGCTATTACGTGCTCGACGAGCCCAGTGTGCCCGACGCCGAATACGACCGTCTGTTCAACGAGCTCAAGGCCCTGGAGGCCGAAAACCCGCACCTGGTAACACCCGACTCGCCCACCCAGCGCGTCGGCGGCCAGGCCTTGGCCGCCTTCAGCCAGGTGCGCCACGAAGTGCCCATGCTCAGCCTGGGCAACGCCTTCGAGGAAGCCGACCTGCGTGAGTTCGGCCGCCGCGTGGTTGACGGCCTCGACCAGCCCGGGGCGGTCGACTTCAGCTGCGAACCCAAGCTCGACGGCCTGGCCGTGAGCTTGCTGTACCGCGACGGCCAGTTGGTGCAGGGCGCCACCCGTGGCGATGGCACCACCGGGGAGGACATCAGCGCCAACGTGCGCACCGTGCGCAACATCCCGCTCAAGCTGCAGGGCGAGGGCTGGCCGGCGGTGCTGGAGGTGCGCGGCGAGGTGTACATGAGCAAGGCCGGTTTCGATCGGCTGAATGCTGCTCAGGCCGAGGCCGGCGCCAAGACCTTCGCCAACCCGCGCAACGCCGCCGCTGGCAGTCTGCGCCAGCTGGATTCGAAAATTACCGCCAGCCGCCCGCTGGAGTTCTGCTGCTATGGCGTCGGTCAGGTTTCCGAGAGCATCGGCGACAGCCATATCGGCGTTCTCGAGCAACTCAAGGCCTGGGGTATGCCGATCAGCCGCGAGCTCAAGCACGCGGCGGGTATCGAGGAATGCCTGGCCTACTACCGCGACATCGGCGAGCGGCGCAACAACCTGCCGTACGAAATCGACGGTGTGGTGTTCAAGGTAAACAGCCTGGCCTCCCAGCGCGAGCTGGGTTTCCGTGCCCGTGAGCCGCGCTGGGCAATCGCCCATAAATTTCCGGCCATGGAAGAACTCACCGAAGTGCTCGACGTCGAGTTCCAGGTTGGCCGCACGGGTGCGGTAACGCCTGTGGCCCGCCTGAAACCGGTCAAGGTGGCCGGCGTGACCGTGTCCAACGCCACCCTGCACAACATGGATGAAATTGCCCGCCTTGGCCTGCGCATCGGTGACACGGTCATCATCCGCCGTGCCGGCGACGTGATTCCGCAGGTGATGCAGGTGGTGCTAGAGCGCCGCCCGGAAGGTGCCCGTCCGGTCGCCGTGCCAAGCGAATGCCCGGTATGTGGCTCGCAGGTCGAGCGTACCCAGCTGGTCAAGCGCAGCAAAGGCAAGGAAACCACCAGCGAAGGTGCGGTATATCGCTGTGTCGGCCGGCTGGCGTGTGGCGCCCAGCTCAAGCAGGCAATCATTCACTACGTGTCGCGCCGCGCCATGGACATCGACGGCCTTGGCGAGAAGAGCGTCGAGCAACTGGTGGACGAAGGCCTGATCGGTTCGCCGGCAGACCTCTACAAGCTTGAATTCGAGCAGATCGTCGGCCTGGAAGGCTTCGCTGAAGTGTCCAGCAGGAAACTGCTGGACGCCATCGAGGCCAGCAAGCGCCCGAGCCTGGCGCGTTTCATCTATGCACTGGGCATTCCGGATGTTGGTGAAGAAACCGCCAAGGTGCTGGCCCGCTCGTTGGGCAGCCTGGCACGGGTGCAGCAGGCACTGCCGCAGGTGCTTACCTACCTGCCGGACATCGGCCTGGAGGTTGCCCACGAGATCCACAACTTCTTCGAAGACGAGCACAACCAGAAGGTTATCAGGCAATTGCTGGACAGCGGCATGCAGCTGCAGGACGAAGGCGAGCTGGCGGCAGATTTTGCGGCCAGCACCACGCTGGCCGGCATGATTGCCAAGCTCGACATCGCCTCGGTCGGCCCGACCGGTGCCGAGAAGCTGGTGGCCAAGCTCGACAGCCTGGAAAAGATCATCGCGGCCGACGGCATCGACCTGCGCCAGGCCTTGGCGGCCAAGCAGGCCGATGCCGTGCGTGAGTTCTTCAAGGATGAAGCCAACCAGAAGCTGGCGCGGGCCATCGAGGCGCAGCTGCTGGCGTTCGGCATGCACTGGAGCAGCGAGAAGAAGGTTGCCGAAGGCCTGCCGCTGGCGGGCCAGACCTGGGTGCTGACCGGCAGCCTGGAGCGCATGAGCCGCGACATAGCCAAGGACAAGCTGGAAAGCCTGGGGGCCAAGGTGGCCGGCTCGGTTTCTGGCAAGACCCACTGCGTGGTGGCGGGGCCGGGTGCCGGTTCCAAGCTGGCCAAGGCCAGCGAGCTGGGGGTGAAGGTGCTCGATGAGGATGCCTTCATCGGCTTCCTGGCCGAGCAGGGTATCGCGGTCTAACCCTTCTGCGCACCCCTGTAGGAGCGGCCTTGCGCCGCCCCTCCCATTGTAGGAGCGGGTTCACCCGCGAATAGGCCTTTGCAGGTCACCCCTGTCCGGACAAGTCATTGAGAAATGATGACTTTTTCTCATCCAGAGGTTGTATCTGCCCCCAAGACCGGTACAATGGCGCCACTCGCTGCTCAGCGAGGCATGTAGTGGTGGCCCCATCGGTCCCCCCGCATTGATTACCCGTCAACCTGGTCAGATCCGGAAGGAAGCAGCCATAGCGGGAACATCGAGTGCCGGGGTGTGGCTGGTGGGGCCGCCTCCATTACGTAAGTCCTTAATTCTAAAGGACTTCCTCCCAAGAAAATCTAGAAGTGGGCCAGTACCGTATTGCACCTAGTGGTGCGCTGTGGACGGCATTCCAGCCGACTATAAACCGCCTTCAGACAGGCTCCACCACCACTTTTTGCTACCGTGGTAATAGTCGTGTTCGTTAGGTTACTGTGAGGTTGCGGCCCCAATTTTCTACAGGGCAGTAGCATGCGCATTGCAGTACCCAGCGGCGTGGTACTGGCGATCAACCTAACCAAACAACTCGCAAGACTGCGTTTGATAAGAAGGTGGCTGCTGCGGCTCTAGCTGGAGCGGCAAGTACCGCTCCTTCTGGATACCCCGCAGTAGGCGTAGCAGTTGCAATTGTCAGTGTCTCCGCCATTTTTCCTACCCTATCTGTCCGCCATCATACATGAAGCCCCGCAGATCCAGGTCTGCGGGGTTTTTCATTTCGGGATTATTAATAGCATTTGTAGATAGCTCACCGTGACGGGGAAATATCAACTCACCGCTTCCGCGCGGGAAGTTGGTCGGAGCATCCCTGGTCTCAAAAGATGTGAAAGGAGGGGGGCTGGACCTGACATTTCTGCCAGTTGTCCTGCATAGCGGGCACTCCTACAGTAGAGCTGTTTAATCCATGCCGTTACGAGTGAGGAATGAGCCATGAGTTTACCAGGAGCTGTACCCCCAAGCGCCCCAGTAACAGTGGATGGCGTCGCGTCGATTGATGAAGAGCTCAAGGGCTTTGCGGCTTACGTGAAATCGAAATATCCGAACACGACGTCTACAGCCTTGCAACGTCCTTATATAGATGATGTGATTCACCCTGCGGCCACCGAGGATTTTGGGATCAGTGATGAATTGGTTGAGGATTCTGAGAGTACGGTGACTGTGCTTGTTGCTCTGGATGCCAAAACGGCGGAGCAAGACTATCTTGGCTTGTTTTGGGGGGGGAATCTGGTTGCGGGAGGGAAAATCACTAGTAGTGAGGCAGGGAAGTATAAGACATTCAAGATTGAAGGTAAGAAAATCCCAGAAGGTAGCTCTTTTTTGAAGTATACGGTGTACAAAGCAGTCGGCGGCGCATTTCTTGAGTCTCCGACAGTTAGCACGTTGTTCCGTAGAGGTCAGCCGGGCGTGAAAGGGACGCAAGGTGTTGGCTTGGAGCTCAGTGCGCCCGTCGTGGCCTTGCCTGCGTCTTCCGTTATTGGTCAAGACGAAGCAAAAGCAGGTATCAAGGTCACCATACTTGCCTATCTGAGCATGAATGAGAATGATGTGATCTATGTGTACTGGGGGGATCAGGAAATCTCGCACAAGGTGACTGAAGCTCAGGTCGGTAAGCCTATTGAATTGATGGTGCCGGAAGGTGTTGTAAAGGCAGAGGGCGATAGTAAATCATTGCCTGTATATTATTACGTTGCAGATGTCGTTGGTAACGAATCGGAATGGTCCGAAGAAACCAAGGTCGAGGTCAATACTGAAGGCGTTACGCTGAGCGCGCCTGAAGTGCTGAGTGGTAATGGTGCTGTTATCACAACGGGTGAGATCGAGACTGCCAGTATTTCACTGGACTATGTGGCCCTTCAGTTTCCTGGAAAGTTTCAGGTGGGTGACAGTCTCCTCCTGCATTGGGTGGGCACTACCGAGCAAGGTCAAAGCACATCAAAGAACTTTGGGCCGCTTATCGTCCAAGATTCGATCAAACCTCAGCAAGTTCAAGTTCCGTACGATCAGTGGTGGCCACTCGGTGGAGGCAGTGCACAGTTTTCATATACGTTGACACCCAAGACTGGGGTGCCCATTACATCGAAGAAAGGGTATATCAACGTTACAGGCATGGCTTCGTTGTTGCCAGTGCCGACGATCCACAAGACAGAAGGTGGTTGGGTTGATCCGGACCTCAAATTCATTAATGTCCTGATTCCGCTGACTGCCAATTTTCAAGCACAAGATGAAATTACCCTTGTGTGGCATGGTACAAAATCGGAGGGTTCCCCGCTTTCGATACCTGTAAAAAAGGTACCGGTCACCAGCAATATGGTTGGCAGCCCGATAGCGATCCGGCTTGCTGGGCTGACTTTCCTCAAGGTGCTTGAAGGTGGTTTTGTGAAAGTCTCGTACCACGTGGCACGAGGCAAGCAGGTCTTCAAGTCTGAAACCGCAACTTACGAAATTGGCGACCCTGTTGAGAGCCTGCCGGCACCTGCAACTGAATTGCCGCTGATCAATAGCACCCTGGATCCCGATAATGATGAATATGAATTCAATATGGTCATCGAGATCCCTGAGGGTGCTGAGCAACCGGCCCCGTGCACGATTTACCTGCATTGGGAAACCTCTGAAGGTGATTATTATCGCGACGAACTGAAAGTCTCTAAAGATGATAACGGACCCTTTCGATTCACTGTGCCTCGCTCTGTCTATGAGTTAGAAGGTGCAGCGCCTGTAGAAATGACGGTATACTACGCGGTCGAATGGCCAGGAAAGCCTATTGCTGCATCCGCTGATTTTGTCTTCACCGTGGCAACCGCAGCGATGCAGAAGAATTTCATTGGCGCTCCAGTGGTGCCCTTGGAAGTGGGCGGCAAACTGAACCTGACACCAATCATTGACAATCTACTCCCCGTGCGTGTCGATCACCCCAGTCTGGCGCTTGGCGATGAAGTTGTCATCAAGGTCGGTAATTACTCAAGCGGTAAGATGCTGCTGACCAGTGCGGGTGCCAAAACATTCAATTTGCCGCTTGATCGAGTACTCGCTCAGAACATGAAATCACTGCTGGATAGTGCTGCTCAACCCCTTGCTGTGCGCTACGAATTGGTACGCAATGGGACCACGCAGGTCACTCTTTCCAATGTGCTTAATTTGCAGCTTATTGGAGCGGTTTCCAAGGAGAATTTTGAGTCGGTTGGGGCCAGGACTTTGCCGCTTGGGGCGGTACTAGAGTGCCCTGGGCTAACCGTTACAGTGACCAGAGGCCATTGCTCATTGTTGTGTAGCCGCTGCGATGGTTGGTATCCAACCTGGGGGAATATTATTTCTACGGGCCATGGTGCCCATATAAAATTTACTCTGAGAGGGTTGGCCAAGGCGATCAGCTTTGATATCGCGGATGATTTTAGAGGGGCGCATAAAGTACGCTTTTACACGGCAGCCGGCACTGTGATTACTACCATTCCAGCGCCGAAATTTTCCGATGCCAAGCCGGCGGGGTATCGACCTCATTCCACACGGGTTTCATTCACCTCACCTAGTTCTGCCATCAAGTCGTTTGAGTTCATGGATGGCGGTACAAATGTGCATCTCGATAACATTCGGTACACACCTTTTTAGGGATGGTCCGAAAAAGCCATGCATCTCTGGCTAACTTCAGTGGCTGCCAGTTTAAAAAGCATCCGACTGATCCCAAAACTGGGATCAGTCGCGCGGTTCTATATTTTTTATTACCGCCAGCGCATCACGGCAGCCCTTTTGCGTATTACACACGCATTGACTGTCATCTCGTCAGGCCTGTGTAGCCCCCTTTTTTCCCAAGCCCCGCCGCAGCTAGCTGCATCAGGCGGCGGAATTTCGGGCATGCCAAATGATCTTCTTCCGGGCATTGCGCTGCGTGCCGCAAGCCCTTGCTCATGGCCTGCAACTGCTTGATCCGCGCATCAAGTTCGTCCGCCTTAGCCATCAGCATCTGCCGGTCTACCTGCAGGTCCACCAGCATCGCCCCCACTTCGTCCAGTGAAAAACCTGCAGCCTGCCCTAGGGCGATCAACGCCAGGCGGTCCGCAACATCGGCGGCGAACTGCCGCCGTTGCCCAGGTCCGGCCAAGGACTTGAGCAAGCCTTTCTTCTCGTAATAACGCAGCGTCGATGCACGTACGCCTGTGCGCTTGGCGACGTCAGCAATATCCATTCGGGCCCTTGACTTGAAGTTGACTTCAACTTCTATGCTGCGCGGCATGGTGTTGATCGTCAATCCTGGAGGGCTTTTGCATGACATTTTTATCGATATTTTCCGCTGCGTTGCCCATTGGTATCGGTGCCACGGTAGTGATGGACCTGTGGGCGCTTCTGCTCAGGCGGCTGGGTATCGCCACGTTGAATATGGCCATGGTCGGGCGCTGGGCGGGGCATTTGCTGAGCGGGCGTGTGCGGCATCAGGCGATTGCCAAGGCCGAGCCGGTTCGGCATGAACTGGCGTTGGGCTGGGTGATTCATTACGCCATTGGCGTGCTGTTCGCGGTGCTTCTGGTGGTGGTTGCGGGGGAGGGGTGGTTGCTGGTCCCTACCTTGGTGCCAGCGCTGGCGCTAGGTGTGCTGACCGTCGTGGCGCCATTGTGCTTCATGCAGCCGGCGATGGGGGCGGGGTTCTTTGCGTCAAAAACGCCGATGCCTGCGCGTAACTGCCTTAAGAGCCTGGCCACGCACTTCGTGTTTGGCGTAGGGCTGTTTGTGAGTGCGCGGCTGCTGGCTTCGGTGTGAGGAGATAGGGAGATGCGGCAGTGCTGGCACGGCTGCGCCATCAAGCACTACCGCCGTACCCCAACCAACCCGATCCCCCCATACCGCTGCACAATCCGCTCGATCTCACCGGACTGCTTCATCCGCACCAAGGCCCGCAGCAGCCTCTGCGTCGGTATCGCCGGATCATTGCGCACCATGCACCCCAGGTCCTGTTCCTCCAGCACTGCCAGCGCAGGCAGCTGCTGCTGCGCCGGCAAGCCCTGGTTGAACCACTGCAACGACAGCTGGTTGCTTACCGCATGCCGATACCGCCCCGCCTGCAGCTTCTGCAGCACCAGCAGCTGGCTGCGGCTGTCTTCGCGTTGCAATCGGCCTTGGTCCAGCAGAGGCTGCAGGGTCGAATAGGTGTAGCCCAGCACGGTGCCGACCGTCTGGGGTGGCAGATCCTCAGGTGGCATCGGCTGGCTTTCACCCACCCCCCCCACCAGCACGTCACGTTGGTGAATCAGCGGGATGCTCCAGACAAAATCCCCCGGCCGGTCATTGAACCATTGGGTGCTCACATAGCAGCGCACATCGATATCGCCACTGTTCATGGCCTCCTGCAAGCGCAGGCGGGCCATCACGTGAAACGCCGGGCGGACGCCCACTTCCCTGGCCATGGCCTGCATCAGGTCGTACAGCAAACCCTCCACCGGCTGGTCGCCTTCGATGCGCACCAGTGGCATGCTCCAGCTTTCAGCTACGGAAAAACGCACTACGGGCTGCTCAGCCAGGCTGCAGGAGCACCAAAGCAGTAACAGGGTCAGCAGTGTTCGCAAAAGCAATCCTCCCTGGACAGCGCGTCAGTATTGAAGCTTAGACGACTCGCGCAGGGTGCAATTTTGCCCCCGCTCCGCTAGCATTAGCGATCTTCCGCTCGATCAGGCTACGATGGTTTTTCGATGAGTTATCAGGTTCTTGCACGTAAATGGCGTCCGCGCTCGTTTCGCGAAATGGTCGGCCAGGCCCATGTGCTCAAGGCCTTGATCAATGCCTTGGACAACCAGCGCCTGCACCATGCCTACCTGTTTACCGGTACCCGTGGCGTGGGCAAGACTACCATCGCCCGAATCATCGCCAAGTGCCTGAACTGCGAAACCGGCATCACCTCTACACCCTGCGGCACTTGTTCGGTGTGCCGGGAAATCGACGAGGGCCGCTTCGTCGACCTGATCGAGATCGACGCCGCCAGCCGTACCAAGGTCGAGGACACCCGCGAACTGCTCGATAACGTGCAGTACGCCCCCAGCCGCGGGCGCTTCAAGGTCTACCTGATCGACGAAGTGCACATGCTCTCGACCCACTCGTTCAACGCCTTGCTCAAGACGCTGGAAGAGCCGCCTCCCTACGTCAAGTTCATCCTGGCCACTACCGACCCGCAGAAGCTGCCGGCCACCATCCTGTCGCGCTGCCTGCAGTTCTCGCTGAAGAACATGAGCCCGGAGCGGGTGGTCGAGCACCTGAGTCACGTGCTGGCCGCTGAGAACGTGCCGTTCGAACCCGATGCCCTGTGGCTGCTGGGCCGCGCCGCCGATGGCTCGATGCGCGACGCCATGAGCCTGACCGACCAGGCCATCGCCTTTGGCGAGGGCAAGGTGCTGGCGGCCGATGTGCGCGCGATGCTTGGCAGCCTTGACCACGGCCAGGTCTATGGTGTGTTGCAGGCACTGCTCGAAGGCGACGCCCGGGCCTTGCTCGAGGCCGTGCGCAACCTGGCCGAGCAGGGGCCGGACTGGGCTGGCGTGCTGGCCGAAATGCTCAATGTGCTGCACCGCGTAGCCATTGCCCAGGCGCTGCCAGAGGCCGTGGACAACGGCCAGGGCGACCGTGACCGGGTGCTGGCGCTGGCGTCGGCGCTGCCCGCCGAGGACGTGCAGTTCTACTACCAGATGGGCCTGATCGGTCGCCGTGACCTGCCCTTGGCGCCGGACCCGCGTGGCGGCTTCGAAATGGTGTTGCTGCGCATGCTGGCGTTCCGCCCGGCCGACACCGACGATGCGCCGAAGCCGGTGCTAAAGCCAGTGGGGATCAGCCAGGCCACAGCTGATCCTGCAACCCCGGTGGCAGCGCCAGCGGTTGCCGTGGCGCCGCCCCCTGCCGAGGCTGTGTCGCCAGAACCTGCCCCTGCCACTGCGCCGCTGGTAGTGCCGCCGCCTGCCACAGCTGACCATGAACCGGAACAGGAACCAGACACCGCGCTGAAAGCCGAGATCGAGGCCATTTCAGTGCCCGAGCCGGTTGCCGAGGTGGTTGACCTGCCTTGGGAGGAGCCGGTCGCAGCCTCCGAGCCTGCGCCGGTCGAGCCTGTGCCAGAGCCCTTGGCTGCCCCGCAGGCAGCGCCTCAGCCTGCGCCGCCGGCAACCCGGCCGGCACCTCAGCCTGAAGCCGACGCGCCGCCTTTCGATCCGTCCGCCTACGCCGCCGTGGGCATGGATCGCGACGATGAGCCGCCGCTGGACGACGACTATTACGGCGGTGAAAGCGACCCGGTCGGCTTCAGCTACCTGGACGAACTGGCCGAACACATCCAGGAAGAGGCGCCCAAACCTGTCGCGCAACCGCTGCCAGCGGCCAAGCCGGCCACCGGCCTGGCCCTGCAATGGCTGGAATTATTCCCGCAGTTGCCTGTGTCCGGGATGACAGGCAACATCGCGGCAAACTGTACCCTGATCGCCGCCGATGGCGATGACTGGCTGCTGCACCTGGACCCTGGCCAAGGCGCGCTGTTCAACGCCACCCAGCAGCGGCGCCTGAACGATGCGCTCAACCAGCACCTGGGGCGTACCCTGAACCTGCGTATCGAGCTGATCCTGCCCGAGCAGGAAACCCCGGCCCAGGCAGGGGCGCGCAAGCGTGCCGAGCGCCAGCAGGACGCGGTCACCTCGATCGAGCAGGATCCGTTGATCCAGCAAATGATCAAGTTGTTCGGTGCCAAGGTGCGGCAGGATACTATTGAGCCTGTAGAGGCCCTGGCCAATCAGGGCCAGTAACGGATAACCATGCGGCCGGCCCGGTGCCGGGCCGCATCACATGACCCAATCGAGGTATACCCCCATGATGAAAGGTGGCATGGCCGGCCTGATGAAGCAGGCCCAGCAGATGCAGGAAAAAATGGCCAAGATGCAGGAAGAACTGGCCAACGCCGAAGTCACCGGTCAGTCCGGTGGCGGCCTGGTGAGCGTGGTGATGACCGGTCGTCACGACGTGAAGCGCGTCAGCATCGACCAGAGCCTGATGTCGACTGACGAAGACGACAAGGAAGTGCTGGAAGACCTGATCGCCGCCGCGCTTAACGATGCCGTGCGCAAGATCGAGCAGAGCAGCCAGGACAAGATGGGCGGCATGACCGCCGGCATGCAACTGCCTCCGGGCTTCAAGATGCCGTTCTAAGGGCATTGCGATACCGAAACCGCCGCTGACAACAGCGGCGGTTTTTTTGTGCAGAAATTTCAGGCCAGATGCGGTCTGCTCTTTTGTAGGAGCGGCCTTGCCGGGGCGCCGGACCGGTCGGATAGGGCTGCGCATCAGCCGCGGCAATTCATGCTGCGAAGCAAAGCTCCTGGGGCCGCTGCGCGCCCCATCGCGACACAAGGCCGCTCCTACAAGGACGGTGTGGGGCTGGAGGCTGATTTGACGCCACTGCCCACGCTGGGTATAAACCGCCTCTTATTGATTTGTCAGGCCATTCCCATGAGCTTCAGCCCCCTCATCCGCCAATTGATCGACGGCCTGCGCATTCTGCCGGGTGTCGGCCAGAAAACCGCCCAGCGCATGGCCCTGCAACTGCTCGAGCGTGACCGCAGCGGCGGCCTGCGCCTGGCCCAGGCGCTGACCCAGGCCATGGAAGGGGTGGGCCACTGCCGCCAGTGCCGTACCTTGACCGAGCAGGAGCTGTGCCCGCAATGCGCCGATACGCGTCGTGACGACACCCAGCTGTGCGTGGTCGAGGGCCCGGTGGATGTGTATGCGGTGGAGCAGACCGGCTACCGGGGCCGTTACTTCGTGCTCAAGGGCCACTTGTCGCCGCTGGACGGCCTGGGGCCGGAGGCGATCGGTATTCCGCAGCTGATGGCGCGGATCGAGGAGCAGGGCACCTTCACTGAGGTGATCCTGGCGACCAACCCGACGGTGGAGGGTGAGGCGACGGCGCATTACATTGCGCAGTTGCTGAACGAGAAGGGCCTGGTGGCGTCGCGCATTGCCCATGGCGTGCCGCTGGGCGGCGAGCTGGAGCTGGTGGATGGTGGGACCTTGGCCCACGCCTTTGCAGGGCGGCGGCCGATTTCGCTCTGATTCGGAATTGCCGGGGGCGCGTTGCGCCCCCGAATAATCAGTATTCGCTGAGAGAAAATTCGGTAAGGCAGAAGGTAGGCACCCCGGCCGCCTGCAGCCGGCGCGACCCCTCCAGCTCTGGCAGGTCGATGATCGCCGCCGCCTCAAACACCTGCGCCCCGGTCCTACGCACCAGGTTCGCTGCTGCCAGCAGGGTACCGCCCGTAGCAATCAGGTCGTCGAAGATCAGCACCGAATCCCCTTCGCACAGGCTGTCGGCATGCACTTCCAGGAAGGCTTCGCCGTATTCGGTCTGGTAACCCTCGCTAAGCACGTCAGCCGGCAGCTTGCCTTGCTTGCGGAACAGGATCAGCGGCTTGTTCAACTGGTGCGCGATGATCGAGCCGATCAGGAAGCCCCGCGCGTCCATGGCGCCGATGTGGCTGAACTCAGCCTCGACATAGCGCTCGATGAACTGGTCGGCGACATAGCGCAGCCCACGCGGCGACTGGAACAGCGGGGTGATGTCGCGGAAGATCACGCCTGGTTTCGGGAAGTCCACTACCGGGCGGATCAGGGCTTTGAGGTCGAAAGCGTCGCTGTGCATTGTTGCGGGTATCCTGGGAAAACGAATGGCCAAGTATACCCGCTAAACGCAGGCCTCAGGCCTCGATTGCGCCACCGGCCAGCGCACACAGCTGGATCGGGTCGAGGATGTGCACTTCCTTGCCTTCGGCGCGCAGCAGGCCGTTCTGCTGGAAGCGGGTGAACACCCGCGACACGGTTTCCACCGCCAGGCCCAGGTAATTGCCGATTTCGTTGCGCGACATGCTCAGGCGGAACTGGTTGGCCGAATAGCCGCGTGCGCGGAAACGTGCGGACAGGTTGACCAGGAAGGTGGCGATGCGCTCGTCAGCGGTCTTTTTCGACAGCAGCAGCATCATTTGCTGGTCGTCACGAATCTCCCGGCTCATCACCCGCATCAGCTGGCGGCGTAGCTGCGGCAGTTGCACCGACAGCTCGTCGAGGCGCTCGAAGGGGATTTCGCACACCGAAGTGGTTTCCTGAGCCTGGGCCGATACCGGATAGGCTTCGGTATCCATGCCCGACAGGCCGACCAGCTCGCTGGGCAGGTGGAAGCCGGTGATCTGCTCCTCGCCGCTGTCGCTCAGGCTGAAGGTTTTCAGGGCGCCGGAACGTACCGCGTAAACCGAGCCAAAACTGTCCCCCTGGCGGAACAGGAACTCGCCTTTTTTCAGCGGTCGCCCGCGCTTGACGATTTCATCCAGTGCATCCATGTCTTCCAGATTCAGTGAAAGAGGCAGGCACAGGGGGGCCAGGCTGCAATCCTTGCAATGGGCCTGGTTGTGTGGGCGCAGTTTGACTGGCTCGGACATTTGAATCGATCCTTGTGGGAAAGCACACATAAGTCGTAAGGGTAACCCACGACACAGGGTGTAGGCCAGCGTGCGCGATGATGGTGCGCCGTGGCGAAACCCCGGCAGTGGCCTGCCGGGAGTCCTTGTGTGCCCAATAGTGTGCCCGACAAGGAAACTTGTCCATGCGGTCGAACGACTCGGTGTTCAGATCACCCGTGAGAAGCGTTGGCGGTTCTGCATCGCCAGGTAGGCGTCGAACACCATGCACACCGAGCGCGCCAGCAGGCGGCCAGCTGGCAGGATGCGGATGCCCTTGTCGTCCAGGCTGATCAGGCCGTCGCGCTGCAAGTTCAGCAGCTGGGGCCAGAGGTCGTTGAAGTAGCCGCGAAAGTCGAGGGTGAAAGCCTGTTCGATGGGCTCGAAGTCCAGTTCGAAATGGCAGATCAGCTGCTGGATCACCGCCCGGCGTACGCGGTCGTCCTGGCTGCAGAGCAGACCACGCTGGGTGGCCAGCTGGGCGTTGGACAGGCTTTCCTGGTAGGTGGCGAGGTCGCTGCTGTTCTGGCAATACAGGTCGCCGATCTGGCTGATGGCCGACACGCCCAGCCCGATCAGGTCGCAATGGCCATGGGTGGTGTAGCCCTGGAAATTGCGCTGCAGGGTGCCTTCTTCCTGGGCAATCGCCAGCTCGTCGTCGGGCAGGGCGAAGTGGTCCATGCCGATGTAGCGGTAGCCGGCTGCGGTCAGCTGGTCGATGGTCGCGTGCAGCATCTCCAGCTTGGCGGCCGCGCTGGGCAGGTCGTTGCTGTCGATGCGCCGCTGTGGCATGAACCGCTCGGGCAGGTGGGCGTAGTTGAACACCGAGAGCCGGTCGGGTTGCAGGCGGATCACTTCTTCGACGGTACGGGCAAAGCCTTCCGGGGTTTGCTTGGGCAGCCCGTAGATGAGGTCGAGGTTGACCGAGCGGAACTGCAGCGTGCGCGCAGCCTCGATCAGGGTGCGGGTCTGCTCCAGGCTTTGCAGGCGGTTGACTGCGCGCTGCACGGCCGGGTCGAGGTCCTGCACGCCGAGGCTGACGCGGTTGAAGCCCAGCTCGCGCAGCAGGCCCATGGTCGACCAGTCGGCCTCGCGGGGGTCGAGCTCGATGCCGTAGTCCCCGGAATCGTCCTCCAGCAAGTGGAAATGCTGGCGCAGGGTGGCCATCAGCTGGCGCAATTCCACATGGCTGAGGAAGGTCGGCGTGCCGCCGCCGAAATGCAGTTGCTCGACCCGTTGCCCAGGCGCCAGGTGGCAGGCGATCAGGCGGATTTCCTGCTCCAGGCGCTGCAGGTAGGGCGCAGCGCGGGCGCGGTCTTTGGTGATGACCTTGTTGCAGGCGCAGTAGTAGCAGATGTTGGCGCAGAACGGCACGTGCACGTACAGCGACAGAGGGCGCACCGCCCTGCGGCTTTCGCGCAGGGCGTGGAGCAGGTCGAACGAGCCCACTTCGCTGTGCAGCTGCACGGCGGTCGGATAGGAGGTATAGCGTGGCCCGGCCAGATCGTAGCGGCGGATCAGGTCGGTATCCCAACGTAGGTCGTCGAGCATGAAGGCGGTCCCTGGAAAGAGCAGCAGTGCACCGGAGTCTATGGTCGCGCGTAGGAATCTGTGTTGATTTGTATCAAGGGGAGTCGGCGTGCTATCGAGGGCCGCTGTGCGGCCCAATCGCCGGCAAGCCAGCTCCCACAGGGGGGCGTGTAAGTCTCAAGCTTTGTGCTGCCCCTTTCAATGCCCCATCAGCCAATGCTGGTGCGGGCCGGGCAGGGTCCATACCCCGAACAGGATCACCAGCACACCGCCGGCAACGCGCACACTGCGCCGTTTCAACAACCTGTTGACCTGCTCCGCCGCCAGACCCGTGGCCAGCAACACCGGCCAGGTTCCCAGCCCGAACGCCAGCATCAGCGCTGCGCTATGGCCAGCATTGCCCTGGCTGGCCGCCCACAGCAGGGTGCTGTACACCAGCCCGCACGGCAACCACCCCCACAAGGCCCCGAGCAGCAACGCGCGGGGCAGGCTGGATACCGGCAGCAAGCGCGACGCCACCGGCTGGACATGCCGCCACAGCCCACGGCCCAGTGCTTCGATACGGGTCAACCCGCTCCACCAGCCGGCCAGGTACAGCCCCATGGCAATCAGCAGCAGCGCTGCCAGCACCCGCAGCGCCAGCGCCGCCGGGCTGCTGGCCACGGCCCAGCCGGCCAGGCCCAGCAACAGGCCGGCACTGGCATAGCTCAGCACACGCCCAAGGTTGTACGCCAGCAGCAGGCGCAGGCGCCGACCGCGTTGCTCGGGCGGGATGGCCAGGGTCAGCGCGCCCATCAGGCCGCCGCACATGCCCAGGCAGTGGCCGCCGCCGAGCAGACCGAGGATCAAAGCCGAGCCGAGCAGGGGAAGCAGGTCAGGCACGGGGTGGTGGTTCCTTGTCGGCGTCAGCCGGGGCGTCGTCAGCGTTCACTGCCGCCTGGTGGCGCGGGTCCTGGTCGTCGAACAGGATGCTGTGGGCAGGGCCTTCGAGGTCGTCGTACTGGCCGCTGTCCACCGCCCAGAAGAAGATGTACACGGCCACGCCGACCAGCAGCAGGGCCGCGGGGATCATGACATAGAGGGCGGGCATGGCGACTTCCTCGCGGGCAAGTGGGTTGCAGGTGTCGGCAAGCCCGATGCCGGCATGCGGGTCAGGCGCAGGGCATTGAGCACCACGATCAGCGAGCTGATCGACATGCCGATGGCGGCCCATACCGGGGTGATCCAGCCGAGCGCGGCAAACGGCAGCATCAGGCCATTATACAGGGTCGCCCAGAGCAGATTCTCGAGGATGTTGCGGCGGGTGCGGCGGGCCAGTTCGAAGGCCTGCACCAGCGCCTGCAGGCGGTTGGACAGCAGCACGGCATCGGCGCTGGTCTTGGCCAGGTCGGTGGCGCTGCCCATGGCGATGCTGATGTCGGCAGCGGCCAGCACGGGTACGTCGTTGACCCCGTCGCCCAGCATCAGCACCTTGCACCCGGCCGCTTGCAGTGCCTTCAGGCGGTCCAGCTTGTCGTCCGGACGCAGGCCGCCAATAGCTTCGTCAATGCCCAGTTGCGCGGCCACTTCAGCGACCATCGGTGAGCTGTCGCCCGACAACAGCAACGTGCGCCAGCCACGGGCCTTGCAGGCGGCCAGCAGGGCCGGGGCATCGTCGCGCAGGCGGTCGTCCAGGCCGAACCAGGCCAGCGGCCCCTGGCGGTCGCCCAGTAGCAGCCACTGGCCGCGAGGCTCTGGCACGCCGGGGATTTCTGCGCCGCTCAGGGCGCAGACGAAGGTGGCCTG
The DNA here is from genome assembly GCF_059295275.1 of Pseudomonas sp. 9_2_1. NCBI lineage: Bacteria > Pseudomonadati > Pseudomonadota > Gammaproteobacteria > Pseudomonadales > Pseudomonadaceae > Pseudomonas > Pseudomonas sp. 9_2_1. The sequence goes on from NZ_CM181239.1 coordinate 1,741,405, forward strand.
GCCAATGCGCAGGCGCTGGCCTTCGACCAGCCCTTCCAGGCCCAGGCCGGGCATGGTCTGCACGTCGTCGGCCGGTGTGGCGGTGCGGCCGAAGGCGCGGGCGATGGGGTGCTCGGAGCGGTTTTCCAGGGCTGCCGCCAGGGCCAGGCAGCGGTCGGCAGCCAGGTTGCCGAGCGGGCGAATGCTGCGCAGGGTCAGGCGGCCTTCGGTCAGCGTACCGGTCTTGTCGAAAATCACGGTATCGATCTGGCTCAAGCCTTCCAGCACATGCCCGCGGGTGATCAGCAGGCCGAGCTTGTGCAGGGTGCCGGTGGCTGCCGTCAGCGCCGTTGGCGTGGCCAGCGACAGGGCGCACGGGCAGGTCGCTACCAGCATGGCCAGGACAATCCAGAACGCCCGTGAAGGGTCGTGGTGCCACCACCACAGGCCGATGGCCGCGGCCGCCAGCAGCGAGAACAACAGGAACCACTGCGAGGCCCGGTCGGCGATTTCCGCCAGGCGTGGTTTTTCGGTCTGGGCCCGCTCCAGCAGGCGAACGATGGCCGACAGCCGCGAATCATGGCCGAGGGCTTCGACTTCCACGTTGAGGGTGCTCTCGACGTTCAGTGTGCCGCCAGTGACCCGTTCGCCAACCCGGCGCGGTTGCGGCAGGTATTCCCCGGTCAGCAGCGATTCGTCGACGCTGGAGCGGCCTTCGACGATGCGCCCGTCGGCGGGGATGACTGCACCCGGCAGCACCTGCACCGTGTCACCGCAGTGCAGCTCGCTGAGCAGGATGCGCTCGCTGCGGCCAATGGCGTCCAGGCGCAGGCAGGAAGCCGGCAGCAGGTTGACCAGCTGCGCGGTGGCCGCGGCAGTGCGTTCGCGGGCGCGGCGTTCCAGGTAGCGGCCGGTCAGCAGGAACAGCGCAAACATGCCCACGGTGTCGAAATACAGCTCGCCGCTGCCGGTGATTGCGGTCCAGATACCTGCACCGAACGCCAGGGCGATGGCCAACGATACCGACACGTCCATGGTCAGGTGGCGGGTGCGCAGGTCGCGCGCTGCACCCTTGAAGAACGGCGCACAGCTGTAGAACACGATGGGGATGGTGAGAAACAGCGCCACCCAACGCAGGATGGTGTGCAATTCGGGCGACAGGTCGATGTTGAATTCCGGCCAGGTGGCCATGGTCGCCATCATCGCCTGGAACCACAGCAGCCCGGCCACGCCCAGCCGGCGCAGGGCGCTGCGGTTTTCCCGGGCCAGCTGCTCGGCAGCCTGGTCCGGCTGGTACGGGTGGGCGGCGTAGCCGATCTGGCGCAGCTCGGCGAGCAGGCGTGACAGCGGCAGCTGCTGGTCGTCCCAGCTCAGCAGCAGGCGGTGGTTGGACAGGTTGAGGCGGGCTTCGGCGACGGCAGGCAGATTGCGCAGGTGCTTTTCGATCAGCCAGCCGCAGGCGGCGCAGCTGATGCCTTCGACCAGCAGGGTGGTTTCGGCCAGCTGGCCCTGGTGGCGGACGAAGCTTTGTTGCACGTCGCTGCGGTCGTACAGGGCCAGTTCGTCCTGCAACTGCCTGGGCAGGGCTTCGGGGTTGGCGCTGTTGTCGCTGCGGTGCTGGTAATAGTGCTCCAGGCCGCCGGCAACGATCGACTCGGCAACTGCCTGGCAGCCGGGGCAGCAGAACTGCCTGGGTTGGCCGAGGACCACGGCGCTGAAGCGGTTGCCGGCCGGGACGGGCAGGGCGCAGTGGTAGCAGGGGGTGGGTTGGGTCATCACATCATTGCCTTGCACATAGCGCGGGCCGGTCACAGTACCAGTGGGAGCGGGTTCACCCGCGAATGCGTCAGCTCAGGTAATGATGGGCTCAGGTCTGACGCATTCGCGGGTAAACCCGCTCCCACAGGGATTGGCGGCGGTGATTTGGTTAATGGTGCTCGGCGCCCTGGATGGCTTCGTCACCCAGTTCCAAGGTCACGCCATGCTCGACCTTTTCCTCCTCGAACAAGCGCCACACCTGGCCACCTTCGCTACCCAGCAGTTCCACAAAGCGGCGCCCGTCGACCTCATCCTCCAGCTGCCCCACGTAACGCCCGGCCTCGACCCGGCTCAGCAGTACCTTGCGGTCCTTCTGCGGCTGGGTCGGCGAAATCAGGTTCAGTTCCAGGCTCTGCGGGTCGCTGTTGCCGGCCAGGCGCAGGTCCACTTCGCCGGTCAGCTCGTCCAGGTGTACGCTGGCTTTCAGGTTCAGGTTCTGCGCCAGCAGTTCACGGTCCAGCGAGCGGTTGATGCCCCTGCCTGCCTCGTAGTAGTTGTCGTTCACCAGGTTGTCCGGGTTGCTCACGGCGATGCTGACCATGGTCAGGCTCAGGCACACCGAGGTGGTGAGGATGCCAATGATGATCCAGGGCCAGAGGTGCTTGTACCAGGGGCTGGTAGCGGTGGCGGCAGGCATTGTGCGATATCTCTCTGTTAGCGGATCTGTGGGCCGATGAAGCGGCTCTTGGCTTCAACCTGGGCGTCGCTGTCGTCGGCGCTCTTGAGGATGAAGGTGATTTCGTTGGTGGTCGACGGCAGTTTTTCAGGGGCTACCGACAGCTGCACCGGCAGGCTGACGATGTCACCGGCGGCGACGCGGATCTCGCGCTGGCCTTCCAGCTTGAGGTCCGGCAGGCCGGCGGCCTCCAGCACGTAGACGTGGTCGCGCTGGTCCTTGTTCATCACCTTCAGGCTGTACACGTTCTCGATTCGGCCCTGGGCATTCTCACGGTACAGCACGCGGTCCTTGCTGACGTCGAAGCCGACCAGCGAGCGGGTGGCGAAGGCAGTGGCCAGGCCGATCATCATCACCAGCAGCACGGCGGCATAGCCGATCAGGCGCGGGCGCAGCATGTGGGTCTTCTGCCCGGACAGGTTGTGCTCGGTGGTATAGCTGATCAGGCCTTTGGGGTAGTTCATCTTGTCCATGATGCTGTCGCAGGCGTCGATGCAGGCGGCGCAGCCGATGCACTCGATCTGCAGGCCATCACGGATGTCGATGCCGGTAGGGCAGACTTGCACGCACATCGTGCAGTCGATGCAGTCGCCCAGGCCCTGGGCTTTGTAGTCGGCGTCTTTTTTGCGCGGGCCACGGGTTTCGCCACGGCGCGGGTCGTAGGAAACGATCAGCGTGTCCTTGTCGAACATCACGCTCTGGAAGCGTGCATACGGGCACATGTAAACGCACACCTGTTCGCGCAGCCATCCGGCGTTGCCGTAGGTGGCGAGGGTGAAGAAACCGACCCAGAAGTAGGCCCAGCCGTCGGCCTGGCCGGTGAAGAATTCGATGACCAGTTCACGGATCGGCGAGAAGTAGCCGACGAAGGTCATGCCGGTGACAAAGCCGATCAGCAGCCACAGGCTGTGCTTGGCGAACTTGCGCAGGAACTTGTTGCCGCTCATGGGCGACTTGTCCAGTTTCATGCGCTGGTTGCGATCGCCTTCGGTGACCTTTTCGCACCACATGAAGATCCACGTCCACACGCTTTGCGGGCAGGTGTAGCCGCACCACACGCGCCCGGCATAGACAGTGACGAAGAACAGGCCGAAGGCGGCGACGATGAGGATGCCCGAGAGCAGGATGAAGTCCTGTGGCCAAATGGTGGCGCCGAAGATGTAGAACTTGCGTTCGGGCAGGTTCCACCACACGGCCTGGTGCCCGCCCCAGCTCAGCCAGACGGTGCCGAAGTACAGCAGGAACAGCAGCGCCCCGCCAACCATGCGCAGGCGGCGGAATACGCCGGTGAAGGCGCGGGTGTAGATTTTCTCGCGGGAGGCGTAGAGGTCGACGGAATCCTTCCCTTTGTTGGCAGGCGGGGTTACATCATGTACCGGAATTTGCTTGCTCATCATCAAGTCCCACGGCAGTGGAGAAACGCCGCGGCCAGTGCGTGCCGGCCGCAGTCTCGCGCAATCTGCTAGCGCTCTGCGGTCCATGATACGCCGCTGGTGGCGGTATGGGACCTCGCTGCGACCTTTAGTCGCGTTGGGTTTGGGGTGTGAAACGTGTTATGGCAGGTGTCAATTGATCCAGGTCATTTGCCTGCAAGAAATGCTGTGCCAGTACCGGCTTCTTCGCGGCTAAAGCCGCTCCCACAGCGATTGCATTATCCTGTGGGAGCGGCTTTAGCCGCGAAAGGGCCAGGCCTGCCTACTCAGCCTTGGCCTGTTCCTGGTCCTTGTGCGAGAGGCTGTACACGTAAGCCGCCAGCAAATGCACCTTGTCGTTACCCTGCATCTGCTCCTGGGCCGGCATCTGCCCCTGACGGCCATAGCGAATGGTCTGCTGCAGTTGCGCAAAGCTCGACCCATAGATGAACGCCTGCGGGTGGGTCAGGTTCGGTGCGCCCATGGCCGGCGTGCCCTTGCCCTCCGGCCCGTGGCAGGCCACGCAGTTGGCTGCGAAGATCTTCTGCCCGTTCTCGGCATCGGCCTTCGCGCCCTCTGGCAGGGTACGGCCATCGAGCTTGCTGACCACGAACGCAGCCACGTCGGCCACGCCCTGGTCACCGATCACCTCGGCCCAGCCCGGCATCACGCCGTGGCGGCCGCCCATGATGGTGGTCTTGATGGTTTCCGGCTCGCCGCCCCAGCGCCAGTCGTTGTCGGTCAGGTTGGGGAAGCCGAAGGCACCCTTGGCGTCGGAACCGTGGCAGACCGAGCAGTTGGAGGCGAACAGCCGCGCGCCCATTTTCAGCGCCTGCGGGTCCTTGGCCACCTCTTCGATGGGCATGGCGGCAAACTTGGCGAAGATCGGCCCGAAGCGTGCGTCGGCCTTGGCCATTTCCTTTTCCCACTCGTGCACGCCGGTCCAGCCCGGCTGGCCGTTGGAAAACTCGGTCTGCTTCTCGCTGTCCAGGTACGAATAGCCCGGCAGGATGCCTTTCCAGTTGCCCAGGCCCGGGTATAGCACCAGGTAGCCGAGGGCGAAGATGATGGTGCCGACGAACAGCCAGAACCACCATTTCGGCAGCGGGTTGTCGTATTCCTCGATGCCGTCGAAGGCGTGCCCCACGGTTTCATCGGTCACCTCCTCGCGCTGGCCCTTGCGGGTCGACAGCAACAGCCAGGTCAGCGCGAAGATGGTGCCCAGGGTCAGGACGGTAACGTACAGACTCCAGAAGGTTGTCATTGTTTTTTGCTCCCAGAAGCTTTTGCGTGCTCGTGCTCAACGTGGCGGCTGGCATCGGGGTCATCTGCGAAGGGCAGCTGGGTCGCTTCGTCGAAGTCCTTTTTACGCCGCGGGTTGAACACCCACAGCGCCAGGCCCACGAAGGCCACCATCACCACCACGGTGCCCAGGCCGCGAATCATCCCGATATCCATCAGCGTCACCGTTTGCTCTTGATGATGGTGCCAAGACCCTGCAGGTACGCAACGATGGCGTCCATTTCAGTCTTGCCCTTGACCGCGTCACGCGCGCCGGCGATGTCGGCGTCGGTGTACGGGGTGCCGAGTGTGCGCAGCACTTCCATCTTCTTCGCGGTGTCCTTGCCGTCGAGCTTGTTCTCGACCAGCCAGGGGTAGGACGGCATCTTCGATTCCGGTACCACGTTGCGCGGGTTGTACAGGTGCGCACGGTGCCAGTCATCGGAGTAGCGGCCACCGACCCGGGCCAGGTCCGGCCCGGTTCGCTTGGAGCCCCACAGGAACGGGTGGTCCCACACGCTCTCGCCAGCCACCGAGTAGTGGCCGTAGCGTTCGGTTTCGGCGCGGAACGGGCGGATCATCTGCGAGTGGCAGCCCACGCAGCCCTCGCGGATGTAGATGTCGCGGCCTTCCAGCTCCAGCGCGGTGCGCGGCTTCATGCCTTCCACCGGCTTGTTGGTCACATCCTGGAAAAACAGCGGGACGATCTGGGTCAGGCCACCGACGCTCACGGCGATGACCATGAAGAAGGCCAGCAGGCCTATGTTCTTCTCGACGGCTTCATGCTTCATCAGTGCGCTCCCACGACAACAATCTTGGCGGCTTCCTCAGCCTCTACCGGGTTGGCGGCACGTACGGTACGGAACACGTTGTAGGCCATCAGCAGCATGCCGCTGGCGAAGAACGCACCGCCCAGCGCGCGGACGATATAGCCCGGGTGGCTGGCCTGCAGGGCTTCGACGAAGGAGTAGGTGAGGGTGCCGTCATCGTTGATGGCGCGCCACATCAGGCCTTGGGTGATGCCGTTGACCCACATCGAGGCGATGTACAGCACGGTACCGATGGTGGCCAGCCAGAAGTGCGCGTTGATCAGGCCGACGCTGTGCATCTGCTCGCGGCCATACAGGCGCGGGATCATGTGGTACACGGCACCGATGGAGATCATCGCCACCCAGCCGAGGGCGCCGGCGTGCACGTGGCCGATGGTCCAGTCGGTGTAGTGCGACAGCGAGTTGACGGTCTTGATGGCCATCATCGGGCCTTCGAAGGTGGACATGCCGTAGAACGCCAGCGACACCACCAGGAAGCGCAGGATCGGGTCGGTGCGCAGTTTGTGCCAGGCGCCGGACAACGTCATCATGCCGTTGATCATGCCGCCCCAGCTTGGCGCCAGCAGGATGATCGACATCACCATGCCCAGCGACTGCGCCCAGTCAGGCAGGGCGGTGTAGTGCAGGTGGTGCGGGCCGGCCCAGATGTACAGAGTGATCAGCGCCCAGAAGTGCACGATCGACAGGCGATACGAGTAGATCGGCCGCTCGGCCTGTTTGGGCACGAAGTAGTACATCATCCCCAGGAAACCGGTGGTCAGGAAGAAGCCCACCGCGTTGTGGCCGTACCACCACTGGATCATCGCGTCGGTGGCGCCGGCGTAGGCCGAATATGACTTGAACAGGCTTACCGGCAGCGAGATGTGGTTGACGATGTGCAGCATCGCGGTGACCACGATGAAGGCACCGTAGAACCAGTTGCCGACATAGATGTGCTTGGTCTTGCGCTTGACGATGGTGCCGAAGAACACCAGCCCGTAGGTGACCCAGACGATGGCCAGCAGGATTGCCAGCGGCCATTCGAGCTCGGCGTATTCCTTGGTGGTGGTGTAGCCCATCGGCAGGGTGATCAGTGCGCCGACGATCACTGCCTGCCAGCCCCAGAAGGTGAAGGCGGCCATGCTGTCGGAGATCAGCCGGGTCTGGCAGGTGCGCTGCACCACGTAGTAGCTGGTGCCGAACAGCGCACAGCCGCCGAAGGCGAAGATCACCAGGTTGGTGTGCAGCGGGCGCAGGCGGCCGAAGCTGGTCCAGGGCAGGTCCAGGTTCAGTTGCGGCCACACCAGCTGCGAGGCGATGAAGACGCCGAGGCCCATGCCAAGGATCCCCCAGACCACCGTCATGATGGCGAACTGGCGGACGACCTTATAGTTATAAGCAGTCGGACTGATTGCTGTGCTCATTCTAAGGTTCCACGGTTTTGATGTTCTTGTTGGTCGAAAAATCGGCGCCAGTATTGATAACCACCGCGGTTACCGCAACGCAACTTTGGTACGCCGACCCGTGTCCGGGCCCGTTCACTGATGTCCCGCAGCGATCGGGTCTGAACGATTGTACACAAATAAATATTTGTAATGTGTACCGTTTTTCATATTTTTCTGATCGATCGGTCAGGCTTTTATCGGGGCGGCGACAGGCCATGCGCCGCGTCTGCGTCGGCCCTTTTGGAGCGACGCCCGCTGAGGCAACAAGCTTAGTTGTGTTCGGAGGGGGTGCAAGGGAGGGTATGTGGCGGGCAAGAGCGGGGACCGCTTTGCGACCCTATCGCCGGCAAGCCAGCTCCCACAGGATTTCACAACGCTGAAGTCTTGCGCTGTACCTGTGGGAGCTGGCTTGCCGGCGATGGGCTGCAAAGCAGCCCCCGGGTGTTACTGGGCGGTGAGGTTTTCAGGCTCCTGCGAGAGGCTGTACACATAAGCCGCCAACAGATGCACCTTGTCATTACCCTGGATCTCGGCCTGCGCCGGCATCTGCCCCTGGCGGCCATAGCGAATGGTCTGCTGCAGCTGCGCAAAGCTCGAACCATAGATGAACGCCTGCGGATGAGTCAGGTCCGGCGCCCCCATGGCCGCTGTACCTTTCCCTTCAGGCCCGTGGCAGGCCACGCAGTTGGCGGCGAAAACCTCCTTGCCCTTGGCCGCGTCGGCCTTGATCCCTTCCGGCAGGCTGCGGCCATCGAGGTTGGTCAGCACGAACGCAGCCACATCCGCCACGCCCTGCTCGCCGATCACTTGCGCCCAGGCCGGCATCACACCGTGGCGGCCGTTCATGATCGAAGCCTTGATGGTTTCCGGCTCGCCACCCCAACGCCAGTCCTTGTCGGTGAGGTTGGGGAAGCCATAGGCACCCTTGGCGTCCGAGCCATGGCACACCGAGCAGTTCGATGCGAACAGGCGCCCGCCCATCTTCAGCGCTTGCGGGTCCTTGGCCACTTCCTCGACTGGCATGGCGGCGTACCTGGCGAAGATCGGGCCGAACCTGGCATCCGCCTTGTCCATTTCCTTTTGCCATTCGTTGACGCCGGTCCAGCCGTTTTCATAGCCCGGCAGGATACCTTTCCAGTTGCCCAGGCCCGGGTAGAGGATCAGGTAGCCGACCGAGAACACCAGGGTGCCGACGAACAGCCAGAACCACCACTTGGGCAGCGGGTTGTCGTATTCCTCGATGCCGTCAAAGCTGTGGCCCATGGTCTGGTCGGTGGTGTTGTTGCTCTGGCCCTTGCGGGTCGACAGCAACAGCCAGGTCAGGCCGATCAGGCTGCCGATGGTCAGTACGCTGATGTACGTACTCCAGAAGGTGGTCATTGCCCATTACTCCTAACGGCAGGCTTGGCAGGTTCCTGCCCGGCAGCGGGCAGGCGGTCGTCGTCGAAGGGCAGCAGGCGCGCTTCGGCGAAATCACGGTCGCGGCGGCGGTTGAATACCCACAGGCTGAGGCCGATGAAGGCGATCATCACCACCAGGGTGCCCAGCCCGCGGATCATGCCGATGTCCATTTCCATCGCAGTCACCTCTTGTTCTTGATCGCGGTGCCGAGCACCTGCAGGTAGGCGACCAGGGCATCCATCTCGGTCTTGCCCTTGACCGCCTCGCGGGCCCCGGCAATGTCTTCGTCGGTGTACGGCACGCCGAGGGTGCGCAGGGTGCGCATCTTGGTGTCGGTGTGGCTGTTGTCGACCTGCTCGGCCACCAGCCACGGGTACGACGGCATCTTCGACTCCGGTACCACGTTGCGCGGGTTGTACAGGTGCGCGCGGTGCCAGTCGTCCGAGTAGCGGCCACCGACCCTGGCCAGGTCCGGCCCGGTGCGTTTGGAGCCCCACAGGAACGGGTGGTCCCACACGCTCTCGCCGGCCACCGAGTAGTGGCCGTAGCGTTCGGTTTCGGCGCGGAACGGGCGGATCATCTGCGAGTGGCAGCCCACGCAGCCTTCGCGGATGTAGATGTCGCGGCCTTCCAGTTGCAGCGCCGTGTAGGGCTTCATGCCCTCCACCGGCTTGTTGGTCACATCCTGGAAGAACAGCGGGACGATCTGGGTCAGGCCGCCGATACTGACGGCGAACACCATCAGCAGGGCAAGCAGGCCGACGTTTTTCTCGATGACTTCATGTTTCATCAGGCAGGTCTCCTCAAGCCAGCTGGGCGTTCGCAGGGGCGATATCGAGCGCCGGCGAACGGACGGTGCGCCAGGTGTTCCAGGCCATCAGGAACATGCCGCTGAGGAAGATCGCGCCGCCGACGAAGCGCACCACGAAGCCTGGGTGGCTGGCCACCAGGGTTTCCACGAACGAGTAGGTGAGCGTGCCGTCACTGTTGACCGCACGCCACATCAGGCCCTGGGCGATGCCGTTGACCCACATCGAGGCGATGTACAGCACAGTGCCGATGGTAGCCAGCCAGAAGTGCGCGTTGATCAGGCCGAGGCTGTGCATGCGTTCTTTGCCGAACACTTTCGGGATGGTGTGGTACAGCGCGCCGATCGAGATCATCGCCACCCAGCCGAGCGCGCCGGCGTGCACGTGGCCGATGGTCCAGTCGGTGTAGTGAGACAGGGCGTTGACCGTCTTGATGGCCATCATCGGCCCTTCGAAGGTGGACATGCCGTAGAACGCCAGCGACACCACCAGGAAGCGCAAGATCGGGTCGCTGCGCAGTTTGTGCCAGGCACCCGACAAGGTCATCATGCCGTTGATCATGCCGCCCCAGCTGGGTGCCAGCAGGATCAGCGACATCACCATGCCCAGCGACTGCGCCCAGTCGGGCAGGGCGGTGTAGTGCAGGTGGTGCGGGCCGGCCCAGATGTACAGGGTGATCAGCGCCCAGAAGTGCACGATCGACAAGCGATAGGAATACACCGGGCGTTCGGCCTGCTTGGGCACGTAGTAGTACATCATCCCCAGGAAGCCCGCGGTCAGGAAGAAGCCCACGGCGTTGTGGCCGTACCACCATTGCACCATGGCGTCGGTGGCGCCGGCATACACCGAATACGACTTGGTCAGGCTGACCGGCAGTTCCAGGTTGTTGACCAGATGCAGCAACGCCACAGTCAGGATAAAGGCGCCGAAGAACCAGTTACCCACGTAGATGTGCTTGGTGTTGCGCTTCATCAGCGTGCCGAAGAACACGATGGCATAGCAGACCCAGACAATGGTGATCAGGATGTCGATCGGCCATTCCAGCTCGGCGTACTCCTTGGAGCTGGTGTAGCCCAGTGGCAGGCTGATGGCCGCCAGCACGATCACCAGTTGCCAGCCCCAGAAGGTGAACGCCGCCAACCTGGGCGAAAACAGGGTGGTCTGGCAGGTGCGTTGCACCGAATAATAGGAGGTGGCGAACAGTGCGCAGCCGCCGAAGGCGAAGATCACCGCATTGGTATGCAGGGGCCGCAGGCGGCCGAAGCTGGTCCAGGGGAGGTCGAAGTTGAGGGAAGGCCAGGCGAGCTGGGCGGCGATGAAGACGCCGAGCCCCATCCCGACGATTCCCCACACCACCGTCATGATGGCGAATTGGCGGACCACCTTGTAGTTATAGGCGGTACTGCTGGTTGTGTTCATGTATGGGTTCCCATCCACGGTTATTTGGCAGGCTTTACAGCGAGGCAAGCATGATTAATGGGCAAAGTGCCGGTATTGACGGGGATCAATGGGCGAAGGTCGCAAATGTCCCAGGCTTGCGCTGCGATCCTGCCCAGGTGCAGGGCAAAGACGGCTACAAGGGCTGCCTGATCCTGGCCCACGGCGCCGGTGCGCCGATGGACAGCGGGTTCATGGAAGAAATGGCGCAAAGGCTTGCGGCACTTGGGGTAGCGGTAGTGCGCTTCGAGTTTCCGTACATGGCCGAGCGCAGGGTTGGCGGCGGCAAGCGGCCGCCGAATCCGCAAAAGGTTTTGCTGGAATGCTGGCGCGAGGTGTACCGGCAGGTGCGACCTTTGGTCGCGGGCAAGCTTGCCGTGGGCGGCAAGTCCATGGGCGGGCGCATGGCCAGCCTGGTGGCTGACGAATTGGGTGCGGATGCGCTGGTGTGCCTGGGCTACCCGTTCTATGCGGTGGGCAAACCGGAGAAGCCACGGGTCGAGCACCTGGCCGATCTGAAGACGCCGACGTTGATCGTGCAGGGCGAGCGGGATGCGCTGGGCAATCGCGAGGCGGTGGCGGGGTATGTGTTGTCGCCGGCGATCGAGGTGTGCTGGCTAGTGGCGGGGGACCATGACCTGAAGCCGTTGAAGGCGTCGGGGTTCAGTCATGAGCAGCATATGCAGGCGGCCGCCGAAAAAGTAGCAGATTTCCTGGTTGGCAGATGATTTGCAGGAGCGGCCTTGTGTCGCGAAAGGGCTGCGAAGCAGCCCCAGGATCCAAGCTTCGCAACCCGAGTTGCTGGGGCCGCGTTGCGGCCCTTTCGCGACACAAGGCCGCTCCTACAACGAGCGTGCCGATAGCAATGCTTAGTCGCGGTACTCGCACAGGTAAGCGGTATCCACTGCCACTTTCAGCTGGAACTTGCTGTCGGCAGCCACGTTGAACTTGTCGCCAGCCTTGAAGGTTTCCCAGTTGTCGCTACCCGGCAGCTTCACGGTCAGCGCACCCGATACCACGTGCATGATCTCGCGCTTGGCGGTACCGAATTCGTACTCGCCCGGGGCCATGACGCCCACGGTGGCCGGGCCTTCTTCGCCCGCGAATGCGATCGACTTGACGGTGCCGTTGAAGTACTCGTTGACCTGGAACATGGGCGACTCCTGAATAGAGGGAGATGAAAAAAGGGCTGGCCAGTATGCCCAAGCCCATCCGCCCCGTCATCCGCTTTCAGGTGCCATTTGGAGGCAGGGTCGAAGGCAGTAACCGCGCCGTGTTGCGCGCATCTTCCAGGGCCCGGTGCTGCTGCCCGCAAAAGTGCATGCCGGCCAGTTGCAGGGCACCATTGAGCCCGGTGGGGCGCTGCAGGTGGCGGGCCTTGGCAAAGCGTTGCTTGAGGTTGATATGGGGCAGGCTGCGCAGCAGGCTGTCGAGCCCCTGCTGCTGCCATTCCTGATGCAACTGCTGGCGGTCGTAGTCGCCCCAACTGACCCAGCCCTGAAGCTGCCCGCGATAATGCCCGAGCCAGCGCTCGAAGCTCGCCCACACCTCGCGAAACGGCACGGCGCTGTCCACGTCGGCCTGGCTGATGTGGGTCAGCTCGCGGCAGAACGGGGTCAGCTGCGGCCGCCGCCGCGGCCGCACGAAGCGCTGGAAGTGGTCGACTTCGCGGCCTTCGCGGGTCACAAGGCTTGCGCCGATTTCAATGATTTCCATCTCTGTGACCGGCCACCCACCCTCGTCGGTGGTGGCTTCCAGGTCAATCACCAACCACTGGCCCATAGCAGGCTCCCTTGCAGATCCTGCTAGAGCGTAGCCAAACTCGGGGCATCCGGCACCCTATGGCATTTTGCCGTCTGCCTTGGCATAAAGAGCGGCATGAAGAGTGGCAAAGATCAGGCATCAGCAGTTGTGCCCTCCCCGGAAAACGCCTAGCTTAGGCGGACCCAGGCATGATCCGTTACGAGTGTCCGTCTTGACTCCAGCGCCCGGCCTCAAGGCCTTGTCCACCCTGATGCTGCTGGCCATGTTCTGGCTGGCGGGGCCGGCATGGGCTGGTGCAGCGGTCGAGGTCAAGATCGGCGCGGCGCATTTCCCGCCTTACACGGTGCGCCCGGAACAGGGGGCCGACACCGGCCTGCTGCCGCAACTGATCGACGCGCTGAACCGCGCTCAGCAGCACTACCATTTTGTACTGGTGCCGACGTCCATCCAGCGGCGCTTTGGTGACTTCCAGCAAGGCCGCACCGACATGGCTATCTTCGAAAACCCGCAATGGGGCTGGCAAACGATTGCCCACCAGACCGTGGACATGGGCCTGGAAGACGCCGAAGTATTCGTTGCCCGCCAGGCCAACGGCCGTGACCCGCGTTACTTCGACGAGCTGCGCGGCAAGCGCCTGGCCCTTTTCAACGGCTATCACTATGCGTTCGCCGGCTTCAAGTCCGACCCGGACTACCTGCGCAAAACCTACAGCGCGACCCTGACCTACTCACACGACAGCAACCTGCTGATGGTGCAGGCAGGCCGTGCGGATATCGCGCTGGTCACCCGTTCCTACCTCAGCGACTTTCTGGCGCGCAACCCGGCCAGCCAGGCGCAGCTGGTGCCGTCGCAGCGTATCGACCAGGTCTATCACCACTACGCCTTGCTGCGCCCGGGCGCGCCGATTGGCGAGCAGTCGTTCGCCGAGCTGCTGCGGGGCCTGCGCGACAGCGGTGAGCTGGCGCGCATCTTCGCGCCCTATCGCATCACGGTCACGGCACCCAAGGAGTAAATTCCGGCGCGCCGGCCTCGTTCCCAGCAGTGAGCCTTTTCTTCATTTTAGTGAGTCGAGCCCATGCCCTTCGATGCCGCTTCGCAGCCCCAATCACCGCCTCGCTGGCGCAGCCTCAGTGCCGAGGAGGGCGATAGCGTGTTGAGCTTGTCGCTTGAAGGCCGCCCGCTGATCCAGTTGCGGCTGGAGGCGGGTGCCACCCTGCATGTTCACCTTGAGCGCCTGTGCCCCGAGCGCCCCTATCAAGCCTTGTGGGCTGCCTGCTACTGGCTGTTGTCCCGCGACACAGCCTGCCAGCGCCTGGCCTGGCACCTGCCCGAGGCGCTGCCGCAAGCGTTGGCCAGTGGCCTGCTGCTGATCGCTGAACGGCCGGGTGAGTACCTGTGCGAGCGGTCGCTGTTCTGGCAGTTGCCGCAGCCTTGGCTGGGCGAGGCGGCGGCCGCGGTGTACCCGCAGCAGATGCAGCTCGGCAACGGCAAGCGCCACCCGCGCCGCGCGCCCAAACCGCGTGGCGAAGTGTACCGGCGTTTCGATGCACGGCTGGGGAGCTGGGTGTCGCTGCGCACCCTGGAGATCGAGCACGATCTGGAGCGTTTCAACCGCTGGCAGAACAACCCGCGGGTAGAAGCGTTCTGGCAGGAGGGTGGCTCGCTTGCCCAGCACCATGAGTACCTGAGCAAGCTTGAAGTGGACCCGCATACGCTGACGCTGATCGGCTGCTTCGATGATGAGCCGTTCGCCTATTTCGAGGCGTATTGGGCCAAGGAAGACCGCATCGCGCCGTTCTATCCGGCCGACGACTACGACCGTGGCATTCACATGCTGGTTGGGGAGGAGAGCCATCGCGGTCCGCACAAGGTGGCCAGCTGGCTCTCGGCGCTGGTGCACTACCTGTTCCTGGATGACCCGCGTACCCAGCGGGTGGTGGCCGAGCCGCGCGCCGACAACGGCAAGATGATCGGCTACATGCAGGATCAGTGTTTCCATTGCGACAAGGAATTCGACTTCCCGCACAAGCGGGCGGCGCTGATGATTCTCGGGCGGGAGCGGTTTTTCGACCGCTGCAAACTGGCTTGAGGGCCATGGGGCCGCTTTGCGGCCCATCGCAGGCAAGCCAGCTCCCGCAGGGATGGCGCATGGCTTGAAGTTGATGCGGTCGATGTGGGAGCTGGCTTGCCGGCGATGGGCTGCGTAGCAGCCCCATGGACGCGAACCTGAAGACTCAAGCCTGCCGGTTGGCCGTCTTGCGGCAATGCACCAGGGCATCGCGAATCATGAAGTTGACCAGCGTCGGCGACACGCCCAACTCCTTGGCGATGTCCTTCTGCGGCACGCCATGCAGGCGGTACATCTCGAAGGCATAGCGGGTGCGCTGCGGTAGCTCGTTCAAGGCTTCGGCAATGTCGTCCAGTGCGGCAAGGTTGATGTGCGTGGCTTCGGGCGATGCGTTCTGGATGACCACGTTCAGGCCTTCCTCCTCGGTGCCGGAGTACTTCAGCTCCATCGCCTGCTTGCGGTAGTGGTCGATCGCCAGGTTGCGCACGATCTGGAACAGGTAGCTGAGCTGCGCCTTGAACGACGAGGTGATCTGCGGGGCGGCGCTGAGCCTGAAGAACGCATCCTGCACCACATCTTCGGCGCGTGAGCGGCAGCCGGTAATGCGTGCAGCGATCTTGACCAGGATGCTGCGGTTGTCGACGAAGGCCTGGAGTAATGGTGAATCGCACTTACTTGTGGATAGTTGTTCCGCCATGGAAATCACCTTGTCACAGAGGGGAAAGGACGCACCCGTTTTTGGGAAGCTTCCTACGACGTGCGACAAACTATTCAGAATGATAATGATTGTCAAATACGAAACGTAATTAGTATCTGTATCTTTCGGTTCTAAGGGCAGCCCTCTTAAGGCATGCCCCCACAACCCCCAAAACCCCAACCCCCCGCTAATTTCTCCCCCCGCCCATCCGTTCCCCTGTGTACATCCCCGGCCGCCGACCCTGCCCGCCCCACGTCGCGGAGCAGCCGGCCGACCCCACCAGACACTGGCAGGAACACCCCATGACGGACGCCTTCGAACTCCCGCTCTCGCTGGTCCAGGCCCTGGCGCAACGCGCCGCGCAGACCCCGGACAAGATCGCCTTGCGCTTTCTGGCCGATGCTCCCGGCGAGCAGGCCATGCTCAGCTACCGGGACCTCGACCAGCGCGCGCGCACCATCGCCGCTGCGTTGCAGGCCCGTGCCAGCTTCGGCGACCGTGCAGTGCTGTTGTTCCCCAGCGGGCCGGACTACGTGGCGGCGTTCTTCGGTTGCCTGTACGCGGGCGTGATCGCGGTGCCGGCCTACCCGCCGGAATCCGCACGCCAGCACCACCAGGACCGCTTGCTGTCGATCATCGCCGACGCCGAACCGCGCCTGCTGCTGACCGTGGCGGCGCTGCACCACAGCCTGCAAGGGCTGCATGCCCTGGCGGCAGCCGATGGCCCCGAACTGCTGGCGGTGGATGGCCTGGACCCGGCACTGGCCGCCAGCTGGCGCGAGCCGGCGCTGAAGGGCGATGACATCGCCTTCCTGCAGTACACCTCGGGCTCCACCGCACTGCCCAAGGGCGTGCAGGTCAGCCACGGCAACCTGGTGGCCAACGAGCAACTGATCCGCTGTGGCTTCGGCATCGACCTCAACCCCGACGACGTGATCGTCAGTTGGCTGCCGCTGTACCACGACATGGGCCTGATCGGCGGGCTGCTGCAGCCGATCTTCAGCGGCGTGCCTTGCGTGCTGATGTCGCCGGGTTACTTCCTGGCCCGCCCGCTGCGCTGGTTGCAGGCCATCAGCGAGTACGGCGGCACCATCAGCGGTGGCCCCGACTTCGCCTATCGCCTGTGCAGCGAGCGGGTCAGCGAAGCGTCCCTGGCCGGCCTCGACCTGAGCCGCTGGCGTGTCGCCTACTCCGGCTCCGAGCCGATCCGCCAGGACAGCCTGGCGACCTTCGCCGACAAGTTCCAGGCCTGCGGCTTCGACCGGCAGAACTTCTTCGCCAGCTACGGCCTGGCCGAGGCGACCCTGTTCGTTAGCGGCAGCCGCCGTGGCCAGGGCATCGCCGCACTGGAACTGGACGCCCAAGCCTTCGCCGCCAACCGCGCCGAGCCCGGCAAGGGCAGTGTGCTGATGAGCTGCGGCTACCCCCAGCCAGGGCACGCGGTACGCGTCGTCGAACCGCAGCGTCTGCAGGTGCTGGGCGACAATCAGGTCGGCGAAATCTGGGCCGGTGGCCCGAGCATCGCCCTGGGTTACTGGCGCAACCCCGAAGCCAGTGCCCGCACTTTTGTCGAAATGGACGGCCAGACCTGGCTGCGTACCGGCGACCTTGGCTTCATGCGGGGCGGCGAAGTGTTCGTCACCGGGCGCCTGAAAGACATGTTGATCGTGCGCGGGCAGAACCTGTACCCGCAGGACCTGGAAAAAACCCTGGAGCGCGAAGTCGAGGTGCTGCGCAAAGGCCGGGTGGCGGTGTTCGCGGTCGAGCACCAGGGCGAGGAGGGCATCGGCGTTGCAGTGGAAATCAGCCGCAACGTGCAAAAGGCAATCAAGCCCCAGGAACTGATCAGGACGCTGCGCCAGGTCATCGCCGATGCGTGCCGCCAAGCCCCGGCCGTGGTCCTGCTGCTGAACCCCGGCGCACTGCCGAAAACCTCCAGCGGCAAGCTGCAGCGCTCGGCCTGCCGCCTGCGCATGGACGATGGCAGCCTGGACTGCTACGCGCGCTTCCCCGAGGTGAGCGAAGCGCGTGCGGGCGCGGCGGCGGGTGATGAACTGCAGGCACGCATCGCCGGCGTCTGGCGCGACATCCTCAAGGTAGGGTCGGTGACGGCAGACGACCACTTCCTGTTGCTGGGCGGCAACTCCATCGCCGCCACCCAGGCCACCGCACGCCTGGCCGATGAGCTGGGCATCAACCTGAGCCTGCGCACCTTGTTCGAAGCGCCGGTACTGGCCGATTACAGCAACGCCGTGGCCACCCTGCTCGCCGAAGGCGGTGCCCAGAACGCGGCAATCGCTACCTTGGAGCGCGCTCAGGCGTTGCCCCAGTCGCTGGCGCAAAACCGCCTGTGGTTACTCTGGCAGTTACAGCCGCAATCGGCGGCCTACAACATTCCGGCCGGCCTGCGTTTGCGTGGGGAGCTTGACCAAAGCGCACTGGAAGCCGCCTTCCAGGCATTGGTAGCGCGCCACGAATCCCTGCGCACCGTGTTCAGCGAAGACAACGGCCAGGCGCTGCAGCGCATCCTGGCGCATCAGCCCCTCGACGTGCAGCGCCTGGACCTGCAAGGCCTGGGTGGCGAAGCGGTTGCGGCCCGGCGCGAAGCCGAGGCCCGGTTGCCGTTCGACCTGACCCAGGGCCCGCTGCTGCGCGTCACCCTGGTACGCCTGGACGATGAAGATCACCAGCTGTGGGTGACCCTGCACCACATCGTGGCCGACGGTTGGTCGCTGAATATTCTGCTCGACGAGTTTGCCAAGCTGTACGCCGCGCGTTGCCAAGGCCTGGAGGCCACACTGGCGCCGCAGACCCTGGGTTACGCCGACTACGGCACCTGGCAGCGCCAGTGGCTGGCCGCAGGCGAAGCCAAGCGACAATTGCAGTACTGGAAAGGCAAACTGGGCGATGAGCTGCCGGTGCTCGACCTGTGCACCGACCACCCGCGCGCCAACCAGCGCGAGCACAGCGCCGCCCGGCTCAGCCTCAAGGTCCCGGCCCAGCTTGCCGACGCGCTCAAGGGCCTGGCCCGTGAGCAGCAGGCCAGCCTGTTCATGGTCCTGCTGGCAGGCTGGCAGGCGCTGTTGCACCGCTACAGCGGCCAGGCCGACATTCGCGTCGGCGTACCCAATGCCAACCGCCCACGCCTGGAAACCCAGGATATGCTCGGCTTCTTCATCAATACCCAGGTGCTGCGCGCACAACTGGATGGTCGCCTGCCGTTCACCCAGCTGCTGACGCAGGTGCGCCAGGCCACGCTGGAGGCACAGGCCAATCAGGACCTGCCCTTCGAACAGCTGGTCGAAGCCCTGCCCGAAGCCCGTGAGCAGGGCCTGTTCCAGGTCATGTTCAACCATCAGCAACGCGACCTGTCGGCCCTGCGCCGGCTGCCGGGTCTGCTGGCCGAAGAGCTGCCATGGCACAGCCGCGAGGCCAAGTTCGACTTGCAGCTGCACAGTGAAGAAGACCACCAGGGCCGCCTGAGCCTGGCCTTCGACTATGCCGCCGAGCTGTTCGAGGCCAGCACCGTCAAGCGCCTGGCACAGCATCTGCTGGCCCTGCTGGAGCAGGTGTGTGCCGCGCCGCAACGGGCGCTGGGCGAAGTGCAGTTGCTTGACGCGCCAAGCCGCGCGCAGTTGCTGGGCTGGGGCCAGGCACCCACCGCTGCGCCGCAGCGCCTGTTGGTAGAACAGCTCAACGAGCAGGCACGCGCGACCCCGCAACGCACTGCCCTGGCCTGGGAAGGTGGCAGCCTGGATTACGCCGAGCTGCACCAGCAGGCCAACCGCCTGGCCCACTACCTGCGCGACAAAGGCGTCGGTCCCGACACCTGCGTGGCCATCGCCATCGAGCGTTCGTCACAACTGCTGGTCGGCCTGCTGGCGATTCTGAAGGCAGGCGGTGCCTACGTGCCGCTGGACGTGGATTACCCGGCGGAGCGCCTGGCGTATATGCTCGCCGACTGCAATGCCGGCCTGCTGCTTAGCCACAGCAACCTGCTGGGCAAGCTGCCGCAGGTCGAAGGGGTGAGCGCCATCGCCCTCGACCAGTTGCACCTGGACAGCTGGCCCAGCCATGCCCCCGGCCTGCGCCTGCACGGCGACAACCTGGCCTACGTGATTTACACCTCCGGCTCCACCGGCCAGCCCAAAGGCGTGGGCAGCACCCACGCGGCGTTGGCCGAGCGCCTGCAATGGATGCAAGCCACCTATGCGCTGAACGACAGCGACGTGCTGATGCAGAAGGCGCCAATCAGCTTCGACGTTTCGGTGTGGGAGTGCTTCTGGCCGTTGGTCACCGGTTGCAAGCTGGTGCTTGCCGGCCCCGGCGAGCACCGCGACCCGCAGCGCATCGCCGCGCTGGTACAGGCCCATGGCGTGACCACGCTGCACTTTGTGCCGCCACTGTTGCAAGTGTTCGTCCAGGAGCCTCAGGCTGCCGCCTGCAGCAGCCTGCGCCGGCTGTTCTCCGGTGGCGAGGCGCTGCCTGCCGCACTGCGGGACCGGGTGTTGCAAGTGCTGCCCCAGGTGCAGTTGCACAACCGCTATGGCCCGACCGAAACCGCCATCAACGTCACTCACTGGCACTGCCAGGTTGCAGATGGCGAGCGTTCGCCAATCGGCCGCCCGCTGGGCAATGTGCTGTGCCGCGTGCTGGACGATGAACTGGAACTGGCCGCCCCGGGCGTTGCGGGCGAGCTGTACCTGGGCGGGGCGGGCCTGGCCCGTGGCTACCTCGGCCGCCCGGGCCTTACCGCCGAGCGCTTCGTACCCCACGCCGACGGCAACGGCGAACGCCTGTACCGCAGTGGCGACCGTGCCCGCTGGCAGGCCCAGCTCGAGGCGCTGGAGTACCTTGGCCGCATCGACCAGCAGGTAAAGGTGCGTGGCTTCCGCGTCGAGCCCGAGGAAGTCCAGGCCTGCCTGCTCGCACAGGCGGGTGTCGAGCAGGCGCTGGTCGTGATCCACAAGGATGCTGTCGGTGCGCAACTGGTCGGTTACTACAGCGGCAGCGCTCAGCCTGCCGAGGTGCTGGCCGTGCTGGCTGAACAACTGCCGGTCTACATGGTGCCGGCACAACTGATCCCGCTGGCACAGATGCCCCTGGGCCCCAGTGGCAAGGTCGATCGCAAGGCGCTGCCGGCCCCGGTGTGGCAGCAGCGTGAGCACGTCGAACCGCAAACCGAGCTGCAGCAACAGGTTGCCGCCATCTGGCGCGAAGTGCTGAACCTGCCGCGCGTGGGCTTGCAGGACGACTTTTTTGCCCTGGGCGGCCACTCGCTGCTGGCGACCCAGATCGTCTCGCGCAGCCGCCAGGCCTGCGATGTCGAACTGCCGCTCAAGGCCTTGTTCGAAGCCAGCGAGCTGGGTGCGTTCTGTGCCGAGATTGCGCGTATTCGCGCAGCCGGTGAGCGCAACCTGCAAGGCGAGATCGCCCGCGTCGATCGCCGCCAGGCGGTGCCGCTGTCGTATTCGCAGCAGCGCATGTGGTTCCTCTGGCAGATGGAGCCGGGCAGCCCGGCTTATAACGTCGGCGGCATGGCACGCCTGCGCGGCACCCTGCATGTGGATGCCTTCGAGCGCGCGCTGCAGGCGCTGATTGTGCGCCACGAAACCCTGCGCACCACCTTCCCCAGCATCGACGGCGTGCCGTACCAGTGCGTGGCCGAAGACAGCGGCCTGCAGCTGGACTGGCAGGATTTCAGCGCCTTGCCCGTCGATATGCGCCAGCAAAGCCTGCAGCAGCTGGCCGACGACCAGGCGCACCAGCCGTTCGACCTGGAGCGCGGCCCGCTGCTGCGTGCCTGCCTGGTCAAGGCCGGGGAGCGCGAGCACTTCTTCGTCCTGACCCTGCACCACATCGTCACCGAAGGTTGGGCCATGGACATCTTCGCCCGCGAGCTGGGCGAGCTGTACGAAGCCTTCGTCGATGACCGCGAGTCGCCGCTGGCGCCACTGCCGGTTCAATACCTGGACTACAGCGTGTGGCAGCGGCAATGGCTGGAAAGCGGCGAAGGCGCCCGCCAGCTCGCCTACTGGCAAGCCCGCCTGGGCGACGAGCACCCGGTGCTGGCCTTGCCCGCCGACCGCCCGCGCCCGGCTGTGCAGAGCCACCGCGGCGAGCTGTTCCGCTTTGAGCTCGACCCGGCACTGGTCGCCCGCGTGCATGCGTTCAACAGCCAGCGCGGCCTGACCCTGTTCATGACCATGACCGCCACCCTGGCCGCCTTGCTGCACCGCTACAGCGGCCAGCGCGACCTGCGCATCGGCGCGCCGGTGGCCAACCGCATTCGCCCTGAAAGCGAAGGCCTCATCGGCGCCTTCCTCAACACCCAGGTGCTGCGCTGCGAGCTGGACGGGCAGATGACCGCCAGCGCGTTGCTGGAGCAGATACGCCAGGCCGCCATTGAAGGCCAATCGCACCAGGACCTGCCTTTCGATCAGCTGGTAGAAGCCTTGCAGCCGCCGCGCAGCAGCGCCTATAACCCGCTGTTCCAGGTGATGTGCAACGTGCAGCGCTGGGCCTTCCAGCAAAGCCGCACGCTGGCGGGCATGCAGGTGGATTACCTGGTCAACGACGCCAGCGCCACCAAGTTCGACCTGTACCTGGAGGTGACCGACCTCGACGGCCGTCTGGGCTGCTGCCTGACCTACAGCCGCGACCTGTTCGACGAGCCGCGCATTGCGCGCATGGCCGAGCACTGGCAGCACTTGCTGGTCGGCCTGCTGGACAACCCGCAACAGCGCCTGTGCGAGCTGCCGATGCTGAGCAACGCCGAGCAGCAGGTGATGGTGAGCCAGCTGCAGGGCGAGCATGACTTCGACCTCAGGCAGACCCTGCATGGCCTGTTTGCCGCCCAGGCCGCACGCACGCCGCAGGCGGGTGCGCTGACCTTTGCCGGCCAGCACATGAGCTATGCCGAACTCGACCAGCAGGCCAACCGCCTGGCCCGCGCCCTGCGTGAGCGTGGTGTCGGCCCGCAGGTGCGCGTGGGCCTGGCGCTGGAGCGCTCGCTGGAAATGGTCGTCGGCCTGCTGGCCATTCTCAAGGCCGGTGGTGCCTACGTGCCGCTCGATCCCGAGTACCCGCTCGACCGCCTGCGCTACATGATCGAAGACAGCCGCATCGGCCTGCTGCTAGGCCAGCGCGAGCTGCTGCAAAGCCTGGGCGAGCTGCCCGAAGGGGTGGCGCGCTGGAGCCTGGAAGACGACGCTGCCAGTTTGTCGGGGTATAGCGATGCAGCGCTGGACAACCTTACCCTGCCGCAACACCAGGCCTATCTGATCTACACCTCCGGGTCCACCGGCAAGCCCAAAGGTGTGGTGGTCAGCCACGGCGAGTTCGCCATGCATTGCCAGGCAGTCATCGCTGCGTTCGGCATGCGCAGCGATGACTGCGAGCTGCACTTCTATTCGATCAACTTCGACGCTGCCAGCGAGCGCCTGTGGGTGCCGTTGATGTGCGGTGCCCGTGTGGTGCTGCGCGCCCAGGGGCAGTGGGGCGCCGAGGAAATCTGCCAGCTGGTGCGCGACCATCAGGTGAGCATTCTTGGTTTCACCCCCAGCTACGGTAGCCAGCTGGCGCAGTACCTGGGCGGGCAGGCCGAACAGTTGCCCGTGCGCCTGGTGATCACTGGTGGCGAAGCGTTGACCGGCGAGCACCTGCAGCGCATCCGCCAGGCGTTTGTGCCGCAGCAGTTCTTCAACGCCTACGGCCCGACCGAAACCGTGGTCATGCCACTGGCCTGCCTGGCGCCAGAGGCGCTGCCGCCGGAGCTGGGCAGCGTGCCGATCGGTCGCGTCATCGGCAGCCGTACCGCCTACATCCTCGACGAAGACCTGGCCCTGCTGCCACAAGGCGGCATTGGTGAGTTGTATGTCGGCGGCGCCGGCCTTGCCCAGGGCTATCACGACCGCCCGGGCCTCAGTGCCGAGCGCTTCGTTGCCGACCCGTTCAGCACCCAAGGCGGGCGCCTGTATCGCACCGGTGACCTGGTGCGCCTGGGCACGGATGGCCTGGTGGAGTACGTCGGCCGTGCCGACCAGCAGGTCAAGATCCGCGGCTTCCGCATCGAGCTGGGCGAAATCGAAAGCCGCCTGCAGGCGCATGCCGATGTCGAAGAGGCGGTGGTGCTGGCGCTCGACCTGCCGGGTGGCAAGCAACTGGTGGGTTACCTGGTGTGCCGACAGGCCGCCGCCGACAGCGAGGCGCAAAGCCGCTTGCGTGAGGCGGTGAAGGCCGACGCTCGCCAGCATCTGCCGGACTACATGGTGCCCGCGCACCTGGTGCTGCTGAACAACCTGCCGCTGATGGGCAACGGCAAGCTTGATCGCCGTGCGTTGCCGCTGCCGGACCTGGAACAGGCGCGCCAGCAATACCAGGCGCCTGGCAACGAGGTGGAAGCGCAACTGGCGCAGATCTGGCGCGACGTGCTGAACATTGCCCGGGTCGGCGTGCAGGACAACTTCTTCGAACTGGGTGGCGACTCGATCCTGTCGATCCAGGTGGTCAGCCGCGCCCGTCAGGCCGGCCTGCAATTCACCCCGCGCGACCTGTTCCAGCACCAGACCATCCAGACCCTGGCGGCCGTCGCCCGCCACAGCGACGCCCCGGGCAACATCGAACAGGGCTTGCGCCAAGGCCAGACTGGCCTGACGCCGATCCAGCACTGGTTCTTCGACAGCGAAGTGCCGCAGCCGCAGCACTGGAACCAGGCCGTGCTGCTGGAGGCTCGGCAGCCGTTGGACGAGGCCGCACTGGAACAGGCGCTGGCCGGCCTGGTGCAGCACCATGACAGCCTGCGCCTGCGTTTCAGCGACGCCGCTGGCCGCTGGCAGGCCGAATACACCGCGCCTGCCGCCGAGCAGCTGCTGTGGACCGCCAGCGTCGCCGACTTCAATGATTGCGAGGCGTTGTACAGCGACCTGCAGCGCAGCCTCGACCTGCAACAGGGCCCGCTGCTGCGCGCCTTGCTGGTGCAGGACGGGCAGGGCAGCCAGCGCCTGTTGCTGGCGATCCATCACCTGGTGGTCGATGGCGTGTCGTGGCGCGTGCTGCTCGAAGACCTGCAGGCGCTGTACCGCGGCCAGCCGTTGCCGGCCAAGACCCATGCCATGGGCGACTGGGCCGCGCGCCTGGCCAGCTACGCCGGCAGCGATTCGCTGCGCGACGAGCTGGGCTGGTGGCAAGGGCAGCTGGGCGGCGTGCGCCGTGAGCTGCCGTGCGATCACCCGCAGGGCGGCAACCTGCACCGCCATGCCCGCACCCTGGCCATCGGCCTGGATGTGGAGCAGACCCGGCAGTTGCTGCAGCAGGCCCCGGCGGCCTACCACACCCAGGTCAACGACCTGCTGCTGACCGCCCTGGCGCGTGCCCTGTGCACATGGAGCGGCGCCGAAGAAGTGCTGGTACAGCTTGAAGGCCATGGCCGCGACGGGCTGTTCGAAGACATGGACCTGACCCGCAGCGTCGGCTGGTTCACCAACGCTTATCCCCTGAGCCTGCGCCCGCTGCCGGGCGAGGACGAGGTGGCACGGGCCGGTTCGATCAAGCGCATCAAGGAGCAGCTGCGTCAGGTGCCGCACAAAGGCCTGGGCTACGGCGTGCTGCGCTACCTGGCCGATGCGGCCGGGCGCGAGCAGATGGCGGCCTTGCCGCAAGCGCGGATCACCTTCAACTACCTCGGCCAGTTCGACCAGCAGTTCGACAGCACCGCGCTGTTCCAGCCATTGGACAGCGCTGCCGGTCTGGCGCATGACCTCGACGCGCCGCTGCCCAACTGGCTGAGCGTCGATGGCCAGGTGTATGGCGGCGCCCTGCAACTGCGCTGGACCTTCAGCGCCCAGCGCTATGACGAGCCGACCATCGCCCGCCTGGCCGACGCCTATCGCCAGGAGCTGCTGGCGCTGATCGCCCATTGCCTGGCCGATGGCAATGGCAGCTTCACACCCTCGGACTTCCCGCTGGCGCACCTGACCCAGCAGCAGATCGACGCGCTGCCGGTGCCGGCTGCACAGATCGAGGACGTTTACCCGCTGACCCCGATGCAGGAAGGCATGCTGCTGCATACCCTGCTGGAGCCGGGCACCGGTCTGTATTACATGCAAGACCGCTACCGCATCAACAGCGCGCTCGACCCTGAACGCTTTGCCCAGGCCTGGCAGGCCGTGGTCGCGCGCCACGAGGCGCTGCGCGCATCGTTCAGCTGGAACAGCGGCGAGGCAATGCTGCAGATCATCCACAAACCGGGCAACCTGGCGGTGGACTACCAGGACTGGCGCGGCGTTGCCGATGACGCCCAGGAGCAGCGCCTGCAGGCCTTGCACAAGCAGGAGCGCGAAGCCGGCTTTGCCTTGCTCAGCGAAGCGCCGTTCCACCTGCGCCTGGTGCGGGTGGCCGACCAGCGCTACTGGTTCATGATGAGCAACCACCACATCCTCATCGATGCCTGGTGCCGCTCGCTGTTGATGAACGACTTCTTCGAGCTCTACCAGGCCCTCGGCGAAGGCCGCCAGGCGCAGCTGCCGGTGCCGCCGCGCTACCGCGACTACATCGGCTGGCTGCAACGCCAGGGCCTGGACGACGCACGCGCCTGGTGGCAGGCCAGCCTGGCCGGCTTCGAACGCGCCACGGCGATCCCCAGCGACCGCCCGCTGCGTCATGACCATGCCGGTGACGGCATGATCGTGGGCGACTGCCATACCCGCCTGGACATAAGCGAAGGCGGGCGCCTGCGCGAACTGGCCCAGGCCCATCAACTCACCGTCAACACCTTCGCCCAGGCGGCCTGGGCGCTGGTGCTGGCACGCTACAGTGGCGAGCGCGACGTGGCCTTTGGTGTCACCGTTGCAGGGCGCCCGGTCAGCATGCCGCAGATGCAGCGCACCGTCGGCCTGTTCATCAACAGCGTCGCCCTGCGCGTGCAGTTGCCGGCAGCCGGCGAGCGCTGCAGCGTGCGCCAGTGGCTGCAAAGCCTGCTGGAGCGCAACATGGAACTGCGCGAGTACGAGTACCTGCCGCTGGTGGCAATCCAGGAATGCAGCGAACTGCCCAAGGGCCAGCCACTGTTCAACAGCCTGTTCGTGTTCGAGAATGCGCCGGTGGAAACCGCCGTGCTCGACCACGCCCAGCACTTGAACGCCAGCTCCGACTCGGGCCGTACCCACACCAACTTCCCGCTGACGGCGGTGTGCTACCCGGGCGATGACCTGGGCCTGCACCTGTCGTTCGACCAGCGCTACTTCGACTACCCGACCGTCGAGCGCCTGCTCGCCGAGTTCAAGCGCCTGCTGCTGGCGCTGGTGCAAGGTTTTGAAGGGGAGGTGAGTGCACTGCCGCTGCTGGGCGACGAGGAGCAGCGCTTCCTGCTGGAGGACTGCAACCGCACCGAGCGCGCCTACCCCCTGGAGCAAAGCTACATCGCGCAGTTCGAAGCGCAGGTCGCCGCGCACCCGCAACGTACCGTGGCGCGCTGCCTGGAGGCCGCCTACGACTACGCCGGCCTGAACCTGGCGGCCAACCGACTGGGCCACGCCTTGGTAGCCGCCGGGGTCAGCGTGGACCAGCCGGTGGCGTTGCTGGCCGAACGCGGGCTGCCGTTGCTGGGTATGATCGTCGGCAGCTTCAAGGCCGGTGCTGGCTACCTGCCGCTGGACCCGGGCCTGCCGGCGGCGCGCCTGCAAAGCATTGTACAGCTCAGCCGCACGCCAGTGCTGGTGTGCAGCGCGGCCTGTGCCGAGCAGGGGCGGCAGTTGCTGGGTGAACTGGAAGCGACCGTGCGGCCGCAGTTGCTGGTGTGGGAAGACATCCAGGCCAGCTCGGTGGCGAGCCACAACCCGGGTATCCACAGTGGGCCGGATAACCTCGCCTATGTGATCTACACCTCAGGCTCCACCGGCCTGCCGAAGGGGGTGATGGTCGAGCAGCGCGGCATGCTCAACAACCAGCTGAGCAAGGTGCCCTACCTGGCGCTGAGCGAGCACGACGTGATCGCCCAGACCGCCTCGCAGAGCTTCGACATTTCGGTGTGGCAGTTCCTCGCGGCACCGTTGTTCGGCGCCAAAGTGGAGATCGTGCCCAACGCCATCGCGCATGACCCGCAGGGCTTGCTGGCGCATGTGCAGGCCACTGGCATCACCGTGCTGGAAAGCGTGCCGTCGCTGATCCAGGGCATGCTGGCCAACGACCACCAGGCGCTGGATGGCCTGCGCTGGATGCTGCCGACCGGCGAAGCCATGCCACCGGAACTGGCGGCGCAATGGTTGCAGCGATACCCGCACATGGGCCTGGTGAACGCCTATGGCCCGGCGGAGTGTTCGGATGACGTGGCGTTCTTCCGCGTCGATGCCGCGTCGACCCAAGGCAGCTACCTGCCGATCGGCACCCCCACCGACAACAACCGCCTGTACCTGTTTGCCGAGGACCAGACGCTGGTGCCGCTGGGGGCGGTGGGCGAGCTGTGCGTGGCCGGTACCGGTGTGGGCCGTGGCTATGTGGGTGACCCTGTGCGCACTGCGCTGGCGTTTATCCCTCATCCTTACGGGGCGCCGGGTGAACGCCTGTACCGCACGGGTGACCTGGCCCGGCAACGACCGGACGGTGTGCTGGAGTATGTCGGCCGCATCGACCATCAGGTGAAGATTCGCGGCTACCGCATCGAACTGGGCGAGATCGAGGCCAGGCTGCATGAGCAGGCCGAAATCCGCGATGCTGCCGTCGGGGTGCAGGAGGGTGTCAACGGCAAGCACCTGGTCGGTTACCTGGTGGCGCACCAGGGCATCGTCGCTGATGCCGCGCTGCTGGAGCGGGTCAAGCAGCGCCTGCGTGCCGAGTTGCCGGAGTACATGGTGCCGCTGAACTGGGGCTGGTTCGACAGCCTGCCGCACAACGCCAATGGCAAGCTCGACCGCAAGGCGCTGCCGGCCATCGATATCGGTGGCCAGCACAGCCAGGCATACCAGGCGCCGGGCAACGAGCTGGAGGAGGTACTGGCCGGTATCTGGGCTGATGTGCTGAAGGCCGACCGGGTCGGGGTGCATGACAACTTCTTCGAGTTGGGCGGGCATTCGCTGCTGGCCACGCAGATCGCCTCGCGGGTGCAGAAGCAACTGCAACTGAATGTGCCGCTGCGGGCGATGTTCGAGTGCAGCACGGTGGCGGAGCTTGCGGTGTATGTGCAGGGGTTGCAGGGCAGTGCGCTGGATGACGACAAGGTCGACCGGCTGAGTGACCTGATGGCCGAGCTGGAGGGGTTGTAGGGGAGGGTTCGGCTTGGGACATGCAGAGTGGCGGAAATCGAGCGCCGCGCGGGCGGCGCTCGATCTCTGCCCCACTGCAAAACTCACGACATGCGCTAGCGCTTGCCGAGAATCTTGCCCAGCATCTCCGGCCGCGGTGCCCCCTGCTGGCTCTGCAGCTGGCCTTGCTCATCCTGATAGAAAATCGCCGGGGTAGCCTGCAACCCCAGCTCTTCCATCAGCGCCATGTTTGCCGCCAGCTTCTGCTGCACTGCCTCCGGCACCTGGTCCAGGGCCTTCAGCGTACTGGCCTTGCCTGCCTTCTCGTGCTGCTGCAGCGCCTTGGCCGGGTCTTTCGCTGCCAGCAGCGCCGCCGACTTGCCAGGGCTGTCCTCGCGGATGATGCCGACCATGATATGGCGCAACTGCACCTTGCCCGACTCCACCCACGGCCGCGCCTGCTCCCAGAACATGTTGCAGTACGGGCAGTTGGGATCGCTGAACAGGTATACCTTGCGCGGCGCATCGGCCTTGCCGTCGGCGATCCAGGCGGTTTTCTCCATCTTCGCCCAGACCTCCTTGCTCATCGGTGCGTACACCAGCTTTTGCAGCGGCTCGGCGCTGAGGTCCTTGCCCTGTTCGTCGAACAGGCTGCCGACCAGTACGTGCTTGCCGTCTGGGGTCAGGTACAGGGCCAGGGCGTTGTTCTGATACTCGGCGGCATAGCCGCGCAGGCCGTTGGGGGCGTCGAAGCTGCCCTTGATCACGGCGCCTTTGGCTTGCAGTTGCTGAACCGCCTTGGGCAGTTCTTCGGCCTGGAGGGCGGGGGCGGCCAGCAGGGCCAGTGAAAGGGGCAGTAGTGCAGTCAATCGCATGTCAGTTTCCTTGTGCGGCAGGGGCGGGCGCTGCGGCCCGGTCGAAAGGCTCCAGGGCATGGCGCAGGCTGGCCCGGGACAGCTCGCCCAGGTGGCTGCCGACCAGCCGCCCATCGGCGTCGTAGAACAGGGTGGTGGGCAGGGCCATGGAGCCGACGCGCTGGGCCAGCAGGCCGGTACCATCGAACAGCACATGGGTCAGGCTGAGGCCGGTGGTGGCGAGGAAGGTGCTGACGTTTTCCGGGGTTTCGCCCTGGTTGACGAACAGGAAGGTCACGTGCGGATAGTCGCCTTGCGCCTGTTGCAGTACCGGCATTTCGCGCCGGCAGGGTGGGCACCAGGTGGCCCAGATGTTGATCACCAATGGCTTGCCGCGGTAGCTGTGCAGTGCCACCGGCTGGCTGCCGGCATTGCGCAGGGTCAGTTCGGGCAGCTCGGTGCCTTTGCTGTACAAGTGCCCGCCGAAGCTGGCCAGGCCCCAGAACAATGCGCCGCTGAACAACGCCCAGCCCAGCGGCCGGCGCAGGCCCGGCTGGCGCCAGCCCTGCCACAGGGCTGCGAGTACGATGCCGGCCAGGCCCGACCAGAACAGGAAACCGCCATCACGGATGTCGATGACCTGCACCAGGTCGCCCTGGTACATGGGCCAGTAGGCCAGCACGAAGCCGGCGCGGGCGCACAGCAGGCCGATCAGGAACAGGTTGAAAAGCGCCGATTCCGGGCTCTGGCCGCCACGCCGGGCCACCCACCAGCCGACCACGCTGGCAATTACCAGGGCGGTCAGCATCAGCAGGTGGTTCAGGGCCATGGTCAGTGGCCCGAGGGTTACGGTGAGCATCAGCCTTGGCTCCTGGTCTGGGTCCAGTGTTGCTGGAACGTGGCCGCATCCACTTCACCGGTGATGCGCCGCGCGCGGCGTTCGTCGCCTTCCGGGCCGATCCAGATGATGCTTGGCGGGCCGGGTACCTGGTAGCGCTGCAGCAGGGCTTTGCTGGCCGGGCTGTCAGCGGTCACGTCCAGCCGTAGCAGGTGCACACCGGCCAGGCCGGCCTGCACGTCGCTGCGGGCGAATACCTGTTTTTCCATGACCTTGCACGACACGCACCAGTCGGCATAGTAGTCGACCATCACCCACTGGCCACGGGCCTTGGCTGCATCCAGTTCACGTTGCAGGTCTTCGGGCCGGCTGACGGTGACGAAGCGGTCTTCGGCGTGCTGGCTGGCGGCCGGTGCACCCCCCCCGGCGAACGGGCGCAGCGGCTGCCACAGGTCGTCGCCACCGGCTGCTGCACCCACCAGCAGCAGGCCGCCCCACAGGGCACACAGCAGGGGCACCGCGCGCAACGCCGGCAAACGTTGCAGGGCTGGCCAGGCAGCCCAGGCCAGGGCAATCAGCCAGGCGCCGCCAATGCCCAGCACCAGGGGGGCAGGCAGCAGGCTGCGCACGGTGTACAGCGCCATGGCCAGGAACACGAAGCCGAACACGCCTTTTACCCGGTTCATCCAGGCGCCCGGGCGCGGCAGGTAGCGGTTGCCCAGGGTCACCAGCAACAGCAGTGGCACACCCATGCCCAGGCCGAGGCTGAACAGCACCAGCGCACCTTGCAGCACGTCGCCGCTCTGGGCGATGTACAGCAGCGCGCCGGCCAGTGGCGCGGTCATGCACGGGCCGAGCAGCAGGCCGGACAGCGCGCCCAGCAGCGCCGCGCCATACAGGTTGCCACCGCGGGTACCTTGCCCGGCGCGGTCGAGGCGGTCACGCAGGGCGGCGGGCAGTTGCAGCTCGAAGGCACCAAACATCGGCAGGGCCAGCAGCACGAACAGCCCCGCCAGGCTGCCCAGCAGCCAGGGTTGCTGCAGCCAGGCCTGCAGGCTGGCTCCCAGCAGCGCGGCGACCACGCCCAGGGCGGCATACACCAGGGCCATGCTCAGCACGTAGACGCCGGCCAGCAGCCAACCGCGCCGGGCGCTGGCGCCATTGCCCATGACCAGCCCGGCGAGAATCGGCAGCATTGGCAGCGAGCAGGGGGTAAAGGCCAGCAGCAGGCCAAGGCCGAAGAATGCCAGTACGCCCCAGGCCAGGTTGCCGCTTTGCAGGCCGCTGGCCAGGGCTTGGTCGCTGGCTTGTTCGGCGGCGGGTGCCGCGCTGCCGCCCAGCTCGATCATGGTTGTTTGCGGCGGGTAGCACAGGCCGGCGTCGGCACAACCCTGCCAGCCAAGGCGCAGCTGGCCCTGGGCGTTGGCGGGCAGCAGCAGTTCGAGCTGGTCGCGGTACACCGCGCTGTCGCCGAAGAACTCGTCATGGTGGTTGAGCGCCGGCGGCAATTGCGGGTGCTGCTCGGCCGGCAGGCCGTCGAATTTCAGGCGCTTCTGGTACAGGTAGTAGCCCGGCTTGATCTGGAAGTACAGGCGCATCTGGCCATCGGGCTGGCGGTCGTGGGTCAGCACGAAGGCCTGGTTGACCGGCAGGAAGTCGGGTTTGACCTCGAACGGGTTGGCCTGCAACGGGCCGGCCAGGAAAAATGTCAGGAAGAGCAGGAGGACGCGCATGTCTTCGCCTTGGCAGAACTGGGAATGGGGCCATGCTGGCTGGGGATGATTAAGTAAAGGTTAACCGCCTCACGCCCCGCACCCGCACACATCTGAGACATACCGCGACACATTGTCGGCTTGACTTTGCTTCCCCCCACCAATTTGCTGTAAAGTTGACGCACAAGTCAGCTTTTCCCCGCTAGTACTAGAATCAAAAAAGGGCAGGCCCCCAACTGCCCAGAGGATCAAGCATGTCCAACCGTGATATTTCCCGGCGCGCCTTCCTGCAAGGCGGCCTGATCGCTGGTGTCGGCGTGACCATGGCGCCGCTTGGCAGCCAGGCATTCGCCGCCCTGATGGAGGACCGCGTCACCACCTCGCCGCTGAAGTGGATGAACCATGACGGCAAGGCGCGTTTTCGCAACGATGCGTTGTCCAAGGTCTGCGGCGACAAGGTCTTCGCCCGCGACATCCGCGCCAAGGACATGCCCGGCTGGCCCGCGCAGCAGGGCCATGCGCTGTTGCTCAAGGCGACCAAGGCCGACCGCATCTACGCCGGGCACGACCTGACCCTGTTGGGCGCCGACCTGCAACCGGACCGCGTCGTCACCGCCGCCGACCTGGAGCAGGACGGCATCGCCTGGCCCGAGGCCCACTCGCCGGACCCGCTGCTGCCCCCGGGCAAAGTGCCGATGTTCATCGGCCACCCGGTGGCCATCTTGATCTGGCACGACTTCGAGCGCTTCCGCCAGGCCAAGCGCAAACTGCAGTTCAACGACCAGGCGATCCGCTACGGTGCCCAGGCCCCGTTGTATCAGCGCGACCCTTACGGCAGCTTTCGTTTCGTGCGGGTGGGCGGGGCTACGCCGTTCGACGACGATGAATTCTCCAGCCTGAAGAACTCCATGCTGTTCCCGACCATTCTCAACCGCAAACCGGTGTGGTCCAAGCAGCCCAACCAGCATGGCGACCTGACCGAGCAGGGGCTGTTCTACGCCGGGCGCATCGCCGAGCAGTTGGCCAACCCGCCGGAGAACTGGCTGGTGTTCGACGAACGCTACAAGACACCCTCCATCGAACCTGCAGCCCTCGAGCCGGACAACGGCAACGGCTGGTATGACCCGGCCACCGGCACCCTGCACTTCGTGGTCGCGACACAGTGCCCGTTCGAAGTGGCGCAGGAATGCGTGCACATGATCAAGCCGTCGCGCTTTGCCCTGAACACGTTGAACATGCACCCGGGCTACACCGTGGGCTATGGCTCGAAGGACAACAACATCTTCGTCTTCTACGCCGCCGTGGCCGCGTTGTACGGCGCGGGTGTACCGATCCGCCTGGCCAACGACCGCTACGAGCAGTTCCAGAGCGGCATCAAGCGCCATGCCTTCGATATCCGCTACCAGTTGGCCGTGGACAAGCGTGACAACCGCTTCAAGATCTTTCGTGCCGACCTGAGTTGCGACGGCGGCGGGCGTATCAACTACAGCCCGTCGGTGGCGGCGGTGGGGGCCACGGCGGCGCAGTCGATCTACTACATGCCGCAGAACGACCTGTCGGTCACCGCCTACCATTCGCGTGGGGTCGAGGCCGGCTCAATGCGCGGCTACGGCACCCTGCAGACCATGGCTGCGACCGAGATGATGGTCGACGAGATCGCCGGTCGCCTGGGTGTCGATGCCATCGACCTGCGCCGCGCCAACGCACTCAAGTCGGGCATGAAGAACACCCAAGGCGCGGTGCCGGCCGGTGCCCTGCGTCTGTACGAGATCCTCGACAAGGCCGCCGTGCACGACTGGTGGCGCAACCGTGACGCACGCAAGCAGCAGATGGATGCCCAGGACCAGGACCACTGGTACGGCGTAGGCTTTGCCATCTGCCAGAAGGACTTCGGCACCGGTTCCGAAGCGCCGATGGCCAGCATCGAGTTCAGCCGCGACGGGCGCATCAGCCTGCGCCATATCGGCACTGAGCTGGGCACTGGCATGTCCACTTCCCAGGCCCTGGTGGTCAGCGATTTCCTTGGTCGCTCGGCGGACGAGGTCAGGACTGCAGTCACCGAATGGCCGGAGTTGCAGCTGACCACCAGCGGCAACCCGTACCTGATCAGCCAGCCCGAGCAGGACGCTGCGCTGCGCAACCCGCGCTGGGTCGGCAAACTGGCTTCGCCATCATCGGCGACCAACTCGGCGTTCTACTTCAGCCATGCCACCCGCGAGGCGGCGCGCGTACTGTTCAACCACGGCCTGTGGCCGGCGGCCATGGCCATCTGGAGCCAGGGGCCATACGGCGGCCAGGCCAACCCGCTGGTGGTGCGCCGCGAGAATGCGGTGTGGGTCAACGGTGAGCTGACCGGCAACGGTCTGGCGCCGATCCCGTTCGCCCAGCTGGCCCAGAAGGCCCACGACATGGGCCTGGTTACCGGGGTTAGCGTGCACGGCTTCAACCGCTGGAGCTGGGCCCAGGCCGACTTCGTCGTCGACGGCGTGCGCGAGCGCTTCCCGCTTGATGCCGTGGCGGTGAAATACGGCGATGGCGCGGTGAATGCCAAGAAAGCGCAGATGAGCAGCCACGGCTACCACCTGCTCGACCGGCAGAACGCGCACTACCCGGACACCCAACTGAACAATGCCATGGTCACCTACTACAGCCCGGTGGCGACCATCGTCGAAGTCAAGGTCAACAAGGGTACGCATGAGGTGCAGGTGCTCAACCACCACAGCTGGGTCGAATGCGGCCGGGTGCTGGTGCCGGAACTGGTCAAGGGCCAGCTCGAAGGCGGTATCGCCATGGGCATTGGCCATGCACTGACCGAAGAAATGCCGATGTACGAGGGCGGGCCCGGGGAGGGCGACTGGAACTTCAACCGCTACCGCCTGCCGCATGCGCGTGACGTGGCGGTATGGAAGCAGACCAGCGAAATCCTCCCGCCGCTGTCACCGACCGACCCGTCGAAGGGTATCGCCGAAGTGGTGATGATCCCGGTCGTCGGCGCCATCGGCAACGCTGTCGCGCATGCCATTGGCAAGCGCGTGCGCGATCTACCCATCACCCCAGCCCGTATCAAGGAGGCCCTCAATGGCTAACCGTCCACTGCAACTGACCCTCAATGGTCAACCGGTCGGCCCGGTCGAGGTGCCTGATGACCTGGCGATGATCGATTACCTGCACGAACACCAGAACCTCACCGGTTCGCGCCTGGGCTGCGGCCAGGGCATCTGCCACGCCTGCGTGGTGATCGTCGACAAACCCGACGGTACCAGCGAGGAAGTGCGCACCTGCATCACCGGTGCTCACTACTTCGAAGGCAAGAAAGTCCGCACCATCGAGGGCCATGCCAGCCAGGACGAGGCCGGCAACCTGACGTTGAATCCGATCCAGCAGAAATTCGTCGACCTGTTCGCCTTCCAGTGCAGCTACTGCGCACCGGGCTTCGTCAACGCCGCCACCGTACTGGTGGAAACGGCGCAGCGTCAGCCGCTGAAAAAGAGCGAGGTGGAAGAGCGCATCGAGGCCAGCCTGGGCCACCATATCTGCCGTTGCACCGGCTACGTGCGCTATTACGCTGCCACCCGCACGGTGCTCAACGACCTTGGCCTGGTCAAGGAGGGTTGAGCATGGCTTTCGTTCGTAGCGCACTGGCGCTGGCCCTCGGCCTTGCCGTCACTTCAGCTGCCCTGGCCGACGACCAGGCACAGGTCAAGCGTGGTGAATACCTGGCCCGCGCGGCCGACTGCATGGCCTGTCATACCGCCGAAGGCGGCGCCCCATACGCCGGCGGCCTGCCGATTCATTCACCATTCGGCACTATTTATGGCAGTAACATCACCCCGGACAAGCAGTACGGCATCGGCAACTACAGCGCCGACGAGTTCTTTGCCGCCGTCACCGAGGGCAAGCGCAAGGATGGCGCCAACCTTTACCCGGCAATGCCGTACACCTCGTACCACCTGATCAGGCGCGAGGACTCGGACGCAATCCTCGCTTACCTGATGACCGTGCCGCCGATCAACCGCCCGGCGCCGCAGACCGCGCTGCGCTTCCCGTTCAATGTGCGCCTGGGCTTGAGTGGCTGGAACATGCTGTACGGCAAGAGCGTGCAGTTGCAGCCCACCGAAGGCAAAAGCCCGGCCTGGCAGCGTGGGCAGTATATGGTCGAGGTGATGGGCCACTGTGGCGAATGCCATACTCCGCGCAACCCGATCGGCGCGTTGCAGCAGGACCTGCGCCTGAGCGGCGGCCTGCTGGGCGGCTACCTGGCCCCAAGCCTGCTGGCGCAGGACCTGGCCGAGCGCGGCTGGACCCAGCCAGACCTGACCACCTTCCTCAAGCACGGCATCAGTGCCCAGGGCAGTATGTTCAACGAGATGTTCCCGGTGGTACACCACAGCACCCAGCATCTGCAGGACGCCGACCTGGCCGCCATGGCCACCTACCTGCTGGGCGACCAGCCACCGCCGGCCAAGGTGATCCAGGCGGTTGCCCTGGAACAGATGAGCGACAGTGCCAAACGCGGCCATCAGCAGTACCTGAACGTTTGCGCCGGCTGCCATGGGGTAGACGGCGAAGGCAAGCCGCACATCGCCGTGGCCATGCGCGGTAACACCGTGTTGCGCCAGGATGACTCGCGCAACCTGGTCAAGGTCATCCTCGAAGGTATCCGCGAGCAGCAGTTCACCGGCTTCGAACGCATGCAGCCGATGCCGGGTTTTGCCGACAAGCTCGATGACCAACAGGTGACGGATATGGTCAACTACTTGCGCCAGGCCTGGGGTGGACTGCCTGGCGACCTGAACCTACAGCAGCTCGCCGAGCTGAAGGCGGAGTAAGCGTGCAGCATCTCGATCTACAGGTGATCCGCCAGGCCTTGCAGTGGTCGTGCGCTGGCCAGCGGGTGTGGTTGTGCACGGTGCTCGCCACCTACGGCTCGGCGCCGCGCGCGCCGGGTTCGCTGCTGGCGGTGAATGCCGGCGGTCAGTGGCTGGGTTCGCTGTCCGGTGGCTGCGTCGAGGACGATTTCCTGGAACGGGTGGCCGCGGGTGAATACCCCGAGCCGGTTGTCATCGTGCGTTACGGCGATGGCAGCGACCCGCGTTCAAGCATCCGCCTGCCGTGTGGCGGCGTGCTTGAGGTGCTGGTGGAAAACCTGCCGGCCGAGTGCGAGGTGCAGGCCCACCTGCGTGCGCTGGAAAGCGCGCTGCTGGGCCAGCGCCGGGTGCTGCGCGAGGTGAGCCTGCCCCAGGGGACGCGCCAGCTGGCCGATGACCTCAGCCAGGGGCCACGTGTGGAGCGGGAACACGCCCGTGTACGCTTGCGCGTCGGTGCTGCGCAGCGTCTGCTGCTGGCCGGGTATTCCAGCGTGGCACATTTTTGCGCCGAATTTGGCAGGGGCATGGGTTTCGAAGTGGTGCTTTGCGAGCCACGTGAAGAATTGCTAGAGGGTGTGCAACTGGATGGCATCGAGGTGCGCCGCGAGCTGCCCTCGCAGTTCATCCTCAACGGCGGTTGCCATGCCGATACCGCAGTGGTGGCACTTACCCACGACCCGAAGATCGATGACCTGGCGATGCTCGAAGCCGTGCGCACCGAGGCTTTCTACATCGGCGTGATGGGCTCCCGGGCCACTTCCGACAAGCGCCGTGAACGCCTGCAGCGCATTGGTGGCCTGGGTGCTACCGAGCTGGGTCGCATCCACGCCCCGATCGGCCTCAACCTGGGCAGCAAGACCCCGGCGGAGATCGCCCTGGCGGTGTTGGCCGATATCCTCCGCGTGCGCAACGGTATCGAGCGGGTGGCGCTGTGAACGTGGTTGCATTGGTACTTGCTGCCGGGAACAGCGTGCGTTTCGGCACTGACAAGCGCCGGGCGCTGTTGATGGATGGTCGCAGCTTGCTGGTGCATAGCGTCGAGCGGGCCTGTGCAGTGTTCGATGATGTGCGGGTAGTGCTGCGCGACGGGGAGCGGGGCATGGACCTGGGGTTGCCACCGGGATGTCGGGTGATCTCCAGCCCGAATTGCGCATCGGGCATGGGCCATAGCCTGGCAGCCGGCGCCGCATCACTGGTCGACAGCGAGGCGCAGGCGGTGGCCATACTGTTGGGGGACATGCCTTGGGTGGAGACCGCGACCCTCGCGGGGCTGGGTTTCAATGCGAGCGCATCGACTATCGTGTTGCCTTGCCATGACGGGCAACAAGGGCACCCCGTGCTGTTCGGTCGCACTTTCTGGCCGGCACTGGCGCGGCTGACGGGTGATGAAGGCGCGCGTTCGGTGGTCAAGGCCAACCCGACGAGTTGTGTCAGGTTGGAGGTGCAGGATGCCGGTGTGCTGCTGGATGTCGACAGCCCGGACGCCGTGCACCGGTGAACGCGCTTGTCAGCGCCGCTACCATGTCTTCGTAGTCCTGGGGATTTACCAGCCAGAACACGCCACAGCCGTGGACCAGTATTCAGGAAGACGATCGGGGAGTTTGCCTTGGTAATGACCGAGGGCGCAGGGCGCTACAGGTTGGTGGCCGACGGTGTCCCGTAGGTTTCCAGGAAAACGGTGAGATCACGTCCATTTGTCAGGTCCTTTTTGTGTGCTCAGAAGTCGGAGAAACTGTAGGGTTCGAGGGTGGCAATCTGAGAAAGCAGTATCAAGTGTTCCACTGCCTTGACTTTTTCGATATTGGCAAGCTCACTTGGTCCGCCGAACGCCAAGGCCGGAACGAAACCGTACATTTCTTCGGGTTCAAGTATGCCGAGGCTATTTTTAGCAGGCACAAACATGTCACCGAAGTCATTCGAATCCAGATCTCGACTGGCAAAGAAATTTTGCACCTCTCTGTCCATGTCGGCCCTTGTTATCTCACGCTTACTAGCAATATAACGGCCTATGTGTGGCGCGACTTTCAATGAAAATCCTGTGCTTTCACCAAACAGGTAAAGGTCGCCAAAGGCGCCTCGGGCGATGAGATGAAATCTGTCGAAGGTTGCTAGATTTGCACTCTCAAGCACAGATGCGACCACCCCCTCATACTCTTTTGGGTTCACGGTCCAAAATATTCCTTCCCCGTACCCACACCACCCATGCTCAATCCAATATTCCAGAAGCTTGTCCGGTAGCTTCCCCAAATAGTTTTCGATAGTTGATGGGGGAACCTCCTGTCTGTGCATGGGTGCTCCAGCTTCTTCGATGAAAACAGAGAATGCTTCATCCATATGATGATCTCCCGTCTGTCAGCACTTGTGTAATTTCACGTTTAAATGGCCGCTCCCGCCACCCGACCCAGCCATTTCTTCGGCGACTTGTCGGAGCCCTCCGATCGGCTTTTCCACTGAGGGCCGATGCTCGAATTAACCTTTTTATCGCCGAAGTCAGCGATAGTGTCTCGTCCACCCGCACTAAGATCAGGGTTGTGCAACGCTGCGAGCGTTGACATCGTCTCCTTGGCTTGCGTTTCCGAAAGCTTTCTTGCTTCACGCGGCCCCATCGTTCTGGATAAGTCCTGGTGAATCCTGTCACTTAAATTTGTGTATAGATCCCTACGTGCCTTTTTGGCAAACTTGGGGTCACGTTTGATGGGGTTGTTAACATTTTCCAGGAACTCTTCAACCGTCAGGCGGTTCAATCCATCCTGTTGCCCTTTCAACTGCCGCTCAAACTCTCCATGCTTCGATGCTGGCAATTTGTCCGCCTTGAAGCACGACACCGTATGCAGCGGCATGCTACCGGGCTTCCCTGGCGACGGCTCCTTGTCCTTGCCCGTCGGCCGCTGCGGGGGTATGGATTGTGATTCAATCACTGCTCCTTTGCGCCGCTCCGGCACCTGCAGATCCGGCCGTTGCTTCAACCCCTCTTCATGCTTGAGCATCCATTGCCCCAGCCTTGCGCCTTTGCGGCTGGCTGCCATCTCCTGTGCCAGCACCCGGGCATCGCCGCGCCCGCGGGTGAGATACGACACCATTGCCCCTAGCAGCAACACCACCACGTCCACATGGCCCAGGGCGATGTGGTGAGCAGCCCTGGAAACTGCGTGCGGATCGTCCCGCCCGAACGGGTTCTGGCTTTCGTCCCGCGTGCCCTCCCAGGCAATGCGGATGCCATCGAGGTAGTACTTGCCGGTGCGGGGCAGGCCTTCGATAAAGAATTCGGCAATCGAGGAAAGCCCTAGTACACCCAGTATCCAGCCACTGACCTTGAGCCCGATCATCGCGCCTGTGCCGGCCAGGGGAATGGCCCCGGCCCCCGCGCCAAATACCCCGATGCCGGCGCCAATGGCAGCGCCGCTGAGGGTGCTGCCGACGACGATCATCGCCATTTCTCTCACTGCCTGGAGCAGTTCGTTGAGGATGCTGGCGATTTCCAGCTCGGCAAAGCGCCGACGCAGGATGTTGCTGGCCTGCCATTCGGCCTGGTTGAAGGCTGACTGGACAGCCCTGACCCGACGTAGGTTGAGGGCCAGTGAAGCTGCCGGTTCGTTGAGCTGGGTACGATAATGGGCGTGTCCCTGATAGCCCGTTTCATCGGCAATGCGTGATTCGATCTCGGGCCACGAGGGTACGGGGTAACCAAGGTACATGGGTGTCTCCCTGACAGCGTGGGCAGGGGGAAATCCCATCATGGATCGGGTTCGGAAATTGCTGAGTCAGTGGTAGGAAAAGGCGACTTCGTTTCCGGGGTGTGAAAATTGGCGATTGGCAAGGCCGTTAGCGCAGCCTGAGCGGGTACCCCACCCAGGTCACAAAGGTCCATAATCCCCCCTTAATCCGCCCAAGGTGCAATACCCGCCACACCACTCCGGGAGCCTCCACCATGCATGTTCTGCTCTGCGAGGACGACGACCTGATCGCCGCCGGCATCTGTGCCGGCCTCACCGCCCAGGGCCTGACCGTGGACCGGGTGGGCAACGCCAAGGATGCGCGCGCGATGTTGCAGGCCGCGCAGTTCGACGTGATGATCCTCGACCTCGGCCTGCCCGACGAAGACGGCCTCAAGCTGCTGCGCCGCCTGCGTCAGCAGGGCGAGACACTGCCCGTGCTGGTGCTCACTGCCCGCGATGCAGTCACCGACCGCGTCGATGGCCTGCAGGCTGGCGCCGACGACTACCTGCTCAAGCCCTTCGACCTGCGCGAACTGGCCGCACGCCTGCATACCTTGCTGCGGCGGGTGGCCGGGCGGGCGGTGAATGGGATCGAGCACGGCCCGCTGCACTATGACCCGAGCAGTTGCGTGGCCACCCTGGCCGGCCACCCGGTCGACCTGTCCCGCCGTGAGCAGGCGCTGCTTCAGGCCCTGTTGCAGAACCCCGGGCGAGTGCTGTCCAGCGAGCAACTGAAAGACTGCGTGTACGGCTTCAGTGACGAGGTCGAGAGCAATGCCCTGAACGTGCATATCCACCACCTGCGGCGCAAGCTGGGTAACGGCATCGTCGAAACCGTGCGCGGCCTGGGCTACCGGCTGGGCCCGGCGCAGGCGCCGGAAGAGGCAGCATCATGAGCCTGCGGGTACGTCTGAGCCTGATCCTGGGCAGTGCCTTCGTGATCATCTGGGCGCTGGCTGCCGCCTGGATGCTGCGTGACCTGCGCCAGCAGATGATGTTTTCCCTCGACCAGCGCCTGGTGGCGTCGGCACGGATGGTCGCCGGGCTGATCGACCAGCTGCCGCAACCGCTCACCGCCAAGGGCGGCGAGGCGCATTTTTCCGCTGACCAGTTCAGCGTGCCAGACGGCATGGCCTGCCAGGTCAGCTCGCTGCGTGGCGAGATCCTGGCCAGCAACCACAAGCACGATGGCGCCATGGACGACGAGCGCAGCGGTTTCCGTGACCAGACCATCGACGACGCACGCTGGCGCACCTTCACCTACAACCACGGTGATGTACGCATTACCACCGCCGACCGGCACATGGAGCGCGAGGCGCTGAACCAGTCGATTCTGCTGGCGGCGTCGGCCCCGGTGTTGATGGCGCTGCTTGGCAGCCTGGGGTTGCTGTGGATCGGCCTGGGCAAGGGCCTCGAGCCGCTCAACCGCATGCGTGATGCACTGCGCCGACGGCGCGCGGACAGTGTCGAGCCGCTGCAGGTGGCCGGCATGCCCAGCGAGCTGCAGCCGTTGCTGGAAACCCAGAACCAGCTGTTCCTGCGCATTGCCCAGACCAT
The DNA here is from genome assembly GCF_059295275.1 of Pseudomonas sp. 9_2_1. Lineage (NCBI taxonomy): Bacteria > Pseudomonadati > Pseudomonadota > Gammaproteobacteria > Pseudomonadales > Pseudomonadaceae > Pseudomonas > Pseudomonas sp. 9_2_1. The sequence goes on from NZ_CM181239.1 coordinate 1,783,781, forward strand.
CGAGCGCGAGCGGCGCCTCACCGACGACGCCGCGCATGAATTGCGCAGCCCGCTGACCGCGATCAAGACCCACCTGCAGGTGGCGCGCATGACCGACGGTGCCGTGCGCGAGCAGGCGCTGGAGCATGCCGAGCAGGGCACCGACCGCATGCACCGCACGCTGGAGCAGTTGCTGATGCTGGCGCGGGTGGAAGGCAGCCTGTCGTTCGAGGATGGCGTGCAGTGCAGCGCCGAGCAGGTGGCCCGCCAGGCCGTGCAGGATGCCGGGGGCGGTGACAACCGGCGCATCGTGTTGCGCCTGCCGGAGGAGGCCACGCAGATCTACCTGGGCATGCCCGCACCGCTGGCAGTGGCGGCGCTGCGCAACCTGCTGGACAACGCCCTGCGCCATGGCGGTGATGCGGCGGTAGAGCTGGACGTGCAGATGGCCGACGGGCAGGTGGGTTTCATGGTGCGTGACCATGGGCCGGGGATTGCCGAGGCGGACCTGGAGCACCTGACCGAGCGCTTCTGGCGTAATGGGCAGAGTGGTGGCTGCGGCTTGGGCCTGGCGATTGTGCAGGCGATCGTGCAGCGCTGTGCCGGGCACCTCAGGTTCGACAGCCGTAGCGACGGGTTGCGGGTGCTGTTGCAAGTGCCGGCGCGCCCGGGGCATTGATTTCGACCGCCGCGAAAGGGCCGGTGCAGGTAAAGCAAAATCCGGTAACAACGGCTAAATCCTCCCCGCACTCAAGCGTTTCCCAAGCGATAACCGCTCATTCGCTTGCTTGCGAGGATTCACCCATGTCCACCGCTTCCAGCCTTGCCCAGGTCCCGCCGGCCAGCGCGCCGCAGCCTTTGTACGAGTTCAACGATTCGCCGTTGCTGCAACGCCAGCAGCAGCAGGAGTCCAACGCCCGCAGCTATCCACGACGCATCCCGCTGGCGCTCAAGCGCGCCCGTGGCATCTATGTAGAGGATGTCGAAGGCCGCCAGTTCATCGACTGCCTGGCCGGCGCTGGCACCCTGGCGCTGGGCCACAACCACCCGGTGGTGGTCGAGGCAATCCAGCGGGTACTGGCCGACGAGCTGCCTCTGCATACCCTGGACCTGACCACGCCGGTCAAGGACCGCTTCGTACAGGACTTGTTCGGCATCCTGCCAGAGGCCCTGCGCCGCGAGGCCAAGGTACAGTTCTGCGGCCCGTCCGGCACCGACGCGGTGGAGGCGGCGCTCAAGCTGGTTCGCATCGCCACCGGCCGCAGCACGGTGCTGGCCTTCCACGGCGCCTACCATGGCATGAGCCAGGGCGCCTTGAGTCTGATGGGCAGCCATGGGCCGAAACAGCCGCTGGGGGCTTTGCTTGGCAGCGGTGTACAGTTCATGCCGTACCCTTACGATTACCGTTGCCCGTTCGGCCTGGGCGGCGAAGCCGGGGTCAGGGCCAGCCTGCATTACCTGGAAAACCTGCTGCTCGATCCGGAAAGCGGTGTACCGCTACCGGCTGCGGTGATCCTTGAGGTGGTGCAGGGCGAGGGCGGCGTGGTTCCGGCCGCTATCGAATGGCTGAAGGGCGTGCGCCGTATCACCGAGCAGGCTGGCGTGGCGTTGATCGTCGATGAGATCCAGAGCGGCTTTGCCCGTACCGGGCGCATGTTCGCCTTTGAGCACGCCGGCATCGTGCCGGACGTGGTGACCCTGTCCAAGGCCATTGGCGGCAGCCTGCCGCTGGCGGTAGTGGTGTACCGCAAGTGGCTGGACACCTGGAAGCCAGGCGCACATGCCGGCACCTTCCGTGGCAACCAGATGGCCATGGCGGCGGGGTCGGCGGTGATCGATTACCTGGTCGAGCATCGCCTGGCCGAGCATGCGGAGGCCATGGGGCTGCGGCTGCGCAAGCATTTGCAGCCGCTACAGAAGGATTATCCGCAACTGGGTGATATTCGCGGGCGTGGGTTGATGCTTGGAGTGGAACTGATCGATCCACAAGCGCCGCGTGACGCCCTGGGTTACCCGACGGCCAATCGTGACCTGGCCGCGAAAGTGCAGCGTGAGTGCCTCAAGCGTGGGTTGATTCTGGAACTGGGTGGGCGCCATGGCGCGGTGGTGCGCTTTCTGCCGCCGTTGATCATCAGTGGTGAACAGATCGATGAAGTGGCGCAGCGATTTGCCGAGGCGTTTATCGCGGCCGTCTGATCGATTGTCGGGGCCGCGCTGCGGCCCTTTCGCCGGCAAGCCAGCTCCCACAGGGACCTCATCAGGGCCGACAGGCGCTGATAATGTTGTGGCGTGCACCTGTCAGCCCTGAGGCGACCCCTGTGGGAGCTGGCTTGCCGGCGAAAGGCGTGCACAGCGCGCCCGGCGCAAATCAATCGAATGTCCCCCGGCGCGCAGCCCTTGATCAGGCTGCGCAGGCCTTGCTGCAGCGCTTGGGTGATGCTGGCGGAGCTGGACATGCGGGGGGCTTTTGCAAGCGGTGGTCTTCAGGAGCGAGCCGCCAGCGGCGCAAATTAACTCCACCCTGGCGGTTACCACCCGCGCCCGGAGTTAACCCAGAAGTTCACCGACAGCGAAGTGGATACTGACTCCACCTGGTGGAACCAGCCCTCAGGCAGGAACAGCAGGTCACCGGCCTGCAGCACCACGCGTAGAAAGGGCACGTCACGCGCTGCCGGGAAGCGCTGGTAATCCGGCGCGTCGGGGTTGAAATCACAGCCGTCGAGGCCGCCTTTGGGGCTGGTCGACCAGGTGCCCAAGGCCGGACGGTGATGCGGCGCGGCGAGGATGAACGACTTCTGCCCCCAGACCTGGGCGAACAGGTTGTCGGCATCGTCGCGGTGCAGGGGTGTGAGGGTGCCCTTGGGGCCGATCCAGATGCGCGGCGCGATGAATTTGTCGCGGCTGAAGTACTGCGGGTGACGGATCAGCGTCAACAGCTTCTCTGGCACGATGTTGTTGCCCATGTAGGCAGGGGTTTCACCCGGTTTGGCCGGGGTGTCCAGCGACGCGATGAAGTCGGCCATGGAGGTGGAGCGGAAGTCGCGGTCGGTGGAGAAGGTTTTCTTCACGTAATCGCCGTGCCGGGTGATGCCCTGCAATTCGGCGAAGTGCTCCAGCGAGGCTTGCCGACCCATGGTGAACAGCGGCCAGTCCTGCAGCGCATCGCAGATGACTACTGGTTTGCCGTGCTCCAGGTGCTCGCGCTGGAAGCGCGCCAGGGGCATGTCGGTGTAGGCGATGCGTGCCACCTCGCGCTGCAGCGGTTGCGCGGCCGACACCCGTTCGCTCAGGCGCGCCGGTGTCGGGTAACGCTGGTTCATCGATGCCTTGGCAGTTGGCGTGCCGCGACGGGCGTTGCTGATAATCTGCGGCAGCAAAGTGGCCAGGCCCATGTTGCCGGTGATCTTCAGCCGGGCGCTGGCGAACAGTTCCTCGACGTTGGCCGTGCCGCCCATGATGCCGAGGAAGTCGCGCTCGGCCACTTCGATGGTGACATCCGGGGCGCTGTGCCGGCCGGCACCGGTGCGGCTGCTGTCGCGCACCTCCGACCAGAAGGCCCGGTCGTCGCCGAAGACGAACTGGAAAACGCCTTCGATGCCGACGGCATGGGCGTTGGCGAACAGTTTGCTGAGGATGCTCTGAAGGTCCACGGTAAGCCTCTGGCGGTCTTTCGTTGTGCAGGAATAACGAGTACCTGCACCAGCGATTTAGCGTGTGGTGGGTAATTTTTCAGGCTGCTGCTACGTCCCGTAGGAATGTTCGCGTCACATTCTTCACCCAAGGAACCCACATGGCATTGCATCCTGATCTGGCGGCATTTCTGGAACTGGTCGAATTTGGCCGGCTGACGGGCAGGAGCCTGCCCATGCATGCGATGGACGTTGCCCAGGCCCGGGCCGAGTTCGCCGGCAGCTCGCAGGTACTCGACCCGAGCCCGCCCGGCAATCTCACGGTCAGCGAACTGCAGCTCACCGCCCGCGACGGGGCCAGCCTGGCAGCGCGTCTGTATCGCCAGGGCGATGGCGGGGATGCCTTGCAACCGGTGATCTTCTACCTGCATGGCGGTGGCTATGTGGTTGGCAGCCTCGACTCGCATGACTCGGTGTGCCGCCGTCTGGCGGCGCTTGGCGAGTTTGCGGTGCTGGCGCCGGACTATCGGCTGGCGCCTGAGCAGCAGTTCCCGGTGGCCCTGCACGATGTGCTGGATGTCGCTAACTGGCTGGCCGAACAGGCAACGGCGCTGGGCCTGGACAGCCGCCGGGTGGTGCTGGCAGGGGACAGTGTGGGGGCGAGCCTGGCGGCGGTACTGGCCATTACTGCGGTCGAACAGCCCGAAGCGCTGGCATTCAAACCGCTGGCGCAGTTGCTGTTCTACCCGGTGACCGATATTTCCTGCCAGCGTGATTCTCATCGCGAGCACGCCGAGGGCTACCTGCTGGAGACGCCTACCCTGGAGTGGTTCTACCAGCACTATGCGCCGCTGCCTGCGCAGCGCCTGGACTGGCGGGTGTCGCCGTTGCTGTCGACGCTGCGGACACCCTTGGCGCCAGCGTACCTGTTCGTGGCCGAGTATGACCCGCTGCATGATGAAGGCATTGCGTATCGGGACTGGTTGCTGGCGGGCGGAACGGCGGTGAGCTTTGCCCGGGTGGAGGGGTTGACCCATGACTTCCTGCGCATGTCGGGGATTGTCGGGCAGGTGGAGGGGCTTTATCGGGATGTTGGGGAGTGGTTGAAGGTGGTCGACGGTCAGTCATGACTTTCCAGCTTCCAGCTTCCAGCTTCCAGCTTGCAGCTTGCAGCTTGCAGCTTGCAGCTTGCAGATATGTGCCGGTTTTGATGCAGCGAACAGTCCATTTGCGATGGCGACGCTTACTCACCTTTTCGCCCTTACGGCGAGTCACTTTTTTTCTTGGAAAAAAGTAACCAAAAACCGCTCGCTCCCATCATCCGGCCCCTACGCTGCGCTTCGGGGTCCCCTCACTCCGGCCTTGCTCCCGGGAGGACCGCGCTGCAGGCCCCATCCTGGGGCCCAGCGCTTGACGGGCATCCATGCCCGTCACCTCCCTCCGCAAGGCCTGCGTTCGGCCTCCTGAAGTCGCGAAGATCAAGATCAAGATCAAGATCAAGATCAAGATCTACAGCAACAGCAACAGCAACAGCAACAGCAACAGCAACAGCAACAGCAACAGCAACAGCAACAGCTCCTGCTCCTGCTTTTGCTTCTAAGCGCGCGATAGTCCAGGCGCCACGGATTGCGACTTCAGGAGGCCGAGCGTAGGGCTTGCGGAGGGAGGTGACGGGCATGGATGCCCGTCAAGCGCTGGGCCCCAGGATGGGGCCTGCAGCGCGGTCCTCCCGGGAGCAAGGCCGGAGCGAGGGGACCCCGAAGCGCAGCGTAGGGGCCGGATGATGGGAGCGGGCGGTTTTGGTTACTTTTGCCAAGACAAAAGTGACCCGCCGTAAGGGCGGAAAGGTGACTTAGCGCCACCCTCGCTGATGAATGTCAACTTGGTGTTGATGCCCATGGCTTGAAGTTTGAAGTTTGAAGTTTGAAGCTTGAAGCTTGAAGCCGCAACGCGCCCGCCCAGGGCGTCACCCGCGAACACGTCGCGCCAATACATCCACCAACCGCTCGATCTCAGCCTCGGTATTCAGCAGGCCAGGCGCCGTACGCACCACCGGCCCGGCATCCCGCGACACTGCATCCACAACGATGCGCTGGCTGTTGAGGTACTTGGCCACCTCATCGGCATCCTCCCCCTTGACCCGGAAGAAGGTAAAACCCGCCGAATAGCGGGCACTGCGCGGGGTGACCAGTTCAATCCCCGGCAGTGCCTCAAGCCGCTGCCTGAGGACGTCGTTCAGCCCATGGATACGCGCCTGCACTGCCGCCTTGCCGAGCTGCAGGTGCAAATCGAACGCCTTGCCCAGCGCCCAGCGGTGCTCGAACGCGTGATAACCGCCTGGCGTCATGATCGTGGCGAAATCCTCATTCTCCGAAAACGAGGCAATGGTCGGCGTCAGTAGCTTCATTTCGCTGGAGGCTGCACAGATGATTCCGGTGCCTCGCGGCCCGAACATCCATTTGTGCGTGCCGGCGATGAAGTAATCGCAATTGAAGTCGGCGAAGCGCACGTCTTCAACGCCAAAGCCGTGCACCCCGTCAATCACGTAGATAATCTGGTCCTGTTCGTCACGCTGGCGATTGACCTCGCGCACCAGCTTGCCTATTTCGCCCACTGGCAGCTTCACACCGCTGCCCGAGTGGACCCAGGTCATCCCCAGTACCCTGGTTTTCGGCCCGATGGCAGCCGCAATCGTTGCCAGCACCTGGTCGGTACTGACCTTGGCCGGTTCTTCGAACAAGCGCAACCGGTGCACTGGCGTGCCATCGCGGGTAGTGCGAAAACCCATGGTATGGCGGGCTGCCGAGTGTTCGTGCACGGTGGTGAGAATTTCCTGCCCTGGGGTAATCTTCAGCCCGCCATAGATCAGCCCGAGGCCTTCAGTGGTGCTGCCGGTCAGGGCGATCTGCCGGGGTGTCACTTCGAGGTAGCGGGCGGCCGACTCGCGCACGGCGGCTTCGTGCTTCCACTCGGACTGGCTGTCCCAGTCGACCATCTGTGCCGGGTGACGGTCGAAGCGGGCACGCAGGGCCTCGATGGCTTCGCGTACCGGCCTGGGGTGTGAGGTGATCAGGAAGTTGGCGAAGTGCGCATAGCCCAGGTCCAGCTCGAACAGCTCGCGAAAGCCGGCCCAGTTATCGCCCGTGAGCGGTTTCGCAGGCGCTGCGTGGGCTGCAGGCAGCAATCCGCCCGGGCCGCTCAAGGGCAGGGCGGCAGCCAGCAGGCCAGCCTGCTTGAGAAAGGTGCGGCGATCGTTCATGGCTGTGCTCGACGAGTTATGGAGACGAAGTGGCCACAGGCTGCGCGGTGCGCTGTACCTGTTCCCACACCCGCAGGAAATTGCCGCCCCAGAGCTTGGTGATATCCGCCTCCGAGTAGCCGCGGCTGATCAGCTCGGCGGTGACATTGCGTGCTTCGCTGGCGTCATGCCAGCCGTCGATGCCGCCGCCTTCGTTGAAGTCCGAACTCAGGCCGACATGGTCGATACCCACCTTGCGCACCGTGTAGTCGATGGCGTCGCCAAAGTCCTTGAGGGTGGCTGGCGGCTCTTCGTCGAGAATGCCGTACAGCTCGTTGGCATACTGGCCCACCTTCGGCTCGGGCCAGCCGGCAATCACCGGATCGCCGGGCATCAGTGCGTAGTTGAGGTTGGCCAGCGGTGGCAGGGCGTAGCGGGCACGCAGCGCGTTGAGCTTGTCCTGGGTGTTGCTGCTCAGGGGCTTGAGGTAGGTGGAGAAGGCCACCAGCTGGACCACGCCGCCACTGTCCTTGATCAGCTGCAGCTCCTTGTCGGAGAGGTTGCGGTCGATGTCGACCATCGCCCGTGGCGCCGAGTGCGAAGCCACCACCGGTGCGCGGCTGAGGGCGACCACCTGGACCAGCGCCTTGCTCGACATCTGCGACACATCGATGATCACGCCCAGGTCGTTCAGCCGCTGTACGGCACGCTTGCCGACGGGCGAAAGGCCGTCCAGTGCATCGGCAGTATCATTGAAGAACGGCAGCGGGCGCGAAGAGTCGGCCCAGCTGTTGTTGCCCACGTAGCTGAAGCCGAACATGCGCACGCCGCGCGCGGCCCAGCGGTCGAGCTGATCGATGTCATCGCCCAGCGCGTAGGCGTTGAGCATGCTGAGGAACACCGCGAACTTGCCTTCGCCGTGCAGGCGCCGCATGTCTTGCGGTGTGTAGGCGATGCCGACCTGCTGCGGGAAGTCGCGGACCATGGCGCTGATGGCGTTGAAGCGCACTTCCTGGGTATGCCGGGCAGCCTCGACGAAGCCCGGGGTAGGGCGGTGCGGGCCGCCGCTGCCGGTCCAGGACTCGGGCCAGGCGAAGATGGTCAGGGCCGCGCCCGACAAGCGCCCGCGCGCAGCCTTGGCCAGGTCGAAGCGGCCATCGCCGTCCTTGTCGGCTTCGCTGCCTTCGGTGCCGAAGGCCAGCGGCAGGGTGATATGGCTATCGAACGAGATGATGCGTTGCTGCAGGTCGTTGGCCTGGCGGGTCACCTCGCGCGAGTAGCCAGCGGGTGTGGCGAAGTAGTGCCAGGCGGCGAACCCGGCCCCTGCGGCAACTGCCGCGGCCAGGCTGATAAACAGGGCTTTCTTCCAGCGTGGAGTCGTCATCTTGGTCTCAGTAGGTTCACCGTCGAGGGATGGGCACAGAGGCCGCCGCTACCTGGAGGGAACGAGCCCGCAGCCGGGAAATTTAGCCAGTGACAGGGGCGCTGCGCCGTTAAATTTCGTCGCCCGCGCAACGTTCTAGCCTTGGACGGGCCGTGCTCCATGGCCGCAATGAATGCACAGGTATGCAATGACGATTTCCCGACGCGGTTTCATCGCCGGTGTGGCATTGACGGGTGTGGTGGTGCCCGGTGCGCTGGGTGCACTGTATGTGCAACGCCAGCGGGCCGCCGAGGAGTTCCCGGAAACCCCTGGCGAGGCCGTCGTCGAGCTGGCCGATACCGGGCTGCAGCAGCTGGGCGACACCTTGCGTGGCATCTGGCGCTGGACCATGCAGGGCAAGGACGCAGACCTGCATGGCTTGCCCATGGGCGAACTGGAACTGTTCCTCGACGTGGCCGCCAGCGGCCGCGCCCTGCGCGGCTACCTGGATACCCCCGAACGCTTGCGCGGCGATGCGCAGCCGCGTTACCGGGTGGTCGGCGACTTGCTGGCAGACACCCCAGGCCGCTTGCGCTGGCGCCTGTTCGAAACCGGTCAGGCGCAGGCCCGCTATGAATGCCATATTGTGCTCGATCAGGTCTGGGGGCGTTTCGGCAACGCCGGCCCGGCAAGCCTCAACGGGCGCATCGCATGCATGGACCGCGCACTGTCGTTGCCCGTGCAGGACAACCGTTTCCTGGCCGTGAAGCGCACCTTCCCCGAGGCGCGCGAGCGTACCCCGCTCAACCCGGTACTGCTGGCCCGGCTGATCGCCCCGGAGCATCGCCTGTTCCACCAGCTGTGGCATTCGTCGCGGGACAAATGGCACAAGCTGGACAAGGACAAGCAGGGCGCGCTGCGCGGCCTGGGCTGGCAGCCAGGGCCACGAGACCACGAGCGTGACGCACGTGGCCGGCACAAAGACCGCAACGGCTCGGGCGAGGACTTTTTCTTCATGCACCGGCACATGCTCGGCAGCGCCCGAGCCTTGCAAGACTTGCCCTCATGGACGCGTTTTCCGCTGCCGCAACCCGAGCTCGAGCGTGACCGCGCAGGCTTTGCCCGCTACTTCGACAACCATGACGGCAGTGCCTTGCCGCCGACCTGGCTGGCCAGCGGTGACGGGGAATACACCCAGTGGGTGCGCGACATCAAGACGCCGGACACCTTCCACGGCAACTTCCAGGTCTGGGAGTCGCGCTACACCGACCCGGACTACCTCAGCACCCTGACCCTGGGCCAGTTCGGCTCGGAGGTGGAGCTGGGCCTGCACGACTGGCTGCACATGCGCTGGGCCTCGGTGCCGCGTGACCCCTCCAACGGCATGCCGGTGCCGACGGCACGCACGCCGGATGACTTTGCCGAGCGCTGGTTCGCGGCGGAAAACGACTTTCTTGGCGACCCGTTTTCATCCCATGTAAACCCGGTGTTCTGGCATTTTCACGGCTGGATAGACGACCGCATCGAGGACTGGTTCCGTGCCCATGAACGGCTTCACCCCGGTGAGGTGCGGCGCCTTGAGGTCAACGGCGTGCCCTGGTTTGCGCCGGGGCGCTGGGTGGAAGTGGCGGACCCGTGGCTGGGGCCGGATACCCACGGGTGTTCGACGGTGCCAGGGCTGCGGCCGGGGCGCAGCGTGGAGATGGACCCGGAGACCATGAAGTTGGCATTGCGCATCATCTACAGCGATGAAGGCCTGTTCGACAAGCTGCGGCCCAGGGTGCCGCAGCGGCCGTGGTATGCGCGCAATCTGAAGGTTCGAGCTTAGCTACGGGCTGTATTGGGGCTATCGCTGCCGTACCTGTGGGGAATTCCATGGTATGTGCAGGTTGCATCAGGGCTGTCAGGTGTATGCCTTGGTATATTCAGCGCCTGTCAGCCCTGATGCGGTCCCTATGAGAACTGGCCTGCCGGCAATGTGGTCGATGAACCCTACCGCCCAACCTCCCACCCGCCCCCCAGCGCCTTGTAAAGCGCCACGCTACCCTGCAACCGCGCCAGCCGCAGTTGCGCCTGCTGGTCTTGTGCCACATACAAGGTGCGCTGGGTCTCCAGCACGGTCAGCAGGGTTTCGGCCCCCGCCCCATAGCGTTGCTGCGCCAGGTCGAACGCCAGCCGCGCCTGATCCAGCTCTTCATCCTGCCACTGCCGCTGGCGGTCCACGCCCTGGATCGCATTAAGCGCTTTCTCCACATCGGCAAACCCGGCGAGGATGCTGCTGCGGTAGGCCTCCAACAGCTCCGCCTGCTCGGCTTCGGCCAGCTGGCGCGCGGCGCGCAGCCGGCCATTGTTGAAGATGGGTGCGACCAGGCCACTGGTGAGGGTGTAGTAGGAACTGTCGAACAAATGCGCAAAGGTGTTGGCGCCAGCCCCCAGGTTGGCCCCAAGGGTAAGCTTGGGCAGCATGGCGGCGCGGGCGACCTGCACGTTGGCACTGGCTGCAGCCAGCCGTGCTTCTGCCGCGGCAATGTCCGGGCGACGGGTGAGCAGTTCACTGGGCACGCCGCTGCCTATGGCCGGCCATTGCAGCGCATCGATCGCCTCCTGGCTGGCGGGCAGCGACTGCACGGGGTCGCCGAGCAGGGTCGCCAGGGTGACCCGGCTGTCCTGCCATTTCTGTTCCAGCAGCGGCAGCTGACGTTGCTGGGTGGCGACCAGGCTGCGCTGCTGGGCCAGCTCCAGGCGGGTCGCAGAACCGCTGCGCTGGCGCGCCTCGACCAGTTTCAGCACGTCCTGGGCATTGCGCAGGTTAAGGCGGGCAATGCGCAACTGCTGTTCCAGGGCCAGCCCTTGCAGGTAGCTGTCGGCGACCGCGCTGACCAGCGTCAGCTCTACGGTCTTGCGGTCCAGGCGGCTGGCATCAAGCGTGCGCAAGGCGCTGTCGCGGGTCGCGCGCAGGCCGCCCCAGAAGTCGATTTCGTAGCTGGCGCTGAGCTGCATGTCGAACGAGGTACTGGTGGGTTGGTTGCGGCTGACGTCGAGCTGGTCGTTGCCATCGCCGTGCAGCAGGCGTTGGCGTTCACCATTCAGGCCCAGTTGCAGCTCTGGCAGCAAAGGCGCGCCAGCAATCACCGCCCGCGCCTGTGCCTGGCGTACCCGCGCGGTGGCGGCGGCCAGGTCGTGGGCATTGAGCAGGGCCCGCTGCACCAGGCGGTCCAGCTCTCGGCTGGCGAAGGCATGCCACCATTTTGTTGTCGGCCGTTGTGCCAACGCCGATGTGCCGCCTTGCCAGGCGGGCGGCGCGGCGATGCCACTGGCGGGTGTGGGCGGTGTGCTGCAGGCGGCAATGGTTGCACACAGGGGCAGGCACAAGGTCAACAGGCTGATGCGGCTGGGCAATGTCATGGGCTATTCGCTGGTAAGGGCTTTGACCGGGTCAAGGCGGGCGGCCTTGCGTGCCGGCATGAAGCCGAACACGATGCCGGTGACGACGGCGCAGGCGAACGCGCCGAGCATGGTGGGCAGGGCAAAGGCCACCGCCACTTCGGCCAGCATCAGGCCACCGCCGATGGCCAGGGCCAGGACGATGCCGGCCAGGCCGCCGACCATCGACAGCATCACCGCTTCGCTGAGGAACTGGCGCAGGATGTCGCGCTGGCGTGCACCGGTTGCCATGCGGATACCGATTTCCCGGGTACGCTCGCGCACGGTCATCAGCATGATGTTCATCACGCCGATACCGCCCACCAGCAGCGAAATGGCTGCGATCGCCCCAAGCATCAGCGACAGGCTGTTGTGCGTGCGCGCTTCGGCCTGGATCAGTGCCGCATCGTTGGTCAGCTCGAAATCCTGGCGGCCGTTGTGGCGCTGGCGCAACAGCCGCTCGATGGCCGCTTCGGCTTCGTTTACGCGGGTAGAGTCGATGGCCGAGACAGTGATGTAGTCCGGGTCGCGCTGGCCGAACAGGCGGATGGCGGCGGCGGAGTAGGGCACCGCGATGCGCCCGTCGCTGTCCTGGTCGCCCGAGCTGGCGCCCTTGCCGGCCAGGATGCCGACTACCTGAAACGGCACATTGCCGATCAGGATGTACTGCCCCAGCGGATCGCGCCCGGGCTCGAGCATCTTTTCCCGCACTTTCTGGCCGATCACCGCCACTGCCGCGCCGTTGCGCTCGTCGGCGTCGGTGAAGAAGCTGCCTTCGACCGCTGGCCAGTTGAAAATCTCGGGAAACCAGGTGTTGTTGCCGCCCACGTAGAACCGCTGGCTGCTGTTGCCATGGCGCACCATCATCTTTTCGCCGATCACCGGCATCACGTGCCTGACCTGCGGCAGCTGGCCGATGGCGGCGACATCATCCAGGGTGATGGTGCCGGCCTGTTCACCCAGGCTGGCCGGTTTGCCGTTGAGGTAGAGGATGTTGGAGCCGAAGGCGGCCATCTGCGCCATCACCTGGCGCTTGCTGCCTTCGCCCACCGCCAGCATGACCACCACCGAGGCCACGCCGATGACGATGCCCAGCAGGGTCAGGGCGGTGCGGAAGCGGTTGACCCACATTACCCGCCAGGCGGCCTGCAGGGCTTCGATCAACTCGCCTTTCCACGCCCCGCGCAAGGTTGCGCCACGGTCCAGGCGCTGGCGCAGCTGGTCAGCCTGCAGCCCTTGGCCGGTGTTGGCGGGGCGTTGCTCGGCGGCCGAGTCGCTGATGACCAGGCCATCACGGATCTCGATCACCCGCTGCGCCCGCGCCGCCACTTCGCGGTCGTGGGTGATCAGGATGATCACGTGGCCCTGGCTGGCCAGTTCGTCGAGCAGCGCCATCACCTCGGTGCCGCTGTGGCTGTCGAGGGCGCCGGTGGGCTCGTCGGCGAGGATGATATGGCCGCCGTTCATCAGCGCGCGGGCAATCGACACCCGTTGTTGCTGGCCGCCAGACAACTGGTGCGGGCGGTTGCCGGTGCGGCTGGCCAATCCCAGCCGGCCGAGCAGGGCGCTGGCGCGGGCGTGGCGTTCGCTGGCGTCGATGCCGGCATAAATGGCCGGCATTTCCACGTTTTCCTGAGCCGAGCCCGAGGGGATCAGGTGGTAGCCCTGGAACACGAAGCCAAACGCTTCGCGGCGCAGCCAGGCCAGTTCGTCGCTGTCCAGTTCGGCCACGTCCCTGCCGGCAAACCGGTAGCTGCCGGAGGTAGGCCGGTCGAGGCAGCCAAGAATGTTCATCAGGGTCGACTTGCCAGAGCCCGAGGCACCGACGATGGCGACGAACTCACCGGGGTGGATGCGCATGCTGATGCCGTGAAGGATGTCGACCTTGGGCGTTTCGACGCCGCTGTAGGACTTGCGGATGTCGACCAGCTCGATCAATGGCGTGCTCATTCAGCCTCCGCTCACGCCAGGGGCGCCAATGACCAGGCGCTCGCCTTCGTCGAGCCCCTCCAGCACCTGCACTCGCAGGCGGTCGCTGAGGCCGGTGCGTACCTGGCGCTGCACCACTTTGCCCTCGCCGGTAAGCACATGCGCCAGGCGCAGGTCGTCGCCGTCCTCCAGCGCCGCCAGTGGCACGGTCAGCACCTGGCTGGCCTGGCCTGCAACAAAGAACACCTGGGTGGTCATCTCGGCCATCAGCGCCCCGTCCGGGTTGTCGACATCCAGCAACACGCTGTACTGCACTACCTGGCTGCCGGCGCTGCCATTGCTGACGCTGGCCGGGCTGCCGCCACCCTGGCTGGACTGCTCCAGCGGTTTGGGCGGGATCGGCAGCACCTGCCGCACGGTGCTGGTCCAGCGGCGCTTGCCGCCGGCCAGGGTAGTGAAGTAGGCGGTCATGCCCGGTTGTACCTTGCCGATGTCGGCCTCCGACACCTGGGCCCATACGGTCATCGGCGAGAGCTTGGCAATGCGCAGGATCAACGGCGTCTGTTGCTGGGCGTTGAGGGTTTGCCCTTCACGGGCATCCACCGCCACCACCGTGCCGTCCATGGGCGCGTAGATACGCGTGTAGCCCAGTTCCGCCTCGTCGCTGCGCAGGCTGGCCTGGGCCTGGCGGATTTGCGCCTGGAACATGTCGATGCGCGCCTGGGTGACTTTCAGCTGGGCGGCGGCGGTTTGCACGTCCTCGTCACGGGTGGCGCCGGCGGCGGCCAGGTCGCGCTGGCGCTTGAGCTGCTGTTGGGCCAGCAGGTACTGGGCACGTTGCTCGGCCAGCTGGGCCTTGAGGTTATCGATCGAGAAGCGCCCGGCATCCAGCCGCGCCTGCTGGGTGGAGGGGTCGATCTCGACCAGCAGCTCGCCTTTGCGCACCGTGTCGCCGACTTCGACGTGCAGCTTGTGGATCTGCCCGGACGCTTGTGCGCCAACGTCCACGTAGCGCCGCGGCTGCAGGGTGCCCAGCGCTGTTACGCTGCTTTCGATGTCGGCGCGGGTCACGGCAACCGTGCTCAGCGGCTGCGCGCCGTAGGGCAGGGTCTTCCAGGCGAGCAGGCTGCCAAGGCCGAGCAGGCCCAGGCCGGTGAGCAGGACACGGCGACGGGTGTTGGTTAAAGGTCTCATGCAGACATCCAGCCGAGGGGTGTGGGTACGCGCGGGTGGCAGGCGCGGACCGGGTGCCAGATAGACGAGAGCGGGAGGGGGGGATTTAGCGGATATCGGGTTGGAGCTGACAGCTTCGTGGCGGCAAACCTCTTCAGACACACCCCTGTTGCTGAGAATAATTATAATTTGTAAGATCGCACGTTGACATCACTCGGTCCCGCGTTGCCGCCTGAAAGGATTTTCGGGCACAAGCTGGCAGGACGATCTCAGGTAACGTCGTGGAACATTATTATCGCGAACTGGTGGGCTTCCTCTCCGCCCGCCTGGGCAGTCGCCAGGCCGCCGAGGACGTGGCGCACGATGCTTACCTGCGGGTGCTGGAGCGCACTGACGCCGAGCGCATCGAGCACCCGCGCGCCTTCCTCTACCGCACCGCGCTCAACCTGGTGGTCGACCGCCATCGGCGCCATCTGGTGCGCCAGTCCGAGCCGCTGGAGGTGCTGGACAGCGACGAGCGCTGGCACAGCCCGGCGCTCACGCATGACATGCAGCTCGATCAGCGCCTGGCGCTGATGCAGCGCGCGCTGGATGAACTGGGCCAGGTGTGCCGCGAATGTTTTTTGCTGCGCAAGCTCGAAGGCCTGTCGCACCAGCAGATTGCCGAACACCTGGGCGTGTCCCGCAGCGTGGTGGAAAAGCACATCGTCAATGCCATGAAGCACTGCAGGGTGCGCATGCGTGAGTGGGAATCCTGATTGCCGAGTTAAAGCGAAATGAAAATTCCGTCAGTCAATCACTTGATTTATGCGGCTTTCCCGACTTTTATCAAAGAAGACCGCTGCCACGCGTGGGTTTGGCAGTAGCCGTCACTGGCGCAGTTATGGTCATGGAGCCTACCTATCAGCCAACTGCCCAGGTCCGTCCATGGCAAACAAGACCCTGCGCATCCTCATCGCCGACGCACACCCTTGTCAGCGCTTGCAGCTGGAGCGGCTGCTCAACGGCCTGGGCTACTTCCGCATAGCCCCCGTGGACAGTTTCGAGGAGCTGCAGCGCCTGGTGCATTGCGCCTTGCAGCCCTTCCACCTGCTGTTGGGCAATATCGAGCTGGCCAGCCATGCCGGGGTCGACCTGGAGCGCTTCTGCCGGGTCAGCACGCAAATCCAGCACGCCCTGCTTTACCACTCCACCCAGCTGAAGGTGCCAGCCGTACCGCAGACCGAGCGCCAGGCCGTCAGCCTGAGCCTGCCCCAGGTGCCCGATAACGAGGCGCTGGAGTCGTTCATGACGATCATCGACGCACCGCTGCTGGTCGGCAAGTTGCCGCTGCCAGGCGCCATGCCCGCTACCACGACGCGGCCACGGCCGCGCGCCAACTTTGCGCATACGGTGTTCAACCGCTAGCGACGCAGCGGGCAGGGCAACGCGGCAGGTATTTGTTATGCTCTTGCCCTTTGCCGATTTGCGGACCCTGCCATGACTGCCATCGATACCGCTCGCCCGCCGCGCTTCAGCCGCAGCGACCATCGGACCCTGGGCCTGGCGGCGCTGGGCGGCGCGCTGGAAATCTACGACTTCATCATCTTCGTGTTCTTTGCGCTAACCCTCAGCCAGCTGTTCTTCCCGCCCGAGATGCCCGAGTGGCTGCGCCTGCTGCAAAGCTTCGGCATCTTCGTCACCGGTTACCTGGCACGGCCGCTGGGCGGCATCCTGATGGCGCATTTCGCCGACCACCTGGGGCGCAAGCGGGTGTTCAGCCTGAGCATCCTGATGATGGCCCTGCCTTGCCTGCTGATCGGGGTGATGCCGACCTATGCCGACATCGGTTATGCCGCGCCGCTGATCCTGCTGGCCCTGCGCATCCTGCAGGGCGCTGCGGTAGGCGGCGAAGTGCCAAGTGCCTGGACCTTCGTCGCCGAGCATGCCCCGACCGGGCGGCGTGGTTATGCCCTGGGCTTCCTTCAGGCCGGGCTGACCTTCGGTTACCTGCTGGGGGCGCTGACCGCGACGTTGCTGGCGCAGCTGTTCAGCCCACAGGAAATCCTCGACTACGCCTGGCGCTATCCGTTCCTGCTGGGTGGGGTGTTTGGGGTAATCGGTGTGTGGCTGCGCCGCTGGCTTAGCGAAACGCCGGTGTTTCTGGCCCTGCGCGCACGCCAGCAGCAGCCGGTGAAGTTCCCGCTGCGGCGGGTGCTGGGCGAGCACCGTGGGGCGCTGATCCCGGCAACATTGCTGACCTGTGTGCTGACCTCTGCCGTGGTGGTGCTGGTGGTGATCACCCCGACGGTGATGCAACAGCGCTTCGGCATGAGTGCCGGGCATACCTTTGCCCTCAGCAGCGTGGGCATCGTCTTCCTCAACATCGGCTGCGTGCTGGCTGGCCTGCTGGTCGATCGCGTGGGCGCCTGGCGTGCGCTGATGCTCTACAGCCTGCTGTTGCCGCTGGGGATCGGCGCGTTGTACGCCAGCCTGGTGGGGCAGTGGGGCATGACCTGGCTGGCCTATGCGCTGGCCGGGTTGAGCTGCGGTGTGGTGGGCGTGGTGCCGTCGATCATGGTGGGGCTGTTCCCTGCGGAGATTCGCGTGTCGGGCATTTCCTTTACCTACAACGTGGCCTACGCGCTGTGGGCCAGCACCACGCCGCTGGCGCTGATCGCGCTGATGCCGTGGAGCCCGTGGGTGTGTGTCGGCTTTTGTCTGGTGATGGGCGCTGTGGGGCTGCTGACCGCCTTGTATTTCGGGCGTCGCGAGCCATTGGGGCTGGCGGCAGAGCCGATGCCGATCATGTGCGGTGACAAATGAGCCGGTAACGGCTGTGGGGTGGTGAGGCAGACTTCTGGGCGGGGGTTATTGGAATAACCTATTAGCCAAATTTAACCTGGAAGGTTAATTTCTCATGGAAAAGAGAACGCCTCACTGCCCGCTGGAGCGGGTGAAGGCCTTGGCTGCGGCAAGGCGAATCAGCCCTACGGGCGCTGCATTGAGAGGTGCCAAGGCGCTGGGAATGGATTTTTCGGGCATGCTTGAAGTAATCAACAGCTTGAGGCGCAATGATTTCTACAAGAGCATGACCAGCCATATTGATCATCGGGTCTGGGAGGACGTGTATCGCCCGCTTACAGCAATTGGGTACGTTTATCTGAAATTGTCCGTGGTAGACGACGTGCTCATCGTGTCTTTCAAGGAGTTGTAACCATGAGATGTCCAATATGCGGCGGCTCGGAGCTTGCACCTGACGTTCAGGGCATGCCCTATAGCTACAAAGGAGAGGCGACAGTGATCCCTGAAGTAAGTGGCGATTACTGTTCCGCATGTGGTGAATGTGTACTGAGTCATGATGAAGCCATGCGCGTCAGTCACCTGATGACGGTATTCGAGCGCCAGATCAACGCAACTGTTGTAGATCCTTCCTTTATTGCCTCCATACGCAGAAAGTTCGACCTCGACCAGCGCGAAGCGGGTGAGATTTTCGGCGGTGGGGTCAATGCATTCTCCCGCTATGAAAACGGCAAGACCACGCCGCCAGTGGCGCTGGTGAAACTGCTCAAGCTGCTGGACCGTCATCCAGAGCTTTTCGAGGAAGTGCGTACGGCCTGACACCAGGAGGCAACAAAAAGCCCCCGGTTCTCACGAGCCGGGGGCTTTTTGTTACAGCCAGGGCAGGGGCCTTACATGTTCGGGTAGTTAGGCCCGCCAGCGCCTTCAGGGGTGACCCAGGTGATGTTCTGGGCCGGGTCCTTGATGTCGCAGGTTTTGCAATGCACGCAGTTCTGCGCGTTGATCTGGAAGCGCTTGTTGCCGTCTTCCTGGGTGACCACCTCGTACACGCCTGCCGGGCAGTAGCGCTGGGCCGGTTCGTCGTACAGCGGCAGGTTGCTGGCGATCGGCACGTTCGGGTCGGTCAGCTTCAGGTGGCAGGGTTGTTCCTCTTCGTGGTTGGTGCTGGAGAGGAATACCGAGCTGAGCTTGTCGAAGCTGAGTTTGCCGTCCGGTTTCGGGTAGTCGATCTTCTGCGAGTCGGCCGCCAGCTTCAGGCAGGCATAGTCCGGCTTGGTGTCGTGCAGGGTGAACGGCAGCTTGCCGCCGAACCAGTTCTGGTCCACGTAGTTGAACGCGCCACCGAGCAGCGGGCCGAACTTGTGCAAGGCTGGGCCGAAGTTGCGGCTGGCGAACAGTTCGTCATACAGCCAGCTGGCCTTGAACGCGCTGACATAACCGTCGAGCTGGTCACCACCCTCGCGGCCGGCGGCCAGGGCCTCGGCCACCGCTTCAGCGGCGAGCATGCCGGACTTCATGGCGGTGTGGCTGCCCTTGATCTTGGAGAAGTTCAGGGTGCCGAGATCGCAACCGATCAGCGCGCCGCCGTTGAAGACCATTTTCGGCAGCGAGTTCAGGCCGCCTTTGCAGATGGCCCGGGCACCGTAGCTGATGCGCTTGCCGCCTTCGAGGTACTGGCTCATCACCGGGTGGTGCTTGAGGCGCTGGAATTCGTCGAATGGCGACAGGTACGGGTTGGCGTAGGACAGGTCGACGATCAGGCCGACCACCACCTGGTTGTTTTCCAGGTGGTAAAGGAACGAGCCACCGGTGTTGTCCTTGGCCACCACGTCCAGCGGCCAGCCGGCGGTGTGCACCACCAGGCCCTGCTCATGCTTGGCCGGGTCGATTTCCCAGATTTCCTTCAGGCCGATGCCGTAGTGCTGGACATCGGACTCGTTGTCGAGATCGAAGCGCTTGATCAATTGCTTGCCGATGTGGCCGCGGCAGCCTTCGGCGAACAGGGTGTACTTGGCGCGCAGCTCCATGCCCGGGGTGTACAGGCCGTCCTTGGGGTTGCCTTCGCGGTCGACACCCAGGTCGCCGGTGACAATGCCGCGGACCACGCCGTTGTCGTCGAATAGCGCTTCCTGGGCGGCGAAGCCCGGGTAGATTTCCACGCCGAGGTTTTCGGCCTGCTGGGCCAGCCAGCGGCACAGGTTGCCCAGCGAGATGATGTAGTTGCCATGGTTGTGCATGGTCTTGGGCACGAACAGGTCAGGCACCTTGGTGGCGCTGCCGGCATCCTTGAGCACGTAGATGTCGTCGCGCTTCACTTCGGTGTTCAGCGGCGCACCGAGTGCTTTCCAGTCAGGGAACAGTTCGTTCAGGGCGCGGGGCTCGAACACCGCGCCGGAGAGGATGTGGGCGCCGACTTCAGAGCCTTTTTCCACCACGCAGACGCTGATTTCGCTACCGGTTTCGGCGGCCTTCTGCTTCAGGCGGCAGGCGGCGGACAGGCCTGCCGGGCCGGCGCCGACGATGACCACGTCGAATTCCATGTATTCGCGTTCCACAGGTTCTCTCCTACTCATCAAGGCTCGTGCTGTTGCTTTGTCTTATGGGTGCTTGCGCACAGTGGCTCATCACGGGAGCGAAACTGTAGCTGCGCAAATGACGGACTACACCGTTTTGTCTTGGCCGCGCATTATATCTACACCACTTGGCGGGTCCAATACAAACGTTTGTTTGAATTTGCCGCAGGCCAGTAAAATCACAGGAACGCGGCTGGAGGGTGACCGATTTGCCGTATTGACCGGATGGGGTGTTACGGTCAAGATACGAGCGGTTTTACGTTCGCCGTAGGCTTGCAGCCGGGCGCAGGTACACCTCTAAAGACCAGGTGTGGAGCAGGGTTTTCGGGCTGAAATCCGGTTTGTAGTGGAGTTTACACGCCACGACAGAAAATGACCCGCGAGTATTTGTCGCAAGAGTCCGGTCATGACTGTTCGGTCACTGTGAAGTTGCTGCCTCCCGCTACGTCTTCAGAGGTGCCCTTGTACCCACGCGCATCGCTGGGCTCTGCCCCAGGCGACTATCTATTCACCGGAGAGTAACGAGGAATCCATGAAGGTTCTTGTAGCTGTCAAACGAGTGGTCGACTACAACGTCAAGGTTCGCGTCAAAGCGGACAACTCCGGCGTCGACCTTGCTAACGTCAAGATGTCCATGAACCCCTTCTGCGAAATCGCCGTGGAAGAGGCCGTACGCCTGAAGGAAAAAGGCGTTGCGACCGAGATCGTCGTGGTTTCCGTCGGCCCGACCACTGCCCAGGAGCAACTGCGTACTGCCCTGGCCCTGGGGGCCGACCGTGCCATCCTGGTCGAAGCCGCTGACGAACTGAACTCCCTGGCCGTGGCCAAGGCGCTGAAAGCCGTTGTCGACAAGGAGCAGCCGCAGCTGGTCATCCTCGGCAAGCAGGCCATCGACAGCGACAACAACCAGACCGGCCAGATGCTGGCGGCGCTGACGGGCTTCGCCCAAGGCACCTTCGCCTCCAAGGTCGAAGTGGCGGGCGACAAGCTGAACGTCACCCGTGAAATCGACGGCGGCCTGCAGACCGTGGCTTTGAACCTGCCCGCCATCGTCACCACCGACCTGCGCCTGAACGAGCCACGCTATGCGTCGCTGCCGAACATCATGAAGGCCAAGAAGAAGCCGCTGGAGACCGTCAAACCTGACGATCTGGGCGTTTCCCTCGCCTCCACCAACAAGACCCTGAAGGTTGAAGCCCCGGCTGCCCGCAGCGCGGGTATCAAGGTCAAGTCGGTGGCCGAACTGGTCGAGAAGCTGAAGAACGAAGCGAAGGTAATCTAAATGACTATCCTGGTTGTCGCTGAACACGAAAATGGTGCCGTAGCCCCGGCCACCCTGAACACCGTAGCTGCTGCCGCCAAGATCGGTGGTGATGTACACGTGCTGGTCGCTGGCCAGAACGTCGGTGGTGTTGCCGAATCCGCTGCCAAGATCGCTGGCGTGGCCAAGGTGCTGGTAGCTGATAACGCCGCCTACGCCCACGCTCTGCCGGAAAACGTTGCGCCGCTGATCGTCGAGCTGGCCAAGGCCTACAGCCACGTGCTGGCCCCGGCCACCACCAACGGCAAGAACATCCTGCCACGCGTTGCCGCGTTGCTGGATGTCGACCAGATCTCCGAGATCATCGCGGTCGAGTCCGCCGACACCTTCAAGCGGCCGATCTATGCCGGTAACGCCATTGCCACCGTGCAATCCAGCGCTGCGGTCAAGGTCATCACCGTGCGTACCACCGGTTTCGACGCTGTCGCTGCCGAAGGTGGTTCCGCTGCCGTTGAGGCGGTAGGTGCCGCGCACAACGCTGGCATCTCGGTATTTGTTGGTGAAGAGCTGGCCAAGTCCGACCGCCCAGAGCTGACCGCTGCCAAGATCGTCGTTTCCGGCGGCCGTGGCATGGGCAACGGTGACAACTTCAAGCACCTGTACAGCCTGGCCGACAAGCTCGGCGCTGCCGTCGGTGCCTCGCGCGCTGCGGTCGACGCAGGCTTTGTGCCCAACGATATGCAGGTCGGCCAGACCGGCAAGATCGTGGCCCCGCAGCTGTACATCGCCGTCGGTATCTCCGGCGCGATCCAGCACCTGGCCGGCATGAAGGACTCCAAGGTGATCGTTGCGATCAACAAGGACGAAGAAGCGCCGATCTTCCAGGTAGCCGACTACGGTCTGGTCGCTGACCTGTTCGAAGCGGTGCCAGAGCTGGAAAAGCTGGTCTGATCCGCCTGCTTCACTTATAAAGAACCCGGCCCTCGTACAGGGGGCCGGGTTTTTTTATGGTCTGTAGCGGCCTTGTCGCCGGCAAGCCAGCTCCCACAGGTACGGCGCCACGCTTCAGGGCGTTGCAGTACCTGTGGGAGCTGGCTTGCCGGCGATAGGGCCGGATCAAGCAATACAAGGAGTGAGGGATGAGGTTGCGCGGAACGGGCAGGGCGCTGGCATGTGTGGCGGTGTTGATGTCACCACTGGCCATGGCAGCAGGCAAATGCGAGCGCCTGGTGGCGACCGGCAGCCCGGATGCGCCACCGTATTCGTGGCAAGACCCGAAAGACCCGAAACACCTGATCGGTGCCAATGTGGACCTGTTGCGCCAGGTAGCTGGCGAGCTGGGTGTAAAGGTAGAAGTGCTGAATGCGGGCCGTCGCGATCAGGCCTTGGACGAGGTACGCAGCGGGCGCATGGACCTGCTGCTCGACACCCCCATGCAAGTGGAGCAGCTGACCGCGCTGGACTACATCCATCCACCCCTGCAGCTCAACGAGTACCTGGTATGGACGCGCCATGATGCCGTGCTGGACTTCGACGGCCCGGCGGACCTGGCCAGGTACCAGGGCAGTTTGTCCGAACGCGCACGTCTCACGCCAGCCTTCACTGCCTTCGCCAAAACCCAGCTCAAGCTGGTGCCGGCACAGAACCTTACCCAGGCATTCCAGAAACTGGTGCTCGGCCAGGTCGACTATGTGCTGGCTGGCCGCTATGCGGGCATGGCCATGGCCCAGAGCCTGGGCATGAGCAATGACCTGATTGCCCGGGGCTTGCCGGTGGATCGGCCGGGCCTGTACCTGGCCCTGTCACACAACTCGGCATGCAATGACAGCTGGTTGCGTGGGCAATTGGCGAAAAAACTGACAGAATTGCCGATCTCCGGTGCGTCCGAGGCCGTGCTGCAACGTAATGTCGAGCGCTGGAAAGCGCAGCAACTGCGGGTGCCGACGGACGCCCCCAAACACTAGGAAGATTGCGTGAGAACCCAACCACTAATCCTTGCCCTGGCCGTGCTCGGCCTGGCTGGCTGCGCCAATGATCCGGCCCCTGACGAGCAGATGCGCATTTCCGAACAGGCACTGGAGCAGGCCAGGGCCGTCGGTGCCACCGACCAGGTCGAAACGCTGAAACTGGCCGAAGACAAGCTGGCCCGGGCCAAGACCAATATGCTTACCCAAGACTATCGCGATGCGCGCATGCGCGCCGAGCAGGCGGAGCTGGATGCACGTCTGGCCGAGGCCCAGGTGCTGAACCAGAAGAGCGAAGAGCAGCTGCAACTGCTGCAGTCGCGGGTCAAGCGCCTGCGCAAGCAGCTGGAGGTGCAGCCATGATTCGCCGTGCACCATTGGCCGCGCTGGCGTTGCTGGCGCTGGCGGCAGGTTTGCAAGGTTGCGCCAGCCAGCGCAGCAGCTCAGCGCTGGACGACGCCACTGCCGCGTTCCAGAAGGTCAAGGATGATTCCGATGTGCTGCGCAGCGCGCCGCGCGACGTGATTCGTGCTGGCGAATCGCTGGCACGCGCCGAGCGCCTGTCGAGCTATATCGGCACCGGCTCCGATGTGCGGCATTACGCCTATCTCAGCCAGCGCTACAGCGAAATCGCCGGCGAGCATGCCAAGTTGGCGCTGAGCCAGGAGCGTCAGGCCAAGCTCGATCTCGAGCGCCAGCGCCTGCAACTGGCCCTGCGCGAGGCCAAGCTGGCCAGCGTGCAGCAGCAGGGCAAGTGGGTCGAGTCGCAGATTGCAGCGCTGGCCTCGGAGCAGACCGACCGTGGCCTGGTGATGACCCTGGGCGATGTGCTGTTCGATACCGGCCGTGCCGACCTGAAGAACTCGGCCAGCCGTACCGTGCTCAAGCTGGTGCAGTTCCTGCAACTGAACCCGCGTCGGGTGGTGCGTATCGAGGGCTATACCGACAGCACCGGCGCCCCCGAGGACAACGTCAAGCTGTCGCGCGATCGGGCACAGTCCGTGGCCGACATGCTGGTCGACCTGGGCATCGACGAGAAGCGCCTGCAGGTGGAAGGTTATGGCGACCAGTATCCGATCGAGGCCAATGCGTCGGAGCGGGGCAGGGCGCAGAACCGCCGGGTCGAGATCGTGTTTTCCGATGAAAAAGGCAAGCTCGCGCCAGCGCGCTGATTGATGACAAGCGGGGGCTGCAGAGCAGCCCCCGCTTGTGATTGGTCTGGCAGCGGCATAATCCTTTCTATGGCTGCCACGCAATTGTATTGTTGACTATCTTGCCATCTGTCCCAGTACACTTTGCAACTGTTACGGTATCCTCTACCGTCAGTGTGTCGCACAAGAATAACTAGCCGTCCGCGCGTCGAGATCCAGCCATGACCAACCTGCTGCTGTACCAGCGTATCGCCCAGCAACTGGCCGATGACATCCGTCGCGGTGTCTACCAGCCAGGCGAGCGGGTGCCTTCCGTGCGCAAGATGAGCGCCCAGCTCAATGTCAGCCATGCCACGGTGCTGCAGGCCTATGCCAACCTCGAAGACCAGGGCCTTATCCGCGCGCGGCCGCAGTCTGGCTACTACGTGCACCAGACCCCGGCCCTGACTGCCCAGACCCCGGACATCGCCCGGGTCGAGCGCCCCGGTCTGGTGACCCGCGCCAGCATCATCCAGCAGGTACTGACCGAGGCGCGGCGCGACGGCGTTTTCCCGTTTGGCGCCGCCGTGCCGCATGTCGACTATCTGCCCGTGCGGGCCCTGCACCAGCAAATTGCCAAGGTGACGCGCTTTCACAGCCCGCGCGCCTTCAGTTACATGTTCAGCCCGGGTTTCGAGCCGCTGCGCCGGCAGATCGCCATTCGCATGCGCGATGCCGGGGTGCTGGTCGATCCGCGAGAGGTGATCGTGACCCACGGCTGTGTCGATGCGCTGCAGATGTCGCTGCGTGTGCTGACGCGCCCGGGTGATCTGATCGCCGCCGAGTCGCCGACCTATTACGGCTTGCTGCAATTGGCTGACCTGCTGGGCCTGAAGGTGATCGAGATCCCTAGTGACCCGTCCACCGGGATCAGTCTCGAAGCCTTGCAGTTGGCAGCCAACCAGTGGTCGATCAAGGCTCTGGTGCTGACTGCGCGCCTGAGCAATCCGCTGGGCGGCACCGTCCCCGAAGAACGGCAGAAGCAATTGCTGCGCCTGGCTTCGGACTTCGATATTCAGATCATCGAAGACGATATCTATGGCGAGCTGATGTTCGAGCAGGGCAAGACCAAGGCGCTGAAGGCGTACGACCGGCTGGACCGGGTGATCTACTGCTCAAGCTTTTCCAAGACCTTGTCACCGGGGGTGCGTGTTGGCTGGATGATTGCCGGGCGTTACAAGGACGAAATCCAGCGCCTGCAAACCTTCACCACCCACTCGGCCTGCAGCGTGACGCAGATGGGGGTGGCGGCTTACCTGGAAAACGGCGGCTATGATCGCCACCTGCGTTACATTCGCCAGGAGTACCGCAAGAACCTCAGTGCCTACCAGCTGGCGGTGCAGCAGCACTTTCCCGAGGGTACCCAGATGACCCGGCCGACAGGCGGTTTCATTCTGTGGGTGAGCCTGCCTGGGCGGGTCAATACCCAGGAGCTGCACGTGCGTGCGCTGGAGCAGGGGATCAGCATTGCTCCGGGGCTAATATTCAGTAACACAGAACAGTTCAATCACTGCATTCGCTTGAATTGCGGTATTCCGTGGAACAAAGAGGCCGAGCGCGCAGTGATTACCCTGGGTTTGCTGGCGCAACAGCTGTGCAGAGAGCCTGCCCTCACACTTTTGTAAGGCTTGCCAGCAGCCCGCGGAACAGAGAGCATACGCACTTTTCCGGCCAGTCTGTCCAATTGCCATGAGCGCCTTACGCCGTTTTGTCCTGATCTTGTGCCTTGCACCGTTCTGCACGCTGGGTAGTGTCGCCCAGGCTGCGCAGCCGGCTGCTCAGGCGCAGGCGGCCTCGAACAAGCCGGCGCCCAAGGCGGCAACCAAGGCGGCAACCAAGCCGGTGGCGAAGAAGGCCAGCAACAGCAAGGCCAAGCCGGCGCGTAAACCGGTGAGCAAGGCCGTCGCCAAGCCATTGCCCAAGGCAACGCTCGATTTGAGTCTGCCCACGGACCTGGTCGACAACCTCGAGCCGAATGTAGTTACGCCTTCACCCATCCAGCGTCGCAAACCTTTGCTGCCTCCCATGTTCAGCCAGAGCCCTGAGCCCAGCGATAGCCCGTTCCAGCTCAATGGTCGGCTGATCAGCAACGAAATGCAGTTGCAGTTGCGCAATGACAGCCGTCATGACGTGGAAGGGGCAGCCATCGATTTCGAGTATCGTCAGTAACCGGGAACTGACTACCGGGTCACGGCATATTTCCTTGTGCCAGCAATTTCAAACGTCTGTTTGAGCCGTTACTATCCAGGGGCATTCGTCCCGTTTCTGTTTCAGGGAGTCCTGATTTTGGTGAGTTGCCATGAATTGCCGTGAGGGTTGCGGTGCCTGCTGCATCGCCCCGTCCATCACTTCTGCCATGCCGCGCATGCCCAATGGCAAGCCGGCGGGCGAGCGCTGCCTGCACCTGACGGCCGCCAACCTCTGCGACCTGTTCGGCAAGCCCGAGCGGCCGGCGGTGTGTGGTGGTTTCAAGGCAGATGCCGAGGTGTGTGGCAGTGACAGTGAAGAGGCAATCAGGATTCTTGGCTGGTGGGAGCAGATGACGGCGGCGTGACTGGCTGGATCTTCGACAACAAGGATAAACATGATGAGATCGTTCAAGCGTATTGCACTGCTGTGTGGCATGGGTGTTCTGCTGTCGCCTGCTGCCTGGGCCGAAAACTGGCAGGTGGCCAAGGACGAGGAGGGGATCAAGGTTTCCCTCAGCGAAGTGGCGGGCTCCAAGTACAAGGCCTATCAGGGCGTGACCCTGATCAAGGCGCCGCTGGCCAAGGTCCAGGCGTTGCAGGAAGACGTGGCCGGTGCTTGCGCCTGGATTCACGAGTGCAAGACGCAGAAGCTGCTCAAGCATGAAGGTGACCAGAGCTGGACCTACACCCAGTTCAATACGCCATGGCCGGTGACGCCGCGGGATTCTGTGCTGCACGTGACCACGGTCAAGGGTGCTGATGGCAGCCTGACGCGTAACCTGAAGGAGGAACCGACCTATATCCCGGAAGAGAAAGGCTTTGTGCGGGTGGCCAAGGTCGAGGGCTTCTGGAAGCTGGTGCCCAAGGGTGACAACACCGAGGTCACGTACCAGGTGCATACCGAGCCGGGGGGCAGTGTGCCTGCGATGGTGGCCAACAAATTCGTGGTGGATGCGCCGTTCAATACCCTGAAAGGGCTGCGTGAGCGGGCCGAGAAAAACTGAGGTTTTATGCTGCCTGTATTGGTCTCTTCGCGGGCTTGCCCGCGAAGAGACCAATACAGGACAAATAAAAAAGGCTGCCCGAGGGCAGCCTTTTTGCGTTCGGCTGAAAAAGCTTACTTGCGGTCCGTCAGCGCAACGATGTCGCGCTTCTGCTCGCCGGTGTACAGCTGGCGCGGGCGGCCAATCTTGTACGGGCTGGAGAGCATTTCTTTCCAGTGCGAAATCCAGCCCACGGTACGTGCCAGGGCGAAGATCACGGTGAACATGCTGGTCGGAATGCCGATGGCCTTGAGGATGATCCCCGAGTAGAAGTCGACGTTCGGGTACAGCGAGCGCTCGATGAAGTAAGGATCGGTGAGGGCGATCTCTTCCAGGCGCATGGCCAGTTCCAGCTGCGGGTCGTTCTTGATGCCCAGCTCGCGCAGGACTTCGTCGCAGGTCTGCTTCATGACGGTGGCGCGCGGGTCGCGGTTCTTGTACACGCGGTGACCGAAGCCCATGAGCTTGAACGGGTCGTTCTTGTCCTTGGCCTTGGCGATGAAGGTGTCGATGTTCGAGACATCGCCGATTTCATCCAGCATGGTCAGCACGGCTTCGTTCGCACCGCCGTGGGCCGGGCCCCACAGTGCAGCGATACCGGCGGCGATACAGGCGAACGGGTTGGCGCCCGAGGAGCCTGCCAGGCGCACGGTGGAGGTGGAGGCGTTCTGCTCGTGGTCGGCGTGGAGGATGAAGATCCGGTCCATTGCCTTGGCCAGCACCGGGCTGATCGGTTTGATCTCGCACGGGGTGTTGAACATCATGTGCAGGAAGTTTTCCGCGTACGACAGGTCGTTGCGCGGGTACATCATCGGCTGGCCCATGGAGTACTTGTAGACCATCGCGGCCAGGGTCGGCATTTTCGCGACCAGGCGCACCGCGGAAATTTCGCGGTGTTGCGGGTTATTGATGTCCAGGGAGTCGTGATAGAACGCCGACAGGGCGCCGACCACGCCGCACATCACCGCCATCGGGTGAGCGTCGCGACGGAAGCCGTTGAAGAAGGACTTCAGCTGCTCGTGAACCATGGTGTGGTTTTTCACGGTGCTGACGAACTGGGCCTTCTGCTCGGCATTCGGCAGTTCGCCGTTGAGCAGCAGGTAGCAGGTTTCGAGGTAGTCGGACTGTTCGGCGAGTTGCTCGATCGGGTAGCCGCGGTGCAGCAGGATACCTTTGTCGCCGTCAATGTAGGTGATCTTCGACTCGCACGAGGCGGTCGCCATGAAACCAGGGTCGAAGGTGAAGTGACCAGTGGCCCCCAACCCGCGGACGTCGATTACATCAGGACCAACGGTGCCGGTTAAAATGGGCAGCTCGACGGGGGCAGCGCCCTCGATGACCAACTGCGCTTTTTTGTCAGCCATGTGGCCTCCTATTAATGCTAGAAATCATCAGACAGACCCCCCACGCAGGGCCCGCACCACTATAGAGGGATAAATTCAGATGTCAATTTGCCTAAAGGCTTGTTGAAACAGGCTTTGAAGCCTGGTTTTTCGCGAAATTCTCGCCCATTTACGCCTTTTGTTCGCTAAAGGCAATGCGCTATTTGGGCTACCCCGTCACGTTGTCATAAGCAGCCTAACTGTCTATACTCGGCACCCGACCGCCAGGGGCTTGCAAGCCCGAACTGCTGGGGGTCGCCGTTCCCTGGGTGGTGGGTACCTGACCAGTACACTTACCAACAACTTTGCCCTGATTCGCTAGGGGCTCTTCAGTGTGAAAAAAGCCGTGAAAAGCCAACGACCTGTAAACCTAGACCTAAGGACCATCAAGCTCCCTGTCACCGCGTACACGTCCATTCTGCACCGTATCTCCGGCGTCATCCTGTTCATCGGCCTTGCCATCATGCTTTACGCATTGGGCAAATCGCTGGGTTCCGAGGAAGGCTTCGGTGAGGTGAAGGCGTGTCTGACCAGTCCGCTGGCCAAGTTCGTGACCTGGGGCCTGCTATCCGCCTTGCTGTATCACCTGGTGGCA
The DNA here is from genome assembly GCF_059295275.1 of Pseudomonas sp. 9_2_1. Classification (NCBI taxonomy): domain Bacteria; kingdom Pseudomonadati; phylum Pseudomonadota; class Gammaproteobacteria; order Pseudomonadales; family Pseudomonadaceae; genus Pseudomonas; species Pseudomonas sp. 9_2_1. Next base: position 1,813,493 of record NZ_CM181239.1, read on the forward strand.
GGTGTTCGCCACCTGATCATGGACATGGGCATCGGTGAGACGCTGGAAGGCGGCAAACTGGGCTCGAAAATCGTGATTGTCATCTCCGTGGTGCTGATCGTTCTGGTGGGAGTTTGGGTATGGTAACCAATGTCACGAACCTGTCGCGTTCGGGCCTCTATGACTGGATGGCGCAGCGCGTATCTGCGGTCGTTCTCGCGGCTTACTTCATCTTCCTGATCGGCTACGTGGTCGCCCACCCAGGCATCGACTACACCCAGTGGCATGGTCTGTTCTCCAACAACGCGATGCGGATCTTCAGTCTGCTGGCCCTCGTTGCCCTGGGCGCTCACGCCTGGGTCGGCATGTGGACCATTGCGACCGACTACCTGACGCCAATGTCGTTCGGCAAGTCGGCAACTGCGATTCGTTTCCTGTTCCAGGCGGTATGCGGCGTTGCGATGTTCGCTTACTTCGTCTGGGGTGTGCAGATTCTCTGGGGTATCTGATCCATGGCTAGCATTCCAACCATTTCCTTCGACGCCATCATCATCGGTGGCGGCGGCGCCGGCATGCGCGCAGCGCTGCAACTGGCTCAAGGCGGCCACAAGACCGCCGTAGTCACCAAGGTCTTCCCGACCCGTTCGCACACTGTATCCGCCCAGGGCGGCATCACCTGCGCCATCGCTTCGGCCGACCCGAACGACGACTGGCGCTGGCACATGTACGATACCGTCAAGGGCTCCGACTACATCGGTGACCAGGACGCTATCGAATACATGTGTCAGGAAGGCCCGGCTGCGGTCTTCGAACTGGACCACATGGGTCTGCCGTTCTCGCGTACCGAAACCGGCCGTATCTACCAGCGTCCGTTCGGTGGCCAGTCCAAGGACTTCGGTAAAGGTGGCCAGGCCGCCCGTACCTGTGCCGCTTCCGACCGTACCGGTCACGCGCTGCTGCACACCCTGTACCAGGGCAACCTGAAAGCCGGTACCACCTTCCTCAACGAGTACTATGCCGTTGACCTGGTGAAGAACCAGGAAGGCGCTTTTGTCGGTGTGATCGCGATCTGCATCGAAACCGGCGAAACCATGTACATCAAGTCCAAGGCCACCGTTCTGGCCACTGGCGGTGCAGGCCGCATCTACGCCTCCACCACCAACGCCCTGATCAATACCGGTGACGGTATCGGCATGGCCCTGCGTGCCGGTGTACCGGTGCAGGACATCGAGATGTGGCAGTTCCACCCGACCGGCATCGCCGGCGCCGGTGTACTGGTCACCGAAGGTTGCCGCGGTGAAGGTGGTTACCTGATCAACGCCCACGGCGAGCGCTTCATGGAGCGTTACGCGCCGAACGCGAAAGACCTGGCCGGCCGCGACGTGGTTGCCCGTTCCATGGTCAAGGAAATCATCGCTGGCAACGGCGTGGGCCCGAACAAGGACCACGTACTGCTGAAGCTGGACCACCTGGGCGAGGAAGTGCTGCACAGCCGCCTGCCAGGTATCTGCGAACTGTCCAAGACCTTCGCCCACGTCGACCCTGTGGTCGCGCCGGTGCCGGTCGTTCCGACCTGCCACTACATGATGGGCGGCGTTGCCACCAACATTCATGGCCAGGCCATCACCATGGACGAAGAAGGCAAGGATCACATCATCCCTGGCTTGTTCGCAGTAGGTGAAGTGGCGTGCGTATCGGTTCACGGTGCCAACCGCCTGGGCGGCAACTCGCTGCTCGACCTGGTGGTGTTCGGCCGTGCTGCCGGCCTGCACCTGGAGAAGGCGCTGAGCGACGGCATCGAGCACCTCGACGCCAGCGACACCGACATCGATGTTGCCCTGAACCGCCTGAACAAGCTCAACGAGCGCTCCACTGGCGAAGACGTTGCCAGCCTCAAGCGCGAACTGCAGAGCTGCATGCAGAACTACTTCGGTGTATTCCGTACCGGCGAATACATGCAGAAGGGTATCGAGCAGTTGGCCGGCCTGCGTGACCGCATCGCCAACGTCAAGATCAACGACAAGTCCCAGGCCTTCAACACCGCGCGGATCGAAGCGCTGGAGCTGCAGAACCTGCTGGAAGTCGCCGAAGCTACCGCCATCGCGGCCGAAGCCCGTAAAGAGTCCCGCGGCGCTCACGCCCGTGAAGACTTCGAAGACCGTGACGACGAAAACTGGCTGTGCCACACCCTGTACTACCCGGGTGAGAAGCGCGTTGCCAAGCGTGGCGTCAACTTTGCGCCGAAGACCGTACCGGCCTTCGAACCAAAAATCCGGACTTACTAAGGGTGGCTGCTATGTTGAAAGTCGAAGTTTATCGCTACAACCCCGACACCGACGCGGCGCCCAAGATGGAGTCGTTCGACGTCGATACCGGCGGCAAGGACCTGATGGTTCTCGATGTGTTGGCACTGATCAAGGAAAAGGACGAGGGTTTCTCGTACCGTCGCTCCTGCCGTGAAGGTGTGTGCGGTTCCGATGGCATGAACATGAACGGCAAGAACGGTCTGGCCTGCATCACCCCGCTGTCGGGTGTGGTCAAGGGCAACAAGCTGATTCTGCGCCCGCTGCCAGGCCTGCCGGTCATTCGTGACCTGGTGGTCGACATGAGCATCTTCTACAAGCAGTACGAGAAGGTGAAGCCGTTCCTGCAGAACGACACCCCGGCGCCGGCCATCGAGCGCCTGCAGTCGCCGGAAGACCGCGATAAGCTGGACGGTCTGTACGAGTGCATCCTGTGCGCTTGCTGCTCGACTTCCTGCCCGTCGTTCTGGTGGAACCCGGACAAGTTCCTGGGTCCGGCCGCTCTGCTGCAGGCTTACCGCTTCCTGGCCGACAGCCGCGACACCAAGACTCAGGAGCGCCTGGCGTCCCTGGATGACCCGTTCAGCGTATTCCGCTGCCGCGGGATCATGAACTGCGTAAACGTTTGCCCGAAAGGTCTGAACCCGACCAAGGCAATCGGTCACGTACGTAACATGCTGCTGCAAAGCGGCACCTGATACAAAGTGTTGTACCTGCAGTAAGCCGAGGTGCGGGTGGTGAGCCCGCACTGAGGTAAAACCCGAGCAAGGGCCCACAAAGCCCGCGCTCATTACCTATGAAGATATGAGACCAGCAGGGGCTTTCCGGGCTGGTACCCGGAAAATCAGCAGGATCCAAGTGGCGTGGTTCAGTCGCTTTATTCGGACTTTTCCAGGTTTGCTGTGGCTCTCGCCGATCAGTCCCCTAATCGAGGGTGACCAAGCATGCAAGAAAGCGTGATGCAGCGCATGTGGGAAAGCGCCCACCTCTCAGGTGGTAACGCTGCATATGTGGAAGAGCTCTACGAGCTCTACCTGCACGACCCTAACGCTGTGCCAGAAGAGTGGCGCACCTACTTCCAGAAGTTGCCCGCCGACGGCAGCACCGCTACCGATGTATCGCACTCGACAATCCGCGACCATTTCGTACTGCTGGCAAAGAACCAGCGCCGCGCCCAACCGGTATCTGCCGGGAGCGTGAGCAGTGAACACGAGAAGAAGCAGGTTGAAGTTCTGCGACTGATCCAGGCCTATCGTATGCGTGGCCATCAGGCTGCCAAGCTCGACCCGTTGGGGTTGTGGCAGCGCCCTGCGCCCGTAGACCTGTCGATCAATCACTACGGCTTGACCAATGCCGATCTTGATACGACCTTCCGTGCCGGCGACCTGTTCATCGGCAAAGAGGAGGCGAGCCTACGCGACATCGTCGATGCACTCCAGAAGACATATTGTCGCACCATTGGCGCCGAATTTACCCACATCGTCGACTCCGAGCAGCGCAGCTGGTTCCAGCAGCGCCTCGAAAGCGTGCGCGGCCGTCCGGAGTTTTCCGCCGACGTGCAGACCCACCTGCTCGAGCGCGTGACCGCCGGTGAGGGCCTTGAGAAGTACCTGGGCACCAAGTACCCAGGCACCAAGCGCTTCGGCCTTGAAGGTGGCGAGAGCCTGATCCCGATGCTGGACGAAATGATCCAGCGTTGCGGCTCCTACGGCACCAAGGAAGTCGTCATCGGCATGGCCCACCGGGGCCGTCTGAACGTGCTGGTGAACACCTTCGGCAAGAACCCGCGCGAGCTGTTCGACGAGTTCGAAGGCAAGAAGATGAACGAGCTGGGCTCCGGTGACGTGAAGTATCACCAGGGCTTCTCCTCGAACGTGATGACCACCGGTGGCGAAGTGCACCTGGCCATGGCGTTCAACCCGTCCCACCTGGAAATCGTTTCGCCAGTGGTCGAGGGTTCGGTGCGCGCCCGTCAGGACCGCCGCAACGACACCGTTGGCGACAAGGTGCTGCCGATCTCGATCCACGGCGACGCTGCGTTCGCTGGCCAGGGCGTGGTCATGGAAACCTTCCAGATGTCACAGACCCGCGGTTTCAAGACCGGCGGTACCGTGCACATCGTGATCAACAACCAGGTCGGTTTCACCATCAGCAACCCGCTGGACGCGCGCTCCACCGAGTACGCCACCGACGTTGCCAAGATGATCCAGGCGCCGATCCTGCACGTCAACGGCGATGACCCGGAAGCCGTGCTGTTCGTGACCCAGCTGGCCATCGATTACCGCATGCAGTTCAAGCGTGACGTGGTCATCGACCTGGTCTGCTACCGTCGTCGCGGCCACAACGAGGCTGACGAGCCGAACGGCACCCAGCCCCTGATGTACCAGCAGATCAGCAAGCAGCGCACCACCCGTGAACTGTATGCCGAGGCACTGATCAAGGCCGGGCGCATCGACGCCGACCGCGCCCAGGCCAAGATCGACGAGTACCGCAACGCGCTGGACAATGGCCTGCACGTTGTAAAAAGCCTGGTCAAGGAGCCGAACCGCGAGCTGTTCGTCGACTGGCGTCCGTACCTGGGCCATGCCTGGACCGCGCGTCACGACACCCGCTTCGACCTCAAGACCCTGCAGGACCTGTCGGCCAAGCTGCTCGAGCTGCCTGAAGGCTTTGTCGTCCAGCGCCAGGTATCGAAGATCTACGAAGACCGTCAGAAGATGCAGGCCGGTGGCTTGCCGATCAACTGGGGTTATGCAGAGACCATGGCCTACGCCACCCTGCAGTTCGAAGGTCACCCGATCCGCATGACCGGCCAGGACATCGGCCGTGGCACCTTCTCGCACCGCCATGCGGTATTGCACAACCAGAAGGACGCCAGCACCTATATTCCGTTGCAGAACCTGTTCCCGGGCCAGCCACGTTTCGACCTGTACGATTCGTTCCTGTCCGAGGAAGCGGTACTGGCCTTCGAATACGGCTACTCGACCACCACGCCGAACGCGCTGGTGATCTGGGAAGCCCAGTTCGGTGACTTCGCCAACGGTGCGCAAGTGGTGATCGACCAGTTCATCACCAGCGGCGAGCACAAATGGGGCCGCCTGTGCGGTCTGACCATGCTGCTGCCGCACGGTTATGAAGGTCAGGGCCCGGAGCACTCCTCTGCGCGTCTGGAGCGTTACCTGCAGCTGTGCGCCGAGCACAACATCCAGGTGTGCGTACCGACCACCCCGGCACAGATCTACCACCTGCTGCGTCGCCAGGTGATCCGCCCGCTGCGCAAGCCGCTGGTGGTGCTGACGCCGAAGTCGCTGCTGCGCCACAAGCTGGCCATCTCGACCCTGGAAGACCTGGCCGAAGGCTCGTTCCAGACCGTGATCCCGGAAATCGACGCGATCGATCCGGCCAAGGTCGAGCGCCTGGTGCTGTGCAGCGGCAAGGTCTACTACGACCTGCTGGAAAAACGCCGTGCCGAAGGCCGCGAAGACATCGCCATCCTGCGTCTCGAGCAGCTGTACCCGTTCCCGGAGGACGACCTGGTCGAAATCCTGGGTCAATACAGCAACCTCAAGCACGCCGTATGGTGCCAGGAAGAGCCGATGAACCAGGGCGCCTGGTACAGCAGCCAGCACCACATGCGCCGTATCCTGGGCCGCCACAACAAGGCACTGGTCCTGGAATACGCCGGCCGCGACGCTTCTGCCGCGCCAGCCTGTGGTTACGCTTCGAAGCACGCCGAACAGCAGGAAAAACTGCTGCAAGACGCCTTCACTGTCTAACACCTTCGCGCACCTGAAACCGAATTTAAGGAAACACAGATAATGGCTATCGAGATCAAAGCCCCAACCTTCCCGGAATCGGTTGCCGATGGCACCGTTGCCACCTGGCACAAGAAGCCGGGCGAAGCCGTCAAGCGTGACGAGCTGATCGTCGACATCGAGACCGACAAGGTCGTCCTGGAAGTACTGGCTACCGCTGATGGCGTGATGGGCGACATCGTCAAGGGCGAGGGCGATACCGTCCTGTCCGACGAAGTACTGGGTTCGATCGTTGAAGGCGCTGCCGCTGCTGCTGCCCCAGCTGCAGCCCCGGCCGCTGCTGCCCCGGCTGGCGCTGCTGCCGACGCTGGCGAAGACGACCCGGTTGCCGCCCCGGCCGCGCGCAAGCTGGCTGAAGAAAACGGCATCGACCTGGCTACCGTGGCCGGTACCGGCAAAGGTGGTCGCATCACCAAGGAAGACGTGGTTGCTGCAGTCGCCAACAAGAAGTCCGCGCCTGCCGCGGCTCCTGCTGCCAAGCCTGCCGCTGCCGCTGCAGCCCCGGTTGTGACCGCCGCTGGCGACCGCACCGAGAAGCGCGTGCCAATGACCCGCCTGCGCGCCAAGATCGCCGAGCGCCTGGTCGAAGCCCAGTCGAACATGGCCATGCTGACCACCTTCAACGAAGTCGACATGACCGAAGTCATGGCCCTGCGTTCGAAGTACAAGGACCTGTTCGAGAAGACCCACAACGGCGTGCGCCTGGGCTTCATGTCGTTCTTCGTCAAGGCCGCCACCGAAGCGCTGAAGCGTTTCCCGGCAGTCAACGCCTCGATCGACGGCAACGACATTGTCTACCACGGCTTCGCCGACGTCGGCGTTGCCGTATCCAGCGACCGTGGCCTGGTGGTACCGGTACTGCGTAACGCCGAGTCGATGAGCCTGGCTGAAATCGAGAACGGCATCGCCACCTTCGGCAAGAAGGCCCGTGACGGCAAGCTGTCGATCGAGGAAATGACCGGCGGCACCTTCACCATCACCAACGGTGGTACCTTCGGTTCGATGATGTCGACCCCGATCGTCAACCCGCCGCAGGCCGCCATTCTCGGCATGCACAACATCATCCAGCGCCCGATGGCCATCAATGGCCAGGTCGTGATCCGTCCGATGATGTACCTGGCGCTGTCGTACGATCACCGCCTCATCGACGGCAAGGAAGCGGTAACCTTCCTGGTCACCATCAAGAACCTGCTGGAAGATCCGTCTCGCCTGCTGCTGGACATCTAATCAAACAGCCACAAGTTGCAAGCTGCAAGCTTCAAGTAGAAGCGTGTAGGCTTGCAGCTTTTGGCTTGTAGCTTGTTGCTGATAAGGAATCTTTTATGACCCAGAAATTCGACGTAGTGGTGATTGGTGCAGGTCCTGGCGGCTATGTAGCTGCCATCAAGGCCGCCCAACTTGGTCTGAAGACTGCCTGTATCGAAAAATACACCGACGGCGAGGGCAAGCTGGCCCTGGGCGGCACCTGCCTTAACGTAGGTTGCATCCCGTCCAAGGCGCTGCTGGACAGCTCCTGGAAGTACAAGGAAGCCAAAGAGAGCTTCAACGTGCACGGTATCTCCACTGGCGAAGTGAAGATGGACGTGGCCGCGATGGTTGGCCGCAAGGCTGGCATCGTCAAGAACCTGACCGGCGGCGTTGCCACCCTGTTCAAGGCCAATGGCGTTACTTCGATCCAGGGCCACGGCAAACTGCTGGCCGGCAAGAAAGTCGAAGTGACCAAGGCTGACGGCACCACCGAAGTCATCGAAGCCGAAAACGTGATCCTGGCTTCCGGCTCGCGTCCGATCGACATTCCGCCGGCCCCGGTCGACCAGAACGTCATCGTCGACTCCACCGGCGCCCTGGAATTCCAGACCGTACCGAAGCGCCTGGGCGTTATCGGCGCCGGCGTCATCGGCCTGGAGCTGGGCTCGGTGTGGGCTCGCCTGGGTGCTGAAGTCACCGTCCTGGAAGCCCTGGACACCTTCCTGATGGCTGCCGACACCGCCGTGTCGAAAGAAGCCCAGAAGACCCTGACCAAGCAAGGCCTGGACATCAAGCTGGGTGCGCGCGTCACCGGCTCGAAAGTCAACGGCGACGAAGTCGAAGTCACCTACACCAACGCCGAAGGCGAGCAGAAGATTACCTTCGACAAGCTGATCGTTGCGGTCGGCCGTCGCCCGGTGACCACCGACCTGCTGGCTTCGGACAGCGGCGTGACCATCGATGAGCGTGGCTACATCTTCGTCGACGATCACTGCGCCACCAGCGTGCCGGGCGTGTTCGCCATCGGTGACGTGGTACGCGGCATGATGCTGGCCCACAAGGCCTCGGAAGAGGGCATCATGGTGGTTGAGCGCATCAAGGGCCACAAGGCCCAGATGAACTACGACCTGATCCCTTCGGTTATCTACACCCACCCGGAAATCGCATGGGTCGGCAAGACCGAACAGTCCTTGAAGGCCGAGGGTGTTGAGGTTAACGTAGGCACCTTCCCGTTCGCTGCCAGCGGCCGTGCGATGGCGGCCAACGACACCGGTGGTTTCGTCAAGGTCATCGCCGATGCCAAGACTGACCGCGTTCTGGGTGTACACGTGATTGGCCCATCGGCTGCCGAACTGGTGCAGCAGGGCGCAATCGCAATGGAATTCGGCACCAGTGCCGAGGACCTGGGCATGATGGTCTTCAGCCATCCAACCCTGTCCGAAGCGTTGCATGAAGCAGCGCTGGCGGTGAATGGCGGCGCCATTCACGTGGCCAACCGTAAGAAGCGTTAATTATAAGAAACCACGGCGGGCTGCCCGTCGTGAGTCTTGCGTGCATGACTCACCGCGGAAAGTCCGCCGGACCGGATCACACGGGAAAACCCGGGGTCAACGGTCACAGGTGGTGCGGCGCCAGTAATGGCGCAGCGCCGAAGCGCAGTACCTAACGAAGACGGTAAAAAGCATGAATCTTCACGAGTATCAGGGTAAGCAGCTGTTCGCTGAATACGGCCTGCCAGTTTCCAAGGGTTTCGCAGTCGACACCCCTGAAGCTGCAGCAGAAGCCTGCGACAAGATCGGCGGGAACGAGTGGGTTGTCAAAGCCCAGGTTCACGCAGGTGGTCGCGGCAAGGCGGGCGGCGTCAAGCTGGTTCGCAGCAAGGAAGACGCCAAGGCGTTCGCTGCGCAATGGTTGGGCAAGCGCCTGGTAACCTACCAGACCGACGCCAACGGTCAGCCAGTGACCAAGATCCTGGTCGAATCCTGCACTGACATCGCCAAAGAGCTGTACCTGGGCGCTGTAGTCGATCGCTCGAGCCGCCGTATCGTGTTCATGGCCTCCACCGAAGGTGGCGTGGACATCGAGAAAGTCGCTCACGAAACTCCTGAGAAGATCATCAAGGCTACTATCGATCCACTGGTCGGCGCTCAGCCGTTCCAGGGTCGTGAACTGGCATTCCAGCTGGGTCTGGAAGGCAAGCAAGTTGCACAGTTCGCCAAGATTTTCGTAGGCCTGGCCAAGCTGTTCAAAGAACACGACCTGGCCCTGCTCGAAGTCAACCCGCTGGTCATCAAGGCCGACGGCGACCTGCACTGCCTGGATGCGAAGATCAACATCGACGCAAACGCCATGTACCGTCAGCCCAAGCTGAAAACCTTCCACGACCCGTCGCAGGACGACCCTCGTGAAGCCCACGCTGCCAGCTTCGAGCTGAACTACGTGGCGCTGGAAGGCAACATCGGCTGCATGGTCAACGGTGCCGGCCTGGCCATGGGTACCATGGACATCGTCAACCTGCATGGCGGCAAGCCAGCCAACTTCCTCGACGTTGGCGGTGGTGCTACCAAAGAGCGCGTTACCGAAGCGTTCAAGATCATTCTGTCCGACAGCAATGTCGCGGCCGTTCTGGTCAACATCTTCGGCGGCATCGTTCGCTGCGACATGATTGCCGAAGGCATCATCGGTGCAGTGAAAGAAGTCGGCGTGAAAGTTCCGGTCGTCGTTCGCCTTGAAGGCAACAACGCCGAACTGGGCGCAAAAGTACTGGCAGAAAGCGGTTTGAACATCATTGCGGCAACCAGCCTGACCGACGCTGCTCAACAAGTTGTCAAAGCTGCGGAGGGCAAGTAATGAGCGTCCTGATCAATAAAGACACCAAAGTCATCTGCCAGGGCTTCACCGGCTCGCAAGGTACTTTCCACTCCGAACAGGCCATCGCCTACGGCACCAAGATGGTCGGCGGCGTAACCCCAGGCAAGGGTGGCAGCACCCACCTGGGCCTGCCGGTGTTCAACACCGTCAAGGAAGCCGTGGAAGCTACCGGCGCTGACGCTTCGGTCATCTACGTACCGGCTCCGTTCTGCAAGGACTCGATCCTGGAAGCGGCCTTCGGCGGCATCAAGCTGATCGTCTGCATCACCGAAGGCATTCCTACCCTGGACATGCTGGATGCCAAGGTCAAGTGCGACGAGCTGGGCGTGACCCTGATCGGCCCTAACTGCCCAGGTGTCATCACCCCGGGCGAGTGCAAGATCGGCATCATGCCAGGCCACATCCACTTGCCAGGCAAGGTCGGTATCGTTTCGCGTTCCGGCACCCTGACCTACGAAGCTGTGAAGCAGACCACCGACGCCGGCTTCGGCCAGTCGACCTGCGTCGGCATCGGCGGTGACCCGATCCCGGGCTCCAACTTCATCGACATCCTGAAGCTGTTCCAGGAAGACCCGAAGACCGAAGCGATCGTCATGATCGGCGAGATCGGCGGTTCGGCTGAAGAAGAAGCTGCGGCCTACATCAAGGCCCACGTCACCAAGCCTGTGGTTTCCTATATCGCTGGTGTTACCGCACCTGCGGGCAAGCGCATGGGCCACGCCGGCGCCATCATCTCCGGCGGCAAGGGCACTGCGGACGAGAAGTTCGCCGCCCTGCAGGACGCGGGTGTGAAGACCGTGCGTTCCCTGGCTGACATCGGCAAGGCCCTGGCCGAGCTGACTGGCTGGGAAGCCAAGAAGTAATACTGCTACACCCCCCACGCGCACAGAGGCCACCTTCGGGTGGCCTCTGTCGTTTTTGGGTTCGTGAAATTCAGCACCGGCCCCTTCGCGGGTAAACCCGCTCCCACAGGTAGCGTACAGTCCTTGAGGTTTGTGATTTCCCTGTGGGAGCGGGTTTACCCGCGAAGGGGCCGGTGCAGACAACATGGAATTTTCGATTGCCTGGATAGGAATTTTCATACAGACGAATGTTTCAATCCGAGGATAATTCCCACTGTTGACGGTCGCGCAGACGACAAACATGTACGCACATCGGACAAGCAGCACTGTGCCAGTGCGTTTGACTGACAAAACAGTTACATTACGTGTTCACTCTGTGCCCGTACCCCAAAAGGGAACGACACGCTAAACGGGTCTGGCCTATCAAGCCGGGCAGCATTTCCCCTCATCCAATGGGAAATCCCCTCTCGAATCCCGATTTCAGCAGTGTGGTACTACCTTAAATGAAAGTTCTCAAAGGCCAGGATATCCTGGCGCTTGGCTTTATGACGTTTGCGCTTTTCGTAGGCGCTGGCAACATCATCTTCCCGCCTATCGTCGGTCTGCAGTCTGGCCCGCACGTGTGGATGGCCGCCCTCGGCTTCCTGGTTACCGCGGTGGGCCTGCCGGTCATCACCGTGGTCGCCCTGGCCAAGGTCGGCGGTGGCATGGATGCCCTGAGCAGCCCGATCGGCAAGTTCTTCGGCGGCTTGCTGGCAGCCGTGTGCTACCTGTCGGTCGGCCCCCTGTTTGCCACCCCGCGTACCGCGACCGTGTCGTTCGAAGTAGGTGTGGCCCCGCTGACCGGTGAAAGCCCGCTGGCGTTGTTCATCTACAGCCTGGTGTACTTTATCGTGGTGCTGGCAGTGTCCATGTATCCGGGCAAACTGCTCGATACCGTGGGCCGCTTCCTGGCACCGTTGAAGATCATCGCCCTGGCCGTATTGGGTATTGCAGCTTTTGCGCTGCCAGCCGGGACCATTGGTGAAGCGCAGCCTGCCTACGCCGCCGCCGCGTTCTCCAAAGGCTTTTCCGACGGTTACCTGACCATGGATACCCTGGGTGCCTTGGTGTTCGGCATCGTCATCGTCAACGCCATTCGCTCGCGCGGTGTCGAGTCGCCGAAGCTGATTACCCGCTACGCCATCATCGCCGGCCTGATCGCCGGTGTCGGCCTGGCCCTGGTGTACATCAGCCTGTTCCGCCTGGGCGCCACCAGCCACGATATCGCGGCGGACGCTACCAACGGTGCGGCGGTCCTGCATGCCTACGTGCAGCATACCTTCGGCTCGCTGGGCAGTGGCTTCCTGGCCGTGCTGATCGCGCTGGCCTGCCTGGTGACTGCGGTTGGCCTGACCTGCGCCTGCGCCGAGTACTTCAGCCAGATCCTGCCGCTGTCGTACCGCGCACTGGTGGTGATCCTTGCCGGCTTCTCGCTGCTGATCTCCAACCTGGGCCTGACCAAGCTGATCATGTTCTCGATCCCGGTGCTCACCGCCATCTACCCACCGTGCATCGTGGTGGTCGGCCTGAGCTTCGTGAAGGACCTGTGGAACTCGCCGACCCGCATCCTGGCCCCGGTAATGCTGGTATCGCTGGTGTTTGGCATGGTCGACGCGATCAAGGGCAGCAGCATTGCCCATGTGCTGCCGGACTTCCTGGCGCACCTGCCATTGAGCGATGCGGGCATGGCCTGGCTGGTGCCTTCGGTGGTGACCCTGGTGGGTGCCGTCGCCTGCGACCGCATGCTCGGCAAGCCGCGCGAGGCGCTGGCCTGATAGCCGAAGCCTGAGGGCGGCACCGGCCACAAGCCGAAAGGTGCGCGCCAAGGGTGGAAGCTTGAAAGCCCCGTATCCGAGAGGATGCGGGGCTTTTTCTTTGCCTGTGCAGATATCTGCCAGAAGGTGTGCCTTTTGCCGCTTGCCAGCGTCGAAACCCGGTCCCTATCCTCTAGGCACCTGGCCCATTCGGGAACACTGCATGAACTTCATCCAAAGCAACCTCAACAACCTGTTGGCCATCGTCTGGTTTGCCCTGTGCTGGGGCGGGTACACCCGCTATGCCATCTGGAAGGGCCGCGACACCGCCTGCCTGGCCAGCGTGCTGCACCTGTACCGGGAAGACTGGATGCGCCGCATGTTGCTGCGCGACAACCGCATCGCCGATGCCAGCGTGATCGGCAACCTGGAGCGCAACGCCTCGTTCTTCGCCTCCAGTACCCTGATCATCCTGGCCGGCATACTCACCGTGCTGGGTGCCTCGGACCGGGCACTGTCGCTGCTGGCCGACCTGCCGCTAGTCCAGCAGGCGTCCCAGGGCATGTCGGAGATCAAGCTGCTGTGCCTGGCCACGGTGTTCGTCTATGCCTTCTTCACCTTCAGCTGGTGCATGCGCCAGTACAACTTCGCCGCAGTACTGGTAGGCTCGGCACCGATGGTCGGCGAGCGCCTGGTCAACGAGCTGGAGCGCAAGGCGTTTGCTTCACGCGCGGCGCGGGTACTGTCGCTGGCTGCCAACCAGTTCAACCTGGGCCTGCGCTCGTATTACTTCGGCATGGCCATGTTGAGCTGGTTCATCAGCCCGTGGTTGTTCATGGCCATGAGTGTCGGGGTAGTGCTGATCCTGTACCGCCGCGAGTTCCATTCGGATGTGCTCGATGTGATGGTGTTCACACCCACGGAAAGTGTGCCTGGCGAGCCTGCCAGGGAAACTAGTGCGGCGGGCAACTGAAACGTTTAATCCTCAAGTTTCAGGCACAAAAAAACCCGACAGCGTCGGGTTTTTTTGTTTCAGCCAATTACTGCTTGGCGGGTTCGGCCGGCGTAACTGGGGCAGCCGGAGTAGCCGGAGCGGCTTCTTCGGCAGCCTTCTGCTCGGCTTCGGCCTGATCTTTGGCAGCTTCGGCGTTTTCCTTGGCGGCGTCGTTCATCTTATCCTGAGCTTCACCCATTTTCTCCTGGGCTTGTTCAGCATGTTCTTGTGCGTCCTGGGCTTTGTCTTCGCTCGCTTTATCGCAAGCGGCCAGGCCCATGGCAGCAGCCAGCATCAGAGCAAAAGCAAAAGGTTTACGCATGGGGGTGTTTCTCCTTGGTGGAATAAGTTGACTTGAACCTTCGAGTACAACTACGCGGAAGAAGTTCAACGGAGATTACAGATATATAACGCCCCGTTCCAGATAGACTTTTTACTCAATCCATGCCGCTGCGGCAGTTCAGGTGGATACAGCGAATGAGCGATTCAACCTTGATGGCCATGGCCGAGCGTTTTCTCTCGGCATTGAAACATTGCCAGTTGTTGCAGATGCGTGTGGTACACGCCGATGCGCAGGGCATCACCCTCATCCTGCCCTGGTCGCCGGCCATCGTCGGCAACCCGCAAACCCGCGCTGTGCATGGCGGCGCCCTGACCACGCTGATGGACACCACCTGCGGCATGGCCACGCTGTGTGTGCTGCCGCGCTTCGAGGTGTGCCCGACGCTGGACCTGCGTATCGACTACATGCACCCGGCGCAGGCCGGCAAGGCAATCTACGGCCATGCCCAGTGCTACCGGGTGACCCGTGATGTGATCTTTACCCGTGGCACCGCCTACCAGGACGACCCTGACCAGCCGATTTGCCAGGTGGTCGGTACATTCATGCGGCTGGGCCAGGAGGTCAAGGGCGGCATCCGCTTTGGCAACAACCTGAAGGAGGGTGGGGCATGATTCCGCACGCGGTTCGCCAGCAGCTCAACGCCGCCCATGCCCAAGGGGATTACCGGCCGCTACTGGCGCTGATCCCCTACGCAGGCCTGATCGGCATCGAATGCGAGCGCCAGGGCGAGGACCTGCTGTTTCGCCTGCCGGCCAACCCGGACAACATCGGCAACCCGCTGCTGCCCGCCATTCACGGCGGCGTGATCGCCGGCTTCATGGAGCTGTCGGCGGCGCTGTACCTGCTGATCTACAGCGACAGCGCAAGCATTCCGAAGATCATCGATTTTTCCATCGACTACCTGCGGGCCGGGCATTTTCGGGATACCTACGCACAGTGCCAGCTGTGGCGCCAGGGTCGACGGGTGACCAACGTGGCCATCACCGCCTGGCAAGGTGACAGGCAATCGCCGATCGCCACGGCGCGCGCGCATTTCAAGATTGAACCGGAAAAGCCCTTGAAATCATCCGGGCTGCCCCCATCTGCATGACATCCGCCGTTAACGCAGGCCGAACCGGCCGCCAGGCGCCCACTGCCATCAGATCGGAGTTTTGAAGACCATGAGTGTGGATACTCAAAAAGAAACGCTGGGCTTCCAGACCGAGGTAAAGCAGCTGCTGCACCTCATGATCCATTCGCTGTATTCGAACAAGGAGATCTTCCTGCGTGAGTTGATCTCCAACGCCTCCGATGCCGTGGACAAACTGCGCTTCGAAGCGCTGGCCAAGCCCGAGCTGCTCGAGGGCGGCGATGAACTGAAGATTCGCGTGAGCTTCGACAAGGACGCCGGTACCGTCACCCTCGAGGACAACGGCATCGGCATGAGCCGCGAAGACGTCATTGCTCACCTGGGTACCATCGCCAAGTCCGGCACTGCCGACTTCATGAAGAACCTCACCGGTGACCAGAAGAAGGACTCGCACCTGATCGGTCAGTTCGGCGTGGGCTTCTACTCCGCGTTCATCGTTGCCGACAAGGTCGATGTGTACAGCCGTCGCGCCGGCCAGCCGGCCGCCGAAGGCGTGCACTGGTCGTCGAAAGGCGAGGGTGAGTTCGATGTGGCCACCATCGACAAGCCACAGCGCGGTACCCGCATTGTCCTGCACCTGAAGAAGGACGAGCTGGAGTTCGCCGATGGCTGGCGCCTGCGCAACGTGGTCAAGAAGTACTCCGATCACATCGCCTTGCCGATTCAGCTGCCGAAAGAGCAAGCTGCAGCCGAAGGTGATGAACAGCAAGCCGAAGAGTGGGAAACCGTCAACCGCGCCAGCGCCCTGTGGACCCGTCCGCGTACCGAGATCAAGGACGAGGAATACCAGGAGTTCTACAAGCACATCGGCCATGACTTCGAAAACCCGCTGGCCTGGAGCCACAACAAGGTCGAAGGCAAGCTGGAATACAATTCGCTGCTGTACGTGCCGGCCCGCGCGCCGTTCGATCTGTACCAGCGCGAAGCACCGCGCGGCCTGAAACTGTACGTGCAGCGTGTGTTCATCATGGACCAGGCCGAGTCGTTCCTGCCGCTGTACCTGCGCTTCATCAAGGGTGTGGTCGACTCCAACGACCTGTCGCTGAACGTGTCGCGTGAAATCCTGCAGAAAGACCCGATCATCGATTCGATGAAGACCGCGCTGACCAAGCGCGTGCTGGACATGCTGGAGAAGCTGGCGAAGAACGAACCCGAGCAGTACAAGGGCTTCTGGAAAAACTTTGGTCAGGTGCTGAAAGAAGGCCCGGCCGAAGACTTTGCCAACAAGGAAAAAATCGCCGGCCTGCTGCGCTTCGCCTCCACCCAGGACGAGAGCGGCGAGCAAAGTGTCTCCCTGGCCGACTACCTGGCCCGCGCCAAGGAAGGACAGGACAAGATCTATTACCTGACCGGCGAGTCCTACGCGCAGGTCAAGAACAGCCCGCACCTGGAAGTCTTCCGCAAGAAAGGCATCGAAGTGCTGCTGCTGACCGACCGCATCGACGAGTGGCTGATGAGCTACCTCAACGAGTTCGACGGCAAGGCGTTTGTCGACGTCGCCCGCGGCGACCTGGACCTGGGCAACCTGGATTCGGAAGAGGACAAGAAGGCCCAGGAAGAAGTCGCCAAGGACAAGGAAGGCCTGGTCGAGCGCCTGAAAGGTGCGCTGGGTGACAGCGTGGCCGAAGTGCGTGTATCGCACCGCCTGACTGATTCGCCGGCGATCCTGGCCATTGGCGAGCAGGACCTGGGCCTGCAGATGCGTCAGATCCTCGAAGCCAGCGGGCAGAAGGTGCCCGAGTCCAAGCCGATCTTCGAATTCAACCCGGGTCACCCGCTGATCGAGAAGCTGGACAACGAACAGAGCGAGGACCGCTTTGCCGAGTTGTCGCACATCCTGTTCGATCAGGCGGCCCTGGCGGCCGGTGACAGCCTGAAAGACCCGGCGGCCTACGTTCGTCGCCTGAACAAGCTGCTGGTCGAGCTGTCTGCTTGAGTTGATGCACAGGAAAGCCCGCTTCGGCGGGCTTTTTTCATGGCAGGCTTTTTAAGAACAGTGCCAAAGGAGTGCTTGATGAGCAAAGTAATCGTCGAATCGCTGGTCTACCATCTGTCCGGCAAGACCTACGAAAGCCGCTTGGTCCATGAGCCGGGGGCGCTGGGCCGGCCGGGGCTGGTGATGGCGCCGAACTGGATGGGTATCGGCGAGGGGGCCGAGCGCATCGCCAAGGAAGTGGCCGAGAAGGGCTATGTGGTGCTGATTGCTGACTTGTACGGGCAGGGTGTGCGTCCGTCCAATGCCGACGAGGCCGGCGCGGCAATGATGCCGCTGAAGAACGACCGTGGTGAGTTGCGCAAGCGCATGCAAGAGGCCCTGGCGCAGCTGTTGGGGCAGTCGAAGGCGCTGCTGGAGCCTGGCATGGTTGGCACGTTCGGTTTCTGCTTCGGTGGCTGCTGCGCCCTGGAGCTGGCGCGTACCGGGGCTGACCTGCGGGCGGCGGTGTCGTTCCATGGCACCCTGGACACGCCGAACGCAGAAGATGCCAAGCGCATCAAGGGCTCGGTGCTGGTGCTGCATGGTGCTTCCGATCCACTGGTGCCGAAAGAGCAGTTGCCAGCGTTCGAAGACGAGATGAATGCGGCCAAGGTCGACTGGCAGCTGCTGAGCTACGGCGGGGCAGTGCACTCGTTTACCGACCCGAATGCCAATGTGCCGGGCAAGATGCAGTATGACCGCCGTACTTCGGAGCGGGCGTTCCGCTCGATGCACAACCTGCTCAGCGAAGTTTTCCAGCGCTGATACCGCAGGGGCCGCTGTGCGGCCCATCGCCGGCAAGCGCGGCTCCCACAAAGTGGCATGAGCTGTATCTGTGGGAGCTGGCTTGTCGTGGCGACGAACCGCGGCGATGGGCTGCAAAGCAGCCCCAAAATCACCTAGGCAACTCGATCCTCGAAGTTTCCCCCGGCACCACTGGCCAATCCCCGGCAGCCCACCTGGCCCTGGCTTGCTCGATCAGTTCCGGGTCACTGGCGACAAAATTCCAGTTCATCCGCCGCGGCCCATCCAGCGGGTCCCCGCCAATCAGTACCAACTGGCACTCTTCCTCGGCATACAGCGTCACCCATTCACCCTCTGGCAGGACCACCAGGCTGCACGCCTCGACCTGTTCGCCATCCATGAACAGCTCACCGTCGAGCAGATACAGCGCCCGCTGTACATGTTCGCCAGGTACTACCAGCGTAGTGGCCGGCTGCATCGTCACATGCGCATAAAGGGTAGGGGAGAGCACCGGCACCGGTGATTCCAGGCAGAACCCGCTGCCTGCAATCATGCAGATACGCACGCCCAGGCTATCACTGAACGGCAAGCTCGCCGCTGGATGATGGCTGTAGCTCGGTTCGCCCTGTTCCAGCGCCTGTGGCGAGGCCAGCCACACCTGCAGCCCGTGCAAGCGTGAGCCATGGCTCAGGGCGTCCGCAGGCGTGCGCTCGACATGCGCCACACCTTTACCAGCGGTCATCCAGCTCACATCCCCAGGCAGCACGCGCTGCTCCGAGCCGAGGCTGTCTTTGTGCAGGATTGCGCCTTCGAACAAGTAAGTCAGCGTTGACAGGCCAATATGCGGGTGCTGGCGGATGTCCATGCCGTGCCCCGGGGGATAGTCGGTTTCGAGCATATGGTCGAAAAACACGAATGGGCCGACGCTGCGGCACTGGGCCGATGGCAGCGGGCGCAGGATCGGCTGGCCCTCGACCGACTCGGCACGTGGGCGGATGACCAGAGGGCTGCTCATGGGAAGGGCTCCAGGCGAGGTGGAATGCCCCTAGCATAGCGGTTCGCAGGCGTTGGCTGAACCGTCTGGTTGGCCGGCCGGTCTACTCTTTCCATACCCGGTAAAAGGAAGCTGCCCCATGATAGCCAGAGCGCTGGCCTGCGTGCTGTTGTCCGGCTGGCTGTGCCAGGCGGCACAGGCGCGCGACTACCGCTACAGTGATGCCCACCTGCACTATGTCGACTTCTTCCAGGAAAGCGAGGGGATGCCGGCGCTTGTCAAGGCCATGGATGCGGCAGGTATCGACCAGTCGATGATTTCCGGTATCCCGGTGGCCAAGAAGTGGCATGAGGACGAGCCCAAGCGCCCGCGCTATTACGCCGGTGACGACGCCGATGCCTACTGGTACAGCGCAACCGACACCTACGTGGCGGCGGCCGTGCTGAAATTGCCGGACGAGCAGCGTCGGCGTTTTCATCCGTTCCTGACCGGTTTCAATCCGGTGGACAAGAACGCCGTCAGCCACATCGAACGCATGCTCGATATGTACCCGGGCCTGTGGCAAGGCATTGGCGAGGTATTCACCCGTCACGACGACCTCACGGCACTGACCAGTGGTGACACGCCGCGCGCCAACAACGAAGCCATGACGCGCATCTATCACCTGGCGGCCGAGCGCGATCTGCCGGTGCTGCTGCATTCCAACATCACCTCCAAGCGCGAGCGCAACCCGTTGTACCTGGCGGAGCTCGAAGAACCACTGCGCAATCACCCGCATACGCGGTTCATCTGGGCGCATGCCGGCAGCAGCATGGAGATCCACCGGCACCAGACGCAGATGGACTTTCTGCTGCCGGTGCTGACGCGGTTGCTGGACGATTACCCGAACCTGTATGTCGACCTGTCGTGGAGTGTGCTGGAGCCTTATCTGCTGGACGACAAGGGGGTACCGCGCAAGGAATGGCTGGCCTTGGTCGAGAAGCACCCGGAACGGTTCATGCTGGGGTCGGATGTGGTCGGGCGGTTTGGCAGCCTGGGGGAGCAACTGCACGGGTTCGGGCCGTTTCTGGATGCATTGCCGGAGGCGGTGGCAAACAAGGTGGCCCGGGAGAATTTTCTGTCTATTCTGCCCAGGCATAAATGATGGTTGCCGGCGATAGGGCCGGTACAGGCAGCAAAAACAAAAACGCCCCGAACCAGTCGGGGCGTTTTCAATTACTGCAGCGAGGCCTTACTTGCCTTCCCAGCGCTTGAGCACCAGGGTGGCGTTGGTGCCGCCAAAGCCGAAGCTATTGCTCATGACCGTGTCGATCTTGGCGTTTTCTTCGGTTTTGCGCAGGATCGGCAGGTCGGCGACCTCCGGGTCCAGTTCGTCGATGTTGGCGGAGCCGGCGATGAAGTTGTTTTCCATCATCAGCAGGCAGTAGATTGCCTCGTGTACACCAGCGGCGCCCAGCGAGTGGCCCGACAGGCTCTTGGTCGAGCTGATTTTCGGGGCCTTGTCGCCGAACACGGCGCGAACACCCTTGATCTCGGCAACGTCACCGACCGGAGTCGAAGTGCCGTGGGTGTTCAGGTAGTCGATCGGGGTGTCGACGGTGGACAGTGCCTGCTGCATGCAGCGGATGGCACCTTCGCCGCTCGGGGCAACCATGTCGTAGCCGTCGGAAGTGGCACCATAACCGACGATTTCGGCGTAGATTTTCGCGCCACGGGCCAACGCGTGTTCGAGCTCCTCGACCACCACCATGCCACCACCGCCAGCGATGACGAAGCCATCACGGTCGGCGTCATAGGCGCGCGAAGCCAGTTCCGGGGTTTCGTTGCGCTTTGTCGACAGGGCGCCCATGGCATCGAACAGGAACGACTGGCTCCAGTGCTCTTCTTCACCGCCACCGGCGAAGACGATGTCCTGCTTGCCCCACTGGATCTGCTCCAGGGCGGTGCCGATGCAGTGTGCCGAAGTCGCGCAGGCCGACGAGATCGAGTAGTTGAGGCCCTTGATCTTGAACGGGGTCGCCAGGCACGCCGAAACGGTGCTGCCCATGGTGCGGGTGACGCGGTACGGGCCGACGCGCTTGACGCCTTTCTCACGCAGGGTGTCCAGCGCTTCCATCTGGTTCAGGGTCGAGGCGCCGCCGGAGCCCGCCACCAGGCCGGTACGCGGGTTGGAAACCTGCTCTTCGGTCAGGCCGGCGTCCTTGATCGCGTCCTGCATGGCCAGGTAGGCGTAGGCAGCGGCGTGGCCGACGAAGCGGTAGACCTTGCGGTCGATCAGTTCTTCGAGGTTGAGGTCGATGGACCCGGAAACCTGGCTACGCAGCCCCATTTCCTTGTATTCCGGGTTGTAACGGATACCCGGACGGCTGTTGCGCAGGTTTTCGGTGACGGTAGCTTTGTCATTGCCCAGGCACGATACGATGCCCAGACCAGTGATAACGACGCGGCGCATGCGAATAACCCTTAGAAATTGTCAGTGGAGGTGAACACGCCGACCCGCAGGGCTTCGGCAGTGTAGATCTCGCGGCCGTCAACGCTGACGGAGCCATCGGCGATGGCCATGTTCAGCTTGCCTTTGAGGACGCGCTTGATGTGAATGTTGTAGGTGACTTTCTTGGCAGTAGGCAATACCTGGCCAAAGAATTTCACTTCACCCGAACCCAGGGCACGACCGCGGCCTGGCAGGCCCTGCCAGCCGAGGAAGAAACCGACCAGCTGCCACATGGCGTCGAGGCCCAGGCAGCCCGGCATGACCGGATCGCCTTCGAAGTGGCAGGCAAAGAACCACAGGTCCGGATTGATATCCAGCTCGGCGACCAATTCACCTTTGCCGTACTTGCCGCCTTCTTCGCTGATATGGGTGATGCGATCGACCATCAGCATGTTCGGCGCGGGCAGTTGCGCATTACCTGGGCCGAACAGCTCACCGCGACTGCAGCGCAGCAGGTCTTCCCGAGTAAAGGCGTGTTGTTTGGTCATGCGAGCTCCTCAATAACCCCCTGTGGCAGGGGATGAATCTTCCCGGCCGGCCCGAAAAGCGATGACTTCGGGGCGGCAGCCTACAGGTAGACTATTGCGTTGTGGTGAAAGTCACAGCGCACCTGGCGAAAGAAGTACAGGTGTGCACTGAAACGTCTATTTTCAGGTCCGATGAAGGTCCTGTCCAGTGTTTAAGACTGCCGCACTTTAGCATTTATCGCCAGTCGCGGTTGTCTGACCGGGTAGCCAGCGCTGCAGCACGCGCTGCAGTTCGCTGCGGCGCAACGGTTTGGTCAGGTAGTCATCCATGCCCGCGGCCATGCAACGCTCGCGGTCGCCCTGCAAGGCGTTGGCGGTCAGGGCGATGATCGGCAGGCGGGCGCCGTTGGGCAGCTGGCGGATGCGCCGGGTGGCCTCATAGCCATCCAGGTGCGGCAGGCGGCAGTCCATCAGCACGGCGGCAAAGCGCTGCTGGCTGACCCGTTCGACTGCCTCCAGGCCGTCCTCGGCGGTGCAAACCGTAACGCCAAGGCTGCGCAGCATGGCTTCGATGACGCTCTGGTTGACCGGATTGTCCTCTACCAGCAGCACTTCATCATTGCCGGCGACCGGCGTGCTGGCAGCCATTGGCAGGGGCCGCTTGCCGGGGGGCGGGCTGGCCACGGCCAGAGGCATCTCCAGGGTGAAGGTAGAGCCCAGGCCTTCCCGGCTTTCACCGCGCAGCTTGCCGCCCATGCGTTCGGCCAGGGTACGGGCGATCGACAGCCCCAGCCCGGTGCCGCCATAGCGTCGGGAAATCGAGCTGTCGGCCTGCTGGAAGGCGACGAACATCATTTCCAGGCGGTCGTTGTCGATGCCGATACCGGTGTCGCGCACACTGCAGGTCAACCAGATCAGCTGCCGGTCCAGCACCTGCCACTGCGCCTCCACCTGCACCTGGCCGCGTTCGGTGAACTTCAGGGCGTTGGCCACCAGGTTGAGCAGGATCTGGCGGATCCGCGTAGGGTCGCCGTTCACCTGCAATTGCTCGATGCCGGCCGGCAATTGCAGGTGCAAGCCGAGGCCGCGCTGCTGGGCGCTGTGCTGGAACGACTGGACGCTGCTGGTGATCAGCTCGGCCAGGTTGAAGTCGATATGCTCCAGTTGCAGCGCGGCGCGTTCGATGCGGGAGAAATCGAGGATGTCGTTGATGACCTTCAGCAAATGCCCGGTGGATTCACTGGCCACTGCGGTGTAGTCGGCCTGTTCGCTGCTCAACGAGGTGGTTTCCAGCAACTGCAGCATGCCCAGCACACCATTCATCGGCGTGCGCAGCTCGTGGCTCATCATGGCCAGGAAGTCCGATTTGGCCCGGTTGGCCTGCTCGGCCTCTTCACGGGCCTGGATCAGCTCGGCAATGGCCTGCTTCTGTTCGTCACTGGCCTGCTCCAGGGCCTGCGCCAGGTTGTTGATGTGGCGCGCCAGGTGGCCCAGCTCGCTGTCATCGACCACCGGCAAGGGGGTGTTGTACTCGCCTTGCTGAATCGCCTTGACCGCATGGCCCATGTCGCTGATCGGCTTGGCCAGGCTCAGGGCCAGGCGGCGCGCCAGCAAAAAGGTGAACAGCAGGGCGAACAGCGCCAGGATGCCGGCCTTGATCACGATTTCCTGCTGCCGCTGGCTGAAGGCGTCATCGGACATGCCGACGATCACCCGCCCCAGGTAGTCGTCACCAATGGCCGGGGTGGTAGCCTTGCCCTGTTGCAGGAAGTCGTTGTCCAGGCGGATCTGCTGCAGGCGAATGGGCGCCTGGAACACTTCGACCTGTTGCGCGCGGTTGGCGCTTTCGTCGGACTGCTCGACGTACACCAGGATGTGGTTACGGCTGTCCTGTACCTCCAGAAAACGCACGTGGGGAATGCTGAGGGTGGCACGCATCAGCCCTTCGAGCACTTCGTTGTTGCCCGAGATCACCCCGTATTCCGACGCCGGTGCCAGCTGGTTGGCAATCAGTTGCCCGGTGTGGTTGAGCTCCTGACGCAGGTCCTGGATGCGCACGAAGGTGAAAAAGCTGATCAGCAGCAAGGTCAGCAGCAGGGCCGGGCCGAGGCTGATGATCTGGGTGCGGGTATGAATGTCCCAGCTCAGGCGCTTGCTCATGGGGTGGGTTCTCCTTCGGCCAGGGCCTTGGCGGCGGCGTTCGGATCGATCGGTTCAAGGCCCAGGGCGCGGGCAACCTGCTGGTTGCCACTGACGCCGTAGCGCGCAGGGTAGAGGCTGCGCGGCCAGTGCGCGGGTGGCTGGTCGAGCAACTGGTCGAGCACCGCCAGCCAGTCGTCCTGGTCGCTGTAGGTGCTGGCCAGGGCACCGGCGCGGACAAAACCCGCGTTTGGGCCGATCAGCGCCATTTGTCGGCCATAGCTGCTCAGCAGCAGGTTCTTTGCGGTCTTGGAGTTGTACAGGGCCGGGTCGTCCAGGCCCAGCAGCACGTCGCTACTGGCCAAAAGCTGCTGCAGCGGCCGGCTGTCACGCGCGTCGGGCCAGTCCTGGGCCACGATCTCCAGGCCAAGCGGGCGGGCGGCATGGCGCAGTTCGTCGAGCAGAAAACCGCTGTGTTCACCGTACAGCACACCAATGCGCTGGGCCTGCGGCAGCAGGTAGCGTGCCAGGCGCAATTGCCGGCCCAGCGGCGCGTCGCTCCACAGCAGGGTGACGAACGCGGGGCGCGACTTTCCCAGGCGTTGTTCAGCCTGTACCCGGCTGATCCGCATGGCCAGGGCCGGTGGGCCGGCGCTCTCGCCCAGGCGCCACTCCAGCGCGGCGCTGTCCAGCAGGATCAGGCGCTGGTCGGTTTTCAGCTTGCCCGGGCGCGGCAGCTCGGCGGTGGTCTGGAAACGCACATGATCGTGCGGGCGACGGCTTTCCAGCGCGGCGACGAAGCTGCGAATGCCTGGCTGGTCTTCGCCGCCTACCAGCAGAATTTCGCTGGCGGACAACGGCCCCAACGGCCACAGGCAGAGCAGCAACAGACGCAGCAGCAGGGCCATCAGAACTCCAGCTCGGCGCTGACGCTCAGCCGGTGACGGCTGTCGTAGCGGTTCTGGATCGCCGTGGTCGGCTGGTCGTCCAGGCGCTGCTGCCACAGCGCCGCCAGTTCCAGGTTGCTGCCATACACGCGCAGGCGCTTGGCCAGGCGCAGGTCGATGCGTTCGTAGCGGTACTGGTTGAGCGCATCGTCGCCATAGTAGAACAGCGCGCTCGACCAGCCGTCGCCCCATTCGCGCAGCCACCCGGCCGAGCCGCTGTTGCGGGCACTGAGGCGGCGGTCGTCGGGGTTGCTGGCCCAGGCATCGACGTAGGCGTAGGTCAGGCGCAGGCGGTCGCGCAGGGTCGGGCGCCAGTCCAGTTGCGCTTCACTGCCGCTGAAGCGGGCCTTGTTGGCGTTGCTGGCAATGTACTGGTTGTTCTTCAGCGGCTCGCTGATCATGCCGGTGATCTCGTCGTAGAACAGCTTCACATCCATGCTCAGGTCGATGTCGCTGAAATAGCCGTTGTAGCCGAGTTCACGCGAGCGCATGCGCTCCTGTTCGAGGTCACCAGGGCCGCGGGTCTTGACGAAATATTCGCCGTTCTGCAGACCGAACGCATTGGGCGAGAGGTTCTTTACCGTGTAGCTCCAGTTGACGTTGTTCTCGAACATGTCCGGCGAGCGTACTGCTTCGGAGTACACCGCGCGCAGGCCGTGGCGCGGGGTGATCAGGTAGTTGATCGCCACGCGCGGGGTGAGCGAGTTGCCCGACAGGCGCGAGTCCTCGAACATGGCGCCGCCCTGCAGGATCCAGTGCTCGTCGGCGCGCCATTCGAGCTGGCCGAACAAGCGCCAGGTCTGGTCATCGAGGCTGCCGTTGAAGTAGGTCTGCGAATCGGCACGATCATAGCGGTAATTCATGCCGCTCAGCAGGCGCAGGCTGTCTGTCAGGCTCAGGGTGTCCTGGATTTCCAGGTCATAGCGGGTTTCGCGGGTGCTCTGGTCGACGTCGCCGCAGACCGGCTGGCTGCCACCGGCCTGCCATTGTTCGCGCACCTTGTTGGACAGGGCGCTGAGCACCGGGTCACTGCTGCTTGGCAGGTCGCCTGCGGCCACGCCGCGCGCGACTTTCTCGGCGAAGTCCGGGTTCATTTGCCAGAGCTGGGTCAGTTCAGGGCTGAACGACTGCAAGGCATCGCAGGCCCGCCACACCTGTTGCCGGTCGAAGTGCTGTGCCGAGCCCTGGATATAAAGGCTGTGTTCGGCACTGAACTCCTTGGTCCAGCGCAACGAGCCGGCGTAGTCCTTGGCGTTGACGTCGGCGTTGTTGCCGGCCTCGTACCTGGCAAACACCGGCTGGTAGGTGTAAGGCCGCTGGTTGCTGCCTTCCTTGGCCGCCAGTTGCCACTCCAGGGTCTGGTCCACCGCCAGGTTGTGGCTGGCGCTGAGGTTGAAGCGGGTCAGCCGGCGGCTGTCGCGGTAGTCCTGACCGAACTGGTCCTGGTCGAAGCCGTCGTCCTGCTGGCCCGACAGCGACAGGCGCATGTCGCCACCGTCCCAGCCGAAGCCGTGACTGGCGTAGAAGTCGTTGATGCCATCCTCGCCGCGGGTCAGCTTCAGCCGCGTGCCATGGCTGTCGGCGGGGTTGCGGGTGAGGATGTTGACCACGGCCATCAGCGCGTTGGCGCCGTAGCTGACTGTGTTGGGGCCGCGGAATACCTCGATGCGCTCGATGTCCTCCATGGCCAGCGGAATATCGCTCCAGTCGACGGTGGCCAGGCCGGCGCGGTACACCGAGCGGCCATCGATCAGCACCTGCATGCGCCGTGCATCGTTGACGTTGCTGCCGTGGTAGTTGACGGTCGGCTGGTTACCGGCGCCGTAGCCGATCATCATGCCCGGCACCAGGCGTAGCAGCTCGGGGATGTCACGGGCACCGCTGGCACGGATCAGCGCGCTGTCGAGCACGGTCATGCTGCCCGGCACTGCTGCCGGGGATTGTTTCAGGCGCGTGGCGGTCAGAACCTGCGGCAGGTCGGTGCTGTCGATGAACAGGTCATCTGCCATGGCCGGGCCACCGAGCAGGGCGGTCAGTATCAGCAGGCGCGGGTAAGGGGGCGTGCCAGGGAACACGGAGCGGCCTTGTATCAGGAGTGAAACAGGCATGGTAACTGACCTTGGCGCATTTGCCAGTGATCAGCCTTACCTGTTTGGGCCCTTTCGTGCTGCTGAAGGTGGCGCGGTCCCTGTGGGAGCGGGTTTACCCGCGAAACGGCCGGCACTGACACTGGTTCTGTAGCAGGCGAGCCGTATAATGGCGGCGTCGCCACTTAATTTTTGGCTTTAACGGATTGAATATGACTGAACAGCAACCTGTTGCAGTTCTGGGAGGCGGCAGCTTCGGCACCGCCGTGGCGAACCTGCTGGCGCAGAACGGTGTGCCGGTGCGCCAATGGATGCGCGACCCGGAGCAGGCCGAGGCCATGCGCGTCAATCGTGAAAACCCGCGCTACCTCAAGGGTATCCGCCTGCACGACGGCGTCGAGCCGGTCAACGACCTGTTGGCCACCCTGCAGGCCTGCGAGCTGGTGTTCGTTGCCCTGCCATCGAGCGCCTTGCGCAGCGTGCTGGCACCGCATGCCGAGCTGCTGCGTGGCAAGGGCCTGGTCAGCCTGACCAAGGGTATCGAAGCGCAAAGCTTCAAGCTGATGAGCCAGATACTCGAAGAAATCGCCCCCGAGGCCCGCATCGGTGTGCTGTCCGGACCCAACCTGGCCCGCGAGATCGCCGAGCACGCGCTGACTGCCACGGTGGTTGCAAGCGAAGACGACAGACTCTGCGAGCAGGTGCAAAGCGTACTGCACGGGCATACGTTCCGCGTCTATGCCAGTGGCGACCGCTTCGGTGTCGAGCTGGGCGGGGCGCTGAAGAACGTCTACGCCATCATCGCCGGCATGGCGGTGGCCCTGGGCATGGGCGAGAACACCAAGAGCATGCTGATTACCCGTGCCCTGGCCGAAATGACCCGCTTCGCTGTCAGCCAGGGCGCAAACCCCATGACCTTCCTCGGCCTGGCCGGTGTCGGCGACCTGATCGTCACCTGCTCCTCGCCCAAGAGCCGCAACTACCAGGTTGGCTACGCGCTGGGGCAGGGCCACAGCCTGGAAGAGGCGGTCAACCGCTTGGGCGAAGTGGCCGAAGGCGTCAACACCCTGAAGGTGCTGAAGGCCAAGGCCCAGGAAGCGCAGGTGTACATGCCGCTGGTCGCGGGCCTGCATGCCATCCTGTTCGAAGGCCGGACGCTGAACCAGGTGATCGAGCACCTGATGCGTGCCGAGCCCAAGACCGATGTCGATTTCATTTCCATCAGCGGCTTCAACTGAGCCGAACAGAGCAAGGAGCGGTACATGAACGATACCCCGGAACGCGCCCAGCGCGAGTCGATCATCCTGCGGGTGCTGTGGATGCTGGTGTTCCTGGTGGTCTGGCAACTGGCCGAGCTGCTGCTGGCTGGCCTGGTGCTGGTGCAGCTGATCTACCGCCTGGTATACGGCGCCCCTAGCGCCAGCTTGATGAATTTCGGTGACAGCCTCAGCCAGTACCTGGCGCAGATCGGCCGCTTTGGCAGCTTCCACACCGACCAGAAGCCCTGGCCGTTTGCCGACTGGCCGACCCCGCGGCCCCCTGAAGGCGAGGCCCCGCATGCCGTGGCCCCGGCCCCACACCCGGTACGTGACGAGGAGCCCAAGCTGTGAAGCTGTGGGTGCTGCGCCATGGTGAAGCGGAGCCGCGCGCCAATACCGATGCCGAGCGCCGCCTGACCGCCCATGGTCGCGAGCAGGTGCTGCGCAGCGCTGCCCGCCTGCTGGGGCAGCCGTTGCAGGCCATCATCGCCAGCCCCTACGTACGGGCCCAGCAGACGGCGGCACTGGTGCACGACACCCTCGGTTTCGCCGAGCAAGTGCGCACCGTGCCCTGGCTGACGCCAGAAAGCGATGTGCTGCAAGCGATTGGCGAAATCGAGCGGCTGGGCCTGGAGCATGTACTGCTGGTCAGCCACCAGCCGCTGGTGGGTAACCTGGTCGGGATGTTGGAACAGGGGCACCAGCAGCAGCCTGCAGCCATGAGTACGGCCAGCCTGGCAGAGCTGGAAGGGGAATGGCCGCTGGCTGGGCTGATGACGTTGCTGGCGATCAACTCCCCGGCGTGAAGCCCGGGGCCGCGCAATCAGGAAAGCAACTGGCATTTTTGCCAGTTGCCGCGCTTGCTGCACGGTTGCTACGGTTGGCTCCAGACAAATACGCAGGGAATAGCGAATGCGCGGTCAGATGTGGGAGCTGTTGAGCTCCTTGGACCTGCAACCCACCGTAGACAAGGTGCAACAAGGCGTAGTGCTGGATTTTGCCCATTACAGCCTGTTGCGCGATTCTGCCGATGCCAAGCTCCGTCACCTGATGCACAAGGTCAACGGCAACACCGAGCGCGAACCCACCGTGAGGCTGCAAAGCGAGCAGGACCTGCTCAGGCTTCAGGATGCCTGTCTGCGCGTCTCCCATCTGCTGCAAACCAGTTGCCTGGCCCTGCGTCGCCTGCAGCTGGACCACCAGGATCAGCGCCTGGCCCGCGAAGCGCTGGAGAGCCAACTGGCCTACATGCAAGCCTGCCTGCACCGTTCACTGGACAGTTTCGACCGTTCCTCATGGCCTGATAGCCACCGCCGATGACCTTTCCGGACGTTGCCGAACCGCCCGCCGATACCGACAATGGGCGATCATCCCGGTCCGGACCAGCCGCCATGTCGCAGCAGATCTTCTTCGCCCATGCCAACGGTTTTCCCTCGGCCACCTACGGCAAGCTGTTCGCCGCCCTGGCACCGGACTACCAGGTGCAGCACCTGGCCCAGCACGGGCACGATCCGCGCTTTCCGGTGGACGAAAACTGGCAGAGCCTGGTCGATGAACTGTTGCACCACCTGGCCCGGCAGGAGCAGCCGGTCTGGGGCGTCGGCCATTCGCTGGGCGGTGTGCTGCACCTGCACGCGGCGCTGCGCTGCCCCGAGTACTACCGCGGCGTAGTGATGCTCGACTCACCGGTACTCACCCGCGCCGACCAATGGTTGCTGCGCACGGCCAAGCGCTTCGGTTTCATCGACCGTATCACCCCGGCCGGGCGCACGCTTGGGCGCCGTGACAGCTTCGATGACCGCGACAGTGCCCGGGACTATTTTGCCGGCAAGTCGCTGTTCCGCCATTTTGACCCCGAATGCCTGGATGCCTATGTCGAGCATGGCCTGCAGGCCATGGAGCAGGGGGTGCAGTTGCGCTTCGACCCGGCTACGGAAATCAGCATCTACCGCAGCATCCCGCATACCAGCCCGGCACCGGCCCGGCAGCTGCAGGTACCACTGGCCATGGTGCGCGGCGAGCGCAGCAACGTCATTCGCCGCCACCACACCCTGGCGGTGCGCGGTATGCCGAAGGGCGAGTACCACAGCGTGCCGGGGGGACACATGTTCCCGCTGGAACGCCCAACCGACACCGCCAGCCTGATCAAGGGCCTGTTCGACCGCTGGAGCCAGGCATGAGCGCGCAGGTCGAGGAAGTGCGCCTGAGCCTGGGCCATATCGAACTGGCTGCGCACCTGTTCGGCCCTGAAGACGGGTTGCCGGTAATCGCCCTGCATGGCTGGCTGGACAATGCCAACAGCTTTGCCCGCCTCGCGCCGCAACTGCAGGGTCTGCGCATCGTTGCGCTGGACCTTGCCGGACATGGTTATTCCGAGCACCGACCGCCTGGCGCCGGGTATGCCTTGGCCGACTACGCCCATGATGTTCTGCGGGTGGCCGAGCAGCTGGGCTGGCAACGTTTCGCGCTGCTCGGCCATTCGCTGGGGGCGATCATCGCGGTGCAACTGGCCGGTGCCTTGCCAGACCGGGTCAGCCATCTGGCCTTGATTGACGGGGTCATTCCGCCAACCGGTGCCGAGCAGGATGCCGGCGAGCGGCTGGGCATGGCGCTGCAGGCCCAGCTGCGCCTGGATGGCAAGCGCAAGTCGGTATACGCCACGCTGGAGCAGGGCGTGCAGGCGCGCATGAAAGGCATGGTCGCGGTCAGCCGTGAGGCAGCCGAGCTGCTGGCCCAGCGCGGCCTGATGCCGGTGCCCGGTGGGTACAGCTGGCGCAGTGACAGCCGCCTGACCCTGCCATCGCCGCTGCGCCTGAGTGAGGCCCAGGCCATGGCGTATGTGCGCCGGGTGAGTTGCCCGGCGTGCCTGGTCGTGGCCGCCGACGGTATGCTGGCGCGCCACACCAAGCTGCTGGAGCAGCTACCCTTCGAACAGGTGGAGCTGCCCGGTGGCCACCACCTGCACCTGAACGATGAGCAGGGTACGGCCCTTGTCGCAGACTGTTTCAATCGTTTCTTTGGCATTCCTTGACTTGCACCGGACAAGTGTCGAGGCTTGGCGGGTTGAACAGGGAGACAACCATGCATCTGCCAGACATCCTGGAGTTTCACTTCGGCGCACCGCGCCGCCTGGGCCGCCAATGAGTGCGCCTGTAGCCATCCGCAATGCCGTCGCCGCCTGCCTGGTATTCGCCAGCCCCGTGCTGTGGGCCGGCAGCCTGCCGGTACCGGCGGACGCCAAAGTGGTCGACCAGCGCCCGGCCGTGGAGCAGGAGCGCGTCTACCCGATGGGCCCGCTGCGCAAGATCAGCGGCCGCCTGCGGATGGAGGACAAGGTCGAGAGCCGCGGCCAGGTCAGCTCGGTAACCTACGAACTGCCGGTCGAGCGTACCGCCCGCGAAGCCTTCACCAGTGCTCGTGAAGCACTGCAGCACGACGGTGGCTACCCGTTGTTCTGGTGCCAGGGCCGTGATTGCGGCGAGGCCAGCCTGTGGGCCAACGATGTGTTTGCCAATGCCCGCCTCAATGGCGGCGACGAGCAGCAGGCGTTCATCCTGCTGCGCCGCTCGGCCGAGCAGGCCGACACCCTGGTCGCGCTGTACAGCGTCACTCGTGGCAACCGCCGCGCCTACCTGCACGTTGAGGAGTTCGTTGCCGCCGGCCCGCTGGGCGAACTGTTGCCGACCGCTGCCACGGTGCTGCGCGAAATGCGCGATACCGGCAAGCTCGACTACCCTGACCTGGCGGCGCCGCAAGACACCTGGGTAAACCTGCTGGCCCGCAGCCTCAATCTCGACAGCACCCTGCGTGCCAGCCTCAGTGGCGCTCAGGCGGAATCCTGGCGCGAGGCGCTGGTCAAGGCGGGTGTACGCAACGGCCGCCTCGAAGTCGGCAGCGCGCCCACCGAAGGCCTGCACCTTGAACTGATCCGTTGAACGAGCGCCAACATGGTTAACAACGACCGCCTGCTGATCCAGATCCTGCTGCTGGCGTTGCTGGGTGCCGGCCTGTGGGTCATGGCTCCGTTCATTTCGGCGCTGTTGTGGGGGGCCATCCTGGCCTTTGCCAGCTGGCCATTGATGCGTTTGCTGACGCGCGTGCTGGGCGGCCGCGAGACCCTGGCGGCCAGCGTGCTGACCATTGCCTGGATCCTGATCGTGGCCCTGCCGCTGGTGTGGCTGGGCTTCAACCTGGCCGATCACATACGCGACGCCACCGCGTTCGTGCGTGACGTGCAGGTGGACGGCCTGCCCGATGCCCCCGCCTGGCTGGGCAGCATTCCGTTCGTAGGCGAGCGGCTGGTCAGCTGGTGGCAATCGCTGGACCAGCAGGGCGCCGCCTTGCTGGCTTCGGTCAAGCCGTACCTGGGACAGGTGGGCAACTGGCTGCTGGCGCGCAGTGCGCAGATCGGCAGCGGCGTGCTGGAGCTCACCCTCAGCCTGGTGTTCGTGTTCTTCTTCTACCGCGATGGGCCACGCCTGGCGGCGTTCGTGCTGCGCCTGCTGCAGCGCCTGATGGGTGACCGCGCCGAGTACTACCTGGAACTGGTGGCCGGCACTGTGCAGCGGGTGGTCAACGGGGTGATTGGTACTGCAGCCGCCCAGGGCCTGCTGGCAATGATCGGCTTCCTGATCGCCGGCGTACCTGGTGCCATCGTGCTGGGCCTGGTGACCTTCATGCTCAGCCTGATCCCAATGGGCCCGCCGCTGGCCTGGATACCGGCCACTGGCTGGCTGGTGTGGAAGGGCGAGTATGGCATGGCGGTGTTCCTCGGTATCTGGGGCACGTTCGTCATCAGTGGGGTAGACAACGTGCTCAAGCCGTACCTGATCAGCCGTGGCGGCAACCTGCCGTTGGTGATCGTGTTGCTGGGGGTGTTCGGCGGTTTGCTGGCGTTTGGCTTCATCGGCCTGTTCATCGGGCCGACCCTGTTGGCGGTGGGTTACAGCCTGTTGCTGGACTGGAGCCGTAACGCCGTGCAGCAGCCGCCTCAGCGGTAGCCTGTCCCGGCCTCTTGGCGGGTAAACCCGCTCCCACCGGAATCTCTCAGGCCTGAACCCATGAGGTCCCGGTAGGTGCGGGCTTACCCGCGAAGAGGCCGGCACTGACACCCCCAAAGCCCACATTTTTACGCTTTCTTTATTCCTATCCCCACCACCCGATCTCGCTCCTTTACGCCCCTCCCTCGGACAATCTCCCCAAAGCGGCCCAAGCCGCACCACGGGGAGAACTACTCATGAACATGCTCGAAGGGCTGTCACTGCTGCTGGCAGTGGCCTTGGCGTTTTATCTGCTGGCGGCGCTGCTGCGCGCCGATCGCAGCTAGGAGCGGCCATGCACAGTCACGATTACGCCTTGCTCCTGGCATTTTTCGCCATCGTGCTGCTCCCGGCACCCTGGCTTGGGCGGTTCTACTTCAAGGTCATGGAAGGCCAGCGCACCTGGCTGTCGCCGCTGCTGGGCCCGGTCGAGCAGGGCTGCTACCGGCTTGCGGGAGTAAACGCCAGCCAGGAGCAGAACTGGCGCCAGTACACCCTTGCCTTGGTAGCGTTCAACCTGGCCGGGTTCCTGCTGTTGTTCGCCGTATTGCTATTGCAGGGCTACCTGCCGCTCAACCCGCAGCATTTGCCTGGCCAGGAATGGTCGCTGGCGTTCAATACTGCCGTGAGCTTCATCACCAATACCAACTGGCAGGCCTACAGCGGTGAGGCATCAGTCAGCTACCTCAGCCAGATGCTCGGCCTGACCGTGCAGAACTTCGTCAGCGCCGCAACCGGCCTGGCCGTGCTGGTTGCCCTGTGTCGCGGTATTGCCCGGCGCAGTGCCAACACCCTTGGCAACTTCTGGGTCGACATGACCCGCGCCACCCTCTACGGCTTGCTGCCGCTGTGCCTGCTGCTGGCGCTGCTGCTGGTAGGGCAGGGCGTGCCGCAAACCCTGGCCGACTACGCCCACGCGGTGACCTTGCAAGGTGCCGAGCAGACCATCCCGCTGGGCCCGGCGGCCAGCCAGATCGCCATCAAGCAGCTGGGTACCAACGGCGGTGGCTTCTTCGGGGTCAACGCGGCGCACCCGTTCGAGAACCCCACTGCCTGGAGCAACCTGTTCGAGGTGGCGTCGATCATCCTGATCCCGGCAGCCCTGGTGTTCACTTTCGGCCACTACGTAAAGGACCTGCGCCAAAGCCGCGCAATCCTGGCCTGCATGCTCGCGCTGTTCCTGATTGGCGGCAGTACGGCGTTGTGGTCCGAGTACCAGCCCAACCCGGCGCTTGAAGGCGCCCAGGTACAGCAGGGCGCGCCTATGGAAGGCAAGGAAAGCCGCTTCGGCACTACCGGCTCGGTGCTGTGGACGGTGACCACCACTGCCGCCTCCAACGGCTCGGTAAACGCCATGCACGACAGCCTCAACCCGCTGACCGGCATGGTGGCGATGGTCAACATGATGGTTGGCGAGGTGATCTTCGGCGGCGTCGGCGCAGGGCTGTACGGCATGTTGCTGTTCGTGCTGATCGCGGTGTTCCTGGCCGGGCTGATGATCGGTCGCACGCCGGAATACCTGGGCAAGAAACTGCAGGCGCGTGAGGTACAACTGTTGGTGGCAACACTTCTGGTGATGCCGGTTGGCGTGCTGGTACTCGGCGCCATCGCTGCCAGCCTGTCGGGCCCGGCAGGTGCGGTCAGCAACCCCGGCGCACATGGTTTCAGCCAGCTGCTGTACGCCTACACCTCGGGCACCGCCAACAATGGCTCGGCGTTTGCCGGTTTTGGCGCCAATACCGTGTATCACAACCTGATGATTGGCCTGGCCATGCTCATCGGCCGCTTTGGCTACATCCTGCCGGTGCTGGCCTTGGCCGGCAGCCTGGCGGCGAAGAAGAGCGCGCCCCAGGGGCAGAACAGCTTCCCCACCCACGGCGCGCTGTTCACCGGCCTGCTGCTGGTGACCATCCTGCTGGTCGGGGGGCTGACCTTCCTGCCGACCCTGGCCCTTGGACCAATCGCCGAACACCTGAGCCTGGCTTACTGAGGACCGACCATGAACATGCCCATTCCTGAAGTAAACGCCCGGCACAGTGCCCAGGACCAGACCCGCTTCGCCGCGCTGTGGCGCCCGGCGCTGGTGCAGGCGTTCGTCAAGCTCGACCCGCGCCAGCTCAGGCGTTCGCCGGTGATGCTGGTAGTGGCTCTGACCGCAGCACTGACCACCGTATTGTGCGTAGCCCCTGGCAGTGGCGTAGGCACCGGTGTTGCCGTGCAGATCGCCTTGTGGCTGTGGTTTACCGTGCTGTTCGCCAACTTCGCCGAAGCTTTGGCCGAAGGCCGGGGCAAGGCCCGCGCCGATAGCCTCAAAGCCGGTAGCCAAGGCCTGACCGCGCAGCGGCGCAAGCGCGATGGCAGCTACGAGACTGTCGCCGCCAGTGCACTGCGCAAGGACGACGTGGTACGCGTGGTGGCCGGCGAAATGATACCTGGTGACGGCGAGGTGCTAGAAGGTATCGCCGCCGTCAACGAGGCCGCCATCACCGGCGAATCCGCGCCGGTGATTCGCGAATCCGGTGGCGACCGCTCGGCGGTGACCGGCAACACCCGGCTGGTGTCCGACTGGCTGCTTATCCGCATCACCAGCAACCCGGGTGAATCCACCCTGGACCGCATGATCGCCTTGGTCGAGGGCGCCAAGCGGCAGAAAACCCCCAACGAGATCGCTCTCGACATCCTGCTGATCGGCCTGACCCTGATCTTTCTGGTCGTGGTGGTGACCTTGCAGCCGTTCGCCCATTTTGCCGGCGGCAGCCTGCCGCTGATCTTCCTGGCTGCGTTGCTGGTAACGCTGATCCCCACAACCATCGGCGGCCTGCTGTCGGCCATCGGTATCGCTGGCATGGACCGGCTGGTGCGGCTGAACGTCATCGCCCGTTCGGGCCGGGCGGTGGAGGCGGCCGGGGACGTGCACACACTGATGCTCGACAAGACCGGCACCATCACCTTCGGCAACCGCCGCTGCAGTGCCCTGCATGCCGCACCGGGCATCACCGCCCGGGAACTGGGGGAGGGCGCCTTGCTGGCCTCGCTGGCGGACGATACTGCCGAAGGCAAATCGATTGTCGAGTACCTGCGGCAGTTGCACGACTTCGTCGAGCCGCCTGCCGGCCAGTTCGACGCAGTAGCCTTTAGCGCCGAGACCCGCCTTTCGGGCATCGACCTGCAGCAGCGACGCTATCGCAAGGGTGCTGTGGATGCAGTGCTGGCGTTCGTCGGCATGCAGCGGCTGGAAATGCCCCCGGCGCTGGCCCGCGAAGTGGAGCGCATTGCCCAGAGCGGTGGTACGCCGCTGCTGGTGTGCGTCGACCAGCGCCTGCTGGGCGTGATCCACCTCAAGGACGTGGTCAAGCCCGGCATTCGCGAGCGCTTCGCCGAGTTGCGCAAACTGGGTATCCGCACGGTGATGGTGACCGGCGACAACCCGCTGACCGCCGCCGCCATCGCTGCCGAGGCGGGGGTGGATGACGTACTCGCCGAGGCCACCCCCGAGAAAAAGCTGGCGCGCATCCGCCAGGAACAGAACGACGGCCGCCTGGTGGCCATGTGCGGCGACGGCGCCAACGACGCCCCGGCACTGGCCCAGGCAGACGTGGGCATGGCCATGAACGACGGCACCCAGGCGGCGCGCGAGGCGGCCAACATGGTCGACCTGGACAGCGACCCGACCAAGCTGCTGGACGTGGTCCAGGTCGGCAAGGAGCTGCTGGTGACCCGAGGTGCACTGACCACATTCTCCATCGCCAACGACGTGGCCAAGTATTTCGCCATCCTGCCGGCGCTGTTCGCCGCCATCTATCCGCAGCTGGGTGTGCTCAACCTGATGCATCTGGCCAGCCCGCAAAGCGCGATCCTGTCGGCCATCGTGTTCAACGCGCTGATCATCATCGTGCTGATCCCGCTGGCGCTGCGTGGCGTGCGGGTGCAGGCGGCGAGCGCGGCGCACCTGCTGCGGCGCAACCTGCTGATCTACGGGCTGGGCGGCATTGTCGTGCCGTTTGCCGGGATCAAGCTGATCGATCTGCTGCTCAATGCCCTGCACCTGGTCTGAGGAGGCCGACATGACTACTTATGTACGCCCGGCGGTGAGCCTGGCTTTGTTGATGACCTTGGTCACGGGTGCGCTCTACCCGCTGGCAGTGACGGGCATAGCCCAGGTGGTGTTCCCGGAGCAGGCCAATGGCAGCCTGGTGCGCGATGACCAGGGGCAGGTGCGAGGTTCGGCGCTGATTGCCCAGGATTTCCAGGGCGATGGCTGGTTCCATTCGCGGCCTTCGGCAGGCGCTTACGCCACCGTCGCCAGCAGTGCCAGCAACCTTTCGCCGAGCAACCCGGTGCTGGCCGAGCGGGTCAAGGGGGAGGCGGCTGCGCTGTACCAGGCGCAGCAGGGGCCGGTGCCGCAGGCGTTGCTGACCACTTCGGCCAGCGGCCTTGACCCGCACTTGCCACCGGAGGCGGTGGCTTACCAGATTCCGCGGGTGGCGGCGGCGCGGCAGTTGCCGGTGGCGCGCTTGCAAGCCCTGCTGGAAGAGGCCACCCTCCACCCATTGATCGGCCCGCCCGTGGTCAATGTGCTGGCGATTAACCGGATGCTTGAGCAACTGAGCCACTGAAATGGGGCCGCTGCGCGGTCCATCGCCGGTAAGCCAGCTCCCACCCCGACCGCATCGCTCCAAGCCTTGTGCAGTACCTGTGGGAGCCTGGCTTGCCGGCGATGGCCTGCGCGGCAGGCCCGGGAATGCCGCAGGCCGCAGTAAAATCAAAGGATGAAACATGAGTGATTCCACCCGCGCAGACGCGCTGTTGGCCACCCTCCCGCGAATCGGCCGGGGTCGGCTCAAGGTGTTTCTGGGTGCCGCCCCTGGGGTCGGCAAGACCTTCGCCATGCTCCAGGCGGCCCACGCCCAGCAGCGCCAGGGGGTGCAGGTGCTGGCCGGGGTTGTCGAAACCCACGGCCGCGCCGAAACCGAAGCCTTGCTGGCTGGCCTTCAGCAGCAGCCTTTGCTACGCAGCCAGTACCGCGGTGTCACCCTGGAAGAGATGGACCTGGACGGCTTGCTCAAGGCCACCCCAACCCTGGTGCTGGTCGATGAACTGGCCCACACCAACGCCCCCCGCAGCCGGCACGCCAAGCGTTGGCAAGACGTGCAGGAGCTGCTGGCCGCAGGCGTCGATGTGTACACCACGGTCAACGTCCAGCACCTGGAAAGCCTCAACGACAAGGTCCGCGACATCACCGGCGTGCACGTGCGCGAAACCCTGCCGGACTGGGTGCTGCAGGAAGCTTTCGAGCTAGTGCTGATCGACTTGCCGCCGCGCGAACTGCTCGAGCGCCTGCGCGAAGGCAAGGTGTATGTGCCCGAGCAGGCGCGGGCGGCCATCGATGCATTCTTCTCGCAGACCAACCTCACCGCCTTGCGTGAAATGGCCATGCAGACCGCCGCCGCCCAGGTCGATGCCGACCTGGCCCACGGCTATCGCCAGCGTGGTCAGGAGGCCCCGACCCTGCGCGGGCGGCTGCTGGTGGGCGTGGATGGCGATGACCAGGCCGAACGCCTGGTGCGCCATGCCAGCCGCGTGGCCCAGCGCCGCCACCTGCCCTGGAGCCTGGTGCATGTGGACAACGGCCGCCTGCGCGACGAAACCGCCCGCCATCGCCTGCAGGCCGCGCAGCAACTGGCCGAGCGCCTGGGCGGGGAGGTGGTATTGCTGCGCGCCGGCGAAGTGGCCCGCACACTGATCCAGCATGCTGCCGAGCGGCGCGCCAGCCTGGTACTGGTCGGGCAGTCCCGCGACCGCCTTCGCCGGCGCCTGTTCGGCGCAGGGGTGGCTGCGCGGCTACTGCGCGAAAGCCATGGCCTGGAGATCAACGTGCTGGACCGCGATGTGCAGGCGCAAGCGCCGCGTTCGGCTGTGCGGCGGGTGTGGGTGTGGCGCCATTACCTGCTGGCGCTACTGGCCACGGTCATGGCGGCGGGCCTGGCCTGGGCGGTATCGAGTGTGCTGGCGCTACCCAATATCTCGCTGGTATTCCTGGCGGCGGTGTTGCTGGTCGCGGTACGCAGCAGCCTGGGGCCTGCTCTGGCCTGCGCGGCGCTGTCGTTCCTGACTTACGACTTCTTGTTCATCCCGCCCAATTTCTCGTTCAGCATCCAGCGCGAAGAAGACGTGCTGACCCTGGTGTTCTTCCTGTTGATGGCGGCGCTTACCGGCAACCTGGCCGCCCGCCAGCGCCGCCAGCTTCAGGCGCTGCGCGAGACCCAGGCGCAGACCAGCCAGTTGCTCGACCTGTCGCGCCGGCTGACGGTGGCCACCGACCGCCAGGCAGTGTTCAATGCCGCCGGCCAGCATCTGGGCGGCTGGCAAGACCTGCAGGTGTGCCTGCTGGAGCGCAACGTCGAAGGCCAGCTGACGGTAGCCAGCGGTGAGGCCCACGCCTTCAGCGACACCGAGCGCGCCGCCGCCGACTGGGCCTGGCAGCACGGTCAGGCGGCCGGCCACGGCAGCGACACCTTGCCCAATGGCCGCTGGTGGTGGTGCCCGCTGGCGGTGGACGAGCAACCCTTGGCATTGCTCGGTGTGCGCCCGCGTGCGGGGCAGCCGCTCAGCGACCCGCGTCGGCGCTTGCTGGTTGCGCTTGGCCAGCCGCTGGCCCAGGCGCTGGCGCGCGCGCGTCTGGCCGAACAGCTTGAGGCCGCGCGCCTGCACGGCGAAACCGAGCAGTTGCGCAGTGCCTTGCTGGCGTCCGTGTCCCATGACCTGCGCACGCCATTGACCGCCATGCGCGGCAGCATCGACAGCCTGCTGGCGCTGGGCGAAGCGATCCCGGTCGACGACCGCCGCGAATTGCTGGAAGGCACCCGCAATGAGGCTGAGCGCCTCGATCGCTACATCCAGAACCTGCTGGACATGACCCGCCTGGGCCACGGCGGGCTCAAGCTGGCCCGCGACTGGGTAGCCCCGGGGGACATTGTCGGCAGCGCCCTCAATCGCCTGCGCGTGGTGCTGGCGCCGTTGCGCGTGCACACTGATGTGCCAGTCGAGCTGCCGTTATTGTTCGTGCATGCAGCACTGATCGAGCAGGCGTTGGTCAATGTGCTGGAAAATGCTGCACGGTTCTCGCCGGCCAATGGCCGGCTGGCGTTGCAGGTATCGGTGCAGGACAGTCAATTGCGCTTTGCCGTGTTCGACCAGGGGCCCGGCATTCCCGTGGCCGACCGCGAGAAGATCTTCGATATGTTCTACACCGCAGCCCGTGGCGACCGTGGCGGGCAGGGCACCGGCCTGGGCCTGGCCATCTGCCAGGGCATGATCGGCGCCCATGGCGGGCAGATTCTGGTGGGCGAAGGCATTGATGGCCAGGGCACCGGCATCACTTTATGCTTGCCGCTGCCCCCTCAACCTGAAGCCGAAAGCGAAACCCCATGAGCCAGTCCGCCACCCTGTTGGTCATCGACGACGAACCGCAGATCCGCAAGTTCCTGCGTATCAGCCTGACCTCGCAGGGCTACAAGGTGATCGAGGCGGCTACCGGCGGCGAAGGGCTGGCCCAGGCGGCATTGGGCAAACCGGACCTGGTGGTGCTCGACCTCGGCCTGCCGGACATGGACGGCCAGCAGGTGCTGCGCGAGCTGCGCGAGTGGAGCACGGTGCCGGTGATGGTGTTGTCGGTGCGCGCCAGTGAAGTGCAGAAGGTCGATGCACTCGATGGCGGCGCCAATGACTATGTGACCAAGCCGTTTGGCATCCAGGAGTTTCTGGCCCGGGTGCGTGCCCTGTTGCGCCAGGTGCCCCAGGCCGCTGGTTCGGAAGTGTCGGCGAGCTTTGGGCCATTGACTGTGGACTTTGCTTTTCGCCGGGTGACCCTGGACGGTGTGGAAGTGGCGTTGACGCGCAAGGAGTATGCCTTGTTGGCTCTATTGGCCGGGCACCCGGGGCGAGTGATTACCCAGCAGCAGCTGCTCAAGGATATCTGGGGGCCTACCCATGTGGAGGACACCCATTACTTGCGGATTGTGGTGGGGCATTTGCGCCAGAAACTGGGCGATGACCCCACAGCGCCGCGCTTCATCGTTACCGAGGCGGGGGTAGGGTATCGGTTGGTGGCCCCGTCGCATCCTGATTGACTGGCGCGGCCTTTGTGGGAGCGGGCGCGCCCTCGAAGCAGGCGACGCGATGGATGGCACCGGCTTCGTCGGTGTTCGCGGCTGAAGCCGCTCCCACAGGGATCGCGCTAGCTTCTGAATCATGATCAAGGCCTCGTGCTGTGGCATCTCAGGCTCTTGGTGGCTCCCTCTCGAAAAGCTGGCGCACGACTTCCAGATAGCGCCGCGCCCCCAGGCCTAGCGGGCGTGGCTTGAGCCAGATGATGTCGACCCACAGGCGCAAGCGGCTGGCCATGTTGTCGAAACGCACTTCTGCCAGCGCGCCCGACGCGATCAACGGTTCAACCAGCGGCTCTGGCAGGTAGGCCCACCCGAGGCCGGATTGCACCAGGTCCAGCGTGGCCAGGTAGCTGTCGGTCAGCCAGATACGCCGCGACAGCACCATGCGCGGGTCCGACCCGGTGGCCTTGCCCGAGGCGACGATGATCTGCCGCTGTTCGGCGAATGCCTCTTCGGGCAAGGGTGTGCCGCTGTTCTGACCCGCCGGATGGCGCGGTGACGCGACGGCCACCAGCAACTGGCTGCCAGCTTCCAGAAACGACTCGCGCTCGTCGATGCCGGGCCGTTCGAACACCAGCGCCAGTTGCACGCTGCCCTCGTGCAGCAGGCGGATGGCTTCGGTCTGGGTGGCTGTACGCACTTCGATTTCCAGGCTGGGGAATTCTTCTGCCAGCGTTACCAGTGGTTGGCTCCAGCGGCCGGTCTGCAACTCGGGCGCCATGGCGATGGTCAGGCGTTTTTCCAGGCCTTTGTGCAACTGCAAGGCCTGGGCGTCCAGCAGGTTGAGC
Organism: Pseudomonas sp. 9_2_1; assembly: GCF_059295275.1. Classification (NCBI taxonomy): domain Bacteria; kingdom Pseudomonadati; phylum Pseudomonadota; class Gammaproteobacteria; order Pseudomonadales; family Pseudomonadaceae; genus Pseudomonas; species Pseudomonas sp. 9_2_1. Next base: position 1,855,911 of record NZ_CM181239.1, read on the forward strand.
TGGCAGATCACCTGCCGGGCCTGAGGCTCCAGCGCCAGGGCGGCGCTGGTGGGCAAGGCCTTGCGGGTGGCCCGGTCGAACAGCACCAGGTCCAGTTCTGCTTCCAGTTGGGCGATGGCCATGCTCACCGCCGAAGGTACACGGCCCAGCTTGCGTGCGGCGGCGGAAAACGACCCGGCATCCATCACGGCGAGAAAGATTGCCAGGGAGTCGCTGGTAAAGGCCATGTTCACAAAACCTGTTGTACGTGATGTGGGTAATGTAACTGGCTGCCTCGGGCTTGCCATGGGATTTGCAGCGCCGGTGAGATCGAGCGCCGCCCGCGCGGCGCTCGATCTCATAGACGCAGCAACTCCAAAGGCCTGTACCTTCAGCCACCACTCAACCCCTACAGCCCTTCGCCAAGCACCCGGTCGATGCTGTCGACAAAGTAGTCCACGCTTGCCCGCGTAGTGCACATCGGTGGCTTGATCTTGAGGATGTTCAGGTAGTCGCCGGTCGGCTGCATGAAGATGCCCAGATCACGCAGGCGGTCGCACAAGGCCATGGTTTCCTCGGTGGCCGGTTCCAGGGTTGCGCGGTCACGCACCAGCTCCAGCCCCAGGTAGAAGCCAGAGCCATGTGCAGCGCCAGCCAGCGGGTGCTTGTCCACCAGCGCCTGCAGGCGGGCCTTGAAGTAGCGCCCGGTATCACGGGCGTTGTCCCACAGGCCTTCCTCCTGCATCACGTCCAGTACCGCCATGCCGATGCGACAGCTGACCGGGCTGCCACCGGCCGAGGAGAAGAAGTAGCCCTCGGCTTCCAGCGCTTCGGCGATTTCGCGGCGGGTGATGACCACACCCAGTGGCTGGCCGTTGCCCATGCCCTTGGCCATGGTGATGATATCCGGCACCACGCCCTGTTCCTCGAAGCCCCAGAAGTACTCACCCAGGCGGCCGTACCCCACCTGTACCTCGTCGGCGATGCACACGCCGCCACGGGCGCGGACCTTGGCATACGCATCCTGCAAGTAGCCCGCCGGTAGCGAGATGCCCCCGGCATTGCCGTACACCGGCTCACAGATGATGCCGGCCAGCTGGCGACCGCGGGCGTCGAGGTCGGCCAGCTTGGCGTCGACGTCCTGCAAGTAGTCGGTGGCGCTGTTGGGACCGCGGAAGCGGCCACGGAAGGTGTTTGGTGCCTCGACCGGGTGCACCCAGTCCGGGCGGGTTTCCAGCGCTTGCGGGTTGTCGGCGATGGAGGTGGAGATGGCATCGGTTGCCACCGACCAGCCGTGGTAGGCCTCCAGCACGCTGAGCAAGTCACGCCCGCCGCTGTAGGCCCAGGCCAGGCGAATCGCCAGGTCGTTGGCTTCGGTGCCGCTGTTGACCATGAACACCCGGTCGAAACCTTCGGGCGCCAGGGCTAGCAGGCGCTCGGAAAACTCGGTGATTGCCGCGTAGTGGAAGCGCGAGTTGGTGTTCAGCAGTGACCACTGCCGCGCCGACTCGGCGACCATGCGTGGGTGGCCATGGCCTAGCACCGCGACGTTGTTGAGCATGTCCAGGTACGAACGGCCCTGCATGTCGATCAGGTAGTTGCGCCAGCCGCGCTCGATATGCGGCGGCTGCGCGTAGTAGTGCTTCTGCGAACGGGCGAAGCTGGCGTCGCGGCGGGCTAGCAGGGCTTGCGGATCGGGTAGCGGCTGGGCATCGCAATCGAAGCCCAGCAGTGCGGCTGGCGACGGGCACAGGGCCAGCCAGGCAGCGGCGTGGGATGGGGTGGCAAAGAAAGGCGGCTGAATGCCGTTGTCCAGGCACAGCTGCACGCTGAGGAAGCCACAAGTAGTGCCCAGCGACTGGCCTTTTTCCACGCCCTGGCCGTCTGCCGGTGCGTCTTCCAGTCCCTGCAGCAACAACGCCCAGTGCGCGGTGCGCAGGCAGCCTCGGCCGTCGCCGTGGCGCTCCCAGGTGCCGGGTGCTGGCGCTTGCACCAGGCTGCCGTTGGGCACGTGCAGCTCTACGCCGAGGGCGCAGGTGGCGGGCTCTTCGGGGCTGTCGATGTGGGTTTGCGACAGGCGATATTGCCCATGCAGGCTGCAGGCCGGGGCGGCTTGTGCAGTCAGCAGATGCTGGTCGAAACCGGGTTGTTCCCAGTTACCGGCTTCGCAGAGTGAGCTGAGTACCCCCAGGTCTACCCGGGACACAGCCTGCCCGGAGAGGTCAGGGAGCAACCGGGCGCAACCGTTCAAGTCCGGCACCTTGGCTTGCAAGCCCGCAGCTTGCAGGATGGCCGCTTCCATCAGGGTGAAAGGCACGGCGGTGGCAGTGTCGAAGATTTCCCATTCGTGAGCGATGTTGTCGCGGGTGTACTGGTTGCCGGGGTCAATAGCCAGCTGCTGTTCGCTGCTCAGCACCAGTACGGCAGCGCGGTTTACTACCAACGGCCACAGGGCGCGCAGTTCCGCCTCGGTCAGCGGGTTGAGTGCCTGATAGGCCTGCACGGCTGGCAGGATGCGCAGTGGGTCGCCCTCGGCGTGGTGCAACAGCGCAGCGCAAGTCACCGACAGGTCGGCGATGCGCCAGGTGCGTAGCAGGTCGCCGAAATCAATCACGCCTTGCAGTTGCCACTGGCGCTGGGCATCACGGGCCCACACGGTGTTGTCGTCGGTGATGTCCAGGTGCACGGCCTGACTTGGCAGTTGATCAACCAGGGGTGTCAGGCGCTCGCAGGCTTGGCGGGTAGCGCGTTCGATGCGAGCGCGCTGCGCGCTGTCCTGCAGCACCGGCAGCAGATGACCGATCAGTGCCTGGGCATGCTGCGGATCCCATTGCAGGGTGCGCACCAGGCCTGGGTGGTCGAAGTTGGCCAGCGCTTTGTCCAGCCGGGCGCAGAGCCCGCCCAGTTCGCCCATAAGCCGTGGTTGCATGTGCTTGAGACGGGTGAGGGGTTGGCCGTCGATGTAATCGAGCAGGCGCAGGCGCAACGGTTGGCCGTCTATCTCCAGGTCCAGTAACTGCTGGCCGCTGGTGGCCGTGCGTGCGGCTGGCACCGGCAAGCCCTGATCGCGCAGGTAGGACAGGGCGGCGTGCTGTGCTTCCAGTTCCTGTTGCGCATAGCTGCCGTGACAGGCCTTCAGCACGAATCGGCCTTGTGGCGCGTCCACGCGCACGTTCAGGTCTTGCTGGCTGCCCAGGGCCGTGAGCGTGCCGGCGAGGCCATAGTGCATTTGTAGCACGGCATGCGCCTGGGCTTCGCTGAGCGAAGGGCTGGGCAGGCCGGAGCGCTGGATCAGCGCCGCCAGGGCTGGGGAAGTGGGCGGCTGTTGTGGACTGGACATGGGCTCTACCGTTGGTGCCGGGAGTGGATGGTGGAGAATTTATGCCCTTTCTGGCTGATGATGGAAGACGATTGTTGTCAGTAAAATTGATCACTGACGCTTTGAACTATTCGGTAATCGAAGTAAACGAAACAGCCGGATGGAGTAGGATTGCCCGGGGGAGTGGCTGGCTTCCGAGGTGTGCATTTTTGTTGCCCCCTGAAAGTTCTCGAATGCCTGGGCGGGCCCTTTCGCGGGTAAACCCGCTCCCACAGGTTCCCCACTTGCCTCAAGACTTGCACAGTACCTGTGGGAGCGGGTTTACCCGCGAAAGGGCCCGCTCAGGCAACACATCATTCAAAAGTCAGTGCGCCGTTCGAGGCTCGGTGGGCATCTGCACCTGGACCAATGCCGACTCAAGCAAAGCCCGTAGCGCCTCCAGCTCGTGCATCGAGGTCATCATCAAGATCGAAGCGGGTGATTTGGGCTGCAGCAGCAAGGCCTGATGTACCACGGTGGCGGCGCAGAGCGCGTAGTCGGTGGCCTGGATCAGGGTGTCTTCGAGGGAATGGGGGTTGTGGGGTGGATCGGGGACGACTTTTAACATTACGATTTACCGTTGTAGGTGCCGCCTCCTCCCTGCTGTCAAACAGTTGGGTGGCAGCTGTACGTGGGTTGACAGACCGGTGGAAATCGTAAGTTCCGGCGCACGCAAGCGTGCCCGCACGTACAGCCGCCATAATGGCGAACCGCATACGATTTACCGTCACAGCCTGTCAAAGCTGTATCGTTGACGAGCAACGACATGCCGAGACTAGAGCGCTGCCGGAGCAGCGGCAACGGAAAATGCGCGGCAGGAGTATGTTTGGGAAATGGCCTACAAGGAAGGGGGTAAATCTGATCTTACCGCTCCAGAAGCGGGCCGCTCTGCGGCCCATCGCCGGCAAGCCAGCTCCCACAGGGATAGCGCAAGTCTTGGAGACTGCGCGGTCGGGGTGGGAGCTGGCTTGCCGGCGATGGGCTGCAGAGCGGCCCCCAAAAGCTAGCTTACGGCATCCACCTCCAAAAACGCCGCCTCCAGCAACTGCCGGGTATACGGATGCTGCGGCGCATGAAATATCGCCTGTGCATCCCCTTGCTCCACCACCTGCCCGTGCTTGATCACCATCAACTGGTGACTCAGCGCCTTCACCACCGCCAGGTCATGGCTGATGAACAGGTACGTCAGGTTGTACTTCTGCTGCAGATTACGCAGCAACTCCACCACCTGCCGCTGCACGGTGCGGTCCAGCGCGGATGTGGGTTCATCCAGCAGGATCAGCGCCGGCTTCAGCACCAGCGCCCTGGCAATGGCGATGCGCTGGCGCTGTCCGCCGGAAAACTCATGGGGATAACGATGGCGAGTACGCGGATCCAGCCCCACTTCCTCCAAGGCCGCGACAATGGCTGCTTCCTGCTCGGCTGCGGTGCCAATGCGGTGAATACGCAACCCTTCGCCAACGATATCCGCCACACACATGCGCGGGCTAAGGCTGCCAAACGGGTCCTGGAACACCACCTGCATTTCCCGCCGCAACGGGCGCACGGCCTGCTGATTCAAGGCGTCCAGGTTCTGCCCGTGAAAACGAATGCCACCTTGACTGGAGATCAGGCGCAGAATGGCCAGGCCCAACGTCGACTTGCCCGAACCGGACTCGCCGACAATCCCCAGCGTCTGCCCCTGCGGCAAGCTGAAGTTGACGCCGTCCACCGCTTTCACGTGGTCAACCGTGCGCCGCAGAAAGCCCTTCTTGATCGGGAACCATACCTTGAGGTCATCCACCTCCAGCAACGGTGCCCCCACCGGGTTGTGCGCCGGCAGCCCGCTGGGCTCGGCATTGATCAACATCTGCGTGTAGTGGTGCTGCGGCGCGCTGAACAGCGTGGCGCAGTCGGCCTGCTCGACAATCTGCCCGCGCTGCATCACGCACACGCGGTGAGCGATGCGCCGCACCAGATTGAGGTCATGGCTGATCAGCAGCAAGGCCATGCCCAAGCGCGCCTGCAGGTCTTTGAGCAGGTCGAGAATCTTGAGCTGCACGGTCACATCCAGCGCCGTGGTGGGTTCGTCGGCAATCAGCAGCTCTGGCTCGTTGGCCAGCGCCATGGCGATCATCACCCGCTGGCGCTGCCCGCCAGACAGTTCGTGGGGGAGGGCTTTCAGGCGCTTGCGCGGTTCGGGAATACCGACCAGCTCCAGCAGCTCCAGCGTGCGGGCGGTGGCTGCCTTGCCGGTGAGGCCTTTGTGCAGCAGGAGGATTTCGTTGATCTGCTTTTCGATGCAGTGCAGCGGGTTCAGCGAGGTCATCGGCTCCTGGAAGATCATCGCAATGCGGTTGCCGCGAATGCGTTGCAGGGTCTTCTCGTTCTGCTGCAGCAGGTCTTTGCCCTCGTACTGGATGCTGCCGCTGGGGTGGCGCGCCAGAGGGTACGGCAGCAGGCGCAGGATCGAGTGCGCAGTAACCGATTTGCCCGAGCCACTTTCGCCTACCAATGCCAGCGTCTCGCCCTTGCGGATGTCAAAGCTGATGCCATCGACCACCCGGTTGACCTGGTCGCCGGTGACGAACTCCACGGCCAGGTCCCGCACTTCGATCAGGTTCTGTTCACTCATGTCACTTCCTCGGGTCGAAGGCGTCGCGGGCGGATTCGCCGATGAACACCAGCAGGCTCAGCATCAGCGCCAGCACCGCGAAGGCGCTGATGCCCAGCCACGGGGCTTGCAGGTTGGACTTGCCCTGGGCCACCAGCTCGCCCAGCGACGGCGAACCTGCGGGCAGGCCAAAGCCAAGGAAGTCCAGCGCGGTCAGGGTACCGATGGCGCCAGTGAGAATGAACGGCATGAAGGTCATGGTCGAAATCATCGCGTTGGGCAGGATGTGCCGGTACATGATTGCGCCGTTGCGCATGCCCAGGGCGCGGGCGGCGCGCACGTATTCCAGGTTGCGCCCGCGCAGGAACTCGGCGCGTACCACGTCCACCAGGCTCATCCACGAGAACAGCAGCATGATTCCCAGCAGCCACCAGAAATTCGGCTGCACGAAGCTGGCGAGGATGATCAGCAGGTAAAGTACCGGCAAGCCGGACCAGATTTCCAGGAAGCGTTGTCCGACCAGGTCGACCCAGCCGCCATAGAACCCCTGCAGCGCCCCGGCGATGACCCCGATGATGGAGCTGAGGATGGTCAAGGTGAGGGCGAACAGTACCGAAACGCGGAAGCCGTAGATCACCCGCGCCAGCACGTCGCGCCCCTGGTCGTCGGTGCCCAGCAGGTTGTCCGCCGAGGGCGGGGCCGGGGCCGGTACGCGCAGGTCGTAGTTGATGCTCTGATAGCTGAACGGGATCGGCGCCCACAGCACGAAGCTGTCTTTCTTCGCCAGCAGCTCGCGGATGTACGGGCTCTTGTAGTTGGCTTCCAGCGGGAACTCGCCGCCGAAGGTGGTTTCCGGGTAGCGCTTGAACGCCGGGAAGTACCACTCGCCGTCGTAACGCACGGCAATCGGCTTGTCGTTGGCGATCAGCTCGGCGCCCAGGCTGAGGCCGAACAGGATCAGGAACAGCCACAGCGACCACCAGCCACGGCGGTTGGCCTTGAAACGCTCGAAGCGCCGGCGGTTGAGAGGGGACAAGGCCATGTCAGTGCTCCCGGCTGGCGAAGTCGATGCGCGGATCGACCAGGGTATAGGTCAGGTCGCCGATCAGTTTCACCACCAGCCCCAGCAGGGTGAAGATGAACAGGGTGCCGAAGACCACCGGATAGTCGCGGTTGATGGCCGCCTCGAAGCTCATCAGGCCCAGGCCGTCGAGGCTGAAGATCACCTCGATCAGCAAAGAGCCGGTGAAGAAGATGCCGATGAACGCCGAGGGGAAGCCGGCGATCACCAACAGCATGGCGTTGCGGAACACGTGGCCATACAGCACCCGTGGCCGGCTCAGGCCCTTGGCCTTGGCGGTGACCACGTACTGCTTGTTGATTTCGTCCAGGAAGCTGTTCTTGGTCAGCAGGGTCATGGTGGCAAAGTTGCCGATGACCAGCGCGGTAATCGGCAGCACCAGATGCCAGAAGTAGTCCAGCACCTTGCCGGTGGTACTCAGCTCGTCGAAGTTGTTGGAGGTGAGGCCGCGCAGCGGGAACCAGTCGAAGTAGCTGCCGCCGGCGAACAGCACGATCAGCAGGATGGCGAACAGGAACGCCGGAATGGCGTAGCCGACGATGATCGCCGAACTGGTCCACACGTCGAAATGGCTGCCGTGGCGCACGGCCTTGGCGATGCCCAGCGGGATCGACACCAGGTACATGATCAGCGTGCTCCACAGCCCCAGCGAAATCGACACCGGCATCTTCTCGATGATCAGGTCGATGACCTTGGCATCGCGGAAGAAGCTGTCGCCGAAGTCCAGCTGGGCGTAGTTCTTGATCATGATCCACAGGCGTTCGGGCGGCGACTTGTCGAAGCCGTACATCCGCTCGATTTCGGCGATCAGCGCCGGGTCCAGCCCCTGGGCGCCACGGTAGTTGGAGCCGGCCACGGAAACCTCGGCGCCGCCACCGGCGATGCGGCTGGTGGCGCCTTCGAAGCCTTCGAGCTTGGCGATCATCTGCTCGACCGGGCCGCCGGGGGCGGCCTGGACGATGATGAAGTTGATGACCAGGATGCCTAACAGGGTCGGGATGATCAGCAGCAGGCGGCGCAGGATGTAGGCCAGCATATTATTCGGCCTCGTCTGCAGGGGCCGTGCTGACCGCCGGGGTCACCTCGGGCTTGATCCACCAGGTGTCGATGCCGATGTCGTACTTGGGCGACACCTTCGGGTGGCCGATGTGGTTCCAGTAGGCCACGCGCCAGGTCTTGATGTGCCAGTTGGGGATCACGTAGTAGCCCCACAGCAGCACACGGTCCAGGGCGCGGCAGTGGTCGATCAGGCTTTGCCGCGAGTCGGCGTTGATCAGCTGTTCCACCAGCTGGTCGATGGCCGGGTCGCGCAGGCCGATGAAATTGCGGCTGCCGGGGTTGTCGGCGGCGGCACTGGACCAGAACTCGCGCTGTTCGTTGCCCGGCGAGTTGGACTGCGGATAGCCGCCGACGATCATGTCGTAGTCACGTGAACGCAGACGGGTGATGTATTGCGACACGTCGACCCTGCGGATGTTCAGCTCGATGCCGAGGTCGGCCAGGTTGCGCTTGAACGGCAGCAGGATGCGCTCGAACTCGGTCTGTGCCAGCAGGAACTCTATGCTGACCGGCTTGCCTTGGGCGTCGACCATCTTGTCGTCGACGATTTTCCAGCCGGCCTCCTGCAGCAGTTTGTAGGCCTGACGCTGCTGCTCGCGGATCATGCCGCTGCCGTCGCTGACCGGGTTGTGGAACGCTTCGCTGAACACTTGCTCGGGAACCTTGCCGCGCAACGGCTCGAGGATCTTCAGCTCGCTGGCGTCGGGCAGGCCGTGGGCGGCCATTTCCGAGTTGTCGAAGTAGCTGCCGGTGCGGGTGTAGGCGCCGTTGAACAGCTGCTTGTTAGTCCACTCGTAGTCCAGCAGCAGGCTCAGCGCCTGGCGCACGCGCACGTCCTGGAACACCGGGCGGCGGATGTTGAAGATGAAGCCCTGCATACCGGTGGGGTTGCCGTTGGGCAGCTCCTCCTTGATCAGGCGGCCGTCGCGCACGGCCGGCACGTTGTAGGCGGTGGCCCAGTTCTTCGCGCTGACTTCCAGGGCATAGTCGAACGCCCCGGCCTTGAGTGCTTCAAGGGCGACGGTGGTGTCGCGGTACGAGTCGAAGGTCATGACGTCGAAGTTGTAGAAACCGCGGTTGATCGGCAGGTCCTTGGCCCAGTAGTCCTTGACCCGCTCGTAGCGCACCGAACGCCCGGCCTTGACCTCGGCGACCTTGTACGGGCCGCTGCCCAGCGGGATTTCCAGGTTGCCGCGGTTGAAGTCGCGGTTCTGGTACCAGTGCTTGGGCAATACCGGCAGCTGGCCGAGAATCAGCGGCAGCTCGCGGTTGTTGTGGTGCTTGAACTTGAACAGCACCTTCAGCGGGTCTTCGGCGACCACTTCGGCGACGTCGGCGTAGTACTGGCGGTACAGCGGCGCACCGTCCTTGATCAATGCGTTGAAGGTGAACACCACGTCGTCGGCGCGTATCGGGTGGCCGTCATGGAAGCGCGCCTCAGGGCGCAGATAGAAGCGCACCCAGCTGTTGTCCGGGGCTTTTTCGATCTTGCCGGCCACCAGGCCGTACTCGGTGAACGGCTCGTCCTGGCTCTGGCGCATCAGGGTGTCGTAGATGCTGCTGATGTTCTCGGCCGACACGCCTTTGTTGATGAACGGGTTGAGGCTGTCGAAGCCGCCGAAGCTGGACTGGCGGAAGGTGCCGCCCTTGGGCGCGTCGGGGTTGACGTAGTCGAAGTGCTTGAAGTCGGCGGGGTACTTGGGTGGCTCGTCGTACAGGGTCAGCGCGTGCTGCGGTGCGGCCAGGGCAGGAAGGCTCAGGCAGGCGAGCAACAGGCTGCCTGCCAGCCGGCGCAGGCGGTGCGTTGGCGTCATTGGGCTTTCTCCGAAGTCTTGATCCACCAGCTGTTCAGCCCAAGGGTGTAGGGCGGCGTGGTGACGAAGGCGAACCGGTTGCGGTAGGCCAGGCGATGGTTGTCGAGGTACCAGTTGGGGATCATGTAGTACTGCCATGAGAGCACTCGGTCCAGGGCGCGGGCGGCGGCGACCTGGTCGTCGCGGGTGCGCGCAGCCAGAAGGGTGTCGAGCAGGTGGTCGACCACCGGGTCCTTGACCCCAGCATAGTTCTTGCTGCCCTTGGTCGCGGCCTGGCTGGAATGGAAGTACAGCCACTGTTCGAGGCCGGGGCTCAGGGTCTGGTTAAGGGTCATCAGAATCATGTCGAAATCGAACTGGTCCAGGCGTTGTTTGTACTGGGCGCGGTCGACCGTGCGCAAGCGCGCATCGATGCCGATGCTGGACAGATTTTCGACATAAGGTTGCAGGATGCGTTCAAGATTGGGGTTTACCAGCAGCAGCTCCATGCGCAGCTGCTGGCCCTTGCTGTCGACCAGGCGCTGGCCGTTCAGCTTCCAGCCGGCCTCGGCCAGCAGCCCGAGGGCCTGGCGCAGGGTCTGGCGGTTGATGCCACGGCCGTCGGTCTGGCTGACCTTGTAGGGTTCGCTGAACAGCTTGGCAGGCAACTGGTCGCGGAACGGCGCCAGCAGCAGCCACTCCTTGCCGGTCGGCAGGCCGCTGGCGGCAAACTCGCTGTTGGGGTAATAGCTGGTCGAGCGGCGGTAGGCGCTACTGAACAGCGCGCGGTTGGTCCATTCGAAATCGAGCATCAGCCCCAGCGCCTGGCGTACCCGCGGGTCGCTGAAGGTGGCCCGGCGGCTGTTCATGAACAGGCCCTGGGTTTGCGTGGGGATGCGGTGCGGGATCTGTGCCTTGATCACCTCGCCACGGCGCACGGCCGGGAAGGTGTAGCCGTTGGCCCAGTTCTTCGCCTGGTGCTCGATGTAGATGTCGAACTCGCCGGCCTTGAACGCTTCGAAGGCCACCGTGGCGTCGCGGTAGAACTCGTATTCCACGCGCTTGAAGTTGTACTTGCCACGGTTGACCGCCAGGTCCTTGCCCCAGTAGTTTTTCACCCGTTCGAACACCAGTCGGCGCCCGGGCTGGACTTCGCTGATGCGATAGGGGCCGCTGCCCAGCGGCGGCTCGAAGGTGGTGGCCTTGAAGTCGCGCTTTTGCCAGTAATGCTTGGGCAGCACCGGCATTTCGCCAAGGCGCAGGATCAGCAGCGGGTTGCCGGCGCGTTTGAACACGAAGCGGATGCGCTGCGGGCCGAGGATGTCCACCCGCTGCACTTCCTGCAGGTTGGTGCGGTACATCGGGTGGCCGTCCTTTAGCAGTGTGCGGTAGGAGAAGGCCACGTCTGCCGAGGTAATCGGCTGGCCGTCATGCCAGCGAGCTTCCGGGCGCAGGTTGAACACGACCCAGCTGCGGTCTTCGCTGTACTCCACCGAGCGGGCGATAAGGCCGTAGCTGGAGGTGGGTTCGTCGCCGGACGGGTCGTACTGGCCGGTGCCGACCATCAGCGGCTCGTTCAGCTCGCTGATACCGTATTGTTGGAAATTGGGCGTGGTGATCGGGCTCGACCCCTTGAAGGTGTAGGGGTTGAGGGTATCGAAGGTGCCAAAAGCCATGGCCCGCAAGGTGCCGCCCTTGGGCGCTTGCGGGTTGACCCAGTCGAAGTGGGTGAAGGTTGCTGGGTACTTGAGCGTGCCGAACTGCGCGTATCCGTGGCTTTCGCTCACCATCGCGGCTGCGGGGAAGCTCAAGGCCAGGCTGATTGACAGCAGGAGGGGACGTATCAAGTCGGCATCCGATCCAGAGGCGTTGGGCTTTGATCGGGTACAGTAACAGCTTGGTAGGGTTGGAAAAAGAGTGCCGCCCAGAGGATTGCAAGGGGCCGCTTTGCAGCCCATCGCCGGCAAGCCAGCTCCCACAGGTACTGCATATGGCTTGAAGTCGTTGCGATTAGGGTGGGAGCTGGCTTGCCGGCGATGGGGCGCGGAGCGGCCCCAGTTTTTTTATCAATGCGAGAGGTAGACGGTCAGGGTCTGGCCTGGCTTCAGGGCATGGCCGCTGCGCGGGTTCCAGCGCTTGAGGTGTTTCATTTCGACGTTGAAGCGCTTGGCCACCAGGTACAGCGAGTCGCCCTTGCGTACCTTGTACTGCGTGGTGCGCTTGCCCGATGAAGCTACCCGGTTGCCAGCAGCGCTGGGGGCATTGCCACCGCGCAGTGCCAGTACCTGGCCGGCACGCAGGCTGTTGCCGGACATGCGGTTCCAGCGTTTGATGTCCTTGACCGAGACACGATTGGCCTTGGCGATGGCACCCAGGTTGTCGCCGCGCTTGACCCGGTAGCTGCGTGCCGCCACGGGTGCCCTGGTTTCAGCCACGGCACGGGCGAACACGGCCTTGTTCGGCTGCAGGGCGACCAGCTGCTCGGGGTTGAGGTTGGACAGGCTGTCGCTCAACAGTTGCGCCTTGGCGGTGGGCACCAGCAGTTGCTTGGGGCCGTCCACGGTCATGCGCTTCTTGAAGGCCGGATTCAGCTGGATCAGCTCGTCTTCGTCGATGTTGGCAAAGGCGGCAACGCGCGACAGGTCGAGGCGGTCATTGATGGCCACCGCTTCGAAGTACGGCTCGTTGGCGATCGGGTTCAGGTTGACCCCGTACGCCTCGGGGGTAAGCACCACCTGCGACAGCGCCAGCAGCTTGGGCACGTAGTCGCGGGTTTCCTGCGGCAGCGGCAGGTTCCAGTAGTCGGTCGGCAGGCCAAGGCGCTCGTTGCGCTCGATGGCGCGGCTGACCGTGCCTTCGCCGGAGTTGTAGGCGGCCAGGGCCAGCAGCCAGTCGCCGTTGAACATGTCGTGCAGGCGAGTGAGGTAGTCCAGCGCAGCGTTGGTCGAGGCGGTGATGTCGCGGCGGCCATCGTAGAAGTTGGTCTGGCGCAGGTTGAAGTGGCGGCCAGTCGCCGGCATGAATTGCCACATGCCGGCAGCGCTGGCGCGGGAGTAGGCCATCGGGTTGTAGGCGCTCTCGATGGCCGGCAGCAGGGCCAGCTCCAGCGGCATGTCGCGCTCTTCAAGCCGCTCGACAATGTAGTGCAGGTAGAGGCTGCCGCGCTCGCCAGCGCTTTCGATGAAGGTCGGATTGCTGGCGAACCACAGGCGCTGCTGCTCGATGCGCGGGTTGACGTCGATGCTGTCCTGCAGGGCGAAGCCCTGGCGCATGCGCTCCCACACGTCCTGCGGCGCCTGCTCGACCGGCTTGACCAGCAGCGGGGCAGGTTTGTGCTTGATCCGCGCCTGGTAGTTGTGCGCGCGAACGCTATCGGATTCGTCGAGCTGACGGGTGCTCTGGCAGCCCACCAGGGTGGCGGCCAGGGCCAGCGCACTGACCTGGGCCAGGCGCGTCAGGGCGACGGAATGAGAGGTTCTGCGGCTACTGGAAGACATCGGCTGAGACAGGTATCCGGGCGAAAAATTTTGGCGATTCTAGAAACCGCTCCCGGCCGGGTCAACCTTTGAGCATCAACTGCGATATATCTTGCGGTTATCAGAAGGTGTCCTTCCAAGACCTCAAGGCAGCAAAAACAGCGACATGCGAGGTGTTTGAATGTCCCTTCCATTCGTCTGCTTTTTGTTTAACTAATGTTTCAGAGGTGCGCAGGAAGGGGTTGGTCAGGCGCTCCATACCGATCGTTGATGGCAAGGTGATGCGATTTTCGGCACGCAAGCGGGTAACGTCTTCGAAGCGTTGCTGAACGTGTGGGTTGGTAGGTTCCACGGCCTTGGCGAACCGCAAGTTGCTCAGGGTATATTCGTGGGCGCAATACACTTCGGTCGACTCCGGCAGCGCTGCCAGGCGGGCCAGGGCAGGTTGCATCTGCTCGGGCCTACCTTCGAACATGCGCCCGCAACCGGCGGCAAACAGGGTGTCGCCGCTGAATAGCACGGGCGTTGGCGGCTGGTCACTGAAGAATGCGATATGCCCCAGGGTATGGCCAGGTACTGCCAGCACCTCGAACGTCACACCCAGGACGGTTACCTGATCACCTTCGTCAAGTGCCAGTTCGCGGCACGGGATGCGCTCTTTGGCCGGGCCGCAGACCCGTGCGCCGGTCAATTGCTTGAGCCGTTCCACACCACCCACATGGTCGTTGTGGTGGTGGGTGATGAGAATGTCGCTCAACACCCACTCGGGGTGGGCCGACAGCCAGCGTTCCACTGGGCCGGCATCACCCGGATCGACCACCGCACAGCGGCGTTTGGCAGTATCCTGTAACAACCAGATGTAGTTGTCGGAGAAAGCGGGGAGAGCTTTGATCTGTATCATGGTGCGGATCCGGTTCGCCTAGCGTGGCACATGTGGCCATCTTAGCCGCGATGGCGCGGTGCGAGAACCTTCGAGGGAGAGCGCAATGACCGACCAAGCCTTTGCCCAGGCCGACCCGGACTGGGTCAAGCTGATCAGCCTGGCCCGTGAGTGGTTCAACGGCCCACTCGGCCAGCTGATGCTCAAGGAGGAGGAAAAACTGCTGGAAGAAGAGCTCGGGCGCTTCTTTGGTGGTTATCTTGTGCACTACGGGCCAGGCGCCGAGCCGCCGCCCAGCGCCCCCCAGGTCCAGCGCAACGTGCGCCTCGGCGCACCCCTGCCGGGGGTGGAGATAGTGTGCGAGGAGCAGGCCTGGCCGCTCAGCGAGCATGCCGCCGACGTGGTGGTGCTGCAGCACGGCCTGGACTTCTGCCTGTCACCCCATGGCCTGCTGCGCGAGGCCGCCAGTGCGGTGCGCCCGGGCGGGCACCTGCTGATCGTTGGCATCAACCCGTGGAGCAGCTGGGGCATGCGTCACTTCTTCAGCCACGGCGCATTGCGCAAGGCGCGCTGCATCTCGGCGTCACGGGTGGGCGACTGGCTGAACCTGCTGGGCTTCGCGCTGGAGAAACGCCGCTTCGGGTGCTATCGTCCGCCGCTTGCCTCACCGGCCTGGCAGCAACGCCTGGAGGGCTGGGAACGGCTAGCCGGCGGCTGGCAGGGCGCTGGCGGCGGGGTGTACCTGCTGGTGGCGCGCAAGATGGTGGTCGGCCTGCGGCCGTTACGCCCGGAGCGCCGCGAACCCATGGGCAAGCTGCTGCCGCTGCCACTGGCCAAGGTCAATCGTACGGCGGCCAACCCGGACACTGAAAAGCACTGAACATGAGTGGTACATGAGCGATAGCATCGAAATGTTTACCGACGGCGCCTGCAAGGGCAACCCTGGCCCGGGTGGCTGGGGGGTCCTGATGATCTACAAGGGCGTCGAGAAGGAACTGTGGGGCGGCGAGCGCGATACCACCAACAACCGCATGGAGCTGATGGCTGCGATCCAGGGGCTGATGGCGTTGAAGCGCGAATGCGAGGTGGTGCTGACCACCGACTCGCAGTACGTGATGAAGGGCATCAACGAATGGATGGTCAACTGGAAGAAGCGCGGCTGGAAGACCGCAGCCAAAGAGCCGGTGAAGAACGCCGACCTGTGGCAGCAGCTTGATGAGCAGGTCAATCGCCACAAGGTGACCTGGAAGTGGGTGCGCGGCCACATCGGCCACCCCGGCAACGAGCGTGCCGACCAGCTGGCCAACCGTGGTGTCGATGAGGTGCGCGCCCAGCGCTGAGGCGCTTGGGGTATACTCGCCGCCTTTGAAACTGATGCAAGTTGGAGCGCCCCGCGTGGAGCAGCAGCAAGATAAACGGTTCGTCATCCTCGATACCGAAACCACGGGCATGCCGGTCAGCGAAGGCCACCGGATCATCGAGATCGGTTGTGTCGAGGTGATCGGCCGGCGGCTGACCGGGCGGCACTTCCACGTCTACCTGCAGCCGGACCGCGAGAGCGACGAGGGCGCCATCAACGTCCACGGCATTACCGATACCTTCCTGGTCGGCAAGCCGCGCTTTGGCGATGTGGCCGAGGAGTTCTTCGAATTCATCGAAGGCGCCACGCTGGTCATCCACAACGCGGCGTTCGACGTTGGCTTCATCAACAACGAATTTGCCCTGCTTGGCCAGCAGGGCCGTGCCGACATCGCCCAGCATTGCACCATCCTCGACACCTTGCTGCTGGCGCGCTCGCGCCACCCCGGGCAACGCAACAGCCTCGATGCGCTGTGCAAGCGCTACGACATCGACAACTCGGGCCGTGAGCTGCACGGCGCACTGCTCGACTCGGAACTGCTGGCTGACGTCTACCTGGCAATGACCGGTGGCCAGACCAGCCTTTCGCTGGCCGGGCATGGGGCTGACGCCGAGGGCGACGACGGCCAGGGCGGCAGCGAGATTCGCCGGATTACCGGGCGTGCGCCGGGACGGGTGATCATGGCCAGTGCCGAAGAGCTGGAGGCTCATGCCGAGCGGCTGGCGGCCATAGCCAAGTCGGCGGGCGGGCCATCCATGTGGCAGGCCCTTACCGAGATGCCTGCGGGTTAACAATTTTGCCGCAGGCGATGCGATCCCTGTAGGAGCGGCCTTGCGTCGCGAAAGGGCTGTGCAGCAGCCCCGGCAATTTTTGCGTCGCCTGTGAAATTTTTGGGGCCGCTGCGCGGCCCTTTCGCGACGCAAGGCCGCTCCTACAACTACCCTCATCAGGACTACATGTCCTTCGGAGGTAGCCACCTGATGTACAAGGACCTCAAGTTCCCCATCCTCATCGTCCACCGCGCCATCAAGGCCGACAGCGTTGCCGGCGAGCGCGTGCGGGGCATCGCCGAGGAATTGAGCCAGGACGGCTTCGCGGTCATCAAGGCCGCCGACCTTGCCGAAGCGCGTCTGGTCGCTGCCACCCACCACGGCCTGGCGTGCATGCTGATCGCTGCAGAAGGTGCCGGCGAGAACACCCACCTGCTGCAGAACATGGCCGAGCTGATCCGCCTGGCTCGCCTGCGCGCGCCCAACCTGCCGATTTTCGCGCTGGGTGAGCAGGTGACCCTGGAAAACGCCCCCGCCGAAGCCATGAGCGAGCTCAACCAGCTGCGCGGCATCCTCTACCTGTTCGAAGACACCGTGCCGTTCCTTGCCCGCCAGGTGGCACGCGCCGCACATATCTACCTCGATGGCCTGCTGCCACCCTTCTTCAAGGCACTGGTGCAGCACACCGCGCAGTCCAACTATTCCTGGCATACGCCCGGCCATGGCGGCGGCGTCGCCTATCGAAAAAGCCCGGTGGGCCAGGCATTTCATCAGTTCTTCGGGGAAAACACCTTGCGCTCGGACCTGTCGGTTTCGGTGCCGGAGCTAGGCTCGCTGCTCGACCACACCGGGCCGCTGGCCGAAGCCGAGGCCAGGGCGGCGCGCAACTTCGGTGCCGACCACACCTTCTTCGTCATCAATGGCACCTCCACCGCCAACAAGATCGTCTGGCACGCGATGGTCGGCCGCGACGACCTGGTACTGGTGGACCGCAACTGCCACAAGTCGGTGGTGCACGCGATCATCATGACCGGCGCCATTCCGCTGTACCTGTGCCCCGAGCGCAACGAGCTGGGCATCATCGGCCCGATCCCGCTCAGCGAATTCGGCCCCGAGGCGATCCAGGCGAAAATCCAGGCCAACCCCCTGGCCCGTGATCGCGGGCAGCGCATCAAGCTGGCGGTGGTGACCAACTCCACCTACGACGGCCTGTGCTATCACGCCGGGTTGATCAAGCAAGCCCTGGGCGCCAGTGTCGAGGTGCTGCATTTCGACGAGGCCTGGTTTGCCTACGCGGCGTTCCACGAGTTTTTCACCGGGCGCTATGCCATGGGCACTGCCTGCGCCGCGGACAGCCCGCTGGTGTTCAGCACCCATTCCACTCACAAGCTGCTGGCCGCGTTCAGCCAGGCCTCGATGATCCACGTTCAAGAGGGGGCCAGGCGCCAACTGGACCGTGACCGTTTCAACGAAGCGTTCATGATGCACATTTCGACTTCGCCGCAGTACAGCATCCTCGCCTCGCTGGACGTGGCCTCTACCATGATGGAAGGGCCGGCCGGGCGCTCGCTGTTGCAGGAGATGTTCGATGAGGCGCTGAGTTTCCGCCGTGCCCTTGCCAACCTGCGTGAGCACATTGCCGCAGATGACTGGTGGTTCAGCATCTGGCAGCCGCCGAGCGCCGAAGGTATCCACCGCCTGGCCGCGCAGGACTGGTTGCTGCACCCAGGGGCCGAGTGGCATGGTTTTGGCGAGGTGGCGGACGACTATGTGCTGCTTGATCCCCTCAAGGTGACCCTGGTGATGCCGGGCTTGAGCGCAGGCGGGGCGCTGGGCGAGCAGGGAATCCCGGCAGCGGTGGTCAGCAAGTTTCTGTGGGAGCGGGGCCTGGTGGTGGAGAAAACCGGCCTGTACAGCTTCCTGGTGCTGTTCTCCATGGGCATCACCAAAGGCAAATGGAGCACGCTGCTCACCGAACTGCTGGAATTCAAACGCCACTATGACGGCAATGCTGCTTTGGGGAGTTGCCTGCCCAGCGTGGTGGCTGCCGATGCCTCACGCTACCAGGGCATGGGGCTGCGCGACCTGTGCGACCAGCTGCATGGCTGTTACCGCGCCAATGCCACGGCCAAGCAGCTGAAGCGGCTGTTCACGCGCTTGCCGGAAGTAGCAGTAAGCCCGGCGCGGGCCTATGACCTGATGGTGCGTGGCGAAGTCGAGGCGGTGCCGATCGAGGCGCTGCTGGGGCGTGTGGCGGCGGTGATGCTGGTGCCGTACCCGCCTGGTATTCCGTTGATCATGCCGGGGGAGCGGTTCACCGAGGCGACCCGCTCGATAGTCGACTACCTGGCTTTCGCCCGGGCATTCAACCAGGGCTTCCCCGGTTTTGTCGCGGACGTGCATGGCCTGCAGAACGACAGTGGCTGCTACACGGTGGATTGCATCAAGGAATGCGCGTGATCTCGACGCCGCTGCGCGCCAATTCAAAGCGGTTGTCACCCAGGTGGTTGACCTTGTCGCCGATGGCCAGGCGGTAGGTGGTGATAGGGGCGCCCAGCGTGCTGCCGTCGTGTTGCAGGGTCGACTCCTGGAACTCGTGCACGGGGTAGATACGGCCTTCGGCGTCACGGGCGTGGAACTGGCCGACCATTACTGCTGCCATTTGGGTGGAAACCTCTGAATTACGTAGGAAATGTCTGTGGACATAGACCGTTGAACAGCGCTGGAAGTTTTCCCTTGAAGGAAAAAAAACCAAAGCGCCGAGGAACGGTCATCTATAACTACAACGTCCCTTTACCCAGCAAAGGTTGGAATTGCCCATGAGCCAGGTGTATTCGGTAGCGGTTGTAGTCGGCAGCTTGCGCAAGGATTCGTACAACCGCAAGGTCGCCCGCGCACTTTCGGAGCTGGCGCCGTCCAGCCTTGCCCTGAAAATAGTCGAAATTGGCGATTTGCCCCTGTACAACGAGGATGTCGAGGCCGACGCGCCCCCTGAAACATGGAAGCGCTTTCGCGACGAGATCCGCCGTAGCGATGCGGTGCTGTTCGTCACCCCGGAGTACAACCGCTCGGTGCCGGGTTGCCTCAAGAATGCCATCGATGTGGGCTCACGGCCCTACGGGCAAAGCGCCTGGAGTGGCAAGCCGACTGCGGTGGTGAGTGTGTCGCCGGGGGCGATTGGTGGTTTTGGCGCCAACCATGCGGTGCGCCAGTCGCTGGTGTTTCTCGACATGCCGTGCATGCAAATGCCCGAAGCCTATATCGGCGGGGCGGCCAGCCTGTTCGAAGACTCGGGCAAACTCAACGACAAGACCCGGCCGTTCTTGCAGGCGTTTGTCGACAAGTTCGCTTCGTGGGTGAAGTTGATCCGGGCGGTTTGATTGGCTAGCACACAACCCCTCTAGGAGCGGCCTTGTGTCGCGAAAGGGCCGCAACGCGGCCCCGGCAATAGGTGCATCAACGCTAAAGTCCCGGGGCCGCTCTGCGGCCCTTTCGCGACACAAGGCCGCTCCTACAATGACCCGCGCTGACTGGCCCTGGGTGGTTAGCGGAAGCTGTAGGAAACCCCGGCATACACGCCAAACCCTTCACCCGGCGTCGAGCGGGCGTTGTCGTTACCGGCGTCGTTGTAGGCAGGCGTCACTGTCGCCGCATACCGCTTGTTGGTCAGGTTGCGCAGGTCCAGCCAGGTCTGCCAGTCCTGCTTCGGCGAATCCCAGCCCAGGCGCGCGCCAAGCAAGGCATATTCGTCGGCGTGGTAGCTGTTGGCATAGTCCACCTGCACTTTCGACGCCATCTGCGTGTTGATTCCGGCATAGAAGCCGCTTGGCCAGTCGTAGCGCAGTTCGGCCTGGTAGTAGTGCATCGGGATGCCGGGCAGGAGGTTGTCGCCAAACTTGTCGTCATCACGGTAATGGAAGTCGCTGAAGGTGTAGGCCTGGCGCAGGCTGAGCCTGCCAGTGCCGGCACGTTCCCACAGGGTGCTGTCCAGGCCTGCCTCGACGCCCTGATGCACGGTAGCGCTGGCGTTGAATTCCGACGTGAAATTCGGCACCACTTCCACGGCCAGCAGTTCATGGCGCACCTGCGAGTAGTACCAGGCCAGGTCCCAGCTGCCGAGCGCGGAGTCGCCACGGGCGCCCAGTTCCAGGGTGGTGGCAGTCTGGTTCTGCATCTCGATGGGCTGGATCTGCTTGCCGCCGACGCTTGGCGAGCTCCAGATCAGCGACCACGGGTGGGGTGGCTCTACCGAACGGCTGAGGTTGCCGTAGACCTGCAGGTCTGGGCGGATGTCGTAGCGCAGCCCCAGGCGTGGTGCATAGTCCCAGTCATGCATGCTCACCTTGCCACCTTCGGCAGGGTAGGTGACGTCACTCTCGCGGCGGGTGTAGATCATTGCCAGGCCGGTGGTCAGCCACAGGTTGGGCACCAGCTCCAGGTCGTTGCCGGCATGCACCACGGTGTCGGAACCCTGGTAAGTGAAATCGCGGGTACGTGCACCGAACACGTCGCCATTGCGCGCGAACTGCGAAGCGCCGCTGTTGGGCAGGTGCTTGGTGGTACGCCAGCCCACGGTAGTCTTGCTTTCGTGGCCGAACAGGGTGTCGCGGCGGAAATAGTTGAGCGTACCGCTGACATCGGTGTAAGCCACTTTCAGGCGCATCGGGCCTTCGCGAAGGTCCATCGGGTAGTCATGGTAAACCAGGCCGGCTTCCAGACGCGCGTCATCTTCGAGGTAGAAGGTGGTCTTGTTGCCGACCCAGGTGCTGCCCGGTTGAGGGCGGCTGTCGTCGCGGGCCAGATAGGCAGGGTTGGCCGCGCGCGGATGGTGCTTGATCTGGTCCTTGGTCAGGCGCCCGGCCAGTTCGTTCCGGGTTTCCCGGTAGCGAAGGTAGAAACGGGTTTCCAGGTTGGGGTTGAAGCGGTAGCCGACATTGGCGGCAATGCCTTTGGCGCTGCCGCTGCTGTGCGCCTGGTAACCGTCATACTCGGAATCGGTCAGGGCCACGTAGTAATCGAGGTTGCCCAGTACCTGCCCGGAACTGATATGCCGGTGCTGGTAGCCGCGGCTGCCGACCTCGTAGCGCACCTGCAGCGGTGCTGCGTCGTACCCGGTATGGGTGACGTAGTTGATGGCGCCACCCAGTGCCAGCGCGCCCTGGTCGAAGCCATTGGCGCCGCGCAGTACTTCGGCACGGCTTAGCCACAGCGGCTCGAACAGCTCGTAGGGCGTACCGCCCGGGCCGGTCAGCGGCAGCCCGTCGAACATGGTGTACACCCCGGAACCGTGCGCGCCCGGCGCACGGTTGATACCCGAGCCGCGGATCGACAGCTTGATGCCGTCGTTGCCCGCCGATTGCGCGAACACGCCAGGCTGGTAGGCCAGCACGTCCTGGTTGCTGGCCACCCGGCCTTGCCCTACGCGCTGCATATCCACCAGATTGCTGGCACCCGGCACTTCGCGCAGGCGTTCGCTGGCTGCCGTCAGGTCGTTCTGTTCCTCATCGGTGATCAGCACCTGGCCCAGTTCGACCGAAGATGCCGCCAAGGCGGGCTGAGCGCTGCCAAAAGCAGCCAGCAGGCCAAGGCAGGACGAGAAGGGCAAAACGCAACGCATTGTACGACTCCAGGCGATAGGCGAATGAACAACGGCGTTGAGACGAGCGAAATGCCGCTTGGAGCACGAAGAAAGTCAGCAAATTTCGCGCAACCTTCATCAAACAGTTTTGTACGAAGTTTCTTTACAGTCCGCCGTAGTGGTGGCGTGCGGCGTGCGCTTCGTAAGGTGACTGCAGATCGGCAGCGATGCCTCGCAATCACCCGTGGAGCTCAAACATGACTGACAAGACCCGACACTCGCAGCAACCCTTGGCGGACGCTCCGGTTCGCCTGACGCCACGTGAACAGCAAGTCCTGTTGTGGTGTGCGTACGGCAAAAGCTCCTGGGAGATCGGGCAGATCCTCGAGTGCCGGGAGTCGACAGTGAACTTCCATGTGTCCAACATCCTGCGCAAGTTCGATGTGCCCACCCGCGTGGCGGCGGTGATCAAGGCCATTCGTTACGGCATGCTGGCCGGACAGTGAGGGGATAATCATGAGCAGCGATCCTCGGCTACCGCGCTTTGCCGATTGCCATGACCCGTTCTGGCCAAAAGTGGACCTGGGCACATTGCGTGAGCGCCTCAGGCTGCAGCGCCAAGTCGGTGATGCCGCGCTGGAAGTGGCGGCACGATGCGCTGTCATCGGTGCGGCACGTGAATTCGCCCACTGGCGAGCGGTGCTGCGTGCGCGGGGCTACAAGCGCCTGGCGGATGTGGCCGGGCATGACCCTGGGCGAGCCTTGGGCGTGTGCTACATCCGGTTTGTGGAGGCAGCGGTCATGCACAGCCTGGGTTCGACTGCCGACCTTCGTGTACCGCAGCGGAGGGCGGCGCATGGCTGAGGCATCGCTGTCCGGCACCTTGTCGCCCGCATTGTTGGAACTGCTGAGGGTGGACGGCAGTGTACTGTTTGCCGCCCTGCTGGGGGCACTGCTGGTGGGCGCGGCGCGCGACCGGTTGATCACCAACAAGGCCAGGCGCCTGACGCTTGGCAAGAAACTGCTGCTGGTGTTCGTGACCGTGGGGGTGGGCTACCTGTTCGAACCGCTGGTGTCATCATTGGCGCCCTTGCTGACCCGGGGCATGTCGGCATTCGTTGCCGCCGTGGTGGTGATTCCCATCAGTCTCAAGGTCATGGTCTGGCTCGACACGCTGGACCTGCGGGAAATCATTCAGCGCTGGCGGCGTCGAGGTTAGCCACCGCCGATAGTGGGCAAGTGGAGGGTCAGCTCGCTTATCCGTTGCTCCAGCTGCTGGATGCGCTGCCTGTCCTTGATGAACAGCAGGGTGGCCTGGCGATCACCTGGCGACAATGCCCTCAGCCGTTCGAGCATCTCGCGTTCCCAGTCACCATCACCTTGGAGCCCTGGGCCGGGGGCCATTTCACCTAGCAGCAACCAGTCAAGGGAACACGCATGCTGCCTGGCGATATCTACGCACAGGGAGTACGGCACGCTGTCGCGGACTTTCCAACTGCTCAGCGTCTGCGGGCTGATCGACAGCTTGCGGGAAAGTTCGGCATCGGACTGCGCGCCGGTCAGCAGCTTGAGGCGGGTGAGCACAGCTGCAAGTACGTGAGTACTCATAACAGATATCCATGACTGGTTTAATGATATTTCATGGGCTTAAACTACTCGTTACGAATACATCCCTGCGTATCAAGGAGCACTTTGCAATGAGCAACACCCAACCGAAGAATAGGTCAGCCTTTGCAGGTAATACTGACACAGTTGAACGATCATTCTCACAGAATAGTGGCCTGAACAGTGCCTGCAGGTACTTGCCGTGAGTACTTACAAACTGGTTTGCCCGCATTGCCACAGCCGCATGCGCATACGCACAAGTGAAGGCCGCCACATTTTCCTGCGAATCGCCTATCTGCAATGCACCACCGAGGCATGTGGCTGGTCGGTACGCGCCGAGTTCGAAATGACCCATGAACTTTCGCCAAGTGGCATGCCCAACCCCGAAGTTTACCTGCCTTCGGCCTATGGTGATCTGCGCAAGGCCGCGCTGCCTGCGGCAGCCCCCGGCTACGCGGAGGAGTGAGGCGGCTATTGGATGTAGATAGACGCACGTGCAGATAAAAACCGCGCAGATAAAAAAACACCCCGCAGGTGCGGGGTGTCTTTGTTTTTTTGCCGGACAGGTCAGCCGATCAGTTGCAGGCCTGCCTGCTGGACCATTTCCAGCAGCGGTTGCGGGTAGACACCCAGCACGAAGGCGAGAATGGCGATGGCCAGCAGCATGACGCCGCCGGTGCGCTGTTCCCATTTCAGCGGGGCGTCGTGGCGACGCAGGTTCGGCTCGACCAGGTACAAGGTGACCATGACACGCAGGTAGTAGTACACGCCAATGGCGCTACCGATCACCAGGGCACCGACCAGCCACCACAGGTGCGACTCGACGCCGGTGGCGATGATGTAGAACTTGCCGATGAAGCCGGCGGTCAGCGGGATACCCGCCAGCGACAGCATCATCACGGTCAGTACCGCGGTCAGGTACGGGCGGCGCCAGAACAGGCCGCGGTACTCGTACAGTGCATCGGCGTCACGGCCGCCATAAGGCGAGGACATCAGGGTGATGACACCGAAGGCGCCCAGGCTGGTGATCACGTAGGTGACCAGGTATACGCCCATGGCTTCCAGTGCCAGGCCCTTGCTGGCGACCAGGGCAATGACCAGGTAGCCGAAGTGGGCGATGGACGAGTAACCCAGCAGGCGCTTGAGGTTGCTCTGGGTCAGCGCCAGCAGGTTGCCGATCAGGATCGAGGCCACGGCGATCACAGCCAGCACGGTGCTCAGCGCGCCGCTGCTGGCAGCAGGGGAGAGCATGAACAGGCGCACGACCACGGCAAATACCGCGACCTTGCTGGCGGTGGCCAGGAACGCGGCGACCGGCGCCGGGGCGCCTTCGTACACGTCCGGGGTCCACAGGTGGAAGGGTACCAGCGACAGCTTGAAGGCCAGGCCGACCAGCATCATGCCCAGGCCCAGCTGGGCCACCAGGCTTGGCATGCTGGTGGTAGCCAGGGCCTTGCCGATCTGGTCGAAGCTCAGGCTGCCGGCGTCGGCGTACAGCAGCGCCATGCCGAACAGCAGGAAGGCCGAGCCCGCAGCCGACAGCACCATGTACTTGATGCCGGCTTCCAGTGATCGCTTGTTGAAGAAGGCATACGCCACCAGGCCGTAGACCGGTACCGACAGCAGCTCCAGGCCGATGAACAGGCCGGCCAGGTGGTTGGCGCTGACCAGCACCAGGCCACCGAGGGCCGACATCAGCAGCAGCAGGTACAGTTCTTCACGGTTGCCCGGGAAGCCTTTGGAGCCTTCGCCGAGGTAGGCGTGGGCAAGGGTGACGCAGGCCAGCGTCGCCACCAGGATGATCGCCATGTACAGGCAGGCGAACTTGTCGATGGTGATCAGCGGGGTGACCGCCAGCGGCGCGACTTTCAGCGCCGGCAAGATCGACAGCAGGGCCAGGTTGAGGCCCACGGTGGACAGCAGGAAGGTCTGCGAGTGGTTGCGCTTCCAGGCGATCGCCAGCATCACCACCACGGTGGTGATGGTGGTGATCAGCATCGGCGCCAATGCGATGAAGTGTTGAGTGGTGAATTCCATAGCGCTCTTACCGGGCCGAAGCGAGTTGAGTGAAAGCGGAACCGAGCCACTGCTGCACACCACTCATGGTGGCGGCAGAGGTGTCGAGGAACGGCTGCGGATACACGCCCAGCAGAATCAGCAGCCCCGCCAGGCCCAGCACCATGATCATCTCGCGGCCGTCCATGCCGGCCAGCACGGTGTCGCTCTTGGCTGGGCCGAAGTAGGCGCGGTGGATCATGATCAGCGAGTACACCGAGCCGAAGACCAGGCCGGTGGTGGCGATCACGGTGATCCAGGGCACGTGGGCGAAGCTGCCGATCAGGATCAGGAACTCGCCAACGAAGTTGCCGGTGCCTGGCAGGCCCAGCGATGCGGCGGCGAAGAACAGGCTGATAGCCGGCAGGTACGCGATGCGGTGCCACAGGCCACCCATCTGACGCATGTCACGGGTGTGCAGGCGCTCGTACAACTGGCCGGACAGGATGAACAGCGCGGCTGCCGACAGGCCGTGGGCCAGCATCTGGATCACCGCGCCTTGCAGGGCCTGCTGGCTGCCGGAGTAGATGCCGATCAGCACGAAGCCCATGTGCGAGACGCTGGAGAAGGCGATCAGGCGCTTGATGTCGGTTTGCGCGAAGGCCAGGAAAGCACCGTAGAAGATACCGATCAGGCCCAGGGTCATGGCGATGGGCGCAAACTCTGCCGAGGCATTCGGGAACAGCGGCAGGGCGAAGCGCAGCAGGCCGTAGGCTGCGGTCTTCAGCAAGATGCCCGCCAGGTCCACGGAGCCTGCAGTCGGTGCCTGGGCGTGAGCGTCAGGCAGCCAGGAGTGGAATGGCACCACCGGCAGTTTCACCGCAAAGGCGATGAAGAAGCCCAGCATCAGCACGTACTCGACGCCAGCCGGCAGTTCGGCCTTGAGCAAGTCGCTGTAGTTGAAGGTGAGCACCCCGGTGGTGTTGTAGTTCACCAGCACCAGGCCAAGGATCGCCACCAGCATGATCAGGCCGCTGGCCTGGGTGAAGATGAAGAACTTGGTCGCCGCGTAGATCCGGGTCTTCTTGCCGTCTGCCGAGCTGTGACCCCAGAGCGCGATGAGGAAGTACATCGGCACCAGCATCATTTCCCAGAAGAAGAAGAACAGGAACAGGTCCAGCGCCAGGAACACACCGACCACGCCGCCCAGGATCCACATCAGGTTGAGGTGGAAGAAGCCGACGTGGCGCTGGATTTCTTTCCAGGAGCACAGTACCGACAGCACACCGAGCAGGCCGGTGAGCAGGATCATCAGCAGCGACAGGCCGTCGAGGGCCAGGTGGATGCTGATGCCGAAGCGCTTGATCCACTCGACTTTGTATTCGAGTGCCCAGTGCGGTTCGGCGCCCGGTGCCGGGGCCAGGGTGTAGTCGCCGTGGGCCCACAGCCACAGGCCGATACCCAGCAGCAGAGACATGGTCAGCAGTGCGATCCAGCGCGGCAGGGTGGCGCCGAAGCGCTCACCCAGCCAGCACAGAAGGCCGCCGATGAAAGGAATCAGGATCAGCCAAGGCAAAATCATGACGGGTTGGTTTCCTTTGGCAAAGTCGCAAGGTTCTTCATAGTCATACCGCAGCCACTACCACAGCGCCCAGCACCAGTACGGCGCCGACGGCGATCGAGGCGGTGTACCAGCGCAGCTGGCCGGTCTCGGTCTTGCTCATGGCAACGTTGCCGCCGCGAGCCATGCGAGGGATCAGGCCGATGCTGCGGTCCACCGGGTCCTTGCGCAGGATGTGGCAGATCAGCAGGTAAGGTTTGACGAACAGCTTGTCGTAGATCCAGTCGAAGCCCCAGGCAGCGAACCACCAGGCCGACAGGACCCGGCCGATGCTGCTGTTGGCCACTGCGCTGACGAAGCTGCGCTTGCCCAGGAACAGCAGGGCCGAGAGCAGGATGCCGGCGATGGCGATGGCACCCGAGGTGATCTCCAGCGCGTGCTTGGCTTCGCCACCGGCGTGGCCGGCGCTTTGTGGCAGCACACCTGCCAGCGGCGGGGTGATCCAGGCGCCGACGAAGGTCGACAGCACGATCAGCACGCCCAGCGGCAGCCAGTGGCTGATGCCGTGGCCGGCGTGGGCTTCGGTCTTGGCTTCGCCGTGGAAGGCGATGAAGATCAGGCGGAAGGTGTACAGCGAGGTCATGAACGCGCCCACCAGGCCGGCGTACAGCAGGCCGGTATTGCCGCTGGCGAAGGCTTCCCAGAGGATCTCGTCCTTGGAGTAGAAGCCCACGGTCACGATCGGCAGGGCCGCCAGGGCAGCACCACCGACCACGAAGCTGGCGTAGGCCAGCGGCAGTTTCTTCCACAGGCCGCCCATCTTGAAGATGTTCTGCTCGTGGTGGCAGGCAACGATCACCGCACCGGAAGCAAGGAACAGCAGGGCCTTGAAGAAGGCGTGGGTCATCAGGTGGAAGATTGCCGCGTCCCAGGCACCAACGCCCAGGGCCAGGAACATGTAGCCGATCTGGCTCATGGTCGAGTAGGCCAGGATACGCTTGATGTCGGTTTGCACCAGCGCGGCGAAGCCGGCCAGTACCAGCGTCACGCCACCCACCACGCCAACCAGGTGCAGGATGTCCGGCGCCAGCAGGAACAGGCCGTTGGTACGGGCGATCAGGTACACGCCCGCGGTCACCATGGTTGCAGCGTGGATCAGTGCCGAAACCGGCGTCGGGCCAGCCATTGCGTCGGCAAGCCAGGTCTGCAGTGGCAGCTGGGCCGATTTACCGACCGCACCACCCAGCAGCATCAGGGTTGCCAGCACCATCCAGGTGTCGCCCGCCTGGAACTTCTGCGGTGCCAGCACCAGCAGTTCCTGCACGTTCAGGGTACCCAGCTGGGCGAACAGGATGAACAGGCCGATGGCCATGAACACGTCGCCGATTCGGGTGACGATGAACGCCTTGAGTGCCGCGTTACCGTTGTTGCGGTTGCTGTAATAGAAGCCGATCAACAGGTACGAGCACAGGCCCACGCCTTCCCAGCCAAAGTAGATGAACAGCAGGTTATCGCCCAGGATCAGGAACAGCATGCTGGCGATGAACAGGTTGGTGTACGAGAAGAAGCGCGAGTAGCCGGTTTCGCCACGCATGTACCAGGACGCGAACAGGTGGATCAGGAAGCCGACGCCGGTGACCACGCCGAGCATGGTGACCGACAGGCCATCCACGTACAGGGTGAAGTTTGGCGCAAAGCCATCCACCGACATCCACTGCCACAGCAGCTGGCTGTACGCGCCGCCTTCAGGCGGGGCGACGTTGAACTGCCAGATGACGTAGGCGGCCACGGCGGCCGACAGGCCCACCGAGCCGACGCCGATCAGGGCGGACAGGTTCTCCGAGAACCGCCCGCGCGAGAACGACAGCAGCAGGAAGCCGATCAGGGGGAAGACGAAAGTCAGGAAGATAAGGTTCATCCGCGCATCTCACTGGCAGCATCGATGTCGAGAGTGTGGAAGCGGCGATACAGCTGCAGCAGGATGGCCAGGCCGATACTGGCCTCGGCGGCCGCCAGGCTGATCACCAGAATGAACATCACCTGGCCGTCGGGCTGCACCCAACGGGCACCGGCGACGA
Source organism: Pseudomonas sp. 9_2_1 (assembly GCF_059295275.1). Taxonomy (NCBI): domain Bacteria; kingdom Pseudomonadati; phylum Pseudomonadota; class Gammaproteobacteria; order Pseudomonadales; family Pseudomonadaceae; genus Pseudomonas; species Pseudomonas sp. 9_2_1. The sequence goes on from NZ_CM181239.1 coordinate 1,885,077, forward strand.
CGAACGCCAGGGCAGAAGCGTTCATCATGACTTCCAGGCTCATGAGCACGAAGAGGATGTTGCGGCGGACCATCAGGCCAACCAGACCTAAGCAGAACAGGATGCCGGCGACCGCCAGACCATGCTCGAGAGGGATAGCACCCATGATTTACTCCTTCGCCTCGTTTCGGCCCAGGTGGAAGGCGGTGACAGCCGCGGCCAGCAGCAGCATCGACGCCAGTTCGACCACCAGCAGGTACGGGCCGAACAGGCTGATGCCCACTTCTTTCGGGCCCACGGTGGTCCCGCTGATGCCGGCGCCACTCGGGGTGACGAACAGCACGTACAGCAGCTCCAGCAGCAGCAGGGCGCCGAGAATGACCGGCCCTGCCCAGATGCCGGGCTTGAGCCATCCGCGTTCCTGGGCGACCGAGGCCGGCCCCAGGTTGAGCATCATCACCACGAACACGAACAGCACCATGATGGCGCCGGCGTAGGCGATCACTTCCAGGGCGCCCGCGAACGGCGCACCGAGGGAGAAGAAGATCATCGCCACGGAAATCAGCGAAATGATCAGGTAGAGCAGGGCGTGCACAGGGTTGGTGCCGGTAACCACCCGAAGGGTGGAGACCACGGCGATCCCGGATGCGAAGTAGAAAGCGAATTCCATCTTTCTGTCCTTATGGGAGCAAGCTCTTCACGTTGATCGGCTCGGCTTCGTTCTGCGCAGAGCCCTTCGGCTTGCCAGCGATCGCCATACCCGCAACACGGTAGAAGTTGTAGTCAGGGTTCTTGCCGGGGCCGGAGATCAGCAGATCTTCTTTCTCGTACACCAGGTCCTGACGCTTGAACTCGGCCATTTCGAAATCCGGAGTCAGCTGGATCGCGGTGGTCGGGCACGCCTCCTCGCACAGGCCGCAGAAAATGCAGCGCGAGAAGTTGATGCGGAAGAACTCCGGGTACCAGCGTCCGTCGTCGGTCTCGGCCTTCTGCAGCGAGATGCAGCCAACCGGGCAGGCCACCGCGCAGAGGTTGCACGCCACGCAGCGCTCCTCGCCGTCGGGGTCGCGAGTGAGGACGATGCGGCCGCGGTAGCGCGGCGGCAGGTACACGGGTTCTTCGGGGTACTGCAGGGTGTCGCGCTTGCGGAACCCGTGGGAGAACACCATTGCCAGGCTGCGCAGCTGGGTGCCGGTGCCCTTAACGATGTCGCCGATATACTTGAACATGGGTCAAATCCTCACTGGGCCGCGACGGCTGGCGTGTTGTAGAGCACGATCGCAGCGGTCACCAGCAAATTGATCAGGGTCAGCGGCAGGCAGAACTTCCAGCTGAAGTCCATCACCTGGTCATAGCGTGGGCGCGGGATCGAGGCGCGCAGCAGGATGAACAGCATGATGAAGAACGCGGTCTTCAGGGCAAACCACAGGAACGGCAGTTGCGGCAGGATGCCGAACGGGCCGTGCCAGCCGCCGAAGAACAGGGTTACCAGCAGCGCCGAGATGAGGATGATGCCGATGTACTCACCGACGAAGAACATGCCCCATTTCATGCCGGCATACTCGATGTGGTAGCCGTCAGCCAGTTCCTGTTCCGCTTCAGGCTGGTCGAACGGGTGACGGTGGGTCACGGCGACGCCAGCGATGAAGAAGGTGCAGAAGCCGAAGAACTGCGGAATGATGAACCACAGGTTCTGGGCCTGGTATTCAACGATGTCGCGCATGTTGAACGAACCCACCTGCACCACCACGCCCATCAGCGCCAGGCCCAGGAACACCTCGTACGACACGGTCTGTGCCGAAGCACGCAAGCTGCCCAGCAGGGCGTACTTGTTGTTCGACGACCAGCCGGCAAAGAGCACTGCATAAACAGAAAGCCCGGCCATGGCGAAGAAGAACAGCAGGCCGATGTTCAGGTCGGCGACGCCCCAGCCCGGTGTGATCGGGATGATCGAGAAGCCGATCAGCAGCGCGCTCATGGCCACGACCGGGGCCAGGGTGAAGATCATGCGGTCGACGAAGGGCGGGTTCCAGTCCTCCTTGAAGAACATCTTCAGCATGTCGGCAGCGATCTGGAACATGCCGAACGGGCCGACACGGTTCGGACCGTAGCGGTCCTGCCACCAGCCCAGCAGGCGACGTTCGACAAAGCTCAGCAGCGCGCCGCAGACCACTACGGCCAGCAGCACCACAATGGCCTTGACGACCTGAATGATCACATCGATCACTTCGGGGGTGAACCAGCTCATTGTGCTGCCTCCTGCAGGCCTTCGATGGATGCACCGAAGATGGCAGGCGGGATACCGGCCAGGCCTTTCGGCAACGCGACCAGGCCTGCGCCCAGCTCTTCATTGATGCGCAGCGGCAGGCGCAGGGCCACACCGGCCACGGTCAGGCTCAGCAGCGCACCTTCGTTGACGCCCAGGCGATCGGCTTCGGACTTGGCCAGGGCCACGTAGGCAGCCGGGATGCGCTGTTGCACCGGAGCGGCGCGCGAGGAGCTTTCTTCGCTGCCGAACAGGTGGAAGAACGGCACGGCAGTCCAGGTACCACGGGCCGGGTTGAACGCGCCCGGAATGGCGTTGAACCAGTTCAGGCGGTCGCCTTGCGACTCGATCAGGCGTACGCCCGGGTCACCGGCACGCAGGTGACCACCGACCTCGTCCTGGAACTTGTTCCAGGCTTGCGGCGAGTTCCAGCCCGGCGACCAGGCGAACGGCACTTGCTGGCGCGGTTCGGCCGAACCCGAGTAGCCTTCCATGGAGAAGGCGAACGCGGTGTCCTTGTCTTGCGGGGTGCGTGGCTCATGCACACTGATGTTGGCACGCATGGCGGTACGGCCGGAGTAGCGCAGCGGCTCACGCGCCAGTTTCATGCCCTTGATGCGGAACGCGGCGCTTGGCGCGGCGTTGACGATGCCGGCCAATTGCGGGGCGGCTTCGGCACAGGCGCTGGTGACGTGGTCGAGCTGGGTCCAGTCGACCGGCTTGTTCAGCAGGGTGGCACGCAGGGCGTGCATCCAGCGCCAGCCTTCGTGGACCAGGATGCTGCTGTCCAGGTACTGCGGGTCGAACACCTGGAAGAAGCGCTGGGCACGGCCTTCCTGGCTGACCAGGGTACCGTCGCCTTCGGCGAACGAGGCGGCTGGCAGCACCAGGTGGGCACGGTCGACCGTCGGGGTTTTCGAGTGGTCGGCGACGATCACCACCTTGGCCGCAGCCAGGGCTGCATCGACCTTGGCCGCCGGCAGGCGGGCGTACAGGTCGTTTTCCAGCACGACGATGGCATCGGCCTTGCCGCTGATGACTGCGTCCAGCGCGGCATCGACGGACTCGCCACCGAGCATGGCCAGGCCGATACTGTTGGCTTCAGGTACCACCAGGCTCAGCGAGCCGTTCTTCTCGCGCAGATTCAGGGCCTTGGCGATGTTGGCGGCGGCTTCGATCAGTGCCGGGTCGGCCAGCGAGGTACCGGCAACCACCAGTGGGCGCTTGGCTGCGACCAGGGCGTCGGCGATGCGCTGGGCCAGGGCCTTGGCTTCGTCGTCAAGGCCGGCTACTGCTGGTGCGCTCGGGTCGATGGCGTGGGCCACCGCGAAACCGATGCGCGCCAGGTCGGCAGGGGCGGCGTGCACACATTCTTCGGCGACGTCGTCCAGCTTGGTTTCAGCCAGCGAGGCGATGAACAGCGGGTACAGCGCGTGCTGGCCGATGTTCTTCACCGCGGCGTCGAGCCATGGCTGCACTTTCATTGCTTCGGCCATAGCCTCGGCCTTGCCTTTGGTGGCTTGGCGCACGGCCAGGGCGACGCGGGCAGCGGTCTGGGTCAGGTCTTCACCAAGCACGAACACGGCGTCGTGGTCTTCGATGTCGCGCAGGGTCGGCACCGGCAGCGGGCTGTTGTTCAGCACGTTCAGGGCCAGGCGCACGCGGGCCAGTTCGCCGGCTTCCATGCCCGAGTAGAAATACTCGGCGCCGACCAGCTCACGCAGGCCGTAGTTGCTTTCGAGGCTGGCGCGTGGCGAGCCGATACCGACGATGGTACGGCCACGCAGCAAGTCGGCGGCCTTGTCCAGAGCGGCGTCCAGGCTCAGCTTGGTGCCGTCTGCCAGGCGTGGCTGGCGTGGGCGATCGGTGCGGTTGACGTAGCCGTAACCGAAGCGGCCACGGTCGCACAGGAAGTACTGGTTGACCGAGCCGTTGAAGCGGTTCTCGATCCGGCGCAGTTCGCCGTAGCGCTCGCCCGGGCTGATGTTGCAGCCGCTGGAGCAGCCGTGGCAGATGCTTGGGGCGAACTGCATGTCCCACTTGCGGTTGTAGCGCTCGGAGTGGGTCTTGTCGGTGAACACGCCGGTCGGGCAGACCTCGGTCAGGTTGCCGGAGAACTCGCTTTCCAGCACGCCGTCTTCGACGCGGCCGAAGTACACGTTGTCGTGGGCGCCGTAGACGCCCAGGTCGGTACCACCGGCGTAGTCCTTGTAGTAGCGCACGCAGCGGTAGCAGGCGATACAGCGGTTCATCTCATGTGCGATGAACGGGCCGAGGTCCTGGTTCTGGTGGGTACGCTTGGTGAAACGGTAACGGCGCTCGTTGTGGCCGGTCATTACCGTCATGTCCTGCAGGTGGCAGTGACCGCCTTCCTCGCATACCGGGCAGTCGTGCGGGTGGTTGGTCATCAGCCATTCGACGACGCTGGCGCGAAACGCCTTGGACTCATCGTCTTCGATGGAGATCCAGGTGCCGTCGGAGGCAGGGGTCATGCAGGACATGACGATACGACCACGGGTGTCGTTTTCGTCGGTGTACTGCTTGACCGCACACTGCCGGCAAGCGCCGACGCTACCAAGCGCCGGGTGCCAGCAGAAATAAGGGATATCGAGGCCTAGCGACAGACACGCCTGTAACAGGTTGTCTGCACCGTTGACTTCGAGCGCTTTGCCGTCTACGTGGATAGTGGCCATTGTTCAAAGTTCTTCGTTGGCCCGCGTGAGCGGGCGTGGCTAATGGAAATCTGTGCGCCTGCGGCACGCCTCGCTCGATGCGGGCCGGCCTGCAGGCTGGCGGGTGGCACGGACCACCCGCGTCTGTATTGTTACGCGCCGACCACAATCGGCTTCGCCAGGTTCGGGCGCAGGCTGGTAGCGCTTTCAGGCGCCACGCCGGCCTCGAACTCCGAGCGGAAGTATTTGATGGCACTGCCCAGCGGCTCGACGGCACCCGGTGCGTGAGCACAGAAGGTACGGCCAGGGCCGAGGAAGTTGACCAGCCCCAGCAGCGTCTCGATGTCTTCGGCGCGGCCCTGGCCATTTTCCAGTGCGCGCAGCATCTTCACGCTCCACGGCAGGCCGTCACGGCATGGGGTGCACCAGCCGCACGACTCGCGGGCAAAGAACTCTTCCATGTTGCGCAGCAGCGAAACCATGTTGACGCTGTCGTCCACCGCCATGGCCAGGCCGGTACCCATGCGGGTGCCCACCTTGGCGATGCCGCCGGCATACATTTGCGCGTCGAGGTGCTCGGGCAGCAGGAAACCGGTACCGGCGCCGCCTGGCTGCCAGCACTTGAGCTTGAAGCCGTCGCGCATGCCGCCGGCATAGTCCTCGAACAGCTCGCGGGCGGTAACGCCGAATGGCAGTTCCCACAGGCCCGGGTTCTTCACCTTGCCCGAGAAGCCCATCAGCTTGGTGCCGTGGTCTTCGCTGCCTTCACGGGCCAGCGACTTGTACCAGTCGTTGCCGTTGGCGACGATGGCAGGCACGTTGCACAGGGTTTCGACGTTGTTCACGCACGTCGGCTTGCCCCATACGCCGACGGCGGCAGGGAAGGGCGGCTTGGAGCGCGGGTTGGCGCGGCGGCCTTCCAGCGAGTTGATCAGCGCGGTTTCTTCACCGCAGATGTAGCGGCCGGCACCGGTGTGCACGAACAGCTCGAAATCGAAACCACTGCCCAGGATGTTCTTGCCCAGCAGGCCGGCGGCCTTGGCTTCATCGATGGCGCGGTTGAGGTTTTTTGCCGCGGTGGTGTATTCGCCACGCAGGAAGATGTAGCCGCGGTAGGCCTTCAGGGCGCGGGCGCTGATCAGCATGCCCTCGACCAGCAGATGGGGCTGTTGCTCCATCAGCATGCGGTCCTTCCAGGTGTTGGGTTCCATTTCGTCCGCGTTGCACAGCAGGTAGCGGATGTTCATGGATTCGTCTTTGGGCATCAGGCCCCACTTAACGCCCGTGGGGAAGCCCGCGCCGCCGCGGCCCTTGAGGCCGGAGTCCTTGACGGTCTGCACGATGTCGTCCTGCGACATCTCGCCCAGTGCCTTGCGCGCGGCAGCGTAGCCGTTCTTGGCCTGGTACTCGGCCAGCCATACCGGCTCGCCGTCGTCACGCAGGCGCCAGGTCAGCGGGTGGGTTTCGGCCGAACGCGCAATGCGGTTGGCCGGGCCGAAGGAAGTGATGGTCATACGTAACCCTCCAGCAGTTTGGTAACGCCAGCAGGCTGCACGTCGCCAAAGGTGTCGTCGTCGATCATCAGCGCCGGGGCCTTGTCGCAGTTGCCCAGGCAGCACACTGGCAGCAGGGTGAAGCGGCCGTCGGCGGTGGTCTGGCCGAGGCCGATGCCCAGTTCGCTCTGGATCTGGCTGACCACCGACTCGTGGCCGCCGATGTAGCAGACCATGCTGTCGCACACACGGATGATGTGGCGGCCGACCGGCTGGCGGAATATCTGGCTGTAGAAGGTGGCCACACCCTCGACGTCGCTGGCCGGGATGCCCAGCACCTCGCCGATGGCGTGGATGGCGCCGTCCGGCACCCAGCCACGTTCCTTCTGGACGATCTTCAGGGCTTCGATGGACGCCGCGCGCGGGTCCTCGTAGTGGTGCATTTCGTGCTCGATGGCCGAGCGCTCGGTTTCGCTCAGGGCGAAACGGTCGGTTTGGATAAGCGTGCTGTTCATGCTTAGCGGTCCACGTCAGCCATAACGAAGTCGATACTGCCCAGGTACGCAATGAGGTCGGCGACCATGCTGCCTTTGATCACCGAAGGGATCTGCTGCAGGTGCGGGTAGCTCGGGGTGCGGATCCGGGTGCGGTAGCTCATGGTGCCGCCATCGCTCGTCAGGTAGTAACTGTTGATGCCCTTGGTCGCCTCGATCATCTGGAACGACTCGTTGGCCGGCATGACCGGGCCCCACGAGACTTGCAGGAAGTGCGTGATCAGGGTCTCGATGTGCTGCAGGGTGCGCTCTTTCGGTGGCGGCGTGGTCAGCGGGTGGTCCGCCTTGTACGGGCCTTCCGGCATGTTGCGCAGGCACTGGTCGATGATGCGGATACTCTGGCGCATCTCCTCGACACGGACCATGCAGCGATCGTAGGCATCGCCGTTGTGGGCCAGCGGTACTTCGAACTCGAAGTTTTCGTAGCCGGAGTAGGGGCGCGCTTTACGCAGGTCGAAGTCGCAACCGGTGGAACGCAGGCCGGCACCGGTGGTGCCCCATTCCAGCGCTTCCTTGGTGGTGTACGCGGCGACGCCGACGGTACGGCCCTTGAGGATGCTGTTCTGCAGGGCAGCCTTGGTGTACTCGTCGAGGCGCTTGGGCAGCCAGTCGACGAAGTCCTTGACCAGTTTTTCCCAGCCGCGCGGCAGGTCGTGGGCGACGCCACCGATGCGGTACCAGGCCGGGTGCAGGCGGAAACCGGTGATCGCTTCGATCACGGTGTAGGCGCGCTGGCGGTCGGTGAAGGTGAAGAACACCGGGGTCATGGCGCCGACGTCCTGGATATAGGTACCCAGGAACAGCAGGTGGCTGGTGATGCGGAAGAACTCGGCGAGCATGATGCGAATCACGTCGACCTTCTGCGGCACCTTGATGCCCGCCAGCTTCTCGACCGCAAGCACGTACGGCAGGTTGTTCATCACCCCGCCGAGGTAGTCGATGCGGTCGGTGTAGGGGATGAAGCTGTGCCAGGACTGGCGCTCGGCCATTTTCTCGGCACCACGGTGGTGGTAGCCGATGTCCGGTACGCAGTCGACGATTTCTTCACCGTCCAGCTGCAGGACGATACGGAACGCACCGTGCGCTGAAGGGTGGTTGGGGCCGAGGTTGAGGAACATGTAGTCCTCGTTGGCGCCCTGACGCTTCATGCCCCAGGCTTCCGGGTTGAAACGCGCCGATTCCTCTTCAAGCTGCTGCTTGGCCAGGGTCAGGCTGTAGGGGTCGAACTCGGTCGCACGGGCCGGGTAGTCCTTGCGCAGCGGGTGACCTTCCCAGGTAGGCGGCATCATGATGCGGCTGAGGTGCGGGTGGCCGGCAAAGTCGATGCCGAACATGTCCCAGACTTCGCGCTCGTACCAGTTGGCGTTTGGCCAGATACCGGTAACCGTCGGCAGGTTCAGGTCGCCTTCGCTGAGCGACACCTTGATCATCACGTCGCTGTTACGCTCGACCGACAGCAAGTGGTAGAACACGCTGAAGTCGGCGGCGGGCAGGCCACGGCGCTGGGTGCGCAGGCGCTCGTCGACGCCGTGCAGGTCGTACAGCATGCTGTAGGGCTTGGCGACACCGCGCAGGAAGCTGAGCACCTCTTTGAGCTGGGCGCGCTTGACCCACAGCACGGGCATGCCGGTGCGGGTTTCCTGGGCGACGAATGCTTCGGCGCCAAAACGGTTGTGCAGTTCGACGACCACATCCTGGTCGTCAGCCTTGTAGGGCGGAATATAAATAGCGTTGTCCGCTGTCATGGTCTCGGTCGCTTTGGGTCAACGTTAAGAATGAAGCCAGGCCGCCGGCTCCAGGGGAGCGGGCGGCAGGTCGCTGGATCAGACTTCGTCGGGGCTGCGCAGGTTGGTTACGGCAATGCGCTGCTCACGACGCAGGTCTTTCTGGGCTGGCATCTCGGCACGGTAAATACCTTGATCACCAACAACCCAGGAAAGCGGGCGTCGTTCTTGGCCGATCGACTCCTGCAGCAGCATCAAGCCTTGCAGGAAAGCCTCAGGGCGCGGCGGGCAGCCGGGCACATAGACGTCCACGGGGAGGAACTTGTCGACCCCCTGAACGACCGAGTAGATGTCGTACATGCCACCGGAGTTGGCGCACGAGCCCATGGAGATGACCCATTTCGGCTCGAGCATCTGCTCGTACAGGCGCTGGATGATCGGCGCCATCTTGATGAAGCAGGTACCGGCGATGACCATGAAGTCGGCCTGACGCGGCGAGGCCCGGATGACTTCGGCGCCGAAGCGGGCGATGTCGTGGGGCGCCGTGAAGGCCGTGGTCATTTCCACGTAGCAGCAGGACAGGCCGAAGTTGTACGGCCAGAGGGAGTTCTTGCGACCCCAGTTGACCGCGCCACGCAGCACATCTTCGAGTTTCCCCATGTAGATGTTCTTGTGGACCTGGTCTTCCAGCAGCTGGTCGGTGACGGTTTCCCGATCACCTACCGGGTACTGCTCGTTGGGCGCATCCGGGTCGATTCTGGTGAGATTGTATTGCATTGCCAAAGCCTCATTGTTTCAGCTTCGCTTGCCGCTTGCGGCGACCTTCGGGAGCCCAATCAAGTGCCCCGACGCGCCAAAGGTAGACAAGACCTGCCAACAGAATTGCTATGAAAACGAGCGCTTCGACGAACCCGGTCCAGCCGCTTTCGCGGACGGACACAGACCATGCAAAGAGAAAGAGGGCTTCGATATCGAAGATCACGAACAGCATCGCGACCAGATAGAATTTGGCGGACAGGCGCAGGCGGGCGCTGCCGACGGGCAGCATGCCGGATTCGAAGGGTTCGTTCTTGGCGCGGCCCCAGGCCTTGCTACCGAGCAGGCTGGACAGGCCGAGCATGAAGGCGCACAGGCCGACGACACCCAGGAGGAAGATGGCAAAGCCCCAGTTGTGGGCGATGAGTCCTGCCGAATCGGACATGCTAGAAATCCTTATACAGAGACCCAGCTCTGCAGTCTGAAATAAGTGTAGAGCGGCGACTTGGTGTCGCACGTGCAGTGACCAAATGTCGCAGCTGAATCAATCGCGCTGATTTTATGGGTAAACCCCGTGCAAGTAAAATTTCTGTAGCACTTTTATTCGTAGGATTAAGAACAAAAACCTGATGTAACCGGCTGAAAGCCTTGGAATTCGGGCATTGCGTGCGGTTTTGTTAATTATGTTTCTTGCGCCTGGTAACGAATTACAATTTTCGTAATGATAATTAATACCATTTGAAGTGATGCCTTTTAATTGGGCTGTTCTGTGCCTTGTAAAGTTCAGCTGGCGATTCCTCCTACTTGCAGATGCGAACGTCTCGTGTTCTAGCAGCTTCCGGCGCCGCTTGCACCGCTCTGGGTCAATACTTTATCGATTGAGCGATGACCGACTGATGAAGCGATCGCCCACTGGCCGAGCCAGTAGGCGAGGATGATCAGGTACGGTGCGGCGGCAAACGGGCTGACAAAGCGGTCGATGCCTATCAGGCTGTCGGAGAATACGAACAGGCCGGCACCCAGTGCAGCCATGCCGCCGCAGGCCAGGGCTCGCCACAGCATGGCGCTGATGGCCAGCGCGTACAGGGCAACCGGGATCAATAGTGGGCCGAGGCCGTGGCTGGCGAGCACGCTGAACAGGGTGATGCCGATGAGGGTGCTGAGCAGGAGTGGGGCTAGGGCGGGACGCAAGGTCTGGCCGCAATAGGCGCGCAGGTAGGCCAGGTGGGCAAAGAGGAATGCGACCAGGCCGAACACGAACAGGTCGGCGGGGATGGCCAGCAGGATATCGCCGAGTACCGAGCAGGCCAGGCCAATCGAGATCCATGTGCGATAGGGTGAGGCGGGTGCGCTGCGCAGCCAGGCGATCATGGCCAGCACCGGGATGGGTTTGGCCAGCAAGGCGAGCAGGGTGTTGTCGCTGGCCAGTGCATATATATAGAGGGCTGCGGCGGCCAGGGCGAGAATCATCAGGTGGCTTGGACGAGGCATGGGCGGTCCTTGCTACTGTGCTGCCCCAAGCATAGACCTGATCCTGGGTTTTGCTTTGGCCTGTTTCGGCCCTTTGGCGGGGTAAGCCCTGCGCATTCGGTGTGGGAGCCGCGCTTGCCGGCGATGGGCCGCACAGCGGCCCCAACGTTTCAAGTCGCTCACAATCCGTCAGAATGGTGTCGCTTGTATTGGGGCTGCTTCGCAGCCGTCGCCGGCAAGCGCGGCTCCCACAGGCTCACTGCAGCCTTCGAAATGCGCGCAGTACGTTTGGGAGATCATCCAGCCCTTCCGGGTTCTCGCGCCGGGAATTCTGCGCGCAAGCCCTCCGCATTCGGTGTGGGAGCCGCGCTTGCCGGCGATGGGCCGCACAGCGGCCCCAACGTTTCAAGTCGCTCACAATCCGTCAGAATGGTGTCGCTTGTATTGAGGCTGCTTCGCAGCCCATCGCCGGCAAGCGCGGCTCCCACAGGATCACCGCGGCCTTCGAAATGCGCGCAGTACGTTTGGGAGATCATCCAGCCCTTCCGGGTTCTCGCGCCGGGAATTCTGCGCGCAAGCCCTCCGCATTCGGTGTGGGAGCCGCGCTTGCCGGCGATGGGCCGCACAGCGGCCCCAACGTTTCAAGTCGCTCACAATCCGTCAGAATGGTGTCGCTTGTATTGAGGCTGCTTCGCAGCCCATCGCCGGCAAGCGCGGCTCCCACAGGATCACCGCGGCCTTCGAAATGCGCGCAGTACGTTTGGGAGATCACCCAGCCCTTCCGGGCTGAGCTCTCGCGACGGGAACTCTGCGCGCTAGCCCTGCGCATTCGGTGTGGGAGCCGCGCTTGCCGGCGATGGGCCGCACAGCGGCCCCAACGTTTCAAGTCGCTCACAATCCGTCAGAATGGTGTCGCTTGTATTGAGGCTGCTTCGCAGCCTATCGCCGGCAAGCGCGGCTCCCACAGAGAGCGCGTCAAGCGGGTTCACCCGTGAAAGGCCGGTACCGTTAAAAATAAAGGCCCGGCGCTTTTACAAGCCCCGGGCCTTTACTCAACCGCCACCCACTATCAGTGGAACTGCTCTTCCTCGGTCGAGCCAGTCAGCGCAGTCACCGACGATGCCCCACCCTGAATCACGGTGGTCATGTCATCGAAGTAGCCAGTGCCCACTTCCTGCTGGTGGGCCACGAAGGTGTAACCCTTGCTGGCGTCAGCGAATTCCTGCTCCTGCAGCTTCACGTAGGCGGTCATGTCGTTGCGGGCGTAGTCGTGCGCCAGGTTGAACATGCCGTGCCACATGTTGTGGATGCCGGCCAGGGTGATGAACTGGTGCTTGTAGCCCATCGCCGACAGCTCGCGCTGGAACTTGGCGATGGTGGCGTCGTCCAGGTTCTTCTTCCAGTTGAAGGACGGCGAGCAGTTGTACGACAGGATCTGGTCCGGGTATTCCTTCTTGATCGCTTCGGCGAAGCGGCGGGCTTCGTCCAGGTCCGGCTTGGCGGTTTCGCACCAGATCAGGTCGGCATACGGCGCGTAGGCCAGGCCGCGGGAAATGGCCTGGTCGAGGCCGGCGCGTACCTTGTAGAAACCTTCACGGGTGCGCTCGCCGATCACGAACGGCTGGTCGTACGGGTCGCAGTCGCTGGTCAGCAGGTCGGCGGCGTTGGCGTCGGTGCGGGCCAGGATGATGGTCGGTACGCCCGACACGTCAGCGGCCAGGCGCGCGGCCACCAGCTTCTGCACGGCTTCCTGGGTCGGTACCAGTACCTTGCCACCCATGTGGCCGCATTTTTTCACCGAGGCCAACTGGTCTTCGAAGTGCACGCCGGCGGCGCCCGCTTCGATCATGTTCTTCATCAGTTCGTAGGCGTTGAGCACACCGCCGAAACCGGCTTCGGCGTCGGCCACGATTGGCGCGAAGTAGTCGATGTAGCCGTCGTCGCCCGGGTTCTTGCCTGCTTTCCACTGGATCTGGTCGGCGCGGCGGAACGAGTTGTTGATGCGCTTGACCACGGTCGGTACCGAGTCGACCGGGTACAACGACTGGTCAGGGTACATCGACTCGGCCGAGTTGTTGTCGGCGGCAACCTGCCAGCCGGACAGGTAGATGGCCTGGATGCCGGCCTTGACCTGCTGCACTGCCTGACCGCCGGTGAGGGCGCCCATGCAGTTGACGAAATCTTTTTCTGGGCGGAAGGACGGGTGGGCACCCTGGGTGACCAGCTTCCACAGTTTTTCTGCGCCCTGGCGGGCCAGGGTGTGCTCTGGCTGCAGGGAGCCACGCAGGCGAACGACATCAGCGGCGGTGTAGGTACGGGTCACGCCTTTCCAGCGCGGGTTTTCGGCCCAGTCTTTCTCGAGGGCTGCAATTTGCTGTTCGCGTGTCAGTGCCATGGAAATAAACCTCGTCGCATCGATCTTGGGTTAATTGTGCTGATGCTCGGAGCAGATCAGGAGCCAGGCGGCTGTCCTGTTCGCAGGAGTGCGGCGGCGAACGCGAAGGCTCGAAGGGGAAGGGTGGGCAGGCCAGGCGACGGTGTGCTCCGGCAGGTCGGCTCGTGGTTGCCTTGCTGCGGTGCTTCGCGATTGCCAGTACTGCGGTGATGCGCTTCCGTCCCTCGGGACAACTTCTTCGTTGCAGTCGCAATCCCGTCGAACCGCCTTGTGGGCCGTATAGACACGAGACGCCTCCAGGGGTGGGAGGAGTACGCCTCGAAGGCCCTTGCCAGGGCCCCTGATTAGCGGGAGCGAGGCCATCATGCCCTTGGGAAAAAGACACTGTCAAATGTTTTGTAGTGCTTTTTATTGCTTACTACATCTTTGGTCTAATGCGACTTGGCAGTCAGTTTCAAGGCCTTTGGTCGAGGCCTTGAATTGCCTGGTTTCAGTCTAGAAGGTCGACTTTGACACGCAAAGTCATGTTTTCACCGCGCTGGGTGCTGTAACTGCGGCTTGACGTGCTGCGCTCGGCTTGGCTCTGCTGGTTGTAGCCTGCCAGGGTGATCCATTCGCCAAGCTTGCCGGTGACGGTCGTGTCGGTACTTTGCACTTTCACTACATCTGCACGTTCGTGGCTGATGCGGTCATTATTGCTGCTTATTTGCAGACGCACCGTGTCGCCGCTGAGGCTTGGGATGACGTAGAAGCCTTGGGTCACATTGCGGTATTCGGTGTTGCTCTGGATGCGCCCGTAACCGTCGGTGCTGGTGCTGGTGATGGGGATGCTCTGGCCAACCTGGATCAAGGCTGGCTGGCCTTCGCTGGCTTGAATCTGCTGCAGGCCGCCTTCACGGTTGCTGGTGCCGTAATGGATGACGCGTGCATTGCCGCGGTTGTCCTGGAAGTTACTGTCACTGTTGTCGACGCTGATCAGCAGGCGTTTGGCGGCGGTGTCCAGTTGTTGCAGCAAGGTCCGCAGGTCGTCGATGCGTTCGGGGCTGGCGTTGACGATCAGCTTGTTCTCGAAGGCGCTGACGGTACCGTCCTTGCCGATGAACGCCTGCGCGGCGGGCAGCAGTTCGGCGCTGCTGCGGTGCTGCAAGGGTACGACTTCGGTGGCGGCCTGTGCGCTCAGGCTGACGGTCAGCAGCAGGGACGCGAGAAGGGGGCGTAGCGGCATGTCCATGATCTCCGCAGGTAGAGCCAACATGATGGCAAATTTGCAGGCTTTGTGCCGGATCTGGATCACGCATCGGCATCTGGGCGGAGGTTGGCCCCGTCGACAGCGAAGCCCAGATGGGTGTTTTATCTTGTTTTATCTTGTAGGCTATAAATTATAGTTTGGTAGATAATTGAGGATAGTCACATGTCTCCGACCCGCTCGCTCCTGCGTCGAGATCAGCTGGCCAAGGCGCTGGCCCAGGATTTGGCCGGCGAGTCGCTGGTGGATTACAGCTCGGGCATGTTTCTGGCCGCGCCTCGACGTACCGGTAAAAGTACCTTCCTCAACAACGACTTCATCCCGGAATGCGTGAATCGCGGCTGGCTGCCGGTGTACGTCGACCTCTGGTCAGACCGTGACGCTGCCCCGGCGGAGCTCATCAGTGGCGCTATCGGTGTCGCTTTGAGCGGGTTCGAAAGCGCGCTGGCCAGAACGGCGAAGAAGGCCGGTATCGACAAGATAAACCTGCTGCGCACGCTCAGCTGGGATTTCACTCGGCCACAACTGCCGGCGGGCACCACGCTGGCCCAGGCGCTGGCTGTTTTGCATCAGGTGTCGGGGCAACTGGTGGTGCTGATCATCGACGAGGCCCAGCACGCCCTCAATAGCGAAGACGGCCTGAATGCGATGTTCGCCCTCAAGGCTGCGCGGGACCATCTCAACCGTGGCGACCGCCCGGACGGGCTGCGGCTGGTGTTCACGGGCTCGAGCCGTGACAAGCTGGCCAACCTGGTGCTCAAGAGCAAGCAGCCGTTTTTTGGTGCCAGCATCACCCCCTTTCCGTTGCTTGGGCGTGATTATGTCGAGTTCATCACCGAGCTCTGGAATGGTCGCCTGGCCGACAGCAACCAGTTCAAGGCCGAAGACCTGGCATACGCCTTCGAACTGGTCGGTCGGCGCCCGGAAATGCTCAACAAGCTGTTGGCCGAGGTCAGTGTCGGCCTGGGCGAGGCCGGCAACCTGGGTGAACTGCTGCGCAACGGCGCGCTCAACCATCAGGCTGGGGTGTGGAGCGACTATGAAAGCGTCTGGAACGAACTTTCGCCGTTGCAGCGGGCGGTGCTGGAGGTGATGGCCGAGCGCACGCGGGGCCGTCAGCCGTTTTCGCCGTTCACCGAGCAGACCTTGATCGACGTCAGCCGCAAGCTGGAACGGGCCCGGGCCGAAGCCAATGCCAGCACGCCCAATGTACAGAAGGCTTTGGATGCCCTGCGCGACAAGGAACTGGTGTGGAAGGCCAACCGTGGTGAGTATGCGCTGGAGGATGCAGCCATGGCCGAGTGGTTGACCCGTACCGGGCGCTAGCTACCCTTGCGCTGGTCGCTGTCAGACAAATTACGTAACATCGCGCCCCTTGTTTTTGTAACGTCCGCCCGGACTGCTTTCCAGGATGCCCATGAAACCCGCCCGACTACGCGCCGACCTGCTCGCCGGCCTGACCACCTCGTTCGCCCTGGTGCCCGAGTGCATCGCCTTTGCCTTGGTGGCCCACCTCAACCCGCTGATGGGGCTTTACGGGGCGTTTATCATCTGCACCCTGACAGCGCTGTTCGGTGGCCGGCCGGGGATGATCTCCGGCGCTGCCGGCTCGATGGCGGTGGTGATCGTCGCCCTGGTGGTGCAGCACGGTGCGCAGTACCTGCTGGCCACGGTGCTGCTGGGTGGGGTGGTGATGATCCTGTTCGGCCTGCTGCGCCTGGGCAAGCTGGTGCGCCTGGTGCCGTACCCGGTCATGCTCGGCTTCGTCAACGGCCTGGCCATCGTCATCGCCCTGGCCCAGCTTGAGCATTTCAAGCAGGGTGAGCATTGGCTCGGCGGCGCGCCGCTGTACCTCATGATCGGCCTGGTGGCGCTGACCATGCTGGTGGTCTATGTGCTGCCGAAACTGACCCGCGCGGTACCCCCCGCGCTGGTAGCGATCCTCGGCGTTGGCCTGCTGGTGTACCTGCTCGACCTGCCTACCCGCACCCTGGGCGACATGGCGCACATCGCTGGCGGCCTGCCAGTGCTGGCGCTGCCGGATGTGCCATGGGACCTGGAAACCCTGAAAATCATCGCTCCCTACGCGGTGCTGATGGCCATGGTCGGCCTGCTGGAAACCCTGCTAACGCTTAACCTGACCGATGAAATTACCGAAAGCCGTGGCTACCCGGACCGCGAATGCGTGGCCCTGGGTGCAGCGAACATGGTTTCGGGGTTGTGCGGTGGCATGGGCGGTTGCGCGATGATCGGCCAGACCGTGATCAACCTCAGCTCCAATGGCCGTGGCCGGCTGTCAGGGGTGGTGGCCGGGGTGATGATTCTGCTGTTCGTGTTGTTCCTGTCGCCTTTGATCGAGCGTATTCCGCTGGCGGCGCTGGTCGGGGTCATGTTCGTGGTGGCCCAGCAGACCTTCGCCTGGGCGTCGTTGCGGGTGCTGCACAAGGTGCCGGTGAGCGATGTGCTGGCGATCATTGCGGTGACAGTGGTCACGGTGCTCACCGACCTGGCCATGGCGGTGATGTTCGGCATCATCATCGCGGCGGTGAACTTTGCCTGGCAGCATGCCCGCGAGCTTTACGCCGACAGCCATGACGACGGGGAGGGGGGCAAGCGTTACCAGGTGCATGGGACGTTGTTCTTTGCCTCGACCGCGCCGTTCCTGAACCAGTTCGACCCGGCCAACGACCCGGCCAAGGTCACGCTGGATTGCCAGCACCTGAGCTTTGTCGATTACTCGGCAGTGGCCGCGTTGACCACCTTGCGCGAGCGGTACGCCAAGGCCGGCAAGCATTTGCGCGTGGTGCATTTGTCGGAGCGGTGCAAGAAACTGTTGAAGCGGGCTGGCGAGCAGCATTGAGAATTGTCTTTGCCTGTACCGGCCTCTCCGCGGCTAAAGCCGCTCCCCCAGAGTGTGGGAGCGGCTTTAGCCGCGAAGAGGCCAGTACAGGCGAAAATCACTCGCCGCGGTTCTTCTTGACGATGCCATCGGCAATGCTTGCCGGGGCCTCGGCGTAGCGGGTGAACTCCATGGTGTAGCTGGCCCGCCCTTGGGTCATCGAGCGCATCGAAGTGGCGTAGCCGAACATTTCCCCCAACGGCACCTCGGCGCGAATCACCTTGCCGGCTGGCGTCTCGTCGCCGTCCTGGATCATGCCGCGGCGCCGGCTGAGATCGCCCATGATGTCACCCTGATACTCTTCGGGGGTAACCACCTCGACCTTCATCACCGGCTCCAGCAACACCGCCCCCCCTTTTTGCGACAGCTGCTTGGTGGCCATCGAGGCGGCGATCTTGTAAGCCATTTCGTTGGAATCGACGTCGTGGTAGGAGCCGTCGAACACCGCAGCCTTGAGGTTGATCAAAGGGTAGCCAGCGAGCACGCCGTTCTTCATCTGCTCCTCGATGCCTTTCTGGATCGCCGGGATGTACTCACGCGGTACCACGCCGCCGACAATCTCGTTGACGAATTCCAAGCCTTCCTTGCCCTCATCACCGGGGGCGAAGCGGATCCAGCAGTGGCCATATTGCCCGCGCCCACCAGACTGGCGCACGAAGCGTCCCTCGATCTCGCAGGTGTTGCGGATTTTTTCGCGGTAGGCCACCTGCGGCTTGCCGATGTTGGCCTCGACATTGAACTCGCGGCGCATGCGGTCGACGATGATGTCCAGGTGCAACTCGCCCATGCCGGAGATGATGGTCTGCCCGGTCTCCTCGTCGGTGCGCACCCGGAACGAAGGATCTTCCTGGGCCAGCTTGCCCAGCGCGATGCCCATTTTTTCCTGGTCGGCCTTGGTTTTCGGTTCCACCGCCACGGATATCACCGGGTCGGGGAAATCCATGCGCTCAAGGATGATCGGGTTGTCGATGGCGCACAGGGTGTCGCCGGTGGTCACGTCCTTCATGCCGATCAGCGCGGCGATGTCACCGGCACACACGTCCTTGATTTCCGCGCGCTGGTTGGCGTGCATCTGCACCATGCGGCCGATGCGTTCCTTCTTGCCCTTCACCGAATTGAGCACCGCGTTGCCGGAGCTCAGTACACCGGAATAGACGCGGGCAAAGGTCAGGGTGCCGACGAACGGGTCCGTGGCGATCTTGAAGGCCAAGGCTGAAAACGGCTCGTTGTCGTCGGCGTGGCGTTCCAGATGGTGCTCTTCATTATCCGGGTCGGTGCCCTTGATAGCCGGGATCTCGGATGGCGCAGGCAGGTAGTCGATGACCGCATCGAGCATCAGCGGCACGCCTTTGTTCTTGAACGAGGAGCCGAGGATGGTCGGCACGATTTCGTTGGCGATGGTGCGCTGGCGCAGGGCCGCCTTGATCTCGTCGATACTCAGTTCCTCGCCGTCGAGAAACTTCAGGGTCAGCTCGTCATTTGCCTCGGCCGCGGCCTCTATCATGTGTGCCCGCCATTCGTCGGCCAGGGCCTGCAGGTGGTCGGGTATTTCTTCTTCGCGGTAGCTGGTGCCGTTGTCGGCGTCATTCCAGTAAATGGCCTTCATCTTCACCAGGTCGATCTGTCCGATAAAGTTTTCTTCGCTGCCGATGGCCAGCTGGATAGGCACCGGGTGATGCCCCAGCCGCTTGTCGATCTGCTTGACCACGCGCAGGAAATCGGCGCCCTGGCGGTCCATCTTGTTAATGTAGGCCAGCCGCGGCACATGGTACTTGTTGGCCTGGCGCCAGACTGTTTCGGACTGCGGCTCGACCCCGTCGGCGCCGCTGAACACCACAACCGCCCCATCCAGCACGCGCAGCGAGCGCTCGACCTCGATGGTGAAGTCGACGTGGCCGGGGGTGTCGATGATGTTGAAGCGGTACTTGTCGGCAAACTGCTTGGTCGAGCCCTGCCAGAAGGCCGTGGTCGCTGCCGAGGTGATGGTGATGCCGCGCTCCTGTTCCTGGGCCATCCAGTCCATGGTCGCGGCGCCATCGTGTACCTCGCCCATCTTGTGGTTGACCCCGGTGTAGAACAGGATCCGCTCGGTAGTGGTGGTCTTGCCTGCGTCGACGTGGGCGACGATGCCGATGTTGCGGTACAGCTCGATGGGCGTGGTGCGGGCCATGGCGGACTACCTGCGGATGGGCGGATTCCCCCACGTTAGCAGACCGGTAGAATCCTGCCGCGCCGCCGGGCCGTCAGTCGGTCTGGGCCTGCAGCAGCCACTGGCCTTCCACTTCGCGGGCCAGGCCGCTGGCTGGCAACAGCGCCAGCAGGCGGGTGTGCAGGGCGGCGTCGGTGAAGGTCTTGAGGGTGGTCAGGTCCAGCGTGCCGATCAGGTTGAGGTCGGCCTTGGTGTACGACAGCCAGGCTTTTTTCAGGAACTGGGCAACATCGCTGCCGGCAGTGCTGGCGAAGCGGCGATGCCATTGGCCACCGTCAAAAGTGAAATTGTGAGCATGGCTGTAGGTGCTTTCGTCGGCACCTTCGGTGCAGCGGTGGCAGCGGCACGGGCCTTCGCCAAAGGCATTGCGCAGGTAGCTGTTGAAGTCCACGACGGGCCTGAGGGACAGGCGTTTGTCGACATCGAACAGGTCGGCGATAAGGGGTTCTTCGGCGCTCACTCGGGATCCTCGTGTGGTGTGGCGTGCATCGGCGGGCACCCTAACAGATCGGGGCTGCCAGATCATCTTTTGCAGGCCCGGCCGGTTCGCGGGTGGACCCGCGAACCGGCCGGTAGAGACAACCGCGACCGCCTGCCGTACTCTACGCGCCTGTTAAGCCTTCACATCCCTTTGAGGTAACCCGCTTGAGCACCAAGTACCCCTATACCGCCACCGTAACCATCAGCGCCGAAGACCGTGGGGGCGATATCGAGGCCTCGGAAAACCCCAAAATGCGCGTAGGCCTGGAGGCGGTCACCGAAACCCTGAAGAAGGTGCATTTCGTCGGTACGCTCGCGGCCCCTGAAAAAAATGCCACGCACATCTGTGTGACTCTGGAGAACGGGCTGACCTACTACGGCCCGATCGTCAACGGCCACGCCGAGCTCGAAGGCGGCTGGATTGCCTTCGAGTCCGACATGCTGACCCCGGAAGAGCTGGGCCTTTAAGCTTTAGTTCAACTCTGCGAGGCATTGCTCGAGAATATCCAGGCCTGCCTCGAGCACCTCGGCCTCGATGGTCAGCGGTGCCAGCAGGCGGATGATGTGCCGCGCCTTGCCGCTTGGCATCAGCAGCAGGCCCTTGGCCCGCGCCGTTTCCATCACCTTTGCCAGTTGCGCCGGTGCCGGGCTGCCGTCGGCATTGACGAACTCGATGCCGCGCATGGCGCCCACCCCGGTCAGGCGGCCGATGAACGGGCTCAGGCCTGATGCCTTCCAGCGTTGGTAGCGGCTGACGATCGCCTGCTCCTGGCGCTCCCCCCAGGTCGCCAGGTTTTCGTCGGTCATCTGCGCCAGGCTGGCCAAGGCTGCCGCACAGGCAATCGGGTTGCCCGAATAGGTGCCACCCAGGCCGCCCTTGGGCAGCGATGCCATCAAATCCTTGCGCCCCACCACCGCACCCAGCGGCATGCCGCCGGCGATGCTCTTGGCCAGCAGCAGCAGATCAGGCTCGATGCTCAGGCGCGGGAAGGCGAAGCGCTGGCCGGTACGGCCGAAGCCCGACTGGATCTCGTCGATGATGATCAGGATGCCGTGTTCGTCGCAGAAACGGCGCAGGGCCTGGGCGAACATCGGGTCGAGCGCGAGGAAGCCGCCTTCACCCTGTACCGGCTCGAAGATGAATGCCGCCACGTCCTCCACAGCCAGCTCGACGCTGAACAGGCGCTCCATGGCCTTGAGCGCCTGCTCGCAGGTAACCCCGTTGTCGGCGCTGGGGTAGGGCAGGTGGTACACCGGCCCCGGCAGTTCGCCGACCCGCTGCTTGTACGGGGCGACCTTGCCGTTGAGGTTCAGGGTGGCGAGGGTGCGGCCATGGAAGCCGCCGTCGAAGGCGATGATGGCGCGTTTGCCGGTGGCTCCGCGGGCCACCTTGAGGGCGTTTTCTGCAGCTTCTGCGCCGCTGTTGGTGAGCATGCCGGCCAACGGGTAGCTGACTGGCACGAACTGGCTCAGCTGCGCCATCAGGTCCAGGTACGGGCCATGCGGGGCGGCGTTGAAGGCGTAGTGGGTGAGGCGGGTGGCCTGGGCCTGGATCGCTTCGACAACGGCCGGGTTGCAATGGCCCAGGTTGAGGACGCCGATACCGCCGACGAAGTCGATGTAATGTTTACCGTCGGTGTCCCAGACTTCGGCATTGCGGCCATGGGAAAGTGTGATCGGGTGAACGATGGCAATGGATTGGCTGATACTTTCCTGGTTCATGGGGCACGCGGACCTTGTTCGAGTTTCTTATTATCCAAGCGTGTTGGCGGGGTGTTCTGCAAACGAATTAATTGATTGCGGTCATTCCATGGATTCGTGATCTGGCCAATGTTTTGTGTTGGCTGTGCCGGCCTCTTCGCGGGCTTGCACAGGAGTAATCAATCCCCCTCAGCCACCCGCTCGCGAATCCACTGCACAAAGGCCCGTATCTTGGGCACCTCGGCGGCATGCTCGGCATGCGCAATGAAGTGCCTGCCATTGCTTGCCACCGGGTGGTCCCAGGCCACCACCAGCTTGCCTTCGCTGAGCTCCTCGGCTACCAGGTAGCGCGGAATCAAGGCAATGCCGCAGCCAGCGATGGCCGCGCGAATGCACAGGTAGAACGTGTCGAAACGCGGCCCGTGGTAGCTGTTCTGGCTATGCAGCCCCAGCCCCAGAAACCATTCATGCCAGGCCTCGGGGCGCGACACGCATTGCAACAAACGGTGCTCGGTCAGCGCCTGGGCGCTGGCGAACGGGTGATTGGCCAGCAGCTGAGGGCTGCATACCGGCACCACTTCTTCGCTGAACAACTCGATGCAGGTTGCCCCGGGCCAGGTGCCCTGGCCGAAGAAAAAGGCGATGTCAGCCTTGGCCTGGACCAGGTCGAACGGCTCCAGTTCGTTGCGTACATCCAGGTGAATACGCGGGTAGCGGTCGCCGAAACCCTTGAGCTTGGGCACCAGCCAGCGGGCACCGAAGGTGGGCTGGGTGGCGATGCGCAGCACTTCGGTCTCATCGCCATAGCTGAGGATGTAGCGGCTGGAGATGTCGATCTGGGTGAGGATCTTGTTCACTTCGGTGAGGTACAGCGCACCGGCCGGGGTCAGGTGCAGGCGCCGGCGAATGCGCTGGAACAGCGAGTGCGAGAGCATGTCCTCCAGCTGCGCCACCTGCTTGCTGACCGCGCTCTGGGTCAGGTGCAGTTCCTGGGCCGCGCGGGTGAAGCTGAGATGGCGGGCGGCCGCCTCGAAGCACTGGAGGGCGGTAGTCGAAGGCATCAGGCGTTTGGACATGACGGGCACATACCGAGCAAAAAAGGATGAAGTTCATTCCAAAGCGGAATCATGTGGTTCGAAAAGGTCGTTTGTTGACCCCGGCCTATAGATTAATACTGACCTGGATCAACGATTACAACCGGTCGTGCGAAGAGGAGGCCAGTACCCGTTTCCGGCATCAACAAAACAACAACAACGTCCATCAGAAATTTACAAGAATTCTGCTCCGACCTTCAGCCGCCTCGCCGCGGCCGACCCATTCGAGGGTTCTTCATGGCTTCGCTAGACAACAAGAAACAGCGTTCCCTGCAGCACGGCCTGACTTCCCGTCAGGTTTCCATGATCTCCATCGCCGGTATCATCGGCGCCGGCCTGTTCATCGGCTCCTCCAACGCCATTGCCACCGCAGGCCCGGCCATCCTCATTTCGTACGCCATGACCGGGCTGCTGGTCCTGCTGGTGATGCGCATGCTCGGCGAAATGGCCATCGCCAACCCCAACAGTGGCTCGTTTTCCACCTATGCCTCCGAAGCCATCGGCCCCTGGGCGGGCTTTACCATTGGCTGGCTGTACTGGTGGTTCTGGGTACTGATCATTCCGGTCGAGGCCATTGCTGGCGCCGACATCCTGCATGCCTACTTCCCCGGCGTGCCGTCCTGGCTGTTCGCCTTCCTGATCATGCTGGTGCTGTCGGGTACCAACCTGATCAGCGTGAAGAACTTCGGCGCCTTCGAATACTGGTTCGCGCTGGTCAAGGTGGTGGCAATCATTGCCTTCATCGTGGTCTGCAGCCTGGCGATATTCGGCTTCTGGCCGCTGGCCGAGGTGTCCGGGGTGAGTCGGCTATGGGACAACGGCGGCTTCATGCCGAACGGCTTCGGTACCGTGCTGGGGGGCGTGCTGATCACCATCTTCTCGTTCTTCGGCGCCGAAATCGTCACCATTGCCGCTGACGAAACCGCCAACCCGAAAGACAAGATCCGCCGCGCCACCAACCTGGTGGTGTACCGCATTGCCATCTTCTACCTGGCGTCGATCTTCCTTGTGGTGTCGCTGGTTGCCTGGAATGACCCTGCACTGAAAGCCGTTGGCTCGTTCCAGCGTGTGCTGGAAGTGCTGAACGTGCCGGGCGCCAAGCTGCTGGTCGACCTGGTGGTGCTGGTGGCAGTGACCAGTTGCATGAACTCGGGCCTGTACACCGCCTCGCGCATGCTCTATTCGCTGGGCGCCCGTGGCCAGGCGCTGAGCATGACCAAGCGCATCTCCGGTTCGGGTGTGCCCACTGTCGCGGTCATCCTCTCGACCCTGGCCGGGTTTGCCGGTTGCCTGGTCAACTATGTGTTCCCGGGGAAGGTGTTCGGATTCCTGTTGTCGACCACCGGCGCCATCGCCTTGCTGGTGTACCTGGTGATCGCCGTGTCGCAGCTGCGCATGCGTGCCCGTGCTGACCGTGAAGGGCGGCCGCTAGAGCTGAAGATGTGGCTGTTCCCGTGGCTGACCTGGCTGGTGATCGGCACCATTGTCATGGTGCTGGGCTACATGCTGTTCAGCGATGCCTACCGTTATGAAACGCTGATGACCGCCGGGGTGACCGCGTTCATCCTGCTGGTTTCGCTGACCCAGCGGCGCGCCAGGGTGGTCGCCCAGACGGCCTGATGTTTCTGCTTTAATGGGGGCGTTGCGCGCCCCCATATCAATAAGCACAGGAAGCGTATGAACAATCAGAACCTTTCCCTCCAGGCCCTCGCTGCGCCAGACGGCACCTGCTACGGCTGCGGTTGCTCGCACCCCAGCGGCCTGCACCTGCAAAGCCATTGGGATGCCGATGGCATCCACCTGCTGTGCCGTCACGCGCCCGACAGTACCTTCATCGGCTGGCCCGGCCTCGTCTACGGTGGCCTGCTGGCGATGCTGGTCGACTGCCACTCCAACTGGACAGCCATGGCCTACCACTACCGTAACGAAGGCCGCGAGCCGGGCAGCTTGCCGCGTATCGACTGCGTGACCGGCACGCTCAACCTGACCTACCTGAAGCCCACGCCGATGGGCGTCGAGCTGCTGCTCAAAGCCCGCGTGGAAGGTGAAACAGGGCGCAAGACCCGCG
Source organism: Pseudomonas sp. 9_2_1 (assembly GCF_059295275.1). Classification (NCBI taxonomy): domain Bacteria; kingdom Pseudomonadati; phylum Pseudomonadota; class Gammaproteobacteria; order Pseudomonadales; family Pseudomonadaceae; genus Pseudomonas; species Pseudomonas sp. 9_2_1. Next base: position 1,910,083 of record NZ_CM181239.1, read on the forward strand.
TGCTCTGCGAAGTCTGGGCCGACGATGTGCTGACCGTCACCGCCGACTCGGTGTTCGTGCGCGTCGATACCGAAAAGCTCAAGCTCAAGGCCCACGGTCAGGCCTGAACGGGCCACGGTCATGCGCGGCCGGTGATGGTCAGCCGCCCGGGATGCCTCTAGAGTGGCAGGTTCATTCCACAGGCAAGGTTGATCATGACCGATCTCAGTGCGTTCCCCATCACCCGCAAATGGCCCGCCCGACACCCTGAATGGCTGCAGCTGTATTCGCTGCCGACGCCCAACGGCGTCAAGGTGTCGATCATGCTCGAAGAAATCGGCCTGGCCTACGAGCCGCACAAGGTCAGCTTCGAAAGCGATGACCAGCTGAGCCCCGAGTTCATCTCGCTCAGCGCCAACAACAAGATCCCCGCCATCCTCGACCCCAACGGCCCCGGCGGCAAGCCGCTGCCGCTGTTCGAGTCGGGGGCGATCCTGCAGTACCTGGCGGAAAAGAGCGGGAAGTTGTTGAGCCTGGACCCGGCCCAACGCTACCTGACCTTGCAGTGGCTGATGTTCCAGATGGGCGGCATCGGGCCGATGTTCGGCCAGGTCGGGTTCTTCCACTTCTTTGCCGGCAAGGAATACGAGGACAAGCGCCCCCGGGACCGTTATGTGAATGAGTCCAAACGGCTGCTGGGTGTGCTGGACCGGCACTTGAAGGGCCGGCAGTGGATGGTCGACGAATACAGCATCGCCGACATCGCGATCTTGCCGTGGGTGCGCAACCTGGTGGAGCGTTACAACGCGAGCGAGCTGGTTGGGTTTGATCAGTTCAAGGAAGTGCAGCGAGTGCTGGCGGTGTTCCTTGAGCGGCCGGCGGTGCAGCGTGGGCTGAAGATTCCGGGTTGATGGTGGCTGTGCGGGCCTAGAGCAAAAAAAACAAACCGCACCTGCCCGCGACCTCGATCAATTATCTAGGCTCAAGACAGATGCTAACGGCAGGAGAACTCCATGATCCGCTGCAAGCGCGTCTACGCTGCGGTCGAGGTTGAAGACGGCCAGCGGGTGCTGGTCGACCGCTTGTGGCCGCGCAACAAGCGCAAGCAAGACCTGCACGGCCAGTGGATGCGTGAGGTGGCACCTTCGGATCAGCTGCGCAGGTCACTTCACCAGGGCGAACTGGATTTCGCCGGTTTCACCCAGCGTTACCAGCAAGAGCTGGCCGCTCACCCCGAGCACTGGTACCCGCTGCTGGGCATGGCAGAGCAAGGCACGCTGACATTGCTGTATGCCGGCAAGGACACCGAGCACAACAATGCCCGGGTGCTGGCCGACTGGCTGGAAGACGAACTGGACAAGCGCGGGCCCGGCAGTTCACCCGTGTGTTATGGCCATTGATCGATGCCTGGAAACCCCGAGAGCACATTGTGTGATGCCCCTGAACCTGACCCCGGCAAACGACAGCCACTGCACCTTCGCCCGCGACCTCACCCGCCGCGCCATGCTGCCGTACTACCGCGAATACCACCTGCTCTGGATAGAGGAGGCTTTCGACGAAGCCTGGGGCTGGCGCGAGCAGTGGCTGGTGACCGACGGGGACACCTTGCTGGGCTTTTGCAGCCTCAGCCAGGACCGTCAGGCGCTGTTCATCCGCGAGTTGCACCTGCTGCCCGAGCACCGCGGTCACGGGGTGGGTAGTTGGGTGCTGGAGCAACTTGTCCTGTGGGCCAGGCAGCGCGGCCTGCCGCTGCTGCGGCTGATGGTATTTCGCAGCAACCCGGCCCGCCTGCTTTATCGGCGCCACGGCTTTGTCGAAATGGGCGAGGACGACTGTTTTGTACGCATGCAGCGAACCATCGACTAGTGGCTCAATGATGGCTTGTCGCGACCCCAGCGCATCGGCATAGTGAAGGCTGACAGCCACGGCTGCCCTTCGGCAGGCGGGGAGTGCCTCGGCAAAATCAAGGGAAAGGAGAACCCCCTATGAATGGAATCGGTCCGCGTCTGCGGGAAGAGCGTGAGCGACTGGGCATGACTCAGCGCGTGTTTGGCTATATCGGTGGGGTCGAACCCAATGCCCAGGGCAAATACGAGAGCGGTGAACGCATGCCGCGGGTGGATTACCTGGCGGCATTGGCGACGCGTGGTGTGGATGCGTCGTACGTGCTCAGCGGCATCCGCACCCCGGCCCTGCTGGACGGGTTGAGCATGGACGAGTCCGCCTTGCTGAAGGCTTTCCGGCAATTGTCGGTCGATGATCAAGCGGCACTCGGGCACCTGCTGGGCCGATTGGCGAACCCTGAAAAAACCCGGCAAACAGTGCGGTCTCTCACAGTTGAGCGTCAGGCGTTTCTGACGGAAGCAATGCGTTAGGCCCACCGTGAAATTTTTTGTTAAGGTGGCGGGATCCAATCGCCCTGCTGACGAGGTGTGTGCTTGATTAGGGTCTTAGTGGTCGACGATCACGATCTGGTACGAACCGGTATTACGCGCATGCTCGCCGACATCGATGGCCTGCAGGTGGTGGGTGAGGGGGATTCGGGCGAGTCGGCGCTCAAGCTGGCCCGTGAGCTGAAGCCGGACGTGGTGCTGATGGACGTGAAAATGCCTGGCATCGGCGGCCTGGAAGCCACCCGCAAACTGTTGCGCAGCCACCCGGACATCAAGGTGGTAGCCGTGACCGTGTGCGAGGACGACCCGTTCCCCACGCGGCTGTTGCAGGCCGGTGCCGCCGGCTACCTGACCAAGGGCGCAGGCCTGGATGAAATGGTCCAGGCCATTCGCCTGGCCTTCGCCGGCCAGCGCTACATCAGCCCGCAGATTGCCCAGCAGCTGGCGCTCAAGCCGTTCCAGCCGCAGGGCTCGCCGTTCGACGCGTTGTCCGAGCGGGAAATCCAGATTGCTCTGATGATCGTCGGCTGCCAGAAAGTGCAGATCATCTCCGACAAGTTGTGTCTCTCGCCCAAGACCGTCAATACTTACCGTTATCGGATCTTTGAAAAACTCTCGGTCACCAGCGACGTCGAACTGACCTTGCTGGCCGTTCGCCACGGTATGGTTGACGCAAGCCTGTAAACCCTCATGTCTCAAGTTTTTGATGCCAGCGCATTTCTGGCGACCTGCAGCGGTCGCCCGGGCGTTTACCGAATGTTCGACGCCGAAGCCCGGCTGCTGTACGTGGGCAAGGCCAAGAACCTGAAGAAACGCCTGACCAGCTATTTCCGCAAGACCGGCCTGGCGCCCAAGACCGCCGCGCTGGTTGCGCGCATTGCCCAGGTCGAAACCACCATCACCGCCAACGAAACCGAGGCGTTGCTGCTGGAGCAGAACCTGATCAAGGAATGGCGCCCGCCGTACAACATCCTGCTGCGCGACGATAAATCCTACCCCTACGTGTTTTTGTCCGACGGTGAGTTTCCGCGGCTGGGCATTCACCGTGGGGCGAAAAAGGCCAAGGGCCGCTACTTCGGCCCATACCCCAGCGCCGGCGCCATCCGCGAGAGCCTGAGCCTGCTGCAAAAGGCGTTCTCTGTCCGCCAGTGCGAAGACAGCTACTACGCCAACCGCACCCGGCCGTGCCTGCAGTACCAGATCAAGCGTTGCAAAGGGCCCTGCACTGACCTGGTCAGCGCCGAGGAATACGCCGAAGACGTGCGCCACTCGGTGATGTTCCTCGAAGGTCGCAGCCAGCAGCTGGGCAATGAGCTGAATGCCGAAATGGAAAAGGCCGCCATGGCCCTCAATTTCGAAAAGGCCGCCGAGTTGCGGGACCAGATCGCCCTGCTGCGCCGCGTGCAGGACCAGCAATATATCGAAGGCGGCAGCGGCGACGTTGACGTCATTGCCGCTTTCGTCAACCCGGGTGGCGCCTGCGTGCACCTGATCAGCGTGCGCGGCGGCCGGGTGCTGGGCAGCAAGAACTTCTTTCCCCAGGTGGGCATCGAGGAGGAGGTGGCCGAGGTCATGGCGGCCTTCCTGTCCCAGTACTACCTGGGCAACGCCGAACGTGAATTGCCCAGCGAGTTGATCGTCAACGTTGTTCACGAAGACTTCCAGGCCATCATCGAAGCGCTGCACACGCTGCGCGGCCGTGAGCTGTCCATCAGCCATCGGGTGCGTGGCACCCGCGCTCGCTGGCAGCAGCTGGCGGTAACCAACGCCGAACAGGCGCTGAACGCCCGCCTGGCCAACCGCCAGCATATGGCTGCACGTTTCGAGGCCTTGGCCGAAGTGCTCGGCCTGGACGAAGTACCGCAGCGCCTGGAGTGCTACGACATCAGCCATTCCAGCGGCGAAGCCACCGTGGCCAGTTGCGTGGTGTTCGGCCCGGAAGGCCCGCTGAAGTCCGATTACCGGCGCTTCAATATCGAAGGTGTCACCGCCGGCGACGACTACGCAGCCATGCATCAGGCGCTGACCCGCCGTTACGGGCGCATCAAGGATGGCGAAGGCAAGCTGCCCGACGTGTTGCTGGTGGACGGCGGCAAAGGCCAGCTGAACATGGCCCGCGACGTGATGCAGGAGCTGGGTTTCACCGACCTTACCTTGCTCGGCGTGGCCAAGGGCGTAACCCGCAAGGCCGGTTTCGAAACCCTCTACCTGAACGACGTGCACCACGAATTCACTCTCAAGGGCGATTCATCGGCCCTGCACCTGATCCAGCAGATCCGCGACGAAGCCCACCGTTTCGCCATTACCGGCCACCGCGCCCGCCGCGGCAAGGCCCGTCGGGTGTCCAGCCTGGAGGATGTGGCCGGGGTAGGGCCCAAGCGCCGCCGCGACCTGCTGAAACATTTCGGCGGCCTGCAGGAGCTCAACCGCGCCAGTATCGATGAAATCGCCAAAGCCCCCGGCATCAGTAAAAAGCTTGCCGAGTCGATTTATGCCAGCCTGCATAGCGAGTAGAATGCCGGGCTCAACTTGCGGCCAGTCGTACCGATGAATATTCCAAACCTGCTCACCGTTCTACGCGTCCTGCTCATTCCGATCTTCATCCTGCTGTTCTATATGCCCTATCACTGGAGCTATATGGCCGCCAGCAGCGTGTTTGCGGTGGCGGCCGCCACCGACTGGCTGGACGGCTACCTGGCGCGTCGCCTGCAGCAGAGCACCCCGTTCGGCGCGTTCCTGGACCCGGTGGCCGACAAGCTGATGGTAGCGGTGGCTTTGGTACTGCTGGTGCAGGTGCACGCCAACTTCTGGCTGACCCTGCCGGCTGCAGTCATCATCGGCCGCGAGATCGTGGTATCGGCACTGCGCGAGTGGATGGCCGAGCTGGGCGCGCGGGCACATGTGGCGGTGTCCGACCTGGGCAAGTGGAAAACCGCGGCACAGATGCTGGCGCTGGTGATTCTGCTGGCCAACCCGCCTGCAGTGACGTTCTGGGTCATTCTGGGTTACGGGCTGCTACTGGTGGCGGCAGGGCTGACATTGTGGTCGATGGTGCACTACCTGGTAGCGGCCTGGCCGCACCTGCGCGAAGGCTCGGAACAAAAATAAAACTTTTTTGAATCAAGGGGTTGACGCCGTTTTGGATTTCGCTAGAATGGCATCCATCACGACGCGGGAATAGCTCAGTTGGTAGAGCACGACCTTGCCAAGGTCGGGGTCGCGAGTTCGAGTCTCGTTTCCCGCTCCAAATATAGATCTGCAGAATTCCATGGAAGTCTGTAAGTCGTTGAAAAAAGGCCCTTCGGGGCCTTTTTTCGTTCCAGCTCAGTCTGCCTGAATCCACCAGTAGCCACGAAATTCAAGTACATTTTTAAGTACAGCGATTCCGGGCAGTTGGCGTAGCGGATTGATGGCTGAGCTGGGCCTTGGGCATCGATATACATCTCCTCGACCTTACGAGACCGGGAGATGTACACATGCCATTGACCGACAGTGCCGTCCGCCAGGCGAAGCCGACCGGCAAGAACTACACCCTCAAAGATACCGCTGGCCTTGCACTGGTGCCAAGGGTGCCAAGCAGTGGCACTTCCGTTTCTACTGGCTGGGCAAGCAGGCCCGGATATCGATGGGCGTCTATCCCGCCGTCAGCCTCAAGGAGGCCAGGGAGGCATGGGATCAGGCGCGCGCCTTGGTTGCCCAGGGCGTCGATCCTCGCGCCGACCGGCGTGAAAGCCGCCTCGCTGCCTGCGCTGCTTCTGAGAACTGCTTTCGTTCAGTCTTCATCGACTGGAAGGCCTTCAGGGCGCTGAGCCTCAAGCGCGGGTGACAAAGCACGTTGGTGCAGATCGAGCGCCACTTCATCAAGGACATCCTGCCTTGGCTGGGGGATCTGCCGATTGTGGAGGTGTCCCGCCAGCATGTGCTGGAGGTGCTGCGCAAGATCGAGCGGCGCAAGGCAATGACCACGGCTGCTGCTCTCGAACCATCCGACAAGCCCTGCAAGGCGCCGCCCATACGGAATCCTACCCAGGTGAGCGCGGACACCCTGAAGCCCGGAAATACGATGAACATTGATCCCATTACGAAGTTCAGTAGCATGTCACCGAATGAGTTATTCAGCCCCATGAGCAAGTTGAAGTTGCAGTGGGGCGAATCCCAGCCATAGAGCGCATCGAGGATTGTGCTATCGATCCAACGTGCCAGCGGAAACCAGAAGTCGACGAAAAGCAATGCGAACTGTGCACAAGTGATGGTCATCAATGTCTTGAGATCGACGGTGCCGACTAGAAAAGTAAGTGGTATGCAGATAAGCCAAGGCCATTTTTAAGAACGCCAGAATCATTGGCAGCGCTTGGCGTACGACATCCATTGCGGGGAAGTAGCCAAGTGAGCCCATCGTAAGTCCTACGTCACCATCTGGTCGCGTTCGGCGATGTTGTTCACCGTGTTGAGCAGGGACAGGTAGGCGATCGACAACTGGGCGTTGTAGCCCTCGCGGGCGAAGGTGGCCAGGTCGACGACGGTGATATCCGCCTCGGGCCAGGGCGTGCCGGGGCGGTTGAACAGTTCACCGTCCAGGCCCTGGCAGAACAGGTCCATGGCCTCGGCCATTTCCTGGAGGCGGTTGCGGCGGGCTTCAGGTAATGAAACATCAGCGCTGCGCCGCCGTAATGCATCGCGCACATCTTCGGTCAGCACTGTGCGTTCGATACAGTGCTGCGCGGCATCCAGAATGCACTGACGGATCAAACAATCATTGGGTTGGCGTTTGGTTTGAAAGCGTGGAGGCTGGAGTTCAGCAGACCTGTACTGATATTTTTGTCAGTTGCTTCTAGGTCTATTGGTGCGTGAAGATAAATGCTGTCAATGTTTTCATATTTTGAGGTGTGTCATGTCTATTGCCCGCAGCGAGCAAGAGCTGAAAGAAAACTTTGCTAAGATTGATGTGAATGGTGATGGAAAGATTACGGTTGATGAATTTCGTGCGCTCTTGGTGAGTGGGATTCGGGAGGACTATTCAGAAGCTGTAAGTGATGTTTCGATTTCTGATATTGTTGACAAATATGCTAAGCAGCAGCTTGCGTCCATGGACGCTGATGGGAACAATGAAGTCAGCTTTAAAGAGTACAAATCTGCCTATGACAAGGCTGCGGCCGAGGCTGCAGACGAGGACGAGTAACGTCGTCATATTTTGCACTGTCGCCGCTGCAGCCTTTCGACAATCATAAACTGTCGTGCTGCGGCGACGTGTGCTCAGTTCTATATCAAAGAGCAAAGCTGATAGGTATTGCTACTTGATGGGTTCATGTCGTTCCCGAAATGCCTGATTAGAGATGCCTTTTGAAGGCTGCGGCTGACAGGTTTACTGCCAATCCCAGAGAAATCGCGGCTGGTAATAGAATCAAGACAGGTACCACGCTCATCGGCAGTGTCAGATAAACGACCCAGGGCAGCACTGCGAGTGGCATAACGCACCCCTTGGCACGGTGGTAGAGGTAGCCGGACTCGCGGCTCGCCTCGAAGCGGCGGATATCTCGCCGTACCAGTCATCCACCAGCCCAACGAAGGCGGCCATGGCAAACAGCGGAAAGCGCGTGGTGGCCATCGAGCTGTATTTGAACCGCACCAAGCTTTACGACCCCGCTCGATGGCCTGGCACGGCTCAGCCGCAATCGTATCAGGGCTTGGACCCCGGCCCATGCCGCCCCTGAGCTGCTCGACGGCGCGCGCCTGTCGACAGCTTCCGACCTGTTCGCCGCCGCCTGCGTCATTTACGAGTTGGCCGGCGGCAAGCAACCGTTTGGTCACCTCGGTGCTCGAGCCATGGGTAAACAGCATCCAGGCCAGTCGCTGGACCGGCCTGCCAACCTGCCGGCCAAGGTATGGCCGGCACTGCGCCAGGCCCTGGCGCTGGACCCTGCGGCCCGCCAGTCCGGTGCCCGGGTGCTGCAACAGGCCCTGGTGATGCCCCCCCTTTCGTTATTGCGCCGTTGGTTCGGCCAACCCGAAGGATACCTTGCGGATACGGAGAGCCCCCATGTTCAACCCTAGCGATGAAACTCACTTCAGCCTCGCCCTGGAAGACGCCGATGTCGACTTTCAGGTGTTGTCGTTCACCGGTCATGAGGCCGTCAGCCAACAGCAACGACATCCTTGATGGGCGAGTGGAAAATCGTCATGTCTACATTCATTTGGCGCCAGAAGGCAATGTTGGCATCTTAGAGTTCGCGCTCGATGCCGCCGAACGCCCCGCTTTCACAAAAAGCTCATCGTTGTTCGGCGCGGTTTGCACGGATTCCCCTCCCGCTGCGATCGACCCCCTCAGAACCGCCAGGTAGCACCGCCCCCCACAATATGCAGCGCCGCATTTCGATAGCTGCCGGATAGGCTGTTACCTGAGCGTGCTTTGGTCTGCTCGACATCCATGTCACCCAACCACACCAGGGTATAGGCCAGGTGAATATCCAGGCCTTCTTCGACCTGATAGTTGAATCCGGTTGCCAGCCGCCAGGTTTCGTTCATCGGGTTGTCCACCGTGCGGTCTTTGTCATCCACCGCTGAACTGTCATAGCCCACGCCCATGTTCCAGCGCAGCTTGGGGGTGACCTGGTACTGCGCACCCAGCGAGGCGTGCCAGGTGTCCTTGTAGCGGCGCTCGACGGTGCGGCTGGTGCCGGCAGCGTTGGTATCGACTTCTACGCCAATCTCCCCGAACTCGCTCCAGTCCTGCCAGCCGAGGCTGCCCAGCAAGGTCCATTGCTCGTCGAGCTGGTGGGCAACGCTCAGCAGCACCGTCTGCGGTACCGCCATGTCCAGTTCGAGGCTGTCGACATCCAGCCGGTTCAGGGCGGCGCTAAGCAGCGGGTTGCTGATGTTGCTTACGTGCGGGCTGTCCTTGAATTCGAGGTCGATCTTGCTGGTATAGGCCAGGCCGATCCGGGTCCGTTCGCCAAGCTTGTAGAGCAAACCCACGTTGACGCCGGTGCCCCAGTCGGTGTCCTTGTATTCCAGCTGCCCGTCAGGCCGGTCGGTCACGCCGAGCAGGTTGTTGTTGATCGCCATTTCGGTGCGGTAGTAGGCGTACATGAAGCGCGGGCCGACACCTACGGAAAGGTCATCGGTAAACTGGTAGGCGAATGTTGGCTGCAGCGACACCCCGATTACGGCGGCCTCCTGGGTGAAATAGCGCCCGGTCCAGTCATCGTCGTAGTCCAGTGCCAGGCCAAAGTTGCCATACATGCCAAAACCGATGGCGGCGCGCTCATCCAGCTGGTGGCTGATGAACAGGCTGGCACCTGGCAGGTACTGCAAGCTATTGCCGCCCTCGTTGCCGGCAAACTGATTGTTGCTGTCGCGAGAGAAGCGGATGTCACCGAGTATCACCTGGGCATTCGCGCTGATCTGTGTGCCGCGCAACTGGGCAATGCCTGCCGGGTTGCTCATCAGCACGCTGGGGTCGCTGGCCAGCGCGGCGGCACCGGCGTTCGCCAGGCCATTGCCTTCCTGCCCCGCTTCATAGATCAGGATCCCGCCAGCCCAGGTATTGCTCATGCTCAGGCCAAGGCCGTAGGCAAGGGCGGGCAGATAGCGGCGATAAAATGCATGGGGGCTGTGGTTGAGCATGCTGCAGCCTCTGCGGGGGCGGGCCCGAAGCAGGCCCGCTCGCTACGGGGAGCCTTCAGGGCGGTAGCTGGACCGAACCCGAGGGCGCTGACGCTTACTTGGCTTTCAACTGCTGGAACGACTTGACCATGTCCAACGCCCAGCCATCGAGCACCGCCTTGGCATCTTTGGCCTGCATCACCTGCGAGGAATCGTCCAGCTGCGCGCCAGCCCCTTTACGCACCACTTCGGCGACCACCTGGTTGCTGTCGCCATCGAGGAACACCGCCTCGGTGGCGATGCTGGTGTCCTGGTCACGAATGCCGGTAGCGGCGCTCACACCGGCCGCCACCAGGGCGATCGGGATCACTTCATAGGGCCGTAGGCTCTTGGTCTGCGCGCTGACTGCGGTGATCGCCGGGCGTACTACCAGCACGCCAGGGCCTGGGGCGTTGGCCAGCGGCAATGCCTTGGAGAATTGCGTGCGTAATGCCTGGTCGTAATATCGAGTGATGCCTTGCAGGGTACTTCCCGGGATCTTCTCGGTGGGCTGCGGCCGTGGATAAAACTGGCTGGGTTCGATATAGACGCTGCGGTAACGGTTGACATCGACCCCCGGCTTTATCCAGCGCATGACCGGTGCACCAGAAGGCGACTTGTCTTCCTTCAGCATGCTGTAGTCCTTGAGAAAACCGGAATACTGATCGGACTCGACGTACTTGCTGGCGCATCCGCCAAGCGCGAGCGAGGCTGCGCAAAGTGTGGACAGTAGCAATTTGGACTTCATGTTAGGGCTCCTTCGGCCTCGAATTACCTGCGCATAGATGGTGGCTACGCCGGTCCGGGCCTACGGGCCCCGCAGCATGCTCGATCGAATTCGCCGAGCATTCCGGCTGTGCAAACCTATTGCGAATGAGAAGGGGTGTCGAACTAGCGTAGAACGTTTTTTTCACATGCAAAGATTGATACACCAGTGTTTTCCGGCCGGATGATAGGCGCAGCGTGTTCTTAGTCACTTTCGCAATAACCAATACGTTTTGACATAGGCAATTAGTTGATCTGCAACTTCAACCTTACATGCAGGACCTTGTCCAGTCGCTAAGCGCATACCTCACCGGCTTTATGTGGTTCTGTAAAGCATGGTCTACGCTTGCTCGGAACAAACGGGGAGGGACTTGTGCATGGCCAGTGTTGCCGAAAGAGCGCCCGGCACAGCCCTGGCTGGTGCCATCATCTGCGAATACTGCGACGCTGTTTATCAGCGCACCCAGTTGCAGCCGTCCCAGCGCGCGGTATGCAGCCGCTGCGGTGGGGTCCTGCAGCGGCCTGTTCGCATTACCGTGCAACAACGCCTGGCCCTGAGCATCACCGGCGCCGTGCTGCTGGCGTTCGCCAACCTTTACCCGGTGATGTCGATCAGCATGCAGGGCCTGCGCAATGCTGCGACGCTGTGGGATTCGGTGATGATCCTGAGCCACGGCAGCATTACCTTCATCGCTTTGGTGGTGGCCCTGGCGATCATCCTCGCGCCGATGCTGCAGGTTGCATTGCTGATCTGGCTGCTGGCTTTTGCCGTAGGCCGGCGGCGGGCGCCAGGGTTCGCCATGTGCATGCGCGCGCTGGAAGGCCTACGGCCCTGGAGCATGCTTGAAGTGTGCCTGCTGGGGGCGCTGGTTGCGGTGATCAAGCTGGCCGGCCTGTTGCAGGTGATACCGGGCATCGGCCTGGTGGCCCTGGCCGCGTTGAGCGTACTGATCATCCTGATTGCCGGGCGTGACATTCGCGATCTCTGGGAGCAGGTATGAGCAACCCGCCGCTGGCCGCCGAACTGCAGCTGTGCCTGTGCCATGGCTGTGGCCTTGCCGCAGACCTGCGCCACAATCGCCATCAGTGCCCGCGCTGCGGCGCACCCCTGCACTCGCGCAAGCACGATGCAATCAGCCGCGGCTGGGCGTACCTGTTGGCAGCCCTGGTGTTCTACATTCCAGCCAACGCCTTGCCCGTAATGCACACGACAATGCTCGGCCAGGGCATCGACAGCACCATCGTCGGTGGGGTGATCGAGTTCTGGGAAGAGGGGGCGTGGGACATCGCGCTGATCATCTTCATCGCCAGTATCGGTGTGCCGGTGGTCAAGTTCGCCTCGCTGACCCTGCTGCTGTCGAGCGCACAGCGGCGTAGCCGAAAGGGCTGCCGGCAGCGCTCGAAGCTGTACCGTTTCGTCGAGCTGATCGGCTACTGGTCGATGCTCGATGTGCTGGTGGTGGCGCTGGTGGCGGCGCTGGTGCAACTGCGCGAACTCGGCACCATCGAGCCGCGTGCGGGCATCCTGTTCTTCGGCCTGGTGGTGGTACTTACCATGCTCTCGGCAATGAGTTTCGACCCGCGGCTGATCTGGGACCACGCCCCAGCCGAGAAGGAGGCCTGACCGATGCAGGAATCGCAAGGCCAGCCGGTGCCTGGCCAACCCGAAGTGCGCAGCCGGCGCTGGAACATTTCACTGGTCTGGATCGTGCCGATCCTGGCGCTGCTGGTCGGCGCCTCGCTGGTGGTGCGCAACTGGATGCAGGAAGGCCCGGTGATCTCGATTTCGTTTCGTACCGGTGACGGCCTGGTGGCGCAGAAAACCCCGGTCAAATACCGCAGCGTGGTGATCGGTGGGGTGACATCGGTAGAGCTGGCCGACGACCGCAACAGCGTGGTGGTGAAAGTGCAATTGAACAAGGATGCGCAATCGTTCGCCAGCGAAGGCGCGCGCTTCTGGGTGGTGCGCCCACGCATCGGTGCCGGTGGCGTCAGCGGCATCGACACCTTGCTCTCGGGGAGTTTCATCGGCGCCGATGCCGGGCAGTCGGGTGGCCCGCAAAACAGGTTCACCGGGCTGGAGACGCCACCGCCGATAACCTATGGCGAAAAGGGCAAGCGCTTCGTGCTGACCGCCCGGGACCTTGGCTCGCTGGATATCGGCTCGTCCATCTACTACCGCAAGATCCCGGTCGGGCAGGTGGTGTCGTACGCCTTGCGTGAAGATGGCCGCGGGGTCGATGTGGACATCTTCGTCAACGCCCCTTACGACGCATTTGTCACCCACGACTCACGCTTCTGGAACGCCAGCGGCATTGATGTGAAGGTGGGCGCCGACGGGGTGAAGATCAACACCGAGTCGCTTTCAGCACTGCTGGTCGGCGGCCTGGCGTTTGGCACTCCGGCCTTTGCCGAGCAAGCCGAGCTGGCTGCCGATCAGCAGCGTTTTCGCCTGTTTGCCGACCGCGAGGCCGCGTTGGCTCCGCCCAGCGGCCGGTCACGGCACTTGCGCCTGCGCTTCGAGCAGGCCTTGCGCGGCTTGTCGGTTGGCGCGCCGGTCGAGTTCATGGGGGTACCGTTCGGAAAAGTCACTGCCATACAGCTGGACTACGACGAGCAGAAGCAGACGTTTCCGGTCATGGTCGATGCGGTGGTCTTTCCACAACGCCTGGGGCCGGTGCAGGCCAAGATGCTCAAGGCGCGCGACCCCGACAGCGATGACGAAACCGCTACCCGGCAACTGATCGGCAGCTTTGTCGAGCATGGGCTGCGCGCCCAGGCGCGCAGTGGCAACCTCATCACCGGGCAGATGTACATCGCCCTGGACTTCTACCCCGATGCGGCCAAGGTCGCTTTCGACAGCTCACCAGGCCCACTGCGCATTCCGACCATCCCCGGCAGCCTGGAGCGGGTGCAGGAGCAGTTGCAGGGCCTGGTCGACCGCTTGCGTGAATTGCCGCTCGAGCGCATCGCCAGCGGCCTGGATAACAACCTGTCAGAACTGCAGCGCAGCCTCAAACAATTCAACAGCCAGACGCTGCCGGGTGTCACCAGGACCCTCGATGACATCCGCAAAACGGTGAACACCGCCAATTCGGCGATCTCGGAAAACTCGCCGCAGCGAGAGCGCCTGGGTGAAACCCTTGACGAGCTGGACCGCATGTCGCGCTCGGTCCGCGACCTTACCGATTACCTTGGCCGGCACCCGGAATCGCTGATCCGCGGCAAACCCAAAGGTGTGGATGCCGACAACCTGCAGCCCTGACAAGGCTGATCATGGAGCACGTTATGCCAAAGCGGTGGATGGGGTGGTTGGTTGCCAGCGGCGTGCTGCTGGCCGGCTGCAGTGGTGCACCGGTGAGCTATCACACCTTGGTGCCGGTGCCGATGGACCAGGGAGCGCGCAGCCAGGTTCGGGTGGAGCGGGTCAGCATGCCGCCCCAGGTGGACCGCCCGCAGCTGGTAGTGCGCCAGGGCAGCAGCGGGCTGGCCATCCTGGAAACGCAATGGTGGGGCGCCAACCTGGTGGATGAGTTCCGCAGTGCTCTGCAGGACCAGCTGGGTGGGGCGGCTGGCGGCAGTACTGCCTCTACCGTGCGGCTGGATGTGCAGCGCTTCGATTCGGTGCCAGGCCAGCATGCCCTGGTCGACGTGCGCTGGCGCCTGCAGCGCGCCGGAGCAGCGCAGGCGCTTACCTGCCGCAGCATCGTCCAGACCCCCGCTGACAACACCGTCGAAAGCCTGGTCGAGGCGCATCAGCAGAACGTGCGCAAGCTTGCAGAGCTGATCGCCCGCAGCGATCGACCTGGCCAGCAGGCATGCCCTGCGCAGGGCGCGATAGTGCCCTGAGCGTGTTTGCGTGTTAAGGGTGCTGTACTAGGCTGCTGATACGCTGGGCGCAGCACCGGCGGCAGGGTGATCAGAGGGAGCGCGTTGCACATGGGCAATCGGTTTTCCGCGTGGTTTGCATCACTGCTGCTTGCCTTCATCGTGCTGCCGCTGCAAGGGCTGGCTGTCGAGCAAGTGGCCACGATTACCGCAGAACCGGCGCAGCTGAAAGTCGGCAACCGCACCATCATCACCCTGCAGGCCACCCTGCTTGGCGAAACGCCAGCGGTGCGGGTGCAACGTGCTGAAGGGGTGATTCGCGAGATTCTGGATGAGAGCGACGCCAGCACGGTGAGTGTCGACGCCATTCAGGACAGCTACATGGTGCTGCTGGGCAATCGTCGCGCGTTCATCGTCTCGCCTCTGGACCTGGGTGCCACCGACGTTGGCGCCCGGCAGGCCGCCGAAGCGGCTGCGCAGCGCCTGCGGCAAGTGGTGGAGGAGTCCGGCCAGGCACGCAGCGTGCGCTTTCTGCTGATGGCCGCAGGCCTGAGTGGCGCGGCCACCGTGCTCTATCTGCTGTTGCTCAAGGGGGTGGGTTGGCTGCACCGCAAGGCGCTGTCATGGTTGCCCAAGCACATGCGCAAGCACACCAGCGCGCTACGTATCGGCCAGACGCCGTTGATGGACACCAGCAACCTGTTCCCGCTGGTGCGTCGCCTGCTGGCGCTGTTGCGCTGGTCGCTGGTGGCACTGCTGACCTATGAATGGCTGACCTTCGTGCTGCAGCGTTTTCCCTACACGCGCGCGTGGGGCGAAAGCCTCAACCAGTACCTCGTCGCGTTGCTGCGCCATGTGCTCGATGGTGTGATCGCGGCGATTCCCGGCATGGTCATCGCACTGCTGATCTTCTTTCTTGCGCGGGGCTTCAGCGCCTTCAGCAAGCGCCTGCTTGAACGCCTGGCTCGGCCCGGGACTATCTCCTGGCTCAACCAGGAAACGCTGCAACCCACCATGCGCCTCACCGCGCTGGCGATCTGGCTGTTCGCCCTCGCAATGGCCTACCCCTACCTGCCAGGGGCCGACACCGAGGCCTTCAAAGGGCTGTCGGTGCTGATCGGCCTGATGATTTCGCTGGGTGCCTCCAGCGTGGTCGGCCAGGCGGCGTCGGGGTTGATCCTTACCTACACGCGCACGCTGCGGCCCGGCGAGTTCGTGCGCATTGGCGAGCACGAGGGCACGGTGACCGAGGTGGGCATGTTCACCACCAGTATCCGCACCGGCCTTGGCGAGGTGCTGACGCTGCCCAATTCGATGATCACAGGTTCCGTGACCAAGAATTACTCACGGGTGGTGCAAGGGCAGGGGTATGTCGTCGATACCACGGTCACCATCGGTTACGACACGCCGTGGCGGCAAGTGGAGGCCATGCTGCTGGAGGCGGCCAGGCGCACCCCCGGCGTGGTTGAAGCCCCACCCGCACAGGTGTTCCAGACGGCGTTGTCGGATTTCTACCCCGAGTACCGCCTGGTGGCCCAGGCCGTGCCCAGCGAGCCCCGGCCACGCGCCGAACTGCTGACCGTGTTGCACGCCAATATTCAGGACGTGTTCAACGAGTACGGGGTGCAGATCATGTCGCCGCATTACCTTGGCGACCCCGAACAGGAAAAGCGCGTACCCCGCGAGCGCTGGTACATGGCCCCGGCCTCGGAGCAGCACAAGGATGCGCAGCCATGACCGAGTTCATCCTCCACGCCTTGCGCGGCAACCCGGAAATTGCCGTATTCCTCGCCATCGCCCTGGGTGTGCTGCTCGGTCGCCTGCACATTGGCAGCTTCCATCTGGGCTCGGTGGCGGGCGCATTGCTGGTGGGCCTGGCCATCGGCCAGGTCGGCGTGGACGTGCCGGTCGAGCTGAAATCGGTGTTCTTCGTGTTGTTCATCTATGCCGTGGGCTTCAAAAGCGGCCCGGAATTTTTCGGCAGCCTCAACCGTGGCACCCTGAAGCTGGTGGTGTTTTCCCTGGTGCTGTGCATGACAGCGCTCGGCAGCATCCTGCTGATGAACGTGGTCTACGGTTTCGATGCCGGGTTTACCGCAGGGCTTGGGGCCGGGGCGCTGACCGACACCGCAATCATGGGCACCGCCAGCAGCGCGATTGCGCATTTGAGCCTGGCAGACGCCGACAAGGCGCAACTCAACAGCCATATGGCGGTGGCCTATGCCATTACCTACCTGTTCGGCACTGTCGGCCTGATCGTGTTCGTCGGCACCATCGCGCCAAAGCTGCTGCGTATCGATGTGCGCGCTTCAGCCCGCGAGCTGGAAGCCGAGCTGGGCATCGACAATCAGGACGAAGTGCTGAGTATCCCGTACACCCGTATCGTCGTGCGTGCCCATCAGTTGCAGGCCGGGCAGCTGGTCGGCCGCAGCATCGCTGCCATCGAGCGCGACTTTCCGGCGTTGAGCGTCGAGCGGGTGGTGCGCGGCACGCAGGTGCTGGAGCGCGACCCCGCTTTGGTACTGGCGTCAGGCGATATCCTGGGCATTTACGCGCTGCGTGAGTCGGTTGCCGACCTCGCGTACCTGGTAGGCCCTGAGGTCGATGACCCGCGTTCGCTGTCGTTTCCCACGCGCACTGCCGACATCGTGCTTACCAACGCCGCGCTGCATGGCCATACGCTGCACCAGATCCGCACCCGCCTGGTCGGCGCCGGGCGCATGGGCTGTTTTATCGATGAAATCACCCGCCAAGGCCTGCCACTGCCGGCGTTGCCCAACACGGTGCTGCGCCGGGGCGACGTGATCACCCTGACCGGGCGCACCGCCAGCGTCGAGGCGCTGGCCGCTGAACTGGGCAGGATCCGTCAGCGCACCTACAAATCGGATATCGCCGTGCACGCGCTGGGTATGGTGCTGGGTGCGTTGCTTGGCATGCTGTCGACCCATATCGGCATGATCCCGATCGAACTGGGTGTGGGAGGTGGGGTGCTGCTGGTGGCGTTGCTGATCGGGTGGTACAACTCGCGCCATCCGGAAATCGGCGCCATGCCCGCCGCCGCGCAGTGGGCATTTTCCGAGTTCGGCCTGACGGCCTTCGGTGCAGTGGTGGGCTTGCTGGCCGGCCCCGCCGCCTTCGAGGCGATGCGCGAGCAAGGGCTGGCGTTGCTGCTTTCTGGCATGCTGGTGACGCTGCCGCCGCCGCTGGTCGCGTTGTACTTCGGCCGCTATGTATTGCGCCTGCACCCGATGATCCTGCTCGGCGCCCTGGCGGGCGCGCAGACCGAGGCAGCCTCGATGAACAAAGTCATCGAAATGTCCGGCAGCAACACCCCCGTGGTCGGCTTCACCGTGTGTTACGCGATCTCCAACGTACTGCTCGCCGTGTGCGGGCCGATCATCGTGTTCTTCGCAACTTGATCAGCACAGGGAGTTGCTCGATGACCTATGGTTGCGCGCCGGCCCTTTCGGGCTTTTTCAGGGCCTGGTTGCTGCTGTCGATGTTGCTGATGACCTTCAGCGCGCAGGCCGCGGAGGGCGCTTCACCTGCGCTGGCCGCAGACAGGGAAGGCTATGCCGATGCCGACACCTGCCAGGGCTGCCATGCCGGGCAGGCAGGCCTCTGGCAGCATTCCGACCACGCCTGGGCACTGCGCGAGCCCACTGCCGGCAACGTGCTGGGCAACTTCGACGATGTGCGTTACGACGCAGACGGCGTGCAGGCCCACTTCTACCGCAAGGGCGAGGGCTATTACGTCACCCTTGAAGGCGAGGATGGCAAACCGGCCGAATTCCAGGTTCGCTACACCTTCGGCCATGACCCGTTGCAACAGTACCTGGTGGAGCTTTCCCGGGGGCGTCTGCAAGCCCTGACCATCGCCTGGGACAGCCGCCCGCAGACGCAGGGTGGCCAGCGCTGGTTTTCGCTGTACCCAGGCCAGCGTTTCACCTCGGGTGACCCCCTGCACTGGACCGGCCGCTACCAGAACTGGAACGGCATGTGCGCCGACTGCCACTCCACCCGTCTGGCCAAGCACTACGACGACCGGCACGACAGCTTCGCCACCACCTGGCAGGAGCAGACCGTCGGGTGCCAGGCGTGTCACGGGCCGGGGCAGGCGCATGTGGACTGGGCCCGTGAACACTCGGCAGGCAAGCCCCCAGGCCAGGCCGGCAATGGCCTGGCGGTGAACTTCAAGGCACTGGGCAGCAAGGGCGTGGTGGAGCAGTGCGCCTATTGCCATAGCCGCCGCCAGGGCCTGGGCAGCGGCCAGTTGCCGGGGCATCCGCAGCTCGACCAGAGCCTGCCCGCAACCCTGCGCACGGGGCTCTACCACGCCGACGGGCAGATCGACGGCGAGGTCTACGAGTTCGGCTCGTTCGCCCAAAGCAAGATGTATGGCGCAGGGGTTACCTGCACCGACTGCCACGACCCGCATACCACCAAAGTGCGTATCGAAGGCAATGGCCTGTGCCTGCAATGCCACAACCCTCAGCCCGATACTGCACGCTTTTCCGGCCTGCAGGCCAAGGACTACGACAGCCCGGCGCACCACCATCACCCTGTCGGCTCGCCGGGGGCCCAATGCGTGAACTGCCACATGCCGAGCAAGACCTACATGGTGCTCGACCCGCGCCGCGACCACAGCATCCGTATCCCGCGCCCGGACCTTGCCGAGCAGACTGCCAGCCCCGACGCCTGCACGGCCTGCCACCAGGGCCAGCCCGCGGCATGGGCGGCCAAGGCCATCGACCAGTGGTTCGCCAGCCCGGCGCGCCCCAACCACTACGGGCAAACCTTCCACGCGGTGCAGCAGGACCCGGGCACCACCCTCAGCCGCTTGGGCTACCTGCTCGCCGACAAGGCCAACCCCGCCATCGTCCGTGCCACCGCTGCCGACCAACTGGCCGACCTGGGCCCCTCGGCCACCAGCAACCTGCGCTGGGCGCTGCAGGACAAGGAGCCGCTGGTGCGGGCCTACGCGGTGTCCGGCTTTACCAGTGTCGAACCACAGCAACGCATCCAGGCCTTGCTGCCCTTGCTGGCGGACCCGACCCGCGCCGTGCGTGACGAGACCGTGCGGGCCCTGGCCGACGTCGCGCCCGAGCAGCTGCCTGAGCAGCAGCGTGAAACCTTCAGCTCTTTGCTGGCCGACTATGAGCAGCGGCTGCGCGGCAACGCCGACCTGCCCGGTGGGCGCCTGAACCTGGCGGTGCTGCTGTCGCGACAGGGCCGCGACGAAGAGGCGATGAACGAATACCGCCAAGCCTTGCACATGGACCCGTATTTCGTACCGGCGCGGGTCAACCTGGTGACCCTGGCCAGTGCCGGGCAACGCCTGGACGAGGCCGAAGCATTGCTGCGCGAGGGCGTGGCGCTGCGCAACATGCCCGTCACCGACCGCGGCAACCTGGCCTACATGCTGGCGCTGCTGCTGGTCGAACGCGGCGATGCCGGGCAGGCGCTGGGCTGGCTGCAACAGGCGGCCGAGGCGTTGCCCGGCAACGCCCGTATCCACTACAACCAGGGCCTGTTGCTGTCGCGCATGAACCGCCGTGACGATGCGCTGCAAGCGCTACGCCAAGGCCTGCAGCAGTCACCGGGCGATGCCGACCTGCTGTACTCACTGATTTACCTGCACGCACTGGCCGGCGAACGCCAGCAGGCATTCGCTTACGTCAAGCGCATGCGCGAGGCGGCGCCGGACGACCCGCGGCTGCAGGCCATCGAGCCTTACTGGCGTCAAGCCGAGTAACGGTGTTTGCGCACTTGGGGCGGACAACTAGAGTTACAGGTTCATGGCGGTCGGGCGAGGAGGGATCGTGAACACTTACGAACACGTCATCGCGCTGCAAGCGGCAGTCGGGCAGAAGGTGCTGGGGCAGGCCGACACCATTCATCATGTGCTGCTCGGGCTTCTGGCCAACGGCCATGTCCTGCTCGAGAGCCTGCCCGGGCTGGCCAAGACGCGCACGGTCAAGGCCCTGGCCACGCACCTGGATGCGCAGATGCGGCGCATCCAGTTCACCCCCGACCTGCTGCCGTCCGACATCACCGGCGGGGAGATCCTGCAGCAGAGCGAACGCGGCAATGTCATCGAGTTCCAGCCCGGGCCGCTGTTCGGCAACGTCATTCTTGCCGACGAAATCAACCGGGCGCCGGCCAAGGTCCAGGCGGCGCTGCTCGAAGCCATGGAGGAGCGCCAGATCACCGTGGCCGGCAAAAGCTACCCGATGCCGGGCCTGTTCATGGTACTGGCCACACAGAATCCCATCGAGCAGGAGGGCACCTACCCGCTGCCCGAGGCGCAGATGGACCGCTTTCTGATGAAGCTGCAACTGGACTACCCAAGCCCCGACGATGAAACCCAGGTGTTGCGCCTGGTGCGGGCAGAGGACCAGGCGGCGCAGGGGCAGCAGGCCGCGCCGCAGCAGCTTGCCCAGGAGGTGATCTTTGCCGCGCGCCAGGAGATCGGCCAGGTGCACGTCAGCGAAGCGATCGACCGCTACCTGATCGGCCTGATCAACGCGACCCGCCATGGCGCCGAGCATGACCCGGACCTGGGCCGCTGGATCAAGATCGGCGCCAGCCCACGCGGTGGCATCAGCCTGGACCGGGTATCGCGTGCGCATGCCTGGCTCAGCGGCAGCGCTTTCGTCACCCCGGACGATGTGCGGGCAATCATCCACCCGGTCCTGCGCCACCGCCTGCAGCTGACCTACGACGCCATCAGCGATGGCGTGGGCGCCGACCAGGTCATCGACCGGCTGCTGGACAAAGTCGCCATACCTGCCTGAGGGCACGCTCATGCCAGTGACCACGCCGTCTGCCGACGGCCACGTCTACACCACCATGGCCCAGCTGATGGCCCTGGAGCCGCGTGCCCGGGGCCTGAGCTTCATTGCCCGCCAGCCGCTGTCGAGCATCCTTTCCGGCAACCATGCCTCGCGCTTGCGCGGCAGGGGCCTGAGCTTCGACGAGCTGCGCCGCTACCAGCCAGGCGATGATCTGCGGCATCTGGACTGGCGCGCCTCGCTGCGCCACGGCAAGCCGTTCGTGCGCAGTTTTACCGAAGAGCGCGACCGGCCAACGCTGGTGGTGGTGGACCAGCGCATGAGCATGTACTTCGGTTCGCAGCGCGACTTCAAGTCGGTGACTGCGGCGCACTTGGCGGCGCTGTGTGCGTGGATCGCCTTCCATGCCGGGGATCGGGTTGGCGGGCTGGTGATCGGCGCCGAGCGGGTCGAGCACATTGCGCCACTGCGCAGCCGCAGCCGGGTTCAGCTTTTTTTTACCGCGCTGGTGCGTGCCAACCATGCGCTGTCGGTGGCGGGTGCGGACCAGGAGCATGACCGGCTGCTCGATCAGGTCCTGCGCAATTGTATTGCCAGTGCAGGGCACGATCACCTGATTTGCCTGATCAGCGACTTTGCCGGTGTCAGCGAGCAGACCCTGGGCCTGCTGCGCCAGCTGCGCAGCCACAACGATGTCATCGCCCTGCAGGTGTACGACCCGATTGCCCTGCAACTGCCGGACCACGGCCGGTTGACCATCACCCAGGGTTCGGCGCAGGCCGAGCTGGAGGTGGGGCGCCGGCAGGTTCACCGGCCGTTGTCCGATTTCCTCAGCGGCCGCCTGCGCGACGTGGCCGACTTGCTGCGCCGCAGCCAGGTACCGCTGATGTTGATCAGCAGCGGTGATGACAGCCTTGAGCAATTGCGTCGCGAGCTGGGGCGCCTGAGTGAGGTTGCCCGATGAGCAGCGCCAAGGTTCCCGCCATCGACCAGTTGCAGGGGCTGGCGCCTGGCACCCCGCCATTCAGCTATGCGCCGCAGACCTGGGGCTGGGGCGTATTGCTGGGGCTGCTGGTGCTGGCCGTGCTGGTGTGGGCGGTACTGCGCTGGCGGCGCTGGCAGCGTGATCGCTACCGCCGCGAGGCATTGGCCCGGCTCGCCTGGCTGGAGCAGCAGGCCGGGCAGCAGCGGACGGCACTGCGCGAACTGCCCGAGCTGATCAAGCGTGTGGCGTTGTCGATGCCCTCGGCGCCCGCCGTCGGCGCCCTTGGCGGGCCGCATTGGCAGGCGTTTCTGCAAAAACAGACTGCGCAGCCGTTGCCGGCGCAGTTCGCCGCCCAACTGCAACTGCTGGCCTACGCACCCGACGCCCAGCTGCTGGCGCTGCAGGGTGCAGAGGTGCAGGCGTTGCTGGCCACCTGCCGGCACTGGATCCGCGATCATGTGGCAGTTTGACTACCCTTGGGTGTTCCTGCTGCTGCCGTTGGCGTGGCTGGGCTACCGGCGCCTGAGCCCGTATCACGAGGCGCGCAGCGCATTGCGGGTGCCATTTTTTGCGGCCATGAGCCGTGCGGTCGGCATGCCGGCCGGCAAGCGCGAGGGCAGCGGCGCACGCTGGCAACTGCTGCTCAACGTTGTGGTCTGGACGCTGTTGGTAGCGGCATGCGCGCGGCCGGTGCTGGTCGAGAAACCCCTCCAGCACCAGCAGCCGACCCGCGACCTCATGCTGGCCATCGATATCTCGCAGTCGATGCAGGCCACCGACTATACCGGCCCCGACGGCCAGCGCAGCGATCGCCTGACGGCGGTAAAGGCGGTGGTGCGCGACTTCATCGCCCGGCGCAAGGATGACCGTATCGGCCTGATCGTGTTCGGCACCGGTGCCTACCCGCAGGCCCCGCTGACCCTGGATCATGCCAGCCTGCTGATGTTGCTGGACGAAGTCGGCATCGGTATGGCCGGGCCGAACACGGCGCTGGGCGATGCCCTGGGGCTGACCATCAAGATGCTGCAGAAGGCCAAGGAGCAGGACAAGGTCTTGATCCTGCTCACCGATGGCAACGACACCGGCAGCGCCATCACCCCCGAGCATGCGGCGCGCCTGGCGCATGAGCATGGCATTGTGGTGCACACCATCGGCATTGGCGACCCTGCGGCAACCGGCGAGCAGAAGGTCGACCTTGAAGCATTGCGGCAGATCGCCCAGCTGACCGGCGGCAGGTTTTTCCGCGCCGACGACAGCCAGGCACTGCAGGTTGTGTACGAAACCCTGGACCAGATCACCCCGCACAAGGTCACCACCCTCAGCCATCAGCCCAAACGCGACTTGTTCATCTGGCCGTTGGGGGCAGGCCTGTGCCTGTTGCTGGCGGCGCACGTGCTGGCGTTGCTGGTGGCGAGCCGACAGTTGTCGACCTCGGCAGCGCCGGCGAAAGAGGGCTGACGATGGACATCGACCTCAGCGCCTTCCATTTCCTGCGCCCGCTGTGGTTGCTGGTGATCGTGCCGGGGCTAGCGGCACCGTGGCTGTGGCGGCGTCGCCACGACCTCAAACGCCAGCTGAAGGGGTTCATTGCGCCGCATCTGGTCGAGCACCTGCTGCTGCGCCCCGACGCCGATCAGCGTCTGCGCCCGGTGCATCTGTTGGCGGCCACGCTGGTCATCGGTGCGCTGGCCGCAGCTGGGCCGACCTGGCAGCAAGACACCCCGGCGTTTCTCGACAACCGTGCGCCGCTGATCCTCGCCGTCGACTTGTCGGCGTCGATGGACGCCGCCGATGTGCCCCCCAGCCGCCTGGCAGCGGCGCGGCATATGCTGCACGACCTGGTCCAGCGCCGGGGCGGCGCGCGCACGGCGCTGATCGCCTATGCCGGCAGTGCCCATCTGGTGCTGCCCGCCACCGACGACCCGGCATTGCTCGCCACCTTCATCGACGCGCTGAGTACCGACCTGCTGCCCCAGCCCGGCAAGGACGCCTTGGGCGTTGTCGAACTTGCCTTGGCCCTGCTCAAGGCCGAAAACAGCGCCGGGACCTTGCTGCTGATCACCGACGGTGCCGATGCCAGCCAGTTCGACGCGCTGGGCAAACGGCTGCACGGCAGCGACTTGCAAGTGCTGGTGCTGGCTGTGGGCAGTGGCGATGCAAGCGTCACGCGCACTGCCGACGGCACCACCGTCAAGGCCACGTTCGACGAGCAGGGCCTCAAGGGGCTGGCCGATGCCACGCATGCACCTTTGGGCAGCCTGACCCTGGATGACGACGACCTGGACTGGATCGAGCTGCACGCCCAGCGCCATTTCCAGGCCGTGAGCGGGGATGGGCAACCGGTGCACTGGAAGGACGCCGGTTACTGGTTGTGCTGGCCATTGCTGCTGGTCGCGCTGCTGTGTGTGCGCCGGGGGTGGCGGGTGAACTGGTTGGGCGTTGTGGCCGCGGCTGTGCTGCTGGGCGGCGCACCGAACCCGGCGCAGGCAGGCGCATTGCTCGATGCATTCTTCACCGCCAACCAGCAAGGGCGCTGGGCGTTCGAACACGCCCATTACGGCCAGGCCGCCGAGCGTTTCCACGACCCGTACTGGAAGGGTGTGTCCGCCTATGAAGCAGCCGATTTCACCGCCGCTGTCGCTTCACTGGCGGTGGTCGATACCGCACCTGCGCATTTCTACCGGGGCAACAGCCTGGTGCGTCTGTTCAAGTTCCCCGAGGCAATCGCCGCCTACCGCCAGGCACTGCGGGCCCGGCCCGACTTCGCCGAGGCCAAGGCCAACCTGGCGCTGGCCCAGGCCTTGCTGGCGGATTACCAGGACCAGCAGGCGCAGAGCCCACCCGACGAGAAGCCTGACAAGGTCGTCGAGGACCAGACTCCAAGCGCCGGCAGCAAACGCCAGGAAGTGGCCAAGGCCGCGTCCGATCAGCGCTGGCTGGATAACCTGGCAACCTCGCCGGGGCAGTTTCTCAAGCGCAAGTTCCAGATCCAGCAGGCGGCGCGTCAAACGCCGCAGGAGCAGCAACCATGAGCCGCTGTTGCCTGCTGTTGCTGCTGTTGCTGCTGTTACCTGCCTGGCTGCTGGCCGCTGAGCCTGAGGTGCGTCTCGAGCAGCGCCTGCTGCCAGGCGCCCAAGTGATCAGCGGTGCCACCCTTGAGTTGCAGGTGGACTTGCTGGTCGACACCTGGTTCACCGATGCCCCGCAGCTGGCCACGCTGTCGCTACCCGGCGCGGTGGTGAGCCCTCCGTCGGGCGAGGCGGAGCACCTGAACCAACAGATAGCGGGCAAACCTTTCTTCGGCCTGCGTTTCACCTACCGGATCACCCCGCAAGCCAGCGGGCGGTTCCAGGTGCCGGCGCTGGCATTCACGGTCCACCCCGGGCAGGCCAGTGCACCGGTTACGCTCAGCAGCCAGCCCCTGGAATTCGTCGTCAAAGGTGCGCCGACGGCCGCCGCTGCCGGCGCACAGGCCGACCCGCTGCTGGTGGCCACCGGCGTCACCTTTACCCAAAAGATTTCGCCTTCGCACGACCCGCTACGCCAGGGCGACAGCATCACCCGCACGCTGCGTGTTGTCGCCCAGGGCAGCGAGGCGATGCTGATGCCTGCCACACCGATGGCCCAGGTCGATGGGCTCAAGCGCTATGTTGCGCCCGCCAGCGTCAAGCCACTGACCGATGGCCGCGGGGGGACCACCGGCGGGGTCCGCGAAGACACCGTAAGCTACGTGGTCAGCGCCCCCGGGCATTACCGTCTGCCTGCCGTCAAGCTGCATTGGCGCGATGCCACCAGCGCCGAGCTGCACACCCTCAGTGTGCCGGCTGTCGATTTCGAGGCCACCCAGGGTGGCTACAAGGCGCCGTTTTCGATCAGCGACGATCTGCGCGAGCTCGGCCAGCGCGGGCGGGTGAGCATTGCCGGGCACTCGCTTGGCCTTGCTGCGGTCGGGCTGCTGTTGGCGGTTGCAGGATGGGCGCTGCGGGCCAAGGGTGGCACCGTCCTGCAGTATCTGCGCGCCTGGCGTGCGCAGCGTAAACGACGTTGGCTGGCGTCAGCGGAGTACGCCTGGCGACAGGCGCGTCAACAATGCAGCCAGCAACCGCCACGGCTCGATGCCCTTTATCTGTGGGTTCGACGCGCAACTGGTGCAACGACGCTAAGCTGCCTGGCGGAACATTTTTCAAGCGCATCCGAAAATCGTTTGCTAGCCTTTTTCAGCACGCGTTACGGCAGTGCGACCCGCGCTTCGCCTACGGTTGACATTGAGCAGTTGCTACCCCGGCAGACCCGCATGCACATTCAGCAGCACCACATGATAAAGCCCCGGCGCCATGGGTTGAAACCGTTGAACCCATAGGTTGGTGCAAGCAGGCTTGCGCCACACGGCAAGGAGGTTCCATGCGCACGTCACATGCTCACTACGGCTGGGTACAGGCGGTGTTTTGCCTGCTGCTGATCGTGCCGATGCTGGCGCAGGCCGATGACGATCCGCTGCCGTCCTGGCGTGATGGGCCCTCGCGCCAGGCCATCGAAGCATTTGTCGAGGCGGTGACCGAGCAGGGTGGCAAGGACTATGTGCCAACCGCTGAGCGCATCGCCGTATTCGACAACGACGGCACCCTCTGGAGCGAACAGCCGTTGTACTTCGAGGTGCTGTTCGCCATGGATGAGGTCAAGCGCCTGGCGCCGCAGCACCCGCAATGGCGAACCGAGCAGCCGTTCAAGGCGGTGCTGGAAAACGATCACAAGGCGTTGGCCGCGCAAGGCATGGACGGGGTGCTGAAGATCGTCGCCGCCACCCATGCGCAGATGAGCACCGAGGCCTTCATTGCCCGCAGCCGCAGCTGGCTGGGCAGCGCCAGGCACCCCGCCACGGGCAGGCTTTACACCGAAATGGTCTTTCAGCCCATGCTGGAGCTGCTGGCCTACCTGCGCAGTCGGGGCTTTCGTACCTACATCGTCTCCGGCGGTGAAGTGGCCTTCATGCGGGCGTTCGCCGAGAAGGTCTATGGCATTCCCCCCGAGCAGGTCATC
Source organism: Pseudomonas sp. 9_2_1 (assembly GCF_059295275.1). Taxonomy (NCBI): domain Bacteria; kingdom Pseudomonadati; phylum Pseudomonadota; class Gammaproteobacteria; order Pseudomonadales; family Pseudomonadaceae; genus Pseudomonas; species Pseudomonas sp. 9_2_1. Next base: position 1,937,505 of record NZ_CM181239.1, read on the forward strand.
GGCACCACCCTGGCGGCCGAGTTTCGCGATGCCGATAGCCAGTTGACGATACAGCGCCTGCCCAAGGTGACCCACAACGATGATGGCCCAGGCAAGCCGGTCAGTATCGATGCGGTGATCGGCCGCAGGCCGATCCTGGCGTTCGGCAATTCCGACGGTGACCTGCAGATGTTGCAGTGGACAACCGCAGGACCGGGCAGGCGCTTCGCCGGCCTGGTGCACCACACCGATGCCGGCCGGGAGTGGGCATATGATCGGCAGAGCAGCATCGGGCGGCTGGACAAGGCGCTCGACGCGGCGCTGGCAAACGGCTGGACGGTCGTCGACATGGCTAAGGAGTGGCGCCGCGTCTACCCGTTCGAGACGGCTTCACCCTCAGGTACCGCAGGCGCACAACAATCAGTCAGCATTCGGTAAGTGCACGTAGTCGTGGACGTTCGCAAGTAACGTTAACGGAGAGCGTACTCATGAAGTCCAGAAGCGCATGGTTATCGGCCATCGCCCTCGCCACATCGGCGGCTTTAGGGGCGGGCATGGCCGCAGCGGCGGAAAAACCGAACATATTGGTGATCTTCGGCGACGACGTCGGGCAAACCAACATCAGTGCCTATGCCAAGGGCGTGGTCGGCTATCAGACGCCGAATATCGACCGCATCGCCAAGGAAGGCATGATGTTCACCGATTATTACGCTGAAAACAGCTGTACGGCAGGGCGTTCCACCTTCATCACCGGGCAGGTGGCCAAGCGTACCGGCCTGTCCAAGGTCGGCATGCCCGGCGTGCCGGTGGGCCTGCAGGCGCGGGATGTGACTATTGCCCAAGCCCTCAAGGCCCAAGGTTACGCCACCGGCCAGTTCGGCAAGAACCACTTGGGCGACCGCGATGAATTTCTGCCCACCAATCACGGTTTCGACGAGTTTTTCGGCAACCTCTACCACCTTAATGCCGAGGAAGAACCGGAGCGGCCGTATTGGCCCAAGGACGACACCGAGTTCACCAAGGCGACCACCCCGCGCGGGGTGATCAAGTCCAGCGCCGACGGCAAGATCGAAGACACCGGCGCGCTGAACAGCAAGCGCATGGAAACCATCGACGACGAAACCACCCAGGCGGCGATCAACTTCATCGAGAAGCAGGCCAAGGCCGACAAGCCGTTCTTCGTCTGGATGAACACCACGCGCATGCATGCGTTTACCCATGTTCGCGAGGCAATGAAGGGGCAAAGCGGTATGGTCGGCAACGAGTATGCCGACGGCATGCTCGAGCATGACGGCGACGTCGGCAAGCTGCTCAAGGCCCTTGATGACCTGAAGATCACCGACAATACCATCGTCGTCTACACCACCGATAACGGGCCGAACCAGTGGTCCTGGCCAGACGCAGCGACCACGCCCTTCCGTAACGAGAAGAACTCGAACTGGGAGGGCGCCTACCGGGTCCCGGCGATGGTGCGCTGGCCAGGCAAGATCAAGGCCGACTCGGTGAGCACGCAAATGTTCTCCGGGCTCGACTGGTTCCCGACGCTGCTGGCGGTTGCCGGTGATCCCGACATCAAGGACCGCTTGCTCAAAGGCGCTGATGTGGGAGGCAAGAACTTCAAGGTGCACCTGGATGGCTACAACCAGCTGGACTACCTGACAGGCAAGGCCGACAAGAGCGCGCGCAACGAGTTCTATTACTTCAACGATGACGGTGAGCTGGTGGCCATGCGCTACAACGACTGGAAGGTGGTGTATTGCGAGCAGCGTGCGCCGGGTGGATTTGCGGTGTGGAGCGAGCCATTCACCTGCCTGCGCGCCCCCAAACTGTTCAACCTGCGCATGGACCCCTTCGAGCGCGCCGATATCGTGTCGGACCAGTACTACGATTGGCTGACCAAAAACGACTACCTGTTCTTCCAGGTTACCCAGAAGGCCGCCAAATTCCTGCAGACCTTCGTGGACTACCCACCGAGCCAACGGCCTGCCAGCTTCAGCATCGACCAGATCCAGTCCGATGTGGACAAGAAGATCGAAGAGAAGATGAAGTCGCAGTCGCAGTGATTGCCTGACCGGCGCCCGCTACCCAGCGGGCGCCTTGTTTTCGCAACGGCAGGTGTTTACCTGCCAAGGTCCCTCAATGACTTCATCGGTAAAAGCTTCGGCGCTGGCCGCTACTGCGCGTATCGATGGCGGCGCACCTGTGCGGGCGCCGCTGGCCCTGGCGATCCCGGCCGGCCTGTTATTCCTTTCAGGCGGTGCGGCGCTGGTTTACCAGGTGTTGTGGATCAAGCAACTGTCGCTGGTGGTGGGCGTGGAAGTGCATGCCGTTACCACTGGCATCAGCGCATTCTTTGCCGGCTTGGCGCTGGGCGGGCTGGTGTTTGGCCGCCTGGCCGATCGCCTGCGGCGGCCGATCAGGCTGTACGCAGTGCTGGAATTGCTGGTGGCACTGCTGGGTGTCGCCACCACCCTGGCCATGGCCGGTTCCGCCGGGTTGTTTGCCCGCTTGGAGGACCAGGTCGGGGTATTGGCCTGGTGCCTGCCCTTCGTACTGGTCGGGCTGCCGGCAACGCTCATGGGCGCGACATTGCCGGTACTGGTGCGCGCACTCAAGCCCGCCGAGGGTCAGTTGGCACACGCCAGTGGGCGTCTGTATGCCGCCAACACGGCAGGCGGCATCTGCGGCACGCTGCTGGCGGCGTTCGTGCTGTTGCCTGCCTTGGGCGTGACCGGTAGCGCCATGGCTGCCGCCGCGCTCAACCTGATGGCGGCGCTTGGCGCGTTGGCGGTGCGCTGCGCCGGGCAGCCAGCGCTCGCCCGCCCCCTGCCAGGCGCTGCAGTGCGCAGCCCGCAGGCACGGCTGGCGGTGGCCCTGTATTGCCTGGCGGGCGGTGTCGCGCTGGGCTACGAGGTGGTCTGGAGCCAGTCGATCGTACCGTTCATGAGCACCCGCACCTATGCCTTTGCGCTGGTGCTGGCAACCTACCTGTGCGGTTTGGTGGCGGGCAGTGCGCTGTACGCTCGGCGTGCCGACCGCCTGCGTGACCCTTGGGGCATGTTCGGCCTGCTGATCGCCTGTGCCGGCCTGCTCGCGCTGCTGCAGGTGGCGGGTCTTGGGCGCTGGCTGGTCAGCGCGCAAAGCCAGGTGGAGTTGCTGGTGCTGCAGGTCACCGGCAATGCCTTGGCCGGCATGTGCGCACGTTTCGCCGTCGCTGCCGTGTGCGTGGTGTTGCTGCCGACCACGCTATTGGGCGCGGCCTTCCCGCTGGCCATGCGCCTGGCAGTAGACCATGCCCACCTGGGCCGTGATGTCGGCCAGGTGCTTGCGCTCAATACCCTGGGTGGCATCGCTGGGGTAATGCTGACCGGTTTCGTGCTGGTGCCCGGGGTCGGCCTGGTGCGCACCCTTGCCGTGCTCGCGGCCATTGCGGCAGTGATCGGCCTGCTTGCCGTATGGCGGGGGAATGCGGTGCGCCGGCGCAACGCGGTGGCCGTGCTGGGTGTGGCCGTGGTAACCGTGCTCACCGGCCTGCTTGCGCCGCCGTCACGGCTGGCCGAATTGCTGCCGGGCGCGCGCAATGGCCAGCTCACCTACTACCGCGAAGGCAAAGGCGCGACGGTGGCCGTGGTCAACCAGGGCCAGCCAGGCCGCAGCTTCAACCGGCTGTATATCCAGGGCGTGTCGAATACCGGCGATGCCATGCCGTCGCTGCGCTACATGCGCTTGCAGGCGTTGTTGCCGCTGTTGATCCATACCCGGCAACCGCGCTCGGCGCTGGTCATCGGTTTCGGCACTGGCATCACCGTTGGCGCCATGCTCCGTTACCCAGGGCTGGAGCGGCCGGTGGTGGCCGAACTGCTGCCCGAAGTGCTGCAGGCAGCGCCGCTGTTCAAGGGCAATTTCGCTGCGCTCGAGGACCCGCGCCTGGACGTGCGCCTGCGCGATGGCCGTCGCGAGTTGCTGCGCAGCACCGAGCGCTACGACCTGGTAACGCTGGAGCCGCCACCGCCGTCGGCAGCAGGGGTGGTCAACCTGTACTCCCGCGACTTCTACCGCTTGGCGGCAGCCCGCCTGGAGCCCGGCGGGCTGGTGGCGCAGTGGTTGCCGTTGCCGACCCAGAACGATGAGGACAGCCAGTCGCTGGTGCGCAGCTTCATCGACGTATTCCCGCATGCATCGCTGTGGACCACCGAGTTCCACGAGATGCTGCTGGTCGGCTCGCTGCAGCCAATGCCGTTGAACGTGCCGCGCATTGCCGAGCGCTTTGCCCTGCCTGGGGTGGCAGCGGCCCTGGCCGAGGTGGGCATCGCTTCGCCACAGGCCCTGCTGGCCACCTGGATCACCGACAGGACAGGACTGGAGCTTTATGCGGGTGCGGCGCCAGCGGTCACCGATGACCAACCGCGCATCGAGTACTCGGCGTGGGTGCGCCCGCGCGAAATCACCCGCGTGCTGCCGGCATTGCTGGCGTTGCGCCAGGCCCCGCCGTTGCTCGATGCCAGCCCGGCCTTCGTAGCGGCGGTGGGTGACCAATGGCGCACGTTGCAACGGTTCTACAGCTTGAGCCTGCATGCCTACAACGGCAACCGCGAAGCCTGGGCGCGCGAAGCCAGGGAGCTGGCCCGCAGTGATGGCGACAACCCGTATTACCGCTGGTTTCTAGGGGGACCTGCGCAATAGTCGTTAGCAGCGATGGCTCGTCACTGACGCTGCCAACCAGGTCGACATGGGTACCGGGGCGCACGTTGCGGCCCTGGGTCCGCGGCGCCGACCCCGGGTTCAACCTTGATGTCGCTGTCGGGCTTTGTCCCTGCACTACCTCATGGCAGACCGCGGTTTCGATCACATGCAGGCGCTCGGCGACGATGAGGACCTGAGGCTGCAATGCGCCGACCGCCGCCTGGTGAATGCTGTCGGGTTGAGGCGCCAGCGTCTGTATGAAACCGGCAGTGTGGGTGATATCGCCAAGGCGGTGGGCGCGTCCGAGCGCGAGTTGTCCGGGCTGTTCAAGGAGTACCTGCACCTGCCGCCAGCCGAGTACTGGCGGCAGTTTCGCCTGAAGGCGGCGTACTGAAGCTGATAAGCCCGCGTCAGAATTTCAACGGGTATTCGACGATCACGCGCACTTCGTTGATATCCGGCAGATCGACTTGCGCTTGCTGGTTGCCACGGTAGTTGGCCATGCGCGTGCGTATGGAAAGGTCACGGATCGGACCTTGCTGCACCACGTAGCGCAGTTCGAGGTTCAGCTCGTGCCATTTGGCACCGTCATACGCCCCATAGCTGGACAGCGCACCACCGGCATAGTGCTGGCCCGCACGCCAGTGCTGGTCGTTGGCCTCGCTGCCAGTAATGTAGCGGGTCATGAAGTTCAGGCCAGGGATGCCGTAGCCCGCCAGATCGAGGTCGTAGCGTACCTGGCGGGACTTCATTCCAGGGGCATTGAAGTCGGAAATCTGCACCGAGTTGGCCAGGTCGATTGACAGGCCGCCGACATAGTCGAAAGGGGTGTCGCCGTCGATCTGCTGGTAGGCCAGGGTGATGCGGTGGGCACCCTGACGCCAGGCGCCTGCCAGGCTCCAGCTGGTGTTGGCTACCGCCCCGGACAGGGCGCGCCCGGTGTCGTCAGTGCGGTACAGCTGCAGGTCGAGGTTGAGTCCACTTCCTGTTGAAAACGCCACATCCTGGTTGATGTTGAGGTAGTTCTGCAGCCAGTTGTCCTTGGCGCGGGCGTGGAACAGCTTGACGCCCAGCGTGTCGTTGACCTGGTAGGTTGCACCGGCAAAATCCAGGCTGCGCACTTCGACGTCGGAGTAGCGGGTGCGCAGGCTGTCGTCGGCGTTACTCGAGGTGAAATCACGATAGGCGGTGAAGTGGCCCGCTTCTAACAGCAGGTCGGGCACCGCAGCATTGCGCAGATAGAAACCGCTGGCCATTTCCGGCAGCAGACGGCTGTCGGCGGTAGTGAACACCGGGGTCGAGGTACGCATCTCGCCCCACTTCAGTTCACTGCCAAGCGCCCGGGCTTTCAGCGCGGCGCCAGTGTGGGTGTAGTGGTCCGCCACCTCGGCGTTGCGCTGACGGTCATGGCTGACCGGCAACAGCAGGGTACCCGTACGTCCAGGGCCGCTGTCGAGCTTCAGGCCGAGTTGGGTGTGGGCATCGACTCCCAGGCCGAAGATGCCTTGGGTGAAGCCTGAGGTGAGGCCGAGCATCACCCCGTGTGCCCATTCCTCGCGGTAGCCCTTGCGAGCTTGGGCGGGGCGCGCAGCGTTGTTGCCCTGGCCGTTGCTGGCGTGGTTGCGCAAGTCGCGGTTGAAATAGAAGTTGCGGTTGCGCAGCTCCAGCTGGCTGCCCTCGATCACGCCCTGGCTGTCAGCCATGGCATCGGTGGCCAGCAGGGCGGTGCACAGCAGTGTGGCATGGCGATGGAGCATGAATGTTCACCTGTTGTTTTTGTTCTGGGCGCGGTGGTGCCCTGCGAGCAGAAAACCCGCGAGCACCGAAAAAGGGGAGGGCTCGTCCGTGAGCCGGGTAATCAGTCGAGCTCTTTACCAGCGGTTTCCGGTGCCAGCTTCAGGCCGACCAGCGACAGCAGGATGGCCGCGATGATGTAGAAGGCGGGTGCATTCAGGTTGCCTGTAAGGCTGACCAGCCCGGCGGCGAACAGCTGGGCGAAGCCGCCGAACAAGGCCACGCCGATGCAGTACGCCAGTGACATGCCGCTGGCGCGGATACGGGTGGGGAACAGCTCCGGCAGGATCGCCAGGTTGGGCACGATGGTGTAGGTCAGCGGGATGCTCAACAGACACACGACTGTTAGCAACACCGCCAGGCTGGGGTGTTGGTTGAGCATCAGGAAGGCCGGATAGATCGCCACCAGTAGCACCGGCAATGGCCAGAAGATCGCTTTGCGCCGACCAATACGGTCACTCAAGCGCCCGGCATGGGCCGATAGCAGCAGCGGCGGCAGGCAGGCGACGATGGCCGCCCAGGTTCCACTTGACAGCGGCATGCCCAGCACTCCAATGGCATGGTTGGCCAGATAGAACTGAATGGTGTAGATCGGCACGGTCGCGCCGATCACCAGCAACACACCTGCCAGCATCTGCCGTGGGTGCTGCATCAGCATGGCCAGCTGCTTGCCTTGCGAGACCGAGGCGTGGCTTCGCGTAGTCTGGCGGTGGGCAAGTGTTTCTTCGAGGCGATGGCGGATGTACTCGCTGACCGGGATGGCCAGGATGCCCATGGCGAATATCACTCGCCAGCCCCAGCTGTCCATGGCTGCCGGGCTGAGCACGCTGCTCAGCAGGGTGACCATCAATGCACCCAGGCAGATCCCCAGGCTCTGGCTGAAAGTCTGCCAGCTGCAGTAGTAGCCCCGCGAGTGCTTGTCGGCGTATTCCATCAGCATGGTGGTCGAGGTGCCGATCTGCCCGCCGACTGCAAAGCCTTGCAGCAGCCTTGCGGCAATGACCACCGCCGGGCCGATCAAGCCTGCCTGGGCATAGGTCGGTGCGAGCGTAAACATCAGCGAGCCGATCGCCATCAGCCACAGGGTCAGGCGCATGGCTGCCTTGCGCCCGACGCGGTCGGCATACAGGCCGATCACCAGGCCACCCAGCGGGCGCATGACAAAGCCGGTGCCGAACACCGCCAGCGACAGCATCAAAGGGATCAGCGGGTGGTCACTGAACGGGAAGAACAGCCTGGCCATGAGCGTCGCCAGCAGGCTGTAGACCAGGAAGTCGTAGAACTCCAGGGCATTGCCCACGCAGATCGCGGCGATCGCCCGGCGCTTGCCGGGTTGTGGGGCGGTGGTTTCGATGGCGAAGTCTGTTGTTTTTGTTGTCATCGTTGTTGCTCTCTTGCGGTGGCGGTCAGGCCAGGAAGCGCTGCGCCAGTCGCACCCAGAAGGTCGCGCCCAGGGGCAGTGCCAGGTCGTTGAAGTCGTAGCCAGGGTTGTGTACTTCACAGCTGCCGCTGCCTTCGCCATTGCCGATCAACAAGTAGCAACCCGGCGCTTGCTCCAGCCAGAAGGCAAAGTCGTCACTGGCGCAGATCGGTTTCTGGCCCGCTGCCAGGCCTTCCTCGCCCAGCCAGTCACGTATCACCTGTTCGGCCAGCTGGCTGGCCTGCGTGGTGTTGACCAGTACGGGGTAGCCTTCGCCGAAGCTCACCTCGGCGCTGGCGCCGTAGCTCTGCGCATGGTGCTCGGCCAAGGCCTGGATGCGCTGGCGCAGCAACTGGCGGACGCTGGCATCGAGTGCGCGCACGCTCAGGCGCAGCTCGGCCTGGCCGGGTATGACATTGGCAGCATCGCCTGCAATAAAGGCACCCACGGTGATGATCGCGGTTGCGCTGGGGGGTACGTTGCGCGAGACGATGGTCTGCAGTGCCAGCACCAGCGAAGCGCCTACCACGATCGGGTCGATCGCCCGGTCCGGCATCGCGCCGTGGCCGCCGTTGCCGTGGAGAACGATGGTGACGCTGTCGGTGGAAGCCATGCGCGGCCCGGCGAGCACGCCGAACTGGCCAACGGGCATGCCGGGCGAGTTGTGCAGGGCGTAGATGGCGTCGCAGGGAAAGCGCGCGAACACGCCTTCATCCAGCATGCGCTTGGCGCCGGAGCCTCCATGGCCTTCCTCGGCGGGCTGGAAGAACAGGTGCAATGTGCCTCGCCAATGGCGCTCCCGGGCCAGTTCGCACGCAGCGGCCAGCAGCATTGCGGTATGCCCGTCATGGCCGCACGCATGCATCTTGCCGGGCACCTTGCTGGCCCACGGCTGCCCGCTCTGTTCTGTGATTGGCAAGGCGTCCAGCTCCGCGCGCAGGCCGAGCGTGGGGCCCTGGCCATTGCGCAGGGTGGCAATCACGGCGGTGCCGGCCATGCCTTGATCAACCTCGTAACCCCATTCGCGCAGGTGACTGGCTACGCGGGCGCTGGTGGCGAATTCTTCGAAGCCCAGTTCGGGCTGGCGGTGGATAGCCCGGCGCAGTTCGACCATGGCCGGGGTGATGGCGGCGATGCCGGGGGCGATGCAGGGTATAGGCATATTGTTCTTTCCTGGTCTGCGAGGCGACACTGCGCTGCCCGTTGGCGGCCTTGGCCTCGTGCTCTACCCTAGCGCCGGTGTTGACGGTGCATAAGCCGCAAAAATGTTGTCATGACGACCCTTGGTGTTCAGGCAGGAGACTTTTCGTGAAGCTGCATCAGCTACAGGCCTTGCTCGCCGTGGCCGACCACGGTGGCATCCGTTCGGCCGCCCGGGCCCTGGATCTGTCCCAGGCCGCTATCACCCGCGCCCTGCGTGAACTGGAAGAGGAGCAAGGCTTGGCCTTGCTGGCCCGGCATGCCGGCGGCGCGCGCCTGACCCCGGCTGGGCTGACCCTGCTGCCGCACGCGCGGCAGATCGCCAGCCAGCTGGAAAAGGCCCAGCGTGACTTGGCCAGCCTGCGCGGGGAGGCGCCAAGCCGTCTTTGTGTGGGGATTACCCCTTGGTTCGGGCAGACGCTGCTGGGTGCGGCCCTGCAAGCGTTTCGCCAGCAAATGCCGGCGGTCCAGCTGGAACTGTACGAAGGTTTGCAGGCCGTCAGCCTGGCACTGTTGCGCATTGGTCAGATGCAGTTCGCCCTTGGCCCGGCGAGTGGCCTGCCGGGGCAGGAGTTCAGCCATCGGGTATTGGCCCACTATCCCATGCGGGTGGTGGCGCGCATCGACCATCCCTTGCAGGCAGCCCACTCGCTTGAACAGTTGCTGGAGCAGGACTGGGTGATGAACTTCACCCAGGCGGGCCAGCATGCGCTGATACATCAACTGTTTGGCCGCCACGGTTTGAGTATCGAACCGGGGCGCATCGTCTGTGCGCAGTCCAGCGCGATGCTCAGCAGCCTGATCGTAGACGGCGGCCTGTTGGGGTACTCGCCCGAGCCGATGCTGCTGTGCGAGCCGTTGCGCGGCAGGGCACGGGCACTGAGCCTTGACCAGCCGCTGGAGCCGGGTGACATCAGCGTGATCCACCTGCGCGACCAGGCGCTGGACCCGGCTGCGCAGTGCCTGGTGCGTTGCCTGGAGCAAGTGCTGAAAGCGTGCTGCCGCTCGTGCGATGGCGGCGATCGGCGCTTGGCTGACATGCTCAGGCTGAGTTTCTGAGAAAGTGCGGACAACGGCTGACAGCTATCGGGCTGCGTTTAACCCGCGTTCCTTTATCCAAATGCCGAGGTCGCGGCTTGAATGACATCGGGTAAAAAACCTGCAATTTTATAGGAGGATTCGGCGGCCGATTGGCTTGTACATCTTCAAGACAGCACTACCACGGCGGAGCAGCCGCGACCTATCCTAATATTCGCGTAAGCCACGCGTGCAAATCCGAACGGGATTTCTGCTTATCAGGCCCAGAAGCCGAACAGCAGCAACGCCGCCACACCAAGCCCGACCGCAACCGAGCAGCCGCCCAGCGACAGCGCCGCCCGGCCTTGTCGGTACCAGCCGTCGTGGCCCAGGTGCCGTGCGGGCGCCAGCAGGCTGCGCCAGCGCAGTTCGGTGTCGTGAAACGCCTGCAAGTTCGCCGTGTCCGCATCCAGCCAGCGGCGAAAGTCGATGCGCTCGCACGCAGTTACCTGTGGGCTCTGCAAGCGCACATACCATTGCCCGGCAACACTGGCCAGCACGTCCCGACGCGAGCGGCCGGCCTGCAGTGCCTGGGCCATGTTGCGCTCGATGCTGGCCAGCGGCAGGTCGAGGCGGGCGGCGATGATGGCGAAGTCCAGCTGGTCCAGGCGGTTGAGCAGGAATACTTGCTGCACGCGCCGTGGCAGCCGCTTGAGGGCGTGCAGCAATGCCTTATCGGCATCGTCCTGGGCAAGCGGGGTTGGGTGCTCGAGAGGCAGCAGCAGGCGGCTCATGGACAGCTCCTTGCTTGAAAGGGGGAGGGGTGGGGGCATCTTCCTTGACGCGTCATCAGCGTAGGTTAAACGAGATTGATTCTCAAGTGCTGATTCCGCAAAGTTTTGTAACGAGCGTTCACGCCCTGAAACACCTTTGCTATCATGCGCGCCATCACGATCTTCATTAGCCTGAAGAGCCAAAAAAAAAGACCCGGCAAAAAGCCGGGTCAAAAACCGTGATTAGCCTGATGAGGAGATAATCTGAGAGCGACCTAAGCTCCAGGTTATCCAGCGGATCTCGCGATCAGCTGAGTGCAATAATAATCGTTATCATTTGCCAGTCAAATGAATTTTCGCTAATCCGGTAAAAAAGTTTTACCGGCGCGCTTCCTTGTCCCGGCAATCGGGGCCTTTGCCGTTACGCGGCTATCACGTTTTCTCCCTTCTTTTCTCCTTACAAACCCGGGTCCACAGCACGTTTGTGCTCCAGCAGTGCGCGTGCCATATCCATCATGTGCATCAAGGCGAAGGTCAGTTCACGCTGGCTGCCTTGTTGATGGGTGGCGGTTTCCTGCGCGGTGGCGGCGGCGCAGCGCAGCAGGGCGATGGCGTGTTCCTGGGCCTGGTCGCCGGTGACGCCTTCGTGCAGGGTCCAGATCCTGTTGTCCAGGGTGGGGCGCGGCGGGTTGGGATTGAGGTAGTAGTCGAGCGCGCGGCGGGCGGCTTCGCTGTCCAGATCTGTTTCGTCGTTTTTCGGTGGTTTCATCCTGATACCTGCTAGAGCCAGTAGGGAAAGGGGTCAGGTCGATACTAATACCTAGAGTATTTTTATGCTTTCGAGTAAATAATACTGAATGTTTATTGAGCGCTAGAAGGCAGTCCGTATCGTGCCAGCGATGAATATGGATAAATGGATTGCCCTCGTCCGTGACCGGATGGAGGAGCTAGGGCTCACTCAAGAGCAGCTTGCCGAGCGCGTTGGCGTGTCTCAAGGCAGCGTGGGGCATTGGGTGAACAAGCGGCGTCAGCCGAAGATCGAGTCGATGAACCGCACGTTCGTCGAAATTGGTATGCCCCATTACAACGTCAGCTTGCAGTTGCGCGTCCAGGGGCGGGTTGGCGAGGAGCGAGGCGTTTACGAAGTCGATGACGACGATGCAGAGTTGGACCTCATGCAATACATTGTGTGTTTCCGCTACCCGGTACTGGGTTGGGATGAGCCAGATGTTGCAAAGGTCGAAGAGCCTGTTGTGTACGAGCAAACGGACTATCTGGCCAAGGGCAAGGCGTTCTGGCTGACCGTTGAGAATGACGCGATGAGCGCCCTCAGTGGCCGCAGTGTGCCGCAGGGCATGCGGATGCTGGTTGATCCTGGGGTAGAGGCTGGGCCAGGGCGTCTGGTGATCGCTCGTCAGCCAGGCAAACCGGCGATTTTCCGCGAGTTGGCCGAGGAAGGCGGCCAGTGGTACCTGAAGGCGCTGAACAGCAACTACCCAGCACTGCTGTGTGAAGAGGGTTGCGAGTTTCTAGGTGTGGTCGTGCGAGTGCATGGGGCCTTCTAGATTGCCGGGGCTGCTGTGCAGCCCTTTCGCGACACAAGGCCGCTCCTACAGGTGTGGCGCAAGCCTGAACCGTACTGTGCCCTTATGGAAAGCTGGAACTCATTTCTCAAACGCTACAAGCGCGATCACAAACTCAGCCAGCTAAAACTGGCCGAGCGTCTGGGCATGACTCAGGGCGGCGTGGGCCATTGGCTGCGTGGCACGCGGCGGCCCACGCTGGAGACCATCAATGAAAAGCTCGAGAAGCTAGGGCTCGTGTTTCTGGAGGCCCAAGTCATGGTGGTTGAGCGTGACATTGTGCCTGAAGCGCCGCTCTATGCGAGTTTCCGCTTCCCGGTGTTGGGTTGGTCTGACTTGCAGGGCCCTTTGCCTGAAACCAGCAAGGCTCGCGAACAGACGGACTACATGCCCGCAGGTAATGCGTTCTGGCTGGTAGTGGAGAGCGATTCGATGAATGCCGCCAGTGGCAAGAGCGTGCCTGAGGGTATGCGTGTGCTTGTGGATACCGGCCTGCCGGCAGAGCCAGGCAGGCTGGTCATTGCACGGCAGCCGGGTCGGCCGCCAGTGTTGCGGCAGTTGGTCGAGGAGGGTGGCGACAAGATGCTCAAACCGCTGAATACGCGCTACCCGACTGTATTATGTGAGGACGGCTGTGAGTTCCTGGGGGTGGTCGTGCGGATGCACGCGGCCTTATAGAATCCCGGGGCTGCTGCGCAGCCCATCGCCGGCAAGCCGGGCTCCCACAAGTACGGTGCCAACTCAAACATTGCGCTGTCCCTGTGGGAGCGGGTTCACCCGCGAATGCCCCACCCCGGTGGATGGCACCGGCTTTGCCGGTGTTCGCGGCTAAAGCCGCTCCCACAGTGATGGTGCAAGCTTCAACGTTTGAGCAAGTTGCCCCTGCTTACTTTACTCTGTCAGTTCAACCAGCACCGTCCCCTCGCTGACCATATCCCCTTCCTGGCAGAACAACGCCTTCACCGTCCCGCTATGCGGGGCACGAATGCTGTGCTCCATCTTCATGGCCTCCAGCACCACCAGCGCAGTACCCGCTTCTACCACCTGCCCCGGCTCCACCAATACCCGCACGATGCTGCCGTTCATGGGCGCACCCAGGCCGCCCTGATGGCTGTGGCTGGCCTCGGCTTCGGCAATCGGGTCGAAGGCTTCGATGGCGTGCATCTCACCTTCCCAGCGCAGGTACAGCGTGCCACCCCGGCGAACCGCCAGATGCTGGCGCCGCACGCCATCCTGCTCATGCACCAGTTGCTCGCCCAGCAATTGCCAGGTGGACGCAGCGCTGCGCTCCAGGGCAACGGCCTGATCCTGGCCGCCGCTCAGCAGATGCAGGCTGCTGCGCGCCGGCAGGCCCAGGCGCAGGCCGTTGCGCTCGCCCCACGGGGAACGGCAATCATCCTCCCGCTGATGCCCGCCCTGGCCCTGCAGCCAAGCCTCGGCCGCCGCTTCCCAGAACACTGCCGGTAGCGCTTGCGGCGCTGGCAGCAAAACAGCCTGGTGACGTGGAATGAATCCGGTGTCCAGCTCTGCCGCAGCAAACGCCGGGTGCGCGAGGATACGCCGCAAGAAGGCAATGTTGGTCTTCAGCCCGCCAATCGCGAATTCGTCGAGCATGGCCAGCAAGCGCAGGCGCGCCTGCTCGCGGTCTTCGCCCCAGGCGATCAGCTTGCCCAGCATCGGGTCGTAGAACGGCGATACCACATCGCCTTCGCTGACCCCGCTGTCCACTCGCCGTCCTTCGCCCGGTGCCGACTCGCGGTACAACGTCAGCTTGCCGGTTGCGGGCAGGAATTCATTGGCGGGGTCTTCGGCATACAGGCGCACTTCGATGGCATGGCCAATCAGCGGCACCTGGTCCTGGGTAATCGGCAAGGCTTCACCGCAGGCCACGCGAATCTGCCAGGCCACCAGGTCGAGGCCGGTAATGGCTTCGGTGACCGGGTGTTCCACTTGCAGGCGGGTGTTCATCTCCATGAAGAAGAACTCGCCACGGGCATCGAGCAGGAATTCCACCGTGCCGGCGCCGACATAGCCGATGGCCTGTGCCGCGCGCACCGCTGCCTCGCCCATCGCTCGCCGCAGTTCGGGCGAAAGGCCAGGGGCGGGGGCTTCCTCGACCACTTTCTGGTGGCGGCGCTGAATCGAGCAGTCGCGCTCGTTGAGGTACAGGCAGTTGCCATGCTGGTCGGCGAACACCTGGATTTCCACGTGACGTGGCTTGAGCACGTATTTTTCAACCAGCATGCGCGCATCGCCAAACGACGACTGTGCTTCACGCTGGGCCGAGGCCAGGGCATCGGCCAGCTGGCCTTCTTCCTCGACCACCTTCATGCCCTTGCCACCACCGCCGGCGCTGGCTTTGAGCAGCACCGGGTAGCCAATGCGTTCAGCGGCGGCGCGGAAGGTGTCCAGGTCTTGCGCTTCGCCGTGGTAACCCGGCACCAGCGGCACCCCGGCGGTTTCCATCAACGCCTTGGCCGCCGACTTGCTGCCCATGGCATCGATAGCGCTGGCCGGTGGGCCAAGGAAGATCAGCCCGGCCTGTTCGATGGCGCGGGCAAAGCCGGCGTTTTCGGACAGGAAGCCATAGCCTGGGTGAATGGCCTGGGCCCCGCTGGCCTTGGCGGCGGCCAGCAGCTTGTCGACCAGCAGGTAGCTTTCGGCGGCCTTGGTGCCGCCCAGGTCGACGCGGATATCGGCTTCGCGGCTGTGCCGGGCGTCACGGTCGGTGGCGCTGTGCACGGCGACGGTGGTCAGGCCCATGGCCTTGGCGGTGCGCATGACGCGGCAGGCGATTTCGCCGCGGTTGGCAACCAGCAGGGTGGTCAAAGCGGGGCGGCTCATGGGCGCGGCTCCTTCTTGTCATCGGTTTGCCAGGCGGGGCGGCGTTTTTCCAGGAAGGCGCGCAGGCCCTCCTGGCCTTCGGCGCTGACGCGGATGCGGGCAATGGTGTTTTCGCAGTAGCGGCGCAGGGCCGGGCTAAGCTCGCCGTCGTCCACTTCGCGCAGCAGGTCCTTGGTGGCGCGCAACGCCTGCGGGCTGTTGAGCAGCAAGTTGCTCACCCAGGCTTCTACCTGTGCGTCCAGCTCGCTGGCCGGGTACACCTCGGCCAGCAGGCCCAGCTCGCGGGCCCGCACACCGCTGAAGCGTTCGGCGGTAAGGGCGTAGCGGCGCGCGGCGCGCTCACCGATGGCTTTGACCACGAACGGGCTGATCACGGCCGGGGCCAGGCCGATACGCACTTCCGACAGGCACAGCTGGGCGTCTTCGGCGCCGATGGCCATGTCGCAGCAACTGATCAGGCCCAGCGCGCCGCCAAACGCCGCACCTTGCACCACGGCCAGGGTTGGTGTTTTGAGGCGGTGCAGGGCGTACATCAGCTCGCCCAGTTCGTGGGCGTCATCCAGGTTGGTGTTGAAGTCCAACTGCGCCGACTGCTGCATCCAGGCCAGGTCGGCGCCGGCGCTGAAGTGCCGGCCACGGCCGCGCAGCAGCACAAAGCGCAGGCTGGAATCTTCCGCCAGGCGGTCGATGGCCACGATCAGCTCGCGGATCATCTGCGCGTTGAAAGCGTTGTTCTTGTCCTCGCGGCTCAGCCACAGGGTGGCGAAGCCGCGCGTGTCGCGGATCACTTCTAGGGTGCTGAAATCGCTCATGATCACATCCGGAAAATGCCGAAGCGGCTGGGTTCGATCGCTGCGTTCAGCGCGGCAGACAGCGCCAGGCCGAGCACGTCGCGGGTCTGTGCCGGGTCGATGACACCGTCGTCCCACAGGCGGGCACTGGAGTAGTAGGGGTGGCCCTGGTGTTCGTACTGGTCGAGGATCGGCTGCTTGAGCCGGGCTTCGTCCTCGGCACTGAAGGCCTGGCCACTGCGTTCGCTTTGCTCGCGCTTGACCTGGGCCAGTACCCCGGCCGCCTGCTCGGCGCCCATCACGCCAATTCGCGCGTTGGGCCACATCCACAGGAAGCGTGGGTCGTAGGCGCGGCCGCACATGCCGTAGTTGCCGGCGCCGAAACTGCCGCCGATGATCACCGTGAACTTGGGTACCTGGGCGCAGGCCACGGCGGTGACCAGCTTGGCACCGTGCTTGGCGATGCCGCCTTCTTCATACTTTTTACCGACCATGAAGCCGGTGATGTTCTGCAGGAACAGCAGCGGGATGCCGCGCTGGCAGGCCAGTTCGATGAAGTGCGCGCCCTTTTGCGCGGCTTCGGCGAACAGGATGCCGTTGTTGGCCAGAATCGCCACCGGGTAGCCGTGCAAGTGGGCGAAGCCGCACACCAGGGTAGTGCCGAACAGCGCCTTGAATTCATCGAACACCGAGCCGTCGACCAGCCTGGCGATGACCTCGCGCACGTCGAACGGCTGCTTGGCATCGGCCGGCACTACGCCGTACAACTCTTCGGCGCCATACAACGGCGCCACCGGCGCCAGGCGCTGCAGTTTGCCCAGCTTGTGCCAGTTGAGGTTGGCCACGCTGCGCCGGGCGATGGCCAGGGCGTGTTCGTCGTTGTCGGCGTAATGGTCGGCCACGCCGCTGGTGCGGCAATGCACATCGGCGCCCCCGAGGTCCTCGGCGCTCACCACTTCACCGGTGGCAGCCTTCACCAAGGGCGGGCCGGCGAGGAAGATGGTCGCCTGCTGGCGTACCATGATCGCTTCATCGGCCATGGCCGGCACATAGGCACCGCCAGCGGTGCACGAGCCCATCACCACGGCAATCTGCGGGATGCCCTGCGCGCTCATGTTGGCCTGGTTGAAGAAGATCCGCCCGAAGTGCTCGCGGTCTGGGAACACTTCGTCCTGGCGTGGCAGGTTGGCACCGCCGGAGTCCACCAGGTAGATGCACGGCAGACGGTTCTGCTGGGCGATGGCCTGCGCACGCAGGTGCTTTTTCACCGTCAGTGGGTAGTACGAACCGCCCTTTACCGTGGCGTCGTTGGCCACGATCATGCATTCCACGCCTTCGACGCGGCCGATGCCGGCGATGACGCCCGCAGCGGGCACGTCTTCGCCGTACACCTCATGGGCGGCCAGCTGGCCGATTTCGAGGAACGGCGAGCCCGGGTCCAGCAGGCGGTCGATACGCTCGCGCGGCAGCAGCTTGCCCCGCGAGGTGTGCCGCTCCTGCGCCTTCGGGCCGCCGCCCTGGGCGACCTGGGCGAGCAGGCCGCGCAGGGCCTGGACCTGTTCGAGCATGGCCGCGCTGTTGTCGGCGAATTCCGCCGAACGCGGGTTGATCTGGGTATGCAAGGTAGCCATGTGCGCCCGTCCCTTGTGCTCAGCGGGTTTCGTTGAACAGTTCACGGCCGATCAGCATCCGGCGGATTTCGCTGGTGCCGGCACCGATCTCGTACAGCTTGGCATCGCGCAGCAGGCGGCCCGCCGGGAATTCGTTGATGTAGCCGTTGCCGCCGAGAATCTGGATGGCCTCAAGGGCCATTTGCGTGGCGCGTTCGGCGGTGTAGAGGATCACCCCGGCGGCATCCTTGCGGGTGGTCTCGCCACGGTCGCAGGCCTGGGCCACGGCATACAGGTAGGCGCGGCTGGCGTTGAGCTGGGTGTACATGTCGGCGATCTTGCCCTGGATCAGCTGGAACTCGCCGATGCTCTGGCCGAACTGCTTGCGGTCGTGGATGTACGGCACCACCAGGTCCATGCAGCTTTGCATGATGCCGGTCGGGCCACCGGACAGCACCACGCGCTCGTAGTCCAGGCCGCTCATCAGCACGCGCACGCCACCGTTGAGCTGGCCGAGGATGTTTTCCTGTGGCACTTCGACGTCATCGAAGAACAGCTCGCAGGTGTTGGAGCCGCGCATGCCCAGTTTGTCGAACTTGTTGCTGCGGCTGAAGCCTTTCCAGTCACGCTCGACGATGAACGCGGTAATGCCGTGCGCGCCCTTGTCCAGGTCGGTCTTGGCGTAGATCACGTAGGTGTTGGCGTCCGGGCCGTTGGTGATCCAGGTCTTGCTGCCGTTGAGCACGTAGTGGTCGCCGCGTTTTTCCGCGCGCAGCTTCATCGACACCACGTCGGAGCCGGCGTTGGGCTCGCTCATGGCCAGTGCGCCAATGTGCTCGCCGCTGATCAGCTTGGGCAGGTACTTCAGCTTCTGCTCGTGGGTGCCGTTGCGGTTGATCTGGTTGACGCACAGGTTGGAGTGGGCGCCATACGACAAGGCCACCGAGGCCGAGGCACGGCTGATTTCTTCCATAGACACTACATGGGCCAGGTAACCCAGGCCGGCACCGCCGTACTCTTCCGCCACGGTGATACCCAGCAGGCCCATGTCGCCGAACTTGCGCCACATGTCAGCGGGGAACAGGTTGTCGTGGTCGATTTGCGCGGCCCGTGGCGCCAACTCGGCGGCGGCGAAGGTGCGCACCTGATCGCGGAGCATGTCGATGGTTTCGCCCAAGGCGAAGTTCAGGGAAGGGTAATGCATGCGGGGGCACCTTTGTTGTTCTTGAAGTTGGGTTACACCGTAGCTCAAGGAGCTGGCGCCGGACCCTGTGGGAGCGGCTGCAAGCCTGAGGGCAGGTGTCGTTCATCACCTTTACGTTAACGTAAACCTGCATGGGGTTACTGTCAATCGACTCATCACCTTTACGTAAACGTAAATCTGCGCCAGAGTATTCCCGCTTGCTTCAGTCGTGCCCAGAACAACCACAAGAAGGGACACCCATGAGTCAACCCAGCTATACCCGCGGTCGCCAGGACCAAGCTTTGCTGACCCAGACCATCGGCCAGGCGTTCGATGCCACGGTGGCCCGCTGCGCCGACGGCGAGGCGCTGGTGTCGCGCCATCAAGGCTTGCGCTACAGCTGGCGGCAGTTGGCCGAGCAGGTAGAGGTGCATGCCCGCGCCCTGATGGCGCTGGGCGTGAATACTGGCGAAAGGGTCGGCATCTGGTCGCCCAACTGCGCCCAGTGGTGCATCCTGCAACTGGCCAGCGCCAAGGTGGGTGCCATCCTGGTCAACATCAACCCGGCGTATCGCGTAGGTGAACTGGAATATGTGCTGCGCCAGTCCGGCTGCCGCTGGCTGGTGTGTGCGGATGCCTTCAAGCGTTCCGATTATCACGCCATGGTGCAGCAGCTGGTCCCAGAGCTGGCCGCCGCCACGCCCGGCGAGCTGGCGAGCCAAGGCCTGCCCGACCTGCGCGGTGTGATCAGCCTGGGCGCCAATCCGCCGGCTGGCTTCCTGCCCTGGCAAGCGCTGGGCGAACTGGCAGGGCAGACCGACATCGAGGCCTGCAGCGCCCGCCAACAAGGCCTGCAGTTCGACCAGCCGGTGAACATCCAGTACACCTCCGGCACCACCGGCGCGCCCAAGGGTGCCACGCTCAGCCACTACAACATCCTCAACAACGGCTTCATGGTCGGCGAAAGTCTGGGTCTGAACGAGCGAGACCGCATGGTGATCCCGGTGCCGCTCTACCACTGCTTTGGCATGGTCATGGCCAACCTTGGCTGCATCACCCACGGCAGCACCATGATCTACCCCAATGACGCCTTCGATGCCGAGCTCACCCTGCGCGCCGTGGCCGAAGAGCGCGCCAGCATCCTCTATGGCGTGCCGACCATGTTCATCGCCATGCTCGACCACCCGTCCCGTGCGCAGATGGACCTGTCGACCCTGCGCAGCGGCATCATGGCCGGCGCTACCTGCCCGATCGAGGTGATGCGCCGGGTCATCGACCAGATGCACATGGCCGAAGTGCAGATTGCCTACGGCATGACCGAAACCAGCCCGGTGTCGCTGCAAACCGGCCCGGACGACGAACTGGAGCTGCGCGTGACCACCGTCGGCCGCACACAGCCGCAGCTTGAGAACAAACTGGTGGACGCCGACGGTTGCATCGTCGCCCGCGGCCAGATCGGCGAGTTGTGCACCCGTGGCTACAGCGTGATGCTCGGCTACTGGGACAACCCCCAGGCCACGGCCGATGCCATTGACCCGGCTGGCTGGATGCATTCGGGCGACCTGGCGGTGATGGATGAGCACGGGCATGTGCGTATTGTGGGGCGCAACAAGGACATGATCATTCGCGGTGGCGAGAACATCTACCCGCGCGAGCTGGAAGAGTTCTTCTACACCCACCCGGCGGTGGCCGACGCGCAGGTGATCGGCATTCCGTGCAGCCGCTACGGGGAAGAGATCGTCGCCTGGATCAAGCTGCACCCTGGGCACAGCGCCACGGTGGAAGAGCTGCAGGGCTGGTGCAAGGCACGCATTGCGCATTTCAAGGTGCCGCGGCATATCCGCTTTGTCGACGAGTACCCAATGACAGTGACCGGCAAGGTGCAGAAGTTCCGCATGCGCGAGATCAGTGTGGCGGAGATTTCAGCTGTATCAGCTGGATGATGTGCTAGCTGAGCCGGCCTCTTCGCGGGTCAATCGGATCGCCCCGATTGACCCGCGAAGAGGCCGGTCCTGCCTGCACAGAATCCTGGTCTACCCTTAAGCCTTCACCGGTGGCTCCTGGCTTGGCGGGTCGCCTACCGTCGGCGGCACGGTCGGCTTGATCGGCAGCTCGTCCGGGTCCTGTTCCGGCACGGGCGGCGGCAGGCTCGGGTCGTCGATGTTCGGATCGGGGGTTTCCGGTGGAATCGGGATGTTCATGGCCTGACCTCGCGTGGGTGAATGAAGAGGTGCTGCAGGCTCTGACCGCTGGCAGTTGCCGTTCGCTCAATTTTTTTGAACCCCATGCCTGTGCCCCGGCTCTGAACCCTTACCGCCACCAGCCTGAGGGAGCAAGGTCGATGTCACGTAACGAGCCGTTTGAAAGCGTGCCCATGGCGAACGATCACCCGGACCAGGTCATCAGCCTGTCCCAGGCGCTGCTGGCACCGCGCATCGCAATCGAGGATACCCAACCGGTACTCGACGGCGGCACGTTTGCCGCCAAGGCCATCAGCAACCAGCCGGTTTCGGTCAGCAGCAAGGTATTCACCGACGGCCACGACCGCATGGCCGTGGTGTTGAACTGGCGCCAGGCGGGCAGCCGGCGAATTCACTGCGTGCCCATGACATCGCCCGGCAATGATCTGTGGCTGGCCGAGTTCACGCCTACCGAAATCGGCCCGCACCTGTTCAGCATCGACGCCTGGATCGACCCCTACGCCACCTACTGCCATGACCTGGAAAAAAAGTTCCAGGCGGGGGTGGACATCAAGCTGGAGCTTGAAGAGGGGCGGCGGCTGCTGGGCAAGGGCATTGAACTGAGCAGTGGCGCATTGCGCGAGCAGTTGCAGGCGCTGCAGGCGCGGCTGCAGACGCTGCCCGATGACGACCAGGTGGCACTGTTGCTGGGCACCGAGGCCAGCCGGTTGATGAGCGAAGCCGGGCACCGCTGCTACCTCACCAGCAGCACCGAGTTCCCGCTGGATGTCGACCGCCCGGCAGCACAGTTTGCCAGCTGGTATGAGCTGTTTCCGCGCTCGATCACCGACAGCCCCGAGCGCCATGGCACCTTCAACGATGTGCATCAGCGCCTGCCGATGATCCGCGACATGGGTTTCGATGTGTTGTATTTTCCGCCCATTCACCCTATCGGCACCCAGCACCGCAAAGGCCGCAACAACGCTTTGCAGGCGCAACTCGAGGATCCTGGCAGCCCTTATGCCATCGGCAGCGCCGAGGGTGGGCACGACGCCATTCACCCGCAACTGGGCAGCCGCGAGGACTTCCGTCGGCTGGTGTCGGCGGCCGCGCAGCATGGCCTTGAGATCGCGCTCGACTTCGCCATCCAGTGTTCCCAGGACCACCCCTGGCTGAAACAGCATCCGGGCTGGTTCAGCTGGCGCCCGGACGGCACTATCCGCTACGCCGAGAACCCGCCCAAAAAATACCAGGACATCGTCAACGTCGACTTCTACGCCCCCGACGCAGTGCCGAGCCTGTGGCTGGCCCTGCGCGATGTGATCATCGGCTGGGTCGAGGAGGGCGTCAAAACCTTCCGCGTCGACAACCCGCACACCAAGCCGCTGCCGTTCTGGCAATGGCTGATCGCCAATGTGCGCAGCCAGTACCCGGACGTGCTGTTCCTCGCCGAAGCCTTCACCAAGCCGGCGATGATGGCGCGGCTGGGCAAGGTGGGGTACGCGCAGAGCTACACCTACTTCACCTGGCGCAATACCAAGGAGGAGCTGCGCGAGTTCTTCGAGCAACTCAACCAGCCGCCATGGAGCCAGTGCTACCGGCCCAACTTTTTCGTCAATACGCCGGATATCAACCCGTTCTTCCTGCAGCACTCGGGCCGCGCCGGGTTCCTTATCCGCGCTGCGCTGGCGACCATGGGGTCGGGGCTGTGGGGGATGTATTCCGGCTTCGAGCTGTGCGAAGCCGCCGGGTTGCCGGGCAAGGAAGAGTATCTGGACTCGGAGAAGTACGAGATTCGTCCGCGCGACTTCACCCAGCCCGGCAACATCATCGCCGAGATTGCCCAGCTCAACCGCATTCGCCGGCAGAACCCGGCATTGCAGACGCACCTCGGTGTGGCGTTCTTCAACTGCTGGAACGACAACATCCTGTACTTCGCCAAGCGTACGCCCGAGCGTGACAACTTCATCCTGGTGGCGATCAGCCTCGACCCGTTCAACGCCCAGGAGGCGCATTTCGAATTGCCCCTGTGGGAGCTGGGGCTGGATGACGATGCTGAAACCCACGGCGAGGATTTGATGAATGGCCACCGCTGGTCCTGGTACGGCAAGACCCAGTTCATGCGTATCGAACCCTGGCATCAGCCATTCGGTATCTGGCGGATCGAAAAGGCGCGCTAGGGCTTGAATATTCTGGGGCTGCATAGCAGCCCCGAAGTCAGGCAACACGGTTTCGCAGAAATGAAAGGAGTCACTCATGGCCAAGCGTTCCCGCCCGGCAGCCTTTATCGACGACCCGCTGTGGTACAAGGACGCCGTCATCTACCAGCTGCACATCAAGTCGTTCTTCGATTCGAACAACGACGGCATCGGCGACTTCGCCGGCCTGATCAGCAAGCTCGACTACATCGCCGAGCTGGGTGTGAATACGTTGTGGCTGCTGCCGTTCTACCCCTCGCCACGGCGCGATGACGGCTACGACATTGCCGAATACAAAGATGTGCATGCCGACTACGGCAGCCTGGCCGACGCCCGCCGCTTCATTGCCGAAGCGCACAAGCGCGGGCTGCGGGTAATCACCGAACTGGTCATCAACCACACCAGCGACCAGCACCCGTGGTTCCAGCGCGCCCGCCACGCCAAGCCCGGCAGCAAGGCGCGGGACTTCTACGTGTGGTCGGACGACGACCAGAAATACGACGGCACGCGCATTATCTTCCTCGACACCGAGAAGTCCAACTGGACCTGGGACCCGGTCGCCGGCCAGTATTTCTGGCACCGCTTCTACTCGCACCAGCCCGATCTCAATTTCGACAACCCGCAGGTGCTCAAGGCGGTCATCGGGGTGATGCGCTTCTGGCTCGACCTGGGCGTCGACGGCCTGCGCCTGGATGCCATTCCCTACCTGATCGAGCGTGACGGCACCAACAACGAAAACCTCGCCGAAACACACGACGTGCTCAAGGCGATCCGCGCCGAAATCGACGCCAACTACCCCGACCGCATGCTGCTGGCCGAGGCCAACCAGTGGCCCGAAGACACCCGCCCGTACTTCGGCGAAGGCGAGGGCGATGAATGCCACATGGCCTTCCATTTCCCGCTGATGCCGCGCATGTACATGGCCCTGGCCATGGAAGACCGCTTCCCGATCACCGACATCCTGCGTCAGACACCGGAAATCCCCGCCAACTGCCAATGGGCGATTTTCTTGCGCAACCACGATGAGCTGACCCTGGAAATGGTCACCGACCGCGAGCGTGACTACCTGTGGAACTATTACGCCGAAGACCGCCGTGCGCGCATCAACCTGGGCATCCGTCGACGGCTGGCGCCGCTGCTGCAGCGTGATCGACGGCGCATCGAACTGCTCACCAGCCTGCTGCTGTCGATGCCCGGCACGCCCACCCTGTACTACGGCGATGAGCTGGGCATGGGCGACAACATCTACCTGGGCGACCGCGACGGCGTGCGCACGCCCATGCAGTGGTCGCCGGACCGCAACGGTGGATTTTCCCGCGCCGACCCGCAGCGCCTGGTGCTGCCGCCCATCATGGACCCGCTGTACGGCTACCAGACAGTGAATGTCGAGGCCCAGAGCCATGACCCGCACTCGCTGCTGAACTGGACCCGGCGCATGCTGGCGGTGCGCAAGCAGCAAAAAGCCTTTGGCCGCGGCACGCTGCGTACCCTTACCCCCAGTAACCGGCGCGTTCTCGCCTATATCCGCGAGTACACCGACGCCGATGGCAATACCGAGGTGATCCTGTGCGTGGCCAACGTGTCCCGCGCCGCCCAGGCAGCCGAACTGGAATTGTCACAATTCGCCGACAAAGTACCTGTGGAGATGCTGGGCGGCAGCGCCTTCCCACCAATCGGCCAGTTGCCGTTCCTGCTGACCTTGCCACCCTATGCTTTTTACTGGTTCCTGCTGGCGTCGCACGACCGCATGCCCAGCTGGCACATCCAGGCCACCGAGGGGTTACCCGAATTGAATACGCTGGTACTGCGCAAACGCATGGAAGAACTGCTGGAAGCACCTGCCAGCGATACGCTGCAAACCGCCATCCTGCCGCAATACCTGCCCAAGCGCCGCTGGTTTGCCGGCAAGGAAGGACCGATCGACGACGTGCGCCTGTGCTATGGCGTGCGCTTTGGCACCGCCACCACGCCGGTGCTGCTCAGCGAAATCGAAGTGCTCAGTGACGGCGTCGCCAACCGCTACCAGCTGCCGTTCGGTCTGCTCCCCGAGGACCAGATCAACACCGCGCTGCCACAGCAACTGGCCTTGTCGAGGGTGCGCCGCGCCCATCAGGTGGGCCTGATCACCGACGCTTTCGTCCTTGAACCCTTCATCCGCGCAGTGCTGCGCGGCTGCCAGGATGGCCTGCACCTGCCGTGTGGCAAGGGCGAGGGCGAGTTGCACTTCGAAAGCACCGAGCAGCTGGCGGAACTGGGCTTGAGCGAGGAAAGCGAAGTGCGCTACCTGAGTGCCGAACAGTCCAACAGCTCGGTGGTGATCGGCGACCGGGTGGTGCTAAAGCTGATCCGCAGGGTCAACCCGGGCGTGCACCCGGAGCTGGAAATGAGCGCCTACCTGACCGCCGCCGGCTTTGCCAATATCTCGCCGTTGCTGGCCTGGGTCAGCCGCGTGGACGAACAGAAAGCGCCGCACCTGCTGATGATCGCCCAAGGTTATCTGAGCAACCAGGGCGATGCCTGGGCCTGGACCCAGAACACCCTGGAAAGGGCCATCCGCGACCAGATGGAGCCCAGCCGCAGCGACGCCGAGGCGCACACCGACGCGCTGGCCGAACTCACCGGCTTTGCCGCTTTACTCGGCCAACGCCTGGGCGAAATGCATCTGCTGCTGGCCGCACCAACCGACGACCAGGCTTTCGCGCCTCGCCCCAGTGATGCGGCTGATAGCAAGCGCTGGAGTCAGCAGATAAGCGCCGAGCTGGCCCACGCCCTCGACCTGCTGGCCCAGCACCGCGAGCACCTCGACGCCGATAGCCAGACACTGGTAGACGACCTGCAGCAACAACGCGACGGCCTGGCCCAGCACATCGCCAACCTCGCTCGCCAGGCCGAGGGTGGCTTGCTGATGCGCGTGCACGGCGACCTGCACCTGGGGCAGGTGCTGGTGGTGCAGGGCGATGCCTACCTCATCGATTTTGAAGGCGAACCGTCCCGTCCGCTTGACGAGCGCCGGGCAAAACACAGCCCCTACAAGGATGTCAGCGGCGTGCTGCGATCCTTCGACTATGCTGCTGCCATGATTTTGCGCAGCGCGTCTGCGGTGGACCTTTCCGACCCGGCGCGCCAAGCCCGGCAACGGGTGGCCAGGCAGTACCTGCACCAGTCGCGGCATGCCTTTGTCGAAGCCTATGGCCTGGCCACCGCCGCCATGCCCCACGCCTGGCAGCAGGCCGAGGGCGAGCGTGCCGCGCTGGAGCTGTTCTGCCTGGAAAAAGCTGCCTACGAAATTACATACGAAGCCGAAAACCGTCCAAGCTGGCTGGCCGTACCTTTGCATGGCCTGCATGGACTGATCAGTACCTGGGGAGAGTCAGAATGAACGTTACAACGCGTGAAAACGGTGGCCTTCGGCAACGGGACCTCGACGCCCTGGCCCGCGCCGAACACGCCGATCCATTTGCGGTGCTCGGCCCCCATGGCGATGGCGCAGGCGGGCAGGTGGTCCGCGCCTTCCTGCCCAGTGCCCTCAGTGTGCGCATCCTGGCGCGCAATGATGGGCGCGTGCTCGCCGAAATGGAGCAGAGCAGCGTGCCCGGCCTGTTCAGCGCGCACCTTGATGAGGCACAGCCCTACCTGCTGCAGATCGGCTGGGCCGGCGGCGAGCAGGTGACCGAAGACCCCTACAGCTTCGGCCCGCAACTGGGCGACATGGACCTGCACCTGTTTGCCGAAGGCAACCACCGCGATTTGTCCGGGCGCTTCGGCGCCCAGCCGACCCAGGTCGACGGCATCGACGGCGTGTGCTTCTCGGTGTGGGCACCGAATGCCCGCCGGGTGTCGGTGGTGGGTGATTTCAACAACTGGGACGGCCGCCGCCACCCCATGCGCCTGCGCCACAGTGCCGGGGTCTGGGAGCTGTTCATCCCGCGCCTGGGCATTGGCGAAACCTACAAGTTCGAGGTGCTGGGCAAGGACGGCATCCTGCCGCTCAAGGCCGACCCGCTGGCGCGCGCAACCGAGTTGCCGCCGAGTACCGCGTCCAAGGTAGCAGGTGAGCTTGGCCACGACTGGCAAGACCACGAATGGATGGCGCAACGCGCCGAGCGCCATGCCTACAACGCGCCGTTGTCCATCTACGAGCTGCACCCAGGGTCGTGGCGCTGCGAGCTGGACGAGGCTGGCGAAGTGGGGCGCTACTACAACTGGCGTGAACTGGCCGAACGCCTGGTGCCTTATGTACAAGAGCTGGGTTTCACCCATATCGAACTGCTGCCGATCATGGAGCACCCGTTCGGCGGCTCCTGGGGCTATCAGCCGTTGTCGATGTTCGCGCCCACCTCACGCTATGGCAGTGCCGAAGATTTCGCTGCCTTCATCGATGCCTGCCACCAGGGCGGCATTGGCGTGCTGCTGGACTGGGTGCCTGCGCATTTCCCTACCGACGAGCACGGCCTGGCGCGCTTCGATGGCACCGCGCTGTACGAATACGACAACCCGCTGGAAGGCTACCATCAGGACTGGAACACGCTGATCTACAATCTCGGCCGCAACGAGGTACGCGGTTTCATGATGGCCTCGGCCCTGCACTGGCTGAAGCACTTCCACATCGACGGCCTGCGTGTCGATGCGGTGGCCTCGATGCTGTACCGCGACTATTCGCGCAAGGCCGGTGAATGGGTGCCCAACCGCCACGGCGGGCGCGAGAACCTGGAAGCCATCGACTTCATCCGTCACCTGAACGGTGTGGCGGCCCATGAAGCCCCGGGCGCACTGATCATCGCCGAAGAATCCACTGCCTGGCCCGGTGTCAGCCAGCCGACCCAGCAGGGCGGCCTGGGCTTTGCCTACAAGTGGAACATGGGCTGGATGCACGACACGCTGCATTACATCCAGAACGACCCGGTGCACCGCAACCACCACCACAACGAGATGAGCTTCGGGCTGATCTATGCCTATTCCGAGCACTTCATCCTGCCGATTTCCCACGACGAAGTGGTGCACGGCAAGCATTCTCTGATCGACAAGATGCCCGGCGACCGCTGGCAGAAGTTTGCCAACCTGCGCGCCTACCTCACCTTCATGTGGGCGCATCCGGGCAAGAAGCTGCTGTTCATGGGCTGCGAGTTCGGCCAGTGGCGTGAATGGAACCACGACAGTGAACTGGACTGGTACTTGCTGCAATACCCCGAACACCAGGGTGTGCAACGCCTGGTGAGCGACCTCAACCGCCTGTATCGCGAGGTGCCGGCGCTGCACGAGCAGGATTGCCAGCCGCAGGGCTTCCAGTGGCTGATCGGGGACGATGCGCAGAACAGCGTTTATGCCTGGCTGCGCTGGAGCAGCAGTGGCGAGCCGGTGCTGGTGGTGGCCAACTTCACGCCGGTGCCGCGCGAGGGGTATCGCATTGGCGTGCCGTTCGGCGAGCGCTGGCAGGAGTTGCTGAATAGTGATGCAGAGCTGTATGCCGGGTCGAATGTGGGCAACCTGGGGGTGGTCGAGAGTGACGAGCTGGCCAGTCATGGGCAACCGTTGTCGCTGGCCCTGAACCTGCCGCCGCTTGGCGTATTGATCATGAAACCAGCCTGACCGGTTACCAGGGGCTGGCCCCTTCGCAGCACAAGGCTGCTCCTACAGGTTTGCGCTTTCCTGGGTAGGAGCAGCCTTGCGCTGCGAAAGACCTGACATGCTTACCACCGCATCCTTACCCCAAGGCTGCCAATCAGCCCGTTCAAATCATTGTCATCCACATCACTGCTGTAGTCGGCACTGACAAACAGCGCCACCGATGGCGTCACCCGCGCCACCAGCCCCAAACCCAATTCAACGGTGGTGGAGTAGCGCGAGCTGGAAATCTTGTCGACCTGGTCCAGCTTTACCTCATCGGCGTTGCTGAAGTCGTACCATACGTTGGTGCGCACATAGGGTTCGATGGGCATGCCGCGCACTTCGTAGCTTGCGGACAGCTTGGCACCGACCCGGCCGCTCCAGCTCGGCTGGCTGTCGAAGGCTTGCAGGGTCTCTTCCTGCACCCGGCTGCCGGGGAAGAACTGCTGGTTGATCAACTGCGCCTGCGGCTCGATCACCCAGCCGCCACCCAGACCGATGGGGATGCCACCCTCCACCGAAAAGGTCATCGCGTGGCCGCTGTCGTCCAGCCGTTGCCCGTTCTCGTTGCGGCCATTGACGTCGATGCGCGAGCCCATGGCTACGGCATCCAGGTGCCAGCCTTTCTCATGGGTCATGCTCCAGTACACGCCCAGGCTCTCGCCACTCAGGTTGACGGCATTGCGCTGCTTGTCGCCCAGCAGCGGGCGCATGCCGTTGAAGCTGCTCTGCAGGTTGTTGTGCCCCACGAAAATGCCGGCGCGGTGCACATTGCCCGCAGCGGTTTCACGCACGAACAGGTCCGGGCCGATCATCAGTTGCTGGCTGGGTGCTTCCAGCTGCGCGGGCGGTTGCGCCCCGCTGCGTGCACCGGTGGGGAAGAACTGCGCCCATTGGCTGGCGATCAGGTCGGCTGGCGCCTGCCCGTGGCGTTCGCCCATCTTCTGCGAAAACGCGTTCAAAGTGCCGATGCTCAAGCCGCTGGCGCTGACCGGGTCAAGCGACGGTTGCGGCACCACTGATTGCTGCAAAAAGCCGGGTGAGCTCGGATCACCTTGCAGTTCGTACGCGAAAGTTTCCACCGGGGTTGCCAGAAGCAGCGACGTGGAAACCGCGTAGAAAATGCTGTCGAAGCGCACAGGGTTCGAGGTGCTTTTCATGGCGGATCTCCTTTGTTTTTGTAGGGTAAAGCCCGAGGACCTAGCCTGTTGTCACGAGCTGTACGACAAAAACAGGGGGCGACCCAAACCCGCACGCCAGCTTTCGCAAGCGCGCACAAAGGCGCGAGCTAGAGGCCCGGCGCGGGATGTTTTCCGCTAGGTAATGTTTATCTAAGGAGACGCTGGGGCTTGCGTCAAGAAAGCGTGAAGCCTGTGTGGATGTTTCGTGGTGGGCCTCAACCCATTGATTAATCGAATAAATAAGGGGTGTATAGCGGGGTTTGCTATTTGCCCTACCTTGGCTATGAAGAATGATTGTTAGAACCGTACCTCGACCGCCAACGGCAGGTGGTCGGATAGGTGCGACCAAGGTTTGTGCCCCAGAATCCGCGGCCCATGGCTCTCGGCGTTGCGCAGGTAGATACGGTCCAGGCGCAGCAGTGGCAGGCGGGCAGGGTAAGTGCGGGCGAGGTGGCCGTGGTGGCGCTCGAAGGCCTCGTGCAGGTCACGCTGCAAGCCCAGGGTGCGGTTGCCGTGGGACTTCCAGTCGTTGAAATCGCCGGCAATGATCACCGGGGCGTCGACGGGCAGGGAATCGAGCAATTCGCGCAGCAGTTGCAGTTGCTTCTGCCGGTGGCTTTCCAGCAACGACAGGTGCACACAGATGGCATGCACCTGGCGCTGGGGCAGGTCGAGGATGCAGTGCAACAGGCCGCGGCGCTCGGGGCCGGTGATCGACACGTCGAGGTTGCGGTGCTCGATGATCGGGTATTTGGACAGCAGCGCGTTGCCGTGGTGGCCGTCGGGATACACCGCATTGCGGCCGTAGGCGAAATCGCTCCACATGCTGTCGGCGAGGAACTCGTACTGGGAAGTCTGCGGCCAGCCAGGGTAGCGGGCAGCGTGGCGATCATGGCTGCCCAGCACTTCCTGCAGGAACACGATGTCGGCCTGGGTGCTGCGCACTGCCTCGCGCAGTTCCGGCAGGATGAAGCGCCGGTTGAAGGCGGTGAAACCCTTGTGGGTGTTCACCGTCAGCACCCGCAGGCGCTTCACGGCCGGAGCCTGGTCGATGCTGGCGAAACCTGGACTGCCGGCTTCGGGGTTCACGGGTACTCCTCGATCGCAGCTGGTGTGTGTTGCCTGCGCCAGACAGGGCCGGTACAGGCAACCAATACTCCATGGGACCGGCAATGACCCCTGGTGTTCACTCTTCGTCGCGTTGCAACACCATCAGCAACATCGACCGCCCCTTGACCTCGAAGGTGCTGTCGAACTGCAGGTGCTGCCCCTTGCGCAGCTCCGGCCGATCGGTATCGACCAGGCAGCTCCAGTAGTCGCCTTCGGGCACTGTGGGCAGCTGGAACGGCACGATGTCATGGTGGGCATTGACGATCAGCAGCACGGTGGCTTCGGCACCTGGTCGGGCGATGCCACTGACCTGCGCGCGACCATCGATAAGCATGCCCAGGCAACGCCCGTGCGGGTCTTCCCACTGCTCCACGCTCATCTCGCCGCCATCCGGGGCAAGCCAGGTCACGTCCTTGACCCCGATGGCCTCGTTGTAGTCACCCACCAGAAAGCGCGAGCGGCGCAGCACGGGGTAGGCCAGGCGCAAGCGGGTGAGGCGTTTGACGAAGCTCAGCAGCTCCTTGCCTTCCTCGTCGAGGTCCCAGTTGACCCAGCCGATTTCGCTGTCCTGGCAATAGGCGTTGTTGTTGCCGTGCTGGGTGCGGCTGAATTCATCACCGGCAACGATCATCGGTGTGCCCTGGGCGAACAGCAAGGTGGCAAAGTAGTTGCGCATCTGGCGCATGCGCAGGGCATTGATCCCCGGGTCTTCGGTGGGGCCTTCGACGCCACAGTTCCAGGACAGGTTGTTGTCGGTGCCGTCCTGGTTGTTCTCGTCGTTGTCCTCGTTGTGCTTGTCGTTGTACGACACCAGGTCGCGCAAGGTGAAGCCATCGTGGGCGGTGATGAAATTGACCGACGAGTAGGGCCGGCGACCGCGGTTGTTGAACATGTCTCCGGAAGCCGCCATGCGCGCGGCAAAGTCGGCCAGCTGGCCTTCGTCACCCTTCCAGAAGGCACGCACGGTGTCGCGAAAGCGATCGTTCCATTCTGCCCAGCCTGGGGCAAAGTTGCCCACCTGATAGCCGCCAGGGCCGCAGTCCCACGGTTCGGCGATCAGCTTGACCTGACGTAGCAGCGGGTCCTGGCGGCAGGCAACGAGGAAGCTGTGACGCTCGCTGTAGCCCTCGTGGTAGCGACCGAGGATAGTCGCCAGGTCGAAGCGGAAACCGTCCACATGCATTTCGCCCGCCCAGTAACGCAGCGAGTCTGTGACCAGTTGCAGCACGCACGGGTGGCTGAGATCGAGGGTGTTGCCAGTGCCGGAATCGTTGATGTAATAGCGCTTGTTGTCGGGCATCAGGCGGTAGTACGAAGCGTTGTCGATGCCGCGCATGGACAGCGTCGGGCCCTGCTCGTTGCCCTCGGCGGTGTGGTTGTAGACCACGTCCATGATCACTTCCAGGCCGGCATCGTGCAGGTGGGCGACCATTTCCTTGAATTCGGCAATCTTGCCACTGGCCAGGTAGCTGGGGTGCGGCGCGAAGAAGGCGATGCTGTTGTAGCCCCAGTAGTTGTTCAGGCCTTTCTGCAGCAGGTGCTGGTCATTGACGAAGGCATGAATGGGCAGCAGTTCGATGCTGGAAACACCCAGGTCCTTGATGTGCTTGAGCAGCTCGTCGTTGGCCAGGCCGGCGAAGGTGCCACGCAGGTTTTCCGGCACCGCCGGGTGGCGCATGCTGATGCCTTTGGTATGGGCCTCGTAGACGATGGTGCGCTCCCACGGGATCTGCACGCGCTGGTCACGGCCCCAGGTGAAGGCAGGGTCGATCACCTTGCACTTGGGCACGAAGGGCGCGCTGTCGCGCTCGTCGAACGACAGGTCGGCGTCGGGGTGGCCGATGGTATAGCCGAACAGCGCCTCGGACCATTTCAGCTGACCGACCAGCTGCTTGGCATAAGGGTCGATCAGCAGCTTGTTGGGGTTGAAACGGTGGCCGTTTTCCGGCTCGTACGGGCCATGGACGCGGTAGCCGTAGACCAGGCCTGGGTGCGCGTCCGGCAAGTAGCCGTGGTAGATCTCGTCGGTGTATTCGGGCAACTCGATGCGTTCGAGTTCCTGCTCGCCGGTGGAGTCGAACAGGCACAGCTCGACCTTGGTGGCGTTGGCCGAGAACAGGGCGAAGTTGACGCCCAGTCCATCCCATGTGGCACCCAGGGGATAGGGCAAGCCTTCGCGTAGACGCGACGGTGCAACGGAGCGGTTTTTCTTTGGGGTGCGCGGGCTCATGGCAGTCCTCATAGGGCCGGGAAAGGGGAAGCGATGGATACCTGCGGCCTCTTCGCGGGGTCACCCGGGAAGAGGCCGTAACGGCTCATCCCGCAGTGGGTTTTTTCGCCGCCCGCGGTTTTTTCGCTGCTGCCGGTTTTACCCCCGGCAGTGCAGCCACCTTGGGCTCGGCAGGTGGCTTGGGCGCAGCCGCGGGCTTGGCAGACGCCGCGGCCTTCGGCTTGGCCGCTACCTTGGCTTTGGCTGCCGATTTGCCCTTGCCTTCAGGCGCCAGTGCTTCGGCTTCGGCAAGCTTGCGGGCCATGTCCCAATGGCGGTCTTCCTGGCCCTCCGGTTTCCCCTCTGATTCCCAGATCTGGTAGGCGAACTCGCGTACACGTTTTTCATCGACACTCATCACGACGCTCCTGAATGCTAAACATGTTCAATCAACAGGTTGACTGGAAAGTCCGACAGCACGGCGCTTAACAGCAACTCTCTAACAGGGCTGACCACCGCCGCGCCGAAAAGTCCAGTCGAAGTGGCAGGGGACAGGGCAAACGGCAGACTTACCCGGGTATCCTCCCAGTTCTGTGCCGGGATCAGCGGGGTGGGTGAAGCACCCAGCAGGGTACTGGCCAGGCGTGGCGCGATGATGACTGCCCGCTCGCCTTCGCCCAGGCGGGCAAACGCCACCACCTTGTCGGCATGCCGGCCGTGCACGGTCAGCGGCAGGTAGGCACCACGGCGGAACAGCTCGGCATGCGACTGGCGGCAGTCCAGCACGCGGGCAATCAGGGCTTGCTTGATACGGCCGTCGTGCCAGTGCGCCAACAGCTCGCCGAGCGGCGTGGCGTCAGCCAGGGTGCTGCGCCTGGCAGCGTAGTCCACCGCGCGGCGGTTGTCCGGGTCTACCAGGCTGAAGTCCCAGTACTCGTTGCCCTGGTAGAGGTCTGGCACGCCGGGCACGGTCATGCGCATCAAAACCTGCACCAGGCTATTGAGTGCCCCCGGGCAGGCCAGCAACTGCGCTGCATCCGCCACGGACTTGCGCAGTTGCAGGTTCTGCGGGTCGAGCAGCAAGCCGTTCAGGTAGTTGGCACAGCACGCTTCATAGGCCTCGTTCGGGGCGCTCCAGCTGCTGCGCAGCTTGGCTTCGCGCAGGGCCTTCTGTTGCCACTGGCGGACCCGCTCGGCGTAGGCATGCAGCGCCTGGTCGTCGTGCGGATCAAGCTGCAAGGGCCAGCTGCCCAGCAGGGTCTGCAACAGCATCAACTCGTCGCCGGGGCTTGGCGCCAGGCCATCGTCCAGCTGCGCACGCAGTGGCTCGGCAAGCTCGCGCCAGTGCTCGACGCGGCTGGCCAACCAGGGGCCGCGTTCGCTCAGTACGGCCAGGCGTGCGCGGGTATCCTCGCCGCGCTTGTGGTCATGGGTGGCGGTGGCCAGCAGGTTGTCGGGGAAATCGCGCAGGCGCCGCTGGGCCTCGTTGTGAAAGGCCTCCAGTGGCGCACTGAAACGCTCGGCCTCAAAGCCCACGTCGTTGCGCGACAGCAGCCGGGCACTGCGGTAGAAGGCGGTGTCTTCCACGGCCTTGGCGGCGCTGGGTGCGGTCAGTTGCTGGAAGCGCACGCAGGCGTGGCGCAACTGCTTGCGCGCTCGGCCAGGGGGCAGCTGGCGCCAGGCGTGCCCACCCAGCCATTGCTCAAGCTGTTCGAGCAACGGCCAGTCGGCTTCGCTGAGGTCGTGCCGGGCGTTGGCCAGTGCCTGCTGGAAGAACGCTTCGTCCTGGGCAGGGCGGCCGCAGGCATTGAAGTAGGTGCGGTACACCGGGTAATGCGCCACCAGCGCCTGCAGCGCCCGGCGGATCGCACCCAGGGTCAGGTCGCGGGTCATGAGGTCGTTGCGTGCCACCTGCAACAGCGCCTGGGCCACCGACTCGCAGTCGCCGGCCAGGCTGGCGTTGAGCACCAGGTGCCGCGCCAGGCGTACCTCCTCGGGGAAATCGGGGCGCTCTGTCACGTTGGCCCACAGCTCAGTCAACGGCGCTTCGCCTGCGGGGTCGTGTTGCAGCAGCGACACCTGGTTCATGAACTCGTAGCCGGTGGTGCCGTCGGTAAGCCAGTCGCGATGCAGGTGTTCGTTGGCGCCGAGGATTTTTTCCACGTAGATCGGGAAGTGCTCCAGGGCCGCGTTAAGCGGGCGCCGCGCCAGCAGTCTCTCGACCCGGCGGCGCAGTTTGCGGCAGTAGCCACGCGGGTCGGCCAGGCCGTCGATATGGTCGATACGCAGGCCATCCACCAGGCCGCGTTCGATCAGCTCGAACAGCTTGGCGTGGGTGGCTTCGAACACCACGGCACGTTCGACGCGCAGGCCGCCCAGCTCGTTGATGTCGAAAAAGCGCCGCCAGTTGATGTCGTCGGCGGCCGTGCGCCAGCTGGCCAGGCGGTAGGTCTGGCGCTCCAGCAGCAGGTGCAGGCGCTTGAAGCCGTTTTCGCTGCGGCTGTCGAAGGCCACCAGGGCCGATTCCAGATCGGCGCCTTCGTGCACCAGGCGCGCCAGTTCGGCTTGCAGCGGGAGTGCATCGGCCAGCGGCGTGGCCGACGCCTCCAGCGCGGTGAAGTGCTCGGCCAGGGCCTGCAGCGCAGGGTCCGGGCTAAGGGCCAGAATCCAGCCATAGTCGATCGGGCAGATCGGGAAGCGGTGCTCGTAATGGGCGACCTGCAGCAGCCCCTGGTGCTTGTCGAACTGCAGCGGCAGCTCGCCATTCTTCAGCGCCAGGCCGTAGTCGCTGCCCAGGAATGGCAGCAGCAACTGACCGGCCAGCAACGGGTCGCTGGAGTGCCACTGGATGTCGAAGAACTCGGCATAGGGGCTGCGCCTGCCCCAGGCCAGCAGGCTCTGCCACCAAGGGTTGTCGGCGCCGCCCACGGCCATGTGGTTGGACACGGTGTCGAGGATCAGCCCCATGCCGTGCTGGCGCAGGGCGGCCACCAGCCGTTCGAGTGCTGCTTCACCGCCCAGTTCCGGGTTGACCCGGGTAGGGTCGACCACGTCGTAGCCATGGCGTGAGCCGGCGCGGGCCTTGAGAATGGGCGATGCGTAAACATGGCTGATGCCCAGTTGGGCGAAGTAGGGCACCAGCGGTACGGCGTGATCGAGTGTGAAGTCGCTGTGAAACTGTAGCCGCACGGTGGCGGTCAGCGGCTTCATCGGTCACGCTCCCACGCCTGCTCGCGGGCCTGTGCCAGCAGTTCCAGGCGCCGTGCGGCGTCTTCGTCGTCCAATAGTTCACGCGCCGGCCGGGCGAAGCGTCGGCGCCAGTTGGGGTGGCCGCTGGTGGTGCCCGGCAGGTTGGGCTGCTCGTCGCAGCCCAGCAGGTCTTCGAGGGGGACCAGCACCAGCGGGGCGCGGGTGTGGCCAACATAGCGTATGGCGGCGTCGATCACGGCGTCGTTGTCCTCAAGCGGGCCATAGTTGGATTCCAGCGTGCGGCGCAGGCCGGCGTGTTCTTTCTGCCGATCATGGCGCCAGTGCAGTTCGGTGGCAGCGTCGATCAGCTGCAAACGCTGGCTCCAGTCGATATCGCGGTTCTGCAGCCAGCCGCCCAGCGGGGCCAGGTCGTGGGTGCCGGTGGTGGCCAGCGCGTTGTCCGGCCAGTCCAGAATCGGGGTGAAGTTGCCAGGCGACGCTTGCTCGAATGGCAGTACGCGCATGCCCAGCACGTTCTTTTCCGCCAGAGCCTCCCGCAGCCCTTCGGGCACGGTACCCAGGTCTTCGCCCAGGATGATGGCTTCATGGCGCACCGATTCCAGCGCCAGCAGGCGCAGCAGGTCGTCCAGTGGGTAGTTCAGGTAGGCGCCGTCGCTGGGCTTGGCCCCAGGGGGGATCACCCACAACCGACGCAGGCCCATCACGTGGTCGATGCGCAGGCCGCCAGCGTGTGCCAGGTTGGCCCGCAGCATCTCGATGAAGGCGCGGTAGCCGTTGCGTTTGAGGCCTTCCGGCGAAAACCCGCAGATGCCCCAGGCCTGGCCGGAGCGGTTGAGGATGTCGGGCGGCGCACCCACCGTCAGCTTGGCCAGCAACTCATCCTGGCGGCTCCAGGCCTGGCTGCCGGCACCATCGGCACCCACTGCCAGATCGGCGATCAAGCCGATCGCCATGCCGTTGCCGCGCGCCGCTTCCTGGGCGCGTTGCAGGCTGCGTTCGGTCAGCCACTGACAGAATGCGTGGAACTCGATGCGGGCCGGGTAGCTGGCGGCAAAGCTCTGCACTTCGGCATGGTAGGGGTCTCGCCAGGCCTCTGGCCAGTTGCGCCAGTCGGCACCCAGGCCCCGGTCGACGGCTTCGGCCTGCAGCACTTCGAAACGGCAATGGTGTTCCAGCGCTTCGCCAGCTGCCTCGCGAAAACTGTCGAAGTCGCTGCGCTGCGGGTGTTCGCCCTGGCTGAAGTCCTTGTACAACGCCTGCAACAGCCCGTGGCGCGCTTCGGCTGCCCGAGGCCAGTCCACCAGTGGTTCCTGCTCGAGCCGTTCCAGCGTCTGCTCCAGCCCGCAGGCCTGCACGGCCAGGCGCATGGCGCGCTCGCCGAGGATCGCAGCGGGGCTGGCGTACAGGGTGTTGAGCAGCAACCGGCTCGAC
The DNA here is from genome assembly GCF_059295275.1 of Pseudomonas sp. 9_2_1. Taxonomy (NCBI): domain Bacteria; kingdom Pseudomonadati; phylum Pseudomonadota; class Gammaproteobacteria; order Pseudomonadales; family Pseudomonadaceae; genus Pseudomonas; species Pseudomonas sp. 9_2_1. Next base: position 1,975,505 of record NZ_CM181239.1, read on the forward strand.
GGCGAGTACGGGCTGTAGTGTTGCTGATCGAATGCCGAAAGCGCGTGGATCGGGCTGATGGCCAATGCATCGGCCCCGCGTTCGGCGGCGCTGCGTGCCAGCTGCTCCAGGGCCATGCAGTCGCCGAAACCGCCATCGCCGGGGCGGCGCAGGCTGTACAACTGCGCCGAGAGCCCCCAGCAACGTGCGGGCGGTTCGTTGACCCGGTCGTGCAGGGACACGCAGCCCGCGGGCGCAACGGCCAGCGTGAATGCATGGCCTTCGACTTGCAGCTGGTGGTAACCCACCGGCAGTTGGCCCGGTAACCGGCTTTCGGCATCGAGGCGCAATTGCAGTTCGGTACCGTCCTCGAGGCGGCACTGCACCGGGCTGCCGGCTGCGAAGTAGCGCCGCAGCGCCAGCGGCTTGCCTGCATCCGCCGTCAGCAGCGGCGGCACATGCTCGGCGTCATCGCTGTGCGCGATATTGGCCAGGCTGTCACGCAGTTGGGCATCGTCTGCGGCGGGGTGGCCGAGCGCTTCCAGTACCTGGCGCAGCACTTCGTCACTGACCTGCTGCGGGCGGTTGTTGGCGTCGATCCAGTCGCGCGCCAGCCCGGCTCGCTGGGCCAGCTGGTGTAGCAAGGGTTCGCTCATGGCGCCTCCTGGCCGGCGGGCAGCAGGGTGACCACGCAGCTGTAAGGGGAAAGGTGGGTGTCGGGGTGGGCGTTGTTGCTGCTGTCGAACAGGCGCATGCCGGCAGCAGGCTGCGGCAATGGCTGGGCCTGGGCGGCAAGGTTGAGGTCGATGCGCAGCGTGCTGCCATCCCCCAGCCGCCAGCTGGCGCTGAGTGCCTTGTCGCCCAGCACCTCAGCGCCCAAGGCTCGGGTGCCCGGGAGGCGGGGCACCAGCTGTGTGCGCCGTACCGCCAGCAGTTGTTGGTACAGGCCGTGCCAGCCAGCGAGCACATCGTGGCCATCTGGGCGCGAGGTGTCGAAGGTTGACCGGGCGTTCGGGTCAGGTATGCGCTGGCGCTGTTCGGGGTCGGCGAATGCTGCGAAATGGGCAAATTCGCCGCGGCGGCCTTCGCGCACCGCATCGGCCAGCTCGTCGTGGAAATCGGTGAAGAACAGGAACGGCGCGCGGCTGCCGTCATCGTCGGCCATGAACAGCAGCGGAATCATCGGGCTCAGCAGCAGCAAGCCGGTGGCTGCCCGCAATGCCGCTGGCGGGCACAGCCGGGTAAGGCGCTCACCCAGCGCACGGTTGCCGATCTGGTCATGGTTTTGCAGGAACAGCACAAAAGCACTGGGCGACAGGTGCCCGCTCGGCTCGCCCCGGGGTTGCCCGTGGCGATTGATGTCGCCCTGGAACACGAACCCTTCGCCCAGGCAGCGGGCCAGCTTGTCGATCGGCTTGTCCCTGTAGTCTTCGTAATAGCCTTCGGTTTCGCCGGTCAGCAGTACGTGCAGCGCGTTGTGGCCGTCATCGTTCCATTGCGCGTCAAAGCCTTGTTCCAGCAGGAACGCCTGGTTGTGTTCGTTTTCCAGCACCAGCCACACCTGGCGGCCGGGTTCGACCGCCGCCCGCACACGTTGCGCCAGTTCGATGAGAAAATCGGGCTGGTCAATGGCGTGCACCGCGTCCAGGCGCAAACCGTCGAAGCGGTAGTCGCACAGCCACATCAGGGCGTTCTGGATGAAGTACTCGCGTACTTGCGGGCGGCGGAAATCGATGGCCGCGCCCCAGGGCGTCTGCCGGTCTTCACGGAAGAACGGGCTGGCGTACTGGTGCAGGAAGTTGCCGTCCGGGCCGAAGTGGTTGTACACCACATCGAGCATGACCATCAGGCCATGGCCATGGGCCTGGTCGATCAGGCTGCACAACTGTTGCGGGCTGCCGTAGCTATGCTGCGCGGCAAAGGGCAGCACACCGTCGTAGCCCCAGTTGCGGTCCCCGGGAAACTGACCGACCGGCATCAGCTCGATCGCGGTGATACCTGTGGCGGCAAGGCGTGGCAAATGGCTGGCCACGCCTTCGTAACCGCCCAGCACACCGACGTGCAGTTCCTGAATCACGGCCTCGTGCCAAGGCCGGCCTTGCCAGCTGTGTTGCCAGGCGTAGCTGGCAATGTCCACTACCTGGCTAGGCCCATGCACGCCTTCGGGTTGGTAGCGCGACGCGGGGTCGGCTACCTGCAGTTTTCCGTCGACGAGGAAGTGGTAGTTGCTACCGGGCCTGGCCGGGCCGATCCCGGTGTACCAGCCATCCTCATCGGGCAGCAGCGCAATGGCCGGCTGCTGCTCCAGTATTACGCTCACGCTGCGCGCATCGGGTGCCCAGAGGGCGAAGCGCGCCGACGTGGCGTCCAGCAAGTGTGCGCCATGCCTGTGCATCTTCGGCCCCTTTCTCAGTAATGCGCCAGGTGGGCCTGCTTGACCAGGTCCTCGTACAACCGTGCATAGGGTTCCACGGCTTGGCACCAGTTGAACGGCTGGGTCATCGACAGGCAACGCATGGCGTTGAGCAGGTCCTTCTTCTGGTAGATATAAAAGGCACGGCTGAGGGCTTCCCGGTAGCTTTCCACGGTGGATTCGTCGAACAGGAAGCCGGTGACGCCGTTTTCGATGGTGTCGGCCAGCCCGCCGGTGTTGCGCGCCACCGGCAGTGAGCCGAAGCGCTGCGCATACATCTGGCTGAGGCCACAGGGCTCGTAGCGCGACGGCATCAACAGGAAGTCGCTACCGGCGAACATGCGCCGGGCGTCGGTTTCGTTGAAACCGATGCGCACGCCGATGCGGCCGGGGTGGCGCAGCGCGAGCTCGCGCATGGCCTGCTCTTCCTCTGGCTCGCCACGGCCAATGATCGCAATCTGCCCGCCTTGCTCGACAATGTAGTCGGCCACACCCAAGGTCAGGTCCAGGCCTTTCTGGTAGACCAAGCGCGAGACCACGGCAAACAGCGGGCCCTCGGAGGGTTCGAGATCGAACAGCTCGCGCACTTCCTGGGTGTTGCGTGCCTTGCCTGCCCAGTCGTTCATGCTGAAGTTGTGCTGCAGGTGCTTGTCGGTGGCCGCGTCCCAGCTCTCGTCAATGCCGTTGGGGATGCCGCCGAGCAAACCTTGCTGCGCCTTGCTGGAGAGGAAGCCATCCAGGCCGCAGCCGAATTCGGGCGTGGTGATTTCCTGCGCATAGGTAGCGCTTACCGTGGTGATGTGGCTGGAGTAGGCCAGGCCGGCCTTGAGGAACGACAGCTTGCCGTAGAACTCCATGCCTTCCTGCTGCATGGCGTGGTCCGGGATGGCCAGCTCCGGGCTGCAGCCACGGCTGTACACACCCTGGTAGGCCAGGTTGTGAATGGTGAACAGGGTCGGCGTGCTCAGCCCGCGCCAGTGCATGTAGGCGGGCGCCAGCCCTGCGGGCCAGTCGTGGGCGTGGACCAGTTCAGGCTTCCAGTGGATCATGCCTTCGCCAGCGGCAATCTCGGCAGCTGCCAGGCCAAGGCGGGCGAAACGGATGTGGTTGTCCGGCCAGTCGCGGCCGTTGTCGGCGGCATACGGGGTACCCGGCCGCTGGTACAGCTCTGGGCAGATCAGCACATAGATGACCAGGCCGTCGGGCAGATCCATGCGCCCGATCTTGCACGGCGGCAGCGCCGCGTGCCCGCCCAGCGCCCCGACGATATGGATGGGGTTGTCGCTTTCCATCACTTGCGGGTAACCGGGGATCAGTACGCGCACATCATGCAAGTGGGCCATGGCACGAGGCAGGGCGGCGGAGACATCGCCCAGGCCGCCGGTTTTTACCAGGTCGGCGAATTCCGAGGTTACGAACAGCACTTTGCGCTTGTTGGGGTTGTGCTGGCGCTGAGCGCCGGGTGCCATGCCTGTCGTAGCGAAATCCGGGGTGACTGGTTCGCGGTTGTCCGAGGTAAAGGTGTCTACGTGAGGCTCGACAGCGGCACTGATCATACTTCTTCTCCGTCCCTATGCTTGGCCGGGTGCTGGCACCCGTGGCGATATCTCGTGTTGGTTCTCTCTGGTTCTGAATACTGCGTATTGCGTTCCATGCCCCTGGGTCGTGCGCGCAAACACAACGCGATCGGCACTCCGGCCGAAAGCGATGGGATTCATTGGGGTGGTGGGCCGAGCCTGGGAATGTCCCATGGGTTTGGCCTACTTAATTGCTGACCCGCCGCCTTTCCTTAAAGTTCGACTTATTTTCGTCACTCTTCCATTGAGCAAATCGCGGGCCGAAAACCGAGTGTAGGAGAGAAAGAGCTAAAAAGGTGACCCACTGGTCACTATTGTTATGGTGCGCAATAGACGCAAACGTTGGCGAGCGTAACCGGATGTTAACCAGGCCCGGCGGCGGTTCGAGCGGGGGAGGGCGACGCCCCGATCAGGGGCTGCTGGTGCGCTGATCTGGTGCATTCGACGGTGTGAATGCACCAGGGTTCGGGACTAATTCGCGGGCTGAATCGAGGAGTGATGGTGAGCTATCAGCCATTGGCCATCGACATACCGGTAGTTGAAGGTAAAGCGCGCTGCCTGTTGCTGGCCGGTGGCAGCGAAGGTGAAGGTATACAAGCCAGCCAGCGATGCCTGGTCACAGCCCCCGTAAACATGCGTTTCATTCAGTGTGCCTGCAGGGCGGTCGCGCAGGAATCGATTGAAGTAATCGATGTGGGCGGCTCGATCTTTTCGGGCTGTACCTGACAAGGTAGGCAACAGGAGTGCTTGGTCCGTGTATAAATCGGCCACTTTTTCGGCCTGTCCCGTTTGCAGGCGGCTGTTCCACTCCTGGAACAGCGCCACGACCTGGCGTTCGTCGAGCTTGCGACACTCCAGTTGACTGGCGGCGAATGCCGGATTCGCAAGGACAATCAAGGCCAGGGAAACGCCAAGGGGGATACGTTTCATGCAGTCAGCTCCGAATAGCGCTGCAGGCCGCGAAGTCAGCCTGCCCGATGCCGATTCTGGCTGGAGTGAGCAATGGACGTTATCAGACCGTGCCCGCACAGGGGTAGGACAAGTACGAAGCGCTTGGTTGCATGTACCGATCACGGCAGGCAGCCGGACCTGAAAACGCTACAAAGGGGGGAGGCAAGGTGGAGGCCATACAGCCCCCACTGAAGAAAGGTACAGCTCAGAGGCTGACAGCTTTATCGCCATCGCGCTGTTGCGCCAGCATCAGGTTCAACTGGGCGACCTGCTGACGCAGCTGGTCACGTTCGTCCTTCAGCTTACGCAGCTCATCACGGCGCACGGAGACATAGAGGGTCTGGGTTGGGGTTGCAGGCATCAGAGTACCCATGAGCACACCTCGCGGTTTTGGCTGGTGACAAATCAAAGCGTAGACGCTTCACGCGGGGCGCATTCTGAATTCTTTCACAGGTCTTGGGAACTTTTTTGTTTATCGTGGTCTCGCCATTCGTCGCTGAACCCTCGGGCGGCATGCTGGACTAACCTGAAAAGCTTAACTGTCGTCATCCATTTAAAAGGGGAGCATGGGCTCATGCAACTGGGAATCATCGGGCTGGGCCGCATGGGCGGCAATATCGCAAGGCGCCTGATGCGCGCCGGCCACCGCACCGTGGTGCATGACCGCAACCGCGAGGCCATTACCGGGCTGGAGGGCGAAGGCGCGCAGGGCGCGCACGACCTCGGTGCGCTGGTACAAAAGCTCAAGGCACCCCGCGCCGTGTGGGTCATGCTGCCGGCGGGTGAGCCCACCGAACAGACCATCGCCCAGTTGGCCGATCTGCTCGAACCGGGCGACGCGATCATCGACGGCGGCAACACCTTCTACAAGGACGACATGCGCCGCGCCAGCGAACTGGGCAAGCGCGGCCTGCATTATCTGGACGTGGGCACGTCTGGCGGTGTCTGGGGCCTGGACCGTGGCTACTGCATGATGATCGGCGGCGAAAAGGAGGTATTCGAGCGCCTGGAACCGCTGTTCAAGGCGCTGGCGCCGGGCGTGGGTGATATTCCACGCACCCATGGCCTCAGTGGCGAACACCAGCGTGCCGAACATGGCTATATCCACGCCGGCCCACCGGGCGCCGGGCATTACGTAAAAATGGTGCACAACGGCATCGAGTACGGCCTGATGCAGGCCTACGCCGAAGGCTTCGACCTGTTGCGCAGCAAAGGCGGCAACGAGTTGCCGGAAGACCAGCGCTTCGACCTGAATGTGGGCGAAATTGCCGAAGTATGGCGGCGCGGCAGCGTGGTCACTTCGTGGCTGCTCGACCTTACCGCCGATGCCTTGGCGGCCGACCCGCAGCTGTCGCAGTTCAGTGGCTCGGTGTCCGACAGTGGCGAAGGCCGCTGGACCATCGACGCTGCCGTCGAGCAGGCGGTGCCTGTGCCGGTGCTGTCCAGCGCACTGTTCGCGCGGTTCCGCTCGCGCCAGCAGCAGGGCACCTATGGTGACAAGATTCTCTCGGCCATGCGCCTGGGCTTCGGTGGCCACGTCGAGAAGAAAGGCGAATGACTAAACAGACCATACCGGCTGCACCCGCTTGTACCCTGTTCCTGTTTGGCGCCAATGGCGACCTGGTAAAGCGCCTGCTGATGCCGGCGCTTTACAACCTCAGCCGCGACGGCTTGCTGGACCGCAACCTGCGCATCGTCGGCGTCGACCACAACCCGGCCAGTGCCGAGGACTTTGCCGGGCGGCTGCACAGTTTCATGGCCGAGCGCGACAAGGGGGGCGAGGGGGCAGCCAAGTGCCTGGATGAGAAACTGTGGTCACGCCTGGCCAAGTGCCTGGACTACCAGACCGGCGACTTCCTGGACCCGGCCACTTACCAGGCCATCGGCAAGCGCATCGACAAGACCAGCCATGGCAATGCCATCTTCTACCTGGCAACGTCGCCGCGGTTCTTCCCGGAAGTTGCCCAGCGCCTGGGTGAGGCCGGCCTGCTGGACGAGTCCGGCGGCGGCTTTCGTCGTGTCGTGGTGGAAAAACCGTTCGGCACCGACCTGGCCAGTGCCGAGGCGCTCAATGCCTGCCTGTTGAAGGTGATGGGCGAGCGGCAGATCTACCGCATCGACCATTACCTGGGCAAGGAGACGGTGCAGAACATTCTGGTCAGCCGTTTCTCCAACGGCCTGTTCGAGTCGTTCTGGAACAACCACTACATCGACCATGTGCAGATCACGGCTGCCGAAACCGTTGGCGTCGAAACCCGCGGGGCGTTCTACGACAACACCGGCGCCCTGCGTGACATGGTGCCCAACCACCTGTTCCAGTTGCTGGCGATGGTCGCCATGGAACCGCCGGCGGCGTTCGGTGCCGATGCGGTACGTGGGGAAAAGGCCAAGGTGATCGGTGCAATTCGCCCCTGGTCGGCAAAGATGGCGCTCAAGAATTCGGTGCGCGGCCAATACACCGTGGGCAAACAGGGCCGCAAGCGGTTGCCGGGTTATCGCCAGGAAGCCAACGTGGCCGAAGATAGCCAGACCGAGACCTATGTGGCGCTGAAGGTGATGATCGACAATTGGCGCTGGGCCGGCGTGCCGTTCTATTTGCGCACCGGCAAGCGCATGAGCGTACGTGACACCGAGATCGCCATCTGCTTCAAGCCTGCGCCGTATGCGCAGTTTCGCGAATCGGAGCTGGAACGGCCCAAGCCCAACTACCTGAAAATCCAGATCCAGCCCAATGAAGGCATGTGGTTCGACTTGCAGGCCAAGCGCCCTGGGCCAGAGCTGGTAATGGAGAATGTCGAGCTGGGCTTCGCCTATAAGGACTTCTTCAAAATGACCCCGGCGACTGGCTACGAAACACTGATCTACGACTGCCTGACCGGGGACCAGACTCTGTTCCAGCGCGCCGACAACATCGAGAACGGCTGGCGTGCGGTGCAGCCGTTTCTTGATGCCTGGGCCAAGGATGGCGAGGTGCATGAATATCCGGCCGGTCAAGATGGGCCCGAGGCTGGCCATGAGCTGCTGACGCGGGACAAGCGCGAATGGCATCGGTTGGGATGAGCGTTTTGCAGTGCCTGTGCTGGCCTCTTCGCGGGTAAACCCGCTCCCACGGGTACTGCGCATTTCAGATCCAGTAGTGATCCTGTGGGAGCGGGTTTACCCGCGAAGAGGCCGGGACAGGCAACCAATGAAAGGAGACCCAATGCCCGCCCATATCGAAGATTACGCACTGCTGGGCAACTGCCGCAGCGCCGCCCTGGTCAGCCGCGATGGCTCGCTCGACTGGCTGTGCCTGCCACGCTTCGACGCACCTGCAGTATTCGCCGCCCTGCTGGGCAACGAAGAAAACGGCCGCTGGCGCCTGGCCCCCTGCGACCCGGTCGAACACAGCAGCCGGCAATACCTGGACGACACCCTGGTACTGGAAACCACCTGGGTCACTGCCACCGGCCGCGCGCGGGTGCTCGACTTCATGCCGTTGGGCGAAGCCAATTCGGTGGTGCGCATCGTCGAGGGCCTCTCGGGTGAAACCAACTTTGAAATGGACCTGGTGATGCGCTTCGACTACGGGCGCAGCGTGCCGTGGGTGGAACGGTTGGAGCCACTGAGCCTCAGCGCCGTCGCCGGCCCTGACCGGTTGATCCTGTGCAGCACCGTCCCACCCCAGCCTCGCGACCATCACACTGGCGCGCGCTTTCGCGTGGGTGCTGGCGAGCGGCAAGTCTTCAGCCTGCGCCACCAGCCCTCGCACCTGCCGGTGCAGCCCGACTGCGACAGCGATCAAGCCCTGGCGCAAACCATCGACCAATGGCAGGCCTTTGCCGCTCGCTGCCCGGAGGTAGGGCCTTATACCGCGCTGGTGCGCCGCTCGCTGCTCACTCTCAAGGCCATGACCTATGCCCCCACCGGCGGCATCGTCGCCGCCGTCACCACCTCGCTGCCCGAGCGTGTGGGTGGCGAGCGCAACTGGGACTACCGCTTTTGCTGGCTGCGCGACGCTACCATGACCCTGCTGGCGTTCATGAACCTTGGCTATTTCGACGAAGCCCAGGCCTGGCGTGAATGGCTGCTGCGTTCGGTGGCTGGCAACCCCGAACAGATGCAGATCATGTACGGCCTGGCTGGCGAGCGTGATTTGCAGGAGTACACCCTGCCATGGCTGGCCGGGTACGAACATTCACAGCCGGTGCGCGTGGGCAATGCCGCGTCCGGGCAGATGCAACTGGACATCTATGGCGAACTGGCCGACGCCATGACCCAGGCGATCAAGGGCGGCTTGCCCCGGCTGCCACGCAGTGCCGCGATTGCGCGGCTGATCCTGCCGTATGTGGAAAGCATCTGGCGCAAGCCCGACGAGGGTATCTGGGAGGTGCGCGGCGGTCGCCAGCAGTTCGTGCATTCCAAGGTCATGGCCTGGGTCGCCTTCGACCGCGCCGCCGGGCTGGCCGACACCACCGAGGAGGACCGTGAGCGCGGGCGGCATTACCGCCAGGTGGCCGACGAGATCCGCAACGAAGTGTGTACACAGGGGCTGGATGCGAGCGGCAAATTCTTCGTCCAGGCCTACGGCTCGACTGAAATGGATGCCAGCCTGTTGCAGATTGCCCTGACCGGTTTCCTGCCGGCGGACGACCCGCGTTTTTTGCGCACGCTGGAGCAGATCGAACAACGGCTGCTGAAAAACGGCCTGCTGATGCGCTACGACAGCGACAGCTGCAGCGATGGCCTGACCCCAGGCGAGGGCACTTTCCTGGTGTGTTCGTTCTGGCTGGCTGACGTGTATGTACTGCTTGGCCGCCAGGCCGAGGCGCAGGCGCTGTACCAGCGCCTGACCGGTCTGTGCAACGATCTTGGCCTGCTGGCCGAGCAGTACGACCCGGCCGGTCGGCGCATGCTTGGCAACTTCCCCCAGGCGTTCAGCCATATCGGCATCATCAATACCGCGCTGAACCTGCACCGCGCCCAGTGCCCGGTGCGCGACCGGGCCAGTTGCGGGTAGTGCCCCTCCTCAAATCTCAATGCGTGCGCGATCCCTGTGGGAGCGGGTTTACCCGCGAAGAATGCGACGCGGTGTGGGGCAACGGCTTTGCCGGTGTTCGCGATAAAGCCTGGCCACCGGGGAATGCCAGTCAGTTAAGCAATTGGGGCCGCTTTGCGGCCCATCGCTGGCAAGCCAGGCTCCCACAAGTACGGCGCATGGCTTGAACTCGATGCGGTCTGGGTGGGAGCTGGCTTGTCGTGGCGACGAACCGCGGCGATGGGCTGCGCAGCAGCCCCTCTAGCCTTAACTGATTGGCATTAGGCCCCCGGGTTGTTTCATGCCGCCTGATGTAAAACTCTCAAGTGACCGGAGTAGACTAGGTCAAACCCCTTCGGCACGGAGCACACATGGGCATTCGCGGTACTGACCGGCAGATCGACAACATCGAGTTCAATGTCAGCGACATCGCACGGAGCAAGGCCTTCTATGGCAGCGTGTTCGGCTGGACTTTCACCGACTACGGGCCTACCTACAGCGAATTCGGCGATGGCCGGCTGACAGGCGGCTTCACCACCGGCGAGCCGGTAAGGCCGGGTGGGCCGTTGATCATCCTCTACGCCGACGATCTCGAGGCCACGCAGAAACGCGTCGAGGCCGCAGGTGCGAAGATCAGCCGCGCGGCCTTTGCCTTCCCCGGTGGCCGGCGTTTCCACTTCATCGACCCGGACGGTTATGAACTGGCGGTGTGGACGGCTCAAGCCTGATGGCCAACCACAAGATCGAAATCCGCCGGCGCAATGTCGAGAAGATTCTGCAAGCCGCGGAAAAGGTGTTCGCCGACAAGGGCTACGGCGCCACTTCGATGGGTGATATCGCCGAGCAGGCCGAGTTGCCGCGCTCCAACCTGCATTACTATTTCAGCACCAAGGACGAGCTGTTCCGCGCGGTGCTGCAAGACCTGCTGGATGTGTGGAAGCAGGATGCATTGTGTTTCGAGAATTTCGACGACCCGCGCGTAGTGCTGACCAGTTACATCCGGGCCAAGATGGGCCATTCGCGCTCACGGCCGCTGGGCTCGAAGATCTGGGCCGAAGAGATGCTGCACGGCGCGCCGGTCCTGGGGGTGAACCTTGATGAGAGCCTGGTGCCCTGGGCGAAGCTGAAGGAAGCCAAGATCCGCCGCTGGGTGGAGGAGGGCCGCATTCTGCCGGTTGAGCCGTCAGCGTTGCTGTACATGATCTGGGCGGCTACCCAGCATTACGCTGACTTTGGCTACCAGGTGACGCTGCTTAATGGTGGCGAGGCGCTGTCGGACATGGCGTTCGAGAGTGCGATGCAGACGGTGACCAGTGTGATTTTGCGGGGGATCGGTTTGGAACCCTGAGGCTCTGATTGGGGTCGCGTTGCGGCTCATCGCCGGCAGGCCAGCTCCCACAGGGATCGCACCTGTCAGCCCTGCTGCGATCCCTGTGGGAGCTGGCTTGCCGGCGATGAGGCCATTCAAGGCAAAGACGCTTAACTGGCCTCGCGATAGGGGTTGCGCGGGTCCTGGGTCCAGTTCAGGTACGGCTTGCCGGTATCCTGCGCCACCATCTCGATGCAGCTCTCCACCGGGCAGGTGATCTGGCACAGGTTGCAGCCCACGCATTCCTCCTCGATCACGCTATAGGCGTGGGTACCGTCCGCCTTGAGGGTACTGGCAATCGCCTGGTGCGAAGTATCTTCACAGGCAATGTGGCAGCGCCCGCAACCGATGCAGGCCTCCTGGTCGATATGCGCCACGGACTTGTAGTTGATGTCCAGGTACTTCCAGTCCGTGGTATGCCCCACTGCCTGACCGCGGAACGCCTCGATATTCGGGTGCCCATGCTGGTCCATCCAACGTGCCAGGCCGTCCTTCATGTCTTCGACAATGCGAAAACCGTGCAGCATCGCCGCTGTGCATACCTGTACGGCGCCACTGCCCAGGGCCATGAACTCGGCGGCATCACGCCAGTTGCCGATGCCGCCAATGCCGCAAATCGGCAAACCGCGGGTTTCCGGGTCGCGAGCGATTTCTGCCACCATGTTCAGCGCAATCGGTTTTACCGCCGAACCGCAATAACCGCCGTGGGTGCTCTGGTCGCCGACGATGGGGTGGGCCACCATGCGGTCCAGGTCGACGCTGGTAATCGAGTTGATGGTGTTGATCAACGACACCGCATCGGCCCCGCCACGGTGAGCGGCACGGGCCGACTGGCGGATATCGGTGATGTTCGGCGTGAGCTTGACGATCACCGGCAGCGAGCAATACGTCTTGCACCAGCGGGTGACCATTTCCACGTACTCCGGCACCTGGCCTACCGCTGCGCCCATCCCGCGCTCCGGCATGCCGTGGGGGCAGCCGAAGTTCAGCTCGATGCCATCGGCCCCGGTGGCTTCCACCAGTGGCAGGATAAACTTCCACGATTGCTCTTCGCACGGCACCATCAGTGACACGATCAGCGCACGGTCAGGCCAGTCCTTCTTCACCTGGGTGATTTCACGCAGGTTGATTTCCAGCGAGCGGTCGGTAATCAGCTCGATATTGTTGATGCCCTGCACCTGACGGTTGGCGCCATAGTGCGCCGAGTAGCGCGAGGACACGTTGACCGCCGCCGGGTCTTCGCCCAGGGTCTTCCAGACCACACCGCCCCAGCCCGCCTCGAACGCGCGGACCACATTGTAGGCCTTGTCGGTGGGCGGTGCGGAGGCCAGCCAGAACGGGTTGGGCGCCTTGATGCCGGCGAATACGATAGACAAGTCGGCCATTTATGCAGCCTCCACGTTGAGCATGAGTTGGGCATGCATGGCTTCGGCGGCCAGCTTGCCGTGTTGCACGGCCTGCACGGTAAGGTCCTGGCCCAGGGCGGTGCAGTCGCCCCCGGCATACACACCCGGCAGGCTGGTCTGCATCCCTTCATCAACGCGAATACGCTCCCCCTCGCGGGCCAGTTGCGCGGCTACCGGGTCGGCGAGGCTGGCATCGTCAAAGCGTTGGCCGATGGCCTTGAAGATGGCATCGGCGCCCAGCTCGAAGGTTTCGCCAGTGTCGCGCAGGCGGCCATCGGCAAGCGCCGTGCGGGCAAAGCGCATGCCGCGCACCTTGCCGCTGTCGTCCAGCAGCACGGCGTCGGGGCGGGCCCAGGTGTGCAGGCGCACCTGGTTGGCCTTGGCGATGTCCTGCTCGTGGCCCGTGGCGCCCATGTCGGCGATACCGCGCCGGTACACCAGGTTGACGTCGCGGGCACCCAGGCGGCTCATCTGCACGGCCATGTCGATCGCTGTATTGCCGGCGCCGATCACCAGGCAGCGGTCGGCCAGCGGCAGCTGGCTGAGGTCATCGGCCTGGCGCAGTTCGCGGATGTAGTCGGTCGCGGCAAGCAGGCCGGGGGCTTCTTCATCTGGCAGGCCCAATTGGCGTACGGCATTCAAGCCCAGGCCGAGGAACACCGCGTCATACTGATCGCGCAGTTCGCCAAGGCTCAGGTTGCCCCCCAGACGCTGGCCATGGCGGATCTCGATACCGCCAATCCCCAGCAGGAATTCCACTTCACGCTGAGCGTAGTCATCCACCAGCTTATAGCGGGCGATGCCGTACTCGTTCAGGCCACCGGCCTTGTCGCAGGCCTCGAACACCACCACCTCATGCCCGTGCATGGCCAGGCGATGGGCGCAGGACAGCCCGGCAGGGCCGGCACCGACCACGGCGATGCGCTTGCCGGTGGCCGGCGAGCGCTGGAATGGGTGTTCGCTGAACTGGGCGTTGTCCAGCGCGTAGCGCTGCAACTGGCCGATCAGCACCGGTGCGCATTCCTGGGCGTTATTGCGCACGCAGGCTTGCTCGCAGAGGATTTCGGTGGGGCAGACGCGGGCGCAGCTGCCGCCGAGGATGTTGGCGGAGAGGATGCGTTCGGCGGCGCCTTGCAGGTTTTCGTCGCTGATGCGGTGGATGAACGACGGGATGTCGATGTCGCTGGGGCACGCGTTGACGCAAGGGGCGTCGTAGCAGTACAGGCAGCGTGCGCTTTCGACGGCGGCCTGGCGGGCGGTCAGGGGTGGGGCCAGGTCGCTGAAGCGCTCGGCCAGCTGGTCGGCGCCGGCCCGGGGGCGCGGCAAGTGGTTCAGGGCGTCGATCACGGTTGGAGCCTCTCTTTCTTATAGTTGGCTTGGAATGGGGGCGCTTTGCGCCCCAATCGCCGGCAAGCCGGCTCCCACAGGTACTCCACCGACCGTCAAAGCCGCGCGGTCGAGGTGGGAGCTGGCTTGTCGTGGCGACGAACCGCGGCGATGGGCTGCGCAGCAGCCCCGGGCGCCTTAACGCTGCACAGGCGTCGGCCGCTGTTGCTCGGCCCTGCGCCCCAGTACCTCATACACCGACGGGTACGCCGGCCGCTGCACATACCGCCCCGCGCCCGGCTCGGCGCGCAGGTCGCCATCGGCCCAGAGCACCTTGCCCTGGCTGATGGTGTGGCTGGGGACGCCGCGCACGGTGCGGCCTTCGAAGATGTTGAAGTCCACCCGCTGATGGTGGGTCTGGGCCGAGATGGTGCGCGTGCCCTGCGGGTCCCACAGCACCAGGTCGGCATCGGCGCCAACGCGAATGGCGCCTTTGCGCGGGAACAGGTTGAAGATTTTTGCCGTATTGGTGGAGGTCAGCGCGACGAATTCATGCATCGACAGGCGCCCGCTGTTGACGCCCGCGTCCCACAGCACCGCCATGCGGTCTTCGATGCCGGCGGTGCCGTTGGGGATGCGGCTGAAGTCGTCACGGCCCATGGCCTTCTGCTCGGCGCAGAAGCAGCAGTGGTCGGTGGCGGTGGTGTGCAGGTTGCCCGATTGCAGCCCGCGCCACAGCGCCTCCTGGTGCTCGCGTGGGCGGAACGGCGGGCTCATCACGTAACCGGCGGCGGTGGCCCAGTCCGGGTCGCGGTAGACGCTGTCATCCAGCAGCAGGTGGCCGGGCAGCACCTCGCCGTACACCGGCTGGCCCTTGGCCCGGGCATAGGTGATTTCGTCCAGCGCTTCACGGCTGGAAATGTGCACCACATACAGTGGCGTGCCAATGGTTTCGGCAATGCGGATGGCGCGGCTGGCCGCTTCGCCTTCCACCTGCGAGGGGCGTGACAGGGGGTGTGCCTCGGGACCGGTCAGGCCTTGGGCCAGCAGTTTTTTCTGCAGGTGATACACCAGCTCGCCGTTCTCGGCATGCACGGTGGGCACCGCGCCCAGCTGCAGGCAGCGCTCGAAGCTGGCCACCAGGGTGTCGTCGGCGGCCATGATCGCGTTCTTGTAGGCCATGAAGTGCTTGAAGCTGTTCACCCCATGCTGGGCCACCAGCTCGCCCATTTCTTCGGCCACCTGCTCGCTCCACCAGGTGATGGCGACGTGGAAGCCGTAATCGCATGCGCTTTTCTGCGCCCAGCCACGCCAGGTGTGGAAGGCCTCCAGCAGTGACTGCTGCGGGTTGGGGATGACGAAGTCGATGATCGACGTGGTGCCACCGGCCAGGCCAGCAGCGGTGCCACTGAAAAAGTCCTCGCTGGCGACGGTGCCCATGAAGGGTAACTGCATGTGGGTGTGCGGGTCGATGCCGCCGGGCATCAGGTACTGCCCGCTGCCGTCGAGTATCTCGCAGTCGGTGGGCGCTTCCAGGTTTTGACCAATGGCGCGGATCAGGCCATCGGTACACAGCACATCGGCGGAGTAGCTTTCTTCGTGGGTAACCACGGTGGCGCCACGGATCAACAGGGACATGCCGTTTTCCTCGCAGGCTGACCGGTCTCTTGGCCGGTTCTTGGAATTTTCCGGGTGCAGGGCGGGCAGGGCGATTAATCCTGTCAGTCCTGACAAGATTCGAGGCTAGATGCTGATTCTGGATTCAGCAAGAAAATTTTCATACTAATTTTGTGGTTTTTAAGTTATTGAAAATAAAGAAGTAAATTTAAATAACGCGCCTAGCGCGGGGCTTTCAGGAATTTTGACTAACTTGACAAGATGGGAATTTGGTCGAAATTTTCAAGCACATTCAGCGTGTGTACTCCGGCCATCGAATCCGCCCGATGAGCAAACAACTACAAGAAATCTGGAGAAGGGCCCATGCAACAGAGCAGATCGCAAGTGGTCGAGCAGAATGGCCTGTTCGAGCTGTCCGAGGGCAGTGATGTCCTCGACAGCCCGCGCTACAACCACGACATCGCACCGACCAAGGTGCATCAGCGCACCTGGAACAAATGGCACATCACCGCGCTGTGGGTGGGCATGTCCATTTGCGTGCCCACCTACACCCTGGGTGGTGTGCTCACGGCCTATTTCGGCCTCAGTGTCGGCGAGGCCCTGCTGGCGATTCTGCTGGCCAACGTCATCGTGCTGGTGCCGCTTACACTCAATGCCTTTCCCGGCACCAAGTACGGCATCCCGTTCCCGGTGCTGCTGCGCTCGTCGTTCGGCATCCTCGGCTCCAACGTGCCATGCCTGATCCGTGCGGTGGTCGCGTGCGGCTGGTTCGGCATTCAGACGATGTTCGGCGGGCTGGCCATCCACCTGTTTCTCGGCTCGGTGTTCGAGGGCTGGAGGGCCTTGGGCGGGACCGGCGAGGTGATTGGCTTCATGATTTTCTGGTGCCTGAACCTGTGGGTGGTGTTGCGCGGCGCCGAGTCGATCAAGTGGCTCGAAACGCTGTCGGCACCGTTGCTGGTAGCGGTGGGCGTCGGCTTGCTGTTCTGGGCCGTGCCGCACATGTCGATGACCGAACTGCTGGCGCAGCCGCCCAAGCGCCCGGAAGGGGCCAGCGTGGTCAGTTATTTCTGCGCCGGGCTTACCGCCATGGTCGGCTTCTGGGCCACATTGTCGTTGAACATCCCCGACTTCAGCCGCTACGCTCGCAGCCAGAAGGACCAGATTCTCGGGCAGATCTTCGGCCTGCCACTGACCATGTTTCTGTTTGCCTCGCTGGGCGTGGTGCTCACCGCCGCCTCGGCGTCACTGGTGGGCGAAACGGTGTCCGACCCGGTCAGCCTGATCGGCAAGATCCACAGCCCGTTCTGGGTGGCCCTGGCGATGGCGTTGATCGTGATCGCCACGCTGTCGACCAATACCGCGGCGAACATCGTGTCGCCGACCAACGACTTCCAGAACATCGCCCCCCGCCTGATCGGGCGCAGCCGCGCCGTGTGGCTGACCGGCTTCATCGGCCTGGCGCTGATGGGCCATGAGCTGCTGAAAAAGCTGGGCCTCATCGTGTCCGACCTGAGCCTGGAAAGCGTGTACTCCAACTGGTTGCTGGGCTACTCCAGCCTGCTCGGGCCGATTGCCGGGATCATGGTGGTGGACTACTTCCTGATCCGCCGGCAGAAGCTGGACCTGGCCGGGCTGTACCGCGACGACGTGTACCCGGCGTGGAACTGGGCAGGCTTCGCGGCATTCGGGGTGCCCGTGGCGCTTACCGTGATGGCCATCGGCAACAGCAGTTTCAGCTGGTTCTACGACTACGGCTGGTTCACCGGCTCGTTGCTGGGCGGGGCGTTGTATTACGTGTTTGCCAGCTGGGCGGCGCGCAGCCCGGCACGGCTGGCCAAGCCTTTACCCTGAGACCACGCTGGCCCCATCGCCAGCAAGCCAGCTCCCACCTACTGCGCCGCACTCGAACCTGTGGTGATCCTGTGGGAGCTGGCTTGCCGGCGATAGGGCCGGTACAGACAACAAAAAAGCCTGAAGGAGAAACCTGTGACCCCAGTCCAAGACATCCTCAAGACCACCGTCCACCACATCGACAGCGACCGCCTGTGGCAATCGCTGATGGACCTGGCCCGCCTCGGTGCCACCGCCAAGGGCGGCGTCTGCCGCCTGGCCCTGACCGACCTCGACCGCCAGGCCCGCGACCTGTTTGTACAATGGTGCAAAGCGGCTGGATGCACGGTCAGCGTCGACGCCGTCGGCAACATCTTCGCCCGCCGCTCGGGTCGCAACCCCAAGCTGCCCCCGGTGATGACCGGCAGCCATATCGACACCCAGCCTACCGGCGGCAAGTTCGACGGCTGCTTCGGCGTGATGGCCGGGTTGGAGGTGATTCGCACCCTCAACGACCTGGGCCTGGAAACCGAGGCACCGCTGGAAGTGGTGGTATGGACCAACGAAGAAGGTTCGCGCTTCGCCCCCTGCATGATGGGTTCAGGGGTATTCGCCGGCAAGTTCACCCTAGAGGAAACCCTGGCCAAGCGCGATGCTCAGGGCGTCAGCGTCGGCGAAGCGTTGAACGCCATCGGCTACGCCGGTTCGCGTGCCGTGCTGGGCCATCCGGTGGGGGCCTATTTTGAAGCGCATATCGAGCAGGGGCCGATCCTCGAAGACCAGGCCAAGACCATCGGCGTGGTCCTCGGCGCCCTGGGCCAGAAGTGGTTCGACCTGACCCTGCGCGGCGTCGAAGCCCATGCCGGCCCTACGCCCATGCATCTGCGCAAGGATGCCCTGGTCGGTGCAGCCGCCGTCGTCGAAGCCGTCAACCGTACCGCACACGCCCATCAGCCGCATGCCTGTGGCACGGTGGGCTGCCTGCAGGCCTACCCGGGCTCGCGTAACGTGATCCCCGGTGAAGTGCGCATGACCCTGGACTTCCGGCATCTTGAGGGCGAGCAGCTGAATGCGATGATTGCCGAGGTGCGCGGGGTAATCGAGGCGACTTGTGCCAAACATGGCCTTGGCTACGAGCTGGTACCCACAGCCGACTTCCCGGCGCTGTACTTCGACAAAGGCTGCGTCGATGCCGTGCGCGATTCGGCGCAGGCGCTGGGCTTGCCACACATGGACATTGTCAGTGGGGCGGGGCATGACGCGATCTTCCTGGCCGAGCTGGGGCCGGCGGGGATGATTTTTGTGCCGTGCGAGAATGGCATCAGCCACAACGAGATCGAGAACGCCACGCCTGACGACCTGGCGGCGGGTTGTGCGGTGTTGCTGCGGGCGATGCTGGCGGCTTCGGAGGCGATTGCCAGGGGGAGATTGGCGGCGTAGGCAGGGATGTCGCCTGGGCGCTCTCATAGGGATCGCATCAGGGCTGACAGGCGCTGAATATTTTGTGGCAAGCACCTGTCAGCCTAAACCCGTTCCCCATGGCACCCAACCGGTTCCAGGCTCCCATCGCGCCCAATGCGGAAGCGCTGCAGGTCCTGCGCCAATATCAATTTCCCGCTGTACTGCGCAAGCGCTTCATCGCGCACGTTGTCGATGTTCGGCGTGCGCCGTGGGTCGCCCTGGTAGCGGGCGCTGAAGTGCGTCAGCACCAGGTTGCGCACGCCGACATTCTCGGCAAAGCGTGCCACTGCAGCAGCAGTGCTGTGGCCGAAGGTGACGCCGGTGCGCTCCACCACCGCCTGGGTGAACGTCGCTTCATGCACCAGCACATCCGCACCGTTGGCGGCGTCCGCCAGCAGTTCCGGGTTGTCGTTGTCTCCGCACACGATCACCCGCCGCGCCGGGCGGGACGCGCGCAAGTAGTCGCTGCCGTGCAGCAACTGCCCGTCATGCTGCACCGCCAGCCCCTTGGCCAGATCGCCCCATAGCGGGCCGCGCGGTATGCCCTCGGCCGCCAGCAGCTGGACGTCCAGCCGCGGCTCGGGGTTGAGTTCGGTGAACACGAAGCCGACGCTCGGCACCCGGTGCGACAACTGCACGCTGGTCACCTGCACGGCTTCGCTGCGCCACTGGACCAGCTCTTCCACTGCCAGCAGCCGCAGTTCGAACGGTAGAAAAGTGTCGCTGGCCACCAGGCCCTGGCGCACCCAGTCGTGCAGCGCGGCGGGCAAGATCAGCTCCAGCGGCTGGGTACGGCCGCTCATGCCGGCGCTCGCCAGCAAACCGGGTAGGCCGAAGCAGTGGTCGCCGTGCACATGGGTGATGAAGATCGCCCGCAAGTCGCGGATCGACAGCGGCGTGTGCAGCAGCCGATGCTGCGTGCCTTCGCCGCAGTCGACCAGGTACCAGTGGCTGCCGCTGGTTTCGATCAGCGCCGTGGCGCTGACATTCCTTGCCTTGGTGGGGACCCCGGCGGAGGTGCCCAGGAACAGCAGATCCATGGTCTGGCTCCTTGTTTCAGGCCAGCAGCGACAAGTCGCGCAGCAACGCCTGCAGCCCCTCTGGTACCAGCGGGCCGATGCGGTCGAAATCGGCGCTGTCACACCAGCGGGCGCGGAACGGGCTGCCGTTGGACTCGTGGCCATTCAGCCAGGCTTGCTGGTACAGGCTGGCGTCGTCGAAGCGCGCATCGTACACCTGCACGATCTCATGCCCCGGCGTGCCGGCATAGGTGAACAGGCTCTCCAGGGTGCCTAGCAGGCGCACATCACTGATTGGCTGGTCCAGTTCTTCGCGGATTTCGCGAGCGATGGCGTCACGACCCGGTTCACCGAATTCGATACCGCCACCCAGCGGGCGGCACAGCGTCTGGCCACTGGCCGGGTCATCGAAGACGTTGACCAGGATCTTGCCCTGGTGATGAAAGACACACAGTGCCAGCGAGCGGATGCGTGGTTCCAACAGCGGCTTGAGGAAGCTGCGCTCGTAGCTGAGGATGAAACGCTGCTCGGTTGCCATGGCTACTGCGGCGATGCACTGCGGGTCGGTTTCGGCCTGTTTGCGGTACTGCTCGTAGGCGGCGAGGCTGGGGAAGCTGAACAGGCAATAGGCGACGTTGTTGGCGCCTTCGGCGGGCAGGAAGTAGCCGTGATGCTTGCCGCCCATGCGCGTGACAAGGCCCATCCACAGCCGTGAATAGGCCTCGAAGGCGGGCAACTGGTAAGGGTCGACGAGGTATTTGACGTGGCAGGTGATCAACGGGCTCGTTCCTTCGAGGCGATACGGGGCGCACACCTTAGCCTGATTGCTCAACGTCGTCGACGCCAAGCTAGCCTTCCTTGCGCCAGATCAGCTTGCTGGTGTCATAGCCCTGTTTCTGGGCAATTGTCAGCAGTTGTTCGCGTACCTGATCGGTAATGGCGGGGGTACGCGAAAGCAGCCACAGGTATTCGCGGTTGGGGTGGCCGACCAGCGCCACGCGGTAGTCCTTGTCGTGGTACAGCACCCAGTATTCACCCTTGGTCAGGTCCGGCGCCAGGCGGCTGAACCAGTTGTCGAAGCGTACCCAGAGCTTGTCGGTCTTGCCGGGTTGCTGGGCTTCGGCGATGCCCTTGGCTTCGTTCCACTGGCCGTCTTTTTCCTTGCAGCGGTTGGTCACGTCGATGCGCCCGTCCTCGCGCAGGCCATAACGTGCCTCGGACTGCACGCAGTTGCGCTGGAAGAACATCGGCAGTCGGGCCAGTTCATACCAGGTGCCCTGGTAGCGTTGCAGGTCGACCTGCTCGGTGGTCGGTGGTGCCGGGTGATCGTTGCCGGCGCAGCCGAGCAGGGCCAGGGTCATGCAGGAAAGCAACAGCGTAGTGCGCAGCGCCATGGTTGACCTCCTTGGAGCGGATAGGGGCTTACCTGTGTTTCGATGCTGGCGCGGGGCAAAAGTTGTACGCAGTTACGTTTTGTCGAATGATCCGGTCTGCACCTGGCCTGCGCGCACGTAACGGGCGATGACCACGCCCTTGGGCGAAACCACGGAATGCTCCAGGGTGAAGGCTGCGGCCGCCGCGTCATGACCGAACAGGCGCTTGCCGTGGCCGAGCAGCAGCGGGTGGATCAGCAACTGCAGTTCATCGACCAGGCTTGCTGCCAGTAATTGCTGCACCAGCTCGGCGCTGCCTTGGGTCAGCAGGGCGGGGCCCTCCTGTTGTTTCAGCACACTCACCGCAGTGGTGATGTCCGTGCCCAGGGCTTGGCTATTGTGCCAGTCGAGGGTAGCGGGGTGGTGAGTGGCCACATGCTTGGCCACGCTGTTGAACAGATTGGCGATGGAAAAATCTTCCGAGTTGTCTTTTATCTTTGGCCAGTAGCCCGCGAAGATATCGTACGTGCGCCGGCCCAGCAGCAGTTCGAAGGGCTGGCTGAACAGGTTCTGCATGGCCTGGCCGAATACCTCATCGGCGTAGGGCACGATCCAGCCGCCGTAACTGAACCCGCCGCTGGTATCTTCCTGTGGGCCGCCGGGGGCCTGCATGACGCCGTCGAGGCTGATGAAGGCGGCTACGATGAGTTTGCGCATGGGGACTCTCCTGATGCCAGCCGGGGTGGCTGTGGGCATTGGGTAGTCGAATGGCGCAGGGCAGAATCGACAGCGGAAACCTGTGCCGGCCCTTTCGCGGGTGAAGCCCGCTCCCACAGGTACTGCACAGTTTTCGAAACCTGTGGCGATCCTGTCGGAGCGGGTTTGTTCGCGAAAGGGCCGGTACAGGTCTACATCACAACCAGTAGGTCACCGCCCACCACCCCAGCCCACCCATGACCACGGTATAGGGCAATGCCATCCACACCATCCGCCCATACGACAGCCGGATCAGCGGCGCAATCGCCGAGGTCAGCAGGAACAGGAACGCCGCCTGCCCATTTGGCGTGGCCACGCTGGGCAGGTTGGTGCCGGTGTTGATCGCCACCGCCAGGGTTTCGAAGTGCGCGCGGCTCATCCCGCCATTGAGGAACGCCTGTTTCACCTCGGTGATATAGATGGTGGCGACGAACACATTGTCACTGATCGCCGACAGCAAACCGTTGGCCAGGTACAGCATGCCCGGTTGCTGCTCGGCCGGCAGCGTCAGTACCCAGCTGATCAATGGGCTGAACAACTGCTGCTGATGAATCACCGCCACCACGGCGAAGAACACCACCAGCAATGAGGTGAACGGCATCGCGTCCTGGAACGCCCGGCCCAGGCGGTGTTCATCGGTGATTCCGGTAAACGCGGTAATCAGCACGATCACCATCAGGCCGATCAGGCCAACTTCCGCCACGTGCAACCCCAGGCACACGATCAGGATCAGCGCGGCCAGGCCTTGTACCCACAGTGCAATGCGTTGGGCCTGGGTGCGCGCGGCATCGTCTTGCGCCGCATAGGTCGCCAGCACCTGACGCACCGGTTCGGGCATCAGCGTGCCGTAACCGAACAGGCGCAGCTTCTCCAACAGCACGCAGGTCACCAGGCCGGCGGCGAGCACCGGCACCGACACCGGCGCTACCTTGAGGAAGAAGTCGGCGAAGTGCCAACCCATCTCATGGCCGATCAGCAGGTTCTGCGGCTCGCCCACCAGCGTGCAGACGCCGCCCAGGGCAGTACCGACGGCGCCGTGCATCAGCAGGCTGCGCAGGAAGGCGCGGAACTGGTCGAGGTCATCACGGTGCAGCTGCGCTACCTGCTGGTCGCTGTCCAGCGCAGTCTCTTCGCGTGGGTTGGCCCCGGAAGCAACGCGGTGATAAACCGCGTAGAAGCCGACAGCGGCACTGATGATGACGGCGGTCACCGTGAGTGCATCGAGAAACGCCGAGAGGAACGCCGACAACACGCAGAACAGCAATGCCAATACCGGTTTGGAGCGCACCCCCAGCAGGATGCGCGAGAACAGGAACAGCAGCAGCTCTTTCATGAAGTGGATGCCCGCCACCATGAACATCAGCAGCAGGAGGACCGGAAAGTTGTGCACCAGTTCGTCATACAGCGCCTGCGGCGTGGTCATTTCCAGCAGCAAGGCTTCGACCAGCAACAGGCCGCCCGGCATTAGCGGGTAGCACTTCAGGGCCATGCCCAAAGTAAAAATGAACTCGAGCACCAATGCCCAGCCAGCGGCAACCGGGCCAACGCTGACCAGCAGCAGTGGGTTGAGCAGCAGGAACAGGCAGATAACCGCCTTGTACCAAAGCGGCGACTGGCCCAGAAAACCATGGGCAAGGGCCCTGGGCAGGGAGCGGGTCATGAATATGTTTCCTTATGATTCGACAATGGCGCACGGTGCCGGATCGGTGGATACAAGGCAAGACATCTCTGTGAAACATATTCGCTTGCCATGTTGGTCAGTTGCTCAGGCTAGCTGGGTCTCGTATGAGTTTCGGCGACGCAAACCGGTTCTTGCCTTCTACAATGACAGACTGAAACTGTCGGAGAGTACTAAGATGTGTGTCCGCGCGCGACTTGCGTGTCTCAAGTTTGTTTGCGTTTACCGCGTTCTTCAGTATGGCGGCCTGCCTGTCTTTTTTGTTTAGAGGGCTTGCTGATTTTAGTTCGTCTCTCTGGATATTAACTGTCATGTTTTTTTCTAGCTTGCTTGAAAAGGTGCTTGTATCAATCAGGTGGTTTTCCAAGTGTTTGAATTCACGTTTGCTGAAGGTGTTATCCTTCGATAATGGTGATGTAAGGTCGGTCGCATTGGGCCTGTCGAGCTTTTCCAGCTTACGTTTCAATGTGCCTGCGTTATACTTTCCAGAAAGGTGGTTGTATATCCTCTTGATATAGTGGCCTGAAGGGTCCGTATGATTTATGGGGTCACCCTGGCAGTATGCATAAGCGTTTAACCCGCCCTCGTAGAAAGGGCTGAGCGTATCTGGACCCATAAAGCGCGCCAGTGACGGCAAGTAGTGTCGATAACCCTTGCCCAAAACATACAGTCCGAGGGTGTTGCGGTATTCGCCGCTGAAGCCGAGTTCGGAAAGAAGTAAGGCGCTATATCCATAGGGAGTAAATGCTAGCCATTCAAAGGCGTTATAAATTGATTTTGTCACTGTAGTGGTCCTGTGCGGTGGGGGTATTGCCAGTATCTGCCGCATCGTTTAGGACAGCTACTGGCACAAATGTCAGGTGGGGGCGCTGTGGTCCTGCTTTTGGCGCAAGAAGCGTCACTGTAGTGGGTTATAGTCCGGCGCTATGAATCCTTCAGCCCCAGGAGTGCCGCCCGTGACCGAATACAGCGCATTCAAGGTCGAACTGACCGACAACATCGCCCACGTCCAGATCAACCGCCCGGAGAAGGTCAACGCGATGAACGCGGCCTTCTGGGAAGAGATCATCGAAATTTTCCAGTGGGTGGACGACACCGACGCCGTGCGCGTGGTGGTGATCAGTGGTGCTGGCAAGCATTTTTCCGCCGGTATCGACCTGATGATGCTGGCCTCGCTGGCCGGGCAGATGGGCAAGGACGTAGGGCGCAATGCACGCTTCCTGCGCAAGACCATCCAGCGCCTGCAGGCGTCGTTCACGGCCGTGGACAAATGCCGCAAGCCGGTACTGGCGGCGGTGCAGGGCTACTGCATCGGCGGCGCCATCGACCTGGTCTCGGCCTGCGACATGCGCTACTGCAGCCCTGATGCGCAGTTCTCGATCAAGGAAATCGACATGGGCATGGCTGCAGATGTCGGCACACTGCAACGTTTGCCACGTATCATCGGTGACGGCATGATGCGTGAGCTGGCTTTCACCGGGCGCAGCGTCGAGGCCGACGAGGCGCTGCGCATAGGCCTGGTCAACCGGGTCTATGATGATCAGGCCGCATTGCTCGACGGGGTCTTTGCCATCGCCCGCGAGATTGCCGCAAAATCACCGATCGCCGTGGCCGGCACCAAGGAAATGCTCAGCTACATGCGCGACCACCGCATCGACGATGGCCTGGACTACGTCGCTACCTGGAACGCCGCGATGCTGCAGTCCGAAGACCTGCGCGTGGCCGTGGCGGCACACATGAGCAAACAGAAACCGACGTTCGCCGACTGATCGGGCCGGGGGACGCGCAGTCAAGGAACCCCCCGACATGTCAGCACGCTGGACTACCGCAGTACTCGACCCGCAGATTACCGGGGGGCTGGCCGTGGCCCGCAGCCCGGAAGGGTTTTTGCTGGACGACAACGGCGCGCTGTTCCCCCGTGAATGGCTCAAGCGCCAGGACCTTGACGTGCTGTGCGAGCACGGTATCGGCCACTTCGACGGCCAGCCGCTGTTCCTGCTGGAACTGCGCAGTGCCACCCAGGTACCGGGCTGCAGCTGGCGCGGCCTGCGCGCGTTCATGCTGGAAGGCGACTTCGACATCTACAAAGTGCTGGGCTATGCCGCACAGATCGGCACCTGGGCCCGCGAGCACCGCTTCTGCGGCAGCTGTGGCCAGGCGATGACGCAAATCCGTTGGGAGCGGGCGATGTCCTGCAAGCCCTGTGACCTGCGCAGCTACCCGCGCATCTCGCCGAGCATGATCGTACTGGTCACCCGTGGCGACCAGATTCTGCTGGCGCGTTCGCCGCGTTTCGTCACCGGGGTATACAGCACCCTGGCCGGCTTTGCCGAACCGGGCGAGTCGGCCGAGGACTGCCTGGTGCGTGAAGTGCGGGAAGAAGTGGCGGTGGAGGTGCAGAACATCCAGTACGTCGGCAGCCAATGCTGGCCGTTCCCGCACTCGATGATGCTGGGTTTCCATGCCGAGTACGCGGGCGGCGACATTGTCATGCAGCCGGACGAAATCGAGGACGCCCAGTGGTTCAGCGTCCACGACCTGCCGCCGTTGCCGGCCGGGCGCTCGATTGCCCGATACCTCATTGACCTCTATGTCGCTCGCCGCTTAGGCCTGCCCGAACCAGTGCTGCCACGCTAGGCGCACGGTCAGCCCCAGCACCACGGTGATGAACACCGGGCGGATGAACTTGCTGCCGCCGCTGATCGCCGTGCGTGCGCCGAAGAAGGCGCCGACCATCACCGACAGGCCCATGCACAGGCCAACCACGTAATCGACTTGCCCGGAAATGATGAACACCGTCAGCGCCGCGATGTTGCTGACGAAGTTCATGCTGCGTGCCACACCGCTGGCCCGCACCAGATCGATGGGGTACAGCAGCAAGGTGCTGACCGTCCAGAACGCCCCGGTACCCGGACCGGCCACGCCGTCGTAGAAGCCCAGGGTGAAGCCCTGCGGCATTTGCCACTTTTTCTTGATGGGTGCATCGGCATCCAGCGGTGCCTTGGGCGTGCCGCCAAACAGCAGGTAGATGCCACAGGCGAAGACGATCACCGGTAGCATCTTGTTCAGCCATTCGGCTGGCATGTAGTGGGCTACTACAGCGCCGATCAGTGCGCCGACCAGGGTGGCGAACAGCGCCGGGCGCCATTGCGCCGGGTGGAAGAGTTTGCGTTTGTAGTAGGTGAAACCGGCAGTGGCCGAGCCGAAGGTGGAACTTAGCTTGTTGGTGCCCAGTACCAGGTGCGGCGGCATGCCGGCGGTGAGCAGCGCCGGGGTGGTGAGCAGGCCGCCGCCACCGGCGATGGCATCGATGAAACCGGCGACGAAGGCGACCAGGGCCAGGATCAGGAGGGTTAGGGGTTCTACGGTGAGTTCGAAGGGCATGGGAGGCTTTCAAGCTGAAGGGCAGGCTGCGGCAAATGACCGCGAGGAGTGGTGCAATGATAATACGGAGTGCCTGAGCTTGTAAGTCGTCGATGTCTGCAGTCGATCCAAGACCAGCCTCACACCGCCATACTCGTTGTAGAACCAGTTGAAATATTAAGACTGATTTCTAATCTCAATGGCTGCTAATTGGGCGGAATGCAAATCTCTTTCAAATTCTTCAAGTCTAGCTAATATTTTTCAATTCTTCTCTGTTTGTCGTGGTACTTCAATGCATCTTCTGAATCCATGGAAGCTGCCAAGGGGAAGTCGCCACTGTCCGATGTAGGCCGTCTGCTTGCTCTCTCGTAGAGCGCTGTCTGGACGTCGATGCCGTAATCCCCGCGCTGGAGTTCCTCAATGTGCGTTGCTTCATATGCTCTACTGGACTTTTCAAGTTTATAAATTCTGTAGATTGCTTTGTAATGTTTTTTGCGAGCGCTGTCGGCCTCCAGGATATCCCCGTATTGCTTCTTCAAGTTAGGGTCTTCATTGAGGGCCCTTGTGGCCTTGGTGCGATAGTAGGCCTTGGTTCTAAATATCGGGACATGCCCTGAGGGGTCGTAAGAGTTTATCGGGTCGCCTATGCAATAGGCGTATGCATTACGTATGTTTTCGCCAAATGGGCTGAAAGCTGTCAGGGGACAAGAAGCGTGCCAGCGCCGGGCTGAATATTCGGTATCCATTGCCAAGGGGATAGCCGTTTATTAGAGCGTCCAGGCGCTGGCCTGCAAAGCCAAGCGTGCAGGCCGAAGTGAGTGCCGAATTGTGGTATCCGTAGGACGTGTAAGCGAATCTGTTTGTGGTCCGCGACATGATCAGCCTGTAGTCTCGAGCAGTGGGCGTATCCTCAAGCAGACTCCGCTAACCCACAACTGGCAGAACTGCCAGGAGCAGCGCGGCCGGTCGCTGGCAAACCAAGGCTCCAAGCAACCGGCTCAAATAATGCTCAGTTTCTGATAAACGCCAGCAAATCCGCATTGATCACATCAGCATGAGTAGTCGGCATGCCGTGCGGGTAGCCCTTGTAGGTTTTCAACGTGCCATTGGGCAACAGTTTTGCCGACAGCGGTCCGGAATTTTCATAGGGCACGATCTGGTCATCGTCGCCATGCATGACCAGTACGGGCTGCTGGATGCCCTTCAGGTCCTCGGTGAAGTCGGTCTGGGAAAACGCCACGATGCCATCGTAATGGGCCTTGGCGCTGCCGATCATGCCCTGGCGCCACCAGTTGCCGATGATGCCGTCGCTGGCTTCGACACCGGGGCGGTTATAGCCGTAGAACGGCCCGGCCGGCACATCCCGGTAAAACTGCGCACGGTTGCTTGCTACCTGCTCCTGGAATCCGTCGAACACCGACTTGGGCAGGCCGCCGGGGTTGCCGGGTGTTTGCACCATCAGCGGGGGGACGGCGGCAATCAGTACCGCCTTAGCCACCTTGTCGCCAGGATGGCGGGCCATGTAGCGCACCACTTCGCCGCCACCGGTCGAGTGGCCGACATGCACGGCGCCCTGGATGCCCAACTCCTCGACCACGGCCGCCACGTCGTCGGCGTAGTGGTCCATGTCGTGCCCGTCCCATACCTGGCTAGAGCGGCCATGGCCACGGCGGTCGTGTGCGACTACGCGGTAACCCTTGGCGAGGAAGAACAGCATCTGCGCGTCCCAGTCGTCGGCGCTCAGCGGCCAGCCGTGGTGGAAGTGGATGACCGGCGCGTCGCGCGGGCCCCAGTCCTTGTAGAAGATCTGTACGGCGTCCTTCGTGGTTACATAGCTCATGGTCGTATCTCCTGGATGCAGGGAGCGAAGGGAGCTATTGAGAATAGGAGGGATTTTGCTGGGTATCGGGGAGTTGTCGATCAGACGCGGTCGCGCATCCGGTACCAGGCTTTGGCGGCGGCTTCCAGCGGAGCCGCCAGCAGGTCGCCGCCGGGGAAGCGGCCATTGTCGATGCCTTGGTACAGCCTCAGCAGGTCGTCGTCACCCAGAATGGCATCGCTGACCGCGCGCGCCGCGGCCAGGGTAGGCAGTACGCCGTGGCCGGAGAAGCCCTGCAACCAGTAGCGCTGGCCCGCGCAGCCGACATCTGGCGTGCGCTGGATGCTGCAATCGATATGGCCGCCCCAGGCATAGTCGATGGCCACCCCGGCCAGTTGCGGGAACACCCGCTCAAGGTAAGGGCGGGTGGCGTTGGCGACATCCTTCGGAATGCCGCCCAGGTAGGTGCAGCCACCCCCAAACAGCAAGCGATTGTCCGGGGTGAGGCGGAAGTAATCGGGCACGAACTGGTTGTCGATCACGCAGCTGTTGCGCGGCAGAAGCGAGCGGGCGAAGTCGGGGTTCAGTGGTGCGGTGGCCACCTGGTATGAACCGACCGGCAACAGCCGGCGAGACAAGCTGCGGTCCAGGCGGTCGATGTAGGCGTTGCAGGCCAGCACCAATACCTGGCTGCGTACGTCGCCGTGATCGGTGCGGGCAACATAGCCGTCGCCGGCCTGCTGGTAGCTGAGCACCTGGCTCTGTTCGTAGATGCGCCCGCCAGCGGCTTCAAGGGTGCCGGCCAGCCCTTGGGCCAGTTTCAGCGGATTAAGGTGCGCGCCTTTCGCGTCGTATAGCGCCGCCTGATAGCGCGGGCTGTCGATCCATTGCGGCAGCTCGTCGCGGCCGATCAGGCGCAGGGCGTCGTAACCCCATTTGCGTTCAGCATCGTGCAGGGCTTCTTCAAGCAGTTTCACCCGCCGCGGCAGCACGGCGGTCCACAGGCTGCCCAGCCGGTAATCGATATCGAAACCATGCCTCCCGGGCAGCTCGCGCAGCTCCTCGGCGGCCCAGCACATGCTCGCCCACAGGCGCTGGGTTCGTTCGAGGCCCAGGGCCTTCTCCAGCGGGGGCATGTCGCACGACCAACCCAGCAGGGCCTGGCCACCGTTGCGGCCGGACGCGGCCCAGGCCACGCGGCTGGCCTCGAGCAGTGTCACGCGCTTGCCGGCCTGGGTCAGGCGCAAGGCCATGTGCAGCCCGCTGAAGCCAGCGCCGATGATCAGCACGTCGGTGTCGTGGGTGCCTTGCAGGGTGGGGCGCAGGGGGATGCTGGCGGGGTAGGTCTGGGCGTAGTAGCTGGCTATATGCTGGGCAGACTGCTTGAACATGCAATGGCCTCATGAAAATTATTGTGGTTATTTTCATGAAAACTTAGCAGGTAAATTTCATGATGCCAATGGGGTGGGCAAGGTTTGTGGTTTGCCTGGATGTTATGTAATGCCTGATCTGGCCCTATCGCCGGGAAGCCAGCTCCCACAAGATCGCCACAGTTCTCGAATTATGTGCAGGGCCTGTGGGAGCTGGCTTGCCGGCGAGAGGGGGCGACAGTGCAACCGCCTCAGGTTGCCGCCTTTTTCCGAGGTTGACGCGGCTTGCTCGCAGTCTTCGCGCCTGTCGTCTTACCTTTCCCGCCGCTACGGCGCTTTTTTTTCCACGGCGGCGCAGCCCCCGCCGCCGGCCCGCTGATGATCATGCGCATGCCGCTGCAGCGCTCCACCAGTTTGCCCATCCACGCCGACTGCCGGGCTACGAACTCTTCCAGGCTCATCTCGCCGCTCTGCACCATGTCCAGCGCCTGCTCCCAAACTGCGGTGGTGCCCGGGTCGGCAATGGCGCGGGGTACGGCATCGATCAGGCTGAAGGCTGCGGGTGTGGCCGCCAGTGCCTTGCCGTTCTTGACCAGGTAACCGCGGTCGAGCAGGCCCTGGATGATGCTGGCACGGGTGGCCTCGGTGCCGATGCCGGTAGTTTCCTTGAGCTTCTGCTTCAGCCGTGGATCGTCCACCAACTTGGCCACGTTCTTCATGGCCTTGATCAGGTCACCTTCGGTAAACGGCTTGGGTGGCTGGGTCCACAGGTCCTTCAGTTGCAGGCCCTGCACGCTGCAGTCCTGGCCTTCGCGCAGCGTTGGCAGCACCTGCGCAGGCGGTGCTTCGCGGCCCTTGGCCGGGGTCAGCGCTTCAGGCAGCGCACGGCGCCAGCCCGGTTCGACGATCTGCTTGCCCACCGCGCGCAGGGCATGGCCGGCGCAGTCGAAGTCGGCCTGGGTGCGGTCGTACTCATGGTTGGGCAGGAACTGCGCCAGGTAGCGGGCGCGTATCAGGGTGTACACCGCCTTGTGCTTGGCCGGCAGGCGCGACGGGTCGCTGGCGGCGGCGGTGGGGATGATGCCGTGGTGGGCGCTGACCTTGGCGTCGTTCCACGCCCGCGAACGGCGCTGCGGCTCCAGGTGGGGCTGTAGTGGTGCCAGGCTGGCATCGGCCCGTTGCAGCGCGGCAAGAATGGCCGGTGCTTCGGCGTGCTGGCTCTGGGGCAGGTAGCCGCAGTCGCTGCGCGGGTAGGTGATCAGTTTGTGGGTTTCGTACAGGGCCTGGGCGATGTCGAGGGTTTCCTGGGCGCCAAGGCCGAACTTTTTCGAGCACAGCTCCTGCAGGGTGCCCAGGTCGAAGGGCAGCGGTGCGGCTTCGCGCACGCGCTCGGTGGCCACTTTTACCGCCCGGGCCGTGCCGGCATTGCCGATGTCTGCAGCGGCCTGTTGTGCCAGACCCTGCTTCAGGCAGCGGCCCTGATCGTCGCAAGCATCCTCAGGAGCACGCCATTGGGCGTTGAACCGCTGGCCAGCGTGTTCGAGTTGAACATCGATGGCCCAGAACGGCACCGGCACGAAATCGGCGATGCTGCGGTCGCGGTCGACCACCAGGCGCAAGGTGGGTGTTTGCACCCGGCCCACCGGCAGTACGCCCTGGTAGCCGGATTGCCGGCCCAGCAAGGTGAACAGGCGGCTCATGTTCATGCCGATCAGCCAGTCGGCCCGCGAGCGGCCCAGCGCCGAATGGTACAGGTTGAAGGTTTCGTGACCTGGCAGCAGGCGGGCCAGGGCCTTGCGGATGGACGCGTCGTCCAGTGCCGACAGCCACAGGCGTTGCACCGGGCCACGGTAGCGGCAATGCTCGACCAGCTCGCGGGCGATCATCTCGCCTTCGCGGTCGGCGTCGGTGGCAATCACCAGCTCCCGTGCTTCGCCGAGCAGGCGCTTGACCGCCTTGAACTGGCTGGCGGTCTTGGGCTTGACCAGCATCTTCCACGTGTCCGGGATGATGGGCAGGTCGGCCAGGTTCCAGCGCTTGTAGCGTTCGTCGTAGCTGTCGGGCGGGGCGGTTTCCAGCAGGTGGCCGATGCACCAGGTGACGCAGACGTCGGTACCTTGCCAACAGCCGTCGCCCTTGCGGGTGGCGCCGAGCACTTTGGCGATGTCTTTTGCCTGGGAGGGTTTTTCGCAGAGGAACAGGCGCATGGCCGGGAACGCTTCATCGGGGGTGATGGGCACTAGGATGCGCAAGCGGGGGCGCGGAGGCAAGTTTTATCTGGATGGATGTACAGGTTTTGTCAGCAGGAATGTCTGTCGCGTGTGCCGGCCCTTTCGCGGGTGAACCCGCTCCCACAGGGACCGCACAGCATTTGGGGGCTGTGGGGTACCTGTGGGAGCGGGTTTACCCGCGAAGAGGCCAGTACAGGTTATGGATCAGGCGCGTGAGTCGCGCACCATGTCCACATGCGGGATGCCGGCTTCGAGGAATTCCTCGCTGACCACGCGAAAGCCCAGGCGCTCGTAGAACGGCGTGGCGTGCACCTGTGCACTAAGCGTCTGCTGCTTCAGGTCGCGGTTCTGCGCTTCGGCGATTACCGCGTTCATCAGTGCATCACCCACCTTCAGCCCGCGCCAGTCCTTCAGCACTGAAATGCGGCCGATGGTGCCGTCCGCCAGCAGGCGGGCAGTACCGATCGGGTAGTCGCCTTCCAGGGCCAGGAAGTGCAGTGCGTCGTTGTCTTCCGAGTCGAACTCCAGCTCTGGCGGGATGTGCTGTTCGGCGACGAACACCGCTTCACGAATGCGACGGATATCGGCATTGTCCTTGTGCCAATCGGCAAGGCGCACATGAATCTTATTCATCGGCGAATCCCAGGCTTCCTTGTTTGACCAGTTGCTGTACCAGCATAAGGCCATCTTCGTCTTCCAGCCACTCTGCCAGGTTTTCGATGTGCAGCGCATCGGCCGCGCACACCAGCTTCAGCAGCTCGCGCAGTTTACCTGGCAGCGGGCAGCTGCGGCCGCTGGCGAACAGCATCAGATCGTCGTTGAGCTCGGACCAGGCCATGCGCGCGCTTGGGTTGCGGATCAGGATGGCGCCATCCTCGAGGGCTTTGACCAGCTCTTCTTCGCTCAGCTCTTCGCCTGCAACCTGCTCCGGGTAACGCGGCTCGGTCATGAACTGGCCGAACCAGGTCAGCAGCAGGTCCTTGTCGCCCATGTGCTTGTCGAGCAGCGCCTTCAGACGGTCGAGGGCGTCGTGCTGGATCTGGTGCGGGTCGGCGACCGGCTGGGCGTCGGCGTCGCTGTAGCGCTCTTCGTCAGGCAGGAACTGGCCGAGGAAGTCGGTGAAGTGGGTCAGCACTTCGGCGGCGCTTGGGGCACGGAAGCCGACCGAGTAGGTCAGGCAGTCGTCCACGGCCACGCCGTAGTGGGCCAGGCGCGGTGGCAGGTACAGCATGTCACCGGGCTCCAGGGTCCACTCGTCGCTCTGTTCGAAGTCGGCGAGGATACGCAGGTCGGCGTGTTCCAGCAGCGGGCTGTCGCTGCTGCACATCTGGCCGATCTTCCAGTTGCGCTGGCCGTGGCCCTGCAGCAGGAACACGTCGTAGTTGTCGAAGTGCGGGCCGACGCTGCCGCCAGGGGTGGCGAAGCTGATCATTACATCGTCGATGCGCCAGCTGGGCAGGAAGCGGAAGTTTTCCAGCAGCTCGGCGACTTCCGGGACGAACTGGTCGACGGCCTGCACCAGCAGGGTCCAGTCCTTTTCCGGCAGCTCGGCGAAGGTTTCTTCGCTGAACGGGCCGCGGCGCAGCTCCCACGGGTGTGCGCCATGTTCGAGCACGATGCGCGACTCGACTTCTTCTTCCAGGGCCAGGCCGGCCAGTTCGTCGGGGTCGATCGGGCTGATGAAGTCCGGGAAGGCCTGGCGCACCAGCAGCGGCTTCTTCTGCCAGTAGTCGCGCATGAATTCGCGGGCCGAGATGCCGCCGAGCAGCTGCAGTGGAGTATCAGGATTCATGTTCAACCTATTGAAAAAAAGTAATTTTCGTCCGGGAATAAAAACGCCCGGCCAGGCCGGGCGTTGCACGCGACGGTCGGCTTAGATGCGCTTGGCCTGGGCTGCCGCGTTACCGATGTAGGTAGCGGGGGTCAGCTGCTTGAGCTCGGCCTTGGCTTCGGCTGGCATGTCCAGGCCATCGATGAAGGTCAGCAGCGCTTCAGGGGTGATGCCCTTGCCACGGGTCAGCTCCTTGAGCTTCTCGTAGGGGTTCTCGATGTTGAAGCGGCGCATTACGGTCTGGATCGGCTCGGCCAGCACTTCCCAGCAGGCGTCCAGGTCAGCAGCGATGCGGGCGTGGTTGACTTCCAGCTTGCCGATGCCTTTCAGGCTGGCTTCATAGGCGATGATGCTGTGGGCAAAGCCCACGCCCAGGTTGCGCAGCACGGTGGAGTCGGTGAGGTCGCGCTGCCAGCGCGAGATTGGCAGCTTGCTGGCCAGGTGCTGGAACAGCGCGTTGGCGATACCCAGGTTGCCTTCGGAGTTTTCGAAGTCGATCGGGTTGACCTTGTGCGGCATGGTCGACGAGCCGATTTCGCCCGCGACGGTCTTCTGCTTGAAGTAGCCCAGCGAGATGTAGCCCCACACGTCACGGTCGAAATCGATCAGGATGGTGTTGAAGCGGGCGATGGCGTCGAACAGCTCGGCGATGTAGTCGTGCGGCTCGATCTGGGTGGTGTACGGGTTGAACTGCAGGCCCAGTTCGTCTTCGATGAAGGCGCGGGCGTTTTCTTCCCAGTCGATCTGCGAGTAGGCGGACAGGTGGGCGTTGTAGTTGCCCACGGCGCCATTGATCTTGCCCAGCAGCGGCACGGCGGCGGCCTGGGCGATCTGGCGCTCCAGGCGGTACACGACGTTGGCCAGCTCTTTACCCAGGGTGGTCGGCGAAGCCGGCTGGCCGTGGGTGCGCGACAGCATTGGCACATCGGCGTGGGCGTGGGCCAGGGCGCGGATGGCGTCGGCGATCTGGCGCATCAGCGGCAGCAGCACGTCGTCGCGGCCGGCGCGCAGCATCAGGGCGTGGGACAGGTTGTTGATGTCCTCGCTGGTGCAGGCAAAATGGATGAACTCGCTGACGTTGGCCAGCTCTGGCAGCTTGGCAGCCTGCTCCTTGAGCAGGTATTCGATTGCCTTGACGTCGTGGTTGGTGGTGCGCTCGATTTCCTTGACACGCTCGGCGTGTTCCAGCTTGAAATCGCTAGCCAGGCTGTCCAGCAGGGCGTTGGCTTCGGCGGAAAACGCCGGCACTTCGCCGATCTGCGGGTGGGCGGCCAGGCGCTGCAGCCAGCGCACTTCGACCAGGGCGCGGAAACGGATCAGGCCGAATTCGCTGAAAATGGGGCGCAAGGCCTGGGTTTTGCCGGCATAACGGCCGTCTACAGGGGAAACCGCAGTGAGCGAAGAAAGCTGCATGGGGTGTTCTCGGACAGTCAGGCTTTTGGAAGGGCGCATATCATACATGAAATTTGCGCCCGAGTCGGGTGGCTGACCAAAGGTCTGGCCATGGATCAGGTGCGGCTTTGTGCATTGCCTGTTCTGGCCTCATCGCCGGCAAGCCAGCTCCCACAGGTTACTGCGCAGGCCTTGAGCACAGTGCAAACCCTGTGGGAGCTGGCTTGCCGGCGATGAGGCCGGAACTGTCAACCCCCAGTCAGGAGGGGCTGCGCATCATGTCGTACAGTTCGTTGAGCAGCTTGCGCCGGCTGAACACCAGTTGCCAGCGATGGCCGCCCAGCTGGCGCCACAGGCGCGCGGCGCGGATACCGGCCAGCAGCAGGGCGCGGATTTTCGAGGCGTTGTTGGGCTGTTGCAGGAAACGCATGTCGCCATGCACCTGGATGCGCTGGCGCAAGGTGCTGAGGGTGTCCTGGTACAAGGCTCCGCTGGAAGCGATGACGTTTTCGTGAACCAGGCCAAAATGCTCGGCCTGGGACTGGATTTGCGGCAGGCGGTTGCCGATGGTGTCGAGCAGGTCGCCACGCTTGTTCAGCTGGCGCTCCAGGCCCAGCATCGACAGCGCATAGCGCAGTGGTTCGCGTTGCAGGCTGTTGGGGTCGCGCTCCAGGGCGCCGACCAGGGCGCGGTAGCCGTCGCGCAGGTTCAGGTCGTCACCGCCGAACACCTCCAGGGTGTCCTTGGGGTCACGCACCAGCAGGCTGCCCAGCATGCAGCCGATGTTGGCCTCGCTCGCCTGGCCGGTGCGGGCGATGCGGTCGACCAGCACGGCGGCCTGGAATACGCCACCCAACGCAATCAGCTGCTCCTGCAGGTTGCTCATGCGTGCGGGCTCCATGGTTCGGCAGTTTCGATGACGCCGCCGCCCAGGCACACCTCGCCATCGTAGAACACCACCGACTGGCCTGGGGTAACGGCGCGCTGCGGCTCGACGAACACGGCGCGGTAGCCGCTGGCGGTGCGCTCCAGCGTGCACTGCTGGTCGCTCTGGCGATAGCGCACCTTGGCCGTGAGCTGGCGCGGGCTGCCTAGGTCGATCGGGTTGACCCAGAAAATGTCCGAAGCGAGCAGGGCGCGGGAGAACAGCCAAGGGTGTTCGTTGCCCTGGCCGACCACCAGCACGTTGCGCTCCAGGTCCTTGTGCAGCACGTACCACGGCTCGTCGCCAGCGTCCTTCAGGCCACCGATGCCCAGGCCCTGACGCTGGCCGATGGTGTGGTACATCAAGCCATGGTGGCGACCGATCACTTCACCGTCGGTGGTCTGGATTTCACCCGGCTGCGCCGGCAGGTACTGCTTGAGGAAGTCGCTGAAGCGGCGTTCGCCAATGAAGCAGATGCCGGTGGAATCCTTCTTCTTGGCAGTGGCCAGGCCGTGTTTTTCGGCAATGGCGCGCACTTCGGGCTTTTCCAGCTCGCCGACCGGGAACAGCGTGCGGGCGATTTCCGTGCCACCGACGGCATGCAGGAAATAGCTCTGGTCCTTGTTCGGGTCCAGGCCCTTGAGCAGTTCGGTGAGGTCACCGGTGTCGCGGCGGCGTACGTAGTGGCCGGTGGCGATCAGGTCGGCACCCAGCGACAGGGCGTAGTCGAGAAACGCCTTGAACTTGATTTCGCGGTTGCAGAGGATGTCCGGGTTGGGCGTGCGGCCGGCCTTGTACTCTTCAAGGAAGTGCTCGAACACGTGGTCCCAGTACTCGGCGGCGAAGTTGGCGGTGTGCAGCTTGATGCCGATGCGGTCGCACACGGCCTGGGCGTCGGCCAGGTCTTCACGGGCGGTGCAGTATTCGGTGCCGTCGTCTTCTTCCCAGTTCTTCATGAACAGCCCTTCCACCTGGTAGCCCTGTTCCATGAGCAGAAGGGCGGAGACGGAAGAGTCCACGCCGCCGGACATGCCGACGATGACGCGGGTCTTGGCGGGGTCTTTGAGTGCTGGGCTGGTCATGGGTACCGGTGTGTATCAAAGGGGAAAAACGCCGATTCTATCAAACCCGCAGCGCGGCGTCAGTCGCGTAGCAGGTCCAGGCTGTGCAATGGGCCGTTGAGGTAGTCGTCGAGGCAGCGTGGTACCAGCTCGCTGCGCCAGCGGGCGGGGTCGGCCAGCAGTTCGTCACGGGTCAGCCACACGGCGCGGACGATGTCGCTGTCCAGGGCCAGGTCCTGGTGGTGGCGCACGGGGCGGGCGGCGAAGCAGATGCGCTGGTAGGTGACGCCATTGCTGGGGGCGGTGTAGAGGTAGATGCCGACCAGGCCGATGAGCTCGACTTCCCAGGCGGTTTCTTCGAGGGTTTCGCGCAGGGCGGCCTGGGGCAGGGTCTCAAAGGGCTCCAGGTGGCCGGCGGGTTGGTTGAAGACGTGTTGGCCCGCTTTGAATTCTTCGACGAAGAGGAACCTGCCTTCGTGTTCGACGATGGTGGCGACGGTGATGTGGGGTTGCCAGGTCATTGATAGCTCCGTAACGGCCTGATCGGACCCTGTGGGAGCGGGTTTCAGGTTGGCCGCTAGATATCATTTATCCAGAAAGCACAAACCCCGGTGCGTGGCCGGGGTTTGCGGGTTTACTTCAAGCGAACCTTACAGGGCAGCAATGGCGCTGTTCAGGGTCTGGCTTGGGCGCATCACCTTGGCGGTCAGCTCGGCATCCGGGGCGTAGTAGCCACCGATGTCGACCGGCTTGCCCTGGACAGCGTTGAGCTCGGCGACGATGGTCTCCTCGTTCTCGCTCAGGGTCTTGGCCAGTGGCGCGAAGCGTGCCTGCAGGGCAGCGTCGTCGCTCTGTGCAGCCAGGGCCTGGGCCCAGTACAGGGTCAGGTAGAAGTGGCTGCCGCGGTTGTCGATACCACCGACTTTGCGCGAAGGCGACTTGTTGGTGTCCAGGAACTTGCCGGTTGCCTGGTCCAGGGTGTCGGCCAGCACTTTGGCGCGCGGGTTGTCGTAGGTGTTGCCCAGGTGCTCCAGGGAAGCGGCCAGGGCCAGGAATTCACCCAGCGAGTCCCAGCGCAGGAAGTTCTCTTCCACCAGCTGCTGTACGTGCTTCGGTGCCGAACCGCCGGCGCCGGTTTCGAACAGGCCACCGCCGTTCATCAGCGGCACGATCGACAGCATCTTGGCGCTGGTGCCCAGTTCCATGATCGGGAACAGGTCGGTCAGGTAGTCGCGCAGCACGTTGCCGGTCACCGAGATGGTGTCCTTGCCTTCGCGGATGCGGGCCAGGGAGAACTTGATGGCTTCAACCGGAGGCAGTACGCGGATGTCCAGGCCAGCGGTGTCGTGATCCTTCAGGTACTTTTGTACCTTCTCGATCATCACGCCGTCGTGGGCGCGGGCCGGGTCCAGCCAGAACACCGCAGGGGTGCTGCTCAGGCGGGCGCGGTTGACGGCCAGCTTGACCCAGTCCTGGATCGGCGCGTCCTTGGTCTGGCACATGCGGAAGATGTCACCGGCTTCGACGTGCTGCTCCAGCACCACCTTGCCCTTGCCATCGACCACGCGCACGACGCCGTCGGCCTTGATCTGGAAGGTCTTGTCGTGGGAACCGTACTCTTCGGCCTTTTGCGCCATCAGGCCAACGTTCGGCACGCTGCCCATGGTGGTCGGGTCGAATGCGCCGTTGGCCTTGCAGTCTTCGATGGTGGCCTGGTAGATGCCGGCGTAGCAGCGGTCCGGGATCACGGCCTTGGCGTCTTGCAGTTCGCCGGCGGTGTTCCACATCTTGCCCGAGTCACGGATCATGGCCGGCATCGAGGCGTCGACGATAACGTCGCTTGGCACGTGCAGGTTGGTGATGCCCTTGTCGGAGTTGACCATGGCCAGCGCCGGGCGCTCGGCATACAGGGCCTGGATATCGGCTTCGATCTCGGCCTGCTGGGCGGCTGGCAGGTCCTTGATGCGGGCGTACAGGTCGCCGATGCCGTTGTTGGCGTTGAAGCCTACCTGGGCCAGCGCGGCGGCGTGCTTGGCCAGCACATCGTTATAGAATTCTTCGACGATGACGCCGAACATGATCGGGTCGGAGACCTTCATCATGGTGGCTTTCAGGTGCACCGACAGCAGTACGCCAGCGGCCTTGGCATCGGCGATCTGCTCGGCGATGAAGGCTTTCAGGGCCTTGCGGCTCATGGTGGCGCAGTCAATGATTTCGGCAGCCTTGACCGCGGTTTTTTCTTTCAGCACGGTGGTGCTGCCGTCTTTGCCGACCAGCTCGATGCGCAGGCTGTCGTCAGCGTCGATCAGCGCGGCTTTCTCGCTGCCGTAGAAGTCGCCCTGGGTCATGTGGGCAACGTGCGACTTGGAGTCGGCGGCCCAGGCGCCCATCTTGTGCGGGTGCTTGCGGGCGTAGTTCTTCACCGACAGCGGTGCGCGGCGGTCGGAGTTGCCTTCGCGCAGCACCGGGTTCACGGCCGAACCCTTGATGCGGTCGTAGCGGGCACGGGACTCTTTTTCGTCCGCAGTGGCCGGCTCGTCGGCGTAGTCGGGGATGTTGAAGCCCTTGCCCTGCAGCTCCTTGATCGCGGCCTTGAGCTGCGGTACCGAGGCGCTGATGTTGGGCAGCTTGATGATGTTGGCTTCAGGGGTGGTAGCCAGCTGACCCAGTTCCGCCAGGTGATCGCCTACTTGCTTCTCTGCGCCCAGTTGCTCCGGGAAGGCGGCGAGGATGCGGCCAGCCAGGGAGATGTCGCGAGTTTCGACGGCGATGTCAGCCGAGGCGGTGAAGGCTTCGACGATCGGCAGCAGCGAGTAGGTGGCGAGGGCGGGGGCTTCGTCGGTGAAGGTATAGATGATCTTGGAACGGGTGGGCATGCGGGTTAACTCTCTGTGTGCTGAGCTTGCTCGAGTCTCGTGCTGCGCAGGGTAGGCGCATCGCCCTGGCAACG
The DNA here is from genome assembly GCF_059295275.1 of Pseudomonas sp. 9_2_1. Classification (NCBI taxonomy): domain Bacteria; kingdom Pseudomonadati; phylum Pseudomonadota; class Gammaproteobacteria; order Pseudomonadales; family Pseudomonadaceae; genus Pseudomonas; species Pseudomonas sp. 9_2_1. Next base: position 2,016,222 of record NZ_CM181239.1, read on the forward strand.
CCATGAGCGGAAAGTCGAGAGGCTGCGAGCGGTGATGGTGGATGCATCAGTCGAGCGTCAAGTGCCGAGCTGCGGTAACAGCCCAGGCTGAGTGGCCAGGCTCGGTCTCCTTTCCTGGCCGAGGGCGGTCCGCATTTTCCTGGGATTCGCCCCGATGACCCTACGGTCGCGGCGGAGTATACCAAACCATTCGGGCTAATCAGCAAGGCCAAGTGATATCGGCCCATTTATAAGACCAAAGACGTAGCCGCAATGTGGCGGGTTGTCGCATGCCTTGCAGGTCGGCAGATGTGGTTTAGGCTGATTGGATTGCAGGATGTCCAATCACACCCGAAAGCGGAGTAGTGCAAGCATGGGATACCAGAAAATCAAGGTTCCGACCGACGGCACCAAGATCACCGTCAATGCAGACCATTCGCTCAATGTGCCTGACAACCCGATCATTCCTTATATCGAAGGCGACGGGATTGGCGTGGATGTTTCACCGGTGATGATCAAGGTGGTCGACGCCGCTGTGCAAAAGGCCTACGGCGGCAAGCGCAAGATCGCCTGGATGGAAGTGTACGCCGGCGAAAAAGCCACCCAGGTGTACGACCAGGACACCTGGCTGCCACAGGAAACCCTCGATGCCGTGCGCGATTACGTGGTGTCGATCAAGGGCCCGCTGACCACGCCGGTCGGCGGCGGCATCCGCTCGCTGAACGTGGCGCTGCGTCAGCAGCTCGACCTTTACGTGTGCCTGCGCCCGGTGCTGTGGTTCGAGGGCGTGCCCAGCCCGGTGAAAAAGCCAGGCGATGTCGACATGGTGATCTTCCGTGAGAACTCCGAGGACATCTACGCCGGCATCGAGTGGAAGGCGGGCTCGCCGGAGGCGAACAAGGTGATCAAGTTCCTCAAGGAGGAAATGGGCGTCACCAAGATCCGCTTCGACCAGGACTGCGGCATTGGCGTCAAACCGGTGTCCCTCGAGGGCACCAAGCGCCTGGTGCGCAAGGCCCTGCAATACGTGGTGGACAACGACCGCGAGTCGCTCACCCTGGTGCACAAGGGCAATATCATGAAGTTCACCGAAGGTGCCTTCAAGGACTGGGGGTACGAGGTGGCACGTGACGAGTTTGGTGCCGAACTGCTCGACGGCGGCCCCTGGATGAAGTTCAAGAACCCCAAAACCGGCCGCGAGGTCATCGTCAAGGACGCCATTGCCGACGCCATGCTGCAGCAGATTTTGCTGCGCCCGGCCGAGTACGACGTGATCGCTACCCTCAACCTCAACGGTGACTACCTGTCCGATGCCCTGGCGGCGGAAGTGGGCGGCATTGGCATTGCGCCGGGCGCCAACCTGTCCGACACCGTGGCCATGTTCGAAGCCACCCACGGCACCGCGCCCAAGTACGCCGGGCAGGACAAGGTCAACCCGGGTTCGGTGATCCTGTCGGCAGAGATGATGCTACGGCACATGGGCTGGACCGAAGCCGCCGACCTGATCATCAAGGGCACCAATGGCGCGATTGCGGCCAAGACCGTGACCTACGACTTCGAGCGGCTGATGGACGGCGCCACGCTGGTGGGCAGTTCGGGCTTTGGCGATGAAATGATCAAGCATATGTAAGGCAACACAAAACCGGCCGCTTCGATAAAGAAGCGGCCGGTTTTTTCGTATACCGGCAGAAGCGGGCTGGTCAGGCGCGCACAGTTTCGCTCTCGGAGTGGCCGGCAGTTTTGGCTGCGGCCTCTGCGGCGGCTACTGACGCGTCCCTGATGTCCGTGGCATGCAGGCCCTTGGGGCCTTGAATGATGTCGAACACCACAGATTGGCCGGCCTTGAGGGTTTTGTAACCGTCCATCCGGATCGCCGAGTAATGGGCGAACAGGTCGTCGGGTTTGCCCTCTTCATTGATGAATCCGTAGCCCTTGGCATTGTTGAACCACTTGACTTTACCGCTTGCCATCCCTATGTCCCTCTGCAAAGGACTCCATCACTGGAGTATCATCCACTTCATCCGCATACGAACCTGCGAAAATCGGGTTGACTGCGCGGATCTTTATCGACCACGGTGGGTTCTTATTGGTTGTAACACCGTTTTGCCGATAGTCAAGGTCATGCGGCGGCCGCACGATTAGCCGTTTGCAGGGTCAACCCACAACCTTAACCTGTCGATGTGATGAAATTCTTTCCATGCATGCACACAGCCAGATTCGACTAACATTCAATCAGGATCGCCCTCAATCCAACGAGGACGATGGCTCTGGTCTGGCGGTTCAGGAAGCCAAGCCGATCCTGCAGGCGCCACCGATGTACAAGGTGGTTTTGTTCAACGATGACTACACGCCAATGGATTTCGTCGTCGAAGTGCTCGAGACGTTCTTCAGTCTGAACCGCGAGCTGGCGACCAAGATCATGCTGACCGTCCATACCGAGGGGCGGGCAGTGTGCGGATTGTTTACCCGTGACATCGCCGAAACAAAGGCCATGCAGGTCAACCAATACGCCAGGGAAAGCCAGCATCCGCTACTCTGTGAAATCGAGAAGGACGGTTAATCGCCGACCACTTGGGTATGAGGTGAAGCTATGTTAAACCGCGAGCTCGAAGTCACCCTCAATCTTGCCTTCAAGGAGGCCCGTTCGAAACGTCATGAATTCATGACCGTCGAACATCTGCTGCTGGCACTCCTTGACAATGAGGCTGCCGCGACCGTTCTGCGCGCCTGTGGCGCCAATCTCGACAAACTCAAGCATGACCTGCAAGAGTTCATCGATTCCACCACGCCGTTGATTCCGGTCAACGACGAGGACCGGGAAACCCAGCCGACGCTGGGCTTCCAGCGTGTGCTGCAGCGTGCCGTGTTCCACGTGCAAAGCTCCGGCAAGCGCGAAGTCACCGGGGCCAACGTGCTGGTGGCGATATTCAGCGAACAGGAAAGCCAGGCCGTGTTCCTGCTCAAGCAGCAGAGCGTGGCCCGCATCGATGTGGTCAACTACATCGCGCATGGCATCTCCAAGGTGCCAGGCCATGGTTCCAATGCTGATAGCGACCCTGAAATGCAGGACGAGGAGGGCGGTGAGACCTCCTCTTCGAGCAACCCGCTGGACGCCTACGCCAGTAACCTGAACGAGCTTGCGCGAGCCGGTCGTATCGACCCGCTGGTGGGTCGTGAGCAGGAAGTGGAGCGCGTGGCGCAGATCCTTGCCCGTCGGCGCAAGAACAACCCGCTGCTGGTGGGTGAGGCTGGCGTGGGCAAGACAGCCATCGCCGAAGGCCTGGCCAAGCGCATCGTCGATGGCCAGGTGCCTGACCTGCTGGCGCAGAGCGTGGTGTACTCCCTTGACTTGGGCGCGCTGCTGGCCGGTACCAAGTACCGCGGCGACTTCGAGAAGCGCTTCAAGGCGCTGCTCGGTGAACTGCGCAAGCGCCCGCAGGCCATCCTGTTCATCGACGAAATCCACACCATCATCGGTGCCGGTGCGGCGTCGGGCGGGGTGATGGATGCGTCCAACCTGCTCAAGCCACTGTTGTCGTCCGGTGAAATCCGTTGCATCGGCTCGACCACCTTCCAGGAATTTCGCGGTATCTTCGAAAAAGACCGCGCCTTGGCGCGGCGCTTCCAGAAGGTGGACGTCAGCGAGCCGTCGGTGGAAGACACCGTGGGCATTCTGCGTGGCCTGAAGGGGCGTTTCGAAAGCCACCACAACATCGAGTACAGCGACGAAGCACTGCGTGCTGCCGCCGAGCTGGCTTCGCGCTATATCAACGATCGCCACATGCCGGACAAGGCCATTGACGTGATCGACGAGGCCGGTGCCTACCAGCGTCTGCAGCCGGAGGCCAACCGCGTCAAGCGTATCGAGGTGCCGCAGGTCGAAGACATTGTCGCCAAGATCGCGCGCATTCCGCCAAAACACGTCAGCAGTTCCGACAAGGAGCTGCTGCGCAACCTGGAGCGCGATCTGAAGCTGACCGTGTTCGGCCAGGACCCGGCCATCGACTCGCTGTCGACCGCCATCAAGCTGTCCCGTGCCGGCCTCAAGGCGCCCGACAAGCCGGTGGGCTCGTTCCTCTTCGCCGGCCCTACCGGCGTCGGCAAGACCGAGGCGGCGCGTCAGCTGGCCAAGGCGCTGGGTGTCGAGTTGGTACGCTTCGACATGTCCGAATACATGGAGCGCCACACTGTGTCGCGCCTGATCGGTGCGCCGCCAGGCTATGTCGGGTTCGACCAGGGCGGTTTGCTGACCGAAGCCATCACCAAGCAGCCGCACTGCGTGTTGTTGCTCGATGAAATCGAGAAGGCCCACCCCGAAGTCTTCAACCTGCTGTTGCAGGTGATGGACCACGGGACCCTGACCGACAACAACGGGCGCAAGGCCGACTTCCGTAACGTGATCCTGATCATGACCACCAACGCTGGCGCGGAAACCGCGGCACGGGCCTCGATCGGCTTCACCCATCAGGACCACGCGTCCGATGCCATGGAAGTCATCCGCAAAAGCTTCACGCCGGAATTCCGCAACCGTCTGGATACCATCATCCAGTTCGGCCGCCTCAGTCACGAGACCATCAAAAGTATCGTCGACAAGTTCCTCATCGAACTGCAGGCGCAGCTGGAAGACAAGCGTGTGCTGCTGGAAGTCAGCAATGACGCGCGTGGCTGGCTGGCGGCGTCGGGCTACGACGTGCAGATGGGCGCGCGGCCGATGGCGCGGCTGATCCAGGACAAGATCAAGCGGCCGCTGGCCGAAGAGATCCTGTTTGGGGAGCTGGCCGAGCATGGCGGCGTGGTGCACATCGACCTGCGCGATGGCGAGCTGGTGTTCGACTTCGAGACCACGGCCGAGGTGGCCTGATGCGTCGGGGCCGCTTTGCGGCCCATTCGCAGCACAAGGCTGCTCCTGCAACGGCGATGCGCCATCGTGTAGGAGCAGCCTTGTGCTGCGAATGGCTGCAAAGTAGCCCCTTGCAATCTCGGAAGCACAAAAAAGCCCGGCACATGGCCGGGCTTTTTCATGGCTGGAGCTTAGCGCGCACGGTAGGTGATGCGGCCCTTGCTCAGGTCGTACGGCGTCAGCTCGACGCGAACCTTGTCGCCAGTGAGAATACGGATGTAGTTTTTGCGCATCTTTCCGGAGATGTGCGCGGTTACGACGTGCCCGTTTTCCAACTCCACGCGGAACATGGTGTTGGGCAGGGTGTCGACGACAGTACCTTCCATTTCGAAGCTGTCTTCTTTCGACATGCAGTTGAGCCCTCGGTGTCCAGTGTTGGCCCGACGCATAACCGCACCGGGCAAAAAAGTGGCGTGGATTATGCCGGAAAATAGTGTTTCAAGCCAATGCTTTCAGTTGAGGGTGACCCAGCGCTGGTTGATCAGCAGTTCGATCGGGCGGTACTGGGTCTTGTAGTTCATTTTCTTGCAGTTCTTGATCCAGTAACCCAGATACACGGCCTCCAGATCCTGGCGCACCGCTTCGGTGATCTGCCAGAGGATGGCAAAGCGCCCCAGGCTGCGGCGTTCTTCGTCGGGCTCGTAGAAGGTGTACACCGCGGACAGGCCGTTGGGCAGCAGGTCGCACACCGCCACCGCCAGCAAGCGGCCCGCCAGGCGGAACTCGTAGAACCAGCAGAACGGCAAGTCGCGCACCAGGAAGGTGGAGAACTGATCGCGGCTTGGCGGGTACATGTCGCCGTCGGCGTGACGGGTTTCGATATAGCGCCGGTACAGCTCGAAGTACTCTTCCTTGAACGCCGGGCGCGCCGCAGTCACGGTCAGGTCGGCGTTGCGCTTGAGGATGCGCCGTTGCTGGCGGTTGGGTATGAAGCGCGCCGCCGGGATGCGCGCCGGCACGCACGCGTTGCAGTTCTGGCAATGCGGGCGGTACAGGTGGTCGCCGCTGCGGCGGAAGCCCATTTCCGACAGGTCGGCGTACACGTTCACGTCCATCGGCTGGCTGGGGTCGAGGAACAGCGTGGTCGCCTGCTCATCAGGCAGGTAGCTGCAGGAGTGGGGTTGAGTGGCATAAAACTTCAACCGCGCCAACTCTGTCATGATCAACCCCTCGGTGTGACTTTGTTTTAAGTGTAAGCCAGCTCTGCGAACTCGCCTAGGCAACCCATCTAGACAACCCAGGTGGCGCTGTTGGGCTGGTCGAGGTAGCGGGCCAGGTAGCCGGCGAATTCGGCGCGGCTGATGGCCTGCGCACCCAGGCTTTGCAGGTGGTTGGTCGGCATCTGGCAGTCGATCAGGGCAAACCCGGCCTGGCGCAGGTGCTCGACCAGGGTTGCGAAGCCGACCTTGGAGGCGTTGTCGGCGCGGCTGAACATCGACTCACCGAAGAACAGCTGGCCCATGGCAAGGCCGTACAGGCCACCTACCAGCTCGCCATCCTGGCGCACTTCCACAGAATGGGCGATACCGCGGCGGTGCAATTCGCAGTAGGCGTTGCGCATGGTGTCGGTGATCCAGGTGCCGTCGGCATAGTCGCGTGGCGCGGCGCAGGCGGCGATCACTGCCGGGAAGTCGGTGTCGAAACTGACCTGGTAGCGGCCCTGGCGGATCAGCTTGGCCAGCGAGCGCGACACGTGCAGCTGGTCCGGCAGCAGCACGGTGCGCGGGTCGGGCGACCACCAGAGGATCGGCTGGCCGTCCTGGTACCAGGGGAAGCAGCCGTGGCGATAGGCCTGTACCAGGCGCTCGGGGCTCAGGTCGCCGCCGGCGGCAAGCAGGCCGTTGGGGTCGTGCAGGGCCTTTTCCAGGGGCGGGAAGGTCAACGAGTCGCGAGTCAGCCAGGTGAGCATGGTCTTTCGTGCGGTGGGGGAGGGGAGAGGGCAGCATGGCGCGGGTGAAAAGCAGGGTCAATCTCTTTGGCTTCTTCGCGGGCATGCCCGCTCCCACAGGAACCTCACAGTCTTCAGGCTGGCGCAGGACCTGTGGGAGCGGGCGAGCCGGCGAAGAGGCCGGTACAGGCCAGGAAATCAGGCAATTTCCTGCGCATTCATGAAATCGCAGGCACCATCCGCTACATTTGCTGTCACACCTGTGCAAAAACACAGCATAAGCCTTTGTCACAAAAGAAAATGCGTGCTCAAATTGCACCTATATGAAAGTCGCACCCGGCCAACCTCCCATACGGCGTGCCGCCATGGCGGCTGGCGGGCAGTAATGTTAAAAGTAGTGGTTCATTGGCCGCACCGCCGGCCGATCACTATTGGACGCGCAGCACGCGCAGGAATAGACGCGTTTTGAAGAAATCCACCGCAACCCCAGCTCCCTTGCCTGTGCCCCTGTGGCGGCAGCAGCTGCATTATCGCCTCAAGGAAGGTGCGTTGATCGCTGTCGGCGCCCTGTGCCTGTACCTGTGGATGGCGCTGCTGACCTACGACACGTCCGACCCGGGCTTCAGCCACACCAGCAACATCGACCAGGTGCAGAACGCCGCCGGGCGTGCCGGCGCCTACTTCGCCGACATCCTGTTCATGGTGCTGGGCTACTTCGCCTATATCTTCCCGTTGCTGCTGGGGATCAAGACCTGGCAGATTTTCCGCCAGCGCCACCAGCCCTGGGACTGGAGCGGCTGGCTGTTCTCCTGGCGGCTGATCGGCCTGGTGTTCCTGGTGCTGTCGGGCGCTGCCCTGGCGCATATTCATTTCCATCCGCCGGCAAGCCTGCCGTTTTCCGCCGGTGGCGCGTTGGGCGAGAGCCTGGGCGAACTGGCGCGCAGCCTGCTGAACGTGCAGGGCAGCACGCTGATGTTCATCGCCTTGTTCCTGTTCGGCCTGACCGTGTTCACCGACCTGTCGTGGTTCAAGGTGATGGACATGACCGGCAAGATCACCCTCGACCTGTTCGAGCTGGTACAGGGTGCGGCCAACCGCTGGTGGGAAGCACGCAACGAGCGCAAGCGCCTCGAAGCGCAATTGCGCGAGGATGAACCGGTGTTCAAGGCGCCGGCAGCGGCCGCCGAGAAGCGCGAGCCGGCCAAACCGCCATTGCGCGAGCGGATCTTCAAGCGTGAAGAGGCCCCCGCCCAGCCTGCTGCACCACGTGAGCCGACCCTTGCACGCGAGCCTGTGGTGCCGCGCGAGCCCACCCTTGCCCGCGAGCCGATGGTGCAGCGCGAGCAACCTGCGGCACCGACCATCGTGCCCCCGGCACCTGCCCAGGCCAGGGCGCCGGAGCCGAGCAAGCGGGTGATGAAGGAGAAGCAGGCGCCGCTGTTCGTCGACAGCGCGGTGGAGGGCACCTTGCCGCCGATCTCCATCCTTGATCCGGCCGAGCAGAAGAAGATCGAGTATTCGCCGGAATCGCTGGCGAGTGTCGGGCAACTGCTGGAAATCAAGCTCAAGGAGTTCGGCGTGGAAGTGGCGGTGGACTCCATCCACCCCGGCCCGGTGATTACCCGCTACGAAATCCAGCCGGCCGCGGGCGTCAAGGTCAGCCGCATCTCCAACCTGGCCAAGGACCTGGCGCGCTCAATTGCAGTGACCAGCGTGCGCGTGGTCGAGGTCATCCCCGGCAAGACCACCGTGGGTATCGAGATCCCCAACGAAAACCGGCAAATGGTGCGCTTCTCCGAAGTGCTGGCCACGCCGCAGTACGACGAGCAGAAATCGCCGGTCACCCTGGCCCTTGGCCACGATATCGGCGGCAAGCCGGTCATCACCGACCTGGCCAAGATGCCTCACCTGCTGGTGGCCGGTACCACCGGTTCCGGTAAGTCGGTGGGTGTCAACGCGATGATCCTGTCGATCCTGTTCAAGTCCAGCCCGGAAGACGCGCGGCTGATCATGATCGACCCGAAGATGCTCGAGCTGTCGATCTACGAAGGCATCCCGCACCTGCTCTGCCCGGTGGTCACCGACATGAAGGACGCCGCCAACGCGCTGCGCTGGAGCGTGGCCGAGATGGAGCGGCGCTACAAGCTGATGGCGGCCATGGGCGTGCGTAACCTGGCCGGCTTCAACCGCAAGGTCAAGGATGCCCAGGAGGCCGGTGAAATCATCCATGACCCGCTGTACCGCCGCGAAAGCATGGACGACGAGCCGCCGGCGCTGAAGACCCTGCCGACCATCGTGGTGGTGGTGGACGAATTCGCCGACATGATGATGATCGTCGGCAAGAAGGTCGAAGAGCTGATCGCCCGTATCGCGCAGAAGGCGCGGGCGGCGGGTATCCACCTGATCCTGGCGACCCAGCGCCCCTCGGTGGACGTGATCACCGGCCTGATCAAGGCCAACATCCCGACCCGCATGGCGTTCCAGGTGTCGAGCAAGATCGACTCGCGCACCATCATCGACCAGGGTGGCGCCGAGCAGTTGCTGGGCCACGGTGACATGCTGTACATGCCGCCGGGCACCAGCCTGCCGATCCGTGTGCACGGTGCGTTCGTGTCCGACGATGAGGTGCACCGCGTGGTGGAAGCGTGGAAGCAGCGCGGCGCCCCGGACTACAACGACGATATCCTCAACGGCGTCGAAGAGGCCGGCAGCGGCTTTGAAGGCGGCGGTGGCGGCGACAGCGATGATTCGGAAAGCGACGCCCTGTATGATGAGGCCGTGCAGTTTGTGCTGGAAAGCCGCCGCGCCTCCATTTCGGCCGTGCAGCGCAAGCTGAAGATCGGCTACAACCGCGCCGCCCGCATGATCGAAGCCATGGAAATGGCCGGCGTGGTTACCCCCATGAACAGCAACGGTTCGCGGGAAGTGATTGCCCCGGGCGGCCCGCGCGATTGATGTACACCTTGCCGGGCGCCAACGGTGGCGCCAGGCCTTTTCAATGCTCGATGAGGATTCCCATGCGCGCGATTCGCATGCTGTTGGTTTCTGCCCTGACCCTGGGCTCGGTTACTGCTTATGCCGGTGAGCAAGACGTACAACGCCTGACCCAGTTGCTGGAAAAGTCTCAAACCATCGAGGCCAACTTCTCTCAATTGACCCTGGGTGCCGATGGCACCAGCCTGCAGGAAACCTCGGGCAAGATGACGGTCAAGCGCCCGGGGCTGTTCTACTGGCACACCAATGCGCCGCAGGAGCAGGTAGTGGTGTCGGACGGCAAGAACGTCACCCTGTGGGACCCGGACCTGGAACAGGCCACCATCAAGAAGCTCGACCAGCGCCTGAACCAGACCCCGGCACTGCTGCTGTCCGGTGATGTGTCGAAAATCAGCCAGAGCTTCGACATCACCTCCAAGGAGCAGGGCGAAGTGATGGACTTCACCCTCAAGCCCAAGACCAAGGACACCTTGTTCGACTCGCTGCGGGTGTCGTTCCGCAAAGGGTTGATCAACGACATGCAACTGGTCGACAGCGTCGGCCAACGCACCAATATCCTGTTCAACGGGGTGAAGGCCAACCAGCCGGTGCCCGCCAACCAGTTCACCTTCGTCGTTCCCAAAGGCGCGGATGTGATCAAGGAGTAAGCAGAGCTCGCCATGGACCTGTTTCGAAGCGAACCCGTCGCCCAGCCCCTGGCCGCCCGCCTGCGCCCGTCCAACCTGGACGAGTACGTCGGCCAGGAGCACCTGCTGGCGCGCGGCAAACCGCTGCGCGAGGCGCTGGAGCAGGGTGCGCTGCACTCGATGATCTTCTGGGGACCGCCAGGGGTGGGCAAGACCACCCTTGCGCGGCTGCTGGCGCAGTTTTGCGATGCTCATTTTGAAACCGTGTCGGCGGTGCTGGCCGGGGTCAAAGAGATCCGCCAGGCGGTCGAGGTGGCCAAGCAGCAGGCCGGCCAATACGGCCGCCGCACTATTCTGTTCGTCGATGAAGTGCACCGCTTCAACAAGTCGCAACAGGACGCCTTCCTGCCGTATGTGGAAGACGGCACGCTGCTGTTCATCGGCGCCACCACCGAAAACCCCTCGTTCGAGCTGAACAACGCCTTGTTGTCGCGGGCGCGGGTGTACGTGCTCAAGAGCCTGGACGAGGCCGCGCTGCGCAAGCTGGTCAACCGCGCGCTGACCGAGGAGCGCGGCCTGGGCAAGCACAACCTGCGGGTGGGTGACGAAGCTTTCAAGATGCTGATGGCCGCTGCCGATGGCGATGGCCGGCGCATGCTCAACTTCCTCGAGAACGCCTCGGACCTGGCCGAAGACGGCAGCGAGATAGATGTCGAGATGCTGCAGAGCCTGCTGGGCGACAGCCGTCGGCGCTTCGACAAGGGCGGCGAGGCGTTCTACGACCAGATATCAGCGCTGCACAAGTCGGTGCGCGGCTCCAACCCCGACGGCGCCTTGTATTGGTTTGCGCGCATGCTCGACGGCGGCTGCGACCCGCTGTACATCGCCCGCCGCGTGGTGCGCATGGCCAGCGAGGACATCGGCAACGCCGACCCGCGCGCGCTCAGCCTGTGCCTGGCAGCCTGGGACGTGCAAGAGCGCCTGGGCAGCCCCGAAGGCGAGCTGGCGGTGGCCCAGGCCATCACCTACATTGCCTGTGCACCGAAGAGCAACGCGGTGTACGTGGGCTTCAAGACCGCCCTGCGTGAAGCTGCGGAGCATGGGTCGCTGGAAGTGCCGCTGCACCTGCGCAACGCACCCACCAAGCTGATGAAGCAACTGGGCTATGGCGACGAATATCGCTATGCCCATGACGAGCCTGATGCCTATGCGGCCGGTGAAGACTACTTCCCCGATCAGCTCGAGCCGCGCCAGTACTATCAGCCGGTGCCCCGTGGCCTGGAGCTGAAGATTGGCGAGAAGTTGCGCCACCTGGCCGAGCTTGACCGCAACAGCCCCCGCCAGCGGAGAAAACCGTGATTGCACTAGTTGCGGCCGTGAGTGCGGGCGGTATTGCCGGTACATTGCTGCGTTTCGCCACTACCAACTGGGTAGCTACTCACTGGCCACGGCACTTCTATCTCGGTACGCTGGCGGTCAACCTGGTCGGCTGCCTGCTGATCGGCCTGCTCTATGGCCTGTTCCTGCACAAGCCTATGGTGCCGGTCGAGCTGCGTGCCGGGCTGATCGTGGGCTTTCTGGGTGGCCTTACAACCTTTTCCTCCTTCTCGCTCGATACCGTGCGCCTGCTCGAAAGTGGGCAAGTGCCCCTGGCTTTGGGCTATACCGGTATCAGCGTGATGGGCGGCCTGCTCGCGACATGGGCCGGCCTGTCCCTGACCCGATTCTGAACCAACACCTACCTATAACGAGAGAACGATATGCTCGATTCCAAACTGTTACGCGGCCAACTTCAGGAAGTGGCGGACCGCCTGGCCTCCCGTGGCTTCAGCCTGGATGTCGCGCGCATCGAATCACTGGAAGAACGCCGCAAGGCGGTGCAGACCCGCACCGAGCAACTGCAGGCCGAGCGTAACGCCCGCTCCAAATCCATCGGCCAGGCCAAGGCCAAGGGCGAGGACATCGCGCCGCTGATGGCTGATGTCGAGCGCATGGCCAACGAGCTGGCCGCCGGCAAGACCGAGCTGGACGAGATTCAGGCGGAGCTGGACGGCATCCTGCTGACCATCCCCAACCTGCCGGACGCCAGCGTACCGGTTGGTGCCAGCGAAGATGACAACGTCGAAGTGCGCAAGTGGGGCACGCCGAAGGCCTTCGATTTCGAAATCAAGGACCACGTCGCCCTCGGCGAAATCAGCGGTGGCCTGGACTTCGAAGCCGCCGCCAAGCTGTCCGGCGCGCGCTTTGCCGTGCTGCGTGGCCCGATCGCCCGCCTGCACCGCGCCCTGGCGCAGTTCATGATCAACCTGCACACCGGCGAGCACGGCTACGAGGAGCATTACACCCCGTACCTGGTCCAGGCCCCGGCCCTGCAGGGTACCGGTCAGCTGCCGAAGTTCGAGGAAGACCTGTTCAAGATCACCCGCGAAGGTGAGGCTGACTTCTACCTGATCCCGACCGCCGAAGTGTCGCTGACCAACCTGGTGGCCGGTGAAATCCTCGACGCCAAGCAGCTGCCGCTGAAGCTCGTCGCGCACACCCCGTGCTTCCGCAGCGAAGCCGGTGCGTCGGGCCGTGACACCCGCGGCATGATCCGCCAGCACCAGTTCGACAAGGTGGAGATGGTGCAGGTGGTAGAGCCGTCCAAGTCGATGGAAGCGCTGGAAGGCCTGACCGCCAATGCCGAGCGCGTGCTGCAGCTGCTGGAGCTGCCGTACCGGGTGCTGGCCCTGTGCACCGGCGACATGGGCTTTGGCGCGGTGAAAACCTACGACCTGGAAGTGTGGGTACCGAGCCAGGACAAATACCGCGAAATCAGCTCGTGCTCCAACTGCGGCGACTTCCAGGCGCGCCGCATGCAGGCGCGTTGGCGCAACCCGGAAACCGGCAAGCCAGAGCTGGTGCACACCCTCAACGGCTCCGGCCTGGCCGTAGGCCGTACCCTGGTCGCCGTGCTGGAAAACTACCAGCAGGCCGACGGTTCGATTCTGGTACCGGAAGTGCTGAAGCCATACATGGGCGGCGTCGAGGTCATCCGCTAAATGAATTACCTGCCGCTGTTCCACAAGCTGCAGGGCGGCCGTGTGCTGGTCGTCGGCGGCGGTGAAATCGCCTTGCGCAAGGCGCGGCTGCTGGCTGATGCCGGCAGCGTGCTGCGCGTGGTGGCGCCGGACGTCGACGGCCAGTTGGCCGCATTGGCCAGGGAAGGTGGCGGTGAGGTGCTGGTGCGTGGCTATCAGGCCGCCGACCTGGTCGGTTGCCGGCTGGTTATCGCGGCGACCGACGACCCTGGGCTGAACGCCCAGGTGTCGGCCGATGCCCAGGCTCTCAGCCTGCCGGTCAACGTGGTGGATGCACCGGCCCTGTGCACGGTTATTTTCCCCGCCATCGTCGACCGTTCACCGTTGGTGATTGCGGTTTCCAGTGGCGGCGACGCCCCGGTGCTGGCGCGCTTGATTCGCGCCAAACTGGAGGCGTGGGTTCCTTCTGCCTACGGTGAGCTGGCCGGGTTGGCAGCGCGCTTCCGGCACAAGGTCAAAACCTTGTACCCGGACGTCAACCAGCGCCGTGGCTTCTGGGAAACCGTGTTCCAGGGGCCGATTGCCGAGCGCCAGCTGGCCGGGCAGGGCGCCGAGGCCGAACGCCTGTTGCAGGCAATGGTCGACGGCGCGCCGGTGCAGCAGGGTGGCGAGGTGTATCTGGTGGGCGCGGGGCCGGGCGATCCGGACTTGTTGACCTTCCGTGCCTTGCGCCTCATGCAGCAGGCCGATGTGGTGCTGTACGACCGTTTGGTTGCGCCCGCGATCATCGAGATGTGCCGTCGCGATGCCGAGCGGATCTACGTAGGCAAACGCCGCGCCGACCACGCCGTGCCGCAGGACCAGATCAACCGCCTGCTGGTCGACCTGGCCCAGCAGGGCAAGCGTGTGCTGCGCCTGAAGGGTGGCGATCCGTTCATCTTTGGCCGCGGTGGGGAGGAGATCGAAGAGCTGGCCGAGCAGGGTATCCCGTTCCAGGTGGTGCCGGGGATTACTGCGGCTAGCGGCTGTTCCGCCTATGGCGGCATTCCGCTGACCCATCGCGACTATGCCCAGTCGGTACGTTTCGTCACTGGGCACCTGAAAGATGGCACCAGTAATTTGCCTTGGGATGACCTGGTGGCGCCGGCACAGACCTTGGTGTTCTACATGGGGCTGGTGGGTTTGCCGACGATTTGTGCCGAGTTGATTCGGCATGGGCGTGCGGCCAGTACTCCGGCGGCGTTGGTGCAGCAGGGGACTACACGTAATCAGCGGGTGTTCACTGGTACCTTGGCGGATTTGCCGGAGTTGGTGGCCCGGCATGAAGTGCATGCGCCGACCCTGGTGATTGTGGGGGAGGTGGTGCAACTGCGTGAAAAGCTGGCCTGGTTCGAAGGTTCGCAGAACAGCTGATATTGTTGGGGCTGCAAAGCAGCCCCCGACGATCTCAACCCTGCGAGATTCCCTTGCCCACCAACCGCGCCCGATCATGCGGTGCGTTGAAGTCTTGCAGCGGCCCCTTGGGCACGATCCCGTTCGGGTTGATGGTCTTGTGGCTCATGTAATAGTGCTTCTGGATATGCTCCATGTTCACCGTGCCCGCCACGCCCGGCCACTGGTAAAGCTCGCGCAGCCAGTTTGAAAGGTTGTGGTAATCGCTCAGGCGTCGCAGGTTGCACTTGAAATGCCCGTGGTACACGGCATCGAAGCGCACCAGCGTGGTAAACAGTCGCACATCGGCCTCGGTCAGGTACTCGCCCGCCAGGTATCGATTGCGGCCCAGCAAGTCTTCCAGGTAATCCAGTTCGTTGAATACCTGGTCAAACGCTGCCTCGTAGGCCTCCTGCGTGGTGGCGAAGCCTGCGCGGTACACGCCGTTGTTCACCGCAGGGTAGATTCGCTCGTTCAGCGCCTCGATGGTCGGGCGCAGCGGCTCGGGGTACAGGTCCAGGGTGTTGCCGGTCAGCTCGTTGAAGGCGCTGTTGAAGATGCGGATGATCTCGGCCGACTCGTTGTTGACGATTCGCTTCTCTTTCTTGTCCCACAGCACGGGCACGGTCACACGGCCAGTGTAGTGCGGGTCATCCTGGGTGTAGCGCTGGTGCATGTACTGCAGGGCGTCAAGGTGGTCGCCCGTCGAGCCTTGCTGCTGGTCGAAGGTCCAGCCATGGTCCTGCATCAGCCAGCTGACCACGGATACGTCGATCAACGGCTCCAGGCCCTTGAGTGCGCGGAAGATCAGGGTGCGGTGAGCCCATGGGCAGGCCAGCGACACATACAGGTGATAACGGCCCGCCTCGGGAGCGGGGAGCGAATTGCGGCGCTGGGCGTTTTCCCGTTTGAACGTGCCGTCCTTGCCGTTTTCATACCACTGGTCATGCCAGCGACCGTCGATCAAAAGGCCCATGCTGAGCTCCTGGAACAAAGTTGTTTGTCGTTGGAGCCCAGTCTAGGCCAAATCGTTCGAACAAATAGCGCAAAGACTCGGGGGTTATGATCGGTTAAATCGATCGGTTTCGGCCGCTCCAGTAGCTGCGTGCGGTCTCGAATGCCTGTTCCCGATCCTGCCCCAGCCCGCGCAAGGCAAGGGCCATGGTAGCGATCACGGCCTTGTCGGCGTAGCTGTCTTCGACCTCACCGCGCCAGAACGCGAGCAGATGCTCGGGTTGCAGACTCGGCGGTTTCACGTGGCGGCGCTCGCTCAACGCCGGCCACTCTTCGTCCCATGCTTCGCCCGCGGTGGTGCCGTAAAGGTGGCTGATGACATCCGGGTTCACCTCGATCTCGCCGCCATCACCCTTGATCACCACGGCATGGTCGCCCAGTAGGCGGCTGGCCTCACGGTGCACTGCCTGGTAACCCGGGTGGAAGATGCTCTGCAGGCCGCAGCGTGCGCCCAGCGGGTTGAGCACCCGGGCCAGCGAGTGGATGGGCGAGCGCAGGCCGAGGGTGTTGCGCAGGTCGATCATGCGCTGCAACTGTGGCGCCCAGTCTTGCAGCGGGAAGAACGCCAGCTGGTGCTGGTCGAGGGCGTTGTCGACGGCAGCCCAGTCGCGACACAGCGGGATTTGCAGCAGGCCAAGCAACTGCTCGGTGTACATGCGCCCGGCGGTGTGGGCACCGCCGCCGTGCATCAGGATGCGCACGCCGTTGCTGGCCAGGCATTTGGCCGCCAGCAGGTACCAGGGCAGGTGGCGCTTCTTGCCGGCGTAGGTTGGCCAGTCCAGGTCCGCGGCGATGGCCGGGGCCTGCAGGTGTGTACGCAGCGCTTCGGTGAAACCGGCCAGTTCCTCGGCGCTCTCCTCTTTGTGCCGCAGCAGCATCAGGAAGGCACCGAGCTGGGCATCCTCGACTTTGCCTTCCAGCAGCAAGGTCATGGCGCTGCGGGCCTCCTCGCGGGTCAGGCCGCGCGCGCCGCGCTTGCCTTTGCCAAGAATGCGCACAAATTCGGCAAACGGGTGTTCGGCCGGAGTTTCGAGGGTAAGCGGGCGTGGTTCGTTCATATGCAGTTGGTCGGCTTGGGCAGGCCCGCCAGTTTGGCGGCGAGTTTGGCGGGAGTGCCGTTGAACAGGCGGTTCAGGTGCGGGCTGTTGCCCTTTTCCGGGCCCAGCTTCAGGGCCGTGTACTTGATCAGCGGGCGAGTGGCCGGGGACAGCTGGTATTCCTGGTAGAACTGACGCAGCAGCTCGAGGATTTCCCAGTGGTCCGCAGTCAGTGCAATGTGCTCCCGCGCGGCCAGCGCTTCGGCGGCGGCGGGGGACCAGTCTTCCAGGTCGACCAGAAAGCCGTCCTTGTCCAGGGCGATCGCCTGATCGCCTACGTCGAGTGTGCTCATAACCAGCTGTTGACCTTGTCGTAGTGCAGCGACAGTTCGACGAACCCGGCGTAGTCCACGGCCTTGGCCAGGTCATTGCCGACCGCACGGGCCTGGATATCCTCATCCAGGGCGAACAGGCGTTGGGCCAGGCCGGCAGCTTGCAGCTGGCGGTACGGTTCGCTGCCGTTGCGCAGGGCATAAACGGCGTCGCCGCACAGCAGCACGGCGTCATCGCCACCGAGCAGCCGCAGGCAGCTGGCCAGGCGCTCGTCGCCGAACGGGGAGTGGGCAATTACATGCAGGGTTGTCATCAGAGCGTTACCACCTGGTCGAAGCGGGCAATCAGCGCGGCCAGCGCTGCGTCATCGAGTACCTGCACCGGCAGTGCCAGGGTGTCGGTTGCCAGGCCACGGCGGGCGAGGCTGTGGCTGCAGGCGTACAGGTCCTCGACCCCGAACATCGGCAGCGCCTGCAGGTTGGCGGCCAGGTTCTTCTGTTGTACGGCGGTGGGGCGCTGGTCCGTCGCAAGCTGGAACACGCCATCGTCGAGGAACAGCATGCCCAGCGGCAGGTCGAACGCGCCGCCGGCCAGGGCGATGTCCAGTGCCTCGCGCGCCGATGGGCCATTCCACGGCGCCTGGCGGCTGATGATCAGCAAGGATTTGGCCATATCAGTCACCTCCAAAGCAGACAAGCCGATCGGCAAGCTGAGCGGCCTCATGCAACTGGCCAAGCCCGGACAGTTCCCAAGGCTTGGGCAGGTTCACGGCCGGGCGCTGGTAGCGGTTGGCCTCGGCCTCGTCGAGCACGCCACGGCGCAGGGCGGCGGCGATGCACACCACGGCGTCCAGCTGATGGGTCTCGATAAAGCCACGCCACTGGGCTGCCACGTCCACTTCGTCCTGGGGCGCGACCACGTTGGCCGAGGCACTGTGTACCCCGTCCTGATAGAAGAACAGCCGGGCAATCTCATGCCCGCCGGCCAGCACCGCCTCGGCATAGCGCAAAGCGCGCCGCGAGGAGGGCGCATGGGCCGGGGAGAACACCGCGATAGCGAATTTCATGGATAACTCATGCAAAGGAATGCTGCCATGATAAAGCAAAAAAGCCCGCGCCCGCTTGTGCAAGCGGCGCGGGCTTTCAACCTGTCCGTATGTCCTGCACGCCACCTGCAGGAGCGGCCTCGGGTCGCGAAAGGGCTGCACAGCAGCCCCATGGCCTAACCGACAAGCACCAGGCTCAAGCCTGTTCCTTGCTCTCCGGCAGGAACCAGTTCAGCACCAGGGCACAGATACCCCCGGTAGCCACACCCGATTCAAGCACATTGCGAATCGCCGATGGCATATGCGCCAGGAACTCCGGCACCTGCGCGACACCCAGGCCCAGCGCCAGCGACACCGCAATGATCAGCAGCGCACGGCGATCCAGCCGGGTGCTGGCCAGAATATTGATGCCCGAAGCCGCAACTGCACCGAACATCACCATTGCCGCACCCCCCAGCACCGGCTCTGGCACTGCCTGGATCACCCCGGCAACGCTAGGGAAAAGCCCCAGTACCACCAGCATCACGGCAATCCAAATACCGATATGGCGGCTGGCGATGCCGGTCAGTTGAATCACGCCGTTGTTCTGCGCAAAGACCGAGCTCGGGAAGGTGTTGAACAACCCCGCCAGCAGCGAGTTGGCGCCGTTGACCAGCACCCCACCCTTGATGCGTTGCATCCATACCGGCCCTTCGACTGGCTGGCGCGACACCTTGCTGGTGGCGGTCACGTCACCAATGGCTTCCAGCGAAGTCACCAGGTAGATCACCAGCATCGGAATGAACAGCGCCCACGAAAAGCCCAGGCCGAAGTGCAGCGGGGTGGGCACCTGGAACAGCGCGGCCTGGTGCATGCCTGTGAAGTCCAGGCGGCCCATGTAGCCGGCCAGGGCGTAACCGACGGCGAGGGCGATGACGATGGCGCAGCTGCGCATCCACACCACCGGGATACGGTTGAGGATGACGATAATTGCAAGCACCACACCCGACAGCAGCAGGTTCTCGCCATTGGCGAAGGTGCCATTGGCCATGGCGCCGAAGCCACCGCCCATGCTGATCAGGCCGACCTTGATCAAGGTCAGGCCGATCATCAACACCACGATACCGGTCACCAGCGGGGTAATCAGACGTTTGACGAAAGGCAGGATGCGCGACACGCCCATTTCCACAAACGAACCGGCAATCACCACGCCAAAGATGGCCGCCATCACGCCTTCTACCGGCGTGCCTTGCTTGACCATCAGCGCACCGCCAGCAATCAGCGGGCCGACGAAGTTGAAGCTGGTGCCCTGCACGATGAGCAAACCGGCGCCGAAGGGCCCGAAGCGCTTGCACTGAACAAAGGTGGCAATACCCGAGATCACCAGCGACATGGAGACGATCAGGTTGGTATCCCGCGCCGAAACGCCCAGCGCCTGGCAGATCAGCAAGCCAGGCGTGACGATAGGCACGATGATCGCCAGCAGGTGCTGAAGGGCAGCAAGCAGGCCGATCAACAGCCGTGGCTTGTCCTCCAGACCAAGCACCAGTTCGTTGGCAGGCGCCGCTGCGCCTGGGCTGTGTTCATGTGAGCTCATTGCTGAAAGCTGCCCCGGATGAAAAAAGGAGCGCATTCTACGGGGTGATGAGGGATTGCGGTAGAGAAAAGCACGATAGCGGCATGATCGGTGACTATTTACCTGATTATTTGACTTTTTAGTCAGTTATTTGATGCTGGTTTGTCAGGGGGAATAGAGTCAGAGCCTGCGCCGCCGACCTCAGTGGGGGCGGGTTCACCCGCGAAGAATCCACACGCAGTTCATACCACCGGCCCCGCCGGTGTTCGCCAACCAGCTAGGTCCCTCACCCAATCCTCTTTCTGAAACCCACAAAAAAGCCCGCCGAAGCGGGCTTTCTCAAACAACGTCAATCAGTCATCACGACCCATGATGCCAAACAGCTGTAGCAGGCTGACAAACAGGTTGTAGATCGACACATACAGGCTGATGGTCGCCATGATGTAGTTACGCTCGCCACCATGAATGATCGCGCTGGTCTGGAACAGGATGCAGACCGACGAGAACAGCACGAAGCCAGCGCTGATCGCCAGTTGCAGGCCGCTGATCTGGAAGAAGAAGCTGGCTACTACCGCACCCAGCAGAACAAAGAAGCCTGCAGTGATGAAGCCACTGAGGAAGCTCATGTCCTTGCGGCTGATCAGCACGTAGGCCGACAGGCCACCGAACACCAGCGCAGTCATGGCAAACGCCGAGCTGACCACTTCAGCGCCACCGGCCATGCCAAGGTAACGGTTGAGGATCGGGCCGAGGATGAAGCCCATGAAGCCGGTGAGGGCAAAGGTGGACACCAGGCCCCATGCCGAATCACGCAGCTTGTTGGTAAGGAAGAACAGCCCGTAGAAGCCGATCAGCACCACGAACACATTCGGGTAGCCGACGCGCATCTGCTGGGCCACGAAGGCCATGACACCGCTGAAGGCGAGGGTAAGCGCCAGCAGGCTGTACGTGTTGCGCAGGACCTTGCTGATCTCCTGCTGCTCGACCTGCTGGCCGTGGTGTACGGCGTAATCCTGTTCGCGCATGGCGACACTCCTTGGTAAAACCTGTGGTTTCGAACGTTCAGATGCTAGGAGTCTATCAGAGCTCCTGCAACCCGCGACACAGAGAGTTTGACAGCGTGTTTCATTACGGTATTATGGCGACCGCAAAACGAGCTGGAAGCGTGGCCGAGTGGTTTAAGGCAACGGTCTTGAAAACCGTCGATGGGCAACTATCCTAGAGTTCTTATCTAAGGTACTTACCTGTTGCATCTTATAACACGGCGACCACCATCCAGGTCATCGCTCCTCAGCAAGACCTCCCGGGAAATTGGCAGAGTGGTTGAATGCACCGGTCTTGAAAACCGGCGAACGTGAGAGCGTTCCCAGGGTTCGAATCCCTGGTTTCCCGCCAAACACAGCAAAATCAAGGGCCTAGAGAAATCTAGGCCCTTTTTTTTCGTCTCGAATTCCTGCCCTCTCAAGCTACCGCCCGTCCATGCAGGCACAAAAAAGAGCGCTCAAATTATCGAATGCAACTTGTGCGGTTGCAGCTTATTTCGCCTTTGTGCACCATGCGCACCGTCGACGAAAGCAGCTGCGCCTTATGAGGATTTTTGAGCAGATGGTGGTATTCACAGATGACGCTAAAGAGGATGTACTTTGAAACGGTCAAATCTTCACGCAACGGGAGGGCGTTCTACAGGCTTTTGTGCGGTGACCCGGCGGTAGCTGAGTTCTTCGATCATTGGACGTATGGCCTAGCAGCCCGGTGCAGCCCTAACACCGTCAAAACCTATAGCGAAGCCGTCAAGCTGTTCCTAGCGTACGTCTATGCAATGGCTCACATAAGAGGAGGTTTGACTAACCTAATCCTTACTGACGCGATTGACAGCTACGAAAGCTATTTGGTGTATGGAAGCGAGAGTTCAGATCCTTATATCAGTGCTGCAGCCCAAATGATCGGCAACAGGTCTATGGGTGGCAGTTCTATCAGGGTACATATCGCAGGGATTAACAACTTCATCGCAGCGAGTGAAAACTTTCGGATATCCCTGCAGCAACTGGTAGAGACTGGATATGTAAGTGATACGCTCGTGGCAACGCTTCCTCTCACAACCAGCCGGCACGCTGGAGCTTCTGTCGGGGTAAAGCGGGCGATTAAGGAAAGCAGTTGGCTGGCAGGTTGTCTTCAGGGGGGCGTGAGGCGTGTGCCAAAAGCCACATTGGTGCCTGTGTCCAAACGCTCCAATGTGACGTACACCGATAGGTTTGGCGGGGATGACCTAGTCTTCCCAATCGATAAATGCCAGGCATTGATCGAGAGCGCCATGTGCTTGCGTGATAAGGTGCTGTGGAGCTTGATCGCGGCGTCAGGCTGCCGAATTTCAGAGGCGTTAACAATCTTTAGAGATGACGTAAAGATCAATCTCGATAAGCCGAGTAAAAGTCGTGTACTGATTGTTGATCCTGCTACTAGACTAAAAGAACTATCGGGGTTTATGGGCGATGCGGCTCTATCTGTATTGAGTCATAAAGGAAGGAGAGTAGCTGAAACGTATCTGATTGAGCCTTTTGCGTCCATGTTTTGGACATACTTGGATGAATATAGTCAGGAGCAGCGTGTATTAGAGTCTTCAAGACATAGGCCCGTAACACACCGATTTCTTTTCAGGAACCTGCTGAATGGAGAACCGATTCCAAGTTCCTATCAAGCGATGTGGGAGCGATTTCATAAGGCGGCTCAAGCGGTAACTGGTAGGGGGTATGGATTTCACTCGCTTAGGCATATGTATGCCTATTACTTAGTGAATCACTGTCCTAATCCCTTCGTGCCAGGAACGTTCGGCTTGGATCTAGCATTTGTAAGGGATGTCATGGGGCATGCCAGCACAAAGACGACCGAAAAATATGCTCGTAAAGATGGCTTTATGTTAGAGGCAACGCTTTCTGCGATGAATCTTTCGCGCATTCGTTCGACTAATCACAGCATTCTAAGTGTTCAGATCCAATATCTTGAGCGCCAGACCGAGTTGCTAAGGCGCTTGTTGGGAGAAGCAGCATGATGGTTTTTAATGATGGTGCGCCACTATGGCTAGTACACGGTGCGAAAGTTGGCATCGCTCTGCATGACGCTATTAGTCGGGTGAGAAAGCTGTACGAACGGTTTGCGCCTCCTTATACCACGCCTGACTCATTTTATCAGGTTAGGACATTTTTCAACGACGCAAATACCAACTTTCTATTATTTAAAGAGGAGGAGGCGAACAAACTTGTCGAGTGTTGCTCGGTCGGGTGCGCAGTACCAATTTCAAAAGCGCACCCTTCGTTCCCATTCTCTACTGCAAAACGAGATCAGTCTGTCACTAATTTTTTCAAGTTGGTGTTTGCTGTGCTGTGGATGGAGAAAAAATTAATACTGCCATTGACGGTGCGCAATGCTTACCATGTCGAGGATCTGTTAGATGCTCTTTCTAACGAATGTTGCGTTCAGTCGCTCATGTCCATTCGCTCCTTAAGGGGGCGAGGCTCTTTATTCTTGAGCGAAAAGCAAGTCCGCAATCATGAGTACAAATCTAACAACTGGCTACGGTTGTTGCTGAGTACGCATATCCACAGCGCGGAAGATTTGACATATGAGTTCTGCTTCAAAATGTGTCTTAGCGGAGGGCGCAGAGATGCACCATTGGCCAGATTTGCCGTCGTGGAATTTCTTCTTCTGCTGTGTAATAGCGATCCTGAAAAGATAGCCTTAGTTGAGCGGGCGAAGACAGCAGTCGAAAAGCTCCGTAAAAACCCTAAGAAGCCTCTCAGTTCCGTGACGGCCTCTGGCCGCGTAATCGATCAAATTTTGGCCTACGGTGAAGGGACGGATGTATCTCCCGAAGAAATGATCAACACTGTAGTCATGCCAGGTACCATCAAACTTGTCTACAGCATGGAGCCTGGAGAGCAATCGCCTTTATATGCGATGCTTCCAGAGGTTGTGACCAAATTTTGTGAGCAGATAAATGCGGTTTTTCGTTCGTTTACAATGTCGAAGCGGTTGCAGAATGATAAGAACGAAGTGTTCGCTTTAAATTTGCTCTTGAGTTATCTAACGGCCTATTTACCGAATTTCTTTATTCGGCGTGACGCTAGTTTGAAAGGGTATCCAAAAAATTTTAACGAGTTTTCATGCGTAATCTACTTTACACGGGAATACACTTTTATTGATGGCTATGGCAATTATGAAGCTGCGCCGCCTATGTCGTTCCTGAAATTTCTTTCCATTTATTCTCGCATTCATAACTACAGTCCGGAGACACATTATCAAAGGGTGAAAACCTACGATGACTTCTGTGATTTTGTTGTGCGGACTCAATTGTCTCATGAGAATGCTGAGAAATTTGTAAATACCTTTAGCACCGCATGCTATCCAAAAATTCAGGGGCGTGTTAGCACGGCCAAAAGGCCGATTCCGCGAGCTTATTTCAAAGTTTTCTTGGATATGCTGTATTCGTTGGAATATCTAATGATGCATCTGAACGAGATGGCTTCGGGAGTGATGCCTGGTGTGTTAGAAGGCCGCCTGCATTGTCCCACTCTGTTCGAGCTTCAAGAGGTTGCAGCGTGGGAATCGATCTGGGGGAAGTCAGGGAAAGCCTTTGGCCTGATAGATCTCAGTGTGTTGAACTATTGTCCAATTTTTTACCAGGACGGAAAGGTTTATCGGTTTGAGTTTATTCCTCGCTTTTACCAATTGTCGCGATATGAACTGAAAGGAAAGGGAATTGTAGAGAGGGTCGTTCCCAATCATGTAAGAGTTACTATTCTCATGTCCGAGACCGGGCTTAGGCAGCATCACCTTATCTGGCTGGATAAGGATCGCTTTGATCAAGCGTATGACCCCACCTGCGGTAGTCTATTGGCGCCACTCTTTGTGAGCAGTGATAAGGCTCACGGAGAGTGGACTGCGATCATCAATAAACATATCTTTGCGTTGCTCGAACGACAGAGGGATTGGTACGATCAGTGTATTTCCAAGGAGTATCAAGAACCCCTTCCTTACGGGATGAGCGAAGGGTCTCGCTTCGGCAGCTACAAACCTTTATTCAGGGCTCCAAATGAGGCCCCCACTACTTGGGCGAATTATCGTTTCTTTCCCCGTTATTTGGCAATGTTGCAATATGCGATCGTAAACCAATTCGACAATGACTCTCTTCCTGATCTTGTTTATGTCAAGGGGAAGCTAAAAGGAGATGATCGTGAGCGACTTCATTATACGGAAGACCTAATCAAAAATATTGGGCTTCACCGTATTGGGAGTGTTCATACGCCTCACAGTTTGCGTGCTGGGTTCATCACAGAAGCATTGCGATTCTTGCCACCAGATTTGATTGGTACTCATCTCACTGGGCAAACCGCGCAATTGGTATGGTATTACAGGGTGTTTGACCGGGACTCGATTCCGGATCACCAAGCGCTGCTGGCAAGCTATTTGACGAAAAACACTCAGCGACTGGAGGCCGGCGAGGCGCCAGAGTTGGCAGAGGCTATCCACCTGATCAACGAGAGGTTACGCACCGATATTGAGAAAGATCCTGTGAAGGCGATCGATACACATCGATTGATTAGTATCGTGGGCGTACAGGAGGACAAGACTGGTGTAGAGCTTCTGAGAGCGAAGAAAGAAACGGAGCTTGCCTTCAATGCTGGGCATATCTGTGCATTCGGGAATCGTTGTCCCAAGGAGATTGTAGTGCAATATGGGCTTAATAAGCCTTGCTCTATTTGCCCTTACGCTATGCGCGGTGTAGTACATCTGCCGGCTGTTAGTGCGGAGAAAGACAGATGTAAAGAACACATGGTAGCGGTGGTCAAGAAAATCAGCCATTACAAACGACTTAAGAAGAGTCCGGTGAGCCGCGGAACTATTGATCGCCTTGAGCAGGAGCATGATCATTACGCACGTGAAGCTTTCGCTCTGGAGGCAATTGAACAGCAGCTCTACAAGATGGCCTCCGAGGGACAAAACGCTAGCTACTTCGCCAAGGATGGGGCTACCGTGGTCGGCCATTTGCGACGAGTGGAGCTTTCGAACGCTGAGCATCTGGTGAAGCGCATCGTTGATGTACAGAATTTTCCTGAGACCTCTAGTCCGGAACTAGACACTAAATTCGCCTATTTGCGAGCGATATTACAGATGCACGAAGGAGATCTATGCAGCCTCATGCAGATCAGCGAGGGCTTGCCTGGTATCCAACTGGCTTCCCAAATCAGCAGTATGATAAATTCCGGAGCTTTGGACGTCATGGACGTCTATAGGGTCGGGCAGATGGCTGACACTCCAGCCAGTCCCGGAAGACCCAATACTTTTATTCAGGATAGTATTGGATTTAAGGCTCGGGAGGAAAGAGGTATTGGTTCAGAGAAAGGACACCTTCGTCGCTTATCGTCAAGCTCAGAAGAAACAGAGAGTTGAGTTAATAGCTCAAGCTCTGAAGATTCTCTCCAATGGCAAGTACGCGAATCTATCGCGTCTCGCGAAAGATGTATCAAAACTAGTTTCTGAGTTTGAGCTCCAACGTCATCTCTCGCTCGATGAGGGCGAGAGAGGCGAGGTTTTCAAACCGATGAGTCATGTTACGTTGTTGCGTAGTGATGACTATCGCCCACTTTTAGAAAAGGCATTAGCAATATCCCCAAAGGTTTCCCAAAAAACGGAAATTAGTATATCCGAGCTAGAGGCGTGTAAAATCAGAATAATGAGTTTAGAGACTCAAAATCAGCTTCTTAAGGAGAAGATACGGGCAATTGATTTGGGTATGACCTCTGAAGCTAGTTTTGCGCGTTTGGGTTCTAGTGCATCTGTAGATTCGAGGGTCTTTTATCAGAAGCTAGAATTGCTTCTGGCAATTTTGGATGGAGTTCAAGAGCAAGTTAACAAAGCATTCAAGACGGTGCTTGAAGGCGATGAAACTGACTATTACCCCAAGGCAGGTTTGTATGGGCCGAGCGGTATTATTGTAGAGCTTTCAGCTTTGCATGAGCTGAGCTCGATTCGTCAGGAGGTCATTGAATGGTTTGAACGAAATTCTGAGTGAAGGGTTGGTTAAGGCAAGTATGAATGATCATACTTGTCAAATTGGCGTGCCGCTTTATGATTTCTTATGACTTACTGTTTTTCAGTGATTAGGTCGAGGTGGCAGTGGCTGGTGGTGGGTTTTTATTTTCGCACTGATCGGCTCTAAAGGTTGATCCGGCAAATAGCTTTCTTCGGGGCAAGAATCGTCTTCGTTGTTCAACCCTGTTAGACCTTCTCAGCCGCCCCGTCGCAGACGCTACTACGACCTGGAGCCTGCGTGCTTGTCACTCGAGTCACTTTGGATCTAAGCGAACGGGGCGCGGGGTATAAAGGCTGAGCAACCATGGCCAGCTGGCAAAAGCCAGCGGGGGCTCTTGTATATTTCATCTTTATCATAATTGACCAAGAAGCTATGATAGCGACTCTACATCCTCCTCCTGTGCAGATCACCTCCAATCCATCTTCTCCTATGGTCGACTGGCAGCCTGGCAGCCCGATTCCTTGTGACAACTATGTGGATAACCGTGACACTCCTCCCGAAGAGCTGTCTTTCCTGGATGTCCAGAGAATCTGGTGGATAGTTGCCTCAAGATTCGAGTATGGGCAGCTTCGAGATGCACTACTGCCTGTTATCACGTTTCGCCACGATTGGGGTTGTTTTATTTATCAGCCAATTGCTGAGCTTGCGGGGAGATGTTGTTATCCGAAACCTGTGATAAAGTTACTAACCGAGCTTCTCCCAAAAGGCGTCATTATTTCAGTAGACGACGAGGGGAGTCGAATGAGCGAGGTATACAACATGCTTATCATTCAGGCTGACATTTGGCACGAACTTACTTGGAAAGCTTTCGAGCTCTGTCCGTTAGAGGCTTTATCTGATGAGCTACTCGAAATTCGACTTGCACGTGATATTGGTCTTTAGGCAATTCAAGCTAACTTTGCCATCGCAAATGTCGCCGCTTCAAGCATTATTCGGCGCCTAAACAGGATACTCTTGACCCAGCACGTTTTTGAATCCGTTCACGCCTCCGCCGTTTTTTGTACGCGCGCAGACCTCCTAGACAGCATGGTGCTATTTGGCTGCTTTTTGGAATCACTCGTTTCGACTCAACAGTCTGCATCTAGGCGGCCTCCGCCCAATCCAACAGTTCCTCTAACCCGGATTTCTTCACTTTCTGCTCCATTTCATAACTTTCAAACATCTCCCCATCTACCAACGAAACCAGGTGCTAAAAGAACCGGTAATTCTTCTGGTCGAGGTGCTGCCAGTCACTCGTGACGTCGCGGGGTAGGGGAGAGCTCGTTAAAACCGACTGCGGGATGAAGAACGGGCAGAACATCTCGCTGGTCACATCGAACCCGTCACGGCTCGCAGTCTTGGCGAAGTCCATGCACATCAGGCTAGGTCGATGCAGCACCTGCACTGGGGCTTGGAGCACGTTGCTCTCGTTCAGTTGCTGAGTCCCCCAGTTGTCAAAGCTGCTGGCGAACTCGTCGGGCACCACGTATACATCTGGGAAAAACCGAGTGAGCAAGCCATTCGGATCCGGCTTCAACGGCTCCTGCCCTTGTGATTCAAAAAAGAAGTCCTGGGCGATGCTGTTGCAGACATCTTTTCAGGCGTAGAAGCTTTGCGATCGCCGCTAGATTCCTTGCGATTGATGCTTTGCCGACGCCGCCCTTGATATTGACAATGCCGATGATGAACCTGCCGTTCGGCAACCTTATCCATGATCGTTCTTCGCGGATCAGCTTTGAGCGCACGAGCTCAGCGATCCATCCCATCGGAAACGGGTCGACTGGCGTGGTGTCGTTCAACAGTCCACTGATGGTTCTGGGACAGTGCGCTTACCGTCTTCCCGCAGCACGCTGACCTTGTCGACCAGAGCCACACCGCTGAGCTCTAGGTAGTTCATGGTGCGTTTCAGCAGAATTGCATTAATAATTGCCTTTATCTTCGATCAATTGTCGACCCTATGAAATTGACCATAGATCAGAGAGCAAAAAGGGGCACTCAGTGCCAGAGCAAGTGAACCGTACCCTTGCTCAACCGAAGCTCCCGGGCCGTTGCAGATTGGGACATGCCTTTGGCCTTGCACGCCTGCACCCGCGCTAGCTTCTCCGCATCTGCTGGCCGGTGAGGTTTACGCTTCACAAGCTTTCCTTCAACTAGATGCGCCCGAATCACCTCAAGCTTCACGGCTTCACCCAGTTCATGGATTTCATCGTGGGCCCGCTGCAGGGCTTCGTCAGCGGAGCACTCGTCGTGAGCGGATAGGGTGAGGGCAATCAGCGTCAGCGGCGACAGGCCAAGGCTGAGCGCGAGTTCATTCAGCTTGTCCAAGCTTACGTTGGAGCTGCCATTTTCCAGGTGACCCAGGTAGGTGCGGGATGTGGCGGTGGCCACGTTTTCCTGCGTGCGAGACTGTGCCTCGCGGACGGATCGAAGCATTGCAGCAAATGCCGGCTTCAGCGACATCGGATCGCCTCCCGAAAAGAGAAGGATCTGGCCATGTTGCTGCGTTCAGTTACACCGTATATAGTTACCGTAATTGAGCAGGTTGGCAGACTCGTTTCGGCCAGGCATTGAGCTGCAGAGGACATCCTTCTTTTGCCGAGTAGATTGTTGGATAGGTGACGACTTCAATTTACCCCTAAATCGATCGTCTGGCAGAGCAGCGTTTAACGGCGTAGCAGAACAGGGTCAACGGCCCAGCAAGTCAGCGGCAACGGCCAGGCCGACGCGCCGCATTGATGTGAACGAGGTGAACGTGAAACTCCGTCTGTACAGCGACCTACATATCGAATTTCAGCTGTTCCATAGGGGCCTTGAAATGTCCAGCGATTTTGAGCTTTTGGCCAGCCAGCAGTCACCGATGGAAACGGCACCCGGGCCAGTGCCTGCCACCGTGGAGCGGGCGATGGCCACAAATTTTGGTATCCCAATAACAGGCTTTCTCTGTAGTGCTGTCTTCGATCCGTCAATCAATTGCATAGTGGGCATTGTGTATCGCGAGAGCCGCGGCCGGTTCCGAGATGGTTCGACAATCCGAACGTCTCCATTGGGACGGCGCCTAGAGCATGGTGCGTACCATCTGTTTGAGACGAGAAATGGAAGCGTCTATGTCGTTTGCGACTGGGCGCTGGAAGGTGGAAGCCCTCAGTTCGAGGGCGCCCTTCACTAAGGCCGGCATATCCCGCAACGAAGCGATGCAAGATGTAGCGCGCTAAGACGAAACAGGTAGGTACAGTGGAAGCAGCGTTGGTAGCAGACTTTTTATCCGGATACAGCTTTCCCCTGGAAGGGGATGGCCAACCAGATGACGTGATTGTGGATACGGCATGGACAAATAATCAGAGCCGACCATTTTATGTTGTCCGGGATTGGCTCCTACTCGACATCATGGTGCCTAGCGATGTTGAAGATGATCTCAATGCTATGGGACTACAGCCAACGGTGGTTTTTGCCAATACTGTGGTGTACGACAGTAAAGTTCGAGGCTCCCGAGCAGGTGCAATTCGCTCTAGCTTCCAGCGTGTACTAGATGATTGCACTTTTGAAAGCATGAATACGAGTTACATCTTAGCCGGGCCAGGGATAAGAAAACATGTGAGCCTTCCTGCACTCCTAGCCTTGGAAAATGCCTAAACGCAACCAATTCGCCATACGCCCAAGAGATGATGATCATAAGGTGAAGGAGTCATGAAGACGGGAATGAATTTTGAGGAGCTGATTCGACGTCAGGCCGAGCAGGTGTTTGGCAGCAAAGCCAAGGCCGATTCCTGGTTGATTCGGCCCTTGTTAGAGTTCGGTGGTGTTGCTGCGTTGGAGCTTGCCCGCGATGAGGCTGGATATCAAATGGTGAAAGATGTGCTTGAGCGAATTGACCACGGCTACGCCTGCTGATCGAAGCATAGGCGTTGGCCTGGTTGACCTACGGTCTCTAGCTACAGGGGAGCCTACCCTCTAAATGGTGTTCGCATGTAGCAATAAAATGGAGGCCGCCGGGCAGTGTGTTGCGCGATTTGCCATTGAAACTAGCGTGCTCATCCTATTGAAGGGGGCGGCATGAAAGCCAAGTATAATGAGTGGGCCCGGTTTTGTCTGCGTCATCGACAAATAGAAGATGGCGCGGTGTTTGACTGTGCGCCCGTTGAGCTTCCCAAAATCGGCAAGCCCACGGAAATTCGAGTTGCCGCCAGATTTTCGCACGGTAAGCAAATGAGTTGCTCGCTGTTCTTCGCACCGTTGGACGAGAGCGATCCGTTCCCTGTCGCTTCTCGTTACAGTCGGGCTCTTGAGGGCTTGAGAGAGGGGCGCTGCTTGTTAGTTCCTATTTCCGAAGACGTGGCGTGGACACGTAATGTATGGCCTGCGACGATTGAAGAGCTGAATGCTTTCGTTGCTAATTTGACTGATTCTCCACGATATTTTGAGGCGTGGGTCATGCAAGAGCATAGAGAGTCAAATCAGCTTTTAATGGTGGTTGTAACTCAAGGTGATGTGTGTCACGGATATTTGCTGGGGTTTCCGAGAGCTGCTGGGTTAGGTGGGGTTCGTGTGATCCCTATTTATTTTGAACGAGTTGCTGAATTAGCGCGTCAACCACCTGTTCTAGTTAAGCTAGAGCTTCACGTTAAACATCTGGAGACTCTACTAAAACATGCTCGCCAGTTTCAGCCGTCGTCTGACGATGCTCAGGAGGAGAGACGGTTGAGAGAAGCGCTCTATGAGCTGGCTAATGCCTTAGAAAATTCTGCGTCTTCCTGTCTGGCAAAAGGCGCCTGATCCACTTGAAAGGTGGACACTTGTCAGGCCCCATCGTGAGCTCTTGGTGAACCACGATGTCCAGGTTGGCCTTGGTCAGATTGACCGACTTGAAGCCTGGGAAGTCACCGATCACGAGGCGCTCAGGTAGCAGCTCCGACACCTCCCGATCTGACACCCAGGCACGTGCAGTCAGATTAGAAAATCCCATTAGGCCACTGGTGCAGCGCTCCTCTTCTAAGTCGTCATTGTGAGCGCTCTTTTCTCAGAACCTACCCGCTACCGACGGCGCGATAAATGCGGATTGATAAACGATATGCATCAATGGATGAAAACATATCACTTAACGTTTCAAGATGTGTCGAACAAACTCTACGGTCTCAAAAGCCTACAAGCACATAAATAAGATCGCTGGAGAACACTCATGCAAGGCACATCCCATCCCCAGGCGGCTTACGCCAAATCCCGGGCTGGGGCGGTATTCCGGGTCACCTCTGGAAACTTCCTTGAGCAATTTGACTTTTTTCTTTTCGGATTCTATGCCACTCAGATCGCTACGGCTTTCTTCCCTTCCACCAGCGAGTTCGCATCGCTAATGATGACGTTTGCAGTATTCGGAGCAGGCTTCCTTATGAGGCCGCTCGGTGCTGTGATTCTAGGTGCGTACATTGATGATGTGGGGCGCCGCAAAGGCCTCATTGTCACGCTGTCAATCATGGCAAGCGGTACGCTATTAATAGTACTGGTGCCGGGATATTCGATTATCGGCTTGTGGGCACCAGCATTGGTCTTGCTGGGCCGATTGCTGCAAGGCTTTTCAGCGGGCGCGGAGCTGGGAGGTGTTTCTGTTTATCTTGCCGAAATGGCGACGCCAGGACGTAAAGGCTTTTTCACCAGTTGGCAATCGGGTAGCCAGCAGGTAGCAATTGTTGTCGCAGCCGCCCTAGGATACGGGTTAAATCAATGGCTACAGCCGGCCGAGATCAGTGAGTGGGGCTGGCGTCTTCCTTTTGCGGTCGGTTGCTTGATTGTCCCGTTTATTTTTTTGCTGCGTCGGAGCCTTCAAGAGACTGAAGAGTTTGCTACCCGCAAGCATCGACCCACGATGAAACAGGTTTTCACTACGCTGCTGCAAAACTGGGGAATCGTGCTGGCAGGCATGATGATGGTGGCGATGACGACGACCGCGTTCTACCTGATCACTGTCTACGCGCCGACCTTTGGTAAGACCGTCCTGAACCTCAGCACCACTGATGCTTTGCTGGTGACCTTACTGGTTGGGGTATCCAATTTCTTCTGGCTTCCCATCGGTGGAGCGCTCAGCGACAAATTTGGGCGAAAACCACTTTTGGTGGCAATGACACTCCTGACGATTGTGACGGCTTATCCTGCCTTGTCTTTCCTCGCACAAGCTCCGAGTTTTGCTCGCATGCTCGAAGTCTTGTTGTGGTTCTCATTTCTATATGCCCTCTACAACGGTGCAATGATTCCGGCACTCACCGAGATCATGCCCGTGGAGGTTCGGGTGGCTGGTTTTTCTCTGGCCTATAGCCTCGCAACTGCAGTGTTCGGAGGCTTTACCCCCGCGATGTCAACCTGGCTGATTCACCTGACGGGCGACAAAGCCGCTCCCGCTTACTGGATGACATTCGCTGCTGGCTGCGCGTTGATTGCCACCCTCGGGCTATACCGACACCTGTCAGTCCGTACTCGACTTGCCGTGTAATTAAGGAAAAGAGTGAATGAAACGGTTGAATTATTCCCCTCTAGCCGCCCTGGTCTTGAGTTACCTGACGGTGAGCACCTTCGTACAAGCTGACGAACTGAAAGTCATGACGTCAGGCGGTTTCACCGCAGCATACAAATTGCTAGGGCCTCAGTATGCCGCTTCCTCGGGGGATACTCTGAAAACCATTCTGGGCCCATCCATGGGTAAGGCTCCCGAGGCTATTCCAAATCGGTTGGTTCGCGGTCAGCACGCCGATGTGGTCATCATGGTAGGTTACGCCCTGGACGATTTGATCAAACAAGGGAAGGTCGACCCAGCCTCCCGCGTAGAGCTGGCCGACTCCCGAATAGGCATGTCTGTCAAGGAAGGTGCGGCGAAGCCGTCAATTGCCACTGATGCCGAGCTGAAAAACGTACTGCTGAATGCCAAGTCTGTTGCCTATTCCGACAGCGCGAGTGGTGTGTACATCGAGAAGGAGTTGTTCAAAAAGCTGGGCATCCAGAAGCAGCTCGCTGCCAAGAGCAAAATGATCGAGCGCATCCCTGTTGCCTCTGTAATCGCCAAGGGAGAATACGAAATCGGTTTTCAACAGGTAGCCGAGCTGCTGCCCATACCAGGTGCGCAATTTGTTTCCAAAATTCCTGAGGACTTACAGTCGGTTACTCGCTACGCCGCAGGGATTCCTGTGAATGCTGATCACCCGGAGAAGGCCAAGGCATTACTGAATTACTTGGCATCTCCTGTAGCTCAAGAAACGGTCAACTCGACGGGCCTGGATTCAGTTCTGAAATAGCAGGGGCATTTCCCTGACCAGCTTCTCTAACTCGATGGCCGCCGGGGTCAGCTTACGACCCCGGCGTTTAAGCAGCCCGACGTTGCGCACCACTTCTGGCTCTACCAGGGGAATCCCAGTGAGTATGGAGTGTGACTTGCCCGGCATGGCGATTGAGGGAACCGCAGCAACTCCTAGCCCAGTTTCGACCATTCCGATCATGGTAGTGACATGACGAGTCTCGCAAACGCTAGGCTGTTTAGGATGAATCCGGATCAATGCTTGGTCTAGAACCAGGCGATTGCCGGATGTCTTGTCCAACGTGATGTAGTCATACTCGAACATCTCCTCCCAGCTTACATTTTCCCGACTGGCGAGGGCGTGATCACGCCGGCACGCCATGACGTAGCGCTCCTGGAGTAGAGGCTGGAAATCGATCTCAGGGGCAAGGTTTCCACTAAAGCTCATTCCGAAATCAGCTTCGCCGAAAGCCACGGCTATGTTTACGTCGTTAGCGCTTGCATCCAAAACACGCACCCTGATCTTGGGATAGTCGCGTCTGAACGTACTGATGACATTGGGCATGAAGTAATAAGCAGTCGAGGGGACACACGCTATGGTCACGCTTCCCATGCGTGATGATCCCGCATCGCCAACAGTCATTAGCGCTATATCAACGTCATCCAGCACTCTCTCTGCTTGCGGGAGAAAAGCGCGCCCCACTGTGGTCAAGCTGACTTTTCGGGTAGTGCGCTCGAAGAGCTTTACATTGAGAGCGGACTCAAGCTTTTCGATCCGCCGACTGAGTGCAGGCTGGGTTATCCGGATAGAGTCGGCAGCTTTGCGAAAGCTGCCATTTTCTGCCACGGCTCGAAAGGCTTGTAGGTCATTGAGATCAAGGTTGATGGACATCGGTACGCCAAATTGATTGATAGAGTCTGAACATTGTTCGTTTCATCGCGTAGGTCATGCCGGCTGACGTGTTGTAGATGCGGACAGGTGCGTCGGTTTTTTTTCATCTAGGCGGATCCTACTCACGTGACGACTCGCGAAGAATGCGAGTATTGCGGCGATGAAGAAAAAAATGGCCATGAATAAAAGGCCGACCCGGCTGTTGCCGGTCACGTCTTGAAAGAACCCCAGCGTAAATGGGCCTATGAGCCCGCTGAGATTGCCCACTGAGTTGATCATGGCAATGGCAATCGCAGCTGTGGCAGCCGAAAAGGTGGTCGAGGGCATTGTCCAGAATAAGGGGACTGATGCCTGCATACCGGCGGCTGCCAGGCTCAAGCCAATCAAGGCCATGACTGGCGACTGGGTAGCCGCTCCGATCAGTAGCCCGCATCCTGCGGCAACTAAGCAGATGAGCATGTGCCATTTGCGGTCTCCCGTACGCTCGGAGCTTTTACCGATCAGATAGATCGCAACACCCGCTAAGAGCCATGGAATAGCGGCAATAAATCCGGCCTTCACAGGCGTGACCTGAAAACGCTCCTGAATGATTTGGGGAAGGAAGTAAGTCACTGACCAGAAGCCAATCAACATGCAAAAGTAAACTGCCGCCAGTGCCCATGCCACTTTGCTACCAAACACCATAGGAAGGTGTTTGAGCTCACTGACCGCGTGCCCTTCAGGTTGCGTCACTTTCCCCTGCAAATATGCGCGTTCTTCTTGGGTAAGCCATTTGGCCTTAGAGGGGCCGTCCACCATCACAAAAAAAACGTAGATGCCGAGCGCCACCGCCGGCAGCCCTTGCAGCACAAACGCCCATCGCCAGCCCTCTAGGCCAGCCCACCCATCGAGTAGAAGCAGGCTTGAAGTGAAAACTGACGCTAGGGCGAGAGAGACTGGGATACCTATTTCAAGAATTGAGTAGGATCGTCCCAATGCTCGGGGTGGATACCAGAGGGTGAGGTAGAAAAGGACGCCAGGGAAAAACCCGGCTTCGGCAACCCCAAGCAGGACTCTCAGCGTGAACAGTGAAGTCTGTCCATGCACGGTTGCCATGATGATCGTGATGATGCCCCAACTGACCATGATGCGAGCGATCCATCGCCTGGCACCGAAGTGAGTCATGGCCATGTTGGAGGGGATTTCAAAAAAGAGGTAACCCAGGTAGAACAACCCAGCTGCTAACCCGAAGGCCGTAGCATTCAAGCCCAGAGTTTCTGACATGGGTTTGAAAAGGACTCCCAGATTGGCTCGATCTACGTACGAAATGAAGAGGCCAAGTATCAGCACCGGCATCAGCCGATAGCTGACCTTTTTGAGAATCTGTTTTTCTAGAAGGGCATCTGGAGGCGCATCAAACGTGTTGTGTGGCATCGCATATTTCTCAATGTTGTTGTTATGGTAAAGCAGCAGATGAGGCTGATGCCCGGCATTCAGGGGGTGGTGGCAGGTACGCTTGAAAACTCTTTATTCGGAATCGGGCTGGGTCTACTTCGCAGGTGGATGGTAAGGCTCACCAGTACGCATGCCGCTGCAGCCGGGCCCAGAAGTGCTACCGAATGGCTCAGCACAATGCCGCCCAGCCCGGAACCGATGGCGCTGCCTAAGCAAATGCTGGAGGCGAGCAGCGCCATGGTCGTGCTGGCATGTTCAGGAAGAATTCCGGCGAGTTGATGCTGAATGGGTGCTTGTAGAGACCATACGGCCATTCCCCAAACAATTAAGATGAAGCCTGCTCCTTCTGGAGTGGTACTGAATAGCGGGAAGATGGCCAGCGCGATAGCAAGGGCCAGCAAGCTGCAGGCGAGCATTCTGGATGCTGAAATACCTCTGTCCAGTAACCGACCAGCAATGGCATTTCCAAACAGCCCGGCAATCCCCCAGAGGAAGAAGTACTTATGCAGGTCTTTCGTAAGTACCCCACTCAGTTCCGTCAGTACCGACGTCAGGTAGGTGAAGAGACCGAGGTTTGCCATCGCCGCAAACAGCATGACCCCAATCCGGCCAAGAACTGCACGGTTGGACAGGACGCAGCGAAGCGCTGGAACACTGCGTGTTGGAGCTTTAGGTGCAGGTACCCAGATTGCGATCCCCGTAGCTGCCATCATTGATATTGCAGCGACGGTCATCAGCACCGCACGCCAGCCAAAATGGTCTGCGAGTAGGAGGGCTAGCGGAACCCCAAAAGCGGTTGATGTGGTCAACCCTCCGACTACCAGTGCTAAGGCTCGTCCGCGTGATCTTGTAGAAACGAGTCCGGCAGCAGTGGCCGCAGCTGCTGGTGCATAGATGCCCGCCGCTGCACCGGCCACTACCCTCATCATCATCAATGTTCCAAGAGTGGGCGCGAGTACACTCCCTATATTGGCCAGTGCAAATACCACAAGCCCGCCTATCAGAACGACACGTCGATCCAATGCAACTGTCATGAATGATAGGAGCGGTGCAAGCAATGCATAGGCGGCAGCGAAGGCCGTCACGATCTGTGCGCTTATCACAATCGGAGCGCTGAAATCTTCGGCTATGCTCGGCAGTAGGCCCGACAGTACGTAACCATCAAGGCCTAGCGCAAACATCCCTATGGACAGAGTAAGTACACGTATCATCAGAGGTATCCGGTCACCGAGTTTTGTCTTTTTGTGGTGCCGCTGTTCCTCAATGCGCTGGAGCGCGCGTGGAGCAGCCGATCATGCATGTGTAGGTGATCTAGAGCTCGCCAGTTAGAAATTGGGCTGCTCCATAGCCAAAGCTCCAGTCCTCGTCGTCATTGACCATGCAGGAAATCATCAGATCAGCCGGGGAGATCCCGCAGGTCTGATTCAGCTTTTCAGCAACCAGGCGATAGAATTTTTGCTTTTCGTCTCGGCTGCGAGGTCGAGTGAAAACCTGAATCACAACGACATTAGACGTGCGTGGTATGTCCAACCCGGTGTCCTGGACAACCAGGCGAGACGGTTCATGTTCCGTTACCAGTTGGTAACGGTCGCGCTCTGGTACGTTGAACGCTTCAAGCATGGCCTCGTGGATTGTGTCGAGAAGCTGCGTCATTTGCTCCTCGCTACGGCCCCGGACAACATCAATTCTGAGCAAAGGCATGGGATTCCCCGTTAAGGTCTGGTGGCTTGATAACCAAGCCACTCACACGATTTAGATTCGGTAAGTCGCTGCGGCGGTGTCGTGAAAGACCGCCGACTTCTCAGAGGATGAGTAATGCCGCGTCAAGCGTTTGAAGGTGTTCCATAGCACTGCGTAGCTGCAGCCAGCTTTGTCCACCGGGAAATTGCTTTGGAACATGCTTCTCGACGGGCCGAAGAGCTCGATGCACGTTTCAACGTAGGGACGCCACTGCTCGGCCAGTTCAATGGAGGAGGGCGGTCTCGCGCGGTGTTCATTTGCAAAGCCAAACAAATGCATGTTCATACCGCCCACTTTTACTCGCACATTCGGACAGGACGCCAACTGTGCGAGATTTCGCCGCCATACTTCGAGCACCTCTTCCTGTTTTCCGGCATAGCTCCCGACATTGAGCGGAGCACCGATGTGATCCAGTATGATCGTGGTACCTGGATATGCGCGGGCCAGGTCAGTCAACTCTGGGATTTGATGGTGGAATAACCATGCGTCGTAACTGAGTCCCAAGGGCTCCAGCTGAGCAAATCCTTCCCGGAATGTCTTGTCACTCATCAGACCTTTGGAGAAGCGTTCAGGGGCGGTGACGATCGTTGGGTCGTCATCCCATTCCGTGATGAAACGGATACCTTTGAAACGATCTGGGGCTCGCGAAAGATGCGCTTCCAGTACGGCCTGAACCCGGTCACCTAGCCTAAGGTCGGCGTATCCGACGATTCCTGCGCAGATACGAGTCGAGCCGTACAAACCGCTTGCGCTCATCGCAGCGATTCCATTAACGAACTCGGTTTCTCCAAGCGGAGCCCACATGGCGTCTACATCGGCACGGGACATTGCGTAGCACTGCGCGAACACGGTTGCACGAATATTGTGGCCGCAGTTCAAGTCACTATTGATCTCGTCGAACAGATAACGAGACCCTCGCTCGCTACCCCACAAGTGATGATGCGGGTCGATGATGGGAAGGTCGGCGTCCAGCACCGGCTCACTGTGTCCGGCTAACCATTCCTCATCGAACACGAACGTCTTTGAGGTGTGGGTATCATCCACTGACATCGGCTTATCCTCGAAGGTTTGAGAAGATCTATCGGCTCTGCTGAAATAATCAGCGGGGGAGCCATTCGAGGCGTGAAGAACCCCTAGGGATTAGCACAGGACTGTACTTGCCAGGCGTCTTCGACATGACAACCTGATCGGTTACCCCTTGGTAATCCCCCATGGGTGTCTCTGCCTGGAAGGTTTC
The DNA here is from genome assembly GCF_059295275.1 of Pseudomonas sp. 9_2_1. NCBI lineage: Bacteria > Pseudomonadati > Pseudomonadota > Gammaproteobacteria > Pseudomonadales > Pseudomonadaceae > Pseudomonas > Pseudomonas sp. 9_2_1. The sequence goes on from NZ_CM181239.1 coordinate 2,055,683, forward strand.
CGGATCAAGGTAGCGATGCAATTCGGACGAGTCCGCAGTCTTTTTCGCCCAGTCTTTATTGAACAGGCCAAGGGAAAGAATCCAGAGTGCAACCCGGGTCAGCGAGATGTGCACGTGGTAGGAGCCGCCCTCGCTGGCGCGGCGACGAAGGGCTGCGACAATCCCTGCTTGTGCAAGCCAAGGTGTGAGGTAGTCGTTTACCACCATGATGGGTGGCAACTCTGGTTGATCGATACTTCCTTGCAGCGCCATCATTCCGGTAACAGAGCCCGCTGATTGATCAAATCCAGGACGTTCCGACCAAGGGCCAGTGAGGCCATGCAAAGAAATCGAGACGTAGATGATGCCGGGCCGAACCTTGGCAGCATCTTCTGGAGTGATGCCGATCTCACGAAGGAATGCTGGCCGACGGTTATGGAAAAAGATGTCAGCGTCGCTTAGCAATTCCTCAAGAATTGGCTTATCAGCTCTCGGGTCAAGCCAGGCCGAGCGAGTACCAACATTGGCGGATGCGTAGGCGGGATCTTGTTCTCCCTCACCTGGGCGCCATAGGTTGAGAACATCGGCGCCATGCAATGCCAGTGATCGACCCATCCCTGCGCCCGCAATCACATGCCCCATGCCCAGGGCGCGATAGCCAGAGAATGGTTGCCCTCCTTCAGGAGGCAAAGGTTCTGGATCAGATTCACCAATTTTGGTGATCTCAATCAGAGGCATGTCTGCCAGGACATTCTTGTATTGGGCCTCTTCGAGTATCTCTGGCAGCGTGCGAACCATAGGCATTACAACACCTGCAGCTTCTGCGGCCTGTTCGAGTTCCAAGCCTTTCCATTTCGCAATGGCCTCGGTAACCGGTTCCTTCGTGAGAGGTACGTTCAGAAGCTTCTGAGCCCTCAGTCGCAAATTGGTGTACATGGCCTGGGGGAGAACCCAGCGGTTGTCCGCTGTCTTGAAGAAGGTGTACCCCATGATGTTCCCGACTTCCAAAGACGTTCGGGTGGGGTAGCGACCCAGTCGTTCCCACTTGTTGTCGTAGAAGGGGCAGAGTCGATGAGGCGTGGAGCGAAGGTCAATGCTGATGTCTTGCCCGGGGCCGCCACGCCACTGATGGAGCGCTGCAGCTGCAATCGACTTGGTGAGAAGTGCAATGGTCGCCGCCCCACCAATGCGCAGAGGACTCTGCACCACAGGGTCTGCACCTACATACGAAATTTCACCGCCCGAGTCTGCTGTTGATAATCCCACGCCATTGAGCACCTCTTCGAGTTCAGCCAGCAAATCGAACTCGGCAGAGGTGGCTCTGGTTTCATAGGCGGCAATCAATCGTTCGGTCAGGGTAGGCATACACATCCATCCTTTTTGAGTGAGGAGGGTGCTCCCTTTCGTGTTGCAGTCGAGCGTGGAGCACCAGCATCTGAGGAGGACGGAAGCTGTGCAGTAACAGCTCCGACCTTCCATTCTCTACGTCAGGCTTAACGTGGTGCGGTATCACTTTGCCGAGTAGTGGGGGTAATCGATGTAGCCTTCATCCCCACGGGTGTAGAGTGTGTCGCGGTTGATTTCAGCAACAGGCCAACCATTCTTGTAACGCTCAACGAGGTCAGGATTGGCGATGAAAGGCCGCCCAATCGCGACGAGATCCAAGCGATTTTCGTCCAGTGCGGCTTGACCATTTTCGGCGTTGAAGTCACCCGCGACCATAAGCGTGCCCTGATAGGTGTCACGCAGCTTGGTCATGAAGTCTTCGGGAATAGGCTGAGTGCCCAGGGAGCGTTGATCTGATACGTGCAGGTAAGCCAGATTACGTTTCGAGAGCTCGCGCGCGAGAGTCAACCAGGTTTCTTCTTCGTCGCTATAGCCCTGCAGGTCGCCGAAGCGGCCAAACGGCGAAATGCGAATACCAGTCCGACCTGCGCCAATCGCCCCAATCACTGCATCAACCGTCTCCAGCGTGAACCGAATGCGGTTTTCAATGCTCCCGCCATATCGGTCGTCACGGTTGTTCAGAGCACCATTGATGAACTGCTCAAAGAGATAACCGTTGGCGCCATGGAGCTCAACGCCGTCAAAACCAGCAGCAATCGCATTGCGAGCGGCATCAACAAAGTCTTGGGTGACCCGGGCGACTTCCTCTGTTTGCAGAGCGCGAGGAGTGCTGGTCGGGATGCGATCAAGCTTCCCATCCACAAAGCCCCATGTCTCAGTTCGTGATGCAACATTGGTGGAACTGACGGGCGCCTGGCCGTTAGGCTGGTGGGATACGTGCGAGTTGCGGCCAACATGCCAGAGCTGCACGAAGACCGCGCTACCTTCTTCATGGATCGCGTCAGTGACCGAGCGCCAGTCCTGGATTTGCTCACGCGTGTAAATGCCGGGAGTGTAAGCCTGGCCCCGGCCTTCCTCGGAGACATGGGTGCCTTCAGTGATGATCAAGCCTGCACTGGAGCGTTGGCGATAGTAAGCAACGGTGCTGGGAGTAGGCGTGAGGTTGATGGTGCGGGAGCGGGTCATCGGCGCCATCACGATGCGATTACGCAGCTGCAATTGGCCAAGAGCGAATGGTTCGAAAAGTGATGGCATGGGATCTGCACCGGTTGTGATTAAGACACCACCTACGTTACGCCTAGCACCTTGTTGAAACTAGATCTTCTTTTGTATCCTCATTGGCGATCTAAATTCTACTATCGAGTCGCTCATGCCCAAGACTAATCGCTTTGATGGGATCGTCGAGTTTGTCGAAACCACCCGCCACGGCAGCTTTACAGCCGCCGCTGCCTCATTAGGGCTAACGAAATCAGCTGTGGGTAAGGGGATCGCGCGACTGGAGGCTCGGCTCGGTGTCCGGTTGTTTCATCGATCGACGAGAAGACTCAGCCTGACCAGTGATGGCCAGTCATTTCTGAATGTCTGCCAAGGGCTGATGTCAGACCTGGATGATATTGAGGGTCATTTTGGGGCCCACAATCATGTGCCGACAGGGCAGTTGAGAATTGACCTTCCGAGTGCTTTCGGAAGGTTACACGTGATGCCAACACTGCTCGGCCTGATGGCTAAATACCCCGATCTGGCTATCTCGGCAAGTTTCACTGATCAGCGCATCGACGTCATTGAGGAGGGCGTCGATGTCACTGTGCGGGTTGGCCCGCCGCCGGATACAACGGAGCTTATTGCCCGCCAGATTGGCATGCAGCGTCTCGTGATATGCGCTGCTCCGTCCTATCTCACCCATCATCCTGCGCCAAAGTGTAAAGAGGATCTCGCTAACCACCATTGCATCGTAGGAAGGCGGAATCAGGCGCGCTCATCATGGCTGTTCCGGGAAGGCGACGTCGACTTCCGATATCCAATAAAAGGTCACTATGAGTTCGGCGATGGTGAGGCGATGCTGTCGGCGGCGTTGGCGGGGGTGGGTATTGCGCAGCTGCCGACGTGGCTGGCCGGTGAACACCTCACTAATGGCGCGCTTCAACCTCTGCTCGAACATGTACAGGGTGAACCTGTACCAATCGTTGCTATCTGGCCGGCGGCGCGGCACGTACCACTGAGGGTAAAAGTGGTGGTGGATGCGCTCATGGGAATTGGCCTGACGTGGTAGGAGACCGCCGAACAAGTCTCGTCTTGATCTCTAATCGTGCTTCTTGTTGTATATCTCTCATAGTGATACTTTTCTCTTGCCTCTATTGAGGCACGTTGAGGTTCGTCTCTGGCTGTCCCTTTTGATAGACCCCCACGGGGCGACGAATCCAGGGCTTACCTCAACGTCAACTTCCCAGAGGTGAGCGATGGCAGTGGTCGAAGAGCGCAGCTACACGCTGCATACGCAATACAGCCCGAAGGACTATTTCGAGATCTACTTGAAGGAGGGGTTTGCTCTGCAGAGCCAGACGCTGCAGGGGTTCTCCGGCTACTTCGTGACTGAGGTAGGTGATCTCAACACGATCGTCAGCTTGTGGCGCTATCCGGATTTCAACGCTCGTCTTGAGCGTCGAGCGTTGCTGGCAGCCAACCCCGAGTGGCAAAGCTTCCTGAGCAAGGTGCGACCGATGATCCGGTCAATGTCGAGCCGCTTGCTCATCCCTACCGAATTCTCGCCTCAGCTCTGACATAGGGCATGTGCTGAGACTCGGGATTTTCCCTGTGAATTCCTTGAATAAGAGAACAATGATGACGGAATTTTTGATTGACCCACCTGTTCAACCGACTCTCGCGGTGGAGGGTTCAAGCAAGCGGCTGCCTGTGCGCCGCATTATCTGCGTGGGGCGAAACTACGCCGCGCACGCACGCGAAATGGGTAAAGACCCTGATAAAGAGCCACCATTCTTTTTCTACAAACCGACTGATGCCATTCAGGATAACGGCGCTGAAATCCCTTATCCGCCGCTGACCGACAATCTGCACTACGAGATCGAGCTAGTGGTTGCGATCGGTAAAGCGGGACGGAATATCTCCTCAGCGGACGCTCTGGATCATGTGCTGGGCTACGGTGTTGGCGTTGACCTGACGCGCAGGGATCTGCAGCTGAATGCACGTGAGATGGGCAGGCCGTGGGATTGGGGCAAAGGGTTCGATCAGTCTGCGCCATGCAGCGCTATCGTTCCTGTGGCCAACTCTGGGCATCCGTCGTCGGGCCGTATCTGGCTGGCGGTGAATGGTGAGGTCAAGCAGGATTCGAATCTCAGCGACCTGATCTGGTCTGTGCCAGAGATCATCTCGACGGTTTCCACTTCGATTGAGCTTCGTCCAGGTGACCTCATTTATACGGGCACGCCTGAAAATGTCGGCGCAGTCGTGCGAGGTGATGTGATTACCGGCGGGGTCGAAGGTGTGGGCGAGATCAACGTCAAAATTATTTAAGTGACGTGCATTCGCGCAGAGTTGCTCTGCGCGAATCGCGTGAGGTTAGAAGAAGGAAATGGGGTAGTCGATGATCAGGCGAACCTCATCCATGTCGACGAAACGGTTCCCAGTAGTTCCTCGGTGACTAGCCTGGCGTAGCCGGAAAGAAAGATCCTTGGCCTTGCCACTTTGGACGACGTACTTCGCCTCCAAATTTCGCTCCCAGTGTTTATTGTCCTTCTCGGGGTCATAGACATGGCGTGCGGTATAGAAACGATTGTCGCTTCCGCTGTTATCCATCCCATCACCGCGCACGTAGCGAGCCATGAAGGTCAAGCCAGGGATGCCGTATGCGGCCATGTTGAGGTCGTATCGCAACTGCCATGATCTTTCATGGGCCTCAAGGAAGGTCGCATACTGAATTCCGTTTGTAAGCGATACATTTCCGCCGATTGAACCAAATCCGATCCAGTCCAGAGGTTCGTCCCCGAGCACTTTTTGATAGCCAATCGAGAACGTGTGCGCATTGTGTTGGTAGCCAGCCATTGCAGACCAGGCGCTGGTATCGATAGGGCCGCCAAGCTCTGCACCATAGCCTTTGTTTCTGTACGCGTTGAGCTGCAGGGTGAGGGTATCCTGCGGAGACAACGCCCAGCTGAGATTCGACCCCAGGTAATACTGGTGCCACACGTCCTTGAAGGTGGACGCGTAAGCGCGAATGTTATCTGTCCCCTTGAGCTTGTAGGTTGCACCGACATATTCCACCGACCTGCCATGAATCGCGGTGGAGTAGTCTGTGGTCAGTTCCTCGTCCTGGTTGGAAGAGTTCATGGCGCTGGCGGAGGTGAATCGCCCGTAGTCCAGGCTCAGATCCTTGAACTCGTCAGATTTGACGGTGAGGCCAGTGGCTGATGCAGGCAGTGCACGAATGGTACTGACAGAGAATACCGGGACATTCGGAAACTGAGGGCCGTATTTTGCAACGGTATTTGAAACCTTGAGCTTTCCAACGACACCGCCTTTGCTGTAGTTGTCCTCGGATCGACCTTCACTGTCGATGGGCAGCAACAGAGTGCCTGTGCGACCACCTCCGCTATTCAATTTCACCCCGCCTGCCACAAAGCCATCTACGCCGATCCCAATCAGTCCAGGTGTGAACCCGGACTCATAATTCAATATAGCGGTCTGCACCCACTCATCGCTGTAGCCATTGCGGTCAGCAGGCGCTTTGAATGCATTGCGTCCGGCTGAGTTGAAGCCACCATGACGAAAGTCGCGGTGGAAATAGAAATTGCGGAGTAGGAGATTCATGTGACCAGAAGTCAGGAATTCCGGCAGGATTTCCTGTGATTCTGCCTCGGCGTTGGCCGCTGTCAGGCAGCCACCTAGAACCATCGATATCAAGGATATCGAGCAGATTCGTGCGCTCATTTTCGTTGCCTATTGTTTTTATTTTTGACGTGCACCGTTCGACCTACGAAGTCATGGGCGGCGCAATGTGTAGCTGAGCCGCTCGATTCCTCCACGGCTTTGTCCAGCTGATGTTCATTCCCTTCCTCGTCCTTGCCGGCCCATACCCAATCCTCGCCTTAGCCGGCGCGCTGCGCTGCTAGGGGGAATGTGTGCTGTCGGCAAGTGAATCCTAAATTAGACGACTGATAAAAAATGTCAATATGGGAGATTATTGTCTTGTGTTTTTTCACTCCCGTTCGTCAGCTCGGAAGATTTGCGTCTTATGGGGGTTTGGGCAAATCTAAAAATAACCAATAAAATCAGTAATATAGATTGTTTTGCTGGAGTGGAAGTCTCAAGGCTATTGTTAAAAATCTCTCATGGTGATAATTCTATTGCGTATGGAATTGTGCGTCACGCCTGAGAGATCGGGCCAGACTAGAACTGTCTCAGCGGTCTCGTCCTCCATGGCCTTCGATCAGGCAGAGGCATGACGCAAAGCTGCGGCATACACCCCCAGATGCGAAGAAGAGGAATAAAAATTGAGCGCTTCAGCCAGCTTTTCGTCAGCCGAGTCGGCTTATGACGTCGTCGTCATTGGTTCCGGAGCTTCCGGTCTCGCAGCTGCTGTCACGGCTGCGCTGCACGGCTTGAGAGTCGTTGTGCTCGAAAAGGAGGATCTCTTCGGGGGGACTACTGCCCGGTCGGGTGGGGTCTTGTGGGTACCAGGCAATGGCAAGTTTCCGGAGGGGCAGCTCCCCTTAGAGGCCGATCCACTGGATTACATGCGCAGCCAGGCAGGTGAGAATTTCAATGAGGCCAAGGTCTCGGCATTTCTGAATGCTGGGCCGGAAATGGTCAGTTTCATGGAGTCGCGTACCAGCGCTGTGCGCTTTATCCCAGCCCATGGATTCTCTGACTATCACCCAGATGAGCCGGGTGGCTGTGTCACCGGGCGATCCATTGCTGCCGAACCCTATGATGCTCGACGCTTGGGTGAGGACGTTAATCGTCTAAGGCCGCCGCTCAGAGAGATTACGCTGCTTGGCATGATGCTGAATGCCAGCCAGGACATTAAGCATCTGTTCAATGCGACCAAGTCGCTACATTCGGCGGTTCATGTTGCCAAGCTGATCACGCAATACGTCAAAGAGATGACCCTCTATCAGCGACCGATGCGTCTCACCAATGGGAACGCTTTGGTTGCAAGGCTGGCGCGTTCGGCATTCGATCTGGGTGTAGAAATACACACATCCAGTGATGTAAAGGAGTTGCTGCGCGAGGGTGAGGCAGTCGTGGGGGTTCGAGTAAGTCAGACAGGTCTGCTACGAGACTATATGGCCAAGAAAGGCGTAGTTCTTGCGTGCGGCGGGTTCCCTTTGGATAAGGCCCGAACTGCTCAGCTGTTCCCGCACGTGGCGTCGGGTGATGAGCACTTAAGTCCCGCAGCGCCTGGCAATACTGGTGATGGCCTGCGTTTGGCAGAGGCGGTAGGGGCGCATGTCCCCTCCCGCTTACCTAATGCGGCGGCATGGATTCCGATGTCGCGCGTCCCCGATAAGGCTGGGCGCTACCGCGTCTTCCCCCATTTGATCGATCGCTACAAACCTGGCGTTATCGCGGTGGATTTGCGTGGTCATCGTTTTACCAACGAGTCCAACTCTTACCACGATTACGGGAAGGCCATGCTCAAGGGGCGGCTGGAGGGGGCAGAGGTGAGCACTTGGCTCATTTGTGATCATCGCTCCATACGTAAATATGGCCTGGGATTCGTAAAGCCTTTCCCATTCCCGCTCGGTGGTGCAGTCAAGTCGGGCTATCTGATCCGAGGCGAGACTGTTGCTGACCTGGCAGTGCAGTTGAATATCGCCCCATCGGTTCTTGAGCGGACTGTCTCTGTGTTCAATGAGGACGCTGTAAACGGAAACGATCCGCAATTTGGGCGTGGCACTACAGCCTACAACCGTTATTTGGGAGATCCGGAGCATAAGCCGAATCCGTGTGTTGCTGCGCTCGACTCGGCCCCTTTCTATGCCATCAAGCTGAAGATGGGGGATCTCGGAACGTTCGCAGGATTGGACACGGACGAACATGCCCGCGTCCTGACCTCTGAGGGCGATGTGATCCCAGGCCTGTATGCCGTTGGTAATGACGCGGAAAGCATCATGGGCGGTAATTATCCAGGCGGCGGGATCACGCTGGGCCCTGGTATGACCTTCGGCTACATCGCCGCCAAGCATATGGCCGTCCAATCAGCGACTGAAGAGTTTGAGGCTGCGGAGGCTAATAGCTCCGTGAGAGCTGCGGTCACGCATATTTAGTGTCAACAACCAAGAACAAAGCAAAACAACTGACCAGGAGATATGTAATGGCGAGAACACCTAATCTGGCTTCTGAAGCCTACTTGGGCCCCCTCGAATCGCGCTACGTCGACTGCGACGCGTTGCCTTGGAAGCCAACGCCTTCCAAGGGCATCGACATGAAGATTCTGATGGAAGAGCCTGAGACTGGACTTCTCACCGCGCTTTTCCGTTGGCAGCCAGGGGCAGTATTGGCCTTGCATGAGCATGTTGAGGTAGAGCAGACCTATGTGCTGGAAGGCTCCATTGTCGATGATGAAGGAGAGGCGCTGGCAGGTGGTTATGTTTGGCGACCGAAGGGCAATCAGCATCAGGCGCGCTCACCCAATGGCGCCCTGGTCATCTCGTTCTTCCTCAAACCTAACAAGTTTCTTTCCGGAAAACTGGCAGGCCAGGAGCTGAAATGATCCATCACGGCGGGCATCGAATGGTGGCCGCCATCCACTCAGCTCGGTGGTCTACAATCGGTTTTGCCTCTCCGAGGGCAATCCAGGCGTCCCTCTATCCACGCACAAAATCTGTTGCGGTCTACGGTTTTCTCTGCTAGCTATAAAATAATAAATTATCGTGATATGATCATTTTGGTTTTTCTCCCGATCCTGAAGAAGACTCTATCTAAATATGTCTGAAACGACTAACCAAGAGAGCGGATCGCGGCAGCGTCCTGACAGCAGCACTGATCGAGTGTTGGGTTTGTTGGATCTGTTCACGATTGAGCGCCCACAATGGACAGTCGACATGCTTGTCGATCATCTCGGCTTGGGCCGCGCCACCGTCTATCGATATGTCCGAGCCCTTGCAGACACGGGCTTTCTTGCCTCGGCGGGAGGTGCTGGATATGGGCTAGGCCCGCGCTTTGTCGAGATTGACAGGCAGATCAGGCTTTCGGATCCACTGCTTCAGATAGCTCCTCGCGTCATGGAGGCTCATGGGCAGGAGGTTGGAGGTGCGCAGCTCCTCTGCCGGTTCTATCGGAGCCAGGTATTGTGCATTCATCAAGAACGCACAGATGACCGCATTCAGATGAGCATGGAGCGGGGTAGGCCCTTTTCCATGTATCGAGGCGCTCCTTCGCGGGTGATTCTTGCGCATTTGCCGAGTTATCAGCTGCAGAGGCACTACCTGTACAGCCCTGACGAAATTGCCGCTGCTGGGATGGGGAATACATGGCTTGAGTTCCGCGACAATATGAAAGCTGTGCGCAAGGCAGGTTTTCTTGTCGCAAGTGACATCGAGCCCTTTTTGATCGGTATCTCCGCCCCAATCTTTAACGCCCCCGACAGCGTTGCAGCGAGTCTTTGCCTGGTGCGACTGCGCAAGGAAACTAGCGAGGCTGACGTCGAGCGTTTGGCAGACCTTGTCCGCCGGATGGCTTCTCAGATATCTGAAGAGCTGCAGCAACCAGAGATCGTTCCAGCTGCTACCAAGAAGCCCGCCGCTAAGACAAAGGCCTCACGAAAACGAACCTCTACGAGTACCACCTGAGCATCAGGTGGGTACCCCAATCCCCCTAGGATGCCTAGGGGGATTTTTTTTGCCTGCGATTTAGCGCTAGTCATAAATACAAAAAAATCTCGCAATGAGGTAAAAATAATGGTTATCTTAATGTGCTACTAGATGGTTTTCCTATGCCTATTCAAAAAATGGAGCCTGCATATGTCGCAACATGTCAGCCATGATGACCTCCGCCCTTCGGTTTACTTCGATGGAGGAGAGCAAGGTCGCATCATGCTCGGTAACTCGCTTACGTCGTATGACGTAGGGGCCTGGGACAATGATGTCCTGCTCGGTGCTTCCTTCGCTGGTGTACCTACTGGAGCCATTCCGCTGCGCCAGGGTGCAAAGGGGTGGATCGCTCATGAAGGAGGCCCAGGCAAGGATGAGGCGGGGATTGGTGGTTTGCCACTGTCGGACAAATTCGGGGTTCCAGCTGCTGCGATCCAGACGTCGACTGCTGGTCTTTCGAATGGCCCGTCATTGCTGACCGGAAAAGTGAGTCGAGTTAACCAGGCGGCTGCAGCGCTCGGCGTCTCGGTCGGCATGACCGGTGAAGAGGCTGCGCACGTCTTACTGAAAGCGCCTAAAGGTAAATCGCACGACGTCAGCCCTTTCCTCGATGAGCAAACCGTAGAGGTCGCTCAGGGAGAGAAGGGCAAGGTCTACGCATGCTGGTCGTTCTCGCGAGTCAAGGGCGAGCATCACAACGACGTCTTTTGTGTTGGCTCCCATGGAGCAAAGCTTATGGCGCTGTATGCGCTGAGCATCATGCCCAAAGGCCTCATCTGCAATGATGCAGGCTTCGGTTTGGATCGCTCCGGCGTTGAGGGGCTGGCCATGTTGGATGACCACAAGATTGCTGCGGCTTCGGTGTCGACCGAGTCTGCCTGTATCGGTGATGCGAGCAGCACCTATCACGACGGCCTGATTTCGGCAGTCAATCAGACTGCAGAAGCGTTGGGCGTGAGTGTGGGTATGCCTGCGAAGGAAGCAGCTGAGCTGATGCTCAAGGCCTGATGTAATAAGGGCGGCGGTGTATCACCGCCGCCTTGTGACTACTGCGCGGTGTAGCCGCCGTCGATTACCAGCTGTGCGCCGGTTACGAACTTGGACTCGTCAGATGCCAGGTACAGTGCGCCGTAAGCGATGTCGTTAGGCTCGCCAAGATGACCGATGGGATGCTTCTCCAGCATCTGCCCGGCATAGCCTTTGGCTCCTTGTGGGTGCTTGTCCATCAGTGCCTGTACAAGCGGGGTGACGATGGTTCCTGGGTGTATGGAGTTAACCCTGATCCCTTCCTTTCCATAGGTGACAGCATCACGCTTGGTCATCTGAGTGACTGCGCCTTTGGCAGCGTGGTATGCCGCATATTTGGTCGAACCAACCAGCCCGTATATCGAGGAAAGGTTCACGATGCTGCCATTTCCAGCGGCGCGCATCTGTGGGATGGCGTGCTTGGTGCAGAAGAACACGCCCTTAACGTCGATAGAAAATACCTTATCCCACTCGTCCTCACTGATGAGGTCAGTCGGTAGGTCACTGCCGATGATTCCTGCGTTGTTGACCAGTGCGTTCAATGGGCCAAGCAGTGCATGTATTTCCGCGAACGTCTGCTTAACCTCCGTCTCGACGCCCACATTCATTCGCCAGAAATGTGCTGTTCCGCCTTGCTCGCGTATGAGTTGGACAGTCTCCTCACCGGAGGATGCGCTGATGTCCGTCACTGCAACGGCTGCTCCTTCCCGAGCAAAAAGCAGGCTGATTGCCCTGCCAATGCCGTCGCCTGCGCCGGTGATGACGGCCACTTTTCCATTCAATCGTCCCATTGTAGAGATCTCCTTGTTCTTAGAGGGGACATCCAGCTGGATGACCTGAAATAGGCGCGCTGCTCGGGATTCTTCAGGCCTATGACCGCCCGGCAGCTATTCGCCATAACTGGAATTTGTATTCCTTTTGGATACTTGACACAAGTCTCACATAGAGGTAATTTTTTCTTGCCGGCAACGATCCGGTAACCGCATCGAGCTTGCTAACAGGTGAGCCCCGGCGCGACCTCACTCCAAAAATAATAAGACGGAGGTTCCATGACCTACCAAGGTATCAACGCCCGCGTGTCCTCCCTTGTCGCCTGTCGGGGAGATGCTCAATGAAGCGCTTAGAGCGTCAGTCAGTCGATGTCACGGAATTCATCGACAACCAAAAATTCTCTCCCTATCAGTGGCTGGTTGCGATCTTGTGCTTCCTGGTGGTCGCTGCTGATGGCTACGACACGGGGTCAGTCGCATACATCGGGAGCGCTTTGTCGCATGACTGGGGCGTAGCCCGATCAGCGCTAGGGCCAGTAATGAGTGCGGCTCTGGTCGGCTACGGTATTGGTGCTTTGTTGGCGGGGCCGCTTGCAGATCGCTTTGGCCGCAAAGGAGTGATTGTGGCGTCGACCCTGTTGTTCGGCGCATTCAGCTACTGGTCTGCCTATGCCGTGAGCGTCGAAGAGTTGTCTGTGCTCCGACTCATAACGGGTATTGGGCTGGGCGCGGCTATGCCGAACACTGTCACGCTCACTTCCGAGTTCGCACCGGCTCGCATGCGGTCTATCGTCGTAAACACGCAGCTTTGTGGGTTCTCTGCCGGACTGGCGCTTGGAGGTCTTTCATCAGCTTGGCTCATCCCGCATCTTGGGTGGACAAGCGTGTTAATCGCAGGTGGTATCGCTCCGATGGTGCTGGCAGTCTTCCTGCTCATCTTCTTGCCAGAGTCGACTCCTTATCTGGTTACCCGTAAAGGTGCGCATGATCGCGTGGCCAAGATCCTCAAGCGGATTGCGCCGGACTATGAGTTCGTAGATTGCACATTCAAATCCTGTGAAGAAGTGAACACTACGAGGAAATCGTCGGCGATCAAAATGTTGTTCATCCGCCGCTTTTTGCCGGGAACCGTGCTGCTCTGGGTAACCTACTTCATGAATCTGGTGACGTTCTATATGTTCACCATGTGGCTCCCTACGCTCTTTAGCGATGCTGGCTTTTCGCAAGAGCGGTCATCACTCGTGACTTCATTGTTCCCTGTTGGTGGCCTGCTCGGAGGCATCGCAATCGGCTACATCATGGACAGAATGAACGCGACACGAGTGGTTGCCTTCACCTTCTTCATGGTTGCAGTGCTTGCGCTCGTCGTAGCGAGAAGCTTGGGCTATCAGTCAGTTCTGCCCCTTCTCATATTTGTTATGGGTGCAGTAGCGTCCGCCGCAAGTGTCGCCATGGCAACCTTGGCTGCTACCTATTACCCAACGGCCTGCCGAGCGACCGGCATATCCTGGATGCTTTCCATCGGTCGCTTTGGTGCGGTTACCGGCTCGTTTGGTGGTGCAGTGTTGACAAGCATGGGTTGGGGATTTGCAGGCGTGATCAGCATGCTGGCAGTGCCATCCCTTATCGCGTCGTTGTGCCTCTGTGCGCTAGCAGTGCACCGCGAAAAAAAGCACGCCATTGACGAGTCCGTTGTGCTGCCAGGTGTTGTTCCAGATCGCTCGCATGGCTGAGGTTGTTGAACCTCTTGAATAGATAAATAGAAGAATTGGAGTGGTTTTATGTCAGTCTTTCGTACCGATGCCCTTGCTGGGCGCACTGCTGTAGTCACCGGCGCTGGTGGTGGGCTGGGTGGTGCTATTGTGGCCCAACTGGCTGCAATGGGCGCTCAGGTGGCTCTGGTTGATCTGCGACCTGTCAAAATCGCAGTCGAAGGTAAGCACCTAGCGGTCGAATGCAACATTGCCAATGAAGAGTCTGTTCGAGAGGCCGCGCTCAAGGTTGCCCGAGATCTGGGCAAGTGCGACATCCTCATCAACAATGCTGCGATTCTCCCGGCTGCGATTGGGCTTGAGGATATGTCTCAAGAAGCTTGGAATAGCGTCATCCAGGTGAACCTGACCGGATCGTTCTTGTGCGCCAAGTACTTCGGTGCACACATGCTCGATTCGGGGGCGGGCAGTATTGTGAACTTGGCGTCCATTGCTGCGGTATCTCCGAACGCGGTGGCCGCCTATGGGCCAAGCAAGGCGGGTATCGTTGCACTTACCCGACAGATTGCTGTGGAGTGGGGCCCGCGTGGTGTTCGTGCCAATACTGTAAGTCCGGGCCTGGTTCGCACCCCAATGTCGGAGGAATTCTATTCCAATCCCGACAATCTGGCCGCCCGTGAAGCCTTGGTTGCTTCTCGTCGCATCGGCTCCCCTGCGGACGTTGCTTCAGTCGTCGCATTTTTGGCGAGCGATGCTTCCGGCTACCTCAATGGCCAGGAAATTACTGTGGACGGCGGTTTCCTCCACACGTCGCTGATGAACGTGCAACGGAGGTCGTGACATGGCCGGCTCAATTGGGAACATTCTTCAGGATCGCATCGCTGTAGTCACCGGTGGTGGGACTGGTATTGGCGCTGGTATCGCCCAAGGTATCGCCAAGCATGGGGCGCACGTAGTTGTAACCGGGCGCCACGCCGACCCATTGGCCGAAACGGTCGCAGCCATCGAGGCTGCGGGGGGGAAAGCATCCTACTACCTGCTGGATATTTCAGATCCAACAGCGTGCAAAGATGTCGCCAGCCGTATTGGGCAAGAAATCGGTGCTGTTTCCATTTTGGTTAATAACGCAGGCAACATCCATTACGCCAATATCGACAGTCCTGAGGTGCTCAACGCCTGGGAGCGCTCTCTCTCGGTCAACTTGTCTGGCCCGTTCAACATGGCGTTGGCGTTCCGCGATGCGCTGCGTGAGACAAAAGGCTCGATCATCAATATTTCGTCGATTGCCGGGTTCATCTACACCAACAACACACCGGGATACTCTGCCTCAAAAGCAGGGGTGAACATGCTTACCGCTGCGCTGGCGAAGGAGCTTGGGCCAGATGGCGTGAGGGTGAACAGCATCGCGCCGGGAGCCATCAATACGCCGATGTCCCCCTCGTCGAGCAATCCTGACAGCTTGGCTCGTTTGATGCTGCGCGTTCCTTTGAAACGTATCGGCCAACCAGAAGACATCGTCGGGCCAGTGGTCTTCCTGGCATCCGACATGTCCGCGTATGTCACCGGCGCCACGCTGGTCGTCGATGGTGGTTATCTCACCAACTGATTTGCTGATAAAGGAACACTGCCTCATGAGTACGTCCAGCACAATTTCTACGGTCAATCGCCGCGATCTAGATTTCCAACTCTTCGAGGTGCTCAATGTCGAGCGCCTCGTGGAGCGCAGTTACTACAACGAGCACGATCGCACCAGCTTTACCGCGACATTGGATCTGGCCCAGGATCTCGCTGCTCGTGAGTTTCAAACTCACTATCGTGAATCGGATTTGCAGGAACCTGTTGTTGTCGAAGGCAAAGTTCGGGTTCTGCCGCAGATCAAAACGGCATTAAACGCATTTGCTGAAGCGGGCTTCATGAACGCTGACAGGCCGTTCGAGGAAGGTGGTCAACAGCTTCCTTTCTCGGTTTTTCAAGCGTGCTTGGCGTGCTTCCAGGCCGCCAATATCGGCACCTCCAGCTACAACTTCTTGACCATCTCTGGTGCAGGCGTCATCCGTGAGTTTGGATCGGAAGATCAGAAGCGTCTGTTCATGCAGCCTATGCTGGAATCACGCTACTTGGGCACTATGTGTTTGAGCGAGCCTCAGTCGGGCTCCGCGCTGTCGGGCATCCGCACGAAGGCGACGCCACAGGCAGACGGCAGCTACAAGATCAAAGGCAGCAAGATGTGGATCTCTGCCGGCGAACACGAGCTGTCCGAGAACATCGTTCACCTGGTTCTCGCTCGTATTGAAGGTGCGCCTGAGGGAACCAAGGGTATCTCGCTGTTCATCGTTCCACGCTTGCGCGTTGACCAAGAAGGGAACATTGGGGAGTCCAACGGCGTCTCCCTGATCGGGCTCAACCATAAAATGGGCTATCGCGGCACGGTCAACACGCTGCTGAGCTTCGGTGAGGACTCCGAATGCATTGGCCACCTGGTAGGTGAACCAAACCAGGGCCTTTCGTACATGTTTCACATGATGAATGAAGCGCGGATTTCCGTTGGTGTCGGCGCGGCCATGCTCGGTACGGCAGGTTACCTGTACAGCCTTGAGTATGCGCGTACCCGCGTTCAAGGATTCCTCCCTGGCCCCAGAGATCCCAGCAGCAGTCAGGTTCCACTGATTGAACATGCAGACATCCGTCGGATGCTACTGGCTCAGAAGAGCAGCACGGAGGGGGCATTCGCTCTCTGCCTCTATGCGGCAGTTCTGGTCGATGACGCACGCACCGCCAGTGATGAGGAAGCACGGAGAAAGGCGGAGTCGCTGCTTGAAATCCTCACGCCGATCGTCAAGAGCTGGCCTAGCGAGAACTGCCTTGAGGCCAACAAACTGGCGATGCAGGTGCTTGGGGGGTACGGGTACACCCGAGACTATCCAGTTGAGCAGTATTACCGCGACAACCGACTGAATCTCATACACGAGGGGACTCACGGTATTCAGGCCTTGGATCTGGTTAACCGCAAGATTCGTATGAACGACGGAGCCCTGTTGAAACTGTTGCTGGACACCGTGGCTGAGGATATCGACGCCGCGAAGGGCGGCAGTCAGCTGACGGGGTTTGTTTCAGTCCTTGAAAACGCATTGCAGGGTGTTCGCACCGCAACTTCAGCCATGGGGCTGGCGCCGAACGATCGAGTCTATACCGCCAACGCCACGCTCTATCTGGACATGCTCGGGCATGTTGTCATCGGTTGGATGTGGTTGCGACAGGCGCGTATTGCTTCGGCGGCGCTGGAGCGTGGCGAGGTCGGGCAGGACAAGGCCTTTTATGCCGGCAAGCTAGCCGCGTGCCGATATTTCTACACCTACGAAATGCCACGCCTCTCCCAATGGCTACCGATCCTGTCATCGGCAGATTCCCAGTTGGTAGATCTGCTGAACGATTGGCTTTGAGGCTTTCGCAATGACTTTGAATTATCAACAACTGCTGTCGATGGATTTTCCTGAGCAAGAGTTTGCTTACAACGAATGCGATACCCAGCTGTATGCGCTTGGTGTGGGTCTCGGGCAATCCTTGCCGCAGGATCTTCCATTCGTTTATGAGAAGGCGCTCCAGGTGCTGCCTACTCAAGCCACTGTGATGGCTTGGGATGACCGGTGGCAAAACGAGACAGGAATGACGATCTCCGAGATCGTTCATGGAGGTCAGTCCGTCACGTTGCATCGCACCCTACAGCCCGCCGCGCGGATCAAGGCAAAGCTGCGCATTGTCGAGGTGATAGACAAGGGGGAGGGGCGGGGTGCGCTGATTCTTGCTCAGACTCAGCTGAGGGATGCTGACAACGGCGAGCCTGTTGCGACGTTGCTTTCTACGGTCTTTGCACGAGCTGATGGCGGATTCGGCGGGCCAGCGATACCAACTCCAAAGCCTCATCCAATCCCTGATCGCTCTCCAGATTTCTCGGTCACGTCCGTGACGCGTCCAGAGCAGGCACTTGTTTACCGCCTGAGCGGCGATATGAACCCGCTCCATCTTGATCCTGACGTCGCACGAGCCGCCGGTTTCGACAAGCCGATTCTGCAGGGCCTTTGCACTTACGGAATTGCAGGGGCCGCCCTGGTTAAAGCGCCGTGTGATGGTGATTCGAGTCGACTGGTGCATATCGAAGCGCGATTTACCTCACCGGTCATCCCGGGCGACACCCTGGTGACAGAGATTTGGCAAGACGGCGACGAAATCTCGTTCCGAACCCTCGTACAAGAAACTGGAGCTGTGGCGCTGAACTTCGGCAAGGCGCAAATCCGCTCTTGAATAAAAGGCTTCATCTGAACAGGAGATTCACTGTGGCAGCCACAGCAAAGGCATACATCGTGGGTGCATTCGAGCACCCCACGCGCAAAGCGGACGACAAGTCCCTTGCTCAATTGCACGCAGAAGTGGCCAAGGGCGCTCTGGAAGATGCAGGTCTTACCAAAGATGATGTGGATGGGTATTTCTGCGACACGGAAGCTCCCGGCTTGGGGCCCCTGTCCATGGTCGATTACCTGGGCCTCAATGTACGCTACATGGATAACACGGATACCGGTGGCTCCGCCTATCTGCTTCATGTTGCCCATGCTGTGCAGGCTATTGCCGAGGGTAAATGCAACGTCGCGCTGATCACGCTAGCTGGACGCCCACGAGCGGCTGGTTTGAACGCAGAACCTGTTGTCGACTTCAACATCCCCGACATGCCGTTCGAGCAGCCGTACTCCCCAACGGTGGTGAACACCTACGGCATGTGTGCCATGCGCCACATGTATCAGTACGGTACCACTAGCGAGCAACTCGCCTGGATCAAGGTCGCTGCTTCCCAGCATGCCCAGCACAATCCGAATGCCATGTTGCGTAAACCTGTCACGGTCGAGGAAGTGCTTGCTTCACCGATGATCTCCGATCCACTGCATCGGCTTGACTGCTGTGTAGTGAGCGATGGTGGTGGGGCACTGGTAGTCGTCAGTCCAGAAATTGCCAAGCGCCTCAAGCGCACCTCCGTCGGTGTCATCGGTACTGGCGAGGCTGCGAAGCACCAGTCAGGCGGCAAGATTGACCTGAGCTATTCCGCCGCAGCATGGGCAGGCGAGCAAGCGTTCACTCAGGCTGGCGTGAAAGCCAGCGACATCAAATACGCCTCGATCTATGACAGCTTCACCATCACAGCCTTGATGCAGATTGAAGACCTTGGATTCTGCAAGAAAGGTGAGGGTGGCCGCTTTGTCGCGGACGGCGGTTTGATCTCGGGCCACGGCAAGCTCCCATTCAACACCGACGGTGGTGGCCTGTGTAACAACCACCCCGGCAACCGGGGCGGCATTACCAAGGTTATTGAAGCGGTTCGCCAGTTGCGTGGAGAAGCACATCCAGCTGTCCAAGTGCCGAACTGTGATTTGGCGCTGGCGAGTGGCATGGGTGGGTGGATGGGCAGTCGTCATGGCAGCGGTGTTCTTATTTTGGAGCGGAGTAACTGAGCAATGTCTGAACAACAACGTACTTTAATCGCCCCAGAAACCAACATCGAAAACCAGCATTTCTGGGACGCTGCCGCCGACGGCATTTTCCTGATCAAGCATTGCAACGCATGCGGAGAGGCTCATTACTACCCCCGAGCCTTGTGCCCACATTGCCTGAGCGCTGACACTGTCTGGAAGGAAAGTGCTGGCAAGGGCGAGATCTACTCGTTCAGCGTCATGCGTCGTGTGCCGGTGCCGTTCGCCATTGCCTACGTCAAATTGGATGAGGGCATCACCGTGATGACCAACTTGGTCAACGCAGACCTGGATTCGCTTCGCATTGGCCAGCGCGTTTCGGTGACCTTCGTCCAAAGCGACACCACACTCAAGATCCCTGTTTTCAGCCCTGATGCTGAAGGAGGAGCTCATGTCCACTGAGTTGCTCAACGCCCGGCCACAACGTCGAGAAGTTCATTTCGGCAACAGGGTGGTGAAGTGTTTCGTTGAGCGTGCAGCCGATGTCTACAGCGGATTCCAAGAAGCGGCCACTCGTTTTCCCGGCAATCAAGCACTCAAGTTTGACGATCAAGTTTGGACTTATGCGCAGATGGATGCGGAGGTTGTGCGCCTGAGCACTGGCCTTGCAAAGCTCGGACTGTGTCCTGGTGATCGACTGGCCTTGCTGGTACGTAATCGTCCAGAGTTCGTTTTGTTCTTCTATGCGGCTCAGCGCTTGGGACTCGTAGCGGTGCCAATGGATGTGCGTCTTCAAGGCCCCGAGATCGCGCATGTCCTTCGCAGTTCTGGAGCCACATACCTTGTACACGACGAGGATATGCTGGATCGCGTGCAGGCTGCTCAGCAAGAGCTCGATATCGATACCCTGGTCATTCCTGAGTCGGGCGCTGCGGTCTTCTCTGAAATTTCAGTAGGTGCTCCAGCACCTGAAGCACACCGTCCTGGCGAAGAAGATCTGGCGATCATCCTCTTCACCTCCGGTACCAGTGGTAAGCCAAAAGCAGCAGCCATCACACATCTGAACGTTGCTCATTCCGTGTTGCATCACGGCGGTAACCTCGGCCTGAATCACACGGATCGGGCACTGGTTTCCGTACCTCTGAGCCATATCACCGGTCTGTTGTGCGGCGCCCTGGCACCGCTTTGGGTCGGTGCGACATTGATCATTCTGCAGACCTTCAAGGCTCGGGACTTCCTCCCCGCAGCTGCTGCCTGCAAGATGACATACGCGATTATGGTGCCGGCAATGTACAACCTCTGCCTGCGAGTGGAGAACTACAAAAGCTACGATCTGTCTTCGTGGCGCCTTGGGCACTTCGGTGGCGCAATCATGCCAGAGGCTACCATTTCCGCACTGGCAGAGTGGCTGCCGAATCTGCAGTTGGTGAACGGCTATGGCGCCACCGAGTGCTGTTCGCCTGCCATCATGACACCAGTCGGTATGGGGCCAGTTGACTACCGATCTGTGGGCAAACCGCTGGCTTGTGTTGATCTGCTAATTGTCGATCCCATCACGTGCCAGGAGGTACCGACGGGCGAGTCGGGTGAGCTCTGGATCCGTGGCCCGATGATCATTTCTGAGTACCTGAACGATCCTGATGCAACTGCAGCTGGTCTGGTGGGAGGCTACTGGCGTTCCGGCGATATCGGCAGCGTTGACGCTGAGGGCAATGTCTTCATACACGATCGCTTGAAAGACCTGATCAATCGTGCGGGCTACAAGGTGTACAGCGCTGAAGTGGAAGCTGTGATTGGTCGCCACCCGAAAGTAATCGAGACTGCTGTTGTAGGCCGTCCAGATCCGGTGCTGGGTGAGCGTGTACATGCCTTCGTAACCATCTCTGGCGAGATCAGTGAAGCTGAGTTGCGCGAACACTGTGCGCTCAATCTCAGTGACTACAAAGTCCCTGAGACCTGGACGATCAGTGCAGAAATTTTGCCTCGCACTTCGACCGGAAAGCTTGCCAAGAAGGTCATGCGTGAATCGCTTGCCGTCTGAAGACATCCCAGTTAAGGAATTGAACATGAGTATTGATTTTCAAAATCGCGTTGCAATCGTCACGGGTGGCGGAGCAGGTCTGGGGCGAAGCCATGCGTTGATGCTGGCTTCTCGCGGTGCCAAGGTCGTCGTCAATGATCCGGGTCGGTCGCGCCTGGCTACCAATGAAGGCGGCATGGCTGCTGATGATGTGGTTACTGAGATCATTGCCCAGGGTGGGCAAGCAGTCGCTAACTACGATTCGATCGCTGAGTTTGAAGGTGCCCAGCGTCTTATCGACCAGGCAGTCTCGGCATTTGGATCGGTCGATATCTTGGTCAACAACGCGGGTGTACTGCGTGACAAGAGCTTCGGCAAGATGGAGATCGATGACTGGGATCTGGTACTGAAGGTGCATCTGTCGGGATCGGCGTACTGCACCCGAGCCGCTTGGCCGATCATGCAGAAGAATGGCTATGGGCGGGTCATCTTCACTACCTCGAATTCTGGCCTGTACGGCTCGTTCGGTCAGTCGAACTATGCTGCCGGTAAGCTCGGTCTTGTGGGTCTTATGAACACCCTGAAGACGGAAGGGGCGAAGTACAATATCAAGGTCAACACGGTTGCTCCCGTGGCCATGACTCACATGACGGAAGGCGTGCTGCCATCCGATATCGCGCCGTACTTCAATCCTGAGCACGTGTCAGCTGCAGTTGCTGTACTCGCGAGTGAAGCGTTCAGCGAATCTGGTGTGATCCTGTCTGCAGCAGCAGGGCACTTCTCCTTGGCCCGGATCGTGCGAACTGCTGGTCTGCAGCTTGATCCTACCGTACCTCCAGCCCCCGAAGCGATTCTAGAGCGCTGGGCAGAGATTGCTGATAAAGGAGAAGAGTTTGAACTGCCAAACGCTGGCTCTGAAACCTCGTATATTCTTGATGCCATCTCGAAACTGAAGTCTTAAAAGCGCTCCTTGATGGTTGCATTTCTCAAAGCTGTCTGCCTGATTTGCATGGTGTAATGTCCCAGGCTGCAGAGAGGTTTTCGACTCAAAACGCAACCGCGAATCATGAAAGTGTTTCGCGGTTCTCTTTGTGCACTTGATTGTGTAAGTTTAGGGTTGGGTTAATTGAAGTGATCTGTGCTGCTGGGGTTTGACTGTTTAAATTGAGCAGGTCTGCGGGTTATTGCAAAGGGGGCGCCATGCTGGATTCGGATTCACATTTCAAGTACGAATTTGTTCGCTTGAAAGCGCTGGAGCTCTTCGCGGTTAAGGGTTTCTGGCAAGTAGGCATGCGTGAGTTGGCTAAGCATTTAGAGCTGTCTCCTGGGTCATTTTATAATTATTTCCAGGGTAAGCAGCATTTGCTATTTGATTTGGTGGAGGAGTTTTACGATGAGCTAATCGTGGAGTTGGCTAATTTTTCATTTGAGAAAAATGGTTCGCTTAACGTTCGTAAGCTTATCAAGCTTCATGTGGATTTTTATCGAAGTAAGCCACTTCATTTCAAGGTTGTTCGTCGGGACTTGGGGTTTTTGAGCGAATCCCAGAAGAGCTATATTCATAGCCTTCAGTCTTCTTACGAGAGCAAGCTTAAAACTATCTTCTTAGCGGGTGGGCTGCGTGAAGGTGAGGCAGCTGACCTCGCGGTGCGAGCTGCAGCCATGGTGATGAATAATTTACATCTTTGGATGAAAGAAATGCATCCCGACGAAAGTATCTTCAAAGTGGGGGAGGTAATGATAAATAGTGCACTTCAAAGTGCTTTGATTGATGCGTAGGTAATTTTTTTGAAGTGACACCCCGATCGCCCCTATGGTGTCAGCCCTATCTTTGAAAGGTTCTCCTCCGCCAAGCAGTTCCAGCCCTGCTTGGAAAGGGAGCCAGAGGCGTACGGCATTTGAGCGGTTTTCGAGTCGATGCTCCCACGCGATGGTCAACACCTCATAGCCCACAGCGGTGAGCGCTCTCCCGCTTGCGATCTCAGCGCATTGCATCATTGCGCCATCCATATGGGCGGCTAGGATCAGCTGCCCTGTGGCATTGACCATGCCCACACTGATTTTGATTGGATGAGCCGCTACGTTCTGTTCAAGGATGATCCTTCACCGGATTTACTTGGAGAACAGACATGATCGAGCTCCGGCCTTTTCAGGAGCTTGGCGTAGCCAATCACGGCTGGCTGACTGCCCGTCACCATTTCTCGTTCGCGGAATACTTCGACCCCGATCGCGTGAGTTGGGGGCGGATGAACGCTAGTGGGACTGCGCGCAAAGCTGGGATTATGAAAACACTGTTGCTGTAAAGCAAACAGAGAAGCTCAGATCGTCCTGGCGACAGCGCCTTAGTTTTGAGCTGCTGGGCGCAAACCCTTAGCTGCTGCGCTCATCCTGGTGAAGGGACGTGCGACCGTTTCAGTGATTGTTGCGGGGCTATCGAACAGTCCATTTGAACTCTAGCAACTATCGACAGATCGGTTGTTGATGCGTGATTTTTTGCGCTTTTTTGATCGGTTATCCCGGCTGACCATATGGTTCATCAACCAGCTACACGTGGAGATGACCATGATTGAAGTACGCCCTTTTGCCCAACTCGGCGGCGCGAACCACGGATGGCTCAATGCTAAACACCACTTCTCGTTTGCCTCCTACTACGACAGCAAACGGATGAACTGGGGGCAGATGCGTGTTTGGAACGACGACACCATCCAGCCTCACACCGGCTTTGCCACTCACCCACACCAGGACATGGAGATCATTACCTATGTCCGCCAAGGCGCGATTTCGCATCAAGACAGCCTGGGCAATAAAGGCCGCACCATTGCAGGTGATGTACAGGTCATGAGCGCTGGCACCGGTATTCGCCATAGTGAGTACAACCACGAGGATGAGGTCACCAAGATTTTCCAGATCTGGATCCATCCTGAGGAGACCGGTTTGCCGCCTTCATGGGGAACCCGTCCATTCCCTCGTGGTGAAAGCGCAGGCGAATTCGTCACGCTGGCCAGCGGGCTGAAGGGTGATGAAGAAGCACTGCCGATCCGTGCAAAGGCACGTCTGGTAGCGGCTACGCTGGATGAGGGTCATGAAGCCAAGTATGAAATTGCGCCTGGTCGTAAGGCCTACCTGGTGGTTGCCAAGGGGGCGATCGAAGTCAACGGTGTTACGGTGAAGACGGGTGATGGCGCGGCCATCCATAGCGAGAAACTGCTCAACGTCAAAGGCATTGAGCAGGCTGAAGTCGTACTGGTCGACGTAGCTTGAAGTTCAGGCAGCCTCGCCAATGAGGCTGCCGTCCGATTGAAACGAAGAGGTACCAACATGGGTTGGCTCAGCAGCATCGCCCGATTTTTCAATGACGATGCAAACAACACTCCACGCGAAGAGGAAGTAAAAATGGCAAAAGTACTGGTGCTGTACCATTCAATGTACGGCCATATCGAGACCATGGCGCATAAAGTTGCCGAGGGCGCTCGCAAGGTTCCAGGCGTCGAAGTGACGGTCAAGCGTGTACCGGAAACCATGGATCCTGAAGCCTTCAAAGCTGCATATGGCAAGGTCGATCAGCAAGCGCCGATCGCAAGTCCTGCGGAGCTGGGCGATTACGACGCGATCATCTTCGGTACCCCGACTCGTTTCGGCAACATGTCTGGCCAGATGCGCAATTTCCTGGATCAAACGGGTGGTCTATGGGCGAAGGGTGCGCTGGTTGGCAAGGTTGCCAGCGTATTCACCTCCACCGGCACTGGCGGTGGCCAGGAGATGACCATTACTTCCACTTGGACGACACTGGCGCACCACGGCATGATCATTGTGCCGATCGGTTACAGCACCCCGGCGCTGTTCGATGTCTCGCAGGTCGGTGGCGGTACCCCGTACGGTGCCTCTACCATCGCAGGTGGTGATGGCTCCCGCCAGCCAGATGACCGTGAGCTGGGCATCGCTGAGCATCAGGGCGAATACGTCGCGAAGTTCGTAGCGAAGCTGGTCGCTTAAGCAGTACCCGCGAGCGCTCGGAATCCCCCGGTAGTTAAGCCGGAAATCCGTTTGAGCGCTCGCATCTCTTCCTAGCACTGACTCAGCTCAGTGTTATCAATGGCAAGCCACTATCTGACCGTTTTTCAATGGAATGACGCGTTGAGGTGGGCGGTACGATCTGGGCTTGCCGCCCGAATGCGCTGCCGCGAATTGGCAGCGGCTAGCTTGGATGTAGCCCCGGATGTTCCAGGGTGAACAACCGCCGCCAGACGGAAGGTTTGAAGCCTGTTGCGCGGTTGAATGCATTGGAAAAGTGAGCGCTGTCGGCGAAGCCGCAAGCCATGGCAATGCCCGTCAATTTCTGTTCACGCTTGGCCAACATCGCATCGAGCTTCGGTACCTGGATGCAGGATGTTGGTGCGGGCTGGTTGATGACCTCACTCACTGCCGAACCGTTTCTAGTCTCGATGGTTCAGGTCGCGGCGTCATGCTGGGCTGCGTAGGTTTTGTTGCTATCGCGGGGGCAACTCTGCTGCCGACGATTCGGCGTTTGATCCCAAACAATCGTCTGGTCATGGCAGCGAGTCTGGCCTACCTGAGCGTGCTGTTGGCTTTGCTTGGATCCCCAGCTTCACGCTACTTTTGCCATTCATGGCGCTGAGCGGCGCAGCTTGGATTGCTGTGGTTTCGAGCCTACAAGTCGGTGCACAGACCTCCATACACCGGTGATGGTGGTGATCGAGTACAGTATCGCTGAACAGTACGCGAACGCGTTCAAAGCTGCAATGGAGCCGGTGCGTGCCATGCGTTATAGCAACGGGTCGGTCTCTTTGCAGCTTTTGCAGGATGCTGAGCATCCCGGCCAATGGATGGAATTTTTTCTGGATGAGTCTTGGAACGATCGTCTTCGACACCACGACATGGTCACCCGTGCCGAATTACGCATCGAGGCGGCTGCACGTAAGTTCCAGCAACCCGGCGTCGAGCTGCGGATTTGGCACATGATCTGCGGAGTGCATGCTCAGTAGGCGTGCTGGTCTTGAAGCTGGTGGTGAGAAAGGCGTCTGTAACCCAGTGCGAAAATGATCAGGGCGAGCAGGGCACTACCCGCCATGACACCCGCCATTGCATTGGCCGAGTGGCCATCGTAGAAGTGGCCCACCAGGAAACTGGCTGCAGCGCCGCCCGCCATTTGCAGAGCTCGCAGGAGTGCGGCACCGCTGCCTGCGATCTGGCCCAGTTCGTCGAGCGCGGCATGGGTCGCATTTGGCATGACCAGGCCGGTGCAGACGTTGCTCGCTACGACTAAAGCTGCGAACACGAGGACGTTTGCCGAGCTGGCACTTGCAACTAACAGCCCGATGCTGCACAGCAGGCTGATGCCCAGACTGACTCCAATTACTTTGGCCTCACTCCAACCTGCCTTGATTAAGCGAGTGTTGATCCAGGTACCTATCAGCGTGCCCAGCGCGGTCACCGCGAACAGGACTGCGAAAGCTTGGCTGCTCATCGCCATGCCTTCCATAAAAACCAGCGGAGAGGCGGTGATATAGGCAAACATGCCAGCGAAATTCAGGGCCAGGATAGGCGCGGCGACAGCGAAACGATTATTACGCAAGACCTTGGCGTAGGCGGGGAGCAGAGGATGGCTGCTGCGTTCTGACAAAGGATGCGACTCCTTCAGACGCAGTCCCGCCCAGATCAATATTAAACCGGCGAGCCCCAACGCAGCGTAGATGTCACGCCAGTTACCGATGAGCAGAATGGCTGCCCCGATCAGAGGGGCGACCAAAGGAGCAATGTTGTTGATGGCAACCAGGGCATTCTGCATGGCGCGGCCTTCACGCCCAGTGTAAGCATCGCGCACGATTGCAACAGGCATTACCGCCGCCGCGCCTGCGGCAGCGCCCTGGATGACCCGCGCGATCAGCAGCATTTCAACGTTCTGTGCGACAGCACAGGCGATCCCGGCCAAAGTGAAGACCGCGAGGCCGCCTAGCAACACCGGCCGCCTGCCAATGCGGTCAGAAAGGGGGCCAAACAGCAGCGGGCCCAGTACGAAGCCCAAAATGAACAGTCCGATTGTCTGTGCCGCCAGTGCTGAAGTGCTCTCCAAGGCCACGCCTACCGAACTGATAGCGGGTAGCGCCATGTCGATCGACAGCGGAGGCAGCGCGGTCGCGGCGCCTAACAACAGCAGATTTGATGAGGTGGTGCGAGCGGTGGTCATGGCAACGCGGCTCCAGTGGAAGATTGTGGGGTTTCGATGTTCCAAAGAAGGCCTTCGGAGCGCCCATGGACTTCGCTGTCGATGTCATCACGTAGCTCGGTAAGTGCCTTGTGCGCGTGCTGTGCCTTCACCCGAACCCCATAGGCCTCCAGACGCTGGATCGCGCGCGCGCCGGTGCGCAGGAGGCTGTAGGCCCAACAGTAGGGAGAATGGCGCTCGACGAAACGAATCTTCCGCTCTACCAACTGTTGGCGGAGGAGCACGCAGTCGATGACATCGACCCTAGTCGTCATCGCGGCGATGACCATCGCCTCCAGTCTGGCCCAGATGCTCTCCTTGACCTCGTCGGGGTAGCCGCCAAGTCAATGCGCTGCTGAAGAACTGGGTGGACGCTAACCGGACGAAATATTCTGCTGTCGATTTGCGAGCTCCGCGCATCTGACATTGACTAGAAAAGAGCCGCAGTCGCGGCTCTTTTTTGATCATTACTTCAAGGCTTGGACGAACTGAGGGTCGCTGTACAGGTTTTTGAGTAGCTGCTGCAGCATGGGGTTGTAATTGTTCGCCGCTGCAGGGATGGCGATGGGGCCGAAGAAACTGCTGTCCCAATCACGCTCAACGTCCTTCGTCGTCTCGTAGAGCACCTGGTCACCTTTGCGTACGGTGAAGCGCGCGGCCAGTTCGCCATGGCCGTTGGCCACGCCGGTATTGAGTTGGCTTTTGATCACCTGGATCTGCGTTCGCGGTCAGCCCGCGGATCAAGCAGCCCGGCATGGCGCAGCTCATCATTGATGGCGGCCTGGATGTGCAGAGGGACACTACCTTCCGGCGAGGAAATCGGATTCAACCGCACCATCAAAGAGTCTTGTCCAGCGTCAGCCTTCACCTGTGCCTCGCGCATAGGCTTCATGGGGGCATTCTGTTTCAGTTGCTGAACGTTCTGATAGTCGGGTTCATAGCGGGCCATGGTTACGCCGCAACCTTGCAGCAGGAGTGCGCAGAGGGGGAGGGCCAGGTAGAGCTTCTTCACAGCATATCCTTGCGTGAGTCGGAGGGGCTGAGATTATCGATACAGCGGGGGATACCTTCAAGCGCTACGCCGAGCGATAGCGTACAGCAGGAGTACCACAAGGCCGCTAACGAACGTAAAGCAACCGCCATAAACGAGCGCAGCTCTCATGCGCCTATGACCGTTGGCGAGTATCAAGACAGCCGGCGTCACCCCAGTGGCTGCAGTTGTTGCGGCCCAAGCAAAAAGGTTGAGCCAACCAAGGCCAATCCTCTTGGATTGAAGGGCAAGGCCGCAGCGAGGCCATGGATGATCAGCCATTAAGTGATTTGTGCGAAGAAAAGTTTAGGGCGCATCGATACAGCGCTACAAGGGTGAGGCGCCGTCAGACCACCCAACATAGCGCTGTTGCCATCCTGCAACCGACGAGAGTAATGCCAGCCATAACGACAGGGATGATGCTCATCCTCGCATGCCCAAATCTACCGATCACAATCAGCAGCGGGTCTTCAGCTTTGTCACGTTGCTTGGCTGTGCCTCTGGATGATGCGAGCCGCACTCCTGTCTTACTGGAGAAGGCCCTAGGAAGGGGGGGCAACCTTGGGACTCATTGAAGGTAGACACCTCCATTTCTCCAGATGAGCGCCAGGATCGCCAGGTCACATCACTTTCTGTACGCGCTTGGGGCGTAATGAGTGACTAGTCTTCCTCCAAGTGTTCTCGGACTTGAGTGATAAACCAATTCAGTGCGGTCGATTGCTCGCTGCGCGAGTGCCAATGGAGTGTCACGTCGAAGCTTGGAACGTCGAAGGGCAATTCTAGTGTCTTCAGCTTGAACGGAAGAGGCATTTCGCAGAAACTTTCCGCGATTCTGCTCGGTAAGATGACAAGAAGATCTGTATTGGGAATTACCTTTGGCAAGACAGAAAAGTGCGGGAGCTTTAGTTTTATATTTCGCTTGATTCCCATTTTTTGAAGAACGTCTTCGGCCATGCCATGACCGGATGTTCTTGTAACTACAGCGTGAGGTTCGGTGCAGAACTGATCCATGCTCATGGATGAGCAAACTCTGAGGTGAGCTTGATCTAGCAGACAGACGTATCGTTCTGTCATCAGTTTTTTTGAAACAATTCCGGCCCCAGACAAGACGCGACTACATATAGCGGCGTCCACATGGCCTTCGCTAAGCCACGTTCCTGCCGACTCTATCTCTAGGGGTATGATCTCCAATTCAATATTAGGTGCTAAGACATTGAAATGGCTCATGAGTTGTGGGAGAAAGGCCATTTCACCTAGGTCAGACAGCGCCAGCCGGAACCGCCGGGTTGAGTGAAGCGGCTCGAATTTCCTCGCATCAGCAACAGCCGTATCGATGCATCTGGAGGCTTCCTTAAGCCCAGGATACAACTGAGATGCAAGTCTCGTGGGCTGCATGCCGCTGCTACTCCGTACAAACAGAGCATCATCGAAATACTCTCGAAGCTTGGCTAGCGAGTAGCTGACGGATGGTTGGGTGACAAACAGGCGTTCTGCCGAAGCAGTGACGCTGCGGGTTTCATACAAGGTCGTAAAGACCGTTATGAGGTTGAAGTCGAACTGGGACATAGATTACCCCATCATAAATGCTGTCTATATTCTACGACAAAAATATTGATTTGCCCGATCAAATTTTGATTTTTAAAGTGGATTTCTTCTGGACTCTGACCGCAGAGACAGGGTCGCGTCGGGGAGGATCAAGGCAGGTCATCCATGCGGCAGCTGGATGAAGATTGTACGACTGCCCGAACAAAGCCGGGCAGTGTGGCCGATCCTGCCTGGAGGAGGATCGGCGCTTGGCGATGTCCCTTCACTAGGAGCGGGAGAAAAATTGTTCTTACTCAACAGGGTCGTATGGCAAGCCTACGTAGTTTTCTGCCATGCTTTTTCGACCTGTCTCAGAAGAAATGAAGTACTCAAGTTCGGTGTCTTGCATTTTCTGAGAAAATTTATCTGTACCTGCGAAGTTGTGCAGCATCGAGGTCATCCACCACGAGAAGCGCTCTGCTTTCCAGACACGTTTGAGGCAGATTTCCGAATATTTGAGGGCGAGGTCGGCACGCCCCTCCTGGTAAACCTTCACCATGATTCGATACAAGGTACTAACATCACTGGCCGCCAAGTTTAATCCCTTGGCGCCTGTAGGTGGGACAATATGTGCGGCATCTCCCAACAGGAAGAGTCGCCCATACTGCATCGGTTCAACTACAAAGCTGCGCAGCGGAGCAATGCTTTTCTCAATGGATGGGCCGGTGACCAAACGTTCCGCAACGTCTTTAGGCAGGCGACTTTTGAGCTCTTCCCAAAAACGATCGTCAGACCAGTCTTCAATTTTTTCCTGGGCGTCAACTTGAATATAGTAGCGAGTACGAGTCGGGGATCGCATGCTGCACAATGCGAATCCTCTCTCATGGCGAGCGTAGATCAGTTCATCATCGACAGGAGGAGTGTCTGCGAGGATACCCAGCCATCCAAAGGGGTAAACTCGCTCGAACACTTCGATTTTTTCTGCGGGTATGGATTGGCGCGAGATGCCATGATAACCGTCGCAACCCGCGATGTAGTCGCAGTCGATTCTGACTGTCTCACCGTCCTTAACGAACGTGACGTAGGGTTTTTCACTCTCCAAGGCATGAGGCGTGACCTCATCGGCATCATACATTGTGATGCCGCCTGCAGCCCGGCGCGCTTCAAGCAGGTCGCGCGTCACCTCAGTTTGGCCGTAGACTTTTACCGTTTTGCCACCGGTAAGCCCCTTCAAATCGATATGCTCACTCCGACCGTCAAATGCCACTTTGAAACCATCATGAACGAGACCTTCTACGTCCATCCTGGCATTGACGCGCGCCTCTCTCAGCAGGTCTACGGTGCCTTGCTCAAGAACACCGGCCCTGATGCGCGAGAGAATGTAATCCGGATTCTTCCGCTCAATGATGATGTTGTCAATGCCAGCGTTCAGTAGAAGTTGGCCCAGTAGCAGTCCGGACGGGCCCGAGCCGATGATAGCGACTTGTGTTTTCATGAAATTTTCCTCGCATTGCCCTCCGATCCAGGCGATCGTGGGCAGGGTTGTTTTTGTCCCCGCCATGATTAGTGAATACCTTGGATGGATGAAGGCACTATCCCATCCATTACTTGCACTTTTGCACGGCCACGTTAGGGGAGGGCGTCAATGCCTTCTATAAGCGCTATCCCCGTATTCAAGCTGTACGGGGAGTCGACCGCCTGGCCGACACCAGATCTGGTGCATTGTGAATCCATCGCTGAGCGTAGCAATCTCCACAATTGGGAAATCAAGCCACATCGCCACGTAGACCTTGTGCAAATCTTGTACGTGAAAACAGGCACTGCTCACCTACGTCTTGAGGATAAGGCTAACGTGGTGACGCAGCCCATCATCCTGGTTGTCCCGTCTTTGTGCATTCACACATTCTCATTTTCTACAGATATTGAAGGCTGCATCCTCACCTTTGCATCCCCGCTCCTCCAGGTACTACCTGTCGGGTTGGTGGATGACTTCTTGCGGGCCGGCCAGCAAGCCGTAGGAAGCGACGGTGACTATCTGGATTGGATTTTCCAGGAAATAGGCACCGAGCAGCAGCAGAACCAAATGGCGAGGGAGCCTGTGCTTCATTCCTTGCTCACCCTGTTGATTGTCTGGGTAACCCGCCAAGCAGCCTTGAAAGGAAGAGCCGCGGTAGCGCCAGCGGAGAGGGGAATTGAGCACCTGCAGATCTTCACGGCGCTCGTTGACAAGCATTTTCGGGAACATTGGCCAATCTCCCGCTATGCGAGCCACATTGGCATCAACAGCAACCGCCTGAACCTCATTTGCAGGAATTATGCAGGTCAGTCAGCCTTGCAGGTCATCACTGAGCGCTTGCTGCTCGAATCCAAGCGATGCCTAACGTACACGGAAATGACGATCAGTGAGGTATCCGACAGTCTGGGATTCTCTGACCCGGCGTATTTTTCCCGTTTCTTCAAGAAAATCTATGGACTCTCACCTAGAGCCTATCGAGGCGAACGGAAAAGATAGTAAGCGGCCTACAGAGCGAGTTGGCCTGCGACGGTGAGGATTTAGGAGAGGCGGGTGTGCCCTACCAATGGGGCTGGTTTCGGAGCCAGGGCGCCAAAAGCGCCTCTCCTGTCAAGTTCGCCAGGAGAGGCGTTGCGGCTTAAAACGCGTGAGCCAGCCTGAACTGAATGCGATAGCGCTCTTCTGGGCCGTTTCTTACGTCAAGGTCTTTCGCAAACTGGGTTTGAAACTGGGTGGTTGGGGTGAAGAAGTGCTGCCAGGTCAGCATGCCTCGTCTCGTATTAAGGCTATCGCCTTGATCGAGCTTATCTACTTCATTTTCCCCTCCCACTGTGTGGTAGTAAGTCAGGCCAAGCTGGTTCTTGGCATTCAATACATACCTCAAATGGAATGTGGTCTCGAAAACACTATCTTGTTTCAATGTGGATCCGGCAAAGTCGTCATTTTTGGCATAGTTGTCAGATTCCAGGGTGACTTCGCCATAAAGAGTCTTTGGGATGATGGCCTGAACGTAACCCACCTGAAAAATGGCTTTCCATCGATTCTCGCCGATGTTAATGGATCCGCGGTCGGAATCGTAGTTACCAACAGGGAGGCCAACATAGCCGCCCATGTTGAGCCATCGCTCACGCTCCGGATCGTTGATGGGCCAGACCATCGCGCCAATGATTGGGTCTCCAATCCCGCTAGCGCTTTGGTTTGATCCGCCTGAGAGCTGCAGATGGCCGAAAGGAACGATTATTTGAGGTGTAACTGTCAAACCTCCAATTTCCATCCAGTGAACATAGCGCGCTACCGCAATATCATTGTCCAATCCGAAATCTTTAGTGACAGTGTGCCCATCCTTTTTCAGCTTGTTTCTCTCGGCATGCTGATAATAGAAGACGCCTAGCTCAGTACCAGTCGGGAGGGCAACCATATCTCCAGGGTCAGTCGACAATACAGCGGCTTGCATATTTTGCGATGTAAAGGCGAGTGCTGTCAGTGTGGCGAGCACTATCTTTAACGTGCAGAGGGCGTGATTCTTGACGGAGTGGGAACTCTTCATGGTTGCTCCTATTATTATTGGTAGTGCCGGAATCAGAGTTCTGGCTCAGGAGCAGATTACAACGAAGGCGGGAGGTGGAAATGATCTACATTGTCTTGGAATTTGTCTCCATTTCCTACATCTGGTGGTTTCCGCTGACTGGTCTGCGAGCTGATGCCAGCAAGCAGATCAATTGGCAAGTTTAAGAGCGCGTTTTAATTTGGGCTGCAAGACGAAATTCACGAGGCGTCATGCCCGTTTCTTTTTTGAATGCTCTGCTGAAATGAGCAAAATTGCTGAACCCCCAATCAAAAGCAATATCCCCAATATTTTTATGCGCTAAATTCCTAGCAAGCAGATCTCTTTTGCAATGTTCCAAGCGCTGGTTCCAGATCCATTGAGAAAGCGTCATATTTTCCATTTCGAAGACTCTATAAAGCGAACTTATAGAAAGCTTCAGGTCGACAGATATTTTTTCAATGTTCAGGCTTGGATCGCTCAGATTTTCCGCTATGTACAGCTTCACACGTTGAAGGTGAAAGGAATGGAGCTTGGAAGGCTCAGCAATAGCGGCGTCGGGGATCGATTGAAGGCCTCCGATTGCGACTTCTATCAAGCCCTTTGCCAGTGATTCCTGGACGCAAATACTAGAGGAGGAGGAGCTCATGAAAAGGGTTCTTAACATTGCGCCGAGTAGGAGGCCAGCTTCTGAATCCTTCTGTACGGTTATTGCGCACAGACTCTCGGGATTGGTGATGTGAGCCAGCAATTTAGCGCGAGGTATCCGGATCACGTGTTTGCAGAAATCACTGCTGTAGGACATGTTGAATGGGCGTCTGCTGTCATACAGGACGAAATCACCAGCCGTCTGAGTGGAAAAACGATTGGCCTGCTCCAGCTTTCCCTCACCGGCTATTTGATAGCTGATCATGAAAAATTCTGACGCATCAGTCTGAGCCGACTGTGTGCTCCGTGCCACGGCATGCGCTGAAGCCTCGAGTCTCATCAGGTCAAGGTTACCCAGTCGCAGGTAATCTAACGTGGCGGCGAATGGAGTGCCTCCCAGTAGCTCGAAATTCAAAGCCATGAACCGGTTTTCCATGACCTGCCTCCAAAAAAACTCACGGTCAGGAAGCGGTACGCTGGATGTATTGAGATTTGAGACCATTTTCTTACTCCATTTACGCTCGTAAGCACTGGTTAGCCAGCAAAATCAGTGCCGCAACACCGCTGGCTCAGCATGGCGGGAAGCTGGAGCAAGAGAGGTAGGAGGCACGGTCAAAAGCAGTCACCAAACGGCCCCGCAGAGAGGAGCGCGCGCCTCCTGATCAAGCGCTTGTTCAAGTCAGTGCACCGTTATGATGCCATGGCGAGGTTGGTCAAGTGGGCGTTTTGTCACATGCCGTTACGATCGGTAGCGGTCTGATTCATCAGGTGACTGAGCCTGGCATTCGCTCTGTCGTGAGTAGGGAAGGCAGGGCAAAATTAGCGGGATGCTCGGCACAGCGGATTGACTTGATTTGGCTAACCATTCTGGTTGTCGCCATTTTCAAGACAGACAAAAACTATGAACACTATCCAAAGTGCTTACAAAGTAGCCGTCGTGCAGGCTGCGCCAGTCTTCATGAATCGTGCAGCAACCGTCGATAAATGTATTTCGCTGATTGAAGAAGCGGCGAGAAATGGAGCCAAGCTGATTGCATTTCCTGAAAACTTTGTGCCGGGATACCCATGGTTCTTCTGGCTAGGTACGCCGGCTTGGGCGATGCAATATATGCATAAATACCATCAAGAGGCGCTGGTTGTTGGTAGCGAGGACTACGCAAGGCTTGAGGAGGCAGCTAAAAAGAATAATATTTTTGTTTCGCTTGGTTATACCGAAAAGTCCGGTGGTAGTCTTTACATGGGGCAAGCGATGATCAATGATGAGGGGGAGACGGTTAATACCCGCCGCAAGATAAAACCGACCGTCGCTGAAAGAATGGTGTTCGGTGAAGGCGATGGGAGTGATATTCAGGTGCACAGCACTTCCATTGGTAAGCTGGGTGGGTTGTGTTGCTGGGAGCATATACAACCGCTTACTAAATTCGCGATGTTTAGCGAGCACGAAGAAGTTCACATTGCCGCTTGGCCAGGATTCTCTCTCTACAATGATGTGACCAAGGCCATCAGTGGCGAGGTCAACAATGCGGTCAGCAGAACGTACGCAGTGGAGGGGCAATGCTTTGTGTTGGCGCCCTGCGGCATGGTGTCGAGCGATGTAATCGACCTTTTGTGCGTGACAGATGAGTCAAAAGGACTTCTGAAGGCAGGCGGTGGGTTTGCCAGAATTTACGGCCCGGATGGCGCAGAGTTAGCAGCACCTCTTCCTCCCGAAGAAGAAGGCATTCTTTACGCCGATATTGATCTTAGTCATGTAGTTTTGGCTAAAGTTGCCGCCGATCCGGTAGGGCACTACTCCAGAAATGATATTGCACGATTGGTGATTGATCGCGAGCGCCGGCGTGCGGTACACAACAAATATCAACCTGATGCTATCGAAATACCTGCTCTTGCGAAAGAAGATGAATCCCTGGTGGATTGATGTCAGGTAACAACTTAGGCGGCGGAGAATAATAAAATGAGCAAGTCATCGTCCTACGAATGGAAGATGGTCTGGTTGTTGGCCATCCTGTTTGGCGTGGTTGGGTTGGATCGACTGGTAGTCGTGTATCTGTTTCCGATCCTGATTCCTGAATTGGGTCTAAATAATACTCAGGCAGGTGCTATTGCTTCGGTGTTGGCGCTGACATGGGCTATTTCGACCTGGGTGCTTGGTGGCGTCAGTGATCGGTACGGTCGTAAAAAGGTACTCATCTACTCGGGTATCTTCTTCTCCGTCATGGCCTGGATGACCGGAGCTGTAAAAAGCTTCACGGGAATGCTGGTTGTACGTGGGTTGCTGGGCGTTGGTGAGGGTGGTGTATTCAGTGCGAGTGTCGCGACGCTTGCACAGATTTCGTCCCCCAAACGCCGAGGCATGAACTTGGGCATACACCAGTCCTTTTTCCCGTTGCTTGGGATCGGACTTGGCCCAATCATCGCCACCCAGTTGACCAACTACATGTCGTGGCAGTGGGTCTTCTTCATCCTTGGGGTGCCAGGTCTAATCCTGACACTAATGCTCGCTAAGCTGATGAAAGAACCGCCGAAACAAGAGCCGGTTGCAGATGCCTCTGCAGCCGCGGTCAAGGGTGCTACTTCCGTCTTGCGCTACAAGAACATCTGGGTGACGACCATCATTGGTTCGCTGTTCCAGACCGGTCTCTTTGTTTTTTCAACCTTCGTTGCGCTGTACCTGACCCAGGTGGTGAAGCTCTCGTTGTCGGAGACAGGACTTATCGTTTCTGGTTGGGGGTTCGGTGGGTTTATCGGAATGATCGCCGTGCCCGCGCTGTCTGATCGGCTGGGCCGCAAGCCTGTCCTGATCATCTGCTCCGCTATTTACGGCGCACTGATGCTCGCATTTGCGATGAGTCAAGCCAGCTCGTTTGTGATGTTCGCAATCCTGTTCTTCGCAGGTGTCTTCGGGTTCGGTATTGCGCCACTCTTCCTCGCAATCATTCCTGCTGAATCTGTACCGTCCAACGTGACGGGTGCTGCGGTGGGAGTACCGACAGGTGTGAGCGAGATTATCGGCGGTGTCTTGATGCCGATCGTTGCCGGCAGCCTGGCTGACCACTTCGGCCTGATTGTTCCAATGATGATCGTCGGTATCGTATCGCTGTTGGCCGCCGTTTTTGGGTTCCTCCTGAAGGAAACCGCGCCGACCAAGACTTACTCTGTTTCACTCACGCCTGCGCCGGAAGCAGCTGGGAGCTGACGCGGTGCTTACAGCGCTAGCTTAGCGTGTGGCCCAAGGCGATTAAGCAATTGCCTTGGGCCACTTTCTTACCTTGCCCATAGACAGTATTTATATTGATGCGATCAAATATCAATTTGATCAAGGGGCTGCGCTTTTTTAGAGTGCATTTTTATCCGCTTAAGCTGCTCGAGGGACTTATGAACTCAGTTTTCAACGTAGAAGGTTACCGGCAGCTGGCTCGCCGACGTCTTCCAAAGATGGTGTTCGACTATCTGGAGGGCGGTGCAGATGACGAGAAGGGGCTCTCCAGAAATCGGGATGCATTTGATCGATTAGAGATCATGCCTCGACGCTTGGTCGATGTCTCAGATCGCAGCCTGAACGCCGATGTGTTTGGCCACAGCAAGTCTCTACCCGTGATGGTTGCTCCGATGGGCCTCAACGGCGCCTTCTGGCCAAAAGGTGATCTTGCATTGGCACGTGCAGCCAAAAAGGCGGGTGTTCCCTTCATTCTCTCAACCGCAGCGAATGCCTCGATCGAAGAGGTGGCAGATCAGGTCGGTGGTGAGCTCTGGTTTCAGCTCTATGTCGTTCATCCTTCACTCTCTGAGCAACTTGTTGCACGTGCTCGGGAAGCAGGCTACCGAACCCTGGTTTTGACCACTGACGTTGCGGTGAACGGGAAGCGTGAAAGGGATCTGCGCAGCGGCTTCGGTCTTCCCTTCAAATACACTCCCAAGGTGATGCTGGACGGAATGCTGCACCCTAGGTGGTCTATGCAGTTGTTGATGGGAGGGATGCCACAGATGGCGAACTTCGCGAACAAAGATGCCTATGACATGGAGCTGCAGGCTGCGCTTCTTTCCCGCAGCATGGACGCCAGTTTTGATTGGGAAGCGCTCAAGCGATTGCGTCAAATATGGCCGCATCGCCTTCTTGTAAAGGGTGTCCTTCATCCCGATGACGCATCACGCTGCATCGAGCTGGGCGCAGATGGCGTGATCCTTTCCAATCATGGCGGGCGACAGCTAGATTCGTGCTGTTCCCCCATGGCAACACTGCCAGCGATTGCTTCTGCACATCCGGGAAAAGTACTGATCGATAGTGGCTTCAGGCGTGGCTCTGACGTGGTAAAAGCACTCGCGTTAGGAGCAAGTGGTGTACTGATTGGCCGTCCACTGCTATACGGCCTGGCAGCTTCCGGTGAAGAGGGCGCGACCGAAATACTCAGCATCTTCAAAGACGAGATGAGCCGTACGTTGGCCAATATGGGTTGTGCGTCGGTGAGGGAGTTGTCACCGCACTATGTAGTGGAGCGGTGATGTGGCCTGAATGGCCATTATCCAGTTGATTGTTAAGTCAAGAACCCTGGGTGCTATGCCGAGGAGATGCGGTCTATGTATTACCTGCCGCCCCCTCGGTACGATGCTGCCCTTTAAGTCACTGCGCTTGTGTAGCCAGTCTCCTCCTAAACGAATGCCATCGAGCTTCGTCTCCGATCCTCTTGGATCAAGACCTGAATCCTTCGCAATGCAACGGCAAGCGCATTTTGATCCTCGGCTCCACCGAGTGAGATGCGAACTGCATTGGGAGTAGTGGGAGTGACGCTGAATGACTCAGCGCTCGCGATATTGACGCCCATCTGATCGAGCGTGTGGGTGAAAGCTTCGTGGTTCCAGTGACTGGGCAATGGCAGCCAGATATGTATGCCCGTTGGGTGGCTATGAAACGGTTGAGTGATAATTGAACGAGCGAGGCGCTGCCTGGCGCGAGCCTCTCTCTGAATTTCAATGATCAAATCCTTGGCGACACCCGAGCGAATCCATTGCTCTACAAGGGCCAGCATTAATGTCGAGCACCCTATGCTTGAGGCGCGCAATGTCGACAGAAGCTTCTCAGATGACTGGCCTCTAGGTGGAGTGACGAACGAAGTTCTAAGGGACGGCCACAGGCATTTGGAGAGGGACGCCAAGTAGAAGGTATGCTCCCCATGCGTATGGCAAGCAATTGGTGCAGGTGCGTCCGTGAGGAGGTGACGGTACGCATCTTGGGTCTGGATAAAGCAGGCAAAGAGAACTACCAGATCAGCCTGGGTGGGAGTGCTGCAGAGTATGCGGCGGTGGGATCAATTCTGGGGCGGTCAGTCAGCTTTGAAGATATCCCTGACGTCGTCGAAAGGATCATCAACATCTACCTGCGAGAGCGCGAGGCTGGCGAGAGATTCATCGATACTTATCGTCGCGTTGGGATCGACGTATTCAAGGAGGTGCTGCGTGATGCTGCTTGATAGAGAAGGCTTACCTCGGCTTGATCCGTGCGTTTATTTGACCATGGAGCAAGAGTTGGCAAGTGATCCGCAAACTGTCGTCCCTCTTGAGCGATGGAGTGAATAAACACAGGCGTTTTGCCGCCCTGCAATGGGTTTGAGAGTGGCTGGGGATTGCGACATAAGCATGGTCGTTCCTCTGCTAGGTTTCGTCAGCGTGATCGTGGTCGATTTTCCAAAATCGCGGGACGGTCGGGGTTTCACCTGGGCAAGGCTGTTGAGGGAGCGTCATGGTTTCGATGGCGATATCCGAGCGGCAGGCCCAATGCTGCCGGATCAGTTTGCGATGCTTTTGGAATGCG
Organism: Pseudomonas sp. 9_2_1; assembly: GCF_059295275.1. NCBI lineage: Bacteria > Pseudomonadati > Pseudomonadota > Gammaproteobacteria > Pseudomonadales > Pseudomonadaceae > Pseudomonas > Pseudomonas sp. 9_2_1. Next base: position 2,095,606 of record NZ_CM181239.1, read on the forward strand.
GCTTTACCAGTCTCCTCGCACCTGAGAATGTTCCTCTTGAACGTTGGCAGGAGGCGGCACTGTTGCGAGGCGGGAAGACCCGACCACGTACTTTTCTTGAAAAGATCTCCAGCAGTAGTGTGTCGTAGAGGCAGCTTGAGTGAGGGTGTACTCCAGCTTCGGCAACTAGTGTCGTCAACCTACTGAGGAGATCAGCTCATCGGCTAAAGGGTGCCTGGATTGCGGGGCTCCTGCGTTTTTTGCAGGAGCTTTATGCTCGATGACACCAGGATCGATTTGGCGAGTCTTGAACTGACCAAATTGACATGGCGCTTCCATCGATCTGTCCGCATTTCAAAATTTTTGCTGGAAACGTCGTACGGGGAGATGACATGCCTACCGATCGAAGGCGACGCGTGAGTCCAGCCATGCTCTATTGCCTGTCAGGGCTGCAATAGCGAAGGGGTAAATAAAAAACCCTTATGTGGCCACCATAAAACATTGATTTGCTCGATGCGCGGTCAATTTTTACAGTGTTCCCGTCACGTACCAACGGGAATCCTCCAAGTGAAAACAATCCATTCCGCTTCCTACGCGCTGCTCCGCCGATACGGCATGACAACCATGTTCGGCAACCCAGGCTCTAACGAATTACCATTTCTGAAGGATTTTCCCGAAGATTTCCAATACATCCTGGGCCTGCATGAGGGCGCGGTAGTCAGCATGGCGGATGGCTACGCCCTCGCGAGCGGTATGCCAGCGTTCGTCAACCTACATGCGGCAGCTGGTACCGGTAATGGCATGGGTGCCTTGACCAATTCGTGGTACTCCCATAGCCCCTTGGTCATTACTGCTGGGCAGCAGGTTCGATCGATGATCGGTGTGGAGGCGATGTTGGCGAACGTGGACGCGCCGCAGCTTCCTAAGCCTCTGGTGAAGTGGAGTTACGAGCCGGCCACAGCTCAAGATGTTCCGCGCGCATTGAGTCAGGCTATCCATACAGCGACTACGCCACCTAAGGCACCCGTTTACCTCTCGATTCCCTATGACGATTGGGAACAACCTGCCCCAGCTGGTGTGGAGCATTTGGTTGATCGTGACGTACAGGTTGCGGGGCTGCCGGATGCCAGGCAGCTCGCTATTCTCACTCAGCGCTTGAACTCTGCCAAAAACCCAGTCTTGGTGCTGGGCCCGGATGTTGACGCCACCCGTGCCAATCACGCCGCAGTCATGCTCGCTGACAAGCTGCGTCTTCCTGTTTGGGTTGCCCCATCAGCTTCTCGCTGCCCATTCCCCACTCGCCACCCAGGTTTCCGAGGTGTTCTGCCCGCCGCCATCGCTGGAATCAGCAAGATCCTTGATGGCCATGATCTGATCCTGGTCGTTGGTGCGCCCGTATTCCGCTATCACCAATATGCGCCAGGGAATTATCTACCAGAAGGTGCACGGCTGATTCAAATCACTTCTGATCCGCATGAAGCCGCTCGCGCACCAATGGGTGACTCGCTGATAGGCAACATTCGGGCAACGCTCAGCGAACTAGCCGAAGCAGTTGAGCAGCGCAATTGCGACTACCCACCAGCCTTGAGAATTGCTCCTGTTGCTGCCGATGAACCCAACCGTCTGCACCCGGAGAGCTTGTTTGATGTTCTCGATGCAGTGGCGCCGTCTGACGCCATTTACGTTAAGGAGTCGACTTCCACCACTACGGCCTTCTGGCAGCGGATGAATTTGCAGCATCCAGGTAGTTACTACTTCCCTGCGGCGGGCGGTTTGGGCTTTGGACTGCCAGCTGCGGTGGGTGTCCAGTTGGCTGAACCCAATCGCCGTGTGGTGGCGTTGATTGGCGATGGCTCGGCGAACTATGGCATCACCGCGCTGTGGACTGCTGCGCAGTACAAGGTTCCCGTCGTTTTCGTGATTTTGAAAAACGGTACCTATGGCGCGCTGCGTTGGTTTGCGGGTGTGCTGGAGGTTGATAACGCACCTGGTTTGGACGTTCCAGGGCTCGACTTCTGCGCCATCGCCAAAGGTTATGGGGTCAAGGCAGTAAATGCCGATTCGCGAGCGTCTTTTGAAGCAGCTCTGCGTGAGGCACTGGATTCGAATGAGCCAACAGTTATTGAGGTGCCAACAGTAACTATCCAGCCTCATTAAAAAAGTGTTCCAAATCCAATAACAACAATAGAAGAATCATTATGTCTACTCAAAGCGCGCTATCAGTTGCCGCGAACGCCCCGCTCGGGCGTTTGCACTACGGACTCCTTTTCTGGTGTTCCTTCATCATGTTGTTCGATGGGTATGACTTGGTCATCTATGGCTCAGTTGTGCCACGGCTGATGGAGGAGTGGGCGATTTCGCCCATTCACGCAGGCTGGATGGGAAGTGCTGCACTCTTCGGCATGATGTTCGGCGCGGTTCTCATCGGGCCTTTGGCAGACCGTTATGGGCGCCGCAAGATCATCTTGAGTTCCATGACCCTGACAAGCGTTTGCGCACTTGCCACGGCAGCAGCCTGGGATGTGCCAAGCTTCGCAGTCCTGCGGTTTGTGACCGGGATGGGGTTAGGCGCTGCAGTGCCAAATATTGTCGCTCTGATGAGCGACTTAGCGCCTGCCAATCGTCGTAGCACGCTGACAACGATAATGCTGAGTTTCTACTCCATTGGTGCAATGGCATCAGCCTTGGTGGCGATCTGGATCATTCCTCGATTCGGCTGGGAGGCGACTTTCCTTGTGAGTGGTCTGCCGCTGCTTGCGATGCCATGGATGTACCGGCAGCTGCCTGAATCTTTAGCTTTCCTGCTGAGCAAAGACGAAGGCAGAGCTGCGATCCTGCTCCAACGCCTCGACCCAGAAGTTGACGTCCGCAGTGTTCGCATGGAGCCTCCAGCGAAATCTAATTCGGGCACTCCCTTGTCTGGCTTGTTTAGCGATGGGAGAGCAGTCGGGACAATTTTCCTCTGGCTGGGCTTCGGCATGTGCATGCTGATGGTCTACGGGTTGAATACCTGGCTGCCCAAAATCATGGTTGCTGCTGGCTATCCACTGGGGTCGAGCTTGATGTTCCTCGTCATCCTTAACCTGGGCGCTACCGTTGGTGCGTTGGGGGGCGGCTGGCTGGCTGACCGGTGGGGGTGCAAGCCTACGCTCATCCTGTTCTTTGCGTTGGCTGTGGTGTCCCTGAGCACCTTGGGCGTCAAGCCGGGCCCTATCGTTCTGAATATCATGTTGCTGATTGCAGGGGCGACCACCATCGGCACTTTGGCAGTCATTCATGCATTCGCAGCACAACAGTATCCAAGCACCATCCGCGGTACCGGTGTGAGCTGGTGCTCAGCGATCGGACGCTTTGGCGGGGTGGCAGGGCCTACCCTGGGGGGCGTCATGCTCAGTCTGAACCTGCCTACTCAGTTGAACTTCCTACTGTGTGCTGCACCAGGCGTAATCGCAATTTTTGCAATCGTCCTGGTAAAGAAAGCAGCCAAAGAACGTTCTGACATCCGTGCAAGCGCCATTGACGCGCATTCTTGATTTAGAGACAAGGAGACTACTTATGGGCGATCAAAAAAACGCTCGTTATACCAACCTGGATCTGTTGCCAATCGCAGGTCAATGGCGCAAAGGGCGCGCCGGCAGGCCTCTGCAAGTCACCAATCCTTTTAACGGTGAAACCTTGCTTCAGATCGAGCAAGCGAACCGTGATGATCTTAACGAGGCCTACATCGCAGCCCAGGAAGCTCAGCAAACCTGGCGCGAGATGAGCCCTGCTCAACGCTCAGGAATCATGCTGCGAGCAGTGCAAATCTTCGACGAGCGTAAAGAAGAGATCGTAGAGTGGATTATCAAGGAGTCGGGCTCAACCCGAATCAAAGCGCAAATTGAGTGGGGCGCGGCGCGGAGTATCACGCAGGAGTCGGCTTCGTTCCCTGCGCGTGTCCACGGGCGCATCTTGCCATCGAACGTTCCGGGCAAAGAGAACCGTGTCTACCGAGAGCCACTGGGTGTTGTCGGCGTGATCAGCCCTTGGAACTTCCCGTTCCACCTGACTCAGCGTTCCGTTGCTCCTGCACTTGCACTCGGTAATGCGGTCGTGATCAAACCAGCAAGCGACACTCCGGTAACCGGTGGCCTGCTCAGCGCACGAATTTTCGAGGAAGCGGGCGTCCCGGCGGGGGTGATCAGTGTCCTGGTAGGCCCTGGTGCCGAGATCGGTGATGCGTTCGTTGAACATCCGATTCCAAAATTTATCTCTTTCACTGGCTCGACACCGGTGGGTGCAAACATTGGCCGTATCGCAAGTGGTGGAAAGCACCTCAAACATGTAGCACTTGAACTGGGCGGCAACAGTCCATTCGTCATTCTGGCAGATGCTGACCTAGACCAAGCTGTTTCTGCGGCTGTCATGGGTAAATTCCTGCACCAAGGCCAGATTTGCATGGCGATCAACCGTATCATCGTTGAAAGCCCCATCTATGATGCTTTCATTGAGAAATACGTGGCCCGGGTCAAAGCACTCAAGGTCGGCGACCCTAGCCAGCCGGACACAGTTGTTGGCCCTGTAATTAATCAAAAACAGCTTCAGGGTCTGCTCGATAAAATCAATCGGGCACACGAGGAGGGGGCCAAGCTTGTGGTTGGCGGCGAGCCAAACGGTCAGGTGCTACCACCGCATGTGTTTGTCGACGTGACGGCGACTATGGAAATCGCCAAGGACGAGATTTTTGGGCCTTTGGTAGGGGTTCAAAAGGCCGATGATGAAGAGCATGCTCTTTCGCTCGCTAATGACAGTGAGTTTGGCCTGTCGAGCGCAGTCTTCACGGGTGACCTTGAACGTGGGGCGCGATTCGCCAGGCGAATCAAAGCTGGCATGACACATGTCAATGATATTCCAGTCAATGATGAAGCTCACGCGCCGTTCGGGGGCGAGAAAAACTCAGGACTAGGTCGTTTCAATGGTGATTGGGCGATCGAAGAGTTCACCACTGACCACTGGATAAGTGTTCAAAGCATTCCTCGAAAGTATCCATTCTGATTTACTTGGTTTTAAAAATCTAAGCATCTCCCGCTAGCTCCCCTCGCCGGGGGCTAGACGGTGTTCGCCATTCAAAAATAATAAAGGTGATTGTAATGGCTAACTTCCCTCAAGGGTTGTATGGCGCGCTTGTCGTGGGCATATACGCTGCAAGTCCATTTTCCAATGTTTACGCTGCTTTCTTGGACGACACTCAGGTAAGTCTTGGAATGCGTAACGCTTACATTGACCGTGACTTCCATCAGTCCGATGCACCCAAATCTAGGGTAGGAAGCTGGAGTCAGGGTTTCGATCTACGTGTGGTTTCTGGCTACACGGATGGCCCACTGAAGTTTGGTCTTGACGTCGATTCCCAGTGGGCGTATCGGTTAGACGGTGGTGGAAACCGGGGGCCAGACTCCGTGTTGCCCTATCACGCCTCAAGCGGATCTCAAGCAAGGGACTACGGTCGTACAGGCGTGACGGCTAAGGCGCGTTTCTCCAAGACAGATATAAAAATTGGCGAGCTCCGTCCTATGCTCCCCGTGGCCTATATCGACGACTCTCGACAGCTGGTCACTACTTATCAAGGTGCGCTTGTCGAGTCCAAAGAAATAGATGGGCTGAGCCTCACGGCAGGCAGGATTACCCAGATAGCTTCGCGTGAATCCTCAAATAAAGAGAAGATTTATTTGATGGTAGGTAGCGGGCGGGTGGCCCGTAGTGACGGTCTTAATTTCGCGGGTGGCACATATGAGCTGAGTCCGTCGCTGTCGGCAACCTATTTTCACGGCCAGTTGGAAGACATTTATAAGCAGAACTACTTTGGGCTAGCGCACGTTCTCTCACTAGGTGACGGCTATTCCTTGAAAACGGATCTTCGCTACTATCACAATACTGAAGATGGTGCAGCGCTGTATGGAGATATAGACAACCAGGCTTATGGTGCAATGACAGCCCTTAAGAAAGGCGGGCACACATTCACGGTTGGCTATCAGAGAATGTTGGGTGACGACGGATTTCCTGTATTCAATGGCTATGCACCTCAACCATTCCTGGTTAACTGGTCAACGCTGGGGTTCTTCAAACCAAATGAAAGCTCTTGGCAAGCGCGTTATGACTACGACTTCGCTGCTTCAGGTTTGCCAGGGTTGCGCCTGATGACCCGTTATATGAGAGGCACGGGCATTGATCGGGGAGGCGACCTTGACAAGAATGTCGAGAGCGAAATGAATTTGGTTATCAACTATGTGATTCAAAGTGGCCCGCTGGCGGGGCTTGGCTTCGAATGGCGTCACATCGATGTTAAAACTCGTTATGGCTCGGCGACCTTGGCAGGCGCCGATTATGACGAGAATCGAATCCTCACGACCTATACCTACAAGTTCTGATTTTCTGCTTTGGTAAAGGGTTGATTTTCTTCATCACCATCATTACGTTGCTGTGGGCGTACAAGGTGTAGGCAGTTCACTGAACGTCTCAGGCGCATACCTATACACGATGAATTGCTCACGCAACGGATAGGGTAATAGAGTTTGCTTCAAGCTGACGCTTTCATGTGTTTGAAACGTACGAAAAACATTTAGAGCGAGGATGCTATGAGAATTGCAGTCATTGGAACCGGGGCTATGGGTGGCCTATTCGGTGCACGCTTAGCGATGAGTGGCCAGGATGTCACACTGATAGATGAATCTCAGGCAACTATCGACGCCATCCGACAGCAAGGACTAGTCTTGCACTACGGCCACGAATCCAATGCGTTAAGATTACCGGTTGGCCGCGCTCAAGATTTTGACGGTCTTTATGATTTGCTCATCGTTTTCACAAAGGGATTTCACACCGCCGCAGCCATACAGTCGGCAGCACATCTGATCGGCCCTGAATCATGGGTATTGTCTGCTCAAAATGGTTTGGGCAACGATGAACGGATCGCAGCAGTTGTGAAGCGTGAGCAAATTATGGTGGGTATGACCAATTTTCCTGCAGACTTGGTCAAGCCCGGCGTTGTGCGCACACAGGGATCCGGTCATATTTCTATTTGGAGTGCAAGCGGCAAGGATGAGCCAGGAGTGCATCGCATTGCAGCTGCCTTGAGTGATGCCGGTTTGCCGTGCCGTGCTGATTCCGACGTGAAAGTAGCGATCTGGGAGAAGCTCGCCTTTAATGGCGCGCTCAATGCCCTGTGCGCTGTGAGCGGTCTGACAGTGGGAGAGGTTGGGGGCTCGGAGCATGGAAGGGCGGTTGCGTCGGAAATTATCGAGGAAACTGTAGCTGTGGCGAAAGCCAGCGGAGTTGATGCTCAGCGTGACCGAGTAGCAGCATCAGTTGAGTACGCCTTCAAGAATCATGCCTCCCACAAACCGTCAATGCTCCAGGATATTGAAGCGCGTCGCCCCACGGAAATCGACTTCATCAATGGTGCGGCTGCCGACCGCGGACGTCAGTTCGGGGTAGACACGCCGGTTCTGAGAACGGTTACAAACCTGGTCAAGCTCATCGAAAGCAAATACTAAGGGCTCTTACAAAGCAGCCGATGCCAAGCATGCTACCGGCTGCGCTGTAAGATCCGTGCTAATTCAGCAATCTAGCGTGCAAAGGGCTTCAGAGATTCGGGGTTAGCAACTGACTGCCTCACGATTGATAAGAGAAGCTACCAAGCCGGGCTGAGAAATAAAGGGGCAGTGCCCGGTGGGAATTTCTCCTACCACGACACATCCAGCGCGACTCGCCATCATTCGTCACCGGCTGGAAAGCCGGACAAGAGACATGCTGCAGCACGCAAGTGCCCTGGCAGCGAGCTCGCCCGAAATGCAGCGGAAGTTTCTCGATACAACACTGGCGGCTCAGATGAGAGGGCTGGCCATCATCGAGGTTCGCCAAGCCTTGTTGAAAGATCACGCAGGCGAAATAATCCGTCCCATTCTTATCGAGGTAGCCCGTGGGAACACCATCGCGATCGATTCAAGTTTGCAGGCAATCGATGGAGATTCACTGGGGCATAGACGGGCGAGGGCATACCTGTCGTGGTTAAGGCGCGAAGCCGAGGAGCAAGTGAAACGGGCATAGCGTTCGGAGAGTGAAAAGGGGAGCGCAATAGAGGCCGGCTCCCCCTCAATGATCCTTATCTAGCCAGGCGCAAACTCAAGCTTGCAACACGCTGGCCCAAGTATTCGGCAGCCTTAAGGTCACCGGAGGCGGGAGCTTCTTCGGGAGAAGCATCGGAAGGAGAGATAGCGTATGCCCCCCCGAAACCACCTGTCCAATTCATGTCCTCATTTGTGTTGCTCTTTTTATTGGCGGGTAGCTGGCCCAACCCGACCCAAATTTGAGAGTGCTGCTGAGAAAGGGTGAACATGTATTGAATTGTTGAGTATTTGTCACCATTGGTTGAGGCTGAGTTGGTGGAGCAATTCAAAAAATGGCTAGCGAAGCAAATAAGCGAACGCTAGCCTAAGTGGGATGTTCAGAGCTAGGCTGCACTGATCGCGATGCGACTCAGATGCAGCCAGTACATCAAGATCAGCGAGTGCTGACTTCTTTGTCTGCGAAGCTCGAGCCGGCTAGGTCGACGTTCACATTAGCTACCAAATCACTAGCGGAATGTCCAAGCGCAACGCTGTAGGTACCTTCAGCAATCACCCACTGCTGTTTGCCTGCATCGAAATCTGCCAGCAGGCGATCATCCACGGTGAACGTTACGCGTTGCGATTCGCCAGGCTTAAGAGAGAGCTTATCCCACGACAAAAGGCGCTGTTCCGCACGTCCAGGTACCGCGCTCAGATAGATCTGAGGGACATCTTTCGCGGAGATCTTGCCGGTATTGGTTACAGTTGCGCTGAGCTTGAGTGGCTGAGTGGATTCAACCTTCAGGTCACCATAGCTGAAGGTGCTGTAGGTAAGCCCGTATCCGAACGGGAACAACGGCTTCGCATCCTTTCGCGCAAACCAGCGGTATCCAACGTCTGCGCCTTCAATATTGTAATCAACATCAATTTTGGCATGGTCATTTCCGCCGAAACCCGGAACCTCAGGGCGTGGCAATTGAGCGAGGCTTTCTGGGAATGTGACCGGCAAGCGACCGGAAGGGCTGACGACGCCTGTCAGCAGATCCGCAATGGCACGACCGCCCTCGGCGCCAGGGTACCAGGCTTGCAGCACGGCAGCTGACTTCTTAAGCCAAGGCATTGCCACTGGGCCGCCGGTTTCCAGGACGACTACAGTATTAGGGTTTGCGCTAGCGACCGCATCAATGACTGCATCTTGGCCCTGGGGCAGATTTAGGTCATAGGTATCGTACGTTTCCATCATCCATTGAGTTGCAAAGACGATAACCACATCGGCGTTCTTCGCAAGTGCTGCGGCTTCGCCCGGGGAGCGACCATCGTTAAACGTTATCGTCGTGCCTGGCAGTGCTTTTTTGAGCTCTAACAATGGGGAGGAGCGGTGCCAGACCTGATCGCGAAGGCTTGCGAAAATACCTTCGCCCCCGGTGCGAATGGACAGTGCTGGCCCGCCAGGCTCCACCACCTGTGCCGACCCTGCTCCTGACAAGACGCCGACGTCGGCGTTCCCACCGACTACCAGAATACGTTTGGTCGATTTAGGGATAGGCAGCGCTTGCTTCTCGTTACGCAGGAGCACGCTGCCTTCTTGTGCCGCAATTCGAGCTACTTCTCGGCTCACACCATAGTCAACGTCACCTTTGATCGGAGGATGATCGACAAGGCCGGCTGCGAAAATGGAGCGCAGAATGCGCTGGTTCATGTCTGCCAGTCGTTCCTGGTACTGCTTCTCGCTCTGGACTTTGGCTGCCAGAGGCTTATCGAATGGGATGTCGCCATAAAGCATCCTATCAAGCTGGGTTCCCATCTCGATGTCCAGACCTTTGAGAGCAGCCTCAACGCTGTGAACTGCCCCCCAGTCCGACATCACGAAACCCCGATACTTCCAGCGGTCTTTCAGGATGCGCTGAAGGAGGTCTGGGTGCTCACAGGCATAAACCCCGTTGATCCGATTGTAACCGCACATTACTGCACCAGGCTGGCCCCTCTCGATAGCGATCTGAAAAGCGAGGAGGTCGCTTTCACGCATGGCCCTTTCACTGATATTGGCGCTCAGCCCATATCGAGAGGTTTCCTGGTTGTTCATGGCGAAATGCTTGATGGTGGAGAGCACATGCTGGCTTTGAATGCCGCGAATACTTTCACCCGCGGTGACCCCTGCGAGCAGAGGATCTTCACCGAAGTACTCGAAATTTCGGCCATTTCTCGGGTCGCGAGCAAGGTTAATACCGCCGGCGAGAAGGATGTTGAAGCCCTTGCGCCAGGCTTCATTTCCGATCATGGCGCCTGTGTCGTAGGCGACCTTTGGGCTCCAGCTGGCAGCCAGCGACAAGCCTGACGGAAGCGGCGTGCCACCGTCCCCGGGCCTTACGTTTCCGGGATTCGCCACACCCAGGCTGGCATCGGTAACTTGCAGCGCCGGAATGCCATATTTTTTATCCGCGGGAACAAAAGCCGCCGACCCTAAGGCACCGTCAGGCACCGTGAAACCGAGGATTGGCATAGCCATTTCGCTTCGCACGCGAGCTAACTGCTCGTCTTTGGACGAGGCGTTGACCAGCAATTGTGCGCGCTCATCGGCGCCTAGTTGCGGGTTTAGCCATGGGCGGGAGGAGTCCGCCAAGGCTGCGGCACCACAGGTCAGGGTGGCGAGTGTTATAGCTGCACGAAGACATTTACTGTTTAACATGGGGTAACTCCAAAACCATGGTGCATAGATCACTGCAGGAAGTCACGGGGCCAAGTAATCAAAGCAAGCTGTTGCTTAGAATGTGATACCTGTTCTGAATCCCGCTACCCAAGCGTCATCAACGGATGAGACAGAGCCTGGATTTTTGTAATGCTGGATATTTGGCTGCAAATAGAGCCAAGATGTTGCCTGGAACCGGTAGTACAGCTCGGTGGTAACCTCATGGCTGACCGAAGGCGCGAATGCGGCGTCAAGATCGTTGAAACCGTTGATTTCATTACTCAACTGGCGATTTTTGTCCCAGCGATCATTGGTTTTGGAAAAGACTGAGCCGAAGCCAACGACATCGTTAGAACGGGAGCTGAACGGCGCCTTGTAATACAAGCCTGCTCCGACCACGTAGTGAGTTATTGAAGTTTCACTGTCATTGATCTCACCGTTGAAGTAGACATTTAGACCTTCAGCACTATCTCCTCCCGGGCCGGTTACTTGCTGGCCCAGGTAGAACCAGGCCGCTTTGCGGCTGTTTCGTTTCAAGTAACCTGCGGAAGGGTCAAGGGCCTGGGCACCGCCGTTTTTCCCTTCGTAAACATCGTCGGTGTGTACGTTGCTGTAAAACACGCCCGCAAAGTAATTGCCCTTATATTGCTTATCGCCCCAGCGAGGAGTCCAGCCGACCAGCACTGGCACGATTTCACCCTCGCCACCTTCAGTCTTGAAGGACGTTACCCGTGAGTGGTCATTGTTTTTGGGGCTTTGCTGATAGAGGCCAAGCTTGACATACACATGAGGAGTAATGCGCCAAGTGCCGGCAGCACCCCAAGACGCCACTGGCCAGCCGTACCAGATCGAGTTGATGCCTGGTACCGTGCCGCAGTTGGTAAGGGATTGGAAATCACAGACGTAAGGGCTAGCAGGGAAAAACTCCTCTGTGGGGGACATCCGGCCAGCCCGAATTGAAAACTGGTTGTCGAGGAAGTTCTGCTGGTAAGTGAGGTGAGTGATACGGGTGTAGGAACCGCCACCCCACACCTCTTGGGACAGGTTGGTGACTGGCCCTCTGGGGTCGTAAAGGCGTTCAGTTGAAAGTAGCTCACCGTTGTTCCGGTTCGTGATGGCTAAGCTCCACTTGCCGTCAACTCCCCAGTCTTTGTTAAGATCGTATCCCAGCATCAGTGTGGTTTGATCCGAATACACGGATTTACGATGATCATCATACCCACCGTGGAGGTTGCGAGCAGCCTCGTTCAGATAGGACAGATGAAGCGATACACCGTGCTCCGCCAGCTCATCCCGCATCCCCCCCAGGTCACCCAACATGTACGGTGAATTAGCGTCGAAAGCCCCAGCGGCCAACGACGAACTTGCTCCCCCGAGCAGACAAAGCGCTCCCACCGAGCCCGCTACCAATTTTCTTATTGCCATTATTCTAGCTCCGCAGCGCTGCTAACCGAACGTGTTGAGGCGCTATTGTGCGAGCGTGGTCTAGGCCAGATTTGCTTGGTTTTCTTGCTATTTTTGATTGAGAAAACGAGGAGGTTGGGCCGAAACGGTGCATTGCCGCTTCACGATGGGAGCCTGCAGGATTCGCGACGGCCATCACACAGTCACCTCCTAGGTGATGGAATATGAGCCGAAGGCATGTGCTGTCGCTTGAACCACGCGAGGTGGCTGAAGGCTTACCGGTCTACAGACCTCTCCTCGTACTGAGTGAGATGGCGTTGGCGATGATTGCGTAGAGGAGGGGGAGAGAAGCCTTGAAGCGCTCTTGAGTCAGTCCGTGAGACCTGAAGCGGGTCTAAAAATGGTCTAATGCTCATGATGCTTACGGCGAGCGCTGGGCGTTACTCCATAGAGCGACTTGAACGCCCGACTGAAGTGTGCACTGCTATTGAATCCCCATTTGAATGCTATTTCGGTTATCGAAAGCTTCGCGTACGTTTCGCTAAGTAATTCGTTGTTGCACTGCTGTAGCCGAGAGTTCCATATATGTTGAATGAGCGAGGTTGATTCGGATGCGAAAACTCTGTAAATGCTGCTAATCGAGAGGCCCATACGTTCGGCCAAAAACTCTGCGCCGAGGTTAGGGTTGGCAAGCTCGTTAGCTATTGTTCTTTTTATCTCTTCTAAGTGATAATTTTTCAGTGTCGAATCATTCGCCATCTTGCATTCTGGGAGTTCACGCAATGTTCCGCTTAACATCTCAAGCAGCGCATTAGAAAAACTATCCGTGGCGGTTGCTGGCAGCGCGTTGTAGTCATCGGCGAGGCCGCGAAGGTAGGTGGAGAGCAGGCGTAAGCTAACTGTGTTATGAGGTATTTTCACTGCGCAGAGCCTATCTGGGCGTGAAAAATGCTTCTTCATAAGGTGTGCAGGAATACGAACTACACACTTAGTGAAGTCGCTATTATGATCAAATGAGTAGGGTCGTGAGGTATCAAGTATGACGGCCTCTCCTGGCTGGATGACGGTCTTCCGACCCTCCTGCTCAACCATGCCTACTCCGCACTGTTGAAGGCTAAAGATGAAGTAATCTTTACGATTGCTGTCGGCTATAATTTTTCTGTAGTCGCGTTTCACGCCGTGTTTGCAAGCATCTAATTTGATAAGGTCAAGCGGTCCAAGCGAGGCGTGCACCATCGTAGAGCGAAAGCCTTTCAAGATCTCATCTTGGTGCACCCCAATGTCTAACGTCGCAAAATGCCGGCGTACTGAATCGTGCCAGAATTCAACGCGTTCATTAGGCGGAAGGTCGACGGTTGAAATCACCCTCTGCTGGGTCATAGCTCGCTCCTGCTGGTTACCTTGCGGACGTCACGCAAAAATTAAGCCATTAATGAATGCACCCTTAATGACCTAATGGATCAAATATTCTAGGAGGCTGGATCAAATAAAGATTGAATTCGGTTACTGAATAATTCAGTCGATACATGCTTGTGGCCTTAGGGGTAACGAATGTTACTAACGGTAATCCCTTGGGATTCTGTGGGTTTTGGTTGGGGGCTTGCCGAGCAAGTATTTATTTTGATATTTGAAATACAAGCTTTGCATCCTGCGCATAAAGTGGTAACTGTTTGTACTCCAGCGTGAGATCATCCAGCCATAATACTATGCCATGAAGAGCTGAGTTTGTTGATGCTAATATTCCGGAGAAGCTTGCAAGCAGCTTGACGGATAGTGCGCCTCTCATTAAAAGCAGTGTCGACACAACTGTGCCGGACTTTAAATTCTTCGCTGTGCATCTAATTTCGGGTGGTATTCGTTAGTATCTCGAACCGTTTGGCTATTTCGCGTGGCGCAGCATGCCGCCTGTAGCTCTAGAAACAAATTATAGGCTCCAGTTTCATGTCGGTTGCCTCAGGGATAGGCCATAGACCTCGGATTGTACAATTAGCCCAGCGATGAGGGTCTGATGAGACAAGCTGCAGAGGTGGGGTTCGGCTGCGTGACTTCCCGCTGACATCAACTAAGAGAATGCGCATTGATGGTTAGCTGTTGGAAGCCAGTCGGTTTGAGAATTTTGTTAACGAAATTCTTACATTGATCACTTCGGTTTCCGCCAAATACAGCCATTTCATGCGCCTTGCCCGCGGCGGGGCCTTTGACAGCGGGCGAATAGAGCCTGACCGAGATTTCTGGCACGTGATTTGTAAGTACCTTGAGACCCTTGCAGCAAAGGACGAGTAGCGTTGTACACGTCCACACAATACCAATAAGAGGTAATCAATGACTGAACTTGCCGAGAACAATTATCCTCCTTTCACCAAGCAGTTCGTTGCAGGAATCTGGCGAGATGGCCAAGACAGCAACGTTCTGCAAGTGAGTGATCCATTCGATGGTGCTTCTCTTACTCAGATGGTAATGGCTGATGATCGTGATCTAGACGAAGCATACTCTGCCGCAGCTCAAGCTCAGAAAGCTTGGGCTCAGGTAGGGCCTGGAGAGCGTGCGGCCTTGATGCACAGAGTTGTTCAGGTTTTTGACAAGCGTCGCGAAGAAATCATTGACTGGATCATTCGAGAGTCGGGCAGCACTCGTATTAAAGCCCAAATCGAATGGGGCGCTGCGCGCAATATCACCTTAGAGTCGGCCTCGTTCCCTGCGCGTGTACACGGACGAATCTTGCCTTCGAATATTCCTGGCAAAGAAAATCGGGTATACCGCGAGCCTCTTGGGGTGGTGGGTGTTATCAGCCCTTGGAATTTTCCGCTGCATCTAAGCCAGCGATCAGTTGCGCCGGCCATCGCATTGGGTAATGCCGTTGTGATCAAGCCCGCTAGCGCCACTCCTGTTACTGGTGGCTTGCTGCTGGCACGGATCTATGAGGAGGCGGGGTTGCCGGCTGGCGTCCTAAGCGTCGTCGTGGGGGCAGGATCGAAAATCGGTGATGCGTTCGTCGCCCATAAGGTACCTAAATTCATCTCGTTCACAGGGTCGACCCCTGTTGGACAGAACATAGGTCGGATTGCGACAGCCGGCAAGCATCTTAAGCATGTGGCCCTGGAGCTGGGTGGAAACAGTCCCTTAGTAGTGCTTGACGATGCAGATCTTGAATTAGCTGTTAACGCAGCTGTGATGGGTAAATTTTTGCACCAGGGCCAAATATGTATGGCCATAAATCGGATTATTGTCGAAGAGGGCATCCATGACGCTTTCGTTGAGCGATTCGTAGAGAGAGTCAGTGCTCTCAAGTTCGGCAATCCACAAGAGCCAGACACGGTGGTTGGGCCGGTTATTAACGCTCGGCAGCTGCAGGGATTGCTGAGGAAAATCGAGATCGCCAAGGAAGAGGGTGCTCGACTGGTGGTTGGCGGAGGTCAGGCTGTGGGTCAGGTGCTACCGCCGCATGTATTCACTGATGTAACAAGCGAAATGGAGATTTCCAGAGAAGAAATTTTCGGCCCCCTGGTTGGTATCCAGCGTGCACGAAATGAGGCTCATGCGCTTGAGCTGGCCAACGACAGCGAATATGGCCTATCCAGCTCTGTCTTCACCGCCGATCTAGAGCGCGGCGCACGCTTTGCTCGCCAAATCAATGCGGGAATGACCCATGTGAACGACATACCAGTGAACGATGAAGCTCACGCCCCATTCGGCGGAGAGAAGAACTCTGGCTTAGGGCGCTTCAACGGTGACTGGGCAATCGAAGAGTTCACAACCGATCACTGGATCAGCGTGCAGCACGGCGCTCGTCGCTACCCTTTCTAAAGCTCTTTTCGGAGATAGACTCATGTTGAAGAACAAAATTATCGTCATCACAGGTGTCGCATCGGGTATCGGCGAAGAAACCGCGCGCGTTGCCCGTCAACACGGAGCCTTTGTCATCGGCGTTGACCTGCACCAGCCTAGTGTTGAAGTCGACTCATTCATTAAAACCGACCTTTCTTCTCCATCTTCGATCGATGCGCTCTTAGAGGCACTTCCTGACGGGATCGATGGCCTTGCAAATATTGCTGGGCTTGCGCCCACGCAACCTGCCGAGCTCGTAATCAAGGTGAATCTGCTTGGGCTCAAACACTTAACCCTGGGTCTGATTTCCAAGCTCAACGATAATGCGTCGATCGTCAATCTGGCGTCATTGGCCGGGGCAGGGTGGCCAGGTGCAGTGAGTGTAATCAAGGCTGCAGATGGTCTGAGCTTTGCGGTGACGGAAGAATTCTGTAAGGCCCACGACATTGTCGGAGCACGCAGTTACTTTTTCTCCAAAGAAGCATTGATCGCTTGGACGCTGCAGAATCGATGGACGTGGCGAGACCGTGGCATCCGCATGAACACAGTAAGTCCAGGGCCAGTAAACACCCCTATCTTGAAAGATTTCCTGGAAACGCTTGGTGCTCGCGCTGAAGAAGACATGAAAACCATGGATCGTCCCGGCACGGCTGCAGATATCGCTCCCGTCGTGGCATTCCTGCTCAGTGAAGGATCGGTCTGGATGCGCGGCACGAACCTGGCAGTTGACGGTGGTATGCATTCCCACATCCTGGCCAGCAGCCACGGTCTGTGAGCAGCGCAATAATGGCTACGGTGTGATTCTTTGTCCGACAACCGACTGAAACCTCTACCCACGTCCTCAGGAATCAGCGCGAATAGGATATATTGAACCTACACCAATCCAGTGACTGCCACGCCTTTGGGGCGTGGCAGCCATCAGGAAGTATTCAATGACTACAATTAAGAATCACACCCAAGCTTCTCCTTCTTCTGCCCCGCACGATGTCCCCGACCTTCTGACTGACCCCCAACATCATCTGACACTTGGTCGTACACCGACCCTTGAGCAGCTTGCTGAAACCGTCGCGTTTTCGCCGGATGACGGAAGCATCTGGATCTGCGGTCAACGGGTGATGCTCATGCATGGCTCTTCCCTGGGAGCGCTGCGAAGTGAGCTTATTGAAACTATTGGGCTCGACAAAACCCGAGGACTTTTCACGCGACTTGGATGGATGGCTGGGGCTCGTGATGCTCGGCTAGTGAGTGAACGTTGGCCGAATGGCGATCATGCTGCTCTTTTCTCTGCCGGCCCACGCCTTCATGCGCTGGAGGGGCTAGTTAAAAATGAGGTCATTCGGTTCGAATTTGACAATGCACATGGGCATTTCTATGCAGAGTTCATTTGGCATAACTCCATCGAGGATGACAGCCATATTGCTGCGCACGGTATAGGCAGTGAGTCCGCCTGTTGGATGCAGATTGGCTATGCTAGCGGTTATGCCTCCTCGCTTCTGGGGCGACTAATCATCTATCGAGAGGTGGAGTGCCGCTCTACCGGCCAGAGTCAATGCCGTATCATCGGGAAGCCTGCTGAACAGTGGCCAGATGTACAGGGTGACCTCAATCACTTCAACGCTGAAGACTTCCTCAGTCGAAGTGCCTATCACGGAGGCGGTATTAGTGAGCCGGCAGAGACAGAGGAGGGGCGTTCTGACAAGCAAATGATTGGTGTGTCGTCAGCGTTCACGGCGGCTTGCCATATGTTGCGAAGAGTTGCCTCCACCCAAGCTACCGTACTCTTCACTGGCGAGTCTGGTGTGGGCAAAGAGCTGTTCGCCCATATGCTCTATACCATCGGCCCTCGGAGCAACAAATCGTTCGTCGCACTTAACTGTGCGACATTACCGGAAAATCTAGTCGAGTCTGAGCTTTTCGGGGTGGAAAAAGGTGCCTTTACCGGGGCAGACCGCTCCCGAAGTGGCCGTTTTGAGAGGGCTGATGGTGGAACACTTTTTCTCGACGAAATTGCCACCCTCAGTTTGTCAGCTCAGGGCAAATTACTGCGAGTTTT
This sequence comes from Pseudomonas sp. 9_2_1, assembly GCF_059295275.1. NCBI lineage: Bacteria > Pseudomonadati > Pseudomonadota > Gammaproteobacteria > Pseudomonadales > Pseudomonadaceae > Pseudomonas > Pseudomonas sp. 9_2_1. The sequence goes on from NZ_CM181239.1 coordinate 2,113,631, forward strand.
GCAAGAGCGAGAAATTGAGCGGGTGGGCGGGAGTAAAGCCATTGCCGTTGATGTGCGGGTTGTTGCTGCGACAAATCTTAATTTGCTTGAGGAGGTTAAGGCGGGGCGTTTTCGTGAAGATCTTTACTATCGGCTCAACGTATACCCAATACATCTCCCACCCCTACGGGAGCGGCGTGAAGATATCCCCCTATTGATGAATCATTTCCTACGAAAGTTTTGCTCTCGACATGAGCGTTCGGTCGCAGGCTTTACCTCCCGGTTGGTCAATGCGCTGCTCGCTTATCCGTTTCCAGGGAACATACGTGAACTGCAGAACCTGATCGAGCGTGGTGTGATAAGCGCCGAAGACCAAGAACTGATGGACATTCATCATCTCACTCAAGGCGGACACAACCCCATCAATGAAGCCATTGGCCTTAACGCCAATGGCCATCTTCAGATGCAGCACTCACCGTCAGTTGCGCCACTGCCCTCCAGAAAAGAAATCGCTGAGCCAGAATTGAGCGCGGTGCAGCAACGTCCGATTTCACGCTTGCGCGCGTTTCTGCGTGGCGATCAAGCGACCCTCGGCACCACTCTTGAGGAGATAGAGGATCTCCTGGTTGCGACTGCTATGGAGCGTAGCAATGGTAACTATACCCTCGCAGCTCAGATGCTCGGCATGACCCGCGCTCAGCTGAGCTACCGAGTCAAGGGGCGTTGACTTAAACCAGGCGTGGTTAGCACCCTTCCATGGCTCTAGTCCGCAAAAGAGAGAGTTGGCTTACGATGCCAATTCGCAATGGTATTCGCCTGGCCAACACATCTATGATTAGCGGAGTCCACACCGTAGACCGATTAGAGCGAGCCGACGTCCCTAAATGGATTTAAGAAACAAGCAGATCCCTAGGCCCAAGCATTGGCAGGAATTTGAAGAGTTATGCCTTGCCTTGTTCAAGGAGGCCTGGAAAGACAGCTTCGCCCAAAAGAACGGTCGAGCAGGACAACCTCAACACGGCGTTGATGTATGGGGAGCTGTAGATGGCAGCCGTTCTCGCTTTCAGGGTGTCCAGTGCAAAGGGAAGGATGACTCGCTGGGTGCGATAGTGACTAAATCTGAACTGCTCGCCGAGATTAGCAAGGCGGATAAATTCAGCCCAACGCTCGAACATTGGGTATTGGCGACTACTGCGCCTGCAGACGGAGAGCTGCAGCAAATTGCGCGTGAGATTTCCGTCGACAGAGAGCGTCAAGGAAGATTCACCGTGCAGGTTATGGGGTGGAGTGACATTGAGTCCCTAATGTTTAGCCATCCGACCGTCGCTGACGCGTTTTATCCGGAACTCGGAGTGGACGCTGCGACGCTGGCGCGAACCGTTCAGGTCATTGCAAACCGGGCATTCTCGGCTCCAGGGTCTCAATCCCTGGACATTCAGCGATCGAGTACTCCCTCCTGGCGCGAAGTGATCTTCGACAAGAGCCGTGACATAGGCCCTGCTCTTTTAGGGAGGCCACTCGGCCCGGCAGACGCACTGGCCTGCCCGCGCCTGGCCGAAGCTGAATTCCTACTCCGGCAACTGGAGATGGCGTACTCAGCGCGGTTGGTGGGTGAACCTGGAACAGGAAAGTCGGTTTGTGCGTTCCAGACAGCGCATGTCTTTGCAGCGCGGGGGTGGAGGATTTATGCCGTGCGTGGCGACGAGGTACTCCCGGCAACCCTTCCCACGCTTGAAGGCAATGGAACCCTATTGTTAGTGGATGACGCGCACCTGAGTACCGACAGCGACTTGCTTGCACTGGAGGGACAGGCAACGTCGCAGCGCTTAGCCATTCCAATCAATGACCTCCTGCTGAAAGCGGTGGCAGCCTCGGCATACACGATCACCGAAAACAGTGGAGCACCGTCCGACACAGGGGGTGTTGATGAGTTGATTGAGCATCGCGACTGGTCTCATTCAAGGCGCAGCTATGCAGCCCGAAGGCTGAAGCGTCCCTGGGCTGCGATACCAGAAGACTGCCGACTGTACCCTGATTGGCATTCGTAAATTTAACCAAAAAACACCGCAAATAGATCAGATAAATAGATAAATAAGCTGCTTGTCTAGACATTTAACATCGATAGCAAGCGAATAGTTCGATTTAATCTATTGGTTTTAGTAAAAATTCGCCATTTTTTTGATGGCTAGCCAAGTCGATAATTGGCCATCCAAAACATTCGAACTGGGAGTATTTGATGGCCAAGGCGGGAAGCTACACCGCGACAGCAAAGTGGTTGCATTGGGGTATGGCGTTGATCTGGATTGCCGTCTGGGCCATTGGCATCCTGGCCACGCATTGGCGTGACGAACTCAACGCTCACCATGAACTGACCTTCTTGCACAAGGCGATGGCAAGCACGTTGCTTTTCCTCGTTGTTGCCCGAATCGCCTGGCGCCTGACCCATGCGGCGCCGGCACTGCCGGATACCATGAGTCCGTTGATGAAGAGCGGTGCCTTCGTGGGTCACCTTTTGCTGTACTCCGTGGCACTGCTGGCGCTTCCTGTTTCGGGTTGGTACTGGAGTTCGGTTGCTGACAAACCGATTCTGGTCGCTGGGCTGTTCGTGCTGCCACCGCTGGTTGATCCAGACCAAAGCCTGTACGACTTGGCCAAGGTGATTCATACCTACGTGGCCTGGCTATGTGGTGCACTGGTAGGCGGCCATATGCTAGTCGCGCTGAAACACCATTTTATCGAGAAGGACGAAGTGCTGGTGGGCATGCTCCCGGCACGCGACACCCAGTAATAGCCCCACGCTAGAGGTACGGCATCATGCAAGGCAAAGAACAATCCTGCGAGCAGCTCATCCGCAGCCTGGAGAACCAGAGGTTCCAGGCGGTCATTGATGGCGACTTTGATCAGTTCGCGTCACTGGCGCATCCAGAAATCGCCTACGTGCATTCGAGCGGCACAGTCGACTCACTGGAGAGCTACCTGAAGAAATGTCGCAGTGGCTATTACGTTTACCAGTCCATCGACCACCCGATCGATGAGATTCGCGTGTATGGCGAGTCCGTGCTCGTCATCGGCGAAATGAACGCTGAGATGATCATCAACGGAGAGCAGCGCTCACTGCGTAATAAGAGCCTTGCCGTCTGGGTGAAATTGGAAGGGCATTGGAAGCTGGCGGCCTACCAGGCCACACCTATTCGTTCATGAGGTGCGGCGGCGCTTGTGTTGTGCGCCGCCTTTGATCTTGAACTGAGAAAAATCCAATTCTACAAATACATGCTTAAAAGATAAATTGTTCTCTGTTACAAATTCATAGAACGATAACTGTATTCCCTTATGCCCCACGCACATGCACAGATCAACTTCAGGTGGAGTCAGCCCATGATCATCATAATCTACCGGGTCTGTGTTAATCTGCACAAGATTTTCGGTAACGAGCAACTCTATTTCAGATCTCGCGTCGGGATAGGTTCAACCCAGGTTCATTGGCGCGGTCTTCGTTGGTGTTGACTAATTTATAGCCTTCAATAATGTTCAGGATGTCGCGGAAGAAATTTTCGCTGAACACCGAAATATCTGAAAATCCGAGCCTGTTCCTCAGCTTTGCCTGCTCTCCAAGGGCGGAGAATTCGTCGATGATTTGACCGATTAGATAGCCGCTAGTAATCATTTCTGTGACCTTGGCTCCATAGATTGAGCGCTGATACTATCTCATCTGGCAAACTGCCACTTGGCATGCAGTGCCCTAGAGGTTCAGAGGCGGCAGGCTGTTTGTTGCAAACCTTGAATCATTTAGTGGGACAATAAGTTTTATGGCGCCCAGCCCCAGCCAGCACTCAAAAAGTTGAGTAAGCTCGAAAGGCATGCGCACTTTTTGCGAGACAGTGCGCATGCATGTAAGTAGTGGATCAGTGATCCAGCACAGGGGTTATTTTGCCTATCTTTTCTGACAAGTACTCCAACAGCACCCGCACGCGCAGTGGCACGTAGCGGTTGCTGGGCAGCACGGCATAAACCCCAAGAGGCGAGGGCTCGAAGGCCTGAAGTATGATCTTGAGCTCCTCGTTCACGATGTGTGGCGCGACGATGAAGTCCGGGAGTAGGGTGATGCCCAAGCCTTTCACCGCTGCCTGCGCCATGGCATCGCCATTGTTCGCCTGCATGACGAAGGTGGGGTAGAACAGTTCAGGCTTGCCATCCACGGCATACGCCCATGGGCGATTATTCACTTGTGGGGAATAACCAAGGCACGCATGGCGGCTCAGGTCGACCGGGTGATCCGGAGTGCCGTGCTCAAGCAGGTAAGACGGTGATGCAACGGTCAGCAGGCGTGCCTCTCCGAGCTTGCGCACGATCAGAATAGGGTCGAGGTAACTCGTGATCCGGATGGAGAGGTCGATGCCTTCTTCTGCCAGGTTGACCGTGCGATCGCTAAAGTCCAAGGCGAGGCGGATGTCTGGGTATTCACCTCGAAAATCCATCAGCAGCGGTACCAATGTGCTCAAACCAAAGCTCAGCGGCAAGCTGATGCGCAGACGTCCACTAGGGGTGTGGCGCTCTTCCATGACCCCAGATTCTGCCTCTTCCAGTAAAGACAGAATCTCCCGACATTTCTCCAGGTAAGCCTGTCCCGCAGAGGTCAGCGAGACGTGCCGCGTCGTGCGCACCAGGAGCTTGGCGCCGAGGAATTTCTCAAGGTTGGCGACCTGGCGAGTGACCATGGAACGCGCAATGCCGAGCTGCGAAGCCGCAGCGGAAAAGCTTCCGAGCTCGGCTACTCGGGTAAAGACATTCATGGCTTCAATGCGGTTCATTGTTTACTCCAGGGTGAACAGACATTTCTACATTGTCTACTTTTTAGCACCAATGATTGGCGGTAGAGTGGCTCCTAAATCGACAGCTGTAAAGTCCAGCTGCAAAGAGAGCCTATACCGTGAACACTCACTACACGAAAACCGCTAAAGCCCTGCATTGGACTATTGCTATAATGATATTCGGTTTGATCGGTCTTGGCTTTTACATGCATAACCTGCCAATTTCGCCTTCGAAGTTAAAGTTGTACTCGTGGCATAAATGGGCAGGTGTCAGTGTCTTTGTGTTGGCTCTGATTCGCATCTTGTGGCGCTTGAGCCATAAGGCTCCGGCATTGCCTTCGGCGATGACTGCAGCCCAGCGGGCAGCTGCTCACCTCGGACACCTGGCGCTGTACGCGCTGATGTTTGCGATACCGCTGTCGGGATGGGCGATGAGCTCGGCCAAGGGATTTCAAACCGTGTGGTTCGGAGTACTTCCACTTCCTGATCTGGTGAGCCGAGATAAAGTGCTGGGTGACCAACTGTTAATGCTGCACTTGTGGTTGAACATTTCACTTATTGCTCTGCTGGCAGTTCATATTTTTGCGGCACTGAAACATCACTTCATTGATCGTGACGACATTCTAAAGCGGATGCTGCCCCGGTTCATTCACCACTGAGAGAATTATTATGAAAACGCTTGCACTTGCCTTTGCACTTCTGAGTGCAGGCACCGCCTCCGTATGGGCTGCTGAATTCAACCAGTTCCAGCCTGATAAGAGCAGCATTGAATTCGCCTACGAGCAGATGGGCGTCTCGATGGATGGTCACTTCAAGAAGGTCGATGGCGAGGTCAGTTTTGATCCTGCCAAACCGGAAAACGCGAAGGCGAATTTGGATGTCGACCTGGCCAGCGTAGATACCGGTTCGCCTGAGAACGACGATGAAGTGGTCGGCAAGACCTGGTTCAACACCGCGTCGTTCCCCAAAGGCCATTTTGAACTGACTGGCCTGACGCCCAAGGGCGGAAACAACTATGAAGTCGCCGGCAAGCTGAGCATCAAGGGTGTTAGCAAAGACATCGTCGCTCAGGCCACTTTCACCGAGCAAGGCAGCACCGGTGTCTTTGAAGGCACCTTTGTCCTCAAACGCGGCGATTACGCGATTGGGGAAGGCGAGTGGTCATCGTTTGACGTCGTCGCCAATGACATCAAGGTCAAAGTGCGCATCACCGCGGCCGCCAAGTGATACCCAACAATCCACCTCAACCGAATTCGAGGAACTACACCGTGAAATCCCTGACCAAACTGACCGCAGCCTTGCTCATCGCTGGCGCCGCTTCGGTTTCCGCCACCGCAGCCATGGCCGCACCGGAAACCTTTGTCATCGACAACTCGCACACCTTCGAGCGTTTCTCGTACAGCCACTTCGGCATGTCGACTCAGCTGAGCAAGTTCAACAAGACTACTGGTACCGTGATCATCGACAAGGCAGCAAAAACTGCCAAGGTTGATATCACCATCGACACTACCTCGGTCGACACCGGCTTCGACGTGTTCAACGGCCACATTCAGGGCCCAGAGTTCCTGGATACCGCCAAGTACCCAACTGCCACCTTCAAGGGTGACAAGGTACGTTTCGAAGGCGACAAGCCTGTCGCGCTGGACGGCCAGTTGACCATCAAGGGCGTAACCAAACCGGTCACCCTGAAGATCACCAACTACGTCGCCATGCCACACCCGCTACTCAAGAAAGACGCTATCGGTGCTGACGCAGAAGTGGTCGTCAAACGTAGCGACTTCGGTGCCAGCAAGTATGTGCCGTACGTAGGCGATGACGTGACCATCACCGTCTCGCTGGAAGCCGTCAAGAAGTAACCCTTGGGCCTTAACGGGCCCGAGTTATTCCCACGCCAGCTAGACTCGTAGACGGCCTCGCTGGCGTAGCTGCATTCAAAAAAATAAAAGCATGGAGGTGTCCAATGGATCGCCTACTGAGCATTGAGGCATTTGTTCGTGTCGCTGAGACCCGCAATTTTGCCCGTGCTGCGCAGCAGCTTGGTGTGACCCGCTCCGTGGTGACGCACCGTATTCAGCAGTTGGAAGCATTCATCAAAGCTCCGCTGTTTCACCGCAGTACGCGTCATGTTCGATTATCCGAGATCGGTGAAAATTATTACCGCGAATGCGCTGACATGGTTGCTGGGTTCAATGCCCTGACCGAGCAGATGCGCGACCAGCGCGCCAAGCCCGTCGGTAAGCTTCGGGTGCAAATGCTGCCTGGATTTGCCATAAACCATTTCGGCACTTTGCTCGCGGAATTCACGACGCTCTATCCCGATATCGAAGTCGACGTAATCGTCAATGACCGCGTCGTAGACCCGATCGAGGAGGGGTTTGATGTCGCCTTCCAGATGTTCCCGCCTCAAGCGGAGACGCTCATCGAGCGCAAGCTGTTCAGCGTTCGTAGACTATTCCTTGCTACGCCTGGTTACCTGAAGCTACATGGTGTTCCAGAACGGCCAGAAGACCTTTTGAATCACCGTATCGCGTTGTATGAGGGGTATCCGACCCGCAACCGCTGGCACTTCCATCACAGCTCGGGCGTCATCGAGTTGAGCCTTCCGGGCCACATTCGATCCAATTCAGTGCACTTACTCAGGGACTATGCCCTCACCGGAGAGGCGTTGGTCTGCCTGCCCACGCTGGTCGCCAGTCCCGACCTACTCAGTGAACGGATGGTGCCGTTGCTAACGGACTACCCACTTGCGTCCTTCAATTTCTCAGCGGTGTTCCCGGCAACCCAGCGCAATGCGCTCAAGGTGCGCACGCTGATCGACTTCCTGCTTGAACGAATGGCTGACGAACCCTTTTGGGACAAACCCCTACTGGAAAAAGGCTGGATTCGCTAGGACATGGCGTCGCTCAGGATGGGCTGGTTTTCGTGTGCCTTGGTTGTTTGGATTTCGCGAACACTGAGGTCGGTGGATGTGGGATTGTTGGTGATCCTCATGGGATTTACCTTGAACTCACGAATACAACAACAAAGGTAATCCGACATGAGTGCTGCCTATCGCACTGTCTTTGGTTCACTGGCGAACTATCGCAAGGGTGCCATCGAACTGGTTAAGGGCGATGCCCGCCACTACGCGTTTTCCAACGTCTTCGAGGTCGCTGATAAATCGGCCCCCTACGAGAAAGTCATCGTCGGCCTGAACCTGGGCTACGTGATCGAGGTGCTCCGGGCAGAAGGTCGCTCACCTTGGTTCACCTGCGCACACGATGAGTTCGCGATCTGCATGGATGGCGATGTGCGCATCGACTTCCTCAAGCTCGATCAGCCGTTCGAAGGTTCTGACGGCACGCAACTGGCAGGTGATGAGCCCAAAGGTCGCCCTATGGGTTATGTCATCCTGCGCCGTGGCCACCAGGCCTTGCTGCCAGCTGGATGCGCCTACCGTTTTGAAAGTCCACGCCCTGGCGTGATCCTCCAGCAGACCATTCAAGGCCCTCTCTCCGTCGAGAAGTGGGCAGAAATCTGCCTGAAGTAATTCGACTTTTAACGACTGAGGAGACTGCAACATGGCCATGCTTGAAACTGTCGAACACACGCTTCCACTGCTCGAAGACGTTGATGCCAGCGCACCCGATGCCATCACCGGTTATCGAACCTTCCGCCTAGGTGCCTTCACCATCTCCCGCGATGAGTATTTTGCTCGTGTCGAGTGGCCGGCCAAGGGCCAGACCCGTTCGCACCTGATTCCAGCAGATGCCTTCCTGCGCGCGCTGATGCGTGATGTCGCCTGGGGCTTTTTCTACGGCTGGGTCAACTTCGATTCTGTAATCGGTACACACAACCATTACGGCAAGGTCGACCTTTACGCCGGCACCTTCAACGGCGTGCTGCGTGATGCCGGTGTTGACTACATCGAGCAATTCGAAACGCCGAAAATTATGGCGACCTTCAAGGCGATCCTGCGCGATTGGACAAACGAAGGCTTCGATCCATTTGCCGCGCCGGAGGAGACCGGTAGCGCGTTCGGGCGCAAGCATGGCGACAACATTGAGGCCATCGAGCGCTTCCGCATTGCCACGAAGCGTATGCCGGGTCTGCCTGGTGATTCACCGCTGCGCAACGACCTGCCGGTCAACCGCCAGTTTGAAGATGTCGTTCAGGACGAGCCAGAGGTTCACGTCGCCGCAGGCTTTGAAGGCGAACTGCATGCCATCAACCTGTTCAAGTACCTGTCGCGTTCCGACGTCACCTGGAACCCATCGGTCAGCTCAGTCTGCAAGGCCAGTTTGTTCTGTCCGACCACCGAGGAATACATCCTTCCGGTTTTCCACGGTAATGACCGCGTCGAGTGGTTCCTGCAGATGTCGGACGAAATTATCTGGGATGTCGGTGACAAGGACGACGGTACCCCGCGCGCTCGACTGACCATGCGGGCCGGCGACATCGCCGCCATGCCTGCCGACATCCGTCACCAGGGGTATTCCACCAAGCGCTCGATGTTGCTGGTGTGGGAGAACGCGACCCCAAACCTGCCGCAGCGTTACGAGAGCGGCGAACTCAAGCCGTATCCCGTCGACTTCTGATTTTCCGTTCCACCGAACTTTTTGAACCACGTCGCAGACCATGCGGCGTAGGGAGAGTCATAGCCATGCAAAACCAACTTTTTATCGACGGACGTTTTGTTCCTGCCCTTAGAGGCGGTGAAATCGATGTCATGAGTCCTGCCGACGGCTCGCTGCTCACTCGGATTGCTGCTGCGGAAGCAGAAGATGTCGACCTAGCTGTTGCTGCCGCGCAGCGTGCGTTTCCGGCGTGGGCCGCGCTTTCCGGTGCAGAGCGTGGACGTCTGCTGCTCAAACTGGCAGACGCCATTGAGGCAAATGCCGAGGAACTGGCTCAGTTGGAGTCGCGTGACACCGGCCATCCTATCCGTGACTCGCGTAACCTGGACGTGCCGCGCACCGCTGCATGCTTCCGTTACTTCGGTGGCATTGCAGACAAAATCGAAGGCTCAGTGATTCCTGTCGAAGCCGGGTTCCTGAACTACGTCCAACGCAAACCCATCGGGGTCGTTGGCCAGATCGTGCCCTGGAACTTCCCCCTCATGTTCACCAGCTGGAAGATGGGCCCAGCCCTTGCAGCCGGCAATACCGTTGTGATCAAGCCTTCCGAGATCACGCCGCTGTCCACGCTGCGCATTGCCGAGCTCATGAAAGAAGTGGGCTTCCCTGACGGCGTTGTCAACGTGGTGCCTGGTTATGGTCATACAGCTGGCCAACGGCTGGCCGAACACCCTGGGGTGGGCAAGATCGCCTTTACGGGGTCGACGGCCACAGGTAAGCGGATCGTCGAGGCCTCCCAGGGAAACCTCAAGCGCGTCCAACTCGAACTGGGCGGTAAGGGCGCGAACATCGTCTTTGAAGATGCCAATATCGACGCGGCGGTGAACGGGGCAGCCTGGGCCATTTTCCACAACCAGGGTCAAGCCTGTATTGCGGGTTCCCGCCTGGTGCTGCATGAAAGCATCGCCGATGAGTTCCTGGCAAAATTCATCAAGCTGGCCGAGTCGATCCGCTTGGGCGATCCGCTGGATCCGAACACCGAGATGGGCCCGCTGACGTCGGCTTTGCACCGGGATCGCGTCCTTTCCTATGTGGCAGTTGCCCAGGAGGAAGGTGGAAAGATCCTTACGGGAGGCCGAGCACCCGCCGCGCATGGTCTGGTCGACGGTTACTACGTCGAGCCGACTGTGGTTGAGGCCTTGCCGCACCACCGTGTTTCGCAGGAAGAGGTGTTCGGGCCATTCGTGACAGTGATGCGGTTCTCGACCGACGAAGAAGCGCTGGCCATTGCCAACGGGACTGCCTACGGCCTGGGTAGCGGCCTGTGGACGCAGAACCTGCAGCGCGCACACCAGATGGCTTCGAAGATCCGCGCCGGCATGTGCTGGATCAATTGCTACAAACGTGTGAGCCCGGGCAGTCCGTTCGGCGGCGTGGGGCAATCCGGCTATGGCCGCGAAATGGGCTTTGAGGCTATCCATGACTACACCGAGGCGCATTCGGTCTGGGTCAATGTGGATGCCAACATCCCACCGCACTTCAAACGCTGAGGTCGCCATGAAGTCTTTCACGTATCAAGGTAACCCCAGTCGCGTCGTGTTTGGCACAGGCGCGCTGGAAAAATTGGCCGAAGAAATCGAGCGCCTGGGTGCCGAGCGTGCGCTCATTCTGACCACGCCAGAGCAGCGGGCCATGGGCGAGGAAATTGCTCAGCTTATTGGTCAGCGCAGTGCCGGAGTGTATGCAGAAGCGGTCATGCATGTGCCGCTGGAGGTCGCACAGGCGGCTCGCGTGGAAGCTGCCAAACGTGGTGCGGATTGCTGTGTGGCGGTTGGTGGCGGCTCCACGATCGGCCTGGGCAAAGCAATTGCTTTGGATTCCGGTCTGCCCATTGTCGCGGTGCCCACCACTTACGCTGGCTCGGAAATGACGCCTATCTGGGGCCTTACGGAGAACCGCCTGAAGAAAACCGGGCGAGACAGCCGCGTACTGCCCAAGACAGTGATTTACGATCCACGGCTTACCCATACCTTGCCGCCCGAAATCTCCGCTTGTTCAGGCATGAATGCGATGGCTCACGCGGTAGAGGCATTGTATGCCCAGGATGCGAATCCCGTGATCAGTTTGATGGCGGAAGAGTCCATCCGGGCCCTGGCCAATGCCTTGCCAGCGGTAGTGGCTGATCCTCACGACGCATTGGCACGCGAAGAAGCGCTTTATGGAGCCTGGTTGGCGGGCATTTGCCTGGGTTCGGTCGGGATGGCGATCCACCACAAGCTTTGCCATACCTTGGGCGGCACTTTCAATCTGCCACACGCCCAAGCCCACGCGATCATGTTGCCGCACTCGGCTCACTACAACCGTAGTGCAGCAGCCACCCAGCTCAAGCGCGCTGCCCGCGCACTGGGCGGTGTTGAAGCAGAAGAGGTTGGGCTTTTGCTCTACGAGCTGAACCGCAAGCTGGGTATTCCACTGGCTCTGGAGGCCATCGGCTTCCCGGTAGAGGGGCCGGCTGAAACCGCGCGGATTGCCTGTGAAAGTCCTTACTACAACCCTCGGCCATTTGAGCGTTCGCCGATTGAGCAGATGCTTGAGCGAGCAAGGTTGGGGATGGCACCCGCCTGATGTGTTCAACCTTTGGCCCAGGCTTCCGTGCGGGGAGCCTGGGCCCTTTTTCAGGGAGCCAATAGCAATGAAACAGACCCCTGCAGAAGCGACGATCACCGAGAAGGCGATTGCCAGCTTCAGTGCTACACCGGATTCTAGGCTCCGCGAGCTTGTTCAAAACCTTGCTCGTCACGTTCACGCCTTCGCCCAGGAGGTTGAGCTGACTGAGCAGGAGTGGCTGGAAGGCATCCGCTTCCTGACCTCCACTGGCCAGATGTGCGATGGCTTGGTGCGTCAGGAATTTATTTTGCTGTCAGATGTGCTTGGACTGTCGATGCTGGTCGATGCCATTAACCACCGTGCTCAGCACACTGTTACTGAAAGCACCGTGTTTGGGCCGTTCTACATCGAGGGCATGCCCGACCGGGAGTATGGCGAAAACATGGCCTTCACACCGGGTGTTCCTGCACTGGTGACAGGCAAGATCACTGACGCTGACGGTTATCCATTGGCCAATGCGACTCTGGATATCTGGCAGACCGCTACCAATGGTATGTACTCCGGCCAGGACACTGAGCAGCCGGTTGGAAACCTGCGTGGGCGATACCACACCGATGAGCAGGGTCGGTACGCCATACGTACAGTGGTACCGGTGAGCTACCCGATTCCCACTGACGGCCCGGTAGGGCAGCTGTTGTCTGCCACTGGCAGGCATCCGTGGCGACCTGCCCACCTGCACTTCATGATTGAAGCACCAGGGTATCGAACCTTGGTGACACACCTTTTCAACCACGACGACCCTTACCTGGATTCCGACGCCGTGTTCGGTGTGAAGGATTCGTTGCGGGTGGTCTATCAGCCCCGCGAGGCCAATGATCCGCTGGCCAAGGTGTTCGGCTTCAAACAGGCGTTCCAGCACGCTGCCTATGACTTTGTGCTCCCTCAGGTGTCAACGTGAGCCAGTACTTCGCCGTGTTCGCCACTGACAAACCTGAACAAGGGCAAGTGCGAGAGCGCATACGCGCGGCTCATCGACAGTACCTGCGTAACCCATCGCCGCATTTCGTTGTGGTCAGGCTCGGCGGGCCGACCTTGGAATGTGCGGGCGGGAAAATGAATGGCACGCTGCTGGTGGTCGAGGCCAACTCGGTCGAGGATGTTCAAGCGTTCCTGGCCGATGACCCCTACATGCAAGCCGGTATCTTTGAGCAGGTCGTGGTGCGGCCTTGGAGCTGGGGCCTGGGCAACCCGGAGTTATCGTGATGACAGACGAAAAGGTGGCTCTCTGCCGGTTGGATGACATCCCCGAGGGCGGGGCCAAGGCGCTGGAGGTAGTGATCAAGGGTAAAGCGCAGCCTCTGGTGGCCGTGAAGCGAGGTGAGCAGGCCTGGCTCTACCGCAACTGCTGCCCTCATTTCTCTGTGCCCCTCGACTACCAGCCAGGCGAGTTCTGTACCTACCAAAGCCAGCTCATCATGTGCGCGCACCACTCGGCGATGTTCCGATTTGAGGATGGCCTGTGTGTGGACGGCCCCTGCGCCGGAGCGCGCCTCGAAAGCGTGCCCTTCAAGGTTGAAGGCGGGGCGATTATCTTGCTTGAGGGCGACGCTGTGATCGTGAAGGTCGGGTAGAATAGCGCCCTAGCAGTAGGGGGTGGCCATGCGTGGCTGCGCCCTCTGGATACTGGAGCGCGTCATGCCTATACACCGTACAATCGCCACTGTTGCCACTCGCCAATTCCTGAAAAACCTTACCCAGGACGCTCGGCTTCCGAAAGACATTCAGCAGACTGCCCGGCAGCTGCTGCAGCACTTTCCCACTGGGCAGGATGTGCTGACCCTCGCCAAGCGTGAAAGCTACTTGCAGGAAACAGTGGGCATCAGCCAGACCCTATTCGCATTGGGCGAGGGGGAGTCAGCTGAGCAGCTGCAGGCCTTGATCGCGGCGGATGTAGCAGAGGCATAAGCTCGTCGTCCTCTCCAATGCTTACCCGGCAAAGCCTGCCAAGCCGCTTCTTAAACCACCGGACGGTTCAAGTCACATGGTGCACGATCATGAATACAGTTTGCTCGGGGGAATCAACCGAGCTGTAATTGGCCGCTATATCACGCTGCTTGCAAGCGGTGTATCTGCCACGTTGGTGTTCGTAGTTCTGACTCTTGTGGATCTGGCCAAGCGGTTCAATCTGAACGTCAATGTTCCGCCCACTCTAATGTCCCTTATAGGCGCAGGCGTCGTGTTTACCATCCTGTACGCGGCGTTTAGTCGGGCGGTGTGGAAATGGCCCTGGGCAGTCAAGTTTCTCAAGGTACCCGACCTGTCGGGCGAATGGGAATGTACGGGCACGACGCTGGATGATCTGGGGAATGTCCGGTTCACCTGGCAAGCGGTTGTTCACATTACTCAAACCTGGGACAAGATCCGCGTGCGCCTCAAAACGGCTCAGTCGTCCTCTCACAGCATTACCGCAGCCTTGGCGTTCGACGAGGCAGACGGCTACACACTGCTTTACAACTACAAAAATGACCCGAGGCCCGGTGAGCCCGTACTCAGGGGCCACCAAGGCAGCGCAAACCTATTGTTCTCAAAATCACTGGATACCGCCTCTGGAGACTACTTCAACGGTTATGGGCGGCCAACGTACGGGCGGATGGAGCTGAGAAAGAAGCATGAGCAACGCAGTTAACGATAGGATCAGCCGGCTGCGCTCCCGGCGTTCGGGGATGGATCGGGCCTCTGTGGTCACCCAGGATGCCAAGGATTTCATCGTCAACCAAAGCCGAAACCAAGAGGCATGGGAAAATCGAGCACGCAACAAGCCGCACACCACCTTCGCACTGGGTGCGATGCAAGAAGTCGACCCCACCTACACGAGGATCAGCCTGGAAACCGCTGAGCGCGTTCGCAACCAATTGGAAAAGCGGTTAGGCGGGGGTGTGGAATTCGAACTGCAGGGTTCTGTGCCGCTAAACGTGCATATCCGAGGCGTGAGTGACGTCGATCTGCTTATTCTGGACGGCGGTTTTCTTGTTTATGACACCAACGGCGTGAGTGCGGGAACCGGGTATTACTCGGCGACTCCGGGAAAGACATCGGTGGGGGTGCTGAGTGCTTTGCGCTGGGAAACAGAGCGGGCCCTGCGCGCTGCGTTTCCCTCGGCCACCTTGGACGCCAAGGGGGCGAAGGCTGTGAAAATCTACGGTGCCTCTCTCGCTCGGCCCGTCGATGTCGTGCCGGCGCACTGGTACGACACTGCTGCCTATCAGTCGTCACGGCAGAAGCACGATCGCGCGGTTACGATTCTGGACGCTCACAAGATGTCCACGATCAACAACTGGCCGTTCTTGCATATCAAGAAAGTCACGGATCGCTGCGACTCCACACTCGGTGGGCTCAGAAAATCCATCCGGCTGTGCAAGAACATCAAGGCTGAACTGGAGGCAGAGGGGCGGTCAGTCAACCTCTCCAGCTTCGACCTCGCCTCGATCATGTACCACGCCAACATGGGGCACTTGACTGCTGGCTATGTGTACGAACTGGCGATCCTTGCAGAGACACAGCGCTACCTGGATTACCTCTGGATCTACAAGGACGAGGCCAGGCGGCTGCGCGTGCCTGACGGCTCACGAGCAATCTTCGATGCAGAGAGCAAGTTCGATGGTCTGTTAGCAATATCGTGCGCCATGGATGAGCTGATGCGCGAGGTAGCCAAGGAGCAGAGCTACGCGTTGAGCTTCCAGCCCAAGCCGGGCCTGCAGGAAAGCCGCAACGCAGTGATGCAGTTGTACATCTAGTGCTAGGGGAGGCCGGCTCTAAGGCCTCCTTTCCCACGTCTCGCTAGTGATTGAGCACTTTCATGGCTGACTTGGAAAATGCAGCCTGCAGATTGCTCATCGCCGTTTCCAGTTCAGAACCGTCCTGCGTCTCGAACCGATCAATGACTTCCAGCGAGCTTTTCAGGTTGGAGTTTCCGTTGACCAGGATCTCTTTCGCGGCGATGTTCTTCAGCAAATCTTTGCAAAGCTTCTTGCCTTGGGGCGTGATGCCACGGTAGAGCGTAATACTGTGGTCGTTAGTCTGTACGCGGATGAAACGGACATGATCATTGAATCTGTGGAAACGTGGGTGAAACATTTCGGTGAACGATGAGGGGGCAGGGTATAACTCCATATTTTTTTTATCTTCATTGCACCAGACTTCGTCTTTCTTTAAGCCGTTGCAATCGACGCAAGCGACTGCAAGATTCCAGAAGTGGAATGAGTACTGCTGGAATGAGCGACGCGGCAAAATATGTTCGATGGGTTTTGCATTCGCATTGTTCAATAGCCATCGCTGACAGTAACAGCAGAAGTTACCGTGTTCAGATGCTATGAATGCACGAAACGCCGATTTTATATCTCCGCCTTTCGGAAGATATTTTCTCTGGGGAGTGGGTTTGAGGTCGGATAACTTCCTCCATAGGTCGTCAATGGGTGGTTGTTCTCCGTTTTGCATGCTTTTAAATATTTTTAGTGCGTCTCTTTCGAAGCGCGCCAGTATCTGGAGTGTCCATCTGCGATGTTTAATGGCTTTGTGGCATTTTGACTTATATAGATCCAGATGGTGCACCATTTCGGCTTGGTCAATGATGTAGTAGGTGGTCATGTTCCTAGATCTCAATTATGCGGTTACTGCATCGTCCTGCAATAGCAGGGTTATGGCTGTCTGTGCTTTCTTGATTAGATCGAGGTCATCTTTCATCCCGCTTGAAGGAGATTTTCCACCAGTTTTCAGTATCAGGCGCTCCAGTTCTTCAAGTTCTGTCAAGGCCTTGCTTTCCAGGGGTAGATGAGGCGTGTTTTTTTCTTTAATGGTTTGCGCTACTAGTTTTGCACATTTCTCATGCACGCCACGGTTGTTAGGTGTATATGTTTTAAAGCCTTCTAGTATGATGGACTCAACAGAGTATCGTTCGTCATCATTGAGAAGGCGCAGCTTGCCATCGTGTAACTGGAAGCAATGCATGTTCTCATCGTTGGCATTGGTGATGAGCGTGGGGGAGTGTGTGGCCACAACAAAAGAAACACCAAATTGTTTCGAGAGAATATGTAATACGTGTGGAAGGCTTTGCTGCCACTGGAGATGGAGGCTAATTTCTGGTTCGTCAATAAGAAATACGCGATCAGCTTCTGTGCTGCTGATTATGTTGAATAGCAGGTGGTTAATATTTTGTTCGCCGGAGCTAAGTGAGCTAAACGAGCGAACTACCGCTTTCTCGCCTTTTCTAACAACGCCGAGTTCATAATCATCAAGATTTGTTGGGATGTTGTTTTCGCTTGATGTTAAGCTGAGTGCTTTAAAGTTTTCGGAGGCAGTTGAATCATCATCAACGACCTTTTTTTTCATGAGATAAAATCGAGGGGCATACCCTAGGTGTGAAAGGCACTTCACCATGGCGTCAAGTTTTTCCTGCCTCCTAAAAATTTCAGCAGTTTGCAGGTGAGCACTTTTATCGAGATGCAGTAGAGAAATGTTGTTAGGGCTTGTGCGTACGCCCTTATAGATGAATCTATTGGCTTGGCGGTGTTTTTCACTGAAATTAAAACGATCTTGAATGGTTGTTGATATCCCTACGACGGTGGTGCCGCTCTCTGTTAGTTGGGTGGCAAGCTCGCGCAGTAGCATGCTCTTACCCGCTCCATTGTTCCCTATGATGAATACGCAATTGGCTGCGCTTTTTGTGTTGATCAGCCCTGTAAGATTGTCGAGGTTTGCAGTTTTAAATATTGCACCTGATTCGCGGCTGTGTTGGATTAGTAGGCTTCTGGCTGATCGCAGCTTTATAGGTTGTGAAGTGTCTTTAGGAACAGAGATGCAAGTGTGCTTAAGATTTGTATAGCCGCTGGAAAAGTGTGTATTCAAAAATTGTTGAATCGGTTTGCTTTCTAGTTTTAGTGATTTTTTTAATGAGTTTTGGTGTAGGTGGAATATCTTAGCGGCCAAAATTACTCGGTCTGTCTTGGTTAATGTTGGTAGGGATCTATTTTTTGATGAAACATCAATGTATACGGTGGTGTCGCGCTTTTTTAGTCCAAGACTCAGTACTAGAGCGCTGCGGTCTACAGTGGTAGAAGGGTGCCGTGAGGAGCTGAAGTTGATAACGGCATCCAGCTGTATGTGTTTCCATTTGAGAAGGATTTTCTGGATTCTTGGTATTTGTTTTGAGATGGGTGTTATGATAATTAGTTGGCACGGGTGTGAGATGCTGTTAAATAATTTCTCTACCGTGGCTGCAGGCTCTGAGGATTGCAAATCATCGGGGTTGGTGTGAGGGTGGTCGATAAAGAAAGTAGCTCTGTCAAAGACAGGGTCGGAGAATTCATCATTTGAAACATTACTTGGGGCTAGATTGCTGAGTCTGAGTTTTAGTTTCAATAATGATTGTTCAGCTTTGCCAATGGCTGGCCCAATTATCATAGTGTTAAGTCTTGTGCCCGGAGAGTGTTTAATAGATAATTCGGCAGTGCTAGGGACAACGTCAACCAAAGGGCCTGATGTACCATTGTCGTAAATCGCGCTAGCCAGAGTTGCGGTGATTCGAGGGTGCGTCCGATGAATTCCATAGCGACGAGTAAGCACTAAGTCAAAGAGATAGTTTGCTACTAGTACCATGTCGTTGATTAGTGTTGATTTCTTTAGGCTATGAATTGTTTCGGATATTTGAGCTTTAAGATCATTATTGACCTTCCATCGCTCGGGGGTTTTTAATATAGTGGATTGTGCAACTTCCTGTATTAAAGGTTCAAGTGCATGAGATCCTTGTTTTAAATCGCCCAAGATGCTGACCAGATGTAGGGTTAGTATTAATGGGAAGTCTATTTTTTGGATGCTGGGATAATCTTGTTGAAGTTCGATTAGCGACTCGGCATGTAATCTGGTTGTAAGCTCTTTTTCATTGTATTCCATAGATAATCCCTACGCTTCGCTGCGTGATGGCAATATGGAATTGTCGCTTTAGCGTGAAGTGATTTCAATCCTGTTGAGCTGCGCTCTATTCCTGTTGAGGCGGGTTGCAGCGGCTCATGGATCGTCGAGCCGCTCTTGCTCGAAGCCTCAGCGATCACATTGCGTAATCTGATCTAGGTCGCCCATGTCAACTGTTAGAAGGGTGGATTTGCTTTTCGCAATGAAGTTAGCGCGGTTCCTGGGGCTGTGAAGCGCTGACGTACACCACCTGTTTGTCCCGGCCAATCAGTAGGCCGGACAGCACGAAAATGACGCCTAGGAAGAAGCCGATGAAGCCGAGTGCGCCCGTGACCAGGGTGCCACCCACGGCTGCACCTGCTGTCTCCGCTGCGGAGCTGGCGTTCTGGTTGGCCAGGAAGCTGCCGGTGAAGATGACACCTGCCAGCGGCATCATGAATGACACGATTCCGGAGAGGAGCAGTAGCCGGCGCCAAGCTTTTGCGGCCCGAGGCGCGGCAAGGGCGGTAATGATCGCGGCAATCCAAGTGATGAAGAACACGGTTGGCCCAGCGGAATTCGACGGAGTCGTCGTGCTGGCTGAGGCAATCGAAACGAGGAACATGGTCAAGATGGCCAACATCAGTCCGCCAATTAAGCCAGCGAGGAATTTCATGAGATGACATCCCTGGGTAAGTTGAGCTGGCAATATGGCATGACCGTACTCAGGGCTACAACAGCGTTGCGAGACGTCCTTGAAAGCCACCTCGCAACCGCTGCGTCACGCGTGTCAGTGGATGATCAAAACTCGGCGCATGGGCAATAACTGCCATCCCACCTTTTCCTGCACCGTGCCCCAAATGCCTTTGGGAGCCCAAAGCATCATCCCCACCGCAACCGCGCCGAGCAGGATCATGTAGAGCGTGCCGTATTCGGCGAGCGCCCCCCTAAGGGCAAAGTAGAGCAGGGTGCCGATGATAGGCCCCTCTAATGTCCCGATGCCGCCGATGATGACGATGAAGATGACCACCGCCGTCCAGTCCTGCAGGCTGAAGGCCGCATCCGGCGAGATCCGAAGCTTCTGCAAGAACAGCAAGGCTCCTATGAGTGCCGTGAATGCGGCCGTGGCGACGTAGATCATCAGCTTGATGCGATAGGTGTTCACGCCCAGGCTGCCCGCCGCCGTCACCGAGTCTCGCACTGCAGTGAGGGCAAGGCCCTGTCGAGATCGCAAGAAGAGGAAGCTTCCGAGCACTGCGACAACCAGCAGTGACACTCCAGCGTAGTAGATGATCGCCTCGCGGTACGGCCCGAGTTGCTTCACCACGGCCACTGGCAGGCTCTGTCCGGAACCTCCGCCCAAGGCTGCTGACTGTGCGATGCCCAGTCGGAACGCTTCAGCGACAACCCAGGTGCCGATTGCGAAGTAGGCCCCCGCCAACCGGAATACGATCAAGGCCGTGGGAATCGCCAGGATCCCGACCACAATGCCGGCCATGATCACGGCGGCCATCGGGTGTAGGCCGAACTTTGTGGCCAGGATGAACAGCAGATATCCGCCGAGCCCGACGAACGCCTGCTGACCTACAGAAACCAGGCCCGCGTACCCGGCCAGCAGGTTCCACATCTGAGCCAGCGCAAGGTAGCAGGTGAACTCCACGATCAGGCGCAAGGTGGCTCGCTCAGCCCAGGCTGGAGCGCTGAGCAAGACGGCTAGGGCAATCGTCATCAGGAGCAAGCCGACCATGCTGCTGCGCGTCGAGCGCTGCACCTCAAAGGAGAGAGAGGACTGAATAGCGGCCACCTCCACCGGTTTGCCTATGTTGTTTGTCATGCTGTTCATCAGTCGACACTCCGGGGGAATAGGCCGCGAGGCCTCACGATCAAAATGGCTAGGAAGACCAGGTGACCGGCGAGGATCTGCCAGCCAGGATCAATCTTGGCGCCGACAGCCTGGGCAACTCCCAGAATGATGCCGCCCGCGAGGGTGCCCCAGAGGCTACCCAGTCCGCCGATGATCACTGCCTCGAATCCGTACAGCAGCCGTGCCGGCCCGACCGTGGGATCGAAGCTGGTACGAATCGACAGGAAAACGGCGGCAATGGACACGACGGCCATGGCCAAGGCCATCGCGATCCCGAAGATTCGAGCGTTATTGATGCCCATGAGCTGAGCGGTGTGTTGGTCATCTGACGTGGCCCGGAATGCCCGACCGATCGATGACTTGTAGAAAAGCAGCTGCAACCCGCCGATGATGACGACTGCGGTGCAGAACACTATGAGCGGCATCACTCCGACGCTCAGGCTGCCCATGCTAACGCTGGCCACTTCCAGTTCACCCTGTGACAGCTTCTGGCTGTCGGCGGAAAAGAGCTGCATGAGCCCGTTTTGGAGAATGATGGAGAGCCCGAAGGTCACCAGCAGGGGCGGCAGGATGTCGGTGCCCAGGGTGCGATTCAGCAGGACGTGCTGCAGCACATACCCGAGGATGGACATGATCGGAACGACTATGGCAAGGCTGGCCAAGGGCGACAGGCCGAAGTGCGACACGACCACCAAGGCCAGGTACGACGCGAGCACGATGAAATCGCCGTGGGCGATGTTGACCAGGCGCATGACGCCGAAGATGAGCGAGAGCCCAACGGCGAACATAGCGTAGAGGCCACCCAGCAGGACACCCTGCAGTACGGTATTAATCCAGTCCATGCTACACCCCGAAATACGCTGCTCTGATCTGATCCATACCGACTTCGCCAGACATCCCGGTCAGTGAAACTCGCCCTTCCTGGAAGCAGTAAAATCGATCACTGACCGCCAGTGCCTGGTTGATGTCCTGCTCGACGAGCATGACGGTGGTGCCGTCTGACTTGATGGAGGGCAGGGCGGCGTAGATGTCCCTGATGGTGGTGGGCGCGAGCCCCAGGCTGATCTCGTCGCACAACAGCAGCTGAGGGTTGGACATGAGAGCCCGTCCTATGGCGACCATCTGTTGCTGGCCACCCGACAACGCAGTACCTGGGCGTTTGCGAAGTTTCTCCAATACCGGGAAGAGTGCGTAGATCCGCTCAAGCGACCAGTTCCCCGGGCGCTTGCGATAAGCACCGATGCGCAGGTTTTCCTCGACTGAGAGAGACGGGAATAGTCGGCGACCTTCCGGTACCAGGGCAATGCCTGAGGAGAGGATCTGGTTGGCGGGTTTATCGCCCACCGCTGCACCGTTAAACACGATCGCATCCGGTGCATTCCTGATCAGGCCGGCGAGCGAGCGCAAGAAGGTCGATTTCCCACCACCGTTCGAGCCGATGATGGCCACGGTTTCGCCTTGTTGGAGCTCCAGGCTGATATCGAACAGGGCCTGGAAGTCGCCGTACCGTGCAGACAGATTTTTGGTGGTTAGCATCACGCAGCGCTCCCCATGCCCATGTAGATCTCCTGGACGTGCTTGTCCGCCATGACCTGGTGCGGATCGCCCTCAGCAATCTTGCGACCGAAGTTCAACACCATCAGGCGACTGACGACGGCGAGCAGCGCGTGCACAATGTGTTCGATCCAGATGATCGACGTGCCACCTTTGTGGATGCCTTGGATGGTCTCCACCAATGCATGGCATTCGGGTTCGGTCAGGCCGCCCGCGATCTCGTCCAGCAAGAGAAGTTTGGGGCGTGTCGAAAGCGCTCGTGCCATTTCGAGCCGTTTGCGATCCAAGAGTGTCAACGAACCTGCCGGCTGATTAGCCTTCTTGAGCAGACCGGTGAGTTCAAGGACGTGAACGCACCACTCCTGCGCTGCACGCCCAGACAGCTGGCCTCCAAATGAAGCGCCTACCAGCAGATTCTCGAAGACTGACATTTTCACGAACGGATGTGGGATCTGATGGGATCGCCCGATCCCGCGATAGCACCGTCGAAACACCGGCTCCCGGGTGACCTCGTGCCCATCAAACTGAATCGAGCCCACATCGCACATAACGCCTCCCGCGATGAGGTTGAACAGAGTGCTCTTGCCTGCTCCGTTGGGCCCAATAATGCCGAGCGCCTCGCCCTGCCCTAAGCAGAGGTCGACGCCTTCGGTGACCTTGAATGAGCCATAGCTCTTATGCACATTTTCCAGTGCGAGTAGCTGCTTCATCACAACCTCCTCACCGGTAAACAATCGGCTGCATTTCGCCGCCAACGGGAATGACGGCAGCACTGGCGTTGCTGATGATGACCAGATCGAACTTGCCGCTGTCCTGCATGCGCCACTGACCGCCCACCAGGGGCGTCTTCGCCACGTTCTTGATCGGGCTGTCGCTCCAGTTCACCGGCCCCACCACGGTATTCAGGCGTGTCTTGCGTAATGCATCCCGCACCGCTTCAGGATTTCCGACTTCCTCGGTTCGCTTCAGGATGTCGACAGCCAGTTCGAACAGCGCATGAACGAAGCCCAGTGGCTGCGCCCATTGTTTGCCGGTGGCTTGGGTGAACTCGCGGGCTAGTTGGCTCGATGAGGCACCTGTGAGGGAGGAACTGAACGGATGATTAGGGCTCCACCAGACCTCGGTCGAGAGGTTGTGGCCTGATTTGCCGAGTGTCTCGACTGCACTCGGGAACAACAGCGCTTTACCGACCGAGACGATCTTGGGCTCGAAGTTCTGCTGGCGCGCCTGCGTCCAGAAGGTCGTGAGGTCGGGCGGGATGACCACCCCTGTGACGATCTCGGTGTTGGCCTTCTTGAATGCCGAAAGCTGTGCCGAGAAGTCGTCGGTGAGGCTCTGGAAGCGACCTGGGTCGACCAGGCTGAAACCCTTCTCTTTCAAGGTCGGAGGGAAGCCCAGTTTCGCGTCTCCCCAAGCGTTGCCATCGCCATCATTGGGGAACAGGCCCGCCACCGATTTGTTGGTGTCCAAGGCTGCCCACATGCCGGTATAGGCTGCGATGACGTCTTCCAGGCCCCAGAAGAAGTGGTACGTCCATTCGAAACCTTGGGCCGGATCACCGCCACGGGTGAAGAACCAAGGCTGCCAGGGCGCGACTGTAGAGATGCAGGGGACTTCGTTGATTTCACACTGATCGGACACAGGGTTGGTCGTCTCGGGTGTGGAAGACACCAGCATCAGGTCGACCTTGTCCGAGAGGATTAGCTCGCTGGCAACCTCCGCTGCCCGATTCGGGTTCGATTGGCTGTCTTTGACCACGACCTCGAACTTGTACGTCTTGCCGCCAATGCCGATGGTGTTGTTCATCACACGCTGTAGCGATTGGAGTATGTATTGGTCAGCTGCAGCGAAGGGCGCGAGCGGCCCCGTTTGCGGGCTGACGTAGCCAATTTTGATGGTGCGCTCAGCCGCCAGTAACGGCCCGAAGGGCATGCTGGTAAGTGCAGCGGTACCTGCCACGATGCCAGTGGCGCGCAGGAAGTTGCGCCGTGTTACCGGTAATCCACCGACGAGGTTTTTATTGTTGTCGTCTCGCATGGTCAGCTCCGACGTTGGGATGAAGGCCAGTTCCGCCGCCCACCTGAACCAGGTCGGGTGGTGGACAGTGTTTAGAAGAAGACGGTGGCGTCGAACGACAGCACCAGTTGTGCATCCCGACTGCCGTCGCCGAAAGCGTCTCGCCCAGGGCCGGAGTGGATGTCGTAACGCGCTTCGGGACGCAGGCGCAGGTTCGGCGTCGGCAGCCAGGAGAGGTTGGTGGTGACCGCGTAGAAGCTGCCCCAGCTGGGGTCAGGGATACCGGTGCGCGAGTCAATATTGGCCATCACCACATGCACCGGCGCATCGGTGTAGAACCACTCTGCGCGGTTGTTCCAGCTCAGGTTCTCGCTCAGCTGATGATGGAAATTGAAGTTGGCGCCGTACCAGGTCGCGTCGGTTTTGTTGGCAAATCCGGCGAGCGCGCCGTTCTTCTGCTTGCCGTAGGAGGTCTCAACAGCAATACGGTTCGCCGGATCAAGCTGGTGCGATACGGTCAGGTAGGTCTCGTAGCGCTGGGCGGTGTCGTCCTCATTGCCAGCGGGCATGGGCGAGCCACAGGAGCAGTTGGCGAAGCTGTCGCCCGCGCCGTTGCCGTAGATGTTCTCCCAGTCCACCCAGGTGCCGAAGTCGGCAGACCGCCAGCGGACGTTGGCGATGACATGCGGGTCGTGGTTCTCGCTCTGCAGGTTGTTCCATCCTTGAACGACGCCCACTTCGAAACCGAGCATGCTGTCGCCCGGTGCCGATGGCAGCTTGAAGGAGTACAGGGCACCGGCATGCTTGGCTGGCCCATGCATGAAGGAATAGGTGTGACTGTAGAAGTCTGTGGGCGCTGGGGAGGGCAGCGGGAAGCCAATCTCATTCTCCAGCGGGGTATGAAAGATGCCAAGCATCAAGTCCGAGCCACCGAGCACAGGGAAGTAGAACTCCAGGTAGGCCTGAGCGATGGTGAACGCCTCGTCCTCGGGCTTGTTGTTCCGGTTGACCCCGAGGTCTTCATCCCAGCTGTAGGTCTTGAAGTAACGGGCGTCTTTGCCATAGACCGTCGTGACGTTGAAACCCCAGTCGGCTTCCTGCGGCATTGGGCCGGGGAAGGGGCCGATGCGCCCTTGGACGTTGCTGACGGGGGAGCGCTGGATGCCTAAGGCCAATTGGTTGAGGTTGAAGCCTTCATCCGTGTTGAAAAATGCCTGCTTGCTGACGTCGTCGGTGGAGTTGTTGTTGTAGATCAGGCCTGCTTGAGCCCAACCGTACACCTTGACCCCATAGTCCTCCTTCAACTGTTTCCCCAGCGCGGTATTGCCGACCAGGCTGCCCAAGGGATCTTCTGCTGCGAGCGCACCCGCAGAGCAAAGGACTCCGATTGTCAAAATGGGGGCGAGACGAAGCGCTGCATTCTTAAACGCACGTGTGTACATACCTGCTTCCTTTTATTTTTATTCGGGCGAGGCTGCTGAGTGTTGGCGCTCACCGAGTCAATTGACGGGAGGCTTGGAGGTGAGGCTACGCGCGACTAGATCCGCGAACAATTGTGCTTTGAGCGACCTGAGTGTTTGCGTTTTTCGACTAATCCGGGTCGCATTGAGGCCTTTGCCTGACATGGTTAGTGGGCGTTGCCATTTCTGGGGGAAGGTGCGTCGAGGCGCCCAGTAAGGACTTATTTGCTTAAGCACTCAATCTATTGATAATCCTGCCGACACCTTTGTCGAGTTCACAAGGCATCCAAGAGATGCCACCGTCGAGTAATGTGTGACGTCGACGTCAACTAAAAAGCTCATTCAGCGCAAGGAAGAATGAATTGATCCGTAAGATTTTGCTGGCCGCTTTTACGTTGGTAGCTACACAGCAAGCCGTGGCAAAAGGTGAAGAAGAAATGGCATCTTTTGTCAGTTTTCTCACGGAGCCTGCGGCTTGGCGTTCACTTGGTACCCTCGACCCAGGTGTTGAGCAGGGTGTCCCGCACGACGTCTATCGCAACAGCGCCGTGATCGCAGCCATCATAGCTAAGCAGGGTGTGAGTGTGCCGTATACACGCCTGGCGACCGATCCCCAGCAAGCTCGTGAGATGTTCAAAACCTATCTAACCAGTGTGATAGGTGATGAAAACTTTAAGGCTGATGAGAAGTCCTGCGGAATTGGTGTCGCACATTTGTACAGCGGTATTTTGGCCCAGTACCTGCGTAGCCGTGGGCCGAAATGGGTTAATCCAGGACTAACTGACCAGGCTGCTACAGAGGCGGCGTCTACTGCAGCAGGGCTAGTACTTCCTGCCAGGCAGGCACTAGCTACATTGTGTGACACGTGGCGTTACAGGGAGGTTGCTCGGGCTTATGATGCGTTCTTGAAGCGGATTGACGGAGAAATGCCATATCTCCTCAATCAAGGTCTGCCTATTAACAAGGTGAGGGACGATAAAATTCTCGCTGAGAAAGCGGCCTCCGATCAGCTTTTGGTTGCAGGTGAGCGGTCGTTGGAGCGTCGAAATAACATGCTCACTGAGCTGTCTTCGATCGGGCAAAAAGTTGCCGATCCCTATGCGGCTTGCATGGATTACAAGAGCGATCCAACGGCGCTTCTGAAAAATCAGTGTATGTCGAATGCCCTGAATTCTGAACAAATTCGCCATACTACCAGTTTCAAAGCGTCGCTGGCCGGTGTGTCAAAATCGCGTACTCAAAAAATTGTGAGTAAGCATGAAAGCTTTAAGAGCCAGTATTACGATATCTGCAACAAGGCCCAAGCTGTCGGCAAGTCAACGGATGAGTCTGATCAGCAAAGTTCGGAAATATTTTATCGGTGCGCATTCGTACAGCTCAGAAAGAATGAGGCCGAGCGCGCGCGAACGCCCATTAAGACTGATGTTCAATTGGGGACTGACCTGTACACTCAGTCACAGACCCTGCAGGCGGCAAATGTGCTAACGGATGAGTCGAGAACCATGTATCTCAGCCTCCTTCAGCAATCTAGCGAGCTGGGAAACATGGACGCCAAGTTGGCATTGGCAACCGCCAATGCAGCGGATCTAAGCGATATTAAATCGCTGGATATGGCTGAAAGATTGCTGAATCAGGTTGAGCAAGCCAGAGGTGCCTCAACTGTAACTGCTGAACTGCGGAACAAGATTTCCGGCCCGCTCCAGGAGTACCGGTTTGCCCATAGCCCCGCTCAGCTTCGAAAAACCCAACATGCTTCGATAGGCTCCGGCAGTGATGATGCTGAGAGAGCGGCATTGGCCATGGATGATATGTCGCGCGCTGGGGGCATGTGTGACAACCTGGTTGTTCAAGCTTACGGTTACGCCGCTAACAAGAATATGGACGAGAATATTCGTGTCGTTATCATTACCGACAAGCTAATAGGCGCGGCTGCTAAAATGGGTTGCATACGCTGATCTTTGATCAAGCGTCGTCTCGGGAAGGGGTGGTAAGGCCCCTTCTCGCTGTAAGCGAACGGGGGTTAATATTTCCTAAGGTAGCGGTGTGCCTAATGTCCATTGCAAACCTGAAGCGTGCTTACTAGGGCGAGGTCTCGATCACATCTGGCTAACCGTTTTTCGGCTCAACCTTAGCTTCTGCGAGGTTGGGGCGCGGTAAAAAAATCGCGTGCCAATCATAATTCTAACTGCTTGCATTTCTTCGTGGCTTCGTCGTTCTCCATGCTTGCGCGCGTGCGCCTATCGTCTACGCTGGCATTTTGCCTGTAGACGATTTCTTAACCGTAAGGAGACGATTATGTCTGGTCGCTTTGAAGATAGTCCTGAGTACGAAGATTGGATCGAGTCAGGTGGTCGTGACGAGGATTACTCCCACTATTACAACAAGTGGGAGCGCCGGATGCGCACCAGCCGATAGCATGACGCGTTGACCAGGCGGTGCGCCGCCTGGCCATATCCTTTAGCACTCAGGGAATCAGGACGGTCTTGTCGCTGCTGCCGCCCTCAACGGCCTTGTACTCGGCAATCCCGTTGATTAGCGCGACCTCGCGTACGCCCTCTGGTGCAGGCAATACACCCTCGTCGAAGTAATGGCCGAAATCTTTGAGCATGGCCGCGCATTGCGTGGTGTCATACAACAGGGAGTTCACACCCACCAGCACTCCGCCTTTGCGGTACAGGGCCAGGGCAGGGAAATTCACCATGCCATCGACAGGGGCCGCGATGATCGCGATACGCCCGAAGTTCGCGAGTGCTGACACCGACGCCGGCAGCCAGAAGCCGGTGGTGTCGAAGACGACCTCGGCACCGTCCGGGAAAACTTCTGCGACCTGAGCGCCCAACGATTCCGCCGAGTCGAGAACGATGGTCTGGTAACCCTTGGCCTCAAGTGCAGCGGCTTGCTCTGGCCTGCGCACGGCGGCCAGCACGCGAGCTCCACGGATCTTCGCCAAGGCCAGTGCAGCAGTACCGACAGCGCCATTGGCACCAATGACCAAGAAGGACGTGCCTTGCTTGATGCCAGTGCGCTCAACAGCGTCGTAGCCAGTTGTAAAGGGCACCCCGATGGCGGCTGCCTGGGCAAACGACAGGCTTTTCGGTTTCAACGCCACGCCGGTTGCTGGCAGGGTAAAGAACTCGGCATGCGAGCCATCGCGTAGGAAACCGGGCCCTTTGCCCGTGCCCCAGACTTCCTGACCAATCATGTCCGCAGGGCCTTGCTCAACAACGCCGGCAAAGTCCCGGCCCGGTACGCGAGGCAATGTGGTGTAAGGGAAGCGTCCAAGGACGTTCTTGACATCGCTCGGATTGAGGCCTGCAGCTTTGACGCGAACCAGAATCTCATCAGTAGCCGGGGTAGGGGTAGGCAGATCGACCAAGCTCAGGTGATCGATGCTGCCGGTAGTCGTGAACTGCAGAGCCTTCATGATGCGTTACCTCAAGTGGGATGATGCGTCCCAGCTTAAGGTCGTCCGTCCTGCCGCGCCTGCCAGATACTTACGCGTATCTGACAGTTTGGCTTCATCTCTGCAGGTGATGAGAGGCGTAGACGGAAGGAACAATGCCTACCGAGCGGCGGAACATTTCGCTGAAGCTGCCCAGGTTGAAACTGAGCTCGCCAGCAATGACGCCGACGGCTGCACCTTCGAGCAGACGGGCAGATGCGTATGCGAGTTGCACTTGCCGCCTCCACTCGGTGAATCCCAGGCCCAGCTCTAGATTGAACAGACGGGTCAGTGTCCGTGTGCTGGCGCCGATGGCCTCGGCATGCTGTTCATACGAGATGTCCAGGGATGGCGTTTTCAGGATGTTCTCGCACAGGCTTCGCAAACGTCGATCGCCATTGGCGGGCATGGGCACTTGCAGCGATGCGGTACGTGCTTGTTGCAGCTCGATCACCAGCAAGCTATCCAGGGCAGTTCGGTAGGTCTCATCAGGTGTAGCGCCCACGCTGACGCGACGCCTAATCAGTTCACGTAGTAATGGGCTTACCTCCACCACCGTGAGCTCATTGCCAATGCGGACAGCCAGTTCTTCTCGCAGGTAGATGTTGCGCATTTCCAGGTCGGACACCACGCGAACGCCATGATGGATATGCGGGGGAATCCAGACGGCGCGATGGGGCGGCACCAGCAGCGCGGCGCTCGGCGTGTCGACCCACATAACCCCGCTTTCTGCATATAGCAGTTGCCCCCAATCATGCATGTGAGGCTCGATCGCCAGTCCTCGGGGATAGGTGCGGGCCAAGGGTTGGATCGGGTGTTCCGCGCTGTTTAGGTCAGGGGGTACGGCAATTGCCATCATGAGCTTTCCAAAAAACGATGGTCATTGGTTCTTCAGGATGAAGCACGCCGCCAACATCGTGTAGCAGTCTTTGATCCAATGCCGCATGCGCACGGCACCGAACATAAACATGGATCTATAGGAGCCGGTTCATCGCTTCGGACTGCCGCATGCGCGCGTGACACACAGACCAGCATTCTTGAGCTTTGAAGCTTTTCCTATCACGGAGCGGAGGTCGAACACCATCACCTGTGCGTCGGCGGTGGCAGAAATCGCGAGCTCTCTGGAGTCAGCGAGCTTCAACCCGTCTCCTTCAGCAAGCCTTACGCCATTCACTTGGAGCCGACCATCAATCACATGCACATAGACCTGGCGCCGGCTGCTGATTGGCAAGGTTGCCGAGTCGCCGGCACCAAAGCGGCCTGCGTAAATCTTCGTATCCTGGCGCACCTTCAGCGAGCCGCTGGCCCCCTCTTTTGAGGCAACCAGCTGAAGCTTGCCCCGATGCTGATCGACTGAAAATTGCTTCTGCTGATAGCTAGGCTTGGTGCGTGGGGCCTGCGGTGTCAGCCAGATCTGCAAGAAATGGACGGGCTGGGTGCTCGATGCATTGAACTCGCTGTGCTCGATACCAGATCCAGCGCTTATGAGCTGAAACTCACCGGCCTTGATCTTTGCACTGTTTCCCAGGGTATCCCGATGGGCCAGGGTTCCTTGCAGCACGTAGGTGAGGATCTCGACATCGCGGTGGCCATGCTGACCAAACCCTTTACCCGGTGCTACACGATCGTCATTGATGACCCGCAGGTCGGAGAACCCCATTTCCTGCGGGTTTTTATAAGCGCCGAAGGAGAACGAGTGACGGGACTTGAGCCAGGGCAAACGGGTACTACCGCGCTCGCCCGCTTTACGAATTTCTAACATGATTCGCTACCGAACTGCCTGCAAAGATACGAATGCGGAGTAGCTTAATCAGATCGATCGATCGTTAAAAACGGCAAAAGTGGGCGTTAATGATCGAGAGTGTCGATGATTTATTACCGCTATCCCAGCCGGTATTTGGAGCTCAATTGCGGTGCGTGCGGGAGGGCCGCTACGCGTGTGCAAGCTCGTCAGTTAATCGATATATTTCTCACCAATGAGCAGTGAAGTTGGAAAGGCATTCGCTATTGGCACATGACAGTCAAACGGTTGGCGGAGTGGAGCGCTTGGTTTGGGATATCGCCGTGCAGGTGTATGGCGGAGATCTGCCGGCTATCCTCAATGACCTGCTCAATAGCTATGCACGCAGTCCAGGTATCGACTCAATCGCGCGATTGACTCCAGGCTGCATCGGCTCTCAGGGCTATGTCGCCTTACTCACGTCGCTTAGGGCGTCCAATCGGCGAGACGTCCGCTTCTTTGATCAGGGTTGGCACCTCGAACTGCGTTCACGTCTGCGCCATTACTTGTACCGTGGCCTGCAGCGGCCTCTGGTCGCGAACGAGGTGGCGCCTGAAGCGTTGGTCGAAGATCTGTTAGGGTATGACCTTGGAATGTGAGCAGGCCACTTATAAGGCCCAGCCGTATCTCATGGTAAAGGCCGGTATTGAAGGGGCATTTTACGTTGAGATAAAGCTGGAATGCTGAGGCGTTAAGACGCTACTGCGATGCCTGATACCCTCCGTTGCACATGGGCTTTCTCGATGAGGTTGCTTAAGTCCTGTGCAACTAGGTTAGCTCTTTCGACGCCGTCGACGCCGTCGCGGGACTGGCTTGATCCTTCTATTTTCTCAAGCCGTCGACCAGCACCCCATGGAAGACCTCTGCCAGGCTTTCAGCTGCTGGACGTAATGAATTTTGGCTGCTCTCCATGAACTGCGCCGACGCGATCTTGCTAGCCCCCTGCGCATAGTCATTCCACATCGAGTAGCACCACGGGAAAGGGGCTCAGCGCTCCCTGATCGGCCCGTGGAATCTATCAATTTTATAGATAAGTGCTATCGACATTTGGATATTTTCTATCAGCCAGTTGGAAGGGAAAATTGTCGCACTTTTCCCACTGCTCACTCGGATTCCGCCCAATGCGCACGCTAGCCCTCAGTTTGTTTCCAATGGCTCTCGCCACGTTGACAGGCTGTAGTTCCGCCCCCAATCAACCCACGCTGGAGCTCACCACGTCAAAGTCGCCTGAAGCGTATTCCACCTGTGTGATGCAGACGCTCCAAAAAGCTCATCGAGACCCTCGTCTCTCGCAAGCTAATCGTGGCTACCGGGTCGTGTTGGGCAGCCCCGTTGCAGCAGACAATGTGATCGAGGCGTACAAAGGAAGCTCGGGTGGAAGGGTGTACGTGTATCAGCGTGGCCTCTTCACGGATGACCTTGCAAACGTTGCCAGTAAGTGCGCGTGAGCTAAGCGCGACGAGGCACAGCCCTTCAGCGTTCGGCTTTTCGGTTGACCCCGGAGGCACCTACGCGGCTGCCCTGACGGCCGCAATGTGTGGACGCCTCGGCTTTGGTTGTGATTGCGCTTCATTTTGGGGATCGCGCGGCACAGCATTGCCGGCGTCGGAACCCCCAAAGCACTATTCCATGATGGAGCCATCAATCCGCAAGAAGGGGAACTGCTCGTCTGGATTTCGACATTCGCTATTCAACCTCAGACGTGCTGCTTCTGCGAGTGCCCTGGTCGAGTAGCTTGGCTTCAGTCGTAATTTTTCTTGGTTGTCGTAGATGTCGAATCCCCCTGACACCGTAGCGGCATAGAACCGAGATCCTGATTGGAAACATTCTTTTTCGATTGGAACTGCTGGAACGATAACAAATCTTGTTTGCATATTTCGTGCCTCCCCAGGCAGATACCTCAGTATTGGCCTGAAGATTGTTTGCCATCAATGTGACTCATCGAGTCGAATTGATGGCGCATCGTGTCACTCGTAAGCGAGCCACTCAAGCACATGGAGGAGCCTCTCGAAAATCTGCAACCATGAGGCTTGTCGCGTCCTGCAGCGCTGTCCCTTGAGAGAACGTGAATGAGCGTTATAAGGCGAAAGCGGGCATTCGATAGGCGTAGCTCACTATTCAGGGGTGCGACTCATGGTGGGAGGGGGATTAACTGCATACAGTCGAGTTGCAGCACCCACCGGGCTAATGTCAGTTTGATGGCCCATGTTCTTGATAGAGGTAAAATGATGCGTGAGGGTTCTAGTGGTGCGGCGCCTTGGGTGATCGGGCTCCTCGTGGTGTTCTTGGTAGTTGTGGGAACTGTCAGCTCCCTGGCAAACCTAGTGCGGCTTGATTTCGAGACGACGATGGACGTACTCGGATGGCTAGCGCTCATCTGGGGTGGTGGCGCTTTTGCATTGAGCTGTGTGAAGTTTCCAATGAGATCGTCCTGGCCATTTTTTCTAGGGTTGTCCTGGCTGGCACTGACGCCTGCGTTTCGGGTGTGGTTCAGTGAAGATGTCTATGTCTACTTAGACCCGATGTGGGCTAGGCTGCTAGGCTTTGTTGTCGTTACAGTCATCAGCTCGAAGGTCAAAACAGTCCTTCAGTAACAGGGCCAGCACGGCGTCATGGGCAGGAGGGCATGCGGATGAAAAAGGAAGCGTTCGCTATCTTGGAGCCGGGCAATCCGCTCATGACGAGTGCGCTTGATGCCTTCAAGCGCTACCACGAGGCCGTGGCAGCAGAGCTGCCAGGCGATCAGGTTGAGCGCCTGAGGCTTGAAGCCGAAGCGCTGTGGAAAGCGGTTTCCGACTACCAACTGCGGGTGCTGGGGCGCCCTAGCGCAACCCTTCATTGAGAGCGTCAGTCATTCCCCCGCCCGTGAAGCTATCCCGATGACTACACTCCAGGGAAGCTTCGAACAACTTCCCTAGACCGGGTCAATGCGCTGCATATTTCGCACTTGGGCCTATTTGTTCGGAGCTTCCCTTGAACATCTAATGCAATATGCGGCCTCAACTTTCACGATTTTTTAGTGATCCTGGCTTTTCAAGTCTTGATTGGTTTTCTGTTAGAAAATATTAGTCTTTTAAAACATATTTCCCAGTTTGGCTGGTTTATTTTTGATGTGATTTTGCTTTCTGGCTTATCGAGCTAATTATTTTAAAGGGTTTTGTTTTGTGGTTTGTAAATGTTTTTTTGAGACATTCGTCTCTAAGGTCAATATTTGCTTTATTCGAAAAGTATTTTTTGTATTAAGTTAATTTTTAAATATCTGGGCTTGCTTCGTATCACTTTAGCGTCTATTTTCACTGAGCACGGTAGTTAGCGAGCCCTACACCTTCATTCTTGAGGGCTCAGTCTCGTCGCCTTCAGAAATGGAGATCTACGACATGTCGAAGAAAATCGATCTGATGTTCTGCTCCCGTCTGGCTCACTTTTTTCGAGATGTCGATCTGACGGGTAGGACGTGCCCGGAATTCATACCTGAGTCATTTCCTCCCAACTGCTTAAATGACGACGATCGGTGGTCTGCTGGTTTTCTGCTCCGCTATGCCCTGCGCTTTCATCACCTATGGGCTACCTACGGCGTACGTGAGGGTAAGCGAACAATACTGGGCCCCAAGGCAGCGGTTTCCTTCACGGAATTCAACCCTGCTGACCTGATCGATTTGCGCAAGGGGGCTAGGCCGCAGGATGGTGTGGTCACTCAATACGCTCTCACGTTTCCGTGGAAAAGTGCCACCAAAGGTGGCATTCAGCGGTTTGAACCATGTCAAGAGGTCGATCCAGAGGATATGGATTCATTATGCGCACGTTTGATGGAACTGCGGGAGATGGCGAAGGCTGGGGCACTCAGGTCAGCGAGGTACATGTCCAAATGCTCAGATTGGCGATGGACGTATCCGGGAAACTATCAGCGTTGCATCGAGAAAATCGAGGCCAACGGATTTGAAGGGAACAAGATTCCTGGTCTCAAGCTTCAGGTGAAGAAATGGTCAGGAATAGGAGTGGTCGTCCCCGATATGAAAACGGCTCGTGGAGTTCGGTACGATATATTGACCCTGATAGATCGCAAAATAGTGGCTTCCCAGCATTTCAGTCATGTCCTGGTTTGCGACATGCTAGCCGCGAACGCTGAAGGTATTAGCAGAGATAAAATAGACGAGGCTGTCCTTCCTTCCTGCATGGATTGGGACGCACCTCTCTGGATGAATAGCTTAGAGGCGCATGTTTCAACGCTCGACTTTTCGTCCCGCGTGTTGATGCATGAAAGTTTAAGGCCCAAGGGGCCCATTCATGAAAGGGGTGGTTGCTGGCTCTGGTTTGAGGACAACACCCATCGCTACGTCAGAGCCCTTGTGACAACGGGTCGAATA
Organism: Pseudomonas sp. 9_2_1; assembly: GCF_059295275.1. NCBI lineage: Bacteria > Pseudomonadati > Pseudomonadota > Gammaproteobacteria > Pseudomonadales > Pseudomonadaceae > Pseudomonas > Pseudomonas sp. 9_2_1. The sequence continues at coordinate 2,149,003 of NZ_CM181239.1, forward strand.
AAGGTCAACAAGATGGGCCGATATCTGGCTTCCTTGGACGAATTGGATCCCGACCGAGACCTTGGTGAGCGCCAGGAAATTGCCCTTGAAATCGCGAAGGAGTTGGAGCACAAACATGGGGTCAAAAGCACCTACTTTCTCGTGTTGAATTCGCAATGCCCAGATGACGATCCCGCCTACTGTGGCTTCCTTGGCGGTGAGTACTACTACATTTCGGGGTAGACGAATAACACTTGAAGGCCCTTCGTGCGTACAAGGGTGCAAGCGTCATCTGGTCAGGATCTGTTGCGCTGTCATCTGGTAAATCCATACTGTTGCAAGAGCGAAAACCAGCATGGGGAGATAACAGTGGATTCAGGCAATGTTTCAGCCATCATCGGTGCCGGGGCGGGCATCGCTGGCGTACTGGTGGGAAATTTCTTCGTCCTGACCAAAGAGTGGTGGGCTCAACGGCAAAAGAGAAAACGAGATGCTGCTTATGCGGGCATCATCCTGATATCCCATCTAGATCGCTTCGCTACCGAATGCCTGGAAGTCGCCGGTGATGATGGGACAATTCAGGGGCAACCGGCGGGCGAGGGTGGTCAGTGCGAGATAGTCAAGGAGGTGCCCACGTTCAAACCGCTGGAGTTGGATATAGACTGGCGATTGCTGCCGAAGGATTTGATGTACGCGATCATTCGGATACCTGATCAGCAGGAAAAACTTCATGGCAAGCTCCGGGCTATCAATGAGTATGACTATGACCCACCGGATCATCCAGAGTACTTCTGGCACAGGCAGCACGGATACTCCAGCTTGGGGGTGAAGGTAGTTAAGATCATCAAAAGGCTCGCCGAGGTTACGGGCTTGCCTCACGAGCAGCCAGCTCCCGGTGAATGGAACAGAGAGCAAGAGTTGAAAATTGTAGTTGCGCGGCTTGATGAGCGTGAGAGGAAGGCGCAAGGGGGGTGAGGCTTATCTTGTCCTTCGCATTAATCATTTTTTACTTGTGGAAATAAGTTACATTGGCACAGTGAAATGGTTTAGTATTTCCCTACATCAACGTATTAAGGTGCTGAAATGTCCCGTCTAGCAGAGTTTCGTCAGCTCGAACAAAAACTCGCCCAGCAGTTGGCTGAGCTGGAGCAGTTGAAAGGCAGCACGGAGCTCAAGAAAGAGATTGAATTTGAAGATAAGCTTCGCGCTTTGCTGAACCAATATGGCTTTAGCCTGCGTGACATCATTAACCTTCTGGATCCGCAATCTAATCGTCGTGTTGCCACGGTTGCCGTTGAGAAAGCGCCGCGCCGCGCCCGCCAAGTGAAGCAGTACAAGAATCCGCATAACGGCGAAATAATTGAGACCAAGGGCGGCAACCACAAATTGCTCAAAGAGTGGAAGGCTCAGTACGGGGCAGACGAAGTGGAGTCCTGGGTGTCTTAAGTATTGCTTACTACAAAAACGGCCCGGTGGGCCGGTTTTTGTAAGGGAGGGCGACTAACGTGCTGCGCCCTGTTCGACGAGCGTGATGATGGACTTATCGAGGCGCGACGTTGTGTACTGGTGCAATACGCGTCAACCGTCTTCGCTCGCAGTTTTCATCCTTTAACTAGCCAGGTCGCCAACATTGGTGACAAAGCCAAAGCGTGTCCAACCTAGTAGCGCATGTTTAATGCCATGCTCCTATCGTCCACATAGCTGATGCTGGCAGTATGGGGGAACCCCAGCCCGCGTAATGGCTCAAAAGGTGTGCCCAGGTTGTCAACGCCTGAAGTCGTGCGCGAGATCGATCAAGGCCATCTCTGTTTTTTGGAGATGCTGCCCGCACTCAGAATGAGTTTATCTTCAAGCTTTGCCATCGTGACAATTCCGGTAGCCGAGGTGTTGAGTGTTGGCCGAATTTTTAAGTGTCAATACTGGATTAGTGCCTTGATCTCATCCCTATTCTTCAGAGCCAATTGGATGACCTCGGGCTTCTGATCGGCTTGGTCTTCATTCAGGTTGAGCTGGGACAGGAGGTTGAAGAGAAGAGCTTGGCGACACTCGACATGCAGTTCGCCGTCCTCCATCAGGAAGTCGTCCTCGATCAGCCTGCGCTGAGCGGGGGTGAGGCCGGGATGGGGAGTGAGAACCACATTCACCATCGTGTTCCAGGCGTAATCTTCATAATCCCGATCCCGATCTGGTTCTACATATTTGCAGTGTTTGATACGGCTCAGAGAGAAATCCTGGAAGGCCTTAAGCTTGTGACAGTACGCCCGGACGTGCCAGCGGTTACCGTCATGCACCAAGGCATGTGGAGAGAGCATTCGCTCACCACCTTCAGGGTCTGTTAGGGATTGATAGAAGGCCGCGACAGATTGGCTCTCACGAATCGCGCGAAGTATTACCCCAACTATGTCTGCGTTCAAGCGACGACCCAGCTTGGGCACCGCTGCGACAGGGGGTTGCCAGCCGAGGAAGCTGCCATACGGGCTTTCTGGCTGAACGGCGACGCGCAGCAGATCTTCCAGGTACCGCTCCACCGAGGTGGACGAGAAAACCGCTTTGAATGTGTCCGTCGCCCTGTAAACCCTGGCGCGGGTGTCGTACTCCAAGTTGCCCTCAGCGAGCTTCGAATACTCAGTGATGTCCAGCGAAGCTTGCGGCACCGAGATGCCAAAGAAGTCCGTAAGGCTGCTTCGGTTGATCTGGCCATCCCATCGCAGTCGATAGTCAATGAATTCCAATCGACGTTCCTGGCCCCAACGTGCTCCATGCCGTCCTTTGCTGGTGGGTTGGTCGACCGTGAGTTTGGACTCGTTTGTCATGATCAAACCTCAAGATAGTATAAAAACTATGCGTATAGTAATTATGCTGTATCGCTCGATGGTTAGCAATTCCTCTCACCTGATTTTTTGGATGGAGCTGGGGCGGTTGAATTGCAGCGAGCCGTAAGGGCCAAAGGCAGCTTCGTGCGAGTCGACGGGGATGAGCTATTGATTACGATCCAGGAGGGTATTAACAGTTGGATTTCACCCGCCTGGACAGCGATGGGAGCCTGACTGTACAGCGATGAGATCGGCTTGTTTTGGGGGGCATTCACCGGGAACAACACATTGAACAGTGCGGCTTTGCTCTAGACCGCGGTGGTGCAGTTGGCGTAGAGCGCACGGCGAGCCGGGAGCAAATTACTTTGCTGCTGCGGATGCCGTCTGGCTTCAAGGGCGAGCTAAGGCTGGCAGGTGAGTAGTTCACCACCATCGAGTAACACGGAAGCGAGAAAGGGCGAGGGGCCTGACTTGAGAAATCACTCAAATTCGAGGTGAGCCCTCAGCGCTTCCTCCAAGGTGAGGAGGGCATCCTCTAAACGACGGTCTTCCCGGGCATCGCCCGATTGAGGAATGAATTGCTCGCAATGGCGGAGCAGGGCCTCGGCGTCGTTTGTGTTCAAATCGAAAGTGATCATAGTTAGTTCTCGACGTCGTGGAAGGGGCTAAGATGGGGTGTGGAGTCAATTGAGTCGTTTTCGGCGCAGCGGGGCGATCTGGTGCCCTCTGGATCAGACGCTGGGTCTTCGGCTGCTCGTAGTTTGTCGCCTGACACTTGTGTTGGTTTGCTATCTCGAAGGCCTAATCGGCGAGCTCTGGCGCAATGGGCACGTAGCCTTTCTGTGCGAGCGCCAAGAACGTCTGCTCTGCGGCTTTCTCTTTGGGATTGCGGTCGATGAGCGATTTCATGGAGTTCGAGTCATGCGCTGACATAACGCGCATTATGCATGCAGCGTGACAGTGAGAGGTGGCCGCGGCGCGGAGCGGAGCAGCGGTGCGACCCGGGGTCGGTGATGGGTCTCTAGGGGCTCAGGTTTTGATGCACGGAGGACTCAGGCAAGTGAACAAGCACATGTTCTCGATTTTGGAGCCGGGCAACCCGTTGATGACCCAGGCATTGGTTGCGATGAAACGCTACTACGAGGCTCAGGCTGCGAAGGCTTCTGAGAACGAGATTGAGCGTATGCGCCTGGAGGCTGAGAGTCTCTTCCAGGCGGTCTCTGAATTTCAGCAGCGAGTGATGGGGCTCCGCGACGACACTCTTCACTGATCACGTGCCTAGATGAGCGAGTGTGATGGACGAGGTTGAAGAACGCGCTATCGGAGCGATTTTGGCCTACGTGGCATATTTGCCTAATTTTGTCCGAAGAACTGCATTCATCTTCACCGTGTTGACCATTTATAGGCGCTTTTTTTGTCGCTAGGTGGCATAATGCCGCCTCTCTTGGAACCCTCTGAGTAGGGTAGCAGAGTACTAGTCCTGGATTTAGATTTAGACCAATGCCTGTTAGGAAAACACCGCATGACCCCCGCGATGTACACAGCGACTCTGCCAATCGCTTTGTTAATTTTGGTTTTCTTTTTAAAATTGATGATTGGGAAAAACTACAGCCTGTTAGATGTTTGGCGGGCGGCGATGGAAGTGCCAGTTGATATATCTATTTTTGGCGTTTCAACACTAATCAGTTTTATGATATTGGTGGGTGAGGGGGACGGGCTATCAAAGTTTCTGTTCTGGCTCATTGGGTTTGTAGTTCTTAAAGTAATGTCAATATCAGTCTGGCGCAAGTCAATGTTCGTGTTGGACAGAGGTGCACTAACAACTCGAGGTTTGGTTGGCATTACGCTCAGTACGATATTTAATTTTTTTGTGACTATTTTAATGGCGATATTCGCAGTGTCTTTACTGGTGGGGAAGCAAAATGCCAGCTGAAGTGATAAAGGAAGCTGTATTGTACTCGGCAGTTGCCTCCGTCTTTATTTCCCTGCTGTCGCTTGCCTGCATCTTATACTTTAGGCGCAGTAAGTCTACCTATAATGAGGAGACGCGGCGTATGGAGTTGGACGTGATGCGCCGTTCATTTGAGGAGAAAATTTACAACTTAACTCAACGAATGCAGTCTAATCCTCAACGTTGGAAAGAAGTCAATCATTTGATACTTGATGGCAATTCCAATGCGCCTGATGAAAGCAGTCCATACACTGGTGTGCCTCGGATCGATCAAAGCCACTTTCTAGATGAGTTAGGGATTGATGTTGGCTCGCTAAAAATGGTGCCTAATCAAGTGTTCGTGCTGACGCCATTTCATGAGATGTACGAGTCAACTTATTTGGCGATTAAGTCCGCGTGCAAACTTAACGGACTTGTTGCAGTTCGAGGCGATGAAGCGTTCAAGGCGGGTAATATTCTCAAACACATTATTGAGCAGATATTAGTTTCCCCATATATTATTGCGAATATCAATGGCCGGAATCCTAATGTTCACTACGAACTAGGTATTGCACACAGTTTGGGCAAAAATATTGTGCTTGTGTCGGAAACGCTGGATGATGTCGCCTTCGATCTTCAGGGCGAGCGAATTCTGACTTATAAGAATCGAGATGAGCTGAATGTCAAGCTTTATGTGTATTATACAAAGTTGCTTACAGCAAAAGGGCGCAATGTAAATCAGCGTGCGTCTCAGGATTCGACTGAAGCACCTTAGTTCGCTTATGTGGGTTATTAGTTTTGAAGAAACAGAGGTCACAAAGTGATCTCTGTTTCTGATAGTTGCCATGCCCTGAGGTTTTTTTGACGAAAGTCACAAGGGTCGGTAGTTCTAGGTGGTTGTGTGATATTATTTTTTCTTTACATGGTTTGATAAGTAGATTTTTGGTGTCAAACCCAAACTCTTAACCTGCTTGTGCCATGACTCGACAGCTAGAAGAAATTGGATTGAATTGAATTCGGTGATTTTATTTACCTCTCTTTCAAATGCAAACCAAAGCGCCGCAACTTTAATTTCGTGATCAAACTTGATGACGTTTCGCTTTAAGAGCTCGATGGCTACTTTAGACTGTTCAATGTTGTAAATAATCTCAGGGTTGGATTCTGAGATCTTTACAGAGATGACCTCACCATCCTTGTAGATGTCTGCAATCTCGACTTTGTATTTTTTCTTCTGCTCGGCTATGGCCTGAATTGCCACTAGCTGACGATCGAGCAAGAGGTAGTCACGCTCTTTGCAGATCTTCTCGTTAAACCATGCCTCACGATAAAGCAATTTATCTTTTGCCGTATTTGCCTCGATTTGTATGACTTTATCTATTTTCCAGGCCTCAAAGTCTGCCTCGATCAGGTCTTCTTCTTTTTCCGTCGGGATGCTCTCTAAAGAATGCTTCAAGTAATCCATGAAGGTTTGGTTGAAGAAAAACCACTCACCTCGCTTTAGAAAATATTGCGCTTCATCAAAAGTGACAGGAAAATCAAGGAGCTCTTTAAGCGGTTTGGTAAATGAGGGTGTATCTTCGCTCTGGAACTGGATCGATAACTCATTGATGTCGGTGATGTCGTCATTGTCATTAATGAACTCAGAGATGGCCTCGATCTCTAGGGTGTTGCCCAAGGAGTGCCGATGCCATTTATTCGGTGCCCGTGCTGAAATTCGGTAGTCATAGTCGTGAAAGCTAAAGCAAATTGCAACTCCATGGACTTGGAACTCATCTATATGAATATGCCCGTCTCCTGTTTTCAGGCATTGAAATGCTACAGCATCCAGTTCCCGTGCTAGCTCATCCTTGACAGGCTCCAGCTTGGGTAGGCGAATGATAGTTTCGCCTTTCGAGCTTTCATCGATTTGGTCAAAAATCTCGGAGAGCTCTAAAGGTTGACGATCCATATCCATTTGGATGGAGTCAGCAAAAATGATATTTCGACTGCCCCAGATTTCTCTGTCTGCGGCCTTTAGTTTCAAGTGATCGACTGACTCTCCTGGCTCATAGCTATCGGCTTGAAATTGCTGGTACGACGACACATCTTGACGTTTTGTGCCAGTGAAATAGCGGCTTTTTTTGAGTAGGATCGAGTTCTCATCAGCCATGCGAATCGCGAGTTCTATGCCGAAGTCAAGATGGATGAACTTTGAAAGGTAAAAGTGCGATTTCCCCAAGCTAACAGCATAGACTGTCTCTGGGTTCTCGTTATGCTGGCAGAGCAGCATGCCAAAGTTGAAGATATTCTTTGGCTCCGGCACGTCATCATTGAAAAATTGTCGGTATGTAGACCACCACCAGACGTCATTGCCCTGATTGTTTTGCGAGTAATAGAATGTCTTTGCGTAGTTTTTTGTATATTGCGTTTTTTGTTCTATCAATCCGACTGCGTTGAGCTTTTCTTTGAGCTGGTCAAGTTTGTGGTGTTTCACTTTGTATATATTGTAAGTGTTGGCCATGGCAGCTTCCTGTGGCTTGCGGTTCCATGTTTTTTGATAAAAATGCCAGTTGACTACGAGAAGTGCAATACCAATTCTCTTGATAGCTTCAAAAACATTAAAAATCAATGGGTTGTAGTGGTAATCTATGAGCGGAAGATGCGACGTAAACTTGTCATTAAGGCATTCAGGCTGAATGATGGTTTCTGATATGGTGCGCTTCGAGGAACCGCTGGATCGGGTGCGTGAGCTGGGTGATGCAAGCGTGCCGTTTGAGTTCGATGTTCACGCGATGATTTTCAGTGACGATGCCCCTGGACTGGAGAAGCAGCTCTATCGTCACTTCCTTCGGGAGCAGGTCAACAAGGTCAACCCGCGCAAGGAGTTTTTCCGCATCGGCCTGCCTGCCATCCGCGCGGAGCTGGAGCAATTGGGCGTAGAAACGCAATGGACGATGAGCGCCAAGGCCCTTAGACCCAGCGCATTGAGCAGCAGATCATTGAGAACCCTGTCATCGCTGCTGAGTGGACGCGGCATCAGTTGGAGGTGGAGGCTGCTATCAAGCATTCGGAAGAAGAGGCTTCGGCTTCGGCCTAGGATCTGAGTGGGCGGGCTGGAGACTGTTGCAACACAGCCAGGCCAGATTGCAACCAGCCAAGTTCTGGCCACCACACACAGGCGTACTAAGTGGCTAAGTTACTCTGGGCCTTCACCATTATCATGTCGTTTTTCAACGGGCTGTTCGCCTTTGCCGGTATCTATGCCGTCTGGGGGCGCAGCTGTCGGTAATCCTTGTTGCATTGCTCGTGCTCTCTCCGACATGCGTTCGCTCAACTGTTACTGAAATATGACAATCGAGGTCATCCAAGCACTACGGGGTTCAAGCCCGCGCGCATCGCTGGAGAAATCAGGCATCTGGACGAAGCTTTCACTGCTGAAGAGCCAGGCCAGTGGCTTCTGATCAACGCCAAGTCAGGGCGCTATAGCTCGGACTACTTCAACACGAACGAGTTGCTGGAGAATGCGAGGTCTCAGTTCGAACGCTACTTCCCAGAGCGATTCCACCCGCTTCTGCTGGATTTCTGAACGGCTCACGCGTTGCCTTGTTGCTCATCGTTGGGCTGGATGGGGTAGTCGGTCTCGACTAGCAGCCTGACGCCGCGCCTCTGATCTCTGATTGACATTAACGAAAGGCGTGACGGGTTGTGCCAATTTGACGTAACTCACCAATCGCTGGCCTCGGGTTGGCGTCGACTCAATTGACACTTAAAACTTCAAGCAACCGCTTGGTCTGATGGCGTATCGCTATTGTCTCTTGGCTTTCCGAGGGGCATCCTGAATTCCATTTGCGTGGAGATCATTGTTATGGATACACAGGAAAAGCGGTACCCGAGAGAGCGATTTACTAAGCAGTTGATCCGGATTTGTGAGGCGCTGGACAAGGTCTCGACACGCGACTTTGAGTACAAGGTTTTCGATGAGCCGAGCGTTTGTCGTTTGACGGTGAATCAGCTCTGGGTGTTTGGCTCGTACGCTCGAGGAGCTCTGACCTGTGGTGATCTGGATGTTGTCGTCAAGTACACGAAGGTTTCCGGCGCCAAGCCACTGCCTAAGGTCTATACTCGCGCGTTTTTTGGGATTAACCCAGGCGTAAGGTTTTATGACGGTGATCCACAGCAGAATAGCTCCGGAGCAGAATTTTCTGACGGGGTGCTGATTTGGGAAGGCAGCGACGGTGAGACTACTAACTGGAAGTCGCGCATCGACTCAATCGTGCCAGATCCTGATGCGGGGAGGGCTCCGCGCGCGACGGATTGCATCCCCCTGCGCTCGGAGCAATTACGGTTTCACGACGATGACTTTATACGTGCTGCCAAGCTTTATCAGGAGGGCTTCCTTGAGTGGGACTACTTTCCGCTTGATAACGAGCTGATGAGCCCTATCCCAGATTCAGAGCTGTCTCGAAGAGATGCCAGACTGATCACGTTCGCCCAAGACATGACTCAAAAGACTCGTGAGCTTGTACCTGCCATTTGGAGAGTGGCAAGCCGGACTGAGCAAAACGGTACCTGGAGTGAGGCGGAGGGTGAGCGTGCGACATTGCGCTGCGGAAGCACGCTGATTCATGTTGGCAGGCCTACGTTGTCCTTGCGCTGCTTCGAGAGTATGAGAACGCGCCAATTAATGCTCATTCCTCACCGCACCGCTAGAGGCCCCAATGGCGTCTGGCTCATTCGCCGCGGGCCGAAACACCCTCAGGTACTTGGATTCAAGAAGCGTGCGGTGTTCTTCATTGGCTCCCCTGGTACACCTGTCCTTGTCCTTTCGCGCCACGGACATGAGGATGTGCGGATCCTTGAGCTATTCGATTCCAAGAGACAGGCAGCAGCGGCTATTTCCGAGGCGTCTTCAGGGTCTGTGGTAGCGGAAGAGGTGAGTCGGGCCGAGAACGAACAGATCTTTGATCTGATCTCACAGGCAGATGTACTGGAGTATGGCGTTGAACAAATTGCGGTCACTGACATCGGTCGACGTTACCTGGAGCAAGAAGGGAAGGGCGAAGACCAGGAGCGGCTAGTAGGTCTTGCCCAGATGCTTCCAGAAACTGCTTCCTGATTTCGGCTGCAACTGCTGGACTTGTAGCAAGTTCAGCAGTTGCGCAAATACCTGCTCATGGTTGAGCGGGTGTCTTCCAGGTTTGCGGGTATCAGAAGACTAATCAAATCTCAGGTGACGAAAAATTATGAGCAATGTGCCGGGCCTTCAGTATGAGCATTGCTCCGCATGCCCCTACGGATAGCCGTTGGACGCTTAACTGAATTCAAGTCATTGGGCGATGAGGGCACAGCATTTCGTTCGCTGTATCGCTACCTAAGTAGCGAGTCGCGCACAGATTTGCCACCCTCTCCAATATCGGCGAGATCAGTGCAGCCCCATTCTTAGGGGTGACTGATCATCGCCTGTTTTTTAGTGGGTTTTTTCAGCTTTTTGTTTAAGGATTAGGCAGAGGCTTGGACATGTGTTTCAGATACAGGTTTACATAGGATCTGCGAATCATGTGTGGGGTGATTTCTTTTTTGATGCCTGCTGCCGTCGACCACTTTTGCAGCTTGGATTTTACATTGTGTCGCTTCAGTGGTTCTTTGTGATTTTCATTAAAGTCGGTGTATAAGTTTTCTGTGGAGAATCCCTTAGGCGAAAATTGCTTCTGCGTTTTCGTCAGATTTATTTTGAACTTTATGTGCTCGCCGATTTCGCTTTCGAAGCGCCCTGTACAGGAGTATTTTTTGTCGATTTGTTCTAGAGTCGGCAGGAGTTCAGCTAGGCGTAACCCGGATAGCAGCCCATAAAAAAGGAACTGATCTTGTGGGTTTTTGCAGCGAGATGCTGCCGCTCTCAGTGTCGACATATCACTTTCGGAAAGAAGTGTCTTGCTCACGCTCAAATAATGGCGAGGTATGTTAGCCACCGGCATGTTGGCGCTGGCTGGGGCCTGCCTCGAAGCTCTTACCTCATCATGCTGGAGGGCTTCTTCATCTGGAAGAAGATCGGCGCCTGAATTGAGGTTTTTGCTGGCGCAGTGTGGTGCAATTGAGGTGAGTTTATTTAGTGGCAGTCGGCCGACAAGAATAGACAGTCCAGCAGTATTTCGCTCATCTTCGCTTAGATAGGTGAGGGCAGCCTTAATAACGTTGGATTGGATTATTTCGAGCGGTGGACATTCACCGATGAATGGTTCGCTTCGAATTGAATGAGCTAGGTCGTGTTGGTCACGATAACCCAAGCCCCTGGCAAGAAGCTCTCTAGCTTGTAAAAAAAGCATAGGCTTCGAACCAGGCCAGAATTTCTTTATTAGTCGGGCAGACTTTGCGAGTGCACCATTAGGGCGGGTGTCGTTGATGTGAATTGGAACGCGCATGGCAATTCTCCAACGTCAGGGTATCGGCTGCCCGCTGACTATCGTCGAAATGCGTGCTGGAGGATGTAACACCTGTTGGCAATTGCCTTTGCAAACCGACCGCGCGATTCAGGTTGACCGAGAACGCGAAGTTAGCATGCTGAGCTTCAGGGTGCAATGCTCTTTTGTAAACTAAAGTGGATCGGAAAGTGTGTTGAAGTTTGATTTAAATATATATTGATAAGTGCGTTCAGCCTCAGCCCTCTTGTGAACGATAGCTTCCGAGGGCACATCTTCGAACTCTTCGTGTGGATCGTGCCGCATCAGCCATTTCCCACTTCTGCACGGGTCGCCAGCTTGGTATCGCTGGCCGCTTGAGTATGCGATAGGAGTGGCAGCCACAGGTGAGGAGGAAGGGGCAATCGATAGTGCCGGCAGGCCATGACCAGAATCGGCCAATGGCCAAGCGCGACGGCTGATAACCTCATGAGGTGCTCAGCGCGGTCAACCTCGGCGGTCAGCATCCTCATGGCAGCAGCGCCGTCTGCAGTGATGGGTACGTCCGTCAATGCCAATCCGTGCCCTGGGCTACCCCTGTAAAGCTTCTCTTCACTATCAGACCCTGGCAGCCAAAGCTGCATGTTGCAGTGTTGGTGCGACTCTTTGGTGAAACGGCTGAACTTGGCGCTGCTTGGCGTCTCGCCGCGAGATGTTGCGCCGGCCATCAGGAGTGGGATCAGAGTGCTCCCTTTTGTCTGCCCTTCGCGATAGGCATCCGTTGCTTCTCTGGGGTGTTCAATGAGATAGCGATAGCTGGCATCGATCGCAGGGTACCGGCCATGCGAGCAGTAGGTGAGCCTGTAGCTGTCGAGCAAGTGATTACAGTAGTTCTGTGCCAGGGGTTGCCACTCGTCCATCATGGACAGAAAAGTCACGGCAACACCAATGTCAGTTGACTGCTCATCCGTGATCGGACTGAGCAAGATCGGGTTGTTGGCAATCAGCGCTCTTATCAGTGAGGCGAGCGAGGAGGCCTCCTCGAAGGTGTCGGGATCCGCGGCTTCTGTGCTGGAGCATCGCCGAGGGGTTAAGTCATTCTTACTCGTTTGCCAGAGAATCCATAGACCGCGCTGTGCAAGCCGCCCCAGCGTTTCGAACAATTTGATATTGATGTCGACCGATGTCGAGGTGTTGAGCGCCGCGCTCAGCCCGTGTCGTACGTGTACGTGGGGTAGGATCTTTTTACCCAGCAATTCATCCCAGATCTGAAAATGAAGATCCAACAACTCTGAAAAGGTGGTTCCCAAGTCCACCGAGATTTTCTGTGGCTTCGAGGCGACGTGACCTTTGATGTGATCCCAGGCCAAAAGGATTGTGCGCTCACTTGCTCGGTAGGGCGCCTCAAGGTTGTTAGCCGCACGCGCCCATACAAACAGTACCCACAGGCAGATATAGATTTGCCGCAGCCTGGTAAGGCGAGCCTGGGGTGCCATCTCCTCGCCGGTGAGTAACCCCTTTGCCAACTGGGAAAAGTGTTTGTAAGCGATATCGGGCTCATCAATCATAGCGACCGATTTTTGAAAGCTGCTGCGCAATTTCTCGTCAACCAGCTGTTGCTGCAAGACGCCTTGTGTCAGCTTTCCAGCGAGGAAATCGCCATTCCAGATCTGGAACGACACCCGCTCAGCGGTATTCTGCTTGATGAATTGCGTGACGTTTCCCTGGATGGCCTCGTGGATCTCCCCACCAAAGCACAGGCAGATGACCACCTTCAGGTGCTTGTACTGCTCAGCAATCAGCACGGGAATATAAAAATCCGTGATTTCGTTGATCGAGCTTCGCAGACACTGTGTGCCAACGTCCCAATCGTTGCGTGTCAGATCCCCCTGCTTGATTGAGAACAAAAACATCTTGTCCTCTGATATGTCGGTCATCGTATCGATATCGCGACCCACTGCAGCAACGTCCACGCCGTACTGGCGCGTACCCACTGAAGGACGCGAAATCACGTTGAAGCCCAGTTCGCTCAAGAGGTCGGGCAGCACCACGTCGAGCTCGCGCCGTTCACGCAGGGAGGCAAGGTACTCTCTGAATACAAGCTTCATTCTGGTTGACCTTGGCTTTTGGGGTAAGCTCGGTTTTTTGGTTGACCTTGGCTTTTAAGCGTGAGCAGCTTCATTTGCAGTCCGATTGGGTCAAGGACTTCTTCGCGAGGTAACTCAAAGCTGTGGCTAAAGCTCGCAAGGAATTGTTCCATTCTTCTCGGCTCTTTGGCGCTGTGCTCCCCATCACCATTCTCGTCCCGATGGAGAAGACTGTCGTCTACCCACGTAACCATGCCGTTGCCATGAAGCAGAATTCGCTCTGAAATCAGACTGGCCAGGGGGGAGCTTTGGCGCGACTCGCGCATCATGTCATTCATGGCGTCGGAGCGGCGTTGTCCTTCGAGTTGCCTCTCACGTTCGGAAGGCTGTAGCTCTGCAATGAAGCCAACCTGCTCAAGTGCATCTCGGTATTGGTTCAGCTGATCAAGTGCGCGCCTTACGATCGGAGCAGCTTTGTCTTCCTTGTTGTCAGCGATAGTCCGAAGTTTCTCTTCGATGCTCGTGAAGTTGATGAGAATCGGGTTGAACAACAGGTCGCTCAGCACCAGGGAAAGTTGCGTTGGCGGCGATGGACTGCCTTGCTGCTCTTCAGGTAAAAGCTCCTCACTAGCTTGCTCTGCACTGGCTTGCTCTTCACGCATTTTCGGCCGCCGAGCACCCTCTCTAGGCCGTGCTGATGTGTGCCACCCTGAGGGCTTGATAGCCGCGCGTACTACTTGGCTGAGAGCGCTGGCTTTCGGAGTCAGGCTCAACCTCTTCGAGTTTAAATCCTCGTCCTCGCCGGCAGAGTCACGCCTCAGGGTAGTTAAGCATCGCCCCAAGCCAACTAGAAAGCTCGCGGCGATCTGAGGCTTCATGAAAAACGTCGCGACACCCCTGCAAGCAATGCTCTCGATTTCACGTTTAGTGAAGTCAAACTGATCAAAATCCAGCTGGAAGACGTATGTGTCTTTACCATTGAATAGCCCATCGTTTAACGCTTCACATAGGCTGTTTGGGCCTGTCCGCAACCAATCAACTATCCACGATTCGATATCTTGGGCAGGGCCATCGCCCAGCCTTCTAATGGTGGAGTCGAAATTTTCGAATTGGAATGCCGAGTCTAGCCTCAGCAAGACATCCGCAATGAACGCCCGAGCGTCATCAGCGCCGCCTTCCTTGATCAAATGAACTAGACCTAGGTCGATCAGCTTCAGGGTCTGCGGAGCAAGCTCGACGGCGCGCAGCAATGAGAGCAGTGCAGTTCTCATTGATGATGAGAGATTTTTGAAGCTGAAAGCTAGTGCGTAAGCAAGGTGGTGAGCAACCTTGGGTGAAGTGGGCACGGAAGCCTGGCTTATCAGTGCCTCCAGATCTGTAGTCAAATCCGCGGGAATCGACTCTGTCCAACTCAACAGCGTTCGTGTTAGTGCACCGCGAAGCTCATCGTCAGTCTCGCCTGCCACCGACTCACGAAGTATAGCGAGCGCCTGTCGCCACTCTTCCTCAAGGATGAACGGCGGTATAGATAACGCTTCGATTGCGTAAGCTTTCTCCATCGCAGTGCCTACTTGAACGAAGCGAAAGGCGCGACCTGCGAAGTACGGCAAGTCGGCGTTGAGTCCTGAACGGATAGCTATCGTTAAGCTGTAAAGTTCGTTGGGATCCGCTTCGCCCGAGTCAATGAGAGCAAGGAGTTCCTTTGGCCTATTTGGCGATGCGCTGCACCATCGACTTAGCGTCTCGGTGACCTCATGTTCTTCTCCGGCAGAAAGGCGGGCGAGAATTTTCAGCGTCTTTAACACCGCAGGTAAGCACGCCTCCAATCGTTCGATTGCCAGACCGTAGATGCGCCGCCCTTGGTAACCTCGATGGTCACTGAAGCTGTTCAGCGCACGTTTCGGTGTGCCGTGTTCAGTTTCGTTTTGTTCGCCGTCTAGTGCGCCATCTAGTGCAATGCAGGAAAATGGTTCAAGTAGGTCAATTTCACCGTCGTTATGGGCATTGGCCAGCTCTTGCGCAATA
Source organism: Pseudomonas sp. 9_2_1 (assembly GCF_059295275.1). Lineage (NCBI taxonomy): Bacteria > Pseudomonadati > Pseudomonadota > Gammaproteobacteria > Pseudomonadales > Pseudomonadaceae > Pseudomonas > Pseudomonas sp. 9_2_1. Next base: position 2,164,211 of record NZ_CM181239.1, read on the forward strand.
GGCTCAAAGTGCAGGTAACGACACTCCCACCGATCACTGAAAATGGCGTCCAGTAACGTTCCGTTTTGATTGAGTTCAACGATCTCAGCGCGGGTGGGAAGAATCATCCATGGCTCCTCAGCGGGACGCTATTCGATGGCAAATTCTATCGGCAGGCAGGGAAGGGTGGGAATGCCTTTTCGTTGTCGTGTGGGCCCTTGAAGGCGGCTGAAGCAGTCTCGTGAGGGGGGCGATGCTGGTCTGGGCGAGGTAGGGCTTTTGGAGGGTAAGGTGCAACGAGTTGCATCTTTTAGAGGATTGTTGCAAAAAAAGCTTGGAAGCCCCGGTTTTGCTGGGTTAGAATGCGCTCACACCGGGATACGTAGGGCGTCTAGAAGATAGGTTAGACCGGGGCTCCTGATATAAAGAGTCGAATCTCTACGCTTCCGCCATACAAGTGCCTGATTTCATTGATGTTCATCCCCGTTGAATCCTCAAAAGGGAACGTTTGGGAACACTTTGGGAATCGAAGGCAAAAAAAGGGGCCTTTATGGCCCCTTTTTTTATGTTCTCAACTCAACCTGAGTGTCTGGTTTAGCAACCCCACCACATCTGGTCCGTCCTGGCTGATCCACTTCGCGTAGTTCCTGAAAATCATGGCTGTCGAGGTGTGCCCCAACTGATCCGCAATCCACTCTGGTGTGGCCAGGCCACTGCTCAGCATCTGGCTGGCGAAGGTATGTCGGCCGGTGTTCGATCCGTGCTGGCGAACGCCGACACCTACCAGATGGTGGATCCACCAGCCGTGCCGAAGTACGTCCGAGGACGGGTACGGCTCGCCCGTGGCCGTGTTGTGAGAGACAAACTGTACACGCTGCTCGCGAATCGTCCGGTTATCGCGCTCGACGACCTTGATGAGGTCTGCCGGCAGTTGCCTAGGGTACCGTGCCTGCGCTTGCAGCGCGCGGAGTGCTGGTGCGAGCAGCTTGACTCTGCGAGGCGACCGCCGTGTCTTCTTCACCTTACATTGCTTGGCAAGGTGAACCCGACAAGCCCGGTAAGCCCCTTCGGGGTGTACTGGCTGGATGCCGCCGCATTCGGACTGGCGATGTGCGCATCGTCTATCGTATCCAGGGTACTGAAATCGTGGTTGTCCTGTGCGCTGGGGCCCGACGCGACGACGAAGTCTATGAGACTGCTGTACTGCGAGTCTGATTCCAAAACCCGCTGATGCGGGGCGAGGTTATACGTGAGCAGGCTTTTGCTCTGGCACCAGTCGCACCTCCACGCGCTGGTCTAGTGCGCGGGCGGCGCTCGCCAGCGTCATGCCCGGATCGTCTTGGTCGAGTGCGCGATCCACTGCGGTACGACTGGTGTGCATGCGTGCAGCCAGTGCTTTCTTAGTCACCTTCTGACTTTTCATGGCTTCAGCGATTTGCCAAGAGATGACCCGCTTGAGTGGAACCAGTTCGATGCCAACGGCAACCCATTCCCTGCAGACCTGTACAGCAAGCTGAGCCAGGCCAGCACCCACTGATGTCCGCCCGGAGCCCTCAGCCGGGAAGTGAACCTGGCCTTGAAGAAAACACCATAACGATCAAACAGAGCAAGACAAATGCTGCGACGTCGGCTTAGCCGAACATTCGCAATGCTACCTGACGAAGATGGTCTGAGCATTCTGGGTCATGTGATCAAAGAGCCTTTGACGTAGCGCACCGTCTTTTCCAAAGTGCGCGCCATGTCGGGATGCGTAAGCTGATACTTCCGCTCCAGGCACTCGGTACCACTCATGTCGAAGCGCTGCGTCTGGATGAAGTTCAATGACTCTGCGCTGATCGAGAATCGGGTTGCCAGTCCGGGAATCTTCAATAGCCACCTCAGCAACCTTATTGATACATGGTGGCGGGGCGGCTTCACCTCCAGCGTTTGTGCCATCTGCGTAAGCATCCCCTGTAAGTTCGGTGTGTGCTTATACAGCGCCAGAACCTGCCGATTGGCCATAGCGGGGTCGAACGCCACGCGGGTTATCAGCGTCACCAGATAATCGACACTGACTAACGGCAACCAATGGCTGGCGGAACCGGGTATGGCCTTGAACCGGCCTTGCGCCAGGTTTCGGATCAGTTCGGCCATAGGTTGCCCTTCCACGATGTGCCCACTCTCGCTGTGTCCACATACCGTCGCGGGGTGAACGATGGTGTAATCCGCGCCGGCTTCGTGCATGTAACGAATGACTTCAAAATGGGACTCGAGCTTGCTGCCTTCGTAGCCGCCAACACGGCCGTAGACTGCGGGCCAGTGGGTGTTTTCAGGGTGCTGGTGATCAACCCCGATACTGGCAAGATGGCTAAGGTTCTGCAGCATGAAGCCACCCACCATCACCAGTCGGATACGCTGGTTCGCTGCCAGCCTCGCTACGTTCAGTGCCCCTTGCACATTCACTGTGCGGGCGCGCTCCATTGTCAGCCCCCAGCAGAACTGCGCGGCGAGGTGGAAGATTACCGACGCCGAAGCCACGTACTGCCTGTCGACCTCGCTGAGTCCAAGCCCTTCCTTGCTTATATCGCCCTCAACCGCATGGATATGCGCAGGATTACCGCCCAATCGGCCTACCTGCTCTTTGAGGCGCTCGATGTTTTCGGGGCTGCGCATAAGCACCCAGGTCTTGTGCCCTGTTGCAGTCAGGCGGGCCATTAAATGTTGGCCCACAAACCCACTGCCGCCGGTAACGAAGCATTCCACGCTCATGCCTGATTCCTTGTCTGGATAATGGGCGCAGGCTAAAGTGTAGAGCCCGCTCTACAGTCAAGGAGTTTTTGTTGTGAACATTGGGGAGTTGGAGCGGCGCAGTGGCGTCGGCCGCCATGCATTGCGTTATTACGAACGGCTCGGGCTTATCGCGGCCAATCGACAGGCCAATAACTACCGTCGCTACAGCGAGCAGGCCGTGATTGATCTGGCCTTCATTCAAAGTGCCCAGGGCGTGGGTTTTTCACTCGCCGAGATTGGGGAGATACTCGCGGCCAAGCGGGGCAATACGATCAACTGCGCCCAAGGCGCGGCGCTGGTCGCCAGCAAAATGGCCGACATTCAGGCGCGGATCACTGGCTTGCAAGCTACGTATGTTTTTCTGGACGCGGAGCGTGCAAAACTTGAAGCCAGTGCCATTGCCCACGGGCACACTATTGCCTAACCGACGATAATGATCAGTGAGTAGCGCTTGGCTCTATGGCGTTGCGCCGCAGGCGTATGGCCAGCTGGGCGGTGAGCTTGAAGAGCATGGCGCTGAAGATCAGTGCGAAGCCCAGCGGATACCAGGAACCCATGGGCAGGCGTTTGTAGAATGACAGCATGAATACGCCAGCAATCACCCAAGTGCCGGTGACATGCAGCCATTTCCACGCGCGAGCGCCCAGCAGTTTCACTGCGGCGGGGAAGGAGGTAATGGTCATCAGGATGATGAACAGATAGCCGATCGACCCAGGAATATTCGCTGTGGCCGTACGGCCATGCCAGAAGGTGTCGGGGAAGAACTTCACATACAACAGGATCAGGACCGCATGCACAGCGTGGGAAAAGGCAAAAGCCAGCCCAAGAAAGCGCCGGTTGCGCAGCAGGCTGCGCGTGAAGGCAGTCGGTACCAGGGCTGCAAGGGAGGAGGCGAGGAAGGTCAGCAGGAACAGGGCGAAGGATGTACGTGCGGTGGTCCGGATCGCGCTGCGCAGGGCTTCTACCCATTGAGGCTGGTACCACAGCGCCAGCGAAGTGACGATCAGCACCAAAAGGGACAACAGTGAGAACAGTCGCCAACCCTGGAGGCTGGCAGTTTCGGCGTGGCGGTTCATGGCGGGCTCCGAGGTATCAACGCTGCGCGCGGGATGTCGCAGCGTTTCGCGGTGCCATGGTGTCAACGGCGTTTATCCCGGGTATGTCCAGAAAAGCGCGCTGTGTATCACTTTGTAGGTGATTGGAGGCGATATCGGCTGTAAACCTGATCGCCCCCTGGGCCTCGACAATCTTGCAGGCCGGCGGCCTGGATCACTTGATCAACGGCACACCGCTGAGCTTCTGCAGTTCATCAAAGTCGATGTCAGCACAAATCTCGACCACTTTCAGCCCTTCAGGCGTCACTTCAAGCACGGCCAGGTCGGTGTAGATACGGCTGACGCAAGCGATGCCGGTCAGCGGGTAGGTGCACTCGGGCACCAGCTTGCTTTCGCCGGTCTTGGTCAGATGGTCCATCATCACGAACACCTGACGGGCGCCGGTAGCCAGGTCCATCGCGCCGCCTACGGCAGGGATCGAACCTTCGGCGCCGGTGTGCCAGTTGGCCAGGTCGCCCTTGACCGACACCTGGAAGGCGCCCAGCACAGCGATGTCCAGGTGGCCGCCACGCATCATCGAGAACGAGTCGGCGTGGTGGAAGTAGGCACCGCCGGTCAGCAGGGTCACGTGCTGCTTGCCGGCGTTGATCAGGTCATCGTCTTCCTCGCCCGGCGCCGGGCTCGGGCCCATGCCCAGCAGGCCGTTCTCGCTGTGCAGGAACACTTCCTTGTCGCCCAGGTAGTTGGCCACCAGGGTCGGTGCGCCGATGCCCAGGTTTACGTAGGCGCCTTCCTGGATGTCTGCGGCCACGCGTTGGGCCATCTCGGTGCGGGACAGTTTTTTGGTGATGGTCATGGCAGGCCTCAGACAGCTTTGGCAATCGAAGAAGCGGCAGCGCCGGACACGGCGACCACGCGCTGGACGAAGATACCCGGGGTGATGATGTGCTCCGGGTCCAGTTCGCCGAGTTCGACGACCTGGTCAACCTGGGCGATGGCGGTCTTGGCGGCCATGGCCATGATCGGGCCGAAGTTGCGGGCGGCCTTGCGGTAGGTCAGGTTGCCCCAACGGTCGCCCTTGTGCGCCTTGATCAGCGCAAAGTCGGCGTGCAGCGGCATTTCCAGCACGTACTGGCGGCCGTCGATCTCACGGGTTTCCTTGCCTTCGGCCAGCAGGGTGCCGTAGCCGGTCGGCGAGAAGAACGCACCAATGCCCGAGCCCGCTGCGCGGATACGCTCGGCCAGGTTGCCTTGCGGCACCACTTCCAGCTCGATCTTGCCGGCCCGGTACAGTTCGTCGAACACGTAGGAATCGGACTGACGCGGGAACGAGCAGATCACCTTGCGCACGCTGCCTGCCATGAGCAAGGCGGCCAGGCCGATCTCGCCGTTGCCGGCGTTGTTGCTGATGATGGTCAGGTCGCGGGCACCGGTTGCGATCAGGCCGTCGATCAGTTCGGACGGCATGCCGGCAGTGCCAAAGCCACCGACCATGATGGTCGAACCGTCGGTGATCCCTTCCACCGCGCTGGCGATGGACTCAAACGTTTTATTGATCAAGGCGAGCTCCTGGTTGTTCCTGGAGTTGAGTTGTAGGGCTGGCCGGCGCGCGGTGAAGCGATGGGGCCAGTCAGCAGCTGGAATTGGTTGCTGACTTTCGCTATAGCGTGCCGCAAGATAGGGCAACAGTAGAGAGGGTTTGGCGGAATTTGTGCGATTATCGAACTGTTGTGCGATATGCGGGCAGTTTCGGTCGCTATTTGTCGCAATTCAGCCGCAGGCCATTTAAAGCCCGTGCACACCTACAAAGTCTCCTGGCGTCAAGGCAATGCGTCATGCACTTCGGGTTCAGGCATCATGTGTCCAGCCAGTTGCCAGAAGCTGAACCCCCCAATGCCAGACTCCAGCAAACCCAACCGCGCCATCTACGACCTGGACATGCTCCGCACCGTGGTCATGGTGGCCGACTGCGGCAGCTTTACCACCGCCGCTGCCCGCCTGCATTCCACCCAGTCAACGGTCAGCCAGAAGGTGCGGCGGCTGGAGGAAATGGTCGGCCACCAGTTGCTCGACCGCAGCAACCGCGAGGTGCACCCCACCGATGCCGGAGAAACCTTGCTGGGCTTCGCACGCCACCTGCTGGCGGTCAGCAGCCAGCTGACCGAAGCGATGTCGGGCGGGGTGACCGTGACCGCGCGCATCGGCCTGCCGGACGATTTTGTCGCTGGCAAGACCATGCAGGCGCTGGCGGCCTTCAACCGGCGTAATCCGACAGTGAAACTGGAAATTACCGGTGGTCTGAGCCGCGACCTGATGAGCAGCTATGACCGTGGCGAGCTCGACCTGGTGCTGATCAAGCAGCGTCGGCATAGCCGGGAGGCCAATGCCTGCCAGCCAGAGCGCATCGAGTGGATCGACAGTGCGCAATACCCGTGTTTTGCCCAGGACCCTATCCCGCTGGTGACCTTTCCGGCGCGTGGCCTGTACCGCGATGACATGATCGGGGCGGTTGAGGCCATGGGGCGCAGTTGGCGTATCGCGTTTACCAGTTCCAGCCTGGCGGGGATTCAGGAAGCGGTCGCCAATGGGTTGGGGGTGAGCCTGCTGCCGTCCCGCGTTGTCACGCCCAGGCATCAGGTGCTGGGGGCGCAGGAGGGGTTCAAGCCGATCACAGTGTTTGAGGCGGCGATTTTCCATCGGCCCACGGCAGACCCGATGGTTATCGAGCTTGCCGAGATTCTGATCGGTATCTTGCGCGCCGAGGCCGAGTGAGCCACGGCCGATAGGGGGCTTGGGCAATGCCTCCGGCACCGAGGTTCGCCGTACTACTTTCCGGCGGAGACAAAGCCTTCTCGTCGCAGCAGCTCCATGTGGGTTGGCTTGATCGTGACTTGATGAAACTCGTCGCCCGAAAACCAGCGACACTCGACGATTTCATGCGAGGGCTGGGGCTGCATCGGCGCCGGGACGGTCATGCGATAGACCCAGTGTTCTTCGTACTGGAGCACGCTATGTCCGAGAAACTGGGCATCACTGAGGTGCAAGCAGGTTTCTTCAAACAGCTCACGGTGTGCCGCTTCGAGCTGTGTTTCGCCGGGGTCGATCTTGCCGCCAGGCAGAGACCACACTGAAGCCTCCTGGCGCACCAGCAGAATCTTGTCGGCCTGCAGGCAGATGATAGTGGCGTGCAGCTCTTTCGATGGGTTCATGGTGGCTCCTCCTGTATCAACGGAAGGCCCTGCCGGGACGCCAAAGTTCAGGTGAGGCGGTGAATGGCCTTCGCGGTACAAGGTCGCACCCGGACCCGCCCGCGTTGGCCGATTGTTTGCGCTAGCGCCGCAGCTCTGCTGCAAACTGCGCAGCCTGCAACTGCAACTGCGCGGGCCCGCCCCAGAATGCGCCGTGCCGCACGATCACTCGCTCATGAAGGGCTGCCGCCACCGCCGCCGCGGCATTCGGAGCCTTGAACAGGACAAAGCTGGCTTCGTTGCCGACCTTCAAGCCGTAATCCTGCTTGCCCATCACCGCGGCACTGGCCTCGGTCGCCATGTGCAGCGCAACCCGCAGTTCTTCGTCGGTGTTAAAGCCCGAGCGATAGCTGACCAGCATCGCACGCTGCAGCATGTCGCCGTTGCCGTAAGGCCACCAGGCATCCTGGATGTTGTCGTTGCCGGTGAATACGCGCACGCCGCCAGCACGTAAACGCAGCACAGGCGGGAAGGCGTGGTCGCCAGGGGCGTTGGTCATGATCGAGATGCCCGCGCCGGCCAGTAGTTCGGCGGTGCGGTCGAGCACTGAATCCGCTACATCGCCCAGGCCATAGGCGTGGCTGACCGCAACCAGGCCCTGCATGCCCAGTGCCTGGGTGCGTGCGGCAATGCGTTCAAGCTGGGCGATGCAGATATCGCCGGGCTCGTGCAGGTGGATGTCCACTTTCACGCCATGCCGGTCGGCGATGCCGAACACGATATCCAGCTGGGCTTCGGCGTCACCGTCCAGGGTGGTCGGGTCGATGCCGCCGACCACCTGCACGCCTTCGCGCACGGCGGCTTCCATCACTTCGGCGGTGCCAGGGCAGGTCACCACGCCGGCCTGGGGGAAGGCCACCAGTTCGATGTCGATCAGCTCTTTCCACTTGTCCTGGGCTTCGAGCATGGCCCGCAGGTTGCTCAGGCCGGTGCTGGCATCCACGTCCACATGGCAGCGCATGGCCAGGGTGCCGAACGAGGCGGCCTGGCGGATCAGCGCGTCGGCGCGCTCGACGATCGGCGGGGCGCTGGCCAGTTCGCGTTTTTCCACGGCCAGGCGCTCGCGCAGGCTGGCGACAGGTTGGTGCGGTCGCCAGCGGTCGCCGACAAAGCTCTTGTCCAGGTGAATATGGCCGTCGACGAAGCCGGGCAGCACCAGCAGGCCTTCCAGGTCGATGGTTTCGCGGGCTGGGCTGCTGGCACGCAGCGGTCCGATGTGGGTGATGCGGCCGTTGGTAACAGCGATGTGCAGGGGCAGGCCATCGGCATCGATGGCGTTGATGAACTCACGGTCGTTCATGATCGGGCCTTTTCACTGAGGCTTGGGTGATGTCCCACGGTAGGGAGGATGCGGTCATGTCACAAATTAATTATCAGGATTGCATGCAGTGCGTTTCTGGATGCAGGTGAGTGCCGTTTGCCTGCATTAAAAACCCCACTGAACCCGATGCCGATAATTAACTTTCAAACCTTTCGAACTCGGCCCAGCATTGCTCCCAGGATCAGCCCAGGCGCCTGCTACGGCGCCTCTCAGGGCAGGTTTCATAAACAATAAAAACAAATGCTGTGTCGGAGTCCCCCTATGACCCAAGATTCCAAGCTGCTGCGTGCCGCGCTGATTTTCATTGCCTGTACTTCGTTCATTGTCTGTGGCGTACAACCTATCTTCATGGGGCTGGTCACCGAGCAACTGAGCCTGTCGCTCGACCAGCAGGGTTGGGTGGTGTCGGTCGAGATGATCGGCATGACGCTGGGCACCTTGCTTTGCCCGCTGCTGATGAAGCGCCATGGCGGTCGCAGCCTGTGCCTGCTGGTTGGCGCGCTGTGCGTGGCGTTGAGCATTGCCACTGCCTTCACCACCAGCAACACGATGCTGCTGGCCGTGCGCATGGGGGCTGGCACCTGTGCCGGGCTGGTATATGCATATGCGGTGTCGACGCTGGGCCGCCTGCCCAATCAGGACCGTTCGTTCGGGTTGATGCTGTTGCTGCAGACCCCGGAGTACTCGCTGTTCTCCGCAGCGCTGCCGCTGCTTGCCGCGCAGAGCGGTACGGTGACCGCCTTGTGCGCATTTGGCCTGTGGTACCTGCTGATCTGCGGGGCCAGCCTGGTGCTGCCGCGTCGCCCGGCAGTGGCGCTGGCCAGTGGCGAAGGTTCGCCCGCCCAGGGTGGTTCGGCGCGCACGGGGCGCACTGCGCTGCTGGGCATGTTGTTCATGCAGGTGGCCATCTACTGCGTGTGGGGCTTCATTGATCAGCTGGCGCGGGACCAGGGCATTGCCGGCGTCGATATCGGCTGGGCGTTTGGTCTTTCGGCGATCGGTGGCTTGCCGGGTGCGGGGTTGCCGAGCTTGCTGGGTGCACGGGTCAATCGGCAGTTGATGATCGCCGTGGGGCTGGTGGCGGTGTTTATCTCGATCGCCATGCTGACCGGCCATACCCGCACGCCAATGCAGCTGTTTGTCGCGCTGCTGCTGATCAATTTTGGCTGGGTGCTGTCGTTGTCGTATTACATGGCACTGATCACGACCAATGATCCGACTGGCAAGCTCACGCCTTTGGTCAGTATCACCCTGATGGGCGCTGCGGCGGTGACCCCGGCGCTGATTGCCATGCTGGTGGAGGGCTCCAACCAGCAACTGATCTTTCTGCTGGGGACGGGGGCGTTGCTGATTGCCTTTGCGGTGACTTGCTTTGGCGCGGGGCCCAAGGGCCTGCGCCGTAGCCCCCTCGACGCCAGTTGAGGCGGATCAGGGTCTATCTGCTCCGGTGGTCACTGCAGCGTCCCCGGCTTCAGGTCGTCCGGCAAGTCCCGCAGGGCAGCTTCCAGCTTCGCGATCGGCCCCGCAAGGGCATTGGCTTCCTGGTCCTTGCCCTCCGTTTTCAGGCGATCACGCTCAAGGCGCAGGCTGAGCAAGGTTTTCTGCAGCTTCAGGGCCGAGGCATTGTATGTGTCCATGCTTTTCTCATGCTGTAGGCCTCCGTGCCGTTGTAGGAAAAATGGACCGTAGCAGCTCGAAATTGCCAGAGAAACTGATGTTTCATACAGGCAAATCCCGTTAGCTCGATTTCCCCTACAGCGCACGGTAATAGATCCTACAAGCTACGTTTCAATTCATATCCGCTTGATCGCGCTCCACGCCCCGTTTTTAGCCGGGCTCAATCGGTTTCGGCACAGCAGGCGCTCATCGTGGCTCAACGTTGCGCCTGCTGCGCTTTTGAAACGTTCTGTAGCAAATGCCGCCGGCAGCCTACAGGTGATCTGCATCCACCACCGCCTGGGCAAACGCCTGCGGCGCTTCCTGCGGCAGGTTGTGGCCGATGCCACCGCTGATCAGCCGGTACTCGTATTTGCCCGTAAAGCGCTGCGCATACGCTTCTGCGGGTGGGTGCGGGGCGCCGTTGGCGTCGCCTTCCAGGGTAATGGTCGGCACGGCGATACTCGGGAAACTGGCCAGTTTTGCCTCCAGCGGGTCGTAGCGCGTTTCGCCCTTGGCCAGACCCAATCGCCAGCGGTAGTTGTGCACGGTAATCGCTACCTGGTCGGGGTTGTCCAGGGCACTGGCGCTGCGCTCGAAGGTGGCGTCATCGAAGGCCCATCTGGGCGAGGCGGTCTGCCAGATCAGCTTGGCGAAGGCATGGCGGTTCTGCTCGTAGCCGGCCTGACCGCGTGGGGTCGCGAAGTAGTACTGGTACCACCACTGCAGCTCGGCGCTGGGCGGCAACGGGGCCTTGGCAGCTTCCTGGCTGCTGATCAGGTAGCCACTGACCGAGACCAGCGCCTTCACCCGTTCTGGCCACAGCGTCGAGACGATATCGGCGGTGCGCGCTCCCCAGTCGAAGCCGGCCAGGACGGCGCGTTGGACGTGCAGGGCGTCCATGAAGGCGATCACATCGCTGGCAAGGGCAGTGGGCTGGGCGTTGCGTGGGGTGGAGGCGGACAGGAAGCGGGTCTGGCCGTAGCCGCGCACGTAGGGCACTAATACCCGGTAACCCTTGGCCGCCAGCTTCGGCGCAACTTCCTCGAAGCTGTGAATGTCATACGGCCAGCCATGCAGCAGGATCACCACCGGGCCATCGGCCGGGCCTTGATCCACGTAGGCCACATCGAGCACGCCAGCGTGGACCTGTTTCAGCGGGCCGAAGGTAGGCGTGGCTGCTGCTGCCATGGGCTGAGGCTTCTGGGGGGCTGCTGTGGCGACGTTGGCGGTCAACAGCCCAAGCGGCAGCAGGGCGCAGGCGAGCAGGGTCCGGCTGAAGCGACGTGGCAGGGCAGTGGTCAAGTGACGGGCGGGCATCGGGCATCTCCTTGGCAAAACCATCGGTGCGGGTTGATGGGTGCCAGTACAGATGACGTCTGTACCGCCGATATGTCCGATTACCCTGTAGGAAACGTTCTTGTGTATCAGGTCTCATTCTGTACACATAAGGATACAAGTACACGGCAGCAGCGGGCGTTCCGGCCTCTGCTAGGATTGATGGTTTTCCGGCCAGGGAGCGGCCCCATGCATTACGTTGTCATTGAACCCCACCGCAGCGAATATCCGCGGCCCATCCGCTTCGCCAAGGGGACGTTGCTGGAGATCGGCCCGCGCTATGAAGGCGAGCCAGGCTGGCAGGACTGGTACCTGTGCAGCTGCACCGGCCAGGAATCGGGCTGGGTGCCCGCCCAGGTGATCGAGCGGCTCAGCGTTGGCCAGGGCAGGGCGCTGGAGCATTACTGCGCACATGAACTGGACGCCGACCCTGGGCAGTTGGTGCAGTGCGTGCGCCCGCTCAACGGCTGGCTGTGGTGCCGACGCCACGGCAATGGCGAGCTGGGCTGGCTGCCGGCGGAAAAACTTCAGCAGCTGACTTGACTGGCAAAAAGCTGCAGCAAGGCCATGCCTTGACCGTGCGGGCTGTCAGGCGAATGCGCTGGCGGCTGTAACGGTGGATGCCCAGGACTACTGGCGGGTTAGCCTGCGCAGTTCATCTGATCCGCTTTTTTTCCATAAACCTGAATCTGTAACCGTATCAGCCCAGGTCCGACAATATGTCCATCCCCGCATCACACTGTAGAGGTTCCGATGGGCAAGCTGACGCTGTTCCTGGGTGGTTTTCTGCTGCTGACCATTCTGATTGGTATTCTTGGCACCATCCCGCCAAGCTGACTTAAACTGCAGTTTCCCAACGCGGCCCGTCTACTTCAACCGACGGGCCCAACACCTGACCAAATGGCCAGTATTCTCCCGCCTTCCACTGTTGGACAAGTGGTAGCGGCAAGTCATTCTCACGCCCAAAAGCCTCGCGTAGTCTGCCGCCGCCGCGCACTCGCGCCGGTCTTTTTGCCTTGGAGCCGACACACTGATGGAATGCAACATAGCCACTTCAGCCATGCTGGAGTGGCGTAGCCGTTTTCTCGCCGAAGGCTCCCTTGATGAACAAGATTATGAGCAGGCACTGCGCAGTGCCGAGGTGCTGGAGCGCGCCGGCGTAATCAGTACACTGGAGTGGATCGAGCTGGTGAAACTGGCCAATTCGGCATTGCTGCTTGTGCGATAAGTCGTTCTTTGCGCTGGGAAATCTGTCCACAAAAAACGTGGGTAGGTCTGTGGATAAAGTGCTGCAAGCCAGACCCACGGTGGGCTCTGTTAAATTGAGCAGATTTTGAACAGTCGTTTTCGACAAGGCGGTTTCACTGACCGGGGCCGGCGCTGCGCAGCGCAGAAAGCAAGTCGCGCACCCGCGCGGGCAGCTCGCCGGCGGGGTACACAGCATGCATCAGCGGATCCTGGCCGCTGCTGGATGTCAGCCGATAGTGCGGGCACACCCGCACCAGGTGCCCGGCCTTGACCTGCGCTTCGCCCACCCAGGCGGCCAGACGGGCGATGCCGGCGCCGGCCAGGGTGCTGTGGTACACCGCATCGCCCGAGCCCAGACGCAGCCTGGGCCTTGGGCGCAGGCTGGTGATCTGGCCCTCGTGGCAAAAATGCCAGGCTTTGAGGATGCGCGGGGCGGTGTGCAGGATCAGCGCATGCCCTTCGAGGTCTTCAGGTTTCCGGGGCGTGCCGGCCAGAGCCAAGTAATTCGGGCTGGCATACAGATAGCGCTGGTAGGCCCACAGGGGGTAGCCGATCAGCTCGCTCGATTGCGGGAAGGCGCCGCGCACCACGAAATCGAATTTGCCCTGCAGCGGGTCGAGGGCTTCATCGCTGTACTGTACGTCCAGGGTCACCTGCGGATGGCGACGGGTAAACTCGGCGAGCACCCCAGGCAGCACGTGTTCACCCAGCAACTGCGGCACGGCAAAGCGAATCCAGCCTTGCGCGCTGCCGCTGAGCGCAGCCAGTTCGTCGGCGGCATCGCGTTGCACATCCAGCAACCGTTCGGCGTGGGGTAATAGGCGCTCACCTGCTTCTGTCAGGGTCACCGCATTGGCGTTGCGGTTGAGCAGTTTGCTCCCGGCGTTGTCTTCCAGGGTCTGCAAAGCACGGGTTACCGCGCTGGGTGAGCGCCCGAGCGCACGGGCTGCGGCGACGAAGCTGCGCTTGTGCGCCACGCTGACGAACGCCTGGATTTCTCTCAGCATGTCCAATGCCATTGCCTGCTCCTTGTTGCAGTTTTCGCAATATGGCATTTCACCACAAGTGCGCCACTTTGATTAGCCTTGCAGGCGTCTTAACTGCCTGGAACCGCGTCATGATCGATATTGCTGTGCTTTGCGTGTTTGCCTTCGCCGCCGGGCTGATCGACGCCGCCGTGGGCGGTGGCGGGCTGATCCAGATTCCGGCGCTGTTCAACGTGCTGCCCACTGCGCAACCGGCGGCATTGCTTGGCAGCAACAAGCTGGCTTCGATATGTGGCACAGCCTTCGCCGCGCGCTCGTTCATCCGCAAGGTGACGCTGGACTGGGGGCTGATCGTACCGGCAGCGCTCAGCGCCTTTGTCATGTCGTTCGCCGGTGCCGCCACGGTTTCGCTGGTGCCGCCCAGCGTCATGCGGCCCGCGGTGCTGGTGCTGATCGTGCTGATGGCCATCTACACCTTCTGCAAGAAAGATTTCGGCACACTGCACAAACCGGCGAAAATCGGCCGCAAGGAACAGTGCCTGGCGGTGCTTATCGGCGGCGCGATCGGCTTTTACGATGGCCTGTTCGGCCCGGGTACCGGCAGCTTCCTGATCTTCCTGTTCATCCGCTTCTTTGCCTTGGACTTCCTGCATGCCTCGGCCTCGGCCAAGGTGGTCAACATTGCCACCAACCTGGCGGCGCTGGTGTTCTTCGTGCCCACAGGCAACGTGCTGTATGCGATTGCCTTGCCTATGGCTGCGTGCAACATTCTTGGCGCGCTTACCGGTACCTGGCTGGCTGTGCGCAAGGGTGCCGGCTTTGTGCGCGGGCTGTTCCTGGTGCTGTTGTGCGTGCTGATCGCCAAACTGTCGTGGGACTTGCTGGTTGGCTAGGCAACCCTGGGTCAGATCACCTGGCGTTGCGCCTCGGCTTGTTCGATGCGATTGCGGCCATGGGCCTTGGCCCGATAAAGCGCCTGGTCGGCACGTGCCAGCAGCTCGTCCAGGCTGGGCGCCGGCAGGTCGGCGTCACAGCCGGCCAGGCCGATACTGACGGTGATCTGCAGGCGCTGGTCGGCCTGTATCACATGCAGGTCCTGCACGGCGCGGCGCAGGCGTTCGGCGGTGAACTTGGCCCGTTCAGGGGCAAGGCCAGGGAGGATGATGACGAACTCCTCGCCCCCCAGTCGCGCGAACAACTCGCTGTTGTGCAGCTGGTCTTGCAGGGTGCCGGCAAACTGGCGCAGCACCTGGTCACCGACCGCGTGGCCGTGGGCATCGTTGATCGACTTGAAGTGGTCGATATCCAGCATCATCAGGGTCAGCGGCAGTGCCTGGGCGTGCTGCTGGCGGCTGTCCAGCAGCGCGTTGGCGCGGCGGGTGAAGGCGCTGCGGGTAAGCACGCCGGTCAGGTGGTCGACGCTGGCCTGATGCGCCAGGCGGGCCATCAGGCTGCGATTGGCCTGGCTGACACAGGCCACCACCAGCGGCCCGAGCACCAGCATGGCGATGCCCAGGCGCGCTGACATCAGCGTGGTCACCCCGGGCCCACTTTGCGGCACAACGAAGTGCATGAGATTTTGCGCCACCGCCACGATCAGCGTGCTGCCAGCGATGAGCGCCAGTAGCGCGACCATGAACGGCGAGTAGGTCCAGGCGCACCACAGCAGAGCGGCGATCGGGAACGCAATCGCGCCGGGGCCGCCGAAGGCGATGCTGAACGCCAGCGAGGCCAGCAGCACCACCAGCGGTGCCAGGCGGATGGCTTGGGCGCCGCCGCGTCCCAGGGCGCGCAACGAGGGCGCGGTGAGCAGCACCGGCAGCACCATTACGCCGGTGGAAAACTGCTCGCTGAACCAGGCCAGCCACGTGGCACGCAAGGATTGCTCGAACCACGGCGCGGCCATTACCGCTGCCATGCTGGCCGCTACCAGCGCGGCGGCGGCACAGGCGGCGAACACGCTGAGCACGCCGCGTGGGGTGCGCATGCGCCGGTGCAGGCGCGGCACGCGCGACAGTAGCTGCCAGAGGGTAATCACCACGGCCAGGTTGCACAGGTTGAACCACAAGGCCGGCAACCAGGCGCTGCCGCACAGCACGTCAGCGCCGATCATGGCCAGCCAGACCAGGCTGAAGCCGATCAGCGTGGCCAGACGGGGGTAGCGCAAGAGCACGCCGGCCAATACGGCATTCACCGGCCAGAACAACGACAGCGATTCGATCGGGCGTGCCAGGATGCCGCCAAGGGTGAGGGCAAACGTCAGGCACAGCAGGGTAATGTAGGGCAACAAGCGCGATTGGGCTGGAAAAACCATGGGCTCGACCGACAAGCGGAAACGAAATCCAGGAAAACGCCTTCGAAGCACCTGGGGCAATTACCGGGCAGTGTGTTTCGTCAGGGGAGTTGATGTCAATCTGCCGCGATTGGTTGGAATAATGCCAAATTGCCTTCACTCTTTGCCATTTCAGTTCAAGCCGAAGAACCACGGCACCATCACCACTGTCACCACCATTACCAGCAACGTGAATGGCACCCCGATCTTGACGAAGTCGGCAAAGCGGTATTGGCCGGGGCCCAGCACCAGCGTGTTGACTGGCGATGATACCGGGGTCATGAACGCCGCCGATGCTGCCAGCGCCACGGTCATGGCGAACGGGTAGGGCGACATGCCCAACTGCGCTGCGGTGCTGACGGCAACCGGCGCCATCAGGACTGCAGTGGCCGTGTTGGAAATGAACAAGCCGATTATCGCCGTGACCGCGAACAGGCAGGCCAGGATGGCGCCAGGCCCGGCACCTCCCAATACACTGACCAGCCCGCCTACGGCCAGGTCGATGCCGCCGGTTTGCTGCAGGGCTTTGGCAAAGGGCAGCATCCCCACGATCAGCACCAGGCTTTGCCAATGGATGGCGCGGTAGGCACTGTTCATGTCGATGCAGCGGCCGGCGCCCATCAGCAGGCAGCCGATCAGCGCCGCGATCACGTTGGGTACGACACCGCTCACCATCAGCCCGACCATCACTGCCAGGCTCAGCAATGCTTGCGGTGCGCGGGTTCGGGCGGGCGCCACCTGGTCGATTTCTGCCGGCAGGCTCAGTACCAGGAAGTCCTTGGGTTGGCTTTGCAGCAGGCGCACGGCCTTCCATGGGCCGACCACCAGCAGGGTGTCGCCCAGGCGCAGTTTTTCTTCCACCAGTTGCGCTTCGATGGCCGCCTGTTCGCGGCGCAGGCCGACCACGTTGAGGTCGTAGCGGGTGCGGAAGGCCAGTTCGAGAATGCTCTTGCCGATCAGTTGCGAGCCGGGGGGCAGCGACACTTCGGCCATGCCCAGTTCCTGGGACTGGTCGATGAAGTAGGCCGCCTTGAAGTGCAGCGGCTCCAACTGCATGGTCTGGCACAAGGTGCGCAGGTCATCACGGTTGGCAAACAGGTCCAGCAGCAGCACGTCACCCTGGTGCAGCACGGTATTGGAATCGGCGCTGATCACCCGCGTGGTGAACTTGTGCTGGCGTTCAATGCCGATCACGTTGGCGCCGTGCCGGGTACGCAACTCCAGCTCGCCCAGAGTGTGGCCGATCAGCGGCGAGTGGGGGCGGATACGCAGGCGCCGTTCACGGCCTTTGAGCTTGTAGTCCAGCACCAGGTCCAGCAAGGTGCGGCGGCTTTCCACGCGGCCGTCCTTGCGCACCTCGCCATTGAGCCAGTGCCGGGTCAGCAGCATGTAGCCGATCCCCAGCACCAGTACCACCAGGCCGAACGGGGTAAAGCTGAAAAAGCTGAAGCCCTGTTCGCCAGTGCGCACCAGCTCGCTGTGCACCACCACGTTGGGCGGCGTGGCTACCAGGCTGAGCATGCCGCTGATCAGGCCGGCGAACGCCAGTGGCATCATCAGGCGGCTGGGCGAGATCTGCAGGCGCGCGGCGATGCTCAGCACCACCGGAATGAAAATGGCCACTACGCCGGTAGAGCTCATGATCGACCCCAGTCCGGCTACGGCCACCATCAGCAGCACCAGCAGGCGTGCCTCGCTGTTGCCGGCGCGCTCGCTCATCCACTCGCCGATGCGGTAGGCGATGCCGGTGCGCACCAGGCCTTCGCCGATCACGAACAGGGCGGCGATCAACACCACGTTGGGGTCGCTGAAGCCAGCCAGGGCCTGTTCCACGGTGAGGATGCCGAGCAGCGGCAGGGCGAGAATCACCAGTAGTGCGACCACGTCCATGCGCGGGCGGTTGATGACGAACAGGATGACCACGATGGCCAGCAGGCCAAGGACCCAGAGCAGCTCTTGGTTCATGGGGAGGGGGCGTTCCTTCACACAGGGCACGATAGACAGTAGCAGCCAGTGTGCCAGCTTGTGCTGAAGGGGGTGTTGATGTGCTGCAACAAAAAGGGCCGCTGTGCGGCCCTTTCAGTCCTCGATGTCGATCAGTGGCGGTGACGGCGGTGCTTCTTGCTGCTGCCGTTGTTGTCGCCCATGTGGTTGCCCAGGGCGCCACCGGCTGCGCCGCCCAGGCCGGCACCTACGGTCGAACCGGTCTTGCCGCCTACCGCGCCGCCCAGCAGCGAACCGCCGGCCGAGCCCAGGCCACCGCCGATGGCGGCTTCGGTGCGGTTGCCCTTGCGTGCACCTACCGCGCTGCCGGCTGCGCCGCCGACGCCGGCGCCGATGGCTGCGCCGGTCTTGCCGCCAAGCTGTTGGCCGACAACGTTACCCAGCACACCACCCAGGCCACCGCCAATGGCGGCGGTACCGTCACCGGCGAAAGCGCCCTGGCACAGCAACAGGCCGAGGGCAATGGAAGGCAGAGTCAGACGCATGATACGAACCTCAAAGGAATCATCAGGTTAAGGTGCCGCGAAACAGGGGGCGGCAAGTCAGGGTTGCAAAGACGCTTCAGCGGTAGTAACGGTCACCGCGGTATTGACGATTGTCATCATCGTCATCGTTGCGGTCATGCCGATGGTGGTGACGATGGCCGCGGTCGCGGTCACGCCAGCCATCGTCGTCGTCATGATAACGATGGCTATGGCAGCCGGCGGTCAACAGCACAACGGCAACCAGCGAAAGGCTTGCAATACGCGATATCACGATATAGGTCCTTGATCCGCAAAGGTTTACGGGGCACTTCTTCAGACTGGGAATGATCCATTTGGTTTCCCGGGCGGGCAAAAAAATGTGCTGGAGGCGATGGGTGGCGAGCCTGCGGGTTGCTGTTCTGTCCCGTTCGGTCATGGCCGAACGGCTGATGGCGCCCTAGACTTCAGGGCAAGCCGCAGCCAAGACGGCAACCTGCCACACGGTGAATCACGATGATCGCCCACACCCCCACGCTGTTCGCCGCCGTTGCCCTGGTCGCAACCATCCTTGCCTTCTGCCTGTTGCTGGTCGGGCGCAGCAACCGCCGGGACAACCTGATGCTGACCGGGTGCGGGCTGTTGGCGCACGCCCTGGCGTATGTCTGCTACACCGTCTATGCGCAGGCCCCGCTGTGGCTCAGCTATGGCCTGGGTAACAGTTTGTTGTCGCTGGCGCTGGCGTTCTACACGGCCAGCCTGTTCCGGGTGCGTGAGCAGCGGGTGCCCTGGCGCACTGTCTTCGTCATCCCGGCCTGCATGCTGGTAGGGCTGATGCTGCTGCTCGATACCCTGGAGCCGCGTATGCTGCTGGCGACGCTGGTGTTGATGCTGCAATGCTCGCTGATTCTCTACTGGGCCTGGCGCCACGCCGAACGGCCGGGCAGGGCCCACCTGCTGCTGGAGATTGGTGCGCTGATCAGCCTGGTCGGCCTGGGCATGCGCGTAGTCGCGGTGGCCAATGGCACGGCGGTGGAAATGCGCTATGACACCAGCAACCTCAAGCAGAGCTTTTCGGTGGCAATTGGCACCGCCACGGTGATGATGTATTCGATCGGCCTGGTGCTGATGGCCAAGGAGCGCAGCGAGTCACGCCTGCAGCACCTTGCGCTGCGTGATGTGCTGACCGGCAGCTATAATCGCCGGGCCATTCTGCAGCGCTTTGCCGTGGAGCTGGACCGGGCGCGCGAACAACAGAGCAGCCTGGCCGTGGCGATGATCGACATCGACCATTTCAAACGCATCAACGACCTCTATGGGCATCTGGCTGGCGATGAGGTGCTGTGCCATTGCGTGCGCCAGCTGCAGCAGCGTTTGCGCCACGGCGACAACCTTGGTCGTTACGGCGGGGAGGAATTCCTGCTGCTGTTGCCAGGCACCGACCGCAATGGGGCGATGGTGGCGCTGCAAGGGCTGCGCGAGGCCATTGCGCGCAGCCCCGCCTGTTTTGCCGGTGACCAGATCGAGATGCGCTTCAGCGTCGGCTTGTGGTGCGGGGTGCCGGGCGCCGAGGACAATACTGCCAGCCTGCTGGCCCAGGCCGATGCGGCGCTGTACCAGGCCAAGGCCGCCGGGCGCAACACGGTGCACATGGCGGCGCTGGTCGAGGCGGGTTGAATCAGGACCCCGACTGGATCGCCAGCACTACACCATTGGTGGTCTGCACCAGCACGTAGTGGTCGCCCATGCGCACCCAGTGGCTTTCTTTCTCGGGGGCGGGCAGGCCCTTCGCTTTCCAGTCCTTGATTGCCGCGTCGTCGCGTTTGTACTGATCAGGCGCCTTGTCGCCGACCTTGAGCTCACGGTTGTGGGTTTCCGGCGCGGTGATGCTTTCTTCGGGCGCAGGCGCGGCGGTTGCAGCCAGAGGCAGGCAGGGCAGCGCGGCAAATAGCAGATAGTGCAGTTTCATGGCGGTCTCCTTTTGACGTCATGCCTTTATTGCGACAGCGGCAGGTGCGCGACAATTCACTCGCGATGCCAGCTGGTGCTAGAGTCGCGTTCTTTTTCAAAACCCTGAGGATGTAACATGCGTGCGATTCTGCCGATGGCCGCAGCGCTGATGCTGGTCGGTTGTGCTTCTTCGACCATGGAAACGGCGCGCGGCGGCAAGCCGACTGCGCACCTCGACTCGCACAAGGCGCCACAGCTGGTTGCCCAGTGCATCCAGTTCAGCTGGCAGGAAGAGAAGGTGTTCGGCGACGATGCCAGTGGTTACCTGGAGCCGCGCAAGCAGGGTGGCTTGACCGTGTATACCCGCGGGGCCGAGGCGTTCGTCGACGTCTACCCGCAGGCGGGTGGTACGGGGGTCGATTACTACGCGCAGAAAAACGATGGTGTGGCGCTGCAGCGTCGCGCGGCGGCGGCGACCTGCTTGTAGCAATTGGCAGCTGCAACGCGCCGCGCCAGCCTTACAATTTTTAGCACGGCAGTGGTGTCGTCGGCGAGCAGGCAGAGGCTAGCATGAGCTTCTCCCCCTCAAGGACGACAGCATGGAACACTCACTGCAACTCAACCGCGCCAGCTGGGACGAACGCGCCCCGCTGCACGCTGCCTCCAGGGACTACGAAGTCGAGCGACTGGTCGAGGCCCCGGGCCACCTTTCCGAAACCGTGCGCTTCGACCTGCCATTGCTGGGCGATATCGACGGGCTCAATGTCGTCCACCTGCAGTGCCACATCGGCACCGACACGCTCTCGCTGGCGCGCCTTGGCGCCAAAGTCTGCGGTCTGGACTATTCGGCCGCGTCGCTGGCCGAGGCGCGGGCACTTGCCAAGCGCTGCGCGGCACCCATCGAGTATGTAGAGTCCGACGTCTACGCCGCCGACCAGGTACTGCCGGCAGGCACTTTCGACCTGGTCTATACCGGCATCGGCGCGCTTTGCTGGCTGCCCCGTATCGAGCCGTGGGCGCGCACGGTTGCAGCGCTGCTGAAGCCGGGCGGGCGGCTGTTCCTGCGCGATGGCCACCCGATGCTGATGGCAGTCAACGAAGACCACCAGGACCGCCTGCAGCTCGAATACGCCTATTTCGAGCAGGAGCAACCGACGGTGTGGCACACCGACCAGACCTACGTTGAAACCGATCAACGCCTGGCCCATACCGAGACGCACGAATGGAACCACGGCCTCGGTGAGGTGATCACGGCTTTGCTGGCCAACGGGCTGCAGCTGACGGCACTGGCCGAGCACCAGAGCATCCCCTGGGAGGCGCTGCCGGGGCAGATGGTCAAGGGCGACGATGGCGAATGGCGCCTGCGCGACCAGCCGGCACGCCTGCCCCTGAGTTACACCCTGATCGCGGTCAAGGCCTGATCAGGACAGGTAGCCGCCGTCGACATTGAGCGCCATGCCGGTGGTATAGCTGGACGCATCGCTGGCCAGGTACAACACCGCGCCGGCCATTTCCTTGGGGTCGGCCACGCGCTTGAGCGGGATCTGCTGCAGCGCGGCATTGAGGATGGCGTCGTTCTTCACCAGTGCCGAGGCGAACTTGGTATCCGTCAGCCCCGGCAGCAGGGCGTTGCAGCGGATGCCGAACGCGGCGCATTCCTTGGCAAATACCTTGGTCATGTTGATCACTGCGGCCTTGGTAACCGAATAGATGCCCTGGAACAGGCCTGGTGACACGCCATTGATCGACGCCACGTTGATGATGCTGCCACCGCCCTGTTCGCGCATCAGCTTGCCGGCCTCCACCGACATGAAGAAGTAGCCTCGGATGTTCACGTCCACGGTTTTCTGGAACGCGCCCAGGTCGGTGTCCAGCACATTGCAGAACTGCGGGTTGGTGGCAGCGTTGTTGACCAGGATGTCCAGGCGCCCGAACTGTTCGCGGATACTGGCGAACACCTGCTGGATCTGCTCCATTTCACCGATGTGGCAGGCCACTGCCGTGGCCTTGCCACCGGCCGCGATGATGGCGTCGGCCACCTGCTGGCAACCGTCCAGCTTGCGGCTGGAGACGATCACGTGGGCACCTTGCTGCGCCAGCAGGTGGGCGATGGCCTCGCCGATGCCGCGGCTGGCGCCGGAAACGAAGGCGATCTTGCCGTCGAGGTCGAACAGGTGGGTCTTGGGCATGCTGTTTTCCTTGTTATCCGTCGTCGTGGGCGCTGCTCAGAGGCTGGATTTGGCAATCACCTGCAGGCTCATCTGCTCCAGCAAGCGGTTCATGTGGATGAACTGGGCGAAGCGCTTGTCCTGGGTCTGGCCGTGGTAGTAGCGGTAGTAGATCTGCTGGACGATGCCGGCCAGGCGGAACAGGCCATAGCAATAGTAGTAATCGAAGTTGTCCAGCTGGATGCCGGCGCGTTCGGCGTAGTAATCGACGAACTGGCGGCGGGTGAGCATGCCGGGGGCGTTGCTTGGCTGGCGGCGCATCAGTTGTACCGGTGCCGGGTCGCCGGCCTCGATCCAGTAGGCCAGGCTGTTGCCAAGGTCCATCAGCGGGTCGCCCAGGGTAGCCATTTCCCAGTCCAGCACACCAATGATGCGCATCGGGTTGTCGGCGTCGAGGATCACGTTGTCGAAACGGTAGTCGTTGTGCACGATGGCGGGCCGCGGGTGGTCAGCGGGCATTTTGTCGTGCAGCCAGGCGGTCACCTTTTCCCAGTTCGGGGCGTCTGGCGTCAGGGCCTTCTGGTAGCGGCTGGTCCAGCCCTCGACCTGGCGCTGCACGTAGCCTTCAGGCTTGCCCAGGTCGGCCAGGCCGCAGGCGTCGTAGTCCACCTGGTGCAGCTCGACCAGACGGTCGATAAAGCTTTTGCACAGGGCTTCGGTGCGGTTGGCGTCGAGGTTGAGTTCTGCCGGAATGTCCGAACGCAGGATAATGCCCTTGACCCGCTCCATCACATAGAACTCACCGCCGATCAGGCTGCTGTCGGTGCAATGTACGTAGGCCTTTGGGCAGTACGGGAAGCCGCTGTTCAGCTGGTTGAGGATGCGAAACTCGCGACCCATGTCGTGGGCCGACTTGGCCTTCTGGCCGAACGGCGGGCGACGCAGCACGAAGTCGCGGCCCGGGTAGCTGACCAGATAGGTGAGGTTGGAAGCGCCACCGGGGAACTGGCTGATCCTCGGCTGGCCCTCCAGACCGGGGATGCTGGCCTTGAGGTAAGGGTCGATGACGGCCGCATCGAGTTCTTCGCCGGGGCGTACCTGGGTGGACTGGTCGGTGAGCGTCATGCGGTTTCCTTATTCTCGATCGCAAGGACTATTGGCTAATCTAATGCGCTGCCAAGGTTGGAACAAGCGTGCCAGGCGCCAAATAGGCGAGGGTGTTGCTGCCCGATCAGCTGCCTTGATAGACCCGCAACCATCGGGCAAAAAAAAACCGAAGCCGGTCAGGCTTCGGTTTTCGATCATCCGGTATTCCCTGCCCTCAGGACGGGAACAGCTCGCTGAGCTTCATCGACAGCATCATGTCGCCTTCGACGCGCAGCTTGCCGCCCATGAAGGCCTGCATGCCGTCGGTTTCGCCGCTGACGATACCCTTCAGGGTTTCGCTGTCCATCACCAGGGTGCAGTTGGCATCCGGGTTCTCGCCTTCCTGCAGGTCGCAGGTGCCGTCCTTGACGATCAGTGCATACTTCTTGCCTTCGTCGGTGATGTCGAAGCCGAACACCAGGTCCAGGCCGGCGGCAGCGGATGGGTTGAACTTCTCTTGCATCTTTTTCACGGCATCAGCTACGGAGGTCATGGCGCATTCCTTATAGAGTGATTTACACGTCCCCGCAGGGACACAACTAGCCGGGCTTATCGGTAGGTGACAAGCTCCGGCGCCTTCAACAACTGCACATGGGCCTGGCTGTTGAAGGAAGCCAGTGCCACGTCGCGGCCGCGGAACTTGAGCTGGCTGAGCGACGTGTTGATGATCTGCCAGTTCAGCGCGAACGCCTGGCTGGGGGTAATACCGGTTACCAGGTGGAGCAGGGCGGCAATGGTGCCACCCGAGGTGAAGATGGCGATATTGTCACCGCTGCCGGCAGCGTCGAGTACACGGTGCAGGCCACCTTGCACGCGGGTGGTGAACGCCTGCCACGTCTCCAGGCCATCGGCGGCATGCTCACCATCGTGCCAGCGCTGCACCATCAATGCGAACAGGCGCTGGAATTCGCTGCGGTGCTGGGCAGCGTTGCGCAGCACGTGCAGGGCATCGGGCTCATCTACCAGCAGCCCGGGCAACAAGGCCCGGATCACGCCGTCGGCATCGAACTCATTGAACGCCACGTCGGTCACAACAGCCGGCACCGGGCAGCCACTGCCGTGCAATGCCTCCAGGGCCAGGCGTGCGGTATCCTGCTGGCGACGCAGGTCGCCTGCCACGCAGCGGTCCAGCCGAACCCCCAGCTGTGCGAGGTGCTCACCCAGGGCCTGGCTCTGGCACACGCCCACAGGCGAGAGGACGTCGTAGTCATCGGCACCAAAGGAGGCTTGGCCATGTCGGATCAGGTAGAGGTTGCCCACGAAAGGTTCCGGCCTGTTGGAGGTTGCTGCGAGGTTAGGATGCAGCACACGGGCTGTCAACGAAAAAACATACAAGCGTTTGAAAAGGTTGTTTGAAAGATGTTGCCAGCGTTTACACCGGCTGGCAGCACCTCAGGCGCAACGGTATGCTTGCAACAGTTACGCGCCGTAGTGGCGCATGCATTCAAGGAGTCAACGTGGAGTTTCTTGCCGAGTACGCAAGCTTTCTCGCCAAAACCGCCACCCTGGTGATCGCCATCCTGGTGGTGCTGTCGGCTATCGCCGGGCTGCGCGGCAAGGGGCGGCGCAAACCGGGTGGGCAGCTGCAGGTCACCCGCCTTAACGAATTCTACCAGGACCTGCGCGAGCGCCTGGAGTCCGGCCTGCTCGACAAGACCCAGCTCAAGGCCCTGCGCAAGCAGCAGGCCAAGGCGGAAAAACAGCAGAAGAAGGGCAAGGCCAAGGCTGAAGAAAAGGGCCGGGTATTCGTCCTGGACTTCGATGGCGACATCAAAGCTTCGGCCACCGAAAGCCTGCGCAACGAAATCACTGCACTGCTGACTCTCGCCACCCCGCGTGACGAGGTGGTGCTACGCCTTGAAAGCGGCGGTGGCCTGGTGCACAGCTACGGCCTGGCTGCATCGCAGCTGGCGCGCATCCGCCAGGCGGGTATTCCGTTGACCGTGTGCATCGACAAGGTGGCCGCCAGCGGGGGCTACATGATGGCCTGTATCGGCGAAAAAATCGTCAGCGCACCGTTTGCCGTGCTGGGTTCGATCGGCGTCGTGGCACAGTTGCCCAACATCAACCGCCTGTTGAAAAAGCACGATATCGACTTCGAGGTGCTGACTGCCGGCGAGTACAAGCGCACCCTGACCGTGTTCGGTGAAAACACCGAGAAGGGCCGGGAGAAGTTTCAGGAAGACCTGGACATCACCCATCAGCTGTTCAAGGACTTCGTCGCCCGCTATCGCCCGCAACTGCACATCGACGAAGTGGCGACCGGTGAAGTCTGGCTCGGTGTCGCGGCGCTCAATCGGCAGCTGGTGGACGAACTGCAGACCAGTGACGAATACCTCAGCGACCGGGCGCGCAATGCCAACCTGTTCCACCTGCACTACGCCGAACGCAAGAGCCTGCAAGAGCGAATCGGCATGGCTGCCAGCGGCACTGTGGAGAACACCGTGGTGGGCTTGTGGAGTAAACTTGGCCGGCTGCGCTAACACCTTGAACCCGTTGAAATTTTTTTTCGTTCAGGGGGTTGCAAGGTTAGAAGAATGACGACATAATGGCGCCCATCGAAACGCAGCAAACTTTGAAAAAAGTTCAGCGTTTCAAGGAGATAGCAAAGCGCAAGCAGCTAGATCCGACCTTTGAGGCCGAGTAGCAAAGTGGTTATGCTCCGGATTGCAAATCCGTCTACGCCGGTTCGATTCCGACCTCGGCCTCCACCATTCGAAAGCCCCGCAGATTAACGTCTGCGGGGTTTTTCTTTGGGCGAGGGAAAATACCGAAGTCCCAAAACCACTTACCGTCAGCTGCCCAAATCAAGGTTTCAAGCCCTGACGGGACATCTCTGGAGGACGACCAGAAAGCTGAACGGAACTGAGATCAGGTAGGCCTTTGGAAACGCCGGCCCGTTAACCCTCAGGCGGGTTGATACCGCAGACGAATTCACTCGAGCCAAGGCGGTGCGAGCCATACTCCACCACGTACTCGTCACCGCGGCGTTGCGCTTCTGCCACGGCTGTTTGCCGGTCGGCATAGACGTCGACAAAGTGCCATGGATGTCTATCCCGCAGCACGCCCCATCCCAGCACCCAGCCTTCGTTACCGGGGTCTGCAGGCAGGTTCTTTGCCAGGCTGCGAATGCTCATTGCGGCTATTTTTCTCAAACGACTATAGGTCGGAAGAAAGCCCGCAGACGAAGTCTGCGGGCTTCATGTGGGCCAGAAGTTTCCCCTGAGGCGAAAACCCCGAAACGTTGTTATCGCTCAGACCTGGTACAGGATGGTGTACGAAGCATCACACTTGGGCCCCAGCACAACCGGTTTCTCAAAGAGTGTGCCGCCACCCACGGCGTTGTAGTTGGTACCACATGCCCCCTCAAGTCGCGTCCATAACCCCACATCGTGAATTTCGATCCGCGTGGCAACGCGGCCATGGGGATGGCTCAGTTCGTACTGGATGCGCTCAACAACATCTTTGGCTTCTTCTTCTGTCATGCTGTCTTCTCCGTTCCAACCGGTACCGCACGGGCCGGCCCGATTACCGGGCAGGATTCACGCTTTTACACAGTTTAGAACTCAAATTGCGCCTGTTGGTTCGTTCCGCCGAGCGGCATGATCAGCTCGGCGCCCTGGTTGCGCACATTGCCTACGGCTTTGCCCACCGGGTACCAGTGAAACGATGCTGCCGGCCGACATCCCTCCCGCACAATTTCAGCTGCGCGCTCGGCTGACGTGGTCGGGTCGAGCCATTCCCTGGCCGTGTCAGGTGTCAGCACCAGGGGCTTGCGGTCATGGATGTCCACCAGGCCCTGGTCTGCTGCAGCGGTAACGATCACAAAGCCGTCACACGGGTCTGGCTCCATACCTGGGTGAACTTCCGCCAGCGCGGCGAAGTACAGCGGGGCGCCATCGACGCCGGTGATGTACCAGGGTTGCTTGTGCTTCGGGTCGTGCTGGTCCGGGATCCACTCGAACCAGCCATTTGCTGGCGCCAGGGCTCTGCCGCCTGGCCACAGGTCTTTGAAAAATTTGCCGGTCATCACTGTTTCGGCCCGCGCGTTGATCGGGTCTGGTCGTTTTCCCTTCGCCCAGAAAGGCGACCAGCCCCATTTCACCCGGTCCACGCTCAGCCCGTCGTCAAGCTGGCGGACTACCTCTACGCGGGTCGACGGCGCCACGTTGTAGCGGTTGATCGGTTCATGGTCGTACCCGTTGATCACCACCAGGTCCAGCGACAGCTGGCGCAGGTAATGATCCATCGACTCGTAGATCGAGTACCGTCCACACATTTCCCACCTCTCGCCTGTCAGAAACTTCGTCGCTCAGGATTGACCGGACGACCGATGCCGGATTTACTGTATATGCATACAGTTTGCGTCGAGCCGTCCATCATGACCATTACTTTTCTGGGTACGCCCGCCGGCGGTACCCAACCCATCCCGCTTTACGCGTTCCAGGTTCCGGCCGGGTTTCCGTCACCTGCGGCGGACCATCTGGAAGGCCATATATCGCTCGATGAATTGTTCGACCTCCGCGCGCCGCATGTGTATCTGGTAAAGGTAGAAGGCGACAGCATGCAGGGGGCCGGTATCTACTCTGGCGATATCGTCATCGTCGACCGTGGGCGCGAGGCGGAGCATGGCGATATCGTGATCGCCGCGGTCAATACCGAGCCGGTGTGCAAGCGCCTGCATCGGCGTGACGGGGTGGTGATACTCAAGTCGGAAAACCCGGCGTATCCGCCGCGCTACATCATGGAAGGCGACGATCTGCTCGTCTGGGGTGTGGTGCGTTATAGCGTGCGTGACCATGCGCAGTGACCCGGTGTTTGCGTTGATTGATTGCAACTCGTTTTATGCAAGTTGCGAGCGGGTGTTCCGGCCAGACCTGGCCAAGACCCCGATCGTGGTGCTGAGCAACAACGACGGTTGCGTGATCGCCAGGTCGTATGACGCGAAATCGTTCGTGAAAATGGGTGAACCGTACTTCCAGGCCAGGGACAGGCTGCGCCGTCACGGCGTCCT
Source organism: Pseudomonas sp. 9_2_1 (assembly GCF_059295275.1). NCBI lineage: Bacteria > Pseudomonadati > Pseudomonadota > Gammaproteobacteria > Pseudomonadales > Pseudomonadaceae > Pseudomonas > Pseudomonas sp. 9_2_1. Next base: position 2,192,886 of record NZ_CM181239.1, read on the forward strand.
GGCCTTCAGCAGCAATTACGCGCTCTACGGCGACATGAGCGAGCGCGTCATGACTTTGATCGAGTCGATGGTGCCGGCGGTCGAGATCTACAGCATCGACGAGTGTTTCGCCGACCTCAGCGGCATTGCGCAAAACCTTACCCAGTTTGGCCACAACGTGCGCGCCCGGGTGTTCAAGTGCACGGGCATTCCGGTGGGGGTGGGTATCGCCAGCACCAAGACGCTTGCCAAGCTGGCAAACCACATGGCGAAACGCCTGCAGGCTCACACCGGTGGCGTGGTAGATATTTGCGACCCGTTCAAGCGGGACTGGGTGCTGCGCAATACCGAGGTGAAGGAAGTCTGGGGAATTGGCCGGAAGATGACTGCGCACCTCGAGGCAATGGGCATACGCACGGCAATGGACCTGGCCAAGGCCGACGCCCGCACGCTGCGTGACAGGTTCAGCGTGGTGGTGGAGAAAACGGCCCGGGAGCTGGCCGGTACACCCTGCCTGGAACTGGATGAAGCCGAGCCGCCGAAGCAGGAAATCTGCTGCAGCCGGATGTTCGGCAAGCGGCTCACCGAACTGACGCCGATCACGCAGGCAGTGGCCACTTACGTCGGCCGTGCAGCGGAAAAACTGCGCGCCCAAGGCTCGGTGTGCAAGCGCATGCGGGTAAGTATCCGCACCGGCATGTTCAACCCGGACGAGGCCCATCATGCCCAGGGTGCGCTGGTCGAGCTGCCGTATCCAACGTGTGACACGTTGTTGCTGACGCGGTTGGCCACCGATGCGGTAGCGCGTATTTTTCGGCCTGGGTTTCGCTACAGCAAAGCCGAAGTGCTGCTGATGGATCTTCGCCAGCCGGGGGAGTTTTCAGAGGACCTGTTTGCGCTCAAGCAGTCAGTGGCGTGCGGCCGGCTGATGCAAGTGATGGACAACATCAACGAGCGCTGGGGCAGGGGGACGATGCGGGCTGCCAGTGTTCCGGCGGTACCGGACTGGGGCATGCGGCGGGAGCTGATGAGCCAGTCCTTTACAACGCGGATCGATCAGCTGTGGACGGTCAAATCTTGAACCTCCTGACCGTTTTCCCGGTCATCAGAACAGACAGCGACTTGCTGGTCGCAGGATTCTGAAATATTCGGAAGCTATCGTTGGGATCTTCAAGTGGGTTCCACCGACGACGGAGTCATGAAATGGACTATTCAAGCATGGTTGAATCGTTGGATAAAATCCTGAAAGAAGCGGCCATGGGTGAAGATTGCAAAGCGGCGCACACGTGCCTGCACGCATCTGAGGCTGACGGTCGCCGGTGCATACGTAGCCATTCATCTGCCACTTCACCCATGGTGGATGGCGTCCCGCTCTTGATCCAGGCCATGAATGTGCGGTCGAACCTGAATGCCTCGCCGCATTCGCTCAGCAGAAACTGACGAACTTTCTGGGTGTTGCGGTAATGCTTGTCCAGCGGGGTGGTGCGGGTGATCGGGCCGGCGTGCCAGTCGAAGCTCATGGTCTGTTCCTTGACGCCCAGCAAAGTAAAAAAGCCCGTAGAGGACGTCTGCGGGCTCATTACGGGCTGTGACATCGACCTTCAGGCTATCAGCCTTCGAACTGGATCACCATTCGCCCCTTGATCTTGCCCTCGAGCATCTCCTCAAAGATCTGGTTGATGTCCTCGATCGGCCGCAGGGTCACCTTGGGCACCACCTTGCCTTCAGCGGCAAACTGGAAGGCTTCCTGCAGGTCCTGCCGTGTGCCCACCAGCGAACCGATCACTTCGATGCCATCCAGCACCAGGCGCGGGATGTTCAGGTTCATGGCTTCTGATGGCAGCCCGACGGCAACCAGGCGGCCACCGGCGCGCAGGGCGTCGACGGCGGAGTCGAAGGCCGCCTTGGCTACGGCAGTAACCACAGCGGCATGGGCGCCGCCGGTCTTGGCCTGGATGACCTTGGCCGCGTCTTCGCTGCGTGGGTTGACGACCAGGTCGGCGCCCATTTCGCTGGCGAAGCGCAATTGCTCATCGTTGACGTCGATGGCAATCACTTTGGCGTTGAACACGTTCTTGGCGTATTGCAGGGCCAGGTTGCCCAGGCCGCCGAGGCCGTAGATGGCGATCCACTGGCCGGGGCGGATGTTGGAAATTTTCACCGCCTTGTAGGTGGTCACGCCGGCGCAGGTAACGCTGCTGGCGGCGGCGGAGTCGAGCCCGTCGGGCACTTTTACCGAGTAGTCGGCCTTGACGATGCAGGCCTCGGCCATGCCACCGTCCACGGTGTAGCCGGAGTTCTTCACTTCGCGGCACAAGGTTTCATTGCCGCTGGTGCAGTATTCGCAGTGCCCGCAGCCCTGGTAGAACCACGCAACGCTGGCGCGGTCACCGGGTTTGAGCGAGGTGACGCCGGGGCCTACCTGCTGAACCACGCCAATGCCTTCATGGCCCAGCACGACGCCGGTCTTGTCACCGAAATCGCCATTTTTCACGTGCAGGTCCGTGTGGCACACCCCGCAGCACTGCATCTTCAGCAGCGCTTCGCCGTGTTCGAGGGGGCGCAGGGTTTTTTCCACCACCTGCACGCGACGGCCTGGTGCAACAACAGCAGCTTTCATAAGAGCCTCCGTGTCTATCCGGGTGAGCTTGGGTTATGGCTGGGTTAGCATAGCCCTTGCCTGGTCGGGGAAAACTGCTTCAGGTCATGGGGCGGTATGGCGAATACCTGAAAAGCTTCAAAAAAGAAAAGCCCGCGGCAAGAATGCGGCGGGCTGCAAGAACATACGGAGCGAGACCAGTGTGCCCACCTGGATGTCATCATTTTGTGAAGATCAGGTCGGCAGCGTGTCATGTCTCACTTGGGTAAATGCATAAAAAAGCCCGCCATGAAAGGCGGGCAAATGACGTTTTGAAGGGAGAGCCTGCAGACTGGACCTGGCCGGTTAACCCAGCATTAAGCGGCAACGCATTGACCTGCAAAGGCGATCAGCCTATACAGGCCTGCCACTTGCCCAGGAGCCAGCATGCACGACGAAGACGACCTGCACGAACCCGAACACGATCACCTGCTTGATCACGAATTTCTCTACGAAGACATGGAGCACGAGGCGGATGCCCAAGGCGCCGAGGATGAGGTGGAGGAGGACGAGGAAACGCTGGATGACCTCGATGATGAGGAGCGCGATCACCCAGCCTGGTTTGACGACTGCGTAGACGATTGAATCAGCGCCCGTCCACCGAGAAGCGCCCGGGACCGCTTACGGCCAGCAACAGCAAGCCGCCCATGATGGCGAGGTTCTTAAGGAACTGGGTCATGTTGGCGCTGCGCTCGGGGTCGACCATGTTCCAGAACGGATGCCCGAGCAGCGCCGTGCCCAGCACGAACAGGGCAAACAGCAAGGCCAGCGGCCGCGTATAGAAGCCGAGGATCAGCAGGATGCCGACAACGAACTCCATCAGCACGGCAATGCCAGCTGCCAGCATCGGGGCAGGGGCGCCCAGCGAGGTCATGTAGCCAACCGTGCCGTCGAAGCCAGTCAGCTTTGCCCAGCCAGACAGGACGAACAGGATCATCAGCAGCACGCGGGCAATCAGGATAATGATGTCGCGTTGGCCATCGAACAGGGAGTAGCGCATGGTGGCGTTCCAGTGGACGGGGACAAGCTCCACTTTAGCAGCTGCGCAAAACATTGCTGGCAGGCAGCAAAAAGGCGCCGCAGGGGCGCCTTTTCACAGAAGTTTGGTGCGAGTGGCGGGACTCGAACCCGCAAGGCTCACGCCGACAGATTTTAAGTCTGCTGTGTATACCAATTCCACCACACTCGCACGCTTGAAGGGGTCGCAACGACCAGCTCGCTTCTAAGTAGAAGGGCTTCGCAATCAAGCGCGCTTTATAACCCATCGTTATAGGTGAGTCAACCACAGCACCTATCATCAACAGAATGAACGGTCGATCAAATGCTCAATTGACACCTTGCTGTCATTGCGCCACTGTTGCGGTTTTACCTGGCCCAGTGCTTGTCGAAGAGTGCTGACTGGCGGTAGTTGTCTGGGTGCCCATCGGCGGGCGCCTGGGTTACCCTCATTTAGTTCCTGCTGCTGTGCCAGTGGAGTATTCATGGTTTCAGCTGACTGTCTCGACCACCCTGTCATGCCCGCCCACCGCTATGAACAGCTGGTTCAGTCGGTGGTCGACTACGCCATCTACATGCTCGACCCTTCCGGCCATGTGGTGTCGTGGAATGCGGGCGCGCAACGGATCAAGGGTTACCGCGCCGACGAAGTGATCGGCCAGCATTTTTCGCTGTTTTTCACCCCTCAGGATTGTGCCGATGGCCGACCCGAACGCTTGCTGCGCCAAGCGCTGGAACAGGGTGTGGCACAGGATGAAGGCTGGCGGGTACGCAAGGACGGCACGCAGTTCTGGGCCTTGGCGGCGCTGGATGTGATCCGCGATGATCTCGGCCAGATCGTTGGCCTGGCCAAGGTTACCCGCGACATTACCGACCGCCGTGAGTCGGCCATGCAGCTGGATGCCGTGCGCGCCCAGTTGTTCCAGGCGCAGAAGCTTGAAGCACTCGGCCAGTTGACCGGTGGCCTGGCGCATGACTTCAACAACATGCTGACCATCATCATCAGCTCGGCGCGCCTGGCGCTGGCTACCCAAGATCCGTTGCGGACCCAGCGCATGCTGCAGCATATCCTCGATGCCGGGCAGCGGGGCACTGAACTGACCCAGCAATTGCTCAGCTTTGCCCGCCATCGCAAGCTCGATGTGACGTGCGTCGCACCGGCTGATCTGGTAACCGCGACCCGTGGCCTGCTGGAGCATGCATTGCCTGATGCGGTTGACCTGCACGTCGTGCTGCAACCGGACCTACCGTTGATCGAGGTGGATGCCGGGCAGTTGCAGATGGTGCTGCTCAACCTGCTGTTCAATGCCCGCGATGCCATCACCGGGCAGGGCCGGATCAGCCTGATGGTGGATGTGGTCGAACTGGTTGGCGAGGTGGAAGGGTTGCGCGGCAGCTTCGTGCGTTTCGAAGTGCAGGACAGCGGCGAGGGTATTGCGCCAGAGGTATTGCCACGTATTTTCGAGCCGTTTTTCACCACCAAGCCTTTTGGCAAAGGCACCGGCCTGGGCCTTAGCCAGGTGTATGGCTTTGCCAGGCAGAGCGGTGGTGCGATTTGCGTCGACAGCGACCCCGGCCATGGAACTTGCATGCAGCTTTACTTGCCAGTGTACCAGCCTCCGACAGACAGCCAACTCCACAGGTAGACAGCATGGCACAGGCACTCAAGCGGCTGGTGACGGGCATAGAAGGCCTTGATGCGTTGCTCAAGGGTGGCCTGGTTGCCGGTTCGTCCTACATCATTCAAGGCCCGCCGGGTGCCGGCAAGACCATCCTGGCCAATCAGCTGGCGTGTGGTCATGTGCGCTCCGGCGGCCGGGTACTGGTAGCCACGCTGCTCAGCGAATCGCATGAGCGGCTGTTCCAGTACCTGGCTACCCTGGACTTCTTCGACCCGGCACTGGTGGGCGACCAGATCCAGTTCGTCAGCGCCTTCGATACCCTCGAACAGGAAGGGCTGGATGCGGTGGTGCGCTTGCTGCGCCAGGAAATCGCCCGGCAGCAGGCCAGCCTGCTGATCGTCGACGGGGTGCTCAATGCCCGCGTGCGCGCGGAAACCGCGCTGGACACCAAGAAGTTCGTCTCCGAACTGCAGGGCCATGCGGCCTTTGCCGGCTGCACCTTGCTGTTGCTGACCAGTGCCCGGCTGGACGAGGGCAGCCCGGAGCACACCATGGTCGACGGGGTGATCGAACTGGGTGAACAGCTGGTGGGCAGCCGCGCCGTGCGCCATGTCCAGTTGCGCAAGACGCGCGGCAGTGCGGCGTTGTCAGGGCGCCACGAGTGCCTTATCGATGAAGCGGGCATGCACGTGTTTCCGCGGCTGGAGTCGCTGTTCAGCCACCCTAGCCAGATGGGCAGCGCAAACCTTGGGCGTGTCACCAGCGGTGTGGCCGACCTGGATGAAATGCTCGACGGTGGCCTGGCCACCGGTTCGGTCAGCCTGCTGATCGGGCCTTCGGGCATTGGCAAGACATCGTTGGGCCTGGCGTTTCTCGGCGCCAGCACTGTGCAGGCCCCTGGGCTGCATTTCGGCTTTTACGAAACGCCCGAACGGCTGCGCAGCAAAGCCGCATCGTTGGGCTATGACTTTACCGCAATGGAGCAGGGCGGCAGCCTTCAGTTGTTCTGGCAGCCGACCACAGAGGGCTTGCTGGACCAGGTTGGCGCACGCCTGCTAAAGCAGGTGGAGGCGCACGGTAGCAAGCGCGTGCTGATCGACAGCCTTGGCGCATTCAGCCGCCTTGCCATCGACCCGACACGGCTCAATGCGTTTTTCCGTGCCTTGGCTGGCGAGCTGCGCGCGCGCGATGTAAGCGTGATACTGACCTGGGAAATGCGCGACATCTTCGGTTCGGAAATCAGCGCGCCCGCGCCAGACCTGTCGAGCATTGTCGACAACCTGGTGCTGATGCGCTTCGTCGAACTGGATTCGCAGCTGCGGCGCATGCTGTCGATTCTCAAGGTGCGTGACAGCCACCATGACCCCGCCTTGCACGAGCTGCTGATCGGGCCGCAGGGCATTAACTTGCGCAAGGCGTTCGAAGGTGCCAGTGGTGTGCTTTCGGGAACGCCCGTACCGCAAGGGAGCGGCTAACAGGATGAGCAGATGAACACCATCCTGATCGTCGATGACGAGTACCTGATCGCCGATATCCTCGGCTTCGCCCTGGAAGACGAAGGCTACGCGGTGGAAAAGGCGAGCAACGGCTGCAAGGCCCTGGAGGCGCTGAAGGAGAAGCGCGTGCAGCTGGTTATCACCGACTATATGATGCCGCTGCTCAATGGCGAGGAATTGGTGCGCTCAATGCGTGAAGACCCGTCCTTGAGCGAGTTGCCGGTCATCCTCATGAGTGGCGCGCAGGCCAACCAGGGATGCCCGGAACTGTTCGCCGCCGTGTTCGACAAACCGTTCGACATGGATTGTATGATCGCCAAGGTGCGCGAACTGCTGGGCACCTGAGGCGCGGGGCGATCAAGCGCATCCGTGCGGCTTGAGGCAAGTCGCTCAGTGCGAGTCGTCGTGCTTTTCCGGGGCCGGGCTGCCGGCCTGGATGCGTTTGAAGATCTCTTCGCGATGAACCTGGACATCTTTCGGTGCATCGATACCGATCCTCACCTGCATCCCTTTGACGCCCAGAATGGTGACTTTGATGTCATCGTTGATGACGATGCTTTCGCCAACCTTACGGGTGAGTATCAGCATGTAGTTCTCCTTGGTGATGTAAAAAACCGTCGGGCCAGTTGCCTCGGCGGCGGGAGCGTGTCCCTCTTCCTTCTCATTAAAGACGCTTTCGGCGGATAGTAATTCCCCGACAGACAAATTCTGTTGCGTGTCTTCAGTTGCAGGTGGCTGGGCAAACCGTCAGCGGTTTGTCGGCCAAGGTGCTCGGTGTCAAGGATAGGGCGCTTGGCGACCAATGGGAAATTTCTTCGCATCATGGGCTGAATAGACAGGCTCAATGGGCCTCCTGTTCCTCAAGTGCCTGTAAAAACAGCAGCAATGCGACTTCTTCGGGGTCCAGCCCCTTGCGTACCCGGTTTTTCGGCAGGTTGGCCAGACGCCCCAGTGCATAGTGCTCGAGTACAGCAGGGTGAATGTAACAGCGCCGGCACACCGCGGGTGTATTGCCCAGGCGCGCGGCCACCTGGCGGACAATGCCGGCCACTTGGCGCTTGGCCTCGGTTTCGGGTTCCCAGGCCAACGGCCGTAGCAGGTCCAGGGCCAGGCTGCTGCCGGCCCAGGTGCGGTAGTCCTTGGCGGTGAAGTCGGCGCCGGTAAGCTGTTGCAGAAACTGGTTGACCTCGCTGGAGCCGACACTGTGGCGCTGGCCGTCTTCATCCAGGTACTGGAACAGCGCCTGGCCGGGCAACTCCATGCAGCGCTTGAGCAGGCTGGCCAGGCGCCGGTCATTGAGGGTGACGTTGTGCTCGACGCCGCGTTTGCCGCGGAACTGGAAACGGATAGTGCTGCCCTTGATCTGCACATGGCGGTTACGCAGCGTAGTCAGCCCGTAGGACTGGTTGTCCCGCAGGTAGCGCTGGTTGCCAATGCGGATCAGGGTATGGTCCAGCAGGCTCACCACCAGCGCCATGACCTTTTCGCGGTCCAGGCCTGGCCGGGCGAGATGGTTTTCCAGTTGCGCCCGCAGCTTGGGCAGGGTCTGGGCAAAGGCCAGCATGCGCCCGTACTTGTGCTGGTCGCGCAGCTCGCGCCACTGCACGTGGTAGCGGTACTGCTTGCGGCCACGGGCATCGATACCGGTTGCCTGCAGGTGGCCCATGGGGTCGGCGCAGATCCACACATCGGTATAGGCCGGTGGGATCACCAGCGCGGCGATGCGCGCCAGGGTTTCGCTGTCGCGCACCCGCTGGCCATCGGCATCCAGATAGATGAAGCGGTCGCGCCAGCGCTTGCGGGTCAGGCCCGGCTGGCTGTCGTCAACGTAATGCAGGGTACGCGGCAGAGGGCAGTCGAGCATGTGCGGCAAGCCTCGATCAAGTTACTGATCAATGGACAACAGCCGCTTCGGGGTTGCTCAGCCCAACAGCGCGACCGACTTGATCTGGGCAAACAGCATCTGCCCCGGGTGCAAGCCCAGCTGGTCAGCCGAGAAGCGCGTGATGCGGGCCAGCAGGGGGCTGCCGCCGGCATCCAGGCTGACCAGCACATGCGCGGGGTTCTCGGCCGGTCGGCTTTCGCGCACGCGCACCGCCAAGCGGTTGAGAATGCTCGAGGTGCTGTCGGCTGCCAGCGCCAGGCTGACGTCACGGGCCTGTACCTTGACGCGCAAGGTGCTGCCCATCACATGCGCCGGGTGAGCGATGCGCAGTAACGGCCCAGTGCTACCGGGCAGGCGCAGGTCGAGCAGGTCGTAGTACGGGTCGTGGCCCACCACCATGCCCTCGAACACCACGCCGGCATCCTCGCCCTGGGCCAGCGACAGGTCGAGGCGGGCCAAGGTTTCGCCAATCGGGCCGCTGGCCACCGCCTGGCCTTGCTCCAGCAGCACCAGGTGGTCGGCCAGCCGCGCCACTTCATCCTGGGCGTGGCTGACGTACACCAGCGGGATGTCCAGTTCGTCGTGCAGGCGCTCCAGGTAGGGCAGGATCTCGCGCTTTCGCGGCCCATCGAGGGCAGCCAGAGGCTCGTCCATCAACAACAGGCGCGGGCTGCTGAGCAGGGCGCGGGCAATGCCTACCCGCTGCGCCTCGCCCCCGGACAAGGTGGCGGGGCGGCGTTGCAGCAGGTGGCCGATCCCCAGCAGTTGGCTGGCCTGGTCGAGGCTGACCTTGCGTTCAGCCGGGGCCACCCGGCGCCAGCCGAACTCCAGGTTGCCACGTACCGACAGGTGCGGGAACAGGCTGGCCTCCTGGAACACGTAGCCCACCGGGCGCAGGTGCGGTGCCTGGAAGTAGCCGCGGTCGCTGTCTTCCCAGACTTCACCGTTGACCTCGATATAGGCGCTGGCAGCCCGCTCCAGCCCGGCCAGGCAGCGCAGGCAGCTGGTCTTGCCCGAGCCCGAGTGGCCGAACAGCGCGCTGATGCCGCGCCCTGGCAGTAGCAGGTCGACATCCAGGGTAAATTCGTCGCGCGCCAGTTTCAGGCGCGCCACAATCGATGCGGTCATTTCAGCTCCAGCCAGCCTTGCCGCGGCGTCCGGCGTACAGCAGGAGCAGCACCAGGAAAGAGAACACCAGCATGGCACCGGCCAGCCAGTGGGCTTGCGAATACTCCATGGCCTCGACGTGATCGAAGATCTGTACCGAAACCACGCGGGTCTTGTCAGGGATGTTGCCACCGATCATCAGCACCACACCGAATTCGCCCACCGTGTGGGCGAAGCCGAGGATGCTGGCGGTGATGAAGCCGGGCCACGCCAGGGGCAGCACCACATGGACGAACGTGTCCCAAGGGCTGGCACGCAGTGTCGCCGCCACTTCCAGCGGGCGCTGGCCGATGGCGCCGAAGGCGTTCTGCAGCGGCTGGACCACGAATGGCAGGGAATACACCGTAGAACCGATCACCAGGCCGGTGAAGCTGAATACCACGGTGCCCAGGCCCAGTGCCTGGGTCGCCTGGCCCAGCCAGCCGTGCGGGCCGAGGGCGATCAGCAGGTAGAAGCCGATCACCGTTGGCGGCAGCACCAGAGGCAGCGCCACCACGGCGCCCACCGGCCCGCGCAGCCAGGAGCGCGTGCGCGCCAGCCACCAGGCGATGGGTGTGCCGATAATCAGCAGGATCAGGGTGGTCAGGCTGGCCAGCTTGATGGTCAGCCAGATGGCACCCAGGTCACTGGCGTCCAGTGGCATCAGATTTCATAGCCGTAGGACTTGATCACTGCAGCGGCTTTCGGGCCTTTCAGGTAATCGACCAGGGCCTTGGCGGCCGGATTGTCCTTGCCTTTGTCGAGAATGACGGCGTCCTGGCGGATCGGGTCGTGCAGTTCGGAAGGGACGATCCAGGCCGAGCCGTTGGTGACCTTGCCGTCCTTGTAGATTTGCGACAGCGCCACGAAGCCCAGCTCGGCGTTGCCGGTGGAAACGAACTGGAAGGCCTGGGTGATGTTCTGGCCTTCGACGATCTTGCCCTTGGTGGCGTCAGTCAGCTTGAGCTTGTCCAGAACCTGGGTGGCAGCCAGGCCATAAGGCGCAGCTTTCGGGTTGGCGATGGACAGGTGCTTGTACGCGTTCATTTTCAGCACGTCGCCTTTGGCGTCTACATAACCGTCCTTGGCCGACCACAAGGCCAAGGTGCCGATGGCGTAGGTGAAGCGCGAACCCGGGACGATTGCCTTTTCCTGTTCAAGCTTGGCCGGGGTGCTGTCATCTGCGGCGAGGAACACTTCGAACGGGGCACCGTTCTTGATCTGTGCGTAGAACTGCCCGGTAGCACCATAGGCGGCGACCAGCTTGTGGCCGGTGTCCTTCTCGAAATCCTTGGCGATGGCCTGGATCGGCGCTGTAAAGTTTGCTGCGACCGCAACCTGGACTTCATCGGCCCAGGCAGTGTTGAAGGCGAACAGGCTGGCCAGGGCGGTGACGGCCAGGCAGGACGGGCGGACACGCATGAATACAGCTCCTTGGGGTTATCGTTATGGCCTTAACTATATAGCGATAGGCCATTTGCCGGGAAGGGGCTGATCGATTCGCCCGCGAAAGGGCCAAACCTGCTTAAGAAGATGCCTGACACCCGACCATTGCCAGCGCCTTGCAGGCAATTTCGCGGGTCAATTCGCCAGCGGGCATATGCCTGCCCAGGCGCAGCGCCTGCCCCGACCACAGGTTGCTGAAGTCGCTGTTGCCCTGCGGCTCGGTGATCGCACGCAGGGGCATCAATGCCCCGCCCGCCAGCGGAAAGCGCGGGGCCAGGTCATTCATCGGTCCCAGTTCGCGCATGATGCGGTTATTGATACCCCGCGCCGGGCGACCGGTGAACAGGTTGGTCAGCGCCGTGTCGCTGGCAGGGGCGCTGTCCAGGGCCCGGCGATGCGCCGGCGAAACCTTGGCCTCGGGGCAGAACAGGTAAGCCGTGCCGATCTGCACGGCCGCAGCGCCCAGGGCCAGTGCTGCCACCAGGCCGCGGTGGTCGCCAATGCCGCCAGCGGCAATCACCGGCACGCTCACCGCGTCGGCCACCTGCGGCACCAGGGCAAAGGTGCCGATCTGGCTGGTGATGTCGCTGCTCAGGAACATGCCGCGGTGGCCGCCGGCCTCATAGCCCATGGCGATGATCGCGTCACAGCCATTGCGCTCCAGCCAGACGGCCTCTTCCACGGTGGTGGCGCTGGACAGTACCTTGGCACCGCTGGCCTTGACCCGTTGCAGCAGGTCGGCCTGGGGCAAGCCGAAGTGGAAGCTCACCACTTCCGGGCGCAACGCCTCGACCAGTTGGCAGCTCTGCTCATCGAACGGCGCGCGGTTCGACACTGGCGTGGGCGCCGCGAAATCGGCACCCACTTCACGGTAATAAGGTTCAAGCGCCTGCTTCCAGCGTGCGTCGTGCTCGGCATCGGGCGCTGGCGGCTGGTGGCAGAAGAAGTTCAGGTTCAGTGGGCGGCCCGGGCAGCCGCTGCGAAAGGCGGCGATCTCGGCGCGCACCTGTTCGCCCGTAAGCATGGCGCAGGGCAGGGCGCCCAGCCCGCCAGCCAGGCCCACGGCAATCGCCATCGGCGCGCCGGTTGCACCCGCCATGGGCGCCTGGAGCACAGGCAACTCGATGCCCAGCAGGTCGAGGATACGGCGGTCGGGCCAATGGCTCATGCGATTCTCCTTGCGCGGGGCTGGCGGTGCGGCGGGGCTTACAGCAGTTTTACAGGGCCTTGCTGACCTGGATGTCGCTGATCTTGTCGGCGTCGTCGCCGTGGATCTTGCGCAGGGCATCGAGGGCTTGCTCGAGAGAGGCATCGGGCATCAGCGCGAAGTCCCAGCGGCGCTCGCCGTCGAGCTTGTATTTGATGACGTACTTGATGATCTGGGTCATGGTGGCCTTATCTGAGTTTCGACGACGAACGACGGATGATCTTGATCTTGTGGGTCAGGGTCGGCTTGCGGGTGACCGAGATCGGGCGGGTGGTCACGGTATCGATGGTGATGTTCCAGAAGCCGGTGCTGGGCACCGTGATCTTTGCCGGGAACTGCTCGAAATGGCCGCCGTGGTAAGTGTGACGGCCGCCATTCTTGAAGCTGCGGAAGTTGGCGTCGTTCATCAGGCGGATATTGCAGCGCTGGGAGCACTCGACGACGACGATGTCGTCTTCGTTGAGGTGCTCGCGCTGGTGTACGAATTTCATGTGATGCTCCGCAAGGTTTGGATCTGCAAAGGCAAAAGATACCACGATGTGTCGATACACTGCCGCGCTGTTCGCCGGGCGTGGATAAATCTGCCAGTACGGGGAGCAAAATCGCCTGGTCGTGGTCGAACCGAATTCTTGATGGCGGAGGTGCTGCAAATGAAGTGGATGGTGGCGGCGTTGTCGGTAGCGCTGGGTGGCTGTGTCAGTGTTGCAGAACTGGAACAGTCGCATGAAACACTGGATGTAATGTCTGGCAAGAGCCCGCGCGAGTATGCCGATTGCATCAAGCAGAAGCTGGCCGAGACCCGCGACCCGCTGACCGAAGAGCAGCGTGGGGATGGCCTGCGGCTGATCGTGCCGCAGAAGATCACCTCGGGGGTGGGCCCGGCGGCGCTGGTGGACATCGACAAGCGTGGCAGTGGCAGCAGCATCACGCTGCACGAACGGTTGAACAACTTCCCGCTGCGCTTGGGTGATGTGCGCACGGCGGCTACCCAATGCATCTCCGGAAATTGATCTGGGGCAAGTAACAGGCGGTTAAGCGGCCCTTGGCCATGGCTTGGCCCGCCTTGGCGTTGTTGCGATCTCCCTGGCAGGGATAGTATCCATTTGCTTATGTTTTTTAAGCCTAAGCTTATAACAAAAGAAATGGAGGTTCGTGATGACAGCGTTGAGTCGCGTCGTGGTCAGCAGCCTGCTGATCCTGGCCTGGCCCGCGGTACAAGCCGCTGACGGCCAGAAAGTCTTCAATCAGGGCGGGGCCAACCCCGCTGCCATGGCCTGCCTCGGTTGCCATGGCGCGGATGGCAAGGGCATTGCCGCCGCCGGGTTTCCACGATTGGCCGGGCTCCCGGCCGGTTACCTCGGCAAGCAATTGCATGACTGGCGCAGCGGCAGCCGCAAGCATGCGGTGATGGAGCCGCTGGCCAAGGCCCTGAGCGAGGATGAAATCAATGCGGTCAGCGGCTACCTGGCCAGCTTGCCAGCAGACCCCGCAGGTGACCTGCGCCGCCAGCAGATCGCCGATGACCCCACAACGCGCATGGCCCTTTACGGTGACTGGAGCCGAAAGATCCCGGGCTGCGTGCAATGCCACGGCCCTGGTGGCGGTGGGGTTGGCGAGCATTTCCCACCCTTGGCCGGCCAGCCCGCCAGCTACCTGGTGGCGCAGCTCGATGCCTGGCGCGACGGTAGCCGCCGCAATGACCCCAACCAGCTGATGGTCGGCGTGGCCAAGGCCATGACCGATGCCGAGATCAAGGCCATTGCCGAATTCTTTGCCCGCCCCGCCAGCCAGGAGGTCACGCCATGAAACGGATGACTCCGGCGTTATTGCTGCTGGCCATGGCCAGCGCCCAGGCCACACCGATCGCCATGGAAGACCAGTCGCAGTTGAGGGTGCCCGGCGTGCAGGCCGCGCCGCAGTTCGTGCCACCCGCTGAAAGCGAGCTGCCTGATAATGCCTTTGGCAAGGCGGTGCGTGAGGGCCATGCCTTGTTCGTCGACACCCGCCGGTTGATGCCCGAGGCCGTGGGCAATGGCATGAACTGCAGCAACTGCCACCTCGATCAGGGGCGCCTGGCGCACTCCGCACCCTTGTGGGGCGCTTACCCGATGTACCCGGCCTACCGCAAGAAAAACGACAAGGTCAACACCTATGCCGAACGTATCCAGGGGTGCTTCCAGTTCAGCATGAACGGCAAGCCGCCTGCCGCTGACAGCCCGCAGATGACGGCGCTGGCGGTGTATGCGTACTGGCTTTCGACCAAGGCGCCGACCGGTGTCGAGATTGCCGGGCGCGGTTACCCTGAGGTTGCACAGCCTAAAGGCGGATATGACTTCACGCGCGGTCGGCAGGTGTACCGTGAGCAGTGCGCGATTTGCCACGGCGACAATGGCGAAGGCCAGCAGGTGGCGGGCGAGTACGTGATGCCGCCGCTGTGGGGCAAGGATGCCTACAACTGGGGCGCCGGCATGCACCGGATCAACACCGCAGCGTCGTTCATCAAGTACAACATGCCGCTGGGCAAGCCGGGCAGCCTCAGTGATCAGCAGGCCTGGGACGTGGCGGCGTGGATCAATCGCCATGAACGCCCGCAGGACCCGCGGTTGGTGGACGGCTCCATCGAGAAGACGCGGGTGAAGTTTCATGCCAATGACGGGGTGAACCTGTATGGGCAGAAGGTGGATGGCGTGCTGATCGGGCAGGGGACCGGCGGTTGATGTGTCGCCTGTGCCGGCCTCAGCACGGGTGAACCCGCTGCCACAGGGCGAGCGCGACCCTGGGAAAAGGCCGGTGCAGGCTGCCAGATTCGGCTGTCATCCAACGGTCATGTATGACGGTAATATTTACGATCCGCCGGAACTATCTACACTGGGTTATCTCTATCATCCCAACGATCGGCCAGGGGTGGGGCATTGTAAGGTGACTGCCGCCTGATTAGACTGCGCCGAATCCCACAGGCCTAGCCTTTTGTAAGGACGTATATGATCAAAAAATGCTTGTTCCCGGCAGCCGGCTACGGCACCCGCTTCCTGCCTGCTACCAAAGCCATGCCCAAGGAAATGCTGCCGGTGGTCAACAAGCCACTGATCCAGTATGGCGTTGAAGAAGCATTGGATGCCGGTCTGAGCGAGATTTCCATCGTCACCGGCCGCGGCAAGCGCGCCCTGGAAGACCACTTCGACATCAGCTACGAGCTGGAAAACCAGATCAAGGGCACCGACAAGGAAAAATACCTGGTCGGTATCCGTCGTCTGCTCGACGAGTGTTCGTTCTCCTACACCCGCCAGACCGAAATGAAAGGCCTGGGTCACGCCATCCTTACCGGCCGCCCGCTGATCGGCGACGAGCCGTTCGCCGTGGTGCTGGCGGACGACCTGTGCGTCAACCCCGAAGGTGACGGCGTGCTGACCCAGATGGTCAAGCTGTACAACCAGTTCCGCTGCTCGATCATCGCCATCCAGGAAGTCGACCCGCAGGAAACCAACAAGTACGGCGTCATCGCCGGTGACATGATCCGCGACGATATCTTCCGTGTTACCAACATGGTCGAGAAGCCGGCACCGGAGGACGCGCCGTCCAACCTGGCGATCATCGGCCGCTACATCCTGACCCCCGATATTTTCGATATCATCCAGAACACCCCGCCAGGCAAAGGCGGCGAAATCCAGATCACCGACGCGCTGATGCAGCAGGCTCAGAACGGCTGCGTGATTGCCTACAAGTTCAAGGGCCAGCGTTTCGATTGCGGTGGCGCCGAGGGCTACATCGACGCGACCAACTTCTGCTTCGAGAACTACTACAAGACTGGCAAGGCTTACTGATAAGCCCTGCTGGCCTGATGAAAGCCACCCTTGCGGGTGGCTTTTTTGTTGTGCGCCAGGCATGGCGCGTTGCGCGTAAGCGCAACCTGCTTGGCTGTGGTGGCCGAGCGGGTGACTTGGAGGTGAAAGTCCTCTACACACCCGGCAAGGGGAAGTGTTAGCCGGAGGCAAGGGTGTCGCGGGCGACTGCGAATCTGAAGGAAGCCCGAGGCAAAATGCTGGCCTGACGAACAGGAAGCGGATCAGGCGGCACAGCGAGGTCAGGCGGCAACAATCGCCAAAGCCCAATACTTGCACGGAGCGCTGTGACGTAAATCCGACAGGCATAAGCAGGAAGGTCGCGCGAAATCCCCACCGTCGTGGATCGCCTGATCCAGCAAGCACTGCAGCAGCAGCTCACACTTATCTTCGACCCACTGTTCTCGGACTACAGCTATGGTTTTCGTCCGGGCAGAAGTACGCATCAAGCCATCGAGATGGCTCGTGCTCATGTGACAGCGGGACACCGCTGGTGCGTGGAAATCGATCTGGAGAAGTTCTTCGATCGGGTCAACCACGACATCCTGATGGCCTGTATCGAGCGCCGGGTCAAAGATAAGTGCGTACTCAGGCTTATCCGCCGCTACCTTGAAGCGGGAGTCATGTCAGGCGGTGTCGTCAGCCCACGGCAGGAGGGGACGCCGCAAGGCGGCCCGCTCTCGCCGCTGCTGTCGAATATCCTGCTCGACGAACTTGACCGCGAACTGGAACGGCGGGGCCACCGCTTCGTGCGCTATGCCGATGACGCGAACATTTATGTACGCAGCCCTCGGGCTGGCGAACGGGTACTGGCCAGTGTCGAACGCTTCCTGAATCAACGTTTGAAACTGACGGTGAATCAGAAGAAGAGTCGAGTCGCGAGAGCCTGGAAGTGTGACTACTTGGGCTATGGGATGAGCTGGCATCAGCAGCCAAGGCTGCGGGTGGCAACGACGAGCCTGGGTCGCCTGCGCGACCGGCTCGCAGAGCTGCTACGCGGTGCACGGGGTCGCAAGATGACGAATACCATCGAGCGGATAAACCCTGTCCTGCGAGGCTGGGCGGGTTACTTCAAGCTTAGCCAGAGCAAACGGCCACTTGAGGAACTGGATGGCTGGATCAGGCACAAACTCCGCTGTGCCATCTGGCGCCAATGGAAGCAGCCCTCTACGAGGGCGCGCAACCTGATGCGTCTGGGCTTGAGCGAAGAGCGTGCCTGTAAATCGGTCTGTAACGGCCGAGGCCCGTGGTGGAACTCGGGGGCGCCACATATGAATCAGGCGCTGCCGAAGAAGCTATGGGATCGACTCGGACTGGTCTCGATACTGGATACGATCAACCGGCTTAGCCGCATAGCTTGAACCGCCGTGTACGGAACCGTACGCACGGTGGTGTGAGAGGACGGCGGGTGTGAGCCCGCCTCCTACTCGATTGCGGCGACCAACGGCGTTATGCTGGGCGCCTGCCTAGGAGACTGAATACATGGCCTACGATTTTGATCTGTTCGTGATTGGCGCCGGGTCCGGCGGTGTGCGCGCGGCGCGCTTTGCTGCGGGCTTTGGCGCAAAAGTGGCGGTGGCTGAAAGTCGCTACCTTGGTGGCACCTGCGTCAACGTCGGGTGCGTGCCGAAAAAGCTGCTGGTGTACGGCGCGCACGTCGCCGACGAGCTGGAGCAAGCCGCAGGTTTTGGCTGGACCCTCGAAGAAGGGCATTTCGACTGGGGCACGCTGATTGCGAACAAGAACCGCGAAATCGAGCGCCTCAACGGCATCTACCGCAACTTGCTGGTCAACAGCGGGGTGACCCTGCTGCAGGGCCATGCGCGCATGACCGGTGCCAATGAAGTCGAAGTCGACGGCAAGTGCTACACCGCCGAACACATCCTGATTGCCACCGGTGGCTGGCCGCAGGTGCCGGACATTCCGGGCAAGGAACTGGCCATCACCTCCAACGAAGCCTTCTACCTCAAGGCGTTGCCACGCCGGGTGCTGGTGGTGGGTGGCGGCTACATCGCCGTCGAGTTCGCCGGGATCTTCCAGGGCCTGGGGGCTGCTACCACGCTGTTGTACCGTGGCGACCTGTTCCTGCGTGGGTTTGACGGTTCGGTGCGCACGCACCTCAAGGAAGAGCTGGAAAAGCGCGGCCTCGACCTGCAGTTCAATGCGGACATCCAGCGCATCGACAAGCTTGAGGACGGCAGCCTCAAGGCCACCCTCAAGGATGGTCGCGAGCTGCTGGCCGACTGTGTGTTCTACGCCACAGGCCGGCGCCCGATGCTGGACAACCTGGGCCTGGAAAACACCGGCGTCGAGCTGGATGCGCGCGGTTTCATCCGCGTCGATGAGCAGTACCAGACCACCGCGCCGTCGATCCTTGCCATTGGCGATGTGATCGGCCGTGTGCAGCTTACCCCGGTAGCCCTCGCCGAAGGCATGGCTGTGGCGCGGCGCCTGTTCAAGCCGGAGCAATATCGCCCGGTGGACTACCAGAACATCCCCACCGCAGTGTTCAGCCAGCCGCCAATCGGTACCGTGGGCCTGACCGAGGAGCAGGCGCTGGACGCTGGCCACAAGGTGCAGGTGTTCGAGAGTCGCTTCCGCGCCATGAAGCTGACCCTGACAGACATTCAGGAAAAAACCCTGATGAAGCTGGTGGTCGATGCCGAGACCGACAAGGTGCTGGGTTGCCACATGGTTGGCCCCGATGCCGGCGAGATCATCCAGGGCCTGGGCATTGCCCTGAAGGCGGGGGCGACCAAGCAGCAGTTCGACGAAACCATCGGCGTGCACCCGACGGCGGCAGAAGAGTTCGTAACCATGCGCACCGTGACCCGCTGATCACCCGGCGCAGATTCATGCTGCAGGAGCAGCCTTGTGCTGCGAAGAGGCCGACAGGGGAGCAGGTGGTCTGTTGCCATGCCGGCCTCTTCGCAGCGCAAGGCTGATCCTGCCCGAGCGATGTCCGGCCATGCAGCCTGCGCAATCCTTTGCTCAGCCCATTCCCTTCTATTAATAAACCCCGGTTATAGCCAAAACCAATCACAAGCATGAGCTTTGCCAATGAGCCTTGAACGGGATGAACGGTTAGGATTCTTTCCATCAACTGATTCCAACCCCATGAAGGAGCGTCTCTCATGCCAATCATCAACAGCCAGGTCAAACCGTTCAACGCCACCGCCTACCACAAGGGCGAGTTCGTTCAGGTCAGCGAAGCCGACCTGAAAGGCAAGTGGTCCGTCGTGTTCTTCTACCCGGCCGACTTCACCTTCGTCTGCCCGACCGAACTGGGTGACCTTGCCGACAACTACGCCGAGTTCCAGAAGCTGGGCGTGGAAATCTACGGCGTGTCCACCGACACCCACTTCACCCACAAAGCCTGGCACGACACTTCGGACACCATCGGCAAGATCCAGTACCCGCTGATCGGTGACCCGACCCACGTTATCTCGCGCAACTTCGACGTGCTGATCGAAGAAGCCGGCCTGGCCGATCGCGGTACCTTCGTGATCAACCCGGAAGGCCAGATCAAGATCGTCGAACTGAACGACGGTGGTGTAGGCCGCGATGCTGCCGAGCTGCTGCGCAAAGTGAAGGCTGCCCAGTACGTTGCCGCTCACCCAGGCGAAGTGTGCCCGGCCAAGTGGAAAGAAGGCGAAGCCACCCTGGCGCCATCGCTGGACCTGGTCGGCAAGATCTAAGGCCATGTGCCAGTCGCGGGCGGTAGCCAGCCGCCAAAGCTGAAGTTTCTCCCGCCCCGTAAAAACGCCCGGGCGAACTCGCCTGGGCGTTTTTGTATCCGAGTTTTGAAAAAAGGAATCGCCCCGTATGTTGGACGCCACGCTTAAATCGCAACTGAAAACCTACCTGGAGCGGGTCACCCAGCCGATCGAGATCGTTGCCTCCCTCGACGACGGCGCGAAGTCCCGCGAATTGCATGACCTGCTGGTGGAAATTGCCAGCCTGTCTAGCCTGATTACCTTCAGCGCGGACGGCACCGACGCCCGTCGTCCCTCGTTCTCGCTGAGCCGCCCGGGTGCTGCCCTTGATGGCAGAAGCATCAGCCTGCGCTTCGCCGGCATCCCCATGGGCCACGAATTCACCTCGCTGGTGCTGGCGCTGCTGCAAGTCGGCGGCCACCCGTCCAAGGCCAGCGCCGAAGTGATCGAGCAGATCCAGGCGCTGGAAGGCGAATTCAACTTCGAAACCTACTTCTCGCTGTCGTGCCAGAACTGCCCGGATGTGGTCCAGGCGCTGAACCTGATGGCCGTGCTCAACCCCAACGTGCGCCACGTGGCCATCGACGGTGCGCTGTTCCAGGCAGAAGTGGAATCGCGCAAGATCATGGCGGTGCCGAGCATCTACCTGAATGGCGAAGTATTCGGCCAGGGCCGCATGGGCCTGGAAGAAATCCTCGGCAAGATCGACACCAGTGCCGGGGCTCGCCAGGCCGAGAAAATCAACGCCAAGGACGCGTTCGACGTGCTGGTGGTCGGCGGTGGCCCAGCGGGCGCGGCAGCTGCCATCTACGCCGCACGTAAAGGCATCCGTACCGGGGTTGCCGCCGAACGCTTCGGCGGCCAGGTACTCGATACCCTGGCCATCGAGAACTTCATTTCGGTGCAGGAAACCGAAGGGCCGAAGCTGGCCACGGCGCTGGAAGAGCACGTCAAGCAGTACGACGTGGACATCATGAACCTGCAGCGCGGCGAAGCGTTGATCCCGGCTACAGACGGCGGGCTGCACGAAGTGCGCCTGGCTGGCGGCGCTGCGCTCAGGGCCAAGACCGTGATCCTGGCCACTGGCGCGCGCTGGCGGGAAATGAACGTGCCCGGTGAGCAGGAGTACCGCGGCCGCGGCGTGGCCTACTGCCCGCACTGTGACGGCCCGCTGTTCAAGGGCAAGCGTGTGGCCGTGATTGGTGGCGGTAACTCGGGTGTGGAAGCGGCCATCGACCTGGCTGGTATCGTCGCCCAGGTGACGCTGATCGAGTTCGATAGCCAGCTGCGTGCCGATGCGGTCTTGCAACGCAAGTTGCACAGCCTGCCGAACGTGAAGGTGATCACCAGTGCGCTGACCAGCGAGGTGTTGGGCAATGGTGAGAAAGTGACCGGCCTGCGCTACAAGGATCGCACCACCGATCAACAACACGAGGTGGCGCTGGAAGGCATTTTCGTACAGATCGGCTTGCTGCCGAATACCGATTGGCTGAAGGGTACCGTCGAGCTGTCGCCGCGTGGCGAGATCATCGTCGATGCCAAGGGCCAGACCAGTATTCCGGGTGTGTTTGCGGCAGGTGACGTGACCACTGTGCCGTACAAGCAGATTGTGATTGCGGTGGGTGAGGGGGCCAAGGCTTCGCTGGCGGCTTTCGATCACCTGATCCGGACGTCGGCGCCGGCGTAAGCCTGCACTGGCCCTCTCGCCGGCAAGCCAGCTCCCACAGGTGATCGCAGAATTCAGATCTGTGGTGCACTTGTGGGAGCTGGCTTGCCGGCGAGAGGGCCTTCGAAGGCTGAGGGTGTCTATGATTAGTGCAGACCCCTCAGGAATCACACCCATGACCCTGATCAGCCGCGAACCCTGGTGGCTAGTCCCTCCAAAGCCCGGCCAGCGAGAGCAGGACCTGCACTGGGGCTACCTCGAGATCTACGCCGACGGCCGCACCGTGTTCGTCGACCAGCGCCCCAGTGACCGGGAGCTGGCCGAGCGCAAGAGTTGTCGCAACTTCCCCGACCCCGAACCCTGATCGCTCAGCCGCCCAGTTCGGTCAGGCGTGCTTCGAGGGCTGCGATGCGCGCCTCAAGGGCTTCGATCCGCTCCTCCGCCACAGTGCCAGCGCTGCTGCGTGCACTGCCTTCGTGCT
Organism: Pseudomonas sp. 9_2_1; assembly: GCF_059295275.1. Taxonomy (NCBI): domain Bacteria; kingdom Pseudomonadati; phylum Pseudomonadota; class Gammaproteobacteria; order Pseudomonadales; family Pseudomonadaceae; genus Pseudomonas; species Pseudomonas sp. 9_2_1. The sequence continues at coordinate 2,215,003 of NZ_CM181239.1, forward strand.
GGCGTGCGGCCAGAATCGCCTCGATTTCCGCCGGGTCGCCCAGGGCATGGGTGTAGCGGTCTTCGCGCTGGCCTGCCTGGCGTGGCAGGTGCACGGCAAGGTCGCGTGAGATCAGGCGCTCCAGCTGGTGCTGGATCTGTTCGGTGTCATCGAATTCGTGCAGGCGGTTGCTGCGGGTGAGCAGTTCGTTGAGGGTTTGCGGCCCACGCAGGAACATCAGGCCCATCAGTATCAGCTGCGCCGGCACCAGTTCCAGCGCTTTGTCCACCCGGTGTTCCCAGCGGTCGGCGCGGCTGCCCATCTGCAGACGGGTCATGCCCTGGCCTTCAAGGGCGCGCAGGGCCTGGCCGGCCTGACCTTGGGTAAGGTTCATCACCGGCTCGCGGCTGGTCTTCTGGTTGCAGGCCAAAAGCAGGGCGTTGAGGGTCAGCGGGTAGCTTTCCGGGCTGGTGGCCTGCTTTTCGATCAGTGAGCCAAGGACCCGGATCTCGATGCTGCTGAAGCGGCCTTCACCTGCGGTTTCGTGTTCTGACATGGCCCTGTCTCATTACTGGGGAAAGGCCACTAGCCTAGGTAAAGCGCCAGGCTTAAGCAATCACTGGCATCATCGCCGGCAAGCCAGCCCCCACAGGACTGCATACGACCTGAGGGCGATACGATCCATGTGGGAGCTGGCTTGCCGGCGAAAGGGCCGCAACGCGGCCCCGGCAATCTCAGGCGTTACGCTGTACTTCGGCTTGGCACGCCGCCGCGGTAAACAGCACATCAGTCGAAGAATTCAGCGCCGTTTCGGCCGAATCCTGCAGCACGCCGATGATGAAACCTACTGCCACCACCTGCATGGCAACCTCGCTGGGGATACCAAACAGGCTGCAGGCCAGTGGAATCAGCAGCAGCGAGCCACCGGCCACACCCGAGGCGCCGCAGGCGCACACCGCCGCCACCACGCTGAGCAGCACGGCAGTCGGCATGTCCACCGGAATGCCCAGGGTATGCACGGCCGCCAGGGTCAGCACGGTAATGGTGATCGCCGCACCGGCCATGTTGATGGTCGCGCCCAGTGGGATCGACACCGAGTAGGTATCTTCATGCAGCCCAAGACGCTGCGACAGCGCCAGGTTGACCGGGATGTTGGCCGCCGAGCTGCGGGTGAAGAATGCGGTGATCCCGCTTTCGCGCAGGCACAGCAGGGTCAGCGGGTAGGGGTTGCGGCGGATTTTGCAGAACACGATCAGCGGGTTCATTACCAGCGCCACGAACAGCATGCAGCCAATCAGCACCGCCAGCAGGTGCAGGTAGCCGAGCAGGGCGTCCAGGCCCGACTGGGCCAGGGTGGAGCTGACCAGGCCGAAGATGCCCAGCGGTGCGAAGCGGATGACCACGCGCACGATCAACGTCACGCCATTGGACAGGTCCTCGACCACGGTACGGGTGGTTTCGCCAGCATGGCGCAGGGCCACGCCCAGGCCGATGGCCCAGGTCAGGATGCCGATGAAGTTGGCGTTCATCAGCGCATTGATCGGGTTGTCGACGGCGCTCAACACCAGGTTCTGCAGCACCTCGGCAATGCCCCCGGGGGCGCTCAACGAGGCATCGCCGGCGCTCAGCGCCAGGGTCGACGGAAACAGCATGCTGGCAACCACCGCTACCACTGCCGCCGCGAAGGTGCCCAGCAGGTACAGCCAGAGGATCGGACGGATATGGGTTTCCTGGCCATGGCGATGGTTGGCAATCGAGGCCATCACCAGGATGAACACCAGGACGGGCGCCACCGCCTTGAGCGCGCTGACGAACACTTTGCCGAGGAAGCCCAGGTCGTTGGCGACGGCGGGCGCAAGCAGGGCCAGGACAATACCGGCGAGCAGGCCGATGACGATCTGGGTCACCAGGCTGACGCGATTGAGAAGGTGGAGGACAGGGGTCATGTGCAGCGAGGTCTCGGAATCCGGAAAGGGCAGGACTTTACCATAGACCTCTGTAGGGCTGTTCCGGCCACTTCTCCATCAACGGCCCCTGATGGCTACCAATGAAACAGCTCCCGCCGCGCCCCCTCGGTAATCGCCACGATGCCCGGGTGCTTGACCTTGCGCTCCACCGAAATGGCATAGAACGACTCGTGCACGGCGTCGGTCTGCCCGACCAGTTGCACCCCATACTGGCGGCACACTTCATCGGCAATCACGCTGGGTGCCACGAATATGCCGCTGCCCGACTGCCCGAATGCCTGCATCAAGGCGCTGTCATCGAACTCGCCGACAATCCTGGGCTGCACCTGCTGCTCGCCCAGCCAGCGCAGCAGGCGGCTGCGCACCACGGTTTCCTGGCCAGGGATGAGCAGTGGTGCGTCCTGCAAGCAGGCAGGGAAGGCGCCGGCATGACGCTGTGCCAGCGCGGGCGTGGCGAAGAAGCTCAGCCCGCACTCGCCCAGCTTCTGGCTGTAGCCCTTGATGTCCAGGTGGCTGGGCATGGGGCTGTCGGAGATAACCAGGTCCAGCCGCTGGATCGCCAGGTCACCCAGCAACCGTTCGAGCTTGTCTTCGCGGCAGTTGATGCGCAGCACGTCGTCCAGTTCCATGGTCGGGGCCAGCAGGCGATAGACGATGGACTTGGGCACCACGTCAGCCACCCCCACCCGGAACAGTATCTGCTCTTGTGGGCCAGCCCGCAGCATGGCCTCCAGTTCGCTGCCCAGCTGGAACATCTGCTCGGCATAGATCAGCGTCTGGCGCCCGGTTTCGGTCAGTTCCAGTTGCCGGCCCACGCGCTGGAACAGGTCCAGGCCGTAGGTGTGTTCGAACAGGCTGATCTGCCCGCTGATGGTTTGCGGGGTCAGGTTCAGTTGTTCGCTGGCGCGGGCGACGCTGCCGGTCTTGGCCACCGCCCAGAAATAGTGCAACTGCCGATAGTTGAGCATCGGAGCTTTTCCCGATTCGTAAAAGCCGAAGTATAACCGCTGAAAATACGAATTTTCCTGATGTATTGCGTTGGCTAGAATTCTCCACCATCAGGCGCCCTGTGCGCCGCCGGAATATCGACAAGCGAGGAACCCATGCTGCAATTCAAATCCATCGGCACGCCGCTGGTGCTAGCCTTGGCCCTGTTCACCCTGGCCGGTTGCGACCAGGCCGAGAAATCTGCCCAGCAGATGCTCGACCAGGCGGCGCAGTCGGCCAAACAGGCCATCGATGACACCAACAAGGCCGCCCAGCAAGCGTTGAACGAGGCTATCGGCACTGAAGGGCAGAAGCCCAAGGACGCCGAAAACAAAAAACAAGACACCCAGGAAATCTGACCCCAACCGCCGCTGCAGGACTTGAACAATGGAATACTTGCTGGAACTCGCCGCTAGCCCTACCGCCTGGGTCGCCCTGGCTACGCTGGTAGCCATGGAAGTCGTACTGGGCATCGACAACCTGATCTTCATCTCCATCCTGACCAACAAGCTGCCGGTGGAGTACCGCTCCAAGGCACGGCGTATCGGTATCAGCATGGCCCTGGTGATGCGCCTGGCCTTGCTCAGCACGGTGGCCTGGATCGTGCAGCTGACCGACCCGGTGTTCGAGGTGTTCGGCAATGCGTTCTCGTGGAAGGACGTGATCCTGATTGCTGGTGGCCTGTTCCTGCTGTGGAAGGCAACCAAGGAGATTCACGAAAACGTCGACCCGCATGGCGCCAAGGAAGAAGCCAAGGTGGGTTCGACAGTTACCCTGGGCTTTGCTGCGGCAATCTTCCAGATCCTGCTGCTGGACATTGTCTTCTCGGTCGACAGCATCATCACCGCCGTGGGCATGACCGAGCACCTGCCGATCATGATCATCGCCGTGATCACTGCGGTCATCGTGATGATGGTGGCTGCCGACCCGCTGGCCAACTTCATCAACGACAACCCGACCGTGGTCATGCTGGCGCTGGGCTTCCTGATCATGATCGGCATGACCCTGATCGCCGAAGGCTTTGGCGCCCATGTACCGAAAGGTTATGTGTATGCGGCCATGGCGTTCTCGACGGTGATCGAGATGCTCAACATCTTCGCCCGCCGGGCGCGCATGAAGCGCGAGGCGGCGGAAGGTTGATGTGAAAACGGGGCGCGTTGCGCCCCGTTTGCGGGCCTCGGGTAATGCTCAGATCAGTGCACTCCGGCATGCCGCCCCGTGCGGCGCACGGTTTGCGGCTTGGCCGGGGTTTGGGGTGGCAGGTGGTGGGCATGACGCCGCACGATACGCAGTACACCCCACAACATGGCGGCTGCGACGCTCAGCCACATACCCACCAGCATGAGGATTGCCAAGGTCAGGCTCATCTGTGCCTCCATCTCTACAGCAAGCGCTCGGGGATGCCAGCGCTCGCGTTCCAGACACAGCTTTAGTCTAGCTCGGCCCGTGTGACGTTCCATCGAATAAAGCCCTGCGCTTTGGTCCGATTCGCTTCAAGCGGCTGTCGGACTATACCCGCGCCGTCGTGGGACCTATGATCGGTGCCCAGAGCCGGGCGCTGCCTGCCTGGCGTTGGAACAAGCGAGTGTCCATGGAGCACGTTTCCTGCAAGTCGCCATTCACTGGCTCGCGGCGGTTGCTGCTGGCGTGCCTGATTGCGGTAACCCTGGCTGGCTGTGCCGGCACGCCTCCCGGCAATCTGAAGGGCCTGCCGCAACGGGTCGAGATCAGCAGCGTGCCCTTCTACCGTGGCAACGCCAACCACAGCGGCGCCATGGCCCTGGCGGCGGTGCTGTCGCAACAGGGCGCGCCGATCACCCCCGGGCTGCTGGACAAACCGCTGAACCTGCCCCAGGGCGCCGAAACACTGGACAGCGGCATCCCCCGCGTGGCGCGGGACTACGGCATGGTGGTGTACCCGTTGGACAAGCAGCTGGACGCGCTGTTGACCCAGGTAGCGGCGGGCAACCCGGTGTTGCTGCGTTATGAGGACGGTTCGGCCTGGTGGAGCGAGCCACGCTATGCCGTGCTGATCGGTTATGACCGCTACAAGCAGCGGGTGCTATTGCGCTCGGGCATGCACCGGCGGCAGGTGATGGCGTTCGATGATTTTGTCTCGGCGTGGGCCAAGCAGGGAAGTTGGGCGGTGCTGGTGCAGCCACCGCGCCAGTTGCCGGCCCAGGTCGACCGCCAGCGTTGGTTGCAGGCTGCGGATGAGCTGGCGCGGGCGGGGCAGGAGATTGCGGCGAAGCAGGCCGTGAACAGCCTGAACAAATAAGTGTGCCGCTGCCGGAATGCCAGTCATTCAAGCAATTGGGGCCGCTTTGCAGCCCATCGCATTCAAGCCATGCTCCGTACTTGTGGGAGCATGGCTTGCCGGCGACGGGCTGCGCAGCAGCCCCATTAACCTTTTGACCGGCATTAGCCGCTACCGGCCTGCCTGCATCAGAAGCCCAGGCGATCGCGCAGGCTGTAGTACCAGGCACCGATGGCGCTGAACGGTACGCGCAGCATCTGGCCACCCGGGAACGGGTAGTGCGGCAGGCCGGCGAAGGCATCGAAACGCTCGGCCTGGCCACGCAGAGCCTCGGCCAGCACCTTGCCCGCCAGGTGGGTGTAGGTGACGCCGTGGCCCGAGCAGCCCTGGGAGTAGTAGATATTGTCGCCGATACGGCCGACCTGAGGCAGGCGCGATAGCGTCAGCAGGAAGTTACCGGTCCAGGCGTAGTCGATTTTCACGTTCTTCAGCTGCGGGAACGCCTTGATCATCTTCGGACGGATGATCGCCTCGATGTTGGCCGGGTCACGCGCGCCGTACACCACGCCACCGCCGAAGATCAGGCGCTTGTCGCTGGTCAGGCGATAGTAGTCGAGCAGGTAGTTGCAGTCCTCGACGCAGTAGTCCTGTGGCAGCAGCGTGCGCGCCAGTTCCTCGCCCAGTGGCTCGGTGGTGATCACCTGGGTGCCGCATGGCATCGACTTGGCGGCCAGCTCGGGTACCAGGTTGCCCAGGTAGGCGTTGCCGGCGACAATGATGAACTTGGCGCGGACCTTGCCCTGCGGGGTGTGTACGACCGGGTTGGCACCGCGCTCGATACGAATGGCCGGGGTTTGCTCATAGATGATGCCGCCCAGCGACTCGACCGCAGCGGCTTCGCCCAGTGCCAGGTTGAGCGGGTGGATGTGGCCGCCGCTCATGTCGAGCATGCCACCGATGTAGCTGTCGCAGGCAACCACTTCGCGGATGCGCTTCTGGTCCATCAGCTCCAGCTGATTATGGCCAAAGCGTTCCCACAGGCGTTTTTGCGACTCCAGGTGGCCCATCTGCTTGCTGGTGATGGCGGCGAATACGCCACCGTCTTTCAGGTCGCACTGAATGTTGTACTTGGCCACGCGCTCACGAATGATGCGCCCGCCTTCGAAAGCCATGTGGCCCAGCAGTTGAGCCTGCTGGGGGCCGACGGTGCGTTCGATGACGTCGATGTCGCGGCTGTAGCTGTTGACGATCTGGCCGCCGTTGCGGCCCGATGCGCCAAAGCCCACCTTGGCCGCTTCGACAATGCTCACCTTGAAGCCGTTTTCCAGCAGGAACAGCGCGCTGGACAGGCCGGTGTAGCCGGCACCGATGATACAGACATCGGTTTCCACCTCACCCTGCAGCGCCGGACGTGGCGGCACCGGGTTGGCCGAGGCGGCGTAGTAGGACTGGGGGTAGGGGGTGTTAGCCATGCTGCAGGAACCTCTGTGTTTTATATTTTTAACGAATGTACCGATGCTATCAATAATAATAAACACCCGCTAGTCGTCCGTTGAAAATCCTTTACTCGGCCCCGGGGCAGCACCTTTATATAAAGAGGTTAAGATTCAGTAGGTTAGCTCGAAAAAAAGTGTTGACAGGGTTTTTGGAATCAGTAGAATGCGCACCACACGACAGGCACATAGCTCAGTTGGTTAGAGCACCACCTTGACATGGTGGGGGTCGTTGGTTCGAGTCCAATTGTGCCTACCAAATCGAAGAAGGGGTGATCCGCAAGGGTCATCCCTTTTTTCATTGTCCCGTTTATCGGGCAATGCGACTGCGATTGAAGGGTGATGCGCTGGCAGTCGAAAGTTTTTGATTTTTCTGAAAAAAAAGCTTTACAGGTACGCATTCGATCACTAATATGCGCACCACACGACAGGCACATAGCTCAGTTGGTTAGAGCACCACCTTGACATGGTGGGGGTCGTTGGTTCGAGTCCAATTGTGCCTACCAAATCCGAAAAGGGCGATCAGAAATGATCGCCCTTTTTGCATGTGCGCTCGTAGCAGCGTGTAACCTTTGGTCGCGGTTCCCGGCACTGCCTGCATGCTAGAATCCGCCCCTTCGAATCTGGAGGTACACGCGTGCGCAAACTGGCTGTGGTAATGGCAGTGCTCGCCCTGGCGGGCTGTGAAAACGAGGTCGAAGGCGTACACAAGCAGGTGGCCGAACACCTGCACAACCCCAAGACGGCCAAGTTCGGCAACGTACGCATCGATACCCAGGGCACCATCTGCGGCCAGGTCCGCGGCAAGGATGATGCCGGGCAGTACGAGGCCTATCGCAGCTACGTGGCGATCAAGCGCGATGGCCAGTACGACATCATCGTCGACGACAGCGGCAATAACCTGCGCATTCGCGAGATCTGCGGTGGTGCCGACCTGCAGCGGCGCGCCGACGCGCTGGCTGACCAGCCGGCCCCGCAAGGCTGGGATGTAGAAGTGGTCCAGGGCGCCAACATGGGCGCACTCAGCGACATGACCGCACGCCTGATCGAAAAGGGCATCCCGTCCTCGGTTGAGTACCGCAACGGCAAGCCGGTGGTGCTGATGGGGCCATTCCCTACCCGCGAAGAAGCGCAGGCGCGCAGGGACGAGGTAATGGCCAAACTGGGCACCGACTCGGTGGTCATCCAGCACGGCGTGGCCCGCTGATTTCACGATCAATGTAGATAGTCTGCAGGTTCACCCGCTAATGCGACGGCGGCTGCGACGGTGAATGGCCGGGGGATATTGGCCTGCAGGCCCGGCCCTTTCGCGGCGGTTCGACGGCTGAAGGGATGTTGGCCAGCCGCTGGTCCTGACCGCAGCCAGTGCTTGCGACATTTTTCACACAAGTTTGGCTATGCTTGGGTTGGGAGATGCTGAACGGGGAGGGCCTCATGTCTACACTGGAGCGGGCCATTGCCGTGGCTGCCAGGGCGCATGAAGGGCAATACGACAAGGGTGGGGCGGCTTATATCCTCCACCCGCTACGCGTGATGATGCGGGTTGCCACACCTGAACAACGGATTGTCGCGGTGCTTCACGACGTGATCGAAGACACGCCGCTGACCTTGTCCGACCTGGCCCGCGAGGGCTTTGCGCTGAAGATCCTTGCCGCCTTGCTGGCGCTTAGCCGCCGCGAGGGCGAAGCTTACCAGGACTTCGTGGTGCGCCTGGGCGATGACCCGTTGGCGCGCAGCGTCAAACTGGCCGACCTGGCGGACAACAGTGATCTTTCGCGCATCGCTTCCCCAGGCCTTGACGACCTGGCGCGGCTGACCCGTTACCGCCAAGCCAGTGCCTATCTGCAGGCATTGGCGTGATGCTCAGCTGCAGGCATTGAGGTTGACCGGCCCGACAAACTCATTGCCACGCCCCATCAGGCAGGCCACTCGCTGGTTGCGTTGCTGCTCCCAGGCTTGCGGCGGGTAGGTCTTGTTCCAGGCTTCGAACAGCTGGCGGTCCTGTCTGGACAGGCGCAGGTTGTATTGCTTGCTCATGTAGAAATAGGTGCGCGCGATCATGCCGCGGATAGACGGGCGCGGCATGACTTTCTTCGCCTTGAAGTCGACCTGGGTCAGGCAGCTGCCATATTGCCCGCGCTGTTCGGGCAACCAGCCGAAACTGTAGTTGCTGCGGTCGCCGTTGACCTCGCCGATGCTGGGCACCAGGTTGTGCAGGTCGGCCTCGGCGCGCTTGTACGCCTCGTCATGCTGCGAACACTGCTTGCGCCCACCGTTCTGCCAGCACTGGCGCTGGTGGCCGATCTGCCAGGCCGGCACGATGTGCTCCCACTCGATGCGCGCTGCGCGCTGGGCATTCTTGCGCGGGGTGTAGCCGCACGACGCCAGGTCGACCTTGTTGCCCTTGTACTTGCAGCCGCAATAGAACTCGGTCGATTGTGGCGCGTACAACTTCCAGGCGACCTTCTTCGCCTCCTGGAAGGTGCGCGGCGCGTCGGCTTGCACAAATGGGGTGATCAATAACAGGCAGGCTGCCGCGAAAAACGAAACTCTCATGCGTGGTCAGTCTTCCTTTGGCACGGTCCAGAAGATCTGCACGCCGCCATCATCGCGGTGGGCGAGGGTGACATTGTCGTTTTCGGCAATCTCCTCGAGCAGGGTTTCCCAGTCTTCCGGGGTTTCCTGTTCCAGGCGATAGATCAGCGCCGCACGGCTGCGCTGGGCGGTGGGGCTGTTGATGATCTTCTGGATGCGTACACCCAGCTGTTCATAGCTGCTTGGGGTGGCAGAGGCGGTCCTGGACACAGGCATTTCCTTGTTTTGCTGTATGCGCATACAGTATTTCACTGTAAGTAATTTCGCAACAGCCTGTCAGGCGAAAACCTTGCTCAAGCCTGGGCCGGACCGTGGGCGGCTGTATCCCGCGTATTCCACAGGGTTCCTCATCGTCGGGTTCTGATTCAGCAGCGAGCAAAAAAGCGGATTGCCATGGACCCGACCATGATCCTGGCAGGCAAGTGTGTGTGGCGCAGGCGAGCCTCAGTGTTCAGCGCGGCGCAGCGGTTGTGCCGCGCACGATCAGCTCGACCGGCAGGCACTCGCTTTGCGGAGCCTGACCGCTGCGGATCCACTGTAACAAGGTACTGGCGGCACGCTGGCCAAGCTCGTAGGTAGGCAGTAACACGGTCGTCACTCCCGGGGTGACCTGTGCGGTGAGGGGCAGGTTGTCGCACCCGACAATGGACAGGTCCGCCGGGACCTCAAGCCCCAAAGCCTGGGCTTCGAACAGGCAGCCCACGCTGAGCACATCATTGCCGCAGAACACCGCCGTCGGACGCTGGTTCAGGCGCAGCAGCTGGTTGAGCCCGGCACGGCCGCCTTCGAAGCCGAACGGCTGCTCGACGATGTTGCCGTCGGGCAGGGTGCAACCGGCAACGGCCAAGGTTTCGCGGAACCCGGCCAGGCGCGCGCGGGCCCGATCGTTATGGCGAAAGAAACCCGAGATCACGCCCATCTGCCGATGGCCGAGGCGTAACAGGTGCTCGGCAGCCAGCTGGCCGATACGGTAGTTGTCGAAGGCCAGCGACGGCTGGGTAGGGTGGCTGGCCCAGGTCACCAGCAGGCGTACGTCATGCGCACGCACCATCTCCCACACCGGCTGGGGATGGTCCGCACCCACCAGCACCAGGCCATCGATTGCCTGGCCAAGCAGGGCCCGCACCAGCTCCAGCTCGGCGTTGGGGTTGTATTCGTGGGTTGCCAGCAGCAACTGGTAACCCTCGTTGGCCAGGGTGGTCTGCAGGCCTTGCACTGCACGGGCGAAAATGGCGTTGTCGAGCGTGGGCATGATAGCGCCGATGATCCGTGCACGCCCCGAGGCCAATGCCCGGGCCGAGCCGTCGGGCAGGTAGCCAAGGCGCTCGATTGCGTGCTGGATTTTTTCCCGGGTGTCGGCACGCACCAGCTGCGGGTTGGACAGCGCGCGGGAAACCGTGGCGGGGGAGACACCGGCCAGGGCGGCTACATCATGCAGGCGGGGGCGTGAATTCATGGCGGTCTGGTAAGTGAGCGGTACCTGACAATACAACCATTCGGCACTTTTTTCCCAATGTTCTTGATCTTGGCGGAGCAGAGGCTACGTTGAATGAAAGCGCTTTCATTTCTTTGCAAGAACATTTGCCGGAGACACCATGACCATCACTTACCTCAAGCAGGCCAGCAAATCTGCCGACGCCAACACAGCCGAAGCACAGCGAGTGGTAACCGAAATGCTCGAAGACATCCAGCGGCGCGGCGAGGACGCGGTGCGCGACTATGCCCGCACGCTCGACAAGTGGCAGGGCGATATCGTGCTCAGCGATGCCGAGATCGACCGGCGAACTGCGCAGGTGCCCAAACGTGTTCGTGACGACATCGATTTCGCCGCGCGCCAAGTGTATGAATTTGCCTGCGCCCAGCGACGCTCCATCGAAGACCTTGAAGTGACCCTGCCATCCGGAGTAATTGCCGGGCAGCGGGTGATCCCGGTGAATGTGGTGGGCTGCTACGCACCGGCAGGGCGTTACGCGCATATCGCTTCGGCCTACATGGGGGTGGCCACGGCCAAGGCCGCCGGGGTAAGGACGGTGCTGGCATGTTCCAGCCCGTTTCTGGGAGAAAGCATCCACCCCTATGTGCTGTATGCCTTCAAGTCGGCCGGTGCCGACCTGATCATGACCCTGGGTGGGGTGCAGGCCATTGCCACCATGGCTTACGGCCTGTTCAGCGGCAAGCCCGCCGATGTCGTGGTGGGGCCCGGCAACAAATTTGTCGCCGAGGCCAAGCGCGCCCTGTTCGGCAAGGTGGGCATCGATGTGTTCGCCGGGCCTTCGGAGGTGGCGGTCATCGCCGATGACAGCGCCGATGCGGCTATCGTGGCCAGTGACCTGGTGGGCCAGGCCGAGCATGGTCACGAGTCGCCGGCCTGGTTGTTCACCACTTCGCGCAGCCTCGCCCAGGCGGTGATGGCCAAGATACCGGAGCTGATCGAAGCCCTGCCGCCGGTAGCCCGCGATGCGGCGTTCTGCGCCTGGCGCGACTATGGCGAAGTGATTCTGTGCGACAGCCGTGACGAGGTGGTAGAGGTGTCCGACCGTTATGCCAGCGAACACCTGGAAGTGCACGCGCACGACCTTGGCTGGTGGCTGGACAACCTGACCTGCTATGGCTCGCTGTTCCTCGGTGAAGAAACCACGGTGGCCTTCGGTGACAAATGCAGCGGGCCCAACCATGTGCTGCCGACCAAAGGTGCAGCCCGCTACTCGGGAGGATTGTCGGTGCACAAGTTCCTCAAGACCTTGACCTGGCAACGCATGCCCCGCAGTGCTGTGCGCCAGATCGGCCAGGTGACGGCGCGCATCTCGCGCCTGGAGGGCATGGAGGCCCATGCGCGCACGGCCGATGACCGCCTGGCCAAGTACTTCCCCGGCGAAGGCTTCGATTGCGGTGAGCCGGTTACCCGCTGAAGCAATCGTCCCTGCTCATCTACCCATACCCGCTCGGGCGCTGGCCCGGGCGACAGGAGTGATGCATGAACCCGGCAGTACTGTTTGACCTGCAAGGCCGCACCGCGCTGGTGACCGGGGGCGGTAGCGGCATCGGCGCGCTGATGGCCCAGGCACTGGGGTCTGCGGGCGCCCGTGTGGTGTTGATGGCGCGTAGCGAAGCAGCCTTGCAGCAGCAGGTTGCGCACTTGCAACAGGCCGATATCGAAGCCAGTTACCGATGCTGCGACCTGACCTGCGTGGATGACCTGCAAGCGGCGGCGCGGTCACTCGGCACGGTGGACATCCTGGTCAATGCCGCTGGCGTCAATCGCCGTGAACCCTTCGAGCAGGTAAGCCCGCAGACCTGGGATGAGCAGTTGGCCCTGCACCTGAAAGCGCCGTTCTTCCTGGCACAGGCTCTGGCCCCAGGCATGGCCGACAGCGGTTGGGGGCGCATCATCAACATTGCGTCGCTGCAGTCCAGCCGCGCCTTCGCCGACAGTGCGCCATACGGCGCCGGTAAAGGCGGCATCGTCCAGCTTACCCGCGCGATCGCCCAACGTTGGTCGCGTCACGGCATCACCTGCAATGCCATCGGCCCGGGGTTCTTTCCTACCGCCTTGACGGCTCAGGTGTTCGCCGACCAGGCATTGGCCCAGCGCCATGCCGAACGCACATGCATCGGGCGCAACGGCAACCTCGAGGACCTGGTGGGTGCCACGCTGTTCTTTGCCAGCAATGCCAGCAGCTACGTCACCGGCCAGACGTTGATGGTCGATGGTGGCTACACCGCCAATTAACCAGGCCGCCCAGCAGGCGGCCACAACCGGTTCGACCGTGGAGATAACAACAATGACTTCCACTGCGCCTGCCTCATCCAACCTGCGTCGTGCCACGATCTCGAGCGTGCTTGGCTCGGTGATCGAATGGTATGACTTCTTCCTGTATGGGGTCGTTGCCGGCCTGGTACTGAACAAGCTGTACTTTCCCGCCGACGACCCATTGATCTCGGTACTGTTGTCCTATGGCGTGTTCGCCGTGGGGTTTATCGCGCGGCCGGTCGGCGGCATTGTCTTTGGCCATTTTGGTGACACCTTGGGCCGCAAGAAAATGCTCATCATCACCCTGGCGTTGATGGGCGGTGCCACGGTCGTTATCGGCCTGATCCCGACCTACGATCAGGTCGGCGTGCTGGCGCCCATCCTGCTGCTGGTGTGCCGCATCCTGCAGGGCATCGGCCTGGGCGGGGAGTGGGGTGGTTCGGTGCTGATGACCTACGAGTCGGCGCCGCCGGCGCGCCGCGGGTTCTACGCCAGCCTGCCGCAGATCGGCATGTCGCTGGGCCTGGTCATTGCATCGGGGGTGATCGGCCTGCTGTCCTGGTTGCTCAGCGATGAGCAGTTCATGAGCTGGGGCTGGCGTTGCGCATTCCTGCTCAGTGGCGTGTTCGTGCTACTGGGCAGCTACATTCGCACCCACGTCAGTGAAACCCAGGACTTCAAGCAAACCCGCCCGCAGGCTGATGCCCCGGCCCGGCAGGCGCTGCCGATCCTGATCATGTTGCGGCGTTACCCGCGGATGATTTTCGCCTGCATGGGCGCGCGAATGATCGATGGGGTGTTCTTCAATGTGTTCGGGGTCTATTCGCTGAACTACCTGACGCAATCGCTGAACCTGCCGCGCACCAGTGCCTTGGTGGGGATCATGCTGAGCGCCTTGCTGATGAGTTGTTTCATTCCACTGTGGGGCCATGTGGCGGACCGTGTTGGCAAGGCGCGGGTGTATGGTGCCGGGGCCTTGCTGTCGGCCTTGTCGGTGTTCCCGGCGTTCTGGGTGATGCACAGCTTTTCCGGGCAACTGGCGCTGGTGTGGCTGGCGATCATCATCCCCTTCGGGATCTTCCATGCGGCCGTGTTCGGCACCATGTCGTCGTTGTTTTCGGAGTGCTTTGACGCCTCGGTGCGTTACACCGGCATTTCGTTCGTGTACCAGGTGGCCGGGGTTTTCGCGGGGGGCATGACACCCATCATCGCTGCATTGCTGACGGGCATGAACGCCGGCGATCCCTGGTTGCTGTGCAGTTACGTGCTTGGCATCGGCTTGCTCAGTGCCTGGTGCGCCCGCTGGATTGGCCGGCACCAGTCGCAGGGCATGACCGAGCCGGGTTACCAGCCTGCCCCGGCACGCTGAAGCGATGCAGGACCCCAACAACAAGGAGCAGCCATGAAAGCGCTTGTCTACACCCAACCGATGCAAATGCAGTTGCAGGAGCGGCCCTACCCGACGCTGCAGGCCGGGGAGGTAATCATCAAAGTGGCCGCTGCCGGTATCTGCGGTTCGGACCTGCACGCCTTCCACGGCCACGACCCGCGGCGCCAGCCGGGGCTGGTGCTGGGCCACGAACTGGCAGGCGTGGTAGTGGCAAGTGCCAGCCCGCGGCTGCAGGAGGGCCAGCGGGTTACCGCGAACCCGCTGATTACCTGCGGCAACTGCGAATATTGCCGTGCCGGGCGCGACAACCTGTGCGCCAACCGCAGCATGATCGGCATGAGCCGGCCGGGTGCCTTCGCCGAATTCCTGGCGATCCCGGCGGCGTCGGTGATCCCCATTCCCGACAGCCTGTCGATGGTGCAGGCGGCAATCACCGAGCCTGCGGCCACTGCCCTGCATGCCATCAACCTGTCATTGCGTGTGCTGGCGCGGCCACTGCCCGAGCTGCGTACCCTGGTCATCGGTGGCGGTGCGGTGGGGCTGCTGGCTGCCCTGCTGTTGCGCAGCTATGGCTGCCGACGGGTGAGCATGGCCGAGGTAAACCCACTGCGCCGCGAGTCTGCCCGCGAGCGTGCAGGCTGCGAGGTGTTCAACCCGCTGCAAGCGGATACCCCGGTCGACGCGTTCGACTACGTGATCGATGCGGTGGGGGCCAAAGCCACCCGTCACGCCGCGCTGCAGGCGATAAAGCCGGGTGGTGTGATCATGCACATTGGCTTGCAGGACTGGGCCAGCGAAATCGACATGCGCAAGCTGACGCTGGCCGAGGTGTCGCTGCTGGGTACCTACACCTACAGCATGGCCGACATGCATGCCACGGTACAGGCGCTGGAAGACGGGGCCTTCGGTGATCTGGGCTGGGTCGAGACGCGGCGCATGAGCGAGGGCGCGCAGGCCTTCGGCGACCTGCATGCGCAGCGCACGGCGTCGAGCAAGCTGGTGTTGTTGCCGGACGTCTGACAGGCAGCATGAGCCCGTCCCTGTGCGGTCGTTGCAGGCGCGGGCTTGTCGCGTGAATGGGGCGCAATGCACCCCAGGCTGGTGAGCTCAGGCGCACATTTGCAACGTATCCAGCAACGCCTGCGGCACTTCGATGAAGTCACTGTTGGCCTGCCGCTCGCGCATCCTCCGCTGCCCTGGCAAACGCACGCCAGGCTGCTCCAGCATGGCCGCGAACAACGCTTCGACATGGCTCAGGTAGCCCACCCCGAACCGTTGCGGGTCGATCAGCAACAACAGGTGAGCCACCCCCGGCGCGTCGCCTTGGGCATCGAAAAACGAGCTGGCCTGGAAACCGAAGTGGCTGCCTGTCAGGCCAGCCGTCAGCAACTCGACCATCAAGGCCAGCGCAGCACCCTTGGCATCGCCCATGGGCAGCATGCTGCCGGCCAGCGCAGCCGCCGGGTCGGTAGTGTCGTTCCCGGCCTGGTCGATGGCCCAACCGGCCGGGATCGACGTGCCGGCCTGCCTGGCCAGCATCACCTTGCCGCGGGCAACTTTCGACAGCGACAGGTCGATGACAACAGGTGCGTCGTCCAGGCGGGGCGAGGCGAAGGCGATGGGATTGGTGCCGAACAACGGTGTGCGCCCGCCCCAAGGCGCCATTGCCGCTGGCGCATTGCTCAGGGCGAGGGCCAGCAAGCCTTCGCGCGCGGCCCGTTCTACCGGTTGCCCGGCCACACCGAAATGGTGCGAGCGGCTGATGGCCAATGCCGCGATACCCAGCCGCCGTGCCGTGGCCATCGCCGGGCCGAGCCCGGCATCGATGGCCGCGAAGGCCAGGCCGAAGGCAGCGTCAACCCGCACCACCGCGCCTTCGACCGACATATCTGGCACGGCCTTGGCGTCGACTTTGCCAGTGGCCATCTGTTCAAGGTAGAACGGCAAGCGCGACAGGCCATGCGATGGCAGGCCTTCGCATTCGGCCTGCACCAGGGCATAGGCGCAGCTCTGCGCGCTGCTTTGCGGCATGCCGGCGCCGAGCAGGGCCTGCACCGCCAGATCACGGGCACGTCGAACGCTGATTTGCACAGTCATGAATTGGCTCCTTGCAGGGGGTCATGATTTTTTCTGCGAAAGGTTCAGGGGGGCTTGATCAAGCGTCGGCAAGCGGCCAGGGGCGGCCAGTTCAGCGCGGGCCTGGGCGAGGTCGAGCTTGCCTTCCCAGCGGGCAATCGCCAGGGTGCCGACCACATTGCCCATCATGTTGGTCAGGGCCCGTACTTCATTGAGAATGCGGTCAATGCCCAGAATCAGCGTAATCGCCGCTACCGGAATGATGTCGTGGCTGGCCAGCGTCGCTGTCAGCACTATCAGGGCCGCACCGGCCACCCCGGCACCGCCTTTGGAGGTGATCAGCAAGATCACCAGCAGGCTCAGTTGCTGGCCCCACGACAAATCGATGTTCAACGCCTGGGCCAGGAACAGCGAGGCCATGGTCAGGTAGATGGCGGCGCCGTCGAGGTTGAACGAGTAGCCCGTTGGCAGCACCAGGCCGACCACCGACTTGTCGCAACCCAGCCGTTCCAGTTTCTGCATCAGCCGGGGCAACACCGACTCGGTGGTAGAGGTGCCCAGCACGATCAGCAACTCCTCGCGAAAGTACTTGAGCAGCGACCAGATATTGACCCCGCAGGCAAAACTGATCGAGCCCAGGACAATCCCGATGAACAGCAGGCTGGTGACATACAGGCAGACAATCAGCAGGCCCATCTGCTGCAGTGCACCGATGCCGTACTTGCCGATGGTGAAGGCCATGGCGCCGAACGCGCCGATCGGAGCCAGCCACATGATCATGCCGACGATGCGCAGCAGGGTTTCGCCAAACTGTTCGATCACCCGCGCGGCCAGCCGGCTGCGCCTGGACATGCCGGACAACGCCACGCCGAACAGCACCGAGAACAACAATACCTGCAGCAGGTTGCCGCTGGCGAAGGCGCCGACCACCGAGTTGGGGATCAACTGGGTGAGCAGGCTGGAAGACTCCTGCGCGTGTACCTGGTCCAGGTACTGCGACATGGCGCCACTGTCGAGGCTGGCCGGGTCGATGTTCATGCCGGCACCGGGCTGCACCAGGTTGGCGATGATCATGCCCAGCAGCAGCGCCAGGGTGGTCACCACTTCGAAGTACATGAAGGTCTTGAAACCGACCTTGCCCAGCTCCTTCAGGCTTTCCATGCGCGCGATGCCGATGGCCACGGTGCAGAAGATCACCAGGGTGATGAGCATCTTGATCAGGCGGATGAAGGTATCACCCAGGGGCTTCATCTCGACCCCGAGCGAGGGCCAGCAGTAGCCGAGGAGAATACCGGCGATCAGGCCGATGACTACCTGGACATACAGGTTCTTGAGAATTTTCACGGTTGTTTCTCCATGAGCGTATACCCCACGCCAATCGCGCTGATCAGGGCAGGGAACAGGGTCTTTATTTTTGTAGGGCCCGGTGCAGGTCAGTACGGTCGTGGTGGTTGCGCGGGCTGGGGGAGAAACAGCGGAGGGGGAGGAGGAGTGGGGGCAGGGCGGAGCGGTTTCATGAAGGTCTCCATTTATGGTTGTTGTGAGACGTACTTCTTGAACGCAGGCAAAAAACCAACGCCGTTGCCCGTGGCAGGCAACGGCGTGGCCGGTCAGGCGCTTTCGAACAACCGGGTCAGCACGAACTCGCGGTGCCCCAGCGCTTCGGCGGCGGTGAAGCGCCCGTTGGCAGTGCGCATCAGCATGTCGAGCAGGCGGTCGCCCGCATCGTCCATGTTTATCTCGCGCCGCAGCAGGCCGGATACATCGACATCGATATGCTCACCCATGGTACGGAAGGTGCGCGGGTTGGCGCAGATCTTGATCACCGGCAAGATAGGGTTGCCGATGACGTTGCCCTGCCCGGTTGGGAAGAAATGCGCCACATACCCGGACGCTGCGCACAAGGTCACCATCTCGGCGGCGGCAGACGACGAGTCCATGAACCACAAGCCCGGCCCGGTGGGTTCCTCGGCCTTGTCCAGCACACCGTCCACCCGGCATTTACGGCCGATCTTCTGGATATTGCCCAAGGCTTTTTCCTCGATGGTGGTCAGGCCCCCCTCGATGTTGCCCTTGGTCGGTTGCGACTCGGACAGGTCGCTGGTTTTCCAGCGGTCGATCATGGCGCTGTAGCGGTCGAACATGAACTGGAATTTCTCCCGCACCGCCGGGGTGCTGCAACGCTCGGCGACCAGGTGTTCGCCGCCAGTCAACTCTGATGTTTCGCCAAACACCAGGGTGCAGCCCTGGGCGTACAGCTTGTCGAAAGCGTTGCCGACGGTGGGGTTGGCGCCACAGCCGGAAGTGGTGTCGGACTCGCCACACTTGGTCGACACCCACAACTCGCTGATGTCGCATGCCTCGCGGCGCAGCTCGGTGGCGTACTGCACGAACTCGCGGGCCTTGCGCGAGGCGGCGCAGATGGTGTTGTGGTCGCCGTTCTGCTCGATCCAGAAGCCTTCCACCGGTTTGCCGGTGGCTCGGATACCCTCGACGACGCGTCGGGTCCAGCCTGGCTCGATGCCGATCACTACCACTGCCGCGACGTTGGGGTTGCAGCCGGTGCCGATCAGGGTGCGGAAGTGCAACTCCAGGTCCTCGCCGAACTGCAGCCGACCATAAGGGTGCGGCAGCCCGAGGGTGCCCTTGATGTTGTTGGCCACCGCTTCGGCAGCGGCATTGGAGATGTCGTCCACCGGCAGGATGATCACGTGGTTGCGAATGCCCACACGGCCATTGTCGCGGCGGTAGCCCAGGAAAGTGCGCCCGTTGAGTTCCATGCTTACCACCTCTTGGTTTTGACGTTGTGGACGTGGAGGTGCTCGCCTTCACGGATGGGCTTGACGACCCGGCCGATATCGACCCCGTACTTGATCACGGTATCGCCTTCCTGCAGGTCACGAATGGCCAGTTTGTGGCCGATCGGGATGGCGTCACGCACCACGAATTCCAGGGTCTGGTCCTGGTCCATGACCCAACCTGTCAACTTCTGGCCCGCCTGCACGCCTTCGACTACGACGACGCCGACAGCGTCGTCGGCATCGTGGACGACAAAATCAATGCTCATTGTTGTTCTCCTGTGACGGTCATTCATATGCCGTAGGTCATGTATAGGACATAGGTTGTAGGATAGTCAAGGCGAGATGCTTTTTCCCTCGTTCGGGTTATACTCCAGCTCTACGAACTGCCGACGCCAGATGCCCATGAACGACGCCCTGCAAAATCCGCCCAAGGCCCCGACCTTTCAGCCGCTGTACATGCAGATCAAGGACTTGCTGATGGAGCGCATCCAGTCAGGGGAGTGGTCACCTGGCACGTTCATTCCCAGCGAGGCTGCATTGGCGACCACTTATCAGGTCAGCGTCGGCACGCTGCGCAAGGCGCTCAATGAGCTGGTGGCCGAGAATGTGGTGGTACGCCAGCAGGGCAAGGGAACGTCGGTTGCCACCCATGATGGTGACCATGCCTTGTTCCGTTTCTTCAATATCTGCCGCCCGGACGGCGAACGCTGCCTGCCGGTGTCGATCGTGCTGGGGCGCAAGGTACGCAAGGCCAGCGTGCAGGAAGCACAAGCGCTGGGCCTGCAGCCGGGGGCCAAGGTCATCCATATTTCGCGCATCCGCGAACTGGACGGCAAGCCAGCCATCTACGAAGACATCATCCTGTGTGCCGAGCGTTTCTTCGGCCTGGAGCGCCAGCCGGAAGTGCTGCCCAACACCCTCTACCGGCTATATCAGCAGCGCTTCGGGGCAACGGTGGCGCATGCCGATGAGCGTATTTTCGCTATCTGTGCCGATGCCGATCAGGCCCAGTTGTTGGGTCTGGAGCCAGGCGCGCCGCTGCTGCAGATCGTGCGCATTGCGCTGGATTACCAGGGCAGGGCAATCGAGAAGCGGCTGTCGGTGGTCAGCACCCAAGGCCACTGTTACATCAACAGGATCTAGGCCTGCGTTACCAACACCCTTTGAATTCATCTATCTGCTTTCGTATACCGTGCCAGCCGCACGGTGGCGTTGCCCCGGGCGTGACCTGCAAAGGGTCGGCCTGGGTTTCAGGAAGTTTTGCATGTATCAAATCCCTTCTCGTTTACCCGCACGCACGGGCCTTGCCCTGTTTCTGGCAGGGGGCATGAATGCCGCTGGCCATGCCGCCCCCCGTGCCCCCGATGTGGTGGTCATGGACCCCATGGTGGTCACCGGTGCCTATGCGCCCACCAGCAGCTTCGACTTGCCGTTTTCGGTCGATACCGTTGACCTGTCCAACGGCACCGACGGCCAGCTTGGCGTCAACCTGTCGGAAGTTCTGACCAAGGTGCCGGGGCTGGTGGTGCAGAACCGCCAGAACTACGCCCAGGACCTGCAGATTTCCTCGCGCGGCTACGGTGCCCGTTCAGCGTTCGGTGTACGCGGCATCAAGCTGCTGAGCGACGGTATACCCGCCAGCACCCCCGATGGCCAGGGGCAGGCGGCCACGCTCAACCTGGACGTGGCCGAGCGCATCGAGGTGCTGCGCGGCCCTGCCGCGACGCTGTACGGCAGCAATGCCGGTGGGGTGATCCAGATGTTCACCCGTGACGGCCAGGGGCCGGCCCGGGTCGGCGCCGAAACCACCTTCGGCAGCGATGGCTTCAACAAGAACCACCTGTCTGCCGAAGGCGGTACCGACACCGCCGGTTTCGTCCTGGATGCATCGCGCATGGACACCGATGGCTACCGCGACCACAGTGCCGCGCGTCGCGATCAGACCTTCGCCAAGGTCAATTTCAAGCTCGACGATGACTCGCGCCTGGCGCTGATCTACAGCAGCCTGGAGCAGAACAACACGCAGGACCCGCTGGGGCAGACCTGGGACGCCTACAAACACGACCCGCGTTCAAGCGCCCCAGTGGCGGATACCTACAACACCCGCAAGAGCATCGATCATCAGCAGCTTGGCATGAACTACGAGCGCTATTTCGACGATGCCACGCTGCAGTTCAACCTGTATGCGGGGCAGCGCAGTGTGGTGCAGTACCTGTCCATTCCCAGGACAGTTGCCTCCAACAGCCAGCGCGGTGGCGGGGTGGTGGATTTTGATCGGCAGTTTCACGGTGGCACCCTGCGCTGGATCCAGCCGGTTGCCGCTGTGCCGGGCAACCTCACCTTTACCGTCGGCGCCGATTACGACCAGAGCAAGGACGACCGCCGCGGCTACCAGAACTTCAGCGGCGACCAGCTAGGCGTGAAGGGCGAACTGCGCCGTGACGAGCAGGACACCGCCACCAGCCTGGACCCGTACCTTCAGGCCCACTGGGAAATCGGCAACTGGACCAGCGAGCTGGGGCTGCGCTACAGCACGATGGAAATGCGGGTAGATGACCATTACCTGGCCAACGGTGATTCCAGCGGCTCGAAAAAGTACCAGCAGGCCACGCCTTCGCTGTCGGTGATGTACGCGTTCACGCCTGACCTGCGTGGCTACGTGAGTGTTGGCAAAGGCTTCGAAACCCCCACGCAGGCCGAGATGGCCTATGCCCCGGGTACCGCCGAAAGCTTCAACTTCGGCCTCGAACCCGCCACCAGCATGCAGTATGAAATGGGCGTGAAGTACCGGCTTGGCGAACGCACGCGGCTGAATGTGGCGGTGTATGAGATTCGGACCGATGACGAAATCGTCGTCGACAGTTCAAAAGACGGCCGCACCAGCTATCGCAATGCCGGGCGTACTGTGCGGCGCGGTTTTGAGGCGAGCCTGCAGAGTGACCTGAGCGAGCAGTGGCAGACCACCCTGGTCTACACCCGCACCGATGCGCGCTACGCCGAGGATGTCAGTCAGACCATCGAAAGCGGTAACCGGTTGCCCGGTGTGCCGCTCGACAACCTGTATGGCGAGCTGCTGTGGAAGCCCGTCGCGTCCATCAGCATGGGTGTTGAAGGCCAGTACCGCAGCAAGGTCTACGTGGATGACAGCAACAGCGCCAAGGCGGCGCCGGCGTATGCCGTGTTCAACTGGCGCACGCGGTTCGAGCAGCATGTCGGGGCGTGGACGTTCCACCAGCTGGTGCGGCTGGACAACCTGTTTGACCGGCAGTACGTGGGGTCGGTGATTGTCGGCGACGGCAATGGGCGGTACTACGAGGCAGCGCCTGGGCGCTCCTGGTATGCGGGGGCGGGGTTGGAGTATCGGTTCCGGTAACGGTGTTGCTGACAGGTTTTGGGGCTGGCCCGGAATACTCCCCACCGGGCCGATCCGAGCGCAGTTTGACGAACAGAAGCTGCAGCAGTTGATGGGGTTGTTGAATGACCTGAAGCGTATCGAACCTTGATTCCCCAGGCCGCTCCTGCTTCGACTGCATGGGTGTCAAGCCATCTGCAGTATCGGTGGGAGCCTGGCTTGCCAGCGCTCACCGGCGCAGCCGGTGCCATGCACTGCGATAATACAATCAAACTGATTCTGGAGCCTGTCCCATGAGCAACACGCAATTCCGCCAGCCTGTCGTGGCAGACGCCGAGCGCTGCTACGCCATCGAGATTGGCGCCTACGAGGGTGACGAAGCCGCCACCCTGGAAAAGATCCGCACCCGTATCAGCCAGTACCCGCAAGGCTTCCTGCTGCTCGAAGACTCGCAAGGCATCGTCGGCTTCATCAACAGCGGCTGCGCCCACCAGGTAGTGATGTCCGACGAAGCGTTCAAGGAACTGGTCGGCCACGACCCGCAGGCACCCAACGTGGTGATCATGTCGGTAGTGGTCGACCCGGCAGAACAGGGCAAAGGCTACGCCAGGTTGCTGATGAATGAATTCATCCAGCGCATGAAGGCGCAGGGCAAGCAGACCATTCACCTGATGTGCAAGGAACAGCACGTCGAGTTGTACCGCAAGATGGGCTATCAGTACGTACAGCCTTCGCCCTCTGACCACGGCGGCATGGCCTGGCATGAAATGGTCATGAACCTGCAGGGGTGAGACCCAGGGAAGCGGGGCACGAGGGTGCCCCGGCTTCCTCGGGTTAAGCGATCAATACTCCCAGAAGATCCGCTGCAGCTCTTTGCTGTCCTGGGTCTTGGTCATCGCCACCATCGCCAGAATCCGCGCCTTCTGCGGGTTCAGGTCATGGGCCACGACCCAGTCGTTCTTGTCATCGGGCTGCTCGGCGTTGCGCAGCACGAAGCCACCCTGGTTGACGTGGGACGAACGGATGATCTGCACGCCATTCTTGCGCAGCTCCTGCAGCGCCGGCACCACCCGCGACGACACCGAACCGTTGCCGGTACCAGCATGGATCAGCGCCTTGGCACCGCCCTGTGCCAGCGCCTTGTAGGCGGTGTCGGTGACGTTGCCATAGCCATAGGCGATGTCCACCTGCGGCAGGCTGCTGATCTGCTTGATGTCGAACTCGGAGTTGACCGTGTGGCGCTTGGCCGGCAGGCGGAACCAGTAGGACTTGCCTTCCACTACCATGCCCATCGGGCCCCAGGCGCTCTTGAAGGCTTCGGTCTTGATGTTGACCGATTTGCTGACATCACGACCCGACTGGATCTCGTCGTTCATGGTCACCAGCACGCCCTTGCCACGCGACTGCTTGTCGCCGGCCACGGCCACGGCGTTGTACAGGTTGAGCATGCCGTCTGCGGACATGGCGGTGCCCGGGCGCATCGAACCGACGACCACGATCGGCTTGTCGGTCTTTTCCACCAGGTTGAGGAAGAACGCGGTCTCTTCCAGGGTGTCGGTGCCGTGGGTGATGACGATACCGTCGACGTCGTTGCTATCGGCCAGTTCGGCAACGCGCTTGCCCAGTTTCAGCAAGTCTTCGTTGGTGATGCTTTCGGAGGCGATCTGCATCACCTGCTCGCCGCGGACGTTGGCGATATCGGCCAGTTCCGGCACGCCGGCGATCAGCTTGTCGACGCCCAGCTTGGCGGCCTGGTAGGTGGCGCTGTTGGCGGCGCTGGCGCCAGCACCGGCAATGGTGCCGCCAGTGGCGAGGATGACCACGTTGGCCAGCTTCTGCTGGGTTTCGGCTTCTTTGGCCGAGGCGGTGGCGGGCAGGATCAGCAGCAGGGCGAGTGCGCTGGGGGCGAAGGTTTTCAGTGCGGCATTCATCGTTATTGTTCTCTCTTCCTAATGAGACGTTTGTTGTGTCGCCCCGTGTTTCAGGCACTTTTCATACCACACCGGAGCGTGCTGTCTGCAGGAGCGGCCTTGTGCCGCGATGGGCTGCGTAGCAGCCCCGACTTTCTTCGCTGAATCATCCATCCTGGGGCTGCTGCGCAGCCCATCGCGACACAAGGCCGCGCCTGCAAAGGCAAGCATTCCATTCGAGATTCCGAACAAGCATAGGAAAAGGTGTTCGGTTTTTCGGAAAAAATCTGGATAATCGGGCCAGCAGTGTTTTGGCCAACGATAGCCAAGCGGCATTGACAAACCACGGTCCTGTTACCATAGTTAGTCAACGCAAACGTTTGCGATCCGATAAAAAAACAAGATTCGGAGTCATCGTCCATGAAACTGCCGTTCCCCGGTCGTCTGCTGGCCCTCGCTGTCGTTTCCTCGCTGTCCCTCACCCTGCCGTTTTCCGCCGCCCACGCCGAAGACCCGCCCAAGGTCGCCCTGGTCATGAAGTCGCTGGCCAACGAATTCTTCCGCACCATGGAAGACGGCGCCAAGGACTACCAGAAAGCCCACCCCGACCAATTCGAGCTGGTCGCCAACGGCATCAAGAACGAGACCGACACCGGCGAACAGATCCGCATCGTCGAGCAGATGGTCAATGCCGGCGCCAAGGCCCTGGTTATTGCCCCTGCTGATTCGAAGGCGCTGGTATCGGCGGTCAAGAAGGCAATGGACAAGGGCGTGGTGGTGATCAACATCGACAACCGCCTGGACCCTGAGCTGCTCAAGAGCAAAGGCATCAGCGTGCCCTTTGTGGGCCCCGACAACCGCAAGGGCGCACGCATGGTCGGCGATTACCTGGCCAGCCAGAAGCTCAAGGCCGGCGACCAGGTGGGCATCATTGAAGGCGTGCCGACCACCACCAACGCCCAGCAGCGCACCGCCGGCTTCAAGGACGCCATGGATGCCGCGCAGATGCAGATCGTTTCGGTGCAGAGCGGCAACTGGGAAATCGACAAAGGCAACGCGGTTGCCGCGTCCATGCTCAACGAGTACCCCGACCTGAAAGCCCTGCTGGCCGGCAACGACAGCATGGCCCTGGGCGCCGTATCGGCCGTGCGCGCCGCCGGCAAGACCGGGCAGGTGCAAGTGGTGGGCTACGACAACATCAACGCCATCAAGCCGATGCTTGCCGATGGCCGCGTGCTCGCCACCCTCGACCAGGCTGCCAGTCAGCAGGCCGTTTACGGTATTCAGGCCGCGCTGAAAATGGTCAAGGGCGAGAAGCCCGATGTGGATGCCGACAATGTCATCCAGACCCCGGTCGAACTCATCACCAAGAAGCCCTGACGCTGCCAGGAGAAACGGCCATGCCGGCATCGGCCAATGAAGTGGTGCTCGCCGCCAGCGGCCTGGGCAAGACCTACGCCCAGCCCGTGCTGGGCGAGGTCAGCCTGAACCTGCGTGCCGGCGAAGTGCTGGCCCTGACCGGCGAAAACGGCGCCGGCAAGAGCACCCTGTCCAAGCTGATAAGTGGTCTGGAAACTCCCACCACCGGCCACATGCGCTACCGCGGCCAGGCCTATGCGCCCGGCAGCCGCAGCGAGGCCGAGCGCATGGGTATACGCATGGTCATGCAGGAGCTGAACCTGCTGCCGACCCTGACCGTGGCCGAGAACCTGTTTCTCGACAACCTGCCCAGCCGTTTTGGCTGGATCAGTCACAAGCGCCTGCGCCAACTGGCCACCGCTGCCATGGCCCAGGTCGGCCTCGACGCCATCGACCCGGACACCCCGGTCGGCGAGCTGGGCATCGGCCATCAGCAGATGGTCGAAATCGCCCGCAACCTGATCGGCGACTGCCATGTGCTGATTTTCGACGAGCCCACCGCCATGCTCACCGCGCGCGAGGTGGAGCTGCTGTTCACCCAGATCGAACGGCTGCGCCAGCGCGGGGTGGCCATCGTCTATATTTCGCACCGGCTCGAAGAGCTGCAGCGCGTGGCCCAGCGCATCGTCGTGCTGCGCGACGGCAAGCTGGTGTGCGACGAGCCGATCCAGCGCTACAGCAGCGCCGAGCTGGTCAACCTGATGGTCGGCCGCGAACTGGGCGAGCATATCGACCTGGGCCGCCGGCAGATCGGCGCGCCGCTGCTGAAGGTCGACAAGCTCAGCCGCGCTGACAAGGTGCGCGAAGTGTCATTCGAGGTCAGGGCAGGGGAGATCTTCGGCATCTCCGGCCTGATCGGCGCCGGCCGTACCGAGCTGCTGCGGCTGATCTACGGCGCTGACCGTGCCGACAGCGGCAGCATCGCGCTGGGCCAGCCACTGCAGGCCGTAAAGATCGATTCGCCCAGGGCGGCGGTGCGGGCCGGTATTGCCTTGATTACCGAAGACCGCAAAGGCGAAGGCCTGCTGTTGACCCAGTCGATCAGCGCCAATATTGCCTTGGGTAACCTCGGCGCGGTGTCGCGCGCCGGTGTACTCGATGGCGAGGCCGAGCGGGCCCTGGCCGAGCGCCAGATCCAGGCCATGCGCATCCGCAGTGCCGGCACCCACCAGGTGGTGGGCGAATTGTCTGGCGGCAACCAGCAGAAGGTGGTGATTGGCCGCTGGCTGGAGCGCGACTGCCAGGTATTGCTGTTCGACGAGCCCACCCGTGGCATAGACGTCGGAGCCAAGTTCGACATCTATGGCCTGCTGGCCGAATTGGCGCGCCAGGGTAAGGCGCTGGTAGTGGTGTCCAGCGACTTGCGCGAGCTGATGCTGATCTGCGACCGCATCGCCGTGCTGTCCGCCGGCCGCCTGATCGACACCTTCGACCGTGACCACTGGAGCCAGGACCAGCTGCTGGCGGCCGCCTTCGCCGGTTATCAGAAACGTGACGCGCTGCTGCATGATGCAGCCCCCAGGATGGACGCATGAAAACCACCCCGCTTGACAGCCAGGGCGCTACCCCCGTGCGCCGCAGTGGCAGCTACCATGGCCTGGGTACCTACCTGGGCCTGGCCGGCGCCTTGTTGGCGATGATCGTGCTGTTCTCGTTGCTCAGCAGCCATTTCTGGTCCTACAACACCTTCAGCACCCTGGCCAACCAGATCCCCGACCTGATGGTGCTGGCGGTGGGCATGACCTTTGTGCTGATCATTGGCGGCATCGACCTGTCGGTGGGGTCGGTGCTTGCGCTGGCGGCCTCGGCGGTAAGCGTGGCGATTCTGGGCTGGGGCTGGGGCGTGCTGCCTTCGGCGCTGCTGGGCATGGCCGTGGCCGCGCTGGCGGGGAGCATTACCGGCGCCGTCACCGTGGCCTGGCGCATTCCGTCGTTCATCGTTTCGCTCGGCGTGCTGGAAATGGCCCGTGGCCTGGCCTACCAGTTCACCGACTCGCGCACTGCCTATATCGGCGATGCCTATGCCTGGTTCTCCGACCCGGTCGCGTTCGGTATTTCCCCTGCGTTCATCATCGCCTTGCTGGTGATCGTGCTGGCCCATCTGGTGCTGACCCGGACCGTGTTCGGCCGCTACCTGATCGGTATCGGCACCAACGAAGAGGCTGTGCGCCTGGCTGGCATCGACCCGCGCCCGTACAAAGTGCTGGTGTTTGCCCTGATGGGCCTGCTCGCCGGCCTGGCCGCGCTGTTCCAGATATCGCGGCTGGAAGCGGCCGACCCCAATGCCGGCGCCGGCCTGGAGCTGCAGGTGATCGCCGCCGTGGTGATTGGCGGCACCAGCCTGATGGGCGGGCGCGGCTCGGTCATCAGCACCTTTTTTGGCGTGCTGATCATTTCTGTACTGGCCGCCGGGCTGGCGCAGATCGGCGCCAGCGAACCCACCAAACGCATCATCACCGGGGCGGTGATCGTCATCGCCGTGGTGCTGGACACTTACCGCAGCCGGCGTGCAGCCCGGCGGAACTGAAACCATGGCAACCATCAAAGATGTCGCGGCACTGGCGGGTATTTCCTACACCACCGTGTCCCATGTACTGAACAAGACCCGGCCTGTCAGCGAGCAGGTACGGTTGAAGGTAGAAGCCGCCATCGTCGAGCTCGACTACGTGCCCAGTGCCGTGGCGCGCTCGCTGAAGGCGCGCAGCACGGCCACCATCGGCTTGCTGGTGCCCAACAGCGTCAACCCGTATTTCGCCGAGCTGGCGCGGGGCATCGAAGACGTCTGCGAACGCAACGGCTACTGCGTGATCTTGTGCAATTCCGACGACAACCCGCAAAAGCAGCGCAGCTACCTGCGCGTGCTGCTGGAAAAGCGCATCGACGGCCTGGTGGTGGCCTCGGTGGGCCAGGACAGCGACCTGCTGCAAAGCCTGGCCTGCGTGCGCACGCCGATGGTGATCGTCGACCGTGAACTGGAAGGCGTCGATGCCGACCTGGTGCGCATCGACCACGAGCAGGGCGCCTACCTGGCCACCCGGCACCTGCTGGAGCTTGGCCATCGCGACATCGCCTACATCGGCGGCCCCGCCGAAACCGGCGTCACCCAGCTGCGCCTCGGCGGTTTTCGCCGGGCCATGGCCGACGCCGGGGTGCAAGTACAGGGCAACCGCGTGCTGCACTGCGACTTCACCAGCCCCGGCGGCCATGCAGCGGCAGCCCGGGTGCTGGAGGGCGAGCGGCCCACCGCGATTTTTGCCGGCAACGACATGATCGGCTTTGGCGTGCTGCGTGCGGCGGCCGAACGCAATATCAACGTACCTGGCGAGTTGTCGGTGATCGGTTTCGACGACATCGAACTGAGCCGTTACGTGTACCCACCGCTGACCACGGTGGGCCAGTCGATTCGCGAGCTTGGCGAAAACGCCGCGTCGCTGTTGCTGGCGCGCATCGGTACGCCACGCCAAGGCGCGGCAGAGCAACGCATCGTTGCCCCGCGCATTGTCTTGCGCGAGTCCACCGGGCCGCGCCCGGACCTGTTCAACGATTACCGCTAACGCTAAGGAAATGTCATGAATGCCAAGGTCGTGGTGGTCGGTAGCCTCAACATGGACCTGGTGGCCCGCGCGCAGCGCCTGCCCCGGGCCGGCGAAACGCTGCCTGGCGACAGTTTTTTCACCGTGCCGGGCGGCAAAGGTGCCAACCAGGCGGTGGCAGTGGCGCGGCTGGGCGGCAGCGTGGCGATGATCGGCAACGTGGGTGACGATGATTATGGCCGGCAACTGCACCGGGCCTTGTACGTCGAGGGCATCGACTGCCAGGGCGTCAGCACTTGCCCGGGGGTGTCCAGCGGGATAGCGCTGATTACCGTGGATGCCGCCAGTCAGAACTGCATCGTCATCATCCCCGGCGGCAATGGCCTGCTGACGCCACAATCGGTAAAGGCGTTTGATGCGTTGCTGCAGGCGGCCGAGGTGATCATCTGCCAGCTGGAGGTGCCCATGGGTACCGTGGCCTGGACCCTGGCCAGGGGGCGTGAGCTGGGCAAGCAGGTGATCCTCAACCCCGCGCCCGCCACGGGCCCGTTGCCCGCGGACTGGTTCGCGCACATCGACTACCTCACCCCCAACGAGAGTGAGGCCGAGGCCCTGACCGGTATTGCGGTCACCGACCAGGGCAGTGCCCGGCGGGCCGGCGAGCGCTTGCTGCAACTGGGGGCGGGCAAGGTCATCATCACCTTGGGCGCGCAAGGGGCGTTGCGGGTGAGCGCCCAAGGCCATCAGCACTATCCGGCGCCGGTGGTGCAACCGCTGGACACCACTGCTGCCGGCGATACCTTCATCGGCGGCTTTGCCGCTGGCCTGGTGCGCGGGCTGGGGGAGGGCGAGGCCATCGCCTTCGGCCAGCGCGCAGCGGCCCTGTCGGTCACCCGCGCCGGGGCCCAGCCGTCCATTCCTTATCTGGCGGAGCTAGCGCCATGAAGAAAACCCCGCTGCTGAACGTTGCCCTGTCGCGGACCATTGCCGGCATGGGGCATGGCGATATTCTGGTGATCGGTGATGCTGGGTTGCCAGTGCCGCCGGGGGTCGAGCTGATTGACCTGGCCATCACCCCGGGGCTGCCGGATTTCGCCAGCGTGTTGCGGGTGGTGCTGAGCGAATTGCAGGTCGAGCGGCATGTGCTGGCGGAGGAGATGCAGAAAGTGGTGCCGCCGGCGCTGGTCGAGATCGAGCGCTTGAAGGGCAAGCTGGGCAAGCGGGAATGGCTGAGCCATGAAGAATTCAAGGTGCTGTCGCGCAGTGCCCGGGCGGTGGTGCGTACTGGGGAGTGTCAGCCTTATAGCAATATTGCGCTTGTTTCTGGGGTGACCTTTTGAAGGTGGGTGTTGGCCGTTGATCGCTGGCAAGGCAGTCCGTCAGGGATTGCATCAGGGCTGACAGGTGGTTACCGGAAAATATGCGGCGCCTGTCAGTCCCGATGCAGCCCAACCCGCTCAACGCCCGTTTGGCGCGATCGGAACAGCGGCATGCGAAGCAAACCGCTCGAACACCTGGTCGATAAAGCTGCGTGCCGCCTCGCTGCCGCGATCGCGCACCAGCAGGTCGACGGCAATCAATAGCAATTCCTCGGGGGTACTGGGGCTATAGGCGCTCTGGCCCTCGGCCCACCTGACCTTGATATCGGCATCGATGCTGTGGCTGCTCATGAAAGGCTCTCGCTTGCGGCCCGGGACGAAGGGGCGAACACCGGATCCTGATGTTCGCAGGAGGCATTGTGCCTTCACTTCCTAAAGTAAATCATGACTTTGCAGGGCAAACCAAGCGCCTCGTCAGTTAAGCGGTAAAATTCGGTCACGATTACCTTTCGCCTGACACGCCGGGTTGAGGCAGACTTGTCCGGTTTTGCAACCAACGCTTGGCGGAACTGTCGTATCAGGCAGTTCCCACACCGATTTAGGAGGATTCATGTTCCGTACCCGTGCTTTGTTGGCAACCCTGGCTGTGGCAGCTGTCCTGGCTGGTTGCAGCACTGGTGGCAGCGCTGGGGGTGGCAAGGCGCCAGAAACCCCAGCCGGCAACGATGGCCGCTGCGAAGCCAGCGGCGCCGATTTCGCCATCGGCAAGCAGGGCAGCGCCGAGCTGCTGGAGCAGGCACGCAAGGCCAGTGGTTCGCAGATGGCGCGCATTCTCAAGCCCCACGATGTGGTTACCCT
This sequence comes from Pseudomonas sp. 9_2_1, assembly GCF_059295275.1. Taxonomy (NCBI): domain Bacteria; kingdom Pseudomonadati; phylum Pseudomonadota; class Gammaproteobacteria; order Pseudomonadales; family Pseudomonadaceae; genus Pseudomonas; species Pseudomonas sp. 9_2_1. The sequence goes on from NZ_CM181239.1 coordinate 2,246,690, forward strand.
GGAATATCGCTCCGAGCGTCTGAACCTGAATGTAAACGAGCAGGGCACCGTGACCCGCGTCAACTGCGGTTAAACTCGCAGCCTGATCAGTAGGAGCAGCCTTGTGCTGCGAAGAGGCCGGCACTGACCGACCATTATGTGCCGGCCATGTGGGCCACTTCGCAGCACAAGGCTGCTCCTACCAGCTCGGCGCCGGCTTCAGGGGCGGTGGCCCATAAAAAAACCCGCCACATGGGCGGGTTTTTTCACAGCTTCCGAATTACTCCGGACGAACCTGTGCAGCCTGCATGCCCTTCTGGCCGCGCTCGGCGACGAAGGAAACAGTCTGGCCTTCTTTCAGGCTCTTGAAGCCGTCGGATTCGATGGCCTTGAAGTGAACGAACAGGTCGTCGCCGCCGCCTTGTGGGGTGATGAAGCCGAAGCCTTTCTCATCATTGAACCATTTGACGGTGCCGGTTTGGCGATTGGACATGGGATGAATCTCCAGACATTAAATTTTCAGTAGTGCAATGCGGCGAAAGCTACGGAGCACGGACAACATCATAGTCTAATTCTGCGCGTGTAGCGCCTTTTACATTCATCAGAAGCTGATTCAGCTCAAATAAATGCTCGCCAACCCCGCTTTAAGGCTTCAGCTATGGGGTGTGCAGGCCTTTTTTACAACGCTTTGAGCCTTGGCCATAAGCTTGGCGTCTACCCCGTCACTGCTATCGAGGTCTGCAATCTCTGCATCGGTGAAGTTTTTCTTGATGGCCTGCGCGCCGCACGAGCAGTGCTTGGTCGCCATTTCGGTGCTCACGCCCTGGTTTGTCGCTACCTCCCGGCACTGGGTCATGTAGCCCTGCTCCTTACCTGGCGGGAAATCGCCTGCGTGAGCCGCCAGCGGCAGCAGGGCGCTCATGGCACATACGGCCAGAAGGGACGGAAATCTCATAACCGGTTACTCCTTGGGTCAAGGTCTCATCAAGAGTAGGTTGCTTCCCAAAGTCTGAGCGGTATTTTTCCGCGTTAGTTCACCGCTTCGGCGCAATTGCCAAATATTTCTGCTTGGGGTGCAACCCGCGTGCTAGCATGCTCGGCTTGTGGTCGCACTGTGCCGGCTGCAGCTATCTTTTTTCTTTCCAGTCACTCTGGTTCGCCCCTGACAAGCCGAAAGGCTTCTGCCACTGTGAGGCAGGCTTCCTTGATGAAGGAAGGCAGGCCGGATCTTGTACTGGCTCATCCCAACCCACGTGACCTTTGGTAGGGGTCACCACTAGGAGAGGAGGCGCCATGCCCGTAATTACTCTTCCCGATGGCAGTCAACGTTCGTTCGATCACGCCGTATCCGTAGCCGACGTTGCCGCTTCGATCGGTGCCGGCCTGGCCAAGGCCACCGTCGCCGGCAAGGTCGACGGCAAACTGGTCGACGCCTGCGACCTGATCAACCACGACGCCACCCTGCAGATCATCACCCCTAAAGATGAAGAGGGACTGGAGATCATCCGTCACTCGTGTGCCCACCTGGTCGGCCACGCGGTGAAGCAGCTTTACCCGACCGCCAAAATGGTGATCGGCCCGGTCATCGACGAAGGCTTCTATTACGACATCGCCTACGAGCGGCCCTTCACCCCGGAAGACATGGCCGCCATCGAAAAGCGCATGATGCAGCTGATCGAAAAAGACTACGACGTGATCAAGAAGGTCACGCCGCGTGCCGAAGTCATCGACGTGTTCACCACCCGTGGCGAAGACTACAAGCTGCGCCTGGTCGAAGACATGCCGGATGAACAGGCCATGGGCCTGTACTACCACGAAGAATACGTCGACATGTGCCGTGGCCCGCACGTGCCCAACACCCGTTTCCTCAAGGCATTCAAGCTGACCAAGCTGTCCGGCGCCTACTGGCGCGGCGATGCCAAGAACGAGCAGCTGCAACGCGTGTACGGCACTGCCTGGGCTGACAAGAAGCAGCTGGCAGCCTACATCCAGCGCATCGAAGAAGCCGAAAAACGCGACCACCGCAAGATCGGCAAGCAGCTCGACCTGTTCCACCTGCAGGAAGAAGCCCCGGGCATGGTGTTCTGGCACGCCAACGGCTGGACGGTGTACCAGGTGCTTGAGCAGTACATGCGCCAGGTTCAGCGCGCCAACGGCTATCTGGAAATCAAGACCCCGCAGGTTGTCGACCGCATTCTCTGGGAGCGTTCCGGCCACTGGTCCAACTACGCCGAGAACATGTTCACCACTTCGTCGGAAAGCCGTGACTACGCGGTAAAACCGATGAACTGCCCATGCCACGTGCAGGTGTTCAACCAGGGCCTTAAAAGCTACCGCGACCTGCCGCTGCGCCTGGCCGAGTTTGGTGCCTGCCACCGTAACGAGCCTTCCGGCGCCCTGCACGGCATCATGCGCGTGCGTGGCTTCGTACAGGACGATGCGCACATCTTCTGCACCGAAGAACAGGTGAAGAAAGAAGCCGCAGACTTCATCAAGCTGACCTTGGACGTGTACAAGGACTTCGGCTTCAGCGACATCGCCATGAAGTTGTCCACGCGTCCGGCCAAGCGCGTAGGTTCCGAAGAGCTGTGGGACCGCGCTGAGTCAGCGCTGGCCGACGCCCTGAACGAATCGGGCCTTGAGTGGGAATACCAGCCGGGCGAGGGCGCCTTCTACGGCCCGAAAATCGAGTTTACCCTGCGCGATTGCCTCGGCCGTAACTGGCAGTGTGGTACCCTGCAGTACGACCCGAACCTGCCAGAGCGCCTGGATGCCAGCTATATCGCCGAAGATAACAGCCGTGTGCGCCCGGTCATGCTGCACCGCGCCATCCTCGGGTCGTTCGAGCGCTTCATCGGCATGCTGATCGAGCACTACGCTGGCGTGTTCCCGGCGTGGCTGGCACCGACCCAGGCGGTGATCATGAATATCACCGACAAGCAGGCCGATTTCGCCCTTGAGGTAGAGAAATCTCTGAACGGTAGCGGTTTCCGTGCCAAGTCGGACTTGAGAAATGAGAAGATCGGCTTTAAAATCCGCGAGCATACTTTGCTCAAGGTCCCGTACCTTTTGGTTATAGGGGACCGCGAAGTCGAAACGCAAACCGTCGCTGTGCGCACTCGCGAAGGCGCTGACCTGGGCTCCATGCCCGTCGCCCAATTCGCAGAGCTGCTGACACAAGCGGTTTCCCGGCGTGGTCGCCAAGAATCGGAGTAATGACTATTAAGCGTGAAATGAGAAACGATAAGCGTGCTGTACCGAAGGCCCCGATCAACGAGAATATCTCGGCCCGCGAGGTTCGGTTAATTGGCGCAGACGGCGAGCAGGTTGGCATCGTCTCGATTGATGAAGCGCTGCGTATCGCTGATGAAGCGAAGCTGGACCTGGTAGAAATCTCTGCAGACGCGGTACCACCGGTCTGCAAGGTCATGGACTACGGCAAGCACATCTTCGAAAAGAAGAAGCAGGCCAACGAAGCCAAGAAAAACCAGAAGATCATCCAGGTCAAAGAAATCAAGTTTCGTCCAGGGACGGAGGATGGGGATTACCAGGTAAAACTACGCAACCTGGTACGTTTCCTTACCGATGGGGACAAGGCCAAGATCTCTCTGAGATTCCGTGGTCGTGAGATGGCCCACCAGGAGCTGGGCATGGAGCTGTTGAAGCGGGTTGAAGCTGACCTCGCCGAATACGGCACCGTTGAGCAGCATCCTAAGATGGAAGGACGCCAGCTTATGATGGTCATCGCCCCCAAAAAGAAGAAGTAATCTCCCGGGCACGGCAGGCCTGATGATTATTGTGTAATTTTTTTCGAATGCGGAGTTCAACATGCCAAAAATGAAAACCAAAAGCGGTGCTGCGAAGCGCTTCCTGAAGACAGCTTCGGGCTTCAAGCACAAGCACGCTTTCAAGAGCCACATCCTGACCAAAATGTCGACCAAGCGTAAGCGTCAACTGCGTGGTAGCAGCTTGCTGCACCCGTCCGACGTGGCGAAAGTCGCGCGCATGCTGCGCGTTCGTTAATTCTGGTTAAGATAGAGGAAGTTACTCATGGCTCGTGTTAAGCGCGGCGTTATCGCTCGTAAGCGTCACAAAAAAATTCTGAAACTGGCTAAAGGTTACTACGGTGCACGTTCGCGCGTATTCCGTGTAGCCAAGCAAGCGGTCATCAAGGCAGGCCAATACGCCTACCGCGACCGTCGCCAGAAGAAGCGTCAGTTCCGCGCACTGTGGATTGCTCGTATCAACGCCGGTGCCCGCGTTAACGGTCTGTCCTACAGCCGTTTCATCGCTGGTCTGAAAAAGGCTTCGATCGAAATCGACCGTAAGGTTCTGGCTGATCTGGCAGTGAACGAAAAAGCGGCGTTTGCTGCGATTGTCGAGAAAGCTAAAGCCGTTCTGGCTTAAGTACCCGCGACAATCACCCGGCGGCGCTAGCGCCGTCGGGCATTGAACGTCATCGATAGGGGAAGAGCCTTCAAAGCTCTTCCCCTATTTTCGTATCTGGAGTCTGTACATGGAAAACCTGGATGCGCTGGTCTCCCAAGCCCTTGAGGCCGTGGAGCGCGCTGAAGACATCAATGCCCTGGAACAGATCCGGGTTAATTATCTCGGCAAGAAGGGCGAGCTGACCCAGGTGATGAAGACCCTGGGCAACCTGCCAGCCGAAGAGCGGCCGAAAGTCGGCGCGCTGATCAACGACGCCAAAGAGCGCGTCACCGTTGTGCTCAATGCCCGCAAGGCCGCCTTTGAAGAGGCCGAGCTCAGCGCTCGCCTGGCTGCCGAATGCATTGACGTCACCCTGCCAGGCCGCGGCCAGGCCACCGGTGGCCTGCACCCGATCACCCGTACACTCGAGCGCATCGAGCAGTTCTTCACCCACATCGGCTACGGCATTGCCGAAGGCCCAGAGGTCGAAGACGACTACCACAACTTCGAAGCGCTCAACATCCCCGGCCACCACCCGGCCCGGGCGATGCACGACACCTTCTACTTCAATGCCAACATGCTGCTGCGCACCCATACCTCGCCGGTGCAGGTGCGGACCATGGAGTCCAGCCAGCCGCCGATCCGCATTGTCTGCCCGGGCCGCGTCTATCGCTGCGACTCGGATATCACCCACTCGCCGATGTTCCACCAGGTCGAAGGCCTGCTGATCGATCGCGATATCAACTTCGCCGACCTCAAGGGCACCATCGAAGAATTCCTGCGGGTATTCTTCGAAAAAGAACTGGCGGTACGTTTCCGCCCATCGTTCTTCCCCTTCACCGAGCCGTCCGCCGAAGTCGACATCCAGTGCGTGATGTGTTCCGGCAACGGCTGCCGCGTGTGCAAGCAAACCGGCTGGCTCGAAGTCATGGGCTGCGGCATGGTGCACCCAAGCGTGCTGCGCATGTCCGGCATCGACCCTGAAGAGTTCCAGGGCTTCGCCTTCGGCATGGGCGCCGAGCGCCTGGCCATGCTGCGCTATGGCGTCAACGATTTGCGTCTGTTCTTCGACAACGACCTGCGCTTCCTCGCGCAATTCCGCTAGGTCAATGCCGACGCAACTTTCAGGAGAACAGCATGAAATTCAGTGAACAGTGGCTGCGCGGTTGGGTAAACCCGCAAGTCTCCCGTGACGAACTGGTCGCCCGCCTGTCCATGGCCGGCCTCGAAGTCGACAGCGTTACCCCCGCTGCCGGCCAGTTCAGCGGCATTGTCGTGGGCGAAATCCTCGCCACCGAACAACACCCGGACGCCGACAAGCTGCGCGTGTGCCAGGTGACCAACGGCCAGGAAACCTTCCAGGTCGTGTGCGGCGCGCCTAACGCCCGCCCAGGCATCAAGGTGCCATTCGCCATGATCGGCGCCGAGCTGTCTGGCGACTTCAAGATCAAGAAGGCCAAGCTGCGCGGCGTCGAGTCGTTCGGCATGCTGTGCTCGGCTGCAGAGCTGGAAATCAGCGAAGAAAACGACGGCCTGCTGGAACTGGCTGCCGACGCCCCGGTGGGTGAAAACATTCGCACCTACCTGAGCCTGGACGACGCCAGCATCGAAATCGGCCTTACGCCGAACCGCGGTGACTGCCTGTCCATCGCTGGCCTGGCCCGCGACGTCAGCGCCCTGTACGACACCCCGGTCACTCGCCCGGTGGTACCTGCCGTCGCGCCGGCCCACGACGAAGTGCGCCCGGTCGAAGTCAGCGCCCCGGCTGCCTGCCCACGCTACCTGGGCCGCGTTATTCGTAACGTCGACCTGAGCAAGCCGACCCCGCTGTGGATGGTCGAGCGCCTGCGCCGCAGCGACGTGCGCAGCATCGACGCCGCCGTCGACATCACCAACTACGTGATGCTCGAACTCGGCCAGCCGATGCACGCCTTCGACCTGGCAGAAATCAACGGCGGCATCCGCGTACGCATGGCCGAAGAGGGCGAAAAACTCGTCCTGCTCGACGGCCAGGAAGTGGCCCTGCGCGCCGACACCCTGGTAATCGCCGACCACACCCGCGCCCTGGCCATCGCCGGCGTCATGGGTGGCGAGCACAGCGGTGTGAACACCGAAAAAACCCGCGACCTGTTCCTCGAAAGCGCCTTCTTCGAGCCGATTTCCGTCGCTGGTAAAGCCCGTTCCTACGGCCTGCACACCGATGCCTCGCACCGCTACGAGCGCGGCGTCGATTCGCAGCTGGCCCGCGAAGCCATGGAGCGCGCCACCGCGCTGCTGCTGGACATCGTTGGCGGCGAAGCCGGCCCGATCGTCGAAGCCGTCAGCCAGCAGCACCTGCCGCAAGTGGCCCCGGTGACCCTGCGCGACGAGCGCATCACCCAGATGCTCGGCATGCAAATGGACCCAGCCCAGGTCGAGCAACTGCTCAACGCCCTGGAACTGACCACCACCCGTGAAGGGGTAGGGCAGTGGACCGTCAGCGTGCCAAGCCATCGCTTCGACATCAGCCTGGAAGTAGACCTGATCGAAGAGCTGGCCCGCCTGTACGGCTACAACAACCTGCCGGTTCGCTACCCGCAAGCCCGCCTGGCCCCGCAAGGCAAGCCGGAAACCCGCGGTGACCTGCCAACCCTGCGCCGCCTGCTGGTTGCCCGCGGTTATCAGGAAGCCATCACCTACAGCTTCGTCGACCCGAAACTGTTCGAGCTGTTCAGCCCAGGCGTAGAGCCGCTGCTGCTGGCCAACCCCATCTCCAGCGACATGGCCGCCATGCGCGCGTCCCTGTGGCCAGGCCTGGTCAAGGCACTGCAGCACAACCTGAACCGCCAGCAAGACCGCGTGCGCCTGTTCGAAAGCGGCCTGCGCTTCGTCGGCCAGCTGGGTGACCTGCAGCAGCAGCCAATGATCGCCGGCGTTATCACCGGCAGCCGCCTGCCAGAAGGCTGGGCCAACGGCCGCGACAGCGTCGACTTCTTCGACGTCAAGGCCGACGTCGAAGCCCTGCTGGGCTACTCCGGTGCCCTGGCCGACTTCACCTTCAGCGCCGGCAAGCACCCAGCCCTGCACCCAGGCCAGACCGCCGCCATCGAGCGCGACGGCAAACTGGTCGGCTACCTCGGCGCCATCCACCCAGAGCTGGCCAAAGCCCTGGACCTGGACCGCCCAGTGTTCCTGTTCGAGCTGGTGCTGGGCGAAGTGGTCGAAGGCCGCCTGCCGAAGTTCAGCGAACTGTCCAAGTTCCCGGAAACCCGACGCGACCTGGCCTTGATCGCCGGCCGTGATGTCGCTTCCAGCGCGGTGCTTGAATTAATTCGTGACAATGCAGGCGAATGGCTCACAGACCTCAGGCTGTTTGATGTCTACCAAGGTAAAGGCATTGATCCTGATAGAAAAAGCCTTGCCGTCGGCTTGACCTGGCAGCATCCATCGCGCACTCTTAACGACGATGAGGTGAACACTACCCTGCAAAACATCCTCACCTCGCTCGAACAAAGGTTGAACACCACGTTAAGGAAATAACGGCATGGGTGCTCTGACGAAAGCTGAGATGGCCGAAAGGCTGTACGAGGAGCTGGGGCTTAACAAGCGTGAGGCCAAGGAGCTGGTCGAGCTGTTTTTCGAAGAAATTCGGCACGCACTTGAAGAGAACGAGCAGGTCAAGCTGTCCGGTTTCGGCAACTTCGACCTTCGCGACAAACGCCAGCGGCCGGGCCGCAACCCCAAAACCGGGGAAGAGATCCCGATCACTGCACGGCGCGTCGTCACCTTTCGTCCAGGGCAGAAGTTGAAGGCCCGGGTTGAGGCCTATGCTGGAAGCAAGCCATAACGACGAACTGCCCCCCATACCGGGCAAACGCTACTTCACCATCGGTGAAGTAAGCGAGCTTTGCGCGGTAAAGCCGCACGTGCTGCGGTATTGGGAGCAGGAGTTCGACCAGCTGAACCCTGTGAAGCGGCGGGGGAACCGGCGGTATTATCAGCGGCAGGACGTGCTGATGATTCGCCAGATTCGGGCCTTGCTGTATGAGCAGGGGTTCACCATTGGCGGGGCGCGGTTGCGGCTCTCCAGTGATGAGGCCAAGGATGAATCCAGCCAGTACAAGCAGCTGATTCGGCAGATGATTGTTGAGTTGGAGGATGTGCTGGTGGTTTTGAAGAAGTGAGCCCTGGGATTTTCTGATGAGTGGAAAATTTTTTGAGAAAAAGCTTTCACTTATCAGATGGTTAGGGTACATTCTTCAACGTTCTCGGCAGGATTGAGAACATGCTTCAAAGCCCAGTCGGGGCGTAGCGCAGCCCGGTAGCGCACTTGCATGGGGTGCAAGGGGTCGAGTGTTCGAATCACTCCGTCCCGACCATTATTGAAAACGAAAAAGCCCAGTCGGTAACGACTGGGCTTTTTTGTGTGGGAGATATTATAGATCTGTAGGACAGTCCGGTGAGTCGGGGTAATTTGAATCGTGTTCCCAATAATATGATTTAAATGGTTATTTTCTTTTTGAAGATTCATCTGGAATGCCATTTGGAATAACGCAAGTATCGGATTGACGATGCAGAGAGGACGGTAGGTGCTGAGCTGCATCCCCACTGTTGCGCTCCTTTTGCTTCCTATCAACCTTCAATAGGCGCCCCCCGCTGAGTGGGATGAGCTTTTCCGATATGGAGTACGCCTGTAAGCGCGAGCAAACCTATCGTGAGCATTTCCTGGTTGAAATGAATGAAATCAGCACCTTAGCCGTTTGCCGATACTGGCTCGAAGCTATCCAACCGGTTAAGGTGTGGCATTCATCACATATACCTCACAGGGATGCGGCGAGCACGCCCTCCCTGCTTCTGTGTAAGGAACGTGCGCGTGAACCAGCAGACCCTGGCCCCCTTCATCTGGAATATCGCAGATCTGCTTCTGGGAGCCTTCAAGCCCTCCGAGTACGGCCGCATCATCCTGCCATTCACCGTGCTGCGTCGTCTGGAATGTGTGCTGGAACCCACCCGCGGCAAGGTACACAGCCAGTATGAGGCGATGAAGGCCAGTGGCGTGGACATGGACCTGATCTTGCCGGCCACGGCCGGCGCAACCTTCTATAACGTCTCTCAGTTTTCCCTGGACAGCGTGGGCTCCACCAGCACCCGCGCGAACCTGGAAGACTACATCGCCAAGTTCTCCGGCAACGCCCGCCAGGTGTTCGAGCACTTCGCCTTTGACCGTTGGTTGGAGAAGCTGGAGAAGGCCAACCTGCTGTACCTGGTTACGCAGAAGTTTGCAGCAGTCGATCTGCACCCGGACAAGATCAGCAACCACGAAATGGGGCTCGTCTTCGAGCACCTGATCCGCAAGTTTGCAGAGTCATCCAACGACGATGCCGGGCAGTATTTTACCCCGCGCGATGTGGTGCGCCTGGCCACCACCCTAGTGTTTGCGCCGGATCATCAGGCACTTAACGGCGATGGTGTAGTGCGCACTGTGTACGACTGCGCAGCCGGCACGGGCGGTTTTCTGTCTTCGGCCATCGAGCAGGTCTACGAGTGGAACCCCAATGCCCGCCTCGTGCCCTACGCCCAGGAGCTGAACCCGGAAACCTACTCCATCTCCGTGGCGGACAAGCTGATCCAGGGCTACGACACCCGTAACATTAAGCTCGGCAACACCCTGTCCGACGATCACCTACCCCATGAGCAGTTCGACTACTGCCTGGCTAACCCGCCGTTCGGTGTGAAGTGGGAGAACGTCCAGAAGAAGGTGCAGGCCGAACACAGCCAGCAAGGCTACGCCGGCCGCTTCGGCGCCGGCCTGCCGCGCGTGGGCGATGGTTCGCTGCTATTCCTCATGCACCTGCTGTCCAAGCGGAAACCTATCGAACTGGGCGGCAGCCGCATCGGCATCGTGCTGTCCGGCTCGCCGCTGTTCAACGGTGGTGCTGGTTCGGGCGAGTCGGAGATTCGCCGCTGGATTCTGGAGAACGACTGGCTGGAGGCAATCATCGCCCTGCCAAACGACCTGTTCTACAACACCGGCATCGGCACTTACATCTGGGTGCTGTCCAACCACAAAGACGCGCTGCGCAAGTGCCGGGTGCAGCTGATCGACGCCAGCGCCATGCATGCGCCAATGCGCAAGAGCCTGGGCAGCAAGCGTAAATTCCTGTCAGACGAGCAAATTGCCGAGATAGCTAAGCTGCACGAGGCCTTAGAGGAAGGGGCGAACTCCAAGACCTTCGCCACCACGGACTTTGGTTACCGCCGCATCACTGTCGAGCGCCCGCTGCGCCTGCGCTTCTCGGTGACCCCGGACAAGCTCGCTGCCTACCAAAACACCAAGGGCGCCGATCAGACTGAGGCCTTTGCAGGCGTACAGGGCGAATTCGACAGCCTGGCGGCTTTTCTCCAGGCCGCCGGTATCAAGAAGCTCGGCAAGGGCGCGCTGAAAACCGCACTAGCCAGCTTTGGTGAGCGCGACGCCAATGCTCAGCCGGTGCTGGACGACAAGGGCAACCTGCAGGCCGACTCCGACCTACGCGAATTCGAAAACGTACCACTCAGCCAGAGCATCGATGACTATTTCGCTCGCGAAGTGCTGCCCCATGTGCCTGATGCCTGGATCGATACCAGCAAGAAGGATGCGAAGGATGGCCAGGTCGGTGTCGTCGGCTACGAGATCAACTTCAACCGCTACTTCTACACATACCAGCAGCCGCGCCCGCTGGCCGAGATTGATGCCGACCTCAAGGCCGTAGAGGCCGAGATTGCCGCGCTGCTGGGCGAGGTAACGGCGTGAACTATTACAGGCCCTACGCGGCGTATAAGGACTCCGGGGTGGAATGGTTGGGACGGGTGCCAGCCCATTGGGATGTCTCTCCTCTCAAATACTTGATTTCAGGTATCGAGTCCGGGACAAGCGTTAACGCAACAGATACTCCGGCCGGAGCGGGCGAACTTGGCGTTCTAAAAACAAGCTGCGTGTACAGTGGGAAGTTCGATCCTGCGGAAAACAAAGCTATTGTTCCTGAGGAGTATGGGCGTGCCACATGTCCTTTGGTGATTGGCTCTCTTATAGTTAGTCGAATGAACACGCCAGATCTTGTGGGGGCGGCCGGTCTGGTTCGTCAAGCGTTAGATGGGATCTTCCTTCCGGATAGACTTTGGCAAGTCCGATTCTATGGAGTCATGCCTGCGTTTGCGTATTACTGGACGCAGGCAGGATCCTATCGCGCCCAGGTAAAGATGGTTTGTACAGGTACTAGCTCAAGCATGCAGAATCTGTCTCAAGACCAATTTAAAGACTTCGTCTTGGGTGTACCTGCAAAAGATGAGCAGCAATTGATCGCTGCCCACCTCGACCGCGAAACCGCCCGCATCGACGCGCTGATCGAGAAAAAAACTTGTTTTATCGAATTGCTACGCGAAAAGCGTCAGGCGCTGATCACCCATGCCGTCACCAAGGGCCTCGCGTCCGATGTGAAGATGAAATGCTCTGGCGTGGAATGGCTGGGGGAGGTGCCGGAGCATTGGGATGTGCTCAGCTTCCAGCGGTGCGTTCGCATCGCTGAAGGACAAGTTGATCCGGAAGAGTCGCCTTATCGGGAAATGGTATTGCTTGCACCCAACCACATCGAGTCTGGCTCGGGGCAGCTTCTTTACACCGAGACGGCTGAAGAGCAGAACGCTGAGAGCGGGAAGTATCTGTGTAATAAGGGTGACGTTGTTTACAGTAAAATCCGTCCGGCACTGAGAAAGGTTTGCATCGCTCCGGATGTGAGCCTGTGCAGCGCTGATATGTACCCGATGCGGGGGCATTCTGGAATGAGTAACCAGTTTCTTTTCTGGTTCCTTCTCTCCGAACCATTTTCTGCGTTCGCTGTGTTGGAGGCTGATCGCGTGGCTATGCCGAAGATTAATCGTGAGTCACTGAATAGCGTCCATCTTCCCAGGCCTCCGCTCAACGAGCAGATTGAGATTGTTGCTTGGGTGGAGCAGGCCACCGCAAGGTTAGACAACTTGAGAGCCAAAACTGAACGGAGCATCGAACTCCTAAAAGAACGCCGCGCCGCTCTGATCACAGCTGCGGTCACCGGCCAGCTCGATTTGAGGGGGGCGGAATGAGCCAGGGTCGTGGTCTGCGGCTGTTTCTGGTGGACGGCACGCCCAATGGCCTGCTGACCGCCGAGATCATGAACTGGACTGGCCATGTGCTTACCGGCCCGCGTTCCAAGTTGGCTGAACTGGTGCAACGTCCTGAATGCGCGCGTACTGGCGTGTACTTTCTTGTCGGCCCCGATCCAGACGATAGCCTCCGTACCCGCGTGTACATAGGCGAATCTGATGATGTGGCCCTGCGTCTGAAACAACATAACCGCCCGCAAGAGCAGGGTGGCAAGGATTTCTGGGAGCGTGTGTGTCTAATTACCAGCAAGGACCAGAACCTGACCAAGGCTCATGCTAAATACTTGGAGAGCCAACTTATCCAGATCGCCAGTCAAGCTGGTCGTTGTGTAGTAGGAAATGGCACAGCGCATAGCTACACCAACTTGCCTGAGTCGGATCGTGCTGACATGGCGTTTTTCCTCGAACAGATCCGTATCGTGCTTCCTGTACTGGGCTTCGAATTCCTGCGCGAGCTGATCAAACCCTCCAAGCTTGTTACCGCACCAGTCGAGCAACCAGTTAGTCAGTCCCCACGTTTTGCATTACAGCTCCCAAAGAGCAAGGAGCGCGCGCAAGCGCAAGAGGTTGATGGTGATTTTTTTGTACTGAAAGGGTCTCGAGCTCGGGCTCAGTGGGTAGGAACGGCGGATCACAACTATCGGAACCTTTACCAGCAGTTGGTGAGTGACGGTGTCATAATCAGTGACGGAAGTGAGTACCTAATATTCAAGGACGACTATGCCTTCAGTAGCCCAAGTGCCGCAGCAGCGGTTGTGTATGGTCGTGCAGCCAGTGGTCGAACCTCTTGGTTAGTCGAAGGTAGTGGCGAAACTTATGCCGCCTGGCAGGACAGTCAACTGTGTGGTATCGGTTTGAAGCCGGAAAATGAGTTGCTCAGTGAATAAGAACGAGCAGTCGCAGCGGTTGATCTTGTTGGCGCCACCAACTTACGAACTTGACTGGTGGCGCCTGAGACGACGGTGAGTGGATGTGCCCCGGCTGTATCTGTAGATACGCACGATAGACATTACTAGATGGGCTGTTCCCAAGGATGGCCGCGAAGTTGAAGGACGAAACGATGAATCAGATCCACCACGAATGCGAACTGGAACGCTATATCGTTGAGCAGCTTGAAGGGGCCGGGTGGCTGGTGGGTAAATCGGCGGACTATGATCAAGGGCGGGCTCTAATCCCTGAGGACGTGGTGGGCTGGCTGGAGGACAGTCAGCCAGTGGCTATGGCCAAGATTGTTGCCCTCAATGGTGTTGGCACGCGTGATGTGGTGCTGGACCGGCTGGTCAAGCAGCTGGAGAACAAGGTCGATGGTGGCACGGTGAATGTGCTGCGATACGGCTTTGCCGTGGCCGGTGGCGGCACCCTGGCTATGAGCCAGGCGCTGCCCGAAGACTCGCGCAACGACACGGTGGTCGATCGTTATGCGGCGAACCGTCTGCGCGTAGTGCCGCAGCTGCGTTACTCGTTGGACAAAGCCGACGAGATCGATTTGGCCTTCTTCATCAATGGTATTCCGGTGGCCACGGTGGAGTTGAAGACCGACTTCACCCAGTCAGTTGAAGCCGCCATGCAGCAGTACTGCATGGACCGCCGACCTGAGCGCAAGAGCTGTGGTCTGGAGCCTCTGCTCACTTTCAAGCGTGGTGCGGTGGTGCATTTCGCCATGAGCGATAGCGACATACGCATGACCACCAAGCTGTCCGGAGATTCGACCTTCTTCCTGCCGTTCAACCGGGGCAATGATGGCGCCGCCGGCAACCCGCCGGGTGGAAACAGTAGTTACCCGGTGAGCTACTTCTGGGAGCGGGTGCTGCAGAAGGACAACTGGCTGCACATCTTCCATCGTTTCGTTCTGCAGGAGCGTAAGGAGGCTCAGGACGTCAACGGCAAAACCTACTTCAAGGAAGGCCTGATCTTCCCGCGCTTCCATCAGTGGGAAGGTGTGACGAGGATGATCGACGCGGTACGGGTAGAAGGGGCAGGGCAACCGTATCTGATCCAACACAGCGCCGGCTCGGGTAAGACCAATACCATCGCCTGGACCGCGCATTCGCTGATTCGTGTGCGCCGTCCGGACGGTGAGCCGTATTTCCACAGCGTGATAGTGGTGACCGACCGCCAGGTGCTGGACCAGCAGTTGCAGGATGCCATCCAGCAGATCGAGCATCAGGCCGGCGTGGTGTGCGCTATCGACCGCCAACAGTCGAGCCTGCCCAAGAGCCAGCAGTTGGCCAAGGCCATGCTCGATGGTGTGCCGATTATCGTTTGTACCCTACAGACGTTCCCCTATGCGCAGAAGGCCATCCTCGGCGAGCAGAGCCTGCGCAATCGCCGTTTCGCGATCATTATCGACGAGGCGCACAGCTCCACTGGGGGCAGCACGGCGGATGACCTACGTTATGTACTGACCGGGCAGAGCGAGGCTGAGTGGGAAAAACTCTCCAAGGCGGAGCGGTTGTCCGTGTGGCAGAGCTCGCGCTCGCGCCCAGGCAATGCTAGCTACTTCGCCTTCACCGCCACGCCCAAACATTCGACGCTGAGCCTGTTCGGCCGTCCGAGCAATCCGGCGCAGCTCGTCAGCACCGACAACCCGCCGACACCGTTTCACCTCTACACCATGCAGCAGGCGATAGACGAAGGCTTCATCCTCGATGTGCTGAAGAACTACACCAGCTACGAGGTGGCGTTCAAAATTGGCAGCGAGATGGTTGATGACAAGCGCGTGGACGAGAAGAGCGCCGGGCGCAAACTGGCCAAATGGCTGTCGCTCAACCCGGTGAATGTGGGACAGAAGGTCGAGTTGATCGTCGAGCACTTCCGCAAGAACGTCGCGCACCTGCTCGGCGGCCAGGCCAAGGCCATGGTGGTGACCAGCTCGCGTGCTGCAGCGGTGAAGTACCACCTGGCGTTGGAGGACTACTGCAAGCGCAAGGGCTATGACAACGTGCTGGCGATGGTGGCCTTCTCAGGTGAGGTGCCTAATACGGATGTGGAAGCGGCCAGCCTGCCCAAGGGTCACCAATTCAGTGAAACCAACCTGAACCCCGGCCTGCATGGCCGCGATATGCGCAAGGTGTTCGACACTCCGGACTACCGGGTCATGATCGTCGCTAACAAGTACCAGACCGGCTTCGACCAGCCCAAGCTGGTTGCCATGTATCTGGACAAAAAAATATCGGGTGTGGAGGCGGTGCAGACCCTCTCGCGCCTGAACCGCACTTTCCCCGGCAAGGACAAGACTTTCGTCATCGACTTCGCTAACAAGGCCGAAGAGATGCTCGCATCGTTCAAGACCTTCTATCGTGATGCCCAGGTAGTGGACATCCAGGATCCGAACATCGTCTACGACATCAAGCAGCGCCTGGATGGCATGTTCATCTATGAGCAGGCTGAGGTGGAGGCTTTTGGTGATGCCATCGTTGATCCGAAAGTGACGCATCAGAAGCTGTTCTCGCTCACACAGTCGGCCACCGACCGCTTCAACGGAAAATTGAAGACGCTAAACGATGCAATCGACCAG
Organism: Pseudomonas sp. 9_2_1; assembly: GCF_059295275.1. Classification (NCBI taxonomy): domain Bacteria; kingdom Pseudomonadati; phylum Pseudomonadota; class Gammaproteobacteria; order Pseudomonadales; family Pseudomonadaceae; genus Pseudomonas; species Pseudomonas sp. 9_2_1. The sequence goes on from NZ_CM181239.1 coordinate 2,262,771, forward strand.
TGGGAAAAAGCCTGGGAGAAAGCCCATGACGAGGGCAGCGACAAAGACATGGAATACGCCGATGTGCGCCGTTCGGAGTATTGCAAGGCCCGCGACGCGCTGATGATCTTCAGTGAGAGCCTGACCAAGTTCGTGCGCAGCTATGAATACATCGCCCAGTTGATCGACTTCGGCGACCCCAGCCTGGAGGCCTTTGCCAGCTATGCACGCCTGCTGCGTAAACGGCTCAAGGGCATTACTGCCGAGCAGGTGGATCTGGGGGACCTCAAGCTCAGCCACTTCAAGATCAAAAAGGGCAGCAACCTCGGTGGCGTGGTTGTTCAGGCGGAAACACCTGGCCTATATGGCATCACTGACAACGGGCTGCGTGATGCCCGTGATCGTGAGAAGAAGTATCTAACCGAATTGATCGAAAAGCTCAACAATGCGTTCGGCAAAGACATCACTGATACCGACCAAGTGGCTTTCGCCGTGCACGTTTCCGAGAGGTTGCGCGCTGACAGTGTGGTGATGGCCCAAGTGCAAAATAATACGTTGGAGCAGGCCATGAAGGCCGATCTACCAGCCAAGGCGGTGGCCGCCATTGCGGCAGCGATGAATAGTCACGCCAGCATGGCAACTAAGCTGCTCAGCGATGAGTCGACACGGAGCGTGTTCCTGACGGTGGTCTATGAACTATTGAAGAAAGACTCGGGGGCGGACTTGCTTGGCTCCACTAGATCTAAAAATTAATCATTGATGCCCTGAATTATGGGGTCAATTAGTTAAGAAAGTGGCTCATTGATCTCAGCTTGCTATTGACTAGATTCAAGTCAAAAAAGACGCCATAAGGCGTCTTTTTTATCGAAGTGGTCTGGATTGAATAGCGGTTCGGCTGATAAAAATAAGTAATACTAAGTATGATTATTCTGGAGTGCAGTTTGGGTTGATCTGTTGGCCGGGTTGATATGGTGGTGAGGTGATTGAACGAAAATCGCAAAATGGCAATCGAGCAAGGGGAAAGTAGCTACGGGTTTGAAATTTATTATTATTGATTTTTATTCTATGACTTGGCTTCCATGCGTCATGATCGCCATGCAGGTTATTTATAGTACCTAGTGATTGCGTTTAAAGTGAGAAATCCCTTTGTAGTATAGTCAGAATACGTAGGCCGGGTGATAGAAGCGTACGCCGACAAAAATTAGCCTGAAGTTATCAAAGTTGAGGCTTGCTTGCTGTGTGGCTTTTTCTTCCGCATCTTCAAAATTAGATGAAAATATACTCAGCTCGAAGCTATCTGGAGTTTTCGTCTCTGATAAGACTTCAAAAAGATAAAGGTTCTCATTTCTGACCTTCTTAGTAATTTTCCCGAAGACTTGATTAAGGTCTAGTTCGGGCTCGGGAAAAATTATTTTCTCCGAGGAATATTCGAGAACGACACAGTCAGAGGATAAGTCTACTACTCTGATTAGCTCAGAGTTCTTATAATGATTTATGAATGGTAATATTGTTGTCGGAGTGCCGAAGAACCACTCTTTGGGTTGAGAGTTTTCATAGGTTATGAACTTGAGAGTATCCATCGCTTCGCCATGGATTTTTTCGATACGCAGTCTCTCTAACTGAGCCTCCACAAGGCTAAGCTTATCTGCGGAAATTGGGATGTAAGGGGTAAGAGTAATGAGCGCATATTTCGGTGTTTCAACGGGCTGGTGATAGTCGTTATGTATCTTGACTAACGCTTCACTGATGATGAAGCCCAGTGTCTCCGGATCATTGCCGTGAATGTCAATGCTTAGTAGTTGATGATGAATGTTATCGTTCATCTGTACGATGCTTGCTGAGTGTCGCGCCGTGTTGAGAAGCACTACGTAACCAAATTGTCCGTTGTCAAATTCATTAACAGCATCGCCGAAAGAAGCAGATAGCCTGGGCCCGTCTTGGTTGGGGCAGCATGTTGTATTTGTAATTAGTAAGTTGTGTTCGCCATTGCTAATTATACAGAAGTGATCTGTTTTTACGCATATGGAGACTATGCGTTGGACTTCGAATGCCACGGACTCACCTGAAACTAAATAACAAACATTAGGTTGGGTGTTTAGTCCATTCGCAGAGACATAAATGCCGGTGTAGGCCCCGCCGATACGTTCACTAATGGTCGGGTTATGAATCCCATAAACCTGTAATAAACCTAGCATTCGCATCAAGAAGCGCTCATCGGCTTCAGCACCAAGATACTTCTCCTGTATCCAGGTTTCTTTGAATCCCTGCCAGAAGCTTTTGGTGTACTTTTTTAGGTCATCAGGCGGCGAGCCGAAAGAGGCATATTCCACATCTGTTTGAATGGAGGCTTCTGCTCTATTGTCAAATGTTATCAGCTCTGGGTAACTCAAGTGGAAGGCTATGGCAATCTTGATATGTGGCTCACTTCGAATGTTCTGGAAGTTAGCGATTGCACGATTCAGCGCTTCTTGATGAGTTGCTCCATATCTGAGGTGGTCAATTAGAATGGCTATAAAATTGTGGCCAAAATTTGAATCGCCCGATAAGCAAATGGCTGTGTTTTCGTATGTGTAGATTTTGAAGGCGCTTTCAGATACGTATTCGTTTCTTTTGGTCACACTTCCCTGCAGCTCGCCAAATGAAGTGTGGCAGCCGACTTGCTCATAAGCGTAAGGGCTTAGACTGGTTGCTGCGCTGTCCGTAATGATGAATGTAGAGGTTTCTGTTCTCCAAGCGACGCAATAAGTCATGAGGTGCCTTGAAGGTGGTTTAATATGTAAAGGGGAATACAGTGCAGGTTGGTAATGGCAGGTCGACAAACCTGCAGTTCTCCACTATATTTATCCAAGCGCTTGGACAGAGTTAGCTAAACGCTTTTCTTGTCCGAATTGGGTTGTGTAAAATCGTTGTTCTATACCATAAATCAGCATTTTTAACTCGTTGTCTGTGGAGATGTCAAACGTTCCCTCGTCTTTGTTAAACTTCAAGCTTTCTCCGCAATAGCCGTCGATGTAGGAAAGCATGCCTTCTTTATCTTGCTCTGGTAATGCCGCCAGAGTAGCCATAGCCAGTGCAATTCTTTTTCTATTGGGTTTCGATACTTTGTTGGCATCGAAATCATTGCTAAGACTTATGAACGGTTCGTCGAGGAATTGCTTTACCTCTTCCTGTGTTGCCTCTTTATAAAGTTCATCAATTCCCGGGAAAATACTTGAAATCGTCGCCAAATTTTTAAAAATCAGCACATCTTGTTTGGAGAAATATACAGCGTCCGGTTGGGAGTTGATCACGAGCCTTAGCCGATCATCTTCAACTTCTGCGACTTCACCGAATACAAAAGTCTTACGTCGCAGGAATAATGATGGAGTAACCTTCTGGAAATAGAAGTCACTTCCTTGAAGTGCGCATATGTGAGATATGTCCGGAAATTTGTCTTTGGGAAGTTCGTCGTAGTTTTTGGGATCAATGTCGGCTGTCAGTATCTCTGAGCAGTAAGCTTGCTGTGAAAAATTCTCGACTTTAAACCAACACTCTTCATCCAGGTTGTGGTCTGGGTTGTAGGAGGTGCATGCCGCAGGATCGACTTCGATGCGCGAAAATAGCGTGTAGTCTGATATTAATTTAAAAACTGGTTTCTTACGTAATTTCTTTACCTTTACCAGAACGTGATCCATGTTTTTAGTCTCGCTCAATGAATGTGTAGTTATTTATTCTAGATGCTTTTGTTATTGCTATCTCGGAGGGGGTTTTGTATTTCTGGCGGCTGATCAGGAATATGGAGGATTTAGATGTTGTGGTTATGTTGTAAAATTCATATCCATAAAGTAGAAATAGAGGATTGAAATATAGTGCTTGAGATCTAAATGTGAAGACGAATAAAATGCCGTAGACAAAAAACAAGGTCTCCCAATTGCTCACGCTTAGAGCTACAAAGAAATATCCGAGATAGCTTGGTAAGAAACTATTATTTGCGTGGTCAATGCTGCTCGTTTGTCCTTTTTTGAATTCGTCTTTGCCTAAGAAAGAGCTGAGTAAAAGGCTTGCTCCTGTAAGTGTGATCGGAATCGATAAGTAAAATAGATAGGAGACAGCGTTAGGCATTTTGGATAGCCATAGGCTGTTAGAAAAGAAATATCCTAGCGTAAAACCTTTCTGGACAAGAAAAACGATGACAAGCAGCGACGTGGCATTGAAAGTCAGCAAGAGCCTGAATATAAAGTTAAGATCAAATCGTAACCTGTCCATAGGTTCCTCAGTGCAGTAGTCGGTGCTGTTTAATCACCACCGCGAAGCACGATGGTATCAATTGGCCATGTCGTAGTCTAGCCTGCTTCGGCTTCCTTCGCCTGATGGATTTCGCGTCCGATTTTGCTCTACGTAGGCTCCAATTTAGCCGTCTACCCAACATTTGGTTGGAGGTTTCAGCGGTTGAATATCCATGGTTTTTCTAATCGACGGGTGATCAGCCTCACGGTCAGTAGGTATTGATACCGGGTGGCCTCAGCATGCATTTTCAAGTGTTCATCGAGAAACCAAGCCAAATGCTTTTTCTGCCAAGCCCAAGGTATCTGTCGTTGCCAGCGCTTTGAGATTTCCGTTTGGATGATTCTCGCCTGCCGCAAATGGCGTTGTTGAGTGGCGTGCGATCCGCTCAGCACGCTGGTAAAGAACAGCTCCATATCGAATGGCTTGCTCATGTACGCCCTCCAATGTACGCAGTGACGACGTCGACCCGACCGTGCCCCAGCTCATAGCTGATTTGCCTCCGAGCCTCGCGGTCAAGGTGCTGATCTAACTGGCAGCATTGACCCCCGTTTATAGGTGAGCGGTGTTGGGTGATTTGCTCGTAACGCTCACATGCGTACGCCGCTCGCAGCTCATGAAAGCCTTTGAGGCTGTGTGCATGCAGGATGTCCCGCGCCGGGCGGACGATGTCCTGTAGAGCGTCAAGGTAGCTTTCGTGCGGCGCAATGAGGTTGCGGCTACCCGCAGGCGACACCTGCCGTGCAAACCCAAGTGCACCTTGAATATGGTCGTGCACCGCAATCCAACGGGGCGCCGAGGCGCCAGCTCGGCCGCCTTTGGTGCCGTCCTGAATGTTGATCCTGCCTAGGTCGTTAGCCTCACGGCTCAGCCGTGGCAAGTCGGCTAGGATCGCCTCACGCAAGCGCATGCCGGTGGCTCGCGCCAACAGAACGATTGCAGCGGCGCGTTGCTGATGATTGCGGCAAAGCGCATTGACGATCTCATTAACCTGATCGCGGTCTTGGCCCTGCGGCACTGAGTGGCGAATCCCGGTGCGCTGCATACCCAACGCCTTGCTCGGACTGGGCAACTTCACGTACTGATCACCGCGAAGCGCTGCCATGGTTCTGTTAACGCTGGATAGCCGGTTTTGTGCGGTGCTGACGGCGAGATCACCGCGCCCAACCAGGTCACGCAGATACGCCGCATAGTCTGCCAACAACTTCCGATCAATCCGCCGCGCATCATTGATACCGGGGCCCTGATCGGAGCGGCACCACTTCACGAATGCCTGCCACCGATCACAGTGAGCTTTGACCGTGCCGTAATGGCCACCGCCGAACATATCTTTCAGCGCCTGCGGACCTGCGTAGCTCAATTGCCTGCCGTAACCGAAATTGCGGCCATCGCGTCTACCCACCAATGCCATGTCAGTCACCTCATCAGCCGATCTCCGATCCTCGCCCCACGTCATCCCGCCAAGAATGCTGAGTGTTATCAGGGATCAAGGCCCCTGCGACCTGTGAGGGTGTCCACTAACGTGGGACTGGCGGCTCTTTACGACCAGGAGCAAGGGCATCTCATGATCTGGCCTCCTGAGCACCGTTACCGGTGGGCGGGTGGAGGCTGCACTGGCTGACGAGACCAGCGCCGCGAGATCCTGAGCCACAAGCAAGCAGCAATGCGATGACCGGGACATGCCTGACTGTCAGTCAGGTGCAGTCCATTCCTTGGGCTGCGGCACCATCATCTACAGCGCTGTTGCTGGTGACATCGGCGTTTGTCACGCCGATTGTCACGAGGGGAATTGCCGCAAAGCCCTGTGCGATGAGGGCTGCAGCAGTGGTAGGAGCGCCCGTCTCTTTTCTGGAAAAAGAGACGGGCGAACGGTTGGCGCAAAACGTTGGCCGAGCAGGTTCGTTGCTGCAGGGCTAAAGGGTTAGCGGGCAGCCGCACTAGGCTGATTGTTTAGAGGGCGTCCATCATTCTGGCGAATGACCGTGCGAGCCTCCGGGCGCGAATCGCACTTTGGGATGAACCACCGGGTTAGCGGCATGACCTTGAAGGCTCTGGTCATCTGGGGTGCTGCCTAAGGCAGCGCTTTGAATCTTCGTTCTATCGGTCACCGCGGCACGGGTCAATTGGTGAAGGGCACATGGAAATGCGCCAGATTCCACCTCTGGCGTGCTTTGGAAGTCGGTGGGTATTAGTGGCAGAGTGGCCGTTTGTCGCTTTTCTAGTGTTAGCCCGTGAGCACGGGGATGCGAAGCCTCCCCATGCTCACGGGCTTAGCCGGAGAAGCCAAAGCGAGACGAGTTGGCGACTGTCGCCATCAGCTCAGACGACAAGGATGTAGATGCCACGCGGTCTGTCGCCAGTGTCGCCAGTGTCGCCAGTGTCGCCGTCCTATCGGATAGGTACTACGTTCCGATCCCTAAGCACGTTCATCGCGCTGGCCGAGAGATTGCCGGTTGACGCCTTCAGAATGTACTCGCTCCACCAAGCCATCATCGGCCGCCGGCGCTCGATGTAGTCGGCTCGGTTGTAGGCACTGCGTACCTCATCCTTGTCTACGTGCGCCAACGCCACTTCGATGAGCTCGGGGTCCCACCCATGTTCATTCAAGATGGTGCTGGCCATCGAACGCATGCCGTGGCTGACCAAGCGATCCTGGAAGCCCATGCGTTTCAAAGCCATGTTGGCGGTCTGGCTATTGGCATGAGTACGAGGATTTCGGTCTGCCGGAAAGACGTACTCTCGATGACCACTGTGGGACTTCAGTATTTCCAGCAATGCCATGGCTTGATCGCTCAACGGGATGCTGTGTGGGCGGCGTTTTTTCATCCGCTCCGGTGGGATGGTCCAGACACGCCTTTCAAAGTCGATGTCTGTCCAGCGAGTAGTTGCCGCTTCGGCGGGGCGAGTCATTGTGTGCAACTGCCATTCGATCAGGCATCGGGTGGTGCGCTTGATACTGGCGTTCGCGATCTCCAGCATGAGCTCGGGGAGCTCTTCGGGCGGAAGCGCCGCCATGTTTGCTTTCTTCGGTTTCTTGAATACCGCCCGAATCCCGCTGAGTGGGGTCGCGAAGATCATTCCCGGATTGCCCCCGTAGGTCACGATCTCGTTGAGGCGCTGGCTAAGCGGCTTCAGCGATCCGGCAAACATCCAGTTTATGGCTTGATCTCCTGTAGGAAAACGCTGAAAGTTGTCGCGGAATTTCCCGCAAGGACGCGCAGCCAGTGCCTCCTTGGTCAAGAAAAGGATGTGTACGTGTATTACCCGATTTTACCTGATCTAAGCATACAGGCCTTCGAAGCCACGCAGGATCAGTTGTTGGAAAAGGGCCGTGCGTTTATCCAGGGCCTATCGCACGGCGTTTCTGAGGTACAAGTGGCGGAGTTTAGCCTGCTGCTGAGGCCTCAGGCATGAATGAGCTCATCGAAGAGCGTCAGGCACTCTGGGAAAGCTTTTTACATCGCTGGCCGCTGGAAGCGCTGGAGAATATGAGGCTGGTGCAATACAGCCATTCGGGCGATCAGGACTGCTTCGTTTACTGGCTTGAAATATTGACTGAGTCGCTGGGTTCGATATGGGGCGGTTCTGCGTTTAAGTTCGGTGTCTACTCGCGGCGCGACCAAACGGAGAAGGTCAGTGATAGCGAGCGATCCTATTCGACTAATTACGCGTGGTACAGCCAGTACGGGGCTACGGCCGACGAGGCTTTTGCTCAGGTACTTGGCCAGATCGTGCTTGTCGCCAAAGCGGCTCGGGCCGGTGATCTGGAAGCGGTGGAGCAGGCTCGATTGGGGCCAGCACTAAAATGGAAATTGGCTTTTTTGTATCAACGCCCCGAGCAGCCATGCGTGCTGCCCATCTATGGCCTGCGGTTTCTGCGTGCTGCCACAAACCAGCCTAGTGCACTATCTGCACCTGCATTACAGCGCCAGTTGCTCGCTGAGCGTGGCGATCAGAACATGTTTGCCTATGCCGACAGCTGCTGGGCTACCGCTAAGTCCTGGCTGCTGCAGCAGGCAGTGGGCGAGCAAGCGCTGGCCTACTTCAACGAACAGCCTGAACGTTTTTTCCCCATTAATACGACGCAGAAGGTAGCGGGTTATCGGCTGATTAATGGGCGGCAATTGGCGCTGATCCGAGAAGGAAAGAAGTTGACTCTGTTTGTGGCTCCTGGCGCCTGGCTGAACTCAATGGTCGAGCCGCCATTAAGTCGTGATGACTACCTCCCCGATCGGAGCCGCAATAGCAACCTGAGCTCGTGTGCTCCTGAACTGGCCAATGGTCGGGAGGCTGCGTGCATCACCCTAAGTGGAGTCGAGGCCTTGGAAGCGCTCTGCAGCGCCTATGAGGGGACGGAACTCGGTGATGACGTCCATCCTGTTACCTTTAAAGGAACCACTGTTATGCCCAGTGTGCCACTCAATCAGATCCTGTTTGGGCCTCCGGGCACCGGTAAAACCTACGCCACTATCGAGGCTGCGCTAGAGGTATTGGACGCCGAATTTCTGAAATCATGGAAAGCTGATCGTGCTTCGCTAAAGGCTCGCTTCGATCAGTTAGTAAAGGATGGACGAATCCGTTTCGTAACCTTCCACCAGAGCTTTAGCTATGAGGATTTCGTAGAGGGCTTGCGTGCCGAGAGCGATGAGTCCAGTGGACAGCTGCGCTATGAAGTCGTCGATGGTGTTTTCAAAAGCTTGTGCGAAGTGGCGGCAGCCAAGGTCATCCAACAAACTGAGGCACCGCTAGAGCTGGGCAGCCGTCGGATCTGGAAGATGTCATTGGGCAATACGCTTGGCAGTGATTCTAGTATCTACGAAGAATGCTTGCAGGGGGGCTATGTCCTGCTGGGATACGGTGGGGCGATCAACTTCGGCGGTTGTAAGAGCCGTAGCGATGTGAAGCAGCGCTTTGCTGATGAAGGCGTTCCGCTGGAAGGAGCTATGGATTACAGCCTGACCAGTGTCACTCTCTTCGTGACCAAGATGAAGCCTGGTGATTTGGTGGTGGTCAGCGATGGGAATTTTAAATTCCGGGCCATCGGTGAAATCACGGGTGACTACAGTTTCAAGGCTCACCCTGAGTATGAGGCAGACTACTCGCAAATGCGGCCAGTGAAGTGGTTGCGTCAGTACACGCCATCACTACCACATACTGAACTGCTTAATAACCAGTCCAGTCAGATGACGCTATATGAATTGCGAAGCCCGACGCTGAACCAGGAAAAATTGCAGGCGCTGTTGGGGGCTCAAAGCGTAGCGAGCGTAGGGACTGCTGCGGGCTTCAGCACGGGGCAGGTCTTTAGCCGGGACTACCAAGTTATTCACGCCAGTGCTGATTTGCTGGAGCTCAAGAAGCCCAATGGCAATTTTTTGGGGTTGTCACTCCGCCTGTTGGATACATTGGTCAACGCTGTACGTTCTCGGCAGATCACCCTGCAAGACATCCGTGACAAAAAGGCGATTGAAAAGCTTCCGGGAACGAGTCTTGAGCCCTACATGGTCAACGGCTACAACAACATATTGGCGCCGCTGGTAGAGCATATGCTAAGCCAGGCGGTTCCGGCGGCAGATAGTGGGCCTGGCAGTGATGCTCGCGTTCTGATCATCGACGAGATCAATCGGGGCAACGTCTCGCGTATCTTCGGCGAGCTGATCACTCTAATCGAGCCATCCAAGCGGGCGGGCGCCGACGAGGCGTTGTCAGCGGTGCTGCCGTATTCCAAGCAGCGTTTCAGCGTTCCAAAAAATGTTTACTTGATCGGCACCATGAACACTACTGACCGCTCGTTGGCGGGTGTGGATATCGCTTTGCGCAGGCGCTTTACCTTCCGAGAGATGCCGCCTCGGCCCGATCTCCTGGATAAAGTTGAAGTGGAAGGCATTCCGATCGGCGAACTCCTGCGTGTGATGAACCAGCGCATCGAGGTGCTGCTTGATCGTGATCACTGTCTTGGGCATGCCTATTTTATGCCGCTGCGGGCCGAGCCAAGTCTTGATCGATTGAAGTTGATATTCCGCAATCAGATTCTGCCGTTGTTGCAGGAGTACTTCTTCGAAGATTGGGAACGTATCGGCTGGGTGTTGAATGATCACCACGCTAAGGCAAATGGCACTGATCCTTTCATACAACGACCGGTTACCCAGAAGGGGCTTGCGACCCTATTTGGTAATGAGGTAGCTGGCAAGCTAAACGATCAACGCTGGGAGCTAAATAACGATGCATTTGGCTCGCTTTCCAGCTACCGCAACATCTTGGGCTAAGCAACGTGAACCGCGCGCTGATTACCGTTCGTGAATATGCACGTCTGACCACTGAGGCAGTGACGCCTTCATTGGATTTGGCTCAAGTGTCCTCTAGAGTCTTTGATTGGTTGTGTGAGCTCAGCGCCAGCTTCAGTCGCAGCGGTGCGACCCTGCTACAGGTGGAGGGGCGCCGCTCGCTCAAGTGGGACAGCTATGTAGGGGTGTTGGAAGCACCCTGCGGCACTCGGCTGGAAATTTTGCCCAAGCACTTCGAGCGCGGCGATTGTGTGCTTCAAAGCCGTCAGTTGCTGCGCAAGCTGATTCAAAGCGCTTTATCACTCAAACCCCGCGAAGCCTCAGTGACCAGTTTGGAGTTATTCGAGGCTCCCCTGAGCGAGTGGGTGATGGGTGAGTTTCTCCGAGAACTAGATCTGTTGGTCAAACGCGGCGTGCGTTTCGACTATCAACGCATCGAAGAGGAGCAGCGTTTTCTGCGGGGGCAAATGAATATAGTTGCACAGATGCGTCAGCCTATGGGGCGACAACATCATTTTCAGATTCGTCACGATGTGTTCCTACCAGATCGCGCTGAAAATCGACTGCTCAAAATGGCGTTGGAGCAGGTGGCCAAGACCACACAGGATGCGAGCAATTGGCGCCTAGCCAACGAGCTGCGCTCCATGCTTGTTGAGATACCAAGCAGTAAGCAGGTCCAAGCAGATTTTCGTGCCTGGAGTCGAGACCGGCTTTTGGCGCATTACCAGCCGATCAAACCCTGGTGCGAGCTGATCCTTAACCAGCAGATGCCAATCGCCGTGAGCGGCCAATGGCAAGGTATGAGTCTGCTATTTCCTATGGAAAAGCTGTTCGAGCGATATGTGGCAGGATGGCTGCAACGGAACATGCTGACTGGCGCCAAAGTGATTCCACACGCCTCCAGGCATTCTCTTTGCTTGCACGAAGGGAAACCTATCTTCCGCTTAGAGCCGGACTTGTTGTTGCAGCATGGCGGCGAGGAATGGGTACTGGATACCAAATGGAAGCGTCTGAATGGGGCAGATCGCGCGAACAAATATGGATTAAGCCAAAGCGACTTTTATCAGCTGTATGGCTATGGACAGAAGTACCTGAGAGGGCAGGGGGAGATGGTGCTGATTTACCCATCTTGGGCCGACTTCAAACAGCCGTTGGCACCGTTTGATTTCGGAAGTGAATTAAGACTGCACGCGCTTCCATTCGATTTGGATGAGGAGCGATTGATGGGTGCTGAGTTGACCAGCTTGCCTTTGCTACCTGCTACAGAATCACCAAGAGTATTCGCCAAGTGAGACAAAGCTTGGCCATGGCTGAGGACGTTCAATGATCGCAGGCCAATTTGAACTGGTGTCCCAGTCTGGCTCAGAGAGGCTTGCCAACGTCCTGATGCTTGAACAGGTGGGGCCGCTATGCGGCCCATCGCGGATGAATCCGCTCCAGGGTGCGACGTTGGGCCGGGAGGATGAGAGTAATCAAGGGTCTTTCATCAAGCCCAGTTCGGCATCGTCGAGCAGGGCCTTGGCCAAGGCGCAGAGGTAGTGCGACGCCCAGATCAGGTGCGGCTTATCTTCCATCAAGCCGTCCAAGGTCATATCCCGTGCATAGCCCATCAGCTCCGAGGCTTGTTCACGGGCGCTCTGGCAAGGAATGCCGGCTTCGATGCGAAAGAGGGGGTGGGTCTGGTTCTCACCTTGGAAGAAGGTGGTTTTGCCGACGGTGAATTTGGTTTCTTCTGTAGACATTGTTCAATCTCCCCGAAATCTCTAGTACCTGTGCTAACGCCATCGCCAGCAATCCCCCACAGCTGCTCACAAGCGCGAAGGCGTGTGACGTAGGTCGGTCCACTGTCGGGGCCTGGCTTGCTGGTGATGGGTTGTGCCCAGGCCACACAACCAGTTGGACGTCAGTGCGAAGTCGCGGCTTCAGTGGGTGTCTGTAGCTGAACCAGCGCGGACTCAAGCAATGCTCGCAGCGTCTCCAGCTCGTGCATCGAGGTCATCATCAAAATTGATGCAGGCGACTTGGGCTGCAGCAGCATTGCCTGATGCACGACGGTCGCCGCGCATAGCGCGTAATCCGTTGCTTCGATCAACGTGTCTTCAAGGCAGAGGGATTTGTGGGGTGGATCTGGAACAATCTTGAGCATGGTGTAACTCCAACGTCAGGAAGTGGAGCTACCTCAACCTTGCTGTCAAACAAGAGGGTGGCAGCTGTACGCGGGTTGACAGACCGAGACGTTGGCACTCGGCGCACCAGAAGGTGCCCCACGAACAGCCGCCATGAAAGCGTGCTTATGTGGACAACGTCAGCGGTCTGTCAAAACCGGTCGCTGAATTGGCAGCGACCAGCCGAGACTAGGACCCGCGTTGACCATGCGCAATGGAAATCAGGCGTAGCGAGTATCTTTGGGAAATGCCCTACAAGGAAGTTCTTATTTCTGATTTTTCACCCGCTTTCATCGCCAGAAATCTGCAGCGTTCATTGCTCGTTCAACAATCGAAAGCTCTCAAAAAGCTAACCAGCCAGTAATTGCTGTATCCAGCTATGTCCCGATGATGTCAAACGGTCATCATGGACTTACGTCCCGCAGCCCCCGAAACTGACTGGCTCGCACCCAGACCAAGGCAGGTCATGACCAATCTCAAGCGCGCCACCTCCCTGCTGCTGTTGCTGGCTACAGCCTCACTCACCGCGTGCCTCCCTTGGAAACGCGAACGCGCCGCCTACGCGGACCTCTGCCAATCCGAATTCCAGTTCAAAGTCCCAGGCCCGCAGGGCGAAACCACCCTCTACCTGGAAACCTACCTCTACGACCACGCCGCCCTATGGGGCGAAAAGCGCTACGAGCAAGGCCTGCACGTGCAGTACCCGGGCGAGCAGTACCCGCGGCCGGAATTCTTCGTGCAGATGATCGCCTACAACAAGGACCGCCAGCGCCCGTCGACCGACTCCAAAAGGGGCCAGCCGCCGATCCCGGTGCTGTACGACAGCCGCCAGGCCTACATTACCTTCGAAGACGGCTCGCGCCTGAATGCGCGGCCCGAGGTGTACGTGGGCCTCAACGATATCTACGACTATCCGACTGTGACCGAGCGGGCTGCCAGGCCATCGCCGTACGACATCAACAGCGATGAAGTGCACCGGATGATTCCCAAGCTCACCAACAACAAGCGCTATGGCTCGGCTTATGTGATCTTCCAGACGGACAAGCTGAACGCCGACGCCAAGTGGACCATTCACCTGGGTAGCCTGAAGGTGCAGGGGCGCGAGGTGGCGATTCCGCCGCTGCGGTTGTGTTATCACCCGGTGAAGAAATGGATCGGTATCGAGCCGCTGATGCGGCCCTGATACCAAGGTTTGAAGTGGGTAAGTGCCTTTCTAGTTTTGCTGCGGAAGGCCAGCCCACCCGTCCCGCATGCCTGCAAACACGTTCAAGCTTGGGCACACCAGGCGCACCATGCGGTCTGCCTTGCGGCGGTATTTGAGGTTTTCGTCCTCCGTCCACACATAGGCTTTGAGCCAGATCGTCACGGAACCGACCTGAAACCGCAGGGCGCTCTCTTCATCCAGAATCTTCAGCGCTCGCTTGATCTTTTCGTCGCGCTCGAAAACGGTGGCTACCAGCCCGACGCGATAATCCAGGCCGCTATCCTGTTGCTGTTTCACCGCGCGGAAGTCGGCATCGGAGAAACGATAGTAGCCCCCTCGCTCCAGCTCCAGTTCGGTCTTGATCTCATCATCCTGATAGCTATACGGATGGCTGTGGTAATCGCCGAGGAACGTGACCTCGGGGAAGAACGTATCGATGAAGCTTTGTTTGATTTCCTGCGGGGCAGCACCGTAGGAAATCGACCCTTTGTCTCGGGTGACAGCGGTGCACGTGTCTGCCCAAACCACGCGATACAGGGTTTGTCCGCCAATGGTGGTTTGAGCATAACCCCACAGGTGGCCGAACGTTTCCACCCGCGCTGAGAAATCACCGTTTTCGAGTTGGTGCTCGACCTTGTAGGCTTCCAGCGCCGAGGTGACGATGCTGAAGAATGCCTGTTCGGATATCGATACTACTGAGTTGACCATGGGTTGCCTGGGGTTAGTCGATCGGTTGTAGGGGCGCCGTTCGGCGTGGCTTTACGGTAGGGTTCGTCATCAACCGTGCTGTTGGCCGCGACGGTTTGAAGGTCCGGCAGATTGCGCAGGAGGATCTGGTCGATCAGGAAGCGGCGTGCTGCACGTGATTTGGCACTGACGCTGCTCGGGTGCTGTATGCGGTAGCACTGCACCGAGTCATGCAGGCGGAAGCGCCACAGTTGGTTAACCGGTATGCCGTGCATACGGTAATCACCAAGCTCGCTGCAAACACTGTGCTCACCCTTGTGCGGGAAGAACTGCTGCCTTATGCGGGCACTGCTCGCGCCGTTGGCAAACACGATGATGTCAGGGCGAAGAATGTCGATTTGCGCCTCGAGCAGGCGCTTGGATACCTGCATGAGCTGCGTGAAATGCCGCCAACGCATTGGGGAGCTTCGCTGCCATGCGAAGCTGAAGAGGTTGGCCCAGGCGATACCCAGGGTTTGATCAGCCTGGCGTATTTCGCGGAGAAAGTTGAAGAAGCTGGCTCCGCGGTCGGTTTTGTCGTGTAGATACTTTGCAAAATGGCTTTGCTGTATTGCCATGGCGCGCTGGATGTACTCGTCCAGGTCTGCAAAGGGTTTGCCGGGGGTCAACACATCCCAACGGCGCGTTTCGCGGCCCACGACCATGATGCGGTTCGTGGCCTGCTCGAATTCCGGTGAGGTACCAGGAAGGAACAAGCCTGAAAGGTGCTTGAAATCCGCTTCTTGATCGCGGCTGCGGTCCAGCCAATGCAGCGGGAGGTCTGATAATGCTTGGCGGTACGCTTCCGTCAATTGCTGATGTTTGCTTTCCATCGCTTGCTTTCCAAGGCCGCATCAATGCGGGGATTCTGTGGTACGGAAGGTTTGCAAATTGGTGGGGTAGTGTCAAATTGATGTCACGCATCGCGCGCCCGGCAGCGCATCAGCGGTTGAGGGTAGGGCGGTTCATTGGCGGGCGCCTGAGAGGTGAGCGGCGATGAAGGGGGACTTCTAGCCTTCTCATTCGGGCGATTCACGGCATGTGATCATGCTGATCGCAAATTCGGGTAAACGCGCTTCAAGCCATGTTGGGCTCGGGCAAATCTCGTCACTTCACTGCCGCTGTGAACGTTGAAACCCGCTGACTGCGATCTGCACGGCGGCTGCCACCAGGCAAAAGCAGCCCGATCTTCCAGCCGCCCTGCAGCCCAAAATAATCGCCTATCGTTCCGACGATCAGGACGGTGAAGAAGATGGTGAAAGGCAGAATCATTTTGTTTATCGGGGCTTCCAGCAGGCTGCATGGGCATAGGTAAAGCCCAGCGTACTCGGCAGAAATGAGCGCGGATCATCGCAAGCCGGGTTCCGCGTAAGGCGTCGCGTGCATGGCTTCATCACTAGTATCAAAGTGATATCACTTTGGATATAGTTGCGCCCGGCCGATGACCGGCCTTGCCAATGATGGCGCAGTGGAGCACTCCTGATGATGGTTCGGAAGTTGATTGGGGCAGCAGTAGTCGTAGCAATGCTGGGTACTCAGGGTTGCGCGAGCATCGTTGGAGAGTCGCGATACCCGGTCGCGGTATCCAGTGCGCCGATGGGGGCGTCATTTGAAATCACCGACAAGAACGGCACAGTCGTACACACGGGCAATACCCCAAGTACCGTTACCCTGAAGTCGGGCAAAGGCTATTTCTCGGGGCAGACCTATACGCTGCGGTTCAAGAAAGAAGGCTATCCGGACAAGACCGTGGAACTGGATTCGAGCCTCAGCGGTTGGTACTGGGGCAACATTCTGATCGGGGGAATCATCGGCCTGCTGATCGTCGATCCTCTCACCGGCGCCATGTACAAACTGCCGGAATTCGCCTCTGCAGATATGGGCAAGCCGTTGGCTGACATCGGCGCGCAGCCCCTGAAAGTTGGCGTAATCGACGATTTGACTGCTGCTCAGCGCGAGCGTCTTGTTCCGGTTAACTGATCAACTGCAGCTACACCCCGTCTCCCAGCCCTCCGGGCTGCGCTGTCGCGCAGGGAACTCTGCCCGCAAGCCCGCCGCATCAGGTGTGGGAGCCTGGCTTGCCGGCGATGGGCTGCGCAGCGGCCCCAAGGTCTCAATTCAGTCACAATCCGCCAGAATGGTGTCGCCTGCATTGGGGCTGCTTCTCAGCCCATCGCCGGCAAGCCGGGCTCCCACAGTGACCGCGTCAAATCATGGAGATACGATTTGGTTCATGAGGTCGGCTTCAGCCGCGAACACCGGCGTAGCCGGTGCCATCCACCACGTGCCGGTTGCGTCAGTTCGCCCGATCCTTTCGCACAGGCGGGGTGATTACTCTGATTTTCACTGCAACCTCGCCGATCAGACGCCGCACAATGCCGCAATGCTCACCAGCGTAACGCCCACGCCCATCGCCAGCACTGCGCCCAGTCGCGGTGTCGACCTCTCTTCGCGTATATGCCGCGCAGCCCTGCGATAGCCGCCGATGATCAACAGCGAGTAGACGCTGCCTATCGCCAAGGCCATGAGCATCAGCGTGGTCATGGAACCGTAATGGGCCAGTGGATGACGAAACGCGATGCATCCCAATACCAGGCTAGACAGCACCGTGCGCTCCCAAGTAAGCGCCGTGCGCTCGGGCTGCAGGCCTTGGTCGTCATGCGGGGGCATATGAGGTGCGCTCAAGGCAGCAACAGCAAGGTGGAAACGATCAGCCCGAACAAACCCAGCAGCGGTGCCAAAATCGGGTACGGCAGCGCTTGCCGATGGCGCAGGGCGCGCTCGACATTGAGCCAGCGCAGGGTCGCATTGACGCTGACCACTAGCGCCATGCCCGTCAGGGCATAGGACAGCAGCGCTTGTGGGCGCCCGGCCAGCAGCTCCAGCGGCAGCGCATCCAGTGCGATACCACTGGCCAGAAGGGCAAGGGCCGTGCGGATCCAGGCCAGAAAGGTGCGTTCATTGGCGAGCGTGAAGCGTGGGTCGGGTTCGCACCCTTCGGCCAGTGCAAAGACCTGACGGAATCGGGATTTCAGCGATTTTTCAGCGGGTGGATGCAGCATGGCAACGAACCTTCTATTTGAACGCTGGTGGTGTGCAGTCGATCGACCGCCTGCGTTGGCATTCTGAAGGGTTCTGTTTACCTGGCTAGGGCAGTTCTTGCTTAACGCTATGCACTTCTTGGCAACCGCCGTACTAAAAAAGCACAGCGTTGATCGAATATCTGCATAGCCCGCACGCTGGGCCGTTGGCTAATGTAACCCCTGCTAAAAAATCCGACGAATCATATTCAAAAGGGGTGAACTCCATGGCTTCAGGGGAACTGCACTCGGCGCAAAACGTGCCACTGCCTTTCGGTGTTGACGACATTAAATCCATGATCGGCCGTAAAGTCTGGAACGTGCTGGGTACTTCGTATTGGCCGATTCTTGGCGGGGATGATCAGAGCAGTTTTGCCTGGTTGACCTATGACCCGCCCGGCAGCTTCATACCGCCCCATACGCACCCTATCCAGGATGAGCATGTGTTCGTGCTGGAGGGTGAGTACTCGCTGTACAAAGATGGCGAATGGATGACCGCCAAGCCGGGCGATCACGTCTGCTGGCCACGTGGTTCCAGCCATGGGTACCGCATCGATGCGGACAAACCCGCCCGCGGGCTGTTCTGGGTAAGCCCAGGTAACGACCTGTCCAGCCTGTTCGATGAGTTGCACAACCAGGCCAGCCCCGAAGAGGTGGTCAGGCTGTCCGGGCTGCGCAACATCCTGTTTGCCAAGCCCGGTACTTCGCCGAACTTCGAATAGACCAACGGCTCAGCCATCCTGCCGGGGTGGCTGATTACCCAAAGCAAAAATGAATATAAACCCAACGAGAACCGCATAGTGATAGGCCCAGGGCCTGAATTAGATTGCTGTGGCAATAACCCGCATGTTTAATCAATTAGAATAAAAAGGTAGTCAGATGAGCCAGGCAAATCATTCCGGAATGACTGTTCACACGCTCGGTACTGGTGGTGGGCCAGTTGTCTCCGCCAGCCGCGCGGGTATCTCGACAGCGGTGGTAGTTGATGGCTGTTCCTACGTGTTCGACTGTGGCATGGGCAGTATTCGTAACTACCGCTCCCATTGCACGTGGGATCAACTGCGCGCGATTTTCATTACCCATCACCATTCTGATCATATTTACGACCTGGGCTCTTATTTGCTGACCGGCTGGCAGGTGCCGGGCGAGTCCTTCAGCCAGCCGATTCACGTTTACGGCCCGGCCAAACCGCCGCGCGTACCCGCCCTGCATGTTCACGGTGATCACCCCGTGGTGCCGGGCTGCTGCGGCGGCGACCACCCGATGGTCGGCACTGCGGATGTGGTGGATGCATTGATCAACCGCGTATTCGCCTCTGACGTTGCCATTCGCATGGCCGACGAAGGGCGCTCCAGCCCCAACCAGTGGGTGTATGGCCACGATATCGAAGTGCCGGCGCACGCCAATGCGGACCCTGTGCTGGCCCGTCACCCGGTGATGGACCCCTTTGAAGTGTATCGGGACGAGAACGTCGTGGTGTCGGCGATTCTGGTTGATCACCGCCTGTGCTACCCAGCCTTTGGTTTCCGTATCGATAGCCAGTATGGGTCGGTGGTGATCTCCGGCGACACGACCTATTCGGAAAACTGCATCCGCCTGGCCAAGGGGGCCGACGTGCTGCTGCATGAAGTCATCGACCTGGATGCTATCCTCGCCACCTTCCCCGAAGGGCCGACCCGCCAAGGTATTGCCGTGCATCTGGAAGAGTCGCACACCTCGTACGAACAGGTCGGCAAGGTGGCGCAGGCAGCGGGCGTCAGCCAGTTGATCCTGCACCACATCGTGCCGAACGTGCCGGGCGCGGCAGACATCGAGAAAATGCTCCGGGCCGCCCGCCGTGACTTCAGCGGCAAGGTTTTCGCGGCAGAGGATAACGACAGCTTCCGCGTGGGTGGCACGGTCACTGCTGCTTGCTCGAACACTCTTTTGCCTGCGTCTGAAGCCGTCGAGGTGTGAACATGACAGAGCTCACTCAAACCGCATATCCGCCTCATACACTGCGTGCTGCGGTTGCCAAGGGGCAGATGAATCGCCGCGCCTGGTTGATCACCGGCATGCTGGTGATCTTTCAGATGATCAACTTTGCCGACAAGGCTGTTCTGGGATTGGTTGCCGAGCCTGCGATGGGTGAGCTCGGGTTGTCGGCGAGTGAGTTCGGTTTTATCGGCAGCGCTTTTTTCTTTCTGTTTGCTATCAGTGCCGTGTGCGTCGGTTTTCTCGCGGCCAAGGTGCCGACCCGATGGATCTTGCTGACCATGGGGGTGCTCTGGTCGGTCTTGCAGTTTCCCATGCTGTTTGGCGGGGGCGCTGCAATACTGCTGGTGACCCGCATTGTGCTCGGCGCCGCCGAAGGGCCCGCAACGCCGACTACCCTGCACCATGTGCACGGTTGGTTTCCCGCGCGGGAGCGCGGTTTGCCCAGCACCCTGGTCGCCATTGGCTCTACCCTGGGGCCGATCATTGCAGCGCCCATCCTGGCCTATATCATTGCCCACCCGCAGTGGGGGTGGCGCTGGGCATTCGGTTTTCTCGGGTTGATCGGCTTCATCTGGTCGGTACTCTGGCTGGTGGTCGCCAAGGAGGGCCCCTACAGCCACCTCAAGGGCAAGCAACAGGACCACGCACCAGGCGCGCAGCCGGCGCAGGACCAGGCCCCTGCCAGTGAGCGAGCGAGCATTACAGAAAAGTCGGACACACTTGCGCAGGTGCCGATTGTTCGGGTGTTCTGCTCGCGGATGTTCATCATTGCCACGCTGGCAGGTGCCGGGTGCTTCTGGGCGCAGGGCTTTCTGACCACCTGGTCGCCGCGTTACCTCGGTGCGGTAGTGTCGCTGTCGCCCGAGATGGTCGGGCTGGTATCGACCTTTCCGTGGTTGTTCGGCGCGCTGACCTTGGGTGTGCTGGGTTATGCGTCACGGGTAATGATGCGCCGAGGTGTTTCGGTATACCTGTCCTTGGGTGCCTCGTTCGGCCTGGTCCTGCTGCTGTCCGGCGTCTGTTTTCTGGTTCTTCCGCACCTGCAAGGGTATAGCGCGGTCACCATGCTGGTTGTGGCCGCGGGGCTGGCGATGACTTTTCCCCTGGCGCCGACGGCAGTGGCCTTTTGCGTTGCATCCAGACAACGTGGCGCGGTCATGGCAACGTTGACAGCGGTAGCATCGCTGGGCGGCATTGTGGCGCCGGTCATGGTCGGCCTTCTGATGGAGCGGGCAGGGTACCTGCAAGTGGGCAAGGGTGCGCCACAGAGCCTGGAAATGACCGCACGGCTGGCCGAAGGCATGAATGCTTCGTTCGCCTACATTGGTTGTTACCTGGTGGTGATGGGGTTTGTCAGCATCCTGTGCCTTGACCCTGACAGCACCGCGAAGAAACTCCAGAAGCGTTTTGCCTGACGAACCCAGGGCTCGCTCCCGCTACGTGCAGGCACGACACCATGTTGCGCCTGCACCCACTGGCGGTCCCCTCCGATTCAGTAAGTGGTCATAAAAATAACAACGTAGGTCGAGTGCCGGAGCTCTGCCTTTCGGCCAACTGACCTGCCTCCACGGCTGTGCTTTGCACACCTCAGAAGGGCTCACTTCGATGTTCCATAAAAACTGGCTGGCCAGCGGCGTTGCCGCGGGCTTGATGGGGATGTGCGTGCCGATTTCTGCCCAGGCAGACTTCGTGGGAGACCGCCAGATCAGTCTGGGGCTGCGCAACTTCTACCTGGATCGCGACTTCAAGCAGAACGGGGCGCCCCAGTCACGGGTCGGTAGCTGGACCCAGGGGTTCGATTTTCGCGCCATCTCTGGCTACACCGAAGGCCCTTTGCAATTCGGTCTTGATGTGTCCGGGCAATATGCCTATCGCCTGGATGGCGGCGGTGGTCGGGGCCCCGATAGTGTCATCCCCTACGATGACAGCAAGGGCCAACCGGTACACGACTATGGCCGCGCCGCCTTGACCGGCAAGGTGCGCTATTCCAGAACCGAGCTGAAAGTCGGCGAACACCGCCCGATGCTGCCGGTTGCCTTCATCGACGATACGCGCCAGCTCATTACCACCTATCACGGCCTGTTGCTGGACTCGCGTGAAGTGGACGGCCTGGTCCTGACGGCTGGGCGGTTTACCGAGATCAGCAGCCGCGAGTCTTCCAATCGCGAAAAAATGTACCTGTTCACCGGGCCCAATGGCCCGCGTCGCACCAGCGATGGGCTCAACTTCGGCGGTGCCAGTTACGCATTCACCCCGCGTTTGTCGGCGACGTACTTTTATGGGCAACTGGAAGATATCTATCAGCAGCAGTACCTGGGCCTTACCCAGAACACCGAGCTGGGTAACGGCTTGGTGTTGAAGACCGATCTGCGCTATTTCGACAACAGGGAAGATGGACAGGCCCTGTATGGCGACATCGACAACCGTTCCTACGGTTTGCTCGCCAGCCTGAGGAAGAATTCGCACACCGTCGCGGTCGGTTATCAGCGCATGCTCGGCGAAAGCACATTTCCCACCCTCAATGGCTATGCACCGCAACCCTACCTGGTGAACTGGTCTGCCGTCGGCTTCGTCAAACCCAACGAAAGCTCCTGGCAGTTGCGCTATGACCTGGACTTTGCCGGCTACGGTGTGCCGGGGCTGAAGCTGATGACTCGCTACCTGCGCGGCACCGGCATCGATCGTGGCAACAACGCCCTGGACCAGAACGTGGAGAGCGAGCGCAACCTCTTCATCAGCTACGTGGTGCAGAGTGGCCCGCTGCAGGGCGTTGCGTTCGAGTGGCGCAACATCGACGTCAAGACGCGCTATGGCAACGGTCAGGCCGCGGGGGTGGATTACCAGGAGAACCGCTTTATCACCAGCTACACCTTCAAGTTCTAGTGGCTCGCAGGCCGCCCTCAGGGGCGGCCGCGCTCATGCTTCAGGCTGTTTCAGTAGCAGGGCAGGCCGCTTGGTAAAGGTTGTCGATCAGCTCGAGCAGCATGCCACCCGGCCCCTCGAACGCCTGCAAAACGGTGAAGTGATCACGGCCTGCAATCTCCAGGCAGGTCGCCGGGCTACCTGTCAGTGCCCATGCCTCCGCCATGCTGCGGTTCTGCTCCAGAAACGCTGGCGTTTCTTCCCCCCCGACGACAAACGCTGCTGGCACCAGATCACCGCTGACGCGGGCGAGTGGCGAGCAAGCGTGCGCCTGGCGCATGTCCAGGCGTAGCTTGTCATTCAGGCTGGTTTCGATCAGCGGCGCCAGGTCGTAGACCCCGCTGATCGGTACTATCGCGGCGATGGGGCGCTGCTGGGGCGCGAGCGCGGTTTGCGCCAGGGCCAACTCGACCGCAAGGTGCCCCCCCGCCGAGTGCCCCGCGACGATCAGCGGCAGCTGCCGGTCCCTGACCGGAAGTGTCGTGAGGCTGAAAAGCAGGCCGTGGCCTACGCTGGCGACTATCTGATCGACAGCTACATCAGGGCACAACGGGTAGTTCAGCAGGGCGACGTTGTAGCCGCGTGCACTCAGTGCCGCGGCGATGAAGCGAAACTGTGCCTTGTCCCGCGACTGCCAGTAGCCGGCGTGCAGGTAGATCAGGTTGGCTTTGGCGCTGCCTTGGGCAACGCACAGGTCCAGGGTTTGCCTGGGGTGTAGGCCGTAGCGCACCTCAAGATTCCAGGTGCGCTCGCTTAGCACCTGGGCGTTGGCCACTTGGTACTGCTCGAACAGCGCGGTGAAGCTGGGGCGATACTGCCCGGTAACGTATTGGTATTCAGCGGTGTTTTTTGGCATGGCGCAGTCTCTTGCGTTAAAGGCAGGCTGAACAGAAACAGCCGAACCGCCACGCGGCGGTTCGGCATTCGAACAATGCACCTTCAGGTCTCAGGTGTTGCTCTGGGCGAATTTTTCGTAGTAGAGGTGGCAGTTTTCCAGGCCTTGCTCGTTCAGCCAGTTCTTCACCGACTCGACCATCGGCGGTGGCCCGCACAGGTACATGTCGAACGGCGTGGTGTGCATGTCTGGCAATTGGAAATGCTCCGTGACATAGCCGCACTTGCCGCTCCAACCAGCATCGGCGTCGCTGATTACCGGGGTGAAGCTGAAGCCTGGAATGCGCTTGGCGTAGCCTGCGATCCGCTCCAGCTCGCAGAGGTCCGCTGCCTGGCGCACGCCGTAGTAAAGGTGCACGGGTTGGCCGCACCCACCCCGGTCGGCAATCTCGTCGAGCATGCCCAGGAACGCCGACAGGCCCGTGCCGCCGGCAACCATCACCAGTGGCCGGGTGATGTGGCGCAGGTAGAAGGCCCCCAAAGGCGCCTCGAATACCAACGGGTCGCCAACCTGGCAACGCTCACGGATATAGTTGCTCATTGCCCCGTCAGGCAGCAGACGAATCAGGAACTGCAACTGGTTGGCGCTGTTGGGCTGATTGGCGAAGGAGTACGAACGCTTGTGATCGGTGCCTGGCACCTGAATACGGGCGTACTGGCCGGGCAGATAATCCAGGCGCTGCGTTGCGGCGCTGGCATCGACGTGCACAATCGCCGTGGTCGGCGAAACCTGCACCACGGCGCTGACAATGCCGCGGTGTTCACGGGTATCCGCGCCATGGCAACGTGTTGAGTCGAAATCGAAATAGAACGCTGCATCCGACTGCACGCGGGTCTGGCAGGCCAGCACTTTGCGTTGGGCAAGGTCATTGGCCGACAGCGCCTCGTCGTCCACGTAGTCCTGGGTGTACTGCCCAGACTCACAGCGCCCCTGGCAGGTGGCACACACACCTTCGCGGCAATCCAGCGGAATCTTGATGCCTGCACGCAGCGCTGCATCAAGCAGCACTTCGTTGCCCTGAACGGTGCAGAACAGTGTTTTTCCATCGGCAAAGTTGAAGGCAACCTTGTACGTCATGATGGCTCCTCCGCCGTGTCAGAGATGGTAGAAATCGAGCACCGAATTGATCGTGTCGTTGAGCAGCACCACATGCTTGCGGGCAATTTTCCAGCTCTCGCCGTCGGGCCGCAGGCGGTAGGTGGCGCGGCCGAAGAATTGCTCGGCGTTCTGCAGCCGGTAGTACAACGTGTGCCAGTTCACCTTCACTTCCAGCTCACCACCGTGCAGCGGCGCAATGCGGACGTTGCTGATCAGGTGAAGGGTGCGCGGCATGGGAATGGTCGAAGCCGCTTTGCCGGTGCGAATCCGAAACACCCGATCTTCCAGCCCCCCGCGGTTGGCGTAGTAGATCAGCGACATGCCTTGCTTTGGGTCAAGGGTATAGACGTGTTCCGAGTCCCACTGCGGCAGGTGAAACTCGCTGTCCTCACTGAACATCGCCAGGTAGGCGTCCCAGTCCTGGGCATCGCAGGCCTCGGCGTTACGGTAGAAAAACTGTTCGACGCGGTACTGCAGTTCGCCATTCATGGTCATACCTCCTTGAGCTTGAGGGATTGCTGTTCTTCGGCCTTGCGGGCCAGGCCCTCGAGCAGGAAGCGCTGCCAGTTGCCATGCTGGTTGACGTAAAGGCCTTCGTGGGTGAACTCGGTGCCGGTCAGGGCCGGGGCGATGCCGATGGTTTCGCTGTTGCGGGTAGGGCCATCGACCCACTTGTCGCAGCCGCGGGAAATGTCGCTCCAGCGCTCCAGGCGCGCCTGGAAACCGCGCTGCGCTTCACGAAACTCCACCAGGTCGTCCGGTGTACCCAGGCCCGAGACATTGAAAAAGTCCTCGAACTGACGGATACGGTTCTCGCGGTCGGCGTCCGACTCGCCTTTGACGCCGAGGCAGAAACTGTTGATCTCGGTCTTGTTCCAGGCCAGCGGACGGATGATGCGCAGCTGCGAACTGATCTGGTCGAGGAAGAACATGCTTGGGTAGATATTCAGGTTGCGCAGGCGGTGCATCATCCATTCGGCCTTGTCCTGGCCATGCTCTGCAACAAGGCGCGGCATGATCGCGGCGTAACCGGGGCGTACGGCTGGGTTGGGCATATCACTGAACAGCACGCTATGGCCGTTGTGGAAGGCAAACCAGCCGTCATCGGTTTCCTTGTCACCCGCCCCCAGCTTGCTGTAGTCCAGGGTGCCGCTGGCGGTCAGGCCTTTCTCGGCATTGACCTGTTGGCGGTGCTGCACGGTGGCCACGTAGTTGTAGTGCACGGTGCTGACGTGGTAGCCGTCCAGGCCATTTTCGTTCTGCAGCTTCCAGTTGCCGTCGTAGGTGTAGGACGACTTGCCCGGCAGCACTTCAAGTTCGCCAGTGGCGGACTGCGCGACCATCATGTCGAAGAACACCCGGGCGTCGCCCAGAAAGTCTTCCAGCGAATCCTTGCCGTGGATGTCGAGGCTGACGAAGACAAAGCCCTTGTAGCTTTCGATGCGGGCTTTTTTCAGGCCGCGCGTTGCCTTGTCGAAATCTTCCGGGTATTCGCCCGGCGCCTTGACCTTGACCAGACGACCGTCGCTTTTGTAGCACCAGGCATGGAAGGGGCAGGTAAAGGTCGATTGGTTGCCCTTGCCGACGCGGGTCAGGGTCGTACCACGATGCTGACAGGCGTTGATCAGCGCGTTGAGCTGGCCTTCGCCGTCGCGGGTGATGATCAGGGGCTGGCGGCCGGCGCGCATGGTCATGAAGTCGTGCTTTTGGCTAATCTCGCTTTCATGGCACGCATAGATCCAGTTTTTCTCGAAAATCAGCTCCATCTCGAGGTCGAACAGCGCCGGCTCGGTGAACATGTCACGGGCGATGCGGTACACGCCTTCCACGGGACGAAAGTCCAGGCAGCCCTGGATAAAGTCCTGCCACTGGGCAATTGATTTGGTGCTCATGGAGTCTGACCTTTGCTTGCTGCGGGAATGGCTCGATTAAACCCCCCAGCCCGTCCCGGCACTATTCGGCTACCACGTGATTGCTATGCAGTTTTGCGTTTTCCATCAGGCCGCTGGCAGGACTGACGGTGCTTGACGTTGGCACCCGAGCGAAATAGCTTGGTCCCGCGTGCTACCGCAAAAGCGCATACATGAGACGCTCGCGGTTCGGGCCCTATGAGGAAATGCCATGCGTAACACCCACAATAAAAACAATGCCAGTCGTCAGCAATTCTCAACCGTTCTCAATACGCCCGCGCAAGCCATACAGTGGATGTTGAGCATCAATGGGCCACATGATCTTGAAGTCCCCAGGCCTGGCGAGCTGGATTTTCGTCATCACGGCACGATCATTGGTAATGCCGCTATCGGCTTGATCGAATACTCGACCCTGGTCAGCGTCAAGATCCAGGATTTGCAGGAGAGCTACAGCATCAACTTGCCCGTGTACGGCGAGCAAAGCATCGAGCATCAGGGCAAGGCCTTTGTTTCCAACCCTTCGGTGGGCGTAATCCTCTCGCCTAACCAGTCGTTGCGCATGACCATCGGTGAAAAATGCCTGAAAAAAATGGTCAAACTCTCGCGCAGCGCGCTGGAGGCAAAACTGTCCAAGTTACTCGGTCGGCAAATCGTGCAGCCTATACTTTTTGAACCCATGGTGCCGGTGCAAGGGGCGATGCAAGACTGGTGGAAGTTGGTGGAAAGTGTTCAGTCGATGCTGCAGACCGAGAACTCTTTGTGCGACCTGCCAGAAGTCTGGAGCAACTTTGAAGGCAGCTTGGTCACGAGCCTGCTGTTCTCTCAACGGCATAACTATTCTGATGAATTGCAAGCGCGACAAAGCGGGCGCCCGCAGTACCTGGCCCAACTTGAAGCGCTGTTCAACGCGTCGCTTGAAGCGCCACTGACGCTCGAAGACCTCGAGCACGCTGCGGGTGTTTCACGTGAGCGCCTGTACCGTGATTTTCATACCCATTACGGGATGACGCCGATGGCCTATTACCGCCAGTTACGCTTCGAACAAGTACGTGTGCGCCTGACCCAGGCACGCGCTTCGGAGAAGGTTTCCAGTATTGCCATGGATTACGGTTTTCAGCAATTCGGCCGTTTTTCCAAGGAGTACAAGGAGCGTTTCGGGGAGTTGCCTTCGCATACGCTGAAGGCGCATCGTACCCACTGAAGTTGTGACTGCAGCATCGCAACGGTGCTGCCCGCGAGGTCTGGCCATCAGGCCAGGTTCAGCGTGAAATCAGTGAGTTAACGCCCCCCATCAAAGCCATCCCTGCAGAAAATGTTATGGTAGGTGGCTTGGCGAGGTGATATTTGCACCCGCTTTGCCTTCCCGCCCGTGACATATCCCAGGTGTTTGCCCGTCCATGCGTACGGCTGCCGACATCTGATCCCGCAGCGTTTCCAATCAGCGAGCGCTCACCCGTTCCCCGTGTGCTTCAAGCCACATCGAAGTAGGAGTAGACCATGCCTGTCAAACCGTCTGACGAGGATCAGCCGAACACAATACAGCCCAATGGCCCGATGCCGAACGCTGAAAATGAACCGCTACGCGCCGCCCTGGAGCGCAAGCGCTTCGGTGGTCTGGACCGCCGCCATGAGCGTCATGAAGACGATGCGCCCGTGTCGCGAAGTGACCTCAGCAAAGGCCCGCAAGAGCTCATCGAAGACTACCAGTCGCATATCAACTGGTCGGTAGTGATCATTTCGTCAGTGGTGATTCTGGTGTTCTCGATTTGCACGATACTCAGCCCCGCTGAAGCGCGCACGACCATGAAGCTGATTGTGGACTGGATCGCGATCAACCTCGGCTGGTATTACGTGCTGACCATGACGCTGGTGATCGCCTTTGTGCTGTGGGTGGCGTTTTCCAAGGAAGGTGACGTGCGCATCGGGCCTGATCACTCGCGGCCGCAATACAAGCTGGTGACCTGGGTCGCCATGTTGTTCGCGGCAGGCGTGGGTATCGACATGCTCTTCTACTCGGTCACCGGGCCGGTCGTGCAGTACCTCACACCGCCCGCTGGCCAAGGCGGCACGCCGGCGGCCATGCAGGATGCCGTGGTCTGGACAATGTTCCACTACGGCATCGCTGGCTGGGCGATGTATGCATTGCTGGGCATGGCCATGGGCTATTTTGCTTACCGCTGGGGCATGCCGCTGTCGATTCGAGCGGCGCTGTATCCCTTGCTGGGCAAGCGCGTGCGGGGCCCGCTTGGGGATGGTATCAGCATCATCGCGTTGATCGGCACGGTGTTCGGTGTCGCCACCTCGATGGGCATCGGCGTGGTGTTGCTGAACGTCGGCTTCTCGCTCATCTTCGGCCTGCCAGAGGGGCTTGGGCTGCAGATCGCGCTGGTCGGCGGTGCGGTGCTGCTGACCATCGCCGCGACCACCTCCGGTGTCGACCGGGGTATCCGCTGGATCGCCGAGCTGAATCTGTGGAGCGCGGTGGCGATGATGCTCTACATCCTGTTCAGCGGGCAGACGGCGTTTCTATTGAATGCGCTGGTGGAAAACATCGGCCGCTTCATCGTCACATTCCCCGCACGCACCTTGCAAACCTTTGCTTACCAGCCTGGCACCACCGACTGGATGGGCTCATGGACATTGTTCTTCTGGGCGTTCTGGCTGGCTTGGGGGCCGTTCGTGGGGGTATTCCTGGCCCGCATCTCCCGTGGCCGCACCCTGCGCGAATTCGTTATCGCTGCCATCACAGCGCCGGTGCTGTGTGACTTCATCATCGTCTCGCTGTTTGGTAATTCCGCGTTGTTTCAAGTGATGCAGGGCAACACCGAATTCGCCGAACTGGCAATGCAAAGCCCGGAGCGAGGCTGGTACGCGCTGCTCGGCATGTTCCCTGGCGCGATGTTCCTGATCGGCCTGGCGACGCTGTCCGGGCTGCTGTTCTACCTGACCAGCGCCAACTCGGGCGCGATGGTGATGTCGAACTTTTCTACGTCGATCCCGGACCCTTCGCATGACGGGCCGAGCTGGCTGCGCATCTTCTGGGCGATCATGACTGCGGTACTCACCGTGGCGATGCTGATTGCGGGAGGGGTGACCACCATGGAATACGCCACCCTGATCTTCGCCTTGCCGGTCACGGTCATTGCCTACCTGGTCATGGCCTCGTTCTACAAGGTGTTGCGCATGGAGCGTGCCGAGCGCGAAGGGCAGGTGCTGCGACGGCCATCGATGGCCCCGATCGGTGGCCACGTGCCAGAGCGTTCATGGAAGCAGCGGCTGGAGCAGATGCGTGCGTTTCCGTCGCAGCGCCAGGTCAGCCAGTTTCTGCAGCGCACTGTCCGGCCTGCACTGGATGAAGTCGCCGCCGAATTCGGTAACCAGGACTACCAGGTCGAGCGTGAAAACATCAGCAATGCCTACGGCATCGAAGAGCCGATACTGCGGCTGCCGATGGACACGTTCCGCGACTTCCTCTACCACGTTGCCATGGTAGAGGCACCGGTGCCGATGTTCGGCGGCCGCATGTCGCGGGAGACCGACGTGTACTACCGCCTGGAGGTGTATACCCAGACCGGCTCGGGTGGCTATGACCTGATGGGTTTGACCAGGCAGCAGATCATCGACGACGTGCTGGAACGGTATGAAACGCACCTTGCGTTCCTGACCCTGTCTGCCCAGACGGATACGGCATCGGTCATTACACCGCCCGGTGTCACTTGATCAGCGACAGATACCCGGCCACATCGCGTTTCTGCAGCAGCATCCTGAGTTGGCGCCGCCCCCAATGCATCCCCGCGGCCTTGTACCTGAGCAGCGCAACAACCAGCGACAAGGCAAAGATCTGTGGCACATAGGTGATCAACCATTGCGTCGTCCTGCCCAGGGCACCGGTCAGGCGAATGTCAGGCATCAGTTCGGTAAACCTGAGCACTACATAGCCTGACGGATGCAGGGCCATGAACAGATTCAGCAGCAGGATGCCGGGCACGGCCAGCACAATGGCGCGTAGCAGATGGCCCTCGGTCCAGCGCCAGACCTTGGGTGCCAGCAGGGGCAGGACCATGCGGTTGAAGACCAGGGCAACCAGCCCCCAGCAGGCCAGCGGCCAGTAATCCCCGCGTTGTGCCACGCTGTTTATCAGCGATTGCAGCGGCAACATGAACGCCGCCACTACCGAGTCGGGGTTGTGCGCCAGCGCAAACAGCCCGATGTAACCCTCGTTCCCGGCCATGGCACTGGGTGTGTTGCGGTGCAGCAAGCTCATTGCCCCATACAGCACGGTCATCACTGCGCTTAACGAGAACGCCAGCCCCAGCACGGCGCTCAAGCGGAACTTCAGGCTGGTGGAGATGATGTGGTAAAGCGAGCGATTACGGGCATCCATGAAAGCAGTCGCGTCGGCCGCGCTGATGATGCCGTTACGCACGGGTGAGGTTTTCTCGACGTCGGTCTCGCGCTCCATTTCCTTTATCAGCAAGCGCGCGATCTTGCTGTTCGATGCCTGGTTGACCTGCCAGATGTTGGTGTATTGCTGCACACCGTCGACGGCTTTCTTGAAGCCGCCGCTGAGCACGCCATCAAGGAACACGGTGTGCAGGTTTGGGCCGATGAACCGGCAGGTGCCGCTTGCCTGTTGATAGGTCACTTGCGCCTGTGCCGCGACCGCGTGACCGCTGGCGGTAAACACGTTTGGCTGGTCGGCGGTGGTCTGGTAGCGATCCACGGCAAATACCTGGTGGCGGTGCGGGGTGTTCATCACTTCCCGCAGGGCTGGCAGCAACCAGTCTGCACTCATCGCACCCCATTGGAAGTTCACGGAGGTGTCTGCGAAGACGTCCAGATGGTATTCGCAGATCAGTTGGCAAGCGCCTTTGCACGTGGCGCAGGTGACCTTGCCCGCTCGGCACGACCTGCAGGTGATGTTCCCTGAGCTGTGGCAGATGTGGCAGGGGATCGTTCCCGAATCATTGCACCTGTTGCAAGGCATGCCGGGCCGGCGGTTGCCGTTGCAAACGTTACAAGGCAGGCGTAATGAGCGGTAGCATCGATCGCACGGTTCGAGGGCGCTGCCCCTGCATCTGGAGCATTGGGTTGTGCCATGTCCGGCGCACCCCTGGCAGTCTTCGATGCCGCAGTACACATTCTGGTCAGTGAGGATGCGAAACTTTCCAGGCTCTCGGTAGCGGCTGACATTACTTTTCAGCTGCGCCTGAGTCTGGTCCCGCAGAAAACCTGGTGCGGCCAGCAGCTGTTGCTGTCGATGGCTGAGTACCGCGCGCATATCGGCCTGGTCATACAGCGGGCCGGTCGCCTGGCTGACGTAGCGGCTCTGGTACTCGAACGCGTAGTTGGCGGTGACGGTATAGGTGAGCTCGGCCCGGTGCTGCTGCACATTTTGCACATTGACTGGCGCGGTGACCTTTTCGCCGAAGGCGTCCTGTGCCTTGGCCTTCATCGCCTGGGCGATATCGTTGGCGGTGAAACCACTTGTTCCTGACATTTGCAATCCATGGCTGGGGCTATTCTTGAAAGGCGCATTTTGCCAGCGCCGAGTCGTGCGGGTACAGCGCAAACCGTGGATTTGGCAGGGGGAGCCTGTGTGTGGGTTCACCCGCGAACACCGATGAAGCCGGTGCCATGCAGCGAAGCAAAGGCCCTATAGGCTAAAGCCAGTCAGTCAAGGCCTGATGGGGCTGCTGCGCAGCCCATCGCCGGCAAGCCAGCTCCCACCCAGACCGCATCGAATTCAAGCCATGCGCCCTACTTGTGGGATCCAGGCTTGCCGACAATGGACCGCTAAGCGGCCCATTGCTTGACTGACAGGCATTCCCGCCACATCGAATTCAAGCCATGCGCCGTACTTGTGGGAGCCTGGCTTGCCGGCGATGGGCCGCAAAGCGGCCCATTGCTTGACTGACAGGCATTCCCGCCACATCGAATTCAAGCCATGCGCCGTACTTGTGGGAGCCTGGCTTGCCGGCGATGGGCCGCAAAGCGGCCCCATTGGTTAACTGACTGGCATTCCCCGATAGGCTGCCATCGCCCAACTCAATCAACCCATCGCCAAAGCGGCTCATCCAGCAACCCGACCCCACGCAACTGGGTCTGCCCGTGGTGCTTCTCAAGCTCCAGCACATTGCACCCGTCGCACGCCGTCAGCGCGTCGATCAGCGGCTTGCTGTGCGAGACCACCCACACCTGGCTGCGTTGCGAAGCGCGAATGATCAGCCGCGCCAGGGCCGGCAGCAGGTCGGCATGCAGGCTGGTTTCCGGTTCGTTCAGCACCATCAGCGACGGTGGCCGTGGGGTAAGCAGCGCCGCCATCAACAGCAGGTAACGCAGGGTCCCATCGGACAATTCAGCCCCGCCCAGCGGCCGCAAAAGCCCATGCTGATGCAGCCGCACGCTGAACAACCCTCCCGGCGGCGCATCAATCCCAAGCCGGCTACCGGGGAACGCGTCCTCCAGGGCCGCTGTAAGGTCTTCAACCTCGCCAATCTCGATAATGGTCTGCAAAGCCGAAGCCAGGTTGCGCCCATCGTGATGCAGCACCGGCGAGCGGGTCCCTAGCTGTGGCTGGCGGCAAGGCGCGTCGCGGTCGATGCGGAAGTGGTCGTAGAACCGCCAGCTGTTGATGAACGCGCGCAGGTCGCCAATCTCCGGCGCCTGGCGGGGGCGGCCGACAATGTTGAAAAAGCTTTCGCCGCTGTCGGCATGCTGGTCGAGCACGGTCCAGCTGTTGCCCTCGCGGGCGCGCACCATGGCGTTCTTGCGTTCGACCAGCAGCGAGGCGGGGCGATAGGCGCCGGCGCCCCAGATGGCTTCGCACTTGATTTCGGGGTCGAGCATGAAGGCGGTTGGGTAGGGCAGGGGGATCGGCAGGCCGAGGGAGATGGCAAAGCCGAAATCTTCGGTGGCGAAGCCCAGGCGCAGGCGTTTGGCTTCGCTTGGGTGCTGGCCCTGGATGGACACTTCGCCGCGCTTCATGCGCGCACTGGTTTGCGGGCCGGCCCACCAGGTGGAGTCCAGGCCACCTTCGCGGGCGAGGGCTTCGATTACCCCGCCCTGGGCGGTTTCGGCCAGCAGGCGCAGGGCTTTGTAGAGGTTGGATTTGCCGCTGCCGTTGGCGCCCGTTACCAGATTGAGCTGGCCGAGGGGCAGGACGAGATGGTTGATGGAGCGGTAGTTGCCGATGGCGAGGGTGGTGAGCATGCCGTGCGTCCGAGCTTGGAGCTGATGGGCGATTGTGGCTGGCCTCGACACCTGGATGGAAGCGAAATCGCAGGCAAAAGAAAGCCCGCCGAAGCGGGCCAAGGTCTATCACGTAGGGATGGTGCGATTGTCCCTGGGGTCTCGTGAAAATTAGGTGAAAGAAAAGTCCCCAGACCGTGATCATCGCGATGCTTTTTGCCGCTGTGCACGCTGGAAACGGCTGACCGCGATCTGCACGGCAGCGGCCACCAGGCACAGCAGGCCGATCTTCCAGTTGCCTTCCAGGCCGTAATGCTCGGCGATCTTTCCGCTGATCAGGACGCTGAAGAAGATGGCGACAGGCAGGATCAATTTGTTCATCGGGGGCTTCCAGCAGGGTGTACATGGCTTGGGTGAACGGGCAGCTCACCCAGCGAAGAAGAGCAGCGATCATAGCAAATCCGTTTCCGCGTGAGTGGTGGTACAGGGCGCGGTGATAGCACTTCACTGATGTGCCCGTGAAGCGGTGTTTATAGAGATGAAAAAAATGAAGCAATTTGCCATCTCCAGTGGTCGATCCAGTTGGATGGGGCTAATTCGAAAGTAGGATTCCCCGCGCGCCTTTGGACACTGCCAATGTTGGTCGCTGGAGGGCTATATGCGAATGAGGGGTAACGTTTACTGGGCATGGGTCGATCCTACGCTTCACCACCGCTCCCATGAAGAAACGCTGGGCGACGGCAGCCGGATCGACGTGCAGGTGAGGCTTTCGCGCACCGGTAGCACGCAGATGTTCCTGGGGGTGTATGCGCGTTCCGGCATGGCATTACACGAAGAGGCGTTTGCCTCGCGGCCAAACGAGTCGATGGCCCGGGCGTTGGCCTGGGGTGTTGCCAGGGCGCGTCGGCTTGCCGATGAAGGTTTCTTTGCCGCTGATCCCATGGCGGCCCTGGAGTAGAGGGGCCGTCAATGAACCGGGCTCGACCACTTGCGTTGGGTCGCCAGGGCCAGCAACTCCCGCTGGCCGGCAATTCCCAGCTTGCGATACAGCCGCTTGATGTAGGTGGCCGCACTCGACTGCTGTATGCCCATGCTCGTACTGATGGCTTGCACGTCGCAGCCGGCCAGCATCAGCTGCAGCAGCTCATGGTCACGCCGGGTCAGTTCCGGGTACAGGCTGATGACGCGCTCACTGAGTAGCGCTGGCATTTCATTGGCTTCAAGATAGGCGCGGTAGTGCAGGCGGGAGATTTGGACGATCAGCGGGGCGGCTGTTTCGATGACATTGATCTCGTTGGCTGAGAAGCGGCCGTGTTCTCGGCCGCGGTAGAAATTTATCGACAGCCAGCGGTTGCCATCGCAGTGGCTTAGCAGCGCGACGCGCTCGGATATTTGCGGCAGCTCGTAGCAGATGCGTCGGTAGTCGCGGTGGGCGATGTCCTCGATGCCCTGGCGTTGCACCATGATGCGCTCGGCGCTCGAGGGGGTAGGGCGTGCAGTCATCGCCTGCTGGTTGCCGTCCATGCTGTAGAAGCGTTCGGCGTAGTTGCTGGAGATTCTGGGCAGCTCGAGCATGCGGGCGCGGTCGGCAAAGGAAATGATCTGCGGGCTGCGGTTGGGGCTGTAGGCGAAGAGTGTGCATTGCGCCAGGGGCACCTGAGCGCCGAGCAATTTCAGCATGTCGGCGGCCAGTAGCTTGCCGTGGCTTTCACTTGTGCGCGAGAGCAGGCTGGCGGTTTGCTCGACGCTCAGGCGGAAGTCGCTGGTGGATGGGCGTAATGGCCAGAATTCCATGCTGAGCTCCGTGGGGACAAGGCATGATTTATTGTTGTACGCGGCCCGGCGGGTGAAGGCCAGTCAGTCAAGCAATCGCGGCCGCTTTGCGGCCCATCGCCGCGGTTCGTCGCCACGACAAGCCAGGCTCCCACAAGTACGGCGCATGGCGTGGACTCGATGGGCTGCGCAGCAGCCCCTTTAGCCTTGACTGACTGGCATTAGCCTGGCGGGGGCTGTTGAGCAGGATAACCAATTTGTCAGCCAGGCAGCCAGATGAAGCGGGGCTGCGCAGCAGCCCCGTGGCTCAGAAGCGAACCGTGATCCCCGCATTCACCGAGTGCATGCGGGCGTCCGAACCGAACTGGCCCTGATACGACAGCCCCACATCCGTCTGGCGGTTCAGTTGCACCTTCGCGCCCACTTCGGTCATGGCCACGTTGCGCGTCTGGGCGATCCCCTGTACCGCGAAGTCCGGGCCGCCGGCAAAGGCCTGGGTGCTGCCAGGGTCCAGGTCACCGTAAGCGCGGCGCCAGCCCAGCGAGCCGTAGAACTGGGTGTCGTGGTTGGCCACGCGGGTGTGTGTCGAAGCGCGCATGCCCACGGTCGAGAACCAGGTGTCCTGCTGCTCGCTGGACACATCCAGGGCCGCTGCACCGCCTTTTTCACGGAAGCTGTCGGCGTCGTATTTCACGTAGGAAACGCCCACGAACGGCTCCAGCGCCACCGCACCCAGGCCGATGCGATAAGCTGCTTCGCCACTGGCCTGCAGCGTGTTGGCGTCGCGCTTGCCCTTGAGGTGGTCGGTGAAGCCGGCAAAGGCCACGTTGCGTTTGCTGTCCAGCTTGTGCCAGGTGTAGCCGACGTCTGCACTCAGGCGCAGGGCATCGAGTTGGGCACCGGTGTACAGGCCCAGGTGGTAGTTGTCACTGTGGCCTTTGGCATCGCGGTCGTCGGCATCGAACTTGGTGCGGCTGTAGCCACCGTAGACGCCGGCGCGCCAGTCGGGGTTGAAGCTGCCGTCGGCGCCGATCAGCACACCGCCGGTGCGCTGATGCAGGCCGCTGGCGCCGTTATTGCCGTCCAGCCGCGACCAGTTGCCGAAGGTTTGCGCCCAGGCCCCGCCCTGCGCTTCAGGGGTGGTTGGCATCAGGCTCGATGCACCCAGCGGCATGCGCACCGTGGTGCTGTCGAACAGGCCGCGCAGACGAGTGCCCAGCACGCCGGAGACCACCTGGCTGTTGGCGATCAACGCGGTCCCGGTGCTGCTGTGGTAGTCGCCGGAGAGCTGATCGATGGCATTGCGCGCGCTGTCGGCATCCAGCACCAGCAGGTTGTTGTACAGCCGCAGCGGGTCGCCGCTCTGCTGCAGAACGCTGAGTGCGCCCGCAGTGCTCCACTGGTTCTCGGTGAGCGCCACGGTCTGGAAGATCCCCGGTGTGCCTGGCCCGCCCGTTTCTGGCGGCTGGACGGGTGGCTGCACCGGTGGCTCGACAGGCGGCTGCACCGGAGGCTGCACAGGCGGCTCTACCGGAGGCTGCACCGGTGGTTGCACAGGCGGCTCGACCGGAGGCTGCACCGGTGGTTGCACAGGCGGCTCGACCGGCGGTTGCACAGGCGGCTCTACAGGCGGCTCTACAGGCGGTTCCGGCGTGGTGGTCTTCTGCGCGATGGTCAGGTTCAGTTCATTGGCCGTGCGCTGCAGGCTGACGTCGAGGAACGCGGATTGGGTGAATGCCTGGGCATACGCGGTGCCGGCGGCGGCACCGTCGACTACGCCGCCCTGGGCGGCCAGCAAGGTGTAGGTTTGCCCGGTCTGGTAGCTTTGCGCATCATTCAGCGTGGTCACATCCACCCGCGTGCCACGCAGGGTCGCGGTGCCGCTGACATTGATGTGGTCCGAGCCGCCATCGCCGGCGATGTCTGCGGCGTACCGCGAGCCGGCCGCCATGTCCAGGTCGCCCTTGATCGACAAGGTCCCCAACGCGCCCTCACCCGGGGAGAGGGTACCGCCCGAGGCGACCTGGGTTGTACCGACCTGACCGCTACCGGCCAGCACGCCGCCGTCCAGTACCTGAGCGCGGTTGCTGTAGTTGCCGGCGCCGTCGGTGTGGCCGACGGTGCCGTTGACCACCAGGGTGCCGTTGCCGACGCTCAGCAACGAGGTGCCGCGTGGGTTGCTCTGGTCAACATCGCCGGCCAGCACCAGGCGCCCGCCGCGCACCACGGTGCTGCCGGACATGCCGCTGAGGTCGCCGCTGAGGGTGGTATTGCCGCTGAAGGCGTAGACACGCCCTGCGCCACTGATGCTGTTGCTGACCTGCAGGTCGCTGTCGGTGTGGTTGAACGCCAGCGCTCCGCTGCCGGCGCCAAAGCGGATCGCCGTTTGCGGGTCCAGGCGCCCGGCGGCCTGCGCGGCGCCGGCGGTGATGGCGTCGATATCGGTGCGGCTGTCATCCCTGACAACCCCGCCACCGATGCTGAGGGTGCCGCGTGCAGCCGAGTTGATACTGGTCAGCTCGCTGATGTCGACGCCCTCGGTGCTGCTCAGCTCGGCGCCATCGGACAGCACCAGGTTGGTGCTGTAGGTCGTGGTACCCACGGTCAGCGTGCGCGTGGCCAGGCGCGTGCCTGCGCCGGATACGCTGACCACGGTGTTGCGGCCGATGTTGGCAGAGCCCAGTTCCATGGAGTCGCTGGTCAGCACCGCGCCATTGCTCAGGCTCATGTCGTTGCGGTTACGGAAGGTCCCAGTGTTGTCCCAGCGCGTGTTGGCGCCGGACAGCTCGCTGATCGAGTTGATGGCCACGCGTTCGCTGGCAAGCTGCCCACCATCCTTCAGGGTAATGCGCGAGTCGTAGAGAAACACCCCGCCTGAGGTCACGTTGACGGCATCCACCTTCGAGCCTTGACCGCTGACCAGCAGGTTCGCCCGGGACAGGGCATTGCCGGCATTGCCGTTGTCGCTGAGCTGAAGGTCGCGCACCAGCACTTGCCCGCCGTCGAGCACATTCAGTGTGCCCTGGCCGGCGCCGCCAACAACGAGGGTGTTGCCCAGCACGGCAGTGGTCCGCGGCACCACCCAGCGGGTACCGGGGCCCTGGACCGTGACGGTGGCCATGGCCGCACTGGCTTCGTTGTTGGTAAGCGAGCCACCTATTCGCCCGCCTTTGCTGGTGAGTTCGGCACCGTTGTTGATGGTCAGGCTGGCAGGGACACCGTTGCCGGGGCGCAGTGACACCGTGCCGTCATACGCGCGGTCGCTGCTGAAGGTGTCTTGCCCGCTGTCGAGGATGTAGTCCGCCGCGTGGGCGTTCGGCAGCATGGCGAGGGTGATCGCGAACGTGAGCGGGGAAAGTCTGAATAGGGGGTTCATGGCGACTCCAGATACTCCATTTGATGCCACGCAAGTGGCTGCCAGCCTCGAGGGCAATGGCATTCCTTAGGTGCAACGCATTAACACCGGGAGTATCGGGAGCGCTCGCCGCGCGGAGAATAGTACGCATGTACTAGCGTGTTCCGGAACGTGATGCGGCGCACATCGTGCCGTGCAGGTACTGCATCCAAGGAGCGGGCCGGCCCGCGAAGATTCCGGCTTCAGACCGCTCCGCCTGCAACCTCACCAGCAACCCAACGGCTGAATGCCTCCGCGACCGGCGAAGGGTGCATTGCAGCGGATTGCGCCAGCACCACTTTCTGCGGGGATACCTCTTCCAGTAATGGCCGGCACAACAGCGGGGTGCCGTCATAGCAGTGGTCGCCGGCGGGCCGGGTGCATGACAGGGCAACCCCGTAGCCATGCGCGACCAGGCCCCTTTGCATCTCGAACGTCTGGGTGAATTGCTGGGTACGCGGTTGCAGGTTGTGCGCCCAGAACAGTGACAGGAAATACTCGCGGGTTTGGGCGATGTCCTCGAGGATCACGCACTCTTGCGCCAGCTCATGCAGGGGTATCGCTGCCAGGCCGGCTAGCCGGTGGTCAGTGGCGACCAGCGCGTAGGGTTTCAATTGCGCCAGTACCTGGCGCGGCAGCGAGGGATCAAGGCCTATGTCATAAGTCAGCGCGAGCTCGGCTTTACCGGCACTGAGGTGGCGGTGTACCCCTGCCAGATCAGTCTCGAACAGTGTGACCTCGACATCGGGGTGTTGCTTGCGAAAACCGGATAGCAACCGCGGCGCGTAATAAGGCCCCAAGTCCTGAAAACAGATAAGCGACAGGTTGCCGCGTAGTGAGCCCGGAGCGGTCTCCGCCTTTTGATTCATGGCGATGGCCATGCCAATGATTTCGCGTGCCTGGGCCAGTAGCCGCGTGCCCGCAGCAGTAAGCTCGAGCCCGCGACTGACCTGGCGGCGGAACAGCCGCTCGTTCAGCGCCTCTTCCAGCTGGGCAATCGCAACCGAAACCGAAGGCTGGGACACGTGGCGGGCCCTGGCGGCAGCACTGATGCTGCCATGTTCGGCCACGGCGACGAAGTATTCGAGCTGTCGGAAGGAGAACCCTATCATGTTTTCCTATACTCAAAATTAGGAATTATATTCTTTTCCTATTGGTGCCAAAACGCAATACTCGCTGCGCACCTTGCTTATCGCGTTCATACACCTGGCAGGGGTGCTGTTGCCCAATAAAAAGACTAAAGGGTGCTCTATGAAACCGTCCGCCGAATTTCAACTAACTGAAGAAACCATCGAGGCATTCCAGCGCGAGGGTGCTGTCTGCGTACGTCAATTGTTCACGCCAGAAGAAGTTGCCCTGCTGGAAACCGGCATTGAACAGAATTTGAAAGCGCCAAGTGAACGC
Source organism: Pseudomonas sp. 9_2_1 (assembly GCF_059295275.1). Classification (NCBI taxonomy): domain Bacteria; kingdom Pseudomonadati; phylum Pseudomonadota; class Gammaproteobacteria; order Pseudomonadales; family Pseudomonadaceae; genus Pseudomonas; species Pseudomonas sp. 9_2_1. The sequence continues at coordinate 2,303,033 of NZ_CM181239.1, forward strand.
GCCAAAGTCGCGAGTCGCCCGGATGACCCGGGTTGGTTCTTCGAGGACTTTTGCAACTGGGGCGATATTTCGGCCTATCGCCAGTTCATCTTCGAAAGCCGGGTGGGTAGCGTTGCCGCGCAATTGATGAACAGCGAAACAGCCCGGCTGTATCACGACCACCTGCTGGTCAAGGAGCCCAATACCCGCCAGCGCACGCCGTGGCATCAGGACCAGCCCTACTACAACATCGATGGGCGCCAGAACTGCAGCATGTGGATGCCGATCGATCCCGTCGCCAGGGAGTCCACCCTGGAGTTTGTCGGCGGCTCGCACCTTGGCCCCTGGCTGATGCCGCGCAGTTTCCTCGACAGCCAGGCGCAATGGTTCCCGGAAGGCAGCCTGGCCGACCTGCCGGATATCGAGGCCGATCGCAGCGCCTGGAATATCCTCGGCTGGGAGCTCGCGCCAGGTGATGCGGTGTTCTTCCACATGTTGACGTTACACGCCTCTGGCGGTGTCGGTGGCAATCGCCGGCGGCGTGCTTTTTCGGTGCGCTTCCTGGGCGACGACATTACTCACGCACCACGCCAATGGAAAACCTCGCCACCGTTTCCCGGGCTTGAAACGCAACTGGCCAGCGGTGCCACGATGGACCATGAACTGTTCCCGGTGTTGTGGCCAAGGGCTTGATGAGTGCAATGACGCGTGCCTGATTAAACCGCGCAGCATCGGTGTTGTGCGGGCCTGATAATAAAATCAAGAAGGTATCTATGAACGCTCAATCCTCACCGCAACTCAAGCGGGGTCTCACTACCCGGCATATTCGTTTCATGGCCTTGGGTTCTGCTATCGGTACGGGGCTGTTTTATGGCTCGGCATCGGCAATAAAGTTGGCAGGGCCTTCGGTGTTGCTGGCCTACCTGATCGGTGGCGCAGCCATTTACATGATGATGCGCGCCCTTGGCGAAATGGCGGTTCACAACCCGGTGTCCGGGTCGTTCGGCCACTATGCCAGCCAGTACCTCGGTCGTTATGTAGGCTTTCTGACGGGCTGGAGTTACGCGTTCTCGATGCTGATGGTGTGCCTGGCAGACGTGACGGCGTTCGGCATATACATGGGGCTGTGGTTCCCTGAAACACCCGCGTGGGTCTGGGTGCTTGGGATAGTGTTCTTTATCGGGGCGCTGAACCTGTGCAGCGTGAAAGTGTTCGGCGAGATGGAGTTCTGGTTGTCGTTGCTCAAGGTAACCGCCATCGTCGCCATGATTGTCGCAGGGGCCGCCGTGCTGCTGCTGGGTATCCAGCTGAATACTGGTACGGGCACTGTTGCCGGCATCTCGAATCTATGGAGCCATGGTGGGTTCTTCCCCAATGGCGTCAGTGGCATGATTGCCTCCTTTACCGTGGTGATGTTCGCCTTCGGCGGGGTCGAAATGATCGGTATTACTGCAGGGGAGGCGAAGGACCCGAAGCGCGTGCTGCCCAAGGCGATCAATTCGGTGCCACTGCGCATCCTGTTGTTCTACATCCTTACCCTGCTGGTACTCATGGCCATTTACCCTTGGACGGGTATTGGCAGTCACGGTAGCCCGTTCGTGCAGATCTTCAGTGGTCTGGGTATCAGTTCTGCGGCAACCGTGTTGAACATTGTGGTGATCTCTGCGGCGGTTTCGGCGATCAATAGCGATATCTTCAGCGCTGGGCGAATGATGTACGGCATGGCGCAGAACGGCCAGGCGCCTGCCGGTTTCGCGTCACTCTCGCGTTTCGGTGTGCCGTGGATGACGGTTGCTGTAATGGGCATCGCGCTGTTGCTGGGGGTGGTCTTGAACTACCTGGTGCCAGAGGACCTGTTCTTGGTGCTCGCCTCGGTAGTTACGTTCTCCATTGTCTGGGTGTGGTTGATGATCCTGCTGTCCCAGGTGGCCATGCGCCGTGGCATGAGCAAGGAAGAGGCGGCTGCTCTGGAATATCGCGTGCCGCTGTGGCCGGTAGGGCCAGCGTGTGCGATTGCATTCATGGTGTTCATCTTTGGCGTGCTTGGTTGGTTTCCGGCCAGCCGCACAGCGATGTATGTCGGGGTTGGCTGGCTGGTCCTGTTGTCCCTGGGTTACTGGTTGTGGGGTGTGCGCGCACCTCGCCCGGTGTCGGCAAGCGCTTGAGGCATTGATTTGTGGGGTGTGCAAGTTCGCTCATAGAACTGCACATGACTTACTGATTTAGCAGGGGCCTTGTGGGAGCGGGCGCGCCCGCTCCCACAGCGCCCAGCATCAGCTCTCTGCTCGACAGCGCAGCTCAATGGGCTGGGCAATCTCCTACAGGTTCGGTGTTGGCTTTGGGGTGGACGAGGGCAATGGCAGCAAGAAGGTCAACAGCGCGCCGATCACCAGCAGCAGCGTGGCGTAGACAATCCCGGCAGTGAAGCTTTGGGTCAGGTCCTTCAGCCACCCGACCACCAGCGGGTTGAGCGCCGAGCCGATGTTGCCGAACGCGTTGATCACCGCAATACCGATCGCCCGTGCCTTGAGCGACATGGCCTGGTCCGGGGTGGTCCAGAAGATCGACATGGCGGTGTACGAGCCGGTGGCGGCCATGCAGATGCCTGCCAGCTGCACCTGGGGGTCGCCGGCATACGCAGTGAACATCCAGCCGGCCGCTGCCACCAGCATGGGCAGCACCAGGTGCCATTTGCGTTCCCGGGTACGGTCGGAATGCAGGCCCCACACCAGCATGCCGATAATGGTGCATACCTGTGGAATCATCGCCAGCAAGCCAATGGTGCTGTTACTGCTGCCGGCGGCACTGATGCTCTTGATGATCAACGGCGTCCAAACGGCGATCATTGCCAGGGTGTTGACCAGGCAGAAATACACCAGGCTGAACATCAGCACCGTGGGCGAGAGCATTTCGCGCAGCAGGCTGGGGCCCTTGTCTTCGGGGGTGGGGGTGGCTGCCGGGGTGTCTGCGGCCAGGGCGTGCTGCAAATGCTGCTTTTCCTGCGCATTCAACCAGTGGGCCTGTTGCGGCTTGTCGTTCAGGTAGTAGAACACCACCAGACCCATGATCACCGATGGCATGCCTTCGAGCAGGAACAGCCACTGCCAGCCGTGCAACCCCCATGTGCCGTCCAGGCCAAGAATCAGGCCGGAAAGCGCCGAGCCGAAGCCTGCCGTGAATGGCATGGCGATCATGAACAGGGCATTGGCCCGTGCCCGATAGGCCGCCGGGAACCAGAACGTCAGGTACAGCAGCACGCCAGGTAGAAAACCGGCTTCGGTAATGCCGACCAGGATTCGCAGCAAGTACAGGCTGTGCGCATCGGTCGCGAACAGTGTCGCCGTGGAGGCGAGCCCCCAGGCGATCATCAGGCTGCCGATCCATTTGCGCGCGCCGACCTTGGCCAGCGCCATGTTGCTGGGGATACCACAGGCGATGTAGGCGATATAGAACAGCGTGGTGGCCATGCCGAACTGGGTACTGCTCAGCCCCAGGTCGCCCATCATGGTCAGGCCGGCAAAGCCGATGTTGATACGGTCGAGAAACGACAGCACAAAGCAGGCGAACAAAAAGCCGAGCAAGCGCCTTGAAACCTTGCGCATTACCGCTTGCTGCGGGTTGCCGGTGGTTGTTGCGGTGGTAATGGGGGCTGTGGTGTGGTGCATCTGGGCGCCTGATTATTATTGGTTTGAGCGGCACCGGCCGCTGTGCCGGCGCGCAAGGCAAGGGCTGCGCCGGTGCTTGTGCAGCCGCAGGTTCTACAGGTCCTGCAGGGCGGATCGGGTCAGTTCGGTGAAGGTCTGGGCATCGCCGATAGCCTGGGCACCGAGCAAGGCCAGCTTGGTCAGAAATAGCTCGGCCTTGGCCGGTGTGGCCTGGTCCAGGGCTTCGGCCAGTACGTCGTAAACCACTTCCAGGTCTGTTGCGCTAAGGGTATTCATTGCGGTTGCTCTCAGTGTTTGCCCAGGGCGGTGTCGATGGCGAGGTGCAGTTTTTCGGCAGACAGTTGCTGCCAGCGGGCGCAGATGTGCTGGTCCGGCCGCACCAGGTAGGCGCCGCCACGGGTGATGCCGTACTTGCTGGCGATATGGCCCGTCGGGTCGTCGATCAGCTGGTCGGCGCCGGTGATGGCAGGCTGCGCGCTTTGCGCAATCGCGATGATCTGCAAGGGCACGCCGCTGTCGCGAATGGCAGTCGCCTGCGCGCGCACATCGCTGGGGATACAGTCACTGTCGGTGAAGCAGAGCAGGTGGAAACACGCACCAAGGCGGTCGAACAGGTAGTGGTTTTCGGCCAGCTTGATGTTCAGCATCGGCGCACCGTTGCGCGGCCCAGCACTGAACAGGTCGTTGTCGTCAGTTGCACAATTGAGCACCGAATCGGCGTAATCGTGCGGCCGCGAGGTGCGCCAGTGGTACAGCGGGCGGACGAATGCCTGGGTCAGGGACAACGACAGCACTGCATCACGTACAAGCCGGTAACCAGCGCTGGGCGGGGCCATGAACCGGGTGCTCTTGCCGGCCTCGCTGATGATTTCCCGCGCGGCACTGACCCGCTCGGTGGAATAGGAAGGCAGCAGCCTCGGGCCTGCCAGCCCTTTGAGGGTGAACGCCAGTTTCCATACCAGGCTGTGGCAATCCTGGAAGCCGGTGTTGGCGCCACGCACCCCGAAAATCGGCAACAGGTGGGCTGCGTCCCCTGCGAATATCACGCGTTTGTGCAGATAATCCGGCAGCGTCAGGGCACGCGCCGAATACACCGAACTCCAGTCCATCTCCCACTCAGGGGCTTTGACGCCGAGCATCTCCAGTTGAGCGTTGATGCGCCGGCGCAAGGACTCAGGTTGCAGCGCCTGCTCCGGGGTCTCGTTTTCCGGCAGCTGGTAGTCGATGCGCCAGATATTGCCCGGCTCGCGATGCATCAACACTGTGTTGCCCGGGTTCCAGGCGGGATCGAAGTAGGCCAGCCGCTCGGTGGGCAGGTCCAGGTCGATCTTGATATCAGCGATCACGAACCGCCCTTCGTAGGCGGTGCCTTCCAGTTTCAGGCCGAGCAAGGTGCGGATCGCCGAGCGGGCGCCGTCAGCCGCCACCACCCAGTCGGCGTCCAGTTCATAGCTGCCGGCAGGGGTATCGATGCTCAGGCGGGCGAAGCCGTCATGCTGCGCCAGGCCGGTCACGTGGTTGCCCCAGCGGATGTCCACCAGCGGGTTGGCCTCGGCAGCCTCTGCCAGTAACTGCTCCAGGCAGGGCTGCTGCAGGTTGGTCATGGGTGCATGGCGGTCGTCCGGGTCGTGCGGGGTTTCCATGCGGAACACCAGCTGGTTGCGGTAGAACGAATTGCCGCAGCTCCATGGCAGGCCCAGCGCGCAGACCCGCTCGGCCACGCCCACTTGTTGCAGGATTTCCATCGAGCGGCGGGTGAACACGATTGCCCGGCTGCCTTCGCTGAGCTGCCGCTCAGACGCCAGCACCACACAGGCGATGCCATGGCGGGCCAGGTCCAGGGCGGTGGTCAGGCCGATCGGGCCGGCGCCGAGCACCACCACCGGTTTGCGGTCAGGGTGCGCAGCGCCGACGCTGGCGGTGTGGGCAGGGAACACGTGATAGTCGAAATACAGGGAGCGCCGCGGCTCGCTTTGGGGCTGATGCATGGCAATGCACGTCCTTATTCTTGTATGAGCTCAGGGCTCTTCAGGTGTGCAAATGACTGTACGTGAGGCGGCGGCGGGCGATGTCCCCTGCAGGGGACAATTGCAGTGGATGGCCACGATTATCGGCAGTGCTATAGCGTGCGCAGCATCTCCCAGAACGATGCCCCTACGCCCATGATGCTTTCACCGGCAATCAACCCGGCTGCCGCCGTGATCGCGAAGCGCTCGGTGATGCTCGGCCAGCGGCGACTGACCAGCCAGGTCAGCACCGCGCCAAGGCCCATCATCATGGCGATCGATGCCGGTAGAATGAATGCCAGCCCCAGCGCCGCGGTGCTCGGCAGCCAGCGCGCCACACGCTGCGGCAGCAGGCTGTCCAGTGCGCCCAGCAGCACGCCGGCCCCACTACCGGCCACGATCGCCCAACGCACCTCCGGCGGCAGCGCACCCAGGCCCTGGGTCAGGGTCTGGGCCACCGCTTTCCAGGTCGCCACGGCCGGGGCCGGCCACTGTTCGGTGAGCAGCATGGCCTGCGGATCAGGTATCAGCATCAGGTACACCAGCACGCCGACCACGCTGCCGATGAAAATGCCGATGCACTGCGCAATCAGCTGCTTGTGCGGGGTGGCGCCGATCGCAAGGCCAACCTTGAAGTCGTTCATCAGGTCGGTCGATTGCCCGGCCGCGCCGCCCGCCGTGTTGGCGCTCATGAGGTTGATCGCCACCTGGCCCGGGGCGACCAGACCGAAGCTGAGCTGCGACAGCTTGCCAATGGCGCCAATGGGCGCGATACCGGTGGCGCCGACCACGCGCGCGGCGACCACGGCCAGGCATACCGCCAACGGGATGCTCAACAGCGCCATCCACCAGTCGATCCCGAACAGCAGCGCCTGCAGGGTCACGACCAGCGCGATGGACAGCAGCAGGCCCGACGCAGCCGCCGGGGCAAAACGCAGCCTGGCGCGCGGCGGCCGGGCGGTCAGTGCATCAGCGGGTGATCGCCGCCGCACGTGCACCAGGCGAACAGCCAATGAAGTCAGGGTCGCACACACCATCAGGCTCACGCCGGGCCATAGTAGCCATTCCACCAGCGCGGCAAACTGTGGGCCGCTGGCGTTCGGGCCCAGCACCACCCAGGCATGCTCGATCAGCCACGGCGCCAGCCCGCCCCACGCCAGTGCGGCGCCCAACAGCAGCGTCAGGCCCACGCGAATGCCGATGATGCCGCCAAAGCCGATCAGCAACAATGAAGGATCGAGCGTGAAGGTCAGGCGCTCCAGCGCAGGTGTGGGTGACCAGCGCGGTATCGCCCAGGCGAAGCTGTCGATCCATTTCACCAGCCCGGACAACAGCGCGGCACTGCACAGTACCTTGATCCGGGTTATTGCTTCCTGCCCGTGCTGGTAGATCTGCTGCAGCGTTTCCAGGGTCGCCATGCCTTCGGGGAACTTCAGGTCAGGGTCGTTGAGCAGGGCAGGGCGCAGGTACCAGGCGATCCAGATGCCCAGAAAACTCACCGAGAACACCCAGGCCATCATCGGCACCGGGTCCAGCTGCTGGCCGGTGAGCAGTGTGTAGGCAGGGATCGGCGCCACCAGCCCGCCGGAAACGATCGAGGCGGCGGCGGATGCCACGGTCTGGTTGATGTTGCTTTCGTGCAACGTCCACGGGGGGCGCTGATTTCTGCGCCCTGCCAGGCCTTGCCACAAGGCGAAACCGATCAGCAAGGCGATGATCGACATGTTGAATGACCAGCCGATCTTCAGCCCGACGTAAACGTTTGAGGGGGTGAGCAAGATGCCCAGCATCGCGCCAGTGAGCACCGCCCTCAGGCTCAGCTCACGTTCGACGCGGAGCTCGGGGAGGGCAGTGGGGCGAGCAGGGGTCATGGCAATCCTTTGTGGCTGTCGCAGGGGCGTGATCAACTGAACGCCTGCAGCTACGAAGGTTCATTGCCGCTTAGGCAGTGACTGGCCTTGGCCGAGGATGGTGCAAGAGAAACGTTGATTCCTTTTCGGGTTAGGTATACGTTACATCTATCTTGAATTGTCACGTAAACAGAACATGGATTACTCGCTGATTACCACCCGGCTGGGCGAACAGTTGCGCAACCGGCGGCTGAATCGCGGGCTGACGCAAGCCAGGCTCGCAGCGTTGGCTGGCATCACCCGGCAAAAGGTCATTGCCATCGAGAAAGGTGACCTGACGGTAGGCATGACAGCCTATGCGCGGGTAGTCGGAGCCCTGGATTGCGAGTTTGCCTTGGTGCCCGCTGCCATGCCTACGCTGGATGAAATAGAGGGAGTATTCAGCTGATGATGACCACCTTGCGTGTGGCAACCCCTGAAGGCGAGAGCGGCAGGATTATCAATGCTGGGGGCGACTACCTGTTCCGCTACCGTGAGGATGCGCGGGCGTCTGCAGCGATCAGTATGCTCATGCCTGCGCGCCTGGAAGAATACCGTCACCGAGAGCTGCACCCGATCTTCCAGATGAACCTTCCTGAGGGTTATGTGCTGGAGCAGCTGCGCAATCGGCTGGCCAAAGTGGTGAATGTCGATCCCATGCTTTTGCTGGCGCTGTCTGGCAGCAGCTCGCCAATCGGGCGGGTTGCAGTGAGTTCCGATCAGGTCGATGCGCTGCTGCGCCGCCAGCAGTTTCCGGGAGAAAAGCTTGAGGAGATTCTGGCCTGGGACGGAGCAGAGGACATTTTCGCCACCTTGGAGCAGGTGCTTGACGGTTCGGCCGAGCTTTGCGAGCGCGCCCCTCGGGTAGCCGCTGCGATCCGGCAGTGTGCTGAACCTTTCATGCGGACGTTCGGTTAGGCCGCAAGCCTGAAGGGGGTGTGGCGATTAAGGCTAATGGGGCTGCTACGCAGCCCATCGCCGGCGAGCCAGCTCCCACCCCGACCGCTTAGAATTCAAGCCATGCGCGGTACTTGTGGGAGCCTGGCTTGCCGTGGCGACGAACCGCGGCGATGGGCCGCAAAGCGGCCCCAATTCCAATTGCTTGACTGGCTGGCATTCACCGGAGCCCCAGCTATTGGCGCCACCGGTCGTACCCAAGGCACTCCCGCTCGCCATGTTCCCTCTTAACCAGGTGAACCCCACCGCGCCATAGCAGGAGAACGCCCATGGCAATCGATCAGAACGGCCCAGACGCCCCCTACCCAGGCCCAGCAGAAAATACGCCCGACACCGGCGCGGCCCACGGCTCTGGCCTTGAACAAAGCGAGTCCGAGCCCAAGCAGGGCGTCGGTGAATCCTGGTCCGAGAAACGCCCGGTAGACTGGGACCCGCCTCCCGGCAACCCTGGCTCGGACCAGGACAGCCAGCTCGAGCGGGATAACGGCAGCGCAAGAACCAAAGACGAGCAAAGCGCAGGCGCTGAAGGAGAAGTGCCGTTACCTTCAGACGATGACGGCCCCATAGAAGAGGAAATGAAGGACGTCGAAGCCAATAATTCGGTGTCCACCGAGCATCCTCAATCTCGCTGAGGGTATTGCCACGACAGGCCAGGCGCTGCCCGAGCGGCGGCGCCTGCTGAACTCCCTTTTGTGCAAGGTTTACGTCAGCCTGTCAGGCCCGTCGCAACGCAGTGGCAAGCCCGACCGTCAGCACCACGGCACATACCATCGCCACGCTGATGGTGACGGCGATGCCCCATGTTTCCAGCAACCCTGCCAGCACCAGGTAAAACGCGATCACCCCTACCGCCCCGATCGCATTGCCACGCACCATTGCCGCCATCCCCGCTCGGCCGCTTTGTACATGGGCGAACACCACCAGCGGCCAGGCGATCACCGGGATCGGCGCCAGCATCCCGCTGGTTGCCGGGCCCAGCCAGCTGGCCAGGCCGGTAGTCGCCATCAGCAGCGCGGTGGCCGAAACCATGCGCAGGGGGATCTCCCAGTACCGATGCCGAGGGCGGGCCAATGTGTCCGGCCTGGGCTCGCGTCCGCTGGCGCGTATCAGCACGCCGATCAGCAACAGCGCCACGGCAATCGACAGGTACAGATTGCCCCAATGGGTAAACGCATAGGCGGCCAGCCCATAGAACAGCATCGCCAGCAGCACGGCCGTGGCGATGCCCAGCCGGCGCGTGGCCAGCAGGTAGAAGGCGTAGGTCGCCTGCACCGCCGCCAGGCCGCCCAGCGCGCCGGGTATGGCGCCCATGCCGAAGGCCGTGCCCTGTTCAAGGCACAGGAAGGTCATCACCAGCGCCGAGGTGATGGGCAGCCCGGACAGTAGCCCGCCCAGCAGGCCACCCCAGCGCCGCGAGGCGAGGGAGATGGCCCACATCAGCACGGGCGTGACGATGAGTTTCAGGTAGAACAAGGTCATTGCAGGGCTATCCAGCTTTGCAGAATGAAGCGGCGCCATGCTGGGTGCCGTCGAATGCGAAGGAGGTCGTCTGGTAGATCGGCACGGCCACCGCCCGGGTGGTCGGGTCGGGGCTGAAGCCCGCGTGGATGGCGAGAGTTTCCAGCTGCATGCGATCGTTCCTTGAGCGTGGGTGGAAGCGTTCAAGCATGCGGCGGCGGGTTGGAACAGGTCAAGGTGGGCCTGACTGTCTGTAGCAGCGGTGGCGCACGCCGACTGTAAAGATACGCAAAGTTTCCGCGGGCCATCACACCTCCACTCTGGAATCCGCCCGCTGCCTGACCGGCCAACGGCTGGCAGCCGGGCGGTGGTCATGGTGGTGGCCACGGCGGTGGCGGTGGCGTTGGCTTTGGCGGCCATCAGGGCGGCCGCCCTCGTTGAGTTGGCCCCGCGATCGAACGCACTGCCTCGGCCGGGCTGCAACAGTGCACCCGGCGCGAGCGCATTCACCAGGCGATACGCTCGCCATCCCAGCCCCGGAAGCTGCCACTGTCCGCCGGCCCAAACCGCCCCACCTGCTCGATCACACATTGTGCAGCAAACGCTGGCTCAAACAGCTTTCCTTCCGGCACGTTGGCTTGAAAGGGCTTGGACAGCTCGGTATCGGTAGTGCCCGGATGCAACGCCAGCACCGTGGCTGCAGGGTTCAAGCGCTTCAATTCGATACTCGCCGTGTGCAGGAGCTGGTTGAGCGCTGCCTTGCTTGCGCGGTAGCTGTACCAGCCACCCAGACGATTGTCGCTGATCGAACCCACTCTGGCCGAAAGCGCCACAAACGTGGCGGGCTGTTTGCGTAGCAACGGCAGCAGGTGTTTGAGCAGCAGGATCGGCGCGAATGCGTTGGTGGCAAAGCTGGCCTGCAGGCCGGATAGCTCCAGTTGCGCCAGCGACTTTTCAGCCTTGGCGCCGTCCTGATGCAGTATGCCGAGGGTGCTGACGACCAGGTGAAGGTGCGGGCAGGTGGTGCCTGTTTCGGTGGCAAGCCTCGCAAGTGCCGCTTCGTCCAGTGCGTTGCAATCTATCAGCGCCAGCCGCTCGCCATGTTCGCTGGCCAGTGCCACGAGTGCGGGGGCGGTGCGGGCATGCCGGGCCACTGCCCACAGCCGGCCCACGTCGTCTCGCGCCAGCAATGCTTCGCACAGCGCCAGGCCTATGCCACGGCTTGCGCCGCACACCAGCACACTGGCTTTGCCAGTCAGACCCGGGATCAGGCTCATGGGGTTCCCCGCACAGATAGATTGAGAGGTTTGTGGCTAAGTAGACTGTATCCCATGGCCGGATGCCAGTCAGTCAAGGCTAATGGGGCTGCTGCGCAGCCCATCGCCGGCAAGCCAGCTCCCACCCAGACCGCATCCCTTTCAAGCCATGCGCCGCACTTGTGGGAGCCTGGCTTGCCGGCGATGGGCCGCAAAGCGGCCCTGGTTGCTCAATTGACGGCAGCCTCCCATGGCCCGTTATTCCTTCGCGGGCCATCCACTGCTATCCAGCGGCACCACCATTACGCTTGCGATATTCCGCCGGCGTCACCCCCATGTGTTTCACAAATGCCCGCCGCAACGTATCCGCATTGGCAAACCCGCACAACGCCGCCACCTGCTTGGGCGCCTCCCGCCCAGCCTCCAGCCGTATCCGCGCCGCATTCACCCGTGCCAGCTCCACCCAGGCCGCCGGCGTCATGCCCACGTCGCTCTGAAACACCCGCGCAAAATGCCTTGGGCTCAGCCCGACCCGCGCAGCCAGGCTGGCCACCCCATGGTCCAGCGCCGGGTTGGCAGCCACGTAACGCTGCAGGCCCTGCAACGCCGAACGCCCAACCGGTGAGGTCGCGCCTTGTCGGCTGAACTGCAACTGCCCGCCCGGCCGCTTGAAGTACATCACCAGGTGCCCAGCCACCTGCTTGGCAATGTCCCGCCCAAGGTCCTCTTCGACCAAGGCCAGTGCCAGGTCCAGCCCGGCGGTCACCCCGGCAGCAGTACGCAGTTTGCCGTCATGCACCTGGATGGCATCGGCATCCACCTGCACTCGCGGGTAGCGCTCGGCCAGCGGCTGGGCTACGGCCCAGTGGGTAGTGACGCGCCTGTCGTCCAGCAACCCCGCAGCCGCCAGGGCAAATGCCCCCGTGCACACCGAGCCGTAGCGGCGGCAAGCGCTTGCGCGGTGGCGCAGCCAGTCGAGAATGCCGGGGCGCAAGTATTGGTCGGCAGCTTGCGGCGTGCCGGCAACCAGTAGTGTGTCGATGGCCTGCAGGTCTTCGCCGATCCAGCCGTCGGCGACCAGGCGCGTCCCGGACGAGCTCACCAGCGGCCCCGGTTCGCAAGCCAGCAACAGCAGGCGATAGACATCGCGGCCGGCCTGGCGGTTGGCCTCGGCGAAGACGTCGAGCGGGCCGCAGGCGTCCAGCAGTTGCACGCCGGGCATGGCCAGGATGGCGATGGTGATAGGGGGCATGATTACTCCGGGCGTTTCGCTGCAAGTCCGTAATCCATCGACAATGGCAGGATCCGGCGCTTAAAGTCAATTGAGGACATTGGTGTTCAACCTCAGACTGAGCCTGTCATCAACCCACCAGGAGCGAACATGTCCTCATCCATCGCCGGTATCCAGCTGCCCGACAGCGCCATGGCCCGGGAAATTACCGAACTCGTCCGTGACACGGCTTCCCCATTGCTGTTCCACCACTCCAGCCGGGTGTTCTATTTCGCCGCCCTTGCCGGGCAGCGGCTGGGGCTGCGCTACGACAGCGAACTGCTGTACGCAGGCTGCATGTTCCATGACATGGGCCTGACCCATCAGCACAGCAGCGATTGTTGCCGCTTTGAAGTGGATGGTGCGAATGTGGCGCGCGACTTCCTTCAGCGCCATGGCGTGGACGAGCGCGATGTCGAGCGCGTGTGGACAGCGATCGCGTTGCATACCACGCCGGGCATTGCGGAGCATATGCATCCGTTGATTGCGCTGGTGACCGCCGGGGTGGAGACCGATGTGCTGGGGTTGCACCATGAAGGGCTGGGTGTCGTCGCGCGGGATGCGGTGGTGCAGGCGCATCCGCGTGGCGAGCAGTTCAAGGAGGCGATCATCCAGGCGTTCTACAACGGTATTCGTCATAAGCCGCAGACCACGTTCGGCAATGTGAAAGCGGATGTGATCGCCGACAAGGACCCGGCATTCCGGCCCGGCAATTTCTGCAGCGTCATTCGCCAGTCTTGCTGGGCCAGTTGAATTTCTGCCCAGGAGCGCGGTGACCGAGGCCGGTGGCGGCTTGGTGGATCCGTTGCGAGCCGTACACCGTGGTACATGGCACCGGCTGCGCCGGTGTTCGCGGGTGAACCCGCTCCCACAAGTACGGCGCATGGCTTGAATTCGATGCGGTCGGGGTGGGAGCTGGCTTGCCGGCGATGGGCTGCGCAGCAGCCCCATCATCCTTGACTGACTGGCATTCGGCCAACGCCTCACTCCTGGTAAATCTTCGTCAACAACCGCAACAGCTGCCCCCGTTCCTCATCATCCAGCGCCGCAGTCGCCTCGCGGTCGCTGTCGCTGGCGATCTGCTTGAGCTCCTTGAGCAACGCTTCGCCTGCCTTGCTTAGAAAAATCCCGTACGAACGTTTGTCCGGCTTGCACCGCACGCGTACGGCCAAGGCGCGTTCTTCCAGCTTGTTCAACAGCGGCACCACCTGGGGCGGCTCGATCGCCAGCGCGCGGGCCAGGTCGGCCTGCATCAGCCCTGGGTTCTGCTCGATCACCGCCAGCGCCGAGAACTGCGCCGGGCGCAGGTCATGGGCCGAAAGCCGGCCGATAAGGTGCTGGAACAGCTTCAACTGCGCGCGGCGCAGGGCGTAACCGAGCAAGTCTTCAAGCACCGCCTCCGCCGGCGTAGCGGGCGTGGCGGCGGTGTCGGTAGTGCGGGCAGACCTTGCCATCGGGGTGCATGCTCCTCGTTCATGGGTAAGAAAGTTACCCAGTTTGCCTGCCTTGTCGCCTGCCGGCTAGGGGAGGGCACGGGAAAATGCCCTTCAGCACGCGCCTCGGAGAAAGATAAATTTCATAATGGTTAATTGACATAACTAATCTGCTCGCTTAGCTTGATGTCACCACCTCGAACAACAAGAGTGCAGAACCATGAGCAAATACGAAGGCCGCTGGGCTACCGTCAAGGTCGAACTGGAATCGGGCATTGCCTGGGTAACCCTCAACCGCCCGGAAAAGCGCAACGCCATGAGCCCCACGCTGAACCGGGAAATGGTCGACGTGCTGGAAACCCTCGAGCAGGACGCCGACGCCGGCGTGCTGGTGCTGACCGGCGCTGGTGAGTCGTGGACCGCAGGCATGGACCTGAAGGAGTACTTCCGCGAGGTGGACGCCGGGCCGGAAATCCTCCAGGAAAAAATCCGCCGCGAGGCCTCGCAGTGGCAATGGAAGCTGCTGCGCATGTATGCCAAACCCACCATCGCCATGGTCAACGGCTGGTGCTTCGGCGGTGGCTTCAGCCCGCTGGTGGCCTGTGACCTGGCCATTTGCGCCGACGAAGCCACTTTCGGCCTGTCGGAAATCAACTGGGGCATCCCGCCGGGCAACCTGGTGAGCAAGGCGATGGCCGATACCGTTGGCCACCGCCAGTCGCTGTACTACATCATGACCGGCAAGACTTTCGGCGGCCCCAAGGCTGCCGAGATGGGCCTGGTGAACGACAGCGTGCCGCTGGCGCAACTGCGTGACACCACCCGCGAACTGGCGCTGAACCTGCTGGAAAAGAACCCGGTGGTGCTGCGTGCAGCCAAGAATGGTTTCAAGCGTTGCCGCGAACTGACCTGGGAGCAGAACGAAGACTACCTGTACGCCAAGCTCGACCAGTCCCGCTTGCTGGACACCGAAGGCGGGCGCGAGCAGGGCATGAAGCAGTTCCTCGACGACAAAAGCATCAAGCCCGGCCTGCAGGCCTACAAGCGCTGAGTTCAGGCGGGCTGGGCCGTTACCCGGCACAGCCCGCGGATATTCCCGATAAGTACAACAAGAGGAATAAGCATGTTGCAGGTGCCTTTGCTGATCGGCGGGCGGTCGTGCCCCGCCAGCGATGGACGAACCTTCGAACGCCGTAACCCGGTCACCGGCGAGGTGGTCTCGCAGGTGGCCGCGGCCACCTTGGCCGATGCCGATGCAGCGGTTGCCGCTGCCAGCGCGGCCTTCCCGGCCTGGGCTGCCCTGGCGCCCGGCGAGCGGCGCAGGCGCTTGCTGGCGGGGGCCGACCTGTTGCAGGCGCGGGCCGACGAGTTTATTGCGGCGGCCGGCGAAACCGGGGCCATGGCCAACTGGTACGGCTTCAACGTGAAGCTGGCCGCCAACATGCTGCGCGAAGCCGCAGCGATGACCACACAGATCACCGGCGAGGTCATTCCTTCGGATGTACCCGGCAGCTTCGCCATGGCCCTGCGTGCGCCCTGCGGTGTGGTGCTCGGCATCGCCCCGTGGAATGCCCCGGTCATCCTCGCCACCCGTGCGATCGCCATGCCGCTGGCCTGCGGTAACACCGTGGTGCTGAAGGCCTCGGAGCTGAGCCCTGCGGTGCATCGGCTGATCGGCCAGGTGCTGCACGATGCCGGCCTGGGCGATGGCGTGGTCAACGTGATCAGCAATGCCCCGGATGATGCCCCGGCCATCGTCGAGCGACTGATTGCCAACCCGGCCGTGCGCCGCGTCAACTTCACCGGCTCTACCCAGGTCGGGCGGATCGTCGGCGAGCTGGCTGCACGGCACCTCAAACCCGCCTTGCTGGAGCTCGGTGGCAAAGCACCGCTGCTGGTGCTCGACGACGCCGACCTGGATGCCACCGTTGAAGCCGCCGCCTTCGGCGCCTACTTCAATCAGGGGCAGATCTGCATGTCCACCGAGCGGCTGGTGGTGGATAGCCGTGTTGCCGATGCCTTCGTCGACAAGCTGGCGGCGAAGGTTGCCGGGCTGCGCGCCGGTGACCCGCAGGCCAGCACTTCAGTGCTCGGTTCGCTGGTCAGCAGTGCGGCTGGCGAGCGCATCAAGGCGCTGATCGACGATGCCGTGGCCAAAGGCGCGCGCCTGGTGTGCGGCGGCCAGTTGCAGGGCAGCATCCTGCAGCCGACCCTGCTCGACAATGTCGACGCCAGCATGCGCCTGTATCGCGAAGAGTCCTTCGGCCCGGTGGCCGTGGTGCTGCGCGCCGAAGGTGACGAGGCTTTGCTGCACTTGGCCAACGACTCCGAGTTCGGCCTGTCGTCGGCCATTTTCAGCCGTGACACCAGCCGCGCGCTGGCCCTGGCGCAACGGGTGGAGTCGGGCATCTGTCATATCAATGGCCCGACCGTGCACGACGAGGCGCAGATGCCGTTTGGCGGGGTCAAGGCGAGTGGCTACGGCAGCTTCGGCAGCCGTACGGCGATCGACCAGTTCACCCAGTTGCGCTGGGTCACCCTGCAGAACGGCCCGCGCCATTACCCCATCTGAGCAACACGCGATTGGCCGCCACCGGCAGCGCCGGGCGGCGGCAGGATGTACAACAAGAACAAGGAGCAACCTGCGTGAATACCGAAGCCCGCTCACGGTCGACCGACCCTGGCCAACCTCCGCGCTACCGGCAGGTGTCCATCGGCCATCCCCAGGTGCAGGTCAGCCAGGCTGACGGCATTGTGCGCATGCACCCCGTCGAACCTTTGGCGCCGCTGCCGGCGCGCCTGCTCGACCGGCTGCTGCACTGGGCGCACACGCGCTCCGATATCACCTTTATTGCGGCGCGCGAACCTGACGGCAGCTGGCGCGCGATCACCTACGCGCAAATGCTCGGCCAGGTGCGCACCATTGCCGCCAACCTGCTGGGTTTCGGCCTGAGCGCCGAGCGGCCGCTGGCGCTGTTTTCCGGGAATGACATCGAGCACCTGCAGATCGCCCTGGGCGCCATGTATGCCGGCATTCCTTATTGCCCGGTGTCGCCGGCCTATGCGCTGCTGTCGCAGGACTTTGCCAAACTGCGGCATGTCTGCGAGGTGTTGACCCCGGGGCTGGTATTCGCCACCGACGCGCAGCCGTTCCAGCGCGCGTTCGATGCCGTGCTTGATCCGTCGGTAGCGGTGGTCAGTGTGCGTGGCCAGGCCCAGGGCCGTCAGCACATCGATTTTGCCAGTCTGTTGCAACCCTGCGACCTGGCGCCCGCCGACGCCGCGTTTGCCGCTACCGGGCCCGACACCATCGCCAAGTTCCTCTTCACCTCTGGCTCCACCAAGCTGCCCAAGGCGGTGATCACCACCCAGCGCATGCTCTGCGCCAACCAGCAGATGCTGCTGCAGACCTTTCCGGTATTTGCCGAAGAGCCGCCGGTGCTGGTCGACTGGCTGCCCTGGAACCACACCTTCGGCGGCAGCCACAACCTCGGCATCGTGTTGTACAACGGCGGCAGCTTCTACCTGGACGCCGGCAAACCCACCCCGCAAGGCTTCGGCGAAACGTTGCGCAACCTGCGCGAAATCTCGCCTACGGCCTACCTTACCGTGCCCAAGGGCTGGGAAGAGCTGGCCAAGGCGCTGGAGCAGGACGCCCAGTTGCGCGAGGTGTTCTTTGCCCGTATCAAGCTGTTCTTCTTCGCTGCCGCAGGCCTTTCGCAAAGCGTGTGGGACCGCCTGGACCGCATCGCCGAGCAACACTGCGGCGAACGTATCCGCATGATGGCTGGCCTGGGCATGACCGAAGCCGCGCCGTCCTGCACCTTCACCACCGGGCCGCTGTCGATGGCGGGCTATGTGGGGTTGCCGGCACCGGGTTGCGAAGTGAAGCTGGTGCCGCAGGCGGGCAAGCTGGAGGCGCGTTTTCGCGGGCCGCACATCATGCCGGGGTACTGGCGCTCCCCGCAGCAGAGCGCCGAGGCATTCGACGAGGAGGGCTTCTACTGCTCGGGCGATGCGCTGAGACTGGCCGACCTGCAGCAACCGGAACAGGGCCTGATGTTCGATGGCCGTATCGCCGAGGACTTCAAGTTGTCGTCCGGGGTGTTTGTCAGCGTCGGCCCCTTGCGTAACCGTGCGGTGCTGGAAGGTTCGCCCTATGTGCAGGACATCGTGGTAACGGCGCCGGACCGGGAGTGCCTGGGCGTGCTGGTATTTGCGCGCCTGCCCGAATGCCGCCAGCTCGCCGGGTTGGCGGCCGATGCCAGCGATGCCGAGGTACTGGGCAGCACTGCGGTGCGCAGCTGGTTCGCTGACTGGCTGGCGCGGCTGAACCGCGATGCCCAGGGCAACGCCAGCCGCATCGAATGGCTGGCGCTGCTGGACGAGCCGCCCTCGATCGACGCAGGCGAAATCACCGACAAGGGCTCGATCAACCAGCGCGCGGTATTGCAGCGTCGTGCCGCGCAGGTAGAGGCGCTGTACTGCGGCGAACACCCCACCCAGCTGCACGCGCAGGCTCGGCCATGAGCAGCGGCGGGTTATGCACCGCGTTCGACGATGTGGCCATCGTCGAAATGGCACGCACGCCTTGGGTCGACCTGGGCGGGGCGCTGGCAGGTGTGTCGCCCATCGACCTGGGCATCAAGGCAGGCCGGGCCGTGCTGGTGCGCGCCGGCCTTGATCCGCAGGCCGTGGACAGCGTGCTGGCCGGCAGCATGGCCCACGCCAGTTTCGATGCCTACTTCCTGCCGCGCCATGTCGGGCTGTACTGCGGTGTGCCGCAGGCCACGCCCGCATTGGCGGTACAGCGCATCTGCGGTACCGGGCTGGAACTGCTGCGCCAGGCCGGCGAGCAGCTGCGCAGTGGTGCGCAACAGGTGCTGTGCGTGGGTACCGAGTCGATGTCGCGCAACCCGATCGCGGCCTACGAGCACCGCGGTGGCTTTCGCCTGGGGGCGCCAGTGGGCTTCAAGGACTTTCTCTGGGAGGCGCTGCACGACCCCGCTGCCGGTGTGGACATGATCGGCACTGCGGACACCCTGGCGCGTGAGCATGGCCTGGACCGCACTGCAGTGGATGCCTGGGCTCTGCGCAGCCATCAGCGTGCCCTGCAGGCGCAGCACGCGGGCTGGTTCGATGAGGAAGTTGTCCGCATCACGGCTGAGACCTTTGACGCCGAAGGCTGCCTGCCACGTGGCATCGAACTGCCGCGGGGGGTGAGCGAGGTCAGCCGCGACAGCCATCCGCGGCCTACCGACGCCGTGGCGCTGGCCCGGCTGCGTGCCGTTCACACCCGGGGCGTGCAAACCGCCGGCAACAGCTGCGCAGTGGTCGATGGCGCTGCGGCGGCGCTGGTGGCGCGCTTGTCCACCTGCACGCGGCCACCGTTGGCCCGCTTGCGGATGGTCACGGCAGTTGGTGTGCCACCGCAGACCATGGGTATCGGGCCAGCGCCGGCGATCGCGCTGCTGCTGGCGCGCAGCGGTCTGCGCCTGGAGCAGATCGACCGTTTCGAAATCAACGAAGCCCAGGCCGCGCAAGTGCTGGCCGTGGTCCAGTCGCTACAGCTGGATGTCAACAAGCTCAATGTCCACGGTGGGGCCATTGCCCTCGGCCACCCGCTGGCCGCCACCGGCCTGCGGCTGGTGCACACCCTGGCCCGGCAACTGCGTCAGGACAACCTGCGCTACGGGGTTGCCGCAGCCTGCATCGGCGGCGGCCAAGGCATGGCACTGCTGCTCGAAAACCCCCATTTCATTGGCTGAACACGAGGTATCCCATGGCCTGGAAGGCACCTTTGGCGGACATGCAATTCGTACTGCAACACTGGCTGCGGGCCGACCGCGCCTGGCAGGCAATGCCGGCCTATGCCGAGGTCGACCTTGATCTGGCCATGCAGGTGCTGGAACAGGCTGCCCGTTTCAGCGAGCAGGTACTGGTGCCGCTGAACACAACGGGTGACCGCCAGGGTTGTACGCTGGAGCATGGCAACGTGCGCACGCCGCAGGGTTTCCCGGCGGCCTATCGGGCTTATGTCGAGGGTGGCTGGCCTGCGCTGGCCTGTGATCCGGCGCTGGGTGGCCAGGGTTTGCCTGTGCTGCTGGACGCTGCCATGCAGGAGATGCTGTTTGCCAGCAACCATGGCTGGGCCATGTATACCGGCATCGCTCATGGCGCGTACCTGTGCCTGAAGGCCCATGCCTCTGCCGAGCTGCAGGCGCGGTACCTGCCGGGGATCGTCAGTGGCGCAACCTTGCCCACCATGTGCCTCACCGAGCCCCAGGCCGGCAGCGACCTTGGCTTGCTGCGCTGCCGCGCCGAAGCTGTGGGCGAAGGCCGTTATGCCGTCACCGGCAACAAGCTGTTCATCTCCGGCGGCGACCACGACCTCACCCACGATATCCTGCACCTGGTGCTGGCCCGCCTGCCGGGTGCGCCGGCAGGCAGCCGCGGCTTGTCGCTGCTGCTGGTGCCGAAATGGCTGGAGGATGGCCAACGCAATGCCGTGCACTGCGATGGCCTGGAACACAAGCTGGGCATCCGCGCCAGCGCTACCTGCACGCTGCGCTTCGAGGGCGCCAGCGGCTGGCTGGTCGGGCAGGCGCACGGCGGCCTGGCGGCCATGTTCGTGATGATGAATGCGGCCCGCCTGCATGTCGGCCTGCAAGGGCTGGCGCATGCCGAGGCGGCCTGGCAATGCGCCCGGGACTATGCCCTGGAGCGTCGGCAGATGCGTGCGGTGGGGCATGCGCTAGGGGATGCCGACCCGATCGCCCTGCACCCTGCCATGCGCCAGGTGCTGCTGGAGCTGCGGGTGCGTAGCGAAGGCATGCGCGCGCTGGGCTACTGGACGGCGCACTGGCTGGATGTGGCCGCCGCAGCAGCCGACCCGGCACAGCGGACCAAGGCGTCTAAGCTGGCGGCCCTGCTGACGCCGATCGTCAAGGCGGCCTTCACCGACTACGGTTTCAGCCTGGCCAGCAAGGCCCTGCAGGTGTTTGGCGGGTATGGCTACACAGGCGAGTTCGGCATCGAACAGACCCTGCGCGACAGCCGCATCGCCATGATCTACGAAGGCACCAACGAAGTGCAGGCCAATGACCTGTTGCTGCGCAAGGTGCTGGGCGATGGTGGCGAAGGCTTCGCGCTGCTTCTGGAGGCACTGCGCGAGGAGGGCGATGCGCTGCGCAGGGTGTGCGACACGCTGGAGGACGTTCTTGCCAAGGTCATGCGTGCCGCGTCAGACGACCCCGAGTATGCATACCGTGCCGCGGGCGGCTTCCTGCAATTGTGCGCCACCGCCTTGCAAGCCTACGCCTGGGCGCGCACCGCGCGCTGCATCCAGGCACTGCCGCTGGATGCGCCGCAGCGGCTGGAAAAGCAGCAAAGCGTGGGGTTCTTCTTCAACTACCTGCTACCCGATTTCGACCGGCAGGTGGCGGCCGTCGAGGCGGCCGCAGCACCTTTGCCGTACATCAGCGAACCGTCCTGAAGCCCACGTGTGAAGTGGCGATGAACACCGGCTGTGGCTGCCGCGCCGACGGCCGGTAGCGCATGCAGCGGTCCGCCGAGCACAGGTGCGAGCCACCCTTGATCACCGCCACCTTCACGCCCGGTTCGGCAGGGTCCAGGCTTTGCGCCAGGCTGGGGCCGGGCGGATCCGCTTTGGCGTTGTCTTGCGCGGCATGGCCGGGCCGGTAACCGGTGCGGGTCAGCTCCCAGACATTGCCGCCGGCATCGAACAAACCAAAGCGGTTGGCCGGGAAGCAGCCTACCGGCGAGGTGCCGGTAAAGCCATCGGCAGCCGCGTTGTGGTATGGGAACTGGCCCTGCCAGGTATTGGCCATGAGCTTGCCCTTGGGCAGTTCCGTCGTGCCCCAGCTGAAGTCGGCATCCTGCAGGCCGCCGCGCATGGCGTATTCCAGTTGGGCCTCGGTGGGCAGCTTGCGCCCGGCCCAGCGGGCATAGGCCTGCGCATCCTCCAGCGCCACCTGCACCACCGGGTGGTTGTCCTGCGCTATCACGCTGCTGTCCGGGCCCAGCGGGTGGCGCCAATTTGCCCCGGCCACGAACTGCCAGCCAGGGCTGGGTACATCCGGGCCTTGCTGGAACACCATTGCCCCGGGCACCCGCAGGTGCTCGGGGAGGGTGGGGTCGTCCTCGGTGCTGATGCCCCGTTCGGCATGGGTGAGGTAGCCGGTGGCGGCCACGAAGCGGGCGAACTGCGCGTTGGTGACCGGGTGCACATCGATCCAGAAAGCCGACACCTTCGCCGCATGGGCCGGGCCTTCCTCGTCGTAGTAGCGGTCCGAGCCAAAGCTGAACCCGCCGCCCGGCAGGCGCACCATGCCGTCACGCCAGGCACCTTGCCGTGCGGCTGGCAAGCCGCTGTAGCCGTCGCACAGCAACACCGGTGCCGGGGCCTCGGGCCAGGCACTGTAACCGGCGACGAGCAGGCCGGCGGCGACCAGGGCGCAGCCGGCTACCCGGGCGATCATTGCTTGCCGGCCACGGCCTGGCGGGCCTGTATGGCAGGGCTGGCAGGGCGGCCATCGGCGTCGATGACGATGTTGCTGCGCTGGGCATAGGCCTTCCAGTCCCGCAGCATCTGCGTTACCTGCTCAGGGTGTGCGGCGGCGATGTCGTGGTGTTCGCCGGGGTCGTTGTGCAGGTCATACAGGTGCCAGGCCGGCTGGCCGTCGGTGGCGTCCCACAATAGCTTCATCGGGCCCTTGCGCAGCGAGGCGCTGCCGTTGATTTCCCAGCCCAGGGCTTCGTCCTCGGCGTGGATGCGCGTGTCGTTGCCTTGCAGGTAGTTCAGCGCAGAGGTGCCCTGTGGCGGCACGATATCGCGGTCGCGGTACTTGATGCCTGGCATCGGCGCACCGGCCAGTTGTAGCAAGGTCGGCATGATATCCCGGACACTGGCCAGCTGTTCGCTGCGCCCGGGTTTGATGGTTGCCGGGTAATACACGAACGCAGGCACGCGGATGCCGCCCTGGTAAGTGGTCATCTTGTAGCGGCGGCTGGGCAGGGCGCTGACCTGGGCCCAGGCCGAGCCGATCATCAAGAACGAATCGCGGCGACCGTAGTTGTCCAGGCTGTTGTCGAAGTGCTGTTTGATCCAGTTCGGGTCGACCCGGGTCGCGTTCTCCGGCCCATTGTCGGACATGAACAGGATCAGGGTGTTGTCCAGCTCACCGCTTTTGCGCAGGTGATCGACCAGGCGCCCGACTTCGGCATCCAGCGCCGTTACCATGGCCGCATAAACCTCCATGGTGCGGGCCGACTGCTGCTTCTGCTGTTCACTCAGCGAGGCCCAGGCCGGCACACCCTCCAGTTGCGGCTGCAGGGGGTAGTCTGCCGGTACCAGGCCGGCCTTGCGCTGTCGTTCCAGGCGTTCACGGGCAATGGCCTCGTAGCCTTGGTCGTAGCGGCCGCGGTATTGCGCAAGGTAGGCGTCTGGTGCCTGCAGGGGCCAGTGCGGCGCGGTGTAGGCGGCGAAGGCGAAGAACGGTTTGCCGCTGGCCTTGCCCTCGTCGATGGCGCTGATAAGCCGGTCGGTGAACCAGGTGGTGGAGTAGAAGTCGTCGGGTAGCTCGACAGGCTTGCCGTTGTGCTGGAACGTTGCGCTGTAGTTCGATTGCAGGTCCATGTTGGCCTGCTTGAAGTGCGCGGCGCCGCCTTCCAGCAGCACGTAGGCCTGGTCGAACCCGCGGTTCTGCGGTTGTTGCGCGGGCTGCATGCCCAAGTGCCATTTTCCGGAAATGTAGGTGCGGTAGCCGGCGTCGTGCAGCAGTTCGGCCAAGGTGGCGACATTGCCACCGAGCACGCCTTCATAGCCGGCGCGCACCTCCGAACCTGCGGGCAGGCGCTTGCGTGCTTCGGCCATCATGCCCAGCCCGGAGATATGCGGGTCATTGCCCGACATCAGCATCGCCCGGGTGGGGGAGCAGCTGGGCGCCGCGTGGAAGTCCAGCATCAGGCGGCCGTCGGCCAGCAGCTTGTCCAGGTTCGGGGTGCGGATTTCGCTGCCCAGCGCCGACAGGTCGGAAAAGCCCAGGTCGTCGGCGACTACAAGCAAAATGTTCGGTTGTTTAACGGTTGGCGCAGCCATGGCCTGGCTGGCGCCTAGCATGAGCAAGCCGAGAGCGGCTAGGGGTTTGAGGCAGTTCATGAAGGTGCTCTTGTTGTTTTAATAGGTGAGTCGTGTCGCGCAGGTTCATAACAGACGCTGCGCAGGATAGATACTAGCGGTGAATCAGGCTGATTCGCAGCCGTTTGGCTCATTAGCGTTCGATCAGCGAACGTTTAATGGCGCTTGCCCCTTGCGGGCATCAGTTGACTATTGACGGCAATATGATTAACAAAAATAATCGTTAACAGAGTTATCCAATTTTATAAAAACAAGTAAAGGGAAATTCTGATGACGAGGCCGTTGAACCGGGCGTTGATGCCCGTTGTACTGCTATCGCTGTGCCAGTGTGCGTACGCGGCCAGCCCGCTTGAAGACAGCCGGCCTGGCCGGCCGGGGGCACCGCGCTGGATCGAGGACTATCGCTTTCTGGATGACCCCGCCAAGGTCGACGACCCGTTCGATGGGTTGCGCTACCACCGTTTGTCCGAGTCGGCCTGGCTGCAGCTGGGTGCCGAGGCGCGTTATCGCGCCGATGCAATGAACCGGCCGTTCTTCGGCCTGCGCGGGCTGAAGGACGACTCCTATCTGCTGCAACGGCTGCAGGTACACGCTGACCTGCACTTGTTCGATGATGCTTTGCGCACCTTCGTGCAGGTGGAAAACACCCGCGCCTTCGGCAAGGACCTGTACTCACCCAACGATGAAGGGCGCAATGAACTACGCCAGGCGTTCGTCGACTTCAACCATGACTTCGCCGATGGCCGCTACACCACACGTGTGGGCCGCCAGGAGATGGCCTTCGGCGACCAGGTGTTCGTTACCTACCGCGACGTGCCGAACATCCGCCTCAGCTTCGATGGCGTGCGTGCCAGCCTCAACCTCAAGGACGGGCGCAAGCTCGATGCCTTTGCCGTGAGGCCGCTGAAAACCGGTGAGGACAGCTGGGATGACGGCAGCAATAACGCCGTGAAGTTCTATGGCCTGTACGGCACCTTGCCGTTGACGGCCATCTGGAACTTGGACCTGTTCGCCTTCGGCCTGGAAACCGACCAGCGCAGCCTGGCCGGCGAGGCTGGCGACGAGCAGCGCTACACCTACGGCACGCGCCTGTTCGGCCGCTACCAGGCCCTGGACTGGAGCTGGAACCTGGCCGGGCAGGGGGGCCACCTGGGCGGTGCGTCGATCCGCGCCTGGGCGGTGTCGAGCGACAGCGGCTACACCTTCGCCCACCCTTGGCAGCCCCGCCTGGGCATGCGCATCGATGCTGCCAGCGGCGACAGCGACCCAGGCGACGGCAAGGTCGGTACCTTCGACCCGCTGTTTCCACGTAACGGGGTCTACGGCGAAGCCAGCCTGACTACCTTGAGCAACGTCATCGTGGTCGGGCCTACCTTCGGCTTCTCGCCCTGGCCTACGGTTCGCTTCGAGCAGGGCGTGCTCGAGGTCTGGAAGCAGCGCGAAGAAGACGGCGTGTACATGCCCGGCATGAGCATGCTGGCCAACACCCGCGGCACCGGCCGCCATGTGGGCACCATCTATCGTGCCAACAGCCGCTGGCTGGCCACGCCCAACCTGACGCTGGACCTCGACCTCAAGTACTACGACGTGGGCGCTGCCATCAAGGAGGCCGGCGGCGAGGATGCTTCATTCGTCTCCTTGCGCGCCACTTTCAGGCTTTGATTTTCCCGATCCATAACAACAAAAGGGGCCACACATGAGTCACTCTTCCTCATCTTCAAGCAAGCCGGTGCTCACCATCGGCCTGTGTTTTCTGGTGGCGCTGCTGGAGGGCCTGGACCTACAGGCCACCGGTGTTGCTGCACCGCACATGGCCAAGGAGTTCGCGCTCACGCCTGGCATGCTCGGCTGGGTGTTCAGTGCCGGGTTGCTCGGGCTGCTGCCGGGCGCGTTCATCGGTGGCTGGCTGGCCGATCGGCTGGGCCGCAAGGTCATCCTGATCGTGGCGGTGCTGTTGTTCGGTGGTTTTTCCCTGGGCACTGCCCATGCCGAAAGCTACAACACGTTGCTGATCGCCCGCCTGATGACCGGGCTGGGCCTGGGTGCGGCTTTGCCGATCCTGATCGCCCTGGCCAGTGAAGCCGCGCCGGACCGTCTTCGCAGCACCGCGGTGAGCCTGACCTATTGTGGTGTGCCTCTGGGCGGGGCCATTGCTTCGGTCATCGGCATGGCCGGGCTGGGCGAAGGTTGGCGGACGGTGTTCTACGTCGGGGGTATCGCGCCGATTGCGATCGCCTTCGTGCTGATGCTGTGGTTGAAGGAGTCCCAGGCATTCCGCGCCCGGCCCGCTGCCAGTGCTGGCGCTGATGGCATGCTGGCGCAGCTGTTCGGGCCAGGGCAGGTCAGCCGCACCCTGTTGCTGTGGGTGGCGTGTTTCTTCACGCTCACCGTGCTGTACATGCTGCTGAACTGGTTGCCGTCGTTGTTGATCGGGCAGGGCTACAGCAGGCCGCAGGCGGGAGCGGTGCAGATCCTCTTCAACCTCGGTGGCGCTGCCGGCTCGTTCCTGACCGGGCGCATGATGGACCGTGGCTACGCCGGCCGGGCGGTGTTCATCGCCTATGCCGGGATGCTGGCGTCGCTGGCGGGGCTGGGGTTGTCGACCGGTTTCGGCTTGATGCTGCTCGCCGGGTTTACTGCGGGCTATTGCGCCATCGGCGGGCAACTGGTGCTGTATGCGCTGGCGCCTACCTTGTACCCGACCCAGGTGCGTGCCACGGGTGTCGGCGCATCGGTGGCGGTAGGGCGGCTAGGTTCCATGGCCGGGCCGTTGGCGGCTGGGCAGATTCTGGCGGCGGGGGCCGGGGTGGGTGGTTTGCTGCTGGCGGCGTCACCTGGCCTGGTGGTGGCGGCCGTGGCAGCGCGGGCTTTGCTGGGGCAGCGCAAGCGCTCTGTCGGGCCAGCGCCGACCGAAAGTATTGCCCGCTAAGACTGGGCTTTGGCGGTGTTCGAGGTTGAACCCGCTCCCACAGGGTACGCGGAGCGCCCGGCATCAGTTCTCTGCGCGACAGCGCGGCCCACCAGGCTGGGCAACCTCCTACAGACAGGGTGCATTCTTTAGCAGGTGAGGTGCGACCGGCGGTTGATCGTGTTCGGGGCAAGGCGCTTGCGGTGAGTGCCGCCTGTTCGCCACCCCAAACGGTACATGCACCATCGGCAGGTCCCCTGCCGGTGACTGCAGGTGGCTGCGCTGATCGTCGAAAAACACATGGGGCTTGAGGATCGACAGCACCCTGGGCTTTTCCATCCCACCCAGGAAGAAGCACTCATCTGGCGACACGCCCCAATCCTTCAGCGTGGTCACCACGCGCTCATGCGAAGGGGCGTTGCGCGCCGTCACGATGGCAATCCGCAGAATCCGCTTGTACGCCGGGTCTTCGGCCAGCTTGCGGTCTTCGAGCATGCGTATCAGCGAAAGCTTGCGGTACAGGTCCGCCAACGGCCCTGGCGTATGCGGGATGCCCTTGTGGACGCGTTCGTGTTCCTGAAAATCATCCAGGTTGTCGTTGCGTTTGAACACGCTCTCGGCCTCGTCGTCGGCAATCACGCCATCGAAGTCGAAGGCCACCCGCAATTCGGTGTCGATCTCGTCATCGTAGATGTGGGTTGGCAACACCCTTCCTGCCGGGTAGTTGGCGTCGATGGCTTTCTGCACATCCTCTTCGTTGGCGCTGAGAAACAGCGAGGCATTGAACGCCGGAATGTATTCGTAGGGCGAGCGGCCCGACATGAACGCTGCGCGGGTGATATCCAGCTGGTAGTGATTGATGGAGCGGAACACCCGCAAACCGGTTTCCGGCGAGTTGCGCGACAGCAGCACCACTTCCACCGGCAACTGCTCGGGGAAGGCCTTGTTGATGCTCAGAAAGCGGCGAATGAACGGGAACGCCACGCCTTTGGGGAACGGCTCGTCAAGGTTCTGCTCCTGATGCTTCCGATAAGCCTCGACGCCTTCGGTCGTGTAGATATCGTCGGAAACGGTGAGGTCGAACAGCGCACTCGAAGCCACGCCGATGACCAGTTTCTGTTCGATGGGGTAGGGCATGCGGAAACTCCTGAAGCTGCGCTGAAGGCAAGTGTACGCGTCGTTCAAGCCGGGCGTGGTGCGCTATCTGTTGGCACGTGAGTATCAGTGTCGCTCATGTTGGGCTAGTTACTCCAATTGACCCGCTACCTGCTTTTTCATTTGTCATGCTCGGTGAATGTCGAGCCATGTTGATGATGCTGCAGCAGAAAATCCACGAACACCCGTACGCGCGCCGGCATCGCCGGGCCGCCGACGAACACCGCATGGATCGGCTCGCGGTCGTCAGGGTTGTACGCTTCCAGCAACGGTACCAGCCGCCCGCTGGCCAGGTCATCGGCCACGGTGAAGGTGCCGATGCGTGCTATGCCGGCGCCAAGCCTGGCCAGCTGCGCCAGGGCTTCGCCGCTGCTGCATTGGATATTGCCCGTCACCTTCAACGAGAACACGTGGCCATCGCGGCGGAACGGCCAGTCGGGTTCGGCGCGGCGGAAGTTGAAGCGCAGGCAGTTGTGCCGGGCCAGGTCTTCGGGCACTACGGGGGTACCACAGCGCTGCAGGTACTCGGGCGAGGCGACGATCGCCTGGCCGGTCTCGCCAAAGGCTCGCGCGGTCAACGAGCTGTCCGGCAGGTGGCCGAAACGCAGCGCCACGTCGGCCTGGCCGCCGAGAATGTCCGCCACTTCGTCGCTCAGGGTCAGGTCGACCAGCACTTGCGGGTAACGCGCGCTGAACGCCGCCAGCAATGGCACCACGGTCAGCCGTGCATGGCCCAGCGCCGCGCTGACCCGCAGGCGCCCGCGTGGCACGCCCTGGTCGGTGATGGCCTGTTCCACTTCGAGCAGGTCGGCCAGCACCCGCCGTGCCCCGCGCAGGTAGGCCTCGCCTTCGGGGGTGAGGGTGAGTGCGCGGGTTGTTCGCAGCAGCAGGCGGGTGCCCAGCCGCTGTTCGGTGCGGGCGATGATGCGGCTGACTGCCGACGGCGTCAGGCCAAGGGCCCGGGCGGCGGCAGACAGGCTGCCTTCTTGCGCCACCCTGGCAAAAATCTCCATTTCTCCGGATCTTCCGCTGAAGTCCATTTGTGCCTCGCAAGCAAAGGTGATTCGCAGCAACACGGTCTAGTGCACTTTAGCCGTGGATCGTAGCATTCGCGGCATAGATAAGGAGCTTTGCCATGCGTATCAATCCCCCCTTGGTCGCGCTCGCCATCGGTGCCTTCGGCATTGGTGTCACCGAGTTCGCCCCCATGGGCATGTTGCCCAATATCGCCACCGACCTTGGCGTCTCCATCCCCGCCGCCGGCCTGCTGGTCAGTGCCTATGCGCTTGGTGTGCTGATCGGCGCACCGTTGATGACCTTGGCCACGGTGAAGATCCCGCGGCGTTACCTGCTGATCGGGCTGATGGCCATTTTCACCCTGGGCAACCTGATGTCGGCGCTGGCCAGCGACTACACCAGCTTGCTGGTCGCCCGGGTGGTCACCTCACTCAACCACGGTGCGTTCTTTGGCATCGGTTCGATTGTCGCGGCCAGTGTGGTTGCGCCGCAGAAGCGTGCCGGGGCCGTTGCGGCGATGTTCATGGGGCTGACCCTGGCCACCATTGGTGGCGTGCCGCTGGCGACCTGGTTTGGTGAAATGCTCGGCTGGCGCACAGCGTTCTGGGGTATCGCCGGGCTGGGCCTGGTGGCGATGACCACGCTGTGGTACGCGCTGCCCAATGTGGCGTTGCCCAGGGGTGACGGGGCCATGGCGGAAATCCGCGTGTTGCTGCGCGGGCCAGTGCTGGCAGCACTGTCGCTGACGGTGGTGGGCTCGAGTGCGATGTTCACGGTGTTCACCTACATCGCGCCGATCCTGCACAGCGAGGCAGCTGCCTCCACCACCTTCATCACGGTAATGCTGGTGTTGTTCGGTATTGGCCTGACCTTGGGCAACATGTGGGGTGGCAAAGCGGCCGACCGTTCTGTCGACCGCACGCTGATGCTGTCGCTGGCCGTGCTGATTGCCGTGTTGCTGGTGTTTCCGCTGGTGATGGACTGGGCGCTGCCCACGGCGCTGGCGGTACTGGTCTGGGGCGCTGCCAGCTTTGCCCTGGTGCCACCGCTGCAGATGCGTGTGATGGAGGCGGCCAAGGATGCGCCCAACCTGGCCTCGGCAGTGAACATTGGTGCGTTCAACCTGGGCAATGCAATTGGCGCGGCGCTGGGTGGGGCAGTGATCAATGCGGGGTTGGGCTACCCGGCGATCTCCCTGGCGGGGGCGGCGATGGCGGCGCTGGGTTTGCTGATGGTGCTGGTGTTTGCCTGGCGTGGGCGGGGGGTGGCTGGTAGCGGGGTGGCCGGTGTTCGCGGGTGAGGGCATAGGCAATCGCGGCAGGGCTGACAGGCGCTGCATATGTTGTGGCAAGCACCTGTCAACCCTCCCTGGTCAAGGTGTACCGTTGCGGCCATGCAGGTGGTAGGCCGGACGTTCGCTCAGGCGCTCGTAATAGTCGCGCACCGCCGGCAACTGGGGGTGCTCAAAGGGCGTTTCGAACCAGCGGTTGACCGCTAGGCCGATAGGGATATCGGCCAGGGTGAACTCGTTGCCCGCCACATAGGCGCCGGTACTGGCCAGCTGGCGGTCGAGAATGTGCATGTAGCGCGACCAGTCGGCGCAGCCGGCGGCGAGTGCCTGCGGGTCCTGGTGGGCGGGCGAATGCCTGACCAGCGACATGAACGCGTAGCTCCAGGAACGGTTCAGGTCCGAGGCCTGCCAGTCGATCCACTGGTCGACCTTGGCCCGCGCCTGCGCCTCGACGGGGTAGAACGCGGTGGCGCCGTAGCGATTGGCCAGGTAGCGGATGATGCTGTTGGATTCCCACAAGGTGAAGTCGCCGTCCTGGATCACCGGGATCATGGCGTTGGGGTTCAGGGCAAGGAACTCGACGCTGTCCGGGCTCTTGAAGCCTATGCCCCAATCTTCGCGCTCGAACGCAACCTCGAATTCGGCGCAGGCCCACAGGACTTTTCGCACATTGATGGAAGAGGCTCTGCCCAGTATGCGTAGCATGGTGTTCGTCCTTGGGTGGGGGAGGTTGATCGTCCGCCACTGTCGGGAGGCGGTCAAGCGGCAGATCGGTTGTCACCAGCCCCTTTACAGTCTTCTTGTGGTCCATTTCCGAAAGTAGGCCTTTTCACCCCATTGGTCATTGTAGTGGGGCAGGCAGCGTCCTACTCTCCGCGTAGGCTTGCCTGGGGGCCGCTAACTTGGCACCCTTGGGCCGGTTGAATTGTCTGTATCACCACAGAAGGATGTTTGCATTGAGCTGGGACAAGGTGGGGAAACTCCTCGTAGCCGCGCTGATTGGCCTGGTAGTGCTGTTGGCCGCCTACGCGATTTTCAGGGGCAACCCGCGCCTGGAGGCGTCACTGACCTATGCCTACCTCACCTACCCCAGCCAGTTCAGCGAGCGGATCAGCAAGGCCAGCGAGCAGCTCAAGTACGAGCAGTTGCAGGGCCGTATCAACAACATTGGCCAAGGCGAGCTGAGCCACGACCAGGTCGAGCGGCTGGTTGAAATGGCCCAGGCACCCTATGCCCAGCTGTTTGCCAAGCCTTTCGAGGCCGGCCTGGTCGACCACCGCACCGGGTTGCTGATCGAACTGCGCAACAGTGGCGACGCGCCGGTACGCGAGGTCAGGATCCGCCTGCCTGCCAAGGGCCTGGTGCAGGTGCGTGATGCCGCTGGCAACGACACCATTGTCGAGGCCGCCACTGCGCAGGTGGACATCCCCGGCATCGAACCTGGCGGGGCGTGCAAGGTTTGGGTGTACTTCGACGCAGACTACTCGCAGATCCGCCAGGGCGGGGTCAGCATCAGCCACGCCAATGGTGTTGCGGATGTGCAGGTGTACCGCGAGTTCACCGGGCTCCCCGCCATGGTCGCCCGTTACAGCCGTGAGCTGCTGATACTGCTGGGCATGTTGACCCTGGGCCTGCTCGGCTTGGCCTACGCCTGTGTGGCGCGCCGTACCCCGCACCAGGCGCGCCACCTGTAGGCGCAGCCTGTTGCTGCGAGAGGCCAGTAGCAGCGCTACAACTGTTTTGTCTGTACCGGCCTCTTCGCAGCGCAAGGTGCCACCCGAGGGCAATCACTTTGTGAGGGGTCAACCGCCCCCATCATGCAGTGCCAGGCTGTGGCGCAACTGCTCCAGCATGGCCGTGCGCAGCGCCTGCGGGGCCTGCACCCGGATCGAGCCGGCCTGGGACAGCAGCCAGCCCATCAGCGCCCGGTTGTCATTGACAGTGGCGACCAGCGTGGCGCCACCGCCCGCTTGCGCGCTCAGTTGCATGTCTGCAGACAGTGGCTGCGCTTGCAGGCGCCGCGCCAGCCCGTCGTCGACCCAGGCGTGCAGCTGAACCTGCACGGGGGGCGCAAGTACATCGGGTTGCAGCTGCCGCGCTTCGCCCAGGCTCAGGCCTGGCTGCCAATGCCAGCCGTAGGGCATGCCCTTGCTGTTGCATTGCAGCGGGAACAGCGCCGCGAGCTCGACCAGGTCGCGCTCGACGGTGCGTTTGCTGGTGGTGTGGCCCACGGTTGTCAGTGCAGCCTGCAGCTGCGTGGAGCTCATGCCCGGGTGGCGGCCGGGCAACAATTTGAGCAACTGCCACTGGCGGGCGATCGTGTGGCGGGTCGGGTGGCTGGGCAAGAGGGCTCGTCCTTGAGTGCAGGCGCCAAGCTTGCCACTGATGGCTTTTGGCTATTGTGCGAGCATAACCTTTCAGGGGATGGGATCCAAGTTGTGGCATCAAGCTTCAACGGAGTTGCGTGGCGCCAGGTCAATGATCTTGTAACGAGCGGTCGCGGTTGCCAGGGTTCGGCCCATGCTGTCTTTGAGTTCGCCTCTCGTGTAGCAAGTGTCATCGCACCGTCTCTGCATCTTGCCAATACCCGTAATTCGGCCAGGCGAGGCGGGTCGAAGGAAGCACGTCGCCATTTTTGTCGTCAGGGCGATTTCGTGCTGTTCGAGCAAGGCGTAGATAGCGGGACCCATGCAATCGTCAAGCATGGCGGTCAGCATGCCGCCCTGGATTTTGCCGACCGGGTTCGTCAACGCGCTTGAGGCGTCAAACTCTACGAAAATCTCGCGAGTGCGCTGCTCGTGCTTCACTAGCTTCCAACCAAGCAACTGGGCGACATTGGGCAGCGGGCGCAGCCCTTCCATGGTTTTCCAGAACAAGTTGTTTTTCATGAGGCGCTCCGCCTATGCACAAGCCCGGGCCAGCAGCCCGAACAAAAAGCCCAACCAGCACAGCATCATGGTGACCCAACCGACCATGACTGGGGGTGATCCATTGGTACGACGTTTTACCTGGCTGGTCACCGCGATGATCGGGGTGATCGCCAGCAGGCAATAGGCTTGTAGCAGCACCAGCAGCGGTAAGGGGACACGCAGCACGAACAGCTGGTAGAGCATCACCAACCCGGCGCAGGCGATCGCCAGCCATCCCCAGCCGAGCAGGCGTATCAGGGCTAGCAGCAGAAATTGCAGCGGGGCGTCGAGGGTATGCCAAGGGCGTTCGATCACTGCAGCATGGTAGGGCATGAACTGCGAGCGAGCCGCGTAGATAAGTGCAAAGGCGGCGATGATGACCAGCGCGGCGCCGTAGCTTGCCAGATGTAACAAGATCAGCCAGTCCATTCGCAGCAGCCTCTTGAGTACCTGAGGCGATGGTGAACCGCATCAGGTCGTGGGGCTACTGGCAGAAATGCTTGGTGGCGATGTAGTGGCGCTTAAGTCAGCTTTGTCACCTGTTTTCCGGGCCTGAACCGTCATGCAACTGTCGCAGCGCCTCGATAAACACCTCCTCTGCGCGGCTGAACCGCTGCTCCCTGTTCCACAACAGATGAATGTCCACATCGGCAATCCCCTCCTGCGGCGGCAGCTTCCACAGCAAGCCTGCCTCGACATCCGGGGCCACCACATGTTCGGGCAGGCAGCCGATGCCAAATCCGGCAATCACCAGCCGACGCACTTCCTCAAGGCTCGGCGATGACGCCACGATCCGCCCGGCAAACCCCTGCTGGTCCCGGAATATGGTCAGCGGCGACAACATGCCGCCAATCTGGTCACTGGTGAAACTGACGAAGTTCTCCCGCTGCAGATCGCCTTCTGCCTGGCCGAACAAGGCATGGTGCTTGCCACAGAAAAACGCATAACGCTGGCGCAGGAACAGCCGTTGTTCCAGCCTTGGCTGCGTACGCCGGCTGAGGCTCAGGCCCGCCGTGGCGGTCTTCTCCTGCAGGGCGGCGACGATGTCTGAGCTGCGCATCACGTCAATCTCCAACTCCACCCGCGGGTGCTGGCGATGGAACCCGGCGAGAAAGTCGTCGAAGCGTTCGTCGACGATGCGGCTGATCATCAGCAGGCGTACCTTGCCTACCAGTTCGTCCGCTGGTTCTTCCAGCAACCCGCCGATCTGCGACATCTGCCCATACACCTCGCCCGCCAGCAGGAACAGTTGCTCGCCCATTTCCGTCAGGACGAAGCGCGGCCCACGGCGGGCGATCAGCTGGCGCCCGAGCTGTTCTTCCAGGCGCTTGAGCGCCTGGCTCACCGCTGGCTGGGTGAGGTGCAGGCGGGCGGCGGCGCGGCTGATGGACAGCTCCTGGCCGATCACCCGGAAGGTGCGCAGCAGGTTCCAGTCGAGGCGGTCGTTGAGCAGGCGGTCAGGCATGGCAGGGCTCTATGATAAGCATGGCTAATAGTGCAAATAATAAATAGAAAATTGACTAATCATAGCCCTGGGCCGATAAATCGCAGTGCAAGCGCCAGCAGAGCGACACCGTGATCCCGACAACTCCTGCCAGAACAACAAGCAAAGGAGCCCTCATGCAGCCCACCACGTCCCCCCAGCCGCGCCGTGCCGCCGCCGCCGCGTTCATCGGCACCATGATCGAATGGTATGACTTCTACATCTATGCCACCGCTGCCGCACTGGTGTTCGGCGCACTGTTCTTCCCTTCCGACGACAGCCTGTTCAGCACCATGGCCGCCTTCGGCACCTTTGCCGTGGGCTTTTTCGCCCGGCCATTGGGTGGGATTATCTTCGGCCATGTGGGCGACCGGATCGGGCGCAAGAAGTCGCTGGTCATCACGCTGCTGATGATGGGCATCGTCACGGTGTGCATCGGCCTGCTGCCGACCTACGCGCAGATCGGCGCCATGGCCCCGGTGCTGCTGATCATTCTGCGCATCGTCCAGGGCATCGCCGTGGGGGGCGAGTGGGGTGGGGCGGTGCTGATGGCCGGCGAGCATGCGCCCAAGGGGCGGCGCAATTTCTTCGCCTCGTTCGCCCAGCTGGGCAGCCCGGCTGGCTTGATCCTGTCGCTGCTGGCCTTCGGCGCGGTGACCCGCCTGCCCGAGGCAGACTTGATGAGCTGGGGCTGGCGAGTGCCGTTCCTGGCGAGCGCGCTGTTGCTGCTGGTGGGCCTGGCGATCCGCCTGGGGGTGAATGAGTCCCCCGAGTTCATCGCCAGCCGCCAGCAGGCGGAAAAGGCCCAACGCAAGGAGCAGGCGCCGGTCTTCGAAGTGCTGCGCACGGCCTGGCGCCCGCTGCTGCTGTGCATCGGTGCCAACACCCTGGGCATTGCCGGGGTCTACTTCACCAACACCTTCATGATCAGCTACACCACCCAGCAACTGCACCTGGAGCGCTCGCTGATCCTTGAATGCCTGTTCTTCGTGGCGGTCATTCAGTTCTGCGTACAGCCGCTGGCCGCCTGGTTGTCGGAAAAGATCGGGGCCACGCGCTTTTTGGCCCTGGTCGCGCTGCTGGCGATGGCCTCGCCATACCCGATGTTCGTGCTGGTCAGCTCTGGCCAAGGCCCGCTGATCGTGCTCGGCATCGCCCTTGCCGCAGCGTGCATGGCTTCGTTCTACGCGGTGATTGCCGGCTATGTCAGCGGCATGTTCGAAACCCGCGTGCGCTACACCGCTATTTCCCTGGCGTATCAGATCTGCGGTGCCATCGCCGGTGGCCTGACCCCGCTGATCGGCACCTGGCTGGCCCACACCTTCAGCGGCCAGTGGTGGCCCATGGCTGCCTTCTACACCTTGATCGCCACCATTTCGCTGGTATGCGTGCTTGCCCTGTCGCGCCAGTACGCCCGCAGCCAGCGCCTGGAACTCGCTTGATTGAAGCGCTTTACTCTGGAGTACCCGCACATGTTGAAAAGCAATGGCGAACGCCTGTGGGCGAGCCTGATGGCCATGGCCGAAATCGGCGCTACCGCCCGTGGTGGCAGTTGCCGACTGGCCCTCAGCGACGAGGACAAGGCCGGCCGTGAACTGTTCTGTCACTGGTGCCGCGAAGCCGGCCTCACGCTGAGCGTGGATGCGATCGGCAACCTGTTCGCTCGCCGCGCTGGCAGTGACCCACAGGCGGCGCCGGTAATGATCGGCAGCCACCTCGACACCCAACCCGAAGGCGGCCGTTTCGACGGCGTCTATGGTGTACTGGCAGGACTGGAGGTGGTACGCCGCCTCAATGACCTGGGCATCCATACCCGCAAGCCGCTGGAAATCGCCGTGTGGACCAATGAAGAGGGCGCCCGCTTCACCCCGGCCATGTTCGGCTCGGCGGTGTTCACCGGGAGCCTGGCGCTGGACGACGCGCTGGCCATCCGCGACGCCGATGGCATCAGCGTCGCCGACGAGCTGCAACGCACCGGTTACGCCGGCCAGCGTCCTTTGGGTGGCCCGGTGGATGCCTATTTTGAAGCGCACATCGAGCAAGGCCCGATCCTTGAGGATAATGCCAAGGCCATCGGCGTGGTCAGCGGCGGCCAGGCGATCCGCTGGCTGGACGTGACCGTCGAAGGCATGGCGGCGCACGCTGGTACCACGCCGATGCCACTGCGCAAGGATGCTTTGTATGGCGCAGCGCGCATGATCCAGACGGTTGAGCAACTGGCAGCCGACTTTGCCCCGGAAGGCCTCACCACCGTGGGGGAACTGTCTATCGCCAAGTCTTCGCGCAATACCATCCCCGGCTTGCTGCAGTTCACCGTCGACCTGCGCCACCACCGTGATGAAGCCATTGAGGCGATGGAGCGCGACCTGGCCCTGAAGCTGCAAGCCATCGCCAGCCAGCGCGGCCTGCAGGTGCGCATCGAGCGCCATTGGGTCAGCCCGGCCACCCCGTTCGACGGCGATTGCGTGGCCGCCGTGCAGCGGGCGGTGGACGGCCTTGGCTACGCCCAGCAGTCGATCGTCAGCGGCGCCGGCCACGACGCCATCCTGCTGGCCCGCTACTGCCCGACCGCGATGGTGTTCATCCCCTGCGTCGGCGGCTTGAGTCACAACGAAGCGGAGGATGTATTACCTGAAGACGCCCGCAAGGGTGCCGATGTACTGCTCAATGCCGTGCTGGCCCGCGCTGGCCGTGTCGATCAAGGAGAAGCCTGATGCGTTGCTATTTCCACCCCGAACAGCTGCTGCACCACCCGCGCAGCTACTATTCGCGCGGCGCCATGCGCACCCCGCAGGAAGTCCCCGAGCGCGCCCAGCGCCTGCTGCAGGCGGCCAAGGACCTGGGCTTCGATATTTGCCGGCCCGAGGATGCCGGCCTTGATCCGCTCAAGGCGGTGCATGGCGAGGCCTATCTCGCTTTCCTCGAAGAAGCTCATGCGCGCTGGAAGGAAATACCGGAGGACTGGGGCGACGAGGTCATGTCCAACATTTTCGTGCGCGAGCCCAACGCCCTGCGTGGCATTCTCGCCCAGGCCGGGCGCTACCTGGCCGATGGCAGTTGCCCCGTCGGTGAACATACCTGGCGCTCGGCCTACTGGTCGGCGCAGAGCGCAGTGGCTGGCGCCAAGGCCATTGTCGAGGGCGAACCTGCTGCCTATGCCCTGTGCCGACCGCCGGGGCACCATGCGCGGTTCGATGCAGCAGGTGGCTTCTGCTACATCAACAACGCAGCCGTGGCCGCCCAGGCCCTGCGCAGCCGTTTCAGCCGCGTGGCGGTGCTCGACACCGACATGCACCACGGGCAAGGGATTCAGGAGATTTTCTACGATCGCCGCGATGTGCTGTATGTGTCGGTGCATGGCGACCCGACTAATTTTTACCCAGGTGTGGCCGGGTTTGAGGATGAGCGCGGCAGCGGTGAGGGGGAGGGGTACAACCTCAACCTGCCCATGGCACATGGGGCGGGCGAACAGGACTTCATGGCGCAGTTGGAGGTTGCGCTGGCTGCGGTGAAGGATTTTGGTGCCGAGGTGCTGGTGTTGTCGTTGGGGTTCGATATCTACGAACTGGACCCGCAGAGCAAGGTGGCGGTGACGACTGAGGGGTTTGCTGCATTGGGTGAGCGGATTCGGGCGTTGCGGTTGCCTTGCCTGATTGTACAGGAGGGGGGGTATCACCTTGAGAGCCTGGAGGCGAATGCGCGGGCGTTTTTTGCTGACAAGGTGGATTGGCAGTAAGTTCAGCGGGCCGGCAGCTCGATGCGGCTGCCGGCGTGATCATAGCTAATCCCTATAAAGCATCTTTGAACGTGTATTTCTGTTCGAGCATGAATGGATGTGCCGTCCATTGAGGGCCCGCGCGGCGCTCGATCTCACCGGCGCTGAAAAGGTAATGGCGAACTACATTCCACCCCGGCGCACATGCTTCACAAACACCTTTTCCAGCAACTCCCACATCGCAGGATCGGTGCTGAACGCCACATTGAACCGCATCCACCCGGTGGCCTTGGCATCGACCATGAACAACTGCCCAGGCCCAAGCATGATGCCTTTCTCCAGCGCATCATCCAGCAGCGCCGCGCTGTCCAGGATGGCCGGGTGGCGGGTCCAGATGTACATGCCTTCATCCGACTCGGTGAACAGTTCGAAGCCCAATCGATGCAGATGCCGGCCGACTTCCTGGTGCGCCTCGGCCAAGCGCTGGCGCAGGCGTTTGAGATGCTTGCGCCAGCGGCCGTCGATGATTGCGGCATACACCACGCGCTCCATCACCTGCGAGGTGGTCAGGCCCGAGCGCATCTTCAGGTGCAGCAGTTTCTGCATCAGCTCCGGGTTGGCGAGCATGTAGCCGACCCGCACGTTGGGCGAAATGCTTTTCGAGTAGCTGCCCACGTATACCACCTGCTGCAGGTGGTCGAGGCTGGCCAGGCACGGCTGCGGTTCGGCGATCATGTCGGCGTACAGGTTGTTTTCCACCAGGCGGAAGCCATGCTGGCTGGCCAGCTGCAGCAGCCGGTGCAGTTGCGGCAGCGGGGTGCGCGAGCAGGTCGGGCTGTGCAGGTGCGGTTGGGTGAAGAACGCGGTCGGGCGGTGGTGGGTGAGCAACTGCTCCAGCTGGTTCAGGTCGTAGCCGGCCGGCGTGCGTGGCACACCGACCAGGGTCGCGCCCTGGGTGCGCAGGATGCTCATCAGGTTGGGGTAGCCGGGGTCGTCCACCAGCACCACATCACCCGGGCGTACCAGCGTGCGCGCAGCCAGGTCCAGGGCCTGGCTGGCGCCGTGGGTGAGCATAAGTTGCGCCGGGTTGGCGACGATCGACAGATCCTGCTGCAGGTTTTGCGCGGTCAGTGCGCGCAGCTCCTGCAGGCCCATGGGGTCGCCGTAGCCCGACAGCTCCAGCGGGCTGCCGGCCACCTGGCGCAGGCCGCGGCGCAAGCCGTCTTCGTACATCCAGTCGTTGGGCAACCAGCCGCACCCTGGTTTGAACGGCA
This sequence comes from Pseudomonas sp. 9_2_1, assembly GCF_059295275.1. Lineage (NCBI taxonomy): Bacteria > Pseudomonadati > Pseudomonadota > Gammaproteobacteria > Pseudomonadales > Pseudomonadaceae > Pseudomonas > Pseudomonas sp. 9_2_1. The sequence goes on from NZ_CM181239.1 coordinate 2,342,857, forward strand.
ACTGGCGGATTTCAAAGATCTGTTGCAGGTACCACTCGGAGTTGAACGTGGGTCGGCTGGTGTCGGCTTCAGCGTTGTGCTGCTCCAGCATTTCGCTCGCTGCGCGGTTGACGAAGAACCCCGCATTGCCACGGCTTACCAGCAGACCCTGGGCAACCAGGCGGTCGTAGGCCTCGACCACGGTAAAGGTGCTCACCGAATAGGTCGCGGCAAAGGCGCGGATGGACGGCACCTTGGCGCCTGGCTTGAGGGTCTGGTTGTCGATCAGCTCGCGCAGCCCGTCGATGATCTGGTTGACCAAAGGGGTCGAGGAGTCTGGATGTAATTCGAGCATTCGTGGCCTTCAGGGTGCGTATCGCCAGGCGTTTGCAGGGTGTACTGCATGGGCGACCTGTACAGTGCAGTGCGAGATTCATGCCACTGTGCATGGCTCTCTGCGTCAGACATTTTTACATTAGGTGTCGGATATCGCCACATAAAGCATGTTCAGTTAGCTCCGGGCGCAACAACCGGGGCGCGTCAGCAGGCCGCCACGGATGGCCTGCGTGTGTTTGTTCACACCATCCTGCCCGCATTAGCACTGATGTACAGGTGAAACCGCCAGCCATCGGGGTTTTACAGTTTTCCTTGGATAAAAAGAAGCACGGGGTACACAACTGATGGACGCAACATCCACAACCACCACCGCGAAAAGCGGGCACGAGAGCAAGCTCAGTGCCTCGCTGAAGTCGCGCCACCTGACGATGATGTCGATCGCCGGGGTTATTGGCGGCGCCTTGTTCGTCGGTTCCGGCAGCGTGATCCACAGCGCCGGCCCAGCCGCTGTCCTGGCCTACCTGGCAGGCGGCATCCTGGTGGTGCTGATCATGCGCATGCTCGGCGAAATGGCGACTTCCTCGCCGGACACAGGCTCGTTCTCCACCTACGCCGACCGCGCCATCGGCCGCTGGGCCGGTTTCACCATCGGCTGGCTGTACTGGTGGTACTGGGTCATCCTCATGGCCTGGGAAGCCTATGTGGCGGGCAAGATCCTGCATGGCTTCTTCCCGGACGTCAGCGTCAACGTGTTCGTGCTGGCCACGACCCTGTTGCTGATCACCGTCAACTTCTTCAACGTCAAGCACTACGGTGAGTTCGAGTTCTGGTTCGCCTTGATCAAGGTGATCGCGATCGTCTGCTTCCTGATCGTGTGTACCGCTGCGGTCACCAACGTCTGGCAGTTCGGCGAAGTACGTGGCATCACCCACCTCACTGCCGAAGGCTTCATGCCCAACGGCATCAGCACCGTGATTGGTGCCTTGCTCGGGGTGATGTTTGCCTTCCTCGGTGCGGAAATCGTCACCATCGCCGCTTCCGAAGCCAAGGACCCGGCGGCCCAGATCGTCAAGGCCACCAATTCGGTGGTATGGCGTGTGTGCCTGTTCTACGTCGGCTCGATCTTCCTGATCGTCTGCCTGGTACCGTGGAATGACCCGCACCTGGGCGTTTCCGGCTATGGTGCGTACCGCCGTACCCTGGAACTGCTGGGCGTGCCGTATGCCGAGCTGCTGATGAACTTCGTGGTGCTGACCTCGGTGAGCAGCTGCCTGATCTCGGGCCACTACACCGCTTCGCGCATGCTGTTCTCCCTGGCCCAGCGTGGCGATGCGCCGTCGTTCTTCAAGATCACCCGCGCCGGCACTGGTGTACCGGTGTACGCGATCATCGGCTCGTGCGCCGTGGCCGTGGTCTGTGCGCTGATCAACTTCAGCGAAACCCTGCGCCCGAAAGACGTGCTGGATACCCTGATGAACACCACTGGCATGATCGCTTTGCTGGTGTACCTGGTGATTGCCTTCTCGCAGCTGCGCATGCGCCGCAAGCTGATTGCCGAAGGCAAGGAAGTGCGCCTGAAGATGTGGCTGTTCCCGTGGCTGACCTACCTGGTGATCGCGTTCATCGTGGCGGCCCTGGTGACCATGGCCTTCATGCCTGACTACCAGATCCTGGTGATCTCTACCGGTATCGCTGCGGCGATCGTGGTGGCGATGGGTGTGGTGCACCAGATTCGTTCTGGCAAGCAGCACTAAGCGTCACTCGCTTCTCGAAACGGCCGGCTCCCTTGTGGACCCGGCCGTTTCGCGTTGCTGGGCCTGGTTTTTTTCGGCGGGCATGTGGAAGCGCTGGTTCATCCACGGCGAGCCGAGCAGGCCTGCAGCGGCGATCAGGGCCAGGATGGCGAGGGCTACGTAGATCTTCATGGATGTGCGCATGTAAGGGATGACCTGCAGCATGGCCCGCCAGTTCCGCCGCGGGTGTTGTTGCAGGACATGCCTGGTACATCGCTTTGAAGCTGGCCTGTTCAGCTGAAGCTGGCGAAATGCGCTTGCATCCGCGCCGCATCCGCCTGGCGCCCGCTGAACAGCTCGAACGCCTTCACCGCCTGGAACACCGCCATGTTGCTGCCATCCAGCGTGCGGCAACCCAGTGCCCGGGCAGCGCGCAGCAGCTCGGTCTCCAGCGGGAAGTAGATGATTTCCGCCACCCACAAGCGCGCGTGCAGCAGCTGCACCGGTAGCGGCGTACCCGGCAGCTTGGCCATGCCCACCGGCGTGGTGTTGACCAGCCCGTCCGCCTCGGCCAAGGCGCTGGCCAGGTCGCTGCCGACCACGGCGCGCCCAGCGCCGAAATGGGCATTGAGGTTGTCCACCAGGGCCTGCGCCCGGGCCGTGTCAACCTCGAACAGTACCAACTGCTCGACCCCTTCACCCAGCAACGCATGGGCCACCGCCGAGCCGGCGCCACCGGCGCCCATCTGCACCACCCGGCGCCGCGCCACATCGGGCAGGCCGCGGCGCAAGCCTTCGGCAAAGCCCAGGCAGTCGGTGTTGTGGCCAACCCGCTTGCCGTCCTTGAGCACCACGGTATTCACCGCGCCGATGCCACGCGCTTCGTCCGACAGTTCGTCGAGCAGTGGCAGGATGGTCTGTTTGAACGGGTAGGTGATGTTCAGCCCGGTAAAGCCGGTGCGCTGCGCGGCATCCAGCAGGCCGGGCAGGGCGCTGTCATCCAGTTGCAGCTGGTCGGCGTCGATCAGCCGGTACAGGTAGCGCAGGGCCTGGGCATCGCCTTCATGTTCATGCAGGGCCGGGGTGCGCGACAGCTGGATGCCGCGGCCGATCAGGCCCGCGAGGATGGCTTGCTGGCTCATGCCGTGCGCTCCTGGAACAGCCCGGCGAAGTGGCTGATAGCCATGCGGTAGCCATGGCTGCCCAGCCCGCAGATCACGCCTACGGCAATGGACGATACGAACGACAAGTGGCGGAACGGTTCGCGCTTGTGCACGTTGGACAGGTGCACTTCGATAACCGGTACTTCGCTGGCCACCAGGGCGTCGCGGATGGCCACCGAGGTGTGGGTCCAGGCGCCCGGGTTGATCACGATACCGGCGCAGCGGCCCCGGGCTGCGTGGATCCAGTCGATCAGTTCGCCTTCGTGGTTGGTCTGGCGGAATTCGAGTTCCAGGTCGTGGGCTTGGGCAGTATCGGCGCAGCCCTGGGCCAGGTCGGCCAGGGTTTCGCGGCCGTATTGGGCAGGCTCGCGGGTGCCCAGCATGTTCAGGTTAGGGCCGTTGAGCACGAGAATAAGTGGCTTCATGAGGGGCATCACTTTTTGTTGTTGGTTGCGCCTAGTTTTGTACTGACTGGTTAGTTCCGTCAATTAGGCTGGTGCTTCGGGTGGGGAAAGTGGGCGATTATCGGACTGGTTTGCCTTGACACATTCAGCGCCTATGAGACCGAGCGCCGCCCGCGCGGCGCTCGGTCTCATAGGCGCTGAATGTGTCAAGGCGAACACCCCGGGGCATTACAAAATTGTAATTCTGCCGCCACCACCCCGATAACCACCCTTCCCTAAAGTCCCTCGCCACCGCTCGCCGTCGAGGACCTGTCCGTGCCCATCCCCCGCAAGATCGCCTTGCTCTGCCTGCTGCTGTTCGGTGCCCACAGCGCCCAGGCTAGCCAGAGCCTGAGCCTGCCCCAGGCGCTGGCTGCCGCCTTTGCCCAAAACCCGGAGCTGGCCGCTGCCAGCCGGGAAATCGGCATTGCCGACGGTGAGCGGCGCCAGGCCGGTTTGCTGCCCAACCCCGAGCTGGCGTGGGAGGTCGAGGACACCCGCCGCGACACCAGCACCACCACCGTCACACTCAGCCAGCCGCTGGAACTGGGCGGCAAGCGCGGCGCGCGTATCGCCGTGGCCGGTGCCGGCCAGGCCATTGCCCAGCTCGACCTGGAGCGCCAGCGCAATGGCCTGCATGCCGACGTGGTGCAGGCCTTCCATGCGGCGTTGCGGGCACAGACTGCGCTGGAGCTGGCGCAGCAGTCGCTGGCGGTGACCGAGCGCGGGCTGCGGGTAGTGCAGGGGAGGGTGACCGCCGGCCAGTCAGCGCCCGTGGAAACCACCCGTGCCCAGGTGCAGCTGGCCCAGGCCCAGGCCGAAGTGCGCCGTGCGCAAAGCCAGCGCCGCGTTGCCTACCAGGTTCTGGCACGGTTGACCGGCAGCCCGCTGGCAGGCTTCGACCAGTTGCAGGCCAGCAGCCTCTCGCCTGGCGTGGCGCCGAACGCCGATGCTTTGCTGGACCGCATCGAGCAAACAGTCGAATGGCGCCTGGCCGCTGCCCAGGTTGAGCGCGGTGACGCGTCCCTGGGGTCGGAAAAGGCCCAGCGCATTCCCAACCTCACCGTCAGCCTTGGCAGCCAGTACAGCCGTGAGGACCGCGAGCGGGTCAACGTGCTCGGCCTGTCCATGCCGCTGCCGCTGTTCGACCGCAACCAGGGCAACGTGCTGGCCGCTGCGCGCCGCGCCGACCAGGCACGTGACCTGCGCAATGCCGTGGAATTGCGCCTGCGCAGTGAAACCCGTAGCGCGCTCAGCCAGTGGGACACGGCGATGCAGGAGGTGGACGCCTATGACGGCACCATCCTGCCTGCTGCGCAGCAGGCGGTGGACACCGCTACCCGTGGTTTCGAGATGGGCAAATTCGCCTTCCTCGACGTGCTCGATGCCCAACGCACCCTGATCCAGGCCCGCGGGCTTTACCTCGAGGCCCTGGCCTCGGCGACTGACGCGCGGGCGCAGGTCGAGCGCATCTACGGCGCCCTTGATGGCTTGAGCAAACACCCGAACAGCAGGAGCAACAATGACTAACCCATCCAAGATAGCGCTATTGGTCGCCGCGATGGCCGTGCTGGGCGTCGGTGGCCTGGCCTGGACCGGCAACCTCGGCCAGGCGTCGAATGCTGAAGCCCGCCATGACGAGCATGGCGAAGACGGCCACGGCCATGGCCAAGACCAGGCCGAAGCAGGTCATGCCGAAGAAGAGGGCAAGCTGCACCTGTCCATCGCGCAGATAAACGCCGCCGGTGTGCAGCTGGCCACCGCCGGACCCCGTGAGTTGGCGAGCGCCATCAGCTTCCCCGGTGAAATACGCTTCGATGAGGACCGCACCGCCCATGTTGTACCGCGCGTGCCGGGGGTGGTCGAGGCGGTACAGGCGGAGCTGGGCCAGGCAGTCAAGCGCGGCCAGGTACTGGCGGTGATCGCCAGCCAGCAGATCTCCGACCTGCGCAGCGAGCAACAGGCCGCCCAGCGCCGCCTGGAACTGGCGCGGCTGACCTTGCGCCGCGAGCAGCAGCTGTGGCAGGAGCGCATCAGCGCCGAACAGGATTACCTGCAGGCTCGCCAGGTAGTGCAAGAGGCCGAGATCGCCTTGGCCAACGCCCGGCAGAAGGTCGCCGCCGTGGGCCCGGCCGGCGCTGGCAACCGCTATGAACTGCGGGCGCCCTTCGATGCGGTGGTGGTGGAAAAGCACCTGACCGTGGGCGAGGTGGTCGATGAGACCAGCAACGCCTTCACCCTGTCCGACCTGAGCCGGGTATGGGCCACGTTCGCCGTGGCCCCGCGTGACCTGGACAAGGTTGTGACTGGCCGGCATGTCACGGTCAGCGCCCCGGACCTGGGCGCCCAGGTCGAAGGCAAGGTCAACTACGTCGGCAGCCTGCTCGGCGAGCAGAACCGCGCTGCCACCGTGCGCGCTACCCTGGCCAACCCCAACGGCGCCTGGCGCCCCGGGCTGTTCGTCAATGTCGCGGTCAGCGTCGAGCGCTTCAATGCCGCCGTCGCGGTGCCGGAAAGCGCCCTGCAGACCTGGGAGGAGCAGACCGTGGTGTTTGCCCGCACCGAGGAAGGTTTCGAAGCGCGCCCGGTAACCACTGGCCGCCGCGACGGTGGGCAGGTGGAAATCACCAGCGGCCTGGCCGCCGGCAACCGGGTAGCCGCTGCCGGCAGCTTTGTCCTCAAGTCCGAGCTGGGCAAGGGCTCGGCCCAGCACAGTCATTGATCACGGGGACACCTGCATGTTCGAACGCCTGATCCAATTCGCCATCGAGCAGCGCCTGGTGGTGATGCTGGCCGTGGTCCTGATGGCCGCGGTGGGTATCCACAGTTACCAGAAGCTGCCGATCGACGCCGTACCCGACATCACCAACGTCCAGGTACAGATCAACACCGCCGCCCCCGGCTATTCGCCGCTGGAGACCGAGCAGCGCATCACCTTCGCCATCGAGACCGCCATGGCCGGCCTGCCCGGGCTGCAGCAGACCCGCTCGTTGTCGCGCTCCGGTTTGTCGCAGGTTACGGTCATCTTCGATGACGATACCGACCTGTTCTTCGCCCGCCAGCTGGTCAACGAGCGCCTGCAAGTGGCCCGCGAGCAGTTGCCCGATGGCATCCAGGCTGGCCTGGGGCCGATCTCTACCGGGCTGGGCGAGATTTTCCTGTGGACTGTGGAGGCCGAGGAGGGGGCGCTGAAGGATGACGGTAGCCCTTACACCCTGACCGACCTGCGGGTGATCCAGGACTGGATCATCAAGCCGCAGCTGCGCAATGTGCCGGGGGTGGCCGAAGTCAACAGCATCGGCGGCCATGCCAAGCAGTACCTGATTGCGCCGGAGCCCAAGCGCCTGGCCGCCTACAAACTCACCCTGAACGATCTGATCACGGCGCTGGAGCGCAACAACGGGAACGTCGGCGCCGGCTACGTCGAGCGCAACGGCGAACAGTTGCTGATCCGTGCGCCCGGGCAGGTGGCCTCCGCCGAGGACATCGCCAACATCGTCATCTCCAGCGTCGACGGCACCCCGATCCGCGTCAGCCATGTCGCCCAGGTTGGCCTGGGCGAGGAACTGCGTTCGGGCGCGGCAACCGAAAACGGCCGCGAGGTGGTGTTGGGCACGGTGTTCATGCTGATCGGCGAGAACAGCCGCACGGTGTCCCAGGCGGTGGCTGCCAAGCTGGTCGAGATCAACCGCAATCTGCCCAAGGGCGTGGTCGCGGTGACGGTGTACGACCGCACCAACCTGGTGGAAAAAGCCATTGCCACGGTGAAGAAGAACCTGGTCGAAGGCGCCATCCTGGTCATCGCCGTGCTGTTCCTGTTCCTGGGCAACATCCGCGCTGCACTGATTACCGCCATGGTCATTCCGCTGTCGATGCTGTTCACCTTTACCGGCATGTTCAGCAACAAGGTCAGCGCCAACCTGATGAGCCTGGGTGCGCTGGACTTCGGCATCATCGTCGACGGCGCGGTGGTGATCGTGGAAAACGCTATCCGCCGCCTGGCACATGCCCAGCAACGGCATGGCCGCATGCTGACCCGCAGCGAGCGCTTCCATGAAGTGTTTGCCGCCGCCCGCGAGGCGCGTCGGCCGCTGATCTACGGGCAGCTCATCATCATGGTGGTGTACCTGCCGATCTTCGCCCTGACCGGGGTCGAGGGCAAGATGTTCCACCCCATGGCCTTTACCGTGGTCATGGCCCTGCTCGGCGCCATGATCCTCTCGGTGACCTTCGTGCCCGCGGCCCTCGCGCTGTTCGTCACCGGCAAGGTCAAGGAAGAGGAAGGCCTGGTGATGCGTACCGCGCGCCAGCGCTATGCCCCGGTGCTGGCCTGGGTGCTGGTCCGGCGCAAGCTGGCGTTCACCGCCGCCGCCACCCTGGTGGTGTTGTCCGGGGTGATGGCCAGCCGCATGGGCAGCGAGTTCATCCCCAGCCTCAGCGAGGGGGACTTTGCCCTGCAGGCCCTGCGCGTGCCGGGTACCAGCCTGTCGCAGTCGGTGGACATGCAGCAGCGTCTGGAACGGGCGATCATAGCCCAGGTGCCGGAAGTGGAACGGGTGTTCGCCCGTACCGGCACGGCCGAAATTGCCTCCGACCCGATGCCGCCGAACATTTCCGACGCCTATGTGATGCTGCGTCCAACTGCGCAATGGGCCGACCCGGGCAAGCCACGGGACGAATTGATCGCCGAGGTGCAGCGGGCTGCGGCCAGCGTGCCGGGCAGCAATCACGAGCTGTCGCAGCCGATTCAGCTTCGCTTCAACGAGCTGATTTCCGGGGTGCGCAGTGATGTGGCGGTGAAACTGTTCGGTGATGACATGGACGTGCTCAACCGCACCGCTGCGCAGATCGCCAGCAGCCTGCAGGGCGTGCCTGGCGCCTCGGAGGTGAAGGTCGAGCAGACCACCGGCCTGCCGGTGCTGACCATCGACATCGACCGCGACAAGGCCGCCCGCCATGGCCTGAATGTGGGCGACGTACAGGATGCCATCGCCATCGCCGTGGGTGGCCGTACGGCCGGCACCCTGTATGAAGGCGACCGTCGCTTCGATATGGTGGTGCGCCTTTCGGAAACCCTGCGCACCGATGTCGACGGGCTGGCCAGCCTGTTGATCCCGGTGCCGGCCAGTGCCACTGCGGGCACCGGGCAAATCGGCTTTATCCCGCTGTCGCAGGTGGCCACGCTGAACCTGCAGCTTGGGCCCAACCAGGTCAGCCGTGAGGACGGCAAGCGGGTGGTGGTGGTCAGTGCCAATGTGCGCGGGCGTGACCTGGGCTCGTTTGTCGATGAGGCCGAACAGGCGTTGATTGGCCAAGTGCCGATACCGCCGGGTTACTGGACGCGTTGGGGTGGCCAGTTCGAGCAGTTGCAGTCGGCGACCGAGCGGCTGCAGGTGGTGGTGCCGGTAGCCTTGCTGCTGGTCATGGCGCTGTTGCTGATGATGTTCAACAACCTCAGGGATGGGCTGCTGGTATTTACCGGCATTCCGTTCGCCCTTACCGGTGGGGTGCTGGCGCTATGGCTGCGGGATATTCCGCTGTCCATTTCTGCCGGGGTGGGGTTCATTGCCCTGTCCGGGGTAGCGGTGCTCAACGGGCTGGTGATGATCGCCTTCATCCGTGGCTTGCGTGAGGAAGGGCGCACGTTGCGGGTGGCGGTCGAGGAGGGCGCGCTGACGCGGTTGCGGCCGGTGCTGATGACGGCACTGGTGGCGTCGCTTGGGTTCATCCCGATGGCCTTGGCTACCGGAACCGGGGCAGAGGTGCAACGGCCGCTGGCGACCGTGGTGATTGGCGGGATCTTGTCGTCTACCGCACTGACATTGCTGGTGTTGCCGGCGCTGTATCAGTGGGCGTATCGGCGGGAGGAGGAGGCGCAGGAGGGCTGATAATCCGGGGCGCCAGCTCCCACAGGGATCGCGGCTGTCGGCCTTGACGCAATCCCTGTGGGAGCTGGCTTGTCGTGGCGACGAACCGCGGCGATGGGCCGCGCAGCGGCCCCAGGATTTCAAACGTTACGACGAGCCTCACCGCTAGCGCCGTCCGCCGCCACGTCATCATGCAACGAAATCCGCGAAGTCTCCGGCAACGCCAACCCCCCGACCAACGCCACCAGGGCAATCACCACCAGGTAGAACGCCGGGGCCAGGCTGCTGCCGGTCTGCCCGATCAGCCAGGTCGCCACCAGCGGCGCGGTACCGCCAAACAATGTGTAGGCGACGTTGTAGGTAATCGCCGAGGCGGTATAGCGGGTGCGGGTAGGGAAACTTTCCGACAGCAACGCCGCGGTCACCACGCCGCTGCACAATGCCCCCACCGCCAGCAGTATCACCCCCAGCAGTGCGCCCGACAGCGAACCGGAGCTGGCCAGCCAATACGCCGGGAACACGCACAGCATCACCCACAGGCAGGTAAAGCCGATGGTCTTGCGCCGCCCGACCCGGTCCGAGAACGCCCCGGCCAGCGGGCAGCCGACGGCGGCGAAGAGCAGGGCCACGGTGGTTACCAGCAGCGACTGCGCACGGGTCAGGTTGCCGACCAGTTGCAGGTACGTGGCGAAGTAGGTGGTGAACATGTAGAACGACAGCGCCGTCAGCGAGATGAAAGCGCCCAGGTTACGAATCGCCCGGCCATGGTGACGCAGGGTTTCCTTGAGAGGCGAGTGTTCGTGCTGCTTGCCTTGAGCGACCGCTTCACGGAAGGCCGGGGTTTCTTCCATGCGCCAGCGCAGGTACAGCCCGACCAGCCCCAACGGTGCCGCGATCAGGAACGGAACACGCCAGCCCCAGGCACTCATGGCCTCGGCAGACAGGCTGGCCTCCAGGCCATAGGCGATCACCGCTGCACAGGCAAAGGCGGAAAAGGTCGAGACCGGTACGAAACTGCCATAAAAGGCTCGCTTGTCGCTGGGCGCGTGCTCCATCAGGTAGGCGCAGGCACCGGCATACTCGCCACCGGCAGAAAAGCCCTGCAGGCAGCGCGCCAGGGTCAGCAGCACGGGGGCGACCAGGCCGATGCTGGCGTAGGTTGGCAACAGGCCGATCAGGGTTGTGGAGCCGGCCATAAGCAGGATGGTCAGCGACAGGATGCGCTTGCGCCCCAGCCGGTCGCCCAGCGCACCGAACACGATGCCGCCCAGTGGGCGCAGGGCAAAGGCCACGGCGAACACCGCAAAGGTCTTGAGCAAGGCTACGCTGGCGTCCTCGCTGGCAAAGAACTGGCTGGCGATCAGCGTGGCGAGAAAGCCGTAGACGGCAAAGTCGAACCATTCGACGAAGTTGCCGATGGCCGAGGCAGCGATCACCCGGCGCAGGGTGGCGGGGGATACCTCATGAGGTGCGGGCATGCGGGGGCTCTCCGGTTCCATTGGTAGTATTCGCCAGTAGATAACCGGGAGCGCAAGGGTGCTGTGTCGAGGGCGACCTCGGGATATTCGATTCAACCAGGGGCGCAGTGTTCTTACAGTCTCCCGACCTTCCACGGCGCGTATTCGAGTTCGCTGTAGCCCTGGGCCTTGCCCTGTTCGTCAGTACTGAAGCCGGGCAGCCGGCTCAGGTCCAGCGTCAGGCTCGCCGGTATCGGCGGTGGCGATACCGAGTTGCAACGCTTGCTGCATGTCACGGGTGAAGGTTTGCAGGCTGAGCGTGTCGGGCTCGGAGGCAGGACGGCTCTGGCAGCCTGTCAGCGCGATGAGGGTGACAACCACCAGCGCTGGGGACAACGGTCTGAACAGAGGGACTTCCTTGATGATGCAGGGGCCAGCTTTCATGCCGGCATGGGTGATGACGACCATTATCACTCAGGGCGGTCGACGGTTTTGTGGAGTTTGTGCGTAGGAACTGCCCTTAAGGACGATGCCAGCACCAGGCCGGCATCGCCCTGTGCATCAGAAGCGCATGTCCAGCGCCAGTTCGACGGTGCGCGGTGGCCCCATGTAGTACTGGCTGCTGTAGGCCTGCTTGGCGTACACCTCGTCGGTCAGGTTGCGCACGCGCCCGGTAAGCGTGGTCTGCTCACCCAGCCGGTAGCGGGCGAAGGCGCCGAACAGCGTGTACGCCGGGGCCTTGAGGCTGTTGGCGTTGTCGGCATACACCGAACCCACGTAGCGCCCGTCCGCGCCCACCGACCACGCCGCGGACAGGCTGTAGGTCAGCCACAGGTTGGCGACACTGGCCGGCACGTTCACCGGGGCGTTGCCCTTGCGCGACACCGACACGCCGTTGACCGCCTCGTTGAACTCATCGTATTGCGCATCGACATAGGCATAGTTGGCCTCGGCCAGCAGTCTCGGCGTTACCTGCAGGCGCCCGGACAACTCCACGCCCCGCGAGGTCTGCTGTCCGGCCTGGACCGTGAGGTTGGCGTCGTTCGAGTCGCGTACGGCAAAGTCCTTGCGCACGATCTGGTACAGCGCCAGCGTGGCCGCGCCGCGCCCATCGAGGAAATCGAACTTGCTGCCCACCTCCCACTGCTCGCCTTTGGACAGGTCGAACAACCCCACGTTGGAATAGGTCGCTGCCGCCAGCGAACCGGCAGGCAAGTCGGCCGAACTGCTGTACTGCGCATAAAGGCTGGCGTTGGCGGTCAACGCATAGGTCAGGCCGATGCGCCCGGACAGCGGTTCCCAGCGGCGCTCGAAATACGCCGGCGAGGTTGGCGTGACCGCACCGTAGTTGGTTACCTGCATGTCCAGGTAGTCGTAGCGCAGGGCGGTCAGCAGGGCCAGGCGCTCGGTGAGCTGCAGGCGGTTTTCGGCAAACACCGCGCGGTTGGTTACCTCGTGGCGGCGTTGCTTGGTCAGGCCGGCATTGACCCCGGGTATGTCATCGAAGCTGCCGGGGTCGAAGTGCTCGGCATCCACCACATCGCTCCAGCTGCTGGAAGTGGGGTAGAGGGTCTGGCGCATGCGCGAGTATTCCAGCCCCAGCGACCACTGGCTGGCCAGGCCAAGCAGCTGGTTGTCGTGGCGCACTTCGAGGCGGTCGCCCAGCAGGTTCTGCTGGTGGCTTTGCAGGTAGGGGCTGCTGCGCTGCACTTTGCCGTCGGGTGTATAGGCGTAGCGTTCGAGGTTGCGGTAATCGCGCTGGGCGTTGTAGTGGTACAGGGTGTTCTGCACGCTGGTGCTGTCGCTGACCTGGTAATCGAGGATCGAGCGCAGCCAGCGCACCCGCTGCTCGTAGCGGCCGTCGGCGACGTTGTAGTTTTCGAAGCGGCGGCTGTTGTCGATTTTCATCGTGCTGCGCCCGGGGAGGATCGGCGAGCCCCAGTAGGGGCTGTCTTCGCGGTCTTCCTGATACTCCAGCGCCAGGGTGTGGGTGAGGTTGGGCGCCAGATCGCTGAGCAGCGAGAACGCCAGGCTGTCGCTGTGCCGCTCGTTGCGGTCGACGTAGCCGTTGCCATGCCCGCGGCTAAAGTCCAGGCGGGCGAAGTTCCGGGCGTCGGCCGGGTTGCTGGCCAGTGCCTGGTTGATGCCGAACGCCACTTCGCTGTCGTCGAAACTGCCGTAGCGGATACGGCCGTCGACGATTTGCTGGTCGCGGCTGGCCAGCTTGCTGATGTAGTTGATCGAGCCGCCCACCGCACCGGCGCCATGCAGGAACGAGGAGGGGCCGCCGATCAGCTCGACCCGGTCGAGCACCCAGGCATCTATCGGTCGGGTGGCACTGCTGTAGCCCAGGTTGATGCCGTTGTACAACTGGGTGACCTGATTCTGGGTGAAGCCGCGGTAGGCGACGAAACCGCCAAAGCCGGGGTTTGCCGAGGCGTTGACGCCGGTCATGGCGTTGATCACGTCCTGGCTGTCCTTGGCGCCGCGTTCTTCGATCAGGCGGCGGTCCGAGACACTGACCGAGGCGGGCGTTTCCCGCGCGGTCAGGCCCAGGCGTGAGCCCGTGCGGATCGGCTCGTCCAGTTGTACGCCGCTGGCGGGGTCGCGCTCACCGTCGATGGTGGTGGCGCCCAGTTCCACGGCGGCGCCGTCGGCCCAGGCAAAGCTGCAGGTGCCCATCAGGAGCACCAGGGAGGAATGGCGAAGCATGTTGATGTGTCTTCCACGCAAAGGTCATGGCTGACCGCGAGCGCGCAGGCAGGCGCGCCCGGCTGAGGTCAGGCGAGATGAAGTATGGCTGCGGGGATGGCTGTGGGGGAGGCGCGAGGATTGAGCGCGGGGCGTAGGTAGCGCGGGGGCGGCTGCGCCCAGCTGCGCACGACGATGGGCGAGTTGGCAACGGCTTGCGCCGGGGTGAGCGACCAGCCGCTGCTGCCGAGCGGCACGGCCAGGCCAAATGAGGAGCACACCGGGCAGTCGAGCTGGGCCATGTGCTGGTCACCGCCGGCGCCATCGAGGTCGATGGCCACGCCGTGTTCGCTGTTGACCGAGCAGAAACCGCCTTCCAGGCCAGCCAGGCGCAGGCCGCCCATCTGGCCATGATGCAGGCCGCACAGCAACAGGCTGAACAGGACGCTGGCATAGAGCGTCCAGGCAGTCAGCGTGCGAGTGTGCCGGGTGGTTTTCATGGCGGCGAATCTACCACCCGGATGAACGGTCGGGTAGCTCTTTGACGCTACAATTTCACGCTGCCTTGCAGCCCTGTCGCCTCAAACCGGCAAACTCTGGTAGGGCAACTCGTCCCCCGGGCTGCGCTCGAACTGGCGCTTGTACTCGCGGCTGAACTGCGACGTGCTCTGGTAGCCCACCCGGTGTGCCGCCTGCGCCACCCCAAGGCCTTCGCCGATCAGCATCTGCTGCGCCTTCAGCAACCGCAGGCGCTTGAGGTACTGCATCGGCGCCATGTCGGTGCAACGTTTGAAATGCTCGTGGAACGTGGAAACACTCATGTTGGCGCGTGCCGCCAGCGCCTCCACGCTCAGCGGTTCGGTGTAGTGCTCGCGCAGGTGAGCGAGGGCGGCGCCGATGCGGGCGAAGTGCCCCTGTTGCTCCACCAGTGCCCGCAACACGCCGGCTTGCGGGCCGCGCAGGGCGGTGTACAGCACCTCGCGGACCCGCGACGCGCCTAGCACTTTGGCGTCCAGCGGGTCCTGCAGGCAGCGCAGCAAGCGCTCCACGCTTTCGCGCATGGGTGCGTCCAGCGCCGCCGAGGTCATCGATTGCGGTGTTTGCGCCTGCACCGCAACGTCCGGCGCCAGGTCCATGCGCTGCACCAGTTCACCGAGCACGGCACGGTCGATGTCCACCGCCACCCCCAGCAACGGCGCTTCGCGGGTGGCGAAGGTTTCACACATGAACGGCACCGACAATGCCTGCACCAGGTAGTGCCCCGCGCCGTATTCCAGGGTGCGTGGGCCGAGGCGGGCCAGCTTGCTGCCCTGCGCCAGGATCATCAGGCTGGGCTCATAGATCTGCGGGCTGCTGGCCACATAGTGGTCCCAGCTGAGTACCTGCACCTGGGGCAAATGCGTGGACACGAAACCCGGGCGGGTGGCGAGGCTGCGAATCAGTTCGCAGAGCGGCGCATTGGCATCGACGTGGCGGGTCAGTTGCATAGTGAACCAAGGCAGAGAATCAGACAGCCTGATCATCGCAGATTGGAGGCAGAGCGCCAGGTGTCCTATGGCATCTTCGGAGAATCAGGCATGCATGCCGGAGGATCAGCCGTGGGCGCGGCGGTAAACCACGCGCAGAATGCGCCGCCTGAATCGTTTCACTTCACTGCGAGGCCCTGCATGTACACTGCCATTGGTTACGCCGCCCAAACCCCCACCAGCCCCCTGGCCCCCATGACCTTCGAGCGCCGCAGCCCGCGCCCGGACGACGTCGCGATCGAGATCCTGTACTGCGGCGTGTGCCACTCCGACATCCACCAGGCGCGCAACGAATGGGGCATCGCCGTGTACCCGCTGATGCCTGGCCACGAGATCATCGGCCGCGTCACTGCGGTGGGTGGCCAGGTGACGGCGCACAAGGTCGGCGACCTGGTTGGCGTCGGCTGCATGGTCGACTCCTGCCGCCACTGCGAGGCCTGCGCCAAGGATCTGGAGCAGTACTGCCTGGAAGGCCCGACCATGACCTATGCCACCCCCGACCGCGTCGACGGCAGCAACACCATGGGCGGTTACTCCAGCAGCATCGTGGTCAGTGAGCACTTTGTGCTGCGTATCCCGGCCGGCATGGACCTGCCCAGCGCCGCGCCGATCCTGTGCGCCGGCATCACCACCTATTCGCCGCTCAAGCATCATGGCGTCGGCCCGGGCCACAAGATCGGCATCCTCGGCATGGGTGGTCTGGGCCACATGGGCATCAAGCTGGCCAAGGCCCTGGGCGCCGAAGTGACCTTGTTCACCCGCTCCCAGGCCAAGGCCGAGGAAGCCCGCCGACAAGGCGCCGACCACGTGATCGTGTCCACCGATGCTGAACAGATGCGCGCCGCTGCCGGCCGTTTCGATTTCCTGCTCGATACCATTCCGGTGCAGCACGACCTCAACCCGTACCTTGAAACGCTGAAGTTCGATGGCGTGCACATCCTGGTCGGCCTGATCGAACCGATCGACCCGGCGGTGCATGCTGCCAACCTGGTGATGAAGCGCCGGGTGCTGGCAGGGTCGTTGATCGGTGGGGTCGCTGAAACCCAGGAGGTGCTGGATTTCTGTGCCGAGCATGACATTCGCTGTGATATTGAGATGCTGGATATCCGCAATATCAACCAGGCGTATGAGCGGATGATTGCCGGGGATGTGAAGTATCGATTCGTGATCGACATGGCCACGTTGCAGCGCTGATTGATCGGTTGCCTGAGGTGGCCTCTGCGCGGGGGAAGCTACGGGGATCGCATCAAGGCTAACGGTTGCTGCAGGCCTTGCGGCAGGCCCTTGTCAGCCCTGACGCGATCCCCATGGGCTGGCCTGCCGGCGATCACCCCGGCGCATTCAGCAGGTCCGGTCACCCAGGCAAAAAAAGGGCCCGCAAGGGCCCCGTAGAGGTAAATGGCTAACGTCCTCAGGCGCTCTCGATCTTGCGCGGCGCCATGAAGTACATCCACACCAACGCCAGGAAGTACATGGCCGGAATCATGGTGAACAACACGGCATAGTTGTTGTGGGTAGCAGTCAGCACGCTACCGACAATCTGCGTCATGAACATGCCGCCAATCGCCGCGCACATGCTGCCGAAGCCGAACACTGTGCTCACCAGGTGCTTGGGTGTGTAGTCCATCACCAGGCTCCAGATGTTCGCCGTCCACGCCTGGTGCGCACCCACCGCCAGCGAGATGGCCGCCACTGCGACCCACAGGCCGCTGGCGTTTGCCGCGAAGGTGACGCTGAGCATGGTGCAGGCAAAGATCAGCATCGACACCAACCGCGCAGTGGTTGCGCGCACGCCGCGTCCGATCAGCCAGGACGACAGGATGCCGCCACCGATGCTGCCAAAGTCTGCAGTCAGCCAGATGATGATCAGCGGGATGCCCATCTGGGTCACGTCGATGCCCAGGCTGTATTGCTGGTTGAGGAACGGCGGCAGCCAGTACAGGTAGAACCAGAACACCGGCGCAGTAATCGCATAGGCCACTGCGAACGCCCAGGTGCCACGCAAGCGCAAGATGCGGCTGAATGGCACGCGAGTGGGCTCGGGCTCGTCATCCTGCTGGATGTACTCGACCTCGCTTTGGCGCACGCTGGGGTGGTCTTCAGGGTTGTAGTACTTCAGCAGCCACAGCACCACCCACACCAGGCCCAGGCTGCCCATGGCGATAAACGCGGCCTGCCAGCCCCACACCGCCAGGATCACCGGCAGCAGCGCCGGGGTGACCATGGCGCCGACGTTGGTACCCGCATTGAACAGGCCGGTGGCAATCGCCCGCTCACCCGCCGGGAACCACAGGCGTACGGTCTTCACGCAGGCCGGGTAGTTGGCGGCCTCGGTCAGACCAAGAATGAAACGGCAAACCATGAAACCGGCCGCCGAGGTGGCCAGGCCGTGGGCCCCGGTGGCCAGGCTCCATAGCAGCACGGCAAAGAAGAACGCGCGCTTTACTCCGACCTTGTCGATCAAACGGCCCTGCAGCAGGAAGCCGATCGCATAGCCGACCTGGAACCAGAAATTGATGTTGGCGTAGTCCATCGCCGTCCAGCTCATTTCCTTGGCCAGCACCGGCTGCATGATGCCGAGTGCGGCGCGGTCGATGTAGTTCAGGGTGGTGGCGAAGAACACCAGGGCAAGCATGCCCCAGCGGGTCTTGCCGACGCCGAAGGCGCCGCGAAGCTTGTCGCCGATCGAACCCTGAGGCATCCGGGTGGCGGCGGGGGTGATCTTGGAATGGTTCATAGACTGCTCGTTTCTTGAAATTGTAGTCAGCTGCGGTGCTACGGGTACGTGACCAGTTACCGGGCAGAGGGCACGCAAGGCCGGTGCATGGTGAGCAGTGATGCCGGCAGCGTCAATTCGAGAGACGGGCTACTGTTCGGTTATCGAACGGTTGCGTTGCCTGCGTGTGGGGCAGGGGCCGGTCAATTGATGAAGGTAGTCGGGACTGGCGCTGGATACAGGATGGCGCAAGTCGTGCGGGAGGGGGGAAGTGCGGGTTATGGACGTCATGCCAGCGTGCATTCAGGCCCAGGCAGTAGCCCAGCGCTCGACCTCGGCGCGGCCGTATTGCTCGATCCACGATCGCACTGTCTTGTGCAAAGTGCTTTTCGCTTCCACCACCTCGCCCGTGTACGGGTTCTTGTAGTACTTGCTTTGCCGCGCGCGGTAACGCGGGGATGGTGCGAGACGAGACCAATGCTGATAACTATCGTCGTATTCCTGCCGGCTCTGGCTCTCGAGGATGGCCACGACATTCGACAGGTTGAACTGGTATTCGGCAAGCAAGTCGTGGAGTTTGCATTCGAATTCGAATTCGCGTTTGAAATGGGGATTGACCTTGATGAAGGAAAGTTCGGATTTTTTAGCAGCGAGCAGGCGCTCCAGGGCGCGGAATTCGGCAAGGCGGGACATGGTTCATCTCCAGCGGTTGATGGAGATAGTGTTAGTGGCTGCAAAGCCGTAATGCAAGCAGTGAAATAATTTGAGAAGTTATTTTTGAAGATGTTAGTGGGTGTGTCGGCGAATGGTTTGTTTAATGCCGAGAGATATCTGTAAGTTTGTTCCTACACGAGAGTACTTGATAGAACATGGCGTGGTTCCATGGGGCGTTCCTGAAAGAAGCGGCTGGCGATAAGAGGCCGCAGGACGGCCCCGGTCGTTGACAGGCAGGCATGAGAATGCACGGCTTAGTTGGTGGTTGCGGTTAGTTAATCAGCCAACCCGGGTCTCCCTCGACCAGCACGCCTCCATGGCTGGTAGTATCTCCCTCCCTGGCGGCCGGTTGGCCTTCGATGATCGTGCAGGCAGCGCCGGTTTCGATGACGGCGCCGCAACTGATGCGGTCGCCGACCCGTGCGATGGCCTTGCCATCCACGAACGCGGCGCTTGCCCCGGTTTCCACGATGCCCACCCCATGGATCGGGCACTCATGACGATGGCCTACAAGTACGATGGGTTTCATTTGCGCTTCCTTTTACCTGGTTGAATGACCGGTGCTTCTTCGAAGGCCGCCTGGGGTGGTGCGGCGGCCCGGATGTTGAAGAGCCGGCAGAGGCCGTACCAGCAGATGGCAAGCGTGAGGTTGTAGGGGAACAGCACCGCCCAGAATGGCAATTGCCAGTTCTTTTTGCCCTGCATTTCTCCCGGCTCGCCGGTTCGCCATGGGGCATAGTGGCGCCAGGCTTCTGCCGGGGTCAGACAGATGGCGTGAAGCGGCTTGTGCCACCAGTTGGGTTCACTTGGCGGGGGAAGTTTGTCCGGGCCGTGGTCCATGAAATGGCGTAGGTATTCCCAGACTTCGGCGACGTGCCTGACCCCGGGTTCTGTGGGTTCGTTGCTGTCGATCCAGAGGCAGTCTTTCTGATGGAGAGTGCCGTCCTCTCGGCGAGGGGCGAAGGCAAGGGCGTAACTGGTGCTGAACGACGAGCCACCATATTCGGTGCGTTTGAAAACGCCTCCGCCGGTATTGTTCCAGTCGAAGACAATTAACTTGCTTAAGCGTTGATAGTAAATTTTTTGGGTTGAGCGGTTGAGGCAGAAGCTGGATAAGCCTTTTATGAAATATATTCGATAAATCAGGAATGGAAGAAAGATCAAAGGCCCGCACGCTGTTCCGATGATCAAGATAGGGTTGAAGGTATAGGGGGCCCAGGCTTCGTTGGACAGCAGGAATGGAAAAAAGCCGATCATCAAAGCGATAATCATCGCGCAGTACAGCTTGCCCATGAAGACAGAGTCTGTGACCCAAGGATTACGCAGGCATAAAGTGGTTTCGGATAAGCTAGCTAGCTGCCCGCCAATGGCGGGTTTATGCCCTGAGGCTGATGTTGTGTTGAATATCCAGATGGTCGCCATGATCAGCGCTCGAGAAGGAAGTTTGAGTGGGTCTCACTGTCGCCATCTAACCCCTGATTAGATAAGTAGACTAGCCGCAGAGATATAGATTTATGGTGGGTTAGCGTGTTTTTGAAATGCAAAACCAACCCGGCGCCTGTGATGTGCCCGGTAGGCGTGATGGGGAACACGTCCATACCTTGGTCGCTACGAAAGGCGGCCAAACTTCCAGCCCATTCGCTTACCCCTAGCACGAAGCTTGGCAGAAGCACTACGAACTCAGCGGTTGGTTGAGTCGTGGCTACTTCGTTGCGTGTGATGGCAGTCCAGTCTGGTGGCGCCCAGTGATTGTTCTCACGCCATCTGCTATCGATGCTCTTTACACCGAGTGATCGAGCTTGCTCGGCTGATAGCACTTTTGGCCCATAATGCTCATTGTGCCAAGCTTTGATTTCTGCGTGCAGCGAAGTAAAGGCGGGAAGTTTCTTCTCATAGTCCAGCGTAATTTCAGCGCGGGTTTCTCCATCATTGATGCGATTGCCGAAGATGCTGCGGGCTGCCCAAAGCTCAATTGAACTGTGAAGGTGCTCGTGAGCTTTGGCATGAAGGTAGAGACCTCCTGCAATGATGCCCACCCCTACGAGGACAACCGCAACTGCAGCCCATCCGGCAAAGGGCACAATCGATGTAGCGCCCGCGACTGCAAGTCCTGCCTCAAGGACGACAGCAGAACCCAATGCCATGGTTAATCCACCAGTCATTGTGTATGCGGCCGCCGCTTGATTGCCGTTTGCATTCTGACGCCATGCTTTGGAACCATCAGAAAACAAGCTAAACGCTATTGCGGGATACCCCGCCAAACGCGCAAACAGATTACTGCTCAAAAACTGATAACGCCGTTGCCAAAAGCCATCCCCGGGGCTGTTGAACTCAGCCTCAGCATGACGGCCTTTTGCGTGGCCCGTGTGCTGACCAACGTCGCCGCTGCCGCACCGATCACGCCAAAAATGGATGAAGCAAACCCCATCGCGTATTCCGGGGCATCGCTCTTCTGCAGGCTGTTATAGGCCGTCTTCAGCGACAGCACGTTGAACCACAGCATCCCCGCGTTCAAACCGCCTCCGCCGCCAGAAACAAGCAACCCGACAAAGTTAGGCTTCACCCGCGCGGTAGTGGTCAGTTCAATTGACACCGTTCGGCTTCCCGAGATACGCAGTTGCTTCATTTCTTCAACTTGCGCCATCCCGTTCTTGAGGTATTTCTCTACCTCCTGGCTGAACGGATTTTCCCGAATTGCCTGCTCGGTGATCCGATACCGGGCTGCCAGCAGCCCCAGCGCTTTCTCGGCATTGCCTTCACGTGCTGCCAGCAGCACTTGCTGACGCAGGCCATGACTGGCATCCCACCTTGTCTTTCCACGCAAGCGCTTGAGCACCACGGCATTGACCGACTGGGCGGTGAGGTCGGTGATGTCGGCCATGGCCGGGAAACGACCGGCCAGGCCCTCGACCACATTGTCGCTGGCGCCGAACAGACTGCCGATCGAGTCGGCCTTGTCCTTGAACGGGTTGAACGGTGCCAGGGCTGTGTACAGCGGGCTGTCGTGCTGATCCAGCCACTGTTCCAGGCGTTTGAAGCGTCGATCCTGGTCTTCGGTACCGGGTGTTGGCTGACCCATTGGATTGATTATCAGCGCCAGGGATATTTCCAGGCCGCGGGCGGAGAGGCGTTCGTCACGGTCGTAGCAGGCCAGCGCCGCAGCAAGGCTGTAGGGATTATCGACAGCAGCGGCCTCCGCCGTGGCCAGCCAGACGTCGTGATCGTTGCTGGCTTGCAAGGCCAGGTTGCGCAGGCTTGCAAGCCGCTCTTCCAGCGCATCGCGTTCAGCGAGAAAGCGCAGGTATTTGGCGGTATCAATGCGCTGTGCCAGGCGGGCGCCGCCGGGGGAGTAGTCCTGGTGAGTGAGGGCCTCGAAGCGTGCCGCTGCCGGAGCAGCGGCGGGGCCGCGGCGTTCCGTGTTGATCCTGAAGGCGGCCAGCTCCGGTGACGGTGCATCGGCCGGGTACAGGCTTTCCAGCGTCTTGTTCAGCAGCATGCCCACCAGGTTGCGATGGTGGAAATCGCGGCTTTGTCGGCTCAGCTGTTCGGCATCCAGCCGGTAGCACGCCGGCACCCGTTCATGCTCGGGGCCTTGCGCAGGTCGGGTGTGTTCCAGCTGCTCGGCGGGCATCAGGTCACGCAGTTGATGCTGGTAGGCCGACACCGACAGGCCCAGGTCCAGGGCCATGCCTTCGGCATCGGCGAGGGCCACCACCACCGGGACTTTCGGCTGGGTACTCGGGTAGTGCCGCGCCATGGCGGTGAGGTTGCCGATGGGCAGCGTGTCGGTGAACGGATGGCTACTCCAGGTCAGTGGCATGCGCCGGCTGGCCGGCTTGAAGTCTTCGACCCAGGTTTGCAGGGCGCTGACCGGCAACACATGGGGCTGGTTGGACGGTGACTGGTTGCCGGCCACCAGCTCGGCCATGTCCAGCTGGCGCATATGCCGTTTGCGCAAGGCGGCTGAACCGGTGATGCGCGCGGTCGTGGCGTTGGTCCACAAATGCGGGCTGTAGCCGATCCACACTTCCTTGGCGGTGTCCGGGCAGGTATCGGCCCACACCCAGCCCACGGTCCGGCTGGCCTGGTAGCGATGACGCAGGTGATAGGCCTCCAGGCCCCGGTAGTGCAGTTCCTTGTAGTGGCCTTCGCCGTCGTATTCATGAATGACCAGCTTTTCGCCCTGGGGGCCTTGCATGAACACGTAGATGTAGCCAGGGCGCAGGGCACGCAGGGTGTAGGCGGAGTGCTGCAGGGGGGTAAAGCCTTGTTCCAGGTTGAAGCCTGCGTCGGCGTAGCGGCAGGCAGGGGTAGCGCCCGTACGCGGCACGATGGCATAGCGCACCGGCAGGATCGGCACGCGCGCACTGCAGGCAGGGCCGGAGGTGGCACTGCTGACACTGGCGTCATTCATGGACGGGCTCCTTGCTTTCTATCAAGGCTTGCAGTTCGCGAAGGCGGCTCTGTGGGGACTCATCGAGGTTGGTGTAGATCTTCCCGGCTTGATCATTGCCCATGAGCCACATGTGCCTAGCCATCAGCCTGATGAACTGCCCAGCGACTTCCTCATCGCGGAAGTTGAGGGCCTTCAGTTGTGGCAGCAGGGTTTCAATCCAGCGCCGAATGTCGGCCAATATATGGGTGGAAGGGTGTTGCAGCGCTAACACCTCATGCGCCAAAGACAGAACGAAGTGCTCGTGCATGCCTGCTTGCAATCGCTCGATTTCCAACTGGCGAAGGCGCATGGGGGTGTCCGCGAAGGAGCGGCCGGTGGTCGGGCTGCGCTCAAGGGTTTTCCACGCGTGAGCCGGCCCCCAGTTGGCTCGCCAGGCCAGTGAAGTCACTGGCCCAAGCCAAGTGGCCAGATGGTCGTCATCCAGTGCATTCAGCCAGGCTTCGAGATGGTCCGGTTTGAAGTGAAAGGTCGCAGATCCCTGATCGGGAAGGGTGATTTGAACAAGGCTGGTGAAGTGAGCTGCCAACGCGGTGAGGCCAATCTGCGCATCCAGGGCAATGGCGCCGCCAATCGGCATCCAGGTCGATATAGCATGGACAAGCAGATCAGGCGCTTCCGTCACGTCTACCAGCAACGGCCCAAAATCATGCTGCTCGTCCAGAATGCTGCGCCTCCACAGCCATTCATGCTGGGTATTTCGGTTTACGTCATTGATGAGCTCAAGCACCGAGGGGGCATAGGCCGGGACCAGTTCACCTTCCTGAGGGATGGGTCGGTAGGCCCAGTATTCGAGCACGCTGGTCATGAGCACCAGAAAGCGAGCGCCTTGTCCGAACTGCTCGCCAGGCGGTGCGTTCGAAGTGGTGGTGTTCATTGGCCCGGCCCTCTGATGCAGCGGCAGTCGGGCAGCCCGCAGGTGCCATCGGGGCGGCGCCCGCATCCACGTTCAAGGGGTTTTCCCGTGACCGGTGCGCTGCTGATGGAAAAGGGGTTGGTTGCCCCGTCTGCCGATTTGAGCAACTGGCCGTTTATGCGGATTGTCGGGCCCTCCAGGGTGATGCCTGTCCCATCGATCTGGATGGAACCCCCAGGGCCCTGAATGATCACGGCTTGCGCTGTGCGTAGCTCGTAGCGGCGGGTGCGCCTGCGGATTTCTCCTCGGGCTTCGAGCTCGGCATGCCCTTCGACCTGCTGTTCGAGGTTGCCGCCGATGCTGCTGTGATGATTGGCGGCAATCTTGTCGTGGCGGTGATTGCCGATGGTTTCCACACGGTCCTTGGCAATCTTGATGGTCTGGTTACGGCCGACATCCAGAGCAGCGTCCTGTCCGATGCTGACGCGCTCATCATTGCCGACCGTTTCAGTGCGGTCATGGCCGATCTGAATCGATTCGTCGTTATCGACCTGTTCGGTGCGGTCATTACCGACCTGCGTGGACTCATCGTGCCTGACCACGATGTTCTGGTCTTTCTGTGCGTGGATGAACACCTCTTCCTGCCCCAGTTCATCTTCAAAACGCAGTTCGTTGAAGCCATTTCCCTTGTGGGTCTGGCTTTTGATGGTCATACGCGTCTTGTGTCGGGGCAGGTCATAGGGCGGTAGCTGATCACCGCAATAGGTACGCCCGGTGATCATCGGCTGGTCTGGGTCGCCATTGACGTATTGGATGATCACGTCCTGGCCGATACGCGGGATGGCCATCGCGCCCCAACTGCCTCCGGCCCAGCCTTGCGATACCCGCACCCAGCAAGAGCTGAACTCGTTGCTCCTGCTCTCGCGGTCCCAGGGGAAGCTGACCTTGACCCGGCCCCACTCGTCGCAATAGATCTCCTCACCGGGCGGGCCGACCACGGTGGCCATGTGCGGGCCGTCCACGCGAGGTTTCTGCAAAGGGGCAGGGCGCCATTCGGTGCGACCTGGCACCAGCACTGCGGTTTGCTCATAGCGCGTGCTTTGGTCGACGCTGGCAGCCTCTTCCTGCAGGCTGGTGAACTGGCGGCCCTTGTGAACGACACTGTTCACTCGCCAGTGGGCATTGAGGTCATCGCGAGGGTGACCGGTCAGCGTGAAGCTCAGCCCGGGTTGTAGCCGTGCGTCATCCCCCTGAACTTCGGCAATGCGTGCATCATGACGCAAGGCGGTGATGCGGTTTTCAGTGAACGGTTTGCCCACCGCATCGCGCTTGTAGCGGCCGGGATAATCGAAGCGCTCATATTCGCTGGACTGATGCTCCAGAAAGGGGCCAGACGCGCGGTGTTCCTGGCGATAGGCAGGATGGGTGAAGGTGTAATCGCGCTGGACCTGCCGCGCTGTCCGCACCTGCTCGCTATAGCGCAAGCGCCGCAGGCAGGGCCTGGCCTGATCGCCGCCACTGTTGGACTGATACAGCACGGTATTGGGGTCAATCACTTCCCCGTCTTCAAAAAATCCTTCGTCTTCATCCTCGCGCTTGAGCGCGCCGTGGCTGATCAGGCCAAGCGACTGCACGCGATCCGTGATGATCAGTTTGTGCAGCTTTTCACTATGCTCGAAGCGGTAGACAAAGCCTTCTTCTGCAGCGAGGCGGGCGATAAAGGCAAGGTCGGTTTCACCGGCCTGGACGCAGAACTCGCGCACTTGATGGTTATCGACCGCGTGCAGTTCGTACTGATCGATGCCCTGGCGTTTGAGCATCAACTCAAGAATCTGCGGCACGGTTTTTTGTTGGAAGATGCGCCAGTTCGAACGCAGGCCGGCGCGGGCCAGAATGGGTTCGACCAGCGCGTGATAGTAGGTGCGGTAAAAGCCGCTTTCGCCCTGGCTGAAGCTGCTCACCAGGCCGTTCACGTAACGCACCGGCCCTTCTTCATCCAGGATGGTGAGTACCACCGGTTTGTCCAGCACTTGGCCGAAGTCGATATCGGGCTCGAAGCTGACCAGCTCCAGTTCCAAAGTAAAGGGTGCGCTGATCGCTTCCCTGAGTTCAAACGACACCACTTCGAACTCAACGTCGCCCACCAGTGGCTCGAATCTGTAGCGCAAATCAGATTGGCTAGGCATAAAAGATCCTTGTCCGCCGTCCGAAGAGTTGAAAGCCCAGGCAGCGCGAGGCTTGCCTGGGGCAATTCAGTGGGGTCAGGCGATCGGTTTGCGCCAGTCGTCCGAGCCTTCGGTGCCTGCAACCACATGAGCCCAGGAGATCTTGCGGTAGGACATGGACACTTCGATCAATTGTGTGAAATCAGCGTTTTCCTTGTCCTGCGCATGCGGCAGGGTGGTGTGGATATCGACGATGGTGGCGTCCTCCAGCTTGGTGGTGAAGAAGTGTTCCTGCTTGCCCTCCACTGAGGTGCGATACCAGCTGACCTCTACCGTCGGCAACATTTCGCCGCTGGCCAAGGCCTGGTACATGAGCGGTGTGGCTTTGTTCAGGGCACTGGTGAAAATGAACGGTTTGTGCACCCGCTGGCCCGCCGGTTGGCCACTCTGCGGGTCGGTTGGGGTAGTCACCTGGTGCTTGATTTCCTGCACCAGGATCTCGTCTTCATGGCCCTCGACGAACACGTTGCCGACCGAGTCAGAGGTGAAGGCGCCTGCGGTGATATTTCCTTGGGTCTGGCCTTCGATCTTGATGTAAGCGGGTGTTGGCATGGCAGTTTCTCCTGCGTCCATGTGGATACAACACGCCAGCACGAGCGGCGTGGCCATCGGAAACGATGGGCTTGTCAACGAGGCAGGTACCTCGTCAATTCGTTGGATTCGGTTGCGTCGCTGTTCGACGCGCTATTGCTGCAAGATGCCGTTGAGTGACTCCAGCACCTCGGTTGTTATCAGGTGCAGGCGGTAGCTGTAGATGCTGTAGGCCACGGCCATGGCGACTGCAGAAATCACCAACGGGCTCCACCAGGGCCATTGCCGGTTCATGCGAAAATTGCGCGGGGCCACGTTGGTGTAGGGATCGCCGACCGATTCCGGCACGGGGCCGCGCAGTTCGCGGATGATCCCGTGAAGCTGGTGAATGAGGCCGTTCAGCGACTCTTCGCCTTTCGGCGCGATGGCGTACTTGCCCTTCAAGCCCAGGCACAGCGCGAAATACATGAACTCCAGCACGTCCTGGTAGCGCTCGGGTTCCTGCATCAGGCGCGAGAGCACGGTGAAGATCTTTTCGCCACCCCAGGTTTCGTCGTGGAAGATGCTCAGCAGTGGCTCCTGGCTCCAGCAGCTGGTCTGGCCCCAGGGTGTTTCCATGACCGCTTCATCGATGTAAAGGCACAGACCGTAGGAGTAGGCCAGCAGCTGAGTGTGCTCGTAGCCGTGCTGGCGCATTTCTTCCCTGATGTTGTCGATCTGGTTGCGTACCTGCCGGTGCACGTCCTTGATGTTGGGTAATTCATCCAGGGTGCGCAGGCGCATGACCAAGCCGAACAGGGGGGATGCGGCGTCCAGCATCAGGTTGTCGTAGCCGCCACGCAGCTGGAACTCGGGATCAGCGGCATAACCTTCATGGCCGGGCTCCGGCTTGGGCTCCTGCGTCGGGGCCTCGCAAGCGCCAGCAGCGGCTGTGGGGCCAGGCTCCGATTTATGCAGCGTATCGGGCAGCCGCGCACCCTCAGCTTTGCTGGTGCCGTTGTGCGTGTTGTCAGTTTTATCCATTTCATTCACTCCTGATTGCCCAGAACTGCATCTCAAGCCCCGGGAACTCCCCGGCGATGTGTATCCCGAAGCCATTTGCCGTCTTCATGCAGCCCCAGGCCGGGTCGCGGCGGTCCAGTTCGAAGTAGCTGAACCCTGCATGGAAGGGCAGTTCGCGAGGCGCTACTGGCAACTGCCGCAACGGAATTCCGGGTAACTGCTTGTGAACGCGATCATTCAAGCCTTCCAGTGAAGTTACCTTGGCTTTCTGCACGAACAGCTTGCGCAACGTCGTCGGCGGCAGGTCGGCGCGCACGGCGACGATGAAGTCGGCTTCGTCGATCAGGCGGCGGTCTTCCAGCGTTGTTGTCATCACCCCGTAGTCCTGGGTTGCCAGGGGCAGGGATACGGCGCGCGGTTGCAACACCGTGCCCAGCGCACGACGCAGGGTGTCTTGCAGCGGCTTGAACGATGTGCGCAGCGCCGTGTGCTGATAGGCGGGGTATTCCTGCGGCAACCTGCCTTCGTCGGTGAAGGTCACCAGTTCGCCACAGGCCTGGCTCATGCAGAGGTACAGTTGTTCGGGGTGCGTCTGGCCTTGCCTGGCCAGGTGCTGGAAGCACGGCCACCAGCGGTTCATGGCTTGCAGCAGGTTGAAGTCGCGGATGTCGGCAATGCCCGATTGGCCGGATGCGCCAATGCGGGCGGCCAGGTTGCGCGCGCGTTCGCGCAGGGTGTTGGTGATTTCTTCGAGGGAGCGTTGCAGGGCTGGTACTGCGCGTACCGAAACGCTTGTGGGATAGAACGCTTCGTCCAGCTGCAGGCTGCCATCGGGACGGCGCTCAAGAATACGTGCCACTGCCAGGCGGGTGTAGGCACTGCTGTCATCGGCCTTGCGCTTGAGTTGCAGGTTGGGCACGGCCAAGTCGACCTGCACCAGGTCGCCGTCGGCACTGTGGGTGTCCTTGATCTCATGGGCCTGGGCGTTGTAGCGAACGTTGGCCGCGCTGTCGGGCCAGCTCACCTCGCGGCCACCTTCGGTGCGCAGTGGCAGGCACAGGAATACCTCGCTGTCAGTCGCACCGTCATCAATGATTTCCAGCGGTGGCGGCGGTGGCAGATCTGCGGGAATGTCGAACACCGTGCCATCGGGCATGATGCCTCGGGCGCGGGTAATGGCGATCTTGCCCAGGCTCAGGTACTCGTCGTTCAGCTGCAGTTCGCTGAAGCCGTAGAACGCTGCATTCAGGCTGGCGAAGCGTTGCTGCAAGGCAGCTTCGCTGGCCCGGGCGGCTTGCTGGAAATGTTGCGGCTTGACGAACAGGCCCTCAGGCCACAGGACGGGGTTGCGGGAGCTCATGGGCGATCCTTGTCATCGAGAGTCAGCGAAAAGGGCAGGGCTAGAGGCAGCATTAGTCCTCTTCCTTGAGCAGAATCTGGGTGTCGTTGACCCGTACCGACAGGACGATCTGGTGGCCACGCGGGGGGATGCGCAGCACTTGCTGCCAAGTGGCGTTTTCCTGGTTCGTATAATCGCCAATCACCGCGATGAACCGGGTCTCGGGCTCGATGGGCACGAAGGGGATGAACTTGAACTGGCCGGGGCGCAGCAGGTAGTCGTCATCACGGACGTAGCTGCTGCGCAGCGCTTTGGCCGGGTCTTTGTGCAACAACTGATACACGCTGTTGCGCAGCAGCGAGTCGTCGCTCAGCTGCAGGATCTTGATGGCGATCGGCGTGGCGATTGGCCCAGGGGGCGCGGTGGCAGTGGGCGGGAGTGCAAGGACTACCGTCGGGTCGCCGTAGCTGCCTGGCGTGCTTTCCTCAAGCGGCGAGTGTTGCGGATTAAGGTCGTGGTCTTCGTCCATCACGACGGGCGACATCGCAGGGAACTGCTCCTGGAGATACTCGAACAAGGCCCCGATTTTCTCGGTCAACGCATAGGGGTCGCCGGCGCTGAGGCTGACCGCATAGGGGTTGGGCTCCAAGGCGTTTTCGGATGCATGTGCTACCTCGAGGCTGTTCGGGTTGCCATTGATCGTGGGGCTAGCGTTGATGCTGAATGCGACTTCGGTGGGGTGGTCCCTAGGCGGGCCGATGGGCAACGAGTGGTCCCTGATTACCTGGCTGGCTCTGTTCCATGACGTGCAGCCAGGCAGTGCGACCAGCGCGATCAGCAGCGGCGTGAGCAACGACGCCTGGCGGTTCATGGGCGGTCTCCCGCAAGCAGGCGCTGCAGCGGGTCGTCCGCCGTAGGCGCTGCAGCCGCCCCTGCATCCAGTGCCGCCAAGGGATCATTCCCCAGCGCAGGTTCGAACGCCGAGCAGATCTCGGGGAGCGGCTGTAGGGGACGCGTTTCGGGTTGCCACGCATCGGCGTGCGCATCGCTTAGCCACTGGTCCAGTAGCGTGCTATCCGGATCGAGCAGATCTTGCAGCGAACGCGTATCGGCATCGGTGCACTGGACCAGCAGCCGATACGCGCCGATACGCAGCTGATCGCCGTGACCCAGGCGCCGGGGTGGATGCGCACCCACGCACGCGATGCTGTCGTTCAGATACGTGCGCTGGCAGTGGTCAATGACGCAGTAACTGCCTTCGATCCAGCGGATTTCGCAGTGGATCGGGGCAATGGCCAGCTGACGGTCATCCACTTGCCAGGTGCTCCCTTTGCTACCGATGGTGCCGCCGTTGCGATCGAACTCATGCCGAGCACTGCTGGTGTGCTGCAGCTGTTCGATGTTGATGATGCTCAAGGTCAATGTGCTCATGAACGTCCTCGAAATCGAACCACCGGGCTGATCTCGCCGTGGCGGTCATCGATAAAGCTGGTCCAGCCCAGGTACGCGCCCTGGCTGCGGTGCAGGCAGAAAAGCGACAACGCGTTCTGCTTCAACCGCAGTTCCAGGTCGTAGGCCAGGCCGTCACGCAGCAAAAAATCGATCAGTGCCCGCAAGCGGCCGAAGTTGATGCCGCTGGGCAGCAGGTCACGCAGTTGCGCCTGGTCCAGTTCCCTGATCACGATGGTGAACCTGCTGCTACGTGTGCACGTGCGGCTGCCGACCATGAAGCTGCTGCCCAATTGACCGTTGCTACGCCCCAGGCTGACCAGTTGCTTCGCGGCGGTGGGTACCGAGCGCGAATCGAACTCACGGATCCGCACATGCGTCAGGTCGAAGCAGTGAGCGATGATGCCGGCGACGGTACCGGGTGAACGGCTGCGGCTGGCGATCACGCCGGCGAAGCTGAGCAGCCTGCTCCAGGGCAGCGGGGTGTCGCCGCGCAGCTGCTTGTCGTTCAGGCCGAGCAGGGCGAAGATGTACTGTGAAAACCCATCTGTGGCACCCGCCTGGAAGCGGATGTAGTAGCGGTACTTGCGCCAGATGCGGTGCAGCAGGCTCAGCACGTAGTGATTGAAGAAGTCGAAGAACGCCGGCCGCACGCCGATGCCGTGTGCATGCTCATAGGCAACCTGCTCCAGGTAATAGTTGGGCAGGGGCGAGTCAGTGCCATGCAGGCCCATGAAAGTGGTGCACACGCGGTAGCGCTCTTGTTCCCCAGGCATGCGTTCGGCCTTGTACACGTCCGACACGGGAAAGGTCAGCCGTGGGTCACTGCCAAGGCGTACACGCAGGCGGGCGGCCTCGCTGGGCCAACGCGGTTCGAGGTCATCGCCGTGCAGCCCGTGAAGACGCTCCAGCAACTGGAAAAAGTTGTACTGGTGCGCGTCGGCGAGCAGCCGGTCAGCTAGATCAGCGGTTGCTTGCCGGTCTGGATGGGCCATGTGTAGTGCTCGTTGTTGGTGGTGTTGATCACTTCCAGCTGGTGGAAGGAATTGAGGCTGGCGTACAGGGCGAAGAAGTGCGCGAGCACGCAGCTGAACAGGTACAGGTCGCCTTCGCAGAGGAAGGCGCCCTGGTCCAGCTTCAGCCGGGTATGCAGGCCCCGAATGGGCTGGCCCTTGATCAGCCAGTCCATGGGTTGCGTGTGGATGTCATGAATGCCTTCTAGGCGCTTGCGGGTCGTGCGTGCCTGTTGAATGTCATATAAGGCGGCGAAGTCATAGGCGCGGATCACCGCCTTCAGCGGCTCGACTGAAAGCAGCGACAGGTAGTTGAGCGACATGTTGGAGAGCAGCGCCCACTGCAACTGGCCGTCCAGCACCGGGCGACAGGGTCGGGTGGGCGTGCGCAGGTTGGTATAGGTCGCCAGGGGCGGCGTGGCTTCGGTGAACACGTTGATATCACCGATGGCCAGTGCCAGCGGCAGGTCGCGGTTGGTGCAGGTCAGCTCGATAGAGGCGGTTTCCAGCTCGCCGATGTAGGCGTTGGCATCGGCGCGCACAAAGGCCATGCGATGCGTGACGCCATCGCCACGCAGGGATTCCTCGAGTGAGTAACGGTAATAGAGCGCCGTGCGCCCCTGGAGATGTTCGATTTCATGGGCGAACGATTCGAACGGGCGAAAGGTACGCAAGTGCTCGCCAATACTGCCATCGGTGGTAGTGCGGGTGCTGATGACCTCGTCGACGCTGAACACTTCGTAGGCGTGCTGCTCTTTGCCTTTGGGCCTGAGCTCTGCCTGGGCAGCTTCGCTGGACAGATCGATGGGTTCGGCGCTGTGCTTGAACAGGTTGACTGCCGGGGTGCAAGACAGACTGAAATCGGCTTTGCCCACCCGCAGCGAAGCAGGTAACTGGCGGCTGAAGTGGAACTCGATGCTCACCTGCTGACTGGCATGTGCCGGCCACAGCCTTGCCAGCCCGGTCACGCTGAAGAAGTGAAAGCGCTGTGGGAAAAGAAAGTATTCCTGCAGAATCCTGTAGCCATCGAAGACGTTCTGCGGATAAGGCAGCAGGGCGTCGTCCGGGCTGAAGCCGGAAAAGACGACGTTATCGGCCGGCACCCGGCGAACTTCGCCATTGATGTTGACGCTGATGTGCTTGAGGTATTGAGAGATCCACAGATACAACGTGCGAGCGGTAAGGTCATCGCCGCCAAGGTGGAAGTCGAGACTGGCGCATTCCAAGGTATCCAGGGGCCGCTCGACCAGAGGCTGCAGGTCGATGCGCACCACCGCGCTGTCGAGGGTCTGGGTTGTGGCTACCGTGTCGATGTCGAACGGATGAATAGTTACCGGCGTGCAGGTACGAAACTCGCAGGCCACGTTGTCAACAGGTTTCGAGAACAACCGCGACCCCTTGGGAATCTGCTGTGACTGGCTGAGCGACTGCTTGCGCGCTGTGAACTGGACGATCGTGGCACTGGGCAATGGCCGCAGGTAGTTGGGCCACAGCAGCTGCAGCATGGGGTGGGTCAACTCCGGCAGGTCGTCTTCCAGTTTCAGCCGCAGCTTGGCCGTGAGGAACGCAAAGCCTTCCATCAGGCGTTCGACATCGGGGTCGCTCCCGCCTTTGCCCAGCCACCGCGCCAGTTGCGGGTTGTCCCTGGCGAAGTCGTTGCCCAGTTCGTGCAGGTGACGCAGTTCTTCGCTGAATCGATCTTTCAGAGACATGGGTCACCTCACGCGGGTGTAGCGGTTGTGCCCATTGACCAGCAGCTCCAGTTGCAGCTGCTCTGTGTGGTCATTGACCTGCACCTGGCAGTCCAGCCTGAAGTGCAACTCCAGCGGGGCATGGCAATCGGGTACTGCCTTGAGGGTTCGCACCTTGATGCGCGGTTCGAAACGCTGAAGGGTGTGGCGGATATCGGCGCTCACTTGCCCCAGCAGGTCGCCGCTGCTCGCGTCATGCCCGTTGAAGTCACTCAGGCCCAGCTCAGGGCTGCTCTGCGAGCAACCCTGGCGGGCGTTGAGCAACGTTTCCAGATGACGCTTGATGGCGGCGAATTTGTGCAAAGCGTTCTCCTGGCGGGTCGGGTTTCGGGCGACGGACGGGTCCGCCATCAGGCGATCAAACAAGCTGCTCATGGCGTATCGAGCCGCCCGACCAGGGAGATCTCGAAGTTGGCGCCCATGTACTTGAAGTGCGGGCGCACGGCGAGCGATACCTGGTACCAGCCCGGGTCACCGGCCACGTCCGAGACTTCTACCTTGGCCGCCCGCAGCGGGCGACGACTGCGAACATCGGCCGAAGGGTTCTCCTGGTCGGCGACGTACTGCTTGATCCACTTGTTGAGCTCGGATTCGAGGTCTTTGCGCTCTTTCCAGCTGCCGATCTGCTCGCGCTGCAGCACCTTGATGTAGTGGGCCAGGCGGTTGACGATGAACAGGTACGGCAGCTGGGTGCCGAGCTTGTAGTTGGTCTGCGCCTGCAGGCCTTCCGGTGTCTTGGGAAAGTGCTTCGGTTTCTGCACCGAATTGGCCGAGAAGAACGCGGCGTTGTCGCTGTCCTTGCGCATGGTCAGGGCGATGAAGCCTTCTTCGGCCAGCTCGAATTCCTTGCGGTCGGAGATCAGCACCTCGGTAGGAATCTTTGCCTGCAACTGGCCGAGGGATTGGTACAGGTGCACGGGCAGGTCTTCGACGGCACCGCCCGACTGTGGGCCAATGATGTTCGGGCACCAGCGATAGCGGGCAAAGCTGTCGTTGATGCAACTGGCCAGCAGGAAGGCGGAATTGCCCCATAAATAGTTGTCGTGTCGCCCGTCGATGTTCTCTTCATAGCCGAAGCTTTCGATCGAGTGTTCTTGAGGGTGATAGGCAGAGCGGAGCATGAAGCGCGGACCGGTCAACGCTGCGTGGCGGGCATCCTCGCTGTCACGGAATGCACGCCATTTGGCATGCCGCGGGCCGGCGACAATGTCCTTGATCTCCTTGAGGTTGGGCAGCTCTTCGAAGCTTGCGAGGTTGAAAAACTCGGGGGAGGGGGCTGCGAGGAATGGCGCATGCGACATGGCGCCGACCGAAGCCATGTAACTGAGCAACTTGATATCGGGTGAAGAGGGGCCGAAATTGTAGTTGCCAACCATGGCCGCCACAGGTTCGCCACCAAACTGGCCATAACCTGCGGTGTAAACGTGTTTGTAGATGCCACTGCAAGTGATGTCAGCCGCGTTTTCGAAGTCATCGAGCAGCTCTTCTTTGCTGACATGTAACAGCTCAAGCTTGATGTTTTCACGGAAGTCAGTACGGTCGACCAGAAGTTTCAGGCTGCGCCATGATGACTCAAGCTGCTGGAATGCCGGCTGATGCAGAATTGCATCCATCTGTTTGCTGAGCACTCGATCCAGCTCTGCAATCATCTGGTCGGCGCGATGCTTATTGATTAATTGATCTGGATCATTGCTTTTGAGGATTTCGGTGATAAAGGCAGAAACGCCCTGGCGGGCAACTTGATAGCCCTCTTGCGTGGGCGCCAACTTTGTTTCGGCCATGATCTGGTCGAGCAAAGTGGCATTGCTCGACACATCGGCAGCTGTTTCAGAGATGACAGTTGCATTGCTTGGCTTTGACATGGGGACGCTCCGTTGTCTCAGTCTGCTTTGGGCGCCTCGAGCACCAGGTCCAGTTCGTGGGCGAGCCGCTTGCGCGCTTGTTCGTCATTGAGCAAGTGCTGCAGTTGCTTGCGGAAAGCAGGGACGTTGCCCAATGGCCCTTTCAGCGCCACCAGCGCTTCGCGTAGCTCCAGCAACTGATTTAACGCCGGTACCTGGCGGGCGATCTGATCGGGGCCGAAGTCGTCGATCGACTTGAACTGCAGGTTGACCGCCAGCTCGGCATCGGCGGTCGCGCTGAGCAGGCAGGGCACTGACATGTCCATGCGAACGTCGGCATCATTCAACACGTTGTTGAACGTGTGTTTATCGATGCGCATGACCGGACGGTCTTCCAGTGCTCGGTCGTCATCCAGGCCGAAGTCGCCCAGCACCAGCATTTTGTGCGGCAGCTCTACTTCGGCCTGTTCGTTGCCGGTCGTGGGAACATACTTGATGTTTATGCGCTCTTTTGGCGCCACGGATCCGGTAGATTTGCTCATGGTTATATGTCCGTTTATATAGGCTTTCCATATGTAGGAAGTTTCCTACGTATTTGTGGGTGGGTGCCGGTGAGTGACTTGTTGAAAGTTTTTCTCGCATAAAAACCATGCGCTTGAAGTGCGAAAATAGTCGAGCGAGAAAGTGTAAGATAATATTTTTATGTATTCGAGTTTTGTGATGGGCTAGGCTGCAGACGATTGCGCATGACTTGATGAGTCGTGCTTGCTTTGTTCAAGTTGACTAAGTCATATGGGTTGTAGGAAAGAGAGAATTTATAAGTAGTGAATATGTGCTGTTGCGAAGGAAGGTGGACTCACTATGATCGCCCATGCTACCGGTGGTTTTACTCTGCTATCGCTGGTTTTTGTTTCGTCGGCGTTGGCGAACCCTACCCGGGACTGTCCTGGGATAGTGTCAAACGTGGAGCGTCTGGCTTGTTTTGATCAAGCTGCAAAAACGCCTGCATATGCCCCGAAGCGGCAGTGGTCCGCCCCGGAGCAGGAGGCCCCCAGCGTTCTGCGCGTGTTGGCCAATGAAAACGCGCGTGGGCCAGATGATCTGACCTTCATCACGAGTACTCGCGCGGAGGATTGGCAAGTGCAGGGTCTGGTGATATCAGCACCGGCAATCGCGTCTGTCGAGCCCCGCCCTTACCTAGCTATCAGTTGTATCGAGAGCATCTCCAGGCTCCAGCTGATCACGGGTCAGCCGTTGGAAGCGAAGCGGGCCAAGGTACAACTGCAAGGGATGCGCGGATCCACGGTTGCAACGCCGTGGCAGGTGATGGAAAACGGCCAGGTCCTCGACGCGGGGCGGGGGCTGCCAGCCATCGAACAGATCAGGAAACTGATCGGTGCAGGACGGATACAGGTGCTCAGCGACAACCCTGTGATTGATGGCCTGATGTTCGACGCGCAGGGGCTGGACGCACTGATCACCAAGGCGCGCAGCACATGTCGCTGGTAACGGGTGGATCCGAAGCGGAAATCAGCCGGCTGCTCGCGCCGATCGATCCGGCAACGCCGGCTGGCCTGTTTGACGTGGAGGATGAAACATACCAGGCCATCGACCAGGAGATGGTCAAGCTGGGTGGGTTGCAGGAGTCTTCAATCGACTGGGCCTACATCGACGAGGCCGCCCGCCATTACCTCGGCCAGCAGTGCAAGCACCTGCGCATCGTCGCCCACCTGGGTGTGGCCTGGCTGCGCAACGGTTGCTGGGAGCGCTGGGCACTCACCCTGGCGTTGCTGGCCGGTATGCTTGAATGCTACTGGGAGGCCGCTCATCCAAAGCCAGGTCCCAAAGGCTATCTGGCCAAGCGCAAGCTCGCAGGCCTGATGCTCAATCGACTGATCGAAGCGCTACCGCGTCTCGATCGCTTTACCTACAGCCGGGACCATGCAGCGGCAGCGCAGGCTGCGTTGCTGCGCATGCAACCGCTGCAGGCTGCCACGCAGCTGGATCCAGCTGTGCTGAGCGATTTGCAGCGCCTGCTACTCATGCACATGGATCTTGCCGAGGGCGCAGGCCAGCCTGCAGAGCCCATCACTCCTTCACCCATCAGCAGACCCGCTTCGTTGGCCGAGGTCATGGCCACGCCAAAGTCCGCCGTGTCGATGGGCAACGAACGTGAAACACGGCGCGCCGTGCTGATCATGGCCGAGCACATCAATCAACAGGACCCCTACGACCCCGTCGGCTACCAGCTACGTCGTTTTGGCTTGTGGGCCCACATTCAGGCTGCCCCCCAGGCACGGCAGGGCAACCGTACCGAGTTGATGGCGGTGCCAGTGGATATTGTCGGGTTCTATGAAGACGCCATATCCAGCTCGGCGGTTGACCCTGCGCTGCTCCAGCGTATTGAAAAAAGTGTCACGGCCAGCCCCTACTGGATTCGCGGCAGTTACCTGGCAGCAACCGTCGCTGCCCGATTGGCGATGGGCGAAGTCGCGGAGGCCATCAGGTCTGCAAGCGCACGGTTCGTCCAGCGCCTGCCTGCGTTGCAGCGATTGTGCTTCAGCGACGGCGTGGGGTTTGTCGACGACCAGTGCCTGGCCTGGCTCAAAGGGGCTCAAGGGCGATCCGAACCCGGTGCGGCCTCTCAGGCGTTCGCCAACCTGCGCGAGGAGCTGATTAGCCAGCTGGAAAACGGTGGCATCGAACCGTTACTTCTCAAACTGCAGGGCATGCAGGCGAATCTCGACACCCCCCGTGAGCGTTGCCACACCACGGTGATTGCGGCAGACCTGCTGGCTACTCGAGGCGTGTCCTGGTTGGCCCAGGACTTGTGCAGCGGCGTGGCCAGGACCATGCAGAACACCACCGCCGATGCGTGGGAGCCCGAAGTGTTTCAGCGGCTGCAGCAGTACGCAGCCCCCACAGCGTTGGCCGATCGGAACAAGGAGCAGGAGCCTCGATGAATCTGAAATTTAAGCAACTCATACGTTGGGGCTTGCCGCTGATGACATGTATCGGCTTGGCGATGCCCATGCTGCTTGGGCTTGGCGCAGTGCTGATGCTGGTTGCCATCTGGTGGCTCGGCCCGGAATGGACCTGGCGCGAGCATCAGCCGCTGGCAAGTGTGGCCAATCGAAGTGTGGCTAGCCTGATGCTGGTCCTGATACCACTCCTGTGCTGGCTCATTGTGCTGCGCACGCGCTTTCGCCGGCTGCAAGCGGAACGCCAGCAAGCAGTGGCCGCCGAGCTGGATTGTTCATTGCCGTTTATCCTGGCTCAAGACAAGGCCTTGAGCCAAGACCTCGCCCGTTACCTGGACAATGTCGGCGGCCAGCGTGCCTTGTACCAGTTGCCCTGGTATCTGGTGCTGGGTGCTGAACACGCCGGTAAAAGCAGTTTCATCGACCACACCGATCAGTGCTTTTCCCTGACCCGCATCGACAGGGCCCAGGCACGAGCCCAACTGGCTGAGGTGCTTGCTTACCCGGTGGGCTGGTGGGTCAGTGATGATGCCGTGATCATCGATCCGCCGGGTGCTTTGATCAGTCAAGCCGCCGCGCCGGGTGGTTCGACAACGGCCGAAACCCAGGCCAGATTGTGGCAGCATTTGCTGGGCTGGTTGCTGCGAAATCGTAGCCAGCGAGCGCTCAACGGCTTGATTCTGGTAGTCGACTTGCCTGCGCTGCTGCATGGTACGCCCGAACAACGTGTTGCATTGACTTACGTCCTGCGCACGCGTCTGTACGAGGTAAGCAGCCAGCTTGGCTCGCGTCTCCCCTTGTATGTGGTGCTGACAAAGTTCGACCTGTTGGACGGCTTTGACCAAGCGTTCAGCAAGCACTCGGCCGCCAAGCGCGAACACATGCTGGGGTTCACGTTCAAGCTGGATACAGTCGATTCGTATGACGCCTGGCTGGACGAATATCGCGAGTACTACGATCACCTGCTCAAGCAATTGTTCGAGCAGCTCGTTGACCAGCTCGATAGGCTGGGCAGCGCCCCCTTGCGGGGGCGCTTGTACTCTTTGCATGCACAGATGATCGGGCTGCGCCCGATACTGCTGGGCTTTCTGCAGGAAACGCTGGCGAGTGACCGTTTCACCACGCCTGCGTTGGTCCGCGGCGTGTATTGGTCGTCGGTCGTGCAACAAGGCGACATGCTCAACGCTTTCGTCCGCGAGGCGGCACAGCCCTACCAGACAAAACTTCCCTTGCGTGAAGGCAAGGCGCAAGGCAAGGCGCTGGTCTACTTCATTGAACAGGCCTTCAGGCGTGTCATTTACCCGGAAGCCGGGCTTGGTGGGGACAATACCAAGGTTGCGCGCAGCAAGCGCCAGTTGTTCTGGGTAGGGTCTGGTGTAGGTGCTCTGGCATTCTGTGTCGTCATCGCCAGCTGGCAACGCTATTTTGATATCAACAGTACCAAGGCAGTCGGCGTACTTGCCAAGAGCCAGGCGTACAGTCGTCAGGAAGTGGACCCGCACCTGGACTCGACCGGGCGGAACCTGCTGGAGCCGTTGGACCAGATTCGCGATGCTGTCGCGGTGTTTGGCGACTATCGCGCTGCCTGGCCGGGTGTTGCCGATGTTGGCCTGTATCAGGGCCGCGCTATCGGGCCTCGGGTCGATGAGGCTTACCTGAGTTTACTCTCCAGGCGCTTCTTGCCGGCCTTGGCCAGCGGAGTGGTCGATGCCATGAACGCTGCTCCCCCGGGCAGCGAGCAGCAAATGGCCGCGCTCAGGGTTTACCGCATGCTTGAGGACCGGCAGAACCGTCGGCCTGAATGGGTAGAGGACTGGATGGCCCGCATTTGGCAGCAGGCTTTCCCGGGCCAGGGGCAACTGCAACGCGACCTGATGCACCACCTGAAATACGCATTGGCCTATGTCGATACCGATCTGCCGCAGTATCGCCAGGAAATCGCAGCGGTGCAGCAAGCATTACGCAAGGTGCCACTGCCCGAGCGGGTCTATGCAGGTCTCAAACGCCAGGCCGGGGAGCAACTGCACAGCGGCCTCGACCTGCGGCATCAGGTGGGCCCAGCTTTCGATGTGGTGTACCGGCCGTCTGCCGGGGTCAGCGATGGCGACAATAGCGTGCTGCTTTCGCCGTTGCTCACCGCCAAAGGGTTCAGGGAGTACTTTGAGCCACGCAGTCAGCAGTTCGCCGACATGGCAATGATCGACCAATGGGCGCTGGGTGAGCGCGACCACCTCGATTATTCGGAGAGCGACCGGCATGCGCTCACCGAACGCCTGAGCAACCTTTACAGCGCCGATTATATTGACAGCTGGCGGCGTGCCTTGAATGCCTTTACGGTGGCTGACTTTGCTGATCTGGATCATGCAGTGGCAGTTCTGGAGCAGTTGACCGGCCCCGCTGCGCCGTTGCACCGGCTGCTGGATGCGGTGCGGGAAAACACCGCGTTTTCATCGCCAGTGGATGTTCAGACGCCGAGCGAGGCAACGATACAGCGGCCAGCAAGCAGCAGACCCGAGCAACAGCAGGCGATGGCTATTCAACGTGCATTCGCTGGGCTGGCTGCCATGTTGCAGGTAACCGCCGAAAAACCGAGCTACCACGATGAAACCGTCGCCGCCATCGTGGCCGTTCACGACTATGCCAAGGCGGTGCAGGACAGCCCGGACCGCGGCAAGGCGGCATTGCAGGCGGTGCATCAGCGCTTTTCGATGACCGGGCACGACCCGATCAGCAGCTTGCAGCGGGTGGCCACCGGCTTGCCGGAGCCGCTCAATCACCAGGTCAGAAAAGTGGCTTA
This sequence comes from Pseudomonas sp. 9_2_1, assembly GCF_059295275.1. Taxonomy (NCBI): domain Bacteria; kingdom Pseudomonadati; phylum Pseudomonadota; class Gammaproteobacteria; order Pseudomonadales; family Pseudomonadaceae; genus Pseudomonas; species Pseudomonas sp. 9_2_1. The sequence continues at coordinate 2,383,720 of NZ_CM181239.1, forward strand.
TCAGACTGCCCAGGTATTGAATGTCGAAGCACTGCGCGAGTTGGAGCGTCGCTGGGATACGCAGGTGTACAGTTTCTTCCAGCAACGGCTCGCAGGTCGCTACCCCTTTTTAGTGAGCGGGAGCGATGCTTCTCTGGATGATTTCGAAGCGTTCTTTGGGCCGAAGGGGCGCCTGCAGCAGTTCAATGATCAGTACCTGAAGGTGTTCCTGAAGGAAAACCTGGAAGCCCTGCAATCCGGTCAGCAGGGGCAGTCGTTGATCCGCAGCGATGTGATCGAGCAGTTGGCGTTGGCAGAGCGCGTCCGCGAAACCTTTTTCGATCAGCGCGGCAACCTGAGTGTGCAATTCAGCATCGAGCCGCTGGGGCTGAGTGCCAATCAACGCACCAGCCTGCTGGACCTGGATGGCCAGTTGATCTCCTACACCCATGGCCCGAGCCAGATTACCGGTGTTGTCTGGCCCAACACCCTGGGCCAGCACGTGCGCAGCAACCTGACCTTGCTCCGCAACAATGGCAATAGCAGTAGCCTGGAGTACCGCGGCCCATGGTCGATGTTCCGCTTGTTGAGCCGCGGCTCGCTCAACGGGCGGACCGCGACCAGCGTGGACCTGAGCTTCAGGACCGGCGATGGGGTGATGCGCTATCGGCTCAACGCCGAGAAGGCTTTCAATCCCATTACCCAGCAACCGTTCAAGGGCTTCCGGTTGCCACGCGGCCTGCTGCAACAGCCACCCATCGTGACCCAGGTTGGGGAATGGTATGACCGGCCTTGATAAGCCCGATTAGCTGCACAAGGCAGATGGAGGACTACAACCCGCTCAGCCCCCTGCCGGCCAGGTAACCGAACGTCATCCCCGGCCCAAGGGTAATGCCGCCGCTGGGATAATGCCCGCCCATCACGCTGTGCATGTCGTTGCCCACCGCATACAGCCCGGGAATCGGCTGCGCCGCGTGGTCCAGCACGCGGGCCGAACTGTCGGTCGCCAGGCCGGCAAAGGTACCCAGGCTGCCCGGCAGCAGTTTCACCGCATGGAACGGCCCGTGCAGCAGCGGCCGCAGCGACGGGTTGGGGGCCTGCAACGGTTCGCCCTGCGCCTGGTTGTAGGCTGAAGCCCCGCGCTGGAAGGCTGGGTCTTCACCCTGGCCCGCATGGTGGTTGAAACCCTCTACCGTGCGCTGCAACTGCCCAGCGTCGATCCCGCAGCGCTGCGCCAGTTGCGCCAGCGTGCGGCCGCTGTGCAAATAGCCGCAGCGCTGATAATAGCGAGTAGGGAAGGGGAAGGGTTTTGCCCAGCCGATGCCATAGCGACGTTGTGCGGCGTGGTCGCAGATCAACCATGCCTCGTAAGGCTCTCCCTGTGGCGTAGCGGCGAACAGTGCATTCATGAAGTCATGGTAGCAATCCGCTTCGTTGACGAAGCGTCGGCCGTCGCGACGCACGGCGATAAAGCCAGGTTTTGCGCGGTCGATCAGGTGCGGAAAGTGGCCGAAACGGCCATCGCCATACGGCACCTTGGATACCGGTGCCCAGGCGCCAGCCTGGGACAATGGGGTGCCGATCCGGCCGCCAGCTTGCTCGCCCAGGCGCAGGCCGTCACCGCTGTTTTCCCTGGGCGCTGCGCAGTAATGCTGCACACCGTCCGGCGCGTGCGGCATCAGTTGCGCGATGCGCTGACGATCATGCGCGAAGCCACCGCAGGCGAGCACCACACCCCGGCGGGCGTGGATCACCTGGCCGTCGGCGAACGCCGCGCCATTGACCCGCCCGTCACCCAGCAGGCGGCTGGCCGGCTTGTCAGTCAGCAGCGTGACGCCAAGGTCAAGGGCGCTGCGCAGCAGGCGTGCCACCAGTGCGTTGCCATTGACCAATTGCCGGCCGCGACGGTACAGCATCAGGTCACGGCCGTGGCGCAGCAGGCGCTTGCCGACATGCCATGCGGCCTTGGGCGAGCGCGTGGCGTTGAAGAAAGCAGCCATGTCTGCCCCACCGGCGATGCCCATGCCGGCCAGGCTGACGATATCCAGCGGCGGGCGCAACCTGTGCAGCCAAGGCCCAAGCAGGCGCCCATCGAAAGGCAGCGCACACAGCGACCGGCCGCCGCGTGCGCTGCCGTCGCCTTCGTGCATGTCGGGCATGCGGTTGCCGGATTGGAACTGCACGGCAGTGTGTTGCTGGAAAAACGCCACCATTTCCGGCCCATGCTGCAGGAACGCACGCTGGCGCGCGTCCAGCTCACAGCTGTGGGTTTGCGCACGCAGGTAGCGCTCCGGGGCATCGTCGGCTTCGACGATGCCGTCGGCGATGGCGAGCGGGTTGCGTGGTATCCACAACCAGCCCCCCGACCAGGCGCTGGTGCCGCCCAGCTGGCTGGCTTTGTCTGCGACGATCACCTGCAGGCCGTGGTGCGCGGCAGTAACGGCGGCAGCCAGGCCAGAGGCGCCAGAGCCGATGACGAGTACGTCACATTCGAGGGGATGCATGTGGGGTTTCGCTCAGGCATTGAAAGAAAGGGCGTGCGCTTACTGCAGCGGCGAAAAGCCGGTGGGCCGCAGCAGCCGTGACTGCAGGTGCAGTACTGCACCCAGCTCGCGGTTGCGCCGCGAAAACTCCGCCCAGCGCGGGTCTGCAGCCATGGCGGCGCGCCGTGCCATACGCTCGTCGAGGCTGGCATAGCCCCACATGTGCACCACCTGGTTGGCGTCGCCGAACTCACTGGTAAAGAAGCCGACCAGGTTGCCCAGGTGCTCGCTTTGTACTTCCAGCGCGTGGCTCTGGTACAGGGCCAGCCAGTCAGCCATTTTCAGCGGATCGAGGGTGTAGGTTCTCAGTTCGTAGTACATGCGTGAGTCTCCGTTTGAGTGGTCGGCGCCTGCAGGCGCGCGGTGATGTGGTTGGCAGCGAGCCAGCCGAAGGTGAGGGCGGGACCCAGGGTGATACCGGGGCCTGGGTACGTGCCTTTCATCATCGAGTTCATGTCGTTGCCGACTGCGTAGAGCCCGCTGATGGGCTGAGCGTTGCGGTCCAGTACGTTGGCATTGACGTCGGTTACCAGGCCGCAGGCCGAACCGAGGTCGCCGGTGTGGACGCGGATGGCGTAGTAGGGGCCGCTGGCGAGCGGCGCCAGGCACGGGTTGGGCGTGTGCTGCGGGTCGCCCATGTAGCGGTTGTAGCTGTTGCCGCCTTTGTCGAACGCGCGGTCGATGCCGTTGCGGGCATCGCTGTTGAACTGCTCCAGGGTCGTTGCGAATACCTGCGGGTCGATGCCGATCGCCTGGGCCAGGGCTTGCGGCGTTGCGGCGCGGTACAGATAGCCGGCGTCGATCAACGCCTGGTTTTTCACCGGTTTTGGTCGCGCCAGACCGAGCCCGTAACGGTTCATCGCCTCGGCATCGCAGACCAGCCAGCAGTTGGCAATGCCTTTGGCGAACATGGTCTGCACAAAGTGGTGGTACGAGTCGGACTCGTTGACGAAGCGGCGCCCGCTTGGGTCCACCGCGATCACCCCTGGTTTGGCGCGGTCGGTGACCAGATGCGGAAAGCGCTCGCGCTCGCCACCGGCATGGCGCAGTTCAGAAACCGGTGCCCAGAAGAAATTGGCCGCCAGGCCCTCGCCCACGGCTGCCGACACAGCTTGACCAAGGCGCAAGGCGGCCCCGTCATTGCTGCATGGCGACATGCTCAGGTGCGACACACCCAGGGCTGGGCGGTAGCTGGCAGCCAGCGCGCCGGCAGCGAACCCACCCATGGCGCACACCACACCGCCGCGGGCCAGTACCCGCTCACGGCGGCCCTCGCGCTGCACCACCACGCCTGTCACCGCGCCGCGTTCGACGATCAGCTCCAGTGCCTCGCTGCGCAACCACAGCTGCGCGCCGTGGGCGAATGCGCTGGTGGCCAGGCGCGCGATCAACGCGTTGCCGGTGGTCAGCCGGGTGCCACGCGGGTGGTGCAGGCGGTCCCGTGCATAGCGCGCCATCAGCTTCAGGCAATGCCACAGTGACCCGGGCGAGCGGCGTAGGTTTAGGAAGTGCTGGATATCCACGCGGTTGACCATCATGCCGCCGAACAGCAGCATGCCAGGCGGTGGCATTTTCAAGTCCTTGAAACGCGGGCCAAGGTGCTTGCCGTCGTACTCGACCATTTCCAGCGCCCGACCGAACTGGGTGGCGCCGGGCGCATCCGGGTAATAATCCGGCGAGTGTGGGCGCAGGCTGTAGCGCAGTTCGGTGTGCTGCTCCAGCCAGCGCAGCGCCTGATGACCGTGCTCGATGAAGGCATCGACCAGGGCGGGGTCGTAGCCATCGCCAATGACATGTTCAAGATAGGTGCGCATGGCTGCGGGTGAGTCCTCGGCGCCAGCGGCACGGGCCTGGTCGGTGCCGTACAGCCACACCGCCCCGCCGGAAATCGCCGAGGTACCGCCAAACTGCCCGGCCTTTTCCGCCACCAGTACCTTGAGCCCGCGGCGGGCGGCCGTGGCGGCGGCAGCCAAGCCGCCGGCGCCGCTGCCGAGGACGATCAGGTCAACGCTGTGTTCGAGAGTTGCCATGGCTTCAGATCTCCAGCGGCGTGACGCCCATGAATGCGCCGAGGTGGCCGAGTTGGGCGAAGGCCATTTGCGGCCCGGTCTGGATCGCGCAGCCTACCTGGCGTGCCCGGTTCAGCAGTGGGGTGATCTCGGGCGAGGTGACTACATCGGCCACCAGGGTGTCGGGCTGCAAGGTGGCCAGCAGGGCGGCTGACAGCGGCAGCTCCGCGCTTGCGCCCATGCCGACGGGGGAGGCGTTGGCGACCAGGTCGAAGTCCTCCAGGCCATAGAACTGCGTGTTGATAGCGATTTCGGGGAAGGCATTGCCGAGCAGCTCGCATACCGCGCCCATTCGCATGGCGCTGGGGTCATGCAGGGTAATGCTGGCGATGCCGGCCTCGCCCAGTGCATAGGCAATGGCACTGCCGACTCCGCCGCAGCCAATCACCAGCGCCCGTTTGCCGGTCGGCTCAAAGCCATGCTTGCGCGCGGCCCCCAGAAAACCGGCGCCATCCACGTTGTCGCCCAGCAGGCGGCCGTCACGCTCGCGGCGGATCACATTGACCGAGCCCAGTGCGGCCGCACGCTCGCTCAGGCCGTCCAGGCGGCTGGCCAGGGCCTGCTTGTAAGGCACGGTAACTACGCAACCGCGCAGGTTCTGCCAGCCGCGCAGGCTGCCGGCAAAGCTGTCCAGCGCCGTTTCCTGCAGGTCGATGGGCAGCATGGCAAGGTTGCAATTGTTGTGGGCAAACCAGGTGTTGAAGTTTTCCGGGGACTTCACCTGGGCGATGGGCGAACCGACGATAGCGACCAGTTCCGTTGAACCACGAATCATGCTGACCTCCTTCTTGGCGTTGTTGTGGAGGCAAGCCTGATGCAGCAGCGCGTGTGCAACAATGCGCGGGAGTGGCAGTTAATGCGATAATCGCATCCATGTTGCGATTATCGAATTAATCGCCGTTTTCGCATCCTGCTTGTGAGCCGATTCCGTGACCATTCCAGAAATCCACCCTCGTGATCTCATCGCCGGGTTGCAAAAAGGCCTGGCGCTGATGCAGCTGTTCAGCGTCGAGCAGCCGCGCCTCAGCGTGCCGCTGGCCGCCAGGTTGTCAGGCCTTACCCCAAGTGCCGCACGGCGCTTTCTGTTGACGCTGGTGCACGAAGGTTTTGCCGAAACCGACAGCCGCGAATACTGGCTGACGCCCAAGGCCCTGCGCATCGGCCAGGCCTATGTGGACTCGGCGCAACTGCCGCGCATGCTGCGGCCGATTGTCGAGCAGGTGGCACGGCAGACCCAGGAACACGTGTCGGTGGGCACCCGCGATGGTGACGAAATCATCCACCTGGTGCGCAGCCGCTACAGCCATGTGGCTTCGTTGTCGATCAGGCCTGGTTCGCGGGTGCCGATGCATTGCACCGCCAGTGGGCGCATCTGGCTGGCCTGGCTGGATGAAGGTGAGCGGGATGGCTACTTTGCGCGTAACCCGCTGCGCGCCTTGACGCCTTACACCCAGACTGACCGGCAGCAGCTGGAGGCAGATTTGCAGCGGATCAAGGGGCAGGGCTTCTGTATCGTTGACCAGGAGTACGAAATCGGCATGCGCGTGCTGGGTGTGCCGCTACTGGACCGGGCCGGGCGGCTGAAAGCCACGCTGACCATCACCACCCACGCATCGCGGTTGAGTGTTGATGAAATACGCTTGCGCTATCTGCCGCCCTTGTATGAGGCTCAGGCGTTGCTGCGGCCGGTTCTGGACTGAGCGCCAGCAGCGCCAAGGCCTATTCCACTGCCTCGGCCACACCCTGGTCCTCACCCAGGAACCCGCCACTCTGGTGCTGCCACAGCCGCGCGTAGGTGCCGTTTTTTGCCAGCAACTCGGCGTGGGTGCCTTGCTCGATGATGCGCCCTTCATCCATCACGATCAGCCGGTCCATGGCCGCGATGGTAGACAACCGGTGAGCGATGGCGATGACAGTCTTGCCCTGCATCATTTCATCCAGGCTTTCCTGAATCGCCACTTCCACCTCCGAGTCCAGCGCACTGGTGGCTTCGTCCAGCAGCAGGATCGGCGCGTTCTTCAACATCACCCGGGCAATGGCGATGCGCTGGCGCTGGCCGCCGGAGAGCTTGATGCCGCGCTCACCCACCAAGGTGTCGTAACCGCTGTGGCCTTGGCGGTCGCTGAGCTGGCTGATGAAACCATCGGCCTGGGCATTGGCAGCAGCGGCACGGATCTGCGCCTCGGTCGCATCGGGACGGCCATAGGCAATGTTGTCGCGAATCGAGCGGTGCAGCAGCGAGGTGTCCTGGGTGACCATGCCGATGGCGCTGCGCAGGCTGTCCTGGGTGACCTTGGCCACGTTCTGCCCGTCGATGAGGATTTCACCACTGTCAACGTCGTAGAAGCGCAGCAGCAGGTTGATCAAGGTAGACTTGCCCGCCCCGGAGCGGCCGACCAGCCCGACTTTTTCACCCGGGCGGATGTGCAGGCTCAGATCGTTGAGCACCTGCCGCTCGCCGTTGTAGTTGAAGCCGACCTTGTCGAAAGTCACCGCGCCACCGCGTGTCACCAGCTCACCGGCACCTGGCGCATCCTGCACCTTGGGCCCGCGGGTGAGGGTGGCCATGCCGTCCTGCACGGTACCGATGTTTTCGAACAGCGAGGTCATCTGCCACATGATCCAGTGCGACATGCCGTTGATGCGCAAGGCCATGGCCGTAATCGCCGCCACGGCTCCGGTGCCGACCTGGCCCTGGTGCCACAGCCACAGGGCATAACCGCCCGCGCCAAAGATCAAACCCACCACCAGCGCCTGGTTGACGATCTCGAACTGGCTGACCAGGCGCATCTGGCGAAAACCGGTCTGCTTGAAGTCTTCCATGGCAGCGCGGGCAAAGTGCGCTTCGCGCTTGGAATGGGAGAACAGCTTTACCGTGGTGATGTTGGTATAGGCGTCGGACACCCGCCCGGTCATCGACGATCTGGCATTGGCTTGTTCCTGGCCGACCTTGCCCAGGCGTGGCACGAAATACAGCATGGCCAGCCCGAACAGCAGGAGCCAGGCAATGAACGGCAACATCAGCTTCAGGGCGAAGCCACCGGCCAGGGCAATGATGGCAATGAAATACACGCCAATACCGGGCAGGATTTCGATGACGGTGAACAGCACTTCGCGCACCGCCAGCGCCGTCTGCATCACCTTGGTGGTGACCCGGCCAGAAAATTCGTCGGAGAAGAACGACAGGCTCTGGCGCAACATCAGCCGGTGAAAGTCCCAACGCAGGCGCAGCGGCAGGTTGATCGCGAGGACCTGGTGCTGAACCATCGTGCGCAACGCCACCAGGCCGATGCTGACCAGCAGCACGATGCCAATGCCCCACAGTGCGCTGCTTTCCTGGGCGCTTGCTGCGCCACCCGCCTGCCAGGCCGACAGCAGGTCGACCACCTGGCCGAGAAAGGCAAACAGCCAGGCTTCGTAGATCGACACGCCGGCACTGAGCAAGGCAAGCGCCAGGATGTAGCCACGGGCGCCCCGGGTGCAGGCCCACAGGAAGCGCATCAGGCCAACCGGTGGCGGTGGCGCCTCGTCAGGGGGGAAGGGGTCGAGCCGTTGTTCAAAGATACGAAGCATGCTTGTCTCCGGGAAATCTGCATTCGCTTAGCAGGTAACCATACAGCACATCGCAGTATTCGCCTGCAGACGGGGCTGGCCAGCTGGTTTCAGGGTGCCGTGATCAGGCGTGGAATGATGCGTTGCAGGCAGGCATTCTGGCTGGCTTGACCCTCCTCTGGTTTGCGGGTGCGGCGCTGTCGTAGGGCGAAGGGAGGCCCGCCCTTACATACCTTTGCAATTGCTTACATTTACTTTGTCATAAACAGTCGGTGGTGCTGTAGAATTGACGGCTTCCCTGGTAATAACCTCCTTTTGCCGTTTTATTGACGTGAGTCATTAAGGCGACAACGGTGTTTGTGTCACATTCCCCAGAAATCCGATTTATTTTTTTTGCAGAGCCAGTGTTTTGACGAATGGAATGCCGTTGTTGGCTATCCCCGGCTTAGGCGCCGAAAGCAGCCAGCTTCATCAACAAGGACTGTATTGGTTAGCTTGCGATGCCGCCGAAGACGCCATTTTGCTCTGCCGCCAGGTAATCGAAGGCATGCCCGATAGTGCACGCGGCGCCTTGATTGCCGATGCGCAAACCTTGGGCGACGTGCTGGCGGTGCTCGACTCAGCCAGTGGCCCGGCCGAGCTGGCGCTGTATGAATCTACCCCGCAGGCCATCTGCAACCTGGCACAGGACCTGCCCCGCCTGGATGCGGGCGAGCGCGTGCTGGTGCTGATGGCGCCGGCTGGCACCTGGGCAGGCGACGACGTCGAGCGCTGGTGCAATGCCCTGCGCCCGGCGTTGCTGGCCGCAGGTGCGCTGTTGCTGGTCATCAGCAGTGGGCAGGGCGCCAGTCTGGTGGCGCACCTGCGCGCATTCAACCAGGCTGTCGACGGCCTGGCGCAGCTGTATCGCGGCAAAGGCGGCGTGCGCTACTTGCAGCATTTCTGGAGCAACCTGCTGGGCAAAGCGGGTACCCGCGACGTGGAACTGGCGCGCCTTCAGGCAGGCTTTGCCGCTGCCCAGGCGCCGCAGGCAGCCGCAGATACCGGTGGCGACGAATTGCAGTACCTGGCCCAGCGCGCGGTACTGGAAGGTGCACCGGCCTTCTCCGAACACTGGGTGGTGTGTGAAGGCCCTGACGACCTTGGTGCCAAGGCCAGCCGGGCGGTTTCCGCCACGGTGATCTTCGCCATGGACGCCGGTCAACGGCTGGACAGCCTGGCGCGGCAGTTGCACCGGTTACGCCAGCTGCGCGGCAATGCCCTGAAGCTGGTGGTGCGCGAAATGGCGCCCACCCTGCGCTATCAGGACGAACAGCTGCTGCTGGGCTGCGGCGCCAGCCAGATCGTGCCGTTTGGTGCCAGCCTTTCGCGCTTCCTGACCATGGTCGAGAGCATCCAGGGCTACGTCTGGCGCCGGCGCTTGCCCGGCGACTTTGACGCCTTGCTGGCACGCTTGCGGCCGTTGGCCATTTGCGGGCTGGTCGCGCCACGCGCATTTGCCGAAGCCGTGCAGAGCATGTGGCACGGCGTGCGAAACGGCGAGATCGTCCACCAGCTGCTGGTGCTGCGCCCGGCCCCGGGCCTGAGCCCGCTGCAGGCCTGCTCGCGCGCCGTATTCCGCCGTGATGGCGATATCGCCTGCGTGGTCGGTGAAGTGCTGTTCCTGTTCCTGTTTGCCTGCCGCTCCGAAGGCGTCGAACAGGCGCTTGACCACATCTTCCAGTTGTCGTGCAAAGAGCTGTTCATCAGCCAGGAGGTGCTGGCCGGCATCGACAGCCTCGCCACCCCGGCGTTTCTCGATGAGCGCTTGCCACGGCCACCGCGCGACGATGCGGCGCAGCTGCCTGCACAGGCACGGCCAGCCCTGTTGCCACGTCGGGTCGGCCTGGGCAAGTGGGGTGCAGCGTGAACTTTGCACAACTGTTGCAGGTGTCGGGCATCAGCGCATTGGTCACGTTGGCCCTGGCCCTGCTGGTGCTGCGCCTGCAGCGGGCAGTGCGCCGCTGGCTGCGCCGTCGCCTGTCCCCCCGTTACCTGAAACCGCTGGGCGTGCGCCACCGCGCCGCACGCCAGGAACCCCGCAATGACTAATACTTCAGCCTCCCTCCCGGTGCTGGCCCGATGGCCTGGACTGGGAGGGTGGAACTTCTATTTCCTGGCCAAGTTCCTGCTGGTCAGCCTCGGCATGCTCGACTTCCAGGCATTGCCCAACCTGCTGTTTGCCGCGTTTCTGCTGATCCCCCTGGCGGGCAAGTGGCTGCGTGTTGCCCGGCAATTGGCGGCCGTGCCCATCGGTATTGCGTTGTTCTATCAGGACACTTGGTTGCCGCCGTTCAGCCGCCTGCTGGCGCAGCCGGGGGTGCTCGATTTCTCCTGGGAGTACTTGCTGGAGCTGATCGGCCGCTTCGTCAACTGGAACCTGATGGGCGCACTGGCGTTGTTGCTGGTGGGTTACCTGTACCTGCGTCACTGGCTGCGCCTGAGTACCTTGAGCCTGCTAGGGCTGGCGTGGCTGGCTGTCGGCGGCTTGCCGTCGCTGGGGTTCAGCGCGGGCCCGGCGCCAGGCGCCGAGGTTGCCAGCGCCGCCGGCCAGGTACAGGGCGGGGCAGTGGCCGACAATGCCAGCCTCGACAACTGGCTTGAGCGCTTCTTCGCCAGTGAGCGGGAGCGGGTGACGGCGTTCCCGGCGATCAAGGCCGATGAACAGCCCTTCGACTTGCTGGTGATCAATATCTGCTCGCTGGCCTGGGATGACCTGTCAGCGGTCGGGCTGCGGGACAACCCGTTGTTCTCGCGCCTGGACGTGGTATTCGACCAGTTCAATTCGGCCACGTCCTACAGCGGGCCCGCCGCGATCCGCGTGCTGCGTGCCAGCTGTGGCCAGTCGTCCCATGCCGGCCTGTACCAGCCCGCAGCCGAGCAGTGCCTGCTGTTCGAGAACCTGGCCAAGCTTGGTTTCCAGAGCAATACCTTGCTCAACCACAGCGGCCGTTTCGACAACTTCATCGGCGACATCAGCCAGCAGAACATGCCACAACCGGGCCTGCGCAACACCGACTTCCCGCGGGCACTGGTCGGCTTCGACGGCTCGCCCATCGCCAGCGACCTGGACGTGCTGCGCCGTTGGTGGGGGCAGCGCAAGGGGGCTTCGGCCGAGCATGTGTCGCTGTTCTACAACAGCATCAGCCTGCACGACGGCAACCGCATCGTTACCGCCGACGGCGGCACCCGCGTGGCCGATTACGCCACCCGGGCCAATCGGCTGTTCGGCGAGCTGGGCAGCTTCCTCGATGAACTGGAGCGCAGTGGCCGGCGGGTGGTGGTGGCGATTGTGCCGGAGCACGGCGCTGCGCTGCACGGGGACCGCATGCAGCTGTCGGGCATGCGCGAGATCCCCACACCATCGATTACCCATGTACCGGTGGGGCTGAAGTTCATCGGCATGGGGCAGCCTGCCCGCAGCGAGCCGCTGCGGGTGACGGCGCCCACCAGCTACCTGGCGTTGTCCGAACTGATCTCGCGGGTGTATGCGGGCCTGGGGCAGCAGCAGGCGCTGGATGTGCCCAGCCTGCTGAGCGACCTGCCGGCCACCGAGCAGGTCGCCGAAACCTCCGGCGCACAGGTTGTGAACTACCAGGGGCGCGCCTACATGCGCCTGCAAGGCCAGGCCGACTGGCAGCCCATTCCCAAGGAGCGCCCATGATCACTGGCACAGCAGACCCCTCCGAGCGTAGCGACGACATCGCCCAGCTGCGCCAGCACCTGGGCATGCCCGACCTGAACTACCAGGATATCTCCCTGTTGGTGGGTGTTCAGCAGGCCCTGCAGCGCTGGCCGTTACTCGGTGAAAGCTGCCGCGCCGGCGCCCAGGGCACACTGTACGCAGCGGCGCCGCCGCGTGAGGCGGTGTCGTCATGACCAGCCTGGCATTGCACGGTGTACGCGGCGGCCTGGGCCGCAGCGCGTTGCTGGCCGCATTGGGCTATGCGCTGCATGGCGTGGGGGAGCGGGTGCTGCTGGTCGACCTGTGCCCCAGCAACCTGCTGGGTCTGCACTTCAACCTGCCCCTCGACACGTGTGAAGGCTGGGCGCTGGCCGAGCGGCAAGGGCGGCCGTTCGGCGACGCCGTGTACCAGGTGCTCGACGGCCTGTGCCTGTTGCCGTTCGGCAATCTGTCTGCTGGCGCGCCGCCGCCTGTGCTGGACGCGGATGCATGGCGCGTGCGCCAGGCAGAGCTGGCCGGACATTTCGACTGGGTGCTGTTCGACCTGCCGCAGTTGCCGGGCGATGGCGCTAGCGGGGTCAAAACCGATGTGCGTGTGCTGGTCGCCGAAGCTGAAATGGCCAGCCACCTGCTGCTTGGGCGGCGACCGGTCGAGCACTATGACCTGTTGCTGGTCAACCGCTACGACCCCGCCAGCCGCTTGCAAAGCGACTTGCTGATGGTTTGGCGCGACCTGTTCCGTGATCGCCTGCCGCTGCAGGTGGTGCACCGCGACGAGGCGTTTCTCGAAGCCTTGGCGTGCAAGGCCCCGCTGGGCCATTACGCGCCGCAGAGCCTGGCCTGCCGGGATGTGCAGAGCCTGGCGGTGCGTTGCCTGACGAGGCGCCAGTCGTGACATTGATGCCATTGTCGGCCTACGCCTGGTTCAATGCCCGCGGCGCGCGCCGAGCGGTCGCCTGGCTGTTCACCCTTGGGGTGTGGCTGGCGTATCTGTTCCTGCGTCTGGAATCGCCCGCCTGGCAGGCGCTGCTGGCTGAGCGCAAGCGACTGTACCCGCAGCTGGCGGGCAAGCGCCCGAGCCTGGGCGACCCGCTGCGGCTGCTGATTCAAAGCCTGTGGCTGCTGCTGCGGCGTCAGCCGCAGCCACGCCAGCCTGGCGCCGCACGCCGCGCTCTGGGCGCCTTGCGGGCGCAACTGCGGCGCATGCGGCAAGCGGCAAACCACTGCCGGAGCCTGCTGATTGCCAGCCTGCAGCAAGTCCCCGCACGTTACCGTGCCAGTGCCTTCAGGCACGGCGCCTCGGTACGCCTGCGCAACCTCAGCGTGCTCGCCCGCCGGGCGTTCTACGGCGTGCTGACATTGTGCGCCGTCAGCCTGGCCTTGCTGTGCGTGACCGAGCCCTTCGGCTACCTGGCGCAACTGGTGTTCATCTGCCTGTTGCTGGGCATCGCCATGCTGGTGCGGCACATGCCGGGCCGCTTCCCGACATTGATGCTGATCGTGCTGTCGACCATCATCTCCTGCCGCTATCTGTGGTGGCGCTACACCGCGACCCTGAACTGGAACGACAGCACCGACCTGGTGTGCGGGGTGATCCTGCTGGCGGCCGAGACCTACTCATGGTTCGTGCTGATCCTGGGCTACATCCAGACCAGCTGGCCGTTGCAGCGCAAGCCGGCGAGCCTGCCGGCCAACCCGCAGCATTGGCCGACGGTGGACCTGATGATCCCCACCTACAACGAAGACTTGTCGGTGGTACGCACCACGGTGCTGGCGGCCCTGGGCCTGGACTGGCCACGTGAATGCCTGCGCATCTACATTCTTGACGATGGCCGCCGCGAAGCCTTTCGCGCGTTCGCCGACGAGGTCGGGGTGGGCTATATCGTGCGGCCAGACAGCAGGCACGCCAAGGCCGGCAACCTCAACCACGCGCTGGGCGTGACGGACAGCGAGCTGATTGCCATCTTCGACTGTGACCATGTGCCGGTGCGTTCCTTCCTGCAGATGACGGTGGGCTGGTTTCTCAAGGACCCGAAGCTGGCGCTGGTGCAGACGCCACACCACTTCTTCTCGCCCGACCCGTTCGAGCGCAACCTGGGCTCGTTCCGCCGTCGCCCCAACGAAGGGGAGCTGTTCTACGGGCTGATCCAGGACGGCAACGACATGTGGAACGCGGCGTTTTTCTGCGGTTCGTGTGCGGTGCTCCGGCGTACCGCGCTGGAGAGCATCGGCGGCTTCGCCGTCGAGACTGTCACCGAAGATGCCCATACCGCTTTGCGCATGCACCGTCAGGGGTGGTCGTCGGCCTACCTGAGCCTGCCGCAGGCGGCCGGCCTGGCTACCGAGAGCCTGTCGGCGCACATTGGCCAGCGTATTCGCTGGGCCCGCGGCATGGTGCAGATATTCCGCACCGACAACCCGCTGTTCGGGCGTGGGCTGAGCCTGTTCCAGCGGGTGTGCTATGCCAACGCGATGCTGCACTTCCTGGCCGGCCTGCCGCGGCTGGTGTTCCTCACGGCGCCGCTGGCGTTCCTGTTGCTGCATGCCTACATCATCTACGCACCGGCGCTGATGATCCTGCTGTACGTGCTGCCGCACATGATCCACGCCAGCCTGACCAACTCGCGCATGCAGGGTAAATACCGGCAGACTTTCTGGGGCGAGGTGTACGAGACCGTGCTGGCCTGGTACATCGCACGCCCCACCACGGTGGCGCTGTTCGCGCCGAAGAAGGGCACGTTCAACGTTACTGCCAAGGGCGGCCTGATGGAGCAGGAACAGTTCGACTGGCGTATCGCCCAGCCTTACCTGTGGCTCGCGGTGCTCAACGTGGCCGGCCTGGGTTTTGCCGTGTGGCGCCTGTTCACTGGCCCGTCGGCAGAAATCGGCACGGTGATCGTCAGCTCGCTGTGGGTGGTCTACAACCTGCTGATCATCGGCGCCGCAGTCGCCGTGGCCGCCGAAGTGCGCCAGGTGCGCCGCGCTCACCGGGTACAGATGCAGCTGCCGGCGGCGCTGGTATTGGGCACTGGGCATGCCTTCCCCTGCACCCTGGTCGACTATTCCGATGGCGGCGTGGGCCTGCAGTTGCACCCGGGCCTGGTGCTGAAACCCGGGGAGCGGGTGCGGCTGCTGCTTAACCGCGGCCAGCGCGAGTTTGCCTTCCAGGCCTGTGTCACCCGTACCGTCGGGCAGCACGCGGGCCTGGTGTTCCACGACCTCAGCCCGCAACAGCGCATCGACCTGGTGCACTGCACCTTTGCCCGGGCCGATGCCTGGCTTGGCTGGGGCGCGCAGCATGAGGTCGACCGACCGCTGCGCAGCCTGATCGATGTGCTCAAGCTGGGCGGGGTCGGCTACCTGCGCCTGATCGAACACATGCCGCCCTGGGCGCGTGCATGGCTACGCCCGCTGCGCAGCCTGGGGCACTGGCTGGCCAGCTACAGGCCACGTACACCCGCGCCTGTCCTTCCCATGAACCTTGTTGACCGAGACGCATGATGACTCGTTATCCCTTGCGTACCTGGGGCCTGGCGCTGGCGCTGTGCGCCGCCTTGTCCCAGCCCGCTGTTGCTGCCAGCGCAGCGCCGCTTGCCGAGCCAGGTGTACCCACGGTACCGAACTGGCCGGTTGCGAAAACCTTCGAGCAGCTCGGGCATGCGTCCGACAGCCTGCTGTTGGGGGTGCGCAACAGCGAGCAGATCGAGTTTGGCGTGCGTCGCGACCGCCTGGCCACCGATGCCACCTTGCAGCTGGACTACACACCCTCACCAGCCCTGTTGCCGAACCTGTCGCACCTGCGCGTCTACCTGAATGACGAGCTGATGGGGGTGGTGCCGGTGGAAAAAGACCAGCTCGGCCAGCGCGTACGCCGCCAGCTGCCGCTGGACCCCAAGCTGCTCAGCGACTTCAACCGGGTGCGCCTGGAGTTCGTCGGGCATTACACCGACATTTGCGAAGACCCGGCGCACAGCGGCCTGTGGCTGAACCTGAACCGCAAGAGCCAGGTGCAGCTGCATGAACAGGCACTGGCGCTGGACAACGACCTGGCGTATTTCCCGCTGCCGTTCTTCGACCCGCGCGACACCGGCAAGGTTGTGCTTCCAGTGGTGTTCAGTGGCTCGCCGAGCCTGGAGCAGCAGCGCGCCGCAGCGATCCTGGTGTCCTATTTCGGCAGCCAGGCCGGTTGGCGCAAGGCAACTTTCCCGGTGCTGTACAACCGCCTGCCGGCCCGTGGCGAGCAACCCACGCCCAGTATCGTGTTTGCCAGCAATGACCGGCGCCCGGGCTTCCTTGCCGACCTGCAGCAGTTCCCTCCGGTCGACGGCCCGGTGTTGCAGCTGATCGACCACCCCGACGACCGCTTCAGCAAAGTGCTGCTGGTGCTGGGCCGCAACGACGAAGACCTGGTCGAGGCAGCCTCGGCGCTGGCGGTGGGCAACAACCTGTTCCGCGGTGCCCGGGTGCAAGTGGAGCAGATGGCCGCGCTGCAACCGCGCCAGCCCTACGACGCACCGAACTGGACGCGCACCGACCGGCCGGTACGTTTCGCCGAGCTGCTCGACTACCCTGGGCAGTTGCAGGTCAGCGGCCTGCAGCCGCACCCGGTGACGCTGCAACTGAACTTGCCGCCCGACCTTTTCGTCTGGCGTAACCAGGGCATTCCACTGCGTACCTTGTATCGCTACACGGCACCGGCAGTGACCGACGAATCGCGGCTGAGCATCAGCGTCAACGACCAGTACATCACCAGCATGCCGCTGGTGGGCAATGACCGGCGCGGTGGCACGCTGGAGGAAATGCGCCTGGCGGTGCTGTCGGGTGACAACACGGCACTGACCGAAAAGTCGCTGGTCCCGGCGTTGAAGATCGGCGACCGCAACCGCCTGCGCTTCGACTTCAGCTTCGCCAGCACCCTGGGCAGCGCCCAGCGCGATCGTTGCCAGACCTCGCTGCCGGTGGACGTGCGTGCGGCGATCGATGAAAACTCGACCATCGACCTGTCCGGTTACCACCACTACATCGCCATGCCCGACCTGCGCGCATTCGCCCGCAGCGGCTTCCCGTTCAGCCGCATGGCCGACCTTTCCGAAACCCTGGTCATGGTGCCGGCCAAGCCCACGCCAATGCAGGTGGGCACCTTGCTCGACACAGTGGCCGGCCTGGCCGGGCAGATCGGTTACCCGGCACTGGGCCTGAAGCTTGCAGATGACTGGCAACAGGCGGCAGCGGTCGATGCCGACTTGCTGCTGATCGGCAACCTGCCGCAGGGCCTGAGTGACGCGCCCAACCTCGGCCTGCTGCTCAGCGCCCAGCGTGACTGGCTGCTGCAAGGCCGCAGCACCGGGTTGCCTGGCAGCCAGCGTTTCGATACCGCAGGCGTTCCTGCCAGCAGCCGCGTGGCGGTGAGTGCGCAGGCGCCGATCGCCGCCATCACCGGCTTGCAGTCGCCATTCCACCCACAGCGCAGCGTGGTTGCACTGCTGGCCAGCAGCGACAGCGACTATGCGTTGTTGCGTGATGTGCTTGGCGACGTCGGCAAGCTCGACGCCGTGGCCGGTTCGGTGAGCCTGGTGCGCAGCAGCGGCGTGACCAGCCAGTTCGTTGGCGAGCACTATTTTGTCGGCGCCTTGCCCTGGTGGCTGTTGTTGTGGTTCCACTTGTCCGAGCACCCGGTGCTGCTGGCGGCGATCGCTGCCGTGAGTGTGGTGCTGTTCGCCTTCCTGCTGTGGCGGGCACTGCGTTGGGCTGGCCGACGTCGGTTGGGTGAGGCGGCCTGATGATGCGACCATTGCTGACAGGGCTGGTCGCCCTGGGCCTGCCTGTTTTCGCCAATGCCGGGGCGGCCTGCTCGTGGCCTGCCTGGGAGCACTTCAAGGCCGAACTGGTGAGCGTGGATGGCCGGGTCATCGACCCGAGTGACGCGCGCCTGATCAGCACTTCGGAAGGGCAGAGCTATGCGCTGTTCTTTGCCCTGGTCGGCAATGACCGTCCGGGCTTCGCCAAGCTGCTGCGCTGGACCAGCAACAACCTGGCCGAGGGCGACCTGGCCCGGCATCTGCCGGCCTGGTTGTGGGGGCGCAATGGCCAGCGCCAGTGGCAGGTGCTGGACACCAACAATGCCAGTGACGCCGACCTGTGGATTGCCTACAGCCTGCTCGAAGCCGGGCGGTTATGGGACGAACCGGCCTATGCGCAACTGGGGCAGCGGCTGTTGTGGCGCATCGCCGCGCAGACCGTACGAAAACTACCGGGCCTGGGCGTGATGCTGTTGCCGGGTGACTACGGCTTCGAGGATGCCAGCGGCAGCCGCCTGAACCCGAGCTATCTGCCGCTGCAACTGCTCGACCGCTTCAGCCTGGTGGACCCGTTGTGGGGCGAGCTGGCGGCCAACAGTCGACGTGTGTGGCTGGCTTCTTCACCCAAAGGCTTTGCCCCGGACTGGCTGTTGTGGACCCCGGCCGGTGAACCGGCATCCGACCCGCAACACGGCAACGCCGGTGACTATGACGCTATCCGCGTGTACCTGTGGGTCGGCATGCTGGCCGAGGACGCGGCGCAGCGGACCGAGCTGCTGGCCCACTATGCGCCGATGGCGGCATTGACCCACAGTCAGGGGCGCCCACCCGAGCGCGTGGATGCGCGCAGCGGCGCCGCCACCGGGCATGGCCCGGCGGGCTTTTCGGCAGCGTTGCTGCCACTGCTGGCAGCGTCGCCCGAGCACGCGGCGGCGTTGGCGCAGCAGCGCCAGCGCCTGGCCGAACAACCGGTCGAGCCCAAGGCCTACTACAGCCAGGTGCTGGCGCTGTTCGGCCAGGGCTATGACCAAGGCCGTTATCGCTTTGCCGCCGACGGCCGCCTGTTGCCCGCCTGGAGCCCGTCATGCAGCGAGTAATCGGCGTGCTGATGCTGGCGGCGATCAGCTGCCAGGCCCTCGGCCAACCGAAGGATGCCAGCGAGCAGCGCCAGTGGCTGCTGGAGCAGGTTCGCCGCGGCGAAGCGCTGCACCGTGACGACCTGGTGCGCGATGCGCTCGGCCGTCTGCAGTTGCTGGAACCGCGCAACCCCGATGTGCTGCTGGCGGCCTTGGGCCTGGCGCTACGCGAAAAGAACAGCGCCCAGGCTGAACAGTTACAGGCCAGGCTCAGCGCCTTGGCGCCCGGCAGCCTGCAGGCTCGCCAGGCCACACGCCTGCTCCAGCTGCAGCAGCCCGAAGCGGCGCGGCACTTGCAGCAAGCGCGGCTGCTGGCCGTTACCGGGCGCAATGCAGAGGCGCTGGCAGCGTACGAGCAGTTGTTCGCAGGCGAGCCACCCAGCCTGGAGCTGGCGCTGGACTACTGGCGGGTGCGCGGCAACCTGCCAGGCCAGCGCCCGGCGGCGATCAGGCAGTTGCAGCAACTGGACCGCCAGTATCCCGGCAACGCCGGGTTGCGCCAGACCCTGGCCGGCTGGCTGTTTGCCGAAAAGCGTGACCGCGAAGCGCTGACCCTGCTCGATGAGCTGGCCCGCGACCCCAACGCGCGGGATGCTGCTGCCCAGCGCGAGTTCGACTACCTGGCTGGGCAGTCGGTCAGCACTGCCAGCGCAGCGGCCTGGCAAGCCTTCCTCCAGCGCTACCCGGCCTCGCCACTGCTGGCGCAGGCCGGCCAGACCTTGCAACAGCAGCGCACGTTGCTGGCCGACCCGGCTTGGCAGGCGGGCCAGCGTGGCAAGGCGTTGGTCGACAAGGGGCGCAACGCCGAAGCCGAAGCGCAGCTGCGCCGGGCGCTGCGCCAGTACCCGGATGACGCCAGCCTGCACGGTGCACTAGGTTACGCGCTGATGCGTCAGGGCCGCTATGAAGACGCCCATGCAGCGTTCCGCGCGGCCAGCGCGAAGGAGCAGGACACCTATTCGATCAGCCAGTGGAAGGACCTGGAGTCGTCCAGCCAGTACTGGGCACTGCTGAACAAGGGCGAGCGGGCATTGCAGGCGCAGGATTTGCCCGGCGCACACGCGTTTTACCTGCAGGCGCGTCAGCAGCGGCCAAAGGATGAATACGCATTCCTGGGCCTGGCGGATGTTGCGCTGGCCGAGGGCAACGCCGCTGCCGCCGAGCGGCAGTTCCTGCAGGTACGGCGCATGGCGCCGGACAACGAAAGCGCCGTGCGCGGCTTGATGCGCGTGTACCAGGCACAGTCACCCGACAAGGCGCAGGCGTACCTGGACAGCCTGCCACCACGCCAGCAAGTGCAGTTCGCCAGCCTGCGTCGCAACCTGCAGCTCGCGCGGTTGAGGCAGCAAGGGGAAGCAGCCTTGCAGCGCGAAGACTGGGCCACCGCCAGCCAGGCCCTGGCCCAGGCTGCGAGCTTGGCCCCCGATGAGCCCTGGCTGGTCTACCAGTTGGCCAACAGCCTGCGTCAGCAGGGGCGCAGCGCCGAGGCCGATGCGGCTTTCG
The DNA here is from genome assembly GCF_059295275.1 of Pseudomonas sp. 9_2_1. Taxonomy (NCBI): domain Bacteria; kingdom Pseudomonadati; phylum Pseudomonadota; class Gammaproteobacteria; order Pseudomonadales; family Pseudomonadaceae; genus Pseudomonas; species Pseudomonas sp. 9_2_1. Next base: position 2,404,024 of record NZ_CM181239.1, read on the forward strand.
CCAGGCTGGTCCGGCAGCAGCCTGGCGACCCGGCCACGCGCTACGCCCATGGCCTGTTCCTGGAGTCCAGCGACCGCGATGCCCTGGCCCTCGATAGCCTCGCGGCGGTGCCGCCGGCAGCCTGGAACGCTGACATGCACGCGCTGCAGCAGCGTATCCAGCGGCGCCTGACCCTGGCCTCGGCGCAGCAGTTGCAGGCACAGGGCCGCGGTGCCGAGGCCACAACCCTGCTCGAAGCCGGCCTGGCGCGGGGTGAGGGCGGCCCCGACGACCTGATGCTGTTGGCCGACTGGGCAGCCGCGCGCGGGGAACCAGGGAAGGCGCGCGACTATTACTGGCGAGTGCTTGCCGTGCAACCCGGGCGACCCGAAGCGCGTCTTGGGGTGATCGAAAGCGCGGTGGCCGAAGGCAATCTGGCACAGGCCCGGCACATGCTGGGGGTGCAGGTGCCCCGGTTGGCCGCCGATGACAACAACGGCCAGCGGCGCCTGGCAGCGGTCTGGGTTGCCCTGGGCGAACACGACCAGGCGGCCAGGCAGCTTGATCAGCTTGCCGCGCAGTCGCCTCGCCCCGACCCACTGCTGCGACGCGATGCAGCGCGCCTGGTAGCGCAGGCCGACCCGCAGCGGGCGCTGGACCTGTATGCCGCAGCGATGGCCGATGCACAGCTGCTGGATCGTGCTGGCGCAGCGCCGCGGGATGACCAGGCACTGACGCTTGCCAGCCGTGAGCAAGCCAGCGACGACTGGCTGGCGCGCAGCCTGCGCAGTGATGTGGATGCGTTGTACCGCCAGCGCAACACCCACGTGACCCTGATGCACGACTACGGCTGGCGCGAGGATGACGGTACTCCGGGCACGTCGCAACTGAGCACCCACTCGACCTTGCTGCATGTGGATACCCCCTGGCAGGACGGCACCGCCTTTGCGCGGGTCGAGCGCATCGGCATGGATGCGGGCGCGTTCGAGCAGAACGCGCAGGGGCGCTACACCCCGGATTTCGGCAGTTGCCAGTTTGTCGGCAGCAGCGCTGACGGCAAGGCGCTGCCCGCCTGCGAGGGCGGTTCGCAAAGCGCTGACGGCAGTGTCCTGGCGCTGGGTTGGCAGGGCAGCCGTTGGGCGCTCGACCTGGGCACCACCCAGGGCTACGCGATCAACAACTGGCTGGGGGGCGCGAAGCTCAACGGCGACCTCGGCCAGGTCGGCTGGTCGCTGACCGCTTCGCGGCGGCCCATGAGCAACTCGCTGCTGTCGTTCGCCGGCGCCCGTGACCGCCCGACAGGTGTGCGCTGGGGCGGGGTCACGGCCAACGGCGCCACGCTCGGCCTGAGCTGGGACCAGGGCGGCGACAACGGGGTCTGGGCCAGCCTTGGGCACCATTGGCTGTACGGCCAAAACGTTGCTGACAACCAACGCACGCGGGCCATGGCCGGTTATTACCACCGCGTGGTGGAAAAGGCCGACGAGCGCGTGCGTGTCGGCCTGACGCTGATGCACTGGCGCCACGACAAGGACCTGGGCGGCTACAGCCTGGGGCAGGGCGGCTACTACAGCCCGCAGCGCTATACCTCGGTGGGTGTGCCGGTCAGCTATGCCTGGCGCAACTACGACTGGTCACTGTTGCTGGAAGGGTCCGTCAGCTGGTCCCAGGCCCACAGTGCCAGCAGCCGGCTGTACCCGGACGTACACCTCAACCGCAAGGTGCTGGCGCAGTATGCTGTCGACTCCAACCTCGACGCCATGACTGAAGCCAGTGACAGCAGCGGCTTGGGCTATCGCCTGCGCGGCCTGTTCAAACGGCGCCTGAGTGACCATTGGGTGCTGGGCGGCGGTTTCGACTGGCAGCACAGCGATGACTATGCGCCCAGCCATGGCATGCTTTACCTGCGCTACCTGTTCGAGCCGTGGCGCGGCAACCTGGCGCTGCCGGTGACACCGCTGGAGCCCTATAGCGAGTGGCGGTGATTGACTGGAAGGTTGACACCGGGCACACCGCCCCACCATTATCCAGCCATACCCACGCAACGGGCTTTCCAGCATGTCCATGACCAACCACGCCATTTCCGCTTCGGGCTTTATCGCCCAGGCAGACGCGTGCGTTGCCGTTGCCAAGAAATCCAAGAAACAGCCGCTCATCTGACCGAGGCGCGCTGTCTCGTCAGGTGGGCTGACGAGACAGAAGGCGCCAGGTATCCCTGCCAGACCACTTCCTCTCTTCGCCCTGCTGACGCTGACTATCGGTCAACATCAGGAGTTTTTGCATGTCGAATTTCCGTGGTATCTGGATCGCCCTGGTCACGCCATTGCGCGGCAATGAAGTCGACTTTGTCGCGCTGGAAAAGCTGGTGAACAAGCTGCTCGAAGACGGCGTCTCCGGTTTTGTGGTGTGCGGTACCACGGGGGAAGCGGCCGCGCTGTCCAAGGCCGAGCAGCTGGCCGTGCTGGATGCCGTGCTGGCCTGGGTGGAGCCGGGCAGGGTGGTGATGGGCCTGTCGGGGTACAACCTGGGTGAACTGCTGGCCTTCCAGGCGCAAATCCAGCAGCGCCAGATCGGCGGGCTGCTGGTGCCCGCACCGTGCTACATCCGCCCGTCGCAAGCCGGCATCGAGGGCTTTTTCAACACGGTGGCGGATGCCGCCAGCGTACCGCTGATCGTCTACGACATCCCTTACCGCACCGGCGTGCGCATCGAGCGGGAAACCTTGCGCCGTATCGTGCGCCACCCGCGCATTGCCGCCGTCAAGGATTGCAGCGGCGACAGCGAAACCACCCTGGCCCTGATCGAGGACGGCCACGCCCAGGTGCTGGCTGGCGAAGACCTGCAGATCTTCAACAACCTGTGCCTGGGCGGTGCAGGGGCCATTTCGGCTTCGGCGCAGGTGCGCGCAGACCTGTATGTACGCATGCTGCAGCAGGTCGAAGGTGGCAACTGGCTGGCCGCGCGCGGCACGTTCTATCAGATTCTGCCGTGGATCAGGCTGGCCTTCGCCGAGCCCAATCCGGCGGTGATCAAGGCGGCCTTGCACCTGCAAGACTTGATCAGTGACGAGCTGCGCGAGCCCATGCAGGCCTGCACGCCATTCACCCGGGGCAAGCTGCAGGCCGTGCTGGATTCGCTCGGTGCTTGAAGCGACCAGGGCAGGCAACGCCGCTTCTACAGGCATGGCCACGTTGCAACAAATGAGCAGCCTTGTGCTGCGAAGCGCCGCGCGGGCGGCGCCCGGTCTCATAGGCGCTGCATTTCTTGCGGCCAGCACTCGTCAGCCCTGATGCGCCCCAAAGCCAGCCCCGATCAATCTTGTCATTTGCCCAAGCTTAGGGCAGGGTCCTTAACACGGACATCTCTGCCAAGGAGTCACCCATGTCAAAGCTCTATCCCAGTATTGACCCTGAGGGGCTGGTCGAGTACTCGGTGGTCTACACCGACCGCTCGCTCAACCACATGTCGCAGGCATTTCAAGGCGTGATGAAGAACATCTCCACGACCCTGAAACAGGTCTACAACGCCCAGGCTGTTGCGGTAGTGCCGGGCAGCGGTACATTTGGCATGGAAGCGGTGGCGCGGCAGTTTGCCACCGGCCAGCAATGCCTGGTGATCCGCAACGGCTGGTTCAGCTATCGCTGGAGCCAGATCCTCGAAACGGGCAACATCCCGGCGGCCACCACCGTACTTAAAGCCCGGCCGGTCGAAAGCGGTCGCCAGGCTGCCTATGCGCCACCCCCGCTGGACGAAGTGCTGGCGGCCATTCAGGCGCACCGGCCGCAAATTGTCTTCGCCCCCCACGTTGAAACCTCATCCGGGATCATCCTGCCCGACGCTTACCTGCGCGCTGTCGGCGATGCCGTGCACGCGGTGGGGGGCTTGTTCGTGCTCGACTGCATCGCCTCGGGAACCGTCTGGGTCGATATGCACAAGTGCGCAGTCGACCTGCTGATCAGCGCACCCCAGAAAGGCTGGAGCGCATCCCCTTGCTGCGCCCTGGTGATGCTCAGTACCTTGGCTGTCGAGCGCATCGGGCATACGCAAAGCAGCAGCTTTGCCTGCGACCTGAAAAAGTGGCTGCAGATCATGCAGGCCTATGAACAGGGCGGGCATGCCTACCACGCCACAATGCCCAGCGATTCTCTGGCACGGTTCAACGAAGTGATGAACGAGATGCAGGCCTACGGGTTCGACAAGCTGCGCAGCGAACAACAGCTGCTGGGCGACCGGGTGCGCGCCATGTTGACCGGCAAAGGCATCAACAGTGTCGCCGCCGCCGGCTTCCAGGCCCCGGGCGTGGTGGTCAGCTACACCGATGATGCCGACATCAAGAGCGGTAGGAAATTTGTCGAGCATGGCCTGCAGATAGCGGCGGGTGTGCCGTTGCAGTGTGATGAGCCGGCCGATTTCCAGACCTTCCGCATCGGGCTGTTCGGCCTCGAAAAGCTGCACAACATCGAGCGTACGGTCAGCACCCTTGAGCAGGCTCTGGACGAAGTGATGGCGCCTTAGGCTGTTCACCATCTTTGGGATCAAGCGCCGCACGGGCGGCGCTTGATCTCACGTGCGCTGAGCCTTGCACGGCGGCAACTAGAAACGGTTGCGCACCGATTACGTTCCCCGGCAAGACCTGATCCTTTGCGTAAACAGCATCAGGTCCAGCATGCCTTACAGCCCCAGTTCAGTCAGGCCTGGGTGATCGTCTGGTCGGCGACCCAGTGGCCAGTGGAACTTGCGCTCGCTTTCCTTGATAGGCATATCGTTGATGCAGGCGAACCGGCGGTGCATCAAGCCATCCGCTTCGAATTCCCAGTTTTCATTGCCATAGGAGCGGAACCAGTTACCCGAATCGTCGTGCCACTCGTAGGCGTAACGGACGGCGATGCGGTTGTCGGTGAAGGCCCAGAGCTCTTTGATCAGCCGGTAGTCCAGCTCTTTCTTCCACTTGCGAGTGAGGAATGCCTGGGCCTCTTCGCGATTGGTGGCAAACTCGGCGCGGTTACGCCATTGGGTATCCAGCGTGTAGGCGAGCGCAACTTTTTCGGGAGCGCGGGAATTCCAACCATCCTCAGCAAGTCGGACTTTTTCAATCGCTGATTCGCGAGTGAAGGGAGGAAGTGGCGGGCGAGCTTGTTCGTTGGGCATGAGGGTGCCTCCAATCATGTGGATCGTTCAGTGGAGTTAGCATTTCGTGCAACTTCAAGCGCGTGTGCGCTGTACTTCTTTTTTAAGCAAAATTTCGGCGACTTCTTTCGCGCTATCGAGCGCGGTATAGTCGCCCATTATGCGGGCCACGGTTATCGTGCCCTCTATAAGCACGAACAATTGCCTGGCCAGAACAATCGGATCTGTGACGCCTAAATCGCTGGTCAGTTCGAGGGTATAGTCAAGCAGCTTTTGTTTATGCAGCTTTGCGATCTGTCGAATGGGATCGTTTGCGTCGCCAATCTCCCCGGCGGTGTTGATGAAAGCACATCCGCGAAAACCGTCAGACTCAAACCAACGCTTGAGCACATCAAAAATGCCCAGGACACGTTGTTGTGGAGTGTGCGCTTTCTCGCATTCGCTGCGAAACCACTGCATCCAGCGTACATCGCGTGCATTGAGCGCCGCTGCCGCTACATCGTCTTTATTCGCAAAATAGCGATAAATACTTTTACGTGCTACACCCGAGGTCTTTACGAGGAGGTCCATGCCAGTGGCGTGAATCCCGTTTTCGTAAATCAGCTTCTCGGCAGTAGCCAGAATTTTTTCGCGTGTATCGGTCATTGGCTTATCCATGTGGCTAAGGTAGAACGATCGTTCTCCCTGGTCAAGCATTTGTTGAAATCTTGGCGGCTCAGGCACCCGAAAGGTTGCCAGTATCCCTGAAAGCCAGGCCTATCAAGCCATCCTCTTTCTACCAACCCTGCAGTAAACGCCTATACCACCGTCATCTTTGACAAAGTGACCTGGGCCCCCGGTTCGCAAATAGTCGGCCAGCACGGCTCCCGCACGTGCGGCGCTGGCCTGGAGGTTGGTGATAAAGTTGCCGGAGCCGGATGGTCTGGTAATGAATACGGTGACGGGGGTATCGAATGCTTTTCGTTGTGCTGCTAGGCGGTAAACATCCGCGGGCAAAAATAGAGGTGCACGACGTCGCTTTCGTCGTGGCCGATACGCTGGAGCAAGCCTACCCGCAGCTGCGTGACAGCTGGTTCGGCAGCCCCAAGGGCATGCACATCGACGCGTGGATGGCCATCGAGGGTGTCGAGGGCTGGCGCGTGGAATTCAGCACCTTGGCGCCATTGCCGGATGCGCCTCGCCTTTACTTCATCAACCTGGGTGGCTACGAGTCACAGACTTTCGGCGAAGCGCATCATTATCTGTTGGTCGTGGCCAGGGACAAGCGTGAGGCCAAGGCAAAAGGCAAGCGGCAGATCCTGCCGCATTGGGCTCAAGCCCACACCGATGCGGTGCTGGATGTTGATGACTGTTTGCCAATCGATCAGGTCGGTGGGCGATATGTGCACCTGGTCGAAGGGCCACATGCCGGGATCGTGCAGCGCAACGCTTACATCGTGCTTACCTAGGCTGGGCACCTGGGCACCTGGGCACCTGGGCACCTGGGCACCTGGGCACCTGGGCGAGTGGGGATCCTCGCTGGCTGGTCGCGCGGTGAGATTGGCCTAGACCAACATGGCCGCACGACGCTTCACTTTGTTTGGGGATGGTTATCAGGTGCGACGGGTGGGGGCGAGTCTAGTTACGTCGAGCTTGCCGAATAGCTAGCCTATTGCAGAAGCAGCGATTCTCGAACGTTTGCAATGGGTCGATGCCGGTCAAAATTCTCTTCAAGGGAGTGTGAATTGTGCGGGCGGTCTGGAGCTATCTTCAGCATGCAGATATTTTCAACAATTGCTGCGCTGCACTTTATTTTGCCGTCAAGCAAAAAGGGTGGCAGCTGGACGTAGGTCGACGGACCGAGACTCCATGGCCGGCTCTGCTAGGATGACTCGCTCACCAGAACTTGAGCTACAGACGATCAACCACTAAAAGGAATTTCCATTGATCAAGCAATGTGTACTCGGTCTTGCAATCGCATCGATACTAACAGGCTGCGGCGAGGACAGAGAGAAGACCGCCCGCACCAAAATCGGCGCAATCAGCGTAGCGTTCGATGCCCGCCCGCAAGGCACCCCAAACGCCAGCGGTACCAGAACGCTGACCCGGCAAACCATCAACCAGTGCGTCGAACACCTGACCAAAACCAAGGCTGACTTCGACGTCATCCGCAAGGACTATGCCGACACCCAGGCAGTGCAGTCGATGGAGACCAAAGCGCTGTATGGAAAGGTGCGCGGCCAGCTGGCGACTTGTCAGCAGACGAAGGCTAAGTTGGACTATTGAGAGCTGACGCAACTCACTCAAAGGAATTGAGGACCGGATGCCATGAACGACATCAACAATGTGCAACGTTTGTATTCCATGGAAGGCGCAGCCCACCTGTACTCCAGCGACCCTGCAATACTCACCCCCGCAGATCTCTACAATGTGAAGCACGAGCCCGCACACCTTGCGGCGCTGCAGAACTGCAACATCTACCTCATCGTCCGCCGCCCCCGGGTGTACCTGCAGCCGGAGAGTTTCAGCCTCAGCGGCCGGACCGTAACCGGCAACTTCCTGGTTCGCCGTGCGCAGGGCATGGTGGCGGTTCCATTTGTCTACGAAATTCCAAAAAGCTCCATCCCCGCAGATGTGCCGATCGTGGATGTCGCGATCGCGGTAAATGGCGCTGCGATGGTTGCTATCACACCCTGTGGCAAGCAGATGATGTCGGCTAGCGTGATCATCGCCGCATCGGAACATGAGCTTGCCGATGAAGACACCGCGATGGAGGTGCTTTACGTGGGGCAGGGGATTGGCCGAACCCGTGCGCGCACGGCGCTGGACAGGCTGCAATGCCACAGCACCCTGCAGAGGATCCTTGCCGACACGCTCACCAACTTCTACGAGCATGAGGTTTTGCTGTTGCTGTATCGCTTCGAGCACGGGCGCACTGTGGTCAGCAATGGCGGCGATTTCAACGTCGATGCCCAGGCGGACGACCACGCCGACCTGGCACACTTCAAGCGCTTGCAGGGCGTGCGTCTGAAGCGCCATGAAGTTGTGTCGCTGGTCGAAGCGGGCCTTATCAATTACTTCAAGCCCTACTACAACAGTTTGCTCAAGGCGACGAGCTTCTCGGCGAAAAACAAGCTGAAGGTTCTCAGGCAATTGATGGCCAAGGGGCCGACCGGGTTGATTGTGGAGCTGTCGACCGTGAACCTGCGTTCGCGCATCGGCACGCTCCATGCCATACCGGTTGACCTTGCAGCTGCCTATCCGCCCGAGGTGCTTGATGGGCGCAACATTGATGATGAGCAAACGCGTGAGCGGTGGCGGGAAGAACTGAGAAGGGTCGCGCATACCCACATCGCAAAGTTTGCCCTGACCACAGCCGATGAGCGAGAGACTTTCATGCATGGGACGGTTTTTCTGGGGGATAGCGAGCGGGTTATGCTGTGAGCCGATGCTTCCGCCGATTGCTGCCTGATGCGGTTAGGCGCACGCATGGAACAGCCAAAGTGACGTTGTGATAGTCATTGACACGTGCGTTCAACGATGCCTTGGTTCCACTTAACTCACGGCCACCAGAGGCTACGATAGAGCCCCGAATCACCATCAACTGCCTGCTTCAATCAATCGCAGGCTTATGATAAGGAAGTCAAGAAAATGGATGTACTTTGCACCTCTCTGGACGAAGTCCGCCAAGGCATCGATGACATAGACCGCAGCCTCGTTTCGCTTCTCGCCAAACGGGGAAGGCTCGTCACGCAAGCGGCGGCCTTCAAGAAAACCTCCGATGATGTACGTGCGCCTGCACGGGTTGAGCAAGTAATAAGGAAGGTTCGTGAAATGGCTGACGAAACCGGTGCCTCTGCTGAGGTCGTGGAGCAGGTCTACCGGGCGATGATTTCGGCATTCATCACTGAAGAACTGAGCACTCATGCGAAGCTGACCAACGAACCTTCAGCACCTTGATCACAACGCGGGGCTCATCGGAAGCCCCGCCGCTTTTGCTCGCCCACTAGCCCATTTATCAGTCGTGGCCGCTGGTACAGCATGACTTTGCCCAGTAAGCCTGCATGCTGGAATATTTTTTTATTTCCGGTCACGTACGTACAGTTCGGAAGAAGCGACTCAAAGTGCTCAGTGTATTTATGTGCGATGTAAAACAGCACGATAATAGAAAAAATGATGGGCGCAAGGATCAACAGCGCAATCAATCCAGGGTCAACTGTATTCACTTTGATACCTCGCGAAATAAAAAATCACCCACCATCTCGCCTCCCAAGGGGCTGATTACATAATGACGTTTAACCCACCCTTGATCACTAGCAGGAACTGGAACTGCTTGAGGCCTTACCCTAATGGCCCAGATATATTTCAGTCGGAGTGGAGCTTTTTGCCCGACCCATTTGCCTTTGTTCCCAGCCGCCAGTTTTCACGGCGCCGCTTGAGGCGTTGATCAGGCCGCCAGTTTCACGACCCGCTTGCCATCGCCGATCAGGATGTCTTCAAAAAACGCCCCCACCGGCTCGGTTGGGTGGCACAGCTGTATCTCCAGCACCCACACCACTTCGCTCGGGACGATTTCCACCTCGGCCAGTTTGTCCTGCCCATACAGCACATGCGGGAAATCGGCGATGCGGTGGCCGGCCAGGTTGCGTTCAAGCTGCCACCCTTTGGCCTGGGCGCTGCGTTCGGCGAAGTCATACAGCTCCCGTCCGGTCAGCCCGCGGCCCCAGGCCTGGCGGGTTTCGTCGAACACTTCATGCAGCGCCTTGACGCAGGCGTGGTGCAGGTCGTGCTCACCAAACACGAAGGTATCGCCATAGTCGCCTTCGTAGCCGTCCCATACCGGGCCAACGTCAACCACGACGATATCTGTGGTACGTAATACACGTTTCAAATCAACGCCTTGCCGAGGTGTACGGACCGTGTCGTCGCCAAAACGGATGTAGGTCGGGTGCCAGGTATGTGAAGCGCCCATGGCCTGCAAGGTGTGCGCGGCCATTTCCAGCGCCTGGGCGGTGGTCATGCCGACCTGCAGCTGGCTGGCGATGGCGGCGACTGCCCGTACCGACTGCTCGCGCGCCGCCAGCATGCCGTCCAGCGAGTAACGCGGGCCGACCTTTTCCAGCTCGGGGTGCAGTGCGCTGGATAAAGCAGCGGCCGCCGGCGAAGTGCCGCTGGAAACAAAAGCCTCGGCGACAAAACGATGGGGCTGCACGCCTGCTGCAAGGCACAGCTCGCGGGCCTGGCTGATCATCGTCGCGTTGCCGCAAGCATAAACCTGGATGTCGGACCAGCGGTGTGCCTGGGCCAGCGCCACCTGTTGCACGCGTGCCTCGGCCGAAAGAACCCGGTGCCAGCGGAAGTTGGGGTGCGTACGGCTGGCCTCGTCGAGAAAAGCGCAGTCATGGAAATCCGCCTGCGATGAACCGCCCCAGTACAGGGTGACCTGCGCATCACCGGCCAACGCCGTCAGCAGCAAGGGCTTGATGCCTGCGTAACCGGTGCCGGTGGCGAACAGCACCACCGGGAGCTGGTCATCATGCTGCCAGGTGCAGGCACCCACGGGGCCTTCGAGTTGCAGTGTGTCGCCTGCCTGCAGTGTGGGCAGCAGGTGATGCGTGAACAGGCCGCCACTGACCTTGCGGATGTAGAACACCAGCTGCCCCTGGTCCTGGGCTGGCAGGTTGGCGATGGAGAAACAGCGGCTGTCGCCGTTGTCGAGCAGGAACCTGACGTACTGGCCCGCCCGCACCTCCAGCGGCTGGGCAGGCTGCAGCACCAGTTCGACGATATCGGTGCTCAGTTCGCGCTGGGCAACCACCTGCGCCTGGGTTTGCAGTACGGGCGTTTCCAGGGACCACCCCGGGATCTCCAGGCGCATGTCACTGCAAGCGTGGCTCTGGCACAGCAGCATCTCGTCGTCGGCCAGTGGATAGCACGGCGCGGGCGCGTCTGTATCGCGTTGCCTGGCCTGGTACTGCCCAGCCACCACCTTGACCTTGCACGAGCCGCAGGCGCCGCGGCGGCAGGAGAAGGGCACCGGCAGGCCGCTGGCGAGCATGGCGTCGAGCAGCAGTTCCTGGCTGGCTTCAAAGGTTTTGCCCGAAGGCGACAATTCAATGACGTGGCGGCTTTGCATGAGCACCTCGGGGCAAATGGAGGTTTGATTGTTGCTATAGTCCAGGACCAGAAGAACCTCCAGTTTTGGATAATTCACATGGTCCAGCTTCGCAAATGGCCGCCGCTGCTCAAGCTCGATGGCGCGCAACCGCAGGCTTCGTACAGGCAGATCGTCGAGGGGCTGGTGGCCGCGATCAGCGAGGGCCGCCTGCGCCCTGGCACGCCATTGCCGGGCACGCGCGAGATGGCGCGGCTGCTCAACGTCAATCGCAAGACGGTGATCCTTGCCTATGAGGAAGCGCAGACCAAGGGCTGGCTGGAAACCGTGCAGCGCCGAGGTACCTTCGTCAGCCAGCAGCTGGCGGCTGGCACGCAGGTCGAACACAGTGTCGCGCAGCCCTTTGCCTTGGCGCTGCCAGAGGCGCCTGCCGTCGCCTACTTCGCCGCCAATGAACTGGCTGCCGCGCAGCAGGGGCGGCCAGGTGCGTTGTTCATCGACAACGGCGCCTGTGACCACCGCCTGCTACCCCAGGCCGTGCTGCATCGCTACTACCGCAATGCGTTGCGCAGCAGCTTTGCCAGCAACAGCGTGCGCCATGGCAGCGACTGCAGCAGCCGCTACCTGCGCACTGCGCTGGCCGACATGCTGCGGCACAATCGCGGCCTCAACGTTGGCGTCGAACATATCTGCCTGACCCAGGGCATGCAGATGTCGCTGCACCTGGTGGCCAGTGTGTTGCTCAAGCCGGGTGATGTGGTGCTGGTCGAGCGCCTGAGCTACCCGCCGGCGTGGGAGATTTTTCGTCAGCTGGGCGCTCGGCTGGTGACGGTGGAGCTGGACGATGAGGGCTGCCGGGTCGATCAGCTGGAGGCGATATGCCGGCTGCACCCGGTGCGAATGCTGTACATCACGCCCCATCACCAGTTCCCGACCACCGTCAGTCTGCCAGCCGGGCGCCGGCAGCGGTTGCTGGAGCTGGCGCGCCAGCATGACTTCTGTGTGGTCGAAGAAGACTACGACTATGAGTATCACGTCGTCGGGCGGCCCTATCTGCCGCTGGCCAGCGACCGCCAGCAGCGGCATGTGATCTACATCGGCTCGCTGTCCAAGGCCTTGGGCAGCACGTTCCGTTGCAGCTTTATCGTGGCGCCGGCAGAGGTGACACAAGTGCTGGAGCGCAGGGCGACGCTGAACCTGGGGCAGGGCGATGCGGTGATGCAGCGGATGCTGGCCGAGCTGATCAATGATGGCGAGCTGAAAAAACACTTGCGCCGGGTCAACCGCGAGTACCGCCGGCGTCGGGAGACCCTGCTGGCTTGCCTGCGGGATGCGTTTGGCGAACAGATTACGGTACGCGAACCGGAGGGCGGGCTGGCCTTGTGGGTGCGGTTTGCCGACGCCATCAATGTGGACCGGCTGGTTCGCAAAGCGCAGGAGCTGGACCTGGTAGTGCGCAGTGGCCGGCAGTTTTCGCCGTTCGGGCATGCCGAGAACGCCTTGCGCCTGGGGTTTGCTTCGCTGGATGCGGATGAAATTCGCCGGGCCGTCCAGCGCTTGGCGCAGGCGGCCAGGGCGATGTAGTGCCGGGCTAGGCTTTGGTTTTGGGGTCTGCTGACATCCGCCACCAGCCTGACACTGACCTCGGTATCCGCCTCGCCGAGCCTGCCTGCACCAGAAAACACCCAGCGCATGTCGGTGCAGGTCGAGGGCAGCGGGCCGGACGTTTTCGTCATGCTGGATCAGCCACATGCGTTTGCGCTGCCGTGATCGACTTCCTCGGCCGATGAGGTTAGCCTCGGCGCAATGCTGCCAGCCCAGCCAATAGAAAATCCATCGCCATGACCTCAGGTTTTCCCGGGTTGCCCTCACTCAACGCGCTGCGCGTGTTCGAGGTGGTGGCGCGCCACTTGAACTTTCGCCTGGCGGCCGAGGAGCTCGGTGTCACCCAGGCCGCCGTTGCCCAGCAGGTTCGCGGGCTGGAAGCCGGCCTGGAGGTGCGCCTGTTCGAGCGCTTGCCGCGCGGGCTTGGCCTGACCGATGCCGGGCATGCCTACAGCACCAGTGTGCGCAGTGCCCTGGCGATGATCGACGAGGCCACACGGCTGCTGCGCCCGACACCTTCCCACCTCACCGTCAGCGTGACGCCGACCTTTGCCTCGAAATGGCTGATCCCCAGGCTAGGGCACTTTGCCGAGAGCCACCCTGATATCGACCTGCGGGTGCTGGCCACCGACCGGCTTTCGCACTTTCATACCGATGGGGTGGACCTGGCGGTGCGTTATGGTCAGCCACCATTTGCTGCCGGGTTGAACGCAGAGTTGTTGATGGAACCGCGTGTGGTGGCAGTGGCGAGCCCGGCACTGTTGGCCGGTATGGGCCGGCCGCAAGGCTTCGCCGCCCTGCAGCGCTATGTGGCGCTGCACGATGCGCACAATTTCTGGCCGTCATTCTGTGCAACGGTGTTCCCTGGTCACCCACCGCCCACCGCCAGGACCGTGCGCTTCAACCAGACCTCGCTGGCCATAGAAGCGGCCATTGGCGGCCAGGGCATCACCTTGGCCAGCCATGCCTTTGTCCGTGACGACATCGCGGTCGGCCGGCTGGTGCAGGTATTCCCCCAGCACCTGCAGCTGGACAAGGCGTTCTACCTGGTATGGCCACGTAAAGGCCAGCCCATTGCGGTGCTGGAAACGGTGAGGGCCTGGCTGAAGGCGCAAGTTGACGAAAGAAAATCTACTGGCTAGGCGAAGCCTGGCTGCCTCCCTCGGTCGCGGCGTGGCTGCTACTGTGAATGCACTTGTAAGCACAGCGTTGCATCTTCAACGGAGGCAGTATGTCGGTAGAAAAGGTAGCAATCATCACCGCCGGTGGCAGTGGCATGGGCGCTGCGGCAGCACGCCGCCTGGCCGCAGACGGCTTCAAGGTCGGGATTCTCTCGTCCTCGGGCAAGGGCGAGGCGCTGGCCAGGGAGCTGGGCGGGATTGGCGTGACGGGCAGCAACCAGTCGGTCGAGGATTTGCAGCGGCTGGTCGATGCCGTGGTCGAGCAGTGGGGGCGTGTCGATGTACTGGTGAACAGTGCCGGCCATGGTCCACGTGCGCCGATCCTCGAGATCAGCGATGGCGACTGGCACAAGGGCATGGACACCTACCTGCTCAACGTCATCCGCCCGACACGCCTGGTGACGCCGATCATGCAACGGCAGAAGGGCGGGGCGATCATCAACATCTCCACCGCCTGGGCGTTCGAACCCAACGAAATGTTCCCGACCTCGGCGGTGTTCCGTGCGGGCCTGGCAGCGTTCAGCAAGATATTTGCCGACACCTATGCGGCGGATAACGTGCGCATCAACAATGTGCTGCCGGGCTGGATCGACAGCCTGCCGGCCACCGAGCAACGTCGCGACAGCGTGCCGCTCAAGCGTTATGGCACCAGCGAGGAAATTGCCGCGACCATTGCCTTTCTGGCCAGCGAGGGTGGCGCGTACATCACTGGGCAGAACATCAAGGTCGATGGTGGCCTGACGCGTAGCGTCTGAGCTGCTGCCGTATTCGCGGGCAAGTCCGCCCCTACAGAGGAGCGGACTTTGCCTGGGGCACTCGCGCTTTCATCAAGCGCTTTGGGCTGCCAGGCTGTTGCTGACATTGCGCCCCAGCACCAGCACCGTGACAAACCCACAGCCCACCAGCGCCGTGGCCAGGCTCAGCAGCACCGCCGTGCCCATATGGTCGACCACCTGCCCACCGAAGAACGAGCCCAGCGCAATGATCACCTGGAACATCGCCACGAACAGCGGCATGCCACGCTCGACATCCTTGGGCGCGACCACAAACATCCAGATATTGGCGCAGGCCGGGAACGCGCCAAAGGCAAAGCCCCACAGCGCGATCAGCATCGCGGCGCCGGTCATGCCGGTGGCGAAGTGCGGGAACAGGGCGGTGCTGACAGCGATCAGCAGCGCGACCAGCATCAGGGTATGCCGTACGCTGCGGTTGGCCGCGAAACCGGCGAAGATGTTGCCCATGAATCCGGCCACGCCATACAGCAGCAACAATGAGCCGATGGTAGGGCCATCAAAGCCGGCATTCTGTTTGAAGAACGGTGCAACGTAAGTGTACGCGGCAAAGTGCGCCAGACCGATCAGCAGGACGGCGATCAAACCGACCCGCGCTTGCGGGTTGATGAACAGGGCCGGCAGGTCGCTCACGCGAATGGCCTTCTCCGGGTTCAGCCGCGGCAGCAACAGTACCTGCGCCAGCAGCACCGGGATCCCCACCAGCGCGGTAACCAGAAAGGTCATGCGCCAGCCCATCAGGCCACTCAGCCAGGTACCTACGGGCACACCCACTACAGTCGCCAGGGTAACCCCGGCCATGATGATCGAGTTGGCCTTGGCTACGCCCATGCCATCAGGCGCCAGGCGGCCGCTGAGGGCAATGGCGGTGGCCCAGAAGCCGCCGATACTGACGCCCAGCAGCACCCGGCCGACCAGCAGCAGGTTGAAGTCGACGGCGTAGGCGACGATCGCGTTGGCGATGATCATGATCAGCGTCAGGCCGATCAGCAGGTAGCGCCGGTCCAGTGCACCGACGCCCACGGAAATCAAAGGCGCGGCCAGCGCGGCCATGATGCCGGGCAGGGTCACCATCAGGCCGGCAAGGCCGGCACTGATGCCAAGGTCGCTGGCCACATCGTTGAGCACGCCCACCGGCAGAAACTCGCTGGTGACCAGGGCGAAGGCACCAACGGCGACCGAAAGAATCGCCAGCCACTGCTGGGTGAGACTCTGTTGGCTGTGTTCGGGAAGGCCCTGACGGGCCTGGGGGGTATTTGGCATGGGGTGCGGTTCCATGAGGGGATGTCGCCTGTGGCAGGCGCAGGAGCGGGGAGATTTGCAGGCGATTATAGGGACGGCCCTGCCAGGCCGACAGGCGCGCCGCTCGATAGTGATCATCAGTGCAATCGATGAAAGCTCACCGCTGCAGCTTGCTGTCCCGGCGCGACGCCCCCCAGCACCATGTGGAGGACCGTTTGGGCAGCGCGTTCAAAATCCGCTTTGTTTGGGTAGGGCGGCGCGCACGGCGATATCGTGCGAGTGCGTAGCGGTAAACGTCGACTCCTGCCGAGGCGGCTGTGGAAAGACGCCCGGCAAGATCGTCGACACCGTCAGTTCATGGCGATACCAACACGTCACACTGCGATTCGTTCAGCACATGTTTGGTGACGCTGCCGACCAACAGCGCTTCCAGGGCGCTTTCACCCTGTTTGCCGACCACGATCAGGTCGCACTCCAGCGCCAGCTCCTGCTCGGCAATCCGCCAGCCAGGGTCGCCATGCAGCACGATCTGCCGGGCGTCGGCCACGCCGGCAATCTCGCTCAGTGCGGCGAGTTGTTTCACGGCATCCTTGCGGATGACGTTGCGGTAATGGGTGAGGGTGTCATGGTCGATGTGGGCGAAGCGGATACTGCTTTCGAACGGGGCTTCGTACACATGCAACAGGATGATTTCGGCCTGAGGCGCAATGGCCTTGGCCAGTTCGATGGCCCGCTGCGACGCTGGCGAAAAGTCGACGGGCACCAGCACGCTGCGGTAGGCATCGCGGGGCGCCTGCTTCACCACCAGCAAAGGGCAGGGCATCCGATCAAGCATTTTGTGCACGGTAGAGCCCAGCAGCAAGCGCCGGCCCACGCCCTGGCCTTTCGCCCCACACACCAGCAGGTCGCTGCGCTTGTCTTGCACCACACGGGAGATTTCCGTGGTCACCGAGCCGTTGGCCACCTGCACGCCAGCGGCAATGTCATAGCGCTGGAACAGCATTGCCGCCTGTGCGCGCAGCTTTTCGCCGGCGCTGTCCCGCACCCGCTGCAACAGGTCGTCATCAGGTACCACCAGCTGCTTCAGGCGCTCGAAGGGTGCCGGGTTGGCAATATACAGCAGGTCCAGCGGGGCTTGCTGCGCCTGGCTGAGGACGGCCGCGCGCTCCGCTGCGTTGCGGGCAAAGGGTGACAGGTCGGTGGCTACCAGTATGTGTTTCAGCGGGCTCATGTGGGGCTCCTTGTCCAAGATCGCGCGGTTATCGATGCGCTGCTTGCTGCCATCGTCTCGCGAACCCGATACGGCGGCTTGATTTGCGTCAACTGCATGCCGATCCCGTCTGCATCAAATCCCACGCCCTGGCATCTGCCGGGTCGGCGGGGATCAAGGCCGGGATGCAGCAGTCACGAGCAATGCGCATGGGGGCAGAAACACGCGCTGCACTGAAATTTTGCATGAGCCATCTTGATGCTTTCACATAGTGGTACTAATACTTAAGCACTGCTGGAAGAGGGATGATCATGCAGACGCGCTTCGTAGTAGTTCCCGCTGTGCCGCTCCAGAAAGAATTGCTCCCTCGCCGTTTTGGCTTCCCGGCCGCCTTGGGGGAGGGCTACGACCTGTATGACACGCTGGAAAAGGTGCGCCTGAGCATCAACTTCCCGACCCGCGCTGCCGCGGAATACGAGTGCGCTTCGCGCAACGGTTGCTGTGATGCAGGCGGGGCGGATATCGCCGGCAATGGCTGATCAGGCCAGGTAGCGCCGGTAATAGTCCAGCGTCGCCAGGTTTTTGTCCTTGGCTTCGAACATGATGTCGAACCGGTCCAGGAACTGCTGGGCGTAGCGGTTGGTCCAGTCGTTCCACCTCTGAGCGCTGTGTGCGTACAAGTCGCGTTTAGCCCAGGCGCGGCATGTGAAGTCTCCAGAACTGGTGGGAGGTGTCGCGGCAACCCTGCCGCTAACCGTGTGTGCGCAACGCTTCGACCAACTCGGCTTTGGTCATGGTGGAACGCCCCTTGATGTCTTTGCTTCGCGCTTCTTTCATCAGGCTGGCCTTGGTCTGGGTTTCCAGCGAACTGCCAGAGGTGCGTGAGTGGCCCTGACGTGATTTGGCGGCACGTTTTGCCGAGTCCGAGCGCGCGGACTGCTTTTCGCTGGAGGCGGTCGTTTTCCCCGAACCGCCTTTTTTATCGCCACCCCCCGACTGCTTGTTGACCGTGGCCCAGGCGCGCGCCTGGGCCTCGTCTTTCGGTACGCCCTTGTGCTCATAGCCTGCCTCGATGTGCTCGGCTTTGCGCTTCTGCTTGTCTGTGTACTTGTCTTTGTCACCGCGTGGCATGGTCCTCACTCCCGCTTCATTGGCCTGACCGGTTGAAACCCTGCGCAGCGCCAGAGTGCCGGGCAATGGACGAATGGCACCATTGCTTCGGCCGATGGTCATTCAATGGACATATACAGGCTTTAGGGTGGAGACAGGAGCCGTTACAAGGCTCCGGTCCAGCTAGGCGAACCGGGATGACTCATGAAGGCAATGGACATCGCTACAGCCAGGCGCAAGGGTATCAAGCTGCGCGCCACGGTAATTTATCGCAAGGATGGCCAGGTGCTTTTTGTGCGCAAGCGCAATGCGAAATGGAACCTGCCGGGGGGCAGGGTCGAACCGGATGAGACGCCACTGCAGGCTGCGCGGCGGGAGATGGCGGAAGAGACCGGCCTGGCCTTCGATGAATTGCGCTTTGTCAGCGAGTACCGTGAGGAGCGGGTTATCCATTATTTGTTCGAGGCGCGCAACGCGGCGGACAAGCCTCGTCCTCGCAACGAGATAGACGCCTGCCGCTGGATCAAGCCGCGGCAGGTGGCCAAGCGGCGGGTCAGGCGGCCGATCAAGACGCTGTTGCGGCATTGCGCTTGAGGCTGGGGCACGGAAAGATCGCGTCAGGGCTGACAGGTGCCTGCCACAATACATGCAGCGCCTGTCAGCCCTGACGCGATCTTTCCGTGCCCCAGACAATGCCCCCGCCCCACCCCTGTCAATAAACCTGCGGCACAATCATGTCCACCGGCGTCGGGTTACGGCTGTAGTCCTCCTGCCTGACCCGCTGTGGCAAGTCGATCCTCGGCATCTCCACCTCTTCATCCAAGCAGCTGGCGATGGATGCGCCTCATCAAGGTGTGTTCTGTCGGGGACATGGCAAGCGCTCGTGCTGGGGATAGATGGCAAATTGATAATCGCCTTCGGTTACCAAGGCATGACATCACCCTGCCGCCATGGCAGAGGGAAAAAGCTCTACCGTGCGGCCTGCCATTCAATCGTCACAAAGCTGTAACACAGCTGATGCAAAGTGTGCCGGCCATCACAAGGAGCGCTTTTCGATGATTCGCCTGATGAAGTCTGCTGCACTCGCCGTTGCCGTTTCGCTTTGCGCCACTTCCGGGGCTTTCGCCGCCGAGAACGTTCGCCTGACCGGTTCCGGCGCGAGCTTCCCGGCTCCTATCTACCTGACCTGGTTCAAGGACTTCAGCAAGAACACTGCTGGCGTCACCGTTGACTATCAGTCCAAGGGTAGCGGCGCGGGTGTCCAGGACTTCCTGAACAAGACCGTCGACTTCGCCGCCAGCGACTCGGCCATGAGCGAAGCGGACATCGCCAAGGTCGGCGAAGGCGTGCAACTGCTGCCAATGACCGCCGGTGAGATCGTCCTGGCCTACAACCTGCCGGGCGCCCCTAAAGGGCTGAAGCTGCCTCGCGATGTGTACTCCAACATCTTCCTGGGCAAGATCACCAAGTGGAACGACCCGCAGATCGTCGCTGCCAACCCCGAGCTGAAGCTGCCAGACATGCCGATCACCGTGGTGGTCCGTGCCGACTCCAGCGGCACCAACGCGGTGTTCACCAAGCACCTGTCGGCCATCAACGCTGACTTCAAGAAAGACCTGGGTGAAGGCAACACCGTCAACTGGCCGGCCACCGACAAGTTCATCAAGTCGCCGAAGAACGACGGCGTAACCGCCACCGTACGCCAGACCCCAGGCGCCATCGGCTACATCGAATACGGCTTCGCCAAACTGGCCAAGGTCGACTTCGCCGTACTGCAAAACAAAGCCGGCCAGTACGTCGTGCCGAACGCCGAGAGCGGTGCCGAAGCGCTGGCTGCGGTGAAGATGCCGGAAAACCTGATTGCCCACCTGCCAGACCCGGAAGGTGCCAAGTCCTACCCGATCACTTCCTACACCTGGATGATCTTCCGCAAGGACAATGGCAGCCCGGAAAAGGCCAAGGCCATGCGTGAAATGGTCGAGTACGGCCTGACCAAAGGCCAGGAGATCGCCGACTCGATGGGTTACATCCCGCTGCCAGCGTCGGTTGTCGCCGAAGTGCGCAAAGCGTCGGAAAACATCAAGTAATACCCTCAGGCGCTCCTGGCGTGGACGGACTGTCACGCCGGGGGTGTTTGCCCTTTGTCCCGGAACTCGCCCATGAACACACCTTTTGCCATACCGGATAACCCGGATTCCGCGTGCCAGCCACCGTCCGCCAAGGACTTCCTGGTTGACCGCACCTTCCGTGCGCTTGCACGTATCGGTGTGGTGCTGATCCTCGCGCTGGTCTTCGCGCTGGTGTACGAAGTAGGACGCAAGGCACTTCCTGGCATGGAAAAGCACGGGTTTGATGTGCTGTTCGGCACTGTATGGGACGTCAACCAGGGCAAATACGGCATTCTGCCCGCCATTTGGGGCACGCTTTACAGCGCCCTGATCGCCTTGTTGATCGCCGGCTTCTTCGGCGTCAGCATGGCCATTTTCCTCACCCAGGATTTCCTTCCGGCCAAGCTTGCCGCGGTGTTCCGCACCATCGTCGAGCTGCTCGCCGCCATCCCCAGCGTGGTCTACGGCCTGTGGGGCATCTATGTGGTCATCCCGGCGATTCGCCCGCTGACCGCGTGGCTGAACAGCGAGCTGGGCTGGATCCCGTTTTTCGGCACCTCACTGAGCGGGCCAGGCCTGCTGCCTGCGGCGTTGGTACTGGCGATCATGATCCTGCCGACCATTGCTGCCGTTTCCCAGGATGCGCTGACCAGCGTGCCAATGAAA
This sequence comes from Pseudomonas sp. 9_2_1, assembly GCF_059295275.1. Classification (NCBI taxonomy): domain Bacteria; kingdom Pseudomonadati; phylum Pseudomonadota; class Gammaproteobacteria; order Pseudomonadales; family Pseudomonadaceae; genus Pseudomonas; species Pseudomonas sp. 9_2_1. Next base: position 2,425,137 of record NZ_CM181239.1, read on the forward strand.
ACCAAGCAGGCGGCCTACGGTATGGGCACCACCCACTGGGAAGCCATCCTCAAGGTGATGGTGCCATCCGCCGCCACCGGCATCTTCGGCTCCTTGGTGCTGGGCCTCGGCCGCGCACTGGGTGAAACCATGGCCCTGGCCATGCTGGTCGGCAACGCCAATACCATCACCTTGTCCCTGTTCGCCCCGGCCAACACCCTGGCGGCGCTGCTGGCGCTGAACTTCCCGGAAGCCGGCCCGAACGAGATCGAGGTGCTGATGTATGCGGCACTGGTACTGATGTTCATCACCCTGCTGGTGAACGTGTTCGGCTCGATGATCATGCTCTACGCCCAGCGGGGTAACAAACAATGACCGACCTTTCGAACCCTGTAGCCGCGTTGCCCAGCCTGCAGCGCAAGCTCGAAGGCCGCGCCCTGCGCAGCCTGGTCCTGACCTCGCTGGCCTGGTTCGCGGCGCTGGTTGCCAGCGTGCCGCTGATTTCCGTGCTGTACATGCTGATCACCCGCGGCGGTGCGCGCCTCAGCCTGGAAGTGTTCACCGAGTTGCCGCCTACCGGCTTCGAGATGGGCGGCGGTTTTGGTAACGCCATGGCCGGTACCTTCGTCATGGTCGGCATCGCTGCCGCCATCGCGGTACCGGTCGGTATCCTGGCAGCCGTGTTCCTCGCCGAGCTCGGCCCGGAGAGCAAGCTGGCCAACGCCGCGCGCTTTGCCGCGAAGATGCTCACTGGCCTGCCTTCGATTCTGGCCGGCGTATTCGCCTACGCCCTGGTGGTGATGACCACCGGCACCTATTCGGCACCGGCAGGTGGCGTGGCGCTGGCGGTGCTGATGCTGCCGATCGTGGTGCTGACCGCCGAAGAGTCGATGAAGATGGTGCCCAAGATCATGAAGGACGCCGCCTACGGCATGGGCTGTACCCGTGCCCAGGTGATCTGCAAGATCGTCCTGCCCACCGGCCTGCCTGCCATCCTCACCGGCGTGATGCTGGCCGTGGCCCGCGCCGCTGGCGAAACCGCGCCACTGCTGTTCACCGCGTTGTTCAGCAACTACTGGATCTACCATGACGGCAGCCTGGCGGTCATGAACCCCACGGCATCGCTTGCCGTACTGATTTACAACTTCTCCGGCATGCCGTTCGACAACCAGCTCGAGCTCGCCTGGGCGGCCTCGCTGGTACTGGTGATGATCGTGCTGGTAATCAACATTCTGAGCCGAGTCTTCGGCAAGCCCAAGTATTGAGAAAGGGAGCATCCAACTTGAACGTATCCACTGCGCAAAGAGCCGCTCCCATGGTCAACGAAGCCCCGATCGTCATGGACTGCAAGCTGGACAAGATTTTCTACGGCAACTTCATGGCCGTGCGTGACAGCCATGTGCCGATCCGCAAAAACGAGATCACCGGCTTCATCGGGCCGTCCGGCTGCGGCAAGAGTACCGTGCTGCGCAGCCTCAACCGCATGAACGACCTGGTCAAGGGTTTCCGCTTCGAAGGCCATGTGCACTTCCTTGGCCAGGATGTCTACGGCAAAGGCGTCGACCCTGTGGTGGTGCGCCGCTACATCGGCATGGTGTTCCAGCAGCCCAACCCGTTCTCGATGAGCATCTTCGACAACGTCGCCTTTGGCCTGCGCCTGAACCGCTACAAGGGCGACCTGGGCGACCGCGTGAAGCACGCCCTGCAAGGCGCGGCACTGTGGGATGAAGTGAAGGACAAGCTCAAGGTCAGCGGCCTGTCGCTGTCCGGCGGCCAGCAGCAACGTCTGTGCATCGCCCGCGCCATCGCTACCGAGCCGGAAGTGCTGCTGCTGGACGAACCCTGCTCGGCGCTCGACCCGATCGCCACCCGTCGGGTGGAAGAGCTGATGGTCGAGCTGAAGAAGGACTACACCATCGCGCTGGTAACCCACAACATGCAGCAGGCGATTCGTGTGGCCGACACCACGGCGTTCTTCTCGGTCGATATCTCCCAGGGTACCCGCACCGGCTATCTGGTCGAGATGGGCCCGACCGCGCAGATCTTCCAGAACCCGCGCGAGCAGCTGACCAGTGACTACATCAGCGGCAAGTTCAGCTGAATCACACCCATCAAGGTGGCCGGGTGTTGCAACCAGGGAGGTTGCAACACCCGGCCGCGTTACCTTCCGTTAAAGTGTTACCCGGGATTTCAAATGCGAGCGATACGTCGTCTTGATCTGTCAGCGGTAGAGCGCGCACTGCGCGAGGTGCAGGGCCGCTTTGCCGAACTCAGCCAGCACTTCACCGAACCGCGCGACCCGTTTACCGACGAGGTGCTGCTCAATGTGCTTGAAGGCTATGCGCTGATTGACGACTATGTCGCTCGCGGTATCGACCTGTTCGACCTGCAACAGCTGAACCTGATGCTGGAAATCAATGCCACCGTGCTGTGCGGCACCGACCCGGCCCGGCGTGTGGAATTCGCCCCGCACCTGGCGGCCACCGAGGCGCACTTTTTCAACAACGTCGAAGGTGGCATCAAGGACTTGTACAACTGGTACTGCTCGTACCGCAGTGATTCGATCTGGAAGCGGGCTGCCGGTGTCTATGTACGTATCCTCAGCAAGCCGCAGCTGTTCATCGAAGGCAACAACCGCACGGGCTCGCTCATCGTCAGCTACCTGCTGATGCGCGCCGGGCTGCCACCATTCGTGCTGTCGCTGGACAACGCCGAGGGTTACTTCAACCCGTCCTCGGTCATTCGCAACTCCGCTAAACACGGTGTCAAGGCATTGTACGAATTACCCAAGATCAAGAAAAAGTACGCCGCGTTCCTCGAAGCGCACGCGCCTGAGCCCGGCAAGTTCTTCCTCGGTGGCACAGCCGTGCCGGTTTGCGAGGGGAGCCGCTGATGCAACGCACTTCACTGTTCGCCCGCGGCCGCCAAGCCCTCGAGCGCAAGCTGAAGCGGGGCCAGGTACGCATTTCGTTCGATATCGACGACACGCTCGCCTGCCTGCCCGAACACGCGGCCGCCGAGGACAGCAAGCTGCCGGGCTTTGTCCATCGCTGGCTCGGTGAACCGCTGCGCAGCGGCACCCGCGAGCTGGTCCGCGACCTGCGCCGCCAGGGCTGCAGCATCTGGATCTACACCTCGTCGGGGCGCACCCCGTCCTATATCCGCCGCTGGCTGCTGTTGTACGGCATCCATGTCGACGGCGTGGTCAACAGTGACCGGCACCAGCATATCCTGGCCCAGAACGGGCTGGAGAACTCGCCCTCGAAGCTGCCGTCTGCCTTCGATATCGACTTGCATGTCGATGATTCCGAGGGCGTTCGGCTGGAAGGCGTCGACCACGGTTTCCGCGTGGTCGTCGTCTGCCCCAAGGATGAAAACTGGGCGCAGAAAGTGCTGGATGCGGCTGTGGCCGTGCAGGAGCAACTGGCCTGGCAGCAACCGCAGCGGCATCAGATGCCTGTGCGGCAAGCCCGCCAGGCGCTTGCCTCCTGAGCCGGCCGCATTGGCTTACTCGGCGGGCATGGCACGCTGCCGGCCGTACCCGAACAGCTGGCCCAGCGTTCGGGCCAGCAGCAGCACCGCCCCCAGCACCGGCAGGCTGACCAGCAGCAAGGCATAACGCAGGGACTCCTGGCCATACCAGGGCTGCAGCAAGTCGCTGACCAGGCCCGTGAGCAGCGGGCCGACGCCGATGCCAAGCAAGGTACTGACGATGGTTTGCAGAGCCATCGCGGTACCCCGGCGTTGCGGCGCCACCAGTTGCGTCACCAGGTTGTACGATGGCGCCACCCACCACACCGCAAAAAAACTGTACAGCGCGCACCACAGCATCGCCATCGGCACTGGCAGGGTGCCCAGGCGCATCAGCACGTCGCTGGGCGACAGCAGGTAGCTGGCGAGCGCCGACGTGGCCGCCAGGTGGCCGATGATCGGCAGTGTCACTTGCCAATGGCCAGCCCTGCGAGCCAGGCGATCGCTCAACCAGCCACTGAACAGCCCACCCACACCAGCCGCCGTGCCGCACACCACCCCGGCCAGCATCCCCGCGTCCTGCAGTGACAAGCCATGGGAGCGCACCAGGAAACTGGTGTTCCACATGGCCACGGCGTACGAGCCAAGCGTGGTCAGCCCGCCCGCCAGTACCAGGCGCCGGTAAGGTGCCAAGGCCCACAACAGCCGCGCTTCGGCGCCTAGGCCTAGGCGGGCGGCGGGCAGTGCGTGGGGGGCAAGGTCCCAGCGCCCGCGCTGCGGGTCGCGTACCAGCAAACCGAGAACGGCGGCAAAGGCCAGGGCCGGCACCCCCAGGGCGATGAATGCGCTGCGCCAGCCGTACTGCTCGACTACCCAGGCACCGACGCTCAGGCCAATGATCGAGGAGAACGTTGGCGCAGCGGTAAAACAACTGATCGCGAACGAGCGCCGTTGTGGCGGGTAAAGGTCGGCAATCAGCGACAGCGATGCTGACGTGGTCGGCGACTCGCTCACTGCCACCAGCATGCGCGCCAGCGCCAGCACCAGGAAGCTGCCGGCCAGCCCGCAGGCCATGGTCGCCAGCGCCCACAGCAAGCAGGCGGCGGCCAGCAGGCGGGTGCGCGGCAGGCGGTCCACCAGCCGCCCGGCAGGCAGGCCGAGCACGGCGTATACCCCGGCGAACGCCAGGCCGGAGATCAGCCCGAGCGCGGTGTCGCCAACGCCGAATTCGGCCTTGATCGGCTCGAACATCACCGCCAGGATCTGCCGACCGACAAAATTGTCGGCGAACACCGCCGCCAGCAGCATCAGCAGCCCATGGCTGCGCCAGCCGACTGCCGCCGCCGGCAAGGTGGGCGCGGCGCTGCTCACCGTGGCGCCCAGAGGTCCGGCAGGCCGGGGTCGCTGACCACGATCAGGCGCTTGAGCAGCACCTTCAGCGCCTGGGCATCGGCCTCGCCGAGCTTGGCGGTGAGGTCCTCTTCCACCACCTTGGCCAACGCTACCTGTTGCAACGACAGCTCGCGCCCCTGGGCGGTCAATACAAAGCGCAACTGGCCAGCCTCACCCTCGATGGCCACCAGGTCCTGCCGTTCCAGAAAGCGCATGCCCGCCAGGGTCACCACATGACCGGTGTAGCTGACAAAGGTGTTGAGCTCTTCAAGGCTGAGGTTGTCGCGGATCGACAGCACTGCCAGCACGAAGAACGCCTGTTCATCCAGGTGCTGGTTGCTCAGCAGCTGGCGCAGCAGGTTAAGCGCCTGGTAATGGCCACGGCCGAGCAGGTAGCCAAGCAGGTCTTCGGTATAGCTGCACTCCGGGGGCGGCGGGGTGGTGGCCAGGCGCAATTCGCTGCGCGGCTTGCGCGTGGCCAGGGCATACTGGCCGCTCTGGAACGCCAGCGGCGCGCGGTCACTGTGGTCGAAGGCCAGCACTTCGCCAACGAAGATCACGTGGTCGCCGCCTTCGTACTGGAACGCCGTGCGGCACTGGAACCGCGCCGTGCAGTCCTGCAGCAGCGGGGCATTGCTGATGCCGTTGTCCAGTTCGATCTCGGCGAACTTGTCCTCGCCCTGGGTGGCGAAGCGCCCGGACAACTTCTCTTGCTCGATCGACAGCACGTGCACGTTCCAGTGCTTGCCGCTACTGAACACCGGCAAGCTGCGCGCCTGCTTGGACAAGCTCCACAGCACCAATGGCGGGTTGAGCGAGACCGAGTTGAAGCTGTTGGCGGTGATGCCCACCGGCAAGCCGTCCTGGTCTTGCGAGGTGATGATGGTGACGCCGGTGGTGAACGTGCCCAGCGCAGCACGGAAGGCCTGGGGGTCGAAACCGATCTGTTGTGTTGCCATGGCGGGCCTCAAGGGTTGGCTTTTTGTACTGCCAGTATTGGTTGCCCCGCCCGCGCAGGCATCGTCTCAACGGACTAACGCTTTTGCTCGATTCTGGTCCGATCGGACGAGGCGCGCGCCGGCGTCCCATGGCTAGTGTGGCGACATGCGCAGCCAGCGCAGCTCGCAGCCAGAGGAGACACGCATGCAACCCGCACCGTCATCGGTCCAGGCGCTCAGCAGCCTGTTGTCACAGCAGCAACGCGCATTCGGCACGGCCGGTGCGGTCAGCGCCGAACAGCGCCGCCAGCGCATCCAGCAGGTGATCGATCTGCTGGTACGCCACCATGAACGCCTGACCCAGGCCATCGACCAGGACTTCGGCGGCCGGCCAGCCGGTTTTACCCTGATGAACGATGTGCTGGGGGCGCTGGCCAGCCTCAAGCATGCCAGGGATCACCTGCACGGCTGGATGCAGGATGACCCGCGCGCGGTGTTTGCCCCTTATGACCAGCTCGGCGCAAAGGCGTGGGTGCGTTACCAGCCCAAAGGCTCGGTGGGCATCATCGGCACCTGGAACGCGCCGTTGTACACGCTGTTCAGCCCGTTGGCATCGGCCCTGGCGGCGGGCAACCGGGCGATCCTCAAACCCTCCGAAGTGCTGCCGCGCACGGCGGCATGCATCGCCGCGCTGTGCGCCGAGCACCTCGACCCGCTGGAGGTGGCGGTGGTGACCGGTGGCGCCGACCTGGCCGAGGCCTTTACCGCGCAACCGTTCGACCACCTGGTGTTTACCGGCAGCACCGGCATCGGCCGCGCGGTCATGCGCAATGCTGCACAGAACCTGGTGCCGGTTACCCTGGAGCTGGGCGGCAAGTCGCCGGTGGTGCTGTCGCGCAGCGCCGACCTGGCCAAGGCGGCCTTCAGCATTGCCGTGGCCAAGACCACCAACGGCGGGCAGATCTGCATCAACCCGGACCTGGTCTACGTGCCTCGGGCCGCGCTTGAGGCGTTCCTCGATGCCCTGCGCTCAGCCTACTGCACGCTCAACCCGACGGTCACCGGCAACCCGGACGTGGTGGCGGTGGTCAACGCCCAACACTGGGCACGGGTCGACGCGCTGGTGCAAGGGGCTCGCCAGCAGGGGGCACGTATCGAATCACTGCCTGACGTGCAGCCGGGTGACGACCGTCGCTGCCCGTTGCGGGTGGTGGTAGACCCGCCGCAGGATGCGCGCATCCTGCACGAAGAAATCTTCGGCCCCGCCGTGGTGGTGCTGACCTATGAGGCACTGGCCGAGGTCATCAGCCACATCAATGCCCGGCCACGGCCGCTGGCGCTGTACTACTTCGGCAACGACCCGCACGAGCAGCAGCAGGTGCTTGACCACACCGTGTCCGGTGGCGTCACGCTCAATGAGGTGATGATGCACGCGGCGCTGCACGATGCGCCCTTCGGTGGTGTCGGCGCGTCCGGCATGGGGCATTATCACGGGCGCGAAGGGTTTCTCGAATTCAGCCATGCGCGCACGGTGTTCCAGGCTGCCGGCCACGACCCACGCGCCGAGTGGGGCCTGTTGCCGCCCTATGGCGAGCACTTTCTGGCGGCCATGCTGGCGCAGGTCACCGCCGACTGATCAACCCCGAAAACAACAACGAACAGGACGCCAAGACCACCATGCCAAACGATCCGCAAGCCACCATTCCCGCTGCCCAGGCCACCTGGCCACGCCGCAGTGTGCTCAAGGCCGGTGCTGTCGCCGTGGGCGCCGGCCTGCTCGGGCGCTTCGCCGATGCTGCCAGCAGTGGCCTGTCAGCGGCTGACTATCAGGGCCTGGACGCCTGGGCCATGGCCGAAGCGGTGCGCGCCGGCAGCCTCAGTGGCGAGGAGCTGCTGGCCGCGGCGCTGGCCCGCTGTGCCTTGGTCAACCCCAAGGTTGCGGCCGTGAACATGCTGCACGAGGACTACGCCAAGGCTGCGCTCGCCCGCCAGCGCAGCGCGGGCACCAGCACACAGGGCGCGTTGGCCGGGGTGCCGATCCTGATCAAGGACCTCAACACCTACCTGCAGGGCACACTCACCAGCAACGGCAGCCGGCTGTTCCGCGATGCGCCGCCGGCCACCTTCACCAGCACCCTGGTCAGCCGCTACGAACAAGCCGGCGCGGTGCCGTTTGGCAAGACCACCTGCCCGGAATTCGGCCTGACCACCACCACCGAATCGCTGCTCTGGGGGCAAACCCGCAACCCCTGGAACCTGGGCGTGAGCGCCGGCGGCTCCTCCGGCGGTGCAGCATCGGCGGTGGCGGCCGGTATCGTGCCGGTGGCGCATGCCACCGATGGCGGTGGGTCGATTCGCATCCCGGCGTCCTATTGCGGCCTGGTCGGCCTCAAGCCCAGCCGTTACCGCACCCCCAGTGGGCCTGCACATTACGAGGGCTGGTTCGGCGCCAGCGTGGCCCACGTGGTGTCGCGCAGTGTGCGCGACACGGCGCTGTTTCTCGATGCCGGGCAGGGCCACGAAGCCGGCAGCGCCTACTGGAGCGCGCCGCTGGCACGCCCGTATGTCGAAGAGCTGCGCCGCGACCCGGGCACGCTGCGTGTGGCCGTGGTGCGCCAGTCGCTGACCGGCGCACCACTGGATGCTGCGGTGGCCGCCACCCTGGAGCAGACCATCAAGCAGCTGCTGGCGCTGGGGCATGAAATCGAAGACCTGCAACTGCCGGTCGACCCGCGCGAACTGTTCGGCGCCCACGGTGCGGTGATCGGCACCGCATTGCTCAACCTGGTGCAGGAGCGCGAACAGGCGCTGGGCCGCGCGGCCACTGCGCAGGACCTGGAGCAGGTCACCCAGGTGGTGCTGGAGCGGGCCAAGGCCATCAACGGTGTCGGCATGTACCAGGCCCGGCAGCGTTTCGAGCGGATCGGCGCGGCCATGGAACAGCCCTTCCAGCGCTTCGATGTGATCCTGTCCCCGGTCACCGCCAACCTCACCCCGGCCCTGGGCCAGCTCAGCCTCGATCAGCCCTGGGACAGCTACGCCCAGCGGGCGATGGGCAGCGCGGCGTTCACCGTGCTGGCCAATGTCAGCGGCCAGCCGTCTGTATCCCTGCCATTGGGCCAGAGTGACAGCGGCCTGCCGGTGGGCATGTTGTTCACTGCCCGCCTGGGTGGCGAGGATGTGTTGCTGCGCCTGGCCAGCCAGCTGGAGCAGGCTCACCCCTGGGCCGGGCGGCGCGCGGTCGTCTAGCGCCAGGCCGGGGCAGGGCGCCTAGTCCGCTTTGACGATGAGGGTGGGCCAGCCAGCGCCGATCATGGGATGCACGCCGCCAACGGCTGCGCAACGGTGTTGGCGGTATCCCCTGACCTTAGCGAGTGGCACAACAACAATGACGGCTCAAGATCAGTCTCATACCCAGTACGACGTGATAGTGGTCGGTTCGGGCGCCGGTGCGATGACCTCGGCGGTGTTCCTGGCCGACCAGGGGTTCAGCGTGCTGGTGCTGGAAAAAAGCGACAAGTTCGGTGGTACCTCGGCGATTTCCGGCGGCGGCATCTGGATCCCCAACAACCACTACTTCGCCCGCCAGGGCGGCAATGACAGCCGCGACCAGGCCGAGCGCTACCTGGCGGCGGCGGCCGGTGAGCAGGTCGACCCGGCCCGCCTGCAAGCCTACCTGGACAACGCTCCGCAGATGATCGAGGCGCTCACCCGCTGTAGCCATGTACGCTACGCGGTAGCCGCCAAGTACCCCGACTACTACCCGCACCTGCCCGGCGCCCTGGCAGGGGGGCGCACACTTGATCCCGAGCTGTTCGACAGCAGCCTGCTTGGCGACGAGCTGCACAACCTGCGCAGGCCGTCGCCGTCCACCTTGCTGATGGGGCGCATCGCCTGGACTGCGCGTGACGCGCACAAGGCCATGGCCCGAGGCTTCGGCTGGCGCCTGCTGATCCTGCGCCTGATGCTGCGCTACAAGCTCGACTTCAAGTGGCGCCGCAAAAGCCGCATGGACCGCCGCGCGGCGCTGGGCAGCTCGCTGGTGTGTTCGCTGCGCCGCTCGCTGATGGACCGCAATGTGCCGCTGTGGTTGAACAGCGACTTCCGTGAACTGCTCAGCGAACAGGGGCGGGTCAGCGGCGTGCGCATCTGCCGCGATGGGCAACTGCTGGACCTGCGCGCGCGCCATGGGGTGATCCTGGCCTCCGGTGGTTTCGAGCAGAACCAGGCGTTACGTGAGCAATACCTGCCCAAGCCGACGCGCATGGCCTGGAGTGCCACACCACCGGGCAACAACACCGGTGCCGCGCTGCAGGCAGGCCTGGCCCACGGCGCGGCCACTGCGCTGTTGGACTGGGCCTGGTGGGCACCGACCATCGCCGTGCCGGGTGAGGACAAACCGCGTGGCATCTTTGCCGAGCGCGCCTTCCCCGGCGCCATCGTGGTCAATGGCCAGGGCCTGCGGTTCGTCAACGAAGCCGCGCCGTACCTGGAGTTCGTCGATGCCATGCACCGCGACAACGTGCGCAGCGGCGGGCGTTCGGTGCCGGCCTGGGTGGTGTTCGACGGGCATTTTCGCTTCAACTACGCCATGGGCCCGTTGATGCCGGCCCAGGTCATGCCCGACAGCCGTCTGCGCAAAGAGTGGCGCGATACCCTGTACTGGAAGGCCGACACCCTAGAGGCACTGGCGGGTCAGATCGGCGTCGACCCGCAAGGCCTGGCCGCGACCGTGGCCAAGGTCAACGGCTACGCCAGCACCGGGGTGGACGAGGACTTCGGCCGTGGTGGTAATGTCTTCGACCGCTACTACGGCGACTGCAACATCAAGCCCAACCCGTGCCTGGCGCCGCTGCGCAAAGGCCCGTACTACGCCATGCGCCTGGATGCCGGCGACATCGGCACCAAGGGTGGCCTGCTGACCAATGCCCAGGCCCAGGTGGTGCGCGACGACGGCTCTGCCATCGCCGGCCTGTACGCCATCGGCAACTGCTCGGCATCGGTGATGGGCACCAGTTATCCCGGTGCCGGCGGCACCCTGGGCCCGGCGATGACCTTTGCCTACGTGGCCGCCAACCACCTTGCCCGGCAGCGCCAGGAGGCCCGATGAACACCAGTGTCACGCCCATTCTGGCACCGCTGCAGGTCGATGATGCCGCGGCCGTGCATTGGCAGGCGCACTGCGACGTGCTGGTCATCGGCTGGGGCGCAGCAGGTGCCTGCGCCGCGCTGCAAGCCCGCGCTGATGGCGCTGATGTATTGATCGCCGACCGTTTCACCGGCGGCGGCGCCAGCGCCAAGAGCGGCGGCGTGGTGTACGCCGGCGGCGGCACAACGCAGCAGCGCGCGGCCGGCTTCGACGACACGCCCCAAGCCATGTTCGACTATCTCCGGCACGAAACCCACGGGGTTGTCAGCGACGACACCTTGCGGCGCTTCTGCAACGACAGCGTGGCCAACCTGCAATGGCTGGAAAGCCACGGCGCGCCCTATGCGCACCAGATGCCCGCTGGCGGCAAGACGTCGTACCCGCCCGATGGTGCCTTTCTCTATTACTCGGGCAACGAACTGGTCCCCGCCTATGGCGGCGCGCAGCCCCCGGCCCCGCGCGGCCATCGCACGGTTGGCAAAGGCCAGTGCGGCGCCGTGCTGTATGGCCATCTGCAAGCGGCCTGTTTGCGCGCCGGGGTACGGCCGCTGCTGCAGTCCGCCGCCAGGCGCCTGGTCATCGACCGCAGCGGGCGAGTGATCGGCGCCGAGTTGTGGCGCCTGCCAGCCGGCAGCAAAGTCGCCTTGCAGCATGCGCGGCTGGCCGCGCGCGCCGAGCGCCTGCAGAACTTTGCCCCAGGCTACTGCGACCGGCTGCGCCAGCGCGTCAGCGCGCTGGAACAGGCCCATGCCAGGCCTTGCCTGGTGCGCGCTGGCAAGGGGGTGATCCTCAGTACCGGTGGCTTCATCTTCAACCGCGAGTTGATCAAGGCCCACGCGCCCAGGTTTCGCCGCAACTTCAAGGTGGGCGCCACCGGCTGCGATGGCAGCGGCCTGCGCCTGGGCCTGAGCGTTGGGGCAGCCAGCGACAGGCTGGAACGGGTATCTGCCTGGCGATTCATCAATCCACCGTACAGCTGGCACCGCGGCATCGTGGTCAACCGTGACGGTGAACGCTTCTGCAACGAAGAAGTGTATGGCGCCACCCTGGGCCAACCGCTGATGGAAGAGCAGGGCGGCCGGGCCTGGCTGGTGCTGGATGCGCCGCTGCGGCGCAAGGCCCTGCAAGAAGCGTTATTTGGTGGCTACTGGTGGTTCCAGGCACTGCCGGCGCTGGTGCTGATGCTGTTCGCTGCACGCAAGGGCAAACACCCCGCGCAGCTGGCCGCAGCCACCGGGATGCAAGCCGAAACCCTGCGCCAGTCGCTGCTGGCCAACAACGCCGCAGCCCGAGGGCAGGCCCCGGAGCCGTTCGGCAAGTCGGTCGCGGGTCGCCAGGTGCTGCAGCAAGGGCCTTACTACGCCTGTGACATTTCCGTGGGCAACCCGATCTTCCCCTTGGGCGCGCTGACGCTCGGTGGCTTGCGCGTAGACGAACGCACCGGCGCGGTGCTGGGTGCAGGCGGTGAGCGAATCGCCGGGCTGTTCGCCGCAGGCCGAACGGCGCTGGGCATTCCTTCACATCTGTACATCAGTGGGCTGTCCCTGGCCGACTGCGTGTTCTCTGGCCGCCGTGCCGGGGCAGCCGTGGCGCAGGGCGCGGATTTGGCAGTGGACTGCGAGGTGGCATCATGAGCGAGCGTAACGGGCGCGTGCAGGGCAAGGTCGCCCTGGTCACCGGCGGGGCCAAAGGTATAGGCCGGGCAAGTGCTCGCCTGCTGGTGGCCGAAGGTGCGCAGGTGCTGATCAGCGACATCGACACCCAGGCCGGGCAGGCCCTGGCCGACGAGCTCGGCGCGGCCGCCCGCTTCATCCACCACGATGCCAGCAGCGAAGCGGCATGGCAGCGGGTGATGGACAGCCTGGTCGAGCACCATGGCCGCCTGGACATCCTGCTCAACAATGCTGGCATGCTGCAGACCGGCACGGTGGAAGACACCGCACTGCAGGATTGGGAGCGCATCATGCGGGTCAACGCCGGCAGTGTGTTTCTTGGCTGCCGCGCCGGTATCGCCCTGATGAAAGCCCAGGGCGGGTCGATCATCAATGTATCGTCGGTGGCGGCGCTGGCCGGGCGTGACGACTACCTGGCCTACAGCGCCTCCAAAGGCGCGGTGGCCGCGTTGACCCGCTCGGTGGCGGCACTCTGCAGGCGCCGCAAGTACCGCATCCGCTGCAATTCGCTGCACCCGGACGGCGTACTGACCGACATGACCCGCGGCGGCTTCCCCCAGGGCATCGACCCGGCGCGGTTGACCATCGACAGCGACCCGATGAACCGCATGTGCCTGCCGGAGGATGTGGCGGGCAGTGTGCTGTACCTGGCCAGTGACGAGTCGCGGGCCGTGAATGGGGTGGAGCTGCGTATCGACAGTGGACAGCTGGTGATGTCGATCTAGGCCGTATGGCCCATCACCGACTGCGGTGATGGGCCGCTGGGCTCAACAGCCCTCAAAGCGCGGCGCCCGCTTCTCGATGAACGCCTGCATCCCTTCTTTCTGGTCACGCGAGGCAAACAGCAACGCGTTGGCCTTGCGCTCCAGCGCCAGCCCGGCCTCCAGCGGTGCATCCATCCCCGCCAGTATCACCTCCTTGATCTGCTCCGCAGCCAACGCCGGCATCGCTGCGATCACCCGCGCCAGCTCCAGCGCGTGGGCCTGCACCTGGTCGTCCTCCACCAGATCGCTGACCAGCCCCGCCACCCAGGCTTCCTCGGCGCTGATCGGCTGGCCAGTCAGCGCCATGCGCATGGCCTTGGCCTTGCCCACCGCACGCACCAGGCGCTGGGTGCCACCAATGCCGGGCATGATGCCGATGCGGATTTCCGGCTGGCAGAAGCGCGCACTGCGGCCGGCGACGATCAGGTCGGCCAGCATCGCCAGCTCGCAGCCGCCGCCGTACGCATAGCCGCACACGGCGGCGACCACCGGCTTCGGGCAATGCTGGATCGGCGCCCACAGGCGCTCGGTATGGCGCTGGTAGATATCGATGGGACCGACGTCGGCCATGCTGCCGATGTCGCCACCGGCGGCGAACACCTGGTCGCCCCCGGTCAGCAGGATGCAGCGCACCGCCGGGTCGCCAGCCAGGGTGCTGAAGTGCTGCGACAGCAACGCCTGCAACTCCAGGCTCAAGGCATTGGTGGCCTGTGGGCGGTTGAGCCGCAGCAGTGCCACCCCGGGCAAGGGGTGTTCGAGCAGAACGGGTGGGGCGGGCGTGGCAGGCATGGGATTCCTCGCGGGCAACGTGTTGGATGGCGGCCAGTGTTGCCCCCGGCCCTTGCCCATTCATCGTCCGTTCAGACGAAGTACGGCCCACGCATAGCCTCTAGAGTCGTCCCTGGCAGCAAAAACCAGGAGCATGCAATGGGGCTTGATTTCAGTGGCAAGGTGGTGCTGGTCACCGGAGGCAGCAAGGGCATCGGCGCGGGTATCGCCCAGGGCTTTCTGGCCGCCGGTGCGCAGGTAATCGTCTGTGCCCGCAGTGCACCCGAGCACCTGCCGAGCGCTGGCGGGCGCAGCGCCGCCTTCATCGCCGCCGACGTGCGCGACGGCGACTCGCTGCAGGCGCTTTTCGACACGATCGAGCGCGACTTCGGCCGCCTTGATGTGCTGGTCAACAATGCCGGTGGCAGCCCCTCGGCGGTCGCTGCCACGGCCTCGCCGCGGTTTCACGAGAGCATCCTGCGGCTGAACCTTATCGCCCCGCTGAATGCGGCGCAGCACGCCAACCGGCTGATGCAGGCGCAGCCGCAGGGCGGTTGCATCGTCTTTATCGGCAGTATCAGTGCCTTGCGCGCATCGCCGGGCACGGCGGCCTATGGCGCTGCCAAGGCCGGGGTGCTGGCGCTGGTGCAGTCGCTGGCGGTGGAGTGGGCGCCCAAGGTGCGAGTGGTGGCGGTAAGCCCTGGCCTGGTGCTGACCGACCAGGCGCACCTGCACTACGGCAGCGAACACGGCATCGCGGCCGTCAGCGCCGGCATCCCGGCCGGGCGCATGGCCGACGCCAGCGACATTGCCAATGCCTGTTTGTACATCGCTTCGCCGCTGGCCAGTTACGCCAGCGGCTGCAACCTGCTGCTGCACGGCGGCGGTGAACGCCCGGCGTTTCTGCACGCCGCGCAAGCCCAACCCACTTGATCGACCACCTGGCGGTGGCCGATCCGGGTCGCTGCCCTAACGCTGCAGGAGACGACTTTGGCTGATCCACAATTGCTTTGCGCTGTGCGCGCCCTGGTTGGGCGCCAGTACGGCCGGGTGTATGCCTGGGACGCGGTGAACGCGCCGATGATCCGCCAGTGGTGCGAGATCATGGGCATCGACAACCCGCTCTACACCGACCCGGCGTTCGCCAGCACCGGCCCTCATCAAGGGCTGGTGGCGCCACCGGCCATGCTCCAGGTGTGGACCATGGAGGGGCTGCACGCCAACAACTACCCGCCGGGCTCCACCGACCAGAACCCCTACGAAGTGCTGAAGCTTATCGAGGAATACGGCTACGCCTCGGTGGTAGCGGTGAACTCCGAATTGAGCTTTACCCGGCCGCTGTACCTGGGTGAGCGGCTGTACTACACCACCCGCCTGGAGGCCGTGGGTGACGAGAAGACCACGGCCTTGGGCACCGGTTTCTTCGTCACCCTGGTAATGAGCCATTTCGTCGAAAAGCCCGAAGGCGACGAGCCGGTGGGCGAGCTGTTGTTCCGGGTGTTCAAGTTCCGCCCGGCCAACCCGCAACCGGCGCCGCAGCCGCAGGCCGAGCCGGCCAAGGCCAGGCGGCCGATGCCCGGGGTCAGTGACGATACCCGCTTCTTCTGGGAAGGCTGCGCCGAAGGCAAGCTGCTGATCCAGCGCTGCAGTGCCTGCGCCACCTTGCGCCACCCACCGGCACCGGTATGCATGCACTGCCACAGTTTCGAGTGGGACAGCGTGCAGGCCAGCGGGCGCGGCAGCCTGTATTCGTTCGTGGTCATGCACTACCCGGAGGTCGCGCCCTTCGAGCACCCCAACCCGATTGGCCTGATCGAGCTGGAAGAAGGCGTGCGCCTGATCGCCGGGCTGACCGGCGTGCAGCGCGAGCAGTTGCAGGTCGGCCAGCGCTTGCAGGTGGCCTTCGAGACCTTCGATGAGCAACTGACCCTGCCGTTGTTCCGGCCTGTGGTCGAATAGGAGGGCGTGACCATGGATTTCGAGTTGAGCGAAGACCAGCGGGCGATCGAGCAGATGGCCGACAGCCTGTTCAGCGACCATTGCCACGATGACTACCTGCGCCAATGGGACAGCACCGGCGATGCGCTGATGGCGCCGCTGTGGGCGTTGTGCCAGGAAACCGGCCTGCATGCCCTGGCCATTCCCGATAGCGCAGGCGGCAGCGGCCTGGGCATGACCGAGCTGATGCTGGTGCTGCAGGCCCAAGGGCGCAGCCTGGCGCAGGTGCCGCTGTGGCGCCACCAGCTGGCGGCGGCAACCCTGGCCAACTTTGCCCTGGGTGACGCTGCCGGGCTGGCCGCTGAGGCCGCCCGCGGCGAACGGCTGCTGAGCCTGGCGCTGGACAGCCTCGGCACTGCCCATGGCATCGCGTTGCTTGCCACCCCCTGCGTCGAAGGCTGGCAGGTAGACGGCCAGGTTGCCGCTTTGCCCCTGGGTGGCCAGGCACACGCAGCGCTGGTGCCGGTGCGGGTGGACGACCAGATACGGCTGTTGCTGCTGGAGCTCGACGCCCCGGCGGTACGCCGTAGCTGCGGCGTGCTGACCCACGGCGAGGCCATTGCCGACCTGCAGGTGGAAGGGCTGCGGGTGAGCGCTGACCGGGTCTTGCCTGCCGCTGCCCTGTCCTGGCTGGAGCCACGCGCCATCGCGGCGCTGGCGGCGCTGCAACTGGGGGTCAGTGCCGAGCACATCCGGCGCACCGTGGCGTATGTCGGTGAGCGCGAGCAGTTCGGCCGGCCGATTGGCAGTTTCCAGGCCGTGCAGATGAGCATGGCCGACAGCCATATTGCCCTGGAAACCCTGCGCAGCACGTTGTGGCAACTGTGCTACCGCCTGGATACCGGCCTGCCGGCGCCCTCCGAGGCCCTGGCCACGGCCTACCTGGCCTGCGAGGCAGGGCACCGCATCGGTCATGTCGCGCAGCACGTGCATGGCGGCATTGGCGTCGACCTGACCTACCCGATTCACCGCTATCTCTACTGGAGCCGCGCCCTGGGCATTGCCCTGGGCGGTGCGGCGGCCTGCCTGGAACGGCTCGGCGACTGGCTGAGCGACAACGACAAGCTGGGATGGAAATATGACCTCGAAGAACACCAAGCGCTTTGACGACGTGCGCCCCGGCGAAACCCTGCCGACCCTTGAAGTGCCGATCACGGTAGCGCTGATTACCGGCGGGGCGATTGCCACGCGCGACTACTTCCCCGGTCACCACGATCTGGACGCCGCGCGTGAACTGGGTTCACCGCATGTGTTCATGAACATCCTCACCACCAATGGCCTGGTGCAGCGCTTCGTCGAAGCCTGGGCCGGCCCGCTGGCGCGCTTCACCGCGCTGAAGATCAAGCTGGGGGTGCCCAACTACCCGGGCGACCGCCTTACCTTCAACGCCAGCGTCACCCGCCACGACCCCGAAACCCGCGAAGTGGAACTGACCCTTAGCGGCCGAAACTCCATGGGCAACCACGTGACCGGCACGGTCGCGCTGGTGCTGCCATGACCACCGGAGGCAGCAGCATGAGCAACCTGTCCATTTCCGGGCGCGCCGCCATCGTTGGCCTGGGCGCGACCGAATTTTCCAAGAACTCCGGGCGCACCGAACTGCGCCTGGCGCTGGAAGCCACTCTTGAAGCGCTGCGCGACGCCGGTATCGACCCGTCCGAAGTCGAGGGCTTCAGCTCGTATTCGGTAGACAAGGTGCCGGAGTACGAAATCGCCCGCCTGCTGGGCTGCAAGGATGTGAAGTTCTTTTCCCAGGTGCCGCACGGCGGCGGTGCGGCCTGCGCGCCGGTGATGCACGCGGCCATGGCGGTGGCCACCGGGGTAGCCAAGGTGGTGGTGGTGTATCGGGCCATGAACGAGCGCTCCTGGTACCGCTTTGGCAGCGGCAGCTACGGTTTTGCCGCCACGCCGATCTTCGACAACGTCAATTACGGCTGGTACATGCCGCACGGCTTCCACACCCCGGCGGCCTGGGTGGGCATGTTCGCCCAGCGTTACATGCATACCTATGGCGCCACCTCCGAGGACTTCGGCCGGGTTGCCGTGGCCGCGCGCGACTTTGCCGCCAGCAACCCCAAGGCGTTCTTCCACGGCAAGCCGATCACCCTGGAGGAGCACCAGGCGTCGCGCTGGATCTGCGAGCCGCTGCACCTGCTCGATTGCTGCCAGGAATCCGACGGCGCCGTGGCCATGGTCATCACCTCGGCCGAGCGGGCCCGTGACCTGCGGCAGAAACCGGTGACCATCAAGGCCGGCTCCCAGGGCATCACCTGCGGCCAGCAGAGCATGACCTCGTTCTACCGCGACGACATCACCGGGCTGCCCGAAATGGACGTGGTGGCCAAGGAGCTGTATCGCCAGTCCGGTCTCGGCCCGGAGGCCCTGCAAACGGCGGTGATCTACGACCACTTCACCCCCTTTGTATTACCGCAGCTGGAAGCGTTCGGTTTTGCCAGGCGTGGCGAGGCCAAGGACTTCATCCGTGCGGGGCACCATGCCCGGGGCGGCAAGTTGCCGATCAACACCCATGGCGGGCAGCTGGGCGAGGCCTACATCCACGGCATGAACGGGGTTGCCGAGGCGGTGCGCCAGGTGCGCGGCACCGCGGTCAACCAGGTGGCGGATGTCGAGAACGTGCTGGTAACCGCCGGTACCGGCGTGCCGACCAGTGGCCTGATACTGGGCGCGGCCTGAGGAGCACAGCATGTTTGTCGATCTTACCCCCGAGCAACATGCCCTGCGCCGCAAGGTGCGGGACTACTTCCAGGCCTTGATGACCCCCGAGCTGCGTGAACGCCTGCGCGGCCAGGAGGGTGGCGAGCTGTACCGCCAGACGGTGCGGCAGATGGGCCGCGATGGCTGGCTGGCGGTGGGCTGGCCCAAGGCCCATGGTGGCCAGGGCTACGCCGCCACCGAGCAGTTGATCTTCTTCGAAGAAGCCAACATTGCCGGTGCGCCGCTGCCATTCGTGACCATCAGCACCGTCGGCCCGGCGTTGATGGCGCACGGTAGTGACGCGCAGAAGGCGCGTTTCCTACCGGGTATCGCCGCTGGCGAAATCATGTTCGCGATTGGCTATTCCGAGCCCGACGCCGGCAGCGACCTGGCCGTGCTGCGCACCAGCGCCCGGCTGGACGGTGATGCCTTCGTGGTCAACGGCAACAAGCTGTGGACCTCGGGCGCCGAGTCGGCCGACTACATCTGGCTGGCGGCGCGCACCGACCCAAGCCAGGCCCGGCACAAGGGCGTGTCGATCCTGATCCTCGACACCCGTCTGCCAGGCTTTGCCAGCACGGTCATCCCCACCACCAGCAACCCGACCGCCGCCACCTATTACGACAATGTGCGGGTACCCGCCGACATGCTGGTGGGCGAGCTGCATGGCGGCTGGAAGCTGATTACCGACCAGCTCAACCATGAGCGCCTGGGCCTGGGCTCATGGTCGGACAAGGTCGTGGGCCTGTTCCGCAGGGTCTACCTGTGGGCGCGCGCCCGCGACGAGCAGGGCCGCCGGGCGATGGACAAGGCCTGGGTGCGCAGCACCCTGGGTGAATGCTACGCGCGCCTGGAGGCCATGCGCCTGATCAACCTGCGCATCGCCGCCAACCTCGAACGCGAGCACATGGATGTGGCGCTGAGTTCGACCACCAAGGTCTATGGCTCGGAGTCTGCCATCGAGATCTTGCGCCGGCTGTCGGCCATCGTCGGCGCCAATGGCCTGGTACGCGGTGGTTCGGCGGCTTCGGCCCTGCAAGGCGAGCTGGAGTACGAGCTGCGCGCGTCGGTCACCGTGACCTTTGGCGGCGGTACCAATGAAATCCAGCGTGAGCTGATCGCCCAGTTCGGCCTGGGCATGCCGCGTTACCAGCGCTGAGCGCCCCGCGCCGCCGCGTCATTCCAACAAAAGGCCCCCCGGCAGTGGCCGGGGCTGGGCCGAGGGTTGCATCAATGAACACGATCGAGCAATTCAGGCACGAAACCCGTGCCTGGCTGGAAGCCAACTGCCCGCCGTCGATGCGCGTGGCCATGGGCGAGGGTGATGTGGTGTGGGGGGCCAGCCAGCCGCAGTTCCCCAATGACGACGCGCGCCTGTGGTTCGAGCGCATGCGCGACCAGCGCTGGTTCTGCCCCGAGTGGCCGCAGGCCTATGGCGGCGCAGGCTTGAACGCCGAGCAGGTGGCGGTTCTGGAAAGTGAAATGCGTCGGCTGCGCTGCCGGCCGCCGCAGATCAACCTGGGTATCTGGATGCTCGGGCCGGTGCTGCTGGCCTACGGCAGCGAGGAACAGAAGCGCACCTTGCTGCCGCCCATGGCGCGGGGCGAAGTGCGCTGGTGCCAGGGCTTCTCCGAGCCCAATGCCGGCTCTGACCTGGCCAGCCTGAAGATGGCGGCGCGCGACGCCGGTGACCATTTCGTGGTCGACGGCAGCAAGATCTGGACCTCGTACGGCGACAAGTCCGACTGGATGTACGCCCTGGTGCGCACCGACCACCAGGCGCCCAAGCATGAAGGCATCAGCCTGATCGTGCTGGACATGCGCAGCCCGGGGGTGAAGGCCGTGCCGATCGACCTGATCAGCGGCAAGTCGGCGTTCTGCCAAGTGTTCTTCGACTCGGTCAAGGTGCCGAAAAGCAATCTGGTGGGGCCGCTGAACGGTGGCTGGAACCTGGGCAAGTACCTGCTGCAGCACGAGCGCAAGGCGATGTCGAAGTTCGGCGAATTCAGCCTGCCTTCGCACTTTGACCTGCTGGCCCTGTTGCGCGACTACCTGCCGCAGCCGCGCAGCCAGGGCGAATGCGCCTTGCAGGCGCGCGCCGTGGCCTGCGCCATGGACGAGCACGCCTATAACCTGACCGTGCAGCGCATGGCCGAGGAGGGCCGCTGTGGCGACGATATCAGCGGGCTGATGGCAATCATGAAACTGGTGCACACCGAGCAGGAGCGCGACAAGTTCGAAGTGCTGCTCGACGCCATGGGCGGCCACGCTCTGGGCTGGCAGCACGAGAGCTTCAGCGAGCGCGAACTGGCGGTGACCCGCGCCTGGTTGAACAGTTACGCGCTGACCATCTCGGGCGGTGCTTCGGAAGTGCAGCTCAATGTCATTGCCAAGCGTGTGCTTGGCCTGCCTGATGGCAAGAAAGGAGTGCAAGCATGAACCTTCGTTACAGCGAGGAGCAGCGCCTGCTGGCCGACAGCGCCAGGGATTTTCTTGCCGCCCGCAGCCCGGTGGCGGCCCAGCGTCGGCTGCGCGATCAGGGCGCGGCCAGCGGTTTTGACCCGCAAGTGTGGCGCGATGCGGTGGCGTTGGGCTGGAGCGCGATACCGTTTCCCGAGGCGCAGGGCGGGCTGGACTTCGGCTGCATGGGCCTGGGCCCGGTGTTCGAGGCCATCGGCCACAACCTGGCAGCGACGCCGTTGCTGTCCAGCGTGGTGCTGGGCGGCTCGCTGCTGCACCTGGCGGGCTCGCCGACCCAGCAAGGCGACTGGTTGCCGGCGTTGATCAGCGGTGAGCGACGTGTGGCGCTGGCGGTGGATGAACGTGCCCGCCATCAGCCCCGTGATATCGCCCTGGCAGCGGTGGCCGATGGCGACGGCTTCTGCCTGCAGGGTGAAAAGTTCTGGGTGGTCGATGGTGTCGGTGCCGATGCTTATGTGGTAGCGGCGCGCACGGCTGGCCAGCCGGGCGAGGCGCAGGGCATCAGCCTGTTCCTGGTGCCCGCCGATACACCAGGGGTGGCCTGCAGCCCGCTGCCGTTGATCGACTCACGCAACAGCGGGCGCTTGCGCCTGGACCAGGTCCGGCTTGGCCGCGACGCCTTGCTGGGTTGCCCTGGTGAGGGCTGGGTGGCGCTGGACGCCGCGCTGGACCGTGGCCGGGCATGCCTGGCGGCAGAACTGTTGGGCGCGGCGCAGCAGTTGTTCCAGACCACCCTCGAGTACCTCAAGACACGGGTGCAGTTCGATGTCCCGATCGGCTCGTTCCAGGCCCTGCAGCACCGCGCCGCGCAGTTGTATGTGGACCTGGCGTTGGCCCGCAGTGCGGTAATGGCCGGCCTGGCGGCGCTGGATGATGGCGAGCTCGACGCTGCCCGGCGTGGTCGCCTGGTCAGCCTGGCCAAGTGGAAAGCCGGCGATACCGCGCTGAAGGTGGCCAACGAAGCGGTGCAGATGCACGGCGGCATTGGCGTCACCGACGAGCTGGACGTCGGCCTGTACCTGAAGCGCGTGCGGGTGGCGCAAGCTTGCCTTGGCGACCGGGACTTCCACTGCGAGCGCTATGCCGACCTTGACCAGGCCTGCGCCTGAAACCTCGTGGGAGAACCCTGATGAGCATACAACTGTGGCGACAGGCCTGGCAGCAGCTGATAGCGCCGGGTGCGCCGTTTGAAGTGGTGAGCCCGGCCGATGGCAGCCCGCGGTATTTCCGTCACGCTGCGCGCAACCTGATGCAGGTAATCGACGCCGGCCGCGTGCATGGCGACAAGCAATTCATCATCTGGCAGCAGCAACGGCTGACCTTCAATGATTTTTTCGACGCGGTCGACCGCCTTGCCGGGCAACTGGCCGGGCCATTGGGGGTACGCCCCGGCGAGCGGGTGGTGATTGCCATGCGCAACCAGCCTGCCTGGCTGGTGGCCTTCGCCGCTATCCAGCGTTGTGGGGCGGTGTGCGTGCCACTGAATAGCTGGGGGCTGCGCGACGAGCTGCTGCATGGTGTCGAGGACAGCGGCGCACAACTGCTGTTTTGCGATGAAGTGCGCCTGGCGATGTTGCGTGAAGACCTGACGCGGGGTGGGCATACCTGCATCGTGGTAGGGCACAGCTCCGAGCCTGCATTGCCTGAAGGCTGCCTGCGCTACGAAGCCCTGCTGGCGGCCGAGCCGCGGGTGCTTGCGGTGCCAGAAATTCCACCCGAGGCCCCGGCGCTGATCCTCTACACCTCGGGTACCACCAGCCGTGCCAAAGGCGTGCTGTCCAGTCACCGGGCGGTATGCCAGGCCCTGGCGGCACTGGAGTTCCAGGGCGCCTTCTGTGCCATGAGCTCGCCCCAACGGGTCGGCGGCATGCTTGCCAGTGGCTACGCGCCCACCTCGTTGATGGCGGTCCCGCTGTTCCACGTCAGTGGGCTGCACGCCCAGTTCCTGTCGGCGTTCCGCCCTGGCCGGCGGTTGCTGCTGATGTACAAGTGGGACCCGGAGCAGGCGCTGGACCTGATCCGCGATGAGCGCTGCACCCAGTTCAACGGCGCGCCGGTGATGATGCAGCAGTTGCTCGCTTCTGAACGCTACGGCAGTGACGATACGGCCAGCCTGTTCGGCCTGGGCCTTGGCGGCGGTGCGTCGTCTGCCGGGCTGCTGGCCGAAATGCTCGCCCGCAAGCCCGAGGTGATCGGCGGCAGCGGTTACGGCCTGACCGAGAGCAACGGTATTGGCGCAGCCATCGGCGGTGACCCTTTCGAGTACCGCCCGGCCACGGCCGGTTGGCCGTTACCGATTGTCGAGGTCCGCATCGGTGATGACCCGCTGCAACCTTTGCCGCCAGGCACTTCAGGCGTGATCTGGCTGCGCTCGCCGACGCTGATGGAGGGCTACTGGAACCTGCCGGCCGCCACGGCCGACAGCGTGCGCGCAGGGTGGCTGGACACCGGTGACCTCGGCTACCTGGACGACCAGGGCTTCCTGTACATCAGCGGTCGGGTCAAGGACCTGATCAACCGGGGTGGCGAGAAGATCTCGGCAGTTGAAGTCGAGAGCTGCATCAGCGACATGGCGGGCGTGGATGAGGCGGCCGCATTTGCCCTCGACGATCCGGCAATGGGCGAGGTGCTGGCGCTGGCAATCCAGGGCAGCCCGGCCACGCTGCCGTCGGATGAACAGGTGCGCGGCTACATCGCTGCACGCCTGGCACCCTACAAGGTACCCGCCCAGGTGTTTCGCCTGCATCAGCCGCTGCCGCGCAATGCCACCGGCAAGGTGCTGAAGGCCGAACTCAAGGCACGCCTGTGCGTCGAGTGACTTTTTAGTCTCTCCGGACGATGCCGATCGCCCTGGAACACGAACAATGAAGCCATACCAGAAGCCTTATCAGCGAAGGAGGCAATACATGAAAACAACAAAAGGTGTGATGCTCGCCGCCGTCATTACAGTCAACAGCGGGCTGCTGGCCAGCGCCTACGCCGCCGTGCCGGCAGACGAAGCCGCCAGGCTCGGCAAGGACCTTACCTGCGTCGGCGCCGAGCAGGCGGGGAACGCCGCCGGCACCATCCCGCCCTACACCGGCAAGTACCTGGGCGAGGTGCCGGGCTGGAACCACGTGAAGTTCTCGGGCGACCAGCCCGTGGACCCGTATGCCGACGAAAAACCGATACTGGTGATTACCGCGCAGAACATGGACCAGTATGCCGATCACCTCAGCGAAGGGCAGAAGGCGCTGCTGAAGAAGTACCCCGCCACCTACAAGATGAACATCTATCCCGGCCATCGCGACTTCCGTTACCCCGACTACGTGTGTCGCCGGGTGATGAGCAACGCCGTGAATGCCAAGCTGGTGAACGACGGCCTGGGTGTCGAGGGGCTGGGCCAGGTACCGTTCCCGATCCCGAAAAACGGCATGGAGGTGTTGTGGAACCACCAGTTGCCGGCACGTGCCTACACCGAGGAGAAGATCTCCGACCTGGCATCGGTGTTGCCCAACGGCAGCATAGGTTGGGGTCGCGCGCATGCGCGCAACCTGTCCCAGGCCAACTCGCCAACGGTGGAGCCGAAAACCTCGGACATGGTCCAGGCGATGAGCTACAACACCACCCTGAAGCCCGCGCGTGACAACGGCGTGATCAGCATTGCCCACGAGCCGTACAACTTCGTCACTTCGTCGCGCCAGGCCTGGTCCTACAGCCCGTCGACCCGCCGCGTGCGGCAGATGCCGGGGTACGGTTACGACCAACCGATGATCGGCACCAACGGCACCATGACGGTGGACGAGGACCGTCTGTTCAACGGCGCACCGGAACGCTACACCTGGAAGCTGCTGGGCAAGCGCGAAATCTACACCCCGGCCAATGCCTTCAAGGCCAACGCCGGCAACGTCAAGTATGCCGAGCTGCTGACGCCCAACCACCCCAACCCGGCGTTCATGCGCTATGAGTTGCGCCGGGTCTGGGTGGTGGAGGCGGACCTGAAGGAGGGCTACCGGCATGTCTACGGCAAGCGCGTGCTGTTCATCGACGAGGACACCTGGAACGCGGTGATGGCCGATAACTACGATGCCCGTGGGCAGTTGTGGAAGCATGCGATGGTCAACTATTACTACCACCCGGACATGAGCGGTTGGCAGGCCGGCTCGCAGTTCTTCATGGACCTGAACTCGGGGCAGTACACCGGTTACGGCATGACCAACGAAGCGAAGAAGGGGCCGATTCTGAACGAGAGCAAGTTCACCCCGGACATGTATACGGCGGATGCAGCGCGGGCTATCGGGCGTTGATGGACTGATAGTTCCCCCTTGAAGTGAACGAGGCCTGGCAGGGATCAACCCTGGCAGGCCTTTTTGTTTGTGAGGTGAAAGGTTTGTCGGGGCGTTGGGGGAGGGCTACCAGGTGCCTGGCATGGCATTTTCGCCGGGGCATAAATCGAGCGCCGCGCGGGCGGCGCTCGATTTCACAGGCGCTCAAAATGCAGTGCCAAGCACCAGCGCCCCTACACCGCCACCGCGCCAACAACCTTGCCCGCCGCCACCCCCTTGATCTGCGCCCGATACCGCGGCAACGCCATCGCCAGAAACCCCGCCGCCAGCACCAGCAACACCACCGAAGCCGCCAGCGCATAGCGCAGCGACTCACCCTGCAGGCTGGGCAGGAACACATCGCTGAGCATGCCGATCAGCAACGGCCCAAGGCCTACCCCGAGCAAGGTCATGGCCATGACGAAGATCGCCGTGGCCTGGGCCAGGCGGTGGGCCGGGAACAAATGCGTGATGGCGCCCAGGCACGGCGTTGCCCACCACACGCCAAAGAAACCGAACGCGCTGTAGAACAGAAACGCCTGCGGTACCGGCGTGTCGCCAATATGAAACGCCACCCCTTGTGGCCACAGGAAGTAGGCCAGCGCAAACGGGATGCTCAACAGCGTGCCCAGCAACGGCACGCCAATCTGCCAACCCACGTCACGCCGGGCCAGGCGGTCGGTGAGCATGCCGCAGACCAGGGTGCCAATGGTCGAGCCCGTGCCGCCCACCACACCTACCAGAAAGCCCGCCTGCTGCATGTTCAGGCCATGAGAGCGAATCAGGAAGCTGGGGCTCCAGGTACCAATGGCATAGCCGGCTATGGCCGCTGCACCGCCAGTCAGTATCAACCACAAGAACGAAGGCATGCGCAGCAGCTCGGTCAGGGTACGCAACCATCCTTCGCCCGGCTCATTCGCTGCTTGCCGCGTACGCACCGGGGCCGGTGCGCGAACCGTCAGCAACAGCAGCAAGCCCAGCAAAATGCCGGGTGCGCCAATCAACAGGAACGCGTAGCGCCAGCCATGCTGCTGGGCAATCCAGCCGCCCAGGCCCAGGCCGACAATCGCGCCCAGGCTGGAACCGAGCATCAGCACCGCCAAGGCAGTGGAGCGGCGGTGCGCCGGGTACAGGTCGGACACCATCGCCACCGAAGGCGCAGTGCCGCCGGCCTCGCCGATGGCAACCCCGATCCGCGCCAGGACCAGGGTGAAAAAGCTGCCGGCCATGCCGCAGAGCATGGTCATCAGGCTCCAGGCCATGCAGCTGAAGGCAATCACCGGTTTGCGCCCGATGCGGTCTGACAGGCGCCCCAGCGGCAGGCCGAACACCGTGTAGAACACTGCAAAGGTCACACCCGATAGCAAGCCGATGCCAGTATCGGAAATGCCGAACTCCTGCTTCACCGGCTCGATCAGGATCGCCATCAGCTGGCGGTCGATGTAGTTGAAGACGTAGATGCCGGCCAGCACCAGCAGGGCGTAGTGGGTACGCCAGGTCACAGGGGGGGATGGGTTCACTGTTCAGGCTCCGCTTCTTGTTTTGGGTGCGCACGATCCTCGGCGCATTGCGCATGGTTTTCATCGTCTGTTCAGACCAGTTCAGGCACCTGTCACCAGGCTTGCCGACGGCCGCAGGCGCGGCGCAGAAAACGGCCTCGGGCGCCGCACCGAAAATAGTCTCGACGGACGATGTTTCGCACCCGCCCACGGTGAATCATTCAGCCCATATCCGGTGAATTGCGTTGCCGGCAAGCCGGAAACAAGAATACGTAAAGGAGCTGAAATGGACATCTTGTTCGAGCCTGTGCGCCTGGGCGAACTGCAACTGGCCAACCGCATCGTGATGGCCCCGATGACCCGCAGTCGCGCCGATGCTCGCGCAGTGCCGGGCAGCGATATGGTCGAGTACTACCGCCAGCGCGCCAGTGCCGGACTGATCGTTGCCGAAGGCACCGCGCCTTCTGCCAGCGGCCTTGGTTATTGCCGCACCCCGGCGATCTACAACCGCGAGCAGATCAGCGCCTGGCAACAGGTTACCCGCGCCGTGCACGAACAAGGCGGGCGCATCGTGCTGCAATTGATGCACGTGGGGCGCGCTGCCAGCCATTACAACAAACCCCAGGGTGCGCCAACCGTAGCCCCATCATCGCTGCCGGCGCGTGTCCAGCTGTTCAGCGATAGCGCAGGGATGGTCGATGCCGATGTGCCCCAGGCGTTGTCGCTGGCGGCTATCGCCGAGGTCATCGGCGACTTCCGCCAGGCGGCGCTGAATGCCCGCGAAGCGGGGTTCGACGGGGTCGAGCTGCACTGCACCAGTGGCTACCTGCCGATGCAGTTCATGGCTTCGGGCAGCAACCAGCGTACCGATGCGTATGGCGGGCCGGTGCAGCAACGGGTGCGCTTTGCCAAGGAAGTGCTCGAAGCCATGGCCGCGGCCATCGGCGCCGGCCGGGTCGGCCTGCGGCTGTGCCCCGGCAACCCTTACAACGACATCGACGACCGCGAACCTGAACACACCGCTACGGCCCTGTGCCAGGCGGTGGCACCACTGGGGCTGGCCTACCTGCACATCATGCGCTCGCCCGTGCCCGGGCTGGATGCCTTTGCCCTGGCGCGCGCGCATGGCCCCCAGGGGCTGATCCTCAACGACGGCTTCGACGCAGCTTCCGCCCGCACGGCGCTGGCAGCGGGCGAGGGCACGGCGGTGTCGTTCGGCCGCCTCTTCATCGGCAACCCTGACCTGGTCGAACGCCTGCGCCACGGCAGGCCGCTGGCCGGCTTCGACCGCAAGACCCTGTATACCCCCGGTGCCCGCGGCTACAGCGACTACCCAACCTGGCAGCAGCACCTGGAGGTGACGCAATGAACCTGCCGCACAGCCTGAGCAGCCTGGCGCCTGTCAGCCGCGAGCACACCCAGGCGCTGCTCGACCTGCGCGCCGAGGCCAGTGCGCAAATCAAGCCGCGTGACCTGTACACCCTCGCCGACCGCCTGGAGGCCCAGGCCATCCGCCACGGCGAGCGGCCATTCCTGATCGCGGGCGACCAGGTGCTGAGCTACGCCGAAGTCGACAGCCAGGCCAACCAGATGGCCCACCGCGCACGTGCTGCCGGCCTGCAGGCTGGTGACGTGTGCGCAATCATGATGGAAAACCGCCCGGCGTTCTTCACCTGCTGGTTCGGCCTGGTCAAACTTGGCGTGGTGGTGGCGTTCATCAACACCCAAGTGGCCGGCAAACCCTTGCTGCATGCCCTGCAGACGACCGCGGCCAAGGCGCTGGTGGTGGGCGAAGAATGCCTGGGCAACCTGCAGGCCACCGACGGGTTGCCCGCGCTGCCATTGTGGATGGTGACCGATGCCGAAACCCCATGGCCCGGTGAACTGCCCGAAGGGGTCGACCGCACCTTCGCCACCGGGCTTGCCAGTGCGCCGCGTACCCCGTTGCCCGCAGCACTGCGCGCCGGTATCGAAGCCCAGGCGCCGACGCTGCTGATCTTCACCTCGGGCACCACTGGCCTGCCCAAGGCCGCGCGCTACAGCCATATGCGCTGGCTGTCGTCGGGCGATGTGATGCAGGTGACCCTGGAGGCCGGCGTCGACGATGTGTTCTATTGCTGCCTGCCGCTGTACCACGGCGCCGCCGCCACGTCGGTGACGTCCACCGCACTGCGCGCCGGGGCCAGCATTGTCGTGCGGCGCAAGTTCAGCGTGCGCGAATTCTGGAGCGACGTTGCTCGCCATCGCATCAGCGTGTTCCAGTACATCGGCGAAATCTGCCGCTATCTGCTCAACCGGCCGCCGCAGGCCGGGGAGCGTGAGCACAGCCTGCGTTGCATGCTCGGTGCCGGCTTGGCGGGCGAAACCTGGCAGCGCTGGGTGGAGCGGTTCGGGCCGATCCAGGTGTTCGAAGGGTGGGGGGCGACTGAAGCCAACACCAACCTGATCAATGTAGACAACTACCTCGGCTCGTGCGGCCGGGTCCCGGACTGGAGCCGTACCAACCTGCGCCTGGTGCGCTTCGACGTCGAGAACGACTGCCACCCGCGCGATGAACACGGCTTCTACCAGCTGTGCGAAGTGGGCGAGGTGGGCGAGGCCATGGGGTTCATCGTCGACCACCCGGACATCGGTGGTGGCCGCTTCGAGGGCTACACCTGTGCCGCCGCCACCGAGAGCAAGATCCGCCGCAATGTGCTGCGTGAGGGCGATGCCTGGTGGAGCTCCGGTGACCTGCTGCGCCAGGACGCCGACGGCTATTGCTATTTTGTCGACCGGATCGGCGACACCTTCCGCTGGAAGAGCGAAAACGTCTCCACCCAGGAGGTGGCCGAAGCCCTGGGCGACCTGCCGGGCCTGGAGCTGATCAACGTCTATGGCGTGCAGGTGCCGCAGCACGAGGGCCGCGCCGGCATGGCCGCAGTGCTGATGCAGGCCGGCCAGGCTTTCGACCCGCAGGCCTTCTACCGCCTGACCGACACCAGGCTGCCACGTTACGCCGCGCCGGTGTTTGTGCGGGTTACTGCCGCGGCAGACCTGACCAGCACCTTCAAGCTGCGCAAGGTCGACCTGCAGCGCCAGGGTTACTGCCCGGATGCCTGTACCGACCCGCTGTTCATTCGCGACGAGCGCAGCCAGACCTACCAGCCGTATTCGCCCGCGTTGCTTGCGCAGCTGGGCTTGCCAGCCTTCGTCGGTGGCCAGCATGGCTGAGCTCGACGACAACGGCCATGAGCTGCGTGGCGGCCTGCGCTACCCCTGGCCGCAGCCGCCAGCGAGCGGTCAAGCGTGCGAGGTAGCGGCGGGGGTGTGGTGGCTGCGCATGCCGCTGCCGTTTCGCCTTGACCACATCAACCTCTACCTGTTGCGCCATGACCACGGCTGGGTGGTGGTGGACACCGGCATGAACACAGCGCAAACCCAAGAGGTCTGGGCCCGGGTGTTCGAGCAGGTGTTCGCCGGCCAACCGCTGCTGGCGGTGATCTGCACCCACTACCACACCGACCATGCCGGCGTCGCCGGCTGGCTGGCCGAGCGGTTTCGCTGCCCGGTGTACATGACTGCTGCGGAATACCGCTCGCTGTATGTCGCCGTGCCAGGCGAGCAGGCGCCGGGCTGGGACTTCGTAAATTTCTATGCCAAGGCCGGTTTTGGCGACGAGCAGATCGGCGAGCTTTATCGGCTGGTGCAGAACGGCCATTTCCGGCCGCTGCATTTCAACAGCTACCGGCGCCTGCGTGAGGGTGATCGGCTGCGCATCGGCAGCCGCCAGTGGCGCGTGGTGGTCGGCCGTGGTCATTCCCCGGAGCACGCCTGCCTGTATGCCGAGGATGGCAGCCTGCTGCTTGCCGGCGACCAGGTCCTGCCGCGCATCACCCCGACGGTGGGCGTGCATGCCACCGAGCCCGAAGCCGACCCGCTGCGTGAATGGCTGGCCTCGCTGGAACACCTGCGCAGCCTGCCGGACAGCGTGCTGGTGTTGCCAGCCCACGAGCGGCCGTTCTGCAACCTGCATGCCCGGCTCGACCAGTTGCAGGCTCATCACCAGGCCCAGCTCGCGCGCCTGCTGGCCAGCTGCGAGGCGCCCTCTACCGCGCTTGAGCTGATGGCTGCGCTGTTCCCCAGGCTGTCCGGTCGTTTCGACGAACTGATGGCCCTTGGCGAAACGTTGGCCCACGCCAACTACCTCATGGCCGAAGGGCTGCTCGTGCGCGAGTACCAGCCACCGCTTTACCGCTATCGCCGTGCCCGGCAGGCACCCGCGCAGCAGGCGGCGGGTGGCCCGACGGCGACGTTGAACATTCCAGGCGGCCAGTCGGTTGCCCTTCAGGAGAGTCCGTGTGATCAACAAGAACAACAATGACGGTACTGCCCTTGCTTGCCGCAGTGTCCAGCTTGCCAGCGTGGCCACGGCGATCGCGCTGGCGTCGACGCCGGCCTGGTCCGGGGAAACCCTGGAGTTCGACAATGGCGCCACCATCGACTGGTCGGTGACCACCAGCTACGGCATCGGCGTGCGCCTGGGCAAGCCCAGTGACCGCCTGCTCGGGGTCAATGCCGATGACGCCAACCGCAACTTCAACCAGGGCAGCCTGACCACCAACCGGGTGGGCGCCCTGGGCGAGATGATCCTGCGCATGGACAACTACGGCGCCGTGGTGCGCGCCAGCACCTTCTACGACGACGTCTACCACCGCAAGAACGACAACGATTCACCGGCCACGGTCAACAAGGCCGGTGACAACGACGAATTCACCAGCGATGCGCGTTACTACAGCGGCGGCCGCACCCGGCTGCTGGACGCCTACGTGTTCGGCGGCTGGCGTTTCGACAACGATTCGATGCTCGACGTCAAGGCCGGGCGCCACATCGAGTCCTGGGGCGAAAGCTTGTACTACCCCGGCGTCAACGGCGTGCAGAACCCCTCTGATGCGGTCAAGGCCGCGCAACCGGGGGTCGAGGTCAAGGAAGTGCTGCTGCCGGTGGGGCAGGTGTCGGCGTCGTACCGCTTGAACCCGCAGTTCACCTTTGGCGGCTACGTGCAGTACGAGTGGAAGGGCACCGAACTGGCACCGGTGGGCAGCTACCTGTCGGGCACCGATGTGATCGGGCCAGGGCGCGAATTCCTGATCACCCCGACGGGCAATGTGCCGTATCGCGGTACCGATGAGCCCCGCGACAGCGGCCAGTGGGGCCTACAACTGCGCTACCGGCCGGTGCCGGCGCTGGAGTTGTCGCTGTTTCACGTCAACTACCACGACAAGAACCCGGCCACAGCGCTGGTGGGCTACAGCCCGGTGCCCGTCGGTGGCGGCCTGTTCGCCTTTGCCGCCAACGGCTACCGGGTGAAGTATTTCGAAGACATCAAACTGACCGGTATCAGCGCCTCGACCAAGCTCGGCGATACCCAGATAGGGGCCGAGTGGTCGTACCGCGACGGCGCGCCGGTGCTGGTCAACACGGGCATGGGACCGACTGCAGCCAAGGGCAAGGGCCAGCAGTTCCAGCTTTCGGCCATGCGCGTGCTGGGTGACCGGCCGTGGGCCAGCCAGACCACCCTGACCGGCGAGATCATTCATGTGCGGGTGGACAGTGTCGAGGCCACTTCCGCAGCCAGCAACCTGCAAGGCGTGGCCCTGTTGCCCAGCCTGACACCCTTGGTTGGAGCGTCCGATGACTACACCTACAAGACCGCATCCGGCTGGAAGAGCCGCGACGCCAGTGCCTACACCGTGGGCGCATCGTTCAGTTATCCGGGGGTTTTCCAAGGCTGGGATCTGGAAGTGCCAGTGCGCTTCTCCAATGTGTTCAGCGGCTCGACGCCCATGTCCGGCAGCATCGCCGGCGTGCAGGGCGACCGCCGCATCAGCGTAGGCACCACCTTCAAGTACTTGGGCAATCTGGAAGTCGGCCTGACCTACGTGGGCTACCTGGGCTCGCCCGACCCGATCAAGCGGCCCTATGCCGACCGTGACTACGCCACGTTCTCGATGAAATACACCTTCTGACCGACCACCTGGACAACGCCGGGGCCTGCGGCTCCGGCATGGAGGCACTATGGGGCTCAAAGGCCACGCAGCAATAGTGGGTACCGCGCAGTACAAGCCGGAAAAGTACGCGACGGCGCCCAGAATGTTCCACCTCGAACAGGTCGCCGACCTGGCCGCCCAGGCCCTGCGCGATGCCGGCCTGCAAGCCTCGGACCTCGACGGCCTGGTGATCAACGGCCCGCAGTTTCACGAAGCCTCGGTGTTTGTGCCGGCCATGGCCGCCGAATACCTGGGCCTTCGCCTGAACTTTGCCGAGGTGGTCGACCTTGGCGGCTGTACTTCGGTGGGCATGGTCTGGCGCGCCGCCGCTGCCATCGAACTGGGCTTGTGCCAGGCCGTGCTGTGCGTGCTGCCAGCGCGCATGGCCCCGCTGGGGCCGGATGAAGATCCCGGCTGGATGGCCCGGGCCATGCGTTTTGGCGGCCACAGCACGGCGTTCGGTGCCCCCGAAGCGGAGTTCGACCTGCCGTACGGGCACATGGGCCAGAACACCGGCTATGCCATGATCGCCCAGCGCTACGCCGCCCAGTACGGCTACGACCCCAGGGCCCTGGCCAAGATTGCGGTGGACCAGCGCAGCAACGCCCAGGCCAACCCGCAGGCGATGTTCTTCGGCCAGCCTTTGAGTGTCGAGCAGGTGCTGGCCAGCCGGATGGTCGCCGACCCGCTGCACGTGCTGGAAATCGTCATGCCGGTGGCCGGCGGTGCCGCCATGATCATCGCCTCGAAGGAACTGGCGGCCAAGGCCCGCAAGCGGCCAGCGTTCATTACCGGCTTTGGCGAACACCTGGCGTTCAAGTCGCCGTCCTATGCCCAGGACATGCTGCACACGCCCATCGGCCCGGCATCACAGCGTGCCTTCGCCATGGCCGGGCTGAAACCGGCAGACGTCGATGCCGCGCAGATCTATGACTGCTACACCATCACCGCGCTGCTCACCCTGGAAGACGCGGGCTTCTGCGGCAAAGGCGAGGGCATGGCGTTCGTGCGCGAGCACGATCTGACCTGGCGCGGCGACTTCCCCATGAACACCCATGGCGGCCAGCTCAGCTTTGGCCAGGCCGGCTCTGCTGGCGGCATGTCGCAGGTCATCGAGGCGGTCACGCAAATTGCCGGCGCGGCCGGCGAGCGCCAGCTGCAGCGTTGCGACAGCGTGTACGTCTCCGGCACCGGTGGCGTGATGAGCGAACAGGGCGCATTGATCCTTCAGGGAGCATAACCAGTATGTCCAATAACAAACCCATGCCTGTGGCGACGGAAATCTCCGCACCGTTCTGGGAGGGCCTGAAGGCCCGGCGGCTGTTGATCCAGCAGTGCAACGCGTGTGCGCAGTGGCTGTTCTACCCGCGCCGGCACTGCCCGGCCTGCCTGGCGCCAGACCCGGCCTGGCGCGAGGTGGCGGGGCAGGCGAGCCTGTACAGCTATACCCTGACGCGCATTGCAACCTTGCCGGACTTTGCCGATGAAATGCCCCAGGCCCTGGCGGTGGTGGAACTGGCCGAAGGGGTGCGCATCAACACCACCCTGGTCGGGCTGGACGAGGCGCAGATTCGTATCGGCATGGCCTTGCAGCCGGTGTTCGCCGAGGCTGACGACAAAGGCACGCGGTTGCTGCGCTTTACCGGCCTGGAGCAGGACGTGCACAGCCTCGAAGCCCTGGCGGGCGGCGCTGACACACCAGCGGTCGAGCCCAAGCCTGGCAGCAGCGTGCAGGTAGATTGCAATGATGCACAGGCCTTGCAGGCATTGGTCAGCGAACAGTTCAGCGGCTGGAGCAACAGCCTGCTGGTGGATCAGGCCTTGATCGATGCCTTTGCGCAGTTGTCCGGCGATGATTACTGGATCCATACCGATCCCGAGCGCGCCCGGCGCAGCAGCCCGTTTGGCGGCACCATCGCCCACGGCGCGCTGGTGCAGGTGCTGCAGTCGCGGCTGAAGCTGGCGCTGGGCTTCGAGATCACCGGCTTCACCACGCAGATCAACTACGGCTCCGACCGCCTGCGCTTCCCGGCGCCGGTGCCGGCCGGCTCGCGCATTCATGCCCGGGCCCGGGTCAAGGCGGTCGAGCTGAACCAGCGCGGCACCCAGCTGACCCTGGAGATCAACACCCACGTGGTCGGCCAGGAGCGGCCGTCGGTGATCAATGACCTGGTGATTCTCTACCAACGCTGAGCAGCTCGCAGCACTTCAAATCAGAAAATGGGCGTATCGCGATCGCTCGGTGGTTGCTGAAGTTCGCGCTGATCCGGGTGATTAATCAGGTCACTTCGGGCCTCAACGTGATGATGTTTTGAAAGAGGTACTCGAAGAGCACCTCTTTCAAATCTCGGGACTTTCTACCTGCAAGGCCTATTGTGCCGGAAGTAGTCATGAGGCGTAGGTATGCGTTAACCTAGATAACTAATGACAGGGGCGAGATTATAAGTATGAAGCAAGCGCTCGTCATTCCTGGAGAAGCAGTAAGCATGAAGGTGATGGCCTGGAAGAGACTCCCATTGGTCGAGCTGGGCACGGGTGACCCCTTTGAGATCGCTACCTCTCAGATCATGAATGTAGATCTTCCGGTTGCGTAAATTTCTGCGTACATCTCGATAATCATAGTTGGTTCCATTTAGTATATTGAAGCTGTTGACATCGTCTTCTGTGACGAGTCTACGCAAACGGTCGCTGGGTTTGGTGTGAGAAAAGGCAGATTTGTCTTCAAGAAGGAATTCTACGTCGTTGAGATAAGGGTCGCGTCTGACTGTAACTTTGCCTAGGGTGCTTCGGTAGCTAGTGAAGTTGTCTCCAGTTGTTTCGCCGTGAGCACCTGTATAAGCATGGATGTCACTTTTTGAGTTGCGCCTGGATATTTTAATGAGCGCATCTTTTACGTCGCTGTGAGTTACAGTCATATCAGCGGTCCAGAGTATTCTCTGCTGGGGCCCGGGCAGGGTGTCCTGATACCATACGGGAGCCCTACCGGGGGCTGCTTGAGAAATCACTTGTTGAGACTTGTTTCCGAATACTCTGAGCCCTGCAGTTTTACCTCCCATGGGATTGCCCGGATACGAGGTAGGTCGCGGAGCATGGGGTGATCTAACGGCATATTTGAATCGTCTTGGTCCCAGCGATGCGCGCAAAGCGCGCAGCTTATGAAACCCTTCGCCAAGCGCTTTACTCAGCTTACTCGCTCCGGCATGCGCCAGGTCAACCAGGCCAGCAGCCATCGCCGCCCATCCCAGTTTCTCGGCCAGTTCAGGGTTACTCTGTTGCACCGATACCTGAGCGATGGTCAAACCTGCATACGCCAGCGTCGATCCATATATCACCGCCTTCGCCACCCCGGCCATCTGCGAGCCGAATGCCGGCGCACTGGCCAACGCCATCATCACGTGCCCCACAGGTTCCAATATCCGCGACAGCTCCGGGTTCGACTGCCTCAATGCCATCCCCGTCGCCGTAACTGCGGCACCCGCTGTGTAGGCGATCATCAGCCCGGCGATCACCGGCGCACTCAGGGTGCCTGCCGAAGCTACGATCAGCAGCCCACCCAGAATCGTCAGGCCAGCGAACAACAGCCAATCCCCCGTGCTCGCAGCCTGGGGTGGCGCTGTCTCCGTGCTGGGAGTAAGCGCGGCAATAATGGTGTCGAGCCGGGTCAGGCTCGCGGCCTGGGCCTGGCGGTTGAGCATGATGTGGCCACTGGGATCCTCGAAGTTGACCGGGTCGGCTTTCGGGCAGTAGGCACGGTCATTCGGGCCGGCTGCACCCAGCGGGCTCCAGTCGTCGGGCTGGCAGAACACTTTGTGCTGGGCGTCGTAGACGCGGTAGCCGTCGCCGAGATGGAAACCCCCCGTCACCCGATCCACCCGCTGGCCGTTGTAACCGACGCCCACCGATTGAGCGTTGAGAGTGGCCAGATGGGTAACGCCCCAAGGCGTGAACGTGACCGAATGGCGAACCCAGGCGCCGTCCTTGAACTGGTATTCGTCACCCCCACCGGTCTGCGGGTCGCCGAGCACGAACAGCCATTGATCGCCCAAGGCAACCGCCAGGCCCGCCTGGTCATCCAGCGTCAGGCGCTTGAGCACCTTGCCTGCACCATCCAGCCAGGTTTCCCCACTCAGGCCATTGGCACCATAGTTGAGGATGCGCCGCTGGTTGTTGACGACATCACACTGGGCAATCAACCGGTCATGTTCGTCGTACTCGTAATAGGTCAGCGGCGTCGTGCCACCCTTTGCAGTCACTGACCTGAGGCGGCCGCTGTCAGTGTAGGCCAGGGTTTGTTCCCGCTCGTTGGTCGCCAGGTTGCCGTTGGCGTCGTACGTCAGGGTGACCGTGCGGGTACTGGTCTTGCCGGCAAGTGTCGCGGTGCAGGTGATCGCCGTACGCCGGGTTGGATGCATCGCATCGTCGTAGGCATAACTGCGTACCAGCGTGTCGTTGTTGCTACGCGTGGTCGAGCATTGGGTCATGCTGCCCAGTTCGTCGTATTGGTAAGCCTCTTCCTTGATGGCATGCCCTTCGTCATCCTTGACCTGCTCGCCCGCCACTGCGTCCACCGTCCATTGCTGCAATTCATCGCTGGTACCGGTCACGCTGGTGTAATAGACGAATGTCTCGGTTCTTGCCCGTGTGCCGTCACGGTACAGCGTTTTGCTTAGCAGCTGGCTGGCCGGTGACCAGGTTTGCTCGTAGCGCACCTTTTCCTGGCCGTTCAGCGAATAACTGCGCTTGGTTTCGCGGCCGAAGGCATCGTAGTCGTGCAGCACCTGCAAGTGCCGGCCGCTGCGCATGTCTTGCACCGTGAGGCAGGCCAACTGGCCCAGTGCAGTGTATGTGTATTGGTATTCGAGTGATCCCCGGCGCAACCGGCTGCGGTAACCTTGGGCATTTTCCCAGGCCTGCAGGGGCAGGTTGTTGCTGTTCCATGTGCCGGTCAAGACGCAGCGCAGGGAGGCCGAACCCTCATCGCGCTGCTGTTGCCCGTGCACCGTCCGGTTGAAGCGCCAGGTGCCCAATAGCAGCGGCTGCAAGGTTTCGCTGGTGACCAGGCTTTGATGATCACCCTGCACCGGGCGTTCGGCCTGCAAGGCCTGTGTGACGGGGCTCAACTTGAAGGTTACCAAGGGTGTCTTGCTATCGGTGCTGCCTTTTTGTGCATACCAGGACAGGCTGCCATCGTCGTTGCGTGCATGGTAAAGGCTGGTACCGTCTGGCTTCACGTAACCGTCTGGCCGGGTTCGCAGCGTTTGACTGGTATCGCTGCCCCTGACCAGCGTCGCCACGGCGCCCTCGTTGAACGTGCGGCTGGCCAGTACCCGTTCTGGCGCGTTCGCCGACTTCTTCACGCTCATGCGGGTTGGGGCGTCGTTCAAGCCTTCGTAGGCCCAGGTAATGATCGATTTGTCCGGTTGGGTCAGTGTCTCTGCGCGCCCCAGGCCGTCGTAGCTGATATTCCAGGTTCTGGCTTGCTTGGCATAGCCGGGGATGTCCTCGGTCACCTGAGTGCGCTGGCCTTTCTGGTTCAGCGTCTGGGTGGTTGTGATGGCTGCACCGGCGGCAGGTTTCTCCAGGCCTTTCCATGTTTCGTGCGTCAGGGTGACCGACCCGTCCCGCAGGTTGCGCTGGGTGGTTTGTTGAGTGCTCAGTGCGCCCTGCGAGATCAGCCCAAGGGTGGAGCGGGTGGTCAGCGACACATTCTGGTTTGTGTCGGTAACCACCGGGTCATGCCCGTGGGCCTGCCAGAACCAGTCCTTGCTCCGCTCGGGCAGTGCTTTGACGTTGTCGATGCGTAAGCCACCCGGCAAGTAGTCGAACCTCACTTGGCCGGCCATCTGCCCATCGCTGTCCCAGGCTGTTTGTTCCACCGTGCAATAGTTGTCGGCACCGTGATCTAGCCCTGGCACGCGTTGCAGCTCACGGCGCACGATGCGTTGCTGGCCATCGTAATAGCACTGCTGGTGACGCCCCTGGGCGTCGCAACTCCTGACACAGTTTCCCTTGCCATCTTCCGAGTAGTGGATGGATTGCGAGTGGGTGAGTACTAGCGAGGTCACCAAGCCAGTGGTAAAGGCCTGTTCATTGAACGCATAGGTGTCACTGCGCACGCCCCGGCCCAGGCTATCGTACCGATGGCAGGTAAACGCTATGGCCTTGCCCTCGCTGTCTTGCCGGGTTTCACGCAGTAGGCGGCCGGTACGCGCCGACACGATGTGGCGTTGGAGGATGGCCGTTGCCGTCGAGTAGGGCGTGGTGCGCAACAGTTCGAGGGTGGCGGCCTGTCGGCCGATGGTCACTACCTCGGTCACGGTCTGGGTGCTGCGTGCGTTGTCGTTCTGGTACCACTGGGTGGCGATGCGTTCGCTGCTGCGGACCGCGCCGGTCTGGTGCTGGTAGTTGGCCTGCACCAGGGAGACGGACAACGCTGTCGGTTTGGCCAGCTTCACGTCCTTCAAGGCCAGGGTGTCGCTGTCGGCAAAGGCTTCGAAGCCTTCGAAGGTAAGCACGGTGTTGGGCAGCAGGGTACCGTGCTCGTCGCGCTGGTTCAGGGCGTAGCCGAACAGGGTCAGTACCGGGGCCTGGCGGGTACCGTCGGGCAGCAGCAGGTACTGGTACTGCGCGCACAGTGGCAGCAGGCCTTTACCTGCCGCCGGGCGCTCGGTGCAGGTGAGCTGGGTGGCATCGGCCAGCGCCCTGCCGGTGGTGCCTTGCGTGGCGTTGGTACCGGTGGTGACCTTGGCCAGTGTCAGCCCTGCAACCAGCTTGCTGATAGCCAGTGGATGGGCGTCGGCCTCGTAGTACCAGAGCCGTGTGTGCAAACCATCGTCAGTGATGAACTGTATAGGTTCCAGGCCGCCGGGGCGGTAACGGGTGAGCGCGGTTTCCGTGAGCGAAGCGGCTGGAAGGGTGGGGGCTGGGCTGGAGGTGGTCTGATCCGTGCTGGTCATGGCTGCTGTTCCTCGGCAGTGGCGGCGACGCGGAGATCTTCGACGGTGATGTGCTGCTCTGTTTGCCGCGGCTGGCGCAGCGGAGCGGGCACGGCGTGGTCGGTCTGATAGACATGGCGCGTGATGCGCTGCTGCTCGCCGGGGACTTTTTCGATCAGGCGCGCAAGTTGCGTGGCACCGTCAGCGCTGTGGGACCACTCCCAGCGGGTGGATGGCACCTGTTCCAGGTCGCTGCCGACAGGGGCGTGCGCGTAGCGGGTGGCTGCGGTGATCTGCTCTCTACCTTCCCAGGCCCAGGCATGGTGGGTATTGGGTT
This sequence comes from Pseudomonas sp. 9_2_1, assembly GCF_059295275.1. Taxonomy (NCBI): domain Bacteria; kingdom Pseudomonadati; phylum Pseudomonadota; class Gammaproteobacteria; order Pseudomonadales; family Pseudomonadaceae; genus Pseudomonas; species Pseudomonas sp. 9_2_1. The sequence goes on from NZ_CM181239.1 coordinate 2,465,569, forward strand.
GTTGGCCACCGGGTACCAAGGTGTGCAGCGCGACACGAGGTGCTGAATTGTAAAATGACTCGTCGTAGGCGACCACTTCCCGTGAACCATCGTCCTCGGCAATGCAGCACAATACATTGTCCAGCGTTGCCGACACGGTGTACTGGAAGTACAGGCGCTGGTCGGGCTTGTCCGTCTGGGAGCCGCTGGATCGAGTCAAACGCCTAAGCAGGCAGTCTTTGATGTCCAGGGTGATGCAGCAGCGCTCATCGGTCTCTGGCCAGAGGGTGAAAACGCTCTGTTGGCTACCCTTTAGCACCGGCTCGGCGGAGTGTTCGGCCTCGAGCAGCACGTTGACACCGTCCTTTATGCTGTTCAGGCGGACATGGCCCTTTACGCCTTGCCAGTCCAGTTGCAGCGCTCTGTTGTCGGCCTTGAGTTGCAGTGGCACCAGGATCAAGGCATTGCGCTCGATATCGGCGAGTGCCAGCGCCATTTCGGTTTTCAGATTGTTCAGATCTTTTTTATTCGCGATGACCTGTTTGAGTTTTTCCCGATCCTTGCCTAATAAGTCGGCGCCCCATGTGGTGTTGATAAAGCCCGCGACAATGGAAGAGAGTTGTATGCTTCGCGTGTTTTCGTAGTCATCAACTTTTGAAGCTGCCAGAAAACCAGTGCCTCCGGTCAATAAACCGCCGATAATGCTCCATACTGGCGGTGCATCTTTTGATGGTGTTTTCAGGTCCTCCAGTGCTTTATCGATTTTCGCGATAATTACATTGATCTGGCCTTTAAGGTTATCTTTATAGGTCCCGCCACTTTCCAGGTTGTCATGGGCCTGGGGGAGCCCAAGCACTTCTTCGTGGCCGTTAAGATATTCGATCGTGAAAGTCGTCAGGTGATAGGTCTTTCGTTTACCACCTTCAGCGCTCATCTCGTCGGTAGTCCCTTGGCCCGCTTTGAGGGTATAGCCAAGGCGCACTATCGGCTCGCCTTCGATCAGTTGCTTGATGTTATCAATGCTGAGCTCATGCACGGTCCCGTTACCCAGTACCAGGCGCCGCTTTCGATTGTCGAAAGAAGAAAACCCCGAGAACGCGAAGCCATCGCCGAGGGCGCTTTCGTTGGCACGGAACGGCGAGTAGTTGAGCGCGAGTGGGATCGCAGGCGTGTTGCCTGAGAGGCTGGAGAGCGTTGCAAGTGTGTGATGGAAGTGGAACAGGCCTGTCTGGGGCGAGACGCCATGGGGCTGCGAGCCGCTAGAGGCGAAGAGCTCGGACCCGTCGGTATTTGCCATGTCGGCACACAGTGTGTCGTGCGCAGGCTCTTCGATACTTATTTCTTTTGTTGTTGTGCAACTTTGAATTTTCCTCCACAGAAGTTCAGGAGACACGATGCCGATCAAAATCCCTGCTGAAGCGCTTTCTTCACCGGGTTCGAAAGGGACGTTCAAGTCGAGTGCAAGTCCGTAGTCATTGCGGCTGCAGGAAACTAGAGAAAAACGTCTATCGATGGCTTGAGCATCAAGCACAATGCAGAGTTGCTGCCGCAAAGAGGAGAAATGGATGTCGATGGTTGCGAGGTGGCACTGGGTGGTCGCTAGGTTTGATAAGGTCTTTTCAATGAATTTTCTGTCACTGAAGATCTGCGCAAGAGTGCTAAGATCTCTATGTTTAGTGGTTTTAGCAAGTCGGAGCAAACCAGCAAGTGTATAATGAAATCCAGCTGCAATAAGCCAGGTGGAATCAAACATTGAAGATCCCTGCTGGGTGGTCACGAGGCGTGGGTCTGGCATGCTGGAGCTGAATGGCGAGTCTTCGATGTCTTCCTGTCTAGAGTGTACTACTTTTGAAACTTCATCAAGCGCGCTGTGTGTCAATTCGATTGGGGGTGTGTGTATATTGAGTTGTGCAAGATTTTTTATGATTTTTTTTGTGGTGACTGGAAAGACTGCAGGAGAACTAACTTGTTTTTGAAGTAGCTCTGCATATAGATAATATATGTCGTCTGTGACGGGTTGTGGTGTGCGCTGGTTGGCGTTGGTAGCGTGGGCGTTATGTGCCTGCACTGGTCCGTTCAGGATGACTTTATTAATTTCAATTGGGAACGGGTTGGTGCTTTTACTGCCAGTCGCTATGGGTGTTGATGTTAGTTTCTCAAGTGTTGTTTGTAGCTGGAGAACAGTTGCTTCACCCACTTTCCAATTGTTCCGGGAGGCGTTGGAAACGTTGGCGTCGATGCTGAGCCCAAGCCAAGCAACCCCGTTTTGTTTCAAATGCTCGTTAAGCGTTTTCGCCAGCTTGGCCCGCTTTGCTGCCTGATCTATCGAAGCCTCCATCGCCGACAAGGTAATGGATGAGGCGTGACAGAGGCATCCCGTGCGCGTGTCACGGCTCTCAATGAGCAATTGAACACTTTCATCGCCAAGACAGGCGTCAAGCACGTCATCGATATCCTCGCCGGAGCGGCTTGACCAAGCAGGTGAAGCCAAGGGCTCACTCATCCAGATGCGAAGTGGGACCCCTGCGCGCAAGCAACGCCATGTCGATGCAGGGGCCGTGCCGCCGCCGCTTGCCGGTTCCAGTTTGATGTAGGGTGCCAAGGGACTGCCGGCCAACTGGCTGGCCAACACGGCCGGCCATTGGTTCTGCGCCTGCGTTTCACTACTTGGGGAGAACGTGAACGGCGATCCCGGTAGCGGTGCGCCCGTTACATCATCGTGTACCGCAATCATCACCTCGTTATCCAGGGCCAGGTCCGAGTTCACAGTGAATGACGCATGCTCAAGCCAATTGACGGATTCAAGTTGAACCGAAAGGTCGGACAGTTGCGGTATCCACAGCTGATTACCTTGCTCAGCAGGAGTGATGCTGATGTCATCGTCCTGGCGCTTGCCGGCCCTCAGCATTGCACTGTGCTGGTTGAGAAATTCGCTCATCTGTTTGCTCCAGCTATCGCTGGCGCTGCTCGCTTCGGGCTGGAAAAAATGGGATTCGTACAGGTGCTGGCTGGTCCTGTGGCGTACTTGGATGCATGCACGATCTCCCAAGGAAGGCGCTGCATCTGGAAGCGTAAGTGCACAGACCTGATTGGCCTTGAACGGAAGGTTGCTGAGCAACTTGCAATGCGAATCAAATGCCCACAAACGGTCGACCTGGCTTTTCTCGACGTTGTTGTACCCCGTGAAGGTTTGCGAGGTGGGGGCATCGGTGTTTTCGGTCAGTTCGGCGTCGTTCGAGAGATGCCCGGCCTGGAGCAGCACGGAACCTTCGACCAGCGTCTCGTCGGCCTGGATCGCCTTGACCAACGCAACAGGCCAGGCCACGCGGGCCTTGTTGGCTTCGGTCGCTGTTAGCGAGACGGTTTTCAGCACGCGTCCGTCGATAGGGTCGACGGCCCAGACGTGAACGGTTTCGTCCAGCTGCAGGTCCCGGTCCGCCAGCACATGGCAGGGGCTTGCCCAGACGCAATCACCGGTGCCTAACACACTGTGCTCGAAGCCTGTCATGCTTGGCAACATGTCGTTATTTAATGCGTGTGCAGCCGGGTACAACGTTTCAGTTGTCTGCGCGTCTGAAGGCACGGGCTCTGGAGGGGGCTCGATTCGGTTTTTTTTTGTTGCACGCGCTTCCGTTACTGGCCTGAAATCCTCCACGGCAGCTAGCGAATAGATTGTGCGGATGTCTTGAGAAGAGATGTCGATGTCGTCGTCGTCGTCGTCAAGTGCAGTGAAGTAATTCAGTAGGGGGTGTGTCTTCGCGAGTTGTGTTTTGATGTCTCGGAGCATTTTGTCTGTCGATACGGTGATGTGTTGTGCGCTTGACAGGGAAGGGGGGTTGTTATCCAGGTAACCGATTAAGCTATAGTTTTTCAGTTTTCGGGGAACAGGGTCGGTATATAGGCTGTTGGTGTAAGACTCCCTAAAGATGGCCGTGCTGTCATGGGGTTTTGAAAAGGGTTCGATAGGGTGTTTAAGCTCAATCAGTACCGGTGTGTGGCTGGTGGAGATCGGCATTAGGTTCGCAGTTGTTGTTATCGATGCTCCCGCTTGAATTATTTCGGATACGAACACTTCGTAAGCGGCTTCATAATCTTTGTAGAATTCTGGGTTGCTGCTATAGAGCGTGATGATTTCGGGTGCAACGCCATGGATATCCTCCAGCAGCTCCGTATGCAATGGGCCTAATGCGGATTCATCAAAAACAAAACGTTTGGGGTATTTTTGCTGAGCATCATGAGCGGCTGTGATTCCGTCGGTTTCTAAACTCAGAAATTTAGTGTTGTTTGTAAGTTTGGCTTGAATTGTTATGTTGTCGCCATTTTTTAGTTTGGCTTTCTCGATGACTTCTTTGTTGTAGCCTGTTTTGAATGTTTCTGAGAAACGTCCCATTGGACTACCCCTGGTGAACAACGTTGGTGAGAGGGTGTCAGGCTCTGTGTAAAAGCCTTGATACTCGGCGTTGCTGCATTGAGTGCCTTGAGCTTCATGTAGATCTGACAGCTTGTCACCTGGCAAAAATGTCAGTTGCGAACATACGGGTCTGGGCCTGCGAACTGATGGGCCATGTGCGCGAATTGACCACCCTCGGTCTGATGGATGAGTAGCCGATGATGATCTGGGCTTCGCATTAACTGAGCGCAATGGCCGGCGATGGGCCGCGACGCGGCCCCACGATTTCAAAGTTGGTGCATAAATTGCCAGGGCCGCTTCGCGGCCCATCGCCGGCAAGCGCGGCTCCCACAGGGGGCGCACACGGGTTCACCCGCGCAGAAGGCCTAAAGGTCGATACAGCCAAACCTTAAGCCATTTGGACGATGTTTGCGCCGCGCTCCCGACTGACTATCCCCTCATGCCCCCGCCTGACAAGAACAAGAGGAACGGCTCCATGGCTGCGTTGTATCTGCCCCTCGATCAGGAGCGATGCCCATGCGCTCGGTGATCGGCTATCTGGTCTGCCTGTTCGTGGGGCTGACCATCGTCTTTACCTTCCTGCCCCGCCCCGAAGCCGCGCCCGCCGACGACCCCCTGCGTGCCGACCGGGTGCAGGTCAACGCTTTGCTCGCCCTCGAACCGCGCGTGCTGGCCGTGGGTGAGCGCGGCAGCATCCTGTTCAGCGACAACCAGGGCGCCAGCTGGCAGCCTGCGGTGGTCGAGCCGCAGCGCGAAGTTGCCCTGACTGCCGTGGTGGCCCTCGACCGCCAGCGCCTGCTTGCGGTCGGCCATGACGGCTGGATCCTGCGCTCTGACGATGCCGGCCAGCACTGGCGCGAGGTGCGCCACGACGACCAGCTCGGCGAGCCCCTGCTGGGGGTGTGGGCGGCCAGTGCCGACAGGGTGCTGGCCTATGGCAGCTTCGGCAAGTTCTACCAGTCCGATGACGCCGGGGCGACCTGGCGGCCGTTGGCGCTGGACATCGACAGCGCCCATCTCAACGGCATGGACGGCGGTGAGGACGGCCGGCGCATGCTGGTCGGCGAACAAGGCCTGGTGCTGCGCAGCCGCGACGCCGGTGCGCACTGGCAGGCCTTGCCGGCGTTCTACAACGGCTCGCTGTTCGGCATCGTGCGCCTCAGCGCCAGCGACTGGGTTACCTACGGCATGCGCGGGCATGTGTTTGTCAGCCACGACTTCGGCGAGCACTGGCGCCAGGTCCAGGTGGGCAATGCGCTACCGCTGTACGGCCACGCCCGTTTGCCTGGCGGTGGCCTGGTGATCGTCGGCGCTGGCAGTTCGGTAGTTCGCCTGGATGCCAGGGGCGAGCTGGCAAGCGCCACCCGGATCGCCGGGCACGGCACCCTCACCTCGGCAACCATGGTCGGTTCACGGCTGTTGCTGGGGGGCGAGCAGGGGGTTTTCGTCGAGCCGGCGGGCAACCTGGCCACGCTGGATAAACAAGAGGCGTTCCGATGAGTAAGGCACAGACTGGCGTGGCGCGTTGCGTCGAGGCCACCGCCAACGGCTTGATGAAAGGCCGCAAGGGCTTGCTGCTGTTGTTCGTAGTGCTGACCCTGGGCCTGGGCTACAGCGCCACCCATACCCAGCTTGACCCGGGGTTCAACAAGCAGATCCCGGTACGCCATGCCTACATGGTCAATTTCCTGCGCTTCAGCCAGTATTTCACGGGTGCCAACCGGTTTCTGGTGAGTGTGCGCTGGAAGGGCGAGGGCGACCTGTACAACCCGGAATTTCTCGATACCCTGCGCAACGTCACCGACGATGTGTTTTTCATCTCCGGGGTGAACCGCGCCAGTGTCACCTCGCTGTTCACCGCCAACGTGCGCTACATCGAGATCACCGAGGATGGCTTCTACGGTGACGTGGTGGTGCCGCCGCGTTTCAACGGCAGCGCCGAGGACCTGGCCCAGGTGCGCAGCAATGCCGCTGCGGCCGGGCAGGTCGGCCGGCTGGTGGCCAACGACCTGAAATCGGCGATGGTGCGCGCCGACCTGCAGGACATCGATCCGCAAACCGGCAAGGCGGTCGATTACGCTGCAGTGGCCGAGCACCTCGAGGCGATCCGCCACAAGTACGCCAACGCCGACATCGAGATCAACATCGTCGGTTTTGCCAAACTGGTGGGCGATGTGGTGGAAGGCCTGAACACCGTGGTCGGCTTCTTCGTGATCGCCTTCGCCATCACCGCGCTGTTACTGTGGCTGTATGCCCGGTCGTGGCGCCTGACCCTGGTGGCGCTGCTGGTGGCGCTGCTGCCGGTGGTGTGGTTGCTGGGTTTGCTGCCGCTGCTGGGGCTGGGCATCGATCCGATGTCGATCCTGGTGCCATTCCTGATCTTTTCCATCGGCGTGTCGCATGCCGTGCAGATGACCAACGCCTGGAAACAGGACGTGGTGGCCGGCGCCAGTTCGCTGCAGGCGGCCCACTCGGCATTCTGCAAGATCTTCATCCCAGGTTCGCTGGCGCTGCTGATGAACGCCCTGGGTTTCGGGGTGATCATGCTGATCGATATCCCTATCGTGCATGAACTGGGCGTCACCGCCTGCATTGGCGTGATGCTGATGATCGTCACCAACAAGCTGATGCTGCCGATCATCCTCTCCTGGCTGCACCTCGAGCCCGCCTCGCTGCGCCAGGCCCAGGCCGCCCGGGCCGGCCGTCACCGCCTGTGGTGGCGGCTTTCGGCGCTGGCCGAACCGGGCCCGGCGCTGGTGGTGTTCGGCTTGAGCCTGGCGCTGCTGGTAGCAGGCGCCTGGAAGGCGCGGGACCTGGCCGTGGGCGATATCGGCGCCGGCGCGCCGGAGCTGCGCGCCGACTCGCGCTATAACCAGGACAACGCCCGCATCATCAGCAGCTATTCGATCGGCCTGGATGTGCTGTCGGTGTTTGCCGAGGTCAAAGGCACCGAAGAGGGTTGCCTGTCGCCAGAGGTGATGCGCGCGGTGGAAGCCTTTGATTTTCGCATGCGCGCGGTCAGCGGCGTGCAGTCGGTGCAAAGCGTGGCGGGCATGGGCAAGCGGGTGATCGCCGGTAACAATGAGGGCAACCCGCGCTGGGCAGCCATCCCCGGTTCCGCGCGTGGCCTTAGCCAGGGCGCGCGGGCCTACATGCCCGACGACGGCCTGGTCACCGAGGGCTGCCAGCAGATGCAGATCCTGGTGTTCCTCAGCGACCATGAGGGCGCCACCATCAGCCACGCGATCAATGAAGCACGGCGGATCATCGACGCTGTGCGCACGCCGAAGGTCGACTTCCTGCTGGCCGGGGGCAACGTCGGCGTCATGGCCGCCTCCAACGAAGCGGTCAAGCGTGCCGAGGTCATCATGCTGGGCGCGTTGTTCGGCTCGGTGGCGCTGTTCTGCTGGCTGACCTTCCTGTCGCTGCGGGCTGTGCTGTGCATCCTGGTGCCGCTGGCGATCGTCGCCATCCTCTGCAATGCGCTGATGGCGCTGCTGGGCATTGGCCTGAAGGTCGCCACGCTGCCGGTGATGGCGCTGGGGGTCGGGGTGGGGGTCGATTACGGCATCTACCTGTACGAGCGTATCCAGCACGAGATGCAGGCCGGTGCGGACCTGCGCGAGGCGTTCTATCAGGCCATGTGTCAACGTGGCACGGCGGCGGTGTTCACCGCGCTGACCATGTCCATCGGCGTCTGCACCTGGGCCTTCGCGCCGCTGAAGTTCCAGGCCGACATGGGCGTGCTGCTGTCGTTCATGTTCCTGGTCAACGTGCTGGGGGCAATCTTCCTGTTGCCGGCGCTGGCCGCCTGGTTCAACCGTGGCCGGCCGCTGGTGGCCAGGCAGGCGGCAGCGCGTGCGGTGCTGGCAGGTGTTCAGCGCTGAAGCATCCGGTAACCGAAATAAACCCGGTGCCCCTATTGTCGGCACCGGGCCCTGCCAGCGAGACTTGGCCACGGGCAACTGTTGCAGCAAAGGGCCGCCGGCCCAAGCCGAAATTATAAAAATAACAAGGGAAGGCCCACGCCTTACCCGAGCGAGGAGAAGACTGTGGACACAGCTGTCTTGACCCATGATGCAATGGCCGCCCTCGGCCTCGACCTGGCCGCCTACGACCGCCTGGTCGGCGAGGTTTATGAAGGCGCCCTCGACCCCAAGCTGATGGCCCGGGCCCTGGGCAGCTTCCGTACCCTCTACGAAGCCAACTACGTCACCCTGATCCTGCGTGTGCCCGACCAGCCCGACATGGGCGTGATGATCATTTCCGGCGATATCGAAGGGGCGGGCGATGTCAGCTACATGACCTACCCGCAGACCAATTCGCCGTTCGCCAACCAGCCGCTCGACCATGTGTTCACCGTCGATGACATCATGAGCTCGACCGAGTGGGAGCTCAGCGGTTACTTCAAGATGTTCTGCGGCCCGCAGGACGTCTACCACGTGATGGGGGCAGACATCTCCACCCCGGACGGCGGCAAACTGCGGTTTCGCATCACCCGGCCCAAGCGCTCGGCCAACTTCTCGGCCCATGAACGCGCGCTGTGCGGCATGTTCCTGCCCCACCTGCGCCGGGCCTTGCAGGTGCACAACCTGCTGGACCGCAGCGAATCGCTGAGCGACCTGTATTCCCAGGCCATCAGCCGGCTTTCGGTGGCGACCCTGGTGCTGGACGAAAGCGGCAGCGTGCTGCGGGTCAACCCCGTGGCCCAGGACATCCTTGCCAGTGCCGACGGCCTGAAGCTGGTCGGCGGGCGCCTGGAGGCCACCTACCCGAGCGACAACCGTGAACTGCAGCGCCTGATTCGCGCGGCCTTTTCCCCCGACGCACCGAAGAGCGCCGAGGCGATGTCGGTGACCCGGCCGTCGGGGCTGGTCAACCTGGGGCTGGTGGTGGAGTCGATCCCGTCGCTGGACTGGGCCGAGGAAAAAGGCAAGCCGGCGGCGCTGGTGTATATCCGCGATGCCGCCAGCAAGTCGTTGGCCAGTGAGGTGGTGACCAAGCAGCTGTTCAACCTGACCCGCGCCGAAACCGCGCTGGCCATGGAATTGGCCAATGGCCTGTCCCTGGAAGAGGCCGCCGAGGTGCTGAACATCCGCCGCAACACCGCCCGTGCGCACTTGCGCTCGATCTTTTCCAAGACCGGTGTGCGGCGCCAGACCGAGCTGGTGCGCATCCTGCTCAACAGCGTGGTCGCGTTGGGGAAGCCCAAGGTGGCGCTGAAAACCATAGACCGCCTCAAGGTGCCGCCCCCCCAACTGGCAGTCGCCTTGCCACGCCGGGCCTGAAGCCACCCCATCGCGCCGGATGTAGTCCGCCAGGACGATGCCGGCGCGTGCAGCACCTGCCGATACTGGTCGCACCCATCATGGAGATTCACTATGTCTGTTACAGCTATCAGTGGCAGTGCCTCGGGCATTGGCGCAGCGGTGAGTGCTGCGTTGCGTGCGGCGGGGCATGAGGTAATCGGTATCGACCGCAGCAATGCCGAGGTTATCGCCGACCTGTCCACCGCCCAGGGGCGGCAAGCCGCCATCGACCAGGTGCTGGAACGCAGCGGCGGGGTACTGGACGGCCTGGTGTGTTGTGCCGGGGTTGGCGTTACCGCGCCGTCCTGCGGGCTGGTGCTGGCGGTCAACTACTTTGGTGTCAGCCAGCTGCTCGATGGCCTGCAGGATGCCCTGGCCCGTGGCCAGGCACCGGCGGCGCTGGTGATCGGCTCGGTAGCGTCGACCCAGCCGGGTGCCGAGCAGCAGCCGATGACGGCGGCGATGCTGGAGGGGGACGAGGCCAGCGCAGTGCAGTTGGCCAATACGCTGGGCCAGCCGCATATCGCCTATGCCTGCTCCAAGTATGCTGTGACCCACCAGGCCCGGCGACTGGCGCCGGCCTGGGCCGACCGCGGCATACGCCTGAACGTGGTAGCACCCGGTGCGGTGCAGACGCCGCTGCACCAGGCGTCGCTGGACGATGCCCGGTTTGGCCAGGCGGTGCGTGACTTTGTTGCGCCGCTGGGGCGTGCTGGCACCCCGGATGAAATCGCCGCGCTGGTGGCGTTCCTGCAGTCCGGGCAGGCGGCGTTCATCCATGGCAGCGTGGTGTTCATCGATGGCGGTATGGACGCAATGGTGCGTGCGCCGCGCTTCTGAAAAGGATCTTGCATGAACAAAGTGGCTTTCATTACCGGCGCCAGCCGTGGCATCGGTCGGGCGGCGGCATTGGCCTTCGCCCGCGCCGGCTATGATGTGGCGATCAGCGCACGCACCCTGGAAGAGGGCGAGCAGCACCCGCATGCCCTGCGTGATGCCAGCGGCGCGCCGCTGGCGGGCAGCCTCAACGCGACCGCCGACGCTATCTGCAGCCTGGGTGGCAGGGCGTTGGTGGTGCCGATGGACCTGCTGGACAGCAGCACGGCCGAACAGGCCTGCGCAACGGTACTGGCCGAGTTCGGCCGTATCGATGTGCTGGTGAACAATGCGATCTACCAGGGCAGTGACCTTAACGCGACCTTTCTGGCGCTGCAGCCGGAGACCCTCGAGCGCATGTTCACCGGTTATATCCTCAGCCCGTTCCTGCTGACCCGGGCGGTGGTGCAGCGGATGCTGGGGCAGGGCGGCGGGGTGGTCATCAACGTCACCTCTGGCGCCGGTGAAAGCGACCCGCCGGTGGCGGCGGACAAAGGCGGCTGGGGTTATGCCTACGGTGCCGGCAAGGCAGCGGTGTCGCGGCTTTCCGGCATGCTTTCGGTGGAACTGGGCGAGCGCGGTATCCGTGCCTATACCCTCAACCCCGGCGTGGTCACCACCGAAGCGCTGAAGGCGACCATCGGTGAGCAGGGCGTGATTGCCCTGCGCGCCGGCAGCGCCCCGCCCGAGGTACCGGCGGCGGTGATGCTGTGGCTGGCCGAGGATCAACGCGCGCCGCAGTATCAGCGCCGCACCGTGGCGGCACAGGCGTTGGCGCTGCAATATGGGATTGTGGCTGACTGGCGCTAGGCGACTGCGGTGAATGGCACCGGCTTTGCCGGTGTTCGCGGGTGAACCCGCTCCTACAGGATTGCATCGGGGCTGACAGGTGCTGGCCACAGCATTTTTAGCGCCTGTGAGATCGAGCGCCGCCCGCGCGGCGCTCGATCTCACAGGCGCTAAGAATGCTGTGGCCAGCTCACTCAGCCGCGCTGGCGCGCCAGGGTCATGGCGGTATCCTCGATCATGTCTTCCTGCCCCCCCACCATCCCGCGGCGCCCCATCTCCACCAGAATCTCCCGCGCCGACACGCCGTACTTCTGCTCGGCGCGCTTGGCGAACAGCAGGAACGAGCCGTACACCCCGGCATACCCCATGGTCAGCGCATCGCGGTCGCTGCGAATAGGGAAGTCCATGATCGGCACCACCAGGTCTTCAGCGACATCCTGAATGGCAAATACATCCACCCCGGTCTCGATACCCATGCGCTTGCACACCGCCACCAGCACTTCCATCGGCGTGTTGCCAGCGCCCGCGCCCAGGCCCGCGCAGGCCGCGTCGATCCGGTTGGCACCGGCGGCAATCGCAGCGATCGAGTTGGCCACACCCATCGACAGGTTGTGGTGCCCGTGAAAGCCGATCTCGGTTTCCGGCCGCAGCGCAGCGCGCATCGCCGCCACCCGCTCGCTGACCTGGTGGGGCAACAGGTAGCCGGCGGAATCGGTCAGGTAGATGCAGTTGGCGCCGTAGCTTTCCATCAGCCTGCCTTGGGTCACCAGGCCTTCGGCGCTGTTCATGTGCGCCATCATCAGGAAACCCACGGTGTCCATGCCCAGGTGGCGGGCATGGGCGATATGCTGCTCGCTGACGTCCGCTTCGGTGCAGTGGGTAGCCACGCGCAAGGTACTGACCCCCAGTTCATGGGCCATTTTCAGGTGTTCGACGGTACCGATGCCGGGCAGCAACAGCGCCGACACCTTGGCCTGCTTCATCAGCGGGATCACCGCCGCCAGGTACTGCTCGTCGCTGTGCGCCGGAAAGCCGTAGTTCACCGAGCTGCCGCCCAGGCCATCGCCGTGGGTCACCTCGATCAACGGCACGCCTGCCGCATCCAGGCCACTGGCGATGCGCTGCATCTCATCCAGGCTGATCTGGTGGCGCTTGGGGTGCATGCCGTCGCGCAGGCACATGTCATGTACGGTAATGCGTTTGCCAGAGAGGTCCATGGTCGCTTCCTTAGGCCAGCGCAGTGGGGGCGGGGCGAAGCACCAGCTCGCCCTTGAGGATTTCTTCGGCGTACAGCTCGGCGGTACGCGCGGCGGCCGCAGTCATGATGTCGAGGTTGCCGGCGTAACGCGGCAGGTAGTCGCCCAGGCCTTCGACTTCCATGAAGATCGACACCCGGTTGCCATCGAAGACCGGGCCGTTGACCAGCCGGTAGCCCGGCACATAGCGCTGCACCTGGGCGATCATGGCGTCCAGCGCCGCGCGGATCGCGTTCTGGTCCGGCGTGTCGGCAGTCAGGCAGTGCACGGTGTCGCGCATGATCAGCGGCGGTTCGGCAGGGTTGATGATGATGATCGCCTTGCCGCGCCGGGCGCCGCCCACCTGTTCCACCGCGCTGGCGGTGGTGCGGGTGAACTCGTCGATGTTCTTGCGCGTGCCAGGCCCCACCGATTTCGACGCGGCGGTGGCGATGATCTCGGCATATTCCACCGGCTGCACGCTGGACACGGCGGCCACCAGCGGGATGGTCGCCTGGCCACCGCAGGTGACCATGTTGACGTTCATCGCACCCAGGCCGAGGTTGGCCTTGAGGTTGACCGGCGGCACGCAGAACGGGCCTATGGCTGCGGGTGTCAGGTCGATCATCAGCACGCCGAGGGCGTTGAGCTTTTCCGAGTTCTGCGCGTGGACGTAGGCCGAGGTGGCATCGAAGGCGATCTGGATGCGGTCTTCGAGCACGTGCGGGAGCAGGCCGTCAACGCCGTCAGCGGTAGTCTTCAGGCCCATCTCGCGGGCGCGTGCCAGGCCTTCGGAGCTGGCATCGATGCCTACCATCCAGACCGGCTCCAGCACCTCGCTGCGCTTGAGTTTGTACAACAGGTCGGTGCCGATGTTGCCTGGCCCGATCAGCGCACAGCGGATCTTCTTGTTCATGTTCATGGCTCCAGGGAGAGGGGATCAGGGCACGAAGCGCAGGCTGGAATGGCCCAGCCCGCTCATGCTCAGGCTGATGCGGTCGCCGGCAACCACCGGCACCAGGGGCGCAAGCGCGCCGGAAAGAATGATTTCGCCGCGCCGGAAGGGGATGCCGAGTTCGCCCAGGGTATTGGCCAGCCAGGCCACGGCCGCACAAGGGTGGCCCTGAACGGCGGAACCCAGGCCGCTGCCGGCGGCTTGGCCGTTTTTCAGCAGCTGCATTTCGACCCGGGCCAGGTCCAGGCTGCGCGGGTCGACGCGCTGGGTACCCAGGGCGAACACACCGCACGAGGCGTTGTCGGCCACGGTGTCCTGGATGCGGATCTGCCAGGCATCGATGCGCGAGTCGACGATCTCGAAGCAGGGCATCACCCACTGCGTGGCGGCCAGCACGTCGTCGGCGCTGATGCCGGGGCCGTGCAGGTCTTCAGCCAGCACGAAGGCAATCTCGCCCTCGGCCCGGGGCTGGATCAGCCGGTGCTGGGCCAGGCTCACGGCACTGGCATCCTCGACCTGCATGGCGTTGGTCAGGAAACCGAAGTCCGGCTGGTGGACATCGAGCATTTCCTGCACGGCACGGCTGGTCACGCCGATCTTCTTGCCCACCACCTGCTCACCCAGCGCTTCGCGGCGCTGCAGGAAGGCCAGCGAAATGCGGTAGGCCTGGTCGAGGGTGATGGCCGGGTAGCGGCGGGTCAGCGGCGGCAGGGTCTGGCGGCCACGAAGGGCATTGAACAGCTCGTCACCGAGCGCGGTGATCAGGTGGGCGTCCATGGCGGGGTCTCTGCAGTGGAAAATGAACAGACAGGGAATAAAAAGGGCCGGTTCGAGTGTGCTTAGGCCGGCCTGAGAAAAGCGTTGTTCAGCCCACCCACACGCTGCTGTCGGCGCCACCGTCGACGTCGATGATTTTGCCGCTGACCCAGGCCGATGCGGGGCTGGCCAGGTACAGCGCGGCGGCGGCGATGTCTTCAGGTGTGCCCAGGCATTTGAGCGGGGTGTTGGCTTCCATGCTCTGGCGCATCGCGGCGGGCATCACCCCACTGAGCGCGGCGGTCAGGGTGGGGCCGGGGGCGACCGCGTTGACCCGCACCTGAGGCGCGAAGTCCTGGGCCAGCAGCCGGGTCAGGTGGCTGAGGGCGGCCTTGGCGGTGCCGTAGGCGCTGAAGTGGCGCTGGGCGTAACGCGCCGCCACCGAGCTGATGTTGACGATGTTGCCGCCGCCGGCCTCGCGCATCAGCGGCACGCACAGCTGGCAGAACGCGTAGGCGCTGGACACGTTGAAGCGCAGCACCTCGTCGAACTGCTCGGGGCTGAGGCTCAGTGGGTCGTTGGGGCCGCCGCCGCCGACGTTGTTGACCAGGTGGGTGATGCGCCCCAGATGCTCGTGGCTCTGGCTGACCAGTGCCCGGCGCTGTTCGCTGTCGTTGACATCACAGGCGAAGGCCAGGGCGTTGCGGCCCATGGCGCGGATTTCCTCGGCCACCCCTTGCACATCGTCCAGTGAGCGGGCGGCGCAGACCACATCGGCGCCGGCCTCGGCATAGGCCAGGGCAATGGCGCGGCCGATGCCACGGCCACTACCGGTGACGATGGCGACGCTGCCGTCGATTCGAAATCGCTGCAGGATACTCATGGCGGTGCTTCCTCAGGGCTGTGGATGGCGACGACTATCGCCTCGCCAACACCCGCCGGCATCGTCTTAACGGACTAGCGCGGCAGGCCCTGCACGCCCCGCAGCGTGGCGGCAAACCCTAGTCCGCATTGACGATGAAGCCTGTCGCGTACCGCCCGATCATCGGCTTCAACTCGCGCAGTGGCGCAGCGAGATCGGGAGAAACCAGTGATGCACAGCTTGCGAGAAAAAACCCAGGAAGAACTCGAACTGATCGAACGTGCGCGGCGCCTGGTGCCGCTGCTCAAGGAGCGTACCGCGCAGGCCGACCGCGACTTGCGCATCCCCGACCAGACCATCGCCGAGCTGCAGTCGGCCGGCCTGCTGCGCGCCCTGCAGCCACGCGCCTTCGGTGGCTATGAAGTCGACCCGCGCACCTTCTTCGAAATCCAGATGATCCTCGCCGAAGGCTGCATGTCGACCGCCTGGGTGTACGGCGTGATGGGCGTGCACCCGTGGCAGGTGGCACGCTACCCGGTGGAGGCACAGCGCGAGGTGTGGGAACACGACCACAACGCGTTGATCTCCTCGACCTACATGCCCTCGGCCAAGGTCACGGTGGTGCCGGGTGGTTACCGCATCAGCGGGCGCTGGGGGTTTTCCAGTGGCAGCGAGCACTGCCAGTGGGTGCTGCTGGGCGGCATACTGCCCGCCGACGGCGACTTTGCCAGCGAGCACGGCACTTTCTTGCTGCCGCGCGCCGACTACGGCATCGAGCCAAACTGGGACGTGCTCGGCCTGCGCGGCACCGGCAGCCACGACATCGTGGTCGAGGACGCGTTCGTGCCGGCACACCGCGTACAGCGCACCAACAACTGGCAGATCGAGGCCACGCCGGGGCGGCTGGTGAACACCAATCCGATCTACGCCATCCCCTTTGCCCAGGTGTTCTCCCGGGCGGTATCGACCTCGGCTATCGGGGCCTTGCAGGGCGCGATCAACACCTTCCGCGACAACGCCGCGCAGCACATCGGCAAGCACGGTGCGCGCACCGCCGACGACCCAGTGGCGCAGACCGCCGTGGCCGAGGCGGTGATCACTGTCGACTGCCTGAAGCTGGTGCTCGAACGCAACTACGAACACCTGATGCGCCTGGCCCGCGCCGGCGAGTATCCAGACACCGAGACGCGCCTGCTGTACCGCTACCAGTCCTCCTACGTCACCAACATCTGTGCCGAGCGCGTCAGCGACCTGCTGCGCAGCATGGCTGCGTCCGGCCTGTACAACAGCAACCCGGTGGCGCGCCTGTTCCGCGACCTGCACCAGGCCCGCGGGCACATCGCCAACAATTTCATGGCCTACGGCCGCAGCTTCGGCGCGGTACAGCTGGGCCTGCCCAACCCGGACCCGTTCGTATGAGTGACTACCTGGCCTTGCGCGTGGCGCGGGTGGTCGAGGAAAGCGCCGACGCCCGCTCCCTGGTGTTCGAGGTGCCGGAGGCCCTCAGTGAGCGCTTTCGCTACCAGCCAGGGCAGTTCCTGACCCTGCGCGTGCCGTTTGAAGGCGGCTGGCTGCCACGCTGCTATTCGTTGTCCAGCACGCCGCTGCTGGACGAACCGCTGCGGGTGACCGTAAAGCGGGTGCGCGACGGGCGTGCCTCCAACTGGCTGTGCGATGCCCTGCAAGAAGGCCAGACCCTGCAAGTGCTGCCCCCGGCCGGGGTGTTCGTGCCGCGTGACCTGTCGGCAGACCTGCTGCTGTTTGGCGGCGGCAGCGGGATCACCCCGGTGATGTCGATCTTGCGCTCGGCGCTGCTGGCCGGGCAGGGGCGCATCCTGCTGGTGTACGCCAACCGCGACCAGCAGTCGGTGATTTTCCGCGACGAGCTGCGCCTGCTGGCGGCCGTGCACCCGCAGCGCCTGCAGGTGGTGCACTGGCTTGATGCATTGCAGGGCATTCCGCTGGCGGGGCAGCTGGCGGAGCTGGCGCGGCCGTTCATCGATGCCCAGGCGTTCATCTGCGGGCCAGGCCCGTTCATGGACACCGCCGTCGAAGCCCTGAAGCAGCTAGGCATGCCGCCGGCAAGGGTGCATGTGGAGCGCTTCGTCTCGCTGCCTGGCGAAGGCGACGCGCCCACCCAGGTCGCAAGTGACGCGGCCGTGGCCGCGCAGCTGGCGGTGCGCCTGGATGGCCAGGAACACCAGCTGGCCTGCGACAGCGGCGAAACCTTGCTGGACGCCATGCACCGCGCCGGCCTCAACCCGCCCAGTGCCTGCCGGGTAGGGGGCTGTGCCTCGTGCATGTGCACCCTCGAAAGCGGCGATGTCGAACTGCTGCACAACGATGCCCTGGATGCCGGCGAGCTGGCCGAAGGCTGGATCCTGGCCTGCCAGGCCGTGCCCACCAGCGCGCAGCTGCGTATCCGTTTCCCCGAGTGACGCCGATGAGCGAGCCCCGCATGAATCCAAGTCTCAATCCCACCCCTTCCCGGCAGCCAGCACCTGCCACCATCGCCCGGTTGCTGTTCGACAGCGCCCAACGCTTTGCCGGCCATGCCGCCATCGAGGAAAACGGCATGCGCCTGGACTACGCCGATTTGCCGGACCAGGCGCTGCAGGTGACCCGTGGCCTGATGGCGCTGGGCATACAGGCCGGTGATCGGGTGGGCCTGTGGGCGCCCAACAGCCGCGAGTGGATCCTGGCGGCGTTGGGCATACACTGCGCCGGCGCAGTGCTGGTACCCGTCAATACCCGCATGAAAGGGGTTGAAGCTGCGGACGTGCTGGCGCGCAGTGGCTGCCGCGTGCTGTTCGTGCAGCAGCGTTTTCTGGAAGTCGATTACCCGGCGCTGCTCGCTCCCCACCGGCCAGCGACCTTGGAGCACCTGGTGGTGTTCGACGGCGCCGGGGCATTGCCCGCGCACGATATGAGCTACAGCCAGTTCCTGCGTGGCGCCGCCACCATCGAGAAACTCACCGCCGAGCGGCGCGCCCTGTGCATCGGGCCCGAAGCGGTCTGCGACCTGCTGTTCACCTCGGGCACCACCGGCAAGCCCAAGGGCGTGATGAGTGCCCATGGGCAGAACCTGCGTGCCTTTGGCGAGTATGTGCGGGTGCTGGGCCTGGGGCCGGGCGACCGTTACCTGATCGTCAATCCGTTCTTCCACGCCTTCGGCTACAAGGCAGGCTGGCTGACCTGCCTGATTGCCGGGGCGACCATCCTGCCGCATGCGGTGTTCGACGCCGAAGCGGTGTTCGAACGCATCGCCCGCGAGCGGGTCACGGTGCTGCCGGGCGCCCCCACCTTGTACCTGTCGTTGCTGGCCCACCCACGGCTGGCCAGCACCGACCTGTCGAGCCTGCGGGTTGCCGTGACCGGCTCGGCGAGCATCCCGCCCAGCCTGATCGAGCGCATGCGCAACCAGCTGGGCTTCAGCGTGGTGACCACGGCCTACGGCCTGACCGAGTGCGGCGGCCTGGCCACCTTGTGCGACCCGCGGGACGCTGCCGAGGTTATCGCCGGTACCAGCGGGCGGCCGCTGCCCGGCACCGAGGTCAGTATCCGCGATCCCGAAAACCGCACCCTGGCGCAGGGCGAGACCGGGGAAATCTGCCTGCGCGGCTTTCACATCATGCAGGGCTACTTCCAGGACCCGGCCGCCACTGCCGAAGCCATCGATGCTGACGGCTGGCTGCACACCGGCGATGTCGGCCGGCTGGACCCGGCCGGCAACCTGGTCATCACCGACCGCCTCAAGGACATGTACATCGTCGGTGGTTTCAATTGCTACCCGGCGGAGATCGAGGCGGCCTTGCTGGGCCACCCGGCCATCGCCCAGGTGGCAGTGATCGGCGTGGCCGATGCGCGCATGGGCGAGGTGGGGTGCGCCTGCGTGGTGCTGCGCCAGGGGCAGCAACTGGACGAGCAGGCGTTGATCGGCTGGAGCCGCGAACGCATGGCCAACTACAAGGTGCCGCGCCAGGTGCGCTTTTTCAGTGCGTTGCCGCTGAACCCTTCGAACAAGGTGGCCAAGAACGACCTGCGTGGGGTGGTTGCCGGGGCCTGAACGCGGTGCTGGCGGTTTCACCAAATGGACGATGTGCGCCCGCGTGCGCTGTTCCAGGCTGCGTCGGCATACCGCAACAATAACAATAAAGGAGAGCAGCATGTCTATGTCGAACCGGCTGGCGCAGGGCGCCGCCAGGGGTTTTGCCGGGCGCGGTTGGTTGGCCATGGCCGTTGGCCTGGCCAGTGGTGGCGTCTGCGCCGGGCCGACCCTGGAGCTGGGCGAGGACACCACCCTGGACTCATCGCTCACGGTCAACTACACCGCCTCGATGCGTACCGCCAAGCAGGCCAGCCAATACCTTGGCGACCTCAACAACGATGACGGCACGCGCAACTTCAAGCGCGGCGGGCTGATCACCAACCGGGTCAGCCTGTTCGGCGAATTGCGCCTGCGCCACGACAATATCGGCGCGGTGCTGCGCGGCAGCCACTTCTACGATGATGTCTACCACCAGCGCAACGACAACGACTCGCCGCAGACGGTGAACAAGGTCGGCCGCGCCGATGGCTTCGTCGAAGATACCCGGCGCCTCAGCGGCAGCAAGGCGCGGTTGCTGGATGCCTACGTGTATGGCAACTACCAGATGGGCGACACCCAGTACCTCTCGCTCAAGGCCGGTCGCCACTTGGTGGCCTGGGGCGAAAGCCTGTTCTGGGCCAACATCAGCCAGGGCCAGGCGCCGGTGGATGCCACCAAGTTCAACGTCCCGGGCACCGAAGCCAAGGATGCCTACCTGCCGGTGGGCCAGGTATCGTTGTCGTGGTCGCTGAACGAAGACCTGGCGCTGGTCGGGTTCTATCAGTACGAGTGGGGGAAGACCCAGCTGAACCCGGTGGGCGACTACTTCGGCAGCGACACCTTCGGCCCGGGTGCCGAATTCTTCCGGCTTGGCGCCGGGGTGATCGACAGCTTGCCGGACAAAAGCTTCACGGCGGTCAACTATGCCGGTGAGGTCAAGCCGCGCGACAGTGGCCAGTGGGGCATGGGTGTGCGCTACCGGGTCACCGAGAATACCGAGGTGGGGCTGTTTCACTACCGTTACCACGAGCGCGTCGGTTCGCTGTTTTTCGACTTCACCGGGCAGACCCGCTATTCGTCGAACGCGCGCATCAGCCAGCGCGCCAATACCGATGCGGCGCCCGCCTACCGCATGGGCTATTTCGAGGATGTCGAGCTGACCGGGGTCAGCTTCAGCTCCAAGGTCGGCGATGCCGTGCAGTACGCCGGTGATCTCAGCTACCGCGATGGTGCGTCGGTCTACCTCGACAACGGCGCCCCGACCACCGGGCAGATCTGGCAGGGCAACCTCAACGCCTCGTACATCCTCGGGCCGAGCCTGCTGGCCCAGCAGACCACCTTCATGGGTGAAGTGGTGCACCAGCACATTGCCGGTGTCGACACCTTGGTGGTGACCGGGGGCGGGCCGGGCGTGGATGGCCGGTTCGACAACTTCGAATCCGCCACCCAGACCCGTGGCTCGACGCTGCTCGGGGTGGGCGCGTACATGGATTACCCGTCCATTGCCGACGGCCTCGACCTCACCACCCGGGTGGTCTGGCAGCAGAACGTCGATGGCAGCGCCTACCAGGGCCTGGGCCGTGACGAGAAGCGCCTGACCGTGGGCGGTGATTTCAAGTACCTGGGCAACTTCCAGGTGGGCCTGACCTATGTCGCCTACCTCAGCTCCCCGGATGTCGCCCAAGGCCGCCTGTTGGCCGACCGCGACTATGTGTCGTTCAACGCCAAGTACACCTTCTAGCCCAAGCCGAGGATACCGTTCGCCATGAACCCGACCACGCCTGCATCGCCGTTCCGCCCCGTCAGCATCGGGCCGCTGACTCTCAAGAACCGCTTCATCAAGGCCGCCACCAACGAAGGCATGAGCACCCAGGGCGTGCCGTCGCGGCAGCTGGCCCAGTTGCACGGCAACCTGGCCGCAGGTGGCGTTGCCTTGACCACGGTGGCCTACTGCGCGGTCAGCCGCGATGGCCGCACCTTGCCCAACCAGTTGATCCTGGAGCGTGCGAGCCTGCCGCACTTCAGGGCACTGACCGATGCCGTGCACCGTGAGGGCGGGCTGGCCAGTGCGCAGATCACCCATGGTGGCTGCTTCACCTTCATCCGCGAGCGCTCCACTGCCAGGCCGTTGTCGGCCAGTGGCGGCTTCAACAAGATCGGCATGATGAGCGGCATGTTCCTCAAGCAGGCGATGAACGAGGCCGACATGCAGCAGGTGGTGCGTGATTTTGCCCAGGGCGCGCGGCTGGCCCGCGAAGCCGGCTTCGATGCCGTGGAAATCCACATGGGCCATGGCTACCTGCTCAGCCAGTTCATTTCGCCGTTGTACAACAAGCGCCGCGACCAGTACGGCGGCAGCCTGGAAAACCGCCTGCGCTTCCCGCGTCGGGTGCTGCGCGCGGTGCTCGATGCCGTCGGGCAGGAGCTGGCGGTGATCTGCAAGTACAGCATCACCGAAGGCGTGCGCGCGGGTAACAGCGCAGAAGACGGTGCCAGGATCGCGCAGATGCTGGAACAGGAGGGCGCACATTTGCTGGTGCTCAGTGCCGGCATGAACGCCGAGTCGATCACCACCATGTTCGGCTCGTCATTCCCCAAGGAGAACCGGGTGCAGCAGAAGAACCCGGTGATTGCCCTGGCGATGGCGATCCAGCGGCGCATGGACCCGGTTGTCGAGTTTCGTGAGCTGTACTTGCTGGAGCATGCGCGCAAGGTGCGGGCGGCGGTGAAGATGCCGCTGGCGTACCTGGGCGGTGCCAAGAGCCTGGCCAGCATCGAGCAGGTGATGGCTGAGGGGTTCGAGCTGGTGGCGATGGGGCGGGTGCTGATTGCCGAGCCTGATTATGTGAACAAACTGGCCAGTGGGGCGAGTTGCCAGTCAATTTGTACTGCGTGTAACCGGTGTGTGGCGATGATGTACACCCCGGGGGGGACCTCGTGTGTGTTGGGTCGGCCGGGGGATGCGCGCTTGAATAGCGAGCCGGCGGGGGTGGTTTGAGGTTTGGTTAGGCGGTGGGTTTGGCATTCAATTATCAGCGCTGTGGAGGTGTCCGCCACCACATCTTCAGCGTCTATGAGATCGAGCGCCGCGCAGGCGGCGCTCGATTTCACAGGCGCTGAAGATGTGGCAGCGAACACCTTCACAGGCGCTGAACATGTTGTGGCGGACACCTACACAGGCGCCAAAAACTCAAACGCGGGCACCCCCATCAACCATGCTGCAAAAAATCCACACAGCTACGGTTGAATAGCTCGCGGTGCTCCACCTGCACCCAATGCCCACAACGGTTCAGCACAATGAACCGCGCCTGCCGGGCACCATCGATGATGTACTGGGCGCCACTGACCGGGTTGAAATGATCGTTGCTGCCCCAGAACCCGAGTATCGGGCATTCGATTTCCCCCAGCCGCGCCCGCATGTTCGGCACCAGCATGGTGCTGAACAGGTTCTTCGGCTGCGTCTGCGCCACCGCCACCCGCTCCAGCAGCAGCGGCTCAGGCAGGATCGAGTCATCGAACAGCTGCAGGCGCATCATGCTGCGCATTTCCTCCAGCCCGATCGGGCCGGCGTTGAATACATTGACCATGTGCACGATGCCAGGCATCTGGAAATAGGTTTCGCGCTCCTCCACACCGCCCGGTGCCAGCAACACCAGGCGTTCCACCAACTGCGGATGGCCCAGCGCCAGGCCCAGGGCAATGGCACCACCCAGCGAGTTGCCCAGCACGGTGCAACGGTTGACGCCGATCTGCTGAAGAAACGCCGCGATACACTCGACGAAAAACGCCAGCTCGTAACGCACATCCTCAGGTTTGTCCGAACGGCCGAAACCGGGCAGGTCGAGCAGGATGTTGCGGTAGCCGGCCGCCGCCAGCACCGGGTAATTGCCCTTGAAATTGCTGAAGCCGCTGGCCCCCGGGCCGCTGCCGTGCAGCCACAGCACCACAGGGCCGCTGCCTTCATCCAGGTAGTGCAGGCGCAGGCCGTTGGCCAGGGTTGTGTAGTGCCCGGTGGGCAAGGGCACGTCGACAGGCTGATTCATGCTGTTCTCCAGGTTGCGCAGGGTTCAGGGTTGCATGCCAGGCGGGCCGCCACGCCGCCTGAAGGGGAAAGCCCGGGCCAGCCCGGCATGCGTCATCCGATCCTGGGCTGCGCCGGCAATGCTCACATCGTCCGTTCAGACCAGCCCGGCAGTGGGCGTTAGTCCTATCGGACGATGTGAGCCCGTGCCCGGCAGCCAATGATGGGGCGCACTCACGCGCTTCAACCAAGGAGAACGCTATGAAACTGCAAGACAAGGTGGCATTCGTGACCGGCGCCGGGCAGGGCATGGGCCAGGCCATCGTGCGCCGGTTCGTTGCCGAAGGGGCCAAGGTGGTGGCCGTCGACCTCGACCAGCCGGCCCTGGCCGCTGGCCTGGCCGACCTGGGCGAGCAGGTACTGGCGCTGGGCTGCAACGTCGCGGACGCAGCGTCGGTGGCAGACGCCATGGGCCAGGTCGAGGCACGTTTCGGCGGCCTCGACATCGTCGTCAACAATGCCGGTGTCGGTGCCCTGGACAGCTTTTTGGACACCCCCGACGACAGCTGGGCGCGGGTGATCGGTGTCAACCTCGGCGGTACTTTTCTGTGCTGCCGCGAAGGCGCACGGCTGATGCTCAAGGGCCAGCGCCAGGGGGTGCTGATCAACCTGTCGAGCACCGCCGCACTGACCGGCGAAGGGCCAAGC
This sequence comes from Pseudomonas sp. 9_2_1, assembly GCF_059295275.1. Lineage (NCBI taxonomy): Bacteria > Pseudomonadati > Pseudomonadota > Gammaproteobacteria > Pseudomonadales > Pseudomonadaceae > Pseudomonas > Pseudomonas sp. 9_2_1. Next base: position 2,489,557 of record NZ_CM181239.1, read on the forward strand.
CACTACTGCGCCTCCAAGGCTGCAGTCATGGGCCTGACCCGCTCGATTGCCCGTGAACTTGCCGCGCAGGGTATCCGCGTCAACACCCTGGTGCCCGGCCCGACCAACACGCCGATGATGGCCGGCATCCCTGAAGAGCACATGCAGGCGCTGCTGAAGAACGTACCGTTGGGGCGCATGTGCGAAACCGACGAGATCGCCCGCGTAGCGGTGTTCCTGGCCAGTGACGATGCCAGTTTCATCACCGGCCAGAACATCGCCGTCAACGGCGGCATGGCCTTTATCTGACAGGAGAACAGCTGATGAGCAAACGTCTGCAAGACAAGGTCGCATTCGTTACCGGCGCCGGCTCCGGGATTGGCGCAGCGACGGCGCTGCGCTTTGCCGAAGAAGGCGCGCTGGTGGTGCTGTGCGGGCGCCGCGCGCAACCGCTGGAGGCGGTACTTGAACAGGTTGTGGCCGCGGGCGGGCGGGCCGAGGTGGCGGTGGCCGATGTCAGCGACGAGCAGGCCTATGTTGCCGCGCTGCAGGCCACCGCCCAGCGTCACGGGCGCCTGGACATCCTGGTCAACAACGCCATGGCCTACACGTGGGGCGGCATCGACAGCATGACCACCGCCGACTGGCACGCCAACTTCACCACCACGGTGGACGGCACGTTCTGGGGCACCCGCACCGCCATGCAGCTGATGCAGGGCAAGGGCGGTTCGATCGTCAATATCGCCTCCATCTGCGGGCTGTTCGGCACCGCCTGGATGGCCGGCTACTCGGCGGCCAAGGCGGCAGTGATCAACTTCAGCCGGGCTGCCGCCAGCGAAGGCGCAGCGCACAACATACGCTGCAATGTGATCATCCCGGGCGTGGTCGATACCCCGGCCACCGCCGGCATGCTGGGCGACGCCCGCGCCCGCGCCAACACCGAAAAGGTCATCCCCATGCGCCGGGTCGGCCAGCCCCACGAACTGGCCAATGCCATTCTGTTCCTGGCCAGCGACGAGGCGTCCTACGTGACCGGGGCCAGCCTGGCAGTGGACGGCGGCCGGGGTTCGGACCTGTACACGGTGCTGGAATGACCAGCATGGACAGCAGCGCCTTGCTGCAGCGCATCGACCGCCTGGAGTCGCTGGACGCGATCCGCCAGCTGGCCGGCAAGTATGCCCTGGCCCTGGACATGCGCGACATGGACGCGATGGCCAACTGCTTTGCCGAGGACGTGCGGGTTGGCCGCGACAAGCAGGGCCGCGCGCACCTGAAGGCCTGGCTGGACGAGACCATGCGCAAGCAGTTTCACGGCACCTCGCACCACCTGGGCCAGCACATCATCGAGTTCAGCGACCCCGACCACGCCACGGGTGTGGTGTATTCGAAGAACGAGCATGAAACCGGGCCGGAGTGGGTGATCATGCAGATGCTCTACTGGGACGACTACGAGCGTATCGATGGGCGCTGGTGTTTCCGCCGGCGCTTGCCGTGCTACTGGTACGCCAGCGACCTCAACAAACCGCCGATCGGCGGGCTGAAGATGCGCTGGCCGGGCCGGGAGCCGTACGCCGGCAGTTTCCACGAGCTGTTCCCGTCGTGGGATGCGTTCTGGGCCCAGCGCCCGGACAAGGACGCGTTGCCGCAGATTGCCGAGCCGGCGCCGCTGGAAGGGTTTCTGGCAGGGTTGCGGCGCGGGGCAGGGGACCCGAAGATCAGGGTCCGGTAAGGCGCTGCAAACCGGCGCCTTCGCAGCCTGCCGCGAAGGCGCCGGCTTGTGGATCGTTCAGCGGCTGCGCGGTTCGCGCGGCATGCCCAATGCCCGCTCGGCAATCACATTGCGCTGGATCTCGTTGCTACCGCCGTAAATAGTGTCCGAGCGGGTAAACAGGAACAGCGACTGCAACCGGCTCAACCTGTATGGCGCCGCTTCCAGCACCTCGCCGGCGTCGCCCAGCACGTCCATGGCCAGCTTGCCCAGCTCGGCATGCCAATTCGACCAGGCCAGCTTGTAGATCATCGCCTCGCGGCCGAGGTTGCCATCCTGCGGCCCCGACAGCATGCGCAGCGAGTTGTAGCGCAGCACCTTGAGCCCTGACCAGGCCTGGGCAATGCGCTGGCGCAGCAGCGGGTCGCCAGCGGCGCCATTGGCCTGGGCAATGCGCATCACTTCGGCCAGCTCGTTGTGGAACTGCATTTGCTGGCCAAGGGTGGATACGCCACGTTCAAAGCCGAGCAGGGCCATGGCGATCTTCCAGCCTTCCCCAGGCTGGCCGACCAGGTTGTCGGTTGAGGTCTGCGCCTGGTCGAAGAACACTTCGTTGAATTCACTGGTACCGGTCAGTTGCACGATGGGCTGCACGCGGATCTGCGCTTGCGCCATCGGCACCAGCAGGAACGACAGGCCATGGTGGCCAACGCTGCCGGGCTCGGTCCGGGCCAGCACGAAGCACCAGTCGGCTTCGTGGGCGAGCGAGGTCCAGACCTTCTGCCCGCTGATCAGCCAGCGCTCGCCTGCCGCATCGAGGCGGGCGCGGGTCTGCACGTTGGCCAGGTCCGAGCCGGCGCCCGGCTCGGAATAGCCCTGACACCAGAACTCGCGGCCCGCGCGTATACCCGGCAGCAGGCGCTGGCGTTGCGCGGGCGTGCCGAATGCCGCCAGGGTCGGCCCGACCAGGCCTTCGCCGATATGGCCCATGCGCCCGGGGCCGCCGGCCCTGGCGTACTCTTCATGGAAGATCACCTGCTGGCTGATGCTCAGCCCCCGGCCGCCATCTTCGGGCTGCCAGCCGACGCCTACCCAGCCCCCTGCGGCCAGCTCCCGCTCCCACGCTTTGCGTTCGTTCGGGAAGCTGTGCTCGTCGCCGGGGCCGCCGCGAAAGCGCAACGGCGCGAACTCACCCTGCAAATGCGCGGCCAGCCAGCCGGCGATCTCCTGGCGAAAGCTTTCATCTGCACTGCTGAAGCCGATTTTCATGCGTGTTCTCCGAACAATTGCGCGGCCAGGCGCTCACGGTGCCAGGCCGGGGTGCCGAGCATTTGCTCGCTGGCCCTGGCGCGCTTGAAGTAAAGGTGGGGGTCGTATTCCCAGGTGAAGCCGACACCGCCGTGCAGCTGGATCGACTCGGCTGCGCAGTGGAAGAACGCTTCGCTGGCGTGGGCCTTGGCCGTGGCTGCGGCGGCCAGCAGCTCGCTGCGCACGGCCGGGTCGCCATCGGCCGCCAGGCATTCACGGGCGACGCAGGCGGCATACCACACCGCAGAGCGGGCGCACTCCACCTGCAGCATCATGTCGGCGCAGCGGTGCTTGATGGCCTGGAAGCTGGCAATCGGGCGGCCGAACTGGCGGCGTTCGCTGATGTAGGCCAGGGTCAGGTCCAGTGCTTGCTGGGCGCCGCCAAGCTGTTCGGCGGCCAGGCCGATGGCGCCGATGCGCTGGGCATCGCGCAGCAACGGCCAGGCCTGGCCTGCTGCGCACAGCAGGTGCGCGTCGCCGAGGTGAACCTGGCGCAACTCGATGCACGCCAGCCGGCGCGTCTGGTCGAGGGTGGGCAGGGCAGTGCGCATCAGGCCGGGGGTGTCGGCCGGCACGGCAAACAGGCTGATGCCCTGTTCGCCGGTGCTGCCAGGGCTGCGCGCCGGTATCAGCAACAGGTCGGCCTGCGCGCCATCGATGACCTGGGCATGGCTGCCGTGCAGCCGGTAGCCGTCGCCATCGGCCACGGCCTGCACCTGCACCCGCGCGGGCTGCAGCGCGCACGCCAGGGTGGCGCAGGCCTGGCCAGCGGCAATGGCGCCCAGCCAGCGCGCCTGCAGCGCCGGGTTGTCGGCCAGCATCAGCGCCGGGGTGGCCAGGCAGCTGGTGGCAAACAGCGGCGAGCCGAGCAGAAAGCGCCCGCATTGCTCCTGCAGCACAGCCAGCTCGACAAAACCCAGGCCCATGCCACCGCAGGCTTCGGGGACCAGCAGGGCGGGCCAGTACAGCTCCTGGCCGATGCGCCGGCACAGTTCGGGGTCGTAGTCGTCGGCACGGCGCAGGGCCGCGCGCACCGCCTGCGAGTCGCTGGCCTGGGCCAGAAACCGCTCGGCGCTGTCGCGAATCATCAGCTGTTCGTCGGTGAAAGCGAATTCCATGGGTGGGTCTCTGTGGGCGGATGGATGCACCCCGTGCAGCCCGGGCAGCACAGCGGCCTCATGAGTCTATGCAGGCGCCGGATGGCGCCGAATCACTGAAACGGACTAGTCCGCCAGCCCGGCGCAGCGCGGCGGCTGCGTAGTCTCAACGGACGATGAGCGCTGGCGCGGGGCTTAGCACAATGTTCCCCAGGCAACGACTTGAGCCAGGAGGAACCCGGGCATGATCGACATTCGCGGTTTGAGCTACTTCGTCTCGCAGATCGAGAACCTCAGCCAGTGGCAACGCTACGCGGAAGATGTGCTTGGCATGCAAGTGCACGCGGCACCTGGCGGCGGCCTGTACGTGAAGATGGATGAGCGCCCGTTCCGCATGCTGGTGGTCGAAGGTGACGCCCCGCGCTACCTGGCCAGCGGCTGGGAACTGGCCTCGGAGCAGTCGTTCGTCCAGGCCCTGCAACACCTGGAGCGCCGCGGCGTGCAATGGCAGGCGGGCACCGACCAGGCCATCGAGCAGCGCGGTGTGCAGGCGCTGGTCACTCTCACCGACCCGTCCGGCAACCAGCATGAGCTCAGCTGGGGCCATCGCTCCGACTGCCAGCCGTTCGTGTCCCCACAGGGCGTACCGCGCTTCATCACCGGGGACATGGGGCTGGGCCACACGGTGCTGCCTGCGCCGCAGTTCGACGCCACCCTGGCATTCGCCAAGGACGTGCTCGGCTTCGGCCTGTCGGACATCTTCAACTTCCGCCCCGACCCGTCGGCCCCGCCCGTACGCATCCACTTCCTGCATTGCCGCAATGCCCGCCACCACAGCCTGGCCCTGGCCGAGTACCCGGTGCCGTCGGGCTGCGTGCACGTGATGGTCGAAGTGGACTCGATGACCGAGGTCGGCCGTGCCCACGACCGCCTGCAGGCCCACGGCGGGCAGCTGTCGGCCACCCTCGGCCAGCACTTGAATGACCGCATGACCAGTTTCTACATGAAGACGCCGTCCGGTTTCGACCTGGAATACGGCTATGGCGGGTTGCAGGTCGACTGGGCCGAGCACTCGGCCTTCGAATTCACCCGCGTGAGCATCTGGGGCCACGACTTCTCGGTCGGGCAGCAGCAAGGAGCAACATCATGACCCTGAACAAACAACTGACAGCCGCCGATGCCGTCGCCCAGTTGCGCGATGGCATGACCATCGGTTTTGGTGGCTGGGGGCCACGGCGCAAGCCGATGGCGATTGTCCGCGAAATCCTGCGCTCGTCCGTGAAGGACCTGACTGTGGTCGCTTATGGCGGGCCCGAGGTAGGCATGCTGTGCGCTGCCGGCAAGGTGCGCAAGCTGGTGTTCGGCTTTGTCACCCTCGACGCTATCCCGCTCGAGCCGTACTACCGCAAGGCCCGCGAGGCCGGTGAACTGGAGTTGATGGAGCTGGACGAAGGCATGTTCCAGTGGGGCCTGCGGGCGGCCGGCATGCGCTTGCCGTTTTTGCCCACCCGCTGTGGCCTGGCCACCGACGTGACCCGGCTCAACCCGGCCCTGAAAACCGTGTGCTCGCCCTATGACGACGGCGAGCTGCTGCTGGCGATGCCGGCATTGAACCTGGACGTGGCGTTCTTGCATGTGAATGTCGCCGACCGCCTGGGCAACTGCCTGGTCACCGGCCCAGACCCGTATTTCGACCACCTGTTCGCCCGCGCCGCCCAGCAGTGTTTCGTCTCGTGCGAGCGGCTGGAAGAGCGCCTGTCGCTGGATGCCGAGCAGGCCCGCGGCAACACCTTCGAGCGCTACCTGGTCACCGGCGTGGTGCATGCCCCGCTGGGGGCTCACCCGACCTCGTGCCCATCGGACTATGGCTGGGACCTGGAGCACCTGAAGCGCTACGTGGCCAGCAGCCAGGAAGAAAACGGCTGGCAGCAGTATGTCGAGGCCTGCGTGGCGGGTGGCGAGCTGGCCTATCAAGCGCACAACGGCGGTGCCGCGCGCATGGGCGCCTTGCCCCTACCTGTGTTCTGAGGAGTGCCAAGCATGTCTGCTACCTGTGATTTCACCCTGGCCGAGCTGATGATCGTGGCCGCTGCCGAAGCCTGGCGCGGTAATGGCGAAGTGATCGCCTCGGGCCTTGGCGTGATTCCGCGCCTGGGCGCCAGCCTGGCCAAGCTCAGCCATAGCCCGGAGCTGTTGATTACCGACAGCGAGGCGTTTCTGGTGGAACAACCCATCCCGCTGGGCCCGCGTGGCGAGTATGTCGCCCGCTACAGCGGCTACCTGTCGTTCGAGCGGGTGTTCGAGTGCGTCTGGGGCGGCCGCCGCCACGCGATGATCGGGCCGACCCAGATCGACCGCTGGGGCCAGACCAACCTGTCCTGCGTCGGCGACTACCACAAGCCCAGAACCGCCATGCTCGGAGTGCGCGGGCTGCCCGGCAACAGCATCAACCACCTCAATTCGTTCTTTGTGCCCAACCACAACACGCGGGTGTTCGTCAGTGGCGAAGTGGACATGGTCTCGGGCGTGGGCTTCAAGGCCGACCGCTGGCCGCAAGGCGCCCGCCGTGACCTGATGGACATTCGCCGGGTGGTCACCAACCTGTGCACCCTGGATTTCGAAGGCCCGCAGCGCGCCGTGCAGGTGCGCACCCTGCACCCAGGCGTGAGCTTCGATGAAGTCCAGGACAACACCGGCTTCCCGCTGCTCAAGGCTGCCCAGCTGTGCGAAACCGCGCACCCCAGTGCCGAGCAGCTGGAACTGATCCGCCACCTCGACCCCCATGGGCTGCGCGCGGCAGCGGTGAAGGGCAACCCACCTGGCATTCGCCCGGCCTGAGGATGTGAGCATGCACAGCAGCGACAGCCAGTTCGTCAGCCGCGAAGACAACGCGGTCTATGAAACCCAACACCCGGTGCTGTATGCGGTGGCCGACGGCATTGCCACGGTCACCCTCAACCGCCCTGGTTTCAACAACGCACAGAACTCGCAGATGACCTACGCCCTGGACGCCGCGCTGCGCCAGGCGGTGGACGACGACAGCGTCAAGGTGATCGTGCTGCGCGGCAACGGCCGGCACTTTTCCGCCGGCCATGACATCGGCACGCCCGGGCGTGACATCAATCGCCCGTTCGAACGCGCGCAGCTGTGGTGGGACCACACCAACAAGCCGGGCGGCGAGCAGCTGTATGCCCGTGAGCAGGAGGTGTACCTGGGCATGTGCCGGCGCTGGCGCGAGCTGCCCAAGCCGACCATTGCCATGGTGCACGGCGCCTGCGTTGCAGGCGGGTTGATGCTGGCCTGGGTCTGCGACCTGATTGTCGCCAGTGACGATGCGTTCTTCCAGGACCCGGTGGTGCGCATGGGCATTCCGGGGGTCGAGTACTTTGCCCACCCCTACGAGCTCAACCCCCGTATCGCCAAGGAGTTCCTGTTCTGCGGTGACCGCATGAGCGCCGAGCGCGCCTACCAGATGGGCATGGTCAACCGCGTGCTGCCGCGCGACCAGCTGGAGTCGGCAACCTACGCGCTGGCGGCCGGCATCGCCCGCCAGCCGCGCATGGGCCTGGCCCTGACCAAACAGGCCATCAACCACGTCGAAGACCTGCAGGGCAAGCGCGCGGCCATGGATGCCGCATTTGCCTGGCACCAGTTTGCCCATGCCCACAACGAGCTGCTGTCGGGTGACAAGCTCGGCGGCTTCGACGCCAAGGGCATGGCCCAGGCCAACAAGCAGGCCGCGCAGCCGGAAGGAGGATGCCTGTGAGCCGCTGGATGCACACGGCGCTGACCGAGGCGCTGGGCTGCCGCTACCCCATCGTGCAGACCGCCATGGGCTGGGTGTCGGACGCCAACCTGGTCATCGCCACCACCCAGGCCGGCGGTTTCGGCTTCCTGGCCGGGGCGACCCTGGCCGCCGATGCGCTGGAGGGCCAGATCCGCAAGGTGATCGAGGCCACCGGCGGCAGCAACTTCGGCCTGAACTTCCACATGTTCCAGGACAACGCCGCGCAGTGCGTCGACCTGGCCATTGCCTACCGCCTGCGCGCCGTCAGTTATGGGCGCGGGCCGGATGCGCAGACCATCGCCCGCTTCAAGGCCGCCGGGGTGCTGTGCATCCCCACCGTGGGTGCGCTCAAGCATGCCCTGAAGGCCGAGCAGCTGGGCGCCGACCTGATCACCCTGCAAGCGGGCGAGGGCGGTGGCCATACCGGCGGCGTACCGGGCACGATCCTGCTGCCGCAGGTGCTGGCGGCGGTGCGCGTGCCGGTGATCGCCGCTGGCGGGCACTCCACCGGGCGCGGCCTGGCGGCGGTGCTGGCTGCCGGGGGCAGTGGCATCGCCATGGGCACGCGGTTCTTGATGACCCGCGAATCGCCCACCCCCGCCGCCACCCTGGCGCGCTACCTGAAGGTGGCTGACCCGCAGCAGGTGCGGGTTACCACCGCAGTGGACGGCATGCGCCACCGCATGATCGAAAACCGCTTCATCAACCGCCTGGAACAAGCCGGGCCGTTCGCCCGCCTGCGCATTGCCCTGGGCAGCGCCTGGCAGTGGAAGCAACAGACCGGCATGAGCCTGGCGCACATGGCTACGGTGTTCCTGCGCGCCCTGCGTGAAGACCCGGCGGCGCTGGCGCAGGTGGTGATGGCCGCCAACCAGCCGGTGCTGCTGCAACGCTCGATGGTCGACGGCCTGCCGGACGACGGCATCCTGCCCAGCGGCCAGGTGGCAGCAGCCATCAGCGACCTGTTGACCTGCCGCGAGGTCATCGAAGGCATCGCCGCCGAAGCCGCGCAGTGCCTCGATGCCTTGCTTGCACGCTGCCCGGAGCACACACCGGCAGCCGTTGCCGACCGACTGGCCCTCACTGGAGAACGTTCATGACTTGCGCCTTTACCACCCAGATCGACCAGGGGATCGCGGAGCTTGTGATCGACAAACCGCCGGTCAACGCCCTGGACAGCCAGCAATGGCACGCCCTGGCCGCGCACATCAATGCCCTTGGCAGCAACCCCGAGGTGCGGGTGATCGTGATCCGTGCCGAAGGGCGGGGGTTCTGCGCCGGTGTCGACATCAAGGAGCTGGATGCACACCCGGAACGCATCGTTACCGTCAATGCCGGCAACTACGAAACTTTCAAGGCCGTGCACCGTAGCCCGGTGCCGGTGATCGTCGCCGTGCACGGCTTTGTGCTGGGCGGTGGCATCGGTATCACTGGCGCTGCCGATATCGTCGTTGCCGCCGATTGCGCGACCTTTGCCTTGCCCGAGGTTGACCGCGGTGCCATGGGCGGCGGTGCGCACCTGCAGCGGCTGTTCCCGGTACAGAAGGTGCGCTACCTGTTCTTCACCGGTGCCAGCATCGGCGCGCCAGAGGCCCAGGCCTACGGCTTTATCGAGCGGGTGGTGCCCAGGGCGCAGCTGCGCGAAACGGCGTTGGAGATTGCCGCCCGCATCGCCGCCAAGAGCCCGGCCATGATCCGCCTGGCCAAGGAAGCCCTGAACGGCATCGAGGACGGCAACCTGGAAGACAAATACCGCTGGGAGCAGGGCTTCACCCTGCAGGCCTACACCAGCCCCGACTCGGCTGAAACCCGTCGGGCGTTCGTCGAAAAACGCGACGCGAAGTTCTGAGGGCACGCCATGCAACTGACCTATACCCCCCAACAGCAAGCCTTCCGCGCCGAAGTGCGCGCCTGGCTGGCGCACAATATGCCGCGTGAACCGCTGGCCAGCTATGACACCCGCGAAGGCTTCGAGCAGCACCGTGCCTGGGAGGCCAGGCTGTTCGAAAGCCGCTGGTCGATGGTGATGTGGCCCGCCGAGCTGGGCGGGCGCGGCTGCGACCTGATCGAATGGCTGATCTTCGAGGAGGAGTACTACGGCGCTGGCGCACCCATGCGGGTCAACCAGAACGGCCAGCTGCTGCTCGGCCCCACGCTGATGGAATTTGGCACGCCCGAACAGAAGCGCAGGTTTCTGCCGCGCATGGCGGCAAGCCTGGACATGTGGGCGCAGGGTTGGTCCGAGCCCAATGCCGGCTCCGACATGGCGGCAATCACCAGCAAGGCGCTGCTGGACGGCGACCATTACGTGATCAATGGCCAGAAGACCTGGTCGACGCGTGCCACCTTTGCCGACTGGCTGTTCGGCCTGTTCCGCAGCGAGCCGGGCTCGGCCCGCCACCATGGCTTGTCGTTCCTGATGGTGCCGCTGAACGCACCGGGCGTGACCATTCGCCCGATCAAGGCGCTGAACGGCAAGGATGCCTTCGCCGAGGTGTTCTTCGACGATGTACGGGTGCCGGTGGCCAACCGCATTGGTGCCGAAGGGCAGGGCTGGCATGTGGCGATGGCCACCGCCGGGTTCGAGCGCGGGCTGCTGTTGCGCTCGCCGGCGCGCTTCCAGCACACCGCCCGCAAGCTGGTGCAGCTGTTCAAGGCCAGCCCGCACAGCGCAGCACGCGACCCGGGGCTGGGTGATGCAGTGATCGACTGCTGGATGGGCGCCGAGGCCTACGCCCTGTCGGCCTACCACACCGTCGGGCGCCTGGGGCGCGGCGAGCAGATTGGCGCCGAGTCGAGCATCAACAAGATCATCTGGTCGGAGCTCGACCTGAAAATGCACGAGACCGCCATGCGCCTGCTGGGCGCTCGCGGTGAACTGCTGGCCGGCGCCAGGCAGGCCGAGGACGCCGCCGGCTGGCTGGAAGGCTTCCTGTTTGCCCAGTCCGGGCCTATCTACGCCGGCACCAACGAGATCCAGCGCAACATCATCGCCGAGCGCATGCTCGGCCTGCCCAAGTAAGGACCAGGCCATGGACTTCACCTTTACCGATGACCAGCTGTCGTTTCGCGAAGCCATCAGCCGTTTCCTGATGACCGAGGCCGCCCCGGAGATGCTCCGCGAGATCTGGGAAACCGACGCCGGCCGCTCGCCGGACCTGCGCAACCGCATCGCCGCCCAGGGCCTGACCGCCTTGTCGGTGCCCGAAGCCGAGGGCGGGCTGGGCATGGACGATGTCGCCTGGGCCTTGATGACCCAGGAACTGGGCTACTACGCCATCCCCGATTCGCTGGCGGACACCGCCTATGTCGCCAGCGGCCTGTTGAGCGGGCTCGACCCACAGCACCCGGCGCGTGCGGCGCTGTTACCCCGCATCGCCGAAGGCAGCCTGCGCCTGGCGATCAGCCACCCGGTCAACCCGTTGGTCAGCGACGCCCAGCTGGCCGAGGTGTTGATCTTGCCGGCCGGCGATGACCTGCACCTGGTGCCGCGAGCGGCGGTGGATGTGCAGGCGCAGCCGAGTATCGATGCCTCCAGGCGCCTGGGTCAGGTCAGCTGGAACCCCACCGCGCAGACCCTGCTGGCCAGCGGTGAGCAAGGCCGCCGCCTGCAAGCGCAAATGCTCGACCGCGGCGCGCTGTCGGTGGCCGGGCAATTGCTGGGCCTGGCCCAGCGCATGCTCGACCTGTCGGTGGACTACGTGGCCCAGCGCAAGCAGTTCGGCAAGCCGATCGGCAGTTTCCAGGCGGTCAAGCATCACCTGGCCGATGTGGCGCGGCAGGTGGAGCAGGCCAAACCCGTGCTGTACCGCGCCGCTCATGGCCTGGCCAATGCCGAGCCGGGTGCTTCGGTGTGGGTTTCGCAGGCCCGGCTGGCCTGCTGCGAGGCCAGCTGGCTGGCCGCGCGCAAGGGCATCCAGGTGCATGGCGCGATGGGGTACACCTGGGAAGTCGACCTGCAGATGTTCATGAAGCGGGCCTGGGCGCTGGATGCGTCGTGGGGCGACCGCGGTTTCCACAAATCCCGTGTCGGTGCCTACCTGTTCGCCGACCACGCCCGGCTCGGGCCCGGGCATACCTTCGAGGAGTGAACCATGCCAGAGGCCTATATCGTCGATGCGCTGCGCAGCCCCACCGGCAAGCGCAAGGGTGCGCTGGCCGAGGTCCATGCCATCGACCTCGGCGCGCATGTGCTCAAAGCACTGGTGGCGCGCAATGCCGTCCCCGCAGAAGACTACGACGACGTGATTTTCGGTTGCGTCGACACCATCGGTGCCCAGGCGGGGGACATCGCCCGCACCAGCTGGCTGGCGGCCGGGCTGCCGCTTGGCGTGCCGGGTACCACCGTGGACCGCCAGTGCGGCTCGTCGCAGCAGGCGCTGCACTTTGCCGCCCAGGCGGTTATGAGCGGCACCCAGGACGTGATCGCAGTGGGGGGTGTGCAGACCATGACGCGCATCCCGATCGCCGCGGCGATGCTGGCGGGGCAGCCATTGGGCTTTGCCGACCCGTTTTCCGGCAGCGAGGGCTGGCGCAGGCGCTTCGGCGCGCAGCCGGTCAACCAGTTCTATGCTGCCCAGCGCATTGCCGAGCACTGGCACATCAGCCGCGAGCAGATGGAGGCGTTTGCCCTGGAGAGCCATCGCCGGGCGCTGGCGGCCATGGCCAGCGGCCGCCTGGACCGCGAGATCGTGGCCTGTAACGGCTTGCGCGAGGATGAAACCCCGCGCCAGACCACCCTGGCAAAGATGGCCGAACTGCAGCCAGTCGACCCGCAATATCCGTCTATCACGGCGGCAGTGTCGAGCCAGACCTGCGATGCCTCGGCGGCGTTGCTGGTGGTGTCGGAAGCTGCGCTGAAACGCTACGACCTGACCCCCAGGGCGCGCATTCACCACCTGACCGTGCTGGCTGACGACCCGATCTGGCACCTGACCGCACCCATTGCCGCCACGCGCCGCGCTTTGCAGCGCAGCGGGCTGCGCATGGCCGACATCGACCGGGTGGAAATCAACGAAGCCTTCGCCTCGGTGGTGATGGCCTGGAGCAAGGAACTGGACTACGACCCGGCGCGCACCAACGTCAACGGCGGCGCCATCGCCCTGGGTCACCCGCTGGGTGCCAGCGGCGCACGGCTGACCACCACGCTGCTCAACGAACTGGAATGCAGCGGTGGCCGCTACGGCCTGCAAACCATGTGCGAAGGCGGCGGCCAGGCCAACGTGACCATTATCGAGCGCCTGTGACGCGCAGCTTGTCAACCGTATGCAAAGGAGTGGGACATGGCGATATGTGAAGGCCGCACGGTGATCATCACCGGTGCCGGCGGCGGGCTGGGCCGTGCCTATGCGCTGGCGTTTGCTGGCGAGGGCGCGCGGGTGGTGGTCAACGATATCCGTGCCGAGGCGGCGCAGGACGTGGCCGGCGAGATCCTTGCCAGCGGTGGCCAGGCGATCGCCAACAGTGACGACATCACCACGCTGGACAGTGCCCAGCGCATCGTCGATGCCGCGCTGGCGGCGTTTGGCGAGGTGCATGTACTGGTCAACAACGCCGGGGTGCTGCGCGACCGCATGTTCATCAGCCTGTCCGAAGAGGACTGGGACCTGGTCATGCGTGTGCACCTCAAGGGCCATTACTGCCTGGCCAACATCCTTGGTCGACGCTGGCGCGACCTGGCCAAGGCCGGCACCCCGGTGGCGGCGCGCATCATCAATACCAGCTCCGGCGCCGGCTTGCAGGGCTCGATCGGCCAGTCGAACTACGCCGCAGCCAAAGGCGGCATTGCCGCGCTGACCCTGGTGCAGGCGGCGGAGCTGGCTCGCTACGGGGTGACGGCCAATGCCCTGGCACCGGCCGCACGCACGGCAATGACCGAGAGCGCCATGCCGGAGGTGGTCAAGGCACCGGATGACGGCAGCTTCGATGCCTGGGCGCCAGACAACGTCGCGCCGCTGGTGGTGTGGCTGGGTAGCGAAGCCTCGGCGCAGGTGACCGGGCAGGTATTCGAAAGCCAGGGCGGGCGGATTTCCCTGGCCGATGGCTGGCGCACCGGCACTACACAGGACAAGGGCGGCCGCTGGCAGGTACAGGAAATCGGCCCGGTCATCGCGCAGATCCTAAGCCAGGCGCCAGCGCCGCAGAAGGTTTGGGGCAGCTGAATGCCGCCCCTGAGCCACCCCCCACTTTTGGAGTGCCCCACGTGAAGCAAGCCCCTGCCTATGTACCCGGTCACCAGCTGCTGGCCGGCAAGTCGGTACTGATTACCGCCGCTGCCGGTGCCGGCATCGGTTATTCGGCGGCCCGGCGCAGCGCCGAGGAAGGCTGCCGGGCCTTGATGATTTCCGATGTGCACCCGCGTCGGCTGGAGGAGGCGGTCGAGCGCCTCAAGGCTGAAACCGGCCTGCAGGCCATTCACGGCCAGCTGTGCGATGTCACGGTCGAGGCCGACGTGCAGGCCTTGGTCGACCGCGCCGAAAGCCTGCTGGGCGGCGTCGATGTGCTGATCAACAACGCCGGCCTGGGCGGCCAGAAGACCGTGGTCGAGATGACCGACCAGGAGTGGCAGCGGGTGCTGGATGTGACCCTCACCGGTACCTTCCGCATGACCCGCGCCATGCTGCCGCACATGCAGCGCCGTGGCGCCGGCGCCATTGTCAACAACGCCTCGGTGCTGGGCTGGCGGGCGCAAAAGGAGCAGGCGCATTACGCGGCGGCCAAGGCCGGGGTGATGGCGCTGACCCGCTGCAGCGCCCTGGAGGCGGCCGAGCATGGTGTGCGCATCAATGCCGTGGCGCCGTCGATCGCCCTGCACGACTTTCTCAAGAAGGCCTCCAGCGAGGCGCTACTGGCCAGCCTGGCCAGCCGCGAAGCCTTCGGCCGCGCGGCCGAAGTCTGGGAAGTCGCCAACGTGATGATGTTTCTGGCCAGTGACTACGCCTCCTACATGGTCGGCGAAGTGCTGTCGGTCAGTTCACAGCAAGCCTGAGGAAACTGCCATGAGCCATACCTTCAACAGTGCCCAGGCCTTGCTGGCCGCCGAGGGCACGGAGCTGGGCTGCAGCGGCTGGCTGACCATCAGCCAGCCGCGTATCGACCTGTTCGCAGAGGCCACCGGTGACCATCAGTGGATTCATGTCGACCCGCAGCGTGCGGCGTCCGGGCCGTTCGGGGCGTGCATCGCGCATGGCTACCTGACGCAGTCGCTGGTCAACCTGTTCCTGCCGCAACTGCTGGTAATCGACAACCTGGCGATGGGGGTGAACTACGGCTGTGACCGGGTGCGCTTCCCGGCGCCGGTGCGGGTCGGTGCGCGGGTGCGTGGCCGTGGCCAGATCCTGCGCGCCGAAGCGCTGGGTGACAGCGTGCAGCTGGTGGTACGGGTCACTGTCGAGATCGAGGGCGAAAGCCGCCCAGGCTGCGTGGTCGACACCATCAGCCGTTACACCTTCAACCCTGTTGCCGAGTGAGCCTGTGATGGACATGAATGAAGCCGTTATCGTCGCCACCGCCCGTACTGCGCTGGCCAAGTCGTTCCGTGGGTCGTTCAACGACACCGAGGCGCCTGTGCTGGGTGGCCACGTGGTGCGCGCCGTGGTCGAGCGTGCGGGGGTCGAGGCCGAGGCCATCGACGATGTGATCATGGGCGCCGCCGTGCAGCAGGGGACCCAGGCCTACAACATCGGCCGGCTGTGTGCCTACACCGGGGGCTTGCCCGCCAGCGTGGCCGGCATGGCCGTGGACCGCATGTGTGCCTCGGGCCTGATCAGTATCGGCCTGGCAGCCAAGGGTATCGTCACCGGCGAGCTGGGAATCGCCATTGCCGGTGGCGTGGAGTCGCTGTCGCTGACCCAGACCCGGCACAAGAACACCTATCGGGCGCAGTCCCAGGCGGTGCTGGAGGTGATGCCGGATGCCTATATCCCCATGCTGGAAACTGCAGAAATCGTTTCACGCCGCTACGGCATCAGCCGCGCGGCCCAGGACGAGTACGCGCTGCAAAGCCAGTTGCGCACGGCGGCGGCCCAGCGCAGCGGGTTGTTTGACGAGGAACTGGTAGCCCTTGAAGTCGACAAGCTGCTGTTCGACAAGGAAGGCCAGCCTGCCGGGCATGAGCGGGTGCGGGTCGGGCGCGACGAATGCAACCGTCCAGGCACGCGGCTCGAAGACCTCGCAGCGCTCAAGCCGGTGTGGAAGGATGGCAAGTGGGTCGGCGCTGGCGAGTTTGTCACGGCGGGCAATGCCTCGCAGTTTTCTGACGGTGCTTCGGCCAGCCTGCTGATGAGCCGCGCCGAGGCGCATCGGCGTGGCCTTGCGCCGCTGGGCATCTACCGGGGCATTGCCGTGGCCGGCTGCGCGCCGCAGGAGATGGGCATCGGGCCGGTGCTGGCGGTGCCCAGGCTGCTCAAGCGCTTCGGGCTGACAGTGGCGGATATCGGCCTATGGGAGATCAACGAGGCGTTTGCCTGCCAGGTGCTGCATTGCCGTGACGCTCTGGGTATTGCGCCGGACCGGCTCAACGTGAATGGCGGGGCCATTGCCATTGGCCATCCGTTTGGCATGTCGGGGGCGCGGATGGTCGGGCATGCCCTGCTCGAAGGACGTCGGCGCGGGGTTCGGTATGTGGTGGTGGCGATGTGTATTGGTGGCGGGATGGGGGCGGCGGGGTTGTTTGAGCTGCCCTAGGCTGCCGGGCTTTCACAGGTGCAGCGCGGGTGTTGAGCCGGGCGCGGGCGTTGTGGGGCAAATTGCACGAGGGCTGACAGGTGCTTGCCGCAGCATTTGCAGCGCCTGTGAGATCGAGCGCCGCCCGGGCGGCGCTTCGCGGGTGTCCGCCACGACAGATTCATCGCCTGTGAAATCGAGCGCCGCCCGGGCGGCGCTTCGCGGGTGAACCCGCTCCCACATTTGTCTAGGCCATTTGGACGATGTACCCCAGGCCAAGGCCACCGGATCATCCCCGGCACAATTCTAAAAGGATGCCCCCATGAATCCCGCCACGTGCCTGCCGCTGTCGCCCCGGAGCCCGTCATGCGCCAGCTGACCGCATACGCCATGAGCGCCCTGGTGATCGCCGCCGTCGCCTTCGCCTTCGCGCCACGCCAACCCGCCCCTTTGGCCGTGACCCAGATCCTCGCCGACCGAGTCCAGGTCAATGCACTGGTCAGCACCCCGCAACGGCTGATTGCCGTGGGCGAGCGTGGCACCTTGCTCAGCAGCGATGACAACGGCCGCAGCTGGCAAGCCAGCCAGGTCGGCGCGGGCCGCGATGCGACCCTGACCGGTGTAATCGCCCTGAGCCCGGAGGTGCTGATTGCGGTAGGCCACGATGGCTGGATCCTGCGCTCGGACGATGGCGGCCAAAGCTGGCAAGAGCGCCACCATGATGCCGACCTGGGTGAGCCCCTGCTTGGCGTGTGGAGCGCTGATGGCCAACAGGTGGTGGCCTACGGCAGTTACGGCAAGTTCCTGGTCTCCAGCGATGCCGGCGAACACTGGACAGCGCGGGAGATGCCCGGCGATGGCGCGCATTTCAACGGCCTGGACGGCGGCACCGACGGCCGTCAGCTGCTGGTGGGCGAGCAAGGGCTGGTGCTGCGCTCCAGCGATGGCGGTCAGCACTGGCAGCAACTGCCAGCGTTCTACAACGGTTCGCTGTTCGGCGTGGTGCGGCTGTCAGCCTCGCGCTGGCTGGCCTATGGCATGCGCGGGCATGTCTACGTCAGTGGCGATTTCGGCGACAGCTGGCAACGCATCGATGTCGGCAGCAGCCAGCCAATCTACGGCCATGCGCAGCTGCCAGAGGGGGCGGGGCTGGTGCTGGTTGGGGCCGGCAGCAGGCTGATCCGTCTGGATGGGCAAGGCAAGCTGGTGGCAGTCGACCAGCGCAGTGGCCTCGGCACACTGACCTCGGCGGTGGGGCTCAACCCGCGCCACTTGCTGGTCGCCGGTGAAAAAGGCGTATCGCAGGGCGCGCAGCAGCGGGTGGCCAGCACCGGCATGGAGCAGCAACCATGAGCAACAGCTTGAGCGAGCGTTGCGTGCACGCCTGTGCAGCCCGACTGTTCCGAGGCCGACGCGTCTGGCTGGGAGTGTTCCTGCTGGTGACCCTGGCCCTGGGCTACAGCGCCACCCAGGTGCGCCTGGACCCGGGTTTCAACAAGCAGATCCCGGTCCGCCACGACTACATGGTCAACTTTCTCGACTTCAGCCGGGTGTTTACCGGTGCCAACCGTTTGCTGGTGAACGTGCGCTGGAAGGGCGAGGGCGACCTCTACAACCCCGAGTTCCTCAAGGTGCTGCAACAGGTCACCGATGATGTGTTTTTCATCGAGGGTATCAGCCGGCCAAGTGTTACTTCGTTGTTCACCCCCAATGTGCGCTATGTGGAGGTCACCGAGGACGGCTTCGTCGGTGACCTGGTGGTGCCGCCCCAGTACGCCGGCACCCCGCAGGACCTGCAGAAGGTGCGCAGCAATGCGGCGCGGGCCGGCCAGGTGGGGCGCCTGCTGGCCAACGACCAGCGATCGGCACTGGTGCGCGCCGACCTGCAGGACAGCGACCCGCGCAGTGGTCAGCCGGTGTCGTACGTGGAGGTCGCCAAGCGCCTGGAGCAGATCCGCGAGCGCTACAACAGCCCGAACATCGAGATCAACGTGGTGGGCTTTGCCAAGCTGGTCGGCGATGTGGTGGAGGGCCTGGATACGGTGTTGCTGTTCTTCGTCGTGGCCTTTGTCATCACCGCCTTGCTGCTCTGGGCCTACACGCGCTCGCTGGTGATGAGCTGTGTCGCCCTCCTGGTGGCGTTGCTGCCGGTGGTCTGGTTGCTGGGGTTGCTGCCGTTGCTGGGGCTGGGTATCGACCCGATGTCGGTGCTGGTGCCGTTCCTGATTTTCTCGATTGGCGTATCGCATGCGGTACAGATGACCAACGCCTGGAAGCAGGAGGTGGTAGCCGGCGAATCGGCGCAACAGGCGGCGTATGCCGCGTTCTGCAAGATCTTCATCCCCGGTTCGCTGGCCCTGCTGATGAACGCCCTGGGTTTTGCGGTGATCATGCTGATCGATATTCCCATCGTCCACGAACTGGGGGTAACCGCCTGCCTTGGGGTGATGCTGATGATCGTCACCAACAAGATGCTGCTGCCACTGGTGCTGGCATGCCTGCCCGTGGGCGGCCAAGGCACCGCGCAGCCAGCACCCGCCAGTGCGCGCCATGGCCTGTGGTGGAAGCTGTCGGCGGTTGCCGAACCCGGCCCGGCGCTGCTGGTGTTCGCCGTCAGCCTGGTGCTGCTGGGCCTGGGCGTGGTCAAGGCGCGCGAGTTGGCGGTGGGCGATATCGGGTCGGGTGCCCCGGAGCTGCGCGCCGATTCGCGCTACAACCTGGATAACCAGCGCATCATCAGCAGTTACTCGATCGGCCTGGACGTGCTGGCGGTGTTCGTCCAGAGCCACGGCATCGACGAGGCCTGCCTGAACCCGGCCGTGATGCGTGCCGTGGAGGCGTTCGACTTCCAGATGCGCCATGTCGCCGGTGTGCAGTCGGTGCAGAGCGTGGCCGGCATGGGCAAGGAAATGATCGCCGGCAACAATGAAGGCAACCCGCGCTGGGCTGCCATACCCGGCTCTGCGCGCGGGTTGCAGCAGGGGTCGATGGCCTACACGGCGGATGCCGGGCTGGTCACCGAGGGTTGCCGCCGCATGCAGATACTGGTGTTTCTCAATGACCACGAGGGCGCCACTGTGGCCCATGTGGTCAACGAGGCCCGGCGCGTCATCGGTCCCCTGCAATCGTCGGCGGTATCGTTCCACCTGGCGGGCGGCAACGTCGGGGTGATGGCCGCTGCCAACGAGGCGGTCAAGCATGCCGAGGTGTGGATGCTGGCCGCGCTGTTCTGCTCGGTCGTGCTGTTCTGCCTGGTGACCTTCCGCTCGTTGTCGGCGGTGTTGTGCATCGTCGTGCCGCTGGGCATCGTGGCAGTGCTGTGCAATGCCCTGATGGCGCTGCTGGGCATCGGCCTGAAGGTCGCCACTTTGCCGGTCATGGCGCTGGGGGTTGGCGTGGGAGTGGATTACGGCATCTACCTGTACGAGCGTATCCAGCACGAAATGGCCCATGGGCAAGACCTGCGCAACGCCTTCTACCGCGCCATGTGCCAGCGCGGTACGGCAGCGGTGTTCACGGCCGTGACCATGTCGATCGGGGTGGGTACCTGGGCGTTCGCGCCGCTCAAGCTGCAGGCCGACATGGGCATACTGCTGGCGTTCATGTTCCTGGTGAACGTGTTCGGGGCGATCTTCCTGCTACCGGCGCTGGCGGCCTGGTTCGACCGCGCCAAACCGTTGCCGGGCGGTGTGCCGGCCCACGCCAACCCGGCTTGACCCACCACTACGACAATAATGCTGCGGGCCGGCGGCATCGGCCCGCCCTGGGGGCTGTCCATGCAGACTACGCTGTCCAACGCCCAGGTGCTGGCGCACCTGGGGGTCGAGTTGGCCGACTATGAACGCCTGCTCGGCAACATGTACGACGCCGCGCTGGATACCCGGCGCCTGAACGAGGCCCTGCAACAGCTGCGCGGGTTGTTCGGCGCCTGCTATGTGACCTTGATCCTTCGCGTGCTGGACGAGCCCTTTCTGTCACCGATGATGGTGGCGGGTGACGTTGAACCGGGCGAGGGCGGGGTCAACCACTACGCGTATTGCGAGAAATCCACCTTGTTCGACAGGTTGCCGGTCGACCAGGTGTTCACCATCGAAGACCTGATGAGCGACCGCGAGTGGGCCAGCTCGTCGTTCTACCTGCTGTACTGCCAGCCCTACAGCTGCTACCACATGCTCGGGGTGGACATCAGCATGCCGGATGGCGGTACCTTGCGCCTGCGCATCAACCGGCCCCGTGAGCAACCGCGTTTCGGCGCCGTCGAGCGGGCGCTGTGCGCGATGCTTGTCGCCCACTTGCGCCGCGCCTTGCACATGCACACCTTGCTCGACCGCAGCGTCTCGCTGGGTAGTCTGTATTCGCAAACCATCAACCGCTTGGCGGTGGCGACCATCGTGCTCGATGAAAACGGCCATGTGCTGCAGCTGAACCCGGTGGCACGGGCGATCCTGGACAGCAACGACGGCCTGAAACTGGTGGGTGGTCGCCTTGAAGCGACCTACCCCAGCGATAACCGCGAGCTTGCCCGGCTGGTACGCAATGCGTTCTTGCGCAGCCGGCCGGGGGACAAGGTGGAGCAGGGCGCCGAGGCCATGTCGGTGTCACGGCCTTCGGGTCAGGTCAACCTGGGGGTGGTGGTCGAGCTGATCCCGTCCCAGGAGCTGGTGGAGGGCAAGGGCAAGCCGACCGTGGTTGTGTATGTGCGCGATGCGGTGGGCAAATCGCTGGTGAGCAACGGGGTGACCGCGCAGCTTTACAACCTGACCCCTGCCGAGACCGCACTGGCCCTGGAACTGGCCAATGGCTTGTCGCTGGAGGAGGCGTCCGAACGGCTCAATATCCGGCGCAATACGGCACGCGCGCACTTGCGTTCGATCTTCTCCAAGACCGGGGTGCGGCGCCAGACCGAACTGGTGCGCATCATGCTCAACAGCGTGGTTGCACTGGGGGCGCCAGGGCAGCTGGCCCAGCCGTCGGCGCCGGCATGCATGGGGTAGACGTGCGTTAGTGCGTTAGTCCGAGCGGACGATGCTCCCCTCGCAAAGGCCTGCCGATACTGGGCCACCGCTATCGGTAACCAAGGAGAACAAGAATGACCGACAGTAAACCGGCCAGCCGTTGTCTGCTCACTGCCCGTGCGCTTGCCCCGCAGAACCTGGCGCTGGTGATGCTGCTCAGCGCCCTTGCAACTGGCGTGCAGGCCGCCCCTGAGGACGTCGAGCGCCTGGGCAAGGACCTGACCTGCCTGGGGGCCGACCCGCAGGGCAACGCCGACGGCAGTATCCCACCGTTCTCCGGCCAATGGCTGGGGGCGCCGCCCCAGGTGGACTTCAAGGGCACCGGCCATCATCCCGTCGACCCGTACGCCAGCGAAAAGCCGCTGTTCGTTATCAGCGCCGACAACATGGCTCAGTACGCCGACGCGCTGTCCGATGGGCAAAAGGCCCTGTTCAAGCTGTACCCGGCCACCTTCAAGATGCCGATCTACCCCAGCCACCGGGACTTCCGTTTCGACGATGCGGTGTGCCAGGCCACCCGTGAAAATGCCAAGGTGGCCAAGCTGGTAGATGATGGCGAGGGGGTGGTCGGCAAGACCGGCGGCACGCCGTTCCCGGTGCCGCGCAGCGGCCTGGAGCTGCTGAAGAATGCGTCCACGTTCACCCTGCGCGCCTGGACAGAGGAATACACCTCCGACAACGCGTATGTACTCAAGGATGGCAACATCAACTGGGGCCGGGTGCACTCGCGCAACCTGGCGCCATCGCTGGAACCGGGCAAGGCGGGCGACACGGTCGGCAACTCGTCGTTCTACCTCAACGAGACGCTGTTGCCGCAGCGCGACAAGGGCGAGATCAATACCGGCACCGAATTCTGGAACGACAAGACCGAACCGCGCCAGGCCTGGCGGTACGACCCCGGCACTCGGCGGGTGCGGCAGTCGCCGGGGTATGGCTTCGACATGTCGTTCCCTGGCAGCGGCGGCTCGATCACCGTGGACGAGGTGCGCCTGTTCAACGGCTCGGGGCAGCGGTATGACTGGAAAATTGTAGGCAAGCGCGAAATGTTCATCCCGTACAACGCCTACAAGGTCCATGCCCCGCAGCTCAAGTACGCCAGCCTGCTGACTCCGGGCCATCTCAACCCGCAGGCGATGCGTTACGAGCGCCACCGGGTGTGGGAGCTGGAGGGCACCCTCAAGCCCGGCTACCGCCACCTGTATGGCAAACGCAAGTTGTACATCGACGAAGATACCTGGTTCCCGATGCTGGCCGACAACTACGACAACCGCGGCGAGCTGTGGCGCACCTCGATGGTGAACTACTTCTATGCCTATGAAACCCAGCGCCCGCAGGCCGGCGTCGGGCTTTACCACGACCTCAATGCCGGCAGCTACCTGGCGTTCAACCTGATCAACGAGCAGCGCAACGGCTACCTGCTCAACCGGCCTGGTTTCAGCCCGCGCGACTTTGGCCCCGAGGCGGCGCGGCGTTTCGGCCAGTAGTGCCTGGGCGGGCCCCGTCTAGTCCGATTGAAGGATGAGGGCCCGGCAGGTCTGTTCAAAGATGTCAGCCAGGCAATGCCCCTGCTCGCGCAGGGGCATTGCCGATGAATGGCGTATCCAACACAGGAATAACAACAACATGACCAAGCTCGCCGAACTCTCCCTCGACAGCGCCCAGCGCGCCCATCGCTACGCCAGGGGCTGGCACTGCCTTGGGGTGGCCGATGACTACCGTGATGGCAAGTTGCATACCCTGAATATCTTCGGCACGCGCCTGGTGGCGTTCGCCGCCAGCACTGGCGGCATCACCATCCTCGACGCCTTCTGCCCGCACATGGGCGCCGACCTGTCCCAGGGCACCCTCGAGAACGACACCGTGGTGTGCCCGTTTCACCACTGGAAATACGACAGCAGCGGCAAATGCGTGGAAGTCCCGTACTGCAAGCGCATTCCGCCCAAGGCCAAGACCCGCAGCTGGCTGACCTGCGAGGAAAACAACCTGCTGTTCATCTGGAACAACCCCGAAGGCCGTGCGCCGAAAGCCGGCGTGGTGATTCCGCATCTGCCGCAGATGGACGACCCGGAGTGGATCCACGAATGGAACATCGACACCATGCTGATCGAGACCAACCCGCGCGAGCTGGTCGACAACCTGGTGGACGCTCAGCATTTCGGGCCGGTGCACGGCACGCCCACCAAGTACTTCGCCAACGTGTTCGAGGGACATATCGGCCGGCAGATCTTCCACGGCGACTCCGAGCGCCTGGGTGGCGACCTGATCGCGCCCTCGGCGTATTACGGGCCGGCCACCCATTTTACCGAGCTGAGCTCGATGTTCGGTGATGTGCGGGTGCATGCCATTCTGCTCAACAGCCACGTGCCGGTGGGCCCCGACAGTTTCGTGCTGCGCTTCGGTTGCATGGTCAAGCGCGTGCCGGGCTGGACCGAGGAGCAGAACAGCGAAATCGCCAAGGCCTATGTCATGGGCAACCGCGCCTCGTTCTACCAGGACGTTGACATCTGGAAGCACAAGGCCCGCATCGACAAGCCGGTGCTGGCCGAGAACGACGGCCCGGTGTACCAGTTGCGCGAGTGGTACCAGCAGTTCTTCACCGACGAGGACCAAGTGCCGGCGAGCATGGCCGAGCGGCGCGAGATTGTCACCGTGGACGAGCGCTGAGTGGCGCAAGGCCCCGCCAGTGCAGCTGGCGGGGATGCAGACCGAGGGTGCTTGCCATGAAATTGCAGAGCTTGCTGGTTTACAGCGTACCGTTGTCCGTGGTGCTGATCATCGGCTTCACCTTGCTGGCCTCCGCGGCGCCGGAGTCGGCCGGGGCCAAGGCATGCAGGCATATTCCGGGGTGCCTGAGCATCCTGCCGAGTTTTCAGGGGCTGCCGGGGGTGAGGTAATTGGGCGCAGCCGGTGCCATGCGCCGCGTTGAATTCTTCGCGGCGCTACACGGAGCGCCCAGCATCAGTACTCTGCCCGGCAGCGCAGCCCAATGGGCTGGGCAATCTCCTAAGGTTTCAGATGGTGGGCGAGGCAGCTTAGCTGTTCCAGTCTGGCGCAAACACCGGGCTCACCACCCGCTGATCCTTCGGCAAGCCGGCAATCGCCGCGCGGTCCTCGTCATCCAGCTGCACCTGCAGGGCCGCCAGGTTGGCCAGCTGGTTTTCGCGGCTGCTGGCCTTGGGGATTGCCGCCACGCCGTCCTGCTCCAGCAACCATCTCAGCGCTACCTGGCTGGGCAGCACGCCATGCTTGCGGGCAATCGCCTGGATCACCGGCTGTGCTGCCGCCTGGCCACGGGCCAGCGGGGTGTAGGCGGTGAGCAACAGGTCGTGGCGGCGGGCGTAGTCGAGCAGCGGTTGCTGGTCGAGCAGCACGTGGTATTCCACCTGGATCGCCGACAGCGGGGCCCCCAGGCTTTCCACCACCTGGCGCAGCAGCCCCAGCGGGAAGTTGGCCACGCCAATATGGCGTGCCTTGCCCTCGTCGCGCAGCGCTACCAGTGTGTCGATACTGCGGGCCAGATCCCAGTCCTGGCCAGGCCAGTGGATGTGGAACAGGTCCACCTGCTCGGTCCCCAGGGCGCGCAGGCTTTCCTCCAGCGACTGACGCATGGTCTTGGGCTCCAGCTTGTCCCACCACACCTTGGTGGTCAGGTGGATCTGCTCGCGCGGTACGTCGCTGTCGCGCAGGGCCTGGCCGACGGCGGCTTCGTTTTCATAGGCGGTGGCGGTGTCGAGGTGCCGGTAACCCAGGTCCAGCGCCTGGCGCACGGCCTGGGTGCATTCGGCGCCGGTCATTGGCCAGGTGCCAAGGCCGATCGCAGGCAGGTCCAGGCCGTTACGGGTGGTGAGCCTTTGCATGTAAATTCCTTGTAGGGTTGAGCAGGGTGGCGCTCGATGGTCGGCGATCAGCGCGGTGCGGGCCATGCGTTCGCAGCGCAAAGTGGTCGATCAGCGAACAGAAAATGCAATTGGCCTGGACAAGCGGCATTTGAACTTCCTTATGCTGCGCTATCTCTTCTAGAATCCGAGCAGTTGCATCCGCCAGGCCAGGCCTGTGCGGCCTTCCCTGGGCGTTGCAACCTGCCGCGCCGTCATCGAGAGAGCCATGAGTTCCAGTACACCGCTGTCCGGCGTCAACCAACCCCTGCGTGGCATTGGCCTGGTGGTGGTGGCGACGTTCCTGTTCGCCAGCCACGATGCCTTGTCCAAATTCCTCGGCGGTCTGTACCCGATCATCATGGTGGTGTGGGCGCGGTATGTGGTGCATACGCTGCTGATGGCCGGCATCTTCCTGCCCAAGTCGGGCCTCAATGTGCTGCGCACCCGTCGTCCGCTGTTGCAGACGCTGCGTGCACTGAGCCTGCTGAGCACAAGCCTGCTGTTCACCACTGGCCTGCAGTACCTGCCGCTGGCCGAGGCCACGGCGGTCAACTTCCTGGCCCCGGTACTGGTGACGGCGTTGTCGGCGCCGCTGCTGAAGGAGCGGGTGACGGTAGGGCAGTGGGTGGCAGTGGTGATGGGCTTTATCGGCGTGCTGGTGGTGGTGCACCCGGGTGGGGCGATGTTCACGCCGGCGATCCTGTACCCGTTCGGCTCGGCACTGGGCTTCTGCTTTTATCAGCTGCTCACGCGCATCCTGGCCGCCCATGACAGCCCGACCACCAGCAACTTCTATGCAGGGCTGTGCAATACCCTGGTGATGAGTGCGCTGGTGCCGTTCTTCTGGGAAGTGCCGCGCTGGGACCATGCGCTGCTGATGCTGGCACTGGGCGGCTTCGGCATGACTGCGCACCTGTTGCTGACCCAGGCCTTCCGGCATGCGGCACCGGCATTGCTGGCGCCGTTCAGCTATTGCCAGATCGTGTTTGCCGGGTTGCTGGGGTTGGTGGTGTACAGCCAGGTGCCGGATACGCTGAGTCTGGTGGGGATTTCCATCATCTGCCTCAGTGGACTGGGGGCGGCCTGGATGCAGCGGCGCAAATAAAAGCCTGTATCGCTATGACGGCTGGGGGCCTGCAGCCATGAACTGCAAAATTCGCTCGCGCAGCCAGCGCTCGGCGGGGTCGTTGTCCTGGGCACCGCTCCAGACCATCGACAGCTCGGCCTCGGTGATCTCGAACGGCGCCGGATCGGCGCGCAGGCTGCCGTCGTCGGCCAGGGCGCAGGCAGCGTAGTCCGGTACGGTGGCGATCATCTCGGTGTTGCGCAGCAGGGCCCGCAGGCTGCCGAACTGCGGCACCGCCAGCACCACTTTACGGCAACGGCCGATGCGCGCCAGGTCAAGGTCGATGTTGCCGCTCATGTCGCCCGAGAACGACACCATCACATGCGGGCGGGCGCAGTATTCATCAAGGGTCAGCGGCCCCGGGCGGTCGTCGGCGCGTAGCACTCGCACGCCGATGTCGCGCAGCTTGCGGCGCTTGGCGGTGGCCGGCAGGTCGGTGGTGTAGCTCACGCCCACCGATATCTCGCCGCTGGCCAGCAGGCCCGGCATCAGCAGGAAGTTGGCCCGCCGCACCACCACGCTGATGTCCGGGGCTTCTTCGCGCAGGGCCTGCAGCAGGGCCGGAAACAGGCCGAACTCGGCATCGTCGGACAGGCCGAGGCGGAACACGTTGCAGCTGTTTGCCGGCTCGAATTCGCGAGCACGGCTGATGGCGGCGGAAATCACGTCCATGGCCGGGCCAAGTTCGGCGAAGATCTGCATGGCCCTTGGCGTGGGCTCCATGGCCCGGCCATTGCGAATCAGCAGCGGGTCGTCGAACAGTTCACGCAGGCGGGCGAGGGCGGCGCTGACCGTGGACTGGGTGATGAACAGCTTTTCGCCGACCCGGGTCAGGTTGCGTTCGATCATCAAGGCTTCGAACAGCACCAGCAGGTTCATGTCGACGCGGCGCAGGTCGTTGCGGTTCATGAGGGCTCGGGTTCCGGAGTGAAAGGCAGGGCGGTGTATTGAAGCACGGCGCAGGCCCGTGTGCCTTGTATGGATGTGCGGGGGTGTTGGCGGCGGTACGCACCGCAGTGAAAGAGCCAGCCTATCAGCACGCAACAGCCACTCTATTAGAACTCTGCCCAAGCTCGGCTAGTCTTTCCCCTGGCCCCGCGAATTCCGCGAGCGGGCGGCCTGTCAGCACCTGCGTGCAAGACCGCGCCAACCCGCCGTGACAGCTTCGCAAGCCCCGTGTAGACCTGATGAGGGGTAGCACGAGCCCACACGCTCGGCTGAAAGAACACCTGGCATAGACCGGAAATCTGGATAACCGACCCAAAGGTACCCGCAGATGTCGAACGAATCGAAATGCCCGTTCCATCAAACCGCAGGTGGCGGCACCACCAACCGTGACTGGTGGCCTGACCAGCTCAACCTGAGAATTCTTCACCAGCATTCCTCCAAATCTGATCCGATGGACCCGGACTTCGACTATGCCAAGGCGTTCAAGAGCCTTGACTTCCAGGCCCTCAAGCAAGACCTCAGCGCCCTGATGACCGACTCGCAGGACTGGTGGCCCGCAGACTTCGGCCATTATGGGCCGTTGTTCATCCGCATGGCCTGGCACAGCGCCGGTACTTATCGTATTGGCGATGGCCGCGGTGGCGCGGGCGCTGGGCAGCAGCGCTTCGCCCCGCTCAACAGCTGGCCGGACAACGTCAGCCTGGACAAGGCCCGGCGCCTGCTGTGGCCGATCAAGCAGAAATACGGCAACAAGATTTCGTGGGCCGACCTGATCGTGCTCACCGGCAACGTCGCCCTCGAATCCATGGGGTTCAAGACCTTCGGCTTTTCGGGTGGGCGCGCCGATGTGTGGGAGCCGGACGAAGACGTGTACTGGGGCTCGGAAAAGGTCTGGCTGGGCGGTGATACCCGCTATGGCAAGGAACAGGTCAAGGCCCAGCCGCCAGGGCAGGGCGATCTGGTCGCCGAACCTGCCAAGCGCCCGGAGGAAGAAAGCCGCGACCTGGGTGGCGAGCGCAACCTGGAAAACCCGCTGGCCGCCGTGCAGATGGGCTTGATCTACGTGAACCCGGAAGGGCCTGAAGGCAACCCTGACCCGGTCGCCTCGGGGAAGGACATCCGTGACACCTTCGGCCGCATGGCCATGAACGATGAAGAAACCGTGGCGTTGATCGCCGGCGGCCACGCCTTCGGCAAAACCCACGGCGCCGGCCCTGCCGACAACGTCGGCCCCGAGCCCGAAGCCGCAGGCCTTGAATTGCAAGGTCTGGGCTGGCCCAACAAATTCGGTACCGGCAAGGGCGGCGATACCATCACCAGCGGCCTGGAAGTGACCTGGACCTCGACCCCGACCCGCTGGAGCAACGAGTACCTCAACAACCTGTTCAACTTCGAGTGGGAACTGACCAAGAGCCCGGCGGGCGCGCACCAATGGCGGCCGAAAGAGGGCAAAGGGGCAGGCACCGTGCCTGATGCCCACGACCCGGCCAAGCGCCATGCCCCGTCGATGCTCACGTCCGACCTGGCGCTGCGCTTCGACCCGATCTACGAGCCCATCGCCCGGCGTTTCAAGGACAACCCGGAGCAATTGGCGGATGCCTTCTCTCGCGCCTGGTACAAACTGATCCACCGCGACATGGGCCCGCTGGCGCGCTACCTGGGCCCGGAAATGCCCAACGAAGAGCTGCTGTGGCAAGACCCGATTCCCAAGGTCGACCACCCGCTAGTGGACGAGCAGGACATTGCCGCGCTCAAGGCCAAGGTGCTGGCGTCGGGCCTGACGGTTGGCGAACTGGTGGCTACCGCGTGGGCTGCGGCGTCGACCTTCCGTGGCTCGGACAAACGCGGCGGGGCCAATGGCGGCCGCTTGCGCCTGGCCCCGCAAAAAGACTGGCGGGCCAACGAAGGCACCGCCAAGGTGCTGGCGGCGCTGGAGCAGATCCAGGCCGGGTTCAATACTGGTGGGAAGAAGATTTCACTCGCCGACCTGATCGTCCTGGCTGGGGCCGCTGCGGTGGAAAAGGCGGCCAAGGACGCGGGGCACAACCTCAACGTCGCGTTCCGCCCGGGGCGTGCCGATGCCTCGCAGGCGCAGACCGATGTCGAGTCGTTCGCCGTGCTGGAGCCCCTGGCTGATGGTTTCCGCAACTTCAGCAAGGACCGATACAGCGTCAAGGCCGAAAAACTGCTGCTGGACAAAGCCCAGTTGCTGACCCTGACCGCCCCGGAACTGGCCGTGCTGATCGGTGGCCTGCGGGTGCTGGGCGCCAACCATGGCGGTAACACGCAAGGCGTGTTCACCGACAAGGTCGGCACCTTGAGCAACGACTTCTTCCGCAACTTGCTGGACATGAGCGTGGAGTGGAAGCCGACCTCGGCAGACAACGAAGCGTTCGAAGGCCGTGACCGCAAGACCGGGCAGGTGAAGTGGACCGGTAGCCGCGTCGACCTGGTGTTTGGCTCGCATGCCCAGCTGCGGGCGGTGAGCGAGGTGTACGGCAGCGGTGATGGCGGTGACAAGTTTGTCCGTGACTTTGTGGCGGCCTGGGAGAAGGTCATGGAGCTGGATCGTTTTGACCTGAAGTAAAGGCATTATCGGTGGGACGCGCTGCGTCCCATTCGCGGGCTTGCCCGCTCCCACAGGAGGGCTGCGCTGTACCTGTGGGAGCGGGCAAGCCCGCGAATGGGCTGCAACGCAGCCCCTTGAGACACTGGCAATCCCGCCAATTCCAGGTCGGATAGGTACAAAAGCGTCCTCGTCGGTTCTGTTGCAATGCTTCTCAGGCGGCCGGCCTGAACAGCGTGCTCACAACGACAAGGAACCCCGACCATGCAAATGCCCAAGACCCTGAAAATCCACAACGGCGACAAGGTCCAGCCGACTTTCTCGGCCCAGGAATATGCTGCCCGCCACGCCCGGCTGCGGGCCTACATGGCCGAGCAGGACATCGAGGCGGCAATCTTCACCTCGTACCACAACGTCAACTACTACAGCGACTTCCTGTACTGCTCGTTCGGCCGCCCCTATGCGCTGGTGATAACCCAGGACAAGGTGGTCTCGATCAGTGCCAACATCGATGGCGGGCAACCCTGGCGGCGCACGGTCGGCGGCGACAACATCGTCTACACCGACTGGCAACGTGACAACTATTTCGTCGCCATTCAGCAGGCACTGCCGCTGGCCTCGCGCATCGGTGTGGAATACGACCACCTCAACCTGCAGAACCACAGCAAACTCGCCGCCTGCTACCCCAAGGCCGAGCTGCTGGACATCGGTGCGCCGTGCATGCGCATGCGCATGATCAAGTCGGCCGAGGAGCAGGCACTGATCCGCCACGGTGCGCAGGTGGCCGACATCGGCGGTGCCGCGGTGGTCGAGGCACTGCGCGATCAGGTGCCTGAATACGAAGTGGCGCTGCATGCCACCCAGGCGATGGTGCGCGAAATCGCCAGGCGCTTCCCCGATGCCGAACTGATGGACACCTGGACCTGGTTCCAGTCCGGGCTCAATACTGATGGGGCACACAACCCGGTCACCAGCCGCCGGGTCGGCAAGGGCGAGATCCTCAGCCTCAACTGCTTCCCGATGATCGCCGGCTACTACACGGCGCTGGAGCGCACGCTGTTCCTCGACCACTGCCCGGACGAGTACCTGCGCCTGTGGCAGGCCAACGTCGAAGTGCACGAGGCCGGCTTGAAACTGGTACGCCCGGGCATGCGCTGCAGTGACATCGCCCATGAACTGAACGAGATCTTCCTGCGTCATGACCTGCTGCAGTACCGCACCTTCGGTTATGGTCATTCGTTCGGCACGCTTAGCCATTACTATGGCCGCGAGGCGGGGCTGGAGCTGCGTGAAGACATCGACACCGTGCTGGAGCCGGGCATGGTGGTGTCGATCGAGCCGATGATCATGTTGCCCGAAGGGCGACCGGGTGCCGGTGGGTACCGCGAGCATGACATCCTGATCGTCAATGACAGCGGTGCCGAGAACATCACCAAGTTCCCGTATGGGCCGGAGCACAACATCATTCGCAAATAAGCATCGCGCGGCCTGCTTCGCGGCTGACCCGCTCCCATAAGGCCTGTAGAGGGCCCAGTGGGAGCGGCTTCAGCCGCGAAGAGGCCGGCCCAGACAACAAAAAAATACCTGTATGACCACCAGACCCTGCCTCCAATTAAAAGAATCAGAGGGTACCCGTCATGTCCAGCACCATCCTGAACGCTCCCACCCTCGACGGCGCCGCGCCCAGCGCTGAACGCCAGGCCTTGCGCAAGGCCGCCCGGGCCAGTTTCATGGGCAATTTCGTCGAGTGGTTCGACTACGCTGCCTACGGCTACCTGGCCACCATCATCGCCGCCACCTTCTTCCCGCAAACCGACAAAGCCACCGGCCTGCTGGCGACCTTCGCGGTGTTCGCCCTGTCGTTCCTGGTGCGCCCGCTGGGCGGCGTGATCTGGGGCCATTTCGGTGACCGCCACGGGCGGCGCAACGCCTTGTCGTTGTCGATCCTGATCATGTCGCTGTCTACCTTCTGCATTGGCCTGTTGCCAGGCTATGCACAGATCGGCCTGTGGGCGCCGTGCCTGTTGTTGCTGATCCGCCTGGTGCAGGGCTTTTCGGCGTCGGGCGAGTACGCCGGTGCCGCCGCCTTCCTCGCCGAGTACGCGCCGCCCGGCCGGCGTGGCATGTACACCAGTATCGTACCGGCCAGCACCGCAGCCGGTTTGCTGTTCGGCGCGGCGTTTGTCGCCGTGCTGCATGAGCTGCTCAGCAGTGAAGCCCTGCACGAATGGGGCTGGCGTCTGCCGTTTCTGCTGGCAGCGCCATTCGGCCTGGTGGGGCGCTACATCCGCATGAGCCTGCAGGACACGCCCAAGTTTCTGGAAATGGAGCAGCGCCTGGAGAACAAGGCCTGCATGACCCCCGCGCCGATCCGTGAACTGTTGAGCAAGCACCGGCGCAGCCTGGCCATCGGCCTGGGCGTCACATGCCTGAACGCGGTGGCGTTCTACCTGCTGCTGAGCTACATGCCCACTTACCTGTCCACTGAAATGGGCATGAGCGAGCGGGATTCGTTCATCGCCTCGACGGTGTCGCTGGCCACCTATATCGGGCTGATTTTCCTGATGGGACGGCTGTCCGACCACTTTGGACGCAAGACCATGCTGGTGGTGGCCTCACTGTTGTTCCTGGGCTTGACCGTGCCGCTGTTCCGCCTGCTTGACGGCCAGCCTTTGCTGGTGATCCTGGCGATCCAGATCATCTTCGGGGCGATGCTGGCGATGAACGATGGCACCTTGCCGTGCCTGCTGGCGGAAATCTTCCCGACCCGGGTGCGTTTCAGCGGCTTTGCCCTGAGTTTCAACCTGGCCAACGCGTTGTTCGGCGGGACCGCGCCGTTCATTGCCACCTGGCTGATCCAGGTGACCGGCAGCAAGCTGGCACCGGCGGGGTATTTGCTGGCGGCGGCACTGGTGGCGCTGGTAGCCATGCTGATGTGCCGGGAGACAGCCCACGTGGCCCTGGAAGACTGATTGGCCAGTGCCGGCCCTTTAGCGGGTGAATCCGCGAAAGGGCCGGCAAAACGTAAACACAACCTGAATCAATGCAACGAAGCCTGACGCCGCTCCCCCAGCGGCGACAACCCGAAGAACCGGCTATAGCTCTTGGAAAAATGCGCCGGTGAACTGAACCCGCAGGCCAGCGCCACCTCACGCACCTGTACGTCGCTGCGCAGCAGCAATTCGCGCGCCCGCGACAACCGTAGCTGCAGGTAATACTGGCTGGGCGTGCGCTGCAGGTATTTGTGGAACAGCCGCTCCAACTGGCGCACGGTCACCTGGTTGAGGTCGGCCAGCTCTTCCAGCCCCAGCGGCTCTTCGAGGTTGGCCTCCATGATCGCCACCACCTGGCTCAGCTTGGGCTGGGCACTGCCCAGCAGGGTGCGCAGCGGCACCCGCTGGCGCTCACGTTCGCCGCGCACCCGGTCGCACAGCAGCAGCTCGGCGGCCTTGGCCGCGATGTCCTGGCCGCCGGGCTCGCGGGCCACCAGTTGCAGCATCATGTCCATCGCGGCCACGCCGCCCGAGCAGGTATAACGGTCGCGGTCCAGCTCGAACAACTGGCTGGATATGACAATGCCGGGGAATTGTGCCTGCAATGTCGGCAGGTCTTCCCAGTGGATAGTGCAGCGATAGCCCTTGAGCAGCTCCGCCCTGGCCAGCAGGTAGCTGCCGGTGCAGATACCGCCCAGCGGCAGGCGTTGGCGGGCCAGCTGGCGCAGCCAGTCGATCAGCGGGCGATTGCCACGGCCGCGGTCGATCGGGTTGGCGCCGACCACCAGCAGCGCATCCAGCGCGGGGGCGTTGGCGATGCTGAAGTCGGGCAGCACGCGCATGCCGTTGCTGGCCATCACCGGTGCGTCGTCCGCGGCGATGAGCACGGTGCGAAACAGCGGCCGGCGCGCTGCCAGGTTGGCCATGCGCAGGGTCTCGACGGCAGAGGCCAGGCCGATGGTGGTGAAATTGGGCAGGATCAGAAAGCCGAAGGTCTTTACTGTAGACGTCGACAGGTTTGCAGATGCGGGGTGGACCATTGCGCGGTTCCTGTGCAAGCTGAGGCATAGTTCGTCAGGGGCAGTGAGAAAATACAGCCTCGCGTGGTTCTTGTTGTTATAGGTCGTTGCCGGGTTGATCTTACACCCCCGGCACTGCGGCCAGGAATGGCCCCGCCGGTTGGCGGGGCCGACAGTGATTGCACACATAAGGTGATCGTGAGTGAACCCCGAAACCATGCTGGCGGAATTGCCAGGCTACGCCGTGGCGCCCGAGTCGATCCAGGTATTGCCGGACGCCAAAGCCTACTGCGCCTGCCTGCTGGAGCGCATCCGCACCGCGAGCCGGCGTATCGTCATCGTCGCGCTGTACCTGCAGGAAGACGAGGCCGGCCAGGAAGTGCTGGATGCCCTGTACCAGGCCAAGGCGGCGCGGCCAGGCCTGGAAATCACCATCGTGGTCGACTGGTTCCGTGCCAGGCGCGGCCTGCTGGGCGGCGGGCGCCAGCCGGGCAATGCCGCGTGGTACCAGGCCCAGCGCCAGCACCACGGGCTGGACATCGTCATCCATGGGGTGCCGGTGCAGACCCGCGAGCTGTTCGGGGTCTTGCACCTGAAGGGCAGCATCATCGACGACTGCGTGATCTACACCGGTGCCAGCCTGAACAACGTGTACCTGCACCGCTTCGATCGCTATCGGCTGGACCGCTACCACCTGTTCCAGTCGCCAGCGCTGGCCGATGCCATGGTCGACCTGGTGCGGCGTCTGCTGCACCACACCGCCACACCGCGCCTCGATCTGCCGCAGCCGCCATCCACCCGCAGCCTGCGGGGGGACATTCGGCGTTTGCGCGCGCGGCTGCGGCGCATGGTCTACCAGGCACCTGCCAGCGGAGCGGGGCAGGGCCTGCGGGTGATCCCGCTGCTCGGTGTGGGCCGTGGCAACCCGCTGAACCGCACGGTGTGCGCGTTGCTGGCGGCCGCGCGCGAGCAGGTCATCATCAGCACGCCGTATTTCAACCCGCCGCGGGTGCTGATGCGCGAGCTCGATCAAGCCTTGGCGCGGGGGGTACAGGTGGAGCTGATCGTCGGTGACCGCACGGCCAACGATTTCTATATCGCCCCTGGCGAGCCGTTCAGTGCCAGCGGTGCGTTGCCTTATTTGTACGAGGACAACCTGCGCGCCTTCGCCCGGCGCCGCCACGGCGCGATCGCCAGCGGCCAGTTGCAGGTGCGGATCTGGAACGATCCGGGGCATACCTTCCATGCCAAGGGCGTGTGGATAGACCAGCGTTATTCGCTGCTGACCGGCAACAACCTGAACCCGCGCGGGTTCAACCTGGACCTGGAGAACGGCCTGCTGATCGATGACCCGCAGGGGCAGTGGCTGGCGCCGCGGGAAGCGGAGCTGACCGAATTGCGCCGGCATGCGCCGAAGATCGGCTCGGCCGAAGCGCTCGGGGCCAAGACCGAGCACCCGAAGGACGTGCGCAAGTTGCTGCGAAGGTTGCGGTATAGCCGGTTGGAGCCGTTGATCAAGCGGGTGCTTTGAGGCTTTTTGGCTTTGCTGGCTTTGACGGGATCTCACCGGCGCTGCATATCTTGCGGCAAACACCTGTCAGCCCTTATGCAATCCCTGTATGAATCGCTTTTTTTCGAACATGAGTAAGCGCAGGCGATTGCTGGCGGCCGACACCGCCATCGGGAATGTGCTTTCGCGACTGGGAGCGACTGAGTTCGCACGGGCGGCTTCTGGTGAGCTTTTTGTCCGGGCAACAGCTTGCAGCGCCGGGCGCGGGCGAACAGCGCGAAGGGCAGGCCTCTCGTCAGGTTGCGGTGCCCAGGGAGCAGTGATATCAATATGATATCTATGCTGCATGAATGGCCTTGAGGCTGGGCTATCATTTGTCGGCAAGTGTGCAAGCCCCCTCTGAAAAGTCATCACGTGCGCATACAATCGCGCCCTTTCCTCGTTAACCAGATAGGCCAAAGCGTATATGGCGCTAGATCCACCTACGATGCTGACCATCTCGATCGCCTTGGCTGCAGCAGCTGCCCTGTACCTGGCGATCGAATGGCGCAGTGTCCGCGAACCCTCGCTGCTTTACTGGAGTGCGGGCTTCGCCACTATTACCGTCGGTTGCATCCTGGCGTTGTTGCGCGGGATCGGCTTGCTGTTCATCGGCATCTGGTTCGCCAATGGCTTGCTGGTGATCGCCCACGGGTTCTTCCTGCTGGGCGTGTTGCGCTTTACCCATGACCGCTTGTCGCGTGCCTGGTTGATCATCGTGGTGGTCTGGTTCGCCTTGCTGCTGTTGCCCGTGGGGCCGCAGTGGTCAAAGGTGATGCTGATGGTCAACTCGTTGCTGGTCGCGGCATTGACCCTCAAGGCCAGCTTCCTGCTGCGCCCGCACGGCAAGTCGCTGAGCGTCGGCGCGGTGCAGTTGCGCTACGTACTGCTGATCCACGGATTGTTCTATGTGGTGAAGGCGATCATCGCGATCACGCCGGGTACATTGATTGACCTGGCAACCTTTGGCGGGCTGATCATTCAGGTTTCCCTGGTAGAAGGGGCGATGGCGATCATGCTGATTGCCTTGTCGATGACCGGCACCGTGCGCTACCGGCGCGAGGAGCGCATCGCCCGGCTGGCAGCCCGCGACCCGCTGACGGCGCTGTACAACCGGCGCGCGCTGGAGGTGCGGGCAGCGCATTTCTTCAAGGATGTGAGCCCGGCGCAGCCTGGGGCATTGCTGCTGATCGACATCGACAATTTCAAGCTGGTGAATGACCTGCATGGGCACATTGCCGGGGACCGCTTGCTGGTTGCCCTGAGCGAGATGATTCGCGCGGTGCTGCCCGAGCGCTCACTGGCGGCGCGGTTGGGGGGCGATGAGTTTGTCATTCTGCTGAGTGGGGCCAGCAGCGAGCGGGTAGCGGAGTTGGGCGGGGTGTTGCGCGAGCAGTTCCAGCAGTATGCCGGCAAGACGGTGCCTACTCCGCAGGCAGTTACCTTGAGTATCGGCGCCAATGTGTTCGACCAGGCGCCGGCTAGCTTGGCGGCGTTGATCGAGCAGGGGGATGTGGCGTTGTATCAGTCCAAGCGCGGGGGGCGGGACAGTTTGCGTTTTGTCGAGCGGCCGATGGCTGATATCGGCCAGTAATCGACATCTCCTGAGGTCGCGACGATCAAGGTCAAGGCAACAGCTCTTGCTGTTGCTTTGCTCTGGCTTTTGCTTCTAAGCGCGATAGTCCAGGTGCCACGGATTGCGACTTCAGGAGGCTGAGCGCAGGGTTTGCGGAGGGAGGTCACGGGGCAGGCCCATGGTTACTTTTGCCAAGACAAAAGTGACCCGCCGTACGAGCGGAAAGGTGACTCAGCGCCACCCTCGCTAATGAATGTCTACTTGATGTGAATGCCCATGGCTTGAAATTTGAAGTTTGAAGTTTGAAGTTTGAAGTTTGAAGTTTGAAGCTTATGCGCCGGTTTCGATACGGCGAACAGTCCATTTGCGATGGCGACGCTGACTCACCTTTTCGCCCTTACGGCGAGTCACTTTTTTTTCTTGGAAAAAAGTAACCAAAAACCGCTCGCTCCCATCATCCGGCCCCTACGCTGCGCTTCGGGGTGCCCTCACTCCGGCCTTGCTCCCGGGAGGACCGCGCTGCAGGCCCCATCCTGGGGCCCAGCGCTTGACGGGCATCCATGCCCGTCACCTCCCTCCGCAAGGCCTGCGTTCGGCCTCCTGAAGTCGCGAAGATCAAGATCAAGATCAAGATCAAGATCAAGATCAAGATCAAGATCAAGATCAAGATCAAGATCTACAGCAACAGCAACAGCAACAGCAACAGCAACAGCAACAGCAACAGCAACAGCAACAGCAACAGCAACAGTTCCTGCTTCTGCTCTTGCTTTGCTTCTAAGCGCGCGATAGTCCAGGCGACACAGGTTGCGACTTCAGGAGGCCGAGCGCAGGGCTTGCGGAGGGAGGTGACGGGCATGGATGCCCGTCAAGCGCTGGGCCCCAGGATGGGGCCTGCAGCGCGGTCCTCCCGGGAGCAAGCCCGGAGCGAGGGAACCCCGAAGCGCAGCGTAGGGGCCGGATGATGGGAGCGGGCGGTTTTGGTTACTTTTGCCAAGACAAAAGTGACCCGCCGTAAGGGCGGAAAGGTGACTCAGCGCCACCCTCGCTAATGAATGTCTACTTGATATGAATGCCCATGGCGTGAAGCTTGAATCTTATGCGCCGGTTTAGATATGGCGAACTGTCCATGTGCGATGGCGACGCTGACTCACCTTT
Source organism: Pseudomonas sp. 9_2_1 (assembly GCF_059295275.1). NCBI lineage: Bacteria > Pseudomonadati > Pseudomonadota > Gammaproteobacteria > Pseudomonadales > Pseudomonadaceae > Pseudomonas > Pseudomonas sp. 9_2_1. The sequence goes on from NZ_CM181239.1 coordinate 2,527,925, forward strand.
TCGCCCTTACGGCGAGTCACTTTTTTTCTTGGAAAAAAGTAACCAAAAACCGCTCGCTCCCATCATCCGGCCCCTACGCTGCGCTCCGGGGTGCCCTCACTCCGGCCTTGCTCCCGGGAGGACCGCGCTGCAGGCCCCATCCTGGGGCCCAGCGCTTGACGGGCATCCATGCCCGTCACCTCCCTCCGCAAGGCCTGCGTTCGGCCTCCTGAAGTCGCGAAGATCAAGATCAAGATCAAGATCAAGATCAAGATCAAGATCAACGGCAGGGGGAGTTGGTTTCAGGTGACTACCTGATAGCACGGCACATACGCTGCGCCGCCAGGCAGCTTCATCCGGTGCTGGTCGACGAAGGCCTGCAACAGCCGGCCCAGAGGGTCCAGTACGGCGCTGTCGCCACGGATCTGATATGGCCCGTGCTCTTCGATCAGGCGGATGCCCTTGTCCTTGACGTTGCCTGCCACAATCCCGGAGAACGCCCGGCGCAGGTTGGCGGCCAGTTCATGGGGCGGCAGCTCGCGACGTAGCTGCAGGTCGGCCATGGCCTGGTGGGTGGGGTCGAACGGGCGTTGGAAGCTCTCCTCGATCTTCATCAGCCAGTTGAAGTGGAAGGCATCGTTGCGCTCGCGGCGGAACTGCTTCACCGCTTTCAGGCCTTCGACCATCTGCCGGGCAACTTCCGCCGGGTCGTCGATGATGATTTCGTACAGGCGGTGCGCCGCTTCGCCCAAGGTGGCGCCGACAAACGCGTGCAACTGCTGCAGATACGGCTCGGCGCTGCGCGGGCCGGTGAGCACCACCGGGAACGGCAGGTCGCGGTTGTCCGGGTGCATGAGGATGCCCAGCAGGTACAGGAACTCCTCGGCCGTACCGGCGCCACCGGGGAAGATGATGATGCCATGGCCGACACGCACGAAGGCCTCCAGGCGCTTCTCGATGTCCGGCAGGATCACCAGTTCATTGACGATCGGGTTGGGCGCCTCGGCCGCGATGATGCCCGGCTCGGTCAGCCCCAGGTAGCGGCTGCCGTGCATCCGCTGCTTGGCGTGGGCGATGGTAGCGCCCTTCATCGGCCCCTTCATCACGCCAGGGCCGCAGCCGGTACACACGTCCAGTTTGCGCAGGCCCAGCTCGTGGCCGACCTTCTTGGTGTACTGGTATTCCTCGGTGCTGATCGAGTGGCCGCCCCAGCACACCACCATCTTCGGCTCCACGCCCGGGCGCAGAGTACGGGCATTGCGCAGCAGGTGGAAGACGTAATCGGTGATGCCCTGGGAGCTTTCCAGGTCGATGCGCTGGCTGGCCAGCTCGCTTTCGGTATAGACGATGTCGCGCAGGGCGCTGAACAGCATTTCACGGGTGCTGGCGATCATTTCGCCATCGACGAAGGCGTCGGCCGGGGCATTCAGCAGCTCCAGGCGTACGCCGCGGTCCTGTTGGTGGATGCGCACCTCGAAGTCCTTATAGGCCTCGAGGATGGTCTTGGCATTGTCGACATGGGCGCCGGTGTTGAGGATGGCCAGGGCGCACTGGCGGAACAGGGTGTAAAGGCTACCGGTACCGACTTCACTCAGTTGCTGCACTTCACGTTGTGACAGCGTCTCCAGGCTGCCTTTGGGGCTGACGGATGCATTGATGACATGGCGTTGAGGCATCTAAGTCTTTCCTGTGCGGGTAAAACATCCTTCTTTGACACCACCATACCTAGAAATGTGGACGGCAACGAGGGGGGCTGTGAAAAACCTTGAAGCCGAGTCGCCTGCTTCGCGGGTCTACTTGCGAAGCAGGCGACCCGGTCTCCAGTCAGCCCAGCAGTTTCTGCACCCCCAGGGTAATCGCCAATCCCCCACCCATCAGCCACAGGTTCAGGATCGCCCCGGTAGCCAGCGCCCGTGGCCCAGCCTGGCGGATCTGGCTGAAGCGCGTCTCCATACCCAGCGCGGTCATGGCCATGGTCAGGGCAAAGGTGTCCAGGCTGTTCACCGCCTGGGTCACGCTGCCCGGCAGCACCTGCAGCGAATTCACCAGCACCAGCGCCAGGAAGCCGAAGGCGAACCAGGGCATGGCGATGCGCCCGTTGCCTTGCGCCTGGCCCGCCTGCCGCGAGCGGCTGATCCACAGGCCCACCACCAGCAACACCGGTACCAGCAGCATTACCCGGGTCATCTTGACGATGGTGGCGATATGCGTGGCCTCGGGGCTGACGTTGCTGGCCGCGCCCACCACCTGTGCCACCTCGTGAATGGTCCCGCCCAGCAGCAGCCCGGCACCCATGGTGTCCAGGTGCAGCCAGCCAGCGTTGATCGCCAGTGGGTAAAGGAACATCGACAAGGTACCGAACAGCACCACGCTACCCACCGCCATGGCGCTTTTATGCGGGGCGCTGCGCAGCGCCGACTCGAAGGCCAGCACGGCTGCGGCACCACAGATGGCACTGCCGGCAGCGGTCAGCAAGGCGGTATCGCGGTCCAGCTTGAACAGCTTCATGCCGCACCAAAGGCCGATCAGCAGGGTGCTGCCCACCACCAGCAGCGACACCAACAGCCCCGACCAGCCGACTTCGGCAATTTCCTGCAAGCTAACCCGCAGCCCAAAGAACGCCACGGCAATGCGCAGCAGGCCGCGGGCGGAAAAGTTGATGCCCGCCGCCCAGCTTGCCGGCACGCCATCGCGCAGGGCATTGCCGTACAGCGCCCCTGCCACGATGCCGACGATGAGCGGGCTGATGCCCAGGTTGGCGATGGCCGGGATGGCGGCCAGCTCGGTGACTGCAAACGCGAACAGCGCGACGAAAAGGATGCCATTGAGCCGCCCTCGGGTAGAGAGGGTAGGTGCAAAAGCAGGGTTGGACGGAACCGTGGCCATGTGAGTCCTCCGGGAAGGTGTTTCGACAAGCCCTACGTTAATCTGGTTATAAGCTTATAAAAAATCGTAATTTAGAATGGCAAATATCCGCATAGCTGATATTTTCCATTCATGACCCCAGAACAGCTGATAACATTTGCCACTGTTGCCGAGCACGGCAACATCAGCCATGCCGCGCAGGCCCTGCACCTGTCGCAGCCGGCGGTGTCCGGACAGCTCAAGCTGCTGCAGGAGGCCTTTGGCGAGCCCCTTTACCAGCGTGCCGGCCGCGGCGTGCGGTTGACGGCGGCTGGCGAGCAGTTGCTGGCGCATGCCCAGCGCCTGCGCGAAACCTTTCGCCAGGCCCAGGCGCTGCGCGAGGCCATGCGCGGGTTGGAGCGCGGGACGCTGCGCATCGGTGCCAGCACCACACCGGCCAGTTACCTGCTGCCGTACCTGATCGCCGATTTTCACGCCCGCTACCCGGATGTGCTGGTGACTACATCACATGGCAACACTGCAGAGATCGTGGCTGCGCTGGACACTGTCGATATCGCCCTGATCGAAGGGCCCCCCGGGCAAGAGCTGCCGTTGGGAACGGAGGTGACGGCATGGCGTCAGGACGAGATCGTGGCAATCGTGCCGCGTGGGCATCCACTGGCAGAAAGTGACCAGCAAACGCTGGTGTCGCTGGGTGCTTATCCGTTAGTGCTGCGCGAGAGCGGATCAGGTGTGCGGCAGATCGTCGAGCGGGCGTTTGCCCGCGACGGCGTGGCGATGCGTGTAGCGCTGGAGATTGCCGGTGTGGAGGGCGTGAAGGAGGCGGTGCGGGCCGGGATGGGGATCGGCTTTGTATCAGCGATGTCGATACGGCATGAGGATGGGGCGTTGCGCCGGTTGCAGGTTGCGCCGCAGGCGCTGGTCAGGCGGTTTTCCATATTGATGCCGCATGCGGCCACGCCTTCCCGGGCTGCTGCGCGGTTTCTGGAGTTGTGTGTGGGCATGCAGCGAGAGGTGGGTTGACTGCAAGGTCCGCCTGCAGGCACAGGTTTAACCGCAATGAATTTTCAAACCGGGGGTTGCTCTACTGCATACACGTAGATGCATTCAGGAGTAGCGCAGTGCCCCGAATCATTACACCGCAAACCCCTGAGCATGAGGTGACGGAACACAATGCCAGGATGTTCGGTTCGCCCAAGGAGCGACTGGATTTCTACCGCAGAGAGATTCAGTACGAGACCAGCATCCTGGCCAACCGCACTGATGCGTATCTGGCCGCCCAGTCCTTCCTGGTCATCGCGTTCGTATCTTCCATGGGCAATCTGAATCAGTCATGGGGAGAGATGTTCACCCTGATCGTGCCCGCGTTTCTCGCGTTGTTGGGCGTTCTCAGCTCTCTCAATGCCTGGCCGGGAATACGTGCGGCCTATCGCATCATCGACCACTGGCAGTTGAAACAGAGCCACCTGCTGCGCAGCGAGCCGCTCATGGGGCTGGCTTATGATGAGTCGCCGCTGTTCTGCGAAGCCGAAACGTCACAGGCAGGGCATCGGAAATCGCTGCTGTTCTCACTTCGAACGCCTTGGATCTTTCTCGTATTCTGGATGCTGCTGGGGTGTTACTCGGTGTACATCCAGCTGGCGTGAGCTTGGAACAGGCGGGCGGGTAGTGGCCTCGTTCGGGAAAGCCTGACCTCGCTATCAAGCCGGGCGCCATCTGCAGTATACGATTTGCGGGCAAAAGAAAGCCCGCTGCTAGTCGGGCAAGGTCTATCACGTAGGGATGGACCAAGTCTGCCCTCGAAGTAGTGAAAATTGAGTGAAAGCAACATCTGCAAAACGTCAGCGACGTCCAGCCCAGCCAACCGCGGCTCAAGTAAAGGGTAATGGCTTGTTGGTTAGCAGCTGTGTCTATCAGGTTGAACGAGTCGTCATAAAGGTGAGTCTTCAGGGAATAAGTCTCTCTTCGCTACAACGAGACGGATATGAACCCAATGACGAGCTGAGTGTGTGCATGCGGGACAATAAAGCGCGAAAAGCCAAGATCAAGGCCAGGGCGACGATAATTTGCCTTCGAAGCGGCAAAGTCCTGCTGGTTCGGAAAAAAAGTGGAAAGTGGAATTTCCCGGGCGGCGCAATCGAGCAGGGCGAGTCGCCTGTCGCGGCCGCAGTACGGGAGCTTCGGGAGGAGACGTCCATTGAAGGCCACGGTTTGTTTGCGCTGTGCACGGTGAAGGTGGGGTGTACAGTCCACCACGTTTTCACCACACATTTCGATGATGATCAAAAACCCATGGCTTGCAATGAAATCGTGGCCTTGAAATGGGTAGTCAGAGACAAGCTAAGCCCCGCGATGTTGAATGCAACAGCCGCTGGGCTCTTGTCCAGCCAGTTGCCGGCACTGACCGTGTAGCGCTTCAGCGGCGCCGGCGCTGCGTATGGGTGATGATCAACCCGGTAACGAAACCGATGACTGCGGCACTCACCAATAACGGTATTTTGTCCTTACGGGTCAGACCGCCGTCTGCGAGCCATCGCTGCGTAACAGTTGGCGCGAGACTTTTTTCGCCAGGTTTCACGTCGCTCGGCTCGTGGTCCTGCGCAGCGTCGGCCTGCACCCGATCAGCTGCCTCGACGTCTTCAGGCATGGCGCTGACTTCCACCCTGAAAAGCTTCAATGCTGTGCCATCCACCAAGGTCAGTGTCAGGTCTTCCACCTCTCCGGCCACGCGGTCAGGAAAGACCGGTTCACCCGCAGCGTCCAGGTTGTCGTAAATGAAGCGTTTGCCCTCCACCCAGCCTACGGCTGTCAGCAACTCGGGGCCAAGATAGTATTTTCCATCGAGAAAGAAGCCAGTGAACTGGTGTGCACGTTCAACATTTTCCACCGAGTAGCGCTGACCTGCCTTCATACCTGTAGTTGGATCAATCATCACCTTCACCTCCATAGCTGGTATAGCGATGGAGATTGAGCCAGGCAGACCTGTTCCGAAGGGCTGACCAGCGGGCTAAAGCCTCGGTTGCAACCGGCCATGGCCAAGGCAACGATTACGAGAACGCTTTCGCTCATCAACGGTCTTGTTTGACCAGGCCAAGCTGGTGGTCGAGCGCGGCTTCATCGCCGCAGAGGATCACGCCCTCGGCGGCCAGCGCGCCACAGGCCTCGATGGCGCCTGCCTGGGTGAGGGCGCGGCAGGCCGGCAGGTACAGCAGCACCTGAAACCCGGCCTGGCGCAGTTGGCGGGCGGTGGTCTTGACGCAGTAGTCCAGGGCCAGGCCGCCGACGATCACTGCGGCTACCTGCTGCACCTTCAGAAATTCGATTACCCCGGTGGAGCGGCGTTCGGCCAGGTCGTGGTAGCAGGCGCCGTAGGGGTGCAGGTCGGGTTCGACGCCTTTCCACACGAAATAGTCGTAATCGATCGGCGCGGGCAGGCCGGGCAGCAGTTCGAAGCCTGGCGTGCCAGGCACGCAGTGGCTGACCCAGGTCAGGTCGGCGTTGGCCAACTGCAAGGGTTGCAGCATGCTCGCGGGCTCGGCCACCACCCACGCGGCGTTGGCAGGGTGGGCGTCCTTGCTTCCCAGGCGCAGGTCGGCGCGCAGGGCCATGGCATTCAGATCAGCCGCGATTTCGTCGCCTTCGGGGACGGGCAGCTCGTGCGGGGCGTTGGCGGTGAAGCCGTTTTGCGCGTCGACATCGAAACTGGCGATCTTCATGACGATTCCTCCTGGCCGTGTGGCGCGGGCATTTGTGTTTGACCAAAGTCTGATGCCAGGGGGGAAATGAGGTAATTGGACCTGACATGAATGCCAGCTTACCAACCTGCTGAGCGTGCTTGCTGTGAATTTCGAAGTTGAATTGCGTGAGTGAGGTCAATGCTGTAATTGCCGCGCATGAAGGGGCGCGCGCGTTTGCGCAGGATGCCCCGCCAGCGTATGGCTCTTGGTTCTAGACCACTAATAAAGCGGCCGCTCCCCTCGATAGTGTTATTCCTGTCGATCGAGCAGCCGCTTCACTTCATTGCGCGCAGCGGCTGGTATCCCCTTGCTCAGCCGGGGCCTTGCGCGCTGCTGCCAGGATAGTCGCCAGCACGATCAAGGCAGCCCCCGCCGCCATGCGCAGGGTCGGCTGGTCGCCGAACAACCACCACGCACCCAGAATCGCGTACACCGGCTCCAGCGCGATGATCATCCCCGCAGTGCGTGCTTCCAGGCCCTCCAGGCTCTTGACGAACAGGAACTGCGAAAGCCCGGTGCAAAATACCCCCAGCAGCGCCAGGTTGACCCAGTCACTGCCGCCCAGGCTGGTATTGCCCAGATGAGTGAAGGCAAACGGGGCCACCAGCGCAGCCACCACCACGTTCTGCCAGAACGCCACCTGCATGGCGTTCATGTTCGAGGCATTGCGGCGGTTGGCCACGGTCAGCAGAGCGAAGGCCAGGCCCGAGCCCAGGCCCCAGAGCAGGCCGATGGTGCCGCTGTCGAGCAGGTCGAACGATGGCACCACCATCACCAGGCCGGCAGTGACCATCAGCAACAGCAGACCTTGCACGGCACCGATCCGCTGGCCGAACACGCTGCGCTCGATCATGGCGATAAACGCCGGGAAGCTGGCGAAGCCCAGTGTGGCCACAGCCACGCCGCCCACTTTCACGGCGATGAAGAAGGTCACCCAGTGGGTGGCCAGCAGGGCGCCGGTCAGGCCCAGCACGGGCAGGTTGCGCAAGGTGATTGCATCGAGCAGGCGGGTGCCTTTCAGCCCGGCAACGAAGCCCAGGGCGATGAAGGCGAAGGTGGCGCGGCCAAAGGTGATGATGCTGGCGTCGGCTTCGATCAGGTGACCGAAGATACCGGTCAGGCCGAACAACACAGCGGCGATATGAGCAACGTACAGGGCGTTACGGTGGCCGGTGGCAGCACCGGCTACGGGGATTGAAGTCGCGATCATGGCAGTCAAGTCTTCACAATGTGACGCGCGCAAGCACTCCCGGCTGGCGCGGCGCGGGTCTTTAATACTGGGAGTTTTATCGTTATGAGCCCGGACGAACTGCCCGGTGCAAAAAGGCGCCACAGCGTTGGAATTGTGAAGCGAGGCTGCTTACTCGCAGGTACCACACCAGCCAGCCCACGGCGCGGGGCTGGTCGATGTGTGTATTATTTTTGTATACAGGGATTGGCAGCCGGTTGCGGGCGACGTGTGCTTGTCTGATCGCGACATTGGCTGTTGCCTTGCTGCGCCGCGTGGTGTCTGGCGGCTTTGTGCGGGGAGGGGCGTTGTGGGTTGTCTGATCTGGCCTCTTCGCGGGTGAACCCGCTCCCACTCAGGTATTACCGAGGTTGAGACCCGTGTAGGGTTTACCCGCTGAGGGGCCGGATCAGGCTGAATCAGTGCCCCATGGCAAGCTTGGCACTCGTCTGCCGACGACGGTAGGCACTGTCACGGCTGGCCAGCCACCAGTACAGGGGCGAGGTGATTGCCAACCCCACCAGCCAGGACAGATCGGCCCCGTTGATATGCTCGGAGATCGGCCCGACGTACAGCGGCGTGTTCATGAACGGGATCTGCACCACGATGCCGATCGCATAGGCGATCAGCGCCTGCGGGTTGTAACGTCCGTAAATGCCGCCATCGACCTGGAAGATCGACTGGATGTCGTAGTCACCCTTGTGAATGACATAGAAGTCGATCAGGTTGATCGCAGTCCACGGCACAAGCACTACCAGCAGCACCAGCACCATGTCGACGAAGTGGCCGATGAAGTCTGCCGAGGCGAACACCGCCACCACGCAGCAGGCCGACAGCACGATCAGCGACAATACCGCTCGGCTCTTGGCGGTGGGGATCCAGCGGTAGGCGAAGGTTTGCACCAGGGTGATCAGCGACAGCACCGCACCATACAGGTTGAGGGCGTTGTGGCTGATCACGCTGAGCAGGAACAGCACCAGCATGACCGGGCCCAGGGTGCCGGTGGCCAGCTTGACCGCGTCCATGGTGTCCATGCCGGCCGGAATCGCCAGCACCGCCACGGCGCCAAAGATGAACGACAGGCTCGAGCCCAGGGCCGAGCCGAGGTAGGTGGTCCAGAAGGTAGAGCTGACTTTTACATCTGCCGGCAGGTAGCGCGAGTAGTCCGATACATAGGGCGCAAAAGCGATCTGCCACAGCGCCGCCAGCGACACGGTGGCCAGCCAGCCGGCCAGGTTGAAGCCGCCGCGGGTCAGGAAATCGTCGCTTTGCACGTGGGTGAAGATGTAGCCGAAGCCGACCACGATACCGATACCCAACACCCAGGTGCCAATGCGGTTGAGCACGTGGATGAAGCGATAGCCGATGATGCCGATGATGCCCGAGCCCAGCGCGCCGATGACGATGCCCACCGACACCGGCACGGCGTCGACCACGCCATGCAGCGATTTGCCGGCCAGCACGATATTGGAGGCGAAGAAGCCGATGTACATCACCCCGGCGATCACCACCACCAGCAGCGCGCCGAGGGTGCCGAACTGGGCGCGGCTCTGGATCATCTGCGGGATGCCCATTTGCGGGCCCTGGGCCGAATGCAGCGCCATCAGCACGCCGCCGACCAGGTGGCCGACCAGGATGGCGACAACGCCCCACACCAGGTTCAGGTGAAACAGCTGCACGCCCAGCGCGCCGGTGACGATGGGCAGCGGCGCGATATTGCCGCCGAACCACAGTGTGAACAGATCCCTTACCTTTCCATGGCGGTCTTGCGGGGGCACGTAGCCGATCGTGTGTTTTTCTATCAGGGGTGCCGTATTGGCTGCACTGGTCATGACTGACTCCAAGGCAAGGTAGGGCATCGGGAACTGCCCGGGGGCGTGCCGGCGAAGGGCGACGCGTTCTTGTTGGAGCGATGATGCGGGGCGCCGGGATAACGGGAAATTAGTAAATATGTGCCCACAAACGTTAAAAAACCTAAGGCTGACAAAAGCTTAAGCGGGTGACGGTAGCAAGGAGGGTGCCATTTGGCGCGAGGGCCTGAAATAGAGGGATCAGGCGGATGGCAAGCCGGAACGGATGATCCGGCGTGGTGCATGTGTGCGTTTATGGGGCAGTCGATGTATCAGTTGTAGCCGCCTGGTGACGGACGCTTACATAGGTAATAACCGATCCTGGATGACCTCTTTCATTACCAGGGTCGAGCTCAAGCGCTTCACATTGGGAATGCTGGTCAGGTGTTCGTCATACAGCTTCTGGAAGGCGGGCAAATCCCTGGCCACCACATGCAACAGGTAGTCCGGGTCGCCAAACAGCCGCTGCGCTTCGACAATCTGTGGGATCTCGGCCAGTGCCGCTTCAAAGTCCGCTACCGGCTGGCGGGTCACCTCGCGCAGGGTCACGAACACCAGGGCGGCAAAATTCAGCCCCAGCGCGCTGGGCGCGAGGCGGGCGTGATAGCCCAGAATCGCGCCGGAGTCTTCCAGCGCCCGGAGGCGCCGATGGCACGGCGACAGGCTGAGCCCCACGCGGTCGGCCAGCTCCGTCACCGAGAGCCGACCGTCTTTTTGCAGCTCGGCAAGGATTTTTCGATCAGTCCGGTCCATTGAGAAGATTCTTCCAGTCATTAGGCGCTCGGGGGAAATATACGAAAGATAATCCTCCAGTGGAATCCGTAATCTTTCGATATCCCCAAGCAGTGGAAAAGGAAGATACAAGTGGCTATCAGTGTTCTGACGGCGTTCTGGGCTGTGTCGATGCTGTTCGTGATTACCCCGGGTGCGGACTGGGCCTACGCCATTTCGGCGGGCATGCGCGGGCGCTGGGTGATGCCTGCGGTGGCGGGCATGTTGTCGGGGCATTTCCTCGCCACTTTGGTGGTCGCTGCCGGGGTGGGGAGTTTACTGGCCGGCCACCCGCTGGCGCTGACCCTGCTGACGCTGGCCGGGTGCGCTTACCTGCTGTGGCTGGGCGGCAACCTGCTGCTGAGCCCGGCCTTGCCCGAAGCCGGGCGGGCCGGGGCGGGGGAGTCTGGCTCGCGCTGGGCGTTGAAAGGGTTCTGCGTCAGTGGCCTGAACCCGAAAGTGTTCCTGCTGTTCCTGGCTTTGTTGCCGCAGTTCACCGACCCGCAGTCGAGCTGGCCGGTGCCATTGCAGATATTGCTGCTGGGGCTGGTGCATCTGTGCAGCTCGCTGGTGATCTATTCGCTGGTCGGTTACGGCGCCAAAGCCTTGCTGAGCACGCGGCCTGGGGCGGCGAAGCTGGTCGGGCGGGTGTCGGGGGTGGCGATGATCAGCGTGGCCCTGGGGCTGATCGCTGGGCAAATGGGATGAGTGCGCTCGGGCTGTCGCTGGCCTGCCTTATGGTCCGCACCCATGCCAGCTAAATGGTGCTGTTGATCTTGCCCAGAAAAACCGCGGAACGAACTGTTGATTGCAGCTCTCCTATCCAGAGATGGATGGCAATATGCCCGGGACTACCCAGACATGAGATCGCTTCAGCAATCGACAACCCCTGTGAACCCGGCGCTCGGCTTTCTGCTGAACGGCGGTGCCATCGGCAGCCTTCTGCAGACGATGGACTGGACCGAATCACCGCTGGGCCCACCAGAAACCTGGTCGCCGCACCTGCAGGCCGTGATGACCACGCTGCTGCCGGCCCAGGCGCAATTCGTGCTGTTCTGGGGCGCCGCCTATGTGGCGTTGTACAACGATGCCTACGCCCCCACCATCGGCACCAAGCACCCGCAGGCGCTTGGCCGACCGGCGCAGGAGCATTGGCGTGAACTGTGGGACGACCTGGAGCCGTTGCTGCGCGGCGTGCGGGAGACCGGCCAGACGTTCGCAGCCAAGGATCGCCCGTTCTATATCGAGCGGCGTGGGCTTGGTGAAACGGTCTACTTCGATGTTTCCTATTCGGCCGTGCGGGAGGCCGATGGCAGTGTCGGCGGCGTGTTGTGCCTGGTCACCGACACCACCGAGCGCGTGCGTTTCCAGCAGCGCCAGGCGTTTCTGCTGCAGCTGGGCCGGACCTTGCCAGGGTTGGGCTCGGCCGAGCGCATCGAGGCCTGTGCCGTGCAACGCCTGGCCAAGGAGCTGGGCGCGGCGCGGGTGTGCTTTGGCGAGGACCAGGGCGATGGGGTCTGCTTCAAGGTGAGCCAGGACTGGGCCGATGGCGTGCCATCGCTTGTTGGCCAGCATCGATACCAGGACTTCGGTGCTTCGTTGCACGCCCAGTTGACTGCAGGGCAGACGGTGCAGCAAGCCTATGAAGACTCGCCCGCCCGATTACCGGGCCTGCACTTGAGCCTGCACGTACCCATTCTCAGGGCAGGGCGCCTGGAGGCGATGCTGGGCTTGTATTTCCATAGCCCGCGCCAGTGTTTCGAAGACGATTGCCAACTGGTCGAGGAAACCGCCAAGCAGGTCTGGGCAGCCATCACCCACGCGCGTGCCGAGCGGGCCTTGCACTTGCTCAATGAAAGCCTTGAAGAACGAGTGGCGACTGCGCTGGCCCAGCGCGAGGCTGTCATGCTGCAGCTGCACGAAGCGCACAAGATGGAAATGATCGGGCAACTCACCGGGGGTATCGCCCACGACCTCAATAATATGCTCACCCCGATCATCGGCTCGTTCGAGCTGTTGCGCCGGCATCCGCATTCAGAGCGCGCACCGCGCTTGATCGACGGTGGCCTGCAGGCGGCCGAGCGCGCGCGCAACCTGGTCGGGCGCCTGCTGAGCTTTGCCCGCCGGCAAACCCTCAAGCCCCAGGCGGTGGCATTGTCGGCACTGGTGGAGGACATGCGCGAGCTGATGGCCCGTTCGCTGGGGCCGACCATCGCCGTGCAGCTGCAGATCGACCCGGCATTGCCGGCGGTGATTGTCGACCCGCATCAGTTGGAGCTGGCGTTGCTCAATTTGGTCGTCAATGGTCGTGATGCCTTGGGCGAAGGTGGCGGCCTGCGTATCGTCGCGGGCCTGGAGGCCCAGGGGCCACCGCGTCCCGCAGGCGTGGCGGCTGGGCGCCTGGTGTGGATCCAGGTGAGTGATGACGGCTGCGGCATGGACCAGGAGCAGTTGCGCCGCTGCATCGAGCCGTTCTTCTCGACCAAGGGCGTGGGCAAAGGCACCGGCCTTGGTCTGCCGATGGTGCAGGGCCTGGCGTTGCAGTCGGGTGGCGGCTTTGACATCCGCTCGACACCCGGCCAGGGCACCCAGGCCACTCTGTGGCTGCCGGCCAGCGATGAAGTGGCGGCGTGCCGTGCTGCCGATGCCCAGGAGGTGCCGCTGGCCGAGCGGCCGAGCCGGATATTGCTGGTGGACGATGAAAACATCGTGCGCCATGCCACCGCGCTGCAGTTGCGTGACCTGGGTTATGAGGTGACCGAAGCTGCCAGCGCGGCGCAGGCATTGCGGCTGGTAGAGCAGGGCTGGATGCCGGACGTACTGGTCACCGACCATGTCATGGCCGAGATGACCGGTGTGCGATTTGCCCAGCAGATGCGCGAGCGCCAGGCAGACTTGCCCGTGCTGATCATCACCGGGTATGCCAACCTGTCGCCGCGTGAGCTGAAGGGGTTCGAGGTATTGCGCAAGCCCTACCGGCGGGCAGAGCTGGCGCAGAGCGTGGCGCGGTTGCTGGCCGGGCGGCGGACTGAGCGTTCCATGCTCAGCGAATGAAGTGCACTTTGCCGGTGTCGTCGTTGCCCATGTAGATCCCGTAGACCCCGGCTTGTCGCTCAAGGATGTAGCGCTCGAGAATCTGCCGGATGGCCGGGTAGTAGATCTCGTCCCACGGAATTTCGTCGGCCTCGAAGAACTTGTACGCCAGCGTCTCCGGCCCGTACTGGCCGGTCTCTTCGGTAGCAATGGCGCGGAAGATGATGTACACCTCGCTGATCTTCGGCACGCTGAAGATCGAATACGGCGAGACGATTTCGGCGCGTACCCCGGTTTCTTCCCAGACTTCGCGCAGCGCTGCCTGTTCGGTGGTTTCGCCGGCTTCCATGAACCCTGCCGGCAAGGTCCAGGTGCCGGGGCGCGGCGGGATCGCGCGCTGGCACAGCAGGTACTTGCCATCGCGCTCGATGATGCAGCCGGCGATCATTTTCGGGTTGATGTAGTGGACGTAGCCGCAGCCATTGCAGAGCAGGCGTTCGTGGGTGTCGCCTGTGGGAACGCCCCGGGCCAGTTCTGTGGTGCAGTGCGGGCAGTAGCGCGGGGCGTTGGGCATGATCAGCGACCTATACGGGGTTCTATGCGGGGTTCCTTGAGGGCCAGGGGCTCGACCATGTCGCGCACCTTGGCGTTGTCGTCCTGTTTCTGGCGCAGGTAGTCCAGGGCCACCTTGGCGGCGGCGCGGACGTGGTCGACCGAGGCCTGGTGGGCCACCAGCGGGTCGCCACCCTTGATCGCCTCGACGATCTTTTCCATTTCGCGGTTGCTGGCGCCGCGGCGGTTTTCCTGCGATACCGACGTGGCCCGCAGGTAGCTGATGCGCGCCTGCAACTGGCGCAGCTGCTGCGCCGCCACCTGGTTGCCGGAGCCTTCCAGCAGCACATCGTAGAAACCCTGCACCGAATCCAGCACCTGTTGCAGCTCGCCTTCCTCCAGCGCTTCGCGATTGACCTCCAGCGCGCGCTCCAGGGCACGGATGTCCTTGGCCTTGGCGTTGAGGGTGAACAACTGCACGATCAGGCCTTCGAGCACGCAGCGCAGCTCGTAGATATCGCGGGCGTCTTCCAGGGTGATGATGGCCACGCGCGGGCCCTTGGCATCGGCGAACTCCACCAGGCCTTCGGACTCCAGGTGACGCAGGGCCTCCCGCACCGAAGTACGGCTGACGCCGAGGCGGTCGCAGAGGTCGCGCTCGACCAGGCGGTCGCCTGGCAGCAAGTGGAAGTTCATGATCGCGGCGCGCAGCTTGTCGAGCACGATTTCGCGCAGGGTAACGGGGTTGCGGTTGACCTTGAAGCTGTCGTCGAGTGGCTGGCGTTTCATCAAGTGCGCTCTTAAAGAGGCTGCCCGGCCGCAACCGCAACAGCACCACGAACCTGGGGTGCTCCTTGCGTGGGTTCGAACAGCCCGGTGTTAACGGGTTGACTCCGCATCGGCTTCAGCGAACGCTTCGCGGGCCAGGCGGAAACTGTCCACCGCCGCGGGCACGCCGCAATAAATGCCGACCTGGAGCAGGATCTCGCGAATCTGTTCACGGCTCAGGCCATTACGCAAGGCGCCGCGAATGTGCAGCTTGAGCTCGTGGGGCCGGTTGAGCGCGGAAATCATGGCCAAGTTTATCATGCTGCGCTCTTTGAGCGACAAGCCTTCGCGGCCCCAGACGTGGCCCCAGCAGTATTCGGTGACCAGTTCCTGCAACGGTTTGGTGAAGTCGTCAGCGTTCTGGATCGACCGGTTGACGTAGTCCTCGCCCAGCACCTGGGTGCGGATCTGCAGGCCTTTTTCGTACTTCTCGTTGCTCATGGGCAGTACTCCGGAATAAAAAGGGGCCGCAACCGAGGGTGAGACGATAGCGCGACCCCTGCAAAGCAGGAAGATCGGTGTTGGATTCTTCGCGGGTAAACCCGCCCCCACAGGTATTGCACAGGTTTCGGCATCTGTGCGGTCCCTGTGGGAGCGGGTTCACCCGCGAAGGGGCCAGTGAGGTCTGTCAGCCAAGTGGCGGCAGGGCGCCCAGTTTGCCTTTGTGGTAGACCATCGGGGTCACCGGTTCGGCCGGCAGCACCAGATTCTGCACCGCGCCGACGATGATCGCGTGGTCACCGCCGTCGTACTCGCGCCACAGTTCGCACTCGATGATCGCCGTGGCGTTGGCCAGCAGGGGATTACCCAGCTCGCTCAAGTGCCACTCGACACCTTTGGCCTTGTCCTTGCCCTTGCCGGCGAAGGCGTAGGCTTCGGCGGTCTGGTCGGCGGACAGCAGGTGAATCGCAAAACGCTTGCTGTCCCGCAGGATCGGGTAGGTGTCGGAGGCGTAGTTGGGGCAGAACAGCACCAGCGCCGGCTCGATCGACAGCGCGCTGAACGCGCTGGCGGTGATGCCGACGATGCCGCCGTCGGCGTCCAGGGTGGTGACAACCGTGACGCCGGACGGGAACGAGCCCATCACGTCTTTGTAGATGCCGGGTTCGATCATCTCGTGCTACCTCTTAGCGCATCACAAACGGGTCGGGCATCGGCGCGGTGGACAGGTTGATCCACACGGTCTTCAGCTCGGTATAGGCCAGCACCGAATCGATGCCGCTCTCACGGCCGTAGCCGCTGTTCTTGAAACCACCGATCGGTGCCATGGCCGACACGGCGCGGTAGGTGTTGACCCAGATGATCCCCGAGCGCACGTCACGGGCCAGGCGATGGGCACGGCCCAGGTCGCGGGTCCAGATACCGGCCGCCAGGCCGAACTGCGAGTCGTTGGCCATCGCCAGGGCTTCTTCCTCGGTCTTGAAGCGGATCACCGCTGCCACCGGGCCGAATACTTCTTCCTGCATGATGGTCATCGAGTTGCTGTCGCACTCGAACAGCGTCGGCTCGTAGAACCAGCCTTCACCCTCGACCTCGGCACGCTTGCCGCCCATGTGCAGCTTGGCGCCTTCGGCCTTGGCCGCAGCGACCAGGCCTTCGACCACGGCCAACTGCTGCGCGGTGGCCATCGGACCCATTTCGCTGGCGTCGTCCTGCGGGTTGCCGATGCGGATGCGCTTGGCGCGGGCGATCAAACGCTCGACGAACTCGTCGAAGATCTCGTCCTGCACCAGCAGCCGCGAGCCGGCCACGCAGCTTTGCCCGGAAGCGGCATAGATACCGGCCACTGCGCCGTTGATGGCGCTGTCCAGGTCGGCGTCGGCGAAGATGATGTTCGGCGACTTGCCACCCAGCTCCAGCGACAGCTTGGCGAAGTTCTCGGCGCTGCTGCGCACCACGTGGCGGGCAGTGGCGGCGCCGCCGGTGAAGGCGATCTTGCGCACCAGCGGGTGGCGGGT
Organism: Pseudomonas sp. 9_2_1; assembly: GCF_059295275.1. Lineage (NCBI taxonomy): Bacteria > Pseudomonadati > Pseudomonadota > Gammaproteobacteria > Pseudomonadales > Pseudomonadaceae > Pseudomonas > Pseudomonas sp. 9_2_1. The sequence goes on from NZ_CM181239.1 coordinate 2,544,726, forward strand.
AAGGGCTGCCCCGGTGCTTGGGCCGTAGCCGGTGACCACGTTGACCACACCCGGCGGGAAGCCGGCTTCGAGGGCCAGGCGGGCCAGCTCGAGGATGGTTGCCGAGGCGTGCTCGGACGGTTTCAGCACGATGGTGTTGCCCGCAGCCAGGGCCGGGGCCAGCTTGATCGCGGTGAGGTACAGCGGGCTGTTCCACGGAATGATGCCGGCGACCACGCCAATCGGCTCGTGCACGGTGTAGGCAAACAGGTCGGGCTTGTCCAGCGGCAAGGTGCCACCTTCGAGCTTGTCGGCCAGGCCTGCGGTGTAGTGGAAGAATTCGGGCAGGTAGCCGACCTGGCCGCGGGTTTCGCGGATCAGCTTGCCGTTGTCACGGCTTTCCAGCTGGGCCAGGTGCTCCTTGTTTTCGGTAATCAGATCACCCAGGCGCCGTAGCAGCTTGCCACGCGCGGTGGCGGTAATGCTGCGCCATGCCTTGCTGTCAAAGGCACGCTGGGCGGCCTGCACGGCCAGTTCGACATCGGCTTCGTCGGCGTCGGGCAGTTGCGCCCAGGCCTGGGCGGTGGCCGGGTTAAGGCTGTCGAAGGTCTTGCCGCTTTGCGCATCGCGCCATTGGCCGTCGATGCACATCTGGAAACGAACGAGGGTCATGCAACTATCCCCTTGGCGGATTCGGTAAGGGTGCGGGCTTGGGCGAGGAAGTCCAGCAGCATCTTGTTGACTTCACGCGGTGCTTCCACCGGCATCATATGCCGTTGCTCGGCCAGCACCACGCTGTGTGCGCCAGGGATGCTGGCGGCAAGCTGGCGGGTCATGGCCGGGGTGGAGCCCGAGTCGAGTTCGCCGGTGGCGATCAGCGTGGGCACCTGGATGCTGCCCAGGTCGCTGGCGCGGTACATGTCCTGGGTGGCAAACAGCGAGTAAGTGGTGTGGTAGCCCTGCGGGTCGTTGCTCGCCAGCACCTGGCGAATGGCAGCGACCTGCGCCGGGTTGGCAGCCTTGTATTCACGGCTGAACCAGCGGTCGAGGGCGGCATCGACGTTCGCGTCCGGGCCCAGCTCCGCGGCCTGGGCGGCGCGGGCGATAACGCCGGCACTCTGCTCGGGGGTGCGGTTGAACACGCTATTGAGCACCACCAGCGCAGCCAGGCGCTGCGGGTAATTGAGGGCGAAGGCCCGGGCAACCAGGCCACCCATGGAAAAGCCGATCACGGTGGCCTGTGGGATCTGCAGGTGGTCGAGCAGTTCGGCAAGCTGGGCGGCATAGCCTTCCAGGTTGGTGTCGGCAGCCGGCAGGGCACTTTGGCCGTGGCCGAGCATGTCATAGGCGATGACGCGGTAGTCGTTGGCCAGGCCAACGATCTGACCGCCCCACATTTCCTTGTTCAGGCCCACGCCGTGGATCAGTACCACGGGCTGGCCCTGGCCGACGGCAAGGTAGCTGGTGCCGGCAGGTGTGCGTTCAGCGACAGGCTGAATCATGGAGGGCGCTCCTTGAAGGTCGGGCGCGGCGGGTAAGCACGCCACGCCCCGGCCCGTCTTGGTTGTTGTTATTGAGCGTTGGCTTTTTCGGCAGCCAGTTCTTCCAGGTCGATGTAGCGGTTGCCGATACGCGGGTGCAGGCGGCCGCCGTCGGCTGCGCCCAGGACCACGACGATTTCGTCGGCACGCGGGGCGTCTTCGATCTGCATTTCCAGGGTGATGTAGTGCGAGCGCAGGCCTTCGTCGTCCTTCTGCATCATCGGGATCTGGATCGAAGTGCCTGGGCCGCCGCGCTTGTTGGTGAAGCTCAGGTAGCTCTTGGCCTGTACCGCTTCGCGGTAATGGTTGCCGAAGCGCAGGGTGTGGATCACCGCCGAAGCGTGCTCGATCTCGCCATCGGCGCCGACCACAGCGGCTTTACCGTAGGCTTCGATCTTGTCGGCACCGCCGATGGCGGCGGTCAGGCGTTCGACCATCAGCGCGCCCAGCTCGGAGCAGTTGGCGCGAATTTCCGGCTTCAGGTCTTCAACGAAACCGCGACCGGCCCATGGGTTCTTGATCACCACGGCCAGGCCGACCATGGTCACCGGCTTGTCGGTGGCCTTGCCGCCTTCGATGCGGGTCTCTTCGGAGTAGGTGACGATCTTGCGGATTTCGAAACTCATGGGTGGCTCCTGGTGAGGGTTATCAGCTCTTGTTGTCTGATGGTATACCATAATATTTGTTGTGCAAGAGGTGTCTGGAAATTTCTCTTGCCGGGGGACGAAAGGTGGGCTGATGCCTTGATTTCCGTGCCGTCTGTACTGGCCTCTTCGCGGGCACCACTCGAAAAAAAGCCCGCTCACGCGGGCCACAAGGGCCCACGGGAGCGGGCTGCGTCCCGCAACAATTCAGGCAATGGGAATTCAGGCGAACGCCGGTACCACTTCCTTGATGAACAGCTCCAGCGACTTCTTCTTCTCGGCGTGAGGCAGACTGTTGTCGCACCAGAAGCTGAACTCGTCGACGCCGAGCTCCTGGTAGTACTTGATGCGCGCGATGATCTCTTCCGGCGTACCGATCATGGTGTTTTTGCGGATGTTCTCCAGCTGGAACGCCGGCACTTCGGCAAACTTCGATTCCGGGCTTGGCTCAAGGAAGCCGTTGACCGGCACCGTCTTGTTGCCGAACCAGGCGTCGAAGGTGCGGTAGAAGCGCGAGATGGCCTGGGCGCCGACCTTCCAGCCTTCGGGGTCGGCCGGGCTGTGCACGTGGGTGTGGCGCAACACCATCAATTGCGGGCGCGGCACGTCGGGGTTGTTGTCCAGTGCTGCCTGGAACTTGTTCTTCAGGTCCAGCACTTCTTCGTCACCCTTCATCAAGGGGGTGACCATCACGTTGCAGCCATTGGCCACGGCAAAGTTGTGCGAGTCTGGGTCGCGCGCGGCGATCCACATCGGCGGCGTAGCGTTGAATGGCTTGGGCACGCTGGTGGAGGTCGGGAACTTGTAGACTTCGCCGTCATGGGCATAGTCGCCTTCCCACAGCTTGCGCACCACCGGCACCATCTCGCGCAGCGCCTTGCCGCCGTCGGTGGCCGGCATGCCGTTGGCCATGCGGTCGAACTCGAACTGGTAAGCGCCGCGGGCCAGGCCCACTTCCATGCGACCGTTGCTGATCACGTCGAGCAGGGCGCACTCGCCTGCCACGCGAATCGGGTTCCAGAACGGTGCGATGATGGTGCCGGCGCCCAGACGAATCTTCTCGGTGCGCGCGGCCAGGTAGGCCAGCAGCGGCATCGGGCTCGGCGAAATGGTGTATTCCATGGCGTGGTGTTCGCCGATCCACACGGTGCTGAAACCGCCGTCTTCGGCCATCAGGGTCAGTTCGGTCAGGTCTTCGAACAGCTGGCGGTGGCTGACCTGTTCATCCCAACGTTCCATGTGTACGAACAACGAAAATTTCATGTGGCTTTCCTCAACGCTTGAAAGTGGCTGGCACCGGGCAGGGCAGGCGCCAGTTGTCTCGATTCAGAATAGGCTTCAGGCAAAGGCCGGCAGGCTGGCCATCTTGCCGCGGCAGTACACCATCGGCCGCGGTGCTGCTTCAGGAACGATCAGGTTGTGCACCTTGCCGACCATGATGGCGTGGTCGCCACCTTCATATTCACGCCACAATTCGCATTCGATGACGGCGGTGGCACCGGCCAGGATCGGGTTTCCCAGCTCGCTCAGGGTCCACTCGATACCGCTGGCCTTGTCCTTGCCCTTCTTGGCGAACGCATAAGCTTCGGCTTGCTGCTCACCGGACAACAGGTGAATGGCAAAACGCTTTTGCTTGATCAGTACCGGGTAGGAATCGGAAGTGTAGTTGGGGCAGAACAGCACCAGCGGCGGGTCCATCGACAGGGAGGAGAAGGCGCTGGCGGTCAGGCCGACGACCGAGCCGTCGTCGTCCAGGGTGGTGATGACGGTTACGCCGGACGGAAAGGAGCCCAGGACGTTCTTGTAGACGGTTGCGTCGATCATCTGGTGTACCTCTAAAAGGCTGCGGTGGTCCGCGGTTTTTATCGTTGATGTGTCTGATGGTATACCGTAATACCTATTTTGCAAGCGGAATTTTCACTCGCTGTTTTTCACGATGAATGGCTACAAGCCACGTATAACGTGGCCTGTAGCGGTGAGGCGGTTTGTCGCACGGCAGGCGCAAGCGGATCAGTGGCCATTTTTTCATGCGGATCAGTGTTGTCAAAAGCTTGGAATACCATAATATGGTCCGCAGCTGAGAGGCCGCCTAGACGCGGTTTCCTTACAACGATAAAAACGACCTTTCGAGCTGAATCCTATGTCCCAATCGTCATCGCAAAACCAGTTTGTCGAGAATCACACGGTCGATTACGTTCCACCTGCCGAGCGCCATGGGAAGGCGCGCGATCTGTTCACCCTCTGGTTCAGTACCAACATTGCGCCACTGCCTATCGTCACCGGCGCCATGGTGGTCCAGGTGTTCCACCTGAACCTGCTGTGGGGGCTGATCGCCATCGTGCTGGGTCATCTTGTCGGGGGCGTGGTCATCGCCCTGGCCTCTGCGCAGGGACCGCAGCTGGGCATTCCGCAGATGGTGCAGAGCCGGGGCCAGTTCGGCCGCTATGGCGCCTTGCTGATCGTGTTCTTCACCGCGCTGATCTATGTCGGCTTCTTCATCTCCAACATTGTCCTGGCAGGCAAGACCATCCACGGCATTGCACCCAGCGTGCCGATGCCAGGGGCGATCGTGATCGGTGCCCTGAGCGCCACTGCCATTGGCGTGGTTGGCTACCGCTTCATCCATATCCTCAACCGCATCGGCACCTGGGTGATGGGCTCGGCGTTGCTGGCCGGCTTCATCATGATGTTTGTCCAGGACTTGCCGGCCGACTTCTTCAACCGCGGCGCGTTCAACCTGTCGGGCTTCATCGCCACGGTGTCGCTGGGGGTGATCTGGCAGATCAGCTTCTCGCCGTACACCTCTGACTACTCGCGCTACCTGCCGCGGGAAGTGGGCATTGCCAAGCCGTTCTGGGCGACCTACTTCGGCGCCACCCTGGGCACCATCCTGTGCTTCAGCTTTGGGGCGGTGGCGGTGCTGTGCGTGCCGGAAGGCACCGACGCGATGGATGCGGTGAAGCAGGCGACCGGCTGGCTGGGGCCTATCCTGATGGTGTTGTTCCTGCTCAACATCATCAGCCACAACGCCCTCAACTTGTACGGTGCGGTGCTGTCGATCGTCACCGCGATCCAGACCTTCGTCGCCGAGTGGACGCCGAGCATCAAGGTGCGGGTGATCCTGGCTTCGGTGATTCTGGTGGGTTGTGGGCTGGTGGCCCTGAATGCTTCGGCGGGCTTCATCGGCCAGTTCATCGGCCTGATCCTGGCGCTGCTGCTGGTGCTGGTGCCTTGGGCTTCGATCAACCTGATCGACTTCTACCTGATCAAGAAGGGCCAGTACGACATCGCCTCGATCTTCAGTGCCGATGGCGGCATCTACGGCCGCTTCAACCACCACGCGATCATTGCCTACGCCTGCGGCATCCTGGTGCAGTTGCCGTTTGCCAATACCTCGCTGTATGTGGGGCCGTATTCGAACATTGTCGAAGGCGCTGACCTGTCGTGGCTGTTCGGCTTGCTGGTGACGGTGCCGCTGTATTACTGCCTGGCGACTCGCGGCAAGGCTGCCGAGAAGGCGGGGCGGGTTGTAGGCGTTAGCGACTGATAGATTGTTGGTGCTGTGACAGGGGCTGCTTTGCAGCCCATCGCAGGCAAGCCAGCTCCTACAGGTACAGCGCAAGCCATGGGAAATGTGCAATCGGTGTAGGAGCTGGCTTGCCTGCGATGGGCCGCAAAGCGGCCCCAGCTGTTTCAGGTCATGCGTTGTATTGCTCGACCCGGCCAGTCACACCCACTGCAAGCCGGCCGCCGCGTTGCCTGGTAAAAATGCCAATTCAACAAGCGATCATTTTTCGGCACAGTCTTGCGATCAGTAGATCGTGAAGGTGATGGAATGAACCGGCGCCGCAATCAAGTCTCAGACTGCCGACTCAACTATACGGCGTATGGTTACCTGCCAGTCAGCAGTGCTGAGGCAATGTTGGGGTTCAACGGCCAACTGCTGGATGGGTTGATTCAGGGTTATTGGCTTGGCAACGGGCATCGGTCATACGCTCCCTCTCTCATGCGTTTTATCAGCCCGGACCAGTTGAGTCCATTTGGTGACGGTGGGCTGAACAGTTATGCCTATTGCGCAGGTGACCCGATCAACTGGGTTGATCCGACGGGAAAAGCACCCTGGCCTGGACGGGCGTTCAGGATTGGCCATCTAGAGCCATTCTCCACGACTAGAAATGACATCACAGCATTGCCTGTCGCCAAGGTGATGCCCTATCCCCAAGTCAAAGTTGAACCAGCTCAGAGGAATGGACCGGGGAGTTACAAGGGCACGCGTCCGCCCCTTTCGGAGCGTAGTGTGAGTCGAACGGACATTTTGGTGGGAGAAAGCGCTCCCCAAAAAGATCTCTTGAAGCTACCAACGACCTGGGTCGCCCGTACTCGCTCAAAGGGGCCAACTATCAATCAGTCAGGCGATGACAGGTTTTGGGAACACCGGCCAGTCCAACGCCCGTTTTCTCGTGATGAGATGATTGCCAATCATCAGCGAACCCAGGGAGGAGGAGAGATCGCGGCTGTTGAAAACAGGCAAGCAGACATCAGACAAATTCAGATCCTGTCCACTGTAGGACACGACCCACTCTGAACAACGGAACCAGTCGCCGTGAATGGTTGTAAGGCATTCAAGTTCCACCGCCGCGGTCACCTGGTTGACGGCGGTGGCGGCGTTACGGCATGAAGTGACAAAACCGCCATTTGCTGGCGGTTCTGTCTGGAAATAGCCGTCAAACGATCGCGATCAGCGGGTCGGCCGCTGCCAGGGCCAGGGCGCGGTCCGCTGCTGGCGGGTAGATCCATACCGAGTTGATCTGGCGCTTGAGGTCCTTGCCTTCCTGGCCATGCAGCTTCAGTTCGCGCTCCCAGCCTTCACTGAAGGCTGCGCCCCAGTCGCCGAGGTCCAGGCAGGTGACATACTTGGGCTGGCGGTAGACCACCGGCTGCATGCCCAACAGGTCGGCCATGGCGTTATTGCCAGAGTGCCGGCCCATGGGGATGGCGTGCTGGCAGGTCATCAGGGCATGGTTGCCCAGCTCGTCGACGGCCGCCCAGGCAGTATCGCCGGTGGCGTAGATGTGCTCCTGGCCGATTACTCTCAGGTGGTCGTCTACCTTGAGCCGGCCGAAGTTGTCACGCTCGCCGTCCACCTGCGCAGTCAGCGGGCTGGCCTTGACGCCGACGGTCCAGATTACCGTGTTGCTGGCGATGTACTCGCCGTTGTCCAGGGTCACCCCACCGGCATCGACGGCCACCACCGACGTACCCGCCCGCCATTCGACACCGGCCTGTTCGCACGCTGCAATGATCGACGGCGTGATGCCTGCGCCCAGCGCCGCCCCGATCTTGGCGCCGCGGTCCACCACCAGCACGCGTACCGGCGCATCGCTGCCAAGCAAGGTACGCAAGCGCGCGGGCATCTCGGTGGCGGTCTCGATGCCGGTGAAGCCACCGCCACAGACCACCACGGTATTGCGTGCCGGCGAGGTGGGCAGGGCGGCCAGACCGGCCAGGTGCTGCTCCAGCTTGATCGCCGACTCCATCTGGTCGACATCGAAGACATGTTCTGCAAGGCCTGGCACTGCCGGGCGGGCGACCTGGCTGCCAGCGGCGAGGATCAGGCGCTCGTAGCCGATCTGCTGGCGCTGGCCGTTGGTGTCGGTGTAGCTGACGCTACGGCCAGCGGCATCGATGCCCTCGGCATTGCCGGTGATGAAACGCACGCCTACGGCCTCGAACAGGTCGCTGACCGACGCTTTCATGCTGTGCACATCGGCTTCGTAGAAGCGCGGGCGGATGCGCAGTTCCGGTTGCGGGGCCAGCACGCTGATGCTCAGGTCGTCGCGCTGCGCCTGGTCCAGGAGGCGTGCGGCGCTGAGGGCGCTCCAGACGCCGGCAAAACCAGAACCGATGATGAGGATGTTCGATTTCATGTAGGTGCTCCGCAAGGGTCGAAGAGGGCTTCGAGCACGGGTTGGGGTCGCTCGAATAACTACGACTGTATTTGTCGGAGTTATTTGGTGCAAGTGTTTTTTCGGGTGTTGGGGTTTTTGGCCGAGTGGTATGGCCTTGGGGAGATGGGTGTATGGGGCAGGCCGGTCGGTTGTGCGGGGTGGGGCTGACAGGTGCTGAAACTCTCATGTCGGTCACCTCTCAGCCCCAACCCCACGACCATCAGCCCATCCCCCACAACCAGGCCCGCAACCGACAGATTCACACTTTGCGCTATCCCTCTCCCCAAGCGTATTATTTGCGACAATATTGGTCGGAGATTACTATGTCGCTCTACAGTGCTGGCGTCGAATACGGCATCCATTGCCTGCTGTTCCTGGTGGACGAGCGCGGTGATTCGCGAGATTCCAGCGTGCGCGATCTGGCAGAGTTGCAGGGTGTACCCCAGGAATACCTGGCCAAGGTGTTCACCAAACTGGCCCGAGCCGGGCTGGTGGCCGCCACCGAGGGCGTGCGCGGCGGCTTCCGCCTGGCCCGACCGTCCGATGAAATCACCGTGCTGGATATCGTCAATGCCATCGATGGGCCGAAAAAGATCTTCGACTGCCGCGAGATCCGTGAACGTTGCAGCCTGTTTGAGGGCTCGGCACCCAGCTGGGCGACCGAGGGCACCTGTGCCATTCACGCGGTAATGCTGGGCGCGCAGAAGCGCATGGAGGAGGCCCTGGCGCAGCAGACGATTCTCGACCTGGCGCGACGCTTCGGGCGCAAGGCGCCGGCCGAGTTCGGGCAGAAGGTCAATGCCTGGATGGGCGAGCGGCGGGATGGTAAAGGAGCAGGGGATATTCCGGTTAAACAAGTGTGAATCTGTTGGCTGTGGCGGTCTTATCGATGGGTAGCGCTCTGTGGCTCACCGCCCTTCATGCTGCCTGCGATAAGCCCCTGGCTGCACCCCCACGGCCTTGGCAAACGCCCTGGTAAACGCCGCCACCGACTGATACCCCACCTGCGCGCCAACCTGTTCTACCGTGTGCCCGGTTCTGAGCAGCTGGCTTGCATGGCGCATACGCAAAGCCAGCAGCACTTGCCCCGGCGACTGCCCGGCGACCTCACTGAACCGCTTGAAAAACGCCGACCGCGACAAACCGGTACACGCGGCCATGCTCTCCAGCGTCCAGGCTTGCCCCGGGTGCTCGATCAACTGCTGCAACAACCCGGCAAACGCCGCCTGCCGGGCCAGTGCAACCAGCCCGCCCAACGATTGCCCGGCATGCACCTGCTGGCGCAGCACATACAGGAACAGCAAATGCGTCAGCCGCTCCAGCAATGTCTGTGATGGCCCGGCGTCGCGTTGGCATTCTTGCAGAATCAGCTCGAACAACGCGCGTGCCGCATGCCCGGCCGGTTCGTTGCCGCGCAGCGTTATCCAGTCGGCCAGCCCTTCGACGATCAGCGCTGACAAGCCTGGCTTGAAATGGAAGAAACCGCACACCAGCCCAACCCCCTCGACCGCATCCGCTTCCAGTGCCTGCATGTGCTGGCGCGGCTGGGCGCAGGCGCTGGCCGGGTCCTGGTCGCTGGACAAGCGATAACCAAGGTCACGCAGCAGGAACACCGCGTCCCCGGCCTCCAGGCGCAGCGCCTGGGCATGGCCGTCGATGTGCAGCCAGCAATGCCCCTGAACCACCAGGTGGAAGCTGGCCCGGCCCATGCCTTGGGTGCTGGCGTGCCAACCGCCACAGTAGCGACCGACATGGAACAGGCTGGCATCGAGCTCCAGGCCTTCTAATAACCAATCGACAAGGGGGCTGGACGAAATCATCTAATACAAAGACTCGGGAGCAAGGAAAGGCGACTGATGAATATGGAGGGTAATTCTTATAACCAACAGACTGTAGTGACACCCATCAAAGGAGACCACTGCATGTCCTCGCGCATTACTCTACACACCCTGCAGACCGCACCGGAAGCGGCCCGTCCGTTCCTCGAGAACGCTCAGAAGGCATCCGGCTTCATCCCCAACCTGCTCGGCGTGCTGGCCAACGCCCCGGCAGCGCTGGAAACCTATGTGACCGTTTCGGCGCTCAATGGCAAGTCCGAACTGACCCTGGCCGAGCGCGAAGTGGTGCAGCTGATCGCCGCTACCCAGCATGGCTGCGATTTCTGTGTCGCCGGCCACACCGCCGTGGCCCTGAACAAAGCCAAGCTGCCGCAGGAAGTGGTCGATGCCCTGCGCGCCCGCGGCGAGCTGCCCGATGCCCGCTACGAAACCCTCGCCGCGTTCGCCCGTGAAGTGATCGCCACCCGCGGCAACGTCAGTGAAGCCACCTACCAGGCTTTGCGCGCAGCCGGTTTCAGCGAGGGCAACGCCCTGGAGGTGATTCTGGGCGTGAGTCTGGCAACGCTGTGCAACTTTGCTAATGTGTTCGCCCAGACGCCGCTCAATGAAGAGCTTGGCAAGTATCGCTGGCAGCCTTCCGCTTGATCCGCGCGTGACACCTGCCATAACGCGGTGGTTGTAGGAGCGGCTTTGTGCCGCGAATGGGCCGCACAGCGGCCCTGGCGTTTCCCAAGGAGCAAGACCATGCAAGATTGTGCATTTCGACGATGGCTGGACGCCAATGCCGAGGCCATCGACCGGGGCCAGTGCGAACCGCAATTGGTATTGGCGCAGATTGCCGAATCGCAGCTGCTGCGTATTGGTGTAGACCCGGCCCTTGGCGGCACGGGCGGGCAGGTTACCGACGCGGTCGAAGCCATTGCCGCCATCGCCAGTCGCTCGCTGGCCGCAGCCTTTGTCTGCTGGGGCCAACGCGCCTTCATCGAGTACCTGCTGCACAGTCCCAACCAGCCCCTGCGCGAGCGCCTGTTGCCGCGCTTGCTGACCGGCGAATTGGCCGGGGCTACCGGGCTGTCCAACGCCATGAAGTTTCTGTCCGGTATCGAAGCGCTGCAGGTGCGCGGTCGGCCGGCAGCCGATGGCTGGGACCTGGATGGGCGCCTGCACTGGGTGACCAACCTGCGCAAAAGTGGATTCGTGGTGGCGGCAGCGATTGAAGACGAGGCCGGAAGCGCGCCGTTCGTGCTGGCCATTCCATCGGACGTGCAAGGCCTGGAGCGTTCGGATGACCTGCAACTGATGGGCCTGCAGTCGAGCAACACGGCGGCGCTGGCTTTGCGCCAGGTGCAGTTGTCGCGGGAATGGCTGCTGCATGAGAATGCCCGCGAGTTCCTGCCGCGGGTACGCCCCGCGTTTCTGGCGTTGCAGTGTGGCATGGCCATCGGCCTGGCGCGACGTGCACTGGAGGAAGTACGGGCGCATCTGAATGGTCGTGCCTCGTTCCTGGAGGAGGCCCGCCAGGTGCTCGGCGAGCGTCTGGAAAATACCGTAAGCGAACTGAAACAGGGCCTGCTCGATGGCCGCTTCCAGCAGCAACCGGCGGCGTTGTTCAAGCTGCGCATCACCTTGGCTGAAAGCGCCGCCGACGCCGTACAACTGGAGCTGCAGGCCAGCGGTGGCAAGGCTTACCTGAGCGAGTATGGCGAAGGGTTTGCCCGCCGCTGGCGCGAATCGGCCTTCGTGCCGATTGTCACGCCCAGCCTGGTGCAACTGCGCGCCGAACTGCAGCGCCAGGCAGGCGCGGCATGAGCCCAGTGTTGCTCGAAGCCCGCGACATCAGCCTGGGCTACCCGCGCGAGGAGGGCTGGCAGCAGGTGCTGGCGCAGTTCGACCTGCAGCTGGCACCGGGCGAAGTGGTGAGCATTCTTGGCCCCAGTGGGGTTGGCAAGTCCAGCCTGCTGCGCGTACTGGCCGGCCTGCAGCAGCCACGCGCTGGCAGCGTCACCCTGCACGGTCAGCCGTTGCAAGGGCCGCACCCCCGGCTGGCCGTAGCGTTCCAGGACCCCAGTCTGCTGCCTTGGCTGAGCCTGGAGAGAAACGTCGCCTTCGGCCTGGACTTCGCCCGCCAGCCCAGACTGGCCGCAGCCGAGCGGCGTGCACGCATCGACCATGCCATCGCGGCCGTGGGCCTGGCCCATGCCCGTGGCCAGTTCCCGGCGCAGCTGTCCGGCGGCATGGCCCAGCGCACTGCACTGGCCCGTTGTCTGGCCCGCCAGCCCGAGGTGCTGTTGCTCGACGAGCCGTTCGGCGCGCTGGACGAAGTGACCCGGGCCGACATGCAGCAATTGCTGCTGCAGCTGATCGCCACCCACAACACGGCGGCGGTGCTGATCACCCACGATATTGACGAAGCCCTGCTGCTGTCCGATCGGGTGCTGCTACTGGGCAACCACCCAGCGCACATCCTCGGGCAGTGGCTCGTCGACCTGCCGCAGCCGCGCGCGCAGCGGGTCGACGAACTGGGCGCCCTGCGTATCGAAATCCTCAAGACCCTTCGGCGGGCAAGCCGCACAGTCGAACCCACCCCAACCCCGTTGCCCTCGGAGGCTGTCCATGTGCATGGATGACTGCTGTTCCGCTTCTTCACGTCGCGATTTCCTCAAGCTCGGTGCCATGCTCACGGCGGCCGGCGCGCTGCCATTGCTTTCAAGCCTGCAGGCCCGCGCCGCCGCCGAACCGGACGCGCCGGTGCGCATCGGCTACCTGCCGATCACCGACGCCACGCCGCTGCTGGTGGCGCACAACAATGGCCTGTTCGAAGCCGAAGGCATCAAGGCCGAGCGCCCGGTGCTGCTGCGCAGCTGGGCCCAGGTGATCGAGGCGTTCATCTCCGGCCAGGTCAATGTCATCCACCTGCTGTCGCCGATGACAGTGTGGGCGCGCTATGCCAGCAAGGTGCCGGCCAAGGTGGTGGCCTGGAACCACGTGGGGGGCTCGGGCCTGACCGTGGCCCCGGACATCACCGACCTCAAGCAGTTAGGTGGCAAGACCGTGGCCATCCCGTTCTGGTATTCGATCCACAACGTGGTGCTGCAGCAGATGCTCAACGACAACGGCCTGACGCCGGTGTCGAGGCCGGTCACTGCCCAGCTGGGCGCCAATGAAGTCAACCTGCTGGTGCTGCCGCCGTCCGACATGCCGCCAGCCCTGGCCAGCAAACGCATTGCCGGCTACATCGTTGCCGAGCCGTTCAACGCCCTGGCCGAGAACCTCAAGGTTGGCCGGGTGCAGCGTTTCACCGGCGATGTGTGGCGCAATCACGCCTGCTGCGTGGTGTTCATGCACGAGCATGACCTGAACAATCGCCCGGAATGGTCGCAGAAAGTGGTCAACGCCATCGTCAAGGCGCAACAGTGGACGCGCGATCACCGCGCCGAAGCGGCGGCCTTGCTGTCCAGGGCCGGCCCCAACAAGTACACCCCGCACGAGCCTGCGGTGCTGGCCAAGGTGCTGGCGCCGGCCGCCGAGGACCGGGCTGGCTACATTGCAAGTGGTGCCATCCGCCATCAGCAGTGGGACGAAAAACGCATCGACTTCCAGCCGTACCCGTACCCCAGCTACACCGAAGCGCTGGTCAAGCGCTTGCAGACCACCCTGATCGAGGGTGACAACGCGTTCCTTGCCGGCCTTGACCCGGTGCAGACCGCCAGGGACCTGGTCGACGACCGCTTCGTGCGTAACGCCATTACCGCCGTGGGCGGGCCGTCGGTGTTCGGCATTGCCGACAGCTACGAGCGTAACGAGGAGTTCGCGGTCTGATGCGCACGCATGTCCTGCACGCCGGGCTTGGTCTGGCGGGTTTGCTCGGTTTGTTACTGTTGTGGTGGGCGGGTGTTGCAGTGTTTGGCCAGGCCGATGGCTTGTCGGCGCGCTTTTCGCCCAACGCAACCCTGGCCAGCCTGGTCGAGCTGCTGGGGCAGGGGGAGATCTACGGGCATATCTGGGTGAGCCTGAAACGCATCCTGATCGGGCTGCTGCTGGCGCTGCTGATTGGTGTGCCGCTGGGCCTGCTGGTGGGTAGCTACCGGCACCTGGAGGCGGCGACCACGCCAGCATTCCAGTTCCTGCGCATGATCTCGCCGCTGTCGTGGATGCCGGTGGTGGTGATGCTGATGGGCGTGGGCGACCAGCCGATCTATTTCCTGCTGGCGTTTGCCGCGTTGTGGCCGATTCTGCTGAACACCGCTGCCGGGGTCAGGCAACTGGACCCACGCTGGCTGCAGTTGAGCCGCAGCCTGAGCGCCACACGCCGGGAAACCTTGTGCAAGGTGATCGTGCCGGGGGTGATCGGCCATGTGCTGACCGGGGTGCGGCTGGCCATCGGCATCTTGTGGATCGTGCTGGTGCCGTGCGAAATGCTCGGGGTCAGTGCGGGGCTGGGGTACTTCATCCTCGATACCCGCGACCGGCTGGCGTATTCCGAGCTGATGGCGATGGTGCTGCTGATCGGGGTGCTGGGCTTTGTGCTGGATGCCTTTGCGCGAGGGCTGCATCGGCGCTGGGTGCATGGCTGATGGGCCTATGAGGTTTCTTCGCGGGCTTGTCCGCTCCCACCGGTATTCATCGCCCTTGGGTCTTGTGATATCCCTGTGGGAGCGGGCGAGCCCGCGAAAAGGCCCCTCGATCAATGTACGGTCTTGCGCTGCCGCACACACTCCCGCGCCTGAACGGCCAGCTCGTCCAGCCGCTCATCGCGCATCTGTTCCGCTTCGATCATCGCATCTTCACCCTGCTGGTTAAGCAGGTAGGTATGAATCTGCATCACTTCAACCGCCTCGTAGATCGGTGCAATGTCCAGCCGCCCGATCAACGCACCGCTGGCTTGCCCGGTACTGCTCATCAGCACCTGCGGCCCGTTGGCGGCCACTGCCTGCATGCCCATGGCCTCGAACCACGGCACCTGGCTGGCAAAGGCGTTCAGTTCCACGCAGGCATGGCGCGCCTGCAGATCACCCAGCAAGGCGCGGGCGATACCTTGGCGGCGGTGGCTGGGTTGCACGGCCAGGAACGCCAGCGCGCAGGCCTGTTCGTCGTCCTCGGCCGGCAGCGACAGGGCAAAGCCCAGCAGATGGTCGGGCGCCTCGGCGTCCAGCGCCAGTGTCAGCGCCACCGCCAGGCCGCGGGTGCCGTCCATGGCTTGCAGGTACTGGTGCACCTCCATGCCGACGCCGTACTGGTACAGCGGATACAGGGGGTTGTCGGCAGTGATGGCGACACTGCTCAGTTCGCTGACATTGTGGATCACCAGCTCGCGGATCTGGTTCTGGAAAGATTCGGGCGGCACGCTGTCGAGGCGGCTCAGGATGAACATCGGGTGACGGGCTCCGGCGGGTGGGAATACAGCCCGCGCCGTGCTGGCGCGGGCTGTACAGTTTAACCGGTTTTTCCGTTTCAGCCTTGTGCCTGTAACGCACCAAGCATCAGGTCCAGGTTTTGCACCGCCGCGCCCGAGGCGCCTTTGCCCAGGTTGTCGAACACCGCAGTCAGCAGTACCTGGCCGTGCTCGGGGTTGGCGAACAGCGCCAGGCGCAGGTCGTTGCTGTCGTTGAGCGCCTCGGGGTCGAGGTTGGCCGCAGCGCCGTGCTGGTGCAGGGGCATGACCTGGACGTGCCGGGCACCTTGATAGTGCTGTTCCAGGCAGGCTTGCAGCTGGCCGGCGCTGACCTGGCCAGGCAGCAGGCGCAACTGCAGGGGAATGCTCAGCACGATGCCCTGGCGGTAGGCGCCGTAGCCGGGCATGAACATCGGCCGGGCCGACAGGCCGGCGTGCTGCTGGATCTCTGGTACGTGCTTGTGCGCCAGTTCCAGGCCATAGAGCTGCAGGGTCGGGGCCTTGCTTGCGTCGGGCTGTTCATGCCGTTCGACTGCAGCGCGTCCGCCGCCGGAGTAGCCAGAGATGGCGTGGATGTTCAGCGGATAGTCGGCAGGCAGCAGGCCGGCCTTTACCAGTGGGCGGAGCAGGGCAATGGCCCCGGTGGGGTAGCAGCCGGGGTTGCTGACACGCTTGCTTTGCGCAATGCGCTCGGCTTGTTGGTCGTCCAGCTCTGGCAGGCCATAGACCCAGCCCGGGGTGGTGCGGTGCGCGGAGCTGGCGTCGATTACCCGCACCTGCGGGTTGTAGATGGCCGCCACGGCCTCGCGGGCAGCGTCGTCGGGCAGGCACAGCAGGGCGATGTCGGCGCTGTTGATTGCCTCGCGGCGGCGTTGCGGGTCTTTGCGTTCGCTTTCGGGCAGGGTCAGCAGGCGCAAGTCGCTGCGGCCTTGCAGACGGGCGTGGATTTGCAGGCCGGTGGTGCCTTGGTCGCCATCGATGAAGACAACAGGGGTATGCATGGTCGGGGTCCGGTTGGGGAGGGGTGGGTTATGCTCGCCTGTGGCTTTGATTAAGGAAATTTGAATATCATGACGGTAGTGTTCAGATTTTCTGAACGAACATGTCAAGGCCGGCCCTTTAGCGGGTAGATCGGATCGCCGCACCGCCGCTTCTACACGGACGGGGCTGGGTTTGACAGGCCCTCAGGCTCTTCCTGCGAAGTGGACGGTATAGACAATGCGCGAAATCAGCCTCGACCGCCTCCGCACCTTGGTGGTCATCAGCGACCTAGGCTCGTTTGCCGAGGCTGCACGCCAGCTCAACCTGGCGCCGCCCACCATCAGCCTGCACGTGGCCGAGCTGGAGGCGCGGGTTGGCGGTGCTTTGCTCAGCCGCACCCGCGGCCAGGTTCGGCCCACCGCGATCGGCGAAACGCTGCTGGCGCGTGCCCGTCGCTTGCTGGCCGATGCCGACCTGGCGCTTGAAGAAGTGCGCCGGCAGGTCGAGGGGCTGACCGGCCGGGTGCGGCTGGGCGCGTCCACCGGGGCCATCGCCCACTTGTTGCCTCAGGCGCTGGAGCAGCTGCGGGTGGAGCACCCGAGGATCGACGTGCAAGTGCAGGTGCTGACCTCGCAGGCGTCGCTGGCACGGCTGCGCGAGGGCACGCTGGACATCGGCCTGGTGGCCTTGCCGCAGGTGGCGGGGAAAGGGTTGACGGTAACCCCTTGGCGGCGCGACCCGATCCTGGCTTATGTGCCTGCCGACTGGCAGCCACCGGCGAAGGTTACGCCGGCCTGGCTGGCGCAGCGGGCGTTGATCCTCAACGACAGCAGCACCCAGCTGTCGCGGGTGACCGGGGAGTGGTTCGCAGCGGCGGGGCTGTACCCCGAGCCGCGGATCGAGCTGAACTACAACGATGCGATCAAGAGCCTGGTCGGCGCCGGGTATGGGGCGACGTTGTTGCCGCAGGAAGGTGAGGCGGCGGAGCTGGACCGGCGTGTTATGCGCAGGCCGCTGCGGCCGGGGTTATGGCGGCAGCTGGGCATCGCTTGCCGGGAAGGGCAGGGGGAACGGGCGACGGAGTATGTGCTGCAGGCGTTGGAGCGTTTGCGGCAGTAGGGGCTTGATCGCTGGCAGGGGATTTTTGGGGGGATTGCATCGGGGCTGACAGGTGCTTGGCACAGCATTTTCAGCGCCTATGAGATCGAGCGCCGCCCGCGCGGCGCTCGATCTCATAGGCGCTGCACCTCTAATGGCAAGCACCTGTCAGGGGAGTGTCAGGTTTTTTGTGTGCGGGCCGGTAACGGCCTGCCGCCCGGCAGGCCTTGATTTCACCAGGTTGGCCTGATGAACCGATCTCCGTACAGAATCGCAAATTGATTCATCGCACTTTTCCAGTCATGCGCCGCTGCCCCCCAGTTCGCTGTGATGTTGCGCAGCCCCAGCCAGATCAGTTTGGTCGCCGCGTCGTCGTTCGGGAAGTGACCGCGGGTTTTGATGATCTTGCGTAGCTGAGCGTTGATACTCTCGATGGCGTTGGTGGTGTAGATCACCTTCCGGATGGCCGGTGGGAAAGCAAAGAACGGAATCACTCGATCCCACGCCCGTCGCCAGGCAGTCACCACTGTTGGATATTGCGTGCCCCAAGGCCCGCTTTCAAACTCATCCAGTGCCTGTTCAGCCGCCTGGGCGTTGATGGCCTGATAGATCGGTTTGAGAGCCTTGGCCAAGGCTCGACGCTTGTCCCAGGCCGCATAAGCGAGGCTGTTGCGGATCAGGTGGACGATGCAGGTCTGCAGTGTCGTCTCCGGAAATACTGCACTGAGCGCTTCCGGCATGCCTTTGAGGCCGTCGGTTACGGCAATCAGCACATCCTCGACGCCGCGCGTCCTGAGGTCATTGAATACCTTCATCCAGAACTTCGCACCTTCGGTGTTCTCAATCCAGATGCCAAGAATATCGCGCGTTCCATCTGGCAAAACGCCCAGTGCCAAGTAGATCGCTTTATTGCGAACCAAGCCTTCTTCGCGAATTTTGACCCGCAGAGCATCAAAGAAAATGACCGGATACATCGGCTCCAGAGGCCGCTGTTGCCACGCGCCAATCTCCTCCATGACCTCGTCGGTCACGGAACTGATGAAGTCGGGCGAGACCTCTGTTCCATACTGCTCGGAGAGAAAGGCACGGATTTCTCTGACCGTCATACCGCGGGCATACATGGCGATGATCTTGTCGTCAAAACCGGTGTAACGGCGCTCATGTTTGGGGATCAAAATGGGCGAAAAGCTGCCATCCCGGTCACGAGGGATATCCAGCCTTAGCGGGCCATCACCTGTGAGTACCGTTTTGCCGCTCTTCCCATTTCGCTGGTTGGTTTCATCCACCGGGCGCTGCGCGCCCGGTGGATAGCCCAGATGATGACCCAGTTCGGCATTCAAGGCTCGCTCTATCAGCGCCTTCTTGAATGCCGCAGAGGCTTCTTCGATGGCTTCTGCGGTCATCAGCGGAACAGCGGAAAACTGTTCCAGCAGCTCTTTCGGAACCTTTGGTAACTCTCGGAGCGGTTTTTTTTTGGTTGGCATACATGCACCTCTTACTCATGTTATGCCCGAACACAAAATTTCTGACACCCTCCCTGTCAGCCCTGATGCAATTTGCCCTGGAGCATAGAATCACCCTCACACTCTGCGCAACGCCTGGTGATCGGTTCTCGTGTGGCAGCAACCTCACCGCCGCTCTCGCGCCCGTACCTGGGTCACCGTCTCCCCACCAACCCCCCAGTTATCGGTCGGCACCTCCTCGATCACCACAAAGGTACTGGCCGGCGGTTTGCCCAGCACTTGCTGCAACATGCGGGTGGTCTGCTCGATCAGCTGGCGCTTGTGCTCAGCAGTTACCCCTTCATCGGTCACACGAATATGCACATAAGGCATGGCTGCTTGCTCCTCTGTTCAGTGCCAGGTGCCGGCAGTGCTGCCGCCATCCACCGGCAAGATCACACCGCTGACGAAAGCTGAGTCGGCCAGGTACAGCACGGCGTCCACCACGTCCTGCGGCGAGCCGGTGCGGCCGCTGGGTGACAGCGCGCCCAGGCCTTGCACATTGCCCCCATGCAGTGGGGTATCGATGATTCCCGGTGCCACCGCATTCACCTGCACCCCGCTGGCCGCCAGCTCCAGCGCCAGGCCTTTTACTGCCTGGTTCAGGCCGCCCTTGACCAGCACCGGCAACAACGCGGGTACGCGGGTGTCTGGTTGCAAGGCGATGGAGGCGGTGATGGCGATGATCTGCCCGTGCCCTTGCCCTGCCATGATCCGCGCCGCTTCCTGGGCCGGGTAGAAGAACCCCTTCAGGTTGGTCCCGACCAGCGCGTCGACATCCACTGCGGTGTACTCGGTAAACGGTTTGGCAATGAAGATGCCGGCATTGTTGATAAGGATGTCGACCCCACCAAAGGTTTGCACCGCGCTGGCGAACAACCGCTCAGCCGTGCCTGGTTCGGCGATGTCGCCGGCCACACCAACAAAGCGCGAAGGATTGCCGAGGCGGCCGGCGGCCTGCTCCAGGCGCGCCTGGCTGCGGGCATTGCCGACGACATTGTCGCCGCGTTCGAGGAACGCCTCGGCCAGGGCGAAGCCCAGGCCGCTGGAGGCCCCGGTGATGATGACGGTTCTTGGCTGGGTCATGCTTGCGTACTCCGGAAGGTGAGCCGATGGCTCGGGTGGAGCTCACTGTAGGCTGCAACACATGCTTGAAAAATGTGCCGGATAGCATTTCAATCAATACACCATGTAATCAATCGAGCCCTCATGTCCCGCCACTTCGATGACCTGCAACTGGGCAGCCTGGAGCTGTTTTGCCTTGCCGCCGACAGCGGCAGCTTTACTGCCGCAGCCACCGAGGCTGGCGTCACTCCGGCGGCGGTAAGCCGCAGTGTGGCCCGTCTGGAGGAACGCCTGGGAGTGCGCCTGTTCGTGCGCACCACCCGGCAGATGCGGCTTTCCGAGGCTGGGCAGGCGTATTACCAGCAATGCCGCCAGGCGCTCGGGCAACTGGTCGAGGCAGAGCGCCAGGTCACAGGCGGCCAGGTCGCGCCCAGCGGCCGCCTGCGCATCAGTGTGCCGACGCCTTACGCGCACCACCGGCTGCTGCCGTTGCTGCCAGCGTTCCAGCAACGCTACCCGCAGGTGCAGGTGGACGTGCATGTCAGCAATCGCAACGTCGACTTTGCCGAGGAGCACTTCGACCTCGCCATCCGTGGCCGCGAGCCTGCCGACTCGCGGCTGGTGGCGCGGCGCCTGGAAGATGCCCCGTTGGTGGTGGTGGCCACGCCCGCCTACCTGGCACGCCGGGGCACACCGCAAGTGCCGGAAGACCTGGCTGGGCACGAGTGCATCCAGTTCGAACTGGCCAGCAGCGGCCGGCGCCCGCGCTGGAGTTTCCGCCGCGATGGCCGAGAACTGGAGTTGGAGACCGATGGCAGCTTCACCTGCCTTGGCGATTTTCTTGCCACCGCAACCCTGGTGCGCCACGGCGCCGGGCTGATGCAGGCCTACCGCTTTACCGTGCAGGAGGCGCTGGACAGCGGCGCGCTGGTGGAGGTGCTGGCCGAGTACGGCGGCACCTCGCGGCCGTTCGTGCTGATCTACCCGCAGGCCCGGCACATGCCGCTGCGGCTTCGGGTATTCATCGACTATCTGTTCGCTGAAGGCGCACGATCACACGGCTGAGCGCAGGTGTGGTTGCCCGAGGGGGACTATGCTGTGTGTGGCGTCGAGCCGATGTCGCTCGAGCATCTTTCGAATTTCCCAGGAGAATGTTGCATGAAATCCATGACACTGCTGGTGATTGCTTCGGTGCTGAGTTTTGCTGCACATGCGGATCCCAAGACCAACTGCGATGCGAAGATTCAGGAGTTGGAAGACTTCCACAAAGCTAGCGGTCAGGCGATGCACGGTGGCATGGCACATGACTTCAAGGTGAAAATGGAGGAGGCCAAGACGGCGCGGGACAAGGGTGACATGACCAAGTGCCAGTCGGCTGCGGACCAGGCCAAGACCATCTACAACAAGGCGCGTAGCAAGTAGGTGTGAGCCGTGCCGGCCTCTTCGCGGAACAAACCTGCGAAGACGCCGGCATAGCTGGCATCAGAACCAGCGGTCGTTCTTCTTCCGGCCGCGGGTCAACGCCGGCAGGATCAGCCCCATCAGCAGCCCCGCGCCGGCAATGCTGCCGCCATACACCATGTAGCGCATCATCACCTGCTTGTTCTCATCGCCAAGGCGCGCCTGGGTATCACGCAGGGTCGACTGGCTCTCATCGAGCTGCTCGCTCAGCGCCTTGTTGCGCGCCTCCAGTTCGTCGACCAGCTTCTTGCGTGAGTCGAGGGTTTCCTGCATGCCCTGCACACGGTTCTTCCAGCTGTCGTCGATGGTCTTCAACTGCCCGGTCAACTCTGCGACCTGGGCATCGAGCAACGGCAGGCGTTCGTTCTGGCCGGGCACCGACTGCAGGTCGTTGCTGAGGATCCACACCACATCGCCATTCTGCCCGCGTACCTGGCTGTAGTTGCCCTGGCTGCCGACCAGGGTCAGCTTCTGCCCGGACTTGAGCGTGCCGACGATGCGGTGGCCGTCGGTCGGGCCGCTGCGCACGTAGGTGCTCAGGCTGTCACTGACCCAGCGTGCATCGCTGGCAGGCTCTTCGGCATGCGCCGGTGCGGCAAGGGCCACCACGGTGGCGATCAGGCCACCGCGCAGGGCAATGAGGGCGGAGGCAGTTGGGCGGGATTCGGGCATGTTGGGTCTTCGCTGAAACAGGACAAAAGTAGGCCCGGTGACTGGGCCGGTGAACCGGTCGGTGAGTTGACCGTCAGCGAAAGACCGCTTTTTTGTAAGCAGGTTCACTACCTGATGTCGGAAATGTCTGCAGAATGTTGCGGCGCCCGGCCTCAGGCAGCGCCCCTGCTGTCGTTGACTGTGGCGATGTTGCTGACCGCCATCGCCGGGCAGATTGTTGAGCGCAGCGCCAAGCTTGCTATCCTCGCCACAACAGCAGTCGCGAGACCCCCATGCCCAGACCCCGCAAGCAAGCCCGCCAACGGCAGGTCAATGGAAGGGCTCGCAGCAGGGGGATTTATCGTACAGGCGTACGGTAAAATCGGCTGTGCGGGCCTTGGGTCAATGCCGAGGCTAGACTCTAACGTTCTCCCTCATTCATGGAGCACCACCATGACGGCCAAGAACACAATCTGCCTCTGGTACGACCACGATGCCGAAGAGGCCGCGAATTTTTATGCCAGCACGTTTCCCGACAGCAGCGTGATCGCGGTGCACCAAGCGCCGGGTGATTACCCGTCGGGCAAGCAGGGCGACGTGATCACGGTGGAGTTCACGGTGATGGGCATCCCTTGTGTGGGCCTGAACGGTGGCCCGACGTTCAAGCACAGTGAAGCGTTTTCGTTTCAGGTCAGCACCGAGGACCAGGCCGAAACCGACCGGTTGTGGGACGCAATTATCGATAACGGTGGCGAGGCCAGTGTATGCGGCTGGTGCAAGGACAAATGGGGGATCTCCTGGCAGATCACCCCGCGCATCCTCATCGAAGCCATCGGCCACCCCGACCGTGCGGCGGCCAAGCGCGCGTTCGACGCGATGATGCAGATGGGCAAGATTGATGTGGCCGGTATAGAGGCGGCGTTGAACGGGTGATGCGTGACCCTGTGGGGCGCTTCCACCGAGATCGCGCCCCCGTTATTCCGCCCCAGCGGTGCTGCGGGGCTGTGCGACGAGTACCCGAGCATTGGTTACCCGGAAGACCCTGAATCCTATGGCTACGAAGGCGAGCTGCAGGCGGGCATGGCGCTGTGCGTGGAGGCCTGCATTTACGCGTTCGAGGACAGCTTCCTGGGCGATTGACTGGCCCTGAAAAACAACACATCCGCAGGCTTGCCAAGGCCCGGTAGGAGATCGCCCAGCTCATTGGGCTACGGTGTCGCGCATAGAACGGATGCTGGGCGCTCCGCGTACCCTGTGGGAGCGGGCGCGCCCGCGAAGAATCCAACCCGGTGCATGGCACCGGCTGCGCCGGTGTTCGCGGGCACGCCCGCTCCCACAGGGTCCCTGCTAAATCAGTGAGTTATGTGCAGTTCTACGAGAGCCCACCCGCGAATGCGTTGGCCAAACCAACGACGCATTTGCGGGTAAAGCCCAAAGAGACGAGCGCCAGCCGGTTTCAGCGCTGGGCCACTTCATTGGCCTCTGCCGCCGGCTTCACTGAGGCCTTCTTCTCCTGCACCACGATGTAGAACTCCTCGCCATGCTTTACCGCCCCATACAGCACGGCTTTTTCGATCAGCTCGTTGCCACGCAGGTGGCGCAGCATCATCGGGTCCTTGCGCAGGTCGCGGTACAGCGCCAGGCACAGCAGCACCATCACCACCACGAACGGCAAGGCCACGACAATGGTCAGGTTCTGCAGCCCGGTCAGCGCCTCGCCAGGGTCACCCGGGTCGCCGATCGCCAGCATGATCGCCGCCACCGTACCGGTCAGTGCACCCCAGAAAATCACCGTGCGCCGTGATGGCGCGGTGGTGCCATGTTCCGACAGCGTGCCCATCACCAGCGAAGCGGCATCGGCACCGGAGACAAAGAAGATGCCCACCAGGACCATCACCAGCACCGAGGTGGCCGAGGCCAGCGGGTAGCTGTCCAGCAACTGGTACAGCGCATGGTTGCTGTTGACCGCCCCGTTGGCCAGTTGCAGCGCGCCGTCGCGCAGGGCGTCGATGGCCGCGCCGCCGAACACGGTGAACCACACCAGGCTGACCAGGCTCGGCACCAGCAGCACGCCGGTCACGAACTGGCGAATGGTGCGGCCACGGCTGATGCGGGCGATGAACATGCCCACGAACGGTGTCCAGGAGATCCACCAGGCCCAGTAGAACACCGTCCAGCCGGCCAGCCAGTTGTCCATCTGCTCGCCGCCGCTGGCGTTGGTGCGGGCCATCATTTCCGGCAGCATCTTGATATAGATGCCGATCGAGGTCGGCAGCAGGTTGAGCATCAGCAGGGTCGGCCCGACCACGAACACGAACAGCGCCAGCAGCAGTGCCAATACCATGTTGGTGTTGGACAGCCACTGGATGCCTTTGCCGATGCCCGATACCGCCGAGGTGACGAAGGCAATGGTCAGCAGCGTAATGATCGAAATGTAGAACAGCTTGCCCGGGCTTTCGATCCAGCCGTTGTACTCCAGGCCGCCGGCGATCTGCAGCGCACCCAGGCCCAGCGAGGCGGCCGAGCCGAACAGCGTGGCGAAGATCGCCATCATGTCGATCAGCCGGCCCAGCGGGCCGTTGGCGTGCTTGCCGATCAAGGGGCGGAAGGCAGCGGAAATCAGCTGCGAGCGGCCGCGGCGGAAGGTGCCGTAGGCAATAGCCAGGCCGACGATGGCGTACATGGCCCAAGGATGCAGGGTCCAGTGGAACAGCGTGGTGGCCATGGCCACCTGCATCGCTTCGCTCGACTGGGGGCTGGCCGAACCAGGCGGCGGCGACACATAGTGCGACAACGGTTCGGCCACGCCGAAGAACATCAGGCCGATACCCATGCCGGCGCTGAACATCATCGCCACCCAGGACACCGTGCGAAATTCTGGCAGTTCGCCATCACGCCCCAGCGGCACCCGACCGTAACGGCTGGCGGCCAGCCACAGCACGAACACCACGAACAGGGTGGAAGTGAGCACGAAGAACCAGCCGAAGTTGAGAATGACCCAGGATTGCGCGCTGGAAGCGCTGCTGGCGAGGCTGGCCTGGTTGAGCAGGCCCCACAGCACGAATGCGATGGCCAGGACGCTGGTGCAACCAAACACGATCCAGTCGAGCTTGCCCTCGAAACGCCGGTCCTGGCGGGCTTCTGCGGTTTTCGAGGGGTCGGTCACCCCAAGGTCGAGCGTTTCGGTGATGTGTTCCTTTGCCATGAAGAATGAGGCCCCTGTGGCTTACCTGCAGGTGCAGGCTTGTTGTTGTGTGGGCTACCGAGCTCGATGACGGCCTCGGCCGGGTGAGTTGCCGCCGCGATTATCCTGTGCCGCAAAAGGCGGCTCCTGTCCCGATTACGCCCTGGGGCGTCCATTGCGCGACCTGCCAACTGCTTTTAGTTCCGGGGGCCATGACCCTTTATACCTCGCGTTCTGGTAACCTGACGGTCATTACCCGGGCCTGCACATCCGAGCACCGTAGAAGCGCTGCTGCTTGTGGGCCAGGCCGTACCAGGAAACGGAGATTCGTCAATGGCCACTGACCGTGTGAGCCTGATTCATTTCGATAAACTGAGCATGAGCCCTGACGCAGCCGATCGGTTCCAGAAGGCTCTCGACGCGCTTGAAGCGCTGAAGTTGCAGGACCGTTACGTGTATCTCATCGCGCATTATCTGGGTGATATCGCCGACGCCTCCGACACTGAGCAACTGAATACCGCCTTGGCCCAAGGCATTCGCGTGGTCGATGAACTGCTGCCGCCCAGGTCGGTCAGCAAGGTCAAGGCTGCAGAACTGCGCAAGGTTTTCCACGACGCCGCCGAGCGCGCGCGTGCGCAATTGTCTGGCTGAGCACCGGCATGGCCAAAGACATCGACAACCCCTGCGTCTCGTTATGCCAGCTCAACAGCGAGCTGTGCGTAAGCTGTGGCCGTAGCCGTGACGAAATCCGCAAATGGCGGGGCATGAAACGCCCGGAAAAGATGGCCACCGTGCAACGGGCGGCGACGCGCATGAAGGCTATCGCCAAAAAGGCGGCCAAACGGCAGAATGCCGACTGAACCTGCGTGCCATCCACGCAGCCTTTGCCGATTGCCTGACGAGCCTGAAATGGATTCCCACTCGCTGCTTGCTTTTACCCTGGTTGCCGCTATTGCGATTGCCAGCCCTGGCCCTGCCACCCTGATGGCCATCAACAACAGCCTGGCCCACGGCCAGCGCAGCGCGATCTGGTCGTCGCTGGGCAATGGCTTGGGCCTGTTCTGCCTGTCGGCAGCCGCCATGCTGGGGCTGGGCGCGCTGCTGGCCAGTTCCGAAATGCTGTTCAATGCCGTGAAGATCCTGGGGGCGGGCTACCTGTTCTACCTCGGGGCGCGGCAATTGCTGAAAAAAAGCCCGATGCTGGTAGCGGGAAGTGCAGAGGGCGTGGCCAAGGTCCGGCCTACGCCTGTGAAGCTGTTCAAGTCGGCCTTCTTCACGGCGGTCACCAACCCCAAGGCGACCATGTTCTTCACTGCATTGTTTCCGCAGTTCATCGACCAGGGCGCCGCATTGCTACCGCAGTTCCTGACCCTTACCGGGATTTTCGTGGCGTTGTCGCTTACCTCACTGAGCCTGTATGCCGCCCTGGCTGCGCGGGCAAAAGGGGTATTGACGCGGCCGTCGCTGTCGCGCTGGGTGAGCCGGGTGGTGGGTACGACCTTTATCGGGTTTGGTGCAGCGATCCTGGCGATGCGCCGCCAAGGCGCGTGAAAATGCGTGGTCCGGCCGATGAAAGGCCAGCCTGCTAGCCGCTGATGGTCCAGACTGTCTGCAGCACGCGCAGATGATTGCTGCAGTCGACCACAGGAGGTGGCAGCCTTTGGCCGCTCCGCCGGGTCGGCGGATGTCACAGGTGCCGAGGGTCGTCGATGATCGAGCGTTGCTTTCGCTACGCCTTGCCAGTTTTTCTGTGCCTGCTGCTTCCCTTGGCGGCGGCAGCGGCGGAGCAATGTCGACGGCTGACCGCCACAGGTAACCCGGAATACCCCCCGTACCTGTGGCGCGACCCGCAAAACCCCCAGCAGCTGATCGGCGCCAATGCCGACCTGCTCAAATACCTGGGCAAGCAGCTTGGGCTGGAAATCGATGTGATCTACGCCGGGCCTTGGTCGCGCGCGCAGGAAGAAGTGCGTACTGGCCGGATCGACCTGCTGGCCGGGTATTTTCAGACCGATGCGCGTCGGCAGCAGATGGACTTCGTCGCACCGCCATTCCTGCACACACCCAGCGTGGTGTGGGTGCGCCGGGACAACGCCTTTGCCTATCGGCAATGGGCCGATCTTGCAGGTCGCAAGGGCGGTACGCTGGTCAACAACAGCCACGGCCAGCAATTCGACGACTACGCCAAGGCCAACCTCACCCTTGAAGCGGTGCCCGGTGCCCGGCAGGCGTTCGAGAAACTGATGCACAAGCGCAGCGATTACGTGGTGTACGAGCAGTACCCCGGCATGGCGCTGGCGCGCACGTTGGGTATCACAGGTACTCTCCAGGTGCTGGAGCCGCCGGTTTCCAGTGAGGGGTTGTACCTGGCGCTGTCGCGTAACTCGCGCTGCAACCAGTCACAGCTGCGTGAAGCGCTGGCACGGGAGATGGAGAGGATCGTTGCCGGGGAATTGCCGGAGCGGTTGTTGAAGCAGAACCTGGAGCGGGCGCAGCCGTAGCAGCCCGCCCCTGCTTCAGCGCATATGCAGAATGATCGGGCTGCTGCTGGCCGGGTCGGTATGTTCACGCAGCTTCCCCACCGCCTGCGCATTCACCGCACCACCGTGGTTGCCCCATGCCGTGCGCACGAAGCTCAGCACCTCGGCAATCTCCTGATCACTCAACTGCTCGCGCAAAGCCGGCATGCGAAAGGCATCCGGCACCCCGGCAGTTACCACGCGCTGCGAACCGTTAAGGGTGATGTTGATCGCCGAGGCCGCCTCTTTGGCCAGGGCCGACGTGGCCCCGGCCAGCGGCGGCATCCATTCGGCCTGGCCCTTGCCATCCAGGCCGTGGCACGTTGCGCAGCGGGTCACATAGGTATGTGCGCCCGGGCTGTCGAGCCGCGCCGTTGCAGATTCTGCCTGGTACTGCCACGGCACGCCGTCGCGCTGCGGGTCGCCGGGCAGCGATTTCAGGTAGCGGGCAATGGCGGCAAGGTCCTCGTCATGCATGAACTGCAAGGAGTTGTTGAACGCCTCGGTCATCGAACCGAACACCACCGCATGGCGGTTTCGCCCGGTCTTCAGGAACTGCGCAATGTCCGCCTCGCTCCAGCGCCCCAGCCCGGTATTGGGGTCGGCGCGCAGGCTCGGTGCGTACCAGCCATCGAGCAGGGCGCCGGCGAGGAACGGCTTGCCGCTGTCATCCAGGGCTTTCTCGTTGAAAGCCAGGCCCCGCGGGGTATGGCAGCTGCCGCAATGGCCGGGCCCCTGGACCAGGTAGGCACCACGGTTCCACTGCGCATCCTGCTCGGGTTTGTCGGTGTATGGTGTGTTGGCAGCGAACAGGCCGTTCCACAGGGCGATGGGCCAGCGCAGGTTCAGCGGCCAAGGGATATCGCTGGCCAGGTTGGCCTGCCGGGCAGGTTGCACCCCGTGCATGAAGAACGCATAAAGCGCCTTCACATCATCATCGCTGAGCTTGGCGTAGGACGGGTAGGGCATGGCCGGGTACAGCCGCCGTCCGCCAGGAGCCACGCCTTGACGCACGGCGCGGTCGAAGTCGGCCAGGCTGTAGTTGCCAATACCTGTGTCGCGATCAGGGGTGATGTTGGTGGCGTGGATTGCGCCCAGCGGGGTGGCCATTTCCAGTCCGCCGGCAAACGGTCTGGCGTCTGGCAGGCTGTGGCAGGCCACGCAGTCGGCGAGACGGGCCACGTACTCGCCGCGGCTGACCAGCGCCGGGTCGCTGGCCACGATCGGCGTCCCGGCAAACGGCGAGGCGGGCTCGCGGGTGACGTACCAGGCCAGCAGGCCTGCCGCGACCAGGCAGGGCAGCACCAGCCAGCCAGCGGTCCTTGCGAAACGATGGGTCATGGGGCGTTCCTTGTGCAGTCAACTGAAGGTATGGCGGCTCAATGGCAGGCTGCGCACGCGCTGGCCGGTAAGCTGCGCGACTGCATTGGCCACGGCCGGTGCCACGGCGGGCAGCGGCGGCTCGCCGATGCCACCCATCTTCGCGCCGCTTTCGACAATACGTACATGCACCCGGGCCATGCGCGAGGGTGGCAGGATCGGGTACAGGTCGTAGTTGCGCGCGCGCGGTTTGCCGTCCACGTACACCGCTTCCTCCAGCAACGTCTGCGATAGGCCCAGGGCGACTGCGCCGTTGACCTGGTGCTCGATGATCGCCGGGTTGACGATGCTGCCCGGGTCGATGGCCTGCCAGATGTCGTGCACCTTGACCTGGCCGTTGTCGATCGACACCTCGGCAATCACCGCGGCCTCCGAGCCGAACGGTGAGGCCATGGCCACGCCCCGCGCGCGCTTGCTGCCATCTTCGGCGGTGAACGGGCCGCGTTTCCAGCCACCGGACAATTCGGCGACCGCGTTCAGCAGGTTGGTCAGGCGCGGGTTGTCGCGTAGCAGGTGGCGGCGCAGTTCGAACGGGTCCTTGCCGCCCTTGTCGGCCAGTTCGTCGAGAAAGCTTTCATAGAAGAAGTCGTTCAGCGAATTGCCGACCGAGCGCCAGTAACCCAGCATGGCCGGGCCTTTGACGTAGATCTGGGCAATGCGCTTGTTGGCAATGGCGTAGGCCTTGCCCGATAGCCCTTCAAGCGCGGTTGGGTCGACTTTGTCGCCTTGCTTGCCGGCGATGGCCTCGGTGGGGCCTTCAGTGGCACTCACCGCCTCCAGCGCAACCGGCCAGCCCTCGGCGTCCAGCCCAGCGCGGAATTTCACCACAGCAACGGGCCGCAGCACATCGCGCAGAAACTCCTCTTCGCGGCTCCAGATAAGCTTCACTGGCCGGCCGACTGCCTTGGCCAGGGCGATGGCCTGGGGGTAGGGGTTGGCCGAGTCGTACAGGAAGTGGCGGCCAAAGAAACCGCCCAGCAGCGGCGAGTGGAGGAGGATCTGTTCAGGGTCCAGGCCCGTACGCTTCGCAATGTCGTCACGGAACATGTCCGGTGCCTGGTTGGGCAGCCAGACCTCCAGGGTGCCGTCGGGGTTGTAGCGGGCGAGGGCAGAGGGTGGCTCCAGCTGGGCGTGGTTCAGGTACTGGTTATGGTAGCTGGCTTCGATGCTGGTCTTGGCATTCCCCAGTGCGCCGGCGATATCGCCTTCGTTCTCCTCGTCGCGGGCCGGCCCCTGCACGGTGGCCAGGTGCTCGCGCCAGCCGTCGCTGGAAAAGTCCGCGGGCATCGGCCGCACCTTGGTGTCCGCCGCCGGCTCTTTCCAGTCTACCTGGACCGCTTCCACCGCGCGCTTGGCGTGCCACCAGCGCTCGGCGACCACGGCGACGGCGCCTGGCAGCTGATGCAGTGAATGCACACCTTTCATGGCCTTGACCTGATCCTCATTGCGCAGGCTGCCCACGGTCATGCCCAGACGGGGTGCGTGCTGCACGGCGGCATGCAGCATGCCGTCGACTTTCATGTCGATGCAGTACTGGGCCTTGCCGGTTGACTTGTCATAGGCATCCAGGCGGCGCACGGGTTTACCGATCCAGCGAAACTGGCTGGGGTCGCGCAACTTGACCGTGCTCGGATCAGGCACCGGCAGGTCCATCGCGCGCCCGGCCAGCTCACCGTAGGGAATTGAGCGGCCAGTCGTGGTATGTACTACGTTACCCGGCGTGGTGGACAGCTGTTCGACCGGGACGCCGAGCTGTTCGGCGCCTGCCTGCAGCAGCATGGCACGGGCCAAAGCGCCCAGGCGGCGCATGGTCGGGTAGCTCATGCGCACCGACATGCTGCCACCGGTAATACGCATGCCGTTTTCCATCACCACATAGGCTTCGCCGGGTGGCGCGCTGTCCACCACGAAGTTGGCAGGGTCGACATCCAGCTCTTCGCCGACGATCTGCGCCATGGCGGTAAAAGGCCCCTGGCCGCCTTCCATGAACGGGCTGAGCAGGCGCACCGTACCGTCCGGGCGGATCTCCAGAAACGCCGGCACCTGGGTGCCGCGTTGCGCGCTTGCTGTGGTCGCCGCTTGCACCCGGGCCGTGCCCATGGGCAGGCCGAAGCCAAGTACCAAGGCGCCGACCGCAGTGCCGGCGATAAAGCGCCGGCGTGACAGATTGACTGTTTCGCCAAGCTGCAGTTTGAGCAGTTCGGCGGGGGTATCGGCTGGGGTGTTCATCAGGCTGTTTCCCCCTGAGCCAGGTCATGCACGGCGGCATGGATAGCGTTATAGGTGCCGCAGCGGCACAGGTTGACCAT
The DNA here is from genome assembly GCF_059295275.1 of Pseudomonas sp. 9_2_1. Classification (NCBI taxonomy): domain Bacteria; kingdom Pseudomonadati; phylum Pseudomonadota; class Gammaproteobacteria; order Pseudomonadales; family Pseudomonadaceae; genus Pseudomonas; species Pseudomonas sp. 9_2_1. The sequence goes on from NZ_CM181239.1 coordinate 2,576,218, forward strand.
CGCCGCTTCGATCTGCGCGTCACTGGGTTTGGGGGTGTGCTTGAGCAGCGCCGTGGCCGCCATCACCTGGCCAGACTGGCAGTAGCCGCACTGGGCCACCTGGTGCTCGACCCAGGCGGCGACCACGCGCTTGCCGACCGCATCGGCCTCGATCGCTTCGATGGTGGTGACCTCGCGCCCGACCACTCCGGCCACCGGGGTAACGCAGGCGCGCACCACATTGCCGTCCACCAGCACCGAGCAGGCGCCGCACTGGGCCAGGCCGCAGCCATACTTGGTGCCGGTCAGGCCCAGGTCATCGCGAATTACCCACAACAAGGGCGTGTCGGCGTCCGCCTCGACCTGGTAGGTCTTCTGGTTGATGCGTAGTTCCATGGTTCACCTGCCATTCACGGTTGCTGTCGCTGTGTTTTTTGCCTGGGGAATACGTTGTTCTCCAGTGCAGAAACGCTAGCACACCTCTACGACCGCGCGTCCCTTGACCGGGCGGCGGCAGAGGATCGGGCAAGCAATCCGGTGAAATGCGCAAGCCTGCGGCCGCGCTGCGTTCAGATGCGGGGAGGACTTCCTGCGTGAAAACCCGGATAATGCCGGCCAATTTCGTTTTGCACGCTTAAATCACGGTAAACCCGCATGGAAATCAAGGTCAATTTTCTCGACAATCTCCGTCTAGAAGCCAAGTTCGACGACTTCACGGTGATCGCCGACCAGCCGATCCGTTACAAGGGCGATGGTTCGGCCCCAGGCCCGTTCGACTACTTCCTGGCGTCCTCGGCCTTGTGCGCGGCTTACTTCGTCAAGCTGTACTGCCAGACCCGCGACATCCCCACCGAAAACATCCGCCTGTCGCAGAACAACATCGTCGACCCGGAAAACCGCTACAACCAGATTTTCAAGATCCAGGTGGAGCTGCCCGAGGACATTTCCGAGAAGGACCGCCAGGGCATCCTGCGCTCCATCGACCGCTGCACGGTCAAGAAGGTGGTGCAGACCGGCCCGGAATTCGTCATCGAAGTGGTCGACAACCTCGATGCCGATGCCCAGGGGCTGCTGATGCCGGTGTCGGACACCAGCACCTACATTCCCGGCAAGGACCTGCCGCTGGAGCAGACCATCGCCAACATGTCCGCCATTCTCGCCGGGCTGGGCATGAAGATCGAGATCGCTTCGTGGCGCAATATCGTGCCTAACGTGTGGTCGCTGCATGTACGCGATGCGCAGTCGCCGATGTGCTTCACCAACGGCAAAGGCTCGACCAAGGAGGCCGCGCTGGCCTCGGCGTTGGGCGAATTCATCGAGCGCCTGAACTGCAACTTCTTCTACAACGACCAGTTCTGGGGCGAAGACCTGGCCAACGCGTCGTTCGTGCATTACCCGAACGAGCAGTGGTTCATGCCTGGCCCACGCGATGCGCTGCCGGCCGAAATCCTCGATGCGCACTGCCTCGAGGTCTATAACCCGGATGGCGAGCTGCGTGGCTCGCACCTGTACGACACCAACTCGGGCAACAAGGCGCGCGGCATCTGCTCGCTGCCGTTCGTGCGCCAGTCCGACCAGCAGGTGGTGTACTTCCCGTCCAACCTTATCGAAAACCTGTTCCTCAGCAACGGCATGAGCGCCGGCAACACCCTGGCCGAGGCGCAGGTGCAGTGCTTGTCGGAAATCTTCGAGCGCGCGGTCAAACGCGAAATCCTTGAAGGCGAGCTGTGCCTGCCGGACGTACCGCAGGAGGTGCTGGCCAAGTACCCGGCCATCGTCGCCGGTATCCAGGGGCTGGAAGAGCAGGGGTTCCCGGTGCTGGTGAAAGATGCCTCGCTGGGCGGTGAGTTCCCGGTCATGTGCGTGACCCTGATGAACCCGCGTACCGGCGGCGTGTTCGCCTCGTTCGGCGCCCACCCTAGCCTTGAAGTGGCGCTGGAGCGCAGCCTTACCGAACTGCTGCAGGGCCGCAGCTTCGAGGGCCTGAACGACCTGCCGCAGCCCACCTTCGAAAGCCACGCGCTGACCGAGCCGAACAACTTCGTCGAGCACTTCATCGATTCCAGCGGTGTGGTGTCGTGGCGCTTCTTCAGTGCCAAGGCCGACTTCGAGTTCGTGGAGTGGGACTTCTCCGGCCACGGTGAGGATTCCAACCTCCAGGAAGCCGCCACCCTGTTTGGTATCCTCGAAGCGCTGGACAAGGAAGTGTACATGGCGGTGTATGACAACCTTGGCGCCACCGCGTGCCGCATTCTGGTGCCTGGTTATTCGGAAATCTACCCGGTCGAGGACCTGATCTGGGACAACACCAATCGCGCCCTGTCGTTCCGTGCCGACATCCTCAACCTGCATAGCCTCGATAGCCGCTCGCTGAAGCTGCTGCTCAAGCGCCTGGACAACTGTGACGTCGATGACTACACCACCATCACCACGCTGATCGGCGTGGAGTTCGACGAAAACACGGTGTGGGGGCAGTTGACCATTCTTGAGCTGAAGCTGCTGATCTGCCTGGCGGTGCAGCGTTTTGAAGAGGCCAAGGAACTGGTCGAGGCGTTCCTGCAGTTCAACGACAATACCGTCGAGCGCGGCCTGTTCTACCAGGCCCTGAACGTGGTGCTGGAAGTGCAACTGGACGACGAGCTGGAAATGGCCGACTACGAGGTCAACTTCCGCCGCATGTTCGGCAACCCGCGCATGGACGCTGTGCTGGGATCGGTGGACGGCAGCGTGCGCTTCCACGGCCTCACCCCTACCAGCCTGAAGCTCGAAGGCCTTGACCGCCATCTGCGCCTGATCGAAAGCTACAAGAAACTGCACGCCGCCAGGGCCAAAATGGCCTGACCGCAGCTGCATCCAGCCGCTCCTACAGGGATCATGTGGTCCCTGTGGAGCGGGCTTGCCGGCGAATCCGATATCACCGCCAACAATCAATGCCAAGTCATATGAAGGGCCGGGCATACCTCATATAACGCCTCGATCTTGTCCCTATCCCTATTTCGTCTTGCCGCTTCGCCTGCCAAAGGCGTAGCTTTCTGCACCCATCCTTTTGATCCACCGGCGCATACACCGCCAGAAGGACCTCGGCCGCGCACAACAAGAAGGCGCAGACCATGAGCACCCCTTTGGACAACAATGCCCTGAAAACCCGCCAACAAGCCGCTTGGGCAAGTGGTGATTACGCGGTAATCGGCACCACTCTGCAGCTGGTTGGCGAACGCCTGGCCGAGGCCTGTGACCTACGCTGGGACGAGCAGGTGCTGGACGTTGCCGCCGGCAACGGCAACGCCACCCTGGCCGCTGCCCGGCGCGGCTGTCGCGTTACCTCCACCGACTACGTGCCCGAACTGCTCAAGCGCGGCGAAGAACGGGCGCGGGCCGAGCACTTGAACGTGGTGTTCCAGGCCGCCGATGCCGAAGCCTTGCCATTCGCCGATGGCAGTTTCGATGCAGTGCTGTCCACCTTCGGTGTGATGTTCGCCCCCGACCAGACCCAAGCCGCGCGCGAGCTGGCGCGGGTGTGCCGGCCCGGTGGTCGCATCGGCCTGGCCAACTGGACCCCGCAAGGCTTCGTAGGCCAGATGTTCAAGACCCTTGGCCGGCATGTACCACCGCCCGCCGGGGCTTTGCCGCCTTCGCGCTGGGGCGATGAGGCCCAGCTGCGCGTGATGTTCGAGGGCGCGCATGGCGAATTGAACGTCAGCCGCCAGCACTTCAATTTCCGCTACCGCTCGGCAGCGCACTTCATCGAGGTTTTCCGGACATGGTACGGGCCGGTGCACAAGGCGTTCGCCGCTTTGGAGCCGGAGGCGGCCAAGGCGTTGGAGCGTGATCTGGCTGAATTGTTGAATGCAAACAATGTGGGTGGCCCATCGTCGCTGGTGGTGCCGAGTGAGTATCTCGAGGTGGTGGTCACTCGAGAGCGTTAGCAGGCGCGCTTTCAAAAGCCTCAGCGGGTGGCGCCGCTGCGCGGACATTGAAGAGCTTGCAGACGAAGTACCAGGCAATGGCGACTGTGAGGTTGTAAGGGAACAGAACGGCCCAGAATGGCAATTGCCAGTTCTTTTTGCCCTGCATTTCTCCCGGCTCGCCGGTTCGCCATGGGGCATAGTGGCGCCAGGCTTCCGCCGGGGTCAGGCAGATCGCGTGCAGGGGCTTGTGCCACCAGTTGGGTTCGCCTGGCGGGGGAAGTTTGTCCGGGCCGTGGTCCATGAAGTGGCGAAGGTATTCCCAGACTTCGGCGACGTACTGAATGTCGGATTCGGTGGGCGAGTTACTGTCGACCCACAGGCAGTCTTTCTGGTGCAGGCTGCCATCTTCTCGGCGAGGGGCGAAGGCTAAGGCGTAGCTGGTGGTAAAGGATGATCCACCGAATTCAGTGCGTTTGAATCGGCCTCCCCTGATGTTGTTCCAATCAAAAGTGAATAGTTTTCCGAAGCGTTTATAATAGATTTTTTGTGTTGTCCTATTCAGGTAGATGTCAGAAAGCTTTTTTATATAGATTATTCTATAGGCTAGGAAAGGTGTAAAAATAAAAGGTACTATAATCTGCGCTACCAGAAATGCGTAGGCGCCCTCTAGCTCATAGTTGGTTGTGTCATCTAAAAGAAGAGTGTACACAAATATTGCAGTAGCTAGGCACATTGCCGTGTACATTTTCCCCATAAATACTGAGTCAGTAACCCATGGATTTCTCAAGCGCAGGAAGAAGCTGGTGGAATCAACTAGCTGGTCTGAGATTTTAGGTTCTATGTCGTTTTTTTGATGGGGGTTGAATAACCATATGGTTGCCATGCGTCACCTCTCGATACAGAATTGGGTATTTAGCTTTAATCGTGTGGCTAATCCATGATTTAGATGATAGTTGATTGTTAGTCTTGCGCTTTTGGTTGCTTTTTTTTGGGTCTTGTAATGGAGTACTAAGCCAGCTGGTGTTATATAGCATATTGGTAGCGTGGTAATCGTTGTTGTATGTCCATCACGATCGCTGGACTCCAACGCTCCTGACCATTCGCTTTGTTCGAGCATGAAGTTTGGCAGCAATATGGTGAATTCTATTGTGGGCGTGGCCTGTGATACTTGACTGTGTATAATTGTTGCCCAGTCCGGGGTAGGCCATTGGCTGTTTACGCTAAGGTCTGTGGTAAGCCCTTCTAGACCTAATTGTGTAGAGTGATCCAGCGAAAGTGCTAATGGAGCATATGTCTCAGAATGCCATGATTCGATTTCCATAATTATGTTATCGAAGCGAGGAAGTTTTTGCTCAAAGTCTAGAGTCAAGTCAGGGCGGATTTCGCCATCGCTTTGTCTGGTTCCAAAAATACATCTGCTCGCCCATAACTCTATCGGGCTGTGTAAGCGTTCATGCGCCTTGGAATAGAGATATAGCCCTCCTGCCATAAGAGAGGCTCCCATCAACACTACACCCGCTGCGGCCCAGCCTGCGAAAGGTATAAAAAATGTCGGACCAGCGATGGCAAGGCTCCCCTCTAATATGAGGGCGGAGCCTATGGCACTTACCGCGCCGCCGGTAATATTATATAGACCGGTAACTGAATTACCGTTTTGTGATTGGCGCCATCCCTTGGTAAAGTCAGATAGAAGGCCCAGTATTATCGCCGGGTAGCCTGATGCTCTCGCGAACAGGTGACTATTGAGTAGCGTGATGATTCCCTTGCCGAAGGCAATGCCTGGCGCCATTGGGCTAAGCCTCGAGATTACAACTCTTTGCGCTGCCCTTACGCTGACCAATGTTGCCGCCGCTGCACCGATCACGCCGAAAATGGATGAAGCAAACCCCATGGTGTATTCCGGGGCATCGCTCTTCTGCAGGCTGTTATAGGCCGTCTTCAGCGACAGCACGTTGAACCACAGCATCCCCGCGTTCAAACCGCCTCCGCCGCCAGAAACAAGCAACCCGACAAAGTTAGGCTTCACCCGCGCGGTAGTGGTCAGTTCAATTGACACCATTCGGCTTCCCGAGATACGCAGTTGCTTCATTTCTTCAACTTGCGCCATCCCGTTCTTGAGGTATTTCTCCACTTCCTGACTGAACGGATTTTCCCGAACGGCCTGCTCGGTGATCCGATACCGGGCTGCCAATAGCCCCAGCGCTTTCTCGGCATTGCCTTCACGTGCTGCCAGCAGCACTTGCTGACGCAGGCCATGACTGGCATCCCACCTTGTCTTTCCACGCAAGCGCTTGAGCACCACGGCATTGACCGACTGGGCGGTGAGGTCGGTGATGTCGGCCATGGCCGGGAAACGACCGGCCAGGCCCTCGACCACATTGTCGCTGGCGCCGAACAGACTGCCGATCGAGTCGGCCTTGTCCTTGAACGGGTTGAACGGTGCCAGGGCTGTGTACAGCGGGCTGTCGTGCTGATCCAGCCACTGTTCCAGGCGTTTGAAGCGTCGATCCTGGTCTTCGGTACCGGGTGTTGGCTGACCCATTGGATTGATTATCAGCGCCAGAGATATTTCCAGGCCGCGGGCGGAGAGGCGTTCGTCACGGTCGTAGCAGGCCAGCGCCGCAGCAAGGCTGTAGGGATTATTGACAGCAGCGGCCTCCGCCGTGGCCAGCCAGACGTCGTGATCGTTGCTGGCTTGCAAGGCCAGCTTGCGCAGACTTGCAAGCCGCTCTTCCAGCGCATCGCGTTCAGCGAGAAAGCGCAGGTATTTGGCGGTATCGATGCGCTGTGCCAGGCGTGCGCCGCCGGGGGAATAGTCCTGGTGGGTGAGGGCCTCGAAGCGTGCCGCTGCCGGAGCAAGCTCGGGGCCGCGGCGTTCCGTGTTGATCCTGAAGGCGGCCAGCTCCGGTGACGGTGCATCGGCCGGGTACAGGCTTTCCAGCGTCTTGTTCAGCAGCATGCCCACCAGGTTGCGATGGTGGAAATCGCGGCTTTGTCGGCTCAGCTGTTCGGCATCCAGCCGGTAGCACGCCGGCACCCGTTCATGCTCGGGGCCTTGCGCTGGGCGGGTATGTTCCAGCTGCTCGGCGGGCATCAGGTCACGCAGTTGATGCTGGTAGGCCGACACCGACAGGCCCAGGTCCAGGGCCATGCCTTCGGCATCGGCGAGGGCCACCACCACCGGGACTTTCGGCTGGGTACTCGGGTAGTGCCGCGCCATGGCGGTGAGGTTGCCGATGGGCAGCGTGTCGGTGAACGGATGGCTGCTCCAGGTCAGCGGCATGCGCCGGCTGGCTGGCTTGAAATCTTCGACCCAGGTTTGCAGGGCGCTGACCGGCAACACATGGGGCTGGCTGGACGGGGACTGGTTGCTGGCCACCAGCTCGGCCATGTCCAGCTGGCGCATATGCCGTTTGCGCAAGGCGGCTGAACCGGTGATGCGCGCGGTCGTGGCGTTGGTCCACAAATGCGGGCTGTAGCCGATCCACACTTCCTTGGCGGTGTCCGGGCAGGTATCGGCCCACACCCAGCCCACGGTCCGGCTGGCCTGGTAGCGATGACGCAGGTGATAGTCCTCCAGGCCCCGGTAGTGCAGTTCCTTGTAGTGGCCTTCGCCGTCGTATTCATGAATGACCAGCTTTTCGCCCTGGGGGCCTTGCATGAACATGTAGATGTAGCCAGGGCGCAGGGCACGCAGGGTGTAGGCGGAGTGCTGCAGGGGGGTAAAGCCTTGTTCCAGGTTGAAGCCTGCGTCGGCGTAGCGGCAGGCAGGGGTAGCGCCGGTACGCGGCACGATGGCATAGCGCACCGGCAGGATCGGCACGCGTGCACTGCAGGCAGGGCCGGAGGTGGCACTGCTGACGGAGGCATTATTCATGCAAGTTCCTTATTCATGGCGAAGCCTTTTCAAACCAAGGCTCAGGTATTTGAGATGGTGTGAGCTTCTTTGCTTGAATTATCTGCGGGGTGCAACTTTCGCTTTGGATGCTGGCGCAAGCTGATTACTTGCGTGTAAAAGACAATGCCTCCATTCCTGCGTTTTGGTCGAGGCTGAAAGTGTAAGATTTTATTGAGGTATGTTTGTGTTTTTGTTTGCGCGATACTGTGCGGGAGAAGTTGTGCTGTAAGTTGTAGGAATTATCTGACAGCAAATAGCCTACATACTCAGTTTTTGCACTTGGCCATCACCACCTGGCAAGTCCTGGGCGTACCTCCCGACCGGCTGGCATAGCGCATGCAATTGTTCATGGATTTGTGCCGGGCAATGCTCAGGGTGTCGCCCCACGCCAGGCCGCCTTCGCCAGTTGTCGGTACGGCTTTGGCGAAGCAATTGGAGCCTGTGGCAGGCGTCGCGTAGCGCGCCTTGCCGGCTTTACTGGAACAGCCGGCGGTGAGCGCCAGGCTGAGGGCGAGCAGCGCGGTCAGCGCCCAGCATCCGACCGGATGGATCTGTGTTCTGCTCATGGGGTCCTCTTCTGCGCTGGGCATGGAATGCCTGACAGAATATTTCATTTCAAGCGAAGCGGTGAACTATCGCGTCGTCAAGGGGCTCCCTTGCTAGGCGCATCCTGCGCTCACCTGATGGTGCACAGCCATCAGCCCGGGTCACTGAATGAAAAGGAGGCACCGTGACCGCATCTGACCAAGCGCTGTACCGCTGCACGCCCAGCCCACTGCATGCACTGTTGCTGGCTGGCAGTGTGCCCTTGTTTCTAGGCGCGCTACTGAGCGACATCGCCTACTTCAACAGTTACCAGATTCAGTGGAGCAACTTCGCTGCCTGGCTGATAGCCGGTGGCCTGGTGTTCTGTGGCCTGACCCTGTTGTTCGCGCTGGCCAACCTGGTCCGCGCCGAGCGCAAGGGCGGGCGGCCGACGCTGTACTTCCTGCTGCTGCTGGTGACCTGGGTACTCGGGCTGATCAATGCCTTCGAGCATGCCAAGGACGCCTGGGCGGTGATGCCATCGGGGCTGGTGTTGTCGGTGATCGTGACGGTGCTTGCAGTGGTAGCTGCCTGGACCGGCCTGAGCAACTTGCGTTCGGGAGGTGCGGCATGAAGCCTTTGCATGCATTGAGCCTGTTAAGCGTGGCGCTGCTGCTGAGCGCGTGTGGCGGGGATGGCGAGCCGACCCAGGCCCGTGGCCCAGACCCGAAACTGCCTGACCCGCAGCGCGGTCTGCTGCCGAGCATGAAGATTGCCGAACCGGTCGCCTGGGGTGAACAGAAACCCACCGTGCCAGAGGGCTTCAGCGTCACGGCCATTGCCACCGGCCTGAAGATTCCGCGCCAGAGCCTGGTGCTGCCAAACGGCGACATTCTGGTGGCCGAGGGCAGGGGTGGCAGCGCGGCCAAGCTCAAGCCCAAGGATGTGATCGCCAGCCAGATCAAGGCCAAGGGCAACACCCAGGTCAAAGGTGGCAACCGCCTGACGCTGCTGCGCGACGCCGACGGTGATGGCACCTACGAGGTGCAGACCGTGTTCGCGGACAACCTCAACGCGCCGTATGGCCTGGCGTTTGCCAACGGCAAGCTGTACGTGGCCAACCAGGATGCGCTGGTGCGTTTCGACTACCAGGACGGCCAGACCACAGCCGGTGGCCCGCCGACCAAGGTCACCGACCTGCCGGCCGAGATCAACCACCACTGGACCAAGTCGCTGACTGCGAGCCCGGATGGCCGCTATCTGTACGTGGGCATCGGTTCCAACAGCAACATCACCGAGCGTGGCCTGGAGGTGGAGATCGACCGGGCGATGGTCTGGCAGGTAGATGCCGAAACCGGCGCGCACCGGCCTTACGCGACCGGCCTGCGCAACCCGACGGCGCTGGCCATGCAGCCGCAGACCGGGCAACTGTGGGCGGTGGTCAACGAACGCGACGAGCTGGGACCGGACCTTGTGCCGGACTACCTCACCTCGGTCAAGGAGGGGGCGTTCTACGGCTGGCCCTACAGTTACTGGGGGCAGAATGTCGACGACCGGGTACGCCCGCAAAACCCTGACAAGGTCGCTTCGGCCACCAAGCCGGACTACAGCCTCGGTTCGCATGTCGCAGCGCTCGGCGTCGATTTTTCGATCCCGGCCATGGGTGAGCGCTTCGCCAATGGCGTGTTCGTGGGCGAGCACGGCAGCTGGAACCGGCCCAATCCGGTGGGCTACAAGGTGATTTTCGTGCCTTTCAGCGACGGCAAGCCGGCGGGGGAACCCATCGACTTCGCCACGGGATTCAGGGGTGAAGATGGCAAGACCCGTGGACGGCCGGTGGGGGTGACGGTGGATCCGCGCGGGGCGTTGATCATTGCCGACGACCTGGCGAACACGGTGTGGCGGGTGACGCGTAACCGCTGAGAACTACCAGGCGGCTGCTTCAACGTACTTACCGAGGATGGCGCATCCTCGGGTGGGAGCGGGTTCACCCGCGAACACCGACTTAGCCGGTGTTCGCGGGTGAACCCGCTCCCACAGAGACCAGCAGACAAAATGGGTCGCAAGGGCGGGTTCCGGCACAGCGGCAGGGAATGGCTATGCTTGTCAGCGCATACACAGTTCACCCACCCGTTCGGTCTTGATCACATGGAAGCAGGCCTATGAACCCTATTCGCTCAGTTGCTCGTGCTGTTGCCCTCGCCACGCTGGCCTCTGCTGCCAGCTTCACGGCGCAGGCTGCCGATATCCCCATTGCCAGCGAGGCGCTCGAAAGCCATGTCACCACGCAGGTCACGGCCATTGATATGGCCAACCGCCAGGTCACAGTGAAGGGCCCGGATGACAAGAAAGATGTGACCTTCCAGCTCACCGAAAAAGCCAAGGCGCTGCCCAACCTCAAAGTCGGGGACCAGGTCGACATCTACGTCACCCGGGCGGTGGCCTATGTACTGAATACACAAGTGGGCGGGGCGCCGAAGGCCAGCGAGGAGTCCGGCACCATCCGGGCCACGGCGGCGAACCCCAACCCGGGCGGCGAAGCGTTCCGCCAGGTCAGGGTCACCTCGCAGATCAAGAAGATCGACCTGAAACAGCATGAGGTAAGCCTGTTGCCACCCGAGGGCAAGCTGCAGGTGGTCAAGGTAGAAAACCCTGACCTGCAAGCGCGAATGAAGAATCTCAAGGTCGGGCAGACGGTCGATGCGATCTACACGGAGGTACTGCGTATAGAAACCTCGCGCTGACAATCATTTGGGCAGGCTTCGGGTTGCCCGCAGGTGGATCCGCCGTGATGCCTTGCATGACGGCGGGTATCGTTCAAATAGCTGAATCAACCAATCGGGCCGGGTCTTGCTGGCATCGTTGAGCCAGTTGGCGACCGAGTCCTGCGCATATTTCTCTGTTTCGGCGAGGTTCGGTACCAGCAGTGGCTCGGCTGCTTCCGGCGTTTGCTTGAGCTCGGCAATGTGCTCACACCAGACGCCGCGCGGGCGCAGCACCTCGATGCAGAAGCGACGTACCAGCGGGTTGCTGTCGCTGGCATGCCGGGCGAGCAGCACCAGCGCACTGTCCAGGTTGTGGGTCAAGCGCGGGCGCAGGGCGATCCAGGCCCATTCGCGGACGCCGAAATGCTCATCGCGCGCAAAGCGCAGCTGGGCCAGGAAGGCTGCTTCAAGGTCCAGGTCGCGCGACAGGTACGCCTGGGCGAAGGCCGCCCAACTGCGCACCGTATCGGACAGGTGCGCACTGCAGTGCTCGAAGACGGCTTCGGCAACGGATGGCGGTGCCTGTTCCAGCCACTGACCGAGCGCCAGCCCGATCGCTGCGATTTTTTTCGAAAGGCCCATCGCCTGGGCGGCTTCGGCACACTCCGCCAACTGTTGTGCCAAGGAGCCGGGCAGTTGGCTTGCCAATGCGTTGACCAGGACCGCCTGGTTCACTGCCAGGCATTCGGCCAGGTTGCGCGTGGGCAACTGGCCAAGGTCGATCAAGGTTGTACGTTCATTCATTTCAGCCACCTCCATGTGGTCGTGCGGTGCATGCATGCTACGAATAATGGGCGTGCATGTCTTTGATTTCCATCATCGGGGCTGACCGAACCATCATGTGGGTCATGCGTAGACAGATGGAGAACGATCGTGCTGAGCAAACCGATGATACTGCTGGTGTTGCCAGTGGCCATGGCCTTAGTGGCGGGGGCGGTGCTGCCGTTCCAGGCGGCGGGCAATGCCGCTGTCGGCCGGGCGTTGGGGCACTGGTTGTGGGGCGCGTTCACCTCGCTGACGGTGAGCTCAGTGGTGGTGATTGCCGCGTTGCTGGTGCTGCGGGTGCCGGCGCCCGACCTGGGCAAAGCCCTGCAAGGCCCTTGGTGGTTATGGGTGGGTGGTGTACTGGGCGCACTGTACGTGGCCGGCGCTGCGGCGCTTACCCCCAAGCTGGGGGCGGCGGGGTTTCTGGTGTTGGTGGTTGCCGGGCAGATCATCACGGCAGTTGTCGCCGACCATTTCGGGATGATGGGGCTGGGCGGCAAGCCGCTGAGCGTGGCCAGGCTGGCGGGGGTGGGGTTGATCCTGTGCGGAGTGCTGCTAGTGCAGGGCACGTGGGCTGCGGATTCAAAGGTGACTACCGCCCCGGTTGTAAAACAGTCTGACGGCTGACTAGCGGCCCGGCTGGCTGCACGCCCATACCGTTTCGCGTAACCAGCGGTGGCCTGGGTCGCTGTCCTTCCTGCGGTGCCAGGCCTGTTGGTAGTCGAATGCGGGTATCGCCAGTGGAGGCTCGAACCTGCGCAACGTCGGGTGCTGGCGCAGTGAGCCCACTGCACGGCTGGCCACGGTCAGGATCAGGTCGGTACCGGCCAGTACCTCGACCGCTGCGCTCCAGTGCGGCAAGGCCAGGGCGATACGTCGGCGCAGGCCTTGGGCTGCGAGCGCGCGCTCGATCTCATCGAAGGCATCCGGGCGCATGGCCATCAACACATGCGGTCGCGCCAGCCAGTCATCCAGGGCCAGGCCGCCGCGGTCGGGCAACACCTGGCGATCGGCGACACTGATGAAGCTGTCGGCAAACAGGGGTTGGACGGTGATGTCCTGCGGCAGGTCGGGGAACAGCCCCAATGCCAGGTCCAGTTCACCGTCGAGCAACTGGGCCAGCATGCTGTCGCGGCTCGCCTGGCTGATGGCCAGGTCCACCCCTGGGGCAACCTGGCGCAGGTGGCGCAGCAGGGGTGGCAGGATGATGCGCGAGGAGTAGTCCGAAAGCGACAGCCTGAAACGGCGCTGGGCCTTGGCGGGTTCGAACTGCGGGGTGGCCAGCAGGCCGTTGAGGTTGCCCAGAGCGTCCTGCAGCGGTGTGGCCAGGGACTGTGCACGGGCGGTGAGTACCATGCGGCCATTCTGACGCACCAGCAAAGGGTCGTCGAAATGTTTGCGCAACTGTGCCAGGGCGTGGCTTACCGCCGGTTGGCTGCGATGCAGGCGCAGGGCGGCGCGGGTCACATGCTTTTCGCTGAGCAGCGCGTGCAGGGCGAGCAGCAGGTTGAGGTCGATCTTGCGCAGTTCATCCATAGGGTGAATGGCCTTGGTCAGTTCTGGCTGGCTTGATCAGCTTATCAAATACCTCGGCTGCGCGCGGTCCTGCAACGACCGAGGCCGCCACAGGCGTTATACTCCCCACCCGTTTCACTGTTATCCGAGTACACCGATGGGTCTTTCCGCAACCGCCACACCCGAACCGCGTCGCCTGGGCGCACCCGTAATTGCCCTGGCCCTGCTGTTGGCCGGTGCCTGGTTTCTCAATCTCAACGCCAGCTTCAAACAGGTGTTGCTGCTACTTGTCGGCGCCGCGCTTGGCCTGACGTTGTATCACGCGGCTTTCGGCTTCACCTCGGCCTGGCGGGTGTTCATCAACGAGCGCCGTGGCGCGGGTCTGCGGGCGCAAATGGTCATGCTGGCCGTGGCGGTGCTGCTGTTCTTCCCGGCGCTGTCGGCTGGCAGCCTGTTCGGCAACCCGGTCACCGGCCTGGTGGCCCCGGCCGGGGTCTCGGTAGTGTTCGGCGCCTTCATCTTCGGCATCGGCATGCAACTGGGCGGCGGCTGCGCGTCGGGCACGTTGTTCACGGTAGGTGGCGGCAATGCACGCATGCTGGTGACCTTGCTGTTCTTCATCATCGGTTCGGTCACTGCCACCCACCACGCCGACTGGTGGTTTGCCTTGCCGTCGTTGCCGGCAACCTCGATTGTGCAGGCCTGGGGTGTCGGGCCGGCGCTGCTGGTCAGCCTGGCGGTGTTCGGGTTGATAGCCTGGGCCACCGTATTGCTGGAAAAACGCCGCCATGGCGCGCTGGAGGCACCCGTTGCCAGCAAGTACCAGGGCCTGCGTCGCTTCCTGCGCGGCCCGTGGCCTTTGCTGTGGGGTGCCATCGCGCTGGCCCTGCTCAACTACGCCACCCTGGCACTGGCCGGACGGCCGTGGGGTATTACCTCGGCCTTCGCCTTGTGGGGCGCCAAAGCCCTCGACGGCCTTGGCGTGGATGTCGGCAGCTGGGTGTTCTGGCAGGCCCCGGCCAATGCCAAGGCGCTGGCCTCGCCGCTGTGGCAGGACGTCACCACGGTCATGGACCTGGGCATCGTGCTGGGTGCCTTGCTGGCGGCTGGCCTGGCCGGGCGCTTTGCCCCAAGCCTGAAGATCCCGCTTGCGTCGCTGGTTGCTGCGGTAATCGGCGGCCTGCTGCTGGGCTACGGTTCGCGCCTGGCCTATGGCTGCAACATCGGTGCGTATTTCAGCGGCATCGCCTCGGGCAGCGTGCATGGCTGGCTGTGGCTGGTGGCGGCGTATACCGGCAACCTGATCGGCGTGCGCCTGCGCCCGTTGTTCTTCGCCGGCGAACGGCGCCCTGCGGTGCTGACCGGGTGCTGATGCACTGAGCGATCGCTGCAAGGGGTGCAGAAATCATCTGCACCCCGCCTGATTGTTCAATTTTGCCTGACCCAATAGCCTGACTCGAACTTCCATCCAACAGGATTCGATCATGGCTACCCGCATCATGCTCGACAGCACCGGCCCGGCCGATGTCATGCAGCTCGAACACTTGAACGTGCTACCACCAGCGGCAGGCGAGGTCTGGCTGGAACACAGTCAGGTGCGCGAGCTGACCCACGGGCAAGGCGTGGACGTGGCCTCGCAGCACGCGGCAGTTGCGCTTTACCGATGAGGGTGAGCGGCTGGTGGCCAAGGTGCGCGAGGCCCACCATCTGATTTTCGAGGCGGAACAGGAGGCTGCCGAAGGCGCGGCAAGCGTGCGTGGTCGCCTGCGCCTGGCGTTGCCGGCAGCCATGGGCCGGCGTTGGTTGAGCGCGATGGTGGCCGACTTTGTGCTGACGTATCCGCAGGTAATGGTCGAGGCCGAGTACGCCGACCGCTTCGTCGACCTGATCGGCGAGGGTTTCGACGCTGCCATCCGCATTGGGGAACTGGCGGACAATCGCCTGGTGGCGAGAAAACTGTGCGATCACCAGCGCATCCTGTGCGCATCACCCGACTATCTGGCGCGCCAGGGTGCGCCAGTGAATCCGCATCAGTTGACGGACCACAATTGTTTAGGTTTCAGTGGCTTGCGCTCATTTCCTGAATGGAGACTGATGAGTGGTGAACAGCAAGTAAGCGTGAAGGTCACCGGCAGCCTGCGCAGCAACGATAACGAAGCGCTGCTGCAAGCGGCTCGGCGTGGCGTGGGCATTCTTGCTGGCGGTGACTGGCTGATGGGCGAAGACCTGGCCAGCGGGCGCCTGGTGCGGGTGCTGCCGGATTGGCAGCTGGACGTGGCGGCATGCATCTACCTGGTACGGCCGAGCGCACGCCTGAATAACGGCTGCCCTGGGCGCCTTCAAGGCGTGGCTTGAAGAGCGCTTCAACGCCGGCGCGCCCTGGCGCCAGTGAATTATTTCTCCTAAATAGCTTTATATTTATTTATTAACTAATTGATAAATATCAATTTATCTTTTTGCTACAGCATGCTGCACGCATTGCTCATAGTATGTCTGTTTGATCGCCGCAGGCTTCAGCCGAGAACGGCTGTTGTAGGTCTGCTCGGTAATGCCAAAGGCGGTCATACGCATCCAGGGTTTGGCAAACTTACGCACCTGGAGCTTCTTGCGCGTGGCATACAGGGTTACCCCGGAAAGTTTGGCCTGCTGCGCCTCGGCGGCAATCTGTGCACCCCAGCCGCAGGTGTGGCGATCATTCTGGCTCAGGGCCCGCGCCTGGGCGCCCGAAGCGAGCGTGGCCAGCAGGCAGCCGGCCATCGTTGCTAGAAGTACTCGCATGTTGCTGTCCTAAGCATCTGAAGAAAAACGAAGTTTGCCTTCGCTTTCGGCAGTCGGGGGCCAGCAATTTGCCGTCAGATGACCGCCAGGCGCAACGGGTTGGCAGCTGGCTTGCGCAGGCTGGCCGATGCCAGGCCCGCTACCCATAGCACCGACACAGCGTAGTTCAGGCGCTGGTACAGGCCGAACAGCTGGCCGCTCTCGACCGCCTGGCCCATCAACCCGGCAGTGACGATGGCAAGCACCAGACACGCCAGGGAAAACAACGCCAAGGCCCGCGAGCCGGCAAGCCGATTGCCCAGCCAGGCCCACAGGGCGCTGGCCAGGGTCAGCGAGAGAAACATCAGCAACCCGGACAGGTTGTGCAGTTGCTGGGAGGTGGACGGCTGCGCGGCTGCGCAACCCTGGTCGCAGGGGAACCAGCCGGTGCCGAGGCTGCCAACGCCATGCAGCAACACAAGGCCGGCGCTCAGCAGCGCAAGCTTCGAGCCACGCCAGCGCCGTGCCAGGCCCCAGGCGAACAGTGCAAACAGCGCGGCCAGCGGGAAGTTGTTGACCAGCGGCGACCAACTGCTGGTAGGCGAGCCAGCGGCGCCGAGCTGGCTCATGGCCTGTTGCAGGTGGTCGTAGCCGGGATACGCGCGTGCCGTGAGCCATACACCTGTCAGCAGCCACAAGGGGATCAGCAGGCCACTGGCGAGTAAAGCGCGGTCGACAGATTTCATGCTGCGTTTCCTTCCATGGATAAGTGAGCGTGAAGGCACAAGGTACCGCGCAGTGCAGGCTCGGGGCCAGCACTTGTGCCGGGTTACCCAAACCGTGATCCCAAGGCTTGAGCAATAAATACCGCACCCGGTGTATGTGATCGTACAACTGCTTGCGCTATGATGAGCGCTGTCTTTCAAGGTGAAACACAGGGCAATGACAGAGCAGCAGGTACAGGCAAGGACCCGGCGCAAGCCGCGCAGTCTGGCCCAGGAACTGGTCACGGTGCTGACCGAGCGTATTCGCAGCGGCCAGCTCAAGCGCGGCGACAAGCTGCCGACCGAATCGCAGATCATGGCCGAAGAGGGCGTCAGCCGCACCGTGGTGCGTGAGGCGATCTCGCGGCTGCAGGCTGCCGGGCAGGTGGAGACCCGCCACGGCATCGGCACCTTTGTGCTGGACGCGCCATCCACCGGGGGCTTTCGTATCGACCCGGCGACCGTGGTGACCCTGCGCGAAGTGCTGGCGGTGCTGGAACTGCGCATCGCCCTGGAAATCGAGTCGGCAGGCCTGGCGGCGCAGCGGCGCAGCGATGAGGCGTTGGCGGGCATGCGTGCGGCGCTGGATGAACTCAACGAGGGGGCAGCCAATGCCACGGATGCCGTGTCGGCGGACTTCCAGTTCCACCTGCGCATCGCCCAGGCCAGCGGCAACCATTACTTCGCCGACATCATCAACCACCTGGGCACCAGCATCATCCCGCGGACCCGCCTGAATTCGGCGCGGCTGGCCCATGATGACCAGGCGCACTACATGAGCCGGCTGATGCACGAGCACGAGGCGATCTACGAAGCCATCGCCCGGCGTGACAGCGAAGGGGCCAAGATGGCGATGCGCATGCACCTGAGCAATAGCCGCGAACGCTTGCGCCAGGCGCATGAAGAGGCTGAGGCGCAAGGGGCTTGAGGCCCTATTCGCGGGTTAGCCCGCGAATAGGTCACAACCTCCAGTACAAAAGCCCTGCCTTGCGCAGGGCTTTGTGCTTTCAGGCAATCAATCAGACCGCCTCGTCACTCCACTGTCCATTCACCAGCCGGCGCAGCCCCAGCGGGTTGCCGTCGCGCAGCGCCTCGGGCAGCAGCGCCTGCGGGTAGTTCTGGTAGCACACCGGGCGCAGGAAGCGGTCGATGGCCAGGGTGCCCACAGACGTACCGCGCGCATCGGAAGTGGCCGGGTATGGCCCGCCGTGCACCATTGCGTCACACACTTCGACACCGGTCGGGTAGCCGTTGACCAGTATCCGCCCGACTTTCTCTTCCAGCAGCGGCACCAGCCAGGCAAAGGCCTCGAAATCCTCGGGCTCGCCGATCAGGGTCGCGGTCAGCTGGCCGCGCAGGCCCAGCAGGGCAGCACGCAGCTGCTCGGTGTCCTGCACTTCCACGGCCACGGTGGTAGGGCCGAACACTTCTTCTTGCAGCAGCGGGTCGGACTCGACCAGCAGGCGGGCGTCGGCCTTGAACAGCTGGGCGCGAGCCTGGCTGCCTTCCTGCGGTTGCCCGGCCAGGTGCTGGATTCCGGCATGGGCATGCAGGTGTTCCAGGCCGCCCGCATAGCTGCGCAGGCCGCCCGCATTGAGCAGGGTCTGGCCGGCCTGCTGGCCGAGCTGTTGGCCAAGGTCCGTCAGCAGCTGGCTGTACTGCGGCGACTGCAGGCCGATCACCAGGCCTGGGTTGGTGCAGAACTGGCCGGCGCCAAGGCACACGGAACCCGCCAGCTCACGGGCGATGGCGTCGCCGCGCTTGGCCAGGGCGCCCGGTAGCACGATCACCGGGTTGATGCTGGACATTTCAGCGAACACCGGAATCGGCTGCGGGCGCTCGGCGGCCATGCGGCACAGGGCATCGCCGCCTTTCAGCGAACCGGTGAAGCCCACGGCCTGGATGGCCGGGTGCTTGACCAGCCACTCGCCCACGCCGCCACCGAAGACCATGTTGAACACACCCTTGGGCATGCCGGTGCGCTCTGCGGCGCGGACGATGGCGCAGCCGACCAGGTCGGCAGTGGCCATGTGGCCGCTGTGCGCCTTGAACACCACCGGGCAGCCGGCGGCAAGTGCAGCCGCGGTGTCGCCGCCCGCGGTGGAGAAGGCCAGCGGGAAGTTGCTGGCGCCGAACACGGCGACCGGCCCGACACCGATGCGCATCTGGCGCAGGTCTACCCGCGGCAGTGGCTGGCGCTCTGGCAGAGCCAGGTCGATGCGGGCACCGAGGAAGTCGCCGCGACGCAGCACCTGGGCGAACAGACGCATCTGGCCGCTGGTGCGGCCACGCTCACCCTGGATGCGGGCGGCGGGCAGGGCGGTTTCACGGCAGACGATGGCGACGAAGGCGTCGTCCAGTTCATCCAGTTCGGCGGCGATGGCATCAAGGAACTCGGCGCGGCGCGCCGGGGCCAGCTGGCGGAACTCGGCGAACGCGGCAGCAGCAGCGTTGGCCGCCTGGTCCACTTCGCTTTCGGTGGCCTGGGCAAAGCTGTAGGGTAGGGCCTCGCCGCTGCTGGCGTCCAGGCTCTGCAGGCGCTGTGAGCCAGCGGCGCTGCGCTGGCCGGCGATGAAGTTGTGGCCGAGGATTTCAGGCATGGGGTGCTCCTGTAGATAATAGTGAGGGAAGAGAACGTGCTTGAGGCGTTTGCTCCCACAGGGACGGCGTTGCAATGTTGAATTGGGCAAACCCGAACCATCAGGTGATGGGCGCCGGGTTGAACAGGGTGATGTCGTTGTGCAGGCGGTGCTGTTCGGCCCAGGTCTGCTTGCGGCCGCTGGCCACGTCCAGGTAGTAGTGGAACAGTTGCCATCCCAGCTCCTCGATGCTCGAGCGGCCCGTGGCGATACGCCCGGCGTCGATGTCGATCAGGTCGGGCCAGCGCTGCGCCAGTTCACTGCGGGTGCACACCTTCACCACTGGGGCCATGGCCAGGCCGTACGGGGTGCCGCGGCCGGTGGTGAACACGTGCAGGTTCATGCCGGCAGCCAGCTGCAGGGTGCCGCAGACAAAGTCGCTGGCCGGGGTGGCGCAGAAAATCAGGCCCTTGCGCTCAACCCGCTCGCCCGGGCCCAGCACGCCCTGGATGGCACCGCTGCCCGACTTGACGATCGAGCCCAGGGATTTCTCGACAATGTTGGACAGGCCGCCTTTCTTGTTGCCGGGTGTGGTATTGGCGCTGCGGTCGGCGGCGCCTTGCTGCAGGTAGCGGTCGTACCAGTCCATTTCACGTATCAGGGCATCGGCAACCTGCTGGTTTTCTGCCCGCGAGGTCAGCATGTAGATGGCATCACGCACCTCGGTCACTTCCGAGAACAGCACCGTGGCACCGGCGCGCACCAGCAGGTCGGATGCGTAGCCCAGCGCCGGGTTGGCAGTAATGCCCGAGAAGGCATCGCTGCCACCGCACTGCATGCCCAGGATCAGCTCGCTGGCCGGCACGGTTTCGCGGCGGCGTTGGTCGAGTTTCTTCAGGCGCGTTTCGGCCAGCGCCATGATCTGTTCGATCATTTCCACGAAGCCCAGGCTGGCGTCCTGCAAGCGGTACAGCCAAGGGTCGCTTAGGTCGACCGACGGGTCGTTGTCGTGCATCACCTGGCCGGCCTGGAGCTTTTCGCAACCCAGGCTGATGACCAGTGCCTCGCCGCCCAGGTTGGGGTTACGCGCCAGGTTGCGCACGGTACGGATCGGGATATAGGCGTCGCGGGCATTGATGGCTACGCCACAGCCATAGCTGTGGGTGATGGCCACTACATCATCGACGTTGGGGTACTTTGGCAGCAGCTCGTCACGAATGCGCTTGACGGCATGTTCCAGCACGCCGGTCACGCACTGCACGGTGGTGGTGATGCCGAGGATGTTGCGGGTGCCGACGGTGCCATCGGCATTGCGGTAGCCTTCGAAGGTGAAACCTTCGAGCGGCGGCAGCGGTTGCGGCACAGCATCGCAGCGCGGCAGGCTGTCCAGCGCTGGCGCGGCAGGCATGGCCAGTTGGCTTTCCTGTACCCAGCTGCCTTGGCGCAGGTCTTCCAGTGCGTAGCCGATGATTTGCCCGTAACGGCGTACCGGCTCGCCTTTGGCGATAGCCACGGCGGCCACCTTGTGGCTCTGCGGTACGCCTTCGACCAGGGTCAGGCCGTCGGCAAAGCGGGCACCTTCGCCCAGGCCGCCGTCGTTGACCACTACCACGACATTGTCGTCGTCGTGCAGGCGGACGTAGCGGGGCGAGTCGGAATGTTCGATCAACTGCATGTTTTGGCCCTACGTGTCAGGTTCTCAGGCTTTTTGTACAGCCGCCCGCACCGGTGTCCGGCGCGGGCGTGTTCACTCAGTGACGCGAGCTGGCCAGTTCGCCATTGGCGCCAGGCTCAGCCTGTGGCTTGGGGGCATCGTCGCGCAGTTCGATACGCTTGATCGGGCCGACGATCACCAGGTAGCTGAATACCGCCACCAAGGCATTGGCGCCCACATAGACCAGCGCCCATTTGAACGAGCCGGTGGCGCTGATGATGTAGCCAATGACGATGGGCGTGGTGATCGAGGCGATGTTGCCGAAGGTGTTGAACAGGCCGCCCGACAGCCCGGCAATCTGCTTGGGCGAGGTGTCGGCCACCACCGCCCAGCCCAGCGCGCCGATGCCTTTGCCAAAGAAGGCCAGGGTCATGAAACCGACCACCATCCACTCGGCGTCGACATAATTGCAGAACACCATGGTGGTCGACAGCAGCAGGCCACACACGATCGGCAGTTTGCGCGAGAAGGTCAGCGAGTTGCCACGGCGCAGCAGCCAGTCCGAGATCACCCCACCCAGTACACCGCCGATAAAGCCGCATACCGCCGGCAGCGAGGCGATGAAGCCGGCCTTGAGGATGGTCATGCCACGCTCCTGCACCAGGTACACCGGGAACCAGGTGAGGAAGAAGTAGGTGATGGCGTTGATGCAATACTGGCCCAGGTACACGCCCAGCAGCATGCGGCTGGTCAGCAGCTGCTTGATATAGCCCCATTTCGGGCCAGCGTTACCGCGCTTCTGGTCCATGTCCACCAGGCCGCCGTTCTGCTCGATGTGTGCAAGCTCGGCCGGGCTGATGCGGGGGTGCTGGCGTGGGTTGTAGATGGTCTTCAGCCACACCATCGAGAACACGATACCTAGCGCGCCCATGACCACGAACACGTGCTCCCAGCCGAAGCTGAACACGATCCAGCCCATGATCGGTGCGAACAACGCGGTAGCGAAGTATTGCGCCGAGTTGAAGATCGCCGAGGCGGTGCCGCGTTCCTGGGTCGGGAACCAGGCCGCGACGATGCGGGCGTTGCCCGGAAACGACGGGGCTTCGGCGAAGCCGACCAGAAAGCGCAGGGTGAACAGGGTGACCACTGCCCAGGCAACCGGCAGGCCGCCGACAAAACCCTGCAGCAGGGTGAACAGCGACCAGGTGAAAATGCTGAAGGCGTAGACGTTCTTGGAGCCGAAGCGATCGAGCAGCCAGCCACCAGGAATCTGGCCAGCCACGTAAGCCCATCCAAAGGCGGAAAAAACATAACCGAGGGTTACGGCGTCAATGCCGAGGTCTTTCTGCAGGCTGGAGCCTGCGATGGCGATGGTAGCGCGGTCGGCATAGTTGATCGTGGTCACCAGGAACAGCATGAACAGGATCAGGTAGCGCACATGCGTCTTCTTAGTCGCTTGCATGCTGGCAATACTCCCACTAGTTATTTTTGTGCGGGCTCACGAATTGTAACCGGAGTGGGCTTTTCCCACTCCGGATGCGGCAAGGGCAGGCCGCAGGGTCGCTTATTGCGGGCCCATCTTGTCCATCAGCGCGGCGAGCATTTCGTACTCTTCGACGGTCAGGTCGGTCAGCGGCGTGCGCACCGGGCCTGCGTCGTAACCGGCGATTTTGGCACCGGCCTTGACGATACTCACGGCGTAACCGGCCTTGCGGTTGCGGATATCCAGGTACGGCAGGAAGAAGTCATCGATCAGCTTGCCAACGGCGGCGTGGTCGTCGCGGGCGATGGCGTTGTAGAAGTCCATGGCGGTTTTCGGCACGAAGTTGAACACGGCCGAGGAATACACCGGTACGCCCAATGCCTTGTAGGCGGCAGCATACACTTCGGCGGTCGGCAGGCCACCCAGGTAGCTGAAGCGGTCGCCCAGGCGGCGACGGATCGACACCATCAGCTCGATATCACCCAGGCCGTCCTTGTAGCCGATCAGGTTAGGGCAGCGCTCGGCCAGTTTTTCCAGCAGGTCGGCGTTCAGGCGGCAGACGTTGCGGTTGTACACCACCACACCGATGTTTACCGATTTGCACACGGCTTCGACGTGGGCGGCAACGCCGTCCTGGCTGGCTTCGGTCAGGTAGTGCGGCAGCAGCAGCAGGCCCTTGGCACCCAGGCGTTCGGCTTCCTGGGCGTATTCGATGGCCTGGCGGGTAGAACCACCGACGCCGGCGAGGATAGGTACCGAAGTGGCGCAGGTATCCACGGCGGTCTTGATCACCTGGCTGTATTCGCTGGCGGCCAGGGAGAAGAACTCACCGGTGCCACCGGCAGCGAACAGGGCGCTGGCGCCATACGGGGCCAGCCATTCCAGGCGCTTGATGTAGCCAGCCTGGTGGAAGTCGCCCTGGGCGTTGAAGTCGGTGACCGGGAAAGACAGCAGGCCGTGGGAGAGGATGGATTTGAGTTCTTGGGGATTCATTGTTGTTGGCATCCTGTGGCGCTTGGGTGATGGGTGTTGTGCTGCGTTAGAGGTAAGTTATCGTACAACCTGTTCGATGACTAGCCCCCTCGCAGGAAATTTTTGCCAGGGCGCACAGGTGATCGGTTTAGGGTTTGTGTTGGTGCAGATATCGCGCGCCGCCCGCACGGCGCTCGATCTCACAGGCGCAGAAAATCTGAAGACTACCACTTGGCAGTCATCGTATCTCTTGGAGGAAAGGCAAAAAACGATCGCGGAGACAAGCACAAGCCCGCCGCCCGCATCCACGGGAAGTGTTCTGGGACCAGCAGAGGGTGACCGGGGAAGCGAGGGCGGCCTTGCGCCGCCCCGCGATCAAAGCAGAGGAAACTGAAGGTCAGGCAGCGTGCTGGCGCTTGATCTGCGCCTTGCGTACCTGGGCGCGGCAAGCATCGCCGAACGCCTGGAACATCTTGATCGAATCAGGGTTCTTCGCCGCTTGCCACTCCGGGTGCCATTGCACGGCGAACAGGAATGGCGAGATGCTCGGGCCATGAATGGCCTCGACCAGGCCATCTTCGGCGTGGGCGATGGCTTCGAGGCCGCTGCCAAGCGTGCGCAGGCCCTGACCATGCAGCGAGTTGACGCGAATCTCGTCGGTACCCAGGGTATCGCGCAACCAGCTGCCCGGCTGGACCTTCACGCTGTGCACCTGGGCGTACTGCACCTCGACCGGGTCTTCGGGGTTTTCCCGATGGTCGTTGAAACCAGGCTCGGCATAGACCTTCTGGTAGATGTCGCCGCCCAGAGCCACGTTGATTTCCTGCATGCCACGGCAGATGCCGAAGATAGGCAGGCCGCGCTTGAGCGCCGCCTTGACCAGCGGGATGTCGAACAGGTCGCGGTTCTGGTCCTGGCCCTTGCCCGGGGTCTGGTTTTCCTGGCCGTACAGGGCTGGGTCGATGTTGCTGCCAGCGCCGGTCAGGTACACGCCGTCGGCCATGTCCAGATAAGTCTCGAGGTCTTCGGTGCCGCAGCAGGTGGGCACAAGTACCGGGACGCAATCTGAAAACTCGACCAGCGGGGTGATGTATTTGTGGGTCATGACCTGGTAGTCATGGCCTTTGCGCTCTTGGCTGCCCATGGTCATCAGGACGACGGGTTTGCGCAGGGAAGGTTGCTTGTTGCCAATGTTGCTGTTGGACATATGTCACCTTGGGACAGGTTCGACCTGTCGTTGTTGTGCAGGCGCACGGCCCGGGGCCTTGAGTGCTGCCTGAAGCCCCGAGCACTGCCGGCTCGTCAGAGGCGACGATTCCGGTCGGGGCTTGTCTGTAGCTTGCCAGAGCCGTTCGATATGTCAAACGACAGCAGAGGGCTTTAACGCGGGGAATGCACCGGTTTTTGGGGGCTGAAACCGATGCGGGCCTGTGCCGGCGTGGGTTTGCCGGGGGTGGAGGTCAATAATATTTAACGATGCAGTTGGGTCTTTGCAGCGCTGCAATGAAGGTGGTTCTGTGGTTGTGCTACTGGGCCTCTCGCCGGCAAGCCAGCTCCCACAGGGTATCTGCAGCTTTCAAACCCGGTGCAGTACCCGTGGGAGCTGGCTTGCCGGCGACAGGGCCAACTCAATTTGCTCAGTGCAGAATCTGCGCCAGGAACCCCTTGGCCCGCTCGGTACGTGGCTGGTTGAAGAACACCTGCGGCGGGCTGTCCTCGAGGATCTGCCCGCCCTCCAGGAACAGCACCCGCTCGGCCACCTGCCGGGCAAAGCCCATTTCATGGGTCACGCACAACATGGTCATGCCGGTACCTGCCAGCTGCACCAGCACATCCAGCACCTCGGCGACCATTTCCGGGTCCAGCGCCGAGGTGGGCTCGTCGAACAGCATGATCCGCGGCTTCATGCACAGCGCCCGGGCAATCGCCACGCGCTGCTGCTGGCCGCCAGACAACTGGCTGGGGTATTTGTGCGCCTGGCTCTCGATGCCGACCTTGCTCAGGTACATGCGCGCCCGCTCTTCGGCCTCCTTGCGCGACAGGCCGCGCACGCTGGTGGGGGCCAGCAGGCAGTTGTCGAGCACGCTCATGTGCGGGAACAGGTTGAAGTGCTGGAACACCATGCCAATTTCACTGCGCACCTGGGCAGCAGCGCGGGTGGTGGCGGCAAGGTCGGTACCGTCGACGTGGATGCTGCCCTGCTGGGCGATTTCAAGGCGGTTGATACAGCGGATCAGGGTCGACTTGCCCGAGCCGGACGGCCCGCACAGCACGATGCGTTCGCCTTCGCGCACCTGCAGGTCGATGTCGCGCAGCACGTGAAACGCGCCGTAGTGCTTGTTCAGGCCTTCGATGCGGATAAGCACCGGGCGCGGGTCGGGTTCAGGGGCAATGCTGGCAAGGCTCAGTGGTGCGGTCATCTTGTTGTTCTCCCGCGTGGGTTCAGTCGAAACGGGTCGCGCTGTAAGGCGCGGGGTCGGTGAAGGGGCGCTCGCCGGTGACCAGCTCTGCCACCAGCCTGCCGCTCACCGGGCCCAGGGTGAGGCCGTGGTGAGCGTGGCCGAAGTTGAACCACAGCCCCGGGTGGCGCGACGCCGGGCCGATCACCGGGCGCATGTCGGGCAGGCACGGGCGACGACCCAGCCAGGGGCTGTCGTCGAGGCGCTCACCCAGGGCCGGGAACAGCTTGCGCGCCAGGGCTTCGCAGCGGCCCAGCTGGATCTGGTTGCCCGGGGCGCTGCTGGCGTCGAATTCGATGCCGGTGGTCAGGCGCACGCCGCGCGCCATTGGCGCCAGTACGTAGCCGCCCTGGGTGTCGCAGATGGAATGCTCCAGCTGCGCGCCGTCGCGGGTGCCGTAGTGCATGTGGTAGCCGCGCTTGATCGCCAGCGGGATCTGGTAGCCCAGCCCGCTGAACAGATCGGCCGACTGCGGCCCCAGGCAAGCCACCACTTCGTCGGCCGTGATCGGGCCGCGGCGGCTGTCCACGCGCCACTGGCCGTTGGCCTGGCGCAGGCTGCGCGCATCGCCATGCAGGAACTGCCCGCCGCGCTGCATGAACAGCGCCGCGTAGCCGCGGGTGAGGGCGCCGGGGTTGTTCACGGTCTTCGGGTCGAGCCAGTGAATACCGCCCACCACGGTGGCGTCCAGCTGGTGCTCACGGGCCTGCAGCTGGCCGCATTCGAGGATCTCGAATTGCAGGCCGTAACGGCTCAACCCTTTGGCATCGGCCTTGGCCTGCTCGAACAGCGCCGGCTCGCGGAATACCTCGATCCAGCCTTTGGCCTGCACCAGCCCTTCCAGGCCGGCGGCGGCAATCAGCGCGTCATGTTCTTCGACGCAGCGCTGCACCAGCGGCAGCATGTCGGCGGCGGCGCTGGCCAGGCGCCCAGGCGCCGACTGGCGCCAGTAACGCCACAGCCACGGCGCCACCTTGGGCAGGTGCGCCAGGCTGTAGCGCACATCAGGCTGGCGGTTCAGGCCGTAGCGCAGCAGCGCGCCCAGTTGCCGAGGGAAGGCATAGGGGATGACGCTGGAGCGCTCGATCAGCCCGGCATTGCCGTGGCTGGTGCCGCTGCCCGGTTCGTCGCGGTCGATCAGGATCACCTGGCGCCCGCGGGCCTGCAGATGCAGGGCGGTGCTGACGCCGACGATGCCGGCGCCGAGGACAAGGGTCTGGCAATGCATGGAACGTATCCTTCGGTCAGTTCAGGTGGCGGCCCAGGCGGCCTTCCAGGTGTTTCAGCAAGCGGCGCACCACCTCGACGATCACCAGGTAGAGCACGGCAGCCCACAGGTAGATCTGGAAGTCGAAACTGCGCGAGAAGGCCAGTTTGGTCACGCCCATCAGGTCGTAGATGGTCACCAGCGAGGCGATTGCGCTGGCCTTGATCATCAGGATCAGCTCGTTGCCCAGCGGGCCGATGGCCACCAGCAGCGATTGCGGCAGGATCACCTTGAAGAAGGTGGTCGAGCGCTTCAGGTTCAGTGCCCGCGCCGCTTCGTGCTGGCCGGGTGCGACCGCCATCAGGCTGCCGCGGAAGATCTCTGCCTGGTATGCCGCCGTGTTCAGGGTGAACGCCAGCAAGGTGCAGAACCACGCCTCGCGGAAGAACCACCACAGGCCTACGTCCTGCCAGAAGCCCTTGAACGAGCCCAGGCCGTAGTAAAGCAGGAACAACTGGGCCAGCAACGGCGAACCGCGGAAGAAGTACACGTAGCCTGCGGCCATGCGCTGCAGCAGCTGGCTGCGCGACATCCGCGCCAGGGCCAGCAGCAAGCCCAGCAAGGCGCCCAGGCTGAAGGAAATGGCCACCAGCTTGGCGGTGACCAGCAGGCCATCGATAAAGCGCGGCCCGTAGCGCTCCAGCAAATCAGGGTCGACAACCAGTGCCAGCAGTTGATCGAGGCTCATGCCCGTGCTCCTTGCAGGTGGCGGTTACTGCGTCGTTCGATGAAGGCGAACACCCGCCCGGACAGCGCCGCGAACAGCAGGTAGCCCAGACAGGCGACGCCATAGAAGAACATCGGCTCCTTGGTCACGCTGACCGCCAGGTTGGTCTGGCGCATCAGGTCGACCAGCGAGATGGTCGACACCAGCGAAGTATCCTTGAGCAGCGACAGCCAGTTGTTGGACAAACCGGGCAGGGCGATGCGGGTGAGTTGCGGCAGTACCACCTTGAAGAAGCCGGTGCGCTTGCTCAGGCCCAGCGCCGAGCAGGCCTCGAGTTGGCCTTTGGGCAAGGTCTTGAAGGCTGCCAGCCAGATCTCGCTGGAAAATGCGGCAAACACCAGGCTGAAGGCAATCATCGCAGCCAGGAAGGTGTTGATCAGGAACTCTCCCTCGTAGCCCATGGCCGCAAGGATTTTCTGCGCCGCGATCTGGCAGCCGTAATAGATGATCAGCAGTGTCAGCAGCTCGGGCAGGCCGCGGAATACTGTGGAAAAGGTCGTGGCCCAAGCCCGGGGCAGGCGCTTGCGCGAGCGCGCCGCCAAGGCTACCACCAGGCCCAGCGGCAGGCCGATGGGCAGGCAGGCCAGGGCCAGGGAAACGGTGACCAGCGCGCCGGCCAGCAGCGCCTGGCCCCAGCCTCCGCTGGCGAAGGACAGCAAGGACAATTGATCGAGCATGACGAACACCTTGTGTTGACCTGACCGGCCTCATCGCCGGCAAGCCAGCTCCCACAAGGGGCTGCGCATCCCTCAGGCCTTGTGCGGTCCTGTGGGAGCTGGCTTGCCGGCGATGGGGCCCGATCAGGCGAGACGGGCTCTGAGATCAGTTGTAGATATCGAAAGCAAAGTACTTGCTGGCGATCTTCTGGTAGGTGCCGTTGGCCACCAGCTGTTGCAGCGCGGTGTTCAGGCGCTGGCGCAGGGCCTCGTCATCCTTGCGCACGGCAATGGCGGCATCGGCCTTGGTATCGGCAACGTCTCCGAGGATCTTGCAGCAATCCCCACCGTTTTTGGTCATCCACTCGTGCAGCGGGAACTTGTCGGCAATCACCCCGTCCAGGCGCCCGGCGGCCAGGTCGGCGTTGGCTTCGTCCATGGTCGGGTACAGCTTCACATCGGCACCGGCCTTGCCGTACACGTCCTCGGCGTAGATAGCCTGGGTGGACGACGACTGGGCACCGACTGTGTAACCGACGAAGTCGGTCTGGGCGCTGTCGATCTTGCTGTCCTTGGCTACCGCGACAGTGAGCGGAGTGCGGTAGTAGTGGTCGGTGAAGGCAATTTTCTTGCGTCGCTCCTCGGTGTTGATCATCGACGCGACGACGGCGTCATACTTGCGCGCCATCAGGGCGGGGATAATGCCTTCCCAATCCTGGGCCACCAGCGTGCACTCGACTTTCATCTGTTCGCACAGGGCATGGGTGATGTCGATATCGAAGCCATGCAGCTTGTTATCGGCGTCTACATAGTTGAAGGGCGGGTAGGCACCCTCGGTGGCGAAGCGCAGGGTTTCGGCACTGGCGGCACCGGTCAGCAGCAGGGCGCACGCACCCACCAAGGCCATGGTCTTGTTCATCTCGCACCTCATTGCACTCTTGCTATTGTTGTTTGCTCGGCGGCCACGAGGTGTAGCCGACGAATTCGTTATGTAGAGCGGCAGTCGCTTCCAAGCGTTTTTCAACATCAGGTCCGAGCTTCTTGCAGACCTCGTTGACCATCAGGTGCACCCACGACAGCATTGTCGAGGTGGATTCCCAGAACAGGTTGAACTCCGTGGGGATGCGGAACACCTCGTCGGCGTTGGCATCGGCCCAGTCACAGAAAGTGTCGGTCACCAGCGTGACCGCGATGCCGGCCGCGCGCGCCTTCTGGCACAGCAGCAGGGCGTGGCGGGAATAACGGCGCGCCTCGAACACCACCAGGGCGCTGTCTTCGGCACGGCCCAGCAGCACTTCGCCGAAGTGCCCGGCGCTGATGTCTACCAGTTGCACGCCATCGCGCAGGTATTGCAGCAGGTGGCTCATGCACATGGCGATGCCGCGCTCGGTCTGGAAACCGGCGACGAACACCCGCGGCTTGGCCGCCAGGCGTTGCGCTACGCTGTGCCACGCCGGGCTCTGGCGGTACTCGTGCACACGCATCAGTGCGGCGATTTCCAGTTCCAGGCTGCCGGCGTTGTCGCTGGCGTCCTGGTTGTGGCGGTAATCCTGCAAACGGTCACCCACCAGCCAGGGGCCATCGCCCAGGTCGTTCTGCAGGTCTTGCTTAAGTGCCTTGAGGTGGGCATAACCCAAGGAGCGGCAGAAGCGCCCGACGCTGGATTCGCTGACGCCCAGCTTGGCAGCGATGCTGGCCGAGGTCTGGAACGGCAGTTCGTGCAGGTTGGCGAGCATGTAGGTGGCGATCTTGCGGCCCGAGGCAGCGGCCCCTTCCAGGCTGTTTTCCAGGCGTTGCTTGATCGGTTGGCTCATGCTGCGGCTCCAGGGGTGAGGCTTGCGACAGAAAATGAATGTTTTCTGTCATCAAGTCAACATTTGACAGATAGCTGTCACATGCAGGAAAGTTTTTGTCGTTGCAACGCTGTAGCCATTCCAATACCAACAAGGAGCTTCAGATGTCCGCACCTTCCACTGGCACCGACGTGCGTGTGCCTTTTACCGAGTTGCAGGACCTGTTGCAGGCCATTTTCCAGCGTCATGGCTGCAGCGAGAGGGTGGCCCGTGTGCTGGCCCACAACTGCGCCAGCGCCCAGCGCGATGGCGCGCACAGCCATGGGGTGTTCCGCATGCCGGGCTATGTTTCGACCCTGGCCAGCGGCTGGGTCGACGGCCAGGCCACGCCGGAGGTCAGTGATGTGGCGCCCGGTTATGTCAGCGTCGATGCGGCGGGGGGCTTCGCCCAGCCTGCGCTTGCAGCGGCCCGTGAGTTGTTGGTGGCCAAGGCGCGCACCGCCGGTATCGCCGTGCTGGCGATTCACAACTCGCACCACTTTGCCGCGCTATGGCCGGATGTGGAGCCATTCGCTGACGAGGGCCTGGTGGCCCTGAGCGTGGTCAACAGCATGACCTGCGTGGTGCCGCATGGCGCGCGCCAGCCCCTGTTCGGGACCAACCCCATCGCCTTTGCCGCGCCTTGCGCCGAACACGACCCGATCGTCTTCGACATGGCCACCAGCGCCATGGCCCACGGCGACGTGCAGATTGCCGCGCGTGCCGGGCAGCAATTGCCCGAGGGCATGGGCGTGGATGCCAGTGGCGAGCCGACTACCGAACCCAAGGCGATCCTCGAAGGTGGCGCCTTGCTGCCATTCGGCGGGCACAAGGGTTCGGCGCTGTCGATGATGGTCGAGTTGCTGGCGGCGGCGCTGACCGGCGGGAATTTCTCGTGGGAATTCGACTGGTCGGGGCACCCGGGGGCGAAAACGCCGTGGACCGGGCAGGTGATCATCGTGATCGACCCGAGCAAGACCGAGGGCGAGCGCTTCGCCCAGCGCAGTCGCGAACTGGTGGAGCAGATGAAGCACGCTGGGCTGACGCGCATGCCGGGTGAGCGACGTTACCGCGAGCGCGAGGTGGCCGAGGAGGAGGGGGTGGCAGTGACCGAGCAGGAGTTGCAAAGCCTGAGAGAGTTGCTTGGCTGATCCGGCCCTTTCGCCGGCAAGCCAGCTCC
This sequence comes from Pseudomonas sp. 9_2_1, assembly GCF_059295275.1. Taxonomy (NCBI): domain Bacteria; kingdom Pseudomonadati; phylum Pseudomonadota; class Gammaproteobacteria; order Pseudomonadales; family Pseudomonadaceae; genus Pseudomonas; species Pseudomonas sp. 9_2_1. The sequence continues at coordinate 2,607,903 of NZ_CM181239.1, forward strand.
CACAGATACACCGCTAACCCTGAGCGTTGTGAAGTACCTGTGGGCGCTGGCTTGCTGGCGACAGGGACATCACCGCCAGCACAAATCCCCAGCCATGCAATGTTGCATAGACAACCTTGCACATTAGTGGATGTTCCTGAGCCTGCACTCCGGGTATGCTCAGGTCTGCCTTTTCGAACTGTCCTGATCCAAGGAGCTGCACGCTGTGTTCAAACATGTCGATGCCTATGCCGGCGACCCGATCCTATCGTTGATGGAAACCTTCAAGGCCGACCCGCGCGCCGACAAGGTCAACCTGAGCATCGGCCTGTATTACGATGAGGCCGGTGTAGTGCCGCAACTGGCAGCGGTGGATGCGGTGGAAAAACGCATGGCCGGCCAGGACCACGAAGCCTCGCTTTACCTGCCGATGGAAGGCCTGGCCAGCTACCGCCAGGCCATCCAGGCGCTGCTGTTCGGGGCCGATCACCCCGCCGTGACCGGCAAGCGCGTAGCCACCGTTCAGACGGTTGGCGGTTCCGGCGCGCTGAAAGTCGGCGCCGACTTCCTCAAGCGCTACTTCCCGCAGTCCGAAGTCTGGGTCAGCAACCCGACCTGGGACAACCACCGCGCCATCTTCGAGGGCGCCGGTTTCAAGGTGAACACCTACCCGTACTTCGACCAGGCCACCCGTGGCGTGGACTTCGACGGCATGCTGGCCACCCTGCGCAACCTGCCGGCCAACAGCGTGGTCCTGCTGCACCCATGCTGCCACAACCCCACCGGGGCCGACCTTACGCAAAACCAGTGGCAACAAGTGGTCGAGGTGGTCAAGGCCCAGAAACTGATTCCGTTCCTCGATATCGCCTACCAGGGCTTCGCCGAAGGCCTGGTGGAAGACGCCTACGCCATCCGTGAAATGGCGCGTGCCGGCGTGCCGTGCCTGGTCAGCAACTCGTTCTCGAAAATCTTCTCGCTGTATGGCGAGCGGGTAGGGGGCCTGTCGGTGGTGTGCGATGACGCCGACACCACCCTGAGCGTGCTGGGCCAGCTCAAGGCCACCGTGCGCCGCAACTACTCCAGCCCGCCCAACTTCGGTGCCCAGCTGGTGGCCGGCGTGCTCGGCGATGCCGGCCTGAATGCCCAGTGGGCTGCCGAAGTCGAAGTGATGCGCAAGCGCATCCTCGACATGCGCCAGGCGCTGGTCGATGCCCTGGCCGTGCTGCTGCCAGGCCAGGACTTCCAGTTCTTCCTCCGCCAGCGCGGCATGTTCAGCTACACCGGCTTCAGCGTCGAGCAGGTACGCCGCCTGCGTGACGAGTTCGGCGTGTACCTGATCGACAGCGGCCGGGTTTGCATGTCCGGCCTGCGCCCCGCCAACCTGCAACGGGTTGCCGAAGCGTTCGCTGCCGTCCAGAAGTAACACCGCACGGGGCCGCTTTGCGGCCCGAGCGCCGGCAAGCAGGCTCCCACTGGTACAGCGCATGGCTGGGAGCCGGCGTGGCGGCAATCGGGCTGCAAAGCAGCCCTTGCTACAACCTGCTTGTAAAGACAAGTGCAACCGCTCCTCGGAAAAGGGCTTCGCAAGTGCAACCTTTGCGTGCACAATCGCGCCCCTCTTTCCCGGTTGAGTTGGGCGAATCGTCTATTTCGCCATTCTCAGCCTGTTGCAGTCTTGCGAGTGGAGCTTCACCCGGATGAATGAGCAGGCCCCAAGCGTTGAACAACGCTTTGCAGAATCGACCCCCGCCACCCTCGGCAGCTGGGCGCGTCAAGACACCACCTGGATGCTGGGCCTGTTCGGCACAGCCATCGGCGCCGGGACTCTGTTCCTGCCGATCAACGCCGGCCTCGGCGGCTTCTGGCCGCTGCTGATCCTGGCCGTGCTGGCCTTCCCGATGACCTACTACGCCCACCGCGGGCTGACTCGTTTCGTGCTGTCGGGGCGCAACGGCGGCGACATCACCGAGGTGGTCAAGGAGCACTTCGGCATCAGCGCCGGTGCGTCGATCACCGTGCTGTACTTCTTCGCCATCTTCCCCATCCTGCTTATCTATAGCGTGGCACTGACCAATACTGTTTCCAGCTTCATGGAACACCAGCTGCACATGGCGCCGCCACCACGGGCCATTTTGTCGTTCGTGCTGATCCTCGGCCTGCTGGCCATCGTGCGCTGTGGCGAGCAGGCCACGGTCAAGGTCATGAGCCTGCTGGTGTACCCGTTCATCGTCGCCCTGGCGCTGCTCGGCCTGTACCTGGTCCCGCACTGGACCGGCGGCATCCTCGACAGCGCCACCCAGGTACCGCCGCCTTCGGCCTTCCTGCACACCCTGTGGTTGGCCATCCCGGTGATGGTGTTCTCGTTCAACCACTCGCCGATCATCTCGGCCTTCGCGGTTGACCAGAAGCGCCGCTACGGCGAGCACGCCGATGAGCGCAGCGGCCAGATCCTGCGCCGTGCCCACCTGCTGATGGTGGTGATGGTGCTGTTCTTCGTGTTCAGCTGCGTGCTGACCCTGAGCAGCGCCCAGCTGGCCGAGGCCAAGGCTCAGAACCTGTCGATCCTGTCGTACCTGGCCAACCACTTCAGCAACCCCGCCATCGCCTTCGCTGCGCCGCTGATCGCCTTCGTGGCCATCGCCAAGTCGTTCCTCGGCCACTACATCGGTGCCAGCGAAGGCCTGAAGGGCATCATTGCCAAGACCGGCGCGCGCCCAGGTGCCAAGGCACTCGACCGCGTGGTTGCCGGGCTGATGCTGGTGGTGTGCTGGATCGTCGCCACCCTGAACCCGAGCATCCTCGGCATGATCGAGTCGCTGGGCGGCCCGATCCTGGCGGTGCTGCTGTTCCTGATGCCGATGTACGCGATTCGCCGGGTACCGTCCATGCGCAAGTACAGCGGCGCGGCCTCCAATGTGTTCGTCGTGGTGATCGGCCTGGTTGCGCTGACCTCGGTGGTCTACGGCCTGCTGAGCTGATTCGCTGCTTGCAGTAAAGGCTGCCCGGGTCGGCTATCGCCACCCGGGCATTTTTTTAAGCCTGACCAAGGTTTCAGCAGCGTTGCATTTCATCGTCCTTGGTGCACGCAAGCAGCCACCATCCACAGAGGCTGGCCACCACGAACAGCAGTCCCAGGCCTACCGGAAGTGTACTTTCGAAGCTTGCGACCACGCTGCCAGTCAAACCCGCCCAAGCGAACAGCAGTGTCGTGTTGAGCGAGGCTGCCGCACCTGCCTGGCGCGAATAGCGTGCCAGGGCCTGGGTCGTCGCAGCCGGGCGCACCAGGGTTGTCCCGGTGGTACAGACAATCATCGGTAGCAGAACACCCACCACAGACAACCCTGCTAGCTGCTCCCATATCAAAAGGGTGGCGCCCGCAGCACTTATCAGCAGGAAACCCGCTTTTATTTGAGCCTGCGGGCTTACGCGATGGTTCAAATAAGTTGCAGCTACTCCGCCAGCGATATAGGCCAACCCATAGCCGATAAATACAATGGAGAATTGATAGGTCGTCAGCTCCAGCCTGCCCATCAGCAGCAATGGCGCTATGACGATAAAGGAAAAATGGCAGGCAAAGGCGAGGCTGGACTGCATGGAATAGGCGAGATAGGGCGTGTCGCGCAGCATCATCAGATAACTGGAGAAGCCTGACGCCCGGTGGTGCAGCCCAGGTGCGTCCTGAAGCAGCACATACGACAAAAGTGAAACGATCGCAGCGATGCCCACGAATACTGTGAAGCTTGCCTCCCAGCCAAAGAGCTGCTGGAGAAAGGCACCTGCCAGCGGTGACAGAGAGATGAATAACCCACTTGCGCTGGTTAACAGGATTCGCATGGCATTGCGTTGTTTACCCCTATACAGATCCTGCACAAGCGCCTGGCCGAGCACGAGGCTGCCGCAACCCAGGGCCTGCATTAAACGAAACGCCATGAACGTTTCATAGGTGGTTGAAAATATGCAACCGAGCGCCCCAGCAATGGCTACTCCCAACCCGGCGAGCAGCAAACGCTTGCGCCCGATGCTATCCGACAATGGGCCGATCACTAGTTGCGCCATGGCAACGCCAATAGCAAAAAAGCTCACGGAGTACGCTATCTGCTTTGAGTCGACCCGAAACTCATCTGAGAGCGCAGGGAATGATGGGAGGATCACATCCAGCGGAAATACACCTAACAGACACAACAGAATCAGCAACGTCGAGCACAGATGGCGCCGGAGCGAATCCGGTGGGCGGTTCATGCTACTAACCCCGCCGATTGGAAATGCAAGAAATAGCGTTCGTCATCCAGTAAATCAGTGCACTCAACTGCCCGAAGCGTCGGCCCGCAAATTTCCATCATTCGTACCGCCTGGTTCGCCAGTGCATGAGCGGAAACTTCGTCTCTGAGGGTTGGCCGAGTTTTGAAAACCATTCGCAAGAAGGGTAGATCGGGTTGGAAGATGTACAAGATTAACTTGGTGGCGAAACGTCCGATAAAGTTGTAGGCTTTTTTACCCTGATACTTGTCAGGGGTGGCTCAACTTTATCGTAAAGCGCTCTAGCTCAAGCCATGCAGCCATTATGAGGGTAGTATTGTGCAGCTCATATCAATCAAGAAACCAACTTTGTAGCAGGCTCGGAGTGGGAGGTCGGGATGGGCTCGGCAACTGGCCGTCACGGCAGGTATCGGCATTTTGTCCACAAAAATTCGTCTGTGATTAGAACAATTTCACTTGCCCCCATAGGCACCCGGTCGCCTTCATGCTTAACTCAGTGTCCTTTTCAAACCTCGCATAAGGATTTCGTCATGGCTCAAGTGACTCTCAAAGGCAACCCGGTCCAGGTCAACGGCAACCTGCCACAGGCCGGCGCCCAGGCTCCGGCTTTCTCCCTGGTAGGTGAAGGCCTGGCTGACAAGTCGCTGAAAGACTTCGCCGGCAAGCGCAAGGTGCTGAACATCTTCCCAAGCGTCGACACCCCGACCTGCGCCACCTCGGTGCGCAAGTTCAACGCCCAGGCCAACGACGTGGCCAACACCGTGGTGCTGTGCATCTCGGCTGACCTGCCGTTCGCCCAGGCACGCTTCTGCGGCGCCGAAGGCCTGGAAAACGTGAAGAACCTGTCGACCCTGCGTGGCCGCGAGTTCCTCGAAAACTACGGCGTTGCCATCGCCGACGGCCCGCTGGCCGGCCTGGCCGCCCGCGCCGTGGTGGTGCTGGATGAAAACGACAAGGTGCTGCACAGCGAGCTGGTTGGCGAAATTGCTGACGAGCCGAACTACGATGCGGCACTGGCTGTACTGAAGTAAGGGTTGCGGGGGGGGGGGGCAGGGCAGGCATTTGTAGCCTGTACCGGCCCTATCGCCGGCAAGCCAGCTCCCACAGGTACAAGGCTGTTCTCAATGCCTGTGATGTGCTTGTGGGAGCTGGCTTGCCGGCGATAGGGCCAGCAAAGGCAACGGAAACCTTCAGGCCCATCTCCACTCCAAGCAAAACCCTGTAACGGCCCGGAACACGTTCCGGGCCGTTTTCATTTAAAATTCCGCGTTTTGGCAACGTCAGGCAAAGGTAAACCTCTGGTAAAGGGCCTTTGCTAAAACGATGCCAGTGCTTATCGTTCACCCTCCCAAGTCGTCATTCCGAACAAGGTTCGTTCAACCCATGCAAGCGTCCAATTCCCGTTCCCCCCGTCGCTGGCTCGTCGGCCTGCTGATCCTGCTGCTGGTGGCGGCCCTCGCCTGGTGGCTGTGGCCCGCAGCGGCGCCTGTGCATCAAGAAGCCGGCGGCGGGCGCGGTGGCAAGGGCATGGGCATGGGCGGCCGGCCGGGCTTCGGCGGCTCCACCGACCCGGTGCCGGTCCGTGTCGAACCGGTACGTGTGGGCGACTTCCCGCTGTACTACAAGGCACTGGGCACGGTCACTGCGACCAATACCGTGAACGTGCGCAGCCGCGTGGCGGGCGAGCTGGTGAAAATCCACTTCAAGGAAGGCCAGCAGGTCAAGGCCGGCGATCTGCTCGCCGAGATCGACCCGCGTTCCTACCGCATCGCCCTGCAGCAGGCCGAAGGCACCCTGGCCCAGAACCAGGCGCAGCTGAAAAATGCCCAGGTCGACGTGGCCCGTTATAAAGGCCTGTACGCCGAAGACAGCATCGCCAAGCAAACCCTCGATACCGCCGAAGCGCAGGTGGCGCAGTTCCAGGGGCTGGTCAAGACCAACCAGGCGCAGGTCAATGACGCCCGCCTGAACCTCGATTTCACCCAGATCCGCTCGCCAATCAACGGCCGGGTGGGCCTGCGCCAGCTCGACCTGGGCAACCTGGTGGCAGCCAACGATGCCACCGCGCTGGTGGTCATTACCCAGACCGAGCCGATCAACGTCGCCTTCACCCTGCCGGAAACCGAGCTGAGCACGGTGCTGGAGCGCTATCGCAGCGGCGCCAGCCTGCCGGTCGAGGCCTGGGACCGCAGTGACAGCAAGCTGCAGTCCACCGGCGTGCTAGGCAGCATCGACAACCAGATCGACACCACCACCGGCACCCTGAAGTTCAAAGGCCGCTTCGAGAACAAGGACCTGGCGCTATTCCCCAATCAGTTCGTCAACGTGCGCCTGCTGGCCGACACCCTCAAGCAGGTGGTCATGGCTCCGGCAGCGGCGATCCAGTTCGGCAACGACGGTACCTTCGCCTATGTGGTCAACGCCGAGAACACCGTGAACGTGCGCAAGCTCAAGGTCGGCGCCAGCGACGGCGACAACAGCGTCATCCTTGAAGGCCTGGCCGCTGGCGACCGCCTGGTGCTGGAAGGCACCGATCGCCTGCGCGAAGGCACCAAGGTCGAGGTGGTCGAAGACAGCTCGCAAGTGCCGACCACGCCTGGTCAGCACCTGCAGGGCCAGGACGCCAAAGGCTCGGCGCAAAGCGGTGCGCCGCAGCTTCCGCAACAGCCGGTTAAAGCAGCAGGCAAGGCGGGCGCATGAACCTCTCGCGCCTGTTCATCCTGCGGCCGGTCGCCACCACGCTGAGCATGCTGGCCATCGTCCTGGCCGGCCTGATCGCCTACAAGCTGCTGCCGGTGTCGGCGTTGCCGCAGGTGGATTACCCGACCATCCGGGTCATGACCCTGTACCCCGGCGCCAGTCCGCAGGTGATGACCAGCGCGGTAACCGCGCCACTGGAACGTCAGTTCGGGCAGATGCCGGGCCTGGAGCAAATGGCCTCGACCAGCTCCGGCGGTGCTTCGGTGCTGACCCTGCGCTTCAACCTCGACATGAACATGGACGTCGCCGAGCAACAGGTGCAGGCCGCGATCAACGCCGCCAGCAACCTCCTGCCCAGCGACCTGCCGGCACCACCGGTGTACAACAAGGTCAACCCGGCCGACACCCCGGTGCTGACCCTGGCCATCTCGTCCAAAACCATGCCGCTGCCCAAGCTCAATGACCTGGTCGACACTCGCGTGGCACAGAAGCTCGCGCAAATCAGTGGTGTGGGCATGGTCAGCATTGCTGGCGGCCAGCGTCAGGCGGTGCGGATCAAGGTCAACGTCGATGCGTTGGCGGCCAATGGCCTGAACCTGGAAGATGTGCGGACCCTTATAGGCGCTTCCAACGTCAACCAGCCCAAGGGCAACTTCGACGGCCCGACCCGGGTGTCGATGCTCGATGCCAACGACCAGCTGCGCACCCCGGCGGAGTACGCCAACCTGATCCTGGCCTACAACAATGGCGCGCCCCTACGGCTCAAGGATGTCGCTGAGATTGTCGATGGCGCCGAAAACGAGCGTCTGGCAGCCTGGGCCAACCAGAACCAGGCAGTGCTGCTGAATATCCAGCGTCAGCCCGGCGCCAATGTGATCGAGGTGGTCGACCGCATCAAGGAGCTGCTGCCGTCGATCACCGACAACCTGCCGGCCGGCCTTGATGTATCGGTGCTCACCGACCGTACCCAGACCATCCGCGCTGCGGTCAAGGACGTGCAGCATGAGTTGCTGATCGCCATCGTGCTGGTGGTGATGGTCACCTTCGTCTTCCTGCGTCGCTTCAGCGCCACCCTCATTCCCTCGATTGCCGTGCCGCTGTCGCTGATCGGCACCTTCGGCGTGATGTACCTGGCCGGCTTCTCGGTGAACAACCTGACCTTGATGGCCCTGACCATCGCTACCGGTTTCGTGGTCGATGATGCCATCGTCATGCTGGAGAACATTTCCCGGCACATCGAGGAGGGCGAGACCCCTTTGCAGGCGGCGCTCAAGGGTGCCCGGCAAATCGGCTTCACCCTGATCTCGCTGACCTTCTCGCTGATTGCGGTGTTGATCCCGCTGCTGTTCATGGCCGATGTGGTCGGCCGGCTGTTCCGCGAGTTCGCCATCACCCTGGCGGTGGCGATCCTGATCTCCCTGGTGGTTTCGCTGACACTGACGCCGATGATGTGCGCACGGCTGCTCAAGCGTGAGCCCAAGGAAGAGGAGCAGGGCCGCTTCTACCGCGCCAGTGGCGCCTGGATCGACTGGCTGATCAAGCACTATGGCCGCGGCTTGCAGTGGGTTCTGCGGCACCAGCCGCTGACCCTGCTGGTGGCAGTGGCCAGCCTGGTGCTGACCGTGTTCTTGTACATGATCGTACCCAAGGGATTCTTCCCGCTGCAGGACACCGGGGTGATCCAGGGTATTTCCGAAGCCCCGCAATCCACTTCGTTCGCCGCCATGAGCGACCGCCAGCAGGCCTTGAGCAAGGTGATCCTGCAGGACCCGGCGGTGCAGAGCCTGTCCTCGTATATTGGCGTGGACGGCGACAACGCCACGCTCAACAGTGGCCGCCTGCTGATCAACCTCAAGCCGCATGGCGAGCGCGATGCCACCGCCGCCGAGGTGATCAGCCGCCTGCAGCCGCAGGTCGACAAGCTGGTCGGTATCCGCCTGTTCATGCAGCCGGTGCAGGACCTGAGCATCGAAGACCGGGTCAGCCGTACCCAGTACCAGTTCAGCCTGTCTTCGCCGGATGCCGACCTGCTCGCGCTGTGGAGCGGCAAGCTGACCAATGCCCTGCAGCAGCGGCCCGAACTGCAGGACGTGGCCAGCGACCTGCAGGACAAGGGGCTGCAGGTGTACCTGGTGATTGACCGCGACATGGCCAGCCGCCTGGGGATCAACGTTTCGCAGATCACCAACGCCCTGTACGACGCCTTCGGCCAGCGGCAGATCTCGACCATCTACACCCAGGCCAGCCAGTACCGGGTGGTGCTGCAGTCGCGCGATGCGGCAAGCATCGGCCCGCAGGCGCTGGAGGCGGTCCACGTCAAGGCCAGCGACGGCGGCCAGGTGCGCCTGTCTGCGCTGGCACGTGTCGAGCAGCGCCAGGCGCAACTGGCGATCTCGCACATCGGCCAGTTCCCGGCGGTGATGATGTCGTTCAACCTGGCGCACGGCGCTTCGCTGGGCGAGGCGGTGAAGGTGATCGAGCAGGTGCAGCAGGACATCGGCATGCCGATTGGCGTGCAGACCAAATTCCAGGGCGCCGCCGAGGCGTTCCAGGCATCCTTGTCGAGCACCTTGCTGCTGATTCTGGCCGCTGTGGTGACCATGTACATCGTGCTGGGCGTGCTGTACGAGAGCTATATCCACCCGGTGACCATCCTCTCGACCCTGCCATCGGCAGCGGTCGGCGCCTTGCTGGCGTTGATCCTCAGTGGCAACGACCTGGGCATGATCGCCATCATCGGCATCATCCTGCTGATCGGCATCGTCAAGAAAAACGCCATCATGATGATCGACTTCGCCCTGGAGGCCGAGCGACACCAGGGCATGAGCCCGCAGGATGCGATCTACCAGGCGGCGCTGCTGCGCTTCCGGCCGATCCTGATGACCACCCTGGCGGCGCTGTTCGGCGCTGTGCCGCTGATGCTGGCCACCGGTTCCGGTGCCGAACTGCGCCAGCCGCTGGGCCTGGTGATGGTCGGCGGGCTGCTGGTCAGCCAGGTGCTGACGCTGTTCACCACACCGGTCATCTACCTGTACTTCGACCGCCTGGCCCAGCGCTGGCGCCCGGCCACTGACGCGAAGCAGGCCGAGGCATGAACCTGTCCGCACCTTTTATTCGCCGGCCGGTCGCGACCATGCTGCTGAGCCTGGCGATCATGCTGCTGGGTGGCGTCAGCTTCGGCCTGCTGCCGGTGGCGCCGTTGCCGCAGATGGACTTCCCGGTGATCGTGGTGCAGGCCAACCTGGCGGGGGCCAGCCCGGAGGTCATGGCCTCTACCGTGGCCACGCCGCTGGAGCGCAAGCTTGGCAGCATCGCCGGCGTTACCACCCTGACCAGCAGCTCGAACCAGGGCTCGACGCGGGTCATCATCGGCTTCGAGCAGGGCCGGGACATCGACGGCGCTGCGCGTGAAGTGCAGGCGGCCATCAATGCTACCCGCAATCTGTTGCCCAGTGGCATGCGCAGCATGCCCACCTACAAGAAGATCAACCCGGCGCAGGCACCGATCATGGTGCTGTCACTGACTTCGGATGTGTTGCAGAAGGGTCAGCTGTACGACCTGGCCGATACCATCCTGTCGCAGAGCCTGGCCCAGGTGAGCGGGGTAGGGGAAGTGCAGATCGGTGGCAGTTCGTTGCCGGCGGTGCGCATTGCCGTCGAGCCGCAACTGCTCAACCAGTACAGCCTGTCGCTGGACGAAGTTCGCACCGCCGTGGCCAATGCCAACCAGCGCCGGCCCATGGGCTTTGTAGAGGACGGCGAGCGCAACTGGCAAGTGCGCGCCAACGACCAGCTGGAAAAGGCCAAGGACTACGAACCGATCGTGATCCGCCAGCAAAATGGCACCATCTTGCGTCTGGCCGATGTGGCGACCGTGACCGACGGCGTCGAAAACCGCTACAACAGCGGTTTCTTCAACGACCAGAGTGCGGTGCTGCTGGTGGTCAACCGCCAGACCGGCGCCAACATCATCGAGACCGTCGACCAGATCCACGCACAGCTGCCGGCCCTGCAGTCGCTGCTGCCGGCCAGCGTCCAGCTGAACGTGGCGATGGACCGCTCGCCAGTGATCAAGGCCACCCTGAAAGAGGCCGAGCACACCCTGCTGGTCGCCGTGGTGCTTGTGATTCTGGTGGTCTACCTGTTCCTCGGCAGTTTCCGTGCTTCGTTGATCCCCAGCCTGGCGGTGCCGGTGTCGCTGGTCGGCACCTTCGCGGTGATGTACCTGTGCGGGTTTTCCCTCAACAACCTGTCGCTGATGGCGCTGATTCTCGCCACCGGCCTGGTGGTGGACGATGCCATTGTGGTGCTGGAGAACATTTCGCGGCATATCGAGGACGGCCAGCCGCCGATGCGCGCGGCGTTTCTCGGCGCCAGGGAAGTCGGCTTCACCTTGCTGTCCATGAACGTCTCGCTGGTGGCAGTGTTCGTCTCGATCCTGTTCATGGGCGGCATCGTGCGCAACCTGTTCCAGGAATTCTCGATCACCCTGGCGGCGGCCATCATCGTCTCGCTTGTGGTCTCGCTGACCCTCACGCCGATGCTCTGCGCCCGCTGGCTGAAGCCGCACCGCGCCCAGCCGACGCGTCTGCAGCGCTACAGCGACAAACTGCACGAGCGCATGGTCGATGGCTATGACCGCAGCCTGGGCTGGGTGCTGCGCCACCGGCGCCTGACCTTGATCAGCCTGCTGGCGACCATCGGCCTGAACGTCGCCCTGTATGTGGTGGTGCCGAAAACGCTCATCCCGCAGCAGGATACCGGGCAGTTGATGGGCTTCATCCGTGGCGATGACGGGCTGTCGTTCGGGGTGATGCAGCCGAAGATGGAAATTTACCGCCGGGCGCTGCTGGCGGACCCGGCCGTGCAGAGCGTGGCCGGTTTCATCGGCGGCAACAGCGGTACCAACAACGCTATGGTACTTGTGCGCCTGAAGCCGATCAGCGAGCGCAAGATCGACGCGCAGAAGGTGATTGAACGGTTGCGCAAGGAAATGCCCAAGGTGCCCGGCGGGCGGCTGTTCCTGATGGCCGACCAGGACCTGCAACTGGGGGGTGGTGGCCGCGACCAGAGCTCGTCGCAGTACCTTTATACCTTGCAGAGCGGTGACCTGTCAGCCCTGCGCGAGTGGTTCCCCAAGGTAGTGGCGGCGATACGCGCGCTGCCCGAACTGACCGCCATCGATGCCCGCGACGGTTCTGGCACCCAGCAGGTGACCCTGGTGGTAGACCGTGACCAGGCCAAACGCCTGGGCATCGACATGAGCATGGTCACCACGGTGCTCAACAACGCCTACAGCCAGCGGCAGATCTCCACCATCTACGACAGCCTCAACCAGTACCAGGTGGTGCTGGAGATCAACCCCAAGTATGCCTGGGACCCTAGCACCCTCGAGCAAGTGCAGGTGATTACCGCCGACGGCGCTCGCGTGCCGCTGTCGACCATCGCCCACTACGAGAACAGCCTGGCCAACGACCGGGTCAGCCACGAGGGGCAGTTCGCCTCCGAGGACATCGCCTTCGATGTCGCCGAAGGTTACAGCACCGACCAGGCCATGGCAGCCGTGGAGCGTGCGGTGGCCAAGCTGGGCCTGCCTGAAGAGGTGATCGCCAAGCTCGGCGGCACGGCCAACGCCTTCGCCAAGACCCAGGAAGGCCAGCCGTTCATGATCCTCGGCGCTTTGGTGCTGGTTTACCTGGTGCTGGGTATTCTCTACGAGAGCTATATTCACCCGCTGACCATCCTCTCGACCTTGCCCTCGGCAGGGGTCGGTGCGTTGCTGGCGCTGTACGTCACCGGTGGCGAGTTCAGCCTGATCTCGCTGCTGGGGCTATTCCTGCTGATTGGCGTGGTGAAGAAGAACGCCATCCTGATGATCGACCTGGCCTTGCAGCTGGAGCGCCATCAGGGCCTGTCGCCGGAAGAGTCGATCCGCCGTGCCTGCCTGCTGCGCCTGAGGCCGATCCTGATGACCACCCTGGCGGCCATTCTTGGTGCCCTGCCGCTGTTGCTCAGCCGTGCCGAGGGTGCGGAGATGCGCCAGCCGCTGGGCCTGACCATCATTGGTGGCCTGGTGTTCAGCCAGGTCCTGACCCTTTATACGACGCCGGTGGTGTACTTGTACCTGGACCACCTGCGTCACCGTTTCAACCGTTGGCGCGGCGTGCGCACCGACGCCGCCCTGGATACCCCGCTATGACTTTTGCCCAGACCCCACTTCACCGTGCCCTGCAAGTGCTGACCCGTGGCCGCGGCTCGCGCCTGCTGGGTGCCGGATTGTGCGCGGCCTTGCTCAGTGCCTGTAGCTTGAGCCCGGACTACCACCGCCCCGAGCTGGACAGCCCGGCGGCGCAGTTCAAGCACGCCGAAGGCTGGACCCAGGCCACGCCGTCCGATGCCATCGCCCGCGGGGCCTGGTGGGAACTGTACGGCGATGCCGGGCTGAACGCGCTGGTCGAAGAGCTGAACCGCAGCAACCAGACCGTGGCGCAGTCCGAAGCCCAGTATCGCCAGGCCCAGGCACTGGTGCGCAGCAGCCGGGCAGGGTTGTTCCCCAGCCTGGACCTGACGGTCGGCAAGAACCGCTCTGCCCAGGGTACGGGCAGTTCCAGCTCGAGCCTGTCCAGCAGCAGCAGCGGCATCCGCGACACCTACAACGCACAGTTGGGCGTCAGCTGGGAGATCGACCTGTGGGGCAAGCTGCGCGAAACCCTGAACGCCAATGAAGCCAGTGCTGAAGCCAGCCTGGCCGACCTGGCCTCGATCCGCCTCAGCCAGCAGTCGGAGCTGGTGCAGAACTACCTGCAACTGCGGGTAATCGACGAGCAGAAGCGCTTGCTGGAAGCTACCGTGGCGGCCTATGAACGCTCGCTGCGAATGAACGAAAACCAGTACCGGGCCGGTGTCGCCGGCCCCGATGCGGTGGCCCAGGCGCGTACCCAGTTGAAGAGCACCCAGGCCGACCTGATCGACCTGATCTGGCAGCGCGCGCAGTTCGAGAACGCCATTGCCGTGCTGATGGGCAAGACGCCGGCCAACTTTGCCCTGGCCGACAGCAAGAACATTCCGGCTCTGCCGCAGATTCCGGTTTCATTGCCTTCGCAGTTGCTGGAGCGGCGGCCGGACATTGCCTCGGCCGAGCGTAACGTGATGGCGGCCAACGCCAATATCGGCGTGTCGCGGGCGGCGTATTTCCCGGACCTGAGCCTGAGCATGAGTGGCGGTTATTCCAGCAGCAGTTTCAACAACTGGATCGAGCTGCCCAACCGCTACTGGTCGGTGGGCCCGCAGCTGGCGCTGAACCTGTTCGACGCCGGCAAGCGCAGTGCCGAAGTGGACCGCACGGTGGCGGTATATGACCAGACCGTGGCGCAGTACCGCCAGACCGTGCTGGACGGTTTCAAGGAAGTGGAAAACCTGCTGGTGCAGCTGAAGGTGTATGGCGACGAAGCGGTGGTGCGCCAGGAGGCGCTGGATGCAGCCCGCGAGTCGCTGCGCCTGACCGAGAACCAGTACCGTGCCGGGCTGATCGGCTACCTGGATGTGGTGAATGTGCAGACCACGGCGCTGAGCAACGAGCGCAGTGTGTTGAACCTGCTGCAGGGGCGGTTGGTGGCCAGTGTGCAACTGGTTGCCGCGCTGGGTGGGGGCTGGGACGCCGATCAGGCGTTTGCCGAGCAGGATTGACTCGCTTTCCAAGCCTTATGATGCCTGTGACGGCCTCATCGCCGGCAAGCCAGCTCCCACAGGCACCACACACTGCTTGAGACAGTGCGGACCCTGTGGGAGCTGGCTTGCCGGCGATGGGCTGCACAGCAGCCCTGAAAGCACAGTGAAGGGCGCGATCTTTGGATCCATTCCCATTCGCAAAAACCCCGTGCGTTTCGGCAAAGCTTGAGTACAATCGTCAGCTTTTTCCGGGCCCCCCTGTCCCGCGCTGGAACTCCCCATGTTGACCGGTAGCTACTCCTCTTCGCTGGTGTTGATTTCGCTGTGCGTGGCGATCCTGGCGTCCTATACCGCCCTGGACCTTACCGGCCGTATCGCCACGGCCAAGGGCCGGGCTGCATACTTGTGGATGGGGGGTGGCGCATTGGCCATGGGCATCGGCGTATGGTCGATGCACTTTATCGGCATGCTCGCCTTCAGCCTGCCCATCGACCTGGGTTACGACCTGCCCCTGACCGCGTTCTCGCTGCTGATTGCCGTGTTGTCTTCAGGCTTTGCCTTGTGGCTGGTCAGCCAACCAAGTCTGCCCTGGCTGCAGCTGGGCTTTGGTGCGCTGATCATGGGGGCGGGCATCGCCTGCATGCACTACACCGGCATGGCCGCGCTGCGCATGCTGCCGGGAATCGACTATGACCCAGCCTTGTTCGGTGCCTCCTTGCTGATAGCGGTTGGGGCATCAGCAGCGGCCCTGTGGATCGCCTTCCGCCTGCGCAAGCACACGCCCTATGTCAGGCAGATCCGTGGTCTGGCGGCGGTGGTGATGGGCTTTGCCATCGTCGGCATGCACTACACCGGCATGGCGGCGGCGAATTTCCCCGAGGGCAGCTTTTGCGGCGCGCTGGGCAGCGGCCTGCAGGGTGACGGCCTGGTCTACCTGGTGCTGATCACCACCCTGGCGGTA
This sequence comes from Pseudomonas sp. 9_2_1, assembly GCF_059295275.1. Classification (NCBI taxonomy): domain Bacteria; kingdom Pseudomonadati; phylum Pseudomonadota; class Gammaproteobacteria; order Pseudomonadales; family Pseudomonadaceae; genus Pseudomonas; species Pseudomonas sp. 9_2_1. The sequence goes on from NZ_CM181239.1 coordinate 2,623,468, forward strand.
TTGGCGGTGGCCTTGCTGACCTCGGTGCTGGACGCCCGCCTGGAGGCACGCACCGCCGAGCTGGCCCGTTCGCTGACTCTGGCCAATCAGGAGCTCACGCAGCTTGCCCTGCACGATACTCTCACCGATCTGCCCAACCGCACCCTGTTGGCCGACCGCATCGAGCAAGCCATCGCCAAGGTGGCGGAGCAGGGCGGCTGTTTTGCCCTGATGTTCATCGACCTGGACGGCTTCAAGCCGGTCAACGATGCGTTCGGCCACCATATCGGCGACCTGCTGCTCAAGGCCGTGGCAGGGCGCCTGCGCGGGCATCTGCACAGCCAGGACACACTGGCGCGCATTGGCGGCGACGAATTTGTCCTGCTGGTGGAGTTGCAGGAACCGGACGATGCCATGGACGTGGCGGTCAAGCAGGTCAACCTGGTATCGCGGCCATTCCGCGTGGCCGAGCACGACCTGCAATTGTCAGCGAGCCTGGGCATCGTTCTTTACCCGGGCAATGGCCAGGACCAGCACGAGCTGCTGCGCAACGCCGACGCCGCCATGTACCACGCCAAAAGCGCCGGCAAGAACGGCTACAGCTTCTTCGACGTGTCGATGAACAGTAACGCCCGCCAGCAGTTGCAGCTGTTGCAGGACTTGCGCCAGGCCCTTGAGCAGCGCCAGTTCCGCCTGCACTACCAGCCCAAATTCGATGCCCAGGCGTGCCAGCCGATCGGTGCCGAGGCGTTGCTGCGCTGGGAGCATCCGCAGCAGGGCCTGTTGCTGCCCGACCGCTTTATTGGCCTGGCGGAAAAGACCGGGCTGATCATTCCAATCGGTGAGTGGGTGCTTGGCGAGGCATGCCGCCAGATGCGTGAATGGCTGGACCAGGGCCACCAGGGGTGGCGCATGGCGGTGAACCTGTCTGCTATCCAGTTCTGCCACGCAGGGCTGGTCGAGAGCGTGGCAAAGGCGCTTGAGCAGAACGGCCTGCCGGCCAACTGCCTGACCCTGGAAATCACCGAAACCACTGCCATGCACGACGCTGATGCCAGCCTGGCCGTGCTGCAGCGCCTGTCGGACATGGGCGTGGACCTGTCCATCGATGACTTTGGTACCGGTTATTCCAGCCTGATGTACCTCAAGCGCCTGCCGGCCAACGAGCTGAAGATCGATCGCGGTTTCGTCCGTGACCTGGAGCAGGACAGCGACGATGCGGCAATCGTCTCGGCAATCGTCGCCCTGGGCCAGGCGCTGGGGCTGCGGATTGTGGCCGAAGGGGTCGAGACCGACAGGCAACAGGCTTTCCTGACCCGCCTGGGCTGTGATTCGCTGCAGGGCTACCTGCTTGGGCAACCTGTGCCGGCCGAGCAGTTCATGAGCAGGTTGCAGGCCCTGGGCGAGAAAAATACGGCAGCAGTCTAGACCGCAGCGCGCAGGGTAAAGGCGGGTAAGAAAGCATCCATCTCGGCCTCGACGGCCTCGATGATGCGTTCGACATCGGCGGCGGCCATGATGGCCGCGCAAGGGATGCCGGCAATGGCCAGTACGGTCTCCCCGGTAGCGCGGTCGAACAGCCGCGCGATCATGCTGCGTGGCGCATCCATGTTGGCTTCGAAACCCAGCGGGTGGAAATGCCAGCGCATCACCTGGCAGGCGTTGGGGAACGTCATCTTGTTCATGCCAGCCTCCTTGTCCGTACCTGGACGTGGTGAGCAAGTGGCCACATCGATGCGGCCGCCGGGAAGGTAAAGATAGCACCTGCCATGGGTGATTCTCGGCTGCAAATACGACAAATGTACTAATGCATGACAGAGATCACATAGCTTCGGGGGCATGCCGGGCGGCAACTGGCCAAGCAAACGTTTTCCTTGAGCTGTCGCGGTGCATATCTCCATGATAATGCTCTGATACTTTCGGACGAGCGGCGCGCTCAGCCCAGTAGCCCTGCCGCGATATTGATGGTGAATCCCAGAATCGCCGTATTGAACACGAACCCCACCAGCGAATGCGCCAGCACCACCCGCCGCAATCCCCGTCCGGCCACACCCACATCGGAAGTCTGCACCGCCACACTGATGGTGAAGGAGAAGTAGTGGAAGTCCCAGTAATCCGGGTTGCGCTCGCCATCGGCGAAGCGCAGCGGCGGTTCATGGTTCTGCCCTGTGTAGAACAGCCGCGCGTAGTGCAGGCTGAATATGCAGCCGATCAGTAGCCAGGACCCTGCCACGGTCAGGCCGGTGTACAGGTAATGCAGGGCCTGGTCAGCACCTTGCAGATCGCGGCTGGACACCAGTTGCAAGGTCACTGCGGCAAGGCTGGCGATGGCGGCAATGCACACGGTGAGCAGGACCAGGCCGGCGTTTTCGTCTTCGACCCGGGCGACCTTGCGGACCTTTTCCGGGCTGGCGTTCCAGCTCAGGTACAGCACCAGCAGCAGGTATAGCCATACGCCAAGGTTCCAGCCGGCGAGGATATGCTGCACGGTGTCGTCGGCGGGGATGAGCCACGCCCCGAGCAGGCCGACGGCGGCGGCGATGCTCAGGCGTGGGTGGGTGCGGGTCAGACGGTGGAAAGCCATGGGGCCTCGTATTCGATGGGTATGGCCTCTACTCTAGACCGGCATCCGCAAGATGAGCGGCATGCGCGGAGTCTATAGGAGCGGCCTTGCGGCCCGATCGCGACGCAAGGCCGCTTCTACAAGGGGCGCGTCAGCTGTTCTTTTCTTTGCTACCGCCCATCGCACGGCATTGCAACTCTCAGTACACTGCACGCTCCAACACCAACATCCGTTGAACTCGAGGTTTTTGCATGACGCTCAGTCCTTTGGCAGGCAAGCCGGCTCCGGCCAGCGTGCTGGTCGATATTCCCCGCCTGCTTACCGCCTACTACACCGGCCGCCCGGACGCTGCCGTGGCGGCTCAGCGAGTGGCCTTCGGCACCTCTGGGCACCGGGGCACGTCGTTGGAGTTGAGTTTCAACGAGTACCACGTGCTGGCCATCACCCAGGCCATTTGCCTGTACCGCCAGGAAAAGGGCATCGATGGCCCGCTGTTCATCGGCGCCGACACCCATGCACTGTCGGCACCGGCCACCGCCAGCGCCCTGGAAGTGCTGGCGGCCAATGGCGTGCAGGTGATGTTGTCCAAGGATGACGAGTACACGCCGACGCCGGCCGTGTCCCACGCCATCCTCTGCTACAACCGTCGCCGCGAGCAGGGCCTGGCCGATGGCATCGTCATTACCCCGTCGCACAACCCGCCGCAAAGCGGTGGCTTCAAGTACAACCCGCCCAATGGCGGGCCGGCCGACAGCGACGTGACCAAGTGGGTCGAGGCCAAGGCCAACGAGCTGCTGGCGGCTGACCTGGCGGGCGTCAAGCGCATGGACCATGCCCAGGCGCTGCAGGCACCGACCACCCAGCGCCACGACTACGTAGGCAGCTATGTGGCCGACCTGGAAAACGTGATCGATTTCGACATCATCCGCAGCGCCAAGCTGCGCCTCGGTGTAGACCCGCTGGGCGGGGCAGGGGTGCGCTACTGGTCGGCCATTGCCGAGCACTACAAGCTTGACCTGGAAGTGGTGAACACCGAGGTCGACCCGACCTTTCGCTTCATGACCGTCGACTGGGATGGCCAGATCCGCATGGACCCGTCCTCGCCGTACGCCATGCAGGGCCTGATCGGCCTGCGCGAGCGCTTCGACGTGGCCTTCGCCTGCGACCCGGACCACGACCGCCACGGCATCGTCACCGCCGATGGCCTGCTGCAGCCGAACAACTACCTGGCCGTGGCCATCGACTACCTGTACCGCCATCGCCCGCAGTGGCGCAGCGACGCTGCCGTCGGCAAAACCGTGGTGTCCAGCGGCATGATCGACCGCGTCACCACGCGCCTTGGTCGCGACCTTTATGAAGTGCCGGTAGGCTTCAAGTTCTTTGCCCAAGGGCTGTTCGACGGTTCGCTGGGCTTTGGTGGCGAGGAGAGCGCCGGTGCGTCGTTCCTGCGCCGCGACGGCTCGGTGTGGGCCACCGACAAGGATGGCCTGATCCCCGCCTTGCTGGCTGCCGAGATGACCGCGCGTACCGGTCGCAACCCGAGCCAGGCCTATGCCGACCTCACCGAAGCGCTCGGCAAGCCGTACGCCACCCGCGTCGAGGCCAAGGCCGACGCCCGGCAGAAGGCCCTGCTGAGCAAGCTGGCGCCGGAGCAGGTGAAGTCGACCGAGCTGGCCGGTGAGCCGATCGTGAAGATCCTCAGCCATGCCCCGGGCAATGGCCAGGCCATCGGCGGGCTGAAGGTGATGACCGCCAATGGCTGGTTCGCCGCGCGCCCGTCGGGCACCGAGGACATCTACAAGATCTACGCCGAAAGCTTCATCGACGAGGCGCACCTGCAGCGCCTGGTGCAGGAAGCCCAGGTGCTGGTGGACGCGGCGATTGCCTGACGGGTAACAAAGCGCTTGGTGCTGTGGTGCAGTGTAAATTAGAATTAATCCTATTTGCGCCACTGCAGGGCCTTCGCCATGATCGACGCCGCGCCGCCATCGCAACCCAGCCTGCCTGCCTTGTACCGTGAGCACCGCGGCTGGCTGGAAACCTGGCTGCGCCGGCGCATGGGCAATGCCTGGGACGCCGCCGACCTCAGCCAGGATACCTTCCTGCGCATCCTCGCCAGTGCCCAGCCGCTGGCAGACATCCGCGAGCCACGCGCCTACCTGCTGACCGTGGGCAAGCGCCTGCTCAGCAACTTCTACCAGCGGCGCAGCCTGGAACAAGCCTACCTCGAAGCATTGGCGCAGTTGCCCGAGCAGCACGTGCCTTCGCCAGAGCAGCGCTGGGTTCTGCTGGAAACCCTGCAAGCGCTGGATGAATTGCTCGATGGCCTGAAAGCCCCGGTGCGCAAGGCCTTTCTCTGGAGCCAGCTGGAAGGCCTGGGCTACGCCGAGATCAGCCAGCGGCTGGGCGTTTGCGAACGCTCGGTAAAGCGCTACATGGCGCAAGCCTATGAGCATTGCCTGCTGGCCGATTTGCAATGACTGACCATTCCCCTGGGCTTCGCGATGCGCTGCGAGCAGCCGCCGGCTGGCTGGCGCTGCTGGATTCTGGCGGCGCCAGCGAGGCGGACCTGACGCGCCTGGAACAATGGCGTGCCAGCAACGCCCTGCACGAAGGCGCCTGGCAGAAGGCGCTGTTGCTGCGTCAGCGTTTTTCGGCGCTGCCGGGTGCACTGGCCATGGCCACCCTCGACCGCCCGGATGCCGGCCGCCGGGCGCTGCTCAAGCAGGCATTGGGGGTGGCGGCGTTGCTGCCGGCGGCCTGGCTGGCGAGTCGCGAACTGCCGCTGGATGCCTGGACCGCCGACATGCGGACTGCGGCAGGGGAGCGCCGGCAGTTGATGCTCAGCGATGGCACCCTGGTGCAGCTGAACACCGATAGCGCGGTCGACATCGACGCGGGCCGACGCCGGCTGACGCTGCTGCGCGGCGAGGTGGCAGTCAAGGTACCGGGCAACCTGACCCTGACCCTGCAGGTGCCCTATGGTCAGGTGGTACTGGGCGCTGGCGAGGTCTGTGCGCGACTGCTCGATCAGGCCTGCCGCGTGTCGGTGCTCAACGGTGCGGCGCGCCTGCAGCCGCTGCACGGCCCGGCATTGCTGCTGCAGGCCGGGCAGCAGGCTAGCCTGCAGGCGGCTGGCGTCGGCCCGGTTACAGGCCTGGACGAATGGCGGCTGGGCTGGCGCGAAGGCGTGCTGCGGCTGGATGATCGGCCTTTGGGCGAGCTGCTGCACGAGTTGCGCAGGTATCGCCCAGGGGTGCTGCGCTGGGCACCAGAGCTGGAGCGCCTGCGCGTGACCGGTACGTTCCGCCTGGACGACACCGACCGGGTGCTGGCCTTGCTCGCCGCCAGCCTGCCATTGCAGGTGCAGACGCGCACGCGCTATTGGGTCAGCCTGGCTGCGCGAGAAAATCGTGTTTGAGGCTGTCCCCTTTTTTTTCCTCACCGGTCATTACCGGTAGTAGAAAATAAAGGGGAGCCTTGTTCGATGCCTGCAGTGACTTATTGCCGCCTGCGCCCACTGGCGCGCGCAGCACATCCGTTGTTCGCCATGAGCCTGTTGTTGTGCGTCCCGGCGTGGGCCGATGAGCCGGCCCGGCGCACCTATGCAGTAGCACCCGCCAGCCTGGGTGCCGCATTGACCCGCTTTGCAGACCAGGCCGGGATCAGCCTTTCGCTGGACCCCGCACTGGTCCAGGGCCGGCAGAGCACTGGCCTGTCCGGCAGCTATAGTGTCGACGAAGGGTTCATGCAGTTGTTGCGCGGCAGTGGCCTGCAGCTGCTGCCAGTGGGCGAGGGTGCCTTCACACTGGTGCCGGCGCCCCAGGCCGGTGGCGCCCTGGAAATCGCCCCCACCAGCATTGTCGGTGGCCTGGCCGCCAGCGGCGATACGCAGCCCTATGCCGGTGGCCAGGTGGCGCGGCAGGGTGGGCAAGGCCTGCTTGGCTCGCGGGACTTCATGGATACCCCGTTCAGTATCACCAGCTACACCAGCGAATTGGCAAAGAACCAGCAGGCACGGACCCTGGGCGAGCTGATCGCCAGTGACCCGTCGGTACGCGCCACCAACCCGGCTGGTGGGCGCTTCGAGCAGTTCACCATCCGCGGTTTCAGCCTGTTCAACAGCGATGTGGCGTACAACGGCCTCTACGGCATTCTGCCTACCTACTCGATCGACATGGAAATGGCCGAGCGGGTCGACATCATCAAAGGCCCCAGCCAGTTGATCAACGGTATTTCGCCGCGTGGCAGTGTCGGCGGTGGTATCAACGTGCAGCCCAAGCGGGCAGGCGACAAACCGATCACCGAATTCACCGGCAGCTTCGCTTCGGGTAGCCAGGCAGGCGGCGCAGTGGACGTTGGCCGCCGTTTCGGCGAGGGCGACCAGTTTGGCGTGCGCTTCAATGGTGTGAAGCAGTCGGGTGACACCGAATGGGACCATCAGAGCGTCGATCGCGAAATGGCGGTGCTGGGCCTGGATTTTCGCGGCGAGCGGCTGCGCCTGTCGGCAGACCTGGGCCATACCGAGCGTGATACCGACGCGCCCCAGGAGCGGGTACTGATCGGTGCCAATGCCAAGGTGCCGGATGCCAACGACGTGCGCCACAACTATGCCCAGGCCTGGAGCAAGGCGCGCACCAATGACACCTTTGGTGCATTGCATGCCGAGTACGATATCAGCGAGTCGCTGCTGGCCTATGGCGCGGTCGGAGCACGCGAGAGCAACCACGACTTCCTGCGCCACAATGTGTCGATCCTCAACGATGCCGGTGACTTCACCGTGCAGCCACGGGATTTCACCCGGGATGAAAGCGTGCGTACCGCCATGGCCGGCTTGCGCAACTGGTTCCATACCGGGCCGGTCAGCCACGAACTGAACCTGGCCGCTACCTACTTCTACATGGACTTCACCAACGGCGGAGCGCGTTATGCCTCGGCGCCCAGCAACCTGTACAACCCGGTGGCGACACCGACGCCAGGTACACCGACCCGCATCGACCCCGAGGTCTACACGGAAAACCGCTTTTCCGGTGTGGCCCTGGCCGACACCCTCGGCTTTTTCGATGACCGCCTGCTGCTGACCCTGGGCGCGCGCTGGCAGCGGGTGCAAGTGGATGACTGGAGCGATGGGGTCAAGGGTGACACCGCCTACGACGAAGAAAAGGTCTCGCCTTCGGGCGGCGTGCTGCTCAAGGTCACTGACCAGCTATCGCTGTACGCCAACTACATGGAGGGCCTGAGCCAGGGCAAGATCGCGCCGTCGACCTCGATCAACGAAGACCAGATATTCCCGCCATTTACCAGCCGCCAGGTTGAGGTGGGGGCCAAGTATGACCTGGGCAAGGTCGCCTTCACCGCCAGTGCTTTCCGCATTCGCCAGCCGGCCTACGAGACCAATGCCACGTCACGGGTGTTCGGGCCCAATGGCAAGCGTGACAACCGCGGGATCGAGCTGAGCGTGTTCGGCGAGCCTGTGCAAGGTGTGCGGGTGCTGGGCGGTGTGATGTATATCGACAGCGAACTGACCGATACCGTTGGCGGCAACTTCGATGGCAATCGCGCGCCGGCCACGCCCGAGTACAACGTCAACCTTGGCGCCGAATGGGATATACCGGGGGTAAACGGCCTCACCCTGACGGCGCGCGGTATTCATTCGAGCTCGCAGTACCTGGACCAGAACAACAGCAAGCAGATCGATGGCTGGGAGCGTTACGATCTGGGGGCGCGTTATGCGTTCAAGGTAGACGCTACCGAGGTGACCTTGCGCGCCAGTGTCGAGAACGTGCTGGATGATCGTTACTGGAGTTCGGCGGGGGCTTCGGATGACAGCGAGCCGGGGCTGACGCTGTCTACCCCGCGGACTTATCTGCTCTCGGCGACGGTCGGCTTCTAGACTGAATCGCCGGGGCCGCTACGCGGCCCATCGCCGGCAAGCCAGCTCCCACAGGGACAGCACAACGCTCGAGGTTCGCACCATTCCTGTGGGAGCTTGCTTTCTCGCCGCCTTGCCCAGGGACCTGTGTATCAGCGTTGAGGTGCCGTGTGCAGGTGTGCAGGCAGAACAACGCTTGCAAGCGGCGGCGCAGGCTACCCGAAGGTGGCTGCACGGCAGGCTGTGATCCGCCGCGCAGCTTGCCGGTCATTCCTGATCCGGCACCACGGCGATCACATCGATCTCCATCAGCCACTCCGGCTGGGCCAACCCGGCAACCACCAGCCCGGTGGAAATCGGGAACACCCCTTTGAGCCACTTGCCCACTTCCTTGTACACCGGCTCGCGGAAGCGCGGGTCGGTGATGTAGGTGGTGGTCTTGACGATGTGCGACAGGTCCGATCCGGCTTCCTCAAGCAACTGCTTGACGTTCTTCATCGCCTGCTCGCTCTGTGCCCGGGGGTCGCCCAGGCCCACCAGCTTGCCCTCGAAGTCGGTACCCACCTGGCCGCGCACATAGATGGTGTTGCCGGCGCGCACCGCCTGGCACAGGTCGTTGTCCAGGGTCTGGTTGGGGTAGGTGGCCTTGGTGTTGAACATGCGGATGCGGGTATGGGTAGGCATCAGTGGGCTCCGAGGGTGCTGACGTTGCTGATCTTGGCGGGTTGCTGCTCATCCGCTGCGCGCTGGTCGCTGTCGCGGTAGGCGGTATAGGTGCGTTGCGTGGCGATATGGCCGGCGACGTGCTTGGCGTCGTGCCATACGCCCCAGATGAACGATGAGCCACGGCGCGACAGCCACGGCAGGCCAAGGAAGTACACACCCGGCTCACGGGCCACGCCGCGCTGGTGCTGGGGCTTGCCGTTGGCATCGAAGGTGTCGACCTGCAGCCAGCTGAAGTCCACGCCGTAACCGGTGGCCCAGATGATGCTGGTGACGCCGGCCTCGGTCAGGTCCAGTTGCTGCAGCGGGTTGCGCATGCACTCCGGGTCGGCCAGGCGCGTGCGGGCTTCGGGCTCTTCCGGCAGGTCGAGGCCGTTGCGCTCGATGTAGGCGTCGGCGGCATCCAGCAGCGCCAGGTAGTTGTCGTCGCCACGGTTGATGTTGTCGACCAGGTTGTTCTGGAAGCGCGCCACGCCGTTTTCGAACGACTGGGTCAGGCCGACCAGGGTCATGCCCTGGTGGGCGAGGGCGCGGAAGTCTACGGTGTGGCCGCCACGGGCGCCGCTCACCGCGATGGTCACGTGTTCGCGGCCGGGCTTGGCGATTTCCGCATCCCATTCACCCAGCACCCCCAGCCACCAGCAGAAGTCGCGGTTGCGGTAGGCACGTGGCGGGCGGTCGTGGGCGCCGACCGACAGGTACACCTGGCGACCCGCGCGCATCAGCTCTTCGGCGATCTGTACGCCCGAGGAGCCGGCACCCACCACCAGCACCGCGCCTTGCGGCAGTTGCTCAGGGTTGTAGTACGCCGCCGAGTGGATCTGGTGCAGGCTTGCGTCTTTCGGCGCGATCGCCGGGATCACCGGCTTCTGGAACGGGCCGGTGGCGGCGACTACGCGGTTGGCACGAATCACACCCTCGTTGGTTTCGATGGTGAAGCCTGGGCGGTCGCTGTTGCGCACCACGCGCTTCACTTCTATGCCGGTGCGCACGGGCAGGTTGAACTTGCGTACGTACTGCTCGAAATAGTCGGCTACCTGGTCCTTGCCGGCGAAGGCGTCGGCGTCGAGGTTGAATTCCAGCCCCGGGAAGCGGTCGTGCCAGACCGGGCCGTTGGCCACCAGCGAATCCCAGCGGCCAGTGCGCCAGGCCTCGGCGATGCGGTTGCGTTCAAGCACCAGGTGCGGCACGCCAAGCTTGCTCAGGTGTTCGCTCATGGCCACGCCGGCCTGGCCGGCGCCGACGACGAGGGTGTCGATTTCGAAGTTGTTCAGTGTCATGTCCGAGCCCTTGTTCAGGCGGTTTTTGTCAGGTCGGTTTGGAGGACCGCCGTTGCCTGGGGCCAGACTAGGGATGCCGGGGAAATGGCGAAAATAGTATTTAGCTGGGGCTTGCCGATAAAACGGCGAACCCCTCGATTTTGTTGCTTTGGGGGGAGGGTGGGGCACGTGCATCCGGTGATTTCTGGCGGGCGGCGCTCGATGTCTGCCAGAGCACAGTTTTTTCCTGCCTAACCCCTCGGAAAAAGGTCGTTTCGCCCACTGCAAGGTTCGACCCAGAATGCCGTGTATCGCACAGCACAACAGGAACCATGACATGACGTTCTCCATCATCGGTCGTTGCCAGGAAACCGGCCAGGTCGGTATCGCCATCAGCTCGTCGAGCATCGCCGTAGGCGCACGCTGCCCGTGGGTGCGTGCAGGCGTGGGTGCGGTCTCTACCCAGAACATCACCTTGCCGGCGCTTGGTCCGCAGATTCTCGACGCACTGGAGCAAGGCCAAATGCCGCCCGCCGCAGCACTGGATCGGGTGCTGAGCGCCAATGGCTGGAGCGAGTACCGCCAGGTCACGGTGATCGACAGCCACGGTCAGGTGGCGGTGTTCACCGGCCGCGAAGCGTTGGGCACGCACCATGCCGTGGCAGGGGAGCAATGCGCGGCGGCAGGCAACCTGCTGGCCTCCACCCAGGTGATCGACGCCATGGTGCTGGCGTTCGAGCAGGCTGGCGGGCACCTGGCCGAGCGCCTGCTGGCGGCAATGCATGCGGCGATGGCCGCTGGCGGCGAGGCGGGGCCGGTACACTCGGCCGCATTGAAAATTGCTGGCGAGCTGACCTGGCCGCTGGTGGACCTTCGTGTCGACTGGGCCGATGCCGACCCGATCGGTGTGCTCGATGGCCTGTGGCAAGCTTATCGCCCGCAGATGCAGGACTACGTCACCCGCGCACTGGACCCCACCGCCGCGCCAAGCTACGGGGTGCCGGGCGATGAGTGAATTCGCCAGCCGCGCGCTGCTGGCCCGGCTGATCGGCTTTACCACGGTCAGCCGCGATTCCAACCTGGCGCTGATCGGATTCATCCGCGACTACCTGGCCGAGCAGGGTGTGCACAGCGAGCTGTTCCATAACCCCGAGGGCACCAAGGCCAACCTGTTCGCCACCATCGGCCCTAGCGACGTGGGGGGCGTGGTGCTGTCCGGGCATACCGACGTGGTGCCGGTGGACGGCCAGGCGTGGAGTGTCGAGCCGTTCGCCCTGACCGAGCGCGACGGGCGCCTGTATGGCCGTGGTACAGCCGACATGAAGGGCTTCATTGCCTCGGTGCTGGCGGCCGTCCCCGCATTCCTTGCCCAGCCGTTGCGCATGCCGGTGCACCTGGCGTTCTCCTATGATGAGGAAGTCGGCTGCCTGGGCGTGCGCTCGATGCTCGCTGCACTCGAACAGCGCCCGCACAAGCCGCAGCTGTGTCTGATTGGCGAGCCCACAGGGCTAAAGCCGGTGCTCGGGCACAAGGGCAAGCTGGCCATGCGCTGCCAGGTGCATGGCGCGGCCTGCCACTCGGCGTATGCGCCTTACGGGGTGAATGCCATCGAATACGCGGCGAAACTGATCGGCAAACTGGGTGAAATCGGCGCGGTGCTCGCACAACCAGAGCAGCATGATGAACGCTTCGACCCGCCGTTCTCCACGGTGCAGACCGGCGTGATCAAAGGCGGCAGGGCGCTGAATATCGTGCCGGCGGAATGCGAATTCGATTTCGAAGTGCGCGCCTTGCCAGGGTTCGAGGCGCAGGCAGTGGCCGACCAGTTGCAGACCTACGCCGAGGCCGAGCTGCTGCCGCGCATGCGCAAGGTCGATGCCGCCAGCGCCATTCGGCTGGAGCCGCTGAGCGCCTACCCGGGGCTGGCCACGCCGGCAGACAGCGAAGCGGCGCGGCTGGTGGCGTTGCTCAGCGGCTCTGACGAGTTCGGCACGGTGGCGTTTGGCACCGAGGGCGGGTTGTTCGACCAGGCCGGCATCCCGACCGTGGTGTGCGGGCCTGGCAGCATGGACCAGGGGCACAAGCCTGACGAGTTTGTCAGCGTCGAGCAGTTGCAGGGGTGTGATGCCATGCTGCTCAGGCTGGTGGATTACCTCAAGCAGGATTGATCGTGCTGGCCTCTTCGCGGGCAAGCCCGCCCCTGCATCAATTGCACAATCCTTGAAACCTGTGCGGTCGGTGTAGGAGCGGGCTTGCCTGCGAAGGGCTGCAAAGCAGCCCCGGCAACCGGTTCAGAAGGTTGCTTTTACCTGCAGACCTACCACCAGTGCATTGTCGATGTCCTTGCCGGAAAACGCCCCCGGCTCGATGATGTACTGCACATCCGGGCGCAGGTTCAGCCACGGCGTGGCCTGATAGCCATAGCTCAGCTCGATCAGCTGCTCGGCGCTGTCGATATCGGGGAACTGCTGCCCAGCGTTGAACGCAGCATCTTCCAGCACATCGCGGCTACGCGGGTTGGGCACGGCGCGGCCGTACCCCAATGCCACGGTGTCCTTCGGGCGCCCCTCGAACGGCTTGTACAGCACCACGCCGGTGCCATACCACTTGGTGAACGGCGAGGCCGCCTTGCTCGATGCCGAGTACTGGCCGAACGCATGCAGGCTGCGACCTGGGGACGCAGGGTCGTTCCAGATCGCCTGGTCTACCAGCAGGTAGTGGCCGCCGCGACCGGATACCTCATCATCGCTGCCGACGCGTTTCACGTCGGAACTGTCGTAGTAGTAGCCCAGCTTGTACTCGCCCGGCAGGTCACCCTGCAGCTTGTACACCAGCTCCACCGGCACCACGGTGCCAGTCGTGTGCTTGGGGCCCAGGTGCCAGGCGCGGCTGGAGTTGCCGTTGCTCTCTGGGTCGACGTTGAACGCAGCCACGCGCAACTGCCAGGCCGGCGACAGGTCGTACTTCACGCGCACGCCCAGGTGGGCGTTGGGGTAGTTGGTCCAGCCGCTGCCGCCGGACATGTTCAGCGGGTGGCCGCAGAAGCCGGCGTTCATGAAGTTGCACAGGATGCCGCTGTCCAGGCCGCCAAGGTCGTTGCCCATTGCCATGTAGCCCAGTTTGACGTTGAGCGCCGGGGTGAACAGGGTACGCTCGTAGCTCAGCTCGGTCAGGCGGGTGTACAGGCCACCGTAGTTTTCCTGGATCGGCAAGCGGTTGCCGACCAGGTCTTCCGAGGCGCTGTTGCCGCGGCGGTCGTTGATGGTCAGCTGGACCTTGCCGCCGTTGTCCAGGCCGTACAGTTTCGACAGGTCGAACTGCACGCCCAGCTTCAGGTTCTGCGAATAGCGCGCCGAGCGGTGCAGGCCACCGTGGGCGTTGTAGGCGGTTTCGCCGCTGTAGTCGCCGGTGAACTTGACGCCGTCGTCTTCCAGCTGGTGGCGCAGGCCACCCCAGTCACCGGTGAGGGTGTTGCGGGTCATCAGGTCGCCGTCGGCGAGGGCGGTGGTGCTGGCCAGGGCCAGCAGCAGGGTAGGGGTGATGCGGATTGCGGATGGCATTGCTGTGTCTCGAAAAGTTCTTCAGGCAATTCGCGGGCGCGCCCGCTTCCACAAGGTTCAAGGCAGAACCTGTGGGAGCGGGCATGCCCGCGAAGCAGGCGACGGGGTCTTACGGCAGCGCGTAAGAAATCACGTAGTCGCCACGGTCAGTCGACTGGCGTGCACCGCCAGCGGTGATCACTACGTACTGCTTGCCGGTCTTCGGCGAGACGTAGGTCATCGGGCCGCCCTGGCTGCCCACTGGCAGGCGAGCCTTCCAGATTTCGTTACCGTTGCTGCTGTCGTAGGCGCGCAGGTAGAAGTCCTGGGTGCCTGCGATGAACACCAGGCCGCCTTGGGTCGACAGGGTGCCGCCGAGGGTTGGCAGGCCGATCTTGATCGGCAGGTGCATGCGGATACCGAGCGGGCCGGTATCTTCAACAGTACCGACCGGTACCTGCCAGGCTACCTGGCGGGTCTTCATGTCGATGGCGGTCAGGGTGCCGAACGGCGGCGCCTGGCACGGAATGCCGGCTACCGACAGGAAGCGGTTCTTGTTCACCGCATACGGGGTGCCCTTGAGCGGTACCGCGCCCATGCCGGTGTTCAGTGCTTCACCCCCGGAGGCCGCGTCACCCTTGTTCTGCGACGGGATCATCTGGATCCACAGACCAAGGCGCATGTCGTTGACGAAGATGAAACCATGTACCGGGTCGGTAGACAGGCTGCCCCAGTTCATGCCACCCAGCGAACCCGGGAAGCTCAGCGACAGGTCGGTGCCTGGTGCGGTGTACAGGCCGTCGTAGCGCATCTTCTTGAAGTCGATACGGCACAACAGCTGGTCATACGGGGTTGCGCCCCACATGTCAGATTCGGTCAGGGTCTGCGCGCCGATCTGAGGCATGCCAACCGACTTCGGCTGGGTGGGGGAGTACGGCTCGTTGGGGATGTTGCTTGGCTTGACCGGTACTTCGTCAACCTGGGTCAGCGGCTTGCCGGTGGCGCGGTCGAGCACGTAGATCTGCCCAGCCTTGGTGCCGATCACCACCGCAGGTACCGACTGGCCGTCGTCCTTGGTGAAGTCGATCAGGCTTGGCTGCATCGGCAGGTCGAAGTCCCACAGGTCGTTGTGCACGGTCTGGAACACCCACTTCTGGTTGCCGGTGGTGGCGTCCAGGGCCAGTACCGAAGCACCGTAGGTGTGGTCCAGCTTGTTGCGTTCAACGCCATAGATGTCGGTGGAGGACGAGCCCATCGGCAGGAATACCGTGTTCATCGCCGGGTCATAGGACATCGGTGCCCAGCTGTTCGGGGTGCTGCGCACGTAGGTGTTGTCACCCTGAGGCGCCTGGCGATCTTCCGGGTTGCCCGGGTCGAAAGCCCAGCGCATTTCCCCGGTGATCACGTCGAAACCACGGATCACGCCACCTGGCATGTCGGTCTGGACGTTGTCGGCGACCCGGCCGCCAACCACCACGGTAGTACCGGCCATCAATGGTGCGGAGGACAGCTGGTAGAAGGAGTCTGGCACGTTGCCCAGGCCTTCCATCAGGTTGACCTGGCCGTTGTTGCCGAAGCCCTGGCAGAACTCGCCATTGTCGGCGTCGACGGCAATCAGGCGGCCATCGATGGTGTTTGTCAGCAGGCGGCGCTGGCAGTTGGCGCCAGCCGCTACACTGCCGCCAGCGATCGGCGAGCTGTTCGGCTGGGTCGGCTGGGCGATGGCGGCTGTCGCATCGAAGTAAGCCATGCCGCGGCAACGCTGCCAGACCTTGGATTGCGCGTTGATTGCGTTTTTCCACAGCTCTTTGCCGGTGTCGGCGTCAAGGGCGATCAGGTTGTTGTGCGGCGTGCAGATGAACACCTTGTTGCCGATCTGCAGCGGGGTCAGCTGGTCTTCGGCGCCGTTGCCGTCGCTGATGGCCACGTCACCGGTGTGGTAGGTCCAGGCCACTTTCAGCTTGTCGACGTTGTCACGGTTGATCTGGTCCAGCGCGGCGAAGCGGCTGCCACCCTCGGTGTTGCCGTAGTGGGCCCAGTCCTTCTGTTCCTTGCCGGCTTCGACCGGGGTCATGCCCGGGCCCTTGCCGGTAGGAGCGACGCTTGGGTGGGCAACGAACATGTTGCCGGCGGCGATCACCAGTACCACGGCCATCACCGCGGCAATGCCGTAGGCGCCACGGCCGCTGTTGGCACCGTTGGCGCGGGCCAGCAGCGGGTAGACCAGCGCCACCGCCATGCCGATCGCGCCGAACATGAACAGGCGCGAGAACAGCGGCCAGAACACCAGGCCGGCATCGACCAGCGCCCAGGCGGCAGTGCCGACCAGAAACGCCGCGTACAGCCAGGCACCGGCCTTTTTGCGGCGGGCGATGAGGATACCGGCAATGGCCATGGCCAGGCCGCCGATCAGGAAGTACCAGGAGCCGCCCAGGCCGGCCAGCTTGATGCCGCCAGCGGCCAGGAGGAGGCCGAGCAGGGCGATGATCACGCCCAGGCCGACAAGGATGATGTTTGTGGCGCCAGACGCGCGCGGTGTTTCTTTCATGCCAGGGATCTCAGCAGGTGGAATGGGCGCAGTTTAAGCCCTTAGCTTGCTAATTAACAAGTTAGTACATAACTTTGTGAGGCTGATTGTCGCAGGGCTGAACTTGCCAAGGTGTGGCTAAAAGCTTAGATCAGGCGGTGAAAAAAGCATTAAACGGGGTGTTCATGCAGGTTATTAAATTTGCATTGATACTTTGGTCGAGTGGCGACCGCGTTTGTGCCAAGAGCAGCTTGGTGCTGCTCCTGCAGACACTACGGGCGGCCTTTCAGGTGGGCCACGGGGTGGCACTGGCATAGAACACGGCGAGCCAGACGGTCGGCATGCCAGGTGCCGTCCATTCCACCCGGTGGCGGCAGTGCGGTGGGATGTCCAGGCAATCGCCCGGCGCCAGCAGCCGGGTATGGTTTTCGAGCTCGAAACGCAGGCCGGCGGCGCCGCTGAGCAGCACGATCCATTCGCCCTCGGCCTGGTCGTACCAGTAACCTGGCGGACTGGCTTGGCCGCTGGAGACGATACGCTCGACGCGCACGCCCGGGCGGCTGAGCAGTTCGTCCACGCGTTCGGCGCAGGTTGGGTCGGCGGCGGGCAGGGCAGTCAGCAGGTTGGTCAGTGTCATGGAAAGCCTCATGGGAAGGATTTGATTCCACTATGAACGCTATTGCCCAGCAGCGCGCTTCTTGACCGGCCCGGCGGTTTGTAAGAACTTTCTGAGTTTTGGAGCGTGGGCGGCAAATGGACAAACTCCAGGCAATGAAGATGTTCGTGGCCACCATCGATGCCCAGGGTTTTTCTGCCGCTGCACGCAGGCTGGGGCTGGCGACATCGTCGGTGACGCGCCTGGTCGATGCTCTGGAGGCCGAACTGGGCGCCACCTTGCTCAACCGCTCGACCCGCCAGGTCAGCCTGACGGAAGCGGGCGCCCGTTATTACGAACGCGCACGGGGTATTTTCGAAGCCCTGGATGAAGCCGATGCCAGCGTTGCCGACCGTGGCGAGGCGCCGGTCGGCGTGTTGCGCCTGTGCTTGCCCGTGGAGTTCGGCAGGCGCGTCGTCGCCCCGCACCTGGGGCAGTTCCTGGCGCAGCACCCGGCGCTGGAGCTGGACATCGACCTCAGCGACCGCCTGGATGATCTGCTCGACGGGCGTTATGACCTGTCGATTCGTCTCGGCGACCCCTCGCCCAATGACGAGCTGGTGTGTCGTCAGCTGGGGCGCTTCGAGCGTTGGCTGGTAGCCAGCCCGGCCTACCTCGCCCGGGGTGAGCCGCCGCAGCACCCAAAGGCGTTGCTTGATCATGCCTGCCTGCGCTTTCGCTATGGGCAAAAAGCCCGTCCCTGGCGCCTGACCCAGGGCCAGGACAGCCTGGAACTGGACGTGCGCGGGCCATTGCGCAGCGCCAATGCCGACATGCTCCGCGAAGCTGCACTGGCGGGCAGTGGCATTGCGCTGCTGGCCGACTGGCTGGTGCGCGAGGATGTGCTCGCCGGGCGGCTGCAGCGATTGTTCCCCGCCTGGCGGGCAAGCCCTGGCACAGCCAATGACAGCATCAATGCGCTGTACCTGCCCAATCACCGAGGTTCGCGGCGGGTGAACGCGTTCATCGACTTTTGCGAAAATTTGCTGCAACCGCGCACCTAGCGTTGCGCTGCACGCAAAGCCGCGTTGCGTCGTCGCCGGATTCTCGACCCGCCCGCGACTGGGTAAGGTAGCCGACATATTCCACCCCCCTCGCCGAGGACACCGCCATGAATCCCACCCTTGCCACCGCGCAGCCTGCAGCCGCCGGCCTCAGCCGCACGCTGGTCGTGCTGCTGGCGTTCTGCTGTGGCGCAATAGTCGCCAATATCTATTATGCCCAGCCAATCGTGGCGCTGATCGCCCCGGACCTGGGGCTGTCCACCGAGCATGCCAGCCTGATCGTTTCCCTCACGCAGCTGGGCTATGCGCTTGGTCTGCTGTTGCTGGTGCCGCTCGCCGACCTGCTGGAAAACCGCCGCCTGATGGTGGCCACCGCCGTGCTGGCCTGCGTCAGCCTGTTGCTGGCGGGCACCAGCAGCAGCGGCCAGGGCCGTTTGTTCCTGGGCTACGCGCTGCTGATCGGTTTCAGTTCGGTAGCGGTGCAAATGCTGATCCCGCTGGCCGCGCACCTGGCACCGGAGCAGCAGCGCGGGCGGGTGGTGGGCAATATCATGGGCGGCCTGCTGCTGGGTATCCTGCTGGCGCGGCCGTTGTCGAGCCTGGTGGCTGACCACTTCGGCTGGCGGGCGGTGTTCATTGGCGCTGCCGGGGTCATGCTGGCGATCATCCTGCTGCTGGGCCTGACCCTGCCGCAGCGGCGGCCTGAGCACAAGGCCAGCTATGCCGAGCTGATGCTGTCGCTGCTCACGTTGCTGCGGCGGTATCCATTGCTGCGCCAGCGTTCGTTGTACCAGGCATTGATGTTTGCAGCGTTCAGCCTTTACTGGACAGCGGTGCCGATGGCCCTGGCAGGTGAGCATGGGCTGTCGCAAAGCCAGATCGCGGTGTTTGCCCTGGTGGGCGCGGTAGGGGCCGTAGCCGCGCCGCTGGCCGGCCGCCTGGCCGACGCCGGACATGCGCGGGCCGGCTCGCTGCTGGCATTGTTGCTGGCTCCGGCGGCATTGTTGCTGGGCCTGACCGCGCCGGGCTACAGCGTGATCGGTCTGGGGCTTACCGGAGTGCTGCTGGACTTCGCGGTGCAGATGAACATGGTCATTGGTCAGCGCGAGGTGTACGCGCTGGACCCGGCCAGCCGCGGGCGCTTGAACGCGGTTTACATGACCAGCATCTTCCTCGGTGGGGCGCTGGGTTCGGCGGTGGCCAGTGCGGTGTTCAGCCAGTTTGGCTGGCAAGGCATCACGTTGGTGGGGGCAGGGTTGCCGGGCATTGCCTTGCTGGTTTTCCTGGCCAGAGCGCATCGAGGCTGAGCGCCCCAGCCTGGGCATCAGCGGCCAAGCGGCAGGGCCACGCCAATCACGGCAAACAGGCTGCCGCAGCAGCGGTTGAAGCCCTTGCCGCCTTTGGCCAGCCAAGGGCGAATGCGAAATGCCAGGCGCGCCAGCAGGTACTCGACCAGAAACTCCACGCTGGCAAAGGTCGCCGCCATCACCACGAACTGCAGCAGCAACCCCCGCTGCGGGTCGATGAATTGCGGCAGGAACGCACCGTAAAACAGCAACACCTTGGGGTTGGCCAGGGCCGACAGCAGGCCTTGGCGGAACAGGCCGGCGTTGCCAAGACGGGCGCTGCGCTCGTTCAGTTCCAGGTGCAGACCGGGGCTGCGCCACAGCTGAATTCCCAGCCAGACCAGGTAAGCCCCGCCGACCCACTTCAGCACTTCCAGCAGCGAGGCCGAGGTCTGCAGCAACGCTGTCAGGCCGAACATGGCCAAGGCAATGAGCGCGCTGAAGCCGAATACGCCGCCAACGATGGTGAACAACGTTCGGCGCGCGCCATAAAGGGCCCCGTGAGTCAGCGCCAGCAGGCTGTTCGGGCCTGGCGTCAGCGACAGGCCGATGCTTGCCAGCAGGTAAATAAGCCAGGTGTCGAGAGCCATGTCGGGAAACGCCTTGTTGGTCCGAAGAGCGCCAGTCTATGGCGCCAGGTCTTCTCTGTCAGGGTATGATCCGGACATTCGACGGTGATTTCTGGACACAGCTTCATGCAGCCTGACATCCGCTTGCTTATCCGCCCTTGCCGGATTTTGCCCTGCTGCCGTTCGGTGCCTTTCTCGACAAGCTGCGCTTCGGGGCTTGCCGACATGCTCGTGGATGAAACCCGCGACAGCCGCCATGCCTTGCGCTCATTGGAACTCGGCGGCGGGCCAGGACGGCAAGCGGAGCGGGCACAGGCATTGATGCGCCATCACCTGGGCACGCCAGTGGCGGTGGAGCAGTTGGCTGCGCAACTGGGCATCAGCCGGCGGCAACTGGACCGGCAGTTCCAGGCCAGCCACGGCGTGAGCGCCAAGGCCTGGTGGCTGGAGATGCGCTTGCAGCAGGCGCGCTGGCGCTTGTGCAACTCCAGCCACAGCCTGATGCAAATTGCCGATGAGGTGGGTTTTGCCGACGCCAGTCACTTGGGCAAGTGCGTGCGGCGGCGGTTTGGTTGTACCGCGCTGGCGCTCAGGCAGGCTTACTGCGGCGAGCCGAACAACCCTGTCCAGTAGATCCCTGCGTCGCTCTTCGGGTCTACTGCATAGGCAGCACCCAGCTCACGGAAGTCCGGATTCATCAGCGTTGCGCAATGCCCCGGGCTGTCCAGCCAGCCCTCGACTACCTTGTGCGCAGTGTCGCGCCCGGCCGCAATGTTCTCGCCGATCTGCTGATACAGGTAGCCAGCCAGCTCTGCACGGTCACCGGGGGTACGGCCATCCTTGTCGATATGGTCGAAGAAGTTCTGGTTGGCCATGGCCCGCGTGTGGTTGGCGGCGACGCCGGCCAGCGCAGTGCTCCAGGCCAGCGCGGGGGCGGCGGCGAAGGGCTGGCCGCCGCATTGTCGAGGCACCTTGCGCGCGTCGTTGATTGCCTGCAGCACCTTCTGCCCCTCGGCCTGCCAGTCGCCCAGGCGGCCACTGAGCAGCGGCCGCGCCAGCACGATGCGCCAGTCGCGGCCCTCCTGGCTGACGCCGATATCGACGAACTGCGGGTCGAGCACCACTTGGCAGAAGCTTTCTTCAATGGCATGCATTGCGGCGCGCGCATCGCGCGGCCCGGACAGGCTTATGGCCTGGACGTTGACCATGGGGTAGGCGGCGCGGGTCATGGCCTGCTGCAGGTCGCGGGTACCCTCTGGCGACAGCGCCAGGCGGGTATCGCTGTTGAGCGGCGGCAGCTCCAGCGATGCCTCGCCACCGCAGGGCTGGGCCTTGCTGCGGTAGACGTTGATCGAGTCGATCAGTTGCGCCTCTTCGCCGGTAACAGCCAGCGCCGCGGTCGAGACGACCAGGCCCAGTGACAAGGCGGCAAGTGATGGCAGGACGCGCATGTGGATCTCCCTGTGACTGGCAGCGTCGTGGTATGCGCTGCTCATCCTACACAAGCCCGGGGCTTTTGGCCCGGGGTCATGCAAAGCAATGAAAACGCCGGCGTGGGTTGCTGCCGGCACAAGAGGGAGTAGACCACTGGTCGCCGGAAAAGTGCGGCGGTTTGGTAATCATTCGTAACATCGACGCTTCACGGGAACGCTCGACTTCAGATCTAGCGTGCCAACGCCTGGTTCGGCTTGTAGAACAGGAAGTGCGTGGTCTGCGCGGTGCGTCGATAGGCCTTGGCCCAGTCCGGGCGCACCGTGCGGTCATGGAAGTACAGTGCACCCCCGGTGGGGTCCTTGAGTTGCTGGTTCAGCGCCTTGCGTGCGATCTCCTTGGCGACGTCGTAACGCTGCGCTTCCTCGACCTGGTCGGAGCGCCCGTCGCACCACCAGGAAAACTGGCAGGCCTTGGTCTCCACACCCTGCTTGACCACCCCGCAGATGGTGTCCGGGAAACCATCATGGCCCAGGCGGTTGAGCACCACGCTGGCAACGGCGGCCATGTCCTTGGCGTCGGCGCCCTTGGCCTCCCAGTAAATGGTGCGGGCCAGGCAGGTAATGCTGTCGTCCAGCGGCGCCTGGCCGGCAGGGTCGACGGCCTTCGCTTCGCTCGGTGTCAGGGTTTCCGCCTTTTTCGGCGCAGGCGCATCGTTCGCCACTTTCTGCTCCAGCACTTCGGCCTTGTCCTCGGCGACCGCAGCCTTGGCCGGGTCAGCGGCCTGCAAGGAGCCTGCGAGCAGGGCCGAGGTCAAGCCAACTACCATCCACGATAGGCGCATGGTCCAAGCTTCCGAAGTGTGGGTTGAATCTGAGTCTAGCCAAGCGTAAGCATTAATACCAAAGGCAGTGTGGCGGCGGCGGCCACGGTCTGCAGGGCTATGATCGTCGCCATCAAGGGCGCATTGCCGCCCATTTGACGGGCCATCACATAGGATGACGAAGCGGTAGGCAGAGCCTGGAACAGCACCGCCACCACGGCGGCCTGGCCACTCAGGCCGAGCACCCGGCACAGGCCCCAGGTGGTCAGCGGCATGACCAGGAACTTGAACGCCGATGCCGCCATCAGCGGCCGCACCTGCTGGCCCAGGCGGGCGCCACCCAGGGCCGCGCCAACGCACAGCAGCCCAAGCGGCAGGGCAGCCTGGCCCAGGGCCTTGACCGTAGGTTCGATGCCGGCCGGCAGGCCAAGGCCAGTTACCCGTAGCAACAGGCCGCCTGCGCAACCGACGATCAACGGGTTGGCGAAGATCGCCCTCAGCACCGTGGCGGGCGAGCTATGGCGAGCGCTGAAGCGCGCAAACACCAGCACGCAAAGCAGGTTGACCAGCGGCACGATGGCCGCGTTGGCCACCGCCGCCAGGGCAATCCCGGCGCTTCCATAGATGCCCGCAGCCAGGGTGGCACCGATGTAGTTGTTGAAGCGGATGCCGCCCTGGAACACCGAGGTGAAGTCGGCGCCATCGTGGTTGATCGCGCCCTGGTAGAGCACCAGCAGCACGGCCCCCGCCAGTGTCGAGAGCATCAGTACACCGACCATGCCCAGTACCGGTACGCCGTCCAGGTTGGCGGTGGCCAGGCCGTGGAGGAACAGTGACGGCAACAGTACGTAGTAGCTGAGGCGCTCGGCCCCGGGCCAGAAGCTTTCAGCCAGAAACCTGCGCAGGCGCAGGAAGCTGCCCAAGGCAATCAGCAAGATTATCGGCAGCAAGGTGGTCAGCAGCAACTGGAGCATGGGTGACGTTCCGTAGTCGGGTACGGGATCACATTACTGGCGGCAACTGATTTGTAGAAACGTTGTTTTCTTAACTGACCATTGAGGAAAAATGCATGTTACTCCGGCCCGCGCTGTGGCCTCGGCGCCCTCACGCTTCCAGCGCGGTTTTCAATACTGCACTCAAATGCCGCCGCTGACTTTTTTCATGCTCCAGCAACACCACCCGCCGGGTCAGCTGGGGCTCGCCAAATGGCAGGCAGGTGGCCGGTGGCAGGCGTTGCAGGTCGTCATCGGCCATTGGGATGATGGCCACCCCAAGGCCCATCACCGCCATGCGTGCCAGGGCTTCCTGGCTGTCCAGTTCCATCTGCTCGCTTACCTGCAAGTGCTGCCGGCGCAGTTCCTGTTCGATCTGTCGCCCGGCCCAGGCGCGTTTGTCGAAGCGCAGAAAGGGTTGACTGGCCAGCAGCTGCGGCACGCTGTGGCCGGCCAGCTCAGGGCTGGCAATGGCCCAGAAGCGGTCCTCGAACAAGGGCGTGAAGTCGAGGTTCTGCGGGTAGGGGCTGACCGGTTCGGTGGTGATCGCCGCGTCGAGCTCGCCGTCTTCCACGCGCCGCGCCAGTTCTGCCGACATGCCGGAGGCCACGCTGATGTGCAGTTGCGGGTGGTGGGCCTTGATCCACACCAGGGCCCTGGGCAGCCGCCGCGCCAGCACGGTATGGATGGCCCCGAGGCGCAGGCGGCCGCGCAGGCCAGGGCCACTTGCCAGGGCGTCGGCCAGTTCGTCATAAGCGGCCAGAATGCTTTCGGCACGGGCCACCGCCAGCTGGCCGGCTTCGGTCAGCACGACCTGGCGGCGGCTGCGGTCGAACAGCGTCACCTGCAGTTCGTCTTCCAGCGATTTGATGTGCAGGCTCACTGCCGAGGGGGTGAGGCTTAGCAGGTCGGCGGCACGGGCAAAGGTGCCGTGACGGGCGATGGTCACCAGGGTGCGCAGGGCTTTGAGGGACATGCCGAGGGGGCCGGTTTGTGTTGGCAGGGTTGCATTGTCAGGCTCGGGGGGATTGGCGGCAAGGCGCACGGGGATCGCCCTTGGCGCCGATCCAGGCTACCCGATTCAGCGCCTGCTCCCCCCATACGCCTGGCTGATCCGGTCGATCACCATGGCCAGCGCAACGATGGCCAACCCGGCCTCTACCCCTTGGCCCACATTCAGGGTCTGGATACCCGCCAGCACGTCCTCACCCAGCCCGCGCGCGCCGATCATCGATGCCACCACCACCATCGACAGGGCCATCATTACCGACTGGTTGAGCCCGGCCATGATACTGGGCAGCGCCAGCGGCAAGGCAATCCGCCGGAGCCGCTGCCAACGGCTGGCGCCCAAACCGTGGGCGGCCTGCAGCAACGACTGGTCTATCTGGCTGAGGCCCAGCTCGGTCAGCCGTACCAGCGGTGGCAGGGCGTAGACCAGCGTGGCAAACACAGCGGGCACCTTGCCCAGGCCAAACAACATCAGCACCGGGATCAGGTAGACAAAGGCCGGCAGCGTCTGCATCACATCGAGCATCGGCAGCAACAGCCGCCGTGCCAGCGGGCGGGTGGCCAGGAGGATGCCCAGCGGTACACCCACCAGCACGCACAGGCCGGTACTGACCAGCACCAGGGCCAGGGTCTGCAGCAGTTTGTCCCACAGCCCGAGCATGCCGATGAATGCCAGCAACGCGACCAGCACCATACTGCGCAGCAGGCTGCGGCTGGCGTGCCAGGCCAGCGTGCCGACCACCAGCAACAACAGCCACCAGGGTGTCAGCCGCAGCAGGTTTTCCAGGCCGACCAGCAGTTGCAGCAGCTGGTCCGAGACACTGCGCAGGTGATCGCCGTAATGCAGCACCAGCCAGTCGACCAGCCGGTTGATGCTGTCGGCAAAGGAGAATTGCAGGGCTTTGGGAAAGCCGTCGTTCACAAGCTGCCCTCGACCTTGGCCGTGACCTCGGCAGGCAACCAGGCTTTCCACACCTCGGGGTTGTCACGCAGAAACGCCAGGGCAGCCTCGCGAGGGGGCGTGCGATTTTCGCTCATTGCCGCCAGTGCCTGGTTCAGACGGTCAATCGGGATGTCTACTTTTTCGAACATCGACACCAGCTCGGGATAGCCCTCGCGGAAGGCTTTGGAAACGCCTATCGATAGCTTGGCGGGCAGCGACTGGCTGCCTTTTGGATTGGGGTTGCCGGCATCGGTGAGGGTGGCCCACGCCTGGGCATCGAACGGGGGTTCTTCCAGGCGTACCAGCTTGTAGCGCCCCATCAACGGCGTCGGGTTCCAGTAATAGAACAGCACGGGATGGCCCAGGCGGATGGCTGCGCTGATTTCTGCATCCATCGCTGCCCCGGAGCCGCTGCGGAAGTTGGTGTAGAACTCATCCAGGCCATAGGCCTTCAGTTTCTGGGTGTTGACCGTTTCCGAAGTCCAGCCGCTGGGGCTGTTGAGAAACCGCCCTTTGCCGGGTGACTCGGGGTCGCGGAACACCTCTGGGTAGCGCTTGAGGTCTTCGACCGTTTTAAGGCCTGGCGCAGCGGGTTTCAAGTCACGCTGGTTGTCGCCGTTGATCACGTAGTCCGGTACCCACCAGCCTTCTTCGGCATTTTTCACCGTGTCGCCCAGGGCGAACACCTGGCCGGCCTGTTCGGCCTTGATCCAGGCAGGGCTGCGCCCGGCCCATTCCTCGGCGATCACCTGCAGGTCGTTGCGTGCCAGCGCCACTTCCAGGCTCACGGTGCTGCCGGGCAGGGTGGCGGTGAGGTAGCCATAACCGTGCTCTGTGATCAGCCGCAGGATCTCGGTGGTGAGTGCCCCGCTTTCCCAGGTGAGGGCGCCGAAGTGGATAGGTGTGTGGCGATCTGCCGATGCAGCACTGTCGGTGCTGGCCACGCCTGCAGCCAGCAGCAGGCCGGCCAGCAGCGCTTGAATTGTTTTCATCAGGGCCTCGTGGGTTGCCGGTGGGTGGCTGCCGGCAAGTGTAGACGACGCCCGCGCAAGCCTGCGTTGCTGCCAGGGAACGGGGCCCCAGTGCCACCGGGGCTGGCAGGTTGCAAAGGTGGTCGCCGCCATGTGGCGACCACTTTTTCGCGAGGCCTCATCCCATGACCCTGAACCTTGACTTTGTCTATTACCGAAACTTCCGCTTCGACGGCAAGTTGCACGTTCGCTGTAGCGGGCCCGACCTGCACAAGGTCAACCGCATCCGCTACGAACTCGAACGGGCCGGGCCGGATGGGCCGGTGTCGTTCAAAGGTGTTTCAGCCTATTCCCAGGCGCGCAGCGGCAAACTGAGCGACCACGGTTGCCCGGCCACGTTGGTTGCGGAAGAAGCAGCGGGCGTCTATTCCATACTGCCCAGGGTGGTCTTGCTGGATGAGCATGCACGGGCGATGAACCGGCCGACCGGGGCTGCTGGTGTGATCGACATGCCGCCGCTGGTGCTCGATATCCAGGCCGAGGAGATCAACCGTAGTGTTCTGGACAAAGTGCCGTTGTCTTCGACTGACGCACGTCGCAAACGCGAAGTTGCGCCAACGGTGGTGCCCGAACTGCTCGCCCAAGCGCTGCCCGTGCTGGCGCCGGGCGTGTCTTGCCCGACGTTGATTGTGGTGTTCAGCGAAGGTGGCCATGCGCGCCTGCTGAATGACCTGGAGCCAACCTCCGGTTCGGTTCTGGTTCGCTACTGGCCGAATCTGAAAACGGTGTTGATGCCCCGGCCAGTGCTGAGCGAGCAGGAGCGGGATGAGCACAAGCTTGAAGCGCTGCGTGATTGCTGTCTGCTCGACCAGCCTGCGAGCATGCTCAACGACACGTACATCGAGCTGTTGAAGACGCTTTCGGCTCTGGACTACGTGCAGAACATGCATTTCTTGCCGCCAGTCGCGCCCCCCAATATTTTCGTACTCGGTATTGCAGGCCTGATAGCGACGGTATTGACGGGGGCTGCAGTGGTGGCCGGTAACCGCGCACACGAAAATGCCACGGCAACGCCTGATTTCGAAGCGCGTCAGACTTACCTGGATCAGCCGGGGCCGCGCTGGCAGGGGCTGAATGTACGAAAAGCGTGGACGGGCGATGTGACTGGCAAAGGTAGCCGTATCCATTTCAGCGATGAAGGGCTGCACGCCCGGCATGAAGACTTGCGGGACAACCCCAATCTGAAAATTGTCTCGATAGAACCTCAAACCTACGCGGACCACGGCACTGCTTCAGTCGGGCTGATACTGGCCGCACGCAATGGCTTCGGCGCAACAGGGATCAG
The DNA here is from genome assembly GCF_059295275.1 of Pseudomonas sp. 9_2_1. Classification (NCBI taxonomy): domain Bacteria; kingdom Pseudomonadati; phylum Pseudomonadota; class Gammaproteobacteria; order Pseudomonadales; family Pseudomonadaceae; genus Pseudomonas; species Pseudomonas sp. 9_2_1. The sequence continues at coordinate 2,651,017 of NZ_CM181239.1, forward strand.
CCATGACAGCGAGTTGTACGTGTACAACCACATCAAGACAGATGCACAGGGGAGCTACCAGGCACTCAAGGATCTACTGCGCAACGTAGAGCCTGGTGACATTGTCGGGATCAATCGCCAGACGGCCCATGTCAGTGTGCTGAGCACCATGCTGCCCGCCTTGCACGACAAACTCTGGTGGTCAGTGATGAAGCAACTGGCGCAGCGTGGTGCGGTGGTGGTAAATGCTGCGGCCAATGGCAGTAACCAGACCATCGCGAATAAAGGTACACGGCAGAGCGAAGGTGTGGACCTGAGCAACTGGTCTTATTTCCAGGACCATGGTGATGCAGGCGTCATCCTGGTGGGGGCTTGCCGGTCATACGATGGCAAGCCCCATCTGTATTCCAACCACCACTATCCTTATCGGATGCTCAATGCCTGGGGCGACAGGGTAGTCACGCTTTCCTATTCGGACTTGCAGGATTTTGCCGGTAGTGACCGGGACTACACCGCCACCTATGGTGGCACTTCGAGCGCCACACCCATGGTGTGTGGTGCACTGAGTCTCATCCAGTCCTATGCCATGCAGCACCATCACATCTACCTCAACGGCAACCAGATGCACCAACTGGTGATGCAGTCTGGCTACGACGACGCGAGGCTAGCCGACACCGATGTACTGCCAATGGGGGCACGGCCCAATGTGCATGGCGCATTGGTCCTGCTGGATCATATTCTGGGTGGAGGCGTGTTCGAGGCATGAGCGAGGGCCGACAAGCGTCGGCCCCGACGTGGTTACACGCGGAACTGGTCCATCAGCGCCTGCTGCTGGTTGGCCAGGCTGTTCAGCGACTGGCTGACACGCGCCGACTCGTTGGCCTGGCCCGACAGCGATTCGGTGACATCGCGGATGGTTGCCACGTTGTTGTTGATCTCTTCCGCCACCGCACTTTGCTCCTCGGCGGCCGAGGCGATCTGCAGGTTCATGTCGGTGATCACCGTCACTGCCTGGCCGATGCGCTGGAGCGCGGTGACGGCTTGACCCACCTGCTGCACACCGCTCTGCGCCTGGCGGTGGCTGTTGTCCATGGCGCCGACCACTTCGCGCGTGCCGTTCTGCAGCGCCTCGATCACCTGGCGGGTTTCTTCCACCGATTCCTGGGTACGCTGGGCCAGGTTGCGCACCTCGTCGGCGACCACCGCGAAGCCACGGCCGGCCTCACCGGCGCGGGCGGCTTCGATGGCGGCGTTGAGGGCCAGCAGGTTGGTTTGCTCGGCAATCGAGCGGATCACTTCCAGCACCGAACCGATCTTCTCGCTGTTCTGTGCCAGGCCTTCGACTTCGGCCATGGCATTGCTCATGTCGGCGGCCAGGGCGTCGATGCTGTGCGTGGTGCGGTCGATCACCGCCAGCCCTTCGCGGGTGGCCTGATCGGCATCGCGCGCTGCCTGTGCGGCCTGCGCGGCGCTGCGGGCGACGTCCTGGGCGGTGGCGCTCATTTCGTGCGAGGCAGTAGCCACCTGGTCGACCTGGCGGTACTGCTGCTCCATGCCGGCGCTGGTTTCAGTGGCGATAGCCGAGGACTGGTCGGCGGTGCCGCGGGCGGCCTGCACCGAGCGTTTGACGTCGGCAATGGTGGGCTGCAGCTTGTCGAGAAAGCGGTTGAACCAGCCTGCCAGCTCGCCCAGTTCGTCTTGCTTGTGGTAGGTCAGGCGGCGGGTCAGGTCACCCTCACCGCTGGCGATGTCCTTGAGCATGCTGGCCACGCCGAGGATGGGACGGGTAACCCCTCGGGCCATCAGCCAGACCATCAGCAAGCCTGCAATGGCCGCAGCCAGGCCCAGGCCCAGCTCCAGCAGCGTGCCGCTGGTGTTCAGGGCGTCCAGTTCCTGCTGCAGTGCTTCGGCGGGCCCGGTCAGCGCGTTTTCCGGCACGTCCAGCAACACGCCCCAAGGCTGGGCATCGGGGATCGGCCGGAACGCGGCCAGCACCTTCAGGCGCTGCTGGTCGTGCAGGATGCTCAGCTTGCCATCGGCCAGCTTGCGCACCAGTTCGGCGCCCTTGGCCGGGTCGACCTGGTCGAAGCGCTGGGCCAGCTTGCTGGCGTCGGCGCTATAGCCAGCGAGCAGGCCGACCGGGCTGAGGATGCCGACCGTGGTGCGGCCTTCGTACAGGCTGCGGCTGGCCTCCTGGCTCAGGGCCTGCAGGCTGTTGAGGTTGATGTCGATGGACAGGGTGGCAATGATCTTGCCATTGACGGCCAGCGGGAAAACGATGCTGGTCATCAGCACCTGCTGGCCATCGATGGTGTAGAAGTAGGGCTCCACCACGCACACCTTGCCGGTATTGCGCGGGCATACCCACCAGGTGTTGGCCGGCTGGCCGCTGGGGCCGATCTGGGTGTCGGCCATGTCATGCTCGGGCAGTGCCATGGCGGTCAGCTGGCCGGCGCGCGGTTGCGACCAGTACAGGGCAAAGCGCCCGGTTTCGTTGCTGCCCAGTTCGGCCTTGTCGGCGAACAGGCTGTCCTTGTTGTCCAGGGCGTTGGGCTCGAACACCAGCGACAAGCCCAGCAGGTCGGGGTTGGCCTGCAGGGCGGCGCGCACCTGGCGGGTCAGGTCTTCGCGCAGGTCGAAGGCATCGAGAAAGCGTTTTTCTGCCTGCTCGCGCAGGAACAGCACCTGGCGGGCGAAGCCCGCGCCGTACTGGTAAGCGTCCATGAACTGGCGGCGGATGTTCAACGCTTGCACTTCGCCTTGCGACTCGATGCGCGACTGGGCGGCCTCGGTCAGCATCTGCATGCTGCTGGCCTTGACCAGGTCCGAGCTGTGGTCCATGCGGTACAGCGACAGGCCGACGAGCAAGGTGACGATGCCGGCCAGGCAGAGGCCGGCGAGCAGGGTGATCTTCCACTGGATGGAGAGTTGTCGCAAAGGCATGGGGCGGATCCCTTTTTTTTTGAGCAGTAAGGGTTATGGCTTTGGGGCTGGGGTGGCTTTGGGATGGTTTCGGATTGGGCCGACAGGGGCCTGGCCTCTCACGATATCGGCCCCCTCCATTTTTTCTTTATTCAAACAGTCAATTTAAATCTCGGCCTCTGCGAAATCCGCCGCAACATGGCGCTTTTGACATCTGCCGCCCACTGCTTCAGAGTTCGCGCTTTTTCCGTCGTAATGAGGTAAGCCAACCATGAATGCAGTGATCGCCGCGGTCGGCATCATGCTGATACTCAGCCTGTCCCGCGTGCATGTGGTCATCGCCCTGATCATCGGCGCCCTGGTGGGGGGGCTGGTGGGTGGCCTGGGCATCGAAGGCACGCTCAAGGCCTTCAACGGCGGCCTGGGTGGCGGGGCCACGGTGGCTTTGTCCTATGCGCTGCTGGGCGCCTTTGCGGTGGCCATCGCCAAGTCCGGCCTGGCCCATGCCCTGGCCGACCGGGCCCTGACCATGATCGACCGCCAGGGCCATGCCAATGGCGGCAAGGTCAAATGGCTGATGATCGGCCTGATGCTGGTGGTGGCGGTGTCGTCGCAGAATATCCTGCCCATCCACATTGCCTTCATTCCGCTGCTGGTGCCGCCACTGTTGTACGTGCTGACCCGCCTGCGCATCGACCGTCGGCTGATCGCCTGCGTGATCACCTTCGGCTTGATCACCCCGTACATGTTCCTGCCCGTGGGCTTCGGCAACATCTTCCTCAACGAGATTCTGCTGGCCAACGTTGCCCGCGCCGGTGTTGACATAAGCGGGGTCAATGTCACCCACGCCATGGCCATCCCCGCCGCCGGCATGCTCGCAGGCCTGCTGCTGGCGGTATGCGTCAGCTACCGCAAGAAGCGCGACTATGACCTGGGGCGCATCGAGCAGGTAGAGCAGGTGAGCGTGCAGTACAACCCGTTGACCCTGCTGGTGGCCGGGCTGGCGATCGGTGCGGCATTCATCGTCCAGCTGTTGCTGGATTCGATGATCATCGGCGCCATGGTCGGTTTCCTGATCTTCTCGCTGTCGGGCATCGTCAAGTGGAAGGACACCGACGACCTGTTCACCCAAGGCATGAAGATGATGGCCATGATCGGCTTCATCATGATTGCCGCGTCCGGTTTTGCCGACGTGATGAAGGCTACCGGTGAAGTGCAGAGCCTGGTGGAAACGTCCGCGCAGTGGATCGACCACAGCAAAGGTGTGGGTGCCTTGCTGATGCTGCTGGTGGGCCTGCTGGTAACCATGGGCATCGGCTCGTCGTTCTCTACCGTACCGATCCTGGCCGCGATTTTCGTGCCGCTGTGTGTGCAGCTCGGGTTCGACCCGTTGGCCACGGTGTGCATCGTCGGTACTGCCGGTGCCTTGGGCGATGCCGGCTCGCCCGCCTCGGACTCGACCCTGGGCCCGACCTCCGGCCTGAACGTCGATGGCCAGCACCACCACATCTGGGACACCGTGGTGCCGACTTTCCTCCACTACAACCTGCCGCTGCTGGCGTTTGGCTGGTTGGCGGCCATGACGCTTTGAGGGGAGCGGGCGTCAGCGCTTGTGGGGCGGCGGCGAGATGCGATTGAGCACAGTGCTGCCGTCCTTGCTGCGGGTCAGATAGACCGGCAGCACCTTGGGCAGGTTGTTGACCAGGCGCCCAACCTCGCGGGTGTTGTAGATGCCGCTGATGCGAATGCGCCCGGTGGCAGCATCGGCCAGCAGCAGCGGGGTGTCGAGGTAGCGGTTGATCACCGGCAGTGCCTGTTCCAGGCTCAGGTTGTCGAGCACCAGCTTGCCGCCACGCCAGGCCAGGCTGTTGCCGTAGTCGTTGCTCTGTTCCAGCTGCGGTTCAAAGTCGCCCTTGTGATAACTGGCCTGCATGCCTGGGCCAAGGCGATAGCCACCGGCGCTGCCATCGCTGGACACCAGTACCGAACCTTCCACCAGGGTGACCTTGACCTGGTCCTGATACTTCCACACGTTGAACTGGGTGCCGGTGACCCGGGTCTGGCCGCGGCCGGCATGCACGATGAACGGGTGGCTGCTGTCGTGCTGCACATTGAAGAACGCTTCGCCGCGCTTGAGCGTGACCTGGCGCTGGTCCTTGTAGTTGAGGTAGGTGAACTCGGTGTTAAGGTTCAGTTGCACCGTACTGCCGTCGCTCAGCTCGACGGTCTGCATGCGCTCGCCAGTTTCGAAGTGCTGGTAGTGGTTGGGCAGCCAGCCCTGTTCCCAGCCCAGCCAGCCAGCCAGGGGCAGCACCGCCAGGGCAATTGCAGCAGCTGACGCCAGCGGCCGCCAGTTGGGTGTGCGGGCGGCCTGCCGGGCGGGCGGGTTGAAGTCGATGACGGTGGCATTGCGTGGCAGCAGGTCGGCGGTTTGCCAGATTTCCAGCATTGCCTGGTATTCCTCGGCATGCCGAGGGTCGGCCGCCAGCCAGCGGGCGAATGCCTCGCGCTCGGCCGCCGTGCAATCTTCGGCGTGCAGGCGCATGCACCAGTGCGCGGCGGCGTCGGTGATGGCATCGTCAGGGCTGGGGTTGAGGCGGTCGTGGTTCATTGCGGCTCCGGTTTTGCGCATTCTACCCTTGCTAGAGGGCTGCCGAGAACCAACGTAATGGCGAATGACTATCAGTTGTGCCGGTTTTTCGTCGGATTTGCAATGGTTTTCAGCGTTTGAGAACCCTTCGCGCGCGGGAATGACGCCTGTAACGGTTAGGGTAGGAGAGTGCCCAGCCCATTGGGCTGCGCTGGCGCGCAGAGAACCGATGCTGGGCGCTCCGCGTAGCCTGTGGGAGCGGGCGCGCCCGTGAAGAATCTACGCGGTGCATGGCACCGGCTGCGCCAATGTTCGCGGGCACGCCCGCTCCCACAGGGTCCCTGCTGAAGTAAGTTATGTGCAAACCCATGCATCTTGCACTGGCCTCTTCGCAGCACAAGGCTGCTCCTACACAGGCAGGACCGCGTCAGGCTCTCAGAACTGCGTCGCACCCAGCCCGTAGAGGCTGCCACTGCCCGCCCGAATACTTGCCTCCAGCCCCAGGCTGCGTGGCAAGACACGCTGGAAGAAGAATTCGGCACATGCCAGCTTGGCCCCATAAAACCCAGGGTCCCCATCGTGCTTGGCCAATGCCACCGCCGCCATCCGCGCCCACATGTAGGCATACGCGGTCAGCCCGAACAGCTGCAGGTACTCCACCGCCACCGCGCTGACCAGGTTGGCATCCACACCCGCACGTGTACGCAGCCAGGCGCTGGTGGCCTCCAGCTGTGCCAGGCTCGCTTGCAAGGCCTCGCGATGCAGCGGCGCACCCACGCTGAAGGCCCGCACTTCGGCAGCAAAGCTGGCCAGCGCCTGGCCTCCGTCGGCCAGCACCTTGCGCCCGAGCAGGTCAAGGGCCTGGATGCCATTGGTGCCTTCATAGATCTGCGCGATGCGCACGTCGCGCACACGCTGCTCCTGGCCCCATTCGCGGATATAGCCATGGCCGCCATACACCTGTTGGCCGAGCACGCAGCTTTCCAGGCCGTTGTCGGTAAAAAATGCCTTGGCTACCGGCGTCAGCAGCGCCACCAGGCGCTGCGCATGCTCACGCTCGCCGGCGTCGTCGGCATAGCGCGCCAGGTCCAGCTGCTGGCCGACGTAGGCGGCAAATGCCCGGCCGCCTTCGGTGAGGGTGCGCATGGTCAGTAGCATGCGCCGCACATCGCCGTGGTGGATGATCGGGTCGGCCACCTTGTCCTGCGCCTGGGGGCCGCCGGCAGCGCGGCTTTGCAGGCGCTCGCCGGCATAGCGGGCGGCGCTCTGGTACGAGGCTTCTGCACAGCCGATGCCCTGGATGCCGATGGACAGGCGCTCGTAGTTCATCATGGTGAACATCGCCGCCAGGCCCTTGTTCGGCTCACCCAGCAGATACCCGGCGGCGTCATCGAAATTCATCACGCAGGTAGCAGAGGCCTTGATACCCATCTTGTGCTCGATCGAACCGCAATGCGCGGCGTTGCGCGTGCCCAGGCGGCCATCGGCCTCGACCAGGAACTTGGGCACCAGAAATAGCGAGATGCCCTTGGCCCCCGCCGGCGCGTCTGGCAGCTTGGCCAGCACCAGGTGGACGATGTTCTCGGTCAGGTCCTGTTCGCCGCCGGTGATGAAGATTTTGCTGCCGCTGATGCGATAGCTGCCGTCAGCCTGGGGCTCGGCACGGCTGCGGATCAGCCCGAGGTCGGTGCCGGCATGGGGTTCGGTGAGGCACATGGTGCCGGCCCAGCGGCCCTCGTAGAGCGGTGGCAGGTAGGTAGCCTTGAGCGCTTCGCTGGCATGCGCATCGATTGCCAGGCAGCTGCCCGCGCTTAACGCCGAATACAGGCTGAAGCTGCAGTCGGCGGCGTAGAGCATTTCTTCGAACAGCACGCCGAGCATTTTTGGCATGCCCATGCCGCCGTATTCCGGGTTGCCACCCAGGCCGACCCAGCCGCCTTCGCGGTAGGTGTGCCAGGCCTCGCGGAAGCCGTCAGGCGTGGTGACTTCGCCTGCGTCGAAGCGCACACCTTGCTCGTCGCCGTTGCGGCTGAGCGGGGCAATCAGCTGGCCGGTGACTTTGGCCGCTTCCTCAAGGATGGCGTCGGCAGTGTCGGCATCGATGCGTTCGGCCAGGGCGGGCAGGCGGGCCCACAGGGCCGGGGCGTTGAACACGTCATGCAGGACGAAGCGCATGTCACGCAGGGGGGCAGAGTAGGTGGTCATGGGGAGCTCTCGAAAAGTAGGAGATCAGGGCTGGCCTGTTCGCGGGCAAGCCCGCGAACAGGCCACCAAGGCATCAGAGGGTTTTGGCCCGGTCGCGTAGCACGTACTTCTGGATCTTGCCGGTAGAGGTCTTGGGCAGCTCGCCAAACACCACGGTCTTCGGCACCTTGAACCCGGCCAGGTGCTCGCGGCACCAGCTGATGATGTCCGCCTCGCGGGCATCTTCGCGGCCTGGCTTGAGGGCGATGAAGGCGCACGGGGTTTCGCCCCATTTTTCATCCGGGCGCGCCACCACGGCGGCTTCCAGTACGGCGGGGTGCCTGTACAGGGCGTCTTCGACTTCGATGGTGGAGATGTTCTCGCCGCCGGAAATGATGATGTCCTTGAGCCGGTCCTTGATCTCGACATACCCGTCGGCATGCCACACGGCCAGGTCCCCGGTGTGGAACCAGCCACCCCGGAAGGCTTCGGCGGTGGCTTCGGGGTTTTTCAGGTAGCCCTTCATCACCGTGTTGCCGCGCATGAAGATCTCGCCCAGGGTGTTGCCGTCGCGTGGCACAGGTTCGAGGGTTTGCGGGTCGGCGACCATCAGGCCGTCCAGGGTCGGGTAGCGCACGCCCTGGCGTGACTTGATGCGCGCGCGTTCTTCCAGCGTCAAGTCATCCCATTCGTCATGCCAGGCACACACGGTGACCGGGCCGTAGACCTCGGTCAGGCCGTAGGTGTGGGTGACCTGGATACCCATCTCTTCGACGGCACCGATGACCTTGGCCGGTGGCGCGGCGCCGGCAACCATGGCCTGGACCGGGTGCTCGATGGCCGCCTTGGCCGCCTCGGGCATGTTGACCAGGGCGTTGAGCACGATCGGCGCGCCGCACAAGTGGCTGACCCGGTGTTCGCGGATCAGGGTCAGGATTTTCTGCGGGTCGACCCGGCGCAGGAACACGTGGGTGCCGGCCAGGGCGGTGATGGTCCAGGGGTAGCACCAGCCGTTGCAGTGGAACATCGGCAAGGTCCACAGGTACACCGGGCGGTGGCCCATGGCCCAGGTCATCTGGTTGCCCAGGGCATTGAGGTAGGCGCCGCGGTGGTGATAGACCACGCCCTTGGGGTTGCCGGTGGTGCCGGAGGTGTAGTTGAGGGAAATGGCCTGCCATTCGTCATCGGGCCACTCCCAGGCAAATTCCGGGTCGCCTTCGGCGAGCAGCGCCTCGTAGTCCAGTTCGCTGACTGCGCGACCTTCGCCGTACTCCGGGTCATCCACATCGACCACCAACGGCGGGTGTTCGAGCAATGCCAAAGCGTCCTCGATGACGGCGTGGAACTCGCGGTCGGTGATCAGTACCTTGGCTTCGCCATGCTGCAGCATGAAAGCGATGGCCTCGGCGTCCAGGCGCACGTTCAGGGTATTGAGCACGGCCCCGGTCATGGGCACGCCGAAGTGCGCTTCGAGCATGGCCGGGGTATTGGGCAGCATCACCGCCACCGTGTCGCCCTTGCCGATGCCCCGGCCTGCCAGTGCACTGGCCAGGCGCCGACAGCGTTGGTAGGTTTGCTGCCAGTTGCGGCGGATGGCGCCGTGGATCACCGCCGGATAGTTGCCGTATACGGTGGCGGTGCGTTCGATGAAGCTCAGCGGGGTGAGGGCGACATGGTTGACGGCAGCGGGCATCAGGCCCTGGGCATAGATCGACATGCGGTAATCCTGTGAGGGAGGCAGGCACAGCCTGTGCGCCTGGCCCCCGATGGCTGATTGTTAGCTCTGTTCAGGGTGTCGGGAGGCGGGCGGTGGGCCGTTCCCCTCTGTCGCTGTTTTACGCGAGTCGCTATGGTAGTAGGAATATCGACTATAGCAATATAGTAAAACTACTAGATCAGCGAGCCGCCTGCCGTGGACAAGACCGCTTCCCCCTTGCTTGCCAAGGACCCGCAACCCAGCCTGCTGCTGGCCAGTGACGCCAGCCCGTTGCTGCTCAACCCGACGTTGCAGGCCTGGGTCGATGAAGGCCCGGCGCTGGTCCACTGGCTGCCGACCAATTGCGCAGCCCTGGTACGTGCCTGCCTGCGCCAGCACCGGGCGATTGCCGATGTCGAGGTACAGGTTGGCGAGCGAGCGGTGCTCTGGACATTCATTCCTGATGACCAGGGCCAGCAGGTGCTAGGTCGCTGCCGTGACGCCAGCGAAGAGCGCCAGGGTGCACGCGAAGCCAGCCGCGCCAGGCGCCTTTACCGGCTTATCATCGAAAACACTACCGACCTGATTTCCCGACACAGCCCCGACGGCCGTTTCCTCGATGCCTCGCCGGCAGCTTATCGTCTGCTTGGCCTGTGGCCCGAGCAACTGCGCGGCCGGGCCGTGTACAGCCTGCTGCACCCGCATGAACGCCGCCAGGTCCTGCGCCAGGCGGCCGCCGCGCTGGATCAGGACGGTTACCACACCACCACCTGCCGGGTGCGTCAGGCGGCGGGCGGTTATCGCTGGTTCGAGATCGCCAGCCGGGCCATTCGCGAGACCTACACCGGTGCCGTGGTGGAAGTGGTCAGCGTGTCGCGCGATATCACCCTGCGTATCGAAGCCCAGGAGAACCTGGCGCACAGTGCCCGCCTGGCGACGCTGGGGGAACTGGCCTCGGGCATCGCCCACGAGATCAACCAGCCGTTGGCCGCCGTGGTCAATTACGCCAATGCCAGCCAGCGCTATTTGCAGGGCCTGGAGCGCGACCCGCAAGCCCGCGAGCGGGTCGGGCAGGGCCTGCAGCGCATCAGTGAGCAGGCCACCCACGCCGCCGAAGTGATCCGCCGCCTGCGCGCGTTTCTGCGCAAAGGGCCGCGCCGGCTGCAGGCATTGGACATGGCCGAGGTGGCTGGCGAAGCAATGCGCCTTTGCGCCTGGGAAGCCGCGCGTGATCAGGTGGCCGTCGAGTTGCGCATGAGCGCGCAGTTGCCCTTGGTGTACGCCGACCGGGTGCTGCTGGAGCAGGTGCTGCTCAATCTGCTGCGCAACGCCATCGATGCCAACCGCGAGCAGCATGGCGAGCGGCCCTCACGTATCCTGCTCGGCGCCGTGCGCGAAGGCGACGGTGTGCGGGTCGAGGTGGCCGACCAGGGCCCGGGCGTGGCGCCTGGGCGGCTGGATGACATCTTCACGCCATTTACCACCAGCAAGGCCGACGGCCTGGGCTTGGGTTTGAGCATGAGCCGCAGCCTGATTGAAGGGTTTGGCGGCAGCCTGTGGGCGCGGGCCGGTGACAACGGCGGCCTGGTACTGTGCTGCCGGCTGGCGGTGAGCAGGGGATAAAGGGGGTAGTGGTGCAAGCGAAAGTGTATGTGGTCGATGACGACCAGGGGATGCGTGATTCGACCGTATGGTTGCTGCAGTCAGTGGGCCTGCAGGCCTTGCCGTTCGCCAGTGGGCAGGCGTTTCTCGACGCCTGTGTGGACGATGGGGCGGCCTGCGTGCTGCTGGATGTGCGCATGCCGGGGCTGGGCGGGCTGGCCGTACAGCAGGCCATGCGCGAGCGCGGCTTGGCGCTGCCGGTAATCTTTGTCAGCGGCCATGCCGATGTGCCGATCGTGGTGCGTGCGTTCAAGGCTGGCGCCTGCGACTTCATCGAGAAGCCCTACAGCGACCAGTTGTTGCTCGACAGCGTGCAGGCCGCACTGGAGTCCGCCGAGCGGGCGCGTAAGTGCGATCAGGCGCTGGCCGAGGTGCAAGCGCGCATCGACGGCCTGACGCCGCGTGAGCGTGATGTGTTCGTGCCGCTGGCCCAAGGCTTGAGCAACCGCGAGATTGCAGAGCGGTTGGGCGTCAGCGTGAAGACTGTGGACTTGTACCGGGGGCGGGTGATGAAGCGGTTGCAGGCCACCAGCCTGGCCGAGCTGGTGGGGATTGCGATTGCTTGCGGGGCGGTCGAGGCGTTGGGCCTGCGAACCGTGTAGGAGATCCCAAAAGAACTGATGCTGGGTGCACCGCGTACCTTGCGGGAGCGGGCGCGCCCGCGAAGAATCCAACGCGGTGCATGGCACCGGCTGCGCCGGTGTTCGCGGGCACGCCCGCTACCACAGGCCTCTCCAGGGCTGCGTAGGGCAAATATCATGAAATTTTGCATAGCTAGCTAATCAAGGCTTTGACATTCACTGCCTAGGCAGTAATATTTGTACACAATTACCCGAGCAGTCCCTGATGGCCCATTTCTCACCCGAAAACTTCCAGACCTGCGCCATCGGCATGTTGCTTGGCCGCGCGGCGATCCTCAAGGACCGCATCCTCGACTGGCACCTCGAATCAGAGGGCGTCACTGCCGCGCAGTTCAAGGTGCTGATCATCGTCACCCAGTATCAGGTGGACACTCCGGCCGAGCTGTGCCGCTACCTCGGCCTGGACAGCGGTTCGATGACCCGCATGCTCGACCGCCTCGAGCAGAAGGAGCTGATCGTGCGCAACCGCTGCGCCGATGACCGCCGCCAGGTGCGCCTGGCGCTCACCGCCGACGGCCAGCGCCTGGCCGACCGCCTGCCGGAAATCGGCGCTGCGGCCATGAACGAGCTGTGCGGTGTGCTGCAACCCGAGGAGCTGAAGACCCTGGAAGGCCTGCTGGCCAAGGTGCTGCTCGGCGCTGGCGACCCTTTGACGATCCGCCGCTTCGGCGACCGTTGAACCCTGTCACGAATTATTCAAGGTATTGTCATGGCCACTTCCGCAGACACTCAAAATCCCCCCGCCGCACCCGAGCCGTCGCGCAAACGCAAGGTCTGGCTGCTTGGCCTGCTGCTGCTGATCATCGTTGGCGGTGTCGGCGTCTGGGCCTGGTACAGCCTTGTTGGGCGCTGGCACCAGAGCACCGATGACGCCTACGTCAATGGCAACGTGGTGGAGATCACCCCGCTGGTCACCGGCACCGTCACCAGCATCGGCGCCGATGACGGTGACCTGGTCCATGCCGGCCAGGTGCTGTTGCAATTCGACCCGGCCGACAGCGAAGTGGCCTTGCAGTCCGCCGAAGCCAAGCTGGCCCGCAGCGTGCGCCAGGTGCGCGGGCTCTACAGCAATGTCGACTCGCTCAAGGCACAGCTGGAGACGCGCCAGGCAGAACTGCGCAAGGCACAGCAGGACTTCAATCGGCGCAAGGTGCTGGCCGACAGCGGTGCGATTGCCGCCGAAGAGCTGTCCCACGCTCGCGATGATCTGAGCGTGGCCCAGGCCGCCGTCAACAGTGCCCGCCAGCAACTGAGCACCAGCAGCGCGCTGGTCGACGACACGGTAGTGTCCTCGCACCCCGAGGTGATGGCGGCTGCCGCCGACCTGCGCCAGGCTTACCTCGACCACGCCCGCACCACCCTGGTAGCGCCGGTTACCGGCTACGTCGCCAAGCGCACCGTGCAGCTGGGCCAGCGCCTGCAGCCAGGCACTGCGACCATGGCGGTGATCCCGCTGGACCAGGTGTGGATCGACGCCAACTTCAAGGAAACCCAGCTGCGTGACATGCGCATCGGCCAGCCGGTCGAGATCAGCGCCGACCTGTACGGCAGCGAGGTCAAATACAGCGGCACGGTCGACAGCCTGGGGGCCGGCACCGGTAGCGCCTTTGCCTTGCTACCGGCGCAGAATGCCACCGGTAACTGGATCAAGATTGTCCAGCGCGTGCCGGTACGCATCCACCTCAGCCCCGACCAGCTCAAGGACCACCCGCTGCGTATCGGCTTGTCCACCGTGGTGGAAGTCGACCTGCACGACCAGAGCGGCCCGACCCTGGCCCAGCAGCCACCGCAGCAGGCCAGCTACACCACCCAGGTGTATGACCGTCAGCTGGTCGAAGCGGACAACCTGATCGCCCGGTTGATCCACGAAAACAGCGCAACCGGCAAGACGGCCCAACGATGAGCAACAATGCTGCGGCCCAGTTCACGCCACCGAGCCTGCTGCTGACCACCATCGGCCTGTCGCTGGCGACCTTCATGCAGGTGCTCGACACCACCATTGCCAACGTCGCCCTGCCGACCATTTCCGGCAACCTGGGGGTGAGTTACGAGCAGGGCACCTGGGTTATTACCTCGTTTGCTGTGAGCAACGCCATCGCCTTGCCCCTGACCGGATGGCTGAGCCGGCGGTTTGGTGAGGTGAAGCTGTTCATCTGGGCCACGCTTCTGTTCGTGGTGGCCTCGTTCCTGTGCGGCATCGCCCAGTCGATGCCTGAGCTGGTGGGCTTTCGTGTGTTGCAGGGGGTGGTTGCCGGGCCGTTGTACCCGATGACCCAGACGTTGCTCATTGCGGTGTACCCGCCCGCGAAACGGGGGATGGCCCTGGCGCTGCTGGCGATGGTCACGGTGGTGGCGCCGATTGCCGGGCCGATCCTGGGGGGCTGGATTACTGACAGTTACAGTTGGCCGTGGATCTTCTTCATCAACGTGCCGATCGGCCTGTTCGCTGCCGCTGTGGTGCGCCAGCAGATGCGCTCGCGGCCGGTGGTTACCAGTCGCCAGCCGATGGACTACATCGGGCTGCTGACGCTGATCATCGGCGTTGGCGCGCTGCAGGTGGTGCTGGACAAGGGTAACGACCTGGACTGGTTCGAGTCGTCGTTCATCATCATCGGCAGTGTGATTTCGGTGGTGTTCCTGGCGGTGTTCGTGATCTGGGAACTCACCGACCGGCACCCGGTGGTGAACCTGCGGCTGTTTGTGCACCGCAACTTCCGGGTGGGCACCATCGTGCTGGTGGGGGGCTATGCGGGGTTCTTCGGCATCAACCTGATCCTGCCGCAGTGGCTGCAGACGCAGATGGGCTATACGGCCACCTGGGCGGGTCTGGCGGTGGCGCCGATCGGCCTGCTGCCGGTGATCATGTCGCCGTTCGTGGGCAAGTATGCGCACCGGTTCGACCTGCGGGTGCTGGCGGGGCTGGCGTTTCTGGCGATCGGTGCCAGCTGCTACATGCGGGCGGGCTTTACCAGTGAGGTGGACTTCCAGCACGTGGCGTTGGTGCAGCTGTTCATGGGGATTGGTGTGGCGCTGTTCTTCATGCCGACGTTGAGCATATTGCTGTCTGACCTGCCGCCGCACCAGATTGCCGATGGCTCCGGGTTGGCAACTTTCCTGCGTACCCTGGGGGGGAGCTTTGCGGCGTCGTTGACGACCTGGATCTGGATCCGCCGGGCGGACCAGCACCATGCGTACCTGAGCGAGAACATCAGCCAGTTCGACCCGACTACGCGGCATACGCTTGAACAACTGGGTGGGGCAAGCCCGCAGAGTTATGCGCAGCTGGAGCAGATTCTCAACGGGCAGGCATACATGATGTCGACGGTGGATTACTTCACGTTGATGACTTGGGTGTTTGCGGGGTTGATATTGCTGGTGTGGTTTGCCAAGCCGCCATTTACGGCCAAGGCGGGGCCGGCTTCGGCGGGGCATTGATGGGTATGCTGCGGCTTGAAGCTTGAAGCTTGAAGCTTGAAGCTTGAAGCTTGAAGCTTGAAGCTTGAAGCTTGTGCGCCGGTTTTGATGCAGCGAACAGTCCATTTGCGATGGCGACGCTTACTCACCTTTTCGCCCTTACGGCGAGTCACTTTTTTTCTTGGAAAAAAGTAACCAAAAACCGCTCGCTCCCATCATCCGGCCCCTACGCTTCGCTTCGGGGTCCCCTCACTCCGGCCTTACTCCCGGGAGGACCGCGCTGCAGGCCCCATCCTGGGGCCCAGCGCTTGACGGGCATCCTTGCCCGTCACCTCCCTCCGCAAGGCCTGCGTTCGGCCTCCTGAAGTCGCGAAGATCAAGATCAAGATCAAGATCAAGATCTACAGCAACAGCAACAGCAACAGCAACAGCAACAGCAACAGCAACAGCTCCTGCTCCTGCTCTTGCTTTGCTTCTAAGCGCGCGATAGTCCCGGCGACACAGGTTGCGACTTCAGGAGGCCGAGCGCAGGGCTTGCGGAGGGAGGTGACGGGCATGGATGCCCGTCAAGCGCTGGGCCCCAGGATGGGGCCTGCAGCGCGGTCCTCCCGGGAGCAAGCCCGGAGCGAGGGAACCCCGAAGCGCAGCGTAGGGGCCGGATGATGGGAGCGGGCGGTTTTTGGTTACTTTTTTCCAAGAAAAAAAGTGACCCGCCGTAAGGGCGGAAAGGTGAATCAGCGCCACCCTCGCTAATGAATGTCTACTTGATATGAATGCCCATGGCTTGAAGCTTGAAGCTTGAAGCTTATGCGCCGGTTTAGATATGGCGAACAGTCCATTTGCGATGGCGACGCTTACTCACCTTTTCGCCCTTACGGCGAGTCACTTTTTTTCTTGGAAAAAAGTAACCAAAAACCGCTCGCTCCCATCATCCGGCCCCTACGCTTCGCTTCGGGGTCCCCTCACTCCGGCCTTGCTCCCGGGAGGACCGCGCTGCAGGCCCCATCCTGGGGCCCAGCGCTTGACGGGCATCCTTGCCCGTCACCTCCCTCCGCAAGGCCTGCGCTCGGCCTCCTGAAGTCGCGACGATCAAGATCAAGATCAAGATCAAGATCAAGATCAAGATCAAGATCTATAGCAACAGCGCTGATCTTGGTCATTCCACTGTGCAGATTTTTCGCCTATTGTCGAGTTTCCCTTCCCGAACAACTGGCACATTCATGCAGAAAGTCATCGTCATCACCGGCGGTAGCCGGGGCATTGGCGCCGCCACAGCGCTGCTGGCTGCCCGTCAGGGCTACCGCATCTGCATCAACTACCACGCCGACGAACAGGCAGCCGAAGATATCCTCGGCCAGGTCCGCGCTCTGGGCGCCCAGGCTATCGCCGTGCGCGCCGACGCCAGCGTTGAAGACGAGATTGTCCAGCTGTTCCGGCGCGTCGACGAGGAGCTCGGCCCGGTCACTGCACTGGTCAACAATGCCGGCACCATTGGCCAGCAGAGCCGCGTCGAGGACATGTCCGAGTTCCGCCTGCTAAAGGTCATGAAGACCAATGTCGTCGGCCCCATGCTCTGCACCAAGCACGCCCTGCTGCGCATGGCGCGCCGGCATGGCGGGCAAGGCGGGGCCATTGTCAACGTGTCGTCGATGGCCGCGCGCCTGGGCTCGCCCAACGAATATGTCGACTATGCCGCCTCCAAGGGCGCGCTCGATACCTTCACCATCGGCTTGGCCAAGGAAGTGGCAGGCGAGGGCATTCGCGTGAATGGTGTACGGCCGGGCTATATCCACACCGGTTTCCATGCGCTGTCCGGCGACCCCGACCGGGTCAGCAAGCTGGAAGCCGGTCTGCCCATGGGACGTGGCGGGCATCCCGAGGAAGTGGCCGAGGCCATCCTGTGGCTGCTCTCCGACAAGGCGTCCTACTCCACCGGCACCTTCATCGACCTCAGCGGCGGGCGCTGAACGCCCCCGTCAACTTTCGATCAGTTCCCGTACCCGCTCGGCCAGCACTTCCAGTTCGAACGGCTTGGTCAGCACCAGCGTACCCTGCAGCAACTGGCCGTCACTGAGCGCCGCGCTTTCGTCGTAACCGGTGATGAACAGCACCTTCAGATCGGGATAGCGCTCACGGCAACGCTCGGCCACCTGCCGGCCATTCAGGCCGCCGGGCAGGCCGATATCACTCAGTAGCAGGTCTGGCCGCTCAGCGTTTTGCAGGTGGGCGAGGGCGGCGGGGCCGTTTTCGAACGCGTCGACCCGATAGCCCAGCTCCTCCAGCACTTCGCAGACCACCAGGCGCAGCGCGGACTGGTCCTCGACCAGCAGAATGCGTTGCTCTGTCGACGCGCTTCTTGCCAAAGGTGTACGGCGCGGTCTGGGGGCCGGCGCCTGCGGTTGCGTGTGGTGGCGGGGCAGCAGCAGTTCGATGCGCGTGCCCTCACCCAGCACCGACAGCACCCGCAGTTGTCCGCCTGACTGCCGCACGAAGCCGTAGGCCATGGATAACCCCAGACCGGTGCCTTGGCCCGCCGGTTTGGTGGTGAAGAACGGCTCGACGGCGCGCTCGGCCACCTCTGCCGACATGCCTTTGCCATCGTCGATGATACTCAGCCGCAGATACCCGCCGGCTGGCAGTTCCAGTGCCTGGGCCTGATTGGGGTCGAGCAGCAGGTTGTCGCCGATGATATCGATCGCACCGCCTGCGGGCATGGCATCGCGGGCATTGATGCATAGGTTGAGCAGGGCGCTTTCCAGTTGTGGCGGGTCGATGAACGTTGGCCACAACTGGCTGGCGAACTGGCTGCTCAGGGTAATTGCCGGGCCGATGGTGCGGCGTAGCAGCTCCTCCATGCCGGTTACCAGCGTGGCCACTTGCGTGGAGCAAGGTTGCAGGGTCTGCTGGCGAGAAAAGGCCAGCAGCCTGTGCACCAGCGAAGAAGCCCGCTGCGCCGAACCGCTGGACAGCTCCAGCAACGGTTCCAGGGCGTCAAAGCGCGACTGCTCAAGGCGTTGGCGCATCAGCTCCTGGGCGCCCAGGATGCCGCCGAGCAAATTGTTGAAGTCATGGGCGATACCCCCACTGAGCTGGCCCACGGCTTCCATTTTCTGCGCTTGGCGCAAGGCTTCCTCCGCCTTGGCCAGGCGTTCTTGCTCCCGCACCCGCTCGCTGATGTCATAGGCAAACAGGTAGGCACCCTGGATTTCACCTTCGGCGTTACGCAGGGCGTTGAAGCGCAGCTCGTAATGGCGTTGTGCGGCTACCTGACCAAAGCGGCCGATTTCGGTGAACTGCTCGCCCGCCAGGGCGCGCTGCCACATTGGTAAAATTGGGGTCTGGCCATCGCTGCCATCGTCGATCAGCGTCGGGACGTAATCGCCGACCTCCGGTGCTTGCCCATACAGCAACCGAAAGTCGTGTTTCGCCTGGCTGTTGACCGCCAGCCAGCGCATGTCGTTACCGACCACATGCACGTTGACGACGCTGTGGTCGATCAGCTCTGCAAACAGTCGGCGCTCCGCCAGTGCGATATTCACCCGCTGTTCAAGCTCTTCGTTCAGGCGCTGCAAGGCCTGTTCCGCCCGCCGTCGTTCGGTGACGTCCTTGAACAGCACCGCCACCTGGCGCCTTTCGGCCGGCTCCACGCGGAAAGTGGTAACGGACAGTACATGGCCGGTGGCCACCAGTTCCTGCTCGAATTGCAAGGGTTCGCCCGTGCGCAGCACCGCGCCATAGCGTGCCACCCAGCCATCCGCTTCGTCGGGCACCATTTCGCGCAGCTTCTGCCCGACCACGTTGGCGATGCCGGCGTGTTTGGCGTACGCCGCATTGGCCAGCACGTGCACATAGTCACTGAGCGGCCCGTGCGGGCCGTCGAAAAACTCGATGATGCAGAAACCTTCGTCCATGGTGTCGAACAGCGAACGGTAGAGGTTCTGATCATGGCCTTGAAGGCTCGCAACCTGTGCCTCCAGTAGCGCGTTCTGCCGCTGCAGGGCTTCGACTTGTTGATGCAGGGAAAGCAGGTCGCGGGATGACATGCCGAGGTCCGAAGCAGGAGAAGGCAAAGACTTTAACCTGTTCGCCTGTAGGCGGATACCCGGTCGGCATGCTGCCCATTGGGTGGTTAGGCATCAGAACGAGCGGATGATCCGCCCCAGGGTTTCCATGGCCCTTTCGGCGCCGTCATGCCAAGGGCTGCCGTAGTTCAGGCGGATACAGTTGCCGAAGCGCCGGGTGGGCGAAAAGATCGGCCCGGGGGCGATGCTGATGCCTTGGGCCAAGGCCATGTGAAACAGTTTCAGGGCGTCCATCTGCTCGGGCAGTTCCAGCCACAGGAAGTAGCCCCCGGACGGTTGGCTTACCCGTGTCTGAGCCGGGAAGTAGCGGGCGATGGCGGCCAGCATGTTGGCCTGCTGGCCCTCCAGGGCATAGCGCAGCTTGCGCAGGTGCCGGTCGTATCCGCCGTGCTGCAGGTAGTCGGCAATGGCCGCCTGCGCCGGCATCGAAGCGCAAAGCGACGTCATCAGCTTGAGCCGCTCGATCTTCTGCGCAAAGCGCCCGGCCGCGACCCAGCCGATCCGGTAGCCGGGTGCCAGGCTTTTGGCGAACGAACCACAGTGCATGACCAGGCCCTGGGTGTCGAAGGCCTTGGCGGGTTTGGGTGCCTGCTGCGAGTAGTACAACTCGGCATACACATCGTCCTCGATCAAGGGCACCTGATGGCGCGCAAGCATTTCTACCAGGGCCTGCTTCTTCGCCTCCGGCATGCTTGCGCCTACCGGGTTCTGGAAATTGGTCATGCACCACACGGCCTTGACCGGGTGTTTTTCCAGGGTCTGCGCCAGTACACCCAGGTCCATGCCTTCGCGCGGGTGCACGGGGATTTCCACTGCTTTGAGCTTGAGCCGCTCCAGCACCTGCAGGCAGGCATAAAAGGCCGGGGCTTCGATGGCCACCAGATCGCCGGGCTCGGTTACCGCCTGCAGGCACAGGTTCAATGCTTCCAGCGCGCCGTTCGTGATCAGCAGCTCTTCCATTGGCAGCATCAGCCCGCCCACCATGTAGCGCAGGGCAATCTGCCGGCGCAATTGCGGGTTGCCGGGCGACAGGTCGGTCACCACCATGCGCGGGTCCATGCTGCGGCTGGCGCTGGCCAGCGAGCGCGACAGACGTTGCAGCGGGAACAGTTCGGGGCTGGGGAAGGCCGAGCCGAACGGTATGGTGTTGGGGTCCTTGATCGAATCCAGGATCGAGAACACCAGCGCGCTGACGTCGACGTCGGTGGACTCGCTGACCGGCTGCAGCGCCTGTGGCTCGCTGAACTGGCGTGGGGCGTGGGTGTTGACGAAGTAACCCGAGCGCGGCCGGGCACGAATGAGCCCGCGCCGTTCCAGCAGGTAATAGGCCTGGAACACGGTGGACGGGCTGACCCCGTGGGTCTGGCTGGCATAGCGCACCGAAGGCACGCGCTGGCCGGGGCCCAGCACCCCGGAGCGGATCAGTTCGGCGATGTCGTCGGCGAAGCGTTCGTAACGTTTCATTCTGGCCTTCTGTCGAAGCCTGGCAGGCAAGGTGGTGTCAGTGTAAGGGATCAGCGGTTGATCGGTGCGACGAAGCGGCTCTCGGCCACGCTGCGCACAGCAGGGTTGTCACGTTCGCTGATTTCAAAATTCAGGGTCTGCGAACTGCTGGTCGGGCGCTCGGCGAGCATCGCCACCGATACTGGCAGTTCACTCATTTCACCGGCAGGGATCACCAGGGTGCTGTTGCCCTGCAAGGTGAAGCCGTCGGCGTCCAGCAAGCGCAGTGCATAGTGCTGTGTGCGCTCGGTCTTGTTGATGACTTTCAGCAGGTAGATGTTTTCGATCTGGCCCAGGGCGTTCTCGCGGAACAGGCCGCGGTCCTTGATAACGTCCAGCGACACCATCGGGCGCAACTGCAGGGCCAGCACCAGCGCACCGATCATCAGCACCAGTGCGGCGGCGTACCCGAGCAGGCGCGGGCGCAGCCAGTGGGTGGTGCCGCCCTGCAGGCTGTGTTCTGACTTGTAGCCGATCAGCCCGCGCGGGTAACCCATCTTGTCCATCACCCCGTCACAGGCGTCGATGCACGCGGCGCAACCGATGCAGGCCATCTGCAGGCCATCGCGAATATCGATACCGGTGGGGCATACCTGCACGCACAGGGTGCAGTCGGTGCAGTCGCCCAGGCCTTGGGCGCGTGCGTCGCTGCCTTTCTTGCGCGGGCCTCGGGTTTCACCGCGACGCGGGTCGTAGGCCACCGCGAGGGTGTCCTTGTCGAACATCACGCTCTGGAAACGGGCATAAGGACACATGTGCAGGCACACCGCTTCGCGCAGCAGGCCGGCATTGATGTAGGTGGCGGCGGTGAAGAACAGCACCCAGAACAGCGCCACGCCGCCCAGTTGCAACGTGAACAGCTCCGCCGCCAGTGGCCGGATAGGGGTGAAGTAGCCGACGAAGGTCAGCCCGGTAACTACGCCGATGGCCAGCCACAGGCTGTGCTTGAGCGTGCGGCGGGCGAATTTGCCCGGGGTCCAGGGCGCGGCGGCCAGCTTGATGCGCTGGTTGCGGTCACCCTCGATGAGTTTCTCGCACCACATGAACAGCCAGGTCCAGGTGCTTTGCGGGCAGCTGTAGCCGCACCACACGCGGCCGGCATACACGGTGATGGCAAACAGGCCGAAGGCACAGATGATCAGCAGTGCCGACAGCAGGATGAAGTCCTGGGGCCAGAAGGTGGCGCCGAAGATGTGAAATTTGCTGTTCTCCAAATCCCACAGCACGGCCTGGCGGCCATCCCAGTTCAGCCAGGCGGTGCCGAAAAACAGCACAAACAGCACACCGGCGAAGCCGATGCGCAGGTTGCGGTACAGCCCGGTGAAGCTGCGGGTGTGGATGCCGCTGTCGTAGCGTCGCGTCCGGGGACTGGCTGGGGCAGTGGTGATCTCTGTGAAAGGGACTCTATCGCTCATGGTTCTGTGCTCATCAGGCCTCGATCAGGCATGAGCACTATGGCCCTGAAGCTGTTATCAGCACAGGTTCAGATTTTACGATAAAAACCATATCAGTTGCTGGGGTGCGCCCCGCCAGGCCTCAGATTACCGAGCCTGGCGTACTGGCCTTCAGATGCCTGCGGCTATCCACCGCACCCGCCACGGTAAGTGCATCGGCCTCGGCTTCGGTAATGGGCACGCGCTGGCCTGCGAGCAGGGCTACCGACATGCGCAACTGCTCGTCGGTGACGATTTCGATGTCCGGGCCGTCGCCCTCGATACGCACGTCTTCGCCAACCAGCGTGCAGCGGCGGGTGGTTTCGTCGACTTCAACAGGCATGGTGTGGTCCTCCTGGGGTTGTTACAGGGTGGACCACGGGGCAGAGGCAGATGCTGCATCGGCAGGCTGAGCGGCACTTTATGAAAGGCGCAGTGGTCCACAGTTGCAGATGGCAGGCCCGGTCCTTTCGCGGTCCTGGCAATTCAATGCTCAGCGTGGGAGCGGCCGCAATGGAGCTGATCTGGCAAACGATCCAGGCCGAATTCGCCGATATCACCGACTGGCGCGAGGTGACCCAGATTTCCGTAAGGCTGCTGATGGCGGCCGTGCTGGGTGCAGTCCTGGGCTTCGAACGCGAACACAAGGGCAAGTCCGCCGGGGTGCGCACGCACATGCTGGTCTCGCTGGGCGCGGCGCTGTTCGTGCTGGCACCGAGCATGGCCGGGGCTGATGAGCAGGCGCTGAGCCGGGTGATCCAGGGCATCGTCGCCGGTATCGGCTTCCTGGGTGCGGGCACTATCCTCAAGGGTAACGGCCAGGACACCAGCCACGTGAAAGGCCTGACCACGGCCGCGGGGCTATGGATGACCGCCGCAATCGGTACGGCTGCCGGCATGGGGCGCGAAGCCACGGCGCTGATCAGCACGGTGCTGGCCCTGCTGGTGCTGGGCACGATGCCGATGCTGGTAGACAAGGTAGAAGGGCAGAACGAGGAAAAGCAGAAGGAGGAAGAGGACGGGAAGCACTGAGGGGAGCCTAAGCTCCCCTCAAAGCGTTGCTGCCTGCTCTTTTTTTATTATTGGGACGGGCCTTTTATTGTTTTTGTAAGCCTGTCCTGGTGTTGCGAGCGACCCCCATGCGGGGTCAAGAGCAAACGTATTTTTTTGAGCGCTGACCTGCCTTCATCATTGCTGATCCGAACCTGGCTGCTGCTACCTTGTGGTAGTTTTATTGTTCTGTGCCAGACCGCGGGGCGTACCCCTGAAAAGCGTGTCGACTCCAAAAAGATCTGCTTGCTACGCCTCTGCCGTGTTGTTCTTGTTATGTCAGAGCCGTTACCTGTTGTTTTTATTGGGTATCGCATTTTTGTTGTTCTTGTACCAAAGATATAGCAGGGTGCGTGCCAACTTTTGAAAAGCCTTTAAAATCAATGGCTTAACGATTTTGCGCAAAATCCCGTCGCCTGAAATTCTGTCGATTTGTTTCCCTGTTACCCGATTTTCTACTGTGAAGCGTGGGGGCGGTAACACTCCACCCACGCACATGTGACAGCCGTATGACTTATTGTGCGCTGCGCGCCCGTGCCACCCGCGACCCGTTGTCGCGGCCCAACACGCTGCTGATCCGCCGCCCGGCGGCGATCAACCGATCAAGGTCGATGCCGGTTTCAATACCCAGCCCCTGCAGCAGGTACACCACATCTTCAGTGGCGATATTGCCGGTAGCGCCTTTGGCGTACGGGCAGCCACCGAGCCCAGCCACCGAGCTGTCGAACACGCTGATGCCTTCGAGCAGGCTGGCATAGACGTTGGCCAGGGCCTGGCCGTAGGTGTCGTGGAAGTGCCCGGCCAGCTGTGCCCGTGGTACTTGTGCCGACACCACCTCGAACAGCCGCCGGGTATCGCCGGCGGTGCCGCTGCCGATGGTGTCGCCCAGCGACACCTCGTAGCAGCCCATGTCGTGCAGGGCGCGGGCTACCGGGGCGACCTGTTCGGCACTGACCTTGCCTTCATAGGGGCAGCCGAGCACGCAGGACACATAGCCGCGTACACGCACGCCATGGTTGCGCGCGGCTTCCATGATCGGCTCGAAGCGCTTGAGGCTTTCGCTGATCGAGCAGTTGATGTTGCGCTGCGAGAACGCTTCGGAGGCGGCGGCGAACACGGCCACTTCCTTGACGCCCGCGGCCAGGGCGTCCTCGAAGCCGCGCAGGTTTGGCGCCAGAGCCGCATAAGTGACCCCCGGGCGCTGCTGGATGCTGGCGAATACCTCGGCAGAACCGGCCATTTGCGGCACCCACTTGGGCGAGACGAAACTGCCCACTTCGATGTAGGCCAGGCCCGCCTCGGTGAGGTCGTCCACCAGTCGCACCTTATCGGCGACGCTGATGGGCTGGGCTTCGTTCTGCAGGCCGTCGCGGGGGCCTACTTCGACCAGACGGACTTCTTTGGGCAAGTGCATGGCGGGTTTCCTGTGGCGTTCAGCGGTGGTCTTTGTTGTTCAGGGTGGCGGCCAGGGCCTGTTCGCAGCGCTCCTGGGCGGTGTCCAGTTCCAGTTGCATCTGGTGGATGTCGAGCATCTGCTGTTCCAGCTGGGCGCGGCGCTCGGCGATTTTCAGCAGCATGCTGTTGAGCTGTTTGAGGTTGCCACTGGTGGGGTCGTACAGCTCGATCAGTTCGCGGCACTCGGCGAGTGAGAAACCGATGCGTTTGCCGCGCAGGATGAGCTTCAGGCTGACTTTGTCGCGCGCCGAATAGATGCGTTCCAGGCCGCGGCGCTCCGGGCTGAGCAGGCCCTGTTCCTCGTAGAAACGAATGGCACGGGTGGTGATGTCAAGCTCGCGGGACAGGTCGGAGATGCTGTAGGTCTGGGTGCTCATGCTCGGGCTCTGCGTGGGGTATGGCGGTATCCTGAGGGTAGGTTGACGTTTACGTCAAGCAGGAGCCGGCACAGGCAGGCACTGATCAGTCCGGCTGCACCGCCCGCCGATAGCCATTGGGTGTCTGCCCACTCAACCGCTTGAACCACCGCGCGAAATACGTCGGGTCGGTGAACCCCAGGCTATCCGACAACTGCCCGATGCTCATGCGCGTGTACACCAGGTTCCGCCGCGCCTCCAGCAACAAGCGCTGGTGCACGACCTGCAGCGCTGTCTGCCCACTCAACGCCCGACACAGCTGATTCAGTTGCAGGCTTGGAACATTAAGCCGCGCGGCAAAATCCTCCACCGACAAATGTTCCCGGTAATGCGCCTCGACCAGGCGCAGGTATTGCCCGAGCAACTGGCGGTCACGTTCATCACGGTTGCGCGGCGCCTGGCCCAGTTGCTGGCGGCGGCTGATCCACACCATCAGCGCGGTCACCAACGCCTCGAGCAGGGCCGCCCGCGCCGGGGCGTTGCCCTGGTATTCCTGCTGCAGGGTGTCGATCAGGCTGCGCAGGTGCATACGGTCCTTGCCCAGCCGGTAACACGCCGGGTTGGCCAGCACCGTCAGTGGCGCGCCAAGGCGCTGCTCCAGGGCCGCCACCAGTGCCGGGCCGAAGGTCAGCACATGGCCCTGGATATCGGCACTGAAACGAAAGCCGTGCACGGTCATCGGCGGCACCACCTGGATGGCGGCTTCGCCAATGGCGCTGCGTAAACCTTCGATCTCCACCTGGGCCTCGCCGCGCTGCACATACAGCAGCTGGAACAGCTCGGCATGCTGGTGCGGCTTGATCTCCCAATGGTGCAGGCGGCTGCGCGCCGGGATCGACTCGCAGTGCAGCAGGTCGGTGCCCGGCCAGGCCTGATTTTCGCCGTACAACTTGAACAAGGGAACGCCGGGTAGGGTGGATTTCATGCGGGTTGGCCTGTCCGTTAATCGAACGAATTTTTTAAAAGTGCAGATTTTGCATGGAATAACACACTTCTATGGCAGTTTTTGCCAGTAAAAATGCAAGGGTAAACCCTAAAAGCAGATGCCGACCCACTGCCAGTGCGGGGCCGGCATTGTCCGAACAGAGATAACAACAATGAAAACTCAGGTTGCAATTATTGGTGCAGGTCCGTCCGGCCTGCTGCTTGGCCAACTGCTGCACAAGGCCGGCATCGACAATGTGATTGTCGAGCGCCAGACGCCAGAGTACGTGCTCGGTCGCATTCGCGCCGGGGTACTGGAGCAGGGCACCGTCGATCTGCTGCGCGAAGCTGGCGTATCCCGGCGTATGGACAGTGAAGGCCTGGTACATGAGGGCGTCGAGTTGCTGGTTGGCGGCCGCCGTCAGCGCCTGGACCTCAAGGCCCTGACCGGGGGCAAGACGGTAATGGTATACGGCCAGACCGAGGTTACCCGTGACCTGATGCAGGCCCGTGAGGCCAATGGTGCGCCGATCATCTACGCGGCCAGCAATGTCCAGCCGCATGAACTCAAGGGAGAGAAGCCCTACCTGACGTTTGAAAAAGACGGCCAGGTGCATCGGGTTGACTGCGATTACATTGCCGGGTGTGACGGCTTCCATGGTGTATCGCGGCAGAGCATTCCCGAAGGCGTGCTGCAGCAGTATGAGCGGGTCTACCCGTTTGGCTGGCTGGGCCTGCTGTCGGATACGCCGCCGGTCAACCATGAGCTGATCTACGCACACCATGAGCGCGGCTTCGCCCTGTGCAGCCAGCGGTCGCAGACGCGCAGCCGGTATTACCTGCAGGTGCCACTGGATGATCGGGTGGAGGCGTGGTCCGACGAGCGCTTCTGGGACGAACTCAAAGCCCGTCTGCCCGCCAATGTGGCCGCCGACCTGATCACCGGCCCGGCGCTTGAAAAAAGTATCGCGCCGCTGCGCAGCCTGGTGGTCGAACCGATGCAGTACGGCCACCTGTTCCTGGTCGGTGACGCCGCCCACATCGTCCCGCCAACCGGGGCCAAGGGCTTGAACCTGGCTGCGTCGGACGTCAACTACCTGTACCGGATCCTGGTCAAGGTGTACCGCGAAGGGCGCACCGACCTGCTGCAGCAGTACTCGCCGCTGGCCTTGCGCCGGGTATGGAAAGGCGAGCGTTTCAGCTGGTTCATGACCCAGCTGCTGCATGACTTCGGTAACCACAAGGACGCCTGGGACCAGAAGATGCAGGAGGCTGACCGCGAGTACTTCCTGACATCGCCGGCGGGGCTGGTGAACATTGCCGAGAACTATGTGGGGCTGCCGTACGAAGATGTGGTCTGACCGAAAGTTGCGGAAATTTCAACGCATGCACTGAACCGGTAGGAGCAGCCTTGTGCTGCGAAGAGGCCAATACTGCAACATCCAATTGCCAGTCATAACGGCCTTTCGCAGCACAAAACTGCTCCTGCAAGCTATGCCTGGCGCGCAAGCAGTTTTTGCATCTCTCGATATCCCCGCTGCCGCGCGTGCTCCAGCGCTGTCACGCCATCCTTGTCGGCAATCTGCCGATCTGCCCCGGCCGCCAGCAACCGGCGCACAATCTCCACATGCCGCGGCCCGCCATCGCCCAGAATCACCGCCTCCAGCAGCGCGGTCCAGTGCAACTGGTTGAGGTGATTCACATCCACCCCGGCATCGATCAGCATTTGCACCGTCTCGACATGCCCGCGCTCGGCCGCAGGGATCAGCGCAGTCCCGCCGTAACGGTTGGTGCTCTTCAGGTCGGCGCCGTGACTCAGGGTCAGTTGCAGGATGTCGTTCAGGCCACGGGCGCCGGCGTACAGGTAGGGGCTGTCATTGATGTTGTCCTTGGCATTCACGTCGGCACCGGCCTCGATCAGTGCCTGGGCCGCTGCGATCTGGTTGTCTTGGGTGGCGACCATCAGGGCAGTGCGGCCCTGCTCGTCACGGCTGTCCAGCCGGGCACCTTGTTTCAGCAACTGTTGCAACGTGCGTACGTCGTTTATGCGGGCTGCGTTGTGCAGGCGGTTGTCCATGGGGCTGGTCTCGGCGTGGGCGGCAAGGCTGCTGAACAGGGCGAACAACAAGGTTGCGAGTGATAAACGCATGGGGCAAGGTCCTCGATGGCTTGCCTGCATCCTAGAAAAAATACGCCAGGGCTTGAAGTCAAGTTTGTGCATGACCCACAGTGACTTTCCTGATAGCTGATGGCAGGACGCGCAACCATGAGATTTCCAACGCCGCTGGTCGGCGCCCTTTGCCTGCTGGCTGCCAGTGGCTGGGTCTGCGCCGACCAGCTTCTGCCTGCGCCACCAGAGCTGGCATCCGGTTACCGCAGCGGCCTGCAGCCGGTGCATGCCAGCCGGCATATGGCTGCCGCAGCCAACCCGCTGGCCAGCGAGGCGGGACGGGCGATGCTGCGGGCCGGAGGCAGCGCCATCGATGCCGCAATTGCCATGCAGATGGTGCTGACCCTGGTCGAACCGCAATCCAGTGGCATTGGTGGCGGGGCGTTCATCCTGTACTGGGATGGCAAGCGTGTGCAGGCTTTTGATGGCCGCGAGGCGGCACCGGCGGCGGTGACGGAAAAACTGTTCCTGCAGGCCGATGGCACACCCATGCCGTTCCGGACGGCGCAGATCGGTGGGCGTTCGGTAGGCGTGCCTGGGGTCTTGCGTGCGCTGAAGCTGGCTCACGAGCAGCACGGCAAGCTGCCGTGGCGCGACCTGTTCGCACCCGCCATCGGGTTGGCGCGAAATGGTTTCCCGGTCTCCCGGCGCCTTCATGCTTTGGTGGCCGGCGATCCGTACATTGCCGGGTCGCCGAGCATGGCCAGTTACTTCCTGGATCAACAAGGCCGGCCACTGCAGGTGGGCACGACCCTGCGCAACCCGGCGTTGGCGCAAACCTTCGAGCAGATCGCGGCGCAAGGTCCCGAAGTGTTCTACAGCGGCGAGATCGCCGAAGCCATCGTGGACAAGGTACGCAACCACGCCAATGCCGGCTACTTGTCGCTGCAGGACTTGCGGCAGTACCAGGCCAGGCAGCGCGAACCGGTCTGCGGCCCTTACAAGGCCTGGCGCATCTGTGGCATGCCGCCGCCATCTTCGGGCGGGGTGACAGTGTTGCAGACGCTGGGCATTCTTGAGGCTGCACAGCGCGCAGCGCCGCAACGCGACCTCGCAGCGTTGCCGCCTGTCGCGACCACATCCCCGGCGGGCCTCGAGGCTCGGCCACTGGCCGTGCACCTGATCGCCGAGGCGGAGCGCCTTGCCTATGCCGACCGTGCCCAGTACCTGGCCGACAGCGATTATGTACCGGTGCCGGTCAAGGCGCTGACCGATTCCGCCTACCTGGCCAGCCGTGCCAGGCAGATTACCGCGCACAGCATGAAGCAGGCCCGCCCGGGCCAGCCGCACGGCGCGGACCTGGCGCTGGCCCCGGACCGCTCGCCACTGCGCATTTCCACCTCGCACCTCAGCGCGGTGGATGACGCCGGCCAGGCCCTGGCCATGACCACCTCGGTGGAGGCTGCGTTCGGTTCGCACCTGATGGTCAAGGGCTTCTTGCTCAACAATCACCTGACCGACTTCTCGTTCATCCCGCAGGAACAGGGCAAACCTGTGGCCAACCGGGTGCAGCCAGGCAAGCGCCCGCTCTCGGCCATGGCGCCCACGCTGGTGTTCTCGCGTGCTTCTGGTGAACTGGTGGCCAGCCTCGGCTCACCGGGCGGCTCACAGATCATCGGCTATGTGAACAAGGCCCTGATCGGCCTGCTGGATTGGCAGCTCGACCCGCAGCAGGCCGCTGGCCTGCCCAACTTCGGCAGCCGCAATGCCGGCACCGAGGTGGAAGCGGGCCTGGCCAGTCCGGCGCTGATCCGGCAGCTGGCGGCCTGGGGTCATGAGGTGACGCCCATGACCATGACCAGCGGCATGCAGATCATCCAGCGCCATGGCGAAGGCTGGTCGGGCGGGGCCGACCCCCGGCGTGAAGGTGTCGCCCTGGGTGATTAGCCCATCGCGTTGCGGTGCACGAGGTGGCGTGATAGAAGTCAGGCTTGCCATTCAGCAGTTGAATATCAAGATGTCTATCAGCGTTAAATCGAATAGGGCCCTGTTCGACCTCGACCTGCTGCGCGCTATCGTCGTGGTGGCCGATTGCGGCAGCTTTACCACCGCAGCCGCGCGCCTGCATTCGACCCAGTCGACCATCAGCCAGAAGGTGCGCCGCCTGGAGGACATGGTCGGCCACCGCCTGTTGGTGCGTGGCAACCGCGACGTGCTGCCGACCGACGCAGGGCAGACCTTGCTCGGCTACGCCCGGCACATGCTGGCGCTGAACGACCAGATGCTCGAAGCCCTGGCCGGGGCGATGGTGGGCACCACGGTGCGTCTTGGCGTGCCCGAGGACTTCGTTGGCGGGCGTACCACCAATGCGCTGTCGGCCTTCAGTCGCCTGCACCCGCAGGTAAAACTCGAGGTGACCAGCGGCCTGTGCCGTGACCTCAGCCAGGCCTACGACAACGGTGAGCTCGACCTGGTGCTGCTCAAGCAGCGGCGCAACACCCGCGAAGGCGTGGCCTGCTGGCCCGAGCGGTTGCAATGGATCGACAGCGCGCGCTCCCCGGCTTTCGAGCTGGACCCGATCCCGCTGGTGACCTTCCCACCCCGTGGCCTCTACCGCGAAGACATGATCAGTGCAATCGAAGGCATGGGCCGGCGCTGGCGCATCAGTTTCACCAGCTCCAGCCTCAGCGGCATCCAGGCGGCGGTTGCCGATGGCATGGGCATCAGCCTGCTGCCGCCAAGGGCGGCGACTGGCGAGCATCAGGTGCTGGGAGGCAGGCAGGGGCTGCCGGAGGTCGACAGCTATGAAATCGTCATTGTCCACCGGCCGACAGCGGACGTGATGATCAAGGCGCTGGCCGAGGTGATGACGCAACTGCTGGCGGGCGGCGGCATCTAGCGGCCGAGGGGGAAGTGTTTCAGTCTGTGGCTGGAGGGAATGCATGGCAGTCTGCGCAGTCCCACCTGTTACGTGGGTACGACGCCCAACATCCCAAGCCATGGAGAAACATGATGAAAGCAGCAGTATTCGCCGCATTGCTGGCCAGCACCGGCCTGGCCCAGGCGGCCCAGACTGTGGAACTCAAGCTTGCAGGTGCCGATGGCCCGGGCAAGTCGATCGGCACCATCAGCATCGAGCAGAACAAGTACGGCACTTTGCTGACCCCGGACCTCAAGGACCTGCCGCCGGGTGTGCATGGCTTCCATCTGCACCAGAAAGGGTCTTGTGCAGCGGCTGAAGAGGGCGGCAAGAGCGTGCCGGCCGGGGCTGCCGGTGGTCATTGGGACCCGGACACCAGCAATGCCCACAAAGGCCCGTACGATGACAGCGGCCATCGCGGGGACTTGCCGGCGCTGTATGTCGGGGCGGATGGCAAGGCCACTTACCCGGTGCTGGCGCCGCGCCTCAAAGCCGAGGATTTCAAAGGCCACGCGCTGATGGTGCATGCTGGCGGTGACAACCATAGCGACCACCCCGCGAAGCTTGGCGGGGGTGGGGCGCGGGTGGCGTGTGGGGTGGTGGAGTAGCAGGTTGTGATCCCAGCGGGATAGTCATGGAGCCCTATAGGGATCCCATAAGGGCAGACAGGTGTTTGCCACAAGATATGCAGCGCCTGTGAGATCGAGCGCCGCCCGCGCGGCGCTTCGCGGGGCAAGAGAGTGTCAGTCAGTTAAGGCTAATGGGGCTGCTGCGCAGCCCATCGCCGCGGTTCGTCGCCACGACAAGCCAGCTCCCACCCCGACCGCATCGAATTCAAGCCATGCGCCGTACTTGTGGGAGCCTGGCTTGCCGGCGATGGGCCGCAAAGCGGCCCCAATTGCTTAACTGCCTGGCATTAGGGCTTGCCCCGCGAAGCGTCGCGCGGGCGGCGCTAGACCTCACAGGCGATGCAAATGCGATGGCAAGCACCCGTGAGTCAGGCACACGCCGCAATCAGGCGCGGTGACAGGTGAATCCCGGCAATCATGCAGCGCACCGAGCCGCCGGCCATTTCGATGGTCGGCACGTCCAGCGGCACTAGCCGCGCCGAGCGTTCGATGCGCTGGCGCTGCTCGGCGGTCAGGCTGTCGAAGGCCTTGCGTGACAGCGCCAGGATGCGCCCGTCACGCCCGGACAGCTCGATGGCATTGCCGGCGAACTGGCTGATCTGCAGGTTGCTCAGCGCGATCACATCGCGGCCCGATTCAATCAGGCGCATCCGCACTTCTTCAGCCCGCGCCTTGTTGGTGAACGTGTCAAACCCCACCAGGGCAAACTCGGTCGCCACGCACATCAGCACGTTGGTGTGGTAGATCGGCGTGCCGTGCTCATCGGCAGTATCGAACACCATCGGCTCGAAATTGAAGTGCGTGCTGAACCGCTCGAGGGCAATCGGGTCGGCGCGGTTGGAGCGTGCGGTGTAGGCCACCCGCGACAGGTGGTCGAAGACCATGGCGCCGGTGCCCTCAAGGAACAGGTCGTCCTGTTCCAGCCCCGAATAGTCGATCACATCCTGCACGCGGTACTCATGCTTGAGCATCTCGATCACATCGGCGCGGCGCTCGCGGCGGCGGTTGCGCGAGTACATCGAGTAGATCGCGATGTGCCCGCCTGGATGCGTGGAGAACCAGTTGTTGGGGAATACCGAGTCCGGGGTGTCGTGCTCGCCAAAATCGTCGAACAGGTGCACGCGCACGCCTTCGGCTTCCAGCCTGCCAGCGGCGTGGGTCACTTCATCGCGGGCCACTTCGGCCAGGTGCTGCCCGGCAGCCCCGCTGCTGCTGCGCTGGAACGAGTTGTCGGCTGCGGTTTCCGGGTTGGGGGTGAACGCATGCGGCCTGACCATGACCACTGCTGCAGGTGCTTGAATCGAACGCGTTGGAAATGCCATGTAGAAATACCCGTTGGGAAAGGTCAGGCAACGCGTCGGATGCGGGTTTTGGCAGCACGGCCACGGGTATGGCTGAACAGGTCTTTAGGGTCGTCTTCCACCCACGGCACCAGGTCGATCTTCGCGCCCATGCCGCGCTTTTCCGCTTGCTGTAATACGTACCGTAGCACGGTGTAGTCTTCGAGGGCGAAGCCCACCGAGTCGAACACGGTGACCTGGCTGTCGCTCTGGCGGCCCTCGGTTTCGCCTCGCAGCACGCGCCACAGGTCGACCACCGGGAAGTCCGCTGGCAATTGCTGGATATCGCCTTCAATGCGGGTTTGCGGCTCGTACTCGACGAACACCCGGGCGTTGCGCAGCACATCGGCATGCAGCTCGGTCTTGCCCGGGCAGTCGCCACCCACGGCGTTCAGGTGCATGCCGGGTTCGAGCATGTCGGCGGTGATGATGGTGGCGTAAGCCTTGTCGGCCGTCACCGTGGTGATGATGTCGACGCCTTTCACCGCTTCGGCCACCGAGCTTGCGCGGCGGATGGTCAGGCCGCTGTATTCCTTGAGGTTGGCGATCAGCTTGGCAGTGGCCAGCGGGTCGGTGTCATAGGCGACGATTTCTTCGATGCCCAGATGTTTGTGGAAGGCCAGGGCCTGGAACTCGCTCTGCGCACCGTTACCGATCAGCGCCATCTTGCGTGAGTTGGGCCGCGCCAGTGCCTGCGCCGCCATCAACGAGGTGGCCGCAGTGCGCAGCGCGGTGGCGATGGTCAGTTCGGACAGCAGCACCGGGTAGCCGGTATCGACATCGGCCAGCACGCCAAAAGCCATTACCGTATGCAAGTCACGGGCAGTGTTGGCCGGGTGGCCGTTGACGTATTTGAAGGCGTAGCGGCTGTTATCGGCCACGGGCATCAGTTCGATCACGCCCACTTCCGAGTGGCTGGCGACACGCGCGGATTTATCAAACTCTTGCCAGCGCATGAAGTCATCACGAATGGCCGCAGCCAGTTCGCCAATGAACGGCGCTACGCCAATGTCATGCACCAAGTCCGACATGGTTGGAACATCAATGAAATACGTCATGTGCTTGCACCTTGTTATTGTGCACTCACCCCGCAATGCAGGGTAAACGCTTGAAATTGTCGAAGTGTCGCGGCCTGAATATTTTGCGGCAGGGTTACGTCAACCGGAAGAATGCAGGTTGCCAGTTTCGTCAACTTTCTAGACAATCTGCCACCCCAAAGTAGCAATCTGATTATTTGGCAGGATTAAATGGATACTATCGATCGGGAACTGATTGCGCTGTTACGGGACAACGCGCGTACCCCGGTGCTGACCTTGGCGAAGAAGCTCAAGGTGGCCCGGGCAACCGTGCAAAACCGCATCACCCGGCTCGAAGAGCAGGGCGTGATCATCGGCTACACGGTACGCCTGCGCTCCGATGCGCTGGACCAGGGTGTACGGGCAATCACCAGCATCGGCATCAGCGGCCACCACGCCGC
Organism: Pseudomonas sp. 9_2_1; assembly: GCF_059295275.1. Lineage (NCBI taxonomy): Bacteria > Pseudomonadati > Pseudomonadota > Gammaproteobacteria > Pseudomonadales > Pseudomonadaceae > Pseudomonas > Pseudomonas sp. 9_2_1. The sequence goes on from NZ_CM181239.1 coordinate 2,685,444, forward strand.
AGAGGTCAAGCACGCGCTGCGTGGGCACCCCAACGTGGTGGCGATCCATACCACCAACGGCCGTTGGGACCTGATGGCAGAGCTGCGCGCCGACACCCTGGAAGCCTTCGACCGGGCGTTGAACGCCATTCGCTCGATACAACACATCGAAAACACCGAGACCAGCATCCTGCTCTCGACCTACAAGATGTGACCGAAGGGTCAAGCGTTGGGCCCCGCGCATTGCGCAAACTGTCACCCAGGCTTTTCACACTGCACAAAATCGCGTTGGCGCTGTGCACTCTGTAGCGTTCCGCTTGACCTGGGCCGCTGGCAAAATTAAACGGCTTTCGCGGCACGTCACCCGGGTGCGTTTCAATTGAATAGGCAAACCCGCTGCGAAGTTGCGCCGGGCACTGTCAGTCATCTGTGTTACTCCCCACGCTTCGTCAGTCTTTGATGACTTGAACCTGCACGTCAGTCCCTATTAACGGGTGCGGTGCGGGATGCTGAGGTTTTACAAAAAAGAATAAGAGGTCAACTATGCAGCAAACGTGCAATGCGCAAAGCACACCGCCGGAAGCGGGTCGCGTGCTTAAACGGCGACTGGAAAACCGGCATATCCAGCTTATTTCGATCAGTGGCGCCATTGGTACCGGCCTGTTCATGGGGTCGGGCAAGATCATTGCGCTTTCCGGCACTTCGATCATTCTCGTCTATGCCATCATCGGCTTCTTCGTTTTCTGCATCATGCGCGCCATGGGCGAGATGCTGCTGGCCAACCTGCAGATGGAGTCGTTCGCCGAGCTGGTGCACAACTACCTGGGCCCACGGGCCGGCTTCATCCTCAGTTGGTCGTACTGGCTCAGCTGGGTGGTGGCGGCGGTGGGTGATGTGGTGGTGGTAGCGGGGTTCTTCCAGTACTGGTACCCCGATGTGCCCACCTGGCTGCCGGCATTTGCCACCATGTTCCTGCTATTGGGGCTGAACATGCTGGCGGTGAAGGCGTTCGGTGAAGTGGAGTTCTGGTTCGGCCTGATCAAGATCGTGGCCATCGTGCTACTGGTGGTGACCGGGCTGGTCATGGTCGCCACGTCCTACACCAGCCCGGTCGGCGTAACCGCATCGTTCAGCCACCTGGTGGCGCCGGGGGTGGTCATGCCCCATGGCTTCCTTGGCTTCCTTGCCGGCTTCCAGATCGCGATCTTCTCCTTTGTGGGTACCGAACTGATCGGCACCGCAGCGGCAGAGGCCAAGGACCCGGAAAAGACCTTGCCCAAGGCCATCAACACCATCCCGGTGCGCATCCTGCTGTTCTATATCTGTTCGCTGGTGTGCATCATCAGCGTCATCTCCTGGGCCAATGTGCCGGCTAACCGCAGTCCGTTTGTCGAGCTGTTCCTGCTTGGCGGGCTGCCAGCCGCGGCCGGTATCATCAATTTTGTGGTGCTGACTTCGGCCGCCTCGTCAGCCAACAGTGGCGTGTATTCGGGCTCGAGGATGCTGTACGGCCTGTCGCATCAGCAGCAGGCGCCGGTGGCCTTCGGCCGGCTGTCGGGCTCGGGCACGCCGGTGCGCGCGCTGGTGTTCTCGGGGGTGTGCATGGCCATTGCGCTGACGCTGCTGTTCGTGATCCCGGAAGTAATGACGGTGTTCACCCTGGTGTCGACCATTTCTGCCGTGATGATCATCGTTACCTGGTCGTTGATCCTGATGTCCTACTTCGCCTACCGCCGGCAAAACCCGTTGGCGCATGCCCAGTCGAAGTTCAAGCTGCCGGGCGGCAAGGTCACCGCAGCGCTGTCGCAGCTGTTCCTGATCTTCGTGCTGTGCCTGCTGGCGCTGGAACCGGACACTCGCACCGCGCTGTATGTGATGCCCTTGTGGTACGGGGGGTTGTTGTTGGCTTATCGGCGCAGGGCCAAGGCGTGTGCGCAGCTGCAGGCCGCCACCGCAGCGTAGAATTTTCGGGCTGCGCAGCAGCCCCGCTTGACTGCTCAGCCAGCGGGCGATGCATCGCGCAGCCAGTCCACCAGCCCCAGGATCGTCGGCGTGACGGTTCGCCCTTGTGGCACCACCAGGTAATAAACCTCACGCCGCTGCACGACCTGGTCGGTGAGGCGATCGAACACCGAGGCGGTCTTCTGCATGGATCGGACATTACCGCGGACAGCGCCTGGCCCTCGCTGGTCTGGCGGGTACCGCGATGCAGGCGCTGGAGCAGCCCTTCAAGGCTGGCGCTCCGCCACCGCCCGCAAGGTGCGCAATGTCACGACCGGCGCATCCACCACAAACCGGTTGGCCAGCCACCCCGGCACGTCCCCGGCAGGGTCGGCCTGCAACTGGTAAGTGACCTCGGTCTCGCGCTCACCCAAGGGTTTCATCCGCCACTCACCGCTCAACCGCTGCACCCGGATCAGCCCCTCGACCTTGGGGATCCTGTCGGGCTCGGCGCTGAGGTGCCGCAGCAGGGTGCCGTCTTCCAGGCGTTCGCTGGTGACCTTCAGCACGATATCCCGCGGCATCGTCGGCCATGGCAGGTTGGTGGTCAGGTACACCCAGGTGCGGTCGCCGTCCACGTCCAGCAAGCGCATCTGATCGCAGGCGTACAGCCACTTGCAGGCCACCCGCAGGTTCTCCTGCAGGTCGGTGAGGGTACGCACGCTGGCTTTCATGGTGCTGACCCCTCGAAACTGCTGGTAGGACGAGTCGCTGGCAGCGCTCAGGTACACGCGAATGCCTTCGCGGTCGTAGGCCAGGCTCCAGTCATCGGCGGCCAGGGCAGGGGTGCACAGCAGCAGGGTGGCGAGCAGCAGGCAGCGGTTCATGGCTGGCACCGCGCGGGGACGAAGTGTCTGAGTATGCGCGGCAAACAGAAAGCCCGCCAGGTTGGCGGGCTTGCGGGCATCAGCGTGGGCTTAGCGCTTGGGGTTGAGCGTCAGGTGCACATGACGGTTGACGTCCTTGTACAGCAGGTAGCTGAAGTTGCCTGGGCCGCCGGCGTAGCAGGCCTGCGGGCAGAAGGCGCGCAGCCACATGAAGTCGCCGGCTTCCACTTCGACCCAGTCCTGGTTCAGGCGGTACACGGCCTTGCCTTCCAGCACATACAGGCCGTGTTCCATCACGTGGGTTTCGGCGAACGGGATCACGCCGCCTGGCTGGAAGGTGACGATGTTCACGTGCATGTCGTGGCGCATGTCGGCCATGTCGACGAAGCGGGTGGTTTTCCAGCGGCCTTCGGTGCCCGGCATTTCGATGACGGTGGCGTTGTCGCGGTGGGTGACGAAGGACTCCGGCACATCCAGGCCTTCAACTTTCTGGTAGTGCTTGCGCAGCCAGTGGAAGGTGACATTGGCCTTGCTGTTGTTGCGCAGGCTCCACTCGGCGCCCGGGGCCAGGAAGGCGTAGCTGCCCGGTACCAGGCTGTGGTGCTTGCCTTCGACGGTGATGTCCAGCTGGCCTTCGACGATGAACACCACGGCTTCGGCGTTGGCGTCCATTTCAGGGCGCTCGCTGCCGCCTTCCGGGGCCACTTCGACGATGTACTGGGAGAAGGTTTCGGCAAAACCGGTCAGCGGGCGGGCGATGACCCACATGCGCATCTTGTCCCAGAACGGCAGGTGGCTGGTGACGATGTCACGCATTACGCCCTTGGGGATGACGGCATAGGCTTCGGTGAACATGGCACGGTCAGTCAGCAGCTCGGTCTGAGCCGGGTGCCCACCGTGGGGGGCGAAGTACGATTGGTTCGACATGGACGATCTCGACTTGTTGTTCTCTCCCCATGCCTTGAACCGCACCGGCCGGTGCGGCGCAGGGGATGTGGCGACAGAATAGGGTCGAGCGCGTCCCATCCACAAATTAAATGTTGGAATACCCGGTATTTGATCGCTGAATGTCGACCTGGCGACCCACGTGCTGCTCCGGCAACCGGTCGCCCTGGCCGAACAACTTGTGGCGCAGGGTGCCGTCGGCGTAGCTCAGCGGGTAGCGGCCACGGCGTTGCAGCTCGGGCACCAACAGCTCGACGACATTGGCCAGGTCCTCCGGTTGTACGGCGTAGGTCAGGTTGAAGCCATCGATACCGGTCAGGTCCAGCCAGTGCTCCAGCTGGTCGGCAATGTCGCTGGCAGCGCCCACCAATACCGGGCCGCGGCCACCCAGGCCAACGAACCCGGCAGCCTCGCGTACGGTCCAGCGGCGGTCAGGGTCGGCTGCGGTGAAGGCGGCCAGGGCGGCTCGGCCGGCATCGTTTTCGACGTACTCGATGGGCGCGTCGGGGTCGAGGCCGGCGAAGTCGATACCGGTCCACCCCGACAGCAGCGCCAGGGCGGCGTCCAGGTCGACATGGCGGCGGTAATCGGCAAAGCGTGCCTCGGCTTCTTCGCGCGTGGGGGCGACGATCAGCAGCGCCTGGGCGTAGATCAGCACCTCGTCGCGGCCACGCCCGGCCGTTTCGCTGGCCTGGCGGATGCCGTCGGCATAACGGCGCAGCACCGTCGGCGTCGGCCCACTGATGAACACGCATTCGGCATGCTGCGCGGCAAACTGCTGGCCGCGTGCCGAGGCACCGGCCTGGAACAACACCGGCGTGCGTTGCGGCGACGGTTCGCACAGGTGCATGCCGGGGACCTGGAAATGCTCGCCAACATGGTTGATGGGGTGTACCCGGGTTGGCTCGATGTAGCGCCCGCTGTCACGCTCCAGCAGCACCGCATCGTCGTCCCAGCTTTTTTCCCACAATTTGTACAGCACCTGCAGGTATTCCTCGGCCAGGTCGTAGCGCTGGTCGTGGCCCAGCTGGCGCGCCAGGCCCAGGTTGCGCGCGGCGCTGTCGAGGTAGCCGGTGACGATGTTCCAGCCGACCCGGCCATTGCTCAGATGGTCGAGCGTGGACATGCGCCGGGCGAACGGATAGGGGTGCTCGTAGGTAAGCGAAAAGGTGACGCCGAAGCCCAGGTGCTCGGTGACCCCGGCCATGGCCGGCACCAGCAGCAGCGGGTCGTTGACCGGCACCTGCACGCCACCGCGCAGGGCGGCTTCGGGGCCTCCCTGGTAGACGTCGTAGATACCCAGCACATCGGCGATGAACAGGGCGTCGAACAGGCCGCGTTCGAGCAGCCGGGCCAGGTCGGTCCAGTAGCTGAGGCGGTTGAAGGCCACGCTGGTGTTGCGCGGGTGGCGCCACAGGCCGGGGGACTGGTGGCTGGCGGCGTTCATGCTGAAGGCGTTGAAGCGGATCGGGCGGGGCATGGCTGGCATTCTCCGCTCAAGGCAACACGGAGGCAGGGTAGACCGCATCGGCTACCTGCAGCTTGCGCGGGATAAGGCCCAGGCCCTGGAAGGTATCGGCCAGTTTCTGTTGCTCTGCAATTATTTGCGGGGTGATGGCCACGGCGTTGTAGTTGCGTCGTTCGCTGGCCACTTCCAGCACGTCGGCATTGATCCCTAGCTGTGGGGCCAGCAAGGCGGCAACCTCGGCAGGCTTGCTGTTGGCCCACTGGCTGACTCTGCCCAGTTCGGCGAAGAAGGTTTTCAGCAGGGCGCGGTGCTGGTCGGCGAAGCTGGCGGTGGACAGGTAGAAGGTGCGGTTGCTGGACAAACCGTTGCCATCGCGCAGGTTTTTCAGGCCGGGCTGGTGCTCTGCGGCGGCGAGGAACGGGTCCCACAGGGTCACGGCCTGGACGCTGCCCGATTGCAGGGCAGCTACCGCGTCGGCGGCATTGTTGACGTAGGCGGGGGTGATGTCCTGGTAGCTGAGGCCAGCCTGTTGCAAAGCCACGGCCAACAGATACTGGGCGTTCCAGCCACGGCCGGTGGCTACACGCTTGCCTTTCAGGTCCTGCACGCGGGCCAGGTGGTCCTGCTCCCGCACCACCAGGCCGATGCCGCGTGGGTAGGGTTGTTCGGCGGCCAGGTAAACCACCGGCTTGCCTGCGGCTTGGGCAAACACCGAAGGCGCGTCGGCGGCGTGGCCGAGGTCGATTGCACCAGTGCTCAGGGCTTCGAGCAACTGTGGGCCCGCAGCAAATTCGTGCCAGCTGACAGTTACCCCCTGCGGTGCCAGGGCCTTCTCCAACGCGCCGCTACCTTTGAGAATGTTGATGCTGTTGAATTTCTGGTAACCGATGCGCAAGGTCTTGGCGTCTTCGGCCACGGCTTGCGACCACGGCAGCAGGGCACTGGCGACACTGGCCAGCAAACCGCCGATCAGCAGGCGGCGCAGGGGGGAAAAGGGTCGGGAAGGCATGGGCGTTGTTCCTTGTATGGGGCAGCTAGCGATGCACCCAGACTAGGGAGATGGCCGTTGGCTTTCAATTTTAATATTTCCTTTTGTTAGATTGTTTTGTTCTTTTTATATCCTTTTGTTTTGTAACGATCTGTCGATTTTCGACATTTTTTTCACATCCGCTTGCTAGCATCCCCGGCAATCCCGAGGAGCCCCTAGATGCCGCACATCCTGCGCAAACGCAGCACCCGTATCGCTTTGACTGCCACCACTGGCCTGCTCGCGGCTACCTTCGGTTTTTTCGCCTGGCAGAGTTTTTACCCGGTGCAGGCTGCAGCCGGCTGGGGCGTCGAGGTGCTGCACCGGGATGTGACCAAGGCCGCGTCGCTGTTGCCGCAAGCTGATGGCAGCCTGCTGGTCAGCCGCGAGCTGGATGATGGCCAGGGCAGCATTCTCAAGATCACCGCGCAGGGCGACCGGGTGGTGGTCATCGACAACCTGTCCAAGCCTGACGGTATGGTGGCGGCGCAGGGCGGCTGGGTGTTCAGCCAGGAAGGCGGGCTCGCTCCGGTCAGCCTGGCCCGTGATGGCCGGGTGACTCGACTGTTCGATGGCGAGAGCGTGCAGGGCCTGTGGAATGACGGCGATTACCTGTATGCCATCGAGGACCGCAAGGGCAATGGTCGTTTGATGCGCTATGACTGGAACAGCGGCCAGCTCGATGTACTGCGCGCCGGCCTCACCGAAACCGAAGGCCTCACCCGCTGCAGCGATGGCCGCCTGCTGTACACCGAGAAGGCCAATGGCAAGGTCCGCGCCCTGTCCGAGGATGGCAAGGACCCGGTAGTGGTCGATGGCCTGCGTAACCCCACGTTCCTGTTCTGCGACCAGCGCGGCCTGTGGATCAGCGAAGACAACACCCATCGCGCACGCCTGCTGCGCGTTGATGCCCAGGGTATTCAGCACACTGTACTGACCTTCCTGAAAGCCCCTCAGTCCATAGCCGCCGATGGCAAGGGCGGTTACCTGCTCGCTGAAGGCGGTCGCAACCGTGTGCTGCACCTGACCCCGCCGCTGCAGCCAGATACCGCACAGCGCGACTGACCCCGCGCTTAGCTGGGCAAGCGCCGCTTGCGCCCCGGCAGCAGCCCCAGCACCAGCATGCAGCCGAGCAGAATCACCACGCCGCCGGCGGCCTGCAACAGGCTCAGCGCCTCATCGAGGAACAACGCGCCGACCACTACCGCCACCAGGGTGACCACGAACTCCACGCTGATGGCGCGGGTAGCGCCGATGCGTGCCACCAGGCCAAAGTACAGCACGTAGGTGGTGGCGCTCATCACCGCGCCGCTAAGCAGCAGGTACAGCCAGTCGCTGGCTTGCGGCACACTGGGCACCGGCACTACCAGCAGCAGTGGCAAGGTCAGCAACCCGCCCGCCAGGAACGCGCCGCCGGTCACCGTCCAGGGGTCCTGGCCGCGCAAGTGCAGGCTGGCGTAGTTGCTGCCGTAAGCGGCGCTGATGCAGCCGAGCAGCGAAGCGATGCAGCCGTGGATGAAGTCGTCATCGATAGGCCGGGCGGGGAAGCCCACCAGGATGGCGATGCCGACAATACCCAGCAGCAACCCTGCCAGGCCCTGCCGGGTGATTTTCTCAAGGCCCCAGACGCGTCCGATCAGCATCGAGAACAGCGGAATGGTGGCGACAATAATTGCCGCCATTGCCGTGCCGATGCGCGGGGTGGCGTACGACAGGCCGATCAGCTGCCCAGCCACCGTCGTGGCGCCCACCACCAGCAGCGGGACCAGCAGTGGCCGCAGGCGCAGTGTGCGGCCCAGCAGCGCGGCGAGCAGCGCCAGGGTACCCCCGGCGATCAGTGCCCGCAGGCTGACCGCGCCAACCCAGCCAAAGGCATGCACCACCTTGAGTACCACCAGGAACGAAAAGCCCCAGGCGATGGCCAGGAACAGGTAGGCGGCGAGGTCGCGCGGTTGCATGGGGCAGGTTCCGTCCGGGGCAGTGGCAGGCAGGCTAGCGGGTTGTGCCGGGCGCTGACAAGGCCAGCCAGCAGGGCTGCTACCTGGCTACCCGACCAACAGCGTGCTTCCCTGCATGGTCGCGCTCACGGATAATCCCCCTATTCCAATAAACAGCCTGTGAGTGGGTATGAGTGATTCCGTAGTCGGCCTCGGCCAGCCTGAAACCGAAGGGGTGCGCAGAACGCGCAAGAACAACCCCGAGAAAACCCGCGAGGACATCCTCCAGGCCGCCATCAACGAATTCGTCCAGCAAGGGCTGGCCGGCGCCCGCGTCGACGCCATTGCCGAGCGCACCGCCACCTCCAAGCGCATGATCTACTACTACTTCGGCAGCAAGGAGCAGCTGTACTGCGAGTGCCTGATCAAGCTGTACGGCGATATCCGCAAGACCGAGCAAAGCCTCGACCTGGAGTCGCTGCCGGCCGAGCAGGCGATCCGTCGGTTGGTGGAGTTCACCTTCGATCACCACGACCGCAATGTCGACTTCGTGCGGATCATCTGCACGGAGAACATCCACTATGGCGAATACGTGAAGCAGTCGCCGGCGATTCGCGAAATGAGCAGCCTGGTGCTCGAAGCCCTGGGCAATACCCTGCACCGTGGTGTGCAGGAAGGCGTATTCCGCACTGGCATCGAGGTTATCGACCTGCACATGCTGATGAGCGCGTTCTGCTTCTACCGGGTATCGAATCGCCACACCTTTGGCGAGATCTTCCAGATCGATCTGTCCGACGAGCAAATCAAGCTGCGCCACAAGGCCATGATCTGTGATGCGGTGCTGCGCTATATCTGCGTCTGAGCAGGCTGACAGGGTGTTGCGCCAGTGAGATCGAGCACCGCGCGGGCGGCACTCGATATGCCCGGTTATTCGCCCAGGCGCTGCTCCCGCGACGGCGGGTACCCGAAGTACGCCGCATAGCACTTGCTGAAGTGCGACACCGAGACAAACCCGCAGGCCACTGCCACCTCCATCACCGACAGGTCGGAGTACTGCAGCAGCCGGCGGCTCTTGGTGATGCGCAGTTCCATGTAATAGCGCCGCGGCGACGTTCCCAGCTGGGCCTGGAACAGGCGGTCGATCTGACGGCGCGAGCGCCCGCTGTAGGCGGCCAGCTGGTCAAGGCTGAGGGTTTCCTCGAGGTTGTTTTCCATCAGCTCGACGATGGTACGCAGGTGCAGGCTCATGGATTTCTTCGCCCCTGGGCCGACCTGGCGGTAGCGTGCGCCCGAGAACGACAGGATTTCCTCCACGCCCTCGGCCAGGCCGTCGCCGTACAGCCTGCGCACCAGGCCCAGCATCAGCTCCATGGCGCCATTCGGGCTGGCGGCGGTGAGGCGGTCGCGATCGAGGGTGAAGCTGGCCGGGGTGATGCGCGTTTGCGGGCTGCGTTCGGACAAGCTGGCGCGCTGCTCGGGGTGAATGCTGCAGCCATAATCGTCCAGCACCCCGGCGCGACCCAGGAACCACGCGCCGTTCCACAGGCCGCCCAAGGCCATGCCGTGAGCGGCACTGTCATCTAGCAGGCGGTCGAGTTGCGGGTACTTCAACGGTGTGCGCAAGCCGCCGCAGACAACCAGCAGGTCAAGTTCCTTCAACGCCTCGGCAGACAGCTCGGTGGCCACCAGCTCCAGCCCCAGGTCGCTGAGTACCCGGTCGCCGTCCAGCGACAGCGCGGTGAACTGGAAGCTGTCGGCACGCAGCAGGTTGGCTGTGACCAGCACGTCCATGGCCACGGTGAAGCTGGCCATCGAGAAGTGTTCGAGCAGGATGAAATCGACCCGATAGGGGGCCTGGGCATTGGCGCTGCTGGTTTTCAGCCGCAGCATGTTGCTGGTACTGGTCTTCTTGCTGAACTGGCGTGGCGTGGGCACTCTGGACTCCGCTTCCTGGCTGGCCTGGAGAGTGTGGGGGCTGGCCGGGGGAAAGACAACTTTCCGGGTGGTTGTGACGTATTGCAGGTCGTGTTCAGGCAAGCGGCCTGGTGTGGCAACCAGCGCCCACATGAACTGCACAAAGCCAGCGTCTGGTGCTTTACTTGAAGAAGCTGGCTTGCCGGCGTGGAGCCTCAAGGCAGGCAAATCCGTCTGAACCCTTGGCGCTCGCTGCCACCTAAGCCAGTACATGCCAATGGGAGGATGCTCATGGAAATCGGAACAATCTGGTTCCTCGTTGCAATCGCGGTGATCCTGCTTGAAGTATGGGCCATCTGGCACATCATCGGCAGTGAGCGGCGCGCCGAGCGCAAGATGCTGTGGATCGTGTTCGTGGTTTACGCACCTGTCATCGGTCTGCTGGTTTGGGCCTTGCGCGGGCCGCGGGCGGTGAAGGGCAGGGTAGTGCTGGAAGAGAAGTGAGCATCGTCGGCATCAGGCGCAGGGGCGCCCGATGCCGCGCCGCAAGCTAGACGATGTTGAAGCGGATCGCCGGGCCCAGGCCGTCGACCATCAGGCAGCCGTAGAATTTTACGCTCGACAGTACTCGCAGCTGTTTGAGTTCTGCATGAATGCGCTCGCGGATAACCCGCTCCGCTTCAAGGGCTTTGTCCGCCTTGGAAAGGCTGGCGAGCTGTACCCAGCCCAGCAGTGTGGTCTCGATATGCTCCACGGTGTCCAGGCCAATGTTTTCCCGCAGGCGCTGGCGTGCCTGCGCGGCATTGTATTCATCTTCATCCGGGTCGCGCGGCTTGATGGTGTAGGCGAGTTGAAAGTCATGTTTGCTCATGGGGTTTCCTTGTTGCATGCAGGCCTCCGTGCCGGGATGGGCAATCTAGCGCCTGTCAACGACGGCGCAAACACACGCGTGGTTTACGGAAGCTGCCACGTTGTGCGAAACGTCCTACATCACGAGGCTTGCCTGGCGAGCGTCCCCGCCTTTCCGGGCTTGACCTCGAGTTAACTTAAGGTCCGATACTCCGCCACTCTTTCAACTGAACGAGGGCTTGTCGTGACCCCATCAAGTGCATTCCAGCTAAGCAACCCAGAAGGCCTCTACGACCCCAGTAGCAACGCGTATTCCCACGTTGCCGAGGTGCGTGCCGGCAGCCGCCTGCTGTTTATCGCCGGCCAGGGCGGGGAGGACCGCGACGGCGCGTTGTCGCCCGTGTTCGCCGAACAGGCGCGCCAGGCGCTGGCCAACCTTGAGCTGGCCCTGGTTTCGAAAGGCGCCGGCTTGGCCCAGGTCGTCAAGTTGACACTGCTGGTGGTCGAGCATTCGCAAGCACGGCTGCGCGAATGGGTGGCCGCGGCCGACGAGGCCTGGGGGCCGAACATGAAGCCGACTTGCACACTCATACCGGTGCCCCGGCTGGCGCTGGACGGCATGCTGGTGGAGATCGACGCTGTGGCAGCGGGCTAGGACTTTGGGGCGTTGCATCAGGGCTTACAGGTGCTTGCACAGCATTTTCAGCGCCTGTAAGCCCTGATGCTATCCGGGTGCCTGACCATCGGGCCCGCCGGCCAACCAAGCGCCAAAACCCCATCTGTTGTATATCGACGCAGGTCCTGCCAGCATCCCCGCTACAACAACAGTTCCCCCTCAGAGGTGACCCCACCATGAGCACCGGCACCACCACGCTTACCAACCGCAAGGCCCGTTCCTGGCTCTGGCCTGCATTGTTCAGCCTGGTGGCCTTCGCCGCCAATTCGGTGTTCTGCCGGCTGGCGCTGAAGGACGGGGCCATCGACCCGGCATCGTTCACGGTGGTACGCCTGGCCAGTGGTGCGTTGTTCCTGCTGTTGTTGCTCCGCCTGCGTCGGCCGGTGCTCGCCATGGGCGGCAGCTGGCGGGGCGGTCTGGCTCTGTTCCTGTACGCGTTCCTGTTTTCTGCCGCGTACCTGCAACTGGGCGCAGGTGCAGGTGCCTTGCTGCTGTTCGGCGCCGTGCAGATCACCATGTTCGGGTTCGCCTGGTACAAGGGCGAACACATCACCGTGCGCATGTTGCTGGGGATGCTGATCGCCTTTGCCGGCCTGCTGGTGCTGCTGCTGCCCGGGGCCGAGGCGCCACCCTTGCCCAGTGCCTTGCTCATGGCTTTGTCCGGCGTCGCCTGGGGGGTGTACACGCTGCTGGGCAAAGGCTCGCCCAGGCCATTGGCCGACACTGCCGGCAACTTCATGCGTAGTTTGCCCTGGCTGGTGCTGTTGACACCGATGCTGCTGCTGAGCGCAGGCCCACACCTCACCACGCCGGGTTGGTTGTATGCCCTGGGCTCCGGCGTGCTGGCATCTGGCGCGGGTTATGCGGTGTGGTATGGCGTGGTCAGGCAGGTCACTGCGCAACAGGCAGCGACCATGCAGCTGAGCGTGCCGGTCATTGCCGCACTGGGTGGGGTTGTGCTGATTGGTGAACCGCTGTCGGTGCGCCTGCTGGTGGCCTGCGTTGTGGTGCTGGGGGGTATCGCCCTGGCACTGGCGCCGCGCCGTTAAAAGAAACTGCGCTGCGCCTTGAGCGTGACCACGCTGTCGCAATAGGTGTTGATGCCCGAGTATGCGTCACACCCGTCGCCACTGAGGTTGGAGTTGCTGTAGATGAGGTTGAGGTCGATGCCAAGCCAAGGCCGCGACAGCTCCAGCGACCAGTCGGAGAACCCACTGACCTGGCTGCCATCACCAATGGTGAACGGCGTGCCCAAACGGTGATGAGCGAGCTTGACGGTCAGGTCGACAGCGAACAGCGGCAGTTGGCCGAAGTCGGCAAACAGGGTGCCGGTGCGGTTGTCGGGGTTGTCGCGCAGCGCCCCGCCGAAGCGGCTGCCCAGCACCGAAATACCCCCATACAGCGCATAGCTGTCGGGGCCTGCGATATTCGGCTGGCTGTAGTGGATCAACCCCATTTCGTAGCCCAGGCTGCTGTCGAAGTGGTGCTTGTAGCCCAGGTAGCTGTCCAGCCGCAGCGTCGAATCGGCGGTAACGCCCATGCTGGGGGCGTACTGGCCAATGTACCAGCCACTGGGGTGGCTCAGGTCCAGGCCGCCGTGAAAGGCACCGACGGCACTGGGCGAAATCAGCCCTTGGGCCATGCTGCGTGATGGGGTGGTGCCGAGCGTGAAGTCAAAGCCGCCCAGATCGCGTTTGATCTGCTGGGCCAGCAGCATGGGGCTGAATAGCAGTGCAGCGCTCAACAATAGAAGAGGCCTGGTCATGGTCTCCATCCTGGAAAGCTTGCGGTTGAGCGGTAGAGGATACCTGCGCAGGTGGCTGGAGGGAACCGCCGGTTAGCCGGTTCAGCCTTTGGTCGAACGGTCAGCGTCGGCGGCTTCCGTCACCACAGGCAGGTTGCCGGCACGCTGGATCACCCGCCGCTGCAACTCGTAGTCGTCCAGCGAAAGGCCCCGGCGCTGCAACGCTTCCAGCTGCAGCTGGCGGGTTTCGTCGGCGGTGTATGCACGCAGTTCGGGGTGGCTGGCACAGCCGCTGCTGATGGCGATGGCAAAAACGGCAAAGATGGCGAGCAGCGGGCGGGCCAGGGTATTCATGGGTGAGCTCCGGGGGCCTGTGGTAGTTGGCGAGTCGATGGAGCAAGGTTATTCGGCAATGCCGTTTGGCAGAAATTGCCATTCTCGATAGTGACTATCGACCGCGCGTGAGCCGCTGGCGGTTTATGCCCGATGGCCGAATTCACCATCGTTGCTACCCTTAACCCACGCGGCCTGGTCTTGGGGATAAGCGATGCGCATGCCACTGTGTGTGGTTTTGACGGCAGCACTGTGCCTTGGCACCGTGCCCGGCCTGGTGCTGGCAGCAGAGGTACCGGCCACCGAGCCGCCTGCGGCGGCCGATGCGGTCGCAGCCAAAGACCCGGTTTTCACCCAGGCACAGCTGGACCAGATGCTCGCGCCCATCGCGTTGTACCCCGATGCGCTGCTGGCCCAGGTGCTGATGGCGGCCACCTACCCCGGGCAGGTGAGCGAAGCCGTCACCTGGTCCAAGGCCAACCCCAAGGCGTCCGGCGACGATGCGGTCAGGCAAGTTGCCAAGCAGCCGTGGGACCCGAGCGTACAAGCGCTGGTGGCGTTCCCGCAGGTGCTGGCGACCCTCGGCCAGGACCCGGCCTGGGTCCAGCGCCTGGGCGATGCCTTCCTTGCCCAGCCCGACGATGTCATGGCCGGCGTGCAGCGCTTGCGTCACCAGGCACAGGCTGCCGGCAACCTGCAGAGCAACCAGTACCAGAACGTTACCGTGCAGGCCGCCCCGGCACCGGCGGCCAGCACCCAGGCGCCTGTAGCCAGCAGCCCGCCGAGTACCATCATCATCCAGCCGGCCGACCCGCAGGTGGTTTACGTGCCCAGCTACAACCCCACCACCGCCTATGGCACCTGGGCCTATCCCGCTTCGCCACCGGCCTACTACCCGCCGCCGCCCCTGTATTACGCCGGCTCCGCACTGGTGGCGGGCCTGGCCTTCGGTACTGGCGTGGCAATTGTCAGTTCGCTGTGGGGCAACTGTGACTGGGGCCACAATGACATCGACATCGACGTCAACCGCTACAACAACCTCAACGTCAGCAACCGTATCAGCAACAACCAGAACAAATGGCGGCACAACACCGTCAACCGCGAAGGTGTGCCTTATCGCGACGCCCGCAGTCGCCAGCAGTATGGCCGCCAGCTGGACGGCGCCACGCAACGTACGGCCTTTCGCGGTGACGACGCCCAGCGCGCGCAGGCCCGTGACAAGGCCAGGGCCTCGATGGACCGGGCCGGCATCGAACGGCCGGCGACCAATAACCGGCAGGCACGCCAGCAAGTGCGTGAAGCGCAGGCAGGCAATGCGGGCGGCCAGCGCGTGCAGCCCCTTGGCGATAACGCGAGGGCGGCCGACCGTCGCCAGGAACTGCGCAGTACCCAGGCGCGGCATGGTGAAGGCCAGGCGCGGCAGTTGGCCCATAACCGCGCTGCCGGTACCGCAGGCCGGGCCCGCAACAATGCCTTCGACGGCGTGCGCGCACCGTCACGCACCAGCGCGCAGGCCAGCCGTGGCCACGTCAGCCAGGCGTTTGCCCAGCGCCCCAATGCATCGCGTGCCGCGGGGCACGCCATATCGCGGCCGAGTGCGCCGGCGCGCCGTGGTGCAGGGGGCCGGCGATGAGCCGCCGGGCGTTGGCGGCATTGCTGCTGGCGGCAGGCATGGCCAGCTCAGCGTTGGCCACAGCGCAACAAACCTTCGCGACGCCGGAGCAAGCAGTGGATTCCTTTGTCGCAGCGCTGGGCGAGACAAAAGCTGACGAGGCCCGCCTGGCCCAGTTGCTGGGCGATGACTGGCGTACCTACATACCGCGCGGCGGCGTGCAACGCAGCGACGTGGACACGTTCCTGGCGCAATACCATGCGCAGCACAGTATCGACCGGCCTGGCGAGGACAAGGCCATACTGGCGGTAGGCAGTGACCACTGGACCTTGCCCATACCGCTGAGCAAAAGCCGCCAGGGTTGGCACTTCGACCTCAAGGCCGGCAGCGCCGAAATCCGCGCCCGGCGCATTGGCCGCAACGAGCTGGGCACCTTGCAGTCGCTGCTGGCCTACCACGACGCGCAAATGGACTACGCCACCCAGGACCATAACGGTAACGGGGCGCTGGAATACGCGCAGAAGGTATTCAGCGAGCCGGGCAAGCATGACGGGCTGTACTGGGACGACAACGGCGACGGTGAGGTCAGCCCGCTAGGCCCGCTTTTTGGCCAGGATGTGGTCGGTGACGCCTGGTACGGCTACCACTTTCGCATCCTCGATGCCCAGGGGCCCTCCGCCCCGGGTGGCGCCTACAGTTACCTGATCGGCAACCAGATGAGCCGCGGTTTCGCCATGGTCGCCTGGCCGGCCAGGTACGACGATACCGGCGTGATGAGCTTCATGATCAGCCATGACGGCCAGGTCTTCGAAAAAGACCTCGGGCCGCATGGCGACAAGCTGGCTGGGCAGATGAAGCGCTTTGACCCGGATGACAGCTGGACGGTGGTGGATGTCGCGGCGGGGGGTTGATCGCGCAACTTCAGCGCCTGGCCTGAATGCTGCCGCAGCGCCTCAGTGCGCACACGCAGCCCGAACCTCCCGCGCCGTGCACCCATAACGCTGGCGAAACGCCCGGGTGAACTGCGCCTGGTCGGTAAAACCCCAGCGAAACGCCAGTTCGCCGATGGCCAGGTGGCAGTGCGGGTCGCGCAGTTGCCGGTGCACGGCCTCCAGGCGTTGGTGACGCACCCACTCACCGAGGGTATAGGGTGTGATCGCGAACAGCTTGTGCAGGTAGCGCAGCGACAGCCCGCAGGCACCGGCGATGGCGGCTGGCGACAGCTCTGGGTCGCCAAGGTGTTGCTGCACGTACTGCTCGACCCGCGTCAGGTGCAGGGTGCTGAGGTTGCTGCCTTCGCTGCCCAGCACCCGCTGGTCCTGTTGCAAGGCCAGCAGCAGGGTGGCGGTGGCCTGCTCCAGCAGCAGGTGGCGGGCGGCGGCTGGGCTGGCGTCGAAGTGGCGGGCGCACAGGTCCAGCTGCTCGACGAAGATGCGACCCAGGCCCTGGCTGGCATCGAAGCAATGGCGGGTGTAGCGCTTGTGCCCGAGCAGGTTGGCCTTGAGTGCGCGTTCGGGCAGCTTCAGCACCCACAAATCGTTCTGCTTGCCGTAATGGAAGCGGTAGGGCGCATCGCCGCGCTCGACGATGAAACCGCCCGGGCTGCAACTGAGCTGCTGGCCGTCCTGTTCGAAATGCACCTCGCTGCTGCGCGGCACGGTCACCAGGTAGAACGCTTCATGGTCCTGGCCGATGTGCGCCTTGCTGCGCGAGTAGCCCAGCTGGCTGGAGCGCAGGCGCGACAGGCTGAGCGGCGTGCTGGGGGTGCTCCAGCGCTGCAGGTGGCCGTCGAACGGCTGTGCGGTGGCGAACTCCAGGGTTAACGGGAAGTAAGTGTCACTGATGGCTTGGGCCCAACGCGCCTGGCGCTCCGGCTGTGGCCAGCCGTGGGTCGAGAGTTCTATGGGCATGGTGGTCCTTTTTCAAAGAGGGCAGCATTGAAAAAAGGAACTGCAGGCAAGCTACTCAAGCAGCTCTTGTTATTGTGCAAACCGCCCGGCAGCGCAAACTGCCGGGCGGTTGTCAGGCCCCATGATCGGCGTAGGCCGACCTTTCGATCAAGCCCCGCGTGTCACCCGGTAGGTCGCCGAAGGCTCCAGCCGCGCCTGCCAGCCAGGCGGGATGACGATATTGGTGGTGTCTTCCTCGATCACGCAAGGGCCGTGCACGGTCTGACCCGGCAGCAGCCGGTTGCCGTTGAACACGGGCGTGGCTTGCCAGCCGCCGTCGGCACTGAACAGCATCGGCCGCAGCGTGCCCGGCGCCGGCACCCCAGGCTCGGCCGGGCCCGACAACTCGGGTTGCGGAGGGCGCGGCAGGTGGCCGATCACCGAGCATTCCAGGTTCACCAACTCCACCGGGCTGTCCGGCTCGCTGTACGAGTACAGGGTCTGGTGACGGGTGTGGAAGCGGCTGATCAGTGCGGCCAGGCCGGTGTCATCCAAGGCGTGCTGCTCCAGTTCGACACTGCATTCATGGATCTGCCCCAGGTAGCGCATTTCCAGGGTGTAGTGGCAGCTGCTGGCCTGGTCGCCAAAGCCGTCTTCGCGCAGGTTCGCCAGGCCTTGCTGGCGCAGTTCAGCCAGAGCCTGGTTGAGCTGCGCCAGGTTCACGTGCTCGCCGTCCACGCGCATCGACAGGCTGGTGAGCTGGTCGTAGCGCACATCGGAAAGGATCTGGCCGAAGGCGCACAAGCCCGAGGCCACCTTGGGGATCAGCACAGTCTGCATGCCGATTTCCTCGGCCAGGCGCACCACGTGCATGCCCGCTGCGCCGCCTGCGCCGATCAGCGCGAAGTCGCGTGGGTCGTGGCCGCGTTCGATGGACACACGCCGGATGCCGTTGACCATGTTCAGGTTGACCAGTGTGGTGATCCCGAACGCGGCGCGCTCCACGCTGATGCCCAGCGGCTCGGCGATGTTGCTGCGAATGGCGTCCAGCGCAGCCTGGCGGTTCAAGCGAATGCTGCCGCCCAGCAGCGCGTCATCGGGCAGGTAGCCCAGGGCCAGGTTGGCGTCGGTCACGGTCGGCTCGCTGCCGCCCTTGCCATAGCAAACAGGCCCAGGCATGGCGCCGGCGCTGCGCGGGCCGACCTGGAGCATGCCGAACTCGTCCAGGTGGGCGATGGAGCCACCGCCGGCGCCCAGGGTTTCCACCTGGATCATCGGCACGCCGATGCGCTGGCGCAGGAAGTCCACGTCCTTGCTGAAGTTGGTGCGCCCGGCGTTGGTCAGGGTGATGTCGAACGAGGTGCCGCCCATGTCCACGGTGATGACGTTGTCGATGCCGAACGGGCGGGCCACCGCCAGCCCGGCCTGGGGTGCCGAAGCGGGGCCGGAGTTGATCGCATTCACCGCGCGCTCGCGCATCAGGTGCCCGGGTGCCAGCCCGCCGTTGGACTGGAAGTAGCGCACCGGCTGCTGCGCGCCAAGCTCCTGGAACAGGCTGTCGATACGCGCCACGTAGCGCGCCATCACCGGGCTGAGATACGCATTGACCACGGTGGTGGAGGTGCGGGTGTACTCACGGATCTGCGGGAACACTTCGCAACCGGTGCAGACGAACACTCCAGGCAGCGCCGCTCGTACTAGCTCGGCGGCACGCTGCTCGTGGCTGGGGTTGCGCACCGACCACAGGAAGGAAATGGCCACGGCCTGCACGCCTTCGGCACGGAAGTAGTCGATGGCGGCGTGGATGGCGCGCTCGTCCAGCGGGCTGTATTCGCGGCCATCGCCAAGCATGCGCCCCGCGATCGGGCGGCGCAGGTGGCGCGGGACGAGCATGTGCGCTGGCGGGTAGTGGGCATCGTAGCGGTGGCCTTCTTCCTTGTGTCCCAGGCGGATTTCCAGGCTGTCCTCATGGCCTTCGGTGCACAGCAGGCCGACCTTGACCCCGGTGCGCTCGATCAGTGCGTTGAGGGCCACGGTGGTGCCATTGATGCACAGGTCGCAGTTGGCGATCAGCTCGGCCGGGCTGTGACCGGTGGCATCGGCGATTTGCGCCAGGCCGGCACGAATGGCCAGGGTGCCGTCCTGCGGTGTGGATGGCGCCTTGAACAGCTGTACACCGCCGGCGCGGTCGGCCAGGATGAAATCGGTGAAGGTGCCGCCGGCGTCGATGCCCAGGCGATATTGGTTACGCATGATGATTCTCCGGTCAGTGCGGGGCGCGGGCGAGGCGGGTGGCGGTTTCATCCAGCTGGCCATCGGCATCGAGGACCACGCCGTACTCCAAGGCCGCGCCTTGGGGCGAAACCAGGCCGTTGCGTACATCCTGCAACACCGAGGCAATGGGGCGCTGCAGGGGGTCGCCGTAGCCACCACCACCGGGGTTGATGTTGATGATGCGTTCGCCGGGCTGCAGGGTCAGCATCGGGTTTTGCGTGTAGTGGTCCTCGCTGCCGTCGGCGTGGCGGTGAATCAGCCGGCCCAGCTTGGGCTCCAGCAGGGTATTGCGTGCGCCGGCGGCACCGGCGGTGGGCAGTTGACGGCCCTCGCCAAAACCGACCACGGTCATTGCGTGGTCCAGCGGTTCGATTTCCAGGCGGGTGCCCGAGCCACCGCGGAATCTGCCGGCACCGCCGCTGTCGGCCATCAGGCTGTAACGGTGGATCAGCACCGGGTAGGCATGTTCCAGCAGTTCGATGTCACCGCTCATCAGCGCCCCGAAGCAGCACAGCGGACCGCAGGCGTGCCAGCCGTCCATCACCTGGTTGGCACCGGCGCCGGAGATGATCGAGGCCAGCACCATGGTCACGTACTCACTGTTGCCGTTGCGCAGGTCGCGGCCGGCGATATTGATGCCACTGGTATGCCCCCAGGAGGCGGTAACCCGCTGTGGTGAGGCTTGCTCCAGTGCCGTGCGCACGGCATCGGCCAGGGTTTCCATCGGCGTGGTGGTGCAGTTGACGTGGGGCGCCGGTTCCTCGGCGTTGCACAGCGTACCCCTGGGCCCGACATCGACCGTGACACAGCGGTACAGGCCCTCGTTGTAGGGCGGCGCCACCTGGGCGAACATCATCAACCCCAGGTACACGCCAGACACCGAGTTGCCTTCGTAGGAGTTGATAAAGTAGGGCACCTGCGGCGGGCTTTCGATGCGCACGTGGGCCTGGTCGCCGCGAATCTGCACATGGGCAGTAATGGCCAGTTGACCCAGGCCGTGGCCGGAATCTTCCAGTACTGCGGTGCCGCTGTAGTCGCCGTCCGGCACGTCGCGCAGCAACGCGCGCATGTGCCGGTCGGCCATGTTCTTCAGCTCGGCAATACAGGCACGTACTTGCGCCACGCCATATTTGTCGAGCAGCTCCAGAAGGTGTCGCTCGCCGACCTTGCAGGCCCCGTACTGGGCGTTGAGGTCGCCTTCCTGATAGGGGCGGGCGCGCATGTTGGTGAGCATGAAGTTGATGACGTCTTCGCGGCGCTTGCCCTTTTCCCACAGCTTGACCGGGGGAATGCGCAGGCCTTCGGCGTAAATTTCCTTGGCATCGGGGTTGTAGCCAGCCGGCACCGGGCCGCCGATATCGGTCAGGTGGCCCTTGCACACGGTCCAGAAGACCAGTTCACCCTGGTAATACACCGGCTTGTACATGCAGCAGTCGAGAATATGGCTGCCCTTGTAGGCCGGGTCGTTGTGGTAGATCACGTCGCCTTCGGCGATGTCGTCAGCGAAGAACTCGGCCACGCACTTCATGGCCGGTATCAGCGAGCCTAGGTGGATCGGGATGTCCTGGCCTTGCAGGATCATTTCCGGCAGGTGGTCGAACAGCGAGTTGGAATAGTCGTGGGCCAGGTTGAACACACTGGAGCGGCCGGTCTTTTCCAGGGTCAGGGTCATCTCGCGTTGCGCTGTTTCCAGCGCTCCGCGTACAACCGCCAGGGTGATCGGATCTACTGTCTGCATAGGTCACCAACGTTTGTTCTTGTAGTTTGGCTGCGTGCCGCGGTGGGCGGCGCGTGGTGACAGGCTACGGGGCAGGGTGGGGGGAAGGCTTGTCGCTGGGTGTACTGGTTGTTGTGCCTGGGCGCACACTTGAGGAAGGCGTTATCCGGCTACCGATTCAACATCTGACGCACCAGCCACTGCCCGGCCGGGCCCAGTGCCCGGCGGCTCGACCAGGCCACATCCATATCAACCCGCCGTGGATAGCCGGCCACCTGCAACTCCACCAGCCCACTGCCAAACCGCGCCACCAGCGCCTTGGGCAGTTCGGCCCAGCCAAACCCGCGCACGGCGAACTCGAGCAGGGTGAGGTAATCCGGTGCCGACCAAGCCTGGCCACGGCCCAGATGCAGGCTTGGCGCGTAGGTCTTGATATATAACTGGCGTGCGTTTTCGAGGTGCTGCGTTTGCACCTGCGCAATGCCCGCCAGCGGGTGCCCGCTGGCCACGTACACGGCGAATTCCGCCTGCTCGGGCAAACGCGCCACGGCAACGTCGGCAGGGTAACTGGGCTGTGTGGCAAGAATGCCGATCTGCGCCATGCCCAGCTGGATCATTTCGATTACATCGGCATCCTCCGACGGCCCGCAGCGCAGCTCGGTGTGCGGGTAGTGCTCAGCAAACCGGGCCATTACCGCACCCTGGAAGGTAACGCTGTAGCTGTCCGACATCACCACCGACACCAGCGCCTCGACATGTTCTGCCAGCCGCACCGCCAGTGCATCGAGCTGGGCGCTGGCATCGAGAATCGCCTCGACACGCCTCAGTACCTGCCGGCCAGCCTCGTTCAGCGTGGGATGGCGGCCAGTGCGGTCAAACAGCGGGCAACCAACATCGGCCTCAAAGTTAGCGATCGCGATGCTGATAGTGGACTGGCTTTTGCGCAGCTTGCGCGCAGCGGCGGAAAAAGACCCCAGCGATGCGGCTTCGACAAACGCAACCAAGGCTTCGGGTGAGTAGCGCATGTATTGATAAAACCGATGGTAGCTATATCGCGAGTATCTGTTCTATCAAAGAAAATAGGAAGCACGACTCACGCACTGGATGGAATTTGCAATGAAAAACGTCTCTTTCACCGAACGCCTGGTTCACGCCGTCGGTTATGAAGTGTTCGCAGTGCTGCTGTGTGCGCCGCTGTTGTCCTGGGTCATGGGCAAATCGCTGGCGACAGCCGGCGCGCTGGCGGTGACCCTGTCGGTGATCGCCATGCTGTGGAATATGGTCTACAACGCGCTGATCGATCGTTATGTACAGACCGAGCGGATCCACTGGCAGGCCCGCGCGCGTTTCGCGCACGGCTTGGGCTTCGAGGCCGGCCTGGTAGTCTGGTGCCTGCCGGTGGCCGCGTGGATGCTGGATATTTCGCTTTTGCAGGCGTTCATGGTGGAGCTGGGCTTCTTCATGATCATCCTGCCCTACACCGTGCTGTACAACTGGGCGTTCGACAAAGTCCGGCACCTGCTGATGCAGCGTCGCCTGGCCTAAGGCGTGTGCCCAACTCCCACACCAATAAAAACGGGGCATGCCATTGCTGGCATGCCCCGTTTTCAAACCGCTGAAACGACTCAGGCGACTTTGACGATCCAGCCTGCCGGTGCTTCGACATCACCGCTCTGGATGCCGGTCAGCTCGTCGTAGAGCTTCTGGGTAACCGGGCCGACCTTTTCCAGGTCGTGGAACACGTGCAGCTTGCCGTTGTACTCGATGCCGCCGATCGGGGTGATCACCGCAGCGGTACCGCAGGCACCGGCTTCGATGAAGCGGTCCAGGTTGCTGATTTCGACATCGCCTTCGATCACTTTCAGGCCCAGGCGCGATTGCGCCAGTTCCATCAGCGACAGGCGGGTGATGCCTGGCAACACCGAGGCCGATTTCGGCGTGACGAACTCGTTGTTGGCGGTGATACCGAAGAAGTTGGCCGAACCGACTTCCTCGATCTTGGTGTGAGTCAGCGGGTCGAGGTAAATGGCGTCGGCGAAGTTGGCCTTCTTGGCCTCCGCGCCTGGCTGCAGGCTGGCCGCGTAGTTACCGCCGACCTTGGCTGCGCCGGTGCCTTGCGGGGCAGCACGGTCGAAGCTGGAGATCTGGAAGTTGTGCGGCTTCATGCCGCCCTTGAAGTACGAGCCAACCGGGATGGCGAATACCGAGAAGATGAACTCGGGGGCGGTGCGCACGCCAATGTTGTCACCAGTGCCGATCACGAACGGGCGCAGGTACAGGGCGCCTTTGCCGTGCGGTGGCACGAACTTTTCGTTGGCCTTGACCACCTGCTTGCACGCTTCGATGAACACATCGGTAGGCACGTGCGGCATCAGCAGGCGGGCGCAGCTGCGCTGCATGCGGGCGGCGTTCTGGTCCGGGCGGAACAGGTTGATCGAGCCGTCCTTGCAACGGTAGGCCTTGAGGCCCTCGAAGCACTGCTGGCCATAGTGCAGCGCCGTGGAGCCTTCACTGATGTGCAGTACGTTGTCTTCGGTCAGGGTGCCCTTGTCCCACTCGCCATTGCGCCATACGGACAGGTAGCGTTTGTCGGTCTTGATGTAGTCGAAACCCAGCTTGTCCCAATTAATGCTTTCGTTGCTCATGACACCCTCATTGTCTTGCAAGTGCCCGATCGCTCGGGCTGCTGTTATATGCGCACCATGCCACCATAATACATCCGCAGCAGATCGGGAACGGCCAGTCACGAATTGAGGTTGCGAGGTGTTCACCGCAAGATTTTTAGCGCCTGTGAAATCGAGCGCCGCCCGCGCGGCGCTCGGTTTCACAGGCGCCGCAAAACTTTCGCCAATCTTCAACGGTCTACCGCCCCAAGCGCTTCCCCCAATCACCGCCATGCCCCTGCGCACAAGCCTCTTCACTGTCGAACCGCACATGCCATGCCGGATGATCCAGTGCTATGCCCGCCGCCTCCAACGCTTGTGCAGTCAGCACCAGCATGCGCGTCTTGGCGTCGCCCGCCATGGCTGCAGCCTTGTCGGCTTCTTGCTCGAACACCCAGGTTATGCGCAAGCTGGCCGGAAAATCCTCAGGATCGAGCCGGTGGGTCAGCCAGCTGAAGCCGATGATTTCTGCCTTGGCCGTTTCGCAGGCATCGGTCAGGCATATCACCAGTTCACGCTCCAGCCTGGCCATTTCACGCTTGCCAGATGCCTTCACAGGTTTGCCTCGTCGTCGATCTGCTGACAGAACCGCAGCCGGTTACCGAATGGGTCCCACACCTGCATCTGCAAGCCCCAGTCCAGGCGCTCGGCTTCGGGCCGCGCGTAGCCGTACTGTTTCGCTTGCAGTTCATGCTCCAGCGCGCGCAGGTCGTCGATGCGGGCGAACACCGTCGAGCCGGGGCACGCGTCACCATGGTGTTCGGAAAGGTGCAGGATCAGGCCGTCACGATGCACCTGCATGTACAGCGGCAGGTCCGGGCTGAAGCGGTGTTCCCAGTCCAGCGTGAAACCGAGAAATTCGAGGTAGAACTCCCTGGCCTTTTCGACCGAGAAGATACGCAGCACCGGGATGGCGGGAGCGAGGGGCATGGGGCGTCCTTGACCGTGGGCAAAGACGCTACTCTAGCGCAGTTGCGCAACCTGTGGTTGACCACCCGCCAGCCACTGCGTAGCCTTGCCAGTTCGAGGTTCTTCGGCCAGGCCGAAGCTAAGACGGGAACGCGGTACAAGCCGCGGCTGCCCCCGCAACTGTAAGCACCGACAACGGATCGACACAGCCACTGCGCCAGCGCGCGGGAAGGCGTCATCCCGCCAGCCTGGCTTCAGCCGGCAACTGGAACGGTGCCAGCCAGGAGACCTGCCTCGCAACGTTTTCGACTTTCAACCGGGCGGGGTGATCCGGTGGCGAACAAGCCCGGCCGGCCTGGCCTGCGGCTGTCGTCCTGCATGCCCGCGCCATTCTGCCAAGGGCACTGCGACATGAAAACACTGGCCAAGCTCCCCGTCACCATCGTTACCGGCTTCCTCGGTTCGGGCAAGACCACCTTGCTGCGGCACATGCTCGACAACGCCCAGGGCCGCCGTATCGCGGTCATCGTCAACGAGTTCGGCGAGCTGGGCATCGACGGCGAAATCCTCAAGCAGTGCAGCATCGGCTGCACCGAGGAAGAAGCCAGCGGCCGCGTCTACGAGCTGGCCAACGGCTGCCTGTGCTGCACCGTGCAGGAAGAATTCTTCCCGGTGATGCGCGAGCTGGTGGCGCGCCGTGGCGACCTCGACCACATCCTCATCGAAACCAGTGGCCTGGCTCTGCCCAAGCCGCTGGTACAGGCCTTCCAGTGGCCGGAAATCCGCAACGCTTGCACGGTCGACGCGGTGATCACCGTGGTCGACAGCCCGGCGGTAGCCGCCGGCACCTTCGCCGCCTACCCGGACCAGGTCGATGCCCAGCGCAAGCTCGACCCTAACCTGGACCACGAATCGCCGCTGCACGAACTGTTCGCCGACCAGCTGGCCAGCGCCGACCTGGTGGTGCTGAACAAGGCCGACCTGATCGATGCCGAGGGCTTGGCCAAAGTGCGTGCCGAAGTGGCCGAAGAACTGCCGCCAGCGGTCAAGGTGATCGAGGCCAGCAGCGGCAAGTTGCCAATTGACGTGCTGCTGGGCGTGGGTGCCGAGTCCGAGGCGCACATCGATGGCCGCCGTACCCACCACGACTCGCACCACGATGGCGACGACCATGACGATCATGACCACGACGCCTTCGACTCCATCTCCATCGACCTGCCCGAAGCCGACGAAAGCCTGCTGCTTGATGCCCTGACCCAGCTGGTGGTGGAGTTTGGCGTGCTGCGCGCCAAAGGGTTTGCGGCCATCCCGGGCAAGCCGATGCGCCTGCTGGTACAGGGCGTGGGGACCCGCTTCGACAAGCACTTCGACCGCGCATGGCGCGCCGACGAGCCGCGCATCACCCGCCTGGTGCTGATCGGCCAGGACCTGGATGCGGCCCAGCTGGAAGCACGCCTGCGCAAAGCCCTGGGCGCCTGACCCCATGCACCTGCTGCGGACCCAGCCCGGTGGCTTCGTACCGGATGACAGCATTGCCGACCTCGGCCAGACACCCGCCGAGCTGGTGATTCTCTGCAGCGGCGATTCGCACCTGGCATTGCTCGCCGATACCGCCGAGCAATTGCCCGAAGACTTCCCCAGCCTGCGCCTGGCCAACCCGATGCAGGTGCAGAACCACGCCTCGGTCGACCTGTATGTCGATCAGGTGCTGCGCCATGCCAAGGTCATCCTGGTGTCGCTGCACGGCGGCGTCGGCTACTGGCGCTATGGCGTCGAGCAGCTGGTCGAGCTGGCCGCGCGTGGCGTACAGCTGATCCTGGTGCCAGGCGACGACCGCCCCGACCCGGAGCTGACCCGCCTTGGCACCGTCAGCAGCCAGCAGGCCGAGCGCCTCTGGCACTACCTGCGCCAGGGCGGCAAGACCAACGCCATCAACCTGTTCCAGTGCCTGGCCAGCCAGTGGCTGGGCCGCGACTATGCCTGGGACGAACCGCAACCCTTGCCACGCACGGCGGTGTATCACCCGGCCAAGGGCAGCGCCGTGCTGAAGGACTGGTACCCGCACTGGCACCCTGAGCACCCGGTGGCGCCGCTGCTGTTCTACCGCTCGCACCTGCAGGCGGCCAACACCGCGTTCATCGACGAGTTCTGCCAGCGCCTGCAGGCTGCCGGGCTGAACCCGTTGCCGATCGCGGTGGCCAGCCTGAAGGAAAGCGCGTGCCTGGAGCAGGTCGAAGCCTGGCTGGACGAGGTGGGTGCCGAAGTACTGGTCAATACCACCGGCTTCGCCCTGTCCAGCCCCGAACAGCCCAACCTGCGCCCGTTCCGTCGTGACATCCCGGTGCTGCAGGCGATCTGCGCGCAGGACAACCAGCCC
Organism: Pseudomonas sp. 9_2_1; assembly: GCF_059295275.1. Taxonomy (NCBI): domain Bacteria; kingdom Pseudomonadati; phylum Pseudomonadota; class Gammaproteobacteria; order Pseudomonadales; family Pseudomonadaceae; genus Pseudomonas; species Pseudomonas sp. 9_2_1. The sequence goes on from NZ_CM181239.1 coordinate 2,712,585, forward strand.
GGCTGGGAAGCCAGCGAGCAAGGTCTTGGCGCGCGCGACCTGGCCATGCACATCGCCCTGCCAGAGCTGGACGGGCGCATCATCACCCGGCCGGTCAGTTTCAAGGACATGGCCTGGCGCAGCGAGCGCAGCCAGTCTGACGTGGTGTGCTACCGCGCTCACCCCGAGCGCATGGACTTTGTCGCCGAGCTGGCGCGTCGCTGGGTCGAGCTGGCCCGCCTGCCCAATGGGCAGAAGCGGGTGGCACTGGTGCTGGCCAACTACCCGACCCGTGATGGGCGTATCGGCAATGGCGTCGGCCTGGACACACCGGCCGCCGCGCTGAACATTCTCAGGGCGCTGCAGGCCGAAGGCTACCCGCTGGCCGAGCTACCGGGCAGCGGCACGCAGTTGATCCACCAGTTGCTCGGCGGCGTGACCAACGACCTCGACCACCTCGACCAGCGCCCCTGCGCCCAGAGCCTGAGCCTGGGCGACTACCAGGCCGCGTTCGCGCGCTTGCCCGAGGCCAATCGCCAGGCGGTGCTGGAACGCTGGGGGCCACCCGAGCAGGACCCGATGTACCGCAGTGGCCGGCTGATGGTGGCGGGCCTGCGCTATGGCCTGACCTTCGTCGGCATCCAGCCGGCCCGGGGCTACCAGGTAGATCCGAGCGCGGTCTATCACGACCCCGATCTGGTACCACCGCACGGCTACCTGGCGTTTCACTTCTGGCTGCGCCATGCCTTTGCCGCCGATGCAGTGATCCACGTCGGCAAGCACGGCAACCTGGAATGGCTGCCCGGCAAGGGCGTCGGGCTGTCGGCTGAGTGCTGGCCGGATGCCTTGCTCGGCCCGCTGCCGAACATCTACCCGTTCATCGTCAACGACCCGGGCGAGGGTGCCCAGGCCAAGCGGCGCACCCAGGCGGTGATCATCGATCACCTGATGCCGCCGCTGACCCGCGCCGAAACCTATGGCCCGTTGCGCCACCTGGAACAGCTGGCCGACGAGTTCTACGAAGCGCAGCTGCTCGACCCACGGCGTGCCCGCGAGCTGCAGCGCGATATCCTCGAACTGGTCAAGGCCACCCATATCGACCGCGAGTTGCAGTTGGAAGGGCAACTGGACGATGCCACCGTATGGCTGCCGCGCCTGGATACCTACCTGTGCGACCTTAAGGAATCGCAGATTCGCGATGGCCTGCATGTGTTCGGCCAGTCGCCGCAAGGCCGCTTGCGCCTGGATACCCTGCTGGCGCTGTTGCGGGTCGAGCGTGGCGACGGCCGCGGCGGCAATGCCAGCTTGCTGCGGTCCTTGGCCAAGGCGCTGGTGCCGGGCTTCGACCCGCTCGATTGCGACCTTGGCCAGCCATGGCAGGGTGTGCGGCCCGGGCAGTTGCAAGCCATCAGCAGCGAACCCTGGCGCACCTGTGGCGACACCCGTGAGCGCCTCGAACTGTTGGCGCTGCAGGTGATCGAGCAGGTGCTGGGCGGCACCGCACAGTTGCCTGACTTGAGCGACTGGCAGCCGGTTCACGAGGTGCTGCAGGCCCTGCGCGAAGCGGTGGCGCCCGGCCTGGATGCCTGTGGTGCTGCCGAAATGAACGGCCTGCTGGCGGCGCTGGCCGGGCGCTTCGTGCCCGCCGGCCCCAGCGGCGCGCCCAGCCGGGGCCGCCTGGACGTGCTGCCCACCGGCCGCAACTTCTACACCGTGGATGTGCGCAACCTGCCCACCACTACCGCCTGGCGCCTGGGTTTTGCCTCCGCCAACCTGATCCTCGAACGGCACTTGCAGGACCACGGTGATCACCTGCGCCAGCTCGGCCTGTCGGTATGGGGCACGGCGACCATGCGCACCGGCGGCGATGACATTGCCCAGGCCATGGCGCTGATGGGCGTGCGGCCGGTATGGGCCACCGGCAGCCAGCGCGTCGACGATTTCGAGATCCTGCCGCTGAGCCTGCTCGATCGCCCACGGGTAGACGTGACCTTGCGCGTTTCCGGGTTCTTCCGCGATGCCTTCGGCAACCTTATCCGCCTGTTCGATGCAGCGGTGCAGGCAGTGGCTGCTCTGGACGAACCCGACGACCTTAACCCTTTGGCAGCGCGCGTGCGCAGCGAGCGCGCGACCTTGCAGGCGCAGGGTGTGGACGCAGAGCAGGCTGCGCGCCAGGCCGGCTGGCGGGTATTCGGTGCCAAACCCGGTGCCTATGGCGCCGGGGTGCAGAACGCCATCGACGGGCGGCTGTGGCACAGCCGCGATGATTTGGCGGAGGTCTACCTCAATCATGGTGGCTATGCCTACGGCGCCAGCGACGAAGGCACCCCGGCTCGCGCCCAGTTCGCCCAGCGCCTGGCCAAGGTACAGGCGGTGCTGCAGAACCAGGACAACCACGAGCATGACTTGCTCGATTCCAACGATTACTACCAGTTCCAGGGTGGCATGCTGGCGGCGTCGGAGACCTTGTCCGGTAGCGCCGTGGCCGGTTATCACGGCGACCACAGCCAGGCCGACCGGCCACGCATCCGCACCCTCAAGGAGGAACTGAACCGGGTGATCCGCGCCCGGGCGCTGAACCCCAAATGGATCGACGGGGTCAAGCGCCACGGCTACAAAGGTGCCTTCGAGATGGCCGCGACGGTCGACAACCTGTTCGCCTTCGACGCCACCACGCACCTGATCGACGACCATCATTACCAGGGGCTGGCCGATGCCTATGTGCTCGACCCGGCGACCCGCGATTTCATGCGCGAGCACAACCCCGAGGCCCTGCGCGACCTGACCGAGCGCCTGCTGGAGGCCCAGCAGCGTGGCCTGTGGCAGGCGCCGGGCGATTACCGCGAAGCCCTTGAGGAGCAGCTGCTCGACGGCGAGGAACAGGCTTGAAATGAGTGAACCCGTACAATTTCCGCTGGCCGCCGTGGTCGGTGCGGACGACCTGAAGCTGGCGCTGTGCCTGACCGCCATCGACCCCAAGATTGGCGGCGTGCTGATCGAAGGGCCGCGCGGCATGGCCAAGAGCACCCTGGCCCGTGGCCTCGCCGACCTGCTCGGCGAAGGCCCGTTCGTCACGTTGCCGCTGGGCGCCAGCGAGGAACGCCTGGTCGGCACCCTCGACCTGGATGCTGCGCTGGGGCAGGGCAAGGCGCAGTTTTCGCCGGGCGTGCTGGCCCATGCCGACGGCGGCGTGCTGTATGTCGATGAGGTCAACCTGCTGCCCGACACCTTGGTCGACCTGTTGCTTGACGTGGCCGCCAGCGGCACCAACCGCATCGAGCGCGACGGCATCTCGCACCGGCACAGCGCCCGCTTCGTGCTGATCGGCACCATGAACCCGGAGGAGGGCGAGCTGCGCCCGCAGCTGCTCGACCGTTTTGGCCTGAACGTGGCGCTGGAGGGCTTACCCGAGCCCGAGGCGCGGCAACAGATCATTCGTCGTCGGTTGGCTTTTGACAGTGATCCGCAGGCCTTCTGCGGGCAATGGGCCGCAGCCCAGGCACAACTGCGCGAGCGCTGCCACGCGGCACGCCAGGCCTTGGCCGGTATCGCCCTGGATGATCAGGCGCTGGCCTGGATCACCGAACGTTGCTACGCCGCTGGCGTCGATGGCCTGCGCGCCGACCTGGTCTGGCTGCGCGCAGCACGGGCGCACTGCGCCTGGCGCGGTGCCGCGGCCATCGACCAAGCGGATGTCGACGCCGTGGCCGAGTTCGCCCTGCGCCATCGCCGCCGCGCAGCGCCACAGACCAGCCCACAGTCGGCGCCGCCGCAACCTGACCAGCAGGGTACCACCCACTCAGGTGACCCGGGCGGGCAGGGCGACTGGGGCGCCTTGCCGCCGCAGCCGGTGGCCAGCGGTGCCCGTCGCGAGGTGCCGAACTGGGCAAAAAAGCCCTGAGCATCCCCCAGCCACCTGCCACAGGGGCGGATGCCGAAGCGGGCGCAGGCAAGCAGTACGGCGCCAGCCGTGGCCGCGCGCGCAATGCTGCAGCTGGCCGGGTAGCCTGGCTGGCGACCTTGCTCAAGGGCCGGCCACGGCTGCGCCAGGACCTGTGCTGGCAACAACGCCAGGCCAGGCCCGCAGAGTTGTGGCTGGTGATTGTAGACGCCTCGGCCTCCACCCGCCGGCACCAGGCGCTGGCACAGACCAAAGGGCTGCTGGCAGCACTGTTCGACCAGGCCTACCGCCAGCGCGCCCGTCTTGCCTTGCTGACCGCCAGCGGTCATGCGCCGCAGTGGCAGCGCCACGGCCTGAAAGCCTCGGCTGCGCTGCAGCCCTGGCTTCAAGCCTTGGGCGCCGGTGGCGGGACACCGCTGATGAACGCGTTGGTGCAGGCCCGCCACTGGCTGCAGGCGCGGCGGCGAGCCCACCCCGAAGAAGTGGTGCGTTGCCTGATATTCACCGACGGTCGCCTGCAGCACTGCAACGGCGTGCAGCCGATGCCATGCGACACCTTGCTGGTAGATATGGAGTTGGCGCCGGTTCGCGTTGGGCGCGCACAGCGTCTGGCTGAGCAGTTGCAGGCCGAATACCAGCACTTGCATCAGTTCAAGGTCGTGAATTGAAAAATGTGCGCGACATCATGTCGCAATAAGGAAAGTTGCCAGAACAGCCAGTGGGGAAGTTGCACAAGTGCGTGGCGGTGCACGCACTTGGCCGGGCGGGCGATATTATTTCGGCATCGACCAGGGCTGCAGGTTGTAGCCTTTCTCGCACAGTTCGGCGCGCACTTCCTCGATCAGGCTGGCCCACTGGGCAGGGTCGGAATAGATGCGCGACGACACTTGCTTGCTGCCGATGCGAGTGCTGGTCCGGTCGATCACTGCCAGGCTCAACTCACCAGTACCGTTGGGTGCATCCCAGGCTACGCACTGGAAAGGTTCGAAGGCATGGTCGGCAATCAGCAGTGCTTCGTTGACACGGAGCGGGGCATTCATGGTTCGGTCTCTCTATGGTCCCAAACATCGAAGTAAGTCCGCGTTGCTTCAAAGTCGCCTCTTTATTCGCGAGTTGCAGCGCGGGGTTATGTGTACTGATGCTCGTTGTCCGGGGGCAAGTCACACATTGGTTGTAAAAAAATTTGTCAGGATGGAATCCGTTCTTGCCTGCGCCGCCATGTGATGTCGATAAAGTGCGAAAATTCCCGTATGGGTTTGTAAAAAAATGATTCGGCAGACAGACGGTACTGGGCAGCGTCAACTTCGTTGCTACTGTTAATTGGGCGCCACAACTTGCTGTTTTACTTCAAAAAACCAAAAAATGGCGCCAAGGATCGATCATGCAGCAGCCCGCCGCTCAACGCCGTTTGCTCATCGTCGACCCCTGCGACGACTGCCACCGCTTGCTGCCAGGCCTGCGCAACGCTGGGTGGGATGTGGACAGTTGCGTGCTCGGGGCCGCACTGGATCATCCTTGCGATGTGGGCCTGTTGCGTTTGCAGGCAGCGCACCTGAGGCACCCGGACGCGGTCAAGGACATGATCAAGCGCAGCAACACCGAATGGATCGCGGTGCTCAGTGCCGAGCAATTGCGCATGCCGGCGTTCGGCGATTTTGTCTGCGAGTGGTTCTTCGACTTCCATACCTTGCCATTCGACGTCTCTCGCGTGCAGGTTACCCTTGGCCGGGCGTTCGGCATGGCGCGCCTGCGCGGCAAAGGGGCGGTCAAGGTCGACGAAGCCACCCACGAACTGCTCGGTGAAAGCCGGCCGATCCGCGAGCTGCGCAAATTACTGGGCAAACTGGCGCCCACCGAATCGCCGGTGCTGATCCGCGGTGAAAGCGGCACCGGCAAAGAACTGGTGGCACGCACCCTGCACCGCCAGTCGCAACGCAGCGAGCAGCCGTTCATCGCTATCAACTGCGGAGCGATTCCCGAGCACCTGATCCAGTCCGAACTGTTTGGCCATGAGAAGGGCGCGTTCACCGGCGCTCACCAGCGCAAGTCCGGGCGTATCGAAGCGGCGCATGGTGGCACGCTGTTTCTCGACGAAATCGGTGACCTGCCGCTGGAGCTGCAGGCCAACCTGCTGCGTTTTCTCCAGGAGAAGCACATCGAACGGGTGGGCGGCAGCCAGCCGATTCCGGTGGATGTGCGGGTGCTGGCGGCGACCCACGTGGACCTGGAACGGGCCATCGAGCAAGGGCGCTTTCGCGAAGACCTGTATTACCGCCTGAACGTATTGCAAGTGGTGACCGCGCCGCTGCGCGACCGGCATGGCGACCTGTCGATGCTGGCCAGCCACTTTGCCCACTTTTATAGCCTGGAAACCGGGCGCCGGCCGCGCTCGTTCAGTGATCATGCCCTGGCGGCGATGGGCCGGCACGACTGGCCGGGCAATGTGCGCGAGCTGGCCAACCGCGTGCGCCGCGGGCTGGTGCTGGCCGAAGGCCGGCAGATCGAGGCGCAGGACCTGGGGTTGCAGCTGCTGGACCTGGAGCAGCAGCCGCTGGGCACCCTGGAGGAGTACAAGCACCGGGCCGAGCGTCAGGCCCTGTGCGATGTACTCAACCGGCACAGTGACAACCTCAGCGTGGCGGCCAAGGTGCTTGGGGTTTCACGGCCGACGTTCTATCGGCTGCTGCACAAGCACCAGATACGCTAGGTTGTCGTCCTCGGATCAATGCGGCCCGCGCACAATGGTCTTCAACAGGTCTTCCGGGCTGATGTGCCCCACCACCTGGGCCACGGCGCTGCCTGGGGTCGGCAGGTCGATGATGTGGCTTTTCATCTTGCCCACCACATGCATTTCGCACGGTTTGCAGTCGAACTTCAGGGTCAGCACCTCGTCACCCTGAATCAGCTGCATCGGTGCCACCTTGGTACGCACGCCGGTCACGCCCTTGGCCTGCTTGGGGCACAGGTTGAACGAGAAGCGCAGGCAGTGCTTGGTGATCATCACCGGCACTTCGCCGTGCTCTTCATGGGCCTCGTAGGCCGCATCGATCAACTGCACGCCGTGGCGGTGGTAGAAGTCGCGCGCCTTCTGGTTGTAGACGTTGGCCAGGAACGACAGGTGTGAATCGGGGTATACCGGCGGCGGCGTGGTCTCGGCCTTGCGCGCGCCACGCGGGTGCGCCTGCACGCGTGCTGCGGTCAGCGCCTCGATGGCTTCGCGGCGCAGGGCCTTGAGCTGCGAGTTGGGTACGAAATAGGCCTGTGGCGCGTCCAGCTGGATGCTGTCGGCGTGATACATCGTGGTACCCAGCTGGCCCAGCAGGTCGTGCAACTGGTCCAGCGCCTGCTGCGGCTTGTTGGCCGGCCCGAACGGGCCATCCAGGGCCACCTGCACGCTGATACCTTCTTCGCTGCTGAGGGTCAGCATCAGGCGCTGCTCGCGCAGAACGGCGTGCCACTCGACGCCCACCCGGCGCTCGGAAGAGGTGCGCTGCAGGGCCTGTTGCCAGTTGTGGTCGAGGTTGCGAGACAGCGGGTGGTTGGGGCGCAGCTTGTGCAGGCCTTCGGGCATTTCTTTGGGTTCGACACGGTAGCGGTAACGCTTGTGGCCGTCTTCCTCGAACTCGCCGCGTGGTTCGGCGATGTTGGCACGGAAACCCACCACTTCGCGCTTGACCAGCACATTCAGGCCGTCGCCGTTGGTCAGTGGCACCTCGGTGACCACCTGCATGTCACGTTTGCCGACTTTTTCCACCACGCCGACCGGCAGGCCGGTGAAGGTTGGCGAGTCGAACGCGCCGATGTCGACCTTGCGGTCGCTGACGAAGTAGTCGGTGCTGCCGCGGTGGAAGGTCTTGTCCGGGTCGGGCAGGAAGAAGTGCTCGGTGCGGCCGCTGGAGGCGCGGGCCAGTTCCGGGCGGCCTTCGAGGATGGCGTCGAGCTCTTTGCGGTAGTGGGCAGTGATGTTCTTCACGTAGCCCATGTCCTTGTAGCGGCCCTCGATCTTGAACGAGCGCACGCCGGCATCGACCAGGTCCGCCAGGTTGGCGGTCTGGTTGTTGTCCTTCATCGACAGCAGGTGTTTCTCGAAGGCCACCACGCGGCCCTGGTCGTCCTTCAGGGTGTAGGGCAGGCGGCAGGCCTGCGAGCAGTCGCCACGGTTGGCACTGCGGCCGGTCTGCGCGTGAGAGATGTTGCACTGGCCGGAGAAGGCAACGCACAGCGCACCGTGGATGAAGAACTCGATGGCGGCATCGGTTTCGGCGGCGATGCTGCGAATCTGCTGCAGGTTCAGCTCGCGGGCCAGTACCAGCTGCGAGAACCCGGCCTGGTCGAGGAATCGGGCCCGCTCCAGGGTGCGGATGTCGGTCTGGGTGCTGGCGTGCAGCTCGATCGGCGGGATGTCCAGCTCCATCACCCCCAGGTCCTGCACGATCAGGGCATCGACGCCGGCGTCGTACAGCTGGTGAATCAGCTTGCGCGCGGGCTCCAGCTCGTTGTCGTGGAGGATGGTGTTGATGGTGGTGAACACCCGTGCGTGGTAGCGCCGGGCGAACTCGACCAGCTCGGCGATATCGCCGACCTCGTTGCAGGCGTTATGGCGCGCGCCGAAGCTCGGGCCGCCGATGTAGATGGCGTCAGCGCCGTGCAGGATCGCTTCACGGGCAATGGCCACGTCGCGCGCAGGGCTGAGCAGTTCCAGGTGATTCTTTGGAAGGGACATGTCGTTATATTTTCGGGCTGTCACGGTAGGCGGGCATTGTAGCGGTGAAACGGGCCGGCGGCATCATTGGGGTGCTGGGAGGTGTATCGCTTGTACCGGCCCTATCGCCGGCAAGCCAGCTCCCACAGGTACGACGCTGCCTTGAAGGCTGCGCTGTACCGGCCCTATCGCCGGCAAGCCAGCTCCCACAGGTACGACGCTGCCTTGAAGGCTGCGCTGTACCGGCCCTATCGCCGGCAAGCCAGCTCCCACAGGTACTGCGCATGCCTTGAAGGCTGCGCTGTACCTGCACTATCGCCGGCAGCCAGCTCCCACAGGTACTGCGCATGCCTTGAAGGCTGCGCTGTACCTGCACTATCGCCGGCAGCCAGCTCCCACAGGTACTGCGCATGCCTTGAAGGCTGCGCTGTACCTGTGGGAGCTGGCTTGCCGGCGATAGGGCCCTGGCAGGTAAATCAGCGCTTGGCGGCCATTGCGGTCACTTCGACGCGCATGCCTTCGAATGCCAGCGAAGCCACACCCACCGCAGCACGTACTGGCCACGGCTTGCCGAAGAAGCGCTGGTACACCTCGTTGAACGCCGCGCGGTCGGCCATGTCCGTCAGGTAGATGGTCAGGTGCAGCACCCGGTCCATGCCGCTGCCGGCCTTTTCCAGGGCCACTTTCAGCGCCTGCAGGGTGCATTCGCTCTGCTCGACGATACCGCCCAGCTCCAGGCTGCCATCGGGGTGGGTCGGGATCTGGGTGGTGACCAGCACGCCGTTGTACTCGGCCACGTCGGAGGAAATGGATTCGGCGTCCGGGTCTGGGGTGTAGATGATGTCTGCAGTTGCCATGGTCTGTTTTGCCTTGCGACGGAAGGAAAGCGGCAAGCCTACGCGAGCCCGGCGGGCGGGTCGAGGGCGCCCCGGTGTTTGTAATGCGCGCTGTTCGCCGTCAGAATCGCGCCCCATTGCAACGCAGGGGTTTAACGTGAACGAACAGACTTTGTCCAGGCGCCTGGAGCGCGTGGCGGCCCATGTGCCACAGGGCGCGCGCCTGGCCGACATTGGCTCCGACCATGGTTACCTGCCGGTGGCCCTGATGCTGCGTGGGGTAATCGAGGTGGGCGTGGCCGGCGAGGTGGCGCAGACGCCGTTCGCCTCGGCCCAGCGCAACGTGCGCAAGAATGACCTTGAAGACCGCATCACCGTGCGCCTGGCCGATGGCCTGGCGGCCGTCGAGGCGCAAGATAGGATCTCGGTGATCAGCATCTGCGGCATGGGTGGCGACACGATGTGCGAGATCCTCGAAGCCGGCAAGCAGCGCCTGGCTGGGGTAAAACGCCTGGTACTGCAGCCCAATGGCGCCGAACGCGAACTGCGGCAGTGGCTGATGGGTAACGGCTTTTGCATCGTCAACGAAGAGCTGTTGCGAGAAAACCGCTTTGACTACGAGATCATCGTCGCCGAACCGGGCAGCGTGGCCTATACCGCTGAGCAACTGTACTTCGGACCGGTGCTGATGCAGGCGAAAAGCGAGGCGTTTGTGGTGAAGTGGCGCCGCATGCTGAAACAGAAGCAGCAGACCCTGGCCAACTTCGCGCGTGCCCGCGACGCGGTACCTCAGGTGAAAATAGACGACTTCAACCAGCAGGTGGGCTGGATCACCCAGGTGCTGGGCTGACTCACTGCTGCGAGCAGTTGCCCATCTCGCGGTAGTCGATTTCGCGCTTCTGGCCCTGATGGTCGACATACACCATGTGAGCAGTGCCAACCTGGCAATCGGCGGCGTTGCTGGCAGGGGTGATGGAGATGACCTTGGCCACATCCAGTGGCATGCCGTATTCGTAGCTGCGGCTGACAGGCTGGTTGTTGCCCGTGTCGGCGAAGGCACCGAACGAGGTGAGGGCAGCGGCGATGGCAAGCACAGCGATCGAACGTTTCATGGCAAGCTCCTTTTTCAATGTATGACTAATGATGTATTCAAAGGTCTCACACAATAAATGGGCCAAGCCGTGATAGATTCCTGCCTTTAACGTAAGAATAAGACCAACAAGGAGCACCCCTTTCATGGACATGCTGCATGCCATGCGTACCTTCGCCCGTGTGGTTGAATGTGGCAGCTTCGCTGCGGCCGCCAATGCCCTGGACATTTCCGCCGCGCAGGTTTCGCGCATCGTCGCCGAACTGGAAAACCAGCTGCAGACCCGCCTGCTGCACCGCACCACCCGGCGCCTGCGCATGAGCGAGGCAGGCGAGCGCTTTCTTGAGCGGGCGCGGCAGATCATGCTGCTGACCGAGGAAGCGGTGGGTGAAGCCCGTGGCGCGCACCTCACGCCACGTGGGCGCCTGCGGCTGCATTGCCCGCACGGGCTGGGCCTGCTGCTGATGCCGCTGGTGGCCGGTTACAACGCGCTGTGCCCGGAGGTGGTGATCGAATTGACCCTGTCCCAACGCAACCCCGACCCGTTGGCCGAGGGGCATGACGTGGTGATCACGGTTGACGGGACGCTGCCGGATTCGCAGCTGATCGCCGTGCCGCTGGGCAACATCTTCAGCATCCCTTGCGCGGCCCCCGCGTACCTGGAGGCCCATGGCGTACCGGAGCGCCCCGAAGACTTGCACAGCCATCGCTGCCTGCGCATGGCCTACCCGATGTACGAGGGCGACTGGGTGTTCCCGCAAGGGGTTGACCAGTGTGTGATTGCGCCGAACGACAGTTTTTCCACCAACGTCGCCGACGCCATGCTGGTGGCCAGCGAACTGGGCATGGGCATTGGCTTGCTGCCGTTCTATACCGCCAGCCAGTCGATCGGGGAGGGGCGCCTGTGCCGGCTGCTGGCGCCGTACCGCCTGCGTGAGAGTGCGCTGTACGCGATGTACCCGTCACGGCATTACCTGGATGCCAAGGTACGGACCTGGATCGACTATCTGAAGGAACAGCTGCCGGCGTTGTTCGAGGGGCATGCGAAAGTGGTGGATGATTCTCGCTATTGGCGTTGAGCACCAACCCCCAGGGTTGCGCCGGCCTGTGTAGGAGCGGCCTTGTGTCGCGAAAGGGCTGCGCAGCAGCCCCAGGATTTCGGCGCAGATGCACAAATTTCCGGGGCTGCTTCGCAGCCCTTTCGCGACACAAGGCCGCTCCTACAGGGACGGCGCAAGTCTTTCAGAGCGGGTAGTGCTTCAGCTCTCGCGCAATCAGCATCCGCTGGATCTCGCTCGACCCTTCATAGATCTGCGTAATCCGCGCATCGCGGTAATAGCGCTCTACCGGGTAGTCCTCCAGGTAGCCATAGCCGCCATGCACCTGGATCGCCATCGAGCACACCCGTTCGGCCATTTCCGAGGCAAACAGCTTGGCCTGTGAGGCTTCCGACAGGCACGGCTTGCCGGCGCTGCGCAGGCGTGCGGCATGCAGGATCAGCAAGCGCGCGGCATTCACCTGCACCTGCATATCGGCCAGCAGGTTGGCGATGCTCTGGTGTTCGTTGATCGGCTTGCCGAACTGCACACGATCACGCGAGTACACCAGCGCCGCCTCGAATGCAGCGCGGGCAATACCCAGTGCCTGGGCAGCAATGCCGATGCGGCCGCCTTCAAGGTTGGACAGGGCGATGGCCAGGCCTTTGCCACGCTCACCGAGGATATTGGCAGCCGGGATGCGGCAGTTGTCGAAGGTGACCGCGCAGGTGTCGGAGGCGCGGATGCCCATCTTGTGCTCGCTGCGGTCAACCTTGAAACCCGGGTTGTCGGTAGGCACCAGGAACGCCGACAGGCCCTTTTTGCCCAGCTCCGGGTCGGTCACGGCAAACACGATGGCCAGCCCTGCGCGGCGGGCGTTGCTGACGAACTGCTTGGCGCCGTTTATCACCCACTGGCCATCCACCAGCTCGGCGCGGGTACGCAGGTTGTGCGCCTCGGACCCGGCCTGTGGCTCGGTCAGGCAGAAGCAGCCGATCACCTCGCCCGTAGCCAGGCGTGGCAGCCACTGCTGTTGCTGTTCGGCTGTACCGTAGGCCAGCAGCGGGCCGCAGCCCACCGAGTTGTGGATGCTCATCATCGCCCCGGTGGCGCCGCAGCCGGCGGCGATTTCTTCCACGGCCAGCGCGTAGGCGACATAGTCGGTGTAGCTGCCGCCGAAGTCTTCCGGTACCACCATGCCCAGCAGGCCCAGTTCGCCCATCTTGCGCACCACGCCATCATCGATCCAGCCGGCCTTTTCCCAGGCCTGGGCATACGGGGCGATCTCGCCACGGGCAAAGTCCCGGGCCATGTCGCGGATCATGATCTGTTCTTCGCTCAGTTCCAGGTCTTGCATCTGTGTACTCCCGGGCTCACAGGCCTTCGAAGAATTGGTCGACCCGCTGGCGTTGCAGCGCGGCCAGGGTCGGCGGGTTCCAGCGCGGTTGTTTGTCCTTGTCGATGATCAACGCACGTACGCCTTCGATGATATCGCCGTGCCGGAACCACTGGCGGTCCAGGTGCAGCTCCATGGCAAAGCAGTCTTCCAGGTTCAGGTGGCGGCCACGGCGCACCATCTCCAGGGTAACCGCCATGGCCAGGGGCGAGCGGCTTTCCAGCTGGTCGGCGGTGGCCAGGGCCCATTGGTGGCTGTCGTCGACGCTGACTGCGCGCAGTTGCTCGACGATGGCGGACATGTCGGGCAGGGCGAAGAAGTGGTCGATGACCGTGCGCAGCTTTTCCAGCGGCGCATCGCCGAGCACCTGGGTGCCGAGCGTGGCCAGCAGGTTCTGCAGGTCCTTGAGCGGCTGGTCGCTGAACTGCAACTGGTCCAGCCCTTGGTCGAGGGCCGCCAGCTGGTCGCTGGCCAGGTACCAGTCGGCCAGGCCGCAGTACAGTGCGTCGGCCGCCTGGATCTGGTTGCCGCTCACGCCCAGGTAGATGCCCAGTTCACCGGGAATGCGCGACAGGAAATAGCTGCCGCCGACGTCGGGGAAGTAGCCGATCCCAACTTCGGGCATGCCCAGGCGGCTGCGCTCGGTGACCACGCGCAGGTCGCAGCCCTGGGCCAGGCCCATGCCGCCACCCAAAGTAAAGCCGTCCATCAGCACCAGCACCGGTTTGCGGTAGTGGTGGATGAGCAGGTCGAGGGCGTATTCCTCGACGAAAAAGTCTTGGTGCAGCGTGTCGTCGGCTTTGAAGCTGTCGTACAGCGAGCGGATATCGCCACCTGCACAGAACCCTTTGGGGCCCTCGCCACGCAGTACCACAGCGTGTACTTGCGGGTCTTCCGCCCAGCGGTCCAGCTGTTGGCGCAGGCTGCGTACCATGTCCAGGGTCAGGGCATTGAGGCCGGCGGGGCGGTTCAGGGTCAGGTGGCCGACCTGATTGCGGACTTCGGCCAGCACGTGGTCGGTCGGAGTAATAGCGTGCGCAGTCATTGCGTTCTCCCTGCTTTGTTATTGATTTTCCAAGTGAAGTCTGGAGTTCGCTGGAGGATCTGCGGATCCTTGCATGCGAATTTGCCTTGCACAATCGACAAATCTGCAGGGCGAACCTGCATTTCTGCCATGGCTGGGGATGTTGCCACTCTAACAAGGTTTCAGGGCGATAGGGCCAGCCGCACCCATGCATCCCTTTGTTCATTAACCTGACCGTAACGATCTGCCACCGAGCTTGATTGATCCCCCAACCCCCCAGGCCTAAGTTGACCCCACGACAGCGAACCCGTGGAGTCACCATGACAACAACACAGAATCCACCGCCGCAATGGTCGCGACGGCGTGCCGAAAAGCAGCGCCGCCTCGACCGGGTCCGCCACCTCGCCGACGGCGTGGTGCTGCCCACCGAGCGTATCGTCGAAGCCCTGGAGCTGTTGCTCGCCCCCGGCGACCGGGTGGTGCTCGAAGGCAACAACCAGAAGCAGGCCGACTTCCTTTCGCGCTCGCTGGCCAAGGCCGACCCTGCGCGCCTGCACGACCTGCACATGATCATGCCCAGCGTCAGCCGTGCCGAGCACCTGGACCTGTTCGAACGCGGCATTGCGCGCAAGCTCGATTTCTCCTTCGCCGGCCCGCAAAGCCTGCGCATCGGCCAGCTGCTGGAGGATGGCCTGCTCGAAGTCGGCGCCATTCACACCTACATAGAGCTGTACTCGCGGCTGCTGGTCGACCTGATCCCCAACGTGACCCTGGTGGCAGGCTTCATGGCTGATCGCGACGGCAACCTGTACACCGGCCCCAGCACAGAGGACACCCCGGCACTGGTGGAGCCAGCCGCCTTCAGCGACGGCATCGTCATCGCCCAGGTCAACCAGTTGGTGGACCGTGTAGACGACCTGCCACGGGTTGATATCCCGGCCTCCTGGGTCGATTTCGTGGTGGTCGCCGACCAGCCCTTCTATATAGAACCGCTGTTCACCCGCGACCCGCGCCATATCAAGCCGGTGCATGTGCTGATGGCGATGATGGCCATACGCGGTATCTACGAAAAGCACCAGGTGCAGTCGCTCAACCACGGCATTGGCTTCAACACCGCAGCCATCGAGCTGATCCTGCCCACCTATGGCGAGTCGCTGGGCCTGAAGGGCAAGATCTGCCGCAACTGGACACTCAACCCGCACCCCACACTGATCCCGGCCATCGAGACCGGTTGGGTGCAGAGCGTGCACTGCTTCGGTACCGAGCTGGGCATGGAGGACTACATCGCCCAGCGCCCCGACGTGTTCTTCACTGGCCGCGATGGTTCGCTGCGCTCCAACCGCATGATGTGCCAGCTGGCCGGGCAATACGCCGTCGACCTGTTCATTGGCGCCACCCTGCAGGTGGACGGCGATGGCCATTCCTCGACCGTGACCCGCGGCCGCCTGGCCGGTTTCGGCGGCGCGCCGAACATGGGCCACGACCCCCGTGGCCGGCGCCATGCCACCCCGGCCTGGCTCGACATGACCGTGCCGGACACTCTGCTCGAACGCGGCCGCAAGCTGGTGGTGCAGATGGTCGAGACCTACCAGGAAGGCGGCAAGCCCACCTTTGTGGAAACCCTCGATGCCGTGGAAGTAGCCAAGAAGGCCGGCATGCCGCTGGCACCGGTGATGATCTACGGCGACGACGTCACCCACCTGTTGACCGAGGAGGGCATCGCCTACCTGTACAAGGCCCGCAGCCTGGAAGAGCGCCAGCAGATGATCGCCGCCGTCGCCGGGGTTACTGCGATAGGCCTGCGGCATGACCCGAAGGATACCCAGCGCATGCGCCAGCAGGGCCTGATTGCCTTGCCCGAAGACCTCGGCATCCGCCGCACCGACGCCAGCCGCGAGCTGCTGGCCGCGCGCAGCATCGCCGACCTGGTCGATTGGTCTGGCGGCCTCTACAACCCGCCTGCGCGGTTCAGGAGCTGGTAATGAAAGCACTCGACTTGCAACCGCATGGGCCTCTTCGCGGGCACGCCGGCTCCCACATGTTCATCTCTTCACTTCAATCCGGCACCGTCCCTGTGGGAGCGGGTTTACCCGCGAAGAGGCCGGCCCAGGCAATCGAAATTCCCTTGGCCGACCACTTGGCCGACCTGGCGGTTGAGGC
This sequence comes from Pseudomonas sp. 9_2_1, assembly GCF_059295275.1. Taxonomy (NCBI): domain Bacteria; kingdom Pseudomonadati; phylum Pseudomonadota; class Gammaproteobacteria; order Pseudomonadales; family Pseudomonadaceae; genus Pseudomonas; species Pseudomonas sp. 9_2_1. Next base: position 2,728,710 of record NZ_CM181239.1, read on the forward strand.
CCTGATCGACGAAGCCGACCTGTCACCCAAACCCGGCCTGGTAGACCGCCGCAGCAACGGCGCCCATACCGATATGACCCTGGCCCTGATGCACGCCTCGGCCCTGGCCCTGTGGCCCTGCCTGCGCAACATGGCTGAAGCCGCCCAAACCATCGGCACGATCAGCCAACCGCTACGTGCCTCTCTGGGCAAGCTCGGCCGCGATGGCGAAGCCGCGATGCTGGCCGCCACCCACGGCGTCAACACCCACCGCGGCGCGATCTGGGCCCTGGGCCTGCTGGTAGCCGCCAAGGCCCTCGACCCCGATGCCGACGCCAGCACCCTGGCCGCCCGCGCCGGGCGCATCGCCCTGCTCGACGACCCGGCCATGCCGCCACAGCAAAGCCACGGCCTGCAGGTGCGCCAGCGCTACGGCACCAGCGGCGCTCGCGAACAGGCACAGCAAGGCTTCCCCGCCGTCATCCGCCATGGGCTGCCGCAACTGCAGCGCAGCCGCGCCGCCGGCGCCAGCGAGCCTCACGCCCGTCTCGACGCGCTGCTGGCAATCATGGCGGTGCTCAGCGACACCTGCGTGCTCTGGCGCAGCGGCCCGGCCGGGCTGGCAGCCGTCCAGCAAGGCGCGCTGGCAGTTCTGGGCGCAGGCGGCAGCGCCACGCTGGCCGGGCGCCGGCAGCTGCGCGAACTCGACCAGCAACTGCTGCACCTGAACGCCTCACCGGGCGGCGCTGCCGATCTGCTCGCCGCCTGCCTGTTCCTCGACAAAGCCGGGAGCCTGTGACATGGAAACCCTGAACTTTCAATTCCCCGCTGCGCAACCTGGGCTTGGCCGCACGCTGGTGGGCTGCGTCAGCTCCGGGGACCTCGAAGTGCTGATCGAACCCGGCACCGCCGGCAGCCTGCAGATCCAGGTGATGACTTCGGTAAACGGCAGCGCTGCGCGCTGGCAGCAACTGTTCCAGCGCTTGTTCGAGGACCGCGCCTGGCCGGCGGTGAATATCGATATCCACGATTTTGGCGCCACCCCCGGCGTGGTGCGCCTGCGCCTGGAGCAAGGCTTCGAGGAGATTGCCCATGACTGATACCGAACGTTTGCTGCACAGCCGCAGCTTTGTCGAGCTAGGTGCCCGGCAACGGGCCCGCGCACTGCTCGACGCGGGCAGCTTCCGCGAACTGCTGGGCCCTTTCGACCGGCTGATGTCGCCGTGGTTGCCGCGCCAGGGCATCGTGCCGCAGGCCGACGATGGCGTGATCATTGCCAAGGGCCTGCTGAACGGGCGCAACGCGGTGGTCGCCGCCATTGAAGGCGGCTTTCAGGGTGGCAGCATGGGCGAGGTGGGCGGTGCCAAGATTGCCGGTGCGCTGGAACTGGCCATCGAAGACAACCGCAACGGCGTCCCTACCTGTGCGGTGCTGCTGCTGGAGACCGGCGGGGTGCGTCTGCAGGAAGCCAACCTGGGCCTGGCGGCGATTGCCGAGATCCAGGCAGCCATCGTCGAACTGCGTAACTGGCAGCCGGTGATCGGCCTGATCGCAGGTTCGGTCGGCTGCTTCGGCGGCATGTCCATTGCTGCGGGCCTGTGCAGCCATCTGCTGGTTACCCGCGAAGCGCGCCTGGGCCTCAACGGCCCGCAGGTGATCGAGCAGGAGGCGGGCATCGGCGAGTACGACGCCAAGGACCGCCCCTTCATCTGGAGCCTGAGCGGTGGCGAGCAGCGCCATGCCAGCGGGTTGGTGGATGGGTACGTGGCGGATGATATCCAGGCGGTGCGCGAACAGTTGTTGCAGTTACTTGACGCACCTTCCAGCGACCGCGCCAGCCAGTACGCCTGGTTCCTCGAACGCCTGGCCGGGCTGGGCGATAACTGCCCGCAACTGGATGCCGCGACCGTACGTCAACTTTACCAAGGAGAAGCCCGATGAACCGTGCACTGAACTGGCTGCCGGGCCTTGCCGGCGGGCAAGCCTTGCCGGGCTATCCCGCGTCGTTGCGGGTTATCGAGGGTGAGCTCGACAACCGCCCGGCGCGCTTCATCGCCGTGGTGCCCGATGCAGCAAACCCGTTCCCCCGCGCGCGCTCGGGCGAGGTCGGCGTGCTGGAAGGCTGGGGCCTGGCCAAAGCCGTGAGCGAGGCGGTAGAGGCGGACCGAAACGGCCAGAAGCGTGCCATCGTTGCGGTCATCGATGTGCCCAGCCAGGCCTATGGTCGTCGCGAAGAGGCGCTGGGCATCCATCAGGCGCTGGCCGGTGCAGTGCAGGCATACGCTCGGGCGCGGTTGGCCGGGCATCCGGTGATCGGCCTGCTGGTCGGCAAGGCCATGTCCGGTGCCTTCCTGGCCCACGGCTACCAGGCCCAGCGCCTGATTGCCCTGGACGATGCCGGGGTGATGGTACATGCCATGGGCAAGGCGGCAGCGGCGCGCATTACCTTGCGCAGCGTCGAGCAACTGGAGGCCCTGGCGGCCGAGGTACCGCCCATGGCGTACGACCTGGCCAGCTACGCGTCGCTGGGCTTGCTGTGGCGCCGCCTGACGGTGGAGAACGCTGAGGCGCCGAGCAGCGCCGATATCACTCAGGTGCGCGCCTGCCTGGCCGAAGCGGTGCGCGACATCGGCAGCTCGACCGACCTGTCGTCGCGGCTGGCCGGTGAAAACCGTAGCGCCTCGCGGCAAGTGCGCGAACAGCTGCGCCGCCAGTGGCAGGGGGCGTGAAATGAACACACCACGGCCGCACGACCTGCTTTGGGGTATGCCTGTGTCGGCGCTGCCCGATGATGCACCGCAGTGGGCCCAGGATGTGCTGGCCAGCGCTCAGCCGGTAGTGGTGCGTCGTGCCAGCTGTGGGATCGGCTGGGTGGCGGTGGGGTTGCGTGGCCAGGGTAGGGCGCAGCGCTTGGGCGCCCTGATGCGGCTGGCCGACATCCAGCGCCAGCTAGGCCCGGAAACGCTCCGCTGGCAGGTGGCAAGCCCGTGGCCTGCGTTGCGTGCTCTGGCTTCGGTCGCACCGGTACTGGAAGCCACGGGGCTGGCCTGGGGGCCGACCGGTGGGGCCGGGTATCAGATCGCCACGGGCAGTGAGGTGCTGCACGCCGACAGTGACCTGGACCTGGTGTTGCGCACGCCACAGCCTCTGGCCCGCGAGCAGGCGCGGGACTTGCTGGATATTCTCGACTGCGCGCCTTGTCGTATCGACGTGCAACTGGAGACCCCGGCCGGGGCCATCGCCTTGCGTGAGTGGGCCGGGTTTTCCCCGCGCGTGCTGCTCAAGTCGGCAAGTGGTCCGCTGCTGGTCAGCGACCCATGGGCAGCACTGGAGCATGCCGCATGAGCAGCCTGTTCGCGTTCCCCGGCCAGGGCGCCCAGCAAGCGGGCATGCTGCAGCACCTGCCTGAGGGCGCCGGGCAACTGCTGGAGGAGGCCAGCGACACCCTCGGTCAGCCCGCGCTGGCGCTGGACAGTCAGCCCGCGCTGCAATCTACCCGTGCCGTGCAGCTGTGCCTGCTGCTGAGCGGCGTGGCCTGGGCGCGCTGGCTGATGCAACGCAGCCCTGCGCCGGATTACGTGGCGGGGTTGTCGATTGGTGCCTACCCGGCAGCGGTTGTCGCCGGCGCACTGGGTTTCGCCGATGCGGTCCGGCTGGTTGCCCTGCGCGGGGAGCTGATGCAGCGCGCCTACCCGCAAGGTTACGGCATGACCGCACTCAGCGGCCTGGACCTGGCCAGTGTCGAGCATCTGCTGGGCGAGGTGGGTGGCGAGGTGTATGTGGCCAACCTCAACAGTGAAAACCAGATTGTCATTGCCGGTAGCGATACGGCGATGGCGGCGGTCGCGGCCCTGGCGCGCAGCCTGGGCCGGGGCGTGGCTCGCCGGCTGGCGGTGAGCGTGCCGTCGCATTGCCCGCTGCTGGACGGCCCGGCAGCGGAGTTGGCCAATGCGTTCGCCACGGTCGAACTGCAACGGCCCCGTATCACTTACCTCAGTGGCAGCAGCGCGCGGCCGGTTTTCGACCCGCAGCGCCTGCGCGATGACCTGGCCGGCAACATGGCGCGGCTGGTCGACTGGCGTGCCATGGTGCGCAACGCCTATGAACGCGGCGTGCGTCTGCACCTGGAAATGCCGCCTGGCAGCGTGCTCAGCGGGTTGGCACGGTCGGTGTTCGAACAGGGCAGGGTGGTGGCGGTGGACGGTACCCGTTGGGACACCCTGGATGCGCTGCTGCGCCAGGAGGTGGCCGACCGGCGATGATGGCTGGTATCGCGATGGATGGCACGGGCTGCGCCCGTGTTCGCGGGTAAACCCTGCTCCCACATGCAGTGCACATGCCTTGAATGCTGTGAAATTACTGTGGGAGCGGCGGTGCGGCGATCCGATTTACCCGCGAAGAAGCCAACGCGGTGCCTGCAGGTTTACTGAAGGCGAAGAACAACAACAAGCAACTTCGACACTACCTGAGGGTAACAATAATGATCATCTATGGTGTGGCACTGCTGGCGGTCTGCACACTTGCCGGCGTTATCGTCGGCGACTTCCTGGGCGTGCTGCTGGGCGTCAAATCCAACGTCGGCGGGGTCGGCATCGCCATGATCCTGCTGATTTGCGCACGGCTGTACATGCACCGCAACGGCGGCATGAGCAAGGAATGCGAATTCGGCGTGGGCTTCTGGGGCGCCATGTACATCCCGGTGGTGGTGGCCATGGCTGCCCAGCAGAACGTGGTCACCGCCTTGCACGGCGGGCCGGTGGCGCTGCTGGCCGCCATTGGCGCGGTGCTGGTGTGCGGTGCGACCATCGCGCTGATCAGCCGCAGCCATCGCGGCGAGCCCTTGCCTGCCCTTGAACCCACCCCCGAAGCCAATGTGCAGGCTGCCCCTGCAGGAGGTCGTTGAACATGTGGCCACTTATTGACAATGCCCTGGAACACAACGGCCTGATCACTGCTTTTGCGGTGGTGGGCGCCATCATGTGGCTTTCGGTTCTGATGTCGAAATACCTGACCTTCGGCCGTGTGCACGGCTCGGCCATCGCCATTGTCATCGGCCTGGTGCTGGCCTGGGTCGGCGGTACTGTGACCGGTGGCCAGAAAGGCCTGGCCGACATGGCGCTGTTCTCCGGTATCGGTTTGATGGGCGGGGCCATGCTGCGTGACTTTGCCATCGTCGCCACGGCCTTCGAAGTACAGGCCACCGAGGCGCGCAAGGCCGGGATGATCGGTGCGCTGGCGCTGCTGCTGGGCACCGTGCTGCCATTCATTGTCGGCGCGGCGGTGGCCTATGCCTTCGGCTATCGCGATGCGGTGAGCATGACCACCATTGGCGCGGGTGCGGTGACTTACATCGTCGGGCCCGTGACCGGGGCTGCGCTGGGTGCGAGCTCGGACGTGATGGCCTTGTCGATTGCCACCGGGCTGATCAAGGCGATTCTGGTGATGGTGTTTACCCCTGTGTCTGCGCGGTTACTGGCGCTGGACAACCCGCGGTCGGCGATGGTGTTCGGCGGGCTGGCGGGGACCGTATCGGGGGTGACGGCCGGGTTGGCGGCGACGGATCGGCGGCTGGTGCCGTATGGGGCGTTGACGGCTACCTTCCATACCGGGTTGGGTTGCCTGATGGGGCCGTCGATACTGTACTTCTGTGTGCGCGGACTAGTAGGTTAAGGCCTTTGCATCACAGCCACATCACCGGGGCCGCTCTGCGGCCCATCGCCGGCAAGCCAGCTCCCACAGGGTTAGCACTGACCTGAAGACTTGTGCAGGATCGCACTGCTCTGAGGCTTTATACAGAACCTGTGGGAGCTGGCTTGCCGGCGATGGGACCGGTCGGCGCTACATCAATGCCAGGTGATATCCCCGGTCCGTCAGTCGAGCAGCAGCTCTGTGAGCCTTGGTCATCTGCCCATGATGCACCGCATTTGGGCTCATCAATGATCCTGCTGTTCATTCCATCGGCAGGTGAAAGCATCTTCTGCCAAACACCCACAAGCCACCCCCAATTCGGGGAAAACCGCTGGGGCATCCTCCCCAATCCGTTTCGATTGCCTACGCAACCCTCTGAAAACCCTGGCAATTAGCACCTGGCACACAGCTTGCTCCAGCTCCTCGCAGAGTTCCTGTGTTCCGGAGGTGCAGCATGTCGACGCCGCTCAAAGGCCCCGTCCTGTCATCACTTGTACTGGCCTTGCTTGGCTGGGAAACGACCAGCGAGGCGGCTGTGCAGTGCCAGCGCACCTTGGTCGCCAATGTGGTGGCGCTGGACCAGCCGCTGATGTTCAACCGCCTTGGTGCGCAAAACGCCAATGGCATGATGTTCGCCCTGCGCGAAGATGTGGTGGACGACAAGAACGTCCCCTTGGGCAAGGGTGGCGCGGCGGTGCCGGGGAAGGTGACCCTGCGCCCGGACAAGCGCCCACGGCCGATCGTGCTGCGGGTGGCGGCCGGTGACTGCCTCACCGTCAATCTGACCAACCTGCTGGCCTATCAGGCCAACCCCAACAAGCATGGTATCGACCCCGAAGAAACCGAGGGCGAGGGGGAAGAGGAGGAAGGGCCGGAAAACGAAGTCGACAACCAAGGCGGTGAGCACTTCGTGGCTGACGAACAAGTGACCGACCGCCATGTCGGCTTCCAGGTCAACGGCATGCAAGCCGTCAACAGCATCGCTGACATCGCTGCCAACACCGGCCGCAACGGCAACTTCCTGGTATCTCCGGGCAACACCCGCAGCTATACCCTCTACGCCGAACGTGAAGGCGCCTTCGCTGCAACCAGCCAGGGCGCTACCTTTGGTGGGCAGGGTGGTGCCGGTAACGTTGCCAATGGCCTGTTCGGCCAGGTGGTGGTTGTGCCAAAAGGCGGCCGCACCTACCGCAACACGCTGACCGAGGAAGAAATGCGCCTGGCCACCACCGGGCGCACGGCCACCGGCCAACCCGTGATCGACTACCAGGCGCGTTACCCGCAGGCCGAACCCTGGGTCAGCGAAGGCAAGGCCGGCAAGCCGATCATTGCCATGGTCGATGGCAATGAAATCCTCAACAGCGAGACCGATGCCATCGTCATGGGCCCCAACCCCGATGGCAGCTTCCCGCGCTCTACCTACCCGCTGGAAAGCATCAACAAGCGCAACCCGGCACTGCCTAACCGCTTGGAAGCCTTCCGTGATTTTGCCTCTCAGTTCGCGGATGAAGTGGCTGCCACACAGGCATTCCCAGGCTACTGGGCTGACCCGGTGATGGGCCATGTGCTGGAGCCTACGCGCGACTCGTTCATGATCAACTACGGCTCTGGCGGCATGGGCGCCGAGGTGGTGGCCAACCGCCTCGGTGTAGGGCCGATGCATGATTGTCTGTCGTGCGCCTACGAAGAGTTCTTCCTCAGTGCGCATACCGTGGGCGACATCGGCACGCTGGTCGACGTACCGGCCAACGTCGGCCTGGAAAATATTCGCCCTGGCGAAATACCACCGGCCAGCGCCGTCGGGGTCAAGGCTGGCATGGCGCTGTACCCGGCCGAGCCCGCCAACGTCCATCACAGCTACATTGGTGACTTCACCAAGTTCCGCAATACCCACAACGGCCACGAGCAGCACATCTTCCATTTGCATGGGCACCAGTGGCTGTTCAACCCCAACGATGACAATTCCGACTACATCGATGCCCAAGGCATCGGGCCGGGCATCGGCTACACCTATGAAATCGCCAACGGCGGCTCGGGTAACCGCAACCGCGTGGCGGGTGATGCCATCTACCACTGCCATTTCTACCCGCATTTCGCCCAGGGCATGTGGGCCATGTGGCGGGTACACGATGTGTTCGAGGAAGGGACTCGCCTGGAGGTAAGCGGGCAGGGCCAGAACGGCTTCCACACCGCGCCGTTTGCACTGCGCAGTGGCAAGCCAGCGGTGGGGGCAAGGGCGCTGCCGGACGGCGAAATCGTCGCCGGTACGCCAATCCCCGCTATTGTGCCGCTGCCCGGCAAGGCCATGGCGCCGATGCCTGGCAAGGTGGTGGTGGTGCCCAAGCTCTCCGAGGAACTGGTCGCGGCTCATGGCGACGACGATGATGACGAAGGCGAACACGAAGGTGATGACGACCACGCCAGCGAAGCGCCCGTGCGCAAAGCCATCGGCTCGCTGGCCCTGGTCGACCGCAGCGACGCCAACCGCAATGCCGATGGCAGCCTGAAAAACCCTGGCTATCCGTTCTGGATCGGTGGCATGGAAAGCAGCGTCGGCAACCGTCCGCCAACCCCGCCGCTGGACATGCTCGACCCGGCGCTGGCAGAACAGTTGAAAAACACCGGCAAGGCGCTGTGGGCCAACCTCGACCCGAACCAGGTCGATGGCTGGGACGGCGGGCTGGGCCGGCATGCGCTGGACGGCGTATCGGCAGGCGGCGAAGCCCAGACCACTACCACCAAGCTGGACTTCTCCAAGGTGGTGTACAAAGCCAAGCCGATCTACATGCCTGAAGAAGGTACTGACGTAGAGCAGGCTGCCATGCAGTTCCACGCCAAGACCGAGCACGCCAGCTATGCATTGATACCCGGCAGCCAGCCGGTGGCCAAGGCGTTCCGTACCAACGGTGCGCTGCCAACGGCCGGTGCGCCTTTCTATGAGCCGTGCATGGACGACCGTGGCAAGCGCCTGACCCAGTCCTCGGGCACCGGCGAATTCGCCAGTGGTGAAAGCCTGACGGGCATGAGCTTCCGTGGCGCGTCCACCTTCACCGCCGACCGCCCACGCATCTACAAAGGCGCCAACATCCAGTTCGACGCGGTGTACAACAAGGTCGGCTACCACTTCCCGCAGGCGCGCATCCTGGCGCTGTGGGAAGACGCCTGGCCGATCATCACCAAACAGCGCCCACCAGAGCCGCTGGTGATGCGCATGAACACCTTCGACTGCACCATGTACACCCACACCAACCTGATCCCGTCGGTCTATGAAATGGACGACTATCAGGTGCGTACGCCAACCGACGTGATCGGCCAGCATATCCACCTGCCCAAGTGGGACCTGACGGCTGCCGACGGTTCGGCCAACGGCTGGAACTACGAAGACGGCATCCTCTCGCCCGGCAGCGTGGTCGAGCGGGTGCAAGCCATCCGTGCCTACAACAGCTGCACCGAAGGCGACAGCCGCGATGGCACCGCCGCCTGCCCGAAAGCCAAACAGCACCCGTACTTCGGCCGCTTCGGCCGGGCCGACTGGCTGGGTGCGCGCACGGCCATGCAGCGCTGGTTCGCCGACCCCCTGATCAACGTGCACAACGTCGACCGGGGCCTGGGCACCATCTTCACCCACGACCACCTCGGCCCATCGACCCACCAGCAGCTTGGCCTGTACGCCACCGTGCTGGCCGAGCCGGCCGGTTCCACCTGGTTCCACGCCGAAACCGGCGAGAAGCTCTACAACCCGGCCACGCGCCAGGATGGCGGGCCGACCTCGTGGCAGGCGGTGGTACAGACCGGCGACCATGATGGCGATGGCAAGAACGACAGCTACCGCGAGTTCTTCCTCGAATACAGCGACTTCCAGCATGCCTACGAGGCTGGCGTGTACGTGGGTGCCGGCCCCGATGGCGTGCCCAACGGCCAGGCGTACCCGCCTACCGCCGACAGCTTCCGCTACGCCATCAACCCGCCCGTGCGGCAGAAGGCGTCCAACCTGCTGGAATCGGTGGTCGAGTCGCGCGGCGGTCTGAGCCCAGGCTGCCCAAGCCGGCCGTGCCCGCAGGCCATCTCGGTGGATGACCCAGGCATGTTCGTCGTCAACTACCGCAACGAGCCGCTGGCCCTGCGGGTGTTCGACCCTAACAAGGTCGGCCCCGACGGCAAGCGCGGCATGCAGGCAGACGGCCTGGCCGGCGACCTCAGCTACGCCTTGCAGAGCCGTACCGACCGGGCGATCCCGGCCATGAACCTGGCCCCCTCGGCGATCACCTCGGCGGTCGGCCCTACCGGCGGGACCACGCTGTTCCCACCGCACATCAACAAGGCCGGCAGCGAGCCGGGCGACCCGTTCACGCCCATGCTGCGTACCTACTCCGGCGATAACGTGCGCCTGCGGCTGCACGCCGGTGGCCATGAAGAGGAGCACAACGTCACCCTGCACGGTGTGAAGTGGCTGCAGAACGGCTCGGGCTTCGGCAACAGCTCGAACTCGGGCTGGAAAGCCTCGCAGATGATCGGGATTTCCGAGCAGATGGGCTTCATGGCGCCGGTGTCGATGATCTCCAGTTCTGCGGCCACCAACGGCGATTACCTGTACGCGATGGACGCCGCCCTGGAAGGCTACTGGAACGGTATCTGGGGGGTGATGCGCAACTACACAGCGCAGCGCCCGGATCTGTTCCCGCTGCCGAACAACCCGCAACCGGTGGCCATGCGCAACACCGTGAACTTTGACGGCATCTGCCCGAAAACCACGGCCAACCCCAACGGCATCGGCTCGCGGACCACGGTCAAGCGCAGCTACGAGATCGTCGCCGCGCTGGCCAACGACATCCTCGAGAACCGCAACGCTGTCAGCATCAACGACGCGGCCGGTGTCGGCCAGCACGTCGGCGGCCCGCTCAAGGCCAATGGCGGCACCCTGGTGTTCAACAGCCGCAAGACCAGCATCCCGCAGGTGACGGTGGTCGACGAGGAAGACGGCACCACCTTCACCGTAGGCGGCCACAGCGCGCCGCTGCACGACCCGACCGCCGTGCTGTATGTGCGCAAGGCCGACCTGGACCCGGTCAGCGGCAAGCTCAAGGCGGGGGTACCGGTAGAGCCGCTGGTGCTGCGCGCCAACGCCGGTGACTGCATCAGCATTACCCTGGAAAACCGCCTGCCACAGGTGATGCCAGACCTGCCCAGCACCGCGGTGATGCAGAACGTGGTCAAGCGTGACCGCTTCGACAGCGAAGGCTCCACAGCCTTCAACAACAACCTGATGCGGCCGTCCAGCCACGTCGGCCTGCATGCGCAGTTGCTGGCCTACGACATCACCAAGTCGGACGGTGCCAACGTCGGCGCCAACCCGGTGCAGACCGTGCCACCACGGGCGGGCAACAGTGGCGCCTACCCAAGCCGGGTGTACCAGTATTACGCCGGTCACCTGGAGCGTGAAGGCAAACCAACCCTGCAACTGGGCCGCACGGTGGACATCATCAACACCACGGCGATCGAGTTCGGCGGCCTGAACCTGACCCCGTCGGACTTCATCAAGCAGCCACAAAAGGGCCTGGTAGGGGGCATGAGCATCTTGCCGCAGACCGCGACCTGGACCGAGGACGCCGCCAGCCGCGCGCAGGCCACGGTCAAGGTCACTGGCCAGCCCGACTACCGCGACCTGGTCACGGTGTGGCAGCGCTCGATGAACATGCGCTGGGCCGATGGCCGGCCGGTCGAGGGCATCGCCACCGAAGGCAACGGCGTGCCGGGGGATCCGAAGGACAACGGCAACATGGCCATGAACTACAAGACCGAGCCGCTGTGGCTGCGCTTCGGCCTGGCGCCAGATGCCCCGTTCGGCCATGCCGATGGCTTCGGCCTGGCAGACGTACCCAACGCCCACATGGCCTACAGCAATGCCCTGGTTGGCGGCGACCCGCAAACCCCGGTGCTGTACGCCAAGCCTGGCCAGCCGGTACGCAGCCATGTGCTGATGCCCAGCGGTGGCAGCCGCGGTATCACCTACCAGCTGGACGGGCACCTGTGGCCACTGCACAACTACCAGGCGGAGAAGAACGATACCGACGGCTACCCGACCAACCTGCCCGGCATCGGCTCGGTGCGCTTCGGCTACAACCCGATGGCCATGTACATCGGCGCGCAGGAAAGCGTACTGCCGGCGGCGCACTTCAGCTTCATGCTGCCGAGCGCTGGCGGGGCCAACGCGGTGCCAGGCGATTACCTGTTCCGCGACTACGCCGCCTACGGCAACCTCTCGGGGCTGTGGGGGATCTTGCGGGTGACCAATGAAGCGCCGCCGGCAACGGCCCAGGCGCAGTGACGGAAGGGAGCGCGAGCATGAACAAGAAGACTCGCCCCGCTTACTTGGGGGTAGTATTGGGGGTAGCGTTGATCGGCCTGGGCGTGGCGTATGAAAAGCTCTGGTGCGACCCACGTGAGCTGTTGCAGGAACCTGCCGACCCGCAAGCCCTGCACCGGCTCAGCCGGGACGGCGTGACCGTGGAGTTCGAGGCCCGGCCACTGGCTGGCGGCGAGCTGCAGGAGGGCAGCTTCGCCAGCATCCGCTTCAAGGTCAGCGACCAGACCAGCGGCCAACCGCTGTCGGGGATGGCCCCCGGGGCGTGGATCGACCCGGCGCAATCAGCCCCGCTGGGCGAACGCGACCAGAGCTGCAAAGCCCGTGTGGCGCTGTTTCTGAAAAGCAGCATCGGCGCCCGGCCGCTGCTCGACCTGAACAGCTACTTCCTGTTGATGCTGAACAAGGATGCCAGCCTGACGGTGATCGACCCGACGGTATCGGTGGGGGGCGTGACCAGCACCATGGCACGCATCGAACTGTCCGGGTCACCCATGGACTGGGTGGCCACCAGCGATGACAAGCAGGTGTTCGTGTCCATCCCCGAGCGCGGCAAAGTGTCGGTGATCGACACCGAAACCTTCACCCGGGTCGCCGACCTGGACGCCGGTGACCAGCCATTGCGCGTGGCCTTGCAGCCGGACCAGCACCGGCTGTGGGTGGGCAACAACAGCAGCGACCCGGCCAAGGGCGGGGTAACGGTAATCGATGTGCCGGGGCGTACCACCCTGAAAAGCTTCAACACCGGCACCGGGCACCACGAAATCGCCTTCAGCAGCGACTCGCGCTACGCCTATGTCAGCAACCGCGACAGTGGCACCCTGAGCATCATCGACATCCCGGAAATGCGCCTGGCGAAGACCATCAAGGTCGGCCCGCACCCGCTGTCGGTCAGCTACTCGGCCTTGTCCCAGGCCGTGTACGTGGTCGACGGGGAGGAAGGCAGCGTGCGGGTGTTCGACGCCCGCAGCCACCAGCTGCGCCACACGGTCAAGGCCGAGCAGGGCCTGGGCCCGATGCGCTTCAGCAGCGATGGCCGCTACGGCATCGTGCTCAATACCCTGGAGAACCAGGCCCTGGTGATCGATGCCAGTACCGACAAGCTGATCCACCATATCCCGGTAGCGGCCGAACCGTACCAGCTGACCTTCACCAAGGGCTATGCCTACGTGCGCGGCCTGGCCTCGCCGAAGGTGAGCATGATCAACCTGTCCAGCCTGGGTGAAGGGCGCTCGCCCATCGTGCAGGGCTTCGAGGCCGGCCCGGCAGCGCCGCGCCAGGCTGGCGACCTGCCGCTGGCGCAAGGGCTGTCGGTATCGCGTGACGACAATTCGGTGTTCGTGGTGAACCCGGTAGACAACACCACCTACTTTTACGCCGAGGGCATGAACGCCCCGATGTCCGGCTACAACAACCGCGGCCACCAGGCCCGCGCCGCCATCGTCGTCGACCGCAGCCTGCGCGAGGTGGCGCCGGGTGTGTATGGCTCGACGGTGAAGATGCCGGCGGCCGGCAAGTTCGACGTGGCCTTCCTGCTCAACCAGCCGCAGATCATCCACTGCTTCAGCACTTATGTGGCGGCTGCGCCCAACGCCGGCAAGCGCAAGGGCGCGCATGCCGAGTTCATCGGCCTTGACCGGCCGTTGCCGCAGCACAGCAACTTTACCGCCAGGGTGCGCATCGTCGGCGACGACGGCCAGCCACGCCTGGGGCTGAACGACCTGAGCCTGCGCTACTTCCTGGCGCCCACCTCGATGCCACGCAACCTGCAGCTGCAGGAAGTGGGCGAGGGCATCTACCAGGCGGCGCTGACCCTGCCCGAAGCCGGCGCCTGGTACCTGCACGTGCAGTCGCCGTCGCTGGGGCGCAAGTTTGCCGAAGACAACTACACCAGCCTGCGCATACTGCCGGCCGCCGCGATCAACGCTTCCCAGACTGACGTGAGGAGTGTGCGATGAACACCCAGCATTCTTTCAAACTGTTGGCCCTGAGCCTGGCGCTTGCCAGCAACCTGGCGCTGGCCCACGCCGGCCACGACCATGATGGCCACACCGCGCAGCCGCCGGCGGCGCATCAGGAAAAGACCAGCGTGCGCTTTGCCGACGTGTCGCTGCTGAACCAGGACGGCATGCCGATACGCCTGGAAAAGGACCTGGTCGGTGATCACCTGGTGGTCATGGGCTTCATCTACACCAGCTGCACCACGGTGTGCCCGGTGGTGTCGTCGATCATGGGCAAGGTCCAGCAGCAGCTGGGTGGCCGGGTAGGTGAAGAGATCCACATGGTATCGATCAGCGTCGACCCGCAGCGCGATGACGCCAAGCGCCTGCAAGACTACGCCAAGGCCTTCCAGAAGGGGCCGGGCTGGAGTTGGCTGACCGGCACCCCCTACGCCATCACCGAAACCCTCAAGGGCCTGGGCAGCTTCAGCGCCGACCTCAGCCAGCACCCGCCGCTGATCCTGGTCGGTGACGGGCGCAGCGGGCATTGGACGCGTTACTACGGCTTCACCGACCCGACGGTGTTGATCGAAGAAATCAACCGCCTCAGCGCCCGCCGGGTACATGCCAAAAGCACAGCCATTGCCGACCATCACGAGGTGCAACCATGAGCCAGTCAAGTTCCTGCCGCGCCGGCATGCGCAGTTTTGACTGGCTGGTACTGGGCGGCTGCCTGTGGATACTGGCGTCGGTCGCGTTCGCCCACGAAGGCCATGCCCCGCAGGCCCCCGAGCCGCAGCCGGCACCGCAGGCGATGACCAGTGGTGGAGGTACCCGCGACGCCCAGACCTGGTTCACCGACACCGTGCTCAAGGACCAGAACGGCCGCGAGCTGCGCTTCTACAGTGATGTGCTGAAGGACAAGGTGGTGATGCTCAACGTGATCTTCACCCACTGCACCGACGCCTGCCCGCTGATTACCCGCAAGCTACGCGAAGTGCGCGAGGCCATGGGGCCGCAGCTGGCCAGCCAGGTGACCTTCGTGTCGATCAGCAGCGACCCGCTCAACGACACCCCGCAAGCGCTCAAGGCCTTTGCTGAAAAGCAGGGCGTGGACAGCGCCAACTGGTTGTTCCTCACGGGCGACAAGGCCAATGTCGACCTGGTGCTGGGACGCATCGGCCAGTTCCTGCCCAGCCCCGAGCAGCATTCGACACAGCTGATTGCCGGTGACGTGGCTGGCAAGCGCTGGAGCAAGATCCGCCCGGATGCACCACCCGCGGCGATTGCCCAGCGCATGCAACTGCTGACCCAACCCTTGGCTGGTCGGTGAGCAGCATGAAGACCTGGGCGGTCTTGTGCTGGTGCTGCCGGCCTCGTCGCCGGCAAGCCAGCTCCCACAGGGTTGGTAGTGCTTTTTCTGTGGGAGCTGGCTTGCCGGCGATGAGGCCAGCGCAGGATAAAAGAGCCATCAGCCCAATGCTGGTTCTGCTTGCCAGCCTGTCACTTGGCACTTCGGCCCTGGCCCTTGACCTCACCGACCAGGAACAAGCCGGCAAACGCCTCTACCGCGAGGGCATCTCCAGCAGCGATGCGCAACTGCAGGCCCGGGTCGGTGCCAGCGACATGACTGTACCCGCCAGTGTGCTGCCCTGCGCCAGCTGCCACGGCAACGACGGCCGTGGCCGCGCCGAAAGCGGCGTGCGCCCGCCAAACCTCGACTGGCAACGCTTGGCACTCGGCCAGGGCGTGCGCGAAGCCAATGGCCGCAGCTACCCAGCCTACAGCGACAGCAGCCTGGCCCGGGCCATTCAGCAGGGTGTGGACCCGGCCGGCAACCGCCTGGACCCGGCCATGCCCCGCTTCGAACTGACCCTGGCCGACCAGCGCAACCTCACCGCCTACCTCAAACGCCTGGCTCAGGAGCGCGACCCTGGCGTGGACGAGGGCGTGCTGCGCATCGGCACATTGCTGCCCGCGACCGGCCCGCTGGCCGAAGCCGGGCAGGTCGTACGGGCCGTGCTGGAAGACGGCCTGGCACAACTCAACCAGCAAGGCGGTATCCATGGGCGGCGCCTGGAACTGGTGGTGCTCGACCCGGGCTACCAGCCGGACAGCGCCGAGCGGGCGTTGCAGAAGTTGCTGGAACAGCAGCGGGTGTTTGCCCTGGTCTCGCCGTTGGTGCCCATGCTCGACCAGCGCTTGGCAACCCTGCTGGCGCCGCAGAATGTGCCGTTGATCGGCAGTACCCCGCGCAGCGGTGGCAGCGCCCAGATCTTCGACCCGCTGCCCGGCTTGCCCGTGCAACTGCTTAGCCTGGCAGGCCATGCCCGTGAAGCGCTGGGCCTGGCGCCCGGCGACCTGCGCGTGGTGTACGCCGGCAACGAGCAGGCGGGGGTGGCCGAGCAGGTGCGCGACAGCCTGCTGCAACAGGGCTGGGCGCCACCTGCCGTACAGGCCTTCGATGGTCAGGCTGTGGACGGGCAGGGCATCCTCTTCCTTGGCCGCGCCCAGGCCTTTGCCGAACTGGCCGCAGCGTTGCAGGCGGCAGGCCGCCAGCCATACCTGTTTGCCGCTTCAAGCCAAGTGGCGGGTGGCGTGGCGCGCTTGCCCGAGCAGTGGTCGCAACGGGTGTTCCTGGCCTATCCGTACGTGCCCGAAGACTGGACCGAGCAGGGCCTGGCAAGCCTCGCCGGGTTGCAGCAGCGCCAGGGCCTCGACCCGCGCCAGGCATCGCTGCAGGTGAACACGCTGTGCGCCCTGCGCCTGTTGAGCGAAGCGCTGAAGCAGATTGGCCGGGATGCCAGCCGCGAGCAGCTGATTGCCGCGCTGGAGGGCCTGCACGATGTTTCCACCGGCCTGACTCCGGCCCTGGGGTTCGGCCCCGGGCGCCGCCAGGGCATGGCCGGTGCCCATGTGGTGGCGGTGGCCCTGCCCGGGCCGCGTTTCACCTCGGTCAGCCCGTACCGGCCGGTGCCGGACAGCCCTTGAGCGGAGGTTGCCATGCGTATTCTGTTGTTGTGCCTGTTGCTGGTGCTGGCCAAGGCGAGCTGGGCTGATGTGCCGGCGGCGCGGGTCAATGGCGTGGAAATCGGGCTGACGCGCCTGGAGCGCTATTTCAGCGAGTACCTGGTCGCCCAGGGCCGTGCGCTAACCAGCATCCGTAACCCGAACCTGTACAAACGCCTGCGCGAACAGGCCCTGGATGAGCTGATCGACAAAGAGCTGCTGTGGCAGGAGGCGCAACGCCAGGGCATCGCCATCAGCGACGAGCAGGTGTCGGCGCATGTTGGTGAGGTTGAAACCGCGTTCGGCAGCCCGGCAATCTTTGCACAGCGGCTGGCAGAGGCAGGCTTCGACAGGGCACAGTACACTGACTACACCCGGCACGAGATGGCGGCCCAGCAGGTGTATGCCCAGCTCAGCGCAGTCGACGCGCCGAGCCCGGCCGAAGTGGAGGCATTCTATGATGCCAATCGAGAAAGACTGCAAGGAGCGCAGAACCAAAGTGATAACCCCTTGGTCATACGCGAACAGGGCCTGGAGTTGGCCAGGGCTACGCTCATCGCTCAAAGACAGGGGCAAGCTCGCCAATCCGTGCGCCAACGTTTGCGCCAGTCGGCTACAGTGGAAATCGCCGACTGAAGGCCCTGCTGGCGAGTCCCCAATGCTGGGGAATAAAGGTTTGGCAAAGTGCCATCAGTTGCCCCGCTTGTGGGGAACCGGGTGGGTACTGTTGCCTGCCGCCGTCTGGGTGGTCGCGGCTACTCTTTGCAAATCAACGCGTTACAACGGTGCAACATGACTATTCACGCCTGGCACGAAGCCTGCTCAAGCTTGTACAAGGGCGCACTTCGCAGACCGGGTAACCGGGCAGTTCTAGGGAGTCGACCTTGGTGAACAGAGTATTGGTAGTCGATGACGAACAGACCCTTGCGCAGAACCTGCAAGCGTACCTGCAGGCGCAAGGCCTGGAAGTTCATGTTGCCCATGACGGTGCCAGTGGTATCGAACAGGCTGAACGCCTGGCACCGCAAGTAGTTGTGCTGGATTACCGCTTGCCCGATATGGAGGGTTTTCAGGTTCTGGAGGCCGTACGCAAGAACAGGCAATGCCACTTCGTGCTGATCACCGCACACCCCACCGCCGAGGTGCGTGAGCGGGCCGCCGAACTGGGTGTAAGTCATGTCCTGTTCAAGCCGTTCCCGTTGATGGAACTGGCACGTCCGATCTTCGACCTGATGGGCATCGAGCGCCGGCGCAGGGCCACGGACAACCCGGCAGACGGGTTCGTCGAACGACGCCAGACCAGGAACGAATCGTTCCCCTTGCAGTTGTACGATGGAAGCTGGGTTTTGGCCGACCGCCGCCGTAATGGCGCCAAGCCGCCAGGGCCCGACGACGATCAACTGCTCACAGGGGAATAGCGGCGCCCGCACCCTTGGCTGAGCCAGCCTGCGACGCGCCCCCTGAGCGGAGTCGCAGGCCATGTCAGAAGCATTCGATGCATCCCCGAAAGTTCTACAGCCTGCGCTGGCCTCTTCGCGGATAAACCCGCTCCCACAGGGTTCGTGCACTCCTGAAGTCAATGGGGATTTTGTGGGAGCTGGCTTGCCGGCGATAGGGCCGGCACAGGCAAAACAGTTTCAGGCATACCCCCGCGACCTGCTGACCCAGGCCCGGCTCCAAGCCAGTGATGAACGCCTGCTCAACTGCCTTGAACGCCTGGCCTGCGACACCCCCGACACCTTCACCCGCCGCCTGGGCCTGACCCTGCACTACCCGGTGCTGGACAGCCACACCCTGCTGCACAGCAACCCACGCTTCGACAGAGTCAGCCTGGCCGTATGCCTGAAGCGCGAGTTCGTGCTGATCGAGCAGGACGGCCAGCTGCTGGGCGTGTTCGCCGACCCCTTCGACCCGGCCCGCCTGGCCTGGATCGACGACGTGCTGCAAGGCGCACCGCTGTACCTGGCGCATGCGGCCGAGCTGGCCACCTTCCTGGCCCGCCACGAAGAAAGCTTCCACGCCGTCGATGCGCTCGACCATGACCCCGAAACCAGCAGCGAAAGCGACCCGCTGCAACGCCTGTCGCTGGCCAGCATCAGTGAGGACCAGAGCCGCGTGGTCAAGCTGGTCAACTCCACCCTGTACGACGCCCTGAAGCTGCACGCCAGCGACATCCACCTGGGCATGACCGGCCAGGGCCTGACCATCAAATACCGCATCGACGGCGTGCTCAACGGCGCCGGCAAGGCCAGCGGCAGCGCCTTCGCCGACCAGGTCATCTCACGTATCAAGGTCATGGCCGAGCTGGACATCGGCGAAAAACGCGTGCCCCAGGACGGCCGCTTCAAGGTGGCCGTGGGCGATCGGCAAATCGACTTTCGTGTATCGATCATGCCCAGCATCTTTGGCGAAGACGCCGTGCTGCGGGTACTCGACAAACAAGACCTGTCCGACCGGGTCAGCGGTGTGCAGCTGCAGGCCCTGGGTTTTGCCGACGAGACCCTGCGCGCCCTGCGCCGGCTGGCCGCCGAACCCTACGGCATGATTCTGGTCACCGGCCCTACCGGCAGCGGCAAGACCACCACCCTGTACGCCATGATCAGCGAGATCAACCACGGCGTGGACAAGATCATCACCATCGAAGACCCGGTCGAATACCAACTGCCGGGTGTGCTGCAGATCCCGGTCAACGAGAAGAAGGGCCTGACCTTCGCCCGCGGCCTGCGCTCGATCCTGCGTCACGACCCGGACAAGATCCTGGTCGGCGAAATCCGCGACCCGGACACCGCGCAGATCGCCGTGCAATCGGCGCTCACCGGCCACCTGGTGTTCACCACCATTCACGCCAACAACGTGTTCGACGTGATCGGCCGCTTCAGCCAGATGCAGGTCGACCCCTACAGCTTCGTTTCCGCACTCAATGCCGTGCTGGCGCAGCGACTGATTCGCCTGGCCTGCGCGCACTGCGCCACACCTTGCGAGGTGGATGACGACACCCTGTATGGCTCGGGCCTGACCCGCGAGGGCGTGGCCGGCTGGCGCTTCGTGCGGGCGCAGGGCTGCGGCCAGTGCCGCGGCAGTGGCTACCGCGGCCGCAGCGCCATCGCCGAACTGCTGCACCTGGACGACGACCTGCGGCAGATGATCGTCGAGCGCCGCCCGCTGGCGCAGATCAAGACACTCGCCTGCCAGCGTGGTTTGCGCCTGCTGCGGGCCTCGGCCCTGGACCTGGTCCGCGATGGCCGCACCACCCTTGAGGAGATCAACCGTGTCACATTCATCTGATCGATTCTGCGCCGTGCTCGGCGCTGAAGGTGTCGGCCTGGGTCGCTGGCACAACAACCACCATCAATGGCTGGGCAGCCGCGCGTTCACCTGCGACGCCGCGCAACCGGCCTGGGAAGCTGCCGTCGATGCGCTGGCCGCGCTGCTGGCCGAGCATGCCGCACGCGGTGCGCAACTGCGGGTGCTGCTGTCGGCGCGTTACAGCCGCTTCTGCCTGGTGCCCTGGAGCGATGCCATCGGCCACCCGCGCGAGCTCGACGCCTACGCCCGGGCCTGCTTCGAAAACCTGTACGGGCAGCCGCTGGACGACTGGCGCATCGTGCTGTCGCCGGAACCTGCCGGTGCTGCGCGCATTGCCACCGCGTTGCCCGAAGCCCTGCTGCAACGGCTGCAGGCGCTGGCCCGGGAAAGCCGCCTGAACCTGCGCTCGGTACAGCCGTACCTGATGGCCGCCTACAACCGCTGCTCGGCGCAGCTGGAGCAGGGCGATTTCCTGTTCGTGCTGGCCGAGCCACGCCGCAGTGTACTGCTGCTGGCGGCCGGAGGCGCCTGGCAGCAAGTGCTGGCGCAAGGCTGCGCCGACAGCGACCAGGCCCTGCAAGCGCTGATCGAGCGCACCTGCGAGCTGTACGGCGAGCACCTGCCACGGGTCTACCTGCATGCCCCGGGCCGGGGCGACGTGCCGCAACTGGCGGCGGTGCAGCTGTGCCAGCCGGCCAGCGAAACCGACCCGCTGTGCGCCATGTGGCGGGCGGTGGCCTGACATGCGCCGCCTCGACCTGGAATTCCAACCCCGGCGCAGCGGCCCGCTGGCCTGGACGCTGCTGGCACTGACGGGCGCCGCAGTGGCTGCGCTGGTGCTGCTGCAATACAGCCTGCAGGCCGAGCAGGTCGACCTGGAAGCCAGCGTCCACAGCCTGGAGCTGCAACTGGGCCGGCGGCCCGCCACCGTCGCGCCACAAAGCACCGCTGCCAGCCGCGAACAGGCCGAGCGCCTGGCGCAGATGCGCAGTGTCTCGCAGCAGTTGCAACGGCCCTGGCAGCAACTGTTCGCCATGCTCGAAAGCCTGCCGCAGGACGATGTCGCCTTGCTCGGCCTGACCCCGGACGCCCGCAAAGGCCAGGTCCGCATCAGCGCAGAGGCTCGCAACCTGGAGGCGATGCTGCAGTACCACCAGCGCCTGGAGGCCAGTGCCGAGCTTAGCGATGTGTCGCTGCTCAACCATGAAGTACTGGCCGCGCAGCCCGAGCACCCGGTGCGCTTCACCCTTACCGCTACCTGGGAGACTGGCCATGCGCGCCCTTGAATCGCTGAACAGCCTGATTGTCCAGGAGCGCCTGCGCCGCGTCGGTCCGGTCGGCCTGGCGGCAGTCGCTGCGGGCCTGCTGGCCCTGGGCGTGGCCGCTGCCGGTGTGCTGCCACAGTGGCAGAGCGTGCGGGAGCTGCGTGCCAGCGAAGCGGATGCCAGCGTGCAGGTCGGGCGGGTCAAGCGCGGCGAGCTGAAGATCGCCGTCAAACCCGAGCAACAGGCGCTCGACAGCCTGCGCCAGCAATTGCCGGGGCAGCCCCAGGCCAGCGAGCTGATCGAGCGCCTGTACCACCTGGCCAGCGCCGAGCACATCAGCCTGGCGCGTGGTGAGTACGCCCTGGGCATCGACCCCAAGACCCAGCTGGCGCGCTACCAGATCGTGCTGCCGGTGCGTGGCAGCTACCCGCAGATTCGCGGCTTCCTCAAGGGGTTGCTGGGGCAGCTGCCAACGCTGGTGCTGGAAGACCTGGAACTGCAACGCAAACGCATCGGCGACAGCGAGCTCAACGCCCGGCTGCGCATGACCCTCTACCTGTCGAGGTCGTGATGAACACACAACGTGCAGTCATCTGGGCCGGTTTCATCGGCGTAAGTGCAGCGTTGGCCTGGGCGCCGGGGCACTGGTTTGGGCAGGACGATGGCGTCGCGGCCTTCGCGGGTAAACCCGCTCCCACGGTATCAGCAACAGCCACAGACCCTGTGGGAGCGGCTTCAGCCGCGAAAGGGCCGGAACAGGCCTCCCGAGATCTGTTCCCAACCCAGAAATGGACCAAGCCCCAAGCCCTGGCCACCGTCACCGAACAACCCGTGGTCGCCGCGCCTGTCGTAGCCGCAGCGCCCACCGCCCCTGAGCTGCCGTTCCAGTTCATCGGCCGCATGGGTGAACGCGACGACTTGCAGATATTCCTGCAGAGCGGCGAAAAACTCTACGTCGTGCGCCAGGGCGACGTGATCGAAGACACCTACCGCCTCGATCGGGTCTCAGCCAGCGAGCTGAGCCTGGTCTACCTGCCTTTGCACCAGTCGCAGACCTTGTCTGTCGGGAGCGCACCATGAAGTCATCGAAGCTGTGCAAGCCTGCTCCGTTCCTGCTTGTGGCGCTGTGCGTGGCCATTGCCGGCTGCGGCTCCAGTGCGGTACGCGAGGACAGCGACCAGTTGATGAAGGAGGGCCAGTACGAGGCCGGCATCGCCCGCCTGGAAGAAGCGCTGCGCGATGACCCGCGCGACACCGAACTGAACATCGCCCTGGCCCACAGCCGCCAGGCCGCCATCGAGGCACTGATCACCCAGGCCGACAGCGACCGCATCCGCCACGACTTCGCCAACGCCCGCATGGGCTACGGCCGGGTGCTGACCCTGGAGCCGAACAACCGCCGCGCCCAGGAAGGCATCCGTCAGCTGGAGCTGATCCGCACCCTCGACGAGCGCGTGGCCCTGGGCCAGGCAGCGCTGCGCCAGGGCGACCTGTTCGGCGCCGAGCGCTACATGCGCGAAGTGCTGCGCCTGGACCCGCAAAACCAGAAGGGCATCGCCCTGCGCACCGACATCGAGAACGTCCAGGCGCGCACCGCGCAGCCGTTCCCGCAACTGCGCAGCAAGCTGGAGCGGCCGGTGACCCTGGAGTTTCGCGATGCCAACCTGAAGACCATCTTCGAGGTGCTGTCGCAGGTTGCCGGCATCAACTTCATCTTCGACAAGGACATGCGCCCGGACATGAAGGCCACCATCTTCGTCCGTGACGTGCGCATCGAAGACGCCGTGGCGCTGCTGCTGGAGCAGAACCAGCTGCGCCAGAAGATCGTCAACGACAACACCCTGATGGTGTATCCCGACTCGCCGCAGAAGTCCAAGGACTACCAGGAACTGGTCATGCGCACCTTCTACCTGACCAGCATCGACGCCAACACCGCGCTGAACATGGTCAAGACCATGCTCAAGACCCGCGACGTGTTCGTCGACGAGCGCCTCAACACCCTGACCATGCGCGACACCCCCGATGCCGTGCGGATGGCCGAGAAACTGCTGCAGTCGCAGGACCAGTCCAACCCCGAGGTGGTGCTGGAAGTGGAAGTGATGGAAGTGGCCACCTCGCGCATCCTCGACCTGGGCCTGCAATGGCCCAACACCTTCGGCGTGCTCAACTCCGAGGGCAAGTCGGTGAGTGTGCTCGACCAGCTGCGCGGTATCGACTCCAGCCGCATCAGCATCTCGCCGGCGCCGCAGGCCAAGATCAACGCCTCGGACAAGGACATCAATACCCTGGCCAGCCCGGTGATCCGCGTCAGCAACCGCGAGCAGGCGCGCATCCACATTGGCCAGCGTGTGCCGATCATCAGCGCCACCTCGGTGCCGTCCACCCAGGGCCCGGTGATTACCGAAAGCGTCACCTACCTGGACGTCGGCCTGAAGCTTGAGGTGCAGCCCACCGTGCACCTGAACAACGAAGTGGCGATCAAGATCGCGCTTGAAGTGAGCAACGCCACCCCGCTGGAAGCCACCCGCCAGGGCACCATTCCGGTCCAGGTCGACACCCGCAACGCCCAGACCAGCCTGCGCCTGCATGATGGCGAAACCCAGGTGCTGGCCGGTCTGGTGCGCAACGACCACAACGCCAGCGGCAACAAGATCCCCGGCCTCGGCGACATCCCCGGCCTGGGCCGGCTGTTCGGCAGCAACAAGGACGACATGAGCAAGAGCGAGCTGGTGCTGGCGATCACCCCGCGCATCGTGCGCAACCTGCCGTACCAGAGCCCGTCGGACATGGAGTTCTCCACCGGCACCGAGTCGGCCATGCAAGTCCGCCAGATGGCGCCGCTGCCACCGGTGGATGTCCCTGGCAACGCGCCAACCAGTGATGCACCGGTAGTGGAAAGCCAGATGGCCGTAGTACCGGTAACCGCGAGCCCACGGCCATGAAACGGCAACGCGCCATGCACGGCTTCAGCCTGATCGAGGTGGTGCTGACCCTGGCGCTGCTCGGGCTGCTGGCCAGCATGGCA
Organism: Pseudomonas sp. 9_2_1; assembly: GCF_059295275.1. NCBI lineage: Bacteria > Pseudomonadati > Pseudomonadota > Gammaproteobacteria > Pseudomonadales > Pseudomonadaceae > Pseudomonas > Pseudomonas sp. 9_2_1. The sequence goes on from NZ_CM181239.1 coordinate 2,753,283, forward strand.
GCGCCGCTGACCGAAACCGTGGTGCGCCGCGGCAAGGAGCAGCAGCTGCGCGAGGCGCTGTACCAGATCCGCGATGCCATCGATGCCTACAAGCGCGCCTTCGACGCCGGCTACATCGAGAAGCGTCTGGATGCCAGCGGCTACCCGCCGAACCTGCAGGTGCTGGTCGACGGGGTACGGGATGTACGCAGTGCCAAAGGCGCCAAGTTCTACTTTCTGCGGCGTATCCCGCATGACCCGCTGGTGGCGGCCAAGGATGACGACGCCGGCGGCTGGGGCTTGCGTGCCTACGACAGCAGCCCGGACAGCCCGCGCGAAGGCGAGGATGTGTTCGACGTGTATTCCAAGGCCCGTGGCAAAGGCCTCAACAGCATCCCTTACGGGCAATGGTGACAGCCATGAAACGCAGCAAAGGCTTCACCCTGATCGAACTGCTGGTAGTGATGGCGATCATCGCCACGCTGCTGACTATCGCCATGCCGCGCTACTTCAACAGCCTGGAAAGCTCTCGCGAGGCCACCTTGCGCCAGAGCCTGGCAGTGCTGCGCGAATCGCTGGATCACTTCTACGGCGACACCGGCCACTACCCCGACTCGCTGGAGCAACTGGTGGAACTGCGTTACCTGCGCAACACCCCGGTCGACCCGATTACCGAGCGCAGCGATGCCTGGCAGCTGGTGCCACCGCCAGAGGGCGTGGCCGGCGGCGTGGCCGATATCAAGAGCGGTGCTACAGGGAGGGCGCGTGATGGCAGCCTCTTCGCTGAATGGTAAGGCCAATGCCGGCTTCACCTACCTGGGCGTGCTGCTGTTGATTGCAGTCAGCACCATCGCCCTGGCCGCCACCGGCACGATCTGGGCCAGTGCCGCCCAGCGCGACCGCGAACGCCAGCTGCTGTGGGTGGGCAGCCAGTACGCCCAGGCCCTGCGCAGCTACTACCGCGCCTCGCCGGGGTTGGCCCAATACCCGCAGGACCTGGCCGACCTGCTGCAGGACAACCGCTTTCCGCAGGCCAGGCGGCACATTCGCCGGTTGTACCCCGACCCGATCAGCAACAGCGACGAGTGGGGCCTGCTGCGCTCGATCGACGGCCGCATCACCGGCGTGCACAGCCGCTCGGACGACACCCCGTTCAAGCGCAGTGGCTTTGGCGCCGAGTGGAGCGGTTTCGAAGGCCTGGAGCACTACAGCGACTGGCAGTTCGTCGCCGAGCAGGCGTTTACCGAAAGCGCCGGCGGCGTACAGACCCACAGCGGCCCGGGAGACACGCCATGAACCGCCTGGCTGCGCTGTGCCTGGGCCTGCTGCTGGTGCTGAACACGTCGGCCAAGGCCGGGGTGGAGGACGAGATGCAGGGCTTTATCGTCGACAACACCATCTCGCACATCGGCCACGACTTTTACTACTACTTCGCCGACCGCCTGCGCGCCACCAGTCGCCTGGACTTCAACCTGGTGGTGCGCGAACGCCCGGATGCCCGCTGGGGCAGCCTGGTCACCGTGGAGTTCGAACGTGAAGTGATGTACCGCCGCTTCCTGCCCCCGAACACCACCGAGCTCAAAGACGAGGCCGTTGCAGCCGCCGACCTGGTCAAGCAGCAAATCATTCAACGCAAGCTGCAACGCCTGCTGCAGGACACCACCGACTTGGAGAGGGACGAGCTATGAACCACCGTATTTCACGTTGCATCGCCGCCTGCCTGCTGGCGAGCGCCTGTGCTGCCCAGGCCACCGAGCTGGTGTACACGCCGGTCAACCCGTCCTTTGGCGGCAACCCGTTGAATGGCACCTGGCTGCTGAACAACGCCCAGGCGCAGAACGACTACGACGACCCCGACCTCAAGGACCGTGCTTCGGCCTTTACCGGTACCACGGCCCTGGAACGTTTCAGTAACCAGCTGGAGTCGCGGATGCTGTCGCAGTTGCTGGACAACATCAGTAACGGCAACACCGGCAGCATGGCGACCGATGCATTTCTGATCGACGTCATCGACGATTCCGGGGCCTTGAGCATCAAGGTCACCGATCGCGCCACGGGAGAAACTTCGATCATTGAGGTCAGCGGCCTGAACCCCTGAGAGGGAAGGGCTTTTATGTTGGGGAGAGAACACCATGAAACGTCTGCTGAGCACGCTGCTGATCCTCACCGCCCTGGGCCTGCAAAGTGGTTGCAGCCTGCGCGAACCCATGTCGGCCGAACAGGACTCGGAAACCCCGACCCTGACCCCGCGCGCCTCCACCTACTATGACCTGATCAACATGCCACGCCCCAAAGGCCGGCTGATGGCGGTGGTGTACGGTTTCCGCGACCAGACCGGCCAGTACAAGCCAACCCCGGCCAGTTCGTTCTCCACCAGCGTCACCCAGGGCGCGGCGAGCATGCTGATGGATGCCCTGAGCGCCAGCGGCTGGTTCGTGGTGCTGGAGCGTGAGGGCCTGCAGAACCTGCTGACCGAACGCAAGATCATCCGTGCTTCGCAGAAAAAGCCTGATGTAGCGGAAAACATCATGGGCGAACTGCCCCCGCTGCAGGCTGCCAACCTGATGCTCGAAGGCGGCATCATCGCCTATGACACCAACGTGCGCAGTGGCGGCGAGGGTGCGCGTTACCTGGGGATCGACATCTCCCGCGAATATCGGGTGGACCAGGTAACCGTAAACCTGCGGGCGGTGGACGTGCGTACCGGGCAGGTGCTGGCCAACGTGATGACCAGCAAGACCATCTACTCGGTCGGGCGCAGTGCCGGGGTGTTCAAGTTCATCGAGTTCAAGAAGTTGCTGGAGGCTGAGGTGGGGTACACCACCAACGAACCGGCGCAGCTCTGCGTGCTGTCGGCGATTGAGTCGGCAGTGGGGCATTTGCTGGCGCAGGGGATTGAACGGCGGTTGTGGCAGGTGGCGGGGGATGCGGGGGCGGGGAAGGCTACGGTGGACAAGTTCTTGAGTCAGAATCAGCAGCCTTGATTGATTTCGAAGGCCTCTTCGCGGGTTTACCCGCAAAGAGGCAGTGCGGACTTGCGGTGTGCGAAGTAACGGCTATTTTAAATTTTTTGCCGATATATTTCTGATTTGATTTATGTAGCGAGCTACTGAGTAAGCCATATTATGAATATTGCCTTCAGGCATGTTGGGAAAGGCCTTTCTAAGACCGTTTGATGGGTTTTTTCCTTCAAGCCTGTACTCGACCACGATGTATCTAGCTACTCGGCTCCATTTCTCATCTAAGTGCTCGAATATGCTGCGTTCGTCAATGAGCCAGTCAAATAGCGTATTTGCCTCGGCTACAGTCAAGGTTGGCTTCCCGCGCGTAGTAATTCGCGGGTCTGCGTTTTTATGCGTAAGACCAACGCTTTGATTGTATTTTTTTCTATATTCTGCGGCGTGCTTGGCGTTCTTCTTGTACCACGCTCTTCTATATTCTTTGGTGACGCGCGATTGTTGTCCTTGTTGCTCGATAGTGGGCTTCGTTGGCTCATTTGAAAATTCAATCGGTTTGGTTGTTTTTGGCGTGTGTGCAATCCGTCTTATTTTAGCTTGCCCATTCGGGTCAACAAAATTTATTGGGTCTGCTGAGCAATAGGCGTAACAATTAATTCCGCCTAGGTCGAATGGGCTAAATTTATCAGCTGAGTAGAAGCGCATAAGACTTGGGCTGTATGCTCTATAGCCCGCACCCAGAAGGTAGAGGCCTCCGAGGAGAAGCTCACCATTGAAACAAACACTAGTTCCCTTGATTTCAGTGCTGTCTGTACCCCCATAAGCGCTGTAGTTCATAATCCGCGGGACAAGATTTTTCTGCGTCGCCTCCACTACCTTCGCACTGACATCCGTGGGAACAATTAATCTATTAGGCATGCTGATCTCCTTCGTGAAGGCAAGCGTAAGCGGGGGAGGCATTGCGGTTCAACTATCAAAAGTGGCAGTTGTAATATTCGCTGTAAGTACCTTTGCGCTTGAAGTGCGAATCCGGTAGGGCTGACCATCGTGACAAACGCCAAGAATACTTACTCGGGAAGGCACCGTGCCGGGGTGTTCAAGTTCATCAAGTTTCAGAGGCTGCTGGAGGCGGAGGTGGGCTACACCACAAATGAGCCGGCGCAGCTTTGCCTGCTGTCTGAGATCGAGCGCCGCCCGCGCGGCGCATCGCGACCAAGGTCGCTCCATTTGTTTGGGGCCAGTGAGTCCTGCGCCATTCGCGCACGCACTTTGGCGCCTGCCTCGATATCGGAGGGAACAAACAAAGGGTCGCGCGCTAATGCCTCAGGAATGATTGGCCCGAAACAAATGTACGAGCGACCTTGGTCGCGATGCGCCGCGCGGGCGGCGCTCGATCTTGTAGGCGCTGAACCTCTCATGCCAGGCACCTGGAGGCCTTGACGCTTGCCCGAGCCATGCCCCTGTGGCACCACAAATAGGCCGATCCTGCCAACAGAATTGTTTCTGAAAGTCCGCCAGCCTTGAAAGCCTTCCCTCACCCCGGTAGGCTTTCCCAGCTGCTGTAAATCCAGCAGCCGGGTTTGGTCACCCGCGATCATCAAGGCGCAAAAGCGCCCGCTCTGCGATACAGTTGGCGCTTTTTTGTGCCCGGCTGTTTCGTTTCATGGCGGCTGTGCGTGGGGCGCCTCCGTGCGCGCCGGTTTCCTTGATTCCCGGTTGACCAACCCGCGTACAGTCGCCACCCATTCGTTTGGTCACGTTGTGTGGCGGCTCCAGTGAATCAAGGAGCGACACAATGACAAAAGGCTTACCTGATCCTCCCGCACGCGCCACCACGGCGGCCTCCAGTTTTTCCACCTGTGAATGCAGCCACCCGCCATTGTTTGCCGTACGTTCGGGAGTGGACTACCAAGATGCGCTGGTGCATCTGTCCACGCTGCTGAAAGGGGCGTTTGCCACCAATCTCAAGGCGCTGGAACTGGCCAAGGGCACCTGCCGTGACCTGTTGTTGAGCAATGACCATGGGCTGGATTCGGCCAAGGCGGTGGTGGAGGCGTTGCTGGATGGGGTTGAACGGCAGCAGTTGGCTGGGCGGGGGAGGGTGGTGTCGGTCTAAGCGCGGTTTGGGTCTCTAAGCGCCTGGCGATAGAGATTTGGCGCCTGTGAGATCGAGCGCCGCCCGCGCGGCGCATCGCGGATAAATCCGCTCCTTGTATGTTGTGTCTGACCCTGACGAGAGAGGTTATTCTGGTCAGGTTCGAGAAGCACTTCCGGGGAGACCGATCGCTCCTGAAGGCAGGCTTGCCCTGACCTTGTATGTAGAGAGGTCCCCCGCCTCATTGCCCACTACGAAGAGTATCGAGAAGCCGACTAGTCGGACTTCGCATTACAAGGTTGCAGCGGCATGAATTTCGAGGTCGGGGAACCGGAGGCCATTGTTACCTAACTCACATGCGGTGGGAAGAATGAGTGTCTGTGTTGGCGTGGATATCGGTTCGCGTACTTCGATTGCTGGGGTGCGTAAAGATGGGCGCCCTGTCGGGCAATGGGACATCGCCCAGACACCCGCTGGCCGCAAGGCAGCGGTGAAAAAACTGCAGGCCCTCAAACCCAAGACGATCGTGATGGAGGCCACGGGGATCTATTATTTGGACCTCGCGCTTGAGCTGCATGCGGCCGACCTTCCTGTTTCAGTCATCAACCCCAAAAGTTTCCATAACTTCGCCAAGCTCATGCTGGTCAACAGCAAGACTGATGCAATAGATGCTCAGTTGCTAGCCGAGTACGGCGAGCGTATGACGCCGCGCTTGTGGACACCGCCAAGCCCTGTACAGCTTGAGCTCAGGGCCCTCGGTCGGCACATCAATCGGCTGGTAGGACACCGCACCAGGGCGAAAAATGAGCTGCATGCACTGCAGGCGACCGCTACGACCATTTCTATTTTGATCGAGGATCAGGAGGAGGCGATTGCCACCCTGGACATTCGCATTGAGCGCTTTCGTAAAGCAGGACGCGAACTGATCGCCCAATGTCCAACCCTCACCCAGCAATACAAGCAACTACTCGCAGGCCCCGGAATAGGAGAAGTTACGGCACTTGCAGCTTTGGCTGAATTGACCACACTGCCTGAACTGCTCAAGTCCTCTCAGGTAGCACGCCATGCGGGGCTGGATGTTCGACAGACACAATCTGGAACAAGCATCGACAAGCCAGGCCGGCTCGGTAAGAGTGGGAATGCGTATCTACGCGCAGCCATGTATATGCCAGCGTTGACTGCGGTGCGCTGTGACCCTTATGCAAAGGCCTTTTACGAGTCGCTGATCGGTAGAGGCAAGAAAAAAATGCAAGCTATCGCCGCTGTCATGCGCAAATACCTGACAGGTATCTGGGCATGCATGCGCGGGGATGTGCCATTTGATACGGCCAAGCTTTTCAGCTCTGAACACCTCAGAAAAGCTTGACCGCCAACAGAGTATCTACATTTGTTGCAACGTGCCAAACCTGTTACGCCATGGTTGCCTGCCCTGGTGCATGTCTTGAGTCTTGCAAACCGGCTGACAACCATGGCCTCACAAGCATGGCCACGTTGCAACAAATGGAGCGGATTTATCCGCGATGCGCCGCGTGGGCGGCGCTCGATTTCAGCCCCCACCCAAAACCCAAGCCATACACCCCCAGCCATCCCCAATCCATCAACCAGATGACGCCCAGCCATTTCTCCCGCACACTGCGGAAAATTCCCAAGCCCGTCTCCCGCCACCTTGCGGGGCACAGCCGGAGTAGCAAATGGCGCGACAACTAATAACAAACGCCCAAGACCCGCTGCACGAATCCCGCCAGGCCCGCCTGAAGCTGGCCAGCGAAGGCGAGCTGCCGCTGGGCATGCTGCGCGACGAAATCGACGCCTCCTGGCGCCGCAGCCTGGGCCATGGCCTGGACAGCCTGCAAGGCGAGCAGGTCGGCCTGGGCCTGGAACAAGGCCATGACCTGCGCACCCTGCTCGAGCGCAACCGCCTGCTGGTCGACGCGGTCACCCCCGAACTGGATTACCTGGTCGCGCGCCAGGGCCAGGCCGGCATCATCATCCTCGGCGACGCCAAGGCCAACGTGCTGGCCATCGAGGGCCAGACCCATGTGCTCAGCCGCGAGGGCCTGCGTGACCTGCAGCCCGGCAGCTGCTGGAGCGAAACACTGCGTGGCACCAACGCCATCGGCACGGCGGTCGTCGAAGGCCGGCCAACGCTGATCAACTGCGGCGAGCACTACCTCGACCGCCTCAGCCCCTTCTCCTGCACCTCGGTACCCTTGCGCGACCCGCGGGGCGAGGTGATCGGCGTGCTCGACATCACCCGCGAAGGGGTGATGGCGCAGCCGCAGGACAGCCTGACAACGCTGATGCTGGCCGCCGGCAACATCGAAAGCCGGCTGTTCGGCCTGTGCCACCCAGAGCAACTGGTGCTGGCGTTCCACAGCCGCCCGCAATACCTCAACAGCGCCTGGCAGGGGCTGCTGGCACTGAGCCTGGACGGCGAAGTGCTGGCGGCCAACGACAGTGCCTGCCAGTTGTTGCAGGTGCCGCGCCATGAACTGATCGGCCGGCACAGCACCGACCTGCTCGGCGAGCGTTCGCCGGCCTTCATCGCGCGCCTGTGGCAGGGCGGGGTGAGCAGCGTGCAGACGGCCAAGGGCGAGTTCTACTTCCGCGCTCTGCAGCTGCCCCGCCATGGCCGGGTCAACGGCAGTCCGCCGGCGAGCAAGCCTACGCTGAGCAGGCAAGCACCCGCACTTGATGCCCTGGCCGGGGGTGATCCGCGCCTGGCGCGCAACCTGCGCATGGCACGCCAGGGGTTGGGCAACGGCCTGCCGGTGTTGCTGCTGGGCGAGACCGGTACCGGCAAGGAAGTCGTAGCCCGCGCCTTGCACCAGGCCAGCCCGCGCGCCGACAAACCGTTTGTGGCCGTCAACTGCGCGGCGATCCCCGAAGGGCTGATCGAGTCCGAGCTGTTCGGCTACCGCGAAGGAGCCTTCACTGGTTCGCGCCGGGGCGGCATGGTCGGCCGGTTGATGCAGGCCCAGGGCGGCACGCTGTTCCTCGACGAAATCGGCGACATGCCGCTGGCCCTGCAGGCGCGCCTGCTGCGGGTTCTGCAGGAGCGCCGTGTGGCGCCGCTGGGGGCGGGCGACGAGCAGGACATCGACGTGGCGCTGATCTGCGCCACCCACCGCGACCTCAAGCGTCTGGTGCAGGAGCAACACTTCCGCGAAGACCTGTACTACCGGGTGAATGGCGTGTCGTTGCGCCTGCCGGCCCTGCGCGAACGGGATGACCTGGCTGCAATCATCCAGGGTTTGCTGGACAAGTCCGGCGCCAAGGGCGTCAGCCTGGACCCGGCCCTGGCTGGGTTGCTTGAAGGTTTTGACTGGCCCGGAAATATCCGCCAGCTGGAGATGGTGGTAGGCACGGCACTGGCCATGCGCGAAGATGGCGAGCTGTTGCTGACCCTTGACCACCTGACCGATTGCCTGCTGGACGAACTGGCCATCGCAACGGCGCCTTCCGGCAGCATCAAGGACAACGAGCTGGAGCTGATTCGCGCCGCGTTGACGCGCCACCAGGGCAACGTTTCCGCTGCTGCCGAAGCGTTAGGTATCAGCCGGGCGACGCTGTACCGCAAGCTCAAACAGTTGCGCAGCTGACATGGGCGGCCTGTTCGCAAGGCTGGTGGACTCCAGCGACCCTGTACTCATGCGCCAGGCATTAGCCTGGCTGTATGGTTTCGTCCGACCCCACCGCCGCGCCATCGGCGTGCTGCTGGGCCTGTCGCTGGGCGCCTCGCTGCTGGCACTGGCGCAACCCTGGCTGGTCAAGACGCTGATCGACGAAGGCCTGTTGGCCAAGGACTACCAGACGCTCTGGCACATGGCGGCGATCATGATCGGCGCCGGTGTGCTGGGCACCGTGCTGGCCGGGGTCAACCGCTACCTGCATACTCGCTTGTCGGGGCGCATCCTGTTTGCCCTGCGCGATGACCTTTACCGTCACCTGCAGCAGTTGTCGCCAACGTTCTACGGCCGGCGGCGCACCGGTGACATTCTTTCGCGGCTGGATGGCGATGTGGCGGAGATCCAGCGCTTTGCCGTGGACTCGCTGTTTTCGGCGGTGTCGGCGGTGATCGGCCTGGTCGGTGCGGTGGCATTGATGCTGATGCTCTCGTGGCAACTGTCGCTGCTGCTGGCCTTGCTGATCCCGATCGAGGTGCTGTGGCTGCGCTGGATGCGGCGCAAGGTGGAGCGCGAAGTGCGCAGCCTGCGCGAGCGCTCGGCGGATGTGTCGTCGTTCCTGGTCGAAACCCTGCCGGCGATGAAGTTCATCCAGGCCGCCGGCCAGCAAGATCGCGAGGCAGGGCGCCTGGACCAGCTGGGGCAGGGCTACATGCGCCAGTTGCTGAAGGTGCAGGTGACCGAATTCTTCACCCAGGCCATCCCCGGTACGCTGACCTCATGGTGTCGCGCCTGCGCGTTCCTGGTCGGCGGCTGGTGGGTGATCCAGGGGACCTGGCAGTTGGGGGCGCTGATCGCCTTTTCAACCTACATGGGCATGGCGGTGGGGCCGGTACAAAGCCTGCTGGGGCTGTACGTGGCGGTGCAGCGCATGGCAGTGAGCCTGGGGCGGGTGATGGAGCTCAAGCAGGAGGCCGTGGCCGTGCGCCCGGCGGCCAACCCGCAACCCATGCCCGATGGCCCGGGCGAACTGCGCCTGGAAGCACTGTGCTTTAGCCATGCAGGCCGCCAGGGCGCCGTGCTGAACAACGTGCAGGTGTGCGTGCCGGGGGGGCTGAAGGTGGCCATCAGCGGCGCCTCTGGCGTGGGCAAGTCGACCCTCATCGACCTGTTGCAGCGCTTCTACGACCCTGACGCAGGGCGCATCCTGCTGGACGGCACCGACCTGCGCGAACTGGACCTGGCCGCGCTGCGTCGAAGTATCGCCGTGGTCAGCCAGGACATCGTGCTGTTCCGCGGCACCCTGGCGCAGAACCTGGCCTACAGCGTGCCCGAGGCCAGCCGTGCGGAGCTGGAGCGGGTGGTGCGCCTGGCGCGACTGGACAGCCTGGTCGAGAGCCTGCCGCTGGGCCTGGACGGCCTGCTGGGCGAGCGTGGCCAGCAACTGTCTGGTGGGCAGAAGCAGCGCATCGCCATCGCTCGCGCGGTGCTGCAAGCGCCGGCGATCCTGGTGCTGGACGAAGCCACGTCGGCAGTCGACGAGTCCACCGAGCGTGAAGTGATTGCGGCTATCGACCAGCTGTTCGCCGGCCGCACGCGCATTTTGATCAGCCACCGCGCCTCGACCCTGGCCGATGCGGATCTGCACCTGCACTTGTCGGACGGCAAGTTGCAGGTACTGCCGCAGGAGGTGATCAGGCATGGGCACTGATCTGCGGATTGGCGTTATCGACAGTGGCTGCTCGCCAGAGCAAGCCAATGGTGCAATAGATGCCCGGCGTTTCTGGCTGGAAGACGGCCAGTTGCGTGAAGGCGCGATGCTGCCCGACCAACTCGGCCACGGCAGCGCGGTGCTTGCCAGCTTGCAACGTGCGGCCGGCCCGGTGCCGCTGCTGGTAGCTCAGGTGTTCGGCGCCCAGGCCAGCACCAGCGCATTGCAGGTGGCGGCCGCGCTGCTGTGGCTGGTGGAAGCCGGCGCTACGCTGGTCAACCTGAGCCTGGGGTTGCAGCAGGATCGGCCGGTGCTGCATCAGGCCTGCGCCGAGGCGCTGGCGGCGGGCGTGCTGTTGTGCGCATCCAGCCCGGCACAGGGCGCAGCGGTGTACCCGGCCAGTTATGAGGGGGTGATTCGTGTCACTGGCGATGCCCGTTGCGCACCTGGGCAATGGTCGTGGCTGGGTACCCGGCAGGCGGATTTTGGTGGCTACGTAGGGGCGGCGGGTAGCGCGGGCGCGAGCCTGGGTTGTGCGGCCGTGAGCGGGAGGATTGCAGCCCTGCTGCATGAACAGCCGGGGCTGGACCGGCATCAGGTTCATGACTGGTTGCGCCATCACGCAGCATTTATCGGCCCCGAGCGACGAGGGGCCAGCCATGCCTGAGCCGCGCATTGTGGTGTTGGGTGCTGGGCCGGCAGGCGCGGCCACAGCGATTGGGTTGCGGCGCCTGGGGTACGCGGTAACGGTCGTTTCCGAATGGCGCCGGTTCGCTGCAGTTGAAGGTGTATCGCAACGGGTGCTTGAGGGCTTGCGCAACGCGGGGCTCGGTGGCGCCTTGAGCCAGGCGGCGATGCCCGCTAACCGGCAGGTGCACTGGAACGGCCAGCACTTGCAGATGAACCAGGAGTTTCTACTCGACCGGCAACGCTTCGACCGCGCGCTGCGCGACGATCTTCTGCGTGCGGGAGTGAGCGTGGTCGAAGGCCGGGTGCGCGAGGTTGTGCCCGGGGACGGCCATTCCGTTCGGCTGGATGATGGGCAAGTACTACCGGCCGATTTCCTGGTTGAAGCCCGCGGGCGCCAGGCCCCACTGGCCGCAGACCGCCGGCGCGGACCGGAAACGGTCAGCCTGCTGAGCGGCTGGCAGAGTCTTCCGGGCAAGCCGGCGTCAGCGGTAGAAAGCCTGGAGGATGGCTGGGCGTGGATGGCGCGCCTGGAAGATGGCCGCTGTTACTGGCAGGTCACCCTGGATGCCGCCGGGCTGCCGGGCAAAGCCGGGTTGGCCGATTACTGCGCAGCGCGGCGTGCCCGCAGCGCGCTGGTGGCAGAACTGTTCGACGCCCAGGCGCTGCTGCCCGCGCAGGTGCATGCGCGCAGCAGTACCGCCATTCTTGCCGGTGAATGTGTTGGGCCGGACTGGATACGCGTGGGCGATGCGGCGATGGCGGTTGACCCGCTGTCGGGCAACGGGATCTTTCAGTCGCTGTCTTCGGCGTTGCAGGCACCGGTGGTGATCAACACCTTGCTGCGCAAGCCCGAGCGAGCTGCATTGGCGCAGCAGTTTCACCAGCAACGGGTCGAGCAGCTGTTCTTGCGCTTTGCTCGCATTGGCCGGGATTTCTACACGCAGGAGCAGGGGTGGGCAGGGCAGGCATTCTGGGGGCAGCGCCAAGGTTGGCCGGATGCGCAGCCATTGCATCTGGCGGCGGATTGGCAGGCAGTTCGGGTTGAGCGACGGCCTGTACTGCGTGATGGGCTGGTGGATGCGGCCGAGGTGGTGGTGACGGCGGACCAGCCGTTGGGGGTGTGGCATCTGCAGGGGGTGGAGTTGGCGCCGGTGGTGCGGGAAATACGCAGTGGCCGGCCAGTCGAGGCAGTGTTGTCAGGGCTGGCGGTTGAACAGCAGGTCATGGTGCGGCGGTGGGTGTTGGAGCAGGGGTTGGCTTGATATCGCCGGGGCCGCTTTGCGGCCCATCGGGGAGTGTCAGGTTTTTTGTGTGCGGGCCGGTAACGGCCTGCCGCCCGGCAGGCCTTGATTTCACCAGGTTGGCCTGATGAACCGATCTCCGTACAGAATCGCAAATTGATTCATCGCACTTTTCCAGTCATGCGCCGCTGCCCCCCAGTTCGCTGTGATGTTGCGCAGCCCCAGCCAGATCAGTTTGGTCGCCGCGTCGTCGTTCGGGAAGTGACCGCGGGTTTTGATGATCTTGCGTAGCTGAGCGTTGATACTCTCGATGGCGTTGGTGGTGTAGATCACCTTCCGGATGGCCGGTGGGAAAGCAAAGAACGGAATCACTCGATCCCACGCCCGTCGCCAGGCAGTCACCACTGTTGGATATTGCGTGCCCCAAGGCCCGCTTTCAAACTCATCCAGTGCCTGTTCAGCCGCCTGGGCGTTGATGGCCTGATAGATCGGTTTGAGAGCCTTGGCCAAGGCTCGACGCTTGTCCCAGGCCGCATAAGCGAGGCTGTTGCGGATCAGGTGGACGATGCAGGTCTGCAGTGTCGTCTCCGGAAATACTGCACTGAGCGCTTCCGGCATGCCTTTGAGGCCGTCGGTTACGGCAATCAGCACATCCTCGACGCCGCGCGTCCTGAGGTCATTGAATACCTTCATCCAGAACTTCGCACCTTCGGTGTTCTCAATCCAGATGCCAAGAATATCGCGCGTTCCATCTGGCAAAACGCCCAGTGCCAAGTAGATCGCTTTATTGCGAACCAAGCCTTCTTCGCGAATTTTGACCCGCAGAGCATCAAAGAAAATGACCGGATACATCGGCTCCAGAGGCCGCTGTTGCCACGCGCCAATCTCCTCCATGACCTCGTCGGTCACGGAACTGATGAAGTCGGGCGAGACCTCTGTTCCATACTGCTCGGAGAGAAAGGCACGGATTTCTCTGACCGTCATACCGCGGGCATACATGGCGATGATCTTGTCGTCAAAACCGGTGTAACGGCGCTCATGTTTGGGGATCAAAATGGGCGAAAAGCTGCCATCCCGGTCACGAGGGATATCCAGCCTTAGCGGGCCATCACCAGTGAGTACCGTTTTGCCGCTCTTCCCATTTCGCTGGTTGGTTTCATCCACCGGGCGCTGCGCGCCCGGTGGATAGCCCAGATGATGACCCAGTTCGGCATTCAAGGCTCGCTCTATCAGCGCCTTCTTGAATGCCGCAGAGGCTTCTTCGATGGCTTCTGCGGTCATCAGCGGAACAGCGGAAAACTGTTCCAGCAGCTCTTTCGGAACCTTTGGTAACTCTCGGAGCGGTTTTTTTTTGGTTGGCATACATGCACCTCTTACTCATGTTATGCCCGAACACAAAATTTCTGACACCCTCGCCCATCGCCGGCAAGCCAGCTCCCACAGGTACTGCACAAAACCCAGAATTTGCGCTGTACCTGTGGGAGCTGGCTTGCCGGCGATGGCTGCAAAGCAGCCCCTGGATCTCAAATCAGAAGAAGGTCCCGACAATCAACTGCATATAGGTCCCGGTATCCCGCCCGCCCAGCTGCGTACCACCAGTCGCAGCACTACGCTCCGGCTTGTAGAACCCGACCACCGGGCTGATCAGCAGGTGGTCGTTGACCATCCATTCCACATACAGGTCCAGCTCCCGCCCGCCGAGGTTGCCCTGGTCGGTGTCCAGGGTATCGAAGTCGAAATACAGCGCGCCCACTGTCAGGTTGTCCCGTGGCTTGCCCTTCAGCGCCACGTGGTGCACCTGGCTGTTCTTGTTGAACGGCCCGGCATAGTTGGCTGCCACTTCGCCCTGGAACCAGGTGCCGTAGCCACGGCTCAGGCCATAGAACAACGGGTCGAAGCCTTCCGAGAAACGGCTGTAGCGGTAGGTGGCGGTGGGGGTCCAGGGCAGTTCGGAGAAGGTCCAGTTGCCTTCCAGGTACCAGGCGTTCTCGCGCCCGCCTGTCTTGTCCTGAGTGACGTACTCGGCGGCCAGCTCCAGGTCCTTCACACCGAGGTTGCCGCGCCCGCGCAGGCTGGCGGTGTCCATGCCGTCGCGGTGTTCCAGGCCCAGCAGCTGCGCATAGCGCTGGTCCACGTCGAGCCCGCGGATCCAGCTGAGGCCTACGGTGCCGTTGTCGCCGACATGCTCCAGGTTGGCCACTGCCATTGAGGTATCGGCCTGATAATGGTTGTCGGACTTCAGCCACATCAGGTCGCCGCGCCAGCCCTGCTTGCCGCCCAGGCGCAGTACGGCGGTGCGGTCGAAGGCCTTGCGTGCGGCCAGGTAGTAGGCGCCACCGCGGTCGAAGTTGGCACCCAGGTCGACCTTGCCGAGGTTGACCGGGTCACCCTGGATCAGGAAGCCGTCGCCCAGGGTGACCACCTGGCGGCCAGCCGAAATGTCCACGCCGTCTTCGCCCAGTGCCGGGAACAGGTTGGCCGAGCGCCAGCCCAGGTACAGGTCTTCGATGGCGGTACGGCGCTCGTCGCCCAGGGTCAGCCCGGCGGCATCACCATCGCCCCAGGTGGCGGAGCTGAGCAGGTTGAAGGCGCCATAGAGCGCGCCGCTATCGGCCAGGGCCTGGCTGCCGCTGAGTCCGTATTTCGCGTAGCCCTCCTGCCAGGCGCTGCTGCCCGGCTGGCGGTTGCCGGCCTGGTTGAAGCTTTCGTCGCTGTGGAAAACACCCAACAGGGCTTCGAGTTCGGCGTTGAGGGTGGTGCCGTTGTGGTTGTACAGCTCGTAGGCTTGGCTGGCGGGGGCGGCTAGCAGCAGGGCCAATGTGCAGGCGAGTGTGTGCCTCATGGGTTTGCTCCATGGTTTTTTATTGTTGTTTTTGTAGTGCCTGTACCGGCCCCTTCGCAGCACAAGGCTGCTCCTGCAAGGACTGCGCGACCGTAGGAGCAGCCTTGCGCTGCGAAGGGGCCGGTACAGGAAAATGATCAGAGCTTGATCAACACCGACTTGAGCTCGGTGTAGTGCTCGATGGCCGCAGCGCCCATCTCGCGACCAACGCCAGACATCTTGTAGCCGCCAAACGGCAGCGCCGGGTCCAGCGCGCTGTGGCAGTTGACCCACACCGAGCCGGACTTGATACGCGGGATCATCCTGTGCACAGCCGCCAGGTCGTTGGACCAGATGCTCGCGCCCAGGCCGTAGGGGTTGTCGTTGGCCATGCCGATCACTTCGTCGAGGTCATCGAACGGCATCGCCACCAGCACCGGCCCGAAGATTTCTTCCTGCACCAGGCGGTGGCGCTGGTCGACATCGACGATCACCGTCGGTTTGACGAAGTAACCCGGCCCGAAGCTTTCACCGCCACAGGCAATGGTCGCACCCAGTTCGCGGCCCAGTTCGATGTAGCCGGTGACGCGGTCCTGCTGTTTGGCCGAAATCAATGGGCCCATCTGCACCGCCGGGTCCAGCCCGCTGCCCAGCTTCATGCCGTTGGCGATGCCGGCGATGTCGGCCACCACGTTGTCGAAGTGCTTGCGGTGCACATACAGCCGCGAGCCCGCGCAGCACACCTGGCCCTGGTTGAAGAAAATCGCCGTGGCCGCACCGGCAGCGGCTTCCTGCAGGTTGGCGTCGGGCATGACGATGGTCGGCGACTTGCCGCCCAGTTCCAGGGTCACGCGGGTCATATTGTCCATGGCCGCCTTGCCGATCAGCTTGCCGACTTCGGTGGAGCCGGTGAAGGTGAGCTTGTCCACCCCGGGGTGGCGGCTGAGCGCGGCGCCGGCATTCAGGCCGGTGCCGGTGATCACATTGAATACACCGGCCGGGTAGCCGGCCTCGTCTACCAGTTCCGCCAGCTTCAGCACGCTCAGCGGTGTTTCGTCGGCGGGCTTGAGCACCACGGTGCAGCCGGTGGCAAGCGCCGGCCCGAGCTTCCAGCAGGCCAGCAGCAGCGGGAAGTTCCAGGCGACGATGGCACCGACCACGCCCACTGCCTCGCGGCGGATGAAACCGTGGAACTGGTCGTTGGGCATCAACGGCATCGAGGCTTCGACGGTGCTACCCTCGATCTTGGTGGCCCAGCCGGCCATGTAGCGCAAGAAGTCGATGGCCAGTTGCACGTCCATTACCTGGGCCACGGCGGCGCTCTTGCCGTTGTTCAGGCATTCCAGTTCGGCCAGCTGGCGGGCATCGCGCTCCATCAGGTCGGCCAGGCGCCACAGCAGGTTCTGCCGCTCGCGCGGGCGCAGGCGGCTCCAGGGCGAATCATCGAAGGCCTGGCGCGCCGCGCGGACCGCGCGGTCGACATCTTCGGCCTCGGCCGCGGGCACTTCGCCCAGTACTTCGCCGGTGGCCGGGTTGCGGAACGACAGGGTGCGGCCATTGGCGGCGTCCTGCCAGTCGGCGCCAATGCGCATTTTCAGCTTGCGTTCCAGGAAGGCGCGGGTGGCGGGCAGGATGGGCAGTTCGGAAAGCATGGGGGCGGTGCCTCTTGTCATTGGATGTGACGGGCACTGGCGCAATGGCCGTGCCAAGCTGCGCAGATGGCCGCAAAGCGTTGAAGGGGTTGGGGTTTGCCGAGTTGCAAGGTTGTCGTTGCAGGTGTGCGCTGTTGCACATTGAGACGGTGTGAGACGGTTGTGAAACAGTGGCCTCAAGGCCCGATCGCCGGCAAGCCAGCTCGCACAGGTACAGCACAGGTCTTCAAGGCAGTGGTTAATCTGTGGGAGCTGGCTTGCCGGCGATTGGCCTGCGCAGCAGGCCCTGTCTCAGGATGAAACACCCTGTCGCGAAATGGCACGCTGCATTTGGCTATCCCAGCTGGGAGTAAAGCCCTTAAAACCGGCTAAAAGGTTGAAAGAAAACGGTTTTGCATCTCCTGGCACACTTCCTGTATCACAACCGTCACATGCACACCTGCTGTACCAAAGCGTGCGAAAAACGATAAGAACAACAACCGTGGAGGTCTGACCTTGAAGACGACTCGACTCCGGCGGCATGCGGGTAAACTGGCGCTGGTCGCCGCCGCGCTGCTGAGCACCCAGGCCATGGCGGCCGAGCAGGGCCCGAGCCTGTTGCAGAACAAGTGCATGGGGTGCCATATCCCCGAAGGTAACGATACCTACAGCCGTATCAGCCACCAGCGCAAAACGCCGGAAGGCTGGCTGATGAGTATTGCCCGGATGCAGGTGATGCATGGCCTGCAGATCAGCGACGACGACCGTCGCACCCTGGTCAAGTACCTGGCCGACAAGCAGGGCCTGGCGCCCAGCGAGACCGATGGCGTGCGCTACGCCATGGAGCGCCGGCTCAATACCGTCGAGCACTTCGACACCCAGCTCAGCGAAACCTGCGGCCGTTGCCACTCCGGTGCCCGCGTCGCCTTGCAACGGCGCCCGGCCAAGGAATGGGAGCACCTGGTCAACTTCCACCTCGGCCAATGGCCGTCTCTTGAATACCAGGCCCAGGCGCGCGACCGCGACTGGTTGCCCATCGCCCTGCAACAAGTGGTACCTGAACTGGCCAAGCGCTACCCGCTGGATAACCCTGCATGGGCCGAATGGCAGAAGGCGCGGCCCAAGGCCGACGCGCTGCCGGGGCAGTGGGCATTCAGCGGCCACATGCTGGCCAAGGGCGATGTGCACGGGGTGATGAGCGTCTCGGCCGAGGAGGGCGATACCTTCAAGGTCGAGGTCAAGGGCGCGTACGCCGATGGCACGCCGTTCAACGGCAGCGGCTCGGCAATCCTCTACAACGGTTATGAATGGCGCGGCAACGTCAAGGTTGGCGATGCCAACCTGCGTCAGGTGTTCGCTGCGCTGGACGGCGAAATGAAAGGCCGCATGTTCGAGGCCGAGCACGATGAGCGCGGGCTGGACTTCATTGCAGTCAAAGAAGGCAAGGCGCGCCTGCTGGCGGTGCAGCCTGCGTTCATCAAGGCCGGGGGCGAAAGCGAAATCAGCCTGGTTGGCAGTGGCTTGTCGGGCAAGCCGGACCTGGGCGCCGGGGTCGAGGTGACCGAGGTGCTGGAGCAGACCGCAACCCTGGTACGGGTCAAGGCCCGCGCCGCGGCGGATGCCAGGCCCGGCCAGCGCGAAGTCGCGGTGGGCGCACTCAAGGGCGTCAACCTGGCGGTGTACGACAAGGTCGATGAAGTGAAGGTGGTGCCGGCGTTCTCCATCGCCCGTATCGGCGAAAACGGCGCTTCGGTGCCGAAGGTGCAAGGCCGTTTCGAAGCCGAAGCGTGGGGCAAGGATGCTGATGGCCAGCCGCTGCGCATCGGCTACCTGCCGGCCAGCTGGAAGGTCGAGCCGTTCAACGAGCGTGCCGTCGAGGATCAGGACGTCAAGTTTGCCGGGCAGATGCAGGCCGATGGCGTGTTCGTGCCAGGCGGTGCCGGCCCCAACCCTGAGCGCAAGATGATGACCAACAACGCTGGCAACCTGAAGGTCATCGCCACGCTGGCCGACGGCGGCCAGACGGGCGAAGGGCACATGATCGTCACCGTTCAGCGCTGGAACAACCCACCGCTGCCATGACGGCAGCACGTAACGGTTTTCCCACGCATCGATTACCGGGAGGTCGCCATGGGCGCACTACTGAACCTTGTCGAACGCAACCTGCACGAAGTGCAGGTCGACGCCGACCGCATGCTGTTTCATATTCCTAGCAGTTCGCTGTTCACCGCCGATGCGGTAACCGGCGGCATCATCGATTCCCTGCGCCAGCAAGGCTGCTCGGCCGAGGAGCTGATGCAGCGCCTTGGCCAGCAGTTTGCCGGTGACGATATCCAGGACACCCTGCGCGAGCTGATCGCGCTGGAGCTGGTCAGCGACGGCTCGCCGCTGACCCCCGAAATCGCCCTCAAGCAGGTCGAGCGCACCGCCTTGAACACCGTGGTGCTCAACGTCAACACTGGCTGCAACCTCAGCTGCACCTATTGCTACAAGGAAGACCTGGACAAGCCGTCCGCCGGCAAGAAGATGAGCACCGACACCGCCGAGGCCTCGGTGGAGATGCTGCTCAAGGAGTCGCCCGACGAGCAACGCTACAGCGTGGTGTTCTTCGGGGGCGAGCCGCTGTCCAACCGGCCGCTGATCGAGCACATGGTCGCCTATTGCGAACGGCGGTTCGCCGAAGCCGGCAAGCAGGTGGAGTTCATCATGACCACCAACGCCACCTTGCTTAACGAAGAGGTCATCGACTGGCTCAACGCCCACCGCTTTGGCCTGTCGATCAGCATCGACGGCCCCAAGACCGTGCACGACCGCAACCGCATTACCGTCGGCGGGCAGGGCACCTATGATGTGGTGCGGCGCAAGGCCGAACTGCTGCTGTCGCGCTACACCAGCCGCCCGGTCGGCGCGCGGGTAACCCTGACCCGTGGCATCACCGATGTCGAAACCATCTGGAACCACCTGTTCAACGAACTGGGCTTTGCTGAAGTCGGCTTTGCCCCGGTCACCTCCGGCGACATGGCCAACTTCAACCTCACCGGCGAAGAGCTGGTGCAGGTGTTCGCCAACATGAAAGCCCTGGGCCGGCGCTACCTGGAGGCGGCGCTGGAGCACCGCAATATTGGCTTCTCCAACCTGCACCAGCTGATCACCGACATCCATGAAGGCCACAAGAAAGCCCTGCCGTGCGGCGCCGGGCTGAAGATGCTGGCGGTGGACCACGAGGGCGAGCTGAACCTGTGCCATCGCTTCACCGGCTCCAGCCTGCCCACCTTCGGCAACGTGCACCAGGGCGTGAAGCAGGCGCAGCTCAACGACTTTCTGTCGCAGCGCCTGGACCGCAGCAACACCGGCTGCGAGAGCTGCCGTATCCGCAACCTGTGTTCCGGCGGCTGCTACCACGAAAGCTACGCGCGCTACGGCGACCCGCAGCACCCGACCTACCACTACTGCGAACTGATGCGCGACTGGGTCGACTTCGGCATTGAAGTCTACAGCCGCATCATGGCCGCCAACCCGGCCTTCATCGACCGCTATATCACCCCGCGGAAGGCGCACTGACATGAAGCACTTGAAGCCCCTCAACAACAAGGCGCGCATCCTTGAGCAGGCCGCCGCCGAAGACCGCGTCGAAGAAGTAATGGCCATGAGCGCGGTGGCCGGCTGCACGGCCACCACCGACCCGGGCTGGGAGGTGGACGCATTTGGTGGTGTGAGCTCGCTGTGCCAGCCGATGGAAGCCGACCTGTATGGCTGCTCCGACCCTTGCTGGTGGCCGGCCCAGGTGCCGGACATGATGAGCACCTACCAGGACTGGAACGCCCAGGCGACCAACTCGGCGGATGACTGGCGCAACCTCGGCACCGTGTTCCCGAAAGACAAGTGACCGGCCCGACAAGAATGACAAGGGGAAACCGCATGAAAGCTGGACGCTGCGCGCAACTCGCGCTCACCATCGCTGCCACGGCCTGCGCCGGGCTGGTACAGGCCGACGACAACGGGCCGGCGCTGAAGGCTGGCCACGAATACATGATCGTGACCAACTACCCGAACAACCTGCACGTGGTCGATGTGGCCAGTGACACGGTGTACAAAAGCTGCCAGATGCCCGACAAGTTCGGCCCCGGCACTGCCATGATGGCGCCGGACAACCGCACCGCCTACGTGCTCAACAACCACTACGGCGACATCTACGGCATCGACCTGGATACCTGCAAGAACACCTTCCACGCCAACCTGTCCAGCGTGCCGGGCGAGGTCGGCAAGTCGATGTACTCGTTCGCCGTCAGCCCCGATGGCAAGGAAGTGTACGCCACGGTCAACCCGACCCAGCGCCTGAACGACCACTATGTTGTCAAACCACCGCGCCTGGAGGTGTTCAGCACTGCCGATGGCCTTGGCGCCAAACCGGTACGCACCTTCCCCATGCCGCGCCAGGTGTACCTGATGCGCACTGCCGACGATGGCAGCCTGTACGCCGCCGGGCCGGACATCTACAAGATGGACGTCAAAACCGGCAAGTACACGGTGGCCTTGCCGCTGCGCAACTGGAACCGCAAGGGCTACAGCGCCCCGGACGTGCTGTACTTCTGGCCACACCAGAACCCGCGCCACGAGTTCTCGATGTTGTACACCATTGCCAAATTCAAGGATGACAAACAGGACCCGAACGAGGCCGAATTGTTGTACGGCTACCTGAGCGTCGACCTGAAGACCGGAAAAACCCATACCCAGGAGTTTGCCGACCTGACCGAGCTGTACTTCACCGGCCTGCGCTCGCCCAAGGACCCGAACCAGATCTACGGCGTACTCAACCGCCTGGCCAAGTACGACATCAAGCAGCGCAAGTTGATCAAGGCGGCTAATCTGGAGCACACCTACTACTGCGTCACCTTCGACAAGAAGGGCGACAAGCTGTACCTGGGCGGCACGTTCAACGACCTGGCGGTGTTCAACCCGGATACGCTGGAGAAGGTGAAGAACATCAAGTTGCCGGGGGGCGACATGTCCACCACTACGCCGCAGGTGTTCATCCGCTGAACCGGTGCTGGCTTCTTCGCGGGCGCGCCCGCTCCCACATGGCTTTCACAATCGCTGAGAGCTGTGCAGTCCCTGTGGGAGCTGGCTTGCCGGCGATAGGGCCGGTGCAGGCAACACAAAACAACAAGAGAATCCCCATGCCCCAGCCAAGCTACTCCCAGGGCAACCAGGACAAAACCCTGCTGACCCAGTGCATCGGCGACGCCTTCGACACCACGGTCGCCCGCTTCCCGGACCGCGAGGCCCTCGTTGTCAGGCACCAAGGCCTGCGCTACACCTGGCAGCAACTGGCCGAAGCCGTCGACCAGCACGCCCGCGCACTGATCGCCCTGGGCGTGCAACCGGGCGATCGCCTCGGCATCTGGGCCCCCAACTGCGCCGAATGGTGCATCACCCAGTTCGCCAGCGCCAAGGTCGGGGCGATTCTGGTCAATATCAACCCGGCCTACCGCTCCAGCGAGCTGGACTACGCCCTCGGCCAGTCCGCTTGCCGCTGGGTGATCTGTGCCGACGCGTTCAAGAGCTCTGACTACCACGCCATGCTGCTGGGCCTGGTCCCCGGCCTGGCAAACGGCCAACCAGGCGCGTTGAATTGCGAACGTTTTCCCGAACTGCGTGGTGTGGTCAGCCTCGCCGCCGCGCCACCCTCGGGCTTCCTCGCCTGGCATGCCCTGCAGACGCGCGCCGGGGCGGTAAGCCGCGAAGCCCTGGTCGAGCGCCAGGCGCAACTGCGCTGCGACGACCCGATCAATATCCAGTACACCTCGGGCACCACGGGCTTCCCCAAGGGCGCCACACTCAGCCACAGCAACATCCTCAACAACGGCTACATGGTGGGTGAAAGCCTCGGGCTGACCGAACACGACCGGCTGGTGGTGCCGGTGCCGCTGTACCACTGCTTCGGCATGGTCATGGCCAACCTGGGCTGCATGACCCACGGCAGCACCCTGATCTACCCCAATGATGCCTTCGACCCGCTGGCGACATTGCGCGCGGTGGCCGAAGAAAAGGCCACTGCGTTGTATGGCGTGCCGACCATGTTCATCGCCGAACTGGATCACCCGCAACGGGGTGAGTTCGACCTGTCTAGCCTGCGCACCGGGATCATGGCCGGCGCCACCTGCCCGATCGAGGTGATGCGCCGGGTGATCGGCGAGATGCACATGGCCGAAGTGCAGATCGCCTACGGCATGACCGAGACCAGCCCGGTATCGCTGCAGACCGGGGCCACCGACGACCTGGAGCGACGTGTGACCAGCGTTGGGCGCACTCAGCCGCAGCTGGAGAACAAGGTCGTCGATGCCGATGGCAATACCGTGCCACGTGGCGAGATCGGCGAACTGTGCACCCGCGGCTATAGCGTGATGCTGGGGTATTGGAACAACCCCAAGGCGACTGCCGAAAGCATCGATGGCGACGGCTGGATGCACACCGGCGATCTGGCGGTAATGGACGAGCAGGGCTATGTGCGTATTGTCGGGCGCAGCAAGGACATGATCATTCGCGGCGGCGAGAACATCTACCCGCGCGAGCTGGAAGAGTTCTTCTTCACCCACCCGGCGGTGGCCGATGTGCAGGTGATTGGTGTGCCGTGCAGCAAGTACGGGGAAGAGATCGTGGCCTGGGTGCGGCTGCACCCGGGGCATGCGGCCAGTGCGCAGGAGCTGCGCGAATGGGCGAAGGCGCGGATAGCGCATTTCAAGGTGCCGCGGTATTTCCGCTTTGTCGATGAATTTCCGATGACGGTGACCGGCAAGGTGCAGAAGTTTCGTATGCGTGAGATCAGTGTCGAGGAGTTGGCTGCCAGCTGATGTATGGCCTGCACCGCCCTCTTCGCGGGTCTTGAGAAGCCCTGTGGGAGCGGGTTCACCCGCGAATAGGGCGGTACAGGCAACAGATGACTTCAGCCTTGCAGCAGCTCCGGGCTGTTGAAATTGCTCAACCGCCGATCCCCCTCAGCACACTCCAGTCCGTGGACCGGTTCGCGCAGCAAGGCTTTTTGCAAACTCCTTTCACCGCTCGCCCAAGCCTGCTCCAGCACCGGCAACACCCGGCGCGGCAGCACGCTGAACATCGGCTGCCAGTAACCGCCCTGGCGCACCATCGCCGCGCCGTCGTTCGCCACGGCCAGCCGCCGCAGATCGTTGATCAACCCGCGATCAACCAGCGGTGCATCACAGGCCAGCAGCACCACCCATTCCTGTCGCGCCACCTTCAGCCCGGCAATTACCCCCGCCAACGGCCCTGGATAATCCGCCTCTGCATCGCCCACCAACTGGTCGGCATACGCCCGATAGGCATCCTGGTTGCGGTTGCAGGAAATCACCAGATCATCGCTGAGTGGCCGCACTACCCGCTGCACATGCGCCACCAGCGGCGCGCCCTGCCACTCGATCAGCCCCTTGTCACGCCCGCCCATGCGCTGCCCGCGACCGCCGGCAAGAATCAACATGGAGCAAGCGGGGAGCGAGCGATAGCCGCGATACAATTGCTGCACCTCCGGGTCATCCAGGCTTTCGTACCTGATGTTCTCTTTATCCAGGCTATCCGGCCCCTGGATCGCGCCAATCAGTTCTGGCCATTGCGTTCTGTGTGAAACATCGACCAGAAAAGGCTGCAGGTACCGATCAAGATGGCCTTTCGACGGTTGGTTGATTTCAGCGCTCAACGCTGCAAGGTAGTCGTCCTTGCTGGTACGCGACCAGTCGATGGCGAAGCCGGCGCGATGACACAGCTCCATGAAAACCAGTAGTATCGTGCGGCCGTTTC
Organism: Pseudomonas sp. 9_2_1; assembly: GCF_059295275.1. Taxonomy (NCBI): domain Bacteria; kingdom Pseudomonadati; phylum Pseudomonadota; class Gammaproteobacteria; order Pseudomonadales; family Pseudomonadaceae; genus Pseudomonas; species Pseudomonas sp. 9_2_1. The sequence continues at coordinate 2,777,843 of NZ_CM181239.1, forward strand.
CATCCAGGAAAGGGTGCGCATCTGCCAGCAAACCCAACACCTCGCCAGGATGCTGCCGGAGCCACTGCTGATCCTGTCCCAATTTCAACGCATGGGCGGCCCAATGCTGAATCTGGTCCGGGGGGCAGAATGCGGTGTGCCGAGGGTCGTTCTCCGTTCCCTTGAAAACCGCCAGCCTGGGCACCAGTTCGGTACGGTCCTTGCCGGCCCACGGATAGAAGTCCGAAAACAACAGATGATGTAGCGCAAGCAGGGTCTGGTAGGTGATGGGCTGGCAGGTCGACAGGAGGGCGATGGCGTCTTCGAGGCTGGCTTCAAATGCCAGATGTTCCATTCTTTTGACTTGCGCGGCATCTTTGAGCTTGAAGACGTTACGCAGGTAGCCTGCGCTTTCAAAATCGTAGAACGGATCGAACATCATGCGCTGATCTGTCGTCCATTGCCGCGCTGAGATGATTCGCTCAGATAGCGCGCTTCCAGCTCAAGCATCTTTTGTTTGCTGATAACGCCTTTTTTCTTGAGTGAAACCAGCAGACGTTCAAAGTCATCCAGGGCGACCAGGTCACCTGACAGGCGGGTAATCGTCATGGCCAGGTCGCTGAAATGGTCTTTTTGGCTGGTTACACCATGCTGTCTGGCAAGCGCCAGGACCTGGCTTTTGATGCTGGCATCGCAGGTGTTTTTCATTTCAGCTCCTCCACCGATGCCAGCAATATTAACATACCGGTTCTACTCGTGCGGGCGCTCCACCTGGCTGACGGCTGAAGCTTCGCTATGCCCACTGGCAGATCTGCTACGGCCCGCAACGCGCATCACCACTACAAAGAACACCGGCACGAACACCACCGCCAGGGTAGCGCTGAGCATGCCGCCGATCACTCCGGTGCCGATCGCCTGCTGGCTGGCCGAGCTGGCGCCGGTGGCGATGGCCAGTGGCACCACGCCGAGGATGAACGCCAGCGAGGTCATCACGATCGGCCGCAGGCGCAAGCGCGCGGCCTGTACGGCGGCGTCGACGGCATCGACCCCCTGATCGACCAGGCTCTTGGCGAACTCGATGATCAGGATGGCGTTTTTCGCCGACAGACCGATCAGGGTGATCAGGCCAACCTTGAAGAACACGTCGTTGGGCATGCCGCGCAGGGTTACCGCCAGCACCGCACCGAGCACGCCCAGCGGCACCACCAGCAGCACCGCGGTCGGGATCGACCAGCTTTCGTACAGCGCGGCCAGGCACAGGAACACCACCAGCAACGACAGCGCCATCAGCATCGGTGCCTGGCTGCCGGACAAGCGTTCCTGCAGCGACAGCCCGGTCCACTCCAGCCCAGCGCCTTCTGGCAACTGCGCCACCAGGCGCTCGATTTCGGCCATGGCTTCACCCGAGCTGTAGCCCGCCGCCGGCTCGCCGGAAATCGACACGGCCGGATAGCCGTTGTAGCGGGTCAGTTGCACCGGGCCGCTGACCCATTTGGCCTGAACAAACGCGCCCAGTGGCACCATCTTGCCGCTGTTGTTGCGCACGTGGATTTGCAGCAGGTCCTCGACCTGGCTGCGCTGGTCACCTTCGGCCTGCACCACCACCCGCTGCATGCGGCCCTGGTTGGGGAAGTCGTTGACGTAGCTGGAGCCCACGGCCACGTCCAGCACTGTGCCAATGTCGGCAAACGACACGCCCAGGGCGTTGGCCTGGCGGCGGTCGATCTCCAGCTGCACCTGCGGGCTCTCCGCCAGCGAGGCTTCGCGCACGTTGGTCAGCAGCTTGCTTTTGCCGGCACTGGCCAGCAGTGCATCGCGGGCGGCCATCAGCTCGGCGTGGCCCATGCCGCCGCGGTCCTGCAGGCGGAACTCGAAGCCGGTCGATTCACCCAGGCCGTCGATTGGCGGCGGCAGCACCGAGTAAGCCACGGCGTCCTTGAGCTGGGTGAAGGCCATGGTCGCGCGGTCGGCAATCGACTGGGCGCTGTCATCGGCGCCACGCGCGGACCAGTCCTTCAGCGTGGTGAACGCCAGGGCGGCGTTCTGGCCGCTGCCCGAGAAGCTGAAGCCCAGGATCAAGGTGGTGTTGCCCACCCCGGCTTCCTCGGCGTTGTGTGCTTCGATCTGCGCGGCCACCTGCTCGGTGCGCATGCGGCTGGCGCCGGGCGGCAGCTGAATGTCGGTGATGGTGTAGCCCTGGTCTTCGGTAGGCAGGAACGCGGTAGGCAGCTGGCTGAAACCATAGCCCAGCACCGCCAGCAGCACCGCGTACACCAGCAGGTAGCGGCCGCTGCGCTTCAGGGCCTGGATGACCCAGCGCTGGTAGCCGTTGCTCATCCTCTCGAAGCGGCGGTTGAACCAGCCGAAGAAGCCTTTGCGCTCATGGTGCTCGCCCTTGGCCAGCGGCTTGAGCAGGGTGGCGCACAGCGCGGGGGTCAGGCTGAGGGCCAGGAATGCCGAAAACAGGATCGACACCGCCATGGACACCGAGAACTGTTGGTAGATGACCCCAACCGAGCCTTGCATGAAGGCCATGGGCAGGAACACTGCCACCAGCACCAGGGTAATGCCGACAATCGCACCGCTGATCTGGCCCATGGCCTTGCGCGTGGCTTGCTTGGGCGGCAGGCCTTCCTCGGCCATGATCCGCTCGACGTTTTCCACCACCACGATGGCATCGTCCACCAGAATGCCGATGGCCAGCACCATGCCGAACAGGGTCAACACGTTGACCGAAAAGCCCATGGCCAGCATCACGGCAAAGGTGCCCATCAGCGCCACCGGCACTACCAGGGTCGGGATCAGCGTATAGCGCAGGTTCTGCAGGAACAGGAACATTACCGCAAATACCAGCAGCATGGCTTCGAACAGGGTATTGATGACCTGCTCGATGGACACTTTCACGAACGGCGAGGTGTCGTAGGGGATGTCGTACTTGACGCCTTCCGGGAAGTAACGCGCCAGGTCCTGCATCTTCGCCCGCACCAGGCTGGCGGTTTCCATGGCGTTGGCCCCCGGCGACAGCTGTACGCTGAAGGCGGTGGCCGGCTTGCCGTTCAGGCGGGTGCCGTACTGGTATTCCTGGGCACCGATCTCGACCCGCGCGACATCACCGATGGTTACGGTGGAACCGTCCGGGTTGGCGCGCAGGACGATGGCGGCGAACTCTTCGGGGCTGCTCAGCTGGCCCTTGACCACTACGTTGGCGGTAATTTCCTGGGTGTCGCGGCTGGGCAGGTCGCCAATGCTGCCGGGGGCGACCTGGGCGTTCTGCGCGGCGATGGCTTCGGCCACGTCGTTGGGCGTGAGGTGGAAACCGATCAGCTTGCGCGGGTCGATCCAGATGCGCATGGCCCGTTCCGAGCCATACAGCTGCGCTTTGCCGACGCCCTTGAGGCGGCGGATTTCGTTCATCACGTTGCGCGCGAGGATGTCCGACAGCGCGGTTTCATCCAGTTTGCCGTCCTCGGAGGTGAGGGTGGCCAGCAGCAGGAAGCCGGTGGAGACCTTTTCCACCTGCAGGCCCTGTTGGGTAACCGGGCGGGGCAGGCGTGACTCGACCACTTTCAGGCGGTTTTGCACATCGACCTGGGCCAGGTCGGGGTTGGTGCCCGGCTCGAAGGTGGCGGTGATGGTGGCGCTGCCCAGGCTGCTCTGCGACTCGAAATACAGCAGGTTGTCGGCGCCGTTGAGCTCCTGCTCGATCAGGCTGACCACGCTTTCGTCCATGGTCGCCGCCGAGGCGCCCGGGTACACGGCGTAGATTTCCACCTGCGGGGGTGCCACATTGGGGTACTGGGCCACCGGCAGTTGCGGGATGGCCAGCGCACCGGCCAGCAGGATGAACAGTGCCACCACCCAGGCGAACACCGGGCGGTCGATGAAGAATTGCGGCATGAATCAGGCCCTCACTGGCCGGTGTGCTGTGCGATGGGCGGCGCGGCCGATGCGTTGTCGACCTGCACCTGGTCACCGGCCTTGACGTGTTGCAGGCCCTCTACCACCACCCGCTCGCCGGCGGCCAGGCCTTCGCTGACGATCCAGCGGTCGCCCTGGGCGCTGCCCAGTACCACCTGGCGGTCGCTGACCCGGGCCTGCTGGTCGACCACCAGCACCTTGGGTACGCCGGCGCTGTCACGCAGGATGGCGCGTTGCGGCACGCTCAGGCCCTTGGGCTGCACCGCTTGCTCCAGGCGCACGCGTACGTAGCTGCCGGGCAGCAGGTCGAGGTCCGGGTTGGGGAACTCGCTGCGCAGGGTGATCTGGTTGGTGCTGGGGTCGACACTGATGTCGGAGAACAGCAGCTTGCCCGGCAGCGGGTAGGCGCTGCCGTCGTCCTGGATGAGCGTGGCGCGGGCCTGGCCGTCGCCCACCTGCTGCAGCTCGCCAGCACGCAGGGCGCGGCGCAGGGCGTTGAGCTCGCGGGTCGACTGGGTGACATCGGCATGGATCGGGTCGAGCTGCTGGATGGTCGCCAGCGGCGTGGTCTCGTTCTGCCCGACCAACGCACCCTCGGTGACCTGGGCACGCCCGATACGGCCGGAAATCGGCGCCGTCACGGTGGCGTAGCCGAGGTTAAGGCGGGCGCGCTCCAGCGCCGCCTTGGCTTCGGCCACCTCGGCGTCCGCTTGCAGGAAGCTGGCTTTGGCGTTGTCGTATTCCTGGCGGCTGACGGCCTTGTCATCGACCAGCTCGCGGTAGCGCTGCTCTTGCAGGCGTGCCTGGTACAGGGTGGCCTGGGCTTTGGCCAGGGTAGCCCTGGCGCTATCGTGGTCGGCCTTGAACGGCGCCGGGTCGATCAGGAACAGCACATCGCCGCGCTTGACGTCGCTGCCTTCACGGTACACCCGCTTGAGCACCACGCCGGCCACCCGGGCGCGCACTTCGGCAGTGCGCGGTGCCAGGATACGGCCGCTGAGTTCGCTGCTGATCGCCAGGGGCTGCAGTTGCAGGGTTTCCACCCGCACTTGCGGGGTGGGGGCCTGTTCGTCTTGCTCGGCGCTGTCGCCGCAGCCGGCCAGGGACAGGCTCAGAAACGCCAGAAGCGCCACCGGGCGCAGGCGAGGGGGGAACATAGTAGGCATACGGATCTTCCGTTGATGACCCGGCGTATGCTACGGCAGGTGCTGCCCGGGGGGCTGTTAATAGCTGTAGGGCGAGTGTGAAAAAGTGTGAAGAACAATCCTGTCGCGGTGTAGTGTTCTATATCCTGAGTGTTCCTGTACCGGCCTCTTCGCGGGTAAACCCGCTCCTGCAGGGTCACCATAATCCTTGGGATCCGTACCCGCAAAGAGGCCGGCAAGGTTTACCACCATCCAGATGCCCAAGCGCCTATGCCGAATATTATCCTGGTCGAAGACGACAGTGCCCTGTCCGAGTTGATCGCCAGCTACCTGCAACGCAACGACTTCCACGTCCAGGTGATCGCCCGTGGCGATCATGTGCTGGACGAGTACCGCAGGCAAAAGCCCGACCTGGTCATTCTCGACCTGATGCTGCCAGGCATCGATGGCCTGCAGTTGTGCCGCCTGCTGCGCCAGGAATCGCACAGCCTGCCGATCCTGATGCTGACCGCCCGCGACGACAGCCACGACCAGGTGCTGGGCCTGGAAATGGGCGCCGACGATTACGTCACCAAACCCTGCGAGCCCCGCGTGCTGCTGGCCCGGGTGCGCACCCTCCTGCGCCGTAGCAGCGTCAACGAGCCGCGCCTGGACAACGACCTGATCCTCATCGGCGGCCTGCGCATCGACCTGGCCGAACGCACGGTCAGCTGGCGCGGCGACGAGGTGGAGCTGTCCAGCGGTGAGTACAACCTGTTGGTAGTGCTGGCGCGCAATGCCGGCGAAGTGCTAAACCGCGACCGCATCCTGCAGCAGTTGCGCGGTATAGAGTTCAACGGCACCGACCGTTCGGTGGACGTGGCCATTTCCAAGCTGCGCCGCAAGTTCGACGACAACGCCGGCGAAGCGCGCAAGATCAAGACCGTGTGGGGCAAGGGCTACCTGTTCAGCCGTGTCGAGTGGGAGTGCTGACCGCCCATGCTGAAGATTCTGGTGCGGTTGTACCTGGTCATCATTGTCGCGTATGCCGGGGCCTTGCTGTTCATTCCCGACACTATCGTCGGTCTGTTCCGTGACCGCTTCATGGCCTACAACCTGGACCAGGCCAAGGGCGTGCAGGCGTTGATCGTGCGCCAGTTCCGCCAGACCCCGCCCGAGCAGTGGCCGGAGGTGGCGCACGAGCTGGCCGCTGATTTCGCCCCGCTGGAGCTGCAACTGCTGCGCATGGACCAGGCCGAGTTGAGCGACGAGGAGCAGGCGCGCCTGGAGCACGGGCTGTATGCGGTACGCATCGCTGAATGGGGCTACTACGAGACGGTGCTGGCGCCGCTGGACAAGCAATGGCTGGTGCGCCTGCACTCACCGCCAGACCCGCTGGACATCAACGTGCTGTCGTGGGGTGTGACCGTGCTGATCGGCGCGGCCATGCTGGGCTGCCTGCTGCTGTGGGTATGGCCGCACTGGCGCGACCTTGAACGCTTGAAGGAGACGGCCCGGCGGCTGGGCCAGGGGCAGATGGCCGAGCGTACGCACATCTCGCCACACTCCAACATCGGCGAACTGGCCGGGGTGTTCGACACCATGGCCAGTGACCTGGAGCGCCACGTCAACCAGCAGCGGGAGCTGCTCAATGCGGTGTCGCACGAGTTGCGTACGCCGCTGACCCGTCTGGATTTCGGCCTGGTGCTGCTGTTCGACGAGGTGCCGGCGACCAGCCGCAAGCGCTTGCTGGAACTGGTCGGGCATGTGCGCGAGCTGGATGAACTGGTACTGGAGTTGCTGTCCTACAGCCGGCTGTACAACGCTGACCAGGCCCGCGAGCGGGTCGAGGTGTCGCTGCTGGAGCTGGTCGACAGTGTCCTCGGCGGCTTTGCCGAGGAGCTCGACAGCCGTGGCATCACATGGGAAGTGCAGGCAGAGGGCAGCCTGCCACGTTTTGTGCTTGATCCTCGCCTGACTGCACGGGCAGTGCAGAACCTGGTGCGCAATGCCATGCGCTATTGCGACGAAAGCCTGTTGCTGCGCTTGCGCCTGGAAGGGGATGGCGCCTGCCTGTTGACGGTGGAAGACGACGGGATCGGCATTCCGGTGGAGGAGCGGGAGCGGATTTTCCAGCCGTTCTACCGGCTGGACCGCAGCCGTGACCGCAATACCGGCGGGTTTGGCCTGGGCCTGGCGATCAGCCGGCGGGCCATCGAAGGGCAGGGTGGCACCTTGACCGTGGCGCAGTCGCCGCTGGGTGGGGCGCAGTTTCGGATTCGCTTGCCTGCGGGGTGATATGCCGCCCGCGAACACGCGGGTTGTGCAAATTTCAGGCTTTTTCTTAAGGGCCAGTTCTTGTAGCTTTACAGGTCGTTTACCCCGGGAGTTGAACATGCAAGGCAAGGCACGCAAGATCGTCCAGGCCATCCTCTACGAAGCCATCGCTGTCGCCTGCGTGGCGCCCGCGCTGGAGCTGGCGTTTGCCGCCGGCATGGCGCAGTCGACCGTGCTGTCGGTGCTGATGTCGGGCATCGCGATGAGCTGGAACATGGCCTACAACTGGGCCTTCGAACGCTGGGAGGCGCGCCAGCACAAGCGTGAGCGCACCTTTGCCCGGCGCATGCTGCATGCCTTGGGTTTCGAGGGGGGGCTGGTGCTGATCCTGCTGCCGCTGGTGGCGTACTGGCTGGGTGTAAGCCTGTGGGCAGCGTTGCTGACCAACCTGGCGTTGTTCGTGTTCTTCTTCGTTTACGCGTTTGTCTTTCAGTGGGGCTTCGACAAAGTGTTCGATGTACCGTTGTCGGCGCAGCAGGCCAAGTGTTGACTTACCTGCACGCGGCAGGCTAAGTTCCTGACCCATGAATACATTCCCGCATGTGAACGCCATTATTATTACCGCCATTATCAGTTTGGCGGGCTAGCGCGTACGTGCACTGAACCCGCCCTGGAGGCGGGTTTCTTCTCTCTGACTCCTGGGCAACGTGAAACAGCCAAGGAGTCATCGACGACCAGCTTCAGCGTTACCCCCCGTACCACCGTTACCCCCCAGCAACTGCTGTCGGAGCAGGTGCGGCGGATTCTTGCCGCCCCGGTGTACGACCTGGCCATCGAAACCCCGCTGCAGGCAGCCCCGGCATTGTCTGCCAGCCTGGGCAACCAGGTATTGCTCAAGCGCGAAGACCTGCAGCCGACCTTCTCGTTCAAGATCCGCGGTGCCTACACCCGTCTGTCACGCCTGAGCAGCGTGCAGCGCGAGCGTGGGGTGATTACCGCATCGGCGGGCAACCATGCCCAGGGCGTGGCGATGGCTGCGTCGCACCTGGGCATGAAGGCCACCATCGTCATGCCGACCACCACGCCATCGTTGAAGGTGGAAGGGGTGCGTTCGCGCGGCGGGCATGTGGTGTTGCACGGCGAGAGCTTCCCGCATGCCCTGGCGCACGCCCTGACCCTGGCCGACAGTGAAGGCGCCACCTTCGTGCCACCGTTCGACGACCCTGATGTAATCGCAGGGCAGGGCACTGTAGCCATGGAAATCCTCCGCCAACGGCCGGGTGCGCTGGACGCCATCTTCGTACCGGTCGGCGGTGGCGGGCTGATCGCCGGTATCGCCGCCTACGTGAAGTACCTGCGGCCAGAGGTGAAGGTGATCGGTGTCGAGCCAGAGGATTCCAACTGCCTGCAAGCGGCCATGGCTGCCGGCGAGCGAGTGATCTTGCCGCAGGTCGGCACCTTCGCCGATGTCGTGGCGGTGGCGCAGGTGGGCGCGCATTGCTTCGAGCTGTGCCGGCACTTTGTCGACCAAGTGCTGACGGTGAGCAGTGACGAATTGTGCGCGGCGATCAAGGACATCTACGACGACACCCGCTCGATCACCGAGCCTTCCGGCGCCCTGGCTGTGGCCGGGATCAAGAAGTACGTGGCGCGCGAGGGTGTGCAGGGGCAAACCCTGGTGGCGATCGATTCCGGGGCCAACGTCAACTTCGACCGCCTGCGCCATGTGGCCGAGCGGGCCGAACTGGGCGAGCAGCGCGAGGCGATCATCGCGGTCACCATCCCGGAGCAGCCGGGCAGCTTCCGCGCATTTTGCCAGGCGCTGGGCAAGCGGCAGATCACCGAGTTCAACTACCGTTACTACCCCGGCAAGGAGGCGCGGCTGTTCGTGGGGGTGCAGACTCACCCGCTGCACGACCCGCGCGAACGGTTGCTGGTCAGTCTGCGGGAGCAGGGCTACAGCGTGCTGGACCTGACCGACAACGAACTGGCCAAGCTGCATGTGCGCCATACCGTGGGCGGCCATGCTGCACCAGGGGCTGACGAGCGCGTGCTGCGTTTCGAGTTCCCTGAGCGGCCGGGAGCCTTGCTGGGCTTTCTGGAGCGATTGGGTAAACGCTGGAATATCAGCCTGTTCCATTACCGCAACCATGGTGCGGCGCAGGCCTGCGTGTTCGCGGCGCTGGAGGTGCCAGTGGAAGAGTTGGCGGGGATGCCGCTGGCGCTGGATGAAATGGGCTACCGGTACTGGGATGAGACCGATAACCCGGCGTACAAGCTGTTTCTGGGCTGACCTGGAAAGTTGCAGCCTGCACGGTCCCTGTGGGAGCGGGCAGGCCCGCGAATCAGGCAGCGCAGTGGATGGTACCGGCGTTGCCGGTGTTCGCGGCCTCGGCCGCTCCCACAGGGATCGCGCCAGGTTGTTCAGCGCTCGCGCATGAAAAAGCCGGCGACGAACTTGCGGAAGGTTTCCAGGCTCTTGAAATCGGCGTAACGCTTGAAGTTCTCGGCATCCGGCTCGGGACCGATGGGCTGCTCGAGCAGGGAGATCGACAACACCCGGTCCTGGTCAGAGGTCATCACCAGCTCATCCGCCACCTGGCCGCCAATTACCGGCCGGCGCATCTGTACCTTCACGCCCTTGCTGGCCATCCAGTCGACCAGCGACACCAGCGCCTTGAGCGGCTCGCGCTCTTCATCGCGGTACACCGGGAACATATGGGCACGTGACAGTACCGGCACGCTGGCGACATGAATCAGTTCGTAATAATGGCTGCCCGCGCTGGTCGGCGAGTAAAGCATCAGTGCCAGCAACGGCCCAGTGGTGCGGCTGCCCCCCCAGTACAGGTGGTGCCCCTGGAAGTCGAAGCCATCCTCGCTGCGGTTGTTGAACAGCTTGCGCCCCTTGACCTGGTCGACGCAGTCCAGCAACAGGCCATGGCGGCGGTGGTTGCCGAACACAGTGGCTTCGCGCAGGCGGGACTTGAGCATCATCATGTGCTTCATGTCCAGGCGGGTTTCCAGGTAGTTGCTGGCGGGCACCCGTTCCAGCAACGGGTAGCGGCTGGCCACGCTGCGCAGCTCGGCAAACTGGCCGGTCAGGTCCTTTTTCAGGTGCGTGGCGTACAGGTTGAGGCCGCTGGTCTCGATCCAGGTCAGCAGCAACGACAACAGGCGCTGCTGTTCGCGCCGCTCGCTGCCTTCGCCGCCGACACTGGCGTTGGCGGCACGGAAGTCGCCGATCAGGCGCAATGGCGTGTCGGGCGGCAGCCAGGCGGCGGGTGGTGCCGGGTCGTCTTCGCGCTCGGCGGCTTCCCGTTCGTCCTTGGTGAACGGGCAGCCGGGCGCATGCTCGGCGGTGCCCGGATTGTTCTTGAGGAAGAGCGTGCCGGTGCTGCCGTTAAGGGTCACATTGAGCACCGGCAGGGCGTCGTTGCGGCAGTCGCAGGCCAGCCACTGGTTGGCGTTGCGCACCTTCATCAGCAGCTGGTTGGCCTGCAGCAGGCGAGGGCCGACGAGGCTGCCGGTGGCAAAGCCGGCCAGCAGTTCCTCTTCGGCGGGGGTCAGGCTGCGCACCTGAGCGGCGGTTTTGTCGATGATTCGCATGAGGCAGCTCCAAGCTACAAGCCCCAAGCTTCAAGCAAAGTGGCGCCGCTTTCAACTTGCCGCTCAGTTGCCGCCAAACATCTTCGCCGCGCGGGCGCGTATTTCGTCGGGGCTCAGGTCCTCTTTGCGGGTGGAAACGAACCAGATATTGCCGAACGGGTCTTTCAGGGTGCCGCTGCGGTCGCCATAGAACTGGTCGGTCAAAGGGTGCAACTGGGTACCGCCGGCTGCCAGGGCCTGGGCGTAGACCTTGTCGCAGTCCTCGACATACAAATGAATGCCTACGCCTGCACCGTTGAGCTTCTGGCTGGCGGTAAGGCCGCCCTCCATGTCGCAGGGGTCGCCGAGCATCAGCGAAGAATCGCCGATCCTTAGCTCGGCATGGCCTACCCGGCCGCCCGGGGCGTCCAGGCGGAACATTTCGACTGCCCCGAAAGCCTGCTTGTAGAAGTCGATGGCCTTGGCGGCATCGTTGATGGCCAAGTAGGGGGTGATGCTGTGCTGGCCTTCGGGGATGGGTTTGGCTGCCATGTTCGACGCTCCTTTGCAGTGGGCGCCGGAGGGCGCCCTGTTGCTTGGAGTCGTCTGCGCAGAAGGAAAATCGACAAGGGTGCTAGACCGATTCTCTATAAGCGCGTCTGTCAGAAGATGTAGTCGGTGGTCAGGAAGCTCGACTGGCGGTTGCGGATGATCTCGCTGATCAGCTCCTTGTTGGCTTCCTGGAATCGGGTCGCCACCAAGGTACGGATGGAAAACACGCGCAGGGCGTCATGCACCGACAAGGTCCCTTCGGCGCTGTTCTTGCGGCCATTGAACGGATAGGTGTCGGGGCCGCGCTGGCATTGGGCATTGATATTGATGCGCCCGACCTGGTTGGCAAAGATGTCGACCAGGCTGCCGATAGTCGCCGGGTCGTTGCCGAACAGGCTCAGTTGTTGGCCGTAATCGGAATCCAGCACGTAGTCGATCACCGTCTGCAGGTCGCGGTATGGCACCACCGGCACCAGCGGGCCGAACTGTTCTTCGTGGTAGACGCGCATGTCGCTGTTCACCGGGTACAGCAGCGCTGGGTAGAAGAACGAACCCCGGCTTTGGCCGCCTCCTGTGTTGAGTACGTGCGCACCCTTTGCCGTGGCATCGGCGACCAGGCCATCGAGATAATCGACCTTGCCCGGTTCGGGCAGCGGCGTCAGCGCCACGCCGGGTTCCCAGGGCATGCCCGGCTTGAGCGCGGCCAGTTTGCGCTGGAATTTGTCGAGGAAGGGTTGGACCACGTCTTCGTGGACGAACAGGATCTTCAGTGCGGTGCAGCGCTGGCCATTGAACGACAACGCACCGGTGACGGCTTCCTCGACGGCGTTGTCGAGGTCCACCTGAGGCAGCACGATGCCCGGGTTCTTGGCGTCCAGGCCCAGCGCTGCGCGCAGGCGGTGCGGGCGCGGGTGCAGTTTTTTCAGGTCGCTGGCGGCTTTGTGCGTGCCGATGAAGGCGAACACATCGACCTTGCCGCTGGCCATCAGCGCGCTTACCGTTTCCCGGCCACGGCCGTAGATGACGTTGATCACCCCCGGCGGGAAGCTGTCGCGGAAGGCTTCGAGCAACGGGCGGATCAGCAGCACGCCGAACTTGGCCGGCTTGAACACCACGGTGTTGCCCATGATCAGCGCCGGGATCAGCGTAGTGAAGGTTTCGTTGAGCGGGTAGTTGTAGGGGCCCATGCACAGCGCCACGCCCAGTGGCGCGCGGCGGATCTGGCCCAGGGTGCCTTGTTCGAGCTCGAAGCGGCTGGAGCGGCGGTCGAGGTCCTTGAGGGCGTTGATGGTGTCGACGATGTAGTCGCAGGTGCGGTCGAATTCCTTTTCCGAGTCCTTGAGGTTCTTGCCGATTTCCCACATCAGCAACTTGACCACGGCCTGACGCTGCTCACGCATGCGCGCCAGGAAGGTTTCGACGTGCTGGATACGCTCGGCCACGCGCATGTTCGGCCAGGCACCACGGCCCTTGTCATAGGCCTGCACGGCGGCGTCGAGGGCAGTGAGTGCGGTGTCGGCATCCAGCAGCGGGGCGCTGCCCAGGATCACCTGACGTTCTTCGCTGCCGTCCTTGAGCCAGACCGGGCTGCGCACCGTGGCCAGCGGGCCGTCCCAGCGCCTGAGCTCACCGTTCACCAGGTAGTCACGTTGTTCCAGAGGGGCTTCCAGGCGCCAGGGTTCCGGGATGTTCTCGGCGCTGGGGAAGAGTGAATCGAGCAGACGGTCCATGGGTACTGCACCTCACATTGCTGGGCGGGTTCAAAGCCAGGTGAAACGCTTCAGCTTCGAGCATGCACCGGCTGCGGGAAAAACACCAGTCTGGCTCAAACTTGTCACGTGTGCCCGCGACACGGTGTCATCTGGGTTTGCTTCAGTGCGGGTTGGTAACCCAAGGTTGGCCTGGCCGCCCAGCACGGCAACTGCGGCTTGAGCAGCGTTGATGCGGGCTGTTAGCAGGCATGTCCTGCTCGTTTATGCAAAGAAGGCATCAAAAATTTTTTTGAAATAGCGAAGTGTTAATCGGGTGACGCGAGGTCGGCACGCTTATAGCTAATTACTGGGAGTTGAGGCAGTTAATGCAGAAAAATTGACGCCATTAAACTTTATTCAGCGCAATCAAAGTGCCACTTGCCAAAGTGTTTTTGGGTATCTTAAATTGTTACTGGATGTGATGGCAGAAGTTACTTGTAATTACTTAGATATCAGGATGTTACGTTTTTTATTGCTGATTTATTGTTTTTTCCCGATACACCATAGGGCACTTCAAAGGACGTCGAAGCAGACATGAAAGCGACCTTGACGGCAGTGGCGCGAAAATACATATCGCCCTCCCAGCGTTACGAAATCAGACACCTGGCCAGCAAGGTGCGTGAAGTGATGGCGCGTGCCTGTTTCTGGCGCTGGGAGGTTGCCAGGTTTCGGCTGCAGCAGGAGAGCCCTTACGAAATCCTCTACATCGGCCGCAAGCAGCAACGGGAAATGGCCAAGCTGCTGATTGCCGGCAAAGGCCAGGGCAGCGCGGCGATCGTTGACAGTGCGCGTGCGACAGCGGCCGCCAGCCATGTGGTGCTGGTCAGCGAAATGCCGACATCCGGCGCCTTGTCGGTGCCGCACTACCTCAGCGCTGTCGTGCCACTGGGCCGCGCGCTGGAGGACATTACCGCTCGCTACGACAGCGAACTGAGGCGTAGCATCCGCAAGAACCGCCCGCTGTACCAGATGCGTCAGGCGTTGTCCGACGACGAGATCGCCATGGCTGACCGCGACCTGCTTCGCCCCTATGCCAGCGCGCGGCAGGGCATCCATGCCGCGCAATTTCCCACCGATGAGGTATTTCGCATTGCCAAGAGTGTCGGCCGGCTCGACTTGATTACCTTGGGCGATGAAGTAATCGGCTGCCACCTGGGCTGTGAAGTGGTGCGCGGCGGCAAGCGTTACTGGAGCACTTTGCGTTTCGGTTATTGCCAAGCGGTATTTGCCGATGCCAAGAAGTTGCGCGAGGTGAACTCGATCACCACCTTCATGGCCCTCGAGTGGGCCCTCGAGCAGGGCTTCGATTATTACGATATCGGCCTGTGCCTGGCGCGCCCTGATGACGGCTTGTTGAAATGGAAGCGCCGCCGTGGGGGTGACATCGACTCGCTGGGCAATCATGCCTACCTGTTCGTCCGCCTGCCCAGGACCGGTACGGCGAAGTTCCTCTGGGACACGCCGATGTTCGCGGTTGAAGGCGACAAGCTGACCCTGCACCTGGGGCTGCCCGACGGGCCAAGCAGTGAGGAAGTGGCCAGCCGTTATCATGAAATGGTGTTCGGCGGGCTGCACAAGATCTACCTCTATGGCGGCAACGCCGAGGGCGAGCCGTTCGTGGAGAGCTTGCGCAGCCGCTATGCCAACCTGCAGTCGCCGCCCACCCTGGAACGGGTTGCTTGCAGCTGAGTCGTTGCCTGTGAACCATTGATCGGCGCTCCGCGCCAGGCTCGTCATCTAGGGAGGACGCTTCATGGGAGGCGATATCTCGCAGTTCAGTGCATCTCCCGCAGCCAGGCAGCATACCTGGACCCTGGCCGCCTACCGCTACATGGCGCGTAAACGGCTGGGCAAGCACCGGGCCCTGGACCTGAAAAGCATCGCCGACAAAAGCTGGGACATCGCCCCAGGTGAGGTCACGGTTTCGCCGCCGGCCCTCTACCTGCCCGGCCAGCTGGAACGGGTGACGGGTTGGGAGGGCAAGCGGTTCTACCCCTACGAGCACCCGGCGCGCACCATGGAGGGCGGCATCAGTACCTCGCAAGGCCCCACCCGAGGCTACCTGATCAAGAATGCATGGCTGGTCGACGGGGCGTTGTACAAGGGCAAGGCCAGCCACTGGCTGTCGCAGAAACCGAGTACCTTTCCGACCATCATCGTCGACAACGAGATCGACCGTGCGGCCGTCTACTGCACGCAAAACGGCAATTCGTGGTTCGGCACCTGGCTGATGGAAGACTGCCCAACCTATGCACTGGCCTGTAACGAGGGCTTGCCGGTGACCATTGCGCCTTCGGCAAAGTTTCCGCTGTTTACCCAGGCACCGGCCTACGAAGACTGGCTGGGCATGAAACCGCTGCGCTTGCGCAGTGCGTTCTTCCGTGAACTGGTGCTGTTCGATGACCAGAGCAACAACCGCAGTCGGCATGCCCGCTACCAGGCCATGGGCGACAAACTGCTTTCGCATGTGCCGCATGCCCCGCACCCTGGGGTGTTTCTGCTGCGTGGCGGCGACGGCGACCTGCGCCTGCTGCGCAACGAACTGGAGCTTGCCGAACACCTGCGCATCACCCGGGGCTTTCGCGTGGTCAACCCGTTGAAGTCCGATGTGCCCAGTATCGTTGCAGCGTGCGCCGGGGCTAACGTGGTCGTCGGCGTCGAGGGTAGCCAGTTGGTGCATGGGGTCAATGTGCTGCAAGCTGGTGGTAGCCTGCTGACCTTGCAGCCGCCGAACCGCTTTGTCAGCTATTACAAATACCTGACGGACCGTGACCACCAGCATTTCGGGTTTGTGGTCGGCATACCGGAGGGCGATGGCTTCAGGATCGACATCGGCGAGGTGGAGCGGACGCTGGACTTGTTCCCCCGATAACTGTGTAGTATCCAGGCACATGGCCGCGACGAGAAGGGCGAGGGATGATCGAGGTATCACGGTTCTGGCGCGACCCTGCGTTGCCTTTTGTCGAAGCCCGTCGGGTAGGGGATGGGCGCCAGGTGTGCTATGCGGCACATTCCCACGAAAGCTTTTCCATTGGGGTGATCACCGGTGGGCGCAGTACCTATCTGAATGGCGATCAGCGCATTGAGGTGGAGGCGGGTACCACAGTCCTCATGAACCCGGGCGTGGTGCATACCTGCAACCCCATTGCCGGCGAGACATGGTCCTACCTGATGCTGTTTGTCGACTGGCCTTGGTTGCAGGCGCTGGATTTTGCCTTGCCGGCACAGACCTGGAGCCGTTCGCCCGTGTTGTACCGGCAACTGTTGCAGGCCTTTGCAGACCTGTTCGATGCCAGTGTGGCGGATCGCGAAGCACGCCTGGCCATCCTGTTCAGCGCATTGCCCGGGTTGCTTGGTGGTGAGGCCAGCGTGATTGACGAGGGCAACCCCCGACTGGACGCTGCCGCAGCTTTCATACGCGCTCATCGCAGCGACCCACTGAGCCTGGAAGACATCTGCTCGGCCTGCGGCCTGTCGCGGTCCTACCTGATTCGTGCGTTTCGCCAACGTTTTGGATTGACGCCGCACGGCTACCTGCTCGACCAGCGCGTGCAACTGGCCCGCGCACAGCTGCGCCAGGGCAGGGCGATCGCCGAGGTGGCGCAGGAGGCCGGGTTTGCCGACCAGGCGCACCTGCAACGGGCATTCAAACAGCACCTGGCGGCAACGCCGGGCCATTACCGCAATGCAAACAGCTGAGTGTGGTCTTCGCTGCGTTGCATCTCTTGCGGCAAGCACCTGTCAGCCCTGATGCGACCCTGTGGGCACTGGCTTGCCCGGCGACAGGGCCGGTACAGGCCCTCAGATCACCAGGTAAACCGCACTGCCCAGCAATAACGCTGCCAAGCCCCGATTAAGCAGGCGCATGTGCCGTGGGTCGCTCAGGTACTGGCGTATCACACTACCGGCCCAAGCCCAACTGGCTACCGAGATGAAGCAGATCGGCCCATAGATCCAGGCAAACAGCCACAGCAAGTGCTGTTCACCCCCGGTATAGGCGCCAACCCCTGCCACCGCCGCCAGCCAGGCTTTGGGGTTTAGCCATTGCATGGCCGCACCGTGCCAGGCCGTGGGGGCCTGATCAGTCTGAGTGCTGCCCAGGCGGCCGCCATCGCTGGCCAGCTTCCACGCCATGTACAGCAGGAAGGCAACGCCGCCCCAGTGCAACAGCAGGCCCAGCAATGGCCAGCGCGTCAACATTTGATGCACGCCCAGCCCGACCAGTACCAGCAACAGCCAAAAGCCCAGCGTGGCACCGGCCACATGCGCCAGGCTGGCGCGCAGGCCGTGGCGGGCGCCGCTGCCAAGCGCGACGATGTTGACCGGGCCAGGGGAGATCGAGGCCGCCAATGCGAAAGCGGCCATGGAAAGGGACAGGCTCATGAGGGCAATCCGTATGGTCAAGGGAGGCGTCCATCCTCGGCCATCCCGGGCCTCGCGTATTGAAGAAAAGTCTCCCGTCCCGGTTTTGCACAAGTGGCCCGGGTTCAAGCGGGGCTGTTACAGGTTTTGTAATAGTTTTGCGCTATCAGATAAACCTGCTGGGCTTGTAGCATCTTTCTCCCAATCTGTTATCAAGGCCTATATGAGCACCTTCGCGGAGCCCCCCAGTTTTCGGCCGTCCTGGCCATCCGTTCCCCGTCCCTGTGACGTTACCGTCGTGAGTACCCGCTAATGGAATGGCTAGCCGACCCCACGGCCTGGCTGGGCCTGTTGACGCTTATCGTCCTCGAGCTGGTGCTGGGTATCGACAACCTGGTGTTCATCGCCATCCTTGCCGACAAGCTGCCGCCACATCAGCGCGACCGCGCGCGGGTCATTGGCCTGAGCCTGGCGCTGATCATGCGCCTGGGCCTGTTGGCCAGTATCTCCTGGATGGTCACGCTGACTGCGCCGCTGTTCGAGGTGTTCGACAAGAGCTTCTCCGGCCGTGACCTGATCATGCTGTTCGGTGGTGTGTTCCTGCTGTTCAAGGCCACCATGGAGCTGCACGAGCGCCTGGAAGGCCATGTGGCACAGGCCAGCGGCCCGGTTCGTCACTCGGCGTTCTGGCCGATTGTCGCGCAGATCGTGGTGCTCGATGCGGTGTTCTCGCTGGATGCCGTGATCACTGCGGTAGGTATGGTCGAGCACCTGTCGATCATGATGATCGCGGTGATTTTCTCGATCGGTATCATGATCGTGGCCAGCAAGCCGCTGACCCGTTTCGTCAACGCCCACCCCACGGTAATCATGCTGTGCCTGGGCTTCCTGATGATGATCGGCTTCAGCCTCACTGCCGAAGGCCTGGGCTTCCATATTCCGAAAGGCTACCTGTACGCGGCCATCGGCTTCTCGATCCTGATCGAGCTGTTCAACCAGTTGGCCCGTGCCCGTCGCAAACGCAGTGTGCAGCAACACCGGCCACTGCGTGAACGCACGGCGCATGCCGTGCTGCGCCTGCTGGGTGGCCGCCGGGTCGAAGCTGACGAGGTGGGCGAGGAAATTGCTGACCTGGTCGAGGGCGGCGAGGAGCAGGTGGTGTTCGACCGCCGCGAGCGAGTAATGATCAGTGGCGTGCTGAACCTGGCCGAGCGGCCGATTCGCACGGTCATGACCGCCCGCACCGAGGTCGATGTGATCGACCTGGCGCAGCCGGCTGATGCCATTACCCAGGCACTCGCCAACTCGCCGTACTCGCGCTTGCCGTTGATTCGCGATGGCCGTGTCGACGAACCGCTGGGCTTTGTGCACAAGAAGGAACTGCTCAAGGAACTGCTATCGGGCAACCAGCCAGACCTTGAAGGCATGGCCCGGGTGCCGTTGAACCTGCTGGAAAGCTTCAGCATCCTCAACGCCCTGGAGCAGATGCGCGGCCAGTCGACCCACATTGCCTTCGTGGTCAACGAGTTTGGTGACTTCACCGGCCTGCTGACCATGACCGACATCCTGGAATCGATTGCCGGTGAGCTGCCGGATGCCAGCGAGGTGGAAGGCCCGGGCATCGTCCAGGAGGGTCCAGCCTTTGTGGTCAGTGGTGCCGTGAACCTGAGCCAGGTGCAAGCACGTACCGGCTTCAGCGCCCGCGCCACCGAGGACTACCAGACCCTTGCCGGCCTGGTGATGAGCCTGCTCGACCGCCTGCCGATGGTCGGTGACCGCCTGGCCTGGAATGGCTGGACGCTGACCGTGGAGGCAGTCGAGGAGCGCCGCGTGCGCCAGGTGCGGCTCACACCGAACGGCGACGCTGACGCAGCAGGTGCTTGAAGCCTTCCAGCACCAGCACCAGCACTGCGGCCCAGATCGGCAGGTAAGTCAGCCACTGATCCGGGCCGATGCTCTCGCCCAGCAGCAACGCCACGCCCACCAGCAGCACGGGCTCGACGTAGCTGAGCAGGCCGAACAGGCTGAACGGCAGCAAGCGGCTGGCCAGTACATAGGCGATCAGGGCCGAGGCGCTGATCGCCCCGAGGATCGGGATCAACGCGTACAGCCCTGGGTGTGCCTGCAGGTCGGCACCGGAAAGCGGGCCCTGGATGACGAAGTACAGCGCCCACGGCAGCAGCAGGCACATGTCGCACCACAGGCCTCCGAGGTGGTCGGTGCGGCAGCGCCGGCGCAGCACGAAGTAGATCGGGTAGCCGATCATCACCACCAGGGTTTCCCAGGCAAAACTGCCATGCTGGTACAGCTCGTGGCCTACGCCCAGCGCGGCGCAGGCCACGGCTACCTTCTGCAAGTGTGACAGGCGCTCGCCATACACCAGCCGCCCGGTCAGCACCATGGTCAGCGGCAGCAGAAAATAGCCCATCGACACTTCCAGGCTGCGTCCGTGCAGGGGCGCCCACAGGAACAGCCACAACTGCACGCCCATCAGCCACGAAGTACCGACCATGCCCAGCAACAGTGCCGGTGTACGTTTTATGCGCGAAAACAGCTCACCCACACGTTTCCAGTCCTTCGAGACAAGCATGAACAAGGTGAGGCAGGGCAGGGTCAGCAAGGTGCGCCAGCCGAAGATCTCTTCGCCATCGAGTGGCTTGAGCAGGGAGGTATAGAAATACATCACAGCGAACAGACAGGACGCCATGACCGATGAAACAATGCCTTTTGACACGAATGCCTCGAATACGGGAGTTGAGCGGGTGAATCAGCCGCGCATGATCTCAGGGGGCGTGCGTTGCGGCAACTGTGTCGCGCCTGGGCGGGCGGCCAGCGCTTCAAGAAACTGTGCCGCAGGCATGGGCTTGGCAAACAGGTAGCCCTGCTGGAAGTCCACATCGTGGCGGGCCAGGTAGTCACGCTGGGCTGCGGTTTCCACGCCTTCGGCGACGATGCCCAGGCCCAGCTTGGCCGACAGCTCGATAACGCTTTCCAGGATATGCACCGACAGCGCATCGGCCCCGATCAGCGCGACGAAACTCTGGTCGATCTTCAGGTAGTCGACCTTGAACTGGCGGAGGTAGTTGAGGCTGGACTGGCCGGTGCCGAAATCGTCCAGGGCAATCATCACGCCCATCGCATGGAGTTTTTCGAACAGTTCCAGGGTCACGGGCGTGGGCTCGATCAGCTTGCGCTCGGTCAGCTCCAGGGTCAGCACCACCCGACCGTGTGGGAAGTGCTGCAGGAAGGTGCGGCAGTCGTCCAGCAGGCTCAGGTCGCGGCAATGGTCGGCGGTGATGTTGATGCCGATGTGAAAGCCGTCTTCCAGCAACCCGGCATACGGCGCCAGACTCTGCGCGGTGTGCATCATCAGCGCGCGGGTCATGTCGACAATCTGCCCGCTGTGTTCGGCGTAGGGGATGAACAGGTCGGGCCGTACCAGGCCTTCTTGCGGATGGTTCCAGCGCATCAGCACTTCGGCGCCGGCCCAGCGATAATCACCCTGGCGCACCACTGGTTGGAAGTATGGCAGAAATTCATCGGCCTCCAGCGCCCTGCGCAGTTCGGCGCGGGGCGAGCTGGCGCGGCGGATCTGCCAGCGGCAGGCCAGGGCGGCTGCAGCGCCCAGCACCAGCAGCAGGCCCAGCAGTGCCGGATAGTGGCTGCGCCACAGCCGGCCCTGCTGCGCGGCGGCATAGCCGCCCTGCACGCTGAACGGGTAGCGGGTCGAGCCCAGCAGCACATGCGCGCTGGCGGCGGCTGGCGGTACGCCCTTGTGCACGATACCGTCCTTGCCCATCCACCTGTCGCCCACCCGGATGCGCAGCTCTTCATCGGGGCCGATCAGGCGCAGCGCTGTCAGCAGATGGTCGCCATCCACGGTACTGATGGCGCCGCGGTCACCGTCGCTGGCCCGGTAGACCAGCAGCGCATGACCCGGAGTGACCGAGTTGCCGTCCATCAGCCACAGCGTGCCGTCGACATAGTCGGCTGGGTTGACCGGCTCGTCGAAGTCACCGAACAGCGAAGTGCAATAAAGGGTGTTGTGGCTGAACAGGTTGGTGGAGCGCACGAAGGCATTGCGCGTAACCTGGGCACGCAGCGTCAGCTTGGCTTGCTCGCACGGGCTGCCGGCGAGCGGTAGCAGGGTATTGGCAGCGCTGGCCAGGTTATCGAGGATGTGCTCGACCTGCGCGACAACCTGGCGCGTCGTGGCCTGGCTACTGGCCTGCATTTCCTGTTCTAGCTGCCAGTTCATCACGCCCAGGCCACACACCACAGGGAGTGCGCCGACGACCCAGGGCAGCAGGGTGCGCCAGCTGAGCGCGGCGCGGTGTTTGGCGGTAAGGGGCATGCTGACCTGACTTGTATGTAAGCTAACGAGAGGATAGCCGTTTGTCGGAACGGCCGAGCAACTAAAACGCGACAAACGATTTTACGCAATGTAGAATCGGTTTACGAATACAACAATAAGGTCCTTCATCTTCGAAGGATCAAACCCGCCGAGAATGGGTCCATATGACATACCATGGGTTCAAGCTGATCATAGGTGGCTTCCTCGCCCGTAGCGTGCGGGGCATACCGTGCTCACCGCCATTTCTGTTCGACATCCTACGCACTCAATAATATTTCGCTGCAGATGAGGACACGAACATGGCTGATATCTTCGAAAATCCAATGGGCCTGCTGGGCTTCGAGTTCATCGAACTGGCTTCGCCGACCCCAGGCGTGCTTGAGCCTGTATTCCAGATCCTGGGTTTCACCAAGGTGGCTACCCACCGTTCCAAGGATGTGCACCTGTATCGTCAGGGCGGCATCAACCTGATCCTGAACAACGAACCCAAAAGCGTCGCTTCCTACTTTGCCGCTGAACACGGCCCGTCGGTGTGCGGTATGGCGTTCCGCGTGCGCAATGCCCATGAGGCCTATGCCCGCGCCCTGGAGCTAGGTGCTCAGCCGGTCGAAATCGAAACCGGGCCGATGGAGCTGCGGTTGCCGGCGATCAAAGGCATTGGCGGTGCGCCGCTGTACCTGATCGACCGCTTCGAGGAAGGCAGCTCGATCTACGACATCGATTTCAATTTCATCGAAGGCGTAGACCGCAACCCGGTAGGTGCCGGCCTGAAGATCATCGACCACCTCACCCACAACGTCTACCGCGGGCGCATGGCTTACTGGGCCGGCTTCTACGAAAAACTGTTCAACTTCCGTGAAATTCGTTACTTCGACATCAAGGGCGAGTACACCGGCCTGACCTCCAAGGCCATGACCGCGCCGGATGGCATGATCCGCATCCCGCTCAATGAAGAGTCTTCCAAGGGTGCCGGGCAGATCGAAGAGTTCCTGATGCAGTTCAACGGCGAAGGCATTCAGCACGTGGCCTTCCTCACCGACGACCTGCTCAAGACCTGGGATGCCCTGAAAGGCTTCGGCATGCGCTTCATGACTGCGCCGCCACAAACCTACTACGAAATGCTCGAAGAGCGCCTGCCGGGTCATGGCGAGCCGGTCGACCAACTGCAAGCCCGGGGCATCCTGCTTGATGGGGCCTCGCAACCGGGCGACAAGCGCCTGCTGTTGCAGATATTCTCGGAAACCCTGCTTGGCCCGGTGTTTTTCGAGTTCATCCAGCGCAAGGGCGACGATGGGTTCGGTGAAGGCAACTTCAAGGCCCTTTTCGAATCCATCGAACGCGACCAGGTACGCCGTGGTGTACTGAGCACCGACTGATGCTCGCCTGCATCGCCGTCATGCATCTCTGACGGCGGTGCCGCTATGGGCCTTGCGCGCTCTCATCAAGCCCAGGTACAAGACCAGTGAGGTCGCTACGCCGACCAATGCCAGCGAAGGTAGCACTTGCGCGATGGTCATGCGGAACTCATTGGCGGTATACCCCTTGCTGTAGCCGCCCCGGACGGTATAGCCATATTTTTTTGACTCTGCCCACTCGCTGAATTCGTCCTGTGAAGGGCGTTCCGGGTCGCGGCTGTCGCCATCTGTCCATATGTAGTGGTCCCCGAATTCCAGTATCAGCGTCAGGCCGGTCTGAAAGCTTTTCAGTTCCTTGCGCAGTTCAATGCCATACAAAGTGCCAACTACCCCGGAGTTCCTCCCAGGTGTTTGAACTCTGAGAATGGCGGCGTTTGGCGAAGAAGGGACATCGAATGCGAGTTCCGTGCCTCGCCCAGACTTTATGAACGCGGAAATATAGGCCATGGGGTCTTTTTCGGTAGCGCAGTACGCCTCGCCATTGACGGTTAACGCCAGTGAGCGCAAATGCGGGCTGATCGCGATGATGTCATGCAATTTCCCTGACACTTGCGCACAGGGCTTTCCCGCCAGGTCGTTGGCACGATCAAAGGTGGCAACCATACGGTCCAGCAACTGGTCGACGCTGAAAACTGCCTCTTGAACGGAAATTTGCGAAGTTTCGGCAAGTTTCTTGCCCAGGTGATAGTTCATCACCAGCAGGCCGGAAACTATCGGCACGGCGCCAATGGCTATTACCATCAGCCTTTTCAGCAAGTTGTACCTGGTATTCAGGGTGAAAGGCATAGGTATGATGCTCCCAGGTGCATTGCTGTTCGTGGTGAACAGATTGACCCTGAGCCTATGTCCCTGACGACGCGATGGCTGTAGTCCATGAGCGATCCGAACCAGAGGAAATACGGAAAGCCACTGTCAGCCTCAGCTTTGATGGCCCGCAATTTTCGCCAGCACCTTCTCGGCGAGCAATCCAGTCGAGGCGGGGTTTTGCCCAGTGATCAGCCGCTCATCAGTGACCACAAACGGCTGCCACGGGTCATCATGCTTGCTGTAGTTGCCGCCGCGGGCCCCCAGTTCGTTTTCAGTCAGAAAGGGCACTACCTTGTCCAGCTCAGCCAACTGTTCCTCGGTGTTTGAAAAACCGGTAACCTGACGACCCTTCAGCAGCAGGCTGTTGTCGCTGAGCTTGATGTTCAGCAGGCCGACAACGCCGTGGCAGACCGCCGCCACGATGCCTTCGTTCTCATAGATGCGGCGCGCAAGCGCCTGCAGCGCCTGGTCATCGGCAAAGTCGTACATCACCCCATGGCCACCGGTGTAATAAATGACGCTGTACTCATCTGCCTTGACCTGACCTGGGCTCAGGGTGGCGCCCAGGCGGGTCATGAAACGCTTGTCGTCATACCATTGCCAATCCAGGTCGGGGGCCATCTGCAGGCTGTGCGGATCGATCGGGACATAGCCGCCCATTGGGCTGACATAGTCCACCGCGTAGCCGGCCTTTTCGACCATCTCGACAAAGTGCACAGCTTCACCCAGCCACAACCCCGTCGCTCGCTTGAGGGTCGGGTATTTGGCTGTATTGGTCAGCACCACCAGCATTTTCTTGCTCATGTCCCACGCTCCTGTCGGCAACCTGGATGGGCCGGTGCTCCTTGGCCCGAGGGAAAACTTAATCAGCATAGCTGCCACCTGCAAGTACGCCATCGGGGGTAGTGCGCGCTGTGCTAACTTCAACCGAGCCCACGAGGCGAGCCGAACGAGCAGGGCGGCGCCTCGGTCAACCTGAGCATTGCTGGAGTCACGATAGTGGTCGCAAATGGTATGCCGCGCGAGCCTGCGCCTGTTTCGGCAACGGTCGAGCCGATGGGCGAAACGGTTGCGCACTTCGATTGGGGGCGAACAGCACTCGGGCCGTTGTCACGCTGGCCGGCTTCGCTGCGTATTGCGGTGGACATGATGCATTTGTCACCGTTCCCGTGTGCCGTGGTTTGGGGATCAGCGCTCAGCGTCGTCCACAATGATGCCTACCGGGCGTTGCGGGCCGCTGCTCCGAATACCCTGGGCAGTGCATTCGATGCCTTGTGGTGGGATATCTGGCCCGAAGTGGGGCCTTGGGTATTCAAGGCGCTTGAGGGGCGCTCGAGCTTTGTCGAGGACCCACCCCTGCGTATCGTCAATGGCGAAGGTGCCGAACCGCTATGGTGCGCGTTCGGTTATGCGCCGCTGCATGACGAACTGGGCGGCGTGGCAGGCTTTCTGCACACCGTGATCGAGACGACGGCCAGCGTCGAGGCGCACAGCCACTGGCGAGAGCAGGCCCTGGTGTTCGAACGACAGCTAGCGCGTCACGATGCCGAGCGCGAGCAGATCTGGCAGCTGTCGCGCGATGCAGTGATGACCGTTACCCCTGACTTGACGTTGCAAGCTGTCAACCACACCTGGCAGCGTATTCTGGGCTGGGCCGAAGAGCAGGTGCTGGCGCGGCCGGTACTGGAACTGATTCACCCGGCGGATCGCGCTGAAGTTCAGGTGGCCGTTTCCGGCTTGCTTGAATACGGGAGCACCGGACAGATCGAGACCCGTCTGCGCCACCGCGATGGCCACTATCACTGGTTTCTCTGGACCGCGCGGTCCGATGGCAGCATGCTGACTGCGGTGGGCCGGGATATTACCGAAGACAGGGTCGAGGCCGCGCGCCAATCCGAAGCACTGATGCGCAAGAACCAGCATATGGAGGTGGTTGGCCAGTTGGCGGGGGGCATGGGCCATGAGTTCAACAACCTGCTGTCCGGGATTGGCGGCAGCCTTGAACTGCTGCAACGGCGCCTGCAACAAGGGCGCCTGGAGCGGGTGGAGGACTATGTCGAGGTGGCACGCGATTCGGTGCAGCGCGCCATGGCGCTTACCCATCGACTGCTGACCTTTTCCCGCCATCAGCCCACGGCCCCCAAGCCACTGGATTTCAACCTGCAATTACGCTTGAGTGAGCCGCTGCTGATGCGGGCACTGGGCGCCGAGATGCGCCTGCGCTGGCAACTGGATGTTGCACCGTGGGTGGTGAGTCTTGATCTAACCCAACTCGAGAATGCTCTGGTCAACTTGTGCGCAAACGCCCGTGAGGCGTGCCTGGAGCGGGGTACTGTCACCATTCGCACCGTCAACCAACGACTGACAAGCTGTTTTCCGGATGAAGATGGCCTGCCGCCAGGCGACTATGTCGCTCTGCATGTCGAGGACGACGGCCATGGCATGGCGGCGGCAGACATCGCCAGGGCCTTCGAGCCGTTCTTCACCACCAAGCCCATCGGGCGTGGGGCCGGGCTTGGGCTGTCCATGGTCTATGGATTTGTCGGCCAGTCGGGCGGCTATGCCTGGATCGAGTCGGTCGGGGAGCGTGGCACAACGGTTTCAATGCTCTTCCCAAGGTGCCACGACCCGCTCCCTGAACCGCCCAAGCCAGTGCCGCGCGCGCAGCGCATGGCCTGTGGGGAGCGCCTTCTGCTGGTGGATGACGAGCTCAACCTGCGTGCCGTCATGCGTGAGTACCTGGCTGATCGGGGCTTTGATGTCACGGATGTCGGCGACGCCAATGCTGCGCTGGAACGCTTCCGCCATGATGGGCCTTTTGACCTGGTGATTACCGACATCGGGTTGCCAGGGGGCTTCAGTGGGCGGCAAGTCGCCAAGGCCATGCGCATGCAACTGCCGCTGCAGAAAATTCTGTTCATCACCGGCTACGCGAACCAGCCGGTCGAAGCGGAGTTTCTGGAGCAACCGGGCATAGCGTTGATGAACAAGCCGTTCCCGTTGGCCGCCCTGGCGGATGAGGCGCTGCGCATGCTTGACGGGTAAGGTAGTTTCACTTCGTAGCTAGAATCCGCAGCACTTGGGCCTGCAGTTGTTTCAGCTCGAACGGTTTGCTGATCAAGTACATGTCCGTACCCAGGAAGCTCTCTCGGGCAATGGCCGTTTCCGCGTAGCCGGTGATGAACAGTACCGGCAGCCGCGGGCGCAGGCTCCGTGCAATTTCGGCCAACTGCCGGCCGTTCATGCCGGGCAAGCCAACGTCGCTGATCAACAAATCCACCGGCTCTGTCGAGCGCAGCACTGCCAACCCCTCGCTGGCGTCAGCGGCGCTGTGGCAGGGGAAGCCGTCTTCGCGGAGCGCCTGGCACAGCAGCTGACGTACATGCGAGTCGTCCTCGACCACCAGCACATGGCGACCACGGCCACCCTGCACAGGCGGCTCAGCGTTGCTCGGTTGGGTGGTCCGGCCGTGATGGCGCGGCAGGTACAGGTCTACCCGGGTGCCTTGGCCGATCTGGCTGTGCAGGGTGACATGCCCACGGGATTGCTTGCTGAAGCCGTATACCATCGACAGGCCCATGCCGATGCCCTGGCCGATCGCCTTGGTGCTGAAAAACGGCTCGAAGGCATGTTCCAGCGTGCTCTGTGCCATGCCCTGGCCGTCATCAACGATTCGCAGGCGCACATAATCGCCACCGCCCGGCGTGGCGCCCTGACCATGTTCGATGTGATGGTTGCTTGCCTCGATCCACAGCATTCCACCACTGGGCATCGCCTCGCAGGCATTGACCAGCAGATTGTCGACGGCTGCCTGCAGTTGCTGGTCATCAGCTTCCACTGGCCACAAGCCTTTGGCGATATGCACGTGCAAACTGACTGTGGGGCTCAGGCTAGCCTTCAGCTGCTTGATCTGCAGCAGGCTGCGCAGGTCTATGCGCTGGCTGTGCAGCGACTGCCGGGAAGCGAACGCAAGCAGGCGGTGGGTCAGCTGTGCCGCCCGTGACACCGCCTCGCGGCCCATGCGCAGTACGCCTTCCACCCCATCGTTGCGGCCCTGGCGCAGGCGCCGGTCGATCAGTTCGAAGCTGCCGCCAATGCTGGTCAGCAGGTTGTTGAAATCATGCGCGACCCCGCCGGCAAGCTGGCCGATGGCTTCCATCTTGCGGGCCTGGTAGCGGGCGAACTCGCTGGGCTCTTGCTCGTCACCGGGCTGCTTGGGTCGGGCGTCCAGGCGCCGCTGCAGGTCCTGCAACTGGTCGCGGGCCAGGTACTGCTTGCGCCTGTTGCGCAGCGCGGACTGGGCCATGTGCAGCAACTGAGTGTTTTCGAAGGGCGAGACCAGCAGGGCAAGATTGCCCACCGGATGATTATCCATGCTTTTGGCCGACCACGCGCCCTGGGTGACCAGCACAATGGGCAAGTCCGACCAGCAAGGCTGCTGGTCGATGAACGCCTGCAGCAACGCGCTTGGGCCCTGGCTGAACACCTGCTCGTCGATGATCGCCACGCCTGCGCCTTCGGCCAGGCGTGCCTGCAGGTTGGCCAGGTCGCCTGCGCACAGGCTATCTATGCCGGCGGAGGCAAGCAGGCGTGAAGTGTCCGCGTCCAGGGGCGGGGGTGCCAGGATCAAGGCACGTTCATCCATCGCCAATGTACTGGCCAAAACGACTCTCCTGTGGGGTGCCCTGATACCCACTGGACCTTGGGTGTGAGCCCAAGGTTCAACACAAATTCAGGGCTTCACTACAAGCCCTGCTGCAGTACCGGATCGTCCGGGTTCTGTCGTTCGAGCTCGGCCAGCAGCACCTGTACATTCTGTAGCTGGCCGGTCTCTTTCCAGTACTGGATGAGCAACACCCGCGCTCGGCGATTGGCCGGCTGCCGGTTGAGCACGATTTCCAGCTGCTTCTGGGCCGCGTCAAGTTGGTCCAGCTCATGCAGGGTGACTGCCAGGGTATAGCGGTAGTCGCTATTGTCCGGGTCCAGCTCGACGGCGCGGGACAAGGCCAGCAAGGCGTACTCGCGCTGGTCATGACGGTTCAGCCAGAGCCCCAGCTCATACTGCAGAAAGGCCGAATCCGGGCTCAGGGCCAACGCCTTGCCCAGCACCTGGCGCGAGGTGTCGTGATGGCCCTGGCGCTCCAGCAGGCGCACCTGGGTAGCAAGGGCGTCGAGGTTGCCTGGGGCTACCGCCAGCGCCCGCTGCAGGGCCGTGGCGGCTTGGTTGTAGTCGTTTTCATGCAGGTACAGGCGTGCGAGGTGAACTTGGGCGTCGGCATCCTCGGGTTGTTGCTCCAGGGCTTGCTGGTATTGCTCAAGGGCCGCCTGGAGCGGGCCGAAATACAGGCCGATGGCGTCGGGGTCAAGGCCCAGCAGGGCGTCTACGGCAGCAAAGCGCACGCTTTGCTCGTCGTCGTCCAGCAGCGGGCCGAGCACCAGGCTGCGCTGCGCCGGCGGCAGCAGGCGGCGTATGCCGGCAATCGCCGCTCGGCGCACCAGCGGCTCGGCATGCGCCAGGTCCTGTTGTGCCAGTTTCAATGCCTGGGGCGACGGGTAATTGGGCAATTCGGCGTACAGGGCTGCCCGGCGGATGGCCGGCAAGTCGCTGCGTTGCAATTGCTGGTAAAGCACCCGCGCGGCACCAGGCTGGCCCTCGTGAGCCTGGCGCAGGGCCTTGGCGTAGCTGTGTGCTGGCAAGGTCGGCGCGGCCGGCTGGTCGTCGTGCCACAGGTAGCCGAACAGGGCCGATACCAGGGTCAACAGCAGCAGGGCAATCAGGTAGCGGTTGCGTCTGGGCATTGATGGGACCGTGGCGACGGGAAGGGCAGAGCTTGGGGCAGTGGGGAGGGAAATGCAACCGGGGGCGGCGTGCGCCTGGTGGGGGACCGAGTGAGGGCTGCCATGTGTTCGGCTCGGTATTGAGGTGATGCACACATCGAGCGCCGAAGAGGGTGCGGCATACATCATGAACCCCCATAAAAAAGCCCCGCAGACCAAAGCCTGCAGGGCAAACGGCTGGGGGAGAATCCAACCAAAGGAGCCGTTGAAACAGGATGTATCAGTGCGCGATGGCCACCGCTTCCGGTTGCCAGCCGCCGCCCAGGGCCTTGTAGATCGAGACAATGCCGCGGTACAGCTCGACCTCACCCTGTGCTTGCGCGTCTTCAGCGCTAAGCCGTTCGCGTTCGGCATCCAGCAGCACCAGGTAGTCCACCGTGCCTTCGCGATAACGAATCGAGGCCAGTTGCGCCGCTTTGCGGCTGGCGTCGCTCTGGCGCATCAGCGACAACAGCCGCTGCTGGGTCTTGTCGTAATCGCTGAAGGCGTTGGCCGATTCTTCCAGGGCCAGCAACACCTGCTGTTCGTAGTTGGCCAATGCCCCTTCGGCATCGGCCTTGGCACCGCGCAGGCGGGCCCGCACGCTGCCCAGGTCGAACGCCGCCCAGGTGATGCTCGGGCCCAGCGCCCAGGCATTGGCCGCCGAGGAGCCGAGCTGCGATCCCCGCGCGGCGGTAAAACCAAGGAAGCCGCTGAGGCTGACGCGGGGGAACAGGTCGGCCGTGGCCACACCGACGTTGGCGGTGGCGGCTGCCAGCTGGCGTTCGGCACTGCGGATGTCGGGGCGGCGGCGCAGCAGTTCACCCGGGTCCCCCACCGGCAGGGCCTTGGCGATGGCCGGCAGGGCTTTAGGCGACAGGTCTACGCTGAGCGCGTCGGGGCGCTGGCCGAGCAGGGTGGCGATACGGTGTCGCGCCCGGGCCTGTGCGGCCTGCAGCTGCGGCACGGTGGCTTCTACCCCGGCCAGGCGCGCATCGGCGCGAACCACGTCGAGGTCGTTGCCGACGCCGGCATCGCGCAGGGTTTCGGTGATGCTGCGTGATTCCTGCTGGGTCTTGAGGTTGGCCAGGGCGATGTTCTCGCGCAGCTGCGCACCTCGCAGTTGCCCGTAGGCATCGACCAGCTCGGCGATCAGGCTGACCTGCAACTGCTGCAGGTCGGCGGCGGCCGCCCCTTCCTGAGCTTCGCTGGCCTCGATCTGGCGCTGGATCCGGCCGAACAGGTCGAGCTCCCAGGCCATGTCCAGGCCCAGGTCGTAACGCTCGCTGTTCACCCGGTTATCCGCCTGGCCAGGAATCTGGCCCTTGCCGATGTCGCTGCTGGCGCGGCTGGTGACTACCGGCAACTGATCGTTCTCGGCGTCTTCACGAATCGAGCGGGCCGACTTCAGGCGGGCGAAGGCCACGCGCAGATCCCGGTTGCCCTCCAGCGAAGCCTGCACCAGCTGGTTCAGCACCGGGTCGTCGAACTGCTTCCACCACAGGCTTTCGAAGCGGCTGCGGTCATAGGCCTTGGCCTGTACGTCACCACTCAGCTGCGCAGGCTCGGTGGCTGGCGCCTTGTAGTCCGGGCCGACTGCACAGGCGGCCAGGGCCAGTGCCAGCAGGCTTGGGGTCAGGGGTTTGAGCAGGTTCATGCGTGGTTCTCCAGCACTTGCACGCGCTCGGCCTTGCGGGCCTGGCGACGCTCGACGAAACGGCGAATCAGGAAGAAGAACACCGGGGTCAGGAACAGGCCGAACACCGTCACGCCGATCATCCCCGAGAACACTGCCACACCCATGGCATGGCGCATTTCCGAGCCGGCACCGGAGCTGAACACCAGTGGCACCACACCCATGATGAAGGCGATCGAGGTCATCAGGATCGGCCGCAGGCGCAGTCGGCAGGCCTCCAGCACCGCCGCCAGCGGGTCGAGGCCCTTGGCTTGCTCATCCTTGGCGAACTCGACGATCAGGATCGCGTTCTTGCATGCCAGCCCCACCAGTACAATCAGGCCGATCTGGGTGAAGATGTTGTTGTCGCCACCCGACACGATCACACCGGTGATGGCCGACAGCAGGGTCATCGGCACGATCAGGATCACCGCCAGCGGCAGGCTCCAGCTTTCGTACTGGGCGGCCAGCACCAGGAAGGCCAGCAGCACGCACAGCGGGAACACGAACAGCGCGGTATTGCCCGAGAGGATTTGCTGGTAGGTCAGGTCGGTCCACTCGAAGGTCATGCCGTTGGGCAGTTCCGCTTTCAGCAGCTTCTCGATCGCAGCTTCCGCCTGGCCGGAGCTGTAGCCAGGGGCTGCTGCACCGTTGATTTCAGCGGTGATGAAACCGTTGTAGTGCATCACCCGGTCCGGCCCGGAGGTGTCGCTGACCTTGAGGAAGGTTGCCAGCGGGATCATCTCGCCCAGGTTGTTGCGCACCTTCAGCTGGCCGATCTGCTCGGCATCAAGGCGGAACTGCTGCTCGGCCTGGACGTTGACCTGGTAGGTGCGGCCAAATCGGTTGAAGTCGTTGGTGTACAACGAGCCCAGGTAGACCTGCAGGGTATCGAAGATGTCGTTGATCGCCACGCCGTGGGTCTTGGCCTTCTCGCGGTCGATGGCGGCATCGACCTGCGGTACGTTGACCTGGTAGCTGGTGAACAAGCCCGCCAGTTCCGGCACATTGTGGCTCTTGGCGATGATGTTCTGGGTTTCCTTGTACAGCGCTTCGTAGCCCAGGTTGCCACGGTCTTCGATCTGCAGGCGGAAGCCGCCGATGGTGCCCAGGCCTTGTACTGGCGGTGGCGGGAAGATCGCGATGTAGGCGTCCTGGATGTCGGCGAACTGGGCATTGAGCGCCGCCGCAATGGCCGCTGCCGACTGGCTCGGGTCCTTGCGCTCGTCGAACGGTTTGAGCGGGGTGAACACGATGCCGCTGTTCGGGCTGTTGGTGAAGCCGTTGATCGACAAGCCAGGGAAGGCCACCGAGTCGGCCACGCCAGGTTGTTTCAAGGCAATTTCGCTCATGCGCTTGATCACCGCTTCGGTGCGGTCAAGGCTCGCTGCATCCGGCAGTTGGGCGAATGCCACCAGGTACTGCTTGTCCTGCGACGGTACGAAACCGGTCGGGGTAGACGAGAAGCCCAGGTAGGTCAGGCCCATCAGGCCGGCATACACGAACAGGGCGATGCCGCTGGAGCGGATGACCCGGCGCACGCCGCCAACATAGCCATGGCTGGCGCGGTCGAAGAAGCGGTTGAACGGGGCGAACAGCCAGCTGCCCAGCAGTTTTTCCAGGAACCGAGAGAAACGGTCCTTGGGTGCATGGTGGTCCTTCAGCAGTACGGCAGCCAGCGCTGGCGACAGGGTCAGCGAGTTGAACGCCGAAATCACCGTCGAGATGGCAATGGTCAGGGCGAACTGCTTGTAGAACTGCCCGGTAAGACCGGAAATGAACGCAGCAGGCACGAACACGGCGCACAGCACCAGGGCGGTGGCGATGATCGGCCCGGTGACTTCGCTCATGGCCTTCTGCGTGGCTTCCAGCGGTTTCAGGCCCAGGCCGATGTTGCGCTCCACGTTTTCCACCACGACGATGGCGTCGTCCACCACGATACCGATGGCCAGCACCAGGCCGAACAACGACAAGGCGTTGAGCGAGAAGCCGAACAGGTGCATCACCGCAAAGGTACCAATCAGCGACACGGGCACGGCCAGCAGCGGGATGATCGAGGCGCGCCAGGTCTGCAGGAACAGGATCACCACCAGCACCACCAGCACCAGCGCTTCGAACAGCGTATGCACCACAGCTTCGATGGAGCCGCGCACGAATACGGTCGGGTCATAGACGATGCTGTAGTCCATGCCCTCGGGGAAGTCCTTCTTCAGCTCGGCCATCTTCGCCCGCACTTCGTCGGAGATCTCGATGGCATTGGAGCCTGGGCGCTGGAAGATCGGGATGGCCACGGCGGGCTGGTTGTTCAGCAGCGAGCGCAGGGCGTACTGGCTGGAACCAAGCTCGACCCGGGCGATGTCCTTCAGGCGAGTGATTTCGCCATCGGCGCCAGCACGGATGATGATGTTTTCAAACTCTTCCTCGTTGACCAGGCGGCCTTGGGTATTGATCGACAGCTGGAAGCTGGTCGAACCCGGGGCAGGCGGGGCGCCCAACTGGCCGGCGGCCACCTGACGGTTCTGCTCGCGGATCGCTGCCACCACATCACTGGCAGTGAGGTTGCGCGAAGCGGTCTTGTTCGGGTCCAGCCACACGCGCAGGGAGTAGTCGCCCATGCCGAACAGCTGCACGTCGCCCACGCCGCCCAGGCGCGCCAGCTCATCCTTGATGTTGAGGATGGCGTAGTTGGACAGGTAGAGCATGTCGTAACGGTTGTCCGGCGAGGTCAGGTGCACGACCATGGTCAGGTCGGGCGAGGCCTTGTCGACGGTGATACCGATGCGGGTGACTTCCTCGGGCAGCTTGGGCTGGGTGCGGGTGACGCGGTTCTGCACCTGCACCTGGGCATTGTCCAGGTCGGTACCCAGAGCGAAGGTGATGGTCAGCGTCAGCTTGCCGTCAGCGGTGGACTGGGAGGACATGTACAGCATGTTCTCGACACCGGTGATGGCCTGCTCCAGCGGCGCGGCGACGGTTTCGCCGATCACTTTGGGGTTGGCCCCGGGGAAGTTGGCGCGCACTACCACGGTGGGCGGCACCACTTCGGGGTATTCGCTGATCGGCAGCTGGAACAGCGAGATCGAACCGGCAATCAGCAGTATCAGCGACAGCACCGCGGCGAAGATCGGCCGGGTAATGAAGAATTTCGAGAAGTTCATCGGAGTGGTCCCTTAACCGCGTGGCGCTTGGGCGCTGGCGGCTTTTACAGTGTTGCCCGCCACTTTCGGCGCCGGGTTGCTGGCCTCCAGCGCCTGGCGCTGCTGGGCGAGGGCGGCGAGGGTCTGTTCGCTGGCCATCGCGGTTTCTTCCGGGGTGACTGCCGAGCCAGGGCGCACGCGCTGCAGGCCCTTGACCACGATGCGGTCATCCTTGCCAAGGCCGCTGCGCACGATGCGCAGGCCTTCGAGCTTCGGCCCCAGCTCCACGGCGCGGTAGGCGGCCTTGTTGTCCTTGTCCATGACCAGCACGAACTTCTTGCCAAGGTCGGTGCCCACGGCTTCGTCGTTGATCAGCACGGCGTCGTATTGGGCGCTGCCCACCAGTTTCAGGCGTGCATACAGGCCCGGGGTGAACTGGCCGTCGCGGTTGTCGAACACCGCGCGGCCACGGATGGTGCCGGTGCGCGGGTTGACCTGGTTGTCGACGAAGTTCATCTGGCCCAGGTGCGGGTTGCCGGTTTCGTTGGTCAGCCCCAGGTACACCGGGGTGCTCTGGCCACGCTGGCCTTCACGGGCCAGCTGGGTGTACTTGAGGTACACGCGCTCGTCGGCGTCGAAGTAGGCGTAGACCTTGTCGGTGGACACCACGCTGGTCAGCGGGGTGACATCGGCGCTGACAATGTTGCCGGCGGTGAACTGGGCGCGGCTGACGCGGCCACTGATGGGCGCGGTGATGCGGGTGAAGCTGAGGTTCAGGCGCGCCAGGTCGAGCTGGGCCTGGATCGCATCGACGCCGGCTCGGGCCTCGGCAGCGGCGCTGCTGCGCGATTCGGCCAGCTCGGCAGAAATGGCGTTGCTGTCACGCAGGCGCTCGCCGCGGCGGGCTTCGTTGGCGCTGCGGATGGCGGTGGCCTTGGCCTGTTGCAGCTGGGCTTCAAGGCGGCGCACCTCGGCCTGGAACGGGCGCGGGTCGATCTGGAACAGCAGGTCGCCTTTCCTGACCTGGGCGCCCTCGGTGAAGGCTACCTGATCGATCTGGCCGGAGACCCGTGGGCGTACTTCGACGGTTTCCGGGGCTTCGAGACGGCCGGTGAACTCGTCCCATTCGTTGATCGGTTGTTCGAGCACTTTGGCCACGGTGACTTTTGGCGCGGCGGGAGCCTGCACGGCGTCGGGGGTTCGACCGCAAGCGCTGATCACCACCACTGCCAGGGCAGCGAGGGGGAAGCGCAAGGGTTTGAGTGATTGTTCCATGGAGAACTCCGCCAATGTATTAGTAGTGGGCGGAGTGTGAGTGTGTTGCGCGCAAGGCACGAATCGAACGGGCCGAAGGTTAATA
This sequence comes from Pseudomonas sp. 9_2_1, assembly GCF_059295275.1. Taxonomy (NCBI): domain Bacteria; kingdom Pseudomonadati; phylum Pseudomonadota; class Gammaproteobacteria; order Pseudomonadales; family Pseudomonadaceae; genus Pseudomonas; species Pseudomonas sp. 9_2_1. The sequence goes on from NZ_CM181239.1 coordinate 2,813,956, forward strand.
TCACGCTGAATGATAGGTGCGGATCATTCACCGACGCCACGCATGGTCGGGGCTGGCGATTCAGTGAATGCTCGACGCCAGCTCAAAGATCGGCATGTACATCAGGATCACGATCAGGCCGATCAGCAGGCCGATGAAGGTCATCAGCAGCGGCTCGAACAGTTTGACGAACCATTCCACCCAGCGGCCGATTTCCTGGTCATGGAAGTCGGCGCAGCGCTCCAGCATCTCGCCCAGGTTGCCAGACTGCTCGCCTGCGCGCAGCAGCCGCAGTGATACCGGCGTGACCAGTTGCCCGGCTTCAAGTGCATCAGACAGCGGCAGCCCTTCGCCCACGCGCTGGCTGGCCTGTTGCAGGCCCTGCGCCGCCGCGCTGCCGAGCAGGCCACGGGCCATGCCCATGGCGGTGAGGATGGGGATACCGCCTTGCAGCAGGATCCCCAGCGAGCGATAGAAGCGCGCCAACTCGTACATCATCAGGCGCTGGTGCAGTGCCGGCAGGCGCCGCAGCTGGCAGGACGCCCAGCGTCGCACCCGTGGGTGGCGGCGCAACAGCCACAGCGCCGTGACCCCACCGACGGTGCCCAGGGCCAGCGGCAGTTGCTGGGCATGCAGGAACAGGCCGATCTGCATCAGCACCCGTGACAGCCAGGGCAATTCGGTGCCCATGCCTTCGAACACCTGGCTGAAGCGTGGCACCACGTAGCCCAGCAGGAACAGCACCACGCCACCTCCCACCAGCAACAACAGCATGGGGTACACCGAGGCCCCCACCAGCTTTTGCCGCACCAGGTCCAGGCGCTGGCGGTAGCTGATGTAGCGGGCGAGGGCATCGCCCAGCGCGCCGGTGCGTTCGCTGGACTGCACCAGCGCCACGTACAGTGGCGGGAACACCCGTGGCTGCTGGCCCAATGCCTGGGACAGCGAGCGGCCTTCGTACAGCTGGCGTACCAGCTCGCTCAGCACTTTGCGCGCTGCGGCAGCGGGGGCCTTTTCTGCAAGGCTTTCCAGTGCGTCGATCAGCGGCAGGCCGGCGTTGAGCAGGGTAGAAAGCTCCTGGCTGAACAGCACCAGGTCGAACGCGGCCTCGCGGCGCCAGGCCATGCCGCGCAGGGCACCGCCCTGGCCGCGCAGGCTGAGCACACGCAGGCCCTGTTGTTCGGCCTGGCGCCGGGCCTGGTCGGCGTCATCGGCGTCGATCTGCAATTGCACCACGCCCTGTCTGCCCAGGGCCTTGAGGCTGTAGCGCATGGCCGCTCTCCTTACTGCCAACTGGTGATTTCGGCGTTTTCCCCGTCGCCGCCGGGCTGGCCATCCTTGCCCATCGACAGCAAGTCGTATTCGCCGCCGTTCTCGCCGGGTTGCCGGTAGATGTACGCGCGGCCCCATGGGTCCTGCGGCACGGCCTTCTGCAGGTACGGGCCGGTCCAGCGGGCCTCGCCACTGGGGGCGACCACCAGGGCCTGCAGGCCTTGCTCACTGTTGGGGTAGTGGCCGACCTCCAGGCGGTACAGGTCCAGGGCCTTGCTCAACCCCTCTATCTGCGCCCGCGCCACCTTGGCCTCGGAGCGCCCGAGCTGGCTGAAGTACTTGGGCGCGACGATGCCGGCCAACAGGCCGAGCACCACCAGCACCACCAGGAGTTCAAGCAGGGTGAAGCCACGTTGCGGGTTGGTTCTGCGCTGCATGATGAAACCCTCCACTGCATGGGAACACGCGTTTCCAGCCACCATGCAACAGCCGTGCACGTCTGCCTCGGGGCCTTGCGCCATGCGGCACAGGAAGCGGCACAGTGCTTGCGTCGTGGTCATCGACCTCGGGTTTTCCGGGGCATTTCCCCCACATCGGGGGCCACGACGAAGAGGCGACCGACATGCGTGGACTCATCCTTGGTTTGATCTGGCTGACGGCAGGTGCTGCCCAGGCCGATGTGTATATTTCCATCGATGCCAAGGGCGGCTACGTACTGACCAACGTCCATCGACCCGGGCGCCACTACGAAAAGGTGATCAGCGAGCCGCTGGCGCTGGCCGGCCCGGCCAATGCACAGATGATCACCGGGCGGCCGTACGCCGAGGTGGTCGCGGCGGCGGCGAAGGTCCACAACGTACCCCAGGCGTTGTTGCATGCGCTGATCAAGGCCGAATCGGGCTACAACCCCAAGGCCCGCTCGCGGGCCGGTGCGGTGGGGTTGATGCAGCTGATGCCGGATACTGCCCGCGAAATGGGTGTGGAGGACCGGCTGGACCCGGAAGACAACGTGCAGGGCGGTGCGCGATACATCAAGCGCATGCTCACGCTGTTCGACAACGATATCACCCTGGCCGTGGCGGCCTACAATGCCGGGCCGGAGGCCGTGCTGCGGCGCGGTGCTGTACCGCCTTTTGCCGAAACCCGGCGCTATGTACCGACTGTGCTGAGGGAGTACCGCAAGCTGCAGGGCCTGGCAGATGATTCGCCGCTCTGAGCCAGCGGTGAGTGCACAGCCTGGGTAATACCCTTCGGCGGGCGCCATTAATTTAATACCATGGTCCCCCCAACTCTGGGCTATAACCTTCTCAAGGTGCCCAGCTGTGGAGTCCGCCATGGACATCGCCCCTCGTTCCGACGCTATGGATGTGCCTGCCGGTAGCGAGCTGGCCGCCCCGCGCAAGCCGTTCAACCTGCTGCGCTGGTACGCCTGGGTTAGCCTGGCCATCATTCTTTCGGTAGCCGCCGGGCTGGGGCTGATTTCCAGCCGGTTCATCATCGACGAAAGTGTCGAGCGCGACGCCTTGCTCACCGCGCAATTCATCACCTCCATCGCCGACGCCGAAGTGCGCCACGTGTCGATCCCCAATGTGCGCACGATGGGCGAACTGCTCGACCCGCGTACCGACCACATGGCCCTGCCGGGTGTCGACCCTGATGCCCGGCGCAAGGCCCGCGGCGAGTTCCTCGACCACATCGCCCACCTGCCGGACATGCTGCTGGCCAACATCTATGCCCCGGACCGCACGGTGATCTGGTCCAGCAACCCGGCGCTGATCGGCAAGCTGATCGACGCTGACGACGACCTGGATCGGGCGTTTGAATACAAGATGCGGGTCTCGGCCAGCTACCACAACTTCGAGCAGGCCCGCGCCGAGCAGAAATTCGTGACGCCGCCCGAGCAGTTGTTCATCGAAAACTACATTCCGCTGTTCGACGCCGATGGCGACCACGTTATGGCCATGGTCGAGATCTACAAGGAACCCCACGACCTGATCGTGCGCATCGAGCATGGCCTGATCCTGATCTGGCTGGCGATCACCGTCGGCGCGGCGCTGGTCTACATCGGCCTGTACGGCATCATGCACCGCGCAGCGCGGTTGCTGGCGGTGCAGCAGAAGCGCCTGATCAACAATGAAACCTATGTGGCGCTGGGCGAGGTGTCATCGGCGGTGGCCCACAGCCTGCGCAACCCGCTGGCCAGCATCCGCTCCAGTGCCGAACTGGCCCAGGCGTTCGACGAAGGCCCGGCGCAACGCAATGTCAACGACATCATCAGTCAGGTCGACCGCATGTCGCAGTGGATCCGCCAGATGTTGCAGTCGCTGCGCCCGCTCAACGATGAAGCCGTGGCAGTGGACTTGCCACAGGCATTGCAGGAAAGCCTGCAGACCTACGCCGTGCCGTTGGCGCGCGGCGGCGTGAGCCTGGACCTGCAGCCGTTACCGGCGGTGCAGGTGCTGGGCCACCCGGCGTTACTGCGGCAGATCTTCAGCAGCCTGATCGCCAATGCCCTGGAGTCGATGGAGCAGGGTGGGCGGCTGCGTATCGAGGTGGTGCGCCAAGACCGGAGCAGCCTGATCCTGCGCCTGTCAGACAATGGCAAAGGCATGAACGAAGCGCAGCAGCGCATGGCCTTTCGGCCGTTTTTCACCACCAAGCAGGGTGGTCTGGGCGTGGGTCTGGTGCTGGTCAAACGCATCATGGAGCGCTTCGGCGGCACGGTACGGCTCAGTAGCAGTGAAGGCCACGGGACGCGAGTGTCGTTGAACTTTCGTTTGGCAAAAAGCACCTAGAGGCATTAACTATGTTCGCTAACTAGTTGATATATATGCTTTTACTGGTTTTGGGGTGAAAAGTACCCAATTGTGGGGCATTGACCTCCGAGTATTTTTAATAAAACGCGGTAACCGGCTGAAAAATATGCCTATTGGTCTTTCAGTATCGGGCTGGCTGATTTTTTGCTACGTGATTGACCAAGCGCAACACGCGATGAATGGCAGCTGCGGCTGCCCAAGCGGGATGCTCTCAAACGGCTACTGCCATTTGGCCTTGATGCATTTCTGAACGGACGCCCTGCGCGGGAACCACGCGATGCAGATGCTGGAAAACGAAGCTTCCGACAAGGCCAGTGCGACCCCCAGCGGTCTCGCCGTGCCATTGCGTGAATTCAACCTGTTGCGCTGGTTTTCGGTCATCAGCCTGTTGATCATCACTGCGGTGGCGGGTGGCCTGGGTTACGTCTCGACGCGCTTCGTGGTACGCGACAGCGTACAGCGCGATGCCATGCTCACCGCCCAGTTCATCCAGGCCATGGCCCAGGCCGAAGTGCGCCACTCGCAGTTGCCGCCAGGCACCACCATGGGTGAGTTGCTCGACCCGCGCCTGGACCAGCAGCACCTGCAGGTCCGCCCGGCGCTGGCCGAGTCGACCCGGGTCGAGTTCCTCGACCATGTCGAGCACCTGCCGGATACCTTGCTGGCCAACGTCTATGCCCGCGATCGCACCATTGTCTGGTCGACCAACCCGGTGCTGATCGGCAAGCGTATAGAAGCCGATGGCGACCTGGACCGCGCCTTCCGCTCGCGCAAGGCGGTGTCGGCCAGCTACCACAAGGCTGAGCAAGGTCGCGAAGAGCAGAAGTTCCAGAGTGAGCCGCAATACCTGTTCATCGAGAACTACATCCCGCTGTTCGACAGCCAGGGCGAGCAGGTATTGGCCATGGTGGAAATCTACAAGGAACCGCAGGACCTGATCCGCCGCATCCAGCGCGGCTACGTGCTGATCTGGGCCTCCACACTGGTAGGCGGGGCACTGATCTACTTCGGGCTGTTCTGGATCGTGCGCAGGGCGGCGCAAATGCTGAGCTTGCAGCAGGACCGGCTGGTGGCCAGCGAAACCTACGTGGCGCTGGGGGAAATGTCCTCCGCAGTGGCGCACAGCCTGCGCAACCCGCTGGCCAACATCCGCTCCAGCGCAGAGCTGGCCCAGGAAATCGCCAACCCTGCCGCGCAGAAGAACATCACCGACATTATCAGCCAGGTCGACCGCATGTCATGCTGGGTACGCGACCTGCTGGTGTCGTTGCGCCCGACCAGCGACGAGGCCGAGGCCGTGGACCTGGTGGCTGCCATCGAGGACACCCACGTGGCCTTCTTCCAGCAGATCGAGCGCAACGGTGTGCGCTTTCACTTCGAAGGCCCTGACGTGCAGTGGGTCGCCAGCCAGCCGCTGCAGCTCACCCAGATTCTCAACAGCCTGTTCTCCAACGCCCTGGAGGCCATGCCCTCCGGTGGCATGCTGACCGCCCAGGTCAATGTGCAGGAAGGCCAGCGTGCCGAGTTCGTGCTTACCGACACCGGCAAAGGCATGAGCCAGCAGCAGGAACGCATGGTGTTCAAACCGTTCTACACCACCAAGCAGGGGGGGCTCGGTGTCGGCCTGGCCCTGGTCAAACGCATCATGGAGCGGTTTGGCGGCTCGGTCAGCCTGAGCAGCCGGGAAGAGGAAGGAACCCGCGTCAGCCTTACATTCAATATCGCAGCGGGAGGGGACCATGGAGCACAGCATCCTGGTAGTCGAGGATGATGAAATCCTCGCCGACAACGTTCGTACCTACCTCAGCCTGAAGGGCTTCGAGGTCACAGTGTGCCATAGCGCGGAGCTTGCGCTGGAGCAGATCAAGCGGGCTCAGCCCGACGCGGTGCTCACCGACAACTCGCTACCCGGCATGAGCGGGCACGACCTGCTGCGCACGCTGGTGGCCCAGGCGCCGGACCTGAAGGTGATCATGATGACGGGCTACGGCAACGTCGAAGATGCCGTGCAGGCCATGAAGGAGGGCGCCTTCCATTACCTGACCAAGCCGGTGGTGCTGGCCGAGCTCAAACTGACCCTGGACAAGGCACTGGCTGCCGAGCGCATGGAGCGCACGCTGACGTTCTACCAGGAGCGCGAGGCGCAGAAGTCCGGGCTGCAGGCGTTGATCGGTGAGTCGCCGGCCATGCTCAGCCTCAAGCACACCCTGCGCCAGGTGCTGGATGCCGAGCGGCGCATGGCCAGCGACGACCTGCCACCGGTACTGGTCGAAGGCGACACCGGCACGGGCAAGGAGCTGGTGGCCCGTGCCCTGCATTTTGACGGCTCGCGCAGCAAAGGGCCGTTCATCGAATTCAACTGCGCCTCGATCCCCGCCAACCTGTTGGAGGCCGAGCTGTTCGGCCATGAAAAGGGCGCATTCACCGATGCCAAGGAGCGCCGGGTCGGCCTGGTGGAAGCGGCCGACGGCGGCACCCTGTTCCTGGATGAGATCGGCGAGATGGACCTGGTGCTGCAGGCCAAGCTGCTCAAGTTGCTGGAAGACCGCAGCATTCGCCGGATCGGCGCGGTGAAGGAGCGCAAGGTCGACCTGCGGGTGATCAGCGCTACCAACTGCAACCTGGAGCAGATGGTGCAGCAGGGCAAGTTCCGCCGCGACCTGTTCTTCCGCCTGCGCATCATTGCCTTGAAGGTGCCGCGCTTGCATGCGCGTGGGCAGGACGTGCTGATGCTGGCACGGCACTTCCTGGCTCACCACGGCCGGCGTTATGGTAAGCCGAACCTGCGGTTTTCTGCCGAGGCCGAAAGCCTGATGCTCAGTTACACCTGGCCAGGCAATGTGCGCGAGCTGCGCAACATGCTGGAACAAACCGTGCTGCTGGCCCCGAACGAGGTGGTGCAGGCGCATCAGTTGAACCTGTGCATGACCTTGATCGACGAGCCGCTGGTGGCGCAGCCGACTGCCACGGTGTACGAAATGCCGCGGCATGATCCGGAGCCTGGGACAAGCCTGCCAGACATGGAGCGCGACCTGGTGTGCAAGACCCTGGACCGCACGGACTGGAACGTTACCAAGTCGGCGCGAATGCTTGGGCTGTCGCGGGACATGTTGCGTTACCGGATCGAGAAACTCGGGCTTACCCGGCCTGACAAGCGGCAGTGGTGAGAGAGGGCTGCTATGCAGCCCAATCGGCGGCCAGCCAGCGAGCTGGGGATCGCATCAGGGCTAACAGGTGCGATCCCCGTGGCGTAATCCTGCTCCCACGGCGATTAACGCTGACTATCTGCCCCACCCTGACGCCCGGCCCCTTCCGAGCCACTGCCATCCATCCCCGGCAAATCACGGTTGTCATCCTGCCGGGCCGGCGGGCTTTCAGGGTCGTTGCCCTGGATGCGCGGGTCGGTATCCCTGGGCATCGGCTTCTCGATCGGGTTGAGGGTGCTGTCCACCCCCGGCTTCGGTGCCGGATTATGCGGGTCGTCAGGGTAGGTGGGGCCGGTGCCGACGGCAAACGCCAGCGGCGAGGCGAGCAGGGCTATCAACAGAATGCTTGAGCGGTTCATGGCAGGCTCCTTTGCTTCAGGTAGGGCGCATACTTCCCTTCGGCCCTACCCGAAGCGTCAAGGTGCCATGACCCCGATCAACGGTCACACCACCTGCGACAGCAACATGATGAAGATGATGCCGACCACCGAAAGAATGGTCTCCATCATGCTCCAGGTCTTGAAGGTTTCGGCGACGGTCATGTTGAAGTACTGCTTCACCAGCCAGAAGCCGGCGTCGTTGACGTGGGACAGGATCAGCGAACCGGCGCCGGTGGCCAGCACCAGCAGTTCGCGGTTGACCCCAGGCACCAGGTCGATCACCGGGGCAACGATGCCGGCGCCGGTAATGGTTGCCACCGTCGCCGAACCGGTGGCGATACGGATCACCGCCGCCACCAGCCAGGCCAGCATGATGGGCGAGATTTCCGCCTGTACCGCCATTTGCCCGATCACGTTGCCGACACCGGTGTCCACCAGCATCTGCTTGAAGCCGCCGCCGGCCCCGACGATCAGCACGATGGCAGCGGTCGGCGCCAGGCTCTGGTCGAGCATCTTCATGATCTGCTGGCGGTTGAAGCCGCGCGCCGAACCGAAGGTATAGAAGGCCAGCAGCAAGGCGGCGAGCAGGGCGGTGATGGGGTGGCCGATCAGGTCCATCCACTGGCGCACGATGTGCTCGGCGGGCAGCACCACATCGGCAAAGGTTTTCAGCAGCATCAGTGCCACCGGCAGCAGCACCGTGATCAGGGTAATGCTGAAGCTCGGCAGGTTGCCCTGGTCGGACTCCTTGGCAATCTGGTCCATCAATTCCTGCGACGGGTTGCCCGGGATGTAGCGGGAAATGAAGTTGCCGAACAGCGGGCCGGCAATGATCGCGGTGGGCAGGGCCACGATCAGGCCATAGAAGATGGTCTTGCCGATGTCAGCGTGGAAGATGCCGATTGCCAGCAGCGGGCCCGGGTGCGGGGGCACCAGGCCGTGGACGACGGACAGCCCGGCCAGCAGCGGAATGCCGATCTTGACCAGCGACACGCCAGAGCGCCGGGCGACGATGAACACCAGCGGAATCAGCAGTACGAAGCCGATTTCGAAGAACAGCGGGATGCCAACCAGAAAGGCTGCGAACATCATGGCCCAGTGCACGTTCTTCTTGCCGAAGGCACGTATGAGCGTTTGCGCGATCTGGTCGGCACCGCCGGAGTCGGCCATCAGCTTGCCGAGCATGGTGCCCAGTGCGAGCACGATGCCGACAAAGCCGAGCACGCCGCCAAAACCGTCCTGGAACGATTTCATCACCTTGGCCACCGGCATACCGGAGGTCAGGCCGAGAAACCCGGCCGCCAGGGTGAGGGCGACGAACGGGTGCACTTTGAAATGGGTGATCAGCAGGATCAGCCCGATGATGGTAACCAACGCGTCGAGCAGCAGGAAGGTGTCAGTAGCCAGTCCGAACATGGTGTGAAGGCCTCGGTCTTATCGTTGTTTTTGGCGGAGCTTTTTTGAACTTTGCGTGTATATGCGGGTCGGGGTAGCGCTGTCTTTGGTGAGCCAAGCAAACCGCCGCGATCAGGCGGTTTGCGCCAGGCCCGGCTCACCGCAGCGCTTTAGCCAGCGGTCTACCGCTTCGGCCAGGACTTCGATGGGTTGCGTGGCGTCCAGTGCCAAGGTCAATGGCTCGCCGCGCGGCGATTCCAAAGCAGCGAACTGGCTGTCGATGAGACTTGCCGGCATGAAATGCCCCGGGCGGGCCAGCACGCGTTTTTCAGCCTCGGCGGGCGACAGTTCGAGGAACACGAATACCAGCCCCGGCATCGCATCGCGCAGGGTGTCGCGGTAGCGGCGCTTGAGTGCCGAGCAGGTCAGGATCGGGCGCTCTCCGGCGTGTGTGGTGGCTTGCAACTCTTCACCAAGGCGGACCAGCCAGCCGGCACGGTCGGTATCGTCCAGCGGGATGCCATCACTCATCTTGCGGATGTTTTCGGCAGGGTGAAAAGCGTCGCCTTCGATCAGGCGACCGCCGCTTCTGGCAGCGATGGCAGCGCCGATGCAGCTTTTGCCGCAACCGGCCACGCCCATCACCACGATGGCGGACAGGGGAGAATTCATCAGTACCTCCTGCGGGGTGAGATAGCGCTGTCTCGTCGCCGACGAACAGCCACCTCCCCGGTGTTATTGGTCTTGTCCTTACGCAGTATGGACGCCTGGCGGCAAGCGCGCGGTGGCTGCTACCAAAGATTACATTGCCTGCGTCCTGAGACAGCGCTACCTTAGTGGCCGTTCCCCATCCTTGCAAGTAGTAAAATTACAACATCCATGTCCCGAACCGGCTCCCGTACTACAGGTCGTCCCACCCTGGCCGAAGTTGCCAGGCTTTCCGGGGTTTCCCCGATTACCGCCTCTCGCGCCTTGCGCGGGGTCAGCACGGTTGCGCCGGAGCTGGTGGAAAAGGTCGCCGCCGCAGCGGCGAGCCTGGGCTATGTGGCCAACCCGGCGGCCAGGGCCCTGGCCTCGGCGCGTAGCCATTCGGTGGTGGTGTTGATCCCGTCGCTGTCCAACCAGCTGTTCATCGATACCCTCGAGGCCATTCACGAAGTCATGCGCCCGCGTGGGCTCGAGGTGCTGATCGGCAACTATCACTATGACGTTGCCGAAGAAGAGAACCTGATCCGCAATTACCTGGCGTACCAGCCCTGCGGCATGCTGCTGACCGGGTTCGAGCGCAGCGACGCGTCGCGGCAGATGCTGGCCGCCAGTGGCGTGCCCTGCGTGCACATGATGGAACTCAACGGCGAAGCCGGGGCGTTGTCGGTCGGCTTCTCCCAGCAAGAGGCCGGGCGCGCTGCCGCCCGGCACCTGATCGAGCGTGGGCGCAAGCGCCTGGCGTTCATTGCGGCGCAGCTCGACCCGCGGGTGATGCAGCGTGCCGACGGGTTCCGCCAGGCGCTCGCCGAAGCCGGGCTGCAGGCGGCCGAGTTGGAAGTGCTGGCGCCGGAGCCTTCATCCATTGCCTTGGGCAGCGTGTTGTTCAGCCAGTTGCTGCAGCAGGCGCCGGATGTCGACGGCATCTTCTTCTGCAACGACGACCTGGCCCAGGGTGCGGTGCTGCAGGCGTTGCGCCAAGGGGTGGAGGTGCCGCGGCAGGTGGCAATGGTCGGTTTCAACGACCTGCCGGCGTCAGCGCACATGGTTCCGCGGCTCACCTCGATTCGCACACCGCGGGCTGCCGTGGGCCGGGGCGCGGCGCAGGCGCTGCTGGCCTTGCTCGATGGCAAGCGGGTGCCGAACGCGCAGCAGGACCTGGGCTTCGAGTTGATGGTGCGGGAGAGCTCCTGAGCCTCCTGGAGCGTGTGTAGTCATTAAAATGTATTAATTACAAAGTGATAGCACATTGCTTGCACTGCGCTAACGGCGATCTATGCTCAGGACACCGCGCATAAAGGAGCCCGGCGTCATGTTCGATTTCCACCGCAAGTCCGACCTGGTCGAGATCCAGCGTAGCCAGCAGGCCTTGGCCAATGCGCAGGCCAAGCTCGCAGCCATCAGCCGCTCCATGGCGATGATCGAGTTCGCCCCCGACGGCACCATCCTTGATGCCAACGAGCGTTTCTGCCAAGCCATGGGCTACAGCGCCGAAGAATTGCGGGGCAAGCACCACCGACTGTTCTGTGAGCCGGGCTACGCAAAAAGCGCCGAGTACCAGCAACTGTGGCGGGAACTGGGGCAGGGCAAGGCCATCAGCGGCACCTTCGAGCGCGTCGACAAGGCGGGCCGCGAGGTGTGGCTTGAAGCCAGCTACATGCCGGTGCTGGATGCACAGCGCCAGGTCAGCAGCGTGATCAAGGTGGCGTCCGACATCAGCCAGCGGGTAGTGCTGGAGCACGAAAGCGAAAGCCTGCTCAAAGCCATCGGCCGCTCCATGGCGGTGATCGAGTTCACCCCGCAAGGCCGAGTGATCAAGGCCAACCAGAACTTCCTCGACACCATGGGCTACCGCCACGATGAAGTGGTCGGCCGCCACCACGGGCTGTTCTGCCTGGCGCATGAGCGCGAGTCGGCCCAGTACCGTGAGTTCTGGGCTTCGCTCAACCGTGGCGAATACCACTCGCACCGCTTCGAGCGTGTCAACAAGCAAGGCCAGACGGTTTACCTGGAAGCTTCTTACAACCCGATTTTCGACAGCAAGGGCCGCTTGTACAAGGTGGTCAAGTTCGCCAGCGACATCACTCGCCAGGTCAGCACCCAGCAGAGCGCCGCCGATGCGGCACATGCCAGTTCAGTGCAGACCGACGCCTGCGCGCGCAAGGGCACCGAGGTGGTGCAGCAGACGGTGCAGGTGATCGAGCAGATTTCCCACGAATTGAACGACGCGGCGCGTAGCATCGATGCCGTGAGCAAGCAGTCGGATGTGATCGGGCAGATCGTGCTGACCATCCGTGGCATTGCTGACCAGACCAATCTGCTGGCCTTGAATGCGGCCATCGAGGCAGCCCGCGCCGGTGATCATGGGCGCGGTTTTGCCGTGGTGGCTGACGAGGTGCGCAACCTGGCGGCGCGGACCAGCAAGGCGACCCTGGAAATCGTCGATGTGGTGCGACAGAACCACGACCTGTCGCTGTTGGCGGTAGCCAGCATGCAGTCAAGCCTGAACCGCACCTGTCACGGCGTCGCGCTGGCCAATGAGGCCGGCACGGTGATCATGGAAATCCAGCAAGGCTCACGGCATGTGGTCGATGCCATCAGCCAGATCAGTTCGACGCTGCAATTGCACTGAGGGCTTCGCGCATCTCTTCAAGCAGCGCCTGCAGGCTGGCTTGAAGTTGTGCGCGCTGCTCAACCGTGGGCAACCCCTGCGCGTGGGCGTGTTCGATGGCTTCACAGTCGTTGGCCACGGTGCGTACCCTGATCATCCTGGCCCCGCCCTTGATGCGATGAGCCAAGGCACGCACGTCCTCATCCGGGGCGTCTGGGGACAGCGCGCGCAGGGCGGCCAGGTCTTCGTCGACGCTTTGTGACAGCTGCTCAAGCAAATGCCGGGTCAACTGCTCATCGTTCTGGGTCAAGTGGCGCAGCTCGGCCAGGTCGAACCCGCCATGGGCTGCTTTAAGGGGCTGTTGCCGAGGGCGTGCCTGCGTCAGGTGCGCCTTGAGGGTGCGCAGGCCAATTGGCTTGAACAGGCATTCGTCCATGCCGCTGGCCAGGCAGCGGGTACGCTCCTCGGCCTGGGCATTGGCCGTTACCCCGAGAATCCGGCACGCCGGCAGGCCAAGGTCGGCCTCCAGGCTACGGATACGCCGGGTAAGCGCGTGGCCGTCCATGACCGGCATGCTGCAATCGGTGATCACCAAATCGAAGCATCCGTCCTGCCAGTGGGCCAGGGCGATTTCGCCATTCTGCGCCAAGGTCACACGATGCCCCATGGTGTGCAGTTGGCGCTCCAGCAGCAGCAGGTTGGCGGGGTAGTCGTCGACCACCAGAATATTCAGCGGCCCGCTGCTGCTTTCAGGGGCCGGCACTTCCTGTTCAGCTTGCACGGGTGCTGCGCAGGTGGGCAGCTGCAAGTTGACTTGCACACGGGTGCCGACCCCTTCGACGCTCTGCAAGCTCAAGGTGCCGCCCATCAATTCGGCCAGTGTGCGGCTGATGACCAACCCCAGGCCCGCACCCTGACGTGCGCGCGGGCCGTCGACCTGGACGAAGGCACTGAACAGTCGGGCCTGGTCGGCAGGGCTGATGCCTATGCCGGTGTCGCGAACGTTCAGTTCGACCGCCAGCATGCTGTGGCCGGCGACCGTTGGCAGCAACAGGCTGGCCTGGACCTCACCGCGGTCGGTGAACTTGATGGCGTTGCTGATCAGGTTGGACAGCACTTGCTTGAGCCGCAGCGGATCAGCCAGCACCCAGACCGGCGCAGCGGGTAGCTCACCGTGCAGGTGCAAGCCCTTGGCCCGGGCATTGCCTTCGAACACGCGCAGGGTGGCCCGCAGCAGCTCGACCAGGTTGGTGGGCACTGGTTGCAGGGTGATATGCCCGGATTCGATACGGGAAATGTCCAGGATATCGCCAATCAGCTCGAGCAGGCCGATCGCAGAGTCGTGGGCGGTCTGCAAAGTCTGGGTGTCGCACCGGCCGCTGCGGCTGTCCTCCAGGGCGAGCTCCAGCAGGCCGATCACGGCATTCATGGGGGTTCGGATTTCATGGCTCATGGTCGCCAGGAAGGTGCTTTTGGTCTGGCTGGCCTGTTCGGCGTCGTCCTTGGCCTGACGCAGCTGTTCGAGCAGCCCGCGGCTCAGCGCCAACTGGTCCTGCAACGCGTGTTTTGCCTCGGTGCGCTGGTTGATCAGCTTGCGCAGGTAGCTGTTCCAGAACACCACCCCTGCCAGCAGCAGGCCGGACAACACCAGCACCTGCAAGGTCAGGGTGCGGTAATCTCGCCAGGCGCTGTCACTGACCAGCGTGCTGATCCGCCAGCGGTTGATCAGCTGGTTCAGTTCATCGGGGGGAATGCTCAGCAGTGCCTTGTCGAGAATGGCTTGCAGCTGAGGCTGGTCCGGGGCCACGGCGAAGGCGGCCACGGCCGCGTCGTCATCCAGCACGCTGGCGATGCGCAGGCGGTCCTTGAACACGTGGCTGATGTAGTAGGCGGCATTGATATGGCTGCTCAGGGCAACGTCGGCAGTCCCGTTGGCCACCGCTTCCATCAGGCCTAGCGGGTTGTCCACCTCGACCACCTTGGCCTGGGCGAAGCGTCCCTCCAGCGCCGCCCGTTGCGGGGAGCCGCGCACAAGGGCGATGCGCTGACCGTCCAGTGCCCTGGCCTGCGCCGGTGCGGAGCCATCGTTGCGGGTGACCAGCACCCTTGGGCTGACCAGGTAGGGGCGGGTATAGCGCATCTGCTTCGAACGGTCTGCGCCATAACCCAGGGCACCGATCATCTGCGCCTCACCGCGGGCCAGACGTTCGACCATTTCCTGCGCCGAGGAGCTCTCCAGCGGTTTGAAATGCAGCCCCGTTCGCAGGGAGATCTGCTTGAGCAGGTCGATGGTGATGCCGCTGGGACGGTGCTGGGCATCGTTGAATGTGAGGGGTGCCAGGCCGGTATTGACCAGCACGTTGACGGTCGGATTGCTGGCTATCCAGGCTTGCTCCTCTGCGCTCAGCACTGACAGGTGGCGCTGAAGCAGCAGGCTGGTGTTGCCGCTGCTCCAGCGGCGCAGGATGTTCAGGCGTTCGCTTTCGCTGATGCGGGCCAACGCCTGATCGACCAGTCGGTGCAAGCGCGGGTTGTCGCTGGCCAAGGCAAAGGCGAACTCGCCAGGGGCAACCTGGCTGAAGTGGTCGATCTTCAGCGTGTTCTGGTAGCTCTTGCCCATGGTGAAATCGGTGCTGATCGCATCGCCCAGGTAGGCGTCGGCCTCGCCGAGCTCGACAGCGGCAAGGCCGGCCAGGGTTGAGCGATACAGGCTTAGCTGGGCCTTGGGATACAGGGCGTGCACGGCGCTGGCCGGCAGGTAATGGTCGACCATGGCCAGGCGCATGCCGGCAAGGTCACGCGCATTCTTCAGGTCACTGCCTTTGCGGGTGACAACGACAGGCAGATCATCGGCATAGGGGGTACTGAGGTTGAGCTCGGCGTCCGCCGCCTCGAATGCGTTGGAGCTGCCCAGCAGGTCGATCCGGCCCTCGCGCAGGGCCGCGATGGCTTCATGGCGGCTGTCGTACCGGCGCACTTCGATCGCAATACCCAGTTGCTCGGCGATGATGCCGGCGTAATCGGCGCTCAGCCCTTCGTAGTCACGCTGGCTGACGTTGATTTCGAACGGTGGATAGTCAGGCCGGGAGCTACCCAGCACCAGCCGCTGTCGTCGCGCGAGCCAGTCACGGTCGTCGCTGGGCAGTTGCAGCGGGGTGGCAGCGCTGACGGAACGCGCCAGCAGCTGTCGGGGTTCGCTGTCGGCAAGCAGACTTGCCGAGGCCGAAAGGCCAATGGCGATAACGGCACTGGCCAGCAGACGTTTCATGGTGGCCAAGCGCTCAGTTGACGTCGTTGCGTCTGGCCAGGTCGACCATTTCAACCAGCGACTCGGTCCTGAGCTTTTCCATGATACGGCCTCGGTAGGTACTGATGGTCTTGGCGCTGAGGTTCATGCAGTGCCCGATGTTCTTGTTGTTTTCACCGCGCGCCAGGCGCCGCAGCACTTCCATTTCACGGTTGGAGAGGCTTTCCAGGCGCACGGGTTCGCTCTCCAGCGAGTTGCTGTTGACCGACATCTGCGGGAAGGTCGAATAGCCCTTGATCAGGGCCTTGAGGGCAAACACCAACGGATCGGTATCTTCATCCTTGGTGACGAAGGCGCCGATGCCGGCATCCAGACAGCGGCGTACGTACAGATCGGTGGCCTGACCGGTCAGGACCATGATTTTCGGCACTGCCTCCAGGCACTGCAGGCGTTTGATCACTTCCATGCCGTCCAGCCCGGGTAGCCCGATGTCCAGAATTACAACGTCCGGGCGCAGCTCGCGGGCCACCTGCGCCACGATCCGGCCGTCGCCCACTTCGCCGACAACATGGAAGCGCTCGCGCTCGAGGATAGTGCGCAAAGCGACCCGGACGATCGGGTGGTCATCGACGATCAGCACGGTTGTCATGAGAAAACTCCTGTCAGGATGTGGTCCGCCTTCCTGGATCACTCAGGAATACGTCTGCAAGCGGGTTAATCGGAAGCGCTGCAAGATACGACCAATCCTGAAGTTTGGTAATGCCGAGTATAGAAGTGTTGATAATCCTCGGGTGCCTTGTTGAAAATTCCTACAAATAATGGAAAGACATCACCGCTAACAAGGCGGAGTGTCGATTTTCTGGTCGGTCAATTGCAGGCGAGGTGTGTTTTATTCACGCGCAAGGGCGAGGCGGGGTTGTTGGCCAAGGCCTGGCCGACCCGCGTCGGACGGGTCACCAGCTGGCCTTTGCAGTTCGGGCAATAGCCCTGCAAGCGGGTTTCGACGCAGGTGCGGCAGAAGGTGCATTCAAAGGAACAGATCAGCGCGTCAGGGCTGTCGCCAGGCAGGTCGATATCGCAGCATTCGCAGTTGGGGCGTAGATCCAGCATGAGCTTGACTCCGGTTCGCAAGCGGGAACCCGGAGTCTGCTACGCCTGTGGTGAGCCTGGCAATGCTCAGTCGCCAGGGCGATACAAGTGGGCGTGCCCTGCGCGGTACAAGGCCGAATCGGCGAACGGAGTGTTGCCCAGCACATGCCCCACCAGAATCAGTGCGGTGCGGCGGAAGTCCTTGGCGGCGACACGTTCGGCGATGTCGCCAAGGCTGCCACGAACCCAGTCCTGGTCTGGCCATGTGGCGCGGTGCACGACCGCCACCGGGCAGTCTGCGCCATAGTGTGGCAGCAGTTCGTCGACGATCCGCGAGAGGTGCTTGACCCCCAGGTGAATCGCAAGCGTGCTGCCATGGCGCGCCAGGTCCGCCAGCTGCTCGCCGGGTGGCATCGGCGAGCTGTCGCCATAGCGGGTCAGGATCACCGTCTGTGCCACCTGCGGCAGGGTCAGCTCGCAGCCGAGCAGGGCGGCGCTGGCGGCCGTGGCGGTGACACCGGGGATGATCTGGTAATCGATACCCAGCGCCTGCAGGTGGCGGATCTGCTCGCCGATGGCGCCGTACAGGCTGGGGTCCCCGCTATGCACGCGGGCGACGTCCTGGCCTTGCTGGTGCGCCGTGCGCATGGCGGCGATGATCTGCTCCAGGTGCAGCTCGGCACTGTTGATCACGGTTTCGGCCCGGTGGCCTTCGAGCACGGCAGCAGGCACCAGCGAGCCGGCGTAGATGATCACCGGGCACTGACGAATCAGCCGTTGCCCCTTGACCGTGATCAGTTCCGGGTCGCCGGGGCCGGCGCCGATGAAGTAGACCGTCATGGAAAGTCCTTGCAATAAATGAGGGTGCAGCGTTCAGCAGGCCAGCGCGAGGGTTGCCGGGCCCATCACCTGGCGTGTGAGCAGCAACCGCGCTGTGCCGAGCCCCTGGCTTGCCAGGGCCAACGCCGCGCTCTCGGCCACCCCCCAGCAACCCGTGTGGGCATGGGCCACAGCAGAACGGTGGCTGAGCAGGTTGGAGTAGGGTTGCAGTTGCGCGCCATGGTACAGCACCAAAGGCAAACCGAGGTGTTCGGCCAGTTGCTGTAACCCCGGTTCGTTGGCCTTCAGGCTGATGCTGGCGATACCGTGCAGGTCGGCCAGCGCCAGGCCCTGATTATCCAGGGCCTGGCGCAGAAGGCTGAGCAGCGTATCCACCGGGCAGCCCCGGCGGCAGCCAAAACCGGCGTAAAAAACTGGCATCAGGCCTGGCTTGAGCGGCGGAACAGCCAGGCGCTTAGCAGGCCCAGGGCCAGCCAGAAGGCGGCGTTGGTCAGCCAGGAGGCCAGCTTGAACTGGGCTTCCAGTGCTTCGGGAGCCAGGCTTTCGTGCACCTCCGGTTGCGGCGCGCCAATTACATGCGGCACCACCAGCAGCACGGCGCCCAGCGCTTTCAGCAGCCCGTGGCGGGCAAACGCCAGCAAGGCCAGGCCCAGGGCGGTGGCGCTGGCGGTGCCAATCCACCAGGCCTGACGTTGCCCAAGGTCGGCCGCAGCCGTACCTGGCAGTTCTGGGGGCAGGCCCAGGGTTGGCGCGAGGCAGAACACGGCGAAGCCCGCCAGCCCCCACAAAGCCCCCGTGCTGGCGCGCTTCGGAGCGCGCAGGCTGTAGAGCGCGGCCAGGATCAGGGCGAAGCCGACCGCCACCACCAGGTTGCCACCGGTCGTAGACAGCACGCGCTGCCAGCCGTCTTCCGGCGACCAGGCTTCGGCGCTGTGCTCATGGGCAGCGACTTCGCTGCCATGTTCGTGGTGTGCGGCCGGGGCCGAAGACTCGTAGGTTTCCGCCTGAAGAATCAACGGGGCCACCCAGAAGCTTTGCAACAAGGTCAGCAACAAGGCCGCAAGCAGCCCGCTGAAGCCCGCAGTACGGGCAATGCGCGTGATCATCGGGCGTACTCAGTGGCAGGGGAAGGCGGCGCTGTGGCGGGTATCGTGGGCAGCGTTGTGCACGGCCTCGATGTGCGAAAAACCGGCGAAGTAGACCAGGCACAGGCCGAGCAGGCTGGCGCCGACGGCGATGACGACGCGTTGGCTTAGCGTGGTGGGGGTGGCAAGGCTGTGTGGCTTGGCGCTGGTGACGGGCATGACGCGTTCCTCTGCTTTTTTGTGGGCAACGGACAAGCGCGGCAGCCCCGAGCGTGATTGCCCAGGGAATGCGACAGCGCCCGCCCACCGCGGGGTGTTCATGAACGCCAGGCCGGTCTCCGGGCTTGCGAGGAAGAGCAGGGCTCCTGAAAAGCGTCACCTTCCCATGCCGAACTACGGGCACAGTGGTACAGACGCTTCGCTCGCTTACCGTTGCGGGGGCAGCACCGGGCTAGTCCGACCCTGCTGAAGGGCCGCGACGCACCGGTTTCCCGTTTCACCCCAGAAGGGGCACCTGAACGCAGGCATAAGGAGAGCATGGGGCGGGCGTGGCGTCAATTGCGGGATATGAGCTGGGCCCTGATGCCCCCCCTAACAGCGGCTCTCCCGCCCCATCAACCGCGAGCAAACGCCGCCAGCTTCTCCCCGTCCAGGCGATAGCGCACCCACTCGTCCTGCGCCTCGGCCCCCAGCTTCTGGTAAAAGCCGATCGCCGGCTCGTTCCAGTCCAGCACGCTCCACTCCAGCCGCCCGCAGTTGTTCGCTACCGCTTCGCGCGCAATGTGCTGCAGCACTTGCCGCCCCGCGCCATCGCCGCGCTGCTCGGGCGTGATATACAAGTCTTCCAGGTAGATGCCGTTGCGCCCGAGCCAGGTCGAGTAGCTGTAGAAATACACGGCGAAGCCGATTGCCTGGCCATCGCGTTCGCACATCAGGCCATGCACCGTGCTGCCCTCGTCGAACAGGCTGTGCTCGATGTCGGCGACGCTGGCGATCACTTCGTGACGGGCACGCTCATACTCGGCCAGTTCGGTAATGAAGGCCAGAATCTGTTGCGCATCGGTGCGAACGGCAGGGCGAATGGTAACGCTCATGTTGACGGCTTCCTTGATTCGGGTAGCAATACAGTGAGGTGTATCTACATAATTTAATGGAACTGTACTGGTCGCAGGGGAGGGCGACTCCGTTAGTGTGACAGCACCTATAAAGAAAGTGGACCGCCCCTATGCTCGCCTCTGCCGACCTGCTGACCGCCTTCGTGCTGTTTGCCTTCGTGTCCTCCATCACGCCCGGCCCCAACAACACCATGTTGCTGGCCTCGGGGGTGAACTTCGGCGTGCGCCGCTCGATTCCTCACGCTGTGGGCATCAGCGTCGGTTTCATGGTCATGGTGCTGGCCGTTGGTCTGGGCCTGGGCGAGGTGTTCAAGGCCTGGCCGCCGCTGTACACAGTGCTGCGCTACACCGGGGCGGCCTACCTGCTGTACCTGGCCTGGAAAATCGCCACTTCCGGGCCAGTCGGCACGGCTTCGTCCGGTGCTCGCAAACCCATGGGCTTCTGGGGCGCAGCGGCGTTCCAGTGGGTCAATCCAAAGGCCTGGGTGATGGCGGTGGGGGCGATTACAACCTATACACCGGCGCAAGGCTATGTGACCAACGTGATCGTCATCGCCGCCTTGTTCGCCCTGGTCAACCTGCCCAGCGTGGGCGTGTGGGTGATGTTTGGCAGCGCGCTGCGCAACCTGCTGCAGAACCCGCGTTGGCTGATGCTGTTCAATGTCCTGATGGCCCTGTTGCTGGTGATTTCACTGTACCCGCTTCTGTTTGTAGAATCGGCGTTTTCCTAGCCCGCGAGTTGCCCAAGCCCATGCAGTTGATCCCCTGGTCCCACGAATGTGCCGAAGGCTTCACCCTGCGTGGCTGGCGCACCGCGGCCAGCGGCAAGCCGCTGCTGCATTTCTTGCACGGTAACGGCTTCTGCTGCCTGGCCTATCAGCCTTTGCTGATGCGCCTGGGCGAGCATTTCGACCTGTGGCTGTGCGATGTCCAGGGGCACGGTGACAGTGACCATGGCGGGGCGTTTCGCGGCTGGAACCGTACCGCCGCGTTGGCCGTGGAGGCATTTCAGGCCGGGCGTGGCGAGTACGGCGAAGTGCCGCGCTTTGCCGTCGGGCACAGCTTTGGCGGCGTGCTCACCGGGCTGATGCTGGCCAGTGAGCCGCAGCTGTTTGCACGTGCCGTGTTGCTTGACCCGGTGCTGTTCAGCCGGCGCATGCTTGGCGTGATGGGCGCGGCGGCCCTGGTTGGCCTGCACCAGCGCCACGCCCTGGCGCGCAAGGCCGCGAGCCGGCGCAGCCACTGGCCTGATCGCGAAGCGGCGCTCGCTTCACTGCAAGGCCGTGGCATCTTCAAGGGCTGGGCAGATGCGGCGCTGCAGGCCTATGTCGAACATGCCATCGGTGATTGCGGCGAAGCGGTGGTCCTCAAATGCCGGCCCAGCCGTGAGGTGGAAATATTCAGCTCGTTCCCCAGGCGCATGTGGGCAAGCCTTGCTGCGATCAGCACCCCTACGCAGGTGTTGTATGGCGAGCACACCTATCCCTTCGTGCCACACTCGGTAAGTCGGCTGGCGGCGCTCAACCCGAATGTGACTGCGCAACAGGTAGCGGGCGGGCATTGTTTCATGCAGGAGGACCCTGGCAAGGCAGCTGATCAGGTGCTCGATTTCTTGCAGGGCTGATTGTTCCATCCATGGAACGATGCATGCCAAAACAGCTGACTACCGCCCGATTGACATCATTGATAAGGTTATCCCAGCCAAGAGAGGAGCCTTCTCATGAAAAAGATTCTGGGCATCCACCGCAACCCGCACGCTCATTGGGTGGGGGATGGTTTTCCGGTGCGCAGCCTGTTCACCTACGACAACCTGGCCAGCCAGATCAGCCCGTTCCTGCTGCTTGACTATGCCGGCCCCCATGATTTCACCCCGACTGCTGCACGACGGGGTGTCGGCCAGCACCCGCACCGCGGCTTTGAGACTGTGACCATCGTCTACCAGGGCGAGCTGGAGCACCGTGACTCCACCGGCGCTGGCGGTCTGATCGGCCCTGGGGATGTGCAGTGGATGACCGCCGCCAATGGCATCATCCATGAAGAGTTCCACTCCCCAGCCTTCGCCCGCAGCGGCGGCACGCTGGAAATGGTACAGCTGTGGGTCAACCTGCCGGCGCGGGACAAGCGGGCAGCGGCCGGGTATCAGACGCTGCTGGCCAACGACATCCCGGTGGTTGCACTGGACGGCGAGGGCGGTAGCTTGCGGGTCATTGCCGGTAACTACCTTGGGCACCAAGGCCCGGCGCGGACTTTTACTGCAATGGATGTGTGGGACCTGCGCCTGACTACTGGTGCAGCCTTGCAGCTGCCGGTGGCCGCAGGGCGCAACGCGGCGTTGGTGGTGTTGCGCGGGATCGTGCGGGTCAACGGCGAGCGCGAGGCCGGCCCCTCCAGCCTGGTGCTGCTTGACCCGGCTGGCGAGGACATTACCCTCGAGGCGCCGGAAGGTGCCAGTGTGCTGCTGCTCAGCGGGGAACCGATCGATGAGCCAATCGTCGGCTACGGCCCGTTCGTGATGAACAGCCAGGCCGAGATTGCCGAGTCGTTCGACGATTTCCATGCCGGAAGGTTTGGGCAAATGCAGGATGCGCGGGACGGCGCTGCGCATTGATCATGGCGGATTGAATAGCCCGTACCGGCGACAAGCCCGGTACAGGCTACCGGTTTGCTGGCATGATGCAGCCATGCCCAAGCTCACCCGCCTGCACGCCGTGCGCCGATCATTTCCTACCCCACACCACCACATACTGTGGCTGCGCTACCGTGCCCCCTACCACTGGGCTTCGACCGTGGCATTCCTCGCCGCCCGCTGTATCCCTGGCATCGAAACCTGCCTCGACGGCACCTACAGCCGCTCGTTGGTGATTGCCGGTCAACACGCCGTGATGCACGCCACCCCTTTACCTGACCAACGCCTGCAGGTCCGCCTTGAAGGGGTGCCCTGCGCTGCGCTACCCGGCCTGATCGCCAGGCTTCGCCGGGTATTCAACCTTGACGCCGACCCTGTGCGCATCGCTGCCGAGCTATCTCGTGACCCACTGATGGCCCGGCTGCTGCAACAGCGTCCAGGCCTGCGTGTACCGCAAGGCTGGGACGCTTGCGAGCAGGCGATGCGCACGGTACTCGGGCAGCAGATCAGCGTCGCCGGCGCCATGACCCTGGCCGGCCGGCTGGTGCAACGCCACGGTGTCCCGCTGCGTCTCTCGGCGCCGGGGTTGAGCCACGTTTTCCCTGCTTTGTCAGTGCTGGCGGCTGCCCGGTTCGAGAACCTGGGCATGCCCAAGGCAAGGGCCGCCACCCTGGGCACGCTGGCCAATGCCTTGCTCGCCGAACCGGGCCTGTTGCGCACAGGGCAAGTGCTGGATGTGGTGCTGGGTAACCTCTGCAAGCTCAAAGGCATCGGCCCATGGAGTGCGCAGTACCTCGCCCTGCGCCAGGCCGGCGCTGCCGACGCGATGCCGCTGGGCGATGTGGCCCTGGTCAAGGCGTTGCGCTTGCTGGAGGGGGCTGATGCGCAATTGGCTGATCGGGCATTGGCATGGCGACCTTGGCGAGCCTATGCAGCCCAGCATCTGTGGGCGTCGTTGGCCACAGGCGAGACCGCTCGTCGTTAAGTGCGCGATTGCGAT
The DNA here is from genome assembly GCF_059295275.1 of Pseudomonas sp. 9_2_1. Classification (NCBI taxonomy): domain Bacteria; kingdom Pseudomonadati; phylum Pseudomonadota; class Gammaproteobacteria; order Pseudomonadales; family Pseudomonadaceae; genus Pseudomonas; species Pseudomonas sp. 9_2_1. The sequence goes on from NZ_CM181239.1 coordinate 2,837,322, forward strand.
CGAACACCCCCAGTGTCTGCGGATCTTCCACTAAGGTGCTAGATGATTCCCCCGAAAGATCATTGCCCCGGCGCATGGACGCCTGCCCGGGCATGCGCAATATCAATTGGCGCCCTGCCTGACAAAGGTGTACTCAAACACAACAGGCCATCCCACAGAGAGGGTCGTACCATGTCGTTGATTGGAGTTTCGATGCTAGAGATGCGGCAAATGATCGAGCAGGCCTGCCTGCCCGACCGTTGTGAAGTCAGTTGCCCGGATGGCGCCAACCTGACTATCCGCCTGGGTCAGGGCCAGAGTCTCGAAGCAGGCGTGACCCTGAGCGGGGTCCCGCTGCACAACCTGAACAGTTGCCGGGACCTGGTCACGCTGGTGGCGCAGCTCCACGCGTTACGCGCGAGCCACCCGGTCCCCCTCAAGGCCATTGCCTGAGGGAGCCTGTGCCCCGGCCAGTCCAGGCTGGCCGGGGACATCTGGCCCCGCCTCAGACTGAACCTATAGCAACTCCAGCAGCAGGTTCATGCCGCCGTCTCCGCATTTACCCTTGTCGCGCACCACTCCCCGATAGCTGCGCCCGTCCCAGACGAAAGCCACGCTGTGAGCCCGCTCGACCTTGTCGGGCAGCGGCGGGCAGATATGCAGGCGCAACCCCGGCCGCCCTTTGAGGGTCAGGTCGGCCATCTGGCATTCGCACTCCACGCTCTGGGCCACAGGGCCAAACAGGGTGTCGCGCACGTAATCGAGTTGCAGCGAGGCGTTGGGCGAACGGCCGGGCATTTTCATGGGCGCGGCACTCCGTATTGAAGGTGTGAAGGGTAAGGCGGGTTAGGCATGGCAAGCTCCAGGCAAAGCTAAGGCGCGACAAGGTATTTGAAGCCTGCCTGGCGAAGATGTTCAACGTGTTTCAGCCACGGGTGCTGAACGGTGGGTTGCCTGCCAGCTTCAGCCACCGGCCTTGCGCAACGTCAGGTTGATACGCCGTTCACCCAGACGCGGGTGCACGCCGGGCTTGATCGGCAGCACGCCATGGAACCGCAAACGGTCTTCGCCACCCCAGACCAGCACATCGCCGTGGTTCAGCGGGATGCGCCGGGTCTTGTCGGCACGCTGCAGGCCACCAAACAGGAACACCGCCGGCAAGCCCAGCGATACCGACACGATGGGCTGGGCGAAGTCCTGCTCGTCGCGATCCTGGTGCAGGCTCAGGCGGGTGCCGGGCAGGTAGTGGTTGACCAGGCAGGCATCGGGCACAAAACCGTCAAAGCCGGCCATGGCTGCGGCGCGGGTTGCGAGGTTCAGCAGCAGCGCAGGCAGCGCGGGCCAAGGCTCGCCGCTGAGCGGGTCGCAACGGCTGTAGCGGTAGCCGTGTTCATCACTCACCCAACCCAGGGCACCACAGTTGGTCAGGCCCACCGCCATGCGCAGGCCGCCGGGGGTGGTCATGTGCCGGAACGGCGCGGCACGCAGCACCGGGCGCAGGGCGTCGAGCAGTGGCTCCATTTCGGCCAGGGCAAAGCCGGGTAGCAGCACGGTGTGGCTGGCCAGGCGTTGCGGCTGGGGGCCGAACAGATCGAGGTCGGACTGGATCATGGGGGAGGGTCAGGTCAGGTTTTGACCATTGTAATGTGCTTGGCAGGTCTGGCCTACTCGCGGGTGAACCCGCTCCCGCAGGTTCTGCACAGGCCTGAGGCAGTGGAGACCTATGGCAGCGGGCTCACCCGCGAACAGGCCGCGTAAAAAAACAAACAGGGCAGGAAAAAAAGGAACCGCGGCACCAGGGAGAGAAGCACCGCGGTTCAAGGGGGAGCCGTCTACTTCTGGGTCACAGTAGCCATGTTGGCGCTGCCCAGCTGGCTGATGGTGGCGGTTTGAGCCATACCGCTCTGGTCGACGAACGCCTTGTTGCCCTGGCCCCCTTGGGTCACGTAGGCGACGTTGATGCTGTCAGCCTGTTTGATGGTGGCTTCGTTGCCACTGCCATACAGCTGGTTGGTGTAGCTCTGGTTGCTGTAGCCGGACTGGTCCAGGGTGATGCTGTTGCCAGTGCCCTGGCTGTTGCCGTAGGCATAGTTGTCGGTACCACGCTGGTCGGCAATCAGGATGTTGTCGGTGCCGTTCTGCTCGAAGTACAACTCGTTGTTGCTGTCGGCCTGCTTGGTCTGCATCTGGTTGCCGGTGCCTTTCTGGTTCAGCGTGGCCACGTGGTTTTCACCATTCTGGGTCAGGTTGACGCCGTTGCCGGTACCGTTCTGGTTGATGGTGGCGGTCTGGTTGGCGCCGAACTGGCCGCCCATCTTGGCGCCTTTCCAGTTGCTGGCGGTGATGGTGTTGCCGTTGCCCTTGGTGTTGATGGTAAGGCTGAGGTTTTCGCCGTTCTGGTAGGTGTAGTGCAGGTTGTTGTTACCGGTCTGGGTAATGGTAGTGTTCGAATTGTTGGTTTCGAACTGATCCGACCAGCTGGCGTTGGCACGGCCCTGCTGTGACAGGCTGACCTTGTTGTCAGCGCCGAAGCTCTGGTCGATATAGGCTTCGTTGAGCTGCCCGGTCTGGGTGACGGCGGCTTGGCTGCCGATCTGCGTGTCCTGCCACACTTCCGCCGAGTTGCCGGTGCCGTATTGACCAATGCCGATGGTGCCGCCAGTACCGTCGCGCTGGTCGCCATAGGCCCAGTTTTCGCGGCCGTCCTGGTAGATCTGGACATCGCCATCGATGTGGTTCAGGTGCTCGGCGGCGGCGTAGTTGTCCTGGCCGGTCTGGGTCACCGTGCTGCGGTTGTTGCTGCCGCCGAAAGTCTGCTCGATGAAGGCTTCGTTGCGCTGGCCGGACTGCGAGGTGGTGGCCTTGCTGCCTTCCTGAGTGTCCTGCCACACGGTCGAGACGTTTCCGGTGCCTTGCTGGGTTTGCAGGGCCTCGTTGTTGTTGCCCAGCGACTGGCTGGCGAAGGCATCGTTGGTGGTGCCGCCGGCCTGCTGGGTGATCTGGCTGCCGTTCTCGAACAGTTGCTCGGCGTAGCCGGCGTTGAGCGAGCCGGTGGCGCTTTGCTTGATGTCGCTGGTGCTCTCGGTCTGCACCGCCAGGTGGTTGTGGCCCTTGCCGGTCTGGTTCTGGGTGGCCGAGGCGAAGGATGCGGCAGTCTGGCTGACTTCGGCGATGTTTTCCTTGCCGTCCTGGGTCTGGGACGAGGTGCTGTCAGCAGCCATGGCCTGACCTGCGAGGGCCAGGACGATAGCGGCACTTAAGGGAGCGAGCTTGTACATGGTGGTGCCTCCAGGTCTATCGGTATTGGGTGATCTGAACATGCTGGCCATTGCCTGCCTGGGTCACGGAGCTGTTGAGGCCCGTGCCGGACTGCACGATGCTGGCGCTGTTGTCGTTGCCGATCTGTTCGATGGCTGCGCTATTGCTGCTGCCGCTCTGGCGGATCGACGCGCTGTTGCCATTGCCCTGCTGGCTGATGCTGGCCATCAGGTCACTGCCTTCTTGCAGGATGTACGCCTCCTGCGCGCCACCGGTCTGGACGATGCGGCCCAGCAGGGCCTGGCCGTTCTGGTCGAGGGCGGCGCGGTTGCCCGACCCTTGCTGCTCGATCACCGCCGCCTGACCGGCGCCGACCGGCAGCAGGCGGATGATCACTGGGTCACCCAGGTCATTGCCGGGTGCGAGGTCGGCATTGTCCATCAGGTCTTCGGCCCAACTGGCCTGGCCCGCCAGGGCCAGGCTGAGCAGCAGTGGATACAGGCGTTTCATGGCGTTACTCCGGCCGTTACTGCACAACCACGTTGACGGTGCGCGTGGTACCCGGGCTGGTGGTGATGGTCGCCGTCGGCGCGGCGGTCGGGATCAAGGTGGTGCTGTTGCTCACTGCCAGGCGCCAGCGGCCGGTCACCGGTACGGTGGCGGTGCCCAAGGTCTGCACGCCTGTGGTGGTGGTGACGCGCACCGTCACGACGTTGCCGGTGGTCACCGACGAGGTACCGCTGATGTCCCAGTTGAAGCGGTTGTTGGAGCGCGCCGTGACCGTGGCGGCCGTGACTGTGAAGGTCTCGGCAGCCGGACGTGGCGACACGTTGACGGTGACGGTGCCCGCGTTGGATAGCGCCCCCAGCGAGTCACGCGCCTGGTAGGTGAAGGTGGTGGTGAAGGCTGCGGTTACCGTAGCCGGTGGCGTGTAGGTCACGGTGGTGCCGTCGGTGCTCACCGTACCCCGGCCGGCAGCCGGCTGGGTAACGGCGGCCACGGCCAGCGGCAGGTTGCCTTCCGGGTCGGTGTCATTGGCCAGTACGTTGATGGTCAACGGCACGCCCAGGGTGGCGACGGTTTCCGGGACGGCAGTGGGTGCCTGGTTAGGCGCGACGTTGACGGTGACCGTGGCCGGTTCCGACTTCAGGCCCTTGGCGTCTGTTGCCCGGTAGCTGAAGCTGGCCACCAGCGGTTGCGTGGCGCCGACTGGCGGGGTGTAGGTGACCGAGGTGGTACCGTTCAGCACCACGCCGCCCAGGCCGGTACCGGGTTGGGTGAGGTCGCTGATGGTCAGCGGCACGTTGCCGTCCGGGTCGCTGTCGTTCAGCAGCAGGTTGAGGGTGATCGGGATACCGACACTGGTGCTGCCGACATCGGCCTGGGCCAGCGGTGGCTGGTTGGCCGCCTCGACCGGGGCGTTGCCGACCACGATCACCGGCTCGACATCGCTGCCGCCATGGGCAGACTTGACGGTGACGGTGGCTGGCGGCTGCAACACATCGTTGACGGTCAGGCTTTGCAGCGTGCCCGATTTCGACATGCGGCCATAGCCTTGGGCAAGCAGGTCGGGGATCGCCACCTCGTCGCTGGATGCGGCTTCGATCAGCAGGCGTTTATTGGCCCAGTCATAACGTGCGGTGCTGACCTGGACCACGTCGGTCAGCTTGCTCGACAACGCGGTAGGCTGGGTGCCGCCGGCCGCGTTGCTGGCGGTGACCACCACCACTGCAGGCTGCACGGCCTGGCTGAACTGCTGGCTGAAGAACAAGCCGTTGTTGTCCGCAGTCAGGGTGAACTGGCACGGCGACGGCGGTGTGCCGATCAGTGCCAGGCCATTGCGCATGCACAGGCTGGCCTCTTTGGGGGCCTTGGCGAACACCTCTACCCGGGTGCCGCTGCCGTTACGCGAGTAGGTGGCGCGCTCCAGGGTGACCGGGGTTTGCGCACGCTGGTCCAATACTTTGCCCGAGACGGTGAATACGGCGGTCTCGATGCGCCCGGGTGGGCCGTCGATACGGATGAAGTTGGTGTCGAACGGGCTGCCGACCACGGCCTCCGGGCGGTTGGGGTCGCCGATGAAGGTTTCGGTCGCGCCGGTGTCCGGGTTGACCTCGGTGTAAGGCCCGCCAGCCCCGCGCAGCCATGGCCCGAGCGCGCCGTTGAGTGCGCCGCGGAAGTTGCCTGGTGCGCCGATGCCGATGTCACGGGTGATGTTGATCGCGCGTCGACCGGGTGTGGTGACATTGACGGTTTCGACACCGTAGGGGTGGGTGATGGTGTAGACACCTGCACGCGGTACCGAGACGCGGATACGAATGCGCGCAAAGCTCTGCTGGTCGCCGTCAACCGGGTTTTCGGCAGCGAACGCCGCTTCCAGGCCGGCGACGTAGGCATCGAGCTCGTAACCGCTGTTACCGACTGCAGGGATGGTGGCTTCGGCCAGGAACCAGAACATCTCCGGCGGCCAGTTGTCGGGGAACACCAGCGGCAAGGCGTCGTCGTAGATACCCGGTTCCGGTAACAGGGTGCACATGTACGAAGGTGCGGCCGGGGTACCGGGCACCCGGGTACTGGTCGCCCGGGACTGGCACAGCTCCAGGGACTGGTCGAGGCCGTCCTTGTACCACATCGGGTAACCACCGGTGGCGAAGGTGTATGGCCCCGGGTCGACATCAGACAGCGCGGCAAACGCGGCGCTGGTAACGGTGAGGGAGAAACCGGCGGCCAACAGCGCACGGCGCGACCAAGTGTTCATGCTGCCTCCTTGAAGGCTGAGCCTTTGTCTGTTCATGGCACCAGCACCACGTCTTCGGTATCGCTACCGCCATTGGCGCTGGTGACCTGCACCTTGGCCGGCGGGATCGGCGACAGCGACATGCTTAGTGTCTTGACGGCGCCGTTGCCGCTCAGGGCGCCGATCAACGTACCGTTGCCGGTATGCGCGGTGAGCACAGGCGGGGAGGTCTCGTCGCTGGTGCTGGCCACCAGGGTCAGTTCGCCGGTAGACAAGCGGTACTGCGCCTGGGTGATGGTGACCAGGTCGGTCAGCGGCAGGTTGCTGGTGGTCAGGCTGCTGGTGGGGATTGCCACGCTGTTGTCGGCAGTCAGCGTGACGATGGTGCCGGCAGCCGGGTTGAGCGCCGACTGGGCGTACCAGGCCCCGGTGCCATTGGCTTCGGTCAGGTTCAGGTTGGGCGTCTGGCTGGTCAGCGTAACGCTGGCCGGTGGCGGTGGGGCCATCACGAAGATGTCCTGCTGGGCACGCAGGTCGCCGTTCTCGGTATGCCGCGAGTAGGTGCTGCGTTGTGGCATCAGCGGGGTCGGCAGGGCGACTGTCGAGAGTTTGCCGGAAATCGAGAACAGCTCGGTGCGCAGGTCGATGCCGCCCGGGCCCTCGATGCGCACATAGTTGGTATTGAAGGGGCTGCCAGTGACCTGTTCATCCAGGTTCGGGTCGCCGATGAAGCGCTCGCTGCCCTCGGTGTAGGGGCCGTTGACGCTGCGCAGGAACGGCCCGACATCACCCTTCAACGCGCCGGAGAAGTCGCCGGCGCCGGCAATGCCGATGTCGCGGGTCATGTTGATTGCCCGGCGCCCGGCGGCCGGTACATCGAAGACTTCGACGCCGTAGGGGTGGGTGACCACATAGGTGCCGGCGGTTGGCACGTCGACCCGGATGCGCACCCGGGCAAAGCTGACCTGGTCGCCCTCCACCGGCTCTTCGGCGGCGAACGCCGCTTCGATCGCCGTACCGTAGCTCAGGTCGATACCGCGGGCGGCGTCGACGATGGCGGCGTCGGCGGTAAACCAGAACGCTTCGTCAGGAAAGTTGCTGGGGAAGGCGATGGGTTGGGTATCGTCGAACACGCCGGGGGTGGGCAGCAGCGTGCACATGTACGACGGCGCGCCGGGGGCGCCGGCCACGCGTGAGCTGACCGCCTTGGTCAGGCACAGGTCGAGGGTTCGACCGTGGCTGTCCTGGTACCAGGCGGGGAAGCCGCCGTTGGCGGGCACGTAGGCGCCTGGATCGACTGCGTTCAAGGCAGCCTGCGCCGGGAGCTGGAGCATGCCGGCGAAAATCGCCACTGCCAGCGGGTGGGGTATCGGTCGGTGCATGAGTCAATTCCTCCTGCAAACGGGCCCATGGACTTGGGGCGTCTGGGAGGAGATCGGCAATAGCTGTGCCAACACTTGAAAAATGCGTTGCAGGCCTTGTGGGGCAAGGCGTCCGGTTTTTTTACAGGGCCATCTTCGAAGTTTTGGCAGTGGGTCCGGTTGCCCCAAGGTTGGGGATTGGGGGCAGGGGGGCCGGGCCCATCACCGGGAGATCTGTGGGTCAGGCCCTGATACAGTCTGCGCTTCCATCCCCGACCCGAGCCCAGCAATGCAACCCCTCGACCCCCTGTCCCTGAACCTGTTCATCATCGTCTGCGAAGCGGGCACCATCGCCCGCGCCGGCGAGCGTGCGTTCATGGCGCCGTCTGCGGTCAGCAAACGCATCTCGGACATCGAGGCGCGCTTCGGCACCGCCTTGCTCACTCGCAGCAAGCGCGGTGTCGAGCCGACCCCGGCAGGCCTGGCTCTGTTGCGCCATGCGCGGGAAATGACCCGCGCCATGGAACGCCTGGACAGCGAGCTGAGCGAATACGCCGAAGGTGCGCGTGGTCATGTGCGGGTGCTGGCCAATGTGTCGTCGATCATGGAGTTCCTGCCCGAGGAACTGTCGGCGTTCATGCTGGAAAACCCGCTGATCCAGGCCGACATCGAAGAACGTTTCAGCCCCGACGTGGTACGAGGCGTGGCCGAAGGCAACGCAGACCTGGGCATATGTCGCAAATCCATGGCAACCGGCGACCTGGAGTTCGTGCCCTACCGGCAAGATCACCTGGCCGTGGTGGTCGGTGCGGACCACCCCTTGGCTACTCGCCAGCAGCTTGCCTTCGAAGAAACACTGGCGTACGAGCACTTGGGCCTGTCGACCTTCGCCACCCTGAACACCTTCATGCGCAAAAGGGCCGAACAGGCCGGTGGGGAGCTGCGTTTCCGCTCCTACGTATCGTCGTTCGACGCGGCATACCGCCTGGTGCAATTCGGCCTGGGCCTGGCCGTATTCCCGCAAGAGGCTGTGGGCCGGTATGCGACGTTGTTCGACCTGAAGGTGATTCCGCTGACCGACGACTGGGCGCTGGGCGAGTTCGTCATCTGCATGCGCGACCGGCACGCATTGTCCCTGTCGGCGCGGCGCCTGCTTGACCACTTGCTGCTGCGCGCACCGGCCTGGCAGGCGCCTGGCTGATCCATCGTGGCTGGCGATGGATCAGCCCGTGAAACACGTCTTTTCTGCTTGGCACCCAGCTTTTAGTCTGGCGCAACGCTTCAGACAGAGAGACCGTGATGACAACAATAACAATCAACGAAGTCGGCCTGCGTGATGGCTTGCAGAGCTTGCAAACGATTATGCCGACCGCTGCCAAACGCCGCTGGATCGACGCCGCCTACGCTGCCGGCGTGCGCCATATGGAAGTCGCCTCGTTCGTGCCGGCACGCCTGCTGCCGCAAATGGCCGACGCGCGCGAAGTGGTGGCCCACGCCCTCACATACCCCGATCTGCAAGTCACTGTGCTGGCGCCGAACCTGCGTGGCGCCAGGGACGCATTGGAATCGGGTGCGCAGCGCATCGTTGCCCCGGTGTCGGTGAGCATGGCCCACAGCCTGGCCAATGTGCGCCGCACACCCATGGAAATGGTCGAAGAACTGGGCCGCATGTGCCAACTGCGTTCCGAAATGGGCCTGCACGATGTGCAGCTAGTGGCTGGCATGTCGGTAGCCTTTGGTTGCACCCGCCAGGGTGAAGTGCCCTTGGCCGACCTCTGCGCGCTGACCCGCCAGGTCATCGAGGCGGGTTGTGACCTGGTCTCCCTGGGCGACACCACCGGCTACGCCAACCCCGGCCAGGTGGCAACCGTACTGCAGGCGGTGCGGGCAATTGCCGGCGAGCGGCTGAAGGCGGCGCACTTCCACGATACCCGCGGCCTGGCCCTCGCCAACAGCCTGGTGGCGGTGCAGCAGGGTATCGGCGAGCTGGATGCCTCGCTGGCCGGGCTGGGTGGCTGCCCGTTCGCCCCGGGCGCATCCGGCAACACCGTTACCGAGGACCTGGTGTTCATGCTGCAAAGCATGGGCTACGACACTGGCATCGACCTGCCTGCGCTGATCGCTTCGCGCCAGGTACTGACTGAAGCGCTGCCGGGCGAGCCTCTCTACGGGTGTATTGCCCGCGCCGGTTTGCCGCTTGGCTTTGCCCACCCTTCGCCGCACACCGAACAGCACGCCTGACCTGCCTGAACGAGGAGCACCACGATGTCCAGACTTCCCTTGGACGGCATCCGTGTCGTCGAAATTTCACACATGGTCATGGGCCCGACCTGCGGCATGATTCTCGGTGACCTGGGTGCCGAAGTGATCAAGATCGAACCGGTGCGCGGTGACGGCACGCGCCGCTTGCTGGGTGCGGGGGCGGGTTTTTTTCGTACCTTCAACCGCAACAAGCAGTGCATCGCCGTCGATGTCGAAACCCCTGAGGGCCGCGAGGCGGTCCTGCAGCTGATCGACACCGCCGACGTGTTCATCGAAAACTTCAAGCCCGGCCGGATGCACAAGCTGGGGTTCGGCTACCCCGCGCTGCGTCAGCGCAACCCCCGGCTGGTCTATGCATCGCACAAGGGCTTCCTCAGCGGGCCCTACGACAACCGCCTGGCGCTGGACGAGGTGGTGCAGATGATGGCGGGCCTGGCTTACATGACCGGGCCAGTGGGCCGCCCGTTGCGTGCGGGCAGCTCGGTCAACGACATCATGGGCGGCATGTTCGGGGCCATTGGCGTGCTGGCGGCGCTCAATGAGCGCCACACCACCGGCAGTGGCCGCGAAGTGCAAAGCGCCCTGTACGAGAACTGCGTACTGCTGGCAGCCCAGCACATGCAGCAGTACGTGGTCACCGGCGAGGCGGCAGCGCCGATGCCCAACCGCATCAGTGCCTGGGCCATCTATGACGTGTTCACCTTCGCCGGCGGCGAGCAGATGTTCGTGGCGGCTACCGGTGAAGGGCAGTGGCGGGCGTTGTGCCAGGTACTGGGGCAGGCAGCTTTGCTCGATGACCCGACGCTGGCCAGCAACAACGACCGCGTGTTGCAGCGGCCACGTCTGCTGGCGCACCTGGCCGAAGTGTTCACGCTACTCGACGCAGGGCAACTGGCGCTGCAACTGGAAGCCAACGGCATTCCCTTCGCGCCGATTCGCCGGCCTGAAGAACTGTTCGATGACCCGCACCTGCAGCAGAGTGGCGGCATGGCCGAGCTTCAGCTCGAAGACGGCAGCCACACACCGATGCCGTTGCTGCCACTGTCGCTGGACGGCCAGCGCCTGCAGCCACGCCGGGCGATTGCACGGATTGGCGAGCATACACGCAAGGTGATGCGTGAGCTGGGCTACAGCGATGCGCACATTGCCGAGCTTTGCGCGGCGGGCGTACTGAAAACCGACGACGCAGCCTGAGGACGAGTTGAAATGGCGATCTATCAATACGACACCCGCACGCCCAACCTTCACCCGGAAACCTTCGTTGCCGAAGATGCCACGGTGATCGGCGACGTTACGCTCGAACAAGGCGTCAGTGTATGGCCGCAGGCCGTGCTGCGCGGGGACAATGAACCCATCCATATCGGCCAGCACAGCAACGTACAGGAAGGTGCGGTGCTGCATGCCGACCCTGGCTTTGCGCTCACCGTCGGGCGCGGCGTGACTATCGGGCACCAGGCCATGCTGCATGGCTGCACTATCGGTGACGGCGCGCTGATCGGCATTCAGGCGGTGGTGCTCAATGGCGCGGTCATCGGTAACAACTGCCTGGTCGGTGCCGGCGCTATCGTCACCGAGGGCAAGGTGTTCCCTGACAATTCACTGATCCTCGGGGCGCCGGCCAAAGTGGTGCGCGAGCTGACGCCAGAAGCCATCGCCAGCATGCAGCGCAATGCCGCCGAGTATGTCGGCAAAGGCCAGGCGTTCAAGGAGAAGCTGGTCCGAATCCGCTGAAAACCCTGCAGGCGGCGCCCCCGGAGGTGCTGCTGCTCTCCAATAATTACAACAATGGAGATCCACCATGGTTGCCATGACCGGCGAACTCGCGCGTGAGCGCAACGACAGCCACATCGACGAATTGCTGCTGTACCGCCGCGTGGCCTGGCGCATCATGCCGCTGGCCATCATCTGCTTCCTGTTCTCGTACTTCGACCGCATCAACATCAGTTTCGCCAAGGCTCAGATGCAGCAGGAACTGGGCTTGAGCGATGCCGCCTACGGCCTGGCCGCGAGCATGTTCTTCGTCGGCTACGTGCTGTTCGAAGTGCCCAGCAGCTTTGGCCTGAAGCGCTACGGAGCACCGGCGTGGATCTGCCGGATCATGGTGTCGTGGGGCTTGGCCACGGCTGCGCTGGTGTTCGCCTATACCCAGTACACGCTGTACTTCCTGCGGTTTCTGATCGGCGTGATGGAGGCCGGATTCGGCCCGGCGATCCTGTTCTACCTGGCGTGCTGGTTTCCCCGCAAACACCTGGCAAAAATGAATGGCCTGTGGTTCCTGGCGGTGCCGTTGGCCGGGGCTGTCGGTGGGCCTGCAGCGGGCTTCCTGCTGGGCACCATGGACGGCGTGCTGGGCCTGGCCGGCTGGCACTGGTTGTTCCTGATGTCCGGCCTGCCGTGCGTGGTGCTGGGCGTACTGGTGCTGTGGAAGCTGGACCGTGATATCGAATCGGCGAAGTGGCTGAGCCGCGAAGAAAAGGACCTGCTGGTACAGAATCTGGCCGAGGACAAACGCACTGCAAAGCCGATTCTCGGCTCGCTGTGGCGGGTGTTGCTGACCCGTGAGGTGGCGATCATGGCGTTCATCTACTACGTGGTCAAAACCGCCTCCTATGGGCTGAATTTCTGGATGCCGCACCTGATCAAGTCTTCGGGTGTGCAGGACATGCTCTGGGTTGGCGTGCTGTCGGCACTGCCCTACGCAGTAGCCTGCGTCGGCATGGTGCTGCTCACCCGCCGCTCCGACCGCACCGGCGAGCGCAAGCGCTACCTGGTGTACTGCCTGCTGGCAGCGGCAGCGGGTTATCTGCTGGCATGCCTGTTTTCCGGTTCGTCCGTGGCGATGATGGCCGCACTGGTGCTGGCTACTGCTGGCACGTTCATCGCCATCCCGATCTTCTGGACCATTCCGCAGTCGAGCTTCTCGGGGCTGGCGATTGCCACCGGCACTGCGGCAATCAACTCGGTCGGGCAACTGAGCGGCATTGTCGCGCCGGTGATGGTGGGCAAGATCAATGACCTTACCGGCAGCACCTACATGGGCATGCTGTCGATCGCGCCGCTGATCCTGATCGCCTGCCTGGTGGTGATGCGCTACGTGCGCAACCCCAGAAGCTGAGTGGCGCTGAGTCTTCGAACAACAACAAGAAAAAGGCACATCCCATGATCGTTATTTCCCGGCGGGCATCGCTGATGCTCGCGGCGCTTTGCTGCACCTGCCAAACCGTCCACGCTGCGTTCATGGGGGACGGCAGCGGCAGCCTGGAACTGCGCAACTTCTATTTCGACCGCGACTTTCACGGCGACAGCGCCGCGCAATCCCGGCGTGGTGAATGGGCCCAGGGCTTGATGCTGCGCTTGCAGTCGGGTTACACCGAAGGCGTGCTCGGCTTCGGCCTGGATGCAGCGGGCATGCTCGGGGTAAAGCTGGATTCGTCGCCCGACCGTAGCGGCACCGGATTGCTGCCCAGGGGCAGTGACAGGCGCGCTGCAGACGAATACGCCAAAGCCGTCGCCACTTTCAAAGCCCGGTTGGCGCATACCGAGCTGAAGGTCGGCGGCCTGAGCCCGCAGTTGCCGTTACTGGCGTCCAATAACAGCCGACTGTTTCCCCAGTGGTTCAACGGTGCGCAACTGGTGAGCAAGGACCTGGACCGGTTCACATTCACCTTTCTGCAGGTGGATGGCACCAAGCTTCGCGACTCCACTGACTATGAGGACCTGACTGCAATGGCACAGCAGGGCGCCTATTCGGCAACCGTTACCAGTGATCGGCTGTACTACGCCGGGGTCGATTATCAACCCCTGGCGAATCTGACCCTGAGCGTGCATACCAGTGAACTTGAAGATCTGTTCCACCGTGATTTCGCCGGATTGCGGTTCAAGACCGGCCTGGGGCCTGGCGAGGTTTTCACCGAATGGCGATGGTTCGATGCGCGCGATCAGGGCCGGGCGCTGCTGGGTGAGGTCGACAACCGGACCCTCAGCACCAACTTCGGCTACAGCGTCCGCGGGCACACGTTGAGTGGGGGTTATCAGAAAGGCCGTGGCGATACGGCGTATGCCTACGTCGGGGGGACCGATACCTACCTGTTCAGCGAGCAGCAGGTCAGCACGTTCGCGCTGGCCAACGAGCGGGCGTGGATGGTGCGTTACGACTACAACTTCGCGGCGCTAGGCATCCCGGGGCTCACTTTCAACGTGCGCTATGTGACGGGTGACCAGGTCGACCCACAGCGCATTGCCAGCGCCAAGGGCAGGGCGCTGGCGGCCCGCGGTGGCGAAGGCCGGGAGTGGGAGCGGACCACGGATATCACCTATGTGGTGCAGTCAGGTCTACTCAGGAATGTATCGCTGCGCTGGCGCAACGCGAGCATGCGCTCGAACTTTGCCGATGCGGCGGACGAGAACCGGGTGATTGTGGGGTATACGTTAGGGTTCTGAGACAGGTGCAGTCCGGTGGCAGCCTGCGCAAGCCGTGAAACGGTGGAATTGCCGAGAACGCCATGCTGCATAGTTGCCACTCCATTTTGCTCGCTGGATACGAGAGCGGGGGCACTGTAGGCAGCGGGATGTTGATACACAGTGAGCTGCATGTGAAAAAACCTTGGCCCGACAGCTTCCCTGAACGTTCATTTGCCAAGATGTCAAGCATGAAACCGGTTTCAAAACATTTCTGAACGCGTTAGATTATTCGGCTGTCTTCTTGATGGCCTATCAAGATCAACACCCACATTGAAAAACAGATGGCGCCTGTCAAGGCCGCCACAGCCGATGAGGATTCCAATGCCTGAGCATGCCCCGGACAACCCGCGCAGGGATTTCCTGCGCAAGACCCTGACCCTGATCCCGGTCGTTACCGTGGCCAGTACCGGGCTAGGGGCAGGTGCCAGCCAACTGCTTGCCGCCCCGCAGCCCGAGCCCAAAGTGCCTGCCGCTCCACCGGCGGGCCATTACCAGCCGACCTTCTTCAGCGCTGAAGAATGGGCCTTTGTGCAGGCCGCGGTGTCGCGCATCATCCCGGCGGACGAACTGGGCCCCGGCGCGCTCGAAGCCGGCGCCGCCGAATTCATCGACCGGCAGATGAACACCCCCTATGCGACGGGCGCGCAGTGGTACATGCACGGCCCGTTCAACGCCGATGCTGCCCCCGAGATGGGCTACCAGTTGCAACTCAGCCCCCAGCAGATCTACCGCCTGGGCATCGCCGCCGTGGATGGCTGGTGCAAGGCCAATGGCGGTCAGGTTTTTGCTGCGCAAGATAGCGCTACCCGCGACCGTATTCTCAGCAAAGTCGAGGCTGGAGAGCTGCTTTTCGACACCGTCCCGGCCAAGGTGTTTTTCAGCTTGCTGGTGCAGAACACCCGTGAAGGGTTTTTCTGCGACCCGATCCACGGTGGCAACAAGGGCATGGTCGGCTGGACCCAGATCGGCTTCCCGGGTGCCCGCGCCGATTTCATGGACTGGGTCGAGCGCAATGAACCGTACCCGTTCCCGGCTGTTTCGATTCGTGGTGAGAGGGCCTGAGGCATGGCGACTGTGTTGAAAAAAGTGGATGCGGTGATCGTTGGTTTCGGCTGGGCCGGCGCCATCATGGCCAAGGAACTCACCGAAGCTGGCCTGCACGTGGTGGCCCTGGAACGCGGGCCGATGCAGGACACGTACCCGCAAGGCAGCTACCCGCAGGTGATCGACGAGCTGACCTACAGCGTGCGCAAGAAGCTGTTTGTCGATGTGTCGAAAGAAACCGTCACCATCCGCCACGGCGCGCATGACGTGGCGCTGCCCAATCGCCAGCTCGGCGCCTTCCTGCCAGGTAAAGGCGTAGGCGGCGCGGGCCTGCACTGGTCGGGTGTGCACTTTCGGGTCGACCCGGTCGAGCTGCGCATGCGCAGCCACTACGAAGAGCGCTACGGCCGCAAGTTCATCCCCGAAGACATGACTATCCAGGACTTTGGCGTCAGCTATGAAGAGCTGGAGCCGTATTTCGACTTTGCCGAAAAGGTCTTCGGCACCTCCGGCCAGGCCTGGACGGTCAAGGGCCAGGTGGTCGGTGAAGGGAAGGGCGGCAACCCTTATGCGCCGGACCGTTCCAGCGCGTTCCCGCTGCCTGCACAGAAGAACGTAGTGTCGGCCAGGCTGTTCGAAAAGGCCGCCAGCAGCCTGGGCTACAAGCCCTACAACCTGCCGTCGGCCAACACCTCAGGCCCGTATACCAACCCCTACGGGGCGCAGATGGGCCCCTGCAACTTCTGTGGCTTCTGCAGCGGTTACGTGTGCTACATGTACTCCAAGGCCTCGCCCAACGTGAACATTCTGCCCGCGTTGCGCCAGGTGCCCAACTTCGAGCTGCGGCCTGACGCCCACGTGCTGCGGGTAAACCTGGACGACAGCAAGCGCAAGGCTACCGGCGTGACCTACATCGATGCCCAGGGGCGCGAGGTGGAACAGCCGGCAGAGCTGGTGATCCTGGCCGCGTTCCAGTTCAACAACGTGCGCCTGATGTTGCTGTCCGGCATTGGCAAGCCTTATGACCCGGTGCAGAACGAAGGCGTGGTCGGCCGTAACTTCGCCTACCAGAACATGGGTACGGTCAAGGCGTTCTTCGACAAGGATACCTACACCAACAACTTCATCGGCGCCGGTGGCAACGGCATCGCCATCGATGACTTCAACGCCGACAACTTCGACCACGGCCCCCACGGCTTCGTCGGTGGCTCGCCGATGTGGGTGAACCAGGCCGGCAGCCGGCCGATTGCCGGCACCGCCAACCCGCCCGGTACACCAGCCTGGGGCAGCGCCTGGAAAAAGGCCACGGCCGATTACTACACCCACCAGGTCTCGATGGACGCCCACGGCGCTCACCAGTCGTACCGTGGCAATTACCTGGACCTCGACCCGACCTACCGCGACGCCTACGGCCAGCCACTGCTGCGCATGACCTTCGACTGGCAGGAAAACGACATCAGGATGAACCAGTTCATGGTCGACAAGCTGAGCAAGATCGCCCAGGCAATGAACCCCAAAGCCATTGCTGTGCTGGGCAAGCAGGTCAAGGACCACTTCAACACCGCCAGCTACCAGACCACCCACCTCAACGGCGGGGCGATCATGGGCACCGATCCGAAGACCAGCGCGCTGAACCGTTACCTGCAAAGCTGGGATGTGCATAACGTTTTCGTGCCAGGGGCATCGGCGTTTCCGCAGGGCCTGGGCTACAACCCGACCGGGCTGGTGGCCGCGCTGACCTACTGGTCAGCCCGCGCCATTCGTGAGCAGTACCTGAAAAACCCCGGCCCGCTGGTCCAGGCTTGAGGAGCGATGAACATGAAGACACTGTTGATCGCAACCCTGCTGCTGGGCGCCAGTGCAACGGCACAGGCCACCGCCAATGAAGACGCCCAGGTGCGTCAGGGCGAGTACCTGGCGCGTGCCGGCGACTGTGTGGCCTGCCATACCGCCAAGGGCGGCAAGCCGTTCGCCGGCGGGCTGCCGATGGAAACTCCCATCGGTACGGTGTACTCGACCAACATCACCCCGTCGGCCAGCGGCATTGGCCAGTACAGCTTCGAAGACTTCGACCAGGCCGTGCGCAGGGGCATCGGCAAGGACGGCAGCACGCTGTATCCGGCAATGCCATACCCCTCGTACGCGCGGGTCGGCGAGCAGGATATGCAGGCGCTGTACGCCTATTTCATGAGGGGCGTGGAGCCGGTCGAACAGGCGAACAAGGCCACGGATATCCCGTGGCCGTTGAGCATGCGCTGGCCGCTGGCGATCTGGCGCGGGATGTTTGCACCAGAGGCCAGGCCGTGGCAGGCATCGGCGGCAGCCGACCCGGTGGTGAACCGGGGGGCGTACCTGGTCGAAGGCCTGGGGCACTGTGGCGCCTGCCATACGCCGCGCGCGCTGACCATGCAGGAGAAAGCACTCAGTGCAGAGGATGGCGCGCAGTTCCTGGCTGGCAGCGCGCCGCTGGAGGGCTGGATTGCGAAGAACCTGCGTGGTGACCACAAGGACGGCTTGGGCAGCTGGAGCGAAGCGCAGCTGGTGCAGTTTCTGAAGACCGGGCGCAGCGACCGCAGCGCGGTGTTTGGCGGCATGAGCGACGTGGTCGAGCACAGCATGCAGCACATGACGGATGCCGACCTGACAGCCATCGCCCGTTACCTGAAGACATTGCCGCCGAGCAACCCTGACGACAAGCCGCATGTGTATGACAAGCAGGTGGCGCAGGCGCTATGGCAAGGGGACGACAGCAAGCCGGGCGCGGCGGTGTATATCGACAACTGCGCGGCTTGCCACCGCACTGATGGCCAGGGCTATACCCGGGTGTTCCCGGCCCTGGCTGGCAACCCGGTGGTGCAGACGGCGGATGCCACGTCGCTGATTCATGTGGTGCTGGCAGGCGGCACGATACCGGCGACGCACACCGCGCCGTCGAACTTCACCATGCCGGCGTTTGGATGGCGGCTGAGTGACCAGGAGGTTGCTGAAGTGGTGAATTTCATTCGGAGTAGCTGGGGGAACCAAGGGGATGCTGTCAGTGCAGGTGATGTGAAAGCGCTTCGCTAAGGTTGCATCAGGGCTGACAGTAGCCTGCCGCGCCATGTGCAGCGCCTGTGAGATCGAGCGCCGCCCGCGCGGCGCTTCGCGGGTGAACCCGCTCCCACATTTGTTGCAACGTACCAAACCTGTCAGGCCATGGTTGCCAGCCTTGTCGGGCCGACGCGATTTCATGGCTGGCGCATCTGCCGCCACGCTCGCCTTGAGTCATGCACCAAGGCGGGAAACGCCGCTTTTACAGGCATGGCCACGTTGCAACAAATGTGGGAGCGGGTTTACCCGCGAAGCGCCGCGCGGGCGGCGCTCGATCTCATAGGCGCTGCATCTCTTGTGGCAAACACCTGCCAGGCCTGATGCATTCCCTATGAAAACCGCCATGCCGCTCCCAAAATTAAACGCCCCAGCCCAACTAAATGTTGACGAACACGCATACTTTTGCTGTATTGAAACCGGTTTCATCGCTACCACAACAATCATAAGGACTGCCCATGACCGACGCGCCTGCCCATCACCGCGAACGGGTCACCATCAGCGAAGTTGCGCGTGTCGCTGGCGTCTCCAAGGCCACCGTTTCGCGCTACATCGGTGGCGACCGCCAGTTGCTGGCCGAAGCCACCGCCAAGCGCCTGGCCGAGGTCATCGAGCGCCTCGGCTACCGTCCCAACCAGATGGCCCGTGGGCTGAAGCGCGGCCAGACGCGCCTGATCGGCATGCTGGTGGCCGATATCCTCAACCCTTATTCAGTGGCGGTGATGCATGGTGTGGAAACCGCCTGCCGTCAGCACGGCTACAGCCTGGTGGTATGCAACACCAACCGCGACGACGAGCAGGAGCGCCATCACCTGGTAGCCCTGCAGAGCTACAACGTCGAAGGGCTGATCGTGAACACTCTCGGCCATCACCCCGGCGAACTGCTCAATTTGCAACGCGAAATCCCCATGGTACTGATCGACCGCCAGCTGCCCGAGCTGGAGGTCGACCTGGTCGGCCTGGATAACTTCGATGCGGTCGAGCAAGCGCTCGACCACCTCCAGGCACAAGGTTACCGGGATATCCTGGCCGTCACCGAGCCGCTCGATGGCACCAGCTCGCGGCAGGAGCGGGTGCAAGCGTTCGGCCAGTCGATCAGCCGTCGCCCCGGCATGCGCCAGCAGGTGCTGGAAACCAGCGCCGGGCTGGGCGCCCAGCTGGCTTCGTTTCTGGCCGCCAGCGGCCATGGCCCGCAGGCCATCTTCACCTGCAACGGCGTCGCCACCTTGGCGGTGACCCGCGCCCTGCACGAGGCCGGGCGCAATCTGTTCGCAGACGTCGGGCTGATCGCCCTCGACGACCTCGACTGGTTCCCCTTGGTCGGCACGGGTATCACAGCCCTGGCCCAGCCCACCGAGCGTATCGGCGTGACGGCATTCGAAAGCCTGCTCGGCCGCCTGCGCGGCGTCAGCGGGGCAGCCCGGCGCATCGACTTCAAGGCCGACCTGATCATCCGCGGTTCAACTCACCCACGCTAACCAGTGGCAGGCATTGGCGTGCCTGCTGTCGACAACAAATGAAACCGGTTTCATAAGGACAACAACAATGCACGCGAACCCCGTTTCCATCAGCCTCTCCAGCTATGGCGCCGACTTTGTCCGGCAACGTGGCCAGGAGCAGTTTCTTGACCTGCTGGCAGCCGCCGGCGTCGCCCGTGTCGAGTTGCGCGAAGAGTTGTTCGCCACTACTCCCGACGCAGCAGCGCTGGGTGCGGTCATTGCCGCGCTGGACCTGGAGTGCCTGTATTCCACACCGCTTGAACTGTGGACCGAGCAAGGCCTGCCTGACCCGCAATTGACGCACAAGCTGGACACTGCTCACGCCCTGGGGGCGGTAGCGCTCAAGGTTTCGCTGGGGCACTACCATGAGCGCTGCGACATGGCCGCCCTGGCAGCGCTGTTGCCTGTGCACGGGCCGCTGCTGCTGGTGGAGAACGACCAGACTCGCCAAGGCGGTCGTATCGAACCGCTGCAGCACTTCTTGCAGCGCGCCGACCAGCTTGGGCTGCGCCTGGGCATGACCTTCGACATTGGTAACTGGCAGTGGCAGGGCGAGCCTGCAGCACAAGCCGCGCGCCAACTTGGCCGGTGGGTGCGCTATGTGCACTGCAAAGCCGTTCAGCGCCTGGCCGATGGTCGTCTGGCTGCCGTACCACCCCAAGCAGCCGACCTGCGGGAGTGGGCCGGGCTCATGGCGGAATTCGCCCCGGGTGTGGTGCGCGCCGTCGAGTACCCGCTGGTCAGCGACGACCTGCTGACGCTGACCCGTGCTCAGGTGCGCGACCTGTCGCTGCTGGGGCTGCAGGCGGCATCGACCGGGGAGCTGAGCCATGCATGAGCAAGACGTGCTGTGCTTCGGCGAGACCATGGCCATGTTCGTCGCTGAGCAGGCGGGGGACCTGGCCAGTGCCGGCCAGTTTGGCAAGCGCATTGCCGGCGCCGACAGCAATGTTGCCATCGGCCTTGCGCGGCTGGGCTTCAAGGTCCGCTGGCTGAGCCGTGTAGGCAACGATTCGCTGGGCCGTTTCGTGCTCGACAGCCTGCGCCGCGAAGGCCTGGACTGCTCCGCCGTCGAGGTGGACGCCAGTTGCCCCACCGGCTTCCAGCTCAAGGCCCGCTGCGACGATGGCAGTGACCCGGCGGTGGAGTATTTCCGCCGCGGCTCGGCGGCCAGCCGGCTGTCGCCAGCGCACGTGGCCCCAGGTTTGCTGCAGGCCCGTCACTTGCACGCCACCGGCATCCCGCTGGCGCTGTCGGAGGGCTGTAGGGCCTTGTCCCACGCACTGGTGGACGCCATGCGCGCAGCCGGGCGCAGCATCTCGTTCGACCCCAACCTGCGCCCGTCGCTGTGGCCGGACCCCCGCACCATGGTGCGGGAGATCAACCGCCTGGCGGTCAAGGCCGACTGGGTCTTGCCGGGCCTGGAAGAGGGCCGGTTGCTGACCGGCCAGCATACCCCGGCAGACATCGCCGCTTTCTACCTCGACCAGGGGGTAGAGCTGGTAGTGATCAAGCTGGGCGACGCGGGGGCCTATTTCCGCAGCGCCAAGGGCGAAGGGCAGGTGGCTTCGGTGCCGGTCAGCCAGGTGGTGGACACCGTCGGCGCTGGCGATGCCTTTGCCGTGGGCGTGCTCAGTGCGCTACTGGAAGGCCGCGCAGTGGCCGGGGCGGTAGCGCGTGGCAACTGGTGCGGCAGCCGCGCCGTGCAGTCGCGCGGCGACATGGAAGGGTTGCCATTGCGCCATGAACTGGAGGCTCACGAACTGCGCATCAGCGCGTGAACAGCCGAACCGCGTCACCTGTTGCAACAAAAACAAAAAGCTCAGGAGAAACAAACCATGCAAAGCCAAAGCCTGGCACCGCGCCGCTGGTGGTACATCATACCGATCGTGTTCTTCACCTATAGCCTGGCGTACCTGGACCGCGCCAATTACGGTTTCGCTGCAGCTTCCGGCATGGCCGAAGACCTGCACATCACCCCCGTGCTGTCGTCGCTGCTGGGGGCGCTGTTCTTCCTCGGGTACTTCTTCTTCCAGGTACCCGGCGCCATCTATGCCGAAAAGCGCAGCGTAAAAAAGCTGATCTTCGTTTCGTTGATCCTCTGGGGCGGGCTTGCCACGCTCACCGGCATGGTCAGCAACGTGTACATGCTGATCGGGATCCGCTTCCTGCTCGGGGTGGTGGAGGCGGCAGTGATGCCGGCGATGCTGGTGTACCTGTGCCATTGGTTCACGCGTGCCGAGCGTTCGCGGGCCAATACCTTCCTGATGCTCGGCAACCCGGTGACGATCCTGTGGATGTCGGTGGTATCGGGCTACCTGATCAAACACTTCGACTGGCGCTGGATGTTCATCATCGAGGGCCTCCCGGCGGTCATCTGGGCATTTTTCTGGTGGCGCCTGGTGGACGACCGGCCGGCCCAGGTGAGCTGGCTGAGCGAGCAGGAGAAGGCTGACTTGCAGCAGGCGCTGGCGGCCGAGCAGCAGGGCATCAAACCGATGAAGAACTACCGCGAGGCGTTCCGTTCGCCGCAGGTGATCATCCTGGCGCTGCAGTACTTCTGCTGGAGCATCGGCGTTTATGGCTTCGTTCTCTGGCTGCCGTCGATTCTCAAGCAGGCGGCCAACGTCGATATCGTCCAGGCCGGCTGGCTGGCATCGGTGCCTTACCTGGCGGCCGTGCTGGCCATGGTCGGGGTGTCCTGGGCATCCGACCGCCTGCAGAAGCGCAAGCGCTTCGTCTGGCCGCCGCTGCTGATTGCTGCCGTGGCGTTCTACGGCTCGTATGCCTTGGGCACCGAGCACTTCTGGCTGTCGTATGCGCTGCTGGTGGTCGCCGGCGCTTGCATGTATGCACCGTATGGCCCGTTCTTCGCCATCGTCCCCGAAATCCTGCCAGCCAACGTTGCCGGCGGCGCCATGGCGCTGATCAACAGCATGGGCGCGCTGGGCTCTTTCGGCGGCTCGTGGCTGGTGGGCTACCTCAACGGCGCCACCGGTGGCCCGGGCGCGTCGTACCTGTTCATGTGTGGCGCGCTGCTCACCGCAGTGGCGCTGACTGCCGTACTCAATACCTCGCAGACATCTGGTCGAGCCAAACGCGGCAGCTCGCGCCTTGCCATGAATCATTAGGAAACCGCAATGAAAAAGCGAATCGTGCTGTACAAACGCCTGTCCGATGACCTGATGGCACGCTTGCACGAGCGGGTCGAGGTGACTTGGGTGGACACTACCCAGGCCGATGGCCTGGCCCGCTTGCGCGACGCCTTGCCGGGCGCCCATGGGTTGCTGGGCGCGAGCTTGCGTGTGGACGCCGGCCTGCTCGACCTGGCACCACAGCTGGAGGTCGTGTCCAGCGTTTCGGTGGGCGTGGACAACTATGACATTGCCGAGCTCAACCGGCGAGGCGTGATGTTGACCAACACACCTGACGTGCTCACCGAAACTACTGCCGACACGGGGTTTGCCCTGATCCTGGCGACTGCCAGGCGGGTAGTGGAGCTGGCGAACTGGGTGCGTGAAGGGCGCTGGCAGGCCAACCTGGGGCCCGCACAGTTTGGCAGTGATGTGCATGGCAAGACGCTGGGTATCGTCGGCATGGGCCGTATCGGCGAAGCCCTGGCCCGGCGTGCTGCGGCGGGCTTTGGTATGCGCGTGCTCTACCATAGCCGAAACGCCAGGCCCGAAGTGGAGGCGCGTTATGCCGCGCGCCAATGCAGCCTGGATGAGCTGTTGCAACAGGCGGATTTCGTTTGCCTGACGGTGCCGCTCAGTGCCAACACCGAAGGCCTGATTGGCGCACGTGAACTGGCGCTGATGAAGCCTGAGGCGATACTGGTGAACATCTCGCGTGGGCGCGTGGTGGATGAGGAGGCGCTGATCGAGGCGCTGCGGGCCCGGCGCATACGCGGGGCGGGGCTGGATGTTTTTGTGCACGAGCCGTTGGCGGTGGATTCGCCGCTGTTGCAGCTTGATAACGTGGTGGCGACACCGCATATCGGCTCGGCGACCGAGGAAACCCGTCAGGCCATGGCGCGGTGTGCGGTGGACAACTTGCTCAGCGCGCTGGCCGGTGAGCGGCCTGCGAACCTGGTTAATGAAGTGTGTGGTGCTTGAAATCAAGGGGCCGCGTTGCGGCCCATCGCCGGCAAGCCAGCTCCCACACGGACTGCGCAAGGCCCAAGCCACCAAAGATCTGTGGTAGCTGGCTTGCCTGCGATGGCCCAAGCCTTCAAAGACCTGTGGGAGCTGGCTTGCCGGCGATGGGCTGCGCAGCAGCCCCAGATACCATGCAGATCTAGCGACAATTACCGGCTTTTCGATAACCCGCTGCCTGCGCCTCTCCTTCGGTGGCGAAGCTGACCTGGTTCTTTGCCGCCACCTGGTTGTAGCCCGGGCAACCCACCGATAGGTGATAAACGTGGCTGTTGCGGTTGCCCAGCACCGCGCCTACCGACCCGGCACTGGCCAGGCTCGGCTTGGCCTCTGGCTTAGCCGCCTTGGCCGGCACCGCTTGCACCACACCAGCGCCTGCCGGCTTGTAGTCGGCTGTCCATTTGCGCTCGCCGGTCACGAACGGGTTGGCATGCCCCATGATCGCGGCAATGCGCCGGTCGCGCTCTTTTTCCCAGGCCGATACCGGGTGCTGCTTGTCCCAGGCCATCAACAACTGCTGTTGCTGGCGCGACATGCTCAACTTGTAACGGTCGAACATGTAGAACGTGGTGCGGGCTACCAGACCTTTCACTTCGTCACGCGGCTCCGCAGCGCGCTGGGCGAAATCGACCTTGGTGGTGCACTGGCCATATTCGCCGCTATTGCCGGCGACCATTCCATAATTGAAGTTGCTGCGGTCACCATTCACCTCACCCACGGCCGGGTACAGGTTGAACAGGTCGGCCTCCATGGCGCGGAACACCGGGTCGTCATCCACGCAGTGCTCGCGGCCGCCGTTCTTCCAGCACTGGCGCTGGTTGCCGAAGGTGTGCGCGGGCACGATATGTTCCCACTCGGTACGCTCGGCGCGGTTCTGCTGCTTGCGGGTCTGGTAACCGCAGGAGGCCGCATCAATGCGCCCGCCAGACTTGCCCACCCAAGTCCATTTGCAACCGCAGTACAGGTCGCCCATGGCACTGCTGGCCTGGTCCAGATAAACCTTCTGTTTGGCTACCACCTTGGCCTCGGTGAAGGTCGCAGGCGGGTTGGCCAAGGCGGGCAGGGTGAAGGAAAACACTAAGGTTACGGCGTAAAGCAGTGATTTCATGGGGAAAACATATTTCAGATTGGGGCGCGCATTGTAATGCTTTCGCCGTGGGTGACTAGCTCGCCTAGCCACACCAGTGGTAGGTTCGGGTCGTTGCTGCCCAAGCGGCTGAAGGTGTCAGAGTCGAGCATTTTCCGCGCCCAGCGCTACTTGAAGCCGGTCACCGCGTGGGGCACGTAAGGCGCCTGCAGCCGGGCCACTTCGTCTGCGCTCAGCTGTAGCCCCATTGCCGCCAGCGCATCATCCAGGTGCCCCGGTTTCGATGCACCGACAATCGGCGCTGATACGCCAGGTTTGCCCAACACCCACGCCAGCGCCACCTGGGCCATCGGCACGCCGCGTTCGCCGGCGATCTGCTCGACCACATCGATCACCCGGCCGTCTTCCAGCTCGGTCTTTTCATAGAACGACTGCCCGGACACATCGGTGCGCGTGCGCTCGGTCTGCAACCCGTGCGGCCGGGTCAGGCGGCCACGGGCCATCGGGCTCCAGGGCATCAGGCCAACGCCCTGGTCCAGGCACAGCGGGATCATCTCGCGTTCTTCCTCGCGGTAGATCAGGTTGAGGTAGTTCTGCATCGACACGAATCGGCTCCAGCCGTTGCTGGCCGCTACCTGCTGGGCCTTGGCGAACTGCCAGGCGTACATCGACGAGGCGCCGATGTAGCGCGCCTTGCCGGCCTTGACCACGTCATGCAGGGCTTCCATGGTTTCCTCGATGGGGGTGTGGTAGTCCCAGCGATGAATCTGGTACAGGTCGACGTAGTCGGTGCCCAGGCGGGTGAGGCTGGCGTCGATGCTGGCCATGATTGCCTTGCGCGACAGGCCTTGCTCATTGGGGCGGGTGGCGCCTTCCCACATGTTGGCGGGGAAGAACACCTTGGTGGCGATCACCGTTTCTTCGCGGCGGGTGAATTCCTTGAGCAGTTTGCCAACGATGATTTCCGAGGTGCCGGCGGAATAGCTATTGGCCGTGTCGAAGAAGTTGATGCCTTGCTCGACGGCGTGGCGGATGATCGGCCGGCTGGCGTCTTCGCCCAAGGTCCACGGGTGGGTGCCGGCATCCGGCTCGCCAAAGGTCATGCAGCCCAGGCACAGCCTGGAGATATCGAGCCCGGTACTGCCCAGTTTCACGTATTGCATCATCGTCTCCTTGAAAGGAACGTCATATCTGTAGGAGCAGCCTTGCGCTGCGAAGAGTCCAGTATTGGCAATGTATGTACATATCAGACAGGCCTTTTCGCAGCACAACGCTGCGTCTACAGGCGATGGGCCGCAAAGCGGCCCCGATTGCTTGACTGACTGGCATTCGCCCCGAAGGCTGGCCTCAATGCCCGCCCTTCATCCGCCGCGCCACCAGGTAGATACCCAGGCCGACCAGCGCCGTCGCAGCACCGATGTACCCGGTGCTGGTCCAGCCCATGCCTGCAGTGATCGCCATGCCACCCAGCCACGGCCCCAGCGCATTGGCCAGGTTGAACGCCGCATGGTTCGATGCCGCCGCCAGGCTTGGGGCTTCATGGGCAATGTCCATCAGGCGGATCTGCAGCGGCGCTGCCAGGGCAATCATGGTGCCTACCAGGGCAATGCCCAGCAGCAGGCTCCACAGTGCCTGCGCGGCAAAGGTGAAGAACAGCAGCACAGCAACCGACCACACCAGTACCAGCCCCACAGCGCGGAACTGCAGGCGGTCGAACAGTTTGCCGCCCGCGATGTTACCGACGATGCCGCCCACGCCGAATGCCGCCAGGCCGAATGGAATCCATTGCGGCGACGCCTGGGTCACCTGCAGCATGGTCGGTGCCAGGTAGCTGAACACGCAGAACATGCCGGCAAAACCGATCGAGGCGATGGCCAGTGCCATCCATACCTGCGGCAGGGCAAAGGCTTGCAGTTCCTTACGCGGGTCACTGCGCACTTCATCGTGACGTTGGGGCACGCAACGCCACACCAGCACCATGGTGCACAACGCGATGGCGCCCACCAGCACGAATGCCGAACGCCAACCGAAGTACTGGCCCAGCAGCGTGGCGACCGGGTTGCCAAGCAGCATGGCCAGGGTCAGCCCCATCATCACCCGCGCCACCGCACCTGCCCGCTGGTCCTTGGCCACCATGCTCGATGCCACTACCGCGGCGATGCCGAAGTAGGCGCCGTGGGGCAGGCCGCTGATGAAGCGGAACGCGACCAGGCCACCGAATGAGGGCGCGAAAGCGGTTGCCAGGTTGCCGAGGGCATACAGCAGCATCAACAGCAGCAGCATGTGCTTGCGCAGCAGCTTGGCGCCGAGAATCGCCAGCGTGGGGGCACCGACCATGACCCCCAGCGCATAGGCACTGATTGCATGGCCCACTTGCGGTTCGCTCAATTGCAGGTTGCTGGCGATGTCGGGCATCAGGCCCATGATGGCGAACTCGCCGGTGCCGATGGCGAAGCTTCCCAGCGCCATGGCCGCTTCCATCTTGGCGACTGTGCTTTTACTGGGGAGAGGGGGGTGTTCCTGGACTGACATCTGGATCCTTATTGAAACATGCTGAAACGTTCAAGGTGGGATCATAGTCAATCTGTGACTGCAACGTCGAGGAAGCGCCCAGCTTCCTCGCATTCGGCTGGCGTCCGGTGCGTATCAACGGGTTATTGGCTTTGGGCGCTGCCTTGGGATTTTCATCATCCAGGGGAACTCGCGGCAAACAATACGAACCGCAATCACAATGTCAGCTTCTTGCTGAACTTGGTCTCCATCACAATGTGCGAAGCCGTATGGGTCACGCCCTTGATCATGTTGATACACGTCAGCTCGGCATTCAGCTCGCCCAGGGTGTGTGTGGTCAGGTGGATGATGAAATCCATTTCGCCCGACACCGCATACACCGCCTGCACCGAGTCCATCTTGCGCAAGGTGGTCATCACGTCGGTGTAGCTCTTGTTGCTGCACGAGGTCATGGTGAAGCAGTTGATCACCTGCTGCAGCTTGTCCTGGTCGATGCGCACGCTGTAGCCGGTGATCACCCCGGCGTTTTCCAGGCGGTTGATGCGCTCTTGCACCGCTGAGCGCGATACGCCCAGCTTGCGCGCCAGCGACGCGGTGGGCTCGCGGGCGTTGGCCTGCAGCAGCGCCAGCAATTGCCTGTCCTTTTCGGTGAGTTTGAACAGTGCGCCGGGGGGGAGGGCGTCCATGGCAGTTCCTGGTTGTCGTTCTAGTTGCTGTGCTGCGCGCGGGCTTCCTGGAACTTGTCCATCAGCTTAAGCCCGGCATACACGGTCTGGGCCGCGGCCGGCCCGAATGGTCCGCCGTTCCATTGCAGCCCATAGGCGTCGAACAGGCGGTAGCGGTCGGTTTCGCCGCAGACCGCCTCGGCGACCACTCGCGCGCCCACGGGTGCGGTGTTCATACCATGGCCCCCAAATGAAGTACAGGCCCACAGCCCCGGGCCCAGCGGGCCGATGTGCGGCATCTTGTGGCGGGCGTAGCCCATCAGCCCGGACCAGGCCTTGGCAATTTTCAGGCCCTGCAACTGTGGGTACACGCTCAGGATGTCGCGGGTCAGCAACTGCCCCAGGCGCTGTTCGTCCTGCAGGTTGCGCGTGGTGATATGGCCGCCCCACAGCAGGCGGTCGCCTTCGACAATGCGGTAGTAGTCCGAGGCGCGGCGGTTGTCACCCACCGCATCCGTGGTACGTACCACGTCACGCAAGCGCTCACCCAGGTGTTCGGTGAGCACGACATAGGTGGCAATCGGCAAGAACGCCCGGCGCAGCGCGCCGAACTCGGGGCCACCGTAGCCGCCGCAGCAATACACCACGTCGTTGCAGATAACCGCGCCGTGGGCGGTGCTCACGCGATGATGGCCGTTGTTGTGCTGTACCTGCAACATGGGCGACTGTTCGTGAATGCGGCCACCGGCAAGCTCGACCAGTTCGGCCAGGCCGAGGCAGTAGTTCAGTGGGTGGAAATGAAAACCGTGGCTGTCGCGCAAGCCCTGGAAGTAGCGGTCGGTGTTCAGGCGGCTGCGCAGCGCATCGGTACCCAGGTATTCCATCTCGAAACCGAAGTCGCGGGCCATGCGGTCGCGGGTGCGCTGCAAGTTGTCGGCGTCGTCGTAGCGCACCACGCTGAGCTTGCCGGCAGTGGCAGCGCAGCCTGGCAACTGGTTCTGCGCGATGGTGTCGCGGACGATATCCACCCCTTCCAGCGACAAGCGGAACAATGCAGCGGCGGTGGGCTTGCCGCAGCGTCCCTCGATCGCCGAAAGCCCTTCGGACCAGCCTTGCAGCACGAAGCCGCCATTGCGCCCGGAAGCGCCCCAGGCCACCCGTGCGGCCTCGAGCAGTACCACCGAACGACCACGCGCCAGCAGTTCGCGGGCCACGCTCAGGCCGGCCAGGCCACCGCCGATGACGCACACGTCAGCGCGGGTCTGGCCGCTCAGTGCCGGGCGCTGCGCGGCGGGGCGCATGGTCCCGGTGTAATAGTTGTTGCTGTAGCTGGACATCGCCTGGGGCTTCCTTTGGCTAGGGTTTGCAGGTCTGGCGGGCACGGGGCGGCCGCACGCCCTTCAGCAGAAGGGCGCTGGCCTGCGGGTCAGGGGTTACTGGACTTGCGTGAGGTCGGCGCCGTACCACTTCTCGGACAGCTGCTTCAGCGTGCCGTCGGCCTTCATGCCGTCGACGGCCTTGGCCAGCTCGGCGTTGAAGGCGTCGTCGCCCTTGTCGGTGGCGATGGCCAGCGGCTCGTAGTAGGCGGGCTTGCCCTGCACCGGGGCAATCGGGTAGCCGGCCTTGATCGCGCCCATGATGGTTGGCAGCGCCGACAGCGTGGCGTCCAGGCGCGTGCCATTGCCCATGCGCAGGTCATCCAGCGGGCCCATGCTGTCGCCGTAGGTCTGTACAGCGCCCGGCTCGACGCTGTAGCTGAAGGCGGGCACGTCCGCCGCGTCGATCTTCAACCGACGGTTGATGTAGTCCTCGGAGGTGGTGCCCGCTTCGACGCCGATGGTCTTGCCGTTGAGGTCGGCAGCGCTGGCGCCGGCGGCGTCCTTGTGCACGGCGAATACGTACGGGGTGTAGTAGTAGATCGCCGGGAAGTCGAGCACCCGGCCACGTTCGGTGGTGGGCGTCATCGAGCCGACCGACAGGTCCCAGCGGCTGGCCCAGCGTCCGGCGGTGATGATGCCGTACTCGGGGGTGACGAACGCCACCTGGGTGCCCAGGCGTTTGCCGATCTCGTTGGCCACGTCGATGTCGAAGCCCTGGAGTGTGTTGTCCTCGCCGAGGAACGACTGCGGTGGCCAGTTGGCCGCCGTGGCCACTTTCATCACCTTGCCCTGGTGGATGCGCTCCAGGGTGGCGCCCGCCCAGGCGGTGCTGGCCATCAGGGCCAGGCTGGCGGCGACGGCGGTAGAAGCGAACAAGCGTGCGACTGGGTTCATTCGGTAAGTCTCCGGGTATGCGTTTGTTGTTGTGGTGTTGGCACAGCGGTAGACACAGGCCTCAGTGGCTGAGGATCTGCGAGAGAAACTCCCTGGCGCGCGCATGGCGTGGGTTGTCGAAGAATTCGCTGGGCTGGCCCTGCTCGATGACCTGGCCGTGGTCCATGAAAATGATGCGGTCGGCGACCCGTCGGGCAAAGCCCATTTCGTGGGTGACGCAAAGCATGGTGATGCCGTCCTGGGCCAGTTCGCCCATCACGTCGAGCACCTCCTTGACCATTTCCGGGTCCAGCGCCGAGGTGGGTTCGTCGAACAGCATGATCCGCGGCTTCATGCACAGCGCTCGGGCAATCGCCACGCGCTGTTGCTGGCCGCCGGAAAGCTGCCCCGGAAACTTGTCGGCCTGGCTGGCGATACGCACCCGGTCCAGGTACTCCAGGGCCAGCGCGCGGGCCTGGGTGTCGCTGAGCTTGCTGACCAGGCGCGGGCCGAGCATCAGGTTTTCCAGCACGGTCAGGTGCGGGAACAGGTTGAACTGCTGGAACACCATGCCCACCTGGCGGCGCACGGCAGCCACGCTGGCGGCGTCGCGGCCCAGCGGGTTGCCGGCGATCAGCACCTGGCCTTTCTGGAAGTCCTCAAGCAGGTTCAGGCAGCGGATCAGCGTGGACTTGCCCGAGCCGGACGGGCCACAGACCACCACGATCTCGCCGCTGGCGATCTCCAGGTCGATGCCCTTGAGCACGTGAAACTCGCCGTACCATTTCTGCAGGCCGCGAATGGACACGGCGGCCTGGGTGGCAGCGGGGGTGAAAGGCTGGTTCATCATCAGGCTCCTCGATCAGCGGTGTGCGCGGTCGAAACGTTTTTCCAGACGTGACTGCACGGTTTCCAGCAGGATCGACAGGACCCAGTACAGGACAGCGGCGGTGATCAGCATTTCCAGGTGGCGGAACTCTGCACGGCCTTGGGTGCGGGCGAGGAACATCAACTCCCAGACGCCGATTACCGACACCAGCGAGCTGTCCTTGAGCATGGAGATGAACTGGTTGCCCGTAGGCGGGATGATCAGCCGCATCGACTGCGGCAGGATCACCCGGGTCATGGCCTGGAAGGGTGTCAGGCCAATCGCCCGCGAGGCTTCCCATTGACCGCGCGGGATGCTGCTGATGCCGGCACGGAAGATCTCGGTCATATAGGCGCCGTAACACAGCGACAACGCC
Organism: Pseudomonas sp. 9_2_1; assembly: GCF_059295275.1. Taxonomy (NCBI): domain Bacteria; kingdom Pseudomonadati; phylum Pseudomonadota; class Gammaproteobacteria; order Pseudomonadales; family Pseudomonadaceae; genus Pseudomonas; species Pseudomonas sp. 9_2_1. The sequence continues at coordinate 2,868,923 of NZ_CM181239.1, forward strand.
AGGATGCCTGCCGGCACTGCGCCGACCACATAGCCGAGCTGGGGGATGCCGAGGTAGATCAGGTAGATCTGGATCAGCAGTGGCACGCCGCGGAAAAACGATGTGTAGAAGCTGGCAATGGCGATGGCGAAGCCGTTGGACGACAACCGTGCGGTGGCGCCCAGCAGTGCCAGGACGAAGGCGATGGCGATCGAGATCGTGGAGACGTAGACAGTCGTGAACACCCCTTGGGTGATCATGAAGCCAACCTTGCTGGCGATGAAGCTGTAGGACAGGTCGAAGGTGCCGAAGAACAGCAGGAACAGCAGCAACAGTTCGCACCAGACCGTGATCACCTGGGCCCGCAGCGGAAAACGGCCGAGGATGAACAGGTTCAGTACCAGGGTGATTGCCAGCGTCCCGGCCACCGCGATGTTGCGCAGCAAAGGTGCCTGCAGGTCGAGCACGATCGGCCCCATCAGCCGGGCCAGGCTACCGTCGCCGACGCCATAAAGCAGGGCGAGCGCAAATATCACGGCAGTGACCAGGCCCATGAAGGCCGGGTTGTCAGTGGCGCGCGGTTTGACGATGTGGTCTCTGTACATGGGGGTCGTGCCTCACGGAGCTGGGCTCGTTTGTTGTTGTGAGGCCATTGTAGGGAGGCGAAGCGCAGGCAAGAACCTGTCGAAATGCAATGAATCAACAGTTTTCGCTGGCACTTGAACGGGTTGTATCGCGACAAATGCAGATCGATACCCGGCGGATTGTTGGCGTGCTATCGGGTGGAGTACAAATGTACTACCGAACGACCTGGCAGCAATGTGGGGCCTGGCACCGGCTTTGCCGGTGTTCGCGGCTAACGCCGCTCCTACAGGTACCGCGCAACACCTGTGGGAGCTACTGTCTTGCTCAGAATCCAGAAGCTTGCGAGATCCCTGTGGAGCGGCTTTAGCCGCGAAAGGGCCGGAACAGGCTGGTATCAACGCTCCAGGTAATGCGTCTGCGCGGCAAAGTCGATAAACCGCTTGCTGGCCAACGACAGATACTCCCCCGAGCGCCAGCACAACCGGAAGCTCATCTGCTGCGCCGGCCGGAACGGCACGCCGACGATGCCCGGGGTACGCTGCTGCACCGAGCGCAGCAGGGTGGCCACGCCCATGTTGTCCAGCGCAGCCTGCACCACCAGCGAAACGAAGTTGCTCTGCAGGGCCACCTGGTAGGTGATGCCATGCTCGGCGAAAAACGCGTCCAGCAGCTGGCGCTGCACGAACGTACGGTCAAATACCACCATATCGGTATTGCGCAAGTCTTCGGCGGTGAGAAAGGCCTTGCCGGCATAGGGATGGTCGGGGTGCATGCAGCCCAGCATCTCGTCACTGCCCAGCAGGATCGATTCCTTGTCGGGCGGTACGCGCCTGGACTCCAGCAGGGCCAAGTCGATTTCCCGCTGCTCCAGTCGCTGGCCAATATCTTCGGCACTGCCTTCGAACACGGTCATGGCAATGCCCGGGTACAACTGGCGGAAGGCGTTCATCAACCCGGGCACGTAGTGCAGGCCGAACATCGGCGGAATGCCCAGGCGCACTTCGCCTCGTTTCAGGTCGGCCATGTCGCGCAGCTCTTGCCGGGCAATATCCATCTCGCGCAGCGCCGAGGCAATGCGTGGCAGGAACTGCTCGCCCTCGGCAGTGAGTATGACTTTGCGGGTAGTGCGGTTGAACAAGGTCACGCCCAGTTCTTCTTCCAGCCGGGTAACCGCCATGCTCAGCGCCGGCTGGGCAATGTGCAGGTGCTGCGCGGCCTTGGTGAAGCTGCCCTGCCGGACGATCTCGACGCAGCAGCGCAATGCCTTGAGGTTCATTGAGGGGAACTACCTTTCATGCCTGGAGCATTCATAACGAAATGTGATGCCAAGCATCATAACAATATATTTATTATTATTAACCAGAGGGCCTACGATGCGCGCCACTGAGACATCCTGCAACATCTCAGTCACACAGCTTAATAAATCTGCAATCCCACGAAGATTTTGAGGTAGTACCCCAAATGGCCAAGGCCGCCGATGTCGTTGTGCAATGCCTGGAAAACGAAGGTGTCGAGTATGTATTCGGCATTCCCGGTGAGGAAAACCTCGACCTGCTCGAATCCCTGCGCAAGTCGAAGATCAAGCTGGTACTGACCCGTCATGAGCAGTCTGCAGGTTTCATGGCTGCCACCTACGGTCGCCTGACCGGCAAGACCGGCGTCAGCCTGTCAACCCTCGGCCCTGGCGCCACCAACCTGGTCACCGCCAGCGCCTACGCCTACCTGGGCGGCATGCCGATGATGATGATCACCGGGCAGAAGCCGATCAAGAAGTCCAAGCAGGGCCGCTTCCAGATCATTGACGTGTGCGGCATGATGGACCCCATCACCAAGTACACCCACCAGTTCGCCTCGGCCGACAACATCCCGGCGCGCATGCGCGAAGCCTTCCGCCTGGCCGAAGAAGAAAAGCCGGGTGCGGTCCACCTGGAGCTGCCGGAAGACATCGCCGCCGAGCAGACCGATGCACTGCCGATCCCGCGCAGCCTGCACCGCCGCCCGCTGGCCGAGCACGTCGCCATCGAAGCTGCATTGGAAAAGCTGCAGAACGCCCGTAGCCCGATCCTGGTGATCGGCGCCGGCGCCAACCGCAAGATGACCGCCAAGGTCCTCAAGCAGCTGATCGACAAGACCGGCATCCCGTTCATCACCACCCAGATGGGTAAAGGTGTGGTCGACGAGCGTCATCCACGCTTCCTCGGCAACGCCGCGCTGTCGTCCGGTGACTTCGTTCACCGCGCCGTCGAGGCCGCCGACCTGATCATCAACATCGGCCACGATGTGATCGAGAAGCCGCCGTTCTTCATGGTCCGCGGTGGCACCGAAGTCATCCACATCAACTTCCGCTCGGCCGAAGTCGATGCCGTGTACTTCCCGCAGGTGGAGGTGATCGGCGACATCGCCAACGCCGTGTGGCAGATCAGCGAAGCCCTGAACGACACTTCGCACTGGGACTTCACCCGCCTGCTGGCCATTCGTGAGGCCAACGAAGCGCAGATCGCCGAAGGCGCTGACGACAACCGCTTCCCGGTGTACCCGCAGCGCATGGTTGCCGATATCCGTCGCGTACTGCCGTCCGAAGGCATCGTTGCTCTGGACAACGGCATCTACAAGATCTGGTTCGCCCGTAACTACAAGGCGCACAAGCCCAACACCGTGCTGCTGGACAACGCCCTGGCGACCATGGGCGCCGGCCTGCCATCGGCAATGGCCGCGCACCTGGTGCACCCGGACCGCCCGGTGATTTCGGTATGTGGCGACGGCGGCTTCATGATGAACAGCCAGGAGCTGGAAACTGCAGTGCGCCTGAACATGCACATCACCGTGGTGATCCTGCGTGACGATGGCTACGGCATGATCCGCTGGAAACAGGCCAACATGGGCTTCACCGATTTTGGCCTGGACTACGGCAACCCGGACTTCGTCAAATACGCCGAAGCGTACGGTGCCAACGGCCACCGCGTGGAAAGCGCCGAAGGCCTGCTGCCGCTGCTGGAACACTGCATCAAGACCCCAGGCGTGCACGTGATCGACTGCCCGGTCGATTACAGCGAGAACGACCGCATCCTCAACAGCGAGCTGCGCGAGCGCGCGCTGGCGGTGTAACGCATGGCCCCACAGGTACGACGCATCGGCGCCGTACCTGTGGGTGCAACTGTCTTCTGTAGTAGATCGCCCAGCCCATTGGGCTGCGCTGTCGTGCAGAGAACTGATGCTGGGCGCTCCGCGTACCCTGTGGGAGCGGCTTTAGCCGCGAACACCGGCGAAGCCGGTGCCATATACCGTGTTGGATTCTTCGCGGGTGAACCCCCTCCCACACAATACCGCCCCGGCTTACATCAGTGAGGCCCTGGTCGCAGAGTGGCCCAATTGCCTCAGCGCAGAAGACCTTGCAGGCTGGCCAGGATGGTATTGGCATCATAAGGCTTGCGCGTGACGGGAACGTGCCCCAGGTGCTCGGGAATGCTGACACCCTCGCCGTAACCCGTGGCAAACAGGAACGGCACCTGCTGGCGCAGCAGTTCATCGGCGACGGATATCGACGTCCCGGTCCCCAGATTCACATCCAGTATCGCAACGTCCGGTTTGCGTTTGGCAAGCAAGCGTATTGCCTCGTCTTCGGAGCTTGCGGTAATCACCTCCCTGATCTGCGCATCGTTCAGAATCTGCTCCAGGCCTACCGCTATCACCAACTGGTCCTCGAGGATCAGTACGCACAAGCCTGGCCGGCCTGCAAAAGCCTCGGCTGCCCGGGCGATGGGCAAGGCCAGGGTAGGGGGTTCGATCTCTTCGGCTACGGACAGGTGCTTGGCCGGGATCCTGAAAAACCCTTGCAGTCCTTCGGGGTGATACTCCACCGTGCTGGTACCGCCCAGGTCGAACGGTATGCTGCGCTCGATAAGCACCGAGCCAAAGCCCCTGCGGCTCGGGGGACGAATCACCGGCCCGGCGCTTTCACGCCAGTGGATGTCGCAGGCGTAGGCGGCGTCGACTGCCCAATGTACCGCAAGCTTGCCGCCTGCCCGCGACAGCGCACCATACTTGGCAGCGTTGGTGGCCAGCTCGTGCAGCACCAGCGCCATGACCGAGTAGGCGCGCGCATCCAGGATCACGTTCGGGCCGTGCAACTCGATCATGCCGGCGGCAGTGCGGTAGGGCGAGAGCTCGGCCTCGAGCAGCATGGCCAGGCGCCCGCCACCATCACCACGCACCACCTGGTCATGGGCAAGTGACAAGGCCTGGATGCGCCCCTTCAAGGTCGCCACATAGTCCTGCAGGGTCTGGCTTTCCGTGGTGGGGTGGGCGACCAGCGCGCCAATCAGCGAGAGGATGTTCTTGACCCGGTGGTTGAGTTCTTCGTTGAGGATGCGCTGGCGCATGTCGGCCTTGGAGCGCTCGCTGGCAAGCAACTCGCTGTTGTGCAACACCACCTCGACGATGGCGGAGCGGATGGCATCGCCGAACTGGCGGTCCTGTTCGGTCCACGGCAGCGACTGCTGGTGAACGGTCTCTTTCCAGATGGCGAAGCTCTTGCGCGGCGTCAGGCGATCGCCCAGCGCGCCGCTGTCATAGGTCTTGTTCGGATCGCCGGCCCAGTCGAGGGTCTCGATCACTTCCTTGCGGAAGAAGATCAGGTAGTCCCGTGGGCGCTGTGACATCGGGATGATCAGCACGCCAGAGACATCGGTGCTGTACGCCTGGGCTGACAGGTGCACCGTCGAGAGCCGGTTGGACGCCCAGGTGCGGCCTTCGGCGACCATGTCTGCCAGGCGCAGCAATTCAGGCACAGCCGACGTGGGCGGGGCCAGCCCGGCAGATGCCCAGCGGCCTTGCAGCGACATGCCAATGCCATCGCAGGGGATCAGCGACATGAACTGCGGCAGGCGCGCGTGGAAGAACCCGTCGATATCTTCAGACTTGCTGGCATCGCGCAGCATGCGGCCCAGTGCCTTGTGCACCTGCACCGCGGTTTCGAGCCTTTGCCGGCTGCGCAACGTCTCGATATGCAGCGCGAAAAACTCGCCGAACATTTCCGCAGCCACCCGTTGCCCCATGGCCAGGGTACGTGGCGCGTAATGATGGCAAGCGATCATCCCCCAGAGCTCGCCGTTGACGATGACCGAAATCGACATCGAGCCGCGCACGCCCATGTTGCTCAGGTACTCGCAATGGATCGGCGAGACACTGCGCAGGTGCGCGTAGGACAGGTCGAGCGGCTCGCCTGACGGGTCGAGTACAGGGTCGAGGGCCACGGCCTTGAACTGTGCGTCGGAAATGACCCGGATCGGGTTGCGCAAATACAGCGCGCGGGCCTGCTTGGGGATGTCGGAGGCAGGAAAATACTGGCCCATGAAGCTTTCCAGGCCGTTGCGCCTGGCCTCGGCTACTACCTTGCCGGCGCCATCGGCACCCAGCTGGTAGATCATCACCCGGTCGTAGCCGAGCACGGCGCGGACAAAACGCGCGGCGTCGCGGAACAGCTTGGTGGTCTGGTCGATTTCGCGCAGCTGGCCGATCAAGGTGCGGGCCAGTTCTATCGGCTCGGCGATGCTGGCGCCTGCGGGCTCGAGCTCGAGGATCGCCGTGCCCTTGAACGTGTGGGCCGCGACATCGACGGCCTGGCCGCTGGGCAGCACCACGCCGAAACTGAGCGCTGGCCGCGCAGCTTCGCGGGTGCGCGCCAAGGCGTTGCGCAGGGTATGCGCCACCTCGTCGCCCAGTACCGCATGCAGCTTCTGACCGTTCAGTTCACCCGTTACGCCGAGCAAGGCTTGCGCATTGAGCGAGTGGCGCAGGATGGTGCTGGCTGACACGTCACAGGCCAGCAGGCAGCCATGGGGCTGGATGCTGCCGGGTATCTGGATGGGCTCGCGGTCGCAGTTGGTCAGGTTTACTTCAGGGTTGGAGGTCATTGGCCCGTGCCTGTGGGGGAAATGAAAAGGCCGCCAGCAGGGCCGCCGCCGTCAGCCTAGCAGGCATTGTTCGGCTTGGGGATAGCAAGCCGGCCAGGCGCGTTCAGGCAATCGGGTTCGCCCCGCGGTCATCGGAAAACCCGAGCTCGCGAATGAACATCGAGAACAGTTCGGGGTGGGACGAGATGTTCAGTTTCGTGTACAGGTGCCGTCGGTGCACCTTGATGGTCTCGGGCGAGATCCCCAGCCGTTGTGCCATGGCCTTGGACGAGTAGCCGCGCAGGATGAGCCGGGCGATTTCCAGCTCGCGCTCGGACAACAGGCCTTGGCCGAACCTTGCCAAGGCGTCGCCAACGGCTGGCTGAACGGGTACCGAGACGCCGCTGCGGGCCCAGTGCTGCTGGAGCAACGCCAATACCCAGGCACTGACCAAGGTGAGTTTCCCCAGCTCCGCCGTCTCGAACGCGCGGCGCATGCCCAGCGACAGCGACAGCACCCCGTCGGGCAACTGCAGCAGAAACTGTACTTCGTCCACCAGCACATGGGCCTGGAAGTAGTTCAGGTAATAGTCCGCTTGCCAGAAGTGATCCGGCGCCACCTCCTCGAGGTGGTAGCAACCACTGGGCAAGCCTTCGCGCGCAGCCTGGTAGAAAGGGTCGAGCAGGTACAGCCCGTCGAGGTACAGCTCACCGGCGGCGGGCGCTGGCGCGGCATCGTATTCCTCCAGTACGTGCGGGGCGCCCTGGGGCGGGAAGTGAATCGCCAGCGCATTGTCGAATGGCACCCAGTGGCGCAACACCAGGATCAGCTGCCGCCAGAAGCGCGGGCCGCCGATGTGTTCGATGGTTCGGGCCAGGGCGGCGTGGCCGGCAACTTCATGAAAGAGAATGTCCACGACACGGTCCTTGAAAGCGGTAAGGCATTGGTGCGCGATTGGCCGCCGCTGTCAACGGGGGTAACCCTTAGTGGGAATTGTCCAGGCGGGTGCTGGCGCATAGATTCCATCCCCATCAAGCGGGCCGTCGAGCCCGCCATCGTTCGCCTGCTGGTTCTGCCTCCTGACACACCAACAATAACGTGAGGATGAACATATGACGCCCTGTAATGCCCCCACCCCGGCGCTGAAACCCACGCTGAGCGTGCCTGATGTAGTTGCCATTACCGTGTCCTCGGTAACCCCCGCCAGTTCGGTATTCGTGATTGCGCCGTTTGCCATTGCCCAGGCAGGTACCGGAGTAATCTGGGCCTTTGTGCTCGGTGGCGTACTGGCGCTGATGTTCGCGCTTTGCTACGCCGAGCTGGGCCGTGCGCACAGCGCAGCCGGCGGCGAATACGTGTTCGCCAAACGGGTCTTTGGCGGCATGGCAGGTTACGCGACCTTTCTTACCGTGCTGGCCATGCTGGTATTTGTGCCGCCTGTGTTGGCCACCGGGGCAGCCACCTACCTGAATGCGGCACTGGGTACCCAGCTGGACGGGCAGACGGTGGCCTTGGTGATTGTGGCGCTGGGCTATCTGCTCGGCATCCTCAACATCAAGCTCAACGCGTGGGTCACCGGCATCTGCCTGCTGCTTGAGGTAGCGGCACTGATGGTGATCGTGGTGTTGGGCTTTGGCCACGCCCAGCAACCGCTCGGCACGCTCGTCACCCCACTGGTACTGGATAACGGGATATTGCACGCGGCACCCTGGGCACTGGTGATCGGGGCGGTCGGTACGGCGCTGTTCTCGTTCAACGGTTATGGCGGCGCCGTGTTGCTGGCCGAGGACATGAAGTGTGGCGGGCGCGGTATCCCTCGGGCGGTACTGTGGTCGCTGGTGCTGGTGGTAGCCATCGAAGTGATTCCGCTGGTGGCGTTGCTGATCGGTGCGCCCTCGCTGGAAGCGATGCTGGCAAGTCCCGACCCGATCGGCTACCTGCTGACCGCCCATGGCAACGAAACGCTGTCGCGCCTGGTCAGTGCCGGTATCTTCCTTTCGGTGTTCAACGCGATCATCGCGCTGGTGATCCAGAGTGGCCGGGTGATCTACAGCAGTGGGCGAGACGCGTTGTGGATGCCCACCCTGAACCGTGCCTTCACCCGCATCCACGCCAAGTGGGAATCGCCGTGGCTGGCCACGCTGTTCCTCGCCGTGCCCTCTGCGGCCCTGACCTTCAGCTCCAGCTTGTCGGAGCTTACCTCCTTCACGGTACTGCTGATCCTCGGCGTGTACCTGGTGGTGGGCCTGTGCGCGCTGTTCAGCCGGGTACTGCGGCGTGACCGCGAACACCCGTACCGGATGCCGCTGTGGCCTCTGCCGGCACTGGTTGCGGTGACGGGGGCGGGGTACCTGTTGACCACCCTCCTGAGTGAGGCTTCGGCCCGGGACATCCTGATCATCCTTGGCATGCTGCTGACCTCTGTGGTGCTGTACGGCACATACGGCAAGTTGAGCCCTGCCTTCCAGAAACTTTGAGCGAGAGACATGATGCGAGCACGCGACCTGGGCATTACGCTGGGCCTTGGCCAGCCAGGCCCCCACAATGCAATTACCGATGTACCTGGCGTACGGGTGGGCCACGCCACCTTGAACACCAGCCATGGCGGCAAACCTGTGCGCACCGGGGTCAGTGTCATTGAGCCCCGCGACGGACCGGCGCGCTACCAGCCCTGCTTTGCCGGTTGCCATGTGCTGAACGGCAATGGCGATGCCACGGGGCTGGAATGGATTCGTGAAGCGGGCCTGCTGACCACTCCCATCGCTACCACCAACACGCACAGCGTCGGGGTAGTGCGCGACGCGCTGATCGCGCACGAGCATGCGACCCTGGCCGACACGTCGACCTATTGGTGCATGCCGGTGGTGATGGAGACCTACGACGGGGTGTTGAACGATATCTGGGGCCAGCATGTGGATGCAGACCTGGTCCAGCAAGCGCTGGCCGCCGCCAGCAGCGGGCCGGTGGCCGAGGGCGCGGTTGGCGGCGGCACCGGCATGATCTGCCATGAGTTCAAGGGCGGCATTGGCAGCGCGTCACGGGTAGTGCCGGCAGAGCAGGGTGGCTGGACTGTGGGTGCGTTCGTCCAGGCCAATCACGGCCAGCGTCGTGAGCTGAGGGTGGACGGTTATCCGGTGGGCCGGGTGCTACTGGACCTGCCGTCGCCATTTGCACAGCAGGACACCGCGGGTATGGGCTCGATCGTGGTGGTGCTGGCTACCGATGCACCGTTGCTGCCGCATCAATGCCAGCGCCTGGCGCAACGTGCTGCGCTGGGAATTGCCCGCACGGGGGGCGGCACCGACGATTCCAGTGGTGATGTGTTCCTGGCGTTTTCAACGGGTAATACCGGGCTGGCGCCGGCCGACTACAACCGCCGCGATCTGCCGACCACGGCGCAGGTGGCGATGGTCAACAATGACCATATTTCGCCGCTGTTTGCGGCGGCGGCCGAGGCGGTGGAGGAAGCGATCGTCAACGCGATGCTGGCCAGCCGGGGCATGGTGGCCGGGGACGGACGACAGGTGCCAGGGCTGGCGGGGGCAGCGCTGCTGGCGGCACTGCGGGAGGTGGGCTGGAAGGCTCGGGTTTGAGGGGGGGCGTCAGGGCTGACAGGTGCTTGCCGCAAAATATGCAGCGCCTGTCAGCCCTGGCGCAATCTGCCAAAAAACATGAACTCTTCCATCCGAACCGATCATTTCCTGCTGCGGAGTACAAATGTACCCCTCACGCTTCCCCTTGAACCCGCGTCGCAATAAATGCTCTCATCCCGCCCCAAACCCAACCGGTACCGAACATGAACCGCCCGCTGTTTGTTTCCATGGACGGCCCCAAGGGCACCGGCAAGACCACGCTGCTCGAGGCCGTTACCCAGGCCCTGAGGGCCGAAGGCAAGAAGGTGATCCGCCTGTGCGAAAAGAACAACGACCCCTTCAGGCGCGAGACCATGGCCCTGGTCAACCAGCTCGCCAGAAACCCCTCGTGCGAGCTGGAGCTGCAGGTTTGTGAACGTTTTGCCGAAAGCCGGGCCTGGATTTCCCGGTCCGTGCTGCCACGCCAGCCGCTGGGCAGCATCATCCTGATCGATCGCTGGTACCCGTCCGACGCCGCGTTTCGCCGCAGCGTGCCATTTGCCGACATCTTGCAATTGAACCTGCGCCGTGATGTCCAGGTGCCAGACCTGCACGTCGGCGTGGTCACCGACCCGCAGACTTCATGGGCCAGGGCCGCAGCCCGCACACGAGGGCTGGGCAGCACGGTCATCCATCGTCTGGAGGAACAGGCTGCCTGCACCGAGGCGTTCGAGCGTGCGGCTGCAGAACACGGCTGGCTGCTGTGCCGTAACGAGGGAAGCATAGAAGCGGCCACACGCCAGTTGACCACTGAGATAAACAACGTGCTGCAGCAACGCCAGAACCTGGCAGGTTGCTGATCCGGCCTCTACCGCGTGGTTTCCAGCGCAGCCCATCGATCCGTCAGCTGGTCGATGAAAACGCGGATCGCAGCCGGTACATACATGCTGTTCCGGTACAGCGCATGGATGGGCTGGCGCAGCAGATGCGCGGGGTCGACGACGGCGTCGAGTTCACCCATGGCGATGGCTTCACCCACTAGCCAGGCTGGCAGAAGCGTCACCCCTAGGCCGCGCACGGCTATGGCCATCAAGGCTTCGGCGCTGTCCGCCTGCAACCGCGGTGGGTACTCGAAGCGCGCGTGACGGGGCAACAACCCGGGCTTGAAGAAGCGCCACGGCGCATCGCGCAGTTGCGTATGCGCCAGCCAGTGCGCGTGTACCAGCGCGTGCGGCGAGGCGATCGGGTGGCGCTGCAGGTACGCCGGGCTGGCGACCACTTGCAACGCATAGTCGCCAATTCTGGCGGCCTTGAAATCGGAGTCTGCCAACTGCCCCAGGCGGATGGCGACATCAAAGCGTTCGGCAACCAGGTCACTGAGCTGCGATGAGGCTACGTGCTCGATCGACAGATCAGGGTGAGCCTCTGCCATGTCCGCCATCAAGGGCAGCACCGCTCGCTGTGCGAAGGCCGGCGTACTGGTGATGCGCAAGCGCCCGCCGAGCCCGGCATGCGACTGCTGCACGCTTGCCGACGCCCGCTGTGCAAGCTCAAGCAGCTGGCGCGCCTCGCGCAGGAATGTGGCCCCGACATCGGTCAACACGGTGTGACGGGTATTGCGGGCCAGCAGGCTGACCCCCAGGTCTGCTTCCAGGCGCCGGACGTTGAAGCTGACCCGGGCCTTGGACAGGGCGAGCAATTGGGCTGCCTTGGTGAAACTGCCGGTATCTGCGACAGCCACGAAGGTGGCAACACGGTGAAGATCGAGCATGATTGTCAAAAAATAGCGAACAGTGTGAACGATATTACAGCACTTATGCCCCAGCAGCTGTTTGCTTACAGTCAGGCTCGCTGACTGGAGTTCACCGTGGCCTTACTCGACATGCGTCGTCGCATCACCTGCGTTTACCTGCTGGGGTTCTTCCTTGATCTGATCAATACATTCATCACGGCGGTGGTCGCCCCGAGCATCGGCGAAGCCCTGCAGGCCGATGTGGCGACCTTGGCCTGGGTAAGCACTGCCTATCTGCTGGGGTTGATGCTGGGGATGCTGCCCAGTCGATGGCTCGGGGAGCGCCTGGGCGAGCGCCCAGTGCTGCTGGGTTCGCTGGTGCTTTTCTCGGCGGCGACGATGTTGATCCTCGGGGCCGGCCAGATGGCTTTGCTATTGCCCTTGCGCGGGCTGCAAGGCTTTGCTGCCGGGCTGTTCATTCCGGTCGGGCAGGCGCTGGTGTACCGGCTGTACGCTGCCGACGAGCGCCCCAGGGTAACCATGGCGATCATGGCCACCGGGCTGCTGGCGCCCGCCGTATCCCCCGTGCTGGGTGGCTGGTTGTCGCAGCACATGCCGTGGCAGTGGGTGCTGCTCGCCAGCCTGCCGATCGCGCTGATCACGCTGGTGCTGGGGGCTGTTTGGTTACCGCGCACACCGGCAACGGCGGCTCCAGAAGCTTTCGATGGCAAGGGCATGCTCCTGGCCGGGGCCGGCATTGGCATCGGCTTGCTGGGCATGACCGAAGCAGGCAATGGTGCGGCCTGCAAGGCTGCTGCGTGGTTGCTGCTGGGGGCAGGCTTGCTCGCCGGCTACATCAGGCATTCTCGGCGCAGTGCAGCACCACTGGTGGATTTCTCGGTGGCCCGTGAGCCCGTATTCGCGGCGTCGCTGGTCTTGTACCTGGCCATACCGGGCCTGTTCATCGGGGTGAACCTGCTGGCCATGCTTTACCTTCAGGCCCAGCTTGGCTGGAGCCCAAGTGCAGCGGGTAGCCTGATGCTGCCATGGACACTGGGGGCAGCACTGGCGATAGCATCGACCACCTGGGGCTACAAACGGTTCGGCCCTGTGCCGTTGCTGCTGGTCGGGATCGTGCTGCAGATACCGGGTTATGCATTGCTGGCGCTGGCTTCGAGCGTGCCGTCATTGACGATCGCCTATGCGCTGCTCGGCCTTGGCGGCAGCTTGTGCACCAGCGTCGCGCAAAGCGCTGCATTTTCCACATTGCCTGCATCGGCGCTCGGCCAGGCCAGCACTCTCTGGGCCCTGAACCGGCAGTTGAGTTTCTGCCTGGGGGTAACCTCTGGCAGCCTGGTCTTCGGTTTGCTGGCAACGTTCCTCGGCGCCCGAACTGCCTACCAGACCACTTTCATGCTGGCGGGGGCAGTGCAGCTGTTGTGCCTGGCAACCCTCGGCTGGCTTCGCCTTTTTTCATCTGCAAAACGAAAGGAATGCCATGAACCCGTATCTTGAGGAAGTCATCGCTCTGCATGACATGATCGAAGCGCTGTTTGCCACAGGGGAGGGCTCTGTTGCCGGCATGCTGAAGCGCTTTCACCCGGACTTTGCCATGGTGACACCGGCCGGCATGCAACTGGGGCTGGGCGAGGTCTCAACACTGTTTGCCCAGCGTGGTGGCTCTCAGCCCGGGTTGTGCATCGAGCTCACCGAGCAGCAGGTTCTCGCGCAATGGCCGGAGGGGGCAGTGGTCAGTTATCGGGAAACGCATCATGTGCCCGGTCAGCCGGCCAAGGCACGCATCTCCACGGTCCTGTTCAGCCTGCAGGCCGGGCAGGTGCTATGGCGCCATCTCCATGAAACCTGGGCGGCTTGAAGGCACTCAGGCGCCCTGGCGGTCGATGTCACGGCGCAGCACCACCGAGGTGGTAATGTCGTCCACCGACTCGTGCCTTGCGACGTTGTCACGCACCTGATTCAGGTCTTCGATTGTGCGGGTCTCGACTTCGACCACCAGGTCAAGCTGCCCGCTCACCGAGGAAACGCGGCGCACCCGTGCGTCCGTTGCCAGCTGGTCGAGCAGGCCCATGGCCGGTGTGCGTTGCAACGTCACCAGCAGGATCGCGCGGATGACGTTCGCGTCTATTTCGCCAATGTCGGCGCGGTATCCGCGAATGACCCCGCTGCGCTCAAGGTTGGCGACCCGTTCTGTCGTGGCACTTCTGGAAAGGCCTATACGGCCTGCCAGTGCCTTGAGGGCAATGCGCGCGTCCTTCGAAAGTACTTCAAGAATCTCACGGTCTTTTGCGTCCAGCTCCCGCATTGCACCACCCAATCCGCCCACCGTCTTTATGCCGGCCGGAACCGGCATTATGCTTGTCGATCCCGACAGCATGCAGGGTGTCGGTTTCGGTGGTGCATGACAAGCTATTGAAAAACAATTTGCTCGCCTGGAACGTGATGACATGACAGACCTTTCCCACCCGGCACCTCGGTTTTCGGCAAGCGATGCAGAGGGCCTCGCCAAAGAATTCTTCAATATCAGCGGCGCCGCGACGCCACTGGACGGGGAGCGAGATCGCAATTACCGGCTGACTACCGGCGTCGATGCAGGCTGGATCCTGAAAATCGTCAACGCCACGGAACCCCGTGTCGAAAGCGAGTTTCAAACCGCGCTGCTGGGTCACCTGGCTGCCCATGGCGCGCACCTGGGCGTGCCGCACGTGCGGGCAAGTGTGGCAGGCGATGTGTTGCCGTCGGTGACCAGTGCCAGTGGCGAACAGCATACGCTGCGTCTGGTCAGCTGGTTGCCCGGTAAGCCGCTGGCCGAGGCCAGGCGCAGCTTTGCGCTGATGGGCAACTTCGGCCGGGCGCTGGGTGAGCTTGACCGCGCGCTGCAGGGGTTCATGCACCCAGGGGCGGTGCGCGAGCTGGATTGGGACCTGCGCCATGCCGCGCGTTCGCGCTCGCGGCTGCATTACATCAAGGACCCTGAACGCCGGGCCATGCTCGAGCGTTTCATCAGCCGCTTCGAAGCGACCGTCCGGCCGAAGCTGGCCGCACTGCGCGCCCAGGTGATCCACAACGACGCCAACGACTGGAACATCCTGGTCGATGCCGAAACCACCAGCAGCGTGACCGGCTTCATCGACTTCGGCGATGCAGTGCATACCGTGCTGATTGCCGAGGTCGCGATCGCCAGCGCTTACGCCATCCTCGACATGGACGACCCCGTCGGCGCTGCGGCTGCACTGGCTGCGGGCTTCCATGAGTGCTACCCGCTGCAGGCACAAGAGCTTGATGTGCTGTTCGACCTGATCGCCATGCGTTTGGTCATCAGCGTCACCTTTTCCGCGTCGCGGCATGATCAGACCGACGACAACCCTTACCTGGCCATCAGCGAGGCACCTGCCTGGCGCCTGCTGGAGCGGCTGGATGCGATGAACCCGCGGCTCGCCACCGGGATCCTGCGCAAGGCCTGTGGTTTTGATGCCATTGAAGGTGCGGGCGCGGTCCGCACCTGGATCGCGCACAACCACAAAGCCTTCGCCGACCTGGTGCGCCCGTCAGCTGCCATCCTGAACAAGGTGCTTGCGCCGTTTGGTGACGCCAGCCACGAGATGACCATCGCTTCAGCCGAACAGCGCCCTGCCGATGCCACCCGCTGGTGGGATGAATTCTCTGCTGCGCACAAGGTGCCGCTGGCCATCGGACCGTGGGGCGAACTGCGCACCATCTACACCGATAGCGCTTTCGAGTCGCGCTTCATCAAGGGGGAGCGCCGCACGCTGCATGTGGGCGTCGACCTGGTGATGCCAGCGGGTACGCCGCTGTATGCGCCCGTCGCCGGTGTGGTCAAAAGCGTTGAAGTGGAACCAGATCCGCTGGGTTATGGCGGCCTGGTGATGATCGAACACACGCCACCTGGTTGTCCGCCGTTCCTGACCCTTTGGGGGCACATGGCCCATGAGGCACTCGGCCGCTTGAAAGCCGGGGACAGGCTGAACGCCGGTGACCTGGTCGGCTACATGGGTGCCGATCATGAGAACGGCGGTTGGATTCCGCACCTGCACTTGCAGATGACCACCGATACCCGGCTGAGCGCGAGCGAGATCATCGGTGTGGGTGAGCCCGAATACCGCGAAGTCTGGGCGGACCTGTTCCCTGATGCTTCGGCGCTGGCCGGTATCCCGCCAGAAACCTTCAGCCAGGACGGGATGACCAAGGCCCAGATCATCGCCAAACGCAAGGCGTTGCTGTTGCCTAACCTGTCGATTTCCTACAGCGACCCGATCAAGTTCGTGCGCGGTGACGGCGTGTGGCTGATCGACAACTTCGGCCGGGCCTACCTGGATTGCTTCAACAATGTCTGCCACCTGGGCCACAGCCACCCCGACGTCGTGCAAGCCTTGACTCGCCAGGCCGCGCTGCTGAACACCAACACCCGCTACCTGCACGACAATATCGTCGAATACGCCGAGCGCCTGACCGGCACCCTGCCAGAAGGCCTTTGCGTAGCGTCTTTCGCCTGTTCGGGCAGTGAAGCCAATAGCCTGATGCTGCGCATGGCGCGCAACTACACAGGACGTGACCAGGCAATCGTGCTGGACTGGGCCTACCACGGCACCACCCAGGAGCTGATCGACCTGAGCCCTTACAAGTACAAGCGCAAGGCAGGCAAAGGCAGGGCGCCGCATGTTTACGAGGCGGTGGTGCCGGACAGCTACTACGCCCCCGAGCATTGGCCGCTGGAGCAACACGGCAAGCGCTTCGCCGAATCTGTCGCTGACCAGTTGGATGCCATGCGCAAGGCAGGCAAGGCCCCTGGGTTCTTTATCGCGGAGTCGATCCCTAGCGTGGCGGGCCAGGTATTCCTTCCCGAGCATTACCTGCAAGAGGTGTACGCCATGGTTCGCGCCGAAGGTGGGTTGTGCCTGGCCGATGAGGTGCAGGTAGGCTTTGGGCGCGTGGGCAGCCACTGGTGGGCATTCGAGACCCAGGGCGTGGTGCCGGATGCCGTGACCATGGGCAAGCCGATCGGTAATGGCCACCCTATGTCGGCGGTCGTCACTACGCGTGAGGTGGCGGATGCCTTCGACAACGGCATGGAGTACTTCAATACCTTCGCCGGCAACCCGGTCTCTTGTGCTGTGGGGCTGGCGGTGCTCAACGCGATCGAGCGTGACGGGCTGAAAGAGAATGCATTGCAGGTCGGCAACTACCTGCTCGACGGTTTCCGCAGGCTCCAGCAGCAATTTGATGTCATCGGCGATGTGCGAGGGCTTGGCCTGTTCCTTGGCATTGTGCTGGTCACCGACCGCCAGTCGAAGGCGCCGGCTACCGCATTGGCCAGGAAAATTGCAGATGGTGCCAGGGAGCGTGGGGTGTTGATCGGCACGGAAGGCCCTTACGACAACGTGTTGAAGATGCGTCCTTCGATGATTTTCAGCCGGGCGAACGCTGATTTTCTGCTGGATGTGTTGCAAGACAGCTTTGCAGCGGCGTTGAAATAACCGGGCGGGCAGGGCGTGTCGACAGGCACGCCTTGCAAGCCAACTTCAGGCTTTCTGCCGGTCGATATCACGTCGCAAGACCACCGCCGTGGTGATGTCATCTACCGAATCGTGGCAGGCCACGGCGTCCCGTACCCGGTTCAGGTCATCGATGGTCCGTGACTCTACCTCGATTACCAGATCAAGCTGCCCGCTGACCGACGAAACCCGCTTCACCTGGGCGTTCTGCGCCAGCAGGTCCAGCAGCCCCAGCGCGGGCGTGCGTTTCAGCGCTACCAGAATGATTGCCCGGATAACGTTGGCATCGATTTCACCAATGTCGGCTCTATACCCGCGAATGACCCCGCTGCGCTCCAGCTGCAAGACCCGTTCGCTGGTGGCACTTCTGGACAGGCCTATCCTGGCTGCCAGCGCCTTGAGTGCCACACGTGCTTCCTTGGACAGTATCTCGAGGATTTCCCGATCCTTGACGTCTAAATCGCGCAATGCCGACACTCCCGCCTGTTGACCGGTAAATGGCACCCGCGCCCGGCAAAGTGCCGGGGGCAGGCAGCCGTGAACTTGCTGCTGTTTAGCGCAAGCATGACACTACTGCAGTTTCGGTCAGGCGAAAGTGGCACCGACGTTATGCCGGTGTATCCCGGCAATGTGCCAGCTGAACCTGCACATTGCAGGGTGATTTCAAAGTACCGGTGTGCAAAGCTTTCGGTGAAGGTTGGGACCTGCGAGCCCAAAACAATAAGAAATACAAACTTCCAAGGAGCGCCGCGATGCTGGCAAGAACAACAAGAATGCTACTGGCTTCAACCGCTGTCGCAGCGGCTGCATTGTTCGCTCACGGTATAGCGCAAGCCGATGACCTGCAGGCTGTAGAAGAGGCCAAAGTACTTCGAGTGGCCATGAGCGGGCAGTACTCGCCGTTCAGCTTTGCCAATGAAAGAAATGAAATTGTCGGTTTCGACGCTTCGGTGGGTGAAGCACTGGCCCAGCGTCTGGGTGTGAAGATAAAAATCATTACAACGCCTTTCGACGGCATTATTGCCGGGCTGTTGGCCAAGAAGTATGACGCCGTCATCGCGTCCATGACCATTACCCCGGAACGCTTGAAAGCAGTTGACTTCGTGGGGCCTTACTACCATGCAGGCCGTACTATCGGGGTGAAGGAAGATTCACCGATCAAAGGGCTCGATGACCTGAAGGATGTCACCGTTGGCGTCACCCTGGGCGACTCGCATGACAAATGGGCGCGTGCCCGCGGCAACTTGAAGGTGCGCACTTACAAGGGCTTGCCGGAAATGCTGGTGGATCTTGAAGCCGGGCGTATCGATGCTGTGGTAATGGACAGTATTCCAGTCATGGTGGCGGTGAAAGAGACCGGGCAGAAAGTGCGCATCATCAGGCTGCCAGACGAGCAGGGTGGTCGTGAGGGGCTCGGCATTGCCATCCGCAAGAACAACCCTGAACTCAAGGCCCGGCTGCAGCAGGCGCTGGACGAGATCCTGGAAGACGGCACCTACAAGGAAATCTCGATGAAATGGGTGGGTAGCGATATTCGCTGACGCGCGTCCAGAACGGCCTGGCCAGCGTGGCCGGGCCTGGTTAGCCGATTATTCGAGTGGTTCCCATGGATCTATCATTAATCCAGCGCACCTACCCGTTCTTCCTCGAGGCGGCGTGGGTCACCGTGCAGATTTCATTGCTGTCATTGTTGCTGGGCTTGCTGTTGGCAATGCTGCTGGTTGCTTGCAGATTATCGCCTTTCATCCTCTTCAGGTGGGCGGCAAGACTCTATGTAAGCGTGTTCCGCGGCACACCGTGTCTGGTGCAACTGTTCATTATCTATTTTGGCGGGCCACAGGTTGGCATCGAACTGGAACCGTTTTCCGCAGCGGTGATCGGTTTGGGCATGAATATCGCGGCCTATATGTCCGAGTCCATTCGCGGCGCCATCGACAATGTCGACCCGGGCCAGGAAGAGGGCGCGCGGTGCATTGGTTTCAGCCGCCGTCAAACGCTGCTGTTCATCACTATTCCCCAGGCACTCAAACTCATGATCAGGCCGCTGGGCGTCAATGCCATCGGCCTGATCAAGGGCTCCGCACTGGTATCGGCCATTTCAGTGGTGGAGCTGACCTACACCGCTCAGCGTTTTATCAGCTCAACCTACAAGCCGTTCGAAATATTCATGGTTTCCGCGTTGCTGTATATCGTCATGGTCTACTCGGTCAAATACCTGGTGGACGTGCTGGATAGACGCTACTCGACCCAGTAAGGAGTGGTCCGTGGAAGGATTGAACCCAAGCGTCGTAACACCTTATCTCGACATGCTGGCAACGGGGTTATGGTGGACGGTTGTCATGTTTCTCTGTTCGAGTGTGATCAGCCTGATCGTTGGCGTGCTATTCGCATTGGTCGACCTGTACGCGCCCAAATCCCTGGCGCTGCCGGTACGCTTCGTGACCTGGCTGTTGATGGGTACGCCACTGTTACTGCAGCTCTATCTGATCTACTACGGGTTGGTCCAGGTGGGGATCGATATTCCGGCGCTGGCGGCAGGTATCATCGGGTTGAGCCTGCATTTCGCAGTCTACAACGCAGAGGTGATCAAGTCCGGGATCGAGTCTGTCGATCCAGGCCAGATCGAAGGCGCACGCTCCATTGGCCTGAGCAGGGCACTCACCCAGCGCTACATCATTGTGCCGCAGGCGCTCAGAAAGACCATAGCGCCGTTGGGCAACAACCTCATCGTATTGCTCAAGGACACCTCACTGGTATCGATCATCGGTATCGCCGAACTCGTCTACAGCGCACAACTGGCGGTCAGCGAAACGTATAGCCCCTTCGAGTTTTACATCGCCGTCGCGGTGATCTACTACCTAGCCAACCTGGTACTCGAGGCCGGTCTGAACATTCTTGAAGCAAAGGTCGAGATGTCACGATGAATAACAACGCTATGGTGCAAGTGAAGGGCGCTCGCAAAGCCTACGGCGCAGTTGAGGTGCTCAAGGGCATCGACCTGTCGGTCTCGCGTGGGCAGATCGTCGCCATCATCGGCCCCAGTGGCTCGGGCAAAAGCACATTGCTGCGGTCGATCAATCATCTTGAAGTGCTCAATGGCGGCGAAATCTGGCTTGACGGCGCCCAGGTCAACCAGCCCTTGAAAGGCCGTGCCTTCGAACAGCACATCAACCAGGTGCGCCAGCAAATGGGCATGGTGTTCCAGCATTTCAATCTGTTCCCGCACCTCACCGTCTGTGAAAACATCGCGATCGGGCCGGTAAAACTCAAGGGCTATTCAAAAAAAGCGGGCAGGGAGCTGGCGCTTGAGTACCTGCAAAAGGTTGGGCTGGCGCACAAGATCGACGAGTATCCATCGCGGTTGTCCGGTGGGCAAAAGCAGCGCGTCGCCATTGCCCGGGCACTGGCCATGCAGCCCAAGGTCATGTTGTTCGACGAAGCGACGTCGGCGCTGGACCCTGAGCTTGTCGAGGAAGTGAACCTGGTAATGAAACAACTGGCGGCCGAGCACATGACCATGCTGATCGTCACCCATGAGATGCATTTTGCCGGCGAGGTGGCTGATCAGATCGTGTTCATGGATGGCGGGGTGGTTGTAGAGCAGGGTGCACCAGGTGAGATTCTGAGCAGCCCGAACCAGGAGCGCACACGGGCATTCTTGAAGAAGCATCTTCACGCTCGCTAGTTGCTCAAGATGGTCAGGCACGCATGTGTCAACTGCCCGTGCTGGGGGGTATCCTGAGCGTGTTATCCCTGGAGGCATATACCGTGCGTAGACTGATGCTGTTTCTCGCCGTCATGGCGGGTGCGGGGTGTCAGGCGCCCATGCCAGCCGCAAACCCACAGATGGCCTGGGTCGACTTATCGGTGCCATTTCCCAATGACAGGGTGCTGATGGCCGAGCGCCTGGACAGACAGCGCCTGAGCGACGGGCGCTTTTTTCAGGTCAGCCCAGGCAGCCATGAATTGCTCGTCCGGTTCGACTACGAAGTTGGCGGGGGCGGGGGAACGAGCATGATGGGCGGCACCACGGTTCGCCAGTGCTACCTGACCATTCCTTATGCACACTTCAAAGCAGGCGAGCGATACCTGCTGGAGGCCCGATCGATGGCGCTGACGCCCGAGGCGCGCTTGTACGACGGCAGGCGCCAGGTGGTTGCAGAGCTCAGCGAGTTCTACTGCTTGTGATCACCGACCGCCCAGGTTGGTGATGCCCAGTGGGGTGGCGTGGGCGTCCCCTTGGCACCCATCAAGGAGCCTACATGGCTGCCATTCGCCTCCACTGCGCGCGGCACCTATCGCCCCGAACCGGCAAGAGAACATTTGTACTCCATGCGTGTGCCTTTACGTGCTGATTCAAGGAATAGTGTGTTGTTCTAGGGCAGCGGGGCGAAGGCTGTGATAATGAGGGCAATCACAAGGGCCCTTTCATGCTGATCATCTCCAATAGCGTGCATCTGCCGGATGCCGACATCGAACTGACCTACATCCGCGCGCAAGGCGCGGGTGGGCAGAATGTCAACAAGGTGTCCAGCGCCGTGCACCTGCGCTTCGACATCCGGGCCTCATCGCTGCCCGAATTTTACAAGGAGCGGCTGCTGGCGCTGCGTGACAGTCGCATCACCGGCGACGGCGTGCTGATCATCAAGGGCCAGCAGTACCGTACCCAGGAGCAGAATCGTGCCGACGCACTGGCGCGTCTAGCCGAGTTGATCATCGCTGCCGGCAAGACCGAGAAGAAACGCCGCCCCACCAAGCCGACCCTCGGCTCGAAAACCCGCCGCCTCGAAGGCAAAGCCAGGCGCAGCAACGTCAAGGCAGGGCGGGGCAAGGTGGAGTACTAGCCAATGGCCGAAGACCGCTACTGATTAACTTCCGCGATGGCGGAGGGCTGTCTCAAAACATGCGGCATCTGACAAAGCACTGCCGTGTTTCGCAGTAAACAGGATAACGTGGCCGAGCAGGATGACTCTGTGCCGCCCAATGGCAATGAAATTTTCTACAAGAGCGGTGGCAAAGGGGTGGTCGTTGAAGGTTTCGAGGCCGAGGTTGCGGGCGAGGTGATGACTGATTGGCAAATGAGCCTGGGCTACAGCTACACCCACGCCGCCACCGCTGAAAAGAAGAGAAGAAACACCGAGTAGCCATTGAACCTGGTGCGCTTCTCCAGCACTTACAAAATGACCCCGGTACTCACCGTGGGGGCGAGCCTGGATTGGCAGAGCGACAGTTTCAAGTTGGCTAACTCGGCCAGAAGGCGTTCTCGGTGGTGGGGTTGATGGCACGTTATCAAATCGATGAACCCTTGGCAGCGTCGGTCAACGTGAAGAACCTTTTTGACGAGCACTACTACAACAATGTTGGATTCTACAACGGTGTTTACCAAGGTGAGCCACGGACAATGATGGTCAGCCTGGACTGGAAATTGTAGGGCCAAGGCGCCGCCAGGCGTGATGCCTGGCGCTGCGCAGTCGTGACGGCTTACACTTTCACCGACGTCAGAAGTCCCCCGAGAACGCCGCTGCCGAGCACTACCAGCCATGGCGGCAACTTCCAGAACATGAGCGCGATCAAGGCCACAATGGCGAGGACGAAGTCTTGTGGAGTGAGTATTGCGCTCGTCCATACCGGCCGGTAGAGAGCGGCCAGCAACAGCCCGACTACGGCCGCATTTGTTCCCTGTAAAGCTGTTTGCATGAGGGTATTGCCGCGCAGGCTCTCCCAGAAAGGCAAGGCACCAGCTATCAGTAAAAATGAAGGTATAAAGATGGCGACCAGGCAGATCATGCCCCCGAGCCAAGCGGTGGGTGCCTGGTTCATCGAGGCGCCCAGAAAGGCTGCAAAGGTAAAGAGTGGCCCTGGAACAGCTTGCGCTGCACCGTAGCCAGCCAGAAATACATCGGCATCAACCCAACCAGGTGTGACGACTTCCGCCTGCAGCAGTGGCAGTACCACATGCCCCCCTCCGAATACCAGCGACCCGGTCCGGTAGAAGGCGTCCACCAGAGACAAACCGTGGCTCGCCGAGAGTTTCGTCAGGAGCGGGAGGCTTAATAACAGCGCAAAGAACAGCGCCAGCCACAAAATCCCGGCGCGACGGCTCACAGAAATGGGCAACGGCTCATGGGTGTCGTATGGCTGAGGTTTCAGGAGCCACAGGCCAGTCATCGCGGCGACAAGAATGATCCCGACTTGCCAGATAGCAGACGGGACGAACAACGCAAGGCAGGTGGCAAACATCATGATCGTGATACGAGGTGGGTCGGGGCAAAGATTGCGACCCATACCCCATACCGCTTGGGCAACAACCGCCACTGCAACCACCTTCAAACCGTGTAACACCCCGGCGGGCATGGCAGCGCCATAACTGGCGATACCCAGTGCGAAGAGGATCATGGCAATCGCCGAGGGGAGGGTAAAGCCCAGCCAGGCGGCTAATGCGCCGCCGTAGCCAGAACGTGAAAGCCCCAATGCGATACCCACCTGGCTGCTGGCTGGCCCCGGTAGAAACTGGCAAAGGGCAACCAGATCAGCGTAGCTACGCTCGCTCAGCCAATGTCGTCGCACCACAAACTCATTGCGGAAATAGCCAAGATGCGCAATAGGCCCACCAAAGCATGTCAGCCCCAGGCGAAGGAAAATCACGAAGACAGCCCACGGGCTGCGGTCGGCTTGACGGCTGGTGGTCATACTGGATGATCCATTGAGAGCTTTCACATACCCGTAATTGGAGAAAGCCAATTTTAGGGGATCGTATTGCCTTGGTGGGGACCTAGATGAAATACATGCGGCATTTAACCAGCTTTCAGCTGCTGCTTGAGCTTGGCCATGAGGCGCAGCCCTGCCGCTTCGACAAGATCGCCGTGATGACTGATGGTCCCACAGCCTCTGCAGGTAATCAGTGATTTGCGATGCAGTCTGATCGGCTGAACGAGCTGCTTTCCATCGCATTTCAGGCAACGCAGGGTGAGGCTCATGGTTCCGTCTCCTTGGAAAAATCGCAGGTGCTGCCCTCGTTCCTGCGAGAGCATTAGGTGGAGTCGGGATGGGCCATGAACGTTCATTCCAAAACACGTGCGGCGCTGTACTCTTCCGACTACGCCTTCGTTTTTGCAAAAATACCTTTTGCAGCCCCTGGCGCGATTCGGTTGTCTGAGAGGTATCCGCTCACGAGTCTGTACTATGCATCCAACGACACCAGACGGTCGCTATTTCGTAGTTAAAGGCCAGCTTTGGCGCTGCAGCAATCCCGCGCTTTCTGACGAAGAGCGTCAGCACTTGGTGCACGACCTGATGAAAGCTAGGCGAGCCGTGAAGGAAGCGAAGGCATCAAGCGATGCAGTTCAGATGCGTATCGCTCGAGTAGCGGTAAATCAAGCGAAGGTGGCATTGGGGGAGAGGGGGCCCGTATGGTGGAGCGACGCAAGCCCGGACTACAACCGCTATAAAGCTGATAACACGCCGTACGCTCAGTGGTTCCGCTCGTTGCCAGATCAGGAAAGCTCATAGGACGGCCTGGAATTGGTACCGCAAAGCTTGAACGACCAAGGTAAAAGCGGGTGAGGGTTGGCGACGGCTTGGGTAGTAAAGGTAGTAGCCCGCAAATGGGGGGCACCAGTCTTCCAGCACACGCTCCAGCTTCCCATCTTTCAGGTGAGGAGCAAATTCCTCTTCGGGAAGCCAGGCAACACCTAATCCTGCAACTGCAGCGTCGACGATATTAGGTGAGGTGTTGAACGTGAGTTGCCCATCCACACGGACATTCACCTGTCGGCCCCTTTTCTGGAAATCCCAAACGTAGAGCCCCCCTGAACTCTGCATCCGCTGATTTATGCATCTGTGGCGGATAAGGTCTTTGGGTGTTTTTGGCTTCGGGTGTTCCGCGAAGTACGCCGGAGAGGCAACAACGGCCATGCGTAGCTGTGGGCCAATGGGCACTGCGATCATATCCTTGTCGATCGTGTCGCCCATACGAACACCTGCGTCGAAGCGGTCGCTGACGATATCCCGGAGGCCGTAGCTCACATCAAACTCGATGTTTATGTCGGGGTGTTCAAGCAAAAAAGGCGTGAGCTTGGGCAGCAAGGTCGTGCGCAAGATGTGATCACCGCTTGTGATCCTTACCGTTCCCGCTGGTTTGTCTCGCAGATCCGTCAGCTCGTCCAGCTCGGCTTCAATCTCATCAAAACGGTGCCCGACGGCATTCAGCAGGCGCTCACCCGCAACGGTCAGTGAGACGCTGCGAGTAGTACGAGTCAGGAGCCGAATCTGCAAGCGCGCTTCCAAGCCACTCACGGTTTGGCTTAGGGCCGACTGGGACACGCCCAGCAGCGCAGCTGCACGCGTGAAGCTTTTCTCGCGGGCGACAGTGACGAATGAAAGCAGATCGTTGAAGTTGCGTTTGGCCATGCCGCAAGTATCGCACAGATTATTGATTAGCCTAGCTTATAGGTTTTGTAAGTATTAAGTAGCTAGTCAGATGGGCTATTGGAGCAGACCATTGTAGTCATCATCAACGGGTCGCATATGGACTGCCAAATGACCGAGCCTACTGAAATCCCTCTAGATCACCCGGACGTAGTAAAGCCTGGTGTTGGGCGTCGCACATTGTTGAGGATGACCAGCACCGGAATTGCAGCGATTAGCGTGGGTGCAGCGCTTCCTGATGGTGCCTTTGCCACAAGCGGCGTGCAGCTCGACAGCAAGTGGGACAAAACCTTTCCCAAGAGCGACAAAGTCGACCACCAGAAGGTAGCTTTCAAAAACCGCTATGGCATTACTTTAGCGGCCGACCTGTACCGCCCGAAAAACACGGCAGGCACGCAACTGCCAGCGTTAGCAGTCAGTGGCCCCTTCGGGGCTGTCAAAGAACAAGCCAGCGGTCTGTACGCTCAGGTGATGGCTGAGCGCGGCTTTGTCACAGTCGCTTTCGACCCTTCGTTTACAGGCGAAAGCAGTGGCGAAACCCGAAACATCGCATCCCCCGATATCAACACCGAAGACTTCAGCGCTGCTATCGACTTCTTGGGGCTGCTGCCCTACGTCGACCGAAACCGCATTGGCGTCATTGGCATCTGTGGTTACAGCGGGATGGCACTGACTGCAGCCACAAGCGACTCCCGAATCAAAGCGGTCGCCACTTCATCGATGTACGACATGTCCCGTAGCATGAGCCGAAGCTACAAAGACAGTTACACCACAGAGCAACGCCACCAGGTGGTCGACTACCTGAGCCAGCAGCGTTGGGCTGATGCACAGCTTGGCAAGCCTGCGTTGGGCAACCACGAAGTACCGTTTGATGAGAATGGCAACATCCTGAAGGGCCAGCGTGTATTGCCAGAAACGCTGCCGAAAGATCCGAACCCGGTATTGGCGATATTCTTCGATTACTACCGTACGCCTCGCGGCTTCCACCCGAGAGGGGTTAACTCGACAACGGCGTGGACGGCAACCACTCCCGTGTCGTTCTTCAACTTCCCAATGTACGCGAACATCGAAATGATCTCTCCACGCCCAATTTTACTGGTCGCTGGCGAGAACGCTCACTCGCGTTATTACTCCGAGGACGTCTTCAAGGCAGCCTCGAACCCTAAAGAGCTGTTGATTGTCCCCAATGCGGATCACGTGGATTTGTACGACCGCATGGACAAGATCCCTTTCGACAAATTGACAGCATTCTTCCAGCAGCACCTGGCTTGAGCGTAAGCCCCTGACGAACTGAAACACGCCTGGCGCCAATGACAAGGACGCCCAGTCTTTGAATGGGCGCGGTCAGTTGCGTCAGCCCGTTGGTACACACAGCGAGGAATCCATGACAAATCAAATGAGCAGCGCCACGTCAGGCTCTGCGACCTCAAAAACTTACGGTGAGCCGCGCGCCTACTGGAGCGGCGTATTCGCAATGACCCTCTGTGTTTTTGCGCTCATCGCATCCGAATTCATGCCGGTTAGTCTGCTTACACCCATCGCTGCTGACCTCCATATCACCGAAGGCATGGCGGGCCAAGGTATCGCGATTTCGGGTGCCTTCGCGGTTCTCACAAGCCTGTCGATCACGTGGATCGCCGGCAGTATGGATCGAAAGGCGATGTTGCTGGGCTTCACCGCGTTGATGGGCGTCTCAGGCGCAGTTGTCGCTTTTGCTCCGAATTACTTGGTCTATATGGTCGGTCGCGCGCTTATTGGCGTTGTCATTGGGGGCTTCTGGTCGATGTCCGCAGCGACGGCAATGAGGCTGGTACCCAGTGAACAGGTGCCTAAAGCGCTTGCGATCTTCAACAGCGGTAACGCTCTGGCAACGGTCATTGCCGCCCCATTGGGAAGCTATCTGGGCGCTATGGTCGGATGGCGCGGTGCCTTTCTTGCACTGGTACCCGTCGCCCTTATGGTTCTGGCTTGGCAATGGTTTAGCTTGCCCTCGATGAGAGCTGCTCCACGTCGCGCCACCTCCAGCAATGTTTTCAGACTGCTCAGAAAGCGGCCTGTAGCATTGGGCATGGCTGCCAGTGGTGCGTTCTTCATGGGCCAGTTTGCTCTGTTCACCTACGTGCGACCCTTTCTTGAAACCGTGACACATGTCGGTATCACCACGCTGTCGCTCGTTCTGCTGGTCATCGGGGTGGCGGGCTTCATCGGCACCGCCTTGATAGGCACTTTCCTCAAAAGAGGACTCTACCGAACCCTGATCATTATCTCGATTTTGATGGCGGTAATCGCTCTCACGTTAATCCCCATGGGGGCCTGGGTCGTTCCTGTAGCAGTGCTCTTGGGGCTGTGGGGCCTGATGGCCACGGCTGCTCCTGTTGGATGGTGGAGCTGGGTAGCCCAAGCGATGCCAGACAACGCTGAGGCCGGCGGTGGCTTGATGGTAGCTGTCGTTCAGTTGTGCATCGCACTGGGCTCAACAGTGGGCGGTGTGCTGTTCGACGCGAGCGGGTACCGAAGCACGTTCATCGCGAGCGCGGCTATTCTTTTGGTCGCGGCATTCCTCACCTTTCTCACATCGCGATCGCAAGTATCTTGCTGAGCATGAGCTTATGAGGACCAAGGGCGATGGGGCCATCCAGGTGACCCCATCGCCGCGCTTGAAGCGCATGGCTTCCCAGTGTTCGGGCGGGGTATATCGGTCAAGGGTACCGTCAAGGCGACTACGCCTTCAGTAGGTCAACCGTTCCTCGCTGCGTGCGGCGTGCCAATCCATCCACCGCTTCTGCGAGGATGCACGATAGCTGGATAACCACGCAGAAGTAGAGCAGCGGAAGGCTGCACCTGCGCAACACCCCCGCTATTGACCCAGAATGCTGATATCTTTTCCGATCGAACGTTGGCGTGAGTGTGTCCTCAAATATCTGCAGGAGGACTAATTATGCAGCCCAATACCGCAGGAACTGAAGAGCAGGGCCCCAGTGGCGTTCCCTATATCAATGACCCGGTAAAGCCCACGTCACCACCCATGAATGACGCCGACGCCACTGATGCTGACGAGGCCGAGCAAGACATGGAGGACGACGGTGAATCCATCCAGGTCAGAGGAGCAAGGCAATGGAGAACTATCATCTGAGTCAAACCCCCGATGGTTGGGAGCTCAAAAAAGCAGGCGCTGTCCGGGCCTCCAAGCGGGCCTCGACAAAGCAGGAGTTGGTGGGTTTACTGGCCGATTTTTTTGACGGCAAAACTGGATCGGTGAAGATCCACAAAGCCGACGGCACCATTGAGGAAGAACGTACCTACCCGCGGTCTACTGATCCGAGACGTTCGAAAGGGTGATCACCATTACTGCTGGTCACCTTGAAATCGAGGTCGGCGATGCGAGCAGCCACGGGTTGTACAAGTGGCTGCTCGCGAGCTTTCTCCACGGCAGCGTTCGAGCATTTCTTTGCTGCCACCATAGACACCGTTGAGCAGCTCTGGCGCAAGGCCTGCAATGGACGAGATGTTGATGACAGCGCCTTATATAGGTACTTGCTCACGTAGAGATCAGCGAACCTCCCGTTGCTTTTGTAGCTCTCTGTGCAACCACACGCTTGCTGGTTCTACATCTCCTGAGCATCGCACCTCATAGGCACGGCCACTAACACTACTTTTAGTTGCAGCAAGGTCAATGAAGTCTTCCGCGCTTCTCACCATGTTCTTGCTTTCGAGATAATTGAGCTTCTGCTCCAGGTGCGCTCGGGCTCTGGGGCCTGAATAGTCGGCGCCGTTACGAATAAATCTGCAGTCACTTTTTTCTACAAACTCTAGCAGGCTCCTTATTTCATTAGCGGTTTGAGATAAGGCGAATACCCGCGTGGCAACGGTGATTGCGATCACGCAAATACTCACTGCCGTGATCAGTTGGCTGACGACCCGCCGGGGGCCTTTCTTCCACTTGCGCATGATTTGTCCTACCCACGCTATAGCATCCTTTCAAGCCCTATCGTGCTGCTGAGCCACGAATTGAAGCGCCGCCACCAGCCCCCCGGTTCAGTGGTCAACGTGCGTTGTTGGCCATTGTCCTCGGTGACCCAGACCAGATGATTATCTTCCAGCCGGGCCTGGTAACTCAGGGCAGGTGCCATGCCCTCCAGAGCCAGTTCGCGCATCCGTCCGGCGAGCTGTGGATCATCAACCAACACACCGACCTCGGTGTTCCACAGCAAAGAGCGCGAATCGAAATTGAACGAACCGACAAACGCTTTCTGTTGGTCGAACACCATCGCTTTGGTATGCAGGCTGGAGTCGGAGCTACTGGAGGGGCTGCTGGAGGATCCCTTGTGAGAGAAATGCGGCCTGGTATCGCTATCACTCCGACCACCGGCTTGGCGACGTAACTCGAACAACTTCACACCATGCTCGAGCAAGGTCTTGCGATAGGGCGCGTAAGCACCGTGCGAAGCCGGTACATCGGTGGCCTCCAGAGAGTTGGTCAGCAAGCTGATCGACACGCCGGCGTCGGCTCGACGGGTCAGGTACACCACTGCCGGATGGCCAGGTACCATATAGGCCGACACCAAGATTAGCTCCTTGTTGACCCCGTTGAGCTCGGGTGCCAACTGGGTGGCCAACAGCAAGTGCGGAGCAGGTTCACCACTTGCCAATACCTTGCTCGGTGCATCCCACATCGCTTTGTTCCAGGCCCAGATCAACTCCCTGCGCCAGTCATTCAGGCGTGGCTGGGTGGTATAGCTCATCAATTGCCGATAGAGCGCATGATTCTGGGTGCGAGTTTCCTCTAGGGACGCAACCAGCCGAGTCCGAAGATCTTTCAGATCTCTGCTGGTCGGCTTGAACGATATGAACTGCTCGATGGGCTTGCTGAGGCCACTGTTCCAGTACTCGTCAAAACTATGTCCCAACTGTTCTGCGACCGGGCCGACACTGAGCATGTCAACGTCAGTAAAATTTCTGTTGGGCTCCGCATCGAAATACTCGTCCCCCAGATTGCGCCCACCGACGATGGCCACACAGTTGTCCACCACCCACAATTTGTTGTGCATACGCCGGTGTTGCTGGGAAAGGTTGAAGAGCCGGCCCATCGTGCGTGTCACGACGGTACTGCGGCCCAAATGGAGAGGGTTGAATACCCGGATCTGTATATGCGGATGCGTCGTCAGTGTCGCGAGGGTTTGCTCGAGGTCGTCGCTGGTGGTGTCATCGAGCAAAATCCTGACGCGCACTTCACGGTCGGCTGCGAGGAGCAACTCGCTCAGCAGTATCCGAGTACTGATACCGTCGTGGACGATGTAGTACTGCAAATCAATGCTGCTCTGAGCACTACGAATCAGCTCCGCGCGGGCGGCAAAAGCTTCGGCACTCTCCGGGAATAGGCGGAACCCCGATTGACCGTGATGTGGAGCAACCTGGGTATGGATAGATCGACCGAACGCCGAATCGTTTGCAGGCAAGGCCTGAGTGGGTTCGTAGGGGGTGTTGGGTGCTGTACATCCACCAAGGAGAAGCGTGAGTGAGAGAGCGGCAATCTGGAGCTGTTTGATTCTCACTGTGCGCACCTTGACGATGGTGATGTGGGTCTCGGATCCCGAAGAATGGCCATTCCCTTACCACCCTGCATTCGGCCGTAACGACCTTCTGCAATGCGTCTTCGATCTGCGGTTTTTTCTGAAGCGTAGTTCATTCCCAAAGACTGCGACGTTGGCCCTGTGCGCAATAGATGACGCCGATTAGACCAGCCAGGGAATCTAAAACCTAGTGCCAGATTTTATACAAATAACATTGCGAATCATTTCATATACGCCTATCCCCAGCGGGCTGGCCCCGATCAAAGAAGTGGTGGCCACCTACACGGCGTCCCGAGCGTTGGCTCGTAACCCTGGCATCACGCAGCAGGACGTTGATCAACATCCTTCATGAGATGAGGCCTTACGCACTCAATGAAGCGTTCCAGCGACCAAGGTTTTTGGAGGAATTGGCTACCTTGGGGTAACGCCTCATCCATTTCAGGGTGATAGCCGCTGGATACGATGATGGCGGTATCCGGCAGTTCCTTGTGTGCGATCCAGGCCAGGTGCAGTCCTGTTGCGACGCCTGGAGTCCGGACATCAGTGATCACCAACGACCAGGATTGCAGCTTCAGCGCAGCAATGCCGTCGTCGGCCGTTGCCAGAGCGGTGACGGATGCGCCCAAGTCTTCCAGCAGCATGGTTATCAGTTCTCGCAAAGGGGGCTCATCCTCGACCAACAGAACGGAGGAGGTAAAATCAGGGAGTCGTGGTTCTATCATCAGGGTGCTCGCATTCAAGCGTACGTCGGAAAAGCCATCCGTCCTTGATCCGCCCCAGCGGCATGGTGACGTGCGATATCATTCCGACATCGCTTTCACCGGCAAAATTCACTTCCACTGCCTGAAAAAAATTTCACCTCATCTCATGGCGTCTTCGCTCGGGGGTTGAGCGGGATCGGCGTCCGTATAAGGGCTGCCTGCTGCTGCTTGCTGATCACAATTCTCGCCCATCGCCCGATACCCCTTGCGCAGGGCTCGCAGCTGCTTATTGTCCAGTGCTTCAAGGTCAAGGACGGAGCGCTCGGCAGACTTTGTCGCCCGAATAAGCTCGTCCAGCTTGAGGTGCATTATGTCGTTGTCCCGGTTTTGGGTGTTCTGAATCAGGAAAACCATCAGGAAGGTGATGATCGTGGTGGAGGTGTTGATGATGAGCTGCCACGTATCGTTGTAGTGAAACCATGGCCCTGAGGCTGCCCACATTCCAATCAGTACGACGGCGATGAGGAAGGTACTTGGCCTGCCAGCACGGTTGGATAACCACTGGCAGAACTGCGCGAATTTCATGATGCTTTTCCTTTTGAACACGTTGCATGTTCGGTTGACCCCAAAACTGTTCGGAAATCTTTTTTTACATTTGCTGGGTCTGACGAACAGCCGTATGTTTCCCTGACGGGTTGTCCAGAGACGATTATTACGGGCAGGTCGTGGTTGGTTGACCGGATCGTTTTGGCGCGCCGCAGCCCATCTGTGGTGCCTCGCATGTTCAGGTCAGTAATGACGAGATCAAACGGCTAGGCGTTTAGCTTACCCAGGGCATCGTGGGCATTGCTGCATTCGACGGCCGGATAGCCCAAGGGGGTCACGGCTTCGGCCATTAGCCTGCGCAGGATGTCATTGTCTTCGACCAACAAAACCCTCTGCGACATAGAGCTTTCGTCTGGAGGCTGATGCTGCTTATCTCAGAGCGGTCGCAGGGGACGATGATCCCTCAAGAATTGGATCGACGTAGGGTTTGGGCATGGACGTGGTCGTCTGAGACGCTCCGTCCATATCCAGCTGCAGATGGTGCCTTTCTAGTTTTTCCTGCGTTGTGAGCGGGCGATTGTTAAACCTGCAATGACTCCAAGCGCAGCTGCGCCGATCAGCAGTCGCGTTTTGTCTTTCGGCTTCCTCCAGCCTCCGTCTATCCCCCTCGTACCACTTGGAGGTTCAAAGAGGTTGCCTGAGGATGTTTCGGCTAAAGGGCTGCGATTTATCCCCCACCGCGTCACCCACCCAGACAACAAAGACATACCTGGTACCAGGTAGCTGGCCAGGTGCGCGAGGCGAGCAGCAGTGCCGACCGTTGTGTGAGCTCGAGGTGTGATTGCACAGGCCACCATTGCCTTGGCTACCCGTTCGGGATCGTAGATGGGGCTTGGCGGTGTCAGCGCATGTCCCGTGTAGTTGCCGCCGTCTCGGAAGCCAGGTGTGTCCATGACTGCTGGATAGATGTCGCACACATGGATGGCGGGAAACTCGGTCAGCTCCCCTCGCAGCGCCTCGGTCAGTCCACGCAAGCCGAACTTGCTCGCCGAATAAGCCGCTGCATAGGGCTGGGCCACCCAGCTCCCCAGCGACAGGGTGTTGATCAGAATGCCGCTACCTTGCGCTTTGAAGAAGGGAAGGGCGACGTAGGCCCCTCGCAGGTATCCGACCAGATCGGTCTGGATAACCTGTTCGTGAGCTTCCAGTGGGGTATCCTCGAAGTTTCCGACCGCCCCAACTCCGGCGTTGTTGATCCAGATGTCGATCCGTCCGTGGCCAAATTCCGAGGCCTGCGCGGCCAGCGCTTGAACCTGGTCACTGTGCGTGACATCGGTCGATATCCACTGCTGGGCGCTTGTTGCTCTTTGCCAGTGCTGCAGTGATCGAACGGGGCGATGATTTCATCGGCCGCGACCAGAGACAGCTCAAGGGCGGTGCCATCGACCAGGTTCAAGGTCAGGCCTTCGACCGTACCTGCCTCTTTGTCTGGAAACACGGG
Organism: Pseudomonas sp. 9_2_1; assembly: GCF_059295275.1. Classification (NCBI taxonomy): domain Bacteria; kingdom Pseudomonadati; phylum Pseudomonadota; class Gammaproteobacteria; order Pseudomonadales; family Pseudomonadaceae; genus Pseudomonas; species Pseudomonas sp. 9_2_1. Next base: position 2,902,958 of record NZ_CM181239.1, read on the forward strand.
TTCACCTTCAGCATCCAGGCTGTCGTAGATGAAGCGTGTACCTTCGAGCCATCCCACAGCTGTGAGAAGCTCAGGGCCTAGGTAATACTTCCCGTCTTGAAAGAATCCTGAAAACTGATGCGCTCGCTCCATGTTTTCCACACGGTAGCGCTCACCGGATTTCATACCTGTCGCTTGATCGACCATTGTGCATGTCCCTCCAGGTGGTGCCAAGAAATGTCAGCCTTTGCTGTGCTCGTCAGAAGTGGGCCCAGTGCCTCGCTTGATTCCTCGCGGGCCAGCAACGCCCCATATGCCCAGACCAACAAGCGGTAGTGCCACGATCAGGAGGGCCCACGCCGCTTTGACGGCATCTGTCTTGTCGCTCCGAAACACGCTGACAATGGCCCACAGGTCGATGAGTAGAAGAATTGCCGCTACGGCAATCCAGAAATAGCTGGCGACACCGTTCATGACCATTACCCCTCTACACGAAGTCAGGGCCCAGTGTCCCTGATGCAGCCCCTGGAACAAGGATCACCTTGCGACAGTTGTCCTCTTTCTGATCGAACATCTTGTAGCCCATGGCTGCCTCCTCCAACGCAAGGCGGTGGGTGACGATCAGCTCGGGCTGGAGGCGTCCGGCTTCGATGTGTTCGAGTAGCTCGGGGAGGTACTTTTGGACGTGGGTCTGACCCATCTTGAAGGTCAGGCCTTTGTCGAAGGCATCACCGAACATGAAGCCGTGAATGAACCCTGCATAGACACCGGGGACGCTGACGACGCCGCCACGTCGCACAGCCGCGATGCTCTGGCGCAGGGCCTTGCCGCTGCTGCCTTCCAGTTTCAAAGCCGTCATCACGGTTTCCGTGGTGCTGCCTTTGGCCTCAAACCCGACCGCATCGATGACCGCGTCTACGCCACGCATGCCGGGTGTCTGACGAATGATGCTGTCGGCGGGATCGTCATCGTTTTCGAAGTTGATCGGGATGACGCCGTAGGCTTCCTGGGCGTAGGCCAGGCGGTAGTCGTTGTCGTCCACCATGAAGACGGTGTGAGCACCCAGCATCCGTGCGCAGGCGGCGCTCAGTAGGCCCACTGGCCCAGCGCCGTAGATCGCTACCGACGAACCTTGGCCGATCTCGGCATTGATGACCGCTTGCCAAGCGGTGGGAAGGATGTCGGAGAGGAACAACACTTTGTCGTCAGCGAGGGTGGTCGGCACTTTGAACGGCCCGACGTTACCTTTGGGTACTCTGACATAGTCGGCCTGGCCTCCAGGGATGCCGCCATACAGATGGCTGTACCCAAACAGCGCTGCGCCTGGTGGAATGCCTTTTTTATTGAGGATCGATCCGCGACCGGTGTTTGTGGTTTCGCAGGCGGCAAACAGATCGTGCTGGCAGAAGAAGCAACTACCGCAGGCAATCACAAACGGGATCACTACACGGTCGCCAACCTGCAGGTTCGTCACGTCTCTGCCGACGTCTTCGACGATGCCCATGAACTCGTGGCCGAAGATGTCGCCGTGTTCGGTTTCAGGGATTTTGCCGCGATACAGGTGCAGGTCAGAACCGCAGATCGCGGTTGCAGTGACCCGAAGGATTATATCGTCCGCCTCCATGATGATGGGGTCCGGGACGGTATCGACCCTGACATCGTTTGCTCCGTGGTAGGTCAGTGCTCGCATGGTGCTCTCTCCTGCATCAGGTTCAGAGGTTATGCAGGGGAAGCCATGGACAGTTACAAAGTTCAGACAAACTGATTCAGTGGTTAACTTAGGCGCTAACTGTTGGGGTGAGGTTATTTTTATATTTTTATAAAACTTGGCTTGAACCTTTTCAACTTTTCCTTTCGTCCTGAAAACGCGTGGTGCGCTAGCACGTATCGAGTGCAACTGGCTCCCATCCATAGACGGCGCGCATTTATTTGGGCGCTTGATCAGCCGCGAGGAGAAAAATATGTTTATTCACAATAAGCGCTTGCAATATACGGTGCGCGTCGCTCAGCCCAATCCCGGCCTTGCAAACTTGCTTCTGGAGCAGTTTGGCGGCGCTCAGGGTGAGCTTGCCGCTGCGAGTCGTTACTTCACCCAGGCGCTCGCCGAGGATGACCCAGGCCGCAAAGACTTGCTGATGGACATCGCCACCGAGGAGCTGAGTCACCTGGAGATTGTAGGTTCGATCATCGTGATGCTTAACAAGGGTGCCAAGGGCCGACTTGCCGAGGGCGTTGAGGAGGAGGGAGAGCTGTACCGAGCCATCAATGGGGCCGGTAACGATTCCCATATTACCAGCATTCTCTATGGGGCCGGCGCTCCGCTCACCAACTCGGCAGGGGTTCCGTGGAGTGCGGCCTATGTCGACACCATCGGCGAACCGACGGCTGATTTCCGCTCCAACATCGCTGCCGAAGCGCGGGCGAAGATCGTGTACGAGCGCCTGATGAACGTGACGGACGACCCAGGCGTGAAAGAGGCCCTGGGCTTCCTGATGACTCGGGAGATCGCGCACCAGCTTTCTTTTGAAAAAGCGCTGCACGCCATTCAGCCAAACTTCCCTCAAGGCAAGATTCCAGGCATGCCGGAGTTCACCAACAAGTATTTCAACATGTCGGGTGAACCGAATGTGCGCGGGCCTTGGAATGAAGGCGAGGAATGGGAATACGTCGAGAACCCCTCGGCTGCCGTTGATGGCGGAGATGGCACTGCTTCGGTGGAACTGGCCGCGCCTGATCTGGCGGTTCTGGAAGCCATGAAACTGCGAACGATGTCCGATCCAGCCAGTAATCCGGTCACCGGTGCGGATCTCGGTTCGGGCTTGGTCAACGGCAAAGATGACTGAATTGAAGGAGGCCGCAATGAGCACTTCGAGAAGAAGGGATAAGGCTCAGGCTGACATCGGCTTCGAGCATTTGATGAGCACGGCGGTGGCAGAGTTTGAGGCCGACTCGCGCCTGGCTTGCCGAGCGATGCGAGTGAAGATGGCGATAGGCATGTTCGGCGTAGGCTCGGTGCTGCCTAACGATCTGCCCCTGAAGCTTCCGACTGAGTCCTTACACAAGAGTCTGGTGAGCCACACCCTGCAGTAACACCGATTTTCACACCCAAGGAGAATGACGATGGTTGCTCGCAAGACAGTTGAAGATCTGTTCATCCATGAGCTTTCGGACGTGTACAGCGCTGAGAAGCAGATCACCAAAGCATTGCCGCGCTTGGCTCGGGCATCTACCAACCCGCTTTTGGCTGATGCGTTCACCTCACACCTGGCGGAAACCCAGGGGCAGATAGAGCGCATCGACCAGTTGGTAGAGTCGGCTGGATTGAAACTCAAGCGGATGAAGTGCGTAGCCATGGAGGGGCTGGTTGAGGAAAGCAAAGAGCTGCTGGATGAAATCGAGAAGGGGGCAGTGCTCGATGCGGCGCTCATAGGGGCATGCCAGAAGGTCGAGCATTACGAGATCGCCAGTTACGGCACCTTGATTGCAATGGCGAAGCACCTGGGCATGAAAGAGGCCGCCTCGCTATTGGCAGACACACTCGCAGAAGAAAAAGCCGCTGACGAGAAGCTGTCAGCGATTGCCGAAGAGGGCGGCAATCAAGCTGCTACGCTCGAGAAGTAACGGGTCGGGCCCAGCCAGGGACGCGCTGGGCTTCCAAGAATTTGCGATTTCAATCATGTTCCTGGCCGAAGGTCTGCGTTATGCGGATACCATTTCGGTATGTCGAGTTTTATGACCTCACTCACTCGGTCAGCGCTTGGGAGTATGCAGATGCATTGCGCACCAACTGATAAAGAGATCGCGGACGCGCTGTGCATCAGTGAGATTGAGGTAGCCCGGTATGGACGGGATGTATTCGGACTTGGAGATGGAGGTTGGCTGATTCACTTCGAACTCAGCATGCCCCGAGAGCTTTGGGTCAACATCGAGGGAAGGTTCACCTTGATCATACGGCCCCCCGGTGAAGCGAACGAGAGACGCGCCCAGGATGTGTGCTGATGAGATGCTTTCTGGAACCCACCCAGAGCCAGCGAGGATGGGCAGAGATTGGCTTATGAAGGGAATTCAAGCATTCTCAAGAGCCGGACTCACGTACATCGACTACTACTTATGAGCAAGCCTGTCTTCCCTCAGCCCTTTACAGCGATTGGCTGCTCTCAATGTCGCGACGCTGCGAGCCTGGGTTTCGATTTTACAATGGCGTTTCAGCCTATCATCCATGTCCCTTCAGGGAGACCATTCGCCTATGAGGCACTGGTTCGGGGCCTGAACGGTGAAGGCGCTTCGGACATTCTGGCCCAGGTGACGCCTCACAATTTGTACCGCTTCGATCAGGCCTGCCGAGTGAAGGCCATCGAGCAGGCTGCTGCGCTTGGCTTGGGGCGGAAGACGGAATGTAAATTGAGCATCAACTTTCTGCCCAATGCCGTCTACCGGGCCAGCACCTGCATTCGGGCGACCCTGGAGGCCACGCGAACGTTCGACTTCCCTGCAAATCGGCTCATGTTCGAAGTGACCGAGGGCGAGCGGATCGAAGACACTGAGCATTTGAAGGCAATCTTCAAGGAATACGACCGACAGGGCTTCACCACTGCGATAGACGACTTCGGCTCGGGTTACTCAGGTCTGAATCTGCTTGCGGAATTCCAGCCGGACGTACTCAAGCTGGATATGGCACTCACTCGGGGAATCAGTCAGGATCCAGTTCGCCAAGCCATCGTCGCCGGTATCGTCCTGGTAGCCGAGCGGCTGGGCATCACCCTTGTAGCCGAGGGGATTGAGACTGACGCAGAGAGCCAAACGCTGGGGGCGCTCGGGATTGATTTGATGCAAGGGTATTTTTTCGCGCGGCCGGAGATAAATAGATTGCCCCTGATCGAGCGGCTTGCCTCGTCATGAACTGACCGCGCACTATCAAGGCGTGCTCAGCAGGTGCAGGAATACCTGGTGCAATCAACTGACCGGACGAGACTTCATACCCCTGGCTATGCCACATCGCCTTATAGCTCTCGGCTAGCAGTGTTGGTGGCGGCAACCTACTGGCCGCTACCCAGGTGAGCCCATTCGCGGTATGCCGATTTCAATATCTGGGGCAGGCGAGGCAGCTCACGCCTGATTTCGCCCAGAGCATCAGGACTTCGAATCCATTCCGTCAGCCACGCGATCATCATGGGTCGAGTAGTGGGGCAGGGCCCTACTTGCTGTTCAAGCTCGTCGGCTATGTGGGCGAGTAGTTCAAGGTACGCGTCCAGCTCGGCCATTTGATTTGCCATGGTGTTCAGCCTCTTCACGTGCGGACAAGCACTGGCTCCGCCGCCATCTTGGCTCCCATTTCAGCAAGTGAGCAGCCTCTACTCGTTCCCCAGGCCATTGCCCGCGTAGTCGTCTCACCGGGCCGCTTGGCGTAAGCCTCCTCAATTCCTTGCCTCCTGATTACATCTCCATCAGGACAGCCTAGACCGTTTCGCTTGTATCACGCGGACTAATTATTTCAGGACATTCTGGGCAGGCAAAATCCCGCTAGGTTTGAACTATCCCACTCATTGACTACCAGCCTCATATGGCGGGTCTTTTGAATGAGACCGTGCACTGAATACACGACGAGATCCTAGCTTTTGTATCTCAGCCATCCTGCGACCTCAAAGCCTCTCCCAACGCGGTCATTGGGATGAGTTCGGCCTTCGTAAACGGGTACTTCGGGGAAGTCAAATGGGCTCATGCCCTCGACACAGGCCACGTTGACCCCGTACTGGTCTGGCTTGGAGCGGCGCTGGTGAAAGGTGTAGATGCCGCATTTGGAGCAGAAGTAGTGTTTAGCTTCGCGTGTGTTGAACTGATAGAGGGTGAGCGCCTCTTCCCCTTCAGTGACAGTGATATCACTCAGGTTGGCCGATACCGCCACGGCACCACGCATGCGGCAGAGCGAGCAATTGCACCTACGCGCGGTACGCAAACCATCGGTCAAGCGCAATGAGAAGCGCACCGTCCCGCAGTGGCAGGCTGCCTGGTAAACAGGGCGATCATCGTTCTTTTCATCAGTCATAGCGTTCTCTGAACCAGTCTGAGCAGGCAAAGTGGATTTGGCGAATACCCCGTTCTCGGCTAGGTAATTCTAACGAGATAACTGGTTCCTGTCGGTGGCCCGGCAATCACTATCAGCCCTCGCTACCTGGTGCGATCTTGGAAGGGGGTATGTGGACACAGTGTCGGCCACCACGCAAAGTGAACCGCGAGACCAGCGTGCGGGTCGGATCGTTAACTGTCACGAAAAAGGAAGTTAGCGATGAAAGCGATGACTCGACTGTTCACTGGCCTCGCCATGGTTGGCGCACTGGCAAGCTCTGCAGCATGGGCTGACCAGCCTGGTGCTGATTGGAAGGTGACCAAAGATCAGGCTGAAGCCACTTTGAAGGGCGCCGGATACACGCAAATCACCAAAATCGAGGCCGATGACGGACATTGGGAAGGGGAAGGCATGAAAGCTGACGGCAAGCAGTATGAATTCCAGGTCGACCCACACGATGGCAAGATCATCAAAGACCAATTGGACAACTGACGATCCCGCATGCGGATGAGCCCGCGCTATGGCGCGGGCTTTTGTTTGAGCCGTGATCAGAAACCTTCCAGGACAATCTTGCCTCGGGCCTTGCCGCTTTCGATCAAGGCGTGGGCACGCTTGAGATTGTCGGCACAAATGCTCCCGAAGTGCTCCCCAACAGTTGTTTTCAAAATCCCCTCATCGACCAGCTGCGAAACACGTTCGAGGAGTTGGTGCTGCTTGATCATGTCCTCGGTTTTGTACAGTGAGCGGGTGAACATGAGCTCCCAGTGCAATGACAGCGATTTGCGCTTGAGGGGCATGACATCCAGTTGTGCCGGATCATCGATCAGTGCGAGTTTGCCTTGCGGACGAAGCACCTCCACTAATTGCGGGAGGTAGGTGTCGGTGTGCGTCAGGCTGATTACGTAATCAATCGGATTCAGTTTGAGCTCTTCCACCTGAAGCGGGATCGACTCGGAGTGGTCAATCACATAATGGGCTCCCAGATCTTTCACCCAGGCTTGAGTCTCTGGTCTTGAGGCCGTGCCTATGACTGTAAGCTGCGTCAACTTGCGTGCTAGTTGTACCAGGATCGAGCCGACACCGCCCGCAGCCCCGACCACCAGGAGGCTTTGACCTTCGCCGCCATTTTCTTCGACGGCTAAACGGTCGAACAGCAACTCCCAAGCCGTGATGGACGTCAGAGGCAGGGCGGCGGCACTGGCATTGTCCAGGCGCTTAGGCTTGTGGCCGACGATTCGCTCGTCCACCACATGGAGCTGGCTGTAGCTGCCGGGTCGATCAATGGCACCGGCGTAGAACACTTCATCCCCTGGCTTGAACAGCGTTACCTCTGGGCCAGTTTCACGGACGACACCGACAGCATCCCAGCCGAGAACTTGTGGTTGCTCACCACCACGGCTAGCCCGAACTTTGGTATCGACCGGGTTGACGGCAATAGCCCGGACTTCGATAAGCAGGTCACGGGCGCCGATTTTTGGCTCCGGGAGCTCCGCGTCGTACAGAGACTGAGCGTCCTGAATAGGTAATCCGGGTTGTGTGTAAACGACAGCCTTCATGGCGCTACCTCTATGAAAATCAAAAGTGGGCACAGGTTATTCGCTTCGATCAACTCGAAAAACAGCCTCAAAGCAGTAAGACTTTCACGCTTGTAATGAAAGTGGTGCGAGGCGTTCACATCGACCAGGGCACTGTCGACCAGGTCATGAGCGGACATGGCGATGCCGGGATCGAGGTTCTCGACAGGCAGGCCGCCGATCTGCAGAAGTCGGTCGCAGTGGCTCCCGGCAGAATCGCCTGAATCTTGATGCCTTTGTCTGCAAGCTCCTTGTGCAGGGATTGGCTGAAGGCGGTGACGTAGGCCTTGCTGCCACCGTAGACACCGTTGAGCAGCTCTGGCACAAGGCCTGCAATGGACGAAATGTTGATGACGGCGCCTTCCTGGTGGGCGACGAAGCCTGGAATGGCCGCGTAGGTCAGTCGGGTCAAGGCGGTGATGTTGAGGCTGATCATTTCGGCCATGCGTTCGACATCACTATCCAGCAGGCTGGTGTGAGTTCCGATACCCGCATTATTCACCAGCAGGGTGATGCTGGCGTCATCACGAAGTGAGGTCGGAGGCGGGAAGGTGGAACAGGTAGGGACGGGTAAGTGCTTGGTTTTTTCAGGAACGGGGTTTTGTGAAAATCTCAACGGGGGTTAGTGGATGTGACTGTTATCCATAAATGATAAAAAAATATATCTTAGAAAATCAAGCCTTTAGCTGAAGTGAAATCCATAGAAGATAAAAAATTAGCAAAATCTTAGGGATTTATCCTTTTTGAGGTGCAGAAGCTGCGTGTTGTGGCGTTATATGTCGTAGAGTTATAAAAAGCATCTGATGAACACGATTTTTGTGGTTTTTCGTGTATCCGTTACACGGCTTTAGAAAATAATAAAAATTAGCATGCAATCATATTTCTCAAGTAAATCATGAGCTTATGAGAGATTTTTTCTTCAATTTTTGGCTGGTTTGCCAAGGGTGGTTTTGCGGTCCTTTTTTCTTTGCTATATGGAGATTTTTTCGCACGGAAAATCTGAGGTCATGCAGATCGAGATTGAAGAAGGGATGCATGTTGTAGCTCGCGGAAAAGCTGCATTAATTGTGGGGCCGGTTGATGCAGATTCAGTTGAGGTACTTCTGCTTTCTACTCGACAAAAGATCACTGTTGGACTGAATGAGATAGAGTTCATCACGGTGCCCAAGAGATCTACTGGCGGCTCCGAACTTCTTTACTTGACTAGATTGGAATCTGAATCAAATGACCAGGAAATTCAGCTGGCATTGAGGCGCCACGAGGTATTGTCGAGATTGCACCGTAAGGAAATTTCTGTGACCCAAGCAGCAGATGAAATAGGTGTTACTCGATCGCATGTTTATAAGTTGCGTGCCAAGCATGATGAAAGCATGGGGTATTGCACTCAGTTGGTTCGGCGGAGAGGTAATCAGAAGAACTCACGACATTTAGATCCTGCTCTCGAAAAAGAAATAGAGGCAGTGCTCGAGACATTTCGTAAACGTGCAGGAGTTACATTTGCAGAGGTGTGGCGTGCTGTGCAAAAAGCTTGCATGTCACTTAACCTAAAATGCCCTGCACGCAAAACGATTCGAAATCGTATGAAAAGTAGTTTTACTCGCGAAGAAGTCACCCGTTTGAAATATGGGCGGGAGGTGGCTGCACAGATGCATGACTCCCGACCAGGAAAGTACAAGGCTACCAAACCCTTAGAGTGGGTGCAGACTGACCACACGCTCGTTGATTACGAGGTTCTCACGGACGACCGTAGTGACACTATTGGTCGCCCTTGGCTGACCCTGTTTATTGATGTCTATACGAGGGTGATACTAGGATACTATCTCAGCCTTCATCCACCTAGCACTTTGTCGGTTGCTTGTGCCTTGGCTCATGCAGTGATGCCGAAGGAAGACTTTTTGCGTAGATTGAATTTATCAGGCTTCAAGTATCCGATGTATGGCCCCCCGTTCATGGTCTATATGGATAATGCGAAAGAGTACAGGAGTCATAAGTATCTCTCTTCTTTAGATCGTGCGCATATCGGCTACGATCACCGTCCGCTGGGGAAGAAGCACTTTGGTGGTCATGTCGAAAGGCTGATAGGTACGATGATGAATAAGGTTCATTTGTTGAGCGGCAGCACAATGTCAAATACAGTTGTTAGGAAAAGGCTGGCTAGAGATAGGAAGCCCACCCAAACGTTCACGGAGTTTGCTAGGTGGTTTGCGTTAGAGGTAATGGAATATCATTCGACCGTGCACAGCGAAATTAAAAAGACTCCTTTGCAAGCATGGCAGGATTACTATGGTCCGCATGGTGTAGTACCTTTTCCTCCGCAAATAACAGACGCGCACCAGTTTCGTTTGAACTTCATGCCTCAAGAGTATAGAAACATTCGGCCCGGTGGCATTGAATTTAAGACTCGTTTTTATTGGGATCCTGTGCTCGACCCCTTTATTGGAGAGAAAAAGGTTCTGATAAAATACGACCCATTTTCACTTAAGCAAATCTGGGTCCAGTTAGATGGGCAATTCATTCCGATTCCTTTTGCCGACATGACGTTGCCTGATATTACTCTGGAAGAGCATAGAGCGAAAGTTCTCTCTAGCCAGTCACTGGAACCAGGATCTTTTGGTGATGCTCAAGCAGCAGAAGCACATAGTGAAGCAGGCAGGATAGAAAGTGCAAGCATAAAGAAGACGCGCGCTGCCAAAAAACAATTAGCTGCGAAAGTTGAGTATCAGAAAGAGTTCTCGTCTGCGGTGGTTGTCAAAAAAGAAAAGAAAGTGGCTCCCGATTATTCTTTGCCACCAAAGCCTTTCAAGGGGGGTGTGTAAGATGGGTTATGATCACTTGCGCCCTGACCGACAGGCGTTGCTCGACCAGGATATTGAAAAAAGAATTAAATTGATGCTCGGTGATATTTGGGTAGATATAGCGCCAAGTGAAACCGTATTCAAGGTTATGAACAATATGGCGAATGTTCCTAAGCGAATAACAGCGCCCGCGCTTTTGGTGACGGGCCTAGGGGGAGCTGGAAAGAGCGCAATAGTCAAAGAGATTCCAAATAGAGTAACTCGGAGCGAAGGACTTCTAACGATAAGCATGGCTTCTGATCCAGACTTAATGAAAAGAAAAGAGTTCAGGACTGAGATTTACCATAAATTGGAGCTTCCCTGTCCGCCAATCCACCGTAAGTCTTCTGTAGTCGACTTAGTTACTAGAGAGCTGTCAGAGATCTTAAAGCTTAGGAATATATGGGGCTTAGTGATTGATGAAATTCACGACATGCTATTATGCGGCAAGGTGGAGCAGAGAATTAATAGCTCAATGCTGAAGGCTTTTCTTGGGGAGTCATATGGAATTAGTCTATTCGCGTTTGGTACGCCTAAAGCAAACAGCTTTATATCCGCCATAACCGAAACGCAGCGTCGTTTTTCGGTAATCAAATTAGAGGACTGGAAAGAAGATGAAAGCTTCAGAACGTTTTTGCTGGGAGTCGAGGAGTTGCTTCCTCTTAAAAGGCCATCACGACTGTACGACCAAGACAAAGTTTTTGCCATTTTGGCTGCCACTTCAGGGCGAATGGATAACGTGATGAACTTGATCAGGTCTGCAGGATGCTACGCGCTTAGAGATGGAACCGAAGCGATTAGCCTAGAGCATCTTGCAAAAGCATCTGCCAGCCCTTGGGGTTATTGATGAGTACTATTGCAGGTATGCCCCATATACTGCATGACGAAACGATATCTTCTTGGCTGTATAGATCTACGCTTAGGTCACGATACAATAATCAGTATTTGGCTGGTCAGTCATTTATGATTCCGCCACCAGTTTCCTGGGGCGGCCCGCTGGTCGAGAGCAGTGACTGGGACTTTGATCCAAATACAGATTTTTTGAAGGCGGCTATGGAAAATTTAGCAATTGATGTTAATTATGCCGCTGCATTATTTTTCAACACCCACGGGCGTGTTGTGGATTGGGCTCGACGCTGGTGGTTCTGTGCCCAGTGCTTGCGTGCAGACATTGCTAGGGGCCAAGCCCCAGGCTGGCGTAAGCATTGGTGCTATAGAGATTCGATCGTTTGTTCGACCCACGGAGCGGATCTGCACAGGCTACGGGTCCAACCTCAACTGAGTCGTGGATGGGACGCCTTTATTCAATGCCTGCAGGACAGATTGATTGATCCAGCCTGGCAGTGCCAAAACTTTCAGCGCTTCCGCGTCAGTGTTGTGAATAGAGTGACAAGATGGAAGTTGAAGCAAGGAAAAGGCACCCTTGATATATTCGACAACTTATATAGTGTTATGCTGCTTGCGCCTGTGTATAACGGCAATCAGGGCATGGCGTATGAATTATTTGGCGAGCCTGGGCCTTTGATCCGCCTTGCGATGCCTAATTATCTTGCAGGCATCAAGTACGGTGCAGAATTTGCGAGTATGAAGGCGAGGTTTGCGAGTCTTTTGCTTGCTGGGTACTTAATGGGAATTGTAGGTGACCGAGATCTAGCATTTGTCGCAGCCAAGAATGAGAGGTTTGAGGCTTGGAGGAGCTATAATTTGGATTTAGTGAGCTCTATGCGATTTGGGTGTACAAGTAAATTGGACTTCAAGTTGCTTGAGTCGCTTCTGTTTGGGCGCGGGGAGCTCCCGTGCGATACTCTTAATCGTGCGCTTCGCACTTATTTTTTTAAGCTTAGAATGCAGTAGAGCTTTTCATATTGATGCTCAGCTATAGCCGTGCCGTAAAGTATGTGTGTCGTGCGCTGACGGTTTTCACTTGGCTCGACAAATGTGGCTCAGTGAAGATATTTGTTCACTTATGACGCCTTCTCATGAGTTGTTTATAATAAATTAATTTTTGGCGCGCAGGGCGAGGCGCTCATCATTGGTGAAAGAGGCTTCAAACTTTATGCTTTGGGGCTGTGCTCACAAGCTTCTGCTTAGGTCCATTCTCCGGGTTTTTCTTCAAAACGACGCGAGTAGTGTTCCAAGGTTTTCTTAATCAGCACCATGTACTTAGATGGATGGGCCTTCCGCTGCCCGAAGCCAGGTCAGGGTGAAGCAGAGGAGGATTTCAATAGCGATCTTGATTTCAGATATGGGATGGATCATGGCCTGTGTCCCCAGAGTGCTAGGTAGCCTACTGCGCTGTCAGGCCGCCCTTGCAGCCTGCCAGATTGGTAAGGCCAAGGCCCTGTTTTTTTGCTAGGATTGCCCAAACTTGGAGGATTTTCTTCAGTAGGCAAAGAAAAATCTTCAGTTCTGAAGTTTTTCTACAATTTTTCTTCACTCACGTTTACCTCGCGTGACGCATTCAAGGTGTTTTCGTGATCTTGACAATGTTCGCCAGCTTCAAGGCTTTTACAGTAGGTGGCCGATGAGCGATCAAATAGTCCCCCTGAGTTCCGATTCGAAGAGGTTCGTTTTCCGCTCCTGCTATGCCACAGTGCTCAGCAGGGTGGACGCCCGATACGACGTTCGGGGCTACCTTTTGGCTCAGATGGTAAAGCTTTGCCTTCAGAATCGAGGCAGGCTGCCTCGTGTTAGCCGCGACTTTTACACGCAGTATGCTCAAGCCGAGGCGATTGCATTTTTGGAAATGTGTGTCACCAACTTGCTGTTAGGTCCGGGAGGTCGCTTTTCGCTGCAGGAATATCACTACCAGGCAGATGCGCACTCGGAGCTGGGCTAACCCTTAGCCCGTTCTGCAGCATTAGATGCTCACGTATAAACGTCGTACTCAAGACGGTAGAGAAAGTCCCATACCTGCGCATAGCTTTCATGATGCCAAAGCAGCGTGCATGGAGTGTGGTTGCCAAGACCTAGTGCAGGGTTGATCATCCAGCGCTGCGCCAGTTCTACTTTTCCGAGCACTTCGATAGCTTTTCGAAAAATTTGTCCGTGCCTTGTTAAAAACGCTCCATGTGCAGAGGTCCAGCAGCTCGTTGAGGGCTGTTCGCTAAGTCCGTGGATCGTGAAACTGTTCATTGGCAGGGGTCCGAAAGTGGCAGTCGAGAGACTCTATTAACACTATGACAGCAGGAGGGGGAGCACGCCACCGATCCTGTAGCCACGGGCAGCGGACCGCTATGTGAAGAATCCCTGATCTTATCGAGTTGCAATGGTTGTCGGCTAAGCCAGTCGGTCATCAGGGTATCGGCTCAGTGCCTCATAGCTGTTGTTTAGGTTGTGTGGTGCCTGGTGTCTTTGCCTCATGATGTTGGATATCACGAACAGTGCAGGTGTGGCCCCCAGCGCGAGCGCGATCGACTGGGGGCGGGCGCCGCCGCAGGTCCGGCCTGTTCTGGTTAGGGTTGATCCCCTGCGGGCAGTGTGGCGTCCGGTGCGGGATCGACTGGCAGCTCAATCGACAACAATTGGCTCGCGCGACTGCCCAGGAGCGAGCCGGCCTGAAAGTAGCCCATCACCGTGCTGACACTGCGGTGCTCGGTCATCGCCATGACCTCGCCAAGCGGCACGCCCTGGCGTCCGGCCTCTGTGACGAAGCCCGAGCGAAGGCTGTGCGCCGCCCAGTCGCCGTCGAGGCCGGCCAGTGCCGCGCGACGTTTGACGATACGCGCGACCTGGTCACCGGACAGCCCAGCAGCCGCGACCCGGCCCCCTTTGTACAAGCGGCGAAACAGCGGGTCCTCGCAGGCCGGTGCTACAGCGAGCCAGGCGTTCAACGCCTGGGCCGCCGGTCCCTGCAGCGGCTTTTCCCGCCGCACACCGCTACTGTCGGTTTTGGTCGCCCCGAGTGCATACAGCCACGTGTCGGCGTCCAGACGCCGCAGGTCTCCGATCTGCAAACCCACGATTTCCGAGCGGCGCCGGCCACCGCCGCTCCAGGCCAGCAACAGCAGGGCGCGATCGCGCGTGCCACGCACGCCGTCAGTGCAGGTGGCGAGCATCGCCTGCAGCGGCTCCAAGACCACCGCGGTTTTCTTCCGCACGGACACGCCTTGGCGCGCCTGGGCCTTGCGTGCCTCGCGAAGAAGCGTCTTCACCGCAGGAGCATCACTTGGGTTATCCCAGCGTCGCAGGCGATGCCATTTAGACAAAACTGCCAAGCGATGGCTAACTGTGCTAAACGACAGTGGCCCCGGCTTGGCCTTGACCTTGGCTTGCACCAACGCGGCATCGACGGCCGGCGGCAGCAGGTGTGTCCAGTTACCAGAAGTATCGGGCCTGGCCAAATGGTCGACGATGAATTGCACGGCGACCTCGGGTGGCAACGCGCCGTCGCTGAGCGAGCGGCGATAACGTAACCGCAACCACGCGGACCAGTAGGTGAGGGCGCTCTGGTAGCTACGCACGGTATTGGCCGCAGTGCCTGCCGCGATGAATGCCTCAGCAGCGGCGCGGGTGCTGTCGGCCAATTCTGCTAGCACCAGCGGCTGGGAGGAGGGCATCTGTACCGGTTCTGTCAATTTCATCTCGCTCAACGCTGCAATAGGTGCGGATAACCTGTGGCTTATCAGACCTAATGTAACCAATAGCAGGACATGGCGGTAATCCGTGACCGGGATCGCTCGACCCAACGCCGCCCTTGGCGTGAGGCAGCTAACGACCCAGAGCAGTCCTTCGTGAGGGGGCAAATCAGCCAGCCAGCCGGTTCCACTGATCTGCTATAGAGCATTCCAAGTAGGGGAAAAATCGGCTACAAGAAACCAAATCCACCAAGGTAGGTATGGACCAGTGATCACTCAGATAGACATCGCAAGCTTCGGCAGCTTTTCAGGCCTTGAGTGGAAGAAGACCGTCCGGGATAGCGGGAAAAATGTTAAAACTTTCCAGCGCTTAAATATTCTTTACGGGCGCAACTACTCGGGCAAGACGACCATCTCGCGTATTTTCCGTGCACTGGAAACCGGCAAGCTCCCGACAAACTACACAGGCTCGTCCTTCACTGTTACAGGCGACCAGGGCGCGGTCACCTGTTCGGGACTACTGACTCATAATTATGACGTGAGAGTCTACAACCGCGATTTTGTGGCTGAGAACTTGAGTTTCCTAGT
This sequence comes from Pseudomonas sp. 9_2_1, assembly GCF_059295275.1. Taxonomy (NCBI): domain Bacteria; kingdom Pseudomonadati; phylum Pseudomonadota; class Gammaproteobacteria; order Pseudomonadales; family Pseudomonadaceae; genus Pseudomonas; species Pseudomonas sp. 9_2_1. The sequence goes on from NZ_CM181239.1 coordinate 2,918,574, forward strand.
CAACCAAGATGTCGGTGGGGAGATCAAAACTTTCGCCATCGTCGGTGAACAGAACAAGGAGATTGATGAGGCTATTGCTGCAATCGAGGCCAATCTGGGCAGCGTTGAGGCCAAATCCGGTCTTCGTTTTGACCTTGAAGCAAGAAAAAAAGAGCGGGATCGCACTAAGGCCAGCCACAGTACAGCTCAAAGCGCACTGGAAGGGAAGCTGCGCTCACACGCTGCTGAAAAGATTAAGAAGAATCTTCAATATGGCGTTCCAGTTTATAACATTGAAAATATTAAACGCGACATTGCGACTACCCAAAAGTCCGGGTTTGCTCCACTGACACTGCAGGAGCAAGCTGGAAAGCTTGCGCTGCTCAAGCAAGAGGCGTTGCCTGATATCACAAGCACGCTTGCGATTGCACTAAACTATGACTCTCTGAAAAGCCAAGCTGATCCACTTCTGTCCAAAGCGATCACTCCGACCAAGCCTATCCAGGAACTACTCAACGACAGTGTACTGCAGCTGTGGGTTAAGCAAGGTATCACTCATCACCGTGATAAGCGGGACGTATGTGCCTTTTGCCGACAGAGCTTGCCTGATGATATATGGCAAGTACTCGACGAGCATTTCAGCAAAGAATCAGGCGATCTCGAAACAGATCTGGAGAATGTAATCACCGCAGTGAAAGGCGAGATTGCAGCTCTGGCTGGCTTAGTCACGTTGAGAAGCGATGACCTCTACGCAGAGGAGCGCTCCACCTTTAACGTAAGCAGCCAGGCGCTTGCGAACGAGCTGAGTACCTATAAGAAAGATTTGGAGACTCTTAAGAAGTCACTAGAATCACGAAAAAACAATCTTTTCCAACCCGTGGCCCTGCCGCCTTCACTGCATAACCCCGAAGAAATTCAGCAGCATGTGGACGCTATCAATGATTTAATTATCACTAACAACAGCAAAACAAAAACTCTTGAAAAAGATAAGGCTACCGCCAGAGATTTGCTTCGCCTGGCTGACGTATCTACGTTTGCGGATGCAATTACCTATGATGCGGAACTTAAAAAAATAGCAAATCTCAAAACTGAAGCTGACGCCGCAGACTCGACCTATATAGATTCCGCAAAAAAAATTGGCGACGCCGAAATCGAAGTCCAAAATTTGCGAAATAAACAGAGAGATGAGCGCAAAGGAGCTGGACGTGTCAACTCCCTGCTAAATAACTTCTTTGGCCATGACGGCCTCAAGCTTGAACCTCGTGACAGTGCAGATAAGGCAACCGTCAAATTTGAGATCACACGAGACGGAAAGGCAGCGTACAACCTGAGCGAAGGCGAATGTAGCTTGATTGCGTTTTGCTATTTTATCGCAAAGCTAGATGCACCCGAGAGCAAAGGTAAAGAATTAATAATCTACATCGATGATCCAATCTCGAGCCTTGACAGCAACCATATATTTTTCATGTTCAGCTTAATTGAGAGCTTGATTGCCAAGCTTGTAAAAAAAGCCGACAACTCAAACACCTATCGATACAAACAGCTATTTATTTCAACACATAACTTGGACTTTTTAAAATATCTTAAGCGACTATCCATTCCATCGAAGAAAATAGATGCTGGTGGCGGCAAGCCAAAAAACACCCATGATCACGAGCACTTCATGGTTGAGCGCAATGGAGCCGCGAGTAGTATTTTGCTTATGCCGTCTTATCTCAGAGACTACATTACCGAATTCCATTATTTATTCCATCAAATCTACAAGTGCAGAGATCAGTTGACTGCACACATTAGCCACGAGCCGTTCTTTGGCTTCGGCAATAACTTGAGAAAATTCCTTGAGGCTTTCCTTTTCTTCAAGTACCCCCACCACGACAACAAAAGCGACAGCCTTGAGCGAATAAAAAAATTCTTCGGGGAAGAAGAAGACGCGGCTATTGCCCTTGTCAACCGGCTCAATAATGAGTTTTCTCATCTGGAGGAAATACCAGACAGAAGCTTCAAGCCAGTTGAAGTTCCCGAGATCGCTAGGGTAGCAAACTACGTCTTAGACAAAATATACGCTTCTGACCCAATTCAGTATAACGCCCTATTGAAAAGCATAGGAGAGCCCGAGCGGACGGATTGAGACAAGAATTCCGGGGAAGCGCCAATTCAATTAATTGTTTATAGCTGGCAAATATATGTCGCTGCTGACCCTAAGCTTGCCTTTGCCAAGGGCTGCTATGGGTCGACAGCAGCCGGTCGCTCCAGACTGCTTTCGACGCCTTGCCAGTTACAGCTAACAATGCAAAAACATCTCGAAGTTTTTTTAATCGACAGGATCGACTCAAAGCCAGATCAGGAGAATTACATGTTCTAGACCGACCTCACAAAATCTGGCGTCTGAGAAGTGACAGTGCCAAGCATTGGCCAAAATATCTAACATGTGTTCACAGTACTCTTTCACTTCTCGCCTACATACATGCTCTGGCAGCTTCTTCCCAGCGTTCCGCTCGGCCTTGTGCCGTCGGCAAGAAGACTTCGACGCTGATCCCCGGTGTCTGCTCACGAATCACAGCCAATGCGATGGGGCCGATATGCAATGCGGACACTTCCAGGGTGTAACCAGTAGGCGTCTTAGTTTTTGAAAGCGAGGTGGCCGGTGCTTGCCACTTGGGCTCCAAGCACTGCACGTACGCCTGCGCGGTCTTTTCACTGTCGCCAGTGAATCCTGTGGAGTGGGACTCCAAAAATCCCCTTGAGCACCCTGCCAGTGCCAAGGCTGCGAGGAGGGCTGCGAGTGTTTTCATGGCGTGCGTCCTGTCGGGAAAAGGTTACATGTTGGGATAGTTGGGGCCGCCGGTTCCTTCCGGGGCAACCCAAGTGATGTTCTGGGCGGGGTCCTTGATATCGCAGGTCTTGCAGTGCAGGCAGTTCTGCGCATTGATCTGCAGGCGCATATCGCCATTTTCTGCCGCGACGATTTCATACACGCCCGCGGGGCAATAGCGTTGAGCGGGCTCATCGAAAAGGGGCAGGTTGTTGTTGATAGGCAGGTTAGGGTCGGCAAGCTTGAGGTGAACCGGCTGGTCTTCCTCGTGGTTGGTACTGGAAAGAAACACCGATGAGAGCTTGTCGAAACTCAGCTTGCCATCCGGTTTCGGGTATTCGATCCGTGGTGCCTTGCTAGCCGGTTTGAGGCAGCTGTGGTCCGGGCGGGTATCGCGAAGGGTGAACGGGAGTTTGCCGCCGAACAGGTTCTGATCAATGAAGTTGAAGGCGCCGCCTGCGATCGCACCAAACTTGTGGAGGGCGGCCCCGAAGTTGCGACTGCGCAGTAGTTCGTCATGTAGCCAACTGGCCTTGAAGCCTTCGACATACTCAAACAGTTCGTCGCCGCTACGTCCTGCCTGTAACGCTTGCGCGATGGCCTCTGCTGCAAGCATGCCCGACTTCATTGCGGTGTGGCTGCCCTTGATCTTGGCAAAGTTCAAGGTCCCCAGATCACAGCCGATCAGTGCACCGCCTGGGCAAACCATCTTGGGCAATGCGTTCAACCCACCCTTGCAGATAGCCCGGGCGCCGTAACTGACACGCTTGCCGCCTTCCAGATACTGGCTGATCACCGGGTGGTGCTTGTAGCGCTGGAACTCGTCAAACGGTGACAGATGGGGGTTGCTGTAGGACAGGTCGACGATCAGCCCAACCACCACCTGATTGTTTTCCAGGTGGTAGAGGAACGAGCCGCCGGGGTTCTCGTCATTCAGCGGCCACCCGGCCGTGTGCACCACCAGGCCAGGCTCGTGTCGCGCCGGATCGATGTCCCAGATTTCCTTGATGCCAAGGCCGTAGTGTTGCGCATCAGCCTCGCTGTCGAGGTCGAAGCGCTTGATCAGTTGCTTGCCGATATGCCCACGGCAACCCTCCGCGAACAAGGTGTATTTGCCGCGTAGTTCCATGCCAGGTGTGTAATAACCTGCCTTGGGTTGGCCGTCACGATCTACGCCCAGATCACCGGTGACGATCCCGCACACTCGGCCATGTTCATCGATCAGCGCTTCTTGAGCGGCGAATCCGGGGTAGATTTCCACACCCAAGGCTTCGGCCTGTTGTGCCAGCCAGCGGCACAGGTTGCCCAACGAAATGATGAAGTTTCCTTGGTTGTGCATGGTACGAGGAACAAAGAAATTAGGGACTTTGCTGGCCCGCTCTGCGTCCCGGAGAAAGTAGATGTCGTCGCGCTTTACCGGTGTGATCAACGGTGCGCCGAGCGCTTGCCAATCGGGGAAAAGCTCATTCAATGCGCGGGGCTCGAAGATGGCACCGGACAGGATATGGGCACCAACTTCAGAGCCCTTTTCGACCACGCAGACATTGATCTGCTGGCCCGTTTCCAACGCCTTCTGCTTGAGTCTGCAAGCCGCGGCCAGGCCCGATGGGCCGGCTCCGACGATGACTACATCGAACTCCATTGATTCCCGTTCCACTGCTCGACCTCTCTGTAGCGATTCGATATCCACCCAGGCATGCCCAGGCACTGCCCCATGGGTCGAATGATTCGGCAGGTGATACAAGAATTCAATTTATGAAACGCCAAGTGGCACTTCCGATTCGTTGAACAGAACCAATGCGCATGCCAGGTCATGGGTGGGCCATGCGTGGCCCTGACGATTGATGAATTGCAATGCGGATTCACCGAGGAGGCACTTTCGAATTCGTAAATTGAATTGGAAGTTCGCTTGCTGAAACATCCCCTCAAGTCATGAACAGCGACAAGAACAAGGGGATGGCATCATGCCCATCGAGATTGAAAAGCTGCTTGATTATCCGATCCCTGTGGTCCGCCAAACCCTGACCCGACAACAGACGGCGCTCTATGCACTGTCTGTCGGGATGGGTTGCGACCCGTTGGACGAGCGGCAATTGGGCTATGTCGACTTCCGTCGCGACCTGAACGCCATGCCTTCGATGGCACTGGTGCTCGGGCACCCTGGCTTCTGGCTGGGCGACCCACGTTCGGGCGTGGACCCCAAGTGTGTGGTGCATGGCGAGCAGGAAATTACCCTGCATGCCCCGCTTCCCGTGGAAGGGCAGGTGATCGGATCGACCAAGATCCTCGGGGTGGCTGACAAAGGGCCGGGGCAGGGCGCCTTGCTCTACACGCAAAAAGAAGTGCGTAACGCTGAGAGTGGGCAATTGCTGGCGAGCACGCTGAGCACGACATTCCTGCGTGGTGGCGGAGGCTTTGGTGGAGATAGCACGCCACTGCGCAGCAGCCACCAGGTGCCGGACGCAGAGCCCGACTTCTGCGTGGACCTTCCCACCCGGCCGGAGCAAGCCCTCTATTACCGAATCAATGGCGACGACAACCCGTTGCATGCAGACCCTGCCGTGGCCCGCGCGGCGGGCTTCAGCCGGCCGATTCTACACGGGTTGTGCACCTTTGGCGTGGTGTGCCACGCCCTGCTCAAGACCCTTGGCAATTATGACGCCGGCGCCTTGCGCAGCATGGCGCTGCGTTTTTCTGCGCCGGTGCTGCCAGGGGAAACCATTCGCAGTGAGATTTGGCGCGACGGCTCCTTCCGTGCGCGTGTCCTGGAACGTGACGCCCTGGTGGTGAGCAACGGCCTGGCGACATTTGCCCCGACCTCTACCCAGAACTGAATTCATTACCAGGCTATCAGGAGACCGAGATGCATTCGTCTGAAGAACGTTTGGAAAACATCCGCATGATCCGCGACAGCGCGGTGGCGTTCGCCCCGGCCAGCGAGCTGGCCCGAGTGCGCGGCCTGCGCTACCAGGTGCCGGGGTTCGACGGCGCGGTATGGCGCGAGATGGCCGACAACGGCTGGCTAGGCTTGTCGTTGCCCGAAGCTCAGGGCGGCATTGGCTTGGGCATGGCCGAGTACTGCGCCTTGCTGGAGGTGTTCGGCGCCGCCTTGCTGCCCGAGCCCTTCGTACCGGCGGTGCTGGCGGCGCGCTTGCTTGATGGTGAACAACTGGCTGCACAACTGAGCGGTGAGCGCCTGCTGCTGCCAGCCTTGCAAGAGCAGTTCGACAACCTCGAAGCCGCTGAAGGCGGCACCCGACTGCACAACGGCAAGGTCAGGGGGCGCAAGCTGTGCATCCCCATGGCCGCTAGCGCCGACGGCTTTTTGGTCAGCACCCCCGATGGCCTGGCCCTGGTGGACGCCAAGGCCCCGGGCGTGAAGTTGGAAATCGTCACCACTCAGGACGGCGGCCACTTCGGCCACCTGCAGCTGGATAGCGCCCCGGCCGAAACCTTGCCACTGCAGGCCCAGGCCCTGGCCGACGCCCTTGACGAAGCCGCCTTGGGCACCGCCGCCTACCTGCTGGGCGCCGCCGAACAGGCCTTCGCCCTGACCCTGGAGTACCTGCGCACCCGCAAGCAGTTCGGCCAGACCATCGGCAATTTCCAGGCCCTGCAGCACCGCGCCGTGGACTTGAAGCTGCAACTGGCCTTGTGGCGCGCCAGCCTGGACGCGGCGGCGGCTACCTGTGACGCAGGCGCCCCAGCCACCCAGCGCCGCGCGGCCGTTTCCCGGGCCAAGGCCCGCGCCGCCGATGCCGCCTTGCTGGTGACCCGCCAGGCCGTGCAGTTGCACGGCGCCATTGGCTACACCGACGAGTGCGACGTGGGCCTGTACCTGCGCAAAGCCATGACCCTGGCCAACCTGTACGGCTCATCCGACCAGCACCGTCGTCGTTACGACGCCTGCATGCCACGCCTGGCCAGCGCCTGAGGACCCGACCATGAGCGACACACCACAACTGCCCGATTTCAACGCCCTGAGCGACGATGCCTTCCGCCAAGCCGTACGCGAATTCCTGCATGCGCACTTTCCCGAAGCGCTGCGCGACTTACCCAAACGCCTGCATTGGGAAGAGGTCAAGGATTGGTACATGACCCTCTCCGAGCACGGCTGGCTTTGCCCGGGCTGGCCCCGTGAGTTCGGTGGCATGGGCCTTTCGGCGGCCAAGCAGCTGATCTATACCGAGGAATTCGAGAACCACGGCGTGGCCCGTACCCCGGACCACGGCATCATGTTGCTCGGCCCGCTGCTAATCCGCTACGGCTCACCCGAGCAACAGCAGTACTTCCTGCCGCGCATCCTTTCCGGCGAGCACATCTGGTGCCAGGGCTACAGCGAGCCCAACGCTGGCTCCGACCTGGCCAGCCTGCGCACAGAAGCGGTGCTCGACGATGACGAATGGGTGGTCAACGGCCAGAAAATCTGGACCACCCTGGCCACCGACGCCGACTGGATCTTCCTGCTGGTGCGCACCGACAAGACGGCGAAGAAGCAGGAGGGCATCAGTTTCCTGCTGGTGCCGATGGACAGCCCCGGCGTGACCGTGCGGCCGATCCTCAACCTGGACCTGCACGACGAGCTCTGCGAGGTGTTCTTCGACGATGTGCGCGTGCCCAAGGCCAACCTGGTTGGCGAAATGAATGCTGGCTGGACCATGGCTAAGGCGCTGCTGGGCTTCGAGCGCATCTTCCTCGGCTCGCCCAAGCAGTCGGCCAATGCCCTGACCCGCCTGGAAGTGCTCGGCGAGCACTTGGGCCTTCACGACGAGCCGGGTTTCCGCGACCGCCTGACCCGCCTGCGCCTGGACCTGGACGACCACAAGCTGCTGTTCGAGACCTTCGCCGAGCGCCTGCGCCGGGGCGAGAACTTGGGCGCCGACGTGTCGCTGCTCAAGGTGCACCAGACCGAGCTATTCCAGCGCATCACCGACTACATGCTGGAGATCGCCGGGGAATACGCCGCCTATCTGGAGCCGATCGAGGGCAACGGCAACCTGAACCCCACCGGCCTGTTCCTCCAGGCGCGCCCCGCGACCATCTACGGCGGCAGCTCGGAGATCCAGCGCAACATCCTGGCCAAAGCGATGCTCGGCCTGTAACCGATCGACGGAGAGAACGACATGCTCGACAACAAAGTAGTGGTGGTCACCGGTGCCGGTGGCGGCATCGGCCGGGCCATCGCCGTGGAAATGGCACGTGCCGGCGCCTCGGTGGTGATCAATGACGTGGGCGTGTCCCTGGGCGGCGAGGGCGGCTCGTCCACCCCGGCCCAGGAGACGTTGAAACTGATCGAAGGCCTCGGTGGTCGCGCGGTGATCAACACCGACAGCGTGGCCGACTGGAATGGCGCGCAGAACATCATCACCTGCGCCATGGACAGCTTTGGCCGTATCGATGGCGTTGTGAACAACGCCGGCATCATCCGCGACGTGATCTTCCACAAGATGAGTGTCGAGGATTGGCAGTCAGTGATCCAGGTGCACCTGAACGGCAGCTTCTTCGTCAGCCGTGCCGCCGCCGAGCGTTTTCGCGCACAGAGCAGCGGGGCCTTCGTGCACATGGTCAGCACTTCGGCGCTGATCGGCAACGTCGGCCAGGCCAACTACTCGGCGGCCAAGCTGGGGATGGTGGCACTGAGCAAATCCATCGCGCTGGACATGCAGCGCTTCAACGTGCGCTCCAACTGCCTGGCGCCATTCGCCTGGAGCCGCATGACCAGCGCGATACCGGATGTGACGGCGGAAGAAAAGGCCCGGGTCGAGCGCTTGAAGCAGATGACGCCGGAAAAGAATGCTCCGCTGGCGGTGTACCTGCTGTCGGACCAGGCCAAGGACGTGAACGGCCAGGTGTTCACCGTGCGCCGCAACGAGATCTTCCTGATGGGCCAGAACCGCCCGGTGCGCTCGGTGCAGCAAGGCGAAGGCTGGACTGCCCAGGCCATCGCAGAGCATGGCATGCCAGCGCTCACCGGCTCTTTCACCTCGCTGCAGGTCAGCGCGGACGTCTTTTGCTGGGACCCGGTTTAACGCGTTCATGAGGTTGAGTTTTATGACTGCCACACACACCCAACAGCACTACCAAGACATCCGTGAGGGCGTCCGTGCCCTGTGCGCGGAGTTCCCCGCCGAATACTGGCGCAAGATCGACGAGCAAAAAGGTTTCCCGGAAGCCTTCGTCACGGCCATGACGGAGGCGGGCTGGCTGTCGGCGATGATCCCGGAAGAATATGGCGGCTCGGGCTTGGGACTCGCTGAGGCATCGGTGATTTTGGAGGAGGTCAATCACTGCGGTGGTAACTCCGGCACCATCCATGGGCAGATGTACAACATGTTCACCCTGCTGCGTAACGGCAGTGAAGAGCAGAAGCGCCATTACCTGCCAAAGCTGGCCAGCGGCGAACTGCGTTTGCAGTCGATGGGCGTGACTGAGCCGACCACCGGCACCGACACCACCAAGATCAAGACCACCGCAGTGCGCCAAGGCGACAAGTACATCATCAATGGGCAGAAGGTGTGGATCTCCCGGGTGCAGCACTCGGATTTGATGATTCTGCTGGCTCGCACCACGCCGTTGGCGGAGGTGAAGAAGAAGGTCGATGGCATGTCGATCTTCCTGGTCGACCTGCGCGAGGCCATTGGCAATGGCTTGACGGTCCAGCCGATCGCCAACCTGGTGAACCACGAGACCAACGAGCTGTTTTTCGACAACCTGGAAATTCCGGCCAGCAGCTTGATCGGCGAAGAGGGCAAGGGCTTCCGCTACATTCTCGATGGACTCAATGCGGAGCGCACGCTGATCGCCGCCGAATGCATCGGCGATGGTCGCTGGTTCGTCGAAAAGGCCAGTGCGTATGCCCGCGATCGTGTCGTCTTTGGCCGCCCGATTGGGCAGAACCAAGGTGTGCAATTCCCCATCGCCGAAGCCCATATCGAGATCGAGGCCGCCGACCTAATGCGTTGGCGCGCGTGTGAAGAGTACGACAGTGGCCGCAATGCCGGTGCGGCGGCCAACATGGCCAAGTACCTGGCAGCCAAGGCCAGTTGGGAGGCAGCCAACGCTTGCCTGCAGACCCATGGTGGCTTCGGCTTTGCGAACGAGTATGACGTAGAACGCAAGTTCCGTGAGACACGCCTGTATCAAGTTGCGCCTATCTCTACAAACCTGATTCTCAGCTATGTCGCCGAGCACCTGCTCGAGATGCCGCGCTCTTTCTGAGGACAAGGTGATGAGTGAACTCGATCTTGGACAATTGCAGGGATGGGTAGGGCGACAGGAGCGTTGTTCGGCGGTCATCAGTCCTCAAATGCTTGAGGCCTATCGTGCCACCTTGGGTCCGCATCTTTGGGACGCCGATGGGTATGCACCGCCAGGCTTGCATTGGTGCCTTGCACCCAGTCCAGCAGCGGCGAGCATGGCAGAGCTGGGAGAGGACGGGCATCCGCGGCGAGGAGGGTTTCTGCCGCCAGTATTATTGCCGCGTCGCATGTGGGCGGGTGGCGAGGTGCAAACGCTTGAACCGTTGCCCATTGGCAAGCTGATTCGTCGACTATCGACAATAAGAGACATCCGTTTCAAAGAGGGCCGTAGCGGCAAGCTGTGCTTCGTGACCGTTGACCACGAACTTTCCTGTAAAGGCAGGGTAGCGATCCGAGAACGGCAGGACATCGTTTACCGCGCCCCAGCGGCTCCGGGCCCCGCACCCAAAGGCGGCGTCACGCAGGTAGGAGAATGGGAGCATTGGATAGAGACGCCTCCCACGCTGCTTATGCGGTATTCGGCGTTGACCTTCAATGCCCATCGCATCCATTACGACCTGCCCTACGCCACCGAAGTGGAAGGTTATCAAGGCTTGGTCGTACAGGGGCCATTGCAGGCCAGCCTGCTCTTCAACCTGGCGGCACGCCATGCGGGCAAGGTGCCGTCGCACTTTGATTATCGCGGTCTGGTACCGCTTATCGCCGGCCCGGTGTTTCGCGCCGCAGTATCCCGTAGCTCGCTGGGCGAGGGGTTACGTGCGTGGACGCAAGACGCAGATGGTAATGTGAACATGGAGGCAACTGCGACATGTTGAAAGAATATCGCCCGCCGTTGGCGCCCCTGTTCGTGCCCGGTGATCGCCCTGAGCGTTTCGCTAAAGCGGCCTACAGCGGGGCTGATGCTGTAATCCTTGACCTGGAGGACGCCGTAGCGCCTAACGCCCGGTCATTGGCCAGGGAGTCGGTAGCCAACCACGGGATCGATAATGTCCCTGTCATTATCAGAGTGAATGCCAGTTCAAGCGCGCATTTCCAGGAAGACCTCTCGGCACTGCGCGATGTCAGTTTCGATGCGTTGATGCTGGCAAAAGCCGAAACGGCCGCAGACATTCGCCTTGTGCATGCCTTGCTAGGCCGCCAAGTGCCGATCATCGCCTTGATCGAAACCGCTGCGGCTTTCGAGGATCTGGCCTGGTTGTTGAGAGAGCCCGGCGTTGTCCAGGCAGCGTTCGGCTCTTTGGATTTGGCCCTGGACTTGGGCTGTCATCCCAGCCGTGAAGCGTTGAGCTACTTCCGCAGTGCCCTGCTGCTGAAGTCTTGCCTGGCAGGCCTGCCATCCCCGCTGGAGGGGGTCACGACAGTATTCGATGAGCCGAATGTGGTTCTGCAGGATGCTCAGGTGGCTGCCGAAATGGGCTTTGGCGGCAAGCTGGCGATCCATCCCCGCCAAGTAGCCCCAATCATCGAAGCGTTCCTGCCAGACGCGCAGTCCGTCAATTGGGCGTGCCGCGTTCTGGAGGCCATCCGCGATGGTGGCGCTGTTCAAGTTGACGGCGCAATGGTCGATCGCCCCCTGATCGAGCGAGCACGTCGCATTCTTTCCCGTTCCAGCTCTGTTGGAGATGTTCAAGCATGAAAGTCCTCGTAGCAGTCAAGCGCGTGGTCGATTTCAACGTGAAGGTCCGCGTCAAGGCGGACCAGTCCGGCGTTGAACTGACCAGTGTGAAAATGGCCCTCAACCCGTTCTGCGAGATCGCAGTGGAAGAAGCCGTCCGGCTCAAGGAGCAAGGCATCGCCAGTGAAGTGGTAGTGGTGAGCGTCGCTTCGAACGCTGCTCAGGAGCAGTTGCGCACGGCCTTGGCCCTGGGCGCCGACCGCGCCATCCTGGTGGAGGCGAGTGACGATCTGAGCTCGTTGGCCATCGCCAAGGCGCTCAAGGCCGTGGTCGACAAAGAGCAGCCTCGGCTGGTGATCCTTGGCAAGCAAGCCATCGACAGCGACAACAACCAGACCGGCCAGATGCTGGCTGCGCTGACCGGCTATGCCCAGGGCACTTTCGCTTCCAAGGTGGAACTGGCAGGTGACACGTTGAACGTCACCCGTGAAATCGATGGTGGCCTGCAGACCCTGGAGTTGACCCTTCCAGCGATCGTGACCACTGACCTGCGCCTGAACGAGCCGCGCTATGCGTCGCTGCCAAACATCATGAAGGCCAAGAAAAAACCACTGGAGACCCTGACGCCTGAGGCGCTGGGCGTCACCATCACCTTGACGGTCAAGACCCTGAAAGTCGAAGCGCCAGCGGTACGCAGTGGCGGCATCAAGGTGAAAACCGTGGCCGAGCTGGTCGAAAAACTCAAGAACGAAGCGAAGGTGATCTGATGGCCGTCCTGGTAATCGCTGAACACAGCAATGGCGCCCTGGCCGCCGTCACACTGAATACCGTGGCCGCTGCCCGGAAAATCGATGACAACATCGCCGTTCTGGTGGCCGGCCACCAGGTCGATGCGGTCGCGCAGGCGGCAGCCAAGGTCGAGGGCGTCAGCAAGGTGCTGGTCGCTGACAACGAAGCCTATGCCAACCTGCTGGCCGAGCATGTAGCGTCCATGGTGGCGGCGCTGGGCAAGGGCTTCAGCCATGTGCTGGCCCCGGCCACCACCAATGGCAAGAACTATCTGCCACGCGCGGCGGCGCTGATGGATGTGGACCAGATCTCCGAAATCATAGAGGTGGTCAGCCCGGACACCTTCAAGCGCCCGATCTACGCTGGTAATGCCATTGCCACCGTGCAGTCCTCGGCCCCGGTCAAGGTGATCAGTGTGCGTGCCACGGGCTTTGACCCGGTAGCGGCCGAAGGCGGGAGCGCGAGCATCGAGACAGTCGAGGTGAGCCTCCAAAAGGGGTTGTCCCGCTTCGTGGGCGAGCAACTGGCCAAGTCGGACCGCCCCGAACTGACCGGAGCCAAGATCGTCGTTTCCGGTGGTCGGGGCATGCAGAGCGGGGACAATTTCAGCCTGCTGTACACCCTTGCGGACAAGCTCGGCGCCGCTGTCGGTGCCTCGCGCGCCGCAGTCGACGCGGGGTATGCCCCCAACGACATGCAAGTCGGCCAGACCGGCAAGATCGTCGCGCCGCAGCTGTACATCGCCGTCGGTATCTCCGGCGCGATCCAGCACCTGGCGGGCATGAAGGACTCCAAGGTGATCGTGGCGATCAACAAAGACGAAGAAGCGCCGATCTTCCAGGTCGCCGATTACGGCCTGGTGGGCGACCTGTTCGAGTTGGTCCCGCAACTGCAAGACGCGCTCTGAGGAGAGGCAACGATGAGAAGAGCAGCGATCGTGGCACCGCGCCGAACCGCGGTTGGGACATTTGGCGGCAGCCTGCGCGGCGTGCCAGTGGAGCGCCTGGGCGCGGAGGTGGTCAAAGCCATCCTGGCGCAAACCAGGCTGGACCCTGAGCGTATCGATGATGTGGTGTTCGCCCAGTCCTATGCCAACTCCGAAACTCCCTGCGTGGGCCGCTGGATTGCCCTGGAGGCGGGGCTGCCGGTGAGCGTGCCGGGCATGCAGCTGGACCGCCGTTGTGGCGGTGGCCTGCAGGCCCTGGTCAGCGCCGCGATGATGGTGCAGACCGGCGCCGCCGACGTGGTACTCGCCGGTGGCGTAGAGAGCATGAGCAACATCGAGTACTACAGCACTGACATGCGCTGGGGCTCCAAGGCCGGCTCCGTGACGCTGCACGACCGCCTGGATCGGGGCCGCGAGCGTTCGCAGCCGGAGCACCGCTTCGGCCGTATCTCGGGAATGATCGAGACTGCCGAGAACCTGGCTCGCGAATACGGCATCAGCCGTGAGGCGTCCGACGCTTTTGCCGCACGCAGCCAGCAACGCGCTGCCGCCGCCTGGGAGGCCGGGCGTTTCGATGACGAGATCGTACCGGTCAGCGTGCCGCAGAAGCGCGGCGAGCCGCTGTGGGTGACCCGCGATGAGGGCGTGCGTGGTGACACCACGCTCGAAAAACTGGCCGGCCTGCGCACGCTGAGCAAGGGCGGTACGGTCACCGCCGGCAACGCCTCCCAGCAGAACGACGCCGCGGCAGCCTGCCTGGTGGTGGCCGAGGATAAGCTGGAGGAGTTGGGCCTGGAGCCGATCGGCTACCTGCACAGTTGGGCGGCGGCCGGTTGCGAGCCAGCGACCATGGGCATCGGACCGGTACCGGCGGTGAACAAGCTGTTCGCCCGTACCGGGCTTGGCTTCGAGCAGATGGACCTGGTGGAGGTCAACGAGGCCTTTGCCTGCCAGGTGCTGGCGGTGCTCAAGGGTTGGGGTTGGAACGACCCGGACCGGCTCAATGTGAATGGTTCGGGCATCTCCCTGGGGCATCCGGTGGGTGCTACGGGCATGCGCATCATGACCTCGGTGCTGCATGAGCTGCAGCGTCGCCAGGGGCGCTATGCCCTGGAGACCATGTGCATCGGCGGTGGCCAGGGCTTGGCCGCCATCTTCGAACGTGTGGGGCGATAGGCAGCGAGCTTGTCGAGACTCACGAAGAACGGTTTGCCACGCGGATGGGACGGCCTTCTGGTCGGTACCTATCGAACAACAAAAACAATTACCTGAAATGTTGGGCCCGGTCCTCCTTGTCGTTGCGGACATGGGAGTCCGTGCCTGGCTGGAGGCAAGCGCAATGAGGCAAGCAACGGTTTCAACACGAAGCGGGCTGCTCGTGGTCATCCTGTGTTTCCTGACGATCGTGGCTGACGGCTACGACCTGATCATTTATGGGGCGACTGTCCCGAGCTTGATGGAAGAACCTGGCTGGAATATGACACCGGCAATGGCCGGGATGATTGGGGGCTGGACGCTGGCCGGTCTGATGGTGGGCTTCCTGTTGACCGGGTGGCTGACCGACCGGCTCGGTCGTCGCAACCTGCTCATGATTGGTGTCCTCTGGTTTTCGGTGGGCTCGGCCTTGTGCGCCACCGCGCAGTCGCCGCATATGCTCGGCGTCTTCCGCTTTTTGTGTGGTATCGGCCTTGGCGGCGTGGTGCCGTGCGCCGTGGCCTTGACGATCGAGTATGCCCCACGGCACCGGCGCCAGTTGTACAACGGTATTATGCTGACCGGTTACGCGGTGGGAGGCATCGTTTCCGCACTGGCCGCAATCGCCCTGTTGCCGGAGCATAGTTGGCGCACGCTATACGCCTTGGGAGGGTTGTATATCGTGGTTCTGCCGGTGATGTACTTTTTGCTGCCTGAGTCGGTGAATTTTCTAGTTGGCCGAGGTCGTCTCGAAGAGGCTAAAGCGCTGGCACACCGTTACGGGATGGATTTCGAACAGGTTCTCCAGGAGCAGGCCTTCCAGCACAAGGTGCAACCCGTCGCAGAGGGGAAAATTGGCTACAGGTTGCTGTTCTCCAGTGGCTTCCGAGGTGTGGCTGTACTGTTCATCTGCGGGATGTTCTGCACCCAACTGATCATTTATGGGCTCAATACCTGGTTGCCGCATCTGATGCGGCAAGCGGGCTATGCGCTGGGGTCGTCGTTGCAGTTTCTGTTGGTGCTACAACTGGGCGCGGTCGTCGGCAACCTGGCCGGTGCTGCGTTCGCCGATCGCATCGGCTCGAAGAAAGTGCTGGTGCCGTACTACCTGATTGGCGCCTTGTCGCTATTGGCGTTGAGCCAGAAGCTCGATGCGTTCTGGCTGATGTGCGCGGTGTTTGGCGCAGGTCTTGGTACCATCGGCTCGACCACTTTGCTGTATGGGTTCCTGGGAGCTTATTTCCCGACCTCATGTCGCGGCGCGGCAGTAGGCGCTGTATTGGGCATCGGGCGGGCGGGTGCGATCCTGGGGCCGATGATCGGTGGCTGGATCGTAGGCGCCAACCTTGATCATCAATGGAATTTCTATGCCTTTGCGTTGCCAGCAGTGATTGCGGCGGCAGTCGTGTCCTTTATTCCTAACCCGGTTTCCAGGTTCGATACGGCAGAAGCAGTGGGCAAGAATTGCCAGGAAGTCTGATGCCTGCAACGCCCCAATGCCCCGATGATTTGTAGTTCTTCGCGAAATCGGAAATGGCTGACAGCGCCGCCCGGGCGGCGCTCGATCGCCAGTGCAAGGGGGGCACTCAAGACCCGGCTTGGGGGCCAAACCATTGCTCATCAATGGCCTGCAACATCTGTTCGGGCGTGAGTTGCTGCGTCATGCGCCCGCGCAGCACACGCTTATGCTCGAATGACCGAGCACCACGCTCCATCACCTTTGCCTTGAGCTTGACGATGTAGTCATCGCCGATGTGGCTGTTGAAGGTGTTGAAGAGCACCACGCGTTGGCCGTCGAAGCGGTTGTGCTCGACAAACGCCCAGATCGGCGGTGCGGGGCTATAGAGCCACACGGGCGAGCCAAGCCAGACCGTATCGAACGGTTTCAGGTCGATGGTGCGCGGGGTGATGTCCGGCAGTACCTCAGGCTTCGATCTGCGTGTGTTCGCGTCCATGACGGCGTGCGCCAAGCCACCCATACCTAACCGGTAGTCGGGCGCATCCAGGGGAACCAGTGTCGCATTGAGTCGTTGGGTTACATGGCGCGCGACCAATGCAGTGTTCCCCGAGCGCGAGAAATACACCACTGCCGTTCGTGAGGTGGGCGAGATGTCCGCGGTGACCGATGCGTTGGGGTACTTGCGTTCGAACTGCCGAGCCTGGCGGCTTTCGATCCAGGTCACAGCATACAGGTAGGCGAACATCGACAGCAGCGCGAGCGCCAGCGCGGTAAGAATCCAGTGCAGTAGGGACATGGGCTATCTCATGCAGTGACCATTGGTGAATAGAGCCACCGATGACCCGATTTTCTGGCCCGGACTATTGTCCGAGCCGAAACAGTCGAGTGGTCGATCGCGTCGAGCAGAACGGCTCGCTTAGACGAAGGCAGGCTTGTCGCCATCGGTGTTGGGCTTGTTCACCCCCACGTTGGCACGCACCAGCAGGCTGGGGCTCATCACCAACTCGCTCACCAGTGCGGCCACGCTCTTGCGCGACACTTCGGTGCCCTTGAAGGGCTCATCGCGGCTGGTGACCTCGTAATCCACCTCGTCCTCGTCCTGGAGCCAGGCGGCGCGCAGGATGGTGTAGTCAGTCTCCGAGGCCTCGATCAGGTCCGCGGACGCACGGTACGGCGGCAGGTACTGTCCAATTTCATTGCGGTTCCATTCGCCAAACTTGCCTGGCACTTCGTCGTAAATGCCCAGCGAGTTCACGAAGATCAGACGCTTGACGCCCTTGGCCTTCATCACCGCCAAGATGTGCGCGGTCTGCTGGTCCACATCGCCCGCCAGGTTGGCATAAACCACATCCTGCCCCTCCATGAGCTGGGGCAGCAGCTTCTTGTCCATCACATCGCCGATGGCGATACGGGCATTGGCGGGTTCGGTGCTGGTCAGCTTCTTGGGATCGCGCACAAGCAGCGTCTGCTCGACATCCTGACGCTCGCCAAGCATCTGCACGGCATATCGCGCGATCTGGCCGCTGGCGCCCAGAATCAATACTTTGGTCATTTCAGTAACTCCTTCATTCATTGGCTGAATGCTTTGGTGACCATCTTGCCTCTCTCGCTCAGAGGTTCTGCTGATAGAACGGGATCACCTTGGCCAGTGCCTGGCCGACAGGGGCCGGCTGGTCGTACAACTCGTAGTGCGAAGTACCCTCGACGACGACCAGTTCCTTGACCTTCGAAGCGGCGCGCGCGTAGATCTCCAGGCCATCGCGATAGGCGCCGAAGCCGCCCGGCTTGTCGCCGACCACCACCATCATCGGCGTTGTCAGCAGCGTTTCGGCCAGATGGAAGGCATCCCAGCCGGCGGAGGCAGCGCGGCGCGAGAACAGCCCGCGCGTGCCGGCGTTGTCGTTGACGCAGCGGTTGCGGTAGTAGTCCGTGGCACCGAGAACATCGATGTCCGTGATCCCCGCCTGGGCGACCGCATCCATGGAGGGCGGAACGAACAGGTCAACCTTGAGCGCCTCGCTCCGGGCTTCGGCGGTGCGTTGCTGGGCCACAGCTTCCATCTGGCCAATCGGGTCGAAACCGCTGAAGCCTTCGCGGCACAGGCGGCCGTAGTTGACACCGGTGATGCTGACCAGGGCCTTGATGCGCCGCTCGATCATGGTTGCATTGATGGCATAGCCACCGCCGCCGCAGATGCCCAGCACACCGATGCGGTCGGCATCCACGTAGGGCAAGGTGACCAGGTAGTCCATGACCCGGCTGAAGTCTTCCACGGCCATGGCCGGGTCTTCAATGTAGCGGGGCTCACCACCGCTCTGGCCTTGCGTGCTGCGGTCGAAGGCGATGACGACAAACCCGGCTTCTGCCAGTGCCTTGCCATAGACATTTCCAGCGGTCTGCTCCTTGCAGCTACCGATGGGGTGGGCGCTGATGATCGCTGGGTGCTTCTTCTTCTCGTCGAAGTTTGGCGGGAAATGCAGGTCTGCTGCGATGTCCCAGTAGGTGGTCTTGATCTTGACGCTTTGCATGATGGGCTCCTGGTGGCCGTTGATAGGCCGCTGAGTGAAAATTGCCGGGTCGCATTCCTCAAAAGGACGTGCGGCCAAGCAGCGATGGAGCCACTTTAGGCTGGATCATTGATTCGTCATAGCCATCAATCTGTACTACAGTTGTATTTTAAAATTGACAATGAGCAACGCATGGATCCGTCATTACTGCCTTCCCTGGCCTGGTTTGCGCACGTCGCCCATCACCGCAGCTTCACCAAGGCGGCGGCGGAAATGGGCGTCTCACGGGCCAATCTGTCGCAGAACGTGAAGGCGCTGGAACGGCGCCTGAACGTCAAGCTGCTGTACCGCACGACGCGGGACATGTCGCTGACCGAGGAAGGCCAGCGGCTTTATGACGTGTGGTATCCGGCGCTGATTGCGGTGGAACGCACGGTGCGCACCATGCATGACGCACGCGATGAGCCTTCGGGCCTGGTGCGGGTGAATACTTCCCGCGTGGCGGCTAAAACCCTGCTGGAGCCGCATCTGGAGGAATTCTGCTCCCGCTACCCCAAACTCCAACTGGAGCTGGTCGCCGATGATGCGCTGGCCAACATCGTGGCCGACGGCTGCGATGCGGGCATCCGCGTGGGCGAGAGTCTGGCCGAGCACATGGTGGCCGTGCCGATCACGTCGGCGCTGGAGATGGCGGTGGTGGGCACGCCCGCCTATTTCGAGCGCCATGGGCAACCGGCCACCCCCGCCGATCTGGCGCAGCACAACTGCCTGCGGTTTCGGATGCCGGGTGGTGCGATCCTGCCATGGGAGTTCACTGCACCGGGAGAAGACGGGCATGCCTTCACAGTAGAGCCGCAGGGCAGCGTCATCACGAACGACGATGACGGCATGATCCGCGCCGCATTGCAGAACGTGGGCCTTATCCAGCACATCGACATTGCCGTGCAGCGACATTTGGACTCGGGTGCGCTGGTACGTGTGCTGCAGCCCTGGTGCAAGCCCTTCGCGGGTTTCTACATCTATGCGCCGACCCGCGCGCAGATGCCCGCCAAGGTGCGTGCCTTGATTGACTTCCTGGTCGAGAAGCGCGAGGGCATGGCAGCCCTGCGACAGCCGTCTTCCAAGACGAAACGGGTGCGCTGAGCGGCATTCTCACGCTTCATTGTCAATCTGGACTGAATACTGTTGTGTAGATTGGAAATCTTGGCTCGCGGCCGCTTTGGCCTCAGATTGAAGGTCTTGTGACTTTCTTTTGGGGCGCCTGCGTTGCGCCAAGGTTTCTAAATGACTTCTGAACACACCACCCTGTTCCAACCTTTCGCTCTCCATAGCGGCTTGACGCTGCGCAACCGTGTCGTCATGGCGCCTATGACCACGTGGTCTGCCAACCCCGACGGCACCGTCTCGGATGCGGAGGTGGACTATTACCGCCGCCGCGCCCAGGGCGTGGGCATGGTCATCACGGGGTGTACGCATGTGACGGAGAATGGCATCGGTTTCACCGACGAGTTCGCCGCCTACGACGACCGCTTCATTCCCAGCTTGCAGCGGCTGGCTGAGGCCGCCAAGAGTGGCGGCGCTGCGGCGGTCCTGCAAATCTTCCATGCGGGCAACAAGGCGGTGGTGGAGGCGGTACCAGGAGGTGAACTGGTGAGTGCCAGTGCCGTCAATGCACTGGCCGGCCCCTTCAACCGGGGCGATGTGGCACCCCGGGCTTTATCACGTGACGAGATTTTTGAGATGGTGCATGCCTTCGGCGAAGCTACCCGCCGGGCCATCGAAGCGGGGTTCGATGGGGTAGAGCTGCATGGTGCGCACGGTTTCTTGCTGCAGAACTTCTTCTCGCCACGCTACAACCAGCGCGATGACGAATGGGGTGGCTCACCGGAAAACCGCATGCGCTTCGCGCTGGCTGTGGTGCGGGAGGCGAAGCGGGTGATTGCCGCCCATGCCAAGGGGCCGTTTGTATTGGGCTACCGCATCTCACCCGAGGAACGCGAGGATGGCGGCTATCGAGTGCCGGACATCTGCGCGCTGGTGGATGGGCTGATTGCCGAAGGCATCGACTATTTACACGTCTCGCTCAATGACGTTCTGGGTGCGCGCCCGCTGGGAGCGGACTCCCGCCTCACCGTGGAACAGGTCGTTGCTCACGTCGACAAGCGCGTGCCAATACTTGCGGCAGGCATGCTGCGCACCCCCAAACAGGCCCAGGCCGCGCTTGACCTGGGGCTGTCGCTGGCAGGTATAGGCAAGGGGCTGGTAATGAACGCTGACTGGGTAGGATTGGCACAGTCGGGCTGCGGTGCGCAAATCCGTCAGGAACTGGATCTGGAAAAGCGCGCGGTGTTATCCATCCCCGCGGGTCTGTTGCGAGCTGTGGAGGCGGCGCCAGGGTGGATTCCTGTGAGCAAGAAGGTTGAAACAGTTGCTTGATCGGCGTTGTCGTTCGCGCCAGGGGTATGGCGTCCTGAGGCAGGAACGATGACGTTCCGTTCTTAAGTCAGTTGAATTGGCAGCCTCTCGGGGGTAAACCCGCTCCTGCAGTGAAGGTGTATGTCGTGGGTAACACCTGGTCTGTAGGAGCGGGTTTACCCGCGAAGGGCCGCATGCCGGCCCAGGTAAGTTCGTCCTAGAGCACGGCCCCTGCCGCGCGTAGGCACTGTTGCTCCTGCGCCGAGAAGCCCCAGTCGGCCAGCACCGTATCTGCATCCTGGCCAGGATGTGGTGGGGGGTTCTGGATAGCGCCCGGTGTACGGCTAAAGCGCGGCGCCGGCGCCGGCTGGAGCACACCATCAACTTCCACGAAGCTGCCGCGTTGCTGCACGTGGGTGTGCTGCGGTGCCTCGGCCAGCGACAGCACCGGCACGATGCAGGACTGGGTACCCGCGGCCAGCGCCGTCCATTCCTCACGCGTACGGGTCTTGAACACCTCAGCGAAGCGCTGCTTCATCAGCGGCCAGCCGGCCTGATCGTGCTGCGCTGGTAGATCCCGTTCCTCCAGGCCCAGCACGCCCAGGGCTTCGCGGTAGAAGCGCCCTTCGTTGGCGGCGATGCTGACGTGCTTGCCGTCCTGGGTTTCATAGACGTTGTACCAGGGGGCGCCGGAGTCGAGCCGGTTGGTGCCGCGCTCATCCTTCCAGTACCCCGCGGCATGGAAACCATAGACCAGGGTCATCAACGAGGCGGCGCCATCAACCATGGCCGCATCCACCACCTGGCCCTGGCCTGAGGCGCGCGCCTCGAGCAGAGCACTGAGGATGCCCAATGCAAGGTAAAGCGAGCCACCACCGAAGTCGCCCACCAGGTTCAGCGGAATCGCCGGCGCCTCGCCAGCGCGCCCCATGGCGTGCAGGGCACCGGTCAGCGCGATGTAGTTGACGTCATGGCCCGGCGCCTGGGCCAGCGGGCCGTCCTGGCCCCAGCCGGTCATGCGGCCGTAGACCAGGTGGGGGTTGGCACTCAGGCAGACCTCGGGCCCCAGCCCCAGGCGCTCCATCACACCAGGGCGGAAGCCTTCCACCAGCACGTCGGCCTGTTCCACCAGGCGCAGCACCGCGGCCACTGCCTCGGGCTGTTTGAGGTTCATCTGCACGCTGCGCCGGCTACGATTGAGCAGGTCGAAACGTGCATCGACAGGGGCGCCGCCATCATGGCCTGCAGGCCGGTCGATGCGCACGACCTCAGCGCCCAGGTCGGCCAGCAGCATGCAGCAGAACGGGGCCGGGCCGATGCCACCTATTTCGACGATCTTGACACCCTTCAATGGGCCTTGAGCTTGCTTGTTCATGAATCCATCCAATGAGGAGTGAAGGTGCACGGGTGCCCGCATTGATCAGGCACCTTGCAGCAACTGGTGGAGGCGTGCGTTGTCCTGGCCGATTTCGGGGGCCGAGGCCAGGGCGGGTGGACGCTGGCGGTCGAACGAAAGGGGCATGCCCACCAGCTCGATCTCGTCTTCGCCCGTTCTGCCCAGGATACCCAAGGCACGGGTTTGCTCATGGGTGTAGAGTTCTTCGGTGGTTTGCACCGAGGCGCAAGGCAGGCCGAGGGCATCGAAGTGTTTCTGCCAGTGATCGCGCCTGTGCTGTTTCATGCGCTCGCCGATCAGCCCGTCGATCGCCTTGCGGTTGGCGATGCGCCCGGCATTGGTGGCGAACCTGGGGTCGGTGGCCCATTCGGGATGACCCAGGGCATCGCACAGGCGGGCAAACAGTGTGTCGTTGGCCGCACTGATGATGGCGTGGCCGTCTGCCGCCTCGTAGGCACGGTGCGGCACGATGAAGGCCACGCCCGAACCATGTCGACCACCGGGGTTGCCGTCGGCGGCGTAGTTGGCGATACCAATGGACATCCAGGCGATCGCGGTTTCCAGCAGCGAACTGTTGACGGTCGCGCCGATTTGCTTGCGCTCACGACGCACAAGGGCGGCGGCGATACCGATTACGGCCCACATGCCGGTGCCGAAATCGCAGATGGAGACACCGGCGCGCACAGGCGCCTGGCCGTCCTCGCCGGTGAGCGTCATGATGCCGGAAAACGCCTGCATCAACGGGTCGTAGCCGGGCAGCTTGCTCAAGGGGCCCAGATGCCCATAGGCACCAACTTCGCACACCACCAGGTCAGGCTTGCGCTGGCGCAGGCTGTCAGGGTCCAGGTGGTACCGCTCGGCACTGCCCGGGCGCAGGTTGTGCAGGAAGACATCGGCATGGCCCTCGATGAGGTCATGCAGAGTGGCCAGTTGCACCGGGTCCTTGATGTCCAGGCAGATGGAGCGCTTGCCGCGGTTGATGGCGTGGAACGCGGCGCCGCTGCCTTTCCATTGGCTGGGGCCCCAACTGCGGGAGGAGTCGCCGGCCGGACGCTCCACCTTCCAGACCTGTGCACCCAGGCCGGCAAGGACGTGGCCGGCAAATGGCGCAGAAGCGCTGTCACCCAGTTCGACCACGGTGATGCCGGCCAGGGGCAGGTCTGCTCGGGGATCCTTTTGCATTGGGGGCTCCTTACTCACGCGCTGGCCGTATCGATGGAGGCTTGCACGGCACCCCCGGACTGCACCACCTGTTGGGCCTGTTCTGTCGTCAAGCCATACTCGGTCAGCAATTGCACCGTGTGCTCGCCTAGGCGCGGAGCGGGGTAGCGCTGCTCCGGTTGGCTCTCGCTCCACTGTTGCGGGATACCCAGCATGCGCAACAGGCCTTCGCTCGGGTGCTGTTGCACCTGGAAGAAGTTGACGGCTTCCATGTGCGGGTCATGCAGCAGTGTCTCAGGGGTGTTCATCTCGATGACGGGAATGTCGGCTTCAGTCAGGATGCTCAGCCACTGCGCAGTCGTCTTGGTTTCGAAGGTGTCGGCCAGGAACTTGTAGAGGTAGCCGATGTTCTCGGTACGGCCGAAGATCGTGCCGTAGCGAGGGTCGTCAGCCATGTCGGGGCGACCGACGGCGAGGAAGAAGCGCTGCCAGTGGCGGTCGGTGTAGATGTTCACGCCCAGGTAGCCATCCTGCGTCTGGTAGGGACGGCGTTCGGCACTCATCATGCGGGCGTAGCCCCAGTCGCCGATCGGCGGCTCGAAGGTATGGCCGTACAGGTGGTCGCCCATCACGAAGTGAGCGAAAGTTTCGAACATCGGCACTTCCACCGATTGTCCGTGCCCGGTCTTTTCGCGGTAATAGAGTGCCATCGCTACCGCGTTGCAGGTTGCCATACCGACGATCCGGTCAGCGATGGCTGTGGCGACGTAGGAGGGTGGGCCAGATTTGCGCGCTTGCAGCACTGGCATGCCCACAGCTGCCTGGATCAGGTCGTCGTAGGCAGGGCGGTCAGCGTAAGGGCCGTTCTGTCCGAAGCCAAAAGCGCCGCAGTAGATGATGCGTGGGTTGATCTTGCGGACATCATCGTAGGTCAGCCCGAGCTTGGCCATTGCCTTGGGGCGCAGGCTATGCAACACCACATCGGCGGAGGCCAGCATGTGCTGGAGGGCTTGTGCAGCCTCCGGGTGCTTGAGGTCCAGCACGGCACTGCGTTTGTTGCGGTTCAGGTGCAGGAAGATTGCGCTCATGCCTGAGTTACGGCAGGGTCCGACGCCGCGCGTGGGGTCACCACCGGGAGCCTCGATCTTGCAGATGTCCGCGCCCATGTCCGCCATCAGCAGTGAGGCATAGGGGCCCATGAAATTAGAGGTCAGGTCCAGTACCCGTACCCCGGAAAGTGGTCCTGCCATGTCGGTTACTCCGATTGTTGTTATTGGATATCAAAGCGTCAGCGGTTAGCCGTGAGACCGGACATGGCCTGATGGCCAGGCCCGGTCTGGCTCCATCAGGTCCGCCGGTACATCGTCACCACGCAGGCACCACCTAGGCCGATGTTGTGCTGCAATGCAATCCGAGCGTTCTCCACCTGGCGTTTACCGGCCTGGCCACGCAGGTGCCAGACCAGTTCGGTGCACTGGGCCAGGCCTGTGGCACCGAGGGGGTGACCCTTGGACATCAGACCACCCGACGGGTTGACGACATACTTGCCGCCATAGGTGTTGTCCCTGTCGGCGATGAACTGCTCCGCGCCGCCCTCCGGGCACAGCCCCAGGCCTTCGTAGCTGATGACCTCGTTGGGCGTGAAGCAATCGTGCAACTCCACGACGTTCACGTCCTGCGGGCCAATACCGGCCGCCTCGTAGACCTGCTGCGCGGCGCTGCGGGTCATATCGGCACCCACCAGGTTCAGCAGATCGAGCTTGCTGGCCTCGGTGTCGGTCGTCATCGACTGGGCCACGATCTCCACGGCATTGGTGATGCCGTGGCGGGTGGCAAAGGCTTCACTGCAAACGATCGCCGCTGCTGCACCGCAGGTGGGAGGGCAGGCCATCAAACGGGTCATGTGAGGATACATCGGCGCAGCCGCCAGCACCTCCTCGACCGTCAAGGGCTTGTTGAATAGGGAGTAGGGGTTGTTCACTGCATGGCTACGGGTCTTCACGGCCACCTTGGCAAAGATGTCCGGGTTGGCACCATAGCGGTTGATGTATTCCCATCCAGCTGCACCGAATGCCTTGATCGCTCGCGGGGCCTCCTGTGGCAGTTGCGGTGCCAGCACATCGCGCCGCTCATGGATCCAGCCCACGGGGGATGTGCGATCAGTGAAGGCACTGCCCAGTGCGCCTGGTTGCATCTCCTCGAAGCCGAACGCCAATGCACACTCGACGACACCTGCCTCTACAGCCTGGCGTGCCAGGAACAGCGCAGAGGAACCGGAGGCGCAGTAGTTGTTCAGGTTGAACACCGGAATGCCGGTCATTCCCACGCCATAGGCCACCCGCTGGCCGCAGGTGCTGTCGCCATAGACGTAGCCGGCAAAGGCCTGCTGCACCTGATCGTAGCGGATGCCGGCGTCCTCCAAAGCACCCTGGATGGCCTTGGCGCCCATGACCTCGTAGGGCTCATGCGCCCCTGGCTTGGCGAACTTGACCATGTTCACGCCAATGATTCTGGCTTTGTTACCCATGTCGGTTCTCCTTCAATGCATCAACTGCAGATCGCTTTCATCGACATCCAGAACGATGCGCAGGATGGCCTGGCACATGGTCTTGCCGGTGAAGTCGATACGCAGACTGCGTGTGGCGCCGCCGCCGAGCGAGTTACGCAGCACGAAGTTCATCGCGTGCAGGGTGCGTACCTCATAACGCTCCACCGGCCCCTTGGACATTTCGCCGAAGAACGCCTTGACGCGCTCTGCGGTCAGGTGCTTTTGCAGCAAGGGGTAGAAGCGCGGCTCTTTGGCGATGACAGCAATGTTGCTG
Organism: Pseudomonas sp. 9_2_1; assembly: GCF_059295275.1. NCBI lineage: Bacteria > Pseudomonadati > Pseudomonadota > Gammaproteobacteria > Pseudomonadales > Pseudomonadaceae > Pseudomonas > Pseudomonas sp. 9_2_1. Next base: position 2,944,928 of record NZ_CM181239.1, read on the forward strand.
ATGTCGCCCTTGTCGCCAGAGCGGGCGTATACCAGGTCTTTCAGTTGCAGCTTGGCCATTTCAAAGCTCCCGGATCTCGACGTTCTGTACGACTTGCTCGCGTTCGATCAGCGTGGGCCAGAGGGCAAACACTTCGCGTGGGGCGGGCGTGTTCAACTGGCCAGTGGAACCGATGGGGCCAGTTCCCATCAGCATCACGCACTCACGGGCGACTTTGCTGGCTTCGGCGCGGTTGGCGCACTTTGCCGCCACGCGAATGCGCACTTCGTTGATGTCCTCGTCGGGCTCGGGGGAGGCCGACCAGTGGCAGGAGTCGACACCGACCATGTCGAAGCGCACTTCCTCGGCCTTCAGGTCGACCATCTCGAAGCGCTTCTTGATGATCTCGAACGAGCGCCGCGCCTTGGCCACGGCATCCGGCCAAGTCACCGAGGACTCGACTTCGCCGATGTAACCGTCGGTGTAGGCGATACCGGCCTTGAGCGTGGCCGGTGCCGGCTTGCCACGGGCGCCCCAGACCTTGACGCGGTCCTTGGCCACTTCCTGCATCTGCACCTGGGTGAAGTCGGTGATGACCTCGGGCATAAGGTAGTTGCCTGGGTCATGCACTTCATAGAGCAGGTGTTCGGTGAGCGTTACCTTGTTGACCAGGCCGCCAGTCCCGTCCACCTTGGTGATGAACAGCTCGCCTTCTTCGTTCACCTCGGCGATGGGATAGCCGATGTTCCAGGGCTCTGGCACTTCCTTCCACAGGCTGGTGATACCGCCGGAGCAGGCCGCGCCGCACTCGATCAGGTGGCCGGCGGTGATGCCGATGGCCAGCCTGTCCCAGTCGTCCCATTTCCAGCCGAATTCATGGACCAGTGGTGCCAGGATGGCGGCGTCGTCGGTCGCGCGGTCGGAGATGATGATGTCGCAGCCGGCCTGCAGCGCCTCCACGTAGCCATAGGCGCCGGAGTAGACGTACGAGCCGACGATGCGTTCACGCACCCGCCCCAGGTCGGTGTCACCGGTGTCCAGGTTGGTGAAGCGCACGCCCTTGTCGAGCAGCTCCTCCACCTTGTGCTGGATGTCGTTGGTGGTGACGATACCCACCTTTAGCCGGGTGATGCCCACCTCCCTGGCCGCTGCCAGGATGGTGTCGGCGCAGGCTTGGGGGTTGGCCGCGCCGGCGTTGGTGAGGATCTTGATGCCTTTTTCCAGACAGATCGGCAGTACGCCGCGCACCACCGCTCGGATGGCCGGCACGAAACCGTGCTCCGGGTTCTTCTGGCGCATCTTCTGCAGCAGTGGAATGGTCGGCTCGCCGAGGAAGTCGTAAGCCAGATACTGCACGTTGCCGTGCTTGGCGATCTCGATGGCAGGGTCGAGGTTGTCACCCCAGAACCCGCTACCGGAGCCGATACGAATGGTCTTCATGGCGATTAGCCTTTCGGGGTAGGCAGGGTGGAGGCCACCAGGGCATCGAGGTCTTCGCGCTTGCGCAGCATCAGCAGGCTCCATTCGCCCTGTTGCACCACATCGCCGTCCTGGTTCAGCACCTGCATCAGGAACTTGATCACACCGTATTTGTCGTCCTTGACCTTCTTGCCGATCACGGTGGCACGGGCATAGACGGTGTCATCGATCAACACGGGCTTGAGAAAGCGCATGTTGTCGATGCCGTAGTTGGCCTGGAAGCCCAGGCCGAACTGCACCAGGCCGGTGGCGATGGAGTAGGTGAGGGCACCTTGCACCAGGCGCTTGCCGAAGCGGGTCTTGGACGAATAAACAGTGTTGGAATGAATCGCGATCCAGTTACCGGTCAGTGCGCAGTAGTTCACCACGTCGGTTTCGGTGATGGTGCGGCCACCGGAGGCGAAGACCTGGCCCTCCTCCAGCTCGTCGAAGGTCTGGTTGATCTGGTTGTTGATCAGGCTCATGGCAGTTTCCTTGTTTCGTATCAGGCGTCGGCTCAGTTCAAGCGCATGGATTTGGCGATGATGGTTCGCTGGATCTGCGAAGTGCCGCCACCGATGGTGCATTGAATGCTTTCGCGCAGGTAGCGCTCCATGTCGGCTTCGGGCAGGTTGGCGAAGCCGCCAAGAATCTGCATGCCATCGAGCGCGCACTGCTTGAGGGTTTCGGAGGCAAACAGCTTGGCCATGGATGTTTCCTTCGGCGCGGATTGGCCTTCGTTCTTGGCTACCGCGGCGCGGTATACGAGCAGGCGTGCAGCATCGACCCGGGTCTGGTTCTCTGCCAACATGTGTTTGAGCACCTGAAAGTTGAAGAGCGGCTGGCCGAACTGGGTGCGTTGGTGCGCATAGCGGTTGGCGTTGTTCACTGCCTCCTGGGCATTGCCTGTATAGGCAGCAGCGACGGCGCAACGCTCAAGTTCAAGGTGATTGAGGATGATTTCATGACCTTGGCCTTCGACACCGAGGATCATGTCACCGGGAATCACAACATTGTCGAGGAAGATCTCGGTGGTGCCGGTTGCATGGCGCGACAACGTGGGGAGCTTGTTGATGACCAAACCCGGAGTCGTGTTTGGGATGAGCATCATGGAGAGACCACCGTGCTTGTCATTCATGTCGGTGCGCACGAGCATTGCAATGACGGTGTCGTTGGCATGCGCGCCGGAGCAGTACAACTTGGAACCGTTGATGACCCAGTCGCCGTTCTCGTTCTTCTTGGCATGGGTCTTCGTCGCGAACACGTCCGAGCCGGCATTGGGCTCGGTCATCGACACGGAGAAACGAATCTTGCCTTCGATGAAGGGCTGGATGTACATGTCCCGCTGCTTCTGCGTGCCGTACTTGGCAATGTTCATGGCGGTGAAGGTAGGCACCAGGATAGAGGCGGCGAAATCGAACCCGTACTTGCCCAAACCTTCGGCCATCAAGATGTAGTCAAAAACGCTGCCGCCGGCGCCGCCTTCCTCTTCAGAGAACAGCAGGCCAAGCCAGCCTTGCTCGGCGACCTTTGCGTAGGCTTCGTAGGGATAGTCACGGTTGATGTCGCACTTGCGGATGTATTCGCAGGTAACTTCTTTGTCCATGAAGCGGTTTACGCTGTCGAGCCACATTTGTTGTGAATCGTCGAGGAAGTTGGCCATCGCCGGGGTCCTTTTAGGTTGTTGTGTAGACACCCCGTAAGCTAGGCCGCAGAGCCCGGCAAACCAAGTTGCGAATTTTGAAGTCTGATTTCGAGAAGATTGAAGTGACGCTCGCTAGGTCGTTTGCTGCGTCTTCAGAGCATGGTTTTCAAGCGCGCGAAAATCTTATGGTGCGCTTGCGAGGTGCTGTGCAGTAAAGCAATGGGAGATGACCACTGCAGGCCGGTCGCGCCGGCCTTTCGTTGCCATAGAGTTGAGTGCAACCGGCCAGCGCAGCGCGTTCACTCTACAGGTAGGTCGAGCACCACCGCTTTGGATTCCAGGAAGGCTTCGAGGCCACCTTCGCCGCCTTCACGGCCAATGCCCGACTGCTTGAAACCGCCGAAGCCGATCGAGAAGTCATAGCGCGAAGCGTTGTGGCCAACCGTACCTGCGCGCAATTGCCGCGCCACCTGCATGGCTCGCTCAGGATCCTGGGTGAACACCGTGGCATTGAGGCCAAAGATGGTGTCGTTGGCCATTTCGATCGCATGCTGCTCGTTGTCGGCGGCAATGACCGATAGCACCGGCCCGAAAAATTCATGCTGGGCCGCGAAGGAGCGATTGTCGACATCGGCGAATACCGTGGGCTCAAAGAAGAACCCGCGTTGCAGGTGCTTGGGCCTGCCGCCACCGGTAGCTAATTTGGCGCCGTCGGCAATACTTTGGGCCACTAGCCGTTCCACGTTGTCTCGCTGGCGTGATGTGGCCAAGGGGCCCATCGTCGTGCCGGTATCGAACGGGTCGCCCGGCACAGCTTCCCTCGCGGCACTTACCAGCGCTTCGACCATCGCGTTGTGCTTGTTGCGAGGCACAATAATCCGGGTCAGGCTGGCGCAAACCTGCCCTGACAGGTAGCTGAAATACGGGGCGCCAAGGGCCTTGGCGGCGACTCCTATGTCGTAGTCGTCCAGCACCAGCGCGGGTGACTTGCCGCCTAGCTCCAGTGTGACCCGTGCTACGCGTTCCGAGGCCACCGCGCTGATGCGCCGCCCTGCCGCAGTGGAGCCCGTGAAGGTGATCTTGTCAACGCCAGGGTTGCTGACCAGCGTCTCGGACACATCGCGCTCGGCCGTCACCATGTTCACCACACCCGGTGGCAGCCCGACCTCCTGACAGACCTGCGCGAACAGATAGCCGGAGCAGGGGGCTTCAGGGGAGTTTTTGATGATGACCGTGCAACCGGCCAGCAGGGCGGGCGCGACCTTGTAGGCGATCAGCCCCGCCGGACCGTTCCACGGAACGATGGCCAGCGTGACCCCCACCGGCTCCTGCACGGCATAGCCTTGGTGACCGCTGCCGGAGGTGATGGGCTTGATGAACGGGTAGGTGTGGGCCAGCGCCGCATACTGGCGGAAAGCGCCACTGAGGTATTGGCCTACGCGAGGTTGGGCGATGCGGTACAGGATGCCGGACTCGATCGTCCAGATACGGGCGAACTCGTCATTGAGTGCCTCAAGGCGCTGGGCGATCTTTTCCAAGTAGCCGGCCCGCTCGGTGGGGGTCATGCGCGGCCAGTGGCCATGGTCGAATGCCTGGCGGGCGGCCTGCACGGCGGCGGCCACATCAGCCTCCTCGGCCTTGGCCACGCGGGCGACGACCTCTTCGGTAGCGCAGTTGAGCACCGCGAAGGTGTCCACTGTAGAGGGTTTGACCCATTGCCCCCCGATGAACAGGCAATCAGCATGGGGGATGTTCAGGGTCTGACCTGGGTTCGTCATGGCGATGGGTCCTTGAAGTGTCAGGCTGCCAAAGTACGGGCGGTGAGCGCGTCGGCACGGATCATGTCCGCTCCCTTTTCACCGATCATGATGCAGGGGGCATTGGTGTTCCCCGTGGGGATGACCGGCATGATCGAGGCATCGATGACCCGGAGCCGACGAAGGCCGTGCGCGCGTAGCTGGGCATCGACCACGGCATCGCCATCGTTGCCCATCTTGCAGGTACCTACCGGGTGCCAGCCTGTTCCGCCGAATCGCTTGATGTAGTCGAACAATTCATCGTCGCTTGTGCACTGCGGGCCAGGTTTGATCTCCTCGACCACCCGTTGCGCAAGCGGCTGCGTCTGCAGGATCTGGCGCAGTTGGCGCAGCCCGGCGATGTGCCGGCGTATGTCGCTTTCATCACTGAAGTAGTTGGGGTGAAGGAGCGGAGCGTCCAGCGGGTTGGCGCTCGCCAGCTCCAGATAGCCGCGCGAGCGGGGTGAGAGCAGCACCACCGAGGCGGACAGGCCTGGGTAGTTGTCGGCGGCGACTTCGCCTGATGCGGTAGCCGAAAAGCTCATAGGATTGAGGGACAGCTGCAGGTCGACCCGTTCGCCCGCTTCACTTCTGGCATACGCCGTCACAGGGGCGGCCCCCAAGGCAAGGTAACCACTGTGCGTGAGCACGTAGCGCGCGCCCTCCAGGTATTTACGCACGCCGTTCAGGCGATGGTTGACCGAGCTGGCCGGCGTGCAGCGCCACGCCATTGAGGCATACCAGTGGTCCTGTAGATTGCGGCCTACGCCCGGCAAATCCCTGCGCACGGCAATGCCGTGGCGTTGTAACTGCGCGGCAGGGCCGACTCCCGAGAGCATGAGCAACTGAGGCGAGGCGAGGGCACCTGCGCTCAGGATCACCTCGCGCGTGGCGGTGATGGCGCGGCGTTGGCTCTGGAGCTGGACTTCCACCCCCGTCGCTTCGTCGCCGTCGAACAGTATCCGCGTCACATGCGCGTTGGTCAGCATGTCGAGGTTGGGGCGGTGACGCACAGGGTGGAGAAAGGCCTTGTACGCCGAGTGGCGTTGGCCCTTCTTGATCGTGTATTGGCGAACCCCGACAGCAGGGTACGGTGGGGCATTCAGGTCGCTGGAACGTTCGATGCCGGTGTTGACGCAGGCAGTGATGAAGTCGTGCGCCGCCGGGTGGAGCTCGACCGGGTCGGTCACGTACAAGGGGCCTTGGTCGCCATGAAAGGCGTTGGCGCCGCGCATGTTGTTTTCCGAGCGCTTGAAGTAGGGCAGCACATCGTCCCAGCCCCAGCCCACGTTACCCAGTTGCGCCCAGCGATCATAGTCCTCGGGTTGGCCGCGCATGTAGATCATGCCGTTGATGGCGCTGCTGCCACCCAGGCCCTTGCCCCGGTCCCATTGCACCTGGCGCCCATCGAGTGTGGGCACGGGCGCGGTCTTGAAGCGCCAGTTGAAACGTTCGCTGCCGAAGAGCTTGGCCATGCCCGCGGGGGTATTGACCCAGAAGTCTTCCATGCTGCCACCCGCTTCGATCAATAGAACGCGAACGTGCGGATCCTCGCTGAGACGGCTCGCTACCACGCAACCCGAGGAGCCGGCACCGACCACGATATAGTCATAGTTTTCCATCGTGCGCCTCTGCCTGCGGGGCGGTCAGATGGGCATGCAATTGTGCGAACGGTTTCATGGTGCCTCCTTGGTTTTTGTTGTGCTTATTGACTCCGCACGCTATCAAACATGGATCAGGCGTCGTAAGCGGCTCGGCTTGACGAATCCTGAAGTGGCGCTTCGAAAATCATGACTTGGAGGGGCCTGGCGGAGTCTTGAAGATGACGGTTCGTCGCGATACTGACGACCGCGACGGGCGTGGGCGCCGCGCAAGATCGCTTGTAGTCGGCAGTACCGTCCATCTGGCGCCTTGTCTTGGTCCTCATACATGAACCCACGCACCTCGCTTCCCGGCACGTCCACCCCAATGCTCACCTGGACCGGCGCTCATGGCAATCGTCTGTGCGGCGATAGCTGGGGCGACCCTTCATCACGGCCTGTCGTGCTATTGCATGGTGGCGGGCAAACCCGGCATTCGTGGCGAAATACCGCACGCCAGCTGGCGCAAGCCGGCTTTCACGCAGTGACCTACGACGCCCGCGGTCATGGTGATTCGAGCTGGGTGGAGGACGGCGACTATGGCGAGATGGCCATGGCGCAGGATCTTGCCTGTGTGGCTCGTACTCTTGCTGGGCGCCCTGTGTTGATCGGCGCCTCGATGGGCGGGATGACCAGCCTACAGGCGGCGGGCGGTGGTGTGGTGGATGCGGCAGCATTGATATTGGCAGATGTCGCGCATTTGTCGTCCGGCGATGGTGTTGGCCGAGTGCGTGAATTCATGATGCGCCACGCCGAGGGCTTCGTATCGCTCGATGAGGCAGCCGACGCTATCGCGCAATACCGTGGGGATGTGCGACGTCAGGGCAACATCGCCGGATTGGGTAAGAACTTGCGCCGCGCCGTGGACGGCCGCCTCTACTGGCACTGGGACCCGCGTTTTCTCCATGCCCGGGGCGACTTGGCCGAGCGGGCTGCACGGCTTGGCCAATGCGCGCGTCGTCTCGATGTACCGACGCTAGTGGTGCGCGGCGAGCATTCCGATGTGCTGACGCGTGAGGCGGTCAGCGAATTTCTGGCGCTGTGCCCTCAAGCTCGAAAAATCGAAGTGGCGGGGGCGGGGCATATGCTGACGGGTGACGACAATAATGCCTTTGGCCAAGTGGCGATCGATTTCATCCGTCAGATGGAGTGATGAGCTGATTCGGCTCAAGCCTTCTGCGAGCAGCCTTGTGTCGCGAAAGGGCTGCCCCGTAGCTCTGGATACGGCGACAGAGACAGATAGGGCCGCGGTGCGGCCCTTCGCACTACAAAGTTGCGCCCACGAGATTCAGAACAGCGACAAGGTGTAGGTCACCAGCAAGCGATTCTGGTCCTGGTTCGGCACCGCCTCGCTGTGCAGCAAGGCATTGAGCCAGACGAAACCTAGGCCTTTTAATGGGCCGCTCTGGATAATGTAGCCCAACGACAAGTCCCGTTCCCATTCGCGCTGGTTACTGCCACTGGCCGTCTTGATTGAGTCTGAGTCCAGATACATGATTGACGCATTGAGGCCAGGCACACCGGCTGCGGCAAAGTCGTAAGCGTACTGCGCATACCGCGTGGCCTGGCCCGCGCGGGTGAAGTTGGAAGCGAGCCGGTCGGTGTACAAGTAGGTGCTGGAGCCAGCTGCCTCAACGCCACCGCTCAGGCTGGCCTGGTTCGGTTGGACAAATGCACTGTTGTCGGACACTTTCTGATAACCGGCCAGCAAGCTGTGCCCGTTAACGGTGTAGGTGAAGGTGGCGCTCCAGGTATCGTTGTCGATTTTTCCATCTCCGCCTTGTGTGAAGCCGGCCACCTGATAGCCCGCATCACCCGAGGCGTTTGCCCCCTGCGCTCGACTGCGGAAGTAACGCAGGTCAGTCTTGAACTTTTGCGTTTCGCCAATGGGCAGCGTATGTACCGCTCCCAGGAAATCCTGGCGGTAATAGTCCTTCAGCGAGGCATGGTAATACTGCAGCAAAAGGTTGCTGCCGAGTGAGTAGTCGGCCCCCGCAAAGGTGAAATTATCGCTTTGCTCGCGCCCTCCGCCCACCGCCAGCCCGGTACGATCGCTCGAGCCACGCCCGGTGGCCTTGTTCAACTTGCCTGCGACCAGGGTGAGCCTGTCGAATTCGTTTGAGGTGACCATAGCGCCCTGGAATGTCTGTTGCAGCAATCGGCCGTCATTGGCGACCAGAATGGGCAGCTTGGGGTATAGCGTACCAGCCAGCAGCTCGGTCTTTGATGCCTTGGCCTTGAAGGTCAGGCCGAGCCTGCTCCATTCGTCCGCGGGGTGATCGCCGTCCGAAGGAATCATGGAACTGCCCTGGTGGCGCCCTCTGCCGCTGTCGAGTGTCACTCCCAGTAGACCCAGGGCATTGACGCCCAGGCCGATGGGGCCATCCGTATAGCCGGACTGGTAGTCGAGCTTGAAGCCTTGTGCCAATTCAGCGGTCTTGGATGGGCCACTGGTGTTGTCGCGAAAATCATTATTGTAATAGAGCGTTCGAAAGCCCAGGTTCAGCCTGCTGTCAGACACGAATTCCGCGCGCGCGGTCATCGGGACGATGGGGCTCAACGCCATGATCAGGACGAGCGGATACAACTTTGATTCGGCCACACTACAACCCTCTTCTTATTTTTTTAAGGTGAACGCGTACCCGCGTCGGCAATGATCTTGCCGACGAGGACCAGCGGGCTTTCTCGGATAACGGACAGGGTGCTCTCGCCCGTGGTGTAACTATTGAAGGGCTAAGATGGTCGCTCAAGTGACCATTCCTGAAGCACAGATTCAGCGTGGGTGAATCGGCCGCAAGTACGCATTGGGACAGAGGTTGGCGAAGTCCGTCAGGCCCATGCGAACAGCAGCAATAGGCAAGCGGGTTGGCGGGTGAGGGGGTATAGTCGAGCTAGCGAGAAGCAGTGGAAGAGGGCGTTCGGACAACAGGTTTCGATCGCCTTCTGATAAATAATGATAAGACGATTGAGACACCTTCAGAGCGCCTATGACTTTCAACAAGATGCACCTCATCCGCCAGGTAGATCTGTTTACCTTGAAGCTATTCCTGTCTGCCGTGGAGGAACAGCAGATTGGCCTTGCAGCGATTCGCGAGAACATCGCGGCTTCGACAGCGACGAAGAGAATCCAGGATCTTGAGGAAATTGCCGGCGTGAAACTCTTGGAGCGTAATCCCAAGGGCGTACTGCCAAGCCCGGCAGGTGCGGTGCTGGTGCGCTACCTGCGCTCGATCTTCGGTCAATTGGATGACATGCGGGCGGAAATTTCCTCCTTCACCGAAGGTGTTCGTGGCGAGGTCCATGTCGCGTCGGCTCGTTCGATCATCGCGCCATTTCTGGCGCGTGAACTAGGCAACTATGCTCATGACTATCCCCTGATCGAGCTGCAACTGAGTGAGGTGGAAAATGCCGAGATCGTGCGCACTGTGGCGCATGGCGAGGCTGATGTGGGCGTTTTTGCAATGGCCCACGAAATTGACCTGAGCGGTGTCGATGTCACCCCTTATCGCAAGGACCGGATGGTAGCCATCGTGCCTCGGGAGCACCCGCTAGCGGGCCGGCAGAGTGTAACTTTCGAAGACCTGGCGCCGGAAAACATCGTTGCGGTGAAAGCTATGATACCGGCTTTCCGGGTAGCGGCGAAACGGTTGGGCCAGGAGTTCCAGACCCGCTTTAATGTCCGTAGTACCGGGGTTGCGATCAGCCTGGTGCAGGCGGGGTTCGGCGTGACGGTGCAGCCAGAGTGCCATGTCAGCCGCGACATGCTCGATACCATCGCAGTGCTCGACCTCGCTGAGCCTTGGGCCAAGCGCATAATTTCGATTGCGACGCCTCACGGGCGTTTGCCGAGCCCGGCGGCTCGTACGCTGCTGGAGTACCTGGCGGGTAGTTCAGGGGGTGTGGAGGTTTGACCTATCCGGCCGTGGGCACTGCTGTCCACGGCCAACGCTCTTGATGGCTAGCCTGGTAGATTGCCCGCGTGTACTTGGCGTTCAAGTGTTTCACGGTGTTCCGGCGCCGCTACTGCGATTAGCCTGGCTGCTCGCTGGGCAAGTGAGAGCCCGCGCAGGTCGGCGATACCGTGCTCGGTGATGATGACGCAGCCATCGCTTCGAGGCACCGTCACAGGCCCCGACAGCGCAGTAACGATTCTGCTCTGGCCACCTGCTGTGGCGGGCAGAGCAATGATTGGCACGCCGCCTCGACTCGATTGAGCGGCGCGCAGGAAATCGACGATGCCACCAACACCGCCTAGGTAGCGACCTCCGGCCATTTCCGAGTTTATCTGGCCGCTGAGGTCGACCTCGATGGCCGAGTTGATCGCCACGAACCGGTCGATTTTCCCCAGCACCTGTGGGTTGTGCGTGTAATCCGTGCCCCGCAACTCCAAAGCACGGTTCATATGAGCATAGCGACGCACCAACTCGCCGCCAATCAACACTCCACCAATGGACACATCGACATCGATGCTCTTGCAACCGTTGGTGATGATGCCTGCCAGCGCCAATTCGGCAATGCCGTCACCAATCGCGCCGGAATGCACGCCGAGTTCTCGTCGGTCGTGTAGTTGCGCCAGTACGGCATCGGGAATATTGCCGATACCGGTCTGCAAGGTGGCGCCATCTTCCACGAGGCTAGCGACATGACGCCCAATCGCGACCTCGATTGGGCCCGGGGCTGATGCGGCAGTGGCGAGGGGCTGGAGGATGCTGGGGATCAGCAAGTCGAAGTCGTTCTCCTGCAGGTAGGGGCCGCCATATGTCCAGGGGATGGAAGTATTGACCTCCGCAAGGACCACCCGCGCCGATTTGAGTGCTGGAATCAGATACTCACGAGCCATACCCAGGCTATAACGGCCCAGCGCGTCGGGGGGCGGAACTTGCAGCATCAGGACATCGATACGCAGTGCCTTCTGCTCTATCAGGCGTGGGAACTGGGAGTAGTGGGCCGGAAGGATATCCAGCACTCCCGCCTGGGCCAGCTTGCGGTTAGAGCCCGTTGCGCAGTACCCCAGAAAGTCGATGGCGTCGGCATGTCCAGGCTCGAGCAAGCTGTTTTGTCCGATACCGAGGAACACGCGTACGCGGCCCAGCGCGTGGCGCTGATTCACCAACGCCTGGATCAAGGTCAAGGGCTCTGCGTTGGCTTGCCCCCACATGATGGTATCGCTAGGGCGAATCAATGAAGTCAGGTCAGGAGCCTGGGCATCGAGCGGAGCAAGGTGTGGTGTATTCATAGGGGCGTCGGATTGTCTGGGCCTGTCGTCAGCCTGATGTTTGGTCTTGCGGGTGTGTGGAACAAATGAATATTTCGCAAGCGCAGCTTCATCGCCGACGAATTGAACGTCGTAGCGACACGCGCAGGATGGCTTTGACAACGGTTCGACCTCATCGAATCGGCGCTTTGAAATTCACGTATTGAACAAGGTGATGCCTGCCTCCAGCATTGTGCTGGCCTCCCTCTTCATAAGGTCCCTTGCGTACTGGGTTCTCCAGGCCAAGGTGGACTTCACATCGATGGTCAACGGTAGACAGATGCAGCTCCCAAAACCCTCCATCAAAGCAGCAGTGCGCAAGTGTTTGCATGGTGATGCGGGAGGGGAGCGCTGATGCGCACGATAGGCAATGAGCAGTCCTCTCGTTTTGAACGGGCCAAGTTGATCGTCCTGGCCGGATTCACGGGTAGCAGTGAATGCTGATGCGTCGCTTGCCGAGCCGAGAGGACCTGTGGTTTTCCCTGCGTACGTTCATTGCCTCGATGCTGGCGTTGTACATTGCGCTTGATCTGTCATTGGCCAATCCAATCTGGGCCATGGGTACCGTCTACATCGTCTCGCAACCGCTGCTCGGGGCGATGCGCTCAAAGACCCTCTATCGTATCGGCGGGACCTTGACCGGTGCGGCCGGAGCCCTACTACTGGTCCCGCCTCTGAGCTCCCAGCCGGTGTTGTTGATCCTTGCTGTAGCGCTATGGTCGGGGATGTTCCTATTCCTGTCGATGCTCGATCGCAGCCCTCGGACGTACCTGTTTCGCTTGCCGGCCTATACCTTGCCGTTGATCGTGTTTCCCTCGGTGCAGGCGCCTCAGTTGGTGTTCGACATCGCGCTGGCCAGAACAGAGGAAATCCTGGTCGGTATCTTCTGCGCCAACCTGGTTGCTGGCCTCGCCCTGGTGCAGCGGGCTAGTCCGGTGATACGCAAGCGGCTTACACAATGGTTCGAACATGTGGCCATGTGGGCACAAGAGCTGATGACAGGGCAGGCCGGTTCGGGCAGCCGACACCAGTTGGTCGTGGAGCTTTCGACGCTGGAGCAGTTGACCACCCACCTGGGTTTCGATACCCCTCACCGGCACGCTGTATCGCTGATGCTGCAGTTGCGCGCGCGAATGCGCCGCCTGCTGCCGCTGCTATCATCGCTGGCGGCGATGCGCCAGGCGCTGCAGCGAGAGGGCAACCTCGATCCGCTATTGCAGTTGCAGCTCAGTCAGGTGGTTGATCAACTGAGCGGCGCGGCAACGGCAGACGCTGCCGGTGAGTTTTCCGATGCCCCTCCACGGCAGAACTGGCCTGGGATCCTGGCGTGGGTCATACGCCGACGCTTGGCCCATTTCCGTGCACTCAATGGTGATTGCCAGCAGTTGCGCAAGCGCCTGATCGATATGAGTCTAGATCGTAGCCCCTTGCTGTATCCCCATGACCGTTTGGCTGGTAACGCCCATCACCTGGACCATGGCCTAGTGCTGTTCTATGCGAGTTCGGTAGCCCTGGGCATAGTCCTTTGTGGCCTGCTCTGGCTGATCTCTGGTTGGACGGCGGGGGCCAATGCCATGGTGCTGGGCATCGTCGCTTGTGCGCTGTTCTGCGCGCTAGACGAACCTGCACCGAAAATGTTGCGTTTTCTCGGCGTGAACCTGGCCAGCAGTGTGCTGGGTGGTCTGCTGTTGTTCGTGGTGTTGCCTCAGGTGGAGACGTTTGAGGCACTGGTGGCATGTCTCATGCTGCCGTGCCTGGCATTCGGGGTACTGATCCTACGCCCACAGTTCAGCACCGAAGCGATGCTGATGATTGTCTTTACCGGCAGCACGCTCGGGCTACACGGCGCATATCAGGCCGATTTCGCTGGGTTCCTGGAGGGGTGTCTGGCCAGTATCGGTGGTGCCTTGGTCGCATTATTGTGGACGATGCTGATTCGGCCCTTCGGCCGTGATGTAACCTTGGCACGGTTGCGCCAGTCCACCTTCAGGGCGCTGGCCCAACTAGCATTGTGTGGTGGCGACGACTACCCACGCCTCACCGCGCGCCTGCATGATCGCCAGGAACTGACCTGGCCCCGTCAACCGGGCATCGATGGCATGGCCGAAGTGCGTTTGGGGTTGGCCTTACTGCATCTGCGCAGGCAACTGCCCTCGATCGATGGCACCGCTCGCAGTGCCGTCGAGGAACTGCTCGACGGCCTTGGGCGGTTCTTCCTGATCTGTGCCGAGAATGGAGGGCTGAGCCTGCCCGATAGTCGCCTGCTGCCGCTCATCGACCGGGCCTTGGGCCAGCTGCTGGCGGGCACCGCATTTGCTGAACAGGACGCCAGCAGCACCCTGGTGGAGCTGCGCCTCATTTGTTACCCCGATGCACCTGCACCGGATTTGTCTGGAGTGCTCGTCCATGCTGGGTGAAGTCGACCTGTACGGTGTCTATTTGCCCAGCCTGTTGCCCATGCTGGCAATTGCCTATGTCGTGAGTACATTGTTGCGAGTGGCTTTGGCCCGATCAGGGCTGTATCGACGACTATGGCATCCCTTTCTCTTCAACCTGGCCTTGTACGTGCTCGTTCTTGGCCTTGCCACTTTCCTGGTATCGGATTGGCCCGTATGACCCGCAAGCTGAATAACCTGCTTCCCTTCATCCCGTCGTTGCTGCTGGCGGCCATCGCAATCCCGGTGGCGGTCCATTTATGGGACTACTACAGCAACTCACCCTGGACACGAGACGGTCGCGTGCGAGCCGAGGTGGTGCAGGTGGCGCCGGACGTTTCCGGTCTGATCATCCAGGTGGCGGTCGAAGACAACCAATTGGTCAAGCGCGGGCAGTTGCTGTTTAAGATCGATCGCAGCCGTTACGAGGCCCTGGTGAGACAGGCGCAGGCAAACCTGATGCAGGCACGAGCGAATCTGGGCCAGGCGCAACGGCAGGCGCGACGCAACCATGTGGTATCCGACCTAGTGGCGCGTCAGCAACTGGAAGAGGGCGATACCCGGGTCGAGCGGGCCCAGGCCACGCTGGCCGCAGCCGAAGCGGCATTGACCCTGGCACAGGTGGACCTGGTCCGAACCGAAGTGCGTAGTCCGGTGGATGGTTATGTCAATGATCAAGTACCGCGTAGCGGTGACTACATCACCACCGGGCGCCCAGTGCTTTCGATTGTCGATGAACACTCGCTGCATGTGGTTGGCTACTTCGAAGAAACCAAGCTGGAGCGTTTGCATATCGGCCAGCCAGTGGAAATACGCCTTATGGGCAGCAATGGTTTGCTGCACGGCCACGTACAGAGCGTGGCTGCAGGTATCGATGACCGTGACCGTAGTTCGGGCGAGGCGCTTTTGCCTAATGTGAACCCGGCTTTCAACTGGGTGCGTTTGGCCCAGCGTGTGCCGGTGCGGGTAGCGCTGGATGACGTACCTGGCGATCTGCGCATGGTGGCCGGGCGCACCGCGACCGTGTCTGTGCTCCAGGAGCTGTCACGATGAAGGCTGAGATTCTTGCCATTATCGTCGGGGTAGTTCTGGGCGGTTGTAGTCTTGTAGGGCCAGATTACAGGGTGGCCGATACTGCTTTGGTACGCACAGAAGCAGCCAATGGGCCGTTCCAGGCGCCAGGGGCGCGGGATCAAGCGGTGCCGGAGCACTGGCGGCTTTACGATGATCCCGAAGTCGAGCAGCTGGTGCGCGAGGCATTGGCAGCCAATACCGACCTTCGGGTGGCCACTGCCCATTTGCGCAAAGCCTTGGCAGTGGAGGCCTCGGTGACTGCTGATAGCCATCCACACGCCAGCGTCGAAGTCGATGCACGTCGTCACCAGGAGGCCCTCGAATCGTCGCCGCTTGGCGTGCGCCCAGGCGTGGTGAACGACGCGGGTGTGGGATTGACGATCAGTTACGATCTAGACCTGTTTGGTAAGCTGGCGCGTGCCGAGCAGGCGGCCCGCGCCGACAGCGATAGTGCCTTGGCGGCGCTGGAGCTTGCTCGCACTGCGGTTGTGGCGCAGACCCTGAGGGCCTATGTTCAGGGCTGCTCGGCGACGCATCAGCTGGCCGTCGCACGGCAACAGTTGGCGCTGCAGGCGCGTAGCGTGGAGGTGGTTGAACGCTTGGCAGCGGTGGGCAGTGGTAGCAAGAGCGATGTCGACCGGGCGCGCACCCAACTGGCCAGCCTGCGGGCCAACCTGCCACCGTTCGAGGCGGCTCGGGATGGGGCTGCGTACCGCCTCGCTGCGTTGCTGGGCAAAACTTCTGCGCAATTTTCCAATGAACGGCCAGCCTGCTCGCGAGAGCCACGTCTGGCCCAGCCTATTCCCGCAGGGGATGGTGGGGCGCTGCTTCGCCGGCGCCCGGACGTTCGCCAGGCCGAGCGCCAGCTGGCTGCCGCTACCGCACGTATCGGCGTAGCCATGGCAGACTTGTACCCGGACATCCGACTGGGAGCATCGGCGGGGCTGGCCGGGCGATTCGGCGACCTTGCCGAACAGTCGGCATCGCATTTCGCTTTCGGCCCACTGTTGAGCTGGACGATACCCGACAGTGGCGCTCGTGCCCGCGTCAAGGCCGCTGAAGCTGACAGCGACGCGGCGCTGGCGAATTTTGATGGTGTGGTGCTTGGTGCATTGCGTGAAACCGAAACTGCATTGACCAATTACTCAAGGGCGCTTGTACGCAATGCTGACTTGCGGGATGCGCGCGACCATGCCAAAGGCGCGGCTGTGGACGAAGACCGTCTGTACCGGGCGGGGCAATCGCCGTACCTGTCCAGTCTCGATGCCAATCGCACGCTGGCGACAGCCGAGGCAGAGCTGGCGGCATCCGATGCACAGGTGGCGCTTGATCAAGTGGATTTGTTCCGAGCCCTGGGTGGGGGATGGCGCGCTGCAGTGTCCGCGAATCGCTCGCCCGTTACAGCATCTTCGCTACCAGCCGCTCACGTTTCTCTACGAGAAAGTCCAACAATGCCCTGATTTTGGCGGGCATTTGTGAGCGCAACGAGAGACAGGCACACTATGGTGCCGTCTCTCGTTGCGCTGGTCTGGCTCCGGCAGCCCTGCTCAGTCCGGTACGTGCTTTCCCGATAGCCTTAGGACAGGTTCTCTTTAAAGAAAGGCACCAGCTTGGCCAAGGCTTGGCGCACAGGCTCGGGCTTGTCATAGAGGTCGTAGTGCGACCAGCCCGGCACCACCACCAGCTCCTTGGGCTTCGACGCTGCACGACCGATGATCTCGCAGCCGTCGCGGTAGGCACCGAATGCACCGACCTTGTCACCCACCACCACCATCAACGGCTGGGTCAGCAACACTTCGGCAAGGTGGAAAGCATCCCAACCCACGGCGTTGCCCTGATGCGAGAGCAGTGAGCGGTTCAATCCATTGGGTTTCTGCCCGCGCGGGGTGCGGTAGTACTCGGTGGCTTCGAATACGTCGATTTCAGTCGCGCCCACGCGTTTGGCGTCTTCTGGAGAAGGCGGCAGCAGGTCATCCACCCGGCGTTCGCCACCACGGGCTTCTGCTGTACGCTGCTGGGCGATGGATTCGAGCAGGGCGACAGGGTTGAAGCCACTGAACCCTTCGCGCATCAGGCGGCCATAGTTCACACCTGTGACGGTGGCCACGGCCTTGATGCGCCGCTCGGTCATCGCCGCATTGATCGAATAACCGCCACCGCCACAGAGGCCGAGTACGCCAATGTGTTGCTCGTCCACATAGGGCAGGGTTGTCAGGTAGTCGGCTACCACCCGGAAATCCTCGACCCGGTGGCTTGGGTCTTCGATGAAGCGCGGCTCACCGCCGCTGGCGCCCTGAAAGCTGGCGTCGAAGGCGATGACCACGAACCCTTCCTTGGCGAGCGCTGTGCCATAGACGTTGCCGGACGTCTGCTCCTTGCAACTGCCGATGGGGTGGGCACTGATGATGGCGGGGTACTTCTTCTGGGCATCGAAGTCCGGCGGGAAGTGCAGGTCGGCGGCAATGTTCCAGTACAGGTTGGGGATTTGGACAGTTTCCATGAACGTGCACCTCGTAGCATGTGATCAGTGATTACGGCATAAGCCTTCAGTCGGCAGCTGCCAGTGCCCCGCCTGATTCCAATACGGCTGCCACTTCGTCCTGGGCGAAGCCATATTCGTGCAGCAGCTCGGTGGTGTGTTGGCCCAGGCGCGGTGCGGGAAATCGCAACGCGCCGGGGGTGGCACTCCATTCGTGAGCCAGGCCAATGGTGCGGATGCGTCCTTCGCTTGGGTGATCCTGCTCTTCGAAGAAGTTCACGGCCTTCATGTGCTCATCGTCGAGCAGTGACTCAGGGGTGTTCATCTGCATCACGCAGATATCCGCTTCGATGAGCAGCTTTACCCACTCGGCACTGGTTCGGGTCTCGAAGGTGTGCGAAAGGAATTCGTACAGCTCACTCATATGCAGCGCCCGGCTGTGGACATCACGATACCGTGGATCCTCGGCCATTTCCGGGCGCCCCACGGCTTCGAACAGTCGTTGCCAGTGGCGATCAGTATAGATCTCCACGCTCAGGTAACCATCCAATGTGGGGAAGGGACGCCGTTCAGAACTGGTCATGCGTGCATAGCCCCAGTCGCCGAGCGCAGGCACGAATGTATGGCCATACATGTGGTCGCCCATCACGAAGTGGGCGAAGGTTTCGAACATGGGCACCGACACCGACTGGCCTTGGCCCGTTTGTCCTCGGTAGTGAAGGGCCGCCAGGATTGCATTGCTGGTGGCCATCCCAACGATGCGATCCGCGATTGCCGTGCCCACATAGCTGGGTGGGCCATCGGTCTTGCGGCTTTGTACCATCGGCACGCCAACGGCAGCCTGGATCAGGTTGTCATAGGCCGGACGCTCGGCGTAGGGGCCGCGCTGTCCAAAACCGAAGGCACCGCAGTAGATGATCCGCGGGTTGATGGCCTGCACCTGCTCGTAGGAAAGCCCGAGCCGTGTCATCGCATTGGGGCGCAGGCTGAATAGCAGGACGTCCGCCGTGGCGATCATGCGTTTGAGCGCTGCGAGGCCGCTGGGCGTTTTGAGGTTCAGCACCAGGCTGCGCTTGTTGCGGTTCAGGTGTAGGAAGATTGCCGCCATGCCCTTGTTGCGGCTGGGGCCGACGTTGCGGGTGGTATCGCCTTCAGGCGCTTCGATCTTGCAGATGTCCGCGCCCATGTCCCCCAGTAGCAGGGATGCATACGGCCCCATGAAATTCGAGGTGAGGTCCAGCACCCGCACACCGGTCAAAGGCCCGACCAGCGTGGAGTGATTGGTCAGTGGGGGGTTAGTGGCACATTGATTCGACATACCGCATTACTCCTGTTTTTGTTATTGCGTCAGTCCGCTACCGGGTGAGCCAGAGGGCTCAATGAATGGTCAGGCCACCGGTGGGGCTGACCGTGGCACCCGTGAGGTACGCAGCATCGTCGGAAGCCAGGAAGGCCACGACGCCCCCGATGTCACCGGGCGCCGCGACACCGAATGGGCTGCTGGCCACGATCTTTTCGTACTGCTTGCGGTGGTGCTCGGAAACACCGCCTTCCTGGCCCCAGGCGGCGTCCCACGACGGGGTGTCACGCACCACGGTGACGCACACGCAATTGACCCGGATCTTATCCTTGGCGAGCTCTTTGGACAGCACCTTGCTGGCCATGATCAGGCCGCCGGAGAACGTGGAGATGGCGGTCTGCCCAGGGGTGGGCGACCTGCCGCCTTCGGAGGTGACGAATACCACACTGCCGCCGCCGCGCTGGCGCATGTAGGGTACCGCTGCCTGCACTACCAGCAGTTTCGCCGCCACGGCTTGCGCCACGAACTGAGTCACCCGCTCCAGGTCGATCTCGGCAAAGGGGCCGCGTACCTGTGGTTGCCGGGCCTCATCGTCGTTGCCCCCGGCGTTGGGTACCACGATGTCTATTCCGCCGAAGCGGCGTGCCGCCTCAGCAGCTACGGCCTGCATGTCGCTTTTCGAGCGCACGTCGCCTGCAACGAAGCAGCCTTCGCCACCCAGGGTGCGTATTTGCTCGAGTACCGCCTGGGCCTTCTTTTCGTCCCGGCCATTGATGACCACACGGGCACCACGGGCGGCGAGTTGCAACGCCACACCCTTGCCAATACCACCCGTGCCACCGGTGACGATGGCGACTTTACCTTCAAGATTGTTCATTGCTACAAAGCCCCTGACTGCATGGTCGAAACTGGCGGTGCCACGCACCGCGCAGGTTTGATGAATATCAAACCCAAGGGTAGGCGCCGACACGGCCCGATCCAACTTGTGCTTTACGAAGCCCTGATTCGGTCGTATTGAAGTTGCGCCTTGGGTGAAACCGGTGCGGCGAAAGGCCTCGTCGCACCGGAGCATTTACATGTTCTGCGGCAGCCAGAGCGTCAACTGAGGGAATACCAAGAGAATCGCGATCGCGATCAATTGGGTGACCACATAGGGGAACGACCCCCTGAAGATCTGCGAGACCGGCGTCTTCGAGTACTTGGACACGATGAAACAGTTCAGACCCACCGGCGGGGTGACCATGCCGATTTCAGCGACAACGATCATGATGATGCCGAACCAGACCAAGTCGAAGCCCAGCGAGGATACCAACGGCGCGACGATGGGCACGGTGAGCACCAGGATGGCCATCTGGTCCATGAAGAAACCCAGCACCAGGTACAGGAGCACCAGCCCAAGCATGATGGTCCAGGGCGACACGTCCAGTGCTCCCACCCAGGCGATCAGGTCCTGCGTGACATGGGTCAGCGCGAACACCATGGCGAATAGTTTCGCGCCCAGGATGATGATGGCGAACATGCAAGAGGTGCGCGCCGCCCGTGCGACCAGCACTTGCAGATCGGGCAGTGAAGCGCGACCGCGGACGACATACAGGACACCAGCGAGCAATGCACCCAGCGCGGAGGCTTCGGTGGGGGTTGCGATACCGGTGTAGATGACCCCTGTGATCGCGGCAAACAGAAGCAGCACCGGCAGGACGCTCTTGAGCAGGCGCAGTTTCTCTGTCAGGGCGACCGGCTCCGACAAAGGTGCGCGCGAAGGGTCGAGCTTGACCAGGGTATAGACCGTGATGACGATCGTCAGGGTTACCAGAATGCCGGGTACTACCCCTGCCATCAGCAGCCTGCCGATGTTCACCTCGGCAATCAGTCCATAGACCACCATCGCGATGCTGGGGGGAATCAGCATCGCCAGGGTCCCGGAAATCGCCACGCAGCCACCTGCCAGGCGCGGCTCATAGCCGTGCTTGAGCATCGCCGGCAGGGACGTGGCCGACAGGGTCGCCGCAGCTGCGGAGGAGGAACCGCAGATCGCCCCGAAACCAGCCCCGGAAAAGGCCGTTGCAATACCGAGCCCGCCGGGAATACGGCCGAACCAGGCCGCGCCGGCCTTGAATAGGTCATCGGTTACGCCCGAGCGAAGCACGAACTCAGCCATCAGCAGGAACATGGGTATGGTCACGAACTCGTAGACCACCGCCGATTCGCGTGGCATCGACCCGAGCATGATGACCAACGCATCGGTACCACCGGCCCACAGAAGCCCAAGACCACCCACGATCGCCATGGCAAAGCCGATGGGGGAACCCAGGGAGATCAGCAGCAACAGGGCAATGAAAAAAGCAACGGCAATCATCTCAGGCTTCCTCGGGTTGTTCGAGAGACGCATCCTGGCCACTGCTCAATAGCAGCGAGCAGTGATGAATCAGTCGCAAGGACAGCAGCCCACTGCCGATACTGATGGGCAAGTAGCTCAACCAGACCGGCCAGTTGACGTAACCCGTGAGAAACTCGGCTGCCTTGAACGACTCGATCATGTTGAAGGTGCTGCCAATGGCGATAACCACAAACACGCAGGCGGCCAGGAGCGAGCAAGCGGTATCTGAAATCAGCTTGGTGCGCGGCCCCATGCGAGTGAGGAACAGGTCCAGTTGGATATGGTCGCCATGCCGGAAGGTATCGGAGATCGCCAGGTAGGAAATAACTACCATGAGGTAGTAGCTGATGACGTCCATTGTCCAGGGAATGGGTGAGTGGAACATGTAGCGGGCAACCGCGTCGGCGCTGATTAGCAACATGGTGATCAGCAAGCAGGTACCCGCAAGCAGTGTGCTGGACTTTTCGAGGGCTTGAATTGTCGATTTCATGGAAAGGCTCTCAGGTAAGCGGCGGGTTATTGTTCTGAAGCCACGAACAGCTGGTGGTATTCCTCAAGCAGTGCACTGCCGTCGTGATGGGCTGCATCCATGACCTGCGCCCAGCTTTCCTTGACCTGTTGCATGGCGAGCGTCAGCTTGGCCAGATCGTCGGCTGGCAACTGTGTCACGATGTGGCCATTGTCCTTGACGATCTGGTTTTTGATCCTGACGTTTTCCTCATCCAGCCATTGGCACAGTGAGGCCTGGGTGGACTGCGCTGCTTGATTCATGATGGTTTTCACATCCGCGGGCAGCGCATTCCACTTTTTGCTGTTCATTGCATACACCACGGCCGTTCCACCCAGGCTTACACCGTCTACGGAGTACTTGAGCTGGTTTTCGAGGGCGTAAGGCGTCAGCGCGTTATAGGGGTAGACGGCGCCGTCGATGGTGCCACGCGACAATGCTTCGTAGACCTCCGAAGCGGAGATCTGCACGGGCACCGCGCCCAGAGCCTGTACCGTCTTTGTCATGGCCGCCCCGGCGCCGCGGATCTTCAACCCCTCCATTGCCTCCAGGCTGGCGGTCGGTTGCTTCGAGGTCATGAAGGTATAGGGTGGCATCAGGGTCACGAACAGCACGTGAAGCCCGTGGCGGTTGTACTCGGATTTACCGATGGTGCCGGTGTCACTGATCATGGTCGCCAGCGTGCGAGTACCCTGGCATATGTTGCTGTACATGTTCGGCAGTTCAGCTACCGTGGACATTGGAAGTTTGTCCGATTCATACGCGGGAATGAAAACAGCTATATCGGCAAGCCCTGAGCGGAGCAGGCTGAAGTAGTCTTTTCCCAATTGTGCGGCGGGGTAGACTTCGAACGTTACCCTGCCGCTTGAGGCCTTCTCCACCGCCTGGGTGAATACGCCACCGCCGTGAGTCCAGGCATAGTGCTTCGCTGAGAAACGGTGAGTGAACTTCAGGTTGATTTGATCCTGTGCCACCGCGGGAAACGCACTGCACAAGCTGGCAAGGGTCAGTACCGTCGCGCATTGAAGTACAGAAGGACGCTGGTGCACGGGGCGCGTCTGAGTGGCAGATGGTTGTGCGGGCGCACGGTTTTTTAACGGTGTCTTCGAACGGAACAACATGGCTGTACCTCTGAAACTGGAATGATCTTGTTGTTGTTTCTATTCCTGTTTGGGTTCGTCGAGTTGATCAGGTCTGTTAGGTCACGGAGTCACTCCTCTGCGATGTATCACCGGGTTCGCAACCTAACCGGAGCGTGGTTGTGCGCGGGTGCGATGTTGGGATAACGATGAAGCAGAGCAGCCGATTGCGCCTGCTGTTTCGGCTGAAGAATTCGCAAGCCCCGATTCGCTCTCGGCGAACCCTGAGACTGCTTCGCCCTAGTCGAATCGACGCTTCGATTTATCGCGTTTGCCCCATGCCCGGTAAGCTCTTAGCCTCATGCAAGAGGGATATTGCCTGTCCCGGTGCTGGCCAGATGCGTGGCCTGTTTCACTTCTGGCAAGCGTCCAGGGGCATTCAAACGCAACGGCAGCACCCGACTACCAACAACAATCAAGCTAATGCTGAGGGCGCTGAATGCGAGGCATGATTTTCAAGGGGCAGTGCGAAGTCCAAGTCAAGGACTTCCCGGACCCCACCCCAGGACCGGGCGAGGCCATCATCGAGATGAAAGCCTCCGGCATGTGCGGTACCGATCTGCATTACTACCGGCACGGCATGCACGAGGCCCTCGGTATGCTCGGCCTGAAGGAGCGCATGCGCGGCGACGACATCATCGGCGGGCATGAGCCCTGTGGGGTAATCGCCGCAGTGGGGGCTGATGTGGACGCGCGGGCATTCAAGCCGGGCGATCGGGTCATTGTCTTTCATTACAAAGGGTGCAGTCACTGCGAGCATTGCCGTAGCGGCTGGACCCAGTTGTGCGATCACGGCGCCGACATCTATGGCGTACTCAACCACGGCGGGCATGCCACCTACATGAAGGTGCCGGTGTCCTCGCTGATCCATCTGCCCCAAGACATTTCGTTCAAGGGCGGTGCCGCCATCGCTTGTGGCACGGGTACGGCCTATGGCGCTCTGCTGCGCCTTGGCGTCACCGCTCGCGACACGCTGGCGATCTATGGTCTGGGGCCCGTCGGTCTTTCCGCCGCGCAGTTGGCTGCCGCCATGGGCGTAGAGGTGATCGGCGTCGATATCAACGCCGAACGCGTGCAGAACGCGAAGGCGTTTGGTGTGGCGCATGCCATCGATGCCAGCCGAGCTGACCCGGTCGAGCAGATCCACAGGCTCACGGCTGGCAAAGGCGCCTCCTGCGCCATGGAGTGTGCCGGTGGTGAGATACCCCGTAACCAGGCTGTGCGCAGCACCAGCATCTGGGGGCGGATTGCCCTGGTGTCGGTGGGCGGCAACCTGAGCCTCGATGTCATGAAGGACCTGATCGGCAAGCAGCGAACCCTGGTGGGCACATTCACGGTTTCGGAGGTCGGCATGAGTGACTGTGCGCGCTTCATCGCGGCCCACGGTGTCGAGGTGGACAAGCTGTTTTCCAGCGAGTGGTCCCTTGAGCAGGCCGGCGAGGCCTATGCCGATTTCAACCAACAGACAGGCGGCAAGGGCGTGATCGTCTTCTGACCGCCCTGTGTTCTGGCCAAACCGTTCAGTGGCGCATTGGTGCCCAATGGAGATCATCATGACCAAAAGAACCATTTCCCTGAAACACCCCGATCGGCTATTTATCGGTGGGCAGTGGGTAGTGCCCGCCACCTCTGAAACCTTCGATGTGCTTGACTGCTCGACCGAGGAGGTCGTCGCCACTGTGGCCAAAGCCTCTTCCGAGGATATGCAGCGGGCGATCAACGCGGCGCGGGAGGCATTCGACGACGGGCCCTGGCCGCGCCTGAGCCCACAGGAGCGTGCTGTCTATTTAGAGAAAATTGCCGAGCGCCTCGAGGCGTTGAATGACGAGTTCGCGCGCATCTGGTCTATCGAAACAGGCATTGTCTACAAGGTCGCCCAACCGCGTATCGGCCTGTTCATCAGTGGCGCGTTTCGGCAATACGCGGCGATGGCCTCGAGCTTTCCCTTCAGTGAGGCGCATCAGTCGGTGACCGGAAACCCGGCTTATCGCGTTTATGAACCGGTCGGTGTAGTGGGGCAGATCATTCCTTGGAATGGTCCTGCGGGGTTGATGGCCTACAAGACCGCGCCGGCGCTGCTGGCCGGGTGCACGATGGTCATCAAATCACCGCCCGAAGCGCCATGTTCGGCGTACCTGCTGGCGCAGATCTGCGAGGAAATCGGGTTGCCTTCTGGCGTCATCAACGTCGTGACGGCGGACCGGGATGTGTCCGAGGAGTTGGTTCGCCATCCGGGCGTGGACAAGATCACTTTCACCGGGTCGACCGGGGCAGGCCGCAGGATCGCCTCCATCGCCGGGGATCGCGTCGCCCGCGTAACGCTGGAGCTGGGCGGCAAGTCGCCGGCCGTGGTGCTTGACGACTATGACATCGAAACGGCCGCCGCCACTTTGGGTAACTCCTACTTTGGCTATAACACCGGCCAGATCTGCCATAGCCTGACCAGGGTCATCGTTCCACGGGCCAAGCACGACCAGATGGTCGAGGCGCTGGCGAACATCGCGCGCAAGATTGTCGTCGGCGACCCGTTTGCCGACGATACGACCTCCGGCCCGCTCGCCAGCGGGCGTCAGCGGGAAACCGTGGAACGTTATGTGGCAAAAGGTATTGCCGAGGGGGCTACGCTGGTGACGGGAGGAAAGCGCCCTGAAAACCCGAAAAAAGGGTTCTTCTACGAGCCTACGGTCTTTGCCAACGTCGACAATCGCTCCGCCATTGCCCAGGAAGAGATTTTCGGGCCGGTGCTGTGTGTCATTCCCGCCGACAGCGAGGCGGATGCCATTCGCATGGCGAACGACACACCGTTCGGACTTAATGCTGCGGTCTTTACCAACGATCGTGAAAAGGCGTTGCAGGTGGCACGCCAGCTTCGCTCCGGTACTGTGGGGCACAATGGGCCCCGCACTGATTTTTCGATCGGCTTCGGCGGGTTCAAGCAGTCTGGAATTGGTCGTGAGGGCGGGGTAGAGGGCTTGTTGGCCTTCATGGAGTCCAAAACCATCGTCCTGGCCTGAGCTCTTCATCGTCGCACGCCTGGCGCTGGATCGTCAGGCGTGTCGTCTTTCGCCACTGCAAAAGCACTAACATTGAACATCGGAAATGGCCCATTGAAGGGGATGTGTCATGAAATTAGAGGTAGTGCGTACGCAGATAGGTGCTGCTGAAATCCTCCAGGTCATCGAGTTGGAAATAGGCCCGCAACTGGCTTGGCTCCTACCTGATACGACGCCTGACAATATTCGGGCAATCGAATGGTTGAAGCCTCCCTATCGTAATGCCGACTTTTCATTGAATGCGCTCTCTCAATGTTTCATCGTCAGGTTGAATGGGCGCACGCTGGTCGTGGATACCTGCATCGGCAATGACAAGACCGTCACGGAGGTCGCTGAGTGGGAGCATATGGATACCGGTTTTCTCGAAGCGCTGGATCGCGCCGATATCGATCGTGGCGAAGTGACCGATGTCTTGTGTACCCACCTGCATATCGACCATGTGGGTTGGAACACCTATCTACACGAGGGCCGGTGGCTGCCTACTTTCCCTAATGCCAAGTACCATTTTGCCCGGGGTGAGTATGAATATTGGCTAGAGGCTGCTCAGCAGAGCCCGCAAGACATGCATTCTGTCTCGTTTGGCGAGTCCATCCACCCGGTGGTCGAGGCTGGGCTGGTGAACCTCGTCGATGCACCGTGTGAGCTGGGTGACGGCATCTCCATCCTGGCGACCCCCGGGCATACTCACTCGCATATCGCCGTCATGATCGATAGCGGCTGTGGCGATATCATCATTGCAGGTGATG
Organism: Pseudomonas sp. 9_2_1; assembly: GCF_059295275.1. NCBI lineage: Bacteria > Pseudomonadati > Pseudomonadota > Gammaproteobacteria > Pseudomonadales > Pseudomonadaceae > Pseudomonas > Pseudomonas sp. 9_2_1. The sequence continues at coordinate 2,971,811 of NZ_CM181239.1, forward strand.
CGTTTCACCACCCGTGCCAAGTCGCAAGGCCGCATTGGGCTACCGTGAGTGATCATGACCAGCGTCAGTCCACTATGACAAGGGAGACGCTGCTCTCGACATGCGCTGACACGCCGACATTGCTTGCGGGGATTCACTTCAGCACACCTTCGTTCGGTCAAATTTGCTCAACTGAAGAAGGCGGGTACCTCTTCAAACCTTTCGTTTCGAAATGAATGGATCGTTACTTCCTGCGCTGCACGCTCCTCGGTGAAGGGCGCGCTCTTACGAGGACTTAAGGGCAATTCATCGCTTGGGAAGCGGCACTTCATGCATTGCCAGTTGGATCGATCGCTGCGATCGCTAACCATCCAACAATAATAACCAGGCATCACGTGCCCCAGTGCCATATCGACGGGGCTGGGATTTGAGGCGAGATGCCGCCCCCGTCCCCGCAATGCAGTGCTGCTGTCTGGTTCGACGGGATTGGAGTGGAGCGAAGTATTATGGGGCAGATCCAGCAGTATCGACCAGACCGGATGAGCATCCGTGACAGGTTGAGTTTCATGGGTACCTTGGCGATTGCAGGGCTGAATATTTCTGCGCTGGGCTCGGCGCGACTGATAGTACCTTTGATCGCACTCTCGCTGGGCGCAAGCGCTACGCTTGTGGGCGTCATTGCTGCGGCGTTCACCGCTGTCCCCATGGTCTTTAGCGTGTCATTCGGGCGCTGGCTGGACCGTGCGGGAACCTTGATGCCGATCATGAGCGCCGCACTGCTCATCGTTGGTGCAACGTTGACGTTCTGGGTATTCCCGAGTTACTACGCGCTTGTGGTCGTTGCAGGTCTCGTAGGGGCAGGCGCGGTGTTGACCCACATGGCTGCCACCCGTGCTGTCGGCTCGATTGCGACAGAAGCGCAACGCCCTCGATATCTGGGGTACTTGATCCTCAGTTATTCGCTATTCCAGCTGGTGGCTCCAGTGTCGGCAGGGGCGATGTACCAGCATCATGGTTCGGTCGCTGCAATCACTTTGCTTGGAGGATTTTCCGTACTGTCGATTCTCGCGATCAGTCTTCGTCAGCATCATTTCAGGCACGAGCGTCGTGGGCCCGTGGAGAGAGTGGCCCGTCAGGGCATCTATCCGTTGTTGCGTGTGCCTGGCCTGATGGTTTGGATACTGGTGAGCAGCCTCTTCTTCGCCGCACAGACCATTTTCCCATTTGTGATATCACTGCACGCGGTTGCCAATGGCATCTCGCCCATTGAAGCCGGTTGGTTGCTCGGCGCGTTTGCCGGTGGCGCATTCATCTCCAGGTTCTTCACACCCGTTCTGACCCGGTATGCCAGACCACGCCCGACGTTGGTGGTGGCAATGATTCTCGGCGCTGCCATTTACGCGGTGATACCGTTCGCCCATCAGGTCGTCACCCTGAGCGCTCTGAGCCTACTCCTCGGAATGCCATTGGGCGTTGGTGTGCCTGTCTCCTTGGCAATGATTTACGACACTGCACCGGCAGAGCGGGTCAATGAGTCGGTGGGGTTGTCCATGACCGTTAATAACTGCCTACAGACAATTTTTCCCTTGGCCTTGGGCGCACTGGTTCACACATTCGGAGTTGCGCCGATGGTTCTCGCATTCTCGCTGATCATGCTTGGGTGTGCCGCGATCAGTTCCAGAAGTTCGGCGTGATTTTCCGCGCTTTGGCGCCCCACTTCAGCTCGGTTGCCCAAGGGATGGACGCGACGTCCGAAGCCTGGCCAAGGGCCTAGACATGAAAGTACACAGATTGTCGCGTCCAATGCGTGATAACAAGCACGGTGTCTAAGACGGCCTCAGCTGATGATCAATTCCCGTAGGCCATTGGCATGCTCGACCCGCTCCCCAGGCAACGCAACGCGCTGGTTCGCTCTGTAGTCGTGGAAGGCTCGGGCCCTATCGATCTGCGACAGGTCCAGGGTCACGGTGTGACGTGACTCACCCCTGCCTGCCTCGAACAGGGTCTTGCCAAAGGGGTCCACACCCAGGCTGTGGCCGACAAATACGCAACCGTCAGGCCCCTTGCCCACGCGGTTGGATACCACCGCGAAGATCTGGTTCTCCATCGCCCGCGCCATCACTGACACGCGGTGTACGTTGTCCTCCGGTTCGGACAGGCCGTCGGTGATCAGCACCACCTGCGCATCGAGAGCCGTCAGCGCCCGCGCGGTCTCTGGGAATTCACTGTCATAGCAGATCAGCAGGCCGATGCGCACGCCTCGCCATTGCACGGTCGCGAAGCGATCCCCCGGTACCACGATGCCATGCTCCGGCACCCACAGGTGGGTCTTGCGATAGGTGAGCAAGATGCCCTCCGGCGCGATAAGCAGCGTGGTGTTGTAGAAAGTGCCGTTGGCATTTTCATAAAGACCCAGCACCACCGCCACATTGTTCCGGCGTGCCGCTTCGACCACCGTCTGCACGGCCTCGCCCTCAATGGCCTCGGATAGCATGCCCACGTCCTCCTGGCTGAGGAAGCCGGTCAGGTGCGACTCGGGGAACAGCACGATGTCGGTGTCCGGTGCACACTGGCCAATCGCCTCCAGGATGCACTTGAGGTTGTAGGGCGTGTCGCCATCGCGTGTCGTTGTTTGTACCACTTCGATCTTCATGGGCCATCCATCTTATAGTGTCCGACCGATTGTGGTCGGGTGACTTTTGTAAAAGGTGATGCAAGTATGAAAACAACGACTATTAAAACAATCACGCTGAGTGGTTAACCCAGGGGGTAGGCATGGGCCTGAGTTTGCAGGATCTTTCATGGCATCAGGGCATCGGCCAATGCATTGAGCACCTCGATCGGCCCAGTTTCTGGCGCACGCTGGCAACGCTAGTGGGCGACTTCGTCGAGGTGGACTCCTGGGTCGCCTTGCTGTTCAGCCACGACAAACCGCTGATCTTCGATCAGAGCCCCTACGGCCGGGAGGGCGTCGATCCACTGGTAAGCGAGTATGCCAATGGCCTGTACCTGCTGGACCCGTTCTACCTCAACAGTCGTGAGCATCCCGTGACCGCTCTGGTGCGGCTGGCCGACATCGCCCCGGAGCACTTCCACCAGACCGACTACTACCGCCTGTATTTCACCCACAACGTAGTCGCCGACGAGGTGCAGTTCAACGCTACGGTGGGAGAGGGGCGAACGCTGTGCCTGTCGCTGGGCGCTTGTCGGCGTTTCAACGCCGAACAGCTTGCCGTGCTGGAGCTGGTGCGGCCCTGGCTGATCGGCCTGATGCGTCAACGCCTGCACTTCGAGGGCCTGCCGGAGCGGGCGCCTGCGAAATCGGCGCTGGATTGCACTCATGGTCGCGACGAGGCGCGCCAGCAGTTGGAGTCGGTGCTCACCGCACGAGAGTTGGACGTGGTACGGCTGATTCTTTCCGGGCACTCCAACAAAGAGGCGGCGGCTAAGCTCAAGCTCTCTGTGGAGACGGTGAAGGTTCATAGACGCAATGTCTATCGCAAGCTGGACGTGAACTCCCAGAGCGAACTTTTCTCGTTGTTGTTCCTGGCTGGCGGGGACCTCAGGAGCCTGCGTCTCACCCCTTGATAACCCTAGGGTTAATCATTCGGCGTTATAGGAATTGGCGCACGGATCCGCATACTTGAGTGGCTGACGCCCTTGCGCGCGCAGCCCATGCCTTCCGTTGCTCACGCTCCGGGAGCCCGTTCTCAGCCTCCGACAAGAACACAAGAGAGGATGACCGATGGCCCATTCCATTTCTGACCAGGCCCCTGGCCGCATTACTGCAAGCGGGGAGGCCGCCGATGCCTGAGCCGATTTCCATACCCTTCAAATTGTCGCTCACCTCGCTGGTGGTTTTTGGCCTCGCGTATATGTGCCCAAGTCTGGTGATGGTGATCTTCGGCGTGATTGCCGAAAGCAGTCAAGGCATCGCGCCCACGGCCTTCCTGCTGGCCACAGGGGCGATGCTGCTGTCGGCGCTAAGCTACGCCAAACTCTCGCGGCTGTTCCCGGTGTCAGGTTCGGCCTACTACTACGCCAAGCGCCTGCTAGGCCCCAGCTGTGGGTTCTTAGTCGGCTGGACAGTGCTGCTGGCGTACCTGTTCATGCCTATGGTGGCTTGGCTGCTGCAATCGGTGTTCCTCAACGCGCAGTTCCCGATGGTGCCAACCTGGGGCTGGCTACTGATCAACATCGGCCTGACCACGGCGGTGAATGTCAGTGGCATGGCGCTGACCGACAGGTTGAACAAGCTGCTCACCGCGCTGAGTGTGATGCTGGTGCTGTTGTTCGTGGGCTACTGCCTGAAATACTTGGCGGGCCAGCCGCAGGTGGGCTTCACCCAGGCGGTGTGGAATACTGACAGCAGCCTTGCCGGGTTGACCGCTGCGGCCGCGATCGCGGCCTACTCCTTCCTGGGGTTCGACGCGGTGACCACCCTCGCCGAAGAAGCCGAGCAACCGCAGCGCGATATCCCACGTGCGGTGATCCTGGTGGTTTGTCTGGGAGGACTGTTGTTCACAGCGGTGGCCTACATTCTACAACTGAGCCATCCCGGCGGCCTATTCGATGATCCGGAAACTGCCACCTATTCGATGTCGATTGCCGTAGGCGGGCAGTTCTTTGCTGACTTCATCAACCTGGGCGGGATCATTGGTGGCTTTGCTTCATGCCTGGCTGTGCAGGTCAGTGCCAGCCGCTTGCTGTATTTCATGGGGCGTGAGGACGTGCTGCCTCGACGTTACTTCGCGCGTTTACAGGGCCCGAGCCAGACACCGAAGGTCAACCTCCTGCTGATCGCAGGCGTGGGTTTGGTCGGCATTTTCGCGGATGTCGGTTCGGCCACTTCGCTCATCAATTTCGGTGCCTTCCTAGCCTTTGCTGCAGTCAACTCCTGCGTGATTGGCTACTACATGCGCGAGCGGCATATGCAGCGGTTGAGTGTAAGCAGTTTCGTAGTGTTTCCGATGTTGGCCATTGGTGTGAACCTCTATCTGCTTTCGCTTTTGAGTACCGCGGTGATCGTGGTGGGTGCAGGCTGGCTGGTATTTGGTGGGTTGTACCTGATGTGGATCACGATGGGATTTCGCAAGCCTGTGCCTGGATTGATCGAATTGGAGTCTTGAGCGCTAGCCCTTCATATCCACCACGCCGAACAGACCATCCCGATGGTCGCCGCTCGTTGCTGACTCCCTAGGCAGCACCGATCAATCATCCAACAACAAGAACCCTGCACGTGCCGGTCGTCGTCCCGATGCTGACGACCCGCCAGGAGCGTATTCATGCAATCGAAGTCAGTGAAACTTGGCCTGGCCCTGCTGCTGGGAATAATGGGTAGCGTCGCCACAGCGGCGACTTCTAGTGTGCACCTCTACAATTGGTACGACTTCATCGAGCCGGAAACACCCAAAGCATTTGGGCGAGACTCTGGTAATTCCTTGGTGCTGGATACCTTCGACAGCGTCGATGTAATGCAAAGCAAGCTCATGGCCGGCCGTACCGGTTATGACGTGGTGGTGGTCAGTGGCGATGCTCTGCCCAATCTGATCAAGGCTGGCGTGGTGACCGCAGAGCAGGTTGCCCGCCAGCGTGCTCATCGATGATTGGCACGCAGGTGAAACGGCCGTTTTCTCACATGTTTGGATAGGTGGGCCCGCCTGCGCCTTCAGGGGTAACCCAGGTGATGTTCTGGGCCGGGTCCTTGATGTCGCAGGTCTTGCAGTGCACGCAGTTCTGCGCGTTGATCTGGAAGCGTTTGGCGCCGTCTTCCTGGGTGACCACCTCGTATACGCCGGCCGGGCAGTAACGCTGGGCCGGTTCGTCGTACAGCGGCAGGTTGCTGGCGGTTGGCACGTTCGGGTCGGCCAGCTTCAGGTGGCAAGGTTGTTCCTCTTCGTGGTTGGTGCTGGAGAGGAATACCGAGCTGAGCTTGTCGAAGCTGAGCTTGCCGTCCGGTTTCGGGTAGTCGATTTTTTTCGACTCTGACGCAAGCTTGAGGCAGGCATAGTCCGGCTTGGTGTCGTGCAGGGTGAATGGCAGCTTGCCGCCGAACCAGTTCTGGTCGACATAGTTGAAGGCTGCGCCCAGCAGGGGGCCGAACTTGTGCATGGCCGGGCCGAAGTTGCGGCTGGCGAACAGTTCCTCGTACAGCCAGCTGGCCTTGAACGCGCTGACATAACCGTCGAGCTGGTCACCACCCTCGCGGCCGGCCGCCAGGGCCTCGGCCACCGCTTCAGCGGCGAGCATGCCGGACTTCATGGCGGTGTGGCTGCCCTTGATCTTGGAGAAGTTCAGGGTGCCGAGATCGCAACCGATCAGCGCGCCGCCGTTGAAGACCATTTTCGGCAGCGAGTTCAGGCCGCCTTTGCAGATGGCCCGGGCACCGTAGCTGATGCGCTTGCCGCCTTCGAGGTACTGGCTCATCACCGGGTGGTGCTTGAGGCGCTGGAATTCGTCGAATGGCGACAGGTACGGGTTGGCGTAGGACAGGTCGACGATCAGGCCGACCACCACCTGGTTGTTTTCCAGGTGGTAAAGGAACGAGCCACCGGTGTTGTCCTTGGCCACCACGTCCAGCGGCCAGCCGGCGGTGTGCACCACCAGGCCCTGCTCATGCTTGGCCGGGTCGATTTCCCAGATTTCCTTCAGGCCGATGCCGTAGTGCTGGACGTCGGATTCGCTGTCGAGGTTGAAGCGCTTGATCAGCTGCTTGCCGATATGGCCGCGGCAGCCTTCGGCGAACAGGGTGTACTTGGCACGCAGTTCCATGCCTGGGGTATACAGGCCGTCCTTCGGGTTGCCTTCACGGTCGACACCCAGGTCGCCGGTGACAATGCCGCGGACCACGCCGTTTTCGTCGAACAGCGCTTCCTGGGCGGCGAAGCCCGGGTAGATTTCCACACCCAGGTTCTCGGCCTGCTGGGCCAGCCAGCGGCACAGGTTGCCCAGGGAAATGATGTAGTTACCGTGGTTGTGCATGGTCTTGGGCACGAACAGGTCCGGGACCTTGGTCGAGCTGCCGGCGTCCTTGAGCACATAGATATCGTCGCGCTTCACTTCGGTGTTGAGCGGCGCGCCGAGTTCCTTCCAGTCGGGGAACAGCTCGTTCAGGGCGCGGGGTTCGAACACCGCGCCGGAGAGAATATGAGCGCCTACTTCGGAGCCTTTTTCCACCACGCAGACGCTGATCTCGCTACCGGCTTCGGCGGCCTTCTTCTTCAGGCGGCAGGCGGCGGACAGGCCTCCCGGGCCGGCACCGACGATGACCACGTCGAATTCCATATATTCGCGTTCCACTTTCGATTTCTCCTGACAGGGCTGAGCGGCGAATGTTGGGAAGCGGGGCGTTGCCGCAGCGCCGCCGCCTGTGTCGGGATCATTGAAAATGCGAAACGATATTTCAATGTGCGAAACGTCATTGTTCCGCCTGGCGCAACAAGTGGCGGGATTCGGTCAAAAGGTCATTCCGCTCTTCGGAACGCACCCTCTCTGGCGGTTGTGCCGGGGTGGGAAATGCCCTGACGATAATTTGAAACAAGATTTCGCATGTTGAAACCACGCATTTGCCACAAGATCAAGACAGGAGGGCGCGATGCCCATCGATGCCGACCAGTTGCTCAGCTACCCGATCCCGAGCGTGCGCCAGCGCCTGGCCGCACGTGAGGCTGCGTTCTATGCGCTGTCGGTAGGTCTGGGACAAGATCCTGAGGATGAGCGCCAGTTGCGCTATGTCGACTATACGCAGGCGATATCGGTATTGCCGTCCATGGCCTTGGTACTGGCGCACCCTGGGTTCTGGCTGGGTGATCCACGGTCTGGCGTCGATGCCACTCAAGTGGTGCATGGCGAGCAGGCGCTCACCCTGCATCAGCCATTGCCGGTGGACACTGACCTGACCAGTGAAACAGTCATCGATGGCCTCGTGGACAAGGGGCCGGGGCAGGGCGCGCTGCTCTATACGCGCAAAACACTCAAGAACGCGGCCAATGGCGAGCTGATCGCTTCCACTGTGAACACCACCTTCATTCGCGGCGGCGGGGGATTTGGAGGGGGAGATGTGGCACGAGGCCCCAGTCTGCCGCACCCTGAAGGTGAGCCGGCATTCGTCGTCGATCTGCCAACCCGCCCCGAGCAAGCGCTGTATTACCGCATGAATGGCGACCACAACCCGTTGCACGCCGATCCACAGGTGGCCGCCAAGGCCGGCTTCCCACGCCCGATTCTGCATGGGTTGTGCTCCTTCGGGGTGGTGTGTCATGCGTTGGTACGCAGCCTGTGCGACTACCAGGGAGGGCGTCTGCGAGAAATGTCCTTGCGCTTCGCTGCGCCGGTCTACCCCGGGGAAACCTTGCGTTGCGAAATCTGGCGCGACGGCGCCTTCCGTGTCTGGGTAGTGGAACGTGAGGTGTTGGTGATCAGTCACGGGCGGGCATCGTGGCAACAGCCCTGATATTCCGAAGTACGGAACAATCCGACCACTTGCTTTGACGCTACCGCTTCCTGGGCGGTTAATGAATAAACGACCAGATCTGAAAACAAAATCCGAGTGGCACCCTCACCGGGCCACCGAAATCGACTGGAGATGTGACGCAACATGAACGACAGCTCGCCCTCGGTATGGCAACCAAGCGCTGAAGACATCGCCAGCGCCAACGTGACCGAAATGATGCACCGACTCGGTACTCCGGACTACGAGCAATTCCAGGCTCGCGCCCTGGCTGACCCGCTCGCTTACTGGCGGATGGTCTCGAACTACTGTGGTATTGCCTGGGAAAAGCCGTTCGAGGGCTACCTGGACGACAGTCGCGGCAGGGAGTTCCCTAGTTGGTTCCCGGGCGGACGACTGAACTGGGTGCAGTCCATCCTTGCCATGGGCGAGCGTCAAGGTGCCGTGCCTGCAGTGATTGCCGAACGTGAGAATGGCCAAGTGAACCGTGCCACTTACGCAGAGCTCGCAGGGCAGGTCCGCGCCTTCGCCGCAGGCCTGGAGGCCAACGGCCTCAAGCGTGGGGATCGTATTGGTCTGTTGATGTCCAACGGCCTAGAAGCCACTGTCACCCTACTGGCTATCGCCTACATGGGCGCCATTGCCGTGCCCTTGTTCAGTGGCTTTGGTGTCGATGCCATCAAATCACGGCTTTCCGCCTGCTCGGCCAAGGCGCTGATCGCCAGTGCCGGTTTCGATCGGCGCGGCAAGCGGGTGGATACACTGGCGCTGGTGCAAGCTGCTCGCACAGAGCTGCCCATCTTGGAAATCCTGGTGGTCCATGATGTCGATGGCGTAGCGCCGGTGGTCGACGGCAGCCGTGACTGGATGCAGGTTCTGGTGCAGGGGCGAGGGCTGGAAAAAGCGGCTGCGAGCATGTCGCCCAATGATCCGTTCATGATCGTCTACACCTCCGGCACCACCGGCAAGCCCAAAGGCACGGTGCATGTGCACGGCGGCTTTGCTTTGAAGATTGCCCACGACGCTGCGATCCACTTCAACGTCAAACCCGGTGATGTGTTCTGCTGGCCTGCCGACATGGGCTGGATCGCCGGCTCCCTGGTGTTGTGCAGTGCCCTGATGCGTGGCGCGACCCTGGTTTGCTATGACGGTGCGCCGGATTTTCCCGACTGGTCGCGCATGGGCCGGCTGATCGAAACCCATCGGGTGACACATTTCGGCTCGGCACCGACCCTGATCCGTGGCCTGGCGGTCAACGAGGCCGTGGCCTGTGCTGCCGATACTTCTTCGGTACGCCTACTGATCACGGCAGGCGAGGGCATCGACCCCGAGCATTTCTGTTGGTTCCAGGCGCACTTCGGCAGAGGCCGCAGTCCGGTCATCAACTACACCGGCGGTACCGAGGTTTCCGGTGCGCTGCTGTCGAGTGTGGTGATCCGCCCGATCAGCCCCTCAGGCTTCAACACCGCCTCGCCCGGGGTAGATGTCACCGTCGCGGACAGCGCGGGGCAGGCAGTGGCAGGCGAGCCGGGCGAGCTGGTCGTTCGCCGACCGTTCGTGGGCATGACCCAGTCCTTCTGGCAGGACGATGAGCGTTATCTGGACTCGTACTGGCGCACCCTCCCCGGTCTTTGGGTTCATGGCGACCTGGCCATGCTCAAGGACGGTAGCTTCTACATGCTGGGCCGCTCCGACGACACCATCAAGCTGGCCGGCAAGCGTGTCGGGCCAGCGGAAATCGAAGAAGTGCTGCTGGAGCTCGATGAGATCAGCGAAGCTGCTGCGGTCGGCGTAAAGGACGACAGCAAAGGCCAGAAGCTGGTGGTGTTCTTGATTGCACCCGGTGCCTCGGGCGACCAGGCTGCGCTGCGGCAGCGCATTGCTGCCCACGTGCAAGCGCGCATGGGCAAACCCTTTGTGCCTGCGGCGGCCTATTTCGTTAGTCTGCTGCCCAAGACTCGCAGCTCCAAGGTGATGCGAAGGGTCATTCGCAACCTCTGCAACGGCATGCCGCTGGGGGATACCTCGTCGCTGGACAACCCGGCAGCCCTGGATCTAATCCGCCAGGCCATCCAGGCCTAGTCGCCTACAAGCTGATAAAAAGGAACACCACAATGCACAAACAGATCGACTATTGCGACTATCAACGCCTGGCATTCGACCGCCCGGCGCCTCGGGTGCTGCGCATCACGCTCAACCGCCCGGAACGCCTGAATGCTCTGGACGAAGCCGGGCATGCCGAGCTGACCCGGGTATGGCGCGATATCGAGGCTGACGACAGCGTCAATACGGTGATCATCTGCGGCGCCGGCAAGGCGTTCTCTGCCGGCGGGGATTTCCAGATCGTCGAGGGCATGATCGATTCGTTCGAATACCGCTGCCGCGTGTGGCGCGAGTCCAAGGACCTGGTCTACAACATCATCAACTGCAACAAACCTATCGTTTCGGCGATCCATGGCCCGGCTGTGGGTGCCGGACTGGTGGCTGCCTTGCTCGCCGACATCTCCATCGCGGCGAAAGACGCGAAGATCGTAGATGGTCACACCCGTCTGGGCGTGGCCGCTGGCGATCACGCTGCGATTGTCTGGCCACTGCTGTGCGGTATGGCCAAGGCCAAGTATCACTTGCTGCTGTGCGAATCGCTCAATGGCGAGGAGGCCGAGCGTATTGGCCTGGTGTCGCTCTGCGTCGATGGCGAACAGTTGCAGGCCCGCGCCCTGGAGGTGGCCACACGCCTGGCCGAGGGTGCCCAGTCGGCGATCCGCTGGACCAAATACTCGCTCAACAACTGGCTGCGCCAGGCCGGGCCGATCTTCGATGCCTCGCTGGCTCTGGAGATGCTTGGCTTTGGTGGCGAGGAAGTGAAGGAGGGCGTGCGGGCCTATCGGGAGAAGCGTGCGCCGAAATTCCCGGACAACACCGACGTGTAGGGAGGTTGCCGTCATGACCAAGGCCGAACCCATGAGCGGCGGGCTGCACCATGAAGCATTGCTCAGCCTGCGCGAACCCCAGTTGCCGAGGTCGGGCATGGTCATGCCGGTGGTGCGGGCGCTGGAGGTGCTCTCGGCCTTCAGTGCCCATGACGGCTGGTTGGGCAACAAGGACATCGCCGACCGTACCGGGATGCCGGCCTCCACGGTCAGTCGCTTCCTGCGCTCGCTAGTATCGTTGGGTTTTCTCAACTACAACGCCAGCCTGCGTCAGTATCGACTGGCCGCAGCCGTGTTGTCGCTGGGATATGCCGCCACCTCGCACTCCGACGTGCAACGCCTGGTGCGTGAGGACCTGGTGCGTTTCGCCTGTGCCAACAACGTCACGGTATTGCTGGCCATGCGTGACCGCCTGGACCTGATCGCCCTGGAGAGTTGTACCGGCAACGGCAGCTTCCGGCGCAACGGTCTGAACGTCGGCACGCGTATCGCCATCTCCTCGACGCAGATGGGCGTGACTTTGCTGGCCTCTCTGCCGCCGTTGGAACGTGCCTACTTGCTGGAAAATATCGCTCGACGCATGCCCGAAGGCTGGACAGAACCGGAGCCGAACCTCAGCGAGGCAATCCGTCAATTGCGTGCGATGGGTTTTTGCTACTCGCTGAGCAAGTGGGAGCGCGACCTGGGGATCATCTCGGTACCGCTGAGTTTGCCCGGGCGCGGCCTGTTCGTCCTGACTTGCCTGGGGTCGCTGGGGCAGATGACCAAGGCGCGGGTGGCGCGGGAGCTGGGCCCACAACTTTTGGCGCTGGCCAACCAGATCAAACGCTCGCTGGACGACTCCAGCGGTGACCTCTAACGGAGCTCGGCCATGACCAGCGATCACGATAGTGCCGATGCACTGCTTACCGTCAGCCGTGGGCTTCAGGTGTTGCGCGCGTTCCGTGGCGAGCGGGCGCCGCTGTCGAACGCCGAGATCGTCGCACGTACCGGTTTGCCCAAATCGACCGTCTCGCGACTGACCACGACCTTGATGTTCTCCGGCTTCTTGCAGCACGCCAGCGGCGGTCGCCAGTTCGAACTGAGTACAGGGCCGCTTGGGATCGGCCAGGCGTTGCTGGAGTCCAGCCCCCTGGTGCAGCGAGCCCAGCCGTTCATGCAGGCACTGGCGGACCGACTCAACGTCTCGGTAGCCCTGGCCATGCCGGATCAGCTGGAGATGCTCTACGTCACCTATTGCTCGGGCCGCAACATCTCCACCTTGCGTCTGGGTGTGGGCTCGATGCTGCCAATGGCGAGCACGGCGATTGGTCATGGCTACCTGTGGGGCTTGCCGGTAGAGGAGCGTGAAGCCTTGATCGCCCGCATGGCGCAGCGCATGGGAGCAGGCTTTGCCAAGGTCCGTGAGGCCATGGGTACCAGTTTTTCCCACATGGCTGACAGCGGCTGCTGTCTGGTGGTCGGCGGCTACCAGCGCGATACCTATGGGATCGGTTGCCCGATCAGAGTAGGGCGTCAGGGCACGGTCATGGGCCTGAATTGCGGCGCGGCCGTACTCGGGGTGGATTTCGAGAGGGTGCGTAGTACTGTGGGCAAGGCCTTGATGGAGGCTGCCCCGGAGCTCGAACACCTGCTGCAGGATCTGGAAGGCCCATTCTAAAGGCCGGCCATTCAATGAAGCACAAGAGAGACTTCTATGGCGCAAGTGTTAGCTGGAATCAGGGTGCTCGACTTCGGGCGCTATATCGCGGGGCCGTTCTGTGGTGCGCTGCTGGCCGACATGGGCGCGGACGTGATCCGCATCGACCGGGTCGGTGGCAGCGAGGACCGCTTCGTCATGCCGGTCACCGAGCAGGGTGATGGTGCGGTGTTTCTGCAGTCCAACCGCAACAAGCGCTCGCTCACTCTGGAGATCGCCAGCGAGGAGGGCCGCGCGATCGTACGGCGTCTGGTGGCCGAGGCCGATGTGGTGATCGCCAACATGCCGGCGCCGACCCTGGCCAACCTGGGGCTCGACTATGAAACACTCAAGGCGATCAAGCCGGACGTCGTGCTGGTTGCACCCTCGGCGTTCGGCGACAGCCCGCTGCTGCGCGATAAGATTGGCTTTGACGGTGTGGGCCAGGTCATGAGTGGCGGGGTGTACTTGTCGGGTTATCCGGACCAGCCAATCAAGTCGATGTTGCCGGTAGTGGATTACTGCACCGGTATCGCATGCGCTCTGGGAGCGGTGGCCGCGCTCTATGAGCGTGAGCGCAGTGGCCAGGGCCAGCAGGTGGGGGCTTCGCTCTTGCAGACAGCCTTAAACTTCTCGAGTGGCTACCTGATCGAGGAGCGGGTACTGGGCCTGCAACGCCAGGCCACCGGTAACCGCAGCCAGAGCTACGGGCCATCGGACATCTTCCGCACCCGTGGTGGCTGGATCATCGTTCAGGTCATTGGCCCGGCCATGTTCCGCCGCTGGGCGAAGATCGTCGGTCAACCTGAACTGCTCGATGACTCACGCTTTGCCGACGATGAGCTGCGTGGGCAGCATGGAGAGGTGTTGTCCGGGTTGATGAGCGAGTGGTGCGCGGAGCGCTCCCGAGATCAGGCATTGGAGGAACTGAACCAGGCAAAGATTCCTGCGGGGCCTGTGTATTCGCCCGCGGAGGTCAACAGTGACCCAGCTATTGCCGAGAGCGGGGCGTTCGTACGTTTGAGGCACCCGGGGGTTGAGCCTGAAGTGCCTTATGTAGCTGCGCCCGTGAGCCTGTCGCGTACACCGCTGGCGATTCGCAAACATGCGCCGCTCAGTGGCGAGCATACAGAGGAAGTCCTGCGCGAGTTTGGATTCTCGCCGGGGCAGATCGAGGCACTGCGAGCAAAAGGCACGGTCTGAGTTCGGATGAACGGGGCTGCTGCGCAGCCCCAAACGATATCAATCCCTTGCCGCGGCCAGCTGTGTGGCAATGTCGTCAGCCACTTGCCGTAGCGGCGCCAAGATCTGCTTGCGCGCCTCGGAGAGGATCAGCGCTTTCTTGAGCATCATCACATTCAAGGCTGCGAACAGCTCACCTTTGTGCACCACCGGCACGCCCATGGCCCAAACATTACCGGCGAACACCTGTTCGCTGTAGTCATCATTCATCACCGCGAACCCGTCTTTACGCGTGCGTTCGAGCAGCGCATTCAGCCGCTCGGGTTCACGGGCCAACTGGTTCCAAGGTTCATCCACTGCCGCCAGTTGCCTGATGATCCGCTGGCATTCATCCGTTGGGCAGAACGCCAGGTAGGCGATGCCGATCGAGGTGGCCAGCATTGGTGAGCGGAACCCTGGGCGGCGATTGAACGACAAGGGGCCGCCGCTCTCCCGCGAGGTCTGCAGCACCACCATGGCGTCGACATCGAACACGGCGATGTCCGAAGGCCAGCCAATGCTATTGCGAAAGCGCGCCAAGCTCGGCTCGGCGACGCCTGCGATCCAGCGTGATTTCTCGTAGCCCTGGCTCAACAGCAAGGTACGGGCGGTGACCGAGTACTGTGCCCGCTCCGTTTCCTTGGCCACGTAGCCTTCGTGATGCAAGGTCTCGAGCATGCGCACGATTGTGGCCTTGTCCAGGCCGGTCTTACGGTGGATCGAGGCCACCGTCGCCTGACGCTCCTCACTGACCACCCGTAGCACCTTCAGAGCACGGGCAACGGCTTCCACGGGTTTGAACGAGGGCTTGGTGGGCGTCTTCACAGGCATTCCAGATCAGGGCTAGGGCGTGCCGCGATCTTAGCAAGCAGTGGCGCGTAGCAGGAACTTGGAGCGCTTTTGCGTGAGCTGTTCTCACTGTACGGAACCGTGCGCGTGGCGCGCTTGTCTTGCCCGGACATCTGCCGTTGATTGGCAATGCTTTCGACAAAGTGCTGGCAATGGCTGGCCATCTGTCCCTTCGAGTACGTCGCTTCACAACAACAATAAAAAGTGGAGATGTTCCTATGCTCAGTCGCCCGAACGTGCGGGGGTAACCCTGCACGCACTTCGCCAACTACTCGTTACGCTGTTGGTACCGCTATGCCTGCTCTTGCCGACCTCCAAAGCGCTTGCTCTGGGTGCCGATATCGGCGATTTCGCCGCGCCCATGCCGGGGTATGACCTGACGGCGTTGTACATGATCAATTCGAAGAATTCCGACATGTACAAGAACAACCAGATCATCGACAACCATGCCAAGCTCGATGTCACCACCACCATCCTACGCTATGCCCACCCGATCGAGGTGGCGATTGGTTCATCATCAACCGGTCCTTGATCCTGATCCACCAGAACATGTCACGGGATAACGTCGCGGGCCTGGACCACATTTCCGGGATGGGCGACCCCTTCATCGGCATCCCGTTCTGGCTGCATGTCGACCGTGAAAGACGCGAGTACCTGACCGTCGGCGCTTGGCTGTACCTGCCGCTGGGCGAATATGACCACGAGGACTTTCTTATCCAGGAGAGAACCGTTGGAAAGTGGTCCTGCAGTTGGGCTACCAACGAGGCCTGAGGCAGCACTTCGACCTGGACGTGCTGCTCGAAGCGGACTTCTACCGCAAGAACGACGAGTACGGCCCGGACAAGCTCACTCGACGTCAACACCCTTGGTACGAGGCCAAGGGTAGGGCGACCTACCTGTTCAACAACCGTGGCGGTTCTCAGTTGGGCGTGGGGACCAAGGTGGCGAGACCGAGATCGAAGGCCAGTTGCAGGGCGACCAGGTCAAGCTCCGCAGCTTCTATGTTCAGGGCTGCACCATGCTGAGCCCTGTCGATCAGGTCATGGTCGGCCTGTTCCGCGACCTCGACGTGGAGAACGGCTTCAAGATGAGCCAACAGCTGCGCCTGCGCTACCTGCATGTGTTCTGACCGGCGAACAGCGTCGCCGAAAGTATTCCGAAGTACAGGACAGGCAACCTTGGTTGCTTGCCCGCAACGCCCGTCAGGGCTGCAATGACCTCCCGCGCGCTGAACCTGCCGCATGCATATGCCGACCGGCCCGAAATGATGTTCGACAAGACAAACAAGAGAACATGTCATGAGAAAGTCTGTACTGCTCGACGGCATGACCCACACCGAAGGCGCACGCCGGTATCACGGACGTTTCTGGTTCAGTGACCTGTACTCCTTCGCCAGGAAGCCGACCTGCCAGCGGGCTTAATCAATATGCTTCCGGGCTTTGGCCATATCGCGGGTGCCGCGCTGTCGCTGCACCAGAACGTGGACAAGATCACCTTCACCGGCTCCACAGCAGTGGGCAAGCAGATCGTCCAGGCATCTACCTCCAACCTCAAGAAGGCACCCTGGAGCTTGGCGGCAAGGCGCCTACGTGGTGTTCGCCGACCCCGACCTCGAAAAGGCGGTGCAAGGGGCAGTCAAGACCTGCTGTGGCAACTCCGGCCAGGTGTGCTCCGCCGGCACGCGACTGTTCGTCCAGCGCGCGGTGTATGACGAAGTGCAGGAGCGCGTGGCAGGTCTGGCCGCAACCTTCAAGGTCGGTGACCCCCTGGCTGCCGACACCAAACTTGGCCCACGTATGGATCAACACCTATGGCGAGGCCGATCCGGCAATGCCGTTTAGCGGATACAAACAGTCCGGCTGGGGCCGCGAGTTCGGCCAGAAATAGATCGACGCCTATACCCAAGTCAAGGCTGTAATGCTGCGTATGTAAGCCCCCGTAACGGCGGCCCGGGTATTCTGAACAGAACAAAATACAAGAGCGTTTACCGGAGCACACTATGCGTGGCGTTGTATTCAGAGGCGAACGCAAGCTGGACATCCTCGACTTCGCTGACCCCACCCTAGGGCCAGGCGAGGCCGTGATCCGCCTGCGTGCATCGGGCATGTGCGGCAGTGATTTGCATTTCTATCGACATGACTCGCTGCAGATCATCCGCTCGGTGGGTTCAAGGATCTGGCCTCGCGTGGCATCGACGAAACCCAGCCAATCATCGGTGGGCATGAGCCCTGTGGCGAGATCGTTGCCGTAGGCGAGGGGGCGACCCGACGCGTTTCAAGATTGGCGATCGGGTGATGGTGTTCCATTACGAAGGTCGCAAGTGCTGTGACTCCTGCCGCACCAGCTGGAGCCAGCGCTGTGACCACGGCGCCACGGTGCATGGGGTCATCGCCCACGGCAGTCATGCCGCTTACATGAAAACCCCGGCGTCCTGCCTGGTACACCTGCGCGAGGAAATCTCATTCGCCGGTGGTGCGCCATCGCTTGTGGCACCGGCACGGCCTATGGCGCGCTGTTGCGCCTGGACATCAGCGCCCGCGACACCCTGGCGGTGTTCGGCCTTGGACCGGTGGGGTTGTCGGCTGTACAGCTGGCGGCGGCCATGGGTATCGAAGTGATTGGCGTGGATATCAGCGCCGAGCGCATTGCCCGGCCAAGGCCTTTGGCGCGGCGCACGTGATTGACGGCAGCCAGGTGGACGCGGTGGAGGAGATCCTGCGCATCCCCCGCGGCAAGGGCGTGAGCTGCTCCATGGATTGCGCAGGCGGCGAAGCGCCGCGCCAGCAGGCCGTGCGTTGTACCGCTACCTGGCATGGCTGCGGCGGGAATCACCGGGCCGCGGGCCTTCCTGTCCGGCAACAAAGGCTTCTTGCGCACCTTCGTGCAGCGTGGACCGGGCGAAAGCGCCGAGGCGCGCTTCGGCTTGGACCAGCCATTTGAAATCGGCAATGTCTGGCTCAAGGCTTACTGCGCCTGTTATTGCACACACGCCTACATTGATCCCTTGACGCCCTATGCAGGGCAACTGGAGCGTATCCGCGAGGTGCATGCGCGTATTCATCCGGCGTTCAACACGGTGGTGGGTAATGCCAATGCCTACTCACCGGCCAACATCGAGCAGGTGCAGTTCAGCCTGCCAGTGCTGATCGTCTTCGCCCTCCCGGGCAAAGGCAACGGCTTTGCCGTGCACCGTGACTATCTAGCTAGCAAGGTCGATATGGCCCCCGTGCTGGAGGTGGCTCGAGGCATTCGCATCAGCGAGTCGCCGGAGATCGAGTAGCGCTACCCCGGCAAGTTCGTGGCCGACCTGACCATGACGCTGAGTGATGGCACACATCTGTTCGTCGAACAGCCTATCGGTTCGTTGGAGAACCCTATGTCCGAGGCGCAGCAAGATGCCAAGTTCATGGAACTGACAGCCGAGGTGCTTGGCGAGCAACGCGCTCGGGCCTTGCTGGCAACCTTGCGCGAGCTGCCGCTGAAAGCCCCGGTGACGGACTTGACCGCTCTGTTCGCAGCCTGACGGGGGTTACTGCACGAGTGGCCTCTTTGCGATGCAAGGCCGCTCCTGCACAGGGGCGTAGCATCTTTCAACGCCTTGCCCAGAGCAAAGCGTTGTCGTTTCTGGCCGCTAGACGGTCGGCTAGTTCCATTGCTCGGAACAAAGCCTAACTGCCCTTCCGAAAACCCCTGTCAACGGGCTGTAGGCTCTTGAAACGGTATTTCATATGGCGAAATATCTTCTCAAGGCTGTGACGACTTCGCTGCCGACGACACGTTGCCAGGTGACTGCCAGGCAATCAGGAGACCGAGATGCATTCGTCTGAAGAACGTTTGGAAAACATCCGCATGATCCGCGACAGCGCGGTCGCGTTCGCCCCGGCCAGCGAGCTGGCCCGGGTGCGCGGTGTGCGCTACCAAGTGCCGGGGTTCGACGGCGCGGTATGGCGCGAGATGGCCGACAACGGCTGGCTAGGCTTGTCGTTGCCCGAAGCTCAGGGCGGCATTGGCCTGGGCATGGCCGAGTACTGCGCCTTGCTGGAAGTGTTCGGCGCCGCCTTGCTGCCCGAGCCCTTCGTACCGGCGGTGCTGGCGGCGCGCCTGCTCGATGGTGAACAACTGACTGCACAACTGAGCGGTGAGCGCCTGCTGCTGCCAGCCTTGCAAGAGCAGATCGACAGCCTCGAAGCCGCTGAAGGCGGCACCCGACTGCACAACGGCAAGGTCAGGGGGCGCAAGCTGTGCATCCCCATGGCCGCTAGCGCCGACGGCTTTTTGGTCAGCACCCCCGATGGCCTGGCCCTGGTGGACGCCAAGGCCCCGGGCGTGAAGTTGGAAATCGTCACCACTCAGGACGGCGGCCACTTCGGCCACCTGCAGCTGGATAGCGCCCCGGCCGAAACCTTGCCACTGCAGGCCCAGGCCCTGGCCGACGCCCTTGACGAAGCCGCCCTGGGCACCGCCGCCTACCTGCTGGGCGCCGCCGAGCAGGCCTTCGCCCTGACCCTGGAGTACCTGCGCACCCGCAAGCAGTTCGGCCAGACCATCGGCAATTTCCAGGCCCTGCAGCACCGCGCCGTGGACTTGAAGCTGCAACTGGCCTTGTGGCGCGCCAGCCTGGACGCGGCGGCGGCTACCTGTGACGCAGGCGCCCCGGCCACCCAGCGCCGCGCGGCCGTTTCCCGGGCCAAGGCCCGCGCCGCCGATGCCGCCTTGCTGGTGACCCGCCAGGCCGTGCAGTTGCACGGCGCCATTGGCTACACCGACGAGTGCGACGTGGGCCTGTACCTGCGCAAAGCCATGACCCTGGCCAACCTGTACGGCTCATCCGACCAGCACCGTCGTCGTTACGACGCCTGCATGCCACGCCTGGCCAGCGCCTGAGGACCCGACCATGAGCGACACACCACAACTGCCCGATTTCAACGCCCTGAGCGACGATGCCTTCCGCCAAGCCGTACGCGAATTCCTGCATGCGCACTTTCCCGAAGCGCTGCGCGACTTACCCAAACGCCTGCATTGGGAAGAGGTCAAGGACTGGTACATGACCCTCTCCGAGCACGGCTGGCTTTGCCCGGGCTGGCCCCGTGAGTTCGGTGGCATGGGCCTGTCGGCGGCCAAGCAGCTGATCTATACCGAGGAATTCGAGAACCACGGCGTGGCCCGTACCCCGGACCACGGCATCATGTTGCTCGGCCCGCTGCTGATCCGCTACGGCTCACCCGAGCAACAGCAGTACTTCCTGCCGCGCATCCTTTCCGGCGAGCACATCTGGTGCCAGGGCTACAGCGAGCCCAACGCTGGCTCCGACCTGGCCAGCCTGCGCACAGAAGCGGTGCTCGACGATGACGAATGGGTAGTCAACGGCCAGAAAATCTGGACCACCCTGGCCACCGACGCCGACTGGATCTTCCTGCTGGTGCGCACCGACAAGACGGCGAAGAAGCAGGAGGGCATCAGCTTCCTGCTGGTGCCGATGGACAGC
Organism: Pseudomonas sp. 9_2_1; assembly: GCF_059295275.1. Classification (NCBI taxonomy): domain Bacteria; kingdom Pseudomonadati; phylum Pseudomonadota; class Gammaproteobacteria; order Pseudomonadales; family Pseudomonadaceae; genus Pseudomonas; species Pseudomonas sp. 9_2_1. The sequence continues at coordinate 2,992,402 of NZ_CM181239.1, forward strand.
CCCGGCGTGACCGTGCGGCCGGTCCTCAACCTGGACCTGCACGACGAGCTCTGCGAGGTGTTCTTCGACGATGTGCGCGTGCCCAAGGCCAACCTGGTTGGCGAAATGAATGCTGGCTGGACCATGGCTAAGGCGCTGCTGGGCTTCGAGCGCATCTTCCTCGGCTCGCCCAAGCAGTCGGCCAATGCCCTGACCCGCCTGGAAGTGCTCGGCGAGCACTTGGGCCTTCACGACGAGCCGGGTTTCCGCGACCGCCTGACCCGCCTGCGCCTGGACCTGGACGACCACAAGCTGCTGTTCGAGACCTTCGCCGAGCGCCTGCGCCGGGGCGAGAACCTGGGCGCCGACGTGTCGCTGCTCAAGGTGCACCAGACCGAGCTATTCCAGCGCATCACCGACTACATGCTGGAGATCGCCGGGGAATACGCCGCCTATCTGGAGCCGATCGAGGGCAACGGCAACCTGAACCCCACCGGCCTGTTCCTCCAGGCGCGCCCCGCGACCATCTACGGCGGCAGCTCGGAGATCCAGCGCAACATCCTGGCCAAAGCGATGCTCGGCCTGTAACCGATCGACGGAGAGAACGACATGCTCGACAACAAAGTAGTGGTGGTCACCGGTGCCGGTGGCGGCATCGGCCGGGCCATCGCCGTGGAAATGGCACGTGCCGGCGCCTCGGTGGTGATCAATGACGTGGGCGTGTCCCTGGGCGGCGAGGGCGGCTCGTCCACCCCGGCCCAGGAGACGTTGAAACTGATCGAAGGCTTCGGTGGTCGCGCGGTGATCAACACCGACAGCGTGGCCGACTGGAATGGCGCGCAGAACATCATCACCTGCGCCATGGACAGCTTTGGCCGTATCGATGGCGTTGTGAACAACGCCGGCATCATCCGCGACGTGATCTTCCACAAGATGAGTGTGGAGGATTGGCAGTCAGTGATCCAGGTGCACCTGAACGGCAGCTTCTTCGTCAGCCGTGCCGCCGCCGAGCGTTTTCGCGCACAGAGCAGCGGGGCCTTCGTGCACATGGTCAGCACTTCGGCGCTGATCGGCAACGTCGGCCAGGCCAACTACTCGGCGGCCAAGCTGGGGATGGTGGCACTGAGCAAATCCATCGCGCTGGACATGCAGCGCTTCAACGTGCGCTCCAATTGCCTGGCGCCGTTCGCCTGGAGCCGGATGACCAGCGCGATCCCCGACAGCACCCCGGAAGAAAAGGCCCGGGTCGAGCGCCTGAAGCAGATGACCCCGGAGAAGAACGCCCCGCTGGCGGTGTACCTGCTGTCGGACCAGGCCAAGGAAGTGAACGGCCAGGTGTTCACCGTGCGCCGCAACGAAATCTTCCTGATGAGCCAGAACCGCCCGGTGCGCTCGGTGCAGCAGGGCGAGGGCTGGACCGCCCAGGCCATCGCCGAGCACGGCATGCCGGCGCTGTCGGGCTCTTTCACACCGCTGCAGGTCAGCGCCGACGTGTTCTGCTGGGACCCGGTTTAACGAATTCATGAGGTCGAGTTTTATGAATGCCACACACGCCCAAGAGCGCTACCAGGACATCCGAGAGGGCGTCCGTGCCCTGTGCGGGGAGTTCCCCGCCGAATACTGGCGCAAGATCGACGAGCAGAAAGGGTTCCCGGAAGCCTTCGTCACGGCCATGACCGAGGCAGGCTGGCTGTCGGCGATGATCCCGGAAGAGTACGGCGGCTCGGGCCTGGGCCTCGCCGAGGCGTCGGTGATCCTGGAGGAAGTCAATCACTGCGGCGGCAACTCCGGCACCATCCATGGGCAGATGTACAACATGTTCACCCTGCTGCGTAACGGCAGCGAGGAGCAGAAGCGCTATTACCTGCCAAAGCTGGCCAGCGGTGAGCTGCGCTTGCAGTCGATGGGCGTGACCGAGCCGACCACCGGCACCGACACCACCAAGATCAAGACCACCGCCGTGCGCCAGGGCGACAAGTACGTCATCAATGGGCAGAAGGTGTGGATCTCCCGGGTGCAGCACTCGGACCTGATGATCCTGCTGGCCCGCACCACGCCGTTGGCGGAGGTGAAGAAGAAGGTCGATGGCATGTCGATCTTCCTGGTCGACCTGCGCGAGGCCATCGGCAATGGCCTGACGGTCCAGCCGATCGCCAACTTGGTGAACCACGAGACCAACGAGCTGTTCTTCGACAACCTGGAGATCCCCGCCAGCAGCCTGATCGGTGAGGAGGGCAAGGGCTTCCGCTACATTCTCGATGGACTCAATGCGGAGCGCACGCTGATCGCCGCCGAATGCATCGGCGATGGTCGCTGGTTCGTCGAAAAGGCCAGTGCCTATGCCCGCGATCGTGTCGTCTTTGGCCGCCCGATTGGGCAGAACCAAGGTGTGCAATTCCCCATCGCCGAAGCCCATATCGAGATCGAGGCCGCCGACCTGATGCGCTGGCGCGCCTGCGAGGAGTACGACAGTGGCCGCAATGCCGGCGCGGCGGCCAACATGGCCAAGTACCTGGCGGCCAAGGCCAGCTGGGAGGCGGCCAACGCCTGCCTGCAGACCCACGGTGGCTTCGGCTTCGCCAACGAGTACGACGTGGAGCGCAAGTTCCGCGAGACCCGCCTGTACCAGGTGGCGCCGATCTCCACCAACCTGATTCTCAGCTACGTCGCCGAGCATTTGCTGGGCATGCCCCGTTCCTACTGAGGCAATGGTCATGAGCGATAACGATCTGGGCCAATTGCAAGAGTGGCTGGGCCGCCAGGAGCGCTGCGAGGCGATGATCACGCCGCAGATGCTCGAGGCCTATCGGGCTACCCTGGCGCCACATCTGTGGGAGGCTGAAGGGTTCGCGCCGCCTGGCCTGCATTGGTGCCTGGCACCGAGCCCGGCCGCCGCCAGCATGGATGAGCTGGGCGAGGACGGCCACCCTCGACGCGGCGGCTTCCTGCCGCCGGTGCTGTTGCCGAGGCGCATGTGGGCGGGCGGTGAGGTACAGACCTTCGCACCGCTGCCCATCGGCAAACCGATCCAGCGGCTGTCGACCATCCGCGACATTCGCTTCAAGGAGGGGCGCAGCGGCAAGCTGTGCTTCGTGACCGTCGAGCACGAGTTGTCCTGTGACGGCACGCTGGCCGTCCGTGAGCGCCAGGAAATTGTCTACCGTGCGCCGGCCGCGGCAGGTACTGCGCCTGCGGGTGGGCCGCAGCGTGTGGGTGAGCTTGAGCATTGGGTCGAGACCCCACCGACCTTGCTGATGCGCTATTCGGCGCTGACCTTCAACGCCCATCGCATACATTACGACCTGCCCTACGCCACGGAAGTGGAGGGTTACCAAGGGTTGGTGGTGCACGGGCCGTTGCAGGCCAGCCTGTTGTTCAACCTGGCGGCCCGGCACGCGGGGCACGTGCCCGCACGTTTCGCCTATCGCGGCCAGGTGCCATTGATTGCCGGGCGCGTGTTTCGCGCGGCGGTGTCCTGGCAAACCCAAGGCGACACGCTGCAGGCCTGGACCCAGGATGCCGATGGCAACCTGAACATGGAGGCCAGCGCATCATGTTGAGTGACTTCCAGGCGCCCCTGGCGCCGTTGTTCGTGCCGGGCGACCGCCCTGAGCGTTTTGCCAAGGCCGCCGCCAGCGGCACCGATGCGGTGATCCTTGACTTGGAGGATGCTGTGGCGGCGGGCAACCGTGCTGCTGCCCGGGACGCCGTGGCCAACCATGGCATCGACGTTGTGCCGGTGATCATCCGCATCAACTCGACCACCAGCGCTGATTTTCAGGCCGACCTGACTGCGCTGCGCGAGGCGCGTTTCGATGCCTTGATGCTGGCCAAAGCCGAGACGGCCGCGGACATCCGTCTGGTGCATGCCTTGCTGGCTCGGCAAGTGCCCGTGATCGCCTTGGTGGAGACCGCCGCCGCCTTTGAAGATTTGGCCTGGCTGCTGCGTGAGCCCGGCGTGGTGCAGGCCGCGTTCGGCTCGCTGGACCTGGCCCTGGACCTGGGCTGCCAGCCGAGCTGGGAGGCGCTGACGTATTTTCGCAGTGCGCTGGTGTTGCAGTCGCGACTGGCTGGCCTCTCGGCCCCGCTCGATGGCGTCACGCCAAGTTTTGACGACCCCACCCTGGTGCACCACGACGCCCTGAGGGCCAGCAACCTGGGCTTCGGCGGCAAGCTGGCGATCCACCCAAAACAGGTGGCGCCGATCACCGAAGCGCTGTTACCCGATGCCCAATCGGTGAACTGGGCCCGTCGGGTCCTGGAGGCCGTGCATAACGGCGGCGCCGTGCAAGTTGACGGAGCGATGGTCGATCGCCCGTTGATCGAGCGGGCCCGCCGCATTCTTTCCCGTTCCAGCTCTGTTGGAGAATCCCAAGCATGAAAGTCCTCGTAGCAGTCAAGCGCGTGGTCGATTTCAACGTGAAGGTCCGCGTCAAGGCGGACCAGTCCGGCGTTGAGCTGACCAGCGTGAAAATGGCCCTGAACCCCTTCTGCGAGATCGCCGTGGAAGAAGCCGTCCGGCTCAAGGAGCAAGGCATCGCCACTGAAGTGGTGGTGGTGAGTGTCGGCTCGAACGCTGCCCAGGAGCAACTGCGCACGGCCTTGGCCCTGGGGGCCGATCGCGCCATCCTGGTCGAAACCGACGTCGAGCTGGGCTCGTTGGCCATTGCCAAGGCGCTCAAGGCCATCGTCGACAAGGAACAACCACAGCTGGTGATCCTTGGCAAGCAAGCCATCGACAGTGACAACAACCAGACTGGCCAGATGCTGGCTGCGCTGACCGGCTATGCCCAGGGCACCTTCGCTTCCAAGGTTGAAGTGGCGGGCGACAAGCTGAATGTCACCCGCGAAATCGATGGTGGCCTGCAGACCGTTTCGCTGAACCTGCCGGCGATCGTCACCACCGACCTGCGCCTGAACGAGCCGCGCTATGCGTCGCTGCCGAACATCATGAAGGCGAAGAAGAAGCCGCTGGAGACCTTGGCACCAGAGGCGCTGGGCGTGTCCACCACCTCTACCACCAAGACCCTGAAAGTCGAAGCTCCGGCTGCTCGCAGCGCGGGCATCAAGGTCAAGACGGTGGCTGAACTGGTCGAAAAACTGAAGAACGAAGCGAAGGTGATCTGATGGCTATCCTGGTTGTTGCTGAACACTCCAATGGCGCCCTGGCCGCCGCCACCCTCAACACCATCACCGCCGCGGCACAGATTGGTGGCGACATCACCGTGCTGGTCGCTGGTGCGAACGTTGGCGCTGTTGCCGAAGCTGCGGCGCAGGTCGTGGGCGTGACCAAGGTCCTGCTTGCCGACAATGCGGCCTATGCCCACCAACTGCCGGAAAACATCGCCCCGCTGGTGGTATCCCTGGCCAGCGAGTACAGCCATGTGCTGGCCCCGGCCACCACCAACGGCAAGAACTACCTGCCACGGGTGGCGGCGCAGCTGGATGTGGACCAGATCTCCGAGATCATCGAGGTGGTCAACGCGGACACTTTCAAACGCCCGATCTACGCCGGTAACGCCATCGCCACTGTGCAATCCAGTGCCCCGGTGAAGGTGTTGACCGTGCGTGCCACCGGTTTCGATGCTGCCAACGCCGAAGGTGGTAAGGCCAGCGTCGAGGTGATGAGCAGTGCGTTCGATGCGCAGGTATCCGCTTTCGTCGGTGAAGCCCTGGCCAAATCAGACCGTCCGGAGTTGACGGCCGCCAAGATCGTGGTGTCCGGCGGGCGTGGCATGCAGAACGGCGACAACTTCAGCTTGCTGTATAGCCTCGCCGACAAGCTCGGTGCCGCTGTCGGTGCTTCGCGCGCTGCGGTTGACGCAGGCTTCGTGCCTAACGACATGCAGGTCGGCCAGACCGGCAAGATCGTCGCCCCGCAGCTGTACATCGCCGTCGGTATCTCCGGCGCGATCCAGCACCTGGCGGGCATGAAGGACTCCAAGGTGATCGTGGCGATCAACAAGGACGAAGAAGCGCCGATCTTCCAAGTCGCCGACTACGGCTTGGTGGGCGACCTGTTCGAGTTGGTCCCGCAACTGCAAGACGCGCTCTGAGGAGAGGCAACGATGAGAAGAGCAGCGATCGTGGCACCGCGCCGAACCGCGGTTGGGACATTTGGCGGCAGCCTGCGCGGCGTGCCAGTGGAGCGCCTGGGCGCGGAGGTGGTCAAAGCCATCCTGGCGCAAACCAGGCTGGACCCTGAGCGTATCGATGATGTGGTGTTCGCCCAGTCCTATGCCAACTCCGAAACTCCCTGCGTGGGCCGCTGGATTGCCCTGGAGGCGGGGCTGCCGGTGAGCGTGCCGGGCATGCAGCTGGACCGCCGTTGTGGCGGTGGCCTGCAGGCCCTGGTCAGCGCCGCGATGATGGTGCAGACCGGCGCCGCCGACGTGGTACTCGCCGGTGGCGTAGAGAGCATGAGCAACATCGAGTACTACAGCACTGACATGCGCTGGGGCTCCAAGGCCGGCTCCGTGACGCTGCACGACCGCCTGGATCGGGGCCGCGAGCGTTCGCAGCCGGAGCACCGCTTCGGCCGTATCTCGGGAATGATCGAGACCGCCGAGAACCTGGCCCGCGAGTACGGCATCAGCCGTGAGGCGTCCGACGCTTATGCCGCACGCAGCCAGCAACGCGCTGCCGCCGCCTGGGAGGCCGGGCGTTTCGATGACGAGATCGTACCGGTCAGCGTGCCGCAGAAGCGCGGCGAGCCGCTTGTGGTGACCCGCGATGAGGGCGTGCGTGGTGACACCACGCTCGAAAAACTGGCCGGCCTGCGCACTCTGAGCAAGGGCGGTACCGTCACCGCCGGCAACGCCTCCCAGCAGAACGACGCCGCGGCAGCCTGCCTGGTGGTGGCCGAGGATAAGCTCGACGAGCTGGGCCTGGAGCCAATCGGCTACCTGCACAGCTGGGCGGCGGCCGGTTGCGAGCCAGCGATCATGGGCATCGGACCGGTACCGGCGGTGAACAAGCTGTTCGCCCGTACCGGGCTTGGCTTCGAGCAGATGGACCTGGTGGAGGTCAACGAGGCCTTTGCCTGCCAGGTGCTGGCGGTGCTCAAGGGTTGGGGCTGGAACGACCCGGACCGGCTCAATGTGAACGGTTCGGGCATCTCCCTGGGGCATCCGGTGGGCGCCACGGGCCTGCGCATCATGACCTCGGTGCTGCACGAGCTGCAGCGTCGCCAGGGGCGCTATGCTCTGGAGGCCATGTGTATCGGCGGTGGCCAAGGCCTAGCCGCGATCTTCGAGCGGGCCTGAGGGAGCACCTGCGATGACGGAAGCGATCAGCCTCGAAGCGCTGGACTTCTGTACCCTGATCCACCCGGGCGACCGGGCTGTGTGGGGGCAGGGCGGCGCTGAACCGACAGCGCTAACCGAACGCCTGATGGCCCAGCGTGAAAGTATTGGACGTTTCAACGTGTTCGTCGGCATGAGCCTCGGCGACAGCGTGACACCCGCCAATTCCAGGCAGGTGCGCTATCAGTCCTATTGTGGTGCCGCGCGGAACCGGTCCCTGGCCCGAGAGAAGGCGCTGGACATCCTGCCGTGCCATTACTCGCAGCTGGCCACGCTCCTGGCGCCTGTCGACGTTTTGCTGTTGCAGGTGGCCGAGGGGCCGCAAGGGTTCAGTTTCAGTATTGCCGCCGAGTACCTGGCACCGCTGGTACGCTCGGCGCGCTTGGTGATTGCGGAGGTCAATGCCCAGGCCCCGTGGACTCATGGTGAGTACCTGGACCCACGGGACATCGACCTGCTGGTACGCACCGACCGGTCTGTACTGGAGGTGCCCAGTGCGTTGGGCGGCGAAGTCGAGAAGGCCATCGCTCGGCACATTGCCGGGTTGGTGGAGGATGGTTCTACCTTGCAACTGGGCCTGGGCAGCTTGCCGGAGGCCGTGCTCGATGGCCTTCGTTCGCACCGTGACCTGGGTATCCACTCCGGCGCCATCGGTGACAAGGTTGTCGACCTGATGGAACAGGGCATCATCACCAACGCTCGCAAGAGCCGTGATGCCGGTGTCAGCGTTGGCGGCGTACTGTTCGGCGGTGAGCGCATTTACCGCTACGCTCACGACAACCCTCGCATTCACTTGCGTTCGACCGCCTATACGCACTCTCTAGATGTCCTGCGCAGCCTGGACCGGTTGGTGACCATCAATTCGGCCATCGAGGTGGACCTCACCGGCCAGGTTAACGCCGAAATCGCCGGTGGCTTGTATGTCGGTGCGGTGGGCGGCGCCATGGACTTCCAGCGCGGCGCCCATGCCTCCCGGGGGGGCCTGCCGATCATCGCCTTGCCGGCCACGGCACTGGGCGGGCGTCAGAGCCGGGTGGTCAGCAGCTTGTCGGGGCCGGTCAGCACGCCCCGTGCCGATGCCGGATTGATTGTGACGGAATATGGCGTGGCGGACCTGCGTCATTGTGACCTGCGCGAGCGGGCGCGACGCATGGTGGACATCGCCCACCCAGACTTCCGTCACTCGCTCGCCCAAGCGGCGGGGCTCTGAACTGGTTTGATGGCGGGTAAGGCAGGCGTCATTGGTTCCACGCAACCCCGTCGTCGTTTGCTTGACTCGCGGTCAGACCACCCCCGAATTCAACAAACTCCGTTTGAGCACTGGCAGGTCGACGGTTACCATCTCGCCAGTCCACCCGACCCACAGGGATGCCCGCTACAGATGGCGAGACGTCAAGCCACTCCTTCCGCTGAAGACACCCGTGAACGGCTCATGCGCCTCGCTGCCCGTGCGTTCGGTGCTCAAGGTTATACCGCCACGACCATGCGACAGATCGCCGAGCAAGCTGGTATCGAGGCCGCCAGCATCTATTACCACTTCTCGTCCAAGGAAGAGCTGGTGGATGCGGTCATGGAGCATGGTGCCGAGCGAATCGTCCGGCACATCTATCGATGCATGGATTCGCTGCCCGTCGGCGCCAGCGCCGAGGCCAGCTTCAAGGCGGCACTGGTCGGCCAGTTGACGGGGCTGGTGCAGTACGGCGACTACGCCTTCGCTCGTGGACGCTTGCATGAGCAGTTGCCGGAAAAGGTTCAGCAGCGTCAATTGCGCCGGCGCGAACGGCACCAAGCGTTCTGGGACGGGTTGCTGCATCGGCTGCGCGACGAAGGGTATCTGCGCGAGGATGTGAACCTGGCGCTGTGCCGTGTGTTCGTGCTTGGCACCATCAATTCGGCATTGAACTGGTTCGATCCGCAGAAGGGAACGGCGCAGGCGGTGGTGGAGGAGTTTTGCTCGATCTTCTTCGAGGGGGTACGGCCAAGGGCGGCGAACTAGGTTCTTTTATTAATGGATCCTGGGACGCAAAGCGCCTCCAGTCATCGTTAGCCTAGTGGTGGTGCTTCCGGCACCGGGGAAAAGTGGTGCCGCCAGATTTTCCACGCTCCGTCTTCAAGGCGCAGTACCAAGGTCGAGCGCAACAGGCTTGTCGTCTCGCGCCCATCGCTCAGGACGAAACTCATGTTTACGTGCCCTTGGGCCAACAGCAGGCCGTCGGCCGGCTGTGAAACCTCCTGGTCCAGGGCTTGTACCGCGCCCGAACGGATCACACCGTCATAGCTGGCGAAATAGGCCACGATGGCCCCACGCCCGAGGCTGTGCCCCGGGCGCCCGCCGAGCAGCCCGGCATCGGCGGTATAGCACGCGCCCAGGGCGTTGGCATCCCAGGTCGCGGCTGCGGCGCTCCACCGTTCGAGCATTTGCTCCAGCAGTCGTGTCGGTGTCATACGAAGGCTCCGTCTGCGGCATAGGCATCGATACTCGCCGCAGGCAACCACTCGGCCAGCGCCGCGCGGGCGTTTTCCAGCCTTGGTGCGGCCGGTGGCGTAGGGCGCGCAGGCGGTGTACGGGAGAACCGGGGAGCAGGGGCAGGCTGCAGGATACCCTCCACCTCGACGAAGGTTTCCCGCGCCTTGAGATGCGGGTGCTGCATAGCCTGTACAAGGTCGAAGACCGGCGAGAAACAGCAGTCGCTGCCGGCCAGCAGATGCTCCCAGTGGGCGCGAGGCTGGCTGGCGAAGCGTTGGCCCAGGGCATCACGGATCGCTGGGCAAGCGGCGCGGTCGTACTGCTCGCGCAGTATGGGCGCATTGAGTTCGAGTTTTGCCAGCAATTGCAGGTAGAACTTGCGCTCGATGGGGCCGACCGAAACGTACTGGCCCTCGGCGCAAGCGTAGACGTCGTAGAACGGAGAGCCGGAGTCCAGCAGGTTGTTGCCGCGTCCTTCGTTCATCATGCCGGCGTGCCAGAGGCCAAGCAGCACAGTCATCAACGAGCTCACGCCATCGACGATGGCCGCGTCCACGACTTGGCCCTGGCCCGAGCCGCGCGCCTCGAGAATGCCACTGAGCAGCCCGATGGCCAGGTAAAGCGAGCCGCCGGCATAGTCGCCGAGCACGTTCAGTGGAACGGTGGGCGGAGCCCCTTTGCGACCAATGGCATCGAGTACACCGGTAATGGCGATGTAGTTGATGTCATGACCGGCGCTGTGGGCCAGCGGGCCATATTGGCCCCAACCGGTCATGCGGCAGTAGACCAGCCTGGGGTTGCGTTCGAGGCACGCGTCGGGCCCCGCCCCAGGCGTTCCATCACACCCGGGTGAAAGCCCTCGATCAGGGCATCGGCACGGGCTATCAGGTCTTGTACCAGGGCCATGCCCTTGGGTCCTTGAGGTCGACGCGCACGGTCTTGCGGTTGCGCAGTACCAGGTCGTATTCCAGGGGGCAGGCCAGGCCAATATCGGGTGGGGTGACTCGGTCGATACGAATGACGGTGGCGCCAAGGTCGGCCAGCAGCATTGCGCACAGGGGGGGCCGGCCTAATATCGGCGAACTCGATGATATGTACACCTTGCAAGGGTCCCACGGTGTTCTCCTTCTAGGCCGCCGCGGCACCGGCCGCGGCGATCGTGGCTAGACGATGCCTTGCTCGCGCAGGCTGTTGATCTGCTCGGGGCTCAGGCCCAGTAGACCGGTGTAGACATCTTCATTGGCTGCGCCCAGGGCCATGGCGGGTTGGTCGAACTGCGAGGGCGTGGCGGAAAACTGGATCGGCAGCCCCATGCCCATGGCACCGGTGGGGCCGTTGTGCGGGTGCGACAGTTCGAGGATTGCGCCTCGCTCATGCAGACGGCGGTCGTCGAGCATCTGTTGTGGTGTCCGCACGGGTGCCGCCGGAACACCGCGCTTGCGGCCCAGCTCTGCAATCGCTTCGGCGCTGGTGCGCTGGCTGGTCCAGGCCTCGATGATGGCGTTTAGCTCGGTGGCATGGCGCATGCGCGGTCCGCGATGGGCGAAGCGTGGGTCATCGATCAGCTCGGGTTGGCCGAGGGCATCGAGCAGGCCGCGCATCCATTCTGGATGGAAGGCGACGATGGCGATGTGGCCGTCCCGGGTTCGGTAGACACCGAAGGGCGCCAGGCGATCATGGAAATTGCCGGAGCGCATGGGGTAGCCAGCTTGGCCCATGACGTCGAAGTGCTCTTCGGCCACCCAGGACGCCAAGCAGTCGAGCATGGACACCTGCACATGCTGGCCGACGCCTGTACGGCCACGGTGGATCAGCGCGGCGAGGATACCGTTGACCGCGTACATCGGTGCGACCATGTCAGCGATCGGCAGGCCACAACGGGTGGGTGGGCCATCGGCGAAGCCGGTGACTTCCATGATCCCGCTCAAGGCCTGGACGATGATGTCCATGCCCTTCAGGCCGGGGTAGGCGCTAGGCTCACCCATGGCCTTGATCGAGGCATAGATGATGTTCGGGTTGTGCGGGCGTACGCGTTCGTAGTCGACTCCAAGCTTGGCAGTGACACCTTCGCTGAAGTTCTCAAGGATCACATCGGCTTTCTGTGCCAGTTGCATGAATAGCGCTTTGCCCTGCTCACTCTTGAGGTCGAGGGTGATGCTTTTTTTGTTGCGCGCGCGGTTGAGGATCGACAGGGATATCTCGTCCTTGGCCGGGGCGCCGAAATTCAGGCCGTCACCGCCTAGAAAAGGGGGGTTGCTGCGGCCGATATCGCTACCGCCAGGGGATTCGATGCGGATCACTTCCGCACCCATACCGCCTAGCAGCAGCGAGGCGTAGGGCCCCGACAGCGCGACGGTCAGGTCGAGGACGCGGATACCTTCCAGAGGTCTTGTTGTTGACATTTTTGTCTCCTAGAACCGGTTTGCGATCGATGCCTAGCGGGTAACTCGGACCAGGCATCGCGCAGGCTTAGTAGGACTTCGGCAACCCGAGCTTGCGCTCGGCGATGTTCGACAGAATCAGCTGCGGCGTGACCGGGGCGATGTAGCCGATCCAGGCTTCGCGCATGAAGCGCTCGACGTGGTACTCCTTGGCATAGCCGAAACCGCCATGGGTCAGGATCGAGGTCTGGCAGGCCTGCATGCACGCCTCTGAAGCCAACAGCTTGGCGGCATTGGCTTCCGAGCCGCAGGGCTGGCCTTTGTCGTACAGGTCGGCGGCGGCGAAGATCATGTGGTTGGCCGCTTCAAGCTCGGCCCAATTGCGTGCCAGCGGGTGTTGCACGCCCTGGTTCATGCCGATCTGACGACCGAAAACCACACGTTCCTTGGCGTACTGGGTGGCCAGTTTGAGCACAGCGCGGCCAATGCCGACCTGCTCTGCGGAAACCAGCACACGTTCGGCGTTCATACCATGGAAGATATAGCTCAGGCCTTTACCTTCCTCGCCGATCAGCGCGTCCTTGGATATCGGCATGTTGTCGATGAACAGTTCGTTGGTGTCGACGGCAGCGCGGCCGAGCTTGTCGATCTCGCGGATGTCGACGTAGTTGTGGTCCAGCTTGGTGTAGAACAGGCTCAGGCCTTCGCTGTGCTTCTTGACCTCTTCGATCGGCGTGGTGCGCGCCAGGATCAGCATGTGGTCGGCCACCTGGGCGGTGGAAATGAACACTTTCTTGCCGGAGAGGATGTAGTTGCCATCGGCCTGTTTCTTGGCGACGCAGCGCAGCTTGGTGGTGTCCAGGCCCGTGTCCGGTTCGGTGACCGCGAAGCACGCCTTGTGCTCGCCACGGGCGAACGGTGGCAACCAGGCTTCTTTCTGCGCCTCGGTCCCGAAGTGCACAACCGGTTGCAGGCCGAAGATGTTCATGTGAATGGTCGAGGCCGCGGCCTGGCCACCACACTCGGCGACTGTGCGCATGAACAAGGCTGCCTCGGTCACGCCCAGATTTGCACCGCCGACGTTTTCGGGCATGCAGATCCCCAGCCAGCCATCGCGGGCGACGGCTTCGAAGAATTCGTGGGGGAACTCGTGATTCTTGTCTTTGTTACGCCAGTATTCAAGCGGGAAGTTGGCGCAGATTTTCTCTGCGGCATCGACAATGGCTCGTTGGTCCGCTGTAAGTTGGTAATCCATGGCGGGTTCTCCCTCAAGCCTGCGCGGTCGGGCGCAGCATCATCAGGCCAGTGCGAACGGCGGTGCAGACGACTTCATCGCGCTGGTTCCTGGCCACGTGCTTGAAGGTGACGATGCCGGAGTCGTTGCGGCTCTTGGAGAGGCGGGTATCGACGATCTCGGTCTGCACACGGATGGTATCTCCGTGGAAGGTTGGCTTGGGGAAGGCGATCTCGCCAAAGCCGAGGTTGCCTAGGGTTGTGCCCAGGGTGGTCTCGTACACGGTGATGCCGGCTACCAGGGCTAGCAAGAACATGCTGTTGACCAGGCGCTGGCCATAGAAAGTGTTGGCGCTGTATTCGGCATCGATGTGGAGCGGCGCGCAATTGTAGGTCATGGCCGAGAACAGGATGTTGTCGGTCTCGGTCACGGTGCGGCGAATGGCATGTTCGATCACCATCCCTGGTTTGAAGTCTTCGAAGTAAAGTCCGGCCATTTTCATGTTCTCCTTAATTGTTGAAGGCTCGAGCGAGTTCGAGGACTTCGCGGGCGGTCTTGGCGTGGGCGATGTCGATGTGCTCGCCGTCGTAGATGCACGAGGCGCGGCCTTCAGACTGGGCTTTTTCCAGCGCGTCGATCATGCCCTGGTAGAAGGCCACTTCTTCCTCGGTGGGGCTGTAGGTGCGGTTAACGATCTCGATGTTGGACGGGTGCAGCACCAGTTCACCGCTCATGCCCAACTGACGGTCGTTGGCCGAAGACACTTTGAGGCCCTCAAGGTCGTGGACCTGCTGCCAGACACCGCCGATCGGCAGCTTGCCGGCAGCGCGGGCAGCCATGACGATGCGCGACTTGAGGTATTGGGTCTCGCGGCCTTCCAGTGACCACACGGTCTTCAGGGCGCGGGCCACATCGGCGTTCTTGGCGGTTGCCCCGACGATGGCCGGCACGCGCTCGTGTTGGGCGATTTCATACGCCAGCTGCAGCGAGCGGGCGGTTTCCAGCAGTGGGATGACCAAGGTATGACCGATCGGGACACCCGCGCGGTACTCGGCCTCGGCCAGCATAGAGGAAACGGTGTGGATGTCCTCAGGGCCGCATGGCTTGGAGATGACAATACCTTCGATCAGCGGGCTGACAACGGCGAGGATGTCGTCGAAGTCGTATAGGTGAGCGCTACGGTTGATACGCACCCATATACGTTGTTTCTGTTGGGCCAGCCAGCCGATCTTGGATTTGACGATACCGCGGGCCTCGACCTTCAGGTCCGCTGGCACGCTGTCCTCTAGGTCGAGGATCAGCGCATCGGCCTTGGCGCCGGCCGCCTTCTCGATCATGTTCGGCTTGTTGCCGGGCACGAACATCATCGAGCGAATCGGTTTGAGGGGAGTGGAAGCCATCGTGCGAGTACTCCTTCTTGTTTTGCTGGTTAGCCTAACGATAGTTAGATTGATTGGCGGAACTTGCCTGGAATCCAGCATGTATCCGTGAGCTGACCCGCGCCAAGCGGGGTGGCGGAATATTTCCGTACTTTGAAATTCACCATTGAGATCATTGCTGCGCAGTGCCTTCGGAGCGCCAAAGAACGGAACAGAGGCATGTTGCGCCTTGTCAGGGAGTTTGCAGGAGGGCAGGCTGCCTAACATCTGTAAGATTACTGCCGTGCGGGCAGGCTAGAAGGACTCTGCGTAGGCGCTTGTCCGATACCCCACAGCCTACGCAGCACTGGCCGGGCGGGCGGGGCTTGTGCTGGCCGGGGACAGCTGGGGCGATCCAGCGGGGCCGCTGGTGATCCTGTTACACGGCGGGGGCAACCCCGTCATGCCTGGGGCGCCACCGGTGCACTGCTCGCTGCTGCCGGTTGTCATGCAGTGGCCCTGGATGTTCGAGGGCATGGCGATTCGCAGTGGAGCCCTCCAGTGGCGATTACAGCACTGACGCCATGGTGCAGGACCTCAAAGCGGTCATCGCCAGTCATGGCGACCCCGAGCCGGTGCTCATCGGGGCCGAGCGCCTTGAGCCAAGCTGCGGTTTCGCTCGCAGCGTCACCGTCACGGTCGGACACGATCACCAAGGCTCCATCTTCGGCCAGGCGCTGAGCGATCGCGCGACCGATACCCCGTGCAGCGCCGGTAACCAGCGCGACTTGTCCTGCAAGTGGTTTCATCAGATGGATCTCAATGCCGAGGGTTTGTATGCGCCGACATTAGAAGCGGCCTTGGCGCGGCAGGGTGAGGTATCAACCCCGTGTTCCGGTATCCGGAACCTTGTCGATGACGCACTTGAACTGGCGTGAGGAATGGATGATGCAGCGACCTACTGCAAGACCCCTCATGGTGAGTTTCGTGGGTACCTGCGCTATCGCAGGCTTGAACCTGGCCTCGATGTTCTCCGCACGACTGGTGGTGCCTCTGGTGGCCTTGTCGATGGGGGCCAGTGCGCTGTTCGCGGGTGTGACGGCGGCCATGTTCACAATGGTGCCGAAGTTTGCCAGCCTCGGTTTCGGCAGATGGTTAGATCGCACTGGCACCTTGTGGCCCATGACCTTTGCCGCCAGCCTAGCCGTCATCACGGCCTTGGTGTTCACATTGACGCCGCACCTGTTCGCTTTACCGGTGGTGGCCGGCCTGGCTGGTGCAGGTGGCGTGTTTGCGCACATGGCCGCCACTCAGGCGATCGGCGTTGTCGAGGATGTGGCGCATCGGACACGTGACTTGGGTTACCTGGTTCTGGGGTACTCACTGTTCCAGTTCTCCGGGCCGCTGATTGTCGGGGCGACGTATCAGTACCTGGGCAGTACTGCGGCCATGTTGGCGCTGGGAGCGTTCTCGCTCATTTCCCTGGTGGTACTGGCCCTGGGTTGGCATATGTTCCTGCACGAAAACCGGCAAGCGCCGACGGCCAAATCGGCCCGGCCAACTCGGTTGCTGTTGGCACATGCCGAACTGCGTACCTGGATCCTGATCAGTAGTGTGTTCGTCGCAGCACATTCGATTTACCCGTTCGTGTTGTCGCTGCATATCAGCCAGGTGGGCCTGGGGGCGCTCGAAGCGGGATGGATCCTGGGGGCATCGCGTCGTTGAGCATCAGCTCCAGCCGCAGGTTTGGCCAACGGGTCATTAGTTCGCCCATGTGTGGCTCCAGCAAGGTTCTTGCAGCGATGCGCGAAGTGTTTATGCGGATCAGACCAGTCGGTTCGAACTGGGTTTCACCCAGTTCGGAAACTGCGACATCGATGGTGCGCAACGCGGGGACGATGGCATCGAACAGGCGCTGCCCCTCTTCGGTCAGCGACATGTCCCGTGTCGAGCGGTGCAGCAGCCTGACATTCAACTGCTGCTCCAGTGCCTTGAGGTGTTGGAAGAGTGCCGCGCGTGACTTGTCCGTCTATATCGCAGCCTTGGTGAAGCTGCGATTACGCGCAATGTGAACGAACTAGGCCAGTGCGGCAAGAAGAGAGGGAGGAACCGTCATATTGTTAATTAATCCTGACGACTGATGTAATGATCGGCATGTTTTACATGCTAATTGCTTGGTTGCGAAAGGTCATCGATTTCGTTTAACGCCTCATTCCAAAGCAGGAGGAGCCCCATGCGCAACGTCAGCATCACTTACCTCAACGGCCAAGGCATCACCCTGGCAGCGGTCATCCACGAACCGGCAGGGTTCGACGAAGGAAAGCATTACCCAGTGGTTGTCATCGCACCAGGCGGTGACGTGAAGGAGCAGACGGCTGGCCTTTATGCTCGCAAGCTGGCTGAGCAAGGCTTGCTGGCTATCGCCTTCGATGACTCGTACCAGGGCGCAAGCACCGGCTTGCCGCGCGCCAACTGGAGAACCCTTACATCCACACCGAAGATATCAGCGCTGTCATCGACTACCTGACTACGCTGCCCTATGTCGACCCACAGCGTATCGGCGCCATGGGGATCTGTGCCGGTGGTGGCTACAGCGTCAACGCGGCGATCAACGGCCGTCGTATCAGGGCCGTGCCGACGGTCAGTGCCGTGAACATCGGCCAGACGTTCCGCAATGGCTGGGAAAACACCGTCAAGGACGCGGACGCCGTGGGCCACATCGAGTTCGGCTCGAACGCTCGCACCGCCGATCCCAGCAAGTCCGAGTTGGCAACATTGCCGCTGGCCCCGATGCGAGAGGAAGATGCCCCCAACGCTGAACTGCGCGAGGCTGGGAGTACTACCACACGCCTCGCTGCGAACACCCCAACGCGCCTGGCTTCATGACCGCACGCAGCCTGACCCAAATCATCACTTATGATGCTTACAACAAGGCCGAAGCCTTCCTGACCCGACCCATTCTCGCCGTAGCCGGCAGTGTGGCTGGCAGCAAATGGATGAGTGATGACATGCTGGCCCGTGCTGCGAGCCTGGGTTAGCGACTCCACGTCCTCGAGGGTGCTAACCACATGTCATTGTACGACGTACCGAAATATGTGGATGAGGCCGTTTCTGTGCTGGCACCATCCTTCAAGGACACGCCGTAAGGCTTAGTTTGCAGTGCATGGTGGAGTGTATAACCGGTTTTGGTCTGGACCGCCGAGGTGGTGGTGTCGAGCACTTGCCACTCTGGCGCTAGGAATTGAATGTACTTTAGGGGGGCTTTTCGGTATGTGCAGAGAAGCTGGTGGAGTGCTTTTCCAGATAGCCAGAAGCGCAACCAATCAGCGTCAGAAATTCTGATGTCCAAACTGCTGTTTTCATACGCGCCTGTCTTTTTCCTCTACGGATGGGTGGGAATGAGTCCGCCCTAGTACACGCTGCTGGAAATTGCCAGAAAAATGCATCTCGCTAGGTTGTCTAACGCTGTTCGTCTGCACTCATCATCGCTTTGGCTAGGCGTGTCGCCTCGGTAGTGCGGATAGCCAAAGTACGTACTTCATCGGCAACAACGGCAAAGCCCCTCCCGTATTCACCCGCGCGAGCGGCTTCTATGGCAGCGTTGAGGGCTAACAAGTTGGTCTGGGTCGCGATTCCCTCGATCGAGCTGACAATCGTGTTTATCTTTTGCAGGTTGCCTTGCAGGAATTCATGCTGAAGCGCTTGCAGCCGTCGAAGCTCGGACTCTTCATGCTCATCTTGCGCATCAACCAGCGACCCCACCACACGTAGAAGTAAACCGCTGCAGTTGCGCTGGGCTATACCTCGTGCGCGAAACCAGCGGTAGTCGCCATTTTTTAATTTCAACCGATAAGACAAGTCGAGTGGGGCGGTCGCATTGATATCCGCCATGTAAGCAGCAAATGACTCGAAGGTGTTGCCCTGGTCATCCGGATGAAGGCGGGATGACCAGGTCTCTAGCCGTTCGGGAAACGCTTCGACATTTTCGAAACCCAGTAGGCGAATGAACTGAGGTGACCACCACAACGTATTTCTGGGATTGAGGAGGTCACCTTCCACTACCTGCATCTCCCAGAGGGCGTCACGGATGGCTTCAAGCGAAAGTTCGAAGCGCAGCTCGCTAGCCGCCAGCGCATGGCATTGTTGTTTGCTCTGCGTAATGTCCCGCAGGACACAGATGACATGGGATGACAGCGATGAATCATTGCTTGCGCCCAGGTAGCCTTTGAACCAGCCGTACTCATCCATTCTGGTGCGTATCCGACATTCAAATACTTGGGGCACGGTGTCTACCTTGCCGTAAACCAAGCTCTCCACAGGGGCGCCATCATCTGGGTGTACTAGGGCAAGGAGCTCACTTAAACGGGCCGGCACATTAGGTCGTAAAAGACCGGCGAGTGAGGCCGAGAGCGATATAGAGGTATTTGAACTCAGTTCCCTTTGCCCAAGCGATTCCCAAAAGTACTCCCCCGAGCAGGAGGCCAGCAGTTCAAAACGGGCTCTATCGCGATCATGCGCTGCCTGAAGGGAAACCAGATGTTCGGAGAGTTTTTTAATTTCTTGCTCCTGATATATTTTCTCTTCTGTCAGCGCACTGAATTGTTCTTTAAGATTGACCAGCGCTCGATCAGCGTGTTGCGCAAGCCCTCGGATCGAGTGTGGCAAGACAGTGTTTGCCGAGCATGCGGCGTGGATGACATGAAGCAGTGTCTTCCTGACTGCCCGCGCGGTGGAAAAGAGGAGCATCGGATTACCTCGGTTATAACAACAGTGTTGAAATTGTAGTGACGCTCGTGCTGTGCAGCTACGCGCTGAGTCAACCGTTCCGCAAAGTGGAAGGTGTCGACAGTTGTGCTAACAACGCTGTGGTTTTGTCCTGCATCACCCTGTGCAACACTGGGATCGTCATCGTGCAATGTGGGACTCGAAGCGTAGCTGGGCCTTTGATCTTCTGAGGTCTTCTCGAGGAGGCTGGCGACTGTGCTCATGAATCTAGGTACCTATTTGCCTAGGTCACTACTTCTACCACCTGATATCCCCAGTTCGAGCCTTTCGTGGCTCGTTATTGTCATTTGTACCGCATTCGACGGTATCCAACAGAAATGAGAATCCTGCAACGGAGAATCGGTAGTTGCAAGCGAGAAGGTTCACTGGAAATGAGAGGCTCGGCGCATCAAGGGCTGAGAATTACCTCATGGTGTCGCTAGAATCGAGAGTCACTAGCATGAACACGATCGTAATCACAAATTCTGCGGCTGCCGACCTTCTTCACCGATCGCTGCTGCGCTGGAGATCGGGGGTATGGTCATCGGAGTGTTGTGCCATGTAATCTAGTGGTGCGGATAGTAACGATGAAAATTTTGGTTGGTATAAATCAATTGATCATTACACGTTTAATTCGCCTCGGCGGCTCACTGTCCTTGTGGCTCAGTTGCATGCTGTTGGTGCTGGGTGGTTGATCCCAACGATGGCACAAACGATTTTCTGAGAGTGCCGAAAGGTGGAGCAGCAGCACTACATCCGAGGTGTAGAGGAACGAGCGTCCCGCGAGATCGATAGGGTCCGTGAGGAGAGCAAGGGCCTGACGGGTCAACTCAAAGAGGCTAATAAACGTCTGCTGGCTGCGCAACAGCTGCTGCAATCGGTGCATGCTGAGCTGGGCGAGGCTCGCGAGCAGCGCGCTACCGCTCAAGCTCAGGTACACGTCCTGCGGGATCAGGTGGAGCTAGCCCGTGTGGCGGACAAGCCATGCTTTTGCTTGCAGGTAGGCCATGCCCCTCGCGTTGCTTTACTCGCGCAGGCCAGGAGCAAGGTCGCCAGGGCCAGGGCCAAATCACCTTGTTCGCCCCCAGTCGCTCACTAACTCTGACCGCAACGCTGACTAGTTGCAATGCATTAGGATCGGCCAACCCGATATCGTCCCAGGCGACGGCAAGCAGGCGCCGACGCAGATAACGACGATATACGCCTCCCTGTAACATACGGCAATACGGCACATCCAATACAGAGCGGCGGATGGGCTCGACCCCCGCGGCGACTTATGCGGTGCGGAAACTCGGTTAGTCGGATGCTGGGTGCCTTGGTGATCATAAGGTTATTCACCCCATATTTGTCGCCGATTAACACCCTGATTGCGGCGTAGGTGCTGGCAGCGGGGTTGTACGTAATCATTCCGCTGATCAAGGATTTGCTGTTGCTATATTTTCTGAGTGGGTGTGTCGGTCATGATGTGGGCGTTAATCGTTGGTCTTCATCGTCGTCATGACGCTGTTCAGCAGGGGCTAGGCGCAAGGTATAGAAAGCACGGAAGCACCGTGGCCGCCGTGCATGTTTACAATCGGGCTTCTCAGTCCGCGTAGAGATCAGGAAATTTACCTGTCTTACTGATCACGGTCGTGCAGGTTTCCAGGTAGGGTTCAAGGGCATTGATCCCGTTCTCCCGGCCCCAGCCACTACTCTTGACCCCCCCGTAAGGCGTCGACCAGCGCAGGAACGAATAAGTGTTGACCCACACCGTGCCTGCTTCTATGCGACTCGACACCCGGTGAGCTCTGCCCAGGTCCTGAGTCCAGACTCCGGCTGTCAAACCGTAGATGGTGTCGTTGGCGATGGCGATGGCTTCTTCCTCATCATCAAAAGGAATCAGGCATGCCACCGGACCAAATATTTCCTCGCGGGCAACGCGCATTTGATTGGTGACGTCGGCGAATACCGTTGGCTCTACAAAATAACCCGAGGCCAGTTCAGGTGTGCTAACACGTTTGCCACCGGTCACCAGCCTTGCTCCCTCTTGTTGAGCGACAGCGATATACGAAAGGGTTTTCTTCAACTGCGCCTCGTTGGATTGCGGCCCCATATGCACATCTTCCCGAGACGGCAGGCCGACGCGAACACATTTTGCTCGCTCACGGAAGGCCTCGACTACGCGCTCATAGATTGAGCGCTCGACCAGCACACGCGACCCCAACGCACAACTTTGCCCTGTCAGACGCCACGCAGAGGCCGTTGCAGCATTAATCGCGCTTTCGATATCCGCGTCCGCGAAAATGATGTGTGGGGCTTTGCCACCCAGCTCAAAGGAAAATCTTTTTAGATTCTCGGAACCGTCGCGCAGCATGCGTTTAGCGGTAGAGCCTTCACCTGTAAACGAAATTTTGTTCACATCGGGATGCTGGACCAGATGCGCGCCGGCCACAGTTCCCAGGCCTGGCACTACATTGAAAACACCCGGAGGGAAGCCCGCCTCATGTACCAGTCGCGCAAGCAGCAGTGCTGATACCGGCGTCTGCTCGGCTGGTTTGACAACTACTGTACAGCCGGCTGCGAGGGCAGCGCCCACTTTGAGACAGGTGGAAAGCATCGGCGCATTCCAAGGGATGATGGCACCCACTACACCAATGGGTACACGGGTGGTAAAGGCATGCACGCTGTCGTCAATCGGAATAGTTGTACCCTGAGTTTTATCTGCCAGCGAGGCGAACCATTGGTACCACTGGACCTGCGCTGCCAGGCTATTGCGATGATCTCGCACAGGGTTGCCGTTGTCCCTGGACTCGATGATAGCCAGGTCTTCTGTCGCGGCACTGAACAGATCGGCCAGCCGACGAATCAGGGCAGCGCGTTCATGCCCAGGCATTTTGCCCCATGGTCCCTTGAGGGCTGTGCGCGCCGCTAGCACGGCACGATCGATGTCCTGGATGCCTCCAATAGGTGCAACTGCCCAGGGTTTCCCGGATGCAGGGTCGATCGTCTCTATATAGCCGCCATCCAGTGGTGTAACCCACTCGCCATTGATGTAGAGGTGTTCGTAGCGCTGCAAAGTTGTTTCTTGGGGTGTGACTGAAAATTGGACCGCCATGTGTAACTCCAATTGATTGATGCTTGTGACACTACCTGCCAGGTGCCGCTGCTTAGGGCTCACTCTAGAGATCCAGCACCAGCCGTGCTGATTTGGCCCGAGAACAGCACGGCAGGAATTGATCGTTTGCCTCTTGCTCCTGTTCGCTGAGGTAAACGTCAAAGTGGTCCGGCTCGCCGGCTAGGACACGGGTCAGGCAACTGCCGCATACCCCTTGCTCACAAGACGTTTCCACCGTGATTCCGGCGTTGGCTAAGGCCTGGACAGCGGATTGATCTGGCTCGACGACGATCACCTTGCCAGTACTGGCGATCTCGATCTCAAAACGCTCGTTCTCGGTGGGCCGCCGTTGCTCGGCGGCAAAGAACTCGTAATGCAGTTGAGATTCCGGCCAACCTAGCTCGCGGGCCGTGGTCAATACGACATCCATGAAACCTTTGGGGCCGCAGACATAAAGGTGGGTGCCTGCCTGTGGCGACTCCAGCAGGGCTCCTAGATCGAGTCGAGGTGTGCGTGCCTCGTCGTCAAAATATAGGTGAGTGTGGGGTATGAAGTCGGAATGAGTCACGCGCCCTAGAAACGCCGTGCGCGCTCGCGATCGCGTGCAGTAATGCAGGTTGAACGTTGAACCTATTTTAGCCAAGCGTTCCGCCATGCACAGGATTGGGGTGACGCCGATGCCGCCGGCCAGCAGCACGCTGTGACTCGCATCGTCGGCCAAAGGGAAATGATTTCTGGGTGTACTGATGGTCAACTCATCGCCGACATTTACATACGCGTGCAGACTCGACGAGCCACCCCGTGAATGGTGATCACGAAGTACGCAAATCAAATAGCTGAGGGGCGCGTCACCCGCGTTGCATAACGAATACTGGCGCGTTGGCCCACCCGGTATCTGCACATCGATATGCGAGCCGGCCGAGAAGGGGGGAAGTGGGGTGGCGGTGGTGGACACCAATTCGAAGCTGCAGATATCCTCGGCTTCGGTGCGTTTTGCCGCTACGCGAACCTTCAAACGGTCTGGCATGGTCCTACCTCGTTCTTGCTCACGAATAAGCGCGCAGGTACTTGCGCATTTAATAACGCCTGAATATGAACACCACCGGCCGTCAGCCTTACAGGAGCTGCCGGTGGATGCCATCGCCTTGTTAAGATAGGGCGTCCGCAACCGTCTCTGCCGACGACCATTTGATGACCTGCTCAAGGCCATGACGGCAAAGGATTTCGCTCTCGTTGAAGTACACAAAAGGCTTGGCACCGGACTCCAGGCCTTTTTGCATGCTTTCAATGTTTGCCAAGTCTTCTAGCATCGTATCGGTGATGTGGGACGTGAAATGCTCCAATTGAAGGCGCTCGCGCACGGTCGTTGGCTTCTTGTTATAGAAGCGGGCTTCCCAGAGGGTGGTGGTAGCCGAGGTGGGCCAGAACTCATGCGTCCAGAACTGGTTGGCCGACAATTGCAAATGCCAGTTAGGAAAGAACCAGTTCACGTCGCTTGACCAATTCTCGTTCTTCGTCGGGTTTACGCTCTTGTGTTCAGTTACAGGGTTTCTTTGCCCATGTTGACGTGCACCGGTTACCGAGTGATCCGCCGGAAACAGCCATTGAGCGAACTTCGATTTAGCAAAAGGTTGTGCAAGAGGGTTCAGCCAGAGTGACAGCGAGCGATGAGAACCATAGATATTGGCGCTGATGGGGCGACTAAACGGGTTAGGCTTGCCCGTATAAAGCGGACCCAGCGTCTTAGGGTGGATCGAGGCAATATGGTAGGCCTCGCTGAAGTTCTCAGCCACGACTTTCCAATTTGCCTTGAACTCCCCACGTAAAACAACAGAGTGATTGGGATTCTGGTAAGTAATTCCTGCCATGGCATCCGCCATTGGCCCAAGAAACGCTTTCAGGCTGACCTCGGGCACCGGCGCCATATTGAGGAAGATCCAGCCTTCCCAGATATCCAGTGTGACGGGTGTTAGACCGCACTTTTTACGATCAAGGTTGAAGAACCCTGACTCATCCGGAACATTGGCCAGCTCACCAGAGTTGTTGTAACCCCAACTGTGGTAGCGACAGACGAAACGCTTAGCATTGCCACTAGGACGGTGCTCAACCAGATTTGCACGATGCGCGCAGACGTTATGGAATGCACGGATATTGCCGTCCTCGGCGCGCACCACAATGACGGAGGATTTGATCACCGCGAGGTCCTTCACGAAGAAGTCGCCGGTCTTGGGTATGCTTTCGACGCGCCCGACCATCAACCAGGCGCGCTTGAATATACGCTCACGCTCAACTTCATATTGAGCCAGATCGCTGTAAAGCGAGGATGACATTTCACCTGTATTTAGGCCAGCCAACTCGGTTAGACTCGTTTTTTTATCGATCGGTTGGTTCATGATGACTCCTGGTAATACATGAAATTTCAGATGAACAAAGGCCCAAGCGGACACTCAACCGTGAGGCTGAAAGCCAGTCACTATTTCAAGTGCATGCTGTGATCGTGCATGTCGAATAGAAGGGGCTTGGTGAATTTCCACCGCAACGGCGGCGTGAGTCATTGCCAGCAATAACCGGAACAGGCGTTCAGCGGGAGCGGGCATTTCATCCAGAGGAAATTGATCCAAATACTGAGTTGCAGCGTCCGCGCGCGGCAGCATGGCCTCGTAGAACTTCAAAATGTCCGGATAGGGCATCGCGGCACGTTTGATCCAGCGCTCATGGGATGTGGGCTTATCCCAATGATCCAGAAATGGTTCCAACTCTTCAAAACCGTCAGGCAAGCGAGTGGTGTCAGGCGTTAGCATCGGTACCTCCTTTTTTTTTATGGCAGTCTCAAAGCGGGTCAGAGCGAAGTCAATTTTCCTCGTAGAACATTTCCGTACACTGGGTTTGCGCATCGCATAAGGTGGCCAGTTGTGGTGTTATGGCATCAAAATACGTGAAGGATGCGAACACGAAGTTGCTGGTCCATCTTGAAGCCACTTTCAACGTCTAGGTCCCGGTAGTAACCGAACAGGATCTGATCTGATGCTGTTACAAAAGTACTGGTCTCAGAATAGAAGCCCGTGGTTTTCGTCCGGTCGCCTTGCCAGTTATTGTCCAGCTTTGTTTCTCCGCCTATGTCGTGGTACAGGCCTACCCCTACCAGTGTGTGACCCGGGTTATCAAACTGGTAGTTGAACGCGACTTTGGTTTCGTACCAGGGGCGCTGGCGAAGCGTCATCTTGGACGGGCCGTATTCATTGTTTTTACCGTAGACGGTAGCCTCGGCAGCAAGCTCCAAGCGCCAGTTCGGCCCCAGCCCACGCTGATAGAGTGCCTGTACGGTCGCTTTCCAGCGGTTTTCTCCAGGATTGAGTAGGTCGTTGTGGTCATACTCACCTATTGGCAAAAATACATACGGCCCAATGACAAAGTAATTGTTATTAGCTCTGTCGACATGCAACCATATCGGAAAACCAACTAATGGATCAGCGAGCCCGGAGGTGTGTCTCAACCCGACTACGTTGTCGGGCGAAAGATTTGAGTGAAAGAGAACAAACTGGGGATTCCCGACCATGGAATCCCCCAGTGCTATAGGGTGGGCGTACCGAATGATGCTGGTGGTGGCTTTGAGCTTTGCCTGACGACTTACTACGTCGCCGTTCTTGTACATGCTGGAGTTTCGATTGGCGAGGACATAACCGGCGAGAAGGTCATGCCCTGGAACCGGAGCAATCGTATCTCCGATATCGCTTCCCAAGGCGTTTGCGGGAAGCGGGTATAAACCAATAAGTGATAAAATCATTGCTGAAGTTAGCGCTTTTTTTACGGTGCAATAGAGGTGCAGCCAAAAACGATGTTTGACGAGCATGCAATTCTCCAATATTTATTTTTTTTGTTTTGAAGCTCTTTATTGCTCAGGGCGCGAGATTGCTTCCCGCTGGAGGTATCTCGCCACAATATGTCTGGGCTGTCTTTTTTTTTTGGTAGATGTTCCGTTCTTTGGAATAGATCGCAGAGCGATATCAATTAGAGCGTGAAAAATGGAAGGAAGAGGCTTGTATGGTACGAGTTCATCGTATGTTATAACAACGTGATTGCCGGCGACGTGGGCGCCGGCGGGGCGTCAGATCGAAGTGAACGTCCACGGCTAAGTTGGCTGTGGTGACGTAGGATGTCTGGTCACTCGTCAGAAACAATACAGCGCTGGCAACCTCTTCGGGAACGTGCAGCAATTCCCGGGTTTCACTTTCACTGTTCAGGCCGCCCGCACTCATTGTGGTGATGATCATCCCTGGGTTTACTGCATTCAGGCGGATGTTGTGGGATGCATATATGGGTGCCGCAGATTTTGTCAGCATCCTCGAGACACCTTTGGAGGCGGTAGAATCCGGATTGAGCCCGGGGAACGCACCCAGTGCTGCGATAAGGCGCAACGCTGACGATCGCGCCGCCTCCAGCCTCTTCAGGTGCGGAGCGGCAGCCTTAAGTTTGAACTCACTGGAATAAGATTTACGCATAGCCTAACACCTCAGATTTGGGCGCAATCATAGCGCCCGATTGAAGTGTCCAAAATCATTAGGCCAGGCGGTTGCAGGAGCTGAGTGCAACACGGTTATTGAATTGTCATGGGTGTATCGTTCCGCATCGCAATGGCCTTTTGCATCACCTCACTCATCACCTCGATCGGACATTGGAAATCGAAGCGTTTACGTGGAAGCATATTTAATTGCAAGGCAATGGCATCTACCTGTTTTTGGCTGTGTCCCGACAAGTCCGCCCCTTTGGGCAGGTACTGACGGATCAGCCCGTTGATATTTTCATTACTGCCGCGCTGCCGAGGGCTGTGCGGGTCGCAGAGGTAATCGCCACCTCTGTGCTCTGGGTAATCTCCCCGCGCCGCGCCGTCTCTCGGCCCTGGTCGAAGGTCATGCTCCTGCGCAATGTCAACGGCGTGCTATTGAACGCAGCGCTGAAGCCCTACATCGCCGAGGTTGCGGTCGCGTCATTCATTTTCACCAGCATCAAGTAGCCACTGGTGCGTTCCACCAACGTGACTACGGACGAGGCATTGGCCGCGCCGATCCACGCCGCCTGAGCGTGGCCGGCGGGCCGTTTTGCCTTGGCGCAGACAGATGATAAGTTCCTTGCGCAGTTCACCGACCGGCAGGGCATAGATCGCGTTATAGATCGTCTCGCGGCAGACGTAGGCATCTCTAGGGCTGGGAATGTTCATGCTGCGTAGCTTGCCGGCAATCTGCTCGGGAGACAAACGCTCGCGCAGCATATGGGCCACCAACTCGAAGCGTTCGCTACACGGCAACAGCTTTCGCATCGGCCGACAGGTTTGGCGGCGGGCTTGCGTTTGTTGCTGAGCCGCACGGGCCGAGTAACTACCACAGACCTCCCGATTGCGGCGTATCTCCCGGCTGATGGTCGAGGGAGATCGTCCGATCAGCCGAGCAATTCAACGCTGGCCGAGGACCTCTACATGACCGATTTGAATGGCGGCGCGTTCTTCGACGCTGAGTTCGTGATAAGAGATGGGGCAGCACCGTACCGGAAAGGTCAGGTGTGCACTCAGTTTTTGCCGCCGCCCCAGTTGAGTACAGTGACGGCACGGATAACTTCAGATGTGCGCAAGGCGGTCATGCCCCCAAACTCTCGAGTTATTCTGATGTACGGAATATAAGCGTCGTGCTCTTTGTGCACCGAAATGTTTGCTCCTTATGATGGACTCGTCGGTTCAACTGAAGGTAGCTCGTCAGTTGAATGGCGCACGCACGACAGGAAATAAGAAAGGGAATGTGTGCAAGCTCCTAAATCGGTTTCGCCGTTTGCTATCGCAGTTGCGGGTAGGACGAGTCCAATGACGTTGGCGATCTTCTCCGTCGCCTCTCCACTACAGGCAGTCGCACAGGCGCGCTCAACCCAAGTACGGGCTGGTCAAAAAAAATCAGCACCAACGTAACTGGAATGAGGTCGAGACCGGTTTGATCTGCACGTTCGGTATCCAGGCTCATCCTCATTTGGATGCCGGCATATATACCGACTGGGAGGGGAAACCGTCTAGGTTATGAGCTGTAAGACGATCAGGGACGTACACGGGATTTATATGGCTAACGCAGTCCGTTTCTTGTAGCTCTGATCAGATGATGTTCGGTATGTACAAGGATCTGGATGTTGAAAGCGGCTACAAAATGGTCCACCGCTGGTTCATCTGGTGAGCGCTCTATAAGCGTGACAGTACACGAACACCCGAACCACAAATAGAGCTTAAATCTAGAGGACACCATCATGTCGGACACCATCGTACAAAAACTGGCGCAATTTTCGAGTCAAACGACCCTCGCTTCCTTGCCGGGCGAGGTTATCGAGGAGTGCAAGCGCGTCCTGCTCGATTCCTTTGGTTGCGCGCTTGCCGCGATCCATGAACCCAAGGGGCGCATCGGTATCGACTACGCCCGCGTGCTCGGCGCCGGCGATCCGGCAGCCACCATCATCGGTGAGAAGCAAAAGGTCTCGGTGTTTGCCGCAGCGTTCGCCAATGGTGAGTTGATCAACACCCTGGACATGGACGCAGTGCTACCGCCGGGTCATGTCACGCCTTATGTACTGCCGGGGGCGCTGGCGGTGGCCGAGGCACGTCGCTCCTCGGGTGCCGAGTTGATCGCAGCCATGGCGTTGTCGCACGAGATGTCCTATCGCCTAGGCAAGGCGATGGATTATCTGCGTGATACCAAAGACGGCAAGGTTTCGCCGCCGCCGGTGTATGGCTACAGCAGCACTGTCTTCGGTGCCACCGCGGCCGTCGGCAAGCTCATGGGGTTTACCACGCAACAGCTGGCTGACGCTCTTGGTATCGCCGGCAGTACCGCCCCAGTGAACTCCCAAGTCGCCTGGTTCCAGCATGCGCCAAGCTCGACCATCAAGTATCTGCTGGCCGGCGCGTTGACCCAGGTCGCCATGACCGCAGCATATATGGCTGAGCTGGGGCATCGTGGCGATATTCAGACCCTCGACGACCGCGAATACGGTTTCCCAAGGTTCATCGGCACCCGCCGCTGGGAGCCGGCGCCTATTACCCAGGGCCTGGGTGAAGAGTGGCGGTTCACCACCGAGCAGGCTTACAAGCCTTATCCTCATTGTCGCATCCTCCATGCGCTGCTTGATTCGATGGACGAAATCTTATCTGACAATAATATCCGCCCGAACGAGATCGATGGCATCAAGGCTTGGGTAGAAGGGTTCGTGGAACAGCCTGTATGGCTCAATCGCAGTATCGAACATGTGCATGACGCCCAGTTCAGTATCGCCCACGGCTTGGCATTGGGAGCCCATCGCATTAAGCCCGGCAAAGCATGGCAGGACCCGCAACGGGTGTTCGACCCATCGGTGATGCAACTGATGGACAAGGTTACCCACGAAGTTCACCCCAATTACGTCGAGCTACTCACAACCAACGGTGCCAGTCGGCCTGCGAAGATCGAAATCACCGCCCGTGGCCAAACATTCACCGGTGAGCGTCGCTACCCCAAAGGCAGCCCATCCCCGGACCCGCAAAGCCGCATGACCAATGAAGAGCTGATTGCCAAATTCCTACACAACGCCGATGGGGTGATCCCAGCAGATGTGGCCACGCAGATCGTCGATAACGTGCTCTCCCTTGAACAGCTCAGCGATGTTTCACAGTTGATGCGGAAGGTCGCCGCCGCGGGCTGAGCCCGTGTTCGTCTGCCCTTAGTAGCCCGAGAAAATCACAATGACAATAAAGTACCTCAAGAAAATCTTCAGAATAAATGTTGCCTTAAAGGCAAAGCACAGATGACGCACGCTCGGTCCAGAGCTCGGCCGTCTGGGAGAGTCTGGGAGAGGTAGCTGTTAGTCGATTAGGGATCCGTAGGGGCCTTAGAAATGCCATCAAAAACCAAATCAGGTCGGCTCGCACGGGTGAGGAGTGGATCGCGCGTGACGGTGATCTGGGGGTGAAATCAACCAGGGTGTGTACGACTGGGCGAAAGGCTAGGAGAGGCGATTTGAGTGACGCCGTTTATGTTCAATAGGCCCCACATTTTGACACAGTGGGGGGCTGCTTGATTGGCTCTGTTTCCCACTATCCTAGACTGGATGGCCAGGCCCCCTGGCCCTGATTACGCAGTAAACGCTCTCACTCAAAAGGTTAATTCGGCTAGCCGTTGCTGGAGGACATCTGCCTCGAAGTCGGAATCAACTGTGCCGACAGTCACGGCGCACTCGGAGTAAGCGCGTGGATGCGCCAGTTAGTTAAAGACGCGATGAGCGAGTGCTGGTGGCCAAAGTGGCTGCTGCTGAAGATCTACATCTATGGCTACCTGAACTGGTCAAGTAATTTTGGACACCGGTTAAGGTTCATGCCGCTATCCTGAGCTTTTCCTCCATGGCTACTGGTGTTTTCATAGCCGTTGTAGCTGTGGAGGCGTTTGAGCTTGTAGCGCAATAGATAAGCCTGGATATCCCCTCGTGCCTGCGCTTCGGTCTCATAGCCCTCCGCTGGCATCCATTCTGATTTCAACGTGCTGAAGAATCGCTCCATGGCGGCAATATCCCAGCATTGGCCCCGATGGCTCATGCTCTGGCTCAATTTGTACTCATCGAGTGCTGCCCTGAATTATGGCTGGTGTACTGACAGCCCTGGTCCGAATGAAACATTACACCCGCCGGCCTGCCTCGTGATTCGGCAGCCATGCGCAGGGCGTTACAAGCCAGATTAGCGTCTGCAATCATTGAGAACGCCCAACCCACTACTCGACGGGCATAGAGATCAATCACAGCGGCTAGGTACAACCAGCGCTTGCCAACCTGGATGTAGGTCACATCTCCACACCAAACCTCATTGATCGTTGAAAGCTTGAAATTGAGCTTCAGTGATTCTGCGCCCGATGACCGATATCGGTGCGGCCTGCGCTGCTTGCACTTCAGTGCCAGCTTCACGCATTAACGCGCGCACCTTGTATCGTCCGACTTCATGACCTTATCGCCGCAATTCCTGCACCAGCGTTCGCAAGTCAGACGCACTTCGTGAGGCGTTGAAGTGCTTGATGACCAATAGGCGCAGAGCATCTCTGGCCGGGTCTTCACACCCTTGCCGTTTGCGCCATGCATAGAAACTGCTGCGTTTGACTCCAAGCACGCGGCAGCAGTCGATAACAGGATATTGCTCACTCAGCTCGTTGATCAGCGAGGACGATCTTTGGAGTCCCGAAGCAGAAGAGCACTGGCCTTTTTTAGGATTTCGATGTCCCGATCTTTTGCCGAACCAGCGCTTCGAGTTCTTCAATTCGTTGCTGCTCCGGCATGATCGCCTTGGCTCCGGCCGGAAACTTGCCAGCCCTCTCTTCGCGCACCTGCTCAACCCAACGACTGCGGGCCGTAGGCCCCAGCCCAAGGGCTGCGCAGACTTCAGGAACTGACTGGCCGCCGTCCAGCACCATTTCGGCAGCTTGGACTTTGTATTCTCTTGAGTAAGATTTACGCACTGATTTTGCCTCCAATTGGGCGTCATCATAGCGCCCGATGAAGGTGTCCAAAATCATTAGGCCAGTTCACTTAGTCCTAACAGATCTTTCTGGATAATGGCATGCATGGCGTGGGTACGAGTAGGTTTGCAAGGGTATGGCAGATCCCGCAACACGCCAGCACGCCGACGGTGGCTGACGAAATATGGAATTGTCATCTCCGCTGAATCGCTTGCGGGTTAGTTCAGGTTGTATAGCTCAGCTAGGCATCGACCAAGGATTGTTTCGAGTGTTCCAGATCAGGGGAACTCGGGCGTTTCGTAAGCGCGATCATCCTTCGAGCTTTCTAAAAAGGCCCCCAAATTGTTGTGCAGGCTCAACATAGCGTAGTGCGGACTTCAAATCGCTCCAGCCGACGTAGTCCATCAACGTCTTGATGTCCCAGCCTGAACTCGCTGCCCAGGTGGCAAAGCCTCGCCGTATCGAGTGCGCACTATAGATCTCGGACGGCAAGCCACACCTATCCAGAGTGCCGCGAAGCAGGGGAATTAAGCTATGGGCGGCAAGCGGGCGATCGCTTATGTTGCCCCAGCGATCGATGCTTCTAAACACACCTCCGCGGGTAAGGCCAGCAATCTCGATCCAGTTCAGGTAAGCCTCGACAGGGCAAAGCTTGCTTAGCGATGGGGTTTTGTACTCGCGCCCGATGTTCTGCCGATCTCCTTTGCTAGACCCGAGGTAAAACTTAATCCCGACGTAGCGCTCGGCATGCGTGTTCTCGATCGTGAGCCTGGCAAGTTCGTCCCCGCGGAAGCCCCTCCAGAACCCGATCGTGAGCAGAGCGATGTCGCGACTCGCCTTGAGAAGGACGGCCATATTGCCGGCGGATCTTGCCTGGGCAGCCTCATCCTCTAGGTGAGCGACTGCCTTCTCAAGATGCAGCAACGCTAGCGGGGCAGCTTGCTTTTGCTGGACGGGATGAAGTGCCCTGATGCCTTTTAGCAACTGCCTGACCTTCGGTGCCTTGGTGGGATCTGGGAAGCCGTTGCTCTGATGCCAGTTGGCGAGCGCAGCCAGGCGCTGCTTAAGGGTGCTGAGCGCCAGCTGGTCAGCGTACTCAGCGATGTACCGCACGACTGACTCGGTGGTGGTGGGCAGAAAGCCGCCCCACGTCACCTCGAAGTGGTTGAGGGCAGCCGCATAGCTCTTCGAGGTGTTCTCTCGAACGCTCGCATCCAAGTACCTATCAGCCTTACTGGGCACATCAACCACGCTAATCCTCCGTTTCGAGCCCTACGTGGCTCTCCTTTGCCATTTGTACCGCTTTTTGGGTCATTTTACCCCAAACTTGGCCCTGGCAAGCTATAAACCTCGATTATGTCTTGCCACAAATGAAGGAATATTTGGTATCTCAAAGTGTTAAAGTGGCACGTAATTACATGAAACGTAAAACAGTACGTAATCGTAGGGGCAGACATGGCTAGAGGCGGCATTAACCTGGTACTGGTGCGCAAGGCTCGCGAGGCGCTGCTGTTGAGAGGGCAGAACCCTAGCATCGACGCGATACGCATAGAACTTGGGAATACTGGCTCAAAGACAACAATTCAGCGCTTTTTGAAGGAGATTGAAACGCATGACCCCCGACCATCAGCTTCGCCATCGCGCTTAAGTGATGAGCTCACGGAGCTGGTGGGCAAGATGCTCGAGCGCTTGCTAGCGGAGGGGAACGAAGCCTTGGCGCATGAGCGAGCCGCATTTGAGCTTGAACGCAAAGCGATGAAGGCTGAGAGCAGTACACTTCAAAGTGATCTTGAGCAATTGCAGTTGGAGATCGCCAAGCTGCAGTCAGCCCTGCAGGCTCAGGACGAAGAACTCAAGATCGTTCAATCCAGCCTTCAAACAGAGATCACTCGAAACGCCCGGATCAGCCAGAGCTGCAGCGACCTTGAGATACGCGTGCAAGAGAAGGACGCCCAGATCGAATCTCTGGAGCAGAAGCACACGCATGCCAGAGAAGCACTCGAGCACTACCGAGTAGCGGTAAAGGAACAGCGCGACCAGGATCTAAACCGTCACGAAACTCAGATCTACCAGATGCAGCAAGAGGTGACAGTCCTCCAACAGACGCTCATGGTTAAGCAGGAGGAGGCCACTCGATTGATTCGCGACAACGAGCGATTGATCGCCGAAAACCGCCAGCACGCCAAGGAGGCCAGCCAGCATCGTGACGCTATCGAGCATCTGAGAGGCGACCTGGGCATCGCCAATGCTGCAACTGCTCGCGCGGAAGGGGCCAAAGAGCTGCTGGCTCACCAGCTCGAAACCAAGAGTAAAGAGGCTACCGATGCCCATCTAACTGGAACAGCAGCACAGCAAAAGGCAGAAGAGTTGAAGGCACTGCTCGAGCAGTCTGAAACCGAGCTAGAAGCACTTCGCGCTTCGATTGAAACCAAACAAGGGTCAGAAAGTCAGTAAGCCTCGAGCCGAGACGTATTGGTGGAGTACAAATGTACTCTATCCGTATTTCAGGCATACGCGCTTCTCTACACGTTCACCTAAGAGGGGCTCAGTTGCGATTACCTCAGGCGGCGCATCACGCTCTACAATGATTTCCATCGGCTAATCGATCATGGATGTAAGTGAAGAGGCAATTTATGGATCGCGAAGGCCCTGGCACTCCAGGCACCTTTGATGCTCCGGCATCACCGCATCAGGATCACGCATTTCCGACAACCGCCTCGGAGCGCCTACAGCTGGCGCTCGACGCTGGCGCCATCATCGGCACATGGGTATGGGATATTCCGGATAATCGGGTTACCGCTGATGAGCGGTTCTCCCGCTCCTTCGGGCTGGCTGCGGACAGGTGTCTGGCCGGCATCCCGATCGAGGAAGCGTTTTCGTCCATACACCCTGATGATCGTGATCGAGTCTTGGCTGACATCCATGACGCCATGCGCCGCGGTGGGGCTTATCGGTGTGAATACCGGGTGAAGCAACACGAGGGCGGCTACCGCTGGGTCGAGGCTAACGGCCGTGCCGAGCTCAATTCGGACGGCCTAGCTGTGCGCTTTCCGGGGGTGCTCATGGACATTGAGTCACGCCGCTCTGCCGAGGCCGAGCGCGACAGAATGTCAGCCTTACTCCGCACCTTTGCCGCAGCAGTACCTGGTGTTGTCTACGCCAAAAACCTAGAAGGCAGACTGCTGGTCGCGAACCATGGAGCCACGCAGCTGATCGGTAAACCCCCTGAATTTTACCTTGGCAAAACCGACCTAGAGGTTCTGGAAGACAAGGCGCAGGCCCGCCAGATCATGGAAACCGATCAGCGCATCATGCAAAGCGGGAAGGCCATTCAGATTGAAGAGCGCGTCGACATGCCGGATGGCTCGGCTACCTACTGGCTTTCGATGAAATCTCCTCTTCGCAATGAATCAGGTGAAATCATCGGCCTGATTGGTTCATCCATTGATGTAACGGCAAGGAAGAAAGCGGAATCGGAGCTGCTGCAGCTCAATCACACGCTGGAAGCACGCATAGAACAAGCCATTGCCGAGCGTGAAGCAGCTCAAGCGGCGCTTCGCCAGTCACAGAAAATGGAGGCGGTAGGACAACTGACCGGAGGTATCGCTCATGACTTCAATAATTTGCTGGCTGGCATTACAGGCAGCCTGGATTTGATCAGACTTCGCTTGAAGCAGGGGCGCATTTCGGACGTCGAACGTTACGTGACAGTCGCTCACGGCGCGGCTCATAGGGCTGCCGCTTTGACCCATCGACTTCTAGCGTTCTCCCGTCGCCAGACGTTGATGCCTGTCCACACCGATGTGAATACCCTGATCAGTGACATGGAAGAGCTGATTAGCCGCACAGTGGGGCCAGGGATTGAACTGAAGGTAGAACTGAATGCAGCATCAAGCATCTGTCTGGTCGACCCCGCACAAGTAGAGAACTCGCTCCTGAACCTGTGCATCAATGCCCGTGATGCCTTGGAGGGTGGCGGGTATATTTTCATCAGAACGTTCAACCAGGAGCTGGCGCAAGGGGCAGAGCTGGATCCTGAGCTGGCGCCAGGCAGCTATTTCACGGTTTGTGTCGCTGATAATGGAACCGGCATGAGCGCTGAAACACTGACCCGGGCATTTGAACCATTCTTTACCACCAAGCCCGTGGGCGCCGGCACTGGCCTCGGCCTGTCCATGACCTATGGATTCGCCAAGCAATCCGGAGGACAGGTCAGGATTGAGTCTGAGGAGGGAGCTGGAACGCGGGTCTTCCTTCAGCTACCAAGCCATACGGCTCAAATCCCTGCGCCAAAGCCTGTTGAGCAGCAGCCCGAGTCAAAGATCTCCTCATCCGGGGAGACGGTGCTGGTCGTCGACGACGAGCCTTCCGTTCGCCTATTCGTGAGTGAGTTGCTGGGCAGCAATGGCTACATTGTCATAGAGGCTGCCGACAGCCTGGCGGGACTTCAGCTGCTTGGATCGGACACCCGCATTGACCTGCTTGTAACAGACATCGGCCTACCTGGTGGCATCGACGGTAAACAGATGGTCGATACAGGACGCAGTACTAGGCCTGATCTTCCCGTGCTGTTCATGACCGGCTATGCGCAGCCGCATGTCCTGGAAAACGCCAAATTAGGGCCGTGTACGGCAATACTGACCAAACCCTTCTCACTCGAAGCCATGATGCAGAGCGTTAACACCCTGCTCAGGAGAACTTGACTGCCAGAGGAGGTAGCAAGCTCCGCCCATCTTCAACTGCGGCGATGCCCCAATGATGGAATGGAGTCCATGCTTCCCATGTAGGATTTAAGTACCTCAGGAATACGAACTGAGCCATCTGCCTGCCGGTGATTCTAAAATATGGCAAACATACTGCGTGCCACGCCAGACCTGCGGCTACCAAGGCAGACTGTCTACCAGTGACTGACAGAACACTGACCTGAGTGCGCTCTGAAGCGGGTAAGGGTTACCGATCGGGTAGGTGTAGAGATTACTGGCGAACCCCCAGCAGGAGTACGAATGTACTCCTTGCCGATGCTCCAACAAAACCCTCCGAGCGTGAGCCACGTACTTAAAGCTGGCAGGCTGGGCTTGAGAGGTGGTCAGCAAAGAAACGGACAGGGCTTGAGCTTTTCTAGTCCGTGCTCGCGCTGAGGGCTCATGAGATATAAACCGTCATGCGTCACTCGAGCGAGATGACTTTTTACGGTCGGCGGCCTCGCCTGCCCGCCCAGCTTCAGCAACCACTGGAAACTCCACTTCAGCGACAGCGTGCAGTTGTCTACGGCGCGGCGGCTGCCGCCAAATAGCCATACGGATCTCCTGGCGCTAGGGAGCCGTCAGCATGGGGTGGGCGATGGTCAGGATGTGTCGTCTCTGCCGCAAACAGAGGAAAAGATGGCATATTGCCTTCCCTTTTGATCTGGCCGAGCCGATTACTGCCGGGACTGAGACACAAGCTGTCGGTGTCAGCGGTGATGTTGGCCATGCATTAGTTTTCTCAAGGATGTGTGTTGATGATTACCGTTCTCTCCCTGCTGGACGACAGGCTGCGACCTAAGGGGTCCAGGGATCCCTTGGCCATCGAGTCGATCTGGAGCGCCGTGGGGCGCAAGCTGGTCGGCAACCTGACCACGGTCACCAGCCGCGCCGAGCACTTCATGGTGGCGCTGCTGGCCTGCCGTCATGCCCATGAAGGCAAATCCCGCTCGCTGGACGAGGTACAGGCCCGCTATGTCACGGCCGAGCAACTGGCCGCGTACTTGCGTCTGGAAGCCTCTGCCGAAGCCAGCTTGCTGGGGCGTCAGCTGGCCGTTGCCAATTTCAGGCGCGACGCGATGGCGCTGGGAATGCACAAGAAAGCCCAGATTCTGAGCAATCAGCTGAGCTACGGGTTGTGGGGGCTGTATTCCTCGGCCCTGCATGAGGCTGGCCTGATCAAGGGCAACGATAGGCGCCTGACCGACGCAGGGCGCGCCCTGACAGATGCGTTGCTGGAGGTGTTCGGCAAGTCGCAATGGCAGCGCTTCGGCGAGTTGGCAAACCAGGACGCGGTGAGCAGGCAGCAGCTGTCGACACTGGCTGGGCCATTTTCGGCCCTGCTAAAAGACCAGGGCGTGCGCAAACAACTGGTCTCGGCGCTGCTGCGGTACGCCAAGGCTTGCCCATTGCAACTGGCGTTGCATGATGCGGCCCAGCAGTGGCTGGCATTGCCGGGTGAGCACGATGTATCTGCTCGCGCCTTCGCCAGCTGGGCGGTGGGCGCTGATGAAGTCGATGCGCAGGTACAGCAGGTCCTGAAGCAGATCCTGCTGTTGCAACCGCTACTGGTATTCGCCAACACCGTGGTCGTCTGGCTGCAGCGGCAGGGCGGGCGAACCCGCGTAGCTTTGGTCGAAGACTTGCGCTCGCGGCTTACCGAGCCTTTCCTCCAGTCGGGTTGGGATCGACCTGGGTTGCCCCATGCGACCTTCCTGCAGGGCTTGAGCGATGCTGTCAATGACGGGGATGCGGGGGCGGTGATCGACCAGCTCATCCGCCAGAATTCGGCGGTCATGGGCGCGCGCGGCGGTGCGGCCTGGCTGGATTGGGAGGGGGACAGGCTCAAGGTCAGGGTGCCGGTCGACCGCGCCAGCCTCCCTGCCGAACTGGTCGCGCACTGCCATCGAACCTGGGACTACAGCTTTTTCCTCCATGCCTTCCTCGCCATTGCCAAGGCCGGTCACGTATGAAAGCACATACCATCAGCGACGCGTTTCGCCGCTGCATCGGCGAGCGTGAAGTGAGCTTTGCCTTCTTCAGCACCTACAGTTTCGAGCCTGACTTCTTCGAACTCGAAGTCATTCCCTTGCTCTTGGGCGATCAGGCGCTCTCCAGTCAGGATGACATTCGCTATGTCCAACTACAGGTTTTGATGCAGGACAAGGCCCGGCGATTCGCCGTGGCCCACGACATGGATGTCTTCAACCCTGCCGCCGGCAGCCGTCTGGAAGTCGACTACCTGCCGGTAAGAATCGGCGGGGCCTGCCAGCATTCCAAATTGGCGATCCTGGTGGTCAAGGGCGATCAGGGGGATGCGGCCATCCTGTTGGCAGCAGGGTCGTTCAACCTGACCAAGGCCGGCTGGTGGGACAACATCGAGGTTGGCCACTTCGTCGAGCTCAGCGCCAACCATGCACCGGGCAATATCCTTGGGCCGCTGCGCCGGGCCTTGCAGTTTTTCCAGGCCAGCACACCGGCACCTGCGCTCGATGGGATCGTCGCGGTGCAGGAAGGCTGGTCGCCGGGTGAACATGATCCCGACTGCAGCTTCTATTTTTCCGGCGCTGCATCTGGGCGTGTGGCCTTTCTCGACTTCCTGCACCAGCACCTGCAAAGGCCAGCGACTGCAAATGGCACAGGCACGTTGGAAATCATCAGCCCGTTTTTTGCCGAGAAGCCCACCCGTGGCAGTACCCAGGAGCTGATGAGCGAGTTCGGCACTGTGCGCCTGTTGCTGCCGAAGGATGAAGATGGACGCGCATTGGTCGACCGTGCGGTGTACAGCGCCTTCGAGGTGCAGCAGTGGTGTGACTGGGCCGAGCAGTGGCAAGGCAGTCACAAGGTGCACGACAAGCCGTTACGCCGCCTTCACGCAAAGGTTTTTCAGGGGCTGGGCAAGCAGCCATGGCAATTCGTCGGTTCGGTGAATTTCAGTCACAAGGCCTTCAAGGAAAACGTCGAGGCAGGGTTCCTGCTGCAGGGGCGGGCGCTGGCGCCGTTGCTGGCGACTTCGACGACCAGCTTCACGGAATTCGCTGAGGTACCTGGTACGCAATCTGCCCAGACGCAGGACGGCTTGGTAATGCCCGTTCTATGCCTGGCATACGACTGGGACAGTGGGGTGCTGGAGGTGACGGCGCAGGCGCCGATCAGCGGTGAGCTGACACTACTGGACAGCTCCAGTGGCAATCTCGCCACGCTGCATTTCGAACGGGCCGCGCAGCTTGTGCAGCCGTTGCCCGCGCTGCATGAGCACCTGCAGCGTTCTTCATTGCTCAATGTGTGCTGGCAGGCCGGCGGCGAATGCGTGACACGTTGGCTGATGGTCTCGCAGCACAACATCTACTGCCGCCCCAGCCATTTGCCGGCCATGGACCTGCAAAGCCTGCTGCGCCTGTTCATCGAGATGCGCTTGAGCAGGAAAATCAGCCAGTTTGGCGAGCTGGCCCAGCGGTTGCTGAGCCGGCGTCACGCCGACGAGGCGGACGAACATCTGCCGCAGCTGCCGGATGAAGGCGAAGACCGCAGCTTTTTCTCAGAGTTTTCACAGGTCAACGGGGCGTTCTGGCAACTGGAACGCACACTGGAACGGGCCGAGGCCGAGGGGAATCACGCCAAACTGGCGTACTACCTCGCGGGCTGCCAGCCCGACTCCTTGCGGGCCATGCTCGACAGCGTGCAGGCCGCAGCAGGCGATGAAGAAACGCTGGTAGTGCGCTATTTGACCCTGGTCAGCATGCAAGGCGTGTTGAACCGCTATCCGCAGCACCGTTGTGCAGACCTGGAATCAGGTGTGGCGGCCGCCATCAGCGGGCTGGAACGCCAGGAATTGCTTGGCCAACTCGGCGAAGGCGAGGGCAAGCGGTTTCTGCAGTGGTTCAGGGCGCAGTTTCAGCGTCGCCTGAGCACTTCGAAGTCACCCAACAAAGAGGTTGCCCATGCAGCGGATCAATAAGGCCACGGCCCAGGCTGTGATCGATTTTTCGGGCAATAACCCCGAACTCGCGGGGCTGGCCGAACAGCAGCTGGAGGGCACCGTCGCGCTGTACAACAAGCTCGCGGACCAGCGGGTAGCCTACCTTGCCGATGAAGTCGGGATGGGCAAGACCTACATAGGCCTGGGTGTGGCTGCCTTGATGCGGCATTTCAACCCGGGGCTGCGCGTGCTGTACCTGTTACCGAAAAACAACGTTCGCGACAAATGGATCAAGGACTATCGGGCCTTCGTGCGCAGCAACTATCGGCTCCAGGACATGGCGGTCAAAGGCCTGGGCAGCGACCCCGTCACGCCCTACGCCGACTGTCGAAAACTATCCGAGCTGGTTCAAACCGTCGCCAGTGGCAATGAGCGGGACCTGTTCCTGTGCACGTCGATCTTCAGCTACGCGCTGGGCAATACGGCGGCCCAGCTGCTGGACAGTACCCGGCAGTTCGAAGAATCGATGCCCCAGTATCGGCTTCTGATGGCCCCATTGGCCCTGCAACTCCGGGCCATGAACGGCAACTGCAAACCGGCAGACCTCAAGCGCAAGGTCAAGCACGTGTGGATGCAGGCCCTGGGCAAAATGTTGCCGCGCTTCGACCTGGTGATTGTGGACGAAGCGCACAACTTGCGGGCTGGCCGTGAAAGCAGTGACCGTAACCGTTTGCTGGCGACCTTGCTGGGGGACAACCAACGCATCAAGCGCCTGTTGCTGCTGTCGGCGACACCCTTCGACCGCGACCTGGGCCAATTGCGCAACCAGCTTGCCCTGTTTGGCTTCAAAGCGCAGGCCGACCTGCCAGCGGGTAACGATCCGGCCGCCCCCGACATGCACGCAGCGCTCGCTCGCCTGCTGGTTCGGCGGCTGAATACGCTCACCCTTGGCCAGAAAGCGCACACCCGCAACATGTATCGGCGTGAGCAGCGCGGCAGCGAGGCACACGTGACATTGACGGTCGCGCAGAAGCTGTTCGCCGCACTGCTGCAGAAGAAGGTCAGCGAGCATTTGCAGGAAAACTGCTCGAACCGTTTCGAACTGGGAATGTTGGCCTCGTTCGAGAGCTACTTGCCTGGCGAAAAGAACCAGCCGGTGACTTTCGACGGTGATGAGGTCGCGAGCGACAGTGAATCGTCGCACGATGCGGCAGACCGCAGCGTCGTCGAGTATCTGGTGG
The DNA here is from genome assembly GCF_059295275.1 of Pseudomonas sp. 9_2_1. Taxonomy (NCBI): domain Bacteria; kingdom Pseudomonadati; phylum Pseudomonadota; class Gammaproteobacteria; order Pseudomonadales; family Pseudomonadaceae; genus Pseudomonas; species Pseudomonas sp. 9_2_1. The sequence continues at coordinate 3,034,379 of NZ_CM181239.1, forward strand.
AAGATTTCGAGAAGACCTTCAAGCGCAGGCCTCCGCACCCGAAAATGGACAGTGTGTGCCGGCAGACACACCGGCTGGCGTTTGTCGAAGGCAAGAAACAGTTGGTCTTCGTGCGCCGGATACGCAGCGTCACCGAGTTGAAGTTCAAGCTCGAAGAGGCCTACAACGAATGGATCGGCGATTACATCGACAGCGATGTTGCCGTTGCCGACGTTTTCAAGCGCTATCGGAAGCGCGCAGCCCAACGCAGCCACTCACTCATCGAGCCCGAGGCCGTCGATGACTTCGAAGCAGCGGCCAGCGGCGACAATTTCTTCACCTGGTTCTACCGAGGACGGAATCCGGAACTGGACCGCGAGAAAAAGTTGGGGCAGTTGCCACACAACTTGCGCAGCAAACTGCTGCAGAGCCGATGGTTCGAGACCAACTGGGCATCCTTGCCAGGCATGCCGGCCGCGAAGTCGCTGGTCCTCGATTGGGGCGTGATCGGCAAGAACGAATCTACTGCCAACCCCGGCCAGCGTTATCGACTGGCTCAATATGCTTATCTGCGTGCTGTCGCGGCACGCAAAGACAAGGCGGCGATTGTCGCCAACCACGTGCTGACTGTGTTGTTTGACAAGTTCGAGGCCAGGTGCGACCTGGCCGACCCTTCTGTGCTGATCAGCGAACTGCAACGTTCGACGCTGTGGGACATTCTGCGACGCCAGGCTGAGCTGTCGGAACTGGCGCCGCTATGGACCGCCGATACATTCATTGAGCTGACCAAGGCAAACCACGCTGGGGCCGATCGGCTACTGCGCAGGCTCAGTACCCACCAGGAGCTTTTCGGTGTGCTTTGCCGTGTGGATCATCCTTTCATTGACCTGTATGCGCTCAGGCACACAGGCAAGGAAGGGGAGGCCGATGCCGAAGAGGCATTCATGGCGGCGTTGGCCGAACGGTTGCGCGTACAACACGCGCAGCGCATCCCGTTCTGCAGCTACCAGATACTGCGCGACACTGCCCAGAACCTGGACTTGTTGATCAAGCTCAATTTCCCGGATGTGTACACCAAGCCAGTGAGCAGCCTGACACAGTACCTGTCCAGCCAGGTCCGCTCCACATCGCCCGTTCGCGGCGCTACGGGCGAGAACAGCGGCAGCCGTACGGCGATCGCCACGTTGTTCCGCATGCCCGGTTATCCCAGGGTGCTGGTGTCCACCGATGTGTTCCAGGAAGGTGAAGACCTGCACACCTTCTGCGACAGCGTGGTCCATTACGGTATTTCCTCCAGCCCTATCGCGCTGGAGCAGAAGGTCGGTCGTGTCGACCGGGTCGGTTCGCTGGCGCATCGACGCATGCAGTCGGCCGGTGATGGTTATGCCGAGCACTTCATTCAGGTTGGCTTTCCGCACATCCGGCAAAGCATGGAGTTCTACCAGGTGCGCACGGCCGCAGCCAATATGAATGCCTTCATTCAAACGCTGCATGCCGTGGGAAGACAAGGCCCGCGCTTCAAGCACGAGGTGCAATTGCAGGACGAGGTTCTGGACCCCTCACCGGTGCAGCCGCAGATCCTCGATTTTTTGACCAGCCACTACGCCATCACTGATGGCGACCTCCAGGGCGATGACTGCAGCCAGTTCATCAGCGACCGGGCCAAGGCCATGCAGCAGCGTCTGGAGCATGTCAAGACCCAGTTGGGCACCTCGCTCAGGGACCTGACAGGTGATCCGCAGGTGTTGGTCAAGGAGGATGGCAAAGGCTGGCACTTGTCCAGCACAGACCTCGACAGCCCCGTGGCTGCCGGGCCGGCAGTTTCCGTCCGTAGCGCGGTTGGCATGGCCGAATTGGTGATCGCAGCGACGTTGCCCAGCGGGATCGAAGACCCCGGTGACATCGACAGCCCGATCGGGCGTGTGCGTGTGCTCAAGGCCCTGCAAGCCGACCCGTTCAGGCGCCTGGCGCGGGTGCCGGGCACTGACAAGTCCAGGCAAATGGCGTTGCAGTATCAGGTTGAAGGTTATGCGGGCAGTGACGGTGTGCTGATCGGCGACGAAATTCTCGACGTCTATCAGCGTGCCTCAGGTTCGCAAGCGGCCGGCAAGTGCACAGAGCAAACGCGGTCGTGCGTTCACGCGATGGTGGACGGGCTGGCCTGCGACACGCCGCGGATGAGTGTGCGGCGCTTGTCGACCTGGAGGCTGGCGTTCCTGTTCAAGCTGGAGGGGCGAATGCAAGTGGTTCGGTGGGCGTTCAAGGGCCCGTACGTGATGTTCAGCGCCAATGTGGTCAACCCCAAGCACACCCGAAGACTGGCCATGTTCAACCGGTTCAGCCAATCACCGCTGGTAGAGCACACGCTCGGGCGTAACGCCCGATTCGAACTGGTGGACTTCCATGTCGACCAGAATGAGGCACTGAGCGTGCGAGCCTGCCACCCGGTGCAGCACCTCAATGAGGAAGAACTGATGTACATCGCCCATCAAGTCGCGTCCCAGGCAGACCGGCTGGAGCACGTACTGATGGGGCGGGAAGAGGAGATCGGCGGCGACGACTGATCAGTCTGCCGGGCGTTTGTAGCGTTCGAGTGCCTCGTGCAGCTTCTCGCATACATACTCCCGCAGTTCAGAGGGGGCCAGCACTTCGATGCCTGCCGCGTTGCTGAGCAGAAACAGGCGTAGCCCCAGGCTGTCTTTCAACTGGCAGGTCAATACCCAACCATGCCGGTCCTGCGTGAGCTGCGGGCACAGCGATTTTGGCCACTGTGGTGCAGACGCTGACTACGCTTTGCAGCATCCGTGCAAAGGTGGTGTCAGGCCCACTGTTGCTGTACTTGCCACGCGCGGCGTCGTATGGGTAGTTCCGCAACGCGGCCAGTTCACCTGTCGCTGCAAGGAACTCGAAGCATTATGTACGCTGGAACATTGCGGTGAGGGTCATCGATTCAGCCGGAGAAAGCACTAGATCGAGGTGTGCACGGCGGAGTATCCCATAGTGGGCCCTGCCGCCTTCGTTCCGGTCACCACCTCGTTGATCACCTAAAGCGATGACCTGCAGCAGAAAAGGCCTAAGCGTTCATGACCGACGCCACCCGCAGGAGCGGCTTACCATTCAGAACTATCGCCAGTAACTCCTGAGCGACCTTACCCATGGCGGCGGTGAATGCCGCTTAATGACCACGCTGGACGACGCCAGCGTTCGATTTCACAGCCTGAGTAGACAGCCAATGAACTTCAACGAATATCAACAACATGGCTGGGCCGCCTATGCCGCCTTGGCGTCGACGATCTCCAGCATCTTGGCCGCTGCTATCGAGACTGAGGGTGGTTACCGCCTCCAGCTGGTCAAAGAGCGCGCCAAGGAGGCCAACTCTCTGTTCAAAAAGCTGCAGGAACGGGGCATCGCGGACACCGCGCAGCTGGAGCATGAAATCAAGGATCTCGCCGGGTGCCGCACGGTGTTCTACACCAACAGCGACGTCGAGAAGTTCATCCACTCGGGCATCATCCAGGAAAACTTCGATGTCTTGGAGGTCAAGCTCCACCAGCCGGGGAGGGAGGTCAAGGATGCGGCAGACCTGTACATCTCCAACCATTATCTGGTGACCCTCACCGAGGAGCGGACCAAGCTACCGGAGTATGCGCGCTTCGCCGGCATGCGCTGTGAAATTCAGATTCAGACAATTCTCAACCACGCCTGGGCGGAAATGGCCCATGACACGATCTACAAAGCACCTGATCTGCGCGACTTTGGCAGCAGGCAGTTTCAGGGGATCAAGAACCGGCTGCAAAAGGTCGCATTGCAGTACCTGGTTCCGGCGGGCTATGAGTTCCAGAAAATCGCGGCTGACTTCCAGCGCCTGCTTGACGGCAAGGCGCTTTTCGATGGGGATGCCCTGGAAGCCATTGTCCGAGCAACGGACAATAATCAGCGGGTAGATGCCCTTGAGCGCTTCGCTGAAAATGTCCTGCCGTTTTATGATGACCTGTCAGCGGTCTACGGTGACGTCGTGGCGAAGCTGCTGGCGGCAGCGGACCAGGCCAAAGCCACCCCCGCTATAGACATCGAAACACCGTATGGCTCCCTGCCCGCGAAAACCTACGCAGATGTCTTGCAGGCGATCGCCGACATCCTTACTCATTACCGCTATGTAGACGCAGAGCTGACCTTTGATGGCCTGTGTAAGCTCTATTTGGCGACCGACACGGAGGCGGAGCGCAAACCGCTGATGCAGTTGGGTGAGGCACTGGCGGGGCACCAACTGGAGATCTGGAACGGCCATGGTCCGCTGGTGCAGTGGCTGCTGGTAGAACGTATCGAAGGGTTCGAAGACAACGTTCGCAAGCAATTGCTGCCGCTGTTGATCGCCGTGCTCAATCCGGTCTTGAGCCTGGAGATCAGTGGCACGTCCAGCAGTTTTGAAGGGTTTACCATTCGCCGCGCCACCGTTGTCGCCAGCGACCAGCTCCGCCTGACCCGGGGCAAAGCCGTCGCACTCCTGGCGAGTCTGTATCCGGTTTGCGATGGCGAAACACAGCAGCGCAGCATCCTGTTGGCAGTGAATGCAGCGACCTGTGGTCCGCGCGGTACCGGCTTCACCCGCGAACTTGCAGCGATCGTTCTCGCCGACACGCTCGCAGTATTAGAATTCCTGCTGAGCATTGCCACCGCCGTTAGTCATCAGACACTGCAAGCGATGGAGGAGCGGGTGCTCCACTGTTATTGGCGCTATGTGCAACTTCCCGAGTACCTGGGAGAAGACGCTGATTTGCAGGCGGCGTGCCAACGCGTGCGTAGTGCAGCATTGAAGTTTCGCGATTTCATCAATGCTGTGCCGGACTATGTGATGTACAAGGCGCTGGTTGGCTACAACTCGGTCTTTCCGCCTGCCTGGGAAGAGCAAGATTTTGGTTATGAGCAAGCGGCGGTTTACCGGAAGGAGCAAATTGAGCGACTTTATGCGCAAGTCGAGCTGCCAAGCGCTGAGCTCTGGTTTGAGCGGTTAAATCGCTTTGCGCAGACAGAGTCTGACGATCTGGCGACATTTCCAGAGTTTGGGCAGTTTCTGGAGCGGTTGGCCGAGGAGAAGGCGGGCATTGTTCGGTCGTTTATCGAGCGAAAGGACAGCAGCCTAATGAATTTCCTCCCTGCAATGCTGATCGGCCTGGCTCGCAGCCAGGAGCGCGAGCAGGTTCGGCTGCGTATCGAGTCGTGGTTGGACCATGGTGAGCATCTCGGCGCTATCGCCTGGTATTTGCGGTTCACCGATTGCTTCGACAAAGAACTGCTTTGTCGCACCTTGGTCAGTGCGCAGAGGCACGGTGACAGAGACGGCCTGAGAAATGTCTTGCTGGCGGCTGTTACCCAGTTTTCCAGCCACCCTGACGATCTGATTGACGGGGTGTTCTTGCCCGCCCTGACAGGGCTGGTCGAACTCGACAACTTCAGCTGGACTGGGCAGCCCTGGTTCTCTTGGCTGAATAACAACCTGATCGCGTCGCTCGATCAAGCGCAGGCTGAGACTGTGTTGAATGCGCTCATCGGCTACCCGGAACTCGTTTATGGAGCCGAATACATTTGCGCCTCGATCGCCAAGCACTGGCCTGCGCTGGTCGTGCAATTTCTGGGCGACCGGCAGTTCTACGCAGAACGTGAAGACGCACCGTCACGCTACGATGCCTTACCGTTCAATGTCTTCGAGCTGCGGGCACCGCTGGCGTTGGTGCCTGACCTGATGCTTACGGCGGCTCAGCAGTGGTTCACCCGCGCACCAGGCAGCTTTGAATTCGATGGCGCAAGGTTGTTGGCCTCGGTCTTCTCGGAGGTGGCGGGTGACTATGCAGAGCGGCTGCGGGCGTTGATCGCGGGCCGGGAGCTCAGCAATCTGGCGTTTGTGTTGGCGCTACTACACGCTTATGAGGGGCGTGAAAGTGTGTATCCTTTGGTTCGAGAGATTGTCGCCGTGCTGCCAGGGCATAGCGACTTGCTGAAATGCGCACAACGTGTGCTGGGCGCCTCGGGCGTGGTGTCGGGAGCGTATGGATTCGCTGAGCTGTATGACGAGCGTAAAGCGCGGCTGAATGAATGGCTGACTGACGAGCGCGAGCCGGTCCGTACCTTTGCATGCGAGCTGATCCGCCGCCTGGAGCAACGGATTTCTGCGGAGAATCGCGCCGCACAGGCCTCGATCGCACTGAGAAGATTGGAGTGGCCAGATGACCAGGATAAGGTGTCCGAGGAGTAAGCCGGTCGGTGAACAACGCGCACGATATTCAGTCGATCTGCCCTCAGGGGTCATCATCATTTGGCGTGATGCGAGGCTTTCATACCTCAGCCTTGGTTCAATGACCGGTCCATAGTGGGGGCGGTGTCTGGGTCGTAATCTAGGTCGTTACCTCAAGAAAACACGCTCTTACAAGGCTCGGTCACGCCCTGATCGCCAAGCATACGGATGGCTCACCATGTAAGGAGCGCGTTGACTGACGACCCGCACCTGAGCGACGAAGTGTTTCAAGGCCTGCTTGAAGGCTCTCGCCTCCGTCAGACGGTACTCATCCACAGAGTCCAAAAAGCACCAGGCTTCTCGGCACGATAAAAACCTGTCAAAGACCGGCGTCATGTAGCCATCGTATTGCCATTGCTACTCTGGTTCAACATACTTGGCTGATGACCCGCGGGTAAGCGGATTACGTGCCATACACCGTGTCGCGGTGACGTAGCCACATACCTGTCGGAGGAATCGCATTAACCAAGGATATGTGTGTGGCTATACGGAATGTAGACCAGGATCGGTTTGTCGAGATCCTTCAGTCAAAGCTGTCAGTGCGCTCTCCGATCAAAACCATCGAACGGCTTTTTGGCCGAGAACGCGAATTGGAGTTGGTCGAAGAAGCCCTGTTCGACCAAGGCGGTCACGTATTCATTTACGGTGATCGGGGCGTGGGCAAGTCTTCACTTGCGGCATCGGTGGCCGCTCAGTACCAGAGCAGCGACAACGAACCCATCCAGATACCCTGTGGCAAGGACACATGTTTCTATAAGACGATCGAGGAAATCGCAGAGCGCATCTTGCGCCGAGCGGGCGGACGGCGGAGCCTGGAATTCACGCATACGGTCAATCTGAAATTCTACACGTTACAGGTTAAAGACCAGGTGAAAAGCATCAGCCTTCCGCCTATCGACTCGATGTTTTCCGCCGTGGATGTGATGGAAGAGGTGGTGGAGGTTCACTCTGAGCGGCCGGTTGTGGTCATCGATGAGTTCGACCAGATCGAATCTGTCTCCGAGCGCGCCAAATTCGCCCATTTCCTCAAAGATCTCGGTGACCGAGGCGTCAACGTTAAATTCATTTTCACCGGTATCGCGACATCGTTGTACCAGCTGCTGGGCGATCATGAATCCAGCTTTCGACAGCTTTTCACCCTGCATCTGGAGCGTCTGTACTGGTCATACCGGGAAGACATTGCCTACAGCGCTATTGAGGCATTCGGCCTAGACGTCAATGAAGAGATCGTGCACTCGATTGCACGCATCAGTAATGGCTTCCCTTACTTTGTTCATCTGCTGACGCAGAATTTACTGTGGGCAGTTTTCAAAGATGAGCACGAAGTGTCGCGCATTGAGCGGCGACATTTCGATGCTGCCATTGCTCGTTCCATTATCGGCATCAGTGGTCGCCTACAGCGCCCCTACGACAGTGCGGTGCTGCACAAAGGCCACGATTACCTGCTGGCATTGTGGGCTACCGCCGATTCCGAGGATACCGTTCGCTATGCTGATAATATTTTTAAATCCTACCTCAGGATCAACCGACAGCTGTTTGGTACGGACCCGGCCGAGGCTGATCAAGCACCGCTTCAGCCCGCCGAATTCAAGAAGATCCTGAAGAAGTTTCTACGCAAAGACTGTGGCGAAGTTCTTGAACTAGTCGAAGGTCGAGAGCACATGTATTCGTACCGTGAAAACCTTCTGCGAGGCTTTGTGGCATTGAAGGCGCAAGAAGCTGGTATTGAACTGCAAGGTGATCAACCTGATGAGCCGCGCATACCTACGGCCATGGCGAAGTCTCGCTTCAGTGGCGGCCAAGGACGGTTATCGGCATACGCAGCAGATCCTTCCAAGCACGTCAAATTCCGATCTGAGCATTGAGCATTTAGGGTACCGGCAAAGCCTCATCAAAAACCTCGCACAGTTTGCAAGTCGTACACACGCCAGAGGCTGAAACACTTGGTTAGGTCCACATTGTTTTGAACAAGTCGCTGACGGTTCAGCGGCTCACACACAGGCCTCATCGGTATGAAAGTTGGTATCAAACGAAGCGCGATTCCTGCCAGTGGTTACCTGTATCAGACATTGGTCGGAATTCAGCTCTTGTGTGACTGGCTCGATTCGCCCTCCCTGTATGAGTGGGTCAAATTCGAGGCGGACGATGAGCGCGAAGCTCAAGGTTTAGATGACATCGTGGCTCAGCGACCCGATGGCAGTGTTGAGTTCATCCAAGTTAAGTTCACCGTTGACGGTTTTGATCCAGGCAATGCTCTGTCATGGGATTGGCTTACGCGTCGCAAAGGGCAACGCGGCAAGTCCTTGCTGGAAAAATGGGCGGGAGCATTCTTTCGCGTTGGCTTAGCGCGTCTGAGTAGGGCCAGACTGATCACCAATAGGCGGCCGGATGCGACCTTCGCCTTGCACCTGGTTGACAACAAAGTACGCTGGAGTTCCTTACCGGAAGCGCTACGCGAAGAGCTAATGCCGCACCTAGGCGGCACAGGGAACGCCGAGCGCTTCTTTGAGCATTTTGAGTTTTTGCATAGTTTTGCAGGCTATGAATCGCTTACCGCCACGGTTGCTTCAGCTCTGGAGGGCAAGCACACCGATCACCTCGGCTGGCTCAACCTGCTGCGCCGCTCTATTGAATGGAGTATACATAAAAGTTCGCCTGCTCCTGACGGGCGGATCACGCTGGAGGTACTACGAAGCACCATCTCCGAGCGGCAACCTCGCCCTTTGGATCAAGAGTTTCGGGTTCCACCAGGATACCTTCCGCCTGACTCTCAGTTTGCCGACGCATTCGTCGACGAGGTACAGAGCACTTGCTGGAATGAGCGCGTCCTATGGGGGGCGCCAGGGCAGGGGAAGAGCACGTTCTTGAGCTACCTCTGCGAGCAACTCAGCGCTTTAGGGTATCCGGTCATACGGCACCACTATTTTCTAGACCTTCAAGACACCTCTGAGAGATTCACTCTGAAAAGTGTCGCGCGATCGATGATGACCCAACTGGCGAGTGAATTTCCAACAGATATTGCGCGCCTGAAAAAGGAGCCTGAGCATCTGCGCAGTTGGCTTGAGGTCTGCGGGCAAGCAAGCTTGGCACAATCGAAGCGATTGATTGTGATTGTCGATGGACTCGATCACGTTTGGCGTGAAAATGACGAACAGATCTTGCCGCTCAATGAGCTATTCAACCAGCTGCTTCCAGCACCACACGGGGTTGCCTTGATCCTTGGTACACAACGTGTGAGTGACCAGCACCTGCCGCGGCGGATGAATCGTCATCTTGGTTCCGAAGCGTGGATAGAGCTTCCGCGCATGCAAATGACCTCAATCATCTCATGGCTTCGTAGCCAGCACGAAGCTGGTGTCTTCCAACTACCTGAACCTGAAGCGGTTGCACAGCAATTGACGCCAATCGCCGAAGCGCTCATGACCGCCAGTGAAGGCCACCCTCTGGTGCTCACTTACTTGTTCATGAAGGTCGCTCATGGACATCGCGTCATCTCGCCAGCAGCAATCCGCGGAGTGGACATTGCGCCGCACGGCGACCTACAGGGTTACTACAAAACTCTGTGGCAACAATTGTCATGGCCCGTACGCGACGCGCTGCACCTTCTAGCTGAGGATTCCTTCATCTGGCCCGCAGGCGCACTTGAGCTTTGCTTGGAGCTCCGAGGTGTCAACTTAGAGGTTGAAATTGGTCACCTGCTGACTACCGTCGACGCGGGGCTGAAGGCGTTTCATGGCAGCCTGTATGTGTTCATCACACAGCAATCCGACCACCGAGATCGACTGGGCATTTTGCGTCCGAAAGTGAAGGTATGGCTTGCCACGCAGGCCTCCCCGTATCTGCGCTGGGCTTGGCTATGGCTTTACGAGGCACACCAGGGTTGCACCGACAACCTGCTTAACGAAACAACCAGGCAATGGGTGCTGAAGTCACTCACCAACGCCTGCGAAATTGGCCAGATTGTTCGCATTTTGGAAGCAGCCGAGTCAGTAGCATTTGAGGCAGGAGACTTTCAGACGGCCATTGGCAAAAGAGCCCTCAAGCATCGAGTGGAGGAAGGGCTTCCCTATCAAGTAGAAGATGCCGAGTACCTGCGTGAACAGGCACTCCAGTTGACTACTGACCCTTACCCGACACTACTGCTGGCCTCGCGTCTAAATCAGTCAAGTCTACATGCCCAGCAGCAACTGGCTTCTCTGTATCTGGCATTGGGTCAGGTAGAGCGAGCGAGGGAAGTGCAGGAACGGATGCGTATCAGAATTAACGATAGGGTAAAAGCCAAGGCCTTCAAAGCCCGGGACTATGGTCAAGCCATCGCTCGATACTTGCAGGTCGCTGCCGGCACAGGACGCTACGACCCAGCAAGGGTACTCACAATATTGCGCCGACAGCCAAATTCCACGGAGCTATTCGAGCGTTTCCTGATCACAGCGAGCAAGGCTGACGATCTGGAGCGCGTCATTGCTTTTGTCGACCTACCCATGCCTTTGGCTTTACGGCGGGTATTAGAAGTCCACGCCGTACGAGTTGCAGCCTGGGCTAGCGCTCGACTTCACAGTTGGCAACAGTTCAAACGTCTAACCAAGCATCCACTTTCGATCTGCTGGGGGTTGTTGTACCAGCCTGAATTTGCACCTCGCATCCCTCACCGAGCGATCCATGCGACCATGGCTGCTGGGTCTGAGAACAATGACGAGCAGGGTCTTGCTCGATATTTGCACTATTTTTTCTTTGCTGTGTTGGCCCGAGGTCTAGCGGGCACTGATGATAATGTTGTGCCGGAAGCACAGAGTCAACGACCGTGGCTTGCAGGGGCCTTGCTGGCGCTAGAAACTGCGGCCAGTGCCGTTGCAACAGAATTGGTTCGAGGCGGGCATGTAGTCGCCTCAGTGCTTTACAGTCTTGATCTTGGCGAGCGGCCTGCGCACAGCGACCACGAGGCATGGAGTGATCTGCGCGCCATGCGCCGAGCACTGGTGCTCATCACTGCAGATGTGTTCCTTCTCACGCGCGCCAGGTCGGGATTACAGCACATCCCTGCGAAGGAATGGGAGAAGTGCAAGGTTTCGCGTCTGTTCGCGCTGGAGCACTGGCAAGAGGACTTCCTCATGTGCGGCTATCGCTTGCTCGATGATGCGACCGCGCAAGACTTCATAGCGGAGCGGGCCGGGAAAATTCGCAGCACAGTTGCTCCCTTCAATGAGCAAGCCTCATCGCTCGTGGCCCTCTGTAGCTGGGCAACTAGCTATGGTCTTACAGATTTAGCCCATGAACTTCTCGAGCAAACCTACGCTTACGCTATCGGCTACGGTTGGAGAAAAGACCCCAGTTTGGCGGGGGTCCTCGAAGTAGTGGCTGATATAGCCAAGCGCGATCCTGCATATGCAGTAAGACAAGTCCGTCGGCTAGCCCCAATTTTTGAACTGATTGATGCCATGACGGAAGATTCAGGGTCACGGCCATGCGATCTCGCTGCGTTGCTTTGGCAGCTGTTACCCGATATCTATGTGCGCTACTACCAGCATTTTTTGGATAGGAGTGAGTGGTACTACGCGGATTGCACATTCTCAGTATTGGCCGAGCACATTGACCTTTCACCTGAGAGCACGCCAGCATTGAGTATAGCTCTCGGTGAGCAAACGGTGTCAGCGCTACGGACCCGGGCACAAAAGATGGAAAACCCAGCTCTGCTAGCCAAAGTACGGTTGTGGGGCGGCGCGCTGGTTTCAGACTCGAGAGCTAGTAATTTCGCGCACGATCAAGTTGACAGGGAAAGTCAAACGGTCGATCCACAACGCTATCCGCCCACACAGCTACGTCAATTTCTGGCGCACGTGCATGCCACGATTGACTATCAGCACCGCTCAGCAATGAGTCAAAACTGGTTGGCGCACTGGGAGCATCAAGGCAGTGGAATGGAGGTGTTGCAGGCGCTCGAGGAACTACTGGACGACAAAAGCTCAAGCTCCCACTTCAGCGAACTTCTTGATCCTGCGTTTCATTTGTCGCTGCGTCTGCAGGGGGCGAAGCGTGCCTTTATGTGGCTTATTCGAGCGCACCAGTATCGCTATGGGTGGTCGGAACGTTACCACGGTTACGACGAGTCATTACGGCGTTTGGAGATACTTGGCGAGTATTATCCTTCGCGCTGGAAAGAATTTTTGGCGAAATCGTCGCTGCCGCCACCGGGCGCGTACGTGAAAGCCAGGGTTATCCCAGATACAGGACTAGTGCGCCTATTAATAGCAGTAGGTGAGTTACAGCAGGCCAAGGATGTCCTGTCAACCTTAATTGACATTCTGATCGAGGAGTTCAGTGTGCAACCGCTGGCTCCGCCGCAATGGTGGCCGGAGCTCAACCAATGAACGCTAAACAAATTGCCATTATTGCAACGGCACGTCTTGGACTACCCGTTCCCACGGGGAAATTGTTTTTGCTTCACAGCCTCGCGCATGCACTCAAGCACCCTCAGACTGAGGCAGTCTACGCGGATGCTATTGTGGAATGGTTGGCGTCACGCGAATTAGAATCGGAATGCCTGGAAGGGCTGGCCATCTTTCTATTGGCGCCACCCGCTACAGAACTCTTGGCGCGCGTCCAAGGTGCGATTAAGTGGCCGTCCTTGGCATCGGCTGCGCTTTTATCGATTATCTCGAGCGGCTCTACTGGGCTTCAGGATTGGACCCAGGCACATTCAGGTAGGGCAACCCTCAACGAAGATCTCAGCACGGCTGAAGAAGCCTTAGCGAGCTGCACTTTTATACCTCCAGTATTTCTTCATGAAGTACAGGCGCTTGAGTCTGGCTCTGGATACCCCTTTGTTCGACAGTGGGCTTTTGAGTACAGCGCCATCAGTAAGCGTGTCAGTAACACTAGCGATGGCCATTTCAGTTACTTCTTGAATGGTCAGCATGATCATGTCGGGCAATTTGTTGGTAGGCAGGGGCACCTGGCCAGGTCGGCCTTTTTGAGGGTTTTGGCGTTCGCTGTGGAGAAGTGGGATATGCCCGAGGAGACTGCTTACCACTATGCCCAGACGGCTTTTCCAGCAGAACCGCTGTTCCTAAAATTCTTGCCTGGGAGCGATCCTGCATGGTTGGGAAGCGCACCTCTGACTGCGGAGGGGGGCACTGAATCTGCCGAACAGTTGGTCGTAGATAGTATCGATCGCGTGGAAAACGCTATCAATGGCCGGGTTATGCATTTGTCAATGAATGTTGTCGATGGGCCTGAACGGCAAGTGGAGCTGGAGGTGTTTACCGTTTTTGCGGGCGAGGCAGTGAATGCAGAGCAAGTATTAAGGATTTATACAGGCATGTTGGGAAGGCTGACGCTGGCCCGCGATGATATGCGAGCATTCGTTTCCCCTGTACTGCCGGCGTTTTTTGTGGAAAAGTTCAACTACGCCCCTGCATTACTGCCGCTAATTGGTCCGTGCGTAGGTTACTTGCAGAACGATTTCGTCAGTCGAACCCCTTACATTCCCTTCTCATCTGCATCCTTGCCTGCAATCGAGTTGCGGCCCGGCGAGGGCGGCGGGGCATTAACCTCAAGCGGCCAGGTAGTCGGACATTTTGCTTTTTGGCATCGGAAATGGCAGCCGACACATAAAAGAAATTGGCCAAGTCCCACGGGATGTTGCACCTACCTTACGCGTGATGCCGCCGAGCGTCAGGCAACTGACCATGCAGGCAAGGCGCTATATGTCTGGAAACTAACGACGTGGACTCGAAAAACTGAGTACGAGGAGTGGGAGGAATCTGTACTGTTCGGATCCGGCCCTGTACTTGAACGACCCGGGGCTTGAAAGAGTATATCATGGGCGAGAAGAGCATCTCCCGCTGCTCGCTGGCAGCGACGCCCTTGATGGCAACCACACAGGGTTCGATCAAGTCGTGTTCGGCCTAGTACCTGGTCCGTTGCGCCTTAAGCCAAGGCGCAATTTTTTCCAGTACTGATATCCGAGCGCTATCCCTATGCGATACCTCGCAAAGCCGATCAAGTCAAGGCGGCCCCGATTGGCCAGTGCCAACTCGCACTGTTCAGCCAAGTCGTCGCTAGTTGTTGCGCGGGCCGCCATGGCGGGTGGCCGGCACAAAAGTAATCATGAAAAATAGGAAGCAGCATGGATTTTAGCACTATCTTTAAAGTTGTTGTCGCGATCAGCGCAATACTGGGTGCCGCCAAGGTGATTTATGAATTTACACTCGGTGGACATACTCGGCGCCGAGAAGAGTACCGGTTCGCTAAAGAGTTTCTCTATGACCTGTACAGGGCCGATGATGTCGACAAACTGCACCCACTAGCCGTCGAGCGTGGCTTCTATGCGATTGCCGGGACATCCAGCATCAATGCGGACGATGTGGAATACCTGCTCACGCTTTCATCGCCGGATAAAGCCTTGAAAGATTATGTCCTCTCGCAAGTCTGCGTGGAGATAGACCACAAAACGCAGCGAGTAAAGTACCGAGACAAGTACGCCAGCACTTTCGCACGATCTTGGCGGAAGGTCTGGTGGCTGTTGATTTACTTCGTCGCCTCTTTACTCGCGGCTTCACCCTTGGTTTTGACCGGTCCTCTGGGCCTTCCTACCCAGTTCATGTGGCTGGCAGTAGTCACCATTCCCTGTGGCGGCCTGTACGCCTACCTAGCATTGAGGGATTTCATCAAGATCACCCGCGCTGAAGCCTTAGTGAAGGATCACAAAAAACACACCCCCGCCATTCAAGTGGGTCACGGTAAATAGGGTGGAAGTGTCAGCGCTCGATTGTGGCAGCGGCACGCAGGGAGTAAAACGCTCATCACCTGCCCGCCGCAGTTGCACGAGAGTTGGTGCGCTGCATCGAAGATTGGCAGGGTTATCCAGGGGATCGCGCTGCTGGCATTTGCCGACAGTGCCGCCCATGAGCTGAGAAGTCGGCTGATCGCTGACCAGCAGGGTGCGCCTTTGGCCACCCGCATAGACGTCGACGATAGATAGCTCATCCTCAATGATCTCGTGGTGTCTATTGTCCATCGACTTACCCGGTATACCAGCAAGGATGGCAATTACCGGCTGCGGTCAGCAAAAATTGAAAGCCTCCGTGCGAGTCACGCTGTAACGGCTTAGCTTTGAGTTAGCTACTCGATAACCGAAATGCTCGGGGGGCAAACTACCAGAGAGAGGGGAACAGAAAATCTATCGCGTGCCGCGAAAGCTTCAGGGATACCGACTGACGGCAGTCCAAAGTGATCAGCCGCTCTAAACACATCTGGCTTAGTAGGCTTTGCGTGGTAGCCTCATCGAGACCTAGGCGCGCGCAGATATCGTTGCGTTGCTGGCCACCCAGGCAGAGAAGCGTTTTGTAAATATCACGGCACTTCATCTGCAGTTCAGGCAGGTGCTCGCCCTTACTGCCTGACAGTGCGCAGCGGCTCCGCATCTCAAAATAGCCGTCGATCCGATCATTTAGCCTTTCCGGCTCCAGCAGCTTACTGAAGTACTGCAACTGCTCAAGTGCTGTCTCAGTGAAGAATCTAGTCCAGCGCCACAAACCGCTATCCGAAAGTTCGCCACGGCCGTCTAATCCGCCTTGGCGCTGAGCATCCGCAGCGCGCAGCATCTCGTAATAGGCGGCGATATTGCGAGCGAACCCACGGCTCATGGACCACAAGCCAGACCCACTCAAGCCAGCAGCCTTGAGGTACTGATCTGTGAATAGGCGGCCCGTACGACCATTGCCGTCCATGAATGGGTGGATCCACATCAGGCGGTGGTGCGAGGCAGCAGCGGCTAAAAGCCGCGATTGCCCATGGATCCAATCTAGACGGTACACGCGCGCAAAGTCGTTGAGGTGCGACTGCATCTGCTGCGAAGTAGGGGGGATGTGTTGGCCAACGCGGACCTCACATTTGCGAAATTCACCAGGGACCATGCGCGCGGAAATCGCTGGCTCGAGTGATTGCATTTCCAGCATCCGTTCAGGCACGCCAACATATAGTTCGCGATGTAGGCGTGCGATTGTGACCTTCGCACACACGGTGACTTTGTTGATTGGCTCATTGACGAGCCGGCGCTGGGCGTCAATGTGGCGTTTAACCTCTTGCAGGCCTTGGTCGCCTTCGATCTCATGAGTACTCTCCTCGGCCCTCAGAATGTCGATCGGTGCGCTTGAATTCCCCTCGATCTTGTTGCTGTAGTACGAATTTACAAGCTGTACCAGATTCATCATAGGCACGCGTAATGGGGCTGGAATCCCGGTGTGAAGGGCCTCGTCGAGCCTCATGATCTGGATGATTTGTTCCAGCAGCTCCTCCGTGGCCTTGTCTTGGGTGATGTACGGAGTGAATGCCATTGCCACATAGTCCTTTGCACAGCTAGTTATAAAGGCTTAGAACGTTTCAAAGCTTTCTCCTTGCCGGGTAGTGGATGGTCATGTCAACGCCAGAGCAATCAGTTGTGGCAGTATTTTCTCAGCAGGGCCTATCAGCATGATCTCGTTCGGCCCATTCATGGATACATCTACGTTATTGACGTGTACGACCACTGCACCAGAAGCTATCGCGATATCTGGTAAGTCAGCAGCAGGCCTTACCACACCGGATGTCCCGATCGAAAGCATGACGTCACACTGTCGTGCTGCTCGGCTGGCGGTTTTCCATGCGCCTGGCGGAAGATCTTCACCAAACCACACCACAGCTGGACGCAAGCGGCCGTTGCATCGTCGGCAGCGGGGCGGTTCTATCAATGCGCCTTCCGCTGGAATGCTCGGAAATTCCAGCGATCCCGCGACAAAGCGATGACAGGTGAAACACTTGGGAAGCGTCAGGCTGCCATGGAGATGAAGCACGTCCTGATTGCCCGCCCGCTCGTGCAGGTCATCAACGTTCTGAGTGACCACAGTGACATTCCGACCGCTGCCAGATAACCGGTGGATCGCCTGATGTGCCGCATTGGGCAGAGCTTGCGTGACCTGCTGGCGCCGCCATAGGTACCAGCCCCAAACCAGCGCCGGATTTTCGCGAAATGCCTTCGCGGTTTCTAAGCGTTGAGGGTCTTGGCGCTCCCACAACCCGGTTAGTCGGTCGCGAAAAGTCGGGATGCCGCTGCCGGCAGAAACGCCAGCGCCGGTAAACACCATGATATGTTGCGCATCCCGCAATGCGTCTGCCGCTTTTGCTAAGGTGTCCATGAGCACTCATCATCGTAACGCGTGGTAGGGAAGGCTGCCAGGAGAGCGGCCGCGGGAGGCATCGGATCAGTGAACAGCCAATTCGATGGCCTTGCGCCGAAAAACCCAAGTGTGGAGGCTTCACCGTTCAACGACGGTGTGCGTTCCTGCATCAAAAATGCGCGTACAACTGCGGTTCGTCAGCAGACTTAGGTGGAGGGGCCGTGCTGGTGATTCGCGCTTTCAGGTTTCGCGCCGAGTACAACGCGTGTGACCGTTTCCGCAGGCGTAAATCGAGATCCCCTAATTTGTAGGTGGCCACCGCAGTCTCGTAAATCACTGCGCTTTGCGAGGACTCAAGTCCACGGTGAATCACTATCTTACGAAGCTCTTCCAGGCTCCAGTGCGGACGTCCGGTGATGGAAGGAGGGCATAGCATTTGTACCTGCGCGATCTCGACGCCCGTTGCCTGAGACAGGAAGACGTTGAGTTCGTAGGCATCTTCAACCACAGCTGCTCGCTCGCTCTCACCGTTGAAAAGCGGCCGCAAGGTTACCCAAAAGCACATCCCTTCAATTTCACAATAGGAACCCGTACGGACAGTACGGGTGTGAGATTCGGACAAATAGATCAAAACGGGCTCCACTGAGCGCTGCATACCCCTAGGCGACCAGTCACCAGGGCTGGAAAGCTCAAATTATCCCACAATGAACACTATAGATTGTAGCCCTATCGTGTTCGATAGCGCTTCATCATTCCTTTTATGAGGAATGATGATGGAAATCCGTGAATCCCTGGGTGAGGCACTGCGGCGCATGCGCATTCTTCACGGCCTGACCCAGGAAGATTTTGGAGTAGTCAGTAGTAGGACCTACGTCAGCACCCTCGAACGCGGACTCAAGGCGCCAACTATTCAAAAAATTGAAGAGCTGGCCGGCCGCATGGGTGTCCACCCACTCAGCCTCATCGTATCTGCGTACCTTATCCAGAATCCGGATGTGGGCATCGACGGGCTGATCAAACAGGTGAAAAAAGAGGCGCTCAAGCCTTGACCGTCGTTCCAGCGTCGAAAATGAGCGCTATAGTGTTCACGCCACCCTGAATCGACTACCATCGCTGCTCACTGAAACCCGCTTCGGGGAGCAGCGTAGCTATGCGTAGATCATTCCATGGCTAAGGTGGCCCCTTCTACATCCAAATGCCTATGGCCACCGTCGCTGCTCTCCATTTTTCAATTGGCCTGTACAGGACACCGTGTCGAGAATCGTGGAAGATTCCTGACTAGCACTGCCGAAGACTGCCGGCCGGAAGCCTGGATGGAGGAGGGCGTCGCTAAATAAAGCGGTTTTGTCTCTTGGGTATAGCGAGCGAGCCGCGGCGATGGGCCTAGCTACGAGCACCGCTAGCCATGCAAGACCCCATCTATCTCGTCCTGTGCGGCTTGAACCACCGCGTCGGGGTCGGACGATATGACGTCCTTCGGCAGCTTACCGCCCAAATACGAATTGGATGATTCGAACCATAACGCCATGCCCCAGCCATTCAGCCTGGTGGCCAGCACAGCGATGACACGCTGCATTCCCCGGGCCGCAATGGCCAAGGCGCAGGCATCGATGGCAAAACGTGGAAAGTACTCCACGCCCTCGTAGTTGATAGAGAAGATCGCACCGTCTAAATACCGGCTAGGAGCGCCGGCGCTGAGTTGCTCAGCTAACGCCGGCAGCTGCGCATTTAGCTCAGGCCAGGTCAGCCAATCTCCGCTGGTCATGACTCTGGATTGTGCCTTGGACTGGAAAATCGCCTCTCGGCCGGCAACATTCCTCGCCTTTCGAATTTCGCTCATCTGCGAGACCCTCCTTAAGAATCAGGGGGTAGGGGATGCCGGCAGCCCGTTCTGAGCTGCCCGCTGAGAGATAGACCACCACTAATTCGGATCCAACGGCTGACTGAGGGTCGACCACTCAACGGCGGCCGGTGTCCTGGAAGTAGTCGTCCTGGGCAACCAGGCCCAAATCACCGCCCTCAGCCGTCGGTTCATCACTGAACAGCTGTTGAACGCGACGCTCCTGCTTCACGTACGCCAGGGTCTGGAAAAAGCAGTGCTCGCAGAGGTGTACCTCGAATCGCTGGCCGTCGTGTTCGCTGCCATACCCCCAGCGGGCTTGTAGGGTTCCATACTGGTAACTGCCCGCAGCCAGGCGCGTAGAACTACCGCAGACGTCACACGTGACATCAGTGATGCACTCAATCTCGACCCGCCCGGTAATTTTCACTGTGAATTCCTAGAAAATGGCTTCGTGCCATGTTGGACGGCAGGCTGGCGATCGGCGACCAGGTGATTCGAGTTCAACCGCGGTCACGCATGCCAATGCGCTTAACCGAATGTGCGCGCTCCTGATCATGCGAGTGATAATAGGTGTTCTGGGTTGTACTGAGGTTGCTGTGACGCAAGTCTTCCTGCAGGTCCTTAGGATTGCGCAGCGGCGCGTCAAAGGTGGCCGAAGTGTGACGCAGCCAGTGCGCGGACGCACAGCGCAGACTTTCCATCTCGTGGTTCGCGCGGCCTTCGCTGCGCATCTTCTCTACGGCTTTATCAAACACGGTTTGGAGGAGGGTGCGGATCTGTCGATCAGACAAACCGGCGCGGCCGTTGAGCGTGGTGATCAGCGGCGTAGTTTCTCCTGGATGAGGTAACTCGGGAAGTCCCAGGAATTGCCGATAACGTTTCAAATAGCGCTCTACGTAGATATCCCGCACGGCAATCTTCGCCGCCTTGTTGCCTTTACCCACGGCGAAGTACCACCAATTGCCTTCATCATCTAAACGGAAGTCACCCATGGTGGGTTTCCAGTTTTTACGACCGGCGAGATCGGAAACCCGCAGGTACATGGCGAACAGCGTGGCAACAATAAATAATGTTCGCTCATGCCGCTCCGGTTCGGCGTTCGCCATTGCTTCAACGGTATCCAGGACAAAGTCCCACTGCAGCGGCGTGAGTGCCCGCGAAGAAGTAACTTCCAGCACTTGCGTGGAGAATCGGTGGCCTTTTTTAAGGAGCCGAAAGGGATTCGTTTGAGCGAAGCCATCTTCCACAAGAAACTCATAGAACCGGCTGCAGACCGTATACACCTGGTTCAATGTGCCATTCGCAGCATGATACTCCTGGGTGCTCGGAGTTTCTGCAGCGATCACCTTGCGCGACTTGGTATTAAACGGATGCCATTTGGGGTTGGGGATGTAGGCCTCGCGGGCATCGAGCGCGTGCGGGTTACTGACGAACCGGCTGCGGGTCACCGGACCCATCCAGTCTTCTGGCGGGTTTCGACAGAAACTCAGATAGTCTTGGGCATCCTGGCGCTTGAGCTGGTTCAGTGGTTTGCCTTGGATCAGCAGCGCCCACAGCAGTAAGCGCTCGGTATGACTGCGGTACGAGTTGAACGTCTGGGCGTTGTCGGAAAAGGCGCGCAGAAACGCGCGTACCGCGGCGTAACCGCGGTCAGCCTCCAGTGCGGCGTCACACTCGTCCAGAAAGGCGCCGACGCAGGCCAGCGGTGAGCCGTGCAAACTGAAGTCTTGCTCGATGAAGTTATCGTGGGTTTCGAACAAGGGTTGGGGTGCGCGCGCCATGAAATACCAGCCAGAATTTTGAAGACAATAGACTTCCAGTTATGACAGTAATCGGAAGTCAGAAGCATTTTGGTCAGAATGATCTCAACCTATCGATGGTACCCGCCAGGCCTTAAACACGCAACGTAGCCATGGGCGCTTGGGGCAACGCAACCCTAAACAATCATTGCTTTAATGGTAGGCGACTTATTTCCGGCTTACCACTAAGGCGGAAATTATGAAAATAGCCAGTACTAGGGCATAAAATGCAGTCGATCAACAACCCTGTTGGTTCTTGCAAAAACTCACATATCAAAAATCGTGGTCGAGTCAGCGGAGAATCGGCTGTGCAGGGCATTAAGCGTCTCGTAAGCCAATCTACCGCGCGTCTCGCCAAACCCATAGGTATCAATAGCGCTCATAATGCTAGCCGTACGGATACTGTCCATGCGAGCCCCCGAAATTTGTTTAGTAAATGTTGCATCACAGCCGTCTCTCGCCATCAGATCTGCCGCCGCAAACGAAACCTCTTTCATGATATTACCAATTTGTCTGACGCCTAATCCTGGCCTTCCGCTTACTGTAGTGAAAAGTGCAACATCTGGCATTCTGCCTTGGCTAAGTGGGACATCTCGAGCATTCAGATAGCGTTCAAGGTAGGGGGTAAATTCAGCAGGAGCGCTAATCTTAAAAGATCTGCCGGCATCAAAAACCAAGTAATTCCAAGACGAATCCTTGTGAAAGCTAGAAAGTGTTGGCTGCCAAAACTTATTTCCTGACATAAACCTGACAGGAACCAGAAGATACATTGTCATGGCCAAAATAAACAGGGATCGCTCATGCGCCGAGTCATGCTCACACATGTACTTTGCCGCCCTTAAAAGATATTCCAGATGCTTCCTTTCCAGTCTCCCCACCAGCGACACACCCTTGCCACCAATACTATTGATGAATGAAGCTTCCACTTGCGAAGCGGGGTTAACCTCCAGAAGGGACATGCTCGCTAAATGGTCGAATACTTGGATGCATATCGATCTAATCCCTGTGAGCGCTCTTGGTCCGGACACCTCGCTGGTCGATGCTCTCGAAAAGGGGCGCCACCAATCATTCATTGCCCGTGCTCCATCATCCCCAGAAACAAATCGGCGTAATGGACTAGCTGCTATCCAGCTATCGGGCGGTGAAGCACAAAATCTCAGGAAATCCTTAAAATCCTGCACACGCAAACTAGCAAGCGGTTGTTGTCGTTCGGCCCAGGACCAGAGCAATAACCGCTCAGTGACACCACGGTAATAGGCATAGGTAGAGCTGATCTCGGCCGATTGATCATGCCGAATATAAGCCGCAAGAAACAACCTGAGCGCATCAAATAGAGCAATGGGGTTTTCTTCATGCTTAAATTTTTCAATATACCCACGAATCTGCGGGTGCAACTCGAAGTACCTATCCAAGGGGAGCGTGATTGTGTCTTGATCAGAATATATTGGACGAGGCTCAATCATAACGACCGTTCACATTGCAAGGATGGACTGAAGTATAGCTTAGGCATCGCTTGCGGACATGCGAAGCGGGATTCGCATCTATGAGGTGCAGCAGCACCTAGGATTTATCATTTACGAATCTCACAAATAATCTCTAAGCTATTGAGTTTTGGGAGTTAAAGGGTTTGGCTACGTGCGGAATTATCATCTATGAGTAACATGATTTTTGGGTCGTTCCACGTCGATTTCGCGCATTTGGAGAGCACGTCAAGGCTGGAGCAGGCATGCCAATACAGCTAAGTCACTGATTTTTCATGCGCATCTATGGATAACAAAATTCGCATCTATGGATGCCGGTCACAGTTGAAACGGACACAACAAGCACACGCTATCGTAATACTGCATTTAACATAATATGCATTATCCGAACCTCCGCATTTTGCACGTGAGGCCAGGCCACGCAGATTTGAAGACAGCTCAAGCCCCACAATCACCTTAACCCTCATTTCCATGACCCAGGTTAAGGTTACTCATCCTGCCGCACTCAAAATGAAGCTCCGCACCCTCACGGGGATTCTCCTATGAGCATCATCGTAACCGGCGCCGCAGGTTTCATCGGCAGCAATCTCGTACAGGCGCTCAATCAACGCAGCGAAACCGAGATTATTGCGGTCGATGACCTGACTGATGGCGACAAGTTCTGCAACCTGGCCGACTGCGACATCGCCGACTATCTGGACAAGGACGACTTTCTCGAGCGCTTCAGGCTTGGCCAGTTCGGCAACGTGCGCGCGGTACTGCACCAAGGCGCGTGCTCGAGCACCGTGGAAGCCGACGGCCGTTTCATGATGGACAACAACTACCGGTTCAGCCGTGAACTGCTGGCCGTTGCGCAACAACAGCAGATCCCGCTGTTGTATGCCTCGTCGGCAGCGGTCTACGGCGCGGGACAGGACTTTCGCGAACAGCGCGATTGTGAGCGCCCGCTGAACGTCTATGGCTATTCCAAATTCCTGTTCGACCAGCACGTCCGCCGGCAGCTACCCGGTGCACGCAGCCAGATCGTCGGGTTGCGTTACTTTAATGTCTACGGGCCCCATGAGCAGCATAAAGGCCAGATGGCGTCGGTGGCGCTGCACTGTTTCAATCAGTACCAGGTCAACGGCAAGGTCATGCTGTTCGGTAGCTATGGCGATTACCCCAGCGGTGGTCACCTGCGCGACTTCGTGTCCGTGGACGACGTGATCAAGGTCAACCTGTTCTTCCTGGACCGCCCACACTTGAGCGGCCTCTACAATGTCGGCAGCGGCCGAGCACAAACCTTCAACGATGTCGCCCTGGCTGTTATCAATCGCCTGCGCGCGCAACAAGAGCAGCCACCACTTTCATTGGCGATGGCATTGCTCGAAGGTGTTTTGGAGTATGGGGATTTCCCTGATCACCTGCGTGGCAAATACCAGTGTCATACGTGCGCAGACCTGGAACGCTTGCGCGCGCAGGGTTTTGACGCAGCAACGTTAACGGTTGAGCAAGGCGTTTCGCGGTATTGCGACTGGCTGCTGGGAGGGTTCCGCCCGCCCCTTGCTGTTGAACGTAAAGCAGGAGTGGCTTGATGATTTGTACGCTTTTGCATCAGCCAGGTTGGTAAGGGATCATAATAACTACGCTAAATAGTCATTTAGCATAGTTATATGTCAGCATCCACCACCCGCGGCATCAGAAACAAAACCATCTCGGTCAGCGTCTTCATCACAGCTCAAAACAGTGCCAAGGTGTAGCTGATAATCACACGAGTCTGGTCTTGAGCATCTGCCACCTCGGAGCGCAGCGCAGCCTGGCGCCAACTCAAGCCCACACCTTTGAACAGCCCTGTCTGGATGACATAGTCCAGTGCAAGGTCGCGTTCCCACTCCTTCTGCTCAATGCCGGAGATCGTCTTGATGCCATCGCCTTTGAGGTAGACCACCGACGCACGCAATCCCGGGGCGCCCAGCGCGGCAAAATCATACCCATACTGACCAAACCAGGTGCGCTCACCCGCCCGGTTGAAGGTGGCGAGCATGCGGTCGGTGAACAGGTAGACACTCGCGCCAGCGGCACCTTTTTCCGGCAAGGCGCCCTGATTGGGCTGAACAAAAGCGCTGGCGTCGGAAACGCTCTGGTAACCACCCGTCAACCCATGCCCACCTAGGGTATAAGTGAATATCGCGCTCCAGGTGCGGTTGTCGATTTCGCCAGAACCATCACGGGTATAACCGTTGACCCGGTAACCCTCGGCACGACCGCGGGCAGAGCCGTTGGCACCACTGGCACCGGTGTCGAAGTAGCGCAGGTCGGCCTTTAGCGACTGCCCTGCCCCCAAGGCGACCGTATGTTGCAACCCCAGGAACTGCTGGGTGTAGTAGTTCTCGAGGTTGGCCGCGTAGTATTGAACGAGCGACCCCTTGGTGAAGTTGTAATCGATTCCGGCAAACAGTAGTGCGTCGCTCTCCCGTGTTCCGCCCAACACTGCCAGGCCCGTACGGTCAGCGGAAGCCCGCCCTGTAGCATGTTCCAGCCGGCCGGCGGTGAGGGTCAGGTTGTCGAAATCGTTACTGGTGAACTGTATGCCTTCGAACGTCTGCGGGAGCAGGCGACCGTCGTTCGACATGAGGATCGGTAGCTTCGGTTGCAGTGTGCCCACCCGGGCCTCGCTCTTGCCCAGTCTGGCCTTCCCAGTGACTCCCAAGCGACTCCACTGAGCAGCCGCCTTGGTGTTGTCATCCGGAATCATGCTGCTACCGCGATGGTCCCCTGCTCCACTGTCCAGGGTCACGCCTTGAAAAACCAGTGCGTCGGCGCCGAAACCCACGAAGCTGGCGGTGAAGCCCGAGGTGTAATTGAGCATGAACCCTTGGGCCCACTCTTGCGTTTTACTCTGCCCCGCCGGACCCGATTGGTCGCGAAAATCACTGTTGAAGTACATGTTGCGCGAGGCCAGTTTGGCATGGCTGTCATTGACGAAATCTGCGCGAGCAGCCTGGCCTGCAGTGCAGGCCAAAGTGCCCAGAAGAAGTGCTTTGAGAGTTGAGAGCTTATTCATCGCAAAGGTTTCCCGCGGGCGCTTGCACGCCCTTTTTTTATTTTTTGTTCAAGGGATTTTGAGCTTTAGGGTGAACGGGTTGAATCAACAGTGCGTGGTAATGGAGGCGATGGCAGTGACACAGGCACCCCATGTGATGACAGTTACTGTCGCAAGAGCAATCGCAGGTGGCGCAGTGGATGCCTGGGCACTCGACAGTTGTCGACGACGCCACCCGCCATACAGCATCACAACACCTGAAGTGGCCAGTAACGCGAAGGCCAGCGAGGTGATCGCGACTGCCTGGTTCACCCAGCCCGAGCGCAGTGCCAACAAGGCATTAGCAAGGATCGCCCATCCGGTCCGGCTCCACGACAACGCCGTGCGTTCGGCCTGCAGGCCCGGATCTCTTGACTGCTGCCAGTCAACGCCAGGGACGCTCACAACAGTCTCGCCATCAGCAGGGCCACAATCGCAGCCGCGATACCCGCCATGGCAATAGCAATCACTGGAATCGCAATGGTTTGAGGCAGCCTGCGTGAATGACGCATTGCGATTTCATTGGCGCGCCAGCGTACATAAGCCACTGAGCAGAGCAACGCCGCCAGCCCCCCAAAGGCGATGGCAAGGCACATGACAAGACCATGCGGTCCAAGTCTGGCGGAAAACTGATCGAGCACGACACCGCCGGCCAATAGCGCCAAGGCCGTGCGGATCCACGCAAGAAAGGTACGTTCATTGGCCAGTGAAAACCGATAGTCCGGCTCTTCACCTTGTTGACGCCAGAGCGGCTCACGCATCACAGGTTCCTTTTGGGGTGTATTGAAATGCACCGATGAACGCCAGCGCCAGGCGCTGGCGTTCACCGCATGCTGGTTGCAGGCCTAAGGCTGTGCACCTGCCTTGCGCGCCGGTATGCCCATCAAGATGACCAGTGCGCCAATGGTGGTGGCGACCCCCAGGATCGTCAGCCCGGCATAAATGCTGCCTGTGCTGGACTTCATCCAGCCAACCAGCGTCGGGCTCATGAACTGCCCGATTCCGCCCAGACTGGTAATCAAGGCGATACCACCGGCCTTGGTGCTGGCACTCAGGAACGTCGGCGGGATGGTCCAGAACACTACAAAGCCTCCATAGGATGCTGCAGCGGCCAGTGCAAGCAGTGTCATGGCAAACACCAAGCTGTGAGCGACCAGTGGCAACGACGCAAAGCAGATGGCGACAACAGTGCTGCAGGCAAAAAGGTGCCAGCGCCGTTCCATCCGCAGATCCGAACTTCGGCCCACGAAATAGGTACCCGCCGCGCCGGCGATGAACACCAGGCCCGACAGCAGGCCGACGTCCATCAGGTCTTTCACACCGAAGTCCTTGATGATGGTCGGCACCCAGAACCCGATGGCATTGAACGACAGCACCACGGTGAAGTACCCCACGATGCCGACGTAGAGTTTGGGGTTGCGCAACGCATCACCCACGGCATGCCCTTTGCCGCTGTTCGTGCTGGTTTCCTCGGCGGCCAGGTCGCCCTGCACAATTGCCTTTTCACGCTCGCTAAGCCAGGTGGCATCACCAGGTCGGTCGCACAGGTAGTAGAACGCGACAACCCCCAAAACCACTGCGGGTATGCCTTCAAGCAGAAACAGCCATTGCCAGCCGTGCAGGCCATGCACACCTGCAAAGGAGGTCATGATCCAGGTGGACAAAGGGCCGCCAAGGATGCCGGCCGTGGCGGCTCCCATCATGAAGAAGCCGATCACACGACCTCGGCGTGCAGCCGGAAACCAATAGGTCAAATACAGCATGACACCCGGAAAGAAGCCCGCTTCAGCGGCTCCCAAAAAAAACCGCATGACGTAGAACTGCATGGGCGTGCTGACGAACATCATGGCGCTGGAGATCAGGCCCCAGAGCACCATGATGCGCAGGAACGTACGGCGGGTACCAATGCGTTGCATCAACAGGTTGCTCGGCACTTCAAACATTACATAACCGATAAAGAACAATCCCGCGCCCAGCCCGTAGGCCGCCTCGGAAAAGCCCAGGTCGTTCATGAATTGAAGCTTGGCGAAACTGATGTTGGCGCGGTCCAGATAGGAGACGATGTAACACAGAATAAGAAATGGCAGGAGCCGAAGCGTCAGCTTGCGGTAGGTCTGTTCAGCCTCGGCGGGGGCACACTGGGCTACCTCAGTTAAAACGGGGGAGTGCTGGGAAATGTTCATATAACCCTCGTTGACTGCAATCGTGAAGTCGCAGCGGCCGGTGTTCTCGGCCGCCAGAATTTCAGCTGGACAGGCCTTAAATGGCTAGGGCATCCCGCGCGCCAATCAACGCTCGGGCAACCTCGGTGTCTGTTGGGAACGGCTTGGCAAGCGCGTCCCCTGCCCTCACCCCTTCTCCTGCTTTCAACACGAACAACGGATTGATATCGAACTCCTGCACGACTTCACGTAAATCGATCGCCATGGCCGACAAACGCATCAGCGTATCGATCACTGCATTCAAATCCGCCTGAGGACGCCCGCGGGCCCCTTCGAGGATGGGGAATGAACGCAGCTCACGCAGCATCGATTCCGCCTCGCAACGGGTGATTGGCGCCAGGCGGAAACTGACGTCCTTCATCACCTCGGCATAAATGCCACCAAAACCTACCATGACTGCAGGACCAAACAGGGGATCGTTCTTGATACCCAGGATCAACTCGGTGCCGCCGCTGACCATTTCCTGAACCAGTACACCGTCCAGCACAGCGTCCAGCGCATAGGCACGTGCATTGTGGATAATGTCATTGAAAGCGGCCGTTACGGCGGCGGTACCCTGCACCCCGACGCGAACGCCCCCGGCTTCGGTTTTATGAGGAATTTCAGCCGACTGGATCTTCATGACCACCGGCATGGGCATGGTCGAGGCAATGCGGGCCGCCTCCTCGGGGCCGGTTGCCAGCGCTTCTTGTGTCACGCTGATGCCATAGGCATCCAGCACCTGCTTGGCTTCGAACTCAGTCAAATCCAGGCTACGCCCGCGCATTGCCTCGCGCACCAGAGGGCGTGCCAACACCAGCGGTTCCTCGCTCACTGCCTGGGCCACACGACCGCGCGCTTCAGCGAAGGCCCACAACGCAGTGGCGCCACGGGCACAGCGAACCGGCGACTGGTAACGCGGAATACCCGCGGCATCGAGAATGTCATAGGCCTCCTGAACACTGGCAGGGTCGGCGTTCCAGGCAACCAGTACCGGAATACCGCGCGCTTCACTGATGCGCACGATTTCCTGAGCAAGTTCTGTCGCCAACTTGCCGCTGGCCGCCGCCAGGGCGAGCCCGATCATGTCTACGTTTGGATCGTCGGCCAGTTTCTCCAAGGTCACCCGCAGCAAGCTGGCGTCGGAGAGAAGGCTGGCCGTTACATCCAGCGGGTTGGCAACCGCCGCAAATGAAGGAAGGACTTCCTTGAGCGCAGCCGTGGTAGACGGGGCCAGTTCAGGCAACTGCAGGCCACCGGCGGCGGCACCATCTGCCATGGCAATTCCGGCACCGCCGGAGATCGTCACGATGGCCAGGCGGTTGCCTTTGGGAGCCCGGCCGCAAAGCAGCGCCTTGGCACAATCGGCCAGATCGCCCACATCGTTGACTTCAATGATTCCGCTTTGCCGGAAGGCGGCGCGGTACAACGCCATGGAGCCTCCCAGGTTGGCGGTGTGCGAGGCCGCAGCCCTGGCGCCTGCTTCCGAGGTGCCGACCTTCCAGATGAGCATCGGCTTGCCGGCACTCAGCGCACGGCGACCGATCGACAACAAGCGATGCGCGTCCTGGAAGCCCTCGACGTAGCCGGCGATCACCCGGGTTTGGGGGTCGTCGATCATGGCTTCCATGAAGTCCAGCGAAGTGGTCACCGACTCGTTGCCGGTAGACACGTAGTGCCTGAAGCCGATGCCCTCCTGGCTGGCCAGCATCACGATCGAGTTGCCGAATGCGCCACTCTGCGAGGTCAGGCTCAGATGGCCTTTGGGGTACGTCAGCCCATAGGGCGCACCGAAACCGACATGAATGCCCTCACTGACGTTCATGTAACCCTGGCAGTTCGGACCCGTCACGTGCATGCCGAACGAGCGGGCAATGGCGGTGATGTGGCGTTGCGCCTCGGCGCCCTCCTCGCCGGCCTCGGCAAAGCCTGACGACAGAATGACCGCGAATCGGCACCCCTTCGCGCCCAAGTCGGTGAGCACGGCGGGCACCCGTTGGGCGCCGACAGCAATCACCGCGACGTCCGGAACAACCGGGAGCGATGCAACATCGGGGTAACAGGTCAGCCCCGCAACCTCCGTGTAACGTGGGTTGACCGGCAGTATCTGGCCGGAAAAGGCCTTGGACTGGAGGTGGGCGATGGGTTGCCCGCTGATGGAGGCGAGATCCTGGGAGGCACCGATCACCGCGATGCAGCGCGGATTGAAGAACAAATCGAAAGTAGACATGACGACTTCCTGCAACAGAGGAGAATGGTCGGCGCTCGCCTTAGCGGTAAGCGGCAAGCAACTGCTTGGCGATGTTGAGCTGGTGGATCTGGCTGGTCCCCTCGTAGAGGCGGAACGGGCGGACATCCCGGTACCAACGCTCGATAGGGGCATGGTCAGCGATGTATCCAGCGCCACCAAACATCTGCACGCAGCGATCGGCGACACGCCCGCACATCTCTGTTGCGAAGTACTTGCACATCGAAGCTTCAAGCACCACATCCTCGCCGCGATCGCGCTTACGGGCGGTTTCGAGGATCATCGACCGGGCAGCGAAGATTTCGGTCTGACAGTCGGCAATCATGGCCTGGACCAACTGGAAGTTCGCGATCGGTTGGCCAAACTGGACACGCTTCGTCGTGTGCTCGATGGCCATTTCCAACATACGGATGGCCGGCCCGGTGGACAGGGCCGCCAGATGGATACGTTGTTTGTTCAGGGTCTTCATGACGGTCTTGAAGCCATTGCCTTCGATGCCGATCAAGTTGGCCGCCGGGACCCGACACTCATTGAAGTAGACGTCGCCAACAGGCGAGCCCTCTTGGCCCATCTTGCGGTAGGGCTCGCCAGTGGAAAGCCCCGGCATGCCGCGTTCGACGATAAACACCGACACGCCTTTGGCGCCCTTGCTCCCAGGCTCGGTTCGGGCAGTGACGGTGAATACATCGGCGAGCGAGGCATTGGTGATGTAGCACTTCACGCCATTGAGAATGTAGCTGTCACCCTCTCGCCGGGCGGTGGTTTGCACATTGGTCGCTTCGGAACCTGCGTTCGGTTCGGTAACCGCCAAACTACCCGTCCACTCACCGCTGGCCAGGCGTGGCAGATAGCGTGACTTCTGCTCGTCCGTGCCGTCCGCGACAATCCCTTCGGAACCGATACCGGTATTGGTGCCAACACGAGCGCGCACCGCCACCACGGCTTGAGACAGTTCGAATGCACCCAGTACCAGCTCCTCGGTAGTCAACCCCGAGCCGCCGTAGGTTTGCGGAATGCTCCAGCCGAAATAGCCGTTGTCTCGCAGTGCCTGCACCAAATCGGCAGGTACTTCGTCGAAGCGCTCGATCTCCGCTTCTCTGGGGATCGCCTTTTCACGCACGAAACGACGAACTTGATTCATGAAGATTTCGAACGCCTGCTGATCACGTACCATTATTGGTTTCCTATCGTGTTTTTTGTAGTTGTTGATAGGTATATGGCGACGAATATCGAAGTCGAACAACTACTGTTCCACCATGCAGAACACAGTTTGAATAGTTGGAACAAAGCTGCCAGCATCAGTGGGGAACCGAATCTGTGGAGTCGTGAAGATGGACACCCCCCGCAAGCGCGCGTCGCAGACCGTATTGCAAGCCGCAGCGCACCGCAATCTTGGCCCGGCTGCAGATTGGCAATCTCCGGCCAGGCACTACCTTTCAGATGAGTTTGCCGAGGATCGGCAATTCGCAACGACACTGGCGCGTGGCCTAGAGATCTTGCATTGCTTCACCGCGCGGGATACCCAATTGGGCAATGCGGAGCTGGTCGCACGAACCGGGATGCCAAAAGCCACGATTTCGCGCTTCACCTACACCCTCATGCGTCTGGGCTATCTACGCATCAATCGGCTGAACAACAAGTACCAGCTAGGCTCAGCCGTGCTGTCGCTGGGTTATCCACTGCTTGCGAGCCTCAATATCAGGCAAATCGCCAGACCCTTCATGGGCGAACTGGCGGATCATATACGCGGTTCGGTGTCTCTCGGCATGCGCGATCGGCTTAGCGTGGTGTATCTGGAAAGCAGCCGCAGCGCCGCCCCGATGAGTCACCCACCTGACGTTGGGCTGAGTTATCCGATCGCCCGGACAGCGATGGGCCGCGCACTCATTGCCGCCTCTTCGCGTGAAGGGCGTACAGCGCTGCTCAACGAGATCAAAGTCAGAACGCCAGACGATTGGAACACCTTCCATACCCGCATCGAAGACAGCATTCAGGAGTTCCACGAGCGAGGATTTTGCGCCTCATATGGCGACCTTCGCCGTGACATTCATGCGGTTGCGGTCCCCATGCGGGCCATGTCCGATGGTGAGATCCTGGTATTCAACTGCGGCGTGCCGGCGTTCATGCTCAACGAGGGACAACTCACGAATGATATTGGTCCGCGGCTTGTTTCCATGGTGCGCAGCATCGAAGGAATGATGGGTATTTATTAAGTCAACAAGGTAAGACGCATCGGCGCCGGCTTGCGTTACTGGGCAGAAAGCACCCCATCAGGGCCGAAGGGGTTGGCCTCCCGGTTGAACCTCGTGCGGCTCTACCCTCGCTAGCTCGGGCAATTGATAACGCAGCACAGCCACCCGCCTAGCAGTTTTACACAACTGCCAGCGTGCATGCGACCAGCGACATGCGCCTTTGAACGCCTGCCACAGGCGCCGACGCAACGACACCAGGGCCACCAGCGCCAAAAAGCCGGACACGCCCGCCGCCAAGGTTTGCCCAGGAATAATGCTCAACCGGTCGACCAGCCCCAAGGCCAGCACCGAGTTGTCCTCCCGGCCACCCGCGCTGCGCACCTCACCACCCGGCAGCCGCGCAGTACGGAACATTCGGCTAGTCAGGTCATACCAATGCAAGGTGACCGGTTGCACGGTCACCTTACCACCGGCCTGGGGAGCGTATAGCCAAGTCAGCTTGAGTTCTCCCCCGGTGAAATCACCGTAGTTGTTCAGGTCGGTGGCTTCGCTCTGTGGGTCGACGACCCCGGCATCGGCTTGCAGCGCGGGTATCTGGCTGGCCTGGATGCCGTTGGCGTGGACCACGATGCGCCGCTCCAGCAGGTCGCCAGCCGCGAGGGTTGTCCCGGCTAACGCGTCCGGAGCAATATCCTCATGCTCGCCATTGGCCAACTGGCGCTGGAATGCCTGCGTCAGTTGCAGGCTGGACGCGGGCAAGAAATGCTCGAGCCCATCGGCACCTGCGGGCAAGGCAACTTGAATGCGCAGCGGGTCGAAGACCGGCTCAGGCGAGTCGGGCTGATCCGGGTGGACCTTGATCGTCTGTGGCGTAAGCACCAGCTCGCCTTGGTCAATGGGGGTCAACACATAGTTCTGGGTAGCGCCGCGCTGGCTGAACCCTGCGTTGTCGCGCTCGATCGACGGCGACAGCATCAAAAGCTTGGTCAGCGTTGCGCCCTGCATGTCCCAATCCGGATAACGCGGGTACCAGTTCTCACCCTTGGGCATCCACACCGTGACCTTCATCAGCACAGCCTGCTTGGGCACCAGGACCGCTGGCAGACTAGCAGCGGGATCGTCTACCGCCTGCAGCACCACGCTGGCCTCCCAGGCCGCGCTTTCGGCATTGGCCAGTCCAGGCGTGCACAGCACCAGCATCAATAGCCCAGCCCTGATCATTGCGGCTGCTCCGGACTGTCCTGCTGCCGGGACTGCAGCAGGAACAACGCCTTGAGCATGTCCCGTGGCGAGCTTTTCACGTTGGCCATCCACTGCTGTGCTTCAGCCTCGCTGAGCGCCGTGCTCGCCGGCGCTCGCTGCTGAGCGCTACGCGGGGTGTCGACATCGACCACTATGCCGGTGACATCGCCCTGCTCGGGATCGCCGGGCTGGCGTTGGCCCGGTCGCTGCGCCGCGGCGTCCAGCGCCGCCTGTACCGCTTTGGCGTTGGCCCGGGCCTGCTGCAGTTGCGGGTCGAGTTCCAACGCTTGCTGGTAAGCCTTCAGCGCGGCCTGGTACCGGGACTGCTGTGCAAGGCTGTTGGCCAGGTAGAAATAGCCCTCGGCCGTGTGCACTTGGCGAAAAGCAGCAGCGGCCTGGGCGTAATCCTTGGCGAGGTAGTAGGCCCTGCCCTGGCGGTACGGGTCGGCGAACAACGCGCCCGCCGCTTTGTAGTCGCCATTCTCCATCGCCTGCTGACCCTGCTGGTCCGCTGTCCACCAAGCACTTTGCCAATCCGCCCGCGCTTCGCCGGTGTAGGTGCCGGTCAGCAACAATAGCGGCGCTGCGATGCTCAACAAGCGTATGCGGCGTTGCAACCACAATGCCGGCAACAACATGATCGACACCAGCAGGTATCCGCTGTCCTGCCACTGCCAGCGCGCATCGCTGGCCTGCTGCTGAGTCTGCTGTCGCTCGATGTGCCGAGCTAGCCAGGCAACGTCCTGGTCATCGCCCCGCATCTGGGTGACGGCGATACCTTGCGCCTTCAATGCAGCGAAGCTGGCCAAGGGCACGGCGGTGCCGGGGTTTTGCGCACCGTCAGGGGCAAAGCGCAGCGCAGCCCCTGCGGCCGTGCCCGCCACCAGCACTTGCAGCGCTGGATGCCGACCGTGCGCTGCGGCCAGCGCCTTGCTGCCTTGCTCATCGAGGTTGTCGCTGATCAGTAGCAGGTTGCTCGGCAGTTGGCTGGCGGCAGCGCTGCGTTCGGCGAGTTGCAACGCGTGCTCGAGCCCTGTCGCAGTGCCCTCTGTGCGGGGCATCAGTTCCGGCTCCAACGGCTGCAGGTACAGCTCGAAGAAGCGCTCATCGGCGGTCAGTGGTATGGCCAGGTGCGCTGTGCGGTCGTAGACCACTACTGCGAACGCCGCCTGCGGCAGGCGTTTGCGCAAGGCATCGATCTTGGCCTTGGCCGCCCGATTGCGATTCGGCAGCGCATCGCCGGCGTACATCGAATCACTGTTGGCCAGTATCACCACCACCGCCAGCTTGCCTTGGGCATCGGCGGGCAGCTGCTTGCTCCAGGTCGGTCCGCACAGCGCCAGCATACCCAGGGTGAGCAGCAACCACAGCAGGTCGCTGGCGGTGACAGCACGCTTGCTGCCCTGGTTGACCAGCAGGGCCTTGGCAAGGTGCGCGTCCATCACCGTATGCCACTGCGAGCGTTGCGCGCCGCGGCGTCGGGCGATCAACCCTGCTGCCAGGCAGGCCACCGCAGCGAGTAACCACCACGGCCGTAACAGGTGAAATTCATCCATCGGCCCGCTCCCTGGCGCGAAGCGGGTAGATCATAAGCCCCAGTACTACCAGCGCTCCGAGCAACGGGAAGCTGTACAAGGGTTGGCGGTACGACCAGCCCAACTGCTTCACTTGCCGGGGCGCGAGCCGATCGATCTCGGCGTAGATGCCCCGTAGCGACGCCAGATCGCCGGTGGCGCGGTGGAAGGTGCCACCGGTGGAGGCGGCCATTTTCTGCAGCAAGGCAAGGTTCATGGTAGCCTCGCGGTCCTCGCCCATGGCAATGGTATGGACCTGCACATGCGCTTCGCGCGCCAGGCGCAGCGCCACTTCGGGTGGCAGGGTGGATGAAGTGTCCTTGCCGTCGGTGAGCAACACCACCATACGCTCCTTGCCCTGCCCGGTAGACTCGCCGCTGTCGGCGCTGGCGAGCATTTTCAAGGTGGCGCCCAACGCATCGCCCATGCTGGTCTGCGCGCCGGCCATGGCCGGCTCGAGTTCGCCCACGCGCTCGGTCAGCACCTGGTGCTGACGGCTCAACGGTGCGAACGGATACGCCTGGCTGCCGAAAACGATCAGGCCGATGGCATCGTCCTTGCGCGCTTCGATGAAGTCACGTACTGCGGTTTGCATGGCCTGCAGCCGAGTTATGCTTTGGCCCTGCGCGTCATGCATGTCCTCGGTGGCCATCGATCCGGACACATCGAGCACCAGCACCAGATTGCGCACCGACACCATCTGATATTCGGCAGGCATCGACAATTGCGGGCGAGCGGCAGCCAGTACCAGCAAGCACCACGCCAGCATGCCTGCAAAGCGCAAGCGACGATGCCTCTCGCGCCTGCCGGACAGCCCCGCTTGCGCAGCTGGCAGAAGTTGCGGCAGGTTTGGTACACGCACAGCCTGTTGCCCTGAGGTGCGCGGCGCGGGCAACCAACGCAGCGCCAGCGGTAACGGCAACAGCACACATAGCCAGGGCCACTGCAGGCCCAGCCGTGGCAGCAGCTCCAGTAGATCAGCGAACATCCGGCAGCTCCGCGAGCCACTGCTCAAAGGCGCCGGCAAGGCGCTGGTTGAGCAGTGGCTCCAGGGTTTGGCTGGCGCGATGATGCCCGTCGATCAACGCTTGCCGGCCAGGTTCGTCAAGCGCCTGCAAGGGCTGCAGCAGATCATGGTCGCTCAGGGTGGCTACCTGCTCACGTGGTACTTGCACCAGCCAGACGCGCTTGATCAGCGCGAACCAGGTATCGACATCAGCGTGGTCCCTGGCGACTATCGCCAACGCCCGCGCCTGGCGCTTCCAGCGCCGCCGGCGATAAAGCCGGTAGCGCCGCCACGCCAACACCAATAACAGGCCCAGACCTGCCAGCAGCAACAGCTTCCAGGCCCAAGTCTGCGGGAACATGCTGACGGGTGCGGGCAGGCTAAGCTCGGCCAATTCGGGTAAGTCCATACCCGGAACATCGGTTCGCCCCGGCTGGCTCATGGGCTACCTCCGGCAAGCCCCAGTGCCTCGCACAGCTGTTCATTGGCATCGCGATAGGTGGTCATCGGGGCCATGCCCATGCCGGCCTTGGCAATACGCTGCTGCAGCAGCGCCAGGTTGCCCTCGGCCTGCGCCTTGATCGCATCGCGCTGCGCGCCTGAAGCAATTTGCAGCTGCGTCTGGATACCGCCATAGGTGGCGAGAAACTGCCCCTCTTGCGGCCAGTGGTCGAGAATGCCGTCATACACCGGCAAAGCCAGCCCCTGGGTGCGCGCCGCGAGCTGGCCGAACAACGACCAGGCAGCCTCGTCGAAGGCATGGAAATCACTGATCAGCACCACCAACGCGCCTCGGGCCGACAGCTGCAACATGCGCTGCAAGGCCAATGGCATCTGCGCTCCCGCCTGGGTCTCACCTTGGCCTGCGGACAACGCCTGATTGGCCATAGCCAACTGAGCCAAGTTGTTGAGCAAATGGCCTCTGTGCTCACGCACTTGGCTTGCCAGCAACGTTTTCTCCTGAACGATCACCAGCCCATGGGGCTGCTTGCGATGGTGAGCCATCCACAACAGTTGTGCGGCAATTCGCGCAGCGAGCACCGACTTGAGTTGTCGGCGAGTGCCAAAGAACATGTCGTTGGTCTGGTCGACCAGTACCACCAGCATGCGCTGGCGTTCTTCGTTGAACACGCGCACGTAAGGCGCGCCGCCCATACGCGCGGTTACATTCCAGTCGATGTCGCGCACATCGTCGCCGTGCAGGTACGCGCGGACCTGGTCGAACGCGCCGCCGCGGCCATTGATCCTGGAAGGCCGGTTACCGGTCAGCAGGTTGTGGCTCACTTGGGCAAAGCTCACGGCCATGCCGGCCGTTAGCGCCTGGTAGGCAATCAGCTCATCGAGCCCAACGTAAACGCCTTCCTGCGCAGCCATGGCGCTCAGCCCGCCACGATCAGCGCAAGCAGCCGGTCGATGGCCTGTTCGACTTGCACGCCGGCAGCCGCCGCCTGGAATGTGAGCACCAGGCGGTGGCGCAAAACATCATGGATCACCGCCTGGACATCACCAGGTACTACATGGTCGCGGTCCTCCAGCCATGCATGCGCACGCGCTGCGCGCTCCAGGCCAAGCGAGGCACGCGGGCTGCCGCCAACCGCCAGCCACTTGGCCAGTTGCCCATCGAGTTCGGCCGGGTAGCGGCTGGCATGGATAATCGCGACGATGTAATCCTTGATCGCCTCGCTCACGTGCAATTGTGCAATGGCTTGCCAGGCTTGATAGATCACCTCCTTGTCCAGCCGTGGGCTAGCCTGTTGCTGCGCTTGCTGTTGCCCGTCAGCGTCGGCATAGCGCTGTTGATGCTCGGCGCGCACCAGATCGAGTACGCGTTTCTCGCTCTGCGCCGAGGGGTAATCGACCTTGACCTTCATCAGAAAGCGATCGAGCTGAGCTTCTGGCAGGTTGTAGGTGCCTTCCTGCTCCACCGGATTCTGCGTGGCCAGCGCCATGAATAGCCGGGGCAGCAGGTAGGTCTTGCCGGACACGGTGATCTGCCGCTCTTCCATGGCCTCAAGCAACGCTGACTGGACCTTGGCCGGGGCGCGGTTGATTTCGTCCACCAGCACCAGGTTGCCAAACAGCGGGCCGTGCCGGAACTGAAAAGCGTCCTCGATGGAACCCGCATCGGGCACGTAGATTTCCGAGCCCGTAATGTCGGCCGGCAGCAAATCAGGGGTGAACTGGATGCGCCGGAACGTAGCATCGAGGTTGGCCGCCAGGCTGCGAATGGCACGGGTCTTGGCCAGGCCCGGCATGCCTTCGAGCAACAGGTTCGAATCACACAGCAGGCACAGCACGATGCAGCGCACCACCCGCTCTTGGCCGATGATGGCTTGGGACATGCGCGCCTCGAGGGCGAGTATCTGCGAATGGGCATTCATGCCAGCTTGGCTCCTTCGCTGTGGTGGGGCGTGGCGCGATAGCCGCGCCACGCCCCACCTTCGGGCCTACTTGACCAACTCGATGTCACCCAGCGTCCAGGACTTGTCGAAGAATGCTTCGGTGGGCGCATAGAAACGGAAGTAGGTGAACCAGCCCTCACCGGGGTTGGTCTGGACCCAGTTCTGCTCATGGCCCTTGACCGGCTGCGGGCCATAGTAGATATCGACCGAGCCGTCCGGGTTGGTCTGCAACCCCTGTTTGGTCGAGGAAAGGTCCGGCGACTGCTCGTCGGTGACGATCATCTGCCGCTCTTTTTCGTCGTACACCGTGGTCGACCAGAACTGCTTGGCCGGGACGTTGGCCGGCACATGCAGCTTGTAGGTCTTGTCACCGGTCAGCCAGTTACCGTCCTTGTCCTGATAGGTGACGATGTAGCGCTGGCCCACGCCTGGCGTTTGCGTAAGCATGGCCTTGGAAATCGACACCGCCTCATAGAACCACGAGGCCCGCTCGTCAAACTGGTCCCAGTTCTCGGCACGCTGGTCGACGCTGACGGTAATCGCGTGTTTCCAGTGTGTGTCCTTCCAGAACGGTGGTTCGAAGCGCTTGGCGTAGTTGTTAGCCTTCGCCATCGCCTGGCCGACCACAGCGCCTTTTTCGAGAATGGCCTTTTGCCGCGCATCGGGTTCGAACGGCTTGCCCTTTTCGATGCCGAGGAAGCGCAGGTATTCCATCATCAGCCGGTCACGGTCATTGACCACCTCGGTCTGCACCAGCTGGTTGATGCTCTTCCAGTAATCCATGCCGGTGCGTGGGGTCTGGCTCCAGGCCTGTTCACCCGCCGGTACGGCCGGCCAGGCCTCTTGCTCCTTGCCGTCTTTGTACAACGCCGTGCTCATCTGCGGCAGCAGGTCTTTCACCGCCTGAGCTTTGTCCTTGTCGAGCAGGCGCACGCCGAAGAACACGATGTTGCTGGTGGACTGCACCACGTTGTAACCGGCCGGGGCAATTTTTTCATGCCCTGGCGGCAGGATCAGGTACTTGCCGCCCTCGCCCTTGTCGGGGCCGACCACGCCAAGGTCGGACAGCACGCGCTGGTACACATCCATGACCATCCCGGCCATCAGGCCTTTGGGCAGGGTCAGCACCAGCGGCCCGGTCTTGGACAGGTCGGCCAACGAGGCGATATAGGGGGTGGTGAAGTTGGGTGTGAGGATGCCTTGCTTCTGTTTCTGGGTAATGTACGACACCAACTGCCCATCGCGGGTCTTGAAAATGTTGGTCTGGGCGTTGTACCACTCGATCATGCCAGCGGCAGGTATTCCCCACAGGTAAGCCTGGGTTGCCCGCATGAAGTCCATTTCGTCAAGCAAATGCTTGATGGTCGGCTCGGTTGGGTAGCCGCCGTCGAACTCCAGTTTGCCGATCTCGGTCTCGATGGTTTCTTGCTTGCCCGCCCACGCCAACGGTGCGGCTGCGAGAATCGAGTAACTCACGAAAGAAGCCAAAAGTGTCTTAGAGAGCATCATCTCGAATGTCCTTCCTTCTGGGTGATTGGCCTCTGCCGCATCTATTCCAGCAGGCAGCTGCGGTGAAGCTCCTTGGCGGCCGCCGTTAGGTTCGGCCTTGATAAGATCGAAAATCAGTCTAGTTTCATATTTCGGCAGTCGTGAGTTGAATAGCGCGATATGGCAGGTCATTTGGCTTGCAATATTCCGGACGGTGCAAGGTGGCTGCCCCGTATCCTGTGTAAGGAGATACACGCGATGAGCCATCTGTTGATGCGTTACACGTCTGCGGCTTTCATTATCTGCACAGGATTACTGGCGAGCAGTCAGGCGCCAGCCCAGAGCACACGATTCAATGAACTGGCCCACTCGCCTTTCTCGGAGAACCGGCCAACGCCCGAGGCTGTGAAGACGTTAACGGATGAGCTGCTGTTCCAGCGTGCGACTCAGAGCTTCCTGTGGAGCATGCCGTTACTGAATACCATGGGCATGCATGACGGGTTTGCTGACGCCTACGGTACCGGCTACAACGTGATGGGCATTTGGGAGAAGCGCCTCGATGCGAAAACGCTCATCACCACACCCAACTCCGACTTGATTTACGGGATGGTGTTTGAAGATCTATCCAAGACCGGCCCATTGGTGTTAGACGCTCCGCCAAAGCTTCAGGGCATTCTGCTCGATGTCTGGCAGCGGCCTATCCCTATGCTTGGCAACACGTAGCTGAGTCGGGACGCTATGAAACTCAAACAAACATCTGGCGAAGCGCTGACCGATGCGAGGGGCTGCAATGAATCACATCATGCTCAAGCTCAAACATGAATTCATGAAGGTGCTGCCGCCCACCCTCTTTTTCTTCGTCATCCTGCACATCGTTGCGCTGATTCGTTCACTCATGATCAAGGGCTCCGGGGTTGATTTGCCGGTATCGACTTCGGTGCTCTTCGCCTCTCTGATCCTTGGAAAGTCCGTATTGGTGGCAGACATGCTGCCATTCATCAACCGCTTCCCCGACAAACCATTGCTCTGGAATGTAGGCTGGAAAACCCTCATCTATACCTTGGTCGCACTCATTGTTCATTACCTCGAACGGCTCTACGAGTACTGGAAAGAGGCGCATGGTTTCATGGATGCAAACGCCCTGTTGTGGTCGTCCATCAACTGGCCTCGATTCTGGGCAATACAGATTTTGCTGATGACGCTGATATTCATGTACTGCGTGATAGCTGAACTCGCGCGCGTCATCGGGCGTGATCGACTGAAAAGCATGTTCATTGGGCCGCTGCCGTGAGTGGCAGGGGAATCAACGGTAAACCTGGCAAGCTGACGGGCAAATGGACTATTTGGACTACTGCTCCCCTTTAGTCACACCCTGAATGCTCCCTTGACACAGGTTGTGTCAAGCAGGGTCATCGAGTGATCGGTGCCCTGCTCTTTTTAAAGTTCGGAGTCGGGAGCTAATGGCTAAGACTAATCGGATCCTGTTTAGCCGGGGGATGGCAGCAACGGTCATGCTCTTGTCTATCCATAGCACGAACGTGTCCGCCGGAGGAATACTCATCTACGAATCCGGCCAGGAGGGCAACGGACTGGCCAACGCAGGCTCCGCGGCCCTGGCCAACGACCCCAGTGTGCTGATGAGCAACCCGGCCGGCATCACCCTGCTCAAGGGCACGCAGATAAGCGCCAACGCGCAAATCATCTTCGGCGACCTGAGTTTCACCCGCGACAGCAACAATCAGTTCGCCGGCAATGAAGGCGGCAATGCGCTGCAGTACCTGCCGGGTGCGAGCCTGTTCGTCAGCCACCAGCTTGATGAGCGCTCTGCCATCGGTTTTGGCATGTACGGAAACTTCGGCCTGGCGTTGGACTACGACGATGACTGGGCCGGGCGCTACTTCACCCAGGAAGCAGCAGTGATCGGCGTGTCGCTGCAACCGACCTGGGCGTACCGCTTCACCGACGCTCTGTCGATCGGCGTCGGGCCGCGCATCATGGTTGGCTACTACCGCACGGAAATGGCCATCAACAACAACCTGCTGGGCCTGGCCGACCGCCAGGACGGGCAGCTGGAATACAAAGACACCGATGTCGGCGTAGGGGTCAACCTCGGCCTGCTCTATCAGGTCGATCCGCGCACCCGCGTCGGCCTGGCCTATACCAGCAAGGTCAAGCTGGAGTTCGAGGACAAACCGCATCTGCGCGACATCAACAACCCTCTGCTCAACCTGGCGCTGAACCGCCTCGACGTCGACTCGCTGGAACTCGACCTCAATGTGCCGCAGACCGTCACGGCCAGCGTCGCCTATCAGCTAGACGACGAATGGACCTTGCTCAGCAGCCTCAACTGGCAGGACTGGAGCGATTTCGGCGATGTCGGCGTAGAAGTCGATAGCAATGCCGGTGGCACCAGCCGCACCGTTGACCGCAGATACAAAGACACCTGGCACGCCTCACTGGGCGCGCAATACCAGGCCTCCCGGCAGTGGCGCTGGAGTGTCGGACTTGGTTACGACAGCTCGGCGGTAGACGACAAGGACCGCACGGTCGACAACCCCATGGGCGAAGCATGGCGGCTGGCGGCGGGGGTCAACTACCAGCTCGACGAAGGCCTCGACCTGCATCTGGCCTACACCCTGGTCTGGCTCGGCGATATGGACGTCGAGCAGACCAAGACCCGCTCTGGTACCACTTTATCCGGCAGCTATGACAACAGTGCCCTGCACATCATCGGTGGCGGCGCCACCTGGCGATTTTGAGCTGCCCCGCATGGCAGCGCAGAGTTGATCATTGTAAGAAGGAGAAGCTGCATGAAGATCAAGTCGTTGGCTACATCGCTGTGCCTTGCAACGTTCATGCTACAGGGATGCGCAAGCAAGTACGTCGAGACCGACCAGTACTCGGGCTTCCTCAAGGACTACAGTATCCTCAAAGAAGACAAGTCGCCGTCCGGCGCACCGGTGATGCGTTGGATCAAGCCGGGAGTAGACGCCAAGCGCTACAGCAGCGTGTACATCGAGCCTAGCCAGCTGTACCCGAAACCGCAGCCGACTGAGAAGGTCCCGCAGGCCACTTTGCAAGGCATCACCCAGTACTACGACCAGACGCTCAAAAATCACTTCTCTCAGGTACTGCCGCTAGCCACAAGCCCTGGCCCCGGTGTGCTGGTGGTGCGCCCGGCCATTACTGCCGTCAGCGCCAAGACCAAAAGCCTGCGTCCTTATGAAGTCATTCCAATCGCGCTGGTTGCCGCCGGCATCAGCGCTGCTACCGGCATCCGTGATCAGGACACCAGCATCGCGACTGAAGCGGCCTTCCTCGATGGCGAAACCAATCAGGTGGTAGCCGAAGTGGTGCGCAAAGGCGCCGGCACCGAACTGGACAATTCCTCGCAGGTGATGCAGGCCAAGGACGCCAAAGCCGTGCTCGATGGTTGGGCCAAGGACATGGTCAGCTCATTCCAGGCACTGAAGAAGTAGTCAGCAGTCGTCTACCTGGCGCTCAAGGCTGGGCCCAATGTCCAGCGTATGCATCAGGTGGGCGATTAAGGTTGCTAACGGTCGGTACGAGATACCAATACGGCAGGGCCGTTGGCTCGCCCAACTTTTCTGGAGGTAGCTGATGGCGTTCAATCAACGGAATAAGTTCGCCCCGTCCATGCTGGTCGCAGCATTATTTCTGATGCCGGTAGCTCAGGCCGAGGATACCGCTCCAGCCTCACCACTGATCAAACAAATCAACAATGGCAACTGGCTCGACCCCAAGGAAGCCGAGTCCCTGCGTGACGAGCTGTACTATCAGCGCGCTATCCATGCCTACATGACAATGTTGCCGGCACTCAACGTGATCGGCATGCGGGACGGTTCGGAGAAAGCGTTCGGGAGTGGTTACAACGTCTTGCCGATCTGGAAGCAACGCATGGATTCTCGTGCGATGGTGCCGACGCCCAACGCCGACGTCATCTATTCCATGAGTTACCTGGACTTGAAGAAAACCGGGCCGCTGGTGGTCAAGGCACCGGCCAACGTCATCGGTATGTTCACCGACTTTTTTCAACGCACGCTTACTGACGTCGGTGCAGTAGGGCCGGATCGTGCACGGGGTGGCCTGTATCTTATTCTGCCTCCGGACTACAACGGCCCGGTGCCCGCCAGCTATTTTGTCGTGAAATCGCGCACTTACAACGTGTTCCTGTTCTTCCGCACCGTCATGGCCAAGGGCGATGGCAAGCCTGACCCTGCACCCGCTGTGAAGGCGGCAGAAAGTACCCGTGTCTATCCTTTGGCCATGACCGAGAAGGACGTCAAACCGATGGAGTTCCCGGATGCCAGTGGCAAGGCAC
Organism: Pseudomonas sp. 9_2_1; assembly: GCF_059295275.1. Lineage (NCBI taxonomy): Bacteria > Pseudomonadati > Pseudomonadota > Gammaproteobacteria > Pseudomonadales > Pseudomonadaceae > Pseudomonas > Pseudomonas sp. 9_2_1. The sequence goes on from NZ_CM181239.1 coordinate 3,078,679, forward strand.
TGAACATGATGTATCCAACAGACAACGAATATTGGACCAAGCTCAAGGCGTTCATCGACTACGAGCCGGTGGAGGCCATCGATCCAGAGCTGCGTGGCGTGCTGGCCTCGATTGGCATTATCAAAGGTGAGCCGTTCAACCCCACAGACAATCAAAAGGCGCTGCTGAAAAAAGCGGTAGAGACCGCCCCGAAAATGATATTGGCGAACCGTCAATTGGGCCGCGAGGACAAACGCAATCTCTACTATAAAGATCGCCAGTATGAGAACACCTGGGCAGGCGGCACAGCGGAGTGGATGCAGGACAGCTACCTTGACGTGAGCCAGCGGGCGAATTTCTTCCAGTTCGCCTATTCCTCGGCACCGGCGATGGTCATGCACACCACGGGTGCAGGCTCCAAGTACCCGTTCACCGGCCGCGACAAAGACGGAAAATTTCTGGAAGGCGGCAGCACGTATAAATTGCGTTTGCCACCGAACGCTCCGGCGGCGCTGTTCTGGGCGGTCACCGCCTACAACATCACCGACGGCACCATGCCCCAAACCAAGCAATTAATGCCATCAACCAACGGTTATTACGACATCCCCAAACAGTCGGATGGCTCCATCGAAATCTGGTTCGGGCCTGACAAACCTGCTGAGGTGGCGGATGCTGCGTTCATCCAGACGATCCCAGGTCGGAATTTCCTCGTTGCCTTGCGCCTGTATGGCGCGGAAGACGCGTTTTATGACCAGACCTGGAAGCCGGACGATGTGGTCAAAATTAAATGACGGGCGAGGAACTCGCGACGATCGAGAGTGATTCCAACGTTTGATGAACTATCTCGAAGAACATCGACAGCATGGCGGGGTATCACGTTATCGCTCGGTATTCAGCTTTGATTTCACATAAGGAATCTACGTATGGGACCTGTACTGACGCTGCCTCGCCAACTCAAGACCTTCACCCTGCACTTCGGTAATCCGCAAACCTGCGGCACGGAGGCCCGCAACCTGCTGATCGCGCCGACCGACAACTGGACACTCGCCTTCCGCGTTTACATGCCAGACAAATCCGTGCAGAACAACGAGTACAAGTTGCCAGAGCCAAAACCGGTTGCCCAATGATCAGGGCTCTACAAGGGGCGAATATGCGAACTGACAAGTTGTGGAATGGGATGTCCGGGGCGCTGGCCATTACCTTCGGGTTCATACCCGTGGCTCACGCCGAAGATTCGGCGGAGCTGGCCAAGAAAGCGCTTAACCCGGTGGCTGCCATGTACAGCTTGCCGGTGCAATACAACTGGGATCAGAAAATAGGCCCGACTGGTGACGGCATGCACAGCGTCACCAATATCCAACCGGTGCTGCCTTTCACCCTCAACGATGACTGGAATCTGATTTCCCGCACGATCCTGCCTGTCATCGATCAACACGGGCTGGCTCCCAATGGAGCTGCGGACAAGTCTGGTGTCGGCGATATCACGCAAAGTTTTTTCTTCTCGCCAAAAAATCCCACTGACAGCGGCTGGATTCTAGGGGTGGGTCCGGCGCTGCTGATCCCTACAGGCAGTGATGAGTTGCTGGGTAGTGAGCAATGGGGCCTCGGCCCGACAGCTGTCGCGTTGAAACAGTCTAATGGTTGGACGCGAGGAGTTCTTGCCAATCATATCTGGGGATTGGAAGGCAGCCCTCCGAACGACAAGGAAAAGGTCAATCAAACCTTCCTGCAACCCTTTCTCTCCTATACCACCAGCACGCTCACCACGTACGGAATCAACACAGAGTCGACCTACAACTGGCAATCGCGTGAATGGTCGGTGCCGGTCAACCTGACTGTCACGCAATTGTTGAAAATCGGTGGTCATCCCATCACGGTTCAGGCTGGGCCTCGGTACTGGCTCGACAGCCCCGATGATGGCCCGCAAGGCTGGGGCTTTCGTGTGGCCGTGACTTTTCTGTTTCCACGATGACCGGCGTCGCGCCCGGCTATCAAAATGATCGGCACGCTCAGGGCCGCTAGGGCCATAAGGCCGATGGCAGGGATAACCTCGAGTAACCCGGCCAGAGTATTTCCGCAAGCAGAACGCAAAGGTCCAGGCAAAAAGTTGTATCGAGCTGAATTGATACTGCCTGCAGCCTGGCAACGAAGGCGGCAATGGCCTGGAGTACCTGCCAGGTTGAAGCCTGTTCGTGGGACCGCTTCCGGTAGAACAACCCGGCAAGCGATCCTGGAGGTGATCAGTAGGACGCATGCGAGGGAACCAGAATGCGCAAACCCGTTTTCGAGATTGCTGTTTTCACGCTCTTTCTATCGCTGACGAGCTTTGCTACGGATGGGGTACCGAACACCCCGCCGACTGAGTCGCAACAGATCCGAGTGCTGCTGGCTGCGGATCTGGAAACGACGCTTTCCAGCCAGATGAACGGGACCTTGAGTGAGCTAACGGCCCGCTTCGGCGAGCATGTGAACAAAGGCGCCGGTCTGGCGCTGTTCAACTGCAACGAAGCCAAGGCGCGAGGCAAGGTTGCGCTGGCTGAACTGTCCATGGCCCAGCAGAACCTGCAGGCTAAAAAGCAGCTGCGCAAACTCGATGCAGTAGGTGACATCGAAGTGGCTGCGGCCAATACCGAAGTGCAAAAAGCCGAAGGCGCACGCGCCATGGGCGATGCGCAGATGAGTTATTGCCGGGTGGTGGCACCATTTTCTGGCCATGTGGCCAAGGTTTACGTCAAACCCTACCAGACGGTCAGTGCTGGGACGCCGCTGTTCGACCTGGTCAGTGACGGCGCACTGAAGGTACGCATGAACGTGCCATCGAGCCAGTTGAAGAGCCTCAGCCCCGGCCAGCCACTGGAGGTCAATGTGCATGAAACCGGCAAGACCTACCCGGCCAAGGTCAGCGTGATCAACGCCAGGGTCGACGCCGTGGCCCAGACGGTGGAGCTGGAAGCACGCTTCGATCAGCCCTACCCGGAACTGATCGCTGGCATGAGCGGCACGGCGCGGTTCGACCATGACCGTGAATAGGCCGCTTCCACATCCGCAGCTGCTGCTGCAGCTGGATGCCCTGCGCGACAAAGCCATGGCAGCCGAAACGCTGAACGCGCTGGCATTCAGCATGGCCAATGATCTGTATCCGCTGCTGCCCTTCCACCAGGCGCTGGTGTTCGAACAAGGCAACAACTGCCTGCAGCTGCTGTGTGTATCGGGCCTGGCACGGCCCAGCGAGGACTCGCCCTACCTGGTGTGGCTGCGCCGGGCCAGCCGCTGGCTCAACGAGCGCTTGGTGGACCCGCAGCCCGTCTGGCTGACGCAGGCCGGCGGCGCCCCGCCCACCGACATCGCCGAGGGCTGGGCCGAATGGTGGCCCGAGGGCCTGTGGTGCATACCGCTGCATGGCCCTGCCGGGCAGCGCCTGGGTTTGCTGGTGTTGCTACTGGAGGAAGCCCCGCCTGCGGTACTGCGCCAGCAAATTGATGGCCTGACCCGCACCTGGGCCTACTGCTGGCACGCACTGACCCGACGGCGGCGGATCAGCCGTTGGCGCCCCAGCCGGCGTCAGCTGCTGATCGGCCTGCTGTTGGCAGCCGGGCTGTTGCTGGTGCCGGTGCGGCAAACGGCACTGGCGCCGGCGCAGATCGTGTCGCATCAGGCGCAGATCGTCAGCTCACCGATCGACGGTGTGATCGCCCAGATGCTGGTGCGCCCCAACCAGCCAGTGGAAGCTGGCACGCCGCTGTTCACCCTCGATGAAACCACGCTGCGTAGCCGCGCCGAGGTACTTGGCAAGGAAGTTGCTGTGGCCGACGCCGAATTGCAGGCGGCCAGCCAGCGCGCGTTCGACAACCCGCAAAGCAAGAGCGAACTGACCCTGCTGCAGGGCCGTGTCCAGCAGCGCCGTGCCGAACTTGCCGCCGTGCAGGCGCAACTGCGGCGCACTCAAGTGCTGGCGCCGCGCGCCGGAGTAGCGGTGTTCAGCGACCCCAACGACTGGCTAGGCAAGCCGGTCTCGACCGGCGAGCGCATCATGCACGTGGCCGACCCGGCACAGCCGGCGATGCAGATACAGCTGGCCGTGGCCGATGCCATCGCCTTGGAGCCGGGCGCCGAGGTGACCTTGTTCCTCACCGCCTACCCGCTTAGCCCGCTCAGGGGGAAAATTCTCGAAACCAGCTACCAGGCCAAGCCCAGCGATGACGGCGTGGTCGCCTACCGACTGCTGGCCAGCATCGACGAGCACTCCGAACATGCACGCCTGGGCCTGCACGGCACCGCCAAACTGTACGGTGGCCGGGTGATGCTTGGCTATTACCTGCTGCGCCGGCCGCTGGCCAGCCTGCGCGCCTGGAGTGGCTGGTAATGCTTGACCTGTCCGAATTGCCTCTACCGCCGTTGCGCGAAGACCTGCGGCTGTGCGAAGCCGCCGACAGCCGCGAAGGGGAGCCGGCGTGGATGATTCACGACACGGTGGTCAACCGTTTCTACCGCATCGGCTGGCTGGAATTCGAATGCCTGCTGCGCTGGGGTCAGACACCACGCCAGATCAGTGAGCAAGTGTCCCGGGACAGTGCGCTCAAGCCGGAAGTCGAGCAAATACTGGCGCTGCGGGCGTTTCTCGAACAGCACCATCTGCTGCGCCCGGGCCCCGAACAACTGGCCAGGCTGCAAGGCGCCAGCGAGGCACGCACCTGGTCGAGCTGGCGCTGGTGGTTGCACCATTACCTGTTCTTTCGCATCCCGCTGCTGCGTCCACAGTTTGCGCTGCAGCACCTGGCTGCAGCCCTGGGCTGGCTGTTCCATCCGCTCAGCGGGGTGCTGGTGGCGGGTTTGACACTGCTGGGTATCGTCTTGGTCATGCAGCAGTGGGACAGCTTTACCCACGCGGTGGTGGAGTCGTTCTCTACCGAAGGCCTGTTCAGTTTTGCCCTGGCGCTGGTGGTCGCCAAGACCCTGCACGAACTCGGCCACGCACTGGTGGCCACCCGCCTGGGCCTGCGTGTTGGGCACATGGGTATCGCGTTTCTGGTGCTGTGGCCGATGCTCTACACCGACACCGGCGAAAGCTGGAAGCTCAAGCGCGCGAGCCAGCGCCTGGCGATCGCTTCGGCAGGGATCATCACCGAACTGTCGCTGGCAGGCCTTGCCACCCTCGGCTGGGCCCTGTGTGACGACGGCGGCCTGCGCAATGCCCTGCTGTACCTGGCGACCACCAGCTGGGTACTGTCGTTGGCGCTCAATGCCAGCCCGTTCATGCGCTTTGACGGCTATTTCATCCTCAGCGACCTGCTCGATTTCCCCAACCTGCACGAACGCGCTTCGGCGCTGGCGCGCACGGCCCTGCGGCGCAACATGCTGGGGTTGAACGAGCCGTGGCCCGAGCCGTTTCCGGTGGGCCAGCGGCGGCTGTTGGTGGCATTCGCCTTCGCCACCTGGCTGTATCGCCTGGTGCTGTTCCTGGGCATCGCCGTCGCGGTGTACCTGTTTTTCTTCAAACTGTTGGGGATTGTGCTGTTCATGGTCGAACTGGCGTGGTTCATCGCGCTGCCGGTGAAGCGTGAGCTGAGCCACTGGTGGCAACAGCGGGCACGCATTCCGGGGCGGCGCAAACAGCTGTTCTACCTGTGCCTTGGCCTGGCCGTGCTGGGCTTGGCGCTGCCGTGGCGCAGCCAGGTCGATGCCGTGGGGGTGGCGCGTGCCGAGCACCAGCTGCGCGTCTACACCCCCTACCCTGCGCGACTGCAGAGCTTGCACCAGGCGGGGCAAGTCAAGGCCGGCGAAGTACTGGCGGTGCTCGACGAACCGGACCTGGATTCGCGCTTACGCAGCAGCGAGGCCAGCGCCCGCAGCTATGAAGCGCGCCTCTCGGGTCTGCTCGCCGACCCAGGCGGGCTGGCCCAAGATGCCGCTACTCAGCAGCGCCTGAATGTACAAACCGAAGAGGTCCGCGCCGCGCGCACTGAAATTGCCCGGCTCAACCTGCAGGCACCGTTCGCCGGGAGCTGGCTGGACCTGGACCGCGACGTGCAGCCGGGCCAATGGCTCAACCGCCAGCAAGCACTGGGCATCCTCATCGACCCGAGGCACTGGCAGGTCGATGCCTACGTTGCCCAGGACCAGGTGCACCACCTGGCCGTCGGCGATAGCGTCCGCTTCTACCCCGATGGCCAGGCCAGCGCGCTGCGCGGCAAGGTCCTGGCGATTGGCAGCACCCGTGCCGGGCAGCTGGCCCACCGCATGCTCTCATCGCATTTCGGCGGCCCGGTGCCAACCACCAGCGAGCCGCTGGTGCCGAGCAATGCCTTGTTTCAGGTACTGATCGCGCTGGATGAACCGCTGGCCACGGCGCGAGAAACCCGCGGCAAGTTGAAAATCGAAGGGGCAAAACGCAGTGTCCTGGGCGAGCTGGGGACATGGTTGCTGGGGGTTGGTTTGCGCGAAAGCGGCTTCTGAGCAGCGCCTTTCGGCGCCTGCTCTGTTGTTGCAGGAAAACCCGACTACGATTGCTTAAGCCTCGAATCTGGCGTCGACCTTCTGAGCAGGGTACGGAAATGGACATCAAGAGCAGAGCCGGCTTTGCCACTGTTTCACGCCCCCGATCGCAGACGGTGGCACTTGAACAACGCATCCTGTTCGACGGCGCCGCCGCAGCCGCCGTCGATCAGCAACACCACATCGATGCCAGCCCTGCCGAGTCCAAGGACAGCAGCCACCCCGCGCCCACCGCCAGCGAGGCGCAAACCGGCGCCCCGGTGCCCGCCGCACGCAACCTGGTGGTGATCGATGCCCGCGTGGAAAACCGCGACCAGTTGGCAGCCAACCTGCCAGCCGGTACCACCGCGCTGGTAGTCGACCCTGGCCAGGATGCGATCGCCGCCATCAGCAACGCCTTGGCGCAACTGGGCAAGATCGATTCCATCCAGGTGTTTTCGCACGGCACCTCCGGCCAGTTCACCCTGGGCAACCAGGTCTTCACCCGTCAGACCGTCGAACAACTGGGTGACCGCCTCAGCGCCTGGCGCGGTGAGCTGAACAGCGGTGCAGATATCCAGTTGTACGGGTGCGACGTTGGCACCGGTAGCGCCGGCCAGGCGTTGGTCGACGAGCTGGCACGCTGGACCGGCGCTGACGTCGGCGCCTCCAGCAATGCCACCGGCAGCACGCTGGCGGGCGGCGACTGGCGCCTTGAGGTCAGCAACGGCGATGTCGACAAGGCCATTGCCCTGGCGGCCACTACCCTGGACAGTTTTCACGGCCTGCTGGCCGATGCCAGCCCTACGGCCAGCCTCGGCAGTGCCGGCGCCGATGTGCAGTTGGGCGAGCAGTTCACCTTTACCGTGAGTTTCAGCAACCCCTCCTCCCAGGAAGGTTATGCCCCGTTCATCGACGTGTTCATGCCGACGACCGGGCGCGACGGCGATGACGGCGCCATCTTCGTCGCCGCCACCTACCTGGGCCAGGCGGTGAACAGCTTCGTGATCACCTTCGATGCCAACGGCAATGCCGTGCACCCGCTGGCCAAGGACGCCAGCGGCAATGCCGTGGTGATCAACGCCGCCACCGTGGGGATGAAGCCCGGGGACCAGATGGTGGTGCTGCAGCTGCCCTACGCCAGTGTCACCAACGGCCAACCCAGCATCGATGTGCAGATCACCGCGCAGCTGAGCAACCTGGCCGACACCCCCTACTCCGACGGCGCGCCGAATCTCACCATCAATACCCGAGCCGGCTTCGAATACGGCAACGACTCACTGAACAACCCAGCCCAGGATCCGAGCCTGGTTGAAAGCGCGCTGCACAGTTTCGTCATTACCCCGACCCTGCTGAAAGTCACGCAAACGGTGAACATGCCCGAAGGCGAAACCGTCACCGGGCCCAACTTCACCCGCACCCAGACCGTTACCGTGACCCCGGCGCCAGGGCAGACCCTGAGCAATGTCACCGTCACCCAGACCGTGCCCGACCAGGTGCATGTCAGCGCCATCATCCCGGGCACGGGAGGCACCCTGACGTCGGTCACCCTGCACGACGGCACCGTCCTCACCAACCCGGCCCTGATCGCCCTGGCACTGGCCAACCCCAATGCGTTCGTAGCCAGCTACGACATCCATTACGACAGCCTCAGCGCAGCCAGCGAAACCCAGGTCAGTTTCTATGTGCCGGAAATCGACGCCAATGGCCGGCCAGTGATCGACCCGGCCACCGGCAACCCGGTGCAGATCGACTTTGGCACCGCCAGCGTGACCGGCAGCTGGAACCCGCTGGATCCACGCGACCGCCCCACCGATCCGGACGGCTACCCGTTCAGTGAAACCGGCAATGGCCAGGGGGTTACCTTCGTGGCCAAGTCGATTACCCTGCTCAAGCAGGTCAACCTGCAGAATGATATCGGCTCGACCGGCCTTACGCCCGGCGACACCTTGCGCTACACCATGGACGTAGCCGTCTCCGACTTCTTCGCCTTTGGCGAGAACATCCTGGAGCAAGGCCAGTTCACCCTCACCGACCTGCTCAGCGATGGCCAGACGTTCGACCCGGGCAACCCGCCCACCCTGATCATCCAGCAGCATGGCGTCAGCCAGAGCACCGCCTTGGTCTACACCCAGACGATCAACGCCGACGGCAGCACCACGCTAGTCTTCGACATTGCCGAATCCATCCGTCAGGCCGTCGCCGGTCCGGGCATCGCAGCGCTATTTGGAGACCTCTACGACGACACGGTGCAGGAAGGCGCCACACGCCTGAGCATCGTCTACGACGCGACGATCGACACCAGCTACACGAGCGACCACCCGCCTCATGACGAGCTCAACGAAGGCGACAGCGTCGGCAACAATGCCACGGTGGACGCCACCGTACTGCGTGACTCGGTCAACCTCGGCGGCCTGCAGACCGACGGCTCAGGCACCTTGAGCACCATCGACACCTCCGCTGTCGATATCGAGCTCACCCAGGTCAACGGCGGCAACCCGCCGACCAACGGTGAACTGCGCCCGGGTGACGTGGTGACGTTCACCCTCAGCTATGACCTGCTGGTTGCCGACTACGAGAACTTCAAGCTCACCGCCTACCTGCCACTGCCCTTGCTCGACGCCAGTGGCATTGCCTGGAGCTTCGGCACCGGCGTGGGCCAATGGGCGTTCGGCATCGGCAATACCACGCTCGATGTACCCGACAGCGTCGCGACAGGCCCCGGCAACTCGATCATCTTCGACTTCGGCAACTATGTATCCGGCGGGCTAAACGGCGCCACGGTGCAGGTGCGCTTCACCATGGTCGTCGGCGACCAGCCCTATGCCGACCAGCGTGAGCTGGACGTGCTGGCGCAGTCGAGCCAGACCACCACGGTGGACAAGACGGTACTTACGTCGTCGGATGTGGCTGTGATCGAGTCGGTTGCCGAACCTGTGCTGGACATCAAGCACGGCGTGGTCTCAAGCACCCATGGCACGGTCACCGGTACGACCGGAAACTGGACTGCGCCAGGTTCCAGTGGCGTACCGTTCAGCGGCAGCGTTACCAGCCTGGCGGCGGTGGACGGCAATGTCAGCGACATCGATGGTGCTGACACCCTGCGCCTGGCCACTGCCCTGAAGAACACCGGCGGCGGCGGCGCCTACGATGTCAGCACCAGCATCGCCCTGCCTGCCGGCCTGTCATTCGTCGGTGGCAGCCTGAGCGCGGCCAACCTGCAGATCTACCGCGGTGACGGCACCTTGCTGGTGCAGGGCACCGACTACAGTGTCAGCGGCAACGCGATCACCTTCCTTGACGCCAACGGCCAGGCCAGCTTGCTTGCCGGGCGTGCAGGCAGCGCCAGCGACCTGGCCGGCGCCAACCTGGTGGTCATCACCTACGACGTCACGGTGGACAACGCCATCCTGGCGTCCAGCACCCTGCAGAGCACTGCGGCACTGACCTATTACGCCAGCGTCAACGGCGGCCAGGACTTCACGCCGACAGACCTCACCGAAGTCGCCAATCAGCAGGTCGCCGCCCCGACCATCATCAAAGCCTACAAGGACGGCAGCCTCACCGAGGATGACTCCAGCGCCACCCACACTACCGGCAGTAACCTGGTGATTGGCGAAAGCATCACCTATGACATCGTCGTCGGCCTGCCCGAGGGCTCGACGGGCAGCCTGCGCATCAACGACCTGATACCCCCTGGCCTGCGCCTGGACCCACGGTTCAACGGCAACCTGGGCTACCAGATCATTACCACCGCGGCGGGCAGCGGCGCCTTGGCGGCCGACTTCAACGGCGTGCTCAACGTCAACCCGGTGACCCTCGACGGCAGCGACGGCGCCGACCTGATGCTGGTGTTCGACAGCGCCGGGGCCGCCGCCGACAACATCGTCGGCAACAACAGCTTTGTCATCCGCCTGGTGCTGGTGGCCAGCAATGTCACCGGCAACCAGCAAGGCACCACACTCAACAACGGCGCGCAACTGGTCTACAGCGACCCGGACGGTGACACCCCCAACGGTGCTACTGCGGTCGATCGCAGCCTCAACAGCGCCCAGCAGACCGCCGTGACCATCGTCGAGCCGACGTTGAGCGTCACCCAGCAGATCACATCCACCCCCACTTTCGGCGGTTTTGACGAGGGGGATACCGTCACCTTCACCATCACCGTGGCCAACAACTCAGGCACCGACGCATTCGACATCAGCCTGCTCGACGTGCTGCCGAGCGAAATCGACGGCCTGGTTATCAGTGGTACCATCCAGTACAACGGCGGCGCCACCAACAACACCGGCGTTGATTTCGTCATCCTCAACGGCCAGCTGGTGACAGCCAACGGTGCCAACATCGACATCGCCAATGGTGGCAGCATCGTCATCACCCTGAGCGGGGTGGTGAATGCCACTGCCGCCGGTGAAGCAGCCATTGCCAACACTGTCGAGGTGCGCTGGACCAGCCTGAACGGTAGCAGCAACACCACCGACACCGTCAGTGGCGAGCGCAGCGGCGACGATGGCCTGCTCAATGGTGGCCAGCTCAATGATTACCGGGTGCTGAGTGCCCTGCTCATTCCGGTCACCAATGGCATCCAGGTGTCGCGTGTGGGGGGTGTCAGCGATACCGCCCCGGCCACTAATACCAGCGGCGCCACCGACACCAGCGGCCTGGTGGAAACGGTGGTGGTCGGTGAAATTGTCCGTTACCGGGTAGCCGTGCTGGTGCCCACGGGCGAGAACCCCAATTACCAGATACGCATCGAACTGGCCCCGGGCCTGGAGTTCATCCCCGCCGACCTCAACAATATCCTGATTGCCTTGGTGTCGAGCCAGCTGGGTGGCCTGACCACCGACGCCACCAACCTGGTCACCAGTACCAGCATCCTGTACATGACCGGCAACCAGAACAGTGAAGTGGCCTTGCCGATCCACACCGACCTTGGCGGTACGGTGCCCTCCGGCGTTTTCGATGGCAACAATGGCCGGCTGTTGATCAATCCCAATCCCGACGGCAGCCAGACCATCACCTTCAACCTGGGCAACCTGACCAATAACGAGACCAACGACAGCGACATCGAAGGGGTGATCCTCGAATTCAACGTACGCGTGCGCAACGTCGTCGACAACCAGGCCAATACTCAACTGGGCATGACCGTATTCGAGCACGTCGGCCTCGGCGACGGGGTGGACCGCGGCAAGAGCGATACCCTGTTCGAGCGCGTGGTAGAACCCAGCTTCACCAGCATGGACAAGTCGGTCATCGACGTGGCCCCAGGCACCGTCGCCGGTACCACCGACGCCACCGTGTCGGTCAGCTTTACCCAGGATGGCGGCGTGCCCGCCTATAACACTCACCTGGCCGACCAGTTCCCCAACGGCAGCAACTACCAGGTGCAGGGCATCCTGATCAACGGCGTGGCGCTGGACCTTGCCAACCTGCCCGTCGGCGTGACCTTCACCGACGGCGCGGCCATTGCCGTGGACTTCGACCGGCTTGCGCCGAACGACACGGTCCAGGTGATCTACACCGTCACACTGCCCAACCAGACCATCGCCGACAATGCCGCCAGCTCCGCCGTGCTGACCTGGACCAGCCTGCCGACCGATTTCGAAACCAATGGCTGGGGTGGGTCGGTGCCCGATGCCGGCGGCAGCATCGATGGCGAGCGTACCGGCCAGGACGGCCCCAGCGGCCTGAACAACTACGTCCTCAGCGACGGCGCCGGCATGGGCGTGATCCAGGGCACGCTGTGGGACGACACCCGCAGCGCCAACGACAGTGTCAGCCCTGACGGCCCTGGCCTGGACGGCGTCGGCGTTACCCTCACCTGGGCCGGTGACGATGGCATCTTTGGCAACGGCGACGACCGCACCTTCAGCACCGTCACCGCCAACGGCGGCCTTTACCAGTTTGCCCTGCTGCCCTCGGGCAGCTACCTGATCGCCGTGGCGCAGGACCACCAGGCAAGTGCCAACAACACCTTCCGCGTGCGTATCGATACCGACAGCGGCGCCGCCACTGGCGGCCTGGGCAGCATCAGCCTGGCCCTGGGCGAAGGCAGCACCGGCACCGCCGACGCAGGCTACGTGCACATCAACGAAGCGCCGATCAACACGGTGGCGGACCAGCACGGCGAGGAAGATACCGTGCTGAACATCGTCGGCCTGGCCACCAGTGACGTGGACGTCAACGCCGGCAACACCGATGGCATCATGACCATTACCCTGACCGTGGTCCACGGCGTCATCTGGCAGACCGCTACGCCGCCTGCTGCAAATGCCAAGCCGCCCGCCAATGCCGGCCGCAACCTGGTACTGACCGGCACCCTGAACGAACTGAACGTGCTGCTCAGCCAGCTGTATTACAAAGGCGACCAGGACTTCAACACCTTCCGCGATGCCGAAACCCTGACCATGGTTACCCATGACCAGGGCAACTTCGGCGACGCCCCGCTCAATGGCGACGGCATCCCGGGCCAGAACCCGGCCGATGCGCTGACCGACACCGACGTGATGAACATCGTCATCGACCCCGTCAACGACGCGCCGGTCGCCCACCCTGACATTGCCATTGCCGTGGAGGCCGGTGGCTTCAACAACGGCGACCCGGGCGTCAACCCGACTGGCAACGTGCTGGGCAACGACACCGACGTTGATATCCAGACCAACGATGACGTGCTCACCGTCACCCGCATCGCCAGCAATATCGTGCCCGGCGGCGTTGCGGTAGCGCCCAACGGGGTCACCACCCTGCTGGGGCGCTACGGCACGTTGCTGATCACCGCAGGCGGCGGGTTCCAGTACATCGTCGACAACGCCAACCTTGAGGTGCAGGCGCTGCGCACCGCCGGCAACTTCATCAGCGACTTCTTCGGCTACGACATCGTCGACAGCGGTGGCCTGACCAGCAGCTCGGTGCTGCAGGTGAATATCCACGGCGCCAACGATACCCCCGTGGCCAACGCTGACGAAGGCACCGCCCTCGAGGCCGGCGGCACCAACAACACGACAGCAGGCCAGGACGCCACCGGCAATGTGCTGACCAACGACACCGATGTAGACTCGGTGGCACTGGGCGAGACCAGGCAGGTCACCGCCGTGCGCTACGACGGCCCGGGCGGCGGGCAAATCATCCCGGTCATCAGCGGCCAGGCGACCAGTGTGCAAGTGAACTTCGGCACGCTCACCATCAACACCGACGGCAGCTACCGCTACGTCATCGACAATGACAATGCTGCCGTGCAGGCACTCTCCCCCGGGCAGAGCCTGAGCGAGGTGTTCACCTACCAGATGGCCGACACCGGCGGCCTGAGCTCGGTCAATATCCTGACCATCACCCTTCAGGGTGCGAACGATGCACCGGTAGCCGTGGACGACCAGGGCAGCGCAACTGCCGGGGCGAGCGACGGCAGCCCGGCGCCGGTCAATGCCAGCGGTAACGTTATCACCGGCAATGCTGGCGTGGGGGCCGACACTGACGTCGACAACCTGGACCAGCCAACCGCCACCCAGCTCAAGGTCGACGGCGTGCGCAGCGGCCTGGAAAATGCCGGTGGTGTGCCAAGCCCGGTGGCCAACGGCGCGCCCGCCGCCATTACTGGCAGTGTGGCGCGGCTGGCCGACGGCAGCTTGATCATCGGCAGCTTCGGCCAGCTGACCCTCCATGAGGACGGCAGCTACAGCTTCGCGGTCAACAGCGCCGAGCCGTCGATCCGGACGCTGACTGCCGGGCAAAGCCTGGACGTGATCTTCACCTACCAGATCCATGACAGCGGCGGCCTGACCGACCAGGCGCAACTGGTGATCACGGTGACCGGGGTCAATGACCCACCCATCGTCAACCCGGTCAGCATCGATGCCATCGAAGCCGGCGGGCTGAACAACGCTCAACCGGGCCTCGACCCTGCCGGCAGCATCCGCGGGGCCTACAGCGACCCGGATGGCGATACCCTGACCATCAGCGCAGTGGTCAGCCCCAATGGCATCAATGGCACCCCTGGCCAAGCCTTGGTCGGCAACTACGGCAGCCTGGTGCTCGATGCCCAGGGCAATTACAGCTATGTGGTAGACAACAGCAACAGCGCGGTGCAGGCCCTGCGGACCGATGCCGACCGACTCACCGAGGTATTCCAGTACAGCGTCAGCGATGGCAACGGCAAGGTCGTCAGCGCCACCTTCACCGTAGTCATCCATGGCCGCAACGACACCCCCACCGCCACAGACGACAGCGCCATCGCCATCGAGGCCGGGGGCGTCGACAACGCCACCCCGGGGCAGCCCGGCAGCGGCAACGCCCTGGACAACGACAGTGATGTGGATGCCGGCGACAGCAAGACCGTCGATGGCATCTACCTGGGCACCCTCGCCGCCGGCGGCACCTTCATCCAGGTCAATGCCGGTGCGACCGTGGTCGTCGGTGCCTATGGCACGCTCAGCATCGATGCCAACGGCAACTACGTCTATACCGTCAACGACAGCCTGGCCGCCGTGCAGGCACTCAAGGCTGGCGAGCAGCTGCGCGAAACCTTCAGCTACCGCATGCATGATACCGACGGTGCCACCTCGCAGGCGCAGATCAACATCACCCTCGAGGGCCGTTACGACACCCCGGTAGCCAACGACGATTTCGCTTATGCGGTGGCCGTGGACGACGATGGCAGCGGTGGGCGCAACCCCACGGGCAATGTGCTGAACAACGACACCGACGTCGACGCCAACGACAGCAAAGTAGTGACCGCCGTGGGCCTGGGCGCCGAGGGCAGCAACCCTGCCCTCGACCCGCTCACCGGCAGCGCGACCTTGACCACCAACTTCGGCACCCTGACCCTGAATGCCGACGGCAGCTACCGGTTCGTGGTCAATTCCAGCGACCCCACCATCATCGCGCTGGGCCCGCTGGGCTTCGTCATCCAGCGCTATACCTATCAGGTCACCGATGGCGGCGGTTTGAGCGACACCGCTACCCTGACCATTTTCATTCGCGGCGAAAACCAGCCGCCAGTTGCCGTGCCCGATCAGGGCTTGGCCATCGAAGCCGGTGGCGTGGACAACAACATCCCGGGCAGCGACCCCGCTGGCAATGTGATGGAAAACGACAGCGACCCGGACACCATCAACATCCTGTTCCCGGAAACCCTCGAGGTACTGGCCTTCTGGAGCGGTGACGGCCCGCTGCCAGCCGACGCCACCGTGGTCGGACAGGCCCTGCGTGGCCAGTACGGCGACCTCACCCTCAATGGCGACGGCAGCTGGAGCTACGTGCTGGACAACAGCCTGCAGGCGGTACAACAACTGCGCACCAGCGGCCAGACCCTGGTCGACCATTTCACCTACCTGCTGGCCGACTTCTGGGGCGGTACCGCCAATGGCCTGCTGACCATCACCGTCGACGGTCGTAACGACTACCCCGCGGCCAATGACGACACTGCCACCGCCGTGGAAGCCGGCGGCGTTAACAATGGCACTGTCGGCGTCGATCCGCGCGGCAACGTGCTGGACAACGACACCGATGTCGACGGCGTGCAGTACGGCGAAACGAAAACTGTCCTGCAGTACACCGCCGAAAATGGCCAGACGGCCACGGCCGGCCAGGCACTGCTGGGCCTGTACGGTACGCTGCTGATCACTGCCGACGGCACTTACCAGTACATCGTCGACAACAGCAACCCGATCGTGCAGGCCATGCGCACTGCGGGCGAGTCGCTCAGGGAGGTGTTCACCTACCGCATGCGCGATACCGACGGCATCACCGCTGACGCGCGCCTGACGGTCACCGTACAGGGGGCCAACGACAACCCGGTCGCCCGTGACGACAGCAACAGTGCCAGCGACCAGGTCCCGGCACCGCACACAAGCGGTAATGTGCTGCCCAACGACAGTGATGTCGACGGGGGGGACGCACTGACCGTAACGGCCATCCGCACCGGCCAGGAAGCCGGTTCTGGCGCACTCGGCGTGATCGGCCAGCCCATCGCCGGCCAGTACGGCACCCTGATGCTCAATGCAGACGGCAGTTACACCTATACCATCGACCTGAGCAACCGCGAGGTGCTGGCTGCGGCGGGGCTTGGCCAGGTGCTCAGGGACACGTTCACCTACACCATCAGCGACCTGGCCGGGGCCACTGACCAGGCACAGCTGGTCATCACCCTGGACATTTCCACACCGTACATCCCTCCTGGCCCGTATCTCGGGCGCGATGGCCGGGACACCCTGGGTAGCCTGCCACTGCCAGACGTCAGCCCGGCCGTCTTCGTCGCACCGGTGGTCGAACGCATCAATCAGAGCCTGACGCTGTCGGCCTGGGGCACCGATGGCAGCGATGTGCGCCTGTTCGCCACGCCCGAGGTCGAAAGCCAGTCGCTGGGTAGCCAGCTTGGCCAGGTAAACGGGCAGTTCGTCGCTGGCGCGGTGGCGCAAAGCCGCCAAGCCAGCGCCGAGGACCAGAACTGGGTCGACGGCCGCCATGGGGTAGTCAGCCTGACCGCAGATGGCCTGCTGCCCGACCATTCCCTGTGGGCCACCACGCACACCGACATGGTGGCGCAGCCAGAGAAACCGCCACAGTCTGCCCGCGGCTTCCGTGCGCAACTGCGTGAAGCGGCCCAGCGCCTCGGCAGTAGCGCCCCATGAGCCGATCATTCACGGATTGAACAAGGACTGTCTATGCCAGTTTCAACTTTGAAAAGCTTTAGCACCTTCACTGCCGTCAGTGTGCTGCTCAGTGCCTGTTCGGCCTTCGAGCCCAAGCCTTACACCGAAGACGAAATGCGTCAGCGGGTGATCGAGGACCAGGCGCGCATGTACAAGGAGCAGGAGCCGGTCCACGGGCCGATCACCTTCTATGAAGCCTCGGCGCGGGCCCTCAAGTACAACCTCGACTACCGCCTGAAGCTGCTGGAAAGCGCGCTGGCCTCCGACCTGCGCGACGTGTCGAGCCACGAGATGCTGCCGCGGCTGGTGGCCTCTGCCGGTTATGCCGGGCGCAACAACGATTCCGGCGGCACCTCGATCGGTATCGAAGACCGCCAGGTGAGCTTGCGCCCGTCCACCTCGGAAGAACGCTATCGCACCCTGTACAGCCTCGGCCTGTCCTGGAGCCTGCTGGACTTCGGTGTCGCCTACTTCCGTACCCAGCAGAAGAATGACCAGATGCTGATGGCGGAGGAGCGCCGCGAGAAGGTCGCGCAGAACGTGCTGCAGGACGTGCGCAATGCCTACTGGCGTGCCCTTGGCGCACAGCGCCTGCTGCCCGAGGTAGACGGCCTGCTGATGCGCACCCACCGTGCCCTGACCTCGGCCCGTGAAGCCGAAGGCAAAGGCCTGCTGCCGCGCCAGGACATCCTCGCCTACCAGCGCGCCCTGCTCGATTCGGTGTACATGCTCACCGTACGCCGCCAGGACCTGGAATTCGCCCGTGCCGAGTTGGCCGCGCTGATGTCCCTGCCCCCCAACACCCGCATGGTACTGGCCGATAACAGCGAACAGCCGCTGCCACTGTTGACCGGCAATGTCGAACAGCTGGAACGCCTGTCACTGGAGCACCGCCCGGAAATCATGGAAGAGTGGTACCGCAAGCGCGTCAGCATGAATGACCTGAAAATCGCCAAGGCACAGCTGTGGCCAAATGTGAGCTTCAACTTCGGGTACGAGTACGATTCCAACAAGTACCTGTACAACAGCGACTGGAACCAGACCGGCATCAATGTCTCCATGAACCTGCTGCGGCTGCTGCAGTACCCGGACATCTCTGCGGCACAACAAAGCCAGGAAAAGACTGACGACATGCGTCGCACCGCACTGTCGATGGCAATCCTGACGCAGGTGCGTGTTGGTGTGCTGCGCTACCACCTGGCGCGACAGGAAGTGGAATTTGCCGACGAAAGCCTGCGCGTGGACAAAAGCCTGCTCAACTACGCGCAGTCCTCACGCAACGCCGCGCTGGGCAGTGAACTGGAGCTGATTCGCGCGGAGGGCCGAATGCTGTTGTCGCGCTACCAACGTGAGGCCGCCTATTCAGATGCCCAAGCGGCGTGGGGAAGGCTATACAACTCGATCGGCTTCGCCGTGATGCCCAAGGAAATCGCCCAGCACGATGTGAAAACGCTGGCACGTGACATTGAGCGCACGGTTGAACAACAGAGCCGGGACAGCTTGCTGGCAGGAGGGCAACAGCAAGCCGAACGCTGAGCGGACGCCCTGATATCAGGGCGACTACCTCAACAAGCAGCGACATGCGGGAGTTCTTGCGCCCATGCAAAAAAACCTAGTGCCCCGCGCCCAGCAAATTGCCGAGCGCGCCTTCGCCAATTATTTTCCCAATCGCTGCACTTCTGAATCAACGACGGGCTCATGACCATCTCCTTCCTGGTGGTTGGCATGGAGATCCGCCGGGAAATTCACGAGGGCGCCCTCTCCAGTCTGCGCCAAGCCTCCCTTCCGATGGCGACGGCCATCGGTGGTGTGGTGGTGCCTGCGCTGGTGTACCAGGGCTTCGGTCTACCTGAGCATACGCTCCGAACTCGTCGCATCGCAGGCCATATCTAGGTCATTACCTGCGAGCGGTTCTTGGTAATGCCGGCGTAGGCTTCGGCGCGCAGGGGTAATTGATCGGGTCGGGCACCCAGCCGCCCCGTGCTACCTGGTCGGGAGAATACAGGAACTCTCCCTGCTTGCCTTTGAGGGTAAGACGGCCAAGCGTCACGACCTCGGTCGTTTCGGGGTGCTCCATATAGATGTAGGCGCGGGACATCAGAACGCCTCAGGCTTGGGTTTTGCCAGGCGCACGCGCTTGGCTGCAATCCCCACGGCTGCATCGTCGTCCTGGGCAAAACGTGTGATCTGCGAACGTTTCTCCAGGTCATCCAGCGAGGTGAAGACTACATCGCTCAGACCCAGCCGCCAGAGCACGAGCATGAACGAGCGCAAGTCCACCAGCTCCGATCCGCTCTCGATTTTGCGCAGCACATGTGGCGAAACCCCGATCGCTTCCTTGAGGTCGGCCTGGCGCACCCCTAGCGCCAAGCGTCGTGCTTTGACCAGCAAGCCGATTTTACCGAGGGTATCGGCACATCCCACAGGAAAAAACTCAACCATAAAGGTCACCGGGATCAACCTTAAATTGCCTAAAGTTAACCACAGTACGCATTAAAAATGAAGGCAACAGGTTTAATATTCATGGGGGTAAACCTTATGGTGCATAAGGCTAACCATGCTAGATATTAATTCATCAAGCCAACCCGCCAAAACGCTTGTAGAAGCTCTCGTTCACGTCCGGCAAAGGCCCGTCTGCGGTCTCCAGGGCGGCATTCAACCACTCCTCCGCCTTGGCGAATACCAGGCGATAGAGGTTGCGGCACAACTGTCGTGCAGCCCTTCCCTCCCAATCCCCTGGCAGCAGCTCGTCAGGCAATTGCGGGTCGCGCAGCAGCAGCCGGCGGTACTCGTGAATCAGCAGCGTGCGTGCCAGGAAGCAATCCTGCGCATCAAGCTGCGGCTGTTCCTTCAGCCCTTGCCATAGCGGCCTGAACAGTTGAATGAACTCGCTGTACTGCTGCCCCAGCTCGTCGATACGCCAACTTTCCCGCACCTGGGCGCGCATCGCTTTGGACGCAAGCACTTCCTGGGTGTGGGTTTCGAAGACAATGCTGTCGTCGCTGGCTTCCAGGTCACGCAAGGTGGCGGCCAGGTCGGCGCGGTCTGCCCGCGGGCAACCCAGCAGGTTCGGCGCCATGACACCAAACCCCTGCCACTCCAGCTCTTCACGCAAGGCCTTGCGCTTGCCGGCCTCGAGTTGCGATAGCAGTACCAGCGTCCAGGCCCCGTCCCAGGCTGGCTGGCTGGGGCTGTACACCCGCTTGAAGGCTTTTTCGAAACGCCGCCGGCCGGTGCCGGTCAGGCTGTAATAGCTGCGCCGGCCAACCTTTTCGGCGGTGAGCCAGCCTTCCTTGGTCAGGCGGAAGATCGACGTGCGGATCAGCCGCTCATTGATGCCGATCGGTTCCAGCAGGTTGATCAGGCTACCCAGCCAGACCGTACCGCCGTGGGGCTCGATGGCATCGCCGTACAGGGTGATGATCAGGGAACTGGCGCGGATCGGCGTCTGCTCCTGAAAGCGAGTGATCAGGGTATTGAGTGGGGCAAGATTGCTCATGGGCGAACTGTGCGCGGATAAAGCACCGACTATACCTGTGCGACGGGCCGCCTGGCCAATACGTGAGGCTGGCAGGCTCATGCCGTTACCTGGCCTTTGGGCCGAACACCGGTGTCTTCCATGCGTGGGCGCCCTGCTTCGGCCTGGGCCAACGGCGGGCATTCGACCATGCTGTTCATGCAGCGCTGCGCCAGGTGCTGGTACTCGGCGGTGCCGCGCTGTTTCCAGGCCAGTTCCTGGTCGGTCAACGGGCGTTTGACCTGCGCCGGCGAGCCCATCACCAGGCTTTGCGCCTCACATTGGAACCCGGCTTTGACGAACGCGGTTGCCGCGACGATGCAGCGTGGAGCGATGTGGGCGCCATCCATGACCACCGCGTTCATGCCGATCAAGGCGTCTTCGCCTACGCGGCAACCGTGCAGTACGGCGCCGTGCCCGACATGGCCGTTGCGCTCTACTACAGTGTCGCCCCCCGGGAAGCCATGCATCACGCAGGTGTCCTGCAGGTTGGCACCCTCCTCGAGCACGATGCGACCGAAATCCCCCCTAAGCGATGCCAAAGGGCCGACATAGCACCGAGGGCCGACGATGACATCGCCAATCAGCACTGCGCTGGGGTGCACATAGGCCGTCGGGTGCACTACGGGCGTCAGGCCATCCAGTCGATAGCAAGGCATGGGAAACCTCCTGAAATGATTTGAAGTTCCATGCGATCTTGTATCACATGGAAATGCATCGTCAATCCGATTTGGGATGTATCGCTTTTGAAAGGTTGGGAGATCAGAATCAATAATCAGGGTCCTAGGCCTAAAAAGCTTGAGGTTAGGCCGTTATTCAGTCATGTCAGCGAATGTTGGCTTCGTTGCTCATTCGGATAAAGAGATACACGGACAGATTGTTATGCTTGCCTAAATGTATCGCATGATGCATATACTGACTTCACCCGGTCGTGAGCCACCGCCACGCCCCTGCAAACAACAAGAAATGCCGGCCCCACGATGTGCCGTGCGTGCAGCCAGAGGAACCCGACATGCCGCGATATCTCGATGTGCAGGCGCCTGAGAACGGTGTCCAGCTCATGACCTTGCAACGGCCCGAGGCACTCAACGCCCTGTGTACCGAGCTGCTGGCAGAGCTGGCAGCAGCGTTGGCCGCAGCCGCGCAGAACGACCACATCGGCGCCGTGGTGATTACCGGCAGCCGCAAGGCGTTCGCCGCAGGCGCCGACATCCGCGAGATGGCCGAGCGCGATCTGGTCGGCATCCTCAATGACCCACGTGTGGCCCACTGGCAAAGCATCGCTGCGTTCGCAAAACCGCTGATTGCCGCCGTCAACGGCTATGCCCTGGGCGGTGGTTGCGAACTGGTGATGTGCGCCGACATTGTCATCGCCGGCAGCGACGCCCGTTTCGGCCAGCCGGAAATCACCCTCGGCATCATCCCTGGCGCTGGCGGCACCCAGCGCCTGGTGCGGGCCGTGGGCAAGCCGCTGGCCATGCAGATGGTGCTGACCGGCGAAGCCATCACCGCCCGCCACGCCCAACAGGCCGGCCTGGTCAGTGAACTCACTCAACCGGAACTTACCGTGGAGCGCGCCATGCAGGTGGCGCGCAGCATCGCTGCCAAGGCGCCGCTGGCAGTACGGCTGGCCAAGGAAGCACTACTGAAGGCCGGCGACACCGACCTGGCCAGCGGCCTGCGTTTCGAGCGCCATGCCTTTACTTTGCTGGCCGGCACTGCCGACCGCGCTGAAGGTATTCAGGCGTTTCAGGAAAAGCGCCCGGCACGTTTCCAGGGCTGCTGACCCACCCTTTCCTCGACTGACGGAGCGAGCCTGTCATGACTTTCCAGCACATTCTGTTTTCCATCGAGGACGGCGTCGCCCTCCTCTCGTTGAACCGCCCGGAACAGCTGAACAGCTTCAACACCGCCATGCACCTGGAAGTACGCGAGGCGCTCAGGCAAGTGCGCCAGAGCAGCGAGGCGCGGGTGTTGCTGCTGACCGGTGAAGGCCGTGGCTTCTGCGCCGGCCAGGACCTGTCCGACCGCAACGTCGCGCCCGGGGCCGACATGCCGGACCTGGGCGAGTCCATCGACCGGTTCTACAACCCCTTGGTGCGCACCTTGCGCGACCTGCCGCTGCCGGTGATCTGCGCAGTCAATGGCGTGGCCGCGGGTGCCGGGGCCAATATCCCGCTGGCCTGCGACCTGGTGCTGGCGGCCCGCTCGGCCAGCTTCATCCAGGCCTTCTGCAAGATCGGCCTGGTGCCGGATTCCGGTGGCACCTGGTTGCTGCCACGCCTGGTCGGCATGGCCCGGGCCAAGGCGCTGGCCATGCTGGGTGAGCGCCTTGGCGCCGAACAGGCCCAGCAATGGGGGCTGATCCATCGCGTGGTGGACGATGTCGCGCTGCGTGACGAAGCCTTTGCCCTTGCCCGTCACCTGGCCACCCAGCCCACCTATGGCCTGGCGCTGATCAAGCGCAGCCTGAATGCCAGTTTCGACAACGGCTTCGATCAGCAGCTGGAGCTGGAGCGCGACCTGCAGCGTCTGGCCGGGCGCAGCGAAGACTACCGTGAAGGCGTGGGTGCCTTCATGAACAAGCGCACGCCGTCATTCACGGGGCGCTGATCATGAGCCAACTCGCAAGCAATGTGCAGGTGGCAGTGATCGGTGCCGGCGCAATGGGCGCCGGGATCGCCCAGGTCGCGGCGCAGGCCGGGCACCCGGTAAAACTGTACGACACCCGCCCGGGTGCCGCCGCCCAGGCGGTGGACGGCATCAACCGGCAACTGGCCCGGCTGGTGGAAAAAGGCAAGTTGCAGCCAGGCGAGCATGAAACCATCAGCGCCCGCCTGTGCCCGGTCGACACGCTCGAAGCGTTGGCCGATGCAGGCCTGGTGATCGAAGCCATCGTCGAGAACCTGCAGGTCAAACAGGCGCTGTTCAGTCAGCTGGAAGCCTTGTGCGGCAAAGACTGCATACTCGCCAGCAACACGTCGTCACTGTCCATCACCAGCCTCGCTGCCGGGTTGTCGCGGCCGCAGCAGGTGGTGGGCATGCACTTCTTCAACCCCGCACCGCTGATGGCGCTGGTCGAGGTGGTCTCAGGCCTGGCAACCGATCCGCCAGTGGCCGCCTGTGTCTACGCAACCGCCCAGGCCTGGGGCAAGAAGCCGGTGCGCACGCGCTCCACACCGGGCTTTATCGTCAACCGTGTGGCGCGGCCGTTCTATGCCGAAAGCCTGCGCCTGCTGCAGGAAGGTGCCGCCGATTGCGCCAGCCTCGATGCATTGCTGCGTGACGCTGGCGGTTTCCGCATGGGGGCCTTCGAGCTGACTGACCTGATCGGTCACGACGTCAATTACGCGGTTACTTGCTCGGTATTCGATGCCTTCTATGGCGATTTCCGCTTCCAGCCATCGCTGGTGCAAAAAGAGCTGGTGGACGCCGGTCGCCTGGGCCGCAAGACTGGCCAAGGCTTCTACAACTATGCCGCAGGCGCCGAACGCCCGCAGCCAGCAGAACTGCACAGCCCTGCCATTGCCGAAACCTGCGTGGTCGAAGGCAGCCTGGGGGTGATGCAGCCATTGGTTGAACGCCTGCGCAAGAACGGTATAGCCGTCACTCAGCGTGCCGGCAGTGGCCTGATCCAGGTGGGCGACGCCACCCTGGCACTCTCCGATGGCCGCCTGGCCAGCCAGCGCGCCCGTGAAGACGGGCTGCGCAACCTTGTGCTGCTGGATCTGGCGCTGGACTACAGCACGGCCAGCCGACTGGCAATCACGTGGTCAGCCGATACCACCGACAGCGCCCGCGATCACGCCGTGGCGCTGCTCCAGCGTGCCGGTTTCAAGGTGACGGCGGTTGCTGACCTGCCCGGCCTGGTAGTGCTGCGCACCGTAGCCATGCTCGCCAACGAAGCCGCCGATGCCGTGCTGCAGGGTGTCGGCAGCGCCGCCGACATCGACCTGGCCATGCGCGCCGGGGTCAATTACCCCTGCGGCCCTCTGGCCTGGGCAGCGGCTGTCGGCATCCCTCATACCCTGCGCGTGCTCGACAACCTGCAGCGCAGCTACGGCGAAAGCCGCTATCGCCCTTCCCTGCTGTTACGCCGTTGCGAAGCCAATGGAGGCACCTTGCATGACTGAAACCGAACTGGCACAAGCCTGTGCCGACGCCATGTATGCCCGTGACCAGGCCAGCCAGGGCCTGGGCATCAGCCTGCTGGATGCCGGTCCGGGTCGGGCGAGCCTGCGCATGCCGGTACGCGCCGACATGATCCAGGGCCACGGCACCTGTCACGGTGGCTTCCTGTTCGCCCTGGCCGACTCGGCGTTCGCCTTTGCCTGCAACAGTTATGACCAGGCCACTGTGGCGCTGGGCTGCAGCATCGATTACCTGGCGCCAGCGCTGCGCGATGATGTGCTGACCGCCCATGCCAGCGAGGTCAGCCGCAAAGGCCGTACCGGCCTGTACGACGTACGCATCGACAACCAGCGTGGTGAGCTGGTGGCGATGTTCCATGGCAAATCCTACAAAGTGCGCGGCACCGTGCTGGCGCAGGAGACCCAAGATGACTGAACACTCCCTCGCCGATGCCTTGATCATCGACGCCGTGCGCACACCCATCGGCCGCTACGGCGGGGCCTTGAGCAGCGTGCGCGCCGATGACCTCGCGGCCATCCCGCTCAAGGCCCTGCTCCAGCGCCACCCCGAACTGGACTGGAAAGCCGTCGACGATGTGATCCTCGGTTGTGCCAACCAGGCCGGCGAAGACAACCGTAACGTCGCCCATATGGCCAGCCTGCTGGCCGGGCTGCCCCTTGAAGTGCCGGGTACCACCCTCAACCGCCTGTGCGGTTCTGGCCTGGATGCCATCGGCAGTGCCGCCCGCGCCCTGCGTTGTGGCGAGGCCGGTTTGATGCTGGCCGGTGGTGTCGAATCGATGTCGCGTGCGCCGTTTGTCATGGGCAAATCCGATCAGGCGTTCGGCCGCTCGGCCGAGCTGTTCGACACCACCATCGGCTGGCGTTTCGTCAACCCGCTGATGCAGCGTGGCTTTGGCACCGACTCGATGCCGGAAACTGCCGAGAATGTGGCTGAGCAGTTCGGTATTTCCCGCGCCGACCAGGATGCCTTTGCCCTGCGCAGCCAGCACAAGGCTGCAGCGGCACAGGCGCGTGGCCGGCTGGCACGGGAAATCGTGCCGGTCGAGATCGCCCAGCGCAAAGGCCCGGCCAAAGTGGTCGTGCACGACGAACATCCGCGCAGCGATACCACCCTTGAACAGTTGGCCCGGCTCGGTACTCCGTTTCGTGAGGGTGGCAGCGTCACCGCCGGCAACGCCTCCGGGGTCAATGACGGCGCCTGCGCCCTGCTCCTGGCCAGCAGTGACGCTGCCCGCCGGCACGGCCTGAAGGCCCGTGGCCGTATCGTCGGCATGGCCGTAGCCGGCGTCGAACCCAGGCTGATGGGTATCGGCCCGGTACCGGCAACCCGCAAGGTGCTGGCACTCACCGGCTTGTCGCTGGCAGACCTGGACGTCATCGAACTCAACGAGGCCTTCGCCGCACAAGGCCTGGCCGTGCTGCGCGAACTGGGCCTGGCCGACGACGACTCGCGGGTCAACCGCAATGGCGGTGCCATCGCCCTCGGGCATCCGCTGGGCATGAGCGGTGCACGCCTGGTCACCACCGCCTTGCACGAGTTGGAAGAGACCGCTGGCCGTTATGCGCTGTGCACCATGTGCATCGGTGTCGGCCAGGGCATTGCCATGGTTATCGAGCGCCTCTGAGCGGCTCGGACCATCGGCCTGTTACCGAACCGAACGCAGCCGTATATGCTGCGCTCATGACACTCACCGTGCGGCCTGCAACCGCTGCCGCGCGGCGTACAAGAACAATTCGAGTGAAGCCATGAACATGTACCATGATGCCGATCGTGCCCTGCTGGACCCGCTGGAAACCGCCAGTATCGACGCCCTGCGCCAGCACCAGCTGGAGCGCCTGCGCTGGAGCCTGAAGCACGCTTACGACAACGTGCCGCTCTATCGCAAGCGTTTTGCCGAGTACGGCGCACACCCCGACGATCTCAAATGCCTTGAAGATCTGGCCAAGTTCCCCTTCACCGGTAAGAACGACCTGCGCGACAACTACCCTTACGGCATGTTCGCCGTGCCCCAGGAAGACGTGGTGCGCCTGCATGCGTCCAGTGGCACCACCGGCAAGCCGACCGTGGTGGGCTACACCCAGAACGACATCGACACCTGGGCCAATGTGGTCGCCCGCTCGATTCGCGCCGCTGGCGGGCGCAAAGGCGACAAGGTGCATGTCTCCTACGGCTATGGCCTGTTCACCGGCGGGCTGGGTGCGCATTACGGCGCCGAGCGCCTGGGTTGCACGGTGATCCCCATGTCCGGCGGCCAGACCGAGAAGCAGGTGCAGCTGATTCGCGACTTCCAGCCCGACATCATCATGGTCACCCCGTCCTACATGCTCAACCTGGCCGACGAGATCGAACGCCAGGGTATCGACCCGCACGACCTCAAGCTGCGTCTGGGAATCTTCGGCGCAGAACCGTGGACCGACGAGCTGCGCCGTTCCATCGAGCAGCGCCTGGGCATCAACGCCCTCGACATCTACGGCCTGTCGGAAATCATAGGCCCCGGGGTGGCGATGGAGTGCATTGAAACCAAGGACGGCCCGACCATCTGGGAAGACCACTTCTACCCCGAGATCATCGACCCGGTCACCGGTCAGGTCCTGCCGGACGGCCAGCTGGGCGAGCTGGTATTCACCTCGCTGAGCAAGGAAGCCCTGCCGATGGTGCGCTACCGCACCCGCGACCTGACCCGCTTGCTGCCCGGTACGGCCCGGCCGATGCGGCGGATCGGCAAGATCACCGGCCGCAGCGATGACATGCTGATTATTCGCGGGGTCAACGTGTTCCCGACCCAGATCGAAGAACAGGTGCTTAAAATAAAACAGCTTTCAGAGATGTACGAGATTCATCTGTATCGCAATGGCAATCTCGACAGTGTCGAGGTGCATGTGGAGTTGCGTGGCGAGTGCCAGCACCTCGATGAGGGCCAGCGCAAGCTGCTGACCGGCGAGCTCAGCAAGCAGATCAAGACCTACATCGGCATCAGCACCCAGGTACAGCTGCAGCCCTGCGGCTCGCTCAAGCGCTCCGAGGGCAAGGCTTGCCACGTCTTTGACAAACGCTTGGCCAGCTGACCCGTTCGGCTTGCCTTCCAGGCCCCGGCATTGTCCGGGGCTTTTTTTTGCATTTTATCTGCCGGCCCTTTCGCGGGTGAACCCGCGAAGAGGCCCGAAAGCGATACACAAATATTATTCGATACACACAAATATGTTTGACGTTATGTTTTGTATCGCTTACAAATGACTCATGCCTTAGCAGGAGTCGGAACACATGTACGCACAGCTAGTGGAAACCGGAGTCAAGCGGGTCAAGTCGCTGGAAGAAATGTCCCCCGAGGAACGCAACTTTCAGGAAAAGATCGACGCCGAGATCAAGATCGAAGCCAAGAACTGGATGCCCGAGGCTTACCGCCAGACCCTGATCCGGCAGATCTCCCAGCACGCCCATTCGGAAATCGTCGGCATGCTGCCCGAGGGCAACTGGGTCACCCGTGCCCCCAGCCTCAAGCGCAAGCTGCAACTGATGGCCAAGATCCAGGACGAAGCCGGCCACGGCCTGTACCTGTACAGCGCCATGCAAACCCTGGGCGCCGACCGCGATGAAGAAATCGCCAAGCTGCACAGCGGCAAGGCCAAGTACTCGAGCATCTTCAACTACCCCACCCTCAGCTGGGCCGACATGGGCGCGGTGGGCTGGCTGGTGGATGGCGCCGCCATCGTCAACCAGGTGGTGCTGCAGCGCACCTCCTACGGCCCCTACTCCCGCGCCATGATCCGCATCTGCAAGGAAGAGAGCTTCCACCAGCGCCAGGGCTACGAAATGCTCCTGACCATGATGCGTCACGGCACCCAGGCCCAGCGCGACATGGTCCAGGACGCCATCAACCGCCTGTGGTGGCCGTCGCTGATGATGTTCGGGCCCAGCGACGAGCACTCGCCCAACAGCGCTCAGTCGATGGCCTGGAAAATCAAGCGCCAGACCAACGATGAGTTGCGCCAGCGCTTCATCGACCAGACCGTGCCGCAACTGGAACTGCTCGGCTGCACTGCCCCCGACCCGGAACTGAAGTGGAACGCCGAGCGCGGCCACTACGATTTCGGTGCAATCCAGTGGGACGAGTTCTACGAAGTGCTCAAGGGCAATGGCCCGTGCAATCAGGAACGTGTCGCCACCCGGCGCCAGGCCATCGACGACGGCGCCTGGGTACGCGAGGCCGCGGTGGCCTACGCGCGCAAGCAACAGAACAAGAACGCCGCTTGAGCGGCGATTGATGCGGAGATCGAAAATGTCTGTCTGGACCCTTTACGAAGTGTTCGTGCGCAGCAAGCACGGCCTTAACCACAAGCATGTCGGCAGCGTGCATGCCGCCGATGCCGCCATGGCCATCGAAAACGCCCGCGAGCTTTACACCCGCCGCAGCGAAGGCGTCAGCCTGTGGGTAGTGCCTTCGGCACTTATCACCGCCTCTTCGCCTGACGAGAAAGACCCGCTGTTCGCCCCGTCGGACGACAAGGTCTACCGCCATGCCAGCTTCTACGAACTGCCCGACGAAGTCGGACACATGTGAGGTTGATCATGCATAACCAAGCCCTTGTCCCCTACCTGCTGTTGCTCGGTGACAGCGCCCTGGTGCAGGGTCAGCGCCTTTGCCAATGGTGCGGCCACGCCCCTGCCATCGAAGAAGAGCTGGCCCTGATGAATGTTGGCCTTGACCTGGTCGGCCAGGCACGCAACTGGCTGGAGTACGCCGCCGAACTGCTGGATGACGGCCGCGATGCCGATGCCTTGGCCTTCCGCCGAGACGAGCGGGCTTATCGCAACCTGTTGCTGG
Organism: Pseudomonas sp. 9_2_1; assembly: GCF_059295275.1. Classification (NCBI taxonomy): domain Bacteria; kingdom Pseudomonadati; phylum Pseudomonadota; class Gammaproteobacteria; order Pseudomonadales; family Pseudomonadaceae; genus Pseudomonas; species Pseudomonas sp. 9_2_1. The sequence goes on from NZ_CM181239.1 coordinate 3,108,269, forward strand.
TCGAACAACCCAACGGCGATTTTGCCGTGACCATGACCAAGCAGTTTCTCTATGACGCCTGGCACCTCGCCGTGCTCCAGGGGTTGGTCGAATCGAGCGATCCGCGTATTGCCGGTATTGCCGCCAAGGCAGTGAAAGAAGTCACCTACCACCTGCGTCGGTCCAGCGAGTGGGTGCAGCGCCTGGGCGATGGCACCGAAGAAAGCCGCCAGCGCATGCTCGCTGCCATCCCGGCACTGTGGCGCTTTACCGTCGAGCTGTGTGCTGCCAGCGACAATGAGGTGCAGCTGGCGAACGCGGGTATCGGCGCCAACCCCGCCAGCGTCGCCAGTGCCTGGCTGAAGCAGGTAAGCGAGACGTTCGCGGCGGTCGAACTGCCACTGCCCAAGGCGGCCAGCTACTTCTACCTGGACGGCCGCAAGGGCCTGCACACCGAGCACCTCGGCCTGCTGCTGGCCGAAATGCAATTCCTGCCGAGGGCTTACCCCGATGCAACCTGGTGAGCTGATTGCCGGCGACCGCGGTGCGCGAGCGCAGCATGGCGATGACCTGGCCCGCGCCTGGGCAGTTCTGGGCCAGGTCATGGACCCGGAAGTGCCTGTGGTCAGCGTGGTCGACTTGGGGATCGTCCGCGACCTCGACTGGCGCGCCGGCCACCTGCACCTGGTGGTTACACCGACCTACTCCGGCTGCCCGGCCACCGAGGTGATCGAGGGGGATATCCGCCAGGCGCTGGAGCAGGCAGGGTTTTCCGCGCCTGACCTTGAGCGCCGGCTGACCCCGGCGTGGAGCACCGACTGGATCAGCGAACTGGGCCGCGAGCGCCTGCGCGCCTATGGCATCGCACCGCCGCAAGGCAGCGCCAGCAAGCGCAGCCTGTTGGGTGACGCTCCCCAGGTGTGCTGCCCGCAGTGCGGCAGTACCCATACCGAATTGCTCAGCCAGTTCGGCTCCACGGCCTGCAAGGCGCTGTACCGCTGCTGCGAGTGCCTGGAGCCGTTCGACTATTTCAAATGCATTTGAGCCGTGGAGAACGCCATGAGCCAGTTTCACAGCCTGACCATCAAGCAAGTGCGCAACGAGACGCGTGATGCGGTGTCGATTGCCTTCGACGTGCCTGAGCACCTGCAAGCGCAGTTCCGTTTCACCCAGGGCCAGTACCTGGTCATGCGGACCCGGCTGGACGATGAAGAGGTCCGCCGCTCCTACTCGATCTGCAGTGCCGTGCACGACGGCGAGTTGCGCGTGGCCGTCAAGCGCGTGCCGGGCGGGCGTTTCTCGGCGTTTGCCAATGAAGTGCTCAAGGCCGGCCAGCAGCTGGAGGTGATGCCGCCATCGGGCAGCTTCTTCGTGCCGCTGGACCCGGCTCGCCGGGGTAATTACCTGGGCGTGGCCGCCGGCAGCGGCATCACCCCGATCCTGTCGATCATCAGTACTACCCTGGCCAGCGAGCCACACAGCCGCTTCACCTTGCTGTACGGCAACCGTTCGAGCTCCGGGGCGCTGTTCCGCGACAGGCTGGAAGACTTGAAAAACCGCTACCTCGACCGCCTCAACCTGATTTTCGTGTTCAGCCGTGAGCAGCAGGATATCGACCTGTACAACGGCCGCATCGATGCCGACAAATGCGGCCAGCTGTTCTCGCGCTGGCTGGATGTTCCAGGCCTGGATGCAGCGTTCATCTGTGGCCCGCAGGCGATGACCGAGACCGTGCGTGACAGCCTGCAGGCCAATGGCCTGAGCAAGCAACGCATTCATTTCGAGCTGTTCGCCGCAGCCGGCAGCGAAGCCCGCCGCGAGGCCCGTGAGGCCGCCCGGCAGGTAGACGCGGCGGTCAGCCACATTACCGTGATCAGCGACGGCCGCGCCCTGAGCTTCGACCTGCCACGCAACAGCCAGAACGTGCTGGACGCCGGCAATGCCATCGGTGCCGAACTGCCCTATTCGTGCAAGGCCGGCGTGTGCTCGACCTGCAAGTGCCGGGTGATCGAAGGCGAAGTGGAGATGGACAGCAACCATGCCCTGGAGGACTACGAAGTGGCGGCCGGGTATGTGCTGTCGTGCCAGAGCTACCCGGTAAGCAACAAGGTGGTGCTCGACTTCGACCAGCTCTGAGACCGCGTCGCCTGCTCCCACAGGTAGGGCGCTGCCCCTTGGCCTTGTGCAATCCCTGTGGGAGCGGGTTCACCCGCGAAGCGGCCATCAGCACCAACCCAGTACCCGCGTGACCTCACCAAAAACAATTACAACACCCAGAGATCGCAACCCATGACACCCGAACGCATAGAAAGCATCGCCAACCACCCCGACTTCCAGCACCTGGTGCGGCGCAAGCGTCGCCTCAACGGCAGCCTGACCCTGGCGATGCTGGTGATCTACTACGGCTTCGTCCTGCTGGTGGCGTTCTCGCCCAGCACCCTTGGGCAGTCGCTTAGCGGCGGCGTGACCACCGTCGGCATGCTGGTGGGCGTACTGATGGTGCTGCTGTCCTTTGCCCTGACCGGTATCTACGTGCACCGCGCCAACAACGTGCTCGACCCGCTCAACGACAAGGTCAAGCAGGAGTGCGCGCAATGAACTGGACTGCCATCTCGATGTTCATGGTGTTCGTCTGCTTTACCCTGCTGGTCACCCGCTGGGCCGCCCTGCGTACCCGCTCGGCCAGCGACTTCTACACCGCCGGCGGCGGCCTGACCGGCATGCAGAACGGCCTGGCGATTGCGGGCGACATGATCAGCGCCGCCTCATTCCTGGGCATCTCGGCGATGATGTTCATGAACGGCTATGACGGCCTGCTCTATGCCCTGGGCGTGCTCGCCGGCTGGCCGATCATCCTGTTCCTGATCGCCGAACGCCTGCGCAACCTGGGCAAGTACACCTTCGCCGATGTGGTCAGCTATCGCCTGGCGCAGACCCCGGTGCGCCTGACCTCGGCCTTTGGCACCCTGGTGGTAGCCTTGATGTACCTGGTGGCGCAGATGGTCGGTGCCGGCAAGCTGATCGAGCTGCTGTTCGGCATCAGCTACCTGTATGCGGTGATGCTGGTGGGCGTGCTGATGGTCGCCTACGTCACCTTCGGCGGCATGCTGGCCACCACCTGGGTGCAGATCATCAAGGCAGTGATGCTGCTCTCGGGGACCACGTTCATGGCCTTCATGGTGCTCAGGCACTTCGGCTTCAGCACCGAGGCCATGTTCGCCAGCGCCGTCGCCGTGCACGCCAAGGGCCAGGCGATCATGGCCCCGGGCGGCTTGTTGTCGAACCCGATAGATGCCATTTCGCTGGGCCTGGGCATGATGTTCGGTACCGCCGGCCTGCCGCATATCCTGATGCGCTTCTTCACCGTCAGCGACGCCAAGGAAGCACGCAAGAGCGTGTTCTACGCCACCGGTTTCATCGGTTACTTCTACTTGCTGCTGATCGTGGTCGGCTTTGGCGCCATCGTCATGGTCGGCACCGAGCCGTCCTACCGTGACGCCAGCGGCGCGATCATCGGCGGCGGCAACATGGTCGCCGTGCACCTGGCCCAGGCCGTGGGTGGCAACCTGTTCCTTGGCTTCATCTCCGCCGTGGCCTTCGCCACCATCCTGGCCGTTGTCGCCGGCCTGGCGCTGTCCGGCGCATCGGCGGTTTCCCACGACCTGTATGCCTGCGTCATGCGCAAAGGCAAAGCCACCGAGCAAGAGGAAATGCGCGTGTCGCGCATCGCCACGCTGGTGATCGGCCTGCTGGCAGTGATCCTCGGCCTGATGTTCGAGTCGCAGAACATCGCCTTCCTCTCCGGGCTGGTACTGGCGGTGGCCGCTTCGGTCAACTTCCCGGTGCTGCTGCTCTCGATGTTCTGGAAAGGCCTGACCACCCGTGGTGCGGTATGCGGCAGCATGGCCGGCCTGGTTTCGGCAGTGGTGCTGGTGGTACTGGGCCCGGCGGTATGGGTCAACGTGCTGCACCACGAACAGGCGCTGTTCCCTTACAGCAACCCGGCACTGTTCTCCATGAGCCTGGCGTTCCTCGGTGCCTGGGTATTCTCGGTCACCGACAGCTCCGAACGTGCCGCTGAAGAGCGTGGCCGCTACCTGGCCCAGTTCATCCGCTCCATGACCGGTATTGGCGCCGCCGGCGCCAGCAAGCACTGACCTCAGGGAAGAACGACCATGTCGGGTAAAACAACAACAATGAACCGCACGCATGTCATGACAGCCGCCTGGCTGGCCACCCTCGCCCTGCCCTTGCCGGCGCTGGCGGACCTTATCGGCGACAGCCATGCACGCCTGGAGCTGCGCAACCACTACATCAACCGCGACTTCCGCCAGAGCAACGCCGCGCAGGCCAAGGCCGAGGAATGGGGCCAAGGCTTCACCGCCAGGCTGGAGTCGGGCTTCACCGATGGCCCGGTCGGTTTTGGCGTCGACGCCATGGGCCAGCTGGGCATCAAGCTGGATTCCAGCCGTGACCGGCGCAACACCGGCCTGCTGCCGTATGGCCCGAACAGCCAGGAACCGGTCGACGACTACAGTGAGCTGGGCCTGACCGGCAAGGTGCGCGTGTCCAAGAGCACCCTGCGCCTGGGTACCTTGCAGCCAATCCTGCCCGTGGTGGTGTACAACGACACCCGTCTGCTGGCGTCCACTTTCCAGGGCGGCGTGCTCACCAGCCAGGACCTCGAAGGGCTTACCTTCAACGCTGGCCGGCTGACCAAGGCCAACCTGCGCGATTCTTCGGGCCGCGACGACATCGGCTACGGCGCCGCCAGCAGCGACCACCTGGACTTTGGCGGCGGCAGCTATGCCATCACCCCGCAGACGAGTGTCAGCTACTACTACGCCAAGCTCGAGGACATCTACCGCCAGCAGTTCGTCGGCCTGATCGATACCCGCCCACTGGCCGAAGGTGTGAGCTTGCGCAGCGACCTGCGCTACTTCGACAGCCGCAATGACGGCGCCGAGCGCGCCGGCAATATCGACAACCGCAACTTCAACGCCATGTTCACCCTCGGCGTGCGGGCGCATAAATTCACCGCCGCCTGGCAGCAGATGTCAGGTGACAGCGCCTTCCCGTTCGTCAATGGCGGCGACCCGTTCACCGTCAACCTGGTCACCTACAACACCTTCACCCGCGCCGGGCTGGACTCGTGGCAGCTGCGCTACGACTACGACTTCGTCGCCATGGGTATCCCGGGCCTGAGCTTCATGACCCGTTACACCGACGGCCGCCACGCCGAAACCGCGACCATCAGCAACGGCCGCGAGCGCGAACGCGATACCGACCTCACCTACGTGATCCAGAGCGGCCCGCTCAAGGACGTCAGCCTGCGCTGGCGCAACGTCACCTTCCGTTCCGGCAATGGCCTGACCAACGCCGTCGACGAAAACCGCCTGATCATCGGCTACACCCTGGCGCTGTGGTAACAGCGCCCCCCTACTTCTGAACAGCATGGAGAACAGCATGTCTGCCGCCCCTACTCTGCAAAGCTTCATCGCCGGCCGTTGGCTTGGCCAGCACGGCGCCCAGGCCCTGCGCAGCGCCCTCGACGGCCACGTGCTGGCCTACAGCCATGAAGAGCGCCCGGACTTCGCCGAAGCCGTGGGCTTCGCCCGTGCCCGCGGGCTTGCCACGCTGATGGCCATGGATTTCCAGCAACGCGCCCAGCGCCTGAAAGCGTTGGCCCTTTACCTGGCCGAGCACAAGGAGCAGCTCTACGCGTTGTCCCACCACAGCGGCGCCACCCGTGCCGACAGCTGGATCGACATCGAGGGCGGCAATGCCACACTGTTTGCCTATGCGGGCATCGGCAGCCGTGAACTGCCATCGGGCAACCTGGTGCACGAAGGCCCGGCGATCCCGTTGGGTAAGCAGGGCCATTTCGCTGGCAGCCATATCCTGGTGCCGCGCGCTGGCGTGGCAGTGCACATCAACGCGTTCAACTTCCCGATCTGGGGCATGCTGGAGAAGTTCGCCCCGACCTTCCTGGCCGGCATGCCGTGCATCGTCAAGCCGGCGACCTCCACCAGCTACCTGACCGAAGCCGTGGTGCGCCTGATGAACGCATCCGGGCTGCTGCCAGAAGGCAGCCTGCAACTGGTGATTGGTAGCACCGGCGACCTGCTCGAGCGCCTTCAAGGCCAGGATGTGGTGACCTTTACCGGCTCGGCCGATACGGCCGCCAAATTGCGCGTCACGCCGAACCTGATTCGCAATTCGGTGCCGTTCACGGCCGAGGCCGATTCGCTGAACTGCGCCATCCTCGGCCCGGACGTCACCCCGGACACTGAGGAGTTCGAGCTGTACATCAAGGAGGTGGTGCGGGAAATGACCACCAAGGCCGGGCAGAAATGCACCGCCATCCGCCGCGTCATCGTGCCGGCCAGGCATATCGATGCGGTTGCTACGCGCCTGCGCGAGCGCCTGAGCAAGGTGGTGGTCGGTGACCCGTCGCTGGAAGGCGTGCGTATGGGCGCCCTGGCCTCCCACGACCAGCAGCATGATGTGGCCGAGCGGGTGCGCAGCCTGCTGCAGAGTTGCGACCAGCTGTTCGGCGCCAGCGATGGCTTTGCCCCGCGTGGCGAAGGCGTGGCCGAGGGTGCGTTCTTTGCCCCGACCTTGCTGCACGCCCGCGACCCGCATGCCGAAGGCGGTGCCCACGATATCGAGGCGTTCGGCCCGGTCAGCACGCTGATGGCCTACCACGACCTCGATGAAGCCCTGGCGCTCGCCGCTCGCGGCAAGGGCAGCCTGGTAGCGACGCTGGTAACGGCCGACCGCAGCGTAGCCGCCAAGGCCATTCCGGTGGCAGCTGCCTGGCACGGCCGCCTGCTGGTGCTGGACAGCGAGGCCGCCAAGGAATCCACCGGTCATGGCTCGCCGCTGCCACAGCTCAAGCACGGTGGCCCCGGCCGCGCCGGTGGCGGTGAAGAGCTGGGTGGCCTGCGCGCGGTCAAGCACTACCTGCAACGCGCTGCCGTGCAGGGTTCGCCGAGCATGCTCACGGCGGTAACCGGTGAATATGTGCGCGGTGGCGAAGTGATCGAAACCGAAGTGCATCCGTTCCGCCGGTATTTCGAGCAGTTGCGCATCGGTGAATCGCTGCTTACCCACCGCCGTACCGTGACCGAAGCCGACCTGGTCAACTTCGGCTGCCTGTCGGGGGACCACTTCTACATGCACTTCGACGAGATCGCGGCCAAGCAGTCGCAGTTCGGCAAGCGCATTGCCCACGGCTACTTCGTGCTGTCGGCGGCGGCCGGGCTGTTCGTTTCGCCAGGTGCCGGGCCGGTACTGGCCAACTATGGCCTGGATACCCTGCGCTTCATCAACCCGGTAGGTATTGGCGATACCATCCAGGCGCGGCTGACCTGCAAGCGCAAGATCGACCAGGGCAAGACCAGCCCGCTGGGCCAGCCGCAGGGCGTGGTGGCATGGGATGTGGAGGTGACCAACCAGCTGGGTGAGCTGGTGGCCAGCTACGACATCCTGACGCTGGTGCTGAAGCAGCCACAATGATGGGGTGAGGCTACCGGCCTCTTCGCGGGCGCGCCCGCTCCCACAGGGATATGAATCCCCTGTGGGAGCGGGTTCACCCGCGAAGAGGCGGCACAGGCTACATAAAGGCCAAGGGCCACCTCGTACATCCGCCCTAATCGCCTCATCACCCCCTCGGCGTTATAGTCCAGTGAGAACAACGCCAAGGAAGTCCCCATCATGCACCCCATCAAGCTCGTCCTCAGTGCCGCCCTGCTGGTCGGCGTCGCCGGCTGCCAGACCATCAACCCCTCCGAAGATACCCTCAAGCAGCGCACCGAATTCGCCCTCAACACCAAGGTATCCAAAGTCGCCGATGTGCGCAGCGACAGCACCATCACCTACTACACCGCCACCACCGCCAAAGGCCAGTACGAGTGCCAGATGCCCAGCGGTGGCATCGTCGCCGTGGCCGGCATGGGCCTTTACCAGCCTACCCCTTCGTGCATGAAGGAAGGCCAGGCATTGATGCTCCAGTAACCCACGCAAAACCTTTGCGCCCTGTCGCCGGTCTAGCCGACCGGCGCCGCAGGCAGCTCGCGCAACGCGCGCAGGGCGGCACGCAGTTCGGCTGGACGCACCGGTTTGGAAAGCACGGCGATATCACGCTCATGCACCTCTGCCTGAATCTTCTCCGGGTCGTGCCCGGTCATTATCAACGCTGGCACCGCCCATCCACGCTGGGCCCTGAGGCGGTCGATGCAATCGATGCCGGTGGCGTCCTGGCCCAGGTCATAATCCGCGACAATCACCTCGCAATCGCTGCTCAGGCCGCTTGGCGAGCTGTGCGCTTCTACCTCGCAGCCCCATTTCTGCAGCAGTGCCGAGGTAGCCCGCAGCACGTTGCGGTCGTCCTCGACCAGGCACACCCGCAAGCCGCCGAGCAGGCCGGGCGCTGCCGGCGAGCGTTGCGCCGAAGGCTGGTCCGGTTGTGCCTGCAGGCGTGGCAAACCCCGCAGAGTTACCGCCGTGCCGCGCCCCGGCCGCGAGCGCAAGCGGACTTCCAGCCCCATCAGGTGCCCCAGTCGGCGGACGATCGACAAGCCCAGTCCGACGCCTTCGACATCCTTGTCACGGCCCTGCCGTACCCGGTAGAACTCCTCGAACACCAGCCCCTGATGCGCCTCGGCAATGCCTCGCCCCTGGTCGCAGACGACAATGGCCAGGTCCCGGCCGCAGCGTCGTACTGCGATCAACAACGGGCGCTGCGCGGCGTATTTGAAACTGTTGGATATGACGTTCTGGACCATGGTCGCCAGCATGCCGCGGTCGGCACGGGTCCAGTAGCTGCAGGGCCGCAAACGAATGTCCACGCCTGCCCAGCGCGCGGCCTCGCTGTTGTTGCGCAGCAGTTCAGCCAGGAAATCACCCAAGGCAAAGGTTTCGTAACGGGGCTGCACCCGCCCGTTGTCCAGCGTGTACAGGTCAAGAATCGAGCGAAACAGCTGCGATACGTTGAGCAACGAACGGTCGATGCTGTCCACCAGCCGCCGCTCATCCTCGCCCAGCGGCGCCTCGCGCAGGCAGGCGGTGAACAGGCCGATGGAGTGGATAGGCTGGCGCAGGTCATGGCTGGCCTGAGCCAGAAAGCGGGACTTTTCCTGATTCGCCGCTATCGCCTGTTCCGAGGCCTTGCGCGTGCGCTCCAGCAGCAGGTGCGCATACACCGGAATGACCGTGCTGGTGGTCAGCAGCATCAGCACCATGAACGGGTTGGCCTGCCAGTAAGGCGTAAGCTGATAGACCACCAGCAAGGCCGCCAGCGCCAGCACGGTGGCAATTGCCAGGTAGCGCGAGCCGAAGCGCATGCCGTTGCCCAGGTTCACCCACACCATGACCGCATAAATCGGCAGCGCTGCTTCGCCACCCATCACCAGGCCGAAACAGGTGCCGGTGTAGTCATGCAGCATGCCCAGCACCCGGCGCCAGGGGTAATGGCCGGGCCAGCGGGCGATGGCCTGGCGAAGGCCGACCGACACCAGCAGGAACGAGACGATGTAGTAGATCACCGGCAGGTATCGCGCATGCGACTCGCCTGGCATGAAACCCAGCAGACCCATGTATGCCAGGGCGCAGCAGGCGACGATGAGGCGCAGGTTGGCTTGATCGAGCTCGTTGTTCTTGTCCAGGTCCATGGGCATTGTCCTTGTGCACATTTCGCGAGGCGGCACAGTCCGTGTAAGGCTGCTAAATTAGCATGGCCCGGTTCGCTGGTGGCTACAGGGAGTTGCCAGACGTGAAATGCCGCATCATTGTCGCCGATGACCATCCGCTGTTCAGGGACGCCATGGCCCGCACCGTCCGGCGGGTGGTGCCCGGTGCCTGCGTGGAAGAAGCCGGGGACCTTGCCGAAGTCTTCGCGCTGAGTGCCACTGGCGAGATACCCGACACCCTGGTGCTGGACCTGCGCTTCCCCGGCCTTACCGATATCCAGTGCCTTTCCCAGGTACGCCGGCAACTGCCACGTACCACGCTTATCGTGGTTTCAGCGGTCGATGACCCTGCGCTGATCGAGCAGGTGATGGCCACAGGTGTCGACGGTTTCATTGGCAAGGACAGCATGCCGGAAGACATTGGCGCAGCCATCCTGGCGATCCGCGAGGGCGAAGTATTGGTCAGGTACACCCCCTCGGGCTTGTTCCCTGGCGTCAGCCCCGACGGCGCGGTGGAGCAGCTTACTCAGCGCCAACATGAGGTACTGCGGCTGATTGCCCAAGGCAGGACCAACAAGGAAATTGCCAAGGCCCTGAACATCTCGCCCTTCACCGTGCGCATCCATGTGTCCTGCCTGCTCAAGGCATTGAAGGTCACCTCGCGTACGGCCGCGGCGGTTAAATACAGCGGGAGCTGAACCGTTGGTCAGGCTCCAGCGCACCTGCAAGGACTTCTACCGACCCGCCGACCCTCTCAGTAACTGAGGGGTGGCCAAAAAATTCGCCTCTCACGCCTGCAGTGGCCCGCCGGCCAGGCGGGCTTTATTTACCCGAAAGGAGGCCCGGAACATGAATCACAAGCTATCGATGGGAGGCGGGAACGTGGAGGATGACTGGCCAGAGCTGGAGCCGGACCGGCGCAACGACCAGGTCCCCGACCCTGACGCCGACCCTGATTTGACGGATGACGAGCAGAATCGGCCCGGCGTACCGGCGAGCGACCCGGAGTCGGGTGCCTGACTCGCCGATTGCCTGCACAGCAGAATCAGGCAGTGGTGGCGGGGTCTTCCAGCGACTGGCCGGGCTTGCTGCCCGATACCCGCCAACTCACTTCAGTCACCCCATAGCGCTCGGCCATGGGCCTGCTCACCTTGCGAATCTTTTCGCGCCCGAATTTCGGGATGATGCCAATCCCCGCGTCGCAGCTTGCCCAATGCCAGGCCTCGGCATTGTCCAGATGTTCCAGGCGGATGATGAAACTGCGCGGCTTGCCATGCAGTTGGTAGTCGATGATGTACAACTGGGGATTAGGCATCGCTGGGCCCTCCTCTTTTCCATGGATGACTTTCAGATTGAGTCGGGTGGGGCCGGAAAGATTCAAAATTTGTGAAATCCTGGGCGTGAATGGTTACCCGGCAGCTCACCACCGGGCAACCGCTGCAGTCACGCCGGGGGTTTTAGGGATTACGGCTACCGCCGTGGCTGTTCTGGCCACCTTTGCGGCCCGCTTCCGAGGCGCGTTGGCGGTCATTGGCGAAGTTGCCGCCGGATACCTGGCCGCCTTTCTGCCCGGCGCGGGAGGCCTTTTCACGGTCATTGGCAAAATTGCCCGGGTTGGTTTCCTTGGTGCCGCCACGTTGGCTGGTTTGATCCGGATCACGAGCCATGTCGTCTCTCCTTGAGGGATGCGAGGTAACACGGTGTTATGCCGTGCTCTTGTTCCGAACACACAAGGGCGCCAGGCGCTCAGTCGCAGTAGGCACTTGCGGACGAGTGGCGCCAAATGACTTCGCGGTCCCCCATTGACGGACTATCCGTTTGCGCACGCGCGAGTGCTCGCTGTTGCTTCGCAGGCCTGCCTATAATGGGGCTCACATGCCCGGCGATGCGTCGATGGGCCGTCTGTCAGGTCTGCACAAGGCACCGCCATGAAGTCGTCTGCTAACCAGCCCGCTGCCCCGCAGGACCCCAACCTGAGCCCAAGCCACCTGGACTTTCCGGTCGTTGGCATCGGTGCCTCGGCCGGGGGCCTTGAGGCCATCTGTACATTGTTCCGGCAGATGCCCGCCGATTCGGGCATGGCATTCGTCATCGTGCTGCACCTGTCACCGGATCATCAGAGCGTCGCCGACCGTATCATCCAGGAAACCACTGCCATGCCGGTGCGCCAGGTGACCGAGCCGGTGCCGATCGAGCGCAACCATGTCTACGTCATTTCGCCGGCCAACAGGTTGTCGACCAATGACGGCTATTTGCGCGTGACGCCTGCCAACCGGCGCCGGGGTGACCATGTCGCCATCGACCTGTTTTTCCGCGACCTGGCCGACGTGCACAAGGACCATGCGTTTTGCGTGGTCTTGTCCGGCACCGGTGCCGATGGCGCAGTCGGGCTGTCGCGCATCAAGGAGCAAGGCGGGGTCACCCTGGTGCAAACGCCAGACGACGCCCAGTACGACAGCATGCCGCGGGCCGCGATCGAGACCGGGATGGTCGACGTCATCCTGCCCGCCGCCGAGATACCGCAGAAACTGCTGGAGTTGTGGCGCAACGCCCGCAAAGTCAGGTTGCCGCGAATCGATGACGATACCCTGCCGCCTCCGCTGGGTACCCGGGTCGGCGACCCGCAGGCCTTCGAGCCCCTGCTCGAAGAAATCCTCCTGCAGTTGCGCAGCACCACCGGGCATGACTTCCAGCACTACAAACGTGCCACCGTGCTGCGCCGCATAGAACGGCGCCTGCATGTGACGGGGCAAGCCGACCTTGGGGCGTACCTGCGCTACCTGGAGGAGCATAGCGAGGAGTCTGCGGCGCTATTGGCAGATATGCTGATCGGCGTTACCAACTTTTTCCGCGACCGTGAAGCGTTCGAGGCGCTGGAACGGCATGTGCTGCCGCAGCTGGTCAGCGAACCCGAACCCGCCGAGGGTTCAGGCGAAATCCGCATCTGGTCCGCCGGTTGCTCGACCGGCGAAGAAGCCTACAGCCTGGCGATACTCGCCAGCGAGCAGCTGGCGCTGGAACAGCGCGCCAGCAAGGTCCAGGTGTTTGCCACCGACCTGGACGAGCGGGCGATCGGCATCGCCCGGGGCGGTTGCTACTCTGAGGCGATCGTCACCGATGTACCGCCTTCGCGGTTGCGCCAGTTTTTCGCGAAGGAGGACCAGCATTACCGGGTGCGCAAGGAAGTTCGCGAAAAAGTCCTGTTTGCCCGGCACAACCTGTTGTCCGACCCACCGTTCTCGCAGATCAGCCTGATCGTCTGCCGCAACCTGCTGATCTACCTCGACCGCGAAATCCAGCAGGACATCCTGCGCATGTTCCACTTCGCCCTGCGCCCCGGCGGCTATCTGTTCCTCGGCTCGTCCGAATCCGCCGACCTGGCCAGTGAGCTGTTCGCCGTGGTCGACAAGCGCAACCGCATTTACCGGGCACGTGACGTCAGTAACGCCGCGCGGCGCTCGGGCCGGCAGTTGCCGGGCCCGGACCTTGCCAATGTGCTGCAACCTGCGCGGGGTAAAAGCAAGCCCGGGCGCAAACCTGCCTATGCCGAACTGCACCACCGGGCGCTGGCGCGGCGGACCCCGCCCAGCCTGATCATCGATGGCGAAGGTACCATCCTGCATCTGAGCGAAGGCGTGGGGCGATTCATGCAACTGGGCAGTGGCGAACTCAGCCGCAACCTGCTGAACCTGGTGCTGCCGAGCTTGCGCCTGGCCTTGCGCAGCACCCTGTTCCAGGCCCGCCAGGGCACCGAAGCCGTGACCTCGCGGCCGGTAGACCTGGGCGAAGGCGCAGCACGGCTACAGGTGGAAATCACCGTCCAGCCGCACAAGGACGAGGCCAGCGCTGGCGAGTACCTGCTGGTGGTTTTCGAAGAACGCGCGCCCGACCCGTCGCTGCCCCTTCCCGGCGCCATTCGCCAGACCGACAGCATGGTGTTGCACAACCTGGAGCGGGAGTTGCAGCGCACCCGGCTGCAGCTGCACGAAACCATTGAGCAATCGGAGATTTCCAGCGAAGAGCTGACCGCCTCCAACGAAGAGATGCAGGCGATCAACGAAGAACTGCGCTCGGCCAGTGAAGAGCTGGAGACCAGCAAGGAAGAACTCCAGTCCATCAACGAGGAGCTGCTGACGGTCAACTACGAGCTCAAGAACAAGGTCGAGGAAACCGACAAGGTCAACGACTACCTCAGCAACCTGATCGCCAGCACCGACATCGCCACGGTGTTTGTCGACCGCAACCTGCACATCCGCTGGTTCACCCCGCGCGCCACCGACCTGTTCAACATGCTGCCGGTCGACACCGGTCGGTCGCTGCTCGACATCACCCATCGCCTGGACTACCCGGCACTGGCCGACGACGCCCGTGCCGTGGTCCAGGGCGAAAGCATCATCGAACGTGAAATCGTCGGCCGGGACCAGCATTGGTACCTGGCGCGCCTGCTGCCCTACCGCTCCAGTGAACAGAAGATCGACGGCACGGTGCTCACCTTCATCGACATCAGCAAGAGCCGGGCAGCCGAAGAGCGCGTGCGCCTGGGCGAAGAGCGCATGCGTGTGGTTGCCGAGAGCACTCACGACTTTGCCATCATCCTGCTCGACGAGCAGGGCCTGGTGACCGACTGGAACACCGGTGCCACGTTGATCTTCGGCTACGCCAAGGCCGATGTGCTCGGCCAGCACTACCAGTTGATCTTCACAGAGGAAGATCGCCAGCACGGCGTACCCGAGCGGGAGCTGCAGGCAGCACGTGCCAACGACCGTAGCCAGGACGAGCGCTGGCATGTGCGCAAAGATGGCAGCCGCTTCTACTCCAGCGGCGAAATCTCCCGGCTCAAGGGCAGCAGCTTGCGCGGCTTCGTGAAAATCGCCCGCGACCTCACCGGGCACAAACGCCTGCACGACGAACAGACCAAGCAGCTGGCCGAATCGCAGAGCAACAGCCACATGAAGGACGAGTTCTTCGCCATCATGTCCCACGAACTCAAGCACCCGCTCAACCTGATCCAGCTCAACGCGGAGATCCTCCGGCGCCTGCCTTCGATTGCCCATATAGCGGCTGCGAACAAGGCCGTGAGCACCATCCGCGACGCGGTCACCAGCCAGGCGCGAATCATCGATGACTTGCTCGATGTAGCGCGTATCCGTACCGGCAAGCTCAAGCTCAAGACCGAACCGCTGGACTTCACTGCCATCCTGCAGGGGATCCACGCGGTGGTGCTGAGCGAGCAACCAGCCTGCAGCGTGGCGCTGGAACTGCCCGCGGACGGGCTGGCGTTGTTCATCGAGGGCGACAGCACCCGGCTGGAACAGGTGATCTGGAACCTGCTGAACAACGCCATGAAGTTCAGCCCGGCCGGCTCGGTGATCCGCCTGGTGCTGAGCCATGCGGATGATCAGCTCTCGCTGCGGGTCATCGACCAGGGTATCGGCCTGAGTGCAGACAGCCTGGAGCATATTTTCGACCTGTTCAGCCAAGCCACGCCGGCATCGGGCAGTCACACCCGTGAAGGCCTGGGGATTGGCCTGTCGCTGGTCCGGCAACTGGTGGAAGCGCATGGCGGCAGCGTGCAGGCGCAATCGGCGGGCATCGGCCAGGGCTGTACGTTCACCGTCAGCCTGCCCTTGTCCGCTGCCGGACGCCGCCCGTCTGCGGTGCCCGCCGAGGTGGACTACGCGGGTCGGCTCAGCGGCATTCACGTGCTGCTGGTCGATGACTCGCCTGAAGTGCTGGAGGTGATGCAGCAACTGCTGGAAATGGAGTGCGCCGAAGTCAGCGCCTTCAATGACCCGCGCCAGGCGCTGCAGGCGGCAGGGGACTCGACCTACGACATCATTCTGTCCGACATCGGCATGCCGGTCATGGACGGCCATGCGTTGATCAAGGCGCTGAGGGCCCTGCGCCACCTTCAGCACACGCCGGCGATCGCGCTGACCGGCTACGGCGCCAGCGCCGACCAGCACAAGTCGCGGCAGTCCGGCTTTGACCGGCACCTGAACAAACCGGTCGGCTACGACGACCTGGTGGAAGCGATCGAAGCCCTGCACGGCTCGGTGCCGTACTGACCGCACATCAGTCAGTACGGCATTACGAGCCAGTGGCTGGCCTCAGGCATGCACACTCCACTGGCTCACCTCCGACGCCAGCGGCATCTCGTCGATGGCATGGATCATGCCGCTTTGCAGCGCTTCTTGCGGGCCGAGTATGCGCGGGTAGGCCATCAGGTAGCGCGGTACATCCAGCACCTCGCTGCTGCCCTGGGTGCGCTCTGCCACGATTTCCGCATACAGCCGCAAGTCGTAGTCCAGACTCATGGCGTACTCGGCCATGCGGGCGTGGTCCACGGAGCCATGCAAAGTCCAGTGAAACGGGTGGAACAGGAACTTGCTGTGGGTGCAGGCAGTGCGGTGCTCGCCTGCCAGGAACAGGATGTTGCCCATGGACTCCACCGTCCCCAGGTTATGGGTGTGCAACGGAATCGGCAGGCCGCGCAGGAAGTTGTACAGGGTAAAGCCGTAGCTGCACTCCCCGCCCATGGTGGCGATGTTCAGCTGCAGCAGATCTGCGCCTTGTTGCATGGCTTTGGAGCAGGTATTGATCAGGTTGCCACAGGTAGATGAATTGATCGGGCCGGTGAAGTGGATGATATGTCTGGCCATGCGTGCCTCCAGGGTCTGGCAGTGCTTCTTCCGGTGAATCGGGCAGGCCTTCAGTCACCGGGTGGGTCCCGGCGGTCGGCCTGATGCGGGTCGAGCTTGCCCATGCTTTGGTACTGCTTGCGCAGGGCGTGCAGCTCGGCCGGGTCCATGTCTTCCAGGTCCAGCAATGCCTTGTGCGCACGCTTGGTGGTGCGCAGCAGTTCGTCGATCTTGATGTGCAGTTCGTCGTTGTCGCGGTTCTGGGTGTTCTGGATCAGGAACACCATCAGAAATGTGACGATGGTGGTCGAAGTGTTGATCACCAGCTGCCAGGTATCGTTGTAATCGAACAGCGGGCCGGTCACTGCCCAAGCCAGTATCAACAGAAAGGCGATGGCGAAGGTTTGCGGGCGACCCGCACAATTCGCCAGCCATTGCGCGAAACGGTCGAATTTCATGCTGTCGGTCCTCCCCGTAGCGCCAGGCTTGGGCTGCTTAAGGGTGGAATCGCGCGTGACGGCAAAGTTCAATCCGCGACCGTGCGCGCCGTCGATCTTCACCCTTGAACCCTTGTGCAGTTGCACGTGTCGCAATTGATGAACCGGGCAACGACGATCATGAGGAGGCAGCGTGAGCGAAGTGCGTATCGGCATTTCAGGTTGGCGCTATGGCCCTTGGCGCAAGGATTTCTACCCCAAGGGGCTACCCCAGGACGATGAGCTGGCGTTTGCCTCTCGAGCCGTGAACACCATCGAGATCAACGGGTCGTTCTACAGCCTGCAAACGCCTGACCGTTACCAGGCCTGGGCTCACGCGACGCCTGAGGATTTCGTGTTCTCGGTGAAGGCGCCCCGCTACATCACCCACATACGCCGGCTGAGGGAGATCGAACAGCCGATTGCCAATTTCTTCGCGTCTGGCCCGCTGCTGCTCGGTGACAAGCTAGGGCCGTTTCTTTGGCAGTTTCCACCCAACATGAAGTTCGACGAGGCGCTTTTCAGCGCGTTTCTTGACTTGCTACCCCGCGATGTTGCAGCTGCGCGGGCCTGTGCCGAGGGCTGCGCCGAACGCCTGCAAGGGAATGGCGGCACCGCCATCCAAGGCAATTACCGGCTGCGCCATGCGGTGGAAATACGCCACGAGAGCTTCCTGTGCGAAGCCTTCGTCAAGCTGTTGCGCAAGCACCACGTTGCGCTGGTGGTTGCCGACAGCGCGGGTAAGTGGCCGTACGTGGAAGATGTCACGGCCGACTTCATGTACATGCGCCTGCACGGCGATGTCGAACTGTACAGCAGCGGCTACACGGTGCGCGCGCTGCGGCGCTGGAAGCATCGGATTCAGCAATGGAGCCAGGGCAGCCAGGCCGATGATGCCAAGCTGATCGTCCCGGGCCCGCCGCCTCGGCGTGCTTCGCGGGATGTCTACTGCTACTTCGACAACGACCAGAAGGTGCATGCGCCCTACGATGCGCGACGTTTGCTGGAGAAGCTGCACCTGGACCACCCGCTGATGACCGAGCCCGGCGTGGCGCCGGAGGTGCCGCTGTGAACAGGACCCTGCCTGCCCCCCATTGCATCATCGACAAAGTTACCGCCGTACACCGGCTGAACGTGCTCACCCTCAACGTGCACAAGGGTTTCACCTTTTTCAACCGGCGCTTCATCCTGCCCGAGCTGCGCGAAGCCGTGCGTACCACCGGTGCAGACCTGGTATTCCTCCAGGAAGTGCATGGCAGCCACCAGCAGCATGCTGTACGCCACCCAGCGTGGCCGGAGGCGCCGCAGTACGAATTTCTCGCCGATAGCATGTGGCCGCAATTTGCATACGGGCGCAATGCGGTGTACCCCCACGGCGACCACGGCAATGCCCTGCTTTCCAAGTTTCCGATTACCCGTTTCGACAACCTCGACGTGTCGGTACACGGCAACGAGCAGCGCGGCCTGCTGCACTGCCAGCTGGAAGTGCCAGGCCACGAACAGGTCCATGCGGTGTGCGTGCACCTGGGCCTGCGCGAAGCGCACAGGCAAAGCCAGGTGAAGCTGTTGCTCGAACTGCTTGACCGCCTGCCGCCAAAAGCGCCGGTGATTGTTGCCGGCGACTTCAATGACTGGCGGCTGAAGGCGGACGCAGTGCTGTCGCAGCGCCTGGTCGAAGCCTTTGGCGAGCGGTTCGGCACCCCGGCGCGCAGTTTCCCGGCGCGCATGCCGCTGTTGCGCCTGGACCGGATCTATGTGCGCAACGCCATGCCTGGCAAGGCCCAGGTGTTGTCCAACTATCCGTGGTCGCACCTGTCCGACCACGCCCCCCTGGCTGCGGAGATCGTTGTGTGAAAAGACCCTGGGTAGACGGTAACAGCGTGGAACTGTTGATCAATGGCGAGGCATTCTACCCCCGTGTATTCGACGCCATCGGCCAGGCACGGGAAGAAGTCCTGCTGGAAACCTTCATCATTTTCGACGACAAGGTCGGCCAGCAGCTGCAGCGGGCGTTGATCGAGGCTGCCAGCCGCGGCGTGCGGGTCGAGGTGGTGGCAGATGGCTACGGCACGGCGGATCTGCCCGACGATTTTATTGCGGCCATGACCGATGCCGGGGTCAGCTTTCACCTGTTCGACCCCCAGCCGAAACTGGCGGGCATGCGCACCAATCTGTTCCGGCGCCTGCACCGCAAGATTGTGGTCATCGACGGCGAGCTGGCCTTCATCGGCGGCATCAACTACAGCGCCGATCACTTGGGCGATTATGGGCCGATGGCCAAGCAGGACTACGCCGTCGCAGTCACCGGCCCAGTGGTGGCGCAAGTGCATGCGGTGAGCCGACGCCTGATGTCGCCTGTGCTCGAACCCCCCAGCGAGGTGCGACCCGTGACCGCGCCTACCGGCGAAACAACTGCGGTGTTGGTGGAGCGTGACAACGGGCAGCGTCGCACCGCCATCGAAGCGCAGTACCTGGAGGCCTTGCGCGCTGCCCGCCAGCGCATCGTGGTCGCCAATGCGTATTTCTTCCCCGGCTACCGCCTGCTGCGCGAGCTGCGCAATGCCGCCCGCCGGGGGGTGGAGGTGACCCTGATCATGCAGGGCCAGCCGGACATGCGCTGGGTGCGGGCGCTTTCACGGCTACTGTACAACTACCTGCTGCGCGATGGCGTACGCATTCACGAATACTGCCAGCGCCCGCTGCACGGCAAGGTGGCGCTGGTGGACGATGAGTGGTCCACCGTCGGCTCCAGCAACCTGGACCCGTTGAGCCTGTCATTGAACCTGGAGGCCAACCTGTTCATCCGCGACCGTGCCTTCAACCAGCAGCTGCACCAGCACCTGCGCACGCTGGCAAGCGAGCAATGCAAGCCGGTGACCCTGGAACGCATGATCCGCGGCTATTGGTGGCGGGCCCCGCTGATATTCCTGTGCTTCCACGTAGTTCGGCATTTTCCGCGCATTGCCGGCTGGTTGCCGGCGCACCGCAAACGCCTGAAATCGCTGCAAGCGCAAGTCCACACCCAAGGCAACCTGCACGAGGGCAATACCTGATGGAGCGCAAGCGCTGGCAAACCTGGGCCAAACGCCTGTTCACCGTGCTGTTCGTGGTGCTGATCCCGGTGCTGTTGTTCATGCTGGCACGCAATCTGGACTGGGGCGAAGTGCGCCAGTCATTGTTCGCCTACAAGCCTGGCGTTTTGGCGGTGGGCCTGGTGATGGCGCTGTGCAGCTTCCTGATCTTCGCCAGCTACGACCTGCTGGCACGCACCTACACCGGCCACACGTTGCCTGCCCGGCAGGTGCTGCCAGTCGCGTTCGTGTGCTACGCCTTCAACCTCAACTTCACCACCTGGGTGGGCGGCGTTGCGCTGCGTTACCGGCTGTACAGCCGGCTTGGGCTGGATACGGCCACCATCACCCGCATCCTCACCCTCGGCCTGCTGACCAACTGGATGGGTTACATGCTGCTCGCCGGTGGTGTGTTCGCGTTGCGTCTGGTAGAGCTGCCCGCGAACTGGGCGGTGGGCACTACGGGCCTGCAATTCATCGGCTTTGCGCTGCTGGCCATCGCCTTTGCCTATCTGTTTGCCTGTGGTTTTGCCAAGAAGCGCACCTGGCGCTGGCGTGATCACGAGCTGACCCTGCCTGGGCTGCGCCTGGCGCTGTGCCAGGTGGCACTCGGCGCCAGCAACTGGGCGATGATGGCCTTGCTGATCTACTGGCTGTTGCCCGACAAGGCCTTCTACCCCTCTATTCTGGGGATTCTGCTGATCAGTTGCGTGGCTGGGGTGGTTGCGCATATTCCGGCCGGGCTGGGCGTGCTGGAAACGGTATTTCTGGGGTTGCTGCATGGCCAGATGGGCCAGGGCAGCCTGGTGGCGGCGCTGCTGGCTTACCGGACCTTGTATTACCTGATTCCCTTGGCGCTGGCGGTGATCACCTATGTGGTGCTGGAAAAATGTGCCAAGGCCATGCGCCAGCGCGACAAACCAGCTTCGACGTGAATGACGGCCTGTGGCCGGGAGGTGTCCCATGCGTGTCTTTACGATGACATTGATGTTGGCAAGCCTGGCCAGCGGCGAGGTGCTGGCCGAGGCCTGCGATGTGGTCACCCGATCGTCCAGCGAAGCGGTGAAACCGGTGGCGCAACATACCTGCTACACCTTCGGCAACATGCCGCCGGAAGCGATCAACTGGTCGTGCAGCAACGAGAGCAAGGACATGCTCAGCGCGCAGAAGCAGAAGGTGGCGCGTTGCGCCGATGGCAGCGTGGGCAGTTGTATCGCACCGTTGACCCAGGAGGCGCTGGCCAATCCTGAAGCAGCCGGCAATGACCAGCCGTCCACTCGGCCTGGCTTGCCCAAGGATGCCCGGGTGGTGACCTATTACTACGATACACCTAGCCTGGGGCAGGCGCGTACCGAGTGTGAGCGCAGTAATGGGATCTGGCAGACGCATTGAAGGCCAGGCAGAACAGTCCCGGCAGCGCTAAACAGGCGCTTGCCACAGCATTTGCGTCGCCTATGAAATCGAGCGCCGCGCGGGCGGCGCTCGATCTCACGGGCGCTGCATATCTTGCGGCAAACACCTGCAAGCCCTTCAAAGTACTAGCATGAATCAGGGAGAAATCGGATCACTCGCCGGGAAGGTCTCATCCAGCGCATTGTCGACGCTGCTTTCCTTCACCTGCGCCACCTGTCCGCAATTGCAACCCGGCATACGGCACGGTTCACCGTTACGGTGCCCGCTGGCACAGGCCTCACAGCAGTAGGCCTTGCCGTTCTGAGGGGCGGCATCCACCGTACAGGAGCATTCACTGCACGCGCATCTTAACTCGCTCATGGCTTGCCCCCTTGGTCTTCGTCGATCACATCATCGGTCCATGGCTCGCCATCCAGCGGTGCGGAACGGGCCAGCTCGGCTTCATCCAGGCCGAACCCACCGCCGATCTCGTCAGCATCCACCTCGCGCAATGCCTCGTCCGCCGGGCCACCCTGGCCAGGCTCATGCGGGTCGCGGGCGCCGGTCTCGTCCAGCAGCGTATCGGGGCTCAGGTCGTCATAGGTCACGTTGTCCTCATGCAAGCTGTCACTCAAGGCCTCGCCCCCTGTCATGCCGCTCTGCGCCACGCGGCGCGGCGAAAATTCCTGGGCGACATCGGCTGCCGGGCGCTCATCCCCTACCCGCCCCTCGCGTTCATCCTGGCGCTCACTGAAATCCAGTTCATGGACGCTGCCCATGCGGTCTTCGGTGTCGTCGATTTCGGTCGGTGTATACGGTTTGGGGTCATCAGGTCTGGACATGATCGTCTCCGTCAGTTGGCTTACCTTCGGTCGACTCCACCAAACCCAGGAAGATTCATAGTTTTTCAGCGCGCTCGCCTCGGCGGATATTTTGAACTCCGCCGGGCCCCGCCGCCTCCCAACGATATGACCGCGACTCGCCCCGGAGCCCGCCATGGCCAAACCCCTCGAGGAATACGCGCGCAAACGCGATTTCAACGCCACGCCTGAACCCAGTGGCAAGCGCCGCCGTGCCAAGCGGGCCCACGCCTTGCAGTTCTGCATCCAGAAACACGACGCCAGCCACCTGCACTACGACTTTCGCCTGGAGCTGGATGGCACGCTGAAAAGCTGGGCCATCCCCAAAGGGCCGTCGCTCGACCCGAAGGTACGGCGCCTGGCCGTGCACGTCGAAGATCACCCCCTGGATTACGCCGACTTCGAAGGCAACATCCCTGAGGGGCATTATGGCGCGGGTGACGTTATTGTCTGGGACCGGGGCATCTGGGAGCCCGAGGGCGATGCGCAGGCGGCCTATGCCAAGGGCAAACTGCGTTTTCGCCTGCAGGGCGAGAAGCTCAGCGGCGTATGGAACCTGTTTCGCACTCGCCTGGCGGGCAAGAAGGAACAGTGGATGCTGGTCAAGTCGCACGACGGCCAGGCCCGCAGTGAAAGCGAATACAGCATCGTCGACGACCAGCCCGACAGCGTCATCAGCGACCGCACCCTGGTGCCAAAAGGCAGTACCGCAAAAGCAGCGAAGCGAAAACCTGCCACCCGCAAGCGGGCAAGCACCGGCAAAGCAGCTGCATTGCCAACCCACCTGGAGCCGCAGCTCGCCACCTTGGTCGACTCACCGCCCACCGGTGAATGGCGCTACGAAGTGAAATTCGACGGTTATCGCATCCTGGCCCGGATCGAAGGCGATGACATCCGCCTGTTTACCCGCAATGGCCACGACTGGAGTGCCAAAATGCCGGGGCAATTGAACGCCTTGCGCGAGCTGGGCGTCGACTCGGCCTGGCTGGATGGCGAAATGGTGGTCAACAACGAACACGGCGTGGCCGACTTTCAGGCGCTGCAGAATGCGTTTGACTCCGGGCGCGATGAGCAGATCACCTATTACCTGTTCGACCTGCCGTTTCTGGGCGGCCGTGACTTGCGCCAGGTACCGCTGCAGGAGCGCCGCCAAGCGCTGCGCCAGTTGCTGGAGCACAACGAGGCCGACAACCTGAAGTTCTCCGCCGACTTCGACCAACCGGTGGATTCGCTGCTCGACAGCGCCTGCCGCCTGCAACTTGAAGGGCTGATCGGCAAGCGCCTGGACAGCCCCTACGTGGGCCGGCGCAGCGCCGACTGGATCAAGCTCAAATGCACGCAACGCCAGGAGTTCGTGATTGTCGGCTTTACCGACCCCAAAGGTAGCCGTAGCGGTTTCGGCGCCTTGCTGCTGGCACTGCATGACAATGAAAGCGGCGCGCTGCGCTATGCCGGCAAGGTCGGTACCGGCTTCAGCAGCACCACGCTTGCCAGTATCCATGCCCGTCTCGAACCGCTGGAAATCGCCAAGCCCGCACTGCCCAAACCGCCGACCGGGGCCGAAGCCCGCGGCGTGCACTGGCTGAAGCCACAGTTGCTGGCCGAAGTCGCCTACGCGCAGATGACCCGGGAGGGCATCGTCCGTCACTCGGTGTTCCATGGCCTGCGCGATGACAAACCTGCCACTGCCATCGACCTGGAGCGCGCCATGCCCGCCAAGACCGTGCCGAAAACCAAAAAGGCCAAGGCAGCGGATGAGTTTGACGACCTGCGCCTGACCCACCCCGACCGCGTCATCGATGCCAGCAGCGGCAGCACCAAGCGTGACGTGGCCGAATACTACGCAGCGGTCAGCCAGTGGATCCTGCCGCAGCTCAAGCACCGGCCGGTGGCGCTGGTACGTGCGCCGGACGGGCTGGCGGGCGAGCTGTTCTTCCAGAAAAACGCAGGCCAGCTGCACATCGCGCATGTGCTCAGCTACGAAAAAGCCGAGGCGGGTCAGGCGGCGATGGTCATCAATCGCCCGGACACGCTGCTCGGCGCCGTGCAGATGAACATGCTCGAATTGCACACCTGGAATGGCACTGACAAAGACTTCGACAAGCCAGACCGCTTCGTCCTGGACCTCGACCCGGACCCCGCGCTGCCCTGGAAAGCCATGCTCGAGGCCACTCAGCTGACCCTGACCCTGCTTGATGAGCTGGGCCTGAAGGTGTTTCTGAAAACCAGCGGCGGCAAAGGTATCCACCTGGTGGTGCCGTTGACCCGCAAGGCCGGCTGGGACGAAGTGAAGGACTTCAGCCATGCCATTGTCAATTACCTGGCCAAGCTGTTCCCGGACCGCTTGAGTGCCGTATCCGGCCCCAAAAACCGCGTGGGCCGTATCTTCATCGACTACCTGCGCAATGGCAAAGGTGCCACCACTGCCTGCGCCTACTCGCTTCGGGCCCGCGAGGGCTTGCCGGTTTCGGTACCCATATGGCGCGAAGAGCTGACACAGCTCAAGGGCGCCAACCAGTGGAACATCGCCAACCTGCGCGAGCGCCTGGCGGAGGTGGAAGACCCATGGGCTGACATGGGTAAAGTGCGGCAGTCGGTCACCGCCCGCATGCGCAAGCAGATGGGCCTCGAATGATGGCGTTACAGCCAATGGACATGACCCGGGAGACGCGCTGATGAGCATCGTTCAGGACTTCAACCTGACCAACCTCGACCGGCTGTTGCGCACCTTCGGTGAACGGCAGCAGCCTTTGAACCTGGACACGCAACTGCCCCAGCTTATCCAGGCCTTGCAAGCCGATCACCTGGACCTGCTGCCGTTGCCGGGCCAGGGCAACACACTTCGCCGCTGGCAGACCCTGGCCAGGGTGGCCGGCTGCGACCTGGCCCTGGCCAAGCTGTACGAAGGCCACACCGACGCCCTGGCCATACTCGCCGAATGTGCTGCCGCTCATCACGCTGCAGACGGTATCTGGGGTGTATGGGCTGCCGAACCGCCTGGTGCACGTGCCCATATCAGCGCGCGGCAGGGTGACCAGGTGCGTCTGGTCGGCCGCAAGGCATGGTGTTCCGGCGCCTTGCAGATCGACAGGGCCTTGATCACCGCCTGGGACGAAGCGGAGCAACCGCAGCTGGTCGCGATCGAGCTGTCGCAACCCAGCCAGGAGTTGAACATCGAACACTGGCAAGCCGTGGGCATGGCGACCACGGCCAGCGTCGAAGTCGAATTCAACAACACCCCTGGCACGCTCATCGGCAAACCCGGCCAGTACCTGGCGCGCCCCGGCTTCTGGCACGGCGGCGCGGGCATTGCCGCCTGCTGGTACGGTGCGGCAGAAGCCCTGGCGGACTACCTGCGCGAGCATTGCCGCAACCCACGGCCCGATGTGCATGCCGATGCGCACCTGGGTGCTGTGGACGCCGCGCTGTTCGGCGCCCGCGCGGCGCTGCGCGAATGCGCTGGCTGGATTGACCGCCAGCCCGGGGCAGACGCCAGTTTCGAAGTGCGGCGCACCCGTGCGCAGGTCGAACAGGCGGTGGAGCAAGTGATCAGCCATGTCGGCCGGGCGTTGGGCGCGACCCCGTTCTGCCGTAGCAGCCACTTTGCTCGCTTGATTGCCGACCTGCCGGTATTCCTGCGCCAGAGCCACGCCGAGCGTGACCTGGCGGTCCTGGGGCAGCAGCTGGCACAAGTGCCGGCCGGGGCGTGGCAGCTATGAGCGAGAACCTGATACAAGCCAGCAGCGGCACGCCGTGGGCAGCCTGGCAGCAAGCGGCACTCCTGGCCCGCGCCACCTGGCTCGATGCGCGCCAGCTGTGCCCGCCGGGGCGCCGCCTGGTGCTGATCGCGCCACATCCGGATGACGAGATACTCATGGCGGGCGGCTTGCTGGCCGATTTCCAGGGGCGCGAAGGCGACTTGCTGCTGATCTCCGCCACGGACGGTGAAGGCAGCCATCCCGGATCAAACCAATGGAGCGAGCATCGCCTGCGTCGGCAGCGTCCGCAGGAAAGCCGCCTGGCCCTGCAGCAGCTGGACCTTGACCTGGGCCGGGTGGACTGGCGCCGACTCAACCTCAAGGACGGCCATCTGCCTCGCGAAGAGGCGTTTCTGGTCAGCCACCTGACCCAGCTGCTGCGGCCCGATGACCTGCTGATGGCAACCTGGCGCGGGGATGGACATTGTGACCACGAGGCCGTCGGCCGCGCTGCCGCGCACGCCGCGCACGCCCGTCAGGTGCAACTGGCGGAGGTGCCAGTGTGGGCGTGGCACTGGGCGCAGCCTGACGACCCGCGCCTGCCGTGGCCCCGTGCGCACCGGCTGCAGCTGGATGAAACCCGCCTGGCGCGCAAGCGCAAGGCCCTGGCCGCCCACGCCAGCCAGCTGGAGCCGGATGGCACTAACCCGCCGGTGCTGCCGACGAACCTGCGTGACTGCCTGTTGCAACCTTTTGAACTGGTGTTTCTTTAAACGGAGTTGTCATGAGCCTTGATGCGCAGTATTTCGCTGACCTGTATGCCAGCAACGACGACCCGTGGGCGTTCCGCACCCGCTGGTACGAAAAGCGCAAGCGTGAACTGGTCATGGCCAGCCTGCCGCGCCAGTGCTACCAGCGCGTATTCGAACCCGCCTGCGCCAATGGCGAGCTCAGTGCCCTGCTCGCCGACCGCTGCGCCGATCTGCTGTGCCAGGACATCGACCCCACTGCGGTGGGCCTGACCCGCGAGCGCCTGGCCGACGTCCGGCACGCCTCGGTGGACGCGGCACGGCTGCCCGGCGACTGGCCGGGTGGGCGGTTTGACCTGATCGTGCTGAGTGAAATCGGCTACTACCTTGATCCCACCGACTGGCTGCAGGTTATCGAGCAGTCGGCGGCCAGCCTGACCTACGACGGCGGCCTGCTGGCATGCCACTGGACTCACCCGATTGCGGGTTGCCCGCAGGACGGCCGCGAAGTGCACCGGATGCTGGCCAAGCACCTGCCGCTGTACCCGGTATTTCGCCATGAGGAGGCGGACTTCCTGCTGGAGTACTGGTCCAGCCAGCCCAGCGTGGTCGACCTCGACGAGACCTGCCCATGATTGCCGTGGTTATCCCTGCGCATAACGAAGCCCGCCGCCTTGGCCGCTGCCTCAAGTCTGTGCTGGCGGCGGCACGCCAGGCTGAACAGGCCGGGCATCAGGTTGAAATACTGGTGGTACTGGACCGCTGCAGCGATGGCAGTGCGGCCGTGGCCAGGCGCCATTCGGTGCACACCCTGGCTCTTGACGCGGGTAACGTCGGTAAAGCCCGGCGGGCCGGCGCGGCCTGGATGATCGAGCGCGGCGCCAGCTGGCTGGCCTGCACCGATGCCGATAGCCAGGTGCCGCCGCACTGGCTGGTGTCCCAGCTGGACTGCGGCACGGATGTGGTGTGCGGCACCGTGCACGTGCAGCGCTGGCAGCCGTGGCAGAAGGCGGCGTTGCGCCAGCTGTACCTGAGCCGCTACGAAGCCCGTGAGGGCCATCGGCATATCCATGGGGCGAACCTTGGGGTAAGCGCGCAGGCCTATCAGCGCATTGGCGGGTTCCGGCCATTGCCGGCGCATGAGGATGTGCACCTGGTCCGGGACCTGGAGGCGCTGGGCGTGCTGATCAGCTGGACCGCCCGGCACAGCGTGGCCACCAGTAGCCGCCGCGACAGCCGCGCGCGCGAGGGCTTTGGTGATTACCTGGCGAACCTGGAGGGCTTTGCACCGCTCGAGGGGTCATGACGCCTTGCGCGTACGCTTGGCAGGCTTCTTCTCGGCAGCAGGCTTCTTCTTGCTCGGTGCGCTGACCTTGCCACCCAGGCTGCGCTTGAGCAGTTCGGTAAGGTCGATGATGTCCGCGCTTTTCTCGGCACCGGCAGCTTCGCCCTTCTCCACCGTCTCGATCTTGCCCTTGCTGGCCTTCTCTTCCACCAGATCGAGAATGGTCTGGCGGAAGGCATCATGATACTCGTCGGGGCTCCAGGCACCGGACATGTCCTCGACCAGTCGCTTGGCCATGTCCAGTTCGCGCTTGTCCACCTTCACATCGGTGACGCTGCTGTCGAGCTCCAGGGTTTCCAGCCCACGCACTTCTTCCGGCCAGCGCAGGGTGATCATCACCAGGGCCTCGTCCAGCGGCCGTAGCAATGCCAGATGCTGGCGGGTATGCAGCACCACCGTGGCCAGGGCCACCTTGCCGGTGCTGGCCAAGGTTTCGCGCAGCAACGCGTACACCTTACCGCCACGCCGGTCCGGGCTCAGGTAGTACGGCGTATCAAAATGCTGCAGCGGGATATCACCGGCATCGACAAAGGAAAAGATATCGATGGTCTGGGTGGCCTCGGGCCGCGCCTTGCGGATTTCTTCCTCGCTGATCACCACATAGCGGCCCTTCTCGTACTCCACCCCTTTGACGACGTTTTCCTTGTCGATGTCCTTGCCGGTGACCTTGTTTATCCGCTTGTAGCCAACCGGGTCCATGCTGCGCTTGTCGAGCCAGTCAAAGTCGACGCGCTCGGTGCGCACTGCGGTATTGAGCGCTACCGGGATATGTACCAGGCCAAAACTGATCGCGCCTTTCCAGATTGCCCTAGCCATGGACCTGCTCCTCGATTGCCTGCCGATATCACAAGTGACTGCTGGGGACCGCGAAGGTTTAACCTTGGCGCCCTATGGCAGCGGGTTGCCGCCGGTCACGCCGAAAATTTCACCGGTGATGTAACTGGACTCCTGGCTGGCCAGCAGCACATACACCGATGCGCATTCGGCTGGCTGGCCCGGGCGCTTCATCGGGGTATGCCCGCCGAAGTCCGGGATCTTCTCGGCTGGCTGGCCGCCGCTGGGCTGCAGCACGGTCCAGATCGGCCCGGGTGCCACGGCATTGACACGGATGCCGCGCTCGATCACTTGCTTGGCCAGCGCCTTGGTGAAGGCAACGATCGCGGCCTTGGTGGTGGCATAGTCGAGCAATGTGGCCGAGGGCTGGTAGGACTGGATGGAGGCCGTGTTGATGATGGTCGCCCCGGCGGGCATCAGCGGGACGGCGGCCTGGCACAACCAGAACAACGCGTAGACATTGGTTTTCAGGGTGTGGTCGAACTGCTCGTGGCTGATCTGGCTGATGTCCTTGCGGGCTTCCTGCTTGCCAGCGACGTTCACCAGAATGTCCAGGCCGCCCAGCTGCTCATGGGCCTGGTCGACCAGCTGCTTGCAGAAGTGCTCGTCCTTCAGGTCGCCGGCAATGGCGACCGCCTTGCGGCCCTCTGCTTCGATCAACTTGATCACTTCGCGGGCGTCGGGCTGTTCTATCGGCAGGTAGTTGAGGGCAATGTCCGCCCCTTCGCGGGCAAATGCGATGGCCACGGCCCGGCCGATGCCCGAGTCGGCACCGGTGATCAGCGCCTTGCGCCCCGCGAGGCGACCGAAGCCTTTATAGGTGTGCTCGCCGTGATCGGGTTTGGGTTGCATGTTGGCATCCAGGCCAGGTGCAGCCTGGCCTTGGGCCGGGAATGGCGGGTGTGGATACTGGGTCAGCGGGTTTTGCATGCTGAACTGGTCCTGGGGCTTGCTGGGCATGGTGCGGGTCCTCTGCGGAAAACAGGTAGAAGCCTTCGCGACTGTGTAGCGCGAAGGCAGTTCTTCCATTTCGAGGTAGTCCCGGCATCGATGGTTTTTTCGGCCCGCGCAAACACCGACCGGCGGTCAGCCCTGGCTGAACAGCACCCGTTTGAAGGCCTCGGCAGCCAGGTGCACTTGCACCGCCCAATCGCCCGCCGCATCACTGCCGGCGTCATCGGAGATGTACTTCAGGCAGACCAGCGGAATGCCTTCGCTACGCGCGATCAACGCCAGCACATAGGCCTCCATGTCGACCACATCATAAGGCGCGTCACCATGGTTGATCTCGAAACTGTCCCCGCTGCCGCAGGTTTCCAGCGGCAAGCCCGGCACTGTCACGCCATGCTCCAACAGCACGGGGATATCCGATAACGGCGTCTCGTAGCGGGCGAAACCCAACGGCGTCACGTCCATGTCGCGCTGGACGAATCGGGTGCAACACACCACCTCGCCCTTGCCGTGGCGCAGGCTGCCGGCGGAACCGAGGTTGATGATGAGCCTGGGCCGGCGCGTAGCGATGGCCTTGGTCAGGGCGATGGCGGCATTGACCTTGCCGATGCCGGTGAACACGGTGTTCATCCCCGCGAACACACTGCCCGCTTCGGCCTCCAGGGCGAAGACAAAAAGCGTATCGGCCAACGAAATATCAGGGAATTGCTGGGCAAGGATCATGGTGCAGAACATCCGGGTGGCTGGCAAAGGCGCCGCCATTGTCGTTCAACCCTCTGCGATTGCAAGTGCCGCGGTATCATGGGGGCGCTGTTTACCGCCCTCTTCCACCACCTGCTCAACCACCCTGCGCAGCGCCTGATGCGCTGTGGCGCCGTTTGCGCGTGCACGTTCGAAACAGGCCAGCTGCCGGTCTGCGCTGGTGCCAGCGTCCAGCAGGCGGCGCGCATGCAGCAGGGAGCGCTCGGCATCTGCCGTATCGACCGGGAAAGCCTCGTGCAACTGGGCGAGCCAGCCCCGGGAAGACACCGCCTGTTGTTGCTGCTGGCCGATGAATGAGCCGTGGCGACCATGGCGCATGGCGCGCCAGTAGTTCTCCTGCGCTACCCAGCGCAGCTCCCGTGCCGGGGGCGCGCGGTCGAGCCCAGGATCGAGGTTGTGCTCCACCAGGTGCCGAAACAGCCCGGCGATGCACAGCGCATCCTCCAGGTCGGGGCAGGCATCACAGATGCGCAGTTCTACGGTCGGATAGCGTCGCGAGGGGCGGATCGCCCACCAGAAATCCCCGTCCTCGGCCAGCACACCGGTGCGCTGCAGCAACGCCCGGTAACTTTCGTAGGCGGGCCAGTCGGGCAATGGCTCAGGCAAGCCCATGTGCGGCCATTCAGCGCAAATCACCCTGCGGTAGCTCATGTAGCCCGTGTGCTGGCCGGTCCATAGCGGGGACGATGTGCTCAACACCAGCAGCAGCGGCAGCCAGGGTACCAGCCGATTGATCAACTGCATCCGGTCGCATTCTGCCGGCACGCCCACATGCACATGCAGGCCGTTGAGCAAGCTGCGCCGCGCCACGTGCTGGTAGTCATCGAACAATTGCCGATAATGCGCCGATGCGGCGGGTTTCTGCCTGTGCCACTGGGCGAACGGATGGCTCGCGGCGCCATACAGGCCCATGCCTTCCTGGGCCACGGCTGCGGCCAGGCGCTGGCGGCCCTGGGCGAAGAATTCCCGCGCCTGGTCAAGGTTGCCGAACACCGGGGAAGCCACCTCGATCTGGCTGCGGAACATCTCCTGGACAAAATGCTTGCCTAGCGCATCGCGGCAACGCTTGGTCACGCCCAGCGCCGGGGTCACCGGCACCCGGCCAGTGGCCAGGTCGATCAACAGGTACTCTTCTTCGATGCCGAAGGTGCACGACCTGGCCATAGTCGGATTACCCGTTACGGGTGACGGTAAGCGCCACGGCCGCAATGCGTTCCACGTGCTCGTAGCCACGCTCATCCAGTTGCTCGCCGAAAACATCCGGGTCAATTTCCCGGTATACCCACGACCATTCAGGCCCTGCCAGCCGCAGGCGGACCGCTTCCAACAGGGCATCCCGCCCTTCGACCATCGCGACCCCGGTGTACAGCAGCAGCGATCCGCCTGGGCTCAGCCGTTCGCGGGCTTGCTCGACGATGCGCAGCGAAAGCGCTGCGCCCAGTGATCCACCGCCATGCCGATAGGTGCGCTCGCTCAGGTCAAGCATATAGGGTGGGTTGGCCACGATCAGATCGAACGTGCCGGTAATGCCGTCAAGCAGGTCACTGGGCTCGACCGAAACATTGCTGACACCGGCCAGTGCTGCATTGATGGCGGTGTAGCGCAGCGCCAGCGGGTTGATGTCGACAGCGCTGACCTGAGCATGCTGCGCGGCCCGGGCAATCAGCAGTGCACCGACGCCGCTGCCGCAGCCGATGTCGACCGCATGCTCGACCCGCTGCGGGGTGCGTTGCAGGTGGTCATGGATGACCTGGGCGAAGCGGTAGCTGTCCGGGCCGAAAAACACTGCATCGCTGGCGTCGGTGGGGTACGCCGAGTGCACCAGTAGCAGGTCATCGAGGGTCGACCAGCGCACGGTACTGTGCAGCATTTGCCCTTGTTCGGTGACAAGATGGCCGCGCTGCAGTTGGCCCAGTTCATCAGCAGACAGCAAGGCTGGCGAGAACGGGCGGCTCCAACCGAACACATCGCGCAAGGTGCGGGCCTGTTCCGCCCCCTGGCGGCTGTTGACGCGGGCGTGGGTAGCGGGCGTGACACAGGTAAAACGGTAGCCGTCGGCGCGCAGGCGCTTCCCTAGCTGCAGTAAAGCCCGGTCGGTTTCCAGATGTTGTGGGTCGAGCATCATCAGCAGGGTTGCTCCTGAATCAGGCCGGTGGCGCGCAGGTACGCACGGGTCGCGATCAGACCCTCCGGTGCGGCATGGCGATTGCCGGCCATTTTCTCAATC
Organism: Pseudomonas sp. 9_2_1; assembly: GCF_059295275.1. Classification (NCBI taxonomy): domain Bacteria; kingdom Pseudomonadati; phylum Pseudomonadota; class Gammaproteobacteria; order Pseudomonadales; family Pseudomonadaceae; genus Pseudomonas; species Pseudomonas sp. 9_2_1. Next base: position 3,140,946 of record NZ_CM181239.1, read on the forward strand.
AATGCATCGATATTTTCATTTTCATCCTGCGACCTGCCGAGAGGTGCGTCCTCCGGCTGCACAGGAACATCCCAGCTGCCCGGCATGACGCGCCTGACCCGGGTTTGCCAGCCCGACGCGATCCAGTCGTGCCACAGCTGTTTCTCGTAAGCGTTGAATACGCCGTACATGGGTGCCGACGGCCCTTCGATCAACGCCCACCAACGGCTCTGGGCCGGCTGTTCGCCACGGCGGATCCAGCCCTGGGCCTGCAGCGCCTGCAGAAACGCTGGCATGGCGCCCGGCTCGGCCAGCCACTGGTTGACGGTACGCTGCTGCAGGCGGCAGTGGTCCGAATGCATGAACTGGCCGAAATTGCGCTTGTGCTCAAGTGCCCGCAGCAGCTCGGCCTCCAGGTCGAAGCGGCTGATCAGGCTTGGCGTATCGACACCCAGGTCATTGAGGCGATAACCGAGCCTGACGCGCTCATAGAAGGCATGCTGATCGTGGGCGGGGCACAGTTGGCGCACTGCCTGGGTGGACAGGTGGGCATGACCGCTGGCAGCGTTATCGATAGTGACATGCAGCTGGAAGTACTGCCCATCGATGCCCAGCTCGGCCAGCTCGTAAGTGGTAATCAGCAGGTGCAACGGCGGTTGCTCGTAGCCGAGGTTGTAGCCGATCATCTCGGCAAGGAATGTGTCGCCGTGCTGCCCGAGCGCGAGCTGTATAGCACCTTGCAGGTAGCGTTCGTCCTCAAGTTCGGCCTGGCCTGGGCAGCCGATGCGGCTCATCAGCCGCTGATAGATCAGCACGTGGTTACAGCGCGGGTCGCCGCTGCCCAGTTCTTCCAGGTAGGTACGGATCAGGCCGTGGAAGCGCGGATCACCCCAGTGGCGCAAGGTGCTGTGTAGCCATGCACCGTCTACTGCCTTGGTGGGCGCCACTTGCTGGAGAAACCACAAGGCCTGGGCACGGTTGGCAAAATAGCGCCGTGGCGCGCCTTGTCGACGCTGCTGCAGATACGCCGCATAGGCTTCGGCCACCTGAGCGGCATGCTGGGCACTCCAGGCTTGCAACCGGGCGGGATCAGCTGGCAGGTCGTCCGGCAAGCGCCGAGCGTGCGCCAGCTGTTCGTTCAACCACGCGGCGCTGCTCGTGTCACGGCCTTCGAGCAGTTCGTGGTAACGAGCGTGAAGGCTGGGCACGGTCGCCAAGGCCTTACCCTTCACGGCGGTCTTGCAGGTCGTGACCGTCATGGCGTGTTCCTCATGCGCGTGTTATGGGCTGGTTTTCTGGCCTGGCATCGGCTCAGGGTCTGGCGCAGGTTGGGGAGCGGGTTTATCAGCGGGTTGCTGCATCTGCAGAGAAGGCTTGCTGGGATCGGAATCCTTGCCCGGGTGGTCGTTGTCGCGGTCGAAGCAGCCGCCGACCAAAGTCAGGGCGCCCATCAGGGCGATCAGGGGAGTCAGTCGCATAAGGAGCTCCTGCTTAATAAAATCGCAGTGCCAGGTTGCCCTGGCACTGCGTAGCCTCACTTACGAACGGCCGCCCTTGCGGCTGGTATCGCTGCTTTGGCCGCCACCGGAATGCTGGCCGCCTTTGCGCCCTGCTTCGGAAGCTTTCTCGCGGTCATTGGCGAAATTGCCTGGGTTCTTGCTACCACCCTGGCTGCCTTGTTGATTGCCGGTGCGGCTATTCTCTTTGTTGGCCATGGTCTCAAACCTCATATGACTTCGGAATGCACGGCTTTTTCGCCGTACACCTGTTCGGAGTTCCGGCATATGAAGGGATTCGGTTTATTGCGAAGCGTTCGGACCGGCGGCGTTAAATAAGCGGCGGCGCCATATTTGGTGCGCTTGTCAGTCGCGCAGCGGGCGTTCCAGGCAAGCCTGTCGGCGCCCTAGCCAACTCCCGGTAGCCGCCCAGCACAACGCAATCAGTGTGCCGGTCAGCATCGCCAGCTGCGGGTGTTCGGCCATCACGTCCAGCGCCCGCTTCAGCCAACCGCTAAAGGCATCGCCGCCGCGGTAGACCACAGTGTCGATGAAGTTCTTGGCCTTGTATTTGTCCTCGGCGGGCAGCACCGTGAACAGCATTTCGCGGCCGGGGCGCACCAGCGCGTACTCACCGGCGCGCCGTACCACCATCACCACCACGAATGCGCCGAACACGGGTGCCAGTGCCAGCCACAAGAAGCCAGCCGCCATTACCAGCGGTACCGCCACCAGCAATATGCCAACCCCCAGGCGCCGCGCCAGGCGGCCGGTAAGAAATACCTGGGTGATGATGGCCAGGGCCTGGACCACGCTGTCGATCAGGCCGAACACCTGCGTCTGTCGAGTGCGGTCAGTGAAGGTTTCGCTGACGATGCGCGCCTGCTCGAAATACAGGAAGGTGCTGACACTGGCCAGCAACACCACGAACAACGCGATGCCCAGCAGATACGGCGAGCGCAGCACGGCGGTAGCACCGGCAAACGGGTTGCCGCCCAGCGGCCGCGCGTCCGGGTGGCCGGCTTGCGTTGGCAATGGCTGGCGGGCACGCCAGCGCTGCAGGTACAGGGTCGCGCCGATGCTGCCGAGCAAACAGGCGGCCGCCAGTAGCAGCAGCCCGGCATGCCCCAGTGGCGCCACCAGCAGCGTGCCCAGGATCGGGCCACTGAGCCCGCCAAGGCTGGCCCCGGCCGCCAGCAAGCCGAACAGGCGCTTGCCTTGCACAGTGGAGAACAGGTCGGCGAGCACGCTCCAGGCCAGCGAAATGGTCAGCAGGTTGAACACCGACAACCAGATATAGAAGGCCCGAGCTACCCACACATCGTCGGGCGCGCGGGCAAACAGCACGGCAAACAGCACAAGGTTGCTGGCGAAGAAGCCGTAAGTCCACGGCAGGATATGCCGGCGCTGCGCCCTGGACGCCAGCCACCCGAACAGCGGCAGGCACGCCAGGGTGGCGATGAAGGTGCCGGTGAACAGCCATTGCAGGTTGTCGACGCCACCGGCGACACCCATGGTTTCGCGCACCGGGCGCAGCATGAAATAGCCGGTGAACAGGAGGTAGAACAGCAGCAGGCCGGCGACGACCGCCGGCCCCTCGCCAGGCTGGATGTTCAGCCCTTGGTCCAGGCGCCGCCGCCAGGCCTGCATGGCGTCAGGCAAACAGCTTGATCAGCGCCTGTTGCTGCGCCTGGGTAAGCATCGGCTCATGGCCGGCCTTCAGCTGGTCGAGCTGGCGGTCGGGGCGGCTGGTGGCAGGAATGACCGTGGTCACCGCCGGGTGGCTGATGGCGAACTTGAGAAACAGCTGCGCCCAGCTGCCGATACCCGCGTCTGCAGCCCAGGCGGGCAAGGCCTGGTCCTTTACCTTGGCGAACAGGCGGCCATCGTCAAAGGCCCTGTTGATCAGCACCGCAATACCCTTGTCCTGGCACAGCGGCAGCAACTCGCGGGCGGCTTCGGGCGCGTTGACCGAGTAGTTGATTTGAATGAAGTCCAGCGGCTGGCTGCGGACGATGCTGGCGACCTCGTCCTGCCCACTGTTCAGGTAATGGGTGATGCCTACGTAGCGGGTCTTGCCCTGCTGCTTCAGTTCCTGGGCATAGGGCAGTTGCCGCTGCCAGTCGCGCAGGTTGTGGATCTGCAGCAGGTCGACCTTGTCGGTACGCAGGCTTTCGAGGCTACCAGCCCATTGCGCTTGCGCATCGGCGCGGCTGTTGGCGGCGATCTTGGTGGCAATGAAGCATTGTCGGTGCCAGCCGCCCTCCTCCAGCAATTGGCCAAGAATACGGTCGGCGCCGCCGTAGTTGGGTGAAGTGTCGATGACCCGCCCGCCGCCCTCGAAAAAGGCCTTGAGGACAGTTTTCAGCTGCTGGTACTGAGCCGAGCCGGCTTCCACTTCGAAACTGCCGGAGGTGCCGGCACCAATCACCGGCAGCGCCTCGCCGGTGGAAGGGACTTTGCGCGTCAGCAGCCCGGTCGGGGCAGCGGCGTGCAACCAAGGGCTCGCGGCAAGCAAACCCAAGGCGGCACCTGCGCGTAGGACATCACGACGTGCGTACATGGAAAAGCCCCCGTCATGAACCGGAAACTTTCAATGCTAGCCGCTCTGGCCTGCGTTGGCAGGTGTTTCTGTGTCTGGATGTTTAGTGATCAGCCCTGCAGCAGCTGGCTCAGGTCGACACCCGCCTCAGCGATCGGCGGGCACCAGTAATAGCCGCCGGTCAATGGCCGGCTGAAGCGGTAGAGGCCGTCAATGATCCCGTCTTCCAGTCCGCTCATGCGCCGCAATTGCACTTCGAACGCGTCGAAGCTGTGGCCCAGGGCGACGAAGGCCAGGCCAGCACCGCGTGGGTCGGCCCAGGCCACCGAGCGACGCACCATGAACGCCTCAGGTTCGAAGCTTTCCTGGGCGGTCCGCTTGACGTGGGCTGATTCGGGCGCGTCTTCCAGCTCCTCGTTGTCGCTCAGGCGACGGCCGATGATGTTGTCCTGGTCCGCCTGCGGCAGCGACTTGAAGTATTCCAGGTCATGCTTCCACAGCTGAAAGGCTGCAAAACTGGAGCCGTCTGCCGCAATGGCTGCCTGCACGGCGTCTTCGTCCACCGGGTTTTCGGTGCCATCCTCGTAGCCGGTCAGGTCATGGCCGCCACGGTGCAGGAAGCCATCCACACTGTCGGCCAGGCGCAGGGCCGGCGCCAGCAGCTGTTCCAGGGCTTGGGCACGCAGCAACAGATCGCCGCGCTCGTTGCCGCGCAGCCACAACCACAAGGCGTGCTGAGTGCTCGGGTTTTCCACGGCGGCATCCAGCTGCGGAAACGCACGCAGGCCCGGCACTTCGCGGCCCATGGCCTTGGCCAGCGGTGCCCCGACGCCCAGGATCAGCTGTACGCCATCGATCTGCGGCAGCAAGGCATCGAGAGCGGCAGGCAACGCCTCGGGCGACTGCAGGGTGAAGAACAGGTGACGGGCGTGCGCCGGCACCGGAGTGGCAAGCAGACCTTGCTGGAACGGCATGAAAGGCTAATCCTCGGTAAAAGCGGGAATGCTACTGTGCCTGCAGGCCTGCTGCAACGCGGCATGCGGGCGCGATGGCCGGTTTGCCGGTAACAAACAGTTACCAAGAGCTGGCTCTTTGCAATTAGCTATCAATCGAGGCCGTCCTACACTCGTCGGGATCCTTCGCCCAAGAGACACGCCCATGACCGCCTCGCCCTTGCTTACCGCGTTCCTGCCGCTTGCCCTGGGCATCATCATGCTCGGCCTTGGGTTGTCGCTGACCCTGGCCGACTTCGCCCGGGTGGTGAAGTATCCCAAGCCGGTGGTGATCGGCCTGGCCTGCCAGATTCTGCTGTTGCCGCTGGTATGCTTCCTGATCGCCAATGGCTTTGGCCTGGAATCGGCGCTGGCGGTGGGGCTGATGCTGCTGGCAGCATCACCGGGTGGCACCACGGCCAACCTGTTCAGCCACCTGGCCCATGGCGACGTGGCGCTGAACATCACCCTGACGGCCGTTAACTCGCTGATTGCGATCCTGACCATGCCGTTGCTGGTGAACCTGTCGCTGGGCTGGTTCATGGCATCGGACCAGGCCATCCCGTTGCAGTTTGGCAAGGTTATGCAGGTGTTTGCCATTGTCTTGCTGCCGGTGGCCCTGGGTATGCTGATTCGGCGTTTCGCCCCCGGCTTTGCGGGGCGCATGGAGAAACCGATGAAGCTGGTGGCGGCGCTGTTCCTGGCGTTCACCATTGTGCTGGCCCTGACCAAGGACTGGCAGACCGTGGCCGAGTACGCGCCGGTGGTGGGGCTGGCGGCGTTGCTGTTCAACCTGCTCAGCCTGGCAGTTGGCTACTTTGTACCGCGCCTGCTGAACATTCCCAAACGCCAGGCGATCGCCATCGGCATGGAGATCGGTATTCACAACGGCACCTTGGCGATTGCCCTGGCCTTGAGCCCTTCGCTGCTGAACAACCCGACCATGGCCGTGCCGGCGGCGCTGTACAGCTTGATCATGTTCTTTACTGCGGCGGGGTTTGGCTGGTGGGTGAGCCGCGGGCATGTGGCGGCGCGGGCTGAGGGGGAGACGGTGAATTGAGGGGAGGCCATGGTGCTTTTGCTGGCAGGTCATGGGGTTGCGGGGGATCTCATAGGCGCTGCACCTCTTATGGCAAACGCCTTTCAGCCCGGATGCTATCCCTCTTGGAACATGCCCAACCAACAACCCCGACCCAGCACAGCCACCTTCAGCCGCTCTTCCCGCGCAACTGCCGCTTCAACACCTTCAACGGCGGCGCGTAGAAAAAACCGAACGAAACACACCCGGTCCGCCCCTTCACCGCATGGTGCAACCGGTGCGCCCGGTGCAGGCGTTTGAGGTAACCGTTGACCGGCCGAAGCTTGCGCGGCCAGTGCCGGTGGAAGAAACCGTCGTGGGCCACCACATACAGCACCCCATACCCCGCCACACCAGCGCCCACCCACTGCAACGGTGCATACCCCGCCTTGCCTGATGCCACCAGCGCGGTAGCGATCAGCCCCAGGGCCAGCAGATACAGGTCGTTGGTTTCGAGCATGCCCAGCTGTGGCTCATGGTGAGATCGATGCAGCCACCAGCCCCAACCATGCATGATGTATTTATGAGCCAGCGTGCCAACGCCCTCCATGGTCACCAGGGTGCCGAACAAGATGGCGAGATTGAACAGCATGGAACGGTCCAGGTGATGGCCAAGGAAAGTGCAAGGGTACCCACTGGCTGCGTTTTTTGCCATGCAGGCGTGCCGGCTGCAGGCCCTTTGCCGATGAAGCCATTGTCATCTTTTCACCCTTGACCTCGTCTGTCCCGGGGCGTAAGGTGCGCGACGCAATTTTGCTTCCCTGAACAGGAGACCTGCATTGGACAGTAGCCCCAGTCGCTTGCGACAGGCCCACGTGGCGCGCTAGCCTGGCAGTGTCCTGCACTGTCTGGCCGCAATGGCAAGACGGTGGTTTCTTGTAACCCCCTCTTCTCTTCCCCTCCCCCGTGGTCCTGCGCATTTTCTGGTTTTTCAACCGCGCCACCTGATGGCGTACGTGCGGGCATTTGCCCGTGGAAGAGGTTTGCTATGGATTGGAAAGTATTTCTGCTGCGCGTCAGCATCGCCCTGATGTTGGGGGCGCTGATCGGTGCCGAGCGCCAACTGCGCCAACGCCTGACCGGACTGCGCACCAACGCGCTGGTCAGCACCGGTGCCTGCCTGTTCGTCCTCATGACCCAGGCGGTGCCAGGCATGCTCCCTGCCGACGCCTCGCGGGTTGCCGCGTATGTGGTCTCGGGCATCGGCTTTCTGGGTGGAGGTGTGATCATGCGCGACGGCTTCAACGTACGCGGCCTGAACACCGCCGCTACCTTGTGGTGCACGGCGGCGGTCGGCGTGCTGTGCAGCCTGGGGCTGCTGCTGGAGGCGGCACTGGGCAGCCTGGTGATTCTGTGCGCCAACATCCTGCTACGCGACATCGCCCAGCGCCTGGACCGCCAGGACGTGGTGCCGGCCAGCGAAGTGGAACAGCACTTTGAAGTGCGCATCGTCTGCCGTGCCGAGGACGAGATCCAGGTTCGCAGCTTGATGCTGCATAGCCTGGCCGACCCTGAGCTGCGCCTGCAGTCGCTGCAAAGCGAAGACCTGGCCAACCCGGCCCGCCTGGAAGTGCGCGCCGAGCTGCTGGGCACGGCGCAGGCACCGGGGCAACTGGAGCGCTTGGTCAGCCGGGTCAGCCTGGAGAAAGGTGTAAGCTCGGTGCGCTGGCAGCTGCAGCCACAGGTACTGACAGCAGATTGAAACAACAGGACAGACGCATGCGCATTGGCCCTACCCTTGAGCACGACATCCAGTGGCTGCCCGGCATCAAGCGTTCGACAAGGATCTGGGTTGGCGGTTGTGCGGGGTTCTGCGCAACGAGCGGGAGCAGCGGGCGCTGCGCCATGCGTCTTCAACTGAGGCTTCAGGCCTTATGGCGCCACGCCAACCCCTGCATTTGCCGCTACGCAAAATCCATCCCGGCCCTGCCGCTTGGCCTGGTACAACGCGCCGTCGGCGGCCGCCATCAGCCTCTCGGCCGTCACCCCTTCCCGCGCCAGATCACCGACCGCAATCCCGGCACTGAACGACACGCGCCCCAGCGGGCTCCCGCCGTGCTCGAGCAACTGGCGCCGCAGCAATTGCTGCACTTCCACTACCAGCACCTCTGCGCCGTGTGTATCGGTATCGGGCAACAGTAGCGTGAACTCCTCTCCTCCATAGCGCACTGCCAGGTCTGCTGGCCGCTTCAGGGCCTGTTGCAAGACTTCAGCGAAGCGCCGCAGGCACTGGTCGCCCGCAGGATGCCCGTAAAGGTCGTTATAGGCCTTGAAGTAATCCAGATCGAGCATCACCAATGCCACCGGGTAGCCCTGTCGCCGCGCACGCTTCAATTCTGCCTCGAACACCGCATCCAGGCGACGACGGTTTCCCAATCCAGTCAGGCTGTCGGTCAAGGCCAGCGCCTTCAGCGTCTGGTGCGCCTGGTGCAGCGCCCGCTCGATGGTTATTCGTTCGCGTAACTGGCGCAGCACCACCCCAGCAAATGCTGCCAGGCCCAGCAACAACAGCAACAACACCGCCAGCGACTTGATGGCATCGTGGCGCCAGGGCGCGACGATGGATTCACGCGACAAGCCTGCTTCAACCACCAGCGGATAACTCGACAGCGCGCGGTAGGCGTATAGCCGAGCCGTCCCGTCTACCACCGCTACTGCCTCTGCTACCCCCTCCGCAGCGTAAGGCAAGTGGTTACGGAAGATCTCGCTGTTGGCCAGGCTTCGGCCTACCGCCGGCTCGACGAACGGTCGCCGTACCAGGATGGTCCCGTCACGCTTGGCCAACACCAGCGCGCCACGCTCGTCAATCTTGAAATCGCCGTAATACTGCACGAACCATTGCACTTTGATGGTGCCCAGCAGGACGCCAGCGAAGCTGCCGTCGGGGTACTCCAGGCGCCTGGAAATGGGAATGATCAGGTCGCCCGTCGAGCGGCTGCGCACCACCGAACCGACCCGTACACCGCGGTCGGCATGGTCACGGTGATAGACAAAATAATCGCGGTCGGCATTGTTGGCATTGGCGGGGATAAGCGCCTGATCGGTAACGATCCAGTGGCCATCCGGGCCATACACGAACAGCCCGTGCAACTGCGGCATGATGCTTTTCTGCTTGGCCAGCAGTGCATGCAGCCGGGGCCGGTTGATGTGCTCGAAACCGTCGCCTTCAAGGCGCTCGGCCAGCGTAGCGGTGATGGCGTCGACCTGGCGGATGGCGTCTTCGGCATGCTGGGCCGTGGCCCGGGCCAGGTTGGTGACGATGTTCTCGGCATTACTGAAGGCGTGCCGGTAGTCGCGCCAGATACGCCAGCCTTCCACCAGCGCGAAGGCCAGCATCACCACCAGCATGAATGCCAATACCAGGCGGAACAACGCCACAGCGCGCCCCTCGCTGGCTACCGCGATAAGCCCGTCATCATCCTGTTTCCTGGCTGCGCACATTCAAATCCCTAGCCATACGGCATCTGCCGCCTTTCACTATAGTTCAGGGTCGCCGGAGCCAAACCCGTCGCGAAAAAGATTAAACCTTTACCTCGCCCGCACCCTCAACCGTACGCGACACTGACGTCGCGCCACGGTTTAAGGAGTGAAGCATGAGCAGTCTCTTCATCAAGCGCGTTGGTTTGTCCATGGTATTGGGCCTGGCATCGGTCCAGGCGATGGCAGCCAGTTCAGATGATTTTGTCGACGCGGCCACCGAAGCTGGCATTGCCGAGGTGGTAACCGGCAAGCTGGCCCTGGAAAAAAGCCAGGACGCCGAGATCAATACATTCGCCCAGCAGATGGTCACCGACCACACCCAGGCCAACCAGAAACTCGGCGACATTGCCCGCAAGCTGGATATCTCAGTGCCCGATGAGGCGGCCATGACCGACAAGGTCAAGAAAATGATCCTGGAGTGGCGCGACGAGTCGTTCGACAAGTCGTACATCAACAACCAGGTCGACGCCCACGAAAAAGCAGTGGAGCTGTTCAAGAAAGAAGCTGCTTCGTCCGACAAGGCGGAGCTGAAGGCCTTCGCCAGCGAGACCCTGCCGAAACTCGAAAAGCACCTGGAACACGCCAAAGCGCTTCAGACCAAGCACGGCAAGTGAGGCCCAGCATGACTAACGATGCATTGAAAACCGAAGTACTGACCCGCCTGTTACATGCGCACCCCCAAGGGCTGGGCAAGGAAGTGCTGGATAACTACCGCGGCGAGAAGGCCGTGGCCGGCATGCTCAAGACGTTGCAGGAGGCGGGTTTGATTCATGATGGCAGCGTGACGGTGGGCAATGACCACCAGATCAGCGTGAGCTATCCGATCAAGTTGTCTGCTGCGGGTGTCGAGGCAGCCAGACAGGCCGAGGCCTGACAATCCTGGGGGCACACCGCTAGTCAGGCAAATCAGGGGCCGCTTTGCGGTCCCTGATGACGTCGAGTGACGCTAGCCTTCACTGTTTCTTTTCCACATCCCTTGGCGGTTTGGCCGGCCCTTGCGGGTCGACCTGCGGGTCATCGGCATCCGGCGAATCGGGGTCGAACCCCAGGTCATTCGGCTTATCTGACTGTTCGGACGAGTGAGGTCCTTCTTTGTTTGGCGCTTTAGATTCAGGCATGGCTATCTCCCGTGAGTGTCCACAGAAGAAAGCAGCCGTCCGCGAAAGTTTGATTAATCTGCAACCGCAGGCAGTTGCGCCCTGCACTGCGCAAGTGCCTCGTCCCGCTCCCTCAGGTGCTCCTCCAGCCGCTGCAACTGGCGAGCCTGTTCGGCGCAAAGGTCGCGCCTGTCCTGCAGGCTTTGGGTCTGCACATCCAGCTGCCGGCGCATTTCGTCGCTGGCGCCCTGGGCCTGGGCGAGCATCGTGCGCAACCCCTGTATTTGTGCGTCGCGCTGCTCTAGCAGCTGGTCTTGCGCCCGGCACTCATTGGCGGCCTGGCGGTGTTCGCCCAGCAAGCGCTCGTTGTCGCGGTGAAGGCGGGTCAGCTCGTCCTGCTTGACGATCATGCCCTGTTGCAACTGGCGTAGTTCCAGCTGCAACTGCTGCAGCTGCGCTTCGTGGCGGCGCTGCTCCTGATCGCGCTGTTCACGGCTGGCCGTGCGGTAGTGCTCCAGCGCATCGCGGGCATGGCGGTGCTTGTCCTCCAGCGATTTGACCTGCTCGTCCTTGTCGGCCAGGCGCACCTGCATTTCACCCAGCGACTGATTGAGGCTGGCGCTGCGCAGTTGTTCGGCCTGCAGCGTGCTCTGGGTGGACAGCAGCTTTTGCGACTCGGCTGCCAGCGCAGTCACGTCGATCTGGTGCTGCTGATGGGCTGCAGCCAGCGCCTGTTGCGCGATCGCAAGCTGCGCTTCCAGTTGTTCGCGCTGCTCGGTGAATGTGCTTTCGGCTTGCTCGATCCTGAGGTCCGCCTCGTCCTGCAGCTGCGTGGCCAGTTGGCCGACCAGGCGGCTGAGCACTTCGCTCAGCGCTACGCCCCCTTCCGACGCCACCGGCTGCTGGCCGTTCAGTTCCTTCAAATAGCGATGAATCGTGGTCTTCGACCCGGTATTGCCCAGCTCTATACGTATGGCGTCGATGCTGGGGTTTTCGCCCCGGGCAATCAGCGCCTGACGTGCCTGCTGCACTACGACCTTGTTGATACCGCCCCGGGCCATGCTTGCTCCTACGATTTTGTACTGTGTTATGTACCATGTAATTACATACCAATTATGACGATAGTTGGGCTGCCCCGCAATGCTTGATTAAGGTGGAATAATCACGGCTTATCGCATGTGAGGTGAAATTTCAGGCGTTTTTACGACGCAGCCGTACACACGTGCGCATCGCTAACGCATTCCAGCACCAGCCGGTGACGGGTTCGTGATCGAAGAAATGGGGAGGACGCAACGGCGCCAACGAGAGCGGAGATCGGCCACAGCTAACGGAGGAGTATCGGAGGTGCCGCTGCTATTGCAGCAGCGGGGTGTTGCGGTGATCGTGTGCCGCCGCAACATCTTGCAGGGAAGTTTTTGAAGGCCATTCAGCCCTGATGCCAGTCAGTCAAGGCTAATGGGGCTGCTGTGCAGCCCATCGCCGGCAAGCCAGCTCCCACCCCGACCGCATCGCATTCAAACCATGCGTCGTACCTGTGGGAGCCAAGCTTGCTGGATGCCTGCTCCATCCGACCGCATCGCATTCAAACCATGCGCCGTACCTGTGGGAGCCAAGCTTGCTGGATGCCTGCTCCATCCGACCGCATCGCATTCAAACCATGCGCCGTACCTGTGGGAGCCAAGCTTGCTGGATGCCTGCTCCATCCGACCGCATCGCATTCAAACCATGCGTCGTACCTGTGGGAGCCAAGCTTGCTGGATGCCTGCTCCATCCGACCGCATCGCATTCAAACCATGCGCCGTACCTGTGGGAGCCAAGCTTGCTGGATGCCTGCTCCATCCGACCGCATCGCATTCAAACCATGCGCCGTACCTGTGGGAGCCAAGCTTGCTGGATGCCTGCTCCATCCGACCGCATCGCATTCAAGCCATGCGCCGTACTTGTGGGAGCCTGGCTTGCCGGCGATGGGCCGCAGAGCGGCCCCAATTGCTTAACTGACTGGCATTCAGCTGTGCCCTGCCAACTTTAGAGCAACCGTTGCACCTGCGCCGGGGTGCGCCGCATCAGTACCTTGCCATGGCGCACCGACACCAGCGCATGCCCCTGGCTGCGCACCATCTCGTAATCGTCTGGGGCCGAGAGCAGCAACAGGTTCGCCGGCCGCCCGACCTCGATGCCGTAGCGCTCGCCCAGGTTCAGGGTGCGGGCGCTGTTGTCGGTAATCAGGTCCAGGCAGCGCTGCAGGTCGTCGTAGCCGAGCATGTGGCAGATATGCAGCCCGGCCTCGAGTATGCGCAGGATGTTGCCGTTGCCCAGCGGGTACCACGGGTCGACGATGGAGTCCTGACCAAAGCACACGTTCATGCCGGCACGATCGATCTCGGCCACGCGGGTGACACCGCGTCGTTTAGGGTAGTTGTCGAAGCGCCCTTGCAGGTGAATGCTCTCGGTCGGGCACGACACGAAGTTGATGCCCGACAGCTTGAGCAGGCGGAACAGCTTGTAGCAGTAGGCATTGTCATACGAGCCCATGGCCACGGTATGGCTGGCCGTTACCCTGCTGCCCATGTCGCGTACCCGGGCTTCTTCGGCCAGCACTTCGAGAAATCGCGATTGCGGGTCGTCGGTTTCGTCGCAGTGCACATCCACCAGGCAGCCGCTGCGCTCGGCCAGGTCCATCAGGAACTTCACCGACGACACGCCCTGGTCGCGGGTGTTTTCGAAATGCGGAATACCACCGACGACGTCGGCGCCAATCGCCACCGCTTCGGTCATCAGCGCCCGGCCGTTGGCATACGACTCGATACCCTCCTGCGGGAAGGCAACGATCTGCAGGTCGACAAGCTCGCGCACTTCGTCACGCACCTCGACCATGGCCTTGAGCGCGGTGAGCGCGGGGTCGGTTACATCGACATGCGTGCGCACATGCTGGATGCCGTGGTCCACGAGCATGCCGATGGTTTTTTTCGCGCGGGTCTTGATGTCATCGTGGGTGGTGATTGCCTTGCGCTCGGCCCAGCATTCGATGCCTTCGAACAGGGTGCCGCTCATGTTCCACCTTGGTTCGCCGGCAGTAAGCGTGGCGTCCAGGTGGATATGCGGTTCGATGAAAGGCGCCACCACCAGGTTTTGCCCAGCGTCCAGGTCATCGGCGGCGCGTGGTGTCACCGGCTCGGGCTGGGGCACGATGGCGGCGATGCGCTCGGCGTTCAGTTCGATGCGGAACAGGCCGGGTTTGCCGCGCAGTCGGGCGTTGAGGATGTTCATCGAGGATCTCCTTGGGCTTTGCATTGCTCACACATCATAGCGGTTCGAGCCCTTTGATTTGGGAGATTTGCATCAGGGCTGACAGGCGCTGAAAATCCTGGGGCAAACACCTCTCAGCCCCCAATCACCCCCCATCCAACCCCATCTGCCAGAAATCAGCCTCAAGGCTCGACGCCTGGCCAAAAATACCGACCAGTTCGCCAAACCGCTGCTCGGTCATGCTCCGCGCCGCCAGCTCATCCAGGTGCTTGCGCGCTGCCGCTGCCACGCCCTGATACCCGTCCCCGGCATACTCGCCAATCCACTCGCGGTACGGGTGGTTGCTCAAGTCGCCGATCTGCTCTGCCAGGGCCCGGCCGATCTCGGCATAACCGATCACGCACGGCGCCAGTGCCACGTGCAGCTCCAGCAAGTCGCCCGCTGCACCGCAGTCCAGCACATAACGGGTATAGGCCACGGTGGCCTGGTGCTCGGGTGCCGCCTCGATGTCGGCCTGGGTCAGCCCCCAGCGCGCGCACAGGCGCAAGTGCAGCTCGGTTTCATCCAGAATCGCCGCCAGCCCCGCCTGTGCCGCGCGGATGTCGGCCGGGCGGCGACTTTTGTAGGCAGCCAGGGCCCAGGCGCGGGCGAACTGGACAAGGAACAGGTAGTCCTGCACCAGGTACGTCCGAAACGCCGCCTCACTCAGCGTGCCCTCGCCCATCTGCCGCACGAAATCATGGTCGACATAGCTGTGCCACTGGGGCTCGGCAGCCGTCTTCAGGCGCTGGAAGATGTCCATGCTCATTTGACCTCCGGGTACACGGCGTCGAAGAAGGCCAGCTCCAGCGCCACGGTGCGCTGGTAGAAGTCACTCGCCAGTGCCGCCTCCTGCGGGCCGACGCGGTCCAGCTCGCTTTGCAGGAAGGCGACGAACGCCTGAAACGCCGGGTTGTCGTGCAAGGTGATCCACTCGGCATGGACGAAATTGGCCGGCATGGGTTTCGGCGCTTTCAGCGCCCAGTCCAGGTACAGGCCTTCGGCAACGTTGAGCACGGCCAGCGCCGCCGCGTAGGAGCGGGTCGCCGCCGCTTCGCGCATGATTGCCTTGAAGCCCGCCGTTGGCGCGCTATCGGCCGGCTCGCTGCGTTGTGCAGGGCTGACGTCGAGGGCCTCGAAGGCGCGCAGGAAGTAGGTGTTCTCGTCGCTGCTGATCATTCCGGCAAAACGCCCGAAGCGCAGGCGCGCCTCGAAGCTGTCGGTGCTGGCGATGGCCGCGCCCAGCAAGGCCAGGAAGCTGTCGAGGAAGCGGTGATCCTGCACCAGGTAGTCGACCATGATCGGGTCAGGCAGGCTGCCGTCGCACAATTGGGTCACGAAACGGTGGCCAACGGCCGCCGACCAGGTCGGCTCGCTCTGGCGGCGCAGGAACTGGCTGAAGCGTTCGGTCATGTTGCTGTCCTTGAAGGGGGTGACAGCGAGACCTTGGAAGTTGGCATGGACAGGCCCCGCAGTGAGGCCGGCAAAAAGGCAGGTTTTGAATCCCATCCCTTCGCCGGCATGATCCGGATCAGGTTCGAAGGGTCACCGCGCTGCAGAGCTCAGCGGTTTCTCAGCCCGTTGCCGGGCTCCCCTTGGTGGCGTTCAGGTATACCCCAGGGCGCCCCGGCTGTCACTCCCCCACTCCCCAAAACGTGGGCAACCGGTGCCCCGCTACTGGGGACTTATCCCCATTATTGACGCGCGGTTATTTAGCGCGCTTCAGGCGCCGCAAGGATTTGTTTAACAAAGCATTACAGAAATATCTGTTGGCACAACCATTGCTCAGGCCCTTGAACCAGGCAAAACGCCATTGATGGCTCCCAGCCATATAGCCGTGAGCGAGGCACAAGGCAATGAAAACACCTGCCATGATCCACCCTGCCAGGCATGCATTCCAGCTATCTACCGTCACAGCGCTGATGCTCAGCCTCGGGCTGATCACAGCAGTGGCCTCGCCGCTGGATGACAATAGCCAGCCACCACCGACCGATCCGTCCTATTACTCTGATCAGCCCGACGACCCCACGCCGGCTCTGCTAAACCTCAATACCTTGAAAGAAGCCAACGAGGGCTCGCTGGAACTCACTGATGGCGTGTATGGCGACCGTTCGACGGTGCGTATAGACAACGTGCTGCCTCCCGCGCTGCAAACCTCGGACCGGTACCCTACCAACGGCAAGCCCAGCCCGTTGTTCGGCGCCCAACCCTTCACCCAGCAACTGCTGCTGTTTGAAGAATTCGGGCCGGAAAAACTCGACCCGGCACTGCCTCCGCCCGACCTGACATTCCCGGTCCCCACGCTCGGCGCCGCCCCTGCACAGGACCCCAACGTGGTGGCCCGCAGCGGCCCCAGCGGCACCGCGCTGGAAGCATTCCTCAAGCAGCCAGGCCTGTACCCCTTCCCCACCCAGTACGCCAACGTGCTGGACCGCAACCCGTGGAAGGCGCAGATCGAAATGTTCCTCAACCGCCACCCGGTGGGTTCGCCGGCAGAAGGCCGGCCACCAGGAAAAGGCTGGTCGCACCAGCGCTGGAACGAGTTCTACCCGCAGGCGGCGTTCAAGACCGCCCAGGCCGGGGCGCGGATAAACCTGGGCCTGCGCGATCGCAAGCAGCTGCACAACTATGCTGCCGGTGAGTTCGCGCCGGGCGGGCTGTACTACCAGACGTCCGATATCCCGACCACGCTGGGTACCACCAAAGGCATCGATACCCGATTCCACCCCAACTTCCCACTGCAGAACCACAAGTCACTGTGGACGTTCGACGGCACCTTCCCGCCCAAGCTGCTGATGGTGCGCTACGGCCAGCCAATCCTGATGCGCCACTACAACGCCCTGCCGATCGACCCCTCGGCCAACGGGGGCTTTGGCCTGCATACCATTTCGACCCACGAGCACAACGGCCACTCACCGGCTGAAAGCGACGGCTTCGCCAACGCCTACTTCTTCCCCGGTCAGTACTACGACTACCGCTGGCCCGTGCAGCTGGCCGGCTACGACACCATCAACACGCGTGCCCAGGACCCGCGTGCGGCGTTCCCCTGCGCGCCAGGTGAAACGCTGTTCGTCAACGATGACTCGCCAGGCCTGAAAACCTGCCAGAACGGCAGCATCAAGATTCGTGGCGACTGGCGTGAAACCATGAGCACCCACTGGTTCCACGACCATATGATGGATTTCACGGCGCAGAACGTCTACAAGGGCAACGCCGTGATGATGAACTACTACAGCGCCCTGGACCGCGGCAACGAGGCGTTGCAGGATGGCGTCAACCTGCGCTTCCCCAGCGGCTCGGGCATGCCATGGGGGAACCGCGACTACGACGTGAACCTGGTGATCGCCGACAAGGCCTGGGATGCCAACGGCCAGCTGTGGTTCAACCCGTTCAACACCGATGGCTTCCTGGGTGACCAGATCCTGGTCAACTGGCAATACCAGCCCAAGCTCAAGGTGCGTGCGCGCAGCTACCGCTTCCGCATCCTCAACGGCTCGGTGTCGCGCTACTTCAAGTTTGCCGTGGTACGTGAAATTGCGGGCACCAGCGGTGAGTTCAAAGGCCCGTCCGGCTCCAACGTGTCGTATGCGCGAGTGCCGTTCCACATGATCGCCAACGACGGCAACATCATGGAACACGCCGTGCCGTTCGACGGCACCATGGACCTGAATGCCGACGGTAACCTGCAGGACAACAACGGTATATTGCCGCTGCAAGGCATCGCCGAACGCTACGACATCATCATCAACTTCGCCAAGAACGGCATCAAGGCCGGCGACAAGCTGTACTTCGTCAACCTTGAGGAGCACCGCACCGGCAAGGGCCCGGAAGGCACTATTTCGCTGGCCGATGTGCTGTCGGGAAAATACAAGGCAGTGATCAAGCAGACCAGCAACGGCCCGCAGTGGGACAACGGCGACCCTGCAGTCGGCAAGTTCCTGCAACTGCTGGTACAGCCGTACGCCGGTCAGGACCTGAGCATGGACCCGGTGGCCTACGAACCGGCCAAACCGGGCAAGGCTGAAGGCTTGAAAATGCTGCCGCTGCCAATCGACCGCAACTCGGCAACCGACCAGGCCAAGATCAAGGATGCCCGCCACCGCGAGTTCATCTTCGGCCGCTCGGACGGCACCGACACCACCCCGTGGACGATCAAGACCGACGGTGGTTTCGGCTACAGCATGGACCCACGCCGCATCAGTGCAGCACCGCAACTGGCCAACCAGTCCACCGATGCCGGGTTCAGCGGCGACGGGACCTTGGAGGTGTGGAAAATCAAGAACGGCGGCAACGGCTGGAGCCACCCGGTGCATGTGCACTTCGAGGAAGGCGTGATCCTGAGCCGCGACGGCAAGGCGCCGCCAGAGTGGGAAAAATGGGCCCGCAAGGATGTGTATCGCATCGGGCCGGATACCGATTCGTCGGAAGAAGTGGAAATGGCCATCCGCTTCCGCGAGTTCGCTGGCACCTACATGGAGCACTGCCACAACACCCAGCACGAGGACTCGTCGATGCTGCTGCGCTGGGACCTCGAGCATCCGGGCCAGTTCCAGGTGATGCCGACCCCGCTGCCGGGCTGGGACGGGGTGGAATACATGGCTTCGGTGGGCCTGCCAACCTTCCGTACCAAAGGTAATGATGATGGCGATGACGATAGTTCGGCCAACAAGCCACCGGTCGCCAACAACGACAGTGCCGCCACTACCGCAGGCAAGGCCGTCAGCCTGAATGTGCTGGCCAACGACACCGACCCGGAAGGCAACCTGCCGTTGACCGTCACTGGCCTCAGCCAGCCGGACTCTGGCCAGGGAACCACCAGCACCGACGGGACTACCGTGACCTACACCCCACCGGCCACGGTAGGCACACCGTTCACCGCCAGCTTCAACTACACGGCGCGTGATGCCAAGGGTGCCGAGTCGGTAGCGCCCGCCACGGTCAGCATCGTGGTGAACCCGGCGGCGCCAGTCGACCAGATCCAGGTCACCAGTGCCACGGTGCAGGTACGCAGTGGCAACCGCTACACCTGGGACCTGGCCGGTACCACCTCGGTGGCCACTGGCAACAGCATCAGCGTGACCGCTGCAACCACCGCCGGGCCGCTGAACCTGGGCACGGCCACACTCACCGCCGCCACCAGCGGTGCCCGCTGGCGCTTGTCGGTAACCACCACCGGCAACGGCCCGGCCACGCCGGCAACGGTGACCGTGAAGTCGACCCTGGGCCAGAGCGTGACAGTGCCGATCAGCATCAAGTAGCAGGGCAATGGTAACGACTGTAGGAGCAGCCTTGTGCTGCGAAGAGGCCGGTGCAGGCAGCCGCCACGTCGGTAATGGCCGCTTCGCAGCACAAGGCTGCTCCTGCAAAGATTGTGTGCAGCATCCCCACAAAGAGGACCGCATCATGCCCGGCACATGGCGTTTCCTGCTGGTGCTCGCGCTGTTCGCCGCCAGCCTTCCATTCTGGCCATTGCAGCCGCAACAACCGGTGGCCGATGAAGCCGCCACCCCCTGGGGGGCGGACTACTTCCCCAACATCCCGCTGCTGACCCAGGACGGCGAAAAGGTGCATTTCTTCGACGACCTGATCAAGGACAAGGTGGTGGCCATCAACTTCATCTTCACCGGCTGCACCGATTCCTGCCCGGTGGAAACCGCCCGCCTGCGGCAGGTGCAGAAAATACTGGGGGACCGCATCGGCAAGGACATCTTCCTCTATTCCATCAGCATCGACCCCTACAACGACACTCCCGCCACCCTCAAGCGCTACGCCGAAAAGTTCGGCATTGGCCCGGGCTGGACGCTGCTCACCGGTGAACCCGACGATATCGAAAAATTGCGCCGCAGCCTTGGGCTGTGGATCGACGGCCTGGAAAACGGCCGTTCCAAGGACCACAACCTGAGCCTGATCATCGGCAACCAGGCCACCGGCCGCTGGATGAAGGCCTCGCCCTTCGAGAGCCCGTACATCCTCGCCGACCGCCTGGGCAACAGCCTGCACAACTGGAAGCAGGCCAGCGCCATGCACAACGACTATGCCCAGGCCCCCGTGATACGCCCGCCCAGCAGTGGCGAGCAGATCTTCCGCACACGCTGCTCGTCCTGCCACACCCTGGGCCGCAGCGAACCCGGGCAACCCGGTATCGGCCCCGACCTGTTGGGCGTGACCCGCCAGCGTGATGCCAACTGGCTGACCCGCTGGCTGAAAGAGCCCGACCAGATGCTGGCCGAAAAAGACCCCTTGGCCATGCTGCTGTATAAGCAGTACAACCGCCTGGCCATGCCCAACATGCGCCTGGGCGATGCCGAGGTCAGCGCGTTGATGAGTTATATCGAGGAAGAAACCGCGCGCTTGCAGACACCAGTAGCTGACCGGGGAAAACCTTAGAGGCTATTGGCCACTAGTCATTAGGCTGTCATCTGACTGTCGTATTTTTCAAACATCACCCAGGGTCGGGAACTATCAGCAGTGATTCGCCGTTCGCTTTCCTCCGCCAGCCTTCTGCGGCTGCTGATCCTGATGCTCTGTGCAGCGACCCTGGCCTTCCTCTGGGGGCTGCACGTCACGCAAAAAGCTGCCGCTCGGCAAGATGCGCTGTCGGCCAAGGCCGCCGAGCACCTGAACCTGGCCAGTATCGTCGGCGAAAGCCTGCGCCAGCTTGTCGACCGCGCCCAGGCCGTGGGCCGGGTCACCCAGGACGACATGAAGATGCTGCGCCAGGGCAACTTCAGCCTGGCGCGGATACTCGCCGAAGACCCGGTGTTCAAGCGCATGAGCCTGTACGACCGGCAAGGCCGGCTGCTGTCGGCAAGCCATGCCGACGAGGCCCGCGGGCTGCCCGAAGACTGGTTGCGGCAGTTGCAGCAACACATTGCCCGCTATGGTTTCAAACCTTTCCTGCCCAGCGTTCAAGCCGCCCGCCCGCCAGCCGCCCTGCCTGACTGGCGCCTGCCCTTTGTGCTGCCACTGACCGACCTGACCGGGCGCGAAATCGACCATATCCTGGTGGTCCAGCTGGACATCGGCTACCTGGCGGTGCTGTTCCAACACATCGACCTGGGCAGCAGTGGCCTGGTACGGCTGCTGCAGGATGACGGCCTGGAGCGGTTGCGCATCGACACCAGTGGCGTGGTGGTGGCGGGCGATACGCTGCAGCCCGAGCTACCGAACAGCGGCAACGAAGCGGGCTTGCTGGCCCAATACGCAGCTGGCGAGGCGTACCAGAGCCTGTACCGGCGCGTCCCTGAACGGGGCTTCAGCGTGGTGGTCAGCCAGCGCCAGGATGAAATCCTGGCGGCCTCGACCCTGGCCTATTCCCGGCAGTTCTGGCTGAACCTCAGCATGACCCTGATGATCCTCGCCAGCCTGCTGTGGACCTTGCGCCTGTTGCGCAAGCGCCAGGAGGCCTTCAGCGCGCTGGAACATGCCCAGCAGGTCAACCAGCAATTGATCGGCCGCCTGGAGGACGAACACCGGCGCAGCAGCCACGCCGCCGCCACCGACCACCTCAGCGGCCTGCACAACCGCCGCCAGTTCGTCGAAGTGGCCGGCCTGGCGCTGACCAGGCAGCGCGGCAAGCGCCGGCTGATGGCGATCCTGTTCATCGACATGGACCGCTTCAAGTCGATCAACGACTCGCTTGGGCACAAGATCGGCGACTTGCTGCTGCAGGCCGTGGCCGGGCGTATCCAGCGCCTGCTGGAGCCTGGCGACGAGGCTTCGCGCTTTGGCGGCGACGAGTTCGTGGTGCTGCTTGCCGGCGAGCGCAGTGAAGAACAGATCAATGGCTGGGTTCGTGAACTGGTCCAGAAGCTGTCGGCCACCTACGCCCTGGACGGCAAGGAGGTCAACACCAGCCCCAGTGTGGGCGTAAGCATCTGCCCGCGCGATGGCCAGGACATCGACAGCCTGATCCGTACCGCCGATGCCGCCATGTACTCGGCCAAGCAGGCCGGGCGCGCGCAGTATCGCTTCTTCGACCCCTCGCTGAACCTGGCTGACATTCAGGCGTTCACCCTGGAGCAGGCCTTTGGCAGCGCCTTGGCCGAGCGCCAGTTCGTGCTGCACTACCAGCCGCAGATACGCCTGGATACTCAGCAAGTGCTGGGCTACGAAGCGCTTGTGCGTTGGGACCACCCCGAATTCGGGCTGCTGTACCCGGACCGTTTCATCGACCTGGCCGAACGCAGCGGCTTCATTGTCGAGCTGGGCTGGGAGGTGTTGCGCCTGGCCTGTGAGGCGTTGTCCAGCTGGGATGCCCAGGGCCGGGAGACGCGGCTGGCAGTGAATGTTTCCGCCCTGCAGCTGCGCCAGGCCGACTTCGCCGCGCGGCTACTGCGCAAGTTGCTGCAGCATGGCCTCGCGCCCCATCGGCTGGAGCTGGAAATCACCGAAACCACTATCCTTGACGCCGAAGGCACGGCAGTGACGCACCTGCATACCTTGCGCAACGCCGGCCTGGGTATCAGCCTGGACGATTTTGGCCGCGGCTACGCAGGCTTCGCCCACCTGCACTCACTGCCACTGAGCAAGCTGAAGATCGACCGCTCGCTGATCGCGCCGCTGTCCAACAGCCATGACGACAGCCCGATCGTGTCCTCCACCATCATCCTGGCCAAGCGCCTGGGGCTGGAAGTGGTGGCCGAGGGCGTGGAAACCCGTGAACAGGTGGTGTGCCTGAAACTGGCGGGCTGCGATATTGCCCAGGGCTACCACTTCAGCCGGCCGCTGTCGCTGGCGCAGTTGCGCGAATACCCGCCTTTCAACGGCGTCGAGGACAAGGCATGCGCGTATTGAAAACCCTGGCCGGGTTGCTGCTGGTCAACCTGCTCGGCATCCCCCCTGGCAATGGTGCGCCGGCGGACTGTACGCCACGCAGCCTGCGCCTGGTGGTGATCCCGATCAAAAGCGCCGAACAGATGATCCGCGAGCATCAGTCGCTGCTGCAGCGCCTGAGCGTGGCGGCGGGGGTGCCAGTGGAGCTGGTGATCGCGAGCTCCTACGAAAGCGTGGTCGATGCCATCGTCTCGGGTGGAGCGGACATCGCCCGCCTCGGCCCCGCCTCGTACGTGCTGGCCCACCGCCGCGATCCGCGCATCGAGCCGTTTGCCACCCTCACCTTGAGCGCTGGCCCCTACACCCCGGCGGGCAATCATTACCAGGCGCTGCTGCTGACCCGGGGTGCAAGCCCTGATGGCATCGAGGCGCTGCGCGGCAAGCGTGTGGCGCTGACCGACCCGGCCAGCACTTCCGGCAGCCTGGTGCCCAGCGTCGAGTTCGCCGAACGGGTGGGCATGCCACTGTCGCAGTTTTTTGGTGCGCTGGTGTATGCCGGCAACCACGACAATGCACTGCAAGCCTTGCTGGAAGGCCGGGTCGATGCCGCGTTCGTCGCCAGCGAGCGCACCGACGCGTACCTCGCCCAGCACGCCATTGCACCGGCGCAGCTCAAGGCACAATGGCGGTCACGGCCAATCTACTACGACCCGTATGTGTTCAGTGCCAGCCTGTGTCCGGCGCTGAGAAGCCGTATTCGCAGTGCCATGCTCGATGACCCGCAGGCGCTGGCGGCGTTCGTTGCTTCGCAGGATGCCAGCGGCCTGGTCCCCGTCAGCCAGGCGGACTATGCGCCGCTGCAGCAGATGATGGACGCAGCGCTGCGGCCCTGAGCCTGCCTGCGCGACCCCGTTGGCATGCATTGCGCCCTGATACCGGGTATGGTGTGCCCATCACCCACCGACACCCGCACCATGACCGATATCGAGCGCTACCTGCGCGCCGCCACCCGTGACAATACCCGGCGCAGCTACCAGGCTGCCATCGAACACTTCGAAACCCACTGGGGCGGCTTCCTTCCGGCCACCGCTGAAAGCATTGCCCGCTACCTGGCCGACCACGCTGACCAGCATGCCGTCAGCACCCTGCGCCAGCGCCTGGCCGCGCTCAGCCAATGGCACGTCGCCCAGGGCTTTCCCGATCCGACCAAGGCGCCGCTGGTGCGTCAGGTGCTGCGTGGCATCCGCACCCTGCACCCGACACCGCCAAAACAGGCAGCCCCGCTGTTGCTGCAGCACCTGCAAACCGCCGTGGCCTGCTTTGAAGAGGAAGCCCGTGAGGCCCGTGAGCATCACGACCTGGCCGCCCTGCGCCGCGCCCGTCGCGACAGTGCGCTGCTGTTGCTGGGCTTCTGGCGCGGTTTTCGCGGCGATGAACTGGCGCGTCTGCGCATCGAACACATCCAGGCCGAAGCGGGTGTCGGCATCACCCTGTTCCTGCCACGCAGCAAGGGTGACCGCGAGGCCCTGGGCGTGCAGCACCGCACCCCTGCCCTCAAGGCCCTGTGCCCGGTCACTGCCTACCTGCAGTGGCTGGAGGTCGCCGGCATTGCCCACGGGCCGGTGTTCCGCAAGCTAGACCGCTGGGGCAACCTCGGCGACAGCGCACTCAACAGCAACAGCCTGGTCGGCCTGCTGCGGCGCATGCTGGAGCGCGCCGGGGTGCCGGCAGCGCTGTACACCGGCCACTCGCTGCGCCGTGGCTTTGCCACCTGGGCCACGGCCAATGGGTGGGAATTGAAGTCGCTGATGAGCTATGTGGGCTGGAAAGACGCAAAGTCTGCGCTGCGCTATATCGATTCGGCGCAACGCTTTGGTGAACTGGCCGTGTTACCGGCCAGTCAGGCCCAGGTGCTTATTCCTTGAAGCAGTGTCGGGCGACGCCGCCGATTTCCGGGCGGATAGCGTAGAGGTCGCCGGCGTCCGGATAATGGTGCAGGTCTTCGGCACTCATGTCGTAGCGCGCGGTGCTGATGTACAAGGTATTAAGCCCCGGGCCGCCGAAGCAGCAACTGGTGGGGCATGGCACCGGCATCAGCACCTGGTCGGTCAGGTGGCCTTGGCGGTCATAGCGCAGCAGGCAACTGCCATGGTACTGGCACACCCACAGGCCGCCTTCGCGATCCAGGGCGAGCCCGTCCGGGCGCCCCAGCTCGGCAGGGGTTTCGGCAAACAGCGTGACGGCGCCCAGCCGCCCTTCGGCCAGGTAGTCGGCGCAATAGATTGCGCGCGCCGCCGAATCGACGAAGTACACCGTGCGGCCGTCCTGCGACCAGGCAATACCGGTGGGCAACGCCATGTCGTCGTGGATCACCTGATCGCACAACTGCCCGTCAAAGCGAAACAACGCCCCGCTTTTGCCGCTGGGGGTTTCGTCCATCAAGCCAGTCACGAAACGCCCTTGCGGGTCGCATGCGCCATCGTTGAAACGGTAGGTCGGGCGGGGATGCACCGCCGCCGAATGCTGGCTCACCGTGCGCGACGGCACATTGAAGATGCCCACGCTGGCATCCTCGGTGAAAATCAGGTTGCCGTGGTCGGTCAACGCCAGGGCGCCGATGCGTGCGGCGGACTCGTACAGGCTCTCGACTTCGCCGTCGGCCGCCAACCGGTTGATCCGCCCGCCAGAAATATCAACGAAGTACAAAGTGCTGCTGTGCTCGTCCCACACCAGGCTTTCGCCCAGGTCGGCGCGGGTATTGGCGACCTTGACTGGCACATAGTTGCATTCCTTGATGCGGTTCCAGCGTTCGGCCACCTCGGCCAGGTTGCCCGCCTGCACACGGCCGAGGTCCCGAGGGTAGCTGACGCCGCTGTTCTCGTTGAAGCGTGTGGCGGTGAACTGGCCATTGCTGGCGCGCAGGATGTAGCCGGTGTCATGGCACAGCGCGCTGGCCAGGTACAGCACCCCGGGCGTGACCCACTCGGGTTTCAGCTCCTCCGGGGGTTGGGTAATGCCCCACATGCGAGTCTTGGCCACGGGTGAAATGGCATTGACCAGGATGCCGTGCTCCTGGCCCTCCATGCTCAGGGCATTCATGATGCCGACCTGGGCCATCTTGCCGGCAGCGTAGGCCACCAGGCCGGGCTGCGCATAGCGCTGGTACATGGCACGGTCCGAGGTGGTCAGCACCACGCGCGGGGCCGTGGAACGCTTCAGGTGGGCCCAGGCATGCTTGGCCAGCCACACGGGTGCCTGTACGTTGATGCCCAGCGCGCGCTGCAGAAAAGCGTCATCCTGCGCCTCGATGCGCTGGTAATCGACCCAGCCGGCGTTATGGATCAGGATATCCAGTGCACCGAAATGCTCGATGGCCAGCTCGACCAGTTGTTTGCATGCGTCTTCGTTTTCCAGCCGGCCGGTGTGACCGACAACCGCGAAGCCCTTGGCCCGCATGGCCGCCAGCGCGTGATCCAGGGCCCAGGTATCCTGCCCCTGCCCGGAACGATCGGTGCCCAGGTCACTGATCACCACCCTAGCGCCCCGTTCGGCCAGTGCCATGGCATAGGACAAGCCCAGGCCCTGTGCAGCGCCGGTGATCACCGCAACTTTGTCGTGGAAAGGGTCTGTAACGGGCATTTGCTGGGTACCTTCAAATCTCCTTTTTAAGATATCAACAAAAAAATCAATGGCTTAATATTAAAAGCATGCAAGTTTGATATCTGAAAGATATCACCGCCGGGTCAGCTTTACTGAAGGAATGCTGGATGATCGAGACACGTTTGCTGCGGCAGTTCATTGCCGTGGCCGAAGAGCTGCACTTTCACAAGGCGGCCGAGCGCCTGCACATGGCGCAACCGCCACTGAGCCAGGCGATTGGTCGACTTGAGGAAAAGCTCGGGTTCAAGCTGTTCCTGCGCAACAAGCGCGGGGTGCACCTGACCGCCGCCGGCACGGCATTTCTCGACACGGCTTACCGCACGTTGGCCGAGTTGGAACAGGGCATCGAGTACGCCCGCAATGTGTCTGCCGGGGTCAGCGGCAAGCTCGCCATCACTGCCATTTCCATCGCCTACTACGACTCGCTGCTCAACAGTTTGCGCCGCTACCGCGAGACCTACCCGAACGTGCAACTGACCATCCGCGAGATGCCGTCGGCCTCACAGGCCAAGGCGCTGCTGGCCGGCGAGGCAGATGTCGGCTTCATGCGCAGGTTGCCGCTGCCGGCCGGAACCCTTGAGTCGCGACTGCTGCTTGACGAGCAGATCGTCATGGCGTTGCCCGCCCGTCATGCGAAGGCCCAGGAATACGACGTGGACCTGCGCGGGTTTGCCGATGAGGATTTCGTGTTCACCCCGCAAAACCTTGGCGGTGGCTATCACGCGCAGTTGATCGCGTTGTGCGAAGCGGCGGGTTTTTACCCCAAGGTGGTGCAGGAGGCTGCGCAGATTCACACGCTGCTTGGCTTGGTGGCCTGTGGGTTTGGCGTGGCACTGGTGCCGGCTTCGTTTGCCAGTTCCACGCCTGGCGAACGTGTGCAGTTTCGGCCGATCCGGGTTATCGGTGACCAGCCTGTGCCAGGGCTTGGGTTGTACATGAAATGGAGCGGGCAGAATGCATCGCCAGCGCTGGCCAACTTTATTGCCATGTTTGGAGAGTCTTGAGGTTATTGGTGGCAGGTTGGGCCAGCAGGGATCGCATCAGGGCTGACAGGTGCCTGCCGCTGCATTTGTAGCGCCAGGGAGATCGAGGGGAGTGTCAGGTTTTTTGTGTGCGGGCCGGTAACGGCCTGCCGCACGGCAGGCCTTGATTTCACCAGGTTGGCCTGATGAACCGATCTCCGTACAGAATCGCAAATTGATTCATCGCACTTTTCCAGTCATGCGCCGCTGACCCCCAGTTCGCTGTGATGTTGCGCAGCCCCAGCCAGATCAGTTTGGTCGCCGCGTCGTCGTTCGGGAAGTGACCGCGGGTTTTGATGATCTTGCGTAGCTGAGCGTTGATACTCTCGATGGCATTGGTGGTGTAGATCACCTTCCGGATGGCCGGTGGGAAAGCAAAGAACGGAATCACTCGATCCCACGCCCGTCGCCAGGCAGTCACCACTGTTGGATATTGCGTGCCCCAAGGCCCGCTTTCAAACTCATCCAGTGCCTGTTCAGCCGCCTGGGCGTTGATGGCCTGATAGATCGGTTTGAGAGCCTTGGCCAAGGCTCGACGCTTGTCCCAGGCCGCATAAGCGAGGCTGTTGCGGATCAGGTGGACGATGCAGGTCTGCAGTGTCGTCTCCGGAAATACTGCACTGAGCGCTTCCGGCATGCCTTTGAGGCCGTCGGTTACGGCAATCAGCACATCCTCGACGCCGCGCGTCCTGAGGTCATTGAACACCTTCATCCAGAACTTCGCACCTTCGGTGTTCTCAATCCAGATGCCAAGAATATCGCGCGTTCCATCTGGCAAAACGCCCAGTGCCAAGTAGATCGCTTTATTGCGAACCAAGCCTTCTTCGCGAATTTTGACCCGCAGAGCATCAAAGAAAATGACCGGATACATCGGTTCCAGAGGCCGCTGTTGCCACGCGCCAATCTCCTCCATGACCTCGTCGGTCACGGAACTGATGAAGTCGGGCGAGACCTCTGTTCCATACTGCTCGGAGAGAAAGGCACGGATTTCTCTGACCGTCATACCGCGGGCATACATGGCGATGATCTTGTCGTCAAAACCGGTGTAACGGCGCTCATGTTTGGGGATCAAAATGGGCGAAAAGCTGCCATCCCGGTCACGAGGGATATCCAGCCTTAGCGGGCCATCACCAGTGAGTACCGTTTTGCCGCTCTTCCCATTTCGCTGGTTTGTTTCATCCTCCGGGCGCTGCGCGCCCGGTGGATAGCCCAGGTGATGACCCAGTTCGGCATTCAAGGCTCGCTCTATCAGCGCCTTCTTGAATGCCGCAGAGGCCTCTTCGATGGCTTCTGCGGTCATCAGCGGAACAGCGGAAAACTGTTCCAGCAGCTCTTGCGGAACCTTTGGTAACTCTCGGAGCGGTTTTTTTTTGGTTGGCATACATGCACCTCTTACTCATGTTATGCCCGAACACAAAATTTCTGACACCCTCAGATCGAGCGCCGCCCGCGCG
Source organism: Pseudomonas sp. 9_2_1 (assembly GCF_059295275.1). Classification (NCBI taxonomy): domain Bacteria; kingdom Pseudomonadati; phylum Pseudomonadota; class Gammaproteobacteria; order Pseudomonadales; family Pseudomonadaceae; genus Pseudomonas; species Pseudomonas sp. 9_2_1. Next base: position 3,169,806 of record NZ_CM181239.1, read on the forward strand.
GCGCTCGATCTCACAGGCGCTGAATATACCAAGGCATACACCTGTCAGCCCTGATGCAACCTCCCAGAGGCCACCCCCCACATGGCCTGCGCTACCCCACCGGGGCAATACCTTCAGACCCGCTTCGAACAACGCCACAACCGCCCGATATCACAAGCCCGTGCCTGCAACAGCTCCCCAGCATTGGCACACGCGTGCTCCAGGCTCATCGGCCCACTTGCCAGGGCAAAGGCCGCATCTATCCCATGGGCATACAGGGCCTGATAGCCCTTACCCAAGGTCCCGGCCAGTACCACCACCGGCACACCATGGCGCTTGGCAACCCGGGCTACCCCCATTGGCGTCTTGCCGCGCAAGGTCTGCGCATCGAAGCGCCCTTCGCCAGTCACCACCAGATCAGCGCCTTGTACCAGCGCATCGAGACCGGCCAGTTCAGCCACTACCTCTACCCCCGGGCGGAACTGTGCACCCATGAATGCCCGGGCCGCAAAACCCATGCCGCCGGCAGCACCGCAGCCAGGGTAGTCACGCATATCCTCGCCCAGCAGCTGCGCACAATGGTCGGCAAAATGCCCCAGGGCATGGTCGAGCGCATCAACCTGCTGCGGATTCGCACCCTTCTGTGGGCCGAAAATGGCCGATGCACCATTGGCCCCACACAGCGGGTTATCGACGTCGGCAGCCACTTCAAACTGCACCTCGGCCAGGCGCGGGTCGAGGTCGCTGGCATCGATGCGGGCCAGCCTGGCCAAGGCCAGGCCGCCCTCTTCCAGCGTTTGCCCTTCGGCATCCAGCAGGCGCAAGCCCAGCGCCCGCAACATGCCGCTGCCGGCATCGTTGGTGGCGCTGCCGCCGATGGCCAGCACCACCCGCTGCGCGCCGGCGGCCAGGGCGGCGGCAATCAGCTCGCCGGTGCCCCAGGTGCTGCTGCGGCAGGCGTCGCGCTGGCTGGTTGGCACCAGCTGCAGGCCACTGGCCTGGGCCATTTCGATGATTGCCGTGCGGCTTTGCGGCAACCAGCCCCAGCCGGCTTCGACACTTTGCCCCTGCGGGCCGCGTACGGCCTGGCGGCGCAGTTCGCCGTGGCTGGCAGCAAGGATCGCCTCCATGGTGCCTTCCCCGCCATCGGCCATCGGGCACTCGACCAGCTCGGCCTGCGGCCAGGCCTCGGCCAGGCCGGCGGCGATGGCGCGGGCGACACCGGCAGCGTCGAGGCTGTCCTTGAACGAGTCGGGGGCAATGACGATTTTCATGGGGATTCTCCTGTCCTGATGAGCGGCATGCTGACAGTTGTGCGCCTGGGGGGCCTCGGTCAAATGCACAAAACGCGGGACGGGTTGTTTGGGCAGATGCATTTGTGCCTGCTTCGGGGCTATTTGCGGCAGGCCAGCTGCCGCCGACGCCCGCCGCAGCTCACCCCATCACCCAGCCGGCAACAACTGCAACCCCAGATACAAGCTGAGCATCCCTTCCATGCGCAACGGATCAACCTCGCCCAGTTCGGCAATCCGCTCCAGCCGGTAACGCAGGCTGTTGCGATGTATGCCAAGGGCATCGGCACACGCCTGGCTCTGGCCGTCATGCGCGCACCAGGTGCGCAGGGTGGTCAGCAACTGGCCGCTGCCGTCCTTGGCGCGGATGCGCTGCAACGGTTCCAGCAGCTCATCTAGCGCATCATCGTTGCGGTGCCGCCACAACATGGCCGGCAACCGGTAGCGCTGCAGGCTGAGCAACCGTTCGCCGGGCAGTACCTCGCGCCCGTATGCCAGCAAGTCACGCACCCGGCGATAACCTCGGCGCAGTTTCTCCAGGCTCTGCGCAGCACTGCCCACGGCGAGCCGCTCCACTTCCCAGCCATGGCGTTGCAGGCGCTCGAGCAGGCGGGGCTCGTCCAGCGCCGCGCCGGCCGGGCGACACCACAGCAACGACTGGCGAGCCGGGCTGACACACCAACTGTCCGGGTAACGGCTCATCAACCATGCCGACAGCGCCTCGGCGGCAGGGCCCGAGGCCAGTTCAAAAAGGCACGGTACCCGCGGCAACTGGGGTTTCAGGCCCAGTTGCCGGGCTTCATCGAGCAGCCGTGGGGAGTCGCCGCTGCCGCCGAGCAACAGCGCCAGCAGGTCGTCACAGCGCTGCCGACGCCATTGCTGGTCGGCCTGCAAATGGCGCTGGGCCAGCAGCATTTCAGCGGTCATGCGCACCAGCTCGCCATAGGTACGCACCTGTTGCGGCTCACCAGTCAGGCCCAGTACACCCATCAGCCGGCCATCGAGCATCAGCGGCAGGTTCACCCCCGGCTGCACGCCCTTCAGGCATTTGGCCGCGTCGCTGTCCAGCTCGACGATCCTGCCGTTGGCCAACACCAGTTGCGCGCCTTCATGGCGGGTGTTGATGCGCTCCGGTTCGCCACTGCCCAGGATCAAGCCCTGGCTGTCCATCACGTTGACGTTGCACGGCAAGATCGCCATGGCCCGGTCAACGATATCCTGTGCCAGGTCATGGTCGAGTTCGAACATTGCAGGGTCCTTAGGGGTGTTAGGCTTTTGGGCCCGGGCACAGCAGGCTGGCCCAAGCGCTGTGCAAAAGCACAAAGACAGGTACGCCGCCGTCCCCGAGACTCGTCAGGGCGAGCGCCGAAACAGGCGACGCGGCGACAACCATAACAACAGAGAACCCGATCATGGCACACAGCCCCGCCCCTGACCAAGGCACGGACTCCACCCGCAACGCGCTGTACCGGCGCATCACCCTGCGGCTGATTCCGTTCATTTTCATCTGCTACCTGTTCAACTACCTTGACCGCGTCAACGTCGGCTTTGCCAAGCTGCAGATGCTCGACGCGCTGAAGTTCAGCGAAACGGTGTACGGCCTGGGGGCCGGCATCTTCTTCATCGGCTACGTGCTCTGCGGCTTGCCGAGCAACCTGGCGCTCAACCGCTTCGGACCGCGGCGCTGGATTGCGCTGATGATGATCGCCTGGGGCAGCCTCTCCACCTGCCTGCTGTTCGTCACCACGCCCACCGAGTTCTACACCCTGCGGCTGCTCACCGGCGCTGCCGAAGCCGGCTTCTTCCCGGGCGTGGTGCTGTACCTTTCGCGCTGGTTCCCGGCTGCCCGCCGTGGTCGCATCATGGCCCTGTTCATGTCGGCGATCCCGGTGTCCGGCCTGCTTGGCGGGCCGTTCTCGGGCTGGATCCTGCAGCACTTCGCTGCAGGCCAGCACGGCCTGGCCGGCTGGCAATGGATGTTCCTGATCCAGGGCCTGCCCACCGTTGCCCTTGGCGTGCTGGCCGTGTTCCTGCTCAGCGACGGCTACCAGAAAGCCGCCTGGCTGAGCCCGGCAGAACGCCAGATGATCGCCAGCGACCTGGAGGCCGATGCCGCCGGCAAGCCCGGCACCAGCGGTGACCGCGTGCTGGCCGTGCTGACCAACCCGCTGATCTGGGCCTTCGGTTTCGTCTACTTCTGCATCCAGAGCGGCGTATACGCGATCAACTTCTGGCTGCCCTCGATCATCAAGAGCATGGGCTTCGACAACCCGCTGCTGATCGGCTGGCTCAGCGCCATCCCGTACCTGCTGGCCGGTGTGTTCATGATCCTCTGCGGGCGCTCGGCTGACCTGCGCAACGAGCGGCGCTGGCACCTGGTGGTGCCGATGCTGATGGGTGCCATCGGCCTGCTGATTGCGGTCAACTTCGCCGGCAACCCTGCCATCGCCATCCTCGGCCTGTCGATCGCCACCATGGGTGCCCTTACCGGCCTGCCGATGTTCTGGCCGATGCCCACTGCGCTGCTCAGCGCCGGTGCAGCGGTGGCGGGCCTGGCGATCATCAACTCGGTGGGCCAGATGGCGGGCTTCCTCAGCCCGTACCTGGTGGGGTTCATCAAGGACCAGACCGGTTCCACCGATGCCGCGCTGTACTCGCTGGCGGCGCTGATCGTGGTCGGTAGCCTGGTGGCCTTGCGCATCACCCGTGCGGGTGCGTTGAGTTCTGCTAAAGCCAGTTGAACTCATTCGGGGGTAAATCGGAGCGGCGGTGCGCGATTCGATTTACCCGCGAAGAGGTCCGCCCAGGCCACATAAAAGAACCATCCCCGCCGCTCGTCAGCCTGACATTGTCGCTAAACGGTGCTGACCATTACCTCCAACAGCTCTTTAGTTGCCGGCATGTTCCGGAGGTTGCGCATTTCATCGGGCAGTTCAATGCGAACAATGCCCGATTCCCTTCCGCGTAGCATATTCACACCGAACATTTCCTGCGCCACCTCACTCGCAATCTGCGCGTAGCTGATGTTGTACTGCGAGATGTCTGCGAGTGTACGCTTCGAGGAACTCCAGGCCTGCATCGCCCGCCCTGTCATGCCCGATGCACCAGTTCCCAGCCGCGTCCCCGACGAAAACATCGAAGACAATGACGATTGCGCTTGCCAAGCCGCTACGATTCCGGTTGGCGTGCCCAGGATCACACTGGCCACCCCCGATACCGTTGCAATTGAATTGCCGGCGCGAGCCAGCTTAGGGTATTCGGGAATACGCGTGGGAAAGGCGAGGTACTGCTCTGCTGTCATGTTCAACTGCGCGGCATGAACTGACCTTTTGATAATGGGTGTAGCAACCTTGAGCCCTGACATGCCGGTGTTTATCAACCCAGTGAAGCCACTGAAGAACTGCTGCAGGGTACGCACAAAATCATGACCGCTTCTGTCGACATGGTTTACGGGGTCGTCCTGACAGTAGGCATAGCTGTTCAGTCCTCCTTTACCAAAGGGGCTAAATGAGTCAGCGCTGCAGAATCTCATCAAATTCGAACGATACAAGCGCTGGCCATTTCCAGGCAGATAGCCCCCCGTGGCAATGTCTCGCCACTCGCCGACAAAGCCCAAAGCAGCGTTGCTCCGCGGGTTGAACCCATACGCAGTGTGAGGCGTGGCGCCCATTACCGACTGTTGTATATCCACTGTGAGTAGCATGCCGGCTCCTGATAGCGGCGCTCAGTGAAAGGATGGGCAAACGCGGGGCATACTGAAACTGATAAAAATGCCAGTTGCACATACACCACTCCGATCGTCAGATAGGTGCACTTACTCCCGACCCCAGGCGTCAAATGGTTGCAAAGGCCCCCTTTGGAGAAGCCCGATGACCCAGCACGCCGTCGCCCGCCTGGCCCAGCTCGATCAACACCGTCCCCTACGCGTACAAGCCGGCAACGAAGAACTGATCCTGATCCGCCAAGGCGACCAGGTGCATGCCTACCAGGCCACCTGTCCGCATGCGGGCGCCCCGCTCGATGAAGGTGTGGTCTGCGCTGGCCTGCTGGTGTGCCCTTGGCACAAAGCTGCGTTCGCCGTTGACGACGGTGTGGTCTGCGAGCCACCTGCCCTGGCTGACCTGCGGCGTTACAAGGCCTGGGTGAAGGGCGACGAAGTCTGGGTCGAAGATCAACCCCTGCCCGTGATCGAGCCGCCCAGGCACAGCGATGCCCGCTGTTTCGTCGTGGTCGGCGCCGGTGCCGCCGGCAGCGCCGCAGTTGCCACCCTGCTGTCCCACGGCTTTGCGGGCCGGCTGCTGTGGATCGACCAGGAGCGCCAGCCAGCGTACGACCGCACCGCCCTGAGCAAATTCGTGATTGCCGGGGAGATGCCCGCCGACGAAGTGCCCGCATTGCTCGAAGCCGACGCCCTGCGCAAAGGCCATCTGGAACGCAAGCACGGCAAGGTGCGCACCCTGAACAGCCAAAAACGCCAACTCACCCTCGCCGACGGCCAGCAGTTCGACTATGACGCCTGCCTGCTGGCCACAGGTGGCAAAGCAATCCGCCCCGACATTCCGGGTGTCGACCTGCCTGGGGTATTCACCCTGCGCTCAAGGGAGGATGCCGCGCAGTTGCTCGACGCGGCCGAACCTGGCCAGCCAGTGGTGATCGTCGGCGACGGTTTCATCGGGCTGGAAGCCGCCTCGGCGCTGCGTAAGTACGGCGTACACGTACACGTGGTCACACGCCATGAAATCCCCCTGGCCAGGCAGTTGGGGGAGCGCATTGGCCGCAGCATCCGCGCGCTGCACGAACGTAAAGGCGTTACCTTTCATGGCCCCACCGAGGTCGAGCGGATCGAGGGCCAAGACAAGGTGGAAGCCGTGTTGCTGAGCAACGGTGAACGGTTGCAAACGTCACTGGTGCTACTGGGCACCGGGGTAAAGCCGGCCACCGGCTTCCTCCAGGGCGTGCCCCTGACCGAAGACAAATCGCTGCGGGTAGATACCGAAATGCGCGCCGCCGACGGTCTGTGGGCCGCAGGGGACATCGTGACCTTCCCGCTTGCGGGGCGGCCGGTGCGCATCGAGCACTGGCGCCTGGCCCAGCAGCACGGGGTGATCGCCGCCGCCAATATGCTCGGCGAGCAGCGCCGCTACGCCGATGTGCCGTTCTTCTGGACATACCAGCATGGGCGCACTTACGAAGTGCTGGGGGATGCGCGGGACTGGGATCGTATTGAATTTGTCGGTGAGCCGGAGGAAGGCGACTTCATTGCGTTGCAATGCGTTGGTGATCAGGTTGAGGCAGTGGTAGCAAGGGGGTATTCAGATGCCATGGCCATGCTGTCTCTGCTAATGAAGCGTTCCCTGAGCCTGAAAGACGCGCTTGAACGGATTGGCGAACCTTTCCATTGTGCTCGTTAAGACGATTTATAGTTGTTGGCTCAGCTCTCGCCCCCCCAAGTTCACAACCCATTCTAACGAGCACACTTGAGTCGATTCAAAACGTTCGAATCAGGCTCATTAGCGCCTTACAAGATTTCTGGCGTAATAGAAAGCGTCATGCATATATTTTCTATTCAGTACATAAACCAAACCGACTCCCGCTGTTACACCAAATACTGCCGCCACTCCACGGGCGGCAGGACTATTCCCCAAAGCTTCTGCAGCGGTAATTTGAACTACGTATTGCGTTGCATAAGCAACCGGTAGCTTCAGCAGGAATTTTCTGGTTTCGGCCGACATTATCCGGGATGAAGATTCGACGCCTGCCGTGCGCACTGTAGCGGGGCTTGAAGTGCTGCCACTGCCTGCAAGAGAGGAATGAGTAGAGGTTGCCTCAGTGCTTGATGCAGCTATCTGCCTGGTAGCTTGGCTGGGCAGGGGCTCTGACTGCTGATCCAGAGTGGGGGCGGAGGGTCGCAAAGGGTTCATTTCCACATCGACATCCTGTGGTTGAGCGCGACGTCCGAAAGTTCGAGTTAGAAAATTTCTAATTCGCTCCCAGAACCGTCCGCCAGGATCATTTCGATTCACGGGATCAGATTGGCAATAGCTATATCCATTGATCCCGCCCTTCCCAAATGGAGACAGCGCGTCCGGCTGATTGAAGCGCATCGTGCGCGGATTAAAATCACGCTGCCCGTTGCCAAGAGGATAATTCCCCGTTGCCTTGTCGCGACGCTGGCCCACGAATGTTACCAACGTCGTCGGTTCTTGTGATTTTGAAAACCCGTAAGGGGTGTAAATCTGAAAATAGGCCGTTCGGCCGTTTTTCATGACCGTATTTGCTTGGTCACATTGCAGCACTGAAATGATCGGATCATGGATGTTCAACTGTGCGCACGCGATCGAAGCGCCCCAGACCACGCGTGCGCTTGCGCCTCCAATGGTGGTAGACATACGCCTGCCTTGGTAGAAATAGAGTTCCCGTTGTGTTGCCGGCATGATGCTGGCGCTCCAGAGTTTCATGTTCAGGATCATCGGCGATCACGCTGCAACCTGCTACTGGCAAAAATGTCAGGTTGTCCGATCTGAATTGCTTATCGCCCATGGCGTATCGGGCACTGGCGCCTGGCCCAGCAGCACGGGGTATCGCTGCCGCCAATGCTGTACCGAACCAGTGAGGCCTGTGCCAATCGTGCGCGACCGCCTCGTCGTTCCAACTCGATATCAAGGCGGGCGCCAAGGGGCCGAGTGCCTCGACCTCAGGAGTAACTGGCCCGAAACAGATGGAGCAGCCTTGTGCTGCGAAGCGCCGCGCGGGCGGCGCTTGATCTCTCAGGCGCTGCAAATGTTATGGCAGGCACCTGTGAGCCCCCACGCGATCCCTGTGGCGCTTACCCGCGAAAAGCCCCTCCAGACAACGTTCAAGAACCATTGGGGAGCTCTACGCCGGGCTCCCGGTCCCCCCTTTCCCCAATCACCTCGGTATCGTGCGCACCATTGGTTTTGACCTCTGGAGCTGCAATGAAACTGCTACAACCGCTGCAAATCGGCCCGCTCACCCTGCCCAACCGCGTATTCATGGCGCCCCTCACCCGCTTGCGCAGCCTTGAACCGGGCGACGTGCCGACCGCGATGATGGCCGAGTATTACCGCCAGCGCGCCAGCGCCGGGCTGATCATCACCGAAGCCACGCAGATTTCCTTCCAGGCCAAGGGCTATTCCGGTTCGCCTGGTATTCACAGCGCCGAGCAGATTGCGGCCTGGCAGCGCATCAACGCAGGCATTCACGCCGAAGGCGGCCACAGTGCCGTGCAGGTCTGGCACACCGGGCGGGTTTCACACACCTCCCTGCAGCCTGGCGGCGAGGCGCCGGTGGCTCCTTCGGCAGTGCCGGCCGGAGCACGTACCACCTTGCGTGACCAGCAAGGCAACCTGGTGCGTGTCGAAACTTCTGCGCCGCGTGCTCTGAGTGAGAGCGAAATTGCCGACATCGTCGCCGATTTTGGCCAGGCTGCGACCAATGCCCGGGAAGCCGGTTTCGACTTCATCGAACTGCACGCTGCCCACGGCTACCTGCTGCACCAGTTTCTCACCCCAAGCGCCAACCAGCGCGAAGACCGCTACGGCGGCAGCGTCGAGAACCGCGCGCGCATCGTGCTGGAAGCCGTGGACGCAGCAATCGCCAATTGGAGCGCCGAGCGCGTCGGCATCCGCGTCTTCCCGCTGGGTGGTTTCAATGGCGTCGACAATGGCGAGGACCAGGAGGCTGCCGGCCTGTACCTGATCCGCGAGCTTGCCAAACGCAACCTCGCCTACCTGCACCTGTCCGAGCCTGACTGGGCCGGTGGCAAGCCGCTGCGTGACGGGTTCCGTGAAGCCATCCGCGCCGCCTATCCGGGGGTGATCATTGCTGCCGGCGCCTACACCGCCGCCAAAGGCGAAGACCTGATCGGGCGCGGCCTGATCGATGCCGTGGCATTCGGGCGCAGCTACATTGCCAACCCCGACCTGGTAGCGCGGTTGCGTGAACAGGCGCCGCTGAACGCGCATAGGCCGCAGTTCGATTATGCCAATGGGCCTGAAGGCTATACCGACTACCCGTTCCTGCAGCAGGCGTGAATCCCCGCAACCCGGATTTCATGCAAAAAAAAACGGAGCCATTGAGGGCTCCGTTTCTCAGTGGTCGATCACGCCTGAGCGTATTCGACACACAGCCGACTTACTCTGGACGCACCTGAGCAGCCTGCATGCCTTTCTGGCCTTTTTCAGCAACGAAAGAAACCTTCTGGCCTTCTTTCAGCGACTTGAAACCGTCCGATTCAATGGCCTTGAAGTGAACGAAGAGGTCGTCGCCACCGCCGTCCGGGGTGATGAAGCCGAAGCCCTTTTCGTCGTTGAACCATTTAACCGAACCGGTTTGTCTGTTGGACATGCTCTGAATCCTCAATGCTGATTGGTGCGTTTTCAGTGAAAGTTGAAGCGGCTGTGTCGTTCGACCAACCTCTGCACGGTACATCTTGGGCGATCCGGAGCAATCTAGCTACTAGCATTTCTGCTAATTCGCATAAAAATATCTGGACACTGAGCGCCACAACTGCGGGGCAGCTATCTGCAACGCCCTCGAATCGTGCGAACGTTGCCGCGCCAGAGCCGTTTGCCGGCCACCCAGTCAGTATTCCCAGGGCACACCCGCTTCCCAACTGGCCACCAGCAGGTCGATGAAACCGCGAACCCGCGGCGACAGGTGGCGCTTGCTCGGGTAGACGATGCGGATCGGATCTGCCGGTGGCCGGTAGGCCTGGAGCACTTCTACCAGCGTGCCCGCACGCAAATCGTCGCCGGTGATGTAGGTGGGCAGGTGAATCAGCCCGAAACCTGCGCGGGCGCCGTCCAGCATCGCTTCCGAGCTGTCGATGTTCAGCCGCCCGGGGTCTTCGCACAGGTGCAGCCCCGCTTCGCTGTGAAAGCGCCAGGGCATGGCCTTTTCGCCGGCGAGGAAGGCGATCTTGTCGTGCCCGTAGAGGTCGGCGGGGACCTCGGGTACGCCACGCGCTTGCAGATAGGCCGGCGAGGTACAGGTGACAAACTGCTGCCAGGCTACGGTGCGGGTCAACAGCTGCGAATCTTCTTTTGGCGCACCGATGCGCACGGCAACGTCGACGCCCTCCTCGACCAGGTCGACGAAACGGTCGGTGAAGCGAATATCTGCACGCAGTTCCGGCCATTGCTTGAGGTACTGGTCGAGGATCGGCAACACATGCCGCTGGCCGAGCGACAACGGCGCCGTCAGGCGCAGGGTGCCGGTGGGCTTGCCGCGGCGCTGGGCCATGGCGCTTTCCACCTCGTCCAGGTCATCCAGAATCTGCCGCCAGCGCTCGAAGGCCACCAGCCCCTCATCGGTCAGGCTCAGTTTGCGTGTGGTGCGGTTTAGCAGGCGCACCGCCATGCGTGCTTCCAGGCGGGCAATGCTTTTACCTACCGCCGAGCGCGTCAGCCCCAGGCTGGCGCCGGCGGCAGTGAAACTGCCGGCCTTGGCGGCACTGACAAAGGCCGCGATATCGCCGAAGCGGTTGGGTTCCATGGGTTGATCCTGCCTCGATTAAGACCGCTTTAAATGGGTATGAATTGGCCGATTGCAACCGGTCCTGAAGCAGCGGGTTTACTCGCGAATGGCCGCAAAGCGGCCCCATTGCGACCTCAAACCAACCCCCTTATAACCAGCAAATGCACCGGATAAAACAGGTAACCCCAACGCCCGACAGCAGGCACCGCCCAATCATCATGGCGCAGCAACCCCCAGCCAACCGGGATCGCCAAGGCTGCTGCAGCCAGCGTCAACAAAGTAATAGGCGCCAACAGATGCGCCTGCAGCCAGCTGTTGGTCAGGTTCCCGCCCATGGCCAACAGGCAAGGCAAGCACCAGGCCACGCCGCCCTGCCGGCGTGCCATCAGCCAGGCGCCCGGCAGCAACACCCCCGGCAGGCCATACATCAGCTGCTCGCTGAACAGCCACCCCACTCCCAGCCCGGCGAGGCCGAGCACCCGGGCCGAGATCAGTGGGTGATGCACACCCCAGGCTACCAGCAACCCCAACACCAGTGTCGGCATCACGCTGAAGGTCGGCGAGCCACTGTCCAGCCAGCGATACGCCGGTTCCGACAGCACCGCGAACAGCAGCATCAGCCCCAGATAGCGCAGGTTGACGCGGGTATACAGCGCCCCTGCCCTGACGCGCCCAACATTCACCGCGATCGCCAGGCAGAACAGCGGAAATGCCAAACGCCCCAGCACGAACAGGCCATCGGCACTCGGCCACAAAAAGCGCAGGTGGTCGGCGACCATGGTCAGCATCGCCGTCCACTTGACCAGGTCCAGCCCCGCCGAGCGCATGCCTTAGCGCCTGCCCTCGACCGGGCTGACACCCAGGTAGCGGTCAGTCCAGACGGCCAGCGGCAACGGCGGTTGCTGTTCGACGATGCGTCGCCAGATCAGCGCCAGGTCAGCGCCATTGAACATCGTCCCAGGCCCACTGCCTTGCCATACCGAAGGCACATCCACTGTCCAGCGCCCCTGGCTGTCGCGGTGCGCCATGTTGAAACGGAAGGTGTAGTTGCCCGGGATGCCCATGCGCAGGTCGGTGACCACCAGCGCGTCGCCGACCTGGTCGTAGCGCAGCCAGTCATCGGTGAACCAGCGCAGCCGCTGGTGCAGCGGCGCCCCGGCCAGTGCTTCGGCCAGATCAAGGTTGCGCGACAGGCGTTGCATTTCTGGCGGCTGGCGGTCGAGTACGCTGCTGATGCCTTCGTAATAGTGGCCATCCGGGGTCTTGGCCAGCACCCGCCAGACCAGGCTGTTGAAGGCGATGGGCACGGCACGTACCTCGCTGGCGACGACACCCTGTTGCTCCAACGCCGCCTGGAAGCGCTGCTCGGCCGCCATCCGCCCGGCCAGGCCAAAACCCAGGTAGGCAGTGCTGAACACCAGCGCCAGGGTCAGCAGGCGAGTAGCCCTCTGCGTAACGCCCTTGAAAATGGCGTAACCCACCGCTGCCAGCAGCGGCACCGTGTAGACCGGGTCGATGATGAATACCGCAGCCCAGCTCTGCGGGGTTGTCTGCAGTGGCCAGAACAGCTGCGTACCGTACACAGTGAAGGCATCGAGCAGCGGGTGGGTGATGAGCACCAGCCAGAACGCGAGGAACAGCCTGGGCAGGGTGTAGCCCTTGCCGGGCCAGCATTTGCCGACCAGCCACGCCAGCAGCAACGCCAGCCCGGTGAGCACGAACAATGAGTGGGAGAAGCCGCGGTGGTAGGTCATCTGCGACACCGGGTCGGCGTAGCGGATGATCACATCCAGGTCGGGCAGCGTGCCCAGCGCCGCCCCGTAAAGCAGCGAGCGGCGGCCCTGGATGCGGCCCAGCACGGTACCTTGCAGGGCGGCGCCGAGAACGGCTTGGGTGATGGAGTCCAAGGGTGGCATTCCTGAAAAGGTGGTTTGCCGACGCTACCCTCATCCGGCGCTGACACGCAATCGCGATTGTGGGTGCACGGGCTACAGCAACTGCCAGGTGTACACCAGGGTCAGGCGGTTCTCGTTGATGTCACTGCGGTAGTTGGACCGGGCCATGGCGTTGCGCAGCCGAATCCCCAGGCCCTTCAGCACCCCGCTCTGCACCGCATAGCCGATATCCAGGTCGCGCTCGCGGTCACGCCCTTCATAACCCTGCCCGGTATCTACATTGTTACCGGTGATGTAGCGCACCGTCGTGGTCAGCCCCGGCACGCCCATGGCTGCGAAGTTGTAGTCGTAACGCACCTGGTAGGAGCGCTCGTCGGTGTAGGCGAACTCGTAGGTCGGGACTTCGTTGCCCAGCGGCGAGATGTTGGCGAATAGCCGTGGGAACGGGCTATCGCCGTAGATACCCTGGTAGCCGACATGCAAGCTGTGCCCGCCATGCCGGGCGGTGAACATCGAGAAGAACGCCTGGTTGTCGATGTTGCCGAGCAGCGCCTCGCCCGCTTCACGCGCAGTGAAATACCCCAGGTTGGCGCTGAGTACCCAATCCCCTACCGGTTTGCTGTGCTTGAGCCCGACAAAGCCTTGCTGGTAGATATCTTCCAGTTCCCCGTACCACAGGCTGATGCTGCTCTGGTTGGCGTTGAACGCATAGTCGCCGCCCACGTAGTTGAACGCATCGCTTTGTGCCTGGCGCATCGGCACATGGCCGAGCATGGCGTTCATCTTGCCGTCGCCCCCTTCGTTGCGCAGGTGGGTGCTTTTCAGGTGACCGGCCTGCACCGTCAGCCCGTCGATTTCCGCCGAACTCACGCTCGCCCCCTGGTAGGTCGGCGGCAGCAGGCGGATGTCGCTGAAGGTCAGTACCGGCAGGTTCGGTTGCAGCTCGCCCACGCGCAGCTCGGTCTTTGACAGCCGTGCCTTGAAGGTAGGCGCCAGGCGGCTGTATTCGTCGGCAGCGCGACCATCGCCATGCACCGGTAGCAGGCCGGTGTTGACGCGGTCCGGGCTGCTGTCGAGCTTGATCCCCAGCAGCCCCAGGGCATCCACGCCGAAGCCGAGCGTGCCTGGGGTGTAGCCGCTCTTGAAATCGAGGATGAAACCCTGGGCCCACTCCTCGGCCCTGGACTGCTGGTTGGCCCCGACAATGTCGGAGAAGTCGCGGCTGAAGTAGTAGTTACGGGCACTGAGGCTGGCCTTCGAATCTTCGAAGAAACCGCCTTCGGCGGCCAGCAACGGTTGGCTGAGCAAAGTCAGGCCCAAGGCGACGCAGGGGGTGTGGTTCATTCCGAAGCTCTCTTGATCTTGTTTTTATGGATAAAGCGTTGGAACAGCAGCGGTTCATGGGTTACGGCGCAGCACCTCCCGTGCCTGTGGCCGGCGCAACCGCAGCAGCGCGTGGGCCAGCAGGCCGAACACCAAGCCCCAGAACGCCGCCGACAGGCCCAGGAAGGCCACCCCCGAAGCGGTGACCAGGAATGTGAACAGCCCGGCATCGCGCTCGGCCGGCTCGGCCAGGCTGCGGGCCAGGGCTTCGCCGATCGCGCCGTACAGGGCCAACCCGGCCAGGGCGGCGATCAGTGCGGCGGGAAAGGCTGCAAACAGCGACATCAGCGTGGCCCCGGCAATGCCCAGCAGCAGGTACAGTGCACTGCCGGCCACTGCCGCCACATAGCGGCGGCGCGGGTTCGCATGGGCTTCGTGGCCGGTGCACAGGCTGGCGGTAACTGCCGCCAGGTTCAGCCCGTGGCAACCAAAGGGCGCAAGCACCGCACCGGCCAAGGCACTGGCGCTGATCAGCGGGCTGGCAGGCGTTGCGTATCCGGCGTTGCGCAGCACCGCCATGCCCGGCATGAACTGCCCGGTCAGTGCCACCAGCACCATCGGCAGCGCCAGGCTGAACACCGCCGCCAGGCTGAACTGCGGGGTGATCAGTTGCGGCGAAGCCAGCTCCAGCACCAGTGCTTCACTGCGCAACGCACCGCTGGCCACGGTCACCAGCGTGCCGACGCACAGCACCGCTGCCACTGCATAGCGCGGCTGCAGCCGGCGCATCAGCACGTAGGTGACGAACATCGCCATTACCAGCAGCGGCTGTAGCGGCAAGGCGCGGAACACCTCGGTACCGAAGCTGAACAGGATGCCCGCCTGCATGCCGGCGGCGATGGAGCCTGGCAGGCGCGCAATGATGCGGTCGAAGGCGCCGCTGATGCCGATCAGCAGCAGCACCAGGTTGGCCACCAGGTAGGCACCCACTGCCTGTTCCAGGCCGAGCTGCGGCAAGGCGGTTACCAGCAGCGCAGAGCCGGGGATCGACCAGGCGATGACCACCGGCACCCGGTAACGCAGGCTGAGCAGCGCGCCAAGCACGGCGCTGCCCATGGACACCGCCCACACCCAGGACGACAGCTGCTGGTGAGACAGGCCGGCGGCCTCCGCGGCGTGGAAGATGATCACCAGCGGGCCGGCATAAGAGATCATCGTGGCGATGCAGCCAGCGACGATGGCGGACAGCGAGCTGTCCTTGATCAGGGTTTTCATGGCACCTCGCGCAGTTCGATTCAGGCCTGGGCCGCAATGGCCTGGGCATGCCGCCGGCCGCTGGCCAGGTGCACAGCCATGGCCAGTGCGGCAATGGCACCAGGGATGGCGAAGGCGATGAAATTGAGCTGCAGCGGCAGGTTGATTCCCATCAGTGCACCGCCCAGCAGCGGCCCGACGATGGCGCCGTTGCGGCCGATACCGGAAGCCCAGCCAAGACCGGTGGAGCGCACCGACAGGCCGTACATTTGCGCGGCGCCGGCATACAGCAGGATCTGCGTACCGATGGTGGTGGCACCGGCAATGAAGATCAGCAGGTAAAGCAGCGGCGTTGGGCTGTTTACCCCCAGCAGGCTGATCGATAGCGCAGCGGCGATGAAGAACGCCATCTTGACCTTGACCAGGTTGTAGCGGTCGCCCAGCCAGCCGCCAAGAATTGCCCCGGCCATGCCGCCGAAGTTCAGCGCCAGCAGGAACGAAAGGCTTGAGCCCAGGCTGTAGCCGGCGTTGGCCATCAGCTTGGGCAGCCAGGAACTCAGCGCGTAGACCATCAGCAGGCAGCAGAAGAACGCCAGCCACAAGGCCAGGGTGCGGATGGCCAGGCCGTCGCGGAACAGGTCGAGCACTGACGCCCCGCTGCTTTTGCGGTCCACCGCCTGCAGCACGTCATCGGCCTGCACGTCGCACGTCGGGTCCAGTCGTTTGAGCAGCTTGCGCGCTTCTTCGGTGCGGCCTTGGCGCACCAGAAAGCCAATCGATTCCGGCAAGTGGTAAAGGATTACCGGCAACAGCAGCAGCGGCACGGCGGCGGCGAAGAACATCGACTCCCAGCCGAACCGCGGCAACATGAAGATGCCCACGCCTGCCGAGAGCATGCCGCCCAGCGAGTAGCCACTGAACATGATCGCTACCAGCGTGCTGCGCAGGCGCTTGGGCGCGTATTCGTTCATCAGGGCCACGGCGTTAGGCATCAGCCCCCCGCAGCCCAGGCCGGCGATGAAGCGGTAGATGCCAAACTCGCTGGGGCTGCTGGCGAAGCCGTTGAGAATGGTCGCCCCGGAAAACAGGGCGAAACAGATGGCGATGCCCTTCTTGCGCCCGATACGGTCGGCCAGGCTGCCGAACGCCAGCGCGCCGAACATCATGCCGAACAGCGCGTAGCTGCCCAGCGCACCGGCCTGCAACGGGGTAAGGCCCCACTCTTTCATGATTACCGGCAGTACCACGCCGTAGATGAACAGGTCATAGCCGTCGAAGATCAGCAGCAGGCCGCACCAGGCCATGACCATCCAGTGAAACGGGGTAAAGCGCGCGTTATCGATGATCGGATGTACGTCGAGGGTTCGCATGGCATCTATCGCTCTTGTTTTTGTTGTGGTGAAAAGCTGTTGCCGTGGGGGGGGGCTGCTCAGCCGAGGTCGCCGCCCCCTACCGGCAAGGTCACGCCGGTGATGTAGGACGCCTCGTCCGAGGCCAGGAACAGAATCGCCCCGACCTGTTCATCGATGCTGCCGTAGCGGTGCATCAGGCTGCTGTCGAGGGTCTGGTCGACGATCTGTTGGTACCAGTGTTTTTCCTGCTCGCTCTGCTCGGCGCTGTTGCGCGGCACCCGCCGCGGTGGCGCCTCGGTGCCGCCGGGTGCGGTGGCGTTGACGCGGATGCCACGGCCGGCGGTTTCGAACGCCAGGCACGCGGTCAGCGCGTTGACGCCGCCCTTGGCCGCGCCATACGGCACACGGTTGACGCCACGGGTGGCGATGGACGAGACGTTGACGATGGCGCCGGCACCGCGTTCAAGCATGTACGGCAGCGCGGCGTGGCAGCACCACAGGGTGGGGAACAGCGAGCGGCGTACTTCGGCTTCGATCTGCTCGACCTGGTAGTGCTCGAAGGGCTTGGCCCAGATGGTGCCGCCGACGTTGTTGACCAGGATATCGAGGCGGCCGAAGGCCTCTACCGCACTGGCCATGACCCGGGCGCAGTCGCTGTGCTGTTCCAGGTCGGCGGTGAGGGTCAGCATGCCCTCGCCGGCCAGTTCGTGAACCAGTTCGGAGCGGTCCACCGCCACCACCTGCGCGCCTTCGGCCTTGAGCCGCCAGCACACACCCCGGCCGATGCCTTGCGCGGCGCCGGTGACCAGGGCGACCTTGCCTTGGAATCTGTTGTTCATACTCAAATCTCCGCCTGCCCGCGATCCCTGTGGGAGCGGGTTTACCCGCGAATGCGTCCGACCAGGCAATGTCGTTGTACCGGCCGGCCTCTTCGCGGGTGAACCCGCTCCCACAAGGGGCGGTGCTATGTTCGGGTGAAGGAATCAGGCCGCTGCGGCGAACTTCTCGTAGTAGAAGTTGGCCGGGGTAATGCCTTGCTCGCGCACGTACTGGCTGACCGCCTCGACCATCGGCGGCGGCCCGCACAGGTACAGGTCCACGTCGCCATCATTGAGGTGGCGTGGCTCGATGTGCTGGGTCACGTAGCCCTTCTGCGGGTACTGGCTGTCCGGGCTGGCCACGCAAGCGCTGAAGGTGAAGTTGGGGATACGCGCGGCAAAGGCCTGCAAGCGGTCGAGCTCGACCAGGTCGAAGTCGTTGGTCACGCCATAGATCAGGTGCAGCGGGTGATCGCTGCCCTGCTCGGCGATCTTCTCCAGCATGGCGGTGAACGGTGCCAGGCCGGTGCCGCCAGCCAGCAGCAACAGCGGGCGCTGGATTGGCCGCAGGTAGAAGCTGCCCAGGGGCCCGGCCAGGCTCATGCTGTCGCCAGCCTTGGCCAGGCTGGTCAGGAAACTGCTCATCAGCCCGCCCGGCACGTTGCGGATCAGGAAGCTGACTTCGCCGTCCTTCTGCAGCGAGCTGAATGAATAGGCGCGGCTCTGCTCGCTGCCCGGGACCTTGAGGTTGACGTACTGCCCTGGCAGGAAAGCCAGGCGGCTCAGCGCCTCGCCCTTGATCGACAGGGCAATGGTGCTGGCCGACAACTGGCGCACGTCGCTGATGGCCGCCTCGAAGCTGGCCTGTTCGGTCTTGCACAGTTGCGATGAAGCCGGAATGCGGATGACACAGTCGCTTTCGGCGCGCATCTGGCAGGTCAGTACATAGCCTTCAGCGATTTCGTCTTCGTTCAGGGCGTCTTCGATGAAATTGTCGCCCAGGTCGTAGCGCCCGGCCTCGGCCTTGCACTTGCAGGTACCGCAGGCGCCGTCGCGGCAGTCCAGCGGAATGTTGATGCCTTGGCGGTAGGCAGCGTCGGCCACGGTCTCATGGCCGCTGGCCTCGATGAAACGGGTAACACCGTCTTCGAAATTGAGTGCGATCTGGAAACTCATGTTGCACCTCGCGGGCGAGCCTGACCACGGCGCGTCGGCTGACACACCGGGCAGTGCTCGCAAAACACTGGATCAGATGTGGTAGATGTCGATGACCTGACGCACGTAGTCGTTCTTCAGCACCACCTTCTTGGCCAAGATCTGCGGCTGCTCGCCGCGCAGGTCGAGGGTGTAGAAGCTGCTGCCGAAGTAACTGTCGGTGGTCTTGTAGCGGAAGCTCAGGGTGTGCCAGTTGAAGCGCACCTGGCAGCTGCCCTCGCCCTGCTCGACGATCTCGATGTTGCTGATGTTGTGCGAGGTGCGGGTGTCGGGCACGGTCGCACTGGAGCGCTCGGTCTTGATGCGGAACACGCGGTCTTCCAGGCCGCCACGGTTGCCGTACCAGATCAGCGAGATCTCGCTTTGCGGATCTTCGGTGAGGGTGTCGTCATCGTCCCAGCTGGGCATCCAGAACGTCGCGTCGCTGGCGTACAGCTCCAGCCACTGGTCCCACTGGGCATCGTCCAGGTAGCGCGCTTCGCGGTAGAGGAAGTCGCGCACGGTCTCGTACAGGCTCATTGCACGGCCTCCACGGGGATCAGTTGCTGCTCATCCTTGAGCGCCTGGATCATGGTGTCCTGCCAGTACTTGTGTTGCAGCACGAACAGGCCTTCGTCCTCGGTGCGCACGCCAGACAGCAACGGCTGCAGTTCGATCTCCCTGGCCGCTTCGTCGGCGCCTTCAACCCAGTGCGCTGCGCCACGGGACATGTCGTTCCAGCCGGTACCGCCGCCATAGCCGGTCTGGCACGAACGGAACTCTTCCAGGTCGTCCGGGGTGGCCATGCCGCTGACGTTGAAGAAGTCTTCGTACTGGCGGATGCGCTTGGCGCGGGCATCGGCGCTCTCGCCTTTGGGGGCGATGCAGTAGATGGTGATTTCGGTCTTGTTCACCGAAATCGGCCGGGCGACGCGGATTTGCGAGCTGAACTGGTCCATCAGGTACACGTTCGGGTACAGGCACAGGTTGCGCGAGTTCTCGATCATCCAGTCGGCACGCGCCTGGCCGAAGTCAGCGGCCAGCTGCTCGCGACGCTCGTAGGCCGGGCGGTCTTCGGGGTTGGCCCAGCGGGTCCACAGCAGCAGGTGGCCGTGGTCGAAGGAATAGAAACCACCGCCCTGCTTGGCCCAGGCGCCGGCGCTCATGGTCTTGATCTCGTCACCAGCCTCGCGCTGCTTGCGCTGGTTCTGAGTGGCGGCGTAGTTCCAGTGCACGGAGCTGACATGGTAGCCGTCGGCGCCGTTCTCGGCGGTGAGTTTCCAGTTGCCCTCGTAAACGTACGAGCTGGCACCGCGCAGCACCTCCAGGCCTTCAGGCGACTGGTCGACGATCATGTCGATGATCTTGGCCGACTCACCCAGGTGTTCGACCAGGGGTTTCACATCGGCATTCAGGCTGCCGAACAGGAAGCCACGGTAAGACTCGAAGCGCGCGACCTTGGTCAGGTCGTGCGAGCCGTCGCAGTTGAAGCTGTCGGGGTAGCCGGCGTTGCTCGGGTCTTTGACCTTTAGCAATTTGCCGCTGTTGTTGAAGGTCCAGCCGTGGAACGGGCAGGTGTAGCTGGAGCGGTTGCCGCGCTTGTGCCGGCACAGCATGGCGCCGCGGTGGCTGCAGGCGTTGAGGAAGGCATTGAGCTCACCGTCCTTGTTGCGCGCGATGAAAATCGGCTGGCGCCCCATGGTCAGGGTGAGGAAATCGTTTTTCTCGGGGATCTGGCTTTCGTGGGCCAGGTAGATCCAGTTGCCCTCGAAGATGTGTTTCATCTCCAGGTCGAACAGGCGTGGGTCGGTGAACATCTCGCGCTTGCAGCGGTAGATGCCCTTTTCACGGTCGTCCTCGAGCATGGCATTGAGGTAGTCGAATCCCAGGAACATGGCCAGGGTCTCCATTGTTATTGTTCAGACCTGGTCAGGTTAGGGAGACCGCTGGCGGGGGACTATCCGGATTGTGCAGAGTGTTATCCAGCTTTACCGGGATCTCGCACTTTTGGAACCAGCCGTTTGGGGTCATGGAGCCAGCTTGCAACAACATCGTTCACAAGAGTGTTCACGCTTCCTGCCGCTTGCATTATTTCGTTAAGTGGTGCGACTACCGCGAACGCCTCCATCAAGTGACTGTTGGACGATATCGGAGTCGCAGCCGCATTGACAGGATCGCCAGCGGCTCTCTTCAAATTTTCTCCGATGTTGCTTGATAGCTTCACTGCGGTGCCTTGCACTAATAATTTTTGAGCATCTGACCAATGCGATGAATTCATGATGGGTTGTATTTGATCCCCGTAACCACGCCCGAGATTGTTGATAGTTTCTACGACTTGATTACTCACAGTATAGCCAACGACTCCGGCATGTTTTCGAATACTTGACAGTTGCACTGGTTTCTGAGGTCTTGGCGCTTCAGGCGTTTCCCAAATTTTCCGAAGCGCAGGGGCTTTTGAAATCTTAGAAAACTTACGGTGCCCACTAGGATCAGCATAATTAACCGGATCCCCACCACAGTAGGCATAACAGTTTATTCCTCCAAGCCCCATCGGGCTCAAGCTGTCAGGACTGTGAAACCTCATCAAGACCGGATTGAACGCGCGGTATCCATTCCCTAGTAAGTAGCACCCTGTAGTAGGCTCAATTCTCTCTCCGCCGAAGCCCAGCATGGATGCAAATTGCTCACCGCCGTCATGCCCATAAACCGTGTACTGCCGTGAACCAGAGGAATTTCGCGACGTTGACATGGACCCACCTTCTCATCGAAATAAATCAAATGGTGGGACGTACATGAAATGTAAGCAACTGGTGGAAATGTCAGGTGACCACGCTAACGCGCCTCATCTGTGGCGTTTGAACGTCTGCGAAGGCAGCTCGCCGAACTGCTGGCGGTACACTTCAGAAAACCGTCCCAGATGCAGGAATCCATAATCCAGGGCAAGTTCCGTCACACTGCGCACACCACAAGTCGGGTCGTTCAGGCACGCATGCACCCGCTCAAGCTTGCGCTGGCGCACGTAATGCTTGGGTGTAGTACCCAGGTGCTGATCAAACAAGGTATACAACGAGCGCAAACTCATGCAGGCCTGCTCTGCCAGCACGTCAGCCGATAGCTCCAGTTTCAGGTTGCGCTCGATGTAGTCAAGAATGCGCTCAAGCCCCGCCTGCGGTGCGCTCAGGCTTTCGCGACGGATATTGGTGCTCATTAGAGTCAACAGCTTGCTGCCCACGATCTGGCTGTAATGGCCCTGCACCCTGGGCAGCGAATCCGTCACCTCCGCCTCCTGGCACACCATTGCCAGCAAATTGACGAACCCGTCCAGCTCGTCCAACCGGTAATGGTTGCGCAGGAAGCGCACGCCGCCGTCGGGGCGATACCAGCGCTGTTCGTCGCAGATCGAATCCAGCAACCGGGTGGGCACCTTGAGGATAAACTTCTCGCAGTCTTCCGAGTAGGTCAGGTCAACCGGGTCGTCGGGGTTGATCAGCAGCAGTTCCCCCGGCACCAGGTGATGCTCGCGCTTGTGCCCGCGCCACAGGCAGTTGCCGTTCAGCAGTACCTGCAGGTGGTAGATGGTCTCCAGGGCTGGCGAGGTGACCCGCACGCTACCGCCGTAGCTGATGCGGCACAGGTCGAGTTCGGCGAACTTGCGGTGGCTGAGGCTGGCCTGGGGGTGGGTGGTGCGCGACAGACCGATGCAATGCTGGCCTACATGCTGGTTGACGTAATCGGACACAGCATAAGGGTCGGCGTGGTGGAACACGCTACTGCGCTCGCTCAGCAGGCGGCTTTCCATAGGCAAGGCACTCGGCATCGTTATTGTTCTGTTCGCCGCTGCCTACCGCCTTGTGGGCGGTGGCCGCGGTCGTTCACGGTTATTGTATAGCGCCGGCTGCGGGTCACGGGGGGCAGGTGACAACCGGTGGATGGGGACACTTAAGCAAAAAGGCGGGGGATGGGCAATGCGGCGATCGGATTGGATGGGCGGATAGCGGACAGGTCAGTTTTGATTTTCGTTCGGTAATCGAACACATTCTGCAGGTCTGGCCCTATCGCCGGCAAGCCAGCTCCTACAGGCCTCTCGATCCTGTGGGAGATGGCTTGCCGGCGATAGGGCCGATGCAATTTTCAGAAAGAGCCTAGGCTTTGTACGAAATATGTGCGCTACGGCACGCAATAGTGCATTGCCGCAGTGTAGGTGTTGCTGACAGACAAATTGATGCAAGGCAGCTGTGGTTTATGTTTTTTATTTTATGCCACCAAGTAAGGTGAAGTCAATCGGGCATGAAGGGGGTCATTGAGAAACACTTATACCCCCAATCCACATACTCTCTAAACCCCCACCTTAAAATCTTAGACATATCCTGCGCTGACAAGCCGAAATCTGAACGAGCTTTCAAAAGGAGATCCAATACATCCCCCCCATTATCTATCCCAGTCACGCCAGGCTTTGTTTTGGCTTTTTCAATTGCCAGACTCGCTCGATTGACTATGGCTCGGTGCTTGCTCAACAAGGCGAGTGAAGGAGGGGTACGACCCATCACAATCTCCCTGAGTGCCTGCTGTCGCGAATAATACTTTACGAGTTTTTTAGTAGAAGGATGGTCAGCAAGAAACTGATCGGGAGTTATCCTCCCTTCGCTTAACCGTTCATGATACATTCGTCCCGGCCGGTGAGCCTCAAGCAACGTCAAAACCCCCGGTTCAGCCAATCTGAGCCCTGGGGGACCGTTTGGAATTGTTACATCGTCGAATGTAATGACTCTCTGTTTTATCAACGCTGTTCGCGCCTGAGAGAACAGTGTGGGAACCTTCACCGAGGGGGCCTACCCCGAGGGATCCCTTAGATTTACTGGATCCCCCTTGCAATAAGCATAGGGGTTAATACCGCCAGCCATGAAAGGGCTTAAATCGTCAGGCGATGTAAACCGCATCAGTCTCGGCCAATACACTCTTTTACCGTTACCAAGGTGATAACCACCGATCCAACCATCCAGCACCTCACCATTGAAATGGAGTGACAAGTGCTGAAGCATACCCACAGTAAATCCGTAAGGCGCATAAGCTGGCGAAGTCTTCATGACTGCCTCTCCCAAGCCCAATTCATCACGCTATCAATGACAAAACTAAATGTAAACTAGCAAAACTATCAGTTAACTCCGCGTACCTGTTACTGCACAGGCTGACAATCCATCAACAATCTGCATACCTGCTTCGGCCCTCCCCCAAAGGCCTATTCACAGGTGCTGAAAACTGTGCAAATCCTTGAGCGGGTTTACCCGCGAATAGGCCAGCACAGGCAGCACACCACTCAATGCACAGCCACATCCTGCCGCCCTGCCCACCCCTGGCTACGCGCGCGGTATTGCCGGGGGGCAATGGCAAACAACTCACGAAAACGCCGGTAAAAATGCGGGAAGCTGACAAACCCGCTGGCCACCGCCACTTCGGTCAATGACTTGCTGGTGTGCTGCAACAACTGCCGCGCATGAGTCAGGCGCAGCTCCAGATAGTAGCGCGGCGGCGTGGCCTGCACATGCCGGCGGAACAGGCGCTCCAGGTGCCGGCGGGACAAACCGGCATGCTCGGCGATCTCGTCGATACCGATCGGGTCTTCGATATTGGCGTGCATCAGTTCCAGCGCCAGACGCACACCTTTCGGCAGGCTGGGGTCGATTTCCGGCGCGCTGGCCGGTGCATCGCTCATCACCCGTGCCCGATCACAGGCCAGCATCTGCTCCACGGCGCGGCGCAACGGTACACCGCCGCGCTGTTCGAGCATGGCCAGCATCATGTCCAACGCACTGCTGGCACCCGCGCAGCTCATGCGCCGGCGGTCCAGCACATGGGCCTGGCGGCTGATGCGCACTTTGGGGAACAGTTCGCTCATCATCGCCCGGCCATCCGGGTGGAAGGCGCAGTCGTGGTCGTTGAGCAGGCCGGCTTCGGCCAGGAAGTAAGCGCCGTTCCACAAGCCTCCCAGCTGGCAACCGTGCTGATCAGCCTGGCGCAGCCTGGCGCGCAGTTGCGGCGCGGTTTCCAGGCGCACACGGAAGCCGCCGCATACCAACAGGCAGTCCAGCCCTTGCAGGTCCAGGTCGAACAGCTGGGTACTCACCGGCAAGGCGATACCCAGGTCGCTCATCACCTGCTCACCCTCGCCCACTACCTGAATCTGGAACAACGGCGTGGCGCTCATCAGGTTGGCGGTGACCAGGCTGTCCATGGCCGCGGTGAAGGCCATCATCGAGAAGTGCTCGCGCAGGACGAAGGCCACGCGCTGGCAGGGCATTGACAGGGTGGTGCGGATGGCAGGGTCCAGGTGGGCCAGGTTGGAGTTCTTGAGGATGCTTTCGAAGTGGCTCATGGTTTTACTCAACAGCGAAAAGTCGCGTTGGCTTGTTCGCGGTCTCGCCCGCGCCCACAGGTGTTGCACAGTTTTAAAAACCTGTGGCGGACCTGTGGGAGCGGGCAAGCCCGCGAAGAAGCCAACGCTGATGGATCAGGTTACTTACCGGCCTGCGCCGCCGCATCACGGGAGGCTTGCAGCCACTGGTCGAACTGCTGGCGATGCGCCTCGACCCATTCCTTGGCATGGCGGGTGATGTCGGCAGGCTTTTTCTCGCCCTTCTGCATCTTCAGGTTCTGGTTGCTTTCGTCATCGGTGCTGATCTGCACCAGCGACAGGAACTTCACCGCAGCCGGGTTCTCGTCGGCAAAGTCCTTGTTCAGCACAGCCACGACTTTGTCGATGGCAAAGCCCAGATTCTTGCCGTGATACGTGGTATCGACATCGTTGTTGCCGTCAGGCAAATCGGTTTTCGGCACTTCCAGCCAGACCACATCCTTGCCCTCGACCAGCACGCTGGCGATCCACTGCGGCACCCAGCTGAAGTACAGGATCGGCTTGCCTTCCTTGAAACGGGTGATGGTGTCGGCCATGAGCGCAAAATACGAACCCTGGTTGACAGTGACGCTCTTGTCCAGGTCATAGGCCTTCATATGGTGGGAAATCACCAGCTCGCAGCCCCAGCCCGGGTTGCAGCCAGTCATGTCGGCCTTGCCGTCGCCGTCGGTGTCGAACAGCTTGGCAATTTCCGGTTTCTTCAGGTCGGTGATGTATTTGATGTTGTACTGGTCAGCGGTTTTCTTGTCGATCAGGTAGCCCTGGGCAACCCCCGGCAGAATGTTGCCGGTCTTGACCATCACGTCGTCACCACCGGCCTGCTGGTAGAACTTGTCGTGCAGTTTCTCCCACAGGTGCACGGTGAAGTCGGCATCGCCGTTGGCCAGCGCCACCATCATCACGCCGTACTCGGTCTCCTTCGGCTCCTGCACCTTGTAGCCCAGCTCGCGCAGGCCTTCCATGGCCACTTCGCCACGGAAGCGCTCTTCGGCAATGGAGGGGAAAATCGGCGTTACCTTCACCCCATCGCCGGGTTTTTCCGCCGAGGCGTGAGCGACCAGCGCGGCGGCCATCAGGGTCAGCGCCGTGGCGCATTTGAGGATGCTGCGGGAGAACTTGGATTCGTGCATCGTCGCTTACCTTCTTCTGATTTTTATCTTCAAGTGCGGCAGATCGAACGCTTCAAAAGTCTTGCAGTGCTCAGGCAGTCTTGCGCCGCCCTTGCGGTTGCCCTGCGCCACACAGGCGCATCACCACGCCTACCGGGCCGGTGTGGTACCAGCGCAGGCTCGGGTCGGCGCTGGTGCGCGCGCCCATGGCCTGGGTCAGGCGGTCAAGGAAAATCGCCAGCAGCACCAGCCCCACCCCGCCTACGGTGGCCAGACCCATGTCCAGGCGGCCGATGCCGCGCAGGACCATCTGGCCAAGGCCGCCCACGGAAATCATCGAGGCAATCACCACCATCGACAGCGACAGCATCAGGGTCTGGTTGAGGCCGGCCATGATGGTCGAGGTGGCCAGCGGCAGTTGCACGCGGGTCAGCATCTGCCGTGGCGTGCAGCCGAAGGCCCGGGCGGCTTCGATCTTGTCTTCCGGCACCTGGCGGATACCCAGGTTGGTCAGGCGCACCAGCGGCGGCAGGGCGAACACGATGGTGACCAGCACCCCGGGCACGTTGCCAATGCCGAACAGCATCACCACCGGTACCAGGTAGACGAACGCCGGCAGGGTCTGCATGGCGTCCAGCACGGGGCGGATGATGCTTTCCAGGCGATTGCTGCGGGCGCAGACGATACCCAGCGGGATACCGATGACCGCGCAGAAGAACACCGAAGTCAGCACCAGCGCCAAGGTGGTCATCGACTCCGACCACACCCCGATCAGCCCGAGCAGGGTCAGGGTTACGAAGCACAGCAAGGCCATGCGCTTGCCTGCCAGTTGCCAGCCCAGCAGCGACGAAAGAATGATGCCGATAGTGGGTGGAATGCTCTGCAGGGTGAACTCGATGCCGTTGAGCACCTGGTCGATCGGCCAGCGGATGGCGCGGAACACCTCGCGGAAGTTGTGCACCAGGAAGTTCAGGGTGGCGGTGACCCAGTCACCCAAAGGGATGGTGGCCGCCTGGAACGGGTCGAGAAGGCTGAATTCGGACATGAGGGCTTACCTCTTTGTTGTTTTAGTTGCGGCTCAGGGTCTGCAGCAGCTCGTTCTTCGACAGCGTGCCCTTGAAGGCGCCCTGGCGATCGAGTACCGGTACCGGGTAAGGCAGGTCGGCGGCGATGCCCAGTACCTCGTGCAGCGGTGTGTCGGTGTACACCGGGCGCTGCTCGTGCAGGCTGTAGCGATCACTGGCGGTGGCGCCGTTGGCGTCGGTGTCGACCACGCCCAGCAGCTGCCCGCGGTCGTCGACCAGGTAACCGAACGGCACGCCGGCCTGAAAGCTCGGCGCCTTGCCGTTGACCTTGCACACCACTGCCGGGTCCCACTTGGCCACATCACCGGCCTTGAGCACCCGTGAGCTGTCGAAACTCTTGAAGAAGGTACGCACGTAATCGTTGGCCGGCTGGTTGATCAGTTCTTGCGGGGTGCCGATCTGCACCACGCGGCCGCCCTCCATGATCGCGATGCGATGGCCGATGCGGATGGCTTCCTCGATGTCGTGGGAAATGAAGATGATGGTGCGCTGCTGCTCGGCCTGCAGGCGCATCAGTTCGCCCTGCATTTCACTGCGGATCAGCGGGTCGAGTGCCGAGAACGCTTCGTCCATCAGCAGGATGGTCGGGTCGTTGGCGAGCGCCCGGGCCAGGCCCACCCGCTGCTGCATGCCGCCGGACAGCTGGTGCGGGTAGCTGTGCTCGTGGCCAGCCAGGCCAACCTGGCTCAGCGCTTCGCGGGCACGGCTTTGCCGTTCGGCTTCAGGCACGCCGGCAATCTCCAGGCCGAAGGCGGTGTTTTCCAGCACGCTCATGTGCGGCATCAGGGCAAAGGACTGGAACACCATGCCCATTTCCTTGCGGCGCACGTCGAGCAGGGCTTTGTCCGAGAGCCCGGTAATTTCCTTGCCGTTGAGGTGAATGCTGCCGGAGGTAGGTTCGATCAGGCGGTTGAACAGCCGCACCATTGTCGACTTGCCCGACCCGGAAAGGCCCATGATGACGAAAATCTCGCCGCGTTTGACGGAGAAACTTGCATCGAACACGCCGACGACGTGGCCGGTCTTGCTGAAAATTTCGTTCTTGTCGGCGCCCTTGCGGAGCATCTCCATGGCCATGTTCGGATTAGGCCCGAACACTTTGAAGATGTTTTTTACCGAAAGAATCTCATCGGCATGGCTCATACGACCCTCTTTATTATGCTTATTAACCAATCTTTCAACATCGCACTTTCAATAAGGCGGGTAGAGATCAGTGCGAGTACGCTTGGCAGTCCGTTCAAATTCGAACGTGAGTCAAAACCGGCACGCAGAATGACCTGCTTCAAAATTATTCGACATCGATGTCACCAATGTCGCGCCGTGGCTTTAACGTTAAGCCCTGAACCAGAGCGGGTCCAACGACATTTGATTTACGCTAACCATTACCTGAAGTTATCAATCGGCGTGAAAGGCCCTGCGCAGAGCCTGCCGCCGCACCCTTGAATGCGGTAGCAGCCTTGTGCTGCGTAGATGCCGGCTCATACACTGGCGCCGTGGTGCCTGTACGGGCCTTTTCGCAGCACCAGGCTGCTCCTACGAAGAACCTCCCACTACCGACATGGTCAGACACTCCGAGCCCGATCAGACGCTGATCAAGATGCCCTCGCTGCGCGCGGTCAAAGTCTTCGTCGCTGCCGCCAAGTACCAGAACTTCACCCGCGCGGCCGAAGCGCTGTGCGTCACCCAGGCGGCGGTCAGCCGGCAGATCCGAGAGCTGGAGACCTACCTGGGCGCCGAGTTATTTACCCGCGTCGGGCGCGCGGTGGAGCTGACGGTGGCCGGCTCGATCTTTTTCGATGCGGTGCAGTTGTCGTTCGTCAACATTTCCCAGGCGGCCGAGCGCATCCGCAGCAATACCAACACCAAGCACGTGGTCACCTTGTGCTGTTCCCCGGCGTTCGCGGCCTTGTGGATGGGCCCCCGCATGTCCAGGTTCTTCGACGAGAACCCGGACATCGACATCAACCTGGTCACCACGCAGAACTTTCTGTCGATGGAGCCTGGCGTGCGCCCGGACATCTACATCACCAAGCTGGGCAAAGTGCAGGCGGGCTATCGCTCGCACCCGCTCAACCATGACGTGATCTACCCGGTGTGCACGCCGCAGTATCTGGCGCAGCACCCGGAAGTGCGCACCTTGCAGGGGTTGCGCGATGGCACTTTGCTTAACCTCAGCCCCTATGGGCGCTCGCAGGTGGCCGAGCATGTGGACTGGAACGTATGGCTGGCCTTCCATGACGTCGACCTGAAAAGCCGCGCCAACACGGCGCCGCACTTTTTCAATGCCAACGACTACAACCTGCTGGTACAGCTGGCCCTGGGCAACCAGGGCGTGGCGCTGGGCTGGCACCACCTGGTGGCGCCGCTGGTTGCCCAAGGGCTGCTGGTGAGGCCGGTGGAAGAGGAACTGGTACTCAAGGACACCTTCCATTTCCTGGCCTTCAATGAGGACAAGGAACATGAGTCCAGCTGCCGGCGGTTGCGTGACTGGTTGCTGGATGAGTTTCGGCCGTTGCTGGAATCTTTGCGCAGCCTTTGAACCCATAACCCCAGAAACAACTTGTTATCAAACCCTCCCCGCCATTCGGCTGCTTTCCCACATCAACCCGAGCGCATCTGCTAAAAAAGCTTCCATGTCCACCCTCTTCCTCATCCACCTGCGCCGCCGCTGGCTTACCTGGCTGTGCGCCAGCCTGCTGGTCATCGGCCTGCCCACCAGTTGCGCGGTCCTGCAGCACAAGGAACGCGAACTGGTGTTTCGCATCGAACCCGGCCAGGCCAGCTGGTTCCGCGGCCTGCCCAACGATGTGCAGGAACTCGACCTGCGCCCGCGCAGTTTCACTGACAACCAGAGCCTGCACGCCTGGTGGTGGCCGGCCAAACGCGCCAATGCCCCGGCTATCCTCTACCTGCACGGCGTGCGCTGGAACCTTACCGGCCAGTTGTTCCGTATCGAGCAGCTGCATGCCATGGGCTATTCGGTGCTGGCTGTGGATTACCGCGGCTTTGGCCAGAGCCGTGGCGGCCTGCCATCCGAAGCAACAGTCTACGAGGATGCACGCATCGCCTGGGAACGCTTCGCCCAGCTCCAGCCGGATGCCGGCAAGCGCCTGATCTTCGGCCATTCGCTGGGCGGCGCAGTGGCGGTGGAACTGGCCAGTGAGCTGGCGCGTGAGGCGCAAGAAAACGGTGCCAAGGCACCTGCACGCGGCCTGATCCTTGAATCCACTTTCACCTCATTGGGCGACGCCGCCGCTGCGGTCGCCAATACTTCACTCCCGGTACGCTGGTTGATGTCGCAAAAGTTCGACTCGCTGGACAAGATCAAGGATGTCGGCCTGCCGGTTTTGCTGGTACATGGGCTGGATGACCGCTTCGTGCCGCCGCGTTTCAGCCAGCAGCTGTTCGATGCCGCCCACCAGCCAAAAACGCTGTTGCTGGTGCCGGGGGCTACGCACAACAACAGCATGAGCCTGGCCGGTCAGCGCTACCGGCGTGCCATCCAGGCATTGCTCTGAAGTCACTGCACCGGCAAAAAGTTCATCAACAGCAGGCTTTGCGCGTAATTCAACCCGATCCGCCGATAGCGCTCATCCAGCAACTCGGCCAGCAAATCCAGCCGCGCGACGATTTTGCCGAACTCCACCGCAAAACTCAGGTTGCTGCCCTCCTCCGAAATCTCGTTGGAGAACAGCAATAGCACGCCATTGGCATCCTGCCGCTGGCTGAGCATCCACGTCGCCTTCTCGATATTGCGCGCCGCGTTGTTGATGAACAGCGGGTCAATGGTATCGGTCATGTAGAACTCGGTACGCCCACCGTGCGCGGTAATCAGCATGCTGCCGATGGCGTAGATGAAAGCACCGACGCGGTCACCGCGAAACTCCGGGCTCAGGGCGTAGCTCAAGGCCGCCAGGTCGCGGCGATTGCCCAATTGCGGCAAGGGTTGCCGCTGTTCGATGGCGATGCGGATCTGCCGCTCTGCGGTGGCGGCGTCGACGTAGCCAGACATCTTCCACTGGTTGGGGTTGCGCAGGTACAGCTTGTTCATCAGCAGGTACAGGCTTTGCAGGTTGTCGCGCATCGACAGCGTGGCCAGGCGGTCGACGCTGGTCTGGAACAGCTCGCTGGGCTTGCCGTTGCCGAACTGGCTGACGATGTCACGGCCTTGCTCGTGGGTGCAGGCGCCCAGGCATGTGAGAGCGCCTGCCAGCAGCAGGCGCGGGAGGACGTTCAGGTAGCTTGCAACCATCGGCACCGGGTCGATATTCGGCGGCTGTACTGGGGATCAGAGCAGCCTGGCCAAGCATAGAGCCCGGAAATCGGAAAAAGTGCAGTGGTTGGAGATATTGGCAACCTGTGCTGGCCTGTTCAGACACACATTCCTTACATGGCGTGACGCAACAGCTCCACCACCTGCGCATGCAGCACCGGGTCGCCACAGGCCACCACACACCCGCCATTCTGCGCGCTGCTGCCATCCCAGGCAGTGATCACCCCACCCGCCGCTTCGATGATCGGCATCAATGCCTGCACGTCATACGGCTGCAGGCTGGCCTCGACGATCACGTCCACAAAGCCCGACGCCAACATGCAGTAGGCATAGCAATCGCCGCCATAACGCATCAGCCGTGCCTTGCCGGCCACGGCCTCGAACGCGGCCTTGCGCTCGGCGCTGTCGAACATGTCTGGCGTGGTGCACATCAACGTGGCCGTGGCCAGGTCGGCACAGGCCCGGGTCTTCAGCGGTGTACCGCTGCGCCATGCGCCCTCCGGCGTGCCGACAAAGCGCTCGCCGGTGAACGGCTGGTTCATCACCCCGATCACCGGGCGCTCGCCATCGTTCAGGGCGATCAACGTGCCCCACAGTGGCAGGCCGGTAATGAAGGCGCGAGTGCCGTCGATGGGGTCGAGTACCCAGGTCAGCGGGCTGCTTCCAACTGCCACGCCAGCCTCTTCGCCGAGGATGCCATGCTCGGGGTAACGGGCCTGGATCAACGCACGCATGGCGTCTTCGGCCGCCTTGTCGGCCACGGTCACCGGGTCATACAGGCGCCCGCCCTTGTCCTCGACATCCAGGCTGGCGCGGAAATATGGCTGAATCGCCACAGCGGCAGCATCGGCCAGCTGCTCGGCAAAGGCACGGAATTCGCCGATCTGTTCAGCACTCAGGGACATGGGGCAGGCCTCGTGGCAATGATGGGGCCCGCATCATACCCGACAACCCGCACTGCGCCAGTCACTACACGGCAAGAGCCACTATAATGCCATTACCGCTGCGCCGATGCTGGACAAGCATATCGATGCGCTGCAACCCTGACCCGCAACCAGCGCCGCGCCGGTGCGGTGTCGCCGCTCGACCAGCCAGGCGCAGACCAGCGTCGACAGGACCCGGGCTGCGGTGGCCCGCTACAAGCGCCAAGTCGCCCAGGACATCAACCAGCTGACGCTGCTGGTGGGGGCAACCGTTGCCGACAATCTGGCGGCCCTGCCCGTGGCCGACGAGCAGATTGCCGGGTTGCCCGGCGGGCTACCTTCCGATCTGCAGCGAAGCCGGCCAGACATTCTTCCGGCGGAATACCAGCTGCGGGCGGCCAACGCCAACATCGGCGTGGCGCGGGCGGCGTTTTCCCTAGCATCAGCCTGACCGCCAACGCCGGTAGTACCAGCCCCGAGCTAAATGGCTTGTTCGATGCGGGCTCAGGCACGTGGTTGTTCCAGTCGCAGATCAGCCTGCCGTTCTTTACTGGTGGCAGGGGCGCTCCCTGTGGGAGATACCAGTGCGTAGTGAAAAAAAGCGTGAGCGGTTTTACCGGGCGCGCAGGGTCTAGACTGAACAGGATCAGGTAACCGGGGGGCTGCCACACGTGGAGGTGTGAGATGAGCCAGTTCAAGCGTCTGTTTGTCATGCTCGGCCCGCAGATGCGCCACACGCCAGCGCTGCAACGCGCGGCGGCGCTGGCGGAATCTTGCGGTGCGTTGCTGGATATCAACGTAGTCGTCGACGATGTCGACACCTTTGGCTTGATGAGTGACGGCCACGAACGTCAACGGCTGCTGGGCGATAACCGCCAGTGGCTGGCGGACCAGGCCGAGCAGCTGGGCAATGCCGGCCTGGACGTGTCCACCGAACTGCTGCTGACCCGCGACCCACTGGGCAGCGTGCTGCAACGGATAGAACTGCTGGGGTGCGACCTGCTGGTCAAGGATGTGCAACACGAACCGGTGCTCAAGCGTCTGCTGGTAACACCGCTGGACTGGCAGCTGCTCAAGGACAGCCCGGTCGCCGTGCACCTGGTCAGTGACATCCGCCTGCCCCTGCCCCGGCAGATCGCCGCCGCTGTGGACTTGAACAGCCTTGGCGCTGGCGAACACCTGGATGAGCAGGTGATCCACTGCGCCCATGCCCTGGCCCTGCAATGCAACGGGGAGCTGCACCTGGTGCATGTGTGCGATGCGGCCAGGACGCACATCGCCGACTTCGGTGCCGGTACGGTGACCATGCCCGGCTTCGAGGGCAGCGTGCGGACGGCGCAGCGGGCAGCGTTCAACCGGTTGGGCGACCATCACCAGATCCCGCTGGAACGCCGGCATTTTCTGGAAGGGGCTGCGATCAGGGCGATTGCACATTTTGTTGGCCACAGCCGGGTGGATGTGATCGTGATGGGCAGCCATCGGCATGACGCCATGCATACCTTCCTGGGCGGGACCACGGCGCATGTGCTGGAGCATCCGCTGTGCAATGTGCTGGCGATAAAGGGGGGTCGGTAAGGGAGTGGGGTTACAGGCTGCCGATTCTGGGGTCTTTGGCGAGTTGCATCAGGGCTGACAGGCGCTGAAAATGCTGTGGCAAGCACCTGTCAGCCCTGATGCAATCCCCGCGAAAACGCCCCGCCCCCGCGACCAATAAAACCCAAATCCCGCTGCTTGGTATCTGGCACACCAGTGCCACTTAAAAAGAATGCATTTGATAATGATTCGTAGTAGTTTCCCGGCACTATTCCACCCTTCCCCTAGCGCCCTACTTCAGGATCGTACCGTCGATGCGTCGAACGTTCGTTTCGCTTTGCGTGCTGCACGCTGTCTCCCCGCTGGCCTTTGCCGAGCCTGAGCCGCTCAGCGACCCCGCCCGCATAGAACTCCAGGCCCTGAGCATCACCGGCAGCGCCGACAGCGAGCGCGCCGACGGCCCGGTCGATGGCTACATGGCGACCCGCTCGGCCAGCGCCACCCGCACCGACACCGCCCTGCACGAAACGCCGCAGTCGGTCAGCGTGGTGCCCAAGGATGTACTGACCGACACCGGCGCGACACGGTTGCAAGATGGCCTGGACTACGCCGGCGGTGTCGGCCGCGCCAACAACTTCGGCGGCCAGGGCCTGACCACCTTCACCGTGCGCGGCTTCACCACAGGCGAGTTCTACCGCAACGGCTTCCCGATCAACCGCGGCTACCCCAACGCACCGGACGCCAACACCGTCGAGCGCCTGGAAGTGATCCGCGGCCCGGCCACCAGCCTGTACGGCCGTGGCGACCCCGGTGGTACGTTCAACGTGGTAAGCAAGCAACCGCTGCCCGAGTCGAAGGTGACCCTGGGCAGTCAGTTCGATGATCAGGGCATGCACCGGGCCACCCTGGACGCTACCGGGCCGCTGAACCAGGACGGTTCGCTGGCCTACCGCCTGAACCTGCTGGGCGAAGGCGGCGACAGCTTCCGTGACGACGTGGAAAGCGAGCGCTATGACGTGGCGCCGGTACTCAGCTGGCAGGTCAATGACAGCACCAGAATCGTCTTCGAGGGCGATTTCATGCGCAACAACCACCCGCTGGACCGCGGCCTCACCCGCTACGCCACCCAGACCGGCAGCGCATCGCGCGACACCTATATCTGGGAAAAAGGCAGCGACAACCTGCTGCACAACGACAACAACATGGCCCAAGTGCGTTTCGAGCACCTGCTCAACGACAACTGGACGCTGGGCGGTGGTTTCCAGTTCCTCGATGGCTCGCTCAAAGGTAACGCCGTGGAAGCCGATGGCGCACCGGCAGACGGCCGCACCCTGCAACGCAACTTCAACTACCGCAAGCTGGAATGGACCGACCGCGACTGGCAACTGAACCTGACCGGCCACTTTGATACCGGTGCGTTCAGCCACACCCTGCTGACCGGCGTGGAGTACGAGAACTACGACTACAACTCGATCATCCGCCGCTCCTCTGCTCCTTACCCGATAGACATCTACAACCCGGTGCTGGGCCAGCCCCGCCCGGCACTGGTGCGCACCACCACCTGGGACAAGGAAAACCTGCAGACCTGGGCCTTCTTCATTCAGGACCAGGTGGCGCTGACCGAGCGCCTCAAGGCCCTGGCGGGTGTGCGCTTCGAGCGCTTCGAGCATGACTACGACAACAAGCTGAACAATGCCGGTGATTTCGACAAGGGCGAAAACGGCGTGACCCCGCGCTTCGGCCTGCTGTATGACCTGACCGACACGGTCGCGGTCTATGCCAACACCGCGCGCTCGTTCAAGCCCAACACTGGCACCCCGGCCGGCGGTGGTGGCTTCGACCCTGAAAAGGGCAAGTCATACGAACTGGGCGTGAAGTGGGAGGCGCTTGACCGCCAGCTGAGCGTCGATGCGGCGGTGTATCACATCGTCAAGGAAAACGTGCTGACCCGCGACCCGGTCGACCCCAACTTCAGTGTCGCCGCCGGCCAGGTGCGCAGCCGTGGCCTGGATATCAACATCGCTGGCAACATCACCCCCGAGTGGCGTGTGATCGGCGGCTACGCCTATGTCGATGCCGAAGTGACCAAGGACAACCGCCTGCCTACCGGCACGCGCCTGGCAAACATTCCGCGCAACAGTTTCAGCCTGCTCAACACCTATGAGTTCCAGGACGGCTTCGCCAAGGGCCTTGGGCTGGGGATGGGAGTGAAATACGTGGACGACCGCAATGGCCAGACCGAGGCAGTGACCTACAACATGGACCAGTACACCGTGGTCGACCTGCTGGCCTTCTACAAAGTCAACGAGCACGTGCGCCTGAACCTGGACGTGAAGAATGTGTTCAACAAGGAGTATGACGAGGGGGCGTTCAACCTTTACGCCTATCCGGGGGCACCGCGGACGGTGCAGGCAGGGATTTCCTACACCTTCTGATGCAGGTGGGGCCGCTTTGCGGCCCCGGTTGTTCAGATAGCCTTACTGTAGAACAGCGAGTACGACTCGATGCCGTCGTTAGGCTCTTTGATCCCTGCGTTGGAGTAGTGCATCGCGCGGATCCCCACCTTCTGCTCCCCCGGCAGTTTCAGGCCAAAACCGATACGGTCCTCGAAGTTGACCGACGAACCCAGGCGCTGGTCACCCACCTCGGTCTTGGAAAACGCTGCCAGACCAATGCCGGCCTTGATATACGGGGTGTAGGTGAAACCGCTGAACTCGTAAGTGAACACCGGGCTGAACGACAGCGAATGCGCGCCACTGGCGTCACCACCCTCCCAGTAGGTATAGCCGGCATCCCAGTAACCGGTCACATGCCCGGTACTGCTTTCCAGCCACTTCGTGTCCCAGTCGAACGACAGGCCGATACGGTATGTCATGTCGCCCTGGCTGGTGGCCCCTACGGCGCCGGACACCTGCGCGGCCTGGGCCAGGTTGGCCCCGACACAGGCCAGCACTGCAGCGGCCAGCGAAGCTGCGAGACGGGTTTTCATCAACGACTCTCCTGATGGTCTACACGGCAAGCGGGGGCTCTGGCCCCTCGGTCTTATGCGGTGACTGGCGCATCCCGACCAGTCACACGGAGTAATACTTTTCCGATTATTGACCAGATAAACAGAAAGTTGAAAGTGAATTGCCACTATTGGCGAATTCACCACCCAAGCCCCGCATCGCCGGCAAGCCATGCGCCGTACTTGTGGGAGCCTGGCTTGTCGTGGCGACGAACCGCGGCGATGGGCCGCAAGGCGGCCCCTTTGCTTGACGGTCTGGCATTCACCCAAGCCCCTGCCCCGCAAGATGGCGATGATCAACGCCAGTTCAGGTTCACGGTCGCAGGCGCCTTGCCGCTCACGCTCACCTGTTGCTGTACCGTCTGACCTTGGGCGTTGCCGGTGACTTTGTACTTGCCTGGTGGCAACTGCACATACAGCAAAGGCCCGGCATCACTGACGCTGAGCACGGTTTGCCCTTGGGCATTGTCGATATCGACCGTGGCGCCACTCTGGAACTTGCCTTCCGGCCCGGTAGAGAGTTCCACGTGCAGGTCATAGCCCGGCAGCTTGCGCAGGGCATTGGCTTCATCCTGGCCGATACCGCCTTGCACATAGCGCACGCCGTGCTGTTCCTGCGGTTGCAGTTGCACCGCCTGCATGTCGATGGGCGCATTGAGGTCGGCAGCGGCGGCCAGGGTCCATGGCATGGCCAGGGTGATCAGCAGCGCCGCGCCAAGGGCATAGTGATGGTTACGCATGGTATGACCCTCCTTTCGAGGATGGCTTACCTAATATCTGATCCTCCAGGCGCAGCGGTGTTCGTGGGGATGCAGGGTCAGCTGAATGAAATTCGCACTTTAAGAAAAATAATGCTTTAAATCATAAAGCTACGCGATCTTCCTCAAGTAATTTCACAAACATGCTCAAACTGCGCGACACCGTGCCCCGGCGCCAGACCAGCCAGGTTTTCAGGTAACGGAAATCCTCCGACATCGGCCAGGCACTGACCGTGCTGCACCCTGGCATATTGTCGAGCATGCTGCGCGGCATCATGGCCAGGCCTGCGCCAGCGCTGACGCAGGCCAGCATGCCGTGATAAGACTCCATCTCGTGGATCTTGCCCGGCACCGCCTGGTCCTGCACGAACCAGCTTTCGAAGTGGTGGCGGTAGGAGCAGTTGGCGCGAAAAGCGTAGATGCTTTCGCCGTTCACATCCTGGGCGCGGGTGACGGGTGCGTGGTTGAGCGGCGCGATGACCATCATCTCTTCCTCGAACACCGGCATGCCTTCCAGCGTGGGGTGCAGCACGGGGCCATCGACGAACGCCGCCACCAGCCGACCAGACAGCACGCCTTCGAGCATGGTCCCGGAAGGCCCGGTGGACAGGTCCAGGTCAACCTTGGGGTAGCGCTGGTTATACGCCGCCAGCAAGGCTGGAATGCGCACCGCCGCCGTGCTTTCCAGCGAGCCGAGGGCGAAGGTGCCCTGCGGATCATCACCGGCCACGCTCAGCCGTGCTTCATGCACCAGGTCGAGGATGCGCCGGGTGTACTCGAGAAAATTCCAGCCAGCAGGCGACAGGCGCAGACGGCTCTTTTCGCGAATGAACAGCTCCACGCCCAGGTCTTCTTCCAGCTGCTTGATGCGCGTGGTCAGGTTCGACGGTACCCGATGGATGTGCTGTGCGGCGGCGCTGATGCTGCCGTGCTCGGCAACGGCCTTGAAAATCTCGAGTTGCACCAGGTCCACGGCCTTTCTCCAAACGTGAATGTTTCGCTCATTATTATTCAGTTTTCATTAAACCCATAGCCCACTAGTCTGGCGTCACCTGATTAACAACAACGAGAGTGTCCCGCCATGAGCGCGATCAGCAGCCTGACCCACGCCATCTCCCTCGACCCGTACAGCGGCGAGCAGATCGGCGCCTACCCGTTCGACACCGACGCCGCACTGGAGGCGGCGCTGCAACGTGCCAAGGTCGGCTACCGCCAGTGGCGCCAGGTGTCGCTGGGTCAGCGCAGCGAGTACTTGCTGGCCCTGGCCAGCACTCTCGAAGCCAAGGCCGAAGCGTTCGCGCAAATGATCAGCCGCGAAATCGGCAAGCCCGTCGCTCAGGCCCGTGGCGAAGTCAGCAAATGCGTCGGCCTGTGCCGCTGGTACGCCGAACATGGCCCGGCCATGCTCGCCGCCGAGCCGACCCAGGTTGAAAAAGCCCGCATCGAATACCGCCCGCTGGGCCCGATCCTTGCCGTGATGCCGTGGAACTTCCCGGTCTGGCAGGTATTGCGCGGCGCTGTGCCGGCGATTCTGGCCGGCAACACCTACGTGCTCAAGCACGCACCGAACGTGATGGGCAGCGCTTACCTGATGGGCGAGCTGTTCAAGGATGCCGGCCTGCCGGAAGGCGTGTTCGAGGTGCTGAACGTGACCCCGGACGGCGTCACCCGCGCCATCAACGACCCGCGCATCGCCGCCGTGACCCTGACCGGCAGCGTGCGCGCCGGCATGGCGATTGGCGCCCAGGCCGGTGCCGCGCTGAAGAAGTGCGTGCTCGAGCTGGGAGGTTCCGACCCGTTCATCGTGCTGGCTGACGCTGACCTGGATGCTGCCGTGCAGGCGGCAGTCATTGGCCGTTACCAGAACACCGGCCAGGTCTGCGCTGCGGCCAAACGCCTGATCGTCGAAGAAAGCATCGTCGATGAATTCACGCGCAAGTTCGTAGAAGCCACGCGCCAGCTGAAACTGGGTAACCCGCTGGAAGACGACACGTACATCGGCCCGATGGCCCGCTATGACCTGCGCGACGAGCTGGATGGCCAGGTTCAGGCGACCCTAGCCGAAGGCGCCACCCTGCTGTTGGGTGGCAGCAAGGTCGAAGGCGTGGCCAACTTCTATGCACCGACCGTGTTCGCCAACGTCACCCCAGAAATGACAGCATTCAAGCAGGAGCTGTTCGGGCCGGTGGCGGCGATCATCACCGCGCGGGATGCCGAGCATGCCGTGGAGCTGGCCAACGACAGCGAGTTCGGCCTGGCTTCGACCATCTACACCGCCGACTATGCACTGGCCGAGCGCATGACGGCAGCGCTGGATACCGGTGGCGTGTTCATCAACGGCTACTGCGCTTCCGACCCCCGCGTGGCGTTTGGCGGTGTGAAGAAGAGCGGGTTCGGGCGGGAGCTGTCGCACTTTGGTGTGCGTGAGTTCACCAATGCCCAGACGGTGTGGCTGGATCGTAACTGATTCAAGGCCAGGGGGCCGCTTTGCGGCCCATCGCGACACAAGGCCGCTCCTACAGGACACTGATGCTGGGCGCTCCGCGTACCCTGCTGAATCAGTAAGTTATGTGAAGCTGCGAGGCCCCCAGGACCTCAATCCCGAACCTGGTCCTTGACCCAGTCCAGCATCCCCCCCGGCACGATCAGCTCATGCCGCGCCCGCGAACAGGCGGTATACAAGCCCGCCAGCATCCGCGCCCGTTCATTGCGGTTGCCCGCCACCTGCGGCGGCACCATCAGCTCTGGCGACACCATCACCCGGGCAAACTCCATGTTTTTCACATCCCGTACCCGCCCCAGGAACAGCTTGGGCGCCTTGTCCCAGCGGTAGCGGCTCTTGGCCTTGGCAAAGTGCTCCGGCGTATAGCCCTTGCGCAGCATGGTGGCCACGGCAACGAACGCCTTGTCATCACCTTTGTCCTGCTCCAGCGCCTGCCAGCTGGCATAACGAAACAGCATCGGATGGCGCGGCCGTGTGCCATGCCGGTACAGCTCGATGCAGTCCTCGACGAACAGTTCGAAGTCCTTGCGGGCGCTTTGCAGCAACACGAACGGCACGCCTTGGTGAGTCAGGCGCTGAAACCAGCCAAACAAACCCCATTCGTCATCGACAATCAGCGCCGTGGGCTGCTCCGGCACCGTCACCGTGTCGAAGAAACTGACCCGGGTGTAATGCTCGGCGCTGCCACTGAATGCCGCCTGGATCGCCGCCGGATGTGCCTGAATCAGTGGGTTCAGCACATTGTCCATCGCCGGGCCGGCACGCAGTGAGTGGTCGATGCAGCGTTGCCGGATGAAGCTGCCATGGTGCGCGCTGAGGCCATTAAGGTTCTGCAACTCGTCGCCCAGAGCGATGATCGACTGCGGGCTGCGGTCGAGCACGGCAAGCATCGGTGCCGACAGCTCGTGGGCCTCGTCGACGATGACATGGCTGTAGCGGCTGTCGATCACATAGCCCGTCAGTGCAAGCAGCTTGACCCGATGATAATCGCGCACCGGCAGCTGGATTTCCCGCGCCGACGGGCGAATCAGCTCCTGCCAGTACTGCCGCGCCTTCTCCAGCAGCACTTCCTGGTCCAGTGGGTGCGTGCCCGGCCCGGCCCATGGCAGGTGGTGCAACTGCAACTGGGTGTCAGCACTGTGGCAGAACGTGCGCACGGCGCGGATGCACAAGCCAACCACATCGCGAGCGGCCAGTGGCCCGATATCAGGAATCGCCAGCCATTGCGCCACCTGCGCGTCCTGCGGGCGCCACGAGCGCTTTGTGCGGTAAGGGTCACGCAGGCGCCAGCCATTGCTGGTGAGGTCACGGTTCAGCAGCTCGTCCGCCAGCTGACCGAAGGTGAGCGCGGTGTACGCTGTGGCGTCCTTGACCCGCGCCTGCAACGCCCGCAACTGGCCCTCGGTAAGGGCCAGCAGCAACGTGCGCTGCGGGTCGAGCAGGCGGGCGAACTGGTGGATCAGGAAGGTCTTGCCAGTGCCGGCGAAGCCCTGCACTGCCACCGACTCGTCGATACCACTGAGAAATTCGCGTAACAATCGATTCTGCTGGTCGCTGAGTTTCAGGTCACTGGCCAAGGCCGGCAGGGACACAGGGTGCAGCGGTGTGGCGCGTTGGCGGTACAGGTCAGCGAACTGGAAATTCCACTGGCCCTCGGCATCCAGCAACTCTTCAGCCTTGTACTGC
The DNA here is from genome assembly GCF_059295275.1 of Pseudomonas sp. 9_2_1. Taxonomy (NCBI): domain Bacteria; kingdom Pseudomonadati; phylum Pseudomonadota; class Gammaproteobacteria; order Pseudomonadales; family Pseudomonadaceae; genus Pseudomonas; species Pseudomonas sp. 9_2_1. The sequence continues at coordinate 3,211,697 of NZ_CM181239.1, forward strand.
ACCTCGGGGGACAGCAAGGCGATACCGTTTTCGCCCAGCATGCCCAGGCCCATGGCCAAGGCTTCGTGATCGAAGTGCTGCGCCACCTGCCCCTGGAAGCGCCCGGGTGCCGCGCTTTCGACTTCATTGGCGATGCGCACGATTTCGGCGAAACGGCGCTCTTGCGCATCTGCCGAGGCGGTGGCGGGCTGGCGCGGCAGGTTTTGCACGAACAGCACGGCGGCAGCGTCCAGGACGCTGGCGGTGGTGAAAAAGTCAGTGGTGGGTTCGCTGGCGAGGCGGTCGGCCTGGTCGCTGGGCAAAGGCAGGTAGAACATCGGCACCTCGGGTGGAAACAGGACGGCACCATAGCAATTTTCGCGGTGCAATGCTGGTCTCAGTGTTGCCCGGGGCGGCCTCTTCGCGGGTGAAACCGCTCCTGAATGTAACGCGCAGAGGCAGGTAGCACGGGCACCCGGTTCAACCCCTGCCGCGCTTCAACGTCTCGTTCGGAAACTCCTTGAACAACTGCCGGTAACTCTCTGAAAACCTTCCCAAATGCCAGAAAGACCAGCGCATCGCCACCTCGGCTACGGTCACGTCCCCACCGCGCAACAAATCACGCCGCGCACCGTTGAGCCTGCGCAATCGCAGCCATTGCGCCGGCGGCATGCCGGTAAATGCCTTGAACGCCTGCTGCAGCTGGCGCAGGGAAACCCCGGCAACCTCCGCCAGCTCCACCAGGTTGAGCGTTTCCTCCGGGCAATCGGCGGCCCATTCACTGACCCGGTGCATGATCGCCCGTTCTTCGTCACGTCGCCCCAGCGCCACGCCCTGCAAGCGCTGGCAGGCGTTGTCGAGGATGAACAGGCAGTCCTCCAGCAGTTGCTCTGCCAAGGCCTGCCCCTGCAGCGGGCAATCGGCCTGGCTGAGGCGGGTCAGCGTGGCACTCAACCAGCTGCCGAACAGCGCATTCTGCCCGCTGCCAAGCGGTACCATGAACAACCCTTCCAGGCGCTGCGGGTCCAGCCCATGGTCGGCCAGGAAGCCCTGGTCGAATACCACGGCCACTTCCTGGTAGTTCTCCGGGGTGATCCAGATATTGCGGCTTTGTTCGTTCAGCAGGTACAGGCTGTTTTCGCTGCGGTCGAAACAGAACGCCAGTGAGCCGCTTGGCGCGCGAAAAAACTGCTCGACGCGAGTATTCAGCCTTTCTTCGTACACCTCCACGCCCTCAAGCCCCAGGCAACGCAGCTCGCCGCTGAAATGCCCCGGCGACATCTGCCGGTACTGTTGCTGCCAGCCAGGGGTGGCCCGCACTTGCTCGGTAACGTCGGTGGTGTGGTAAGCCTGGACCTGCAACGCATTGGCGGTTGTCACGCATTGTCCTGTGTGCACTCTTATGGTGCATTCGATGCCGAAGAAAGTGGATAGATCGCCCCTGGGGGCTGCGACCAAGATAGTCTCCAGTGCGTCACCTGGGAAGCGCAACGTCTTCGAAACCGTGCAACGGCTGGCACAGGCACCGCGCTCCCACACTAAAACCCAACCAAGAGGTCTGTATGAACGCCCCCTTCGATCAGCTGTCCACCTGGCTGAAAGAACACCGCATCACCGAAGTCGAATGCGTGATCAGCGACCTGACCGGCATTGCCCGGGGCAAGATCGCGCCGACCGCCAAGTTCCTCCACGAACGTGGCATGCGCCTGCCCGAAAGCGTGCTGCTGCAGACGGTCACTGGCGATTACGTGGACGATGACATCTACTACAACCTGCTCGACGCCGCCGACATCGACATGGTCTGCCGCCCCGACCCCACCGCCGTGTACCAGATCCCGTGGGCCATCGAGCCGACCGCGATCGTGATCCACGACACCTTCGACAAGCAAGGCAACCCAATCGAGCTGTCGCCGCGCAACGTACTGAAGAAGGTGCTCAAGCTGTACGCCGAAAAAGGCTGGCAGCCGATCGTCGCGCCCGAGATGGAATTCTACCTGACCAAACGCTGCGAAGACCCGGACTTGCCGCTGCAAGTCCCGCTGGGGCGCTCCGGGCGTGCCGAAAGCGGCCGCCAGTCGTTCTCGATCGATGCCGCCAACGAATTCGACCCGTTGTTCGAAGACGTCTACGACTGGTGCGAAATCCAGGGCCTGGACCTGGACACGCTGATCCACGAAGACGGCCCGGCGCAGATGGAGATCAACTTCCGCCACGGCGACGCGCTGGACCTGGCCGACCAGATCACCGTGTTCAAGCGCACCATGCGCGAAGCGGCGCTCAAGCACAACGTGGCCGCCACCTTCATGGCCAAGCCGATCACCGACGAGCCGGGCAGTGCCATGCACTTGCACCAGAGCGTGGTCGACATCGCGACCGGCAAGCCGATTTTCGCCAATGAAGACGGCAGCATGAGCCAGCTGTTCCTGCACCATATCGGCGGCTTGCAGAAGTACATCCCCAAGCTGCTGCCGATGTTCGCCCCCAACGTCAACTCGTTCCGCCGCTTCCTGCCGGACACCTCGGCACCGGTCAATGTCGAGTGGGGTGAAGAAAACCGCACGGCCGGCCTGCGGGTGCCCACCTCCAGCCCCGAGGCAATGCGCGTTGAAAACCGCTTGCCGGGCGCCGATGCCAACCCGTATCTGGCCATCGCCGCCAGCCTGCTGTGCGGCTACCTGGGCATGGTCGAGCAGATCAACCCCAGTGCCCCGGTGCAGGGCCGTGCCTACGAGCGGCGCAACCTGCGCCTGCCGATCACTATCGAGGACGCGCTGCAGCACATGGAGGACTGCGAGACCGTGCAGGAGTACCTGGGCAAGCAGTTCGTCCAGGGCTACGTGGCAGTCAAGCGTGCCGAGCACGAGAACTACAAGCGGGTGATCAGCTCGTGGGAACGCGAGTTCCTGATGATGAGCGTCTGACCGTCTGGGGGTGCTTTGCACCCCAATCGCCGGCAAGCCAGCTCCCACAGGTTACCCATGAGCCTGAAGCCAGCGCTGTACCTGTGGGAGCTGGCTTGCCGGCGATTGGGCTGCGAAGCAGCCCCCTTTAACACCGAACTCGAAGAACAAGACCAACGAGGTGTCCCCATGCGTCATCTGCAAACCCTGATACCCGCTGCATTCACCCTGCTGTTCGCCACCACCGCCCACGCCGTCCCCAGCGTCAGCGTGTACAACTGGACCGACTACATAGGTGACACCACTCTGGCCGACTTCCAGGCCAGCAGCGGGATCAAGGTGGTGTATGACGTGTTCGACTCCAACGAAACCCTCGAAGGCAAGCTCCTGGCCGGGCGTACCGGGTATGACGTGGTGGTGCCGTCCAACCACTTCCTCGCTCGCCAGGCCCAGGCCGGTGCGTTTCTGCCGCTGGACCGCAGCAAGCTGACGAACTGGCAGCACCTGGACCCCAAACTGCTCAAGCAGCTTGAACAGAACGACCCGGGTAACCAGTACGCCGTGCCTTACCTGTGGGGTACCAGTGGCATCGGCTACAACGTCGACAAGGTCAAGGCGGCGCTGGGCGTCGACCATATCGACTCGTGGGCGGTGCTGTTCGAGCCCGAGAACCTGAAAAAGCTCAAGCAATGCGGCGTGGCATTCATGGACTCGCCCGACGAACTGTTCCCGGCCATGCTCAACTACCTGGACCTGGACCCGGGCAGCGAATCACCGGCCGATTACGCCAAAGCCGAAGACCGCTTGCTCAAGCTGCGCCCGTACATCACCTACTTCCATTCCTCCAAGTACGTCTCCGACCTGGCCAACGGCGATGTCTGCGTGGCCTTCGGCTACTCCGGCGACGTGTTCCAGGCTGCCAACCGCGCCGTGGAGGCCAACAACGGCGTGAACATCGCCTACAGCATTCCCAAGGAAGGCAGCAACCTGTGGTTCGACCTGCTGGCCATCCCCAAGGACGCCAGCAACCCCGACCAGGCCCTGGCTTTCATCAACTACCTGCTCGACCCCAAGGTGATCGCCAAGGTCAGCGCCACGGTCGGCTATGCCAACGCCAACCCGGACGCCAAGGCCTACATGGATGCATCACTGGTGCACAACGCCGAGATCTACCCACCCCAGGACGTGCTGGACAAGCTGTACATCTCCAGCACCCCGAGCCCGAAGATCATGCGCCTCATGACCCGCTCGTGGAGCAAGATCAAGTCCAATCGCTGAGCCGAGAACGCCCATGTCTTTCGATACCCAACACACCGCATCGTACTACGCCGCCACGGCTCGCGATGCAGCGCCCTACCCCAGCCTGGACGGCGAACTGACGGCCGACGTGTGCGTGGTCGGCGGCGGGCTGACCGGCGTCAATACGGCCCTGGAGCTGGCCGAGCGCGGCCTGTCGGTGGTACTGCTGGAAGGCCGACGCATCGGCTGGGGCGCCAGCGGGCGCAATGGTGGCCAGCTGATTCGCGGCATCGGCCACGACGTCAGCGGTTTCGCCCGGCATGTCGGCCAGGATGGCGTGCGCTACCTGAAGCAGGCCGGCATCGACTCTGTGGCGCTGGTCGCCAGCCGCATCGCCCAGTACGGCATCGATTGCGACCTGCGCTGGGGATTCTGTGAGCTGGCCAACACCCCCGCCCAGTTCGAGGCCTTCAAGGATGAACAGGATGACCTGGCCGCGCTGGGCTACCGCCCTGAAACCCGCCTGGTCGACGCCGGCCAATTGCATGAGATCGTTGCCAGCGACCAGTATGCCGGCGGCCTGGTCGACATGGGCTCGGGCCACCTCCACCCGCTGGACCTGGTCCAGGGCGAAGCCCGCGCCGCCCATGGCCTGGGTGTGCGCATTTTCGAGCAGAGCCCGGTACTGCGCATCGAGCACGGCCCCAGCGTTGCCGTGCATACCGCACGCGGCAAGGTACGGGCGAGCAGCCTGGTGCTGGGTTGCAACGCCCACCTCGATGAACTGGAACCGCGCTTGAGCGGCAAGGTGCTACCGGCCGGCAGCTACGTGGTCGCTACCGAGCCATTGCCCAAGGCACTGGCCAGCAGCCTGATCCCGCAGAACATGGCGCTGTGCGACCAGAAGGTCGGCCTGGACTACTACCGCCTCACCGCAGACCGCCGCCTGCTGTTCGGCGGCGCCTGCCACTACTCCGGGCGCGACCCCAAGGACATTGCCGCGTATATGCGACCAAAGGTGCTGAAGGTGTTCCCGCAACTGGCCAATGTGCGCATCGACTACCAATGGGGCGGCATGATCGGCATTACCGCCAACCGCTTCCCTCAGGTCGGGCGACTCAGCCAATACCCGAACGTGTATTACGCTCAAGGCTATTCCGGGCATGGCCTGAACGTGACCCACTGGACGGCGAAGCTGCTGGCCGAAGGCATTGCTGTCGGCCATAGCCAGGGCCTGGATGTGTTCAGCGCCGTACCACACCTGACCTTCCCTGGCGGCAAGGCATTGCGCTCGCCGCTGCTGGCCCTGGGAATGTTGTGGTACCGGTTGCGCGAGGTGCTGGGGTAGCAGCCAGGCAGCCGCTTCGGGGCAAATGGAGGCTTAAAGAAGAACCTGCAGGCCTTTGTCTTTAATGACATTCAGCAACTTCAAGGCAGGCCCGGAAGGGCTTGTCTCGCCCTGCTCCCATTTGCGAACCGTCGACGCACTGGTATGTAAATGCATCGCAAAGACCGGTTGACTGAAGTTGAGCGCCTCGCGCAATCGACGGATGTCCAGCGCGCTGAAATCCCGCACGGGCGCGGGACACAGCGCTTCGTAATCGCGAAGGGTGACTTTGCCGACTGCCCCGGCCTTGTGCAGCGCAACAAGGTCCTCACGTAACGATTCAATCAATTTGCTGCTCACAGCAGACCTCCATCAACACACCCGCTAGAATCGCCCGGCCAAGCGCCAACGGTGATAAGTCCAGAAAAACCTTGCCTGCGAATTGCAGCGCCTTTTGCTCTTCCTGCGTGATAGTGGCCTTGTCGCTTTTGGCGAAACCATACAGGAACACACAGCGATTGCCGATGCGGGCGGAAACCAGGGTTCGATAACCACCACGCTTGCCCATACCCTGCGCAGCTACGCGTTTTTTGAACAACTCCCCACCCAGGCTTGCATCGACCAGGCCTCTGCACATTGACTAGTTGGCGTGATCCTATGTATCGGTAGGAAATTTCGCCGCCTGGACACGCGATGCCCACTGGCCAACCGTCTCGCACCTGCTAGCGTTGTTCTGGCCGACCTCTCATGGATGCCTCTTCATCATGAAATCACTGCCCCGCCTTACCCTGTTGTGCGCCGCGCTGCTTGCCGTAGCCGCCTGCTCCAGCCATAGCGTTGACCCCAAGGACTATTCCGGCTTCCTCAAGGATTACAGCCGGCTGCAAGAAGCCAAGAGCCCGTCGGGTGACCCGGTAATGCGCTGGATCGACCCCAAGGCCAACATCAACCAGTACAGCCAGGTGTTCGTCGAGCCCAGCCAGTTCTACCCCAAGCCGCAGCCGACAGCCGTCATCTCGGCGCAGACGCTGCAGGAGATCACCCGCTACTTCAATGAAGCGCTGCGCCGTGAAATCGGTAGCGTGATGCCACTGGCCAAGGGCCCCGGCCCGGGGGTAATCGTGGTGCGCCCGGCAATTACTGCGGTGTCCACCAGCAACGAGGGGCTCAGGCCGTATGAGGTGATCCCCATCGCGCTGATTGCGGCAGGCGTGAACACGGCCACCGGTGGCCGTGACCAGGATGTGGATGTGGGTGTGGAGGCTGCCTTCCTGGATGGCGCCAATCAGAAGGTGTTGGCCCAGGTGGTGCGCAAAGGCGCGGGTCAGGAACTTGAAAACGATACCCAGAAACTGACCTTGAATGACGTCAAGCCAGTACTGGACGGCTGGGCCAAGGACATGCGCGCCAGCTTCATCGAGGCGAAGCAGAAAGCCCGCTAAGCCTTGCAGCGGACACTGCAGGAGCAGCCTTGTGCTGCGAAGAGGCCGGTTCAGGAATGCAGAAACTACTTCAGCTACCGGCCTCTTCGCAGCGCTAGGCTGCTCCTACGGCAGAATCAACACTCGACGAACGCAACCGCCAGGCCGCCCCGAGAGGTTTCCTTGTAGTTGGCATGCATGTCCGCGCCGGTGTCACGCATGGTGCGGATCACCCGGTCGAGTGAAATAAAGTGCTCACCATCCCCACGCAGCGCCATCTGCACGGCGTTGATCGCCTTCACCGCAGCAATCGCGTTACGCTCGATGCACGGCACTTGCACCAGTCCGCCGACCGGATCGCAGGTCAGCCCGAGGTTGTGTTCCAAGGCGATCTCGGCCGCGTTTTCCAGCTGGGGTGGCGTGGCACCCAGCACCTGGGCGAGGCCGGCAGCGGCCATCGAACAGGCCGATCCCACCTCGCCCTGGCAGCCGACTTCGGCGCCGGAAATCGATGCATTCTTCTTGCAGAGAATGCCGACAGCCGCTGCGCCAAGCAGGAAATCCACCACATCGGCATCGCTCGTGGTCGGGTTGAATTTCATGTAGTAGTGCAACACCGCCGGGATGATACCGGCAGCACCGTTGGTAGGCGCGGTCACCATGCGCCCACCGGCGGCGTTCTCTTCGTTGACCGCCAGGGCAAACAGGTTGACCCATTCCATGGCGCTGAGCGTCGAGCCGATCACGTTGGGTTTGCCCAGCTCCTGCAGGCTGCGGTGCAACCGGGCCGCGCGACGTTTGACGTGCAGACCGCCAGGCAGGATGCCCTCGTTGCGCAGCCCGTTATCTACGCAATCCTGCATTGCAGCCCAGATACGCAGCAGGCCTTCACGCACCTCGGCTTCCGGGCGCCAGGCACATTCGTTGGCCATCATCAGTTGCGCCACGCTCAGGTTGTGCGCCTTGCACAACGCCAGCAGCCGGGCAGCACTGTCGAACTCGTAAGGCAATGCCACTGCATTCGCAGCGTCCGCCGGCGCATCGATTTCGGCCTGCTCGACGATAAAGCCGCCACCCACCGAATAGTAGGTCTGGCGCAACAGACTGCCCTGCCCGCCCATGGCTTCGAGGCTCATGGCATTGGGGTGATACGGCAGGTTCTCGTCGAGCAACAACATGTCGCGTGCGTACTCGAACGCCAGCGGGTGGCTGCCATCGAGCATCAGGCACTGCTCCTGCAGCACCTGACCGATGCGTGACTCGATGGTGGCCGGGTCGATACGGTCTGGCCACTGGCCCATCAGCCCCAGCAGGCAGGCACGGTCGGTAGCATGGCCCACCCCGGTAGCCGACAGCGAGCCATACAGCCGCACTTCGACGCGCGTTACCCCTGCCAGCAGCCCCTGCTCGCGCAGGACCTGGGCAAATGTCGCCGCTGCCCGCATGGGGCCGACAGTGTGGGAGCTGGAGGGCCCGATGCCGATTTTGAAGAGGTCGAAAACACTGATAGCCATACTAATGCCTGACCGTACCTTGATATGTATCCAAAGCACGGGTATCTAGAGAAATTGAGCTTTGACGCGATTTTGCGTGATACTGACGCCCTGGGTAACGGATGACCAACGAAACTTTCTAAGCAAGCCTTTAGTGGTACTAAACGATGAAAGGACAACTCAACGGTCAGGTGTTCGTCTGGCTGCACGTGTTCGCCTGTGCAGCCCGGCATCTGTCCTTTACCCGCTGCGCCGAAGAGCTGCACATTACCCCGGGCGCGGTCAGCCAGCAGATGCGCCAGCTGGAAGAACGCCTGGGTTACCGGCTGTTCCTGCGCCGGGCGCGTGGGGTGGAGCTGAGCGCCGAGGGGCAGCGCCTGGCGCAGACGGTGGCCGAGGCCTACGGCAGCATCGAGGCCGAGCTGCTGCGCCTGGACGCGGGTGAAATCCGGGGCACCTTGCGCGTGCGCTCGATCCCGTCGTTCCTGGCCAAATGGCTCACGCCACGGCTGCCGCGCTTTCAGCAGCGCTACCCGGACATCGAGCTGCGGCTGGTGGCTGAAGACAGTGCGCAGGCGCTGAACCCTGGTGATTTCGACCTGGCCATCGACCTGAACGATGGCAGTTACCCAGGCATGCTTTCGACACCATTGCTGGATGAACAGATCTTTCCGGTGTGCTCACCCAGCCTGCTGCGCGGTCGGCCGCCCCTGCATGGGCCGGCCGACCTGGCGCACTACCCGCTGCTGCACGACATCACCGCCTGGCGCGGCAGCTCGGAATATGCGGAATGGGAGTTCTACCTCGAGGGCATCGGTGCCGCGGGCCTGGATGTGCGGCGTGGGCATACCTTCAACCGCAACCACCTCACCATCGAGGCCGCCATTGCCGGCATTGGTGTGGCGATTGCCCGACGCACGCTGCTTAACGATGAACTGGAACGCGGGGCGCTGATCGTGCCGTTCGGCGTGCCTATCGCCAACCACAAGCGTTACGTGGTGCATTACCCGCCAGGGGGGTTGAACCAGCCGGGGGCGCGGGCGGTGCATGACTGGCTGGTGGAGGAAGCCCGGGGATTCAGGGAGCTGCATCCGCTAAACAAGGAGTAGCGGCTCCCCAGAATGCTCGCGGATCCTAATACGCTTGCTTGCCGGTGAAGGCGTTCAATGTGCGCACCAGAATCACGAAATCCAGCCACAGCGACCAGTTGTTGATGTACTCGATGTCCGAGTCAACCCGCTGGATCATCTGCTCGATATCCCTGGTTTCGCCCCTGAAGCCACGCACCTGCGCCAGGCCGGTCATGCCAGGTTTGATGTTGTGGCGGGCGAAGTAATCGACGATGTCCTGCGAGTACAACGTGTCATGTTGCAAGGCATGCGGCCGGGGCCCGACCAGCGACATTTCCCCGGTCAGCACATTGAACAACTGTGGCAGCTCATCCAGGCTGGTGCGGCGAATGAAGGCACCGACCCGGGTCAGCCGCGGGTCATTCTTCTGCGCCTGCTTCACCACGCCCTGCTCCGGCTGGTGAACATGCATGCTCCTGAACTTCCAGATGCGGAACGATTCGCCGGTCCAGCCCGTGCGTTCCTGGCGGAAGAACACCGGGCCGCGGCTATCGATCTTGATGGCCAGGGCCACCGCCAGCAACACCGGTGACGCACACAGCAGGATCAGCGCCGCCAGCACCCTGTCCTCAAGGTTTTTCAAGAACAGGCTCATGCCCGTCAACGGCGTTTCCGACAGCGTCAGCACCGGGATACCGGCGATTTCCCGCACGCTATGGTTGATAAGGCGCAACGAGAAGATATCCGGCACCCAGTTCACGGCAATGCACTTGTCGAGCAGCTTGAAGTACACGTCATTGATCACTTCGGAGCCACCCAATGGCGTGACCAGGTACACGGTGCGGATAGCGTGCTTGGCCACCAGCTCGTCCAGATCGGCAACATGCCCCAGCACCGGCAGCCGCTGCTTGCCCTCGGTATTCTCGCGGCCCTGATCGTCAGCGTTGTCGATCAGCACGCAACCCAGCACCCGTTCGCCGAACCACGGGTTGTTGCTGATCTTCTGATACAAAAAGTTGGCCAGGTCACCGGCGCCAATGATCAGGGCATTGTCCAGGCGCGCATGCGCGGTAAAGCGCTTTTGCAACTCACGCACCGCAAAGTGCAGGAACAACTGGGCCACGTAACCAATGACGAACAGTTGCCCGACCAATAGCCGCGAATAGGTTTCGCTCTGCTTGGTCAGGAAGGCCATCACCACCAGGAAACAGAACGTTGCCGACCACGCCTTGAACAGCCGGAAGGCCTTGATGGAAAGCCCGACGTTGGTGCGGTAGATCGCATAATGGTCGTAAATGACCGCCAATGCACCAATCAGCAACAGCAGCATGATCACGTAATCGGAGGTGATGTAGCCGAACTGGTCGTAGATCAGGTACCAGGCAATGCCGGTCACGGCGATGCCATCGAGGCCCGCCTGGATGGCGTTGCTTACGCTGCTTCTTCTCTGGAGCAAGGAGCGACTGCTTCTGGGTTCGAAAACCATCTCAGACCTCATGAATTTGAGCGTAGCGAATGCCTTTCATCAAACAGCCAGTCTTGAAACAGCTTTTGCAAAGCCAGTGGAGCAGGATAGTGCCGCGCCCAAGCCATTGATATCACTGTAGCAGCCGCCCGTTGCTGGCGAGCCGGGAATCACCCAGCACGCGCATTTTGGCCGATTTATACGGTGCGCCTGGCCGAATCCACGGCTCGGCGGTACAGCAGGGTGCGCAACAAGAACAATGGGTTGCCCACCACATAACGCATGAACAAGCGCCTGGGCTCGCGTACCAGCCGGTACAGCCACTCGCCACCCAAGCGCCGCAGCCAACCAGGAGCGCGGCTGACCTTGCCACCGAGAAAGTCCAGGATGGCTCCGCCGCACACGATCAGGCACGGGCCGCCGACGGCCGCCAACCGTGCGGCCACGGCTTCCTGCTTGGGCATCCCCATCCCCAGCACGATCAGTTCGGGACGTTGCTCGCGGGCCAGCTGCAGGTAGGTTTCGACGCTGGCAAAACCGTCGTGAACGGACACCGGCACTACGCCAAACAGGCTTTCACAGCGTTTCGCGGCCTGGTCCAGGAAGGGTTGTCGGGTGCCCCAGAACGCCACCCGGCGCCCACGGTAGGCCGCCATCAGCGTTGGAATGAAGTCGGTGCCATTCATGTTCAGCCCGGGCTCCAGCCCCAGGCGGCGGTATAGCATCGCCATTCCCGAGCCATCGCGCAGCAGCACATCGGCAGCCGACAGTGCCTGGCAATAGGCGCCATCACGCACCACCAGGTTCATCGCATGGGCGTTGACGAAGCCCAGCACCGTGGCCGTTTCGGGGGTCGCCAGGCGGTCCAGCAGGTGCTGCGCCGAGGCGCCGTCTGCCACCACTTCCAGCTGGCAGATAATGCGCTTCCAGCGTTCCTGCCACAGCCACTGAGCCATCAGTCGTCATCCCTTTTTGAACGCACCCACTCGACCTGGCGCCTGATCAGGAAACTCAGGTACAAGGGAATTTTCCTTGCGGCGTAGAACGGGGCATACAGCAGTACCGAAAACGGGATCAACTCGCGACAGAAGCGCGCCCAGGCCAGCACCACCGCCAAGCCCAGCAATGCCAGTGCACCCAGGGCGAGCCACGCCGGTGTGGCCAGGCCAAACAGCAGGTACGCCAGCCAGGTCAGCAGGTTGAGCCCCAGTAACGTCAGCACCAGCAACGCCAGCGGCGGCACCAGCAAGTCCAGGGTCATCGCCGCCAGGCTGCCGTTGCGCTGCCTGAAGGCGGCCGCCGCGCGTTTAGGGGCGTCTGCCAGCATCAGGCCCAGATGGCCATGCTCCCAGCGGGTGCGCTGGCTGGTGAGGCCTTGCTGGCTGAGCGGGAACTGGCTTGTGACCAGGGCCTCCGGGCAGAACAGTGGCGGCTTGCCCTGCTGACAGAGGTCCAGGCCCAGCTTCACATCCTCGACCAGGTGACCATTGGCCAGGTTGATCAAGGCCAGGTCGTCCCAACCGAAGGCCATGCCTGCGCCCATTAGCTGGCACGGCAGCCCCAAACGCGACCAGCCGCGTGGGCGTACCAGGTTCTTGACCCGCCAGGCGAACTCGGCCACCTGCACTTTCAACCCGGCACCGGCGGGGGCGCGCATCAGGTACAGCGACTGTACCGGCCGACCGGCCTCGCGGTAACGCCGCGCCAGGCAGTCGATGGCCCCTGCCGCGACCAGGCAATCGGCGTCGACCACGATCACCACCTCAGGCGGCTGCTCGGCCAGGTGCCGCACGCCGAAATCCAGGGCGTAGCCTTTGCCGCGCAGCAACGCATCGTGGCGCTCCACCACTTCGGCGCCGGCTTCGCGGGCCAGCTGCGCGGTGTCGTCAGTGCAGTTGTCGGCCACCACCAGCAAGCGGTCGCCTTCGCGCAATTGCGGAACAACGCTCGCCAGCGTGGCACGAATGATCGAAGCCTCGTCATGGGCGGGCACCAACACCGCTAGCCGCGGACGATCGCCGCTACCCAGCGGCCGCACCCGCACCGGCAGGCACGCCATCAGCACCTGCACCAGCAACACCAACACCGGCACCAGGACGATGACCGTCAGCAGGCCCAGCAACCAACCCAATACACTTATCATGCGAATGCCTTGAAGTAGCCGGCCAGCCTGGCCGCCTCGGTGTCGATATCGTGCCGTTGCAACACGCGCTGGTAGGCCGCCTCGCCCATCCGCTGGAGGGCCTCGGCGGGCTGCGCCAGGCAGTCGGCCATGGCGGTGGTCAGCTCGTCCACGGCTCCGGCCGGGAACAGCCAGCCGTTTTCGCCCGGCCGCACCAGTTCGGGGATGCCCGCTACATAGGTGGTCAGCACTGGCCGGCGCAGGGCCATGGCTTCCATGATCACCACCGGCAGGCCCTCGGCGAAACTGGGCAACACCAGCGCGCGGGCGGCGAGGATTTCTTCGCGCACCTGGGCACTGCTGATCCAGCCGGTGATGCGCACGTGTTGCTGCAGGCCATGCCGGGCAATCAAGGCCTCGATCTCCCCGCGCATCTCGCCGTCACCGGCCAGTACCAGCTCGAAAGCGATCGACTCGGCGGCCAGCCTGCGCGCCGCCTCCAGCAGCAGCAGCTGGCCTTTCTGTTCGCACAGGCGCCCTACGCACACCAGCCGCGGCGCCGTGGGCACGGCAACCGGTGGCACCTCATGAAAACCACGCTCCAGGCCGCAATGCACCACCTTGACCTTGGCCCAGTGCTCGTGCGCCACCCAGCGGAACAGCTGACTGCGCCCGTAAGAGCTCACCGCCGCCACAAAAGCCGCACGCCGCACCTTCTCGCCCATATGCAGAAACTGCGGCTTGTCGAACTCTTCCGGCCCGTGCACGGTAAAGCTGTACGCCGGCCCGCCCAGCGCGTTGGCCAGCATCACGACTTCGGTGGAGTTGGTGCCGAAATGGGCGTGCACGTGTTTCGCCTCCCCTGCCTGCAGCCATTGCACTACCTGGCAAGCCTCGGCCAGGTAGACCATGTGGTAAGGCCAGCTGCGGTCGGCTCGCAGGCCCAGGCGCATGGCCAGCCGCAGCGCCCGGAAAAACCGTCCAGGCTGTGCCCGCAGCACCTGCCACGTCGGCGCCAGCAGCCCCTTGAGCCCGCCTTGCAATACATAGCGGGTCTTGTCCCGTTCGCTCACGTCCTCGGCGTCCTGCACCTCGGCGTCCCACCCGCGCAGGGCGATGCGCTGCACCTCTACCCCCTGGCGCTCCAGCGCCAGGATCTCGCGACGGATGAAACTGTGGCTGACTTTCGGGTACTGATTGATGAAGTAAGCAATGCGCATACGAATCCACATCCAAACCCGCTTGATGACCTACCGCCTCAGGCAACCTTCACTTCAGGCTGTCGACTACAGGTGGTCGATCCACTGCTGATGCACTCACGACAAATGCATCCCCCTGTTTTCCTTGTAGTCCAAGGTTGCTCCCGCTGCTTGGCAATGCTGCCTGCAAGCGGTTGAAAAGATCGTCGAGCAACGCCTGGCGGCGGCGATACATCGCCCGTTTCTTCGCCGGAATGTCCGCTTCTGCCCGCTGCGCGGGTGCCAGCGGGATGGCGAAGAAGTCTTCGCGATTCGACGCTGTGGCGGCGTTTTCCTGCCAGATCACGTCGTAGTTGGCCGCCAGGTCCTGGCCTTTGTCGTTGCCAAAATACGGGTGGCGGTGATGCCGGCAGGCATCGCTGACGGCATACAGGTGCGTCACGCCCAACGTCCTGGCCAGGCACTTCAAGGCTTCGAGCAGCAGGCTGCGCGGGCGCAGGCCCTCGAAGTCCTTGGTCAGGTCGCGGTAGATGGCCAGCGAGGTTTCGCTGTCGATGCCTTTGTGAATGCCCTGCACGGCACCGATGAACAGGCACAGCTCACCCTGGCTACGGCACAGGGTGAATGCCAGGGAGGCCACGCGCAGGTCGCCCTGGAACAGGTTCAGCACCAGCTCGCCTTCGCGCTTGAACCAGATCGGCCGGTCAAGCACCAGGCGGCAGCCTGGCGAATGCGCCGCCAGATCGCACAGCGTCAGGCTTTCGTCGCGCCCCAGCAGCAACAGTGCCGGAAACTGCCCGGCCAGCACTTCAAAGTGCGACGCCACCACCTCCAGGCGCTCGGGCGGCTCCCAGCGCTGGCTGATGTAGGGCCATTGCACCACGCCGATGCAGTCCACGCCCAGCCGCTGCAGACCTTGCCGTCCCAGGGCCACCGTCATGCGCCGGCTGAACGCCTCAAGCTCAGGCCATTGCCTGGCAATCTGCAGCGTCAGCTTGTACTTGTTGTTCAACGCCCGCAACGAGTAGCCCGGTTGCAAGGTGAACACGCTTTTCACGAGGGTGCCGAGCATCATGGGTTTCTCTCACTTGTACTCGATCAACGCCGATTTGCCGGCCGCAAAGCGGTGGCGCAAGAATTTCAGCTGGCCGAGCATTTCCGGGAACTTGCCCAACACCAGAAACACCGCCTGCAGCCAGTTCTCGCGCGCCGACTTGCCACCACGGCGGGCCAGGCGTACTGCCTGCAGCGGGTAGATCAACAGCAACAGCAGGCCCCAGCTGCCCAGCAGCAGGCAGGCCAGGACGATGGCCAGCGGTATGCCCAGGCCCCACAACCAGGCCCGGCGTGACTCGCGCAGCCAGTGCCGCTCCGGCGGCCGGCCATGCAGGTAAGCCCCCTCGGCATAGGCATGTCCAGCGCGCAGGCTACGCCGCCACCACTGGCTGAAACGGGTCATGGCGGCGTCGTGCAGGGTCATTTCGGCGGCCAGGCGCCAGACCTTCCAGCCTTTGGCCCGCAAGCGCACGCACAGTTCTGGCTCTTCGCCGGCGATCAGGTCGGGGCGAAAACCGCCGACCGCGGCAAATGCGTCCGCGCGCATCAGTGCATCGCCGCCGCAGGCCTTGGCCTCACCGATGGGGGTGTCCCACTCCAGGTCGCACAGCAGGTTGTACACCGAGCGCTGCGGGAAGCGCTCACGCCGGCGGCCACACACCACCGCCACGTCGGGGTGGTCATGCAGAAACGCCTGCGCCGTGGCCAGCCAGCCTGCATCCACCTCGCAATCGCCATCGACGAACTGCACCAGCTGTATCGAAGGCGATAGCTGCCGCAAGGCGACGAAGCCTTCGTTGCGTGCGCGCGCAGCGGTGAACGGGCGGCGCATGTCCAGCGCCATTACCTCCACCCCCAGGCTGCGCGCCAGCGGCAGCGAGCCGTCGCTGGAGCCCGAGTCGACATACATGACCTGGTCCGCACCCTGCGCCAGCGAACCCAGGCAGCGCGCCAGGCGCTGGCCTTCGTTGCGGCCGATAACCACCACCCCGATCCCTGTCGCCATGGGTGTCACTCCACCTCTGCCGTGGCGGCCGGTTGCCGCGCCTTGATGGTGGCCGGCACCCCCACTGCAAGCGAGTTGTCCGGCACATCCACCAGCACCACGGCATTGGCGCCGATGATCACGTTGTTGCCGATGCGGATGCTGCCCAGCACCTTGGCTCCGGTACCGATATCGACATTGTTGCCGAATACCGGGGCAATCGGTTCGTCGACATTTTTCAAACCCACCACCACGCCGTTGCGGATGCGGCAGTCATCGCCAAAGCGGGCATAGCCACTGACGACGATGCCGCCAAAATGGTCGATGACAAAGTTGCGCCCGATCTCTACCTCGCAGGGCAGCTCGATACCGGTGATGATCTGCACGAACTTGAACAGCACCTTGTAGATGAACGAGCACAGCTTGCGCAGCAGTGCAGGGCGAACGTGGTAGCGCCAGCGGCCGAAGCGATATACCAGCAGTACCCAGAAACCCTGGGCGCCCCAGTCGCCGCCATGGGCGCGCAAATCGGCACGGATATTCTCGAACATGGCTCTACCTACCTTGTCGGTTGGCTGGCGTAGCGGGTCTTGAGCAGCAGTGACCAGGTCGCCCGGCAATGCCGCCAGCAGGCCTGGATCGCGCCCCATCCGCGTCGTTTCAACAGCGCCTTGAGTGCCAGCACCAGGTCCCCCAGGGTGACGAGCAGCATGTGCAGGGCCAGGCCCGCCACGCCATGATGCTTGCGGAAGTACAGCAACTCGCTTTCGATCTGGTATGACGAAATCTGCCGGCTGGCCGCCTCCAGCTCGGCCACCGACTTGGAGCTTTCACCGCCGATGTGCACCACCGTGGTATGCGGGTAGAACACCACCTTCCAGCCCGCCTCCTTGACCCGCTTGCAATGGTCGACCTCCTCGTAATAAAGGAAGTAGCGCGGGTCGAACAGGCCGACCTGGTCGAGCACTTCGCGGCGCACCAGGTAGAAACAGCCAGGCAGCCAGTCGCATTCGCGCACCGAGGCATGGTCCCAGTTCATTTCGTCGACCATTTTCAAGCCGGGGAAAAAGCGCCCCAGCCCGGTTCGCCCGACAAACACGTTGAGGGGGGTCGGGAAGTAGCGGCAGCTGGGCTGCAAGTCGCCATCGCGGCCCTCCAGGCGCACGCCCAGCACGCCACACTCCGGGTGGGCATCCATGTAGTCGACGGTTTTCTGCAGGGAGTCGGCGGCGACGAATGCATCGGTGTTCAGCAGCAAGGCGTACTTGCCTTGCAAGTGCGCCAGCAACTGGTTGTTGGCGCGGCCAAAACCGATGTTCTGCTTGTTGCTCAGCAACAGCGCTTGCGGGCACACCTCGGCCAGGCGCTGCACCGAGTCGTCGGCCGAGGCGTTGTCCACCACCAGGTAGCTGGCCAGCCGTTCGCTGTCGGCCTGGCGCAGCGCATCGAACATGGGCTGCAACAACCCGGCGGTGTTGAAGTTGACCACCATCACATCCACAGGCTTAGCCATTATTGCTGTCCCCGAAGAAATACTGGCGCCGTTGCGCCCTGAGCATCGGTTCCACCTCCGGGTCGTAAGCACCCTTGCGTTGCTTGACAATGTCGATCCACGGGTAGGCTTCGCAGCGTGCCTCCACCCGCTGGATCAACGCCTCGGTGGTGCAGATGAAGGTGGCCGGATTGCCGCCATAGACAGTCCCGGGCGGTACGTCCTTGGTAACCACCGCGCCAGCCGCCACGATCGACTCCGGCCCGATGGTCACGCGGGGCATGACGATGGCACCGTGGCCGATGAAGCAGTTGTCCTTGATGTCGATGAAACCGACCGAGTCCAGGTGCTTGCCGAAGCGGTGTTCGATCAGCAATACCACGCCGTCATGACCGATCAAGGTACAGTCGGACAACCCCACGCTGTTACCGATGCGTACCAGCGACGGGTCGGTGATGTTGCACCCCTGGTTGACAAAGAAGTTGCTGCCCACCGAGTGGAAACCGCCCCAGCGGGCCAGGTAGGCGCCCCACTCCAGGCCTGTTGGGTTGAAGAACCTCTTGTAGAACGAGGTTCCCCGCCCGGTTGCGTGGACATAACGCGTCACGGCACTACGTATCCATCCCTTCATACTGCCTGGCCTCGCAATCATTGCAATCTGGACTGTCCCTGAGGCGCTTCGGGTCTCGTTCTTCTAGGTACTGACCGCCGCGCACTCAACCCATGTACAACATGCTTCACGCTGCGGCGCCGCTGGCCGCTCTCATCTTGGCATCGAGGTGGTCGGCCAGCCGCACGGCAAACTGCAACAACGGCATGGTCGGGTTGGAGGCGCCGCCCTTGGCAAAGATACTGCTGCCGGCGACGTACAGGTTTTCGGTACCGAACACCTTGCAGTTGGCATCGACAACGCCGTACTGCGGCGAGGCGGCCATGCGCGTGGTGCCCATGTGGTGGGCATGTGGCGCCATTTTCAGCGGTATCGAGGTGTCATAGACGAAGTCGTTGAGCTTGACGAAGCCCAGGTCCATTTCGGCAAACTGCTGGGCCAGTTCGCTGCCGATGCATTTGATGGTATGCCGGTCATCAGCGCTCAGGGCCCAATTGACATTGACCTTGGCCACACCCAGCGCGTCCTTCTCGTCCAGCAGCGAAATGCGGCTTTGCAAGTTGGGAAACTGCTCGATCATGGTGCTGATCACGCCGTCACCGGGGCAGCTGAACTTGGCGACGAACTCGACCTTGCTGGAAATACCCATGTCGCAGGCCAGGTTCTCCAGAAAATGCTTGACCTCGGCCGTGCGCCCATAGGTTTGCACGTCGGCCAGCAATACGGCCGTGACATTGCCTTTACCGGCCTTGTACTCGTCGACGAAGGCATCGGTGGTGTAGTACTGGCGGGGCTCCGGGTCCTGCCCTGACTTGAGGATGAAAGTGCCCAGCTCGATGTTCAGGTGTTCCATGAAACACCCACCGACCAGCCCCTCCTTGCTCACCACGCCTGCCGCCAGCAGTGACTGGCTGTTCAGCAACTGCCGGGCATTCTCGATGGCGCCGGTGGCCAGGATGAAGTTGCTTGCCACCAGGCGCTGACGGTTGTGCTGGTAGTCGGACAACACCACCGCAGCCAGGCGGCCGGAAGCCGTGTCGAACTCCAGGTCGACACAATTGCAGTTGATGAACACGTCCAGGCCCTTGGTCTGTTCAAGGGCCGTGGCGTATTTCTGCGCGAAACGCGTAGGCGGGCTGAGCAGGAAGCGATCAGGCTCGAAATCGCCGCCGTTGAGCCCGGTATTCATTGCATGGAATTCCGCCCCGCTGGGCAGGTCGACGATCTCCATGGCCGCTGGCAGGTAGCCTTCAATCTCCGAATAGGGGATCGGCCAGCCAGGCAGCTCGCCAGGCGGGGCGAGGGTGAAGTCGGAGGGGGTGAATGGCCGGCAACGGCCGGCCCAGTGGTTGGAGGTGCCACCCAGGTAACGCAGGCGGGTTTCCTCGGCATACAGTTCCAGGCCCGTGGATTCACAGGCATACAAGCCTTGCGACTGCAGCGCGTGCTCGCGCCCCCCGCCTTCGGCGAGCAGCACGCTCCAGCCAGCGGCGGCCAGGCGCAGGCCCAGCGTGATGCCGGCAGGCCCGGCACCGACAATGCAGAAATCGTAGCTGTCGCGCAGCGTCTTTTGCTGCTGATAGTCATTGATCATGCTTGCGCGTTCCGGAAGTAACGGGACGGCAGGACCCAGCCGTTGATCACCACAAAACCGGGCTTTTCAGCGGATTTGCCAACGAGCGCCGACGAAGCGCCAAACACCGCGCCCCCCACGCCCAGCAATACACAACTCTGAAGAAAGCCCCGACGACCCAACTGCGCAGTACAAAACGTAAGCTTCCCCATGATCCCGTGACCTGTACCGTTGAAAGTTTTACCCTGCAAGCTGCGTCACAGCCAGTTGAAGAAGGCTGTCAGCAGCGCCCCGCACAGCGCCCCGACCGGTAGCATAGGCAGCACCACCAGCTCACGTTTGAGGCTGAATATATCCAGTTTGCAATTCACATACACGACCAGCACCAGCGTCGGCACGGTATGCAGGGCAACCCCCCAGATCGCCCACTCCACACCGCCAAGCGCCAGCAGCAGCGGTAGCAGCCCCCACAGTGAGACCAGGCGGATGATGTTGTCCATGGCCTGGTACTTGGTCAGGCCCAAGGCAATCCATACCTGATGTGCCAATGTATAGCGCAATGTGAGGAACGAGAGTGAAAGAATTGCTAGCATAGGGCCAGCTTCCTGGTAGCGCTCGTCGTACATCCAGCCGATCAGCAACGGGCTGGCGGTCAAAAAACCGCCACAGATGAACAACACCAGCAGGTCGACCAGCAGGCGGAAGCGGTGATACAGCGCCTTCAGGCGTGCCTTGTCATCGGCCCGCGCCGCTTCGCTGAACGCGGGCAGTGCCACAGCGCCGACCACTTTCATCAGCGCGGTCTGCACCGCGCCCAGAATCAGCACGGCAATCGAATACACGCCCAGTTGCGCCGCCGACATACTGGCGCCAAACAGGATCCGGTCGCCGTACATGGCCAGCACACCCACCATCGACGACAGCAGGATCCAGCGGCCGAACACGATCAGCTCGGTCAGCGCCGTGCGGTCCCAGCGCAAGTGGTTGCCGGGGCCTTCCAGGGCGGTATGCCCCAGTACGGTCCAGGCCACGGCCGATACCAGGCCGGCGATAACGAGCGCCCAGATCGAGTGGGTCAGCAAGCCCATTACCAGCATCACCACCAGACCGGCGACCTGCGAGGCCAGGTCCACCAGCACCACGCGCTTCTGTTGGAAAGTTCTGACAGCGACATCTATCTTGGTGGACTGGAAACCCCAGATGAGCGCCGACAGCCCGGTCACTGCCAGCACCATCGGCAGCACCGGCGCGGCATAGGTGGAGTCGGCCGGCCACAGTTCGGCCACCTGGGCCAGCCACGCGCCAAAGGCCAGCAGCAGGGTCAGGCCAAACAACAGGAAGCCGCGGATGATCTGCACGGTCCAGGCGGTATTGAGGAAGTCCGGGTCATCACCCCGGTGGCTCTGGATGATGTTCTGCCGCAGCCCGACGTCCGACAGCAGGTGAAGGAGTACCGAAACCGTGGTGGCAATAACCATTACCCCGAACATTTCCGGTAGCAGCAAGCGCGCCATGATCAGGTTACCGCCCAGGCGCATCACCTGCGACGCGACCTGCGAGAGCAGGTTCCAGGACCCGGCTCGCAGAGCCCGGTCGCGCAGGCTCGCGGCAGCTGTCACATCAATCGACGGCATGACTTCAATCTCTGACTGATTGGCTAAAAGTCACTATAGTTTCAATTAGCCACGATGCTAGCCGTTGCCCACCGAGGGAAAGGTGTACATAGCCGATGCCTGAACATTTTCGTGCGTTGATCGTCATTCTGTTTCTGGCAAGCGTGGTGTTCGTGCTGTCGCGCCGCCCTGCCACCGACCTGATCCCGCTGGGCGACTACAAGCGCCGGCGCAACCTGTGGTTCCTGCTGACTGTGCTGGCCTTCGTGTCGCACAGCTTCTGGCTGTACCTGGCCGCCGGCGGCGTAATCCTGTTCATCGCCGGGCGCCGTGAACATAACCCCATGGCGCTGTTCTACATGTTGCTGTTCCTGATTCCGCCGGCATCGGTGCAAGTGCCCGGGTTTGGCGTGGTCAATTACCTGGTCGACCTCAACCACATTCGCCTGCTGACCCTGTGCGTGCTGCTGCCGGCGGCACTGGCCTTGCGCCAGCAAGGCGACACCCTGCGCTTCGGTCGTACCTGGCCCGACAGATTGCTGGCCGCCGGGCTGGTGCTGATGAGCGTGCTGTACCTGCGCGAGACTACCCTGACCGACACCTTGCGCCAGGCGCTGTACCTGTACGTCGACGTGTTCCTGCCGTATTACGTCGCCAGCCGGGGCCTGCGCCAGGTCAGCGACTTCAAGGACACCCTGCTGGCGTTCGTCCTGGCGTCCTTCGTGCTGGCCCTGATCGCCGTGGCCGAGTACGTGCGTCACTGGTTGCTGTACAGCGCCCTGGTCGACGCCATGGGCGTGCCATGGAGCATGTCCGGTTACCTGAGCCGGGGCGGCTCGCTGCGCGCCAGTGCCACCACCGGGCAAGCCATTGCGCTGGGCTATGTGATGAGCGTGGCGATTGGCTTGTTCCTGTTCGTGCAGGGCTATGTGCAACGGCCGCTGCATCGCGCCATGGGCGCCCTGCTGCTGGCCGCCGGCCTGTTCGCGCCGCTGTCGCGCGGCCCCTGGATCGGCGCGGTGGTGATCGTGGTGGTGTTCATCGCCCTTGGCAAAGGGGCGGTCAGGCGCCTGGCGCTGCTGGGTGCAGCCGGCATGCTGGCCCTGCCCCTGCTGACCGTGGTGCCAGGCGGTGAAAAGGTGCTGGACCTGCTGCCCTACATCGGCAACATCGAAAAAGAGAACATCACCTACCGCGAGCGCTTGATGGACAACTCCTGGATCGTCATCCAACGCAACCCGTTGTTCGGCTCGTTCGATTTCCGTAACACCCCGGAAATGCAATCGATGATCCAGGGCGAAGGCATCATCGACATCGTCAACACCTACATCAACCTGGCACTGCGCGTCGGGCTGGTCGGGCTAAGCCTGTTCGTGGCGTTTTTCGCCGTGGTGCTGTTCGGCATCCGCAAGGCCATGCTCAGCTTTGCCGACAAGGACGATGAGCGACGACAGCTTGGCCGGGTGCTGTTGGCAACGCTCATCGGCATTCTGATGATCATCTTCACCGTCAGCAGCATCACCTTCATCCCGGTCGTGTACTGGTCGATCGCCGGGCTGGGCGTGGCCTATATCCAGATGGTGCGCAGGCTGCACAGCAGCCAGGCCATCGAACTGGCCGACCCCGGCCTCAACCCAGGTAATCTCCATGACCGTGCTTGATCTACGTCACCTGCTGCGCTTGTCGGCGTTGGCCGGCCTGGCCCTGTTGCCTTTGGCAGGCTGGGCGTCGGCCTGGCAGGTCAGTGTCGATGAGCAGAATGGCCTGCCCACGGTGACCCGTGGTGGTGGGCCGGTGATGCAGGCCAAGTTCGACTTCTGGGCCGCCAACTGGAGCTGGACCGGCTTCTACACGACATTCAAGGTCAATGGCCCCTACCACTACACACTGCAGGGCAAGAACAAGGAGCTGGACTTCGACCTGGCAGCCGACATTCGCAAGGAGCAGCCGCAAACCCTGAGCTGGGCCTTCGACCTCGACGCCCACAGCCGTCAGAGCGGGGTGATTGGCGGCGGCATGGTGTTCCAGTTCGACCCGGCGCAGATCGCCGCAGGCATGGGCGCCCCGCAACTGCTGCCGGGTAATCGTGGCTGGTCATGGGGCCAGGTTGACCAGGGCCGACGCATCGAAATGCGCTTCGACCCGCCACTGGCCAAGGTGTATTTCGAACGCGGCAACCCTTCCGAGTTGCGCGCTTTTTTGTACGACAACCCGATCAACGCCGGGCGCAAGCAGATCAAAGCGGTGCTGAACGTGACCGGCGACATCGACCTGGGGCCGACCCCCACCGAACGCTTTGGCCTGGCCGACCCCGCCAGCTGGCCCGATGACCAGCTGGACTGGCGCACCTCGCCGGTGGATCTGTCGTTCCTCAATGCGGCAGAAAAGCCCGCCGGCAAACGCGGATTCGTCAAGGCGGTCGGTGAACAGCTGATGTTCGACGACAACACATCAGTGCGCTTCTGGGGCACCAACATGTCCGCCTACGCGCTGTTCAAAAGCCCCGACGAAGAAATCCGCCAACAGGCCAGGCGCCTGTCGGCACTGGGCTTCAACCTGGTGCGCCTGCACCACCACGATTCGCCGTGGGTCAGCCCCAACGTGTTTGGCGACGGTACGCTGGTGCGTGATACCCAGCAGCTCAGCGCCGAGTCGCTGCGCAAGCTCGACCTGTGGATCAAGGCACTCAAGGATGAAGGCATCTACATCTGGCTGGACATGCACGTGCAGCGTGCGTTTACCGCCGACGACAATATTGAAGACTTCAATGAGCTACCCGAGAAGGAAGGTCGCGTCGACCTGAAGGGTTACGCCTACGTGAACGACAGTATCCAGAAAGCGATGAAACGGTTCGCCGAGCAGTACCTGACCCATGTGAATGAATACACCGGCCTGGCTTACAAGGACGACCCGGCCATCGCCGCCGTGCTCATCACCAACGAGAACGACATCACCCAACACTACGGCAACGCCCTGATGCCGAACAAGGATGTACCGCAGCACAGCAAACGCTACATGAAAGCGGCCGAAGCCTTCGCCAGGCAGTACGACCTGCCCGTCGACCAGACCTGGCGGGCCTGGGAGCATGGCCCGTCGAAGCTGTTCCTCAATGAACTGGAGCAACGCTTCAACACCGACATGATCGCGCACTTGCGCGGCCTTGGGGTCAAGGTGCCGATCGCCACCACCAGCACCTGGGGCGGCAATGGGCTGAGCGCACTGCCTGCCCTGACGGTGGGCGATGTGATCGACGCCCACAGCTACGGTGCCATTGGCCAGCTGGAGAAAAACCCGCTGACCAGCGACGGCATGATCGACTGGATCGCTGCCGCCCAGGTGGTCGGCAAGCCACTGACCGTGACCGAGTGGAACGCCGAACCATTCCCGCTGCCTGACCGCCACTCACTGCCGCTGTACGTGGCCGGCACTGCCAGCCACCAGGGCTGGGACGCGATGATGCAGTACGCCTACAGCCAGCAAGGCTTCAACCCAGGTTGGCGCACCGCAGACAACTGGCACGCGTACAACGATCCGGCCATGCTCGCCACCCTGCCCGCTGCCGCCCTGCTTTATCGGCGCGGCGACGTGAAGCCGGCAACCACCCACTACGTGTTCGCGCCCACGCCTGCCACCCTGTACGACCAGGAAATCACCCCGCGCAATTCGCCACTGTTGCGCACCGCCATGGAGAAAGGCCGGCTGCAGATTGCCTTGCCGCAGACCCCACAACTGCCCTGGCTGAAGCCCGCCGCCCTCCCCGCTGACGCGCAGGTGCTGCACGACCCGCAGCAATCGCTGCTGGCCGCCGATGCCAGCGAGTCGGTGACCGACACCGGCGAACTGAAGCGCAACTGGCAACAAGGCATCTACACCATCGACACACCGCTGACCCAGGCCGCCAGCGGCTGGCTGGGTGGCCGCTCGATCAGCCTGGGCGCGCTTGAGGTGCAAACGCAGACACCCTACGCCAGCGTGGTGCTGCAAAGCCTGGACGGCAAACCCCTGGGCCAGTCGCGCGAGTTGCTGCTGTCACTCGGCACCCGTGCCATGCCCAAGGCCGATGACAAGACACCGTTCAACGTAGAACCGCTGCAAGGCAGCCTGACAATCAAGGCGCCTGCAGGCCTGAAACTGTTCGCCCGCGATGCACAGGCGCAACTGAAGGCCCTGCCGGCAGCCTACAAGGATGGGCATTACACCGTCACTTTCGATGGCAACTACATGTCCAACTGGCTGTTCTTGAAATAGAGCATATGGCCATCTACGCTCAGGTCACCGGTAGCTGATCATCCCACCTGCACGTTTCAGGGACGGTTCACTGCGTCTGTACAACACAGCAGAACACAGGAGGTGCGGATGAAGTTTCTGGTAGTGGGTGGCGCGGGCTACATTGGCTCGCACATGGTCAAGCACCTGCTGGGCAGCGGCCATGAGGTGGTGGTGGCGGACCTGGTATCACCCGGCCCGGGCATCCAGTGGGCCAAACTCGACATTGCCGACGAACCCGCACTGGATGTGCTGTTTGGCGTCTGCCGCTTCGACGCCGTGTTTCACTTTGCCTCGTTCATCCAGGTGGGCGAGTCGGTGAGCGCGCCAGGCAAGTACTACCAGAACAACGTGGCGGCCACCCTCTCTCTGTTGCAGGCCATGGTCAATGCCGGCATCAGGCATCTGGTGTTTTCTTCGAGTGCCGCCGTTTACGGCAACCCGCAGTATGTCCCCATCGACGAAGCGCACGCCAAGGGGCCGATCAACCCTTACGGGCTGAGCAAATGGATGGTCGAGCAGATCCTCGAGGACTTCGACCGGGCCTATGGCCTGAAGTCGGTTTGCCTGCGCTACTTCAATGCAGCGGGTGCCGACCCGGAAGGCCAGCTCGGGGAGCGTCACGATCCGGAGACCCACCTGATCCCGCTTATACTGCAGGCCGCATCAGGCCGCCGCGAGGCGGTGACGGTGTTCGGCCGCGACTACGACACCGCAGATGGCACCTGCATACGCGACTACGTGCATGTGGCTGACCTTGCCGCGGCGCATGCGCTGGCGGTGGATTACCTGCTGGCGGGCGGTGAACGGGCCGCGTTCAACCTGGGCAATGGCCTGGGGTTCTCGGTGCAGCAGGTGATCGATACCGCCCGGTCGGTGACTGGCCGGCAGATCAATACCCTCGACGCGCCGCGTCGCGCCGGCGACCCGCCGCGGTTGGTGGCAGATGCGAGCAAGGCAATCGATGTGCTGGGTTGGCGGCCGGAGTTTGCATCACTGGAGGAAATTGTGCGCCATGCCTGGGAGTGGGAATTGCAGTATCCGTGGAGCAAGTGCCAGGGCTGACATTTTGGGGGCGCTTTGCGCAATGCCAGTCAGTAAGCAATTGGGGCCGCTTTGCGGCCCATCGCCGGCAAGCCAGGCTCCCACGAGTACGGCGCATGGCTTGAATTCGATGCGGTCTGGGTGGGAGCTGGCTTGCCGGCGATGGAGGAAGCCTCAGTAATAGGTGCGCGGCTGCTCGTCGGCCTTGTTCAACACCGTACCGACCAGGTTCACCGTGGCCAGGTGATGCAGGCAGTCCTCGATTTCCTTCTTGTTGTTCATGCCGTTGGCGACCACCAGCAATACACAATCGAACTTGGGTATCACGGTGATCGCATCGTCCGAGCTGAGCAACGGTGGCAAATCGAAAATGCAGATGCGCGACTCGTAACGGTTGCGCAAGTCGCCGATCAGGTTGTGCACTTTCGGCGAGGACAGCATCTCGGTCGACAACGGCACCGGCACCCGCGTCGGCAGCACCACAAAACGCGGCAGGGTCGGGTTGACCAGGCAATCCTGCAAGTCAGCCTTGTCGCTCAGAAACTCGTTCAGTGCCTGCTCCATCGGCAGGCCCAGCGTGCTGCCAACCTTGGGCCGACGCAGGTCGAAGTCCACCAGCAATGCGGTCCTGGTGGTGTAGTGGGCGATGCTCATGGCCAGGTTGATTGCCAGCACCGTCTTGCCCGCCTCAGGGGTTGGCGAGGTGATGCCCAGGGTACGCCAACCGTTCTCCTCCATGATCCTGAGCACCTGCGTGCGCAGCAGGTCGATCGGCCCGTTCATGTTGGAGTTCTTGTTATAGGCGACGATGCGGTTGCGCTCCAGGTGGTCTGCGCGCAGCGACACCACCTTGGTGTTCACGTAGTCGAACTGGCCAGGCACCTCGGCCAGGGCCGTGCCGGAGGGGGCTGAGACAACCTGGGGAGTGCCCGGGGTAACCTGGTGAATCGTGTTGCCTACAACCGGCTTGATCCTGTCCATCACTGCTTTCCCTATGCAAACCGAGACATGGCCTTGAACAACAGCACATCCAGTGGCATGTAGAACATGTGTACCAGCACTATCATGATAGCCGCCAGCGCCAGTGCCGCCAGAATCAGCCAGTTGCGCCAGCGCTTGCGCCTGGCCACGTCGGCGCGGGTATCGATGTAGGGCAGCGCTACCAGCACCCGCTTGCCCAGCAGGCTTTCCAGGGCCCCGACGCCGCGCACGCGCTGGTTGAGCATTTCCAGCAGCATCACCAGTGCGCCGCCACCGGCCGGTGCCAGCACCAGGCCCAGTGCGGCGATCTTCTTGCGGTTCGGCTTGATCGGTTTCTCGGGCATCAGCGGTGGCTCCAGCAGTACAAAGCGTTCAGCCTTGTTCTCCTGTTCCAGGCTTTCGGTAATCTTCGCGCCCATTTCCTTGGCGCGGATTTCTTCGTACTTCTTGCGGGCGTTGTCATGGTCACGCATCAAGGTCACCAGGCCACGCTCCACTTGCGGCGCCTCGAGGATCTCGGCCTCGTAGCCTTCCATCTTGCGGGTCAATTCGCGCTTCTGCTCGGCCAGCGAACTGATCCGCTCCTGGGCAGCGCTCATCTTGGCACGTACCCGGGCGACGTCGAGGCTGACCGTGGAGGCCACTGCAGTGCGGCCACCGGTGGCCTGAAATGCATCGATCTTGCGCTTGACCGCGACCACGTCCGGGTGGGCGTCCTTGTAGCGGCTCAGCAGCCGCGCGTATTCGGCCTTCAGGCTGGGCAGGTCCTGCGGCTGGTCGGCACTGGCAGGCTTGCTGCCTTCTGTGGCCTTGGTGCCTAGCCCGGCGTTGGCGGCAGACAGTTCCAGCTCCAGGTAACGCAGTTCTTCCTGGGCCGCCTTGTAGTCACGGTCGACCTCGCGGAACTCCAGCTCCGAGCGCGACAGCATGTTCATGCGCAGGGTCTGGTGCTCCGGCAAGGCGTTGGCATGGGCCTGCTTGAAATCGGCCAGCTGGTTTTCCAGGCTGGCCAGTTCGGCGCCCAGCTTGTTCGCCTCCTGGGTAAGGAATTCGGTGGTTTCGTTGGCCCGTTCGGTGCGCTGCTTGAGGTTTTCGTTAAGGAACAGTGTCACCAGCTCGTCGGCGACTTCCTTGGCCACTTGCGCCTGCTTGTGCTCGAAGGACACATTGAAGGCAACGGTCGCTTCGCCGCGCCCGCGCACAAAGGTGGTGAGGGTTTCGACCACGATGGCATTGCGCATCTGGTCGATCTTGTCGCTTTCGCTGAGGCGCTTGTCGGCGAACAGGCTGTACTTGTCGATGATGCGCAGCAGGTTTTCGCGGGTCATCACCCGCTGGCGAATCACCTCGATGCGCTCATCGGCAAAACTGGTGGTGTTGGTCGACACCAGCTCGGGCGAAATCTGCTGTGATTCCACCAGGATGGTGCCGGTTGACTGGTAGATCGGCGGCACCATCAACGCGACCGCCACGGTCGCGGCAAGAATGACTACGGCACTCACCCCTAACACCAGGGCCCTGTCCTTGATAATGGCGATGTAATCTCTGATCGAGAGTTCGTAGTCAGACTTCATGGGGCCACCTGCCTGAAGTTCAGATGTCGGGATACCTGTACGTCAACGTCAGACCAACGATCGTCGCGGTTGCATCGGCTTCGTGGTCCTGCTGCCGTTCCTTGTACATCAGCGACAGGCGCAGGTCCCAGTACGGCGAAAACTGGCGGCTGGCCCATACGCTGTACGTCTGTAGCGTGTTGGGCGACTGCCCCTTGCTGTCTTGCCAGGCGGCGTCCGCGCCCACCCGGGTCAGCTCGCCCACCGCGTAACTCCACACACCGCGTACCTGGTCCAGCTCGGCGAAGCCGCCTTCGGCGCTGGCCACCGTGCTGCGCTCAGCCGTGAAGCTGGCATCGGAGCGCACACCGGTGTACAGCAGCGAAACCCCGCCCTCCCCGCGCCGCCCGCCGTCGTCACCCGACACTTCATTGACGCCAACGTGGGCATCGGCACTCAAGCCTGCAGCCAGCTGGTACTTGATGCCAACTGCGGGCGTGTAGCTGTTGGAGGCCGTCGCGGTCAGGTCCTGCTCGGGCTCGTAGCGCCGGGCGCCAAAGCGGGCATACACATCGGCGCGCTCGCTCCAGGCATAGGTCCAGGTGAATACGTTTGCCAGTTCTTCGTAGCCCGTCAGGGTACTGATGTCGTAACGGGCACGGTTGTAGGTGGTTTCGTTGCTCAGGGTGCTGCGCTCAGTGACTGCCTGGCTCCAGTTGCCGGTCAGCGTGTACAGCTTCTGCGTACCGTCGGTGGTGATCACCCCCGTGTCCAGCACCGTCCCCGACAGCGTCGAGCTCTCGTTGTAACGCGCCAGCAGGCCGAAACGCCCGCGTTCGGTGGTGCGTTGCCAGCCCAGGCTGATGTCGGGGTCTTCACGGTCATCGACGATATCCGTGTCGGATGAGCGCAATACATGCATGCCCAGCCCCAACCTCAATTCGTCACGGTCGAAGGTGCCGATCAGGGTGTAATCGGGCGCGATGATCGTGCGCGTTACACCTTTCTCCCCCGACGACAGCAACAACGGGTTGCTGTCGTATTCAACGGATGTCGGTACCACCACCGTAGACTGCCAATTTGCCGCCAGGACCGCGTCCGTGAACGGCAATACCAGGATTGCCGTCGCAATGCGAGTTGTTCTTAGAAGAGGCATTAAGTGTTCTTATTAAAGGCAAGATCAAGGAACGACCAGCGTATCGCCAGCCTGAAGTTGGATGTTGGTGGACATGTCCCGCCCAGACACCAGGTCCTTATATCGCACGGGCAGGATCTTTTGGGAAGTGCCAGTGCCGCGGACCACCTTGATATCGCTTTCGTCAGCAAACTTGTCCAGGCCGCCCGACATGCTCAGGGCCTGCAGCACGGCGGTCGGGCCTGCCATTTGTACCGGTCCGGGCTTGATCACTTTGCCTTGGACATACACCAGGTTGCCGGCAATGCTCTTGACGACAACGCTGACATTCGGGTCGGGGAGGAATTTTTCGAGTTTGCTGGCAACTTGTTTTTCAACTGCGGTCACATCCAGCCCGGCGACATTGATGCGCCCGGCCAGTGGGAAGGTGATGCTGCCATCGGGAAGTACGGTGGCTTCTTGACGCAGGCTGTCTTCCTGCCATACCGAAACCATCACCACATCGCCAGGGCTGAGCAGGTAGGTAGCACCGGACTGATCGGCATTGGTCACACCAGACCACGCCGCCAGCATGCAGAACGCGGCAAACATTGAACGCATCATGAGGGTCCCTCCGGCCAAATGGCCCGACAAAGAGCACTGAATGAGAACAACACACCAACTCTCGCTCCGCTTCGCGACGGACTGCTGCCGCGATGGCCTGGACCTTTCTGCAGGCCCTTACCTTGACGCTGCGCAGCTACCCTGCGCTGCCTGCAACCGTGGACGTTCACGGGCTACAGGGAATATAGCAACGGTTGGGGAATTGACAAGCCGACGGCGGGGTGATCAACCCTCCAGCGTGCAATCAGGTTCAGATCTTTCTACGGTTGGCCACGGCCACAAAACCGACAACTGCAAAAGCAAAGAACCAGACTGCGGTTGAAACAGGAATGATACTGTTTTGGTTTATATACGAGTCCGCCGCGCGAGCCGCGCCACTCAGAAGCACCATCAGAAACATCGATTTGATAATCAGAGTCGTGCGCATACGCCCTTCCTTTAAAGAGGAAAATCAATGAGTTATTGGCGCGGTGTGGCGGGAGTTGTATTGCTGTTGAATTGAGCTTATGGGCACAGTGACACTACGTCAATGATCCGACACCATAATAAAATTCAATGGGTGATAGGCGAGTTCGTCAAAATATCGACATGCAGAATATGCGCAGGCGGGTGGGGATGTTCGCTGTAGCGTTTCACCGATGAGATAGCCGGCACTGGCGCTGAGGCCGCACTGCGACCCCCCGGCATTTTATGCTTCCCCGTGGTGTACCACGACCAGCAACTGTGCCGGCAGCGCCCCCACCGAGCGTAGGCGGTGCGGTGTTTGCGCGTCGAAATGCAGGGCATCGCCCTGCTCCAGCAGCACCCGCTCGTTCATGAAGTCCACCTCCACCTGACCGGCGTGCACGAACAGAAACTCCTCGCCCTGGTGCTCCTTGAACGTGGGGTCACTGAATTCTGACGGTGGCTGGATCAGGAACGGCAACAGGCTGCGCTGCCCCACCTGGTTGGTGAGCGCCGCGTAGCCGGGGCCCTGCCCATCCCCGACCAGGGCCTGGCGCTGGCCACTGCGCACCAGGCTGTAACGGCTCTGGCGGTGCTGTTCTTCGGCGAACAGTTCTTCGACGTTGACGTTCAGCGCCCGCGCCAACTTCAAGGCGGCGGCGATCGACGGCGTGTTCAGGCCGCGCTCGACCTTGGACAGGTAGCTTTTGGTCATGCCGGTTTTCTCGGCCAGCAGTTCCAGGGTCATGCCCAGTTTCTTTCGCAGCAGTTTCAATCGGATAGACATGTGGCGCGGGGCTCCCAGGCGAAGGCAGCCATGATACGCGTGTTGAGCCCGGCGCCAAACCTTGGGCGCGGGCTCAACCGCGCAGCGGTTACGGCATTACCGGTGGCGCATACTGCAGCGTCGTGCCCAAGGCCCACAGCAACACCAGCACCAATGGCGCATGCACCAGCAACTGCACGAACGAAAACCCGATCAGGTCACGCGCCTTGAGCCCCAGCACGCCCAGCAGCGGCAGCATGTAGAACGGGTTGATCAGGTTCGGCAAGGCTTCGGCAGCGTTGTAGATCTGCACCGCCCAGCCCAGGTGATACTGCAGGTCATTGGCCACCAGCATCACGTAAGGCGCCTCGATGATCCACTTGCCGCCGCCCGAAGGGATGAAGAAGCCCAGCACCGCCGAGTACACGCCCATCAACAAGGCATAGGTGTCATGGGTGGCAATCTGGGTGAAGAACAGCGAGATGTGATGGGCCAGGGTCTGTTCATCGACGCCCTTCACCTGGGTGAGGATGGCAGCGATCGAGCCATACAACGGGAACTGGATCAATACGCCCGTTGTGGTCGGCACCGCACGCGCCACAGCGTCAAGAAAACTGCGCGGGCGCCAGTGCAGCAAGGCACCAAGCATGATGAACAACAGGTTGTAGGTGTTCAGCCCGGAAATCGCAGTAATCGCCGGCTTGGTCGCGAACTCCTGGTACAGCCAGCCCGCAGCCAGTGCCACCAGCAACAGGATCAGGATCGGGCTGTGCTCCAGCCACTCACCCGGGCGGGTGCGCTGGGGCGCAGGAGGCGCGGTGAAGCTGGGGTCGATACCGCAGTCCTCGGCGCTGCGCGCACTGTTCGGGCCTGGCGCCGTGGCATAGGCAATCACCAGCGAGACCACGATCAGCGCTGCCAGCATGACGCCCGACTGCCACAGGAAGATGGTTTCGGTAAAGGGAATGACCCCGGTGATCGACAGGATCGACGGTGGCAGGCTGGCCGGGTTGGCCTGCAGCTGCGCCGCCGAGGATGACAGCCCCAGCGCCCATACGGCGCCCAGGCCCAGGTAGGCTGCCGCACCGGCGGCACGGTAGTCCATTTTCAGCTCGGTGCGCCGCGCCAGGGCGCGTACCAGCAGCCCGCCGAATACCAGCGACAAGCCCCAGTTGAGCAGCGACGCCAGCATCGAGATCAGCGCCACCCAGCATACGGCCGAGCGACCATTGCCGGGGATGCGCGCCAAGCGGTCGATAAGCCGCGCGGCGGGCGGCGAGCTGGCCACCACATAGCCGCCGATGACCACAAAGGCCATCTGCATGGTGAACGGGATCAGGCTCCAGAAGCCATCGCCGAAGGCCTTGGCCGTGTCGGTGGGTTTGGCGCCCATTGCCAGGGCACCGAGGCACACCAGCAGTACCGCCAATGCGGCGAACACCCAGGAATCGGGGAACCAGCGTTCGGCCCAGTTGGAACAGCGCAAGGCAAAGCGGGCGGAACGGCTGTCTTGGATTTCAGCGGCCACAGGGCAATTCCTTTTATTGGTTTTATGAGGGGGCAGTTTTGCCGAATAACGCAAAATCCCTGTGGGAGCGGGTTCACCCGCGAATGCTTCGGTAAATTCACCGCCGCATTCGCGGGTAAACCCGCTCCCACAGGGATTGAGGTGATGCTTAGAAGGTCATTTCCTTGACATCATCCGGCACGATCAGCTTGCCGGCGGTTTTCTCGATGATTTCCTCGACGCTCACCCCAGGTGCGGTCTCGCGCAGGATGAAGGCGCCGTCTTCGATTTCCAGGTAGGCCAGGTCGGTCAACACCTTGCGGATGCAGCCGGCACCGGTCAGCGGCAGGCTGCACTGCGCCAGCAACTTGGACTCGCCGTCTTTCGAGGCGTGGGTCATGGTGACGATGATGTTGTCGGCGCCAGCGACCAGGTCCATGGCACCGCCCATGCCCTTGACCAGCTTGCCGGGGATCATCCACGAGGCGATGTTGCCTTGCACGTCCACCTCGAAAGCGCCCAGCACGGTGAGGTCGACGTGGCCGCCACGAATCATGGCGAACGACTGCGCCGAATCGAAGATCGAGGCGCCACGGCGGGCAGTGACGGTCTGCTTGCCGGCGTTGATCATGTCGGGGTCGAGCGTGCTTTCGGTAGGGAACTCGCCCATGCCGAGCAGGCCGTTTTCAGATTGCAGCATTACATCCATGTCGGCGGGCACGTAGTTGGCCACCAGGGTCGGAATGCCGATGCCCAGGTTGACGTAGTAGCCGTCCTTCAGTTCACGGGCAACGCGTTGTGCCATCTGTTCGCGGGTCAGTGCCATGGTCAGGATCTCTTTGTTGTTCTGGTGATGGCGCTCAGGCCTTGACGGTGCGCTTTTCGATACGCTTTTCGAAGGTGCCGACGATGACGCGGTCGACGAAGATGCCCGGGGTATGGATTTCGCTGGGCAGCAGCACGCCGGGTTCGACGATCTCTTCCACTTCGACCACGGTGATCTTGCCGGCGGTGGCCGCCAGCGGGTTGAAGTTTTGCGCGGTGTTGCGGTACACCACGTTGCCGTAATGGTCGGCCTTCCAGCCCTTGACGATGGCGAAGTCACCGGTGATGGATTCTTCGAGGATGTACTTGCGGCCCTTGAACTCGCGCACTTCCTTGCCATCGGCAACCGGGGTGCCGTAACCGGTGGCCGTATAGAAGGCCGGGATACCGGCACCGCCGGCGCGCATCTTCTCGGCGAGGGTGCCCTGCGGGGTCAGCTCGACTTCCAGTTCACCGCTGAGCAGCTGGCGTTCGAACTCGGCGTTTTCGCCCACATAGGACGCCACCATCTTGCGGATCTGCCGGTCCTCCAGCAGCACACCGAGGCCAAAGCCGTCGACGCCGCAGTTGTTGGAAACCACCGTAAGGCCCTTGACGCCACGCCGCCTGATTTCACTGATGAGGTTTTCCGGAATGCCGCACAGGCCGAAGCCACCGGCCAGTACCGTCATGTTGTCGGTCAAGCCTTCGAGGGCCTGTTCGTAGGTTGCAACGCGCTTGTCCAGTCCGGCCATGCTGATCCGCCTTTTGTAGGTGTTGAACCGACGATGCTGTCGGTGAGCGTGCGTAGACATCTTCACCGCAAGCGACTGATTTGTTAATTTTGTTTTAATCATCGATTGATAACTTTTACAAAACAAACTGTAGGCCTGTCATGAACGTCAAGCAACTGCGTGCCTTTGTCACCGTGGCCAAGTACCAGAGCTTCGCCCAGGCGGGTGAGCACCTGCATGTCTCCCAACCGGCCTTGAGCCTGACCATCAAGGCACTGGAAGAAAACCTTGGCGGCGCCCTGCTCAGCCGTACCACGCGCAGCGTCAGCCTGACCGCCGAAGGCGAAGTGCTGCTGCCACTGGCCAGGCGCCTGCTGGCCGACTGGGACGACACCGAAGAAATGCTGCGCCAGCGTTTCACCCTGCAGCTGGGCCGGGTGTCGGTAGCGGCCATGCCGGCCTTTGCTGGCAACTTGCTGCCGCAATCACTGAAGGTGTTTCGGCAACGCTACCCCAAGGTCAATGTCACCGTGCATGACGTGATCAACGAACAGGTACAGGAACTGGTGCGCCATCGCCGCGTCGAACTGGGCATCGGCTTCGAGCCGGACAACATCGACGGGCTGAGCTTCTATCCGTTGTACATGGACCGCTTCGTCGCCGTGGTGCCCGCCGATTCACCGTTGGCGCTGCTGCCCCAGGTCAGCTGGACGCAGCTGATGGCCGAAGACTTTGTGGCGTTGCAGCGCCCATCAGCCGTACGCTTGCTGATGGAGCAGAACGTGGCTGCCTGCCACGGCAAGCTCACGGTAGCGTTCGAGAGCCATCAGTTGGCGACCATCGGCCGCATGGTTGCCAGCGGCCTGGGGGTCAGTGCCGTGCCCGCGCTGTGCATCAACCAGATGCAGGAGCTGGGCGCACGCTGCGTGACCTTGGTCGAGCCCACCGTCGAGCGGCGTATCGGCGTGATCGCCCTCAGCGAGCACAAGCTGTCCACTGCAGCGCAAGCATTGCTTGAAGTACTGCTTTCCAATACCCACATCCCGGAGGTGACATGCGTTACGTGAAACTGGCAGGTTCGAACGTTCCGGTTATCGGTCAAGGCACCTGGTACATGGGCGAAGACCCAGGCCGCGAGGCTGCCGAGGTGGCGGCCCTGCAGCAGGGCATCGAGCTGGGGCTGACCTTGATCGACACCGCCGAAATGTATGCCGAAGGCGGTGCAGAAACCGTGGTTGGCCAGGCCATTGCCGGGCGCCGCGACCAGGTGTTCCTGGTCAGCAAGGTCTACCCGCACAATGCCAGCCGCAGCGGCATGGCGGCCGCCTGCGAGCGCAGCCTGAAGCGCCTGGGCACCGACTGCATCGACCTGTACCTGTTGCACTGGCGTGGCCAGCACCCGCTGGATGAAACCGTCGAGGCCTTCGAGCGCTTGCGCGAGCAAGGCAAGATCAGGCGCTGGGGGGTGTCCAATTTCGATGTCGATGACCTGCGTGAGCTGGACAATCTCGATTGCGCTACCAACCAGGTGCTGTACAACCCGGCCGAGCGCGGCATCGAGTTCGACCTGCTGCCGTGGTGCGAAAAGCGCGCGCTGCCGACCATGGCCTACTGCCCGCTGGCGCAGGCCGGGCGCTTGTTGCAAAGCCCGGTGCTGACGCAGATTGCCGAGCGCCATGGTGCGACACCGGCCCAGGTCAGCCTGGCCTGGGTAACCCGTCATAGCGGGGTGATCGCCATTCCCAAGGCTGTCACGCCCGAGCATGTGCGCCTGAATGCGGCGGCGGGTGCGCTGAGTTTGACCAGCGAAGACCTGCGGGCGATCGACCGGGCGTTTCCGGCGCCGACGCGCAAGCAGCGGCTGGCGATGGTGTGATCTGGGGGAGATTCTATGAGCTTTGGCTGGTTGCATCAGGGCTGGCAGTTTTCGCCACAGCATTTTCAGCGCCTGTCAGCCTTGATGCGATCCCTGTGCAAGCGGACATACTCAATGAAAATCCCGACTGCGCACATCCAGCCCCTGCAACAGCAAAGTCACATCCTCCAGCCGCCGGGCAATCAGGTGACGCACGCCATTTTCCTGCTCCAGCCGCCCGCTGACCTTGAGCAACTGTGACCCTACCAGCGCCCGCCGCTGCCGCTCGGCCAGGTCGCGCCACACCACCACGTTGATCATCCCGTGCTCATCTTCAAGCGTGACAAATGTCACGCCACTGGCAGTCTGCGGCCGCTGCCGGCCGACCACCAGCCCGGCCACGGCAATGCTGTCGCCATGCTCGACACCCTCCAGCTCACTCGAACTGCGACAGCCCAGCGCCCGCAGCCGTGTGCGCAGCAAGGCCAACGGGTGCGGCCCCAGCGTGGTACCCAAGGCCTGGTAATCGGCCACCAGGTCCTCGGCCAGCGAGGGCACTGGCAGCTGCACTGGCGTTTCAGGCAAGGCCTCAACCTCGGCGAACAAAGGCAGTTGTGCCTGCACCGCTGCCACCTGCCAGCGTGCCTGGTGGCGGTCGCTGGCCAAGGCACGCAGTGCCCCGCCATCGGCCAGGCGTGCACGGGAACGCGAATCAAGCCGCGCGCGCCGGCACAGGTCTTCGACATCGCGCCAGGGTCGCTGCGCCCTCGCCTGCTCCAGGCGCCTGGCATCGGCCTCAGCCAGCCCTCGCACCAGGCGCATGCCCATGCGAATGGCCAGGACGCCTTGGGTATCCGGCTCGAGGGTGCAGTCCCACTCACTGTGGCAGACATCAACCGGCCGAACCTCGATGCCTTGCCGTCGCGCTTCTTGCAGCAACTGGTCGGGGCTGTAGAAACCCATCGGCCAGCTATTGACCAGCGCACAGGTGAATATCGCCGGCTCATGGCACTTCAGCCAGCTGCTGGCATAACACAGCAAGGCAAAGCTGGCGGCGTGGGACTCCGGGAAGCCATAGCTGCCAAAGCCCTTGATCTGTTCGAAGATGCGCTCGGCAAACGCCAGGTCGTAACCATTGCGCAGCATGCCCTGCACCAACCGCTCGCGGTGCGGTTCCAGGCCGCCGTGACGCTTCCAGGCCGCCATGCTGCGGCGCAGCTGGTCGGCTTCACCGGGGCTGTAGTCGGCTGCGACCATTGCCAGTTCCATCACCTGTTCCTGAAACAGCGGCACCCCCAGGGTCCGCTCGAAGACTTCCTTGAGCTGCGGCGAAGGGTACGTCACCGGCTCCTGTTTGAGACGCCGGCGCAGGTACGGGTGCACCATGTCACCCTGAATCGGCCCCGGGCGGACGATGGCCACCTCGATGACCAGGTCGTAGAACGTGTTGGGCTGCAGCCGGGGCAGCATGGCCATCTGCGCGCGTGACTCGATCTGGAACACGCCCATGGTTTCGGCGCGGCTGATCATGGCGTAGGTGGCCGGGTCTTCGCTGGGGATGGTGGCCAGGGTCAGGTGCCGACCGCGGTGGCGCTGGAGCAGGTCGAAGCAACGGCGCAGGGCGCTGAGGATGCCCAGCGCCAGCACATCGACCTTGAGCAGGCCGACCATGTCCAGGTCATCCTTGTCCCACTGGATGACCGTGCGCTCTGCCATCGCGGCATTTTCAACCGGCACCAGCTGGTCCAGCGGTTGCTGCGAGATGACAAAACCACCCGGGTGCTGCGACAGGTGCCGGGGGAAGCCGATCAGCTCACCGGCCAGCACCAGCACCCGCCGCAGCGAAGGGCTGCCGGCCTCGAAACCGGCTTCAGCCAGGCGCTGCGCATCGGGAATACGGTCGCTCCAGCGGCCACAGCATTTGGCCAGGGCATCCACCTGGTCGGCGGGCAACCCCAGCACCCGCGCCACATCCCGCACAGCACCCGCAGCATGATAAGTGTTCACCACCGCAGTGAGCGCCGCGCGGTGTCGGCCATAACGGCGGAACACGTACTGGATCACTTCTTCGCGCCGGTCATGCTCGAAGTCCACATCGATATCGGGCGGCTCGTTGCGCTCGCGTGACAGGAAGCGCTCGAACAGCAGGCGGTGCTCCATGGGGTCGAGTTCGGTGATGCCCAGCACGAAACACACCACCGAGTTGGCCGCCGAACCACGCCCCTGGCACAGGATGCCCTCCCTGCGCGCGAAGGCGACGATGTCGTGCACGGTCAGAAAATAACTCTCGTAGCCCAGCTCTTCGATCAGCGCCAGCTCCTTGGCCAGCACATCCCGCACTTTGCGGCTTGGCCCGCCCGGCCAGCGTAACGGCAAGCCTTGTTCGCACAACTCACTCAGCCAGGTCGCTGGTGTATGGCCTTGAGGCACCAATTCGCGCGGGTACTGGTAGTGCAACTCGCTCAGGTCGAACCGGCAGCGCTCGGCGATGGCGAGCGTCTCGGCCAGCAGGTCGCCGGGGTACAGCTCGCCCAGTTGTGCCTGGCTGCGCAGATGCCGCTCGCCATTGGCAAACAGAAAGCGCCCGGCCTCGGCCACCTGACAATGCTGGCGGATGGCAGCCATGCAGTCCTGCAGCGCACGCCGGCCACGCACATGCATGTGCACGTCGCCGCAGGCCACCGCGCCGATACCCAGCCTGGTCGCCATGGCGAGCGAATGCTGCAGGCGCAAGGCATCGTCACTGCCCCGGTGCAGGTGCACGGCCAGCCACAGGCGGTTATCGAACACGCTGCGCAGCCACTGGCCAGCAGCGGTATCGCCGCTGTCATCGGCCACCCACAGGGCAAGCAAGCCTTGATGATGGTGCAGCACGTCGTCACGGAATAATTGGTACTCACCCTTTGGCGCCCGCCGCCGGGCCCGGGTGATCAGGGCGCAGAGGTTTTGATAGCCGACCAGGTTCTCCACCAGCAGCACCAGCTTGGGGCCGTCCTGCAATTGCACCTCGCTGCCCACGATCAGTTGCATCTGATGCTCCTTGGCGGCCTGCCAGGCCCTGACGATGCCCGCCAGGGTGCATTCGTCAGTGATCGCCAGGGCCTGATAGCCTTGCTCACGCGCACGCCGGAACAACTCGTCAGCGCTGGAGGCACCGCGCTGAAAGCTGAAATTGGACAGGCAGTGCAGCTCGGCATAACCCTGGGTGTTCATGCGAACCAGCCCTGCAGCCACAGCGGCCCGGCCTGGCTCAGGTCGCGGTAGGCCCAGCCGCGCAGGCCGTCACGGGTTTCGATGCGGTAGTAGTCGCGGCGCACGTCAGCGCCATCCCACCAACCCGATTCGATGCGTTCGGCCTGCCCCTGCACCTGGTAGCCGGCTTCGTCCAGCGCCATAGGCGCGGCAAACAACCAGCCAGGGCGGCTACCGGGGGCGACCGGCATGCTGCCCTGGGCGCCCTGCTCTCGCGCTTGCCAGGCGCACTCGGGGCGATGATCGGCTGCGGCGCTCAGGCCCTTGACTGCCTCATCCCCCAGCCGGGCGCGCAGGCGCTCGCGCAATTGCTCCCAAGGTTGCGCCTGTTGTGCTCGTGGGTCGAACAACGCATGGTGCTGCGGCACAAAGGCTGGCAGGTCTTCGGCAACCAGCCGCAGGTTGCGCACCGGGGCGGTAATGCGTAGCGGCTCCAGGCGCCCCCGGGCCAGCTCGAACAGCCTTGCGGCATCCCGCTCGGCCGCCAGCAGCCCCACCTTAAGCAAGGTGTCCGGCCCTTCGACGTGTTCCAGGTGCAGGCAGAACCGCTGAACACCACAGTCGCGCCCAGCCAGGAAGGCGGCCAGGTCATTGAGCATGCGCCGCAGCGGGAACAGCAGGGCCTGGTGTGATTCGACGTCGAAATTCAGCTCAAGACGGGCTTCGAAGCGGTCCGGCGGCTGGTAGAAATCCAGGCCGAAATTGCGCAGGCCAAGCAATTGGTCAAGGTGCAACTGCACCTGGGCAGGAAAGCGTTTCGCCAGTGTGTCGCGCGGCAAGGCCAGCACCTGGCCCAGTTGCCGCAGCCCCATGCGAGCGAAGGCATCCGCGGCGTCGGCCGGCAAGCCGACACGCTCGATCGGCATGCCCAGGAGCGCCGCCCGGGTGTCGTCAGCATCGGGCACGGCCAGGCCGTCGTGACCATTGGCGAGCATGCGTGCCGCCACCGGGTTGCTGGCCAGGACGATGCGCTGACGCAGGCCCAACTCTGCGAGTTCCTGCCGCAATTGGGCCTCGAACGAGGGCCAGGGCCCGAACAGTTGCAGGCTGGAGCCCACCTCTAGCAACAGCGCCCGTGGGTAATGCAGGCTGACCTGGGCACTGAAGCGGTAGGCCCAGGCTGCCAGCAGCTGCTGTACCTGATCGATGCGTCTGGGGTCGGCTTCGACACAGGTAAAGCCATCGGCCAGGGCGCGCGCCGCTGTCAGGGTTTGCCCGGCACGCAGGCCGAGCGCAGCAGCCGCCAGGTTGACCGCCTGCAACACGCGTCGCTGGGTGGGCCCGCCAACCAGCACCAGCGGCGTATCAGGGTCGTCACGCTCACGCAGGACGGTGTCGAGCGCCAGCTGCGGAAGCAGGATGCAGGCCCAGAGCATGTTGCATCAGCCCCGGCCCGGGCAGGCGATGGGCAGCGCTGGTGGCATGCCACCACGGCTTTTCAATACACGCCATTGCGCCGGCCGGGTGTCGACGGCAATGCGCAGTGCTGCGGGCGAAGGGTTGTGCGCCGCCTGTTGCGGCCTGCAGGCGAACGCCAGCGCCTGGCCGGTTTCAGCAGCCACCTGCAGGCGCCGCAAGGCACGGTCATCGGCACGTTCGGGCCAGCACAGCACCGCCGCGCAACTGCCCGAACGCAGGCACTGTTCGGCGGCCCACAAGGCATCGGCCGGCTCGGCATTTACCTGCACCAGCCAGCGCAGGTCCACCCCCGCCGCCTGCCAGGCCGGGGCGTAAGGAATGAAAGGCGGGGCCACCAGCACCACCCGGCTGGCTTCAGTACTCAGCCGGGCCAGGGTCGGCCACAGCAGTTGCAACTCACCGCAGCCCGGGCTGGCCAGCAGCAATTCGCTAAGCGCAGCCGCCGGCCAGCCACCTTCCGGCAGGCGTTCATCAAGGGCCGCATGGCCGGTTGGCTGCAACCCCAGTGGCCGAACCTGGGCCTGCCGGCCACGCCATACCCGGCGCTGATCGAGCAGCCTGTCGAGGTCGACCACCGCGCCCATCAGTCACGCCTCAGCAGGCCGCAGAACACGCCTTCGATGAAGAAGTCCTGTTCCGGCTGCACATCGATCGGTGCATAGGCGGGGTTGCGCGGCAGCAGCCGGTAGGCATTGCCCAGGCGTTGCAGGCGCTTGATGGTCACTTCGCCGTCCAGGCGCGCAACCACGATCTGGCCATCACGGGCATCGCCCTGCTGGCGAATGCCGACCAGGTCACCGTCGAAGATGCCGTCGTCCACCATCGAATCGCCGCGGACTTTCAACAGGTAGTCGGGGGTACGGCGGAACAGGCTGGGGTCGAGCAGCAACTGCTCGTGAATATCCAGGTCCGGGCCGATCGGGGCGCCTGCGGCCACCTGGCCGAGCACCGGTAATTCGAGGATTTCTGGCTTGCGCAAGGGTTCGGCCAAGCGAATGCCCCGCGCCTGATTGGGCGTGACATCGATATAACCGGCCTGGCACAGCGCGGTGATGTGCTTGCGCGCGACGCTGCGCGAGGCAAAACCGAAGCGCTCGGCGATATCGGCCAGGCTCGGTGGCTGGCCGTGGTCGGCGATACGCTCGCGAATGAAGTTGAAAATGGCGCGGCGTTTGGGGGTAAGATTGTCCATGGAGCACATTTGTACTCTTTTCGTGGCTCACTGAACAGCCCCCTTCGTCGTCAGCATTGGTTATGATCCCCTGGCTTGTGTTTTCTTGATCTGGATATCCCATGCTGACCGCCCTGCTGTTCGACCTCGACGGAACCCTTACCGACACTGACACCTTGCACCTGCAGGCCTTTCGCCAACTGCTGCACGAACACGACGGCCGCGAGCTGAGCCAGGCGCAGTTCGACGCGCAGGTCAGCGGCCGGGCCAACGGCGAGCTGTTCGCCGAGCTGTTCAGCGGTGCCAGTGCCGAACAGTGCCAGGTACTGGCCGACCGCAAGGAGGCGCTGTTCCGCGACATGTCGCCTGCGCTCGAGCCGATGCCGGGCCTGTTGCGTCTGCTGGGCTATGCCCAGGATCATGGCCTGGGCATGTGCGTGGTGACCAACGCGCCGCGGCTGAACGCCGAACACATGCTGAGCGCCATGGGGCTGGGGCAGCGATTCGAGCATGTGCTGGTGGCCGAGGAACTGGCACGGCCCAAGCCGGACCCGCTGCCCTACCTTACCGGGCTGCAGCGGCTGGGTGCTGAGGCTGGTCAGGCGCTGGCGTTCGAAGATTCGTT
Organism: Pseudomonas sp. 9_2_1; assembly: GCF_059295275.1. Taxonomy (NCBI): domain Bacteria; kingdom Pseudomonadati; phylum Pseudomonadota; class Gammaproteobacteria; order Pseudomonadales; family Pseudomonadaceae; genus Pseudomonas; species Pseudomonas sp. 9_2_1. Next base: position 3,255,400 of record NZ_CM181239.1, read on the forward strand.
GCCGGGGGTTACGGCGGCCAGTGCTGCGGGGATCTTTACGGTTGGGGTGGCGACGACGCAGAGCCCGGAGCGGTTGCTGGCGGCGGGGGCTGGGTTGGTGATTGACGATTTTGAGGACCCGGCCTTGTGGGCGTTGATCGAAGGGCGGGGGTGATTCGAGGTGTATGACTGCGGGTTTTCAGCGCCTGTGAGATCGAGCGCCCACACACAACCCTGAAGCCCTACCCACCCCAACCACCGCGCTGCCAGGCCACCCCATGCTGATCGACGAAGAACTCACCCTCAAAAAGCTGGAAACCTTCCTCGCCTTCATGCGCACCGGCAACCTCGGCCGCGCCGCCGCCGAGCTGTCTACCAGCGCGGTCAGCGTGCACCGCGCCATCCACTCGCTGGAAAACGCGCTGCGCTGCCCGCTGTTCAAGCACGAGGGCCGCCAGCTGATCCCGCTGGAAAGTGCCTACGTGCTGGAGAAGAAAGCCCGCCAGCTGATCCAGGACGCCGAACAGATGGTGCGCCAGACCCGTGAGGCCGCCGGTTTCTACGCCGAACGCTTCCGCCTGGGCGCGCTCTATTCGCTGACGGTGAAAACCGTGCCCAAGCTGGTCATGGGCCTGAAACTGCGCCGCAGCGAACTGAATATCGACCTGACCCTGGGCTCGAACACCGACTTGCTCCAGCGCCTGAAAAACCACGAGCTGGAAGCCATCCTGGTCTCGCTCGACGAGAGCGTCAGCGACCCGGCCTGCGAGCAGCTGCCGCTGTTCTCCGACGACATCTTCCTCGCCGTCCCCACCGACTCGCCCTTCGCCGGGCAGCCCGAGGTGGACCTGGCCGACCTGGCCGACTCCACCTTCATCACCCTCACCCAAGGCTTCGCCACCCACCGCGATGGCGCGCGAGTGTTCCAGCAAGCCGGCTTCGAACCGAAGGTGGCCATGCAGGTGAACGACATCTTCACCTTGCTCAGCATGGTCAGCTCGGGCGTGGGCTTCGCCTTGCTGCCCGGGCGCATCGCCGCGGTTTACGAAAACCGCGTCAGGTTGATTGCCTTGCAGCCGCAGTATCGCCTGCAGCAGCATATCGGTGTGGTGTTTCTGAAGGCGCGGGAGCGTGAGCCGAACCTGCTGGCTCTGCTGGCGGAATGCCGGATGTACAGCCGGGAGCGCTGAGCCGCTGGGCGGCACATCGCCCTTGCAGCCACACCGCCACTGCCGCCAGCCCGGCAGGGATCAACAACGCTGCGAAAACCTGCGCAAAGCTCCAGCCCAGCGCCAGCATCTGGGCCCCGGCAAAGGCGCTGAGCACCGCGCCAATGCGGCCGATCCCACTCATCCAGCTGGCCCCTGTGGCCCGCGCTTCGGTGGGGTAGAACGCTGCCGCCAGTGCATTCATGCCAACGCTCGCGCCATTCAGGCCAAAGCCCACGGCGCTGGCAATCGCGCACAACCAGGCAAAGTCTCCGGCCACTTGGCCGATGGCAAAGATGACCGCGCCACTGAACAGGAAGGTCAGCATCAGCACCCGCTGCGGGTTGCAGCGGTCCATGGCCCACCCCACCGAAATCGCACCCAACGGCCCGCCTATCTGGAAACAGGCAGTGACAATGGCCGCTTCGGATACCGAAAAACCCCCGCCCTCCTTGACCAGCGTCGGCAACCAGCCGCTGAACAGGTAGACCAGGAACAACGCCAGTATGTAACCGGCCCAGAGCATGCAGGTGCCAAAGCGGTAGCGTGGCGAGAGGATGGTGCCGATCGCCCCACCCCTGGCCCTTGGGGTGACCGGCATGACGAAGGTGCAGTCGGCGTTGGCGTGCGCGGGTGACAGCCGGCGGACAATGGCCAGGATCCGCTGACGATCCGCACCTTTGCTGACCAGAAAGGTGACCGATTCCGGCAAGCGCCAGCACAGCAATGGCAAGGTCAGCAGCGGCAACACCCCCGCCAGCACCAGCACGCTGCGCCAGCCCAGGTTGGGGATCATCCAGGCGCTGACGAAACCACCGGCCGCAGCGCCAAGGGAGAACCCGCAGAAGGCCAGAGTGATCAGTAGCGAGCGGCTGCTTGCCGGGGCGTACTCGCTGACCAGGGTGCTGGCATTGGGCATGGCGGCGCCCAGGCCCAGCCCGGTCAGAAAGCGCAGCGCAACCAATGTTTCAAGGTCGGGTGAAAAGGCCGAGGCCAGGGTCCAGACGCCGAACAGCAGCACGCTGCACAGCAATACCGCCTTGCGCCCGTAGCGGTCGGCCAGGGGGCCGGCAATCAGGGCGCCGAGGGCCAGGCCGATCAGCGCAGCACTCAATACCGGGCCCAGGCTCTGCGCGCCCAGGCCCCAGTCGCTTTTCAGCTGTGGGGCAATAAAGCCGATGATGGCGACGTCCAGCCCATCCAGGGCAATGATCAGAAAGCCCAGGAACACCACCCATTTCTGGTAGCTGCCAATGGGTTGCTGGTCGATCAGTTGGCGCACGTCTAGCGTGTTGTTCATCTGGTAGCACCTGTTGTTGTTTTTATGGAGGTGTATCGGGGCCGCGTTGCGGCCCGATTGCCGGCACAGGCAGGATTACTGCCGGGCGAGGCTGGGTAACCGAACCGGCCGTAGGATCCGCGTCTCCTGCGCCACCACCAGGTCACGGGTGGCATGCAGATAGGCCGCGAAGTCCGGGTCGGCGTCACGCGCGGCACTGCGCTTCTCGAAGTCATCGAGGCTGGCATAACCCCACAAGTGCACCACCTGGTTCAGCGGCCCGATGCTGCTGGTGTAGAAGGCCAGCGGCGCCCCCAGGTGGCGCAGCAGGATCGGCATCGCCAGCTGGTCGAAGGCGTCGAGAAAAGCCGCCATGCAGCGCGGGCGGATGGTGTAGATGCGGTGATCGACGACGGCCTTGTCCATCACGCCACCTCCTGCGCAGTGCCCACTGCCGCAAGCCCCTGCTCGACACCCGCCAGGTGCCGCCCGGTGATGTAGCCGAAGGTCATGATCGGGCCCAGGGTGATGCCCGCACCGGGGTAGTTGCCGCCCATGATGCTGGCGCGGTCGTTGCCGACCGCATACAGGCCGTCGATGGCCTGCCCGTCTGCCGCCAACACCTCGCCGACCACGCTGGTACGTAGCCCGTCGAAGGTGCCCAGGTCGCCCATGATCACTTTCACGGCAAAGTACGGCCCCTCGCCCACCGGGGCCACACAGGGGTTGGGCCGCTGTTGCGGGTCAGCCAGGTAGCGGTTGAAGCTGGTGCTGCCGCGGCCGAACTGGCGGTCTTCGCCCTGCACCGCGCCAAGGTTGTACTCGCGCACGGTCTGCGCCAGCCCTTGCGCATCGATACCGGCCTTGCCTGCCAGCTCGGCCAGGGTGTTGCCCTTGAGCAGGTAACCGTTGCGCAGCAACGGCCCCAGCGGCATGGGAGCGGGCTTGGCAAAGCCCAGGCCGTATTTGCCCAGGGTGCGACGGTCGCACACCAGCCACATGGCCGTTTCAGCCTGCCCGGCACAGGCCTCGATCATGGCCGCACCAACGTCATGGTAGGAGTTCGACTCGTTGGTAAAGCGCCGCCCCGAACGCAACACGCCAATCACACCCGGCTTGTAGCGGTCGAGCAAATGCGGGAAGGCGATATGCCGCCCGCCCCCCATCGGCACCTTGGACACCGGCATCCACGCCGCTGCCGCTTGCAGGCGGATATCGACCTTGGCACCCAAGGCTTCCGCCATGCGCGCACCATCACCGGTGTTGCCCGCCGGCACCGGGGAAAAATGCTCGCCGCCGCGGCGCACATGCGGGTAGGCCTGGCGTAGCCGCTGCAGGTCATGGGAGAAGCCGCCACACGCCAGCACCACACCGCGCCGGGCCTGGATGGTCAGCTCGCTGTCGCCTTGGCCGACTTCTGCGCCCACCACCCGACCGCCTTCGCGCAGCAACCGGCGCGCCGGGGTACCGGTCAGGATCGGAATGCCCAGGTCCAGTGCCGAACGTACCAGCCGGGCCGCCAGGGCATTGCCGCTGGTGACCTGGGTACCGCGACGGTACAGGGCCAGCTCCTTCAGGTGGGTCATCAGGCGCTTGGCCACATACACGAAGGAGGTCAGCGAACGGGTCACATTGAAGAAATGCTTGAGGTCGGCATTCGACGAATTGAACATCATACCGATGAAGGTGATGGTTTTCAGCGGCGGGCGCAGGCGTGCCATGTCTGGCCCCAGGCCGCGAATATCGTAAGGTGCGGCCAGGATCGAGCGGCCAACGTCGACGCCACCTTCGATGTGCGGGTGATAGTCGGGGTACAGCGTGGGCACGAACTTCACCGCTGTCTCGCGCTCGAAAAATTCCACCATCTGCGGCGCGTAGCGCAAAAATGCCTCGACCCCGGCTGCGTCGTAACAGCCACCGGTTTCGTTGCGCAGGTAGGTCATGGCCGCTGCGTGGCTGTCGTTGGTCCCGTGCGCGGTACCGGGCACCCACAGCACGCCGCCGGAAAACGCCGTGGTGCCGCCAAAGCAGTCGTCCTTTTCGATCACGATCACATCCAGGCCGAGCTTTTTCGCGGTGATCGCCGTCGCCAGGCCGCCCGCGCCCGCGCCGACCACCAGTACATCACAGCTGCGCGTATTCATCGGCCTGCCCCCTCGAAGCCTGGGCGCGGGATCAGTGCCATGGGCATGCTCTCCAGGCCGCCATCCACGGTCAGCTCGGCACCGTTGATGTAGTCGGCACGCCGGCTGGCCAGGAACAGCACGGCGTCGGCGATGTCCTGCGGCTCGCCGATGCGCCGGTTGGCGGTCATCGCGCAGCGCTGGCGCTCGACCTGCGGGTCGGCATAGAACGCCGCCGACAACGGCGTGCGGATCAACCCCGGGCACACCGCGTTGCTGCGCACGCCCCGTGGCCCCCACTCCACCGCAAGCTGACGCGACAGCATGCTGACCCCGGCCTTGGCCACGCTGTAGGCGCCGCTGTCGGGTTGCGGGTAGTGGGCGGCAATCGAGGCCACGTGCACGATGCGCCCCTCGCCGCGCGCCAGCATCGAACGGCCGAACGCCTGGGCACACAGCAGGTAGCCACTGAGGTTGACCGCCAGCACCTGGTTCCATTGCTCCAGGGTCAGCTCGTCCAGCGCGCCGGGGCGCAGTACGCTGGCATTGTTGATCAGTACATCGCAGCGCCCGTGCAAGGCCTGCACCTGGGCCGCAGCCCGCTCCACACTGGCCGGGTCGGCGATGTCGCAGCCCAGCGCGCTGACCTCACCGACACTGCGCTCGCCGAGGGTGGCCGCCAGTTCGCGGCATTTGTCCAGGTCGCGGTCCAGCAACACCACATGGGCCTGCTGCTCTACCAGCGCGCCGGCCAGCGCCGCGCCAATGCCACCGGCAGCACCGGTGACCACGCAAACGGCTGAGTCCAGGCCCAACCAGCGAGAAGGAATATTGTTGTTGTGCATGCTGCTCTCCAGAATGTCGCTTGATCTGGGCCACAGCCTAGGGCCGGCAGGCACACCGGCAGAATGGACAAAACCTGCAACCCGCCCCACATTCCGGTCAATTTTCCCTTGCCCGCTGATGCCTGCGTGCAGCTGTGGCACAGTAGCCAGGTACCGATCAGAACAATTACAACGTCATGAACAAGATCCCCAACTACGCCCTGTACGGTGAAACCGCACAGCCGGTGTGGCACGAAGCCCTGCATGTGGAGCGGATCTCCCAGCGCTCCGGCGCGCACAACTGGGAAATCGCTGCGCACCGTCACGAAGGCTTGCTGCAGTTGCTGTACCTGCAGAGCGGTGGCGGGGAGGTGCTGTTCGACAGCCAACGGCTGCAGGTGCAGGCGCCCTGCGTGGTGTACATACCGGCGCAGGTGGTGCATGGCTTTCATTGGGCCGGCCAGGTCGAGGGCCAGGTGATCACTGCCGCGCAGCACCCGCTGGAAAGCATCACCCAGGTGCTGGCCCCGCACCTGCTGGCGCAAGTGCGCAAACCGCAGGTGGTGCCCCTGCCGCTGTGGGCCGACGACGAAGACCCGTTGCTGCCACTGTGCCGTGCCCTGCGCGAGGAATACCACAACCGCGCCCGCGAGCATGTGGCCAGCAGCATGGCATTGTTGTTGACGCTGTTGATCCAGGTGCTGCGCCATGAACCCCAAGTGCCCCAGGGCGAGCACCGCCCGGCGTCAAGGCGCAGCCAGCAGCTGACCAGCTTTCGCGAGCTGGTCGACATGCACTACCGCGCCCATTGGCCACTGGGGGGCTATGCCGCGGCACTGGGCATGACCCTGGCGACCCTGGGGCGGCTGTGCCAGGAGCATCTGGGCATGACGCCGATGAATGTGATCAATGCCCGCCTGGTGCTGGAGGCCAAGCGCATGCTCGGGCATTCGAGCCTGAGCGTGAAGGAGATCGCCCACGAACTGGGGTTTGCCGATGTGGGGTATTTCAGCCGGTTTTTCCGCAAGCAGGCGGGAGTCAGCCCTAGCGGGTTTCGCGAAGGTCAATAGTCTTGCCCGGTACCGGCCCTGTGGAAGCGGGTTCACCCGCGCAAGGGCCGCTAGACCACCAAGGCCCGCTGCACCTCACCCACCGTGCTTGCCAGGCTGTTCAGGTGCAGGTTCAACACCCGTTCCACCGGTGCCTGGTCGAGCGGCCAGTGCAAGGCGATGCTCCCGGCCAGCCGCCCTTCGGCGTGCACCGGCAGGGCAATGGCGCGGATCAGGAACGGCAAGCGCACCGGGTACTCCCAGTGGCCTTCGGTGCGCTGGCCAAAGCCCTTGTGCGCATCCTCCTGCAGATCGCGCAGCACCGTGTCGTCGCGCAGCCGCTCATGGGCCGCCAGGCGCTGCACCTCATCGACCGCCAGCTCCCCCAGGCACGCCCGCCCCATCGCTGAATGGAACAGGCTGGCATGGTGGCCGACGATCTGGCAGGTGTGGGGATAGCGCTTGCGCAATACCTGTGGAATGGCACTTTCCATGACTTCCAGCCGCTCGCCGTCGAAACATGAAAGGTCGGCCACCAGCCCGGTGCGTTCGCTGAGCTCCAGCAGCATGGGCGCAGCGCTTTCCACCAGGCGCCGCTTGAAGCGCAGCTGGCGGTCACCGAACAGCCGTCGCGCACTCAGGCGGTAACGCCGGTCACTCAGGCCGCGGTACACCCAACCCTGCTCCTGCAAGGTGGCGAGCATGCGCGACACCGTGGCCTTGGGCAGCGTGGTCAGGTAGTGCAGTTCTTCCAGGCCCAGGGCCTGGTGTTCCCCCAGCAGGTCGACGATGGCCAGCGCCCGCTCCACCGAACGCACGCCGCCACTGTCTGCGCTAATACCCATGTGAATGACCTCCCTGTACTGGATGGTCAGCATAGCCAGCAAGATCCGCGCCTGCCCAGCGCTTTGCTCAGGCTTGCAGGCACCGGGGCGGGCAGCGCTGTACCCAACGGGTGAGCTGCTCGTGGGCGTACGCCAGCTGCAGCACTGCATGGTCGGCCTGGGCCGGGCCTATGATCTGCAGGCCCATGGGCAACCCGGCAGGGTTGAAACCGACCGGTACGCTGATGCTCGGCAAGCCGGCCAGGGTCGGCCCGATCACCACCTCCATCCAGCGGTGGTAAGTGTCCATCGGCCGCCCCCCGACCACCGTCGGCCACGGCTGCCGTGCATCGAAAGGGAACACTTGCGCCGATGGCAACAGCAGGAAATCGTAACGCTCGAACAGGCTGGCCAGCGCGCGGTACCAGTCGCTGCGGTGCAGCGAGGCCTGGTAAACCGCCGCCGCCGTCAGCTGCAGGCCGCCCTCCACTTCCCACTGGGCCTCGGGCTTGAGCAAGGCACGGCTGGCCGGGTCGACATAGGCCGCCGCCAGGTTGCCGTGCACCAGGAAGTGGCGGTGGGTCAGCCAGCATTGCCACAAACGGGTCAGGTCGAAGGCCGGCTGGCAGGCCTCGACCCGGCAGCCCAGTTCAGCGAAGTCGGCGAGGGCCGCCTCGCACAGGGCCATCACCCCGTCGTCCATCGGCAGGTAGCCGTTGTAGTCGCCCAGCCAACCGATCCGCACGCCACGGAAATCGCGCTGCAACTGCGCAGCAAAATCGCGCCGGCCGTCACTCAGCGACAGCGGCACCCGCGCATCACTGCCGGCCTGAATCGACAGCAATCGCGCCACATCAACCACGCTGCGGCCCATCGGCCCCTCGGTGGCCAGTTGCTGAACGAACAGCTCGGGCGCCGGGCCATGGGGCACGCGGCCCTGCGAAGGGCGCAGGCCGAACACGTTGTTGAACGCCGCCGGGTTGCGCAGCGAGCCCATCATGTCGCTGCCGTCGGCCACCGGCAGCAAGCGCATGGCCAGCGCCGCGGCTGCCCCACCGCTGCTGCCACCGGCCACCCGGACGTGGTCATAGGCATTGGTGGTGGTGCCGAACAGCCTGTTATAGGTCTGCGAGCCAAGGCCGAACTCAGGCACATTGCTCTTGCCAACGATCACTGCCCCGCTGGCCCGCACCCGCGCCACACTGATTGCATCCTGCTCGGGCACGTGCTCGGCAAACAGCGGCGAACCCAGGGTGGTGCGCAGCCCAGCGGTGGCGGCCAGGTCCTTGATTGCCTGCGGCATGCCATGCATCCAGCCGCGCGAGTGGCCACGGGCCAGTTCGCGGTCCCGCTCATCGGCTTCCACCAGCAGCCCTTCGGCCGGGCGCAGCGACACCAGGGCGTTGACCTGCGGGTTGAAACGTTCGATGTGCCCCAGGTAGGCCTGCATCACCTCGCGGCACGACACCTGACGGGCATGGATGGCCTGCGACAACGCCTCGGCATCGAGGACAACAATGGGGTCGATGGCTAGCGGCTTCACGGTTTTACTCCAAAGTTGAGGGCGGCAGGCTTGCTCGCCCGTGGTGCTTCTTTCAGGCAGTAGGTGCCCAGCAGCGTCAGCAGGCAGGCGAACAGCACGTAGAACGAAGGCGCCACCGGGGTGCCAAGCACCTTGGTCAGCCACGTGACGATCAACGGCGCAAAGCCACCAAACACCATCACCGCAACGTTATAGGCGACCGACACGCCGGTGGAGCGCACCTCGACCGGGAACTGCTCGGCCAGGGCGGTGGGTGCCGGGCCGAAGAAACCGCCGATGGCGGTACACAGCATCAGTTGCATCACCAGCAGGCGTTCGATGGACGGCGCAGCGGCCACCCAGACGTACAGCGGGTAGACCATGACGAAGAACGCCAGGGTAAAGGCCATCAGCACCGGGCGCCGCCCCAGCCGGTCCGACAACGCCCCGGCCAGGGGAATGACTACGGTCATCAGCGCTACTGCCAGCATCTGCACCAGCAGCACCTGGTCCAGCGGCAACCCCAGGCTCTGGTGGGCAAAGGTCGGCATGTTCACCAGCACCACATAGAACGACACAGTCGCACCACAAGCCAGGCCCATCGACACCAGCAGGCTGCGCCGGTGCTCACGCAGCACCTGCAACAAGCCGGGCGACTGGCCCTTGGCCTGGCGGCGCGCCTGGATGAATTCCTCGGGTTCCTCCATGTGCTTGCGAATCCACAGCCCCACCGGGCCGATCAGCAGGCCCAGCACGAACGGGATCCGCCAGCCCCAGCTGTCCAGCGCAGCAGGTGAGCACAGGTGCGTGACCAGCGCCACCATCGACGCCCCGGCAAACACCGCCAGGCATTGCCCCACCAGCTGCCACGAGCCATACAAGCCCTTGCGGTGGGCCGGCGCGCTTTCCACCAGGAAGGCCGTGGCGCTGGCGTACTCGCCACCGGTGGCAAAGCCCTGCAGCATGCGCGCCACCACGATCAGCAGCGGCGCGGCCATGCCGATGGCCAGGTAGTCGGGGGCAAAGGCAATCATGGCGATCGACACCGTCATCAGCCGGATGATCAGCTGCATCGCCGCCTTGCGGCCCTTGCGGTCAGAATACATGCCCAGCAGCACGCCGCCGACCGGGCGCATGAAGAAACCGACGCCGAAGGTGGCCAGGGCCATCAGCAGCGAGGCGTACTCGTCGTCGGACGGGAAAAACTGCCGGGCGATGATGCTGGCCAGAAAGCCATACACGATAAAGTCATACCACTCCAGGGCGTTGCCGATAACGGCTGCTACCACTTGCCGGGTACGCGACACGCCGGTGCTCGAAGTCTGCATAGGAACACTCCACAGGATGATTGGGTGATCGCCCAGACGCGGTCGCGCCCGGGTTCCAGCGGCAGTCGTGAAAAAGGCAGGTCAGGCGGGCGCGAGCCAGCGCTCTGCCAGCGCGCCCCAGTAGGCGGCGCCGGTCAGCAGAATGTCGTCGTTGAAGTCGTAGGCGGGGTTGTGCACCATCGGCCGCGCCACGCCGTTGCCAATGAACAGGTAGGCGCCGGGGCAGCGTTGCAGCATCCAGGCAAAGTCCTCGCTGCCCATCAGCTTGCGGGTGTTGCCGTCCACTGCGTCGGCGCCCAGCAACTCCACCCCTACCTGGGTGGCGAAGGCGTTTTCTGCGGCATGGTTGACCAGCACCGGGTAGGCCGGGCGGTGTTCAAGGGTGGCGCGGCAGCCAAAGCTTTCGGCCTGGCTGACGATGATCGCCCGCACCCGCTCCAGGGTCAGCGCCCGTACCTGGGCATCGAGCGCACGCAGGCTCAGGCGCAGCACCGCCTGTTGCGGGATCACGTTGGCCGCTTCGCCAGCCTGCAAGGCGCCGACGGTGACCACCGCCGCTTCCTGCGCATCGATATTGCGCGCCACCACCGTTTGCAGCGCCATCACCACACTGGCGGCGGCCACCAGCGGGTCCACGGTCAGGTGCGGCATCGAGCCGTGCCCGCCGACCCCTTCGAGGGTGACCGTTAGCAAGTCCTGCGAAGCCATCATCGGCCCCTCGCGAAAGCCCAGGTGCCCGGCTGGCAAGCCTGGCATGTTGTGCATGCCGAACAGCGCATCGCAGGGGAAGCGCTGCAGCAGGCCATCGGCGAGCATCGCCTCGGCACCGCCCTGCCCCTCTTCTGCCGGCTGGAAGATCAGCGTCAGGGTGCCATCGAACTGCCGGGTCGCCGCCAGGTAGCGCGCCGCCCCCAGCAGCATGGTGGTGTGCCCATCGTGGCCGCAGGCGTGCATGCACCCCTGGTGCTGGCTGCTGTAGGCCGCGCCGGTGGCTTCGTGAATAGGCAGCGCGTCCATGTCGGCGCGCAGGCCCAGGCGGCGTGGGCTGCTGCCATTGCGCAGCACGCCGACCACGCCGGTCTTGCCGATGCCGGTGTGCACCTCGTAGCCCCACGCCTCGAGCAATTGGGCGACCAGCGCCGAGGTGCGGTTTTCTTCAAAGCCCAGTTCCGGGTGAGCGTGGATATCGTGGCGGATAGCGTGAAGGTCGCTGGCCACGTCGTTCAGCCAGGCCAGGATGTGCTGATGTCGGGACATGTTGGAGTCTCCTTGCGCGGGTGGTTTCCCGTTCTTGTTGTTCGCTTGAGGTCACGACGGGTGAGGCAGGTCGTGCTGGGAGACAGATAAGCGCGAGGCGTGTTGGAGTACAACCGAAACTGGTTTCACACGGTGGAACCGAAAGAGGGCGACCGGCGGGCAAGGCGGTTGGTAGTGCAGTCAGGCGTGCGGGTGAAATGCAGGAAGTGGCCGAGGACGTTCTCTATGCTGCGAAGGTGTCGCCGTTGCGGTTGATTACCGCGGGCAGCTGGCCATGTTCATCGTAGCGGTACTGGGTGAGCGTTTCGACGACCTGGCTGTCGACCACGCACTTGATGTGGGTCAGTGTGCCGTCGGGGGTAAAGACCAATCACAAAAAACCTCGCATAGAGGCTAGGCAGGGCTGAAGTCTGACGCATATGCAATACATGCCACCACGATGCCGCGAACTTCACGCCCCATCAGCTAAACCCTGTAAATATAAAATTTCGAATGATCATTAAAAAAATACAGGCCAACCAAATGGTCACCAACTCGCTCGACGAATATCTCCGTACCAGCCATGCTATTAGGGGCATATGCAATCATTGAAGACACCCGCCGACCTTCATACCTATACTCATAACACCAGAATTCACCATCATCTTCCAAGCGACACGAGATATAAGGGACGCCGCTTTCAAAGATCACACCAGAAGCGCGAACTGCATCTCCACTATCATCAAATCGAACTGACGACCTAAATTGACCTTCGTTCTGATATATTTCAGCCTCTATTATTGTCGAGCTCACACCGTATATATCTGACCTATAAAAGCCTCCTACCCCAGAACAATAAAACTTAAAGCAATTCCTTTTGCTTTTCGGCTCATTGTCCAGAATAGGATACGGAGTGACCCCTGCCAACTCTAATCCAAAAGGCACTATTGAAAAACCAGGACCCTTCGACCACTTCACATCCTCACCTTGGCCCCGCTGCGCACCCACAACTTCAGGAGGATTCATTTCAAGTTTAGACTGTAAGCTTTCGAGCAAAAATTTAAATTTATCAGGAACCACAACTACCTCCTAAGAGAAAATGTCGGATTCATGTTTTAGACCAGACACAAAAGCATCAAATGCCTCAATAAGCCAACGATACGCATTTAATTGATCTTCAGGCACGCCACAATTATGTGTCATAGAAAAACTGTTTGAATGCATCGGTTAAACCAGTGGATATCTGCCCTTGAGGTACTGCAACACCATTTACATCAACCGCCGACTCAGACTTTGATAACTTTATTGACATGATAACCGCTCAAATAAGCATCTTCCGGTATTGGTTTATGGAGCGTGGCCTGTAAGCCAGCCTTCAGCTGATTCCAAAATATTTTAACGTCATCGTAGACCCGGTTCATTTCAGAACTCTAACTTGTTGGCCGCCGTATACCGGGAAACAAAAACTCTTTTGATGGATCCCAGTTAACACCAGTTTCTCGATAGTTTTTGATTCGCAAAATAATTTTTCCGGAATCACCCACCATCCCACAAAGCTCATAGCGATGAATTAACGCCAAGTCGACATCTGGAGATAGAAAATCCTTAATCATACGCGCACCGATATTCGAATAATTCTCCGATAACTCTATAAGTTTCGCACCGGTATCTCCAGGGCTGCCAAATATTGCTGAAAGCATGAGCTTCTCCGCAGGACGCGCATTCGGCACCACAGAATCACTTGAGACTACACATGAGAAAATTTGTTTCATGTTTTTTATTGATACAAAAATAGTGAACAACAAATCAACGCTATTCAAATCGATATCTTTCCAGTTGTCATCTTCCCTGAAGACATTAAAAACCTCCAAAAGGTGATTATTTCTCATCTGAGCGATAGTATGCACACCCGCTTCTACATTGATACTTAAAACCAGGCCTTCTTGCCACCTTAAAGATTTCAGCATGTTGTGATTCCTTTAACTGTCCCGCTAGCTTTAGCATTACCACTCGGAGCTCTATACTCATCGGCTGCCGCGAGATAGCGAACTTTATGTGGGTTATTCGAACCCACAATATTTTGTTTAAATGGTTCAGGCGCCACATCAAAATGCGCCGTGCATGAATAGCGGTAATACAACTCATCTTGAGCGAAATTCCCTAACCCCGTTTGCTCGGCTAGCCAATACTCAACGCCTTCCGAAAGGATCTCCTGCGGACTGTTTGAAGTGACGAGAGAAAGGAATATAACGAGCGACCAAAAAGGAAAAATTTAATTTTGAGCATTACCTTAATCACCTTTCATAACATAAGCACAACAGCCTCTACATCCAACCTTCACAAACAAAACATGCACCCTGCAATATCAAATATGGAGAGTCAATACAAATTAAGGAAAGCGCTTCTCTTCGTACCCATTTGAGAAAACATTTATAATACGCAATAACCCTTCATCACCGTACTCAAAGCGCGTCTCAAAATTATTAAAACAAGACGCTAAATGTTCTTTTTGCTGCACAATAACTTTATCTAGCAAATGGCCATCATAAATGTAGCTAGAATCACTGCACCCATAATCCCCCCAATTCAGGTCTCTCAGAACTGTATCGCCCTCAAGCAACGAAACGGATACGTTTCTCAGCTTTCCAGTGCTAATGAAGTAAGTGCGCTCAACGCATTCGTCGCTGTACCTGTAAAACTCCTTGTTTATTATATTTTCAGACTGACCATAGATTTCGACAAATAAAATTCTGGCACATTCATCAAGATGATAAACATGAGTATTTTTTATACTGGCAGGGATTTTTTTTAGCCGCTTACCTCGCTTAAAGCCAGCCCGCTCCGATTCATACGGCCGAGAATTGTAAAGCGGACCTTTGCTAATTATCGTGTCGCGCGACCTAGATTGGGCCTCCGACAAGTACGCACCCATGTAATAGTCTCTTTTTGAATCGATTTCGGAAAATTTTTTCTCGAGATCCTTTAGGCTATACAAATTTCACTCCTCCACTTTTCAAGAAAACCCCATGTGAAAGCTCCGATTAGATTTTATTTACCTCATAAACAACCATTCTATTTATGATGCTGGCGATCATATAATTTCTGCTTATAAGCACTCGTGTGTACGCCAGCATGATGCGCCAAAGAAATGCGCGCAGGGAGTTAACCTACAGCAGCGAAGTATTGATGCCGGTGTTGTGTACCTGCGAGCGCGTGTCGAAGGAGGTGGACGCCGACATTGTAGCTGAAGAGCCGGGTCAGGTTCTGCATCCGCATCTCTTCGCTCAGTCGATCAGACACGTCGTAGGCTAAAATACTCTACTGGGTCTCGCGGCCGAGGCGGCTTTTGGCTGACATGACCGGATGTAATGGTATTGCAAGATAAGAGCAGCCATTGCACTTAATGAAGAGCAAGTCGGAAATGACTGAGACAACGTTGGCCGCCACTTCTGCAGCTAAAATTTTAAAGAGCCAAGTCATCAAACGCAGTAATTAGTCGACAATATAAGCATGCATTAACTCTCCACACCTTTCTTTAAACCCGACTCATCTCAGCACTTATAATTCATGGTAATAACTTAGCTTTTTTTGAAGATCGTGCATGTTTCCATGAAATCAAAACACCTTCTACACCAAGCGTGTTATTAACTTCTTCCAGATCCTTAGACTCAACCTTCCAGATCCATCTACTATCTGATATCGGCTTCAGAACGCCGTACCGACTATCACTTAGGATCCACTCTCGCAAACTGATTGACGCCACTGGTAATTCTAGGTGCCCATGATTGATGACGTTGATAGGATAGACCATTCTCAGAGCATGCTTCTTATATCGCTCTGCCCCTTTGTACCTACCACCGGTCTCCCTGTTAAATAAAACAGGATTTTCATAACTGTAAATATTGACCAGATTTTCACCTTCTGCGTAATAAAGCCCCTCAGCAACATCACCCACAGTGTAGAATATTGCATAGTCTAACGAGTCCGACGGATAAATGCTTTCAATAAAGTCCACGAACTGCTGCTCACCAAAATTCGGAGGCAGGCACTGCGCATCAATGTGATAAAATCCTCCAAATTCGTTAGTCGAGTATCCAAAAGATGCATCCCAAAGAATGCCATTCCTGCTTT
The DNA here is from genome assembly GCF_059295275.1 of Pseudomonas sp. 9_2_1. NCBI lineage: Bacteria > Pseudomonadati > Pseudomonadota > Gammaproteobacteria > Pseudomonadales > Pseudomonadaceae > Pseudomonas > Pseudomonas sp. 9_2_1. The sequence goes on from NZ_CM181239.1 coordinate 3,270,903, forward strand.
CGCAGTAAAGCCTGAAAGATGTTGCGTTTTTTGACTCAATCCTGGCTTTTAGATCAACCAAAGAAGCCTCAACAAACTCAACATCTTCTTCCGACTTGTCGCTTCGATACCTATAGTACCCTGAGGCCGTAACAGGAAATTCTATGGTTTGAAAAAAAAGCATTCCTATTTCATACGCGCGTGCCGGAGTGATTTTTTCAACACCGTAAACCGCCATCGCATTGGCCGAACCCATATCAACTTACCTATATGTTGTCAAATAAGTTATCTAAAGCGCTGTTTAATTTAGAGGCACTATGCGGATGCTTCAACACAATAATATTTTCCCAACGGAACTCCGCTGATTGCCCATCGTAGTTTGGTTCCGCTCCGTCAACCATGGCCTCAGAGAGTTGATCATAACCTCGCGCCCCATCCTTTGCCCTTTGCCAGATATCTCCGCCCCGTTCACTTCCCGCATAGGGCATGCGGCGCGACCGACGAGGTCAATCCATGTTATAGGGCACCGCTTGGCTGTTGATCACGCGCTTGATATCGGTCAAGCGGCCCAGCCGATTGTCGTAGAACCTACATGTTATTAAAGAGCGTCACTTACTATTTTGGTCTACAATCCCGCTAACAGCTTGAAGTGCTCCCTCACTTCCTCATCCCCCATAGGCGAATACAGAGGATAAACATGTCCCTTCCCCGAGCAAGGGGTCTCGTTATCAAAAATATCAACAAGCCTTACATTGTCCGCGACGCCGTATACAAACCTTACAGAATCATCAACTGGAGATTGATAATCTTCTTGGTGAGCAACCACCCTCCAATCACCTTCTGCCTTACGATCAAAAAGCGAATATGAATCGAGAATAACAGGATCACCCAGTCGAGCAAAAGAAATTGAATTTACTACGGGCGAACTAAGTATTTGATCAAATATTTCTGCTACATGACCAAGACTATTCTGTGTCATGATGCGCCCAATACCATATTTTTTCTCGCCCAATGCAAAGCAAAAAATATCTCCGACCCTGATTTTTTTTAAGGCTGTTCTAACATTTTTGCCCCAGTCATGAATCTTGATAGAAAGCATTCACAAACCCTTTTAAATGCAATTGTTTTTATTGAAATTGCTTTCAAAATTCGCTTGGCGCGCAGGTGATCTTGTAGTGTTTGCGCATTATACGAATTGTTTTATTACCACAATTCCTGCGTGAAATCTCCTCACCTACAACGTCAGTTTTTGTTCGTATTGCCGTCTCGCAAGCTCAGGCCGACCATGTTGCCGTTTTCGTCCAGCGCGATGGCGGAAAGCTCGCCGCCGTAGTCACCGCTGGCGAACACGCGGTGATCGGCGTTGTACTGCACTTCCAGCTCGCGGCCGAGCACGTCGGTGGCCCAGCTGGTGCGGGCGTCCAGGTCGTAGCGGAAGTGGAAGTGTTCGCCGTCGCTGGTCCAGTGCTCGACCACCCGTGGTTTATCGTCTTAGGTTTCAAGCGATAAAGGCAGCCAGACCCGAGCCGTTGCTGTGGGCCACCGCGGTCAGCCGACCGAGTTCTGCATAGCGGTAAAGGGAGATGGTATCGCCCGTCTTATGTCGGTCATAGGTCGTAATTTCTATACTCTGCGGATTGATAACCAAGCTCATTTAGCCTGTCGGGATCCGTAACTTCGCCCGATTAACTCCCGCAGCGAAATCGACATGATTTGAAAAATTGAAATTATTATAGAACACATAACAAAACGGAGCAACAGCCAGACAGCAGCATACAAAACACTGAACACTTGAGTTCAGCTCTATTTAAAACCGCTTCTACCCCAATACAAAGAGAGGCAATGAATTGCGAGGCGAAACGCACTAAAGCAAACTACGCCAACAATACCTCACCTCATCTTTATGAACAAACAGCAATTATTTTCTCAATTAGCATATCAATTAGGGAATTTTCCCGCGCAATAAAGCCAAAACAATTTTTCAACCCACTCAATATGGTATGATTTAGATATGGAATCAGCCACCAATCCCATATCATCCGAAATATATCCCGCAACATCTGAGCTGTGAGTTAATGCATATATTTTTTTAAACACTGACTCACGAATGTCACGCACAACCTTTTCGTCGTCCGCCGACGGGTATGCAATAACTTTTAACTTCTCAAACGCTTCGGACCATGCGGAGTCGAAGCTTTCCTCGTCGCGCTTATCTAACGCTTCATCCCAATCATTTACACCGCCTACGACAGACTCAAAAAAGCCATCCTGTTGAATTCTACTATTTAAACCACTCAAAGAATCAATTTTCATCTTAACCCACTCTCTTTTAGCCAATTCTCTATCAAATCCACAGCTGCGCGTGGCGTTACACTCTCACCCAGAACATGAGTTCCATTGGGGGAGACCACATCAACCTTGATATGATCCAGATCCTTGTAAGCCTCACGATACGCCGCAAAAAGTTGATCATCCGTACCTTTAAAGTCACCTTGCCGCGGTCCAATTGGTCCTCTCTCTGCCTCATGCAGAAGCCAATGCTCGTGCTCTGGGTTGTCACCTTTTGGAAACAGCGTTGGCCGCGTTTTATCAGATCTAGACACCGCGAAGGGTCTACCTTTTGACTTTCGCACCGACGGCACATGATGACCAGATTTACTCACCCCCATCCCTTTCTTCTCGCACCAACCCCAAGGGTCAATTGCTGTGAAGGGGCTGGACACATAACGATAAAGATTGAATCCTCCATCCAGACCTATTGGGTCCTGAGTAAAAAAGCGTCCAAGTTCAGGATCGTAATAACGGAAGGTATTGTAGTGCAGCCCTGTTTCAGCATCAAAGTATTGGCCTTGGAATCTTAGGTTTTGTTCGACCTCACTAACGGCTAGCTGCTCTACAGTCCCCCACGAGCGATAGGTCGCCTGCCAAACGATCTGACCATCGCTATCCGTCAACTCCAACGGCGTACCAATCTGATCCGTATGGAAGTAGTAAAGCTTCTGCCCTTCCCCTTCGACCTGATCAACCCGGGCCAACGGCGCATAGCTACCCGGCTCATAGAGGTAGAGAATGCTCTGCCCCGGCGTCTCCTCGCGCAGCATCCTCAGCCCTTGCCACAGGAAGCGCTTCTGCTCGACTTGACCATTGATCTCAGCCTGCTTGGCCACCCGCCGCCCGAGGCTGTCATACCGATACTGCCCGGTGCTCTCCAGCGTGCCATTGACCACCGTCTCCGCCCGCACCAGCCGGTTCTCGCAGTCATAGCTGAAGTGCTGCAGCTTGCCGGTCCCCGAGCGCTTTTCGATCAGGTTGCCCCAAGGGTCATAGCGATACTCCTGGTCCCGCCACCGCTTGATCCGGTTGTCCTTGACCTTGTCGAACTGCCGCGCATTGAAGTCCAGCCGGTTCGCCGCTGCGTCATAACGAAACTCTTCGCTACCCACCAGCGAGCCGGTATCTCGGCTACGCAACTGGCCGTTGGCTTCGTATTCGTACTTGATCTCGCCACGCAGCTTGTCGAGCGTGCGCACCAGTTCACCCGCCGGGTCGTACTGATACCGCCGATGAATCGGGTTATAGGCATGTTCCACCAGCAGCGCGGTATTCACCCCGGTGTTGTGCACTTGCGACAGCTTGTCGGCGGGCAAGGTCGAGGCAAACTGCCAGGCCTTGCGACCCATGGCGTCATAGCCAAAGCAACTGGTGAGCTTGCCCTGGGTCCGGTACACCTCGCGGTGCAGGTCATCGCGCTCCATGTCGCTGATCACCTGGCCATCCAGGTTCAGCTGGTGCAGGTGACCGCTGCCGTAATACAGGTGGTTGACCTTGCGCCCATCCGGCAGGGTCAGCGTGGTCAGGTTGCTGAGCGGGTCGTATTCGTAGCTGAGCGTCCCATCTGGAGTGATTTCCTGGGTCAGCCGGCCCAGCAGGTCGTAGGCGTACTCCAGCTTTTCTTCGGTCACTCCAAGTTGCTTGCCGATGCCACTGGGCTGTCGCTGGATGCTCAGCAACCGGTCAGCGTCGTCATAGCTGAACAGCTGCTGTGCATCGCTGTTCAGCTTGCTGAGCAGCCGGCCAATGGCATCACGCTCGAACAGCGTATGCCGCTGCGGCCTCTCGGCATTTTCGCCGTAACCAATCTCCTCCAGCCGCGTCAGATGCCCGCCGACGTTGTAGCTGAAGCGCCGGGTCAGGTTGTCCACCCGCACCTCTTCCGTCAGCCGGTCCGACACGTCGTAGGCAAAGCTGTAGGTGGCGTTGTTCTCGTTGACCAGCGCGGTCAGGCGGATGGCCTTGTCGTATTCGTAGCGCACCCGCTGGCCCTTGGCATCCTGGCGGCTGCCGGGCAGGCCGCTGGCGGTGCGCAGCAGGCGGGTGGTCTGGCCCTTACCGTCGGTGTGGCTGAGTACCTGGCCGTAGACGTTGTAGGTGAAGGTTTCCGCCGTGCCGTCCGGGTGGTGGATGCGCAGCACTTCACCGTCGGGCTTGCGCTCCAGGGTCGTGGTCTGGTTCAGCGCGTCGGTCACCGCCACCAGGTGCTGACGCTCGTCGTAGCGGTACCACGTGCTCTTGCCCGAGCAATCCTGGTAGCGCTCGACCTGCGCCCGGGTGTTCCACCACAGGTACTTGGACTTGTAGGTGGCATCGATGATGGTGTGCGGCAGGCCGTCATCGCTGTTGAGGTATTCGGTCATCTGGCCGAGGGCATCGATTTCGGCGAGCAGGTTGCCCTTGTCGTCGTAACGCGCTTGCCAAGTGCTGCCATCCGGGTAGGTGACCTGGGTCACCAGCGTGGTCAGGTGGTGGTATTCGTACTGGATCTTGCGGCCCAGCGGGTCGGTTTCTTCCAGCAGGCGGGCGTACTCGTCGTACTTGAAGGCCAGGCGGTTGCCGTCTGGCAAGCTCAGGCCGACCATGTTGCCCTGCTCGTCCAGCGCGATGGCGTACCGCTCGCCGCCGTAGTCACGGCTGGCGACCACGCGGTGGTCGGCGTTGTACTGCACTTCCAGCTCGCGGCCGAGCACGTCGGTGGCCCAGCTGGTGCGGGCGTCCAGGTCGTAGCGGAAGTGGAAGTGTTCGCCGTCGCTGGTCCAGTGCTCGACCACCCGTGGTTTATCGCCCAGCGTTTCCCAGCGGTAGTGACAGCCCAGCCCCAGGGCGTTGCTGTGGGTCACCATCAGGCCTTCGGCGTAGCTGAAACTGCGCACGGTGTCGCCGTTGCGGTTGATTACCGCGGTCAGCTGGCCGTGTTCGTCGTAGCGGTACTGGGTGAGCGTTTCGACCGCCTGGTTGTTGACCACGCGCTTGATATCAGTCAGGCGGCCCAGCGGGTTGTCGTAGTGAAGGTGCACGCGGGTGCCGCCGGTGGCGCTGATGTCGGTCAGGGTGCCGTCGGGGGTGCGGGTGAAATGCAGGAAGTGGCCGAGGGCGTTCTCGATGCGTTGCAGCGGCACTTCGGTGTTGGTGTCCGGCACTTCGCCGAAGTAGAAGAACAGGTTGTCGAGGGTTTGCAGGAGGTAGTGGCCACCCTCGGTGCATACCAGGTACACCTGCTCGTGGGGCTTGTAGATACGCCCCCGATTATGTGCTGGAGAAAACTATTGGCTCTACTAGCATCTTTAGTGAGCCAACTCAACAGTTAGTTATTAAAGATCATATCCATCCAAGCCTCACAGGATAAGCCTTACCTCACAAAGCCCTACCCAAAAAGACCTCAAATGAGTTCGTCTCAGAGATCTCTAATCCGTAAATTGAAGACCACGAATTGAGTTACTTTCGAAAATAGATTTCACGCGAGCAGTCACTACAATCGTAGTAGTTTCCTCCTCGGCCCTTACAATGTCACTAGAAAGCTCAGCCTCGCCATCTAAAACGATCTTACTAAACCACCTTGGGCCATCTGGCATATAGCTAAGCAAAGGCTCGCTAATGGATTCCTTTAAATTAAGAGCAGGCGACTTACCTATAATGTTAAAAACCTTGTAGCCGGCATGAGAAACTCCACCCAGGACTAAATCGGCATCCACAAACTGAACGCCAGAAACCCCTTCCCGACTCATTAACTCATGGAGACGCGGCGAGATTAAATTAGGTCCATCACTAAAGAAAAAATCATAGCTCAATAACTTCGAAGCACTAACTCTTTTTGAGCCTTCAAAGCAAACTTTTACGCTCCTACCCACTATCAAACCTTCTTTAAAAATACCAGAATCCTCACCCGTCAAAATTTTTACCTTAAGCCAATAGCTCTCGGGATAACCTTCTGAAATAGACAATATAAAATTTCTAATCAAAAGCTGCTCCAACAAGACCTTCTACCCAGCAACATGCCAATTACTCGATCTTAGTCTATCCTATCAGCACACATGGAAAAGTCCTATAATCGCGCACCCAGATGGCACTGAAAAAAGCGAGTACCTATAAGCAGTTATGCACATATGTTGCAATACTGAACCTTTCATATCGCCAAAAACCTAATAAGAGGTGCGCCAGAGCCGCACCTCAATACCCACACAACACCAACTAAAAACACCCCTAAATTAAAACTCCATAAAAGCATCGTTTTCAAAATAATACTTAAAGGCTTCAAAATAATCTTCAACTGTAGCTGAGGGCAATTGTCGATCTGTATATTCAATTACATCTTGTATCATAGGGGTATCCAGCGTTTCGATCCACCCTTCACTCGCCACCTGAGGAGGAAGATAATCAGTGGAATCCGCAGGGAAGTCACGACTATCTAGCGAAAATGCTCCCTTTGTATCTAAAGTCCATCCTGAGTTTGGAAGGTAAAACCAAGAGTCTGGCATCTTATCCAGATTTTCTAAGACTTCTCGTATGCTATAAGTTCTCATAATTACCTCAACACGACGTACTTTGTAATTTCGTAAATCCACCCTTTTGATTCGGGTGCAAACTGGTCTGCACTGGCCCTTTCGCCTGATGCTGAGCCCTTGGGATAAGCTCAATATCTTTAGGGGACTGAGCATTGTGATGCCAAGAATGATTCGGCGGACTCCTATCGCTGAATCCTCCTCTCGGACCAGGCTGAATATGCTCTACCACTTCAGAAGGCAAAGCAGCTTTTAGCTCAGGGTATTGTACAGTCCTTTTGTATAGCTCTTCATTAGCATATTTAAAATGGACCCCTCTGCTCGAACCATGAATTTCTTGCGGCATCTCCACGCTCGTCCAGACGCTATACTGTGAGCTAGATAACGGGCGACCACTACCATCGAAACCAGACCAGCCCAGTGGATCTATCCAATTCACTGGATTAAGCGCATAGAAATATAAATTTAGCCCACCTGTCAATCCAATTGGATCTTGAGTGAGAAAACGGCCCGCTTCAGGGTCGTAATATCTAAATGTATTGTAGTGTAGACCTGTTTCATCATCGAAGTACTGACCCTGGAAGCGCAGACTTTGTTCGACGTTACTAGTGTCTAGCCGCTCTAGCGCCCCCCACGAGCGATAGGTCGCCTGCCAAACGATCTTGCCATCGCTATCCGTCATCTCCAACGGCGTACCAATCTGATCCGTATGGAAGTAGTAAAGCTTCTGCCCTTCCCCTTCGACCTGATCAACCCGGGCCAACGGCGCATAGCTACCCGGCTCATAGAGGTAGAGAATGCTCTGCCCCGGCGTCTCCTCGCGCAGCATCCTCAGCCCTTGCCACAGGAAGCGCTTCTGCTCGACTTGACCATTGATCTCAGCCTGCTTGGCCACCCGCCGCCCGAGGCTGTCATACCGATACTGCCCGGTGCTCTCCAGCGTGCCATTGACCACCGTCTCCGCCCGCACCAGCCGGTTCTCGCAGTCATAGCTGAAGTGCTGCAGCTTGCCGGTCCCCGAGCGCTTTTCGATCAGGTTGCCCCAAGGGTCATAGCGATACTCCTGGTCCCGCCACCGCTTGATCCGGTTGTCCTTGACCTTGTCGAACTGCCGCGCATTGAAGTCCAGCCGGTTCGCCGCTGCGTCATAACGAAACTCTTCGCTACCCACCAGCGAACCGGTATCACGGCTACGCAACTGGCCGTTGGCTTCGTATTCGTACTGGATCTCGCCACGCAGCTTGTCGAGCGTGCGCACCAGTTCACCCGCCGGGTCGTACTGATACCGCCGATGAATCGGGTTAAAGGCATGCTCCACCAGCAGCGCGGTATTCACCCCGGTGTTGTGCACTTGCGACAGCTTGTCGGCGGGCAAGGTCGAGGCAAACTGCCAGGCCTTGCGCCCCATGGCGTCATAGCCAAAGCAACTGGTGAGCTTGCCCTGGGTCCGGTACACCTCGCGGTGCAGGTCATCGCGCTCCATGTCGCTGATCACCTGGCCATCCAGGTTCAGCTGGTGCAGGTGGCCGCTGCCGTAATACAGGTGGTTGACCTTGCGCCCATCCGGTAGCGTCAGCGTGGTCAGGTTGCTGAGCGGGTCGTACTCGTAGCCCAACGCCCCATCGGGTGTGATTTCCTGCGTCAGCCGGCCCAGCAGGTCGTAGGTGTATTCCAGCTTTTCTTCGGTAACCCCGAGCTGCTTGCCGATCCCGCTAGGCTGTCGCTGGATGCTCAGCAACCGGTCACCGTCGTCATAGCTGAACAGCTGCTGTGCGTCGCTGTTCAGCTTGCTGAGCAAGCGGCCAATAGCATCACGCTCGAACAGCGTATGCCGCTGAGGCCGCTCGGCATTTTCGCCGTAACCAATCTCCTCCAGCCGCGTCAGATGCCCGCCAACGTTGTAGCTGAAGCGCCGGGTCAGGTTGTCCACCCGCACCTCTTCCGTCAGCCGGTCCGACACGTCGTAGGCAAAGCTGTAGGTGGCGTTGTTCTCGTTGACCAGTGCGGTCAGGCGGATGGCCTTGTCGTATTCGTAGCGCACCCGCTGGCCCTTGGCATCCTGGCGGCTGCCGGGCAGGCCGCGGGCGGTGCGCAGCAGGCGGGTGGTCTGGCCCTTGCCGTCGGTGTGGCTGAGTACCTGGCCGTAGACGTTGTAGGTGAAGGTTTCCGCCGTGCCGTCCGGGTGGTGGATGCGCAGCACTTCACCGTCGGGCTTGCGCTCCAGGGTCGTGGTCTGGTTCAGCGCATCGGTCACCGCTACCAGGTGCTGACGCTCGTCGTAGCGGTACCACGTGCTCTTGCCCGAGCAATCCTGGTAGCGCTCGACCTGCGCCCGGGTGTTCCACCACAGGTACTTGGCCTTGTAGGTGGCATCGATGATGGTGTGCGGCAGGCCGTCATCGCTGTTGAGGTATTCGGTCATCTGGCCGAGGGCATCGATTTCGGCGAGCAGGTTGCCCTTGTCGTCGTAACGCGCTTACCAGGTGCTGCCATCCGGGTAGGTGATCTGGGTCACCAGCGTGGTCAGGTGGTGGTATTCGTACTGGATCTTGCGGCCCAGCGGGTCGGTTTCTTCGAGCAGGCATTACCGAATGCAGTGGTATTTCGAAATCAGAACAGCCATCCCACTTAATAAACGGCACATCGGAAGTTATTAATACAACGTTGGCAGCCACCGCCGCATCTACATTATTAAAGAACAAAACCCAAGACCAGCAGTTATGGCGCAACACAAACAGACATCAAATCTGCAGCTTTAACTTTAGACCCAACCTATCTCACTTCCGATAAATCCATGACAATAACATCGCTTTTTGGGGTGAACACCTCCATGAAATCAAACACTTCCCACTCAAAACTTATCACTCACCCTAATTACTAAGTACCAACCATCCACTTCTATAGTGTAGCATAAAGAACGTGCCAATCCCGTTCCACCCACAAAGCAGCGCGGGTAAAATAATGGCTTTGCCCTTCAGAAACAAAGCCAATTATACTGACCATGCTAGAAATCGCATCTCGACCCCAAACGGGTTTGCAAAGCGCCTAGCAGTTTTAGCGAAGACTAGAACGATGCGCTCGAGCTCATTACAGCATCCAAACGCTCACTCCCCCTCATACAAACCCACATACTTTAAACCATTATAATTTGATTTCAACGGGGTTGAGATAGGCGTCGCTCCGTCAGAATACCAAAAGATTGCATTTGCCTTGGTGACTCCAAGCCTGAGGCACTCTGCCTTAACATCTGCAAGACAGGCCCGATCGACCGCAGCATCTTTGAGTATTTCATCCAAACTCACCTCACATGACTTTCTAGGAATGATCCCTATAAAATCCTCGTCATACCATCTTGCACCAATGTCCTGGCAAAAGCCACATACCTTGTAGGCCGGATCATCCAAATCTTCCGTATATTCCAACTCGAAATATTTAAGGTAATCTTCATCCGAGGAAAAGTTTGTACCTATCCACACATGCACCTTCTCGTAACGATCAATATCATCCATCTAACAAGCTCCCAATTTCATATGTTTACTGTGATGCGAATCAATCACGCTCAGCGCTTGCGATTTGCTTTGCGCGGAATTCAAATCCTTAATTAGATCATTGTGGAACAACCTACCAGCCCTACTCCCATGATGAGGACCGTCCGGCACAGGATTACCGTGTTTGTCAGTAACGCCAACAAAAGTAATATCTTTGGTCGGCACTGTCATTTCCTTAAGTTCTTGAGCGGTAAATCCGAGTTCTTTTGCCTTCGAAGCTATAGAAACCGGGAACATTTCATGCTTTCCTCCCGGATAGCGAAGGGCTGCCTCTACGGCTTTCTTGTTGTCAACAACATCTTGAACCGATGCGTTGTTGAACCATCCATCAAATCCATTTTTTTCCCAAGGCACCCAACCCAAAGGATCGACCCATGAAGTCGGCGCCAGCACATAGAAATATAGGTTAGCCCCACCCCTAATGCCAATTGGATCCTGCGTTATAAATCGGCCAATTTCGGCGTCGTAGTACCGGAATGTATTGTAGTGCAAGCCAGTTTCAGAATCTGCGTATTGGCCTTGGAAGCGCAGTTCCTGTTCGATCTCATTCACAGGGAGGCTCTCTACTGCACCCCAAGAACGATACGTCGCCTGCCAAACGATCTTGCCATCGCTATCCGTCATCTCCAACGGCGTACCAATCTGATCCGTATGGAAGTAGTAGAGCTTCTGACCTTCCCCTTCGACCTGATCAACCCTAGCTAATGGCGCATAGGTACCTGGCTCATACAGGTAGAGAATGCTCTGCCCCGGCGTCTCCTCGCGCAGCATCCTCAGCCCTTGCCACAGAAAGCGCTTCTGCTCGACCTGGCCATTGATCTCAGCCTGCTTGGCTACCCGCCGCCCTAAGCTGTCATAGCGATACTCACCCCGACTTTCCAGCTTGCCATTGACCAGCGTCTCCGCCCGCACCAGCCGGTTTTCGCAGTCATAGCTGAAGTGCTGCAGCTTGCCGGTCCCCGAGCGCTTTTCGATCAGGTTGCCCCAAGGGTCATAGCGATACTCCTGGTCCCGCCACCGCTTGATCCGGTTGTCCTTGACCTTGTCGAACTGCCGCGCATTGAAGTCCAGCCGGTTCGCCGCTGCGTCATAACGAAACTCTTCGCTACCCACCAGCGAGCCGGTATCTCGGCTACGCAACTGGCCGTTGGCTTCGTATTCGTACTTGATCTCGCCACGCAGCTTGTCGAGCGTGCGCACCAGTTCACCCGCCGGGTCGTACTGATACCGCCGATGAATCGGGTTATAGGCATGTTCCACCAGCAGCGCGGTATTCACCCCGGTGTTGTGCACTTGCGACAGCTTGTCGGCGGGCAAGGTCGAGGCAAACTGCCAGGCCTTGCGACCCATGGCGTCATAACCAAAGCAACTGGTGAGCTTGCCCTGGGTCCGGTACACCTCGCGGTGCAGGTCATCGCGCTCCATGTCGCTGATCACCTGGCCATCCAGGTTCAGCTGGTGCAGGTGGCCGCTGCCGTAATACAGGTGGTTGACCTTGCGCCCATCCGGTAGCGTCAGCGTGGTCAGGTTGCTCAGCGGGTCGTACTCGTAGCCCAACGCCCCATCGGGTGTGATTTCCTGCGTCAGCCGGCCCAGCAGGTCGTAGGTGTATTCCAGCTTTTCTTCGGTAACCCCGAGCTGCTTGCCGATCCCGCTAGGCTGTCGCTGGATGCTCAGCAAACGGTCACCGTCGTCATAGCTGAACAGCTGCTGTGCATCGCTGTTCAGCTTGCTGAGCAGCCGGCCAATGGCATCACGCTCGAACAGCGTATGCCGCTGCGGCCGCTCGGCATTTTCGCCGTAACCAATCTCCTCCAGCCGCGTCAGATGCCCGCCAACGTTGTAGCTGAAGCGCCGGGTCAGGTTGTCCACCCGCACCTCTTCCGTCAGCCGGTCCGACACGTCGTAGGCAAAGCTGTAGGTGGCGTTGTTCTCGTTGACCAGTGCGGTCAGGCGGATGGCCTTGTCGTATTCGTAGCGCACCCGCTGGCCCTTGGCATCCTGGCGGCTGCCGGGCAGGCCGCGGGCGGTGCGCAGCAGGCGGGTGGTCTGGCCCTTGCCGTCGGTGTGGCTGAGTACCTGGCCGTAGACGTTGTAGGTGAAGGTTTCCGCCGTGCCGTCCGGGTGGTTGATGCGCAGCACTTCACCGTCGGGCTTGCGCTCCAGGGTCGTGGTCTGGTTCAGCGCATCGGTCACCGCTACCAGGTGCTGACGCTCGTCGTAGCGGTACCACGTGCTCTTGCCCGAGCAATCCTGGTAGCGCTCGACCTGCGCCCGGGTGTTCCACCACAGGTACTTGGACTTGTAGGTGGCATCGATGATGGTGTGCGGCAGGCCGTCATCGCTGTTGAGGTATTCGGTCATCTGGCCGAGGGCATCGATTTCGGCGAGCAGGTTGCCCTTGTCGTCGTAACGCGCTTGCCAGGTGCTGCCATCCGGGTAGGTGACCTGGGTCACCAGCGTGGTCAGGTGGTGGTATTCGTACTGGATCTTGCGGCCCAGCGGGTCGGTTTCTTCCAGCAGGCGGGCGTACTCGTCGTACTTGAAGGCCAGGCGGTTGCCGTCTGGCAAGCTCAGGCCGACCATGTTGCCCTGCTCGTCCAGCGCGATGGCGTACCGCTCGCCGCCGTAGTCACGGCTGGCGACCACGCGGTGGTCGGCGTTGTACTGCACTTCCAGCTCGCGGCCGAGCACGTCGGTGGCCCAGCTGGTGCGGGCGTCCAGGTCGTAGCGGAAATGGAAGTGTTCGCCGTCGCTGGTCCAGTGCTCGACCACCCGTGGTTTATCGCCCAGCGTTTCCCAGCGGTAGTGACAGCCCAGCCCCAGGGCGTTGCTGTGGGTCACCATCAGGCCTTCGGCGTAGCTGAAACTGCGCACGGTGTCGCCGTTGCGGTTGATTACCGCAGTCAGCTGGCCGTGTTCGTCGTAGCGGTACTGGGTGAGCGTTTCGACCGCCTGGTTGTTGACCACGCGCTTGATATCGGTCAGGCGGCCCAGCGGGTTGTCGTAGTGAAGGTGCACGCGGGTGCCGCCGGTGGCGCTGATGTCGGTCAGGGTGCCGTCGGGGGTGCGGGTGAAATGCAGGAAGTGGCCGAGGGCGTTCTCGATGCGTTGCAGCGGCACTTCGGTGTTGGTGTCCGGCACTTCGCCGAAGTAGAAGAACAGGTTGTCGAGGGTTTGCAGGAGGTAGTGGCCACCCTCGGTGCACACCAGGTACACCTGCTCGTGGGGGTTGTAGATGCGTTCGCCCGGTTGCAGGGCCACGAACGGGATTTCGCGGCCCTGGTTATCGGTAAGGTAGATGAACGAGCCCTGGCGGCGCACGCTCTGTTCCCACGGCAGCACCCAGCCGCGGCCGAGTACGCTGTCGACGGTAAGGTCGCTGGCATAGAAGCGCGACCACTCGATAGGCATCAGGCCCGGCAGGCTGAAGTCGATTTCATCGGGGATCAGTTTGCGGCCAGTGGTGAGGTCGACCGGATTGCCGACCAGCCCACCGATGGCCTTGCGCGCCACCGGTTCGACCACGTAGCGGCTGGCGACTTCACCGGCGACGAATCCTGCGGTGAACTTCAGGGCGCAGGGCATGACAGCTTTCATGCCGGCCTGGGTACCGGCCTTGATCAGCTGGGCGATACCGCCCGCAGCGCCGGCGATGGCCATCAGCACATCCACGGTGGTGCGCAGCCATTCCGGGATCTCATCGTCCACCGGCAGGTAGCGGTAGGTACCACCGCCAATGATGACGTTGTCAGAGCCTGCGGAGATGGTCGCACCGCAGGTCAGCTTGTCGCCCTTGCGCGCAGCGGCCACGCTGTTGATGAAGACGTTGGTCGAGCCTTCGGCAATCTGCACCGGCCCGGGGTGCTTGTCGCAGGCACCGATGCTTTTTTCGACGCGGGCAGCCTTGCGGCTGTTGATGAACACGTTGGGTGAGGCAGTGGTTATGGTCCCTGAGGGGGACGAGAACATACTGCCTATCGCCTCTCCGGCAGCGGTCAGCAAGCTGCCCCCGATACCGGCTGCGAGGCCGGCCAGCAAGGCCACGCCGAACCCGCAAGTGAAGGTGGCGATGGCCACCGTGGCCACCAGCGCGATGCCCAAGGCAGCTCCGATCAGGAAGCCCCCCAGGGCGCTGGTGTGCGATATCTCGTCGCCGAACCTGGCCGCTTCGAACATGAGGGTTACTCCTGTTCGCCGGGCTCGGGGCTGGTCACGACCGGGTGGCGCGGGGTGAAGCTGGCCAGCAGGTTGTCCCAGTCCTGGTTCTGCTGGGCACTGAAGTCGGCCTGTGCAGTGGTGGAGAAGATCAGCGCCCGCCCGGGGCTGATGATAAAGGCGGCCTGGCGCTGATAGAGCGGACGGCCCTGGTTCATGTAGTAGGCGTCGATCTGGATGCCAGCGATAGGCGCGCTGGCCGCAAGCGCGACAGCCTTGTTGCCCATGCGGGTGTAGCCGCGCAGCTTGGAGGTGAGCATTTTGACCTGGCGATCAACGTAGGCCGGCAACGCTTCGTCCGGCAGCAAGGTGTCGCGCGAGACGGTAATGCTCAAGGGCGCGGGCACACTGGCACCCAGGACGAACATGTTGACCGTACGGTCCTCGAAACCTGCCGGCAGCGCAATGCTGCCTTCCTGCAACTCGTAATCCATGCGATGGAAATTCCTGATAAAGAAGAACGGGTTCAGCTCGGCGCGAAGCCATCGAGCATGCGGTCGAAATCTGCCAGCCATTGGCTCAGGCCTGGCTTGCTCGGGTCTATCACGCTGGAAATGTCCAGCCATTGCTGCAAATCGCTGCCGGCTACGGGTACCAACGCGCCGACCAGGCGACCGTGCCGAGGCTCATGGCCAGCAGTGAAGTGAAAGTCCAGCACCTTGGCCGGGTGGCCAGCCAGGTGGGAATCACGCTGACGTATCAGGCGCAGCTGCGGGGTCAATTCGCGCAGGGCCTTGATTGCCTCGTCGAACAACGCCTCCAGCGTCTGCCTGGGGCGGACGTCACGACGGCGGATGCGAAGGCTGACCGCTTCGCCTTCATGCTCGAGGGTGGTCTGGATATCGCGGAAGCGAAAGCCGGCCGGAAACTGCAGGTGGAAACCGGCGAAGGTAAAGCCACTGGCCACGTCCAGCAACGCGGTGGCCAGTGGTTGCGGTTCGGGCGCAGGCTCGGGCATGTTGGCGGGTTCAGCGAGCCTTGCCAGCCGCGCAGCTTCCTCTTGCGCTTCGCGCTTGGCCGAGAGGCGGTCGTAGATCGAGGTCTTTTGCATGAACCCGCCTCAGTCGTTGATTCGCACTGCGGCGCCGGTGATCTGGGTAGTGTCGGTACTGGTGGTGACGATGGCCTTGCCCTTGATCTCGATGCCTTCCGGGGTCAAGGTGATGCTGCTTTCCCCCACCTGCAGGATGATGTGCTGCTTCGCGGCAATCTGGATGAACTGGTTGTCGACCTGCAAGGTGTAAGAGCCATCGGTCACTTGCACTACCGTGTCCTTCTTCACGGTTTCGGTGTGCGTGCCACCCACCGTAATCGTGCGGTTGTTACCCACATCATGGGTTTCATCCAGCTCGATCTCGGTGTCCATGTTGCGCTCGGCGTGCATGATGATCTGCTCGGCGCCGGCCTTGTCTTCGAAGCGGAAGAAGTTGGCTGTACCGCCGTCGCCCTTCATCGAGCGCGTCAGGAAACCGCTTTGGGTCTTGTTGGCCGGCAGCGCCCACGGTGGCGTGTTGCTGCTGTTGTAGAGGCTGCCCATGATCAACGGGCGATCGGGGTTGCCGTCGAGGAACACCACCACCACTTCGTCACCGACGCGCGGGATCTGGATACTGCCGAAGCCGCCGCTGGCACCTGACTGGGCCACGCGGACCCAGCAGGAACTCTGGTCGTTGTACTCCCCATTGCGGTCCCAGTGGAACTGCAACTTCACCCTGCCCAGGTCATCGGTGTAGATCTCTTCGCCGGGCGGGCCGACCACAATGGCTGTCTGCGGTCCGCTGATGCCAGCCTTCGGTGTATGCGCTGCGGGGCGGAACGGGATTTTACGACGAATACAGCTGAAGCTGTTGCGATAGCCCGCTTCACCGTCGCTGGCGTAGTTGTTCTGGCCCCAATGGGTAACGGAAAGCAGCAGAAACTGGCGATCGTCGGGGGCGTCGTTGTCGTGATCGTAATGCTGGCTCAGCTCGAAGTACTGGCCGGCCTCCATCGCGCGGCAGTTGCTCTGGCCATGGAACGTCTTGCCGTCCACTTCCATCGCCTCGAGCCTGCGCTGTGCCTTGCGCACACCTTCATCGGAGTCTGCGTAGCCGTAAAGACCCTCGTATTCGAAGACCTCGTACTGGCCGACCTCACCCTGCTGGTTGACAGAGTTCAGCTGCACCAGATGCGGGTTACCAGGCTGCTTGTAGTCGAACGTCTTGAGGGCCAGGCGCGTTGGCTGCATGCGTCGCGCCGAGGACCACGCCGTGATCGAGTCAGCGGTCTCGGTTACCGAGGCGCTGTGGTATCTGATCAGCGGCTGACGCTCCAGCTGCGGCAGCATGCTGCTGTCATCGCTGATGATCATGCGATGGCCTTCCTGAGAATGCTCGAACGTGAAGAACAGCCCCTCCTGTTCAAGCAGGCGCAGCACGAAATTCAAGTCCGATTCCTGATACTGCGTGCAGTAGCTGATGGGCTTGAGGGGCTGGCTAAGACGGAACTCATGCTCGGCCAACGTCAGGTAGTAAGCGAAGACTTCCTTGACGATCTGCTCGGTGGTCTTGTCCTGGAAGATACGTGAATCGCGGCGGCGGCTAAGAATCCAGATCCATGGCACCAGCTCGGCGGTGTAGTTGGCAATGCCACCGTCGGCACCGGTGTGCACGAAGTCGGAAACATGCGCGCTGAGGTAGCGCGTACTGCCATCGGCGAGCGCGATGCCCACCGTGACTTTCTTGCCGATCAGCTTCTTGAGCTCGATGCGGGCGTCCTGGGAAATCAGGTTTACCTGGAAACTGAACAGCTCGGAAATGGCCTCGCGACCACTGAAGCTAAGGAGTTGCAGCTCTTGCTCAGGGGGCAGAGGTGAGTCAAAGGTGAACAGGCGTTGATGCTGTGTGAGCATCGACTCAAGGGCATCCGTAATCATATCAATGCATCCTGCATCAAGCTGGAAATCCAACAATGAAAACGTGCTTGGCGTGGGCTGTCAAATGATGGCGATAAGCCAGAGAGCCCTGAATCAAGAGCAGAGGCCACTTCCGCCAATGGTAACTGATGGCGATTTCCCATTAGACGCTTCCTGGATTAATTACATCGGAATATGTCCCCCCGTTTGATCTGGCTGACGTCTGGGGTGTAGGCTCCTTGCGCCTGGCTACCAGGCCGTACACAGCGAATATCAGGGAGCGTTGCCATGAGCGTGAGTGAAGCCCAACTCAGCCAACTGGACCGAGACATGGACCAGAATCACCGGGAAATGGTGATCATGTCGGTGGAAGACTTTCAGGGCCAGTTCGCCCAGAAAGCACAGGGTGCTACGCAACCACTTCAGGTGTGTACCCGAACACAGGCCGATAGGTTGACTGGCACCTGGCAAGGCATAAGGTCTACTTACAACGGCCTGCCCCACACTTTCGTCAATACCACCTGGGGCGTGCCCGGCGCAATGGCAGCGTGGGATGCGAAAAATATCATTGGTTTCATTCGCGACATGAATGGCTTGGGCACGAAAGTGCGCTACATCGTGCGCAACGGCAAGCAATACGTGGTCCTCTCCGGTTACCCTGGCCTGCGCAAAACGCTGGATGCGCCTCGCTACGGCATCCAGAACGCCAAGCTGATCAGCATGGGTATCGGTAAATATGGTGTTCGTGGTTCCTCCATCAAAGGATTCAAGTTGTCCTGCTATGTGGCAGTCGCTATCGAAGTCGCGGAATGGGTGTTTGCTGATGAACACATCATGAGCGATCTATTTGGTGGCGTCGGCGTTGAACTGATCAAGGCCGGCATTGCTACAGCAGTCGGCTACGCAGCGGCTGTGCTGGCGGGAACATTCTTTACCGCCGCCGCTGCGCCGGTGATTGCAGGCGCACTCTTCGTCTTTGCGGTAGGCCTTGGCTTGAACGCTCTTGATAGCCACTTCGGTATAAAAAATTCGGTAAAAGCCGGGTTGCGCTATGCAACTGACCATCTGGAATCACTCCACCAGACACTTACCGAAATCAAGGCGGCGGACCTGCAAAACTACCTGAAAGAAACCACCGCCAACATTGCTGGCAACATTGCAGACCAGCTTTATGATGAGGCCAAGTCATGGGTTATCCGCAAGCTACGCCCGGACGGGATCGATCTACCCGCTTGGCCGAGTGCGCCCAGATTGCCTTCAATTCCGTCTCTGCCCACATTCAATCTACCTAAATTTTAATGACGAACATGCACCCGACTCTGCCATCACTGGAACTCACACCGGTCAAATTCAGACTGCTGGCTATCGTATTCATCATCATGCTACTGCTGGTCGGTGGTTTCTCGGTGTACGCCTATGCGCACTACCTGCTGCCCCTGTACGGCAGGCTTTACCGGGCAGCGCCCGTAGTAGAAACCCCCTACTTGGCTTTTGGCCTGCTTATGGCGCCGCCAGCGCTTGCCATTCTGCTAGTGGGAACAGCTACGTGCGCACTGACAGGCAAGAAGTTTGACCCACCCCTCGGCTCGCGCCTGCACCGCTTCCAGACATTGATGTTCGCACTGTCGCTGAAAACACTTTTCTATATCGTACCTGCCGTAATGATCCTGACCTCCGGCGCATTACTGGCCAGAGGTTACACGCCCTGTTCAAAATTGCTGATCTCAGGCTCAGCCTGGCATTTATTCTGGGTCAACGATGAGCGGGTATGTTTCAAGCCGGATCATTACATCAACGATAACTGGCCATGCAAGGTGATCGATGGCAAGGATATTTGCGTTCAGGTCGATGGCCGCTAAAAAAGACCTCCGGCCTACGACTGATGCCGCATAAACTGAAAACCGCGCCCAGATAGCCTATAGCGAGCAGGCGAAGCGCTTCGGCACTTGGCCCCTAACCGGGGCGAATGATCAACACTCAAGGCTTCTCGGTTCGATAGACAACCAGGAATCCAACGATGAATCCAGATGCACTGAAACTCGCAGCCATGGCATTGCGCGACTCGCTTGAGCACTATCAACAGCAAGAGCGCGCTGCAGCCCTGTTGCTTCAGGATCTGGATGGCTTGCTCACGCGTGCTGCGAATAAAGAAATTACCACCCCCATGGAGGCGCGCGATATCCCTGGCCATCGCTACTTCACCGAGACCCGGCTGGGCGCATGCCGCGACCTTGAAGCGCTCTATGCCTCGTTTTACATCGAACTCATCGACGGCCGAAGCTCGAAAGCCTTTCAGATGCTCCAAGCTAAAATGAGCAAGCCCTGATTACGTCAAACTGATCACATCAGGTACGCCAGAATACCCACGATTTCTTTCGGTTATGTGCGAAAGGCGACCGATCTGGCCGCGCAGCGAAAAGGCAATTGGGGCCGCTTTGCGGCCCATCGCCGGCAGCCAGGCTCCCACATGAATTCGATGCAGTCTGGGTGGGAGCTGGCTTGCCGGCGATGGGCTGCGCAGCAGCCCCATTCGCCTTGACTGACTGGCAGTGATTTATACCTGCCTGGAGAGCGGTGAGCGCTAGCCGTTACTGCCGTAGCTGGCAATCATCATGCGTGATGCACGCTCTCGATGCCCAGCCCCTGCCCGTACTGCCATCATCATACGGCAACCTTGCCAGTGCCCATACGATTGCGCCCAAGCCCAAAAGTGAGACCTGCTTCACTTTTTATAAAAAATTTTTACCCGCGATTTTCAGCATTTTTTTTAGCCCTGCACGCCCACGTTTTAGGGGCGAGGCCCCGTTTTCTGCGCCCCCAACACACAGCCAATGTCACGGCGCCATTATTGCGTCTCTGCACAAAACGGGGAAAAAATCGCCTCCCTTGCCGGAACTTCTTCCGCAGCGGGGTGCCCTACTCGGCATTGCTGGCAACACGATATTCATGTGCCAGCACCCAATTTTCCGCAGCCGAAAGGCGCGATTTTCAGGTCCTCGCCACTGGCGTTTCAGGACGATCAAGCAGGCACATGGACGATGCACCGATGACCCAGACATTCGATGTCGAAGCACTGATCAAGCTGCGTAGCCAGACGCGGGCGATCGCCGATGCGCTGAAAGCGCAGGCGGCTGATTACCTCGCCACCGCGGCGCCGCTGATTCGTCCGCAAAACCTGTTTGGCGAATACCTGCAAGGCGCCCAGCGCAGCAGCGGGCGTGAAACCCAGGGCCACTTCCAGTCGCTGATCGAACTCTACGAACGCATCGGCTCGGCCGCACCGTTCCAGCTGGTCAGTGAGCTGGAAGTGCCGCTCAACCTCATCAGCACCACACCCGAACTGTTCCCGCTGGAATACGACAAGGTCCTGGCCCCCAGTGGGCAGGTCATCCGGATCACCAGCCCGGTGCGTTGGGTGGTGGGCTTCCAGGGCTTCGAGCTGGCGCGTTTTCGCGCGGTCATCAATGACCCCAACCGCAGCAGCGCCGAGCTGTACCGCTTCGTGGTGCATTACCTGGTGCTGTTCTACTGCCTGAGCAAGTCGCCAGGCCTTGGCCGGCTGTTCGAAGGGCTGCGTTTCAGCCTCAGCTTCGAGCGCCTCAAGGGCCTGGGCGACCTGCCGTTCTGCGTTATCAGCTCGCCGGTGCGATCGGCACTACCCGACGATTCGGTTATCCGCAGCAGCACGCAAATTGCCGGCAACACCAGCTTCGAAGAGCTGGTCGGCCGCGACAACATTCTGGAAATGAACGACGAAATCCGTCAGCGCCTGCTGCTGACGATCGAAGGCCTGTAACGCGAAGGGCCTGGCAACGGCCCGCGCAATGATTCGCAGCGAACTGCTCGCAATGGAGAACACGATGGCGAAGAAGGAAAGCACCCAGCACAAACTCGACCGCGTTCGCGCGCCTCGGGTTCATATCACCTACGACGTGGACATCGGCGATGCCATCGAGAAAAAGGAACTGCCCTTCGTCGTCGGCGTACTGGGCGACTTTTCCGGCAACCCGCTGGAACCGCTGCCCAAGCTCAAGGACCGCAAGTTCGTGTTCATCGACCGCGACAACTTCAACGGCGTGCTCAAGGGCATCAAGCCGCGGCTCACCTACCGCGTCGACAACACCCTGGCCCGTAACGGCACCCAGCTGGGCGTGGAGCTGAACTTCAACAGCCTCGAAGACTTCGAGCCGCAGAACGTGGTCAAGCAAGTCGAGCCGCTGCGCAAGCTGCTGGAAGTGCGCAACAAGCTGGCCGACCTGCGCAACAAGATGGGCGGCAACGACAAGCTCGAAGAGCTGCTGATGGATGTGCTGCAGAACACCGAAAAGCTCAAGACCCTGGGCAAGGAATTCGGCCGTGAAGCCGAAGAGAACGACCCATCCAGCAGCGATCGCCCCTGAGCAGGAGCCCGAACATGACCGACAAGCAAACCGCACCGCAACAGGCCGGCGACCTGGTCGAAGTGGAAAACTTCGCGCCACAGCCCTCGCTGCTCGACAGCATCATTTCGCAAAGCCGCGTGGCCCGCTCCGACACCGAGCGCAACCGCACCCGCGACCTGATCGGCGAACTGGTGAACCAGGTGCTCGAGGGCGAGATGACCCCGAGCAAAGACCTGATCGCCGTGCTCGATTCGCGTATCGCCGAAATCGACGCGATGCTCTCCGAGCAGATGAACGAGATCATGCACGCCCGTGAGTTCCAGCAGCTGGAAGCGTCCTGGCGCGGCCTGAAATACCAGGTCGACCAGACCGAAACCAGCACCACGCTGAAGATCCACCTGCTCAACGCCTCGAAGAAGGACCTGGTACGCGACCTCAAGGCCGCCAGCGAATTCGACCAGAGCGCGCTGTTCAAGAAGGTCTACGAAGAAGAGTACGGCACCTTCGGTGGTGCGCCGTTCGGCATGCTGATCGGCGACTACGAGTTCAACCGCAACCCCGAAGACCTGTACCTGCTCGAAGAAGTCTCGCACGTGGCAGCTGCGGCCCACGCGCCGTTCATCTCGGCGGCCTCCCCCGAACTGTTCGGCTGGGATTCATTTACCGAAATGTCCGGCCCGCGTGACCTGGCAAACATCTTCGATACCGTCGAATACGCCAAGTGGAAGTCGTTCCGCGCCTCGGAAGACTCGCGCTACGTCGGCCTTACCCTGCCACACGTGCTCGGGCGCCTGCCCTATGGCCCCGATACCACGCCGGTGGAGGAATTCAACTTCGTCGAAAGCGTCGACGGCCGCGACCACGACAAATACCTGTGGATGAACGCCGCCTACGCCCTTGGCACCCGGGTCACCGATGCCTTTGCCCGCTACGGCTGGTGCGTGGCGATTCGCGGTGTGGAAGGCGGTGGCCTGGTCGAAGGCCTGCCGACCCATACCTTCAAGACCGACGATGGCGAGATCGCCCTCAAGTGCCCGACCGAGATCGCCATCACCGACCGCCGCGAAAAAGAGCTGTCGGACCTGGGCTTCATCCCCCTGGTGCACTGCAAGGGCACCGACTACGCCGCGTTCTTCGGCACCCAGTCGGCGCAAAAGCAGAAGCAGTACAACACCGACATCGCCAACGCCAACGCCCGCCTGTCTGCGCAGCTGCAGTACATTTTCGCCACCTCGCGCATCGCCCATTACATGAAAGCGATCATGCGCGACAAGATCGGCAGCTTCGCCTCGCGCATGGACGTGGAACGGTTCCTCAACCAGTGGCTGGCCAGCTACGTGCTGCTCGACGACACCGCCAGCCAGGAGGCCAAGGCCAAATTCCCGCTGCGCGAGGCCCGCGCCGAGGTGTTCGAGGTGCCAGGCAAGCCAGGCGTGTACAAGGCCGTGACCTACCTGCGCCCGCACTACCAGCTGGACGAACTGACCGCTTCGCTGCGGCTGGTCGCCGAACTGCCACAAGGCGCGCGCGGCTGACGGCCCGGTGTGTACAGGGATGACACATGAGTAACCAGGCCCGCCTGCTGCCCTCGCTGCTCGACCGGCTGCTGGACGACCGACCCTTTCAGTCGGCCGAGCCGGCGGTGCAACGCACCTGCTCGCTGGCCGAGTACAAGGCCAGCATCGTCCGCGACCTCGAGGTGCTGGTGAATACCCGCCAGTCCCTGGTCGCCGCCGAGCTCGCCGGCTTCAGCCAGCTTGGTGGCTCCATCCTTGAATACGGCATGCCCGACTTCATCAGCCGCAGCGTGCTCGACCCGCATGATCGTCGCCTGATCCAGCAACAGCTGGAACGGGCGATCAGCACCGGCGACCGGCGCTTTCGCCGGGTCCGTGTGCAGCTGCTGGCCCAGCAGAACGGCCATCGCATGTTGACCTTCCGGGTAGACGCCGTGCTGCGCCTGCAGGACATCAGCCGCCAGGTGTCGTTCGACGCTGTGCTGCAGGTCAACACCCAGGAATACAAAGTGCAGAACCTCAACTGATGCTCGACGAACTGCTGCCCTACTACGAAAGGGAACTGTCGCACCTGCGCTTCCTCGGCCAGGAGTTTGCTGCGCAGTACCCCAAGATCGCCTCGCGGCTGCTGATAGAGGGCGACAACTGCGAGGACCCGCACACCGAGCGCCTGATCGAGGCGTTCTCGTTCCTGTCTGCGCGGGTGCACAAAAAGCTCGATGACGAGTTTCCGGAAATCGTCGAGTCTTTCCTCGAGGTGCTGTACCCCCACTACCTGCGCCCTACCCCGTCGATGTCGATCGCCGAGCTGAGCCTGGGCAAGCACGAGAAGGTCACCGAAGCCTACCGCGTTGCACGGCATACCGAGATGCATGCCAATGCCGTGGAAGGCGTGGTCTGCAAGTTCCGCACCTGCTACCCGGTAGCGCTGTGGCCTATCGCCGTGCAGCAAGCCTCGTTCAGCGAGATGGAACGGTCGGCATTCAATGGCCACAGCGCCGACCTGGTGGCGCACCTGCGGATCCGCCTGGGGGCTACCGGCGATGCCCTGTTCGGGCAGATGGAAATGGACTGCCTGAGGTTTTTCCTCGACGGCGAAGCGACGCTGATGCTGCAGCTGTACGAGCTGCTGTTCAACAACCTGGCCAAGGTTACCCTGAGCTTCCAGGACCAGGGCCGCACCCGCGAAGTGGCCCTTGCGGCCGATGCCCTGAAGCCCGTGGGCTATGCCCGCGACGAAGGCCTGGTGGACTACTCCGAACGCTCGTTCCTGGGTTACCGCCTGCTGCACGAGTACTTCACTTTCCCCGACAAGTTCATGTTCTTCGACCTCAGCGGCTTTGCCCGCATCCTGCAGGGCAAGGCCGTCGAGCAGGTGGAGCTGAATTTCTATTTCTCCGATTACGACCTCAGCGATCGCCTGACCCGGCTGACCCAGAACATCGGGCGCAACAACTTCAAGCTCAACTGCACCCCGATCATCAACCTGTTCCGCCAGCAGGCCGAGCCGATCAAGCTGACGCACACCCGCCACGAGTACCCGGTCACCCCGGACACACGGCTGCACAATGCCGCCGAAGTGGTATCGATCGACCGCGTAAGGCGGGTGCGCAAGCTGGGCGGCGTCGATCAGGTCGACACCTGCCAGCCGTTCTTCGAGCCACGTGGCGAACAGGACCCGCGCAGCAGTTTCTGGACGGCCCGGCGACGCAGCCAGGGCGATGCCACGGCCATGAGCATCCGCGTGGTCGACCGCAACCTCGAACTGATCGACGCCAGCAATGACACCCTCAGCATCGGGCTGACCTGCAGCAACCGCGATGTACCGCTGATGCTGCCGTTCGGTGGCGAGCGCGGCGACTTCAACATCCCGGCCAACTCGGTGATCAAGGACATCCGCTGCCTGCGCAAGCCTACCGCCACCGTGCGGGTGCCACTGGGCAAAGGGCTGATCTGGCGGCTTATCGCCCACCTTTCGCTCAACCACCTGTCGCTGGTCAGCCAGGGCCGCGAGGTGCTGCTCGAACTGCTGTCGCTTTACAACTACCGCAACGTGTCGGCCATCCGCAAGCAGATCAATGGCATCAAGGCCATCGACAGCGAGCCGGTGGTTGCCCGTATCGGCCACCCGCGGCCGAACTTCGTGCGCGGTGTCGGCATTACCCTGACCCTGGACGAGAGCCAGTTCACCGGCAGCGGCGTGTTTCTGTTCGGCACGGTGCTGGACCATTTCTTCGGCCAGTACTGCTCGATGAACAGCTTTACCCAACTGACCCTGCGCACCCAACAACGAGAAAAGAGAGTCGCCCAATGGCCAGCCCGCACTGGCGATCAGCCCCTGGTCTGATCGATCAGGCCCGAGCCGAGCCGCACCGATTCGAATTCTTTCAATTGGTGCGTCTGCTCCGCCTGCACTACAGCCGTACCGGGCGCATGGACCTGGCAACCCGGCCGCATGAAGACCCGCTGCGCTTTCGCACCCAGCTGTCGCTGGCGTTCCCCGCCAGCGAGGTCAGCGACTTGCACTTCGAGCGTGAAGGCAAAGTGTCGCCGGCCGGCCTGCCGCTGTCCGAGCTGCAGGTCACGTTCATGGGCCTGGTCGGACCATCGGGCGTACTGCCGCGGCCGTACACCGAGCTGCTGCTCGAGCGCCATGTGCAGTACCGCGACGATGCGGCCCATGCGTTTCTCGACATTTTCTCGCACCGCATGACCACGCTGTTCTACGAGGCCTGGCAGAAGTACAAATTTCATATCGAACACGAACGCAATGGCGCTTCGGCGTTCGATGGCTACCTGCTCAACCTGGTCGGCCTGGGCCCGCGCGCGCAGCAGCTCAAGTTCGAGCAGCAGCCGACGGCGCTGCGCCGCGAGCTGTTCAGCTATTTTGCCGGCCTGCTCAGCCAGAAGCCGCGCAACGCGCTGAACCTTGAGCGCATGCTCGGCTTCTATTTCGCGCTGCCGGTCACGGTGTGCCAGTTTGCCGGGCGCTGGCTGCACCTGCAGCCCGAACAGTGCACCCAGCTCGGGCGCAAGAACGCCCAGCTCGGCCACAGCGCCGTGGCCGGCAACCGGGTCTGGGACTACCAGTCGAGCATTCGTATCGAGCTGGGCCCGTTGAGCCTGGCCGATTACCGGCGCTTTCAGCCGGGCACCGCGTGCTACCGCAAGCTGGTCGAGCTGGTGCGCTTCTATATCGGCGCCCAGCTGGACTTCGAAATCGCCCCGCGCCTGCAGCGTGAGGCAGTGCCGCGCGCCCAGCTGGGCCGCAGCGGCAATGTTGCGCTGGGCTGGCTGGGCTGGCTCAAACGCCCCGGTCGTGACGCGGAGCCTTCGCGTTGCGCCGTCTTCCAAATACCTTACGATGGGGTCGCCTTGTGAACCTGAAGTCTCTGTTCGCCAAGCTCAACGAAACCAGCCGCACGGCCACTGAAAGCGCGGCGGCCCTGTGCCTGTCGGAGCACCATTACGACGTCGAAGTGGAGCACCTGCTGCTGCAGCTGCTCGACGCCGGCGACAGCGACCTGGCGCCGATCATGCGCCACTACGATGTGGTCGCCGAACGCCTGCAGGCGCAGCTGGTCACGGCTTTGGGCACGTTCAAGAAAGGCAATACCCGCACCCCGGCGCTGTCGCCACATATCACCCGCATGATCGAGCAGGCCTGGCTGTTGGCGTCGATCGAATACGGTGTCGGCCAGGTGCGCAGCGGTTACCTGTTGCTGGCCCTGCTCGACGACGCTGAACTGCGGCGCGTGCTGATCGCCTCGGCGCCGGAGCTGGAGAAAATCAACGCCGACGACCTGCGCCTGAACCTCACTGGCCTGGTAGAAGGCAGCACCGAATCCCGGCAAGCCAGCCCGCTGGCCAGCCCGGCAGCACCGGCAGCCAGCAGTGCCAAGGCCGGCGGCAAGACCCCGGCGCTGGACCAGTACACCATCAACCTCACCCAAAGCGCCCGTGAAGGCCGTATCGACCCGGTGCTGGGCCGCGAGTTCGAAGTTCGGCAGATGGTCGATATTCTCACTCGCCGCCGCCAGAACAACCCCATCCTCACCGGTGAAGCCGGGGTCGGCAAAACCGCAGTGGTCGAAGGCCTGGCCCTGCGCATCGCCCAAGGCGATGTGCCGGCAGTGCTCAAGGACGTGGCCGTGCATACCCTGGACCTGGGCCTGCTGCAGGCAGGCGCCGGGGTCAAGGGCGAGTTCGAGAACCGCCTCAAGGCAGTGATCGAGGAGGTCAAGCGCAGCCTGCACCCGATCATCCTGTTCATCGACGAAGCGCACACCCTGATCGGCTCCGGCGGCCAGGCCGGGCAGAACGATGCCGCGAACCTGCTCAAGCCCGCCCTCGCCCGTGGCGAGCTGCGCACCATTGCCGCCACCACCTGGGCCGAATACAAGAAGTACTTCGAGAAGGACGCCGCCCTCGCCCGCCGCTTCCAGGTGGTCAAGGTCGAAGAGCCCGACGAAGACAAGGCCATTCACATGCTGCGTGGCCTGCTCGGGAAAATGCGCGAGCATCACAAGGTAGCGGTAATGGACGAAGCGCTGGTGCAGGCGGTGCGCCTGTCCAGCCGCTACATCACCGGCCGCCAGCTGCCCGACAAGGCGGTCAGCGTGCTCGACACCGCCTGTGCGCGCATTGCCCTGGCGCAGTCATCGCAGCCTGGGGCGCTGGAAGACTGTCGCCGACAGATCGACAACCTGCAGGCGGAAATCGCCGTGCTTGGCCACGAAGCCGGCAAGGGCCACGACCATGCCCGCCGTCTGGGCGAGCTGCAGGCTGCCCTGCAGGCCGAGCAGCAGCGCGAGCAACAGCTGAGCAGCCAATGGCAGCAGGAGCTGGAACTGGTCGAACAGCTCAAGGCCCTGGATGCCGAAAACGACGCCGACGCCCACCAGCTCAATGCCCTGCGTGCCGAGCTGGCCCGCGTGCAAGGCGACCAACCACTGGTGCACGCGCTGGTCGACAGTGGCGCCATCGCCCAGGTCATCAGCGGCTGGACCGGCATCCCCCTGGGCAAGATGCTGCGTGACGAGATCGACACCGTGCAGCGCCTGCCGGCCCTGCTCGGCGAGCGCGTGCTGGGCCAGGACCACGCCCTGCACGAAATAGGCAAACGCATCAAGATTTCCCGCGCGCGCATGGAAGACCCGAACAAGCCGATCGGCGTGTTCCTGTTGCTCGGGCCCAGTGGCGTCGGCAAGACCGAAACCGCCCTGGCCCTGGCCGATACCCTGTATGGCGGCGAGCGCAACCTGATCACCATCAATATGTCCGAATACCAGGAAGCGCACACCGTATCGAGCCTGAAGGGCTCGCCACCGGGCTACGTCGGCTACGGCGAAGGCGGTGTGCTGACCGAAGCCGTGCGCCGCAAGCCGTACAGCGTGGTGCTGCTCGACGAGGTAGAAAAAGCCCACCCCGATGTGCTCGAACTGTTCTTCCAGGTGTTCGACAAGGGTGTGCTGGACGATGGCGAAGGGCGCGAGATCAACTTCCGCAATACCGTGATCATCCTCACCTCCAACACCGGCACCGAGCGCATCATGCAGACCTGCCTGAATGCCGCCGAGCGACCAACGCCCGCGGCCATCGTCGAAGGCCTGCGCGACGAGCTCAATCAGGTGTTCAAGCCTGCCTTCCTCGGCCGCCTGAGCATCGTGCCGTTCTACCCGGTGCAGGACCAGATCCTGGCGCGCATCGTCGCGCTCAAGCTCGAGCGCATTGCCAGGCGTTTCGCCCGCAACCACCAGGCCGAACTCAGCTACGACGAAGCGCTGGTCAACGCCATCGCGGCTCGCTGCACCGAGGTCGACAGCGGTGCGCGCAACATCGACAACATCCTGTCCCAGACCTTGATGCCTGAGCTTGCCCAGCGCGTGCTCGAGCGCATGGCCCAGGGCTCGCCAATCGAGCGCCTGGTGATCGAACTGGGTAGCGATGGCGATTTCGCCTATCGCCTGGCCTGAACCGTTTTCGGAGATTAAGCCGTCATGCATCACCAGCACACCGCCCTCAAACGCCTGACCGCCGCAGCCCTGCTGCTGGCGCTGGCCGGCTGCGGGGTCACCGACCGCATCGGCAAGCGTATGGAAGACAGCTGGGCAGCCGACATGCTGGCCGACAGCGAGAAGGTCATCCTGACGTCCGACGGCGGCAACCACCTCAACCCCGACGCCAACGGTCAGCCGCTGTCGGTGGTGATGCGCGTGTACCAGCTGACCGACCTCGAGCGCTTCGCCGCGGCCGACGCCGAGACCCTGTGGGCCAGCCCGGAAAAAGCCTTGGGCAACACCTTGGTCGAGGCTCGCGAAATCACCCTGCTGCCAGGCATCGGCCAGATCGACCAGTGGCCGCTGCCGAAGAACGCGCGCTACGTCGGCATGGCGGCGTTTTTCCGCGATGAACAGGGGGCACGCTGGAAAGTCGCGTTCGACGCCAACTCGCTGCGCAAGGACGGTATCTGGTTCTCCTCCGATGGCCTGCGGGTGCTGGTGGACAACACCGAAATCAGCGCCATGCGTGGCGTCGACGTGCTGAACACAGCGCCTGCTGCGGACCCGCTGGTCGCCGCGCAAAACGCCGAGCAGGCCCCGCCAGGCCTCACCGACAAGGTGCAGGACGCGGTGCTCGACAAGGCCAGCGATGCCGCCGGCCAGTCGGCACGCAACGCCATGGATTCAACCTTCAACTCTCTCGTGGATGGCACCAAATGAGTAAGCAGAGCCGGGTCATGTGGTCGGAAGGCATGTTCCTGCTGCCCCAGCATTTCCAGTATCAGGATGAGTTTCACCAGCACCAGCTGGCCGAGGCTTCGCTGCGCGCAACGCCGTTCAACTGGGGCGTGCAGGCGCTGCAGGTGGACGAGGATGCCCTGGCCAACGGTACGTTGCAGCTCAAGCGGCTGAAGCTGGTGTTTCCCGACGGCAGCCTCTACGACGCACCGCAGCACGACCCGCTGCCCGCCGCGCGCGACCTGAAGGACCTGCTCAAGGCCAACGACCTGAAAGTCCATGCCGCGCTGAAGCTGGCCGAGCCGTTTGGCCGCAACTACGTCGAGGACGGCCAGGAACACAAGGCGGCACGGCGCTTTCGCAAACAGTTCGACACCCTGCCCGACCTCAACGAAGGCGAGCTGGAAAACGAAATCACCAGCCTGCGCCTGAACGTGGTGCTGCTGGTCGACGGCGACAGCCTGGACGGCTACAGCCACTGCCCGCTGGTCAAGCTGACGCGCAACAGCATGGGCGGCTTCAACCTCGACCCGCATTTTGTCCATCCGACCCTGCACCTGGGCAACCATGAGACCCTGGCCGGCATCGGCAAGCGCCTGCTCGGTGCCCTTCAGGCCAAGAGCAAGGCGCTGTCCGGCCGGCGTCGCGAGCGTGCCGACCAGATCGCCGAGTTCGGCTCCAGCGATGTCACGCTGTTCTGGTTGCTGAACACGGTGAACCGCGCCCACCCACAGCTGGCCCATCTGCTTGCCCACCCGCGCCTGAACCCAGAGCGCCTGTACCTGTTCCTGGCCGACCTCGCCGGGGGCCTGCTGACCTTCACCCTGGACACCCAGCTCGGCGATATCCCCGAGTACGACCACCATGACCCGGCGGCTTCGCTGGCCAGGCTGGACGAGATGATCCGGGTGATGCTCGACAACGTCGTGCCCAACCAGTGCGTGGTGATCAACCTGACCCAGACCAAACCGTCGTACTGGCAGGGCCAGCTGCGCGACCCGCGCCTGGCCGAAGCCGACTTTTATGTTTCGGTGCACGCCGACATGCCCGGTGCCAGCCTGCTTGAACTGGTGCCGCGGGCGGTCAAGATCGGCTCCCCGGAGGACATCGAAGTGGTGGTCAACAGCGCCATGCCCGGGGTCACCCTGAACCATGCCACGCGGCTGCCCAACGCGATCCCGGTGCGCCTGGACAACCAGTACTTCGCGATCGAGCCGCATGGCCATGTCTACGAGCGGATGATGAACGCCCAGACCATCTGCTTCTATGCGCCCGGCGCCCTTACCAACCTGAAGCTTGAACTGATGGCGGTGCTCAAATGACCGAAGCCGTATTGCAACAGGGCGCCGCTGTGGCCGCCCAGGAAAAACCGACACTCAAGGCACTGGTCCAGGACTTCGTCAGCATGGCGCTGATCGTGCGCCGTGGCCGCCAGGTCACGTCGGTGCAGGCCTTCGAAGGCAGCGTCGAGCGTTTCTTCGCCAACCTGGAACGCGATGCCCGTGCGGCCAACTACAGCGTCGAGCAGGTCAAGGATACCCAGTACGCGCTGTGCGCCTTCCTCGACGAAAGCGTGTTGCGCGCCGGGGACAACGAACTGCGCCGGCACTTCGAGCTGCAGCCGCTGCAGTTCCGCTACTTCGGCGTGCACCTGGCCGGTGAAGGCTTTTTCGAGAAGGTCGACGCGCTGCGCGCCGACGTCAAGCAGAACATCGACGTGCTCGAGGTCTATCACCTGTGCTTGGCCCTGGGCTTCGAAGGCAAGTTCAGCCTCGGTCAGAAGGACCAGCTGCGCTACCTGGCCAACAGCCTCGGCCAGGACATCGCCCGCTACCGCAAGGCGCCCAGTGCGCTGTCACCGGACTGGGCCCTGCCCGACCAGGTGTCGCAGATGCTGCGCCATGAAGTGCCGCTGTGGGTGTACCTGGCGTTGATCGCGCTGGTCTGCGTCGCTGTCTACCTGACGCTGGACTGGTTGCTGGACAAGGACGTCGCCGCCCTTTCAGAACAAATTCGCCAGCTGTTCAGTGCCTGAGCCCCGTTCAGGTAGCCGAGTCAGGAAGACATGAAAACATTACTCCGCCTATTGAAAAGTTTCTGGGTTCTGCTGCCACTGCTGTGGCTGGCGAGCCTGTTGATCTGCTGGCTTGCCGCCCCCTTGCTGCCGTGGCTGCGTCACCACCTGCCGGAGGCGCTGGCAATCATCAGCGCCTGCTTCCTGCTGGTCATCGTGCTGCGCCAATACCAGCGCATCCGCGCCGAGCACAATCTGGAGAACCTGCTGCAGCTCGAAGTCGATCGCTCGTGGAATGCCACCGGTGAGTTCCGCGACCAGCAAGTACTGCGCGAGCGCCTCAAGCACGCCATCGCCATGCTGCGTACCGACCGCTCCGCCGGCGGTGGCGGCAAGGCGGCGCTGTCCGACCTGCCGTGGTACCTGGTAGTGGGCATGTCGGCCGCCGGCAAGACTTCGTTGCTGACCCATTCGGGCCTTTCGGCCAGCATCGCCACGGGCAACGACAGCGCCAGCGGCACCCAGCACTGCGATTGGTATTTCAGCCCGGACGCGGTGATGATCGACACGGCCGGCCGCTACCTGCGCGACGACCAGTCGGCCAGCGAGTTCTCGGCCTTTCTGCGCATGTTGCGCAAGCAGCGCGGCAAGGCGGCGATCAATGGCCTGGTGCTGGTGGTCAGCCTGCCCGAACTGCTGGCAGCCAACAGCGATGAGCGCAATGCGCTTGCCGCCCAGTTGGTAGCGCGGGTGGAAGAGTACGCCGAGTGCCTTGAAGCCAACCCACCGGTCTACCTGATGCTGAGCAAGACCGACCAGCTGCCAGGCTTCAACCAGGCCTTCGAGGGCCTGGACCTGCACGAACGCCAGCAGCCGCTGGGCATGACCTTTGGCCTGTCGGAAATTCGCAACAACGGCCTGCATGGCGCATTGCAGAACCGCTTGCACAACCTGCAACGGCACATCCGCCGGCATGTCGACGCACAGACGATCGCCCTCGGCGCCGACGCCGACAGCACGCTGCTGAATTTCCCGCAGTACTTCGCCGCACTGGGCGATGTGCTCGAACAGTTCCTCGAACCCTTCACCCGCGGCCACCGCGGCGGCACCCCGTTGCTGCTGCGCGGGCTGTACTTCACCAGCGCGCTGCAGACCGAACAGCAGCTGGGGCAGGTGTACGAAGACGCGGTCGCCGAGGAGTTCGCCCTTCAGCCCGCCCAGGACGACACCGCCGGGCACTGCGCCAAAGCAGTGGGCAACCGCAGCTATTTCATCACCGACACCTTCCGCCGGGTGATCTTCCCTGACCGTGACCTCACCCTGTATCAGTCGCGGCTGGGCCGCCAGAGCGCCTTCAGCCCGTTGCTGCTGGCCGTGGCAGCGGCAACCGGGGTGCTGTTCATCGGCTGGCAGGCGCTGTCGTTCGCCAACAACCGCCAGTGGCTGGATAGCCTGCGTGGGCAGTTGGCGCAGCTTGAGCAGGCTGACGACCGGGCGCAGTTGCTGGCCGCCGGCAAGGGCCTGGAAGTGCTGCGCGAGCAGATGGCCATGGTAGAAGCGCATCGCCTGCAAGGCGTTCCGCTGCGACTGGGTGCGGGCCTTTATCATGGCGATGCAATCCATGAAGTGACCCGCACAGCCTATCTGGCGCAGTTGCGCAGCCAGGCGCTGGAGCCGGTCGCGCGCAGCCTGCAAGTGCAGATGCGAGCATTCAACACCTTCGCCAGCGGTATCAACCAGGCGCTGGAATTCACCCCAGCGCCGCAACGGAAAAAACGCAACGGCAAACCATTGGCACCTGCTGTCGCCGCCAAGGCGCAGGCTGCGCTGGGCAACACCCGTGCCGGGGCTTACGCGGCCAAGGTCAACCTGGCTACCGCCAGCGACGCCGCCGAACTGTCCGCCACCACCGGTGGCCTGTCGCTGTCCGAAGAAATGCTCGGGCGCCTGGACGAGCAACAGGTAGCGTCCATCATCGAGGCCTACAACACCCTGAAGCTGTACCTGCTGTTGACCCAACCACAGCAGCATCCAGACAGTGCCTTCGTCGCCGCCAGCCTGCCCAAGGCCTGGGCCGGCGCTGCGGGTAAAGACGCTGCAGGTGAAACCATTGCGGCTGACGCTGGCGTGATCGAAGAAAACGTGCCGCTGTACGTGCAGTTGCTGGAACAGGGGCAAGCGCCAGCGCTGCCACGCAACGACCAGCTGATCAGCGAAACCCGGGCAAACCTCAAGTCGTTCATGCTTTCCAGCTCGCTGGTGGACCGCGAATACCTGCGCCTGCAACTCGAGTCGAGCCGCCAGTTCCCGGCGCTGACCCTCAACGACCTGGTGCCGCAACCCGGCCGGGCACTGCTGTATGGCTCTGCCGGCGTGCCGGCTATCTATAGCCGCCAGGGTTGGGATACCTTCGTCAAGCCAGAGCTGATCAAGCTGCTGTCGGGCAACCTGCGCAATGAATCGGACTGGGTGCTGGACGGCGAAGGCGGCGATGCCATCGTGCAGAAAGCCAACTTCATTCGCGAGTTCATGACCCGCTACAAACGCGACTATACCCAGGCCTGGTACAAGATGATCAGCAGCGTCGGCGTGCGCCATTTTGCCGACCTGGCGTCGGCAACCCAGCAACTTGGCCTGCTGAGCGACGTGCAGAACTCGCCGGTGAAGCACCTGCTGGCAGCCGTCAACGACAACACCCAGTGGGACCTGCCGGCCAAGCATGCGCTGCCGACGCCTGGCGCCGCCCGCGAAGACGGCTTCTGGAGCAAGGTCAGCGGGCTGTTCGATGCCCAGGACAATCTGCCGGCCAGCGTCGCGCCGAGCCTGCCGGCCGTTGATGACGGCAGCCTGGCCAGGCGTTTCGAGCCGGTGGCACGGGTGTTCGCGGAAAACAACGCCGAAGGCGCCGACAGCACCATCATGGACCGCTATCTGGCGGCCCTGCGCAACCTCAAGGTACGCATGAACAACATCCAGCGCTCGCAGGATGTCGGCAAGAGCAGCAAGCAGCTGATCAGCGAAACCCTGGAAGGCCAGCCGAGCGAAGTCACCCGCGTGCGCAATTATGTAGAGAGCAGTGTCGACACCAGCCAGGACGGCTTGTCACGCTCCCTGCAGGGCCTGTTCAGCCTGCCCATCCAGTACGCCTGGGCAACCCTGCGCGACCCTGCCGGCCAACAGATTGCCAAAGCCTGGGCGCAGCAGATCGCCAAGCCCTGGGAACAGGTCATGGCGCACCGCTACCCGATCGCCGGGGGCAGCCGCAACGAAGCGTCGGTGAAGGACCTGCAGCGTTTCGTCGACCCCGAAAGCGGCCTGCTGCCGGCCTTCAAGCGCAACGAAATCGGCAACCTGGCCGGCGGCGAAGGCCTGGGGGTGGGCGACGGCCAGGGGCCGGCGCTGGTCAACCCAGGCATGCTCAACAGCATCGACAAGGCCAGTTCGGTGGGCCAGGTCATCGCCAGCCTGTCGGACCGCGACAACGGTTTCGAGATCATGCTGGAACCCTCGGCCAGCTTCACCGACATCGTGTTCACCCTCGATGGCCAGGAACAGCATTACCGCAACGGCCGCAGCAGCTGGAACCGCTTTGCCTGGCCAGGCGCCAGCAACGCCCCCGGCGCGCGTCTGGATGTAGTAACCCTGAGCGGCACGCGGGTCACCGTGTTCGACTTCCCAGGGCGCTGGGGCCTGCTGCGCATGAACGAAAGTGCCCGCGTCGAAGACGTCGACGGCATTCAGCAGCGCTTCAGCTGGAACACCGCCAATGGCCGGGTCAGCCTGGTGGTGCGCAACTTCGGCGGGGTCAAGCTGACCGACCTGGGTGAGGTCAAGGCCCTCAGCGCCCTCAACGGCAGGGGCGCGCAATGATCGGCTGCTTCGGCAAGCTACCGTCGAGCGCCGACTTCGTCAGCCTGCATGGCGCGGCAGAGGAAGTGTGCGAGTTCGATGCCTGGCTGCAGTCCTCGCTGGCGGCCATGCGCGACCGCGACGACTGGCAGGCGTTGTTCGACGGGCTGCCGATGTGCGCCTTCAATTACCGCGCCCGCAATGGCAACTGGCTGTTGGGTGGCCTGCTCAGCTCGCAGGATGCCAGCCAGCGGCGCTACCCGTTCTTCATCTTCCAGCTGCTCAAGGGCGGGGAAGGTACTGCGCTGGTGAACCCGTTCACCCTTGGCGAACTGTTCAGCGCGCAGATCAAGCCATTGCTGCACCAGGCGGTGCAAGGTGCCGATTGCACCCGCCTGTTCGCGCAGATCCAGGCCCTGCGCCCGCTGCAGGCGCAGGACCTGGACCTGTTCCGCCGGGTGCATGCCAAGTTCCTCCACGATTTCAGCTTTGCCGACGTCGCACGTGCCTTGCACGGCTCCTGGCCAAGCTTTGACAGTGCTACCGCACTGGCGCGGCTGCAGGCCAGCCACGCCGCGCTGCACAGTGACTTCGACGGCGGCATCGAATTGCCGCTGCCGGCCGAACGCGGCTTGAAAAACCCCACGGCGGACCTGTGGCTGACCTGGCTGACACGCATGAGCGGCCAGCCCGGCGTGCCGGCGATCAGCTTGCTGGCCGACGACTTCATGCACCCCCGGTTGTACTGCTTCCCGGCGCGACATGCCAGCAGCGCCTATCGCCTGCTCAGCGGCTGCGCCGAGGCGCGTCAGCACCTGGGGTTGCTCGGCCCACTGCCTGGCGCCGCGCACCAACACGCCTACGACCGACCTCTTGAACACGTCATCGACCAGTTCGTCGATGCGCTGGATACGACGCCCGTATGAACAAGATCAAGTACTACTGCCTGCGTTATCAACCCTACCTGCTGGGGGTGGCGTTCTTCCTGGCGATCTTCCTGGTCTGGGCGATCGGCCGCGCCCTGGGCTTTGCCTCGCTGCCCAGCCTGCTGGCAGGCATCGGTCTGTTCCTGCTGCTGTCGGC
The DNA here is from genome assembly GCF_059295275.1 of Pseudomonas sp. 9_2_1. Taxonomy (NCBI): domain Bacteria; kingdom Pseudomonadati; phylum Pseudomonadota; class Gammaproteobacteria; order Pseudomonadales; family Pseudomonadaceae; genus Pseudomonas; species Pseudomonas sp. 9_2_1. Next base: position 3,307,959 of record NZ_CM181239.1, read on the forward strand.
GGGCTATGTGCTGCTGCTGTACCGCGGCGCCGGCCAGCACCACAACCTCGAAGGCCTGCTGCGCGACGACGCCGACCAGGCCGTGCTCAACGCAACGCCCGCAGACCGCGAGGAAATCAGCCTGCTGCGCGAGCGCCTGCTGCACAGTATCGAGCGCCTGCACAGCAACAAGCCGCGCGGCACTGCGGCCAAGGATGCGTTGTACGCCCTGCCCTGGTACCTGGTGATTGGCCAGCCGGCGGCGGGCAAAAGCACCATGATCCTGCAGTCGGGCCTGAGTTTCCCTTACGCCGAGCGTGAGGGCGCGCGCGTCGCCGGGCTGGGCGGCACCCGCAACTGCGACTGGTTCTTCAGCTCCGAAGCCGTATTGCTCGACACCGCGGGGCGCTACATGAACAGCCCCGAAGAGGCCGGCAAATGGCGGGGCTTTCTGCAGCTGCTGCGCCAGCATCGCCAGCGCAGGCCGCTGAACGGCCTGATCGTCAGCGTCAGCATTGCCGATATCCTGCATGGCTCCGCCGAGGATCAGGAGCGACTGGCCAAACGCTTGCGCGAACGCATACAGGAAAGTTGCACGCTGCTCGAAGTGCGCCTGCCGATTTACCTGGTGTTCACCAAATGCGACCTGATCCCCGGCTTCACCCCGTTCTACCGCCAGCTCGATGATGCCGCCCGTGGCGAAGTGATGGGCAAGACCTTCTCGCACAAAGGCTATGAGCAGGCCGACTGGGGCCGGCGCTTCGGCGCAGCGATGGACGAACTGAGCGGCTACTGGCAGCAAGTGGCCAGCCAGCAACTGGTGCAGCAGGATATCCAGGTTACCCGGCAGAACGACGCCGCGTACCGCTTCCCGCTGGAGCTGGCAGCGCTCAAGCCACGCCTGCAGCAGTTCGTCGACAGCCTGCTGCGTGCCAACCCCTACCAGAATGCCGAAATGCTGCGGGGCTTTTACTTCACCGCCGCGCTGGAGGCCGACGAGGCCCAGTGGGGCAGCCACGGCCAGCATGTAGCCGAGCGCTTTGCCCTGGAGTATGGCAACGACGCTGCACGCCCGGGCAGCCAGCCTGCCCCCCTGTTCATCAACAGCCTGTTCCGCAAAGTGATCATCCCTGACCAGCACCTGGTGGCGCTGTACACCAGCAACCGCCGCGAACGCCGGCGCAAGGCTGCCTGGGTGGGCGCTGCGGGCCTGGCTGGCCTTGTGCTGTGCAGCCTCTGGGGCTGGTCGTACCTGAACAACCGCGCCGTCCTGGCCAGCATCAGCGGCGAACTGGCCGAGGCCAAGGCGCAAGACCGGGCAATCAGCGACCAGTACACCGCCTGGCGCAGCCTTGACCGTTTGCGTTTCTGGACCGCGCATTATTATCAGCAGCACCATGAGCAGGGCGTACCGCTCGGCATGCGCCTGGGCCTGTACCAGGGCCATGCGCTGGAGCCGGTGCTGCGCAACCGCTATTTCGCAACTTTGCAGAACGTCATGCTCAAGCCGACGGCCGACAACCTGACGCGCACCTTGTACCTGCTGACCACGCTCAAGGTGTACCAGCGCAACACCCGCGAGCTGCACCCGGTCAGTGGCGTCGACAGTGTGGAGGCCGAGGCCCTGCCGCATGACAACCGCGCGCAGTCGATCGCCGACTTCGGCAAGGCGACCCTGGACACTTACCTGATGCTCTCGCCAGCCCAACGCGAGAAGGCCGACCCGGCGGTGCTCAAGGCACGTCTGCCGGATTACTGGTACCCGGCCATCGCCCGCCAGACCGGCAACAGCCTGGCTGCGGCCGGCGACCAGGCCGGTGGCAACCAGGACTACCTGTACGCCAGCCGCCAGATCAGCTTCTACAGCGAGCAGATCCGTGAGCCGGATGTGCCGCGCATTCTCGACAACGCCTTCCTGATTTCCAGTTCACGCAACTACATCGACAGCCTGCGAGCCCAGTCGCTGCGCTCGATCGAAACCATCACGCTGGAATCGGACACGCTGTTCGCCTTCGGGCGCGCTGATTTCCAGAGCCTGAAGAACGAGGGCCAGAACCAGCTGAGTGCGATCGCCAGCAAGCTGCTCAACACCCCGGACATCGGCAAGATCATCATCTCCGGTCACGCCGACCAGCTCGGTGACAGCCAAGGCAACCTGCAGGTTTCCAGGCAACGGGCCCAAACCATTCGCACCTACCTGGTGGGCAAGGGCGTGCCCGCCGAACTGGTGGTCGCGCAAGGCGAAGGCAGCCGCAAACCGCTGGTGAACTGCAACCTGCAGCAACCGCGAGCGCAACTGATCAAGTGCCTGGAGCCCAACCGCCGGGTGGAAATCGAAGTGCGCGGGCTCAACTGAGGCCGCGCAGCAAGAACCAGCTGCCCGGCCTCACAGGATGAGGCCCGGGTGGCGGCAAGCTACCTCTGCCGGTGTATCGGGTGAGGTCAAAACCAAGGGACGCATGAGCGACCCTTCACTGTTGTTAATGGAGAGTTTCACAATGGCATTTGACGCGTATATCCAAATCGACGGCATCCCGGGCGAAGTACTGGATGACAAGCACAAGGACTGGATCGAAGTGCTGGGCTACGAGTACGGCGCCACCCAGGCCACCTCGGCCACCGCAAGTTCCTCGGGCGGTGCATCCTCCGAGCGGGTTGCCCTGAGCGACTTCAAGATCCGCAAGGCGGTCGACAAGGCTTCGGCCAAGCTGTTCGAACACTGCTGCACTGGCAAGCACATTGCCAAGCTGAAACTGAACGTGAACCGCGCCGGTGGTGACAAGGTCACCTACCTGACCATCGACATGGAAGAAGTCGTGGTGTCGTCGGTCAAGTTCGTCGCCGGCGGCAACCAGGGCGGTGAAGACAAGGCCGTGAGCGACCTGCCGATCGAAGAAATCAGCTTCAACTTCGCCCGTATCAAAACCACTTACACCCAGCAGAACCGCACCGACGGCCAGGCCGGCGGCAACATTGTCGGTGGCTGGGACCGTACCGCGAACAAAGTATTCGCCTAATCAGCTGCTTGCCCATGGGCCGCGCGCGCGGCCCATGTTGCGCAGCGTGCCGGCGCGTCGCCTGGCACGCTGCTTTCTTCCCCTGATCAGAGTGTCCTATGCCTGAAATCCTCAACGACCTTTCGCTGGCCACACTGGCCGCACCGATCGACGGCGGCAGCGGCGAAGATTTGAGCTTCTCCGCCCTTTTCGACCAGATCAAGGAGGCGCGCCGTGCCGACCCTGACTACCTCACCCAGGGCGACTGGCAAACCGATTTGAAGACCGCCGACTGGGAACAGGTCATCAGCCTGGCCGCCCAAGGCCTGACGCAGCACAGCAAGGACCTGATGCTGGTCGCCTGGCTCAGCGAAGGGCTGGCCCAGCGCGAGCATTTCGACGGCATCACCTTTGGCCTCGAACTGACCCGACAGGTGATGGAAACATTCTGGGACAGCCTGTATCCCGACATGGAACACGGTATGGACGAGCGCGCGGCTCGCCTGTCCTGGCTGAAAACCACCCTTACCGACATCGCCGCTGGCTTGCCCATTACCCAGGGCGAGCATTTTGGCGTGCTGCGTTATGACGAATCACGTCACGTGGAAAACCTCGCGCTGCAGAACCCCAAGGCGATGCAGACCGCACTCAACGAAGGCAAGATCAACGCCGAAATCTTTCAGCGCTCGGTGGCCCTCAGCGATACCGAACACCTGCGCGCCAAAGCCTTGCAGATCGCCGCCAGCCTGCGCGCCTGCAACCAGCTGCAGGCGTGCATCGACCGGCTGTTCGACCACGACGCGCCGAGCTTTGCCAGCCTGGCCGACATGCTCTCGCGCGCCAACCATCTGGCGGAAAAGCTGCTCAAGGACCGGGGCGTTGAACTGCACCCTGTAGAGGTGGCGGGCACTGCGCCCGAACCCGACGTCGCCCCGCCCAGCGAAGCCGGGGAACCGATGGCCTCGCCCTCCCAGCCGACCGCCCCTGCGCCCATGCGCACCACCCCGCTGACCCGTGACGAAGCGTTCAACATGCTCGCGGGCGTGGCCCGGTTCTTCAAGCAGAGCGAACCGCAAAGCCCGGTGCCGTACCTGATCGAGCGCGCCATCAAGTGGGGCAACATGCCGCTGGAAGGCTGGCTGAGCGATGTGATCAAGGACAGCAACGTGGTCGACAACATTCGCGATGTACTGGGCACCCGCGAACCAAGGTCTTGAACCGGCCGAGCGAACAGTCGAGGCAAATCCTGCTACCTTGAGCCTCGACCCACGGCCAAGGCACGACCCGTGGTCCAGCGCACCATAAGCACTTTTTCCGGCAAAGGCTCGAGAATGGCCGACTCCTGGCCCAGGAGCCGATTCCATCCAGAGGCTTCCTTCAGCGATTCTATTGCCAGTTTGCCCAATGGAATTCTGTTTATCCTGGCTTCTATCAGGGTGGCTTTGATATCGGTAACCAGCTGCCTCATTTTTCCCACACCGGCGAACGAGGCTGCTCCCATCCCTAATACGCTGAATGCTTCACTTGCCAATCCGACAGTTGGATAAGAGAAAGCCATCGCCACACCTGGGGCTTTGGTCAGGGTACTGACAAGGCCACCGGTGAAAATCATTGCATTGTTGGTGCGGCTCGCGGCGTCGAACTCCTTGGGTACAGGCTGCCCATTGGCCTTGGCAACCGAGCGTTTGACAATTGTTCTTGAAGCTTTGTTGAGCGAAGACAGCATGCCCACCGTTCCCCAGACCAACCCGGTGCCTTGCCCGGCTATACGTGTGGGTGAATGACCATCACAGTCCACATTGTTGACCGGATCGCCTTGACAATAAGCATATGCATTGAGACCTCCGCGGCCAAAAGGGCTTACTGCATCGGGACTGTGAAAACGCATCAGCCCTGTGTCGTAGGCCCGTTTACCGTTGCCAAGCAGGTAGCGGCGCGGCAGTGCCCCGCATAATTCACCGGCGAACGCCAGTAACGGGGCTGACCGGGGCAAATGAAAACCATAAGGTGAATAGGTTCGGGCTTCGAAGTTGTTGCCCGGCGCAGTGGAAGCTTGTTTGTCTAACGCCTGCAGTTCCGAAGATAGTTCCGAAGATAGTTCCGAAGATAGTTCCGAAACCAGTTCCGAGATTTCCATGATTCAGCCCCTGGATAATAGTGTTCTCAAGGCCACACTAATCATCCGCCAAAGACTCGGTAACTCTCAGTTCCATGAGGTGACAACGCTGCAGGCATGACAGCGGTAATGCTGTTACCGTGGGCGCACTGACAAGCCACAGCCAAGGACTGCGTCATGCCCCCACGCCAAACCACCCCGAACGGCTTCGTTCGCGTACACGGTGCCCGCGAGCACAACCTCAAGAACGTTGATGTCGATATCCCCCGCGACGCTCTGGTGGTGTTTACAGGCGTGTCTGGCTCGGGCAAGTCTTCGCTGGCCTTCTCCACCTTGTATGCCGAAGCCCAGCGCCGTTACTTCGAGTCGGTGGCGCCCTATGCCAGGCGCCTGATCGATCAGGTAGGCGTGCCGGACGTGGACGCCATCGAGGGCCTGCCGCCGGCGGTGGCCCTGCAGCAGCAACGCGGTACGCCGAGTGCCCGCTCCTCGGTGGGCAGCGTGACCACCTTGTCCAGTTCTATCCGCATGCTCTACTCGCGCGCCGGCCATTATCCGGCCGGGCAAGCGATGCTGTATGCCGAGGATTTTTCGCCGAACACGCCGCAGGGCGCCTGCCCCGAATGCCATGGCATGGGCCGGGTCTACGAGGTCACGGAAGCAACCATGGTTCCCGACCCGTCGCTGACCATCCGCGAGCGCGCGGTGGCGGCGTGGCCAATGGCCTGGCAGGGCCAGAACCAGCGCGACATCCTGGTAACCCTGGGCTACGACGTCGACATCCCCTGGCGCGACCTGCCCCAGGCGCAGCGTGACTGGATCCTGTTCACCGAAGACACCCCCACTGCCCCGGTGTATGCCGGCCTGACCCCGGCGCAAACCCGCACCGCCCTCAAGCGCAAGCAGGAGCCCAGCTACCAGGGCACCTTCATGGGCGCCCGGCGCTACGTGCTGCACACCTTCATGCATTCGCAGAGCGCGCAGATGCGCAAGCGCGTCGCCCAGTACATGCGCCCCAGCCCCTGCCCGCTGTGCGCAGGCAAGCGCCTCAAGCGCGAGGCGCTGGCGGTGACCTTCGCCGGCCGCGACATCGCCGAGCTGTCACACCTGTCATTACAGGCACTGGCCGAGGTGTTCCGCGAAGTGGCAGCGGCGGATTACCTGACGCGGCAGCAGGACGACCTGACCCTCGAGAAGCGCCTGGCCGCCCAGCGCATCGCCAAGGAACTGCTCGAACGCATCGATACCCTGCTCGACCTCGGCCTCGGTTACCTGGCGTTGGAACGCAGCACCCCGACCTTGTCCTCCGGTGAGCTGCAACGGTTGCGCCTGGCAACGCAGCTGAATTCGCAATTGTTCGGCGTGATCTACGTGCTCGACGAGCCCTCGGCCGGCTTGCATCCGGCTGACAGCGAGGCCCTGTTCGAGGCCCTGCAGCGCTTGAAGCACGCTGGCAACTCGGTCTATGTGGTGGAGCACGACCTGGACACCATGCGCCGTGCCGACTGGCTGGTGGATGTCGGCCCGGCTGCCGGCGAGCATGGTGGCACCATCCTCTACAGTGGGCCGCCCGCCGGGCTGGCGCAGGTGCAGCAGTCGTGCACCCGCGCCTACCTGTTCAGCCCCCCCGCCCAGGCTGCCCGCGCACCACGGCCGGCTCGCGACTGGCTGAAGCTGGAAGGCATCACCCGCAACAACCTCGATAACCTCAGCGCCGAATTCCCACTGGGCTGCTTCACGGCCGTAACCGGGATTTCCGGCTCGGGCAAGTCCAGCCTGGTCAGCCAGGCCCTGCTGGAGCTGGTGGGTGCTCACCTGGGCCATGCCGAGCAGCGTAGCGAAGCCGATGAGCAAAGCCTGGAAGACGAACCTGAACAGGCCAGCAGCGGCCAGGTGAGCGCGGGCATCGACAGCATCAAACGCCTGGTTCAGGTCGACCAGAAGCCGATCGGCCGCACGCCCCGTTCCAACCTGGCCACCTACACCGGCTTGTTCGATCACGTACGCAAACTGTTCGCCGCCACCGAGCAGGCCAAGGCGCACGGTTTCGATGCCGGGCGGTTTTCCTTCAACGTTGCCAAGGGCCGTTGCGCCAACTGCGAGGGCGAAGGCTTTGTCAGCGTCGAGCTGCTGTTCATGCCCAGCGTGTATGCACCTTGCCCGACCTGCCACGGTGCCCGCTACAACCCCGAGACCTTGGCGGTGAGCTGGCAAGGCATGAATATCGCGCAGGTGCTGCAGCTGAACGTCGACCAGGCGCTGAAGGTGTTTGCCGCGCAGCCAGCGGCGCGACGCTGCCTGCAGGTGCTGCAGGATATCGGCCTGGGTTACCTGCGCCTGGGCCAGCCGGCCACCGAACTGTCCGGTGGCGAGGCGCAGCGCATCAAGCTGGCCACCGAACTGCAACGCGTTGCCCGCGGGGCGACGCTGTATGTGCTGGACGAGCCTACCAATGGCCTGCACCCGCAAGACATCGACCGGCTGCTGGTGCAGCTGAACCGCCTGGTCGAGGGCGGCCACAGCGTGGTGGTGGTGGAGCATGACATGCGGGTGGTGGCGCAGAGTGACTGGGTGATCGATATCGGGCCAGGGGCCGGGGATGCCGGGGGCAAGGTGGTGGTCAGTGGTACGCCGCAGGTGGTGGCTGGGTGCCCTGAAAGCCGCACGGCGGAGTTTCTGGCCAAGGCTTTATAGCGCCTGTGCCGGCCTCTTGGCGGATAAACCGGATCGCCGCACCGCCGCCCTTGCGCAAAATTCAAAAAGGGTGCGCGATCCCTGTGGGAGCGGGTTTACCCGCGAAGAGGCCGGTGCATGCACCACACCGCTAACGGATTGCCAGCCTAGTGGTGTGCCGCTTAGAATGCGATCAATTCTTAGTTGCACCCTGATACGGAACCACTCACCCGCCCATGCCCCCCGCCAACTCCACCCTCAACCTGCAGGTCCAGTCGCTGTACACCGAGCACCATGGTTGGTTGCAGGCCTGGCTGGGGCGCAAGCTGGGCAATGGCTGTGATGCCGCCGACCTGGCCCATGACACCTTCGTGCGCCTGCTCAGCCGCCAGGGCCACAGCTACTTCGGCCACGAGCCGCGAGCCTTGCTCACCCATATCGCCAAAGGCCTGGTGGTTGACCGCTGGCGCCGCCAGGATGTGGAGCGGGCCTACCTGGAGGCCATTGCCCATTTGCCCGAACCCGAGGTGCCCTCGCCGGAGACGCGCTGGCTGATCCTGGAAACCCTGTACCGCATCGACGCCATGCTGCGCGAGATGCCGGCCCGGGTGCGCCAGGTGTTTCTGCTGTCGCAACTGGACGGGCTGACCTACGCGCAAATCGCCGAACAGCTGCAGGTTTCACTGATCACCATCAAGCGCGACATGCGCACGGCCTTTCTCGCCTGCCTGAGCATCGACTGATGGTGCAGCGCATCGACCCGCTGATTCTTGGCGAGGCCGCCGACTGGCTAGTGCAGCTGCAATCAGGCACGGCCAGCGAGGACGACCATCGCGCGGTGCAGGCCTGGTGCCAGCGTAGCGCCCAGCACGCCCTGGCCTGGCAGCGTGCCGAGGCCATCCTCGGCGATTTCCGCCGCCTGCCCACGCCGGTAACCGGCGAAACCCTGCGCCGGCTCAGCCGCAATGGTGCCGTCAGCCGCCGCCAGGCCTTGCACCGCCTGGGCCTGTGGCTACTGGCTGCCCCGGCGGCCTGGCTGGCCTGGCGCGAAACACCGTGGCAGCAATGGACCGCCGATGCGCGCACAGCGGTCGGCGAGCAGCGCCCACTGACGCTGGCCGACGGCAGCCAGGTGCTGCTGAACACCGACACGGCCATCGACATCAGCTTCGACGCGCAGCAACGCCGCATCAACCTGCTGGCGGGTGAAATACTGGTCACCAGTGCCAAGGACCCTGCCACCCAGGCACGTCCGCTGCTGGTGCGCACCCTGCATGGCCAGGCGATTGCGCTGGGCACGCGCTTCAGTGTCCGCCTGGATGGGGCGCTTACCCAGGTGGCCGTGCTTGAAGGCGCAGTCGATGCCCGACCCGCGCACGCTGGCAGCGGCCTGGTGCTGAAGGCAGGCGAGCGCAGCGCCTTCAATGCCAGCCGGGTGCAGCCCGCCGCCCCGCTGGAGCCCGGCGACCTGGCCTGGGAGCACGGCATGCTGCTGGCCCGGGGCATGCGCCTGGGCGAGCTGCTGCAGGAGCTGAGCCGCTACCGCCCCGGCGTGCTGCGCTGCCACCCGGCCGTGGCCGAGCTGAAAGTATCCGGCGCCTTCCCGCTGGCCGATACCGATGCCAGCCTGCGGCTGCTGGGCGACACACTGCCGGTGGCGATCCAGGGGCTGACGCGCTACTGGGTAACCGTGGAGCCGCGCGCCTGAACCGACGCGGTCCGTATACGACTGCGTGAAATTTGCGTGATACCTTTTCCTGCGTCGTCCGGTGATGAGTGCAGAACATTCCTATTCTGCACCCACAGGACCCACGCATGATGCCCCGCCAGCCGTACCGCTTCCGCCTCAAGGCCCTGAGCCTTGCCATCGCCATGGCCACCGTGGCGCCGATGGCGATGGCCGTCGATGCCAGCAACACGCCACACACCTATCACCTGGCAGCCGGCCCGCTGGCCGACGTGCTGGCGCGCTTCGCCGCCAGCGCCGGGGTGCCGCTGTCCTTCGACCCGGCCCTGCTCAACGGTGTGCAAAGCCAGGGCCTGGAGGGCAACTACAGCGTCCCGGAAGGCTTCGCCCGCCTGCTGGCCGGTAGCGGCTACAGCCTGATCAGCACCGACAGCGGCGGTTACACCCTGGCCCCTGCGGTCGAGCTGGGCAATGCCCTGGAACTGGGCGCGACCACCATCAACAGCGAACTGCCCGCCAACAGCGATACCTGGCAAGGCGGCCAGGTGGCCCGCAGTGCTCGGCTGGGCATGCTCGGCGACCAGGCAATCAGCGACGTGCCGTTCAGCGTCACCAGCTACACCGCCAAAACCATCGCCGACCAGCAGGCGCGCACCCTGGGCGATGTGCTGCTCAATGATGCGTCGGTGCGCCAGTCGGCAGGGTTTGGCAACTTTTCGCAGGTGTTCACCATCCGCGGCCTGCCGCTGAACACCGATGACATCAGCTACAACGGCCTGTACGGGGTGCTGCCAAGGCAGATCGTGACCACCGAGGCGCTGGAGCGGGTCGAACTGTTCAAGGGCTCCAGCGCCTTCCTCAATGGCGTCGCGCCCCAAGGTAGCGGTATTGGCGGGGCAATCAACCTGGTGCCAAAGCGCGCCGAAGACACGCCAACCCGGCATGTCACCCTCGACTACGCCAGCGGTGACAATGTCGGCGGCCACCTGGACCTGGGCAAGCGCTTTGGTGAAGACAACCGCTTCGGCGCACGCATCAACCTGGCCCAGCATGACGGCGGCAGCGGTGTCGACGATGAGGCCCAGCATTCCACCCTGGTCGCCGTGGCCCTGGACTACCGCGGCGAGCGCCTGCGCCTGTCCACCGACCTGGGCTACCAGAAACAGCGCATCAACGAGGGCCGCGCGGTGATCTACCCTACCGGCACCAAAGTGCCCCATGCCCCGTCGGCGCGTGACAACTATTCGCAGGACTGGACCTGGTCGCAGCTGGAGGACACTTACGGCATGGTCAACGCCGAGTACGATCTCAACGACAACTGGATGCTGTACGCCGGCGCTGGCGCCAAGCACACCCGCGAGAATGGCGAATATTCTTCGCTGTACGTCAGCGACGAAAATGGCACCGCACGGGGCGGCTTCCTCTATTCGCCGCACGACGAGGACAACAAGAGTGCGGTCGCCGGCCTGAATGGCCGCTTTGCCACCGGACCGGTCAGCCACCGCTTCAATTTAGGGCTGTCGGGGATGTGGGGTGAACAGCGCTCGGCCTACGAGGCGCTGGCGGCTGCCAAGCGCTACGACAGCAACCTGTACAACCCGGTGAAGGTGCCGCGCCCGTCCGATACCTATTTCGGCAGCGACCTGCATGACCCGCGCATCGTCGGCAAGAACCGCAACAAGAGCGTCGCGCTGTCCGATACCCTGGGCTTCTTCGATGACCGGGTGCTGTTGACCGTGGGTGTACGCAGGCAGTCGATCAGCGTCGACAGCTGGGCGACCGCTACGGGCGTGCGCAATACGCCGTACGACGAGTCGATCACCACGCCGGTGTACGGCGTGGTGATCAAGCCCTGGGAGCATGTGTCGTTCTACGCCAACCGCATCGAAGGCCTGGCCCAGGGCCCGACCGCACCGTCCAGTGTAAGCAACGCCAACGAAGTGTTCCCGCCCAAGCGCAGCAAGCAGGTAGAGGCCGGGGTCAAGCTGGACTGGAACAGCTTCGGCGCCAGCCTGGGCGTGTACCGGATCGAGCAGCCCAACAGCGTCACCTACCGCGCGCCGGGGCCGCGCTGGACACCTTCAGCATGGACGGCGAGCAGGTCAACAAGGGTGTGGAGCTGAACCTGTTCGGTGAGCCAGTGGACGGCCTGCGCCTGCTGACGGGTGCGGTGTTCATGCATACCGAGCAAAAGAACACTGCCTATGGCAGCAACGACGGCAACCGCGCCGCCGGGGTGCCGCGCTTCCAGTTCAACCTGGGGGCTGACTGGGATGTGCCTGGGATCCAGGGCGCGGCGCTGAGTGCGCGCCTGCTGCGCACGGGTGGGCAGTATGTCAATGCGGCGAACAGTTTGAGCATTCCGGCGTGGACGCGGGTGGACCTGGGTGGGCGCTATCGTTTCAAGGTGGATGACAAGCTGGTGACGTTGCGGGCCAATGTCGAGAACGTGGCCAACAAGGCGTACTGGGCTTCGGCTTCTACCTCTAACAATTACCTGACACAGGGTACGCCGCGGGTTTTGCGGTTGTCGGCCAGTGTGGATTTTTGAGGGGCCCGGGATGGGTATGGCTTGGGAGATGCAGCGCCTGGGATGGGCATGGCTCCGGACATGCAGCGCCTGTGAGATCGAGCGCCGCCCGCGCGGCGCTCGATCTCATAGGCGATGCAAATTCTGTGGCAACCACCTAGCAGCCCCAACCGCCGCTAAAGTACAGTCTGCCCCATGGACAAATACGCCCCCCGCCAGTGGCTCCCCCACGAAAAACCCAGCCTGCCGGGCTCCCCCTCCACGCCTCTGCACTCGCCGGCCAAACGCCTGGCCTACGGCGTTGTCGGCCTGCTGGTGGCAATCACCGGTGGCCTGGGCAACGCGCTGGTCACCGCCAATCTGGTGTTCCTGCAGGGCGCCCTGGGCGCGACCACGGCGGAAATGGCCTGGTTGCCAGCCGCCTACGTGATGACCAACGTGTCCATCAACCTGCTGCTGGTCAAGTTCCGCCAGCAGTTCGGCCTGCGCGCCTTCACCGAAGTGTTCCTGGTGCTGTATGCGCTGGTTACCTTCGCCCACCTGCTGGTCAACGACCTGAACTCGGCCATCGCCGTTCGCGCAGCGCACGGCATGGTCGGCGCCGCGCTCAGCTCGCTGGGGCTGTACTACATGATCCAGGCGTTCCCGGCGCAATGGCGGCTCAAGGCGATGGTCCTGGGCCTGGGCGCCTCGCAGCTGGCGCTGCCGCTGGCGCGGATCTTTTCCGAAGACCTGCTGCAAATCGCCGAATGGCGTGGGCTGTACCTGTTCGAACTGGGCCTGGCACTGGCTGCGCTGGGTTGCGTGATGATGCTCAAGCTGCCGCCCGGCGACCGCTTCAAAACCTTCGAGCCGCTGGACTTCCTGACGTTCACCCTGATGGCCGGTGGCACTGCCCTGCTCTGCGCTGCGCTGTCGCTGGGGCGCATCGACTGGTGGCTGGAGGCGCCGTGGATCGGCGTTGCGCTGGCGGCATCGATCGCCCTGATCTTCAGCGGCCTGGCCATCGAACACAACCGCCAGAACCCGTTGCTGATGACCCACTGGCTGGGCAGCGGGGCCATCATCCGCCTGGCGCTGTGCGTGGTGCTGATCCGCATGGTCACCTCGGAGCAGTCCACGGGTGCGGTCGGCTTCCTGCAGGTATTGAACATGGGCAGCGAGCAGCTGCGCGCGCTGTACGGGATCATGCTGCTGGGCGCGGTGGCCGGGCTGGCCAGCAGTGCCCTCACCATCAACCCCAACCACCTGGTGATTCCGCTGTTCGTCTCGCTGCTGGCCATGGCTGCCGGCGCCTTCATGGACAGCAGCTCCAGCAACCTGACCCGCCCGGCGCAGATGTACTTCAGCCAGTTCCTGCTGGCTTTCGGCAGCACCTTCTTCCTTGGCCCGTCGATGGCCCTGGGTATCAGCCATGTGCGCGCCAACCCCCGCAACCTGGTGAGTTTTTCGGTGCTGTTCGGCATTTGCAACAACCTGGGTGGGCTGATCGGCGCGGCGCTGCTGGGCACCTTCCAGACCTGGCGGGAGAAGTTTCATTCCAGCCACCTGATGGATCGCCTCAGCTACCTGGAGCCGCTGGTGAATGCGCGTGTGCAAAGCGGCGGCGGCGGTTACGGTGGCGTGATCGCCGACCCGGCGCTGCGCAGCGAAGCCGGCATGCGCCTGCTGGCCAGTGCCGCCACCCGCGAAGCCAATATCATGGCCTACAACGATGTATTCGTGCTGATCGGCAGCATCGCAATCCTGACCATGATCTGGATCTGCATCCGCAGCACCTGGCTCTGGTACGCAAAACGCAAGGCCACCTCCACCGACTCGACCCCCGGCGCGACCACCCGATGACCGACGACACCCGCACCACGACCACCACCGCCATCGCCGAAACCCCGGAAGGCGCCACACCGCCCAGCGAGCCAACCAGCCCGGTACGTTCGCGGCGGATGCGGATCCTGTCATCGATCAGTTTCGCCGGCGTGGCCCTGGCCGGCATCCTGCTGGTGCTGTACGCCTGGCGCCTGCCACCGTTCAGCAGCGCCATCGAAAGCACCGAGAACGCCCTGGTGCGCGGCCAGGTGACCATCATCGGGCCACAACTGAGCGGCTACATTACCGATGTACCAGTACACGACTTCCAGTTCGTCAAGGCTGGCGACCTGCTGGTGCAGCTGGACGACCGCATCTACAAGCAGCGCCTGGCCCAGGCCGTTGCCCAACTGCAGCAACAACAGGCGGCCCTGGCCAACAACCTGCAGCAGCGCAACAGCGCCGATGCCACCATTGCCCAGCGCCGGGCTGCCATCGACGACGCCACCGCGCAGGCTGCCAAGGCCAAAGCCGACCTGGGCCGCAACCAGGCACTGGTCAACGACGGCTCGGTGTCCCGCCGCGAGCTGGACCTGGCCCGGGCCAGCGCAGCCGCTGCCGTCGCCAGCCTGGCCCAGGCCAGAGCGGCGCTGGAAATCGCCCGGCAAGACCGGGAAACCGTGGTCGTCAACCGGGCCGCGCTGGAGGCGGCAGTCGAGAACGCCAAGGCGGCTGTCGAGCTGGCCCGCATCGACCTCGACAATACCCGCGTCACCGCCCCGCGCGACGGCCAGCTGGGGCAGATCGGCACGCGCCTTGGGGCTTATGTGAACTCGGGTGCGCAGCTGATGGCGCTGGTGCCCGACACCCTGTGGGTGATCGCCAACATGAAGGAAACCCAGATGGCCGAGGTGCGCATCGGCCAGCCGGTGACCTTTACCGTGGATGCCTTGAACCACCTGAAGCTGCACGGGCACGTGCAGCAGATTTCGCCGGCCACCGGCTCGGAGTTCGCCTTGTTGCAGGCGGACAATGCCACCGGCAATTTCGTCAAGATTGCCCAGCGCATACCGGTACGCATCACCGTGGATGCCGACCAGGCCCAGGCCAGGCGGCTGCGACCCGGGATGTCGGTGGTGGTCAGTATCGACACGCGCAGCCGCGATTGATGGTGTGGCTACCGGCCGCTTCACGGGGGAACCCGCTCCCACCGGTACTGTAGAGTTTTCTGGGGCTGTGCTTAGGCCGGAACAGGCTTACATCCACCAGGCCAGCACCACCGGCAACCAGGCAAATGACAGCACCGTCGAGCACATCACCAGGTTCGCCACCTGCTCCGGCTCGCGGTTGGCTCGCACCGCCATCAGGTAGTTGAACACCGCCACCGGCATTGCCGACTGCACCACCAGCACTGCTCGCTCAAGGTTGTCCATGCCCAGCGCTGCCCCCACTGCCCAACCCATCGCAGCCCCCAGGCCAATGCGCAAACCGCCGAGCAACAGGCCGCTGCCTACGTGACGCAGGCGAATGCTGGCCAGCGATACCCCCAGGGTCAACAGCATCAGCGGGATGGTCATGCCGCCCAGCAGGTCTGCGGTATTGGCCAGCCAGCGCGGCAGTTCGAAATCGAGAAAGATGATGGGCATGGCGCCCGCCAGGCTGATGACGATCGGGTTGCGCAGCAGCGCCTTGAGCGAAGCCGCCGTGCCGGAGATGGCCATGCCGATCGTGAACTGCACGATCGACAGGGTGAGGAAAAACGCCACGGCCAGTGCCAAGCCGTGTTCACCGAAGGCGTACAGGCTGATCGGCAGGCCCATGTTGCCGGTGTTGGGGAACATGAACGCCGGCAGCAGTACCCGCCAATGCATGCCAGAAGCGCGGCACACCAGCAACGCAGCCAAGGCCATGCCCAGGGTGCACAGCAAGCAGGCGACGGCCATGCTGGTAAAGGCATTCGGGTTCAGCTCGGTGCGGCTGAGGGTGGACAGCACCAGCGACGGGGTGCCGATGGTCATCACCACCCGGGCGATGAAGTCGGTGGGGTAGTCCAGGCCTTTGCGGGCCCAGGCAAAGCCAATGGCGGCGACGATGAAAACCGGGGCCAGGACTGCGAACAGCGACGCGAACATGGAGGCCTTCCTTGGTGTGGATGCAGCATTATGCAGCAGTCTGCGCATTTGCCCAGGCGACCCCGTCTCTTGTAGGGGCAGCCTTGTGCTGCGAAGAGGCCATTTCAGCCACAAACAAACTCAAAGCTTACCGGCCCTTTCGCCGCGCAAGGCTGCTCCTACCAAAATCCAGGGCAGTCATTGAAAATGTCTGCCCAAGACACTTTCATGTCGCCCTTGGACTGCGGCGTCTCGTCGCACGCTGTTGCCCCTTGGGCAAAACCTTCCAAGTCCGTAGAATCGCGCTTCCTTTTCGCCCGTCGCCTTGAACGGTGGCAACCCGCAGCAATGACAGAGTCCGTGCCTGAACACATGCCCGTACATGTGAAATAGGCTCAACCCTCCCCGCCCGGCCCAATTCCCATAGGCCCAGCGGTTGAGTCTTGCCCAGGTCGCATCCGTGCAACCCCCTCGCCCCTGCCGGGTCGAGCCGGTGTGCGCGTCCGAAAAGGCGCTCATCCCGCTCATCCAACTAGAGGTACGTATGTCTCCGCGTTTGCTGGCCATGGCGCTGGCGCCCCTGCTCGGGCTGTTCATCATTGCCCTGGGCAACGGCTTCATGTCTTCGCTGACCACCCTGCGCCTGGGCGCTGCCGGTGAATCGGCCACCACCATCGGTATCGTCTCGTCGACCTACTTCATCGGCCTGACCCTGGGCGCTATCTTCAACGACCGACTGATCCTGCGCATCGGCCATATCCGCGCCTACACAAGCTTTGCCTCGCTGATCGCCGTGACCATCCTGCTGCAGGGGCTGTTCTACGACGTCACCTGGTGGTCGGTGCTGCGCCTGATCAACGGCTGGGCTGCGGTCGGCGTATTCCTGGTCATCGAAAGCTGGCTGTTGCTGGCCGGTGACGCGAAGATCCGCGGCCGCCTGCTGGCGCTGTACATGATCGCCTTCTACGGCGCCGGGGTGATCGCCCAGGCCGGCCTGGGCGAAATCACCCACCTGGGTGACACCGCACCGTTCATGCTGGCTGGCGTGCTCGCCGCCTTGTCGGTGCTGCCGATCGTGATCCTGCCGCGGGTGTCGCCGCTGCTGGACCAGGTCGAACCGCTCAAGCCCCGCCAATTGCTGGGTGTGGCGCCCTCGGGGCTGGTCGGTTGCTTTGGCTCGGGTGTGGCCATTGCCGGCATCTATGCCCTGCTGCCGCTGTACTTGCAGCGCATCGGCCTGGATGTCGGTGAAGTGGGCAACATGATGGCCTGGGTGATCCTCGGCGCCATGCTGCTGCAATACCCGGTCGGGCGCTGGTCGGACCGCAAGGACCGCCTGGACGTGCTGCTCGCCCTTGCCGGGTTGTGCGTCGTGCTGTCGCTGGTGACGGTATTCCTGCCGTCGGACTCGATCGTGCTGCCGGCCATGCTGTTCCTACTGGGTGGCGGTGTATTCACCCTGTACCCGGTGGCCGTCAGCCATGCGGCCGACCGCGCGCCCTCCGATGCGCTGGTGCCGATGATCCAGGGCTTGCTGCTGATCAACTCGCTGGGCTCGGCCATGGCGCCAATGGCAATTTCGCCGGTGATGACCGAATTTGGCGAGGCCGGGCTGTTCTGGGCGTTTGCCGTGGTCAACCTGGCCATGGTGTGCTTCTTCATGTGGCGCCGCGGCAAGCGCCCGGCGGCTGAGCACCCTGCACCGTTCACCGCTTCGACTACCTTCTCGCCGACTGGCGCCGAGTTGCGGGTCACCGAGGACCTGATGCATGCGGCCCAGGAACACCCGCCGCTGGAAGCCTCCGAGCCTGTGCACGCACCGCGTAGCGAAACCGAGTGAAGCCAAGGGGCTGCAGCGCAGCCCCTGCATTTACCACTCGTCGCCCGGAAGGCACCCCTGCCCCCGTCCCCAGCCCAACGAATGACAGATCATCCGCAAAGGAGACACGCCATGATCCGCATTCGCCCGCTCTCCCTGTGCCTGGCCCTCGGCCTGGCCTCCATCACTGGCACCAGCTTCGCCGCCACCGACACCAACACCGACAGCCGCCCGCAAACCGACCAGTCCGGCGGCAAGACGGCCGGTGAAGACAGCAGCGTTAACAGCCCTGGCAGCGGCAAGAGCAATGACAGCAGCGACACCGGCAGCAACACCGATGCCGCCGACGGCGCCAGTGGCGGCTCCAACAGCACCGGTGAAGCCACAGGCTCCGGTGCCGGGTACAGCGGTGGCACTGCCGAAGACCAGGACAGCCGCTGAGGCTGGCCTGGACTACACTGCGCCCCATCGCCCTGCCAAGGACTCGCCATGAACCTCAAACACTGGCTGCTTGCTGCCCTCATACCTTGCAGCGCCATGGCAACCGGTAATAACCAGGGCGCCCTGTCGATCAGCTCTGCTTCGTTCACCGATGGGGGCGTGATTGCCTTGCAGCAGGTCGGGCCAGACCCGGCCTGCGGCGCTGGCGAACAAGTCACCCCGCAACTCAGCTGGGAAAACCTGCCCGAAGGTACCCAGTCGCTGGCGCTGATCATGTTCGACCCGGACGGCGGCAAAGGCATTGGCGTGGTTCACTGGATCGCCTACAACATCGACCCCGCCCAGGATGGCCTGAAGGAAGGCGCTGCCGCGCTGACCGGGCAGCACGTCACGGTGGGCCGCAACTCGCGCGGCACGCTCAGCTACCGAGGTCCTTGCCCTCCCGCCGGCGACAACCCGCACCATTACGCACTGACCCTGATCGCTACTGATCTACCAATAGGCACGCTGCCCGAAGGCCTGGACCGCAGCGGCCTGCTGCAGTTGTTGCAAGGCCATGCGCTGGGGGCTCAAAGCCTGGTTGGGCGTTACGGCCATTGAACCATTCAGTACAAAAACAAATGATCGCCACCATAGCATTTATCCATTGAATGCCCCGGCCGAACTGAAGTAAGCTCGGGCTCATTCACTGGAGAGCAACATGCCGAAACACACCCGCAACCACGCCAACCACACCGGTCGCAGCCTGCGCCCTGTGCTGGCCGTTGCCGGCTGCGTGGCACCTGCCAGCTATTACTTTGGGTATTGGTTTAGCCACTAGGCGCCGATACCCACACGGCGCCCACCTTCGAGGGGCCGCCGAACATGAGAATACTCAACCCCCGGTCGGCTCCCCGACCGGGGGTTTTGCTTTTCAGGCCTTTGCACATTACCGATTCAGATTGAGGACAGATTCATGAACTACGCCACTTATTACTACGCAAGCACCTCCGCCTGGCGATTTAGCCAATCCCGTTCGGGCCAGCCTGCCGCCTCCGTTCGGAATTCCACAGGTGGCAACGCAGCAGTCAATCCGCATTCAACGATTTGTCGAACACCTCGATAGGGCCGACAGCGCGGGCCAGAACCCGCCGTCCGCCCAGGGAAAAACGCCATGCAAGCCTCCAGCCTCGCCCTGCCCCTGACCCAGCCACAAGCCGCCAACAGCACTGTCAGCCTGCGCCTGCCCAGCCCGCATCTGCTCAAGCAGCAGATGCCGCTGTCCAGCGAGCTCACCCAGCAAGTCCATGCCCATCGCCAGGCCATCCGCGACATCCTCGAAGGCCGCGATGAGCGCCTGCTGGTGATCGTCGGCCCCTGCTCGATCCACGACCCGCGCTCGGCCCTGGAATACGCCGATCGCCTGGCCGCCCTCAGCCGTGAAGTCGACGACAAGCTGCTGTTGGTGATGCGCGCCTACGTCGAAAAGCCGCGCACCACGGTGGGCTGGAAAGGCCTGGCCTACGACCCGCACCTGGATGGCAGCGACGACATGCACGCCGGCATCGCCCTGTCCCGCGGGCTGATGCTGAACATGATCGAGCGCGGTCTGCCGGTCGCTACCGAGCTCCTGCAACCGATGGCCGCCGGTTACTTCGATGACCTGCTGGCCTGGGCCGCAATTGGTGCGCGTACCACCGAATCGCAAATTCACCGCGAAATGGTCAGTGGCCTGGAACTGCCGGTCGGCTTCAAGAACGGTACCGACGGCGGCATCGCCATCGCCAGCGATGCCATGCGCAGCGCCGCCCATCCGCACCGCCACTTCGGCATGGATGCGCAGGGCCATCCGGCAATCATCGAGACCCTGGGCAACCCGGACACCCATTTGGTGCTGCGCGGGGGCCACAAGGGCCCGAACTACGATGCCGACAGCATCGCCATGGCCCGCCAGGCACTGGCCAAGGCCGGCCTGCAGCCGCGGATCATGGTCGATTGCAGCCATGCCAACAGCGCCAAGGACCCGGCGCGCCAGCCAGCCGTGTTCAACGATGTGCTGGCGCAGCGCCTGGCCGGTGACCGTTCGCTGGTCGGTGTGATGATCGAGGGGCACCTGTTCGATGGCTGCCAGGCGCTGGGCAAGGGCGCGCTGAAATACGGCGTGTCGATCACCGACGGCTGCCTGGGCTGGGCCTCCACCGAAACCCTGCTGCGCGAGGCGGCACAAAAACTGTAAACGAAGGTTGCAAGCCTGGCGAGACATACCCCGGACAAGTGCGCTAGGCTTGGCTTTTTTACCCCAAGGAGCAGTACCCATGGCCCGTGCAACCGCCCGCCACATCCTCGTTGCCAGCGAAGACAAGTGCAACGAACTCAAAGCCCAGATCGAAGCGGGTGCCGATTTCGCTGAAATCGCCAAAGCCAATTCCACCTGCCCGTCCAGCCGCCAGGGCGGTGACCTGGGTTCGTTCGGCCCAGGCCAGATGGTCAAGGAGTTCGACACCGTGGTCTTCAGCGCCCCGGTCAACACCGTGCAAGGCCCGGTGAAGACCCAGTTCGGCTACCACCTGCTGGAAGTGACCAGCCGCCAGGACTAAGTAGCCAGAAGCGGCTCATGTCCCCTGTGGGAGCGGGTTCACCCGCGAATGCGTCCGTTCACGCAACGTCGTTGCCTGATCTGGCGCTTTCGCGGGTGAACCCGCTCCCACAGGTCCTGTGCTACCTGTTCCTGCTTTGTTTTTCGTTCCATAGCCAGGCTGCACCCACCCACGCCCTCACCGTCTACGGCGAAGCCCCCCGCTACACCAGCAGCTTCCAGCACTTCGACTACGTAAACCCCAACGCCCCCAAAGGCGGCATCCTACGCCGCTCGGCCATCGAAATCGGCCAGTTCGACCACATTCTGCCGTACATCGACAAAGGTATCGGCGTCAGCGAAGTCGACGGCCTGCTCTATGCCCCGCTGGCCGTGCGCTCGTTCGATGAACCCTATACCGTTTACGGCCTGATCGCCCGGCGCATGGAGCGCGGCCCGGATGACGCCTGGCTGCGTTTTGAAATCGACCCGCGGGCCACCTTCGCCGATGGCAAGCCGGTGCGAGCCGAAGACGTGCGCTTCACCTTCGACTTGCTGATGAGCAAGGGCAGCCTCAAATACCGCACCCAGTTCGCCGACGTTACCGGCGTTACTGTGGAAGGCCCGCGCAGCGTGCGCTTCGACTTCAAGCCCGACCACGGCCGCACCCTGGCGCTGGACCTCGCCAGCCTGCCGGTGCTGCCCGAACACGACTGGCAGCAGCGCGATTTCGCCAACGGTGCCGGCTTCGACAAACCCGTCGGCAGCGGGCCGTACCGCATCGGGCGGATCGACAACGGCCGCAGCATCACCTTCGAACGCGACCCGGCCTGGTGGGCGCGCGACCTGCCCACCAGCCGCGGCCGCTACAATTTCGACAAGCTGCGCATCGAGTACTTCGGCGACACCGAAGTCGCGCGCCAGGTGCTGAAAGGCGGCGGTTACGACTACAACCGCGAGTTTTCTGCCACTGCCTACACGTCAGGTTACAACGGGGCCCAGCTGGATGATGGCCGGCTGCAGCGTGCCCACCTGGGCCCGGCCAAGCCGCAGGTGGCCCAGGGCTTCGTGTTCAACCTCGACCAGCCGCAGTTCAAGGACCAGCGCGTGCGCCAGGCGCTGGGCCTGCTGTGGGACTACGAGTGGAGCAACCGGCAGATGATGCGCAACCTGTATATCCGCCAGCAGAGCGTGTTCTCCAACACCCCGCTGGCGGCCCGCCAGCTGCCGGACGCCGGCGAGCTGAAGCTGCTCGAGCCGCTACGCGGGCAGGTGCCCGACGAGGTGTTTACCACTGTGTTCAGCGCACCGGTCACCGATGGTTCAGGCATCATCCGCAAACAGCAGCTACAGGCGCTGGACTTGCTTGAGCAAGCCGGCTGGCACCCGGAAGGTGACCGCCTGGTGAACAACAAGGGCACGCCGCTGACGTTCACCTTCCTCAACGGCCAGGCGGGGCTGGAGCGCCTGCTGCTGCCATGGAAGCGCAACCTGGCACAGATCGGCGTAACCCTGAACATCCGCAACGTCGACGCGGCCCAGTACGTCAATCGCCTGATGGCCCGCGACTACGACATGATCGTCACGGGCTACCCGGTGACCCTGTCGCCGGGTGCCGAACTGTACAACTACTTTGGCTCGGCGGCGGCCCACGACCCTGGCTCGAACAACCTGATGGTGCTGCAGGACCCAGCCGTGGACCGCCTGGTCGACGGCCTGGTGCGTGCCGATACCCAGGCCGACATGCTGCACCACGCCCGTGCCCTGGACCGGGTGCTGCAATGGAATTATTACTGGATCCCCAACTACTATCCCCCAGGCAGCTCCACTGCCTGGTGGAACCGCTTCGGCCTGCCCAAGGTGCAAGCCACCTATGACGAAGGTCTGGACACCTGGTGGGAGGTCAGCCCCACCGCGCTGACCAACGCGCAAATGGCCGAACGCCGGAAGCCCTCGCCATGACCTCGTACCTGCTGCGTCGCCTGTTGCTGATCATCCCGACGCTGTTGGCCATCCTGCTGGTCAACTTCGCCATCGTCCAGGCGGCGCCCGGTGGCCCGGTGGAGCAAGCGGTGGCGCGCCTGCAGGGCCTTGGTGGCGGCGCACCCGGGGCGCGGGTCGAGAGGGTGCACAGCGAGTCCAGGGCCACCCGTGGCCTGGACCCGAAACTGCTCGAAGAAATCAAGCGCCAGTACGGTTTCGACAAATCCGCGCCAGAGCGCCTGTGGCTGATGCTCGGCCAGTATGCCCGGCTGGACTTCGGCAACAGCTTCTTCCGCGGCGCCAAGGTCACCGACCTGATCCTCGACAAATTGCCGGTAACCCTGTCCCTGGGCTTCTGGGCCACGCTGATCACCTATCTGGTGTCGATCCCGCTGGGCATCCGCAAGGCGGTACGCCACGGCAGCCGTTTCGATGCCTGGAGCAGCGCATTGATCGTGGTCGGCTACGCCCTGCCCTCGTTCCTGTTCGCCCTGCTGCTGATCGTGCTGTTCGCCGGCGGCACGTCGCTGAACTGGTTCCCGGTGCGCGGCCTGGTTTCCGACAACTTCGACCAGCTCAGCCTGCTGGGCAAGCTGGCCGATTACTTCTGGCACCTGGTGCTGCCGGTCGGGGCGTTGGTGATCGGCGGTTTCGCCACCCTGACGCTGCTGACCAAAAACGCCTTCCTCGACGAGATTGCCCGGCAGTACGTGGTTACCGCCCGGGCCAAGGGCCTCAGCGAGCGCCGGGTGCTGTATGGCCACGTGCTGCGCAACGCCATGCTGCTGGTGGTGGCCGGGCTGCCGCAGGCGCTGATCACGGTGTTCTTTGCCGGCTCGTTGCTGATCGAGGTGATCTTCTCGCTCGATGGCCTGGGCCGCATGAGCTACGACGCCGCCGTGTCCCGGGATTACCCGGTGGTGTTCGGCACGCTGTTCATCTTCACCCTGGCCGGCCTGCTGATCCGACTGATCGGTGACCTCTCATACACCCTGCTGGACCCGCGCATCGACTTCGACACGAGGGCGCACTGATGCTTTCGCCGGTATCGCGCCGTCGCCTGCAACGCTTTCGCCGCAACCGCCTGGGCTGGGTTTCACTGTGGTTGTTTGCCGGCTTGCTGCTGTTGTGCCTGGGCGCCGAGCTGGTGGCCAACGACAAACCACTGCTAATGGGTTACAAGGGCCAGCTGTACGTGCCAGCGTTCAAGCGCTACACCGAGCAGCAGTTTGGCGGGCAGCTGCCGTTCCAGCCCGACTACCGCAGCGCCTATGTGCGCCAGTTGATCGCAGACCAGGGCGGCTGGATGCTGTTCGCGCCCATCCCGTTCAGTGCCGACACCCCCAACTATGACCTGCAGGTACCCACCCCCAGCCCGCCCAGCACGAGCAACTGGCTGGGCACCGATGACCAGGGCCGCGATGTGCTGGCGCGGGTGCTGTATGGTACGCGGGTATCGTTGCTGTTCGCCTTTGCCCTGACCGCGGTCAGCGTGCTGATCGGCGTGACCGCCGGTGCGCTGCAGGGCTACCACGGCGGCTGGGTCGACTTGCTGGGCCAGCGCCTGCTGGAGGTGTGGTCGGGGTTGCCGGTACTGTATCTGCTGATCATCCTCAGCGGTTTTGTCGAGCCGGACTTCTGGTGGCTGCTGGGGATCATGGCGCTGTTTTCCTGGTTGACCCTGGTCGATGTGGTGCGTGCCGAGTTCCTGCGCGGGCGCAACCTGGAGTATGTGAAGGCTGCCCGCGCGCTGGGTTTGAGCGACAACCAGGTGATGGTGCGGCACATTTTGCCCAATGCCATGAATGCCACGCTGACCTATGTGCCATTCATGTTGACCGGGGCAATTACCACACTCACCGCGCTGGACTTTCTCGGCTTCGGCATGCCGGCTGGCAGTGCTTCGCTCGGTGAGCTGGTGACCCAGGGCAAGGAGCATCTGGAGGCCCCGTGGCTGGGCTTTACCGCGTTCTTCGCGCTGGCGGTGATCCTGTCGCTGCTGGTGTTCATTGGCGATGCACTGCGCGAGGCATTCGACCCACGAGGTTGAGTGGGCGGCACAGGCCCGCGTGGTGCCTGACTGAAAGCTTGAACCAAAGGAGCGTTTGCATGGCACTTCAAGGCAAGACTGCACTCATTACCGGCTCCACCAGCGGCATCGGCCTGGGGATTGCACAGGTGCTGTCCCGGGCGGGCGCAAACATCCTGCTCAACGGCTTTGGCGACCCGGCCCCGGCACTGGCCGAAATCGCCCGGCACGGGGTCAAGGTGCTGCATCACCCGGCGGATTTGTCGGACGTGGCCCAGATCGAGGCGTTGTTCGCGCTGGCCGAACGCGAGTTCGGCGGCGTCGACATCCTGGTCAACAACGCCGGCATCCAGCATGTGGCGCCGGTCGAGCAGTTCCCGCTGGAAAGCTGGGACAAGATCATCGCCCTCAACCTGTCCGCGGTGTTCCATGGCACACGCCTGGCCTTGCCGGGCATGCGCACACGCAACTGGGGCCGCATCATCAATATTGCCTCGGTGCATGGCTTGGTAGGCTCGACCGGCAAGGCGGCTTATGTGGCAGCCAAGCATGGCGTAATCGGCCTGACCAAGGTGGTGGGCCTGGAAACCGCAACCAGCCATGTCACCTGCAACGCCATCTGCCCGGGCTGGGTACTGACCCCGCTGGTGCAGAAGCAGATCGACGATCGTGCTGCCAATGGCGGCGATCCGCTGCAAGCGCAGCACGATCTGCTGGCAGAAAAGCAGCCTTCGCTGGCTTTCGTCACTCCCGAGCACTTGGGTGAGCTGGTACTATTCCTCTGTAGCGAGGCCGGCAGCCAGGTCCGCGGTGCTGCCTGGAACGTCGATGGTGGCTGGTTGGCCCAATGATGGGTGGCCTGGGCCTGGCAGCGGCCTTGCATTCGTTTATCTGCAAGGAGGCCCTATGCGCCCAACCCCGATCACCGCGCTTCTGGCCCTGACCCTGGCTGCCGCCGCTCCGGCGATGGCAGCCAGCCTGAAGGACGTCGCGCCCTACCCCGAGGCAGAAAAAGGCTTCACCCGGCAGGTCATCCACCTGCCGGCGCAGGCCGACGAGTCGGCCTACCAAGTGGAAATTCTTGCGGGCAAGACGTTGAAGGTGGACTGCAATCAGCAGCGCCTGGGCGGCAGCCTGGAGCAACGTACCCTGGAAGGCTGGGGCTACAACTACTACCGCCTGGACAAGGTCAGCGGCCCGCTCAGCACGCTGATGGCCTGCCCGGACGGCAAGCAGACCGAAGCCTTCGTGCCGGTGGTGGGTGAAGGCTTCATGCTGCGCTACAACAGCAAGCTGCCTGTGGTTGTGTATGTGCCAAAGGATGTGGAGGTGCGCTACCGCGTGTGGTCGGCGTCACAGGACGTGCAAAAGGCCACCGTCGAGTAAGCGCCACCCGTTCACAGGGATCGCCCCCGCCATGGATGGCCTCGGGCTGATCAGATCAGGCATAATGCGCCCCTTTTTTGCACCCCGATGCACAGGTATCCCATGAAAGCCCAAGCCCGCCACATCCTGGTCAAGACCGCTGACGAAGCCGAAAAGCTCAAGCAGCGCATCGCCAACGGCGAGGCGTTCGATGTGCTGGCGAAAAAGTTTTCCATCTGCCCTTCGGGCAAGCGTGGCGGCGACCTGGGCGAGGTTCGTCCTGGCCAGATGGTTGGCGCCATCGACCAGATCATCTTCAAGAAGCCCTTGCGTGTAGTGCACGGGCCAATCAAGAGCAAGTTCGGCTATCACCTGGTGCAAACGTTCTACCGCGACTGATAGCCCAGGGCCACCTAGCATTTTTGCCAGTTGTCCCTTCTCCGCGTATTCCATACAAGTCAGGCAGGGCCGAAGCCTCCCCGATGGCGTCGCTTCAGGTAGTGGACCCTCTAATGGACCCGGAGACCTGCCTATGCGCTGCCCTCGCCTGCTGCTGCCTGTAGCACTTCCTCTACTGACACTGCCTTTGCTGGCCCAGTCCCAATCCTTGACGGTCGTACCGGGCGACAGCCTGGGCGCGATCGTGCAGACCGCCGACGACGATGCGGCCAGCATCAGCGGCGGCACGGTTCTGTCGTTGCAGCAAGGCAATGGTCGGGACGCGTTCAGAATGAAGGGCGGCACCCTGGGGTCGTTGAACCAGGGCGGCGACATGGACACATTCCTCATGACCGGCGGCACCATCAGGGGCGCTTTCGAAGATGGCGACACTGCCAGGTTCCAAGGCGGCAGCATTGGTCGGATAGACCTGAAGCTTGCAGACAACTTCCTGGAAATGTCCGAAGCGCCCGGGGGCAGTACCACCGTGGTCGGCAATGTGGTCAGCGGCTTTGGCAACGACACCATCGTCATCCTGGGCGGCACCATCGGCGGCAACATCAGCACCAGCGGTGGCGTGGACACCATCACCATCAGTGGCGGCAGCGTGCAAGGCAACGTATTGGCAAGCGCGGGCAACGATGTCTTCAAGTGGCTGGGTGGCACCATCGGGCGGGTCGACATGGGTGGGCGAGTCGACATGGGCAATGACGACGACACTGCCACGGTCAGTGCCATTGACCTGGTAGCCTCGTCTGTCACCCTCGACGGTGGTACTGGCACGGACATATTGACCTTTGTAAACAGCCAGGTCGGTAAAGGCGCGCTGTACATCAACTGGGAAACCATCAAGCTCAGCCAGGGCAGCCAGCTGGCCCTCGACGACACCTTGAAACTGGGTGACCTGGGCGCCAGCGAACCTCGGGTAATACCTGCCACCGGCACCGGCACCTTGCAGATCGATGCGAGCAGCCGACTGTTCAGCAGCACAGGCAGTATCGCCAGCGCCCAGAGCGGCAACAAGGCGACGGTTGAAAACGCTGGCATCATCGACCTCAGTCGTGGCAACGATGCCCAAGGCCGCCTGACTATCGAGGGCAACTACAGCGGCAACAATGGCACCCTGCGCTTGAACAGCGTGCTGGCCGGTGATGGCGCGGCCTCTGACCGGCTGGTGGTGAGCGGTGGCGCCATCAACGGCTCCACCCAGTTGCTTGTCGACAATTTTGGTGGCACAGGCGCGGCAACTCCGCAAAAGGGGATCCTGGTCGTCGAAGCACGGGACGGTGCCACCAGCACGCCAACAGCATTCGTGCAGACGCAGAGGCTATCAGCCGGCGCATATGACTATCGTTTGTTCAGGGATGCTGAGAGCTTCTACCTGCGCTCGACCTTGGTCGCAGCACCCGCTCCCGCCCCGCAACCAGAAGACCCGACCCAGCCTGCGCAACCGATTCCTACCCCGCCTGTCGCGGCGCCTGCGCCCGGCCAGATCGAGCTGCCCGCAGCGGTTCAAGGTGAGAGCCTGCCACTGTATCGGCCTGAAGTTCCGGTGTATGCCGCTGCGCCAAGGGGCGCCGCAATCATCGCCCGCCAGGCGTTGGGCACTTTCCACCAGCGCCAGGGCGATCAGCTGCTGCTGCAGGGCGAAGGCGCCCTGCCCGCCAGCTGGGGCCAGGCCTACGGTGGCAGCCTGCGCCAGCAATGGAGCGGCACGGTCAGCCCGAGCGTGGATGGTGACCTGTACGGTTTCAAGGTCGGCCAGGACGTGTATGCCAAGGTTGGCGATAACGGATACCGCCAACACGTGGGTTTCTACGTCAGCCATAGCCGGCTGGATGCCGACATCAAAGGTTTCGCACTGGCCATGCACGACCGCAGCGTCGGTGACCTGAAACTCGATGGCGACAGCGTGGGCGCCTACTGGACGCTGGTCGACCCGCAAGGCGCGTACCTGGATGCGGTATTGCAGTACTCCCGCCTCGATGGCCGGGCGCGCTCGCACCGCGGTGACAAGCTGAACATCGATGGCCATGCCTGGACCGCTTCGCTGGAATCCGGCTACCCCATCGCCTTGTCCGAACGCTGGACGCTGGAGCCACAAGCCCAGCTGATCGCACAGAAGGTCTCGCTCGACAGCGCCAGCGACAGCGTCTCGCACATCAGCCATGACGCTCAGGTCGAGCTGACCGGCCGCCTTGGCGTGCGCCTGCAGGGTGCATTTACCGGTAGCAGCGGGCGGCGGCTGCAGCCCTATGCGCAGGTCAACCTGTGGCACGGTGATGGTGGCCGTGACACCCTGACCTTCGATGGCGCCGACAAGATCAAGACCGACTACCGCTATACCTCCGTGCAACTGGAAAGCGGCGTGGTGGCGCAGGTCAGCGAAGCGCTGAGCCTGCATGGCGGCGTGCAGTACAGCGCCAACCTGGACAGCCGCCAGCAGGAAGCCAGCGGCGTCAACCTGGGGGTCCGCTGGCAGTTCTAGCGCCGTGCAGCCAGCAAGCCGAGGCCAGCGCAGCCCAGCAGGGAGGCGCTGACCCGATTGAACAACCGACGCGGGCCAGGCTGGCTGAACCAGCGTTGCATGTAGGCGCCAAGCCCCCCGTAGATCGCGATCGCGGCCCACTCCAGCAGCAGGAACAGCACACCCAGCCACAGGAACTGCTCGCTTACCGGGGTAGCGCTGCCAACCGAGACGAATTGCGGCAGGAAGGCGGTGAAGATCAGGATGGCCTTGGGGTTGCCGGCCGCGACCCAGAACTCCTGGCGTGCCAGGCGCCAGGTGCCGCGCGGGTGATCAGCGGCGACCACGGCCTCGCCCACCGGCGCACGCCACAGTTGCCAGGCGATGTAGAACAGGTACGCCGCACCCACCACCTTGATGGCCAGGAACAGGTATTCGCTGGTATGCAGTACCACCGCCAGGCCCATGGCCGCCAGGGCGATCATGCCGCTGAAGGCGACAATACGTCCGCCACCGGCCACGCAGGCCGTGCGCAGGCCGTAGCGGCTGGCGTTGTGCAGTGACAGCAGGTTGTTCGGCCCCGGAGCCATGTTCAGGGCAAAGCAGGCGGGGATGAAGAGCAGCAGGCTTGAAAGGTCCATTCTTGTTTTCCTTTGACAACAGCCGTCTATTTCGGCGTGTCGAGGGCCTTGCGGTCAAGCTACAGCCAGCGATAAAAACTGTACGGGTACGCCGCAGCTGTTAATCTTCCGGCGCTATCGAGGACAGCCTGATGCCCCCTTCCCAAGCCGCCCTGTGGCGCGACCCGGCCCTGCCGCACGTCGAAAGCCGCCGCGCCTGCCACAGCCGTGCCTGCTACAAGGCCCACAGCCACCCGACGTTTTCGATCGGTGCGGTGGATGCCGGTCATAGCCATTTCACCGGTGCCGGTAACGGCCAGGAACGCCTGACGCCCGGTACGCTGGTGCTGGTACCTGCCCACCGCGTACATGCCTGCAACCCCGCGCCCGGGCATGCCTGGAGCTACCAGATGCTGCATGTGGATGCCCACTGGCTGACGCAGCTGCGCCGTGAGTCCGGGCTCGACGTCGCCGACACGTCAGCCCCGGCACGTATCTGCCGGGAGCCAGCGGTGTATCGACAATTCTGCGAGATGAACCGGGTGCTGTTTTCCGGTGCCAGCAACGCTGAGAAGGATGCAGCGCTGATTGCTTTTCTGGGTGACCTGGACTGTCGCGCACATGCACCGCTGCTGGCGGCGCCGGGGCTGGGGGCGAGCGCGTTGAACGGGTTGCTCGCACGCGTCGAAGGCATGGACCCTGCGCACTTGAGCCTTGAACTGCTGGCCAGGGAGGCAGAACTCGGGCGCTATCAGCTGATCCGAGCATTTCGGGCGGCCACCGGGTTTACTCCGCATGCCTACCTGCTCAATGCCCGGGTCAACCGGGGGCGGCAGATGCTCGGTGAGGGGCAGGCGCTGGCGGAGGTGGCCTATCAGCTGGGATTTGCCGACCAGAGCCATTTCCAGCGGGTATTCAAGGCCCATGTGGGCATGACGCCGGGGCAGTATCGGGCTGACTGAAAGCCTGTAGGAGCATGCAATATTGTTCAATACGGCTTGTGCGCAGCTGGGCAGACTGCGGCTTTTCCGCAAGAGCCGCCGCCATGCAACAATTCCTGATCATCGCCCTCGCCCACTTCCTCGCCCTGCTCTCGCCCGGCCCGGATTTCTTCCTGGTCGCGCGCTCATCGATCAACAGCGGCTGGCGCATCGCCAGCGGCGCGTGCCTGGGTATTGCCCTGGCCAACGGCGCGTTCATCGTCATGGCCTTTACCGGCCTTTCGGTGCTTCAGGAAGGCACCTTTCTGTTCATGGTTCTGCAGTTGGCCGGTGCCAGCTACCTGCTGTACATCGGTGTGCTGTTCCTGCGCCATGCCGGGCAAACCAGCATGAGCGCGGCAACGGGCAAGCAGGCTGTGCAAGGCTGGTGGCATGGCTTGGGCATGGGTTTGCTGTCCGGCCTGCTCAACCCCAAGAACGCGCTGTTCTATGCCAGCCTGGCCAGCATGGTGGTCAGCGCCAGCGCCGGCTGGAAAGCAGCCTACGCGCTGTGGATGTTCAGCATCGTGCTGCTATGGGACCTGCTGGTTGCCTTGGCCATCGGCAACCCACGGGTACTGCGGCGTTTCGCCCGCAGCCTGGGGTGGCTGGAACGGGCCTCAGGGCTCATGCTGGTGCTGCTGGCTGCGGCGTTGCTGTTTCACCTGGCCTGGGGCTGACCAGTTTCAGCGTGCGCATGTCCATCAAGGTGAAATGGCCGCTGGCCCAGCCACCCGTGTCCAGATGCCAGACATTACCCAACTGCTTGGCCTCCAGCACCGGTGTGTGGCCGACCAGCAAGGCACGCAGGCCGTTCACCGGCCGGGTGTCGCCAAACTTCAGTCGCCGCCGCGACCACTGGCACACTTCACGTACTTCGGGGTTGTCATCCAGTTCCAGCCAGCTCCGCAATTCTGCCCATTCGGCAAATGGGCTGTCGGCATGCAACAGGCCTACCAGGCCTGCTGCACTTTCAACCTCTATCGCAATCGGCAGTTGCTCGAAACGCTGCACGAAAGGCAACTGTTCGGCCCGCGGCAAGTCAAGAAACCAGCTGCCCCCAGCGGCGCGGTACATGTCCAGGTCGAGTCGCCCGCCGCGCACGCGGGTAATCGCCAGGGCCTCATGGTTACCTTGCACGGCATGGAACCAGGGCTGCGCCAGCCATTCCAGCGCCGCCTCGCTGTCCGGCCCACGGTCGACCAGATCACCTACGCTGAACAGGCGATCCACGGCCGGATCGAACCCTACCGCATCCAGGCAGTGTTTCAGCCGCTGGAAGTGACCATGGATATCGCCGACTGCCAAGTCCCGCCCGCGCAGGTTGGCCATCAGACGCCGAAACCGTCCCATTACAATCGTCCTCTGCTGGTCGCGCCACGCCAGGGGTAAAATGGACCTACACGCCACTCATTGCGCAGGTGCTTCATACGTACCGCCCTTTTATGTGCCGTGCTCATGGCGCTTTCACTGAACAGCATGGCACAAGGCACCCCAGCCGCGCAGGTGGAGGTGCGTTTCGATCATCCGGAAAAATTCCGCCGGCAAAGCCGACCAGCAAGCCCGGCAACGGGTCAGCGACAAGATGTACCTCAGCCGCCCCGGCCGGGCCGCCAGCAGCAGCGAGCGCCTGCACGCCGAAAAGGCCATGCACGACGACTGGTTCCGCCAGCGCTTCGCCGCGCCCCCGGCTTCCTGAAAAACCCTTCACTGGTACAGGCGTTGATGCCGGTAGTATGCTCGGCGTTCAACCTGTACCAGGGAAGGGTTTTTCATGAAGCTATGCGCCGTGCAACTGGCCTCGATCAAGGGCGATGTGCCGGGTAACCTGCAGCGCCACCTGGCCTGCATCGAACAGGCTGCGGCCCTTGGCGCCGAAGTGGTGGTGTTCCCTGAGCTGTCGCTGACTGGCTATGAGCCAAGCCTGGCGCGCCAGACTGCCTTGCCGATCAGTTCGGCACGGCTCGACCCGCTGCAGGCAGCCTGCGACCGCCTCGGCATCAGCGTTGCCGTTGGCCTGCCGCTGCCGACGCCGGACGGCATCCGCATCGGCATGCCGATCTTCCGCCCCGGGGCGCCGCGCCAAGCCTATGCCAAGCGGCGCCTGCATGAAGACGAGCTGCCCTGGTTCACCCCCGGCGACCAAAACGTGCTGCTGGAAGTGGGCGAGCACCGCCTGGCACCCGCCATCTGCTACGAATCGATGTTCATGGCGCACGCCGCGGCAGCGCACGAACACGGCGCCGACCTGTATCTGGTCAGCGTGGCCAAAACCGCCAAGGGCATCCGCGAAGGCTACGCGCATTACCCCGAGGTGGCGCGCGAGCTCGGCATGCCGGTGCTGATGGCCAACTGCGTGGGCCCTGCCGACACATTCATCGGCGCCGGTGGTTCTGCCGCCTGGGACAGCCAAGGGCGCTTGCTGGCCAGCCTGGATGAGCGCAGCGAAGGACTGGTGCTGCTGGACACCGCCAATGCCAGCGCCGTGACGTTGCCGTTGGACCCGCACCCCGCATGATTTATCTGTTTCTGGTGTTGCTGAGCTACGCCTGCACCTACTACGTGGTCGGCTTGATCATTCACGGCCAGCTGGCCGATGTGGCCGAAGGCCTGCGCCACCGGCCCGATGCCCCGACGCCCGGCGAATACCTGCGTGAAGTCCGGCCACATGCCAGGCGAGCCCACCGGCATTACACCCTGCTGGCAGGCTCGGCGCTGACGGTATTGGCCTGCCTGGTCGCCAGCTGGTTCTGCTGACGCATTACAGGTCCAGGGCCAAGGTCTGCCGACCCTCCAGCGCCAACAGGTACTGCTTGGCCGCCAGCCCGCCGGCAAACCCGGTCAGGCTGCCCGAAGCGCCGATTACCCGGTGGCAAGGTGCGATGATCGAGATGGGGTTGCGGCCATTGGCGGCGCCCACCGCGCGTACCGCGCTGGGGTTGCCGATCTGCCGGGCGATGTCGCCATAACTGCGGGTCTCGCCAAAGGGTATCGCCAGCAGCGCGGCCCACACCTGGCGCTGGAACTCGGTACCGGCAAAATCCAGCGCCAGTTCGAACCGCTGGCGCTTGCCGGCGAAATACTCGCCCAGCTGGCGGGCGGCTTCCCGCAGTACCGGCGACTGGTCGTTACGGTGCAAGGCCCCCAGGCGCACGCGGTTTTCCCGCTCCTGTTCCCACAGCACGGCGGCCAGGCAGTCGCCGCGGGCTACCAGGGTCAGCGTGCCGACGGGCGATGGCATGAAGGTGAAGGCGCTGGACATCAGCAGGCTCCTGGCAAGTTGCGATCAGCGAACTGTACGCATCCACAGCCCTTCACGCACTCGCTTTCTTGCTCAGGTAATCGCGCAGCCGGCAATCTGCCTTGCCTGACTGAGGTTGACCTTGGGTATCAGCTCGGTCGGTATCCGCGAGGTCGCCGACAGGTTGTAGACGTGGAAGTGCTCGTTGACCACCTCGCGGGCCATCAGCGTCAGCGATGGCAGGATGCGGCTGTCCCAATGCTGGTCGAGCCCGCACGGTGAGCATGGGCCCTGGCCTTGTTCATAGAAACGGCCTACCGCCTGGTCCAGGTCCACGCCTACCAGCAAGACCTCTTCGAAGCCCAGGTGGTAGGCCAGTTGCAGGGCCACATACGCCACGGTGCGTGCATCGAAGAAGCCATGCGCCAGGTCTTTGCTGAAGGCGATCGAGCGCGTGCGCTTGCTCCACAGGGCACGGTTGCACACACAACTGCCGCCGTGGCCGCGCAGGCCATCGAGCAGGCCCGGCGTATCGGCCTTGTGCAAGGCATAACGCTCGGCGTCGGGCGCTACCTCGGCACCTGAATACTGTTCCGGCCACAGTGCCAGGCGCTGGCTGTCGCGCAGCGCGATGGCGAACAGGGCCGGCTGTTGCAGGCGGAAGCTCTTGTCGGTACACACGTAGAAGAACGGCCGGATGCCATGTTCGGCGGTCATGGCAACCGACCCGTTCATGGCGATGATGGGCAGGTGCGCGAACTCGCCCAACGGAAAATGCCTGGCGGATGCGCCCGAAGCGAGGATCACCACGGGGCCATGCTGGGTATTGCGACACGCCTCGAAACTGGAGAACGCCCCGCGTTCAGCGCTTGGCTGCGACGGAAGTGTGTTCATCAATGGCTTCTTTGGGCTGGACAGTTCAAACCACGATACTGATCCCTGTATTACGCCGTGGCCGCTTTTACTTAACTTTACCCAAGAGAACAGTAGTCAACGGACGCGTCCCGCGCTTGCCAGGCGCCGGGGCCGGATAGCCCTGACGCCGGGTCGCAACCTACAGCTCAGCCAGGCGGATGCGCTTCTTGTCGATCTTGCCGACACTGGTCCTCGGGATTTCACTCACGCAACGCAGCTGTCGCGGTATCGCCCACTTGTTCAACTGCCCGCTGTCGACATACGGCTGCAGGTGGCGGGCCAGCGCTGGTTGATCCAGTAGCTCACCGTCATAGCAGACCACCAGGGCCAGGGGTTGTTCCCCCCACTTTGGGTCAGCAATACCGATCACCGCTACCGACGCGACGGACGGGTGCTGGCTGATGAAGTTCTCCAGCGCGACCGAGCTGACCCACTCGCCGCCGGTCTTGATCACATCCTTGATACGGTCGCGAATGCGCACCACGCCCGCCGCGTCGATGCAGGCCAGGTCACCGGTGTGCATCCAGCCCCCCAGCCACAACGCTGCACCCTGCTCCGGTTCATGCAGGTAGCCTTGGGTCAGCCACGGCGCACGCACCACGATCTCGCCCAGGCTTTCGCCGTCGTGGGGCACCGGCGCGCCCTCGCTGTCGACGATGCGCAGGTCCACCATGGCGATTGGCACGCCGGCTTCGATGCGCATTGGCAACTGCTGCGCCATCGGCGATGCCAGGAGGTCGGCGTTCAGGTGGGTGATGCTCAGCAGCGGGCAGCTTTCCGACATGCCGTAACCGCAATGCACGCGGATGCCACGCTCGCTGGCGCGCTGCGCCAGGCCCAGGGTCAGGGCACTGCCGCCCAGCAGCATTTTCCAGCCAGTCAGGTCGGTGCAGCGCCCTTGCTCGCTGTCGAGCATCATTTGCAGCACGGTGGGCACGCAATGCGAAAAGGTCACCCCCTCTTCACGGTAAAGGCGTACCAGACGGTCAGGTTCGTAGCGCCCGGGATAAACCTGCTTGATGCCCAGTGCAGTGGCCACATAGGGCACGCCCCAGGCATGCACGTGGAACATCGGCGTAATGGGCATGTACACATCACCGCTGCGCAGCAGCGGCTGCTCGCCGCATGCGGCCAGGGTGCCCTGTTCGACCAAGGTATGCAGCACCAGTTGTCGATGGCTGAAGTACACCCCTTTGGGGTTGCCGGTGGTACCGCTGGTATAGAACAGCGTGGCCAGCGAGTGTTCGTCAAAGTCAGCAAATTCAAACACCGGTTCGGCGCCCGCCAGCAGGTCTTCGTACTCGCCCAGCAGCGCTACACCCAGTGGCGCGGGAGCCCCGTCACTGAGGCGGATGAAGCCCTGTACGGCAGGCAAATCTGCGTGCAGCTGCTGCATCAACGGCAGAAAGTCGTCATGCACCAGCACCCACCGGTCCTCGGCATGGTTCATGGTGTAGCGCAGCTGCTCGGTGGACAGCCGCACATTCACCGTGTGCAGCACCGCACCCAGCATGGGTACGGCAAAGAAGCACTCCAGCGCCCGATGGCTGTCCCAGTCGAGCAAAGCCACCGTGTCGCCTGGCCTGACCCCGGCGGCAGTCAGCACGTTGGCCAGCTGCTGGATACGTAGCAGCAGCGTGGTGTAGGTGTAGCGCAACCTGTCGGCGTAGACGATTTCCTGGTTGGGCTGGTAACGCACGCCAGACAGCAGCAGGCGCTTGATCAGCAGCGGGTAGGCATAGGCATGCTCGGCCGCCGGCATGATGCGCGTGGTAATCGTGCTTGAGGGCTTCACAGTTGCCAGCCCTCGAGCAGGTACAGGCTATCGCTGCCGGCCCTGACACTGGCACTGAGCGAGTGAATGCGGGGCAACAGGCGCGCGAAGTAGAAACGAGCGGTACCCAGCTTGCTCTGGTGGAACGGCTCGGCTGCAGCCTGGTCCTGGCAGACCACGGCCATGCGCGCCCACAGGTACGCGTAGAAGGTGTAGCCAAACACCTGCAGGTATTCAACCGCCGCCGCGCCAAGCTCCTGCGGGTTGCCCTGGCCCCGGTCCAGCAACCAGGCCGTAAGGTCATCGAGATTGCGCACAGCGGCGAGCAAGGGGGCGCTGAATTCGGCGTATTGCGCAGGCAACGCTTCGGCATAGGCGACGATTTCGTCAGACAGGCTGCGATACGCCTTGCCACCCTCACCGAACAGTTTGCGCCCTACCAGGTCGAGCGCCTGGATGCCATTGGTGCCTTCGTAGATCTGGGTGATACGGCAGTCGCGAATCAATTGCTCCTGACCCCATTCGCGGATATAGCCGTGGCCACCGAGTACCTGCTGGCCGTGCACGGTGGTTTCCAGCCCCATGTCGGTCATGAAGGCCTTGGCCACCGGCGTGAGCAACGCGACCTTGGCCTCGGCCCGAGCGCGAGTGCCTGGGTCTTCACTGTACCTGGCCAGGTCAAGCTGCAACGCGACGTAGGTGGAAAACGCCCGCCCGCCTTCGTTCAGTGCTTTCATGGTCAGCAACATGCGCCGCACATCCGCGTGGACGATGATCGGGTCGGCGCTTTGCGCCGGCGCCTCGGCCCCCGTCGCAGCCCGGCCCTGCAGGCGGTCGCGGGCATAGGCAAGGGCGCCCTGGTAAGATCGCTCGCCCAACGCCAGGCCCTGAATACCCACGCCCAGGCGCTCGTAGTTCATCATGGTGAACATGGCATTGAGGCCCTTGTTCGGCTCGCCCACCAGGTAACCGACGGCGCCGTCGAAGTTCATCACGCAGGTGGCCGAGGCCTTGATGCCCATCTTGTGCTCGATCGAACCGCAGCTCACTGCATTGGCCTCACCCAGAGCGCCCTCTGTGTCGACCAGCACCTTGGGCACCAGGAACAGCGAGATGCCCTTCGGCCCTGCCGGCGCATCCGGCAGCCGCGCCAGTACCAGGTGAATGATGTTCTCGGTCAGGTCCTGCTCGCCGCCGGTGATGAACATCTTGGTACCGCTGATGCAGTAGCTGCCATCGGTGCCTGGCTCGGCGCGGGTGCGGAGCAGACCAAGGTCGGTGCCGGCATGGGGCTCGGTGAGGCACATCGAGCCAGCCCAGCGGCCTTGGTACATAGGTGGCAGATACAGGGCCTTCAAGGGCTCGCTGGCGTGATTGAGCAGCGCCAGACAAGCGCCGGCAGTGAGCATCGGATAGAGGCCGAACGACAAGTTGGCCGCGTTGAGCATTTCTTCGAGCTGCGCAGCGATAACCTTCGGCATCCCCATGCCGCCGTACTCCGCAGCCCCGGCTACGCCCACCCAGCCGTCATCGGCAAATGCCCGGTAGGCGTCGACGAAGCCGTCGGGGGTATGAACCTGGCCGGCTTCCCAGCGGCAGCCTTGCTCATCGCCGCTGCGGTTGAGCGGCGCCACCCTTTGTGCAATCAGCTTGCCTGCCTGTTCCAGCACGGCCCGGGCGGTGTCAGCATCGACCTGCTCGACCAGCGCAGGCGTTTGCGCCCACCAGGCCGGGATGTCGAACACTTCGTTGAACAGGAAAGCCATGTCGCGCAGCGGCGGAAGGTAATCAGACATGAGGCGAACACTCGGTTTTTGGGGTTGGCGAAAGCGTTGCGGCCTGGGCTTCGGCAGG
Source organism: Pseudomonas sp. 9_2_1 (assembly GCF_059295275.1). NCBI lineage: Bacteria > Pseudomonadati > Pseudomonadota > Gammaproteobacteria > Pseudomonadales > Pseudomonadaceae > Pseudomonas > Pseudomonas sp. 9_2_1. Next base: position 3,346,337 of record NZ_CM181239.1, read on the forward strand.
CGCCGGGGCACCCTGGCCGCGCAGGAGGAAGTGCGACAGCGCCGGTATCAGCACCAGCGCGCCGAGCATGTTCCACAGGAACATGAAGGTCAGCAGCAGGCCCATGTCGGCCTGGAACTTGATCGGCGACCAGGCCCAGCCGACCACGCCCACCGCCAGGGTAATGCCGACCAGTCCCACCACCCGGCCGGTGAAAGCCAAGGCCTTCTGGTAGGCCTGGGCCAGGCTCAAGCCGGCGCGCTGGTAGTGCAGTTGCACGCTCAGCAGGTACAGCGCGTAGTCAACGCCAATCCCCACCCCCAGTGCGATCACTGGCAGGGTGGCGACCTTGACGCCAATGCCCATGGCCACCATCAGCGCCTCGCACAGCACCGAGGTCAACATGAGCGGCAATATCGCCACCAACGTGGCGCGCCAACTGCGGAAGGTGAGCAGGCAGAACAGTGTGACCGCCAGGTACACCAGCAACAGCATGCGATGGTTGGCCTCGCGGACCACCTCGTTGGTGGCGGCTTCGATACCGGCACTGCCGGCGGCCAGCAGGAACTGTTGCCCGTCACCGCTGTTGGCGGCGGCAAAGCGTTCGGCCGCTGCGGCCACCTGCGCCAGGGTGTCGGCGCGGTGATCCTTGAGGTAGGCGATCACCGGCATCAGCGAGCAGTCGTTGTTGAACAGTTCCGGGGCGTTGACCGAGGCCTGCTGGGCCGCGTAGTTGAGCACGTCCTGGTTGCGTTGCAGGCTGTTCAGGCGGGGGTTGCCTTCGTAGGTACCAGCGGTGATCTGGCGCACGGCATTGGCCAGCGACACGGTGGTCTGTACACCCGGCAGCTGTTGCAGCTCCCACGCCAGGCGGTCGGCGAGCAGCAGGGTGCGGTATTGCAGGCAGCCTTCTGCAGCGGTCTTTACCATGACCGCGAAGGTGTCGCTGGACAGCGCGTAGTGTTCGGTAATGAAGGCGTTGTCGAGGTTGTAGCGTGAGTTTGCCCGCAGCTCGGGGGCGCCGCTGTCGAGGTCGCCAATTTTCAGTTGCAGGCTGCCCCAGGTGCCCAGCGCCGCCAGCGCCAGGGCAACCAGCAGAGCGGCGCTGGCCCATTTGCGCTCGGTGAAGCGCTCAAGCAGCGCCCATGGATTGACTCGCCGAGGTGCGCCGCCACTGTGCAAGCGCCCTTCCCCGCGCAGGGCCCAGCGCGCATCGATAGCCAAAGCTCGCTCGGCAGCCGTGCTGCCCACACCGACATAGGACAGTGCCACCGGCATCAGCAACAACGACGTGAAGATCAGCACCGCCACACCAATACTGGCAGTAATCGCCAGGTCCTGGATGACCGGGATGTCGATCAGCATCAGCACGGCAAAGCCCACGGCATCGGCCAGCAGCGCGGTTACCCCGGCCAGGAACAGGCGGCGAAAGGTGTAGCGCGCTGCGACCTGGCGGTGGGTGCCGCGGCCGATGTCCTGAAGAATGCCATTCATCTTCTGCGCCGCATGGGACACACCGATGGCAAAGATCAGGAACGGCACCAGGATCGAATACGGGTCGATGGCATAGCCCAGCCAGGCGACGATGCCCAGCTGCCACACCACCGCAGTCAGCGAGCACAGCACCACCAGCAAGGTGCTGCGCAGGCAGCGGGTATAGCAGTAGATGATCAGCAGGCTGGTGAGCACCGCCAGGGCGAAGAACGCCATCACCTCGATCAAGCCGTCGATCAGGTCGCCCATCAGCTTGGCAAAGCCGATGACATGGATACGATACTGGCCGCTGGCCTCGTAACGGGCGCGCAACTGCTCGAGCTTCTGCGCGAAGGCGTGGTAGTCCAGCCCCTTGCCAGTGGCCGAGTCCTGGTCGAGCAGCGGCACGATCAGCATGCTCGACCTGAAGTCACGCGCGACCAGGCTGCCGACAATGTTGGCGCGTTCGATGTTCTGGCGCAGTTGCTCGATGTCTGCCCTCGCACCCTGGTAACTGTCGGGCATGACCGGGCCACCCTGGAAGCCTTCTTCGGTGACTTCGGTCCAGCGCACGGCGGGGCTCCACAGCGACTTGACCCAGGCGCGGTCCACGCCCTGGCTGAGAAACAGCTCGTCGTTGATGTGGCGCAGGGTCTGTAGGTAGCCCGGATCGAAAATATCGCCTTGGGTGTTCTCCACCACCACCCGCACCGCGTTGCCCAGGCCGCGCAACGAGGCGCGGTTTTCCAGGTAGTTGTGGATATACGGGTGGCTCTGCGGCAGCATCTTGTCGAAACCGGGCCGCAGCTCCAGACGGGTCAGGGCCATGAAGCCCAGCACCAGGGTAGCCAGCAGCATGCACAGCAGGAACGCCAGGCGGTGATTGAACACCAGGCGCTCCAGGCCGTTGCCCGAACGCGGGTCGAAGTCAGCGAGGTTGCGAATTACCGGCAGGGTATCTTGGCGGGTAGCGGCCATCAGGGTCTTCTCTTGTTATGGGTGCGACGGGGGATTACCGGCCTGGTTGCGTACGCCCCGCTCGCCCACCAGCACCAGGCCGTTGCCTGCATCGGTGGTGAGCGCGGTCACCGGGCTGCGGGCGCTTTGCGGCACCGGGCTGAAACTGGCGCCGTCATCCTGGCTAAGCAATAGCTCGCCGGCCTGGCTGGCCAGCCACAGCTGCCCGTCACGGTCGATGCCGGCAGCGGTAAGGCTGCTGTTCACGCCGGTGGAGACCGGCTGCCATTGCCGGCCGCCATCCGTGCTGCGATAGGCGTGACCACGCAGGCCATAGACCAGCAATACGCCGCGCTTGCCGACAGCGCCGAACAGCGTGCCGGCGTAGGGTGTGGCAATGCGGCTGAAGCGCTTGCCGTCCCATTTCAGCAGCAAGCCCTGTTCGCCAGTGATGTACAGGTCGTCACCCACCGCCGCCAGGCTGGTCAGGTGCAGACCTTGCGGGTTGTCGCTGTGGTCCAGCCACGGCTGCCAGTGCGCGCCACCGTCAGTGGTGCGCAATAGCAGGTTGAACACGCCCACCGCGTAACCATTGCGGGCATCGCTGAACCACACGTCGAGCAAGGCATTGTCGGCACTCGCAGCCGGCAGCTGTTCGGCCAGCGCGCGGCCGTCCAGCTGCCGCTGCCAGTGCCCACCACCATCGCGGCTGTGCAGCACCACACCCTCGTGGCCGACCGCCCACCCCAGTTCGGGCGTAGCGAAACTCACGGCGTTGAGGTCAGCGCTGACCGGCACCTCGGCCTGTTGCCAGTGAGCGCCGTGGTCATCGGAGTACAGGATGTGCCCGCGCGGGCCCACCGCGACCAGGCGCTGCCCGGCCAGGGTCACATCGCGCAAGGCGCTGCTGGCGACCAGCGCGCTGGGCATGGCGGGCACATCCAGCACGTCGGCAAAGGGCGCCGCCATGGCTGCGCCGTGCAGCGCAGCCATGGCCAGCATCAGTGCGCTGCAGCGTTTGAAGACAGACATTGGCCACCTCTGCTCCATGGTTCAGCGAATGCCATTGCCGGCCAGCGACTCGGGCGACCATTGGGTCTTCGACAGCGGGTCGATGTAGCGGATGCCGCCATAGGCGCCGACCACGCCATTGAGGTTATAGGTGCCACCGATCAGGTCATGGATCATGAACGGGGTGGCATCCGGGGTCTGCTTGTCGTAGCTCTGCGTGAGGAAGGCGAACGACCCGCGGTACAGCTGGCCACGGGCGTCGTACTGGTCCGAAGCCAAAGCGATCCAGCTGTCTTCGTCGAGGTAGAAGCGGCGCTTGTGGTAGATGTGCCGTGCGCCGTCCTTCAGCTTGCCCTCCACAACCCACACGCGGTGCTTCTCCCAGCGTACGAACTGCGGCGCCAGATGGTTGGGCGTGGTCAGTTGCCTGACGTCGGTGTTGTAGGTGAGCTGGTAGGTGTTGTACGGCACATACATTTCCTGCTTGCCGACCAGGGTCCAGTCGTAGCGGTCCAGCGCCCCGTTGAAGACGAACACGTCATCGTAGGTACCCGAGCCCGAAGTGCCCGGGTTGGGCGTGTCGTATGCCAGGTTGGGTGCCAGCTTGACCCGGCGCTGGCCCGGCAGGTACTGCCAGGCACTGCGCGGCTGCACCAGCGGGTTGGCGGCATCACGCAACATCATGGCTTCGCCGGCACGGCGCGCGGGCCCGGTGTACACCAGTTTCATCTGGTAGTAGGTGTCCTTGGCGCCAATCGGCTTGTTCATGTCTTCGTATATCGGGTAACTGATGTTGGCCTGGCCGGTGGTCGACAACGTGGGCTTGCCGGCAGCATCGACGTTCCATGAGTCGTATTTGGCAGTCATGCTTACGCCTTGGTAGCGCAGCAGGAAGTTCCACATCGCTTCGGCACCGTTCTGCGGGATAGGGAACGGGATGCCGGGTAGCACATTGTCGACTGCACTACCGCCTTCCTGGCTGTGGGCACCGGTGGCGTTTTTACGGGTGTTGTCGAGCACCGCCTGGGGCAACGCCACGCTACGGTGGGTCGGGAACACATCCACACGGTAGCTGGGGTAGCGCTTGAGCAGCTCCAGGGTGGTGGCGGTGAGCTGGTCCTTGTACTGCGCGGCGTTGTTGCCATCGATGACCAGCAGCGGCTTGTCGCTGGCAAACGGGTCGGGACGCATGCTGGCGCCGCTCTGGTAGCCGGCGGGCGGGGTCAGCAGGCCGCCCTGGTAGGCCGGGATCGAGCCATCGGCGTTACCGGCTTTTTCCGCGCCGATGGCGGTCAGGCTGGTGCCCAGGCGTGCGGCCTGGTCGGGGGACACAGCGGCCTGGGCAGTGCTCAGGGCGGCCAGTGACAGGCACGAGGCCAGCAGGGTTGGTACGAAGTTCATGATGGTTGTCTTCCTGTATGGGCGTTAGGAAACATGACTCAGAAGGTCGTCTTGACGGTCAGGTACAGGGCCCCGCGGTCCTCGGTGGTGGCACCACCGCCGGAGAAGGAGGCGTAGCCGCCGCCGTAGCAGGTGTAATCCTGTTCGCTATCCAGGGCGTTGGGGGTGCTGCCGTCGGTCTGGCCGTCCTTGCAAGCCTTGGCCTGACCGAAGCTGTCGACGTACTTGAGGTCGACGAAGTACTGGTTGTAGATGGCCGCGCTCAGGCCCAGCGCATAGTTGCCAGTGTTCTCGGCGCCACCGCCTTGCACCGGCGACACACCGTCGATGCCCACGTTGATCGACAGCGGCAGGCTCAGGTCCATGCCCGGCAGCACCTGATACCAGGTGGGGGTGAAGTTGACGGCGATACCCCAGTTGTCCCGTGTAGCCTTGTCCAGGCCGCGATAGCTGCTCTTGCCCTTGTACAAAGCCTGATTGTGGCTATCGAGCTTGAGCAGGTTGCTGTAGAACAGCTCGCCCAGCAGGGTTGCCGCGTCGAACAGCGGTGTGTCGCCAATGGTCATCAGGCCGTTGACGGTGAAGTGCAGCGTGTCGCCGGTAGCACTCAGGCTGTCGCCATCCCTGGGCACGTCGTAGACCACACCGCTGCTGGGCAAGCGCGCGGGCAGCAGGCCGAAACCGCCGCCCAGGCCGCCCTGGCCAGGCGCGCTGACGATTGCCGGGATACTCGCCAACGGCATGTTGTGGCGGATGTTCAGGTCACTGCCGACGCTGATACCGCCGACATCCCTGGAAAGGCTCAGGCCATAGATATCGATGTTGTCGGCATAGGCGAACTGGTAGGTCGGGCTCTGCAGCGAGTTGTACAGGTTGCCTACCGCGCCTTGGCGGCTGCCCGGCGGGTTGCCGAACGGGCCGTTGGCAACGCTCATGCCGCGCGCGTCGAGCCAGGCCTGGGGCAGGATTTCCGAGGTCTTGCGGTAGTAGAAACCAAGGGTGCCACCCAGCCAGTCCGGTGCCCATTTGGCCATGACGCCCCAATCGCCGCGCTTGCCCGGCGTCAGGTCGTGGCCACGGCGAAGGGTGGTCAACGCCCCGCGCACCGGAATAAGCCCCGGTGTCCCGGTGTGCCCCAGCAGGAAGCTCTGCGCACCCTCGCCTACCACATCCGCGCCACCATAGTAGGTACCAGCCTCAGGCAGGCGAGCGGCGTCCCAGTCGAAGAAGTACTGCGCAGCCACGCTCAGTTCAGCGTTGACCAGAAAGGAGGTCGACAGCTGGTTACGCGGTACGAACAGTTCCTTGGCCTCGGTGCCCGGCGAGGCGGCCAGCTTGGCCAGGTCCAGACCGGACTGACCATAGCTCAGCGAGTGCACCGGGTTGAGCAGCGTTTCCCCCCAGAACAGATTGTGCTGGCCGAGTTTGGCGCTGACCTGCGAAGCCTCACCCACGTCACGGCTGATGAATACGAAGGCATCCAGCACTTCGCCCGACGGGCCACTGTAGTAGCGTTGGGCATAATTGCTCAGGTGCGGGCTGCCAAGTGGCACGCCGGTACCCGGCAGGCCGTTGAGACTGGGGTTGATGCCCGACTGGTCGCCGTTGCCATTGACGAACGGGTTGCTGTTGGAACCGGCGTTGTCATAGGCCTTGTCGTACCAGCTGGCGGTGCTGACGCGCAGCCCGGTATTGCCGTGGTACACCACGTCCAGTTCGGTCAGCAGATCGACCCGGTTGCTGATAGTGCTGCCGGCCTTGCGAAAGTTGTAGTCGCCGTCGTTGCTGTTGGGCGTGCCCAGCATGCGCTTATCGGCACTTTCGGTACGCACGCCGTAGTTGTATTTGACGGTATTGTCGAAGCGCACTGCCCAGCTTTCATTGCCAGTATCGACTTCGAAAGCCTGCGCGGCGGGTAGCGCAAGCAAGCCGATGGCGCAGGCGAACAGGCAGCGCTGTGGCTTCACGGCGCGGTGAATGCGGTGTTCAGGCATTACGATGGCTCCACGTATTGTTATTGTTTTTTAACCAGCCCGTCTTGCGCGGGCGTGGTTGGGGCGTCCATGCACTATTACAGGTGGGCACTGTCCATTCGGCGGATCAGCGCTTCGGCCAACGGCCAAGGGCCGAAACCGGAGGCCGGGTTGAGGTGGCCCACGGCGCCCAGGTTGACCAGCTCACTACCCCACCGACCGGCCAGTACGGCGGCGGCGGCGTAGGAGGCCAGGGGGTCATTGCTGCTGGCCGCAACGATGCTGGGGAACGGCAGCGGCATTGGCGGCAACGGTGACCAGCCCTTTTCTGCCAGGCTGGACGGGCTGGGGTAATGCGCTGGCCAATCAGCGTCGAGGTCTGGTGGCGCTGCCAGCAAGGCGCCCTTGATGGGGCGTCGGTAGCGCGCCGCCCAATGCGCGACCATCAACACGCCGGCACTGTGGGCCACCAGCAGCACCGGGCCATCAATCTGTTCCAGCTCGCGCTGGATCGCTTCGACCCGGGCGTTGCAGCAAAGCCCGTCAACCTGCAGCGGCGGCACGCTACGCACCTTGGCCAGGCGGCTGGCGAGCAGGGTTTGCCAATGCTCGGCGACATGGTCACGCAAGCCTGGAACGATCAGCACGGTGGCAGTGGTTTGCAGTTTTTCCACGGTGAACCTCGTGTGCGGGTATGTCGCTTGAGGTTCACAGTAAACAGCCCCTCCCCCGAGTGCTTCACATTGGGCGTCAGGCACTTTTCATTTGATGACAAGGCCCCGACAGCACTTTGCTTTTCAATTCATGACACGCACGCTATAAAAAAGCGAACTGCATGTCGGCCCAGCCAACTACAAAAAAAACCGCATGGAAAACAATAAAAATGCCCGCTTTAGTCCGTGCTGCCAGCTTGACCAACTACCTGGAGGTATCCCGCCACCTGGGGCTCAACCCGAATGCGCTGCTGGCACAGGTTGGCCTTGGTGCAGCGTTGCTTGACGACCCCGACCGGCGCATTCCGGTCGCTAGCGTCATCAGCTTGCTGGAGGCCTCTGCCAAAGCCAGCCAGTGTGAAAGTTTCGGCTTGCGCATGGCCGAGTTGCGCCAGCTGTCGGACTTCGGTGAAATCAGCCTGCTGCTCAGTCACCAACGTAATCTGCGCGACGCCCTGCAGGTCATCGTGCAGTACCGCCACCTGCTCAATGACGCCCTGGCCATTCACATCGAGGAAGCCGGCAAGACCGTGGTCATCCGCGAAGAGGTGATCAACGAGCGAGCGCCTTGTAGCCGCCAGGCAACCGAGCTGGCGATTGGCGTGATGATGCGTCTGTGCGCGGCCCTGCTGGGCGGCCAGTGGCACCCGATCAGCGCCAATTTCACCCATGCCGCCCCTGCCGACCTGGCCATTCACCGACGCATCTTTGGCTGCACACTGGTGTTTGGCAGCGAATTCAACGGTATCGTCTGCCCCGCCGCCGACCTTGACAGCACCAGCCCGCAGGCCAACGAAGCCATGGCGCGCCTGGCACGGCGCTACCTGGACACCCTGCCGGCCGGCAGCCCAGCGTCGCTGGAGCTGGAACTGCGCAAGACCATCTACCTGTTGCTGCCCATGGGGCGGGCCACGCTCGAGCAAGTGGCGCAGACCCAGGGCATGAACGTGCGCACCCTGCAGCGGCGGCTTGAAGAAAGCGGGTTGACCTTCAAGGACCTGATCAACAGCGTGCGCCGCGACCTGGTGATGCGCTACCTGGAAAACCCCAACTATTCGCTGGGGCGCATCGCCGACATGCTCGGCTATTCGATGCCCAGTTCGTTCACCCGCTGGTTCATCGCCCAGTTCGGCATGCCGCCAGCCAGTTGGCGCATGCAGAACAGTGACCCACTTGCGTCAAGGCCACCGGGCGTTTGAAGCGGGCTTGCTGGCGCCAGGGGAATCTGGCGCCATCGGCTTTGCGGACTATTCGCTGTCGACGCAGATGAACACCTCGTCACCCTCGCGCTCCACGGGGTAACTGACAACCCTGAGCGCCGTGGAATTGACCAGGTACCCACTGGCCAGGTCAAACCGCAGCCCATGCGCGCAACACTGGATCACCCGGCCTTCCAGGCGCCCGCCGCACAAGGACGCGCCCTGGTGCGGACAACTGTCGGCGATGGCGTAGAGTGAGTCGGCCACATTGAACAAGGCGATGCTGCGGCCCTCGCAGGCGAGTAACACGCGCGCACCGCGCGCCGGTACCTGCGTGGGGAGCAGTCGGATGCGTCGGCTCATGCCTGCTGCGCCTCATGCAACGCTGCGGACATGCCTGCAAACAGCGCCTCGGCCGGCTGCAGCCCGGCAATCAATGGCCTCTGGTTGAAGCGGTAGCATGGCACCGCGCTGCCGGCACGCCCTGCCCCGGCGAGAAACGGGCTGCCATCGTCACGCACACAGTCGATGATCTGCGCGGCTTCCAGCCCGCAGCCTTGGGCGATAGCCAGCAAGGTGGCGCTGTCGCCCAGGTCGCGACCCTGGTGGAAGTAGGCAATGAACAGGCGTGCCAGCAAGTCTTCCAGCTGCCTTGGGCTGAGCACGCTGGCGGCCCGTTGCACCAGGCGGTGGGCATTGCCGGTGTTGGGCATGCGCTTGATACGCGAAAAATCGATATCCTCACCGACCACTCGGGCCGCTTCACGCACCTGGGCCTGGCGCTCGCGTACCGCTTGCTCGCTGCCCAGGCGCTGCCGGTAGAAGGTAGTGAAAGGCAGCCCCTTGGCGGGCAGCCCCGGCAGCAACTGCACGCCCCGCCAGTGCAACTGCACCTGTTGCCCGGGGTAGCTGCGCTGCAGCAGCAGCAAGGCCGCTTGCAGGTGTCGTTGGCCAATCAGGCACCAGGGGCAGACGAAATCGAAAAATACCTCGACAGACAACAGCTGTTTCACGTGTTCAACTCCTGAGTTGCAGACGTTCCATGTCGCGGTGGTAGTGACGTTTGGCGGCAAAGAACACCGCCGCCGCAGCGATGCTTGCCAGCGGCACCAGCTGGAGCGCAGCCTGCAGGCCGATGTGGTCCGACAGCCGGCCAGTGATCAATGGCCCGGTGGCCAGGCCCAGCAGGTTGTTGGCCAGGGTCAGGGTGGCGAATGCCGTGCCATGCACTGCGGCATGGGTCAGGTTGGCGACCATGGCGCTGGAAGGGCCGTTGGTGCCGGCGGCGATCATCATGCCCAGGCAGATCAACAGCAGTTGCGCAGTGCCGACTGGCAGCGCGAAGGCGATGCTCAGCAGCACGCAGCTGCCCAGGCAGTAGGCAATCGCCAGGCTGATCTTGCGGTCCGGGCGCTGGCGCCCGAGGCGGTCGCAAAGCATGGCGCAGAGAATCATGCCGATGCCACTGCACAGCACGATGACTGCGGCGATAGCCCCCGCCCGGTCGGTGCCCATGGCGTAATAGCGGTTCAGGTAACTGGGCATCCAGACGATCAGTGTCCCACCGACGAACAGCTGCAGGCCGCTGCCGACGTAGGCGGCAATGACCGAGCGGCTGCCGTACAAGCTTCGCAGCGGGTGGCTGGGCTTGCCTTGCTGGCGTTGCGCACAGCCAGGCGCAATGCGTGCTTCCTTGACGATCAGTGGATACAGCATGGCCAGCACCAGCCCGAACAGGGCCATGCCGGCGAACGCCCAACGCCAGCCCAGATGCTGCGCCAATGCGCCGCCCAAGGCCATGCCCAGCACCGAGCCGAACATCCCGCCGGCCATAAAGGCACCGGCCAACGTCGAGCGCATGTCGCGAGGAAACACCGCTACTACCACGGCAATGCCGACACTGCCGTAGGCTGCCTCGCCGACGCCGACCAGGAAGCGTGCGATGAACATCTGCGGGTAGTTTTCTGCCAGGGCGCACCCGAGGGTCGCCAGGCTCCACAGCACGGCCATCAGCACCAGGCTGCGCACCCGGCCGAACCGGTCGGCGAGCAGCGACAGCGGGAAGGTCAAGAGGCCGACCATCAGCGCAACAATGCCGCTGAGCAGGCCGAGCTGGCCGTCGGTCAGCGCCCATTCGGCTTTGAGCAGCGGGAACACCGCGTTGAGTACCTGACGCGACATGTAGTCGGAGATCAACAGGCCGAAGGTCAGCGCGAAAACCACCCAGGCATAACGTCGGGGCACGCTGTGGGCGGTTTCGGTAGCGCAATCTTCGGCACTGGCGAGGTAGGTGGCCATGTTGCCTCCTTGGGAGTGGGACTTGAATGTCGCTTTTGTTGTTATAGGTAACAGCCAGAACTGATGTTGCGCTTGGGGCTTCTTCGCGGGCGTGCCCGCGAAGCGCCAGGGCGTGCTTCGTCAGGTACGCTGCGGCACGCCTTTCTCACCGGGCTGGCGGTTGGGTGCCATGCCGTTGCGTTCGAGGGTCTGCTCGACGCTGTGGTACTGCTGCCCGATACGGTAAATGGCGCGGGCCTCTTTGCCGTTGGCAATCTCACGGCCCAGTTCGTGGGCCACGCGCACGGTCTGCTGGATCTGCTGCACCGAGGTGAAGCGCTTGCCGTGTTGGTCGATGATGGTGTCTTCGTTGCCGCAGCGCGGGTGCAAGCCCATGGCCAAGGCCATGGTGTTGAACGGCAGGACGTTCTTCAGCAGCGATTCGGCAGTCAGGGTGCAGCCGTCTGGCGCACGGTGGATGAAGTTGAAGAAGTTGAACGGGTTGGGGCCATCGAAGCCGCCACCAATACCGATCCAGGTCAGGTTCAGCGGGCCCATGTAGTCGCCGCGACGGACGATGCGCTCAAGCGTTTCCAGGGCATGCATGCCGGTCAGCTGAAAGTGCGGCTGGATGTTGCTGGCCTGCAGGCGGCGCAAATGCTCGCGGACCCAGGCCGGGCCGGCCGGTACGGTCATCTCGCTGTAGGCGGCGTGGATCGCCGGGCTGGCCAGCGAGGTGCCTTCGAGGTACTGCGGGTACAGCAACTCCATGATGTTCATCTGCGTGGTGTTGATGGCCACGGTCACCTGATCGGGCCGCGGCGTCAGTTCGGCGAGCATGTGCCGGGTGTCGTCCGACAGCCATTTGGCGGCCTCGCCTTCGCCTTCCGGGGCGAAGGAAATCGAGCCGCCGACCTGGATGATCATGTCCGGCACCGCTTCGCGCACCCCGGCGATCAGCTCATTGAATTTGGACAGCCGTTTGGAGCCTTTGCCATCCAGCTCACGCACGTGCAGGTGCAGCACGGTAGCGCCTGCCTCGAAGCAGTCGACGGCCTTCTGCACCTGCTCGTCCATGGTCAGCGGAATGTCTTCAGGGAAATCTTCGGGCATCCACTCCGGGCCATAGGGGGCCACGGTGATTACCACCTTTTCCATGTTTTCCGGGTGCAACGAATCGTCGAAGAATTGCATGCTGTAGTCCTCGCTATTGTTATTGTGCGGTTGCCGCCAATGGCGGCAGCAGGCTTAAAACGTGGGGCTGCCCTGGATGCCGGCGCGCTCCATCTTGCGGTGGCACGGCGGGTAGTCCATGACCGCGTAGTGCTGGGTACTGCGGTTGTCCCAGATGGCTACGCTGTTGGGCTTCCAGCGCCAGCGCACCTGGTACTCGGGCAGGTAAGCCTGGCTGAGCAGGTAGCGCAGCAGGTCGCTGGCGCCGGGGTTGGCATCCTGGCCAAAGCGCACCCGCTGCGGGGTGTGGTAGTTGCTGAAATGGGTGGTGAAGGCGTTGACGAACAGCACCTGCTCACCGGTATCCGGGTGGGTGCGTACTACCGGGTGCTCGGCATCCGGAAACTGCGCCCTGAGCGCCAGGCGCTTTTCCATCGGCATGGCGGCGCCGAAGCTGGCTTCGATGCTGTGGCGGGCCCGCAGGCCTTCGATCCTGGCTTTCACATCGGCGGGCAGGTTGGCAAAGGCCAGGACCATGTTCGCCCACAAGGTGTCGCCACCCACCGGTGGGCATTCGATACAGCGAAGAACGCAGCCCATGGGCGGTGAATCGCGCCAGGTGGCGTCGGTATGCCAGGCATTTTCATAGCGGTCGTTGGGCTGATCCGGGCGCTTGTAGATCCGCACCAGGCCCGGGTGTTCAGGGTCGCTGCCGGCAACCGGGTGATCCTCCAGTTCGCCGAAGCGACGGGCGAAGGCCACATGCTCGGCGCGACTGAAGTGCTGGTCGCGCAGGAACAGCACACGGTGCTGGAGCAACTGCTGGCGTAGCTGGGCGAACAGGTCGTCGTCATGGATCGCGTCGGCCAGGTTGACACCCCTCACCTCGGCCCCGATCGCGCAGGTCAGTTGTTCGATGTGCATGCAGTTGCCCTCTTCAGATGACGAAGATCGACGAGCCGGTGGTCCTGCGGGCTTCAAGGTCGCGGTGCGCCTGAACCGCATCCTGCAAGGCGTAGTGCTGGTTGATTTCGATACGAATGCGGCCGCTGCTGACATGGTCGAACAACTCGCCCGCCAGGTCGGCCTTTTCTGCCGGGTCGGCGATGAAATCGGCCAGGGCCGGCCGGGTCAGCTGCAGCGAGCCCTTGATCGCCAGCAACTGCGGGTCGAACGGCGCGATGCTGCCCGACGCGGTGCCAACGCAGACCATAAGGCCGCGGCGCTTGAGCGAATCCAGCGAGCCGCTGAAGGTGTTCCTGCCGACACTGTCGAACACCACGTTGACCCCTGCCCCATCGGTCAGTTCGCGCACGCGACTGGCCACGTCTTCGAAGCTGTAGTCGATGACGTGGTTGCAACCATGGGCGCGCGCCACCTCGGCCTTGGCCTCGGTAGAGACGGTGCCGATCACGTTCAGCCCCAGCAACCGCGCCCACTGCGCGACGATCAGGCCTACGCCGCCAGCGGCAGCATGCAGCAGTACGCTGTCACCGGGTTTGAAGTCATACAGCCGGCGCAGCAGGTAGGCTGCCGTAAGGCCGCGCATGGTCATGGCGGCGGCCGTCTCGAAGGCGATGGTTTCCGGCAGCTTGATCAGCGCAGCGGCGGGCACCAGGCGCTCGGTGCAGTAGGCACCCAGGGTATTCAGGAACCCGGTGTAGGTCACCCGGTCACCCACCTCGACTTGCGTCACGCCCGCACCCAGCGCCTCGACCACGCCCGAGGCTTCCACGCCAATGCCATTGGGCAGCGGAATCGGGTAGGTGCCGTTGCGGAAGTAGGTATCGGCGTAGTTCAGGCCCACCGCTACCTGGCGCAAGCGCACTTGCCCCGGACCCGGGTCGCCGACCTCGGCGTCCTCGTAGCGCAGTACCTCGGGGCCACCGGTCTGATGGAAACGTACGACTTTGGACATGCTTGTCTCTCCAATCATCGATCTGGACGCCAGGCGTCAGTGCTGGGTGACTGGACTTTATGCCCTTGGCAAGCGGGGTGCTTCGCATCGGACGACAGCGGATTAGCATTTGATGACAGCGGCCGTTATGACCTTGTGATTAGCCGGAACAGAACTGAGCCCTGCAGTGTTTGTACGGGTCCAGATGCTTGAACGCAGCCAATCTGACGAGGTGAACCATGACCATCGAAGCAGAGACTCTCGCTCAACTGACCCAGGCGCTGAGGGCCCAGGGTGCAAGGCGTATCGCCGACCTCGCCTTCATCCGCGCGCCCTATCGTTGCGACCACCGTTGGGTGTGCAACATCGTACGTCGACACGGAACGCGCTGAACCGTCAATTATTGATGAGCCTGCTTGATGCTTATCCATGGCACGACTAATACTTAGGTCTCTGCCTGGGGAGGCACGAAACATGCAACCAAGATTCGTTATCGTTCCGGCTGTGCCCATCGAGAAGGAGTCGTTTCGCGTGGCGGGCCGGTATTACGCCGCTACCGTCTGCGGGGGATTCGACATTTACGACAACCACGCCAAGGAAAGGCTCAAACCCAGCTACTCGAGCAAGACGGACGCGCAGTTGCGCTGTGAGCAGATGAACAAGCGGGGTGATATCGGGTGATGCAGGCCCGGTAGCACTCGGTTCCCTGAGCAAGGTGGACACCACCGCGTTCATGAGCTGCGCCGAGTGGAGCTATACCCAGCACACGGCCCGCCTGCCCAGCATGGGCGGATCGAGCGGCTCGGGTTACTGAGTCAGTCCAGGCATTCCCTTGCAGCCTGGCGCAGCTTGTCGCCCGACAGGAAACTGCCTTTGTAGAACGTCGCACGGCTGCCGTCGTGGGAGTCGATGACGTCCAGCACATCATCGCTTGCCACGGCACTGGGCGCTGTCAGCCGGTAGCCGTGGGCAATCGACTTTTGCGTGGCCTGGGGCGCCAGCGCCTGCCACTTGGGCAGTACACAGGCGGCGTATTGTTGCGGCGATTTGTGCGTCAGCTTGCTGGCGGTGGGTTTACCAGGCGTTGCGCAACCGGTGAGCCCGGCAACTAACGCAAAAGCGAGAAAGGTACGAAACATAGGCATTTGCAATTGGCCGTTATGGATACGCTGCATTCTAGCCAGACGTGCGCCCATATACCAATGAACCAAAGTCTTGCAGACCCGCCCGCCCGGTTGACAGAACGACAACAAGTCGACGACACCAAGACCACAACCATCCCTGTCAACTGCACCCTGCCGATAAATATTTAATTGAACTCAAGGAACGAATCCACTCTGCGCTGCTTCTGATGAGCAACAGGCAGCGACAGTGCCGGGCGGGTTGTTCATGGGGAACGATCAGCGCCCTTCTCGCCCAGGAGAATCCCATGCTGTGGTGGTTGGAAATACTCGCCCAATATGCGGCTTCGACCGGACTTGCCGTCTGCTGCATTTTTCTGTTCTGGGCTTACGGCCTGGCATTCGGCAGGGTCTACAGGCAGCTCTGCTCTGGCCTGCTGGCCATGATGCTGCTGTTGATCGCAGCGTTCCCCTATGGCATCGACTTTGCGCTGGGTAAACACTTTGGGCCTGGTGATACCAGCGGCTTGCTGCTGTTTCTTGCCGATGCACTGGGCGTGATCACGGCCGTGCTGGTCGCTTCGTTGTTTTTCGACCCCGAACAACTGCCGGGCTAGCCTTTGCCTCGCCTGTAGTGCAGCACCTGATATTTCTGCCAGTGGCGGCGCCGGGTGAAGGCTGAGAAAGTGGCGATACCCATGACTTCGGCAGGAGACACAGGCATGCAAAAGGATGCCCAGCGTACGCGGTTTTTTTATCAGAATGGAAAGCTCATCAGCATTATTACGGGGGAAAATGACCGTGCTATCTTCCGTACACCTGCTGTGGCGCTTGGCGAACGTCAAGGGGGGAACTCGCCATCCAGCGGGTTATTAGGGACGGATCAGCAGGGCTCCGTTCTTCATGTAACCGATAACAAATGAACCTGTCCAACCCAGACATCGTGCCCTGCGTCTTCCGAGCCGCAAGGCGCCACCTGCCGGCTGTTGCTTGACCCGGGTCACGGCTTTTACAAAGTAGTTGCACACGACCCTGACCTGCGGCGATCCTCACAGGCCCGGAAGCAACTATCAAGGAAAGCCGTTCACGCCATGGAAACGCTTCACAGCATCAAGTCTGACCTGGTCAGAACAGCCGACCACCTCGATCAACTCAGTCAAAGCATGAGCGGACACGTCAAGTTCATGCAGGCGAGAGGCACCTCGCAAGCAGACCCCGAGGTCACAGCGCACATCACTTCCATCGATGCCGTTGCGGGAGAGTTGCGTGCTGTCGCCGCAAGGATCGACGACATCGAAGGCGCCCCAACTGATTACAGTAGTTGAGTCCATTTCGAGCCAGGGCAATTCTGGCGGCGACCCGCCTCCGACTTTTTAGCTGTACTTGAGCTTTACCACCTTGCTCAGCGCCCAACCGCTAAATACGTAGAACGCATCCAGATAGAAACGGCCGGCATAATTGGGTAGCGGCGCATGATTCAACAGCACGTCAGGATCAGGCGCTGGGGGGAACATTGCATAGAACCCATTTGGCAACACCGCCAGTGCTACCAGCAACATGTAAGTCCCAGCGCGCAGCAAGGTAGCGCGATCACTGGACGTGCCAGCCCACTTCAGCCCGTAAAAGGCGACCAGGCCAGCAACCGGCAATACCCAGAAATGCGTCGGGATCCCAATGAACATTTCGGCAACAACGCTTCTTGCTTCCACCCGGAGTGCTCCGTCCAAATGCGTGGATTATTGCGGGCATGGCCGGTAAATGCAAAAGAAGCCCTGCACCCACACCATCGCCCCCAACGGCACCCCGGCAGGCACGCAAAAAAGCCCGCTCTCAAAAGGCGGGCTTTTTCCTCGGAGGGTCAGTTGATCATGCTTTCGAACACATCAGCGCCGCATCCAGCAATCTGCCATGGTCGTACCAGGCATCGCGCTGATAGGCCGTGAACTGGTGCTGGCTTCCCGCACCTCGCAGCTCGACAAGCCCCTCTGCCTGGCTGGGGTCTGTACTTTCGATGAACAGCTTGACCGAGTTTTCACCCTGAACTTCATAGGTTTTCACATTGCCTTGAAGTTCGCCTTTGACGCACCCCAGATAGGCAGGTGGGCTTTGCGCGGTAGTGCCCGAAGTATAGTCATGGCCGTCACGCACATCACGATTTTGTGCACAACCTGCCAACAGCAATGACGCAAACCCGGACACCAGAACGGCGCCTGCCAGCGATCTTGAACTCTTCACCCGACACACTCCTGCTGCCCCATCGCGAACGTAGGAAAGTGTTGCCAAGCAGCTTGCCCTTTTTTTGTTTTCGTCCGCCCATGTTACTGCCCAAGTCAGCCGGGCAATAGGTTTGTTTGCTATATCTCCGCCGGGATGCCCAGGGCCATTAACGGTGAATGGCCCCAGTTTCGCGTACCCCCAAGCCCACTATCGGGTTCAGGCGATAGCCTTGAGGAACACCAACGTGGCCCCCAAATCCAGGATCAGCACAGCTGCCACCACGAAAATCATGTAATAGCGGTCATCCTGAGTCATTTTTGCGTTCTCCGCGGGTTCAGTGTCCCAGGAGAAAAGCAATTCCCATTCCAACATCCGCGCCGGCTGCGCTCATATGACAGGCCGCTCATGCAACACAGCCGTGACACAACACGCCACTGAATCGTCTCGATGAGTCATATTGTGGTCTTCCTGTTGCGGGCCAATACTTAGACGTCTGCCTGGGGAGGCCAATGAACATGCAACCGAGATTTGTGATCGTCCCAGCTGTACCGATAGAGGGTGAAACCTTTCAAATCGGCAACCGCTTCTTCGCCGCCACCACCTCGGGCGGTTTTGACATCTATGACAACCAGCAGAAGCAAAGGCTCAAGCGTGGCTTCGTCAACCGGTCGCAGGCCGCTGGAGCGTGCGAGACGATGAACGCCGGTTCACGCGATCCAGAAGAACTGTTCCCCATGCTGCGAACAGACTGACCGAGCGATCAGCCCCTGGGCGCACGGCGAAACAACGCATCAAGGCGCCATGAGGTAGGCGGCCACGCCCTTGGCCAAGCGCCATGGCTTCCACAGCGAAAGGTGATCGAACAACCGACTGGAATTGCCCGCCAGGCCTGCAACCGTGAGGTAGACGAGCCACTTTCGCAGCGCTCGGGAGAACTTCTTCTTGATGAATCGCAACAGTTGGCACGCCTTGGAGAAATGTTCCTGTCGCTAAAAACGAAAAAACCCAACACATTGTTGGGCTTCAGCGTCAGCCCTGGACATAGGCAGGGCTGACAGGACCTGGAAATTTACGACATCACGCAATGTTGATGCAAGGCGTTGTAGGGTGATTTCACTGGGTTCAACACTCCTCCGCTCCCACTCTATTCCCCATCAGTCGTATCAAAAAACTGGTAGCGCTTCTTGTATCGCCAAATGTCCGCTATCGACCCCATAGCGGACATCTGTAACCGGGGCCGCGTTGCTGCCCATCGCCGGCAAGCGCGGCTCCCACAGGTACAGCGCATGCCTGACGGCTGGCGATATTCCAAGACCAATCTGCTGCGCCGCGTCTTCGCCAAAACCGAATGGACATCATCCAGCGTAAAGCGCAACGCGATCACCAGGCTGTCCACCATCCTGACTGCAGCCACCCGGGAAGGCCTGCTAGCAAAGAACCCCGTCGAGCTGATTGCCTGCCGATCTGCATAAACAGTGGGTGCCAGTGCTGAATGAATTGGGGATCACGCGTCGCTCCCCATACAACTGCCGTCACACCTATGCGACAATATGCTCAATGTCTGGTCTCAACCCCGCATTTATCGCCCAACAGCTCGGGCATAGCGTGCAGATGCTCTTATCGACTCATGCGCGCTGGATTAACTCGTCCAACGACTGGCAGGAGCTGGAAAAGCTCCAAATTGGTCCGAAAATGGTCCCAAGCTGCGAAGAAGCCACGTAAGTTATTGATAGGTAAGCTCCTTGATCTCCACCGCTAACATCACCATGCAGTTCGGCTCCAAGCCGCTGTTTGAAAACGTTTCCGTCAAATTCAACAACGGCAACCGCTACGGCCTGATCGGCGCCAACGGTTGCGGCAAGTCGACCTTCATGAAGATCCTCGGCGGTGACCTGGAGCCGTCTGGTGGCCAGGTCATGCTCGAGCCGAACACCCGCCTGGGCAAGCTGCGCCAGGACCAGTTCGCCTACGAGCAATTCACCGTCATCGACACGGTGATCATGGGCCATGGCCAGCTGTGGAAGGTCAAGGCCGAGCGTGACCGTATCTACTCGCTGCCGGAAATGACCGAAGAAGACGGCATGGCCGTCGCCGAGCTGGAAACCGAATTCGCCGAAATGGACGGCTACACCGCCGAATCCCGCGCTGGCGAACTGCTGCTGGGCCTGGGTATTCCGCTGGAGCAGCACTTCGGCCCGATGAGCGAAGTGGCGCCCGGCTGGAAGCTGCGTGTGCTGTTGGCCCAGGCGCTGTTCTCGGACCCGGACGTGCTGTTGCTCGACGAACCGACCAACCACCTGGACATCAACACCATCCGCTGGCTGGAAACGATCCTCACGGCGCGTAACAGCACCATGATCATCATTTCCCACGACCGCCACTTCCTCAACAGCGTCTGCACCCACATGGCCGACCTGGACTACGGCGAGCTGCGCCTGTTCCCGGGCAACTACGACGAGTACATGACCGCAGCGACCCAGTCGCGCGAGCAGCTGCTGTCGGACAACGCCAAGAAGAAAGCCCAGATCGCCGAGCTGCAGACCTTCGTCAGCCGCTTCTCGGCCAACGCCTCGAAGGCCAAGCAGGCGACTTCGCGTGCCAAGCAGATCGACAAGATCCAGCTGGCCGAAGTGAAGCCATCCAGCCGCGTCAGCCCGTTCATTCGCTTCGAGCAGAACAAGAAGCTGCACCGCCAGGCAGTAGTCGTCGAGAAGATGGCCAAGGCCTTCGATGAAAAAGTGCTGTTCAAGAACTTCGACATTACCGTCGAAGCGGGCGAGCGCGTCGCGATCATCGGCCCCAACGGCATCGGCAAGACCACCCTGCTGCGCACCCTGGTCGGCGAAATGACCCCGGATGCAGGCTCGGTGAAGTGGACCGACAGCGCCGAATTGGGCTACTACGCCCAAGATCACGCTCACGACTTCGAAGACGACATGACCCTGTTCGACTGGATGGGCCAGTGGACCTCCGGCGAGCAGGTGATCCGCGGCACCTTGGGGCGCATGCTGTTCTCCAACGACGAGATCCTCAAGTCGGTGAAGGTGATTTCCGGTGGTGAGCAAGGCCGTATGCTGTTCGGCAAGCTGATCCTGCAGAAGCCGAACGTGCTGGTGATGGATGAGCCGACCAACCACCTGGACATGGAATCGATCGAGGCGCTGAACCTGGCCCTGGAAAACTACCCGGGCACCCTGCTGTTCGTCAGCCACGACCGTGAGTTCGTGTCGTCGCTGGCCACGCGCATCATCGAGCTGTCGGCCGATGGCGTGGTGGACTTCAGCGGTACCTACGACGACTACCTGCGTAGCCAGGGTGTGCTGGTCTGATTGACGGGCAAAGCCGAATGCCAGTCAGTTAAGCATTGGGGCCGCTTTGCGGCCCATCGCCGCGGTTCGTCGCCACGACAAGCCAGGCTCTCACAAGTACGGCGCATGGTTCGAATTCGATGCGGTCGGGGTGGGAGCTGGCTTGCCGGCGATGGGCTGCGCAGCAGCCGCATCAGCTTTAACTGACTAGCATCAGGGTATCGCACTATCCGACGAATAATTCGTTAGCCTGCTTTCATTTCCTTTGCGCAGCGGCCATGATGGGAACGCCCAACCGCCCGCCCGCGAAAGAGCCCATGACCGCGCAACAACCCGCCTCCGCCAGCAACACGCAGCCCATCACCCTGCAGATCCTGTCGATCGTTTTCTATACCTTCATTGCCTTCCTCTGCATCGGCCTGCCGATTGCAGTGCTGCCCAGCTATGTGCACGACCAGTTGGGCTTTGGCGCGGTAATCGCCGGGGTGACCATCGGCCTGCAATACCTGGCAACTCTGCTTAGCCGCCCGTTTGCCGGCAAGGTGGCCGATACCCTGGGCGGAAAACGGGCGATCCGTTTCGGCCTGCTGGGGATCGCCGGCTGCGGAGTGCTGACGCTGCTGTCAGCCTGGACCCTGAGCGTGCCGTTGCTGAGCCTGGGACTGCTGCTGGGTGGGCGTTTGCTGCTAGGCATCGCCCAGGGGCTGATCGGTGTCGCCACCCTGAGCTGGGGTATCAGCCAGGTAGGTCCCGAGCACACCGCGCGGGTAATTTCATGGAACGGGATCGCTTCCTATGGCGCCATCGCCATCGGTGCGCCACTGGGTGTGGTGGCCGTGGAGGGGCTGGATTTCAGCGTCCTGGGGCCGGCTTTGCTGGTACTGGCGACCGTTGCCTTGCTGGTGTTGCGCAAACGGCCCGACGTGGTGGTGGTGCGCGGCGAACGCCTGCCCTTCTGGTCGGCGTTCAGCCGGGTTGCACCGTGCGGCCTTGGCCTGACCCTGGCCTCGATCGGCTACGGCACCCTTACCACCTTCGTCACCCTGTATTACCTGGAGCGCGGCTGGGCAGGCGCTGCCTGGTGCCTGAGTGCCTTTGGCGTGTGTTTCATCATTTCGCGGCTGTTGTTCGTCAACGCGGTCAACCGTTTCGGTGGCTATAACGTGGCAGTAGCCTGCATGGCCACCGAAGTGCTCGGCCTGGGCCTGCTGTGGCTGGCACCTTCACCGCCCTGGGCGTTGGTTGGCGCAGGGCTGACCGGCTTCGGGCTGTCGTTGGTGTACCCGGCGCTGGGCGTCGAAGCGATCAGGCAGGTGCCCAGCAGCAGCCGTGGCGCAGGGCTGGGGGCGTATGCGGTGTTCTTCGACATGGCGCTGGCAATTGCTGGCCCGCTGATGGGCGCTGTCGCCGTGCACCTTGGCTATGCCTCGATTTTCTGCGTGGCGGCCCTGCTCGCCCTGGCGGGGGTGGGCCTGACGTTGTTACTGGCGCGGCGCGCTGGACGCAGCTGAGCGCTCGTCGGCTTGTGGCGCACCTAGCACCTGGCTGAAGAACGCTGCCGTTTCCTGCTGCAATGAGTGATGAATATGCCGGCGGTCCACGCCTTCGGCATCCTTGCACAGCGCCGGCATCCGCGCATGCTGCTCGGCATCGCAACGGGCCATGAACACGAAATGCCCGGCGCCGGCCAACAGGCGGTAGTCTGGCGTGACCGGGAGCTTGCGGACCAAAGCCTCGGCGTTGCGGTCCACGGCCACCAGCTGATCGCTGTCGCCGCTGTAGATCAGCGCCGGCACCTGCACCCCGGCCAGGGCATGGCGGCCGAACAGCAGGCTCAGCGGCGCCATCAACACCACCGCCCCCACGCGCGGGTCTGCCTGGGGCGCCAGCTCGCTGCGGTCGGCAATCAGCACACCGTGGGTCTTGCAGGCATCGGCATCGTTCGGGCGCTCCAGGCAGTACTGGCGCAGACGGTCCAGGTCGGGGCGTGCTCCAGACAGGATCAATGCGGTTTCACCGCCGGCCGAGTAGCCAATCACACCGACCTTGCCCTCGTTCAGGAAAGGCCCGACCAATTCATCGTTGCGGGCCGCCGTGATTGCGGCACTGACCTGCAGCGGTCGGCCATAGAGGTTGCTCAGAGTGCCCAGGCGGCTGTGATCCCGGGCGTTGTCACCGGGGTGAACCACCGCCACCACGACAAACCCCTGGCGCGCCAGCGAGGTGGCCAGGTAATGCAGGGCCAACGGGCTGCCGGTGTTGCCGTGGGACAGTACCAGCAGCGAAAAGCGCCCCATGGCTACGGGCGCCTCTTCGGCCACCTCGACCGGGTAACCGTCGACACGGGTGCTGCGGATAGTGCCAACGGCTGGGTAGAACGCCAGCGCTTGCATGGGCCGGGCATCGACCGGGTCGGCGAGGATCATGTGGTGCAATCCGGCAACCCAGGGCGCGGCCTCAGCTTGTGCCAGCAGGCCGCCGAGCAGGGCCAGCGTCAACAGGCAACGTCGGATACTCATCGGCAGGGGGCTCCTCGCTGGGCTCAGCGATACCCCAGCATAGAGCCGGGTGGCGCTGCAGCAGATGAAAACTGGATGAAACCATCGCCATGCATCGCGCGCTTGCGCCCTGTGCATTTGCGCATTTCGCCGAACCCGTGGCATAGATACAGGTCCACGTACTTACGTGACCGTTTCGCGCCATTGAAGGAGATTCATGCATGAGCAAGCCCCCTTACGTGCCGCCCAAGGTCTGGCGCAACAGTGCAGCGTCCGGCGGCCAGTTCGCCAGCATCAACCGCCCGGTTGCCGGCCCGACCCATGACAAGGACCTGCCGCAGGGTGAACACCCGCTGCAGCTCTATTCCCTGGCCACGCCCAATGGCGTAAAGGTCACCATTGCCCTGGAAGAGCTGCTTGCATTGGGCCATGCCGGAGCCGAATACGATGCCTGGCTGATCCGCATCGGCGAGGGCGACCAGTTTTCCAGCGGCTTTGTGCAGGTCAACCCCAACTCGAAGATACCCGCCCTGCTCGACCGCAGCGTCGAGCCGCCGGTACGGGTGTTCGAGTCGGGCTCGATTCTGCTGTACCTGGCGGAAAAGTTCGGCGAATTGCTGCCAAAGACTCCCGCCGCGCGCACTGAAACGCTGAACTGGCTGTTCTGGCAAATGGGCGCGGCGCCTTACCTGGGCGGTGGTTTTGGCCACTTCTATGTGTACGCGCCGGAAAAAATCGAGTACGCGATCAACCGCTTCACCATGGAAGCCAAGCGCCAGCTGGATGTGCTCGACCGCCGCCTGGCGGAAAGCCGCTACCTGGGTGGCGAGGAATACAGCATTGCCGATATCGCCGTGTGGTCCTGGTACGGCCAGCTGGTGCGCGGCACCGTGTATGACGCGGCCGAATTCCTGGCGGTGCAGGAGTATCCGCATGTGCTGCGCTGGGCCGAGGAAATCGCCCAGCGCCCGGCGGTGCAGCGAGGCACCCGGGTGAATCGGACCTGGGGCGATGAAGACACGCAGGTGCCGGAGCGGCATGCGGCTGCTGACCTGGCACGCTGACGCCCGCCCCGTGGAGGAGCGACCTTGCCGAGGCGCTCCTGCAAAAGGCCCACGCAACGCTGGACAATGCCTGCCTGCACAAAACCATTTGCCCCTGCGCAAACCTGCTTCCGCCAAGCCCTTCTTGTACACTCCTCGCATTAGCCCCCACCTGCACATTTTTTGGTGAACGCATGATCGAGGTAACCGAGGTTTCCATTGCCGAGCTGCGCGACGCGCTCGAGTCGGGCCGCACGACAGCGGTCGAGCTGGTCAAGGCCTACCTGGCACGTATCGATGCCTACAACGGCGCCGATACCGCCACCGCCCTGAACGCCGTAGTGGTGCGCAACCCGGAGGCGCTGAAAGAAGCCGAGGCATCCGACGCTCGCCGTGCCAGCGGCCAGGTGCTGAGCCCGCTGGACGGCATCCCCTACACCGCCAAGGACAGCTACCTGGTCAAGGGCCTGACCGCTGCATCCGGCAGCCCGGCCTTCAAGGACCTGGTCGCCCAGCGCGACGCCTTCACCATCGAGCGCCTGCGCGCCGCCGGCGCTGTGTGCCTCGGCAAGACCAACATGCCGCCCATGGCCAACGGTGGCATGCAGCGCGGTGTTTATGGCCGTGCCGAAAGCCCGTACAACGCCAACTACCTGACCGCGCCATTCGCCTCGGGCTCGTCCAACGGGGCCGGCACCGCCACCGCCGCCAGCTTCAGTGCGTTCGGCCTGGCCGAAGAAACCTGGTCCAGCGGCCGCGGCCCGGCGTCCAACAACGGCCTGTGTGCCTACACACCGTCACGCGGGGTGATTTCGGTACGTGGCAACTGGCCGCTGACCCCGACCATGGACGTGGTGGTGCCTTATGCCCGCACCATGGCCGATCTGCTGGAAATTCTCGACGTGGTGGTCGCCGATGACGCCGACAAGCGCGGCGACCTGTGGCGCCTGCAACCTTGGGTGCCGATTCCGGCGGCCTCCACCGTGCGCCCGGCTTCGTATCTTGAACTGGCAGTGGATGCCAGCGCGCTCAAGGGCAAGCGCTTTGGCGTACCGCGCATGTACATCAATGCCGATGCCGAAGCCGGCACCTCGGAAAAACCAGGCATCGGCGGCCCGACCGGCCAGCGCATCCATACCCGTGCCACGGTGATCGACCTGTGGCAGCAGGCCCGCAAGGCCCTGGAAGCGGCCGGCGCCGAAGTACTGGAAGTGGACTTCCCGCTGGTATCCAACTGCGAAGGCGACCGCCCGGGCGCGCCAACCGTGTACAACCGCGGCATCGTCAGCAAGGCATTCCTGCATGACGAATTGTGGGAGCTGTCGGGCTGGGGCTTTGACGATTTCCTTCGTGCCAACGACGACCCCAAGCTCAACCGCCTGGCCGATGTCGACGGGCTGCTGATCTTCCCCCACGACCCCGGCACCTTGCCTAACCGTGAAGACGACCTGGCCGCCGGCATGGACGAATACGTCAACATGGCCAAGCGCGGCCTGAAGACCTGGGACCAGATCGAGACTCTGCCCGATGGCCTGCGCGGCCTGGAGCGCACCCGCAAACTGGACCTGGAAGACTGGATGGACAGGCTTGGCCTGGACGCGGTGCTGTTCCCCACCGTGGCCGACGTGGGCCCGGCGGATGCCGACGTCAACCCGGCATCGGCGGATATCGCCTGGAGCAACGGTATCTGGGTGGCCAACGGCAACCTGGCGATCCGCCACCTGGGCGTACCGACGGTTACGGTACCGATGGGTGTGATGGCCGATATCGGCATGCCGGTCGGGCTGACCTTTGCCGGGCGGGCCTACAGTGACAATGCGCTACTGACCTTCGGTGCCGCCTTTGAGGCGACCGGCTCGCGCCGCATGGTCCCGCCGCGCACGCCGGCACTGGGCTGAGTATCGGGGCTGCTGCGCAGCCCATCGCCGGCAAGCCAGCTCCCACACCGATCGCATTGCCCTAAGGCCATGCGGTCCCTGTGGGAGCTGGCTTGCCGGCGATGAGGTCGGCAAAAACAACACAGATCGCAAAATTCAACTTAATGTGTAAAAATACACAAAACGTTGACTTTGTGATTTGTCATGCCCATTTCCCCCAACGAAGAACGCCAGCTCACCCTCACCGTGCTCAAGGCCGCCATCCAGGCCTTGGGCAGCGTTGCCGCACGCAACATGGAAATCCTCCTGCATGACCTGGACCACCCGGAGCATTCCGTGGTGGCGATCGTCAATGGCCAGCTTTCCGGCCGCAGCGTCGGCAGCCCGATCCTTGCCGCCCCGGAGCAGGACCAGGGCTTCAAGGCGCTGATGCAGGCCTCGGCGGACCAGCGCGGCTGCGAGCCCGTGGTACTGCCAGATTACCCCACCACCCTCAAAGGCCGCACCCTGCGCAGTGCCACGGCGATATTCCGCGACAGCACCGGCCACCCCTTCGCCAGCCTGTGCGTCAACACCGACGTCACCGACCTGGCCGCCGCCATGAATTTTCTACAACAGTTCCAGCCACTGGGCGCCGAGCCCGCTGCCAGCGAACCCGCCGACATGGAACTGCTGATGAGCGAGATCATCCAGGCCTCCCTGCAAAGTGGCCAGGGGCGCATGAACAAGCAGGCCAAGGTCGAGGCCGTACGGGTGATGCAAGAGCGTGGCCTGTTCATCGTCAAGGGCGGCGTGGAAAAAGCCGCCAGCGCCCTCGGCGTGACCCGATACACCATTTACAACTACCTAGAGCAACTGCGCGGAGCCAGCCAATGACCTTGCATATCCACACACCCCTGATCGAATCCCGACCGCTGTCGCTGGCCGCTGGTCGCAACATCTGGCTCAAGCTCGATGCCCTGCAGCCCTGCGGCTCGTTCAAGCTGCGCGGCGTGGGCCACGCCTGCGAGGTGCACAAGGCGCGTGGCGCACAGCATTTCGTGTCATCTTCCGGGGGCAATGCCGGCCTGGCGGTAGCCTATGCCGGGCGCAAGCTGGGCGTGCCGGTGACCGTGGTGGTGCCAGAGACCACTACCGAGCGGGCACGGCAGCTGTTGTGCCTGGAGGACGCCAAGGTGGTGGTACATGGCAGCTCCTGGCAGGAGGCCAACACATTGGCCCAGACCCTGGTCGGCCCGAATGACGCCTTCATCCACCCGTTCGACGACCCGCTGCTGTGGGCCGGGCATGCCAGCCTGGTGGATGAAGTGGCCCAGGCCGGCCTGAAGCCGGACGCCGTGGTGCTGTCAGTAGGCGGCGGCGGCTTGCTCAGCGGCGTGGTCGAAGGGCTGCGGCGCAATGGCTGGGACGATGTTCCGGTACTGGCGGTCGAAACCACGGGGGCGGCGTCGCTGCATGCGGCCATGCAGGCAGGGCATTCCGTGGAGCTGGAGCGCCTCGCCTCGGTGGCAACGTCGTTGGGCGCCAAACGTGTTGCTGACCAGGCGCTGGCATGCACGCAGCAGCATCCGGTGCGCAGCCTCCTGGTCAACGACCGCGCCGCGCTGGAGGCCTGCGAGCGGTTCCTGCTGGACCACCGCGTACTGGTCGAGCCGGCCTGTGGGGCAGCGTTGGCCTTGGCCTATGACCCGAGCAGGCTGGGGAGTTTCCAGAATGTACTGGTGGTGGTCTGCGGCGGGGCTACGGCGACTCTGGAACAGATTCAGGCGTGGTTGCAGCAGGCGGATTGAGGTTGCCTGCGCCGGTGCCATCCGTCACATCAATTCAGTCCTTCTCCGGTGATTACGATAGTCACATGCCACTGATCTACTGAGCCCGCCGCAACCGAAAAATCCCTTCGCAATGTCGTCAACCCTGACGAAATGCGTATCGCACCCTTTCGGTCTGCGGCAAGTGAAGGCACAATGCGTGTCCTTTTTTTGGCCGGCCTGGCCGGGGGCCTTTAAATGATCAAGACGCCGTATTACCTCATCGATAAAACCAAGCTTCTCAGCAACATGGAGAAGATCGCCTACGTGCGTGAACACTCCGGCGCCAAGGCGCTGCTGGCACTCAAGTGCTTCGCGACCTGGTCGGTATTCGACCTGATGCAGCAGTACATGGACGGCACCACCTCGTCCTCCCTCTTCGAGCTCAAGCTCGGCCGCCAGAAGTTCGCCGGTGAAACCCACGCCTACAGCGTGGCGTGGGCTGACGACGAGGTCGAGGAAATGCTCGAGAACTGCGACAAGATCATCTTCAACTCGATCGGCCAGCTGCAACGCTTTGCCGAACAGTCCGAAGGCAAGGTCCGTGGCTTGCGTGTCAACCCGCAGGTGAGCAGCTCCGACTACCTGCTGGCCGACCCGGCCCGCCCGTTCAGCCGCCTCGGTGAGTGGGACCCGGAGAAGATCGAACAGGTGATCGAACAGATCTCCGGCTTCATGTTCCACAACAACTGCGAGAACGGTGACTTCAGCCTGTTCGACAAAATGCTCACGCACATCGAAGAGCGCTTCGGCCACCTGCTGCACAAGGTCGAGTGGGTCAGCCTGGGTGGTGGCATCCACTTCACCGGTGAAGACTATGCGGTCGACGCGTTCTGCGCGCGCCTCAAGGCTTTCTCGCAAACCTACGGCGTGCAGGTGTACCTGGAGCCCGGCGAAGCCGCCATCACCAACAGCGCCTCGCTGGAAGTGACCGTGCTCGACACCCTGTACAACGGCAAGCACCTGGCCGTGGTCGACAGCTCGATCGAAGCGCACCTGCTCGACCTGCTGATCTACCGCCTCAACGCCAAGATGGCCCCCAATGACGGCGAGCACACCTACATGGTCTGCGGCAAGTCGTGCCTGGCCGGTGACATCTTCGGCGAGTACAAATTCGATCGTCCGCTGGCCATCGGCGACCGCCTGTCGTTCATCGACACCGCGGGTTACACCATGGTCAAGAAAAACTGGTTCAACGGTCTGAAGATGCCTTCCATTGTGGTCAAGCAACTCGACGGCAGCGTCGAAGTGGTCCGCGAGTTCGGTTTTGAAGACTACGTTTCCAGCCTGTCGTAAGACCGGCTTTCAGTAAGGAGCAAGGGATAAATTGAAGAAGAACGTTCTTATCATTGGTGCAGGAGGTGTCGCCAAGGTGGTGGCCCACAAGTGCGCGCAGCATAACGACGAACTGGGTCGTATCGCTATTGCGTCACGGAACATCTCCAAATGCCAGGCCATCATCGACAGCGTCAAGGCCAAGGGTAGCCTCAAGGTACCCGCCGACATCCAGGCCTTCTCGCTCAACGCCCTCGATGTCGAGGCCACCAAGGCACTGATCCGCGAGACCGAATCGCAGATCGTGATCAACGTGGGTTCCGCGTTCCTCAACATGTCGGTGCTGCGTGCCTGCATCGATACCGGTGTCGCCTACCTGGACACCGCCATCCACGAAGAGCCGGGCAAGATCTGCGAAACCCCGCCGTGGTACGGCAACTACGAGTGGAAACACCTCGAAGAGTGCGAGGCCAAGAACATTACCGCCATTCTCGGCGTCGGATTCGACCCGGGTGTGGTGAACAGCTACGCCAAACTGGCGCAGCAGCAGTATTTCGACAGCATTGATTCGATCGACATTCTCGACGTCAATGCCGGTTCGCATGGCAAGTACTTTGCTACCAACTTCGACCCGGAAATCAACTTCCGCGAGTTCACCGGGCAAGTGTACAGCTGGCAGAACAGCCAGTGGACCAGCAACAGCATGTTCGAGGTCAAGCGTACCGACGACCTGCCCGTGGTAGGGTCGCAGAACCTGTACCTGACCGGGCACGATGAAGTTCACTCGATTTCGAAGAACCTCAACGTGCCGAACGTGCGTTTCTGGATGAGCTTCGGCGAGCACTACATCAATGTGTTCACCGTGCTGAAAAACCTGGGCCTGCTCAGCGAGCAACCGGTGAAAACCGCCGAAGGCCTGGAAGTGGTACCGCTGAAAGTGGTCAAGGCCGTGCTGCCAGACCCGGCCTCCCTGGCCCCTGGCTACACCGGCAAGACCTGCATCGGTGACCTGGTCAAGGGCACCAAGGATGGCCAGCCGCGCGAAGTGTTCATCTACAACGTGGCCGACCACGAAGAAGCCTACGCCGAGACCGACAGCCAGGGCATTTCCTACACCGCAGGCGTACCGCCAGTGGCTGCAGCCCTGCTGGTCGCGCGTGGTGAGTGGGATGCCAAGCGCATGGTCAACGTCGAGGAGCTGCCAGCCGAGCCGTTCCTCAAGGCGCTGGACGTGATGGGCTTGCCGACCCGCGTCAAAGATGAAAAAGGTGATCGTCCCTGGGACGCTGAAGCCTAAGTAACAAGACAGACAGGGCGCCATCGCGGCGCCCTTTCTGTTGTTGCCGGCCTGACCGCTACTTTCGCGCTTCCAGGATGAGGTTGAAGGGCGTCTGCGTCGCCCGCCGAAACCGCCTGAAGCCCGCCTCCTCGAACACTGCCCGCAATCTTGCCTCCCCGGCCTGCGCACCCAGCCCAAGCCCCACCTCCTGCGACAGCGAGTTCGGCGTGCAGATAAACGTTGACGCCGCATAGAACAACCGCCCGACCGGCGTCAGGTTGCCGTCCAGTGAATCCTCGGCATAAGGTTCCACCAGCATCACCGTGCCGTCCGCCTTGAGCGCCCGGTAAGCATGCCTGGCCGCCCCCACCGGGTCGCCCATGTCGTGCAGGCAATCGAAGAAACACACCAGGTCGTGATCATGCCCCGGGTAGTCCTTTGCGCTGGCTTGCTGGAAGCTGACCCGGCCCGTCAATCCCGCCTCTCGCGCCCGCTGGTTGGCAGTGGTGATCGAAGGCCCATGGTAGTCATAACCGACAAAGGTCGAAGCCGGAAACGCCTGGGCCATCACCAGGGTCGAGGCACCGTGCCCGCACCCCACATCTGCCACCTTGGCGCCGGCCTGCAGCCTGGCCACTACGCCCTCCAGCGCGGGCAGCCATTCGCTGACCAGGAACGTGCGGTAGCCCGGCCGGAAGAACCGTTCGGTACCGCTGAACATGCAGGGGTGATGGTCGCCCCAGGCCAACCCGCCATCGCCGCGCATGGCCGCCACCAGCTTGTCCTTGTCGTGGAACAATGCCGCCACCACCGCTGCGCCGCCGGCCATGTAAGCCGGGGAATCCTCCAGCGCCAGCGCCATGGCCTGTTCTTCGGGCAGCACGAACCGGCCCTTGTCATGCACCATGTAGCCGGCCGCCGCTTGGGCGTTCAGCCATTCGCGCACCAGCCGCGGGTGGCAGCCGGTCTTTGCCGCCAGCGCCTCGGGGCTGGTCGGCTGGCTGTCGGCCATGGCCCGATAAAGCCCCAGTTCGTCGCCCAGAATGACATTGGCCAGGGTCGCCGCCGCGCCCATGTCGCCCACCAGCTTGCCCATGAAGTCGTGAAGCCGTGCCTCGTCCATGACCTGCCCTCCTCTGCAAGAAAGCCATCGCCAGCGAGGGACATCCGCTCCGGGGTGACGGTGGTCGATTGGATGGAATGGCGCGCTGCTTCAGCAAGGTAGCGAGCCATTCGTAAGTTTAGATGTCTCCAGGGCGCACATCCGCGATTTGGACTACACACGCACAATCCTCGATCTACATGCGCAAACTGATTCGGCACAGGGCGATGACCTGCGCAGGTAACAATATCTAAACAAGACTGTGACATTTTTTTTCAGCTTTCCTATCAAGGAGCTGTCAGATGAAAGTCACGGTTTTCGGTACCGGCTATGTTGGCCTGACCCAGGCAGTGTGCCTGGCGCAGGTGGGGCACTCGGTGTTGTGCATGGATGTCGACGCCGAGCGGGTCGCTGCACTCAATGAAGGCCAGTGCCCGATCTTCGAGCCCGGCCTGGCGCCGATGCTGGAGAACAGCCTGGCCTGCGGTCGCTTGCGCTTCACCACCGACGCCGCACAGGCAGCCAACTACGCCAGGCTGCAGTTCATCGCGGTGGGCACCCCGCCCCACGCCGATGGCAGCGCCGACCTGAAGCACGTGTTTGCCGTGGTCGACTGCATCCTCGAACATGCCACCGGCCCCAAGGTCATCGTCAACAAGTCCACCGCACCGGTCGGCACGGTGCACCGCATCAAGGCGCGCATTGCCCAGGCCGTGGCCGACACCAGCCGCTTTCAGGTCATCAGCAACCCCGAGTTCCTCAAGGAAGGCTCTGCGGTGGACGACTGCATGCGCCCGGAGCGCATCATCATCGGCGGCGCCGAGGCGGCCGAGGTGGAGTTGCTGCGTGAGTTGTACCTGCCCTTCAGCCGCAACCGCGAAAAACTCATGATCATGGATGCGCGCAGTGCCGAACTGACCAAGTACGCGGCCAACTGCATGTTGGCGACCAAGATCTCCTTCATCAATGAAATCGCCAACCTGGCCGAGCACCTGGGCGCCGACATCGAAATGGTACGCCGGGGCATCGGCTCGGACCCGCGCATCGGCTATGATTTCATCTACGCCGGCTGCGGCTTCGGCGGCTCGTGCTTCCCCAAGGACCTGCAAGCCCTGCGCCGCAGCGCCGAGGCCGAAGGCTTCGAGCCGCAACTGCTGCGCGCGGTCGAGTCGGTCAACCAACAGCAAAAGGGCCGACTGTTCAGCAAGATCCAGCGCCATTACCCAGGCGGCCTGCGGGGCAAGGTCTTTGCCCTGTGGGGGCTGTCGTTCAAGCCCAACACCAATGACATCCGCGAAGCCTCCAGCCGGGTCCTGCTCGAAGCGTTGTGGGCAGCAGGTGCGCGGGTGCAGGCCCATGACCCGCAAGCCATGGAGGAAATCCAGCGCCATTACGGCCCGCGTGCCGACCTGCAGCTGGTGCCGTGCAAGGACGATGCGCTGAAGGGCGCAGATGCCCTGGTGATCGTCACCGAATGGCAGGACTACCGCGTGCTCAACCTGGACAAGGTGCCGCAACAGCTGACCGACCGCGTGGTGTTCGACGGGCGCAACCTGTTCGAACCCGAACACATGGCCGCCGCCGGCCTGACGTACTACGGCATCGGCCGTGGCCAGGTGCAGCCAGCATGCCGGTACTGATTACCGGCGTCGCCGGCTTCATCGGCTTCCACCTCGCGCGACGCTTGTGCGAGGCAGGCATCGAGGTGGTGGGCATCGACGACCTCAATGCCTACTACAGCGTCGAACTGAAACGGGCACGCCTGCAGCAGCTGCATGGTTTCGCCAATTTCCGCTTCCAGCCCCTCGACATCGCCAACCCGGCCGAGCTGCAGCAGCTGTTTGCCGGCCAGCCGTTCAGTGAAGTCATCCACCTGGCGGCCCAGGCCGGGGTGCGCTATTCGCTGGACAATCCCGGTGCCTATGGCCAGGCCAACCTGGTGGGTTTCCTCAACGTGCTCGAAACCTGCCGCCAGTATCCGCCGCGCCACCTGATCTATGCCTCCAGCAGCTCGGTGTACGGCGCCAACGCCAAACTGCCCTTCAGCGTCGACGACCCGGCCGAACAGCCGGTGTCGCTGTACGCCGCCAGCAAACGCGCCAATGAGCTGATGGCGCACAGCTATGCGCACCTCTACCAGCTGCCAACCACCGGCCTGCGGTTTTTTACCGTGTATGGGCCGTGGGGGCGCCCCGACATGGCGTTGTTCAAGTTCACCCGCGCCATGCTCGAAGGCCGGCCGATCGAGGTTTACAACAACGGCCTGATGGGGCGCGACTTCACCTATATCGACGACATCGTCGAGAGCGTCGTTCGCTTGCGCCTGAAACCGCCACAACCTGCCGCCGGCCAACCGCCCTGCCAGCTGTTCAACATCGGCCGCGGCCAGCCCGTGCGGCTGTTGCACTTTGTCGAATGCCTCGAAGACGCATTGGGGATCAAGGCGCGGCGCGACTACCTGCCCCTGCAACCGGGTGACGTGCTGGAAACCTGGGCGGATGTGGGTTCGCTGGCGCGCTGGATCGACTTTACCCCAGCCACGTCCCTGGAATACGGCGTGAATGCCTTTGTCGGCTGGTACCGGGACTTCTACCGGGTCTGAGCCGAGCAATCCCGACAAGATCACAGGAAACCCCATGACAGACCCACTGGACCTCTCGGTACTCATCCCCGCCAGGAACGAGGTCGACAACCTGCCGTCACTGCTGATGGAAATTCGCAGTGCACTGGCGGCCGAAAACTATGAAGTACTGGTAGTCGATGACGGCAGCAGCGACCGCACCGTAAGCGTACTGCAGCAACTGAAAAGCCAGGGCTACAGGCAACTGCGCATCCTCCGTCACGACCGTTCGCTGGGCCAGAGC
This sequence comes from Pseudomonas sp. 9_2_1, assembly GCF_059295275.1. Classification (NCBI taxonomy): domain Bacteria; kingdom Pseudomonadati; phylum Pseudomonadota; class Gammaproteobacteria; order Pseudomonadales; family Pseudomonadaceae; genus Pseudomonas; species Pseudomonas sp. 9_2_1. The sequence goes on from NZ_CM181239.1 coordinate 3,380,782, forward strand.
ACTTCGCTGTGGCATGCCGCACAGGCGGCCCGCGGGCATTGGTTGGCGACCCTGGACGGCGACGGCCAGAACGACCCGGCCGACATCCCCGGCATGCTCGCCCTGGTGCGCGCGAACCAGGACTTGGCCGGCGGCGTCAAGCTGGTGGCCGGGCACCGGGTGAACCGCCGCGACAGCGCCAGCAAGCGCTGGGCCTCGCGGTTTGCCAATGGCCTGCGCAGCCGCCTGCTCAAGGACGCCACGCCCGATACCGGCTGCGGGCTGAAACTGATCGAGCGCGCTGCGTTCCTGCGTCTGCCCTACTTCGACCACATGCACCGTTTCATCCCGGCGCTGATTCTGCGCCACAACGGCCGCATGCTGGTGCACCCGGTCAACCACCGGCCACGTCATGCCGGCGTTTCCAAGTATGGCAACCTCGACCGCGCCCTGGTTGGCATCCTCGACCTGTTCGGGGTGTGGTGGCTGATCCGCCGCACGCGCCTGGACACGCGCCCGCAGGAGCTTGAAGGATGACCCGCGAGACCCTGTGGCTGATCATCGGCTTCGCCGGCCAGACGGTGTTCACCGGGCGCTTCGTGTTGCAGTGGCTGTACAGCGAATTCAAGCGCCGCAGCGTGATACCCGTAGGTTTCTGGTACCTGAGCATGCTCGGCAGCGCGTTGCTGCTGACCTACGCCATCTACCGGCAAGACCCGGTATTCATCATCGGCCAGAGCTTCGGCTTTCTGGTCTACCTGCGCAACCTGCAATTGATCGCCCGCCAGCAGGCACAGAAGGAATAGACCTTGGCAAACTTCAAGACGCTCAGGGCCGAACGCTGGGCCCTGATCGCCCTCGCGGTGCTGCTGGTGGGCGCAGGTATCGGCTGGCGCCAGCCGATGAATGTCGATGAAGAACGCTTTCTCGGCGTGGCCCTGGAAATGCTGCAAAGCGGCAACTGGTTCATCCCCCACCGGGCAGCGGAAATCTATGGCGACAAGCCGCCGCTGTTCATGTGGACCGTGGCCTTGTTCAGCTACCTGAGCGGCTCGCCCAAGGTCGCGCTGTACCTGCCTGGGCTGCTGTCGGCAGCGACCATCACCTGGGTGTTGCACGACCTCGGGCGACGCCTGTGGAACCGGCGCATCGGCGTGATTGCCGCGTTGCTGTTCCTGGCCACGTACCAGAGCTACAGCATCCTGCGCACCGGACAGATCGACAGTTTTCTGTGCCTGTGGGTGGCGCTGGGCTTTTACGGTATGGTCCGCCACCTGCTGCTAGGGCCGGCCTGGGGCTGGTTCTACCTGGCTTGCGCAGCCATGGGCCTGGGCATCATCAGCAAAGGGGTGGGCTTTGTTCCGGCACTGATGCTGCTGCCCTACGCCTGGGCGGTGCGTCAGCGTTGGGGCGGCGTGGTCGCCATGCGGGGCCAGGGTTGGCGCTGGAGCCTGGGGCTGCTGTGCCTGCTGGCCGGTTGCGCAGTCTGGTTGCTGCCGCTGCTGGTGTCGATTGCCCAGGGTGGTGGAGCGGCAGAGGTGGCCTACCTGAAGGAAATCCTGTTGCGTCAAACCGCCAGCCGCTATGCCAACGCCTGGGACCATCGCGAACCCTTCTGGTACTTCTTCGTCAAGGTCATTCCCAAGTACTGGCTGCCGCTGATCCTGGCCCTGCCCTGGCTGGTACCGGCGTGGCGCCGGCAATTGCAAAAACACGACGGCCGCTACCTGCTGCTGCTGGGTTGGGTGGCACTGGTGCTGCTGTTTTTCAGCCTCAGCAGTGGCAAGCGCAAGCTGTACATCTTCCCGGCGCTGCCAGGCCTGGTGCTGGCCATGGCGCCGCTGGTGCCGTGGTTGCTCAAGCGCTGGTTGCAGCAGCGGCCAGGCTGGCGCAAGGCGTTTACCACCGTGGCTCTGGTATGGTTTGCGCTGTGGTTTGCCCGCGGTTTCATCGAGCCCGTCAAGGAAGGCCGTAACCCGCACGACACGCTGATGAGCGAAGCCGCACGCGCCACTGGCGGCGCCGAACTGGTACTGGTGAACTGGCGCGAAGGGCACTGGCTGTTTGCCCGGCAACCCATCGTGCACTTCGGTTTTACCGGCCAGTCCAGGGCCGATTCTGCCGCTTACTGGCTGCGTCAGAATCCGGCGGCCTTTGCCCTGATCCCGGCCACGGAACTGGGCCGCTGCTTCAGCGCCGACAAGGCGCGCAAGCTGGGCGAAACCTCGCGGGCCGAGTGGTATGTGGTCGGCGCCGATGCCGACAATGGCCAGTGCCAGGCCGCTGCCCCTCACAACGTGTATCGCTTTGCCTGGGCCACAATGCCCGAGGGCCTGCACGCAGCAGCACAGGTCTCCGGGCAATAAGCTGAACTCAGGGTGTGGCGGCGGTCACAGGTGGATCAAGCTGCAACACCTCGTTGGTGTACGCCCACTCCTTCTGTACCAGGTCGGGGTGGTCGTTCAGGCGCATGCCGTACGACGGAATGATCTGCTTGATCTTCGCCTGCCACTCAGGCGATGCCAGCTTGTCCTTGAACACTTTGTTCAGTACATCGAGCATGATCGGTGGTGCAGTCGAGGCGCCCGGTGACGCGCCGAGCAAGCCGGCGATGCTGCCGTCCCTGGACACCACCACTTCCGTACCCAGCTTGAGAACGCCCCCCAACGCCTGGTCTTTCTTGATGATCTGCACCCGCTGGCCCGCCTGCCACAGCCGCCAGTCGCCCTGCTTGGCCTCGGGGAAGTAGGTGCGCAGCGCCTCGAAGCGGTCATCGTCGGATTGAAGTACTTGGCCGATCAGGTACTGCACCAGGTCGAACTCGCGTACCCCTACCCGCACCATCGGCCAGGCGTTGTGCACGCTGGTGCTGGCCAGCAGGTCGAGCAACGAGCCTTGCTTGAGGAACTTGGTCGAGAAGGTGGCGAACGGCCCGAACAGGATCATGCGCTTGCCATCGAGCACCCGCGTGTCCAGGTGAGGCACCGACATCGGTGGTGCGCCGGTGGCGGCAATGCCGTAGGCCTTGGCCATGTGGCGCTGGGCGATGGCCGGATTGTCAGTGACCAGAAACGAACCCCCGACCGGAAAGCCGGCATAGTCCTTGGCTTCGTCGATGCCCGACTTCTGCAGCAGTGGCAACGCCGCGCCGCCTGCGCCAATGAACAGGAACTTGGCGTCGGTGGCCGCCTTGCTGCCATCCTTGAGGTTCTTGTATTCCACATGCCACGACCCGTCATCGTTGCGGGTGATGTCTTGTACTTCGCTGGACAGCTTCAGGTCGAAGTTCGGCCGTGTCTGCAGGTAGCCCACGTATTGCCGGGTGATTTCGCCAAAGTTGACGTCGGTACCGATCGGCGTCCAGGTTACCGCCAGCTTCTGGTTGGGGTCGCGGCCTTCCATCATCAACGGTACCCACTTGCGGATCTGCTCGTGGTCTTCGGAATACTGCATGGGCTTGAACAGCGGGCTGGCCTGCAGCGCCTCGTAGCGCTTTTTCAGGAAGCGGATATTGTCATCGCCCCACACAAAGCTCATGTGCGGGGTGGTATTGATAAACGAGTGCGGGTTCTTCAATACGCCCTGCTTCACCTGCCAGGCGAGAAACTGACGCGTGACCTGGAACGACTCGTTGATCTCCACCGCCTTGCTGATATCGACCTTGCCGTCTTTTTCCGGGGTGTAGTTGAGTTCCGCCAGTGCCGAGTGCCCGGTACCGGCGTTGTTCCAGCCGTTGGAGCTTTCTTCGGCCACCTTGTCCAGGCGCTCGACCATTTCCATCGACCAGCCCGGCTCCAGCTCGTTTAGCCAGACGGCCAGGGTTGAACTCATGATGCCGCCACCCACCAGCATCACATCGACCTTTCTGGTTTCCGCTGCCTGGGCATTGAACATGCCCAGCGCCAGCGCCAGGCCGGCCAGCGCCAGTTCCGGCTTGATGGTGATCTTCATAACCTCTCCCGTACCTTGTTGCTATCCGTAAATGTCCAGCCACAAGCTTAGCTGACGGATTTAGTCGGGTTTGCGCGGCGATAATTACGACGGGCTGCCTACTCTGAGCTTGCAATCGGGCGCTTCTCAAAATACTGTATGAATATTCAGTATCGCGAGCCAGTGCCATGCAACTCATCGCCAAACTCGGCATCCTCGCCGACGCCGCCAAGTACGACGCCTCCTGCGCCAGCAGTGGCGCGCCCAAGCGCAATTCACGTGGTGGCGACGGGCTGGGGGCGACCAACGGCATGGGCATCTGTCACAGCTACACACCCGATGGCCGCTGCGTATCCCTGCTGAAGATACTGCTGACCAACTTTTGCCTGTACGACTGCCAGTACTGCGTGAACCGCCGCTCCAGCAACGTGCCGCGCGCCCGCTTCAGCCCTGAAGAGGTAGTGCGCCTGACCCTGGACTTCTACCGCCGCAATTGCATCAGCGGGCTGTTTCTCAGCTCCGGCATCATACGCTCGGCGGACTACACCATGGAGCAGCTGATCCGCGTGGCTCGGCTGTTGCGCGAAGAGCACAACTTCCGCGGCTACATTCACCTGAAGACCATCCCCGATGCCGACCCGCTGCTGATCGAGGAGGCCGGTCGCCTGGCCGACCGCCTCAGCGTCAACATCGAACTGCCCACCGATGCCAGCCTCAAGCGCTTGGCGCCGGAAAAGCACGCACATACCATTCGCCAGGCCATGGGCGTGATCCATCAGGGCCAGCAGGCGGTCGCCAACGAGCCCAAGGCGCCACGCTTCACTCCCGCCGGGCAGAGCACCCAGGTCATCGTTGGCGCCGACAGCACTGACGACAGCACCTTGCTGCGCAATTCCGAATCGCTGTATCAGGGTTATGGCCTGAAGCGTGTGTACTACTCAGCGTTCAGTCCGATCCCCGACAGCCCCGGCAGTGTGCCCCTGGCCGCGCCGCCACTGCTGCGCGAGCACCGCCTGTACCAGGCTGACTTCCTGCTGCGTGGCTACGGCTACAAGGCGGGCGAATTGCTCGGCCAGGTTGGCAACCTGGCTCTGGACATCGATCCCAAGCTGGCATGGGCACTGGCCAACCGCGATGTCTTCCCGCTGGACGTAAACCGCGCTGAACCCGCCCTGCTGGCGCGCATTCCGGGTATCGGCCTGCGCAGCGTGCAGCGCCTGGTTGCGCTGCGGCGGGAACGGCGCATTCGCTACGACGACCTGATCCAGCTGCGCTGCGTGCTGGAAAAGGCCCGGCCTTTCATCGTCACCAGCGACTACCGCCCGCAGCAGGCCGAGCTGCGCAGCGGGCTGCTGCGGGCGCGGTTGCGTGAACCGCAAGCGCCGGTGCAGATGGGGTTGTGGGGGTGATTGCGCTCGACTGCGCAGACCTGTTCGCCACCTGGCGCGAGCAGGCGCGGTCATTGTTGGGGCACGGCATTGACCCCTCGCAAGTGACCTGGTCGCAAGGGCCGATGGCGGACTTGCTGGCGGTACCGGCTGCGCTCCCGCCAGGCCCCGGTCCGTTCCGGGCCAAGGTCCCGGCGGCACTGCTGGGCCAGCTGGAGCAGGCTTCGCGCTACCGGGGCGAACAACGCTGGAACCTTTTGTACGAGGTACTGTGGCGCGTGGCCCATGGCGACCGCACCGCGATGCTGGCCGGTGACCGCCTGGGCAGCGAACTGCAGCGGCGGATCAAGCAGGTCAGCCGTGAGGCGCATCACCTGCATGCCTTTGTGCGCTTCGTACCGCTGCCTGAGGAGCTGGTCGAGCACTTGCAGCTGGATCTGGTGGCCTATCACGAGCCGGCGCACGATATTCTGCAAAGCGCCAGCCCACACTTCGCCGATCGCCTGGGGCGGTTGCGCTGGTTGATCGCAACCCCGCAGGACGGTATCCGTTTCGACGGCCAGGCCTTCGATTACCAGCGCCAGTGCCCCGAGGCCTGGCGCCAGTGGGCACGCAACGCCGAAGACCCGGGCGCCGAGCTATGGCGCACTTATTACCGTCATACCTTCAACCCCGCCCGCCTCAACCCCGATGCCCTGCGCCTGCACATGCCCGGCCGTTTCTGGCGGCATTTGCCGGAAGGCATGCTGATACCCCAGCTCGAAGGCCTGGCGCGCCAGGGCAAGCAACGGGATGGGCAAGCCCTGGAAGTGGCGTCCCAGGCCGGTAAACAGATCAACAAGCCTGCACTGCGCTTCACCAAGACATGATGGGCATGCAAGATGCCGGGCATATCCTTACGAACAGTTCGCATTCGCGACTCCAATTGCTCGATGGCTTGCGTACAGTAGTTCAGCGGTTTCACTCGCTCTTCCGTTTGCTTGAGCTACTCCTTGAATCGCTTATAGACTGGCCTGCGGGGTTGGCGTCAGCTTGTGCGACTGCTGCAACAACCCACGCGGTAGCTTGAAGTCTTTGAAAGGTTCTTGCGTGATGGGGTTAAAGGCCTTCGCGGCGTTCAGTCGATAGCGCATCACACCATCGCCGGTGCGGAAGCTCAGGTCCACGCTGGTAGCCGTGCGCCCATTGAGCGAGCCACGGCTGAGCAAGCGGAACATCGACCACGGCCCTCTGTACTCCAGGCTGCTGCTATTGCCGTTCTGCCTGAGCAAAGTCAGGTTGCTACGCACCTGCGGCCCCAAGGTATTGGGCCAGACGATGCCAGTGATCTGGCGCGGGCCATGGGTGTAGGAAATCAACTGGCCGTCCAGGTCCAACAAGCTTGTGCGTTGGTTGGCACTCAGCCCCAGCGGTTCGATGCTGAACTGCACGCTCAGGTTGCCGCGCTGATCGAAGAACGTTTCGCGGATGCGGTCTGCCCGCTCCAGCTGTTCGATCACGTCGCTGCGAATCAACGAGCGCCCTTTCTGGCCGGCCTGCAGGGCTTCAAGGTTGTCCTTCAGGAAGACCTTCAGGTACTGATCATTGAACTGCTGCAGCCGCCCCTTCGGCCCGAAGAACGCCTCGAAGTCATCCAGGGACGCGTCGGGCGCCCTGGCTACGAAGGGATAGCGCCCAGCCAGTCGCTGCTGGAAGAAGCTGTACACCTCGGCATCCCAGCGCCGCTCCAGCTCGCGCAGGGCTTCGATGTTGAGCACTTGTGCCGTTTGATCGGCCAGTTTCCTGACTTGGTGGTTGACCGGCTCTGGCAAGCCAGTAGAGACTCGCTGCAAGGTGCCAATTGGATCCTGCCCCGTCATCGAGAAACGTTGATGCACAGCCTGGAGTGCAGCTTTTCCTCTGTCGGGGCTGCCCTGCACCGCCTTGGCGTAGTCATGCACAGCGGTAATGGCGCCAAGGGTTTCATCGTAATAGCTCGGTTTCTCACCCGTTGCCTGCAACATGGCGCTCAGCCCTGCAAAGGCACGCTGGATAGCCCAGGCCTGTTGTTGCTCTGGCTTACTGCCTTTGGGCAATACCGCTTTGGCTTCGTCCCCGGCGTCGACAACTCTAGTCGATGAAAGCGAGGTATTGTCCTTCACCGTATCCAGCAGCCGATGCAGCGGCGCCGCAGGGCCGGTCAACTGCTGCAGGATCGTGACGCCATGGTCCAGGTCGAGGAAGTCAGCTACCGAGAAGGCGTTCAGGGCACGGCGCCAACTGTCGATGAAATCGGCGCTATACAAGTTGCGCAGCCGTTCGCTCAGCGCCTCCCGGTCCGCATCCGAGTAATCGAGTTGACCACGCTCACCCAGCGCCCATTGGTCGATCATTGCCATATCGGCGAAGCTCTGGCTGCGTGGCTCGAAGTACTCCTTGAAGCCCTTGGCAGTGAGCATCGGCGGCAGCAGGATAGCACCGCCCTTTCCGGCGCCGATGGTCGGCTGATACACCACATCGAAGGCCGGCCCGACCTGATGACGAAGGTCCAACCCGGTGTGCAATTGCTCACCAGCCTGCTGCTTGAGGCCAGCATAAACCCGCTCGGCTAACGGCACCTTGCGCAAGGCCTCCTGGACCACGGCGATACGCTGGGTGTACTGCGGTAGGTCAGCATCGGCATAGACCAGAGCGTACTTCAGATGCCGCATGAGGTCGCGTTGCAGTTGGCCTTGGCCGGGAAATTTCTGCTGCCACTGGCGAGCCATCCACTCTTCCACCCATCCAGGCCGCCGGTTCTGGCGGTCTTCCAGCATGCGGTAAACCCTCAGGGCGGCCATTTGCTGTTCACTGCCTGGCGGCGCCGCCTCCATGGCGTCGATCACGCCACTGGCCAAGGCCGGCAAGAATCGCTTGGAGAGCAAGCTGAGGTAGGCCTCATCGACACGCGGGCCGATGACCCGGCCCTGATACACGCCAAAATCGGAAACACCCGGCCATGCGGCGCGATAGTCGCCAAACACCGATACCGCATCGCGGATCTGGTCCAGCGGCTCCAGCAGATTGCGGCCGCTTGGATCCAGGCGCTGATCCACTTCATGATGGCTGTACTCCCTGCTTTTAGCGAGCACGCTGGCTGCCTTGGCGGCATTGATATCGGAGTAGCGTTGCCAGCTGGCGATGGCGACACAGAAAGCCAGAATGCCTACCCCGGACCCGACCCACAGCAACTGACGCTTGTTGCGCGCCACCTTGATGTTGTCCCCGGCAAGTCCAGCTTCCTTATAGATGATGCGCCCGAACGCATGCTGGATGAAGTACGCCAGCGCCTTGCCTTGCACCTTACCCTCAAGGAGAGGGAGCTTCGTTTTGTAGGGTTGCGCTGCCTCGCGCACGAACGCATTGAGCATGTCACCTTGCTGGATGACCGAGGACCAATACACACCCCGTACCAATGCCGGCGTGGTGTAGCGATCACTTGCCAGGGTTTCTTTCAAGAAGCCCAGCAGTATTGGACGCAAGCCGATCAACTGGGTATGCAATGAGAACAGGCGCGCTCGCTGTGGAGCACTGTCCAACGCATCGAGTCGGTGTACCACCTGCTCAAATATCTGGTTGATCAACTGCTCGTAGTGATTGCCATACTCCTTCAGCCAAGCGTCGAACGTGCCGATCGCATCCAGCCTGAACGTAAAGCCGAACATTTTTTCGCGCATGGAAACGGAAAGGCCGGCATAGAGCTGGTCGAAACCATCCAATAAATCGAACTTGGTCAGCACCACGTACAGCGGCAGGCGGGAGCCCAACTGACTGCTTACCTCGTACAGACGAGTGCGTAGCACATGCGCCAACGCAACACGCTCCCCAGGCGTGCCATGCAGCAACGCAGGCAAGTCAACAACCAGCAACACGCCATTGAGGGCTCTCTGGCTGCGGTTGCGCAATAGCCAGTCCAACAGGTGCTGCCACAGCCTGGCCGGGGTTTCAGGTGGTAGTTGTGGTGCGCCTGAGTCGTCAGTGGGCGAGCCTGCGAGCGACTCCTGCCTGATGAAAGCCCCTGGCGGATCAATGATCGCCGCATCATTGCTGACCCACCAGCCTATCGGGAAAGCCAGCGGTTGTGCCTGCCTGCCCCGGGCCTGCGCCTTATCGATTCGGGTCAGCGAAAAGCTCTGTTCCGTGCGGTCGATTAAGCTGGACTTGCCGGCATGCTGGTCGCCTATGACCAAGTACCAGGGCAACCGATACAAGGCACGTCGCCCTCCTGCGCTATCAAGAAATCGCGACAGCCCTTGGTCCAAGGCCTTCTCTTGTGCACGGACCAACGGCAATACGCTGTCCAGTTCAGCGGCCACCGCCTGCTTGCGTTCTGCCTGCAGGCGGAGGTAGCGCCAACGCAGCACAACAATCCAGTACAGCAGCGGCACCAACACGAGCACCAGGCTGACCAGACTACGATGCGCCGTGCTGACCAAGGGGCGCTGTTCACGCCACTCCCACTGAGGCCCGAGCCACCAGATGGCAACCAGCATCAGCACGGTACCCAGCACAACCATTAATGGCATGGCCAAGCCGATCCGAGTCACCAGGGGTAAGCCCCGACGTTTCAATAGCTTCCATAGTTGATTCATGGAGAGTTCCAGTCCTTGTTTTGATCGGCCAATGCTTGGGGGGAGGCATGCTGTTGCAGTCGTTGAAACACATCCGGCTCCCAGGCACTGGCCGTGGTTTGCTGCATGGTCCGGGCGACACTGGCGCACAAGTCCTGGGCCAACCAGGACACACCGCGTGCAGCCAGCAGGTCAGCGGCGATCACTGTGGTATGGCAACGCTCCCGAGGACCTCGAAGATCAGCCTGCATTCCCTGCAACCTGAGCAGAACGGGCTCCACGCCACCGGCTTCCAACTGGCTGGATAATTCCTCGCGCAGGGTGGCGAACTCCTGGGAGCAGGCCCCCTGCTCGGACGGACCTTGCGCCCCTTTGAGCCAGGCCAGGCTTTGGTCATCGATAAACGCTCGACCATCGCTAAAGCACAGCGGCTGCAGTGCGGGTAACCGCTGAACGAACCGAGCGGTCGCCGCACGGATAGCCTCAGCCACTTCGCCCATCGCCAGGCGTGAAGCGGCGGTTGCAGCGAGAAAGCTGCCGCGAACCCAGTAGGGACAAGCCGTCACGCTTTTTTCGATGCGCTGGAGCAATGCAGCATCGATCGCCGTCCCGGCGACCGCATCCTCATAATCACCGGCAATGTCCTGCGGAACCGCCATCAATTCAGTGCGGTTACCTTGGTTGGCTGGAGGCGCAGCCTGAATGTGCCCCCACAGACCAAAACGGCGCAGTTGATAGCCGACCGGGTCGTACGGGTCCTGCTGGTTGATAAGCTCGGCCATGTTCAACACAGCCCTGCGGGTTTCGCGCTCGTTGCCAATCGACACACGTGGCATCGGCGTTGCGATGACATCAGCCAGCGGCACTGGCTTTATGTTTGACTCTGGCGCCTTGGGTGCTGCAACCTCGCCAACGCCATTGGCAAGGTCGGCGTATTTGCTCAGCGAGCGCTCAAGCTCGACAAGCGCAGCTACATCCAATTGTACCGGTCCCTGCTGCTGTAGCAGGCGCTCAAGCGCACCTCGCGCAGCAGTTGCATACCCTGGGTTGAAGGTGAAGCGGTCGAGCCTCGGCAACGCGTCGATCAAGCGTTTCAGAGCCAGGCTCACCAATTTGCGCTTGCCGATGAAGCCTGTTGGGCCCGGTTTGGGGTAAGCAGGCTCCCAATAGCCTTCGACCATACCGGCCAGCAACTCCAGCGTGAAACTCCAGCGTTGCCAACAACCACTACGCAGCCAGGCCGCACCAAGGTGCGCGACGATTCGCAAGTGCTTGCATTGCCGCGCCAAGTATTGGCAGGACGCTTCTTCGATGTACGCCCAGTCGATCGTGGGTTCCTGCAGACCTCCGAGTTTGACCATCTCTTGGTCGATAGCCTGGTAGGTTTCGTCCTCGACATCGAACAAACCCGCCGGGGCTGCGGTATCAATCGGTGCAAGCAGCCGGACGATGACCTCGGCCTGCCCCAGCGCTACCACCGACATGAACGTCGCACCTGGCTGATTAGCGCGTCCAGGCCTTCGGCATCAAACGCCAGCCCGTCGACGGCCCTGTGACCGCTCACCACTTCAATGCGCTGAGCACCGATCATTTGTTTGATCTGCTCGATGGCTGGTATACCCCTGCCAGCATCCAGTACCTGACCATTTTCCCTTACCTGCCACGCGGTTTCGCTGGTAGACCAGCCCTGCCCCTTTATCCGCACATTGACACGGCTCGCTTCGACTGGCCGGTTGGTAATCAGTTGCAGCCTGGAGATGTTCTGTATGCAGCTGATAGCCAAATAAGACCGCTCCCCAACTGAAGCTATGGCAGGGGCTGAAATGACCAGTTCATCCTCAGCGTCCGCCACGCCTCCCAGGTTTCCCAGGCGAAAGGTCAGGTCTTCCGGCACCCTGCCAACCTCATTGGTCATGACACGCATGACACTGGGCGCCTCTTGCTCGGGAGCAGACCACCGAGTGATGGCTATCACTCGCGCGGGAGTTGCTGCGGCTTCGTCAAAACAAGCCAAACGCTCAAGATTGGACACTATCCGGGGGCAGTCTCTTGAGGGATGTGCCTGAGAGGGTGCCAGACAAAACAGCAATGTAAATCCAGCACTACAGGCAGAGCGGCGCATTATCACAATCACATTCTCTTATTCGATAGTACAGATGCACTAGTGACCAACTCACCGCCAACCAGCAGTCGTCACCACCCATTAAACCCATGCAGCGAAAAATTTGAACCCAGGCAATCAGGAGGTCAGAAACGAACTTTTAGGCTAGTACAAACAGAAAGGAAGATACAAACAAATATTTAGTAACACCTCCCGACTCGACATATATCTCGCCATAGGCGCAAGGTCTTTTCGCAAGCAAGCGCCGCAACCTAACCTGCAGCTTGTTTATTATTTAACAGCACTTTGTAGGATGTTTCCTACATATATACCCAAACAACAAAGGCGATATCTACATGACTAAAGCCTCGGGCTCCGTTGCGCCCAAAGAGCGCATCAACATCAAGTACGTACCCGCCACCGGTGATAAACAGGCCGAAGTAGAGCTGCCGCACAAGATGTTGGTGCTGGGCGATTTCGGTCTGGATGACACCCGTGCGCTGGAAGACCGATCGGTCATGCGCATCGATAAACACACCTTCAACAATGTGTTGAATGACGCCGACGTCAGCTTGGCCATGTCCGTGCCCTCCACACTCAGCGCGGCACCGGATGCGGAGCTGGCGGTCAACCTGCGGTTCAGATCGATAAACGACTTCGGACCCGACCGCATCGCCAGCCAGGTGCCTGAGCTGAACAAGCTGCTGGAGCTACGCGAAGCCCTGGTCGCCCTCAAGGGCCCGCTGGGTAACGTGCCCACCTTTCGCAAGCAGTTGCAGCATTTGCTGAACGACGAGCAGGCCCGCAAACAACTCGCCCAAGAACTGGACCTGGTGCTTGAGGCGCCACAAGAAGACTGAGACAACGGAGCGTCCCATGCCAAAGTCAACCAGCACCACCCTCGCCGTTGAACTGTCCGGCGAGACATTGAGCAAAGCCACTTTGCTCGACCAGATTATGGCCGAAACCAAATTGGTGCCCGCGCAGGAGGGTTATCAAGTCGCTCGCCAAGGCGTATCGGCCTTCATTGCAGAAATACTCAAGAGCAATGATCCAGATCAACTAATCAACAAGCATCGCGTCGATCAAATGATTGCAGAGCTGGACCGAGTGCTCAGCCGACAGATGGATGCCATCCTGCATCAGCCCGAGTTTCAACAGCTTGAATCGGCGTGGCGCAGCCTCAAACTTCTGGTCGACCGTACGGACTTCCGCGAGAACATCAAGCTTGAAGTTCTGCATGCCAACAAGGAAGACTTGCTAGATGATTTCGAGAACGCGGCCGACATCACGTGCAGCGGTATGTACAAACACGTTTACACCGCGGGTTACGGTCAATTCGGTGGTGAGCCCGTGGCGGCCATGGTGGGGAACTATGACTTCGGCCCCTCATCTCCAGACATCAAGCTTTTGAGCTACATGGCCTCCGTCGGTGCCATGTCCCACGCACCTTTCCTTGCCGCCCCATCCCCCGATTTCTTCAATTTGAGCAGCTTTGAAGAGCTGCCCAATCTGAAGGAAATCAAAGACATTTTCGCCGGGCCACGGCATGCCAAATGGCGTGCGTTCCGTGAAAGTGAAGACGCTCGCCACACTGCACTGACCGGCCCCCGTTTCATGCTTCGCCCGGCCTATCATCCGCAAGAAAATCCCGTGCAGAGCTATCACTACGTCGAGGACATTGCCGGACGACACGAAAACTACCTGTGGGGCAACTCCGCCTTTTTGCTGGCCAGCTGCATTAACGACAGCTTCGCCCGCTACCGCTGGTGCCCTAACATCATCGGCCCGCAGTCCGGTGGCGCCGTCGAAGATCTGCCAGTACACCTCTACGAGGCGCTGGGGCAGTTACAAGCGAAGATCCCAACCGAGGTGCTGATTTCCGATCGCAAGGAATTTGAGCTGGCCGAAGAAGGTTTCATCGCCTTGACCATGCGCAAAGACAGCGACAACGCCGCATTTTTCTCGGCCAACTCGGTGCAGAAACCGAAGAACTTTCCCAAGACCGCGGAAGGGCTGCAGGCTCAGACCAACTACAAGCTCGGCACCCAGCTGCCTTACCTGTTCATCGTCAACCGGCTGGCCCACTACATCAAGGTACTGCAGCGCGAGCAGATTGGTAGCTGGAAGGAGCGCAAGGATCTTGAGTCCGAACTCAACAAATGGATCAGGCAATACGTCGCCGACCAGGAAAATCCGTCAGCCGACGTACGCAGCCGTCGCCCGTTGCGCGCTGCAAAGGTCGAGGTTTCCGATGTGGCCGGCGACCCGGGCTGGTACCAGGTTTCACTCGCCGTGCGCCCCCACTTCAAATACATGGGCGCGAACTTCGAGATCTCACTGGTCGGCCGGCTTGATACCCAATGAGTGGATTTTTCGACCGTTTGCTGGCGGATCAGACTGTAAGCCGCACGCCCTCTCGGCAAGAAACCGCTGCCGAGAAGTTTGCCGGCATCAAGCGCCACCTGGAAACGCTACTCAATGCGCGTCAGGGCTGCTCCCAGAGCAGCCCTGAGCTTGGCCTGCATGACTTCAACGGGCACGACGCAAGCAGTGGCGACCTGCTCAAGCAAGTGAGCGCCGACATACGCCGCACAATTCGGCGTTTCGAGCCTCGTGTGCACGTGCGATCGCTCAAAGCCATGCCCGATTGTCTCGCCCCGCTGGAGCTGCATTTCAGGCTGGACTGCCAGGTGCAGGTCAACAACCACAAGGAGCAGCTGCAACTGGAGCTGCTGGTCAACGGCCATAGCCGCCACACCCGAGTGAGGTGACCGATGTCACTCAAGGATCGATTCAGCGAAGAGTTGCGTTACCTGCATGAGCTGGGAAACGACTTCGCCAAAGACAACCCACAACTTGCCCGGCTGCTGGGCAAGGGTGGCAGCGACCCGGATGTCGAACGCCTGATGGAAGCCTTTGCCTTCCTCACGGCCAAGCTGCGCCTCAAGCTGGAGGATGACTTGCCAGAGCTGACGCACCCCATGCTGCAACTGCTGTGGCCCAATTACCTGCGGCCACTGCCGAGCGCCACCATTATCCAGTTCACACCACTCAAGCAAGCGCTCAGCCAATCGCAACGCATTCCCAAAGGTTCACAGCTGTTCTCTAAACCTGTGGACGGTGTGCCTTGTGAGTTTCGCACCTGCACGGCAGTGGATATCCATCCGTTCGAGATCGAATCGGTAAGCGCTACCCAGACGCTTGACAGTTCGGTGGCAAGCATCGAGCTGCGCACCTTGGTCGAGCGACCCTTGAACACCCTCGGCTGCAACAGTCTGGATTTCCACCTGAGCGGTGATACCGAGACTGCCCGCACGCTGTACCTCTGGATCGCTCAATACCTCAAGCATGTCGCTGTGACGATCAATGGCGAGGTCCGCAGGCTGCCAGCCAGCAGCATCGTCTTCCCAGGCTTCAGCTCAAACGAAGGGCTGCTGCCTTACCCGCAGAACGTCTTCGACGGCTATCGGATCTTGCAGGAATACTTTGTATTTCCAAAGCGCTTTCACTTCTTCAGCATCACCGGACTGCAGAAGATCTGGCCCGATCAAGCAACTCAGCAGGTGGGCATTGAACTTCACTTCACCCGCCAGCTACCGGATTCGTTGCGTATCGGTACGGCGGACTTCAGCCTGTTCTGCGCGCCGGCGGTAAACCTGTTCAGCTACACCGCCGAGCCTATCGACCTCTCCAACCGGCACGCCCCTTCTGACCTTACGCCCAGAGGTAAAGAGCGGCATGCGTATGAAATTTTCAGTGTTGATCGAGTGATCAGCACCCGTACGACAACAGACGGCAGTACCGGCGAACACCTACGTACCTTCCGCCCCTTCGAATCGTTCGCCCATGAGATCGAGCACGCTCAAGGACGCACGGCGCTGTACTACCGCTACACCCTCGAAGAGTCCTTGCGCGGCGATGGCGTCACGCACCGTATCGCTTTCGTGCGCGCCGATGCCAACGCCTACACCGGTGAACTGGAAACGGCGTCTATCGACCTGACCTGCACCAATCGCGATCTACCCCTGGCATTGGGCGTCGACGACATCAATGTGTTTTCCGAAGTCACGCCGCCGCTGACCACCTATACCAACATCTGTAAACCGACACGCCCCTATCGGCCGGTGCTGGATGGCCAGTTGCAGTGGGCGCTCATTTCCAACATGTCGCTCAACTACCTGTCGCTGCTTTCGGCCGAGCCGCTGAAAGCGGTGATTCGTGCCTATGACTTCGTGGCATTGCACGACCTGCAACAGACACGCACCACCCATAAGCGCCTCGAAGGCATCCGCGATGTTCAAACAGAACCTCTGGATTGGCTAATCAAAGGCCAGCCCATTCGCGGGCTACGCACACGGCTGAAGCTGGATCAGGCCGCCTTCCTCTGCGAGGGCGACCTGTACCTGTTCGGCTGCGTGCTCGCGCACTTCTTCGCCCTGTACGCCAGCATCAACTCCTTCCATCAACTGGAAGTGATCAACACTACCAACAACGAGCACTACACATGGCCCATCCAGACCGGCAAACAACCGCTGATCTAGCCGACAAGCTGCTCGCCGACGCACACCAGTACAACTTCTACCAGTTGCTGGAGCGCCTGCACGGCCTGCACGGGGATGACCTGGAACCGCGTTGGCCGGACCGGGCCACTCGCCTGCGCGTGCGGCTGGGCAGCGACCCGCGACTGACCTTTCCGGTTTCCGACGTGTACAAAGCCGAGCGCATGCCCGAAGCCGAAGACCGCTATCGCGTGTGCACCACCTTCATGGGCCTGCACGGCACAGACTCGCCCTTGCCAACCTATTACCTGGAAGAAGTGTCATACGAGCATGCCCACGGGATTGGTGTACGGCCGGCGTTCTTCGACTTCTTCAATCACTACGTGCTGAGCCTGCTGCACCGCATCTGGCGCAAGTACCGCTACTACATTCGTTTCCAGCCGGGTGCCAGCGATGGGTTTTCCCAGTACATCTTCGCCCTGCTCGGGTTGAATGACAAACAGCTGCGCGGTGATACGGCACTACCCTGGAGCCGGCTGCTCAGTTTCGCCGGTGTGATCGCCAGCCGCAGCCGTGCACCAGGCACGGTCGCCGGCATCATCGCCCACTGTTTTGACTTGAAGCAGGTGCACATCCGAGAGTTCGAAAGCCGCTCGGTTCCCACCACTGCCACGCAACAGGTGAGCCTTGGCTGCAGCAACGGTGCACTGGGTAGCTCCTTCATGGTCGGCAGCCGCACGCGAACCCGCAGCAGCAAGTTCACCATCGTGATCAGCGAGCTTGATCAGGAACAGTTGCGTGACCTGTTGCCCAGCGGCATCAACTTCAATCGCTTGCGTGCTCTGATTGATTTCCTGTTGCGTGATGGTCTGGCCTACGACCTGGAGCTGCGCCTGAAGCAGAACGCATTGTCGCCCTTCTGCCTGCATCCTGCCAAGGGCGCCTACCTGGGCTGGACCAGCTTTGTCGATGATCACCACGGCCAGATCAGCCCCGTCGTGCGATTCCGGGGGCGCTCATGAGCACATTGACCTTGAGCATTACGAACCTTGATCAATTGCAGCACAACGTCACTATCCGGCATCAATTCGATTGCACAGGCGGCACCATCGGCAGCGCCGAAGCCACGTGGCGGATCAACGATCGGGAGCAGACCGTTGCGCCGATTCACTGCGAAATTCGCTGGATAGAGGGCAGCTTCTGCGTCATTGACCGCTGTCAGCGTACCTACCTCAACGACAGCCACGACAGCTTGGGTTCGCTCGCCCCCAGGCGACTGCTGGAGGGTGACCGACTGCGCGTTGGCACCTATCGACTACAGGTTCAACTTTCGCAGGCCGATGCACGCTCTCTGGAGGACATGTTCAGTCCTGAACAGCGAACCCTTGATCACTGGCTAGTGGAGGCTCCAGCCAACGCCCGGCAACCCATTT
This sequence comes from Pseudomonas sp. 9_2_1, assembly GCF_059295275.1. Lineage (NCBI taxonomy): Bacteria > Pseudomonadati > Pseudomonadota > Gammaproteobacteria > Pseudomonadales > Pseudomonadaceae > Pseudomonas > Pseudomonas sp. 9_2_1. The sequence continues at coordinate 3,398,704 of NZ_CM181239.1, forward strand.
CAGGCGCCACGCAGGTTGTCGCAGACATCTGCTCGGTCTTCGCGCCAAGTATCGGTAACGATCCTTTGGCGGCACTGGACGCTGCAACGGGGCCAACGCAATCGAGCCCGCTGGAACACCTGATTGCAGGAGAACGCCCATGACGCGTCATTCATTCGTGGTCGTTCTACTGACGGCGCTGATCGGACTCTCGGGCTGCACGGCTCTGAGTAAAATCGGCCAAGTGATCAAGGATCCATCGGTGCCCGTCGGGGCGACCAGAGAGCATCCCACCCAAGTCGCGTTCAGCATCAATGCCAGCCCGACGCTCAACGGTAACGCGCACAGCGTCGATGTGTCAGTTGAACAGCCTGGCGTTCTGGAACCCAGTCCCTATGCCGTCAGCTTAAGCGCTGGCGACCCTTACGCCTTGACCGAAAAAGTCGGGACGCTGCTCGAATACCTCCAGGAACAGTTCCCGGGAATGTCACCCGTCGCGGTGCCAGTGGACGAGGACGATCAGCCAAATCGCTCCCCCTTTGAGGAAAGCACGCCCGGCCGCTACGAAGACCCGACCGTGGTGCTGACCTTACCCCACACCGCCACCCTGGCTGGCGAGTCAATCGCCACGCCCATGGCCATCAAGATCCTTCAGCTGCGCGACGACTCGCTGCTGCGCAACAGCGTCTACGAACTGCTGGACAAGGATCCGGCCAAGGCGCTGCGCAGCACCTACATTCGCGATGACGACTACCTGCTACGACCTGGCCAGTTCAAGTTCATCCCCTTTGCGGCCATCGAGCCCGAAACCCGTTTCGTCGCAGTTATCGCCGACTACCGCAACCAGGAGAACGCCACATGGAGCCAGGTGCTGCGTATTCCGCCGCGCGGCCAGCAGATCATCCTGTCGGTGTTGCTCAACGACACGCAGGTCCTGCTCAAGGAAGAAGACTGATGGCAGCCCAGTCCCTCTCATTTACTCACGCTGACACGGAGCGCTCATGAGTTCACGAAACCCCGTCCTGTGGCCTGAAGGCCTGTTCGTCAAACCGCAGCATTTCCAACAGGCGGCCCGGGCCGCTGAAGCGGCCCTGCATCAGCGCCTTGGCAGCCTGAACGCAGCCTTCTATGGCTTCAGCGAACTGCAGGTGAATGATGAGTACCTGAGCCTTGGCAAGATCGCCATCACCCGCGCGCGGGGCATCATGCCGGACGGCACGGTGTTCGATATCCCTGCTGACCTGCCGCCACCCCCACCGCTGGAAATCGAGGACGACGGCGCCAAAGACAGCGAGATTTTCCTGTGCCTGCCGCTGCGTACCGAAGGTGGCCGCGAGGTGAGCTGGCCTGACAATACCGCCAACTTCCGTTACAGCGCGCAGGCAGAGGAAATCAAGGACACGCACAGCGTCGACGGCGACCTGGTGCAGGTTGACCTGGCAGTGCCAAACCTGCAACTCAAACGCAAAGCTGACGATAGCAGCGCTTACACAAGGCTGGCCCTGGCACGCATATTGGAACGCCGCCCCGATGGCAGCCTGCAACTGGACGAAGGGTTCTATCCCACCAGTGTCTCGGTACGCGCCATACCGGCACTGCAACGCTTTCTGGAGGAGATCACAAACACCCTGCGCGAACGTGCGCGCAACCTTGCCGCCCGCATCGGTGCTTCAGGTCAGTCGGGTATCGCCGACATCCGCGACTTCAACTTGCTCCAGGCCATGAACCGCTGGTGGCCGTGCTTCCAGCATCTGGCCAGGCAAGGCCAGACGCACCCCGAGCAGCTTTATCTGTACATGAGTCAAGCCTGTGGTGAGTTCGTCACGTTCACCGACGAGGCCCGTCTGCCGCAGGAATACCCTGCCTATCGCCACACAGCGTTGCGCACTTCGTTCAAACCTTTGGAAGACACGCTGCGCCGCGCGCTGAGCACGGTACTTCAGCCGCGCGCCGTGTCGCTGCCATTGGAAACTTTGAAGTACGGATTGATGCAGACCACGCTGGACGACCGTCGCCTGATCGATCAAGCCGACTTCATCCTGGCAGTGCGCGCCAATCTGCCCCCGCAAACGCTGCGCCAGATGTTTGTGCAGAAGGCCAAAGTCGTTTCGCTGGAAGCGTTGAACGAGGTCGTGCCGCTGCAACTGCCGGGTATTCCACTGGTGCCGCTACCCGTGGCGCCACGGGACCTGCCTTTCCATGCAGGCTTCACCTACTTCGAACTGGACCGCCGCGACCCGAGCTGGGCGGGCATGAAAGGCTCAAATGGCTTCGGTATTCATGTCGCGGGCGAGTTCCCGGGGCTTGAGCTGCAGTTCTGGGCAGTCAGGAGTGAATGACATGACGAACGATCACCGCAATGACGAAGATATCGCTGAGACGATCGTGGCTTCGATGCGACGCGTGAAGAAAGAGGCTGAGGAAGCCAAATCACAGGCAAGTGACGCCCTTCCTGACCTAGATGTTGAAGAAAAACACGCTGAACACCAAGGCTACCCAGCCGACCCAGAACTTCCAGCTACGAGGCGGCTTCGCAAACCTGATGCTGGATGCCGCCGCACCCTTGTTCGGCTTGGTCATACGCCTGCGCACCCTGGATGAATTACCCAACATCAAGGACGTGCACCGGCAGGTACGCAACCAGATCGACAACATCAGGGAAGAAATGCGCCAGCACGGCTACGAGCACACTCAGCTGCTGGCCTACTCCTACGGTCTGTGCCTTTACATCGATGAAGCGGTCATGGAAACACCCTGGGGCCAGACCAGCTGCTGGAGCCAGGAGCCACTGCTGAGCATCTTCCACGACGAAACCTGGGGTGGCGAAAAGATCTTCACCGTGCTCTCGCGCCTGATGCAGGAACCCGAGCGCTACCAGGACGTGCTGGAGTTCATGTATTTCGCGCTGTGCCTGGGCTTGAAGGGCAAGTACGCCATCGCGCCGAAAGGCGAAGAGTCGCTGAACGGCCTCATTCACCAGCTTCACGGGATCATCCGCGAACTGCGCGGCCCCGTGCCGGAATCGTTCGGCGATCCCTACACCAACGTGGCCCCGCGCAATTTTCGCATGAACCGGCAATGGCCCTGGTGGAGCCCGTTGGTGATTTCTGCAGTCGCCATGGCCGTGGCCTACAGCATCTACAGCTACCGCCTGCACCTGATAACAACCGAGGTGCTGGAGTCGCTCAACGGCATCTTGCAGCAATAGCGCGTCGAACAGCGACGCAACCGAATTCAACGAATTGACGAGGTACCTGCCTCGTTGACAAGCCCATCGTTTCCGATGGCCACGCCGCCCGTGGTGGCGTGTTGTATCCACATGGACGCAGGAGAAACTGCCATGCCAACACCCGCTTACATCAAGATCGAAGGCCAGACCCAAGGCAACATCACCGCAGGCGCCTTCACCTCTGACTCGGTCGGCAACGTGTTCGTCGAGGGCCATGAAGACGAGATTCTGGTGCAGGAAATCAAGCACCAGGTGACCACCCCAACCGACCCGCAGAGTGGCCAACCCGCAGGCCAGCGGGTGCACAAACCGTTCATTTTCACTAGCGCCCTGAACAAAGCCACACCGCTGATGTACCAGGCCCTGGCCAGCGGCGAAATGTTGCCGACGGTTGAGGTGAGCTGGTATCGCACCTCAGTGGAGGGCAAGCAGGAACACTTCTTCACCACCAAGCTGGAGGACGCCACCATCGTCGATATCCACACCACCCTGCCGCATGCGCAGGACAAGGAGAACGCTGGCTTCACCCAATTGATCGAAGTGTCCATGTCCTACCGCAAGATCTCCTGGGCCCATGTGGTGGCTGGTACCGAAGGCTCGGACGACTGGCGCAAACCGATCGCCTGACCCCACTGAAATGCCCCAGGCAGCTTCGCGCTGTCTGGGCTTTTCGACTCTTCAGACGGCGGACAAGGATCTTTTATGCCTAGCCAATCTGATTTGCGCTACAGATTCGAGCCACTGGTGGGCGACGTTGAGTTCGAAGTGGTGTCGTTTGAACTCAGGGAAGCGATCAGCGCACCCTTCACCCTGGAGTTGGAGCTGGTCAGCTTCGAGCCCGATATCGACTTCGGCCAAGTGCTGGACAAACCAGTAGTACTCACCATCCTGGATGAAGAAGGGCCGGTGCGTTACGTGAACGGCCTGGTGAGCAGCTTCAGCCAGGGCGAAAGCGGCTTTTACCGCACCTACTATCACGCGCTGGTCGAACCCATTCTGGCCCGCGCCGGCCTGCGTTCGAACTGGCGCATCTTCCAGCAAAAAACCGTGCCGCAGATTCTTGAGTTGATGCTCAAGCGCCAGGGTATCGATCAATACGAGCTTCGCGTGAGCATGGACCACCAGGTGCGCGAGTTCTGCGTGCAAGCGGGCGAGACCGACCTTGACTTTATCGCCCGTCTGGCGGCGGAAGAGGGCTTCGTCTATCGCTTCGAGCACAGTGAAAAACTGCATAAGTTGATCATCACAGATCAGCTGCTGTCCCTTGGGTTGATCAGCCATGGCGCGCTCAAGACTGGCAACGATGACGAAGGCTTCTTTGAGGGCGAAGACGTTATCGATCCCAACACTGTGCTGTATCAATCCAGCAGTGGTGGTGATCAGGCTAGACCCTGCCTGCGGCGACTGCGCTACAGCGAACAGGTCCGAACCTCGCGGCAGGTCCAGCGCGACTACACCTTCACCCATCCGGCGTATCGTCAGGAACACCGTGCTGCCGGCCCTTTCCTGGAACACCAATCCACCGACTACGAACGCTTCGACTATCCCGGTCGCTACAAGCGCGATGCCGTGGGCAAACCGTTCACCGAGAACCGCATCACCGCCCTGCGCCACGATGTGCGCATTGCCGAAGTTCAAGGGGATGACGCACGGCTACAGCCCGGGCTGAGCTTCACGCTGACCGGTCACCCTCGCGATGACCTCAATGCCCACTGGCGAGTGAACAGTGTCGTTCACAAGGGTCGCCAGTTCACCAGCCTGCAGGAAGAGGCTGCCTGCGTCGACCAAAGCACACGCTATGAGCAAACCGCAGTGCTGGTGCCAGGTCGCACCGAATGGCGCCCTGCCCCTTTGCAGAAACCTCGCGTGGACGGCCCGCACATGGCTACCGTGGTCGGCCCGCCCGGCGAGGAGATCTACTGCGACGAGTGGGGCCGGGTCAAGGTCAGCTTCCCCTGGGACCGGGAGAGCAACAACAACGAGTTCAGCTCTTGCTGGGTGCGGGTATCGCAAGGCTGGGCCGGTGGCAGCTGGGGGGCGATGGCCATCCCGCGTATCGGCCAGGACGTGATCATCCAGTACGTCAACGGTGACCCCGACCAGCCGATGATCACTGGGCGCACCTATTGCGGTAACCAGCTGCCGCCCTACGACCTGCCCGACCACAAGACCCGCATGACCATCAAGAGCCAGACCCACAAGGGCGATGGCTTCAACGAGCTGCGTTTCGAGGATGAGCTGGGTCGGCAGGAGGTGTTTATCCATGCGGAGAAGGATCAGAACAACGTCGTCAAGCACAACGAAACTACCTTCGTCGGCAACGACCGCAGCGAGCGGGTGGACCACAACGAAACCATCTCCATCGGCGACCATCGCACCGAAGACGTCGGCAAAAACGAAACCATCAGCATCGGGCTCAATCGCCACGTCAGCATCGGTGCCAACAAGACCGAAACCATCAAGTTGGCGAAGGCGGAAACCATCGGCCTAGCCAAGGCGCTGACCATTGGTGCGGGCTATCAAGTCAGTGTCGGTGCGGCGATGAATACGACAGTTGGCCTGAGCCAAAGCGAGCAGGTAGGCGTACACAAGTCCGTGATCGTCGGCAACCGCTTCAACATCACAGCAGGCGACGAACTCAGCATCACGGTAGGCAAGGCCTCGCTGGTCATGAAGTCCGACGGGACCGTGCTGATCAACGGCAGCAACTTTGACTTCAGTGCCACAGGGCCTGTGCAAATCAACGGCAAGGATGTCGACCTCAACTGAAGGGGTAACCCACGATGGAATTTCGCAACCTGACGCCTTTTGACGTCATGTGCTTCAGTGCGCTCAGCAAACAGGATATAGAGCACCCAGTAATTGTAATGAAAGTCGGTTATCGACTGCAGCCCATCGCCAATAAGCCCGGGTACTTTTCCGCTGAAGTAATCGATGATGACCCTGTTCCGCTTTGCCTAGCCGATAAATACTATGGTGAGGAAGGGAGCAGTAGCGTTAAGGAAGAAAGCGATTTAGCACCTTTCAAACCTCGCTGTGATGTGATTGTCAATGGACATGCCTATGCACCAGGCATGGAAGCTGTGCGGTCGTGGACTGCTGGAATTCGCTTGAGCGAACCTGCGGCGCCATTGGAGATTGACGTCGCATCACCGAAGTCGCCTGGTACCGACGGACCACCGACGGAGCAACAACTGTATGCATGGCGAGATGCACAGGCGGAGGCAATGCTGCGCCGCGCCAATGCCCCCACTCGCAACATCTTATTGAACAAGCGACTACGTTTCACCGGGCCTCGAATGTTCAAGCCAGGCCTGCTGGCCGGCTGGCATGTGACTGAAGCTGAACCCGTCGAGCGCGTACCGCTGCGGTGGGAATACGCTTTTGGGGGGGCTAGCGCTTTGTGCAATCCGCAATTTCCTGATCACGCCTCTGAGCCTTACATTATTAATCAGGTTTGCTATAGCAACCCACTAGGTCGTGGCTGGGTCGAGGCTCGTTACTTTAAGCTTGCAAAATCAATAAAGCAGTCAATAGAGGAATTACTGGCGCCTCAAATCGAGCAGATCAATGACCCCATCAGCAAACTGACAGATAGTCTGCAGCCTGACGGTGACATCACAGCCAAAGAGATGGCCGAGGTATCCAGATCCCTCGCTCACCAACCTGCAGGCTTCGGAGCAGTCGGGCGCGCTTGGGCGCCACGCCTTGCCCTCGCGGGCACCTATGACGATGAATGGCGGGACACTCGCTGGCCTGGCCTCCCTGCCGACTTCGAGTTTGGCTATTGGAACTGTGCTCCTGCAGATCAGCAGGCAGCTTTCTTGAGGCCTGATGTACAGATCGAATTGTTCAACCTGACCTCGCATGAAAACGGCCACAACGGCCAACTGACCGTTGAATTACCAGGTCATCGTCCATTTCTGCTGGCTCGGCTTCATAACGGTGCGCTGATCCCCCTCCCTTTACTCACTGACACCCTAATTATCGACGCAGATGCAATGCGTTTGTCGTTGACTCATCGAATCAGTCTTCCCTCTACCGAACCTATCCGTACACTCGAAGCCCGATTCGAAGTCGACCCCACAGCCCCGCTCATAAAACGCGCCCGGCCAACAAACCTAACGGGTGGGGAGAGAGGCTGATGGCAGAGAACATACTTGCTCGTAAACAACAAAATTGGAGAGTCGTCAGCATCGCCCCTGATGTTTGTAAAACTCCAATGGGTGGCGCAACCCCGCCCGTTCCCTACCCCGTCACTGTGGAGCTAAAAATAGCAACTGGCGTAGCGAAATCCGTGCGTGTCAACGGCAAACCAATCGTCGTATATGACATGAGCCTCGTACCTAAAACCGATGGGGATCAGGCAGGTGCGGCGAAAGGGATCATCAGCAATACCGTTGGCGGTAAATGTTACCCGCAAGAAAAAAGCAGCACAGTGCGCGCCGAGGGAAAATTAGTCGTCCGCCACAATGATCTGTTCTGGATGAATGGGTCGTAGCCATGGATGAGCCATTAGAAATTGAGATCGGCAAGTTCCAACGACCCATAGGTGATACGCACAGCATCGCCACTTACCAACAAGGCAACGGCGTAGTAGTTCAGTTATGGAAAGGTAAAAATTTAGTAACTCGCGAACACCTTACTTATGAAGCGTATTTCAAATTCCGGGCAGAAACTCCAGAATACGAGCTACCAAACTACGCCCAACCCAAAGCTCAAAAAGAACTAAACACGCAAGGCACAGATGCTAATGGTAACACCATTGGAAGGGTAATCGGCGACACGTCGAAGACGAAGTTACCAGCCTCCACAGCGAACCCTCCCGTAAAGGAGACAACCGAAGAAGGATGGTGGAACAAGACAAGCCCTTGGGTACACGGAACTCTTGATATGTTGGGATTTGTACCAGGTCTTGGTGCAATCCCAGACGGAATTAATGCCGTAATCTACGTGGCAGAGGGAGATATAGCAAATGCGGGGCTAGCTGCATTTTCCGCCATTCCGATAATTGGAGACGCAGCCAAGGGCGGAGTACTTGTAGGGAAAGCGGCAGGAAAAGCAAGCAGAGCTGTCAGAAATCCCCCCCCCTCCAAGCCCCCCAAAAAACCTAAGAAATCAAGCAACGACGGTGGGAAATCCAAAGGTGAGAAGAGAGACTGCCGCCTACGTAAATATGGGAAAGGAAAAAATTGCCCGCCAGGAAAAACTGGACACCATATTGTTGCAGACAGAGCTTTCAGATTACCTGATAGACATAGAGTCCCTGGCCCCCGGATTCCGGGGGGGCTTTCACATGCTCACGGCTACACTATCTGTGTTGATGGTGGAACCCCCAGAGCTAGAGGCCGAAAAGCAAATGAGCACGGTTTAATTCACGCTATTTATGACCCGGCCGAGAAAAAGCTTGGTAGCGAAGGTGCTCCCCCTGGAACAGCAACATTAGGTGAGCTAGAGCTAATTGGAGTTATGGCCGCAGCTGCCATTACTGGATGTAACCCGACTATAATGCTTGCAGAACTGCATGCTTACCATATCAGCATGGGATTGAAATCCAACGACCTATATCGAGCCTACAACAAAACGAACCTATTGAAAACTACTGATCTCACCAAGATAGGATCTAACACCCAAAAGGGTGCTGGTGGACTATAAAACAGACACAGAGGCATCAATGAAGAGCAAAACCAAAAAAATATCATTTGGAAGCGGATGCGCAATAAACGACAACATGCTGTATGTCGCCTCATTTATTGACTCTCTAGAGGACATCAACCACACCAGGATGTTTGTCCTAAATTTAGACCTTCCTGTCATCTGGCATTATCACGACCTGAACAGCAAAACAGTGATCTCTACAGCATTTCGACCACAGCAGAATGAACTCGCAAGAGCAGGCTGCGCGCTTACAACAGACGGATACATAGAGATATTCAACACCAAAGAAACTTCAACCACAAAAATTAGTAGAAATACATACGCCCCACTTACATCGCTAGCTGTAATCGATGGGATTTTTTTCTGCTGCGGAACCGAGGGGCAAATATATAAAATCGAATCAAACCGCACCGAAGAAATTGGCCAAGGAATAGCGACCAATGTGAAAGTGGCTTTAGATAAAATATTTGATATAAAAAAAACTGAAGACCCAGAGAAAATTCAAAGACTAACAAGCGCCTCGCGCTCAATCACAACTCTACAGTCCATTGACGGCCTTTCTAAGGAGGATATTTATACATGCGGGACCAATGGAGTGATTTACCACTGGAATGGGAAAGAGTGGAGCAAATGCAGGAGCGGCACCAGACAACATCTTCACAGCATTCACTGCATTACACAAGACGACATCATGGTATGTGGCCACAACGGGACAATTGTTCGCGGAAACTCCAGAGAAGGCTTTAAACGGCTAGCTTCAGAAAAAATCAGTAAGAATTTTTGGTGCATTCGCTACTTCAATGACTCCATCTATATCGGAACCACTAATGGTTTATTAGTGTTGAAAAATGGAGTTTTCGTTCACCCTCTCCCCCCCGACCTTCCCCTACCTAAGGACTACAGCATAGAAAGCTTAAGCTCAACTGAAGATACACTATGGGTAGTTACAAACCGATTCGTCCTCCGATTCAATCAAGACGAATGGCAATTAATAGATCATCCAGACAATTTGTAGGGTTATGGCAATAACATTTTTAGAACTTTAGACAAACCTCTGGGCGGGTGTAATAAATAAAATTGCATCCGCACCCTCAAACTCAACCCCGAGTTCCTAATCATGCGTCACGCAGCACAAGCTGCAAGAATCATATCCCATTTTTTCATTGCAGACAGCTTTTCTGCGTCTTCACTCGACAACGCTAGGTAGGTCAGTCCCCAGAGAGTCATCGTGCCGTTTTCTGGCAATTAATTAAAATTGCGTCGCAGAACATCAGCGTGATTACTTGACGCACCAGCCCTTAAAATACTGGGGACGCTGTTTACCGTGGCATTTCCGGTGAGCCGTTCCACGGCAACAGTGCGTCATAGTCTGCCGCCGTCTGCGCATGTAGCAGCCGCTCCAGTACATAGCGCAGCCAGGTATAGGGCTTTGGCCGTTGATCTTGGCAGTCTCGACCAGACTGTCAAGCTGAGCACTGCCGGCGCCCCCTTGGGGCGTGTCGCTGAATAGCCAAGCTTACGCCGTTCACAAATGGCTTTATGGCGTGCTCTGCCGGGTTGTTATCGATCTGGCAAATACCCAGCCTCTACATAACGCTCCAGCCGACTCCAATTGCTAGCCAGGTAATTCACAGCCTTGCCGAGCACACTTTGCGGCCTCACATGCGGCTGCGTCTTGTCCAGCCAACTTTTCAACTGCGTCAGGATCGGCAGGCTCTTTTCCTGCCGGCCAGTCAATCGCTGCTCATCACTGGCATCCTTCAGTTCACGTTCGATGCCTTACAGCTTGTTGATCAATGCCCGCGCCATATCCGCGCGCCCGGCTTTGCCCTTGGGCTGCACCTTCTGAGCTTCAACAAACTTGCGACGGGCATGCGCCATGCACGCCAATCGCTCAATATCCCGCTGCAACGCCAAGGCGTTATAGCCGGCGTAATCGTCCGTCAAGACATAGCCGCGATAACGTTCCAGCAAGCGCAGCGGCACATCCTGCGCACGGCTGGATGTGTAGTCGAACAGCACGACTTTCTGATCCGGTGGCCCACTGGCTTGCACCCACATCCAGGATTCGCTGGTCGGGTCTCGATCCGCTTCTTTAAGCACTTGGACGCGCGCTTCGTCGCAATGGATGACCGGGCTTTCCAGCAACCGGTCGCGCATCAGATTCAGCAGTGGTTGCAGGTGCTCGCCGCACTGAATCACCCAGCGTGCCAAGGTCTGACGCGGAATTTCGATAACGTGTCTGCTCAGCACCGTTTCGAAACGGTGCAGCGGTAAGCCATCGACATACTTGGTCGTCAGCAGCATCGCCAAGACGCTCGGACTGGCCATGCTCTTTTCGATCAACTGAGCGGGTTGGTCAGCGGTGCCCGGAGCGATTTCACAGCCGCGGCAACCGTAAACTTTACGGATGTGTTTGATCACGCGGATCTGCATGGGCACGATATCCAGCTGCTCGCTGGTTTCTTCACCGATCACATGTTTGCAGCAACCGCAGGCACACGTCGGCTGCCGGCAGCGGCGACGGCGGACCGTCCTGTGGCTCGTACGGGTTGAAATAGCGTAAATGACCCTGCGCACTGACCTCGTAGCCATGCCAGACCTGCCGGTCGAGCAGCACGTACAGGTAACCCATGCGCAAGATGCGCAGGCCCAGCTTGGCCGAAATATGCAGGCTGTCGGCCACCGCAGCGCGCGGCGCAGCGGCAGGAGGATCAGCAGACCCTGGCGCACGCATAACATGCACTGGTCGTGCGGCAGCCCGCCTTCAGCGGCGGCAATGGCAAAGCAGCCACTGCTCCCTGGCAGCGACCGCGACCATGTCGCGCACTGCCGTTCTGGGAGGAGCCTGGCGTTTCCCAAGTCGCTGTAGGAATATTCGACCGTGATTGTAGGAACGGATTTACCCGCGAAGAACCATGAGGGTGGATGGCACCGGCTTCGCCGGTGTTCGCGGGCAAGCCCGCTCCCACAGGGATCGCGCACGCCGATTAAATTTTGTGCAAGACAGTTGCTCCTGCTTCAATGAGAAAAACGCATTGCGCTCAGGAGAACAGCCTGGCCAGGCAACCGAGCTTCTTCTTGTACGACCGCCGCGCCTCCAGCGCCTGCTCCAGGCTGACCGCCAGAAACCGTGCCTGCTGGTTCGGCTGCATCTGCCCGATCAGATCGAGGTCGGCGCTGATCACCGTGCCGATCATGGCATAGCCACCGCCCGACACTGCATCCCGGTGCAGGATGATCGGCTCCAGCCCCGCCGGCACCTGAATCGAACCGATCGGGTAGCAGCTGTCGACGATATTGGAGGGGTCCGACCCGGCACCGAACGGCTGTTCCCGCGGTTGGAAGCTCAAGGCACTGCCGCCCTTGTAGCGATAGCCGATACGGTCCGCCTCGGAGCCGACCGTCCAGGCCTGGGTGAAGAAGCTTTGCGCCGCCGCGTCGGTCAGGCGGTGGAAGTACAGGCCCGGCACCACCCGCAGTACCACTTCGCCGCCCAGGGCCTGGCGCAGGGCCATGGGCAGGCTGGCACCGGCGTGGGTCTTGCCGCTCGGCAGGCCGACCGGCAGCACATCGCCCGCCATCAGCTTGCGCCCATGGAACCCGCCCAGCGCTCCCAGGGCATAGGTGGAGCGGCTACCGAGCACCTCGGGTACATCGATGCCTCCGGCCACCGCCAGGTAGGCACGGGCGCCAGCGGTAGGGAAGCCGAACCGCAACACCTGCCCCGCGCGCACGGCAAACGCCGTGTCCGGGCGCTGCTCACGGCCATCGAGCAACACCGGCATCTGTGCCCCGCATACCGCCACCAGTGCATCGTGCTGGAACTCCAGCTCCGGCCCCACCAGCGCGCATTCAAGGCCTGCCGCACCGGCCGGGTTGCCCACCAGGTGGTTGGCGGCGCTCAGGGCATACTGGTCAAGTGCACCAGACGGCGGGATGCCCAGGTGGTAGTAGCCTTCGCGGCCCAGGTCCTGCACGGAGGTGGCCAGGCCCGGTTTGAGTACCTTGATCATGCCAGCACCTCCTGCAGCGATTTGGGGTAGCCGACCGGGTCGGCGAGGAACGCGTCCAGGGAAAACTCCACCGGGCGAATGCGCAGGTCGAAGCGACCCTCCTCCACATCCGCCACTGCCTGGTCGTAGGTGCGGCGGTCGATGGGCTTGAACTGCACGATGTCTCCTGGTCGGAAGAACACCATGTGCGCCTTCAGGTAATTCAATGTCTGCTGCGGGTCGTAGATCGGCGCCGGAGTAACGCCGAACATCTGGTAGCCCCCTGCCCCGCGCACCGAGTAGATGCAACCAAAGCAGCCGCCATGGCCCAAGGTGAGCTTGGGGGTGTCGGTGCGTGGCCGCAGGTATTTGGGCACCTGTAACTGCCGCTCGCGCTCGACCATCTGGAACATGAACGGCAAGCCGGCGACGAAGCCGACCATCGACACGAACCAGGGCGCGCCGCTGTGCGCAGCGATGAACGCCTCGACATCGGCCAGGCCGTTGATGCGCGCCGCGTACTCCAGGTCGGTGCTGGTCGGGTCCTGGTGGCGGTCACGAAAGCGCATCAGGGTTTCGTGCGTCCACGGGTCGTTGTACAGCACCGGTATCTCGATGATTCGCGTGTGCAAGCTGCGCTCGGCCACCGCCTGGGCTTCTGCACCGCGCACGGCGTCGAGCAGCGTTTCGGGGGCGATGCGGTCCGGGTCGAAGCGGATCTGGAACGACGCGTTGGCCAGGCACACATCCAGCACGCCATCCAGCGCCAGCCGCTCCACCGCACGGGTGATGGCCATGCCCTTGAAAAAAGCCTCCAGCGACATGCTGTCACTGACTTCGGCAAACAGATGCTCGTCGGCGCCGAAGCTGTAACGGATCGGGGTTGTAGCAAGCGGTTCGGCCATGACTGTTCCTTTTCTTGGAATCTTTATAGAAAGGCAGGCAAAAACAAAATGCGCGGGCTGCGGCGGGTACATGCCGCATGCCACATGGGCTCAGCGCGGGGCTCGCACCTCGATGCCCGCTGTGTCCAGCGCCTTGCGCGTGGCCTCGACCAGGTCCAGCGCACCCGGGGTATCACTGTGCAGGCAGATGGAGTCGAACTCGATGGCCAGGTCCTGGCCCTCGACCGTGCGCACCACGCCCTGCTGGCAGGCCCGCAGCACCCGCTCAGCCACTGCTCTGGGTTCATGACCACGGACATTGCGGGTGAACACGATCGAACCACTCAGGTCGTATTCGCGGTCGGCGTAGAACTCGCGAACCACCGGCTGGCCGAGTTGCCGGGCGATCCGGCAGATCACCGAACCCGGCATGCAATACAGCAGCAGTTCGGGCTCGATTACCCGCAGGTTTTCCACCAGCAGCCGCGCGGCTTCTTCGTCACGCGCCAAGTGCATGTACAGCGCCCCGTGCGGCTTGATGTGCTGCAGGGACACGCCCTGGGCGCGGGCAATTTCACGCAGCGCGCCGAGTTGGTAGAGCATGTCGTCGACCAGCTCCTGGGCCGGCGCATTGATGTGCCGGCGGCCGAAGCCGACCAGGTCGCGGAAACCCGGGTGCGCCCCTACTGCAACGCCCAGGGCCTTGGCCCGCTCGACAGTGCGGCGCATGGTGCCGGGGTCGCCGGCATGAAAGCCGGTGGCGATGTTGGCCGTGCTGATGTAGCCCATCAACTCGTTGTCTACGCCATCGCCAATGGTCCACGGGCCAAAGCCCTCACCCATGTCCGAGTTGAAATCCACCACTTGCATGACTGTCTCTCCTGGCACTTGTGACTGCATGCAGGCCACGTTAGATTCTCGTCGCCCCCTTGGGAAGATCTATAAACAGATAGGGTGTCTTCGGAAAATCAGATACCTGCAGCCGCCACAGGAGCCTACCGTGTCACTGACCCTGCGCCAGGTCCGTTATTTTATCGCCACTGCCGAGATCGGCCAGATATCCCAGGCGGCGATCCACCTGAACATCTCCCAGTCAGCGGTGACCACGGCGATCAAGGAGCTCGAGGCGATGCTCGGCATGCTGTTGTTCCAGCGCTCCGCCCAAGGCATGAGCCTGACTGAAGCTGGCCGGCACTTCCTGAACCGCGCCTACGTGATAATGCGCAGCGTCGACGATGCGTTGAACAGCCCGCTACCGGACATGCGCGCCAGTGGCCTGCTGCGCCTGGCCGCAAGCTACACGGTGATCGGCTACTTCCTGCCCCACCACCTGCAGCGCCTGGAGCACTGGCATCCAGGCGTAACCCTGGAGCTGTACGAGCAGGAGCGCAGCGCCATCGAACAAGGCCTGCTGGAGGGGCGTTTCGACATGGCGGTGGTGCTCACCGCCAACCTCACCCACCCTGCCATCGTTTCGGAGACGTTGTTCAACTCCGAGCGGCGGTTGTGGTTGCCCGGGCATCATCCGCTGTGCGAGCGCTCGGCGGTGAGCCTGGCCGATGTCGCCAAGGAGCCTTTCATTCTGCTCACAGTCGATGAGGCCGAGCAAAGCGCCATGCGCTATTGGCAGCAGGCCGGGCAGCAGCCGCGCGTGCGGGTCAGGACCAGTTCGGTGGAGGCCGTGCGCAGCATGGTCGCCAATGGCAGCGGCGTGGCGATCCTGTCCGACCTGGTGCACCGGCCCTGGTCGCTGGAGGGCAAGCGCATCGAGACAGTGACCATCAGCGACCCGGTGACGCCGATGAGCGTGGGGCTGGCCTGGCACCGGGAGCGGGCGTTAAGCCCGGCGATGCAGGCTGTGCGCAACTATTTCCATGATGCGTTTCTGGCACCGCAGCAGTTGTCTGCCCGGCGCTGATGGAGCATGCGTATGCCCCAGTCACCAGAGCCTCACGGTGTAGTCCAGGTTGACCCGCAGCTCGTTGTCGTCCCGGTGCGTCGCACCCGCTGCAAAATCATTGCGATACCAGGCATGCCGCACGCGCAACGCCACACCTTTGAACGTGCCCTGCTGCACGGTGTACGACAGCTCCACATCCTTCTCGCTTTCACTCAGCCCGGCCCCGCCGAAGCCCGGCAGTTCGATGTTGTCACCCCGTACGTAGCGCAGCATGCCCTTGAGCCCCGGCAACCCGAACGGGGCAAAATCCTGGTCGAACCTGACCTGCCAGCTGCGCTCCCTCGGGTTGAGAAACTCCGAACTCAGCGTGCCTTCGGTGATCACCAGCGGCTCGGTACCGTACAGGTAAGGCATGGCGGTATCGCCATCCAGGCGCATGTAACCCACGCCAACGCTATGGCTGGCCCAGGCATAGCTCAGCATCAAGGCCGTGTTGCGGTTGTCGACCTTGCCGGCCTTGGCTGCACCGTCCTCACCCGTGACGAACAGGCGCACATCGCTTTTCAGGCGCCCAGTGCCAAGCTGGCGCTCGTCGACCAGGCCGAAGTAGTCCTTGCGGTACAGCTGGTCCAGTTCGGCGTGGTAATACCGCAGGGTCAAGGCCTCGGACCAGGCGTAGTCACCGCCCAGAAAGGTGAAGCGGTCAGATGTGGCAGCGCCGTTGAAGCGCCCGTTGGGCGAACCGATGCTCATCTTCTGGTAGTCGGTCGAGTCGCGCAGGTTGATGCGGTCGAGCCAGCCGGCATGCAGGCTCAGGCGGTCGATGTCGGATGAACGCAGGTAAGCGCCGCGAAACGTCTGTGGCAGCAGGCGCGTGGGGCTGGCGAAGGCAATCGGCAGAAAAGTACTGATGCTGCCGCCCTGCAGCTCGGTGCGTGAAATGCGCAGCTTGCCGGTCAGGCCCAGCTCGGAATAGTTGTCCGCCGGCTCGCGCGTACTGCGGTCGAACGGCAGCAGCCCGGTGCCGGCACGGTCGGGTGAAGAGTCCAGCTTTACCCCGAGCATGCCCTTGGCGTCGAGGCCGAAACCTACAGGCCCTTGGCTGAAGCCTGAACTGAGATTCAGGATGAAGCCCTGGGCCCATTCACGGGCGGCGGCCTGCGGGGACGGGCCCAGGTAGTTGCGGTCGAAATAATAGTTGCGCAGCACCAGCTCGGCATGGCTGTCTTCGACAAAGCCAGCGGCGTGGGGCGGATTGGCGCAAAACAGGCAGGCGCTCAGCGCCAGGCAGGTTTTTCGGGCCTTGTGCATGGTGACTTCACTTTCTTGTAGTTGTAGGAAGCCCTGCCGCAGAAGCAGCAGGGAGCACGCCAGGGTGAACAGCGAGTGGCGTTATACCGGGCGACGGCCGATCAGGCGGAACAGTGCCAGGGCAGCAATCACCACGCCCGGTGCCGAGGCCAGCAGCACGCCGGCAGAGCCGGCACCGAGGGCGAGCATCTGGCCAGCTACCAGTGGCCCGCTCATGGCGCCCAGGCGGCCAACCGCAACCGCCGCACCCACGCCGGTGGCGCGCACGCGTGCGGGGTAGAAGTGCGGCGCCAAGGCATACAGCACCCCTTGCCCGCCAGTGGCGAAGAAGCCGGCAAAAAAACCGGCCGCGAGCATGCCGCGCAGGTCACTGGCCAGGCCCAGGCCACCGAGGGCAGCCAGGATGCCCAGGTACACCAGCGTCGCCGTCGCCCAGGCCGGCAAGCGTTCAAGCAGCTGGCCCAGGGCCAGGGTGCCGATGGCGGCGCCGATCTGCAGGGCAAACATCACCCAGCTGGCGTCATGGCTGCTGAAGCCCTGGCCGACCAACAGGCTCGGTAGCCAGTTGATCAGGATGTACACCACCATCAGGGTGAAGAAATAGCTCAGCCACAACAGCCATGTGGCGCCCTGGCCGAACAGCTCGCGGCACAGGCCGGGTGTATCACCGGCCGGCTGTGTGGCGCGAAACTGGCGCGACTCCGGCAGGTAGAACGCCAGCAACGGCAGGATCAGCAGCGGCCCGGCGCCACCGACATGGAACACCCGCTGCCACTCGCCGCTGTAACCGGCAATGCCGATACCGGCCGCCAGTGCTGCTCCCAACGGTACGCCGCAGTACATCAGGCTGACGGCGCTGCCGCGCAGGCGCTCGCCGGCGGCCTCGCTGCACAGGGCGATCAGGTTGGGCAATGCGGCGCCCAACCCTACCCCGGTGAGCAGCCGCGCCAGCAACAGGCTGGGCAGGCTCCAGGCGTGGGCCGTGGCCAGGGAAAACAGGCCGAACAGTGCCACCGACGCGATCAGCACGCGTTTGCGCCCCACGCGGTCCGCCAGCCAGCCGCCGACCAGGGCGCCGGGCAGCAGGCCGAGGATACCGGCACTGAACACCCAGCCCATTTGCAGCTTGCCCAAGTTGAAGGCGCTGGCCATGCCAGGGGCGGCGATGCCGGCGGCTTGCAGGTCGAGGCCTTCGAGCAGGGCAACGAGAAAACACAGGCCAATGGTGATGGCCGCACGCGGCGGGTTGTTTGCAAGAGAAGTCATGAAGCCACCCTGTTGTTCTTGTAGTGGGTTGTTGCCTGGCGGGGGCACCGCGCCCCCGCCTGGTGCATCAGCGTTTGAGCAGGTCCAGCGCTACATCGACGATCATGTCTTCCTGACCGCCTACCATCCGCCGCTTGCCCAGCTCGACCAGGATATCCACCGCCTTGATGCCGTACCTGGCAGCGGCCACTTCGGCGTGGCGCAAGAAGCTCGAGTAGACCCCGGCATAGCCCAGGGCCAGGGTTTCCCGGTCCACCCGCACCGGCCGGTCCTGCAATGGGCGCACCAGGTCATCGGCGGCATCCATCAGCGCGTACAGGTCGGTACCGTGATTCCAGCCGAGCTTGTCGGCGGCGGCGATGAACACCTCCAGCGGTGCATTGCCGGCACCGGCCCCCATGCCGGCCAGGCTGGCGTCGATGCGGTCGCAGCCCTCTTCCACCGCGGCGATGGAGTTGGCCACGCCGAGGCTGAGGTTGTGGTGGGCATGGATACCGGTGTGGGTCGCAGGGTCGAGCACAGCCTTGACCGCGCGGAATCGCGCGCGGATGTCGTCCATGTTCATCGCCCCGCCCGAGTCCACCACGTAGATGCAGGTGGCGCCGTAGCTCTCCATCAGACGGGCCTGCCGGGCCAGGCCTTCAGGCGTCTGCATGTGGCTCATCATCAGGAAACCCACCGTGTCCATGCCCAGTTCACGGGCATACTCGATGTGCTGGCGCGAAACATCCGCCTCGGTGCAGTGGGTGGCCACGCGCACGATGCGCGCACCGGCGTCGTAGGCGTTTTTCAAGTCATGCAAGGTGCCAATCCCTGGCAGCAACAGCGTGGCGATCTTGGCGTGGTTGACCGCGTCGGCTGCTGCTTCGATCCATTCAAGGTCGGTGTGGGCACCGAAACCGTAGTTGAAGCTGGAACCCTGCAGGCCATCGCCATGGGCCACTTCGATCGAGTCGACCTTGGCCAGGTCCAGCGCGCGGGCAATGGCGCGCACGTCGTCCAGCGAATACTGGTGGCGAATGGCATGCATGCCATCGCGCAGGGTCACGTCACTGATATAGAGTTGCTTGCCGTTCATGCCAGGGCTCCCATTGCCAGGGCCATGCGCTCGGCAGTGGCCAGCGCGGCGGAGGTCATGATGTCGAGGTTGCCGGCATAGGCCGGCAGGTAATGGGCAGCGCCTTCGACTTCGAGGAACACCGATGTCTTCAAGCCGCTGAATTGGCCATGGCCTGGAATATTCAGGTTTTCCACCTGCTCGAACTGCACCTGCTGCTTGAGCCGGTAACCCGGCACGTAGGCCTGCACGGCGGCGGCCATTTCCTCGATGCTTGCCGCCACCTGTTGCGGGTCGGCGGCTTCACTGAGCACGTATACGGTGTCACGCATCATCAGCGGCGGCTCTGCAGGGTTCATGATGATGATCGCCTTGCCCTTGGCCGCGCCGCCGATCACCTCGATGGCCTTGCTGGTGGTTTCGGTGAACTCGTCAATGTTGGCGCGGGTGCCAGGCCCGGCGGACTTCGACGCGATCGAGGCGACGATTTCGGCGTAGTGCACCTTGGCCACACGCGACACCGCCGCAACCATCGGGATGGTGGCCTGGCCACCGCAGGTGACCATGTTGACGTTGCGCGCCTGCAGGTGCTGCTCCAGGTTGACCACCGGCACGCAGTACGGGCCGATAGCCGCCGGGGTCAGGTCGATGACCCGCAGGTCCGCCTTGTGCTGGCGCAGGAAGGCGTCGTTGTTGACGTGGGCACCCGCACTGGTGGCGTCGAAGACGAAGTCGATCTCGCCAAACAGCGGCAACCGGGTCAGGCCCTCGACGCCTTCATGGGTCGTCGCCACGCCCATCCGGGCAGCCCGCGCCAGGCCGTCGGAGGCGGGGTCGATGCCGACCATCGCGGCGATCTCGATATGTTGGGCGTTGCGCAGGATCTTGATCATCAGGTCGGTACCGATATTGCCGGAACCAATGATGGCGGCTTTGCGTTTGTGGCTCATGGGGTACTCCGTCATTCGCCGCTGAAGGTCACGCCGACACGGCCAAGGCCGTCGATTTCGGCTTCGAAATGGTCGCCTGGGGCCACCGTCACCATTGGCCCCAGGGCGCCGGTAAGGACAATGTCGCCAGCGCGCAGCGGCTCGCCCAGGCGGGCCATGGTGCGTGCCAGCCACACGGCGGCGTTGAGCGGGTGGCCAAGGCATTCTGCGCCGCTGCCACTGGAGGCCAGCTCGCCATTGCGCGTCATACGCATGGCCGCAGTGCGCAGGTCAAGGTCCAGCAGTTGACGCG
This sequence comes from Pseudomonas sp. 9_2_1, assembly GCF_059295275.1. NCBI lineage: Bacteria > Pseudomonadati > Pseudomonadota > Gammaproteobacteria > Pseudomonadales > Pseudomonadaceae > Pseudomonas > Pseudomonas sp. 9_2_1. Next base: position 3,419,225 of record NZ_CM181239.1, read on the forward strand.
CCGGGCCGCCAAGCACGAAGCAGCCGCTGGAAGCGTTGTCGGCGACGGTGTCGGCGAAGCGGATGTTCCATCCCTGGATGCGGCTGCCGACGATTTCCAACGCTGGCAGCACGTAGCCGGTAGCGGCGATCACATCGGCGAAGGTGGTTTCGGCACTGGGCAGGTCATGCGCCAGTACCAAGGCAATCTCGGCCTCGATCTTTGGCTGCATCACGCTGGCATAAGGCACGCATTCGTTGTCGCCGTAGCACATGTCGGCGAACAGGCTGCCGAAGTCGGGCTGGTCGACACCCAGCTGGGCTTGCACCTTGGGGTTGGTCAGGCCGATCTTGCGGCCAACCAGCCGCCGGCCTTCGGCCAAGGCATGGGCCACATTCAGGCGCTGGATACGGTAGGCGGCTTCGGCGTTCTCCGGGCCGATGGCATCACGCAGCGGCGCGATGGCTTCACCCTGCTGCTGTGCGAGGCGCAGGTCGGCGGCCAGGCGTTCGAGGGTTGGCGTGTCGATGGTCATGGGTGTACCTCAAATCAATGCTGGAGGAAGTCCAGTACCAGGCGGTTGAAGGTGTCGGCGTGCTCCCACTGGGCCCAATGGCCACAGTTGTTGAACACGTGCAGGGCCGAGTCGGGAATGCCGGCCAGCAGGCGCAGGCCGGCGTCCATCGGCACGAAACGGTCGTTGCGGCCCCAGACGATCAGGCTGCGGGCGCGGATCTCATGCAGGCGCGGGCCGAAGTCGGGGAACTGGCGCGGGTTGGCGGCCAGGCTGGCGACGAAATTGTCCAGGTGGTCGCGGCGGCTGAGCATGTTGTCCAGGCGGGTCTGGAACAGCTCTTCGGTAAGGTCGCTGGGGTCGTAGACGAAGACATTCATCATCTTCTTCAGGTTTTCGATGGTCGGTTCGCGGTACAGGCCGTTGAGCAGCTTGATACCCTCGGTGGGCATCGGCACGAACGGGCTGGCGCCGCCAGTACCGCCGCCCATCAACACGAGTTTGCCGACCCGCTCGGGGTGGTCGAGGGCAAAGGCCACGGCGCTGTGGCCACCCATCGAGTTACCAATGATGTGCACGCGCTCCAGGCCCAGCACATCCAGCAGGCCCTTGAGCGCGTTGGCGTTGAGGTTGGAGCGCGAACCGCTGCAGACGATCGGGTCGCTCTTGCTCCAGCCCGGGCAGTCCACCAGCAGCACACGGTAACCGGCGGCCAGCAGCGGTTCGAGGTTGCGGTTGAAGTTGGCCCAGCCGCTGGCACCTGGGCCAGAGCCGTGCAGCATGACCACGGTTTCGGCGCCTTGGCCCAGGTCGTTGTAGTGCAGTTGCAGGTCGAGCTCGCCTTCGCGGACACGGGCGAAGCGGCTGCTGCTGGCTTCGCTGAGGGGAATGCCGGTCATGGTGGTACCTCTGTTGATCAGGTCAGGAAATGGGCGCTGAGCGAAGCGAAACCGGCGATCCACTCCGGGATCGGCCGGTAGTAGCGGTCGCTGGCCTGGTAGGTGCCGTAGGCACCGAGTGCGGCAAACGCGGCCACCCAGGTTTTCACCTCGTGGGTCGATTTGCCGGCCAGTGCCGACAGTTCGGCGTTGGCCATGCCGTCAAGCTCGGCGTAACGGCGCTGTTGCAGCAGGTCAAGGAAGTGGTTGTCCCAACCCGGGTTCAGCGGGTGCAGGCTGTGCTGGTCCAGCACGAAGCCTTCGGCGGCGCTGATTACCCGCTGCTGGCGGGCCTGGCGTTCGCTGGCCGGCAGCTCGCGGCCACTGCCCAGCAGGCGCTCGGCCATGCGTGCATCGACCCGCGCCAGCTCCGGTACCGGTGGCTGGTGAGACAACCCGCCCGAACCGAGAAACAGCACGCGCTTGCCGGTACTGCGGGCAAAATGACCGATGGCTTCACCGAGCGCGCGGGCACGGGCGAAGCCTGGCAGCGGCACCGCCACACCATTGATGAACACCGGAATGACCGGCCTCGCGGCGAGGCTGCCGAGCAGCAGTTCCAGCGGCTGGGCGAAGCCATGATCGACTTGCATGCGGTACGACACCGCAGCGTCCACCCCGGCTTCGAGGACGGCGTTGGCGCAGGCCTCGGCAACCTCGCGGGGCACATCCAGCGGGCCGGCGGCACTGTTGAAGTCGCCGATGGCAGTGGCGGCCATGCCGATGCAGAACGCCGGCATCACGTCATAGAAAAAACCGTTGTAGTGGTCTGGCGCAAACAGGAACACCAGCTCCGGGTCGAATGCTTCGATCCGTGCACGGGCAGCGGCAATCACCCCGTCCACCTCGTCCAGCACCGCTTGTGCCGGGTCCACGTAGCCCACCAGCGGGGTATGCGACAGGCAATGCAGATACGCGCTCATCTCATGCCACCTTGCTTGCAAACGGTGCCTGCACGGTGGCCTGGGGCTGGGCGTCGAGCGCCCGCAACAGGGCGTCGCTAACGTCGCCAATGGTCTGCGGGATGGCCACGCCAGCGACGAAACGGTCCGGGCGCAGCAAGGCGATGGACACCGGGTGGCGACCGAACCAGTCCTTGAGCCGACCACTGCAGTCACCCACGCGGACCACCCCGTCCGGCACTTCACGGCCAGCCTTGAGCTGCACCGGCGGCAGAACCTGTATGAAGCACGTGCCCAGTGCACGCCAGGCGGCCACCTGCTCGGCGCTCAGGCCCCATTGCGGGTCGTTGCCCCAGGCGATAAAGGCAAAGTTGCTGCCGATCACATCGTCCAGCAGGCAGGTCTCGCCCGCCTCGGTCAGCACCTTGGGCTGGATGAACATGCGCCCGACCGGCGATGCCTTGCTGCCCTGCTCTGCCACCAGCGCACCTTTGGCATACTGCGGCATGGGCTTGAAGCGCATTTCGAGGAAGTAGCGCTTGACCGCGGGCAGGTAGTTCAGCGCCCACGACACCCCATCGCGCAGCGTGCCCTGCCAGCGCTTCGGTGGCGCCAGCACGTGGCCGGCCAGCACCGACAGGTCGATCATCGCCTTGACATGGTCGCGGCGCTCCTGCTCGTAGGTGTCGAGCAGCGCTTCGCCCGCCAGGCCATTGGCGACCAGGGCGAGCTTCCAGCCCAGGTTGCTCGCGTCGCGCATGCCGCTGTTGTAACCCTGGCCCTGCCACACCGGCATGATGTGCGCCGCATCACCGGCCAGCAGCACCCGCCTGGCGCGAAACTGGCCAGCCAGACGGGCGTTGTGGGTGTATACGCGCTTGCGGATCAGCTCGACGCGGTCCGGGTCAGGCAGCACCTTGGCCAGCAGCTTGCGCAGGTTTTCCGGCTTGCCCAGCTCGGCTTCCGTCTCGCCGGGCATCACCATGAACTCGAAACGCCGTACACCGTGGGGCAGCGCCGCCGATACATATGGGCGCACCGGATCGCAGCACAGGTACACATTTGGTGTGCCCAGGGGGTCGTTGGCGATGTCGATAACGATCCATTGGTTAGGGGCGGTCTTGCCCTCGAAGGAAATGTCCAGCGTGCGGCGGATCAGGCTGTTGCCGCCATCACAGGCCACCAGGTAACGGGCACGCACGCTTTCCTGGCGGCCTCCGGGGCCATTCATGCGCAGGCTCACGCCGTGCTCGTCCTGCTGGAACTCGACCACATCCCGCGAGAACAGCGTGTGCACATTGGCAAAGCGCGCCAGGCCCTGGTACAGCACTGCATCGACCTGCGGCTGGATGAACGCATTGCGCCTCGACCAGCCGAACTCGTCGGTCATCGGCTGGATGTCGGCAAAGCAGCGGCCCTTGGGCGTCAGGAAGCGCATCGCGTGCCACGGGGTGGTGTGCGGCAGCACTTGCTCGACCAGGCCGATGGCCTGCACGGTACGCAGCGACTCGTCGTCGATGCCGATGGCCCGCGGGTAATCGATCAACTGGTCGAGCTTCTCGATCTGCAGCACTTGCACGCCGGCCTGGCCCAGGTAATTGGCAATCGCCAGCCCGACCGGGCCTGCGCCGATGACTACCACGTCAGCGGTGTAATCGGCCTGAATATGATCTGCTTGTAGCGTGTTCATTGTTGTAATCCTCGACACGGCCCGACGGCGTCCCCGGAAATCCCAGGCAAGCCGCTACCGTTCTCGCGCAGGCAGGCGCAAGGCAGTGAATGGGCGTTTTGGCTGGTTCGGGCTTAAGGCAGCGTCGCTACGCTTGGTGTGAATGAAGCGCGGGCAATGGATAAGGACGGCAGGCAGGCGTGGCACATGGTGTTTTCCCCTGTCAGGGCATTTGTAGTTGTTGGTGGCGAGTATAGGAACGGCGCCGTTTGCCCTACAATGAAAAACCGCCTGCTCGTGCACCTGGTGCACATCATTGTTTTTAAAGGCTTTTATGAATAAAGACCGCGATTCCGATTACAAGACAGTGCGCGGGTTGAGCCGCGGCCTGGCCTTGCTCAACGCGCTCAATCGCCTGGACGGCGGCGCTAGCCCCACCCGCCTGGCCGAGCTCACCGGCCTGCACCGCACCACCGTGCGACGTTTGCTGGAAACCCTGCAGGATGAAGGTTACGTGCGGCGCAGCGAGTCGGACGACAGCTTTCGCCTGGCCCTGAAAGTGCGCGAGTTGAGCGAAGGCTTTCGCGATGAACAGTGGATCAGCGCCAAGGCGGCGCCGCTGCTTGCCGAGTTGTTGCAAGAGGTGGTGTGGCCGACCGACATCAGCACCCTGGACGTCGATGCCATGGTCGTGCGCGAAACCACGCACCGCTTCAGTCGACTGTCCTTTCACCGGTCGATGGTCGGGCGCCGCCTGCCATTGCTGGAGACAGCCACCGGGCTGGCCTACCTGGCCTTTTGCGCAGACGCCGAGCGTGAGCAGATCATTGCCCTGCTGGCCAGTCGCGAAGGGCCTGAGTACCGGCTGGCGCGTGACCCGGTAGCGCTCGACAACCTGCTGCGCAAGGTGCGACACCGCGGCTATGCGGAGAACTTCATGGCCTGGAACCAGGAAGAGAAGATTGCTTCGATTGCCGTGCCATTACACACGGGCGATCGACTGCTGGGGTGCTTGAACCTGGTGTATGTGGCCAAGGCGATGAGTATCGAGCAGGCGGCTGCGAAATACCTGCCGGCCTTGCAGCGGTTTGCCGGGCGGATTGACCAGTTGTTAAGTACGCAGAACGATCCGCCCGCCACGCCGTCATAACCTGAGCCGGTGCCGACACGCAAAGAGGACGCGAAATGACCCAGCCCGACCCGTCATACGTCAAATGGCTCGAAGACCGCGCCATGCTCAAGGCTTCCCAGGAGCGCGCCAGCCTGTATTCGGGCCAGTCGCGCCTGTGGCAGCAGCCCTACGCCGAAGCCCAGCCGCGCCGTGCGACCGAGATCGCCTCGGTGTGGCTGACGGTTTACCCCGACGCCATCATCGCGCCCGAGGGCGGTTCGGTGCTCGGCGCCCTGGCTCACGAAGCATTGTGGAAGCGCCTGTCGGAGATTGGCATCCAGGGCCTGCACACCGGGCCGATCAAGCGCTCCGGCGGCATCCGTGGCCGCGAGCTCACCCCCAGCATCGACGGCAACTTCGACCGCATCAGCTTCGACATCGACCCACTGTATGGCAGCGAGCAGGAGCTGGTGCAGATGAGCCGCATGGCCGCCGCGCACAATGCCGTGACCATCGACGACCTGATCCCCTCGCACACCGGCAAGGGCGCCGACTTCCGCCTGGCCGAAATGGCCTACGGGCCTTATCCAGGGTTGTATCACATGGTCGAGATCCGCGAGGAAGACTGGCCACTGCTGCCCGAGGTGCCTACCGGCCGCGACTCGGTCAACCTGCTTCCGGCGCAGTGCGACGAGCTTAAAGCTCGCCATTACATCGTCGGCCAGTTGCAACGGGTGATCTTCTTCGAGCCTGGCGTCAAGGAAACCGACTGGAGCGCCACACCGCCAATCGTGGGCGTCGATGGCAAGACCCGGCGCTGGGTGTACCTGCATTACTTCAAGGACGGCCAGCCGTCGCTGAACTGGCTGGACCCGACCTTCGCCGCTCAGCAGATGATCATCGGCGACGCCCTGCACGCCCTGGACTGCCTGGGCGCCCGCGGCCTGCGCCTGGATGCCAACGGTTTTCTCGGCGTGGAAACACGTGCCAGCGGCACTGCCTGGTCGGAAAGCCACCCGCTGTCGATCGTCGGCAACCAGCTGATCGGCGGCATGATCCGCAAGGCCGGCGGCTTCAGCTTCCAGGAACTGAACCTGACCCTGGACGACATCGCGCAGATGTCCAAGGGCGGTGCTGACCTGTCCTACGACTTCATCACCCGCCCGGCCTACCAGCATGCGCTGTTGACCGGTGACACCGAGTTCCTGCGCCTGATGCTGAAGGAAATGCACGCGTTCGGCATCGACCCGGCCTCGCTGATCCATGCCCTGCAGAACCACGACGAACTGACCGTGGAACTGGTGCATTTCTGGACCCTGCATGCCCACGACATGTACCTGTACAAAGGCCAGACCTTGCCCGGCGCCATTCTGCGCGAACACATTCGCGAAGAGATCTACGAGCGGCTGTCGGGCGAGCATGCCCCGTACAACCTGCGCTTCGTCACCAATGGCATTGCCTGCACCACCGCCAGCCTGATTGCCGCAGCGCTGGGTATCCGCGACCTGGCACAGATAGATGCGGCCGACATCGAGCTGATCCAGAAAGTGCACCTGCTGCTGGTCATGTACAACGCCATGCAGCCAGGCGTGGTGGCGCTGTCCGGCTGGGACCTGGTCGGTGCCCTGCCCTTGCCTGCCGAAGCGGTTGCCGAGCGTATGACCGATGGCGATACCCGCTGGATTCACCGCGGCGCCTATGACCTGGCCGGGCTTGACCCGCAGGCGCAAATGTCGGTGCGCGGCATGCCTCGCGCACGGGCGCTGTACGGCAGCCTCGACAGCCAGCTGGAACAGGGCGACTCGTTTGCCTGCAAGGTGAAGAAGCTGCTGGCCGTGCGCCAGGCCTATGGCATTGCCACCAGCCGCCAGGTGCTGGTACCCGAGGTCAGCAGCCCGGGGTTACTGGTGATGGTGCACGAGCTGCCGGCCGGACGCGGGATCCAGATCAGTGCGCTGAACTTTAGCCAGGACGTGATTGCCGAGGAGCTTCTGTTGACCGGTTTCACGCCGGGGACGGTGGTTGACATGATCAATGAAACAGTCGAGGGAGACTTGACCGAGGACGGGCGATTGATGGTCAACCTGGACCCGTATGAGGCGCTATGCTTGCGCATCGTCAACAGCAGCGGTCATGTCTGATCGAAATGAAAACGCCTTTCCTGTCAATCAAATCGTAATATCGCAAAGCCATATTGGGCGCCCCTGAACGACAACCCATGGTCGCCCAATGCATTTCACGCCCAACCGCCTGGCCCTGTGCGTCGCCCTGGCCTGCGCCGCCTTCGCCCCTGTTGCCTTGGCCAAGGCCTACCAGATCGACAGCGCCACCACCGATACGCTGGAGCTGAAGAAGGCCGACACCTTGCAGGTAACCGCCAACGGCAGCATCGTTGCCGGCAATGACGACGGCGTGGTCCTGCCCAAGCACACCAGCGGTGCCACGCTGACCCTCGACAACGCCGGCATCATCCGCTCTACCGATGGCCGCGGTATCGACACCAAGGACCACGGCGAAGATCTCAGCCATTACCAGATCACCAACCGGACCGGGGCGCTGATCCAGGGCACCAACGATGGCCTGCGCTTCCAGACCAACCCCACCGCCGGTGGCAGCCTGAGCGTTATCAACGCCGGCACTATCGCGTCCACCGTCGAGGGCCAGGCCATCGACCTGGAAACCTTGAACAACCCGGCCTTCACGACCACCCTGGTGAATGAAACCACGGGGATGATTCATGCCGTGGGCAACGATGCGATCAAGACCGGCTCCAATGCCACAGTGACCAACTATGGGCTGATCTACACCGACACCGCGCCGCAGGACAAGAACGGCCAGGACCAGAAATGGGACGGCATCAAGATCGGCAACTCCACCGGTGTGACTGTCTACAACCACGGCACCATCAGCGCCGACCGCCATGGCGTCGACCTGAAGACCGATGCCACCCTCTACAACTACGAAGGCGCCAGCGTTACCGGGCGCAACGGCTCGGGCTTCGGTTCGGACGGCAGCGGCACGGTGTACAACTGGGGCACCATCACCGGCGCCATCGCCGATGGCAAGATCAATGGTGACGGTGACGGCGTCGATATCGACAACATCGGCCATGTGTACAACGCCGGCACCATTCAGGGTCTGGGGGCGAAGGGCGTCGACAGTGGTGGCCGGCCGAACGGCAGCGAAGGCATTGCCATGGGTGGAGGCAGCATCGTCAACACGGCGACCGGGGTGATTCGCAGTGTCGACAACGGCATCCTCGTCGATGACGGCGCCGAGGGTGCCGGGGTGGCCGCCACCACCCTCGCTAACGCCGGGCGCATCGAAGGCGAAAGCGGTTTTGGCATCAAGCTGATCGGCGAGTACGACGACAGCGTGACCAACAGCGGCACCATTAGCGGCGGCAACGGCCTGGCGTTGAGCCTGGGTGCCGGCAACGACAGCCTGACGGTGCTGACCGGCGGCGTATTCCACGGCCTGGTCGATGGCGGCGAGGGTATCGATGAGCTGACCCTGAACGGCACTGGCAGCTTCGGCAACAGCGCCAACTTCGAGACCCTCAGGGTCAGCGGTGGCAGCTGGACCCTGAGCAGCGTCGACGACTTCAGCCAGGGCGGCGTGGTGACCTCCGGCGCCACCTTGGTCAACCAGGGCAGCATCCTCGGCGAGTTGCTGATCGAGCAAGGCGCCACCTATGCCGGTGGTGGCTCGGTCGGTGGGCTGCAAGTGGACGGCACCCTGTTGACCAACACCGGCATGGGTGTCGCCGCGGTCGCGGGTGACCTGAGCTTCGGCCAGGGGTCGAGCCTGGTGTACGGCGTCAACGCCGATGGCAGCAGCGCGCCAATCAGCGTCAGTGGCACGGCCAACCTCGATGGGGCGACCCTGCGCGTGCAGCCAAGCGCCGGTGAATACCCGTGGCACAGCCACTACACCGTACTGACTGCCGGTGCGGTGAACGGCACCTTTGCCCAGGTCAGCAGCGACTATGCCTTCCTCACCCCGACCCTGAGCTACAGCAGCACTGCAGTGGGCCTGGACTACAGCCGCAACGACGTGGCTTTCGAGCACTACGCACAGTCTGGCAACGCTGCTGGCGCCGCGCGCAGCCTGGCCAGCCTCGGACAGAACAGCAACCTGTACAACGCCGTGCTCGGCACCACCACGGCCGGGGCTGGCAATGCCATCGAGCAGCTTTCGGCCAGCAACACCGCCAACCTGGCGGCAGCCACCCTGGCCAGCACGGCGCAGGTCGGCAGCAGCATGTTGGGGGCCGTGCGCGCGATGGGCAGCAGTAGCAGCCTGCTGGTGGGCCTGAGCGACGGCGACCGCCCTGCCCTGGCTGCCACCGGCGTGCCGCGCGAGGCACGTAATCTGAACGATCCGACCGCCCAGGGGCGGGTGTGGGGGCAGGCACTGGGCAGCTACGGCAAGGTCGATGGCAGCCATGGTGCCAGTGCGCTGGAACAACGCACCGGCGGCGCTGTGCTGGGGATCGACTGGGCGCTGGCTGGCGACTGGCGCCTGGGCCTGCTAGGTGGTTATTCGCGTACCCGCCTGGACAGCACCGGCCTGGATGGCACCGTGCGTAGCTGGCACGCCGGCGTCTACGCCCAGCGCCAAAGCGGCCCGCTGGCGCTGCGCCTGGGCGCCGCGTACAGCAGCCACGACGGTGACAGCAAGCGCGACGTGGCGTTCGTCGGCTTCAACGAGCGCCTCAAGGGTGACTACGATGCCGACAGCCAGCAAGCCTTCGTCGAACTGGGCTATGCCATGGGCAGCGGCCGCCTGGGTGCCGAGCCGTTCGCCAACCTTGGCTACCAGCGCTACCATCGCGACAGCTATCGCGAGCAAGGCGGTGACGCGGCGCTGGCGGTGGACGCCGATGCCCAGGACAACCTCAGCAGCACCTTCGGCGTGCGCCTGGCTCACCTGGCGCAGCTGGACAACGGCATGAGCGTGACGCCCCGGGCGACCCTGGGCTGGCGTCACACCTACGGCAGCATCAATACCCGTACGCGGCAGGCGTTCATCGCCGGGGGCGATGCGTTCAGTGTCGAAGGCAGCGCCATTGATCGGGACAGCTTGCTGGTCGAGGCAGGGCTGGACCTGGGGCTGAGTGCGCGGCAGAGCATTGGCCTGGGGTACAGCGGTGAACTGGGCAGCAACAGCCGCAACCATGCGGTGGTCGGGCAGTGGCAGGTGAAGTTCTAGTACTCGCTGCCTGGGCTGGCCTCTTCGCGGCTAAAGCCGCTCCTAAAACGGACTGCACAGGTTTCAAGTCCTGTGAGAAATACCTGTGGGAGCGGATTTACCCGCGAAGATGCCCGTACAGGCAACTTGCATTTACAGCTCCACGGGCATAGCTTCCTGATGTTTTCCATATCCGTGCCCAGGAGCAACTCCATGTACACCGGCATCGTCCAGGCCGTCCGCCCGCTGCTTGATGTGACCCGCTACCCGGGCCACAACCAGTTCACCATCGACCTCACACCCGAACTGCTCGACGAGCTGAAGATCGGCGCCAGCGTCAGTGTCGAAGGTACCTGCCTGTCGGTTACTCAAATCGATGGCACGCAGGTCAGGTTCGACGCCATGAACGCCACCCTCGAGCGCACCAACCTGCGCTGTTTGAAGGCCGGCCAGGGCGTCAACATTGAACGTTCGGCGAAGATGAACGCCGAAGTCGGCGGCCACCTGATGGCAGGCCACATCGCTACCACCGCCGAAATCGTCGAACTGTCGATCAAGGAAACCGGCGCTTTCATCACGTTTCGCATGCCACCGGAATGGGGAAAATATGTGTTCCCGCGCGGCTTCATCGGGGTCAACGGTTGCAGCCTGACCGTCGCCGATGTCGACGACAATGTGGTCACCATCAACCTGATCCCGGAAACCCTGCGCCAGACCACGTTCGCCAGCTACAAGGCCGGCGAGCTGCTGAATATCGAGGTCGATCACCAGACCATGGTGCTGGTCGACGTGGTGGAACGCACCATCAAGGGCACCTTGGCCCGCGAAAAACTCCAGCCCTGAGTCCCCACGGGCCATGCCCCGCGCACTTGCACGCGGGGCTGCATGCCGCGCTGATCAGTCAATGCGCGGGTGCTGCTGCACCAGCAGCTTGCGCTTGGCCTCCAGCTCGGCAATCTGCTCGTCGATGTCTTCGATCTTCTGCTCGATGTTGTCGTGGTGCTCCTGCAGCAGCTCGCGCGCTTCCTCGATGTCCGATGCCGCCGGCGCCGCGCCGCGCAGCGGCTTGTTGGCGGTTTCCTTCATGGTCAGGCCGGTGACCAGGCCAATCACGGCGATCACCATCAGGTAGTACGCCGGCATGTACAGGTCGCCGCTGCTCTCCACCAGCCAGGCCGCCAGGGTCGGGGTAAGGCCGGCGATCAGTACCGAAATGTTGAAGGCGCTGGCCAGGGCGCTGTAGCGGATGTGCGTAGGGAACATCGCCGGCAAGGTCGACGCCATCACGCCAATGAAGAAGTTCAGCAGCACCGCGATGATCAGCAAGCCCGAGAAGATCAGTCCAAGCGCGCCGCTGTTGATCAGCATGAAGGCCGGAATGGCCAAAGCAAACAGCCCCACGCTGCCCACCACGATGAACGGGCGACGGCCAAACTTGTCGCTCATCAGTCCGATGATGGGCTGTACGAACAGCATGCCGACCATGATCGCGATGATGATCAGTACGCCATGGTCTTCGCTGTAATGCAGGTTGTGCGACAGGTAGCTGGGCATGTAGGTGAGCAGCATGTAGTAGGTGACGTTGGTGGCGATCACCACGCCGATGCAGGTCACCAGGCTGCGCCAGTGCTGGGTGGCCACCTCCTTGAACGATACCTTGGGGCCTGAAGCCAGGCCTTCGCGGTCGCCTTGCTCGAGTTTTTCCACGTGCTGCTGGAACGCTGGCGTTTCTTCCAGCGCATGGCGCAGGTAGAGGCCGATCAGGCCCAGCGGCAAGGCCAGAAAGAACGGCAGGCGCCAGCCCCATTCAAGGAACTTTTCTTCGCCAAGGATGGTGGAGATCATCACGACTACCCCGGCGCCCAGCACAAAGCCGGCGATCGAGCCGAAGTCCAGCCAACTGCCGAGAAACCCGCGCTTGCGGTCCGGGGCGTACTCGGCGACGAAGATCGACGCGCCGGTGTACTCGCCCCCCACTGAAAAGCCCTGGGCCATCTTGGCCAGCAGCAGCAGGATCGGCGCCCAGATGCCAATGCTGGCGTAAGACGGTATCAGGCCGATCGCGAACGTGCTGAGCGACATGATGACGATGGTGGCAGCGAGGATTTTCTGCCGCCCGAAGCGGTCACCCAAGGCGCCGAAGAACAGCCCGCCCAGCGGCCGGATCAGGAACGGCACCGAGAACGTGGCCAGCGCCGCGATCATTTGCACGCTGGGGTCGGCGTTGGGGAAGAACACCTTGCCCAACGCATAGGCGACGAAGCCGTAGACGCCGAAGTCGAACCACTCCATCGCATTGCCCAGTGCAGCTGCGGTGATCGCCTTACGCATCTTGGCGTCGTCGACGATGGTGATGTCCTTCAGCCTGATTGGCTGGACGCTTTTCTTGCGAGATTTCATGCCTGTATCCCTGTCGATGAATGCTCTATGGGATCAGATACAACGGGACACTAAATAATTCAGCGCTTACTGATTTTTTGTGCGGGGACCTGGCGGCACATCGACACCGCCATAAAAAAAGCCGCTGCAATTGCAGCGGCCTTTGTATTGCCGGTGTCCTGGCTTCAGATGCCTTCGCGGGCCAGGTCCATGGCGAAGTAGGTCAGGATCAGGTCGGCACCGGCACGCTTGATCGCACCAATGCTTTCCCGCACCACCCGGCCTTCATCGATGGCGCCGGCCAGGCCGCCGAACTTGATCATCGCGTACTCGCCACTGACCTGGTAAGCCGCCAGCGGCAGGCGCGAAGCGGCGCGGATGTCGGCGATCACGTCCAGATAGGCACCGGCCGGCTTGACCATCAGCACGTCCGCCCCTTCCTGCTCGTCGAGCAGCGATTCACGCACCGCTTCGCGGCGGTTCATCGGGTTCATCTGGTAGCTCTTGCGGTCGCCCTTCAACGCGGTGCCACCTGCTTCACGGAACGGGCCATACAGCGAGGAGGCAAACTTGGTGGAGTACGCCATGATCGCCGTGTCGTGGAAGCCTGCGCCGTCCAGCGCGCTGCGGATAGCCTGCACCTGCCCGTCCATCGCGGCCGAGGGGGCGATGAAGTCGGCACCGGCCGCAGCGGCGATGACCGCCTGCTTGCCCAGGTTGGCCAAGGTGGCGTCGTTGTCCACACCGTGGTCGTGCAGCACGCCGCAGTGGCCGTGGCTGGTGTATTCGCAGAAGCAGGTGTCGGACATCACCAGCATTTCCGGCACGGTGTCCTTGATGGTGCGCGCCATGCGCGCCACCAGGCCGTTTTCGTTCCAGGTGTCGCTGCCAGTGGCGTCCAGGTTGTGCGACACGCCAAAGGTCATCACCGACTTGATGCCGGCACGGGCGTAGCGCTCGATTTCCTGGGCCAGCAGTTTTTCCGGGATACGGTTGACCCCCGGCATGCTGGTGATCGGCACGAAGTCATCGATGCCTTCTTCGACGAAGATCGGCAGGATCAGGTCTTCAAGGCGAAACTCGGTTTCCTGGAAGATCGTGCGCAGGGACTCGTTCTGGCGAAGGCGGCGCGGACGAACGGACGGGAATTGGTTGGACATGACAGCTCCAGGGAATTTGAACGGCGTATACCTTATGCCTGTCTTGAGCCCGTGAAAAGGCTAAATGACGAGATATTGTCTTGCGTCAAAAGCATGAGTGTCGTGGGTGGGTGATTGCCTGCGATGGCCTCTTCGCGGGTAAACCCGCTCCCACAGGTGCTGCACATGTCTCGAGGGGATGTGCAGTCCCTGTGGGAGCGGGTTTACCCGCGAAGAGGCCAGCCCAGGTGACACATCACTGCAACCAGGGCGGCGTCGGCTCTTCTGCCTTGGCCGGCCCATGCTCGGCTTCGGCCCGCGCCGCACGGCGGCGGGCGTCATCCAGCCGGGCCGCGTCGATCTCGCGCATGACCCCGTCCACGTCGGCATCATGCTCATCGTCTGCAAACTCGCCTGTCAGCAGGCTGTCCGGCAGCAGCTTGCCGGCCTCGAACAGCGCCCACATTTCCTGCGCATAGCGGGTGGTTTTCAATTCCGGGGCAAAGCGCCCGAAATAGTGGGCCATATTGTCCACATCGCGCTGCAGCATGCTGAAGGCATGGTTGTTGGCCGCTGCATCCACCGCCTGCGGCAGGTCGATGATCACCGGCCCGTCGGGGCCCAGCAACACGTTGAACTCGGACAGGTCGCCATGCACCAGCCCGGCGCACAGCATCAGCACGATCTGGCGAATGACGAAAGCATGGAACTCACGCGCCTCTTCGGCCTCCAGGTGCACATCGTTCAGGCGTGGGGCCGCATCGCCATCGGCATCGGTTACCAGCTCCATCAACAACACGCCGTCCTGGAAATCGTAGGGCTTGGGCACCCTCACACCGGCGCCGGCCAGACGGAACAGCGCCGCCACTTCGGCGTTCTGCCAGGCATCTTCGGCCTCTTTACGACCATACTTGGTGCTTTTGGCCATGGCCCGGGCCTGACGGCTGTTGCGCACCTTGCGGCCTTCCTGGTATTCGGCGGCCTGGCGGAAACTGCGCTTGTTGGCTTCTTTGTAAACCTTGGCGCAGCGCACCTGGGTGCCGCAACGCACCACATACACAGCGGCTTCCTTGCCACTCATCAACGGTCGCAGTACTTCGTCGACCAGGCCGTCCTCGATCAGGGGCTCTATTCTTTTGGGTGTCTTCATCAGGCTGGGTTCGGGGTCCTGGCTGTAATGGCGGACATCCTCTCACAGCCGGATGCGACTTGCTCGTCTGTCTTCAACCAAGGCGCATCACGCGCCCTGCCCCACGCCGCCAACAGCCAGCGCACGCGCCCGACGGCGGGTGACCAGCAGCCCCGAACACACCACCAACACCGCCAGTACCATGGTCGACACCACTTCCAGACGATGGTCGGGGCGCAGCAGCATCAGCACCAGCACGCCACTGATGAACAGGATTACCGCCCAGGTCAGCCACGGGAACAGCCACATGCGATAGCTCAGCGTCTTGCCCTGGGCGGTCAGGCGCTTGCGCAGGCGCAGCTGGGAAATGGCAATGACCAGATAGACCAGCAGGGCAATGGCGCCGGAGCTGGCCATCAGGAAGCCGAACACCTTGGCCGGGACCAGGTAATTGGCGATCACCGCCAGGAACGCGGCGCCCGTGGACAGCAGCACCGCAACCACTGGCGTGCCGCTGCGGCTGGTGACCTGGGCACAGGCCGGGGCGTCACCGCGGCGGCTCAATGAGTAGACCATGCGCGAGGCGGTGTACAACGACGAGTTGAGGCAGCTGGTGACCGAGGTCAGCACCACGAAGTCGATGATGGCCTTGGCATTTGGCACGCCGAGGGTGTCCAGCACCGCGAAGTAGGAGCCCTCACCTGCCAGGCGCGGGTCGGTCCAGGGGACCAGGGCAATGACGATGAAGATCGACAGGACATAGAACAGGGTGATCCGCCAGATCACCGAGTTGGTGGCCTTGGAAATATGCTTGCCTGCTTCGTTGGACTCGGCCGCAGCAATGGTCACCACCTCGGCGCCGAGGAACGAGAACATGGTAATCAGCATGGCGCTGAGCACAGCACCGAAGCCGTTGGGCATGAAGCCACCATGTTCCCACAGGCGCGAAACACCACTGACGCCGGAACCTGGCAGCAGGCCGAAAATGGCGCACACGCCAAGCGCGATGAAGGCGACGATGGCCACCACTTTCACCAGCGCCAGCCAGAACTCGAACTCGCCGTAGTTCTTCACGCTGAACAGGTTGGTGGCAGTCAGCAGCAAGGTGATCACCAGCGACAACACCCAGATCTCGAACTGCGGCACCCAGGAGTTGATGATGGTGGCCGCGATACTGGCTTCGATGGGGATGATCAGCACCCAGAACCACCAGTACAGCCAACCGATGGTGTAGCCGGCCCATTTGCCGATGGCGAGGTCGGCATAGGTGGAGAACGAACCGGTGTCCGGCGACGCAACCGCCATTTCCGCGAGCATGCGCATCACCAGGACCACCAGGCCCCCGGCCAGGATATAGGCCAGAATGGTTGCCGGCCCAGCTTCGGCAATCGCGCGGCCGGAGCCGACAAACAGGCCGGCACCGATCACGCCAGCGATGGACAGCATGGTGACATGCCGTGATTTCAATCCATGACTCAAGTTGTTCTTGTGGGTTTGCATGGCGCTACCTTGTTATTTTTGTCATGCCCGCGAAGGGGCCGCCGGCTGCACGGGACCGACGCAGGCGCGAAAAAGCCCGCCCTGCCCTAAATGGTGAGTAGGGCAGTTCGGGTTGAGTAAAACGAAACCGCAGAACGGTGTATCAGCTGGCAGCCCGCTGGCTGGCGGCCAGGTCTGCCTTGGGTGTGTTGCCGCCTTGCAGGCTGACTTGCTCGCGCACCTTGTCGACGATGTAGGCGCCAATCGGAATGGCCGAAGTGGCAGCCGGCGACGGTGCGTTGCACACGTTGACGCTGCGCGCAGTGTTGACGAACAGGAAGTCATCGATCAGCTTGCCGTCACGCGACACCGCCTGGGCACGCACCCCGGCAGGATATGGCGTGAGGTCGGCCTTGGTGATGCCAGGGCAGTACTTCTGCACCTGCTTGAGGTACCCGCCCTTGAACAGCGAGTTCTTCATCTCGATCATCCCCGGGCGGAAGTTTTTCGCCAGGACCTTGAGGATGCCGGGGGTAGTCAGGGTCTGGAACAGGTCGCCGGGGCTGACGTCGGTCTTGCGATAGCCCTCACGTTTCATCGCCAGCACGGCGTTGGGGCCAACGGTGACGGTGCCGTCGATCATGCGCGTCAGGTGCACGCCCAGAAACGGCATCGACGGGTCGGGAATCGGGTAGATCAGGTGGTTGACGATCTGGTTGTGCTGCTTGGGCAGCAGGTAGTACTCGCCGCGGAACGGGCAGATCACGAACTCGGTGCGCAGGCCCAGCATGCTCACCACGCGGTCGGCCATCAGGCCCGAGCAGGTCACCAGGAAGCGGCTACGCAGTTCATCGCCGGGCTTGGCGCCCTGAGTGTGCACGATCACTTCGCTGGCCAGCTCCTTCAGCCCCACCACTTCCGCGCCATAGCGAATTTCGCCGCCTGCACGCTGGAATTCAACGCCCATGGCAGCGGTCACTTCGGCGTAATTGACGATGCCGCTGGAGGGCACGAAGATGCCGCCCATGCCCACGATATTGGGCTCGCGCTCGCGCAACTCGGCCGACGACAACCAGTAGCGCTCCAGGCCATTGGCCTCGGTACGCTCCCACAGCGCCTTCATGCGCTGCATTTCCAGGTCGTTGGTGGCCACCAGCAGCTTGCCGCACTCATCGAAGCGAATACCGTGCTGGGTGCAGAAGGCCTTGGTGGCCTTGTTGCCTTCAAGGCAGAAGCGCGCCTTGAGGCTACCGGGGGTGTAATACACGCCGGCGTGGATCACGCCGCTGTTGTGCCCGGTCTGGTGACGGGCCGGGCCGCTCTCTTTCTCCAGCAGCACGATCTTCGCGTCCGGGTAGAGCCTGATCAAGTGCATGGCCGTGGACATGCCCACGATGCCGCCACCGATAATAATGAAGTCGTACACAGCCTTACCTCACACGCAGGCATTGCCTGGTTGCCGGCCAGGGCCCGCGCGGGCCCTGGCTGCATCATTGTTGTGCAAAGACGCGCAGGCAGGCGCCCGCCCCGCGCCCTGTCATCATTGCCCGCGCTGGTACAGCGGTTTGGGGAAGGCGACGTATCCACGCTGGCGCATCAGTTCGCGGCGCAGGCCATCGTGCGGGGTGAAGCGGTCGCGCCCATGCAGCCAGAACAGGTTGTTGATCAGCAGGAAGCTGCCCACCCCCACCGGTACCGACACCTTCTTGTCGCTGCCTTCCAGCGATTCGGACAAGGCGTTCAGCCAGATCCCTTCCTCGTAGTTTTCCGGCTGCACGAACTGGTCAATGTAGCGCATGGTCGGGCGGCCTTCGCCATCGGTGTCGAATACCGAATGGAACACATCCTCAGCCACTTTCTTGCTCGGTGGCGCGGTCCAGCGCATTTCACGGCGGGCCATCGGGTGGCGGAAGAATTCCTCGCACTGCTCCCAGTCGTCCAGGTGCAGCAGCAGCGAGTTGCCGCCTTCCATGTTTCTTTCGTCGATCTTCAGCATCAACACATAGTCGGTGATCTGGTTCACGAAGGTGCCGTCGTTGTGCAGCTCCATGACCCGGTGTGGCTGGCGCAGGTAGCTGTCGGAATCGTCGCTGTTGACCACCACGAAGCGCGCGTAGAACTGGCCGCTCATGGCGTCGTAGTTGGAGCGGCCGATCAGGTGTGCACACGCAGTGGTGAACTTGACCATGTCCTCGGCCTGGCTTACGTCATCCAGGCCCAGTGGGGTAATCAGCATGCCGCCAGTGCCGCGGTCGAGGATGGTGTTCAGCAATACCGGGCGCAAAGTGCCGTGGCACAGCTCGTCGAGGATTTCGCCCAGCCGAAAACGCAGAAACGACTTGTACTCCAGCGCCTGGACCGGCCATTGCGCGGCTGCCTGCACGAACGCTTCCACGGTTTCCCTGGCAAAGGTCAGTTCAAGCAGGCGCGGCGACTGTTTCGAAGGCGCCAGAGTGTAACCACGCGGTTCGAGCGGGAGCGGCATGACAAGTTCTTCGATTTGCGTAAAAGCGTTCATGGCAGGGTCCTGGCAAAAAGGTGGAAGGCGCCGTCCGGTGGTGACCTGGATCAGTGCGGGCAAAGCAAAAATATCGCCACTCACTGAAAATGTCTACATTTTTATAATTCGACTACGTTATTTGAGATTGTCCATTGTTTTTCGCCAGCCATCGGTTTCGGTATGATCGGCAAAACGTTTTGAGGAACAGGATCTTGGAAGCGCTCGCCCCACGACAAAACTCAGCATTCAGCGGGTATGAGAGGCTCAAGAAGGACATCATCCGTGGCGTGTTCAAGCCAGGCGAAAAGCTGTTGATGAGCGCCCTAAAGGACCGCTACGACCTCGGCGTGGGCCCCCTGCGCGAGGCGCTGTCGCAACTGGTGGCCGAACACCTGGTCAACGCGATCAGCCAGAAAGGCTACCGCGTGGCGCCCATGTCGCTGGACGAGATGAACGACATCTACGATGCCCGCGCCAATCTGGAGGCCATGATCATCGCCCTGGCCATCGAACGCGGTGACGATGCCTGGGAGGCGTCGGTGCTGGCCCACTCGCATACCTTGGCCAAGGTGGTGGAAGTGAAAACCCGCGAACAGCGCCTGGATGTGTGGGACGAACGGCACAAGGCGTTTCACACTGCCATTGCCTCGGGTTGCGGCTCCAAGCACCTGCTGCAGGCACGTACTTACCTGTTTGACCAGGCGGAGCGCTATCGCCATCTGTGGCTGACGCAGACGGTGTTCTCCGAACAGGCGCTGGAGCTCAAGCGCCAGGAGCATGCCGCGCTGGTGGAGGTGCTCCTGGCCCGCGATGCCAAGCGCGCCAGCGCGATGATGCGCTCGCACCTGATGACCCCGGTGCCGATCATTGCGCAGATCATGCATGCAGAAGGGATTGGCGCACGCTGAACTGCTTGCTCATGCCTGGCCGGCGACAGGGCGGTGCAGGCAAATGTGCCAGATGAATTTTTCTTAAATCGGCGGTTGTCTATTCTTTGGCACAATCCAGTCTCTATTAGATGCCCGGGAACCAGCATGCCTCGCGTACTGACCATCGAAGACGACGCCGTCACCGGCCAGGAAATCGTCGCCGAACTCTCCAGCCACGGCCTTGAGGTGGATTGGGCCGACAATGGCCGTGAAGGCCTGGCCAAGGCCATTGCCGGCGGCTACGACCTGATCACCCTGGACCGCATGCTGCCCGAGGTCGATGGGCTGACCATCGTCACCACCCTGCGCAGCCTCAAGATCACCACGCCGATCCTGATGATCAGCGCCCTCTCGGATGTCGACGAGCGGGTGCGTGGCCTGCGTGCCGGCGGTGACGACTACCTGACCAAGCCGTTTGCCTCCGACGAGATGGCGGCGCGGGTGGAGGTCTTGCTGCGCCGCAACAGCGTGCCCATGACCCAGACCCGCCTGCAGGTCGCCGA
Organism: Pseudomonas sp. 9_2_1; assembly: GCF_059295275.1. Classification (NCBI taxonomy): domain Bacteria; kingdom Pseudomonadati; phylum Pseudomonadota; class Gammaproteobacteria; order Pseudomonadales; family Pseudomonadaceae; genus Pseudomonas; species Pseudomonas sp. 9_2_1. The sequence goes on from NZ_CM181239.1 coordinate 3,439,589, forward strand.
CCTGCAACTGGACCTGATCAGCCACGAAGCAAGGCGCGGCGAGCAAGCCCTGAACCTGCTGCCCACCGAGTACAAGCTGCTGGAATACCTGATGCGTCACAGCGGTCAGGTCATCACGCGGATGATGATTTTCGAAGAGGTGTGGGGCTATCACTTCGACCCGGGCACCAATCTGATCGATGTGCATATCGGCCGCCTGCGCAAGAAAATCGACTCGCCCGGCCAGTCGCCGCTGATCCGTACGGTACGGGGCTCGGGCTATGCCATTGCTGAACCCGTCTAAAGGCTGGAGCTCCTCGACCAGCCGCCTGCTGGCGTTGTACAGCTTTCTGTTCGTGGCCTGGAGCAGCATCCTCATGGGGGTGCTGTACTTCGAGGTGTCCAGCTATCTGAACAAGCTCACCCGTCATTCGATGCTGCAGCGCCAGCACCTGTTCGCGCACATGAGCGGCAAACAGCTGGACGACGCGCTTATCGCCAGCCAGGCCTTCGAAGAACGCAGCTTCGACGCCTACGGCCTGTTTGACGCCCAGCTCAACCCGCTTGGCGGCAGCGTGCGCGCCGTGCCCCCGGAGCTGCGGCTGGACGGCAAGATCCATGAACTCAAGCGCTGCCTGGATGCCGATGACCCGCGCATGCCTCGCGACAGCTGCGATGCAGTGGCAATCAGGGTCCAGGATGGCCGCTGGCTGGTACTGTTCCGTGATAACGGCTCATTGTTCGTGGTCACCCGGATCATTCTCGATGCTCTGCTGTGGGGCATTTCCCTGACGCTCATCCCGGGCTTCGCCGGCTGGTACCTGTTGCGCCGCCGGCCGCTCAAGCGCATACGCGCCATTCAGGCCCAGGCCGAGCTGATCGTCGCCGGCGACCTCACCCACCGCCTGCCGCTGTCGGCCCGGCGCGACGAGCTGGACATGCTTGCTGCCATCGTCAACGCCATGCTCGACCGTATCGAACGGCTGATGCACGAGGTGAAGGGCGTGTGTGACAACATTGCCCACGACCTGCGCACCCCGCTGACCCGCCTGCGCGCCCAGCTGTACCGCATTCGCCAGCAGAGTGACGCTGATTCCATGCAGGCCGAGGCGCTGGACCAGGCTATCGGTGAGACCGACACCCTGATGGCACGTTTTCGTGGGCTGTTGCGCATCAGCGAGCTGGAAGACCGTCAACGACGGGCCGGTTTTGTCCAGCTCGATCCGCATGAGCTACTGGTAGAACTGCACGATTTTTACCTGCCGTTGGCCGAAGATGGCGGCATCCATCTGGTATTGCACCAACCTGCTCAGCTACCGGCACTGCACGGTGACCGTGAACTGCTGTTTGAAGCACTTGCCAACCTGGTGGGCAACGCCATCAAGTTCACGCCCGAAGGCGGGCAGGTGCAGGTAACCGCCACGCATGACGAGAACGGCGTGCATGTAGCGATCGAGGACAGTGGGCCGGGTATCCCGGAAGAAGAACGAACCGCGGTGTTAAAGCGCTTCTATCGCAGCGATGAAGGCCACCGCCATGCCGGGTTCGGGCTGGGGTTATCGATCGTTGCGGCGATCGTCGACTTGCATGGGTTCGGGTTGGAGATTGGCGATAGCCCGTTGGGTGGAGCGAAGCTGGTATTACATTGTCCACTGGCCGGGCTAGCCAAATAACCATTGGGGCTGCTTTGCAGCCCAATCGCCGGCAAGCCAGCTCCCACAGGTACAGCGCAGGCCTCAAAGGCGATGGTGTACCTGTGGGAGCTGGCTTGCCGGCGATTGGGCCGCAACGCGGCCCCACTTGCTGGATCAGTCAGCCAGACGCCAGGTAGTAGCGCCCTTGCTGTCTTCCAGCACAACACCCATGGCGGTCAGCTGGTCGCGAATGCGGTCCGACTCGGCCCAGTTCTTGTCCGTACGCGCCTGCAGGCGCGCCTGGATCAAACCCTCGACCTCGGCCGCATCCACCTTGCCCTCGGCACCGGCCCGCAGGAAGTCATCGGCATCCAGCTGCAGCACACCCAGCACATCGCCCAACTCGCGCAGGCGACCGGCCAGGCCGGCGGCAGCTACCGCATCGCTGTCACGCAGGCGGTTGATCTCGCGCACCAGGTCGAACAGCACGGCGCAGGCTTCGGGGGTACCGAAGTCGTCGTTCATCGCCACGCTGAAACGCTCGACAAACGCTTCGCCGCCCTTGGCCGCCACCCGTGGCAAGCCGCGCAAGGCGTGGTAGAAGCGCTCCAGCGCACCCTTGGCGTCACGCAGGCTGTCTTCGGAATAGTTGATCGCACTGCGGTAGTGGCTGGCCACCAGCAGGTAGCGCACCACTTCCGGGTGATACTTTTCAAGCACGTCGCGGATGGTGAAGAAGTTGTTCAACGACTTGGACATCTTCTCGCCATTGATGCGGATCATGCCGCAGTGCATCCAGGCGTTGGCGTACTGCTTGCCGGTGGCCGCCTCACTCTGGGCAATCTCGTTCTCGTGGTGCGGGAACTCCAGGTCGCTGCCACCGCCGTGGATGTCGAAGCTCTCGCCCAGGCAGCAGGTCGACATCACCGAACACTCGATATGCCAGCCCGGACGGCCCGGCCCCCATGGCGATTCCCAGCTCGGCTCACCTGGCTTGACGCCTTTCCACAGCACGAAGTCCAGCGGGTCCTGCTTGGCTTCGTCGACCTCGATACGCGCACCGATGCGCAGGTCTTCGATTTTCTTGCGCGACAGCTTGCCGTAGCCGACGAACTTGCCGACGCGGTAATACACGTCACCATTGCCCGGGGCGTAGGCATAGCCCTTGTCGATCAGGGTCTGGATCATTGCGTGCATGCCGGCGATATGGTCGGTGGCACGCGGCTCCTGGTCCGGCGGCAGAATGTTCAGGCGACGCTCGTCTTCGTGCATCGCATCGATCATGCGGGCAGTCAGCGCATCGAACGTTTCGCCGTTCTGGTTGGCCCGATTGATGATCTTGTCATCGATGTCGGTGATATTGCGTACGTAGGTCAGGTCGTAGCCGCTCTTGCGCAGCCAGCGGGTGACCAGGTCGAAGGCCACCATGCTGCGGCCATGGCCCAGGTGGCAGTAGTCGTACACGGTCATGCCGCACACGTACATGCGCACCTTGTTGCCATCCAGCGGCTTGAAGGTTTCCTTGGCTTTGCTCAGGGTGTTGTAGATGGTAAGCACGGCGGTTCCTCAGCTGCCCCAGGAGTCACGCAGGGTGACGGTGCGGTTGAACACCGGGCGGCCCGGCTGGCTGTCTTTCAGGTCGGCGCAGAAGTAGCCTTCGCGCTCGAACTGGAAGCGGTCCTCGGGTTGCGCCTGGGCCAGCGACGGCTCGGCACGGCAACCGCTGAGCACTTGCAGCGAATCCGGGTTGATATTGTCGAGGAAGCTGCCGCCGTCTTCGGTCTTTTCCGGGTTCGGCGAGCGGAACAGGCGGTCGTACAGGCGCACTTCGCATTCGACGCTGCCTGCGGCCGGCACCCAGTGGATCACGCCCTTGACCTTGCGGCCTTCGGGGTTCTTGCCCAGGGTTTGCGGGTCGTACGAGCAGCGCAGTTCGACGATGTTGCCGTCGGCGTCCTTGATGGCCTCGTCGGCGCGGATCACATAGCTGCCACGCAGGCGCACTTCACCGGCAGGCTCCAGGCGCTTGTAGCCCTTGGGCGGCTCTTCCATGAAATCGTCGCGGTCGATGTACAGTTCACGGGCAAACGGCAGCACGCGCACGCCCATGTCTTCCTTGGGGTGGCGCGGCAGTTCAAGCTGCTCGACCTGCCCTTCCGGGTAGTTGGTGATGACCACTTTCAGCGGGCGCAGCACGCACATGGCGCGTGGTGCGGTGCGGTCCAGGTCGTCACGGATGCTGAATTCGAGCATCGACATGTCGACCACGCCGTCGGAACGGTTGGTGCCGATCATTTCGCAGAAATTGCGGATCGAGGCCGGGGTGTAGCCACGGCGACGGAAGCCGGACAAGGTCGACATGCGCGGGTCGTCCCAGGCGTCGACGTGCTTTTCATCGACCAGTTGCTTGAGCTTGCGCTTGGAGGTGATGGTGTAGTTCAGGTTCAGGCGGCTGAACTCGTACTGGCGCGGGTGCGCCGGTACCGGCAGGTTGTCGAGGAACCATTCGTACAGCGGACGATGCCCTTCGAACTCCAGGGTGCAGATCGAGTGGGTAATGCCCTCGATGGCGTCCGACTGGCCATGGGTGAAGTCGTAGTTGGGGTAGATGCACCACTTGTCACCGGTCTGGTGGTGGTGGGCATGGCGGATGCGGTACAGGATCGGGTCGCGCAGGTTCATGTTCGGCGATGCCATGTCGATCATGGCCCGCAGCACGCGCTCGCCGTCCTTGAACTCGCCGGCCTTCATGCGGGCGAACAGGTCGAGGTTTTCCTCCACGCTGCGCTCGCGGAACGGGCTGTTCTTGCCCGGCTCCTTGAGGTTGCCGCGGTATTCCTTGGCCTGCTCGGGGGTAAGGTCGCAGACATAGGCCTTGCCAGCCTTGATCAGCTCGACCGCCCAGTCGTGCAGCTGGTCGAAGTAGCTGGAGGCGTAGCGCACATCACCGGCCCAGTCGAAGCCCAGCCACTTGACATCGCTCTGGATGGCGTCGATGTACTCCTGGTCTTCCTTGGCCGGGTTGGTATCGTCGAAGCGCAGGTGGCAGACGCCGCCGAATTCCTTGGCCAGGCCGAAGTTGACGCAGATCGACTTGGCATGGCCGATATGCAGGTAACCATTGGGCTCCGGCGGAAAACGGGTGACGATGCTGCTGTGCTTGCCCGAGTCCAGGTCGGCCTGGATGATCGGCCGCAGGAAGTTCGCAGGGACAGCGGGGGCACCTTTGGCAGCGGCGTTGGGCGCGTTGTCGGCAGTGGGCTTGCTCATAGGATCCTTGAATGCATGTGTCTGGCCTGGGTAGGCCGATTGAATCAAAGGGCCTATCATAGCCGAAGCAGTCAAGCTGCTGACAGTCGCGGCCAGACAAACTGGCGTGATTTATCACGGCTTTTTGCCGCAGCCTGGCAAAATGGCCTGTGCGCGCCATGTGTCGCGATCGCCTGAACCTGCGTCAGGTGATAACCGGCGCCCTGCGCACCCTAATTCCCGATTGCCTTGAAAAAGCGAGTTTCAGCATGTCCAAAGTCAAACTGACCACCAACCACGGCGACATCGTCATTGCACTGAACGCTGAAAAAGCCCCGATCACCGTGGCCAACTTCATCGAATACGTCAACGCCGGCCACTACAGCAACACCGTGTTCCACCGTGTGATCAAAGGCTTCATGATCCAGGGCGGCGGTTTCGAGCCTGGCATGAACGAGAAGCGCGACAAGCGTGCCAGCATCCAGAACGAAGCCGACAACGGCCTGAAGAACACCAAGTACAGCATCGCCATGGCCCGTACCATGGAGCCGCACTCTGCCTCGGCACAGTTCTTCATCAACGCCTCCGACAACGACTTCCTCAACCACAGCGGCAAGAACGTTCAGGGCTGGGGCTACGCCGTGTTCGGTGAAGTGACCGAAGGCCGTGAAGTGGTCGACGCCATCGAAAAAGTCGCCACCGGTTCCAAGGCCGGCCACCAGGACGTGCCGAAAGACGACGTGATCATCGAGAAAGCCGAGATCATTGAGTGATACTGCTGATCTCCGATCTGCACTTGCAAGAAGAACGCCCGGACATTTCCCGGGCGTTTCTTGATCTGCTCGACGGCCGCGCGCGCCATGCCAGGGCGCTGTACATCCTTGGCGATTTCTTCGAAGCGTGGATCGGTGACGATGCCATGACGCCGTTCCAGCAGTCGATCTGCAAGGCCATGCGCCAACTGAGCGACAGCGGCACGGCCATCTACCTGATGCACGGCAACCGTGATTTCCTGATTGGCCAGGCCTTCTGCGACGCCGCGGGCTGCACATTGCTGCGCGACCCTAGCGTGATCGAGCTGGGCGGTGAACAGGTGCTGCTGATGCATGGCGACACCCTGTGTACCCGCGACCTGGGCTACATGAAGATGCGCCGTTTGCTGCGCAACCCGCTGAGCTTGTGGATACTGCGGCACCTGCCGCTTTCGGCCCGCTACAAGCTGGCGCGCAAGCTGCGTAGCGAAAGCCGCACGCAAACGCGGATGAAATCCACCGAGATTGTCGACGTCACGCCAGACGAAGTACCGAAGGTGATGGCGGCGCATGGCGTGCGCACGCTGGTGCATGGCCATACCCATCGGCCGGCGATCCACAAGCTGGTGGTGGATGGGCAGCCGGCTCGGCGCATCGTGCTGGGCGACTGGGATCGCCGCGGCTGGGCCTTGCAGGTTGACGAGCAAGGCTTCCAGCTGGCGCCGTTCGAGTTTTCCTGACATTGCAGCGTTGGTACTACCGACCCCTTCGCGGGTAAACCCGCGAAGGGGCCAGCACAGGCTAATGCCTCAGGGCCTGTTGGCCACCGCCCCCTTGTCCCGCTCACTGATCAGCACTTCCCGATACTGCGGATCCGCCTTGATCTGCGCCTCGGTAAACGGGATCACCGCCAATTGTTTGGCCGCAAACGCCCTGGTCTGATCACTGGCATGCGCCGAAGCCGCTTCGCTCGACTGCGAGAACGCCAGCAGCCCACGGGCTTCTGGCCCCTTGTCGGTAAAACTGACCAATTGCAAGTAACTGGTACCACTGACCACCAGACGCTTGCCCTGCCCATGCGGCACGCTGTAGATCGCGTTGTACACGCCCAGTGCCTGCGGGCCTCCCGCTACCGGCGTGCCATTGATGGCCTGTTGCACCTGCCCCCAGCGCGCATCCCCCGCCATGCCGCTCTCCCTTACCTGTTTCAGTGAAGCCAGCGCCGCAGCATGCACCAGCTTGCCCACAGCTGCCTGCTCGATTGCCAGGCCGCGTGGCGTGTGCTGCGGGTCAGCCGGGTTGAAGGCCACCCGCCAGCTTTCCGGATGCTCGGCCAGGGCATTGAACAGGTTCTGGAAATGCACCAGGCCAATGCCACTGTCGAGGTCGGCCTTGCCATTCCAGGCTGCCAGGCTGCTGCAAACCGGCTGTACGTCGACACCGGCACCCTTGCACCATTGCAACAGGTCTGGCAGCACCAGGCTGGCCAGGTACACCTCGTCATCGGTCACCATGCGTTGCAAGTCGTCCACCCCCAACAGCGCCGTGCCCTGCAAGCGCTGCAGGGCAAAGCGGCCGCGCATGCCCAGCGGCTGGTCGTCGCGGCTGACCAAAGGTGAGTAACCGGTCAGCGGCTGCGCCGGGTTGGCCATCCAGGCAGGGTCGTTGGAATTCTGCACAAAGTCTTCGCGCTCAAGGCTCGGCAGCAGCCGTGCCGGGAATATGCCCGGCTGCGCCGCCTGCGCATCGACCTTCCAGTGGCACGCGCTACGGGAGCCGTCCATCACGACCATGCGCCCTTGTGCCTTGGGGTTGCTACAGGTATCGAGCAACTGCTGGTCGACGTAAGGCACCACCGACTGGTTCAGGTACAAGGCCCGGCCGCCTTCGTCCACGGCCAGCGTGTTGACCCACGGAATACCCTGCAGTTGCGCCACCGAGCCCTTCAAGGCTGCCAGGCTGTCGGCACGGTTGATCTGGTACCACTGCTGCAATACACGGGTATTTTCCAGGTTGGCGTCACGCAAGCTGTAGGCCGTGTGCGTATCCCAGTCCAGGCGCCCCGGCCATTGCACCACCGGGCCGAACTGCGAACTGTAGACCTGCCGCTGCACCTGGCTCAGGCTGCCATCCTCGGCCTTGACCGCCACACTGATGGTTTGCCGGGCCAGCGGCAGCGACTTGCCGTCGAGCAGGTAGCGGGTCGGGTCCTTGGGGTCGAGTTGCAGACGGTAAAGGGTAAAGTGGTTCGAGGTGTCGACGGTATGCGTCCATGCCAGGTGCCGGTTGAAACCGATATTGACCACCGGCAAGCCCGGCAATGCCGCGCCCATCACATCCAGCTGGCCGGGGATGGTCAACTGCATCTGGTAGAAGCGCATGCCGCCCATCCACGGAAAGTGCGGGTTGGCCAGCAACAGGCCGCGGCCATTGGCCGAACGCTGCGCGCCCACGGCCACCGCATTGCTGCCACGCTCCGTGGCAAAGCGTTCTTGCCGCGCCAGCGCAGCGGCAAAGCCGGCCGGGGCCTGCTGGCTGGCCAACGCAGGTGGTTGCGCCCCTGCCAGTGCCTCGACGAACTGCCCTGCACCGCCTTCGGCCAGCAGCCGGCGGGTGAGCTTGACCAGATCCTCGCTGCTGATCGGCCGCACCCACTCGCCCTGGCCGCATTCGGCGGGCAAACCCTGGCGGCGGCGCTCGGCCAACGCCCGGTTGTAGCCGCTCGCATAGCCCGCCAGCAGTGCCTGCACCGGTGCCGGCTGCGCCTGCAAGAAGGCATTGACCGCTGCGGGGCTGTTCAGCCAGGTGAAGAACAGGTCGCTGGCCAGGTTGTCACGCTGCTCCAGGGTCTTGCCCTTGGCACCGAAAAAGCGTGAGCGCTCGCCGCTGACGGTCAGCACTTCGTTGGCCAGCAGGCACAGATTGTCCTGGGCGTACGCATAGCCGATGCCATAGCCCAGGCCCCGCTCGTCCTTGGCGACGATGTGCGGCACCCCGTAACTGGTACGGCGGATCTGCGCACTGGCATCGGCAGCGGCGGGCTGCGCTGCTACGCCGCCGCTGAAGGCCACAAGGGCGGCAGCCAGGCCAGCGCAGGTCATGGGACGGGAAAGTGGAAACACAGGCGCTCCTCGGATTCGGGGGGTATCCCGATCAGACGAATGGCCACATGAAAATTTTACGTATTACAAGGCGATAGGACGTCTTGAAAAGGAACAGGCATTTTTTTCGCGAGTGGGTTGCAGTTTTTTCGTTCTCATTCGTCCTAGTAAGTGAGGCACCCATATTTCGGGTTCGTCCACGAAAAGGAGCATTCACATGTACAACCCGCAAACCTCGATCCAGGCCGGGCGCGTCCCAGGCAAAGCGCCCAGGGAACAGGACGTTTTTGCCGACGAGCGAATTGGCAACGAGCAGATCCGCGAGCTGCTGCGCACCTTTGGCCTGCGCACCAGCCTGATCCGCCTCAAGGTGATCGATGCCCTGCATGCCGCCGACCGCCACGGCCGTAGCATCGGCGTGCGTGGCGTGCACGCACAACTGGAACAGCTGGACATTCCGCTGTCGTTCCTGAGTGTGCGCGAAGTGCTGAAGCGGCTGTGCGCCGAAGGCGTCATCCAGCTGGGCAGCGACAAGTGCTACAGCCTCAATCCCCAGGCACGCGCCGTACTGGAGCAGGCTCTCCCGCGCTGAGCGCATGGCCGGCCATGGCTGGCCGGCCCGCACAGCCCAGGGCTTGGCTCAGGGCTTGACCTTGCGCCGAAGGATGCCGTTGATCACCACGACCACCACGGCGATGGCGATGGCCAGCATCTGGAAGGTCTGCTCACTGATCGTGCCCTGCTTCTGCAGGTGGGAAAGGCCCAGCATCAGGCCCAATACCACCAGGATGATCAGAACGGAATATTTCAGGCGCTGCACATGTGTCATCGAAGGTTCCTTGCAACATCAGGGGCAAATGGCTCGCAACGAGCGGCGGCAATGATACAACGCCCACCCGCCCCGGCGCTGCATTTCCTGCTGGGTGGGGTAACGGTAGCCTGAAAGCATGGGCCTCCCAAGCACCCATGCCGGAGGCACCATGTTCAAACCGCTGCTGTTGGCGTCACTGTTTCTGACCCCCCTCTCCCTTCATGCCCTCGATACCCGCCAGATACCTTCCGAGCAGCTGTTTCAGCTAGGCCGCGAGCTGGCTGCCCATGCAGGGGCCAGCCAATGGCAGCAAATGTGGCAGCGCGTACGCCAGGCCGGCTACTTGCAGGCCGATGGATCACCCGCTCACTTCAGCGTGCCCTTAGCCTTGCTGCCCGACCTGGCCCGTCAGACCCTGGCCCAGGCCGACCAGGTGCAGGCGGTACAGCAGACCCAGGCGCTCTATCGCCGCAGTTTTGCCGACCGGGTTATCGGCCAGCGGCAGGGGGCGCCGTTGCATGCGCTGTGCCTGCTGGTTGACTGGCGCACCTTGCCACAAGGCATGGCCGACAGCCCTCGGGCCTACCTGAACAGCGCCAGCCTGCTGAGCAGCTATCCCTGCGACTGAGGGTTCTACAACCAACTGGCAAAGGCGGGATCGAGCGCATGGGAAATCAGCAACCACATACCATGGCTGAGGCCGTTTCCTACAACGGCTGACATCGATGCCCGCAAAACCTGTTCTCCGAAGCTACAACCCTCAACCTTTATGCCGCCTAGCGAGGCGCCTGTCTGTCGCAGAAAATTCAGGCACACCTTCGACATAACGCCGCGGGTGATCGGGTAGCCCATTCCACCCATCCCGAAGGAGCGTCATATGCAACTGCCAGATTTGAGCCAGATCGATATCAGCCAACTGCCCCACTCGCTGCAGGCCCTGATCGACTGCATCGGCATCGACAACGCCTACCAGCTGACCTGCGCCTACGGCGGCAGGCCCAAGTACATCCCCAAGCACCGCGAGCGCACCAAGCTCGCCGACGTACTGCCAGCCGAAGCACTCGACGCGCTGATCAAGCGCTTTGCCGGGGTCGCCCTGGAGATCCCCAAGGTCGACCATTTCCTGCGCCAGCTACGCAACCTGCAGATCCAGAAAGAAAGCGCCGACGGCCTGTCCCGCAGCCTGCTCGCCAACAAGTACGGCCTGAGCCTGCGTCAGATCGGCAACATCCGGCGCCAGGACCCTTGCGTCCGCTGAGCCCCCGTGGCTGCGATCGGCGGCCACCTTGATCCCCCGCTAGAGAGAGCACCTCGAAATGTCGATAGATAACAGCCTCATCGGCTCCGTCATCAATGCCCTGCCGATGGACCGCATGATTGCCGGCCCCCTTCAGGCAATGGTCCAGGCGCAGATAACTGCGAGTAAATCGTATGCCGATTTCCTGATGCAGGTGTGCGTCCAGGACGGCAAGGCGGTAGCTATCCAGTTTGACTACGACGAAACCATTGTCGACGAACAGGGCGCATACCAGGGCGTGGTCAGCAAGACCATGAAAGTGCCGTTGCTGGCGGCCATCACCCACCCGAACATCGCCATCGAACAAGGCACGGTCGATTTCGAACTGATCATCAACCAGATGTCGGAAGACGTCTCCGGCAAGGACATGAGCGCACAAGCGAGCGGCTCCCTGGGCTGGGGGCCATTCAAGCTGAATGTGAAGGGCAGCGTCAGCCACAAGTCCACGCAAACGCGCAAGACAGACACCCGTGCCCGCTACGCATTCAACACTACATTGAAGCGCCAGGAGCCGCCTGAAGCGGTGATGAGGGTGATCGACTTCCTCACGGACGCGGCAACCAAGCCAACCGTTGTAAAGACCGCGGCCCTGGAAAGCACCGATACGGTTTCGCAGAAAGACACTTTGAAAGAGCCCACGAATGGCATCACCCCGTCTGCTGGCGCAAAGACCCCTCCGCCCCCGTCTTTACCTTGACCGCCATCTCCTACCCCGAAACTGCCCCTCTGCGCGACGCCAGGGGGGTGTCACCTGGCCTCAGGAGCCAATCAGATGGATAAATCCCCCGCGCCGATGACTTCCATCGACCTGCGCGAAATCACTCGTGGCCTGCAAGAAGCCGCAAGCGCCACCAACAGCCTGATCGCACAGCAGTACATCAACCTGTTCGACCAGTTCTTCGAATGCGACGCCGAGGCGCTGGGCGCCCCCATGAAAGCCAAGATGGTCGAAGTGGCCATGGACAGCCAGCACATCATGCGCGTGCCCTTGTTCGCCCTGGTCTCGCCCAAAGGCCTGGCGCTGGAGCGTATGCAGGTCGATCTGTCGGTGCGCGTCAAAGGTACCGAAGCCAAACAGGCTCTGGTGCACGCTGGGGAGAACAAGACCGCCAGCTTTAAAGTCACCATCGGCGGCCAGGGTCGCCAGGGCGAAAACCGTGACCCGGACGAAGTGCAGATCCGCATGCAGTTCCAGGCCAGTGAACCACCAGAAGCACTGAACCGGCTGATCGAGGAATACACCAGCCTGATCACTCCGATACGCGCCCCCAGCCCGCCGCACCCGCCCGGTCCCGATACCGGGACCAATGAATTCATCGAGGCGGCGACCATCCGTTGACAGCCGCCCCGACGCCGCTTAGAAGTCGCGCTTGTAGAAGATGTCCAGTGAGCTGGCAAGCCCGCTGGCGGCTTCCAGGTAGACCTTCTTGCTCAGCTTGTAGCGCAACGCGATGGTGTTGGCGGGTTCGAACACCCCTACCCCGTAACGCAGGCTCAGCTTCTCGGTAAGGTTACCGCTGGCGACCACGCTGGTGGTGTTGCCCGAACCTTCGGTATCCAGCTGGAAGTCGTCGATGCCCAGGCTGGACGCCAGGCTGCCGGTGATGCCGGCGCTACCGGCCAGGCCCAGGCCCAAGGCGGCCTCGGCGAGCATGTTGTTGTCCTCGCCAGAGGTCCCCAGAGGCCGCCCCAATACCAGGTACGACAGCGCCTGCTCCTGGCTCATGGCGGGCTCGGAGAACACTTTGGTAGTGGGCTGCTCGGCGCTGCCACTCAGGCGGATCCCGGCAATCACGTCGTCAACCTGGCGGATGGCTTCGATGTCCAGGTAAGGCTGGTCGATGGGGCCGGCGAACAGCAGCCGCGCCCGGCGGATGGTCAGGCGCTGGCCGTAGGCACGGTAACGGCCGTCGGCCAGGCTGAGCTCGCCGCGGGTATCAAGGTTGTCGCCGATGTGCACATGGCCAAGCAGGTTGGCGGTGAGGCCAAAGCCGCTGAACGACAGCTTTTCGCGGCCCACTTCGACATCGATGTCCATGGCCATCGCCATGGGCGCTTTGCCCTCCTCGGTCTGATGCCCGACGATGACCGTGTCATCCGACACCTTGACGGTGGACGGTGGCAGCTCGCGCACAGTGATCTTGCCCTTGGGTACCTGCACCTTGCCGGTCACGGCCAGCTTGTCGTCGATCAGGCGCAACGTCAGGTCCGGAGCAACCTCAAGCGTCGCATAAGGCTCGACCGTGATCGGCAGCTGCTGGCCCTGCAAGCGCACCTCCATGCCCAGTGCCTGCCCCCAGTGGACGTTGCCGGTCAGCTGGCCACGCCCGGCCTCACCACTGCGCCAGCTGCCATTGAGCTGGACCTGCTCGCCGGCGATCAGCGCCTGCAGCGACAAGTCCTCCAGGCTGGCGGGGAGTTCCGCACCACTGATTTCGCCACCACTGAGCGCCAGGTTGCCGTTGACCTGCGGTGCCAGCAAGCTGCCTGAAAGCCGGCCACTGCCATTGAGCTGGCCTGCCAGGCGCTCGACCATCGGCACGAACGGCCGGGCTACCGACAGGTCCAGCCCGGCCAGACGAAAGTCCCCCGACAAGGGTTTGTCCTTGCCCAGCGGATCGAGCCGGGCATTGATATTCAGCTCACCCAGGCGCTCGCCGCGAAACGCCAGGCGCGTATCGATGCGCCGCGGTCCCAGCGTGCTGTCCACACGCAGGGCCTGGTACGGGAAGTCGACCCAACGGTCCTTGTCGCGCACCCGCAAGGTGCCGCCGCTGGCGTCGATGACGATGTTGCCCTTGGGGCCGCTGGCCGGAATATCCAGGTTGATATCGGCGTTGAGCAGGCCCTGCCAGGCAAAGTCCTTGGGCAGCCACTGGGCCAGGCTGCCCAGCGGGAACTGCTTGAGGTGGTAGCGCAAGCGCGGTTCGGGGGCCAGCCGCTGGTCGTCACCGCACAAGCTGGCCTGGCCGGAGCGCCAACAATGGGCACCGAAGTCCAGCTGACCGCTGGCCAGCCGCTGCAGCCGCGCGGGGGCCTGCAACTGCCAATCCTGCCCGCCGGCCTGGATGCGTCCACTGGCCAGGCGCCCGCGCCAGTCACCTTTGTTCAGCTGGCCATCCAGGCCCAGATCGAGTTTGAGCTGCGGCCCGTCCAGTGCCAGGGTCAGCGCCTGCTGGCGAATGTCGCCTTTGCCGTTGGCCTGCAGCGTACCCAGTGCCGTATCACCCAGTTGGATACCGCTCGCCTTGAGCGCGATTACCCCGCGCTGGGCGTTGTCCAGACGCGCATCCAGATCAAGCTGTTGCAAGCGGTTTTCGGCCTGGGCCAGTCGCTGGCCCTGCAGGGTCAGGGTACCCTGCGGCGCTTGCAAGGTGCCGGCAACATCCAGCCGGCCCTTCACCTGGCCTTGCAGCCTTGGCCACAGCTGGCCGAGGCGCGGCAGGTCAAGGTCGATCCGCCCGGCCAGACGCTGCTGCAGGCTGCCACTGCCGTTGATGCGGTTGTCACCCAGCTGGATTGCCAGCGCACCGAGGGTCCAGCTCTGCCCTGCGCCCTGGGCCTGGGCCTTGAACACCGCCGGCTGGCCGCGCAGGCGGCCTTTGAGGTCAAGCTGGGCATCCAGGCTGAGCACCTCGCCCTTCAGCTCGCCCTTGCTGCGCAGCGGGCCGGCCAGGGTGCCCGGCAGCTCGGCCAGCCAATAGGCCGGGTCGAGCGCCGAAAGCTGCAGGTCGACATCCCAGGCCACGGTGTCGGCAAAGCCTATGGCGACGCTGCCGGCGGCCTTGCCTTGCCCCGCGGTGAGCGTCAGCTGCGGCAGCTTCACCTGCGCCAGGTCACCCTCGAACGGGCTCGCCAGGCTGAACGCCCCCGCCGGGCCGTCCAGGTCACCGTTGAAGCTGCCCTGGTAGTTGCCGTCGCGATAATGCACCTGGGCATTGAAACGCTTGAGGGTGACTTCGGGCGGTGTTTCCAGTGGGTACAGGCGCAACCACGGGAAGTCCTGCCAGTCCAGCTGCGCGTCGGCAGTCAAGGCCTGTTGCCAGTCGGCGGTGGCTTGCAGCTTGACCCGTTGGGTGTCGCTGGCGTTCAGGTCCAGCGCATCGAGCCTGGCGCCTTTGCTGTCGACCCGCCCGGACAATGCCAGGGCGATCGGTGATTGTTCCGCCGGCAGGCTGGCCGACCCCGCCAGCTTATAGCCCTTGAGCAGATCGCCCTTGGCATCCAGCGTGAGCTGGTTCAGCTGAAGGGTGTCAGGCAATGACCCGGCCGGTTTGAAGGCCTCCGAGCGGATCTGCAAGGTAGCCGGCAGGTGCTCGGCCAACGCCTGCAACTGGCCGGTCAGCGTCGCATCGAGGTAGCCACTGCTGGTACCGGCCAGCTTCAGGGTCTTTTGCAAGTCCCCCGTTGCAGTCAACGCCAGCTGCCAGGGCTTGTCCTCTACCGCAGGCAGCTGCAGCTGCGCCTGCAGTTGCACCGGCCAGTCACCTTCGGGCTGCAGATCGCCCTGCAGGTTCAATTGCAGGTCATCGCGCTGCAGGTGCAGGCTGTCGATGCGCATCCCGCTAGTGGTCCAGTGCGCTGCCAGTTGCAAATCGCCCAGCAGGTCGCTGCCATCCAGGCGCAGCTGGCCAACTTTGACCTCCCCCAGCTCGATGGCCAACGGCAGGCGCAGTGCCGGCAACTGCAGCGGACCACTGTCCGCCGCCTGGTCACTGGGCGCAAACGCCATGTCGATGCGCTGTGCCTGCAAGCGGTCGATGCACAGGGTGGCGCGCAGCAGGCAGGTGGGCGACCAGGCGAGCACCGGGGCTTGCACCTCTACCGTGCTGCCGCTATCGGCCCAGCGCAGCTGGCTGGCCTGCCAGCTGCCCGCCAGACGCCCCTGGAAGTCGCTGACTTCAAGCCCGGGCACCTGGCCCAGCGCCCAGCGGCTGCCCGCCTCGGTCCCCAGCAAAAGCCCCAGCGCCATGCCCAGGCTTGCGGCTACTCCCAGCAGGCCCAGCAAAGTGTATTTGATCACGCGCTTCACAGCTCAGGCCCCATGGAAAAGTGCAGACGAATTCCCCCGTCGTCATCCAGTGCCTTGGCCAGGTCCAGGCGCAGCGGCCCCACCGGCGACACCCAGCGCACACCAAAACCGACACCGGTCTTGAGGCTGGGCAGCTCCAGGTCGTTGAACGAATTGCCCTGGTCGACAAAAGTTGCGATCCGCCATTTTTCGGTCAGCGAGTACTGGTACTCGACGCTGCCGGCAACCAGATAACGGCCGCCGATGCGGTCGCCGTCGCTGTTCTTCGGCGACAGGGTCTGGTAGTCGTAGCCGCGCACGCTCTGGTCGCCACCGGCGAAGAAACGCAGCGATGGCGGAATGTTGTTCTTGAAACCATTGGTCGCGCTGCCCCCGAACTGCACGCGGCCGAGGAAGCGGTGGTTGTGGCCGAGCGTGGTCAGCCCCTTGAGCAATACGTTGCCATGCAGCAGGTTGGTATCGGAAACCAGCCCCTCCTTGGCCACCTGGGCGTCGAACTGCAGGCGGTAGCCGTTGTGCGGGTCGATGCGGTTGTCACTGCGCAGGAAGGAATAGCTCACCCCAGGCATCAACAGGTTGCTCAGCCCGGAATCGTCGCCCAGGCGATATTCCTCACGCTGGTACTTGAGCGAAATCACCCGCTGCCAGCCGCTGGGCAGCTTGCTGTGCCATTCGGGCCCGACGGTCAGCAGCTTGCTAAGGGTGTCGGTACCGGCGAGCTCCTCGTTCTGGTAGCCGCCGGCAAAGCGCAATTTGTCGGTCAGCGGTGGGTCGAGGGGTATGTCGTACCACAGCCCGACGTTCTGCCGGGGCGCCGACAGCTCGGTTTCCCAGCCGTAGCTGTGGCCCTGCGGGTTTACCCAGTGGCGGGTCCAGTTGGCCTTGCCGCGCGGCCCGACGTCGGTCGAGTAGCCCAGGCCCAGGCCCATGGTGCGTGGTTTGCGGGTTTCGAGGCGGACATCTACCGGGATTTCTTCAGCTACAGCGGCGGTGGGCGCCGCATCCACGCGCACGCCTTCGAAATAGCCGCTTGATTGCAGGTCATTGTTCAGTTCGGCAATCAGTTCCGAGTCGTAGGGCGTACCCGGTTTGAACGAGACCATGCGCTGCAGCAGGTCGTCGTCCAGCGGCGTGTCGCCACCGAAGGTCACGGCGCCCAGGTGGTAGCGCGGGCCGCTCTGGTAGACCAGTTCGATGTCGGCCACCCCGGCCTGGGGGTCGACCGCCAGGCGCTGGCGGCTGAAGTGCCCGCTGAAGAAGCCGTAGCGCGACGCCTGGTTGAGGATCAGCCGCTTGGCGTCCTCGTACAGGCCGTGGTTGAGTTGTTCGCCCGAGCGCAGCGCCTTGCTGTCCGGTACGCGGAACGCCTTCATCTCGCTGGCCGGGCCTTCGATGCGCACGGTCACGGTGCGCAGGCGGATGGGCTCGCCGGGGTTGATGGTGATGATCAGTTGCGGGGAGTGGTCAGCCTGTTTGCCGGGCTTGACCTCGGTATCGATCTGCGCCTGGTAGTAGCCAAGTGCCTGCGAGGCTTTGCGCGCCTGCTCCTGTGCCCCACGACTGAAGCGTAAAAGTGCTTCTTCATCGCGGTCGCCAAGGGTACCGATATAGCCTTCGACATTGGCCTTGAGCGCCTTGTTGGCCGGTTTGACCTTCACCAGCAACTCACTCTGGCCCCATGCTGCGACACTGGCGGCCCAGAAAACCAGGCCCCAGGTCAATCTTCCTGAATACGTCATGCGGCGCATGCTACCAGACCCAGGCGCTCAAGGGAGCCGCCTGGAGGCCTGTTCAGGCGAAAACGGAACGTGAAGACGTCGGGTTGGGATGGAAGAACACCCTCTCCCGGACGGGTCCAACCGCAACCTCGCCGATTTCCTCATAGCCCTGGCGCTGGTAGAAAGCCAGGTAGTGCTCGTTGCCGGTGTCCAGTACCACACCCTGGGTCCCCGGGTCGTCCGCGCACCAGTCGTGCACAGCTTGTAACAATTGCTCGCCGTAGTGCCTGCCCTGGAACTGCGGGTGCACCCCCAGCAACGGCAGCACATGCACCTGATCGGTGGGCAGGCAGGTGGCCAGGGCGGCCTGGTAGTCCATGTAGCGGCGTGTGCAGCGCAGGCCGGTGCCCAGCATCATGCGCAGGCGCCACGCCCAACTGTCGGCCACCCCCAACCGGCGCAACGGCGGCACGATCAGCGCCACGGCGATCAGGCGGTCTTCCACCAGCAAGCCGATGGCAGGCAGTTGCAAGTAGAAGTGCTGGCGCACCCATTCACGCACCATTGCCCGCAAACGCTGCTCGTATCCCGGGCGCTGGGCCTCGAAGATATAGGCGAAGGTAGGTTCGTGGCGGTACGCGTTGTACAGCAGCGAACGCACCTCGCGGCTGTAACCGTCATCGAGCAGGCAGACACGAGCCGGAGCGGCAGTGGTTTCGGGCATTGCGGGCAGACCTCCTGGAATGGGCATACAGTGCCTTGGAGGGGCTCCAGCGCGCTTCGTTCAGCCCCTACAGCACGTTAGCAGCAGCCTTGCCAAGGCGCCACGCTGGTGATGATGGGCGATGTCGGCTAGCATCGCGCCTTTTACCGGGATCGTCTTTCCATGAAGATCGTCTGTTTCAACATCAACGGTCTGCGGGCCCGTCCGCACCAGCTGGCGGCGCTGATCGAAAAGCACCAGCCGGACGTGATCGGCCTGCAGGAAACCAAGGTCAGCGACGAACAGTTCCCGCTGGCCGACGTGCAGGCGCTGGGATACCACGTGCACTATCACGGCCAGAAAGGCCATTACGGCGTGGCCCTGCTGTCGCGCCAGGCGCCGCTGAGCCTGCACAAAGGTTTTGCCACCGATGATGAGGACGCCCAGCGGCGTTTCATCTGGGGCACTTTTGCCGATGCCGATGGAACCCCGATCACCATCATGAACGGCTATTTTCCTCAGGGAGAAAGCCGCGACCACCCCACCAAGTTCCCGGCCAAGCAGCGCTTCTACAGCGACCTGCAGGCGCTGCTGGAAGGCCAGTTCCGCAACGACCAGCCATTGCTGGTGATGGGCGACATGAACATCTCGCCGCAGGACTGCGACATCGGCATCGGCCCGGACAACGCCAAACGCTGGCTGAAGACCGGCAAGTGCAGCTTCCTGCCGGAAGAGCGTGAGTGGATGGAGCGCTTGAAAGGCTGGGGGCTGGTGGACAGCTTCCGGCACCTGTATCCGGATGTAGCCGACCGCTTCAGCTGGTTCGACTACCGCAGCCGTGGGTTCGAAGACGATCCCAAGCGGGGGCTGCGTATCGACCTGATCATGGCCTCGCAGCATCTGGTGCCGCGGATCAAGGCGGCGGGTGTGGATTATGAGTTGCGGGGGATGGAGAAACCTTCGGACCATGCGCCGATCTGGTTGGAGCTGGGTTGATAAAGTGCATGCCTTGAGGTATGGGCTGCCAGTGAGATCGAGCGCCGCCCGCGCGGCGCATCGCGGATAAATCCGCTCCTACATTTGTTGCAACGTGCCGAACCTGTAACGCCATGGCTGCCAGCCCTGGCGCATGACTTGAGCCGGGCAAACCGGCTGACAACCATGGCCTCACAGGCATGGCCACGTTGCAACAAATGTAGATACTCTGTTGGCGGTCAAGCTTTTCTGAGGTGTTCAGAGCTGAAAAGCTTGGCCGTATCAAATGGCACATCCCCGCGCATGCATGCCCAGATACCTGTCAGGTATTTGCGCATGACAGCGGCGATAGCTTGCATTTTTTTCTTGCCTCTACCGATCAGCGACTCGTAAAAGGCCTTTGCATAAGGGTCACAGCGCACCGCAGTCAACGCTGGCATATACATGGCTGCGCGTAGATACGCATTCCCACTCTTACCGAGCCGGCCTGGCTTGTCGATGCTTGTTCCAGATTGTGTCTGTCGAACATCCAGCCCCGCATGGCGTGCTACCTGAGAGGACTTGAGCAGTTCAGGCAGTGTGGTCAATTCAGCCAAAGCTGCAAGTGCCGTAACTTCTCCTATTCCGGGGCCTGCGAGTAGTTGCTTGTATTGCTGGGTGAGGGTTGGACATTGGGCGATCAGTTCGCGTCCTGCTTTACGAAAGCGCTCAATGCGAGTGTCCAGGGTGGCAATCGCCTCCTCCTGATCCTCGATCAAAATAGAAATGGTCGTAGCGGTCGCCTGCAGTGCATGCAGCTCATTTTTCGCCCTGGTGCGGTGTCCTACCAGCCGATTGATGTGCCGACCGAGGGCCCTGAGCTCAAGCTGTACAGGGCTTGGCGGTGTCCACAAGCGCGGCGTCATACGCTCGCCGTACTCGGCTAGCAACTGAGCATCTATTGCATCAGTCTTGCTGTTGACCAGCATGAGCTTGGCGAAGTTATGGAAACTTTTGGGGTTGATGACTGAAACAGGAAGGTCGGCCGCATGCAGCTCAAGCGCGAGGTCCAAATAATAGATCCCCGTGGCCTCCATCACGATCGTCTTGGGTTTGAGGGCCTGCAGTTTTTTCACCGCTGCCTTGCGGCCAGCGGGTGTCTGGGCGATGTCCCATTGCCCGACAGGGCGCCCGAGGGTGTCAGAAATTTTGTGTTCGGGCATAACATGAGTAAGAGGTGCATGTATGCCAACCAAAAAAAAACCGCTCCGAGAGTTACCAAAGGTTCCGCAAGAGCTGCTGGAACAGTTTTCCGCTGTTCCGCTGATGACCGCAGAAGCCATCGAAGAGGCCTCTGCGGCATTCAAGAAGGCGCTGATAGAGCGAGCCTTGAATGCCGAACTGGGTCATCACCTGGGCTATCCACCGGGCGCGCAGCGCCCGGAGGATGAAACAAACCAGCGAAATGGGAAGAGCGGCAAAACGGTACTCACTGGTGATGGCCCGCTAAGGCTGGATATCCCTCGTGACCGGGATGGCAGCTTTTCGCCCATTTTGATCCCCAAACATGAGCGCCGTTACACCGGTTTTGACGACAAGATCATCGCCATGTATGCCCGCGGTATGACGGTCAGAGAAATCCGTGCCTTTCTCTCCGAGCAGTATGGAACAGAGGTCTCGCCCGACTTCATCAGTTCCGTGACCGACGAGGTCATGGAGGAGATTGGCGCGTGGCAACAGCGGCCTCTGGAACCGATGTATCCGGTCATTTTCTTTGATGCTCTGCGGGTCAAAATTCGCGAAGAAGGCTTGGTTCGCAATAAAGCGATCTACTTGGCACTGGGCGTTTTGCCAGATGGAACGCGCGATATTCTTGGCATCTGGATTGAGAACACCGAAGGTGCGAAGTTCTGGATGAAGGTGTTCAATGACCTCAGGACGCGCGGCGTCGAGGATGTGCTGATTGCCGTAACCGACGGCCTCAAAGGCATGCCGGAAGCGCTCAGTGCAGTATTTCCGGAGACGACACTGCAGACCTGCATCGTCCACCTGATCCGCAACAGCCTCGCTTATGCGGCCTGGGACAAGCGTCGAGCCTTGGCCAAGGCTCTCAAACCGATCTATCAGGCCATCAACGCCCAGGCGGCTGAACAGGCACTGGATGAGTTTGAAAGCGGGCCTTGGGGCACGCAATATCCAACAGTGGTGACTGCCTGGCGACGGGCGTGGGATCGAGTGATTCCGTTCTTTGCTTTCCCACCGGCCATCCGGAAGGTGATCTACACCACCAATGCCATCGAGAGTATCAACGCTCAGCTACGCAAGATCATCAAAACCCGCGGTCACTTCCCGAACGACGACGCGGCGACCAAACTGATCTGGCTGGGGCTGCGCAACATCACAGCGAACTGGGGGTCAGCGGCGCATGACTGGAAAAGTGCGATGAATCAATTTGCGATTCTGTACGGAGATCGGTTCATCAGGCCAACCTGGTGAAATCAAGGCCTGCCGTGCGGCAGGCCGTTACCGGCCCGCACACAAAAAACCTGACACTCCCGGGCGCCCATCTTTACGCACCCCAGCAATCGAAGTACGCGAACCGATATCCACGCCAACACAGACACTCATTCTTCCCACCGCATGTGAGTTAGGTAACAATGGCCTCCGGTTCCCCGACCTCGAAATTCATGCCGCTGCAACCTTGTAATGCGAAGTCCGACTAGTCGGCTTCTCGATACTCTTCGTAGTGGGCAATGAGGCGGGGGACCTCTCTACATACAAGGTCAGGGCAAGCCTGCCTTCAGGAGCGATCGGTCTCCCCGGAAGTGCTTCTCGAACCTGACCAGAATAACCTCTCTCGTCAGGGTCAGACACAACATACAAGGAGCGGATTTATCCGCGATGCGCCGCGCGGGCGGCGCTCGATATCCCACGCAACACAACACCCAAGGCATGCACAGCGCCCCCTCACAACCCCAACCGCAACACCTCCCCCACCCCCGCCCCACGCACATCATCCGCCGCACTGACCAGCGCAAAGTTGTAAGCCCCATGCGACCAATACCGCGCCTCCAGCTGCCCATCAATCCGCTGCCCCTCCGGCATGCGGCGGTACTGCTCACCCGGCGAGCGCAGGAACAGGCTGATGCGCTGGCCAGCGCCATCTTCGAACACCAACAACGCCGCCGGCCCCTGCTCGTTGCTTAGCAAACGCGCACCCACCGGCTTGAACCCATACCCCGCCAGGTCCGGCAACCGACCCACGCGGCTGAAGTGCCGCCCCAGCCAGTCACGCAACTGCCCCGGGTCGCTGGCCTGGATATCCAGCGTCTGGCTGCCGACAAACAAGCGGTGCGCCTGGACCGCATCGGCCATGGGCAGGTCGGCACGCGCCAGGCTTGCATCGCGTACTTGCCAACCGCCCAGGCCACCCACGCCCAACGCCAGCACCATTGCCGCCGCTACAGCCCAGCGGCGTTGCCGACGCTCGCGCAATCGCCCGCGCAGCTGCCGCAGATCCAGCTGGGCCGCCCCGGTTGATTCGCCAAACCCGGCCAACGCGGTACGCAACCGGCGGGCATCGGCACGCCAGCCCTCGACCCGTGCCGCCGCCTGCGGGTTGGTCGCCAGCCAGGCCTGCACCTCGGCCCGGCGGCCCGGCGCCAGGCGCTCATCGACGTAAGCATGCAGTTCGTCTTCACTGGGAATCAGGCGCGTCATTTCAGTCTCCGCAAGGCCGGTGGCTGGGGGTTGCCCTCGGTCAATTCGCGCAAGGCATTGCGCGCGCGCGACAGGCGCGACATCACAGTGCCGATGGGGATGCCCAAGGCCTGGGCGGCCTCCTTGTAGCTCAAACCCTCGATGCTGACCAGCAGCAGCAAGGCGCGCTGCTCGGGCGTCAGCCGGGCGAACGCCTGAAGGTCGGCCTGGGCCAGGACGATGGCTTCGAGGTTGTCGCCGAGCGGCTCATCCTCGCGCTCGGCACGGCCGAACCAGGACAGCCAGCGGGCGTGCAGGCGGTCGCGGCGTTTACCGTCGAGGAACAACCGGTAAAGGATGGTGAACAGCCAGGCGCGCAGGGCATCGGCGTCACGTTGTTGGTCGCGTCGGCTCAGGGCGCGCTCGACCGTGGCCTGCACCAGGTCGTCGGCGCTGCCGGGCTCACGGGTCAGCCACACCGCAAAGCGGCGCAGACGGGCGAGCAGTTCGCGCCACTGGTGGTCGTCCAGGTCGTGCATGGCCAGGTCCCAGCCTCAGGGGTAGTCAGTGTAAAGGGCAGACGCCTGTGAAGAAATTCTATTCCCGGCGAGGGAATAAGTTTTTACCTCCCGCGTCGTACTGGCATCTTCACTGAACCGGACGATGATCATGAACTCACCTTTGCACGGCCCGGCCAAGGCCCTGCGCCTGGCCGCCATCGGCGCCGTGATGCTGGCCGCAGGCGCCGGCTTTGCCTATGCTGCCGGCTGGCTCGGGGAAACCCGCCTGACCCCACAGCGCATCATCGACACCTTCGAAGCCCAGGCCGGGCACTACCCGGGCTATCGCAAGAACCACGCCAAGGGCCTGTGCGTCAGTGGCTACTTTCAGGCCAGCGGCCAGGCCGCCAGCTTGTCCACGGCGCGGGCGTTCAGCCAGCAACGGGTGCCGGTGATCGGCCGCTTCGCCATCGGTGGTGCCAACCCGTTCGCCCCGGATACCGGCATACCGGTGCGCAGCCTGGCGATTCAACTGAGCACCGACGATGGTCAGGTCTGGCGTACCGGCATGAACAATCCACCCGTATTGGCGGTAGGCACGCCGCAAGCATTCTATGAGCAAGTGCTGGCGGGGGCACCTGTACCTGCCACCGGCAAACCGGACCCGGCAAAACTGCAGGCGTTCTTCGCCGCCCACCCGGAAAGCGCGGCGTTTCGCCAATGGGCGGCGGGCTACAAGCCCAGCGACAGCTTCGCCAGCACCCAGTACCACAGCATCAACGCCTTCCGCCTGATCGACGCCAGCGGCGCCGCCCACCCGGTGCGCTGGCAGCTTGAGCCGCAAACCGCGTTTGCCGCGTTGCCCGCCCAGGTCGACGACAAACAGTTCCTGCAGCATGACCTGCAGCAGCGCCTGGCCCAGGGCCCGCTGCGCTGGACGCTGCGGCTGGTGCTGGCCGAACCCGGCGATGCCGTGGACAACCCTGCCCGCCCCTGGCCTGCCGAGCGGCGCAGCGTGGACGCCGGCACCTTGGTGCTGGAACAGGTCGACGCCCCTGAGCAGGGCGCTTGCCGCGACCTCAATTTCGACCCGCTGATCCTGCCGCGGGGCATCGAAGCATCCGCCGACCCGATCCTGGCCGCCCGCTCGGCTGCCTACTCGGAATCCTTCAACCGCCGCAGCCGCGAATCGCTCGGCACCGGAGCCCACCCATGAAACCCGAAGCCTTCCACCCCATCGCTCGCCTGCTGCACTGGCTGATGGCCGTGTTGATCCTGGCCATGTTGTTCATCGGCGTGAGCATGGTCGGTGACCTGTCGCCACGCCACCCTGTGCTGATCGGGCTGCACAAGGCCACCGGCCTGGCCCTGCTGGTGCTGGTGGTACTGCGCATCGGCGTGCGCCTGTTGGTGCCGCACCCACCCCTGCCCCGCGACCTGCCGCCCCTGCAACGCTGGGCTGCCGGGGCCTCGCACCTGTTGCTATATGGCCTGATGCTGGCCATGCCGCTGCTGGGCTGGGCCATGCTTTCGGCCGGCAACTACCCTCGCCCGCTTGGCTTGCCTGCCATCGCCCCGCATGACCTGCAACTGTATGCCGTGCTGCGACAGGCGCATGGATGGGCCGGCTACCTGCTGTTTGCCACCGTGCTGGTGCATCTGGGCGCGGCACTGATGCACGCCTGGGTGCGCCGCGACGGTGTGTTGCGTAGCATGTGGCCCGGCCCGCTGCGCCGTCATGAATGACCTGAAAGGGTGCAGAGGGTTCGACAGTCGATAATTGTTCTTATTAGTATCGACCCTTCACTGCCAAACTGCCCTGGACTGCCCAATGAACGCTGCAAAGGATTCTGCCACTCTGCTACCTGCCAGCACACTGGACCTGCGCCCCCTGCTGCTGGCCAACATGGCCTGTACCATGTCGATGATGGCCTTTGTCGCCCTGATCGGCCCGATCGCCCGCCAGCTCGGCATGGCCACCTGGCAAGCCGGCGCCGCCGTCACCGTGGCGGGGGTGGTCTGGGTACTGTTGGCCCGGCCCTGGGGGCGCGCCGCAGACCGCCTGGGCCGTCGGCGCATCCTGCTGCTGGGCAGCGCCGGCTTTACCCTGGCGTACTGGCTGCTGTGCCTGTTCGTCGAAGGCGCACTGCGCTGGATGCCGGGGGCAACCCTGGCATTTGTCGGGCTGATGGTGGCCCGCGGCTGCATCGGCGCCTTCTATGCCGCCATCCCGGTGGGTTGCAATGCTTTGATCGCCGACCATGTCGAACCGCAGCGCCGGGCCCGGGCCATGGCCTCACTGGGCGCGGCCAACGCTGTCGGCCTGGTGGTAGGCCCCGCATTGGCGGCATTGCTGGCACGCCATAGCCTGAGCCTGCCCTTCCACATCATGTCGTTGTTGCCTGCCGCTGCCTTTCTGGTGCTGCTGTTCGCCCTCAAGCCGCAGGCCCTGCCGCACAGCTACGCGCCCAGCCCGGTGCGGTTGAGCGACCCGCGCCTGCGCCGGCCATTGCTGGTCGCGTTCAGCGCCATGCTCAGCGTGACGGTGTCGCAGATCATTGTCGGTTTCTTCGCCCTCGACCGCCTCAAGCTGGGCCCAGCCGAAGCCGCTCAGACCGCCGGCATCGCCTTGACCACGGTGGGGGTTGCGCTGATCCTGGCGCAGGTGCTGCTGCGCCAGCTGGAATGGCCGCCGCTGAAGATGATCCGGGTAGGTGCCACCGTTTCAGCCTTGGGCTTTGCCTGCGGCGCGCTGGCGACCACGGCAGGGTGGCTGTGGGCATGCTACTTCGTCGCCGCAACCGGCATGGGCTTTGTGTTCCCGGCGTTTTCGGCACTGGCGGCCAATGCCATGCAGGCTTCCGAACAAGGCGCCACCGCCGGCTCCATAGGCGCTGCCCAGGGCATGGGCGCGGTGATCGGGCCACTGGCCGGCACCCTGGTGTATGCCCTCGATCCGCGCTTGCCATTCCTGGCCGTGGCCGCGCTGTTGCTGCTGGTCGGGCTGTGGCCGATGCCGCGCAACCAGGCTGCCTGACAAGCGCAGCGCGCAAGCGTGCAGAGTGTGTTTTAATGCGCCTCGCTCATTATTCTTTACACCTCTGATTACAAGGCGGCTATGGACACGGGGACGCGACTCAAACTGGTGCGTGAACGCAACAACCTCTCCCAACGGGAACTGGCCCGCCGCAGCGGGCTGACCAATTCGACGATCTCGCAGATCGAGCAGAATCGCGTCAGCCCTTCGGTCAGCTCCCTGAAAAAGCTGCTCGAAGGCATTCCCATGAGCCTGGCGGAGTTCTTCAGCTTCGATGAGCCCGTGCGTGAAGAGCGTTTCGTGTTCCGCGGTGGCGAACAGCCAGACCTGGGCCGCAACGGCCTGCGCATGTTGCTGGTTGGCGCCAGTGTCGAAGGCCGGCAGATGCGCATGCTGCGCGAACTGTATGCACCCGGTGCCGACTCGGGCGAGCCGATCGTGCATGCCGAGGGCGAGGAATGCGGCCTGGTGACCCGGGGTACTGTCGAGCTGTGGGTCGATGGCCAGGTCAGCGTGCTCAGCTCGGGCGATGGCTACTACATCCCCACTACCCTGCCGCACAGCTTCAAGAACATTGGCCCGGACGAGGCCGAAATCATCAGCGCCAACACCCCGGCGAACTTCTGACCTTGATCCGCACGGGCTCGTTGAACACCCGGGCTGTGTACCAGTGCCTGCGCGATGCCGCCCTGGGCGTGCATCACCTTGAGGTTGGTGCTCGCCGCGAGGGCGGCCTGGTCGATGTCGTCATCCACGCTTGGCAACTCACCCTGGCCCTGGATGCAGAGGGCCTGGCGCAGTGCGTTCACTGCCTGGCCGCCGACGGCGAGCAGGCCGACCTCGGCGACTGGCACCGCTATGGCAGCAACCCGGTCGACCTGCTAAGCCTGTGGGAGCGCACTCAGCTGGAGAGGCTGCTGGCGCCCTGAGCCAACGCTTGCTCGACAAAGTCCAGACGGTCCTGCCCGAAGAACATCTCGTCGCCAACAAAGCAGGTTGGCGCGCCGAACACCCCGCGTGCCACTGCTGCCTCGGTGGCCTGCCTGAGTGCAACCTTCACTTCATCATCCGCAGCCAGCGCATGAAATACCTGCGGGTCGAAGCCGCCCTGAACAAGCGTTTCGTCCAGCACGCCGATGTCGCTCACATTGCGGCACTGCGCAAACAGCCCATTGAACAGCACGGCGAGCAGCGCCTCGAGGCGCTCCGGGGAACGCATCTGGGTGCCCATCACCCCGCGCATCAGGGTCAAGGTGTTGACCGGGAATCCTGGCGGCAATCCGTAAGCCACCCCATAACGCGCAGCAAAGCGCGACAGGTCGATGAACATGTAGCGCCCCTTGGCCGGTATCAGAGCCGGAGAGGCATTGCCGGTGGCCTGGAACACGCCGCCCAACAGCATCGGCCGGTAGTGCAACGTGGCACCTTGGCGGGCACACAGGCCGGGCAGCTGGGTCCAGGCCAGGTAACTGGCCGGGCTGCCCAGGTCAAAATGGAAATCGACAGTCTTGTGCATGGTTACGGTCCTTGCTGGGTGAAAAGGGGCTTACCAGCGCTCGATCCAGGGGCGCAGGTCCAGCTCGAAGGTCCAGGCGTCGCGCGGCTGGGCATGCAGGAACCAGTAGCTGTCGGCGATGTGCGCCGGGTCGAGGATGCCATCCTGGTCCTTGAGGGCGTAGCGCTCAGGGAAACTGTCACGGATGAAAGCAGTGTCGATGGCCCCGTCCACGACCACGTGCGCAACATGAATGTTCCGCGGCCCCAGTTCGCGCGCCATGCTCTGCGCCAGAGCGCGCAAGGCGTGCTTGGCACCGGCGAACGCGGCAAACCCTGCTGCACCACGGGTGCCTGCGGTGGCACCCGTGAACAGAAGCGTCCCGCGCTCGCGCTGGACCATGCGCCGGGCAACGGCCTGAGCGGTGAGGAAGCCGGCAAAGCAGGCCATTTCCCAGATCTTGAAATATTTACGCGGGGTTTCGTCGAGAATGCTGCAAGGCACATTGGCGCCGATATTGAATACAAACGCCTCGATCGGGCCGATGTCACGCTCGATGGTTTCGACCAGGCTCGCCACATCTTCTTCGTTGCGCGCATCAGAGCCAAAGGCGTGGGCCTGGCCGCCAGCGGCGCGAATTTCCTCCACCAGCGGCTGCAGCTTGTCCGCCTGGCGCCGTGTCACGCAGGCGATGTAGCCCTCACGGGCAAAGCGCTTGGCGATCTCGCCCCCGGTAGCATCACCCGCACCGATCACCAGCACTACTTTTTGTTGTTCTGCCATGCTCACCCCCATTGGTGAATGATCGTTTAGTAAACGAACGCTATGTTAAGATTGCCTTCATCGTCAAGCCTGCCTGCCGAGGCATATGAATGCGCTACTCCAACCAACACAAGCAGCAGACCCGCGAACGCCTGCTGGCCAGCAGCGGCGCGCTGGCCAAAAGCGGGGGTTTTTCCAGCACCGGCGTAGCCGGGTTGATGAAGGCCATTGGCCTGACCGGCGGCGCCTTTTACAACCACTTCCCCTCCAAGGACGACCTGTTCACCGAGGTGGTCAGGCAGGAGCTGTGCAACAGCCCGCTGGCACGCCTGGCCACCCAGGGCGCCAGCCGTGAACGTCTGGGCCGTTGCCTGCAGCAGTACCTGAGCCTGGCCCACCTGCACAACGCCGAAGGTGGCTGCCCACTGCCGCCGCTGGGGGTGGAGATCGCGCGGGCCGAAGTACCCGTGCGCGAAGTGGCCGAGCACTGGTTGGTGCAGCTGCACCAGGCCTGGAGCGCAACGCTGGAGGATGAACAACTGGCCTGGGTGTTGATCAGCCAGTGCGTCGGCGCCTTGCTGATCGGGCGCATGCTGGCGAGCGAAAACGTGCAATCGCAGGTACTGGACGCCAGCCGCGCATATGTCGAAAAGGCCCTGCATGAAGTGGATTAGTGTCGTGCTTGGCGCGCTGATGGCGTTACCCGCACTGGCCGAACAAACCTGTCCGCCAGGGCAGTACCAGGTGTGCCTGATGGGCTGTTTTTGTGCCCCGATCGATCCTGGGCAGGCCGGGCAGGTGCTCAAGGATGTCGAAGCCATGGCCTCGTCCAGCCTCACCTTTGCCTTGCGCCAGGCCCGCGATGAAGCGACGGCCAGCGGCGTGCAGCCGATCCCGTTGCATATACGGGCACAGCTCGAACCCTGGTATGACTTTGCGGTGCTCGACGCGGTGCGTTATCGGGTCGGTGACGAACAGCAGATGAGTGCAGCCAATGTGATGTTGCAAAACCCCGACGTGAATGCCGTGACGTTGATCGACACGATCATCTTCCGCCGCGGCAGCGATGCCGAGGACAATGTGGCCTTATGGGCGCACGAGCTCAAGCATGTGCAGCAGTATCAGGCGCTGGGCGTGGACGAGTTCGCCCGGCGCTACACGCGCAACTACGACGAGCTTGAAGCGCCGGCCTACAAAGTCGAGGCCGAGGTGGCGAAGGCGCTGCGCGAGCGCGGCTCAGGGCAGGCCAGATAAGAATGGGCTGCTGCGGCAGCCCTCCCCCGTCAGGACCGCGCCGACATCTGTTCCGCCCCCTCCTCCCGGCTGGCATACCGCTGCGCCAGTACTGCACAAACCATCAGCTGAATCTGGTGGAACAGCATCAACGGCAGGATCATGGCACCAATGCTACTGCCCACGAACAGCACCTGGGCCATCGGCACACCAGTCGCCAGGCTTTTCTTCGAGCCGGCAAACAGGATGGTAATGCGGTCCTCCAGATCAAAGCCCAGCGCCTTGCCCAGCAGGCGGGTGCCGAACAACACCACCGCCAGCAGGATCCCGCACACGGCAAACAACCCGGCGAGGTGCTGTGGCGATACGGTGTGCCACAGCCCGGTGACCACCGCCTCGCTGAACGCGGTGTAAACCACCAGCAGGATCGACCCTTGGTCGACCACCTTGAGCCAGCGGGCATTGCGCTTGACCCAGGCGCCAATCCAGCGCCGCGCAATCTGCCCGGCCACGAATGGCACCAGCAGCTGCAAGGTGATCTTCAGCACCGCATCCAGACCGGAGCCGGTATCACCGCTGGCGCCCAGCAGCATCACCACCAGCAACGGCGTCAGGAAAATGCCCAGCAAACTGGACGCCGCAGCACTGCAGATGGCCGCCGGCACGTTACCGCGGGCCAGCGAGGTGAAAGCGATGGCTGACTGCACGGTGGCCGGCAAGGCACACAGGTAGAGCACGCCCAGGTAAAGCTCGTTGCCCACCAGCGGCACGAATAGCGGCTTGAAAGCCAGGCCCAGCAGCGGGAACATGACGAAGGTGCAGGAGAACACCAGCAGGTGCAGGCGCCAGTGCCCGGCACCGGCAATGATCGCCTCGCGCGACAGCTTGGCGCCATGCAGGAAGAACAGCAGGCCGATGGCCAGGTTGGTCAGCCAGCCAAAGTACACCGCGCCGTCGCCCGAGCACGGCAGCACCGTGGCAATCAGCACCACCCCGAGCAAGGCCAGGGTGAAATTGTCGAATAACATGCGCAAATACTTCATCACTGCTTCCGTCTTGTCATTGTGCAAGGGCAGACGATAAGGTTTTCGGCTTTGCGCCGCTAACGCCGGAACCCCCACCGGTATCGCTCAACGGACACGTTCCCGTAAAGGACCCGCCCATGCCCCCTCCTCGCCTGGCCGCACTTGCCGCTGCCATCACCCTCACCCTCGGCCAAGCCACTGCCCGGGCCGACGACCAGTTGCAGGCCAAGGTCGACCAGGTCATCCGCCCGCTGATGCAAGCGCAGGGCATCACCGGCATGGCCGTGGCTATCTACGCCCGCGACCATGCGCATTACTTCAGCTATGGCGTGGCCAGCAAGGCCGACAACGTGCCAGTCAGCCGGGACACGCTGTTCGAGATCGGCTCGCTGAGCAAGACCTACACCGCCACCCTTGCCGCGCTGGCCAGTGCCGAGGGCAAGCTGGACCTCGCTGCCCCGGCCAAGCGTTATCACCCGGCACTGGCCGGGGCGCCCATCGGTGATGCCAGCGTGCTGGACCTGGGCGCCTACAGTGCCGACTGCCTGCCCCTGCAATTCCCGGATGCCGTGCAGACGCAACAGCAGGTGGTCGGCTTCTTCCGTCACTGGCAGCCCCGTGCCCAGCCCGGCACCCGGCGCTGCTATTCCAACCCCAGCCTGGGTTTGTTTGGCGACCTTGCTGCCCGCGCGCAGCACCAGGGGTTTTCCACCCTGATGAGCGAAGGCCTGCTGGCGAAAATGGGCCTGGAAAACACCTACCTGGATGTCCCGGCCAGCGCCGAGGGGCTGTATGCCCAAGGCTATGACGCCGCCGACAAACCCGTACGCGTGGGCCCCGGCCCCTACGCCGATGAGGCTTACGGGATCAAGACCAGCGCCAGCGACCTGCTGCGCTATGTGCGCCTGCACATGCAGCCTGAGGGCCTGCCCCCAGCGCTGGCAAAAGCCACCGCCATCACCCAGCAAGGCTACTTCCAGGTGGGGCCGATGACTCAAGGCCTGGGCTGGGAGCGCTACCCCTACCCCGTCACCCTGTCCACCCTCGAAGCGGGCAACAGCGCCCAGATGATTCGCGAACCGCAGGCCACCACGCGGCTGCAACCAGCCCTGCCCGTGCTGCCTGCCGCCTGGTACAACAAGACTGGCGCCACTAACGGTTTCGGTGCCTATGCCGCGTTTGTGCCATCCGAGCAGTTGGCAATCGTATTGCTGGCCAATCGAAATTACCCCAACGAAGCCCGGATACGCGCAGCGTTCGAAATACTCTCAGGGCTGTAGTGCGGGGGGCGATTGTCAGACAAATCGACAGAAATGTAGTGCCAGAAAATATTCACTACAAAATGGTTGACGCCGTTCATCGCGCTTGGGCATGATGAAGCCGTCTCCCTGATCGGGAGCGATGGCAAGGGTGTTCCAGACGGCTTGCGCGGTAACGCAGGCCGTCCGTGGAGAGGGAATCTGTCCAAAAGGCAGCGTGAGAAAGCCCCTGTTGCGATGCTGCTGTAGCAGCCTTGGTAGTGCGCTACATCGTGTTGGCGCCAACTGTGAAAATCACCTAAGAATGGGTAATGGGGGCTTTATGATGAACTTGAACGACAAACCGACAATCGACCAATTGGCCCAACTGTTCGCTGGACGCAAGGACAGCCTTGACGACCACCTGCTGTGGGTCAGCCAAACCGGTGAAGTGCGCCTCGACCGCCTGCCACCGAACACCGTCGAAGCTGAATTCGAAGAGCACCTGCCCAGCATGCGTGCACGCTTCAAGGTCTACCGCCGTGGGATGGGCTACGTCGGCAAGAAGGCAGCCGCCGACACCGAGTTCGTTGGCCGCGTGCTGCAGACCCTGCAACAGGAATGGCCCGCCGCCCGTGAGCAGCAGGCAGTCAAGGTGATCGAACCGCTCAACTGAGGGCTCTCACCTTTATCGAAGCCCGGCCGCACAGGCCGGGCTTTTTCATGCCCGGCGCCGGTGGCGGCGCGGCTCTGGCAAGGGCAAGGCGCCCGTTGCCATCGCCCGGGCGCGATCGACGCCCCATACCATGGCGCGGGTCATCGTCTCGCCTGGCCGTGCAGGGTAGTACTCTTCCAGCAACGCTCGCCCATCCCCGCCATACAACCCGAGGAACAACTGGGTGGCCCCCAGGCGCGAAAGCCGTACCTGCACGTCCAGCGTGGTGCCGTCGCTGAGTACTTCGTCGTGGCTGCGGCTATGCAGCTGGGCGTCGGCCCACTGCCAATAGGTATCTTCCCTGACTCGCATGAGCATTCAATCCTCCGTCGCTGCAATGCCACGCCAGCAAACCACAGCCTTGGCCGTTCGGCGAGCGCTACCCGGCAATACCATGAGGCGGATC
The DNA here is from genome assembly GCF_059295275.1 of Pseudomonas sp. 9_2_1. NCBI lineage: Bacteria > Pseudomonadati > Pseudomonadota > Gammaproteobacteria > Pseudomonadales > Pseudomonadaceae > Pseudomonas > Pseudomonas sp. 9_2_1. Next base: position 3,472,929 of record NZ_CM181239.1, read on the forward strand.
AACGAACCGCAACAAAAACCCCGCCATCGGGCGGGGTTGGGCTGGGGCGGGGTCACTTCTTCAACGGCACCCGCGGCATGAAGCGGCCTTTTTTGCTCCGCTGCAGGTGTGCAGGCTGGAGCTGTTCGGAATCATCCAGCGTCATGTGGGCGAACCCCAGGCGAAATGCCGCCTGGCCGCAACGCACTTGGCTGTTGATCGGGAACGCGTCGTTCAGGTCTTCGAAAAAGGATTCGCTCATGCCCTGTGTCCCTCCAGTGGCGGTCGCGCCGGCAACCAGAAAAGTTGCCCAGGTAGACGCGGCCTGTGAAAGTGAGACTAGCTGGTCATTTGCAGACCACCCGGGCAGAACGCCTTGGACCCGACCAGTGGCATAAACGTTCTATTTCAGGCGCACCGCTGTACCCGTGGCAAAAACCACCACCATGCCGCCTTGTACCGACGGCATGCTGATCTCGAAATCCACACCCACTATCGCGTCGGCGTGCAACTGCCGTGCCCGCGCTTTCAACTCTTCGGTAGCCTGCTCGCGGGCCTCGCGCAGCGCGCTTTCCAGGGTTTGCGAGCGGCCGCCGAAAAAGTCGCGAAAGCGTGCAAAGAAATCGCGCACGAAGTTGATGCCCTGCACCGACTCGGAGCTGACTACACCCAGGTATTCGGCAATCGGGCGGCCTTCGAGCTGACTGGTGGTGGAAATGATCATGAGTGCGCTCCGCAAGCCTGGCAAAAGGAGCCGATTCTAACAGAGCGCAGTCCTGCAGATTTGCCTTACGCGCTAGCGGCCCGCAAGCGCTGCCCGATCCGGGCGCCGAAGACGTTGACCAGTAAACCCGCCATCACCAGCAGCGCGCCCCAGCCCTGGGTTGCGGTCAGGCGTTCGCCCAGCAGCAACGCCGACGAGCTCAAGCCAATCACCGGCACCAACAGCGAGAACGGGGCCACCTTGCCTGCCGGGTGGCGCGAGAGCAGCGTGCTCCACAGGCTGTAGCCGAGCATGGTTGCGACAAAGGCCAGGTACGCCAGGGCCAGCAGCGAACTCAAGCTGATATTGGCCAGGGCGTGGCCGATGCGCTCTGGCCCTTCCAGCCACCAGGACAGTGCCAGGAACGGCAGCGGCGGAATCAGCCCGCCCCAGATCACCAGCGCCACCAGGTCGACCGAGCCAAAACGCCGGGTAATGATATTGCCCAACCCCCACATGGCACCGCCACACAGGGTCAGCACCAGCGCCAGCATTGGCACATGGCCGCCATCTTCACTGCCGATCAGTGCCAGGCCACCAGCCGCCACCAGCAGCCCCAGCACGCTGGCCACGCGCAAACGCTCGCCAAGAAACAGGGCAGCGAAGCCAAGGGTGAAGAACGCCTGCGACTGCAAAATCAGCGACGCCAGCCCCGGGGGCATGCCGCTGTACATCGCCTGGAACAGAAAGGCGAACTGGCCCAATGAAATGGTCGCCCCATAGGCGATCAGCCAGCGCCAAGGCAGTTTGGGGCGCTTGACCAGCAAGATAGCCGGGAATGCCACCAGCAAGAACCGCAGCGCGCCCAGCAACATCGGCGGCAAGCCATCGAGGCCCACCTTGATGACCACGAAGTTGACGCCCCAAGCGACAATCACCACCAGGGCGATGAGCAGGTCCTTCAGCGGCATTGCAGCGTTCCTCAGCAGATTTCTTAGACATATTTCGTAACAGCATAAGGCTATTCCATCGCGTCCGACCAGCACAGTTACGCCCAAGGGTTGCGCAACAGTACCACTGTAATCCTCGGTAAACTTCACTTGACCGGACTTGTATAGACATGCTCAGATCAAGCCAAGGTCATTCGCCTTGCGTCCAGCCGATGACCTCCTCGCTTATACAAAAACAATCAAGCGGAGCCACACCATGTCCAGCAAACCCGTGCTCGAACGGCGCTCGATCGACTACATCCCGGAAACTGAACGCCATGGACGCGTGTACAGTCAGTTCACCCTCTGGCTCGGAGCCAACCTGCAAATTACCGCTATCGTGACCGGTGCCCTGGCCGTGGTGCTGGGTGGCGACGTGTTCTGGTCGCTGATCGGCCTGCTGATCGGCCAACTGATCGGTGGTGCAGTCATGGCGCTGCACGCGGCGCAAGGCCCACGCCTTGGGCTGCCGCAGATGATCTCCAGCCGAGTGCAGTTCGGGGTTTATGGCGCCGCCATCCCGATGGTGCTGGTGTGCCTGATGTACATGGGCTTCACCGCTACTGGCACGGTGCTTTCCGGGCAGGCGATCGGCCAGCTGTTAAGTGTCAGCGATAGCACCGGCATCCTTATCTTCGCGGCAGTGATCGTGCTCGCCACCCTGGCCGGGTACCGGGTCATCCACTGGATCGGCCGGATCGCCAGCGTGCTGGGCATCATCGCGTTCGTCTACCTGTTCAGTCGCATCCTCATGCTGGCCGATATCGGGCAGTTGCTGGACAACCGCCATTTCACCTGGGCATCGTTCCTGCTGGCGGTTTCGCTGGCGGCATCCTGGCAGATAGCCTTCGGCCCCTATGTAGCGGACTACTCGCGCTACCTGCCCAGCAGCACTTCACCGGTCAAGACCTTCTTCGCCGCAGGCCTGGGCTCGGTGATCGGGGCCCAGGCATCGATGATCCTCGGTGTGTTCGCGGCGGCCATTGCCGGCGGCGAATTTTCCGGGCGCGAAGTGGCCTACATTGTCGGCCTGGGAGGTGTCGGCACCACTGCCGCGCTGCTGTATTTCTGCATAGCGTTCGGCAAGGTGACCATCTCGACCCTGAACTCCTACGGCAGCTTCATGTGCATCGCAACCATCATCAGCGGCTTGCGCGGCCACCTGACGATCACCCGCAGCCAACGCCTGGTGTTCGTACTGGCCATCGTCGGAGCGGCAACCCTGGTCGCGCTGCTTGGCCAGCATTCGTTTCTGACCGCGTTCAAGTCGTTCATCCTGTTCCTGCTGACTTTCTTCGTGCCCTGGAGCGCCGTCAACCTGGTGGACTACTACTTCATCACCAAGGAGCGCTACGACATCCCTGCCCTCGCCGACCCACAGGGTCGCTACGGTCGCTGGAACTGGCCAGGCATCATCGTGTACACCGTCGGCGTGCTGATCCAGATGCCGTTCATCGACACCAAGCTGTACACCGGGCCGATGGTCGCGCACCTGGGTGGGGTGGATGTGTCCTGGCTGATCGGACTGGTGGTGCCTAGCGTGCTGTACTACCTGGTCGCGCGGCGTCGTGCTGAGCTAGCACCTGCGGCGATGATTGTACCTGGGGTGAATTGATCGGGGTGTGGAGGGCTGGGCGGTGAGTGGCCAGACTGCACTGCACATTGCCTGCCGGCAAGCCTTCCTCGCAAGGAATGCATCAGGCTGACAGGGGCTTGTCACAGCATTTGCAGCGCCTATGAGATCGAGCGCCGCGCTGGCGGCGCTCGATCTCATAGGCGCTGCATGTCTTAAGGCAAGCACCTGTAAGCCCTGATGCAACCTGCCAGACCCTAGCATCCCCCACAGCGACCACTGACCCTACGGCCATCACCTGACTCCGCGCCATTTCGCCGCCGCCTTCGCTCTGCATCGTAGCGTTCTCCTGCCGGTTCCCCCAAAGGCCCGTTTTCCTGTTGCTGTGAGCTCACACCCTCGCTCTGAGACTGAGAAAAAGCCAGCCGCATTCAAGTAAAGAAATGAGTTGATTTTTTACTGCAGCTACACTTTCATAACAGAAAAACAACAACAGATCACCGGAGCCGCCTGCATGCAAACCGCCTTCCCGCACCTGTTCGAGCCGCTGCAGATCCGCGGCAAACGCTTGAAGAACCGGATCATGTCAACCGGCCACGACACCTGCCTTCCCACCGACAACCTGGTCAACGACAAGCTGATCGCCTACCAGCGGGACCGCGCCGCCGGCGGCGTGGGCCTGATCGTGCTGCAGGTCGCCGGGGTGCACGAGAGTGCCCGCTACACCTCGCATGTGCTGATGGCTACCGACGATGCCTGCATCGATGGCTACCGCCAGCTTGCCCAGGCGTGCCATGCGCATGGCACGCTGGTGCTGTCGCAGCTGTTCCACCCGGGGCGGGAAATCATGGAGTCGGCGGATGGCCTGCTGGCAATCGCCTACTCCGCATCGGCCGTGCCCAATGAACGCTTCCGGGTGATGCCGCGTGCACTGGACCAGGCGATGATCGACGAAATCGTCCAGGGCTACGCCAGCGCTGCCCGCCGCCTGCACCAGGCCGGGCTGGACGGCGTCGAGGTGGTGGCCAGCCATGGCTACCTGCCCGCCCAGTTCCTCAACCCACGGGTGAACCTGCGCAGCGACGGCTACAACGGCGAACTGGAAAAACGCCTGAGGTTTCTGCGCGAAGTGCTGGCCGCAGTGCGCGCCGCCACCGACGAGCAGTTCATCATCGGCCTGCGCATCAGTGCCGATGAGCGCGACAGCCAAGGCCTGAGCGAAGATGAATCACTGGCCGCCGCCGTTGCCTTGCAGGGCCAGCTCGACTACCTGCACATCGTCGCCGGTACCTCGGCGTCCTTGGGCGGTGCGGTGCATATCGTTCCACCCATGGCCATCGAGGCGGCGTACCTGGCTCGCGAGGCGGGCACCTTCAAGCAGCAGCTGGACGTGCCACTGTTCGTTACCGGACGCATCAATCAGCCCCAGGAGGCCGAACAGATTCTCGCCCGCGGCCAGGCAGATGTGTGCGGCATGACCCGGGCGCTGATCTGCGACCCGCTGATGCCGAGCAAAACCGAGCACGGTAACGTTGAAAACGTGCGCGCCTGCATCGCCTGCAACCAGGCGTGCATCGGCCACTTCCACCGCGGCCTGGCGATTTCCTGCATCCAACGCCCCGAAACCGGCCGAGAGCTGCAGTACGGCCAAATGACCATCACCCCCTCGCCCAGGCGCATCATGGTCGCCGGCGGCGGGCCCGCCGGCATGAAGGCCGCAGCCGTGGCCGCCGCGCGCGGGCATCAGGTGACCCTGTACGAGGCCGGCCCGCAACTGGGCGGCCAGGTGCTGCTGGCCCAGTTGCTACCGCGGCGTAGCGAGTTTGGCGGCGCCAGCACCAACCTGCAGCGGGAAATGGCGTTGGCGGGGGTGGAGGTGGTGCGCAACACCCGGGTCGATCGCGCCCTGGTCGAGCGTGAGCGCCCTGACCTGGTGATCGCCGCGACCGGCGCCATCCCTTATTGGCCGGCGTTCGAACGCACCGGCGAGTTGCAGGTGGTAGACGCCTGGCAAGTGCTGCGCAACGAAGTGACGCTGGGGCGCTCGGTGCTGGTGATCGATTGGCGCTGCGACTGGATAGGCCCCGGCATCGCCGAGCGCCTGGTGCGCGATGGGCATCAGGTGCAACTGGCCGTCAACGGTACGCATTGCGGCGAGAACCTGCCGCTGTACGTACGTGACCAGCTCGCCGGCGAACTGCACCGCCTGGGGATCTCCATCACGCCTTATGCCCGGCTGTATGGTAGCGACGACAGCACGGTGTACCTGCAACACACCGCCAGCGGCGAACCGATGATCTTCGAAGGCATCGATACCCTGGTGCTATGCATGGGCCATCAGCCGGAGGACCGCCTGGCCACGGAACTGGCCGGCCTGGTGGAGGTGCGGCGCATTGGCGACTGCCTGGCGCCGCGCACCGCCGAGGAAGCGATTCACGATGGCCTGACGGTTGCCTGGGCGCTCTGAGGCTGTACATACTGGGGCTTTTACGATGGACCGACGTGCATGAGCCAACTCCCCCAGCCCCCCGCCAGCGAAGCCGGGGCCGTCGCCCCACAATTCCTGGGCACCCGCATCCGCGGCCTGCGCAAGCGCCGCGGCATGACACTGCAGGAGTTGGCCACGCAAAGTGAACTGACCGCAGGCTACATCAGCCAGCTGGAGCGCAACCTCTCGTACCCGTCGATCCCGGCACTGTTCAACATCGCCCGCAGCCTGGGCGTGACCATCCAGTGGTTCTTCGCCAGCGAAGCCACCACAGCCCCTGAGGATCAAGGCTACGTGGTGCGTCGCAACAGCCGCCTCAGCGTGCATTACGAAGATGGCATCGTCGACCAGTTGCTCACGCCCCAGCCCAACCGCCAGCTGGAAATCCTGCACTCACGCTTCCCCCCGGGCACCTATAGCCAGCAGAGCTACAGCCACGACGGCGAAGAGGCCGGCTATGTGCTCAGTGGGTGCTTCGAGCTGTGGGTGGGCGAGCGGCATTTCCAGCTAGCCGAAGGTGACAGTTTCAGCTTCTCGAGCCAGGAACCGCATCGCTACGGCAACCCCGGTGAGAAGGATGCGGTGGTGATCTGGGTGATCACACCGCCAACCTTCTGAAGCTCGCCGCCAAGCCCGCGCGGGGGCGGCCTGTCGAGAAGGCTCAGGCCGCAACAAACAGCTCATTGGCAATTTGCGCCTGGGCGGCATCGATCGCCTGGCTGCGCTGCTCCGGGCCATAGGCCAGGCCATGGGCACGGACGATTTCCAGGTCGGTCACACCGATAAAGCCCAGGAACACCTTGAGGAAGTCCTCATGCCCGGCGCCCGTCGGCTGGCCAGCGTGCAGGCCGCCAGCGGTCGATACCAGCACCACTTTCTTGTTGCCGCACAGCCCTTCCGGGCCGCTTTCGGTGTAGCGGAAAGTCTTGCCGGCGACGGCCACGCGGTCGATCCAGGCCTTGAGCTGGGTCGGCACGGTGAAGTTGTACATCGGCGCACCAATCACCACGGCGTCGGCAGCCAGGAACTCTTCCAGGGTTTCCGCGCTCAGCCTGGCTTCGAAAGCCTGCGCTGCATCACGCATATCTTCTGGCGTACCAGCAGCAACCAGCGTAGCAGCGGAAAAATGGGCGATGGCATCTGCGGCCAGGTCGCGATACACCACTTCAACGCTGGGGTCAGCGGCTTGCCAGGCTTCGACCACTTCGCGGCTCAGCTGGCGGGAGGCGGAATTGTCGCCCAGGATGCTCGAATCGATGTGCAACAGTTTCATGGGACTCTCCTGTATATGAAGACCGCAGTGCTGGGCGATCACGATGGGGAGAATCCTACCTGGGTGCCCAATAGCTGATAAGTCACTAAAAATGCGTTAGTTTGTCCCACAGGTAGAACAGTGAGACATGCCCATGCAAGACCTCAACGACCTTTTCTATTTCGCCCGCGTGGTCGAAGCCGGCGGTTTCGCTGCTGCCGGTCGCCAGCTGGGCATCCCCAAGTCGCGCCTGTCGCGGCGTATCGCCGAGCTTGAGGAGCGCCTCGGCACCCGCCTGCTGCAACGCACTACGCGTCAGTTGAAGCTTACCGCGGTGGGTGAGCGTTACCTGCATCATTGCCAGGCCATGCTGCTGGAGGCCGAAGCCGCCGATGAAGCCGTGGCCAGCATGAGCAGCGAACCGCGCGGGCGGCTGCGGGTATCCTGCCCGGTGGCCCTGGCCCACGCCTTTCTGCCGGATGTCATCAGCCGCTTTCTCGAACAGTACCCGCTGGTGCAGCTGGACATGGTGCTGCTCAACCGCCGGGTCGATCTGATTTCCGAAGGCATCGACGTGGCCCTGCGGGTGCGCGACCTGGGCGATGAAGACCCGGCCCTGGTCACCCGCCGGCTGTGCCAGGCGCAGATGCAGCTAGTGGCCGCGCCCGGGTTTGCCGACCATATCCGTATACCGGATCAGTTGGCGTCGATGCCGGTGCTGGGGGCCGCCGAAGCAGACCGACTGGTACACTTTCGCCTGTTCGGGCCCCATGGCAAACAGCAGGAAATTGCCTTGGAACCAAGGCTGGCCATTGATGATTTCGTAGTACGTAATGCTGCTGTACGGGCTGGTCTGGGGTTCACCGCACTGCCCAGCATGTTTTGCGAAGAAGAACTGAAACGCGGCGAGCTGGTGCGCCTGCTGCCAGACTGGTCACTGCCCGGTGGCTACCTGCAGGCGGTGTACCCGCACCGGCGCGGGTTATTGCCGGCGGTACGCGTGTGGATCGATCACCTGGCGGCGTCATTCGAGGCCTGTGGAGAGCGCTATGTCTGAACAGAAGATCAGCGAAGCCGACGTGGCGGCGTTTTGCCTGGGGCTGCCGGGGGCGCGGGAAGACTACAAATGGGGTGGCATGCGGGTGTTCTCGGTGGCGGGCAACAAGATGTTTGCGGTGCTCGACCTGGCGGGTGCCGGGTTGTCGTTCAAGGTGGCGGACGAGCTGTTTCTTGGCTACTGCGACCGCCCGGGATTGCGGCCTGCGCCCTATCTGGCGCGGGCGCGGTGGATCAGCATGGCCCCGCCCTACCCCATGGGCCGCGAGGAATTGTGTGATCTTTTGCAGCGCTCGCACCAGCTGGTAGTGCGGCGACTGCCCAAGCAGTTGCAGGTGGGGTTGTTGATGTAGAGGGCCTATGCCGGCCTATTCGCGGGTAAATCCCCTCCTGCAAACTGCGGTGATCCCTTGGAGCGGGTTTACCCGCGAAAGCGCCGGCACAGCCCACATCAACCAAAAGGCAGATACCGCCCGCCGAGAAACAGCCAGTCTGCCCAGATCACCTGGTGCAGCCCCACGATTCCCCAGAACACCAGCTGGTACGACACCTTGCGTGTCTTGTGCCTGAACAGCTGCTGCGCCAACAGCGCCCCCGGCCAGCCGCCCAACAGCTCACTGGCATGCAGCACCTTCTCGGGGGTGCGCCAAGCCTGCGAACGCGCCTGTTGCTTGTCCTGCCAATACAGCAACAGGCTGATCAGGCTCATTGCCGGGTACAGCGCCAACGGCCACCAGGCCTGGTCGCTCCAGGCCATTTGCGCCGCCCCCAGGCCCGGCAACAGGCACAGCACGCCAAACAGCAGCAGTTTCAGGCGCACATTGCGCACGCCATCCAGCCGTTCCCCGCGCAGCGCCTCAGCCATGTGCCGTGGCCCAGTCAACCCAGCCAAACTGCCAGGTGGCCAGAATCAGCAGGCCAAACAAGATGCGATACCAGGCAAACGCCGCATAGCTGTGGTTGGCGATGAACTTGAGCAACGCACGCACCGCGATCATGGCAAAGATGAACGAGGTCACGAAGCCGATAGCAAACACCGGCAAATCGGCAGGCTGGAACAGATCACGGTACTTGTACCCCGAGTACACTGCGGCACCCACCATGGTCGGCATCGCCAGGAAAAACGAAAACTCTGTTGCCGCCTTGCGCGACAGGCCGAACAGCAGGCCGCCGATAATGGTCGAGCCGGAGCGCGAAGTGCCCGGGATCATCGCCAGGCACTGAACGAAGCCGATCTTCAGCGCATGGCTCCAGTTCATGTCGTCCACGTGATCGACCTCCACGCGGTGTTGACGGCGCTCGGCCCAGAGCATGATCACCCCGCCCACCACCAGCGCTGCCGCCACGGTAATCGGGTTGAACAGGTATTCGTGAATCAGGTCGGCGAACAACACACCCAGTACCACTGCCGGCATGAATGCCAGCAACAGGTTACCGGTAAACCGACGCGCCGTGGGCTGGCTGGTCAGGCCGAAGACCACATCGAGAATCTTGCCGCGAAACTCCCACACCACCGCCAGGATTGCCGCCAGCTGAATGATGATGTTGAAAGCCATGGCCCGTTCGCCGCCAAAACCGATCAGGTCGGCGACGATGATCTGGTGACCGGTACTGGAAATGGGCAGAAACTCCGTCAGCCCCTCCACCACGCCCAAGATGATTGCCTGGAAGGCAGTCCAAAAATCCATCATTCCCCCGATGGAGCGCTGCTCGCTGCAGGCCCCTTGTTCTTGATTTACTTGTGATTGCCGCACGCGGCCTGGCTGTTTTACAGCGACTGTTGGGCGCAACGCCAGTGGAAAAGTTCACGCCTGTTAAAGGTTTCATCTAGCCCGGCCGAAATGCTAGCAGAGCACCTTTGCAATGGCTTTACCCGGCCCGCCGCAGATGGCTACAAAGATAGCACTTAGCCATTAGTCGGGTGTGGTTCGCCAGCAAAGCATGCTTGGATGCGTCTGAATAAAAAGAACAACGCAGGAGCGCCCGAATGAACACTCTGAGGTCGATGTCGATCAGCCGCCGCTTGTGGCTGATCCTTTTGTTGGCGGTGGCCATGCTGGTGCTGCTGGGCCTGCTGATGCTGCGCCAGATCCACGGTGACCTGTACCAGGCCAAGGCCGAAAAGACCCGCCATGTGGTGCAGACCGCAGCCGGTGTACTGGCCTATTACCAAGGCCTGGAGGCCGCCGGCACACTCAGCCGCGACGCAGCCCAGCAACAGGCATTGCAGGTGGTGCGCGCGCTGCGCTACGACCACGACGACTACTTCTGGATCAATGACCTGGGGCCAAAGATGATCATGCATCCGGCCAACCCCAAGCTCGACGGCCAGGACCTGTCGGCCATCCGCGACCCGGACGGCTTCGCCGTATTCAATGAAATGGTCGCTCTGGCCCGCCAGCAGGACGCCGGCCCGGTCAACTATCGCTGGCCCAAGCCTGGCGCCAGCGAGCCGGTGGCCAAGACCTCTTATATACAGCTGTTCAAACCGTGGGGCTGGATTATCGGCTCGGGCGTGTACATCGATGACGTGCAGGCCGAATTCGCCCGCCAGCTGCGCGATGCGTCGCTGGCAGGGCTCGGCATCGCGCTGCTGATGGCGCTACTGGTCATGGTGATTGCCCGCAGCATTGCACGCCCCCTGCAGGAAGCCGTGCAGGCCATGGGCAACATCGCCAGCGGTGAAAGCGACCTGACCCGGCGCCTGGACACCCACGGCCGCGACGAAATCACCCACCTGGGCGAGCACTTCAACCGTTTCAACGGCAAGCTGCAAGGCGTGGTCGGCCAGCTGCAGGGCGCGGCTCATGCGCTGGCGCAGTCTGCCGGGCATGTCGGCGACAACGCCAGTGCCGCGCAACAGCACAGTGCCCAGCAATCGCTGCAGATGGACCAGGTTGCCACGGCGGTGAATGAAGTGACCTATGCCGTGCAGGACGTGGCCAAGACCGCCGAGCAGGCCGCCGGGGAAATGCGCATCGCGCAGCAGCAGGTTACGCATGGCCAGCAGGCCATCCACGGCAGCCTGGCGCAGATCGACCGGCTGTCGCTGACCATCGACCAGGCGGTGCAGGTGATCCGCGACCTGGCCGGGCACAGCACGCGCATCGGCGGCGTGCTCGATGTCATCCGCTCCATCGCCGAACAGACCAACCTGCTGGCGCTGAACGCGGCCATCGAGGCGGCGCGGGCCGGGGAGCAAGGCCGCGGTTTTGCCGTGGTGGCCGACGAGGTGCGCCTGCTGGCCCAGCGCACGGCGCAGTCGACGGCCGAGATCCACACCATGATCGAGCACCTGCAGAGCCAGTCGGATGCTGCCGTGCGGGCTATCGATGCCAGCAGCGAGGCTTCGCGCCAGACGGTTGGGCAGGCGCGCGCGGCCGGTGCCAGCCTGGATGCCATCAACCAGGTGCTGAACAACCTCACCGCCCTGAATGCCTCCATCGCCAGCGCCACCTTGCAGCAGTCGCATGTGGTCGAGGAAATCAACCGCAATGTGCTGGATACCGCAGGGTTGTCGCAGCAGACCGCCGATGCGGCGCGTCAGTCGAGCGATGCCGGGCTGGCTTTGGGGCAATTGAGCGAAGCGCTGGAACAGTTGTTGCGCCAATTCCGTGTCTAGCCGGCGATCATAGCTCGACTCTTGCAGGAGCAGCCTTGTGCTGCTCCTACAAGTGCCTACACCTTCCTCTGCCGACAAGCTACAATCGCGCCCCTCCCCGCCCCCAAGGATCGCCGATGTCCGGCCTTGAACTCATCGCCGCCGTCCTCGGCGTCACCGCTGTCTGGCTCACGGTCAAGCAGAACGCCTGGTGCTGGCCGATCGGCCTGGTCATGGTGCTGATCTACGGCTGGCTGTTCTACGAGGTCAAGCTGTATTCAGGCATGCTGCTGCAAGTGGCCTATGCCGTTCTGCAGGTGTATGGGTGGTGGCAATGGAAGCGCCCCGGCCGCGCGCACGACGCCCGCCAGGTCTCGCGCCTGCCACGTCCAGCACTGCTCACCGGGCTGGCCGCCGGGGTCGCGCTAAGCGCCGCGCTGGGCGCCGCCATGGCCAGCTGGACCGATGCCGCCCTGCCCTGGCTCGACGCCACTCTCACCGGCTTCAGCCTGGTCGCGCAACTGTGGATGGCGCAAAAGCGCCTGCAGTGCTGGCCGTTGTGGGTGGTGGTGGACATCGTCTATGTGGGCCAGTACGTGCACCAACAGCTGTATTTCACCGCGGGTTTCTTCGCAGTACTGACCCTGATCGCCGTACGCGGCTGGCACGAATGGCGCCGTGACCCGGCGTTGGTGCAGCCATGAACACTCGGCAGGCCATGAAAGTACTGGTGCTGTGCGGCCCAGAATCCAGCGGCAAAAGCTGGCTCAGCGGGGTGATCCAGGCGCATTTTGGCGGCGTGGTGGTAGCCGAGTACGTGCGCCACTTCATCGACCAGGAATGCCGCGACACCTGCTACGCCGATATCCCCACCATCGCCCGCGGCCAACTGGCCTGGGAGGACCACGCCCGTGAGCAGGCGCCACCGTTGCTGATTCTGGACACCCACCTACTCAGCAACATGCTCTGGAGCCAGGCACTGTTCGGTGACTGCCCGGCGTGGCTGGAACAGGCCCTGCTGGCACGGCGCTACGACCTGCACCTGTTGCTGAGCCCCCAGGGCGTCGACTGGGTGGGCGACGGCCAGCGCAGTCAGCCCGAACTTAGCGACCGCCAGCGCTTCTTTGACGACAGTCTCGCGTGGCTGCAACGGCACAACCAAGTGCACCAGATAATCGAAGGCAATTGGCCACAGCGCCAGTTGCTGGCGCTACAAACGGTTGCTACGCTCATTGATAGCGATACGCCAGCGTGCCCAACCGAGTGTTAAGCCACTGACACACCGTTGTGGGGTAAACCCCCCGAAAACGCGGGCCCTGCCCCCGCTTCGGGGACAGTGTCAAGCCAATGAAACACCCCTGCAAAATCCCTTCCAATCGAGGCCACGGCTGCCTCAGCCAGCAACCTGCGCGGACATCTGTTTCAGCGCTGAGACACAATGCGCCGCAATTTGTCAGCCTCTCGCCTTAACCTGTTGATCTGAAAACCATTCTCAAAAGCGGCACACCTTCTGCTCTGTTCCCCGCACCGCTGAACAGGGACAGCGCTCAGAGAAGGAATTGCCGTCGTGAGGAAAACTGACAAACGCCGTAATCATCTGTTGCTAGTGGCCTGCGTGCTCAGCTCACTAAGCCTCACGACCCAGGCCGACAACGGCATCATCGTGATCACCCGCGACGTGCAGACCCGCAATGCGGTGACGCCGCCGCTACGACCTGATCCGAGTCCGACCACAGTCAACGCCAACCCCGCCCCGCATGTGCTACGGCAGACCAATGAGCTGAGCGACGGCGACTTCGCCAACATCAGCAGTGGTGCAGGCATCAATTCCCTGATCACTCAGCAGACCGACAGCCTCGGCGCCAACCTCACCCACCAGACCCAACTGCCCAATCTGGCCGCCGGCCGCGGCTCGGGGTCGGGCAACGGCATTTCCAACATGGTCAATGCGAATGTCCAGAAAGGCCTCGCACCGCTGCAGATCCTGACCGGGGGCAAGTGAGATGACGCGCACGCTTTGGTTACTGGCTGCGTTTTGCAGCGTATCGGCCTTCGCCGAGTCACAGGTTCCAGTCATTAACAACGCCGACATCGACAGTTCCGGCAGCCATTACCAAGGCAACATGACTGTCAATCAGGCTGCGGGCGACATGCAGCAGCAAGCCAATGCCCGGGCCTTCGCCCTGGGCCACGAAGCCAGCGCCACCACCCAGATTCGCCAGCGCCTCAATGCGCCGGCAGACCCGGCCATGGATGCCCGGGCCACCATCCAGGGCAACGCCTTCAGCAATGGTAGCGGCGCACTCGGCGTCAACCAGAGCGCTGGCGCCGGGACCCAGCAGGCCAATGCCCTGCGCATAAGCATCAGCGCTCAACCGCAAAGCATCGACGACAGCGTCCTCATGCAACAGAACGTGGCGCTGCTCAACAACTCCGATCCAGCTGACACCGCAATCGGCCATCGCCAAGTCACTACCAGTGACCAGGCGTTCACCGGTGGCCGCGGGGTGGTCCAGCTGAATCAGAGTGCCGGGGTGGGAAACCGCATGGCCAACACCTTGAGCATCCGGGTCGCGGATTGACCCTTTCAGTCAAGAAAGACACTTAACCCAACTAGAGTACGGAGAATCACCATGAAACCCTCGATGGCAATCAAGCCTCTGGTGTTCGCAATTGCTGCGGTCATGGCTGTTGCTGTACAAGCTGATCAGAACGACCGCCGCGGCGGCCACCACAATGGCAACAACAACCCGACCCGGATCCCGATCTCGGCCACCGCCAACGCACTGGACACCCAGCGCAGCGTTGGCAACACCATCACCAACCAGGGCACTGTCAACGAAGCCGAGATGAGCAGCTCGGCGACCGGCGCCAGCGGCAACGTGGGTGTCAACGTGGCGGCCGGTAACGGCAACCAGCAGGGTAACGCCTCGGCAATCGCCAACGCTGCAGCAGACTCCACGCTGGACAACAGCTTCGTGTTCGGCGAAGCCGAAGCCAATGCCGAAGTAAGCCAGGTCAGCAACCGCAACCGTGTCGACAACTGGTCCACCCAGTCTTCGGCCATCATGAGCGGGTCTGGCGAAGGCAGCTCGGGTAACGTGGGCATCAACATCGCCGGCGGCGACCTGAACCAGCAGAAAAACAGCATGGCAATTGCCAACACCAATGCTGGCCTGGGTAACGCCACTGCCTCCGCCACAGCCGATCAGAACGGCCCAGGCCTGGAGGTCAACAACGCCGCCGACCGCACCTACCGTGTGGACACGCTGACTTTCACCACTACCAAAACCGGGTCCAGCTCGCGTGAAGGTACTTTCAACTCGAGCGACGATCGTAGCGCGTCCTCGAGCTTCAGCGTAGCCGGCGCACAAAGCGCCAGCTCCAGCGGCTCCAACGGCTGGACTTCCAGTGGCTCCAGCAGCTCGAACGCCAGCGGCTCCAACAGCTCCAGCGCCAGCGGCTCGAACAGCTCCAGTGCCAGTGGCAGCAACAGCTCCAACGCCAGCGGTTCCAATAGCTGGAATGCCAGTGGCTCTGTCGGTGGCACCGCCAGCTCCTCCAGCAGCTCCAGCCTGAATGCCACCCTGGCCGCGGCAGCCGATGCAACCCGTACCATCAGCACCGATGATGGCCGTCGCGAACGCACCCGCACCGATAGCTTCGATGGCTCGCTGAACGCATCGCTGAACGTGGATGTGGATCGCTCGCGTGACAGTTCGTACGACGCCTCGTTCGAGAAAGCGTTTGACTCGTCGTTCGACAGGTCGCGTGACTCGTCGTACGACAAGACTCGCGATTCGTCCTACGACAAGACTCGCGACTCTGCCTACGAGAAGTCTCGTGACTCTTCCTACGAGAAGGCGCATGACTCTTCCTATGCCAATGCTTCGGAATCGGCGTATGAAAAGTCTGGCGAGAAATCCTCGCAATCCTCGAACGACGTTGCCAAGAGCTACAGCGAAAGCAGCGCTTACGACTTGAGCAATACCGTGTCCTTCCAAGTGCTGACCCCGACCGGCTGGGCCAACCCTGTTACCAACACTGCAACCCTTAGCGGTTCGGTGAATGGCGGCAGCGGCAACCTGGGCGTGAACGTGGCAGCCGGTGTGGGCAACCAGCAAAGCAACTCGCTGGCCATCTCCAACACCTCGTTCTAAACGCTGCGCTCGAGGCCCCCTTCGGGGGGCCTTTCTTCAACTGAACCGAAAGGCATCCGATCATGCGCATTATCGCCTTGGCGTTTTTGCTGTGCCTGGCCAGCGTGAGCGAAGCTGCACAAATGCCGCTGTCCGTATTACCGGGCGGCGCCGTAGTGTTCAAACCCCTGCAAAGCGTGCGCGAGCGCAAGTTCGCCGACCTGGTGCAACAGAAGACCGACTTCAGCTGCGGCGCCGCCGCGCTGGCAACCATCCTGCGCCAGGCCTACTGGCTGGACGTGGACGAACAACACATCATCGAGGGCATGCTGGCCCACGCCGACCAGGACCTGGTGCGTACCCAGGGCTTCTCGATGCTCGACATGAAACGTTATGTGGAAAGCCTGGGGATGCGCGCCCGCGGCTATCGGGTAGCAGCTGACACACTGCACAGCGTACGTATCCCGGTCGTGGTGCTGATGGATATTCGTGGCTACAAGCACTTCGTGGTGATGCAGAAAGTCGACAACGGCTGGGTGTACATCGGTGACCCGGTATTGGGCCACAAACGCTACAAGGTCGAAGACTTCCTCAAAGGCTGGAACGGCATCATCTTCGCCGTCATCGGCCAAGGTTACGACAAGGGTAACGTGTTGCTCGACCCGCCGTTGCCACTGACCGCCAAAGGCCGTGTAAACGGCTTCACCCCGGTGAAAGACGCGGACCTGCTGGATTTCGGTTTCATCAAAAGCGACTTCTTCTAACGACTCTTCTAATGACAAGGCGCATGAGGCGCCGGGGAGCATTCCATGAAGACCCGACTCTGGCTGGTCATCGCTTGCGTGGCAGCCAGCCTTCCGACCCACGCAGAGACGTTCAAACCCATCGAACTGAAGGACCACGAGCTGGCAAATCTGCGCGGCCGCTACGTCATGCCGGGGCGGATCGTGAGTTTCGGTATCGTCATGAGCAGTACCTGGCAGAACGCCAAAGGCGACGTCATCGGTGCCACAAGCGCCCTGCAGGTGCAGCAATCGACTATCAAACCGCAATTCTACGTGTCGATGATCGATGAAAAGGGGAGCGGCTCGGCGCGATCGGGCGGCGCTGCAACAACCGCTGGAACAGGCATCGTTACTGGCGGTGCCGGGCTCGGCACCACCGAAGGCGTAACCCAGGTCGTGCGGGCCGCGGGCGACAACAACAGTGCCTACAACAACGTTGATATCAACGTCACCAAGGCCAACGAGGCACCTGTCGTCCAACCACAGGGCCAGGCACTGGCAGCCGGCCAGACGCTGACCGGCGAAAACGGCGCCGGGGCGCTCAGTGTGTCCTCCACCGGGGTGGGTGTACAGATGAACATCAACGCCAGCAACAACCAGGGCAGCAGCGTGCAGCGCCTGGCGCAAGGTGGCCTGATGCAGAACGCCACGCTGCTCGGCAACGGCAACCACATCAACAACGTCACCTCGCTGAATGTCGTGATGCGCGAGAACGTACCGACGGCTGCTTCGCTGAATGGCAGCCTTGACCAGCTTAAAGGCCTTCGCACACTCGGATACTGATCTACGCTCAGTCTCAACAAAAAGTAGTCGGAAGGGACGGCAACTCCATGCACCGATCTTTATCGTTCAGAGTTCTTGTGTGTTTGACTACCCTGGCACCCACTTCGCTCTACGCAGCAGCAGACCCTCAAGTCGAGGCCCTGAAACAGGAACTGAGCGAACTCAAGCGCCAGTATGCGGCGCAGCAGCAAGCCTTGATGGTGCTTGAGCAACGTGTCCGGCAAGTGGAAGAGACGCCGGCCACCCCCCAACCCAAACGCCTGGTCAAATCCCCTGCCGAAGGCGTCAAAGGCGCACAGACCGTCGCCTCTGGCGCACCCGGCACGACCGGCAGTTCCTATGGCCAGGCACTCACTGCGGACTCCGAGCCCGCGCCAAGCGTGTCCAACCTGTATGACGAAGCCAGCGGCTTCTTTGGTGGCGGCAAGTTCAGCGTCGAGACCGGCGTTACCTATACCCACTACGATACCCGCGCACTGACGCTTAACGGCTTCCTCGCTCTGGATTCCATTTTCCTGGGCAACATCAACCTGGACAGGATCAAGGCCGACAACTGGACCCTGGATCTGACTGCTCGTTACAACCTCGCGCAGCGGTGGCAATTCGACATCAACGTACCCGTGGTCTATCGCGAGTCGACCTACTCCTCGGGCGGCGCAGGGGGTGCCGGGCCGACCACCTCCGATGCGACCGTGACTCGCGACCCGGAAATCGGCGACATCAACGTGGGTGTGGCTTACAAGTTCTTCGACGAAAACGAGACTTGGCCTGACGCCGTAGCGACGTTGCGAGTCAAGGCCCCGACCGGCAAGGACCCGTATGGCATCAAGCTGCGCGAGGTTGCCGGCAACGACAACCTGTCGGTACCGGAAAGCCTGCCGACGGGCAACGGCGTATGGTCGATCACGCCAGGCATCTCGCTGGTCAAGACCTTCGACCCGGCCGTGCTGTTCGGCAGCCTGTCCTACACCTATAACATGGAAGATTCGTTCAGCGACATCAGCCCGCAGGTCAACAGCAAGGTGCCGGGCGACGTCAAGCTTGGGGATTCCTGGCAGATTGGTGGTGGCATCGCCTTTGCCTTGAACGAGAAGATGAGCATGTCGTTCTCGGTGTCCGACCAGTTTGCCCGCAAAAGCAAGATCAAGCCCGATGGGGGCGACTGGCAGTCGATCTCCAACAGCGACTACAACGCAGCCAACTTCAACATCGGCCTGACCTTCGCCGCCACCGATAACCTGACCATCGTGCCCAACTTGTCCATTGGTCTGACCGACGACGCGCCAGACTTTTCCTTCAGCCTGAAATTCCCCTACTACTTCTGACAGTTGCCCCCAGCCGGGCCTGCGCGAGCGGGCCCGGCTTTGTTTACAGGGCTTGTAGCCGCCCGCTTTCCCTCCCCCGGCCTGTTATCATCAAGCACATCCGCATGACGATTTAATGGCAAAAGGGAAGTTTTTGTGAAAAGCCTGTCAGACCACCCACGTACCCGGTTTACTGCCTTGGCGGTGCTGGTACTGGTGATCCCACTGGGTATGCGCGCCATCCTGGGCTGGTCCAGCCCGCTCGGCTACCTGTCCGACCTTGCCCTGGGCAGCCTGCTGCTCTTGCTGCTGCACCGCCGGCCGTGGTGGCTGGCCCTGCCCGTACTGCTGGCCTGGGCAGCCCTGTGGGTGGCTTCGGCCGAACTCGTCAGTGCCGTGGGCCGGTTGCCCACCAGCGCCGACCTGGCCTACCTGGTCGACCCGCAGTTCATGGAGAACTCGACCGGTGGCGGCCTGGCGCATGCCTGGCTGCCCTGGGTGCTGGGTGGCGGCTTGCTGGCCTGGCTTGCCACTGCCTGGCGCAGCCGCGCACACCGCGGCCGCGCCTTGCCGCGCAGGGCCTGGGCCATCCCGCTGGTGCTGTTCGGCGCCCATTGGGGCAGCCAGCAGCTGCAACCTTCCGATGCTGACCAGTGGCGCCAGTACAACCTCAGCCACCAGCTGATGTCGGCCGGGGTCGGCAACCTGCAGCGACAGGTCGAAGGCTGGATGGGCCATACGCAAACCTTCACGCCGCTGGCCAGCAGCGGCCTGACCCAGTCCGACCTGCATGGCCAACGGCTGCTGGCCGGGCCTGGCAGCGCCCGCAACCTGCTGTTGATCACCGTCGAAGGCATCCCCGGGGCCTACGTACGGCCCAACCGCCAGGCCCTGCACAGTCGCTTCGATGAAAACCTGATGCCCAGGCTCAGCCAATGGGCTGAGCGCGGCATGAGCACCCCGGACTACGTGCTGCACACGCACCAGACCATTCGCGGCCTGTACGCGATGCTATGTGGGGACTACGACAAGCTGGCCAACGGCACCCCCAAGGGCGTCGAGCTGCTGACCCAGCACCAGCGCAACCAGGCCTGCCTGCCGACGCAATTGCGCCAGGCCGGCTTTACCACCCACTACCTGCAGGGCGCCGGCCTGCGCTTCATGGCCAAGGACCGCATCATGCCGCACATCGGCTTCGACTCGGTGCATGGCCTGGAATGGTTCCGCAACAAGAACTACCTGGACTTCCCGTGGGGCAAGGATGACCGGTCCTTCTTCGAAGGGGCCCTGGGTTATGTCGACAAACTGCAAAAGCAGGACAAGCCGTGGATGCTGACCCTGCTCACCGTGGGTACCCACCAGCCTTACTCGGCACCGGCCGAATACCTGCAGCGCTACGACACGCCGAAACAGGCAGCGGTGGCTTACCTGGACGACGCGATCGGCGCATTTCTCGACAACCTCGAACGCAAGGGCGTGCTCAAGGACACGCTGGTAGTGGTGACCTCCGACGAATCCCACGGCATCGACGGCGTGCGCCTGGCTTCGGCCTGGGGCTTCAACCTCACCCTGGCGCCGGAACAGGCCCGGTTGCCGCCTATCAAGCGCGGCACCTACGGCCATGTCGACCTGGCCACCTCGCTGCTGGACTACTTCGCCCTGCCGATTCCAATAGCGCTGGGTGGGCGCTCGTTGTACCGCGACTACGATACCGGTCGCGAGATGATCTCCTACACCAACGGCATGCTGCGTTACCACAACGGCCAGGGCGTGTTCACCGAATGCGACTTCCAGCAGCGCTGCCGGCGTTACGCCAGCAAAGGTTTCATCGCCGATCAGGCACGCTACCTCGGCCCTGGCGACAGCCTGCTCGGCCAGCAGATCGGCGCCCTGGCCGGGGTGCTCGACCAGTCCCTGCTGCAAACCCCGCTCAACTTGCGCTACCAGTTCGGCGGCCCTTCGCCGATCAAGTTGCGCAAGCGCATTCACGATGACTGGGCCGACAACCTGATTGGCGCCCAGTACCTGGAGATGCCCGGCGGCTCGCATACCCGCGTGCGGGTCAAGGTGCGCTCGCTGGACCCTACGCGCACCGCCTACATACAACTCAAGGCCAAGCAGCTGGAGCAGGATGTGCCACTGGGCTTGCCTGCCGAGGTGAGGGTCACCGCCGAACAGCCGCTGGAAATGGAGTTCGGTTTCGACAACCCGACAGGGCGCAAGGCGTTTTCCTTCCATTTGCTGGGTTATGGCGGCGGCAAGGTGGAAGTCAGTGACTTCAGCGTGATCACCGCACTGCCGGGCGAGGATGAAGCGGCAGATGAACTGACCGAGGATCAGATCGCTCACTCGGGCTGATCGTTACCGCCCATCGCCCGGCCACCGGTGCCCGTCGATTCGGCTTGGTCATGCTCGACTAGTGTGTGAATCCCCCAAGCGTGGAGACAGCACCATGAGCACAAGCGAAAACAGGCACCCGGTGGTTGACCGCAGCCAATGGCTGGCGGCCCGCCGGCAGCTGTGGCTGCACGAAAAAGCCTTCACCCACCACCGCGACGCACTGGCCGCCGCCCGTCGCGCCCTGCCTTGGGTCAAGGTCGCACACGACTATCGCTTCCACGGGCCAGACGGCGAACTTGGCCTGGCGGACCTGTTTGCAGGCCGCAGCCAGTTGCTGCTGTACCATTTCATGTTCGTGGAAGGCTGGAGCGAGGGCTGCCCCGGTTGCTCGTTCCTGGCCGACCACTTCGACGGTGCCAACCTGCACCTGGCCCACCACGACGTGTCGCTGGTGGCCGTGTCGCGGGCGCCGTATCACGAGTTCCAGGCATTCCGCCAGCGAATGGGCTGGCGATTCCCCTGGTATTCGTCGAATGGCAGCGGCTTCAACGAGGACTTTGGTGTCAGTGTCGGCAGCGAAGGTGAAAGGCAGTACAACTATGAAGCGTATGACGGCAACGAAAGCGAGTTGCCCGGCTTGAGTGCCTTCTACCGCGAGGCGGACGGTAGCGTGTACCACACCTATTCAACCTACGCCCGGGGGCTGGATATCCTGGTCAATACCTACAACTTCCTCGACATCGCGCCGCTGGGTCGCAACGAAGCCGGGACCATGGATTGGGTTCGCCATCATGACCGCTACGAAGGGCAGCCCGACAAGCCCCACTGCTGCCACAACTGATATCAAACCCATACGCGGAGCGGCTGCAGGAGGGTTCCCGGCCCATTGGGCTGCGCTGTCGTACAGGGAACTGATGCTGGGCACTCCGCGTACCCTGTGGGAGCGGGCGCGCCCGCGAAGAATCCCACGCGGTGCATGGCACCGGCTGCGCCGGTGTTCGCGGGCACGCCCGCTCCCACAGGGTCCCTGCCAAATCAGTAAGTCATGTGCAGGCCCGGTATGCCATTATGCGCGCACACCCAGCATCCCGCGCTCGACGATGAAATCGATCACCGCCTGCAACCCCTCGCCCTTCTTCAGGTTGCTGAAGGTCCACGGCCGCTGCGGGCGCATGCGCCGGGTATCGCTCGCCATTACCTCAAGCGAAGCGCCGACATAAGGCGCCAGGTCGGTCTTGTTGATCACCAGGAAATCCGACTTGGTGATGCCCGGGCCGCCCTTGCGCGGGATCTTCTCGCCCTCGGCCACGTCGATCACGTAGATGGTCAGGTCGGCCAGCTCCGGGCTGAATGTGGCGCTGAGGTTGTCACCGCCGCTTTCAACGAAAATCACCTCCAGGTTGCCAAACTTGCGCGCCAGCGCTTCGACCGCCGCCAGGTTCATCGAAGCGTCTTCACGGATGGCCGTGTGCGGGCAGCCGCCGGTTTCTACGCCGACGATGCGCTCCGGCTCCAGGGCACCGGCTTCGGTGAGAATGCGCTGATCTTCCTTGGTGTAGATATCGTTGGTCACCACAGCGATCTGGTAACGGTCGCGCATGGCTTTGCACAGCGCTTCCAGCAATGCGGTCTTGCCAGAGCCGACCGGGCCGCCGACACCGACGCGCAGGGGTTGTTGATAGCTTTGCATGCAGGCAGTCCTCAAGAACGGAACAAACGGGTGTATTGGGTTTCATGACGCGATGAAGCAATGGCCAGCAATGGCAGGCCGCCACCGAGTTGGTCGTCGCCCAGGGTCAGTGCCTGGTCGAGCGCGGCGGGCAAATCTGCGCCCAGGTCGTGCAGCAGTGTCTGCGCCGCCTGCTGGCCGAACGGCACCAGCTTGACCCCGGCCATGACCGCGCCCTCCAGCCAGGCAAAGCCGTGGCCCAAGGCCAGCTGGCGCAGCGGGATGGCCCAGTGCGCCGCCAGCCAGGCCATGCCGCCCAATTGGGTCAGCTCCAGGCTCGCGCGCCAGGCCGGCACTTGGCCGAGTTGCCAACCGTCAAGCAACCGCGCCAGCGCCGCGCCACGCTGTTGTTCTTCCAGGCGCAGCTCGGCGGTTTCGCGGTTGGCCAGCAGAAAGCGGCTCCAATGGCCGAAGGCCTCGGGGTCCGCGGCCTGGCAGGCGTGGTACAGGCGCGCCATCACCGGCCAGTCAAGGTGGGCCAGGGTGTCGTGGAGCTGCTCGCGCTGCCAGGCAGCGAAACCGCTTACGTCCCGCACCCAGCCCGCCTCTACCGCCCATTCCAGGCCTTGCGAGTAGGTGAAGCCACCCACCGGCAAACCGGGGCTGGCCAGCTGCAGCAGGCGCAGTAACGCCAGGTCGCTGCTCATCAACCGGCCAGCACCAGTGCCGCGCCGGCCAGCAGGCCACCGCCGAACGCTTTCTGCAGGCCGCTGTGCCGGCGCAGCAGGCAACCGACAGCGAAGCCAGCCGCAAGCAACAGGCCACTGACCATCACGAAACCGGCGCTGAACTGCCAGAACGCGCTCGGTGTTGCCTCCACGCCATGAGCCCAGCCATGGAACAGGGCGAATACCGGCATGGCCATGGCCATCAGTACTTGACGGCTTGGTAGCAGTACAGCCCCGGCAGCCACCAGCAGCGACACGGCGATCATGCTCTCCATGCCCAGCACGTCGCCGAACAGGTGGCCACACACCGCGCCCCCGAACATCGCCGCCAGGGTGGCCAGCGGCAGCGTCAGGCTGCGCCGGGTCAGCGCGGCGAGCACGCCGGTGCCCAGCAACATCAACAGGTGGTCAAGGCCGGTCAAGGGGTGCAGCAGGCCGTCTTGCAGGGGGTTGCCATCGTGCCCGGGGTGGGCAAAGGCTGGCAGTGCCAACATCAGCAGAAACAGGGCGAAAGTCTTTTTCATCGGTTGCTCCAGGGCAGATCAGGAATGGGCAGGCAGGCGCACGAACGGGTGATCGTGGCCGTGGCCATGGCTGTGGCCATGTGGCGCACTCTGGTAGGCGCCGGCTTCAGGCTCGAACGGGGCCTGTTCGGCTTGCACCGTCAGACCAAGCCCGCGCAGCATGTCGTCCAGTACATGATCGTGCTGGAAGCGCAGCAGGCCAGGCTCGATCTGCAGCGGGACATGGCGGTTGCCCAGGTGGTAGGCCGCACGGGCCAGCAGATGCGGGTCGGCGCAGCGCACGGTGGACACCGCCTCGGGCGCGGCCAGCACGCGGATCAGCTGGGTGCCATCAGCATCCGCCAACAGCTCACCGCCGCGCAGCAGGTGGCCGCGCTCCAGCATCAGCCCGGCTTCGCGGCCATCATCAAGGGTTACCCGCAGGCGGCTCTTGATGCGGCTGTCGACATCGAGGGTAACGGTGCCGGTCTCGTTTAGCTGTCCGGGCTCGGTAATACGGCGGGTCAGGACAATCATCGGTGCTCCTTCAAAACGGGCTTCAGAACAGGTTTCAGAACAAGAAGTAGCGCTGCGCCAGCGGCAGTTCCGTGGCAGGCTCGCAGACCAGCAGTTGGCCATCGGCACGCACCTGGTAGGTCTGCGCATCGACCTCGATCAGCGGCTGCAAGGTGTTGTGGAGCATGTCCGGCTTGCGCACCCGACGGCAGCCGTTGACCACGCCGATCAGACTGCGCAGGTTCAGTTCCTCGGCCAGGCCGCGGTCCATCGCTGCCTGCGGCAGGAACGTCATGCGGGTGGCATGCCGCGCTGCGCCAAGGGCGCCGAACATCGGCCGGTAGTGCACCGGTTGCGGCGTCGGGATAGAGCCATTGATGTCGCCCATGGGCGCGGTGACGATCATGCCGCCCTTGATCACCAGGGCCGGCTTGACCGCAAAGAACGCCGGCGACCACAGCACCAGGTCGGCCAGCTTGCCAGCCTCCAGCGACCCTACCTCGTGCGCGATGCCATGGGTCAGCGCCGGGTTGATGGTGTACTTGGCGATGTAGCGTTTGACCCGGAAGTTGTCGCTGTAGTCGGTATCCGGTGCCAGCGGCCCGCGGCGCAGCTTCATCTGGTGAGCGACCTGCCAGGTACGCAGCACCACCTCGCCGACCCGGCCCATGGCCTGGGAGTCGGACGACGTCATGGCAAAGGCGCCCATGTCGTGCAGGATGTCCTCGGCAGCGATGGTTTCACGGCGAATGCGCGACTCGGCGAAGGCCACGTCCTCGGCAATGCTCGGGTCAAGGTGATGGCACACCATCAGCATGTCCAGATGCTCGTCCACGGTATTGACCGTGTACGGCAAAGTCGGATTGGTCGAGGACGGCAGCACGTTGGCCTGTCCCGCCGCGCGGATGATGTCCGGTGCATGGCCACCCCCAGCACCTTCGGTGTGAAAGGTGTGAATGGTGCGGTCGCCGATGGCGGCCAGGGTGTCCTCGATACAGCCGGACTCGTTGAGGGTGTCGGTGTGGATCGCCACCTGAATGTCCATTTCCTCGGCCACGCCCAGGCAGCAGTCGATGGCGGCCGGCGTCGAACCCCAGTCTTCATGCAGCTTCAGGCCCACCGCACCGGCGGCGATCTGCTCGCGCAGCGCTTCAGGTCGCGAGGCATTGCCCTTGCCCAGCAGGCCGATGTTGATCGGCAGGCTGTCGGCGGCCTGGAGCATGCGCGCCAGGTACCAGGGGCCGGGGGTGCAGGTGGTGGCGTTGGTGCCAGTGGCCGGCCCGGTGCCGCCACCAATAAAGGTGGTGACGCCGCTGTTCAGTGCCTCGTCAACTTGCTGCGGGCAGATGAAATGGATATGCGAGTCGACGCCGCCGGCGGTGACGATCTTGCCCTCGGCCGCAATCACTTCGGTACCCGGGCCGACCGGCACGTTGACGCCCGGCTGCACGTCCGGGTTGCCGGCCTTGCCGATCACTGCGATGCGCCCGTGCTTGATGCCGATATCCGCTTTGACGATGCCCCAGTGGTCGATGATCAAGGCGTTGGTCAGCACCAGGTCCATGGCCTCGGCGGCCAGCATCTGGCCTTGCCCCATGCCATCACGGATAACCTTGCCGCCGCCGAACTTCACCTCTTCGCCATACACCGTGAAGTCCTTTTCGACCTCGACCCACAGCGCGGTGTCGGCCAGGCGCACACGGTCACCCACGGTCGGGCCGAACATGTCGGCATAGGCCTGACGGGAAATACGGCTCATGCCCTGCCCTCCAGCGGGCCCATCACCTTGCCCTGAAAGCCGTAGACCACGCGCTTGCCGGCGTACGCCACCAACTGCACGGTCCGCGCCTGACCGGGCTCGAAGCGCACGGCGGTGCCGGCAGGAATGTCCAGGCGAAAGCCCAGGGTCGGCGCGCGGTCGAACACCAGCGCCTGGTTGACTTCATGAAAGTGGTAATGCGAGCCGACCTGTACCGGGCGGTCGCCATGGTTGGCCACGCAAACGCTGACCGTTTCACGGCCGCAATTCAGTTCGATGTCGCCGCTGGCGACCTGTATTTCACCTGGGATCATGCAAGGCTCCGGGGCAGTTTCAGACAATGGGGTCATGCACGGTCACCAGCTTGGTGCCATCCGGGAACGTCGCTTCGACCTGCACATCGGGGAGCATTTCAGCTATACCGGGCATTACCTGGTCGCGGCTCAGCACTTCGCGCCCCAGGCTCATCAGTTCAGCGACGGTGCGGCCATCGCGGGCGCCCTCCAGCACTGCGGCACTGATCAACGCTACGGCCTCCGGGTAGTTGAGCTTCAGACCACGGGCCAGGCGCCGTTCAGCCAGCAACGCGGCGGTGAACAGCAGCAGTTTGTCTTTCTCTCTTGGGGTCAGCTCCATGGCGCTCTCTCAGGTGGCCCAGATACGCGGCGGGCAGGCGGGCAGGCCGAGGACGGCCGGGCGCAGTACATGCCACAGGCGTTGCAGGGTGTGTTGCAGGTGTTGGTTGTCATGGTCGAGCAGGCGGATCACCAGCAAAGAGCCGAGCAGGGTCGCACCGGCCGGGTTGCCCAGTGCTTCGAGCAGCGGGCGCACCTGTTCCAGTAGCGCCTGGTCGGCAGGTGCGGCACAGAAGGTGGCGAGCAGCGGGTGCCCGCCAAGCTTGTCCAACTGCCCGCCTTCGATACGCAGCCGCTCATGCAGGCCGATTTCATCGGCCAGCTCGATGTGCAGCCGGCTGTCCAGGGCGCCCTGCTCGAAACGCTCGTTCATCACCGGGCGACCCAGGCACAGGGTTTCCCACGCCAGCAGGCGGGCCCCGGGCTCAAGGGTGAAACGGCTGTCGAGGCTGGCGCGAGCGCCAGAAAAAAAGATGCTGTCCTGTGGCAGCCATTCCAGCGTGCTACCGCTGGCCAGGTGGAAGCGCTGCGCAAGGCGCGCGGTGGGGCCGATGCTGCGGTAGAACTTGCTGGCGCCGGGCATGGTCAGCAGTGCGTGGCTGCCAGGCTCCAGATGAATCTCCAGTTCCAGGCGATCGCCAGCGACGATGCCGCCAGGTGGGTGCAGCACATAGACGTGGCATGGCGGACCTTCAGGATAGAAAGGCCGCTGCACCAAAAGAGGACCGAAATGCCGCCGCGCACCAAGGCGGGTCACACCGTCGCGCTTGACGAAGCGCAGCTGCAGATGGGCGCTCCAGCCTGCGGCATCCTGTTGTTGTTCGATCTGCTCCGCGAGCGACATCCTGCGGCCCCTGAAATCCGTGGCCTGCTGGCCGTTTAGAGGGTCCGCCGTGGGCGCTTGGCAGCGCCTGCGGCCTGACCACTCGATCAAATTCGCAGGCTGGATATAGCAGGTTGCGGGCCAACTCCGCAGGTGAATGAAGATGAAACTATTTTTTGCGGGCGCTCTGGAATGGGGCGTACGGGGGATATTGTGTTTGGGGTGCCAGGTGGTCGCCACAGCATCTGCAGCGCCTGTGAGACCGAGCGCCGCGCGGGCGGCGCTCGATCTCACAGGCGCTGCACATGTTGTGGCAGGCACCTGTCAGCCCTGATGCAATCCTACTGCACCCCCCCCAAAAAAACACTGAAAGTCAGTAGTCGAACCGGTCCACCGCACGCCGGCGTTCGTTGTCATCACGCCGGTCATAACTGGCCGTGGTCTGGATATTGGCATGGTGCGCCAGCTTCTGCGCAATCGACAGGTCATGCTCTTCGATCACCCGGGTAATAAACGCGCGGCGAAAGTCATGCGGCATGATCTTCACCCCCACCTGCGCACCGCGCTGGCGGGCGATGTAGTAGATCGCATGCTTGGTGATCCGCGCGCGGGTGATGTGGCTGCCACGACGGATGCGGTTGAACAGGAACGCGTCGTCTTCGGCCCCTGCCGGCAGGTCTTCGCGGCGCAGGTCCAGCCACGCCTGCAGCTTTTCAAACGCCCAGGGCGGCGCATACTTGATCAGCTGGCGGTTGCCCTTGCCCAGCACCTGGAGGCTACGCGCCTCGAAATCAACCTGATCCAGGTCGATGTCCACCGATTCCGACTTGCGCATGCCAGTGCCGTACAACAAGGCAATGATCGCTGCGTCGCGCACCCCCTGCGGCCGCGGGTCCGCCGCACACACGTCCATCAGTTCGCGGATCAGGCTGCGGCGCAGGTTGCGCCCTGGCGGCAGGCGGCTGCCGGTGGCCGGCTTGACCTCGCGAATGCGCAACAACTGCTCATGGTCGATCAGGCCCTGGCGCCAGGCTTCGTTCATCACCCCGCGAATGGCGTTGACGTATAGCGACGAACTGTTGGGCGCATAGCCGTCGGTGCGCAGGGCCGCCACCAGGGCGATCACATGGCCGGGCTCCAGCCGATGCCAGGGCACCTCGACGAGGTTGCAGTCGACAAAGCCCAGCCGGTCGGCGGCGTCCTGAAGAATGTAGCGCATGGTTTGCTGGCTGGATGGGGCCAGACGGGCCATGTACTGCAGCAGCGGGTTTTTCGAGAGGTCGGACAAAACGTGAATCCTGTAGCGGTGCGTCGGGCCGCCAGCGCAACGGCCAAACTCTGAAGCAAGTCATAACGACAGACGAGCGAGTCTCGATGACCGTACTGCACGTCATGCGGACTCAAAGAAGTGCCATCACCTTGATATGCAAGGCGTTTGAAACTGGCACGGGTCGTGATCTTACCCCAATTGCAGCCCTGAACGAACCAAGGCCCGCCCACCGGATCAGCCTATCGCTGCCGGCCACCAGCCCGGGAACATCTGCTGTACCCTCGGTTCGGCAAAGCGCTCATCGATCAGCACCAGCACACCACGATCCTGATCGCCCCGAATGACCCGACCGGCCGCCTGGATCACCTTGCGCACGCCGGGGTACAGATAGGCGTAATCGAAGCCCGCACCAAACTGGCGCCCCAGCCGCTGCTTGAACTGCTCATTGACCGGGTTGACCTGGGGCAGCCCGAGCGTGGCAACGAATGCACCGATCAGCCGCGTCCCCGG
Source organism: Pseudomonas sp. 9_2_1 (assembly GCF_059295275.1). Lineage (NCBI taxonomy): Bacteria > Pseudomonadati > Pseudomonadota > Gammaproteobacteria > Pseudomonadales > Pseudomonadaceae > Pseudomonas > Pseudomonas sp. 9_2_1. The sequence continues at coordinate 3,502,334 of NZ_CM181239.1, forward strand.
CAAATCCACGCCTTCGCCAAAAGCACCGCCCAATACGGCGAAGCCGATGCCCTGGCCATCGGTGACGAACCGATCCAGAAACGTCTGGCGCGCCGCTTCATCCATGCCCGGTTGCTGCGCCCATATGGGAATCTGCACATGCTGCTCGGCCAGCAACCCGGCTACCTGCTGCAGGTATTCAAAGCTGCTGAAGAATGCCAGATAGTTGCCCGGCATCTGTTCATACTGGCGGGCAATCAGCTCGACAATGGGTGCCAGTGAGGCCTGGCGCTGCTGGTAGCGGGTGGAGACCTGGCTGGCAATGCGTACTTCCAGCTGCTCGGGTCGAAATGGCGCCGCCACCTCCAGCCACGCGGTGTCGGCCGGCATGCCCAGCAGGTCGCTGTAGAAGTGCCGCGGACTCAGCGTGGCAGAAAACAGCGTCACACTTCGTGCCGCTTGCATGCGCGGGGCCAGCAGGCGTGCCGGGGTGACGTTGCGCAGGCACAGGGTCGCCAGTCGGCGCTTGCGCGGGCCTTGGCGCTGGCTGATGTCGAACAGAAAATGCTCGTCAAACAGTTCAGCAACCCGGCTGAACTGCAACGCCTGATAGAAGAACTGCAAAACCTGCGGGTCCATGTGCGCGGGCGACTGGTTCATCTGCTCCTGGATCAGCCCGATGCACTGCTGCAGGGCACGCAACAAGGATTCAGGCAGCGACTCGCTGGCCTTGTAGGGCGCACGCTGCTCTTTGTACAGCGCGTTCCACTGACGGTTCAACCGGTCCAGCGCGCTGACCAGCCCGTGTGGCTTGCTTTGGCGCAAGGCCAGCAGCTGGCCCTGGTCAAGGCTGGCGCTGTACATGTTGCGCCCGCGCTCGACCAGGTTGTGCGCCTCGTCCACCAGCACCGCGACGCGCCACTGGTTCAGCTGAGTCAGGCCGAACAGCAACGCATGCGCATCAAAGTAGTAGTTGTAGTCGGCGACCAGCACATCCACCCAGCGCGCCATCTCCTGGCCCAGGTAATAGGGGCACACCTGGTGCGCCAACGCCACTTCGCGCAGCTTGGCACGGTCCAGCAAGGGCACGGCCGCCGCGGCCTCGCGCGCTGCAGGCAGGCGGTCGTAGAAGCCTGCGGCCAATGGGCAGGACTCGCCATGGCAGGCTTTGTCGGGGTATTCGCAGGCCTTGTCGCGAGCAATCAGCTCCAGTGTGCGCAAGGCCGGCTGCGGCGTGGCAGCGGTAATCTGGTGCATGGCATCGAGGGCCAGTGCCCTGCCCGGCGTCTTGGCGGTGAGGAAGAACAGCTTGTCCAGTTGCTGCGGCGCCATGGCCTTGAGCAGCGGGAACAAGGTACCGAGCGTCTTGCCGATGCCGGTGCTGGCCTGGGCCATCAGGCAGCGGCCGGTGCTCACCGCCTTGTACAGTGTTTCGGCCAGTTGCCGCTGGCCCTGGCGGAACTGGGCATAGGGAAAGCCCAATGCCTGTAGCCCATCGTTACGTTCGGCCATGCGCCGCTGCTGATACTGGGCCCAGGCCAGAAAACGCTGGCACTGGGTTTCAAAAAAGGCCTGCAGCTCGTCAGCCGTGCAGTGCTGGCTGATCAGCGTCTGGCCGTCGCTGTCGACATCCAGGTAAACCAGCGCCACCTCGATGGCGGGCAGTTGCCGTGCCTGACACATCAACCAGCCGTAGACCTTGGCTTGCGCCCAGTGCAACTGGCGGTGATTGGCGGGCTGGCGCGTCAGGTCACCGCGGTAGGTCTTGATCTCTTCCAGGCGGTTGTGGGCCGGGTCGTAGCCGTCGGCGCGGCCGCGCACCCGCAGGGTGTCGAACTGGCCTTCGAGGGCGATTTCCGACTGGTAACCAGCAGCGCGCCGCGCCACTACCCGCCGGTGCCCTTCGATGCCTTCCTGGGCGGACGGCGATGGCGTGAAGCGCAGGTCCAGGTCGCCGACCTTGGCGCTGAACTCGCAGAGGGCGCGCACTGCCACGCTGTAGCTCAAGACGCCTCGCTCCAACGCACATGGCACACCGCGACCGCCAGCCCGTTGGCCCTGCAGAACTCCAGCCAGCGTAGCTGATTGTCCTGCAGGCGGTCGCCGGGGCCCTTGACCTCGACCATGCGATAGCGACCCTGCTCGGGCCAGAACTGGATCAGGTCGGGCATACCGGCGCGGTTGTTGCGAATGTCCTGCAGCAGGCGCACGAAGCAGTGTTTCAGCTGAGCGGCCGGCAGGCACGCCAGCGCCTGCTGCAGCAGCGCCTCGCTGAGCATGGACCAGAACACGAACGGTGACTGCAAGCCTTGTTTGGCCGCGTAGCAATCGAGAATCGCCTGGCGATGGCTGCCATCGTCAAGGCGCCCCAGGCAGCGTTCGAACACGGCGCTTCGCCGCTGCTGGAAGTCGCTGTCGTGCAGGTCCTGGGGTGCAGACTGGAACGGGTTGAAGAACGCGCCAGCTACCGGGGCGAAGATCGCCTCCCAGCACAGCAGGCCGAACAGGCTGTTGAGCAGCGTGTTCTCCACGTAATGCACATGCCCACCCGCTTCGGCGAGGTGCTGACGCACGGCTTCTTCCACGCCCAGCGCGGCGTGCTCGCGGGGCAGCTCCAGCTCGATCAGCTCAAGTGGCGCGACCCGCTGGCGCCGCTGTGGCGGACCGCCAAGCTTGCGCGCCAGGCGCGGCAGCATGCGCTCAAGCGCCTGCACCTCGAGTGCGTTGGCCGGCGCCGCCGCCAGTTGCAACGCCAGCGCATGGGCCTGCGGCCATTGCTCGCTACGCTCCAGCACCCGCACCTGACGAATGCGCGCCTGGGCATGGCTGCACTGCGCGTACACGGCCAGGGCCTGGGCCCAGTCGCCCAGGCGCTCGCATTGCTGGCCCAGGGCGAACTGCAAACGCGCATGGCGCCTGCTCAGCCATGGATTGTCGCTGTGCAGGCCCTGCATCGCCGCCAGGATCGCGACCGGGTCGTCGCCCTGCTCCAGGCGCTCGGCGCACTGGTGCAAGGCCATCGCCAGATCGACTTCGGCACGTTGCTGCAAGGCGCGTGAATCGGTGCTGAACGGCACCTGCTCGTAGCGCAGCAGGCCGAGATCAGCGAGCACGAAGTCTGACCAGTCCTGGTACAGGTTGCCGAAAAACAGCAGGCGCATGCGGTCGCACAGCGGTTGCAGGCACCAGTGCAGGATGCGCACCTCGCTGTCCGGGAACCACTCGGCCAGCGGCCGGGCTGCCAGCTCCAGGGCTTGCAGTTGTGCCAGCAGTTCATGCTTGGTGGCACGGGGGCGGCTTAGTTGCCGGGCAAAACAGCGCGCCAGTTCGTCCTTGCGCAGCAAGACGAACAGCTGCTCCAGCGCCAGTTGTTCGGGTTCACGCACCCAACCCAAGGCCTGCAAAGGCTGCAGCGCCTGCCAGGTATCGCCGATTTCGGCATAGTCCAGGCGATCGCTGCGAAACAGCTCTCCTTTGCGCATGACCATGCGCACCATCAAGGCCTGGGCAGGCGCGTCCAGTTGGCTGAATGTACGGATGAAGTACAGTTCCTGATCGTCGAGCAGGTCTTCGTAACGCTGCTCGACCCACAGCAGCACCTGGCGGAAATTGTGCAGGTAGTAGAACGGGTCGTCGACAGAGTGGGCAATCACGGGGCGAGATCGGGTAACGGGGACAGGCACTGGTTATACATACAGACCTGCCTGACTGGCAAGTGCCGTGGGTCAGGTCGGTGTGCCGGAAGGGCCGCGCAGCAGCCCCTCGGATTCATGTGGCGGGTTCGGGATGTTGGGGCTGCTGCGCAGCCCATCGCGACGTCAGGCCGCTCCTACACTACGGCCAGGCCGGCAGCCTGGGGCTTGGCACTGCCAATCGGTGCCTGCAACAGCAGGAAGTACGCCACCGCCGAGCACAGCGCCACCACCGCGCTGATCATGAACGCGGTGTTGAACGAACCCGAGTACTGGATGCTGAAACCGGTGACGATCGGCGCCACCGAGCCGGCAATGTAGCCGCCGAAGTTCTGGATCGAGCCAAACGAGGCGACGCGCTGGCTGTCGACGATGGTGTTGACGATCATCCAGGCGGTGGCGCTGGCCATGTTGATGCTGAACAGCGCCAGGCACAGCAGGATGATGCAGCCGGTCAGGCCGCTGACGAACGACAGCGGCAAGGTGAACAGCGCCGCCAGTACCAGGCCGGTGATGACACTGAACTTGCGGCTGCCCAGCACGCTCATGCCGCGCTTCACCAGCCTGTCGCAGAAGCGCCCGGCAACGATGGTGCCCGCCGCGCCGAAGCCATAGGCCAGCGATACCACCCAGGCAGTCTTGTACAGGTCCAGGCCGTGCTCGCGCTCGAAGTAGCCGGGCAGCCAGGTCAGGTGCAGCCAGAGCATGTAGATCACGCCCATGAAGCCCAGTACCGCGCCCCAGGTGCTGCGGTGCTTGAACAAATCGAGCCAGCCAGCGAAGTAAGAGGCCTTCGGTGCCTGCTCGGCAGCTGCCGGCGTCTGCTGCTCACGCGGCAGCGGCTCGCCTGCAGCTGCCAGGTCTGCCAGGTAGCGCGCCTTGCTCTTGTAGAAACTCAGCCAGCACACCGCCAGCACCATACCAATCACGCCGGTGATGATGAACATGCCGCGCCAGCCGAAGTTGACCATGAACAGCGTCAGCAAGGGCGGTGCCAGGCACGGGCCAAGGCAGGTCGAGGACCAGACCAGACCGGTCGGGGTACCGCGCTCGTTGGCGTCGAACCACTCCGACAGGGCCTTGGCCGCCGACGGGAACATCGGCGCCTCGCCAATCCCCAGCAACACACGCAGGCCCATGAAGCCGGCAAAGCTGTTGACCATGCCGAACGCCGCCTGGGCCACCGACCAGCCCAGCAGCGAGGCGCCGAGGGCGACCTTGCTGCCCAGGCGGTCGATGATCATGCCCATGGGCAGCTGGGCAAAGGCATAGGCAATGGAGAACGCCGACAACAGGATGCCCATCTGCGAAGGGCTGATCATCATGTCTTTCTGGATCGAGGTGTTGGCGATCGACAGCGCACTACGGTCCAGGTAATTGACGATGCCGATCAGCAGCAGGAACACAACGGTGATGCGTTGGTACTTCTTCATAGGGTTCATGTGATGACCTTTATTATTATTGTTGCCGCGCTATCAGCGCCTCGGCGATCCGTCGTGCATGCCGCCCCTCCCTGGAGAAACGCGCCGCTCAGGGCTGGCGCGCGGTTGTAGCCACTTGCAGCAGGCCGCGTCGGCCAAGGCTGTCGATCAGCGCGCGCAGGCCGAACTCCCATCGCGGTGCCACGTCGCTGGTGGTCACGCGGTTGCACAGGGTACCCAGTTGCGGGTTGCTGATGCTCACAACGTCGCCCGCCTTGTGGGTGAAACCGTTGCCCGGCTGGTCGCGGTCCTGCTTGGGCGCGAACAGGGTACCGAGGAACAGCACCAGGCCGTCGGGATATTGATGGTTTTCGTTGAGGGTCTGCTGCACCAGATCCTGCGGGTCGCGGCTGATCTGGCGCATGGAACTGCGCCCGGACAGGACGAAACCGTCTTCGCCTTCGACCCGCAAGTCGACTTCGGCATTGCGCACATCATCCAGGCCAAAGCTTTCGTCGAACAGCCGCAGCAGCGGGCCCAGGGCGGTTGATGCATTGTTGTCCTTGGCCTTGGACAGCAGCAAGGCACTGCGCCCTTCGAAATCGCGCAGGTTGACGTCATTGCCCAGCATCGCGCCCTTGATGCTGCCATCGCTGGAAACCGCAAGCACCACTTCGGGTTCCGGGTTGTTCCAGCTGGACTTGGGGTGAATGCCGATGTTGGCGCCGTGGCCGACCGCCGACAGCGGCTGGGCCTTGGTGAACACCTCGGCATCCGGGCCAATGCCCACTTCCAGGTATTGCGACCACAAGCCCTGCTCCACCAGCACCTTGCGCAGCGCTTCGGCCTGGGCCGAGCCCGGGACGATCTGCGACAGGTCGGCGCCGATGCGGCTGGCCAGGGTGTCACGGATGGCGTCGGCCTTGGCCGGGTCGCCCTTGGCCTGCTCTTCCACTACACGCTCCAGCAGGCTGGCGGCGAAGGTCACGCCAGCGGCCTTGACCGCCTGCAGGTCGATGGGCGCCAGCAACCATGGCTGGCGCAGGTCGCGCCGGGCCGGGTCGCTGTTGTCCAGCAGCGCCTGCAGCCCGGCCAACGGCCTGGCCAGCGGCAAGGCACGCAGGTAGGCCACCGGGTCGGCCACTTCCAGCAGGGCCGAAACGGTCGCCACGTGGCCGCTGATGTCGTACACGGCACCTGCTTTTACCAGCACCACCGCGGGGCCCTGGTCCGGCAGCCAGACCCGCCCTACCCAGCTGCCGCATTCAAACGCGCTGGTATCGTGACTCAGGAGCAACAGTTGCTTGGCGTCTGATCGATCAGTCATCGATGTACCCTTGTTGTGATTTATTGGGAAAGTGCTGGCAGTTGCAGCTGCGCGGCCAGGCGGTCAAGGTCGGCCACCAGCTGCGGCGCAAGCTTCAGGCCGTGCTCCAGGGCCTGCCGGCGCAGCGCGAGCCCGGCCTGCCCAGGCAGTCGCACCGGGCGCTCAGGGTCGAGCGGGCGGCTGGCGAGAACCAGTCGACCGAGGAAGCTGGCTTCGTCGGTGAACGCGTCCAGCCCGCCGAAGAACCGCGGGTCGATGACCACCGCAGTGGCCGACGCCCCCCACTGGTCCGGGGCATCCTTGCGTCCGTGGCCGGCCAGCCCCGAGGTCAGGGCTTCCACCAGAAGCGCCAGGGCGAAACCCTTGTGGCCAAAGGCCTGGCCGCCCAGGGGCAGGATGCTGCCTTGCGGGCTGGTGTAGAAGTCGTGCGGGTCGTCACTCAGCTGGCCGTCGTTGCTCACCAGCACCGGGTGCGGCAGGCGGCTACCGGCATCGCGGCACTGGCCGACCAGGCCGAGGGTGACGGTGGACATGCTCACATCCAGCAAAATCGGGTCACCCCGGGTCGGGATACCGGCAGCAATCGGATTCGGGGTGTAGACCGGGTCGACGCCGCCGTGAGCACAGACCAGGCCCACCGACGGGTCCGAGGAATACACCATCGCCACCAGGCCCTGGTCTGTGTAGGGCTTCAGGTAGGCCGCCAGGCAGCCGATATGCGCGGCGCGGCGTACCACGGCGATTCCGATGCCCTGCTCGGTCGCGCCCTTTGCCGCGCAGTCCAGGGCGCGGCTGACGCAATACGGCCCCAACACATAATGGCCATCGAACAGGCTGGAGACACCACCGTCCGAGACTTGTTCGAGCGCCTGGGCGCGAGCCTTGACCTGCCCGTCGAGCATACCGCCGATGTAACGGCTGACCAGGTTCAGGCCATGGGTACGGTGCCCCAGCAGTTCGCCTTCGAGCAGCACCCGGGTCACCACCTGGGCGACTTCGGCATCGGCACCGGCTTTCACGAACAGCTGCTCGACAAAGATGGTGAGCGCTTGCACGTTGTAATCTGTGGTTTGAGTCATTGTGGTTGCCTTTTAAACGGGACGAGTGCGCTCGATCAGGTCACGGCGCCGATCTGCCAGGGCACGAATTCGTTTTGCCCATAGCCGTGCTGTTCGCTTTTGCTGCGTGCCCCGGAAGCAATGCGCAGCATTTGCTCGAAGATGTAAGCGCCGCGCTCCTCGATGCTGGTGGAGCCGTCGGCGATGCCGCCGCAGTTGACGTCCATGTCCTCCTCCTGGTGTTCGAACACGCGGTTGTTGGTGGCCAGCTTGATCGACGGCGCCGGGGCGCAGCCGTAGGCCGAGCCACGCCCGGTGGTGAAAGCGATCAGGTTGGCCCCACCCGCCACCTGGCCGGTGGCCGAAACCGGGTCGTACCCGGGGGTATCCATGAACACCAGGCCGTGGGCACGCACGGGTTGCGCGTATTGGTACACATCGACCAGATTGCTGGAGCCGGCCTTGGCCACCGCGCCCAGCGATTTCTCGAGGATGGTGGTCAGGCCCCCGGCCTTGTTGCCGGCCGAAGGGTTGTTGTTCAGTTCGGCGTTCATGCGCCTGCAGTAGTCCTCCCACCAGCGAATGCGCGCTAGCAGCTTCTCGCCCACCTCTCGGCTGACTGCACGGCGGGTCAGCAAGTGCTCGGCGCCGTAGATTTCCGGGGTCTCGGACAGGATCGCGGTACCCCCTGCCGCCACCAGGCGGTCGACGGCATTACCCAGTGCCGGGTTGGCAGTGATCCCCGAGTAACCGTCGGAGCCGCCACATTGCAGGCCGACCACCAGGTGCCGTGCGCTGACCGGCTGGCGTCGGACCTGATTGGCCTGGGCCAGTAGCCCGCAGACCTGCTCGATACCGGCCGCGATGGTTTTCGAGGTGCCGCCGATACCTTGGATGGTGAAGGTGCGCAGCTGCGCACTGGCCTGCAGGCCTTGGGTTTCCAGCAGGCTGTCGATCTGATTGGTTTCGCAACCCAGGCCAATGATCAGCACGGCGGCGAAATTGGCATGCACGGCGTACCCGGCCAAGGTGCGGCGCAACAGGCCAAGTGCCTCACCGCTTGGGTCTACTGCGCAGCCGGCACCGTGGGTCAGGGCCACCACGCCGTCGATGTTCGGGTAAGCGGCCAGCGCCTCGGGGTGGATGTCCCGACGGAAATGGTCGGCTACGGCGCGGGCGACAGTTGCCGAGCAGTTCACCGAGGTAAGGATGCCGATGTAGTTGCGCGTCGCGACCCGGCCATCGGCGCGCACGATGCCCTGGAACTGCGCCTGACTGCTCGGCTGGGTGCGGGTATCGACGCCAAAGGCATAGTCACGGGCAAAGTCGCCCATCTGCACGTTGTGCACATGCACATGGTCGCCGGCGTCGATCGGCTGTGAAGCAAAACCGATGATCTGACCGTAGCGGCGTAGCGGTTGGCCCTGCTCAACGCGCTCGGTGGCCACTTTGTGGCCGGAGGGAATCGGCTGGCGCACGGTAATGGCCTCGGTGTCCAGGCGCAGGCCTTGCGCCAGGGCCTGGCGGGCGATGAGCACGTTGTCCAGCGGGTTGAGGCGGATGACGGCAAGGTCACCTGTTTTGGCAATCAGTTGCATGGGACCTCTCAGGACGGCGCGGCTGGCTTCTTTTTATGGCTGCCACCTACTGTAAGAAGCCTTGTGCGACATTCCCAATGAGATGATCCGATCGAACGATAACCTGGGGTTATCGGGAGGCAGTGGAGAGATGAGATTGGCGATCGCCGGTAGGGCCTTCAGGGCTGCTTCGCAGGCAGGCCAGCTCCTGCAGTGATCGCATGAGGGCTGACAAATGCTGTGGCAAGCACCTGTCAGCCCTGACGCAACCTCCCAAAGACCCTAGAATCTCCACCTCAATGTCTCAGCGCTCATGGCTGTTCAGCACTGGCCCTCCCGACGCCGCCGCGCCCCCTCCAGCAGAATCTCGACAAAGGCTCGGGCCGAAGCGCTCAGTGGCTCATCCTTGCGGGTGACCACGCCATACTCCAGGGCCGCCAGGTGCAATGGGCTGCGCAGTTCCTTGAGCTGGCCGCTGGCCAACTGCGCGGCAACCATCGAGCGCGGCAGCATGGCGATCATCGGCGCCGATTGCAGCAGTTGCAGGAACATCGGCATGCTGATGGTTTCCACGCTGTCGGCGGGCGTGGCCAGACCGGCCACCCGGAATGCCTGCTCCAGGCGATTGCGGATCGGCGTGCCGACCGGGTACAACACCCATGGCCAGTCACCCAGCGCCGCCAGAGGCGTGCTGTGCAGCTGGTTGAGCGGGTGTTCGCTGTTGACCACCAGGCTGAAAGGCTCGGGCTCCAGGGGCTGGAAGTCGAACAGCTGGCTGAAACGCTCTTCGGTGAACCGGCCGATCATGATGTCGAGCTTGTTCTGTTCGAGCATGGTCAGCAGGTGGTCGCTGGAATGCTCCACCACCTCGATCGACAGCAACGGGCTGCGGGCCTTGATGGCGGCAATGGCCTGCGGCAGTACCTGCGCGGTAGCGGCAAAAATCCCGCCGACACGGATAAAGCCGTGCCCGCCGTTGCGCAGGCGGTTGACCTGGTCGACGAACTGCTGCGACTCGGCCAGTGCGCCCTGGGCGTAACGCACCACATATTCGCCCAGCTCGGTGGGCGGCATGCTGCGCGGCAGGCGCTCGAACAAGGCGAAGCCGAACTGCTCCTCCAGGTCCCGCAGCATCTTGCTCAGTGCCGGCTGACTGAGGTTCATGCGGGTGGCGGTGGCGTGCATGTTGCGGGTGCGCGCCAAGGTGTCGATCAGCACCAGGTGCTTGTAGCGGATCCAGTTGCAAAAGCTGGAATGGGTCATGTCCGGCGGCATCGACGCAGGGCCTCAGGCAAGTGAAAAGGCAGGGTTATTGCGCCCGCAAGTAGCGCAGCAAGGTGGCCAGGGCAACCGAGTCGGGCCGCGAGCGCAGGGTCAGCACGCCCAGGTTGGCCATGGCCAAAGGCAACTCCACCGGCAGGATGGCAACCATGCCGTAGCGGGCATAATGCTCGGCCACGTCATTGGGCACCACCGCGATCATCTCGGACGCTTCAAGCATGGCCGTGGTGGCCAGGATCGAGGCAGTCTCGACGATATCCAGCGACTGCACCATGCCGCCGGCCTGCAAGGCACTTTCGACGCGGCGGCGCATCGGGCTGCCAATGGGGTGCAGGATCCACGTCTGGGCGACCAGGTCGGCCAGTTGCAACTCGGTGACCGCTGCCAACGGGTGGCCGGCGCGGGCAATCACGCGCATCTGCTCACCGCCATCGAACAACTCGATGTTCAGGTCCTGGCTGTCGCTCTGGTCTGGCAGGCGCCCGACCACCATGTCGAAATCGCCGCGCAGCAAGGCCGGCAGCAAGGTATCGCTGGTGCCGACTTCCAGAGAGATGCGCACCTTGGGGTGGTCGCGTTTGTAGGCCAGCACCGCCCTGGTCAGCACACCCGGCACCGGGCCCATGACACTGCCCACCCGCACCAGGCCCAGTGCCCCGCGCGTCAGCTCGGCGATTTGCGCCTGGGCATGCTCAAACTCATGCAGCGCGTTTTGCGCATAGCGGATCATCACCTCGCCATACAGCGTGGCCTGCATCCCGCGCGGCAAGCGTTCGAACAAGCGCACGCCCAGGCGCTCCTCAAGTTGCTGCAGCAGCAGGCTGGCCGCCGGTTGCGTGGTGTGCATCGCGGCCGCAGCACGGCGCAGGTTGGCAAATTCGCCCAGGGCATTGAGCAGCGTTATCTGGCGGCTGGAAATCTTCAACGCGCCGAGGCTGGCAGGCGCCTGGGCGCTGTCGGGTGGCAAGCGAGGCATATCGAATCCGGTATCGCTGATTAAGAATTGGCGATTATGCCTGTATCAATGCACAACCTACAGTCAGTGCTCCCAGTGCCTGAGCAGAACAAGAGCCGACCATGAGCATACGCATTACCCACCTCAGCGTTCGCGACATCCGTTTCCCCACTTCGCTGTCGCTGGATGGCTCCGATGCCATGAACAGCGCCCCCGACTATTCGGCCGCCTACGTAGTACTGCACACCGACGCCGAAGCCCTTGAAGGCCATGGCCTGACCTTCACCATCGGCCGTGGCAACGAGATTTGCGCGGCGGCGGTGCAGTCGCTGGCGCCGTTGATCGTCGGCCTCACCCTCGAAGAAATCACCGCCGACATGGGCGGCTTCTGGCACCGCTTCACGGTCAGCGACAGCCAGTTACGCTGGCTGGGCCCGGAAAAGGGCGTGATCCACCTGGCCACCGCGGCCATCGTCAATGCCGTGTGGGATCTGTGGGCCAAGCACGAAGGCAAGCCGGTGTGGAAACTGCTGGCCGACATGACGCCCGAGCAGCTGGTGCGCTGCCTGGACTTCAGCTACGTCACCGACGTGCTCACCCCCGAAGAAGCCATCGCCCTGCTGCGCCGCCAGGCTCCCGGCAAACCCCAGCGCGAGGCGCAGATGCTGCGCGAAGGCTACCCCGGCTACACCACCGCCCCGGGCTGGCTGGGCTACAGCGAAGAAAAAATGCGCACGCTGGCCCGCGAAGCTGTGGAGGACGGCTGGACGCATATCAAGCAGAAGATCGGCGCAGACCTGGAAGAGGACATTCGCCGCGCCAGCATCCTGCGCGATGAAATCGGCTGGGAGCGGACCCTGATGATGGATGCCAACCAGGTCTGGGGAGTAGACGAATCAGTCGCCAACATGCGCCGCCTGGCGGCCTTCGAGCCGTTGTGGATCGAAGAGCCGACCAGCCCGGACGACATTCTCGGCCATGCCACCATCCGCCAACGCATTGCCCCGATCGGCGTCGCCACGGGCGAGCATTGCCACAACCGGGTGATGTTCAAGCAGATGTTCCAGGCCGGTGCGCTGGACTTCTGCCAGCTGGACGCCGCCCGTCTCGGTGGGCTGAATGAGGTGCTGATCGTGCTGCTGATGGCTGCCAAGTACGACGTGCCGGTGTGCCCGCATGGCGGTGGTGTCGGGCTGTGCGAATATGTGCAGAACATCGCACTGTTCGATTTCATCGCAGTGTCTGCCTCGCTGCACAACCGGGTACTGGAGTACGTCGACCACTTGCACGAGCACTTCATCGACCCGGTGGTGATCCGCCGCGGGCGCTACATGCCCCCGCAACGCCCCGGCTACAGCATCGAAATGCATGCCGAAACCCTGGAGCGCTATCAGTACCCCAATGGCGCGGTGTGGCTCGACATCAACCGTTCCTGACCCTCAGACCTGGATGTGCCGACCGTGTGCGGCACACCACCAGCACTTTCATCGGGGAAAAAAACAATGACAACCCTCACCGGCAGCGCAGCGGCCTCGGCCCCTGCCGCCTCCACCGAGCAGCGCCTGAACGGCTTGCTGCTGCGCAAATTGATGCCACTGCTCATCGTGGTCTACGTGATGAGCTTTCTTGACCGCACCAACATCGCCCTGGCCAAGGCCAGCATGGGTGTGGACCTGGGCCTGTCGGCAGCAGCCTATGGCCTGGGCGCCGGCCTGTTCTTCCTGACTTATGCCTTGGCCGAAGTGCCCAGCAACCTGATAATGCACCGAGTGGGCGCGCGCTTCTGGATCACCCGCATCATGATCACCTGGGGCGTGCTGTCGGCGGGCATGGCCTTCGTCCAGGGCGAAACCTCGTTCTACATCATGCGCTTGTTGCTGGGGGTTGCCGAAGCAGGCCTGTTCCCCGGTGTAATGCTGTACCTCACCTACTGGTTCGACCGCGAACAGCGCGCCCGCGCCACCGGTTACTTCCTGCTGGGCGTGTGCCTGGCCAATATCCTCAGCGGGCCGCTGGGGGGTGCCCTGCTGGAAATGGACGGGGTTATGGGCTGGCATGGCTGGCAGTGGTTGTTCGTGCTCGAAGGGCTACCCGCCGTGGCCCTGGCCTACGTGGTCTGGAAGAAGCTACCTGACGGGCCCGCCGCAGCGCCCTGGCTGTCGGCCTCCGACGCCCAGCACATCGAACGGCGCCTGGCCGCCGAGCGGGCGGACGCACCGCAGCAGAGCAAACTGGGGCAGATGTTCCGCGACCGGCAGACCTGGCTGGCGATCGTGGTGTACTTCGTGCACCAGATCACCATCTACACGGTGATTTTCTTTCTGCCGGGCATCATCGGTACCTACGCAGCGCTATCGCCTTTCCAGGTCGGCTTGCTGACTGCGGTGCCGTGGATTGCTGCCGCCATCGGCGCCGCCACCTTGCCACGGCTGGCCACCTCCCCCCGGCGCTGCCGCACGCTTTTGTTCTTCGGCCTGCTGACCATGGCGGCGGGGTTGCTGCTGGCGTCGCTGAGCAATTCGTTCATCGGGCTGATCGGTTTTTCACTGACCGCCCTGATGCTGTTCGTGGTGCAGTCGATCATCTTCGTCTTCCCTTCCAGCCGCCTGAGCGGTAACGCACTGGCGGCTGGCCTGGCGTTCGTCACCACCTGCGGCCTGCTGGGCGGGTTTGTCGGGCCGTCAGTGATGGGGGTGATTGAGCAGACCACTGGCAGTACTCGCAACGGGTTGTGGATCATTGCGGCGTTGCTGCTGTTTGCAGCGCTGGTCAGTACGCGCTTGCGCCAGGGGCAGGAGTGACTGCGTAGCTGAGCGGGTCGGCCTGTCTGGAGATTGCATAAGGGCTGAGAAGTGTTTGCCGTAAGGTATGCAGCGCTCGAGCTCACAGGCGCTGCATATCTAGCGGCAAGCACCTTTCGCAGGCCGCCCGCAACGCAGCTCCAGCACCTGCGCCAAGCGCTCCACCGCCTGCTGCAGATCGTCTGGGTCATCCCCCAGCCACACCAGCGCCAGGTACTGCTGGTAACGCCCCTGCAGGCTGAACTGCGTACCCGGTAGGGCATGCAAGGCCGAACCTGCCAGCGCAACAACTACCTCAGCCCACGGCAGCGGTTGGTGAAAGCGAACCCACAGCGTTCGCCCGCCCTGAGGTATTTCCAACGCCACCCGCGGGCCAAACTGCAGCTCCAGCGCACGCGCCAGGCTTTGCGTACGCCTTTGCAACTGGGTGCGCAGCTGTGCCAGCTGCGTCTCGATTTCACCTTTGCCCAGCATGTGCGCAAGCGCTTGCAGGCGCAGCGGCGCCAGCCGGAACGCACGTTCGCCGAACGCCTTGGCCAGCGCGCCGTCATGGCCCAGTACATAGGCATACGGCGCCTCGGCCCCCACTGCAGCCTCGAACGCCCCAACTACCAACAGCCAACGCGGGTCGATCCAGTCGCGCAGGCGTGCGTGCGGCGGCCCGCTGAAACACAGTTCACTGTCCAGGTCGTTTTCCAACAGCCATACCGGGTGTTGGCCAAGCAACTGGCCAAGCTGCTGCAGGTGGTACGAGGAAAACAGCCGGCCCTGTGGCGTGCCCAGACACGACGGCATTACCAGCATGCGCACAGGTTCGCTCCTCAGCAAACTGGCCAGGGCACGCAAGTCCGGGTTGCCACGGCTGTCCAGTGGCACCTCCAGCACGCGCATGCCCGCGCGCGCCAAGGCGCCCAACACCTGCCAGCAACAGGGCGAATGTACCAGCACGGTGGTGCCGTGCAGGGCCAGCGCTGCCAGCAGCGTCTCCAGCAGCGCCAGTACATCCGGGGCCAGTTGCACGTCATCAGCACGCCAGTACTGGTTGGAAGAGCGGGTATAACGTTCTGCAACCGCATTGCGCAGCCGCGCACTGCCAAGCGCCTCCCACGGCGCAGCGCTGGCGGCACGCTGGCGGGCCATGCGCCGTTCGTGGGCGAGCAAGGCCCGCTCCAGCACTGGCTGAACGGGCAAGGGCGGCTGTCGGGGCATGGCCACAGCCTCCTGTTTGCCTGCGCCCAGCACGTAGTACCCCGACCGTGGCAGGCACTGCACGCGGCCCTCCTCCTCCAGCAGGTTGTAGGCACTCTGCACCGTGACCAACGATACCCGCAGCCGCCGGGACAGCGCACGCAACGACGGTAACCGGCAAGGGGAGGCACCCGCTGCCTGGTCGATCAACGCCTCCAGGTAGCGATAAACCTTGCGGTAGGCGAACTCCCCGGGGGCCGCTCGCCCCATCAATACTGCCCCGCAAAACCGCGCCGCCGCGCCAACAGCGGCCGCGGCAGCAAGCGCAGGCGGGCATCGCGGCGCGCCAGGTTGCTCAGCAGGCGCCAGGCGGTCAGCGGCAAGTGCCCTGCATAGATCACCCGTAGCTGGCGCAGCGACAAGCCACTGGTGTTCACCAGCCAGTCTTTCACCGCATCAGGGCAGGCTTTGCCTTGCAAGGCCCTGTGCAGATACGGCAACGCCACCAGCATGTCAGCGTGCCTGCACAACAGAAAACGCTCGAGATTTTTCCCCTGCCTGGCAAAGGGGCTGAACAGCAGGCATACCAGTTGGGTCTGGTTGATGCCGTAGGCTTTGCCGAGTTGCAGTTGATGCATGTCGCGCCGCTGCTCATCGCCCGCCTGCCCCGCCAACCGCAACGCCGGGCGACCGGCCTGGGGCTCGATACTGCGGGCACGCAGCTCGTGCAGTCGGGCCAGTGCCAGCGGGTCAGCGAACGCCGCCAACGGCCAGGCATCCGCGCCAGCCTCGAAGGTAAAACCCAGCATGGCATCCAGCGGCTGCTCCTCAAGCAAATGTGGCAGCAGGTCATCAACGGCGATCACCCGCACCGGCGCATCATCCACTGCCGCGCCCGCCGACGGCTCGGCGAAACTGGCCGGCGGTATTCTGGCGGCGCCGTGCAACCGGCTCAGCCCGCGCGCCAGCGCCGCCAGGCACTGCAGCCCATGTGGGCCGCGCGCGCCTGCCAGGCGCAGGTTACGCCGTGCCCAGGCGAGGTAACGGCGCCGCTGCAGCGCCGGAATGGCCGTAACCAGCGCGTCGGCAGGTGCAGGTGCCTGCAGCGCAAAGCCCACGGCGTCCGCCAGCTCCAGGTGCAGGCGGCTACCCAGCAGGGCTTCGGGCCGGGCATCGACCAGGTGGCCGAACATCAGCATGGCATCCCTCGCCAGTAGCCAGGGTTCAGTGTCTGCCGAGGGGCGGCTGCCGAATGCCACCGCTTCGCGCCCCTCTATCATCTGCAACTGCACCCGCGAGTCGTCCTGCATGAACAGGGCATTGAAACTGCGTTCATGGTCCTCCAGCGTGGTGCTGTCGGCTGTTGGCAGGCTGGCCACCAGTACCCGCAACTGAAAGGTTACCGGAGAACGCAGGGCGATACTCAGTTGCGCGGCGCGCAACATGGCCAGTAACCGGACACTGCGCCGATCGCTGCCTTGCAGCACCAGCAAACGGAAGGTACCGATGTACTCAGGGCCACCGGCGGCAACCAGCAGCCGCTGTATCAGCAACTGCACGGACGCGCGCTGAGCCTGGGACATATGACTCAGCAAGCGTTCGAGTACTTGCTGGTAGATATACTGCATTGCCTGGTCGTGAATAGCAGTCACGAAATCACCTCATCAACTTCAGGCAGTCAATACATGAAGAATCGAGCACTTCGGACTCAACATGTATTGCGCTTACCCAGCAGAAATTTGCTACACACGTAAAGAAGTAATGACGCAATCAATCACTGTCGCCAGGCCATCGAGAAAAACGCACCGACATACCAGGCCTCAGCCGCCACACACCCCATTGACCCAGGCATAGCCATGCTCATATCACGCTCCTTGCGCAAACTATCATTGGGCCATTATCGAGGGATGCAGTGCGAATGAAAGATACAGATCCGGGTAAAAAAACCATTCAGCCAAGGAGCGCGACCAGATTGAAGGGCAAGCATGAATAGTTCAAGGATGAATAATTGGCGGGATATTTCCGAGAACGCAGAAGCTATCGAATTATATGTAAGGCACTCCGCTTTTTATTGTAGGAATCTTCCTATTTTCAGCGCGTAAATAATTTTGTGCCGGCCACAAAAAACCCGGGACTTCGCCCGGGTTTCCACATACGGCAAGCCGCTATGCGTGTTGCGCCATGTCCAGCACCACCCGCCCACCGCAGGGGCATTGGTCCATGTAGCGATGCGCCTCCACGACCTGCTCGAACGGGTACACCTTTATGATCTGGGGTGTCAGCAACTGGTCGGCAGTGAACTGGTTGATATCGCGCAAGGCGCGCTGCAGGGCGACCTGGTCCTGACTAATGCCCAGCTCCGGCTTGCCGGTGAAGTTGCCGATGCAGTGCACGTAGAACTGGATGTTCTTCTGGAACGCCGCACAGGCCGGGAACGGCGTCTGGTTGCCGCCTTGCAGGCCATACAGGACCAGGCTGCCACGCGGCGCCAGCACATCGCCCAACAGCGACATCTGCGGCCCGCCCATACCGTCAAGGACCATGTCCACACCACGGCCATCGGTGTACTTGCCCACCTGCAACAACAGGTCCTGTTCTTCGGTGACGATCACCTTGTCG
Source organism: Pseudomonas sp. 9_2_1 (assembly GCF_059295275.1). Lineage (NCBI taxonomy): Bacteria > Pseudomonadati > Pseudomonadota > Gammaproteobacteria > Pseudomonadales > Pseudomonadaceae > Pseudomonas > Pseudomonas sp. 9_2_1. The sequence goes on from NZ_CM181239.1 coordinate 3,520,232, forward strand.
GCGCCCAGGCCCAGCAGGTATTCACGCTGCTCGGGCTCTTTGGTAGCGGCGAACACCTTCAACCCCAGGGCTTTGCCCAACTGCACGAAGGCAGGGCCTGCACAATGGCTGGCATCGGTGACCAGCGCGGTCTGCCCGGCCTTGGCCCGGGCCAGGTCGACGTAGGCAAAATAGGCAATCAGCAGGGGCGTGTAGTGCACGCTGGCCTCAATCGGCGTGAGCACATCCGGGTAGCGGGTAATGGCCGTGCGCGGCAGCACGATGACATCGCCATACACCGGGTGGTCGTTGGCGCTGGTGGCCGGGAAGCTGGCAACCCGATCGCCCACCGCAATGTCCTCGACCCCTTCACCGACCGCAGTCACCACCCCGGCCATTTCGTGGCCGATGCCCGCTGGCAGGCGCGCCTGGGACGGCGCCAGGTTCTGGCGCCAGAGCACGTCATACCAGCTGACGCCCACCGCTTCGACGCGGATCTGCACCTCGTCGTTTGCCGGTGACGGTTCGGCCTGCTCCTCGCAACGGAGCACATCGGCAGCGCCGAACTTGTGGAAACGGATCATGCGGGACATCGCATACCTCGCCTTTGTGAACCTCTAATTACCACTGACTTTATCCGGGCTTTTCCAGTTAGACCATCAGTGGTCATTAATAGTCGACATGCTTGTCATCGATTGGGCACCCGACTTTCCCTGCGATTGGTACCCCTAAACCCGTGCAGGGTAACAGCCTTTGGCCTTAAGATTCACCCCTGCCCCACTTTAGGCGAAGCGCACCGATGAATCGAAACGACCTGCGTCGCGTAGACCTCAACCTGCTGATCGTGTTCGAAACGCTGATGCATGAGCGCAGCGTGACCCGCGCTGCGGAAAAACTGTTCCTCGGCCAGCCGGCCATCAGCGCGGCCCTGTCGCGCCTGCGCAACCTGTTCGACGACCCGTTGTTCGTGCGCACCGGCCGCAGCATGGAGCCCTCGGCGCGGGCCAACGAGATCTTCGCCCTGCTGTCGCCAGCGCTGGACTCCATTTCCACCGCCGTCAGCCGCGCCGCCGAGTTCGACCCCGCCACCAGCAACGCCGTGTTCCGCGTCGGCCTCTCGGACGATGCCGAATTCGCCCTGTTGCCTCAGCTGCTCAAGCGCATCCGTGCCGAAGCGCCGGGTATCGTGCTGGTGGTGCGGCGGGTCAACTACCTGCTGATGCCGACCCTGCTGGCCTCGGGTGAGATTTCGGTGGGGGTCAGCTACACCAGTGACCTGCCGGCCAACGCCAAACGCAAGATATTGCGCCGCAGCATGCCGAAACTGCTGCGGGCCGACAGCGTGCCCGGCAGCATCACCCTGGACGACTTCTGTGCCCGGCCGCATGCGCTGGTGTCGTTTGCCGGCGATTTGTCCGGCTTTATCGACGAAGCCCTGGACGAGATTGGCCGCAAGCGTCATGTGGTGCTGGCGGTGCCGCAGTTCAATGGGCTGGGGAGTTTGCTCGCCGGGACCGATATAGTCGCCACGGTGCCGGACTATACGGCGCAGGTGCTGACCGCGGCCGGTGGCTTGCGGGCCGAGGATCTTCCGCTGCCGGTGCGCAGTTTCGAGCTGCACATGGCCTGGCGCGGGGCGCAGGACAATGACCCGGCGGAGCGGTGGTTGCGGTCGCGGATACAGATGTTTTTTGGCGACCCTGATAGTCTTTAGGGGCTTCGCGCCTGCTTGTTAGCTGATCATCTCTGCCTTTTTCATGCCTCGAATGGCCGTCTACTTCCTGCTAATTGCGACATTTTGGGTATATTTGAGGGGATGCGGTGGCTGATTTGAAAATGATGCCACCAACCGAAGACGCTCAGCGCCCCCGACACAAAAAAACTCCTAAGCATTTGGCTTGCAGGGAAAGCTTGGCAAATAGGGAAGAGGACTGAAGAAACCGCAGGCCTGTTGGCCCACGTGATGGTGGCCAAGTTTGCCGATCGGGCCTATGTCTGGGCCTACAGCACGACGCCGTTTTCGGTGCTCAAAGCGGTGGTTTACGACTTCAGCCCAAGCCGTGCTGGCGAACATGCGCGCAACTTCCTGGGCGACTGGAACAGCAAGCTGGTCTGCGACGACTTCGCTGGCTACAAAGCCGGTTTCGAACAAGGCATCACTGAAATCGGCTGCATGGCCCACGCCCGTCGCAAGTTCTTTGATCTGCACATGGCGAACAAAAGTCAGCTGGCCGAACAGGCCCTGCACTCAATCAGCGGCTTATACGAGATCGAACGCCAAGCGCGGGGCATGAGCGATGAAATCAATGGATGCCGGCCTGCTGAATAATGAATCGCCCCGAAGCAGAAGCTTAGGAGCGATTCACTACTACAGCTCTAGGCGGGCAGGCTCAGGTGCAGCAAGGGGAAGGGGCGGCCCTCGCCATCCAGCGGAGAACGACCTGTTTGAACAAATCCGTAATGTAAATAGAACCCTACCGCTTCCGGGTTCTGTTCATTCACATCAACACTCATCTGACTGCGCGAACTGCGGGCATGATCCAGCAGTGCGCGGCCAATCCCTTTCCCTCGCAGATCTGGTTCGATGAAGAGCATCTCTACGTGGTTTTCATCAAGACCGATGAACCCTAGCGGGCAGTCCTCGGCATCTACCGCAACCCATAATTCAACAGCGGGCAGGTAAATATCGCGGAGCTGAGGGAGCAATGCCTCAATATCGGATTCTTGCAGGAAGTGATGTGTGGCGCGAACGGAGCGCAGCCAAATGTTGAGCAGTTGCGGATGGTCGGCGTTAGTAGCCTGACGAATGATCATAGAATCATCCTTAACACTTGATATCGGAAATGAGGCGCGCTAGTAGATAGCGACCGTATAAGTGTCGGCAACTTGTATGACCGCTTCGCGAGTTAACGCCTGGGCGGTTCACGGCAGAAGTAGCCGGAAAGGAGGGAGGAAGGACGGTACTGAGAGGCTTTTGGGGTGTCAATAAAAAATTACGGAAGGGAATGGTGGAAGCATACCTAACAGAGGGTGGTCGGGCCGGTTCAATCATGCCCTTTTCATTCAGCCTGAGCTGCAAGCGTTTGAGCATCTGATCGAATGTCCCCTGGTTTCGCCAACCTCGGAACTGTTGATACACCGTTGACCACGGGCCAAATCGCTCTGGCATATCTCGCCATGCAGCACCCGAGCAGAGCACCCAGAGCACGCCATCGAGCATCAGGCGGTCGCTCAGGCGCGGCCGGCCCCGGCCATGGTTTTCGATGAAAAGATTGGAGACCACATCCCAGGCCTCGTCCGAGAGTTCATACGCTTTGCCATCACAGGATTCCTTTCCGCAGATGGCGGGGACCCTACAAAATCTCAGCGCCGGAGGCGCGGCGATTGGTTTTCTCGGGATTTCTTACAGTGCCTAGCGCCCGATCAGCAAAACCAAGATTGACCACGTAAGGATTATTCCTTGCCATCCCCTCAATAGATCCGGGAGAACGCTCATGCCTGCCATCCATGAAATCGCCACGCGCACAAAGCATAAGCTGCCCGGCCGCAGCAGGGCTGCGCGACCGGTCGGCATCCCCTTGCGGGATACGGTGAGCAAACTGGCGTCACCGATGAAGTCCAGCCCGCTGTGGTCGAAGTTTTCACCGTTGTAGTCGTCCAACGGAATACCCAGGCGGGCACCGATGAATGGGTTGAGCATCTCGTCTTCGAACCATACGTGCGCGCTGGCGCAGGTGTGGTCGCAGGGTGATAGGACCTCGCCTGGCCCGCGCGCAAACCTTGATGTCGAAGGGTGCCGTTTGTCGGTCGAACTGCCTCCTTTACAGGTTGGTGCTGTCGTCTATTGACATTAGCCAGAGCATTTCTCATGCGACAGTTCCTGCCAGCCGTAGCCCTGCCCCTTACCTGCTGCCTACTGTGGGCCTGCTCTACGCCCGAGACCAAGTCACCTGTAGAGCCACCAGGCAGGCCCGCGTCAGTTCAAACCCAGATGCTTGAAGCCGGAGCGGCGACGTTGCAGTCCAAGCCCCCCATCGACGCCATCAACGCCTATCTGGATGGATTCCACTTCTACAACGGCCACCCCGGTGTACAGATGGAAGCGCATCACTACTGCTCCATCCTCAACGAGGATGTCATTCAGTGCGTGATATTCGATGGCAATGCGAAAGATGCGAAGATCATGGGCGTCGAGTACATCATCGACGAAAAGCTCTTTGCTGGGCTTGCGGCCCAGGAGAAGGCTATGTGGCATAGTCATGGCTTTGAGGTTTCCTCTGGGCAGCTGGTCGCTCCCGGCATCCCTGCGCCTGCTGAACATCTGCTGATGAAACGGCTTGCCCGTACCTACGGGAAGACCTGGCACACGTGGCATACCGACCAGGACAAAGCGCTCCCTGTGGGCGTGCCGCAGTTGATGATGGGCTTCACTGCCGAGGGCCAGGCTGACCCAACGATGGTCGAACAACGCAATCGGCGCCTGCGAGTGGATGCGGCAAAAACAAAGGCTCAGCGAGCTGATATTCAAGTACCTGCGGCTGATCCTCTGGCGAATGGCTGGCAGCACGGTACCGTCATTCAGATCACCGATCCAACCGGAGCCCATCTGCACCGCCCCGCCACATCGACAGCTGACGAGGCGAACAGCCGAGCGAGCGCGCCGAGTAGTTGAACCGGCAGAGCGTTCAGCAGCCTTGGATGTGGAACCCAGCCCTTCATACTGTACTCGAAACCCTCAGGGACACCTGGTTATCGGGCAAGCGAATTGACCGCAACACCCCCGTATCGGACTCAATGAAAACGATTGGAATGACGTGATGGGAAGCTGGATCGGAATGCTGGAATGGCCTGCGATGGCAGTGACCGTATTGGCAGCTTGGTGGATAGGATCGCGGCGCCCTGGGCGGCGAAAAGTCGGCTTCTGTTGCTTCATCGCAAGTAACGTTCTGTGGGCCGTGTGGGGATGGCATGCCCAAGCGTGGGCGTTGATTGTGCTCCAGGTAGTGCTGTGTCTCATGAACCTCAGGGGATGGAAAAAGAACACAGCGGCGCAGGTGCAGTCATGACCAGACCACAACGGTCAACCTGATGGGTTTCATCCACCTCAAGCTGAACCAGCTGATCCGGGCGACGAAGTCCGCCGAGCGCTCCGTCCTTGCCCTCGAAGGGCTGGACAACCGGCAGTTGCATGCGTTGCGCAAGGAATATCGGGATGGGCGAAAACTGTGATCAGGAAGCACCACCAGGCAGCGCTAATGCCGACGCCGAGCCTGCTCAAACCACGAGCGAAGACGCCAATAGTTGAGGTGAAATTTCTTTCAGGCAACGAATTGAATTCAATGCCATGGCATCACATCGATCTGATGTTACCGCTCGACTTCGCCTGCGTTGCAAAGACTGTTTAGATAAGACCACAGGCAGGCAAACCGGGCCGAGCGCCCGGCCACCTGATCAGGTCTTCAGCGGCGGGTCTTCTTTTCGGCCTCGGCAAGATGCTGATTAATCTGGTGCGTCTGTTCTTCCTGTTTCTTGATGGAGGTAGGCGTAATCACCTTGTCCACTGCCTCGGTATTCCGGTCCGGGCGCTCGAGCACCGGATTTGGGGTTCGCTCGCCTTGCTGCGCCTCTTCAGAAGAAAGCACCCGCGGGACTTTATCACCATCGCCAGTCTTGCCATCGTCATGTTTCATGGGCTGCTCCTCACATTGCAAAGTGTTCTCAGAAGAGCCCGACGGCAGCAAAAAGTTTGATCCGATCGCGTCAGCGCAGGTACCGCTCGAGCCTCAGCGCGTTACCCAGTGCCGCCCCGGAGGCCGTATTGTCGAACACGCACCAGGTAGCTGCGCCTGCAGCGTGGCTGTGCTGCAGCCGCTCAGCCAGCTGTTGCAGGTAGTGCTGCGAATACTCGCTGTGGTAGATCCTCGGTTCGCCGTGCAGTCGCCAGTAAACCAACCCAGGCCATCCAGCAGGTTGCGCATCGGCAGCGAAGCGTGAAGGGCTCGCCGCCACCTGGGCAATACGCAAGTCGATCAGCATCGGCTGCGCCGCTTGCCAACTGGCGTGCCTTGGCTCTACCGCCACCGGCCCGGCATGGCGTTGGCGCAGGCGTTCAAAGAAACGCCGGTCTCGGCTGGCATCATGGGCCAGCGATGGCGGCAGCTGTACGAGCAGGCAGCCCAGGCGGTCACCCAATTGCTGGCATTGGCCAAGAAACACATCTAGCGCAACCTCACAGCCTTCCAGACGCAGTTCGTGGGTGATGATTCTGGGCAGCTTGACGGCGAAGCGGAAATACTCCGGTACCGAGTGAGCCCAGCGGGCGTAAGTGGTAGGCAGGTGCGGCCGATAGAACGAGGTGTTGATCTCCACGGCACCAAACCGCGCAGCATAGCGCTGCAAGTGGCTACCCGACTGCTGGAACTCATCGGCGTACTGACGGGACAAGCTCCAGCCCGCGCATCCCACGTGGATCATCATGGCACTCCTTGGCACGCTGTTGCTGCAATGGAGTCGCCACGGCCGGTTGTCGTTCCGTTCACGCAATCGGATGGAACAGCCACTTCATCAGGGCGACCTAAGCGGGGTAACCACCGTAGAGGATCCCGCCATGATTGACCCCGACCGCCCCGACCCTTACATCGACGAGGTACTACATAACCCCGGCGAGCCGGCCCCCAGGCCTGAACCGGAGCAAGAGGCACCAGACTGGCCCGACGGCCAGGTTCCACCTGAGGAGCAGTCCGACGGTTGATCCCCTCGATGACCTGACGAGTCGGCCCGTCCGTCGACCGCATCGCACGACCCACTCCTCCCCCTGGCCGAACGCTAGGCAATTACCGCAAACAGGAGATTCATCATGAAGATAATGAAGCCTCATACATGGCTATTGGCGCTGTGCCTGGGTGCGAGCGCCCCCATTGTGCTGGCGGCTACCAACATGAACGATCAGCGCGCCCCTGGCACACAGACACAAGACGATGGCCAGATGAACGGCGGCGCCAGCGGGTCTGGTACACCGGGTGATGGCATGGGCACCGGGTCAGGCGGTACCGGTAGCAACGGCACTGACAATACCGGCGGAGATGGCACTACCGATGGTTCGGGCAGTGGCAGCGGGATGGGCGGTTCGGATAGCAGCGGCACAGGGACCGGCACGGGCACCGGTTCAGGTAGCGGAAGTGGAGGTTCGGGCGGTGGTGGCACGGGAGGTGGCGGTGCAGGGGGATGATGTCGGCTGACCCGCGCGAAACTGACGCGATGCCTGTGGGGCGGCAATCCCGCGCCCACAGCGGGGCAAAGCATCCCAGTCGACACCTTGCGCATGCTCTTGCGCGATGAAGGCCTTGAGAAGCCATACCTATCAGAGGTTCCTGCAGGCTGACCACGTACAACCTGTTGAAACTTTCCACTTTGCGGCCCAGTCCAGACCCTATCGATCACAGATAGGGAAAAGACGATGACAACGACAGTAGGCGACTTTCTGGTCGAGCGTTTGTACCAGTGGGGCGTTCGACGAATCTTCGGCTATCCCGGGGATGGCATCAATGGCGTATTTGGTGCATTGAGCCGCGCCAACGGCAAGATTGAATTCATTCAGGCCCGCCATGAAGAGATGGCCGCGTTCATGGCCAGCGCTCACGCCAAGTTCACCGGCGAGCTCGGCGTGTGCATCGCCACTTCCGGCCCCGGCGCCTCACACCTGCTGACCGGCCTCTACGATGCTCGCATGGATCACCAACCGGTACTGGCCATCGTCGGGCAGCAAGCGCGTGCGGCGCTTGGCGGGCATTACCAGCAAGAACTCGACCTGTTGTCGATGTTCAAGGATGTGGCCGGCGCCTTCGTGCAGCAGGCATCGACCCCGGAGCAGGTGCGGCACCTGCTCGACCGCGCAGTGCGGACGGCCGTCGGCGAACGCCGGGTCACCGCCATCATCCTGCCCAATGACGTACAGGACCTGCCCTATCAGGAGCCGGCAAGAGCACACGGCACGCTGCATTCGGGCGTTGGCTACAGCAAGCCCAAGGTCGTGCCGTTCGACGCTGACCTGCAACGGGCGGCCGAAGTGCTCAATGCCGGGCGAAAGGTGGCAATCCTGGTCGGTGCCGGCGCCTTGCAAGCGACCGAGCAGGTCGTAGCCGTGGCCGAAAAGCTCGGTGCCGGCGTGGCCAAGGCGCTGCTCGGCAAGGCCGTGCTGCCTGACGATTTGCCCTGGGTCACCGGCGCCATCGGCCTGCTCGGTACTGAACCGAGCTACCAGTTGATGAACGAGTGCGACACCTTGCTGATGATCGGCTCCGGCTTCCCCTATGCCGAGTTCCTGCCCAAGGAAGGCCAGGCCCGTGGGGTGCAGATCGACCTGCAACCAGACATGCTCAGCCTGCGCTATCCAATGGAAGTCAACCTGGTGGGCGATGCCGCCGAAACCCTGCGCGCCCTGCTGCCGCTGCTCGAGCGCAAAAGCGAGCGACGCTGGCGCGACAAGGTCGTAAGCTGGCGCGCGCACTGGGACAAGACCCTGGAGAAACGCGCGCTGGTCAAAGCCGACCCGATCAACCCGCAACGCGTGGTGCATGAACTCTCCCCTCGCCTGCCTGACCAGGCCATCGTCACCAGCGACTCGGGGTCATGCGCCAACTGGTTTGCCCGCGATCTGCAGATCCGCCAGGGCATGCAGTGCTCGCTGTCCGGCGGACTGGCGAGCATGGGCGCGGCGGTGCCCTATGCCATCGCCGCCAAATTCGCCCACCCGCAGCGAAGCGTGGTGGCGTTGGTAGGTGACGGTGCGATGCAGATGAACAACCTGGCCGAACTGATCACCGTGGCCAAGTACTGGCGCCAGTGGGATAACCCGAAGTGGATCTGCGCGGTGTTCAACAATGAAGACCTCAACCAGGTCACCTGGGAACAACGCGTGATGGAAGGCGACCCCAAGTTCGAGGCGTCACAGTCGATCCCCGACGTGCCCTACCACTTGTTCGCCATTTCCATCGGTTTGCAGGGCATCTATGTGGAGCGGGAGGAAGACATTGCCGGCGCTTGGGAACGCGCGCTGGCGGCTGACCGGCCGGTGTTGATCGAATTCAAGACCGACCCGAACGTGCCTCCCCTTCCCCCGCACATCAAGCTGGAACAGGCAAAGAAATTTGCCAGCACCTTGCTCAAGGGAGACCCCGATCAGGCAGGTGTCATCGTGCAGACCGCCAAGCAGGTCCTGAGCTCAGTACTGCCCGGCAAAAAATAGTGATAGCAGCAGCCCGCGCGCAGGCGCGGGTTAAGCTTTACGCGGCGTGCTTCAATGTTGTTCGCAGTGGCGGCACCGCCGCGCGCCGCAGCGAACGCAGCGAACGCAGCGTTCGCAGCACACCAGTTTATGTATTGCTGGGCACCGATGAGGCCAGCTACATCAGTGGTTCCCGGTACGCTGTCACCGGCGGTAAACCGATCCTTTGACGTGGCTGGCTACCACTAGAGGAGTCGACAAGCTGTCGAAACGTCCCTGGGCATCGGTGCGCAGCCAGAAGCCAAGTCTGCCTTCACCTCTATTTCTCGTCGTTTGCTAATGGGGTATTCCAGATCACCAGTTCGAGTGCGGCAGCGATCTGGATGCGATGGTCGGCAAACGGGATAGGCAGCAGGTCCTGTGCGCGCTCGAGCCGGCGCAGCAAGGTATTGCGATGGGTACCCAGCACCTCCGCGGTCTGGGTGACGTTGCAGCCATTGGCCAGAAAGACGTGCAACGAATGCTGAAGCACCGAGGGCTCGGTCGCCAGGCGCCCCAACGTGCTCAAGACGAACTGCCTGGCTGCGCGGGCATCCTGTGTCATCAACGACACCATCCTCACCTGATCGATCGTGGCGACTGCGGGTGAACCCGCCAAACGCCCCATCAACCGCTGGGTGGTCAAGGCTTCCAGGTGCGAGCGCCGGAAGCCATTCACCCCCGCGCCCGCCGAACCGATCGCCGCGCGAATCTTCGGAAATTGCCGGGCGACGCCTTGCAGCAGGTGCAGATCCAGCGGCTTTGACGCATTGCTCCAGGCCCACAGGGTCGCTGGGCCCGCGAACACGATCAGAGGCGCTAGCGTACCCGTGAGCTGCGCCAGGGCGCGCGCCATATCCTCCAGAGGACGAATCTCGGCGTCCGGGATTTCGCTCCAGACGAGGCAGGCATGGTGCCTCTGAGCCAGGCTGTAGCCCAGTCGCCTGCCTAACTGCTCCGCGTCCACATCCCTGCCATCGAGCAGCCGAGTGACCAGGCTGCGTTTGTCGATCGGATCGTCATGCGCCTGGGCGCTCTTTACTTCCAGGACAATCTGGGTCACCACACGCATGTTGCTGTCGATGAATTCCGAGATCGACCGCGACGAAACCTCCAGGAACTCCTCGAGCTCCAGTGGATCCTGTGTCAGGCTGAACGCCATCTTCATCCACAGCTCCCAGGCTGCGTTTTGTGTCGACCTTGCCACATTCATCAGCAGTTCGGCCCCCCCCCTGCGGGCAAGCTCCCTGGCCGTGTCCACCATATCAGCAGACACGTAGGGCTCCACCGGCTCTCCAGGGCGCTGCAGATTGGCGTTTGCCCAATGCAGCAACTCTGCCCGGTTGGCGCGCCGGCATGCCGCGAGGATGACCGGGTCCTCCAGCAGTTTGGCATCTTCCGCTGAAGAGAAAAGCGCCTGATTGAGGCGCTCGACCCACTCCGAGGGCAGCGCCTGAGCGAGTTCGGCGCCTTTGCGCATGAGCGCGCGAACGGCTTCCGAGGGGCGTGGCCAGGGCGATGGTGTGCTGGTCATGGGCAGGGCAAATCACTCAAAATCGTCTGGTAAATGGTGCTGTTCAGGCATTACCCCTCGGCGTGAAAACAATACAGGCACGCCTTCGGCGTTGAACAACGCCGCCGTCAGTGAGAGGCCATCAGCGCTCTGCGTTTCCTGGAAACTGTGCCCGCCATCGTTGCTCTTGACGCTCAGCCCATCCAGCCCGACCGCCAGCACACCAGAGCCGGCTACCGCGACGCAAGTGACAGAGCCCTTGCTTTGCGTTGGCACTCGGCGAAAGCCCTTGCCGTCCGCTGAACCCAGCAACAGGGTACCGCGCTGGCCACCCAGCAGCAGACGTCCATCGGCCATTACCGCGCCTGACCACAGTGTGCCTTCGTAGCCAGTATCCAGGTAACGCCAGTTTGTCCCCTCGTCCTCGGAGTACAGTACCTGCCCATGCTCGGCCGGGGCGTACAGCGTGCCGCGACTGTCGGCAAAAAGCCCCATCAGGTTGAGGTCGGCCCGCTTGGCCCCAGGGGGGGCCTGCACCGGCTGCTCGGCCCACGTCTGGCCTCCATCCACGGTGGTCAGCACCAACGACCAGAGGCCTACCGCCACACCCTGCCGGGCATTGAAGAAGTGCACCGCGAACAGTGGCCGGTCTTCTTCGGTGGCCAGGCGCTGGACCTGCCAGGACTCCCCACCATCGGTGGTGGCCAGGATCGCGCCCCAGTGGCCAACCGCCCAACCACGTTTGGCATCCACGAAAGACACGCCCGTCAACGGTGTGGACAGCGGTACCGACCTTGCCTGGCGCCACTGCATGCCGTGATCGTCGGACAACAGCACGACACCGTGGTCGCCAACGGCCACCATGCGCCCTCCCGCCAAGCCGGCGGCCAGCATGGTGGCCTGCGTGGCATTGCTCACCTGTATGGCCGGCACGGCCTGCAACGGCGCGGCCTGAAGCGACATCAGCGGCAATGCGGCTGCGAGCAAGGCCGCGGTTAATGAAACCCTGAACTTCATGCTTCTCTCCTCAGTGCACCAGCGCACCGATCATGCGCACAGGGCGCTTACGTGGGAATACCCGTTCCAGCCAGACGGCGAAGGCCGGCAGCACGGTCATGGCCATGACCATGTTGACGATGAACATGAAGGCCAGCAGCTTGCCCATGTCGGCCTGAAACTTGAGGTCCGAGAACGCCCAGGTGGCCACGCCCACGGCCAGGGTGATGGCGGTGAAGATCGTGGCGACGCCCACCTCGAGCAAGGCGTGCTCGACCGCCTTGGTAATCGGCTGGCCGTGGGCCAGGTGCAATTGCAGGCGGTTGTAGATGTAGAAGGCGTAGTCGACACCAATGCCCACGGCCAACACCATCACCGGTAAGGTGGCAATGGTCAGGCCGATCTGCAGCTCTTTCATGAACCAATAGCCAATGAAGGTGCCGATGGTCAGCGGCAGGCAGCACACCAGCACCGCCCGCAGGTCGCGGTAGACGGCGAACACCAGCAGCGCGATCGCGGCATAGACGTAGAGCAGCATGGGGGTTTCGCTCTTCTCCACTTCCTCGTTGATGGCGGCCAGGACACCGGCGTTGCCCGAGGCGAGGCGGATCGACAGGCCGGGCTGCGGATACTCGCTGCGGAACGCCTTGGCGGCCTCCACCACCCGGTTGATGGTCGTGGCCTTGTGGTCGGCCAGATACAGGTGCACGGCGGACATGCTGCAGTCGGTGCGCACCAGCCCGGGCGTACGCGCCACCTCGGTGGCCAGCGCGGCGTAGTTCATAGGGTCGATGGGCACCGCGGCCATCTTGGGATTACCCTCGTTGTACCCTTCGTTGAACTGACGCATGTTGCTGGAGAACGAAGCCACCGACAGCACTCCGGGCACACCCTGCATGGCCCAGACGAAACGATCCTGGTATTGACCCGCCGCGACATCCTCGCAGGCCGCCGCCCCGCCTTCACCAGAGGCCCCCTGGCCGGCTTCGAAAACCACGCTGAGCCAGTCCAGGCCAATGTCGTAGCTAGTGGCGATGGAGACGGCATCGCGATTGAAGCGCGAGTCCTCACGCAACTCCGGGGCCCCCGCCTGCAACGAGCCGACGACCCGGTCGTGGCTTTGCCAGATCGCCACCAGAAAGATCACCAGGGCCACGCCAAGCACCCACTGTGCGTTACGCCACTCGGCGAGCCGGGACAGGCCTCGCAGCCAGCGGGTACGGCGCTGCCGGGAAACTTCCTGGGTAGCCGCATAGCGGTCATCGACCCGCAGCATGGAAGCCAGCAAAGGCAGCATCAGCAGGTTGGTGATGATTTTGTACGCCACGCCCAGCGAGGCCGTGATGGCCAGCTCCCGCACCATCGGGATAGGAATCAGCAGCAGCGTCACGAACGACACCAGTGCAGTCACCAGGGCCAGAGTTCCCGGGATCAGCAAACCGGTGAAGCTCGAACGCGCCGCCGCTTCTGCGCTCTTGCCAACCGCTATCTCGCGTACGATGAAGTTGATCTGCTGCACCCCATGGGACACCCCGATGGCGAACACCAGAAAAGGTACCAGCACCGCCAGCGGATCAAGGCCGAAGCCCAGCAAGCGCAGGCTGCCGAACTGCCAGACCAGCGAGGCCAGTGAACACACCAGCGCCAGCAGCGTGAAGCGCAGCGAGTGGCAATACCAATAAACCGCAGCGGCGGTCAGCAACAGTGCCAGCAAGCAGAACTCCAGCACGGCTGAAGCGCCATCGGCAATGTCGCCGATCTGCTTGGCGAAGCCGATGATCTGGATTTCGAAGTCGCCGTCCTCGAACTGCTGACGAATCGCTTGCTCCAGCCGATGATTGAACGCGACATAATCAAGGTGGGTGCCATCGGCCTCATACTCATTGAGCTCCGCCGTGATCATCGCACTGCGCTGGTCACGGGACACCAGCGTGCCAATAAAGCCCCCTTGCGAGGTGGAGCTGGCGATCGCCGCGATGACCTGGTCGTTCAAGTGCTCGGGAGAAACCGTTCCCGGCACCAACGGATCGGCGCGAAAACCTTCTTCGGTGATCTCGTTGACGAAGGCATTGGGCGTCCACAACGAACGCACACTGCTGCGGGAAACCCCTGGCAGGAAGCTCACCGCCTGGGTCACGTCATACAGCCGCTTCAGGCCTGGGGCGCTCCAGATATCACCTGTGCGCGACCTCACCACGAGGGTCAGCCGGTTGGCGCCCATCAGGTCATTGCGGTACATCTGGAATGTGTCGATGTATTCATGGCCGACCGGCAGCTGCTTTTCGAAGCCGGCATCCATGCGCAGCTGCACAGCGAACCACGCCATGACCAGGGTGAACACGGCCAGGCTCGCCAGCACCAGCCGACGATGCCCGAACAGGACACGCTCGACGCGCGGCAGCACGCCTCGCGCCTGGATTTCAGTGAGTTTCACGGAACCGTTCACGGCAGGCCTCACAAGGTGCGGGAGATCGCGACGCCGACATAATCGCGGTCACGGTACAGCTGGTCGTAAGGGGTATCGCCGCCCATGAACTTGGCGTAGTTGAGGGAAATCTGCCAACTGGCCGGGTTGCGCACGAAGTTCAGGTACAGGTTCATGCTGCTCGCATCTTCGGTGAAGGTGGCAGTGAGGTTCGGCGTGCGCCCGCCTAGCGACCGCGCGTAGAAGATGCCCGGGGTGACCTGCCAGCCCGGCAACAATGTGCCGTCGTAGGTCATGCTGAAATCCAGGTTGATACCCGATGAGGTCTTGTCGCCTCGCGGCTTCGGCGCGGTTGCAGGGTCCAGCTGCCAGGTATTGAGCCCCGCAGCCAATGGCTCGCCATTCACTTCGTCATGCAGCCCCGGGTACCTGATGACCACCAGCTCGGTCACCAAGGTGCCCGAGCTGGCCCCGCTGAAATCGAGCAGCGTGGGGGAGTTGGACGGTGTGAAGCTGTACAGGCCGGTCAGGTGCCACTGGAATTTCTTTTCGTCCTTCCAGCACTTGCCGTCATTGCTCGCACACAGGTCGACGACCGGGTTGAGCATGACCGAATCCTTCGGCCGGTACGAAAGCTCCGTCCCCACCGCCCAGTCGCCGATCGGCATGTTGGCGCTGATGCCGTACATCATCCGGTCTTCCTGGTAGCGCCAAGTCGGTGCCGCCGCGAAGGTGTCCGGGTCAAGAATATCCACGCGCAAAGACGGCAACTTGTCGTGATAGCGCATCACATAGAAGCCATAGTTAACGTCGCTGTCCTCGGGTTGCCAACGCAGCGAAAGCCCCCACTGGCCGCTGTCCTTGGCCTTTTTCTCAGAGTACCCGTAGTCTCCCCTGCCCTCGCCGAGGGCGTTGGTGGTGGACCAGTAGCTGCCCACTGGCGGCAGCTCGCTCTTGTTCCAGCGGAACTGGTAGTAGGCCTCGACATTGACCCCAGCACCCAGGCCCGAGGCAACACTGAGCATCGGTGCCGGCAACACGGCCTCCTTGAGCTGCACGCCGGGGCGCGCCAAGGCCTGATAGTCGTAGGCATTGGTGTTGTTGATACCGCCCGCCACGAACAGGCTCTCGCCCCAGTTGATCACCTGATTGCCCAAGCGCGCCCGTACCCGCTGCCCGTCCACGTCGAAGCTTTTGCTCACCCAGAGGTCCAGCAGACGTGCCTTGAAAGCGAGGTCGTCACGGGCATTGTCGCTGAGCCCGTTGCTGCCGACACTCTCAGGGGTGTTGAACGACAGCGTGCCGGTGGTATCGGTGGCGGCGAAGTCGCGGATCCAGGTGCCACGCGCCATGAAGGTGACGTCCTCGGGCATCTTCAGCAACAGCTCGTGGGTGCCCTTGAGGTAGTTGGTGAACATATCGCCGCGGTCGTAGTTCAGGTCGCCCTGATCCGCCACGCCCGAGCTCTGCGCCAGGCAGCCGGAGGGCACATTGTGCCCGGTCGGTCCCTGGTTGATCAGGTTGCAGCCGCGCGACTCGGTACGCAGGCCCATGCCTGCGGTGATGGTGGAGTCGAACGAGCCATGAAGGGTTTCGGTTTCGAAGGTGAACCCCATTGCCAATGGGGTCGCGCACACGATGACAAGGCCTGATGCTTTGCTAATTATTTTTTTCATGCTGGCTCTCGATCTGACGTCGTTTTAGCGTTCGCTGATGGCTCGCAGGTTGTCGGAGGTGAAGAAATCGCGTTTGAGGCGGGGGCTGCTACCGTCCTCGGTGAGCCAGCGGATATCGTGCTTGCCCGCGCCGATCGAGCTCATGTCGAACAGATAACGGCCATCGACCAGGTTGTACTGGACCTGGGCCTGCACATCGCAAGCACCTGTCTCGTACACGGGGATAGAGAAGCCTTCACGCACCTTCCAGATCTGCCCTTGCTTGTCGTAGTCGACAGCCAGCAGGGGGTTCCAGCTGTCCTCATCGATGTAGAACATGCGCTTGGGCGCTTGGTGGCGCATGCCCTCGCGGACCTTGGCCTCGACCACCCAGACGCGGTGCAGCTCGTAGCGGCGCGACTGCGGCGCAAGCGAATCGTTGCCCGCGAAGGTCTCTGCCTTGGCGCTGGTGTCATAGGCGCCGAAGGCGTTGTACGGCACCAGCAGCTCCTGCTTGCCGACCAGTTTCCAGTCGAAGCGGTCCATGGTGCCGAAGAACACATTCGCCTCGTCGACGTTGTACTGGTTATCCAGCCCGATCTGCGGCGCGTCGTAGGAATACGACGGCATGCGCCGCACGCGCCGCTGGCCGGGGAAGTAGTAGAAAGTCGTCGCCTGCTCGCCGGCCACGGCCGTCTGCACTGCAGCCTGGCCGGCCAGTGCGGCGGGCTCCAGGTAACTGAAGAAACCGGCGTTCTCCAGACGGCCAACGGATGAGAACAGCGTGCTGCCCTTTTTGCCCCAGGGCGTATAGAAGATGAGGTCGGTGGACTGGCGCAGCCACTCCCCGCCTTTGCGCGGGGAAATGCCCGAGATGCTTTTTGGCAGTTCAACGCCAACGCCGCGGTAGCGCATCTTCATGTTCCACATCACCTCGGCGCCGCTGCTCGGCAAAGGGAACGGCGCACCCGGCAAATGGGCTTCCTCCAGCGCCAGTCCTGTGCCATCGAGTTTGGCGAAACCCACGTTCTGCCGAGTGTTCTGCGCCACGAAATTCGGCGCGTCGCAGGTGCGGCGGGTCGGGTAGACGTCCATCCGGTAGCCCGGAATCTTCTTGAACAGTTCCAGCTGGGCGGGAGCAAGCTTGCTCGCGTGCTGCGCCACATTGCTCGAGTCGATGCTGTACAGAGGTTTGTCGCCCTTGAATTTCCAATGCTCCCCTCGTACCTGGCCATAGCTCCAGCCCGCCCCTTGCGGCCCCGGCGCTGTCCAAGCTGGAATATCGCCGCTTGGGCTGGCGGCGACCTCCCCGCCCAGTGGCGTCAGCTTCGAACCCAGCGCCTCGGCCCCCTGGGGCGCGGCCTGCACCGAACAGATGGCGGCCGATGCCGCCAGGGTAACCAGCAGCTGCCTGAAAATACGGCGGGCGGAAACTTCACCTTCCGGCCGTGCAGTGACTTCTTTCATAAGGGGTTCCTCGAACATAGGGCTTGGGCCGGCTGCTCGATCTTTCCGGGCGGAAAAATCGGTGCCTGGCACATCTTGATCATCCGACATGGTCATCTGACCATGTCGGATGATCAACACGCAAACCACATGCCATAATGCTTGACAGGTGGATTACATCAGGTAAATCAGCTAGTTAACATTGGTTGTCGTTTATTACGTGCCAGGCGCCTGCCCTTTACTGGGAATTAAGGAAACATGTGTTACCGAAAGATGCTCGTTTATAATGCACCGCCTGAACACTTCGCCAACTAGCGCGCCCGCACACCCTAGGCACGCCGCTTATCCAGGCTCATTATCAATACGAATGGATCACCCATAAAAAAACCGCCCCGAGGGGCGGCAAAAAAGCAGGCCTACGGCCCGCCATGGAGTAACCGCGAGTCCCGAAAAACATACCCTGCACACACGGAAACCATCTTCAAAAAGATAGGGTGCTGCTGCTGATATCAATTGGAGTGAGACATGGCCTGGGCGGAAGCTTTAGTGGAACGCTGAAGTGCACGGTAGGCATAGAACAACTGGGCCATGGAATAAGACCAGACCAGAAACGCGCTGGTCATGAATATCATCTTCGTCTCATCCCCCGGAATCGGGAAGAAATCGTACCGTAGCGCTATGGTCAGCCCCGCGACCGCGCCCAGGAGCGTGGCCAGCGCGTGCCGAAACTCGCCCGCCCGCGCCAGCCGCCACATGAAGTAGAGCAGGTACAGCGTGGCGAGCAACCACATCAGTACATAGAAATAGGGAAGCCAGGCTTTGAATACCGACGACATGAAATAGATAGCCGTAGAAATAAAAGCCGCCAAAAACAATAGGACATCCTTCGTCGGCGACGGTTTGTAATTATGCGTCACGGCCATCAAACCGAGTGTGACAATAATCGGCACGCCGACCCCGCGGGAAAACGCATCGAGAAAAATGGCAATATTATAATTAGCCTGCCACCCCGTCGCGATAAACGCCGTAAAGTTCGTTGCAGAAATACCCACAATCAAGAACTCCACACCCAGCAGATAATTTTTGCGCCTGATAAATGCTGTGCCATAACCCAAGCCACACACCACCAGCAACACGCATGAGATCAACGCGAATACGTCTATGAGTTCCACAATAACAGCCTCTGTCAAAAGGGGCGCGCCGTAGTTTTAAAATGCCGGGCATAGAACAAGCACAGCAAATGCAATCAGCCCTTATTGGCGTTGCTTTTACGCACTTTTCTATCGGTCCAGTCATCCAGCAACTTGGCTGCCGCAAAGCCAGAGTGGATGACGCACCATTGCAAGGGTTCAGGCAACATGGAGGGCGTTTTGTGTTGCAATGCCGCCAGCAGTTCAGGCGCCTTGCCGTTGATTTGCTCGGCAAAGAGCTTCCCGATCAAGGATTGAGTGCCCAGTCCGTGGCCCGAGCAGCCAGTGGCGTAGTAAATATTCTGTGTCGCGCCCATGGTGCCGATCACCGGCAGGAAGTCGTAGGCGCCACTGACATAACCACTCCAACAGTGCTTCACACCAAGGCCTTGCAGTGCCGGATAGCGCTCGCGCAGCACCTGGGCCAATGCCGCGTAGGCGGTATGGTCAGGGATATTGGGCGTGTTCGAACCGTAGGCATAACCGAGTTTCTTGACGGTCAGTACCATCGTGCCGTGCGCCGTCAGGCGGTGGCTCTCCATGGTGTAATGCGGGGTGATGATCCCTTCCCGTCCTTGCCAGCCCAGATCAGCCAACTGCTGCGTCGACAACGGTTGAGTTTCGATTGCCGACACCCGAATCGCCGCGACCTTGTTGCGCAACACCCCCAACTGCGGCGTATAGGCGTTGGTTGCCAGCACCATCACCGGGGCGCTTGCACTGCCCTGCGCGGTTTTGCAGGTAATGACCGGCCCTTCGCTGAAGGACTGCAGCGGTGTGCGCTCGTAAAGCTTCACCCCTGCCTCGATGGCCGCACGCCTCAGGCCGGCGACGTACTTACCTGGGTTCAAGGTGCCGCCACACTGCTCGGCGGCAAATAGAAAGGCGGGGGGGATACCCCGCGCGCGCATCTCGACACCGTCCACAAAGCGGCTCACCGCCCCCAGCTTGCGACCCAGCGCCATGCTTTGCAGCAAGCGCTTCTCCTGGCTGGGATGAACACATGCCCGGAGCACGCCCGAAGGGTTGTAGTCGCAGTCGATACCCAGCGTCTTGAATCGGCCTTCCACGTAGGGCACAGCCTCGTCATAGAACCTGACGAATTGCGTTGCCTGCTCCATGCCCACGCGCTTGACGAACATATCGTACTCAATCCCCATGCTGCCCAGCAGGTAGCCCGCATTGCGGCCACTGGCCCCGAAGCCGGCGAACTCCTGTTCCAGCACGATGACATCCGCGCCGAGCGCCCTCAGCTCCAACGCGGTCGACAGGCCGGCAAAGCCGGCGCCGACCACGATGACATCGGCCTGCGCCTGCCCTTGGAGCGTCGGCTGCAAATCGCCTGGCCGCTCCACCCATCCACCCAGGCTACGAAACGTCAACGGTGCTGCATTGCCCTGGGCTGCTTTGTTCAACGCATTCATCTACATGGCTCCCGGAAAATCGACTGTGGCTTGCCCCCTGAGCCGCCACATGGCGGCCCAGAAGCGTCAGAACCCTTTGCCCGGTTCGGTGAAGTCCGCCATGCCCAGCAACTCTTGCGGGTCGCGCATCTGGCCATCGATTTCCACCCACCCCAGCAATGTGGAGCTCGCACTCCAGCCCAGCAGGCGTTGCATTTCTGCAGGCAACTGGCGCACGCGCTCAATGGGAATGGACAGGAAGTGATTCTCTTCAAGGCGCAGGAAGGCCAGGTCGTAGGCCATCGTCAGGCCGGTGCGTGGAGCGTCGGACGTGTTGGCACCGCCGCCGTGATACAGCGACCCCATCCAGAGCAACACCGAGCCGGCCTTCATTTGCGCGGCAACAGTCTCTTCCTGAGTCGGCATACGCTCGTCATCCCACAGATGACTACCGGGGATGACCCGGGTCGCACCGTTCTCTTCGGTGAAATCCGAGATGGCCAGCATCATCTGCAGCCGCGCCTCACGCCCGTACTGGGGGTGGCGCCACAGCGAAGTCGCATCGTCACGGTGCAGGGGCTGGAGGCCTTGGCCCGGCCCGATCTGGATGGCCTGGGTAATGCTGAGTTGAATATCAGGCGCGATCTCCATGCGGTCGCTCCCTACCCAGACGTGAGTAGGTGTCTGCAGGATCTGCCGGGCCGCGCCGATGAACAGCGGGTTCAGCGCCACATCCACCGCCGTGTCGCTGCGCCCGATGATACGGGCGACACGCCGGGTCTGCGTGCCTGCGAAGTAGGGGTCGACACCGCAAGGCGTGGCCTTCAAGTAGGTGTCCAGCTCTTCGGTGAGGGACTTCAGTGTGGCGGGCGAGACGAAGTCGGAAATGATGACCCCACCGTCACGCCGGATGATCTCCACCACTTGCTCGACCGAGGCATCGCTGCCGACCGTCGAGAGTTTTCGTGTATCCATCTGCGTTCTACCTGTCTGGTTTTGTCGTTGTTCTGTCCAGTGAGCCTCGGCCACCCGGCTTAGCCCACCGGTGCCAACCACAGTGTTCGCGACCTTCGTCCAGCGATGCCACGGTGGAGAACTCATCATTACCGAACATGGTCAGCTGATCAAGTCGTTTGATTAAACTAATTTTCGTGCTGTGCTATCCCTAGGGCATGGGATTGCATCGACGCATGGATCCAGACATGACCTTGCGATAGCATTCGTCACCGCCGACACCCGACCAAGGGCTGGCGGCACTACCGAATAGGGAGAACTCAATGGCTCGGATTGGCGCTGAAGAGCGCAGGCAGGACTTCATCGAGGCCACCGTCAAGGTGATCGCGGAACATGGCGTGGCCAACGCCACCACCCGGCGTATCGCAGCGGCGGCAGACTCGCCTCTGGCGTCGTTGCACTATGTCTTCCACACCAAGGACGAGTTGTTTTATGCGGTCTACGAGTCCTTGATCAACATGCCGCAACAATCGTTGCAACACGTGCCCACAGGCGCCACGGCAGCGGAATCGGTGGGCGAGATGTTGCGCCAGTTGGTCAACTGGTTCACGGCTCACCCGGAAATGGCCACCACCCAGTTCGAACTGTTTTGCTGGAACCTGCGCAACAACCCGCAGATGGCGACCAAGATCTATGCCGTTTCCCTCGACGCGGCCCAGCAGGCCATCGTGAAAGTCACCGACGGCGCGCTGGATCAAACCGCACTGACCACCATCAGCCGCTTACTGATCAACCTGTTCGACGGCTTGATGCTCGCCTGGTCCGCCCACGGCGACCGCGCGCGCCTGGAGGCCGAAACCGACACGGCCTGCCAGGCGGTCAAGCTGCTGGTGGCCAGTTACTGAGGCACCTTGCGGATGCGCTGTGCTGCAACCAGGCGCGGCGCATCCGAGAGGTTTGTGACAATTCACCAGCGAGCATGCCGCTCACCGCCCTGCCCGCGACTACATCCACCCCTCATGGAACAAATCGTAAATCTCTGATTCAACGGGGTCCCGGGACATCCCGAAAGTCAGCGCTCCGCCGCCCACGAATGTGCAAATCATCCTAAAACGATGGCGCCCTGGTGCATTTTGCACCTTGTCGCGCATTGTTGGCCGCCCTATTCTGGTCACTTGATCAAGTCATAAGATCAGTCTCTATAACACAATAATCAGGAGGCGAGATGTCCTCTCACACTGCTCTTCCGGTTGAGCCGCTCGATATTTTGATCATTGGGGCCGGTGTGTCTGGCATTGGCGCGGCGGCCTACCTGCGACGCAATCAACCGAACAAGACCTTTGCCATTCTCGAGTCCCGCGAGCGCATGGGGGGTACCTGGGACCTGTTCCGTTACCCCGGCATCCGCTCCGACTCGGACCTGTACACCTTCGGCTTCGACTTCAAGCCTTGGACCAAGGCCAAGTCGCTGGCGGACGCCGCGGATATTCTCGAGTACCTGGGCGAAGCCATCGACGAGCACCAGTTGGCCCCCTTCATCCAGTACCAGCAGAAAGTCGTCTCGGCCAACTGGCAAAGTGAAAAGGGCCTGTGGGCGGTGCGCATCGAAGAGGGTCAAACGGCGCAGGTGCGCACCCTCGAGTGCCGCTGGCTGTTCAGCGCAGGTGGCTACTACCGCTACGACCAAGGTTTCACCCCTCGCTTCGAGGGCTCGGAACAGTTCAAAGGCCAGATCATCCATCCGCAACACTGGCCGGAAAACCTCGACTACAGCGGCAAGCGCGTCGTGGTCATCGGCAGTGGCGCAACTGCGGTAACCCTGATTCCGGCCATGGCCGACAAGGTCGCCAGCATCACCATGCTGCAGCGCACGCCCTCATACATCATCAACCAGCCGGCCAATGATGGGGTGGCAGCGTTCCTGCGCAAGATCCTGCCCGCGCAAACCGCCTATTCCCTGACGCGCTACAAGAACGCCAAGATCACCCTGGCTTTCTGGGGCTTCTGCCAGCGCTTCCCCAAGCTTTCAAAAAAACTGCTGCTGTGGCTGACCCGCAAGGAGCTGCCAAAAGACTACCCGGTCGACGAGCATTTCAACCCGCCCTACAACCCTTGGGACCAGCGCCTGTGCTCGGTGCCCGAAGGCGATCTGTTCAAAGCCATCAGCGCGGGCAAAGCCGATATCGTCACCGATCATATTGAGCGGTTCACCGAGTTCGGTGTATTGCTCAAGTCAGGCAAGATGCTCAAGGCCGACATCATCGTCACCGCCACGGGGCTGAACGTGCAACTTTTCGGTGGCATCAGCCTGCACAAGGACGGCAAGCCGGTGGTGTTGAGCGAGACCCTGGCCTACAAAGGCATGATGCTTTCCGGCGTACCCAATTTCGCGTTCGCAGTGGGCTACACCAACTCGTCCTGGACCCTGAAAGTCTGCCTGCTGTGCGACCACTTCTGCCGCTTGCTGGGTTTGATGGAGCGCGAAGGCTACAACGTCTGCGAACCCCGGGCGCCGGATGGCATCGAAACCCGCCCCTTGCTCGACTTTGGTGCCGGGTACGTGCAGCGCGCGTTGGACAGCATGCCGCGCCAGGGCCCGTGCGAACCCTGGGTGATGTCGATGGATTACTTCCGGGACGTCAAACTGCTGCGCCGCGGCACAGTGGCCGACAAGTGCCTGAAGTTCACTGCAGTACCCAATGCGCACTCGCACGCCGATGTTCAATTGCAGCAGCAAGGTAGCCGCCGATGAGCACCGACCGCTTCTGCGAGCTGGCGGGCACGCGCAAGCTCTGCTATCGCAGCCATGGCGACGAAACCGCCCCGGCAGTCGTGCTCATCGTCGGCCTCGGGCTGCAGCTGACCTACTGGCCACAACCGCTTATCGACGGGCTGGTCGCGCAAGGCTTGCGGGTCATCACGCTGGACAACCGTGACGCGGGCCGCTCGTTCTTCACGGATGTGGTGCCCCCCACGAGCCTGCAGCAGTTCCTGCGCAAGCGCACACCCGGCTATGACCTGGGTGATATGGCCAACGACGTGATCGGGCTTATGGACAGCTTGAAGCTGGAAACGGCACATGTGGTGGGGATGTCGATGGGCGGCATGATCGCCCAGACCCTCGCTGCACGTTACCCCGAACGCGTCCGCACCCTGACCTCGATCTTCTCTACCACGGGTTCGCTGCGTGTCGGCCAGCCGGCGCTCAAAGCCCTGTTCCAGCTACTGCGCCGCCCACCGCGCAACCAGCACGAAAGCGTTCGCGACTACCTGGACATCATGGGGCTGATCGGTTCGCGGCTGGAGTGGAACGAGCCGTCCTTGCGTGACTATGCCACGCAGGCCTGGCCGCGCGGTGGCGGTGAGGCCAGCAACCTCGGCACCGCCAGGCAGATCGGCGCGATCATCAACTCCGGTGACCGTACCCAGGAGTTGCAGCGGATTCGCTGCCCCACGCTGGTCATTCATGGCGACAAAGACCTCATGGTCGCCACCAACGGCGGGTTTGCCACGGCGTCAGCGATCCGCGGCGCCAACCTGGTGCTGCTGCCCGGGATGGGGCACGACTTGCCGACGTGCCTGTCGGGCACGCTGCTGTCCCTGCTGACGGGACACATGCGATAGCACAGATTTTCTTTTAGGGGCCCGTCGCTTGGTCGCCCCTCTTTTTATTCCGCTGGACCCTTTTCGCAACTGGTTTACGCAAGACCCAAAACAACAACATTCCGGCCCGTGCCTAACCGCCAGGCCCACATTACACGCCCGAGCCGTTAAACACGGCCAGGCGCGGATGCTCCTCCACTGCCCTTTCGACAATGACAACAATTTGAGCAAGAGGTACGTATGGAATTCAAGTTTTTACTCCCCAGCAAAATCGTGATGGAACCGGGCCTGCGCGAGCGCACCGGTGAACACCTGCGGCAACTCGGCCTGGCCCGCGTGTTGATCGTGACCGATGCCGGGGTCAAGGCCGCAGGCCTGCTGGACAGCGTCTACGCCAGCCTCGACAGGGCCGGCATCGCCTACGAGGAAGTGGCGGACATTCAGGCCAACCCGCGCAGCGAAGACATCAACCACACCGCCCAGCGCTATCGGGGCACGGGTATCGACGGCCTGCTGGCCGTGGGAGGCGGCAGCGCGATGGATGCGGCCAAGGCCATCAGCCTGCTGCTCACCCACGACGGCCGTATCGAAGACTACGAAGGGTCGTTCACCCTCACCCATGCCATTGCGCCTATCGTCGCCATTCCCACCACGGCCGGCACCGGTAGCGAGGTGACCTGCTTCTCGGTGATTACCGACACCGCCCGCCACTTCAAGATGAACGTGCTGGATTACCGCATCGGCCCGGTACTGGCCCTGCTCGATTCCCACATCACCGACACGCTGCCATCGTCGATTGCCGCCGCGACCGGCATGGATGCCCTGACCCATGCCATCGAAGCCTACACCTGCCGCGTGGCCAACCCGATCAGCGACGGCTTGGCGCTGCATGCCATCCGCCTGATCAGCCAGCACCTCAAGGCGGCCGTGCAGGAGCCCGACAACCAGGCGGCCCGGGAGCAGATGCTGGTGGCCAGCCTGATCGCCGGCATGGCCTTCGGCAACGCCGACGTCGGCAGCGTGCACTGCATTTCCGAAGCCATCGGCGGCATGTACGACACGCCCCACGGTGTGGGCAACGCGATCTTCCTGCCCTTCGTGTTCGGCCACAACCGTGATGCCGATATCGTCCGCCATGCCCAGGTCGCCTACGCATTGGGGATCGACCCCAGGCTGTCGCCGGTCGACGCTGCCGAGGCCGCTGTGGCCCATCTGTTCAAGATGAGCAAGGAGCTGGGCATCCCCCGATTCGCCGAGGTCAAGGGCGTGCGCGAGGACGACTTCCTGACCATCGCCGAAAAGTCCAAGCAAAACTTCTCGGATGCCAGCAATGCCAAGGCGATGTCCGTAGCGGCCTACCACGACATCATCACCACCGCTTACCACTTCGTCGCGTAAGGGGGCACCGTCATGAGTCAGTCAACCTCCGGCGCCTCGTTGAGGCGCACCCTGGGGCCGTTTTCCGTGCTGCTGTTCGGCCTGGCATTCCTGGCCCCGCTGATTGTCTTCGGCACCTACGGCGTGATCACGCAGGCCAGCGGCAACACCACGGCAATGGCCTACCTGATTGCAGCCACCGGCGTGGTGTTCACGGCCTTGAGCTATGGCCGACTGGTCAGGGTGTTCCCGGTGGCAGGTTCGGCCTACACCTACACCCGCAAGATGCTCAATGCCAACCTCGGTTTCATGGTGGGCTGGGCCGCCCTGCTCGACTACTTCTTCATCCCGATGCTGATCTGGCTGCTCGGCGCCAGCTACCTCAACATGGCGTTCCCTGAGGTGCCCCAGTGGGTGTGGATCACCGGCTTCATCGTCTCCACCTCGCTGCTCAATGTGCTCGGCATCCAGGTGGCCAACCGCTTCAACGTGCTGTTGATGGTGGTGCAACTGGTCATCATCGTCGTGTTCATCGGCCTGTGCGCGCACTACATCGTAGCTGCCAACGGCCCTGGCGGGTTGCTGTCGGCCAAGCCGTTCTTCAACCAGGACGTGCCCTTCGCCACCAGCATGGCCGGCGCCGCCATTGCCGCGTACTCGTTCCTGGGCTTTGACGCGCTGTCCACCCTGAGCGAGGAAACCCGCGACCCTGGCCGCACGCTACCGCGCGCCATCCTGCTGGTTGCCTTGATCGGCGGCTCGGTCTACGTCGGTTCCTCGTACTTCATGTACCTGGCGCACCCCTCCCCCACCTTCGAACGGGTGGACGGGGCCGCCTTCGAGATTGCCCGGATGATCGGCGGCGACCTGTTCTTCGCCGTGGTCCTGGCCGGGATCATCGTCGCCCACTTCGCGGCGGGAATGTCGTTCCAGGCCAGCGTGGGCCGGCTGCTCTACGCCCTTGGCCGGGACAACCAACTGCCCCGCCGGTTGTTCGGCGCGCTGCACCCTCGCTACAAGACCCCGGCATTCAACATCCTGCTGTGCGGTGTGTTCGGCACCGCCGGTTTTGGCCTGACGATCGCCACCGCGACCTCCCTGGTCAACTTCGGCGCGTTTCTCGCCTTCACTGCCGTCAACCTGTGCGCCTTGCGGCTCACCTTCGATGCGCGCGTCAAGGACGGGGCCGGGTTGCTGCGCGGCGTGGCGTTCCCGCTCATCGGCCTGGTCACGGCCGGGTGGATGCTGGCCAGCCTGGACAAAGACGCGCTGATCATGGGCAGTTGCTGGCTCGGCCTCGGGCTGGTCTACCTCGCCTGCCGCACCAGCCTGTTCCGTAACCCGGTCCCCGACGCCCTGGCGTAGCGCCCCTCCTTTCCATCGAACCCTCTGACGACAATCCCAAGGCAGGCCACAGGCCTTGCCGTTCAAACACGAGAATCGACATGCAAACAAAGCTCCTGATCAATGGCGCCCTGGTGGCCGGCGAAGGCGACGAGCTGGCGGTATACAACCCGTCCCTGGGCAGCGTCCTGGTACAGACCCACGAGGCCAGCCGTGCCCAGGTGAATGCCGCGGTGCAGTGCGCGGATGCGGCCTTCGAAGCCTGGTCGCAAACGCCACCCAAGGACCGTGCGGCACTGCTGCTCAAACTTGCTGATAGCATCGACGCCCAGGCACCGGTGTTCGCCCGCCTGGAAGCAGATAACTGCGGCAAACCCTTCACAGCCGTGCTACAGGACGAACTGCCCGCCGTCTCGGACGTGTTCCGCTTTTTTGCCGGCGCCGTTCGCTGCCTGCAAGGCTCGGCGGCGGGCGAGTACATCCCGGGGCACACCTCGATGATCCGCCGCGACGCGATCGGTGTCGTCGCTTCCATCGCGCCGTGGAACTATCCGTTGCTGATGGCGGCATGGAAGCTCGGCCCGGCCTTGGCCGGCGGCAACACCGTGGTCCTGAAACCCTCCGAGCACACCCCGATGAGCACTTTGAAACTGGGGGAGCTGCTCGCCGACATCTTCCCCGCCGGTGTGGTCAACATCGTCCATGGCCGCGGCGCCACGGTAGGTGAACCGCTGACCAGCCACGCCCAGGTGCGCATGGTGTCGCTGACCGGCTCCGTGCGTACCGGCAGCCGCATCATCGAAGGCACGGCCGACAGCGTGAAACGGATGCACATGGAGCTCGGTGGCAAGGCACCGGTGATTATCTTCGACGATGCCGACATCGATGCCGCCGTCGAGGGCATCCGCGCCTTCGGCTTCTACAACGCCGGCCAGGACTGTACCGCCGCGTGTCGCCTCTATGTGCAGAAGGAGGTCTACCCGGAATTCGTTCGCAAGCTTGGCCAAGCCGTGTCCAGCATCAAATGCGGGTTGCAGGATGACCCGGCAACCGAAATGGGCCCGCTGATCACCCAAGAGCATCTGCAGCGTGTCGAGGGCTTCGTCAACCGTGCCCGGGAGCTGCCCCATATCGAGGTCGTCACCGGCGGCAAGCGCGCCTCAGGGGGCGGGTTCTTCTTCGAGCCCACGGTCCTGGCCGGCACCCGCCAGGAAGACGAGGTGGTGTGCCGTGAAATCTTCGGGCCGGTGGTTACGGTCTCTTCCTTCGAGGACGAGGCCCAGGTACTGGCGTGGGCCAATGAGTCGGACTACGGCCTGGCCTCTTCGGTGTGGACCGCCGACGTGGGGCGGGCACATCGCCTGGCCGCCCGCCTGCAATACGGCTGCACCTGGGTCAACACCCACTTCATGCTGGTGAGCGAAATGCCCCATGGCGGCGTGAAGCTGTCGGGGTACGGCAAGGACCTGTCCATGTACGGCCTGGAAGACTACACCGTGGTCCGCCACGTGATGTTCAAGCACTGACGCCCCACGACACCCCATCATTGCCAGAGGTTATGCATGAACAACATCGAAACGTTCGAAAGGCTCGAGTCCAATGTGCGGATGTACTGCCGCGACTTGCCGCTGGTGTTCGATACCGCCCAGGGCAGCAAGATCCGCGGCGAAGATGGCCGCGAGTACCTGGACTTCTTCGCCGGCGCAGGCGCCCTGAACTATGGCCACAACGACCCGCGCATGCGCGATGCCTTGATCGCCTACCTGTCGGCCAACGGCGTGACCCACGCCCTCGATCTGCACACCACCACCAAGCGCCAGTTCCTGGAGTCGATCGAACGTGACCTGTTCCAGCCACGCGGCTGGGACTACAAAGTGCAGTTCAGCGGCCCGACCGGCGCCGACGCTGTCGAGGCGGCATTGAAGCTGGCGCGCAAGGTGACGGGGCGCACCAAGGTCGTCTCCTTCTACGGGGCCTACCACGGCATGACGGCCGGCGCCCTGGCGGTCACCGGCAACCGGACCCGCCGAGGCCCCGGGCTGTCCAACGACGTGGTGTTCGTACCGTACGAAGACAGCCCTTACGGTGAGTTCGACAGCATTGGTTTCCTTGAGCGCCTGGCCAACGACCAGGGCAGCGGATCGGAACTGCCGGCCGCCGTGATCGTCGAGTCGGTGCAGATCCAGGCCGGTGTCTACCCGGCTTCCAACCTGTGGTTGCAGCGCTTGCGCCAATGGACCCGCGATCACGGCGTCGTGCTCATCTGCGACGAGATCCAGGCCGGCTGTGGCCGCACGGGCGATTTCTTCGGTTTCGAGCGCTCCGGGATCGTGCCGGACCTGATCACCTGCGCGAAATCCATCGGCGGCTTTGGCCTGCCGATGGCGATCGTGTTGATCCGCGCCGGGCTGGATGCCTGGGAACCAGGCGATCACATCGGCACCTTCCGCGGCAACCAGCTGGCCTTCCTGACCGCGCAGATCGCGCTCGGCTATTGGCGCGACGAGCAGTTCTTGAAGCTGCTGGCCGACAACAGCGCGGCCATGACCCGTGCGGTTGCCGGTTTCGCAGAGATCCCGGGCGTGGCGTCCGCACGCTCGCGCGGCATGATCGCCGGCATCGATTTCGGCCGCGGCAACGTGGCCTTGGCCAAAGATGCCCAGCAGCGCGTACTGCAAGCGGGCGTACTGGTCGACCGCTGCGGACCGAACGGCGAAATCATCAAGCTGATGCCACCGGTGAATACCCCGACCGACCAACTGGAGGAAGGCCTGAAAGCCTTTGGTGAATCGGTCGCGGCAGCGCTGCGCCAGTAAATGCAGGGGCCTGCTGTGCGGCCTGTATCGATGCAGGTGCCGCACGCAGGCCCATCGTATGCAACGGCGTGCGGGTCTTCGACCCGGTGTGCAAGGTTGTGCAGCGCGCGGCCGCGATGGGCTACGGCGACCAGGACATCGTGGCCACTACCAAGTCATGCGCCCGTGAACAGGAGCCAGGGCAAGGGGGTACCAAGCAGGGAACGCGGCCGCAGGCACTCATCCGCCAGCGGCCGTTTTAGGTCAATGATCGACTGCACCGCTGGCACCGAGGCCGGTCTGGCCCCGTACGAACTGGTCGGCGAAAGCCGCCCTTTCCGCCTTGGCCCGTGCCGTCCGGTCCAGCCGGGAAACCGCGTAAGCCAGCAAAAACGCCAGCGGCATGGAGAACAGCGCAGGCTGTGTATAGGGGAACAGCGGCTCGGCGAAGTTCAACACATCCACCCACACCAGCTTGGAAAACACCACGAAGCCCATGGCACTGAGCAACCCGACGTAGCCACCGGCCAACGCACCACGGGTAGTCAGCCCCGACCAGAACATCGACAGGAACAGCACCGGGAAGTTGGCCGAAGCGGCAATACCAAAGGCCAGCGCAACCATGAACGCCACGTTGATGTTTTCGAATACCATACCCAAGGCTACCGCCACCAACCCAAGGCCCAGGGTAGCCAGCTTGGTCACCCGCAGTTCCTGCCGCTCGCTGGCCGCGCCTTTCATGATCACCCGCGCATACAGGTCATGGGCGATGGCGGACGCCCCGGCCAGAGCCAGGCCTGAAACCACAGCCAGGATGGTGGCGAAGGTCACTGCAGACAAGAAACCCAGCAGCAGGTTGCCGCCAACGGCCTGGGCCAGGTGCATGACCACCATGTTGCCCCCGCCCAGCAACTTGCCACCCACCTCCCCGCCCTCGAAGAATTGCGGCTGCTGACTGACGATCACGATCGACGCCAGGCCCAGCAGGAAAATGACGTTGAAGAAGTAGCCGATGAACCCGGTGGCATAGAGCACCGACTTGCGCGCCTCCCGGGCATCGCTGACAGTGAAGAAGCGCATCAGGATATGCGGTAGCCCGGCGGTGCCGAACACCAGCCCCAGGCTCAGCGACAGCGCGGTCAATGGGTCGGCCAACAGGCTGCCGGGCGCCAGCAGGCGTTCGCCCAGGGCATGGGTGTCCATGGCCTTGCTGACCAGTGTGTCATAGCTGAAGTCGAACTCGCGCATCGCCAGGAACAGCACCAGCGACCCGCCGACCAACAGCAGGAACGCCTTGATGATCTGCACCCAGGTGGTGGCCACCATGCCGCCGAAGGTCACATACAGCATCATCAGCGCACCGACGATCACCAAGGCGATGTGGTAGTCCAGGCCGAACAGCAGCCTGATCAACTGCCCAGCCCCGACCATCTGCGCCACCAGATAGAAACACACCACGGTCAGCGAGCCGATAGCGGCCATGGTGCGCACCTTGCCTTGGTCGAGGCGGTACGAGGTGATGTCGGCGAAGGTGAAGCGGCCCAGGTTGCGCAGTCGCTCGGTCATCAACAGCAGCAACACCGGCCAGCCTGCGAAGAAGGCGATGAGGTAAATGTAACCATCCATGCCGGAGGTGTAGATGAGCGCGGTGATCCCCAGCAGCGTCGAGGCGGACATATAGTCACCGGCCAGCGCCAGGCCATTCTGCCAGCCCAGTATGCCGCCACCGGCGCTGTAGAAGTCCGCCGTCGAGCGG
The DNA here is from genome assembly GCF_059295275.1 of Pseudomonas sp. 9_2_1. Classification (NCBI taxonomy): domain Bacteria; kingdom Pseudomonadati; phylum Pseudomonadota; class Gammaproteobacteria; order Pseudomonadales; family Pseudomonadaceae; genus Pseudomonas; species Pseudomonas sp. 9_2_1. The sequence continues at coordinate 3,551,930 of NZ_CM181239.1, forward strand.
GTGCGCCGCGCTGCCCACCAGGTGATGCACAGCGTGAACAACACGAACACCATGAACATGCCTATGGCATGCAGATTGAGCGGCTGACGCTGGCCCGCGTCGAGCGCAGGTGAAGCCAGCGACAGGCCCGAGTGCAGCAACAAAGCCAGAGGCAGTAGTTTCTTCATGCGCCCTGCTCCCCTTCCAGTCCGGCGACCAGCGCCTGCGTCAGGCGATCGAACTCGCCATTGGCCCGGTACACATAGAACGCCGACAACGCGCAGAAGAACACGAACAGGAAGGCGCCGGCCGCGACGCCGAAAGTCATGTTCGACCCCTCGGTCAGCCGCCTGGCGATCAGCTCGGGCCAGAGCGACACCAACGCGATGTAGCCATAGAACGTGGTCAGGATCAGCAGGAACAGGCTCAGGGTGAAGCGGTTTCTGCGCGCCACCAGTTGCTGGAACTGGGCACTGGCGCGAACACGCGCATATAACAGGCTGGACATGAGACACCTCGGTCAATGTACTTGTTGTTATGGGATGTGCAGGTGTTACAGCTCGATCAGTGCTCGGCGTCGGCGGTCGGCGCCTCCTGTTGCCGGGCCCACTCACGCAGGACGAACTTCTGGATCTTGCCGGTGGCGGTCTTGGGCAGTTCCGTGAGCGACACATGTCGCGGAGCCTTGAAATGCGCCAGACGTTCACGGCACCAGCGGATCAGGTCGCCTTCCGTGACCGTGGCGAGCCCATTCGAGCGCAGGGTGACAAACGCATGGGGTGTCTCGCCCCAGCGCGAATCCGGGCGCGCCACCACTGCGGCCTCGACCACCTCAGGGTGCTGGTACAGCACTTCTTCGATCTCCAGCGAGCTGATGTTCTCGCCGCCGGAAATGATGATGTCCTTGGCCCGGTCCTTGATTTCCACATAGCCGTCCGGGTGCAGCACGGCCAGGTCGCCCGTGTGCAGCCAGCCATTGGCCAATGCGGCCCGGGTGGCCTCTGGATTGTGCAGGTAACCTTTCATCACGGTGTTGCCGCGCACCACCAGCTCGCCAAGGGTAAGGCCGTCGGCCGGGACCGGACGGCCGGTGTCGGTATCCAGCACCGTAGCCTCTTCAAGCATCGGGTGGGCGACGCCCTGGCGGCTCATGAACCGGGCGCGAGCCTTCAGAGGCAATTCGTCGACGCCCGGCTGCCACAGGCACAGTGTGCTGGGGCCGTAGCTTTCGGTCATGCCATAGGCATGGGTGATGCTGAAGCCGCGTGCTTCCATCGCCGCGATCACCGCGCTGGGCGGCGCGGCGCCGCCGGTGATCACCGATACCGGCCCGCCCGGCGCGCCGGCGTGCTCGGCGTGGATCAGCATCGACATCACCACCGGCGCGGCGCTCAAATGGGTCACACCATGCACGGCGATCGCGGTGTGGATCGCTTCGGGCTGGACCTTGCGCAGGCACACATGGGTGCCCCCGGACAAGGTCACCGCCCAGGTGTGGCTCCAACCGTTGCAGTGGAACATCGGCAAGGTCCACAGGTAGACGCTGCGCGGCCCCAGCTGGAAGATCAGCGCCCCGGCGCAGGCATTGAGGTAGGCGCCACGGTGATGCAGCACCACGCCCTTGGGGTCGCCGGTGGTGCCAGAGGTATAGTTGATGGCGATCGATTGCCATTCATTCTGAGGCGCGCTCAGCGGCCTGGCCGGATCGCCCTGGGCCAGGAATGCCTCGTACTCCAGGTCATCGGCCAGCTCGCCCGGCTCGGACGCGTCATCGTCGATGGCTACCAGCAATGGAGGCGTGTCGAGCATGGCCAGTGCCTGTTGCACCACCGCGCCAAACTCACGATCGCAGATCAGCACCTTGGCCGCGCAATGACGCAGGATGAAAGCGATGCTGCGCGCCTCCAGGCGGATATTGATGCACACCAGCACGGCGCCCGCACCGGGCACGCCATAGTGCGCCTCGAGCATTTCAGGGATGTTCGGCGCGAGTATCGCCACCCGCTCGCCCGGCTGCACGCCGACCCGCTCCAGCGCACTGGCCAGGGCACGGCTGCGCTTATGCAGCTGCTGGTAGCTGTAGCGCCGCTCGCCGTACACCACGGCATCACGCTGCGGGTACACCTGGGCGGCGCGTTTGAGGAACGACAACGGTGAAAGGGGCACATGGTTGGCTTCGTTGGGGGCAAGCTCATGCTCGAAGGTTGGGTGAATCATCACTGACACCCCATCGACAGGTTATCCAGGCATTGAAGGTACATACACATCTCCTGCTTATTGTTGTTCTCGCATCAGGGTTGTGGCCGGGTCAGATCACAGGCTGCTGCACAGGTGCCCGCCATCGACCACGATTTCGGTGCCGCTCATGGCCCGCCCGGCGTCGCTGGCCAGCAACAGCAAGGCGCCGTCCAGGTCCTGTGGCTGGCTGAAGCGCCGACTGGGGATACGCGAGCGCAGCTTCTCTCCGGCCTCGCCGGCCAGGAAGGCATCATTGAGCTCGGTCATCACGTAGCCCGGCGCCAAGGCGTTCACCCGGATGCCATGGCGCGCCAGTTCCAGGGCCATGGCGCGAGTCAGGTGGGCAAGCCCGGCCTTGGCCGCGAGATAAGGGCCGACGGCACCTGCCACACGGCTGGCGAGGATCGAGGTCACATTGATCAGGCTGCCGCCCTGCCCCGCAGCGACCATCCGCCGGGCGCACTCCTGGGCCACGGTCCAGGCCCCCTTCAGGTTGGTGTCGAGCACCCGGTCCCAGCTCTGGTCGTCACAGGCCAGCAGCGGCTGGCTGTCGCTCACCCCGGCGTTGTTGACCAGCACATCCAGCGGGCCGGCGGCATCGAGCACCCGGCATACATCGTCGCGGCAGGTCACATCCAGGGCCAGGGCCCGCGCGCGACCACCGGCCAGCTCGATAGACTCGACCAGGCTCTGCAGCGGCCCCAGGCGCCTGGCCGTCACCACCACCTCGGCACCGGCCGCCGCCAGGGTAGTGGCGAAATGTCGGCCAAGGCCGCTGGAGGCGCCGGTCACCAGGGCGCGCCGCCCATCAAGGGCGAACAGTCGGGCAACAGTCGGCTGCATCAGTGGGCTCCCGGGCGCTGGTCGAGGAGTTTCTTCGCCAGGCTCATGCGGTGCACTTCGCTTGGGCCGTCGTAGATGCGGAACGGGCGAATGTCGCGGAAGATCCGCTCCACCACGGTCTCCCCGGTCACGCCACGCCCGCCCAGCACCTGCACGCAGCGATCGACCACCCGCCACAGCGCCTCGGCGCTGATCACCTTGGCCATGCTCGAATCGACATTGGCGCGCTGGCCTTGGTCGAGCACCCAGGCGCAGTGCCAGACCGCCAGGCGCACCACATGCAGGTCCATCATGTTGTCGGCCAGCATGAAGCCTACGCCCTGATGCTCACCCAGCGGCTTGCCGAACGCATCGCGGGTGCGTGCGTAGTCACAGGCGATGTCATGGGCCCGTCGCGCGGCACCGAGCCAGCGCATGCAGTGGGTCAGGCGCGCCGGGGCCAGGCGTACCTGGGCATAGCGGAAGCCCTTGCCGATCTCGCCCAGCACATCGCTGGCCGGTACCCGCAGGTTGTCGAAACGCAGTTGCCCGTGGCCGCCGGTGAAGCAGCTGTCCAGGGTATCCAGCTGGCGCTCGTGGATGATCCCTTCGCGCTGCATGTCGGACAGGAACATGGTCGCCGAGCCATCCTCCATGCGCGCCATGATGATCGCGAACCCGGCGCCGTCGGCCCCGGTGATCAACCACTTGCGGCCGTTGATAAGGTAATCGTCGCCATCGCGGGTGGCGGTGGTGCGCAGCATCGACGGATCTGACCCCGAGCCCGGCGCCGGTTCGGTCATGGCGAAGCACGAGCGCATGTGCCCCTGGACCAAGGGCCGCAGCCAGCGGTCCTTTTGCGCTTCGGTGGCCACCACGTCCATCAGGTGGATGTTGCCTTCGTCCGGGGCATGGATGTTCAGCGCCACCGGGCCCAGGGGCGAGTAGCCGGCCTCTTCGAAGACGATGGCCTTGGCTGCATGGCTCAGGCCCAACCCGCCCATTTCGCGGCTGGCGTGGGGCGTCAGCAGGCCCGCTGCCTGGGCGCGGGCCTGCAGGTCCCGACGCAGGGCGTCGCTGGGGCCGTGGCCATCCTGGCGTGGGTCGTTCTCGAACGGGATGACCTGTTCGGCAATGAAAGTGCGGGTTCTGGCCTGCAGTTCGAGCAGTTCGTCTGGGAGGGTGAAGTTCATGAGGGTCCTTGTTGGTGCTTGTCGGTCTTGAAACAGGGGTGCGCCTCGCTCAGCGCACGGCCTTGGGGTTACTGATCGTCAGCCGGTCGAGCGACACCTGGCGCAGCGTCTCGACCAGAGTGCGAGCGCTGTGCGGGGTATCGTGGTGACCTTGGCGAATCGCCCGTGCCAGCTGGCGTCGGGCTTCCTGCAATGAAGGGGCCGGTGCATCGATCAGCGCGGCCAGGTGCGCCTGCTCCTGAAGGCCGAGGACGGCGCCCAGGCGGTTTTCGCGGGCGGCGATGGCCATGGCGTTGGCGATCATCAGCGTCGGGTAGCGCAGCTCGCCGGGCAGAGCCGGCAATACCTGCTCCAGCAAGGTCTGGCGGGCGATTTCAAGTAATTGATGGGCGTGCGGCTGGGTCATGGCGCATCGGCTCCGGTCATGTTCAGGATGTCGAGTTCAAGCTCCGGCAGCAGGCGCGCGGTCAGTGCCAGCTCCAGGGAAGGCTCTTCGCCGGACAGATGGCGCTGCCCCTGCTGCAGCGCGATTACCGCCCAGCGCAGGGTCGCCATGACCTGCCAGTAGTGCAGTTGGTGGGGCTCAACCCACAGTGGCGATACCTGGTGGTAGCCACGCAGGAAGTCCGCCAGCTGGCCAACGCCGCCAGCTTCCAGGTCAGGGCGCGTGAACCGCCAGCACGGGGCGGTAAACCAGCCGAGGTCCTCGCAAGGGTCGCCCCAGCCGGTGAATTCCCAGTCCAGCACCGCTTCCAGCCCCTGCTCGCTGGCCAGGTAGTTGCCCGTGCGGTAGTCGCGGTGCAGCAGACACAGACGGCTGTCTCGCGGTGCATGCAGTTCGCACCAGCGCAGGCCCCACTCCAGTGCCGGGTAGGCATCGTCGAGGGTGTCGAGGTAGCGCCGATAGGCATCGACGGTGGCCAGTGCAGGCGAACGCTGCGGCACGGGCAAGAAGTCCAATGCCGCACTCGGCGGGCGGATCTGATGCAGGCGCGCCAGGTTAGCGCCGAGCTGCTCCGCCAGCCGGGCCCGGCCCTGGGCGCCCGCTCCTGCGCTGAGCACCCGCCCGGCAGCGACACCCGGCACATACTCCATCAGGAAGAACACCCGCCCGTGGACCTGCGTATCGCGGCACAGCCAGAGTGGCCGCGGAACTTTTACCCCGGCCTGGTGGGCCACCTGCAACACGGCGAACTCCTGGGCGCGGTCGAGGCTGGCCGGCAGCGCGGACAGCGCGTCGCTGCGCAACACCCAGCGCCGGGTACCGGCCCAGGGACCGCCCTCGATCAGCAGTTCGAGCAGCCAGTTTTCCTGGATGGCACCGCCGCTCAGACGCTTGCGGGCTTGAATCTCAACACGCGTTGCCGTTGCCTGCTCACGGATGAAGTCGACAAGGCGCTGCTCATCGGTCGCGACCGCGAGCATGTCGCCTGCCGGACAAGTCGTAGAGGAACTGATCATGAATCAATGGTCCTGCCTTCGGTTTGAAGTGGGCAGGTCAACTGGAGCAACACCCGGGCCAACTTTCTCAGGATCATCTGCAAGCCCCGTCATGCCTGGCCTGCAGCGGCTCATGGGAAAGGCTGGCGAAGCGCGGAATTGCATAGATGAAACAAATTGGTTCAGGATGGAAACAATTCATTTCTGAACAGGCGCCGCCATGCATTCCCCCACCTCCCAGGTCGTCGTGCTGATCAGTCACCTGCAGCGCCCCCTGCAACGCAGCCGCCTCGCGCAAATGGTGGCCGCGCTCGCCGCGGACTACCCCGACACCCACATCGAAGTGCTCGACACCTCGGTGACCGAGGTACTGCAAGCCGCCCGCGAACTGGAATTGCGCGGAGAAGCCGACGTGTTCATCTGCGCCGGGGCCACTGCTGCCTACCTGCGTAAGCACCTGGCGCGCCCGGTACTGACGATGCGTGTGGGCGGCGGTGACCTGCTGCGGGCACTGGGGCAAGCGCGCGAGCATGCCTCGCAAGTGGCCTTGCTCAGCTACAACCGCATCGACCAGGGCCTTCAGGCCATGGCCGGGCTGTTCACCGTGCAGGTTCACCAGGCTGCCTACACCTCCCTGGAAGAAGCGCGCCAGGAAGTCGAACAGGCCGCACGGATGGGGTGTCGCAGCATCATCGGCTCATCGACGGTGGTGGAGCTGGCGGAACAGGCCGGCCTGCACGGCGTGCTGTCACTGAGCGAGGACACTGTGCGCAAGGCGCTCGAGGAGGCCGTGGGCATCCTTGATAGCCAACGGATCGAGATCGCCAAGCGCCGGCACTTGAACGCCGTGCTGCAACACATCCCCACCGGCGTGGCGGCGGTCGACAACCAGGGCGTGGTGCAGTCGCTCAATCCGGCCCTGGCTCAGCTGCTGGATTTGCCGCTCAGCGCGGCGCTGGGCCGTCCGCTGCAGCAGCTGTGCCCGGAACTGGACCTGCAGCAGGCGTTTGCAGAGGGCGGCGAAGAAAACCGGGTGATCCGGCTCGGCTCACATGCAGTGGTCAGCAACCTGCTGCCGATCCTCGAGAACGGCCAGCGCACCGGCCTGGTCCTGACCTGCCAGGACACCACCGCCGTGCAGCGGGCGGACCAGCGCATCCGTTCCACCCGCCGGCCCGGCGCCTTTACCGCCCGGTACCGCCTTGAGCAGCTCGACGGCAACAGCCGGGCCAACCGCGAAATGCTGCAGCTGGCCAGGCGTTTTGCCGCCAGCCAGTCAACCATCCTGATCACCGGTGAAAGCGGCACCGGCAAAGAGTTGCTGGCCCAGGGCATCCACAACGAGAGCCCGCGCCGACAAGGCCCCTTCGTCGCCATCAACTGCGCGGCGTTCCCGGAGACGCTGCTGGAAAGCGAACTGTTCGGCTACGAGGAAGGCGCCTTCAGCGGCTCACGCAAGGGCGGCAAGCCTGGCCTGTTCGAAGTGGCGCACCGGGGCACACTGTTTCTCGACGAGATCGGCGACATGCCCGTGCCGCTGCAAACGCGCCTGCTGCGTGTGCTGCAGGAGCGCGAAGTACTGCGCCTGGGCGGCACCGAGCCGATCGCGATCGATGTGCGCATCATCGCCGCTACCCATCAAGACCTGCGAAGCGCGATAGTCGATGGCGACTTCCGTACCGACCTGTATTACCGACTCAATATCCTGCGCCTGCAGACCACCCCTTTGCGCGAGCGCCCCGAGGATATTGCCCTGATCTGCCGGGGCATCAGCCAGCGCCTGCTGGTCCAAGGCCAGCCACCGGGCGCGGCGGACGTGCCAGGCGCCCTGTTGCCTTACCTGACACGCCACGGGTGGCCGGGCAATGTGCGTGAGCTGGAGAACGTAATCGAGCGGGCGATGCTCTCGGCCCGCGAGCTGCTGGGGGAGCATGGCGTAGACGAACAGTACTTGGCGCGGGTGCTGCCCGAGCTGTGCGAAGGGGTTACGCCAACCAGCCGTGCCAGGCCCTCCCGGGAGTCGGACCTGCACAGCATCGGCAAGGCCGCTCAGTTGCGCCATGTGCAGGAAACCCTGGACAACTGCCAGGGCAATCTCGACGAAGCGGCGCGGCAGCTGGGCATCAGCCGGACCACGTTATGGCGAAGGCTCAGGGCAGTGGGGTGAATCTGGTAGTTAGCCACCTGACGGCCGATTACCGACTCAGTATCTGCTCCGGGTCGATGGAAGACGTTCGTCACGAGCGCTCCAGTACGGGCCCGTACTGTCTCCAGGCACTGCATCGAGACACTACAGGACCGGGCAGCATAGTGGTAAAGATACCCGGCGGCTGCCCGGGCCAGGATTCAGCCCCTGGCGTTGGAGTACGCAGCGCCGCCGCGCAAGCCGGTGTTCTCCTCCACCGCCCCGGTGCCGTCGAGGTAACCATGTTTGCGCAGGTCGGGCATGAGTACGGCAGCCAGCAGCGTAATGGCGCTCATGGCCGCCACGTAATAGTAGAAGTACGACTCCACCCCCGCGCCGCGCAATGACAGTGCCACGTACTCGGCCGTACCGCCACACAACGCATTGCCCAGTGCGTAAGGTAAGCCTACTCCCAGCGCACGAACGGTGGCCGGGTACAGGTCAGCCTTGAGCACGCCGGTCACTGGCGTGTAGAACGCTGCAATCAGCAGCCCTAGCATCACCAGCGCAAAGGCCTCGTACGGGTTGCTGACGCTCTTCAGGCCCGTGAGCAATGGCACGATCAACACGCTCGACAGCAGGCCGAAGGCAATCATGCTGTTACGCGAGCCGATACGATCGGCCATCATCCCGAACACCGGCTGCAGACACATGAACACCACCAGTGCGGCGGTCATGATGAAGCTGACCGTCGAGGGATCGAAGCCGGCCGACACCACCAGGTATTTCTGCATATAGGTGGAGAAGGTGTAGAAATGGAGCGAGCAACCGGCCGTAATGGCGATGGTCAGCAACAGAGCCTTCTTGTGCTTCATCAGCGCTTTGATCGAGCCGGCTTCCTTGTGTTTCGCGCCCTGAGCATGGGCGGTCTCAAGCATTGAACGGCGCAGATATACCACCACCAGTGCGCTCACCGCACCGATGAAGAACGGAATACGCCAGCCCCAGGCCTTGAGCTCCTCGATCGGCAGCACGTTCTGCAGCACCACCACCGTGAGCAGCGCGAGCAGCTGGCCGGCGATGATGGTGAAATACTGGAACGAGCCAAAGAAGCAGCGCTTGCCCTTGCGGGAAATCTCGCTGATGTAGGTGGCTCCGGTGCCATATTCAGCACCGACCGAGAGCCCCTGCATCAGGCGGGCTATCAGCAGCAGCACCGGAGCTGCCATGCCTACGGACTCATAAGTGGGCAGCACGGCAATCATCAGCGAGCCGCCACACATCAGGAACACAGAGATGATCATGGAAAACTTGCGGCCCCGGGTATCGGCCAGGTAACCGAAGATCCACCCGCCCAAGGGGCGCATGAAAAAGCCCACGGCGAAGATCCCGGCGGTCGCCAGCAACTGCGTGGTCTGGTCGCCTTGGGGGAAGAACAGGGCTGCGAAGTAGATCGAGGTGTAGGCGTAGATGAAGAAGTCGTACCACTCCACCAGGTTACCGGAGCAGGCACCGAGAATGGCGCGGATTCGTTGGCGGTTGGTCAGGTTGTGGATATCAGGCGCAGCGGGATTGTTATTGTCGGCGTGCATGAGGTAACTCCAGATCTTAGGCAAACGCAAGGCAGGAACGACAGCGTCGGTTTACGTTCGATCGATCGAGCTGGAGTCGTGGCGGGAAAAAGCAGGCGGCAAAACGCATGGCGATAAAACGCGCATCATGGGGGTACCTTTTGGGATCTATTATTTTACAAGTCAGCGAAAGCGCACTGACTTTTATTCCCGAGCAAAGCTACGCCCTCGCCTGAATAGCGGCCAGACCCGCTACCCTCTAGCAGTTATGCCTCAATTGAATAGCTGGCTGTGGCTGCGTCACAGCATATGCCCAGCCCAGATGCCTTCGGCCACAAGCTCCGAGGCAATATCGACGAAGGTCTGGCCGACATAGCGGGTTGCCGGGCTCACCTGGCGATCGGCCGGCAGCACCAGCACCAGTTTGCGCATGGGCGTGGGGTCGACCAGCGGTGCGGCGCACAGAGTGCCGTCGTTCAAGCGCGAGTAGATCGACGCCAAGGGCAATGCGGTGTAGCCGAAGCCATTGCGCACCAGGTCGATCATTGCGCCGAATGAATCCGCCTCGACGCTGGTGGTGATCTTGAAGCCGCGCTCCAGGGCACATTGGTCCATGATCTTGCGCAGCCCATGACGGGGGCTGGGCAAGACCATCGGTTCACTGGCCAACTGTGCGAATGGTACCGCCGTATCGAGACCCAGCCCAGAATCGGGAGGGCCGACAAGCACCAGGTTTTCCATCATCACCGGTTCGATGCGCAGTGTATGCAGGGGCTGCGGATCGTAGGAGATCGCGAGTTCCAGTTCGCCGCGCTGCAACCAGTCCAGCAGGTAGCCGCTGAAGGCCGATGAAAAGCGGATGGACAGGTCCGGGTGGGTGTCGCTGATGCGCTTGACCAGCGGAACCGTGACGATCTCGGCGATGGTCGGCGTGGTGCCGATGGCGACCATGCCGCGAAACGCCGCGCGGCCGCCGGCCACCGAGGTACGAATGGATTCCAGCTCGTTCATGATGCGGGTGGCCCGCTCCAGCACCTCGAGCCCCGCTGCGGTGATTTCCATCCCACGGCCATGGCGCTCGAACAGATAGACGCCCAGCTCCTTTTCCAACTGCCGGATCTGCCGGCTCAATGCCGGTTGCGCCACGTGCAGCCGGTCAGACGCCTTGCTCAAGCTGCCAAGTTCTGCCACGTGGATCAGGGTTTTAAGTTGCGTTACGTCCATCGTTAAGCCACTAGCAGGGAGAGGGGCGCCATTGGAGCGGCGTGTTTGACAGTCTAAAGACAGCCCGGGGCACCAGCTATAGAATTTGAGCATAGCAGTTAGAAGCCGAGCGCCTGGCTCAACCTATTGGCTTATCTGCTTGCGGGAGAGTAGCGCGTGGGGTTGCCTGCTCCACCTCCGGTTCCTGCAACTCCCCTTCCCATTTGGCCACCACCGCAGTGGCGATCGAGTTACCCACGGCATTGGTGGCCGAACGCCCCATGTCGAGGAAGGTGTCTATGCCCAAAATCAGCAGCAGCCCCGCTTCGGGAATATCGAACTGAACCAGTGTTGCGGCAATCACCACCAACGATGCCCGAGGCACCCCTGCCAGCCCTTTGGAGGTCAGCATCAAGGTCAGCAGCATGAGGATCTGTGTGCCGAGGGTCATCTCTACACCGTAGGCCTGTGCGATGAACAGCACGGCAAAGGTGCAGTACATCATCGAGCCGTCGAGGTTGAACGAGTAGCCCATTGGCATCACGAAACTGGAAATCTTGCGGCTGACCCCAAAGCGGTCCAGCGCCGCGAGGAGTTTCGGGTAGGCTGATTCCGAGCTGGCAGTGGCGAACGCCAGCAGAAACGCCTCCTTGATGAGTGCCAGCAAGGCGAACACCCGCCGGCCCAGGAACATCGCACCGGCCAGCACCAGCAACATCCACAGCAAGACCAAGCCCAGATAGAAGTCGCGCATGAACACGGCGAACGTGGCGAGGATCGACAAGCCATTGACTGCCACCGTGGCAGCCATCGCCGCCATGACAGCCAAGGGCGCCAGCTTCATGACGTAGCCGGTGATGAGCAGCATGGCCTGCGCCAGCTCATCGGCCAGGCGTACCAGGCCCTTGGCTTTTTCCCCCAGCGCCGCCAGGGCGACTCCGAAGAACAGCGAGAACACCACGATCTGCAGGATCTCGTTGTTGGCCAGTGCCTCGGCGAATGACCTGGGTACCAGGTGGGTGACAAAGGCCTTGAGGGTAAAGGCTGAGGTCTGCAGCGAAGTGGTTTCACTCACGTCCGGCAGTGGCAGTGCCAGGTGCAGCCCTGGTTGCAGGATGTTGGCCATCATCAAGCCTACCGCCAGCGACAGCAGCGAGGCCGTCAAGAACCACATCATGGCCTTGCCGAATACCCGCCCCACTGCACCGGCATCGCCCATGTGGGCGATGCCTACCACCAGGGTGGAAAACACAAGCGGCCCGATCAGCATCTTGATCAGCCTCAGGAACACGTCCGAGATCACCGAGATGTACCCGGCGGTATGGGCGGCAGCGGCTTTGTCCGGGCTGGTAAGAAAAATGACGTAGCCGATCATCACGCCGAGAAACATGGCCAGCAGTATCCAGCCCGCCAACGGTAGTTTGAGTCTCATTGAGCACCTGTATTCAAGCAATAGGATCCGTCACCGCCTGAGCAGTGCATTACGGAACGAAGTAGGACAGTGCAAGGTGCCGGAACCGGCAGGGCGAGGTTGGCGTATCGGCCAATGGCGGCTCGGCAATGAACCACCCGGCGAGTGTGCGCAGGTAACGAAGCATCATGGACAACCCTCGATCTTATTGTTGTTTTGATTCGACAGCGGCGCGGCCGCAACCGAGTGGACAACCTAACGTCTTTGCCTGCGGCCCATAAGCGCTGCATGTGTCTATCAGCTATGCCCGCTTTCTATAGAGGCAGCCGCTCCTGCGCGAGCCATGCCTGCCCCCATCCGGCACCTGGCCACACCAAACGCCGACCCGCCATTCCATGGGCCAACCTATGCCGGCCCGGCATATCTCAAAGAAAAAAACGGTAGTCGTCGTGCACCTCAACTCCCCCCATCATGTGGAAAAACAAAAGCAGCACTGCCGGGAGATACGCATGTCATCGCAAGAAGCTGAACAGAACTGGCAAGAGGACGTGTTCCGTGTCCTCAAGGCCCACGACGTCAAGCACGTCGTGTTCGTCCCGGATGCCGGCCACTCGGCAGCCATCCGCATGTCCTACGCCGACCCCGATATCAAGGCCGTTGTGCTTACCACCGAAGAAGAAGGCATCGGCTACCTGGCCGGCGCCTGGCTGGGCGGCGAACGCGGCGCCCTGCTGATGCAGTCGAGCGGTGTCGGCAACTGCATCAACACCCTCGCCCTGCAGAACTGCGCCGGCTTCCCGCTGTTGATGGTGGTGACCATGCGTGGTGACTGGGCCGAGTTCAACGCCTGGCAGAACCCAATGGGCCAGGCCACTGAAGCGTCCCTGAACCTGATGAAGGTGATGACCTGGCGCGCCGACCAGCCAGAGGACGTCGCGCCCCTGCTGCATGGCGCCGCCACCATGGCCTTCAACGGTGATGCCGCCACTGCCCTGCTGCTCGGCCAGCGTCTGATCGGAGAAAAGAAATGGGTCAAGTGAGTGCCAACCACGTGCTGTGCCGCCGTGAAGTCGTCCGTTCCCTGCTCGCCGATCGCAACGATGTGCTGGTGGTCACCGGCCTGGGCTCGGCCTCGTACGATGTAATGGCCGCTGGCGATCATGCCAACAACTATTACCTTTGGGCCGCCATGGGCAGCGCCATCACTGTCGGTTTGGGCCTGGCCAATGCGCAACCGGACAAGAGCGTGGTGGTGATCACCGGCGACGGCGAACTGCTGATGGGCTTTGGCGCCCTGGCCACCGTTGCCCTGCAGCAGCCGAAGAACCTGACCATCGTGGTGCTGGATAACGGCCACTTCGGCGAGACAGGCATGCAGGTCAGCCACGCCGGGTTCGGCATCCAGCTCGAGCGGGTCGCCGATACCTGCGGTTTTGCCTGGACCCAGGAAATCCGTGAGATGGACGGCGTGCATGCTTTGCGCGAGCGTTTCGCCAACCGCGATGGCGTCAAGCTGGCTACGGTGAAAATCAAGGCCGAGAACCCTCCGCGCGTATTGCCGCCGCGCGATGGCCATTACGTCAAGAACCGCTTCCGCGCTGCCCTGGGCTTCCAGCCAATCTGACCGTGTTACAGGGTCGGCCGGCGGCCGAACCACGATGACGCTGCCGGCCCGGCCCACCTTGGAGAATGATGATGCACGACCACAATAACGAAGAACTCAAGGCCATTCGTGAGGGTGTCCGCGCCCTGTGTGGCGACTTCCCCGCCGAATACTGGCGCAAGATCGACGAGGAAAAGGGCTTCCCTGAAGCCTTCGTCAAGGCCATGACCGACGAGGGTTGGCTGTCGGCGATGATTCCGGAAGAGTTCGGCGGCTCCGGCCTGGGCCTGGCCGAGGCGTCGGTGATTCTCGAGGAGGTCAATGCATGCGGCGGCAACTCCGGCACCATCCATGGCCAGATGTACAACATGTTCACCTTGCTGCGTAACGGCAGCGAAGAGCAGAAGCGCTACTACCTGCCCAAACTGGCCAGCGGCGAGCTACGCCTGCAGTCGATGGCCGTGACCGAGCCGTCCACCGGCACCGACACCACCAAAATCAAGACCACCGCGGTTCGCCAAGGTGACAAGTATGTAATCAATGGCCAGAAGGTGTGGATCTCGCGTGTGCAGCACTCCGACCTGATGATCCTGCTGGCCCGCACCACCCCGCTCGCCGAGGTGACAAAAAAGGTCGATGGCATGTCGATCTTCCTGGTCGACCTGCGCGAGGCCATCGGCAACGGCCTGACCGTGCAGCCGATCGCCAACCTGGTGAACCACGAAACCAACGAGCTGTTCTTCGACAACCTGGAAATTCCCGCCAGCAGCTTGATTGGTGAAGAAGGCAAAGGCTTCCGCTACATCCTCGACGGTCTCAATGCAGAGCGCACCCTGATTGCCGCCGAATGCATCGGCGATGGCCGCTGGTTCGTCGAGAAAGCCAGCCAGTATGCCCGTGACCGCGAGGTGTTCGGCCGGCCGATCGGCAAGAACCAGGGTGTGCAGTTCCCCATCGCCGAGGCCCACATCGAGATCGAAGCCGCCGACCTGATGCGCTGGCGCGCTTGCGCCGAATACGACAGCGGGCGCAACGCCGGGGCGGCCGCCAACATGGCCAAGTACCTGGCGGCCAAGGCCAGCTGGGAAGCGGCCAACGCCTGCCTGCAGACCCACGGCGGCTTCGGCTTTGCCAATGAATACGACGTAGAGCGTAAATTCCGTGAAACCCGCCTGTACCAGGTGGCGCCGATCTCGACCAACCTGATCCTGTCCTACGTGGCCGAACACCTGCTGGAGCTGCCGCGCTCGTTCTGATCCGTACTACCCCCCTGTGCCGCACGGGGGCCTGTCATAACAAGAGAGACAACACCATGAGCCAGCCCATCCGCCCCCTTGACGGCATTACCGTCATCAGCCTTGAACACGCGATCGCGGCGCCCTTCTGCACCCGCCAGCTGGCCGATCTCGGCGCCCGCGTCATAAAGGTGGAGCGCCCCGGCAGTGGCGATTTCGCCCGGGGCTACGACCAGCGGGTCAACGGCCTGGCCTCGCATTTCGTGTGGACCAACCGCTCGAAAGAAAGCCTGGCCCTGGACCTCAAGCAGGAAGTCGCCAGCGACATCCTTGATCAGTTGCTGGAGCAGGCCGATGTGCTGGTGCAAAACCTGGCACCGGGTGCGGCCGCGCGCCTGGGGTTGAACTTCGAGGCGCTGCACGCGCGATTCCCGCGGCTGATCGTCTGCGATATCTCGGGCTACGGCGCGGGCGGCCCCTACGAACAGAAAAAGGCCTATGACCTGCTGATCCAGAGCGAAGGCGGTTTCCTGTCGGTCACCGGCGGGCCTGGCGAAGAAGGGATGGCCAAGGCCGGCAACTCGATCGCTGATATCGCCGCTGGCATGTATGCCTATACCGGTATCCTTTCGGCGGTCCTGTTGCGGGAAAAGACCGGCATCGGCAGCCAGGTGGAAGTGTCCATGCTCGAGGCCTTGGTAGAGTGGATGAACTACCCGCTCTACTACGCCTACGAGGGCGCCGCACCACCGCCACGTGCTGGCGCGGCGCACGCCACCATCTATCCGTATGGCCCCTTCCCGGTGGGCGACGGCAGCACCGTCATGCTGGGGCTGCAGAACGAGCGCGAGTGGCAGCTCTTCTGCGAACAGGTGCTGCAGCAACCGGAACTGGCCAGTGATGAGCGCTTCAGCGCCAATTTCACGCGCGTGACCAATCGCGATGCGCTGCGCGGACTGATCGTCGAGGCATTTGCTGCACTGGACTTCGACACTGTGATAGGGCGCCTCGATGGGGCCAGCATCGCCAATGCCAAGGTCAATGACATGCAGGGCGTCTGGGCCCACCCGCAA
Source organism: Pseudomonas sp. 9_2_1 (assembly GCF_059295275.1). Lineage (NCBI taxonomy): Bacteria > Pseudomonadati > Pseudomonadota > Gammaproteobacteria > Pseudomonadales > Pseudomonadaceae > Pseudomonas > Pseudomonas sp. 9_2_1. The sequence goes on from NZ_CM181239.1 coordinate 3,567,823, forward strand.
CTGCAGGCCCGCGACCGCTGGCGGCGCATCGACACTGCCGCCGGCCCGGTGCCCAGCCTGTTGCCGCCGGCCACCAGCAACGCCTATGCGCCGCGCATGGACCCTGTCCCCGCCTTGGGCCAGCACAACGAAAGCATCCTTGCCGAGCTCGGCCTGCCCCATGAACGTATTCAGCAACTGCGCACTGCAGGGGTCATCTGACCCCTCTTTTTTCACGCCGTTGCCAACGCTTAAACAGAGTATCCCTGCCTATGAAAGTGCTCGTCGCAATCAAACGAGTGGTCGACTACAACGTCAAGGTTCGCGTCAAAGCGGACAACTCCGGCGTCGACCTTGCTAACGTCAAGATGTCCATGAACCCCTTCTGCGAAATCGCCGTGGAAGAGGCCGTACGCCTGAAGGAAAAAGGCGTTGCGACCGAGATCGTCGTGGTTTCCGTCGGCCCGACCACTGCCCAAGAGCAACTGCGTACTGCCCTGGCCCTGGGTGCCGACCGGGCCATCCTGGTCGAAGCCGCTGACGAGTTGAATTCCCTGGCCGTGGCCAAGGCGCTGAAAGCCGTTGTCGACAAGGAGCAGCCGCAGTTGGTGATCCTCGGCAAACAGGCCATCGACAGTGACAACAACCAGACCGGCCAGATGCTTGCCGCGCTGACCGGCTACGCCCAGGGCACCTTTGCCTCCAAGGTCGCCGTGGCGGCTGACAAGCTCGAGGTTACCCGTGAGATCGACGGCGGCCTGCAGACGGTGGCCCTGAACATGCCAGCCATCGTCACCACCGACCTGCGCCTGAACGAGCCGCGCTATGCGTCACTGCCGAACATCATGAAGGCCAAGAAGAAGCCGCTGGAAATGGTCACTCCCGACGCGCTGGGCGTATCACTGGCCTCCACCAACAAGACCCTCAAGGTTGAAGCCCCGGCTGCCCGCAGCGCGGGCATCAAGGTCAAATCGGTGGCCGAACTGATCGAGAAGCTGAAAAACGAAGCGAAGGTGATTTGATGAGCATTCTGGTAGTTGCTGAACACGACAATCACACCCTCGCCGCCCCTACGCTGCACACCCTGGCCGCCGCCCGCCAGATCGGCGCCGACATCGCGCTGCTGGTAGCCGGCCAGGACGTGGCCGGTGTGGGGTTCGCCGCCGCGCAGTGCGCTGGGGTGACCAAAGTGCTGCTCGCAGACGATGCTGCCTACGCCCATCAGCTCCCGGAAAACGTGGCGCCGTTGGTGGCCAACCTGGGTCGCGACTTCAGCCATGTGCTGGCCCCGGCCACCAGCAACGGCAAGAACCTCTTGCCGCGGGTGGCCGCGCTGCTGGATGTCGACCAGATCTCAGAGATCATTTCGGTCGAGTCCGCAGACACCTTCAAGCGTCCGATCTACGCCGGCAATGCCATTGCCACGGTGCAATCCAGTGCTCCGGTCAAGGTCATCACCGTACGTTCCACCGGGTTTGAAGCCGCGCCGGCAGAAGGCGGCAGCGCGCCAATCGAGGCGCTGGCGGGGGCTGCAGATGCAGGTCTGTCGGCATTTGTCGGCGAAGAGCTGGCCAAGTCCGAGCGCCCCGAACTGACCGCCGCCAAGATCGTGGTGTCCGGCGGCCGGGGCCTGGGCAACGGTGACAACTTCAAGCACCTGTACAGCCTGGCCGACAAGCTCGGCGCTGCGGTCGGTGCTTCGCGCGCCGCGGTGGACGCAGGCTTCGTGCCTAACGACATGCAGGTCGGGCAAACCGGCAAGATCGTGGCGCCGCAGCTGTACATCGCCGTGGGTATCTCCGGCGCTATCCAGCACCTGGCCGGCATGAAGGACTCCAAGGTCATTGTCGCTATCAACAAGGACGAAGAGGCACCTATCTTCCAGATAGCTGATTACGGCCTGGTCGGCGATCTGTTCGAGATCGTCCCGGCACTGACTTCGACGCTGTAAAGGACAATAAGAAAATGAGCTCACCCGCACTCCAAACATGGATCGGCCGCAGCGAGACCGTCCATGACCGCATCAGCCATAACCTCGTCAAGCGTATTGCCGCTACCTTGAGCGAGCCGGCTCCCGCCCCTGGCGACGCCTTGCCCGCGCTCTGGCACTGGGCGTTTTTCCAGGAGCCGGTCGAAGCGGCCGGGCTGGGTGGCGACGGCCACCCAGCCCGGGGCGGTTTTCTGCCGCCGGCGGACAACCGCAACCGCATGTGGGCCGGGGGGCGCATGGAGTTCATGCGCCCGCTGCGGGTCGATGCCCAGGTATCCCGCCGCTCGACCATCCTCAATGTCGAGGAAAAGCACGGGCGCACCGGCTCCCTGCTGTTCGTCACCGTGCAGCATGAGTACGTGCAGGATGGGCAGCGGGCCCTGGTCGAAGAACAGGACATCGTCTACCGCGAGCCCTCGCCACCCAAGCTTGGCGGCACCGAGCCGATGCCCCACGGCGATTGGAGTGAAAACGTTCAACCAGATCCTACCCTGCTGTTCCGCTATTCGGCGGTGACCTTCAACGGTCATCGCATCCATTACGACTGGCCATATGTCACCGAAACCGAAGGTTACCCGGGGCTGGTGGTTCACGGTCCGCTGATCGCCACGCTGAACCTTCGCGCCTTCGTGCGGGCCAATCCGCAGTTGAGCGTACGCCGTTTCAGCTATCGGGGTGTGCGCCCGCTGATCTGCCCGGATGCGTTCGAGGTCGGCGGACGGCTGACCGGCGACGGCAAAGCGCAGCTCTGGGCGGGCAATCCGGCAGGCCAGGCGCAGGTAGGCGAAATTGAATTCGTCCAGAGGGCACGCTCATGAATACTGAAATCGTACGCAGCGCGCTGTTTGTACCGGCCACCCGCCCAGAGCGCATTCCCAAGGCCCTGGCCAGCGGCGCCGACCGCGTCATCGTCGATCTCGAGGATGCCGTTGAAGAAGCGCTCAAGGAACAAGCGCGCGACAACCTTGAGCTGTTTCTCCGCGACCAATCCCAAGCCCAGGTGCTGGTGCGCGTCAACGCGCCAGGCCACTGGGCCCATGAGGCCGACCTGGCGCTGTGCCAGCGCCACGCCGGGGTCGTCGGCATCTTGCTGCCAAAGGCCGAAACCGTCGGCCAGATCGAGCGCGTGCATGCCACCGGCAAAGCGGTGTGGCCGATTATCGAAAGTGCCAAGGGCCTGGCTGCCCTGCCCGTCCTGGCGGCTGCAGCAGGCGTCGATCGGCTGTCGTTCGGCAGCCTGGACCTGGGCTTGGACCTCGGGCTGAACACCGGCAGCGCCGCTGCCGAACAGGTGCTGGGCCATGCCCGCTACGCGGTGCTGCTGCACAGCCGGGTCGCCGGGCTGGCCGCGCCGCTGGACGGCGTGTTCCCGGCCATTCAGGACACCGACGGGCTGCAGCGCCAGGTGCGTTTCGCCCGGGACATGGGCTTTGCCGGCGCTCTGTGCATCCATCCTGGCCAGGTCAACGTGATTCACGCCGCGCTCAAGCCCTCGGCAGCCGAGCTGGACTGGGCGCAGCGGGTGGTTGAACACGCTGAAACTGGCGCCGGCGTATTCACCCTCGATGGCCAGATGGTCGACGCCCCCGTGATCCTTCGCGCCCGGGCCATGCTGCTCCAAGCCGGCTGAAGCCTCCGTTATCGCTCCCGGCACCGCACACCACCTCTGTTCTGACGCGCAGCGGTGAGCGGTACCGGGGGCACCTATCCAGAGAGGTGCCACATGTGTCTGCTCACTGGTACACCCCGGCCCCGGCGCCACTGCAAACGCCTGCTCTGCCAGGTGCTGCGAGCACTTTCGAGGTTGCCGGCCTATGCTTGAAGCCGCCCGTGCCTGTCCCTCCTCCCTGACCCAGGCTGCAACCGAACTGATGGTCGAGATTGGCTATACCGCCATGACCATGAGAAAGCTGGCCCTGCGCGTCGGCATTCTTCCCGGCAGCCTTTACCATCACGTCGATTGCAAACAGGATCTGCTGCTCAATGTGGTGCTGGAGATCATCGAACGCCGCAAGCAGGCCTGGGAAAACGGCGCCCAACCTCAATCTCTGCATGCTTATGTGCGTTTTGCGCTGGCACGGCAAGTGGCCCTTCCCCAGGAGGAGATGGTCCTTCGTCACGAAGTCAGGCACCTGGACGACCGCCACCGGCTCTGGCTGGAGCGGGCAATGGGGCAACTGGCCGAGCCACTCCGCCAGATTATCGAGGGGGGGTGCGCTCTAGGCCTGTACCGCGTGAGCGACCCTGCCCGAACTGTCGTTGCCATCTTGGCGATCATCGAGAGCGGCAACAGTCTGCGGGTTGGCAATACGGTCTTCGATGAAAATTGGATCGAGCAGCACATCTTGCGGATGTGCAATGCCTTGCTACAGCCCGATCACTGACCTAAGCCGTCTCTGGCGGAACAGCGCCCGCCAGAGCACGCTGCAAGCGGTACTAGGTATCGCGATGATCCTTGCCCCTTAGCCGTTGCCGGAACGCTTCAAACGCCTGCGGATTGACCATGCGTGGCCCCGGCTCCCCGCGCAGCAACTGCAGAATCTGCTCTGCCGCCCACGCGCCCATGCGCTTGCGCGCCTCGCGCGTGACGCCTGCGGTGTGATACAGGCCGACCACGTTTTCAAGGCCAAGCAAAGGATGATCCAGCGCAGGCGGCTCTTGGTCCCAAACGTCGATTCCCGCAGCGCCAAGATGGCCGCAGGCCAACGCGTCATAAAGGGCGACCTCGTCATGCAAGCCGCCACGTGCAGTGTTGATGAATACAGCCCCTTTGCGCATCGCTGCGAAAGCCGACGCGTTCATGAGGTTCAAGGTCGAGGCCAGACGTGGGCAATGCAGCGAGACTACATCACTGTGCTGCAACAGGCTCTGCAACGTGCAACTGGTAGCGCCCCGTTGGCCGATCTGTTCCGCGCTCAGCAGGGGATCATGGGCCAGGACCTGCATGCCCAGGGCCTGGGCTATGCGCGCGACACGTGTACCAATCTCACCGATACCGATGAGACCCAAGCTTTTGCCGCACAACTCGCTACCCATCAGGTCTTCGCGAGAAAAGCCGCGATCCCGGCGCAAGCGCCGGTCCGATTCGCTGATCCGCCGCGCGCAATCGATCATCAACCCCACCGTGGCTTCGGCCACCGATTGGGCGTTGGCGCCCGATTGGTTGACGACCAGGACACCCGCGCGAGTGCAGGCTTCGACATCCACCGTGTCAAAGCCTGCACCATTGGTAGAGACACAAAGCAGGTCAGGCAACTGCCCGAGCAGCGCCTCGGTAATACGCCACTGCGGTGGGAGCTCGTCCCGCGCCGAGGGTATCTGAAACACCTGGCAACTGCGCAGCGCCTGCAGGATGACGCCAGGCGACTGGTCACGGGCAACGGTTTGCAGCACGACACCTGGCGAAGCCTCGAACGTCTGGGCCATCACCGGGTGATACCAGACGTCGAAGCGCACGATCTTTTTCCTTTCAGCAGTCATGCTCGCCTCGCCTCAATGGCTGGGGTGGGTAGGGAGGGATTTACGCCCCATGAACTTGCGTACGCCGATGTTCTCCTCAACCTTGCCGTCGCCATCGAGATAACCATGCTTGCCCAGGTCTGGCATCAACAAGGCCGACACCAGGGTGATGGCGCCGATGGCCGCCACGTACAGGTAGAAGTACTGCTCCATTCCCACAGAGCGGAAGGACAGCGCCACATACTCGGCCGAACCGCCGAACATCGCGGCCCCTACGGCGTAAGGCAGGCCCACACCCAGTGCGCGCACAGTCGGTGGATAGAAGTCGGCCTTGAGCACCCCGGTGACCGGTGTATAGAAAGCTGCAATCAGCAAACCGGCGAGCACCAGCCCAAACGCTGCGAGCGGGTCCTGCACTGTCTTGATCGCGGACAGCAACGGGATAACCAGGAAAGTGGACAGCAGGCCGAACAAGATCATGTTGCGGCGCACGCCGATTTTGTCTGCGAGCATGCCGAACACCGGCTGCGCCAGCATGAAGATCACCAATGCGCAAGCCATGATGATGCTGACCGTGGGGGCCGGAATGCCGACACTCACTACCAGGAACTTCTGCATGTACGCGGTAAAGGTATAGAAGTACAGCGAGCAGCCGATGGTGATGGTGAAGGTGAGCAGCACCGCGCGCCGGTGTTGCATCAGGCCCCGGAGCGAGCCGGATTCCTTGCTCTTCATCCCTGCTTCAGTGGCTGTCTCGCGCATGGTGCGGCGCAGGATGACCACCACGATCGAAGCCAGCGCGCCGATCAGGAACGGCACCCGCCAGCCCCAGGCCTTCAGGTCCTGTTCCGACAGCACCAGTTGAAGTACCGCTACCGTCAGCAGCGCCAGCAGTTGCCCGGCAATGATCGTCATGTACTGGAACGAGCCGTAGAACGAGCGCTTCCCGGCGCGGGATACCTCGCTGATGTAGGTGGCGCCAGTGCCGTACTCGGCGCCCACCGACAACCCTTGCATCAGCCGCGCGATCACCAGCAGCACCGGCGCGGCGACACCCACCGTGGCATACGTGGGCATCACCGCGATCATCAACGAGCCGCCGCACATCATGAACACCGAGATGATCATCGAGATCTTGCGCCCCCGGGTATCGGCGATATAGCCGAAGATCCAGCCGCCCAGCGGGCGCATGAAAAAGCCGACGGCAAAGATGCCGGCCGTCGCCAGCAGCTGGCTGGTCTGGTCGCCAGCGGGGAAGAACAGTGATGCGAAGTAGATGGAGGTGTAGGCATAGATGAAGAAGTCGTACCACTCCACCAGGTTGCCGGAACACACGCCCACAATTGCGGTTGTACGCTCTTTGCGCGTCAACGGACGTGCCGTGCTCATGTCTGCATTCATGATCGCTTACCCTTGTTGTTATTTTTGTGCCAACTCGGGTACAGCTTTGCATAGCTTCGTTTTGGGGGAAGAGGCGCCTCGGGTCTAACAGCTATGCCTGGCAGGCATGGCCATCTACACCGGGCTTTCGGGCAGTTTGTCCTGCAGATAGCGGCAGACTTCTTCTGCGACCCGGCTCAGGCAGCCTTTGAAGAAGTGGTCGGCGCCGGCGTACACCGATACGCGGCGGTGCTCGCCAGCGGCCCAGTCCATCAGGCTGACCAGGGGCGCCATCTGGTCACACTCGCCGTGCACCAGCAGGCAATCGTCGGGCAGGTCCGGCGCCGGGTAATGGCGGCCCCCCGGTACATCGCCGACCGGCAGCCCCAGCAGGGCCAAGGCGTCGAACTCTCCGACCGATGCGCAGGCCAGCCTTGCGAACACATGGGCGCCGAAAGAGAAACCGATCAAGGCGATGGGCCGCCCTGGCATGATTCCAGCCATGTGCTTGAGCACCGACTGGCTGTCCGCAGTCTCGCCGATGCCGCCATCATGACTGCCCTCGCTTGACCCCACCCCACGAAAACTCGGCCGCACCACCAGCCAGCCGCTGGCACACAACTGCCGGGCAAGGGTCACTGGCACGATGTGCCGGGGGCTGCCGCCCAACAGTGGTTGCGGATGGCTAACAATAGCCACCCCCTTCGCTGAGGTTGATGGATGATCGAGCAGCAGGTGGAGCTTGCCCACTGGGCCATCGATCAGCAGCTCTTCACGGTCCAATTGTGACATTGCAATTGTCTCCTCGATGGTTGGCGTTCACACGGGCCGGCCCGGCAGTGAGCGCATGACCAGCAGCACCAGCACGACATTGACGACGGCCAAGGCAGCGAGTGTTGCCAGCACAGCCATGGCGCCAAACTGCTGAAGCAGGTAGCCACCGACCAGCGGCGTCAGCGCCTGACCGATCAGCGAAGGCCGCGACATCTTGCCCATCAGCGCCACGTACTGCGCCGGCGGCAGCAGCGCCAGAGGCAGCAAACCCCGGACGATGGCCCGCAGGCCGTTGCCGCAGCCGTAGAGCAACAACCCCAGTGCCGTTGCGCCAGGCGCCAGGGCAACCAGTGCCACGCCCACCGCCACTAATACTGAAGACACCAGGGCGGTCCAGATCGGGTGTCGTTTGCGGGCGACGATCTGCAGCACGCGCGAAGCCACTTGGCTGGGCCCTAATAGCGCACTCAGCGCGATTGCCGTGGCCAGGCTATGGCCCAACCCCTGCAGCACTGCCACCAGTTGCACCGAAACAGCGGTCATGATGATCGCACCGAACGCGAAGATCCACATGAGCAACAGGTACAAACGCCGGTCGACGCTGACGTCGGTCGCCGCCGCCACAGGCTTGCTTGTGGCCCCGTGCGGGCCCGCAGGCAGTACCCAGAGGTAAAGCGGCGCGACCGCGACAATCAGCATAAGTGCATAGGCGGTACAGGTGACCCGCCAGCCGAACTGGTCGATGGCGTACGCCACCAGCGGCCAAGTGATCGTGGTGGCAAAACCGGAAATCAAGGTGATGCCAGTGATCGCCCTGCCCGCCCGCTCGGCATACAAGGCGCCGAGGGTGGCAAACAGGGCTTCGTAAAGACCAATGGCCATGCCGACGCCAATCACCACCCAGGCCAGCAGGAACACTTGCAGGCTGTGTGCGTTGGCGACGAGCAACAGCCCCGCCCCCACCACGACTCCACTCGCGGCCAACTGCCGGCGCCCACCGTAGCGCGCGACCAAGCGGCTCGACAGTGGCGCCAGCAGTGCAGACACCATCAAGCCCAGCGACAGCGCGCCGTAGACCCAATGGCCATCCCACCCGGTCTCGCGCAGGATCGGCTCGCCCATGACTGCCAGAAGAAAGAAAGACCCACCCCAGACCATGATCTGGAGTACCCCCAGGCAAAGGATGCCGATGGGTCCGGGGAGACATAGAGCAGCGTTCACAAACGGCCTTCATGTGCGCAGGAGATCGACGTCGGTGCTTACCGTCGCCAACGTGTAGAGGGGCACTGATGCGCGCAAAACGCATAGTGCGGCTGCGCAAGTCTAATGGTATGGGCAAACGGCTGCTATTGAATCCGGGCATTTCAGCCATGCCGGAAAGAGCGGTGATGCGGCGTTCAATAGCGGCCAATCCAGCAGGCCCGCTTCGCGCGAAGCGGGCCTGCCAAAGGCGCTTAACCTTTGCGCTGCAGGGTGTGGTAACCGAGGTCCTCGCGGGCCTGCTTCAAGGTCTTGCCCTGGCTGATGGCGGCGCGGATATCGGCCTCCACGGCTTCGATCTGGCGGGCAAGCTGGGCGACATCACCGGCACGCCCGCGTGGCACCACCACTACGCCATTGGCGTCGGCCACGATGATATCCCGAGCGCAGACCCGCGCCTGACCGATGGACACCGGCTCGTTGACCGCGCCAACCTCGACCCGGTCCTTGCCGGTACGCATGAAACGGCCCTTGGTGAACAGCGGGTAGCCGTCACCCAGAGCCTTGCTGACATCGCGGCAGACGCCATCGATCACTGTCGCGGCGATCTTTCGCGAGCCGGCGTACTGGGTCATGATGTCGCCCCAGACGGTGCAATCGGTGCGGCCGTCATTGTCGATCACCACCACATCGCCTTCGCTCACCTCTTCGATGAAGTCACCCACGGTACCGGGAGGTACGCTAGCGGACACATAGCGGACGGTGAATGCAGGGCCGACCACGACTTGCTTGTAATCGGCCAGCGGCATCACGCCAAAACAGTGCCCTGGCAGGCCCAGCTTGTCCATGGCATCCGATACGCCGGGGGTATCGAGGCCCTCGAACAGCGCAACCAGTTCTTTGTCTTCGGTATTCATCAGCAGCTCCTTGGTACGGTGATCAAATAAAAGATTGTGCAGCGCAAGACCTCAGGACTCAGCCGTTCTGGGGACCGGCTCGATAATGGTCAGCAGCAACACGAAACTGACGAACGAACCGATCGCCAGGTAGGAGAAGACGTAGCTCCAGCCGTAGCTGTCGAGCAATAGACCGGTCAGGAATGGCGTGGCTGCGGCGCCCAACTGGCCAACCATGTTGACGATGGCATTGGCAATCGGGAAGGTCTGCTTGCTGGCCAGCGCCATTGGGTAAACCATATAGGACGAAAAGCCCAGGCTCAGCACCACACCCGTGGCCATCAGCAGCAGCCCATAGGCCAATGGGTCGGCAGGCGAGTTGATCAACAGGTACATCATCACCGAGGTACCCAGGGCCGACAGCAGCATCCCGGGCTTGCGCCGTCCGGCCAGCAAGCGGTCCGAGCAGTAGCCACCCAGCAGGTTGCCCAACACGGCGCCGACCCAAGGCGCTGCCGAGACCAGGCCCATGTTCATTACCGAGAAGCCCTTGACGGTCATCAGATAAGTCGGGATCCAGGCCAGCAGCACGCTGGACACGCCCAGCTGGAAGCAGTAGCTCAGCGCGCTGCCCCATATCTGCCAGGAGCCGAACACCTGGCGACGGGTTTCAAGCTGCGGTATTTCGCGTCGACGAATGAAGGCATCCAGCCGAGCAAAGCTGCGTACTTCAGGTCGCCCGGTATTGCTTGCCGCGGTTCCGGTGCCGCCGGTCCCTGCCGGCTCGCTGATGTAGTCCAACTCGGCCTGGTTAACGAAGCGGCTCCTGGAGGGGTGATCGGCAACCATGAAGTACCAGGCGATTGACAGCAGGATCCCGGGTACGGCAAAGAAGTAGAACACCCCCCCCCCACACCGAAATGATCACGGCGCACAGGGGCGGGACGATGACTGGGCCGAACTTCACGGCAGACAGAAAGATGCCCGAGGCGATGCCTTTTTCCCGGGGCGGGAACCAGTTGTTGATGGTGGTCGTCATGCTGATCGGTAACGGGCCCTCCGCCACCCCCAGGCCCAGGCGATAGAGTTTCAATGCCAACAGCGAGCCTGCCGTGCCGACCAGGCCGGTCAGCGCCGAGGTCATGATCATTGCGCCGGGCAGGATTCGGCTTACGCCGTATTTGCTGAACGCCAAACCGGCCGGGATCTGGGCCAGTGCGTAGGCCAGCAGGAATAGGCTCATGAGGCCGCCGGCCTGGGCGTTGCTCATCTCGAATTCCTGCCGGATGAACGGCAGCGCGACACCGAGATTGGCCCTGTCCGCCGCTGCGATGGTGTAGATGGAAAAAATCATCCCGGCAACGATCCAGCGGTAACTGCTGCGCCCTTTGGCATGGACTATTTCAGCGGTCAACATAATGTGCACACCCTTGTTGTTGTAATTCGCGGGTAATCTAGGCACGGTGATACAAGAAAAAAAGCGACAAAAACTCAACTCAAATCATCGCTTTTGGTGGACAGTCTGAATCCCACTCGCCCTAGACAGCAGCCCTGCGGAGGTAATAAACGTGATCACCCTGAAGCAGATCGAAGCCATTTACTGGATTGTCGAGCTGGGCAGTTTCGAGGCCGCCGCCACCAAACTGAACATGTCGCAGTCGGCGATTTCCAAACGAGTCCAGGAGTTGGAGGATGCCTTCGGCGTATCGATCTTCGATCGCTCCAAGCGCACTGCCCGGCTTACGCAAAAGGGTATCGAACTGCATGGCTGCGCGGTGGACATGCTGCGCCAGCGTGACGACTTGCTCGAACGCATCAGCTCGAAGGAAACCCTGATCAGGCGGTTTCGCCTTGGGGTGACGGAACTCACCGCGCTCACCTGGCTACCCTCGCTGGTCGAGCGCATACATCAGACCTACCCACGGGTCGACCTCGAGCCTTCCATCGAACTCAGCACCGACCTGTTGCGGCGGCTGGAAAACGATGAGATGGACCTCATCGTCGTGCCCGACATCTTTCACGATCCGCGCTTCATCAGCACGCCCTTGAAGGCCGTAGAGAACGCCTGGATGTGTGCACCCGCCTTGTATCCAGGCGACGGCGCCATCAGCCTGAATGCGCTGGCGAACTTCACCGTATTGACGCAGGGCGGCAGCTCAGGGACCGGCCTGACCTACGAGCGCTGGCTGGCAGAACACGACATTCGCCTTGGCAAGACCCTGACCAGCAACTACCTCGTGGCGCAGGTCGGCCTGACCATCTCAGGTGTGGGCATCAGCTACCTGCCGCTCGCCTGCATGGGCACGCTTATCACCCAGGAGCGCTTGAAGGTGATCCACACGCAGCAGCCATTGCCAGCCATCAACTACGTCTGCGTTCACAGGGCCGACCGCTACCAGGGGCTGACGGTCGAAGTGGCCCGTCTCGCCCAGCAAACCTGTAATTTCGACCAGCTAATCATCACTTGAGGCGATGATTTCTGATAAAAAAATATCGCTAAAAGCAAAGCCTGTTCTCTCCTAACATCGGCGCATACCCCTTGATCAGGAGATTGAACATGTTATTACCCGGGTCCCGCATCCTCGCTTCACCTGCTCTGGCCCCCGCGTCAGTCATCGAAGCTTTCGCTTCGGTGGTCACCCCGCACATCAGCGACAACCTCGGCCGCCACATTGGTGCCCGAGGCCTGACCCGCTACAACACAACGGGCAAACTGGTGGGTACCGCACTGACCATCAAGACCCGGCCCGGTGACAATCTCTATATCTACAAGGCCCTGACCTTGCTCGAGCCGGGTCACGTATTGGTGATCGACGCCCAGGGTGACACCAACAATGCGGTGATCGGCGAGCTCATCAAGCTCTACGCCGAACAACGCGGCTGTGTGGGGTTCATCGTCGACGGCGCGATTCGTGATGTGGATTCATTCCGTTCGAGCCCCTGTTACGCACGGGGTGTCGTGCATTGCGGCCCTTACAAGACTGGCCCAGGCGAAATCAACGTACCGGTGTCGGTTGGCGGCATGCTGGTGAACCCGGGTGACATCATCGTCGGTGACGAGGATGGCGTCGTGGCGTTCCCCCTCGCGGCAGCCGAGCAGGTGCTGGCTCAGGCCCATGCTCATCAAGCCCATGAAGAGCGGGTAAAGGCTGAAATCGCCACTGGAGCTGTGGATCAATCCTGGCTGGACAAGGTGCTGGAAAAGGCCGGGTTGGCGGATTGAAACCCGCTATCGATCAGCCCTCCCGTGGCGGACCGTCTGACCGCCACGGTCACTGCTTATTCCAGACTTGTCAGGAAGCTAAAGAGATTCGCTGCCTCTGAGGGTGATAGAGCGCGGGGATGGGTGCTGCATCGTCCGGATTACTCGACCACGATTGCCATGGCTATCAAAGATCACAGGGAAAAGTAACGGCTGCAATCAATCTGTCGGGCCCAGATGCCGTGATGGGTCCCGAGGGTACTACGGAGAAGTTCGTGGCGTTACAGCGGGAATGCAGCGGAAAGATCAGCGCCGAACTGGAATATGTCAAAGACTGATGACTGGATCGTGTGGCAGGACCGTGGAAACCCTGTGTCATAGGCAGCACGCACCAGACAGCCAATTCCATCCCACGACTTTACGCCATTTTTACTCGACATTTCCGGACAGCAGGCAATACTGCCGGCACTGTCCTAACGAGCTTACTCAATGCCGCTTCCAGCATTGCGTTTCATCGCCTTCATCATTGGTGTATTCCTGATTACTCTGGCCGTCAGCATGGTGATCCCGATGCTGACGCTGCTGTTGTATGACCGCAGCGACGACCTCGGCGCTTTCGCCTGGTCGAGCCTCATCATTCTGTGCGCCGGCCTGGTCATGGTAGCTCGCGGCATCCCGGACACACCGCAGTTGCGGGCCAGGGACATGTATTTCCTCACGACGGCAAGCTGGGTCATCGTGTGCGCATGTGCGGCCCTACCGATGGTGTTCATTCGGCACATCAGTTACACGGATGCGTTCTTCGAAACCATGTCGGGAATCACCACCACCGGCTCGACGGTGCTGACCGGCCTGGACAGTGCATCGCCGGGGCTGCTGATCTGGCGTTCTTTGCTGCACTGGCTGGGGGGCATCGGCTTTATCGGCATGGCCGTGGCGATCCTGCCACTGCTGCGCGTGGGCGGCATGCGCCTGTTCCAGACCGAGTCTTCGGACTGGTCCGACAAAGTGACGCCGCGTTCACATGTGGCAGCCAAGATGATCCTGCTGGTCTACCTGGCCCTGACAGCACTGGGGACAGGGGCGTTGTGGGCTGCCGGTATGACCCCGTTCGAAGCCATCAATCATTCGATGTCGCTGATTTCAACCGGCGGCTTCTCTACCTCGGATGCCTCGCTAGGTCATTGGGTGCAGCCTGCGGTGCATTGGGTGGCCGTGGTCATCATGATTCTCGGCAGCCTGCCCTTCACCCTGTATGTCGCCACGCTGCGTGGCCATCGACGCATCCTGCTCAAGGACCATCAAGTTCGTGGTTTCCTGGGTTTTCTAGTCTTCGTTTGGCTCACGGTCGGAACCTGGCTCTGCTGGCACAGCGACCTGCCCTGGTGGGATGCGTTTCGTATCACTGCGGTCAATGTGACCTCGGTGGTGACCACCACGGGCGTCGCCGTGGGTGATTACACGCTCTGGGGCAGCTTCGCCATCATGCTGTTCTTTTACCTGACGTTCGTCGGTGGCTGCTCGGGCTCTACTGCCGGCGGTTTGAAAATATTCCGTTTCCAGGTGGCCGCGGCCTTGCTAGTCAGCAGCCTGAAACAGTTGATCCATCCACGGGCAATGATCTCGAAGAAATACAATGGGCACCCCATCGATGAAGAGATCGTGCGCTCACTGTTGACGTTCTCGTTCTTCTTCTCAGTCACCATCGCGGTCATTGCCCTTGGCCTCTCTCTGCTAGGGCTCGACTGGACGACGGCGTTGAGCGGAGCCGCTACCGCCGTGTGCAACGTTGGACCAGGTCTGGGTACACTTATCGGTCCAGCAGGTAATTTCGCCTCGTTGCCGGACGCTGCGAAATGGTTGCTGACGGTCGGCATGCTGCTTGGACGGCTCGAAATCCTCACCGTGCTGGTACTCGTCTCGCCAGCTTTCTGGCGATTCTAGAGCAGACGTCATACAAACAATCAGCCATAAAATTGGGCAGAGGCTGCATATTCGTTCTAGGTTTACTGGCGCAGGAAGAACAACAACAAGCGGAGAACGACGCCATGAACCGAGCCCTTCGCCTGGCTTTGGCCAGCACCTTGTTTGCTGTCTGTGCTGCTGCCCAGGCCGCACCGACTTTCATCAACATCCTCACAGGCGGCACCAGCGGTGTCTATTACCCGATAGGTGTAGGCATCTCACAGCTCTACAGCCATGGCATCGAGGGCAGCAAGACCTCCGTGCAAGCCACCAAGGCGTCGGTCGAGAACCTCAACCTGCTACAAGCCGGTCGAGGGGAGTTGGCATTCGCGCTTGGGGACTCGGTGGCGGATGCCTGGAAGGGCGACGCAGAGGCTGGATTCAAAACGCCCTTGAAGAAACTCCGGGCCATCGCCGGCACCTACCCCAACTACATCCAGATCGTCGCCAGCAAGGAGTCGGGGATCACATCCCTGGCGGACCTCAAGGGCAAGCGCGTCTCGGTTGGAGCGCCCAAGTCCGGCACAGAGCTGAATGCACGCGCCATCTTCAAAGCCGCAGGGCTTACCTACCAAGACATGGGGAAAGTCGAGTACCTGCCCTATGCGGAGTCCGTCGAACTGATCAAAAACCGTCAACTTGACGCCACGCTCCAGTCCTCAGGGCTCGGTCAAGCGGCTATCCGTGATTTGGCCGCTACCTTGCCAGTCGTGTTCGTGCCTGTCCCGGCTGACGTCGTGACCAAGATCGGCAACAACGCCTACCAGCCCGCCACCATTCCTGCCAACACCTATGATGGCCAGAGTGCAGACGTATCGACTGCCGCGATCACCAACATCCTCGTGACCCGCGCCGATATCAGCGATGACCTGGCCTATCAGATGACCAAGCTGATCTTCGAGAATCTTCCACGCCTGGTCACAGCCCACGCTGCAGCGAAAGATATCCAGACCGAGAATGCGGCCAAGAACCTGCCCATTCCGTTACATCCTGGAGCAGAAAGGTACTTCAAGGAGAAAAACCTGCTCCCCTGATGACATCCTCAAGCCATGGAGCAGCGCATGAGTGATACCCAACAAGGTCTTCACGCCAGCACCGATCGTTGGCCTGCCACGCTTTTTGCCGTGGCGCTGGCCTTTTCGGTGTTCCAGATCGCCACAGCGGCCTTCCCCCTGATTTCCACCCAAGTACTGCGTGCAGTACACCTGGGGTTCCTGTTGCTGGTGGTGTACCTGAGCTATTCGTTCGTGGGTCACCGTCGGCCGTGGCAACCTCTCGGTTGGCTGCTGGGGCTTGCGGGAATGGCGACTGCCGCCTACCAGTGGCACTTCGAAGGCGACCTGATTCAACGCTCCGGTGAGCTGACGAGCAGTGACCTGGCCGCGGGCCTGTTGCTGACTGGTTTGGTCTTTGAGGCAGCGCGGCGAGTCATGGGCATAGCGTTGCCCATCATTTGCGCCCTGTTTCTGGCCTACGGGTTGCTCGGTCAATACTTGCCAGGAGAACTTGCGCATCGAGGCTACGGCCTCGATCAGATCGTCAATCAGTTGGCCTTTGGCACCGAGGGGCTGTATGGCACACCCACCTACGTCTCAGCCACTTACATTTACCTGTTCATTTTGTTCGGTGCCTTCCTTGAACAAGCGGGCATGATTCGTCTGTTTACCGATTTCGCCATGGGGCTGTTCGGCCATAGAAGCGGGGGGCCGGCCAAGGTATCGGTGTTTTCCTCAGCACTGATGGGGACCATTACCGGCTCAGGCGTGGCCAACGTCGTCACCACCGGGCAATTCACCATTCCGCTGATGAAGCGCTTCGGCTACAAAGCTGCATTCGCCGGTGGCGTCGAGGCGACCTCAAGCATGGGCAGCCAGCTGATGCCACCGGTGATGGGCGCGGTAGCGTTCATCATGGCCGAGACGATCAACGTGCCTTATGCCGAGGTAGCGAAAGCCGCACTCATCCCGGCATTGCTGTACTTTGGCTCGGTCTACTGGATGGTTCACCTGGAGGCTCGGCGCAGCCACCTGCATGGTTTGCCTCGTGAGCAATGCCCGAGTGCCTGGGACGCGTTGCGACAACGTTGGTTTCTGCTGGTACCGCTGATGGTCCTGGTCGCGCTGTTGTTTTCCGGACGAACGCCTTTGTTTTCAGGAATGGTCGGCCTGGCCCTGACCGCGATCGTCATCCTTGGCTCGGCCATCATCCTGCGCGCCCACCAGACATGGTTGCGAGCGGCCTTCTGGGTTGCGCTGGGGATACTGTGCTCTGGTTTTTTCCGCATGGGGATCGGCGTGATCCTACTGGTCATTGCCTGTTTGGCCATTGCGTGCTGCTTCGTCCAAGGCGGTCGCGCCACCCTGCGCGCATGCGTCATGGCCCTTGCGGAAGGCGCCCGTCATGCGGTGCCGGTGGGTATTGCCTGTGCGCTGGTCGGCGTCATTATCGGCATCATTTCGCTGACCGGCCTGGCCACCACGTTTGCCGGATACATTCTTGACCTGGGGCGAGACAACCTGTTCCTCTCGCTGGTATTGACCATGCTCACCTGCCTGGTGCTGGGTATGGGTATCCCGACCATCCCCAACTACATCATCACCAGTTCCATTGCCGCCCCCGCACTGTTGGAACTTGGGGTACCGCTGATCGTCTCGCACATGTTCGTGTTCTATTTCGGCATCCTGGCCGACCTGACACCGCCAGTGGCTTTGGCGTGCTTTGCCGCCGCCCCGATTGCCAAGGAAAAGGGGCTGTTGATCAGCTTCTGGGCAGTGCGCATTGCCTTGGCCGGCTTCGTGGTGCCCTTCATGGCGGTGTATGACCCGGCGTTGATGATGCAAGGCGAAAGCCTGGGCGCCACGCTGTACATGGTGATCAAAGCCGTGTTCGCGATAGTCCTTTGGGGATGTGCGTCGATTGGGCATTTGCGGGCACCCATGCCCGGGTGGGAGCGTCTATTGGCGTTCGCTGCTGGTGTGTCGTTGATACTCGCCGCGCCCATCAGTGATGAGGCCGGTTTTGCGTTGGGTACGGCAGTGCTGGGTTGGCACTACTGGCGAAGTCGGCCAGCCTCTGGGCAGCCCGCATGACCAGCCTTTGTCTTGGGCTGGCCGGCGTGGTCTGGGCCAGCCTGCCACTACAGGATTTTACTCTGGCCTGGCAGCACAGTATCGAAAAGGTCCGCTGGGAAGAGGATTACCACGTGACCCAGGCTGGCCTGTTGCTGGTAGAGGCCCGCGTCAAAGGCAGCGGAGCCGGCATGGAAATTCCGGACGACGCTCAACTGCGCGACGGAACTTGGCATTATCATCGCGACTTACCACCGCTGCAGCCTTTGCACGCTGGGCGGACGCCCGAGGCTGGCGACTACCAAGTCTGCACGACAGATTGGTGCCAGCCGCTGTCCTATTGGTTAGGACCGCCGAGCGAACGCATTGCTGCCGTAGACTTCTGGTCCTGTGAAAGTCCGCCCTTGGACAGCAGGCGAACCGCCCTGCCCTGACTGCGCCAGACCAGGACCGAATCCATTTCAGCACACCACGTGCAAGTAATGCAGGTGGCGCTCGTACTGATCCAGGATGTTATCCACTACCAGCGCACCGGAGTCCGCCGACGTCACAAAAAACACCACAACCATCAGCATCGCGATCAACGAAACGACGCTGGAGAACGGGAAGTGCTATCGGCTTCGGTGATCGCGGCCGCGCTTGGCTTGGCCTGGGGTGTGTGGAGCAAGCTGAAGCTCAAGCAGCCTGCACGTGAAAAAGGCTACTCTGGCAGTACGCCAAAGCGTCGGACTGTTCCCTCGGCGAAGGAGACCTTAATGATAGCTCGGTGGCATTGGTTGGCTACGAGGATTGCCAAACGCCTCTGGTTCAGAGCGACACTCTTCTCGCTACTGGGGGTGGTGACAGCGCTTCTGGCCGTGGTATTCAAGGATGCGGTGCCGGCCACTTTGCCTGCGCGCATCGGCGCGGACGCAGTTGACAAGATACTGGGCATCATCGCGTCAAGCATGCTTGCTGTGACAACGTTCTCGCTGAGCACCATGGTGTCGGCCTATAGTGCCGCCAGCAGTGGGGTAACCCCACGTGCCACTTCGCTGGTCATGGAGGACGCGACGACCCAGAACGCGCTGGCCACTTTTATCGGGTCGTTTCTGTTCAGTCTCGTCGGTATCATTGCACTGAGCACTGGCGCCTACGGTACCCAAGGTCGCGTGCTGCTTTTCACCGTTACGATTGCAGTCGTGATCCTGATCATTTACACGTTGCTGCGCTGGATTGATCATCTTTCCAAACTAGGGCGCGTGGGCGAAACGATCGATCGTGTCGAAAGGGCAGTAATCAAAGCCATCCAGCAGCGTGTCGAGCATCCCCACCTGGGCGGCGCGGCCTACCCTGACAGCTTCGTACTACCTGAATCTACACATGCCTTGAGAAGCAGTGAAACGGGGTATGTACAGCACATCGATGTTCTCTCTCTGGGCAAGATTGCAACCGACGCCAAGGTCCGTATTTATGTTGAAGTCCTGCCAGGGGCCTTCGTTCATGAGGGAATGGTGTTGGCAAGAGTCCTGGCTTTGAACGGTGAGCCGGCCGATGTCGATGATGCACTGGACCTCGAGATTATCGCAGCCTTGACCATCGGGCTCAGAAGAACCTTCGAACACGACCCGCGTTTCGGGCTTTCAGTGCTGTCGGAGATCGCCTCGCGGGCGCTGTCTCCGGCAGTGAACGATCCAGGTACGGCGATCGACATCATTGGCCGTGGCATTCGATCCCTCACGTGTTGGGGCAGACTGCAGGCTGTCACACAGAGCCAGGCTAGCGAATGCGCGCAGGTACATGTTCGCACCCTGAGGGTAGATGATTTGTTCGATGATTTCTTTGCACCGATCAGCAGGGACGGCGCCGCGCTGCAAGAAGTGAACGTGCGCTTGATCAAAGCGCTTACCTGCTTGGCGCAGATTAACCCCCGTGTTTTTCAATCCTCAAGCAGCCGGCATGCCAAGCGATTGCTTGAACACGCGGACAGTGGACTTTTGATTCAACAGGACAAGGACGCTCTCCGCGCTCTTGCTGTCGAACTAATAGGGGTGCACTGAGTCAGGGTAAACCCAATTCTCTGAGTCGTCGAATCTCACCAAAGATCACAGCGATAATGCTGGTAGGCGGCGACCCGTACCGAAATGGGCGACTTAGCCGAATGACTGGTTGACCCGTTAGGTACGTTAACCCATGTGCTCGCGGTGTTCGGCGCTGCGAAACCGCACTGCGCTTATTTGTTCGCCAATCACCGAGCCAATCGGAGCGGATGACACGATTCCCAGCCACTTGCCGCGCGAGCGCGATGTCGTCGAGCGTGCAGCCTGGTCGGTGCCAGGCGTGAGCTAGCATTGACCCTGCGACCCCGTCCCGAGTAACGATGATGCTCACTGTCACACTGATCAATATGTTGATCGTTATCCTGGTGGTGGTCATCCACTACGAATGCCTGCTGCGCTTGAACGACTGGCTACCACGCCTGAGGCTGTGGAACCGGTTCCGTATCGTCGCGGGGGTGTTGGGCGCGTTGCTGGCCCATGCCGTGGAAGTCTGGTGCTTCGCCCTGGCTTATTACCTGATGGCCCATGCCGAGGGCTGGGGGACGCTCAGCGGAAATTTCGACGGGAGCTTTCTGGACTGCGTGTATTTTTCCTTCACCACCTACACCACCATAGGCTTCGGCGACATCGTCCCCACCGGCCACCTCAAATACCTCACCGGCCTGCAGGCGCTGACGGGCCTGGTGCTGATCACCTGGACCGCCTCGTTCCTTTTTCTGGAAATGCAGAAGTACTGGAAAACCAAATGAAGAAGGAGCCCGATGAAGCCATGCTCGACCAGTTGATGACGGTCGACCAGAACCGGCAGGCAGCCTATCACCCTGGGTGGATTCCTGGCCGCCGCGCGAGCCCTACATGAGGAGGTGATCGACGATGGCGTCTGCGATGAGATAGCCAGACCGCGATTGCCATGGCTATCAGAGATCACAGGGGAAAAGTAACGGCTGCAATCAATCTGTCGGGCCCAGATGCCGTGATGGATCCCGAGGGTACTACGGAGAAGTTCGTGGCGTTACTGCACCGAGCCACTTCACGCATGTCGCACGCCGTGCCGACGGTGTTCGCCCAGAGCATGATGGGAACCGTGCAAACCGCCTAACCTACCGCCCTGTCAAAGGCGTAGCCCTTCAAGACTAACCACCCTATCCCCCTGGGAACACTACACATGCCTATCGACTTCAGGCCCGCTCAAGCCTCGGACGCGCATGATATCGCGCGCTTCTTTCAACTGACTTCGGAGGGCATGGCCGATTACATATGGAGCAAGCTCGCCGCACCTGGAGAAGCATCGCTGAGTATCGGTACGTCTCGCTACGCCAGGGAGCAGGGCGACTTTTCCTACAAGAACTGCCTGATGGCCACTTTTGAAGGGCGCGTCATCGGCATGATGCATAGCTACGCCTTGCGCGCGATTCCTGACAGGCCTGTCGAGACCGACCCGGTCCTCGCGCCCTATTCCGACATGGAAATACCCGATACGTTGTACATATCCAGCCTGGCCCTGGATGAGGACTGGCGCAGCCAGGGGCTGGGCGTCCAGTTTCTTCGCCACGCCCAGCAGCGCGCTGAGGACAGTGGACTGCATGGGCTGTGCCTGATCGATTATGCAGAAAACCACGGTGCGCGCCGCTTCTACGAACGGCACGGTTTTGAGATTGTTAAAACCTGCCAGATCGTTCCGCACCCGATGCTGGGCGTAACCGGTGAGGCTTATTTGATGTACCGCCCTACCCACAACCTGCTCGAGAAAAAACCATGATCAAGAAACTGACCGTGTTCCGCGAACTGGATATTCAACCGGTGCGCGACCTGCCCTTTTTTGAAGAAGTGGTGGAGGGCACCCCTCACACGCTGACGTCCAAGTATTATCACGATGAACAGCAAGGTCGCATTTCCGGAGAATGGGAAGCCAGCACTGGAGCGTGGCGCATCGATTATAAAGTTTGGGAGTTCTGCCACGTCCTGAGTGGATGCTGCGTCATCGAGCTGGAGGGTTGCGCCCCCGTCACACTGGCCGCTGGCGACACGTTCATTATCGAACCGGGCGCCAAGGGCAAATGGACCGTGCTGGAAGACATGAAAAAGAACTTCGTGATCTTGTTGCCCGCGAACTAGGTACGGGGTTCGTTTCATGGAGCACAAGGCGATGACGGTTTGCATGATGCCGTAGTGATCGGAAACTTGCCTTCACCCGGCCATTGCGCAAGGACAGATTTGTCGATGCGCGGTTGCAGGACTCCAGCTGGAACCTCTTCATCAAGACGTTGGCCCAGCGGCCGCTCGGGCTACAGCGAGACGGCGCTGGCCAATATCAGTGGCGGCCAGGTTGCCGCCGCCATCACTGAGAGCGCAGAGCGATTACGCTACTTGCCGCTCGAAAGGCATTTGATGGGTGGCCAGACACCTGGCGCGCCCTACCCCCCATGCCAATGCCCTGGTCATCGACTCGCCAGGCCGGGAGTCGAACGCTTCTTCATGGAGCGCCATCCCCGCCCCGGCATACACCCCGATGAACAACTGGGTATTGCCGGTGCGCGACAGTCGCACCTGGATATCCATGGTGGTGCCATCATCCAATGTTTCGTCGTGAGACCTGTGGTGGAGCGTTGGATCTGCCCATTTCCAAAACACATCACCGCGTATCCGCATGCCGACCTCCTACGACTTTAGTCTTATTTGTGGGGTGCTCTCACCATAGCGCAGCGAAGCGGCAACGCAATCACCGGCGGGCGGATTATGGCGGCTGATTATGTATGAAGCCTGGCGAACGCTTGGCGGTCCGGCATTACTGAGGAACTTTCCAGGCCAGGCAACAGCCCCAATTGGAGGTTTGACGTTAACGGAGATCAGACGATGAGTGCTCAACTGAATGGCAAGCGCGTGGCCTTCCTGGTCACGGATGGGTTTGAACAGGTGGAACTGACTGGGCCGCTGGAGGCATTGGAAAGTAGCGGCGCCGTGGTCGATGTCCTCAGCGAGAAAGAGGGTACTGTGCGCGGCTGGAACCACGACAAGCCGGCAGACGAATTCCCTGTAGATGCAACCTTCGAAGGTGCCGGACTCGATCTCTACGATGCCTTGGTACTGCCGGGCGGCGTGCAGAATTCCGACACTATTCGTATCATCCCCGCCGCGCAGAAACTGGTGAAGAGCCATGACGTGGCAGGCAAGCCGCTGGCAGTAATCTGCCATGGTGCCTGGCTGCTGGTATCGAGCGGCCTGGTAAGCGGCAAACGCATGACCAGCTACAAGACACTGCAGGACGATATTCGCAATGCCGGCGGGACATGGGTCGACGAAGAGGTGGTGGTGGATGGCAACCTGATCACCAGCCGCCAACCGGATGACATTCCGGCATTCAATGAGCAGCTGATCAAGGCTTTAGCGCGATGAAAGCCAGCTATATCAGTGCCACGCGCGGCAAGCCGATTTTCTGATAAAGACAGGCTCGCCAATCGGCGGGCCTGACCCCTGCGTTATCGGTTTTTTTCCAGTTCATTCATGCCCTTTGTCACGTGCCGTTTTCTGCGCAGTGGAGTCATGGGAAGTACCGGTAGAACCATCAGGACGATGGGCATCATTGTCGCGCTCCTCCTCCCCTTTGGATCTGGTCGGCGCTTGCGGCTTGCGCGAATTGGCCTGGTCTTCTCTGTTCATGCTGATCTCCTGCCCCTTACTGTGGTCGGGTGATGCCTGGCTTGCCCCTTATAGGCATAGGAAGCCAGCGCGCAGCGCGAAGTTCAGGCGAGATGCCAATGGGAGATGGTCGGGCGCAAGGTGTGATGAACCAATTACCGCTGGATTGCGTCCACCGGAAACAACTAGCGAGTAGATTCCCCCATGGCAACCGAACCTGTGTTGGCCGCGCTCGGCTACCTCAAAGACAACCACTTGATCCTGACCACAGCAGAGTCATGCACTGCGGGCTGCATGGTGGCGCTGCTGGCAGCCGTGCCCGGTACTGGGGAAGTATTGGAAAGTGGTTATGTGGTGTATTCGCCCAGTGCCAAGAAGCGCCTGCTGGGCGTCAGCCCCGAGACCATCGAGCGATATGGCCTTACCAGCGAGGCAGTCGCATGGGAAATGGCCTTGGGTGCCTTGAGAAACAGCGATGCCAATGTGGTGATTGCCACCACTGGAATCGCCGGGCCCGCGCCTGAATCCGGCATACCTCCAGGCACCATGTGCTTTGCCTGGGCGTTTGCCGGCGAGCCCGTTGCCGTCTTTACGCGCACTCAACGCTTTTTTGGCGAACGGGCAGATGTCATGCGTGAGGGTGCACTGTTCGGACTGACTCGCTTGTCCCACTATCACCAGCGCTGGCTGCGCGGCGAGCACGTCTGAGGCACAATTCGACGCCTCGATTCCAGGCCCTATTGCAAACATCCAGGAAAGCGAGCTGATCACATGATTGAACGCATGGAAACGCGGCAAAGCGTCCTGAATTGTTACTCAAGCTCGCAGTCCTGAATGCATACCGTCTCAGAGAGCGAGCCATGATCAAGATAGCTCTACGCGTGTGGGTTGTCGGCGGGCTGCTGGGGCTTTTGCTGGGTTGTTCACCACTGAAAGTGTTAAACCTGCTCACCCCCGCAGGCACTTACAACAAGGCATCTGACCTGAAGTACGGCAAGGATCCGCGCAACCGGCTGGATGTTTACACGCCGGTCAACCGCGCAGCCGATGTGCCGGTGGTGGTGTTCTTTTATGGAGGCAGCTGGAACAGCGGTTCACGCAGTGACTACCGCTTTGTCGGCGAGGCGCTGGCAGCACGCGGTATCGTAGCGGTGCTCGCTGATTACCGGCTTTATCCCCAGGTGCACTATCAGGGCTTTCTCGACGACAGTGCGCGAGTGGTTGGCTGGACGCGCGAACACATCCGCCAGTACGGCGGCGATCCAGCGCGACTCTATGTGATGGGCCATAGCGCAGGCGGCTACAACGCAGCGATGATTGCGCTAGACCCCAAATGGCTGGCAGCCGTGGATATGCAGCCTTCGGTGCTTAGCGGCTGGATCGGCCTGGCCGGGCCTTACGACTTTCTGCCCATCGAAAACCCGGAGGTTAAACCGATTTTCTTCTTTCCGAATTCGCCACCCGACTCCCAACCGATCAACCACATCAGCGCCGCATCGCCCCCGGCGCTTTTGATAGCGGCAAAGGACGATAAGCTGGTCAACCCCGAGCGTAACACGGGGGGCATGGCCCGACGTTTGCGCGAACAAGGTGTGCCCGTGCGCGAGCTCTATTTCTCCAGGCCGGGCCACGGGACATTGATCGCAGCATTCTCCCGCCCTATGCGAGGGCTGGCGCCGGTCCTGGATGAGGTGATGGCGTTCATTCATGGGCAGGATCCAGCCTCGGGAATTTCTAACGACAGATGAGGCACTGCGTTGATCCTGAAGCGTGCTCACGCGCTGGCATCTGATCACCGCCAGTGTCTTGTCAGGGCGCCGTCAGCCCCGGTAACCGGGTCCTGCTGAGGTATTGGGACTCTGGCGATCCTCGCCAGCGCCTGCGGGTGAGCACCGATCTCGGGGCGCTGGATGTCGTAGTGTTCCTGCCCTTGCGGATATCCGCCCACGACCAGAAAGTCGTCGCTGGACGCCAGGCAACGATGCCCGGTTCCGGCGGGTAGCACCAGCACATCACCCGCCTTTACCGTCAGCGCCTGACCTGCTGCACCACCGAGCATTATCCGGGCACGGCCGCGGGCAACGCCCAGCACTTCGTGCGCGTTGGAGTGGAAATGGTGGTAATCGAAAATGCCGGCACGCCAGAGCGGCGTCCACTGGTGCGCGGCGAACAAGGACTCGAAAGCGCCGGCATTGTCATGGGCAGGCTCCACCCGTTGCAGCCGGTAAAGCAATACGGGAAAACGGCTGTTGGGCGTTGCGCCGTCGTCCTCGAACCGCAAGGCTTGCATGGGCTGGGTGCTGCTGTCGATGGCGAACATGAGGGCATCCTGATCAGGCTGACGATATCCTTGAGAAGCCATGCCTACCCCGAGGTTCCTGTGGGGTGACCACGTACAGCCCGTGCTGCCCCTGCCGTCGCTCATCAAACTGCAACAGGCCAGGAAGTTCGCCAGCTGCCTGCATCTGTCACAGCAGCCCGGGGAAAGCAGCGCCAAGCAGGCTGGGGTCCTTCAGGATCGATGCACTGCTGGCGATATCCGGGGCCAGCCAACGGTCCTGGGTGTAGGCCGGGACCCGTTCGCGCAACAACCGCCAGGCAATGTGGGTACCTGCGCCAAAGCGCTGCTCTTTGAAGAACTCGAAAGCCTGGGCCGCCAACAGGTATTCGATGGCAAGGATCTGCGTGCAGTTCTGCAGGGCGCGGTGCAGCTTCAAACCGGCATTGGTGCCCATGCTCAGATGATCCTCCTGCAGACCGGAGGTGACGTAGTTGTCGATGACCGCCGGTTGCGCCAGCTGACGGTTTTCTGCACAGAGAGAAGCGGCGACGTACTGGACAATCATCATGCCCGAGTTCACACCCGGCTGGCTGACCAGAAAGGCCGGCAAACCGCTGACCAGCGGGTTGATCAGGCGATCGAGACGACGCTCGGCAATCGCCCCGATCTCGGCCACAGCGATGGCCAGCAAGTCGGCCGCCATGGCCACCGACTGGCCATGCGGATTCGCCTGCGAAACCACCCGATACGACTCGGGTGTACCCAGCAATATCGGATTGTCGGTGGTGGAGTTGAGTTCGGTTTCGATCTGCCGCGCGGCGTGGTCCAACTGGTCGCGCGCGGCACCATGAACCTGCGGGATCGAGCGAATGCTCAAAGCGTCCTGGGTGCGAATGCCATGGCTGCCGGCAATGATTTCGCTACCGTCCAGCAGGCGACGCAAGTTGCTGCCCACCCGCTGCATGCCAGGGTGGGGTTTCAGCGCGATGATTTCTGGGTCGAAGGCATCGAGTTGGCCGCGCAGGGCCTCGAAGCTCATGGCGCTGATAACGTCCGCCCATTGGCTCAGCCGGGTGGCATCGTCCAGGGACAGGCAGCTCAGACCGGTCATGCAGGGCGTACCGTTGACCAGGCACAGACCATCCTTGGCACCCAGTTTGACCGGTGCCAGTCCGACCTCGGCCAAGGCTTGCTGCGCTGGCACGATCTGGCCGCGATAACTGACCTGGCCGACGCCCAGCAAGCTGATGCTGATATGGGCCATATGGGTCAGATACCCCACCGACCCCTGTTTCGGCACCTGCGGGGTGATGTGCTGGTTGAGCAACGTCAGCAGCGCCTCGACCACCTTGCGCTGAAGGCCGGAACGGCCCTGGCAGAAGTTGATGATCGCCGCGCACATGATCGCCCGGGTCTGTTCGTCCGACAGCGCGGCACCCACGCCACAGGCATGGCTGAGCAAGGTGTTGTGCGACAGCTGGCTGAGTTGTTCGTCCTGTAACGAAACATTGCACAAGGCGCCAAGCCCGGTGTTGACGCCATAGGCGCGGTCACCGCTGGATACGATGCGCTGGACAATCGCCTGGGCGTTCTCGATCCGCGCCCAGGCCGATGGGGCCAGCTCAAGCTTCGCTCCATGCCGGGCCACAGCCACCACGTCCTGCCAGCGAACGGGCGCCTCGGCGATGATGATTTTTTCGGCAAACGACATACTCGCGGGTCCTTAAAGCGAAGCTACGCGACGCTGCACGAAACGATCGACGTATTCGTCCGCAGGCTGGTAGAGGATTTCTTTGGGCGTGCCGACCTGGATCAGGCGCCCGTCCTTGAGAATGGCAATTCGGTTGCCGATACGCACCGCTTCGTCCAGGTCGTGAGTGATGAAGACGATGGTCTTGTGCAGGGTCTTTTGCAGTTCCAGCAACTGGTCCTGCATTTCGGCGCGAATCAGTGGGTCGAGCGCACTGAAGGCTTCGTCCATCAGGATGATATCGGTGTCGGCAGCCAACGCTCGCGCCAGGCCGACGCGCTGGCGCATGCCGCCCGACAGCTGGTGCGGGTACGATTTTTCGTAACCCTTGAGGCCCACGGTGTGGATCCAGTGCAGGGCACGCTCTGTGCACAGCGCTTTGCCCTCGCCACGGACTTTCAACCCGTAAGCGACGTTGTCCAGCACGCTGCGGTGCGGCAACAGGCCGAAGCTCTGGAACACCATGCTGATCTTGCGCCGGCGGAATTCGCGCAGGGCTTGCCTGTCGTATTGCAGGATGTCCTCGCCATCGACCAGGATCTCGCCGCTGGTCGGGTCGATCAGGCGGTTGAAGTGCCGCACCAGGGTCGACTTGCCCGAACCTGACAGGCCCATGATCACGAAGATCTCGCCGCTGCCGATGGACAACGAGAGATCGTTGACCCCGACCACGCAGCCGGTTTCGGCCAGCACCTGCTCCTTGGTCTTGTTCTGGCGGATCAGTTTCAGGGCATCTTCGGCACGCGCACCGAATATCTTGAAGACATGGTTGACTTCGATCTTGTTCATCGTCTGCTTGGCGCTCATTTGCCCACCCCATGCCGTGGCCGGCCATAGGCCTGGGTAATGCGGTCGATCACAACCGCCAGAATCACAATGGCCAGCCCCGCTTCGAGGCCGCGGCCGACATTCAGGGTCTGGATGCCGACAAGGACGTCTTCGCCCAAGCCACGGGCACCGATCATCGACGCGATGACGACCATCGACAGGGCCATCATGGTGGTCTGGTTGATACCGGCCATGATGCTCGGCAACGCCAGCGGCAACTGCACGCCAAACAGTTGTTGCAGCCGGTTGGCACCGAACGCATTGATCGCTTCCATGACCTCGCCATCCACCTGGCGAATGCCCAGGTCGGTCAGGCGAATCAGTGGCGGGGCGGCATAGATGACAGTGGCGAAGATCGCCGGCACCTTGCCCAGGCCGAACAGCATCAATACCGGGATCAGGTACACGAAGCTGGGCATTGTCTGCATGATGTCCAGCAGCGGCATCAACACCGCCCGCAGGCGATCGTTGCGCGCTGACAGAATACCCAGCGGAATGCCGACCAGAACCGAGATCAGCGTTGCTACCAGCATCAGCGCCAGGGTCTGCATCAGCTTGTCCCAGAGCCCGACCGCACCGACCAGGAACAGCAAACCTACGATCACCGCGGTGGGTACGACTCGACGGGTGGCGTGCCAGGCAATACCGCCGACGATGGCCAGCATCAGCCACCAGGGTGTTGCGCGCAGCAAACCTTCGAGGTTGACGATGGCCCACAGCAGGGTCTCGGAAATGTGCCGGAACACGTCACCGTAGTGAGTGACCAGCGCATCAACCCAGCCATTGACCCAGTCGGCAATGGAAAACGTGAAGTTTTTCGGGAACATGGATTTCTCTCGAGCAAGTGCATGAAGCGGACTGCTAGGTGGCACGCCCGGCAGGCGCCGGACCCGTCCACGCCCTCAGAGTGCCGCGTCGACCTTTTTGGCTGCGTCTTCGCTGACCCAGCTGTGCCAGACTTCGGGGTGCTCCTTGAGGAACAACCTGGCCAGTTCCGCCGCCTCGATACGCTCCTTGCTCATGCGTCCCAGGTTCTGATTCAGCAGATCGACCGGCAGATTGACCTTTTCCAGCACAGCCACCAGTTCTGGTGCCTGCTCGTGGAAGGCCTTCGACACACCCACCTTGATGGTCACGGATTTATCCACGCCTGGGTGCTCGTCCAGCTTGACCAGGTCGGCCTGGCCCATCAGCGGGGTTGGCGACCAGTAGTAGAAGAGGATCGGCTCGCCACGCTTGTAGCTCGACAGCACGGCGGCATCCAGTGCCGGGCCGGTGCCCGGGCGGAAGTTGGTGTAGGTGTTCTCCAGGCCATAGCGCTTGAGCATTTCGCTGTTGTCCAGCTCGCAGGTCCAGCCGGCCGGGCAGTTGTAGAAGCGCCCCTTGTCCGGTTCTTCGGGGTCCTTGAATACCTGGGCGTATTGCCCCAGGTCGGCAATGCTCTTGAGGTTCGGTGCTTTGGCTTCGAGTTTGCGCCTGGCATCGCCTTCGATCACATAGCGCGGCACATACCAGCCTTCGACCGCGCCAGCCACCGGCGAGCCGACGCCGACGACCTTGCCGGCGGCCGCCGCCTTGTTCCAGACCTCGCTGCGCCCTACCCACTCCTCGGCGAACACCTGGATATCGTTGCTGCTCAGGGCGTTTTCCATGGAGATGGAGTTACCCGGCAGGCTGTCGGTGTCACAGCCGTAGCCATTTTTCAGCACGAACTGCATCACCTCGGTGAGCAGCATCCCGCTTTCCCAGTTCAAACCGGCGAACTTCACCGGCTTGCCCGACTCGCACCAACCGGCCGCCTGGCTGACGCCGGCGGACGCCAGCAGCCCTAAAGAAAGTGTCGTGGTCAGCAGAGCTTTTGTAATTGTCATTGTGACGCTCCCAAACAAGATGATCACTGCGCAGGAGAAATATTTCACAACCTCAAAAAAGGATAAAATAATAAGTCCTGATGCATCACCACGGAAAAACCTATGAAGTTCACACTGCGACAGCTTCGCTACGCGCTCGCAGCGGCCAAGCACGGAAACCTGACCACTGCCGCCATGGAGCTTCATGTTTCACAGCCTTCCATTTCGGCGGCCATCACCGAACTGGAGGAGGTGCTGGGTCAGTCGATCTTCATACGCCAGCGTGGCCTGGGGATATCGCTGACCCCGTTCGGTCGTACGGTCATGGTCCAGGCCCGCCGCGTGCTGGCAGAGGCCCAGACCTTTGCCGAGATCAATGCCAACGCAGGCGAGTGTGTCGGTGAACTGGTAGTCGGCTGTTTTGAAGACCTGGCGCCGTATTGCCTGCCACAAATTGTGCGACGGATGCAGGAGTCCTGCCCAAGGGTCACGGTCGACATGCGCGATGGCAGCTTCGATTATGTTGGCAAGCGGCTCAGCGAGGGGGCGATAGAACTGGCCATCACCTACGATCTGGGTTTACCAGCGAACACGCATTGCACCCAGCTGTGTCAGCTGACGGCCCAGGTACTGCTGGCGGCCGATCACCCGCTGGCCAAGCAGTCGCGCGTCAGTCTCAAGGCGCTAGCTGAATACACCCTGGTAGTCACCGATCAGGTCCACAGTTGGCAGCATGTGCTGGATCTGTTCAGCTTTTACGACCTTTCACCCGCCGTTGTGCACCGTGTACGCACCTTCGAGTTGCAGCGCAGCCTCGTCGCCAACGGGTTTGGCGTGGCGCTGATCTACACCCGGCCATTTGGTGACCGTAGTTATGATGGTCATGCGCTGGTGTGTCGGCCGACTGAGGAAAAACTGCCAACCCACAGCATCGTACTGGCGCATGACCAGCGCTATCCGCTGACGCCTTCGGCTGAGGCGTTCAAGGCGCTGGCGGTGGCATGGTTCGCCGAGCGACCATCGTTTGCATCTGAATGAACAACAGGCTGGGCGAACATCACTTCCGTGATGTCCGCCTACTGGGGGTTTCGGATCCCTACGCGGTGTTTCGAGAAAATGTTGGGCCGACGACCACGGCTTACTCCAGCGCAATGGTCAGTCGATCGATCACGCCACGGGTTTCAGGTCGTACCCCTCGCCACCAGGCGAAAGCTTCCGCCGCCTGCTCGACCAGCATGCCGACGCCGTCGGCCATGCGCGCTACACCTTGCGCTTTCGCCATACGCAGAAACGGCGTCAGGCCTTTGCCATACGCCAGCTCATACGCCAGGCGCGTCTCGGCCAGTACGCCCTTGGGTAGCGGCGGCAGCTCACCCGTCAGGCTGGCGGAGGTAGCGTTGACAACGATGTCGAAGCCCAGCCCTTCCAGCTCTTCGTAGCGACTGATGCGCAACCGTGGGTGATTCAGTTCGTTGCGTAACGTCAGTGCCTTGGCCATATCGCGGTTGGCAATCACCAGCTCGCGAGGCCCGGCCTGCAGAAACGGCAGCAACGCACCGCGAACGGCGCCGCCGGCGCCGAGCATGAGCACGCGCGTATCACGCAGAGGTTCGCCGAGGTTTTCTTCGATGTCCCGCAACAAACCGATACCGTCGAAGTTCTCCGCCAGGATACGACCATCCTCGAACTTCAGCGCATTGGCCGCCCGTGCCAATTGGGCCCGCTCGCTGCGCCGATCGGCCAGCTCGAAGGCCCGCAACTTGAACGGCGCGGTGATGTTCATGCCCCGCCCGCCGTCACGACGAAAATGCAGCACCTGGGTTTCGAAATCATCCAGCCCGCCTTCGATGGCGCCGTACTCCAGCGCCTGGCCGCTGGCCTCGGCGAACAGGCCATGAATCAAAGGGGACTTGGTGTGGTTGATCGGCCGGCCGATCACTGCGTAGCGGTCGCTCATCGCGCAACTCCTTGAGTAAACAGCACACCGTCTGCCTGCATGGCCGTGATTTCTTCAGGGCTGAAGCCAAGCCCGGCAGCGACTTCGGCATTGTGCTGGCCGAGGTCCGGGGCTACCTGGTGGATGGTGGTGTCGCAGTCGGAAAATCGGAACGGCAGGTTGGGCAGGCGCAAGGTGCCGTAGCGTGGGTGCTGCTGTTCGATGACCATGTTGCGGGCCTGGATCTGCGGGTCGGCCAGCACCTCGTCAATGCACTGCACCTTGGCACTGGGGATGTCGATGCCATCGAGCAGCGTGAGGATGTCAGCCACCCGGCGCGCGCCAACCCAGTCACGGACCACCGCCAGGATCGTCTCGCGGTGAGCGTTGCGGCCGTTGAGGTGGTGATAGCGGCGGTCGCTGCCGAACCCGGGCGGGCCGCCGTTGGCTTCGAGCATGGCGGCGAAGCGCTGCCAGGCATCGTCGACCTGGGCAGCGATCACCAGGTCACCGTCGGCGGCACGGAACACGCCGTACAGGGTCGAGGTGGGCATGTCGTGGCCGGTCTGTTGGGGCAGCACGGTGCCGCCAGACAAGGTGTAGCACTGCACCGCGTATTCGTGCATCGACACCAGGGTGTCATACAGGGCCATGTCGATGTGCTGGCCACGGCCACTGCTCACCCGACCGAGCAGCGCGGCATTGATCGCCGCCACTGCGTGAATGCCGGTGTACATGTCACCCAGCGAAATGCGCAGCAGCGGCGGCGCTTCGCCCGGCACGCCAACCATCTGCATGATGCCGCTCTTGGCTTCGGCGATCAGCCCGAAGCCGGCGCGGTGGGCGTCCGGCCCGGTGTGGCCGTAGGCGGAAATCGAGCAGTACACCAGGCGCGGGTTGCGCGCCGACAGCTCGGCGTAGCCCAGGCCCAGCTTGTCCAGCGCGCCTGGGCGGTAGTTCTCGATGAAGACGTCCGCCGAATCGCTCAGGCGCTGCATGAATGCCTTGCCACGCGGGTCCTTCATATTGACGCTGACGCCCTGCTTGCCCATGTTCAGCTGCAGGAAATAGCCGCTCTGCTGATCGTCCAGGGTAAATGCATGCTGGCGACCGGCATCGCCGCTGCCCGGCCGTTCGACCTTGATCACCTCGGCACCCAGCGCCGCCAGGCAGCGCCCCACATAAGGCCCGGCAAGGAAGTGGCTGTAGTCGATGACGCGGATACCCGCCAAGGGTAATGGCTGACTCATGCTTCTATCCTCCGCGGCACCATCAGCCGGTGCTCGCCACGCTGCACGACGTCGCCGTGCTGGTTGATCAGTTCCGATGGCAGCACCACGATGCCCCAGCCTGGGCGGCTATTGCTGGGGCGCATCGCCCCCACCCGCATGCGCACATGCAGCACGTCATTGACCTTGATCGGCAGCACGAAGTCCCAGGTCCAGCCCAGCGACATGCCCGGCAGGAAGCGGTACTCGCACTGGGTTTTCAGGCCATCGGCGATCGACAAGCCGAACAGGCCGTGGGCCACCAGGCAGCCAAAGTGGCTGGCGTTGGCGTAGGCCTCGTCGACATGCACCGGGGTGTGGTCGCCAGTGAGATCGGCGTAAGCCAGGATGCGTTCGCGGGTCACGGTGTATGTCGGGCTGATGCATTCGTCGCCTTCGCGGGCATCGTCCCAGTACTTTTCAATCACGCTCATGCCTGCACCTGCGCACGCGGGTCGATGGCCAGTGCCTGGGCCACGCATTTCGCCGGCCGCGCCTGGATGAATTCCACTGCCAGGCCGTCTGGCAGGCGCAGCCAGTTGCGGCCTTGAGGCATTTCGCTCACGCCAAAGCGCTGGGCGGCGGTCAATGCCGCCTCCAGGTCCTCGCACATGATGCCCAGGTGCGCCATGCGCCCCTCTGGCCCAGTGAAGTCCGGCTGATGGATGAACTGCAGGCCGCCGAGGGTCCAGTACTGCGCCGGCTGCTCGACGTCGCCCTGCACTTCACGCATGGTCATGCCGCATACCTCGCTGAAAAAGCGGATATGCCACTGGATGTCCTGCACCCAGAACGCCACGTGTTCGAGGTAGGCTTTTGCCTGGCTCATGGGGTATCCCTCTTCTGGTGATCGGCCATGGCGCGCTCGATGCCCTTGATGCAGGCCACCAGGGTCGCATTGACCGGCGTGGCCACGCCATGGCGCTGGCCCCAGCGCACGACGGAGCCGTTGATGAAGTCGATTTCGCTGATCGAGCCTTTTTCCAGGCTCTGCAGCATCGAGGTGCGAAAGCTCGCCGGCAGGCCCTCAGCGGCCAAGGTCCAGGCGGCGTCAGGGCTGCTCAGGCTGAGTCGGATGCCAGCGCGCTCGGCCACGGCGATGGCTTCGGCCACGGCGGCCTTGGCGGTACTTTCCAGCAGCGGCTCGCTGTACAGCTGGCCATAGCTGAGCATGGTGATGCCGCTTAATGCGCCGGTGGCGACGTTGACCAGCAGTTTGTCCCACATGGTGCCAAGAATGTTGTCGCTGACCGTGGTGGCCAACCCGGCGCCGTTGAAGACTTCGGCGATGGCCTGCACCCGCGGTGTCAGCTGGCCATCCAGTTCACCGATAAAGGTCTGTTTGCCGGCTACGCCTGCGCGGATCGAACCGGGCGCCAGCAGCACGCCACCGACATAGGTCTTGCCGGCCAGCACCCGCTCACGACCGACGGCGTCGGCCAGGATGTCTTCGTGACCGAGGCCATTCTGCAGCGACAGCACCAGCGTCTGCGGCCCGATCAGCGCGGCAGCACCGGCGATGGCCTCGGCGGTGTGGAACGACTTCACCAGCACCACCACCAGGTCGGCCACGCCGACATCTTCGGCTTCGATAGCAGCGTTGACCGGTACCTGCCGCTCACCTCGTTCGTCGTGCACCTGAAGCCCGTGCAGGTTCATCGCCTCGACGTGCGCCCGGCCGCGGTTCAACAACCAGGTTTCATGCCCCGCCTCGCTCAGGGCCGCACCAATGGCGCAGCCCAGGGCACCGGCGCCCAGAATGCAGATTTTCACGTCGCAGACCTCCTGTGGTTTGCGACTACCTTATGCAGCGAGGGTTATTTGCGCTATACAATGGCTTCAATACCATCATTGAGATTCGCAATAATGAAAGCGCTGGAGGCCCTGCCCGAACCCAAGCTGCTGCAGCTGTTCGACGTGCTGTACCAGTGCCGCAGCGTGACCCGCGCCGCCGAGCAGTTGGGGCAGAGCCAGCCGACCATCAGCATCTGGCTGGCGCGCCTGCGTGAACAGTTGAACGACCCGCTGTTCGTGCGCACGCCTGGCGGCATGGCCCCTACCCCACGCGCAGACCAGTTGATCGGGCCGTGCCGCGAGGTGCTGGAATCGCTGCGGCGGCTGACCGCCTGGGAACCGCAGTTCATCGCCGGCACAGCGCAGCGGCGCTTTCGCCTGTGCGTCAGCGATGCCAGCCATATCACCTTGCTGCCGAGCATCCTCAACCACCTGCGCAACCATGCCCCCGGCATCCGCCTGGAGGCAGCGCGCATCGATGGCAATACAGAGAGCGCGCTGGAATCGGGCGAAGCGGACCTGGCCATCGGCTTCGTACCCTGGCTGGGTGGAGGGATGTACCAGCAGGTGCTGTTCGAGCAGGACTGGGTGTGCCTGAGCAACCCGCTGCATCCCCGCCTGGGCAAGGGCATGAGCTTGACCCGCTACCGCGCCGAGGGGCATGTCCAGATCAGTTTCGGCACCGGGCAGAAGCTGCTGGAGGCAGGATTGGCGCGGGCCGGGATCGAGCGGCGGATCATGCTGGAGCTGCCGGCGTTTCTCGGGTTGGGGATGATAATCGGCACCACGGATCTACTGGCCACCCTGCCGCGGCATATCGGGCAGACACTGGCTGACATGCATGGGCTACGGGTGCATGACTGCCCGTTTGCGGTGGAGGGGTTCACAGTCAAACAGCATTGGCATGCCCGATATCATCAGGACAGTGGCAATCGGTGGTTGCGGGAAGTCGTTCGTGGGCTGTTCCAGCCGGCAAGCCAGTCGTGATGTGGTTTCGACTTTGATAGATGTGATTACAGCAGGCCAACCGCCCTGCCCTGACGAAGCCAGGGCAGGAGCGAATCAACGTCAGCTCACCACGTGCAGGTAATGCAGGTGGCGCTCGTACTGATCCAGGATGTCGCCTATCACGTCGTCGCGGCTCCAGCCCATGATGTCGTAGTCCTGGCCGCCTTCGCGCAAATGCACTTCGGCGCGGAAATACTTGCGGGCATCGCCGCCGTCTTCGGTATCGCGCATGACGAAGCTTGGCGTATTGAATGCCCGTGGCCGAACTTCGTAAAGGAAACGCCCCTCACCGGCATGGGAGAGTTCGAGCGTAACCCGCCCATCGTCGCGTTCACCCACATTCACGTCGTAACCTTGCTTGCGCAACTCTACGGCGACCTCGTCACAGGCGGGCTTTACCACCTCGGCGATGAAGCGGGTCACATGGGCCCGACGCGGCATCATGGCGATACTGCGCAGTCGACGCTGCCAGCCTCCGTGCGGGTCACGGCCATGCCGGGGGCCAGGCAAGGCCTGATTACGCAACCCCCGGCGAGTGGCATCCAGACTGAGCGCCTTGAACAAGCCCCAGATCGAGATCAGCAAGATGGCAGCGAACGGCAAAGCACTCGCGATGGTCGCCGTCTGCAACGCCTTGAGCCCGTTGGCCAGCAACAACGCGATCGCCACCGCGCCAATGCTGACTGACCAGAAGATACGTTGCCACAGCGGTGAATGGCCTTGCCCGGACGAAGCCAGCATATCCACTACCAGCGCACCGGAGTCCGCCGACGTCACAAAAAACACCACAACCATCAGCACCGCGATCAACGAAACGACGCTGGAGAACGGGAAATGCTCAAGGAAGGCAAACAGGGCAAGGGAACTGTCTTCACTGACCACCGCTGCCAGCTCCTTGACGCCATCGTTGAGGATCATATGAATTGCCGAGTCGCCGAACACGGTCATCCACAGCAGGGTGAAACCCGCGGGCACGAACAGTACGCCGCAGACGAACTCGCGAATGGTCCGGCCTCGAGAAATACGTGCGATGAACAGGCCCACGAACGGCGACCAGGACAACCACCAGCCCCAGTACAACAAGGTCCAGCCACCGATCCAGTCAGTAGGCTCATACGCGTAGAGGTTGAAGGTTTTGTTGACGATGTCGGACAGATAGGCGCCGGTATTCTGTACATAGGTCTGCAACAGGAACACCGTGGGCCCTAGCAGCAGCACGAACAGCATCAGGATAACCGCCAGGCTCAGGTTGAGCTCGGAGAGGATGCGAATCCCTTTATCCAGACCGCTGGCCACCGAGAGCGTCGCCAATGCGCAGGTGGCGGCGATGAGGGTGACTTGCACGGTAGTGTTTACCGGCAAACCGAACACATAGTGGAAACCACTGTTGATCTGCAATACCCCATAACCCAACGAGGTCGCCACGCCGAACACTGTGCCGAGAATGGCGAAAACATCGACGGCATGCCCGATAGGGCCGTAAATCCGCTCGCCGATCAGCGGATAGAGCGCCGAGCGCAAGGTCAAGGGCAGGCCGTTGCGAAAGCTGAAATAGGCCAGAATGAGCGCGACGATGGCGTAGATTGCCCAGGCATGCAGGCCCCAATGGAAAAAGGTGATTTTCATCGCTTCACGGGCCGCGGCAACGGTGCCGGGATCACCTACGGGCGGCGTGGTGAAGTGCATGACCGGCTCGGCCACGCCAAAGAACATGAGGCCGATCCCCATGCCAGCCGAGAACAGCATGGCAAACCAACTGCTCTTGCGGTAATCCGGCTCACTGTGGTCCGGGCCCAGCTTGATATCGCCGTAACGGCTCACGGCCAGAAACACCACACTGATCAACACCAGCGCTACAGTGAGAATGTAGAACCAGCTGGCATTGGTGATGATCCATTGCTGGACTTGCTCGAAGAGCGTCTGGGCGTGCTCCTGAAATGCAGTGGCGTACAAGACCAGAAGAAAGATGAGGATTGCGCTGCTGTAGAAGACGGGTGGGTTGAGGGTGCTCCTCGGTTTGGGGGCTGCAGTCATTACGGCAGTTCTCCTTGTAAGGCGATGTGCACAGCGCGCCTGAATACGCCGACATTTCCCAAGGCTAGCAGGTCGGTAACTACCCGCTTGCCTAGCTCCATAGGCTCGAAACCAACATAAACCCTAACGTTCGCAGGAAAAAATCTCAAATCACCACCGTGCCGCCTGGGACTGGAAGCCCCAGTTTTTTTTCATTTGAAGGCGGTTGTTCGGTACACTAGCCGACGGGTGCCAACTGCATAGTGCAGGGGGGCAGGTTAAAGAACAGCGCAGGTCGGGCCGCCATGCGGGAGTACTTGCGCCTATGCATAACACAGAATTGCCTCGCGTCCAGGCACTGGCCGAGCGTGCCTTCGCCAACCTTGAGCGTTTCCTGCACATCGAAGCGGTCAGCGGCATTGTCCTGCTGGTTGCCGCTGTGGCTGCCCTGATCTGGGCGAACTCTCCGGCCGCAGACAGCTATGAAGCCCTTTGGCATACCCCCTTGACGATCGGCGTGGGCTCGCTGGTCTATTCGCAGTCACTGCACTTCTGGATCAATGATGGCTTGATGACCATCTTCTTCCTGGTCGTGGGCATGGAGATCCGTCGCGAGATCCACGAGGGCGCACTGTCCAGCTTGCGCCAAGCCACGCTGCCCATGGCTGCCGCCCTCGGCGGCGTAGCGGTACCCGCCCTGCTCTACCTGGCTTTTGGCCACGCGCCGGCAGAGCAACAAGGCTGGGCTGTGCCGACGGCTACGGATATCGCCTTTGCAGTAGGTGTGTTGGCGCTGCTCGGCAAGTCGATCCCATCGAACGTGCGGGTGTTTCTGCTCGCTCTGGCAATCATCGATGACATCATTGCCGTGCTGATCATCGCCTTCTTCTACTCGGGCGGCCTTGATTACAGCGGTTTCGGCGTTGCGGCAATCGGTCTGTTGATGGTGATCGGGCTGCAGAAGATGGGTGTGGGTTCTGCCTACGCCTACCTCATTCCTGGTGTGATCACCTGGCTGGGCATCTTGCTGACCGGAGCCCACCCTACCCTCGCTGGCGTTGTGCTGGGCCTGATGACTCCGGTCAAGGCAATGCCGATGCGTGAGCGCCCGCTGGATGCCATTACCCGCTTCACCGGAGAACTGCTGGGGCGTGCCAAGTCGCCTGAGCAGGACGCCAGCGACCTTATGGACCCGTTGAAACGGCTGCGCCTGGCCCAGCGCGAACTGGTACCGCCGGTGGTGCGCATGCAAGGTACCCTGCACCCTTGGGTCGCCTTCGGCATCATGCCGGTATTTGCCCTGGCCAATGCCGGAGTTAGCCTCTCGGGTGTCGACCTGTCCGCCGAGGGCCCCCAGTGGGTCATGATCGCCGTGGTTGCCGCGCTGGTCGCTGGCAAACCCGTGGGCATCGTCGGCGTCAGTTGGCTGATGGTCCGGTTGGGCTGGTGCGTGCTTCCCGCCGAGGTCAACTGGCGCAGCATTACCCTGGTCGGGCTGCTGGCCGGCATCGGCTTCACCATGTCGATTTTCATCGCCAACCTTGCCTTCGTCGACCCTGGCTCACTAGGGGCGGCGAAACTCGGGGTTCTGGCCGCGTCGGTGGTGGCGGCTGTGCTCGGCTTGAGTTGGGGTGTGTGGTGCAGGCGAGCAGCAGTGTCAGCTAACAGGGCAGGCTCAGCCACCCAGCGATAATCTCGCTACACAGCACATTGATGACATTGCATTGGGACGAAGCGAGAGTAAAAGCCGGAGCTGGAAGCTCCAGCTTTTACTCCGATGAGCATCAGGCTGTCATGAATAAATCAACGACAGGCTGCGCCGCAATGGCAGAAGTGTGCACTGCTCAATGGCTGGGGCGCGAGGAGCATGGCACAAGCCTCCGGGAGTCAGATGATGAAAAGTTGCGCGTGCGATGCCAGACTTTCTCCGCCCAATTGCCCCTGCGACGGGCTCAGGCGCGGCGGGTAAAACCGCGTCGATTCTTCGCTTGCACCCAGCAGGTCCACTCAGCAGCAACTGACTGGCTTTCTTGCGTTGCCTAGCGACACTATCCGATATCACTGCTTCAGCGGTTCAAACAGGCTCACGGCCTTTGCATCCACTGCGCTCGGTAGTAGCCCCGCGCGGTAGAACACATCGGCGATGCGCTGCTGCTCAGCCAGGTGTTCGGGCTTTACCGGTTGCACGTCGTAGCTGCGCCGGGCATTGGCCTGCTGCACCGTGGCGGTGTCCAGATTACCCCACAATGGCCCGAGGATGCCCGCGGCCGCCGCCGGGTTGGCCTTTGTCCAGACCCCGACCTCGCGCAGGGCCAGGTACACCTGTTGCAGCACCTCTGGGTGGGCCTTGGCGTAGTCGCTGCCGGCCAGGTAATAACGCTGGTAGCTGGCCAGCCCGCTGCCATCGGCCAGGATACGGGCATTCTGCTGGCGCTGGGCGCTGGCCACGTAAGGGTCCCAGGTCACCCAGGCATCGACTTTGTGGGTCTCGAAGGCAGCGCGGCCATCGGCGGGGATCAGGTAGGCAGGGGTGATGTCCTTGAAAGTCAACCCGGCCTTGGCCAGGGCCTGGATCAGCAGGAAATGGCTACCGGCAGCCTTCGTCACCGCCACGCGCTTGCCTTTGAGGTCTGCCAGGGTGCGCAGCGGCGAGCCCGCTGGCACCAGGATCGCCTGCGCCGTTGGCGATGGGGTCTCGCGGGCGAAGTAGGTCAGCTTGGCACCTGCCGCCAGGGTAAACACCGGCACCGTGTCGGCGACGTCCGCCGACAGGTCGACGTTGCCCAGGTTCAGCGCCTCCAGAAGCGGTAGGCCGCTGGGGAACTCGTGCCAGGTGACGCGGATGCCCTCGGCCTGCAGGCGCTGTTCGAGGCTGCCGCGGGCCTTGAGCAAGGTCAGCAGGGTCGAGGACTTCTGGTAGCCGATGCGCAAGGCCTGTTCGGCACTTGCCAGGCTCGGCAGCAAGGCGCTGGCCAGCAGCCCCAGCGCCAGCTTGCGTAGGGGGGTCAAAAGCATGGGAATCTCCAGTGGTCAGGGTTGCGCGGCAACGCGGGGGGAGCCCGGCAGGGTGAAGCCCGTGGCGAAGGTGGGTGCTACATCGAGGCGCTTGTTCATCAGGCCATGCGCTTGATAGAAGTCGGCCGTGTCCTGCTGCTGGGCCACGGTCTGCGGGTCGATCACCTGCCAGCGCAACTGGCGGCGCTGGAACTGCAGGCGGGCAGCGTCCTCGGGGAAGCCAATGATCGCCGCCAGGGTTTTCGAATAGCTGTCCAGGTGCTGGTTGGCCCACACCTGCGCGCCGGCCAGGCGGTTCAGGTAGTCCTGCAGCGCAGCGCGCCGGGCGGTGTCCTGCACCGCCTGGTCGGTCGCGGCAAGAAAACTGTTACCGCTCGACAGGCCGCGGCCGTTGACCAGCACCCTGCCCTGGCCGCTCAGTTCAGCCAGCGCGGTATAGGGTTCCCAGGTCGACCAGGCGTCCACCGAACCATTGGCCAGGGCGATCTTGGCGTCGACCGGGCCAAGGAAGCGAAACTCCACGTCCTTTTCACTGAGCCCGACCTGGTCCAGCGCCTTGAGTGCCAGGTGATGGCCGATCGAGCCGCGGCCGGTGGCAATGCGCTTGCCCTTGAGTTCGGCGGCGCTGTGCAGCGGCGCATCGGGGCGCACCAGCAAGGCGGTGCCATAGGGGTCGGACTTGTCGACGGCGATGGCCTTGACCGGTGCCCCCGAGGCCAGCACGAACAGCAACGGCGCATCACCGATGATGCCGGCATCTATCGCCCCGGCATTGAGCGCTTCGGCCAGCGGCGCGGCGGCGGGGAACTCGGCCCAACGAATGTCGTAGGGCAGGTCGCGCAAGGCATCGGCGGCTTCCAGCTGGGCACGCATGTTGCCCTTCTGGTCACCGATGCGCAGGGTCAGGCGCTCGGCGGCACCGGCCTGGCCGGCCAGCAGCAGCGCTGCAACCAGGGTCAGCAGCTTTGATCGGATTGGCATGACGTTCCTCGGCGTCTTGACGGGCTGCGTCATGCGGCCCGTGCAAGGCGACTGTAGCGGCATCCGCTAAATAAATTAAATTGATTTAAGGAATAAGCTAATATGCTTTTTTCATTCAATGCAATCGAGCGAATGGCATTACGCACCATTGAGATTATGCTAATGCCTGATTTTTCAGCCCGAGCCAGTGAGCGCCGATTATGAAAATTGATGATATGGACGCCTTCGTCGCGGTCATTCGTTGCCAATCCACCAACCTCGCCGCCGAGGCCCTGCAACTGACGCAACCGGCCATTACCCGCCGGGTGCAGAACTTCGAGGAAGACCTGGGCGCCACCCTCCTCGACCGCAATACCAAGCCACTCAAGCCCACCCCCATGGGCCTGCGGGTGTATGAACAGTGCAAGGCCATCCTGCGCGAGATCGACTCGCTGCGCGAACTGGTGGCCAATGATGGCGCCCCGTCGGGCACCCTGCGCCTTGCCGTGCCGCAAACCCTGGGTGATGTGGTGCTGCTGGATGCCTTGGCGCAAATCCGCGAAGCCTACCCACAACTGCGCACCCAGGTCACCAGCGGTTGGGGCAGCAGCCTGATCGCGCGCATGGAAAACGGCGAACTGGATGCCGCAGCCGCGCTGTTCCCGCCGGGCAAGATCTTCCCTGAAGGCATCGCCAGCCAGTCGATCGCGCGCATGTCGCTGAAGGTGGTGGCGGCCAAGGGTAGCGCTGCCAAACGCAGTTACAAGCTCAAGGACTGCCATACCCGCGGCTGGGTGCTCAACCCCGATGGCTGCGGGTTCCGCGCGGGCTTGCAGCGGGCGCTGAGCGAGCAGGGGCTGAAGCTGTCGATCAACCTGGAAACCTTCGGCACCGAGCTGCAACTGGGGCTGGTCGCCAATGGCCAGGGCCTGGGGTTGGTGCCCGAGCCGCTGTTGCAGGCCAGCCGCCACCGCGACGCGCTGGATGTGCTGAACGTCAGCGATTTCAAGCCGCAGGTGGACCTGTGGCTGTTCCACCCGCGATACCTGGGCAACCTGCAGGAGCCGGTGGAGCTGTTTGGTGAAGTGGCAGGGCATCGGCTGCTGGGCTGAGTTTGCCGGGGGCTGCACTGCAGCCTCATTCGCTAAATGCAAATTCCGCATAAAGATGAAAAGACTAAATTCTTAAAACAAATAATTAGCATAGAACAAAAAAGACTTTTACAGCCTTCATTCATACGAATACGGTCTTAGCCAACACACCGTCATTCAGGGATGAAAGCCCATGAGTCACCCCTCCGACAGCGCCCTCGCCGAGTTGACGCAGGCCCTTGCGGCCAATGCCGAACGCTATGACCGCAGCGCCAGCTTCCCCCGCGACAACATCGACCTGCTGCAGCGCCACGGGCTGCTCGCCTTCACCGTGCCGCGCGCCCTGGGTGGTGGCGGCGCGGACCTTGCCAGCGCACGCCGGGTGATCGGCGCGGTCGGCAAAGGCGACCCGGCCACCGCACTGATCCTGGTGATGCAGTACCTGCAGCACATTCGCCTGCAGGACCAAGCCCTCTGGCCCGAACACCTGCGTCAGCGCGTGGCCGACGATGCCGTGCGGCACGGCGCGTTGATCAACGCCTTGCGCGTAGAACCCGAACTCGGCACACCGGCCCGCGGCGGCTTGCCCGCCACCGTGGCCCGGCGCACGGTCGAAGGCTGGCGCCTGAGCGGGCGCAAGATCTACTCCACCGGCAGCCACGGCCTGACCTGGTACCTGGTCTGGGCCCGCAGCGACGACAGCGACCCGTTGCTCGGCGGGTTCCTGGTGCACCAGGACACACCCGGCATCACCATCGTCGACGATTGGGACCACTTGGGCATGCGCGCCACCTGCAGCCATGAGGTGCGGTTTGACGACGTACTGATCCCCCTCGACCACGCCGTCGGTGTCAGCCCGGCCAGCGCGCCGAAGGCCGAATTCGACGGCGAGGGCCTGCTGTGGATGGCCGTACTCTTGCCGTCGGTGTACGACGGTGTGGCCCGTGCCGCCCGTGATTGGCTGGCGGGCTTCCTGCAGCAGCGTGCCCCCTCCAACCTGGGCGCCGCACTGGCCAGCCTGCCGCGCTTCCAGCAGGTACTGGGGCGCATCGACACCCTGCTGTTCGCCAACCAGAGCCTGCTCGACAACGCCGCCAGCGGGCAGGTCGCCGCCCAACATGCCGGGCAGCTGAAGCACCTGGTCAGCGCCAATGCCATCCAGGTGCTGGAGCTGGCCATCGAGGCCGCTGGCAACCCCGGCCTGTCGCGTCGCAACCCGCTGGAAAGGCACTACCGCGACGTACTCTGCAGCCGTATCCATACCCCGCAGGACGACGTGGTGTTCGGCCAAGCTGGCCGCGCGGCCCTGCAGGAGGTACCGGCATGAGCCATTCGATCATCGCCAGCCAGCTGGACGCCCAGGCCAACCAGTACTTGCGCGAGCAACTGGCAGACCACGAGGTCATCGACATCGCTCCCGGCCAGCTCG
This sequence comes from Pseudomonas sp. 9_2_1, assembly GCF_059295275.1. Lineage (NCBI taxonomy): Bacteria > Pseudomonadati > Pseudomonadota > Gammaproteobacteria > Pseudomonadales > Pseudomonadaceae > Pseudomonas > Pseudomonas sp. 9_2_1. Next base: position 3,612,634 of record NZ_CM181239.1, read on the forward strand.
CCCTGCAAGTGCCTGCCGACGTGTTCATCGTGCGCCCGATCAACATCCGCGGGCAGCGCGTCGACACCCCGCCAGCCGGCTGGCCGTGGGGCCTGAAGTGGGTGCAGCTGGTGTCCTCGGGCATCGATTTCTACCCGCAGTGGGTATTCCAGGGCCCGCCCGTCACCAGCGGCAAAGGCGCTAATGCCGAGCAGGTCGCCGAATTTGCCCTGGCCCTGGTGTTTGCCGCCGCCAAGCAGCTGCCGGCGCTGTGGGTCAAGGATGCCGACTGGCGCCTGACTGCGCTGGCGCCAGTGCGCGGTCGCAGCCTGGGCATTCTGGGTTTCGGCAGCATTGGCCAGAGTCTGGCGCGCAAGGCCGTGGCGCTGGGCATGCCAGTCACGGCCTTGAGCCGCCCTGGCCAGCCCATCGTCGAGGTGCCCGGGGTGCAGCGCGCAGAGGACCTGCGGCAACTGTTCGCCAGCAGCGACCATCTGGTGCTGGCCGCCCCGCTCACCCCTGCCACCCGCGGGCTGATCGGCCGCGAAGTGCTGAGCCATTCGCGCCGGGGGCTGCACCTGATCAACATCGCCCGTGGCGGGTTGCTTGACCAGCAGGCGCTGCTCGAAGCCCTGGACAGCGGCCTGGTAGCCCGGGCCAGCCTGGATGTCACCGAGCCCGAGCCGCTGCCGGCAGGCCACCCGCTGTACCACCACCGGCAAGTGTTCTTGTCGCCGCATACCTCGGCCATTTCCGAAGACGGCTACCCCGCCTTTCTCGAAGCCTTCATCGCCAACTTCCACCGCTACCGCGACCAGGCGCCCTTGGCCAACCTGGTCGACACCGCCCGCGGCTACTGATTACCGGAGAGCACCCCATGAGTTCACTGTCTGCCGTCACCACCAGCACCTTGAGCGTGCGCCAACGGGTCAGCGCCGAAGAATGGGAGGTGCGGGTCAAGCTGGCCGCCGCCTACCGCCTGGCCTCACTGTTTCGCTGGACAGACCACATCTACACGCACTTCTCGGCCCGCGTGCCCGGGCCGCAGGAGCACTTCCTGATCAACGCATTCGGCCTGCTGTTCGACGAAATCACCGCCTCCAACCTGGTCAAGGTCGATGTCGACGGCACAATCATCGACGACCCGCTCGGGCTTGGCATCAACCAGGCCGGCTATGTCATCCACAGCGCCATCCATCGTGCCCGGCCGGACCTCCAGGCCGTGCTGCATACCCACACCCGCGACGGTGCTGCGGTATCGGCCCAGCGCGACGGCCTGCTGCCGATTTCCCAGCACGCCCTGGCCTATTACAGCCGGGTGGCATACCACGACTACGAAGGTGTGGCGCTGGACCTGGACGAACAGCAAAGGCTGGTGGCGAACCTGGGCGCGAGCAACATCCTCATCCTGCGCAACCACGGGCTGCTCACCGGGGGCATCAGCGTCGAGCACGCGTTCCGTGAGCTGCATGGGCTGGAGCGGGCCTGCAACATCCAGGTGGCGGCCCAGGCCGGGGGCAACGACCAACTGCTGCATGCGCCACAGGCGGCGATTGCCAAGGTGCATGAGCAGTCGAAACGATTTTCCGATGGCAAGGGAGAAGGCATCCAGCGGCATTGGGACGCGTTGATCCGGCAACTGAACCGGGACGGGCTGGATTACCAGGACTGACAGGCCTCTCTACCGGTAACACTCCCCTTATTGAAGGAACGCCCCATGCCCCCATTCCATCTGGCCAGAAACCTGCTGGCCTCGGCTGCCCTGGCGCTGAGCCTGGCCGGCTGCTCTCCCTCGGACGGTAGCACCTCGAGCAACACCTTGAGCATCGCCTTCTGGGGCGACAACACCACCCTGGTCAGCGTCGACCCCTTCCAGGTCTACTGGCTGGAACACCGCGTGCTGCTGCGCAACGTCGCCGAGTCGCTGACCGATCAGGATCCGGCCACTGGTCGCATCATCCCGTGGCTGGCGCAAAGCTGGGAGGTTAGCGCCGATGCCCTGACCTATACCTTCCACCTGCGCCAGGACGTCACCTTCAGCAACGGCGAGCGCTTCGACGCCCACGCCGTGAAAATCGCGTTCGACAACAACAAGGCCTTCGCCGCCCAGCTGCCCGCCACCTTTGGCGCCACCTACCTCGCCGGCTACGACCATGCCGAGGTGCTGGAGGACTTCACCGTGCGCCTGGTGCTGGCAAAACCCAATGCCGGCTTTCTGCAGGCGACGTCGACCACCAACCTGGCGATCCTCGCCCCCGCCAGCTACCAGCTGAGCGCGCAGCAACGCTCGCTGGGCCAGATCATCGGCAGCGGCCCGTTCATCCTCGAACACTACACCCCCGAGGTCGGCGCTCGCCTGGTCAAGCGTGCCGACTATGCATGGCCGTCGGCCAACATGCACAACCAGGGCGCGGCGCACCTGGATGCCGTCGACATCAGCTACATTGCCGAGGAAAGCGTGCGCAATGGCTTGTTCCTGCAAGGCAAGGCCGACATCCTGTGGCCGCGCAACCCGTTCTCTGAAGTGGACCTGAAGCTGTTCCAGTCAAAGGGCGCGACGATCCAGAGCCGATCCCTCCCGGGCCCGGCGCTGAACCTCTACCCCAACACCCGCAACGACCGCCTGCTGGCCGACCGCCAGGTGCGCCTGGCGCTGCAGAAGGCCATCGACCGCAGCAGCTACGCGCACACCGTTTACAACACCGCGTTCCCGGTAGTGAGCGGCGTTTACGACGTCACCACGCCGTATTTCAAGCCCCAGGCCGACAAGCTTGCCTATGACCCCCAGGGTGCCGAGCAGTTGCTCGACGCTGCCGGCTGGCACAAGGGCGGGGATGGCTACCGGCACAAGAACGGTCAGCGCCTGTCGCTGCGGTACAACCTCACACCGGCCGAAAGCGCTGGCGACGTGCTGGTCCAGGACCAGCTGCGCAAGGTCGGCATCGACCTCAGGCTCAACGTACTGACCCGCGCCGAATGGGTGGCCGGCAACGCCTCCGGCAACTACGACCTGACCTCCACATACATGACCCGCGCCGACCCGATCATCCTGCAGACCATTCTCGATCCGCGTGCGGCCAGCAGCGCCACGGTTGCCACCAACACCTACGAGCCGCACACCCTGGCCAGGGCCCAGGCACTGTTCGACAGCGGCATCACCGCCACAGCCGCCCCACAGCGGGCCCAGGCCTACGGCCAGTTGCAGGACCTGCTGGTCGACGAAGCGTCAGCGTTTCCGTTGTACGAACGCGTCTGGCAGGCCGCCACCGCGCCGCGCGTCAAAGGCTTTCGCTGGACCGCCGAAGGCTTCGCGCTGCTCAGCGACATCGAGGTCGGCCAGCCATGAAACGCTACCTGATCGGTCGCATCGGCCAGGCCCTGCTGGTGCTGTGGGGCGCCTACACCATCAGCTATTTCATCCTCTACCTGCTGCCCGGTGACACCTTGGCGATCATGCTCAGTGCCTCTGGCATGGAGGCCGACGGCCTGTCGCCCGCAGACCTCGCCAAGGCGCGCGCCTACTACGGGCTGGACAAGGGGCTGTTCGAGCAGTACTTCGACCTGCTGTGGCACGCTCTGCAAGGCGACCTCGGGCGCTCGCTGTCGCTGGGCCGGCCGGTCACCGCGCTGCTGGCCGAGCGCCTGCCGCAGACCCTGGCCCTGGCCGGCACGGCAATCGCCCTGTCGCTGGTGGCCGGGGTCGGCCTGGCCTACCTGACCGCCTACCTGCAATGGCGGCCGCTGAAAACCGCGCTGGCACGCCTGCCTTCACTGGGCTTTTCAGTGCCGGTGTTCTGGATGGGCCTGCTGCTGATCCAGGTGTTCGCCTTCGCCCTGGGCTGGTTCCCGGCCACCGGCAGCCAGGGCCCGGCCAGCCTGGTGCTGCCGGCAATCACCCTGACCGTCCCCAGCGCTGCGGTCTACGCCCAGGTGTTGCAGCGCGGCTTTCAAGGTGTGTGGCAGGAGCCCTACATCACCACCGCCTTCGCCAAAGGCCTGAGCCGCGCCCAGGTGCAGGCACGCCACGGCTTGCGCAACGCGGCACTGCCACTGCTGACCCTGGTCGGCCTGCAGGTGGGCAACACGGTGTCCGGTGCGGTGCTGGTGGAAACCATCTTCTCGCGCAACGGCGTCGGGCGCCTGGCCCAGGAAGCCGTGCTGCGCCAGGACATTCCGGTGGTCTTGGCGATTGTCGCGGTATCGGCCGCCGCCTTCGTGGTGGTGAACCTGGTCGTCGACCTGCTGTACCCGTATCTGGACCCGCGCATCACCCACACGGCCAAGGTGAGCTGAGATGACCATCGACATCCCCCTGCCGCAGATCGACAACCAGGCCGCCAGCGATAGCGCACGTCCGGCCAGCACCTGGCGACGTCGCACGCGCCTGCAGCGCGCACTGCAGGGCTGGACCCCGCTGCTGCGGCGGCCCGGCTTCAGCCTGGCACTGCTGATTGTGCTGTTTGCCCTGCTCGCCGCGCTGGCACCGCACTGGCTGACCAGCTTCGACCCCTACGCCACCTCGCCCGCCGACAAGCTCGGCGCCCCCAGCCTGACGCACTGGTTCGGCACCGATGAGCTAGGCCGCGACCTGTATACCCGGGTGGTCTACGGCGCGCGCCTATCGGTGCTGGCGGCATTGCTGGCGGTGGCCATCGCCCTGCTCGGCGGCCTCGGCCTGGGCGTGCTGGCCGGCTTTGCCGGCGGGCGGGTCGATGCGGCGCTGATGAGGCTGGTCGATGTGTTGCTGGCCCTGCCCGGCCTGCTGCTGGCGCTGGCCATCGTTACCGCCATCGGCTTTGGCACCGTGCCGGTGGCGGTCGCCGTGGGTATCGGCATCATCCCGGGCTTTGCCCGTACCACCCGTGCCGAAGTGCTGCGCATCAAGACCCTGCCCTATGTCGAGGCCGCCCGCCTGGGCGGTGCCAGCTGGCTGCGCACGCTGCTGCGCCATGTGCTGCCCAACGCCTGGGGCCCGGTGGCGGTGCTCGCCACCCTCGACTTCGGCGCCGCCATCCTGGCCACCGCCGGGCTGAGCTTCCTCGGTTTCGGCGCGGCGCCACCCGCGGCGGAATGGGGCACGCTGATTGCCAACGGCCGCCATTTCCTGATCACCGTCCCTTGGGTCTCGCTGCTACCCGGGCTGTTCGTGGTGGCCGTGGTGTTCAGCCTCAACCACCTGGCGCGCAGCGCCGAGGAGCATGCCCGATGAGCCGCCCGCCCCTGATCGAAGTCCGTGACCTGACCGTCAGCTATAGCCACGCCGGGCAACGTACCCAGGCCGTGCGCCAGTTGTCTTTCAACCTGGCCCAGGGTGAGACCCTGGCCATTGTCGGTGAATCCGGCTCGGGCAAATCCACCCTGGGCAACGCCCTGCTCGGCTTGCTCCCCGGCAACGCGCGCATCGAGCAGGGCCAGCTGCGGGTCGATGGCATCGATGTAGCCAAGGCCAGCGGGCGCACCCGCCGCCAGTTACGCGGGCGCACCATCGGCCTGGTACCGCAGGACCCGATGGTCAGCCTCAACCCGACATTGCGTATCGGCAAGCAGATTGCCGAGGCCCTGTTGCTGGCCCGCGGCCGGGGTTACCCCACGGTAGCTGCCGATGTCCTGGACCTGCTGACCCAGGTCGGGCTCGACGACCCGGCGCTGCGCGCCCGCCAGTTCCCCCACGAACTCTCCGGCGGCATGCGCCAGCGGGTGCTGATTGCCATTGCCCTGGCCGGCGAGCCGCGACTGATCATCGCCGACGAACCCACCAGCGCACTGGACGTGACCGTACAGCGGCGCATTCTCGACCACCTGCAACGGCTGGTGGCCGAGCGCGGCATCTCGCTGCTGATCATCACCCACGACCTGGGCATGGCCTGCGACCGCGCCGACCGCCTGCTGGTCATGAAACAAGGCGCGCTGATCGAACAGGCCTCGCCCAGGCAGATCCTCTGGGGCGCCCGGCAGCCCTATACCCGTGACCTGCTCAACGCCTCGCCGGCCTTCGTGCCGCGCCGCAGGCCAGCGCCGCCAGCGGGCCAGGCGCCGCTGCTGCGCCTGGCCCATGTCGGCAAACGCTTCGCAGTGCCAGGGCGGGACACCCCGTTCAGCGCATTACATGACCTGAACCTCGAAGTGCACGCCGGCCAGACCCTGGCGATCGTCGGCGAGTCGGGGTCGGGCAAAAGTACCGCACTGCGCATCGCATTGGGGCTGGAACCCCCCAGCCAGGGCCGCGTCGAGTTTGCCGGCGAAGACGTCAGCGCCTATAGCTGGCGCCAGTTCCGCCCGCTGCGCCGGCGCATCCAGCTGGTGCAGCAGAACCCGTTTGCCGCGCTGGACCCGCGGTTCACGGTGTTCGACAGCATCGTCGAGCCGCTGGTGTCGTTCGGTCTGCTAAAGGGCCAGGCACTGGAGCGCAAAGCCCGCGAACTCATCAGCCGGGTGCAGTTGCCCGTGCACTTCCTCGACCGCCTGCCGCGGGAGCTTTCCGGCGGCCAGCGCCAGCGCGTGGCCATCGCCCGGGCGTTGGCGTTGCAACCCGAGCTGTTGCTGCTCGACGAACCGGTCAGCGCGCTGGACGTGTCGGTCCAGGCGCAGATCCTCGCCCTGCTCGATGAGCTGCAGCGCGACCTGGGCATGGCCTACGTGCTGGTCTCCCACGACCTGGCAGTGGTGGCGAGCATGGCCGACCAGGTGCTGGTACTGCGGCGCGGGCGGGTGGTCGAGCAAGGCACGGCGGTGCAGGTGTTCGGCCAGCCAGCCAGCGCCTACACGCAGGCGTTGATCGAGGCGATACCGGGGCATTCGCGCAGCGTGCTGCCCGTGGCGGTTTAGCCGTTGTGACCCGCGATTCAGACATTTGAGCCAATCTGGCAAGGGGTATTGAACATGAGCAAACGACAGATCCATCTCGGCGCAATGATCCATGGTGTCGGCCACGGCTGGGGCGAATGGCGCCACCCCGAAGCGCTGGCCGACGCCAGCGTCAACTTCGGTTTCTACAAGCAGCAGGCGCAACTGGCCGAAGCGGCAAAGTTCGACTTCGCCTTCATTGCCGACAGCCTGCACATCCACAGCCGCTCCAGCCCGCATTACCTCAACCGCTTCGAGCCGCTGACCATTCTCTCGGCACTGGCGGCAATCACCACCCACATCGGCCTGGTGGCCACCGTCACGGTCAGCTACAGCGAGCCTTATCAGGTCGCCCGCCAGTTCGCTTCGCTGGACCTCATCAGCGGCGGCCGCGCTGGCTGGAACGTGGTTACCTCGTGGCTGTCGGGCACCGCCGACAATTTCGGCAAGGCCGAGCACCCGCCCCACGCCGTGCGTTACCGCATCGCCCGTGAGCATGTCGAGGTGGTGCAGGGGCTGTGGGACTCGTGGGAGGACGACGCCTTCACCCGCAACAAGCAGACCGGCGAGTTCTTCGCCCCGGACAAACTGCACACCCTCGGCCACCAGGGCGAGTTCTTCAAGGTCAAGGGCCCGCTGAACATCCAGCGCTCGCCCCAAGGCCAGCCGCTGATCTTCCAGGCCGGCGTGTCGGAGGACGGGCGCAACTTCGCCGCGCAGAACGCCGACGCCATCTTCGTCAACCCCGAGTCGTTCAGCGATGCCCGCAGCTATTACCAGGACATGAAACAGCGCGCCGTGCAGCATGGCCGCAACCCGGACCAGCTGTTCATCCTGCCCGGCATCCGCCCCATCGTCGGCCGCGACCCAGTGGAGGTCGAACAGCGTTATCAGCAGGCCGTGGACCTGGTGAGCATAGAAGATGCCCTGGTCGCCCTGGGCCGCCCGTTCAACGACTACGACTTCAGCCGGCACGACCTCGATGCGCCCTTCCCCGAACTGGGCAGCCTGGGCGACAACAGCCACAAGGGCACCGCCGACCAGCTCAAGCAACTGGCCCGCGACGAAGGCCTGAGCCTGCGCCAACTGGCGTTACGTTTCTCACGGCCCCGACGGGACTTCACCGGCACCCCGGAGCAGGTCGCCAATGCCCTGCAGGACTGGTTCGAAGACGGCGCTGCCGACGGATTCATCATCAACTCGCTGCTGCCCGACGGCCTGCAGTATTTCACCGAACTGGTGGTGCCGCTGCTGCAGGCACGCGGCCTGGTGCGCCGCGAGTACCCCGGCAGCACCCTGCGCGACAGCTTTGGCCTGAGCGTCCCGACCAATCGCAACACGTTGCGCCGCGCGCAGAGTGCGGTCGCCTGAACCCGCCCCTGACTAAAAGGAGTTTGATTGCATGAGCCCCGAATTCATCGGCCTCATCGGCCCCCAGGAAAGCAGTGAGTCCCAGGCCCCACGCGGCCCGCTGGTGGACCTGGATTTCATCAAGGCCTTCGCCCAGGCACAGGAATACGCCGGTTTTGACAAGGCCCTGCTGGCGGTCAACACCAGCGCGCCGGATTCGATGATTCTGGCCAGCTACGTGGCCGCGCTGACCGAGCGCATCGGCTTGCTGGTGGCGCACCGCCCCGGCTTCCAGGCGCCAACCTTCGCCGCCCGCCAGTTCGCCACCCTCGACCAGCTCAGCCGCGGCCGCGCCTCGATCAACGTGATTACCGGCGGCGACAGCGGCGACCTGCAACGCGACGGCGACTTCCTCGACAAGGACGCTCGCTACGCCCGTACCGACGAATACCTGGAGGTGCTGCGCAACACCTGGACGCAGACCACGCCGTTCGACCATCACGGCGCACATTATCAGGTGCAGGACAACCTGACCCTGGTCAAGCCCGTGGGCAAGCTGCCGGTTTACTTCTCCGGCGCTTCGGACGCGGCGGTGGAGGTAGCGGCGAAACACGCCGATGTCTACATGATGTGGGGTGAGCCGCTGGAGCAGGTACGCGAGCGCATCGCCCAGGTGCGCAAGGCGGCCGCGCGCTATGGGCGGGAACAGCACATACGCTTCAGCCTGTCGCTGCGGCCGATCCTGGGTGCGACCGAGGACGAGGCCTGGGCCCGGGCCGAACGCATCCTGGCCGACGCCCGGCAGCGCATCGGCATCCGTCAGGGCAACCGCCGCGAGCAGAACTTCGGCAAGAGCAACGCCGGCTCCGAGCGCCTGGTGCAGCTGGCCAGCCAGCGCAAGGTGCATGACACCCGGTTGTGGACCGAAATCGCCGCCTTGGGCGGGGGCGCCGGCAACTCCACCTCGCTGGTGGGCACACCCGAGCAGGTGGCCGAGGCGGCGCTGGCGTACTACCAGCTGGGTGTCAGCACCTTCCTGTTCCGCGGCTTCGAGCAGTTGCGCGATGCCGTGGAGTACGGCCAGGAGCTGATCCCGCGCATTCGTGCTTTGGTCGCGCAGCAAGAAACGGGGCGCAGCACCCGCAGCGCCTGACCTGCACCGGCCCCTTCGCGGCTAAAGCCGCTCCCACAGAGAGAGCACCTGGCCCGAGGGCTACACGGTCACTGTGGGAGCGGCTTTAGCCGCGAAAGGGCCGGCACAGGCTACCCCCATTCATACTCCAACCACCAGCCCACCATGGACCTGGTGCCTGTACACGTGCGTGCTTTTCGCATACGACTTCTAAAATTAGTACTTCGCATTTCCATATCAATTGAAAATTAACAATTAGCATAATTAACATAGAACCAAAAAGCCTTTCACAGTCGAGTGAAAGTCCATTAGGTTCTGTAAACCGACCCCGACATGGCGGAGGCAAATGGATTTGTGCCAGCCGCCGTCGGGTCCCCGCCTTGATCCGCCTGCCCGTTGCGCACATCCGAACCCAACCTTTTCGGAGCATGCGAAATGGAATTGTCCCGTAGAGACCTGATCACCCGCCTGGCTGCCATCGGCGGCTATTCGGCGGCCCTCGGCGCGCTGGGGCAGAATGCCCTGGCCGCCACTTTTCAACCGCTGCAACTGGCCGCCAACGGCGGCAACGGCAAGCGCGTAGTAATTGTCGGTGCCGGCATATCCGGCTTGGTCTCCGCTTACGAACTGCGCAAGGCCGGCTTTTCGGTCACCGTACTGGAGGCCCGCGATCGCGCCGGTGGCCGGGTCTGGACCTTGCGCCAAGGCGACCGTATCGAGCACAACGACGGAAGTTCGCAAACCGTCGAGTTCGACTCGGGCCATTTCTTCAACGCAGGCGCCGCACGACTGCCAAGCCATCACCTGACCATCCTCGGCTACTGCCGCGAACTGGGCGTGGAGCTGCAGGTGCTGGTCAACAGCAGCCGCAACGCCCTGGCCCAGCCAGACCTGGCACGCCCACCGCTGCTGTTGCGCCAGGCGGTCAACGACACCCGCGGGCACTTCAGCGAACTGCTGGCGCGCAGCGTCAGCCGCAACAGCCTCGATGCCGAACTCAACAGCAGCCAACGCAAGGCCTTGCTCGAGTTCCTCAAAGTCTATGGCGACCTCGACAGCCAGCAGCAGTACCGCGGTTCGGTGCGCGCAGGCTACACGCGCTTCGCCGGGGCCGGCGACCAGACCCCGGTGCAGCGCCAGCCAGTGCCGCTGGATCAGCTGCTGGACAGCAACCTGCTGCTGCCGCTGGTGTTCGACGAGATTCCTGAGTTCTCCTCGACCATGTTCCAGCCCGTGGGCGGCATGGACCAGATCCCCAAGGCGTTCTACCGCCAGGTCAAGGACAGCGTGCGCCTGGGCGCCGAGGTGCTGGGCGTGGACACCGGTGAAACCGGCGCCAAGGTGGTGTGGCGCGACCGCAAGACCGGGCAGCAGCACGTCGAAACCGCCGACTATGCCATCGTCACCCTGCCCCTGCCGCTGCTGGCCAGGCTGCCGAACAATTTCGACAGTGCCTTCAAGCAAGCCATCGCCAGCGCCGAAGGCGACAAGGCCAACAAAGTGGCCTGGCAGTCCCCGCGTTTCTGGGAAACCGACTTCCAGATCTACGGAGGGCTCAGCTACATCAACCATGAAGCACGCACCCTGTGGTACCCAAGCGATCACCTCAACAGTGCCCAGGGCGTACTGGTCGCCACCTACAACACGGGCGCGGTGGCCCAGCAGTTTGCCGGCAAGTCGCTGCAGGCGCAGATCGCCTCCTCACGCCAGGCGGTTGAATCGCTGCACCCCGGCCACAGCAGCAAACTGGGCCGGCCGGTGGTGGTGAACTGGTCGAAGATCCCGTTCAGCGAAGCACCGTGGATCGTCCACGACGAAGTCGCCCAGCCCGGCTACAACCTGCTCAATCAGCCCCAGGGCCGCACCTGGCTGGCCAGCGACGCCCTGGCCCATGGCGGCGTCGGCATCTGGCAGAACAGCGCCGCCGAATCCGCCCGCCGGGTGGTCGGCCTGATCGCCCGCCATGCCGGCCAGACCACCCGCGGCGTCGCCGCCTGACCTTCAAGGAACTCTCGCCATGCCTCGTCTTCTTCTGCTTGCCGGAGTACTCATGTCGCTCACCCTCAACGCTCACGCCGACGCGATCAAGCGGGTTGCGCCGCCCGGCAGCAACTTCCCCATCTCGCAGCTGGTAACGGTACCGGCCGGCAGCCAGCTGACCTTCGTCAGCGGCACCCTGCCGGACGTGGCCGACCCCAAGGCAACCAAGGGCAGCATCGCGGCGCTGGGAAACACCGAAACCCAGGCCCGTTCGGTGCTGAACAAGCTGCGCACAGCGCTGCGCAGCCAGGGTCTGGACCTAGGCGATATCGTCCAGCTGCGGGTGTTCCTGGTGGGCGACCCGGCCAACGGCGGTGCCCTCGACTTTGCCGGGCTGCAAGCGGCCTACACCGAGTTTTTCGCCACCGCCGAGCAACCCCGTACCCCGACCCGCACGGCCATCCAGGTGGTGGCACTGCCACTGCCGGGGGCGCTGGTGGAAATTGACGCGATCGCGGCCAAGGCGCCTTGAGCGCGCACAGTGATGCCAGACAAGGAACCGCGTGCATGAAGCAAGCTTTTAAAACTGCCCCCTTATTCAGCGTGGCTTTGGCCGCCGGGTTGCACACTGCGCCCACCCTGGCCGAAGTACCCGCTGCCCAGGCCCTGGGCACGGTGATCGTCACCGGCAACCGTGGCAGTGAGAAACGCACCGTCACCAGCAGCCCGGTGCCGATTGACGTGATCACTGCCAAGCAACTGCAGGAAACCGGCAAACCCGGCCTGATGGAGGCCCTCAGCGCCAGCATCCCGTCGCTGACCCTGCCGGAAAAGACCGGCTGGGACGCCAGCGGCATGGCCCGCGCACCCAACCTGCGCGGGCTCAATGCGGCCCAGGTGCTGGTGCTGGTGAACGGCAAACGCCGCCACACCAGCGCCACCCTGAACATCAGCGGCATCAACGCCGGCGCCGCGCCCAGCGACCTTGACCTGATCCCCATCAGTGCCATCGAGCATGTCGAGGTCCTGCGCGACGGCGCGGCGGCCCAGTACGGCTCCGACGCCATCGCCGGGGTGATCAACGTGATCCTCAAGGCTGACACCAGTGGCACCGCCGTGAGCACCGTCGGCCAAGGCTACGACGGCAAGAAACAGACCGTGCAGCAAAGCCTGAACAAAGGCTTCGAAATCGGCCACGACGGCATCGTCCAGCTGGCCCTCGACGCCCGTATCCAGAACGACGACAACAAGGCCAGCGCCAACGGCTACAGCCAGGCCGAAGCATTGGACCGCGCCGGCAAGGTCACCTACGGCGGCTATGGCACGCCGAAGATCAACCTGCTGACCCTGGGCTACAACGCCGAACTGCCGCTGCAGGACGACCTTACCCTGTATTCGTTCAGCACCTGGTCCTACCGCAAGGCCGAGCAAGGCCAGAACTTCCGCCTGCCGACCATCGTCAACACCATCACCACCGGGCCCAACGGGCGCCCATCCGGCTATACGCCCACCTGGTACATCGAGGAACACGACTACCAGGCGGCGTTCGGGGCCAGGGGCCTGGCCGGCGAGTGGGACTGGGACCTGTCCAGCACCTATGGGCGCAACCAGGCCGAACAGGGCACCTGGAACAACCAGAACCCGTCGCTGGGCGAGGCCACGCCCGATCACTTCGAGTCCGGCACCTGGGTCAGCTCGCAGCTGACCAGCAACCTCGACCTGCGCCGCAGCTTCGAAGTCGGGCTGAGCAAACCACTGGACTTTTCCTGGGGCCTGGAGCAGCGCCGCGACACTTACCAGGTACAGGCCGGTGACTGGGCCAGCTGGGCCGACGGCGGCTACTGCGCAGCGCCTGGCAACTGCGCAGCCTCAGGCGCCCAGGTCACCAACGGCATCTCCCCTGCCGAAGCCAGCAGTGCCAGCCGCAACAGCTACGCCGGCTACCTGGATGTGGGTTTCAACCCGCTACCAGAGTGGTACTGGGGCGCGGCCCTGCGTTACGAGCACTACGACCGCGGCATCGGCGCCACCCGTAGCGGCAAGCTGACCACCCGCTACGAGTTGACCCCCGAACTGGCCGTGCGGGCCACTGTCAGCAACGGCTTCCGCGCCCCGTCGCTGGCCAACAGCCTGTTCAGCGCGCGCTCCACCACCTACGGCGTGGTCGATGGCGTGTACCAGTCGATCAACTACGGCGTGCTGCCGGTGGACTCCGCCGCCGCCCAGGCACTCGGCGCCGAGCCGCTGAAACCCGAGAAATCCACCAACTACAGCCTGGGCCTGACCTGGCAGCCCAGCGAGCGCCTGGCCTTTACCGCCGACGCCTACCTGATCAACGTGCGCGACCGCATCACCCTTACCGGCACCCTGCTGGGCCCTGAGGTCACCCAGGCCCTGCTGGCCAACGGCATCGACTCGACTTCGGGTGGCCAGTACTTCACCAACGGCGCCAATACCCGCACCAAGGGCCTGGACCTGGTAGGCAGCTATGACCAGGACCTGAGCAGCGCAGGCACCGTGAGGTGGACGGCAGCCTTCAACTGGAACGACACCGAGATACTCGCCTACAAGGACAGCGTGAATATTCTCGGCAGCGCCTACCCACTGATGGACCGCCAGGCACGCAACCTGCTGACCGAGGTGCAGCCGCACACCAAGCTGATCCTCGGCGGCACTTGGCGGCTGGACCGCTACCGGGTCAATCTGGGGCTGACCCGCTACGGTTCGTGGCGCGAGGTGAATGCACCCAGCGACCGCTCGCTGGACCGCGAGTACAAGGCCCGCTGGATCACCGACCTGGACGTGGGCTACCAGCTGACCAAGGACCTGGAGCTGGCGGTGGGTGCGCGCAACCTGTTCGATGTATACCCCGAGCGCCAGGCGCCCAGCAGCAAGACCATGACCAAAGGGTATGGCGTGTACTCGCCCTATGGCTTCACCGGCGGCTATTACTTCGGCCGGCTGACCTACACCTTCTGACAGTGCCGGGGGCCGCCAGGCGGCCCCGGCGATCTAGCGCTTGAAGCGCGGAATCGGCAACCCCAGGCTCTCGCGCAGGGTATTGCCCTCATACGCTGTGCGGTAAACCCCACGTTCCTGCAGCAACGGCACGACCTGCTCGGTAAACCGGCGGAACTGCTCCGGGTGACCAATGTAGATGTTGAACCCGTCCAGTGCCCGCGCCTCGAACCATTCGGCCATTTTCGCCGCCACGGTGTGCGCCGAGCCCACAAAAGCCCCCGGCCGTAACTGACGGCCGAACTCGACCGCCTGGCGCAGGCTGAAGCCCTTGTCCCGGGCTTGGTCGGCGATGCGCTTGGCGTTGGTGAAGAAACTGCTGCGCGCGAATTCCAGGCTCTGCTGGGGGAACGGCGCATCCAGGTCGTACTGGCTGAAGTCATGCCAACCAAAATTGCGCCCGAATTCCTTTAGCGCCAGGTCGAAGCTGTGATCGGCGTGATGGTAGTGACGCTCGATCTCGCGGGCATGCTGGTCGGTATCGCCCACATGGATCTCGGCCCCCGGCAGCACCAGCAACTGCTCCGGATCACGCCCCAGCTTCGCGGCACGGCCCTTGATATCGCGATAGAAGGCTTGGCCCTGCTCGATGGTCGCGGCATGGGTGAACACCACGTCGGCGGTAGCGGCGCCAAGGTCACGGCCTTGCTCGGAATCGCCCGCCTGGAAGATCACCGGCTGGCCCTGGGGCGAGCGCTGGATGTTCAGCGGGCCCACCACCGAAAAGTGCTCACCCTGGTGATCGAGGGCGTGCAACTTCGACGGGTCGAGGAAACAGCCGCTGGCGCGGTCACGGGGGAACGCGTCCTCCTCGTAGGAATTCCATAGCCCCTGCACCACCTGCACATGCTCCTGGGCGCGGGCGTAGCGGGTGTCGTAATCATAATGCTCGTCCAGCCCGTAGTTGCCGGCGGTGCCGGCATCGCCGCTGGTGACCACGTTCCAGCCCGCGCGGCCCTTGCTGATCAGGTCCAGTGAGGCAAGCCGGCGGGCGACGTTGAACGGCGCATTGTAGGAAGTGGTCAGGGTGCCGACCAGGCCGAGATGACGGGTGCTGACCGCAAGCGCCGACAGCAGCGTGAGCGGCTCCAGGCGGTTGAGGTAATGTGAAGGTGAGCCAGGCGTGATGAATTGGCTGTCGACGATGAACATCAGGTCGAACAGCGCCGCCTCGGCCTGGCGGGCGATGTCGATGTACCAGTCGATGTTGACGCTGGCGTCGGCAGGCAGCTGGGGGTCGAGCCACAGGTTGTGCCGGCCCGGCCCGCCGCAGCCCATGGTCAGGGCGCCGAGTTTTATCTGTCGCTTGTTCATTGCAAGTCCTTTCACTGATGGCTGAGCACGGGGGCGTTGAGGGCCGCACCGAACGAGGTGTCGAACAGGTCCGCCGCCGGGTAGGCCTTGATCAGGCCAAGCCCGGCGAAGAAGTCCACGGTCTTCTGCGCATCGACGATCACCTGCGGGTTCAGCGGCGCCAGGTCGGTACGCGCGCGCGCGAACCAGGCGCGGGCGATGTCGCGGTCGGCGCGGGTGCGTTGGGCCCAGGCATCGGCATAGGCTTCGGTGTTGGCCGGGGCATCGAGGGTCCAGTCACGGGCCGTTTTCAGGCGCTGCAGGAAGTCGGCAATCTGCGCGCGCTTGTCCTCCACGGCCTTGCTGTTGGCCACCACGAAGCTCTGCGCCGGGATCACACCCTCGGCCGTGGCCAGCACGCGGGCACCCTGCCGCTCCTGCTGGGTGACGTAGGGCTCCCAGGTGGCGATCACGTCCACCGCGCCGCCCTCCAGGGCGTGGGAGGCATCCAGGGCACCGAGGTAGCGCAGTTCAAGGGCATCGCGGGGTACGCCAGCCTTGTCCAGGGCACTGAACAGCAGTTGCTGGCTCCACGAACCTTTCCAGATCGCCGCACGTTTGCCGCGCAAGTCCTGCAGGCTGTGGATGGGTGAATCCTTGCGCGCCAGGATCGCCACGCCTTCGAGGTTCTGCCGGCTGACCGCAATCACCTTGATCGGCGCCTTCAGCGCACCGAGGAACAACGGCGGCGCATCGCCCAGCAGGCCGACATCGAGGCTGCCGACGTTGAGTGCCTCGGCCACCGGTGAACCTGCGGTGAACTGCTTCCATTCCAGGGTATAGGGCAAATCGTCGAGCACCCCGGCGGCCTCCATCACCGCGCGGGCGTTGTAGCTCTGGTCACCGACGACCAGTGTCTGGGCGGCGGCAGCAATGCTGAAGGTGGTGGCCAGCAGCGTGGCGGCCAGGTGTTTGATATAGCGCACGTTCGTCTCCGAATACCCGCCTGGGGTATGTGAGGCGATCCGCGCGTGCGGTCTCGTCCTGGTTTTTTTTATAGCCCTAAGGAATTAATGTCCTATTTTTAATAATCTAAAGCCTGTATAGCAGTCTGTGAAATGCACATTAGGCATAACCTCATGCCTTTGACTGACCGTCATTTCAAAACAGAACAACGCCGGTGTAAATGCGTTATTTGCATATTAGCTTATGATAATTTTGCATTTTGAGAATAGAAAAGAGGTTTGCTAGGGTTAACTGAAACCCGAAAGCCGAGCCTGACCATGACCCATAACCTGCGCCCGGAGCGCTTGCGCCATTTCATCGATCGCCTCGCCGCCCTGCTTGATCAGCAACCTGACGAAGCCACCCTGCTCGACGCCGGCGAAAAACTGCTGGCCGCCCTGATCGCCCATGATGACTGGCTGCCTGACGAGTACGCCCAGCCCGCCCCGGAGCGCTACCAGCAGCACCTGTTGCATTGCGACTCGCGGCAGCGCTTTTCGCTGCTGAGCTTCGTCTGGGGGCCGGGGCAGCAGACGCCGGTGCATGATCACAGGGTCTGGGGCCTTATCGGCATGCTGCGCGGTGCTGAAATCGCGCAAGGCTTTGTGCGTGACGCTGGCGGTTCACTGCGCCCCAGCGGTACGCCGGTACGTTTGGAACCGGGCCAGGTCGAAGCCGTGTCGCCGCGCGTCGGCGACATTCACCAGGTCAGCAATGCCTTCACCGACCAGGTGTCGATCAGCATCCACGTCTACGGTGGCAACATCGGCGCGGTGAAGCGTGCGGTGTACACCGAGGACGGCAGCGAGAAACCGTTCATTTCCGGCTACTCCAACACCCGCCTACCCAATATCTGGGACCTGTCCAAAGAGAACCTCGCCCAATGAGCACCGCCACCGCCCGCCACTACCACGACATCCGCCGCGCCCTTCTGGCCCGGGAGGAACTGGCCCTGATCGACGTGCGCGAAGAGGCCCCGTTCGCCCAGGACCACCCACTGTTCGCGGCCAACATTCCGTTGTCGAAACTGGAGCTGGAGGTGCTCGCCCGGGTGCCACGCCAGGACACTGCAATCACCGTCTACGACAATGGCGAAGGCCTCGCCGCCTTGGCCGCGAAACGCCTGCTGGCGCTGGGCTACAGCGACGTGGCCGTGCTCGACGGCGGCCTTGCCGGGTGGCGCGACGCCGGTGGCGAGTTGTTCCGCGACGTCAACGTACCGAGCAAAGCCTTTGGCGAACTGGTAGAAAGCGTGCGCCATACGCCTTCGCTGGCCGCCGAGCAGGTACAAGCGCTGCTGGATGAAAAGGCCGATGTGGTGGTGCTCGATGCCCGCCGCTTCGACGAATACCAGACCATGAGCATCCCCGGGGGCATCAGCGTGCCCTGCGCCGAACTGGTGCTGCGTGTGGCAGAACTGGCGCCGGACCCGTCCACCCAGGTTGTGATCAACTGCGCAGGGCGCACCCGCAGCATCATCGGCACCCAGTCGCTGGTCAACGCCGGCATTCCCAACCCGGTGGCGGCCTTGCGCAACGGCACCATTGGCTGGACCCTGGCCGGCCAGCCGCTGGCGCACGGTCAGGCGCGGCGGTTTGCCCAGGTCGGGGCCGGCACTCAGGCCAAGGCTGCACGCCAGGCCCGTGCGGTAGCCGACCGGGCCGGGGTCTTGCGCCTGGACCGCTCCGAGCTGGCGCAATGGCAGGCCGAAGCCAACCGCACCACCTACCTGTTCGACGTGCGTACGCCCGAGGAATACAGTGCCGGTCACCTGCCGGGCAGCCGCTCGGTACCGGGCGGGCAGCTGGTTCAGGAAACCGACCACGTCGCCAGCGTGCGCGGCGCGCGCATTGTGCTGGTAGATGACGACGGCGTGCGCGCCAACATGAGTGCCTCGTGGCTGGCGCAGATGGGTTGGCAGGTGGCAGTGCTCGACGGGCTTGAAGCGGCGCACTTCAGCGCCAGCGGCGAATGGCAGCCGCCGCTGCCAGGCTTGCCCGACGTCGACCAGGTCGAAGTGGAGCAACTGGCCAGCTGGCTGCAGGAAGACGGCACCGTGCTGCTGGACTTCACCACCAGCGCCAACTACGTCAAGCGCCATATCCCTGGCGCGCACTGGGTAATCCGGGCCCAGCTGGCCGCAGCACTGGAGCAGCTGCCCGAGGCCAGCCGTTACGTGCTGACCTGCGGCAGCAGCCTGCTGGCCCGCTTTGCCGCCCGCGACCTGCAGGCGCTGACGGCTACCCCGGTGTACCTGCTGAACGGCGGTACCGCCCGCTGGATCGCTGCCGGGCAACCGCTGCAAAGCGGTGAAACGCACTTGGCCGTCCCCCGCAGCGACCGTTATCAGCGTCCCTACGAGGGTACGGACAACCCGCGCGAGGCCATGCAAGGTTACCTCGACTGGGAGTTCGGCCTGATCGCCCAACTTGAACGCGATGGTACCCACCAGTTCAAGGTGCTTTGAACCGAACCCACAGACACCCGGAGCGCTGATGCCAGTCAGTCAAAGCCAATGGGGCTGCTGCGCAGCCCATCGCCGGCAAGCCAGCTCCCACCCGGACCGCATCGAATTCAAGCCATGCGCCGTACTTGTGGGAGCCTGGCTTGCCGGCGATGGGCCGCAAAGCGGCCCCAATTGCTTAGACCCAGACCACATCGAATTCAAGCCATGCGCCATATTTGTGGGAGCCCGGCTTGCCGGCGATGGGCCGCAAGGCGGCCCCAGTTGCTTAAACCCAGACCGCATCAAATTCAAGCCATGCGCCGTACCTGTGGGAGCCTGGCTTGCCGGCGATGGCGCAACGGGTAGGCGAAGTATTGTTCAAGACCGATTCGATGGTGTTCATCCCTAAAGTCTACGTCGTGGATGACGACTTCGACCCCACCAACCTGCGCGAGGTCGCCTGGGTGCTGTCGACCCGCGTTCACCCTGTAGGCCGCCGCGCGGTGTTCGAAGACCAGCGCGTGATCCGCCTGCCGCAGTGTTACGAGGAGCAGGAATACGTCGCTGGCAAAGGCGCCAAGGTAGTCTTCGATACCCTGCATACCCAGCGCCATCTGCACGCCTCGTTTGCGCAGGGTTACCCGGAAGAAGTGCGCAAGCGCGTGCTGGAAAACTGGCCGGACTGACAGCCTGCAAGCAACGGCGGCAGCCGATCACTGCGCCTGCGGCAATGCCGCCATGTGCACGCGCCCGGTTCGACAACACCAATGCGTGTTAGCCGATCAAGCGTTTGTGCATGGGCGTGCATGCCAGCTCAAGCCCCGAAGGCGAGGTATAGATCCCCGCGGCGTCCCCGTGATAACCACACCGTTTGTAGAAGGGCGTGGCATTCGGGGTCGCATCCAGATGGATCTCGGCAAGCCCTGCTTCAAGCGCCAGGCGCTCGAGATGCCGGACCATGGCCTTGCCAATCCCCTGCCCCATGAATGCAGGCAGCACAAACAGCGCCCCCAACTCCCCGGACTGGAAATCGATCAGCCCGGTGGCAACCGGCAACGCGTCCCACCATGCAATGTGGTAGTCCCGTTCTACGCTGGCCCGGTACCTGTCGGTCAACGGCACCTGCGTCCAGGCGTGCACCTGTTCCGGCGTATACACGCTGATGCACTGATGCCGTATCGCCTGAAGCCGGATATCGAACGCGGCCTCGGCGTCGTTGTACCGGGCTGGACGGATTTGCAACATGCTCACTCTCCTTGTCGTGGTTGATCATGACCGGAGCATTAAAAAGCCCCGACCATTGATGGCGGGGCTTGGGGATGCGTCAGAAGTTACCCACGCAACGTCCTATGGCCCGCCGGAAGCGGTCATCAGGGGACGCATCATGTTCACACGAATGTCATTAGCCATGGCAGCAGCATGTGATGCTTCATGGGGGGTGCCAATTGCGGGGTACAGAGGTGACCCAACACCCGAAGCGGACGGCGTTATGTTCGGTGCGGGCCTGGAGGTGTTCGGCATGACATTTTCAGCACAGAGCGTTAGATAGTCTGGATCGCTGCAGCGTCCTCGGGGCAGCTTTTCTGCCTTCAATGCACATGGCGGCCTCATATCGAGCGCTGGTTTACGCGCATGGAAAGCTGTTCGGCGCTTTCTTTGCGTTCCGAATAACGATCCACCAGAAACTGCTGGCGATCACGTAACAGCAGGGTGAATTTCACCAGTTCTTCCATGACGTCCACCACGCGATCGTAGTACGCCGACGGTTTCATGCGGCCTGCGTCGTCGAACTCCAGATAGGCCTTGGGCACCGACGACTGGTTGGGGATAGTGAACATGCGCATCCAGCGGCCCAGCACCCGCAGTTGGTTGACTACGTTGAACGATTGCGAGCCACCGCAGACCTGCATCACCGCCAGTGTCTTGCCCTGGGTGGGGCGCACGGCGCCAAGCGCCAGGGGAACCCAGTCGATCTGGGCCTTGAACACGGCAGATATTGCGCCGTGACGCTCCGGCGAGCACCAGACCTGGCCTTCCGACCACAGCACCAGATCACGCAGCTCCTGCACCTTGGGATGCTCCACCGGCACGTCGTCAGGTAGCGGCAGGCCAGAGGGATTGAACAGACGCGTCTCGGCGCCGAAGTGCTCCAGCAGGCGCGCTGCTTCTTCTACCAGCAAGCGGCTGAAGGAGCGCTCGCGGGTCGACCCATATAGCAACAGGATGCGCGGCTTGTGCGCGCTGGCAGGGATTTCAGCTGGCGGCAGGTCGAACAGCGAGAGATCGAGATTAGGCAGTTGCTCGGACATGTTTCCTCCTGCTCAGAGAGCACCAATGCGATCCAGCTCGCGTTTGAGCTGGTCGCGGCCAAGGATGTCGAAAGGAAGAGCGAGGAACGCCCGGCAGCGCAACTCGATGCGGGCCAGGGTGGCGTGGAATGCAGCGTCGATCGACGCTTCGTCAGCCACGACATCGGACGGATCCTCAAGCCCCCAGTGCGATTTCAGTGCAGGGCCGAAATATACCGGGCAAGCTTCACCGGCAGCCTTGTCGCAAACGGTGATGACGATATCAGGAGGGCAACCCTCGAACGCGTCATTGCCCTTGCTGCTCAGCCCATCCGTCGCGATGCCGGCATTCTGCAAGGTGGTCAGGCTGCGCGGCAACACCTGGCCTTTCGGAAAGCTGCCGGAACTGACGGCTTCAAATCCGTGAGGCGCCAGGTGATTGAACATGGCCTCGGAAAGGATACTGCGGCAGCTGTTGGCTGTGCACATGAACAGGACTCGCATGGGGGGCTCCTCCGCTTCGTGGCGGATGTCAGAGGCTAAGGCGCAATGCCAGGGCCGAAAGGGTGATCAACAGAACTGGCAGCGTCAGCAGGATGCCGACCTTGAAGTAGTACCCCCAGGTGATGCGCATGCCTTTGCGCTCCAGCACGTGCAGCCAGAGCAGCGTGGCGAGGCTGCCGATGGGGGTGATTTTGGGGCCGAGATCGCAGCCGATGACGTTGGCGTAGATCATCGCTTCACGCACCAGCCCTTGCGCCTCGCTGGCCTGAATCGACAAGGCGCCGAGCAGCACGCTGGGCATGTTGTTCATGACCGAAGACAGCAATGCAGCGATCAACCCGGTGCCGATGGCGGCGCTCCACAGCCCTTGCTGCGCAAGGCGATCGAGCAGGTGCGTGAGCATATCGGTGAGACCGGCGTTCTTCAGCCCGTACACCACCAGGTACATGCCTAGAGAGAAGACCACCACCTGCCAGGGCGCTTCGCGCAGTACACGACGGGTTGAGATGCGATGCCCGCGAGCGGCGACGGCAAAGAGGATTGCCGCACAAGTTGCAGCTACCGCACTGATCGGAATACCCAGTGGTTCCAGGGCGAACAGGCCGATCAGCAATACCACCAGTACCCAGCCACCGACGTTGAAGGTCGCGCGGTCATGAATCGCCTCGCTCGGCGGCTTCAGGGCCGCGACTGTGTAATGCCTCGGGATATCACGGCGGAAGAACAGGAACAGCACCAGTAGGGTTGCGGCCACGCTGACGAAATTCACCGGCACCATCACCGAGGCGTATTCGCTGAAGCCGAGCCTGAAATAGTCGGCCGAGACGATGTTCACCAGATTGGAGACTACCAGCGGCAGGCTCGCCGTGTCGGCGATGAAGCCGGCGGCCATGACGAAGGCTAGCGTCGCGGCGGGCGAGAAACGTAGCGCAAGCAGCATCGACATGACGATGGGCGTGAGTATCAGCGCCGCACCATCGTTGGCGAACAGCGCTGACACCGCAGCACCGAGCAGCACGCAGAACGCGAACAATCGATAGCCACTGCCGTTTGCCCAGCGTGCCACGTGCAGCGCGGCCCACTCGAAGAACCCCGCCTCGTCCAGCAGCAGGCTGATGATGATGACGGCGATGAAGGTGGCGGTGGCGTTCCAGACAATGGCCCACACGGTCGGGATGTCATGCAGCGAAACGGCACCCGCCGCCAGGGCTATGAGGGCACCGAGCGCGGCACTCCAGCCAACGCCAAGCCCCTTCGGTTGCCAGATGACCAGGATGAGGGTGAAAACAAAGACGGCGATTGCGACCAGCATGAAGATCTCGCTCGATGTGGGTCAGCAGCAGGCAGCGTCACGGACGGGGCGACCGTCCATGTTCTGCAACCGAAGCGAGTTGCCTGCCAGCCACTGTGAGTTGGCCTGCAAGGTCATCTGCAGCATTTCATGCACCCAGGCGGGAAGCTCCGGGTTAAGGCGGTAGTACACCCACTGCCCCTGGCGACGATCCAACAGCATGCCATTGCTGCGCAGCTGCGCGAGGTGGCGGCTTATCTTGGGTTGGCTGTCGTTCAGCGCGCACATCAGTTCGCAGACACACAGTTCACCGAGGCTGGCGATCAGCAGGGTGGCGCGAGCACGGGTCTCGTCGGATAGGCTCTTGAACACATCGGGCGGGGTAATCATGGCGGCACCAATACATATGGATAGCCGAATATACGGATTTACATATGTCATGTGCAAGGATTTCTAGAACAATCATCAAACCGTACAGGGCCAGATGCGTGAGAGCGTGGTGGACTCAGTCCACCGGGAGCAGCACCGTGGCGGCTAGCCCACCGCCAGCCCGGTTGTGCAAACGCACGTGGCCACCCAGCCGGTCGACGATGGTCGCTACGATGGACAGTCCAAGGCCTGCACCATTCGGGCTATTACGGCTGTAAAAACGCTCGAATACGCGCGACAGACTCGCTTCATCGATACCCGGCCCCTCGTCCTCGACGACCAGTTCGAAGTGATTGTCCAGGCGCCTGAGTGACACGGTGATGCGGCCAGCGGGCGGTGAGTGCTCCACCGCGTTGGACACCAGGTTCTGCAGGGCAATGCCCAGGGCGCCGGCATCGATCGCCAGGTGATGGTCGCCTTCACCGATGTCCAACGAGGGCTCAAGCCCGCGGTCCAATATCCACGGGGTCAGGTCAGCCAAGGTCTCGGTGACCACGGCGGCCAGGTCGACCTGTGTGCTCGCGCGCTGCCCCAACCTTGGCTCGACACGGGCGAGCGTAAGTAACTGGTTGACCACCCGGGTGAGCCGGTCGACCCCACCCATCAGAAAGCCCAGCGCCTTTTGCCGCTCGGCATCGCTGCCGGCCTCCAGCGCGTTTTGCGCATGCAGCCGCAGAACGGCCAGGGGTGTACGCATTTCGTGGGCGGCATCGGCAATGAACCGATGCTCACGCCGCAACAAGTCCTCGATCTGCGCCAGCAAGCGGTTGATGGCGGCCTGCATGGGCTCTAGCTCCGAGGGCAGCGGCACCAACTGCAGCGGCTCCAGCGAATCGGCGTGACGCCCACGGATGACGTTGGCCATGTTCTGCAACGGCCGCAATCCCCAGCCGATAGCGGCCCAAACCAGCAGTGCCAAGGCCAGGCTGCCGAGCAGAAACGGGAACAGGGTGTGCCGAACGATGCGGTCGATAAGGTCGTAGCGCACATCGTCGCGCTCGCCTACCCAGATCACCCAATGCCGTTCCGGTACCGGCAGCACAAAGCCGCGCCACTGCTTGCCACCACTGGATAAATCGTAAAACCCGGGGGCCGTCGGTGGAGGGTCGATGCTCGGCGCACTGGGTGTGTGCACTATCAGGCCAGCGCCGTCCTGCCAGACCTGGAAGGCCAACTTGCTCTCGTAGGGGTGGCCTACCCGATGGTGACCCGCCTGTGCCAATGCCACGTTGAATGCCTGGTACATCGCTTCACGCGAGCCACTTTGCACCGGCAGGCTCATGACGCCTTGCAGCAAGCGAGCGTTCTGGGCCAGGTGCGCGTCGTACACTTCGTTAATTTCATGACGGCTGTCGTGATAGTTATAGAGTGCCAGCAGGCCGGAACCCAGCAGCAGCAACAGCATCACCCGCCACAGGGTGCGCTGGCGCAGCGAGCTCATGCCTTGGCCTCGACCAGGTAACCAATGCCGCGCACCGTGCGAATGAGGCCGTTGAACAGCTTCTTGCGCAGGTGGTAGATATTCACCTCCAACGTATTGCTCTCGGGCTCCTCATCCCAGCCATACAGCAACTGGGTCAGGCGTTCACGGGTGAAAACCTTGCCGGGTTGCGCCAGCAACTCATGCAGCAGCACGTACTCCTTCGGCGTCAGTACCACTTCAACGCCGTGGTAGTGAACCTGCTGGGTGGCCGGGTCGAGGCTGACCCCGGCATGTTCGATCAACACCTTGGCGCGCCCGGCGCTGCGGCGCAGCAAAGCCCTGAGGCGCGCCTTCAACTCGTTGAGGTCGAACGGCTTGACCAGATAGTCGTCGGCACCTGCGTCCAGGCCGGTGATGCGATCGTCGAGGGCATCCCGTGCGGTGAGGATCAGCACCGGCAGGCTGTCGCCGCCGGCGCGTACCCGCCGCAGCAGTTCAATGCCATCCATGCGGGGCAATCCCAGATCCAGGATCACCAGGTCGAAGGTCTCGTGCTGCAACGCATGCAAGCCACTGACACCGTCCCGCAACCAGTCGAGGGTATAGCCCTGCTGGCGCAAGCCGTCACAGATCCCTTCGCCCAGCGCGATGTCATCCTCAACCAGCAATAGCCGCATGTTCAGTCCTGTTTGTCCTTGATCGCCTTGAGTAAAGCATCGATATCGGCCCGGCGGCCCTGGTCAGCCAGCTCGCGCCCCGGCCGGGGCGGTGCCTGCAAAGCCTTTTGCAGGGCTGCGGTAGCCTCCGGGTAGCGCTTCTGCCGATACAGATGATCAGCCCAGAAATAGTTGCTGTCGATACCGTTGGGATTGATCTGCAAGGCTTTGCGCAGCATCTTGTCGGCCATCTCGGTATCACCGAAACCAATCGGCCAGCCGGGCACTTGATCGTACAACGTGCCCAGGCTGGTATAGGCGGAGCCCTGCAGGGCGTTGGGGTCCAGCTTCATGGCCTGCTCCAGGCTTGCCCTCGCCGCCTTGACCTTGCCCAGTGCGCCAAGGCCACCGGTGGCGCCCGCCCAGCTGCTGTTGATGATGCCATCCCAGATCAGTGGCTCAGCTGTGCCGGGGTATTGATGCACGAATGCAGCCGCGTCACCCGCCAGTTGTTCGAAGGCGTCGGCGCGCTTGTCCTTGGGTAACTGGTACTGGATCTGTGCCCAGCGCTGCTGCAGCTCGCTCAGGTGCTGCGTACCTGCCTGGTCCAATGCCCAGGTAACGGGGGCGAAGGCCAGCAAGCTGGCAATAAGCAGTCGCTTCATTTGATCGATTCCTTGGAGTGGCTACCGATGTAGCGGCGGATGACAGGCAGTTGTTTGCGCAGTGCTCGATCGACCACTCCCGGCAACATGCCGTTGATGCGCACGAAGAGCTTTTCCGGCCAGCCCAGGTACAGTTCGCTGCGTTCTGACTGCACCGCCTCGAGCACTGCACGAGCGACATCCGCCGGGTCGTCCATGCCGACCTTCAACGCCTGATTGAGCGCTGTTGCAGCGCTGCTGTTCATCGCCGTACGCGTCGCCCGGGGCGCTGCATAGAGCACATTCACCGCGGTATCGGCCAGCTCGCGGCGAAGCGCTTCCGAGAAGCCGCGCAGCGCGAACTTGCTGGCGCAGTAGGTGGCATAGCCGGGATAGCCGATCGAGCCATAGGTGGAGCCGACATTGACCACCAACGCCTTGGGCTGGGCGCGCAGCAACGGAAGGCAGGCACGGGTCAATTGCAGAGGGGCCTTGAGGTTGATGTCCAGCAACTCGTCGAGCGCGTGCTCGTCCAGTTGGTCGAGCAAGGCGAAGCGGTTCACCCCGGCAGCGTTGATCAGCACATTGACGCCACCCATTTCGCGGGCCCGAGCGACCACCTGCTCGCGCCCCTCCTGGTTACGCAGGTCGGCGGTCTGCCAACGCAGCCGGTCCGGGTAGCGGTTCATCAGGCCTGCCAGCTTGCCCATGTGCCGGCTGACCGCCAGCACCCGGGCACCGGCTGCGCACAGTTGTTCGGCCAGCTCCAGGCCGATGCCACCACTGGCACCGGTAAGAATCACCACGGACTCAGGCAAACGCATGGCGCACCTCGTGCTGCCCGGCGCGTGGCAGGCCTTGGAACATCTCGGTGTACAGACGGTAGACGATCCTGGCAGCGTGAATGACGGCTAGCTGGTCACTCTCATCATCGAGGCGGTCCATCAGCTGTTTATAGGTCACCATGTGGTCCTGGTCGAGCGCACCATGGGAGCTGAGGTAGCTGAAGGCCTGCTCAGGCAGGGCAAGCGTACTTTGGATAGCGCCCGCAGCCTGGGTAGCCAAGGCGATGCTGGTGCCTTCGAGCACATTGACCATGCCAAACAGCCCTACCGGGTTGCCACGGGCGATCAAGTCGTAAAGGTAGGCGACCATCAGCTCGATCGATTGCGCTGGCCGACCGTCACGTACGGCCTCCCAGTTGCCGCCGCAGGCCTTGATGTCGTTGAGGATCCACTGCTCGTGGCCGTACTCCTCCTCTATGTATTCGCACACGGCACCGCGCAGCCACTCCAGGCGCGACGGCAGACGCGCGCCACACGCCATCATCAGCGGGACGGTGTGGCGCACATGGTGATAGGCCTGGGTGAGGAAGGCGATGTAGCTGTCCAGGCTGACCTGGCCGACCAGCGCGTCCCGTATGACCGGCACGGCGAACAACGCGTGACGTTCCTGGGTAGTTTGTGTTTGCAGAGTGTCGAAAAAGGACATGGTCAACCTCACAGCGAAATGTCGGATAACAGGGTGTGATAGCGCTGCAGGATCGCCTCGCGTCGCGGGCGGCCGTTGGCAGTCAAGGTTTCGTCACGGTCGCTCAATGGCGCGGGAAGACGGCGCCAGGTATGCACCCGGGCGTAATCGGGCAATTGCGCGTTGCTGTTTTGTACGGCCTGTTCGATGGCCTCATCGCTGGCCGTGGGGTCCAGTGGCCAGAGCAGTGCCAGGTTGCGCGGCAGGCCTTCGCCATGCACGAACGCCTGGGCAATCACGCCGCCTTGGGTGAGCTCGGACTCTACCCATTCCGGATTGACGTTACGCCCGAAACTGGTGATGAACTGGTGCTTCTTGCGTCCGTCCAGGTAGAGGTAACCCTCTTCGTCGAGGTGACCCAGGTCACCCGTTGCCCACCACTTGTCGCTGACAGGTGTGTCCCCCAGGTAGCCCAGCAAGGTCGAGCCGGCCACAAGCACCTCGCCATCACCCGAGATGCGCACCTGCACATGGGGCAACGGCTTGCCAACGCTGCCAGCGCGCACAGCCCCTGGGCGGTTCAGCGCCACCACCGAGGCGCACTCGGACAGCCCGTAACCCTCGAACACCGGCAAGCCCACCGCCTCGGCCCGGGCCAGCAGGCTGGGGGATACGCGAGCGCCACCCACCGCCACGAACCGCAGCGGACCCACACGCATGAGCCCGCGCTCGATGGCAGTGACCAACCCCATCAGCAACTGCGGCACAAGGATCAGGCTGTGCGCGCCACTGAGCGCAATTGCCGCCAGCAAGCGCGTGAAATCCACCTGGCTTGCCCCGCCCATGCCCAGCTGTTGCTGCGGGTAGAGCTGGACGCAGGCGCCCGCAATGAGCGCGGCGTAAACGCCCAGGTTCTCCAGCAAGACACCCAGCGGCAGTACCGCCAGGTAATGCTGCGGCTGGGCGGGCCGGCTGGCAGCCTCCAGTTCACGCGCCACCCGCAGCATGGTCTCAGCCCCCAGGCACACGCCTTTGGGTGCCCCGGTGCTGCCAGAGGTATAGGTGATCTTTGCCGTGCCCGCCGGCATCGCAATGGCGCCGTGCGCTCGCCTCCAGAAGTCCCCTGGCTGATGCTGGGCAAAGCCTTGCTCGAGTAGCTGAGCCGTCCATGGTTGTTGGCACAGAACAATCGTGGCACCACTCTGCCTCAGGCAATGTCGGAACTGAGCCGCGCTGAAGAACGACGGTACGATCACACAAGGGCGCTCGGCGAACAGTGCCGCCAGGTCCCAGAACAGCACTTCAGGCCCGTTATCCAGTACCACCACGAACGCGCCCGGTGGTTCACTCTGCAAACGGGCGATACGGGACTCAACCTCGTCGAGAAGCCCCCTGTAAGTGAAACGCTGAACCGGGCCCTGCACAGCTACATCATCAGGTCTGTGCTCGGCATGCTGGAGCAGTAAAGCCCGAAAGGCGCTCGGTTCATGCGGCATGACCGGCCTCCGGGGCCAAGCAGGGAAACCCAAGGCGTTGGAACACCCCCCCGCGGGTCAGGGCATCGAAGCCAACGCCGATGCTGCCGGCGAATACCTGAGGACGTTGATCGTAGTAGCTACCCCATTGGTCCATCTGGCCCTGTAGACGTTCTGGGTCGGCCGCGGCCAATACCGTGGGCATCAATCCCAGCCGCCGGAAACTGTTGATCAGCGTCGCCGCGCCTGTGAATGTGACCCACTCAAGACCACGCATAGCTAACAGCCACGTCACGGCAATGATCATGATCCGCGCGCTGCCGGCGCTGAGTGACGCCAGGTTGCCCACCTCAACCATGCATGCTCGGTCCCGAGAAACGCCTGCAACCCGAGAGATGGCCGCCTCTATTGGCTCATCCAGATATCGCTCAAGGAACAGCGGACCTTCGCTCGCCGGTCGCATGCCGGCGGCGGCTATCAGTCGACCATGGCTGTCATGTAAGGCCAGCAGCTCTGGCAAGTAATGCTGCACATCTGCCTGATGCACGCTGGCAAAGCACTGGTGGATGAAATGCTGCAAGTCTTCACGTGCAGGATCACCTGCCACGTGGAGCGTCAGGTGAGCGTGATGGTCGGCATGGCTGCCGATGGGTAGCGGGAGCAGATTGCTCCAGTGAGGCTGGGTCATGAAACTCCCCCCGGTTTGGGTTCGACGGAGGGATTATCGGGGTCGAATCTGAATGGAATCTGAAGTCGAACAGGCTATTTGTGACCATGGTACGGCGCTTGGAATGAACGCATTCCCCTGCAAGGGCTGCGCATTGGCTGAACGTCCGCCAAGGGTCGAAAGCTGCCGGTCACGCCCCTTGGCGGACATCTGTAACCGGGGCCGCGTCGCGGCCCATCGCCGGCAAGCGCGGCTCCCACAGGTACAGCGCATGCCTGAAGGCTGGCGATATTCCTGTGGGAGCCGGCTTGCCGGCGATGAGGCCGGTACTGACTACAGAGCTTTGGATCAGCTGTTGCAAATCAACCCGGCAGTGCCGCCAACACCGCACCCACCATGCGATTGAACGTAGCCGGCGAGTCCACGATGCGCGCGGGGGCGTTTGCCTCGCCGTCAGCACGCGTGGCGCGACGGCCCTGGTCGGCGGTGGCCGAGAGCTTGACGATCACCAGTTCGCGACGGGGGTTGATGTAGATTTTCTGCCCGAAGCGCCCGCTGGCCTCGACGGAACCTTCACCGTCATTTTTTTGGTACCAGTAATTGCGGTAGCCGTAGCCAGGGCGCCCAGGGCCGAGGCTGCCTTGGGCGAACACTGCCGGGTCCGCAGGCTGGAAAGTGCTGTGCACCGCCTGGTTGAAACTGTCGCCCTTGGCATCGCGGGCCAGTTCGCGGCGTACCAGTTCGGCAAAGCGGGCGGTGTCGCGCAAGTTGCAGCTGATGCCGCCGCTGGCCATTTCGGTACCGAGCGGGTCGACTTGCACATAGGCATCGTCCTCGGCGAAGCGTGACCACAAACGCTGCTCGACCAACTGCGCCCAGTTCAGCCCGGTGATACGCCGCAACGCCCAGGCCAGCGCTTCCGGCGATCCGTTCTGGTAGAAGAACGGCGCCTGGCCAGCGGGGTTCGGCGCCTGCAGTACCTGCCGCAGGAAGCTGTAGATATCCCCTGGCATGCCCTCGCCCCTCGGGATCAGGCCGGTGGCGGCAAACAGGCCGAGGTCCGGCGGCATCTGCGCGGGGTACTGCACCGCCACCTGCATATCCAGGTTGGCCTGCACCGTCGCCTCGCCAAACGGCGTGCCGCGCAGTTCCGGCACGTAATGCGCCAGCGTACGTTGCGGGTCGAGCGCACCTTCAGCGATCAGCTGTGCGGCGATCAGGCCGGTGACCGACTTGGTCATCGACGCCCAGATGTGGGGCTGACCGGGTTGGAAGCCGTCCATATAACGCTCGAACACCACCTTGCCCCGGTGGAGCACGATCAGCCCGTCGGTGCTGGTTTGCTGCAGGTAGCCGGCCAAGGTCAACGGCTGGTCGCCGGCGCTGAAGGCCAGTTGGTCAAGCGCCGCCGCGCGGCCTTCGGTCAACGCCAGCGGTGTGGCTGCGCGGCCGATACTCCGGGTGGGTGACACCTCGCGGGCGTGGCGCATCGACCAGCGCAAGTACGGTGGCTGAAAGGCGTTGGCCTGGTTGACCCGCAACTCCGGCGCCGGAGGGAACCCCTCCATCACACCTTGCCCGGTCGGTGCACCGACCGCCAGGGTTGGGGCCAGGGCACCGGCCAGCACCAGGGCGATACCCGTCAGGTTGGCGGATGAAGGGTGCATGCTGCGCTTGGACATGGTCGTGCTCCTTGGTTGCACTAGAAGTTGGCGCCCACGCTGAACGCCACATAATCGCGGTCGCCGCGGGTGCCGTAATCGCCGTCGAGGTAATCGGTATAGGCCAGGCTGGCCCAGTACTGGCTGGCCAGGCTGAGGTCCACGCCCACGCTGATCGAGCGCGAGCCTTCGTTGAAGCCCGAGCTGTCC
The DNA here is from genome assembly GCF_059295275.1 of Pseudomonas sp. 9_2_1. Taxonomy (NCBI): domain Bacteria; kingdom Pseudomonadati; phylum Pseudomonadota; class Gammaproteobacteria; order Pseudomonadales; family Pseudomonadaceae; genus Pseudomonas; species Pseudomonas sp. 9_2_1. The sequence goes on from NZ_CM181239.1 coordinate 3,644,398, forward strand.
GCCGGTGAGTAACCCTTGACGTCATGGGCCCAGGCCAGGCCTGGGCGAATGTCCAGGCCTTGGATCAGGTTGGGGTAGCTCCAGGTCGCGCGCAGGCGGTAGCCCCAGGAAAAGGGTGTGACAAAGCCCTCGTCGTTGCAGTCGCCCGGGCTTTTCGAGATCGCCAGGCACAGGCTGTTGTCGGCCAGCTCGCCGTTGCCATAGGCACCGGAGCGGCCATACCGCGGCCCGAAACGCCCCTCCAGCCCGCCGACATAGGTGGCGCCCACTTCGCCCATCAGCAGAAGCTGGTTAGCGCCCATGACCTGGGTGAACGCCTGCACGGCCGATATCTGGGCCTGGGTCACCTCCTTGCGCCGGTAACCGTCGAAGGGTGTGTTGTCTGTCGCAGGGCGCAGGCCGTCGGCGTTGAGCGGGCTGCGGCCAGGGGCATTGAGCAATGACTGCAGCAGATCGTTGCCGTTGAGCTGCACCGGCATGTTCGGCCGGTAGCTCAGTTCGCCCTGCACGGCGGCACCGTTGCGCAGAGTGGTGGCGAAGGTCAGGCCGTACAGGCGGATGTCTTCGGGGTATTGCGCCCGGTACTGCGAGGTGCCCATGCGCAGCGCGCCGGCCAGGGTCTGCCCGTTGCTGGACGCCAGAAAGGCACCGCAATTGGCCAGCGCCACACCGACGTTGCCGCACAGTTCACGGGCAAAGCCCGAATTGGCGTAATAGCGGCTGCTGACAGTACCCAGGTACGGCGAGCGGCTGTGGTAATTGGCGGCGAAAAGGCCAAACTCGGTATCCAGTGGTTCAACGTACCAGTGCAGCGAAAAACCCCATTGGCCACCGTTGCGTGCATCCTGGTCGGCGCCCCGAGGCACGCGCACGCCCTCCTCCGTCAGCGTCACACCAAACGGGGCCAGGGCCGGCGACACGGCCGGGTTGGTCACCATCTGCCCGCCGACATCCAGCCCCTGGCAGCCTTCGGGCATGAAGTCGTTGCCGGAAAAGAACGTTGCGCAGTTTTCCAGTCGGGTCTGCTCCCAGTCCAGCTGGTAGAAGGCATCGAAAGACAGCGCCTGGTTGAGGTTCTGCGTGACATACAGCAGGTTGACCGGCGCCAGGGCGTCTTTCACTTCCGAGCCTGGCCGGCGCAGCGCAGCCTGGTTGAAGGGGTTGATCACGTTCAGCCCGCCCTGGATGAACAGGCTTTCCCCCCAGTTGACCACCTGTTTGCCCACCCGCAGCGAACCGGGCTCACCGCCAATGTCGTAGAGGCCATAGGCGAACGCATCGAGCAGCTCCGCCCCGGCGGTTTTCGCCGAAACCTGGCGGTTGCGCTCGTCGATGTCGACGGCCCGCTGGCTGTGGTCGCGCTGCGCGGTGTCATACCAGTAGGTGCCACGCAGGAAGACACCCACGTTATCGCGGTGCAGCTCCAGGTCATGGGTGCCTTTGAACATCGCCGAAAACACATCGCCCGAGCGGTAGTTGCGCCGCGCGTCGTTGCCATTGGCAGCCTGCAACTGCTGTTTGTCGGGGTTGGCAGTGCTGACGGCGGTACTCAATGACAGCGCCGAGTCGAAACGCCCTTGCAGCGAGCCAACGTTGAATTGAACGCCCGCAACCGGGGTGGCGAGCAGGCAGCACAGGGCCGCCAGCGGCGCCTGGCGCCGGCAGAATAGGAGGGTTGCGCTCACTCTTAACCTCTTGTTGTTTTATTAGAGAGGGAAATGATGGGTTCAGCGCGGACGCGCCGGCCGCCCAGGCCGGCGGTGTCGGTGACGAGCAGTATCAGGCAGGTTTGATTACGCTCACAAATAGCGTCTTCGGATCAATGCCATGCCGGTTCGTTATGGCTCCAAGGCGGTGCTTCAGAGCACTTCGAACAAGCCTGCCGCGCCCATCCCCCCGCCCACGCACATGCTCACCACCACGTAGCGAACCTTGCGTCGGCGGCCTTCGAGCAACGCATGCCCGACCATGCGCGCACCGCTCATGCCATAGGGGTGGCCGATGGCGATGGCGCCCCCGTTGACATTGAGCCGCGCCGGGTCGATGCCCAGGTGTTCGGCGCAATAGAGCACCTGGCAGGCGAATGCCTCGTTGATCTCCCACAAGCCGATGTCCTCGATCCGCAACGCGTGGCGCGCCAACAGGCGCGGTATCGCCAGCACCGGGCCGATGCCCATTTCCTCCGGGGCCAGGCCCACCACCGCCATGCCCCGGTACAGCCCCAGCGGCTGGCAGCCTGCGCGTGCCGCCCGGGCACCGCTCATCAGCACACAGGCGCTGGCACCATCGGACAACTGGCTGGCATTGCCCGCAGTCACGCAGCCGCCCTCGATCACCGGTTGCAGTGCCTCAAGGTCCGCCAGCCGGGTGTGCGGGCGGTTACCTTCGTCCTGGCTCAGGTGCACGCGCTCATGGGACTGGACGCCAGTGGCCTTGTCGACGACCTTGCGCTGCGCCGTGACTGCCACGATTTCATCAGCGAACAGCCCGGCCGCCTGCGCTGCCGCTGTGCGCTGCTGCGACAGCAAGGCGTAACGGTCCTGGGCGTGGCGGTCGATACCATAGCGTTTGGCGACGTGCTCGGCCGTGTGCAGCATGGGCATGTAGGCGTGCTCGCACAGGCGCCGCACCGTGGCGTCCTGGGCAGCATTGGCAGCCTGCATGTGCGCGTGCTGCACCAGGCTGATCTGCTCCTGCCCGGCCCCGACCACCACCTGCATGCCCTCGCCGCGGATCTGCTGAGCGCCGATGGCAATGGCCATCAGCCCTGAAGCGCATTGGCGGTCGATGGTCTGCCCGGCCACCGACTGCGGCAAGCCAGCCGCCAGGGCCGACAAGCGTGCCGGGTTGATGGCGGCGGTCCCGCTTTGCATGGCGGTGCCCAGCACCAGGTCCTCGACTTCGTCCGGTTCCACGCCGGCGCGCTCGACGGCGGCGCGGATGGCAATGGCGCTCATGCTGGGGGTGGTGAGGTCGTTGAACGCGCCGCGCCAAGCCTTGGCGATGGGCGTGCGCGCGGTAGATACGATGACGGCGTCTTGCATGAAACGGCTCTCCTTGGGCAGTTACACCGGCAGCAGGCTTTCGTAGGCGCTGCGCAATTTGGCGGGAATAGTGACCGGGCGGTTGTTCAGGCGATCGACGAACACATGAGTGAAACGGCCAGCGGCGCAGGCCTCGGGCTCGCCCTCGACGAACACGGCCAGGGCGTAGTGCACCGAACTGTTGCCCAACCGTTCGACGGCGATGCCCACCTCGATGCGTTGCGGGAAGGCGACGGCGGCAAAATAGTCGCAGGCAGACCCGGCCACGTAGGCCACCACCGGGTCGTGGTGGATATCAAGGCCGGCGTGCTCGATCAGCCAGGTATTCACGGCACTGTCGAAAAACCCGTAATAAACGACGTTGTTCACATGCCCATACAGGTCGTTGTCGTGCCAGCGCGTGGTGATCGGCTGGAAGTAGCGGTAGGCGCCGCGCAGCGGGCGTTCCCTGGCCATGTTCAAAACGCCGCCTGATAGAGGGCCAATGCGTCGTCGAGGGTGACCTTGCGCGGGTTGTTGACCAGCAACCGTTGCTGTTGCAGGGCATCCTCGGCCAGCAATGGCAGGCTGTGCCGCGGCACCCCGACATCTCGCAGCCGGCTGGGCAGGCCGCAGCGTGGCGCCAGCTGCTCCAGCTCATCGATGAACTGGTTACACAGATCATCCGGCTCGCCAGGCACCAGCCGATCGCCCAGCAGTGCCGGGGCCAGCGCGGCATAGTCGGCGAACGCTTCGCGACGGTTGAAGCGCATCACGTGGGGCAGCACCAGCGCATTGGCCAGCCCGTGCGGCACGTGGTAACGCGCACCCAACGGGTAGGCCAGCGCATGCACCGCCGCCACTGGCGCGTTGGCAAACGCCTGCCCGGCCAGGCAGGCGCCCAGCAGCATGGCCTGGCGCGCCGCCAGGTTGCCACCGTTGTGCACCGCCTGGTCGAGGTTGCCGGCCAGCAGCGCCAGCGCCTCACGGGCCAACAGGCTGGACAGCGGGTTGCGCTTGTACTGGCTGGTGGTGGCCTCGATGGCATGGACCATGGCATCGATCCCTGTAGCGGCGGTGATCGCCGGGGGCAGGCCCAGGGTGCGCTCGGCGTCGAGCAACGCCAGGTCGGGCAGCAACAGGGGGGAAATCACCGCCATCTTGGCCGCCTCGCCGGTGGTGACCACGGCCACGGGTGTGACCTCCGACCCCGTCCCGGCGGTGGTCGGCACCTGGATCAGCGGCAGGCGCTGGCCTTTGGCCTGGTCGATGCCGTAGACCGCCTCCAGGGTCTGATCACAGGCCGGGTGCGCCAGCAGCGCCACCAGCTTGGCGACATCCATGGAGCTGCCGCCACCGAAGCCGACGATCAGCTCGGCGCCGATATGCCGCGCCCGAGCGACGGCCGACAGCACACAGGCATGGCTGGGGTCGGCGCTGACCTCGCTGAAGATCGCCACGCTCAGGCGGGCCTGGGTGAACCCTGGCAGCAAGTCATCGAGCATGCCCAGGTTGACGATACCCGGGTCGGTCACGATCAGCACGCGGCGCACGCTGCGTTGCTGGCACAACTGCGCCAGACGCCCGGCGGCACCGGGTTCGCACAACAGATGGGGAGTGGTGGCAAAACTGAAAGGCTGCATGCTCATGTTCCTCTTGTTCTTGTGGGTGAACAGCTGGGCCATGTCAAAAGGCGAAGTGCGCTTCATCCAGGCTCATCAGGCACTGCGCGCCGCCGCGCAAGGCCTCGCAATGGGCGCTCGCGCGCGGCAACACCCGCCGCCAGTAAAAAGCTGCAGCCTGCAACTTGGCCTGGTAGAAGGCGTTGTCCTGGCTGCCTGCGGCCAAGGCCGAGCTGGCGGTTTCGGCAGCCCGCAGCCACAGTGCGGCCAGCAGCACGTAGCCCGAATAGGCGAGAAAATCCACCGATACCGCGCCGATTTCCTGCGGGTCGCAGCGGCAGGCGTCGAGCACCTCGGCGCTCAGGTTGCGCCATTCCTGCAGGCGCTGAGCAACCGCCTGGGCCATCCCGGCCAGCGCGTCTGCACGGCAGTTGCGTACCGCTTCAAGCAACTCATCGATCAGCAGGCGCAGCTGCTCGCCACCGTCGCCAAGCAGCTTGCGGCGAATCAGGTCCAACGCCTGGATGCCGTTGGTGCCCTCGTATAGCTGGGTGATGCGGCTGTCGCGCATGAGTTGCTCCATGCCCCATTCGCGGATGTAGCCATGCCCGCCGTACAGCTGCACGCCCAGGCTGGCAGTCTCCTGGCCGACATCGGTGAGGAAGGCCTTGACGATGGGGATCAGCAACGCCGCCCGGCGCCCGGCGGCCGCCTGCACTTCAGGCTGCAAGGCGCCGTGCTCCAGGTCCAGCGCTTGGGCAACAAAGGCCGCCAGCATGCGGCAGCCTTCGCTGAGGGTTTTCTGGGTAAGCAGCATGCGCCGCACGTCAGGGTGGCAGATGATCGGGTCGGCACTGCGTTCGGGCGCCACCGGCCCTGCCAGGCTGCGCGACTGCAAGCGCTCGCGGGCATAGGCCAGGCCACCCTGGAAGGCCGCCTCGGCGATGCCCAACCCCTGCAGGCCGACCTGGAAGCGCGCATCGTTCATCATGGTGAACATGCACGCCAGGCCCTGATTGGCCTCCCCCACCAGCCAGCCACGAGCGCCATCGAAATTCATCACGCAGGTCGCCGCGCCCTTGATGCCCATCTTGTGCTCGAGCGCGCCGCATTCGACCGCATTGCGCGGGCCCAGCCCTCCGCCTTCGATGCATTCGAACTTGGGCACCAGGAACAGGCTGATGCCACGCACACCGGCCGGCGCATCCGCCAGGCGCGCCAGCACCAGGTGGACGATGTTGTCGGTAAGGTCCTGGTCGCCGCCGCTGATGAAGATCTTGCTGCCGCTGATGCGGTAGCTGCCATCGCCCTGCGGCTCGGCACGGGTACGCAGCAGCGCCAGGTCGGTACCGGCCTGCGGCTCGGTCAGGCACATGGTGCCGGCCCATTCGCCGCTGACCAGCTTGCCCAGGTAATCGCGCTTGAGCGCTGCGCTGCCATGCCGGTGCAAGGCCAGCACGGCGCCCTCGGTCAGGCCGGAATAGATCCGAAACGACAGCGACGCGCCCATCAGCATTTCGTGAAAGCAGGCCGAAACCATTTGCGGCAGGCCCTGGCCGTCATGTTCCAGCGGGCCGGTCATGCCACCCCAGCCCTGCTCCACATACTGCCGGTAAGCCTGGCGAAAGCCATCCGGTGTACGCACGTTGCCTTGCTCCAGGCGGCAGCCCTGTTCATCGCCCTGGCGGTTGAGCGGCGCAACCACCTCGCTGGCAAAGCGTGCACCCTGCTCAAGAATGCCATCAATGGTTTCGCGGTCCAGCTCATTGCCCAGCCGGGCACAGTGCGCCGTCACATCGAACAGTTCGTGCAGCACGAAGTGCATGTCACGCTGGGGGGCTCGGTAGTTCATGCGCGGCCCTCGTGGACGTCGGCCAGCTGTTTGCGCTCTGCCACCAGGCGCATCAGCAACCCGGCCGGGCGCCAGTGCTCGCCGAACAGGCCTTGCAAGCGTTCCAGGCGTGCCAGCAGCAAGCCCAGCCCCTGCTGGTCGGCCCAGCGCATCGGCCCGCCGACCTCGTGCGGGAAGCCATAGCCATGCAGGTACACCCGGTCGATGTCAGCGCTGCAGCTGGCCACCGTTTCCTCGAGAATTTTCGCGCCCTCGTTGACCAGCGCCAGCAGGCAGCGCTCGTGGATTTCCGCGTCGTCGACCGCGCGCCGGTGCACCCCAAGGTCCTGAGCGACCTTGAGCACCAGCGCATCGACCTGGGGGTCGTGCACGGCTTCACGACTGCCGGGGGCATAACGGTAGTAACCCTGGCCGCTTTTCTGGCCGAAACGCCCCAGCGCGCACAGGGCATTGTCGACTTGTATCAACGGCGCATCCATGTCTTTAGCGGCCAGCTGGCGCGCACGCCACTCCAGGTCGATGCCGACCACGTCGTACATGCGAAACGGGCCCATGGCCATGCCGAACGCCTGCAGCGCCTCATCCACCTGCCGCGGCGTGGCGCCTTCGAGCAGCAGCTTGCGCGCCTCGGCCACATAGCTGGCGAGCATGCGGTTGCCGATGAAGCCCGGGCAGTTGCCGGCCACCACCACTTCCTTGCCCATGCGCTGCCCAAGGACCTGGGCCGCCTCGAGCACCGCAGGCGAAGTGCGCTCCCCGCGCACCACTTCCAACAGCTTCATCACATGGGCCGGGCTGAAGAAATGCAGCCCGAGCACCTGTTCGGGCCGGCGGGTGACGGCCGCGATCGCGTCGATGTCCAGTGCCGAGGTGTTGCTGGCCAGGATGGCGTCGGCCTTGAGTGTGCTGTCCAGGGTACGGAAGATGGCCTGCTTGAGCGCCAGGTTCTCGTACACCGCTTCGATCACCAGGTCGGCTTCGGCGAGGTCGTCATAGGCCGTTACCTGGCGCACCCGCGCCAGGCAAGCGTCGGCCTCGGCCTGATCGATACGACCCTTGGCCACCTGCTGTGCCCAGGTTTGCGCGATCATCGCCAGGCCGGCTTCGGTGGCGCGGGGGTCGTTGTCCAGCCACAGCACCGCAAGGCCTGCACGGGCCAGGCTGATGACGATGCCGCGGCCCATGGTCCCGGCGCCGATCACCGCCGCCTGCTGAACGTTGTAGGGAGTACTCACGGGTGACGCTCCTGATTCGAGGTGTGAAGGCATTGCCCTCACCCTAGTCAGGCGCCTACTATTTTTGAAATTCTCATTTTCCATCCCATGTATTTTTCGCATGAATATAGCCAACTTCGACCTCAACCTGCTGCGCGTCCTGGACATGCTGCTGCGTGAACAGAACGTGTCGCGCGCGGCCGAGCGCCTGGCGCTGACCCAGCCGACGGTGAGCAATGCGCTGGCGCGCCTGCGCGACCTGCTGGGCGACCCGCTGCTGGTGCGCGTGGGCCGGCGCATGCGCCCCACCCCACGCGCCTTGGCCCTGGAAGGCCCGATTCGCGCGGCATTACTACAGATCGAACAGACCCTTGGCGCCGGCGACAGCTTCGACCCGCAGCTCAGCCACCGCCAGCTGCGTATCGCGCTCACCGACTTCGCCGAACAGCTGTGCATGCCAAGGTTGCTGGCCACCTTGCAAACCCAGGCCCCGCACTTGCGCGTGGATGTGCTGCACCTGACGCCCAACCTGCCCGCCGAAGCCCTCGATCGCGGCGAACTCGACGTGGTGCTGGGGCGCTTCGATGAGGTGCCCGCGCGCTACGAGCGGCGCCACTGGCGCAGCGAAACCCTGCAAGTGGCGGTGCGCCAGGGCCACCCCGATGTGGATGGCACCCTCGACCTTCAGGCGTTTCTCGCCCTGCGCCACCTGTGGGTGCACGGCGGCCAGACCCGTGGCATGGTCGACCAGTGGCTGGGGGAACAGGGCCTGGCCCGGCGCATCGTCTACACCACGCCCAATTACCTGCAGGCCGCGCACCTGGCCGCAAGCTCCGATCTGTGCGTGGTGCTGCCCACCGCCCTGGCTCGCCATTTCGCCCGGCTGCTGCCGCTGCAGGTATTGGACCTGCCGTTCGCCCTGGAGCCCTTCCAGCTGGAGCTGGTGTACCTCGCCCATCGCCAGCACGACCCGGCACTGGCCTGGCTGGTGGCGCGCATCATGGACATCGGTGCCGGCTGAGCCATCGCATTTGTGGATGGGTGGCCATGCAAGAGTGGTATTGGTTCGCCAGTGAGCTCTGTCCTTAGAGTGTTCGCCCTCAGAACAACAAGGACCACCCCATGCGCCTACGCACACTGCCCTGCCTGCTGGCCCTCGCCCTGCCCTACGCGGCGCTGGCCGACGGGCCGGCCAAGGACGCCAGCGACCTCACCCGTCAGAGCAATCAGCAATGGTTGCAGCACCTGCCCTTCGAAGACCGCAGCGACTTCGACAATGCGCGCCGCGGGCTGCTCGAAGCCGTCGAGCAGCCCGTGGTCAATGCCAACGGCAAAACCGTCTGGGACCTGCAGCGCTATGCCTTCCTGAAAGGCGAGGCACCGGCCACGGTCAACCCGAGCCTGTGGCGCATTGCCCAGCTCAACACCTTTGCCGGGTTGTTCAAGGTTAGCGAAGGCATCTATCAGGTGCGCGGCCTGGACCTGGCCAACATGACCTTGATCGAAGGCGAGCACGGCCTGATCGTGATGGACCCGCTGCTGTCGGTGGAAACCGCCAGGGCCGGGTTGGCCATGTACTTTCGCCATCGCCCGCAGCGGCCGGTGGTGGCGGTGATCTATACCCACCCGCACGTCGATCATTTCGGGGGTGTGCGTGGGGTGATCGACGAGGCCGACGTCAAGGCCGGCAAGGTGCAGGTCATCGCCCCGCAGGGCTTCTTCGAACATGCCGTCAGCGAAAACGTGCTGGCCGGGCCGGCAATGAAGCGCCGGGCGCAGTACATGTACGGCGCACCACTGCCACGCGGGCCACGCGGCCAGGTGGATGCCGGCCTGGGCAAGGGTGTGCCGGCCAATGCCACGGTTAGCCTGATTGCCCCGACCCGGCTGATCGAACAGCCCTTCGAGACCCTGCGCATCGACGGTGTCGACATCGAGTTTCAGCTTACCCCTGGCACCGAAGCGCCTGCTGAAATGAACCTGTGGTTCCCCCAGTTCAAGGCCTTGTGCATGGCCGAGAACGCCTCCCACGTGCAGCACAACGTGCTGACCCTGCGCGGCGCCCAGGTGCGCGATGCCAAGGTGTGGGCGCACTACCTCGACCAGTCGCTGTTGCGCTATGGCGAGCAGGCCGAAGTGGTGTTTGCCCAGCACCACTGGCCGACCTGGGGCGGGGCGGCGATCCGCGACTACCTGGCTGATCAGCGCGACATGTACGCCTTCATCGACAGCCAGACCCTGCGCCTGATCAACCGCGGCCTTGGCCCCACCGAGATCGCCGCCGAGCTGACCACCTTGCCGCCACGGCTGGCAAGCAAATGGTACAGCCGCGACTACTACGGCTCGCTCAGCCACAACGTGCGTGCGGTGTATCAGCGCTACATGGGCTTTTACGACGGCAACCCGGCAACCCTCAACCCGTTGCCGCCGAGCGAGGCCGGCACGCATTACGTCAAGGCCCTGGGCGGCGCCGAGCGGGTGCTGACCCTGGCCCGTGAGGCCTACGGCAGCGGTGATTACCGTTGGGTTGCCGAGCTCACCCGGCACCTGGTGTTCGCCCAGCCCGACAACAGCGCAGCGCGCGAGCTGCAGGCCGACGCCCTGGAGCAACTGGGCTACCAGAGCGAGAACGCCACCTGGCGCAACGCCTACCTGACCGGTGCGCAAGAGCTGCGCAACGGTGTGGCGCCGGCCGCCAGCAAAGGCGGCAGCGCGGACGACCTGGTACGCGCCCTGACCCCGACGCTGTTCTTCGATTACCTGGGCGTACGCGTGGATGCTGCCAAGGCCGCCGAACAGGACCTGACCATCAACTGGCACTTCACCGACCTGAACGAAGACTACGCCCTGACCCTGCGCAACGGCGTGCTCACCCACCGCGACCACACCCGCCACGGGCAGGCGGATGTCGAGGTGAAAATGAGCAAGGCTACCCTGGACCGCATCGCCCTGAAGCAGACCGGCTTTCTCAAGGAAGCGACCGTGGGTGATATCGACATCAGTGGCGAGCGCATGAAATTCATGCGCTTCATGGCAGGGCTGGACGAGCCGGACGGGCGCTTCAATATCGTCACCCCCTGAATCACCCACAGCGCCGCCCTAAAGCGAGCGGCGCAACCACACGCTGAGCACCAGGCCCGCCACTCCCAGGGCACAAAGCAGCACGCTCCAGGCGGCCGCGTGGCCCTGCTCGCGGTGCAACATGCCCAGCCCTCGGCGGTATACCCCGCGCTCACGAGCCCGGCCCAGCAGCGCTAGCAGCGCCGCCATACCGGCCACCATCCACATTTCGCCACGCCAGGCGATGCACGCTACCAGCAGCAGCGACACCTGCGTGCGCCGCCAGGCCAGCACCGTACGTTCGGCCTGCAGCCCAGTATCCCTGGTGCTATCCGCCATGCCAACGCGCCCATAGCACGCCGACCAGCGCCACGCAGGCAAGCCCGCACGCCACGCTCAGCAGCGGCACCAGGCGCGGCAGCGGCAGCGGCGCCTCGCGGCGCAATGCGCGCTCCACCGCCAACCAGCGCCAGCCGGCGCCCAGGCTCACCAGCAAACTGGTGGCCAGCAACGCCAGTTCCATCGCCACGCGCCCAGATGGCGGCCAGGCATGGGCAGCGAAGGTTTCGATGGCGATTGCGCCGCCGAGCAAGGCCAGGGCGGTGCGGATCCAGGCAAGAAAGGTGCGCTCATTGGCCAGGGTAAAACGCGGATCGGGCGCCTTGCCCTGCCCCAGCAACCAGCGCTCCCAAAGGGTATGACGGTGATCGGAATTCATGAGAGCCCTGTGTCAACGCAGCCCTTGGCTGCGCAATGCGCCGGGGGAGAAGTAGGAAGCACTGGTGCGCACGTCGAAGGCGTACGGCCTTGGCTGCTCGTTGGTCAGGCCAGACAGCTGGTAGCGGCCACTGCGCAGGTCGTAGATCGCCTCCATAGCGTTGACCAGCGCCTGCCCGGTCACGTGGTAATAGCTGTGGGCCTGGGCGGTACGCCACACCTGGCCCTTGTGGTCAAAGAAGTCCGCCTCAAGGATGGCCCAGCTGTCCTCGTCCAGGTAATAGCGGCGGCTGGCGTACAGATGCTTCGCCCCAGGCTTGAGGGTACCCACCACTTCCCACACCCGGTGCAGCTCGTAGCGGGTGGTTTGCGGGTTGACGTGCCCCGGCCCGATCAGCGCGGCATAACCGAGCAGGGGCGAAGCCAGGCGATAGCTGTTGTACGGCACATGCAGGGCCTTCTTGCCCACCAAGGTCCACTGGTAGAGGTCCGGGGCGCCGTTGAACATGTCGCGGCTGTCGGCGGTGCGCAGGCCGGCCGTGCCCGGGGTGATGCTGTCATAGGCCAGCGCCGGGGCGCGCCGCACCCGCCGCTGGCTGCTGCTGTACAGCCACGAGAGACGCGGCTGGGCCACCTGATCGAGGGTTTCGTGCAGCACCACAGCATCGCCCGCCAGGCGCGACGGCGCGGTCATGCGGTAACTCAGGTAATACAGCACGTTGCCCGCTTGGCCGCCTTCCAGAACGTCGGGGCGGGCGAAGTTCTGTTGCAGGCTCATCGTCGCGAAGCGGCCATCGCCACGCGGGGTGATGCTGTCCGAAGCCAGGCGGTAACTGCCGTTGCGCGGTCGGGTGAGGTGGTTCCACAGCACCTGCAGGCCATTCTCGGGCTTGGGGAAAGCCACTACACCGGCAAAGCCCTCCACGCCGTTGCCGTCGTTGACCAGCCGGGCGTTGGCCGCATTGTGCCGGGCCCACTCGCCCACGGGTGGCGGCACCGCGACACTGCGATGGGAGGGATACACCGGCAGGCGGAACGACTGGGGGTAACGCTGCATCAAGGCCACCTGCCCCGCCGTCAGCTGCTCCCGGTACTGGGTGTAGTTGTTGGCGGTGATCACATACAGCGGCTGCTCATCGGCGTACGGGTCCAGCGGGGTGCCGTTGACCGCCAGCGACACTTGCCGCGCCTGCAGGCCGCCGTTCCAGGCCGGTATGCGTCCGTCGCTGCCGGGCCCGCGTTCGGCCCCCACCGGCGTCAAGTCTGCGGACAGTGGCATGGCCTCCGCGTACAGGCTCAGCAGGCTGGCGTTGACAAACAGGAAGATGCGCAGCAGGGAAAATGGTTTCATCGGGCTTGGCCTCTTGTTGTTGTGGTGTCCGGGCCGGGCTTGCCTTGGCACGCCCTTTCGGGGTGATACTAGGAGCCGCGCTTCGAACCCCACAAATAACGTGTTCGGATACGTGCCATATCAGTTCGGCATACCCTTGGAACCGCTCCGATGACCCTGAAACAGCTCCGCTACCTGATCGCCATCGTCGAAGCCGGCAGCTTCTCTTCTGCTTCACGTCGCGCCTACATTGCCCAGCCGGCGTTGAGCCGGCAGATCAGCTTGCTGGAAAGTGAGCTGGAGATGCAGCTGCTCGACCGCCAGCACGATGGCATTGCCCTGACCGATGCCGGGCGCCAGCTCTATGAAGTGGCCCGGCAGGTGGTGCAGAAACTCGACTCGGTGAAAGATGAGCTGAAATCCAGCCGCGGCGACCCCAAGGGCCACGTGGCCATTTCCATCCCGGCCACGGCCGCCGACCTGCTGCTGCCAGAAATCGTCATGCGCGCCGAACAGCGCTTCCCCGGCGTGACGCTGACCGTGTGGGACGGCCTCAGCCGTGAAGGCGGCCAGGCCATCGAGCTGGGCAAGGTGGACTTCGGTGTGGTGCCCAATGCCGAGGAACTCGACCATGTGGAGGCCGAGCCGATCTTCACCGAAGCGCTGTACTGGGTCGGCGCATCAGCCCCTGGCACCCCCGACACCATCACCCTCGCCGAAGCCGCCGCCACCCGGCTGGTGCTGCCGCCCAGGACACTGCACCTGCGCCGACGCATCGAGCAAGCCGCCATGGAAGCCGCCGTACCCCTGGCCGCAGCCTACGAGCAGCAATCGGCGCCCGGCATCGCCAGCCTGGTGCGCGCCGGCCTGGCGGCGACCATCAGCAACTGGCCGCCGCTGAGCGTACTGCTCGAACCCACGGCGGCGCGGCGCATCGTCGAACCGCGCATCAGCCGCACCATCGCCTTGGCGCACTCCCAGCACAAACCCCTGTCGTTCGCTGCCGGTTGCCTGCGCGACCTGGTGCGCAGCGTGCTGATCGACCTGGTCAGCAGCGGCCGCTGGCGGGGCGAACTGATCGGCAAGGATGCCGAGCCGCTGGAGTCGGGGCTCGGCGCTCAGCTGGCGGTCTGAGCGCGCGCCTGCCCGCCAGTTGCAGCCGACTGGCGCAGGCGCTGCTGGGTACGCTGCGGGTTCAAGGTGGCCAGGCCCACCAGCCCGGCCACCACCAGCACCGCGCCGCACACCAGGAAGCCCTGGGCATACCCCGCCGGGTGTTCGCTACCCGCACCTTGTACCAGCAAACCGGTCACCACCGGCGCTGCCAACCCGGCCAGCGAGGCGATGCCGTTGCCCATGGCGAGGATGCCGCCGCGCTGGGCCGCCGGTGTGAACTCGGCGAGCATCGCCGGGCCCACGGAATACATCACCAGCGCCAGGCCACCACTCAATGTCAGCGCGGCGACCCTTGCGGCCGTGCTCAAGCCAGGCAGCATCAGCGAAGCCGACAACAGCCCGCCCAGTATCAGGCACACCGAAACGAACACGCCGCGAGCCACCCGTGACGGCACGCCGCGACGCATCAGGCGCTGGGAGAACCAGGCCAGCAGCAGGCTCAGCGGCGTGGTCACGACCACGAACATGATGAATATGCGCCCGGTCTGCAGCGGGTCGATACCCAGGCCCACCTGCAGGTAACTGGGCACCCAGGTCAGGGTGAGGGCCAGCGACCAGTTGGCGGCGAAGTGGCACAGGTAGTTGCCCATCACGCTGGGGTCACCCAGCAGCCTGCGATAGGGGATAGCCGGTTCGTCGGCCTTGAGCTGGCTGGCACGCAGGCGCTCGAGGGTGCCCTCCTGGCCCAGCCGCCACCACAGCAGGCACCAGACCAGACCGATCAGCGCAAGGATGATGAAATTGGTGCGCCAGCCGTAATGCAGGCTGACCCAGGGGATCATCGCCCCCGCCACCAGAAGGCCCATGGCACTGCCGGCATGCAGCAGGGCCACCGGCAGGTTGCGCCGGTCGTTGGGGAACCACTTGTACAGTGCATGGGTGGCGACCGGCGATGCCGGCCCCTCCCCGATGCCCAGCAGCACCCGGCAGGCGACGATGGCCCACAGTGAGGTGGCGAACAACATCGGCAGCTGGATCAGCGCCCAGAACAGGCCCATGCCCAGCAGCAAGGTGCGGGTGGGGCGCCGGTTGGCCATGAAGCCACCGACCACGGCGGAGATCGCGAAAAACCAATGCAAGGCGCCGCCGATCAAGCCGAACTCGGTGGCCGTCAGGCCCAGTTCGGCGCTCATCGGCACCGCCACCAGGCCGATCACCACCTTGTCGAGAAAGTTGACCAGCATCAGCAGGGCCAGCAACGCGGCCACCAGCCAGGCGGTACGGGGGTTGGGCAGGGAAGAATCCGCAGTCATGGCGAGTACTCTTGTTATTGTTGTGAGGTGTTGCAAAAAGGCCGCCGCAAGGGCGGCCCGTCGTTCAGGCAGGCATCAGCACGCCTTTGGCGATGGTGTTGCGCTGAATCTCACTGGTGCCGGTCAGGATACGCATCATCCGCGTGGCGCGGAAAATCCACTCCACCGGGTGGCCCTGCATCAGCCCGGCGCCGCCGTGCACCTGCACCGCCTTGTCGGCGATGCGGAAGGCTGCCTCGGAGACGAACAGCTTGCACATCGGCGCCTGGGTGCGGATATCGCCCCCGGCGTCGTTCACCTGGGCCGTGGCGTAGACCATGCTGCGCGCAGCGTGCAGCTCGGTGGCCATGTCGGCGATCATGTGGTTGACCGCCTGGAACATGGCGATTGGCTGGCCGAACTGCTTGCGGCTGCGTGCATGCTCGATAGACAGCTCCAGGGCCAGGCCGGCCATCCCTAGCAGGGTGGGGCAATGCAGCAAGCGGTTGAGGGTAATGCGTCCCATGGCCAGTTTGAACCCCTGCCCCTCCTCCCCGATCAGGTTGGCCGCCGGCACGCGCACCTGATCGAGCACGATGTCGCCATGGGCACCGCCACCGGACATCACCGAGTAATCGCTGTCAATTCGCACACCCAGGGCATTGAGGTCGACGAAGAAGGCCGAAATACCCTGTGCGCCCTTGCCCGGCCCGGTCACCGCCAGCAGCACTGCCAGGTCGGCGTAGGTGGCACCAGAGATGTAACGCTTGGTGCCGCTGAGCACATAGTGGTCGCCGTCGCGGCGGGCCTGGGTAGTAATGGCGGTGGCATCGGAGCCGGCCTCGGCTTCGGTCAGGGCAAAGCACACGGCCTTTTCAGCGCGGCACACCGGCTTGAGGAAGGTCTCGACCTGGTAGGGGCTGGCCACCTTGAACAGGTGGCCGACCCGCGGCGGCCCCGACAGCTCGCCCAACACGTGTGCGGCGAGCATGGAGCCTGTCAGCACCGTGGCCTCCTTGACCGCGCACAGGTCGGCCACGTTCAGGCCGGCCCCACCCATGCTTTCGGGCAGCATGATGGTGTACAGGCCCTGCTCGCTGGAAAGTTTCCACACTTGCCGCAGCACCGGCTGGGGGTGCGGGCGCGCCCAGTCCAGCTGTGCCTGCTGCTCTAGCGGGCGTACCTGATCGCGGACGAAACCCTCGATCGCTTCGATGATCTGCGCAGCCTTTGCACTGGGTTGATACATGGTGATGCTCCCTGGTCAGATACGACGTTCGCTGTGTTGCCAGTAGGTGTCCCGGACCAGGCGGCGCACCACCTTGCCATTGGGGTTTTTCGGCAGTTCGCTGACAAAGTCGACGCCGCGCGGCTTCTTGAAACCGGCCAGCGCACGGCCGCAGCGCTCGATCAGCTCGGCGGCCTCCAGTTGCGCCCCGGGCTTGAGCACGACCACCGCGCGCACCGCTTCGCCCCACTGCGCGTCGGGCACGCCGACCACCGCCACCTCGAACACTTCGGGGAAGCCGTAGATCACCTGCTCCACTTCGCTGGGGTACACGTTGAAACCGCCGGAGATGATCATTTCCTTCTTGCGATCGACGATGAACACATACCCCTGGGCATCCACCGTCGCCAGGTCGCCGGTAAGGTAATAACCGTCGCGCATCACTTCGGCGGTGAGCGCCGGGGCGCGCCAGTAGCCCTGCATCACGTCCGGGCCCTTGACCACGATCTCGCCGACTTCACCCGGAGCCACATCCTCGAACGCCTCGTTGACCACCCGCAGGTCGGTCTCGAAGTAGCACCGCCCGCAGGAGGCCAGGCGTTGATAATCGCCGTCTTCCACCAAGTGGTCCTGCTCGGTCAGGACGGTGACCAGCGAACAGGTTTCACCGGCGCCGTAACCTTGCGCGAGAATCGGCCCGAACAGTTCGATGGCTTTTTTCACCAGGGCCGGTGCCATCGGCGCGGCGCCGTACATGACCAGCTTCAGGCTCGACAGGTCGAAGCGTTCGACGCCGGGGTAATTGACCAGGCGGTTGATCATCGCCGGCACCAGGAACAGCCGCGTCACCCGTTCGCGCTGAATGGTCTCCAGCAACAGGCGGTCGTCATAGCGGTCGAGCAGCAGGTTGCAGGCGCCCACCGCCAGCAGCGGCATGATCTGCATACCGCTGGCATGGGTGATGGGCCCCACGTGGGCCATGACGTCGCCCGGCCCGGAGCGCCGTGTAGGGCTGGCAATGCTCTTGCGCACCAGCGCCTTGCGGTTGCCGAACGACAGCATCGCAGCCTTGAGCACCCCAGAGCTGCCGGAGGTGTAATGCAGCACGGCCAGCGCATCGTCGGCCGGGTCCAGGCCCAGCGGTGCCTCACTGCCGCGCTCAAGCAACGCGGCATAACCCAGGTCACCCCCCTCGCCTTCCAGCACGATCAGCTGGCGCAGCAGCGGCAACTCTCTACGCCGCGCTGCCAGCGCCTGGGCAAAACTGGCATCGGTGATCAGTGCAACGCTGCAGGAGTCTTCCAGCACCCGCACCACTTCATCCACTGACAGCCGCGCATTGATCGGCACCTTGACCATTGCCGCCTTGTACAGCGCCACTTCCGCTTCGACCAGCTCCACGCGGTTGGCGGCGAGAATGGCCACATGCTCGCCGACACCCACGCCCAGCGTACCCAGCGCTGAGGCCAAGCGGTTGCTACGGCGCTCCAGCTGGGCGTATGTGACGCGTGTCTGGCTGTCCGCCACGGCGATGTGGTCCGGCCAGTAGCGGGCACTTCGGGTAATGATCGTTCCAAGGTTCACGTTGTTGTTCTCGTCGACAGGAAGACATCGACGATGCTAATCAGCTGTGCGCGTGCAGATGAAATACAAGATTCAGATGTGGGCCATAACTTTATTGGCTGGCGTAAGGCCCAGACGTGCAGGGGCTGGCGATCGGTTAGGGTATGGAAGTCATTATGAAACAAAATAACTGTACAAGATTTTTGACTTGTACAGGTTTCAGCTTAGGCTTCAGGTATACCTGTACAACCACTCCAGGCTGTACAGGCGTGCCAGGAGCCGCCCATGTCAGCCTTTCTGCCGCAGTTCGCCGAGCGCTTTGCCCGCCTTGACGGGAAAAGTCTGGATGGTTTGCAAGCCCTGTACAGCGAAGATGTGTGCTTTCGCGACCCCTTGCACCAGATCGAAGGGCTCCAGGCGCTAAGGGCATACTTTGCCCAGCTTTACGCCAACGCACAGGATATCCACTACACCTTCCTCGATGCGGACGAAGTGGCGCCCGGGCGAGGCTACCTGCGCTGGGTCCTGCAGTTCCGCCACCCGCGCCTTGCCGGGGGCCGCACCGTCAGCCTGCAAGGCTGCAGCTACCTGCAATGGCGTGAGCGTGTATTCCTGCATCAGGACTATTTCGACGCCGGCGCCCTGCTCTACGAGCACATACCGGTGATGGGCAGCGCCATCCGCTGGCTCAAGGGTCGCCTGGCATGAGCCGCTGCTGGCTGACCGGCGCGAGCAGTGGCATCGGCGCTGCTTTGGCGCAATGCCTACTCGAACAGGGTCACCAACTGGCACTGGGCGGGCGCGACGCCGAACGCCTGGCGCCGTTGACCGAGCGCTTCCCCGAGCAGACGCTGCTGGCTGTCGGCGACCTTGACGACCCGGACCAGGTGGCCGCTATCGCGGCGCACATCGGGCAGGCATGGGGCGCACTGGATATGGTCGTGCTCAACGCTGGCACGTGCGAGTACCTGGAACCGGGCCACTTCGACCCGGCCTTGGTCGAACGGGTAATGCGCACCAACGTCCTCGCCCTCAGCCATTGCCTCGCGGCCGCCTTGCCCTTGCTGCGCGCTGGTCGGCAACCACAGCTGGTGGTGATGGGCAGCTCGGTCAGCTGGCTGGCCTTGCCTCGCGCCGGCGCTTATGGCGCGTCCAAGGCTGCCGTGCGCTATCTGGTGGAATCCCTGCGGATCGACCTGGCCCACGAAGGCATCGCCACCACGTTGGTCAGCCCCGGCTTCGTCGACACGCCCCTGACCCGCCGCAACGACTTCCCCATGCCGCAACTGTGGACGGCGCCGCGCGCCGCCAGGTACATCGCACGGCGCCTGCCCCGGCGCCCCCTGGAAATCAACTTTCCCGGCCTTTTCACTTTTGCCTTGCGCCTGCTTGGGGCTTTGCCGGCGCGCCTGCGCCTGGCCCTGGGGCAGCGCCTGGCCCGCCACGAACAGGACTGACTGACCATGCGTATCGCCATCATCGGCAGCGGCATCGCCGGCCTGACCTGCGCCTACCTGCTGTCGCGCAAGCACGCGGTGACGGTGTTCGAAGCCGAGCAGCGGGTTGGCGGCCACACCCACACGGTGGATGTGTCGTGGGGTGGGCAGCAGTATGCCGTCGACACCGGTTTCATCGTTTTCAACGACTGGACCTACCCCAACTTCATCCGCCTGCTGGGCCAACTCGGGGTAGCTTCGCGGCCCACAGAGATGAGTTTTTCGGTGCATGAGCCGCGCAGCGGCCTGGAATACAACGGCCACAGCCTGAATACCTTGTTCGCCCAACGCAGCAACCTGATGTCGCCGGGGTTCTGGGGCATGCTGCGCGACATCCTGCGCTTCAACCGGCAGGCGCCGGCAGACCTTGACGCCCGCCGCATCGACCCTGGCACCACGCTCGGCGCCTATCTCGAAACCCATGGCTACCGGCAACGCTTCATCGAACATTACATCGTGCCGATGGGCTCGGCGATCTGGTCGATGTCCTGCGCCGACATGCTCGCCTTCCCGCTGCGTTTCTTCGTCACGTTCTGCCGCAACCATGGTTTGCTGTCGGTGGATGAGCGCCCGCAGTGGCGGGTTATCGAGGGCGGCTCGCGCAGTTATGTCGGGCCGCTTTGCCAGCCGTTCGCCAGCAGCATTCGCCTTGGCTGCAAGGTACAGCGGGTTAGCCGCGACGAAGCGGGGGTGGCACTGTTCAGCGCCGCTGGCAGCGAACGTTTCGACAAGGTCGTGTTCGCCTGCCACAGCGACCAGGCCCTGAGCCTGCTCGAGGCCCCCAGCGCCGAGGAGCAAGCAGTACTGGGCGCGATCCGCTATGCCGAGAACGACGTCGTGCTGCATACAGACACGCGTCTGCTGCCGCGCCGCCGACAGGCCTGGGCCAGTTGGAACTACCGCCTTGGCGGCAACGCCCAGGCCCCGGCTGCCGTCACCTACAACATGAACATCCTGCAGGGCCTGCAGGCCCCGGCGACCTTCTGCGTCAGCCTGAACCAGACCGCGCTGGTAGACCCGGCACAGATTCTCGCCCGTTTTCGCTACGCCCACCCGCAGTACAGCGTGGCCGCCGCCGAGGCGCAATCGCGGCAGCCCCGCCTGCAGGGGCAGGCGCACAGTTATTTCTGTGGCGCCTACTGGGGCAACGGCTTTCACGAAGACGGCGTGGTCAGCGCCCTGCAGGTGGCCAGCCACTTCGGGGAGCAGCTGTGAACAGCGCCCTGTGCCTGGGCTGGGTCAGCCATCGGCGCCTGACGCCGCGGCCCCACACGTTTCGCTACCGGGTGGGCATGTTCGAGCTGGACCTGGACGAGCAAAGTCATTGGCTGGGCCTGTCACCCTGGCTGCGGCGCTGGCGCCTGGCGCCGCTGAGCTGGCGCGAGACCGACTACCTGCCGAGCCTGACCGGCCAAGGCATGCCACTGGCCCAGGC
The DNA here is from genome assembly GCF_059295275.1 of Pseudomonas sp. 9_2_1. Classification (NCBI taxonomy): domain Bacteria; kingdom Pseudomonadati; phylum Pseudomonadota; class Gammaproteobacteria; order Pseudomonadales; family Pseudomonadaceae; genus Pseudomonas; species Pseudomonas sp. 9_2_1. The sequence goes on from NZ_CM181239.1 coordinate 3,665,346, forward strand.
CGCACGCGTGCTGGTCGGCAGGGCCACTGGCCATATCCCCAGCGGGCCGGTGCGCCTGCTGTCGCAGCTGCGTTGCTGGGGCCTGTCGTTCAACCCGGTGAGCTTCTACTTCTGCCATGACGCCGATGGGCAGTTGGCGGCGATCCTGCTGGAGGTGCGCAACACACCGTGGCGCGAACGCTTTCACTATGTGCTGCCGGTGCACGGCGACCTGACGAGTTCGTTCCACATGGCCAAGGCCTTTCACGTCTCGCCGTTCATGCCGGTGGCGATGGACTATCGCCTGCGATTCCACCTCGATCCGGCACACCTGCGCATCCACATGCAGAACTGGCAGGCCGGCCACAAGGTCTTCGAAGCCGACCTGGCCCTGCGCCGTGCACCGCTCGATCGGCGCGCCGTACATGGTTACATCCTGGCCTTCCCGTGGATGAGCCTGCGCACGGTCTCGGCCATCTACTGGCAGGCCCTGCGCCTGCTGCTCAAACGTACCCCCATCCATGAACATGCCAAGCACACGGGCGACCTGGCGCTTGGCCAACCCTGCGAGGAACCTGACCATGTCCGACCCGACCCTGAGCGTTAGCAAGTCCGCAGGCCTGGGGCCCTGGCTCGGCGGGCTCGCGCGCGGCGCCGTGCTGGCCCTGTTGGGCAAGCTGCGCCATGGCCACTTGCGCCTGCTCAGCCACGGCCAGCAATGGAGCTTCGGTGATGCCGACAGCCCCTTGCAGGCCGAGCTGGAGGTGCTCGATGACGCCGCCTGGGGGCTGATTGCCGGCAATGGTTCGATCGGCGCTGGCGAGGCCTACATTCATGGTTACTGGCGCAGCCCGGACCTGGCGCTGGTGACGCGCCTGTTCGTCGCCAACCTGGAGGTCCTCGATGCCCTTGAAGGCGGCTTGGCGCGCCTTGGGCGCCCGGCCCTGCGCCTGCTGCACCGGCTCAACCGCAACAGCCGGCGCGGCGCGCGGCGCAATATCCTGGCCCACTACGACCTGGGCAATGCCCTGTTCGAGCAGCTGCTCGATCGCACCATGATGTATTCCGCCGCGCAGTTCGAGCACCCTGCACAATCCCTGGAGCAGGCGCAGCTGAACAAGCTGCAGCGCGTCTGCGAAAAGCTCGAGCTTGGTCCCGACGACCACCTGCTGGAAATCGGCTGTGGCTGGGGCAGCCTGGCCATCCACGCAGCCACCCAGCACGGTTGCCGGGTCACGACTACCACGCTGTCCGAGGCGCAATACACCTATACCCGGCGGCGGGTGCAGGACTTGGGGCTGGAACGGCGCGTGACAGTGCTGCGCGACGACTATCGCGACCTGCGCGGCAGCTACGACAAGCTGGTGTCCATCGAGATGATCGAGGCCGTGGGCCACCGCTACCTGCCCGCCTACTTCCGCCAATGCGCCGCCTTGCTCAAGCCCGACGGGCTGATGCTGCTGCAGGCGATCACCATTCGTGACCAGCGCTACGCTCAGGCCCGCCGCTCGGTGGACTTCATCCAGCGGTATATCTTCCCTGGCGGAGCGCTGCCTTCGCTGAGCGTGATGCTCGATACCGCCAGCCGGCAGACGTCGCTGAACCTGGTGCACCTCGAGGACTTCGGCGTGGACTACGCGCGCACCCTGGGGCACTGGCGCGATAACCTGCGCCAGGCCCGCCCAGCCCTGGCTGACCTGGGTTATGACGATGCGTTCCAGCGGCTATGGGAGTTCTACCTGTGTTACTGCCAGGGCGGCTTCGAGGAGCGTGCCATTGGTGTGGCCCAGTTGCTGTGGGCTGCCCCCCAGGCCCGTCGCGCGCCGTTGCCGGCAGCGTGATCAGCCGGGGCCGCTGGCAGCTGGTCAACGCCTTGTGGTTGCAGGCCGGCTGGTGGTTGTGCGTGCTCGGGGCACAGCACCCATTGCTGTTGTGGCTGGTGCCGCTCGGCATCTTCGTGCACCTGCGCCTGTGCCCCGCCCCTTGGGCCGAGGCCAAGGCGTTGTGCCGGGCCACACTGGCCGGCTGCATGCTGGACAGCCTGCTGGGTGCGTTCGGGGTGTTCACCTACACAGCCTGGCCACTGCCGCTGTGGCTGGCACTGCTGTGGCTGGTGCTGGCCAGCGGCCTGCGTCACAGCCTGGCCTGGGCTGGCCGTCGGTTCTGGTCAGGGGCATTACTGGGCGGGATTGGCGGCCCACTGGCCTACCTGGCCGGCGCGCGGCTGGCCGATGTCGCCCTCCCCCTAGGGCCGCTGGTCACCGCCCTGCTACTGGCCCCGGTCTGGGCCCTCGCCTTCCCGTTGCTGCTGCGACTTGCCGCGCGGCCGTGAGCGGCGGCAGCGTTCGGAGCAGTAACGCACCTGCTTCCAACACCGCGCCCAGCGCTTTCGCCACGTGAACGGGCGGCCACAGCCCACGCACAACTTGCTCGGCAACAGCTGTTTTTTCACGGTGCGAGGGTGCTCAATCGCATGCTGCACCCGCTGGCAGGCGGCGGAAGAACAGCGTTATCTGGCCGACCTCCACGCCCAGCTTGCGCATGCTGGTGCGGTTGATCAGGGTGTCGTCATCCATCAGGTACATCCAGTCGTCCATGTCCACCTGCCAGTGCCGCCCGTCGACCGGGAGGTCCAGCTGGTAGCGCCAGCGCAGCGCATTGCCCGCCATCTCGCCACGGGCTTCACCGATCACGTCGCCGGCAGTGCCACGCCAGTGCCCGGGCCGCTCCGGTGTCAACGTCCAGACCCGGCGCTGGCGTTCACCGTCGCTGTAGACGAAGCGCTCGTCGAGGATCAGCCGCTCGCCCTCGCGGTGGCTGGCAATGCACACGTGAAAACGCTTTGCCACCTCGCCGGAACGCTTCTGGAACATGCCCCAGGCCTGCACCGGCCGCGAGAAAAAGGCCGCCAGATCAAGCTTTGGTTGCTGGCTGGCGTAGTCCTCGACACTGACGTTGCCGCAGCTGCCCAGCAGCAGGCAGGTCAACAGCAGCACCATCTTGTTCTTCATAGTCAGGCTCCTGGGTCTGCGGCCTGGCCGAGCAGGCGCAGGCGTAGTTGAGGGTCGCGGGCGCGCGGGTCAAGCCAGATAGCGAAAAACGCCTTGCAGAAAACCGGGTCGCGCACCTCCCCCGTGAGCTTTCCATCCACGTAGAAACGGCAACCTGCACGGGGCAGGTACAAGCCGACGATGCGCATGCCGGGGTGCACATCCGGGAACGCCGCTTCCAGTGCCCTGGCCCCGTTGGCAAGTTGCGTTGGCGTCACGCTGCCGTCGTTCAGGCGGCGCATCTCTTTGACGCTGGCCTGTACAAGGTTGTCCCGTGACAATGCGCGGTGGTACAGCAACTCCAGGGCAAATGGCCGCCCCCAGTCCTGCCCATGACCGTCAGTCCACAGCCGCGCGGTGTAAACCCGAAAGCCGAACCAGGTGAAGTCGCCACGGCCCAGCACCTGGGCCGAAGGCAGCGCAGCGCGCCAGTCGCCTGCGAGCAGCGGTGCGGCAGCCAACAGCGCAAACAGGCCGGCCCAGCGGAGCATGCGCGGCATGGGATCCACCCTTCATTGAGAATACTTGTACAAGAATAGACGTTTGTAGAGTTATTCTCGGGCAACTGCACATTATCAAGCAGCGAGGGCGCGCCCGCTCCCACAGGGGTACGCGGAGCGCCCAGCATTAGTTCTCTGCGCGACAGCGCAGCCCAATGGGCTCGGCAATCTCCTACAAGGCTGCTGCGGTCACTGCATAAGCGGGTTTATCCCCTGCCCGCTCAAACCCAGGCAGGGTCTGAAAAGTGTTGGTCGATGGTGGCCAGGCCCAAATCTGACCCTGCGACCTTGGCGCTGCGCCCGTCAGATCAAGCCTTCGGCCTCAAGGGTCTTGTGCACCGCCGGACGACTGGCGACGCGTTTCTGAAACGCTGCCACCGCTGGCCCCACCAAGACCCGGTTGCACGCAAGCTGCCCGCCGTCGCTGATCCAACAGCGGCGAACAGCTGGAACTCCGCAACGGTGAAAGGGTCGACCTGTACATCCAGGCTGGCAAATGACGGGAACAACCCATGGTCTCCTTCGACTTGCAACGGATGCTGTTGGGCGAACTTCCCCTGACCTTCCTCCTCGAAGTTGCCTGTCGTGTTCTTGCCGCCTTCCTCGCGGTTTTTCTCTTTTTGAAATCCAGCGGCCGTCGGGGCATCAAACAACTGTCGCGCTTTGAACTCGTGGTCATTCTGACGCTGGGTTCTGCTGCAGGGGATGTAACCTTTTACGAAGATGTGCCGCTGTTGCCGGTGGCGTTGGTGTTCCTCACGCTGCTACTGCTGTATCGGGGCACTGTCTACCTCATGACACGCAGCAAGGCGTGCGAAGCGTGGATCGACGGTTTGCCGATCACGGTGGTCAAGGATGGCATGTACGAAATCCATTCCCTGCGCAACATGAACATCTCGTCGAACGAGTTGTTCATGGAGCTACGCCAGCGAGGCGTCGAGCATCTGGGCCAGGTTCGCCTTGGCCTGCTGGAAACAGATGGCGACCTGAGCCTGTACTTCTACGATGGCCAGGACACCCGAGCGGGGCTGTCAGTGCTTCCGGCCGAGCATCGGCCCGAATACGTCAAACTACCCGCTGCCGGGGTGTATTGCTGCGTAAGCTGTGGCTACCCGGTCTACCTCGATGCAGAGGGTTCTGTCGCGTGTACCCGGTGCGGGCATGACGTGTGGTCTCCGGCGCTGGAAACGCTGCGCGGCCGGTAGCAGGTGCTTCATCTGCTTTGCAGCTGGGCGGCGATATCTGTCGCCAGTTCGATAAAGGCCCGAGCGGCTGATGTCTGGTAGGCCCCCTTGCGCTGCATCAACACCGCAGTACGCTGCAGCCGCTGCGGGCCGAGCTCGAGGGCAAACAGGCCTTCGTGCGCACGTGCGATGGTGGCAGGCAACAACGTCGAGAGCGTCGTCCTGCGGACCACTTCGATGACAGCACCAATCACATTGGCCTCCATGCGCACACGTGGGGTAATGCCGTGCTGGCGGCAGTAGCGGTCGATCTGCTCGCGGGTGGCAAACTCCGCACTGAGCAGGATCAGCGATTCGCCGCTCAGGGCATCGGGGTCGATAGCATGCTGCCCCGCCAGCGGGTGGTTGCCCCCGACCACCAGGGCGAGTGCTTCTACCAGCAGCGGCAGGGTGTCGATGTCCTCCGCGTGCCCGTCATCGAACGCGATGCCCACATCAAGCTCGTCGGCCAGCAGCTGCGCCTGCATCTGTTCCTGGGCGATTTCCCGCAGGTTCAGCGTGATATTCGGATATCGGCTGTAGAACGCCTCGACCACCGGCCCGACCAGGTAGGTGGTGAACGTTGGGGTTATCGCAACCCTGAGTGAACCCCGGCTCAGATCGCCCACGTCATGGATCGCCCGCTTGCCTTCTTCCAGCTCCTGCGAGGCCCGGCGCGCATAGCGCAAATAGACTTCCCCGGCGTCCGTCAGGCGCGTGGTACGCCCCGATCGGTCAAATAGCTGCGCCCCGAGGCTTTCCTCCAGTTGCCGGACCTGCTGCGACAGGGCGGGTTGGGAGACGTGCAGCGCTGCAGCCGCCTTGGTGAAGCTGTGGTGTTGCGCCACCGCGAGGAAGTACTTGATGTGTCGAGCAAGCATGCCACTACCCATAAGATTATCCGATGAGCAGCATCATAATTGAGACTTTTACCTTATGTAAGCAGCGCCGTAACCTCTGCTCCATCGCATCGCGACCCAGAGGAATCACCATGAAAGACATCATCGACGGTTTTCTGAAGTTTCAACGCAACGCCTTTCCGGAACGCGCCAACCTGTTCAAGGGCCTGGCCAACCAGCAAAGCCCACGGGCGCTGTTCATCTCCTGCTCCGACAGCCGGCTGGTGCCGGAACTGGTCACGCAGCGCGAGCCGGGCGACCTGTTCGTCATTCGCAACGCCGGCAACATCGTGCCGCCCTACGGCCCTGAGCCAGGGGGCGTATCAGCCTCGGTCGAGTACGCCGTCGCTGCCCTGCAGGTCTCCGACATCGTGATCTGTGGGCACTCCGATTGCGGCGCCATGACCGCCATTGCCACCTGCAAGTGCCTGGATCACATGCCCGCAGTAGCCGGCTGGTTGCGCTACGCCGACTCGGCTCGGGTAGTGAATGAAGCACGTGAGCACAAGGACCATCACAGCCGTGTCGACGCCATGGTCCGCGAGAACGTGATCGCCCAGCTGGTCAACCTGCGCACCCACCCCTCGGTACGTTTGGCCCTTGAAGAGGGCCGCATCGCCCTGCATGGCTGGGTCTATGACATCGAGAGCGGCCGTATGGATGCGTTCGACATCAACACCGGCAAGTTCGCCCCGCTGGTGGATAACCCCGGTGCACGCGCCGCCCCCTATCAACTGAAGCAATCTGCCTGAACCCGTTTTTTACCCTAGGAGACAACACCATGATCCAGTCGCAAACCAGCCAACATTCGCGCCTTGCCCTGACCGAAGTCATTCTCTTGGCCAAAGCCCGCAAAGACCTGTCGTTCGCCCAGATCACCGAGGGCACCGGCCTCTCCGAAGCGTTCGTCACCGCAGCGCTGCTGGGCCAGCACCCACTGCCCAAGCCTGCCGCCAGCGTGGTGGGCGAAACACTCGGCCTGGATGCGGATGCCGTGGCACTGCTGCAGACCGTGCCGATGCGCGGCAGCATCGAGAACGGCGTGCCGACCGACCCGACCGTTTACCGTTTCTACGAGATGCTGCAAGTGTACGGCACCACGCTGAAGGCGCTGGTCCACGAGAAGTTCGGTGACGGCATCATCAGTGCCATCAACTTCAAGCTGGATATCAAGAAAGTCGAAGATCCGGAAGGCGGATCTCGCGCGGTGATTACCCTGGATGGCAAGTACCTGCCGACCAAGCCGTTCTAACGCCTCAAGTGTCCCGGCGTCTGCATACGGCGCCGGGCCATCAAGCGCCACTGTATCCCTGTCGATGCGAAAAGTGCCTGGCAGGACGAACACGTGAACAGGAATTTGAAAATGAAAGCTTTGTTGTTGGTAGTGCTCAGTAGCCTGTGCGCTGCGGCATCAGGCGCAGAACCGCTGCCCAGCGATGACGTGCAGGTGGAACAGTACAGCTACTCGCAAGCCCTGGATATCGCAAGAGTCATATCGATCAGCCAATTGCCCGAGGTTTGCGAGGTAGTGCCCGCACGCATGACCTACGAAGACTCCAATGGCCGCAGGCATATTCTCGAGTACCGGGCCATGGGCAATGGTTGCTCCAACGGTTGATCGTCAACAGGACTCAAGCTGAGGAGCACATGTAATGGATCTGATCTTTCGCAATGTCCGCATCACCGACGGACAGCCAACCATGGATGTCGCCATAGACAAGGGCAAGATCGCCTGCATTTCCCCAGCCATCACCCTGCCTGCGAAGCAGGAAGTCCAGGGTAACGGAAATGTACTGATGCCGGCCTTCGTCGAAGGGCACCTGCATCTGGAAAAAGCCCATGTCATGCAGCGCAAGGCCAATCGCTCCGGCACCCTGAAGGAAGCGATAGCGGTCACGGCCGAACTCAAGCCCACGCTGACCCAGGAAGATATTTTCGAGCGCTCGACTCAAGTACTGCGGTCACTCGTGCAGGCCGGCACCACCCATGTACGCGCGCACGCCGAATTTGACCCGACGCAAGGCTTTACCGGGTTTGACGTTGTGCTGGAGCTGCGTAAAAAGTTTCGTGAAGTGATTGATATACAGGTCGTGGCCTTTCCCCAGGAAGGGATACTGAAGCTACCGGGCATGCAGCAGATGATGGTCACGGCCATGGAAAAAGGCGCCGATGTCGTCGGCGGCATCCCCTACAACGACAGTTCGCCGCACGAGCACATCGACCATGTGTTCAACCTTGCCAGGCAGTTCGGCAAGGATATTGATTTTCACCAGGATTTTGCCGATTCCGCAGATAACATGAGTATTGAATATCTCGCACGCAAAACCCTCAAGGAAGGCTACCAGGGCCGCGTCTGTGTAGGTCACCTGACCAGCCTGGGCGCCGTGGCACCGGAACGGCGGGCCGACATTATCAGCCTGATCCGCGATGCGGGAATCAGCGTGATGTGCTTGCCGGCCACCGACTTGCACCTCGGCGCCCGGGGCGACAGCCATAACGTGCGCCGCTCGCTTGCGCCGGTGCGTGCGTTGCGTGACGGCGGCGTGAATGTGTGCCTGGCCACGAACAATATACGCAACGCGTTCACCCCGTACGGCACAGGCGACTTGCTGAATATTGCCCAATTGGCGCTACCTGCCTGCCACTTGGGTGGAGCAGATGACCAGGCCACGGTACTCCCCATGCTCACGACCAACCCCGCAAGAGCCCTTGGGCTGAAAAACTATGGGCTGGCACCGGGCAATGACGCAGATCTGATACTCGTGGATACCCGGTCGGTCGCCGATGTCATCCTTGACCTGCCCGCCCGGCTAATGGTGCTCAAGCGGGGGAAAATAGTCGCAAGCTCGACTTGGCACCGTTCGATAGCTTTTTGATGGACGCATAAGAGATCCTGACATCGGAGGCAAGGCCTGTAGCAACCCTACTACCATACAGACGACAACCTCTGAGTGCCCGAGATGCCTGGATAACACGCATTCGGGTGCCCCCGATGGCAAATCGACCATCGAAACAGGCCGCTTTCAGCGCCAACCGACGGGTATCACCTCAAAGCTTGAAACGCACGTGGATACAGCTTTTGCCTTCATGCCGGTCCACGGTTACCGCTGCACTGCCATACCCCGAATAACTCTTCACCAGGCGCATGCCAAGGCCCGTGCCTGTCGGTTTCGGGTAGGTAGCTGGGAACCCCTCACCTTCGTCCATGACGGTCAGCAGCGCGTGATCGCCCGCGTGCTCTACGAGGACCTCGACGGTGCCCTTGCCATATTTCAACGCGTTGGTGATGAGTTCGGAAATCACCAGGCCCAGCGGAGCGATCCTCTCCGGGGGCAGGATAAAGTTGTCTGCTTGCAGCACGATCTTGCGCTCGGCCAGCGCTTTGCCCAGGTCAACCAGCAAGGCATGCAGATAGTCCGAGGCCAGCACCTGCTGTTCTTCGGCATTCTGGTACAGTCGCTCATGAACGCTGGCGATGGTAACCACGCGCCCTGCTGCCGTTTCCAGTTGCAGCCTCACCGCTTCATCGGTAGTCAGGTTGGCTTGCAGCAACAGCAGCGTGTTCACCAGGTGAAGGCTGTTCTTGACCCGATGGTGGATTTCCTCCAGGTAAAGCTCGCTTCTGCTTTGCCGGCTGTTCTGCACCTCGATCAACGACAGCAGTTCAGCCTCGTAACGGTGGCGCTCGGTGATGTCCCGCGACACCGCAATGAGTTTTTCGATCTCGCCATCCGCGCCCACAATCGGCGCCACCGTCACATCCCACCATTTCGGCTCATCTGGTGCAGTCGGACCGTACGCCTCGAACCGTGCGGTATCGCCGGTTGCCACTTTGGCCAGGGCTTCCGACACCAACGGCCTTGACGCCTCAGGCCAGAGATCGGGCCAACGCTGGCCTTGCACGTCTGCCGTTGAGGCCAGGTGCAGGAACGTCAGGCCGGCCTCGTTCATGAACTCGATCTCGCCACTGGCCGAGAGAATCTTCACGCAGTCGGGACTTGCGTTGAGTATGGTCTCCGAATAGGGGTCGGGCCGCGGCGCCTCGACGCCAGCCGTTATGCGTTCGACCGCCATGGAGATGACGTTGGATATGCCTTCCAGGAATACCAAGTCGCTCTCGACGAAGTCGTCGCCATTGCTGCTGTCCGCCTCAAGTACGCCAAAGGGACTGAGTGCGCCGCGGATCGGAACGTTGATGGCGCGCTCGATCCCGTATTTCTTCAACAGCTCAGGAGTGCGAAAGCGGTCTTCCGTGCCCAGATGGTTGGACAGTACCGGCCGGTAAGTGGCCAGTGCATATCCCGCCGGGCTGGCCACGTCCCAGCCGACCGTGGCACGCCCTATGTCGGATTGGTCCCAGCCCACACCGTGCGACAACACAAATGCTTCGCCGTCCGGCAGCGGCTGCAGCACCTTCGCGAAGCGAGTCTTCATGCCTTCGGCCACCACCACGCACGCTTGGGTCAGCAACGCGTCGAGGTCCGCAGCCTTGAGGGACATCACGGCGAAGTCGACCACCAGTTCATGTTGGCGGTGGAGCCGCTCATGCGACCGTTTCAAAGCCGCGCGGATCGTTTCGTCCGGTGGAAGCTGCTGCATAGTCTTTTCGTCCAGATATTCATTGGCACCCGTTGTGCCCTTGACGCGCCAATCAAAGCGCTTCGCTTCTCGCCCAGCAACGATAGCTGTTTTCAAGGCTCACGCGTATACCGCCACTCATCGGGCAGGGGCAACGATGAAATATGCGCGTGCCCTAACGCTTATGAGAAGCGGGTAATCCTATGCGCGGCCACATCCTGATAGTAGAAGACGACGATCTGCTCAGAGACCTCACTGCCGAGAGCCTCACGTCACTGTACGCCCAGCAGGTCACAGTCTGCGCAAATGCAGACGAGGCGTTATGTTTGTTGTCAGAGGGCCTGCATGCCGCACTGGTTTTTACCGATATCCACATGCCTGGCGCGCTGGACGGTCTGGATCTGGCACGGGAGATCTGGACAAGATGGCCGGAAGTGCCCGTGATATTGACCTCGGGCCACGCCGTTGTGCCAGTGAATGCGCTCCCGGCAAATGCAGTGTTCCTGCCCAAGCCATGGACCATTGCAGACCTTGCACAGCTGATCAGCAAATTGCTCCCTGATCGAGACCGCTTGGGTTGATCCAGGCCTATTCATCTTTTGGGTTGCTCGACTTGTAACGCGCAAGAATCGGCTGCACCGTCAACCCATGCACAAGGATGCTGAGCGCCACGGCGGACAACACCAGGTTGGTAACCTGGGGCGCCGCTGCGGGTAGCAGCCCATGGTTGATCGCGTAGAACAAGTAGTAGAAGCTGCCTATTCCGCGAATCCCGAACCACCCCAGCAGCCCGCGCTGCGCCAGGCTTGCACCCGTGCGCCATGGCACCAGCATGACGGCTGCCGGGCGAATGATCAAAAACAGCGCCCCGGCGACGATCAACGCCCGCCAGTCCCAGTGCTCCAGCAATACCACGCCTAGCAGGGTAACCAGGAACACTTCCATCGCCCGCTCGACCAGGCTGCCGAAGGCAAGCATGTCCCCCAGCATGATCCCTGCAGCAATTTGCGAATCTTCCAGTGCCTGCACGTCACCCTTGACGGCATGCTCGGGTGCGACGTGCTGATGGCCAACCACGGGCTGAACCAGATGCTCTGCCGGTTCGTTTGGCGTTGCAGACGAATGCACTTCTGCTTGCCGTAGCCCCAGGCCCGCTGCAAAAACCGCCAGGAATCCATACCCGTGGATGATCTCCGACACCACATAGGCCAGGGCAATAAGGGCGAGCGCCAGGTAATCGTTTGGCGAAACCGTACTGTCTTCATGCTGGATTCGCAGGTACAAGGTCAGTTTGCCCAAGCCCCGGCCCATCCAGTACCCGCATGCGATGCCAGCCACGACAGCCCAGGCGACATCCTTGATCAGCCAGCCGCCCAGCCATTGCGCAGGGTCTGTTGCCTGCATCAGTAGCAGGCCGAGGATGACAAACGGGAATGCCACCCCATCGTTGAGCCCCGCTTCCCCCGAAAGGCTGAACCGGACAGGGTCGTAATCCTGGGCATCAGCGACTTGCACAAGTGTCGCAAGTACCGGATCGGTGGGGGCGAGAATGGCGCCGACCAGCACCGACATGCCCCAGCCGAGGTGCAGGCCGAAATGGGCGACCAGGCTGACCCCGACGATACAGATGACCATGACCGGGCCAGCCAGGAAAAACGCTGTCCACCATCTGCGGCTGCGCAATGGCAGGCGCAGTTTGAGCCCGCTTACGAATAGCGAGAACAACACTGCCACTTCCGTCAGGTGCTCCATCCAGCCACTGGCCTGGGCGATGTCCAGGTGCAGAAGGCTCACGCCGGACGGGCCCAGGCCGATGCCCAGGGCCAGACAGACGACAGACGTCGTGACGGGTATCCAGCGCAGGTACGAAGAAGACAGCGCGAGCAGGAGCAGTACCGCACCGAGCATGGCGAACCATACGATGAACGTCATCTGGGCGACCGTCCTGGGGGAGTATTTGTATGTTTGTTCGACGCTCTCTGGGGGGTGGCGTTCCGTCGGGAATGGGGGTAACGAGGATTGCATCAGCGCTGACAGGCGCGACAAATGCTGCGGCAAGCCCCTATAAGCCCTGACGCGCCCCCAACGCATCCAGCACCCGCCTCTCACCTCAATTCATAAGGGCTGCCCATCAAAGTAGTACCGCGCTCCCGAAGCCCTTCCATGGCAGTAATCCGGGCAATCTCCACACCCTGACGCACAATCACCACCTCGGTCCCATAAATAACCTGTTCAAGAATGAACTCGAGGCTGGTTTGTGCTTCCGGCATTTCGTACTTGACCTGTTGCATGGCATTTCCTTTTGAAGCCCAGTCGACGCGGCCACGTGCATTGCATAGCTGGCCGTGCCCTGACCTGTCGTGGTTTCGGGAGTGACGTTTATTGTCTATGCCATCTCGCAAAAAGTGCTTTCGAATCGTTCGGGATTGCGCCTAGAATTCAGCAATATTTTTCGAGAAACACCGAATATGCAAAAAAATAACCTGGATGACATGGACCGCAGGATTCTTCAGGTGCTGAGCCGCGATGGCCGTGCCAGCCTGCAGGAAATCGGCAAGCAGGTCGGCCTGTCGTCAAGCCCGTGCTGGCAACGCATAAAACGAATGGAAGAAGCCGGCATCATCCAGGGCTACCAGGCACGTATCGACATGGCCGGGCTCGGCTATGGCGAGGGCTTGATCGTGATGGTGACCCTGGACCAGCACGGTGACGAAGTGCTGCACAAGTTCGAGAAGGCGCTAGCGGAAATACCCGAGGTGATCGAGGCGTACCTGGTGTCGGGTGAATACGATTACTTCCTGCGCCTGGCAGTACGCGATACGCGTGACTACGAGCGCCTGCTGCGAGAGAAGCTCTACAAGATCCCGGGCTTGCGCCATTCGGTATCGTGCTTTGTCCTGCGCCAGCTCAAGGCGGCCAGCGTGCCGGTGTGAAGAAGCAGGCTGCCGAAGAGGACGACTGGCGCCCGCGGCTCAAATCGCCAATATGGCCTGGGACTGGTCAATTGAGGGTATCGATCCCTGGTCAGACCGGGTTGCCAGCCACTGGCGCATACGCTCGGTATCGAAAATCTGCCCCTCTTCCATCATCACCAGGATGAGCGCTTGAGACATTCGGTAACATCCGCACCGGGAACAGCGCCGCTCTTCCCAACCACTGGGGCATTCGACAGTTTCAGCCTGTCCCGCGCAAATCAGACAACTCATGCAGCCCCCTTTATTCTTTTCGGTGGAGGGTGGGTGGGAAGTGACCGGCAGGGTATGCCTGTCGCAGCACATACAGCTATTTCCGTGCCAACTCCTGATTGATTTTCGCGAGCACGCCGAAATCGGCATGGAACGGTTGCGGCGCGCTGCCCTCCGACAATAATGCAGGGCGCGTCGCGCACTGCCCATTCACATCCAGAGGACAGCCTTGCATGAAAAAGATCCTGATGGTGCTCACGTCTCACGATCAACTGGGTAATACCGGCAAGAAAACCGGCTTCTGGCTGGAAGAATTCGCCGCCCCCTATTACGTGTTCATCGACGCCAACGCCGATGTCACACTCGCGTCCCCCAAAGGCGGCCAGCCGCCACTGGACCCTAAAAGCGATGAAGCCGATGCCCAGACCGATGCTACCCGGCGCTTCGCCAGCGATACCGAAGGGCAGATGGCCCTGGCCGACACCGTACCACTGGGGGAAATCGACCCGTACGACTTCGATGCCGTGTTCTATCCAGGAGGTCATGGGCCATTGTGGGACCTAGCAGAGGACAACGACTCCAAAGCCTTGCTGGAGGCGTTTTATGCCTCCAACAAGCCGATCGCCGCGGTATGCCACGCGCCGGGCGTGTTCAAGCACGTCAAGGCGCCGGACGGCCACCCGGTGGTCAAAGGCAAGCGGGTAACCGGCTTTGCCAACAGTGAAGAAGACGCTGTCGGGCTGACCGACGTGGTGCCCTTCCTGGTGGAAGACATGCTCAAGGACCATGGTGGTGAATATTCCAAGGCCGCAGACTGGGCGAGTCATGTGGTCGAGGATGGCCACCTGATCACCGGCCAGAACCCTGCCTCCTCTGAAGCGGTAGCTCAGGCGCTGCTGAAGCGCTTGTCGCAGGAAACAGGCGCCTGACCCATTTGCCCGGCGTGCCCATGGGCTGATAACAGCCATGTCGGCCGGCCCCTTCGCCGCATGCGAAGAGGCCGGCAGCTCAGTCGCTGTCGAGTCACGGGGTAAAACCCAACCCCGAGGAAAGGTCGCTACCTTCACGCACGCCGCCCGCGCCAACCGCCTGGGTCGGTGGCTTGTCGGTGGCCTGATGAAGCGATTGCTCGACCGACGCCTTCACCTCGCCGCCCTTGGCCTTGAGCGTGTCCGTCAAGCGGTCACTGGTGCTGCCCATGAGCTGGTCTTCCTTTCGGGTGCCGGGTAGGGCCGCGCCCAGCGCCGCTCCCAGGGCAATGCCCAGCGCCGCCAACACCAGCGGCTGCTCTTCAAGCAAGTGTTCGAACTGGCCTTTCAGCGCAGTCGCCTGGTCCCCGACCTTGTGCGCGGAACTGCGCAGTGTATCGGCAGACTCACCCATCGACTCACGGGCGCCATGGCCAAGCTCACTGGCCCGGTCGCGCGCGTCATGCGCCTTCATGCGCACCTTCTGGCCGGCATCGTGCACCGCCTCCCCAGCATGGGCGAAGGCGTCTTTGACCGAGTCGACCGCCTCCCCCAGCTTTTCCCCAAGACCTGGCCCGTGATGGGCCGGCCCTGGGTTGAAAGGCCGGTTCTGATTGAGCCCCAGCCAAGCCAGACCCAACACCGTGAGGGTCGCCGGGACCGGATTGTTCTTGAGGGTGAGGCCCAGGTTGTGACAGAACTCGCCGCCGTTGCCCTTGGCATAGGCCAGCACCTTGTCGACCAGCTGGCCGGGGCTCAAGCGCTGCTCCAGCGCGTCAACCAGGTCACTGATGTGCTCGCGCTTGGCGTTGATTTCCTGTTCGAGCAGGTCAGGGTCCTTGTGCGCTTCGTGTTCGAAGGAGGTGGTCATGGCAGTTTCCTCTTCAGCGTTTCCTTGTCCTGTTGCATGGCGTGCAAGGCACGATCAGGAGCAAGGTGGGTGGGCTGGAACTGTTTCTTGCCCGCCTGCAGCATGATGAAACCGATCACCACCGTGACGGCCCCCACGATCAGGGCAGCCAGCCAGGGCTGCAACACCAGCGCCAGGGCATACACGGCGGCCAGCAGCAGGATGACAAAACCCGCCAGCACCACGATCGCGCCAGCCGCCACTGCCGCTGTACCGGCTTTCAGCGCGTTCAGGTTTTGCTGCAGTTCGGCCTTGGCCAGGGCCAGTTCCTTGGTGAAAAGGTCGGGCACCTCACGCATCAACTGGCGCACCAAGCCACCCACACCCACTGGGTCTTCTTCCGGTGTATGCAGCCCTGGGGTGGTATGAAAGGGATCTTTGTTCATCATTCGCCTCCTTTGAGCGGGTCACGCTCGAACGGGCTGCCGCTGACGGGCGTGCCGGCACCCGGCCCTATCGGGTCGACGGGGGTAAAGGGCTCGCGAGTAGATACATCGCTCGCCCGATCCGGCGTGGGTGGCAGAGGATGCCGAGACTCGCTGGCACCCGCAGCCGCTACGCCGGCGCCCTGGGCGTGGTCGGCACTGGCGCGCAAGAAGCGCGAGACGGCAAAGCCGATCGCCACGCTTGCGGCCAGGAACACCGCCGGGTTATCCCGCGCCAGCCTGACCCCACGCTGCAGCAGGCTTTCGGCGCTCTCATGGCGAACTTGCTCGGCAAAACTGCCCATGCAGTCTGCCGCCTGGGCCAGGTACTGCGAAAGGCCGAGACTGTCGTGGCCTTCCAGCGCTTGGGCGGCCGAGCGGGCGCCTTCCTTCAGCGAATCAAGCTGGTCGGCGGCATTGTCGCGGTAGTGCTCGTATTGCTCGCTGCCCTTTTGCCGGGCTTCGCCAAGCAGTGCGCCGGCTTCATCGGTGATGGCGTGCAGGTGGTCCTGAGTGCTGTCGGGGGGAGAGGTAGAGCTTTGATCGGTGTTTTCCATGGTTGCGTCCTCAAAGCAGCTGACGGGCGAATGCTGGTTACAGAGGCATTCATTCGGGGGACGCGGCCCAGTCGACGGTAGTTCACTCCCGTGGATCTATGACAGTTGCCCGGCGCGCCAATCACCCCGTAACCGCATAGCCTTCGCGCAACCAGTTGTTGCACAGCCTTCAGCGGCGAGGGTAATCAGCGCCAGCGATGGCCTTGAGGTACCAGCGGTCAGCCAGCCGACGCAGGTCACGCCATTCGCGCCAGTCCACAAGGCCCAGGCGGTCCATCTCGTCAGCCTGGCGCAACAGCTCTTCGTGGTAGGTGCTGGGGCAGGCACAACGCAGGGCACGGTCATCAAGCGTGCAGAACCAACGGTTGATGGCCTCGAGCCTGAGCTGTTCGGGGGTGAGCTGTTCAGTGAACGCATTCATGCCAGGCTGCCTGTGCTCGTTTTTCAAATCGAGCGAAACGCCTGGCGAATGGTTCACTCCGCCCGCCCGAGCGGCGCAGTGCTCCCCCGCAAGCCAGCGTGGCGCCTGGCAGGTGTTCATGGTTGGCCTATTCTGACCAGCAACGCCGCACAAACCTTGGCAGGTAACAACCCACTAGCTTGCTAGCCGCCCTGGAACATGGGCACTATCGCCCATTCTGTCATGGACGCTGCTGAGCTCTGGAACCCGCATGAACTTGCCTTCGCGTAACAATGTACATGTTGCTGGCAGCGGCAATGCAACCCTTGTGTTTTCCCACGGTTTTGGCTGCGACCAATCCATGTGGCAGTTTTTGCTGCCTCACTTCCAGGGCCGGTTCCGGCTGGTCACCTATGACCTGGTCGGCGCCGGGCGATCGGACCTGGCGGCCTATGACCGCGAGCAATATGACTCGCTGTGTCGCTACGCCGAAGACCTGAACGAAATCATCACGGCATTTGCCGAGGGCCCGGTAATACTGGTCGGGCACTCAGTCAGCGCAATGATTGGCGCCTTGGCAGACCGCCAGCAGCCAGGGCGCATCGCAGCGCATGTCATGGTCGGCCCGTCGCCCTGTTACATCGACGCGGACGACTACACCGGCGGGTTCAAGGAAGCCGACATCCACGCCCTGCTCGACACCCTCGACAGCAACTACCTGGGCTGGTCGAGCGCCATGGCTCCGGTAATCATGGGCGCCCCGGGGCAGCCTGCGCTGAGCGAGGAACTGACCAACAGCTTCTGTCGCACCGACCCGGATATCGCCAGGCAATTTGCCCGGGTCACCTTCCTGTCGGACAACCGCCAGGACATCCACGGCCTGCCGACCCCGGTGCTGATCCTGCAGTCCACCGACGACCTGATCGCGCCGATGGCGGTGGGCGAATATCTGCAGGGCGTGCTGCCCAACAGCCGGCTGTGCCTGATCGAGAATATCGGCCATTGCCCGCACATGAGTGCCCCTGCCGCCTGCTCGGAAGCGATGGATGCTTTTCTGCAGCCCTGGGCGGCTGGCCAATGACCGCTGGCGGCGGCTTGCCTGGTGTCGATGAGCTGTACGAGGGTGCGCCATGCGGCTTGGTGATCACCAGCGAAGCGGGCACCATCCTGCGTGCCAACCAGACCTTCTGCGACGCGTTGGGCCGTGCCCCGGCAAGCTTGCTTCAACATAGGTTCCAGGACCTGCTGACCATGGGCGGGCGTATCTACCACCAGACCCACTGGGCGCCGCTGATGAAGATGCAAGGTGCAGTGGCGGAAGTGAAACTCGACTTGCTGCACCAGGACGGCCGCATCATCACCATGCTGCTGAACGGCGTGCGGCGCGAACATCCTGAAGGCGTGTTCTACCAACTGGCCTTGTCTGGCACCCACGAGCGTGACCGCTACGAGCGTGAGCTGCTTGCCGCGCGGCGCCGCGCCGAGGCGTTGCTGGCCCAGGCTACAGCCGCCGAGGTCGCCCTGCAGCAGGCCAAGGCCGAACTGGCCGACGCCTACCAGAGCGCCCAGCGGCGGGCGGCCTTTGCCGAGCAGACCGTAGCAATTGCCAGCCACGACCTGAAAAACCCGCTGACCGCGATCAAGATGGCCGCGCAGCTGCTTGCACAGAGCGAACAGCGGGACAGGGAGCGGCGCCTGCTTGGCAGCATCGGCCACTCCTGCGAACGCGCCGAGGGCATGATCGCCGATTTGCTCGACTTCGCCTCGGTAAGGCTCGGCCAGGGCATCACCATCCGCAGCCGCCCCGCCGACCTGAAAAACACGGTGGAGCAGACAATCAGCGAATTGCGCTTGGCCTTTGCCCACGCCCGCATCCGTCACCTTTCCCGCGGGTACGGCCAGATAGACATCGACCCGGACCGGCTGCAGCAGATGATCGGCAACCTGGTGGCAAACAGTGTTGCCTACGGCGACATGACTCACCCGGTCACCATCACCACCGACCTGGCAGGTGACGCGGCAGTGATTGCCGTGCACAACCACGGCACATGCATACCCGAGGCCCTGATCCCGAGCCTGTTCGAACCGATGACCCGCGCCACCGACCAGGACGCCACGGTGCGCTCGGTCGGGCTAGGGTTGTTCATCGTCAGGGAACTGGCCGAAGCCCACGGCGGCGAAATCACCCTCAGCTCGAATACGGTGTCCGGGACCACCTTCAGCATTCGCCTGCCGGCTGGCCGGGCAAGCTGAAGGCTGCGAACCTGGCTGCAGCAACCGGTTACCTGCTTCAGGTGCAGTTCACCTCAACGTTTTCCTGCCTGTTGGCTAACCTGCATATAACAACCGCCCTAGCAGGAGTTGAACGCATGAGAGCACTGACTTACCACGGCGCACAGGACGTCAGGGTCGACACCGTGCCGGACCCGAGCATCAAGGCCGATGACGATGTCATCCTGCGCGTTACCGCCACGGCCATCTGCGGCTCGGACCTGCACCTGTACCACGGCAGGATCCCGCAAACCGAGCCAGGCGACATTTTTGGCCACGAGTTCATGGGCATCGTCGAGGAAAGAGGGCCCGCGGTGACCAACCTGCAGGTCGGGGACCGCGTGGTGATCCCGTTCGTGATCGCCTGCGGCAGTTGCTTCTTCTGCCAGCATGACCTGTTTGCCGCTTGTGAAACCACCAACACCGATCGCGGCGCCATCCCCAGCAAGAAGGTCGTCCCCCCGGGGGCAGCATTGTTCGGCTACAGCCACTTGTACGGCGGCGTACCGGGCGGTCAGGCCGATTACGTGCGGGTGCCCAAGGCCAATTTCGGGCCATTCAAGGTGCCGACCGCCCTGCCCGATGACAAGGTGCTGTTCCTCTCCGACATCCTGCCTACCGCCTGGCAGGCGGTAACCAACGCCCAGGTCGGCAAGGGCTCCACCCTGGCCATCTATGGCGCCGGTCCGGTAGGGCTGCTGAGCGCCGCCTGCGCGCGTATGCTCGGCGCCCAGACCATCTTCATGATCGATAACAACGAATACCGGCTGGCCTTCGCCCGGGATGCCTACGGGGTGATCCCCATCAACTTCCTGGAAGACGACGACCCGGCCGACAGCATCATCCGCCTCACCCCCGGGATGCGCGGGGTGGACGCGGTGATTGATGCGGTAGGTTTCGAAGCCAAGGGCAGCACGGCAGAGAGCGTGCTGACCAGCCTGAAGATCGAGGGCAGCAACGGCAAGGCCCTGCGCCAGAGCCTGGTCGCGGTGCGCCGCGGCGGCGTGGTCAGCGTGCCGGGCGTGTATGCCGGCTACATTCATGGCTTCATGTTTGGCGACGCGTTCGACAAGGGCCTGACATTCAAGATGGGCCAGACACACGTGCAGAAGTACCTGCCCGAGCTGCTCGAGCATATCGAGGCCGGGCGTTTGCAACCGGAGCTGATCGTCACCCATCGCCTGGCGCTGGAGGAAGCCGCCATGGGCTACAAGATGTTCGACCAGAAGAAAGATAATTGCCGCAAGGTGATCCTGGTGCCCGGGGCAACTGCGGGCACATTTGCGGGCTGAGCCTGCACCGGGGCGCGGCCATGCGCAAGCGCCCAGGCCTCATTGGGCGTGCCGTGGCAAGCTGTTGAGGCTGCCGATCAAGGCATCAAGCGTGAACGGCTTGGTCAATACGGCAGCCCCCTGCCCCGGCCAATTCTCATGTGCCGGCTGCGGCTGTGCATAGCCGGTCATGAACAACACCGGCAACCCTGGCCGGGCAATACGCCCGGCTTCGGCCATCTTGCGGCCATCAACGCCGCCGGGCAGGCCGATATCGGTTATCAGCAGGTCGATTCGGGTGTCCGAGCGCAGCAGTTGCAGGCCGGCGAGGCTGTCGGCCGCTTCGATGACCACGTACCCAAGGCCACTGAGGACTTCGCTGACATACATACGTACCGAGCCCTCGTCATCCACCACCAGCACCGTTTCACCCGGCGAGGCTGGGTAGGCGCACG
The DNA here is from genome assembly GCF_059295275.1 of Pseudomonas sp. 9_2_1. Lineage (NCBI taxonomy): Bacteria > Pseudomonadati > Pseudomonadota > Gammaproteobacteria > Pseudomonadales > Pseudomonadaceae > Pseudomonas > Pseudomonas sp. 9_2_1. The sequence goes on from NZ_CM181239.1 coordinate 3,686,017, forward strand.
CCGACGCCTGCGGCTCGGGCACTGCCTGGGCGGCACCGCCATGGCCTGGCAGCTGCAGGTACACGCGCGTGCCGTGCCCTGGGGTAGACTCGATCCGTACCTGCCCGCCGGACTGCTTGGCAAAGCCGTATACCATCGACAACCCGAGCCCCGTGCCAGCCCCCACCGGTTTGGTGGTGAAGAACGGTTCGAAGGCTTTGGCCAAGGTTGCCGGGTCCATGCCGGAGCCCTCATCGGCCACGCAAATGGTCAGGTAATCACCTGGGAGGACATCAGGATCGGTGCCGGTTTCGACATGCTGGTCGCATGTCTGTATGCAGATCCGACCCGCCTCACCGACGGCGTCACGCGCATTGATGCACAGGTTGAGCAAGGCGTTTTCCAGTTGTGCCGGGTCGACCAGACAGGTACTCAGGGTGGCTGACAGGTTCACATCAAGCACCACCGCTGGCCCAACGGTACGCCGTATCAGCTCTTCCATGCCGGTGATCAACCCATGCACATCGGTTTGCACCGGGATCAACGTCTGCCGCCTGGCAAATGCCAGCAGCCGATGGGTCAATGCCGCCGCTTTGCGGGTGGCGCCGTAGGCGACCGTCAGGTAACGCTCGACGTCCTCCGCACGGCCCTGCCTGAGCCGCGCACGGATCAGGTCGAGGCTGCCGGCGATACCTGCCAGCAGGTTGTTGAAATCATGTGCGATGCCACCGGTCAGCTGGCCGACCGCTTCCATTTTCTGCGCTTGGCGCAGTGCAGCCTGGGCCTCTTCACGCTCGGCCACGGCTTCGCAGATACGCGCTTCCAGCGTGCGGTTGAGTTCCAGTAGCTGGGCTTCTGCCAGCTTGCGGGCGGTGACGTCGATGGACGAGCCGATCAGCCCGATCACCTCGCCACCGTCGCTGAGCAGTGGCGCCTTGACCGACAGCCAGTGGGTCACCGAGCCATCGGGCATGTCTACCCGCTCCTCGACCTGCACCGACGTGCCCCCAGCCATCACCTGCTGGTCGGTAGCCATCACCTGCCGGGCCTGCTGCTTGTCCTCCAGGAACTCCAGGTCAGTCTTGCCCAGGTAGTATTCCGGTGGCTTGCCGATCAGCTGCGTCGCGCCATGGTTGGCCACCAGCATTCGCCCCTGCCGGTCCTTGGCGTATACCACCCCGGGCACCGCCGCCGTGAAGCTACGCAACATCGCCGATACCCGGTCACGCTCGGCCTCAGCCTCCCGGCGCGAGCCGATGTCCATCAGCACACCAGGGAAGCGCACGGCCCTGCCCTGCTCATCCAGCTCGGCCCGGCCGTTGGCCTCTACCCAGTGGTAGCAGCCATCGTCCTGGCGCACCCGGTATTCACAGCGAAAAGCTCCCCCACGCGCCATGGCGGCCTCGATGGCGCTGGCCACCTGCTGGCGGTCATCCGGATGAATGGAGCCGAATGCTTCTGCCAGCGGCATGCCGGCCAGGCACCTTTCTACCGGCAAACCGAATGAACGGGAAAAACGCTCGTCGGCTGTCACGCGATCATTGGGGATGTCCCACACCCAAGTGCCAATGATCGCACCCGCGTCCAGCGCCAGCTGCAGCCGCTCTGCTGTTTGCGCAGCGCACGCCTGGCCACTGGCGGTGCCGTCAGGGGTATCGCGTTCCATGGGTTGACCTCGAGCATCGGAAAAAGGCGCGGCCCGCGCAACCGGACCCTCGGCCTACACGATACATGATGAAGGGCAGGCAAATGGCGGGAAAGGTGCTCGCGCGGCGCTTCGGGGTCGATCAGCTTGCGTCCACCCAGCAACGCTCAGGACTTGTCGCCGTTACCAACGGCAAACTTCTTCATGTCCACGGGCGGCGCGACAAACTCCGGCCCTTGGCCTGACGGCCGCCACCTTACATTGGAAATGCCATAACGCTCAGCCATGGGCCGGCTGACTTTCTTGATCTTGTGCTGACCAAAACGGGGGATGATCCCCACCCCGGCGTCACAACTCGCCCAGTGCCATGCCTCGGTGTTGTCCATGCGCTCCATGCGAATGATGAATGTCCTGAATTCTCCGTGAAGCTCGTATTCGATCACATACAGTTGCTGCCCTGCCATTGGACTCTCCTCCATCAAACCCTGGCTAATTGAGCCGGCAGAGCGAGAAAAGATTCCATTTATTTTGACCCCTCAGTCACTGCTGCACCCGCCGCGCGCAGGCAAGCGAACCGGCGCCAGCCATCACTGGCGCGGAACCTTGCCGACAGGCCCCCACTCAACCTCTTGCAACCGTGATTTTTCCCAGCCGCGAGAGGTTACCCATGAACGCTATCGAATTGCTGATTCAGGACCATCACCTGGTTAAAAAGCTGTTGGAGGAACTGTCCTCCACCACTGAGCGCGCCGTAAAAAAACGCGCCGAACTGCTGGAGCGGATCAAGCAGGAAGTCTCCATCCATACCCGGCTTGAAGAGGACATTCTCTACCCCGCCATCAAACAGGCCGGGGGCAAGGAAGAGGCGAAGATGTATTACGAGGCCAAGGAAGAGCACCGTACCGTCGACTCGCTGGTGCTGCCTGACCTGGAAGGCACTGAAACCGGCACCGTGGAGTTCGCCGGCCGGGTCAAGGTGATGAAGGAGCTGCTGGAACACCATATCGAGGAAGAAGAAAGCGAGCTGTTCCCGACCGCTCGCAAGTTGTTGGGCAAGCAGGAACTCGAAGACATGGGCCAGGCCATGGAAGCACAGAAGAAGCTGCTCAAGGGCGAGCAGCGCGCTGCCTGATACCTGCCCGGTCCTTCACCCGGGCCTGTTGCGCTGCAGCATGCCCGGCGTGCAGAAATCCGATCGAACTACCTCCCCCCGGCCCGGCCCAACCCGTGTAGGCGCAGCTTTAGCCGCAGACACAGGCAAGCCGGGCCCATCCGCAAGTCACTGTGTCGCGGCCTGCCCGCCCCTACCGTCACCGCTAATTCCCGCAGGAGGAGGCAACCCCTCATGAGTGATCGTCTCATCGCAATGTTCACCGACAACACCCTGTTCGGTATCTCCATTCTCAACCTGTTTCTGGCCCTGACCGTTTCCGTCGTGACCTTTTTGGTGGCCCGTGCAGCCATCAGCTTCGTGCAGCGGCGGGTCAGGCGCTGGTCCGAACACGACGGTGTGTTAAGCCAGGTGTTGGCCAAAGTGCTCGCCGGCACCAGCAACTTCCTGCTGTTTCTGGCCTCGCTATTGGTGGGGTTGAGCATGCTCGACCTGCCCGAGCGCTGGCTGACGCGGGTGGGTAGCCTGTGGTTCGTGGTCGCGGCCCTGCAGATCGGGCTGTGGGCCAACCGCGCCATCGGCCTGGGCCTGAGCCGGTATTTTGCGCGCCATGGCGGCGACGGCCTGAACCAGGGCAGCGCACTGGCCACCCTGTCCGCCTGGGGCGCGAGGGTGCTGCTGTGGTCGGTGGTGGTGCTGGCCATGCTGTCCAACCTGGGCGTCAACATCACCGCCTTCGTCGCCAGCCTCGGGGTAGGTGGTATCGCCGTTGCGCTGGCGGTGCAGAACATCCTTGGCGACCTGTTCGCTTCGCTGTCGATCGCCGTCGACAAACCGTTCGAGGTGGGCGACTTCATCGTCATCGGGCCGTTGGCCGGCACCGTGGAGCACGTCGGCCTGAAGACCACGCGCATCCGCAGCCTGGGCGGCGAGCAGATCGTCATGGCCAACGCCAGCATGATCGGCAGCACCATCCAGAACTACAAACGCCTGCATGAACGGCGCATCGTGTTCGAGTTCGGCCTGTCCTACGACACCCCCACCGAAGCGGTGAAGAAAGCCCCCGGCATAGTCGAGGAGGCGATCAAGGCCCAGGACCAGGTACGCTTCGACCGCGCCCATTTGCGCGGTTTTGGCAAGGAAGCGCTGGAGTTCGAATGTGTGTATATCGTCAAGGACCCTGGCTACAACCTGTACATGGACATCCAGCAGGCCATCAACTTCCGGCTGCTTGAGCGGTTTGGCAAAGTCGGTGCCAAGTTCGCGGTACCGGTGCGGGCGATCAAGGTTACCGCCCTGCCGCAGGACACCGGGCTGCATGCGCAGGGGCGCGATGGGCTGGGGTTGCGGGGGGCTTGAATAGCGTGGGGCTGGCAGGTGCTCGCTGCATATCTTGCGGCAAGCACCTATAACCCCTGATGCAACTCGCCAGATCACCTCCCTTACCGACGCCGGGCACCCAGCTCGATCCACACCGGCGCATGATCACTGGCCTTCACCTCATTGCGCACCCAAGCATCGACCCCGGCCCGCTTCAGATACGGTGCAAGGTCGGGGTTGAGCAGCAGGTGATCGATACGCAACCCGGCGTTGCGCGCCCAGTGGTTACGGAAATAATCCCAAAAGGTGTAAACACGCTCGTCCGGGTGCAGATGCCGAAGGGCATCGACCCAGCCCTGCTCCAGCAGCTGTTCGAAACACCCACGCGACTCTGGCTGCAAAAGCGCGTCCTTCAACCAGGAACGTGGGTTGTAGATGTCCATGTCGGTGGGCACCACATTGAAATCGCCTGCCAGCAGCGTCGGGTGACCGTTACCGTACAACCCCCGCGCATGCTCGATAAGGGCGTGAAACCAGCGCAGCTTGTAATCGAACTTCGGTCCAGGCTGCGGGTTGCCGTTGGGCAGGTAAAGGCAGGCCACCAGCACCCCGTGAACCGCGGCCTCCAGGTAGCGGCTCTGGCTATCATCTTCCATGCCTGGCAGGCCGCGCCGGACCTCCAGGGGTTCGCTGTCACGCGCCAGGATGGCCACACCGTTCCACGAAGGCTGGCCGTGATACAAACAACCGTAACCGGCCGCCTCCAGTGCCTGCTGCGGAAACTGCGGGTCCGCGGCCTTTAGCTCCTGCAAGCAAGCGATATCAGGCTTCTCCCGCTCCAGCCAGGCCAGCAGGGCAGGCAGCCGGCTGCGGATACCATTGATGTTGAAAGTGGCAATCTTCAGCGCTTTCATGCGTCCGGGTCGCTTACGTGCGCCTGCACGGCATCTTCGACTGCGCCCAAATGCGCCTCGTCGGCCAGCGCCTTTAGCGCCAGCCAGTCGTCCCACTCGATGGCACCATCGTCACGCAGGGCTTCTGCGGTGCGGAGCAGCTCATGGTGGTAGGCATCCGGTGATTCGCGCCGGTAGCTGATGTCGTCGTACTGGGCATACCAGGCTTCAAGCTCAGGGATGCTGCGTTCAATACTCATGACCAAGGCCTCACTGTACCCTTTCATGTGAGAGGCCCATCATCGGCTGACGTTCAACTGCAACGCCTCGGTAGCGATTCATCTGCGACCAGTGCATCCAATTTGCCTGCTGGCGGGTATTGGTAGTGGGCGGCCTGTGCTCGCCCAGCCAAATGACCTTTCAGGAGCATTGCCCATGAACGCCAGAACCCGCGCCTGCCTGCTAGCCTGCAGCCTCGCCATGGCAGCGCCAGCCGCCCTCGCCCAAGCCACGTTGCCCGATGCCGTCAAGGTGCCCGATGGCCATCGCGTCATGCTGGAAACCATCGGCGTCGGCGAAATCACCTATGAGTGCCGTGACAAGGCCAGCACCCCCGGCCAGACCGAATGGGCATTCGTCGGCCCCAAAGCGGTGCTGAACGACCGGGCTGGCAAAGCGCTGGGCGAATACTTCGGCCCACCCGCCACCTGGCAAGCCAAGGATGGCTCGAAAGTCACCGGCACCCAGTTGGCGGTAGCCCCGGCCGGCACCAGTGCCCTGCCCTATCAGCTGGTCAAGGCCAACCCGGCCGAAGGCCAGGGTGCCATGCAAGGTGTCAGCTATATCCAGCGCCTGGCCACTCAAGGTGGCGTGGCCCCGGCCAGTGGTTGCACCGCGCAGGACAAGGGCACACGGCAACAAGTCAAGTACCAGGCGGACTATGTGTTCTGGACGGCGAAATGAAGGCCGCTTGAGCAGACACCTGGCAATCGATCATCTACGCTCGTTGGCAAGCCCCCGGCCGGATGGCCGGGGTACCTGGCATGACTCAAGGAAGCCGCACTCGTTGAACTCGCCTGCAGTCCCTTTCGACTTCCAACGCTGCCTGCAGGCCTGTGCGCAGGGCGATCGCCCCGCCTTGCAGGCGCTTTATGATCACGAAGGCGCACGTCTGCTGGGCGTTGCCCGGCGCATCGTGCAGGATGACGCCACGGCCGAAGACATCGTCCACGATGCGTTCATCCGTATCTGGACCCGCGCCGCCAGTTTCGACCCGGCCCGCGGCTCGGCGCGGGGCTGGATCTACAGCATCACCCGCCATCTGGCGCTGAATTCGATCCGTGCTAGCCGCAGGGAAACCGAGTTTGACGACGTCGAGGTTGATGCTGCGCTGGCAATGCGCGGTGGGCTGGATGGGATGGACCTCTGGTCAGGCTCGGCAAAGATCTACCGCTGCCTCGAGCAATTACAGCCCGCGCCGCAGCGTTGCATCCTGCATGCCTATGTGGATGGCTGCAGCCACGCCGAGATCGCCAGCCTGCTGGGCGCGCCGCTGGGCACCGTCAAGGCGTGGATCAAGCGCAGCCTCAAGGCGTTGCGGGAGTGCCTGGAATGAAGCCCGATGCTATCGAAGCACTGCACGCCCTTGCCGGGGAGTATGTGCTGGGAACCTTGCCACCCGAGCAACATGCCGCCATAGCCGAGCGCCTGAGCGCAGACCCCGCCTTGCGCGCCGCCGTGGATGCCTGGGAAGCCCGCCTGCTGCCGCTGACCGAGCTGGCCACCGCGCAGCCGCCGAGTGCGCGCCTGTGGGGCCGTATCCAGCGCAGTCTCGATGAGCTGCCTGCACCCGCCAGGGCATCGCAGCTCGGCTGGTGGCAACGTCTTGGCCTGTGGCAAGGCCTAAGCGCCGCCGGCTTGGCTGCAAGCCTGCTACTGGCGTTTACCTTGCTGACCACCCCGGCCCCCACAACCCGTTACCTGGTGGTACTGGTGGCGCCAAGCAGCCAGGCCCCTGGCTGGGTCGTGCAGGCCAGCGACAGCCGGGTGATCGAGTTGATCCCGCTGGGGCGCGATGCGGTCCCAGAGGGCATGGCCTTACAGTTCTGGACCAAGGGTGAACAGTGGCAGGCGCCTGTTTCTCTGGGCCTGGTCAAACCGGGCGAGCCCTACCGCGTGCCGCTGCAGAGCCTGCCCCCGCTGGAGGCCAACCAGCTGTTCGAGCTGACCCTGGAGAAGGCTGGCGGCTCGCCTTCAGGCCTGCCTACCGGCCCGGTGAAGTTCATTGGTCGCGCAGTAAAAGTGATATGACCCAGTGACTCCCTGGCTAGCTCTGCGCTTCACGGTAGCCAGGTTCAGTGGACCGTATACCCAGACTCTGAAAGCGCATCGGTCAGCAACATGCGCACGGTCGGTTCATCATCCACCAGCAGGATGGTTTCTGCATGCTGGGTAACGGGACCGGCCAGAGTCATCGGGTCAAGCTCACCACCAGGCGCGTTACCCGCCTACCTGGGGAGTAGATCAGCACGGTGCAGCCCAGGCCAACTTCGGGCTCCATGCGCACCTGGCAGCTACCAACGCAGCAAGCGTGGCCCCAGCAGCGCCCCCAGCACGGTGGGCAGCGCCATGCCCAACACGTACCACATACCCCAGAACGGTACCTCCATCTCAGGGCAATGCAGGCAGTACGCCAATGTGGCAACAGCACCGGCCAACAGCCCCCCCGCTGCGCCGGCCCGGCGCAACTGGGTCGGCGCCAGGCCGCGCAAGGCCCAGAACACCGCCGCCAGCGCCGGAATGCCAAGCAAGCCAATGTTCAATGCACAGGTACGCCAGGTACGTCCCAGCATCAACTCGGCACGCGATTCGACCGGCGCACCGACCAACGCCATCGCCCCGCCCAGCCATACCAGCACGATGGGCAGGGCCAATACCACCCAGGCCGCGCCGCCGTTCACCCCCGGGCGCGCCAGGCGACTACACAGCCACAATGCCGCCGCCGCCAGGCTTGCCGGCAGCGCCAGCCTGGCCCAGAACAGCGGTAGCCGCGCCACGTCGGCAAGGTCCGCGCGCACGCCGTACACCGCCATCATCAACAGCAGCGCGCCCAGGCCGCCGGCAATCAGCGCCAGGGCAAAGCGCCGGGCCAGGGCATGCCGCGGTCCAGGCACCTCGCCCTTGGCCAGCAGGCCGATCAAATCAATGGTCTTCATTGTCTGGTTTGCCTCGTATCATTTTCGCCAACGCCTTGAGCCCACGGTGGATGCCAACCTTGACCGCCGAGCTGGACAACCCGGTCAGCCTGGCCGTCTGCTCGACACTGAGGCCTTCGAGCTTGACGTGCTGGATCGGCAGCCGCTGGCGGTCGGGCAGGCTTCGCAGCAGCAACCCCAGGTCACGGCTGGCCTCCTGTGGCTGGTCGTCCTCGCTGGCGAACAGGGCCTGCTCTTCGTCCAGCGGTTCGTGCAGTGCTTCGTGGCGGGCAAAGGCGCGCCAGTGATCGGCCAGCTTGTAGCGCGCGATGGCCTGCACCCACGCGGTCAGCGGCTGCCCGGGCAGGTAGGTATGGCGGGCATTGTGCACCGCAAGCAATACCTCTTGCAGCAGGTCTTCGACCTCATGCGGGCGCCCGGCCAGGCGCCGGCGTAAAAAGGCCCGCAAATGTACCGCCAGCGCACTCAGGAACGCCCGGTACGCCTGCTCGTCACCCTGCATGCCATGCAACAGCAATTGCTGCAGCTGCGCCTCGCGTGCGTTCAAGTGTGCCTGAGGGGTAGTTCGCGGCATGAGCGGTCCTGGTTACACCCCGTAGGAAAAATGCGACCGGTGGTGTGCTTCACAACGTTAGGAGAGCCCTTGGCAAACCTCAAAAAATATTTTTTGCCTGCTGTAACCCGAACCGCACGGATGACGAACTGATGGATGAGCCGAGGGGAACCGCCACCGGCCTTGCCACTTCTGGAGATCCACCATGAACAACTTCGCCCTTGCCGCTGCTGCCGTTGCCCTCGCCACCCTGGCCGGCACCGCCGTGGCAGCCGACACCAAGGCGCCTGCTGGCGCCGCCATGGAAAAATGCTACGGCGTGGCCATGGCCGGGAAAAACGACTGCAAGGCGGGTGCTGGCACCTCTTGCGCCGGCAGTGCCAAGCAGGACTATGACGGCATGCACTGGAAAAACGTGCCCGCTGGTACCTGTACCTCGATCAAGACGCCCAACGGCATGGGCTCGCTGACCCCGATCAAGTCCTGAGCGAAGGCCGCCGACCATGAACGCATTGCACACGCTGGGTGCCGGGCTGAGCCTCAAGGCCGAGCACTATGCACAGGCACTGGGCTGTGACACCGAACACCTGTGGTTCGAGGTGCACCCGGAAAACTACATGGTCGGCGGCCCACGGCTCGCCTGGCTGGAGCGTATCGGCGCCGGCCACCCGCTATCACTGCACGGGGTCTCGCTGTCCCTTGCAGCCGCTGCGCCCCCCGACCCACTGCACCTGCAGCGCCTGGCAGCGCTGGTGCAACGCCTGCAACCGGCACTGGTGTCGGAACACCTGGCCTGGTCAACCTGGCGCGGCCACTATCACCCCGACCTGCTGCCGTTTCCGCGCAGCAGCGAAGCCCTGCGGCGTATCACCGACAATATCCAGCGTACCCAGGATGCACTCGGCCGGCCTATCGCGGTCGAGAACCCCAGCCATTACCTGAGCCTGGAGGGCCACGACTACGCCGAAGCCGAGTTCCTTGCCGAACTGGTGCAGCACACCGGCTGTGGCTTGTTGCTGGACGTCAACAACGTGCATGTCAGCGCGCACAACCTGGGTTTCTCTGCCGAAGCCTATCTTGACCGCTTCCCTGCCGAGGCCATTGTCGAGATCCACCTGGCCGGGTACAGCCACGACGCCGACTCGGCATTACTGATCGACTCTCACGACGCCCCTGTCAGCGAAGCGGTCTGGGCCCTGTTCCAACGCCTGGTCGGGCGCATCGGCCCACGGCCGACACTGATCGAACGTGACGACCACCTACCCGGGTTCGATAGCCTGCTGGCTGAACGCGATGTGGCCCAGGCCATTCTCAGCCTGTCACGGAGGCCGGCATGAACCGCACATTGGCGCATTTTCAGGACACCTTCATCCAGGCCCTGTACCACGGCAGCGCAACCGGCGTTGCCGCGCAACCCGGCTTCGCGGTGTACCGCAACACCGTGTTCAAGGGCTGTGTTGACGCGCTCTGCGACAACTTCCCCAGCGTCGAACGGCTGGTCGGTCGCGACTGGCTGGCCGACGTGGCTGGCCGCTACGCCCGCCAGTACCCGCCGCCTGATGCGCGGCTGATTGCCTACGGCGAAACCTTTGCCGACTACCTGGCCCCCTTCGCCTGCGCCAACGGGCTGACCTACCTGGCCGACGTCGCCCGGCTGGACTGGCTGTGGTTGCAAGCATTCTGCGCCGAGCAGGCACCCGCCCTGGACGTGGCCGAACTCGCCGGGATGACCGCCAGCGACCTTGCCCGCTGTACCTTGCAGCCGCGGCGCAGCGCACGCTGGCAGTGGTTCGCAGAGCATCCGGTGTACACCCTCTGGCACCATAACCGGCTGGCGCAGCCGATGCCGGAGCACATCGCCTGGCATGGCGAAGGCGTGTTGCTGGTGGGCGACGTCGAGGGTGTTGGCTGGCAGGCGTTGACCGAGGGCGCCTGCGCGTTTCTGGATGCCTGTGCCAACGGGCATGACCTGGACCGGGCCTCGGCCCTGGCACTGCAGGCCGAACCCGGCCTGGACTTCAATGCGTTGCTGGGTAGCCTGCTTGGCGCCCAGGCACTCGCCCCACTGTCCCTGCCCCGTTGAAGGAGGCTGCCATGCACATTTCCCCCACCACAACCGCCAGCCCCGGCCTGCGTCAGCACTGGAACCGGCTTGCCGAATGGCTGCAAGGCTTGTTGGGCGACTCGGTACTGTGCCTGATCGCGCGACTGGGGATTGCCTCGGTGTTCTTCCTGTCCGGGCGGACCAAGGTCGAGGGCGTGCTTACCATCACCCCGAGCACCTATGAGCTGTTTCAAAGTGAATACGCCTTGCCGCTGATTCCTTCACACCTTGCCGCGCACCTGGCCACTTATGCCGAGCACCTGTTCCCGCTGCTGCTGGTGCTGGGGTTGTTCACCCGCCTCTCGGCTCTGGCGCTGCTGGGCATGACCACGGTGATCGAGGTGTTTGTCTACCCGGATGCCTGGCCGACACACCTGACCTGGGCAGGGCTGTTGCTGCTGCTGGTGGCCAAGGGCGCCGGCCGCCTCTCACTCGATCGCTGGTTGGGTATCCGCTGAAACGCAGCGTGGCCGCTGGGTTTTCAGCCGCTAAATACCGGGCCGAAGGTCGTTAAAGCGCCTCGTCAGAAAAGCCGCAATGTTTTGCACTTCACCGGGCTTTGCGCAGGTCACAACTGAACACAGAACTTCCTGTGTTGACTTGAGGTAAGCGATCATGGCTAACAACCAAGACAAAGGCGCAAATCAAGGCGGCACCGCCAATACCGATGTCGGCAAGGCAGGCCAGCAAGGCGGCCATGGCGCCGGTGGCGACATGACTCAAAATCAGAAAGGCGGCCAGCAAGGCGGGCAGATGCCCGACGACAAGATGAACAAGGACTGGGATAAATCCAAGGAAGCCGGCCGCCAAGGTGGGCAAGCGGGCGAAAGCCACGGCAACAAGGACCAGGCATCTGATGCCGGGCGGATGGGTGGCCAGCGCGGGCAGGACGCCGGGCAAAAAAAAGACGGTGAGCGTTGATCAAGCGTGCCTGATGCCCTGGCGGCAATAGCTGCCGCCGTGCTGTAGGCCCCGGTCGATGAGCCGGGGCCATCTTCAACTGACTTACCCAACATGAACAGTACTAAAAAGCCTGTGAAATCTATTCATTACCCTTCAATGACTACCCCCGCCTAAACTACGTCTCATCATAAACACTCAAGAGACTACTGAGCGAAAGTCCCAGGGATGGAAGCTGGGAAGCGCTGGCTGAATGATCACACTATCAAATTACGCCAGCACCTCAGGCATCAGGACACCCGTTCACCATGAATAACGAACCTCGGTTTACCCTCAAGCGTATTGTTTTCGACGAACATTATCACCCCGCCGAAAATACTCGCATTACTACCAATTTTGCCAACTTGGCCAGGGGCGCCAATCGCCAGGAAAACCTGCGCAACACCCTGAAGATGATCGATAATCGTTTCAATACCCTGGCTCATTGGGATAATCCAGAAGGTGATCGCTACTCTGTCGAACTTGAAATAATCTCGGTCGAAATGAACCTTGCCGCCCAACAGTGCAGCACTGCTCTGCCCCTGATAGAGATATTGAAAGCCGACATTTTCGACCGTGCAACCAACACGCGTATCGGGGGGATGGTCGGGAACAATTTCTCTTCTTACGTGCGCGATTACGACTTCAGTGTGCGCCTGCTGGAGCACAATAAAAACCGCACACATTTCAGCACCCCCGATGATTTTGGCGATTTGCATGGCAAGCTGTTCAAGTGCTTCGTCAATTCCGACACCTACAAGCAGCACTTCGACAAGCCACCCGTTATCTGCCTGAGCGTATCGAGCAGCAAGACCTATCACCGCACCGAGAACCAGCACCCGGTGCTCGGCTTTGAATACCTGCAGGATGCCTACTCCCTGACGGACGACTACTTCAACAAGATGGGTTTGAAAGTTCGCTATTTCATGCCGCCGAACAGTGCCGCGCCGCTGGCTTTCTATTTCTCCGGCGACCTGCTGGCTGATTACACCAACCTGGAGCTGATCAGCACCATCAGCACCATGGATACGTTCCAGAAAATTTACCGACCTGAAATCTACAACGCCAATTCGGCAGCCGGAAAGTGCTACCAGCCCAGCCTGCAGCACCAGGACTACTCACTCACGCGCATTGTCTATGACCGCGCAGAGCGTAGCCGCCTGGCTATCGAGCAGGGCAAATATGCCGAAGAGCAATTTGTCAAACCCTATCAAGCCACGCTAGAGCAGTGGTCTGCTCGCCACGCGCATTGATCACACTCTAAAACATCAGGTCATCTGTCATGAACACACTGCTTCCCACCTCCACTGCCGGCAGCTTGCCGAAACCGTCCTGGCTTGCACAACCTGAAACACTGTGGTCACCCTGGAAATTGCAAGACCAACAACTCCGTGAAGGCAAACAGGATGCCTTGCGCCTGGCATTGCACGAACAGCAGCACGCTGGCATCGATATCGTCAGTGACGGTGAGCAAACCCGCCAGCATTTTGTAACCACGTTTATCGAGCATCTCAGCGGTGTCGATTTCGAGCAACGTGAAACCGTTAGAATTCGTGATCGCTATGATGCCAGCGTACCGACGGTCGTGGGCGCTGTCGCCCGGCAGAAGCCGGTGTTTGTCGAGGATGCCAAGTTCCTGCGCCAGCAAACCTCGCAACCCATAAAATGGGCGCTGCCAGGTCCCATGACCATGATCGATACGCTGTATGACGCCCACTATAAAAGCCGAGAAAAACTGGCTTGGGAATTTGCCAGGATCCTCAACCAAGAAGCCAGGGAACTCGAAGCCGCCGGCGTTGATATCATCCAGTTCGATGAACCCGCATTCAATGTGTTCTTCGACGAGGTGAATGACTGGGGCGTGGCTACTCTGGAGCGCGCCATTGAAGGCCTGAAATGCGAAACGGCGGTGCACATCTGCTATGGCTATGGCATCAAAGCCAATACAGACTGGAAAAAGACCCTGGGGTCGGAATGGCGACAATACGAAGAAGCCTTCCCCAAACTGCAACAGTCCAGCATCGATATCATTTCTCTGGAGTGCCACAACTCGCATGTCCCAATGGACCTGCTTGAGCTGATCCGCGGCAAGAAAGTCATGGTCGGGGCCATCGATGTAGCTACCCATACCATTGAAACACCAGAGGACGTGGCCAACACCCTGCGCAAGGCACTTCAGTTCGTGGACGCCGACAAGCTCTTCCCTTGCACCAACTGCGGCATGGCGCCGTTACCTCGCCAGGTAGCCCGCGGCAAACTCCACGCGTTAAGTGCAGGCGCGGAAATTGTCCGCAAAGAGCTCTTGAGCTCGCGCTGAGCCCTGCAGGCTTTCTGAATTTTGCGCATGACAGTTGTTCCTACACTGCCAGCACCGCCCGATACAGCCGCTCGTGCTGGCACCATGCATGATCTCGGTTCACCTGTGGGTTGAGGACCGATCGTTTGAATCCTGCCCTCCTCCTGTCGAAGATTGTCTGTTCTACTGTGCAACTACCGCGCGACAGGTGAAATCATGATTCACGGTAAAACCCTCGAAAACTGGCAACACAGCCACCCGATCATCACCGACCTGGTCGCCCTGAAAGAGACCAGCTGGTTCAACCCCGCCATCGCCAGCGCGTCAGCAGCCTTGGGCGATGTAGGCCTGACAGCTACAGACGTGCAAACGGCCAGCAAGCGGTTGCAGCGGTTTGCACCCTACCTCGCCACGGTTTTCCCCGAAACTGCGGCTGCCGGTGGGATCATCGAGTCGCACATCACCCCTCTGCCGCAACTGCGTCAACGACTCATCGACCAACATTCACTGCAAAACGTTGGCAGCCTATGGCTCAAGGCAGACAGCGACTTGCCGGTCTCCGGCTCGATCAAGGCCCGGGGCGGTATCCATGAGGTGCTCAAGCATGCCGAGGACCTGGCCCTGGCGGCCGGCCTGATCACAGCGGCGGACAACTTCGCCAAACTGGCCAGTGACCAGGCCCGCGCGTTCTTCGGCCAGCACAAGATTGCCGTGGGTTCGACCGGCAACCTGGGCTTGTCGATAGGGATCATGAGCGCGAAACTGGGTTTTCAGGTAAGCGTGCACATGTCGTCCGACGCCCGGCAATGGAAAAAGGACAAACTGCGCGCCAACGGCGTGACGGTGGTGGAACACGCCTCCGACTACAGCGTTGCGGTCGAGCAGGGTCGCGAACAGGCGGCAGCCGACCCCAGCTGCTATTTCGTTGACGACGAAAATTCCCCACAACTGTTTCTGGGCTACGCCGTTGCGGCTGAACGGCTGGCCAACCAGCTCGAGCAAGCTGGCATCAAGGTGGACGCAGACCATCCCCTTTTCGTTTATCTGCCCTGCGGTGTCGGCGGCGGCCCTGGCGGCGTCGCGTTCGGCCTGAAGCTGGTATTCGGTGATGCGGTGCACTGCATCTTTGCCGAGCCCACGCACTCCCCTTGCATGCTGTTGGGTGTGTACACCGGCCTGCACGACCAAACCAGCGTGCAGGACTTCGGCATCGACAACATCACCGCTGCCGACGGCCTGGCTGTCGGGCGCCCGTCCGGGTTCGTCGGCAAAGCCATGCAGCGGCTGATCGATGGTTACTACACCGTCACCGACGAGGCACTGTACAGCCTGATGGTGGTTGCCTTCGAGCAGGACAAGGTCAAGCTGGAACCCTCCGCGTTAGCCGGCGTACCCGGTATGGCGCGGGTGCTGCAAGCTCAGGCGTACCTGGCGCGCCAGGGCTTTAGCCCTGCTCAGCTGCAGCATGCCACCCACCTGGTCTGGGGCACGGGTGGCAGCATGGTCCCGCAGGATGAGTTCGACGCCTACCTGGCGAAAGGGCGCAGCCTGCTGGCAAACGTATAACTGCCATCGGTGGACTGTGAACAAGGATGGGTCGATGTACAAAAACGGCGCGATGAACCTCAATGGTTCGCACCTGGGCAGCCTGCATGTTTTTCTGGTGGCTGCGCGGCACCTGAGTTTCTCGCGCGCGGCGGATGAAGGCTAATGGGGCTGCAACGCAGCCCATCGCCGCGGTTCGTCGCCACGACAAGCCAGCTCCCACCCCAGCCGCATCGAATTCAAGCCATGCGCCGTACTTGTGGGAGCCTGGCTTGCCGGCGATGGGCCGCAAAGCGGACCTAATTTCCTAACTGACTGGCATTCAACGCTGCCCTTGCAATGGCAGCGTGTAGCCCGCCAACTATGTAATTCTCACTTATTGTGGCTTAAATCGTAAAAACGAACGTAAGCCACAATATATTGGATTTAAAAAATTGCTCTAGCCCAGCAACTGGCTCAACACCGCACGCAATTTCCCCGGTTTCACCGGCTTGTTCAGCAATGGCGCGCCGAGCTTCTGCAGGGCCCGCCGACACTGGTCGCTGCGGTCGGCAGTGATGATCACGGCAGGAATGGCAGCGGCAAAATGCTGCCGTAAATGCCTGACCACCGCGCATCCGACCACCCCGTGATCGAGGTGAAAATCCGCCAGGATCAGTTCCGGTGCCCTCCCCTGCAAGGCCTGCAGCGCGCCTGCCTGGTCCGTCGCGGTGACCACCTCGCAGCCCCACTGCTCCAGCAGCGCGCCCATGCTTTCAAGGATGCTCACTTCATTGTCCAGCACCAACAGGCGGCGGCCCGGTAGCGGGTCGCCAGCGCTGGGTTGCGGTACAGCCTGCTGAACGGCCTGCGGCATGTGTGCGCCAAGCGGCACTTCGATGCTGAACACCGAACCCCGCCCCGGCCACGAGCGTACCTCGATGCGATAGCCGAGAATCCTGGCGATGCGCTCAACGATGGCCAGCCCCAGGCCCACGCCTTTGCGATCGGCGGCGCGACCAACGTCCAGCTGGTTGAACTCGAGGAAAATGGCCTGCAGCCGGTCCTGCGCAATGCCCCGGCCGCTGTCCCACACCTCCAGCCGCAAATGCTCGCCACGGCGCCGGGCACCCAGCAGGATACGGCCCTCGTCGGTGTAACGGCAGGCGTTGCTGAGGAAGTTGCGCAGGATACGGGTCAGCAACCGCAGGTCGGTGCTGATCGCATAGCCACCCACCCGCGCGCGCAGTTTCAACCCTGCAGCATCGGCCACCGAACGGAACTCCGAAACCAGCGGCGCAAACAATTCGTCGAGGCGGTACAACGCCACGTCAGGCTTCACCGCTGCCTGGTCCAGCCGGGAGATATCCAGCAAGTCGGTCAGCAAGTCTTCGGCGCCCTCCAGGGCCTGATGGGTACGCTCGACAAGGACGTGCTCCGCCTCAGGCAATGGCCGTTCACGCAGGGTCGAGATCAGCAGGCGGGCGGCATTGAGCGGCTGCAGCAGGTCGTGGCTGGCAGCTGCCAGGTACTTGTCCTTGCTGCGGTTGGCGGTTTCAGCGGCATCGCGGGCGTCGCGCAAGGCGCGGGCGATCTGTTTGCGCTCGGCGATCTGCTGCTGCAGGTTGCGGTTGGCCTCCAGCAGCTCGTCGGTGCGTGCCGCAACCCGCTGCTCCAGTTGGTCGTTGAGCTGCTGCAGGTGCTGCTGGGCCAGCTTGCGCTCGGTGATGTCGGCGACAAACCCCTCCACCAACCCTTCCTGGCCAGGTTTCAGCAGCAGGTTCATCAGCACATCGAGATGGCTGCCATCTTTGCGCCGCAAGCGGGTTTCGTAACCGTGCAGGCTGCGGTCGCGGGCAAGGATGGCAGTGATCGCCTGCAGCTCTTCGGCACCGCCGTCAAACAGGTTGCTGGCCAGGTCCGTGAGGGAAAACAGCACGGCTTGCGGGTCGTCGTAGCCCAGCATGCGCGCCAGCGCGGGGTTGGCGGCACGCATGCCGTCTTGCAGGCTGGCCTGGAAAATCCCGTGCACGGCGTTTTCGAACAGCCATTTATAGCGGTTGCGCTCGGCCTCCAGCTCGTCGAGGCGCGCGGCCAGCTCCGGGTAATGGCTTTTGCGCGCCGAGTGGTCGCCCAGCCCCAGCAGCCCGGCCAGCGCCCGTTGCTGGTCGTCAGAGGGCCTCGCCATAGACCACCTCGACATCTCGCTGGCTCGACGTGCGGGGGTTGGTGAGAATGCACGGGTCATCCATCGCATGCTGCGACAGGAACGGGATATCGCAGGTGCGTACCCCGTGCAGGCCCAGGGTTTCCTGGAAGCCGATGGCGTGCTTCAGTGCAATCAGGTGCTCCACCAGGCGCCCGCAGATCTGCCGGTGGTTGAGGCCACGGCAGTCGATGCCGAACACTTCGGCAATCACCTTGAAACGCTCCGGCGCCGAGCTGTAGTTGAACGCCACCACGTGCTCCACCAGTACCGCGTTGCACAGGCCATGGGGCAAGTCGAGAAAACCGCCCAGGCTGTGCGACATCGCGTGCACCGCGCCCAGAATCGCGTTGGAGAACGCAAGCCCTGCCTGCATGCTGCCCAGCATGATTTTCTCGCGCAGGCCGATATCAGTCGGGTTGGCGATCATCTCCACCAGATTGCCGTTGATAAGCCGCATGGCTTCCAGCGCATGGGGGTCGGTCAGCGGGCCATGGCCGGTGGAAACGAAGGCCTCGATGGCATGCACCAGCGCATCGATGCCGGTGCAGGCCGACAGGAACGGGTCCATGCTGAGGGTGGTTTGCGGGTCGATCAGCGACACATCCGGCACCACCGCCTTGCTGACGATGGAGAACTTCATGCGTTCCTGCTGGTTGGAGATGATCACGAATTGCGACACGTCCGCCGAGGTGCCTGCAGTGGTCGGGATCAGGATCAGCGGCGGGCTGGGCACGCGGATCATGTCGACGCCTTCGAATTCGAGGATGCTGCGCCCGTGGGCGACCACGATTCCAATGGCTTTGCCGCAGTCCATCGGGCTGCCGCCGCCCACGGCAACGATCACATCGCAGTGGTTCTGCCGATAGATTTCGGCGCCGAGCATGACTTCTTCGACCCGTGGGTTGGGCGATACGGCGCTGTACAGGCAGTAGTCGATGCCCTGGGCCTGCAGGCTGGCTTCCACGTCGGCTACCCAGCCGGCGGCGATCACTCCGGGGTCGGTGACCACCAGTACCTTGCGCGCGCCGAAGGTCTTGGCGTAATTGGCGACGTTGTGCCGGCAGCCGGCACCAAAGATGATTTCAGGCGAAACGAACTTGCGAAGCGGGCTGAAGCTCTGGCTCATCGGAAAGCCTGTTTTTATTGTTCTGGAAGGTAACCGCCAGCGTAAAGCATCCCGCCGCGAAAGCAACCAGACCGCTGAAGATCCGGCCACCGCAGTGATGGCCGGACAGACCATCAACGATTGGCGAAATACATCGTAACTTCGAAGCCAATGCGCAGGTCGGTAAAGGCGGGTTTAGTCCACATGGGGCAGTCCTCTTCTTGTGCCGGGCGATTCCGGTAGTGGCATTAATGCATGGAGGGCGGCGGGGGCGAATGCTACTTTGGAACGAGTTTGCGGGGGGCGTTGGTATCAACATGTCCGGCCTCTTCGCGGGTAAACCCGCTCCTCCAAGGGATACCCGTTCCCTGTAAGAGCGGGCTTACCCGCGAAGAAGGCGACGCGGTTTAGAAGAAGCCCAACGGATTGATGTCGTAGCTCACCAGCAGGTTCTTGGTCTGCTGGTAGTGATCGAGCATCATCTTGTGCGTCTCACGCCCCACGCCGGACTTCTTGTAGCCACCAAACGCGGCATGTGCCGGGTACAGGTGATAACAGTTGGTCCACACCCGCCCTGCCTGGATCGCCCGGCCCATACGGTAGGCGCGGTTGATGTCGCGGGTCCACAGGCCGGCGCCCAGGCCGAATTCGCTGTCGTTGGCGATGGCCAGTGCTTCGGCTTCGTCCTTGAAAGTGGTCACGCCCACCACCGGGCCGAAGATCTCTTCCTGGAACACCCGCATCTTGTTGTGGCCCTTGAGCAGGGTCGGCTGGATGTAGTAACCGCTGGCCAGGTCGCCTTGCAGGCGTTCGGCGGCGCCACCGGTGAGCAGCTGCGCGCCCTCCTCCCGGGCAATCTCCAGATACGAAAGAATCTTGTCGTATTGCTGCTCCGACGCCTGTGCCCCGACCATGGTCTCGGTATCCAGCGGGTTGCCGCGGGTGATCCTGGTAATCTTCTTCATCACCTCGGCCATGAACGGCTCGTAGATCGACTCCTGGATCAGCGCCCGCGACGGGCAGGTGCATACCTCGCCCTGGTTGAAGAACGCCAGCACCAGCCCTTCGGCGGCCTTCTCGATGAACGCGGGTTCGGCCTGCATGATGTCTTCGAAAAAGATGTTCGGCGACTTGCCGCCCAGCTCCACGGTAGACGGGATGATGTTTTGCGCCGCGCATTTCATGATGTGCGAGCCCACCGGGGTGGAACCGGTGAAGGCGATCTTGGCGATGCGCTTGCTGGTGGCCAGGGCCTCGCCGGCTTCACGGCCAAAGCCCTGGACAATATTCAATACGCCCGCCGGCAGCAGGTCGGCGATCAGTTCGGCAAAGATCGTGATCGACAATGGCGTCTGTTCCGCCGGCTTGAGCACCACGCAGTTGCCGGCGGCCAGCGCCGGCGCGAGTTTCCAGGCGGCCATCAGCAGCGGGAAGTTCCACGGGATGATCTGCCCGACCACGCCCAGTGGTTCGTGGATGTGATAGGCCACGGTGCCTTCGTTGATCTCGGCGGCGCCGCCCTCCTGGGCACGAATGCAACCGGCAAAATAACGGAAGTGGTCCGCCGCCAGCGGCACGTCGGCATTCAGGGTTTCGCGCACCGCCTTGCCGTTGTCCCAGGTTTCGCTGACCGCCAGCACTTCCAGGTTCTGCTCGATCCGGTCGGCAATTTTCAGCAGCATCAGGGCACGGTCCTGCACCGAGGTCTTGCCCCAGGCAGCGGCGGCAGCGTGCGCGGCGTCCAGCGCCCGGTCGATGTCCTGGGCGGTGGAGCGCGGGAACTCGGCAATCGGCTGGCCATTGACCGGCGAGCTGTTGGTGAAGTACTGGCCAGCCACCGGCGCGACGAACTCGCCATTGATGAAATTGCCATAGCGTGGCTTGAAGGACACGACGGCGCCTGGGGTTCCGGGTTGTGCGTAGATCATGCTGAGCCTCTGCGGGTCGATGCCTGTCCGGCGACAGGCGATGCAGCGATAGTAGAAAGCCCCGCCTGCCAGACGAATGCATCGTTGGCAGCGGGGCTCTCGTCATTTGGTAGTAGGGTTCAGGCTTTACGGCGTGGTGCTTGCCGTTTGCTGCAGTTGCTTGGGCAGCTTGAAGGTCCAGAGCATGCCGCCCTGGTTGAAGTCCTTGACCCGTTTGGCCACTTCACCCCCCCACAGCGGCACCGCGCCGCCCCAGCCGGACACCACCGAGACATACTGCTCGCCGTCCATTTCCCAGGTCACCGGCGAGCCGAGCACGCCGGAGCCGGTCTGGAACTCCCAGACCTTGTCGCCGGTTTTGGCGTTGAACGCCTGCAGGAAGCCTTCCGGCGTGCCGGTGAACACCAGGTTGCCCTTGGTGGTCAGCACCCCGCCCCACAGCGGCGCGTAGTTCTTGTGGCGCCACACTTCCTTGCCGCTGATCGGGTCGATGGCGCGCAGCACGCCGATATAGTCTTCGTTGAGCGGCTTGATGGTGAAGCCGGCGCCGAGGAACGCCGCACCCTTCTTGTAGGCGATGCCCTCGTTCCAGATGTCCATGCCCCACTCGTTGGACGGCACGTAGAACAGCCCGGTGTCCTTGTTGTAGGCCATCGGCATCCAGTTCTTGGCGCCGAGGAACGCCGGGGCGACGAACACCGAGCTGCCCTTGGCCTCGCTGCCGGGGGCGCCAGGGCGGCTGGCGTCGTTGTAGATCGGCCGGCCGTCCTTGTCCAGGCCGGTGGCCCAGGTGATCTTGTCGACAAAGGGGAAGCCGCGGATGAATTTGCCGTTGGTGCGGTCCAGCACGTAGAAGAAGCCGTTGCGGTCGGCCGTGGCGGCGGCCTTGACCTCTTTGCCGGCGTCCTTGTAATTGAACGAGATCAGCTCGTTGACGCCATCGAAGTCCCAGCCGTCATGCGGCGTGCTCTGGAAGTGCCACTTGATGGTGCCATCGTCCGGGTTCAGCGCCAGGCGCGACGAGGAATACAGGTTGTCGCCAGGGCGCAGGTGCGAATTCCACGGCGCCGGGTTGCCGGTGCCGAACAGGATCAGGTTGGTTTCCGGGTCGTAGTAGCCGCCCAGCCATGGCGCGGCGCCACCGGTCTTCCACAGGTCGCCGGGCCAGGTCTTGCCGGCCTCGCCCCCGGAGATACCGTTCTCGATCGCCTTGCCGTCCTTGTACACGTAGCCCATGTGCCCTTCGACCGTAGGGCGCATCCACAGCAGCTCGCCGTTTTCCGGGTTGTAGGCCTGGATCTTGCCCACCACGCCAAACTCGCCGCCAGCGACGCCGGTGATCAGCTTGCCGTTGACGATCATTGGCGCGGCGCTGATGGAATAGCCTTCCTTGTGGTCGGCGACTTTCTTGCTCCATACCACCTTGCCGGTGTCCTTGTTCAGCGCTACCAGCTTGGCGTCCAGGGTGCCGAAGAACACCAGGTCGCCGTACAGTGCCACGCCGCGGTTGATCACGTCGCAGCACGGGCGGATGTCATCGGGCAGGCGCGCATCGTACTGCCACAGCTTTTTGCCGGTACGGGCGTCCACGGCAAACACCCGCGAATAGGAGCCGGTCAGGTACATCACCCCGTCCTTGATCAGCGGCTGCGCCTGCTGGCCGCGCTGCTTCTCGCCGCCGAAGGAAAACGCCCAGACCGGCCGCAGCTCCTTGACGTTGTTGGCGTTGAGCAGGTCCAGCGGGCTGTAGCGCTGGCCCTGCACGCCCAGGCCGTTGGTCACGATCTGCTGCGGGTTCTCAGGGTCCTGGAGGATCTCTTCGTTGCTGACAGCGGCGTGGGCCGCGCCGGCAAGCAGCATGGCGCTGAGCACCAGGCTCACGGCGAAAACAGGACGGCGTGGGGATCGGGTCATGACGGCTACCTTTGGTTTTTTGTTGTATCCGGGAAAATTTCCCGGTGTGCCGAGAATTCTTGGTTGCGACCTGCTCACCGACAATTGCCCGCAGTGCGGAGTTTTCTAGTTCGTTGGTAGCAGCTACCCTGCGCGGTCCTCTGTAGGAGCGGCCTTGCGTCGCGATGGGGCGCGCAGCGGCCCCGGCAATCTTGCATGATGCGCAAATTTTGGGGCTGCTGCGCAGCCCATCGCGACGCAAGGCCGCTCCTACAGGGGACCGCGTCAGGGTTTGGTATCGACGCGCTGGAGTTGTTGTCGCTCGTAGCGGGGATAAAGGTGGCTGACACTGCGAATCAGCTCATAACGCGTCAGGCTGATGCCGGCAAAGCGCTCGGGGATGGGGCTGCGGATCACCTCGGCCATGTCATCGCCACGCGCCGCGCCGTCGCGCATCAGCCCATCCAGCCAGCCCAGGTAATCACGCATCTGCACAAACGGCCGCGCATCGCTGGCCACCGGACCGTGCCCGGGCACAAGCTGCTTCCAGGGCAGGGCTTGCAAGGTGTCCAGGTCCTTCAGCCACACATCCAGCCCCGGGCTGTTAGGGGTGGTCAGCGCCCGTTCATAGAACACCAGGTCACCGGCGAACAGCACGCCAGTCTTCTCATCGAGAATTGCCAGGTCGGCACCGGTATGCCCACCCAGCGCCAGCAACCGCAGCCGATGCCCGCCCACTTCATGGACGCCAGGTTCCAGCACCCGGGTCGGCAGCACCACCTCGGTGCCCCGCATCCAGTCGCCCACCAGGCGGTACATGTTTTCGGCCATGACCTCGCCCTGCTGGCGCAACAGGTCGCCAGTGCCGGCCAGGGCGCCAATGGGTACATCGGCGAAGGCCTGGTTGCCCAGCACATGGTCGGGGTGATGATGGGTCAGCAACACTTCCAGCACCGGCTTGTCGGTGGTGGCAGCGATAGCCTGGCGCAAGGCTTCGCCATAGCGCTTCGACGGCCCGCTGTCGATCACCACCACACCGCTGTCGGTGACGATGAACGCGGTGTTGACGATATTGCCGCCATTGGCCTTGGCAAAGTTGTCGGTGCTGCCTTCCAGCAGCCAGGTGCCCTGGGCGATCTGCCGGGGTATGAGGCGGTAATCCAGGTCCGCATGGGCCGGCAGCCCCAGGCACAACAGCAACAGCAGGATCCAACGCATGACGGCGCCTCCGGGCAGGGGGTTAACTCAGGCAACGCGCTCAGGGCACCGCCGCTTCGAACTGGTTGCCGCTGTTGTCTTGCAATAACAGGCGGGTCGGCCCAGTGCCCTGGATATCGAAACCCAGGTTGGGGTTTTCGCTGACTGCCGGGTACAGTTCCAAGCTGGCCATGCGTTGGCCGTCCGCGTCTTGCAACTCGGCATGGTTGAGAAAGAATTCGGGAATACCGCTGACCAGGCCGTTGTCCATCGGGTGGGCCACCTGCAGGCGCAGGCGGCTGCTGTCGCCACGCGGGTAGCGCCCGCCCAGGACCTCGCCGAGGTGCTCCTCCCAGCCGGGCTGGGTGCGGACCACGCTGGGTGCGGTACAGCCACCGCCGGCGGCATCGATCAAGGTCGAGCCGACATGCCACAAGCCGTCACGTGTCAGCACCGCAGCGCGCAGCGGCGTGGCCTGTTCGATGCGGATGCGGATCGACAACCACGGCAGCACGCGCTCGCCGGGCTGGAAATCGACAATCCGCGGTAGCGGGTTGAGCTCGGCCCAGGCGAGGATGCGCACCACCTCGCCGGTAAACGCCCGGGCGTCGATTTCCAGCGGTACCTGGCGCGCGTCCTCGGCAAAGGGCGGCGCCAGCAGCTTGACCCGGTCATCGAAGACGAATGCCGCCTGGCCGAGCAGCTGCTTGTGGTAGAAGTCCCACATGACCGAGGGTACCGGGTCCGGCTTGGCACTCGGTTCGCCGGCCACGACTGCCCAAGGCATCCAGCAGGCCAGCAGTAACGTTACTCGCCAGTTCATCGGCCACTCCTTGATGAAACCGTTATCCATTGAGCCGGCATGGTTAATGTGGGAGCGGGCATGCCCGCGAATCAGGCAGCGCGGTGGATGGCACGGGCTGCGCCCGTGTTCGCGGGCGCGCCCGCTCCCACAAAGGTGCTGCAAGCACTATTGATACATTTCCGGAGTCTGGTAGCGCAGGCCGTAGTTGGCATAGATGGCTTTCATCCGCCCATCCCGGATCAGCGCCTCTAGCGCCTCCTCCACGGCATACGCCAGCTGCCGGTTGCTTTCATGCACCGCCATGCCAATTTCCCAGGCCTGCTTGCCAAGCTTCGGGTAGGCGTTTTCCGCCAGAACCAGTTGGGGGTCGGCCGCCTGGTGCAACTGCCAGTCCACCTCCCCGCGCATCGCCATCACCGCGTCTACCTGGCCGGCCTGCATCGCGGCAAACGCCTGCTGCACAGTGGGGTAATGATGCGTCCTGGCGCTGAGCATGCCGTCGAACACCGAGGTCAGGTAAAACGATGGCACGCTGTCCACTTCCACCCCGATGGGGTGCTGCTGGAATACCGCGACGCTGGCCACCGAGGCCAGCCGACGGCGGTCGTAGGCGACCTGCCAGCGTTCTTCCTGATAGGGGCCGAACATCACCACCTGGGCGTTTTCCAGTTCGCCCAGTTCGTTGCGCTTCTGCGCATAGGCATGGTCGTAGGGCACCCGCATCATCAGGTCGGCCAACTGCTGCTGGCGCAGCGGGCTGCCGCGCCAGATATAGTCGCGCAAATCGTCGTCGAGCTTTTCTCCGGGCGGTGCCCAGATCAACTGCAGGCGCACGCCCAGGGCCGTGGCCAGGGCCTGTGCCAGCTCTACATCGACGCCGCGCGGCTGGCCGTGGTCGTCGAAACTGTAGGGGGCGAAATCCTTGTACACCGCCACTTTCAGCTCGCCGGCGGCGATGATCGCGTCGTAGTTGCGCACCTGCGCCTGGGCCGCCGCGCAACACAGCAGCAGGCCACCCAACAGCACTGCCAGCAGACGCATGGCCGTCACTCCTCGACGTGCACGCTGTCCAGGTAGGTGCGCACCGCCCACAGGGCCTCCTGGCTCAGATAGTCAGCCATCTTCGGCATGTACACCCGGCCGTCACGCACCGCGCCATGGCGTACCCGCTCGACGAACCACTCATCGCCGGCGTCGCCCACATCGAGCAGGCGCAAATCCGGGGCAATGCCGCCAGACTTGGCTTCCAGGCCATGGCAGGCCGCGCAGTTCTGGTTGTAGGCCGAGGCGCCGATTTCCACGGCCTTGTCGTGCTCGGGCGAGGCACGGTACGGGTTGACCGCCGCCCAGCCGTCGCCGTCCAGGCTCACCCCGGCGTCCTTGATCGGGGTCAGGCCGTTGGTCTCCACTGCCTGCGGCACCACGTTGCCATGGGCCCACGCGGTACCGCTCAGCACGGCGCCAAGCAGCAGCCCGGCAGCCAGCAAGACATTGCGTTCTGTTGTCATTGTTATGCCCTCACCATTGCACGCAAAGCCTCAACCACAGAGGCTGTGCCGCCATCTTAGAAACAGCCCGCAGGCAGCCGAATGCTGCTTTGGTGGCCGGGCCTTCCTCCCTTGGTAGTAGGGCTTGCGGCGAAGGGCCAATTGAGGTGGCGTTCGGGAACTCTTCCCGACAAGCGCGGGAAATTTTCCGTATCCGGCCACGGCCGCCCCGCCGCACCCTGTGCAGGCCAAAACTCCACAGGGAACTGCAACCATGACAATAACAACGCTACCCGCCCTTTCCCCTCTGGCCCTGAGCGTGCGGGCCCTGCTGCTGGCCGGTAGCCTGGCCCTGGGCAACCTCGCCGTGGCCGCCACTGCACCTGCCGCACCTGCCAGCAAGAACGTGACCTGGGAAGACATCGCCAATGATCACCTGACCACCCAGGACGTGCTGCAGTACGGCATGGGCACCAACGCCCAACGCTGGAGCCCGCTGGCCCAGGTCAACGACCGGAACGTATTCAAGCTGACCCCGGCCTGGTCCTATTCCTTCGGCGACGAAAAGCAGCGCGGCCAGGAATCGCAGGCCATTGTCAGCGACGGCGTGGTCTACGTCACCGGCTCGTACTCGCGGGTGTTCGCCCTCGATGCCAAAACCGGTAAACGCCTTTGGACCTACAATCACCGCCTGCCCGACAACATTCGCCCGTGCTGCGACGTGGTCAACCGTGGGGCCGCCATCTACGGCGACAAGATCTACTTCGGCACCCTCGACGCGCGGCTCATCGCCCTCGACAAACGTACCGGCAAGGTGGTGTGGAACAAGAAGTTCGGCGACCACAGCGCCGGCTACACCATGACCGGCGCCCCGGTGCTGATCAAGGACAAGACCAGCGGCAAAGTGCTGCTGATTCATGGCAGTTCCGGCGATGAATTCGGCGTGGTCGGCCAGCTGTTCGCCCGCGACCCGGACACCGGTGACGAGGTGTGGATGCGGCCCTTCGTCGAGGGCCACATGGGCCGCTTGAACGGCAAGGACAGCACCCCCACCGGCGACATCAAGGCGCCCTCCTGGCCGGACGACCCCACCACCGAAACCGGCAAGGTCGAAGCCTGGAGCCACGGCGGCGGTGCCCCTTGGCAAAGCGCCAGTTTCGACCCCGAGAGCAACACCATCATCGTCGGCGCCGGCAACCCCGGCCCCTGGAACACCTGGGCGCGCACCGCCAAGGACGGCAACCCGCACGACTTCGACAGCCTGTACACCTCCGGCCAGGTCGGGGTGGACCCCAGCACCGGTGAAGTGAAGTGGTTCTACCAGCACACGCCCAACGATGCCTGGGACTTCTCCGGCAACAACGAACTGGTGCTGTTCGACTACAAGGACAAGGACGGCAAGGTGGTCAAGGCCACCGGCCACGCCGACCGTAACGGGTTCTTCTACGTGGTGGACCGCAACAACGGCAAACTGCAGAACGCCTTCCCCTTCGTCGACAACATCACCTGGGCCAGCCATATCGACCTGAAGACAGGGCGCCCGGTGGAAAACCCCGGCCAGCGCCCGGCCAAACCGCTACCGGGTGAAACCAAGGGCAAGCCGGTGGAAGTGTCGCCACCGTTCCTGGGTGGCAAGAACTGGAACCCCATGGCCTACAGCCAGGACACCGGCCTGTTCTACATCCCCGGCAACCAGTGGAAAGAGGAATACTGGACTGAGGAAGTGAACTACAAGAAAGGCTCGGCCTACCTGGGCATGGGCTTTCGCATCAAGCGCATGTACGACGACCACGTCGGCACCCTGCGCGCCATGGACCCGAGCACCGGCAAGCTGGTATGGGAGCACAAGGAGCACCTGCCGCTGTGGGCCGGCGTGCTGGCGACCAAGGGCAACCTGGTGTTCACCGGCACCGGCGACGGCTTCTTCAAGGCCTTCGATGCCAAGACGGGCAAGGAGCTGTGGAAGTTCCAGACCGGCAGCGGCATCGTCTCGCCGCCGATCACCTGGGAGCAGGATGGCGAGCAGTACATCGGCGTCACCGTAGGCTATGGCGGCGCGGTGCCGTTGTGGGGCGGCGACATGGCCGAACTGACCAAACCGGTGGCCCAGGGTGGCTCGTTCTGGGTGTTCAAGATCCCGAGCTGGGATACCAAAACCGCACAACGTTGACCGCCTGCGGGGAGTGGCTGGCCGCTCCCCGCACCTGCCCTCATTCGCCAAGAGCCTTCTGCCATGAACTACCTGCCCTTTGCCCTGCTGCTGGTACTCGCCCCTGCCGTTGCCGTCACCAGTGGCGACGCCGGCGATGACACCCCACTGACCATCAATGGCTGCGTCATCGCCGAAGCCAGCCAGTGCCCGGGCGCCAACCTGCGCGGCGCCAACCTGGCCAACCAGGACCTGCGCAAGATGAACCTGGCCGGTGCCGACCTGCGCGATGCCGACCTGCGCCACGCCAGGCTGGACCTGGCCAATCTGGAAAAGGCCCGCTTGCAGGGCGCCAACCTGACCCGTGCCAGCCTGCAGCAGAGCAACCTGCGCCTGGCCGACCTGAGCAATAGCAGGCTGGTGGCCATTCAGGGCTGGGGCTTGTTCGCCCAGGGTGCACAGTTTGCCAAGGCCGACCTCAGCGCTGCCTATCTGCAGTTTGCCAGGCTGTCAGGGGCAAAGATGCAGCAGGTCAACCTGCAGGCGGCGGACCTGGAAATGGCCTGGTTGAGCAAGGCTGACCTGCAAGGTGCCAACCTTGGGGATGCCAACCTGCAGGAGGCCAAGTTTGGCCAGAGCAACCTGGGGAATGCCGATTTGCGTGGGGCGCGGCAGCATTATGGGAATTTTCAGGAGGCCGATATGGAGGGGTGCAGGGGGTGTCCTGACAGTTGGGATGATTGAACGGGTGGTCGTCCTGGCATTTTCTGCGCCTGTACGATCGAGCGCCGCGCGGGGCTCCATTCACCCCGCCACCCTCACCACCCCCAGATCAATGCCCAGATGCACCAGCTCGGCGTGCGACCCGACCTGCAACTTGCTTTTGAGTAAAGTCAGATGATTGGACACCGTCTTGGCACTGATACACAACTGCTCGGCGATTACCCGCACCGGTGTCCCCTTGGCCAGCATCACAAAAATCTCCAGCTCACGCTGAGTCATGCGCTGCAGCCTCGGGTCGCTTTCCCCATGCTGTGAAGCGCAGGCCAGTTGCGTAGCCAACGGCTGCTCAATGTACGCATGCCCCGCCAGCACCCGCTGCACCGCCTCGATCAGCACCTCGGGCGCCGAGTTCTTGGTCAGGTAGCCCGAGGCCCCCGCCTCCAGCGCCTGGCGCACCAACGGCAATTCGTCATGCATGCTGAAAAACAGCACGCGCAGCTGCGGCAGGCGCTGGCGCAGGCGGCGGGTAGTTTCCAGGCCGCTGATGCCCGGCAGGCCGAAGTCCATGATCACCAGGTTGGGCACCTGCTCCTGTACCCGCGCCAGCGCCTCCTCGCCACTGGCAGCCTCACGCACCTGCATCGCTGGCAACACGGCGCGCAGCAGGCTGGCATAACCCTGGCGAACCACGGCATGGTCATCGACCAGGACAATATTCATCGAACCTCCTCGGGAATAGTCAGGGCCAGCGCCCAGCCGCTACCGGGGCGGCTGAGGATTCGCAGCTCCCCGCCCAGGCTGCGGGCACGCTCGGCCATCGAATGCAGGCCTACCCCAGGTCGCTGGGGCTGGCGTGCACCGCGGCCATTGTCGCGAACAAACAGGCGCAAGCCATTGCCGCAGCGTTGCAGGCGTATCCGCACCTGGCTGGCGCCCGCATGCCGGGCAACGTTGGTCAACGCCTCCTGCAGCAGCCGATACAGATGCGTCCTGCTCGAATCGGGCAGCAGCGGCAGTTGCTCGCCGATCCGCAAGCGGCAATCGATGCCCTGGCTGGCCCGCCAACGGTTCACCAGCAAGCTGAAGGCTTCGGCCAGGGGCAGGTGTTGCAAGGCCACCGGATACAGGTCGTGCACCAGTGCGCGAAAGCCCTGTTGCAGGCGTTCGCAATTGAGTTCCAGGGCCAGCGCGGTCTGCTGCACTACCGTGGGCTGTTCGGCCGACAGGCGCAGCAGGCAGCCCTGGGCGCGAATACCCGCCAGGTATTGCCCCAGGTCATCGTGCAGGGCCTGCGCCAGCTGGGTGCGTTCCTGCTCCTGCACGGCCAGCAACGCCTGGGTCAATTGGGTGTTGTCGGCCCGGGCCTGCGCCAATGAGGCCGTCATGTGGTTGAAGTGCTCAGCCAGTTGCCGAGCCTCGGGCAGGCCCGCCTCGCGTAATCGCGCAGTCAATTGCCCACCCGACACCTGGCGCAAGGCCTGCAACAGCTCATCCAGCAGCCCCAGGCCCCGCCGCACCGCCCAGCGGATGCTCACCAGGCTCAACAACAAAGCCACGCCACACAGGCCCAGCAGTTGCAACAGGGCTTCCCAGACCTCGTCGATCTCATCCCGCGCGTCGACGGCAATCAACACCCGGCGCCCGTCCTTCAGGTTCAGCAGCCGAGTGCTGTGGTGGCGCTCGCCAATCAGCTGGCGGCCCAGCCAGGCATCCAACCCCGCCTCCTGCGGCAGCCGCGCCGTTTGGTTCGCCGCCAGCCAGTGCACCCGCACATGGCGCAGGCTTTGGGTCAACCGTGGCTGCAGGCTTGCCGGGTCACGTTCGGCGGTGTCACCCAGGTAGGCCACTACGGCTTCGGCGGACTGTAACTCACGTTCGACATCCGCCACCGCCTGGTGCAGCAGCACCCCGGCACAGGCCAGCGTCAGCAGGGCGAAGCACAGGGTGACACAAAGGTTGATCCGCCACAGGGCCGTCAGGTTGATCAGGCGCATGGGCAGGGTCTCCTCAGGGGCGCTGGGACCATCGTAAAACCGGGGCATGCGTGGCGAATTACTACCTTGGTACCGGCCGAGCGGTACTTTCTGCATATTTCCCGCTCCCGGCGGGCTTCCTATGCTGGCGCCATCTGCCGTGGAGTGTGTCATGCACCAGCCTGCCCGCCTTGCCCTGACCTGCCTGCTGACCTTGGTCGCGACACTGTCTGTCGACCTGGCGCCCGCGGTTGCGGGCCAGGCTGCAGCCGCTTTGCAAGTTGGCATCGGCTACCTTGGCTACCGCCCCGACCCAGGCCCGTTGCTGTCCAATATCATCCCCGAGCCCGCCGATGCCGGGCTGCAGGGTGCCGAGCTGGCGATCGTCGACAGCAACAGCACCGGGCGCTTTCTGCAGCAAGCGTTCCACCTGACCCGCGCCAATCTCGACACCCCCGCCGCGCTGCTGCAGGCCGCCAAGGCCCAGCATGACCAGGGCCTGCGATTGTTCGTGGTGAACGCCCCTGCCGCCAGCCTGCGCGCGCTGTCTGCGGCCCTGCCCGACAGCCTGCTGTTCAACGCCGGCAGCCCCGACGACAGCCTGCGCAGCAACCAGTGCCTGGGCAATGTACTGCACAGCTTGCCGGGCCGGGCCATGCTGGCTGATGCGCTGGTGCAGTTGCTGGTAGTGCGCAAATGGCAGCGGGCGCTGCTGGTGGTCGGGCAGACCGAGGACGACCAGGCCTACGCCGCCGCCCTGCGCCGCGCGGCAAAACGCTTTGGCGTGCAGCTGGTGGCGGAAAAAACCTGGACCTTCGACAACGACCAGCGCCGCAGCGCCCAGGCCGACATGCCGCTGTTCACCCAGACCGCCGAATACGACGTGGTGCTGGTGGCCGACGAGCGCGGCGACTTCGGTGAGTACCTGCCCTACCAGACCTGGTACCCACGCCCCGTGGCCGGCACCCAGGGCCTGACACCTACCGGCTGGCACAAGACCGTGGAAACCTTTGGCGCGGCGCAGCTGCAAAAACGTTTCGAAGCCCAGGCCGGGCGCTGGATGAACGACCGCGATTTCGCCGCCTGGATGGCCGTGCGCAGCATCGCCAGCGCTGTCAGCAAACTGCGCCAGGCCGAGCCACGCGCACTGCAGCAACTGCTGCTCAGCGAACAGTTGCCGCTGGACGGATTCAAGGGCCGCAAGCTCAGCTACCGGCCGTGGAACGGCGAGCTGCGCCAACCGATCCCGCTGGTGCAGCCGCGCGCCCTGGTCAGTACCTCGCCGCAGGAGGGCTTCCTGCACCCGTTCAACGAGATGGACAGCCTGGGCTACGACAAACCCGAAGTGACCTGCAGCTACCCCTGACCCGATAACCACAACAACAAGGA
The DNA here is from genome assembly GCF_059295275.1 of Pseudomonas sp. 9_2_1. Classification (NCBI taxonomy): domain Bacteria; kingdom Pseudomonadati; phylum Pseudomonadota; class Gammaproteobacteria; order Pseudomonadales; family Pseudomonadaceae; genus Pseudomonas; species Pseudomonas sp. 9_2_1. The sequence goes on from NZ_CM181239.1 coordinate 3,718,454, forward strand.
ATTCGCCATGCGCCGCTCCCTCTTCCACCGGGCCCTGCTGTACCCCAGCCTGCTGTCGGGCGCCCTGGCACTGACCAGCGGACATGCCATAGCTGCAACCGCCTGGGTCTCCAACGAGAAGGACAACAGCCTCAGCCTGATTGATCTGCAAACCATGGAGGTCACCGAGACCCTGCCGGTCGGCCAGCGCCCGCGCGGCCTGCTGCTGTCCCACGACAACAAGCTGCTGTACATCTGCGCCAGCGACTCGGACCGGGTGCAGGTGATGGACGTGGCCACCCGCAAGATCATCAAGGAACTGCCCTCCGGCAAGGACCCCGAGCAATTCGCCCTGCACCCCAACGACCGGTGGCTGTACGTGTCCAACGAGGACGACGCACTGGTAACGGTGATCGACACCGTGACCGACAAGGTGCTGGGGCAGATCGACGTCGGCATCGAACCCGAAGGCATGGCGGTGAGCCCGGATGGCAAGTGGGCGGTCAACACCAGCGAAACCACCAACATGCTGCACTGGATCGACACCAGCACCCAGGCCCTGGCCGAGAGCACCCTGGTCGATCAGCGGCCGCGTTTTGTCGAGTTCAACCAGGACGGGTCGCGGCTGTGGGCTTCGGCGGAAATCGGCGGCACGGTGACCATCCTCGACGTGGCCACGCGCCAGGTGCTGAAAACCCTGAACTTCCAGATCAAGGGTGTGCACCCGGACAAAGTGCAGCCGGTGGGCATCAAGCTCAGTGGCGATGGCAAGTACGCCTTCGTTGCCCTGGGCCCGGCCAACCATGTGGCGGTGATCGATGCCAGCACCTACGAGGTAATGGACTACCTGCTGGTCGGCCGACGGGTCTGGCAGCTGGCGTTTACCCCCGACCAAAGTCAGTTGCTGGCCACCAACGGGGTCAGCGGCGATGTTTCGGTAATCGATACCAAAAGCCTCAAGGTGCTCAAGTCGGTGAAGGTCGGGCGCTACCCCTGGGGCGTGGTGGTCACGCCATGAACGCCCTTGAGGTCAGTGACGTGAGCTTCGCCTACGGCCCGCGCGAGGCGCTCAAACAGGTCGGGTTCAGCCTGGCGCCCGGGCGATTTGCCGCGTTGCTGGGCCCGAACGGCGCGGGCAAGTCGACTTTGATCGCCCTGCTGACACGCCTCTACGACCTGCAACAAGGCGACATCCGCGTGGGTGGCTGCTCGCTGCGCGACCAGCCACGCGCGGCCTTGCGCCAGCTGGGGGTGGTGTTTCAGCAAAGCACCCTGGACCTGGACCTCAGCGTCGAGCAGAACCTGCGCTACCACGCGGCGCTGCACGGCCTGTCGCGGCGTCAGAGCAGCCTGCGGGTGGACGCCGAACTGGCCCGCCAGGGCCTGGGTGAACGCCGCCGGGACCGCGTTCGCGAGCTGAACATCGGCCATCGGCGCCGGGTGGAAATCGCCCGTGCGCTGCTGCATGAACCGCGCCTGCTGTTGCTGGACGAAGCCAGCGTCGGCCTTGACCCGGCCAGCCGGCTGGCGCTCAACCAGCACCTGCGGCAGCTGTGCCGGGAACACGACCTCAGCGTGTTGTGGACCACCCACTTGCTGGACGAAGTACAACCGCACGATGACTTGCTGATCCTGCATCAGGGGCGCCTGGTGGCCAGCGGCACGGCCGATAGCCTGAGCCTGGCGCACGGTGGCGACCTCGATGACGCCTTTGCTTGCTTGACCAGCACGCCCTCAGGAGCCCATGCCCGATGAACGCTTACTGGCAATGTTTCAATGGCATCCTGCAACGCGAATGCCTGCGGTTCGTGCTACAGCGCACGCGCTTGCTCAGCGCCCTGGTGCGCCCGCTGCTGTGGCTGCTGGTGTTCGCCGCCGGCTTTCGCGCGGCGCTGGGCATAGCGATCATCGAGCCCTATGACAGCTACATCCCCTACGAGGTGTACATCATCCCCGGGCTGGCCTGCATGATCCTGCTGTTCAACGGCATGCAGGGCTCGTTGTCGATGGTATATGACCGGGAAATGGGCAGCATGCGGGTGCTGCTGACCAGCCCGCTGCCACGGCCGTTCCTGCTGGCCAGCAAGCTGCTGGCAACCTCGCTGATTTCGCTGCTGCAGGTGTATGCCTTTCTCGCCATCGCCTGGTTGTACGGCGTGCAGCCACCGGCTGGCGGGTTGCTGCTGGCGCTGCCGGCGTTGTTGCTGGTGGCCCTGATGCTCAGCGCCCTGGGGTTGTTGCTGTCGAACGCGATCCGCCAATTGGAGAACTTTGCCGGGGTGATGAATTTCGTGATCTTCCCGCTGTTTTTCCTGTCTTCGGCGTTGTACCCGTTGTGGAAAATGCGCGAGGCCAGCCAGTGGCTGTACTGGCTGTGTGCGCTCAACCCCTTTACCCATGCCGTGGAGCTGGTGCGTTTTGCCCTGTATCAGCGGCTGAACCTGCTGGCGCTGGTGGTGTGCCTGGGGTTGACCGTGTTGTTCAGCTTGCTGGCGGTAGTTACCTTCAACCCCCAGCATGCGGCGCTGCGCAAGCCGCGCTGACAGGGGCTGAGGGCTATCGATTGGCGAGGGGGGTGTTCAGCTGCTTACCGCCTCCCGAAACCGGCGGATGCTGGCAACGGCCAGCAGCAACCCGACCACCGCCACGCTCCCCCCCACCAGGCCGATATGCGCCACGCCCGTCTGGCTGCTGACGATACTGCCCAACAACGCTCCACCGCCGATGCCGATGTTGTAGATGCCCGAGAACAGCGCCATGGCCACGTCTGTGGCGTCGGACGCCAGCTTCAGGGTCTTGGCCTGCAACGCCAGGCTGAAGCTCAGGATCGCCACACCCCAGAACATGCTCAGCGCAGCGAACAGATAGAAGTTGCCCGACATTGGCCACAGCAACAGCAGGCACGCGGCGAGCAGGCCGATCGAGCCGACCAGGAAACCCTGGGGGAAGCGGTCGCTGTAGCGGCTGAACAGCACCGATCCGAACACCCCGGCACCGCCAAACAGCAGCAGCAACAACGTGGTGCGCTCGCCACTGATCTGCGCCACGTGCAGGGCGAACGGCTCGATATAGCTGTAGGCGGTGAACTGCGCGGTGATCACCAGGGTTACCAGCACATAGGTAATGACCAGCGCCGGGCGCTTGAACAGGATCGGCAGGCTGCGCAGCGAGCCCGAATTCTGGCTGGGCAACAGCGGCAGCGATTTCATCAGGCACAGCATGGTGACCAGCGCCACCCCGGCAATGCTCAGGAAGGTGATGCGCCAGCCCAGGGCCTCGCCCACCACACGGCCCAGCGGAATGCCCAGAACCATGGCCAGTGTGGTGCCGGTGGCCAGCAGGCCCAACGCCTTGGCCTGCTGGCCCGGTGGCGCCACACGCACCGCCAGCGAGGCGGTGATGGCCCAGAACACCGCGTGCGCCAGGGCAATGCCGATACGGCTGACCAGCAGCATGGCAAAGCTTTGCGATAGCCACGACAGCAGGTGGCTGACAATGAATACCAGGAACACGAAAAGCAGCAGGCGGCGCCGTTCGATATTGCGGGTCAGCAGCATCATCGGCAGCGAGGCCAGCGCCACCACCCAGGCGTAGATGGTCAGCATCAGGCCCACCTGGGCGGTGCTCATGTCGAAGCTACGGCCGATGTCGCTGAGCAACGCCACCGGAACGAATTCGGTGGTGTTGAAGATGAAGGCAGCCAAGGCCAGCGCGATCACGCTCAGCCAGCTGCCGCTGCCCGCCGTCGGCGGCAGGTGGGTGGGTATGGGTCCGTTCATGGTGGAAACCGCTTCTCCGCACAAGGCGACAGGTCGCACGCCGACCACCCGCTTGCAGGGGTGACGACGTACGCTTTGTTATGGATAGGAATGGCCGGCATGGTACGCGTCAAGCCGGGGGCTCACAACCGCAAGGCAGGCAGAAGGAGTACCATGAGCGCTTTGTGTGAAACGCGTTTGCAACAAGGAGCCCGATCCACTCATGGACAAGCAGCACCCCCAGCAGCAGTGGCAGCAGGCGGTCATCGCCTATGCCCAGGCCGTCAACGACTACGTCGCGCAGGGCCGCGCGCAAGGCTGGGACAACCTCGAGGCGCCGCAGCCGCCGGCCACCGGGCACCTGCTGGATGCCTGGCAGGCGGCCCTGCAGGCAGCCAACCGCCCTGGCGTCGACGCGCAACAGCGCCAGGCCTTCCGCCAGGCCTGGCCCCCTGCGCACCACCCCCTGGTGCCGTTGCTCGATGAACACGGCCAAGGCATCGGCAACGTCCTGCTGCTGGAGGACGGCAGCCTGCTGGCCCGCATCGGCATGCCGCATGAGAAAGGCCAGGTGGTGCGAATCGACCAGCACGGGGTGACCCCGGTGATCGGCACAGACCACTTCGGCCGTTGCCCCGCTCGGCGCTATTTCGCTTTGGCCAATGCCGAGGGCGTGCGTGTGACCGATGGCTGGGGCGGTCCGCAGGTCCAGCGCCTGGCCTGGCCCACGGGGCTGGAGGGCTTGCCGCCCGGTTACCCGTTCGAGCCGTTCGATTTGCCCCCCACGCCAACAGCGCTGATCCCCTTCCCCGATGGCCAGCGGGTGCTGCTGGTGAGTGCCGAGGGTATCTTCGTGCTGGCCGGCCAGGGTGCGACCCGCCTGCTGCCACACCAGGCGCGGGTACTCGATGAACTGGCCGAAGGCACCGAACCGGAAGACATCAGCCTGGGGCTGAGCATGGAGCATGCGGCAATCTCGGTGGATGGCCGGCTGATCGTGACCGGTGAGCAAGGCAGCCGGCACCTGGTGTTCAATGACCGACTCGAACCACTGGCCGCAATCGGCCCTTGCAGCGAGTACCCGCACTTTGCGCTGTTCAACCGTGCGGGCGACCAGGTCATCCTCAATGCCTGCCACTTCTACAGCGGCGCCACGCTGGCGGTGAGAGTGGCCGATCTGCCGGGGCTGGATACCGACTACTACAGCCAGGACCCACGTACCCCGTTGATCCAGGAAGGTGCACGGGTGTACGCCGGGGTCGCGCGCGACGGCGAGTATATCGTCGGCGATGCCTATGGCTACCTGCGGGCATTTGGCGAAGATGGCAATGAGCATTGGCAGCATTACCTGGGTTCGACCATCAGTGCGATGGATGTCAGCGCCGACGGGCGTACGCTGGTGGCGGCGAGCCATGCGGGGATTGTTTCGGTAATTGCGCTGGACAGCGGGCGGCCGGCTTGGCAGATCGGCACCGGGGCGCATGGCGAGGTGCGGCGGTGGTTGTTCTGGAAGGGGTGGGACCGGGCGATGGCCTGGTAATTGATAGCGCCCGCATCTTTGTCGCCTGGCCTCTTCGCCGGGGATCCTACAGGGAGCGCTTCGGGGCGGACAGGTGCTTGCCGCAAGCGGTGCAGTGCCTGTCAGCCCGATGCAATTTGTCAAAGTCGGAGGGTGTCAGAAATTTTGTGTTCGGGCATAACATGAGTAAGAGGTGCATGTATGCCAACCAAAAAAAAACCGCTCCGAGAGTTACCAAAGGTTCCGCAAGAGCTGCTGGAACAGTTTTCCGCTGTTCCGCTGATGACCGCAGAAGCCATCGAAGAGGCCTCTGCGGCATTCAAGAAGGCGCTGATAGAGCGAGCCTTGAATGCCGAACTGGGTCATCACCTGGGCTATCCACCGGGCGCGCAGCGCCCGGAGGATGAAACAAACCAGCGAAATGGGAAGAGCGGCAAAACGGTACTCACTGGTGATGGCCCGCTAAGGCTGGATATCCCTCGTGACCGGGATGGCAGCTTTTCGCCCATTTTGATCCCCAAACATGAGCGCCGTTACACCGGTTTTGACGACAAGATCATCGCCATGTATGCCCGCGGTATGACGGTCAGAGAAATCCGTGCCTTTCTCTCCGAGCAGTATGGAACAGAGGTCTCGCCCGACTTCATCAGTTCCGTGACCGACGAGGTCATGGAGGAGATTGGCGCGTGGCAACAGCGGCCTCTGGAACCGATGTATCCGGTCATTTTCTTTGATGCTCTGCGGGTCAAAATTCGCGAAGAAGGCTTGGTTCGCAATAAAGCGATCTACTTGGCACTGGGCGTTTTGCCAGATGGAACGCGCGATATTCTTGGCATCTGGATTGAGAACACCGAAGGTGCGAAGTTCTGGATGAAGGTGTTCAATGACCTCAGGACGCGCGGCGTCGAGGATGTGCTGATTGCCGTAACCGACGGCCTCAAAGGCATGCCGGAAGCGCTCAGTGCAGTATTTCCGGAGACGACACTGCAGACCTGCATCGTCCACCTGATCCGCAACAGCCTCGCTTATGCGGCCTGGGACAAGCGTCGAGCCTTGGCCAAGGCTCTCAAACCGATCTATCAGGCCATCAACGCCCAGGCGGCTGAACAGGCACTGGATGAGTTTGAAAGCGGGCCTTGGGGCACGCAATATCCAACAGTGGTGACTGCCTGGCGACGGGCGTGGGATCGAGTGATTCCGTTCTTTGCTTTCCCACCGGCCATCCGGAAGGTGATCTACACCACCAATGCCATCGAGAGTATCAACGCTCAGCTACGCAAGATCATCAAAACCCGCGGTCACTTCCCGAACGACGACGCGGCGACCAAACTGATCTGGCTGGGGCTGCGCAACATCACAGCGAACTGGGGGTCAGCGGCGCATGACTGGAAAAGTGCGATGAATCAATTTGCGATTCTGTACGGAGATCGGTTCATCAGGCCAACCTGGTGAAATCAAGGCCTGCCGTGCGGCAGGCCGTTACCGGCCCGCACACAAAAAACCTGACACTCCCCAAAGTCGTAGCGCCCCCAGGACCCACGCATCCCCCAACCTTTTCAGACCAAGGCCAACACCGCCATGGCCTTCTCCAGCGCCATGCGCGCACGCTGCTCACCGCTGATACCCTGCTCCAGCAACTGCCGCGTAGGGATTTCCAGGCTCAGCGGCACGCTGGCCGGCAATGCCCGCAGCAAGCCGACCAGGTCGGCATCGCCCTCGCCCGGGAAGCGCCGCTCGTTGCGGGCCTGGCGCAGGATCTCGTCCATGTCGGCCGGTACCGGACCGGCGACGTCGCACAGCTGGGCATAGCGCATGCGCTGCGGCGCCAGCTGCAGCAGGTCGTCCAGCGACGAGCGAGAACGGTTGACGTGGAAGGCATCCACCAGCACGCAGCCATTGGCTCGGTCGGCGTTGGTCACTACCCGCATGGCCTGGCGCAAGTCAGGCACGTCGGTCCAGGGCATGAACTCCAGGTGCGGATGAATACCGTAACCCGCCGCCAGGTCGCACAACACGGCAAAGCGTTCAGTCAAACGTGCTTCGTCCGGGTCGTTGCCCGCCACCAGCAATTCGCTGCCACCCAGCTCGGCACCCACCGCCAGGATCGGCTCGAAATCGGCTACACAGGTTTCCGGCTTCAGGCGCAGGATCTCCAGGTCGAGCACCTTGATGCCGGTGTCGCGCAGGCGCGCCTGGGTCTTCCGGCGCAGGTCGGCATCGGCGACCAGCGGGAAGTGCTGCTCCTGTTCGGTGGCCGGCACCAGGCGTAGGCCGACATGGCTGTAACCGGCGCGGGCCGCCGCCTCGATCATGTCAGGCGGGGAAAGCTCAAGCACCGTCAAGGCGGCCAGGGAGAAAATTCGATCAGTCATTATCGTCACCAGAAAACAGGGAGGTCGGGTCAGGCAATGTGTTCAGGCGCGCAGGCCCGACCGCTTTGCGCGGCCTGGCGAATTGCTTCGATCAGCGCCAGCGTGCGGCCGCCATCGGCGGCATCGATCAGCGGTGCCTGTTCACCACGGGCCACGCGCACGAAGTGTTGCAACTGCAAGGTCAAGGCTTCGCCCGCAGGGACGCGCTCCTCACTTTGCAACAACGGCGTGTGCCAACCCGCGCCAGCTTCGGCGTAGTGCCAGCGCTTGAGCTGGGGAATGCTCAGAGAACCCTCGGTGCCGGCCAGCAGGTAGCATGGTTGGCCGTCCTGGCGTGGGTATATCGGGCTCTCCCCCGAATCCAGCTCCCAACTCCAGGGCGCGGCCACCGCGTCGGAGCCGGTCAGGCTGCCCAGCGCACCATTGGCAAACTGCAGCAGCACGGCGGCGCTGTCTTCATTGGCAAAACCGCGTACATCGTTGCGGGTGAACGCCTGCACCTGTACCACCTCGCCGCACAGGTGGCGCAGCAGGTCGAGGTCATGGATCAGGTTGGTCAGCAAAAAACCCGCCCCCGGTTCGCGGCGCCAAGGGGTTTCAAAGTAGCTGTCGGGTTTTTGCAGCTGCCACAGCGCGGTGACGTTGATCAGCCGGCCCAGTTTGCCGTCGGTGATCACCTGGTGCGCCTTGGCGATCAGCGGGTTATGGCGGCGGTGGTGGCCCACCAGCACCGGCACAGCCCGGCGACGCGACGCCTCTACCAAGGCTCGGACTTCATCCAGATGCACACCCACAGGCTTTTCCACCAGCACCGGTACGCCGGCTTCGACGCAATCCAGCGCGGTGGCGACATGCAGGTTGTTCGGGTTGGCGACGATCACCGCCTCGGGGCGCACGCGCTCCAGCATCTGGCGGTGGTCGGCAAAACAGGGCACGCCGCATTCGGCGGCGAAGGCCTCGGCCTGCGGGCCCGGATCGGCCACCGCACAGAGCTGGGCCTGCGGCACATTGAGCAAGTGCCGGTAATGCTGGCGGCCCATGATGCCGGCGCCGATCAAGGCAATACGAAGGGGTGCGTTCAACAGCCTGTCCTCTTGTCTTTGTTGTCGAGAAATTTATGAAACGCTGTTCCACAATTCACATTTGACAATTTAGAACCAAGTTCAGCTTTTCAGAAGAAGCCGTAGAGCAGACTGTGCGGTAATCGACCGGAAATGCGTTATCAGGCAAACAGCTCACTGGCCAGGCTGGCCGCCGAAAGCTCTTGCGCGGCTGCCAGCAACAGCGGCGCCAGCTCTGCCAGGCGGCTTGGCGCCAGGCGCGCACTGGGCCCGGCGATGCTCAGCACGCCGATGACCTCGTCACTTTGCGGGCGGCGTACCACGGCGGCCAAGGCCGAGGTGCCGATTGCCGAGGTCTGTTCGACCCAGGCATAGCCGCGTTCGCGGGCGCCCTGCAGGTAGGCAAGCAGATCATCGGTGGAGCGCGGCGCATTCGGGCCGAACTGCGCAGGGTCGGCAATGCCCTGGCGCAGCACCATCTGCACGGCCTGTTCATCGTCCAGGCTGGCCAGCCAGGCATGCCCCGAAGCGGTATAGAACAGCGGGGCGTCGCGGCCCATGTCCGGGTCGTAACGCAGCCCGGAACGGGCGCCCTGGGACTTGGCGATCCAAGTCTGGCGAGCGCCATCGATCACGCCAAGCCGCACCAGTTCGCCGCTGTCCTGGGCCAGGCGGTCGAGAATTGGCTGGATGATGTCGGCACCACTGCTGGCCAGGTAACGGAAGCCCTGGGCCACCAGCTTGGCCGACAACTGGTAGCGGCTGTTGTCACGGTTCTGGCGCACATAACCCAGCCGTATCAGCTCGGCAAGCATGCGGTGTGCAGCGCTTTTGGGGATATCCAGGCGCTCGGCCAGGGTTTGCAGCGGCAACCCTTGCGGTTCGCCGGTAAGGCTTTCTACAAGACTGAAGGCGCGTTCGATCTGACTGCCAGCCATGACACAGGTCCCTGAAGTTTTTTTGGATTCTAGAAGATGATTCCACATCACAGATAGCCCTGCAGCCCAGACCCCGTTAAATGTCCGGTGATCGCCCATTACTCACCCGGTTCCAGCAACCTGACCTTGAAAGTCAGCTGGCCCCGCACAGAGAATATGGAATCACGTTCCAATAATAAAAGAGGGATTACGCAATGCCTTCCACCCCCGTCGAAACCGAATGCGATGTACTGGTCATAGGCTCAGGTGCCGCCGGGCTGGCAGCGGCCGTAACGGCAGCCTGGCATGGGCAGAAGGTGATCGTGGTGGAGAAGGAGCCGGTATTCGGCGGCGCCACCGCGTGGTCCGGCGGCTGGGCCTGGGTGCCGCGCAACCCGCTGGCGCGCAGGGCCGGCATCGAGGAAGACATCGAGCAGCCACGGACTTACCTGCGCAATGAATTGGGCGCCGGTTACAACGCAGAGCGCGTCGATGCCTTCCTTGAAGCCTGCCCGCACATGGTGGCGTTTTTCGAAAAGCACACGGCGCTGCAGTTTGCCGACGGCAATGGCATCCCGGATATGCATGGCGACACGCCTGGCGCGGCCCAGGGCGGGCACCAGGTGATCGCGGCGCCCTATGACGCCCGTGAAGTCGGTGAGTTGCTGCCGCGCCTGCGCAGGACGATGCGCGAAACCTCGTTCATGGGCATGCCGATCATGGCCGGTGCCGACCTGGCGGCGTTCCTCAACATGACCCGCTCACCCAAGGCCCTGCTGCACGTGTGCAAACGCTTCGCTTGCCATCTTTACCACCTGGCCCGATACGGCCGGGCGATGCACCTGGTCAACGGCGTGGCGCTGGTGGCGCGCCTGGCCAAGTCGGCACAGGACCTGGGGGTGCAGCTGCGGGAGTCGGCGCCGGCCAGACACCTGCTGGTCGAGGCCGGCCAGGTACGCGGCGCGTGGGTGACCACAGCGCACGGCGAGCAGCTGATCCGCGCCAAGGCCGTGGTACTGGCGGCAGGCGGTTTCCCCAACGACAACGCCCGGCGCCAGCAGTTGTTCCCGCGCGATGCCAGCGGCCATGACAACCTGGCCCTGCCGCCCAAGGGCTGCTCAGGCGATGGCTTGCGCCTGGGCGAGTCGGCCGGTGGCGTGGTGGCTACCGACCTGAAATCGGCGGTGGCCTGGGCGCCGGTATCGCAGGTGCCGTACCGCGATGGCAGCGTCGGCCACTTTCCGCACATCATCGAACGCGGCAAACCAGGCATCATCGGGGTGCTGGCCAACGGCAAGCGTTTCGTCAACGAAGCGCATGGTTACTACGACTATGTCTCGGCGATGGTCGCGGCGGTGCCGCAGGGGGAGGAAGTGTGCTCCTGGCTGATCTGCGACCACCGCTTTCTGCGCCGCTACGGTCTGGGCCATGCCCGCCCGGCGCCACTGCCGGTGTGGCCGCACGTACGCAGCGGCTACCTCAAGCAAGGCGCCACGCTCGAAGCCTTGGCTGAAGCTTGTGGTATCGATGCTGCCGGGTTGCGCGTTACGGTCAACAACTTCAACGGCCATGCCCGCAACGGGCAGGACCCGGCGTTTGGCCGTGGTTCCACGCCGTTCAACCGCAAGCAGGGCGACCCCGGCCACAAGGGCCCTAACCCTTGCGTTGCGCCCATCGAGCATGGGCCATTCTATGCGGTGAAGGTGAAGCCTGGCTGCTTTGGTACCTTTGCCGGGCTGCGCACCGATGGCAGTGCCCGGGTGCTGGACCAGGCGGATCAGCCGATTCCGGGCCTGTATGCGGCCGGTACCGACATGGCCAGCGTGTTTGGCGGGTGGTATCCGTCGGGGGGGATCAACCTGGGGCCGGCGCTTACCTTTGGCTATGTAGCCGGGCGGCATATTGCCGGGGTGCAGGGCCATGAGTGAGGCTGGTTTGCCGGGCCGGTGAGGTCCAGCGCCGCCCGCGCGGCGCTGCGCAGCCCCAAGGCTGATCCTTGAGCCGCTTTACAGCTGGCGGTACACCCGCGCCGTATCGTCCTCGAAATGCTTCAGCTCATCCTGCCGCGCTGGCAACCTGCTGCACGCTGTGGCGCCGGTAGGCCAGTGGCCCCTTCCAGCCACCCGTGGAAGCGGTGTCTGGTGAGGTGGTCGGGCATGTCCTTGACCAGTTCGGCGCGGCAGCGCATCACTTGGCGGGTGTAGCGCAGGCGCTGCCACATGTCGAACGGGCGAAACGGGATCTGCCACAGCGGGTAGCGCGCGGCCAGTTGCCGGGCAGCGGCGCAACCGACTGCGCCAGCGCCGATGACCACCACGTCGTAGTGGTCGCCGTCGAGGGATTGCAAGGGAAGACGGGTCATGAACGGATCCCGGGTTCTTGTGTTTGTTCTGGGGGATCTTCAGCGCCTGCTTCGCGGGCAAGCCCACCATAGAAAAGCCACCGCCCTCCCCTCTAGAACATCCCGGACAACTTGCATAAGCCCTCGGCACACCTCGCCAGCGCATCCCATGACTCGTCCCAGCCGTTATATGGAGCCCCGCAACCCCGGTGCCATAGTGCCGCCGCGCTGACGCGTGAATAACAACAAGAGGCAAGTCAAATGACCACTTCCAAACGCTCTGTAGAAGATGCCCCGCTTAATGCCTTCCACCGCAAGCTCACCGTCTACTCCGCCGGCGGCCCGTTCCTCGACGGCTATGTGCTGAGCATTATCGGCGTGGCCATGCTGCAGATCACCAACGCCTTGCAACTGTCGGCCTTCTGGGAGGGCCTGATCGCCGCCTCGGCGCTGATCGGGGTTTTCCTGGGTGGTTTTCTCGGTGGCTGGTTCACCGACAAGTACGGGCGCAAAGTGCTCTACCTGGTCGACCTGATCGCCATTGTCGGCTTTTCGGTAGCGCAGTTCTGGGTCGAGTCGGCCTGGGCGTTGTTCGCCTGGCGCCTGCTGATCGGTATCGCCGTCGGTGCCGATTACCCCATCGCCACCTCGCTGCTGGCTGAATTTTTGCCACGCAAGCAGCGCGGGCCGTTGCTTGCGGCCATGGTGCTGATGTGGTTCGCGGGTGCTGCCGTGGCCTACATGGTGGGCGAACTGCTGCTGCGCGTGGGTGGCGAGGACGGCTGGCGCTATGTACTGGCCAGTGCCCTGATCCCCGGTGCGTTGTTTCTGGTGGCGCGCAGCGGCACCCCCGAGTCGCCCCGCTGGCTGCTGAGCAAAGGCCGCACTGCCGAGGCCGATGCCGTGATCAAGAGAGTCTACGGCCCGGACTATGGCGTGGCCGACCTGCCGGAGCAGGTCAGCGACAAGCCGGTGTCGGTGTGGTCGCTGTTCCACTCCGGCTATGGCAAGCGCATGGCGTTCGTGACTTTGTTCTGGACCTGCGCCATCGTCCCGCTGTTCGCGATCTACTCGTTTGCCCCCAAGGTCTTGCAGGCGCTGCAACTGACCGGGGACTGGGCGGCCTACGGCTCGATCGTCATCACTTTGCTGTTCACCCTGGGCTGCTTGCTGGCGACCCGGCTGATCAACCGCCTGGGCCGGCGCAAGATGCTGATCCACAGTTTCCTCTGGTCGGGCATGTCGCTGGTGATGCTGGGCGCGTTCCCGGACGCCTCGCCTACTACCGTGCTGGTGCTGTTCGGCGCCTATGCGGTGCTGATCGGGGGTGCCCAGGTGCTCGAATACGTATACCCCAACGAACTGTTCCCCACCGAGATCCGTGCCTCGGCCGTTGGCCTGGCCACCTCGCTGTCGCGCATCGGCGCCGCCGTGGGGACCTACCTGGTGCCGATCTCCCTTGCCAGTTATGGGGTCGCCAACACCATGTTCGCCGCCGCGCTGATTTCGCTGTTCGGCGCACTGATCTCATGGTGGCTGGCCCCCGAGACCAGCAAGCTCGACCTGCAGCAGGCCGCCGCCCTGGGTGCTGGCAGCGGTACTCGGTCATCCACCACCAACCCCGTCGCTCGTAAAGCCTGAAGGAGCCATTTCATGAGCCAAGTCCTTACCGTGGTCCGCAATGCAGCCGCCACCACCTTGGGTGCACCGGCCCCTGCCCGCCTGCCCATCGGCGAACCCGTTGCCCAGGCGGCCACCGCCCAGGACCAGACCGACGAAGCTGTCGGCGCCAGCATCGGCGTGTGGGAAAGCAGCCCGGGAGTGTTCCGCCGACACCTGAAAAACCGTGAGTTCAGCCATATCATCAGCGGCTGCTGCACCTTCACCCCCGACGGTGGCGAGCCGGTGGAACTGCGCGCCGGGGACGCCGTGCTGTTCCCGGAAAACTGCGAGGGTGTGTGGGACATTCGCGAAACCCTGCGCAAGACCTACGTGCTGTTCTGAGGAGGCAGTCGAATGATCGAACGCATCAACCCCGGCCCGCGCGCCAGCCAGATGGTGCTGGTGGGCAACCGTATCGAAACCTCGGGCATCGTCGCCCTGCAACCGGGTGACATCGCCGCGCAGACCCGCTGCGTGCTGGCCCAGCTGGAGCAGTGGCTGACGCAGATCGGCGCGGGCAAGGGCAACCTGACCCGGGTGCAGATCTGGCTGGCCGACATGAGCGAGTTTGCGGCGATGAACGCGGTGTATGACGCCTGGGTCGGTGACCAGCCACCTGTCAGAGCCTGCGTCGGCGCCGCCTTGGCGGCGCCGGAGTACCGCATCGAGATCCAGGCCTTCGGCCAGCGCTGAATCCCCTGCGCAATCAAGCTATCGCGGGATCCTGCAGGAGCAGCCTGTGCTGCGAAGAGGGCATTCGGCAACCGACCTGCTTCGGCAGTATCGCCTTCTTCGCAGCACAAGGCTGCTGCTGCAGAGATCGTGCAGGGTTTCAAGTCGACGCCATCCAGGTGCTTACAACTCCGGGTCCAGCCCCACCTTGTCGCCATGCCAGTCAAACCGCTCCACTTCATGGCGCCGCTTGCGGAAGCTGTAAGGCGTCTCGCCATACTGCTTGCGGAACCACAAGATGAAGTGCGAAGCATCGGAAAACCCGCACGCCAGGGCAATGGTGGTGATGTTCTGGCTGGTATTCACCAGCAACCGCCGGGCATGGTCCAGGCGCAGCTTGCGCCAGTAGTTGGCAGGCGGCTCCTGGGTGTTGGCGACGAACTCGCGGTGCAACTGCCGGGGGTGTGTGCCCACTGCTTCGGCCACGGCCTTGAGCGTCATCGACGCATCGAGGTTGGCGCGCATGAAGCTGATCGCCCGCTGCACGCGGTCGTTCTGGTACACACTGTCACCGGCCGGCTTGCCCTCCTGCTCGTCGGCGCGCTCATCCACCAGCAGGTACTCAAGGCCCTTCTGCGCCCGCACCGCGCCGCAATGCCTGCGGATCAGGTTGGCCGCCAGGTCGATGGCGGTGCCGCCCGGGCAGGTGATGATGCCGCGGTCGTCCACATAGCTCTTGTCGATCACCGCCGTGGCCAGCGGGAAGCGCTCCCTGAACTCGTCACGCAAGGTGAAGTGCAACGCGCAGCGGCGGCCATCGAGCAGCCCGGCCTTGCCCAGCACGAACGAGCCCGAACACAGGGCAATGATCGGGATATTGGCCGCATGCACCTCGCGCAGCGCATCCAGCAACCATGCCGGCGGGTTACGTGTTTCTTCCAGCAGGCCGCCAGCCAGCACGATGTAGTCGTACTGGGCGAACAGGTTCAGCGGCTTGGTCGGTGAAATCGGCATGCCGCAGCTGGCGGTGATCGGCTGGTCGTCAAGGGTCATCCAGTCCCACTGGCAGAACACCTGCTGGCTGCGGAACGACTTGTCGGCGGCAAAGCGCAGCGAATCCACCAGCCCGGCCACCGGCACCAGGGTGAAGTGGTTCATCAGCACGAAGCCCACGCGCAATTCGGGCTTGACCTGGGCGGCGATGACGGCCGCTGGCGCCGGTTGTGTGCGCTGTTCCATTTGTAGTTCAGCAACCATGGACGTAAGCCTCATGACATCCGCAATAGCGCCATTCTAAAGCGCGCCCTGCGTCCGTCATATCATATGCATCCCCACAAATAGGAAATCCATGACAAAAGGCGGCGTCGTTCTATCAATTGTCATGACTGTAATATCGGCCCTGCCAGCCCGCTGAGCATCATGTAGACACAAGACAAACATGCTCAGAGGCACCCTCATGTACCGTGGATTCTGGTATGCCCAGGCGCTTGACCTGGACAACGACCTGGCCCCTGCCCTGCAGGACTCGATTCAAGCCGACGTATGCATTGTCGGCGGTGGTTTCCTTGGCCTGTGGTCGGCCATCCGCCTGAAACAGGCTCACCCGGAAAAAACCGTCGTCATCGTCGAGCGCGACCGCTGCGGCTCGGGTGCCAGCGGGCGTAACGGTGGCGTGGCCACCAACTGGTGGGGCAAGTACCTGTCGGTACGCACCATCTGCGGAGACGTGGAGGCCCGGCGCATCTGCGAGGCCGCCGACTCGGCCATCGACGAGATCGGCAGCTTCTGCCAGGAACACGGCATCGACGCCCAGTACCGCAAGGACGGCTGGCTGTGGACCGCCACCAACCAGCGGCAGATGAACTCCTGGCGGGTGCTCACCGACGGCCTGCAGAAGCTCGACGTCAACCCGTTTCAGGAGCTGGACCGCCAGACCATCCGCGGCCGTGTAGGCTCGCCGCTGGTGCTGGGCGGCATCTTCGACCGCAACGCCGCCACCGTGCAGCCAGCCATGCTGGCGCGCGGCCTGCGCCGCGTGGCGCTGAAACTGGGCGTGCAGATTTTCGAGAAATCGCCGTTTACCCACTTGCAGCGTGGCAAAAACCCGGTGGTGCACACCGCCAAAGGCCAGGTGAAGGCCAACCACGTGGTGCTGGCGCTGAATGCCTGGGGCGCGCAGTTCCCCGAGCTGCGCCGGATGATCGCGATCATGTCCAGCGACATGGTCGCCACCGCACCGGTCAAGGCCAAGCTCGATGCCATCGGCTTCAGCGGCGGTGAATGCATGACCGACTCGCGCACTGTGCTCAACTACTGGCGCAACACCCCGGACGGCCGCGTGGTATTCGGCAAGCCGCTGGGCCAGTTCGCCTATGCCGGGCGCATCGGCAACCTGTATGAAAAACCCTCACCCGCTGCCGACCAGGTGGCCGCCGAACTGCGCCGCTTGTACCCGCAGCTCGCAGAGGTGCCAGTGGTCAGCAGCTGGACCGGCCCGATCGACCGCGCCATGAAAGGCCTGCCCAACTTCGGCTACCTCGACCAACACCAGACGGTCAGCTATGGCATCGGCTTCTCCGGCAATGGCGTGGCCACCACGGTATTCGCCAGCCGCATCATCAAGTCGCTGGCCACCCACGCCAACGACGAGTGGGCCAACTGCGGCCTGGTCGACCAAAAGATGAAGCTGCTGCCACCCGAGCCGTTCCGCTTCTTTGGCGCGCATCTGGTCCGCGATGCCCTGGTGCGCAAGGAGTCGCTGGAAGACCACGACCAGGACGCCGGTTTCATCACCCGCCAGCTGGTCGGCATGGCCCCGGCCGGTTACGTCCCGGCGCAGAAGAAATAAGGACACCACCGTGAGCGAACATATCGTCTTCCTCGACGACGAAGGCCTGGCGCCTTCCACCCGCCTGAAGCGCCCTGACTGCGAGCACAGCTGGCAGCAGTTCGCCTACACCCACCCCGACCAGGTGCTGGAACACCTGCAGAACGCCAGCGTGGCGCTGACCTGCAGCGTGCCGCTGCGCGAAGAGCACCTGCGCCAGCTGCCCAGGCTGAAGATGATCTCGCTGGCCCTGACCGGCCGCGACATCGTCGATGTCGACTACTGCGAGGCCCACGGCATCGAAGTGTCGAGCGTACCAGGCTATGCGGCCAATACCGTGGCCGAGCACAGCCTGGCGATGATCCTCGAACTGTTCCGCCGCCCGGCCGCGTTCGCCCGCCTGATGCGCCAAGTGCACGACGGTGAAAAACCGTACCAGAACATCTATTTCAACCACCGAATCCGCGATGTGCGAGGCAAGCAGCTGGCAATCATCGGCAGCGGCCCGATTGCCCTGCGCCTGGCGCACCTGGCGCGGGCCTTTGGCATGCAGGTGCTGTTCGAAGACCGCGGCGGCCAGCGCCAGGGTCCCGACTGCCGGCCTTTGGCCGAACTGCTGAAAAGCTGTGATGTGCTGTCGATCAACTGCCCGCTGACAGCAGAAACCCACAACCTGATCGATGCGCCGCAACTGGCGCTGATGAAACCCGACGCCCTCGTGATCAACACCGGCCGTGGTGGTGTGGTCAACGAAGCGGCGCTGATCCAGGCACTGCAGCAAGACCGCCTGGGTGGCGTGGCACTGGACGTGGTCGAAGTCGAGCCGCTGCACCCAAGCAACCCGCTGTTCCAGCTGATCGAGCGCGACGACTTCCTGCTCAACCCGCATATCGCCTGGAGCAGCGAAGACGCCATGCAGCAGCTGATGGACAGCGCCGTGGACAACATCAGCGACTTCGTCGCCCGCCAGCTTTCTGCCAAAAGGATCCGCAGCGCATGACCCTCGTTACCAAAAGCAGCTACGTCGACGGCACTTTCGTTGCGCTCGGCAGCAGCGCCGACATCCTGGAAAACCGCAACCCGTCCAACCCGGGTGAAGTGGTCGAACGCTTCGAGCGCGCCGACCAGCGGCTGACCGAACAGGCCATCGCTGCTGCGCGTCGGGCGCAGCCGGCCTGGGCACACAGCAACCCGCAGCAGCGCGCCGATGCGCTGGATTTTATCGGCACCGAGATTCTTGCCCGCCGTGAAGAGCTCGCCGTGCTGCTGGCCCGCGAAGAAGGCAAGATCGTTCGCGAAGCCCTGGGCGAAGTGGACCGCGCCGGGCGCTCGTTCAAGTTCTACGCCCAGGAAGCCTTGCGCGCTGAAGGTGAGAAGTACCAGTCGGTGCGCCAGGACGTCGGCATCGATGTGTTCACCCAGCCGCTGGGCGTGGTCGGAATCATCGCCCCCTGGAACTTCCCCATTGCCATCCCGGCATGGAAGATCGCCCCGGCCCTGTGCTTTGGCAACTGCGTGGTGTTCAAACCCGCCGAACTGGTGCCCTCCTCGGCCTGGGCCCTGGCCGAGATCATCGCCCGGGCCGGTTTGCCGGCTGGTGTGTTCAACATGCTGATCGGCCCAGGGCGCAGCGTGGGTGACACGATCATTCGTTCACCACTGGTCGATGGCATCAGCTTTACCGGTTCCGAGCACACCGGCCGGCAGATCGCTCGCCTGGCCGCCGAAGGGATGAAAAAGGTGCAGCTGGAGATGGGCGGCAAGAACCCGCTGGTGGTGCTCGACGATGCCGACCTGGAGCAGGCAGTGGACGTGGCGCTGAACGGCTCGTTCTACAGCACCGGCCAACGCTGCACCGCCAGCTCGCGGGTGATCGTGACCGAAGGCATTCACGATGCCTTTGTCGCGCGCCTGGCCGAACGTACCCGGGCGCTGAAGGTGGGGGATGCACTGCAGGCCAGCACAGATATCGGGCCGGTGGTCGACAGCCGGCAGCTGGAGCAAAACCTGTCGTATGTGGCTGCGGGCCTTGAACAGGGTGCGAAGCGGGTGTGTGGCGGCGAGCGTATCGACAACCAGGCGGGGGCATATTTCTTTACCCCGGCACTGTTCACCGAGGTCACCCCGGACATGCGCATCTACCGCGAGGAAATCTTCGGGCCGGTGCTGAGTGTGCTCAAGGTGGGTGACTATGAGGCAGCGCTCGCTGCGGCTGAAGACACAGCGTTTGGTTTGTCCGCCGGTATTGTCACCACGTCGCTGCGCCATGCCGAGCACTTCAAGCGCAACAGTTCGGCGGGGATGGTGATGGTGAACTTGCCTACGGCCGGGGTGGATTATCACGTACCGTTTGGCGGCAATGGTGCGTCTAGCCTGGGATCACGTGAACAAGGTACGCATGCGCGGCAGTTCTTCACCCGGGTCAAGACCACTTATCAGTTGGCCTGATCGGGACCGGGGGGCGCTTGGCGGCCCATCGCGACGCAAGGCCGCTCCTACAGAGGGCTGTTGCAGTCAAAGCAGCATCGGCAATCTCCAGCACAGCCCAGGGAACTACCTGCACTCCTGCACCCTCTTATTCACTGAGTGGTTTATTTCCTTGGGCTTCACGCTACTGGAGAACACGACATGCGCCACCTACTCCTCGCCCCTGCGCTGCTGCTCCTGCTGCCTGCCGGTGCCGCCCTGGCCCGCGTCGATGCGGGCGACGTCGCCACCTCGGCCGGTGTTTCCGCCTCGTTGTACTCGACCTTCAAGGACGACAAACGGATCATCCCGGCCCGTGACGAGCTCTCTGCCTTTGTTGCCAGTGGCGGGGCTATCCGCGGCGCCTATGTGGAGTCTGCGCTGGAACAGGCCCGCAAGGATCATCCGGGGTTGCAGGCCAACGATGAAGAGCTGGCCCGCGCAATCCTTTCGCAGGATGACCGCATAGCCGACCATTGAGTAAACCTGCACCGGCCCTTTCGCGGGCTGGCCCGCTCCCGCCGCCCTCAGGCCGACGCCGTCCCTGTGGGAGCGGGTTTACCCGCGAAGAGGTCGGCCCAGGCAAACATCACCCCCAACCATCCATGCGCATGGTAGCCCTCACCAGGCGCTGCTCTTCCTGTTCGATCTCGCGCAAGCTGTCGCGGATCCCGTTGATATGCTCGCGCGCCGCCCGCTGCGCCTGTTCGGGCAACTGCTCCATCACCGCGTGATACAGCCGCGCATGCTGCCGGTCGATCTGGCGCTTCTGCGCCGGCCGGCAGTACAGGTTATTGACCGAGGCAAACACCGTGCTCAAGGTCAGGTCGCTGAGCGATTGCAAGGTATGCACCAGCACCGGGTTGTGCGACGCCTCGCTGATTGCCCGATGGAACGCATGGTCGCGGCGGGCATGCTCGCGGGGATCGAGCGCGTCTGCGCAAGCATGCGCCGCCAACATTTCCTCGTAGCGCCTGCGGATCAGCAAACGGTCGACTTCGGTGGCGCGCAGCGCCGCCAGCCGCGCCGATTCGGCCTCCAGCAACGCGCGCACTTCCAGCAGGTCGAACAACGTGCGCGGCTGCGAGTTGAACAGGTGCATCAAAGGCGTCGCGCCCGCCTGGCTGGCCAGGTCTGCGACAAACGAGCCACGCCCGTGCTCGGTATCGATGATGCCGCGCCCTCGCAAGATGCGCAGGCCCTCGCGCAACGCCGAGCGCGAACAACCCAGCTTTTCTACCAGCCGCCGCTCCGACGGCAGTGCCTGGCCGACCTTGAGCACGCCTTCAACAACCAGCCGCTCGACTCGTTCGGCGACTTGATCGGCGACTTTGGTCTTGCCTTCAGTACCCACTGCACTCCCTCACACTGGTAGGACCACTCGCACCGCTGTTTCCAATCTAGCCCGGTAAACCCATCAATTACCAGCACCATGCCGAAGAACTGGTAGGACCACTGGTTCTGCCTCTCGACCAACACCGCCGGCGCACGCAGGCTGCAAGGGTGACCGCTTTGCCAACAACAACAAAAACCGTTGCCGAGTGAGCCGATGAATATCCTGTACGACGAACGTGTCGATGGCGCGCTACCCGCCGTGGACCAGACGGCGCTGCTGCACGCGTTGCGCGATGCGCTGCCGGACCTTGAAATCCTGTACCGCCAGGAAGACCTCAAACCCTACGAATGCGACGGCCTGTCAGCGTACCGCACGGTGCCGCTGCTGGTGGCGCTGCCCGAGCGCCTGGAACAGGTGCAGGCCTTGCTCAGGCTCTGCCACCAGCGTGGCGTGCCGGTGGTCGCACGCGGTGCCGGCACTGGCCTGTCGGGCGGCGCGCTGCCGCTGGCCAAGGGCATCCTGCTGGTGATGGCGCGCTTCAAGCGCATCCTCGAAGTCAACCCGCAGGGCCGTTTTGCCCGCGTGCAGCCCGGCGTGCGCAACCTGGCGATTTCCCAGGCTGCAGCCCCCCACGGCCTGTACTACGCGCCCGACCCGTCCTCGCAAATTGCCTGTTCCATCGGCGGCAACGTTGCCGAAAACGCCGGTGGCGTGCACTGCCTGAAGTACGGCCTGACCGTGCACAACCTGCTCAAGGTCGACATCCTCACCATCGAGGGCGAGCGCCTGACCCTGGGCAGCGATGCCCTGGATAGCCCCGGCTTCGACCTGCTGGCACTGTTCACCGGTTCCGAAGGCATGCTAGGGATCATTACCGAAGTCACCGTCAGGCTGCTGCCCAAACCCCAGGTGGCACGGGTGCTGCTGGCCAGTTTCGACAGCGTCGAGGATGCCGGCCGGGCGGTCGCCGAAATCATCGCCGCCGGCATCATCCCTGGCGGCCTGGAGATGATGGACAACCTGGCGATCCGCGCCGCCGAAGACTTCATCCACGCCGGCTACCCGGTGCACGCAGCAGCCATCCTGCTGTGCGAGCTGGACGGCGTGGAGGCCGATGTGCACGACGATTGCGCACGGGTCGCCGAGTTGCTGGCGCAAGCCGGCGCCAGCGACGTGCGCCTGGCCTGCGACGAAGCCGAGCGCATGCGCTTCTGGGCCGGGCGCAAGAACGCCTTCCCGGCGGTGGGGCGCATGTCCCCGGACTACTACTGCATGGACGGCACCATCCCGCGCCGCGAACTGCCCAGGGTGCTCAAGGGCATCAGCGACCTGTCCACGCATTACGGCCTGCGCGTGGCCAACGTGTTCCATGCCGGCGACGGCAACATGCACCCGCTGATCCTGTTCGACGCCAACCTGCCAGGCGAACTGGAGCGCGCCGAAGCCCTCGGCGGCAAAATCCTCGAACTGTGCGTGGCGGTGGGCGGCAGCATCACCGGCGAGCACGGCGTGGGGCGCGAGAAGATCAACCAGATGTGTGCGCAGTTCAACAGCGATGAAATCACCCTGTTCCACGCAGTCAAGGCCGCTTTCGACCCGCAGGGCCTGCTGAACCCGGGCAAGAACATCCCTACCCTGCACCGCTGCGCCGAATTCGGTGCGATGCACGTCCACCATGGGCAACTGCCCTTCCCCGACCTGGAGCGCTTCTGAATGAGCATGGACCGCGACATCAGCCAGGCCCTCCTGGAGCAGGTCAATCAGGCACTGCACCAGGGTACCCCGCTTCGCATACAGGGCGGCAACAGCAAAGCGATGCTCGGCAACCCGCTGGCCGGCGAACTGCTCGATACCCGCAGCCACCGCGGCATCGTCAGCTACGACCCGACAGAGCTGGTGCTCACCGCCCGCGCCGGCACGCCGCTGCGCGAGATCGAGGCGGCCCTGCACGAGGCCGGGCAGATGCTGCCGTGCGAGCCACCGCACCTGGGCCACGAGGCTACCCTGGGAGGCATGGTCGCGGCCGGGTTGTCCGGCCCTCGTCGGCCCTGGGCGGGGTCTGTGCGCGACTATGTACTGGGCACGCGGGTGATCACCGGCCACGGCAAGCTGCTGCGTTTTGGTGGCGAAGTGATGAAGAACGTCGCCGGCTACGACGTTTCGCGGCTGATGGCAGGCAGCTTCGGCTGCCTCGGGCTGCTGACCGAAGTGTCGCTGAAGGTGCTGCCTCGCCCACGTCAATGCCTGAGCCTGCGCCTGCCCATGGGCCGCCACCAGGCGCTGGCCGAGCTGGCCGAATGGGGCCAGCAGCCGTTGCCGATCAGCGCGGCCTGCCATGACGGCGACGCGCTGTACTTGCGCCTGGAAGGCGGCGAAGGTTCGGTGCAGTCGGCAGCGCGGCGCCTGGGCGGCGAGGTGCTGGACGGCGGTTTCTGGCGTGACTTGCGCGAACAGCGCCTGGCCTTTTTCGATGACCCTGCCCCGCTCTGGCGTTTGTCGGTGCCAGTGGCCACCGGCGATCTGGACCTGCCGGGCCAGCAACTGCTCGACTGGGCGGGTGCGCAGCGCTGGCTCAAGTCCACGGCAGCGCCCGGGGACATCCGCCATGACATTGACAAGGTGGGCGGCCATGCCACGCTCTACACACCCGGCCCAGCCAGCAGCCCGCCGCTGCCCGATGCGCTGATGCGCTACCACCGCGCCCTCAAGCAGCAGCTCGACCCCCAGGGGGTGTTCAACCCTGGCCGCCTGTACCCGGACCTGTGAGGCCAGACCATGCAAACCAACCTGAGCGAAGCGTCCCGACGCCTGGCCCGCGCCGACGAAGCCGAGAGCATCCTGCGCGCCTGCGTGCACTGTGGCTTCTGCACCGCCACCTGCCCTACCTACCAGTTGTTGGGCGATGAACTGGACGGCCCGCGTGGGCGCATCTACCTGATCAAGCAGGTGCTCGAAGGCGAGCCGGTCACTGCCAGCACCCAATTGCACCTGGACCGCTGCCTGACCTGTCGCAACTGCGAAACCACCTGCCCTTCCGGGGTGAAGTACCACGACCTGCTGGACATCGGCCGCGCAGTGGTCGAGCAACAGGTACCCCGCCCATTCACTCAACGCCTGTTGCGTGAGGCCCTGCGCGCGGTGGTGCCGCGCCCGGCGCTGTTCAAGGCCCTGACCCGCAGCGGCCAGGTTCTGCGTCCACTGCTGCCGGCGGCGCTCAAGGGCAAGCTGCCGAGCCGAGTCAGCGCGCCCGGCATACGCCCCGCGCCACGCCATGCGCGGCAGGTGGTGATGCTGGAAGGCTGCGTGCAGCCGGCGCTGTCGCCCAACACCAACGCCGCCGCTGCACGCCTGCTCGACCGCCTGGGCATCAGCGTGGTGCCGATCCAACAGGCCGGCTGCTGCGGCGCCGTGGACTACCACCTCAACGCTCAGGAGCAAGGCCTGCATCGGGCCCGGCGCAACATCGACGCCTGGTGGCCGGCGATCGAAGCCGGTGCCGAGGCTATCGTGCAAACCGCCAGCGGCTGCGGCGCGTTCGTGCGCGACTACGGGCATCTGTTGCAGCAGGACCCGCGTTACGCCGCCAAAGCCGCACGCGTCAGCGCCCTGTCACGCGATCTGGTAGAAGTATTGCGCGATGAGCCAGTCGAGCAATTGAGCCTGTGCGCCGAGCAGCGCCTGGCCTTTCACTGCCCGTGTACCCTGCAGCACGCCCTGAAGCTGGGCGGTGTAGTGGAGGCGCTGTTGACGCGCCTGGGCTTTACTCTGACCGAGGTGCCGGACGGGCACCTGTGCTGCGGCTCGGCTGGCACCTATTCGCTGACCCAGCCGGACCTGTCACAGCAGCTGCGCGACAACCGCCTGAATGCCCTGGAAAGCGGTAAACCGCATGTCATTGCCACTGCCAACATTGGCTGCCAGGCCCATCTGGACGGGGCTGGACGCACGCCGGTGCGGCACTGGATCGAAATTGTCGAAGCAGCCCTGAACCCGGAGAACCCCCATGCATAGCAAGTTCGTGATCGGCCAGGCCGAAGTCGCCCGCGTGCTCACCGCCGCCCGCGCCGAGGCCCGGGCCCGGCAATGGAACGTGACGATCGCCGTGGTCGACGACGGCGGCCACCCGCTGGCCCTGGAGCGTATGGACGGCTGCGCGCCGGCCAGCGCCTACATCGCGGTGGAAAAAGCCCGCACCTCTGCGCTAGGGCGCAAAGAGACGCGGGATTACGAGGAAATGGTCAATGGCGGGCGTACCGCGTTCGTCACTGTACCGTTGCTGACCAG
Source organism: Pseudomonas sp. 9_2_1 (assembly GCF_059295275.1). Classification (NCBI taxonomy): domain Bacteria; kingdom Pseudomonadati; phylum Pseudomonadota; class Gammaproteobacteria; order Pseudomonadales; family Pseudomonadaceae; genus Pseudomonas; species Pseudomonas sp. 9_2_1. The sequence goes on from NZ_CM181239.1 coordinate 3,743,648, forward strand.
CCTCGAAGGCGGCGTGCCGCTGCGGGTGGATGGCCAGGTGGTGGGAGCGATTGGCGTGTCCGGGGTCAAGTCCGAGCAAGATGCCCAGGTGGCCAAGGCCGGGGCGGCTGCCTTGTAAACCCCGTACCGGCCTCTTCGCGGGTTCATCCCCGAAGAGGCCGGTACGGGCAAACGGTTTGCACAAGGTTGTTCGGGGCTAAGCCGATCATTGCCCGTTCATATTCAACCCACCGATTTCAACGGCACCCGCCCGCCCACGGTTTTCTGTTAGGGCCATAGCGTGGTGCTTGCTGCTGGCCAGGGACGACAAGCATCATATGCGTACTGCCCGTTGCCATGGATACGCCAATGACTGTTGTACCTCCCCCCCTCACGGAGCCGGGCCGCTGCAAACGCCTGAAGGCGGCCAGCAGCCGCGACCATGACAGCGTCGACCAACTGGTGATGGCGGCACGGCCTTTCGAAGACCGCGCGCGCTACGGCCGCTTCCTGCAGGTGCAGCATCGCTTTCACGGCAGCCTGTTGGCGTTGTACCAGGACGAGCAACTCAACCAGCAGTTGCCGGGGCTGATGCAGCTGTCGCGCTTCAGTGCCGTCGTGGATGACCTGCGCGATCTGGGCCTGCCGTTGCCGGCAGCGCCCGCAACGATTTGTGCCAGTGCGGCCCAGGCGCTGGGTTGGTTGTATTGCAGCGAGGGCTCGAACCTGGGCGCGGCGTTTCTGTTCAGGCATACCCAGCGTTTGGGCCTGGATGAGCACCACGGCGCCCGCCACCTGGCAGCGCACCCGGATGGCCGGGCGCTGCACTGGCGCGAGTTCGTTGCCAGGCTGGATGGGCTGCTGCTGGATGAGCAGGAAGAGGCCGAAGTGGTGGTGGGTGCCATCGCCGCGTTTGACAGCTACAGGGCGCATCTGCGTGAGGTGTTTGCGTAGCGGTGTAAACCGCCAATTCTCTACAAGTTGTTGCTGCAGCGAACTTTTTCCCGATTGCCGGTCTATCTGTGAGGCACAGAAAGGTAGCGCAACGCGACACAGGGTTCGCTGCGCACCTGCTGGCCAAATGGCTCAATTGGTATCAGAGGTGGGCTTCGCTCATGAAAATACATGTCGCTAGGTTGATGCTGCTCGGCCTGTTCTCGTTCGCGGCGATGGGCACTGCATCGGCAACACAAATGAAGGCGCCCGTCGCGGTGGCCCCGGCCGTACAGTCACCGGTGCAGCCTGCTGCCAACCCCTGGTCACGGGTAGCCAGTGTGGCTGCTGCGCAGCCAGACACACTGCTGGCCCATGATGACGACCGCTGGCATGACCGCCGCGGCGACTGGCGCCGCGAGCAGTGGCGGCGCGAGCAGGCCCGGCGGGATTGGGAGCGCCGGCGCGACTGGGAACGGCGCCGTGACTGGGAGCGCCGGCATGAGCGGGCCCTGCACCAGCGGCACCATGACGAGCACCGGTATTATCGCCGTTGATCCGGTGTTTTATGCAGGTTGAGGCCGTTTTGCGGAGCCTCGTTGGCAGGTGAGGGTCCTACAGGGATCGCATCAGGGCTGACAGCCCTGATGCCATCAGCCATTCGCTCCGACAGCGGTCTCCCCCGCCTCAGCCTCCAGCTTCAAACGGTCAGCCTTGCAAATGTACTTGGGCTTGCGCGGCGCCAGTTTGGCACTGGCCTTCTTGGCATGCGCTTTCAACAGCTGGTTGATCTTCTTGCGACGGTTCATGGTTCAGGGTGCCTGTCAGTACGGTTTCGCTGACACCATCATACCTGCGCCGCCCACGTTCGTTGACGCTATTTTCACACTCGACAGATTAGCGTCACGCCCTTTCCGGCCGCGGGCATGTCCGCTGGCCGCCAAGGTACGACGAGGCATACGTGTCACACACTACATCCCCCTCCGCGCCCAAGCGCGTGGACTGGGCCGGCCTGGGCTGGCTATTGCTGTTCTTCTGGTACTTCTCCGGCGTTACCCAGGCGTTGCTGCTGTTCAGTGGTACCACCGGGTTTGCCGGGTTTCGCGATGCGTTCTTCCTCAGCAGCCTGTGGCTGGCGCCGGTACTGTTGCTGCCGCGCTTCACCCGCGCCACTGCGGCAGTCATCGGCCTGGTGCTGTGGGCCGCTTCGCTGGTGGGCCTGAGCTACTTCGGCATCTACCGCCAGGAGTTCTCGCAAAGCGTCATCTTCGTGATGTTCGAATCCAACACCGCCGAAGCCGGGGAGTACTTCAGCCAGTATTTCAGCGTCGGCCTGGGCCTGGCGCTGCTGCTGTACACCCTGGTAGCCGTGCTGCTGTGGAAGCGCGTGCGCCCGGTCAGCCTGCCGCTGCGCAGCCGCCTGCCGGTGGTGCTGCTGTTGCTGGTGGCCAACCTGGTGTACCCGTTCTACAAGCAGATGGTCACCCAGGAACGCAGCTTCGCCGATGCCGCCGAAAAGGTGCAGCAGCGCATGGAACCTGCCGTGCCCTGGCAACTGCTGGTCGGCTACCGGCAGTACCGCCAGCAACTGGACAACATGCAGGAGCTGCTGGCGCAGAACGCCGCGCTGCCTCCCCTGCAGAACCTGCGCGACAGCAGCGGCACGGCGCCACGCACCCTGGTGCTGGTGCTGGGCGAGTCCACCACCCGCGAGCACATGCACCTGTACGGCTACAACCGCGACACCACGCCCAACCTCGACGCACTGGCCGCCGGCGACAAGGGCCTGACGGTGTTCCGCGATGTCGTTTCGCCGCGCCCGTATACCATCGAAGTGATGCAGCAGATCCTCACCTTCGGTGACCAGCAGGACCCGGACCGCTTCCTCACCGACCCGTCGCTGATCAACCTGATGAAACAGGCAGGCTACAAGACCTTCTGGATCACCAACCAGCAGACCATGACCAAGCGCAATACCATGCTTACCACCTTCTCGCAGCAGACGGACGTGCCGGTGTACCTGAACAACCAGCGCAACCAGAATGCCAGCCAGTATGACGACGTGGTGCTGGCGCCGTTCGAGAAGGCACTGCAGGACCCTGCGCCGAACAAGTTCATCATCGTCCACCTGCTGGGCACGCACATGGACTACCGCTTCCGCTACCCCAAGGACTACGCGCACTTCACCGACAGCCAGGGCGTGCCAGGCAAACTGACGGCCGACCAGGTGGAAACCTACAACTTCTACGACAACGCCGTGCGCTACAACGACTACGTGGTGTCGAGCCTGATCAAGCGCTACTCGGCTGGCAGCCCCAACGGCTTCCTGATGTACCTGTCCGACCATGGTGAAGACGTGTACAGCTCCGGCGACCACGACCGCCTGGGGCGCAACGAAGGCGCCCCGACCCGGCCGATGTACACCATTCCGTTCCTGCTGTGGACATCGCCAAGCTGGCAGGCCGCACACCCTCGCGACCTGCAGGCAATGGCCAACCGCCCCTACAGCAGCTCGCACCTGATCCATACCCTGTCCGACCTGGCTGGCTTGAGCTACGACCGATACCAGCCCGCCAGGAGCCTGGTAAGCCCACAGTTCGTGGCAGCGCCGCGCTGGATCGGCGACCCGTACCGCAAGGACGGCTTGCGTGAATTCGACCAACTGCCGCTGGACAAGCCCAAGCGGGTGCAGGAGACCGTCAGCAACGGGCGTTGACCCGCGACCTGCAGGAGCAGCCTTGAGTTGCTCCTGCAGCGATTTGATGGGTGATTTCCATCAGATAAATTAAATTTAAATTGATTTTAAACTTGTCCTGCACCACGCTCTGCTCAAACCTTGAGACGCAGAGCCCAAGCCATGTCCACCGCCCCTCGAGAACCCCGCAAGGATGGCGCTGCAACCCGCACCCGCATCCTTGAAGCTGCCGGCGAATTGTTCGCCGCGCTTGGCCACGCTGAAGCCAGCAACAAGGCGGTCGCGGCCAAGGCCGATGTCGACCTCGCTTCGATCAACTACCACTTCGGCAGCCGCAATGGCCTGTACCTGGCCGTGCTCGACGAGGCCCGAAAGCGCTTCCTCGACCTCAGCGACCTGCAGCGCATCATCCAGGGGTCGCAGCCGGCTGCGGAAAAACTGCGGGTGCTGGTGGAGCTGGTGGTGCACAAGGCCACTTCGGCGCGGGACAACTGGCACCTGCGCGTGCTGGCTGCAGAAATCCTGGCCCCCAGCCCTCATGGCCAGGCGCACCTGCAGGCCGCGGCCCCCCTGCGCCTGTCGCTGCTCAAGGGGCTGTTCAGCGAGGTCAGCGGCATCCCCGTCGACGACCCCGCCCTGACCCGCTGCATCCTCTGTGTCACGGCACCCTGGGCAATGTTGCTGATCGGCCCGCGAGGCGGCTCCGGGGCGCTGCACGAAATCCTGCAAATGCCCAGCGCATCCGTTGCGAGCCAGTTGTACCGCTTTGCCCTGGCAGGCCTGCAGGACGCCGGTCTGCAACATGCCCAGGCCCATGCCACGCTCCGTTGAGGTCCGCCCCGTGCAACCGATATCCACTGATACTTCCCCCGCCGCCACGCATGCGCAAACCTCCATCCCGCTGCTGCTGGCAGCCCTGATGCTGGTGATGTTCCTGGCCGCCCTTGACCAGACCATTGTTTCCACCGCCCTGCCGACCATCGTCAGCGACCTGGGCGGGCTGCGCTGGCTGTCGTGGGTGGTCACAGCCTACCTGCTGGCCTCGACGGTGGTGGTGCCGCTGTATGGCAAGTTCGGCGACCAGTTCGGTCGCAAGCGTGTACTGCAAGTTGCCATCATCCTGTTCTTGCTGGGCTCGGCACTGTGTGGCTTGGCGCAGGACATGGCCCAGCTGATCACCTTCCGTGCACTGCAAGGGCTGGGCGGGGGTGGCTTGATGGTGGTGGCGATGGCCGCCATCGGCGATGTCATACCGCCTGCCGAACGCGGTCGCTATCAAGGACTGTTCGGCGGTGTGTTCGGTTTGGCCACTGTGGTGGGCCCGTTGGTCGGTGGGTTTCTGGTCGAGCACCTGTCGTGGCACTGGATCTTCTACATCAACCTGCCCCTTGGCCTGCTGGCATTGCTGGTGATCGGCGGCGTATTTCGCCCGCATGTGGCCCTGGTGCGGCATACGGTGGACTACATCGGCGCGTTCTTCCTTACCGTGGCGCTGGGAGCCCTGGTGCTGATTACCAGCCTGGGCGGCAGCCTGCTGGCGTGGCAATCGCTGGATATGCTGTGCCTGTCGCTGTTCGCGCTGCTCGGCCTGGTCGGGTTCGTGGTCGAACAACGCCGCGCCGCCGAGCCGATCATGCCGCTGCACCTGTTCCGCCACCGCACCTTCGTGCTGGCCGGGCTGATCGGCTTTATCGTCGGGGTATCGCTGTTCGGCGCAGTCACCTTCCTGCCGCTGTACATGCAAGTGGTGAAAAATGCCACGCCCACCAGCGCCGGGCTGCAGATGCTGCCGCTGATGGGTGGCCTGCTGGTGGTGTCGGCGATTACCGGTCGGCTGATCAGCCGCTGGGGCCGCTACCGGGTGTTCCCGATCCTCGGCACCCTGCTGCAAGTGGTTGCCCTGGGCCTGCTCAGCCGGCTGCAGCTGGACACCCCGACGGCGCTGATGAACCTCTACATGGGCCTGCTGGGCGCCGGCCTGGGCATGGTCATGCAGGTCCTGATCCTGGCGGTGCAGAACAGCGTCGAGCCCCGCCACATGGGCGTTGCCACCTCTGGGGCCACGTTGTTCCGCTCGATTGGCGGTGCCATCGGTGTCTCGGTGTTCGGCGCGCTGTTCTCGCATGCCTTGCTGGGCGGCCTGGGGAGTGAGTTCGCCGCCAGCGCCGGGGGCGCCGCGAGCCTCTCGCCCGCCGCCGTGCATGCCCTGCCTGCAGCTTTGCAACACACTTATCTTCAGGCGTTTTCAAGCGCCATGCATGGGGTGTTCCTGTTGGCCGGGATGATCACCAGCGTGGCCTTCGTGCTGTCCTGGCTCCTGCGCGAAGTGCCACTGCGCAAGGCCAGCCAAGGCTGACTTGCTCCAGGCGCTCAGCCAAGGGCCACCGGCCTCGGTTCGCTATTTGCGCTTGTGTGGCCCGCTATCCACTACAACCGGACTATCCTGTTAAACGGGCTTTCCGCCCAATGGAGGTGTGCCATGCGCACGTTCACGTGGAGTTACCTGCTGGTGCTGTCGTGCCTGGCATCTGTCGCCCAGGCGCAGTCGGTGGTGCCGCTCAAAGGCCAGAGCAGCCAGCAGACGCAACTGGATATCAACGATTGCAATACCGTCGCCACCAACGCTGCGAACAGTACGGCGGCGTCTGGCGGTGCCCATGTCGGTGGCCGGGTGCGAGGCGCGACCGCAGGTGCGGTCGCGGGTGCAGCGGGCGCGCAGGTGCGCGGTAATCAGCATGAAGAACTGTATGACCGGGCCAGCGATGATGCCAAGCAGCAGTACCGGCAGAACCGCGCCGGGGAAGTGGCCACCGCCGGCGCCGCAGTGGGTGGCATGCGCCAGCGCCAGGAGCGTCGTCAAGACCGTCGCGGCCAGGACGAAGCGAAGACCCAGGCCCATGCCAGTGCCTACAGTGGCTGCCTGCAAGGACGCGGTTACCAGGTCAACCCCTGAGCCGTCGGCACGCCATGGCGCAGCCTGCATGGCGTGCCGCTTTCAGAACTTTGCCAGTTCTTCCCGGCAGAACTCGACGAACAACTGGGCCGGCTTGGTCAGCTGCACGCGCTTCAAGCGCGCTGCTGCCAGCCCCGACAACGCCACCGGCTCGGCAATGTCGAGCACCGCCAGGCGCTGGCCATCGTAGGTGTACTCGGAATGCGGGCGGGTCACCAGCAGCGAAAAACCAAAGCCCTGCCCGACCATGCCACGCACCATCTCGATGGACGGCGAACTGAAGACAATGTTCGGCGTCAGCCCCATTTCGTTGAACAGGCTGACGAAGTAGGTGCGGCTGGGGGCCACATCCAGCAGGATCATCGGCTCGGGGCACAGGTCGCGCAACGATACCTGGGCCTGGCCGGCAAAACGGTGGTGCTCAGGCAGCAGCACGTAGGGTTTCTGCGGCGGCATCAACGGCTCGGCCTCGATGGTGCCGTCCAGGTCATGATCGTAGAGAAACGCCAGGTCGAAGGTGCCGGCGGTCAGGCCCTGGATCAGCTCCTGCTGCTCGCCATCGCGCAGGCGGATATCCACCCCCGGATAGCGCTGGCGAAAGCCGGCGATCAGGCGCGGCAGGTACAGCGGTGCCACGGTTTCGAAACAGCCGATGTCGATGTGCCCGGCCACGGTGTCGTTGTCGGCCAGGGCGTTCTGCTCGAATTCGTGGGCCATCTGCAGCAGCGACCTGGTCTTGGCATAGAAGCGCTTGCCGCTGGGGGTCAGCGACACGCCCTGGGCGTGGTGGCGAATGAACAGCTGCACGCCGAAGCTTTCTTCCAGGCTCTTGATGGCCGTGGAGATCGACGGTTGGGCGATGTACAGCTGGCGTGAAGCCTCGGCAACACTGCCGGCTTCCACGGTGGTGACGAAATACTTGAGTTGTCGCAGGGTGTAGGCAGCCACGGGTACCTCTTTGACGCCGACCTGGGCGCGCGGGGATCGTGCCTGACACTTTACCCCTTGGCAGCTGGCCAGTGGGTGCCGGCGGAGGAAGGATTTAACTGGGACTTGAACAGTATTTTTGTAGCCAGGGCTTCACCGTTTGCGGCCCAGTGCCACTGGTCAAATGCCCCCGACCGTCTTTACTGGTACTTATCGCTCCCAGACATACGGTGTGCGCTTATGAAGATCGTGGTCACCAGCATTCTTGTCGAGGACCAGGCAAAGGCCCTGGCGTTCTACCACTACGTACTGGGTTTCGAGCCCAAGCATGACATCCCCATGGGCCGGCACCGCTGGCTGACCCTGACCTCGCCCAACGACCCCAATGGCGTCGAGCTGCTGCTGGAGCCCGATGCGCACCCTGCGGCCAAGGCGTACAAGGCTGCGCTCAAGCAGGACGGCATCCCCGTTACCTCGTTCGGCGTGCGTGATATCCATGCTGAACACACCCGGCTGTGCGCAGCAGGCGTGCACTTCACCCAGCCCCCCACCCCCATGGGCCCAGTCACTGTCGCGGTATTCGACGACACCTGTGGCAACCTGATCCAGATCGCCCAGAAGCACTAGCGGCTTGCCCCTCACGCGCAAAAACAAGGAAAACAGATGCGCCACGAATTCAGCGAAGTGCTCAACGACCTGGTCGACTATTTCCTGCTCGGCGACATCCAGCTGCTCGAGCGTTTCAAGCGCGACCGGCAACTGCCCGACGACCTGGCCTATGCATTTACCCATGACGACAGCGGCGACCAGGCGGTGCGCGAGGGTGTGGTGCTGCCCCTGGCCGGGGTCGACAACCTGCCCTACCGCATCCTGTTCACCCTCGATGGCCATACGCCGGCCTTGCGTGAAGCTGGCAGCCGGCTAAAGCACCGGCGCAATGGCTATGTGCTGCGGGTCGAGCACGGAGCGCTGATGCTGTACACCTGGCGCATCCTGCAGCACTTCACGCCGAAGACCTTGGGTGACCTGCTGGCGCGCTATCAGGTGCCGGGGCGGCCGATGATCGAGCTGGACAATGGCTGGTATGACGTAGAGGTGCTGGCCGGTGCGCTGGTGCGGGACGGGGTGTACGAGCCGGCGTTCGAATTCGTGTTGAACAAGCGCTGGAACCGGGGTGAAGCTGCGGGGGTGGATACCGGGTATGCGTTCGGGCTGCGTGGGTATTTTGATTGACGGGTGCCTGTAGTGGCCGTTTCGCGGGCAAGTCCGCTTCTGCATCGGGTAGGAGATCCTGTGGTCTTTGGCTAGCTGCGTCAGGGCTAACAGGTGCTTGCCACGGTATTTTCAGCGCCTGGGAGACCGAGCGCCGCGCGGGCGGCGCTCGATCTCACAGGCGCTGCATATCTTGTGGCAAGCACCTCTCAGCCCTGATGCGTTCCCTGCGTAGGCGACCGATACCACCTGTATCCACCTCAAGTAATATCCCGGTCCTTGGTTTCCGGCAGGAACAAGATGCCCAGCACCGCCGTCATCACCGCGATCACGATCGGGTACCACAAGCCGTAATAGATATCCCCGGTGGCTGCCACCATGGCAAACGCCACGGTCGGCAGGAAGCCGCCGAACCAGCCGTTGCCGATGTGATAAGGCAGTGACATCGAGGTATAGCGGATGCGCGCCGGGAACAGCTCCACCAACCACGCGGCTATCGGCCCGTAGACCATGGTCACGTAGATCACCAGGATGGTCAGCAGCAACAGCACCATCGGGTAATGGATCTTCGCCGGGTCGGCTTTTTCCGGGTAGCCTGCTTCTCTCAAAGCGCCGCCCAGGGTCGCGGTAAAGGCGTCGTTCTGCGCCTTGAAGTCCGCCGCCGCCAGGCTGCGGCCATCAAAACTCTGCAGTACCCGCTCGCCAATGCGAATCTGGGTCACACTGCCCGGCTCGGCTGCCTGGTTGGTGTAGGGAATGGCACGCTTGGCCAGCAGGCTCTTGGCGATGTCGCACGAGCTGGTGAATTTGGCCTTGCCCACCGGGTCGAACTGGAACGCGCACTGGCCCGGATCAGCCACTACCACCACCGGGTTCTGCTCCTGGGCGACGAACACGTCCGGGTTGCCATACTCGGTCAGCGCCTTGAAGATCGGGAAGTAGGTCAGCGCGGCGATGATGCAGCCAGCCATGATGATCTTCTTGCGGCCAATGCGGTCGGACAAGCTGCCGAAGAAGATAAAGAACGGCGTGCCGATCAGCAGCGAACCGGCAATCAGCAGGTTGGCCGTCTGCGGTTCGATCTTGAGCGTCTGCAACAGGAAGAACAACGCGTAGAACTGGCCGGTGTACCACACCACGGCCTGGCCAGCAGTGCCGCCAAGCAGCGACATGATCACCACCTTGAGGTTGTCCCAGCGGGCGAACGACTCCGTCAGCGGCGCTTTGCACGCGTTACCCTCGGCCTTCATCTTCAGGAACACCGGCGACTCGTTGAGCTGCATGCGGATATACACCGAAATCGCCAGCAGCAGGATCGACAGCAGGAACGGCACCCGCCAGCCCCAGTCTTCGAACACTTCGGTGCCCATGGCCGTGCGGCAGGCCATGATCACCAGCAGTGAAAGGAACAGCCCCAAGGTCGCAGTGGTCTGGATCCAGGCCGTGAAAAAGCCGCGCCGGCCCTTGGGCGCGTGTTCGGCGACATAGGTGGCGGCGCCGCCATACTCGCCACCCAGGGCCAGGCCCTGCAGCAGGCGCAGGCTGATCAGGATGATCGGCGCCGCCACCCCGATCGAGGCGTAGCTGGGCAGCAGGCCCACCAGCGCGGTGGACAAGCCCATGATGATGATGGTGATGAGGAAGGTGTGCTTGCGCCCGACCATGTCGCCCAGGCGCCCGAACACGATGGCCCCGAACGGTCGCACGGCAAAGCCGGCAGCAAACGCCAGCAAGGCGAAGATGAACGAGGTGGTTTCATTGACGCCGGCGAAGAAGTGCTTGGCGATGATGGCGGCCAGTGAGCCGTACAGATAGAAGTCGTACCACTCGAACACCGTGCCCAGGGACGAGGCGAAGATGACCTTGCGCTCCTCCTTGGTGATACCGCGTTGGGGCGCGCTACTGCCCGTGGATGCGCTGTCGAGAACCGCCATGGGTTGCCTCCGTCGTGTCATCATGCAGGCCGGAGTACCTCATACCCATTTCACCGTCGCACCCAGGCCCCAGGGCTTGCTTTGGATACGCGAAGCACAACGAGGCGGGCCGCCTCGGATCGCGGCAAGGTAACTGAAGCATAATCGGCTTTACGGGGATATCCACTGGCCATGAGCGATAGCCATGCCGCAGCTCGTACAGGCGCAATCAGCGCAAAAACTGCACGACCTGTGCAAGCACCGTCTCCGCTTGCTCACGGTGCGGCACATGCCCGCACCCGGGCAGCCGCCGCATCACTCCCGGCCCGCCAGTCAATGCCAGCAAGCGCTCGGGATGCGCCTGCGAGCCAAACTCGTCGTTATCGCCATGCAGGCTCAACAACGGGCAGCGCACCTGCGGCAACACGGCATTCAGGCTCCACCCGGCAAAATCCTCGCCCAGCCAGTTGTCCACCCAGGCGCGCAACACCCATTCAGCCTTGCCGCCGTGGTAGCGCTCAAGCCGTTGCATCTGCCCGGGCTGGGCAAACTGCAAGGCGGCTGCACGTATGCCTGCAAGGGTGCGTGCTTCGACAAAAGCCTGCGCCGACTCGGTGATCAGCCCCACACACTGGCCGGTAAACGCCGCCGCGCAGGCAACGGCCATACCACCCCCCACGCTGTGGCCAAAGACAATGAAGTCGCCAATGGCAAAATATTCGCGCAACGCCGCGAACCCCAGCTGCGCCTCGTCCTCGACAAAGCCCAGCCGCAGCCTGCCCGGGTGAGTGTCGGAGCGGCCAAAGCCCAGGCGGTCGTAGGCGATCACCCGGCGCCCGGTGGCATGTGCCAGCTGGGCTGGAAAGTCGCGCCACAACGCCACGCAACCGAGCGAGTCATGCAACAGGACAATGGGCACCACCGGTGCCTGCGGCGGCAGCCATTCCCGGGCGAACAGCTTGCCCTCGGCGGTATCGACCCAGTGCTCGGCGCGGTGCAGGTTGCTCATGTTGCCTTGGCGGCGGGTATGGGCCCCTTCAGCTCGACCTGATTGCCATCCGGGTCGTAGCAGTACAGCGACAACCCCTCGCCTTCGGCGCCGTAGCGCTGCTCGGCAGGCTCCACCTTCACCCCCGCTGCCTCCAGGTATGCCGTCAACGCCGGCTCATCGAACGGCTCGATGCGCAGGCAGAAATGATGCAGGTTGCGCCCCTCGGCCCCAGGTGCCGCACCGCCAGGCTGGCCCAGCGGGCCGTCCAGGGTCACCAGGTCGATCATCGCGGTGCCCGTGGCCAGGTGGACCATGCCCAGGTCGTCGCGCACGCGGCTGACCGTGCAGCCGAGCAGCTCGGTGTAGAAGGCAACGCTGCGTTGCAGGTCACTGACCCGCAACACGAGGTGATCGATGTGCTTGACGGCGAACGGTCGCATGCCGGGCTCCTTGTGGCGGTTGTAATCATGCATCCGCCACCATAGCCCAGGTCCACGCAGCGTGACCACAAACAGCTACTCGTTGACCAACCGTTGCAGCACTCCCCCTTCGTGGCGGGTCAGGATACGCAGCAGTTGATCGACCAGCGCCCGGTCCGGTGCATCGAGGTGAAAGTGGTGCCCGCCCGGGTGCCAGGATATCTTCGCCTGGCCGGGCAAGGCCGCCTGGCGCCGGGTAAAGGCCTCGCCGGTAAAGGCCCCCTGGCGGCCGAACAGCAAGTACAGCGGGCAGCTGATCTGGCCAAGCAGGTCACAGGCTTCGCGCTCGGTCAGCGGCATGGGCTCGGGCAGTACCAGGCGCGGGTCATGCCGCCAGCAATAACCATCGCCCAGCTGCAGCAGGTCGCGCCGGGCCAGCAGGCGCGCGGCGCCTTCCGACAGCTCGGTGTCCAGGCGCTCACGACGCTGCGCCAGGGCCGTGTCGAGGTCGTCGAAGCGGCCGCTGCCCGGCTCGGCAAAGCCCTGCAGCTGGCTGCGCTGCACCATCCGTTTGAGCCGGTAGGCGCGGGCAATGTGCTGCACACGATCATCCTCGGCCACCGTGAACGGCGCGCCCATGCCATCCAGGAAGGTCATGCTGGCGATGCCGCTGGTCATCGCCGCCAGCAGCGACGCCACCCCGGTGCCCATGCCGTGGGCCAGCACATGAAATTGCCTCAGCCCCAGGCTGTCGGTCACCGCCAGCATGTCTTCGGCATGCTCCCACAGGTAGTAGCCACTGTCGTGGCGGCGGTGGTCCGAACGACCGTGGCCGACCAGGTCCGGGGCGACCACGAAACAGTGTTCCAGCAGCGGTGCCAGCCGGTCGAAGGAGGCGGCATTGTCCAGCCAGCCATGCAGGGCCAGGACCGGTATGCCGTCCTCCGGGCCCCAACAGCGCACGGCGATTTCAATGCCGTTGTTGTCCAGCAAGTGGTCCCTGGGTGTCGATGATGAGCGCATGGCTGGCTTCCTGTCTAAGACCTGGCAGACGGTGACAACCAACCTTCGCGCGATGTCTGCGGCGGCGTTGATGCCTGCCCGACGCTGGCATAAGCGAGACCGACACATCGTGGGCTAACTAACTACCGCCGCTTCACGCCTTGCCTGGCATGCAATGGCCCCTCACCCTGACAGGAGCCACACCATGACAGCCGCAACGCCCTACCACCTGCGCCAGATCGAACGCACATTGCCTTACTGGTCGCGGCACACGCCAAGCCCGCAGGTCAGCGCAATGCTGAACACCCTTCGCGCGGATTACCAACAAGCCAACGGCGAACCTTACCCCTGGTATGAGACCGCAACAGAAGCCCAACGTCAGGCGCTGCGCAGCGCTATCGCACAACGTGACAACAGCCGCAAAAGCTTGCACAAGACGCTCAAGGCGCTGAAAAGCATCCCTGACTTCTGCAAGCCATTGCTGGAACAACGGCTGGGCATCGCAGTACCGGTCGATAAGGCCGTGTATTTCTTCCAGCCGTTCAAACGCAGGCCGTTCCTCCCTACAGAGAGCGAGCCCGGGTTTGCCGCACCAGCCGAGCAGACACGCTACGCGTACGACCCCGATGGCAAGCCTCGCAAGGTGTCGTTGCTGGAAGCGGCCATGCACAACTTCACCGGTGATGATGAAGCGGGCCCCTACAGCCTGCTCCTTCACAGTAAAACCAGCACCAATCCGCTGACAGGCTGGACACCCGCCACCTTCATTCAAGCATGCCGTGAGCTGGACTTGGGCAAGCGATACCAGGACCATCTGGCCTCTATCCATGACGGCAGCCAGAAGGCCGAAATCGAGCAACAGTACATTCAGGCAAGCCGTGACGAACTGATGGTTCAGGCACAAATCGCGGTATTGCGTGGCAAGCTGAGCAGCGATGGTCTGCAGGCAGTGAACCGCCTGTGCGTGGCCGATACCATAATTGCCGAGGGTCAAGTACCAGTGAGATGCTGGCGGCTGGACCTGTTCCAGGTGCCTTTGCACGAGGTGCTGGTGATCGGCAGCACCGAGTCCTCGCGCATCGTCTACATCCCCGGCGCGCACGACAGCCCCGTCGCCGAGTACCCTTCCACCGGCGAGGCCGCCAAGGCGCTGACACGGCGAATGCAGGATCGGCGGCTACTGCAGACGATCATCCGTTTCGCACCTCAGTCGCTGCAAGGGCAACTGGCCAAGCGCCTGCACGAAAGCCTTTTCGATGAGCTGCTTCCCCCCAACCTGCCAGCCACGCTTCCCAAACCGTCTGCGCGCGTGCTGTACAAGGCCACCGAACTGCCACCTGCGCCCTGGGCCTATTTGTACCTCACTCATGCAAACAGGCTCAAAGCCGACGCCGCAACGCTCGTGGTACCCACTGCCCTGGTGGATGCCAACGCCCGCCTGGAACAGTTCGAGCATTGGCTGTCGGCAGGGCTGGATCTGGCCAATGTGGCGGCACTGTTCATACCAGGGCTCAATACCGTGATGCTGGCCGTTGGCGCCGCGCAGCTGATGCACAGCGTGTTTGCAGGTATCGAGGCATGGGAGGCCGATGACAAGGTGCAGGCCGCGGCGCAGCTCGAGTCGGTGCTGCTGAACCTCGCACTCATAGCGGCCACCGGTGCAGGCGCTGGACTGCTTGCACAGTCCCGTTTCGTCGACTCGCTGGTGCGCATCGAACATGAAGGCAGTGAACGCTTGTGGCAGCCAGCCCTGGATGCCTATGCCAGCGACGTACAACTGCCTGACACATTGGAGGCCAATGAGCAGGGCCAGTACGTTCACCAGCAGCGTCACTTCATCCGTCTGAATGGCAAATTGTTCGAGCAGGTACAGGACGCTTCAGGGCAATGGCGAATCAGCCACCCGACAGACCTCGAGGCCTATCGCCCAACCGTGCGGCATGTGGCTCAGGGTGCCTGGCGCACTATCGGTGAGCACCCTCTGGATTGGGATCGGGCGGAGCTGCTTCGGCGTATCGGCCCCAACGCAGAAGCCCTGAGTGACCTCGAACTGGATAAGGCGCTACGTTGCACTGGTTTCGATGAAGCGCAGCTGCGTCATGCCCATATCAATGAAGACGGCGTGCCACCGCTGTTGGTCGACGCCATCGAGCGGCTAGTCATCGACCAGGAGGCGGGTAATCTGATCACCCGCATACGCCACGGATTATCAGTACCAACAAACAAACAGTATGCGCTGAACAGCCTGGTCGAACTCCAGGGATGGCCCGCCGACCATGTGCTGAAAGTGTTCGATGGGCCGGAACCCTGGGGTAAATCGGTAACCTACGGCAAAGCCAGTCAGGCCTCGACCGTGGTGATAGAGGTGACCCGAAGCGACCTCGAGCTCGGCAGGCTGAGCCAGACCGTGCTGCAACAGATGGACGATCAGGCCGCCGGCACGCTACTGCGCGGCAACTATCTGCCATTCTCCCGCGCCGGTGCCCTTGATGCGCAACTCGCCGAACACCTCGAGGCAAGGCGTGGTGCTTTGTTCCAGGCACTGTATCAAAGCAGGCAGCCCGCGCTGCAGGAAGCTGCACAGGCATTGCACCGTCAGTTTTCCAGCCTGCCGAACCAGATGTTGAACGCTATCGTCAGCCGGGCAAGCGCAGCAGAACGGACGCGTATGCTGGGTGGCCGCGTGCCGTTACGTATCGCCGAAGAAGCACGCAGGCACCAGGCCCACCTGCGCCTGGACCGCGCCATGCTGGGCATGTACCGCGAAGGCCTGGCCAATGCCGACAGCGAGCGCTTGACTGCAGCGCTGCAGGCAGAGAACCCTGGCGCCAGCCCAATGTCATTGCTGGAAGCTGCACTCGCCGACCGTTCCCATGCCGGGCGACTGATTGGCCAGCAACCGGTACGCCCGGGCTATCGTTCGCCCTTGCGCCTTGCCGATGGCCGCTTGGGGTATCCCCTTAGCGGGCGGGGCAACTGGCGCGAATGGATCAGACGTGGCGGCAGGAGCAGCGAAGAGCGCCGCCTGCAAGAATTCTATCCCGCGCTGACCGGCGAACAGCGCCGCGCGTTGCTCGGCGAGTTACGCCAGCGTGGCAATGTCAGCGAACAACTTGGCCAGCTGCAACGCCAACGGCAAAGCCAGGAGCAGAACCTTCAGGAGTGGGCTGCAGCAGCCCACGGCGTGGAGCGTGAGAACCGCGAAGCCTTCGGCACGGTCATGCGCCATGCATCCCGGCGCGAAGGCGGCAACATGCTGATACTGGGCGGCCTTGCACTGCAAGACCTGCCCCAGCCGGTGGCAACGTTCGACCACATCCACACCCTGGTTATCGAGGACCTTGGGTTACGTTCACTCCCCTCCGGCTTTTTCGCGGCATTTCCACGATTGGAAAGCCTGCATGTGGCAGGCAACCCCAACCTGCCGGGCGATGCAGTGTTCACCGCGTTGCTGGGCGCGCCACGGTTACGGCGGCTGCTGGTGACCGGCAGCCCGCTGGGCGAACTGGGCGCGACCGCACATCAGGCACTGGGCAGGCTGACGCTGCTGAGCTCACTTTCCTTCAGGGGCACCCAACTGGCGATCACCGACGCCGACTTGCAGGTATTGACGCGCCTGCCCCTTCAAGAACTGAACCTCAGCGACAACAACATTACATTGGACGCTACAATGTCGGCCCGTTTCGACCAGATGCAGCATCTGCTCGGGCTGGACCTTTCCTACAACCCGCTCACGATTCCCCCGCGGCTGAGCAACCTGCATCGTCTGCGCACCCTCACGCTGACCGAGTGCAACCTGAGTGCCTGGCCCGCTGACCTCACTGCACTCATGAACCGTGACGACTACGCCTTGCGCGCCCTTGAACTCAGCAACAACAATATCCATGACCTGCCTGAGCTGCCCCAGATCCTCGACAGCGCCTACACCCAAAACCTGCTGACCCACCTGGATCACGAATGGGGTTTCCACTTCAACGACCTGGTACCTGAAACAGCGCACCCGTTGCAAACCAGCGGTGTAGCGGTGCTGGAGCACAGTGCTTTCGCTGCGCCCGACGATGCTGTGAACTGGCTTGCCGGTGCATCCGCAGCGCAGCAGGCATTGTGGGATGGCCTGTTCGAAAACGGTGCCAACCCGTCGCTACGTGAGGTGATCGCACGTGTCGGGATCTCTGCCCAAGCCCAGCACAACCCGCAAGTGCTGACAGCTCAGGTATGGCAGCTGCTGCAAGCGGCCGGCGAGGATCACGCTCTACTCGAACGCTTGAACGAGCGTGCCGGGGACTTTCCTGCCACCTGTGGCGACGCCGGCGCTGACGGGTTCAGCGCCTTGCAGGTCGAGGTGCTGGTCCACGAGGAAATTCAGCAAACAGAGATCCAGGGGCCGCGCCTGTTCCAGTTCTATCGCCAGCTATTCCGTCGCGATCAAGTCAATGCCCTGGCAGCACGTATCTACCTTGCGCGCCTGGAGCAGGCCAACGCAATTTCCCAGTGGGAAAGCGCACCTGTGGCAACAAGGCCAGCAGTTCGTCCCGAGTTCATTCCGGACCCGCTGGACGACTTCACTCATGATCAACTGCAGCAGGGCGGCCTGGACGACATCGAGATCCGCCTGGCGTTGCGCCAGGCACTCGCGCAACGCCTCGAGTTTCCAGAGCCCAGCCAGGACATGCTGTACTTCACGCACGCACAAATCTCCGACGCCACAGTCGACAATGTCGAAGCGGCAGTGGAAGCGCTGGACGACGACGCAGCCGCACGCCGAACCTGGATAGGCGCGCAGCCAGGCTGGCGACGCTTCATCAGGCAGCGCTTCAGCCAACGCTTCGCCTCGCTGGATGAGCCGTGGTACCGGGGCATGGACTATCTGCAGTACTGCCTCGATCCTGAAAGCGAAGCGGTAACGACGTTGGATGAGCCGGTACTCGCGGTGCTCAACAGCGTGCTCCCCGAGGCCATGCCGGACGAAACCGGCAGCCTGCCACGCGTGGACCTTGACAGCCGTCGATACAAGGCTGCGCTCGACAAGCTGGTCGACGGCCGCCAGGCGGAGGAAGACGCTCTGTACCAGCGCCTGACGGCCCAGCAGGACCCTAACGACCGGGACTGAGCCTCACTGGCCGCGCAAGTCTTCGAAGAAGGCCTGCCGGCCATCCACCTGGCTCGACGCACGAGGTGCGGCGGCCGCCTCGCCGTTGCCAGCCTCGACGTGCCAGTAGCACTGCCTGACCGCCCGCGTCACCGCCACATAGGCTAGGCGCTGCACCTCGTCCTTCTGCGCCGTGTCGAACGGCTGCGCATCTCCAGGCTTGCCCAGCCCGGCCTGGCGGTACACCTGGTTCTTGTAGGGCGAGCTGGTCAGGTACTGGCAGTCGCCCAGCATGAACACCGCATCGGCCTGCAACCCCTTGGCGCTGTGGTAAGTCAGTTGACGCAGTCGGCGCTGTTCGGCCGGCAATGCCGCCTCGGCATTCAACACTTCTTGCAGGTGATCGTTCATCAGCGCCCTGTCGCTGCCCTTGCGGTACAGCATCATCACTGTCTCGCCACGCTGGTAATGCTCCAGCAGTGTTTCACCCAGGGCGGCCTCGTCACGGTCGAACACCTTCACCGGCGAGCCTGGCAGTTCTGCCGCCGGGCCACTGGCCCGGGCTTTCTTGCCGGTGATCGCCGGCGTGCCCTTGACCAGGTGCTCGGCCGCATCAATCACTTGCTGCTGGCAACGGTAGTTCTCGACCATCATCACCCGCGTGTTGGCCGGTGACGGGAACGCCTTGGTGAACTCCATGAAGTACTTGGGCGAACTGCCGCGCCAGCCATAGATCGACTGCCAGTCGTCGCCCACGCACAGCAGCGACGAATGCTGGGCATGTCGACCGGTGTGCATCGCCGGGCCACGCCGACGGATTTCGGCGAGGCTGGCGCGCAGCCAGCTGACGATCTGCGGCGAGACGTCCTGAAACTCGTCGATCATCAGGTGCGCGAGCGGGCGCAGCAACGGGTCGGGAAGCAGGTGCAGGTTTTCCGGGTTGTTCTCGCCGAACAGGGCGAACATGCGGTTGTAGCTCATCACCGGCGGCGACTGGTCCAGCAGGTGCCCTTCCAGCGCTTTCCAGTACAAGGCCAGGGCTTCGAAGAACAGCGCATCGCTGTCGCCGGACGGAAAGCTCATTGCCGCCACGGCTGTGTTCACGTCCAGGCCCAGGTTTTCGATGAAGTTGGCCGCACCGACAAATGCATCGAGCAGTGGCGCAGGGGCCAGCTCGCCCTTGACCTTGTACTCGAAGCCAGGGCCTGCCACGGCATCGCCAGCCAGGGAAGCTGCCAGGCGCCGGGCCATGGCGTAGTTGTCGAGCCAGATCAGCGGCCGATCGCAGAACGCCTGCAGCAAGGTGCGCTTGACGGCCCATTCGGCGCGCACCGCAAGCTTGGCGCCAGGGCGCTGGTACTGCGCGCTCTCCGCCGGGTCGAAGCCCAGCACCACCAGGGGCCCGTCCCCGGCCAGCCGGCCATGCACATGGAAGCGGCTGCCACGGATCTCGACCGTTTCGCGGCTGGGCTCGATGCCCTTGATCGGCCAGGCGCCAGCGGCAAACCACAGGTCTTCGATGACGTCGCACAGTTCTTCGTCGCGCTGGGCAGCCAACTGGGTCACCTGCGCGCGCTTCTGCACGTCGGGGTTGTTGGGGTCCAGCGGCTTGAGCTGCAATGCCTCGCCGCGCAACAGGCCGACCAGCTCGGCGAAGCGCGGGCTTTCGCCCAGCAGGCTGCTGTAGCACTGGTTGAGCTGCTGGCGCTGGGCATCGTTCAGGCGCAGGTCGAACGGGTTGCTGTCGGCCTCGGCTTCGCGCCCGGCAGGCATCTCGTTGCCCAGCGTCTCGAACGCCCGCACCTGGCCAAAGCCAGGCAGGCTGCGCACCAGCGGCAGGATGCGCGAATGGAAGGTGCGCACCAGCTCGCGGGCCTGTACCGGCTGTACGTTGATCTGCCACAGGGCGAACACCTGCAACAGGCGCTTGATGAAGTCCTTGCGCGACTCGCGGGTGAAGGTGACCACGGTCATCGCATCCAGCTCGTAGCCCAGGTAATGGCGTAACATCAGGATGCGCAATACCAGCGAAGTCGACTTGCCGGCCCCGGCGCCGGCCACCACGCAGGTGGACGGCGTGTCGCTGAAAATCAGCTTCCATTGCGCCGCACTGGGTTGCACCTCGGCCGGCAGGCGCTGGGCGACATCAGCCTTGAAGCGCTTCTTCAGTTCGGCAGTCAACGGCAGGCGCCAGTCGTCGAAGAGGTTGTCGTCCTGGCCGGGTACCGCGGCGACATCGGGGCGGGTATCGCGGATCACCAGCACCTGGCGCCCGGCTTCATAACCCTCCAGGCGCCCGCGCTCGAAGCCTTCGTGCACGCCATCGGCGTGGCCACTGCGCTGACCGGTGGCATGGCCCAGGAACCAGGAGTCGCGGTGCTGCGCCTGCAGGCGGGTCAGTCCACGTCCCAACAAGCGCGCGGCCAGGCGGCGAAGCCAGGGCAATTGGGCGGGTGGGGCAAGGTCGGCGGGGGCCAGGGGTTGCTCGTGGGCCACGGTCACTCCGTTGAAAAAACAAAATCAGCGGGCATGTTCGCCGCATCGGTCAAAAATCGCCAGCGAATGCTTGCAGATCAGTGGATTAGGCGATGAAGCGGATAAACCGCGCGGCAAAAACAATCGATAGATCTGATCATTTTCAGCCGATATTTACGCTTATTTTCGATGTTTATTTCACGCATCATGGCGTCATTCCACTGATTCAAGGAGCACGACCATGCTGCAACTGCGACCGTTCGAAAGCCTCGGCCACGCCAACCACGGCTGGCTCGATGCCCACCACCATTTCTCGTTTGCCGAGTACTACGACCCGGCGCGCATGCACTGGGGCAACCTGCGGGTGTGGAACGACGACCTGATTGCCGCCGGCAGCGGTTTCCCGCCGCACCCGCACCGCGACATGGAAATCATCACCTATGTGCGTGAAGGCGCGATCACTCACCAGGACAGCCTGGGCAACAAAGGCCGTACCGAAGCCGGTGACGTGCAGGTAATGAGCGCCGGTAGCGGCATCGTGCACAGCGAGTACAACCTGGAAGACATCGACACCCGCATTTTCCAGATCTGGATCGTGCCGGAGCGCACCGGTGATGCACCGATCTGGGGTAGCCGGCCGTTCCCCAAAGGCGAGCGAGGCGAAGGCTTCGTCACCCTGGCCAGCGGCCGTGCCGGTGACGAGGACAGCCTGCAGATTCGCACCGATGCGCGCCTGGTGGCCGCCACCTTGCGTGCCGGTGAAACCGCCGAGTATCGCTTCGATGCTGCACGCCGGGGTTACCTGGTGCCAGCCAAGGGGCTGGTGGAAATAAACGGGCTGCGGGCCAAGGCACGCGATGGTGTGGCGATCGAGCAGGAGGAGGTACTGCGGGTAACCGCCATCGAGGATAGCGAGATAGTGCTGGTGGATGTGGCTTGAGGTCTGCTCCACGCACTCGATGCAGGCGCGGGTTTGCCCGCGCATGCTGTGCCGCCCGTAACGGTCTGCTCACGGGTGAACGCGCTCCTACAGGGCCTGAGTTGTACCTGAAATGAACGTATCAGCCTCTAGGTTGCGAGGTGATCGCCGCGCAACCAGTCGATAAACCGCGCAAACAACTCCGACTGCGAGTTGATCTCCAGCTTCAGGTACAGGTTCTTGCGGTGCATGCGCACCGTCTCCGGCGAGATACCCAGTTGCAGCGCCGTGGACTTCACCGAGTGCCCGCGCAAGATCATGTGCGCCACCTCGCGCTCGCGGTCGGTCAGCACCTGGCAGCCGAAGCTGTCGAACGCGGCCTGCAGGCTGCCGCGCTCGACCGATGGGTTGCCGGCTGCCAGGTTATGCCGGGCATAGCGCCCCAGCAGCTCGCGTACCATCGGCTCAACCGCTCGCAGCAGGTCGATCTGCGCTGCACCGAGGGGTGTGCCGCTGCACCCCTGGAACAGGCTCAGCGATAATTTGCGCCCGGCACTGACGTCGACAATGTAGTAACTGTCTTCGCTGCAGCCGGTGCCCAGGTAATAGGCCTTGTAGTAGTCGCTGTCGAAAAAGTTGTCGGGGGCGATTTCCTGCAGGTGGTAGAAACCCTCGGCCAGGCCGCTTTGCACCGCCAGGCAGAACGGGTCGAGCAGGTAACCGGCGCTGAAGTAGCGCTCCAGCACGGCGGCGCGGTGCAGTTCGGGGATGCCTTGCTGGTACAGCAACTGCGGCGCCCGCCCCTGGCATTCCAGGCTGATCATCATCGACTCGACCTGCACCAGCTGGCCGATGGCCGCAGCCACATGCGCCAGCGCATCGGGCGTTTCGCTGTGTGCCAGCGCGCGCTGCAATGCCGCATGCCATTGCTGCAGCGCGCCCAGGGTGAGGGTAAGCGGGGTGTCGGGGGTGGCCTGGGTCATGCCCGGCAGTCTAGCCTGCCAGGCACGCCCGCGCACAGCCCTGTGCGCCAGGTTCATCGGCCCTTGTACAGGCCAAGCGCGGTGAGTTCGCGCGCGGTTTCGATGATGCACTGGCGCAGGGTGTCGACGATCTCGTCCACCTGCGCATGGGTGATGATCAACGGCGGCGACATCACGTTCAGGTGCATGATCGGGCGCACCAGCAGTCCTCTGGCCTGGGCCTTGCTGTGAATGCGTTCGCCGATGTTCACATCATCGGCGAACAGCGCCTTGCTGGCCTTGTCGGCGACGAATTCGACGCAGGCCATCAGCTTCATGCAGCGCACATCGCCCACCAGCGGCAGCTCGCGCAGGCTCTGCAGGCGTTGTTCGAGGTATCCGCCAACATCCTTGACGTGATCGAGCAATTGCTCGCGCTCGATGATCTCGATGTTTTTCAGCGCCGCCGTGCAGCACACCGGGTGGCCACTGTAGGTGAAACCATGGGTGAAGCAGCGGCCCTTGCCCGGTTCGGCGATCACCTGCCAGATCCGCGCAGAGAAAATGCACGCGCCCAGCGGCAGGTAAGCGGAGGTCAGGCCCTTGGCGGTGGTGATGATGTCGGGGGTGACGCCGAACAGTTCCTCGCTGGCGAAAAACGTGCCCAGGCGCCCGAACGAGGTCACCACCTCGTCGGCGACAAACAGGATGTCGTAGGTCTGGCACAGCTGCCACATGCGCAGGAAGTAGCCCTGGGGCGGAATGATCACCCCGCCCGAGCCCATGATCGGTTCGGCGAAGAACGCTGCCACGTTATCGGCGCCCAGCGACAGGATCTTGTCCTCGAACTCGGCCACCAGAAAGTCGAGAAACTCGGCCTCGTCCATGTCGTGCGGGGCGCGGTACGGGTTGGGGTTGGAGACGTGGTGGATCAGGTCGTGATGATAGTCGAATTCCGCCACCCGGTCGGCGGCCTTGTTGCCGATCGACATGGTCAGGGTGGTGGAGCCGTGGTAGGCGTTGTAGCGGGCGATGATGTGCTTCTTGTGCGGTTTGCCGCGGCAGTTCTGGTAGTACTGGATCAGCCGGTAGGCGGTGTCGACCGCGGTCGAGCCGCCGGTGGTGAGGAACACATGGTCAAGGTCACCGGGGGCCAGCTGGGCAAGTTTCTGGCACAGCTCGATGGCGACGTCGTTGGCCATGTCCGAGAACGGGTTGGCATAGGCCAGCTGACGCACCTGGTCGGCGATGGCCAGGGCCATTTCCTCGCGACCCAGGCCGATGTTGGTGCACCACATGCCGCCCACGGCATCAAGGAAGCGGTTGCCGTGGGCGTCGCGGATGTAGGCGCCCTCGCCAGCAACGATGGTCAGCGCGCCTTGTTCGCGGTGCTCGTCGAACACGTGGTAGCCGTGCATGTAGTGGGCCTTGTCGGCTTCCACCAGCGGGTCGTGGGCAATGTTCAATGCTTTGCTTGGGGTGGCCATGGGCAGCTCCTTGGCGGGAATCGTTGGGCAGTGTTCAGAAACCGGTCTTGACCGTGCTCCAGACCCGGGTGATGGCACGCATGTCCTTGGGGCTCTGGGTTTTCTGTGCGAACAGCCGCTCGCGAGTGGGTGCGTCGGGGTAGATGGCCGGGTCCTGGCGGATCTCGTCACGCACCAGCGCGGTGGCGGCGGCGTTGCTGTTGGCGTAGTGGATGTAGTCGGTGACCTTGGCCATGGTCTGCGGTTGCAGCAGGAATTCGATGAAACGGTGGGCGTTGGCCGCGTGGGGTGCATCCTTGGGGATGTACAGGTTGTCGAACCAGATCAGCGAGCCTTCCTGGGGGATGAAGAACGACAGCTTGATATCCTTCTTCGCTTCCACGGCGCGGGCCTGGGCGGTGGCATAGTCGCCGGACCAGGTCAGCGCCAGGCAGACGTCGCCATTGGGCAGGCTGGTGAGGTAGTTGACCGAGTCGAACTTGCGAATGTATGGGCGGATGCCCAGCAGCAGCTTTTCGGCTGCCTTGAGGTCTGCCGGCGAGGCGCTGCGCGGATCCTTGCCGAGGTATTGCAGGGCCAGCGGGATGACTTCGGTGGGCGCATCCATCAAGGTGACGCCGCAGTCGGCAAAGCGTGAAACGATCTTGGGATCGAACAGCATGGCCAGCGAGCCGATGGGGGCATCGGGCATGCGTGCGGTGATCTTGTCGACGTTGTAGGTCACCCCCGAACTGCCCCAGGTGTAGGGCGCCGAGTATTTCAGGCCAGGGTCGTAGCCTTGCAGGTTGCTTACCACCTGCTCATCCAGGTTGTGCCAGCTGGGCAGTTGCTGCTTGTCCAGTGCCTGGAATACGCCAGCGCTGATCAGCGGTGGCACCAGCGAGGCGTTGAGCATGACCAGATCATAGCCGGAGCGGCCGGTAAGCAGTTTGGTCTGCACCGTTTCGTAGCCGTCGAAGGTGTCGTAGATAACCTTGATGCCGGTGGCCTTCTCGAAGTCGGCCAGGGTGGTTTCGCCGATGTAGTCGGTCCAGTTGTACAGCCGCAGCGTATTACCGTTGTCCACCTCTGCCGCCTGGGCCAGGCTGGCGCCAGACACCAGCAGCAGACCGCCAATCACCTTCAGTACCTTGCGCATGGCAACTCCATCGTGTGAGTGCTCCGGATCGAGCCGATGGATGCACTATCGAGGGATTTGCCCCAGCGGGACATACCCCGAATGTGTGGGTGGTCGTTTTCTGGCAGGTGAATTTTGGGTCAAGGCCACTGGCCCTATCGCCGGCAAGCCAGCTCCCACAGGACTGCATAGAGGCTTGAGGTCTATGCAGTCCCTGTGGGAGCTGGCTTGCCGGCGATAGGGCCAGTGCAGGAAATCACCCCAGTGGGTAAAGCGCCTCGTCGAACTGCGCCAGCCGCGGAAACACCAGCGGCTGGTCGTCCGACAGCTGCTCCAGACGCTGCCGGTACTGCTGCAAAAAGCCCTGCCGCGCTTGCTCGCTGATGTACGGCACATGCCAGGCCACGAACGGCGGCAGTACATCGAAGCCGACATAGGCCAGCGTGCCGCGCAATATCGGCCGCAGCATGTCTTCCAACGGCCCGTGGATCGCCCCTTCGCCAAACATGTGCTCACGGCCGCCCAGGGTCACGCTCACCAGCGCCTTCTTGCCCGCCAGGCCGCCCTGGTCGTAGAAGCGCTTGCCGCCGTAACACACCCCCGACACCAGCACCCGGTCGATCCAGCCCTTGAGCATGGCCGGTGCCGAGAACCAGAAAATCGGGAAATTCAGCACCAGCAGATCCGCCCACAACAGCTTGTCCAGCTCCTGCTGGATATCCGCGGCAATGGCGCCGCGCTTCACGCCCTGGCGCTGCTCCAGCGCATACACCAGGTATTCGGGGTTCTCGCGCTGGGTAAAGTCATCAGCGCTGGCCACCGGGTTCCAGCCCATGGCGTACAGGTCGCTGACCTGCACCTGATGGCCCTGGGCGCGGAAGGTATCCACGGCCTGGTCACGCAGGGCAGCGGTGAACGATTGCGGCTCGGGGTGAGCGTGGACGATCAGTACATTCACAAATATTCTCCTTACACGAAACAGGGTGTCTTGCAGCTGCGGTTCAGCACTGCACCGCCTTGACCTCGACAAACTCCGCCAGGCCTTCCTCGCCCCACTCACGGCCGTTGCCCGATTGCTTGTAGCCACCGAACGGCGCCTGGTAGTTGAACCCGCCACCGTTGATGAAGCACTGCCCGGCCCGGATCTGCCGGGCCAGAGCCAGGCCGTGCTCGCGGCTGCCGGCCCACACGGCGCTGGACAAGCCGAACGGCGAGTCATTGGCCAAGGCCAGCGCCTGGCGCTCGTCGGCATAGGGAATGAGGCACAGCACCGGGCCGAAGATTTCCTCCTGGGCGATGCGCATACGGTTGTCGACATCGGCGAACAACGTCGGTGCCACGTAGAACCCGCGCTCGAACCCGGCGCTGGCACCACCGCACAGCAAGCGTGCGCCCTCCTCCTGGCCCAGGCGGATATAGTCGAGCACCGTGCGCCGCTGGCCGGCGGAGCACATCGGCCCGAGGAAGCTGGCCGGGTCACGCGGGTCGCCCATCAGCAGCGCGCGAGTCTCGGCCTCGGCGATTTCCAGCGCTTCTGCATAGCGGCTGACCGGCAGCAGCATGCGCGTCAGGGCGGTGCAGGTCTGCCCCGAGTTGATCATCACGTCCTGCACCCCATGGCGCACCGCAGCGTGCAGGTCCGCATCGGCGGTAATCAGAAACGGCGACTTGCCGCCCAGCTCCAGGCACACCCGTTTAACCGACGGCGCGGCCGCCTGGGCCACCCGCACCCCGGCGCCGGTGGACCCGGTGAACGACACCATGTCCACCTGCGGGTGCCGGGCCAGCGCCTCGCCGACCTTGGCCCCCGGGCCGCTGACCAGGTTGAACACCCCGGCCGGCAGGCCGATGGCCTCGACCATCTCGGCCAGCACAAACGCATGCAGCGGTGTCTCCTGGCTGGGCTTGACCACCACCGTGCAACCGGCAGCCAAGGCCGGCGCCAGCTTGCCGATCAGCTGATGCAGCGGGTAGTTCCACGGGTTGATGAACGCGCACACGCCAACCGCCTCGCGGTACACCAGCGAGTTGCCGACTTCGCGCACTTCATCCATCAGCCCGGCCAGCTCGGCGTATTGTTCCAGGCCGGCGATCGGCCCCTCCACCTGCACCGCCTGGCACCACTGCACCGGCATGCCCAGTTCGTCGGTGATGACCGCAGCCATTTCCGCCGCGCGGCTTTTCAGCTGCGCGACCAGCGCCCGGATGTAACCGGCACGCACACCGGAAGGCGTGCGCGACCAGCCATCAAAAGCCCGCCGCGCTGCCGCCACTGCCCGCTCGACATCCGCCTCGGTGCCCAACGGTACCCGGCCGATGGCCTGTTCAGTGGCCGGGTCGATCACCTCGGCCATGCCCTGCCCGGCCGGTATTTGCCAGGCGCCATCGATGTACAGCCGCGCGTAGTCACGCATGGGCCTGCTCCTGCATCAGTTCGCGGGCACAGCGGGCGATGCGCTGGCAGGCGTCGGTCAGGGCCTCGGTGCCCAGTACCAGGCCCAGGCGTATATGCCCGGCGGCGCTCGGGCCGAAGGCCTCGCCAGCGAGTACCGACACTCCCTGGCTGCCCAGCAGGCGGTCGGCGAAGGCCTGCGCGCTGAGCCCGGTTTCGCGGATATCGACCATCACGAACATGCCGCCATCGGGTTTCAGGGCTTTGATTCCCGGGCAGCCAGCCAACTGCTCGCAGACCAGATCACGGCGCTGCCGATAGGCCTCGCGCATGGCGTCCAGCTCAGGCAGTTGCTGTTCCAGCGCCACCACGGCGGCGTCCTGGATAAAGTCCGGCGAGCCGTACAGCATGCACAGGGCGAGGTTTTCCAGGTGCGTGGCCAGTTCGGCAGAACCCACCACCCAGCCCACCCGCCAGCCGGTCATGGCATGCGACTTCGACAGGCTGTTGAGCGTGGCGGTACGCTCGGCCATGCCTGGCAAGCTGCCGGGGCTGATGTGCTCGCCTTGATACAGCAGCTCGCTGTAGACCTCGTCGGAAATCAACCACAGGTCATGGGCAATACACAATTCGGCCAAAGCCTCCCAGGTCGCCCGGGGCAGGCTCGCGCCTGAGGGGTTGTGCGGGCTGTTCAGGGCCAGGGCGCGGGTACGCGGGGTAATGCGCTCGGCCACATCGCGCGGGCACACACGAAAGCCGTTCTCCGGCTTGACCGGCACCGGCACCACCGTGGCGCCGCAAGCGCCGAACACCGCCTCGTAGGTCACGTACATCGGTTCGGCGACGATCACTTCGTCGCCGGCTTCCAGCACACATTGGGCCACGCAGTACAACGCGCACTGCGCCCCCGCCAGCACCGTCACCTGGTCGGCATCGACGGCCTGGCCGCTGCGCTGCCGGTGGCGGTTGGCGATGGCATGGCGCAGCGCCAGCTTGCCGCGTACATCGGCGTAGTGGGTATGGCCCGCGCGCAGGCTGTCGACGGCCGCCTCGACGATCGGCGCCGGGGTGTCGAAGTCCGGGTCCCCCACCGACAGCAGCAAGATGTCCTTGCCCTCGGCCTGCATGGCCAGGGCGCGGTAGTGGATGTCCCAGGCGGCAGCCCCGTCGCCGGCAATGCGTTGGGTAAGCTTGGCGTAGCGCATGGCAATCTCCCTTAAATGGCGGTTTCAGTCGACGAGGATCTTCGGGTTGGAACTGCCCCATACGGTGTACAGGTCGGCCAGCAGTGCGCCGTTGATTTCTTCCATCTCGGCCTGGGTAATTTCACCCCCGGCCTGCTTGCCGAACAGCACGGCTTCGTTGCCATCTTTCACGTCGGGGAAGTCGGTGACATCGACCATCAACGTGTTCATCGACACCTTGCCCACCACCGGCACCCGGTGGCCGTTGATCAGCACATGGCCTTTGTTGGTGAATGAACGGCGGTAGCCATCCGAGTAGCCGACGGTAATGTTGGCCAGGCGCGAATCGCGCGCCAGGGTCAGGGTGCGGTCGTAGCCGACGGTGTTGCCGGCCGGATAGCTGTGCACGGCGGCCACGTGCGATTTGAACTGCATCGCGCGCTTGTACTCGGTATGCGCCGGCACGGTATCGCCGAACAGGGCACCGCCGGTGCGGACCATGTCCAGGCGCGCTTGCGGCACCTCCAGGGTAGCGAACGAGTTGGCCGCGTGCAGGGTCAGCTGGCTGCGGTCGAGCCTGGCATGCTTGATCAGCCAGTCGGTCTGTTGGTTGAACGCCGCCAGGCCCTTGCGCACATCTTCCTTGTCTTCGACGGCAAAGTGGGTCATCAGCGCGACCAGTTTGAGGTGCTTCTGGTCGGTGATCTGCAGCGCCTCGCCACGCCCGGACCAGGTCGCCATCTCTACCCCGTTGCGGCTCATGCCGCTGGAGTTGAGCGCCATGTGGATACGCAGGATCTTGCCATGCCGCGCGGCGATCGCATCGGCCTGGCGGGCGAACTCGGCACTGCCGACCAGCTCTTCCATGTCGTACTGCAAGGCTTCTTCCAGCTCGCCGAGGCTGGCCAGGCGCACCCGCACCAGTTGCCCGGTGAAGCCGCTGGCGCGGACCACGCGGGCCTCCTCGTTGCTGGCCACGGCCACGCAAGGTACTCCCTGGGCGATGATCGACGGCATCACCAGGCCGATACCGTGGCCATAAGCATCGGCCTTGAGCACGGCACATAATCTGGACTTGCCGCCCAGCTCGGCCTGCAGGGTGCGGATGTTGTGTTGCAAGGCGCTGGCACTGACTTCGACCCAGGCGTTGCTGTTCTGCACGGTCATGGCGCTGGTGCCATTGTCCATTGATAGCGGCGGTGCAGCGTACAGCGGCGCCTGACCAGTGATCAGCAGGGCCAGGGAGGCGGCCAGAAGGGTACGGCGAAATGGCATGGTGTGTTCTCTTGTTATTGTCGTTGTGTGCGGCTTAGCAGACGCAGGTATGTTTGAGTTCGATAAAGGTCACCCCGGGGGTGGCGAAGCCACTGGCGAGGTCAGCCTGCAGGGCATCCAGGTCGCGTGGCTGGCGCACCGCACAGCCGAAGGCGCGGGCCAGGCCGATGAAGTCCGGGTTGCGCGGCAGCACGCCGACCGGCTCGATGTCCAGGCCGAGCATGTCGTCGCGGATCTGGCCGAGGGCGTCGTTGTTCCACAGCAGCACGACCAGCGGGCGATCCAGCTCTTCCACGGCAGTAGCGAGTTCCTGAGCGGTGTAGAGGAAACCACCGTCGCCCACCAGCACCAGGCCTGGGCGGTGATCTGTGGCGAACATGCCACCAATGCCGGCCGGCAAGCCGTAGCCGAGGGTGCCGTAGCCGGTGGGGTGCAGCCAACTGCGCGGCGCCCGGCTGGCGAAGGCATAGTTGCCGGTGTAGGCCAGCTGCGTCATGTCGCTGCTGATGAACGCGTTGTCGGGTAGCACGGCAGCAATGCGGTCGAGAATCGCCTGGTGCGTGGCCTGCAACGGCGCATGCCCATTGCGGATGGCCTGGCGCAAGTTGGCCACTGCTGCGCTGGCCTGGGCCGGGTCACGGTCGAGGTCTGGCAGCTGTTCGAGCAAGCCGGCCAGGGTTTGCCGGGCATCGCCGTGCAGGGCCATGGCACAGGGGTAGAAGTCGTTGAACTTGCGCGGGTCGATATCCACGCGCAGCAGTTCGCCAGTGAGCGGCAGGCGTTCGCGCCAGAAGTCGGTGTCGGCCATTTCGGTGCCCACGGCCAGCACCACGTCGGCCTGGCTGATCAGCTGCCAACCGGGCTCCACGCACAGGCTCGACCCGGCATTCAGCGGCGCATCCACTGGCAGCAGGCCCTTGCCGGCGACGCTGGTGAACAGCGGCGCCGCCAGCCGGGTACTGAGTTGCTGCAACTGCTCGGCGGCTTGCAATGCACCACCGCCGGCGATGATCATCGGCCGCTTGGCGGCTGCCAGCTTGCGCGCGGCCTGGTCAAGCAGCTCGCGGCATGGCTGACCCCGCCCAGGGCGGCGCACGACCTCGGCGCTCCAGTCGCGGCTGACCGGCGCCGCCAGCACGTCCAGCGGCACCGAAATATGCACCGGGCGTGGCCGCTCGCTGTCGAAAACCGCCCAGGCACGGGCGATCAGCTCGGGCAGGTCGTCGCCGCGCAGCGCCACGGCAGAAAACGCCGTGATCGGCGCAGTCATGGCGCGCTGGTCCTGGGTTTCGTGCAGGCAGCCCCAGCCCTTGCCCAGGCTGGCGGTGTGGTTGACGCTGGAAACCACCAGCATCGGGATCGAGTCGGCATAAGCCTGGCCGATAGCGGTGGCGGCGTTGGTCACGCCAGGGCCGGTGATGACAAAACACACCCCCGGCTTGCCACTGACGCGGGCATAACCGTCGGCCATGAAACCGGCACCCTGCTCGTGGCGGGTCAGTACATGGCGGATGCCACTGCCGGGCAGGCCGCGGTACAGCTCCAGGGTGTGCACCCCGGGGATGCCGAACACCGTTTCGACGCCGTAGTTGGCCAACAGGCGCACCAGCGCCTGGCCGGCGGTGAGGTTGTTGTCACTCATGTCGTTCTCCTTGCGCCTGGCCGAGGCGGATCAGCGCATCGACCGCGGTGGTGCCGTGGGCACCCACCATCAATGGGTTCACATCCAGTTCCAGCAGCTGCCCGGCGTTTTCGCAGGCGTAGTCGGCCACCGCACGAATGGCCGCCACCAGCCCATCGAGGTCGGCGGCCGGGCGGCCCCGAAAGCCTTGCAGCAGGCTGGCGCTGCGCAGGCTCAGCAGCGCCGCACGAATGGCGCTGTCGGTGGTGGGCAGCAACAGGTTGACACTGTCCTTGAGCAGTTCCACCAGCACGCCGCCGGCACCGATCACCAGGGCCAGGGCAAAGTCCGGCTCGCGCTTGATGCCGACGATCAACTCGGCCAGCGGCGGTGCGGCCATGGGTTCCAGTAATACCCGGTCGAACGCCACCTGCGGGGCGTAGGCGGCGATACGCTGGCGCATTTGCACCAGCGCGGCGTCGAGGGCGGCGGCATCGCGCAGGTTCAGGGCCACGGCACCGGCTTCGGTCTTGTGCGGCAACTGGGCGCTGACTGCCTTCAGTACCAGCGGGTAACCCACGCGAGCCGCGTCTGCCACAGCGCGCTCGGGGGTGCTCAGCACCCCGGCTGGTACCGGCAGGCCGAACGCGCGCAAGGCTTGCTTGGATTGCCATTCATCCAGCAGCTGACTTTCGCCCGCAAGCGCTTGCGGGCACAGCGGCAGCCGTACGGCCTCGCCCTGCTCCAGCAAGCGCTGGCGATTGCGCTGGTAGGCGACAATGCGGCCCCAGGCCGCCAAGCCATCCTCGACACCCTGCAATGCGGCGATACCCCGTGCATGCAGGCGCTGGCGGGCGCAGGCGGGCAACAGCTC
Source organism: Pseudomonas sp. 9_2_1 (assembly GCF_059295275.1). Classification (NCBI taxonomy): domain Bacteria; kingdom Pseudomonadati; phylum Pseudomonadota; class Gammaproteobacteria; order Pseudomonadales; family Pseudomonadaceae; genus Pseudomonas; species Pseudomonas sp. 9_2_1. Next base: position 3,776,067 of record NZ_CM181239.1, read on the forward strand.
GGGGAACGCCGAGGTGACGAAACCGACCTTGCCGTGGCGTTCCAGCGCATCGCAGTACAGCGCCAGCAGCAGGTCGCATTCCTTGCGTTCGCCGGTAAACGCCGCCGGGTAGTCCAGCACCAGCATGGCCGCGTCGGCCGCCCCGCTGAGGGTGCTGTCGAGCATGCGTTGCAGGGCCGCTGCATCGCCCCAGATGGCAGTGGTGAAGTCCAGCGGGTTGACCAGGTTGGCGTAGGCCGGCAGCACCTCGGCCAGTGCGCTGACCTGGGCGTGCTCCAGCTTGGGCAGGCTCAGCTGGTTGCGCTCGGCATAGTCGGCGATCAGGCCGGCATCACCACCCGAACAGGCCAGCGCGATCAGCTCGCCGTCGGCAGGCAAACGCCCGCAGGCGGCAGCCTTGAGGGTCTCGACAAAACTCACCGGGCCGCTCACGCGGATCACCCCCAGGCGCTGGAACAGGCTGTCGTACAGGGCATCGGAGCCGGACAGCGAGCTGGTATGGCTGAGCGCCAGTTCGGCGCCGATCTGCGACACCCCGGTCTTCAGGGCGATGATCGGCGTGCCCTGCAGCAACGCCTTGTGGGCGGCGCGGGCGAAACCCGGCACGTTCTTCAGGCCTTCCAGGTGCAGGCCGATGGCGGTCACACGGGGGTCATCGAGCAGCACGTCCATCAGCTCGGCCACGCCCAGCTGCGCCTGGTTGCCGACCGAGGCCATGTAGGCGACCGGCAGCGAGCGGTCGCTCATGGACAGGTTGTAGGCGAAGTTGCCGCTCTGGGTAAGGACCGCCACGCCCTTCTCCACCTGCTTGCCGCCATGGGCCACCGGCCACAGGGCGGCGCCGTGCAGGTAGTCAAGCAGGCCGTAGCAGTTGGGACCGAGCAAGGCCATGCTGCCAGCGGCATCGAGCAGGCGCTGCTGCAGCTGGCGGCCTTCTTCACCGCTTTCGGCAAAGCCCGAGGCATAGCAGATGGCGCCACCGGCCCCGCGTGCGGCCAGCTCGGCAACGCACTGCAGGGTCAGCTCACGGTTGGTGGCGATGAACACCGCGTCCGGGGCGCAGGGCAAATCGGCCACCCGTGCCACGCAGGGGATGCCTTCCAGGCTGTCATGCTGCGGGTTGACCAGCCACAGCTCGCCGCCAAAGCCGCCTTCGGCGCAGCGCTTGAGCGCCCGCGCCATGCTGCGCCCGCCAACGAACGCCAGGTGCCGAGGCGCCAGCAAGCGCTTGAGGTTGTCACGAATCGATTGCGACATAAGGCTTCTCCAGGGCGATCAACGCAGCAGCGGGCGCAGCAGTTCGCGGGCGATGATGTGCCGCTGGATTTCCGATGTGCCCTCCCAGATCCGCTCGATGCGCGCATTGCGCCAGATGCGCTCCACGGGCCCTTCATCCATCAGGCCCATGCCGCCGAATATCTGCACGGCTTCATCGGCCACCTTGCCCAGCACCTCACTGGCAAACAGCTTGGCCATGCCGGCCTCGCCATCGGTCATGCTGCCCTGGTCCATCTTCCAGGCAGTGTGCAGGGTAAGCATTTCTGCGGCGCGGATCTGCGTGGCCATGTCGGCGAGCTTGAACGATACGCCCTGGTAGCTGCCGATCGGTTGGCCAAACTGCTTGCGGTCGGCTGCCCATTGCAGCGAAAGGTCCAGGGCACGCTGCGCCTGGCCTACGCAGTTGGCAGCCACCATCACCCGGCCAGCGGTGAGCCAGGCATTGGCCACTTCCCAGCCCTTGCCGACCTCGCCCAGCACTTTGCTGGCCGGTACCCGGCAGTCGTCGAAGAACAGCTCGTAGGTGTGGTAGCCACGGTTGCTTACGCACTTGGGCCCGCGGCGGATGGTCATGCCCGGGGTGCCGCGGTCGACCAGCAACGCCGTCACGGCATTGCGCTTGCGGCCGTTGTGCTCGTAGGTGTCGGTGACCGCGAAGACGATGGCGAAATCGGCGTGGCCGGCGTGGCTGATGAAGTGCTTGCTGCCATTGATGACAAAATCATCGCCCTGGCGCACGGCGCGGGTCTTGATGGCATTGGCGTCGGAGCCGGCACCCGGTTCGGTGAGGGCGAAGCAGTCGGTTTTCTCTCCCTGCACGCACGGCAGCAGGTAGTCGTTGATCTGCTCGTCCTTGCAGGCCATGAGAATTTTCGAAGGCCGCGCGACGAACACGTGCAAAGCCCAGGACACCTTGGACAGCTCGCGCTCGATCAGCGCCTGCGACAGGTAATCCAGGCCGCCACCGCCGACTTCCTCGGGCATGTTGAAGGCATAGAACCCGGCGGCGATGGCCTTGCCGCGGATGTGCGCGGCAAGCTCGGGCGACACGGCATCGGCGCGGTCCACCGCTTCCTCATGGGGCAGCAGCTCTTTGGCAACAAAACTGCGTACCGCTTCCACCAACATTTCTTGTTCTTGGGTCAGTTGGAAATTCATCTGCGAAGGTCCTGGTAGGGTCGGGTATCGGGTTACTGGCCAGTGAAACGTGGTGCGCGGCGTTCCACCGAAGCCTGCAGCGCCTCGGCGCCGTCCTGGCTGCGGCCGCACAGCAGGCCGGCGTGGCGCTCGGCTTCCAGCTGTTCGGCCAGGGTGCGGCGGGCGCCGTCGCGGATCAGCCGTTTGGTCTGGGCGAAGGCGAAGGTCGGGCCGTTGGCCAGGCGCCCGGCCAGTTCGGCGGCCACTGCGGGCAGTTGCTCATCGGCACACACTTCGCTCACCAGCCCGGCGGCCAGGGCCCGTTCAGCGCCCCACAGTTCATCGAGAAACAGCAGGCGCTTGGCCTGCTCGCTGCCGATCAGCCGCGGCAGGTGCCAGCTGGCCCCGGCGTCGGGGCTGTAGCCCATGCTGGTGTAGCCGGCCTTGAACCGCGCCGAGGCGGCGGCTATGCGCAGGTCGCAGCACAGGCTGAGGTCCATGCCCCCGCCCACGGCGGTGCCGTTGATGGCGGCGAGGGTGGGTTTGTCGAGGCTGTGCAGGCGCAACATCACGGCGTGCGCGGTTTCGGTCCAGCCGTAGGTTTCCAGGGTGCCCTGGGCTTCGGCTGCCGCCCATTCGGCGAGGTCGGCGCCAGCGCAGAAGCTGCGGCCGCTGCCGGTCAGCACCACCACCCGCACAGCCGGATCGGTGTTGCAGGTGTCGAGCAAGGCGTGCAGTTGCTTGAGGGTGGGAATGTCCAGCGCATTGCGCTGCTCGGGGCGGTTGAGGGTGATCCAGGCAACGCCGGCTTCGACCTTGCTCAACAGTGAGGGCGACGGGGTGGTCATGGGGGCCTCGGTGGTGTTGTGATGGTTTTGGGAGGGCTGGCAAGGGAGATACTAAACGAGTGTTCAACAAGCTGGGATGGGGTGTTACAACTTCGTACAAGTCGGGGGTTGGTGTTACAGGGTTGGGGTGGGAGGTGGGTTCAGGGGGTGTTCGCCGCAGCAGTGCAGCGCCTGAGAGAGACCAAGCGCCGCGCGGGCGGCGCTCGATCTCAGAGGGGAGTGTCAGGTTTTTTGTGTGCGGGCCGGTAACGGCCTGCCGCCCGGCAGGCCTTGATTTCACCAGGTTGGCCTGATGAACCGATCTCCGTACAGAATCGCAAATTGATTCATCGCACTTTTCCAGTCATGCGCCGCTGCCCCCCAGTTCGCTGTGATGTTGCGCAGCCCCAGCCAGATCAGTTTGGTCGCCGCGTCGTCGTTCGGGAAGTGACCGCGGGTTTTGATGATCTTGCGTAGCTGAGCGTTGATACTCTCGATGGCGTTGGTGGTGTAGATCACCTTCCGGATGGCCGGTGGGAAAGCAAAGAACGGAATCACTCGATCCCACGCCCGTCGCCAGGCAGTCACCACTGTTGGATATTGCGTGCCCCAAGGCCCGCTTTCAAACTCATCCAGTGCCTGTTCAGCCGCCTGGGCGTTGATGGCCTGATAGATCGGTTTGAGAGCCTTGGCCAAGGCTCGACGCTTGTCCCAGGCCGCATAAGCGAGGCTGTTGCGGATCAGGTGGACGATGCAGGTCTGCAGTGTCGTCTCCGGAAATACTGCACTGAGCGCTTCCGGCATGCCTTTGAGGCCGTCGGTTACGGCAATCAGCACATCCTCGACGCCGCGCGTCCTGAGGTCATTGAATACCTTCATCCAGAACTTCGCACCTTCGGTGTTCTCAATCCAGATGCCAAGAATATCGCGCGTTCCATCTGGCAAAACGCCCAGTGCCAAGTAGATCGCTTTATTGCGAACCAAGCCTTCTTCGCGAATTTTGACCCGCAGAGCATCAAAGAAAATGACCGGATACATCGGCTCCAGAGGCCGCTGTTGCCACGCGCCAATCTCCTCCATGACCTCGTCGGTCACGGAACTGATGAAGTCGGGCGAGACCTCTGTTCCATACTGCTCGGAGAGAAAGGCACGGATTTCTCTGACCGTCATACCGCGGGCATACATGGCGATGATCTTGTCGTCAAAACCGGTGTAACGGCGCTCATGTTTGGGGATCAAAATGGGCGAAAAGCTGCCATCCCGGTCACGAGGGATATCCAGCCTTAGCGGGCCATCACCTGTGAGTACCGTTTTGCCGCTCTTCCCATTTCGCTGGTTGGTTTCATCCACCGGGCGCTGCGCGCCCGGTGGATAGCCCAGATGATGACCCAGTTCGGCATTCAAGGCTCGCTCTATCAGCGCCTTCTTGAATGCCGCAGAGGCTTCTTCGATGGCTTCTGCGGTCATCAGCGGAACAGCGGAAAACTGTTCCAGCAGCTCTTTCGGAACCTTTGGTAACTCTCGGAGCGGTTTTTTTTTGGTTGGCATACATGCACCTCTTACTCATGTTATGCCCGAACACAAAATTTCTGACACCCTCTCTCAGAGGCGATAAATATCCAGCGACGGACACTTCCGCCCACACCCCGCAACCTCAAACCCCCGGCGCACTCGGTGCAAAAGCCCCCTGCCGACGCCGGTTGACGACGTAATACGCCGCATAGCACAAGGCAATAAATCCGAAGCCCCAATACAACGAAGGCCGCTGGGTTTCATCCAACGCCAGGAACACGAACAGCGAGCTGCACAGGGTGATGCACAACAGCGGCACCAGTGGATACAGCGGCGCCCGGTATTTCAGGTCGTGCAATTGCCCACCCTCACGCAGATAAGCCTTGCGGAAGCGATACTGCGCCAGGGCAATAACGATCCACGTCACGGTACCGGACATGCCGCTAACCGCCATGAGCACCATGAACAGCGTGTCCGCCGCCACGAAACTGGTCATCAGCGAGATCAATGCGAAGCACAGGGTGATGCTCAACGCCCGCAGCGGCACGCCACGCTTGCTCAGCGGCGCCAGACTCTTAGGCGCCATGCCGGTCTTGGACATGGCCCAGAGGATGCGGGTCGAGGCATACAGCCCAGAGTTACCCACCGAAAGGATGGCAGTGAGAATGACGAAGTTCATCAGGTCGGCGGCGTAAGGTATGCCGACCATATCGAACACCTGCACGAACGGGCTTTCCATCAACCCGGCCTGCTCGTAAGGCACGATGGCCGACAGCACGGCAATCGCCAGCACATAGAAGATCAGCACCCGGAACACCACGTTGCGCACCGCACGCGGGATGCTCTTTTCCGGGTGCTCGGTCTCACCCGCAGCCACACCCATGATTTCGCAGCCCTGAAAGGCGTACACCACGGTCATCATCACCGCGAACACCGCGGACAGGCCGTGGGGGAACAGCGATTCGCCCATCAGGTTGTTCAGCATCGGTGCCGGCGCCCCGCTATTCAGCGGGATGGCGCCGAAGATCACCAGCACGCCAATGACAATGAAACCGAGAATGGTCGCCACCTTGATGCCCGAGAACCAGTACTCGGCCTCACCAAAGGCGCGGGTGGCCAGGGCGTTGAGGCCAAACAGCACGACCACGAACAATGCCGACCAGTACCAGATCGGCACCTCCGGAAACCAGCGCGTCATCAGCATGCCGGCGGCGGTGAATTCCAGGCCCACGGTGGTAGCCCAGCTCATCCAGTACACCCAGCCGATCATGAACCCCGTGGCCGGGCCGATGAACTTGGTGGCGTGGGCCTGGAACGAGCCGGACACCGGCATCTGCACCGACAGTTCGCCCAGGCACACCATCACCAGGTACATCAGCAGGCCCGCCACCAGGTAGGCCAGGATCGCGCCCACCGGGCCGCCCTGGTTGATGGTCACGCCCGAGCCCATGAACAGCCCGGTGCCGATCACCCCGCCCAGCGACAGCATGAAGATATGCCGGCTTTTCAGGGCCCGGGTGAGCTGGATCTTTTCGCTGGAGTCAGTCATGGCGCACCTCGCCATCGCGGCCGGTGCAACGCCACGCGGGGGTGCCGCGTGGGGTGGTATCGAGGAGGGGCTGAGCGCTACGGCATGTCATTATTCTTGTCTCCAATAAGCCTCATGGACCGCGTGCAACACGGTTGCCATGGATTATTGAAAACGGATGTAAGGTGCCGTTGTACGAACGGATCGAAGATGTAAAAAGTCGTAAGTTTTTTGTACGTCAGCGCTGGATCAACTGTTCCAGGGTGATGCGGGCCTGGTCAAGCCGGGTGGCCAGCGGCTCGCCAAGCGCTTGCAGCGCCTGTGCATCATGCTGGCGGGCGGCGTCTTCCAGCCCTCGCAGCAATTGCGCCAACCCGGAAAAGCCCAGCGAATCGCAGCTGCCCGCCAGGCGATGAGCCAGGTGCAGCACTTCGGTAAAGTCCTGGGCCGGCAGCGCCTCGGCCAGCGCCACGGCATGCTGCTCCAGCGACTGGCGCAGCACTTTCAGCAGGCCTTGCAGCTTCTGTTCGCCCAACAGTGAACGGTGGGTGCCCAGCAGTGCCCAGTCCATGTTTGCATCAGCGCCGGCCACTTCAGCAGGCGACGCTTGGGCCAGTGCCTTGCGCAGGTTCTCCAGCCGCAGCGGTTTCGCCAGCACCCCCTGCATGCCAGCGTCCAGGTACTCCGGCACTTGCCCTGGTTGCACGCCGGCCGTCAGCGCCAGGATGCGACTGTGGCGGTTAGGGCCAGGCCTGGCGCGAATCTGCCGGCACAGCTCCACGCCGCTCATGCCGGGCAGGTGCACGTCCAGCAGGAGCAGGTCGAAGCGCCGCTGCGCGCAGCTTTGCAGCGCCTGCGCGGCGTCTTCGGCAAAACTGACCCGGTGGCCGTCACGCTGCAGCAACCCGCCAGCCACATCGCGGTTCAGCGCCACGTCCTCGACCACCAGGATCTCCAGGCTTGCCAGCGGCGACGGTGCGCCTGGACTGACCGGCAGGTGCTGCCCGCGGGCCATGTCGAGCTCGAACCAGAAGCGGCTGCCCTGCCCTTGCACGCTGTCCAGGCCAATGCTGCCGCCCAGCTTTTCCACCAGGTGCTTGCACACTGCCAGGCCCAGGCCGGTGCCGCCGTAGCGCCGGGTCACCGCCTCGCTGGCCTGGACGAAGCGGTCGAAGATCCTGGCCTGCACGGCCGGCTCGATGCCGATGCCATCGTCGATGACCGCGATGCGCAAGCGCTGGGAGGTTTCGCTGCTGGCGAGCACCTGCAGCGTGAGCCGCACCTGACCACGCTCGGTGAACTTGATGGCATTGGCCAGCAGGTTGCTCAGCACCTGGCGCAGGTATTGTTCGGCGCCGTGCTGGTATCCGGCCAGTTGCTCATCGATTTCCAATAGCAGCGTGTCAGCTTTTTCCATGGCCATGGGTTCGAGCAGGGCCAGCACTTCCTGGCAGAGCTGGCGCAAGGAAAAACCGACCAGCTCGGCGCGGCTCTCGCCCTCCTCCAGCCGGGCGAAATACAGCACTTCGTTGAGAATCGCCAACAGCCCCTCACCGGCCTTGTACAGGGCCTCGACGCGCTGGCGGTCGGCGGCTTCCAGCCGGCCGCCGCGCAGCAGCTCGGCCATGCCGAGGATGCCGTTCAGCGGCGTGCGCAACTCATGGCTCATGGTCGCCAGGAAGCGCGACTTGGCCAGGTTGGCAGCCTCGGCCTCATCCTTGGCCCGGGCCAGGCTGGCCGTGCGCCGTTCGACCATGGCCTGCAGCTCGTCGCGTTTGTCCTGCAGCACCAGGCGATCGCGCTCGCGGCGTTCGATGTCGCTGAGGATAGCGCGGCGCATGTCGTCCAGGGCGTGCGCCACCGTGTCGATTTCATCGACGCGCGCCGAGCGCCTGCGGGCCAGGCGCAGCGGCTCCTGCCACTGGCCGGCACCGATACGCCGGGCGAACTCGGCCATCACCTGCAGATGGCGGGTGACCAAGCGGTAGAAGAGCCCGGACAGCGCCACCGCCAGACCACAGAGGAACACCCCCATCCATAGCAGGCTGGCCAGGCCGGTGGCGTAAAGCCGACGATGCACTGCACCGAGGTCGATGCTGACTTCCAGCTCACCCAGGTGCCTGGCCGGCCCGGAAGGCGGCTGGTAGTCGAGCGGAAAGCGTTCGATGCGCAGCGGGCCTTTGGGCTCGGCCTCACCGCGCAACAGCTGGAAATCGTCACTGACCAGGCGTACCCGCGCCACATCGGAAAAGTCCACCAGGCCGCGCAATTGCACATCCAGCTGCGCCTCGTCCAGGTCCCACAGGCTGCGCTCCAGGCTGGCCAGGTAGCCGGCGCGGATCAACGCCATGCGCGCCTCGATGTCGCGCATCTCGCGACGGTACTCGAAGTACAGCTGCACCGAGCTGGCCAGCACGGTGAAGCACAGGCTGAACAGCAGGATGAACAGCAGCAGGCGGCGCAGCAGGCCATCGGTTCGCAGGCGGATCATCGCGCATCCACCGGCAGCTTGATCATGTCGCGGTAGGTGACTTCGCTCTGCTCCAGCCAACGCTCGATCTCGCCAGCCTGGGTCATGCGCCGCAGTTGCATGTCGATTTCATCCATGTGCCGGCTCAACGGTGATTGCCGCGAGACCGCCACGCGCAGGTAGTCCACGCTCAGGGCCGTGGGCAAGACCCGGATGTCCTGCGCGCCGGGCAGGTGCTCGATGAACAGCTGGCCGGTGCGCCGCTCCTGGATCACGTAGTCGATGCGCCCGCGGATCAGCTTGCCGAAGTTCTGCTGGCTGGACGACACCCGTTCGATGTTCTGGTGGCGGGCGACGAAGCGGTCGAACTCGGCGCCATAGCTCTCGCCGTACAGCAAACCACCGCGGTAGCCGGCCAGGTCTTCCAGTTGCCGGAACTGCACGGGCCGCAGGCGGTTATAGAACACGGCCACTTCCTCGCGCAGCACCGGCACTGTGGAAAAACGCATGCGCTGGTCACGCTGGTCGCTGTTGTAGGCCAGCACCACGTCCACCCGCCCGGCGGCGGCGTCCATCAGGCAGCGCTTCCAGTTGCCCAGCACCACGGTCTGCACCGGGTAGCCCATGCGTGCGAACAGCTCGCGCACCACCGTCGGCGCCAGGCCACGTACCTGGTGGCCGTCGCTCCAGGAAATTGGCGGGTACACCGGGTAGTCGCAATAGCGCACCGGCTCTGCGGCCCCAGCGGGCGCGGCGAGCAGCGCCATGGCCAAGGCCAGGGCCCAGGCACGATGGTTCATGCCGCCACGCTGGCGGTGAACAGGTAGCCGGTGCCGTGGATGGTAATGATCAGCTGCGGCTCGGCCGGGTCGTCGTGCAGCTTGCGCCGCAGGCGGCCGACCAGTACGTCGATGGAGCGGTCGTTGGGCACCCATTCGCGGTTGCGGATCTGGTCCATCAGCTGGTCACGGCTGAGGGTGTGACCACTGTTACGCAGGAACACGCTGAGCAACTGGAACTCGCCGTGGGTCAGCAGGGTCTGGCTGCCACGGGCGTCGATAAGGCGCCGACGGTCGGTGTCCAGCGCCCAGTCGGCGAACTGCTTCAGCGACTGCGCGCAGGCCGGCGTCGGCAGCACTTCGCGGGCATGGCGCACGCGGCGGATCAGGTTTTTCGCCCGCGACACCAGCTCACGCGGGTTGAGCGGCTTGATCACGTAGTCGTCGGCGCCGCATTCCAGACCGACGATGCGGTCGATGTCGTCGTTGCGCCCGGTGATGAGGATGATGCCGACCTCCGAGCGCACGCGCAGCTCGCGGGTCAGGGTCAGGCCGTCCTTGCCGGGCAGGCGGATGTCCAGCAGCACCAGGTCGACATCCTGGCTGCCAAGCAGGGCTTCGGCCTTTTCCGCCGTGTCGGCGCAGTGCACGTCATAGCCTTCCTGGGACAGGTAGGCCTGCAGCAAGTCACGAACAAGCGGATCGTCGTCGACGATCAATACTCGAGGCGTCATTGCGTGTTTCTCTTTTTTATTGGTGTTGTGCTACACACTCGCGACAGCAGCGTACTCGCTACTGAACGGGTGATCAACAGCCCTTGGGCAGGCTGAAGCGCAGCCGGCCACCGGCCTGCAGGCCATCGACCCAGGCCTCGCAGATGATCACGCCCTGATCGGGGGTGAAGGTGCCGGGGTTGAGCCCCGACTCCAGCCACAGGCCATCGAGCAAGGCACTCAGGCTGATGGCCGCAAGGTCGGCATCGAAGCCTTGCCAGCCCTCCTCCTCGGCCAGCGTGGCCAGCAACCGGCTGAGTTCGTTGCGGTACTCGCCGTAGGAATGGTCGTGCACCTGGTTGATCGCATCGGCGGTCTTCACCGCACCCCAGAACGCCAGCCACGCATCGAGCAATTGCGGGTCAAGCAGCTCGGCGCAGAACGACGCGCGAAAGAACGCCGACAGCCGCTCGCGGGCATTGGGTGCAGCCTGGGCCATGGCCTCGCGCAGCAGGCCCATCACCCGGCCGGTGACCGCCAGGTAAGCGTCGGCTACCAGCTCGTCCTTGCCCGCATAGTGATGGCTGATCAGCCCTACCGATACCCCGGCTTCGGCGGAGATCTTGCGAATCGACGCGCCCTGGAAGCCATGGCGCTTGAGGCACACCAGGGTCGCTTCGACCAGGTTGGCTTTGCGCAATTCCGGCAGCATGCGGTGGTAGCGGGCTTCCTGGTTCATCGGCGGCTCTCTGGTCGGGGGGGGGGGCCCAAGGCGGGACTGAACGACTGTACAACAAGCCGGACGGCATGATAAACCCTTGTCACCTGCCCCCATGGGCCCGACCACAACAACAAAAGCGGCTGCCATGAACGACCTGATCACACGCGACCTCGACCAGGGCCTGCTGACCCTGGCCTTCAACCGCCCCGACAAGCTCAACGCCTTGAACACCACCATGTACCAGCAACTGGGTGACCTGTTGCTGGCGGCCAGCGAAGACCCGCAGGTGGAGGTCATCCTGATTACCGGCAACCCGCAGTGCTTTACCGCCGGCAACGACCTGCGCGACTTCCTCGACAACCCGCCCAGCGACCTGGACAGCCCGGTGTTCCGCCTGATGCGGGTGGTCATGGGCGTGGACAAGCCGCTGATCGCCGCGGTCAGTGGCGCGGCGATCGGCATTGGTGCGACCTTGCTGCTGCATTGCGACCAGGTGTTGGTGAGCCGGTCGGCCAAGGTGCGCATGCCGTTCGCGCCGTTGGGTGTGTGCCCGGAGTTTGGTTCCAGTCTGTTGCTGCCGCGCTTGCTCGGCCAGGCCCGCGCGGCGCGGCTGCTGCTGGCTAACGAGTTGCTCGACGGCGAGCAGGCGGTCGCCTGGGGGCTGGCCAATGAACTGCACGAGGACGGTGAACAGTGCCTGGCTGCGGCGCGCAAGCTGGCGCGGCAGCTGCAGCGTTACCCGCAAGCTGCGCTGCGGATCAGCAAGCGGTTGTTGAAGGACAGCCAGCGGGCCGAGCTGGAGGCGACGGTGGCGCGGGAAAGCCAGTTGTTTATCGAGTGCCTGCGGACGGAAGAAGCGCGGGCGGTTTTGAGGGGGTTGATCAAGGATTGAAGAAACTCGGGCTGATTTTTGGTTTGTCGCCGGCAAGCCCGCAGGGAGCGCGTCAGGGACTGATAGGTGCTTGTCACAACCCCATCAAGGCTGACAGGTACTTGCCGCAAGATATGCAGCGCCCGTGAGATCGAGCGCCGCCCGCGCGGCGCTTCGCGGGTAAACCCGCTCCCACATTTGTTGCAACGTACCAAACCTGTCAGGCCATGGTTGCCAGCCTTGTCGGCTTGACTGGATTTCTCGGTTGGCCGCACTGCAGCCTCACCAGGCTCAAGCCATGCACCCTCCTGATAGGTGCTTGTCACAACCCCATCAAGGCTGACAGGTACTTGCCGCAAGATATGCAGCGCCCGTGAGATCGAGCGCCGCCCGCGCGGCGCTTCGCGGGTAAACCCGCTCCCACATTTGTTGCAACGTACCAAACCTGTCAGGCCATGGTTGCCAGCCTTGTCGGCTTGACTGGATTTCTCGGTTGGCCGCACTGCAGCCTCACCAGGCTCAAGCCATGCACCAAGACAGGCAACCCCTCTTCCACAGGCATGGCCACGTTGCAACAAATGTGGGAGCGGGTTTACCCGCGAAGCGCCGCGCGGGCGGCGCTCGATCTCACGGGCGCTGCATATCTTGCGGCAAGCACCTGTCAGCCTTGATGGGGTTGTTGTGGCGTGCACCTGTCAGCCCTGATGCGATCCCTATGGCCTTACGGATGATGAACCAAAAAATCGCTGAATCACCAAGCCCCCTAATACCCGGTCATCTCCAAATACCCCCGCCCACCCCCACTCCCGCTCAAACGCACCGGCCCCTCCCAATACGGAAACCGTGTCTCCATCCAGGCCTGTGGCTCCACTGCATCAACCTTCATATCCACGCCATGCCCCGGCACCCGCACCCGCCATTGCGTCGGCACCTTCTTGCCGTTCTTCTGCCGCGCCCAACCCAGTGCCTGCAGCTGTATCTGCGCCCCCTGCAGCGACACAACCTCGCCGTCCGGGCCAACCCAGGTCCCGGCCCGATACGCTTCACCCTGCGCCTCGCGTACCTGAAACAGCATCAGCTTCGCCCCACTGTCCAGGTGCAACGAAAACCAGTCCCAGCCGGTTTGCCCAGCAGCCAGCGGCTGGCTGCTCCATTCCCGGTCCAGCCACGCCTGACCGGTGACGGCGATGCACTGACCACCACGCTCCACCTCCCCGTGCACACGGTAAAAGGGCTGACTGTAATAGTACGAAGCCTGCCCCTTGCCGGACTTCTCGCTATAGCCCTTGTCACCATGCAACACCAGCGCAAGATCGCTGTGCAGTTGCAAGCGATAGCGAAAACCGGTGCCACCCGCGACCATCTGCAGGTGCTCGATCCCGCCCGTGCCCTGCAGCGACCAATCGTTGATCCACGCCCGAACCGGTTGCGCCTGCACGCCGGCCTGGCCAATCCCGCCCCGCGCCAGCGTTTCAGCAAACTGGTGACCACCCGGGCCGGTCAGCGCCGCGTGCCCCATCCACAGGTTCGGGCTATCCCAGCCGCTGGTCTCCGGGCCAGGCCGCAGGGCCGAACGGAATAAAGTCCACTGCGCGCCCCAGTCACGCCCTTGAGCGTCCTTGAGATTGCTGGTGACATACCACCATTCGATGCGATAGCCATCGTGGGGGCCATGGTCGTGTGGAAATTGCAGCGTACGGCCGCGCGTCACCTGGCTGAACGCCCCCGCCTGCTGCCCAAGCCCGGCATAGCTCTGCGGTGCGGACTGATCACAGCCGCACAACAACCCGCACAGCACCAGCCACGCATTACGCTTCATCGGCAAAGGGCCTCAACAGTTCACGGGGCTGGCGCCGCGCCAATTGCCACAAGGGCCAGGCGCTGGCCAGCAGGCTGGTCAGCATACCCATCACGGCCAGTTGCAACAGTTGCGCGGGGAACACGTAAAGCGGCAAACGCCAGCCGAACGCCTGCACATTCACTACCGCAACCAGGCACCAAGCCAGCAACAACCCCAGCGGAATCGCCAGCAGCACGGTAAGGCTGCTCAACATGAGCGACTGGCCCAGGCTCAACCAGACCAGATGGGTGCGGCGCACCCCCAGCGCCCATAACGGCGCCAGCTGGCCCAGGCGGGACTGGCCCAGGGTCAGCAGGTTGATGAACAGCGCCACGCCGGCCACGCCAAGCGTGAGGCTGTTGAGGGCGGCCGTGGCGGCAAAAGTGCGGTTGAACACCTCGGTCGACCAGCGTTTCAGGCGCGCTTGCTCCACCACTCGGTTGTCGTCCAGGGCAAAGCGTTGCTGCAGTGCAGCCTTCATGGCCTGACCCTGCAGGGGAAGCAGGTCGACACTGACGCCACTCAGTGTTGCCTCTGGCCAATGGGCTCGCAGCCAGCCTTCGTTGACCAGCACATGGCCTTTGGGGTTGCCATAATCCGCGTAGATACCCACCACAGCCAGGCCCGGCGAGTCGCGGCCAGGCAGCCTCAGGCTATCGCCCAGTTGCACGTTAAGCCGCCTGGCCAGCTGTTCACTGAGCATCACGGCGTGCCCGCTGGCCAATTGCTCCCAGGCCTGCTTGTGCTGCGCCAGCAATGGCCAGCGGCTGCGATAGACGGGGTGATCGACAATGCCCTGAACCTGCACCGGCCAGCTTTGCAGCCTGGTTTCCACACGCCAGCCGGGCAGTACCATACTGACCGCCGCTTGCTGCCCCAGCCACTCGATGATCTGCAAACCCTGGGCAGTGTCGCGAGGGGTCACATACAGGTCGGCCGACAATCGCTGGTCCAGCCAGCCGACAAAGGTCTTGCGAAAGCCCTCGGTCATGCTGCCCACGCCGACACTGGCAGCCAGCGCCAGCAACAGCGCCATCAGTGCCAGGCTCAATGCCGGCAGTTGCTGGCGGCTGTCGGCGACGAACCATTGCGACAATGGCCGCCGACAACAGCGCGACAACCCGCCTAGCAGCCGATCGAGCAAGGCCGGCAGCAACAGCGCCGCCGCCAGCAGCAAACCTGCCAACATGCCGAACGCGCTGGGCAGGCTGTCGCCCAGCATGCCGCAAGCCAAGGCCAACAGCAGCAACACGCCCGCCAGCATGGCCTGACGTTGCAACCAGGGCCCCTGCGCCAATCGCCACGCCTGGGGTTGCGCCAGCGCCAGCAACGGCAAGCGTGCTGCCCGCAACACGCTGCCCAGTCCCGCCAGCAACGCGCCCAGCACACTCACCAGCACACCGGCCAGCCACCAGCCTGCGGGCAGGCTCAGCGTGCCAGCGACTTGTGCGCCATAAAGGCCGCGCAAGCTGGCGGCCACATCGGGCAGCAACCACGCGGCCAGCCCATAGCCGCTGGCAACCCCGGCCAATCCACCCAGCAGCGCGAACAGGCCCAGCTCCAGCAGCAGGGCACACAGCAGCACCTTCAGGCTGACGCCACAGGCGCGCAGGTTACGGATCAGCCCGCGCCGCTGCTCCAGGGCCAAGCCAATCGCGGCATGGGTGATGAACAGACCGACGATGAATGCCAGCAAGCCAAGTGCGGTCAGATTGAGGTGAAAACTGTCGGTCAGGCGCTGCAACCCGCCGTCGTCCTGCCGAGGTTGCAGCTCGAGCAAGGGCGCGATATTCGCAGGGAGTGCCCCGGGTGCATCAGCCACCAGCAATCGGGACAATTGCCCAGGTGCGTGCAGCAGTGCCTGGGCGTGGCCGATATCGACCACGATCACCCCTGGCGCCAACGCTGGCTGCAAGCGCAAAGGTGGAAGCCGCTGCCCTTCGCTGTCGACTGCCGGATCGCCAGGTTTTGCATTCATTTGACGCAAGGTGTCCGGCCCGACCCAGGCTTGCCCGGGCGAGCCGATAAAGGCTTGCAGATCGAATGCCTGCGGCTGCACCCCAGCGATGCTGCTGGACGGCGGCAGGCTGAGTGGTTCGATGCCGATCAGTTGCACGTTGCGCGTCGGTTCGCCCGGCAGGCGCAAGCGCCCTTCCAGCACCGGCGACACCGTCCAGCCCAGCCTGCGCAGCTGCACATACAGCGCCTGGTCGAAGCGCTCGCCATTGCGCGGCAGCACTTGCGCCTGCAACGGCCCGGCCAACACTGCGCTGGCCCGGGCATAATCGCTGCGTGCCTGGCTGTTCAGCGCCTGCACTCCGGTCCACAGCGCCGTGGCCAGCCACAGCCCGGTAAAGATGCTGAAAAACTGCACCCGATGGCGCCGCCAGTGGCTGAGCAACGCCAACAATGCCAGCGACAAAAGCCTCATCAGCGCTGCTCGGCCCGCACGCGCCCGGCCTGCAGGTAACAACGCCGCTGCAACCGCGCCGCCAGCCGCGGGCTATGGGTAACCATCAGCACACCGCTGCCGGCTTCCGCGACCAGTTGCAGCAGCAGGTTCAGCACCTCATCGCTGCTGGCTTCATCCAGGCTACCGGTGGGTTCGTCAGCCAGCAGCCAGGCCGGGCGCCCGGCCAAGGCGCGGCCGATGGCGACCCGTTGCTGCTGGCCGCCGGAGAGTTGCTCCGGGTAACGCGAAAGCAGGTCCGCCAAGCCCAAGCGTTGGGCAAGATACTCAACCCAGTCGGGGTCGTGCCGCTCGGCCAGCCTGGCCTGAAAGGCAAGGTTGGCGCCCACATCCAGGCTACTGATCAGGTTGTACTGCTGGAACACCAAGCCAATCCCCTCCCGTCGCCACTGCGCGAGCGAGGCCTCGGAACGGCTGTCGAGCGGGACGTCGTCGATCAGGATGCGGCCACTGTCGGCACGGTCCAGGCCGGCCACCAGGTGCAACAAGGTGCTCTTGCCACTGCCAGACTCGCCCATCAGCGCCAGGCTGCTGCCGCGGGCCAGGCGCAAGTCGACACCTTGCAGCACCGGGAGCGGGCCTTGGGGGGTGGGGAAGGATTTGTGGAGGTTTTCGATGACCAGCATCGATGGGCCTTCGTGGAATGCATGTCTTGTTAGGAATAGCAGGTTTGGAGCAACACGGGCGCCCTGTGAGAGCGGCAGCGGAACAATCGTGGGTGGAAATACAGGCAACCTATAATGGATCCACAACTAATTCGATAATCGCCCAAAAGGCGATTGAATCCCTGAATTATAGGTTGACCATCGGTGCAGCGGACCGCTCTAATGGATCCATTAAATAAAAACAAAACCCCGGAGAGCCTCCCATGTACCCCAAAAACACCTGGTACGTCGCCTGCACCCCCGAAGAAATCGCCAGCAAGCCGCTGGGCCGGCAGATCTGCGGCGAAAAGATCGTGTTCTACCGCAGCCACGAGAACCGAGTAGCCGCCGTGGAGGACTTCTGCCCGCACCGTGGCGCGCCGTTGTCGCTCGGTTATGTGGAGGACGGCAACCTGGTATGTGGCTACCACGGCCTGGTCATGGGCTGCGACGGCAAGACCGTGTCGATGCCAGGCCAGCGGGTCCGGGGCTTCCCTTGCAACAAGACCTTCGCTGCAGTCGAGCGTTATGGCTTCATCTGGGTCTGGCCCGGCGACCAGGCGCAGGCCGACGCGGCGCTGATTCCGCACCTTGAATGGGCGGTGAATGATGAATGGGCCTACGGCGGCGGCCTGTTCCACATCGGCTGCGACTATCGCCTGATGATCGACAACCTGATGGACCTGACCCACGAAACCTACGTGCACGCCTCCAGCATCGGCCAGAAGGAAATCGACGAAGCACCGCCGGTAACCACCGTCAGCGGCGACGAAGTGGTCACTGCTCGGCATATGGAAAACATCATGGCCCCGCCCTTCTGGCGCATGGCCCTGCGCGGCAACGGCCTGGCCGACGATGTGCCGGTGGACCGCTGGCAGATCTGCCGCTTCACCCCGCCCAGCCATGTGCTGATCGAAGTCGGCGTGGCGCACGCCGGCAAAGGGGGCTACCACGCCGAGGCCCAGCACAAGGCGTCGAGCATCGTGGTCGACTTCATTACCCCCGAGAGCGATACCTCGATCTGGTACTTCTGGGGCATGGCGCGCAACTTTGCCGCGCATGACCAGGCTTTGACCGACAACATTCGCGAGGGCCAGGGCAAGATCTTCAGCGAAGACCTGGAAATGCTCGAGCGCCAGCAACAGAACCTGCTGGCCAATCCCCAGCGCAACCTGCTGAAGCTGAACATCGATGCCGGCGGCGTGCAGTCGCGCAAAGTGCTGGAGCGGATCATCGCCAAGGAAGGTGCGCCACAGCCACAACCACAACTGATCGCCACCAGCGCAACCCCTGCCTGAGGATTCGCCAACATGATCGATGCCGTAGTGGTATCCCGTAACGATGAAGCGCTGGGCATTTGCAGCTTCGAACTGGCGGCGGCAGATGGCAGCCTGCTGCCGGCGTTCACTGCCGGCGCGCATATCGATGTGCACCTGCCTGGTGGGCTGGTGCGCCAGTACTCCCTGTGCAATCACCCCGAAGAGCGCCACCGTTATCTGATCGGCGTGCTCAACGACCCGGCGTCACGCGGTGGTTCACGCAGCCTGCACGAGCAGGTGCAGGCGGGGGCACGGCTGCGCATCAGTCCGCCGCGCAACCTGTTCCAGCTGGCCGAAGGCGCGCGGCGCAGCGTGCTGTTTGCCGGCGGCATCGGCATTACCCCGATCCTGTGCATGGCCGAGCAGCTGTGTCACCGCGGCCATGACTTCGAGCTGCACTACTGCGCCCGCTCCAGCGAGCGCGCGGCATTTGTAGAACGCATTCGCAATGCGCCTTTCGCCGAGCGCCTGTTCGTGCATTTTGACGAACAACCGGAAACTGCCCTGGACATCGCCACGGTGCTGGCCAACCCGCAAGACGACGTGCACCTGTACGTGTGCGGACCGGACGGTTTCATGCAGCATGTGCTGGACAGCGCCAAGGGGCTGGGTTGGCAAGAGGCCTGCCTGCACCGCGAGTACTTTGCCGCGGCACCGGTGGACGCCAGCAACGACGGCAGCTTCTCGGTGCAGGTCGGCAGCACCGGGCAGGTGTTTGACGTGCCGGCAGACCGCACGGTGGTACAGGTGCTGGAACAGCACGGCATCGAAATCGCCATGTCATGCGAGCAAGGCATCTGCGGCACTTGCCTGACCCGGGTACTGCAAGGCACACCGGAGCACCGCGACCTGTTCCTGACCGAAGAAGAGCAGGCCCTGAACGATCAGTTCACGCCTTGCTGCTCACGCTCGAAAACGCCGTTGCTGGTGCTGGATATCTGAACCGCTCAGGACGAGGGCAGGATCACTTTCATGCCCGCGTCCGCCGCTCCCCCGCCGAAGGTTTCGGCATAGCGCAAGGTGGCATTGGCGTGCTCGCGCATGATCGCTTCGGCGCGGGCACCCTGGCCGTTGGCCAAGGCATCGAACACCGCATGGTGCTGCATGTGGGCAAAATTGAAGCGCCGGTATTCACGGGCCAGGTCATGGCGGTCCACGGCCAGCGCGGTGACCGAGGCGAACGGCAGGTGGTCGTTGCGCGCCAGGGCATCGGCGATGGCCGGGTTGTGGCTGGCCGCGACGATCACTTGGTGAAAACGCATGTTGAGGTCGTGGTAGGCCTGCAGGTCTTCTTCGGTCACAAAGCCTTTGTCGAACAGCTGGTCGCCATCCACCAGGCACTGTTGCAGTGCCGCGCGCGCTTGCACTGACAGCCCGCGTTCTGCCGCCTGGCGGGCAGCCAGACCCTCCAGTACGCCACGCACCTCCACCGCACCGGCGATGTCATCGGCGCTGACCGAACGCACCTGAAAGCCCCGGCCGCCAAAGCGCACCAGCAGGCCTTCCTGCTCGAGGGTACGAAACGCCATGCGCACCGGCATGCGCGAGACGCCAAACAGTTCGGCGGTGGGCACTTCCATCAGGCGCTCGCCAGCCGCCAGCTCGCCCGAGGCGATCATCTTGCGCAGTGCCACCAGCACCATTTGACCGGGTTTGCTCATCCAGGCAGCTTCCAGAGACATGAGCGGGCATCTTAGCGCAAGCCGGGGGGTGGTTGCCTTGCAGAAATAGCGTCAAGTCGACGGCCCTGCAGGAGCAGGCTCTTCGCAGCACAAGGCTGCTCCTACAGAAGGTACGCACTTGCCACGAGCACTCGTCGGCGTTGCTGAAGTTGCCGATGCGCGCCTGGACATCTCGGCACCGGGAGCGGGCCTTGGGGGGGTGCGTGTTCTCTTAGGAATAGCAGGTTTGGGGAAATACGGACTACCTGGGGACCTGGCATTTTTGCCAGGTGACAAAGTTTCCAGCTGCCCAGAGACTGGCACTAGCCTAATCAAACCACGCCACGCAATTGAGTCAGCCGCGAATTTCTGGAGCGCAAAATGAGCCATTTCTCAGGAATAACAGTTGAAGGGTACAACAGAAGCATTATTGAAAAGGCCGGGTTGAAAGCAGGACAAAAAATCAAGGTCAACAATGACAGCGCCTGGCTCATAAGCATTCACGACAACCACATTGAAGTTGACTATAATCTCCCGGACGGTTCGCTGTCAGTTAGAAGATACTACGAAAGCGGTTACGGCGCTGACTCCCTCGAATCCATTGAGGGCGTCAGCAAAGAAAAAATCGAATTACCCAGCCAAGACGAGGCTCGTTACAAAACAATCCAAAAAACACTCGACCATGCATTTGAATCTCTCATATCTCAAGGCGCACGAGAGCTGGACGTAGAGGAGATCCCCCCGTTCCCGCTTGCACCATCGATTGTACTGATTGAGGTTGAGGATAATTACCCGTTCCTCGATGAATACTCCATGATTCATGGGGACGGACCGAAAAACTTCCTTGGAATCCTATGTACCATAGAAAGTTCCGAGCTGTTGAAACACTCTGACAAATTGATGGTTTCAAGGAGCGCGGTAGCACATAAAGTTATAAAAAACTTGAACAATGAATTTCAATACTACCTCAGCGCCAGAAGAAATCACCTGGCGCAACTGCCACACGCAGACGCGAGATATATACAAAAAAACAGAATTCGTACGATCTACGACCTCTCGGCGCTTGACATTGTAAAAGCCGCAGAAGAGAACACGCACACGCCAGCAAAGACCTTGATGAAGTTGATCGACAACAATGCCCAGAGGATGGAAATTGGAGGTATTGAGGATGCAGATGACATCCCCACTGACCTTGTAATCATTGAGCTCAAGAAACCGATCTCGATGAACAATACCCTCGGATACGGCTTGGTTTCAGGCCGCGGGGGTGGCCGCTTAAACATTACTTGTCCCGAGCACGTCCAGAACGACTTCAAAATGCTGAAAGAAAAGTTCGACTTTTTAGCTGACCTTCCCCCGCTGGAACATTTCAGTCTTTACGACAACTCTATCAAAGCCATTTACACCACATCCGAGATGCTGGCCGAGCAACCTGTAGCCCTTCAGTTGCAATCGCCATCAACCCCGTACCTGATCTCCAACCAGCCCGACGGGGCCCTTCCCGACATGACCGACTTCTCGCTCGAACGGGTGGGCAGCATCGACGGCGGCTGGAACACCAGCAGCACAATCAAGGCAGGCCGAGCCCTGGCCGAAGGGGAGGTATTGAGCGCCTTCCTCATCGATCGACTGGATGGCGATATCCGCAGGCTCGATTATCCTGCGCAGAAGGGCCAACTCACTGCCACGTCATGGCCAAAAGCCTTTGCCGATCATCTGGCGGCTGCGGGTGAGCCCATCTGCGCCGGAGCCTGGCAAGCTCACAACACCTTTTCCACCACTGCCGAAACCCTCAGGCTGTGGAGCCCCACCCGCTATCGCACGTTCAGCAACGCGCCGTTTGCCGCCAACATCGTCCAGGCTCTGGCCTGTGACGAATCCTTCAGCCCTGTGGCGGACGAAACACTGTGCCTGCAAGTGCGCGACCTAACCTCCCAGGCGCTGTACGAACACCATTTCTTCACCCCCGCGGCGACGCAAGCCGGGACGCAGTGGGCCAAGGCACTGTGCGAACAGATCAACCGTGACAGCCACGTGCTGCGTGCAGGCGTCCTCGATGGCAGCACCGTCACCCCCGCCGACAAAGACAATGCCTTCTGGGTGCCGCAGTGCGCCGAACTGTCCGTGACCCTTACCCAGGTGAATTGGTGGCAAAGCCAGGCTGTAGAGGGTGAACATGCACTCGAAGCAGGGCACACGTTGCAGGCGTGGGTCTACGATGCGTTTTCCCATCGTTTGCTCGCACATCATGAGTGGGTGCCAGGCAAGGCTCAGCGCGCCGCAGGCAAATGGCTGGGCGCCTGGGCCACGGCCCTGAACGCCTCGCCGGTATCGCCCTACCTTCGAGCGGCCACACACAACCCACAGGCTGGGCCGGCCGATGCGAGCAACGACCTGCACCTGTGGCAACGCGGTGATGCGCTGCGTATTTTCACCACACTGCCCGGCGCAGCCAATTACCTGCCGGGGCCTACTCTGCAATCGGCCTGGAGAGCCGACACCGGGCATGCGGTGCTGGCCACAGTGCGGCACCCTTTCAGCCGAAAGTTGCTGCATCGCGCACTGTTCAAACCTCAGGATGCCGAAACGGTCAGTGACCGGGATAGCTGGTTACAGGCCTTGGCCGAATTCCTCAAGGCACAGGCCTGGCCGGAAGTGCAGGTCGGGGCAGGCGCTGAACCGCTGTCCGTGCTGCGCTTCAGCGAGTTGCAGGTGCTGCTGGAAAACGTCGGCGATGGCGAGGCCTGGCGCGATGACGACTACGGCAAGTACTTGCTCGAGACTGACGACTTGCCTAGTGGCAGGCCGGCTGAACAAGCCCGTTTTACAGTGACCGCAGGTACTGCCAGCGTTCAGGTCGATGTGCAGTCGTTGAACGGGGAGCTGGAGTTCCGCCTGGACAATGTCGCGTACAAAAACGGTTATCGGGTCACCGCCTGCGTACCACGCGCCGGTGAGCACCGGCAGTGGCCGGTCAGTGTGACCGACACCAGCATCACCTGGGCAGGGCCGATCGATAATGGCGTCTACGACCTGTACTTCACCTATCCGGGAGACGCTCGCGATGCTAAAGAACTCACTGTGGGTCATATAGGCGGTTTCAACTCGAACCGCTTCTGGCACGACGTGCAGGCCGTCAAATTCACCCCGCCTGCGCCCCTGAAAAAGTATACCGAGATCAGCTTCCTGTGCGAGGACTTCGGCAACACCAGTCACTCCGAACTGTTCGACACCAGCGGCCACGACCGCACGGGCGTGGATGAGCGCAGCGGCCTGTTCCATGCCCATTACCCGATCGCGACCCTGCAAGGCCTGCGTGGGCTGGGCCCGGTGTGCGACCTGACCTTGCACTACTCGGCGCTGCGCGGCAACGAAGCGGGCCTGGGCGATGGCTGGGCCTGGCGCTTCTCCAGCATTATTACCAGCGCCATCGAGAAAAACGACCACCGCCGGCTCACTCTCGCCGATAGCACCCAGGTCATGCTGAGCGACGACGAGTGGACCCGGCTGGGCGCAGGCGAATCCATCAAGACCAAGGCCTGCCGGGTGAGCTGCAACAAGGATTACAGCCGGTTCACCCTTGAGTTTCCCAGTGGCCGCCAGGAGATCCTGAGTAAACCGGCTGCGCCCGGTAGTGACACGGTTGAACCGAACGACGCGTTTCGCCGGGCCGTGCTCGAGTACTTGCAGGCGATCAAGTCCGGCAGCGCGCCGGACCCACTGCTGATTCCTGAACACTGGACGCAGTGGGCGCTGCTGGTGATTTCCCCCTATGGGTATCTTGTCGGGGGGATCATCGATTACAAAGAAGCCCGCAATGCCTGGAGAAAGCATTCCAACACCAAGGAACTGGACAGGCGTATCGCGCTGTTTCAGCGGCCGTTCGTGCAGCTATTGCCGTCACGCATCATCTCGCAGTTCGGCGAAGCGCTGGATCTACAATGGAAGCGCCAGAACGGTCAATTCCTGCTGATGAGCATCAAGAGCGGCGAAGCCGAGCTGTTCAGCGCGCAATATGTCAACCCTGAGCTCAAGGCCGAGAGCCGGGTAAACATGCACCTGTGGCATGGCACCGGCGATGCGTTCGAGGTCGAACTTACCCTTGAGCAGTACTTGCTGAGCACACTCAAGCGCATGCGGAAGGGCATCGTTGTGCAGCAGGTGGATTGCGGCTACGACGATGATCCGACCTTGGACAGGGTGTTGTGCCGCCTGCAGGAGCAGGACGGTTCTCTCGAATGCGTCCAGTACGTCAAGGAAAGTGCCTCGTTGAACCGACCGTACGCTCTGCCTCGGGTGGCGCTGCACGCACTGCTGCCAGGATGCGGGCAGCAGAATCATATTGACCGCTACAGCTACACGGGCAGCTATCAGTTCAGCGAAGACGCGGTGTTCATCGCAGCCGTGGAAAGCGGTATTCATGCCGCCATCGCGCACGACCTGCACGCTTTCGGGCTGGACCACAAGGGCATGCGCACAGTGCTGCTGCGAGGCTCAGGCTCCTCAGAGGACCATTGGCTTGAGTTCTATCTGGAACATGGGCAGGCCACGACCACCTTCCGCTATACAGGCTGGGGGGATGAGCTGGCCGAGATCACCAGGAGCATAATCGTCAAGCAGGACGGGGCCTCGATAAAAGTCACCGCAAATGCCCCGGCGACAGACCGCCGGCTGGCCGTATTGCAAAGGTTCTGGCGGCAAGATACCAAGAGGCGGAAGCAGCTGTCCCGAGCGATCATGAACATGCTCAGCCTGTCGCCAAAAACAAAGCGCGAACAGTTGGGCAAGACAGTGGACGCCACCACGATCGTGACTGACGCCCAAGGCAACCCCCTGCGCCTGTATACCAACGGTTCGCATTCGATTCATTACTGCTATTACCACGGTGATCAGACGCATAACCAGATCACGGTTGGCAATGTGCAAGCGCTTGGCGCAGTACCGACGCTGGAGTGCCCCTTCGTGCCGGCATACACCAGTGCGCCGCTGATGGCGGAGTACCAGTGTGACGACTATGGCAACCCTCAGGGCCTGAAGCTCTACGGCTATCGAAAAGTCACCCGCGCCGACCGAGACTACCTGGAACTGGCCGAAATGGTGATGGTGGATAACATCCGCGGCACGCTGACCAATGACACCCTCGACAAGGACACCACCTGGGAGCTGACCGGCCAGGAAGCGCTGTGGCACCAGATCAGCACCAGCACTGCAGTTCCCGCCAGCAAGAAAACCCCCAGCGGGCAAAGCGAGGTTCAGGAATGGTCGATTACCAGCCGGCAGACGACGCATCGTGACGACCAGAGTATTACGCTGACCACTGTGCAGAAATTTATCGACAACCCCACCCAACCCGGTATCCAGGTGATCGTCAGTGCAACGACGCCTGCGGGCAGTGCCCAGGTCAGTAAGGAAGTCCGTTCGCGCTACAGTAGGCGCGCCCTGCAAAGGGTCGAGAATGGCGTCGAGACACACTGGGAGGAGCGCGATGCCTTGGGCCGGGTAACCAGAGAAACCCGCTACAAGCTGGCACCCGATAGCACCGGCAAGACAGCCAGGCAGGCGGCTGACGAACGCATCGAATCGGTCTACACCGACAGCAAAGTCAGCAGTACAACGGTACAACGCACCTTCAAGGATGGCAGCCAGAGCCTCTCGTGCCTGGATGGCCTGCAACGCGCCTGGCGCACCTCGTGGCGCAGAGCAGATACTGACAGCTATGTACCCCTGGAGGAACACTGCTTCTCAGACCTGGGTGAATCGTCGGTATTGGGCAGTTGGGCGTGGGATTACCTGCCGGGTGGCCAGGCTGTGCGCAAAGACACACCTTTACGTGGGGCGCTGGGTAGTCAACCCTGGCTGGCCCAGGAAACGCGGGCGGTGACAGATGAGCCGGCTGCTGTTGAAGCGGACACGCTTATCGCCACGTACGACGATGCCAAAGGGAGCTCTACGGGCGTCGAAATATTTGCTCATCGTATAGTTGAAAAACTCATACGCATTGACACTGAAAATCCACTTTTGCATACCCGTCCAACGTTTCCGGTCAACGGGTACAACTATACGGCCAATACCATACGAGGCACGTACGAGGACATTATCTTAATAGCAAAAGAACACGAAGTAACGATAGTTGACCACTTTGAGCTAATCAAACACATCCAACACCTTGCCGGACTTACCGACCTGAGCGGGATCGAGGATGCACACAACTGGCTTCAAGATCCTGATACCTCAAGAGATCCTGATACCTCAAGAGATCCTGAACACGTCTCAGACAGCCTGTCGAACTTCGAAGTTTCCAGCGATTATTTTGACATCTTAAACTTGTTCGATTTAGCCACCACCGATGACAACGAAAAACTAAAGACGCATGCGAAATCTTTTTATCAAAATAACCTACCAACCGACAATTTCTGGGCTACCGCTGATTCGGCCGTACAACTAACCGAACAGCAAGGCCTGGGCGCCCGGTGCCTGTCGAGGCGTACCAGCACCACCACTGCAAAAACCGACGGTACCTTCCAACGCTCGGTGCAATGGGCGGACCACCTCGGCACGCAGCACCTGCGCCTCGATCAGCAGTACGACCCCGCCGGCAATGTCATCAGCCACACCCGCACCTTGGGCGAGCAGACGCTGAATTACACGCTCGAACGCGATGTTCTCGGTAGGGTCACCAAGGTAACCCAACCCGATAACACAACCATCGAGCGCACTTACCACGGCTTCAGCAACCAGGTTTGCACGCTGACCGTGGACGGTAAGGTGGTCGCGAGTCAGGCGCTGAACGAACTCGGCAAGCTCACCACACGCACGGTAGGCAGCCGCGAATACCGGTTTGCAGACCAGACCGTGACCTTGCCCGACAAGACCCGGTTGCAGAGGCTTCAGACTGCCGGCAGCGCGCGCTTTGCGGCAGATGACAACGCCCTGTACAGCGAGACAAGCTATAACGGATCGACCGTGCTGAGCAGCGCGCCTGGCCCACTGTCCGGTTCAGGCTGGCAACAGCTGATCGCCAGCGCGCAGGTGCCCGGGTGCCGGCGAACCACTGAAAAAACACCGCGAGGTACTGTCAGGCGTGCCGAATGGCAGAGCCTGCGGGGGCAAAACCTTGCAGCGCGACGCGCTGATGGCCGCACGCGGCGGGTGTTCCTCGACAGCCAGGGACGGCTGTTGCGCACCTGCCAGGAGCACGAGGACGTGTTGTACCGCTACGACGAGCTTGATCGCCTGCAGGCGCGCCGGGTGCACGCGCTGACTGGCGCCGGGCAATGGCAGGTGCACAGCGAACATGACGGCTTCAACCGGGAAACCGCGCGCACCTTCCTGCGCAACGGAGCACCCTGCTTCAGCCAGCACATGACCTGGCGTGGCGACGGTCGCCTGGCCAGCAAGGCCAGCTGGCAGGACGGCGAATTGCTGCGCACTGAACACTTCACCTATGACCCGCTCGACCGCCTGGCAAGCTATGCCTGTGACACCTCGCATGCGGCACTCTGCCCGCAGGATGCCAACGGCACACCGGTCAAGGCCCAGACGTTCAGCTGGGACAGCCTGGACAATATGACCCGTTGCACCAGTACCCCATTCGAAGGCGATGCGGTGACGGAAACGTTCGACTATGCAATGGCCTCTGACCCTACGCGCCTGACCTCGGTGAAAACCGGCAAGCAGACAACGGCCCTGACCTGGAACAGCAATGGCCAACTGCGCAAGGTCGGCCAGCAACGCACACTGGACTACAACGCCGCCGGCCAGCTCAACAG
Organism: Pseudomonas sp. 9_2_1; assembly: GCF_059295275.1. NCBI lineage: Bacteria > Pseudomonadati > Pseudomonadota > Gammaproteobacteria > Pseudomonadales > Pseudomonadaceae > Pseudomonas > Pseudomonas sp. 9_2_1. Next base: position 3,803,606 of record NZ_CM181239.1, read on the forward strand.
TGTCAAGGACAGTACCGGCGCCCTGCTCACCCGCTATGAATACGACGGCCTGCAACGTCTGGGGGCGCAATATGACCAGCAGCACCAGACCACCCATGAACTGCGCTACGACGGCGATGAACTGATCGGCCAGGTGTGTTTCGACCAGGCTGGCAAGCCCACCCGACACACCAGCATCTCTCCGGGGCTGGCGCAGTATGACGGCAACCAGGTGCGCTGGCTGATCGACGACCCCCAATCGGGGATCGTCGGCCAGGTCTGCGACGCCAACCTGCAACTCGCCCCGCTGCTACCCTTCGGCGAAGGCGCGGCACTGGAGGACGTGGTCAGCGGCTACAACGGCATGCGCCGCGACCCGGTGATGGACCAGTATCATGCAGGCCATGGTTACCGCTGCTACGTCCCGGCCCTGCGTCGTTATGCCCAACCTGACTGGCTTAGCCCATTCGGCGAAGGGGGTGTCAACGACTATGCCCACTGCCCGGACCCGGTCAACCTGCATGATCCCAGCGGCGCGATCATGATCAGCCGCGAGGAACAGAAACAGACCTTGCGCAGCTATAAAGAGGTCCTGCGTGAGACCAAGCCCATGCAGGTCGGTGGACGCTGGCGTGGCCTGGCGCTTTCGGCCACGCTGACAATATTGGGTATCGTCGCTTCGGTGATGACCGGTGGCGCCGCCTCGGTGCTCTTCGCCGCGATGACGGTCTGCTCGGTACTCTCGTTCAGCTTCGAGGTGGCCTCTGTATTGACGGAGGAGTCCCACCCTGAACTGTCCAGGAAGCTAGGCTATGCGTCGCTGGCGTTTGCGCTGGCGTCGCTTACTGAAAGTGCGGTGGGCCTGATCAAGAAGCTACCGGCCCTGGTCAAGAACGGGATGCGAGCGGTGCGCCAGGTCGGCAAAAGGGTCTTGCACGCCAAGGATCTTACCAGGCCTCCGACCAGCACCGCGCGCTTCAGCGAGTACGCGATGCAGAACTTTCAGGGCGCTCGCACTTCCACCGAGGCAGTGACACCTGCCCGCCGTGGCATAGGGAACACGCTCAAGGCCAAAGCCAGCCAATTGATCGACTACCTGGGCGAGGCAAACTTCAAGGACCTTCGAGAGGTGGAATATTGGAGTTTAAGGATAACGGGGAAAGCCCAGCACAAGCTTTATCTCCTGAACAACTTCGCGATCCTGCCTCGTCGCGCAACAGCAGCCGTCTGGGTAGTAGATAAGGCGATCGAAACCTACATTGCAACCAGCTCCATCATCGCACTCTCAAGCAATGATGTGTCAAACCCCGTCACGCCATGGGGACGTTACACCGTAAAGGTAGAGCAGATGTACAGTTGGGGCCAAACAGGTCGTGGGCATCTGCTGCAATAATTCCAGGAAGATTATCGCTTGCTACCGATCATGCAACATGCGGCAGCCGTGAAAAGCGACAGTAATAAAGTACATTTCAAATGGTCAGCCTTTTTATTGATACCTTAGCGTCAATCCAACCAGGAGCGAGAAACATGAGCGATATAAAAACGGCAAAAGTCAAGATGTACAATGCCTCACTGAAAGCGGGCTTCCTCGACTACGAGATCGAAGATGAAGATGTCATCCTGGCTGAGGAGGCAGTGGGATCGCTAAACTTGAAAAATGGTGACATGGTGAGGTTCACAGTAGTAAAAAAAGGCAGTAGGCACTACGCCACCAACGTAGAGCTTATGTAATTTCGCAAAGCCAGTGTCAGAGAGCAGATCGGCGAACACGCTCGCCCAACCGCCCCGGCCTGCATTGACACTTCGCGGCTAATAGTCGCGAGCTGAGGTACCTGGTGTGGTGTTGCGCAAACACCTTGCCAGGTATCCTCGCTTACTCCCTGCCCATAGCCAGATTCTGTAGCCGGCCTACCTGGTCTGCTCGGTGCGATGCTTGCTGCATCTGGTCTCGCTCCCCGCCATGAACAAATCTTCATGTTGCCCGTCAGCGCCCTGATCACGGGCTACCCAGCCAATGTCAGGCTGACGCCACCCGCCACTCGTCTTGAGGGTGCAGTAGGTGTTGCGTAGCATCCCCGGCCCGATCGCGCGCCCGCACGGCGCGATACCTTGCAAAAACGAGCCACCGATGCCGCAACCCATCCCCCTCAAGGACCACGAAAAGGAAAAGCACCTGGTCAACCGCCGGCTTCTCGCCTGCGCCGCCCTGGTGTTCAGCCTGGTCTGTGTACTGGTGGGCCGGCTCTACGTGCTCCAGGTGCTGCAACACGACCAGCAGACCGCCGTGTCGGAAAACAATCGCGTGCACGTGCTGCCCATCGCCCCTGAACGCGGGCTGATCTACGACCGCAACGGCGTGGTGCTGGCCGACAACAAGCCCAGCTTCGACCTGACCATGACCCGCGAGCGGGCCGGCGGCGACTCGGCCAAGGTGCTCGATACCCTGGCGCAGGTGCTGGGCCTGAACGAAGATGACCGCAAGCAGTTCGACAAGGACCTGCGGCGCGGGCGCAAACCGTTCGAGCCGGTTACCTTGATGGTCGGGCTGAGCGAAGAGCAGATCGCCCTGGTGGCAGTCAACCAGTTCCGCCTGCCAGGCCTGGATGTCGAGCCGCAGTTCATTCGCGAATACCCGTTGGCCGAGCATTTTGCCCACTCGGTGGGGTATGTGGGGCGCATCAACGAGCGCGAAACCAAGACCCTCGACAGCACCGAATACCGCGGTACCCAGTCGATCGGCAAGACCGGCATCGAGCACTTCTACGAAAGCCAGTTGCACGGCCATGTGGGCTACGAGGAAGTCGAGACCAACGCCCAGGGCCGGGTAATGCGCGTGCTCAACCACAAGGCGCCGACACCGGGGCAGGACATTGTCCTGACCCTGGACTCGCACCTGCAGGTGGCTGCGGAGAAAGCCCTGGGCGACCGCCGTGGCTCGGTGGTGGTACTGGACCCGGCCAACGGCGATGTACTGGCGATGGTCAGCAACCCCAGCTTCGACCCCAACCTGTTCGTCAAGGGCATCAGCTTCAAGCAGTACGCCGCCTTGCGCGACTCCATCGACCGCCCGCTGTTCAACCGCGTGCTGCGCGGCCTGTATGCGCCCGGCTCGACAGTGAAGCCGGAAGTGGCCATCGCTGGCCTCGACAGCGGCGTGATCACCCCGGGCAGCCGGGTGTTCGACCCGGGCTACTACGAACTGCCCAACTACGAGCACAAGTACCGCAACTGGAACCGTAGTGGGGACGGCTGGGTAGACATGTACACCGCGATCATGCGGTCCAACGACACCTACTTCTACGACCTGGCGCACAAGCTGGGCATCGACCGCCTGCACGACTACATGGCCGAGTTCGGCCTGGGCCAGAAGGTCTCGCTGGACATGTTCGAGGAGGCCTCCGGGCTGATGCCGTCGGCCCAGTGGAAGCGCGCCACGCGGCGCCAGGCGTGGTTCCCGGGTGAGACGCTGATCCTTGGTATTGGCCAGGGTTATATGCAGGTGACCCCGTTGCAGCTGGCCCAGGCCACCAGCCTGCTGGCGAGCAAGGGTGTGTGGCACCGCCCGCACCTGGCCATGACGGTGGGCGGCGATGCGCCGGTGGACCCCAACCCGATGCCCAATATCGTGCTGCATGACAAGCATGCCTGGGACCAGGTCAGCCAGGGCATGCAGATGGTCATGCACGACCCGCGCGGCATCGCCCGCGCCGCTGCGGCCGGGGCGCAGTACCGGATTGCCGGCAAGAGCGGCACCGCACAGGTGGTGGCGATCAAGCAGGGCGAGCGCTACAACCGCAACAAGACCCTCGAACGGCACCGCGACAACGCCCTGTTCGTCGGATTTGCGCCGGCCGACCACCCCAGCGTTGTAGTGGCGGTGATGATCGAGAACGGCGAAGCCGGTGGCCGGGTGGCAGGGCCGGTGGTGCGCGAGGTGATGGATGCCTACCTGCTGGATGAACAGGGGCATCTGAAGCCGGAGTTTGCGGGCGGGGCAAGCGCAAAGGGCGTGCCGCACACTTAGGGGCGCTCCTCAAGCCGCCCCCCCCTGCACCCAACCCCCAGCCAAAACATCCCATTCCCCGTCCCTCCCGTCATAGTCCCCCCGCCCCCCCAATGCCATAGTGGAGAAAACAACACGGATAAAAATCCCATGTACAGAAACACCGCTACCCCCGCGGACGACAACGGTTGCGGCTGGTTCCACCTCAGCCCCGAGCGCCAGCCCCGCGCCGCACACCGAGGGCGGAGCGAGGCACGCTGGGTGGTGCTGGGCGCGGGCTTCACCGGCCTTGCCGCAGCGCGGCAACTGGCGCTGCACCACCCCGACGACGAAATCATCCTGGTCGATGCCCAGGAGGTCGGCTTCGGCGCCTCGGGACGCAACTCGGGCTTCGCCATCGACCTGCCCCACGACATCGGTGCCCCCGACTACATCGGTGACCTGGCCACCGCCAGGATGAACCTCAAGCTCAACCTGCGCGCCCAGTCGATCCTGCGCGGGCTGATCAACCAGCACGGCATCGACTGCCAGATCCGCCCGGACGGCAAGTACCAGGCCGCCGTCGAAGACAAGGGCCTGGCCGTGCTGGAAGCCTACCGCAGCGGCCTGGAAAAACTCGGCCAGCCCTACCAGATGATCGATGCCCGCGACCTGCCCGGGCACGTCGGCACCCCGTTCTACCGCAAGGCGCTGTACACCCCGGGCACCCAGCTGTTGCAACCTGCCGCCCTGGCCAAGGGCCTGGCCGAAAGCCTGCCAGGCAACGTGACCCTGCACGAACGCACCACCATCACCCACATCGAGCAGGGCCGCCGCATCACCCTCAAGCACGCCAACGGCGAGATCATCGCCGACCAGTTGCTGCTGACCAACAACGCCTTCGCCTCGCACTTCGGCTTCCTGCCCGGCCGCCTGCTGCCGATCTTCACCTACGCCAGCATGACCCGCCCGCTGACCGAAGCAGAACAGGCCCGTCTGGGCGGCAAGGCCACCTGGGGCATCATCCCCGCCGACCCGTTCGGCAGCACCCTGCGGCGCACGCCGGACCAGCGCCTGCTGGTGCGCAACAGCTTCAGCTTCAACGCCGATGGGCGCGCCCACCCGCGCCATATTGCCCGCGCCGGGCGCCAGCACCGCGACGCGTTCGAGCGGCGCTTCCCGATGCTGTCGGGCATGCCATTCGAATACACCTGGGGCGGCTCGATGTGCCTGTCGCGCAACCACCTGTCGCACTTCGGCACCCTCGCCCCCAACGTGCATGCCGCGCTGTGCTGCAATGGCCTGGGCATCACCCGTGGCACCGCCACCGGCACCCTGCTGGCCGACTGGCTGTGCGGCGAGCGTGATGAGCTGATCGACTTTCTGCTGGGCTCCAAAGGGCCCAACCGCAACCCGCCGGAACCGCTGCTGAGCGTGGGCGTGAACCTCAACCTGCACTGGGGCCAGCGCCGCGCCGGCCTGGAAAGCTGACAAGGAGACACCATGCACAGCCTGGGCATTCTAGGGGTGGGCGAGCTCACCGAAAAAGTGGTCATCGGCCTGCGCCGCAGCGGTTTCGATGGCCCCATTCTGCTTTCTCCGCGCAATGCCGACCGGGCCGCCATGCTGGCCCGTGAACATGCTTGTCAGGTGCTGCCGAGCAACCAGGCCGTGGTGGACCAGGCCGAGCTGGTGCTGATCGGCGTACGCCCGCATTCGTTGGCCGAACTGGCCGAGGAAATCAGCCTGCGCCCCGGCCAGCGCCTGGTGTCGCTGGCCGCCGGGATCAGCCTGGCGCAGCTGGCGAGCGCGTTTCCCGGTGCGCTCTGCGTGCGTGCGATGCTGTCGTACGCAGCGCAATATAACCAGTCCACCGTCGTGGTCTGCCCGCCCGACGCACTCACCACCGAATACCTGGCGCCCTTGGGCAAGCTGGTGGTGCTGCACGGCGAGCCCGAGTTCGAGTTGGCCACGGTGGCGGCGTGCATGAATGGCTGGTTCTACTTCCTGCTCCACGACCTGCAGCAATGGCTGATGGACAAAGGCCTGCCAGCGGCCGAGGCACGGGCGCTGGTGCTGGGCAATCTGCAGGACTGCGTGGCCAGCGCGGGGCAGCAGCCGGAGTACACGCTCAAGGCCCTTGGACAGGCCATTGCCACCCCTGGCACCTTCACTGCGGATGGACTGGCGGTGCTGATGCATCAGCCGGTGAGCGCGACCTGGGGAGCCGCGTGCGAAGTGGTGCTGGATGCACTGTTGACCCGTTCGCAGTTGGCTGGATCGAAGTAGAGGCCAGCTCTCAGCCACGCAACTGGTACCAGGTGGTCTTGAGCTGCGAATACTTGTCGAACGAATGCAGCGACAGGTCGCGGCCGAACCCGGACTGTTTACCACCGCCAAACGGCACCGTGACATCCAGCGCATCGACCGTGTTCACCGACACGGTGCCTGCCTTAAGCGCCCGCGCCACCCGGTGCACCTGGTTGAAGTCGTCGCTCCACACCGAGGCCGCCAGGCCGTAGATGCTGTCGTTGGCCAGGCGCACCGCCTGCTCCTCGGTGTCGAAGGCGCTCACCGCCAGTACCGGCCCGAAGACCTCCTCTTGCGCCAGGCTCATGCAGCGCTCGACACCGGCAAAAATGGTCGGCTCGATGTAGTTGTCCGAACCGTCGATGGTCAGCCGCCGCCCACCGCACAGCAACCGCGCCCCTTCATGCCCGGCTCGAGCGATGGCCGCTTCGATCCGGCCCGTCTGCCCGGCGTCGACGATGGCCCCGGCACGGCTCGCGGGGTCCAGCGGATTACCCGGCAGCCACTGGCGGGCCTTGGCCTGCAGGCGCTCGATGAACTCATCATGGATGGAGCGCTGCACATACAGCCGCGAGTTGGCCGAACACACCTCACCCTGGTTGAAGAAGATGCCGAACGCCGCCTTTTCCGTCGCCAGGTCCAAGTCCTGGCAGTTCTCGAACACCAGGTTGGGGCTTTTGCCGCCGCACTCCAGCCATACCTGCTTGAGGTTGGACTGGGCCGAGTACTGCATGAAGTACTTGCCCACCTGGGTGGAGCCGGTGAACACCAGGCAATCCACATCCGGGTGTAGCCCCAGCGCCTGCCCGGCCTGCTCGCCCAGGCCCGGCACCACGTTCAGTACCCCTTCCGGCAACCCGGCCTGCAGCGCCAGCTGGGCCAGGCGCAGGGCCGAGAACGGCGACTGCTCGGCGGGCTTGAGCACCACGCTGTTGCCGGCGGCCAATGCCGGGGCAAGCTTCCAGGCGGCCATGTCGAGCGGGAAGTTCCACGGTACCACCGCAGCGACCACGCCCAAGGCCTCCCGGGTGATGGTGGCGAGGGCATTGGCTGCGGTAGGCGCTACCTGGTCGTATAGCTTGTCCAGCGCCTCGCCGTACCAGGCGAACACATGTGCCGAGCCCGGTACGTCGATGTTGTAGGCGTCCATGACCGGCTTGCCCATGTTCAGCGAGTCCAGCAGGGCCAGCTCTTCACGGTGGGCCATGATCAGCTCGGCCAGGCGCAACAGTACTTTCTTGCGCTCGGTCGGGGCCATGCGCGGCCAGGGGCCTTGCTCGAAGGCCCGACGGGCGCTGGCGACGGCCAGGTCGACCTCGGCCTGGCCGCAGGCGGCGACCTGTGCCAGGACCTGGTTTGTGGCGGGGTTGATGGCGGCGAACGTTGCGCCGCCCTGTGCGTTGACGGCTTTGCCGTCGATCAGCGCGCAGGCGGGCAGATACAGGTCCGAGGCGCGTTGTTGCCAGAATTCGAGGGTGTACATTTGTACTCCAGGTAACCGCCATCGCGGTCTCTGTTGCTCATAAGGTGCAGTTTTCGTACAGCCCTGTGGAAGCGGGTTCACCCGCGGGCACCAGCAAAGCCGGTGCCACACACCGCGTCGCATTCTTCGCGGGTGAACCCGCTCCCACAGGGGTGGCGGTGGGCTTGCGGATGGTCAGAGCCTGCCGACCAGGCGCGCGGTACGGTCCACGGCGATGCGGGTCTTTTCGACCAGCTCGTCCAGCTCGCCATGGCTGGCGATCAGCGCCGGGGCCATGATCATCCGGCCGAGGGTGGAGCGAATGATCACCCCTTCCTCGAAGCCGAAGGTGCGGCATTGCCAGGCCAGGTCGTTCTCATTGGCAAAGCGCTTGCGCGTCGGCTTGTGTTCGGCAAACTGCAGCGCTGCCACCAGCCCGGCACCCTGCACCTGGCCGATCAACGGGTGATCGGAAAACACCTCGCGCAAGATGCGCTGCAGGTACGGCCCGGTGTCTTCCTTCACCTGGCGCACGATGCCTTCGTCACGCAGTGCCTTCAGGTTGGCCACCGCCACCGCCGCCGCCACCGGGTGCCCGGAATAGGTCAGGCCGTGGGCAAACACCCCGCCGCGCTCGACCAGCGCCTCGGCAATGCGCTTGCTCAGCACCAGCCCACCCATGGGCACGTAGCCGCTGGTCAGGCCCTTGGCGATCGACAGCGTGTCGGGCTCGAAGCCGAAGTACTCATGGGCGAACCATTCACCGGTGCGGCCAAAGCCACCAATCACCTCGTCGGCACACAGCAGCACGTCGTACTGGCGGCAGATGCGCTGGATTTCCGGCCAGTAACTTTCCGGCGGGAAGATCATGCCACCGGCACCCTGGAACGGTTCGGCGATAAAGCCTGCTACGTTCTCGGCGCCCAGTTCGAGGATCTTTGCTTCCAGCTGCAGCGCGCAGCGGCGGCCGAACTCGGCCGGGGTCAGCTCGCCGCCCTCGGCGTACCAGTACGGCTCGTCGATGTGCGCCACATCCGGGATCAGCCCGCCCATTTCGTGCATGAACTTCATGCCGCCCAGCGCCGTGGCCGCCAAGGTCGAGCCGTGGTAGCCGTTCCAGCGGCCGATCATGATCTTCTTGGTCGGCTGGCCGACGACTTGCCAGTAGCGGCGCACGGTACGGATCAGCACCTCGTTGGCTTCGGAGCCTGAGTTGGTGTAGATCGCGTGGCTATAGTGCCCGGGCAGCAAGCTGAACAGCAGTTCGGACAGTTCGATCACCGCCGGGTGAGTGGTGTGGAAGAACATGTTGTAGTAGGCCAGCTGGTCCATCTGCGCGGCAGCGGCGGCGGTCAGGTCGCGGCGGCCGTAGCCGAGCTGGGTGCACCACAGGCCCGACATGCCATCCAGGTAGCGCTTGCCCTCGCTGTCCCACAGGTGCAGGCGTTCGCCACCCACGATCACCCGCGGCCCTTCGGCGTTCAGCGCCTTCTGGTCGAGGAAGGCATGGATGTGGTGCGCGGCATCGGCTGCCTGGTAGTCACGGGTCTGGCGTTGCGGGGCGAAAGGCGCATTCATTGTTGGTTTTCCTTTGCGGTGGGGTTGCAGGGCAGCTGGCGCTCAGCGCAGCTTGCCCATGTAGCTTTCCAGCGGGTCCCTGCCCAGCACGCCCTGGGCATTGGCCAGCGCGTCGATGAACAGGGAAAACAGCTCGGACTGGGTACCGATGTCGAGCTTGGCGTAGACGTTCTTGCGGTGCGACTTGATGGTGTCTTCCGACACCCCCAGGCGCTCGGCCAGCGACCTGGTGGAGTGGCCACGCAGGATCAGCTGGGCGATACGGCATTCACGTTCGGTCAGCAGCGAGCTGCCAAAGTTGTTCAGGGCCGCGTGGATGCGTTGCTCGAGGATGTTCTCGAATCGCCCGGCACGGCTGTCGAGCCCGGCAAAGTGCTTGCCGAGCACCGCCAGCACCCAGGGCGTGATGCGCCCGAACAATTCGCGGCTGTGCCCGTCGAGCTTGTCGGTGAACGCCAGCGACACCGCCAGGCTGTGCCCTGGCGCCACCTGCAGGATGTAGTTGAGCTCATCCTCCAGGTGCGAGTGGCGGTAGAACGACTGGTAGTACTCACTGACCTCGAAATGGTCGGGCGCTATGTCGAACAGGCCGTAGCAGCCCGATTCGACCTGCTCCACGCAGGCACCGTAGAACGGGTCGAGCAGGTAGAAGCCGGACAGGTAGCGGCTGACATTGCCCTCGGGTTGCCAAGGCGCCTTCTCGTCCTGCTCGAACAGCGCGCTGGGCATGCCAGCCTGCGGGTACAGGTATACCGTGGTGGCCTGGATAGGCCGGATCACGCCAAGCGCCGCAAACAGGGTGGCGGCAAAGCCCGGCCGGCCGATGGCCTCGGTGACCTTGGCCAGGTGCTCGAACCACGGTTGCGAAAGCAATTGATCAGTCACTTTGGGCCTGCCGTATCAAGTAAGGCACCGCCGCCAGTGCGGTGCGTTGTTGGCCAGATACTCCCATGGCGCCGCGAACACCGAAATCACCCTTTGGGGTGAGCAGCTGCGCTGCTGCCTGGGGCTTCATACAGCTCACCCCAAAGGGTGATTCCGGGTGCCTGCGGGGTGTGGGAGCATCAACCCGCCCCAGCGCTGCGAGCCACCCGCTCGACCTCCTTGCACTACACCCACCGGTAGCGAGCCAGCTCGCGTACTGCGGTGTGCTGCATCCCTTTCCAGGAGCTAGCCATGCATACAACAACAAGTACAGCCCATACCGCCGCCCCGCATGCCCCGTCACTACCCGCCGCCAGCACCGGGCGCTTGCGCAAGTCCATGGGCATGACCGCCCTGGTCCTGTTCGGCCTCGCCTACATGGTGCCCCTGGCAGTGTTCACCACCTACGGGCTGGTCACCCAGATGACCAAAGGGCACTTGCCCACCGCCTACCTGCTGACCCTCGCCGCCATGCTGCTGACCGCCTACAGCTACGGCCGCATGGTCCAGGCCCACCCCTACTCCGGCTCGGTCTACACCTACACGCGCAAGGCCTTCGGCAGCCATATCGGCTTTATTGCCGGCTGGACACTGCTGCTCGACTACATCTTCCTGCCGCTGCTCAGCTACCTGCTGATCGGCATCTACATGTCGGAGTACTTCCCGTCCATCCACGCGTGGGTGTGGGTGGCGGGCTCGATTGCCCTGGTCACCTTGCTGAACCTGATCGGCATCGAGTCGATCACCCGGGTCAACTGGATCCTGGTGGTGGTGCAACTGGTGTTCATCATCGTGTTCGTCGCCTTGTCCATCCACAACCTCAGCGGACAGGCGGAGCCGGTGTCGCTGCTGGCGCCTTTCCATCACGACGGTTTCAGCGTGCCGTTGATCATGACCGGCGCTGCCGTGCTGTGCCTGTCGTTCCTGGGCTTCGATGCGGTGTCGACCATGGCCGAGGAAACCAGCAACCCGACCTACCGTATTCCCGTGGCGATCCTCGCCGTGTCGCTGATTGGCGGCTTGCTGTTCCTGGTAGTGTCGTACTGCGCGCAGATGGTGTTCCCCGACTGGGGCAGCTTCGCCGACCCGGACTCGGCCTCGGTGGACGTGATGCGCCGAGTGGGTGGCGAACTGCTGGTTACCGCCTTCACCGCCACCTACGTGGCCGGTTGCTTTGCCTCGGCCATGGTCTCGCAGGCCAGCGTGTCGCGGGTGCTGTTCGCCATGGGCCGCGACGGTGCGCTGCCTCGGGTGTTCGGCCAGCTGGCGACTAAAAAGCGCGTGCCGGCCACGGCTATCCTGCTGGTCAGCCTGCTGTCGCTGATCGCGTTGGTGATTACCCTGGACACCGTCGCCAACATGATCAGCTTTGGCGCGCTGTTCGCTTTCTCGGCGGTGAACCTGGCGGTGGTCAAGCACTACCTGGTCGACCAGAAGCTGCGTGGGGGCCGTAATGTGCTGCTGTATGGCGCGATTCCGGGCCTGGGTTTTCTCAGCACCCTGTGGCTGTGGAGCAGCCTGACCAGTCTGTCGTTCACCATTGGCTTGTGCTGGATGGGCATGGGCCTGGTGGTGCTGATGGGGCTGACCCGGGCGTTTCGGGTGAAGCTGCCGGAGCTGCAGCTGGCCGATTAGCGCCTGAATAATCCGGCCCTGGGTGTGCGGCGATAACGATTTGTTATCGCCTGATCGGCATTAATCATTATTCAGCCTCCCATGGGTGCCCTACAGTCCCAGCCCAACGACTGTCACTGCCCAAGGGAGACGAAATGTCCATCGAACATCGCCTGAACCACATCGCCGGCCAACTCCGCGGCAACGGTGAGGTGCTGCTGAACAGCGTCGACGCCCACACGGGCGCACCGCTGCCCTTCGCTTTCCATCAGGCCACCGGCGACGAAGTCGAAGCCGCCGTGTTGGCTGCGGAGGCCGCCTACCCGGCTTACCGCGCTACCGGCCCGGCCCAACGCGCCGCCTTCCTTGAAGCCATCGCCAACGAACTGGATGCGCTGGGCGATGACTTCATCCAGAACGTGGTGCAGGAAACCGCCCTGCCGCAAGCGCGTATCCGCGGTGAGCGTGCCCGCACCAGCAACCAGCTGCGCCTGTTTGCCGAAGTGGTGCGCCGTGGCGACTTCTACGCTGCGCGCATCGACCGCGCCCTGCCCCAACGTGCCCCGCTGCCTCGCCCCGACCTGCGCCAGTACCGCATTGGCGTCGGCCCGGTGGCGGTGTTCGGTGCCAGCAACTTCCCGCTGGCCTTCTCCACTGCAGGCGGTGACACCGCCTCGGCGCTGGCCGCGGGCTGCCCGGTAGTATTCAAGGCGCACAGCGGGCACATGCTGACGGCCGCCAATGTGGCCGCAGCCATCGACCGCGCAGTCGCCAGCAGCGGCGTGCCGGCAGGCGTATTCAACATGATCTACGGCGCCGGGGTCGGTGAGGCGCTGGTCAAGCACCCGGCCATCCAGGCGGTCGGTTTCACCGGTTCGTTACGCGGTGGCCGTGCCCTGTGCGACATGGCCGCGGCCCGCCCGCAGCCGATCCCGGTGTTCGCCGAAATGAGCAGCATCAACCCGGTCATCGTCCTGCCCCAGGCGCTGCAGGTTCGTGGTGAGCAAGTGGCCAGCGAGCTGGCCGCTTCGGTGGTGCTGGGTTGCGGGCAGTTCTGCACCAACCCGGGCCTGGTGGTGGGCATCAAGTCGCCGCAGTTCGAGCACTTCGTGCAAACGCTGACAGCCCATATGGCCGACCAGGGTCCACAGACCATGCTCAACGCCGGCACCCTGCGCAGTTATCAGACCGGCGTGCAGCACTTGTTGGCACACCCGGGCGTCCAGCACCTGGCCGGGCAACCGCAAACCGGCCAGCAGGCCCAGCCGCAGTTGTTCAAGGCCGATGTAAGCCTGCTGCTGAACGGTGACCCGCTGCTGCAGGAAGAAGTGTTCGGCCCGACCACCGTGGTGGTGGAAGTGGCCGATGCACGGGCATTGGGCGAGGCGCTGCGCCACCTGCAAGGCCAGCTGACCGCCACCCTGATTGCCGAGCCTGAAGACCTGCAGGCATTCGCCTCGCTGGTGCCGTTGCTGGAGCGCAAGGCCGGGCGCCTGCTGCTGAACGGCTACCCGACCGGTGTCGAGGTGTCTGACGCGATGGTGCATGGCGGGCCTTACCCGGCCACCTCCGACGCACGTGGCACCTCAGTGGGGACCCTGGCTATCGACCGTTTCCTGCGGCCGGTGTGCTTCCAGAACTACCCGGATGCGCTGCTGCCGGATGCCCTGAAAAACGACAACCCGCTGGGGATCGTGCGGTTGCTGGATGGAGTGAGCAGCCGCGGGACTGTTTGATATGAGCTGACCTGTACCGACCTCTTTACGGGTTCACCCGCGAAGAGACCGGTACAGGAATAGGCCATTGATGAATTTTCCTGGTCGAGATTCAATATACAGCTCGAACACTGGAATCCAGTTCATCAAAAAGGCCGGCCATGTATTCCTCCGAACGCCTCAAAGGCATCGACGTCTTCGTCGCCGTTGCTGACCTGGGCAGCTTCACCGCCGCCGCCGAGCGGCTGAACCTGACCAGCTCGGCCGTCAGCAAGAGCGTGGCCCGCCTGGAGGCTCGCCTGGGTGCGCGCCTGTTCAACCGCACCACCCGCAGCTTGGCACTCACCGAAGCCGGCAGCGTCTTCTACCGCACCTGCACGTCGGTGCTGGCTGACCTGGAAGAGGTCGAACACGCCATCGTCGCCACCGACAACCAACCCCACGGCAAGGTGCGAATCGAGCTGCCCGCCTCTTACGGGCGCCTGCATGTGCTGCCGCTGATCCTGGATTTCATGCGCCTGCACCCCCTGCTGCAACCGCATGTGTCGTTCTCCGACCGTTTCGTCGACCCGGTGCACGAAGGCATCGACATCGTGGTGCGCATCGGCGGCCCGGATACCTGGCCGGCAGCGCTTGGCCACCAGTATTTCGGGGCTCAGCGCCTGGTGTTCTGCGCCTCACCTGGCTACCTGGCAACGCAGGGTGTGCCGCGCACCGAACGCGACCTCGAGCACCACCACTGTGTAGGCTATGGGAACACCGACGGCGGGGTCAGCCCGTGGTTCTTCAAGGGCCGCCAGCCTGGGGAAATGGAGCGTCGCAGCGTTCAGCCACGGATCGCGGTGGGCGACGGCGAGGGCGAAGTGGCGGCAGTGCTGGCCGGCCATGGCATCGGCCAGCTGCCCACCTGGCTGACCCAGCAACACCTCGATCAGGGGCGCCTGGTCGAGGTGTTGCCAGCGCTGGCGACCGATGGCCTGCCCATGAACCTGGTGTGGCTGAAAAGCCGCGAAGGGCTGCCCAAGGTCCGCGCCTTGCTCGACTACCTGCTACCGCGCCTCGCCCCTCACGGCACGCGGGCCAGCGTACCCGGCTGACGGGTCAGCTTGCCGAGCACTGCCACCAGGCCCAGCCCCGACAGCGCCACGCCTGCGGCCACGTAGCCCAGGTACTCGATACCCAGGCCCGGGATGGTCACGCCACCGATCACCGCGCCCAGGCCAATGCCGGCGTTGGCCGCCGAAACATTGGTGCTGCCCGCCAATGCCTGGGAATGTGTCACCGCACTCATCACGCGCACCTGGCTGATCGGGTACAGCGCGGTATTGGCAATGCCCCACAGCGCCAGTGCCAGGCAGAACACCAGGCCGGCATGGGCCAGCGGCACGATCGCCGCCATGCCGATGGCCAGCAGCACCAGGAACAGCGCGGTTGCCCCGAGCGGCGAACGGTCCACCGCCCGCCCGCCGAGCCAGTTGCCTGCCAGGCCGACCGCGCCAAAGCCCATCAGCCACCAGCCGGTATGCCCCGGGGCGACACCTGCAACGCGTTCCAGCATGTCGGCGAGGTAGGTGTAACCAGTGAACATGGCCGTGAATACCACCACCGACAGCAACACGTTGGCGAGGAAATTGCGCTCACGAAAAATACGCGCCTGTTGCTTGAAGTCGACCTTTGCCGTGCGGGTCACCGACGGCATCCACACCAGCATGGCCAGGGCCATGATCAGCGACAAGCCTGCCAACGCCCAGAATGCCGCGCGCCAGCCGATGGCGTTGGCCGCGACGGTACCCAGGGGGATACCCAGCAGCATGGCTGCCGAAATCCCCAGGTACACCTTGGACACGGCCTGCCCCGCCTTGTGCGGCCCGGCCAGCTGCCCGGCTGTTTCACTGGCCGTGCCCCAGAACACAGGCAGCGCCAACGCTGGCATGACCCGGGCGATGGCCAGCACCCAGAAGCTGGTCGAGGCAGCAGCCAGGGCATTGGCGCCGGCGAACAGCAGCAGTATGGCGATGAACAGCCTTTTACGGTCCAGGTGCGATAGCGCCGCCGTCAGGGGCGGGCCGGCAACCATCACCGTGAAGGCGAACAGCGTGACCAGTTGCCCGGCAGCCGAGATCGAGATGCCAAGGTCGCGGCCAAGCGCGGGCAACAGGCCGACGATGAGGAACTCGGTGGTCACGATCAGAAAGGCCGAGAACGCCAGGATGGCAATGCTGACGCCGGCGTTCTGCGCCGTCGCGGCCCCCGTGGCGGTAGGTTGATAAACGGACATCAAGACAAACTCCAAAACTGATGCCGGCAGTCTATTCGTTATCCTGATTCCGATTGTTGGCCAATTTTCCATTGTTTTACGACCTGGATTCACCAATTACCGGGCCCTGTATACAATCAAAAGCAACTCTGGTTACATGGCTCTGCGCCTACGACTCCGGCAAACGCCGCTGCGTATTGCGCAGGCACAGGTTATGCCCAAGACTTTATTGGTAAAGAACGCCGAGCTTCTGGTGACCATGGACGGCGAACGCCGGGAAATCAAAAACGGCGGTATGTACATCGAAGACAACCTGATCAGGCAGGTCGGCCCCAGCGAAACCCTCCCCCAGCAGGCCGATGTCATTCTGGACATGGCCGGCAAGGTGGTCATCCCCGGCCTGGTCAACACCCACCATCACATGTATCAGAGCCTCACCCGCGTGGTGCCGGCGGCGCAGGACGGCGAGCTGTTCAACTGGCTGACCAACCTGTACCCGATCTGGGCACGGCTGACTCCGGAAATGATCGCGGTGTCGACCCAGACCGCCATGGCCGAACTGATCCTGTCCGGTTGCACCACCTCCAGCGACCACCTGTACATCTACCCCAACGGCTGCAAGCTCGACGACAGCATCCATGCCGCCGCCGAAATCGGCATGCGCTTCCACGCCGCGCGCGGCAGCATGAGCGTGGGCCAGAGCCAGGGCGGGCTGCCGCCAGACTCGGTGGTGGAGAAGGAAAGCGACATCCTCAAGGAATCCCAGCGCCTGATCGAGGACTACCACGATGCCAGCCACGGCTCGATGCGCCGCATCGTGGTGGCGCCCTGCTCACCGTTCTCGGTCAGCCGTGACCTGATGCGCGAAGCGGCGGTACTGGCACGTCAGTACGGGGTGTCATTGCACACCCACCTGGCCGAGAACGTCAACGACATCGCCTACAGCCGCGAAAAGTTCGGCATGACCCCCGCCGAATACGCCGAAGACCTCGGCTGGGTCGGCCACGATGTGTGGCACGCCCACTGTGTGCAGCTCGACCAGCATGGCATCGAGCTGTTCGCCCGTACCGGCACCGGCGTGGCCCATTGCCCTTGTTCGAACATGCGCCTGGCCTCGGGCATCGCCCCGGTGCGCAAGATGCGCGACCACGGTGTACCGGTGGGCCTGGGTGTCGACGGTTCGGCATCCAACGACGGCGCCAGCATGATCGGTGAAGTGCGTCAGGCCTTGTTGCTGCAACGGGTAGGTTTCGGCCCCGATGCGATGACGGCGCGCGAGGCCCTGGAGATCGCCACCCTGGGTGGCGCCAAGGTGCTCAACCGCAATGACATCGGCGCCTTGGCGCCGGGGATGGTGGCCGACTTCGTCGCCTTCGATCTGGGCCACGTGGCCTATGCCGGTGGCCATCATGACCCGCTGGCGGCGCTGGTGTTCTGTACGCCGACGCAGGTGCACACCAGCGTGATCAATGGGCGGGTGGTGGTGAAGGATGGGCAGTTGGCTACGGTCGACCTGCCGCGGGTGCTGGAGCGGCATAACCAGCTGGCGCGGCGGTTGGTTGGGGGCGAGTAGGCGGCTGCGTCACCGGTAGGGCCCACTAGGGTAACGCGTCTGGGCTGACAGGTGTATGCCATAACATATGCAGCGCCTATGAGATCGAGCGCCGCGTGGCCGGCGCTCGATCTCAATGCCGGGGAGTGTCAGGTTTTTTGTGTGCGGGCCGGTAACGGCCTGCCGCACGGCAGGCCTTGATTTCACCAGGTTGGCCTGATGAACCGATCTCCGTACAGAATCGCAAATTGATTCATCGCACTTTTCCAGTCATGCGCCGCTGACCCCCAGTTCGCTGTGATGTTGCGCAGCCCCAGCCAGATCAGTTTGGTCGCCGCGTCGTCGTTCGGGAAGTGACCGCGGGTTTTGATGATCTTGCGTAGCTGAGCGTTGATACTCTCGATGGCATTGGTGGTGTAGATCACCTTCCGGATGGCCGGTGGGAAAGCAAAGAACGGAATCACTCGATCCCACGCCCGTCGCCAGGCAGTCACCACTGTTGGATATTGCGTGCCCCAAGGCCCGCTTTCAAACTCATCCAGTGCCTGTTCAGCCGCCTGGGCGTTGATGGCCTGATAGATCGGTTTGAGAGCCTTGGCCAAGGCTCGACGCTTGTCCCAGGCCGCATAAGCGAGGCTGTTGCGGATCAGGTGGACGATGCAGGTCTGCAGTGTCGTCTCCGGAAATACTGCACTGAGCGCTTCCGGCATGCCTTTGAGGCCGTCGGTTACGGCAATCAGCACATCCTCGACGCCGCGCGTCCTGAGGTCATTGAACACCTTCATCCAGAACTTCGCACCTTCGGTGTTCTCAATCCAGATGCCAAGAATATCGCGCGTTCCATCTGGCAAAACGCCCAGTGCCAAGTAGATCGCTTTATTGCGAACCAAGCCTTCTTCGCGAATTTTGACCCGCAGAGCATCAAAGAAAATGACCGGATACATCGGTTCCAGAGGCCGCTGTTGCCACGCGCCAATCTCCTCCATGACCTCGTCGGTCACGGAACTGATGAAGTCGGGCGAGACCTCTGTTCCATACTGCTCGGAGAGAAAGGCACGGATTTCTCTGACCGTCATACCGCGGGCATACATGGCGATGATCTTGTCGTCAAAACCGGTGTAACGGCGCTCATGTTTGGGGATCAAAATGGGCGAAAAGCTGCCATCCCGGTCACGAGGGATATCCAGCCTTAGCGGGCCATCACCAGTGAGTACCGTTTTGCCGCTCTTCCCATTTCGCTGGTTTGTTTCATCCTCCGGGCGCTGCGCGCCCGGTGGATAGCCCAGGTGATGACCCAGTTCGGCATTCAAGGCTCGCTCTATCAGCGCCTTCTTGAATGCCGCAGAGGCCTCTTCGATGGCTTCTGCGGTCATCAGCGGAACAGCGGAAAACTGTTCCAGCAGCTCTTGCGGAACCTTTGGTAACTCTCGGAGCGGTTTTTTTTTGGTTGGCATACATGCACCTCTTACTCATGTTATGCCCGAACACAAAATTTCTGACACCCTCCAATGCCGCTGCATATCTTGTGGCAAACACCTGCAACACCGGCGCACGAGTACCGCTCTTCCAGCTCCATGCCCTCACCCAGCCAATCCGCTATCCTGAGCACTCCCCCGCCCCGGACCGCCCCATGGAACTGCACATCCGCCTGGAAGGCCGCAAAGGCCTCGCCGACCAGCTCTACCAGCAACTGCGCGCCGGTATCGACAGCGGCCACCTGGCCGCCGGCACCCAGCTGCCGCCAACCCGCCTGCTGGCCGAGCAACTGGGCGTGTCACGCAAGACCGTGGCCGAGGCCTACTCGCGCCTTACCTACGACAACCTGCTCAGCGGCGTGGTCGGCCGTGGCACCTTCATCACCCCGCGCTTGCCCCTGCGTAGCAGCGAATCTGCGGCCATCCCCCTGGCCGGTGCTGCGTCCCTCGAACGCTGGCAGCAACGCGCGACAGTGCTTGGCCGGCGCCAGCTGGAAGCGCCGTCGCGCTATGATTTCATCGGCGGCGCATCGAGCAAGGCGCAGTTCCCGTTCGACCAGTGGCGCAGCTGCCTGAACTACGCCCTGCGCCGTAGCCAGCGCCACCCCGATCGGCAGTTCCCGGCCCAGGGCCTGCCAGAGCTGCGCGAAGCCATCGCCCACCACATCGCCTATGCTCGCGGCGTGCACTGCAGCGCAGCCGACCTGCTGGTGTGCAACGGCGCCCAGCAGGCGCTGGACCTGATCGCCCGGGTGCTGGTCGAGCCGGGTTGCCAGGTGGCCATGGAAGACCCCGGCTACCCGCCAGCCCGGCAACTGTTCCTGGCCCTGGGCGCACGCCTGCAGTCGGTGCCGGTAGACGATGAAGGCCTGTGCGTGGAGCAGATTGCCGACGGCACCCGGCTGATCTACGTGACGCCGTCGCACCAGTTTCCGCTGGGCATGCCGATGAGCGAGCGGCGCCGGCACGCGCTGCTGGCGCGGGCCGCCGAACTGGGTGCGCTGATCATCGAAGACGACTACGACTGCGAGTTCCGCTACCACGGACCAGCCTCGGATGCGCTGCAGCGCCTGGACCGCCATGGCCTGGTGGCGTATGTGGGGACGTTTTCCAAGACGCTGCTGGCAGAGCTGCGCCTGGGCTACGCCGTGCTGCCCCCCGCCGTGCTGCAGGCCGCCTGCGTGGCCAAACACCTGAGTGACTGGCACAGCCCGACCCTGCTGCAGTGGGCGCTGGCGCGGTTCCTTGGCGATACTCTATAGTTAACAGCGAAAACATTGTACTCTAGAGCTGCATGTGTACAGCCAGAAGATAGATATCTTAAAGTGGCTTAGCATCTAATAGCTCGCCAAAACCTGACCACGGCATGACTCAAATGCCACCAACTTGATTAGCTCAAATAATTTATTAACCGAGAGAAATTAAACACTGGGTGCGGACATCACGAACTGCGGGACTTCTGACTGCATAAGGCAGCCCTACTAGAGTAACGTTTGAGTATTAAAGGCGCGGGGCTTTGGGCGAAAACTTCAAATTGCAGAGGAGACTCTGAATAAGGTAACCTGATATGCAATCGACGACCATATAGTTTTGTTGCTACCGAAGTTTTGATTTAATAAATATCAGGTGCGGGATGCACCATAACTATTCGCTAGATCAACATCACACTCTCAAAGCGCTCTTGGCAAATTTCCAACTGTGGTTATTTTTTTGGAAATTTAACAATTCGTAGCCCCTCAAGCCGATCAATTTCCTTTTCAAGTTTTGCGACATGCCGCAACAACATGATTTCACGAGCAAGAATTTGGTCTGACAGTGCCTTGAAACTTTCTGCCCTTTCGCGCTCTGCCTTAACTTTCCTTTTAAGCTCAGCCTTGCTAACTGGGACGCCCGCAGAGTGGGCATCGTTGACCTTCTTCGCTGCTCGTTCTATCGCATCTCGAATATTTGCATGCTGCGGGCGGCTTACCTTCAGAGATCCTCGACTTCGCCCAGCCTCTAAAGCTACTGTATCGTAGTTAATCTCTGCGTCAGGGGAAACAATCAATGGGATACCCTCTTCCATACGGCTCAACGCATCCCAGTAAATCTTTAGACCGTCGTCCATCACCCGGCCACCCTCATGGTTTTGGAAAACTCTTTAAGCTCGAATAAAGTTTGGTTTTCCGCGTTAAATTCTGGACTATTAGGCTCACATGTAGAAACCAGAGCCTCTTGAACCTCGATGAGCTTTAGGACTTTTGAGGGCTTGATGGCAGCAGACTTACAGCCATTACACCCAAGAAAGTTTACAGAAATTCGCTTGTGACAAACCTCAGTAGAAATACATCCCCCAACAACTGTCGGCTGGTAAAATAGCTCACCTTTTTTCATTCGCGCGAGGGTCTGCTCCAAAACTTCTGCGTATTTAATTGGTTCACGGAGCGCTTTGGCCTTCCCACGCAGCCAAATACCATGCGGCCCATGGAGAACTTCATCTGAAAATATAAACTCATTCGTATATTGCCAAGCTCTAACTTGCAACTCAGCGCTCTGATAAACGTTCACGAAAGCAGCCTTATCATTGCCTGCTTCTTTAAGCAAATCAGGCGAAAAACTAGAACCGCGAGCATAATAAATAGACATCTCAATAGTAATATGCTGTAGCATCATTTTTAGAGCAGGAAGACTTACCAAGCCACTACGTATGGCGTACACAGCAGTTGAACGCCTAATCTGGTGAATCGACAAAGGCCATTTTTTTCCAATGGAATATTCCTGCTCACCCCGCCACATGCGAGTGGGTGTAATACTTTCCAGCACACAGATGTCAGCTTCACTAATCAACGGGGTATTCAGCATTGGCTCATAATACTCAGGATCAAAATTTCCCCAAACGGGTCTTTTAGAACCCAATGAATCAGGCGCAGCTAAACCAGGGCTGAATGGCAAATACGAAATCGCAATAAAAATCGGCTGACTATTGAAGTCAATACCATGAACATTATAGATTAACTCAGCTATTTTACACGCTACTGAAAATGGGGTTTCCACATCAACAGAAGTAACCCACTTAGCTGGAGTAGGGCGAACCTTCAACTTGGTTGTTACACCTAGCAAAAAACGCCGCTTAACAGCGCCGCTTTCACCATCAATAACCCTATTGAGAGACTTCCCACCAAGACTGTAAGCTTCAGAGTTGCGCATACCCGAAAAAACATAAATCAACATAATACAACAGTACTGCACCATTCCAATATGTTTTGACAGTGACTTTAAAGAACCCACATTATAGCTCTTGAAATATTCAGCCAGCCCGATATCACAAGCGCATTCCATAAAAATTCCAGCTCTTTTTTTATTCCTTGCAAACTTTTTATCTCTTGATGCCTTTAAAACAAAATGACGAATACCGTCGAAGCTTGATGAAAATTTATCCAGCACAGCCTTATAATTATTGAGCAATTGGAAATAAATAGACGGCGGAATCACTGCTGTTTGCGCATACGACTTTGCCTTTTGACTTTGGCTTGATTTTGAAATCACCCGCCTAGGTGCTGGCTTAAAACCTAGATAGCGAAATGGAACATATGAAAGCTTAATAAGCAACGCCTCTAAATCAATAGTCTTAGGCTTCGACTCATTTATCCACTTGTTAAAAATTTCCTCAACATGATGAGGATCTGAAAGTGCCTGATGAACTGTCACTTTACTTTTGCAGCAGTACTCACGAATACGCGCCAGCAAGATGTTATACCTATTCAACGATGCAATCCCAAGAGGAACCCCAACCGACTTTAAAGCATGCTTTAGCAAAACAAGAATCACACATTTCGACTGCACAACATTTAGGGCTTCCCTAGAGGAACTTCCCCCACCAGAAGAAGCAAAATGAAGAGTATCATTCGTCTTCAATGTTTCAGATAAAAAATGTAGCCTCCAAGTATCCTGATAGAAATATGTTACATTCTGTCCATCAACAGTTCCGGAGACTACAAACAGCGGATCAGGGTAAGAGAAAGCCTCAGAGTCGGAACTCCAAGGAGACTCAATACTTCCAGGCAAATATTCTTGGATAAAAGTAGATCTAGCAGCTCTCATCTTAGTACTCCTATGCGAACCAACATATCTAGCTTTCTCTGCCAGTAAGGAGAGAGTTCCTCTGCGTCATAGACTTCTTTCTCAACCTTATTGCAAATGGCTTTCGCGCCTTCATTTAACGACCTCAGTTTATCAATCAAGAGATTCAGCCTCACAATCGATGCCCCCCAAAACTCATCAAACTCGGCAGCCGAACTCTGAATCAATTTGAACTGCTCAATTACGTAGCGCATACTAAATATTTTCCGAATATCAACCTCATTAATATGAACAAAGAAGTTTCTGCAAAAAATACATCCTAAGAAATTCTTGCAATCAGAAACTATAGAACCATTATCAAACATCGGATCGGAATCCCTGGCACCACTTGCGCATCCTCCCGATGATATATCTTTACTAGATACCATTATTTCGCGCGCTCGATCTCCGACAGCGGTAAAAAACAAGGTTGCCTCTTCAATATTCGCCTCCATATAACCAGTCGAATATGACTCCAGCGATGTCCTAATATTGTGATTCCCGGCCATCGACGACACTAATACACCATCCACATTCCTTTTATGATGCAAGTGGTACGCCCTTAATTTTTTCATTCCCAAAAAAGCAATTTTAGGGAAAACAAATTTCTTGAGCGGCCACAGCATATCCCCTGGGTATTGTTCGGGCATTTGACAAGGCGCCTTGCCATATATGAAATGCCCGAAAAGAAACTTGAAATCAGACTCACCCACTAAAATCTTTCTAACTGCAAGATAACATTCAAATTCTTTTGCAAACCGTGCCTCAAAACCAATATTTACTTCTTTGTGAGCACGATTCTTTATTACACGCTGATTTTGCGCCCCTCGCTCCATATAAGAGAACTCGTCCCAAACTATATTTTGAAGAGGCTGCAAATTTGCAGCTGTAGCCAAAGTAAACATTGAAATAAAGCAATCATGGGCTAGCCTGCACAAGGCATGAAGTGGCCTACCAGATAATGACTCCGGAAAGATTAACTTCCGCCCCGGATTATAGTAATTTCTATGTGGATATGGCATCGAACGTTTTTTATCAAGCACGGACATCTCGTCCCGCACACATTCATGAAAATCTTTGCCTTCCTCTTTCATGCGAGCAAGGCTTCGATCTCGTACATATTTCCATGGGAAAGTACCCCACTCGCGAAATGATCCCTGAAGAACTGATTCAGACATCAACAGCTGATGACCTAGAAGAATCCAGACTGTATCATCACCGATTACAAATGAATGAGGCAGACGTCTACCCCCAGTGATGAAATCATAAAGGTTTATAAACATCTGAGATATCGGATAAATGAAATCGTCCAATTCTTCAGTCGCCGGAGGCTCAGTGTGACTTATTGAATCCTTACAGTATGGAATAGGCGATATACCGATATAAAAATTGTACTCCACATCAGGAAAAGCAATCACACTAAGCCCCATTGCAATATTCAAGGCATAATTGGCTGTATTATTGTGCCTTCCCGCCCCCACACTCGATTTTAGGTATTTCGAGTAGCCAATTAAGGCACGATGAAACTCTTCACAATTATTGAACAGCTGAGGATGACCATTTTTTTCAGACCATTCAATCAGACAGCGCCCATTAAAGAACTCTTTTTTCAAACTAGATGCTGCTACCCCTTGGTAATACCTTTCAGCCATCGCCAATGCCCACTCTTTTACAAAACATGCCTGCCCGGCGTCAAAACTAGAAATTAGAACCTCACTCTTAGATCTAAGACCGTTGTGCGCCCGCACTTTGAACGCTAGAGCTGCGAAATTAAGATAACCACCAGCACATGGAACTATTAAAGCAATTTCACTAGGTTGAAGCTCTGCAATCAGCCCAAAGCAATCTCTGGCAGAAATTTCAGACAGGACTATCGGTTTCATTATTAGGGGTGTCATTCGCCTTCACCTCGCCAAACGCGCGTTTTATTCGCACTTCGAGAAACTCCTCCCACTTGCTTTGACTTAGCGCTTGAACTTTTTCACGCTTGATATCTTCGATATATTGTTCCGTAGTCTCAATACTCCTGTGACCCAGTCGCTCATTCACGGTAAGCACAACTTGAGTCATTGTAAGTTTGTTCTTCTCATACAGATCTAGAAGCCCCTTCACCAAGTTGTTCGCAAATGTAGCTCTGAGATTATGGAAATTCACATCAATCTGAAGCCCTTTACGCTTAAGGGACGGTTCAAGTTGATTGCGTATGAAGGCGTAAATAGCACCGCCCTCCTGTGGGTTTTTATACTTACCGCGATTAGGATCATTTTTTTGCGAATAATACGGCCGCCCTGACTTCGTGAGGAAAATATAGTTATCTTTCCGTCCTGCCAAATAGGACTTTTCATCACGCGCCTTGTATCGCTCAGATCTCAAATACACCTTCGCCATGCCAACCAAAAACAAGGGAACAAATAAGTTATTTTGAACATCATATTTACTATCGATTAAAGCCCCCAACCCGATAGGTAATGACAGATAGTCTGCTCCTGGGCTACCTGACAATACTGATCTTGGCATAGTAAACACACTTTGCATTCGAGGGCCGGCCATTAATGCCATTAGAAAAGCTAAAGTCATTTCTGTATTGCCGATTTCAAGAAGAGAATCAATGATTGCAACCTGCTCATCTTCATCGTAAGCCCTTAACTTTCGATTAGCCCCGCCTTTTTTTAAACGGCTTCTAGACTTCAAGCGCAAATCGGTTACAATTATCTCTTTCAACCTGCCAAATCCATGCTGATCAACATATCGAAAAGTTTTCTTTACTTCTTTCCACATCGGATTTTCCGGTTTCAAACCTTGCTTCAACTCTAGAAAACGGTAGAAGTCCTCAATCCTTGATACATGTTGATTTGAAGTCTCAAACGCATTTGGATTCAGAGCTACCCTCTCACTCAAATAAGAACTGTATGCATAAGTGGGGCGCGCTGACTTCCTCAAAGGGAAAGAAAAAATGTCAATTTCAAGATCCACCATAACATTGATAAAATCGACCAAACTCAATGCAACCTTTTTCAAAGTTGAGCGAGATACTGGGGGGTAATCAAAAGCTAGATCCGTAAGGTAAAGATTGCCTAGCATCCACGGCGAGCCGTCCGCTTTATGAACTAAGGCAGGATAGTGATAAACCGCTGCAGCTTCTGCGTCCTCAATCGGAACATAGCGAAACTCATCACTCAATAGACCCGGCGAAGGGTAGAAACGTGCCTCATCTATTTCTTCATTATCATCCTCTAAACTAGTTGAGCATGGACAGCCGCCCAGTGCGATTGGTTGAATGGCCGGAAGTTCAGATATCATATTAATCTTAATTTCACCAACGGCTTGGCCATATCGCATAAATATCACCTATCTTATTTTAAGAGGCAAATAAATTCAGCGATGCATACTGGGCTTCGAAATTTTCTTGCTCAATAGTTAAACGAATTCTAATTAAGCCCCATACTAGTTCAATCGATCCAGCTCGAAAAGCCACACGGCGAAATCTTATTGATTTTTCCGCAAGAAAGTGTCAATATATATATATCGTTTATTTAACTTTCTGACTAAATTTAATATAAATCAACAAGTTATCTATTGACCGCACTGTCCCTTTTCGGACTCCCCGTCCGACGGACGGTATAGGGTTCGTACGCTCCTAAGATGATTTTTGGTTTTTATGGGTAAAGCGCGTCCTAGCAGATGACGCTTTTCGAGATGGTGAGGTCAACCCTGAGGTGATGTTTTCTGACTGCGCACGCATTGCAGTTAGGCGTAGTTTTCAGTCCCTTGGCATAGATAGCCGATCTCCCCCCCCTAGGTTCCGTATGAATTCCCGAGAAGCTGAATCGAGGCCTTCGGAAGCTGAATTTCTGTAGGGTTCTCTGCCATCTACGGAAAAGAATTCTGTGATAGCAATGCAATACCTACTCTCGGACGAGGCCTGAGATGTGATCTCCGATCTCATGGAAACCCATGGCCAGTGGCGACCGCGTCTGAGCGACCCGCTAATGCTCGATGGCGTGGTCTGGGTGCTCTACTCTGGTGCTGCTTGGCGAGATATGCCGGATCGATTTGGCCCGTGGCCGACGGTGTATCAATGATTTCGGGGCTGGCGAAACCAGAGGATATTGAATCAGCTGCTAAAAGACTTGCACCTGAGATTGAATGAGCAAGATTTGATCGACCTGCAAACCTGGATGATCGACTCAACGGCAGTACGTAAGCCGGGAAAAGGGGCCTGACGAGCCTGTCGACGCTCTAAGCCGCAGTCGCGGCGGCCCCATAACAAAAATCCACATGCTCCGCGACGCCAACGGAATACCGTTGCGCTTCCTTCTGCTGCTTCGTAGCTACGATGTCTTCGTGCTGAGGTCTGAGCGCCAAGCGCTCGAGGAAGTCCCCGTAGTTCTGGATGCCGGTATCAGGGCTGCCTGGTAGCCAGACTTGCGACTCGAAGGTGCCTCCCAGCCCTGCTATACGATGGCCAGCAATCTCCACTACCCGGCCATGCAGGCTGCGTTCAGCGAGGCCGCAGCCATAAAGGTTACGCGCTCCGCTTGTTGCGAAGTCTACGTTAGGATCAGATACCAGCTTTACTAACCGAGGCCGTGTACAAGGTCTACTGCCACCTCACCAGGACACGCTAATCATGAAAGAGCTACGGACAGCTGCTGAAGTCCTTGAGCGCCTCAGCCATGACTAGAATGCCTGCGTGTCGCCGTCGAAGAGCTAGCCAAATGGGTTGGTAATCGAGGAGCGAGCGCAGTGGTCGGCAATGTGAACGGAGCCCTGGCGACCCTCGACGACAACATTGATGCCGTGCGGCAAGGTATAGCGGAGCTAGTAGCCGAGAGCGTTAAGCCTTAGGCGGGCTGCTGCCCGAATAATCGATGCAATGCTGAGACGGAAGGATGCAGGTGCAGCAGGCCATTCGAGAATTCGGCTAAACGCCGGCTATGACGCCACCACGTTATATCGCTTGAGCCCCTTTCTGATCGGATCACAAGCCCAAAAGCAGGAGGGCCGATTCGGAGGCTGGAGAATTAGTTGAAATTATGACTCAGCAATAATTATCCCCCAGCGATAATTTCTCTGAACAGCACTTTCCGGTTCGCTGCCGGGGAAGTCGTCACTAAGAACTGCGTCCATGGCTAGGACAGATGCAATCTCTCAGCTGACGGGCACCTTGAACTTGGTGCAGAAAGGAGGATGGTGTTTCGGCAGGCGCCACCTTAGCACTTCGGAATGCCAGACGAGCGCGCCAATCAGGCGCGCGGGCAGCATCACCAGCCTGCGTAATGAGTTACGAGCAGCCCCCACTCCTTTATCGCAGTTCCATTTGCTCGCAAAACTCCAAGTGCTTCAGCTGCAGAAATCTTGGTTGGACAGCCACCTATCAGGTAGAAGTCGTCCTTTCCTGGGGAATACAAGTGAAGCAGCGTCAGTACCATCACACGCTGTAAATCGGTCATTTCTCTGTACGCACGGCGCATCGCTTTTAAGCCCTCAGGGTCGGGCTCTGACCGATCATGATCGAAGCCGCATGGACGCATGCAGTAATGACTACCTTCTTGGATCCCCCACGGCCTACTTTGAGTGAAGCAGGCACCCAGCTCGTATTTCTTAACGATGTGCCAAGCGACCTCTCCGAACCTTTCCCCTCGTTCCTTGGTTGACCAGTCTATCGGTGGATGTACTTGGCAAACTTTCGCCAAGGCGGCATTTTCTG
Organism: Pseudomonas sp. 9_2_1; assembly: GCF_059295275.1. Classification (NCBI taxonomy): domain Bacteria; kingdom Pseudomonadati; phylum Pseudomonadota; class Gammaproteobacteria; order Pseudomonadales; family Pseudomonadaceae; genus Pseudomonas; species Pseudomonas sp. 9_2_1. The sequence continues at coordinate 3,832,262 of NZ_CM181239.1, forward strand.
TGCCGTCCATGCAACGTACTTTTTCAACCAGGTCGATCAGCGTGTATCCGGGAAAGCGACCAGCTGCAAACGTCGGGTTGATGGCGGCGTACGCAGCAAGAGCAACCGGTTGCTGAGAGTGATGCACATGGCCGTGGCTCGCGACGTCCACGTCCGTGAACGCCCAGATTCCCGAAGACAATTCATGGACACCCAGACGGTGTAGCAATGCCGCCGCTTTTTCCGATGGGTCGTCGAAGATTTCCATCTTGGGAATGCTCCTGATAAGGGTAAGAGATACTGATCCGCCTTCCCCATAGTAGGCCACCAACCAAGATGCTACGCTCGCTTCCTACTCGATCTTATAAGTTGGGGTCAAGTCGCCACTAAGAACTGCGTCCACGGCTAGGGCAGACTTAATCGTCCCCGCTGAAGGGCATCTTGAACTCGGTGCAAAAAGGAAGATGGCGCATCGGCAGGCACCACCTTAGTGCCGCGACGCCGTAAATCAGCTCCACGCACATGATAGCTATGTCTCGGGCAGTGAGCGGTACCACTCAGCGTAGGGCGTGTTGATTGCCTTGTGACGGTTGTAGTCCGGACTGCCGTCATCCCACCACACCAGGCCCCTCTCCCCTAGTGCTCTTTTGGCCCGCTCCACTGCTGCTCGAGCAGCATGCAGCTTGTCTTCGTCATCCAGGGCTTTGGCTTCCTTCACTGCTCGCCGTGCTTCCATCAGGTCGTACAGAAGGTGCTGACGCTCCTCATCAGAAAGCGAGGGATTGCTGCAGCGCCAGAGCTGACCTTTGACTACGAAGTAGCGACCATCGGGTGTTGTAGGATGCATAGCGCAAATCTCGTCAGCTGATACACCATGGACACCAAAGACGCTTCAACCGCTGCACAGGAGGGTTAAACGGATCGCAAGATCGCGTGAATCGTCAATCGAGGAAGCGTTACATACCAGCCTACTCGATGAGCAAGATTGGTGCGTCAGTCTACGTCAGCCCAGCGGAGTACATTTGTACTCCAGCTTTTTATTCGTCACTTCGCCCGGCCAACGCCTGCTCCAAGCCGGTGTGCTTCCTGTACCACCTTTGGCGCAGGGTATTATCTTCGACTGGATAACCGAGAGCCTTGAGCTGCTTATGACTCAATATGACCGCCAAGACACATCATCAGGCGCACTGACTGCTCGGGAGGTTTGCCAGGTGCTGCGAGAGGTCGTGCTCGGACGCCGGATAATGACTAAGGTAGGCAGCCAGTCCTGGGCGCAGTTGTACACCTGCCATTTCCAAATCGATGTAGAGGGATGGTGGATCACGATCTACAACGACTGCGATGAGATGGACTACTGCGAGCGATGCGTGAGCCCGGAGGGTAACTGCTGGGAGTTCGACCCAGGTGATCGGACAGATCCGATCGCTCTGCTATCGACGTGGGAGCATCAGACCCTGGCGCGGATGTTGAAAGCCCTGTAGAGCGATGAGAGCGTGCCCTGCCAGGCCCGGCTGTCGTGAATCAAGCCGTCGTCGACGACGTCTCGACCCTTCGGGCTTCTATCCGTCACGCCGGCGCGCTCCGCTTGCTGCATCTCATTCAGCAACCTCTCGAAGATGGCTTGAGTCCGCAAAGACGGCTGCCCTTCCCACCCGCAGCTCTCGGCTAAGCTGAATATCTTAAGCGATGGTAGATGGAAAATTGCTCGCCACGCCTACATTACCGACCTGGGCTATCGATGCTTCGGCGACGCAGCCGGCTACTGCTTGAAAAGGACAGAGTTTACTTCAAGGGTGCAATGGATATGCGCAAGAATGGTCAATCATGGTTTCTGATGCTGCTGGTTCTCTTCGTGGTGGGCTGGGCTGTCGGCAAGAAGGATTCGTCCAAAACTCAGCCTCCAGTCACCCAGGCGCCGGTGAGCACATTGGCATCAACCTCATCACCAGCACCACAACCTACACAAGCCTCGGCGCCTGTGCATTTCGTGAACGCGGATAAGCTGAACCTGCGTACTCAACCGGGAGGGAAAGTTATCTCCAGCCTCAAGCGCGGGGAAAAGGTGCAGGTCTATGAGCAGAAACAAGAGTGGGCACGCATTAGCCTCGACGGCCAACCGCAGCGATGGATCTCATACAGAAATCTCTGCAGCGGCTCCAACTGCTTCGCTACCCCGCAGCCGAAAAGAGACCGCCCGGCTCCCCAGCCAGCGCGCATCAATACGCCCGAGTATGGCTCATCGTGCCCCTGCTCTTCTGGTCGAATTTGCATAGGCCCCAGAGGCGGTCGCTACTGCATCACCTCTGGAGGGAATAAGCGGTACGGCGTGTAGCAGGAGCTCTAGTGACTGGGCTTTGCTGGCCCACCGAGCGCGTGCGATTGGTAGTCGGTGACTGCTTGAAACTGATGCTCCGCCATGAGACGTAGGCGCTCAAGCTCAGTCCCCGTCACACCGTTGGCTTGAGCCTGGTGGTACCGTTTCAAAGCATCCACCGCGTCGGTGTACATCGGATGGTCTGGAAGCAATACCTTGCTGAGATCCTTCTGCATCATCTCTACTCCCTGCGGGTAGGCAGCTCAGTGCTGATTTCAACAGGATAATGCTCAGTCTTATATGCTTCGATCAATAAGACCACCGCCTCGAAAACCTCGGCCTCTTCGGTACCAGGTTCTGGCTCATTGTCGAACAGTGGCGAGACCTCTCTGAGGGCTGCTCGTACTCGTCGTCATTACGGAGCTGTCGAATCGTCACAGTTGCGCCTCCATCAATGAACTGACTCACCCAGGATGCCTGCGCTGTGCAGCTGGTAGTCGATCACTGTCTGGTAGAGATGATCCGCCTTGAGTCGAAGGCGTTCGATTTCCTCTGCTGGAAGTCCATCAGCCTGGGCGGCGTTATGAGCTCGAATTGCCTCAAGAGCCTGCCTGAGCAACGGCTCGCCCGCTTCGGCCATACCCAACACAGTTCTCTTCACTTCTTGAGCCTCAATGATTTGGCATCCTCCATCTGAGGGCTTAGTGTACTCTCGCTCCCGCCTGGTCGACCACGGAGATACGGATGGCAAGCACAGCAGTGATCTTTGACGCCTTCGGCACAACCCTGCGGATCGGGACACCTATACACCCGTATCGCCGGCTGCTCCGAGAAGGCGCGAAGAATGGTCGGCGCCCTAGCCCAGGCGACCTCCATAAACTGATGACTATTGATACCGGGGTTCGAGAAGCTGCTGACATCCTCGGCATCCAGGTTACACCGTCACGCATGTCTGAAATCGAGTCTGACCTTCAACGCGAGATCGAATCAATCGAAGTGTTCCATGATGCCCGCGATGCGATCGCCATCCTCCATGAGCACGGCATAGCTACCGCCGTCTGCAGCAACCTCGCTGCACCCTATGGGGCTGCAGTGAAGAAGCTACTGCCAGATCTTAACGCCTATTCGTTCAGCTACGAGCTCGGGGTCACCAAGCCCGACCCAGCGATCTACCGCGCCGTGTGCCATGATCTTGGGGTTGTGCCTGGCCACCTGTTCGGAGACGTGGCCCAGGTAGCAATGATCGGAGACTCACCACGCTGCGACCGAGATGGCCCTCGTACTGTTGGCATCAAAGGCTTTCATCTTGATCGATCAGGTACCGGAACCATCCGAAAGCTCGTGCAGTTCGTTGAGCTGGTCGTCGCACAGTCCACTGAGCGAAGTCAGTCGCCAGGCTCATTCACGTGGAATGCCCCCAGGGAGTTGGATCGATGAGCCAGCATCCATCTCCAAGTGCGGGCGGCAACTAACGGGGAGCACCTCCCTCACTGTTCATCCCGCCGTCCATCTTGGCCAGTGTCGAGGAGCTGGCAAAGAAGGCAGCGGAGTTGAATGGCCTTATTGCGCCCCAAACCGCCAGCTGTCTAGCGAAGCTCATTGAGGCGGCAGACGCGCCGCTGACCCAGATATGGGGTGTCACGGAACAGAGTGGATCTGACCAAAAGAAGGATTGTCTTGATCCAGCTATCGATCCTCGCCTCGCATCGTCGCGGTATTGGGCCATCACGATCAGTTGCTCAACAGCGAGCCAGCGGGGCACCGCGCTGCGTTGATGTACATCAAGCACAGCGAACAGCTTGACCTTCATTCCCGTTTGTGGCGTCTGCCCAGAGCAATCAGCCGCTGGAACCAGCTGCAGGTAGGTGAAACCGAGCTGTTGGAATTCAAGCTCATGACTTGTATCGCAGAGGTCGACCACATCCTTGATGCGTTCAACCGCAAAAACCTTCGCGATCGAGTTCTCCGCTTCTTCAGAAGCAGCAAGCTCATTAACGATGCTGGAATAAGCTCAGGGCTTCCACCAGCAGAGGCTGTCGCAGATTTAGCACGACTGAAAGAGCTTGGGATGGTGATGACGTCTTCAAGCGGGGCTGATTGGATTGAGCCTGGCCTGCCCTCATGGGTCGCTGAAGGCATTTTATGACTCTAGACATCTCGAGCGGTCAATTTCGGATGCTATCCGTAGAGACAGGTCATGTTGTTGGCTCATCACCACACCACGTATCCTCTAAAACGCTCCTGAACACGCCCGCCAGAGATGGATGCTGACGTGCCGCTTCCAATTCTTGCACGAGCGCCTTCAAGTCTGCTGCCTCTTCAGATGTCATTACCAAATCGCAGTAGTGAAATCCCTTCGTGGCTTCTCGCAAATGCGCTTTGTAGTCGTCCTGCATTCTGAGTCACCTATTAGCGTCGTCGGCTTGCCAAGCTGAAAAGCAAAAACCGCCGGATGGCGGTTTTTGCACGTGTTCAGAGTAATCTTCTCAGGCCAGCCAGGACTCTACTTCATCAGCGCCGTACTCGGCTTTCCACTCCTTCAGCAGCTTGTGATTGCCGCCTTTGGTTTCGATGATCTCGCCGTTGTGCGGGTTCTTGTACTGCTTCACCTGGCGAGCACGACGCGGGAACTTTTCAGCTACTGCTGGCGCGGCGGCACGACGGTTAGCTTGAGGATCCAGAATGTTGATGATGTCGCGCAGGCTGAAACCGTATTTGTTCAGCAGATCACGCAGTTTGGTCTCAAACTCTATCTCCGCCTGCAGCTCGGAGGAGCCCTTCATAGCCTCCAGTTCGGCCAGCTGTGCGGCCAATGTTTGCTCAAGCTTACGGAATTCTGCGAGACGGGACATAGATGTTTCCTCAAAACCAGATGAAATTAGTAGGATACTGTACACCATTTTTAGCTTGCCCTACTTACATTTTGAGTACGCATTGGCAGTCTTGTTCAACTCTATACGGAGATTTACCAATACTTGCTTCTAAATCAGCAAGGCGAGTAGTGTGATCATCCCTTTGGCCGTCTTCGTCGCCATCATGATTGCGGAGGCACTGGATGAGCATTAATACTAAAGGGAAACTGGTAGTCCGGCTCACTTAACATCCGACTGCGAGGTTTCATGAGGTGACTCGAACCAGTGTTAATGCCAATCTAAGGCCCTGCGCTGTACCTCCTGACGTTGATTGGGGAATGCTTCCACTGAATTTTTCACACTCGTTTTGGCAATTTTTTTTAGTCATACCACCGTGTTATAAGCCCCCTGCCTCCCCCTAGGCTTTCTCTTTCCAGCAATTACTAAACAGGCCGTCTGTTACGCTCACGCCTGACCGTCATGCTAGGCATCGTCAGGCGAGGTTTATCAGGCACACGCTCAAGCTCTATCCCCACCGGTCAGCAATCACTTCGATACTCCGCTTCCTACGATATCGGAGACGTTCCGAACATTGCTGCCCTAGTCACAGCGTTTGAGCTAGACGGTAACATCACGCAAGGAAGCCTCTTTAATCATCAGCTTCGTTGGGGAAACCATTACCATTGTGTAGATCGCTTCCTCCAGGCCGCTGGATTGAGCAGCCTTGAGGTATCATTGAAAAGAGTATGACATGCGTTTTTTAGCGACTTATGCCCCGTGGCACTTTTTGAACTTCCGCCCTGAGCCACACGGGCAAGGTTCGTTACGACCTACTGTTCCCACATGAGAACGGAACGCCACACGTCTGCTTTCGCGGGTGATGCCACCAATCAGCGCAGTTTGGCCATTCAACTCCCGCTTCTGCCAATCCTCCAGTCCTTCCACGTAGGGGTCTAGCCGCCTAATTTCGGAGATCGCACCGTGGTGATCACCACACCAAGCCAGTATCACCGCATACTGACTTCTGACCTGAACCAGCCTGCGAATAAGACCTACCTGAGTGACGATGGGTAGGACATGCTGCTCCAAGACCTCCTTTGCGCCCTCATAGTCTTTGGCCCCGACAAACTCATCCGCCAAATCTTGCCCGACCCGCACTATCGACTCGTACCCCTCAACCATTCCATAAAATTTCATGGCGTGGATACGTTGCAGACGCGCTTCCAGCCCCTGACCTTCGCGAGCTTTTGCGTAAACTTCCAGGGCGTCAGCAAGGTGTTTGATGTGCTCATGGACATCAGGTGGTCGCTTGATGATTTTCCACAGCACATCCGAATTTTTGCCCATCACGGTTTGAGGCGTTAGCCCCAGGATTTCAAAATATTCACGGACAACTTTCTGGCACATCGCCTCCGCAGCCTTGTGGCGTTTCAGTTTCCACAGTGCGACTGCATGGTTGTAATCGAAGACGCGACGGTAATCAGGATCGGAGATTTTTGGCGCAGCATACGCTACTGCCTGTTCAACCTCTTCCTTACGGCCCTGGTCGGAAGCCAAAAGCACTTTTCGCATCGCCCACGCGACTTGCTCGCGTGTCTCGAATCCGTGAGTATCTAGAAGCCGCTGCATCATCGAGAGAGGATCAGCCGCTTCGTCAAAGCGCCCCTCTCGCATGTAGGAAAATACCAGGGCATCAAGCGCCCAGAATGCTTGGTGTGGGTCGAGTTCATCTGCGTCAAGTGCCCGCTTCAAGCTAGAGGTGATATCGACAGATATACCCATTTCGTAGAACATTTCCTCGCCTGCGAGGCCAATCAGGGTCATGACATCGTTGAGTCTGATGAATACACGCGTGAGCAGAGAAAACCGCGAAACATCACGGTGCTGCTCCAGGCTCCGAATAAGTAGTTCTTTCAGCGTAACCAACGCCTCAGTGATCACCGGCTCGCCCATGAGCTCTAGGTGACGCAGCCCTAAAGTACGGACAGCATCATGGACTTTGAGTGTTTTGGCGCCGAAAACCTCAACTGTACCTGTGGCCTGAATTTTTTTGATGGCCGCAACTGCGCCGCCTTGGGATAACTTGAGCGTCGCCGATAGCAGCTGGACGATTTCCTCATGGGTGAGCCCGATATCAGCAAGGCTGACGACCGCAAGCGCGTTCTGGGTAACCTGCTCGAAACCATCGTAAACGCGAGCCAGTATGACCTCTTGGGCCGTTTCCACTAGGTTTGATTGCTGCCTGAGGTCAATGCAGAGTGCTTCGATATCTCCGCCGTACCCCGAGAGGGCAACCGTAACGGCGCTGTCAACGTACAGTGGCAAGCCACCCGAGTATGTCCGGAGCTGCTCAAATGCCTGAGCACTGCCGAATGCGCCGGCGTCGCTGGCGACCCTCGCCACGGTATCCAGATCCCAACCGAGAAGCGTCTCACGCCGCAACTTCATGATCGCCTCAAGCTCCCGGACGTTCTCATGAGGCTGGCACAGAAGCGTGAAACGGATATGCCGGGTGGCATTCAGCAAATCGCGCAGGTGAACTACTGGAACACGATGTGCGTTGTCGATCACAACCACCAAGGATGCCTTAGCCTGCTCCAGAAAACGGTCGAATGCCCGAATCGCCTCGTAACCACTGGCACCAGGCAACAGAATTTGCCGAATGCCCTCAGGGTCTTTATGGGAAAACTTGGAGGCAAGCTCGCGCACGATTGAGCTCGCGAGTGCGGGCCCTGGAAGATCACCAACGTCGTAGTAGGCACATGGTTCGGGGCTATGCAGAGCCGCATGGGCAGCCCAAGTCGTTTTCCCGGCGCCCGACAAACCGCAAATGATTCGCACCCGCTCGGCTGATGCAAGGGCAGGTTCGCTCTGCTGAGGCCTGTAGGATGTAGGCAGCGTAGGAAAATCCTGGAGCTGAACGATTAACTGCTCGAACAAGCTTGGCAATTCCGGAGTGCGGAATACGTGCCTGGCGTTTCCGTCACCGCCAGCGGACGCCAGCATCACCAATGACGCCATTTTCCAAGTCAGCGTTGAAGGCGAAAGAAGCGAGAATTGCAGTTTTTCAGCCTGATCTGCGCACCACACGGCCGCCTCCTCCAGCGTTGCCCACGCAGGAGGAAGGTAATCAGGGCGCGGGGCTGTCGAGTCGGGGTAAAGGTAGATCAGATCCGCAGGCGTCTTATTCTCGTCCACCGCAGTTTGAAGCGTTTTTCCTAGTGGCTGGTTCGCAACGATCACGAACTCTGGATTACCAGCACGGCCCTCAAGCTCATGCGCCTGTCGAACCTGCTCAAAGCGCTCCAATGCGCCTGCAACGTCGCCAGGCATCAGCGGCTGAGAACGGGTTTTGACCTGGATATAGACTCTCCCGGCATCAGTGCAAAGCTCGATATCTTCATCCAGCTCGACAAGCACCTCTTTGACACCCGAAGCCTGCGCCATAAACAAGCAGCCCACACCATACAGGTGCTGATACAGGAAACCTCTGTGCAGAGACTCGATGCGCTTGAGCTGGGCAGGATCGAGCACGTCCACGGTTTTGAGCTGGTCATCAGATTGCATAGGGTTTCCACTTCACTTTATGCAGAAGACTTTTGTGCTCAGGCAGAACCGAGTACAGGTGACGGTGCAACATTCAATGGTGATCGTTGTAAAAGATCGAGCAGAAGCGCTAGCCACCTCGGCTCGCCACACCAGTTAATCCACGACTCCAGCTTCCGGCGACGAGAGTCGCCCTCTTCCAACTGCGGACACCGCAGGTCAGCATGCATTAGCTGACCTGTTCGCAGCTAGCAAACAAGCGCTGCGCGTAGGCAAAACCTCTAACCCGAACCCAATCGTGGTTCACCAAGAAGATCCAGGAAAGCAATATGACCAGTTCGACTCCTGTGGCTGCGAGCAAGACCGGATGCTTCGCTAACGCATCTAAGCTCAATTCTTGCAGAGGCAAACCTATCGTGTGATACAGAGTCACCAAGCAGAGCGCGACGCAGGTTAGGGCCACTAGGATGCCTGTCGACTTGCAAGCCGTGAGATTCCGGGCGAATCCATACTCCACGTTTTCGTCAAAGATCATGGCGTACTTTTTCGTATCTCTCGTCTGTTCACGCAGGAAGTTCGCCGCAGACCGATACACATTATCTGCAGCCTTCGGGTCTTTTTTTTCTTCCTCTTCCGTGACGACGGTGAAATCCTTTATGAGATCCGCCAGGCGATGCATGTAGCGTTTTTTCGTGGGCCGCTCCAACGTGTCGTCAGAGTGCCTCAGCACGATGGTGGTTGGGGCACCCCCCCACGCCTTGAAAAGTTTTTCCTGGAGCTTATTGCCTTTGCTCGACATTTGGCTCGCGGCAAATGCGACGACGCCGAACGATACCAGGAAGGTTGCGATCACCCCGTTCAAGGATCGCGCAGCTTCGAAGAAAGCCATGACATAAATGACTACCGGCAGCACCAACAGCAAAGCTGGTTTTACCCTGGCCTTGTACTTATACGCATCAAAAACCTTGCTGAAATCCATACCACCCCTCACGCAGTGCACGGTATTTGGGTATCAATCGAACAAGCACACGTCGATCATCTTGGCGTGCCCCGCAATGTCGCCGCTCGCCAACAACTAACCAAAGTTGAAAACCGGTACCCCAAGGCTCACCTCACATAAACGCCGAGATCAGCATCGGAAATGATCAGCATCAGTGCCGGTAAACCTTCTGTCTGCATCCGGCTCACCAGCGTGGCAAACAGGACAACGTCATCGGCGCTCTGCTTGACGGAACAACCGTTCGGATGGGAATGCCAGTCCCCGACATAATCAACGGTGCCAGCAGTCAGATCGTGCACCTTCCGCAGTGCCTCTAACTGACCTTCCTTGCCCCGGATGAAGTGGGTCGGGCTCGACTCGCTGTCGGGTGGAGGTGGCAGGGTATCGACTAGGACGATGGTCTTCGTCTTCAAGTCAGTGATACCGAGAACGGATCCACCAGTTTCGTTAGGTAGAGCCGCATGCCGCTGTGCCTTGATCTTGTCGATAAGCCCACTGTCATACGTTACCGACCACTCTCCAACCGTTGCGCGGTTGACGGTGTGCACCATGGCCTCATGGGATCCCACACTGCCCGATTCATCATCCAACGCCGATATCAGAATCTTGGCTTCGGCACCGATTACTACCTTGCGCAGCTTCCGGGAAATCAGTCCTGCGTGGACATGGATGTTTTCATTCGACATGCGGAACGATATATCCCGGCATCCGCCACCTACCCACCGATCGCCAAGGTGGTTAACGAGATGGGTTTCGCCCCAAGGGTTGTTCAAGATTGCGCGGTAATACTGGCCCTCAAGGGCGTCCAAACGCTGCAACCGTGCCGAGTCCTCTAGCAGAATGACATTCGACATCCCTGATGGAGTAAGGAAGACACTTGCCATGCGGGTTGAATGATCACGTCGCGACAAGTCGCGAGGCACAGCCAGCGTCGTGGTGGCATCGATCAAAAGGTCAGCGTGCTCTATGGCCTCATTGATGCGAGGATCGTCTGCGAGAATGCCGTCGCAGATCGCAGCGGGTATCGGCTCGCCCGGATAGATCTGCCCTACCATCCTCCGAAGCACATCCGCTTTGCGTAAACCGACAAACCTGTCGTTTGCGACATGCCTGGCCACGTTGTGGGGAAGGAGCAAATCCGGGTCAACATACGTCCAAGTGCCCCAGGCCAAGCGAGCCCAGATGTCGGCAAGCATCCCTCCTAACGCACCTACACCAGCCAGCACACCCTTGAAAGTTGCAGTATCGGGATCGACAGCAGAGAGGTCTCGGGCAAACGCCGCGTTCAGCGAAGATCGCACCTCCACAGGCCTGAGGCCAAGCCCCTTCCAGGTCTCCCCTGTGTAACCTCCCAACTGCACGGCGGGATAACAAACACCGTCCGCGTTCGGCGGTGCCAGCATCTCGAATGAAGCTGCCAGATCAAAGAGATTAATCTCCAGCATGTAGCCTTTGACATCCATCCGATCAGCTTCGCCATTGCGAAGCCTGGGTACCCAAGCCAGGATCAAGATGCCTTGGTTTTCGTTCTGAGCCGCCCGACTTAGCCCCACAGAAGCTGCTTCACGCACAGCACTTGAAAGTTGCGCAGAAAGCTCGCTGCCCCACTCCACTAACTGATCATGCAACTCACCAAGGTTGAGCGGGAACATGGCCATCGACTTTGGCTCAACGGGCGGCACCATGACATTGAGTAAACGGTAATTGCTTTGCTGGGTCGTTCCACTGAAATCCATGACCGCCCGCAACGTGATCTTGTCGCTTTTGTCTGTCATCACGACGTGCAGTTTACAATCGTCACTCGCTAGCTGCGCCGGTGTTAGCGCTGGCAGGATGAGCTGGAATGGGCTCGCGTAGAACATTTGCTCCAGCGGTTGATCTTCACGGTGCAGACGTAGCTCCGATGACTCACGCAGCCACCAGAACATTCGCTCAATAAACCGTTCAGCCGTCCAGATGCGCTCTACGCCACTCCACTCCACATCGTAGAGGCACAGGATCTTCGGCGTACCGGGCGCCGAGCCATGAAGATGTGACAGCGCAGGAAAATCCTTGCGAAGCGCATGCACAGTCACCGGAACACGAAGCCGTGGATTCACGGCGATGGCTAGCGTCTCTACGCGGTGGATTCCTCCAGGGTTGGCCCTGGCAATCGTGCCGTCGCCCGCCTCGATGACGACGTACTCGGTTACTCCCCCTTCCTCAGCCTCCTGCCGAAGCTCCAGGAACTCGACGCCAGAGGCCCCCTTGCATGCCTTCACCAACGCTCGGGTGCAGGCATGAACAGGCTCGGGCTGATCGCCCATTGGGTCACCGACCGCATAGAAACTGGTCATTTTCTAGGAGCGCCTGCGCGAGGGGCTGCAGCCGCTGCAGCCGAGGTCGCGGCTGCGGCGACCGCTACCGCAGCTTTGATCAGCGTACCGTCAGAGGCCGATTCCAATTCCAGCACGCCTTTGGAGCCGCTCTCTTCCGTACAGGCGAACCACCCATCCACTGGGCGCAGAATCGACCTATATTCACGCTTGGCGCGGATGCAAGGTGGATCGTTAAAGTCGTCAACGATCTTCTTGCTGCTGGAGACAATCGTCGCTCCCTGCTTTGCCTGGCCCAGAGCATTGCGCGCAGCCTCGGACACCCTGGCGTTTTCGCCTTTACCCGACCAACTGTCCCAGGACAGGGTGTGCCACGAGCAGTGATGTGGCGCGAGGAGCAAGTCGTAAGCGAGCGTTTCTGGGTCATCCTCAAAGCGTTTCCACATCCGCTCCCAGATGAGAACCTCGGCATCACCACCTACGAAGAACCGGGTACGCTTGGTGCTGAATTGAGAGGGCGAGATGTGCATGTTCATGACAATGCTCGACTCGTTCTTGGTCAGCTCTTCCTCAAGCGCAGCATCATCTTCATGAGGAGCAGGAGCCAGGAGTTGGGCCCTGAATACAGACGAAGATGACCCATCGATGTCGCTGAACCATTCGCCTGACTTCACCAGGATCGAGCGCAAGTCATCAGTCTTGCCGTCGACGTCCTCACCCATAATCTTGATGCGGTTACCGCTGAGAGCCCAGCCGTAATCACGCCAGTGCTGAACACGCCGACGAGCCTCTTTATTGAACGCAAGCGCGTCCTCGCAAAGTGTGTGATTCTTCGACCGCCGCCGGAAGACCAGAGGGGACGACCAGAGCTCTCGGATGATGATCCGCTTTTCCCAGCGATCTTTTTTGTCATCCGGGTACTGGTCGGGGTGGCCCAGCCAGAAATGCTTGCTCAGTCCACCGCAATGATCCTTGTCGGGGTGGCTCAGCATGAAGGCGTCAACATAAGGACGATCCTTGTTGTCACGCAATAGCCGCTCTCGCAGCGCCCGAGCCACATCGGGGGTGTCATCATTTGGATCATCAGCTTTCGACCGAATATGGCAATCGATCAAGATCGTTGTGACGTTGAAGTCTGCCAAGCGTACCAGGGTCATATCCCCGTTGCCGACTTGAAAGAAAGTAAATTTAGCGGGCACTCGAACCTCCATGCACTATTTGAAAAACAACACCCAGACAATAGCCGAGCGTCATCTTCCACTAACTGAAAAACGTTTATGCTGATGCACCACCGCGCTCAAAATTAATGCGCAGCACGGATGATTCATCGCTTTGGCGATTTATGTTTACGCAATATGTGCTGAGAGCGGATTTCGGGAGAATCGAGGGGGCTTTAGAGTAGTCAGCATCGGCTTCCTGAAAGACCAAGACAGCGTGCTGGACGAACCATCAAATGCACATCACCCCACCCTTTCTTCGCTGGCCGCTGTGGCGTAGGTAAGCCATCGGCTTCCCGAACTCACAAAAGCACCACCCCAAGAAATCCGTTTCGAGGCCGCAAAGGAAACACTACATCTAGTACGTGTCACCCAAGCTGAATACAACATATTCAAAAATCAAAGCGCCTGCAAGCCACTGCCGCACGAATAGATAGCGCGCAAGCCTTCAGTTGGATCCCATCTCTTGACTGTACGGATGCACAGCCCGCGTGTTTCAAGGGGTTAACAAATTTTGGATGAAATCATTTGTTACAATCAAGGGAATCGTCTGAGTCTTCTTCCGCGACGTATAGTGTCGAAGACAAATTAGCGCCTGGAAGTCGACATTTTTATCCTGTCAAAATAACGACGGGAAAGTTGCATTATCGTTACCGTAGCGCCCCAGTTAAAGCGAAACGACCTCGCACGAAATCTGACTCTAGAGTTAGTCTTCAACGTGAGCCGACGGTTACCACCACGCTCAGAACCATCATATGGAAAAACATCCAGATGAGTTCATTCGCGCTTGAGAACAATTCATTTAGTGGATAAGAAATTTCACGACTACCGCGTGGAAATGGATGCTGGCCATATCCGCACCAACAGGCGCCTGGAATGCCGCACGGTGCGTCCAAATCACCTCTGCCCCCTTCGTCTAATTTTTACGCTTAGGCCACCTACCCAATCACCAACACGGCAAGGCTGCAAATTCTGCACCGTCGGCTGGGGCACGAAAAATCGCGACTTTGAGGTCACCAACGAGATTTTGGAGGAGTTCATCAGTAAGCCACTGACGTGAGCAGCTTGCTGTACTACATTCGCGCCATCATGAAGCCATAGCTTGCCGACCGAGCGGCGGCTCCCAGTCGGTGAGCAATCGGGATGCGGCCTCAGAAGTCCAGAGGTAAATAGCTTCAGCCTTTGCTTCCGGGCTAAAGTCTGATGTTGCGCAGCAAAGCCACCCGCCAATCAAGCGACATACCATCTGCCTAGTGAACCAAGACCATGACCACACCTTCCCACCTGTACAAATACCAAAGCGTCACGCAGTACTCGCTGCAGTCCTTGGCCGACAAAAAAGTCTGGCTTTCCACCCCGGCCTCCTTCAATGATCCGTTTGACTGCGCCATCAACCTCGACCGCAGCAAGCTGGCAGAGTCCGTAGCCCACGCGGTCGAGAAAGCCACACAAAATGCTGTGGTGGAGGACTCACTGAAGGTGCCGAGCGAGGAGGATGAGCTTGCCTATGAGCGGCTTCGCGACGGACTCGGCGCGCTCATGCAGAACATTGGCGTGCTCTGCCTCAGCGAGGCACCCGATGAAATCCTGATGTGGTCTCACTACGCCGCGAACCACAAGGGCTTCTGCATTGAGTACAAAATCGATGAAACCTCCCCGCTGAAAACCATGGCCAGACCGGTGAAGTACACCGATGTATACCCGTCACTGTCCGTGAAAAACCTGCCTGCCGGCGCCACGCAGACCTTTTTGGATGACTGCCTGTTCACCAAAGCCAAGCAATGGAGCTACGAGAAGGAGTGGCGAGCAATCATGGATGTTGGCGGGAAGCTTTATCAAGCTCCAGCACCCGTCTCCGCCATCATCTTCGGCGCGCGCATGCCTGATGTGGATAAGCGAGATGTCTACGAAATTCTTCGCCTTACACCCGGAATCGAATTCCGGGAGGCGTTCCTCCTTGACAACTTCTTTGCACTCGGTTTCCGTCCGTACGTAACTGAAGACAACCGATAAGGTTGCTTAGGGCCAGGGAAATGGAATCCCTGGCCTTGCTCAGGTGCTACCGCCTTATTTGCAGTAAACCGTCCAGAGCTCGTCAACCCGGGTGGTGAAGCTCTGGCTCATCATCTCCCGCCGCATGCCCCAGGAGGGATCGACTGGCACAGTCGCCAACCGCATGGTGCCCCTACCCCACCTGCCATTCAACGCATCCAGCACCCATCAGCTTTTCACTCGCCACCGGCTGAGCTGCCGCAAACAGATCACCGGTGATGTCGTTCGGTTGGCTGAGGTCGAGCAGCAGAACCTCTGCCTTGCTGTAGCGGAAGCCCTCCCGGTACACCCGCTCCACTCCCTCCTGCGCGGCATTTGTCAGCAAACGCGTATCGTCAGTTGGGAATGGCGCATTCACCTATGGCTGATTTGCCGGGGTGACTTGACCAGCATGCAGTCGCCCCTCCCATATCCCTTGGTTGGACACCGTGAGCTTTACCTGCACCGGAGCAGGGTGCGAGATGCTCAATGAGCCACGCTGCTGACCTGAAGCTCATACCTCGCTTGTGTCAATTCTGTCTCCGCCTTCTGCAGCTCAGCTTTGACGCCCGTCCACATCAAAACCAAGGTGGCGATCTTTTCGCGAGAGGCCATCAATTCCTCGCCCATCACCGCCAACTCGCTCTCAAGCAACAGGCACTGCTGCTCGAGCAGTTCCTCGCGCGAGAAAAAAGCAAAGCGATCATCAAGGGTCTGGTCTGGCTTGTTCATAACTCTCATCACCGCGAGTAGTACAAATGTTCTCCTCACGAGCTTAGCGAGATATACTGGATGCATCAACAGTGTTTCGACGGAACGGTAGCTCTTCCTGACCGCAAGGCCAGGCCAGCCCCAGGGCTTCGAAGCTGCGCAGAAATTCCACGTGGATTTCACCGGGGATACGCTCAAGCGGAGAGATCGCATATGTCACTGAAATCGTCTTTCGCCATTGTCCTTCGGGCGCTACGCAGTCAGCGAAAAATCACGCAGCGGGACTTTGGTGACACGAGTAGAACGTTTCTTTCAAAGCTCGAAGGCGGTAAGTCCAGCCTGACGCTAGATAAGCTTGAGCAGGTGAGTCAGCGGCTGGAGGTGAGCTCACTGACGCTGCTGACCCTGACCTTGAGCTTGGAATCTGGGAAATCCTCAGCGGAGCTTATCGATGATCTTCGCTTGGAAATTGAGAGCTTGGAGCGTGATGGTGGCTTACCTCGCTTGGAAGAAGTCCCCACCCTAGTGGCATCCGATTGGCATCATAAATGCGACCCAGACGGTAGCTTCAGGCCTGTGTGAAACTGCTTGATCCAATCATGCCCCTGGACGTGCCCCTAATCGGGGACGGCTGTCGTGAACCGATCCCTGGCGTCGCCAGGGGTCGGCCCTAACGGGCTTCCATCCTCACGCCTCTGGCCCTTTGGGCCGGCGCGCTCCGCTTGCCCTTTTTGACCACAAGATTCAACGACGTGAACCGTCGCAAATCTCAGACGCAGATCACGCGCATATGGCTGACTTTGTGTTGGGATAAACCCCTGATGACATTGTCGGGACTTTTCTTTCACCCAATTTTCACGACACCTCGGCAACACTCGCCCTATCCCTACGTGTGATAGAAGCTCCCATTAGCCCGCCTAGCAGCGGGCTTTCTTTTGCCTGGAATTCGTCATCGACCCAGGCCGTTTGTCTTCTGAATTGTCCGTTCTGCTCGCCCAGGCTGTCCCTTAAGGACACTCGCTAGAGCCACTCCCATGCCACAACTCATCAGATTCATAACCCTTCCCCTGGCCTGTAGCCTCCTGTGGGCTTGCTCTGCTCCTGAGACGAAGTCGCCTGTGGAGACACCCGGCAGGCCCGAATCAGCCAAGACCCAATTGCTGGAAGCCGGGGCAGCGTCCTTGCAGGCTAAGCCGCCCATCGAGGCTATCAATGCCTACCTGGATGGCTTCCACTTTTACAACGGACATCCTGATGTGCAGATGGAAGCGCATCACTACTGCTCCATCCTGAATGAGGATGTCATCCAGTGCGTCATCTTCGACGGTAACACCGAGGAAGCGAAGATCATGGGTATCGAGTACATCATCGACGAGAAGCTGTTTGCTGGTCTGCCGGCCAAGGAGAAGGCGATGTGGCACAGCCATGGGTATGAAGTCTCGTCCGGTCAGTTGATTGCACCAGGTATTCCTGCACCTGCTGAACATGCGCTGATGGAGCGGCTTGCGCATACCTATGGGAAGACATGGCACACGTGGCACACCGACCAGGACAAAGCCCTACCGGTGGGCGTCCCGCAGTTGATGATGGGGTTCATAGCGGATGGCCAGGCTGATCCAACGATGGTCGAGCAGCGGAATCGGCGTCTGAGAGTGGATGCGGCAAAAACGAAAGCTCAGCGGGCTGACATTCAAATCCCTGCGGCTGATCCCAAGGCGGATGGTTGGCAGCACGGCAATGTCATTCAAATCACCGATCCAACCGACGCTCATCTGCATCAGCCCGCTACATCGACAACTGAGAAAGCGAACAGCCGGTCAAGCCAGTAGCCTTAGAGCTACGCCTCGAGGCACCGGCAGGAAAGACTGAACGTGCCCCTATCGGGTACGCTGTCGTAAACCGCAACCTGGCTTCGCTAAGTTGCGGCCCTCCGGGCTTCCATCCTCACAGGTTTTGGGCAGTTAGCGGCGCTCAAGGCGAGCTGGCCACTGCAGTCGTGCTGTCGAATGAGTGGGTGCCAGGCACTGCTTCAAAAGCAGAACTGTGCGATCACATCTTCTGATGACATAACTTGGGCATATTCAGTGCCCAATATTGCTAAGGTCAGCTCATAAACGGTCAAGGCGTCCCAGCACGTTCCGTTTGACCTGTTGACGGGTACGGCAGTTGTGGCATCCGCTGGGAGAATAATTTCGTATACAAGTGCCTTCCCCGCTCGGATAGTCGCATCCATGCTGTTATGAATCACAACTCCAGCCAGAACAATACGTTTTACTTGCATGCTTCTCAGAATGGCATCCAATCGGGTTCCTATGAAGGCACAGTTCTCATGCTTGATGATGACAGCCTCGCCCTCTATCGGAGCAACTTCTTTCTTGATTCCATTCCAGGGGCCGTGAACGTGATAGCTGGAGGTGGGATTCTTTTCATCATGTTTCACATGAAGGACGCGCCAGCCATTTGATCGCCAGTGCCGCAGAAGGCGCTGGATGACGGACAGATAACCAGGGTGGCTCTTGCCATTCCAGATAGGCTGATCAATAGCATCTTGAACATCTAGGATAATCAGGGGGGGTGTGAGGCGTAGCCTTCATATGCGGCCGTTTCCTTACGATGGATGCTCAGTGTGCTGCAACGACCTCCCTTCAACAAGCAGTGCAGTCTCGATAGGGAATCGGTGCCGACAAAAGACCAGTGATGAGCGGCTGCTTCACGTACCTGGATTCCGGTCGTGCTCGCGCATGGCCTGTTGGGCGGACGCTTACGTTAGAGCCACCGCAAACTTCATACGTCCGTTCAAATTTCAGCGGGTTCCGATGTCAGCGCTTCCACTTCATCGAGATGGATAAGTTGTTGCAGGCCCCGGGAAAGCAAGGCCGCGGCTGTAGGCTTTAGCATGGTGGAACTCAGCTCCTCCCAGCCGATCCACTTACACGCGACAATGCCTCTCCCCAGCGCAACGCTGCAGCCATCAGTGAAATCAGTGGTGAAGATATGGTGGAGCACATTGCCAACCTCAATGGTGCCCACGAGATGCGGGCCTGAGCAGTGCAACGATAGGGCATTCCAAAGCTCTCTAGCGGCAGCCACGGTCGGGGCCTCACCTCTCTCAAGCAGACCGTTTGGAAACTTCCATTTGGCGCTCTTCCTTCGAACAAGAAGAACCTGGTCATTTCGAGAACAGATGATCGTTACCTTTGCCCTTGCTGGACGATGCTTGATGACGCTCATGAGGGATCGCACCTAAAGAACGCGCGACATCCTGAACGCTGGGACGAACTTCCTTATGCTGATGACTGCCGGGGAGGAAGTCGAGTTCCGGCACCCGGCTCAAGTCTGGGGCTGGTGCAGCATTACCGTCACCTTGTTCAGGAGTACCTGAATGTCGAACGGTTTTGTGATCACTGCCGTGCTAGGTGTCAGGAATCCACCTTTCAAAACCGATGCCTCTGCAAAACCGGTCACGAATAGAACCAGAAGGTCTGGAAAAGCCTCACGAGCGGCATCTGCCACTTGACGTCCATTCAGCGCACCTGGAAGCCCGACATCGGTAACGAGCAGATCATAAGGCGGGCACGAGCGAAGCGTATGCATGGCGCTAGATCCATCTTCAGCCTCATCAACTTCATATCCGGCCTCCATCAAGGCTTCCACGATGGACATGCGCACGATAGGTTCGTCATCGACTACTAGAATTCTCCCGCCCCGTTGACCGCTAAGCGCACTCTGCCTGGCCTCGCCCTCGAGTAATTCCAGTTGCCCTTCGAATTTTGGCAGCAAGAGGCGGATCGTCGTGCCCACACCTTCTTGGGAATGCACATCAATCTGGCCACCGGACTGCAGTACAAAACCGTGCACCATGGATAGCCCCAGTCCGGTGCCCTGGCCAAGTGGCTTGGTGGTGAAGAACGGGTCAAATATCCGCTGGATGTTCTCCGGGGAGATGCCGCTTCCCGAGTCAGTGACAGAAATCGCGATGTACTCGCCTGGAGGCAGGTCGGCACGACCCGCCATCAGGTCGTCGAGTTCGATTGTCTGCGTAGTGATGGAGATCGCACCGCGCCCCTCGGGCATGGCATCACGCGAGTTGATCGCCAGGTTGAGCAGCGAACTCTCCAACTGGGCAGGATCAATCCGGGACAACCCTAGATCCGGCTCCAGATGCGTGATGACAGTAATTGCCGGGCCCACCGAGCGATTGATCAGGTCGACCAGACCATCGATAAGTACGTTGACGTCCGTAGGCCGAGGATCGAGCGTCTGCCGCCGTGAGAATGCGAGCAGACGCTGAGTCAGCGATGCTGCTCGCTTGGCGCTGACTTGAATTCCCTCCAACAGGCGCGCCGCAGCTTCCCCTTTCCCCTGTTTCAATCGCCGTGATAGTAAATCGGCGCTGCCCAGAATCGCCGCCAGGATGTTGTTGAAGTCGTGGGCAATTCCGCCCGTTAACTGCCCAAGCGCTTCCATTTTTTGAGCTTGGCGAAGGGCTTCGTTGGCCTGTGAAAGCTCGCCTGTGCGTTGAGCGACCCGCTCTTCAA
The DNA here is from genome assembly GCF_059295275.1 of Pseudomonas sp. 9_2_1. NCBI lineage: Bacteria > Pseudomonadati > Pseudomonadota > Gammaproteobacteria > Pseudomonadales > Pseudomonadaceae > Pseudomonas > Pseudomonas sp. 9_2_1. Next base: position 3,852,765 of record NZ_CM181239.1, read on the forward strand.
GTGTGGCTTTCGCCTGCTGTACCTGCCGATAAAGCTGGGCGTTATCGATGGCCACTGCTGCCTAGGCGGCCAGGGCGACTACCAGCCGCTCGTGCCGCTCAGTGAATTTTCCCGGTTCAGGATGACCGAAAAACAACCCTCCCAGGACATCGCCTGTTCTCGATACCACCGAGATCGCCAAGTAACTGCGTACGGGCAGATGCCCCTTGGGCATTCCATGATGGGGCTCGAACTGGCCATAGCGAGGGTCAGCCAGGATGTCCAAGGATCGAACGACACCTTCATTCCGGAAAGTAGGTGCAAACACCGGAGTGGCACGAGGATGACCCAACTTTTCAAAGGCCGAGCGATCAGCACCTGACAAGGTATAAAGCTTCAGATGCGCGCCGGCATCGTCGACCTCGTTGGCAAAGTACGAGCCAAAAGCTGCTCCTGTGAGCGACGTTGCTGCATCCGTGAGGTTTTGCACGATCCGTTCAAGGTTCAGGTCACTGGCGAACGCCGCATTGATGTCTCGAAGGATCTCAAGCGTGCGGCTTTCCTCTCTAAGCGCCCGCTCGGTCTCCACTCGTTTCGTGACATCGAAGCCTTCGCAGAAAATACCGGTCACTACACCGGCATCGTCGAATACAGGCTCATACACGAAATCGAGGTAGCGGATCTCGGCCCCATCTGATTGCCAGAGCAGCGAAATAGGCGTGCCGGTAGCGACAAACCGCTCGCCCGACTTGAACACCTCATCCAGCCAGGAAAAATAACCCTGCCCTTCCAGATCGGGGAATACATCACGTACAGAGCGGTCGAGATAGCCTCGATCACCAAAGCTGCGCCTGAAGGCCTCGTTGACGAATTCAAAGATGTGGTCAGGGCCTCGGAAGATGGCGATGAACCCCGGTGCCTGGTCGAACATACGGCGATCTCGACCCAGCATAATGTGCGACGGTACTGGTTCAAGGGCTGACGGCTGTACTTCTTGCCCTTGCACCAGGACAGCAACGATGTGCCCCTCAGGGGCTCTCAAAGGACTCAAGCTGAACGCCCACGGCTTTTCTCGATCCAGGCGAACCGGAAACTCCGCATCGGAAAGTAATAATAGGCTTGCCTTCTCCATTACCGCTTCGAGCTGCAGACCGACCCGCCCCCACACAGCCGTCCAGACCTCGTGCGCGGGCCTGCCCAGCCCTAGGGGATGACGGTGCCCCATGGCAGGGATCCAGGTGTCGTTGTAGAGCAGTGTGCTGTCGGCACCCCAAAGAAGTGCAGTGGGCAGATCCGAACTGAGCAAGAAACTCACGGCGTGGCGCAGCTGAACCGGCCAGCACCCTGGATCACCCAGAGAAGTGCCGGCCCAATCTACTCGACGCATCTGGGTACCAATCTGGCCGTCGTTCGTCACGAACGATTCGATTGCTGAGCGCTGATCACCGTAATCCATAGGAAAAAGCACCATCGGGGTAGACCTATAAATCTAACTCAAGATCCATGCACCGGCGTGCTGGTCTGACAAAAGCTGGCAGTCGCCAACGCTCACATCGTCGTTTAACGTGAACTTTCCCCGTGATTCTCAGGCCCTCCGTACATAGAGGAGGACTGAACATGACCAACCTACGAGAGATGCATTCGACAGTGATCTGCTTGCAGAAAGGGAAGATTCTTTTTGTCCGCAAGGAAGCTCCTGAATGGTCACTGCCAGGCGGCAAGATTGATCCTGGCGAAGGGCATGTTGACGCGGCAAAACGAGAGCTGAAGGAGGAGACAAGCCTGCCCTTCACTGGCGCTCGGTTTCTGGGCCATTACATCTTCGATGACGAAGAACACTACCTTTATCAAATGTCTATCGAACCCACGATGCTGCCGAGCGCGGGTCACGAAATCGTGGAATGCCGCTGGTTCAGTGATCATGAACTGGCAGCGGTGATCGTGAAGCAAACCAACATCAAGCTGCTGAAGCGAGAAGGCCTGATCAATCACAGGTAGCGCAGAATCCCGAGGCTGGCGCTGTTGGGCCGAAGCCATTTCTCGCGAATGTTCAAGGTATCCACACAGGTCTCTCCTCAGCAGTGGTTGCGTGAGCAGCGGCTGAGGAAGAGTAAAGAACTGCTAGAGACATCGACGATGATGCTCGCCGAGATCGCGCTGGAGTGCGGTTTCTACGATCAACCACATTTCTGTCGAACGTTTATGAGATCCGAAGGGATGACGCCCTAGGCATGGAAACAAGAGACTATTTAGCAAGGTCGGGAATGCTATCCCCATCGATCCTAATAACGGCTCATCTTAATGCTTGTGGCCAGGTACTGAGGTCGCTCAGGGCTTTGGAAGCCTCAAATGGCTTGTCCCAGACTGCGCAAATCTGCGGATGCGAGCTGACTTTCAGTACACGGTGTTAAAGACTTTACGGGACGATGAGCAAATGGCTGACCCTAACGCTGGTAAATGGGATTGGCTTTTGAGAGGAGACGGTTGTGGCCGCTGACGCTTGAGCCAACGGCCACGGATACTGGCTGCAGCTAGGCCACTTGTTTCACATTAGGGCGCTGATCTGTCGCCAGACGCCTTGCTCGACCAACCCCCCAGGCTAATGCTCGGGTCATTGACTCGCCGGGGCGGGATTCGAAAGCTTCCTCATGCAGCGCCATTCCACTTCCTGCGTACACGCCGATGAACATTTGCGTCTGACCTGTGCGCGATAGTCTGACCTGAACATCGATAGTCGTACCGTCATCGAGTTCCTCGTCATGGGTGCGATGATGAAGCACTGGATCCGCCCAATCCCAAAAAACATCACCACGAATACGCATGCCGTCCTCCTACGACTTTAGTCTTATACGGAAACCTAACCATAGCAAAACACGACAGCGCTTCAATGACTGTGGCGTGGACAAATATGGGTATCAGACAACTGGCCTGATTTCCGATACAAATAAATTTTCTTGTACAACTCTCCTTCTCTTATCTGAGAAGTCGTTCGATATCATGGCGCCTGCTGGCCCACAGCTGTCCAATTAATTGACCATCTGAACTTCATGGCGAAGTCTTGCTTTTCTGGCTATACCTGAGCCCGGCGTATGACTCAGCGCTGCCCCAAGCCCTTAGACAGGCTCATGGAACGCATGACTTCAAGCCCAGAATCAGACACCACATTCACGAGCACAGTGCCTGTCGAGTAGCCCGGCGAAAGCCGGGCTCCACAGATTCACTTCTCGAGTGTTGCTGCTTGATTGCCGCCCTCTTCGGCAATCGCTGATAGCTTCTCGTCAGCGGCTTTTTCTTCTGCGAGGGTGTCTGCCAATAGCGAGGCAGCCTCTTCCATGCCAAGGTGCTTGGCCATCGCAATCAGGGTGCCGTAGCTGGCGATTTCGTAGTGCTCGACCTTCTGGCATGCCCCTATCAGCGCCGCATCGAGTACTGCCCCCTTCTCGATTTCATCCAGCAGCTCTTTGCTTTCCTCAATCAGCCCCTCCATGGCTACACACTTCATCCGCTTGAGTTTCAATCCAGCCGACTCCACCAGCTGGTCAATGCGCTCTATCTGCCCCTGGGTTTCCGCCAGATGTGAGGTGAACGCATCAGCCAAAAGCGGGTTGGTAGATGCCCGAGCCAGGCGCGGTAATGCTTTGGTGATCTGCTTCTCAGCGCTGTACACGTCCGAAAGCTCATGGATGAACAGATCTTCTACTGTTTTGCGAGCAACCATCGTCATTCTCCTTTGGTGTGAAAATCGATTTCACTGCAAGGTGTGGCTTACCAGACTCCCGTGTAAGGACTCAGTGGGAAGCTTCAGGGGCAGATCGTTGGGCAGCACCGAGCCTACGCCAAACATGCCTATCGCCATCTTTACCCGCATCGCTCGGCAAGCCAGGCGTGAGTCGGCCTCAAACTCTGCGACCGCCGCGCTCATCAGATGCTCGAAGCCGATGTCAGCCTGAGCCTTATCCCTTCTTCTCGAAGTGCTCATGGGGCCTCCTTCAATCAGTCATCTTTACCGTTGACCAAGCCCGAGCCGAGATCCGCCCCGGTGACCGGATTGCTGGCTGGATCCGACATCGTCCGCAGCTTCATGGCTTCCAATATCGCGAGATCAGGAGCGGCCAGTTCCACCGAAGCGGTGCCATCTCCGCCATCAACGGCAGCCGAGGGATTCTCGACGTACTCCCACTCCTCGCCTTCATTCCAAGGGCCACGCACATTCGGCTCACCCGACATGTTGAAATACTTGTTGGTGAACTCCGGCATGCCAGGAAGCTTGCCCTGAGGGAAGTTAGGCTGGATGGCGTGCAGCGCTTTTTCGAAAGAAAGCTGGTGTGCGATTTCTCGTGTCATCAAGAAACCCAGCGCTTCTTTCACGCCAGGGTCGTCCGTCACGTTCATCAGGCGCTCGTACACGATCTTCGCCCGCGCTTCGGCAGCGATATTGGAGCGGAAATCAGCCGTCGGTTCGCCAATGGTGTCCACATAGGCCGCGCTCCATGGCACCCCTGCCGAGTTGGTAAGCGGAGCGCCGGCGCCGTAGAGGATGCTGGTAATGTGGGAATCGTTACCGGCGCCATTGATGGCTCGGTACAGCTCTCCCTCCTCTTCGACCCCCTCAGCAAGTCGGCCCTTGGCACCTTTGTTAAGCATCACAATGATCGAGCCGACAATCTCCAAGTGGCTCAGCTCTTCAGTGGCGATGTCCATCAGCAGGTCTTTGCGGCCTGGGTCATCCTCGGCGAGGGCCTGGGTGAAGTATCGACTGGCAGCGGCCAGCTCACCCTGAGCGCCGCCGAACTGTTCTAAAAGCAAGTTTGCAAGGCCTGGATTGGGCTGAGCAACGCGCACCGTATATTGCAAGCGCTTATTGTGAATAAACATGTTTTACTCCTCGCGGCTGATCAAGCGCTCAAATAAATGCGCGCCTTTCTATTCGTGGGAGCAAGCTGCACTCGATACGTGCTAACGCACCACGAGTTTTCAGGACGAATGGCAAGGTTGAAAAGGTTCAAGCCAAGTTTTATAGGTAAACAAAAATAACCTCACCCCAACATTTAGCGCTTAAGTTAACCACTGACTCAGTTTGGCTGAACTTTCTTAATGCCCAAGGCTTCCCCTGCATAACCTCTGAACTCTATGCAGGAGAACGCACGATGCGAGCACTGACCTACCACGGAGCAAACGACGTCAGGGTCGATAACGTCCCTGATCCCATCATCGAGGAAGCTGACGACATCATTCTGAGGGTCACCGCCACGGCGATATGCGGATCTGATTTGCACCTTTATCGAGGCAAAATTCCAGAAACCGAAGCGGGTGATATTTTCGGTCATGAGTTCATGGGGATCGTCGAGGACACCGGCAGCGCCGTCACCAATCTACAAATAGGCGACCGGGTGGTGATTCCCTTCGTTATCGCTTGCGGAAGCTGCTTCTTCTGTCAACACGATCTCTTCGCTGCCTGCGAGACCACAAACACCGGGCGCGGATCGATCATCAACAAAAAAGGCATCCCACCAGGCGCTGCGTTGTTCGGTTACAGCCATCTCTATGGTGGTATTCCAGGCGGCCAGGCCGATTATGTGCGGGTACCCAAAGCCAATGTCGGCCCCTTCAAGGTGCCCACCGCCTTAGCTGACGATAAGGTGCTTTTTCTTTCCGACATATTGCCGACCGCCTGGCAGGCCGTCATCAACGCCGAGATAGGCCAAGGTTCCTCAGTCGCCATTTACGGCGCGGGGCCAGTGGGTCTACTCAGCGCGGCGTGCGCGCGAATGCTCGGCGCGCAGACCATCTTCATGGTGGATGACAACGACTACCGCCTAGGCTACGCCCGCGACGCCTACGGCGTAATTCCAATCAACTTTGAGCAGGATGATGATCCCGCCGACAGCATCATTCGACAAACATCGGGTATGCGGGGCGTCGACGCGGTGATCGACGCCGTTGGCTTCGAGGCCAAGGGCAGCACTGCAGAAACCGTCATGACGGCACTCAAGCTCGAAGGCAGCAGCGGCAAGGCCCTGCGCCAAAGCATTGCCGCCGTGCGGCGCGGGGGCGTAGTCAGTGTGCCGGGGGTGTATGCCGGCTTCATTCACGCCTTCATGTTTGGCGATGCGTTCGACAAGGGGTTGACGTTCAAGATGGGCCAGACCCATGTGCAGAAATACCTACCGGAACTGCTCGAACACATAGAAGCCGGGCGCCTGCAACCGGAACTGATCGTGACTCACCGCCTAGCCCTGGAAGAGGCTGCCATGGGCTACAAAATGTTCGATCAAAAACAGGATAACTGCCGGAAAGTCATCCTCGTTCCAGGGGCGGCCTCTGGAACGTTAGGGAGCGATTACGTGTAAGCCATCGGAGGACAAACCTATGAACGATCTTGGTACGTACTTCTGGATCGCGGTAGCAACGATTCTTTTGTTGATCGACCTGTGGGCGATAGTCAGCGTGTTTCGAAGCGACAAGACCGATGCGACCAAAGCCATGTGGGCCTTGTTGATCCTGGCTCTACCGCTGGTTGGACTAGCCGTTTGGGGAATTGCGGGCCCGCGCGGGATTAAACGCGGGACTGGGCCTACGTCAGACGAACACAGTAAGGGCTGACATGTCATTTGAACTGACCTACGTGGATACCGGCGCGGCGTCGATGAAGCCCTCCCCTACCTCAGGGCGCAGCGCAGCGGTATCCCCTACCTCAGCTCCCGAAAAACCGTGAGGGAAAATCGTCCCCGGCTACCGCTCTGAGGTAAGCAGCATCAGCCTGGAGACGTAGATCACGCCACTCCTGCCAGGAAACGATTCCTTGACGATCCATTTCATCCGCCCGTCGAAGCAATTCCTCGTGATAGTCGTCCGGCGATTCCATACGCCATGCCCTGTCCTCTAGCACCCGAAACCACGCGGCCAAACATTTGAGCTTTAACGATTGAGGTGCGAAGAAGTCTCTCTCAAAGGTGCGCATCGCGAGCCCTCTCTCGTCAATGCTCGGTTGAGTCGTCAATGCCTCAAAGGTTCAGAAGAGCAGCTTTAGTGGCCTAGGATGAGGTTCTCGAGACGAATGGGTAAAGATGATTGGGCGCTCTGGGACGTTCAGATCAGAGGTTTGCTGATTGTTCTGGATCTAGACTGGGTCGCTCACCAGCAATATCCCAGACTCATATAACGATGATGACGGGGTACTTTGAGCTCATAGGTTGAGTCCTACCGGAGGACTGTTCCAGGTCAAGCCTGGCCCTACCCGTGCCTCGGTGAGACTGATAGCGATTGTTAGATTCAATCCTCGAGAGTCACCGGCGATGGCAAGCTGACCGTCCGTCGTACTATTCCTGAATTCACCTCAACACCAGCCTCTCGTACGTTTCGAACGGTCATGAGCGTTCCCAACTGCAGGAGCTTCCCCCCATGAGCGACTACCCTACTCCCCCGTTTCCTTCTCAGCCGCAAAGCGTGCCAGGCTCACAACGCAAGATGGAGCCGTATCCAGACTGCGGTGAGCAGACCTACATCGGCAACAATCGGCTCGAAGGCAAAATCGCCCTGATCACCGGCGCCGACAGCGGCATCGGGCGCGCGGTGGCTATTGCCTACGCCCGCGAGGGCGCCGATGTTGCCATTGCCTACTTGAATGAACACGAAGATGCTCAGGAAACAGCGCGCTGGGTCGAGGCCGCTGGACGCCAGTGCCTGCTGCTGCCTGGCGACCTGGCACACAAACAGCACTGCTACGACGTTGTCGACAAGACCGTGGCGCAGTTCGGTCGCATCGATATCCTGGTGAACAACGCCGCGTTCCAGATGGCCCATGAAAGCCTGGCCGAAATTGACGACGATGAATGGGTGAAGACCTTCGATACCAACATCACCGCCATTTTCCGGATTTGCCAACGCGCGTTGCCTTCGATGCCAAAAGGCGGTTCGATCATCAACACCAGCTCGGTCAACTCCGACGACCCATCACCCAGCCTGTTGGCGTATGCCGCCACCAAAGGTGCGATTGCAAATTTCACCGCCGGCCTCGCCCAGCTGCTCGGCAAGCAAGCCATACGGGTCAACAGCGTAGCCCCCGGCCCGATCTGGACACCGCTAATACCTGCCACCATGCCGGATGAAGCCGTGAAGAACTTCGGTTCGAGCTACCCAATGGGGCGACCAGGGCAACCGGTGGAGGTCGCGCCTATTTATGTCTTGCTGGGTTCTGATGAGGCCAGCTACATCTCGGGTTCACGCTACGGGATAACCGGCGGCAAACCCATCCTCTGATGAAAGCACTGAGGCCAGCTGTTGCTGGCCTCAGTGCTTCTTCTCCCCTTCATTACGCGCTGCTTTCTGTGCGGTCGAATCATGATCGGTGCCTGATGAGCCGTCCGGTCGATGAGCATCGTTGTCGCGTTCTTCTTCACCCTGGGATTTTGACGGGGCATGGGGCCTATGCCCGGTGTCGGTGTGCTTTTTCATGGCTACCCTACCCTTACCTCTGTCATTCAAATAACACTTCGGAGCCCAGCTCCGTGCTACCTAAATTGATGCTGACGCGGGAAATGAAGTTCAAGTCAAGAACCCAAGCGAACCTACGCTGAACCGGTGAACCATTTACATAGCTGACACGTCCACCACAAAAGAACAACGAGTCGACATCAAAATGGCAAGTGATCCCGTACTGGCCGTGCTTGGATACCTCAAAGACCACCATCTGGTACTTACGACTGCCGAGTCCTGCACAGCAGGCTGCATGGTCGCTCTGCTAGCGGCATTCCCAGGTACAGGCGAGGTGCTCGAAAGCGGCTACGTAGTATATTCCCCCTCCGCCAAGAAGCGTTTGCTAGGTGTAAGCGCGGAGACCATCGAACGATACGGGCTCACTAGCGAACCAGTCGCCTGGGAGATGGCTCTAGGGGCTTTGAAGGACAGCGATGCCAACGTCGTTATTGCAACTACCGGTGTAGCCGGGCCTAGCCCAGCATCTGGGGTTCTACCCGGCACGCTGTGCTTTGCGTGGGCATTTGCCGGGGAACCAATTGCCGTATTTACCCGTACCCAGCGTTTTTTTGGAGAGCGAGCGCAAGTCATGCATGACGGGGCCGTCTACGGACTGACCCGCCTGATCCATTATCACGAGCGCTGGCTTCGTGGGGAGCGCGCCTGAGGATTAGGGCTATGGCGGATGATGAACTGGTGTCGAGACAGCAGCCTGTCCAGGAAGACATGACCATGCAGCAGCGCGTCTGGCGCTTCGAACGCGTGGGTTGGTACCTGTTGGTCGTCATTGTCTTACTTGGATTGGCCGGCGTATTCGGTAATGGCCCACTCAGCAATGCTCAGGTCACGAGCGCTGATGGCCGTCTGCATGTTGAGTATCAACGCCTCAGCCGCAGTGGCACAACTGACAGCTTGCGCATCACTGTACGCGGCAGCGCCCGAGAACCCATCATGGTGCAGCTCGATGGTTCACTACTGCGCGAAGCCAGCATCGAAACCTTACAACCTCAACCCCAAGCCTCGCTCTCACAGGGCAAGGCCATCTTGCTGCAACTGGGAACCAGCGAGAATGGCGTTGCCACGCTCTATCTGACCTTACGCAGCGAGTATGTTGGAACACTGGAATGCGCGGTGCGCGCAGGCCCATCCAGTGCAGTCCACTTCTCTACCTTCCTATTCCCTTAGGAGCGAGTAATGGATTCAATCCTTCGCGCAGCAGGCATGTACATCGCCCTCATGCTGTTGTTTCGCGTTGCAGGCAGACGTTCCTTAGCTGACTTGACGACCTTTGATTTTGTGCTGCTGTTAATCATCGGCGAAGCGACCCAACAGGCTTTGCTGGGCGATGATTTTTCCTTCACCAATGCCATGTTGGTCATCGCGACGCTGATCGTCCTGGATGTCGGACTGTCGCTCGCGAAACTCAATTCCAAGCCTTTGGCGCGACTGCTGGACGGCCACGCTACGCTGGTCGTTGAGCATGGCCGTTTTCTGCACCACCGTATGCACCGAGCGCGACTCACTGAAGACGATATTCTTGAATCTGCGCGCGATAGCCAGGGAATCGAAAAAGTGGAGCAGATCAAATTTGCCATTGTCGAGCGCAACGGCAAGATCTCGATTATTCCCGAGGAGTGACATTCTCTAGGAGCCTCGGGCAGGCTACGGCGCCCCCCTATTTAACTAAGGAGAAGGGCGTGGTGAGGCTCAATTATTGATGTAGGCATCAGACTCCGGTGGGTGGTCAGCCAGTTTCGCACTTTGCTAGTGTCGAAAATCTGCCCCTGCTCCATCATCGCCAAAATCATGGTCTTTTCTTGCTGCGATGCGCGCTGCCCTGGCAATCAGCGGTTACGACTCTGAGCGTTAATGGATCGCTTCACCTGCCATATCGTATGCGGAACCCAGTCCTCCAGAGTGAACTCCAAATCCGAGAGAATCCGGATTACTACAAGCGGATTGACCGTTTGAAGAGGCTCAAGGTTTATGGAAACGGTCTGGAATGGTTTGATGGAAAATTGGGTTGAGCTGCTGGAATGGCCAGCGATGGCGGTCACAGTGCTGGCAGCCTGGTGTATTGGATCGCATCGCCCTGGGCGGCGCAAAGTGGGCTTCTGTTGCTTTATCGCAAGCAACATTTTATGGACGGTCTGGGGATGGCATGCACAAGCGTGGGCATTGATTGTGCTTCAGGTAGTGCTGTGTCTTATGAACCTCAGGGGTTGGAGGAAGAACACAACAGCCGAGCTGCGGTCATGACCAGCTTGAAACAGGTAGTCTAAGGGTCGATCAGATACTCGACGAGCGTCGCGGCGCAGGCTGAAATCCCCTGCGAATGGATCAACTCGAACCCATGCGTGTTTTCAGTTGGAATGGCAATGCAGCCCGCACGCGCGCAGACTCCTGCGCTCATTACAGCACTGGCATCCGAGGCGAAGTCCAACAGTAAAGCTGCCTGGGGCTCGTAACCGGCACGACGGGAAGCCTCGAGCAAGCCATGGATCACCGTCCGGCTGTAATAGCCCTTCTGATCGCCGGCATTGATAATCGGGCCTGCGCATAGCCGCGTGTCGTACTCAGTCAGTACGGGCCCTACTTCAACCGCGATGGTGGTATCCCCCGGTAGCGTGCGGGCTGCATACATTGCACCAGCGTTGGACTCCTCCTCGAGTGTGGTCAACACCACCCAGACATCCTGCTTGAGCAAATGCCGACGCTTGCTGAGCAAGGCAGCGGAATGAATCACGGCGGTGACAGGCGCTCGATCATCAAGGAAATGCGCGGCAATGCAGTCGTTGACGATGAATGGCCTGCGCCAGTGCTGACTCAGCACCACGCGCGACCCTGGTCGAATACCCGCTTCTTCCAAGGCGGCTTTGGTTAGACGAGTAACCACATGAACATCATTCCAGTGAACGTCGCCAGCCAATACGTCCCGGCCTGTGGGGGTGCTGCCACTGTTGTGCATCGAGCCGTAAGAGAGAACGCCCGGAAGTGTCGTTCGGTCGCCCAGCATGTCGACTGGGCAAGCGCCAAAGCAGATCGGCTGAGCTCCACCAAGCGCGACAACCCTAAGCGTCCCGTCAGCCTCGACCGTTTTTACGATCATGGCGATCTCATCCAGGTGCGCCATAACCCTGATTGCCTCGCCAGGATCACTGTCATGCGCAGCCTTGATCAGGCCTATGACGTTCCCCGCCCTGTCGACTTTCAAGTCATCACAGAATGCAGTGAGCTCTCGCAGACAAATCGAACGTACCTCATCTTCCTGCCCACCTGGGCCACGCGCCATCAAGAGCTCTGTCAACAGCGGCTCGACTTCCATGACTACCCTCCAAAGCAAAGTCGTAGCGGTTGACCCTGCTTGCGCCGCCGCTGTTCAAAGTGATCGTGCCCACCTTTCGCTGCATCCGCCAAATGTAAAAAATGATTTCTGATCACGCGGGCGGTCAACTGAGTAAGCGCAACGTATCAGAGGGAGAGCATCATGAAATTCGCGCAATTCTGCCAACGGCTGTCAGACCACGCTGGCAGGCCAAGCACTTTTCTCATCGCCATCGTACTAATCACGATGTGGGCAGCCTCCGGGCCTTGGTTTCATTACAACGATACGTGGCAGCTCATTATCAACACTTCCACCACGATCATCACATTCCTAATGGTTTTCCTAATTCAGAACACTCAAAACCGGGACAACGACATCATCCATCTCAAGCTGGACGAGCTGATCCGGGCGACAAAGTCTGCCGAGCGATCCGTCCTTGACCTCGAAGCACTGGACAACAAGCAGTTGCATGCGCTGCGAAAGGAGTACCGGGCGATGGGCGAGAAATGTGATCAGGAAGTACCTACGGCCGACGCCGATCCCGCTCAAGCCCCCAGCGAAGCCGCTATAAAATGATGTGAAATGTCTTTCAGATAGTGCGAGTGAATTTTCCCGGCGAAAGCGATGTCGGAATGATATCGCGCGTCGCCATGCCATTGCGGCGGTTCAAAGATGGATGGCTTTATTCACGTGCGCTTGGATAAGAGTATCCTGATGATTGAGCCAAAACTCCCCGATATGCCTCCCTCCGTTCTTCTGGTGGAGGATGAACCCGCCCTCCGAGAAATGATCACGATGCTGCTGGAAGATCTAGGCGCAGCCGTGACTGCGCTGGCGACTGCCGATGAAGGCATTGCGATGCTGAGACTGCAACCATGGTCACTGGTGATTACCGATGTCCAGACCCCGGGAGCCTCGACAGGATTGCACCTGGCTTGGATCGCACGTAAGGAACTGCCAGACACCGACGTCATCGTATCCAGCGGCTATCATCCTGAAATGAGTGAGGCACTACCTCAAGGCACCCACTTCCTCCAAAAACCCTGGCCGCTAGAACGTTTCATAGAGTGCGTGAGGCCTTACCTCATGCAGGATGTTGATCAACGTCCTGCTGCGTAATACTGGGCTTGCGAACCAAGGCCTTGGCGATTGTCGCAGTGAGCTCTTCGACCGACCATGGTTTGAATAAGAATTCACTGGATAGACCTTCACCTAAGCTCTCCAACTGGAAACCGGAAGTCAGAATAGTGGGAATGTCGGGCCACTTTTCCCCCACCATCTGCAGGAACTCCACTCCCTTGAGTGTGCCAGGCACACCGTGGTCGGCGATTATCAACGAACAGTTGCCGTGGTTTTCAAGAAGATGGATGAGGGCATCCTCCGCATTACCAAAACCACACGCATGAGCACCGAGCTCAATCAGGATGTCTACGAGCAGCGTTCTGAGTGTTAAATCGTCTTCCACGACCAGCACTGTGTGTCCGCGTAGCGATAGTCCTTCGGCCTCGAGCTTCATGTAACCTCCCGTCCTGAGATCTTCCAGTGTTCCATGCTAATGGCATCGGGTCGATGAAGGCTTATGGCCATCCGCACACAATCATGATGATACGCCGCTCGAAACGCACCTCCGCACTGCGGAAACGCCATAGTGCTCTGGCGTTGGGTCTGTTCACCTTGAGGATAGTATCGGCCGGGCTCGCCCTGGAGGTGGCAGTTGATTGCGTAAAGTTCCAACGCTGGCATGCACTTAGGCTCGCACTGATAGCCTAGGGCGGCGGTCTCAGTCGTGCCCTTCCAAGAGTCCTTACAGCCTCTCGTTATCGAGCAGTGCGGCAGCTTCTCGCATGAAAATCTCCAAAGTTTTAATGCCAATTCCCAAAACTTAAAAGCCAGCGTTGGAATGTGGGCAGGTCAATGAGACCCTGGCGTAAGCTGCTGAGCTGAGCATCCAAATCACTGGACAGCCCCTTCCCCAACGCATGCAGTCGTCTCGCAGTGGACTGGTCATATCTGGCATAACCAGCTTGGCCAAGCCATACGACCAGCTGTTGGTGAGAGCATCGGGCGAGCTTGGCGGGGGTATCCAGGCCATGCCGTTCAACCAAGCTCCGATAGGTCTCCACCGCGACAGTTGAGCGAATCCTTGTACCGATGAGAAAGCTTGCGAGCAGCCACTTGTACAAACCGTGACTGCTCGTTTCGCTGAGCTCAATTCCAAGGTCACTAGCGGTGACTGGGATCACCCCTTTGAACGCCTCGGATCAGCAGAACGCGGGTAGGTGCATTCTTCTTCGATGGTGCCATCCGCCTTGTGGATCTTGTGCTGACCAAACCTCGGAATAATGCCAACATCAGCATCGCAACTCGCCCAGTGCCAAGCAGTAGCGTTATCCATCTTCTCGAAACGGATGATGAATGTCCGATGATCGCCGTGCAGTTCAAGAAGCTCCCATTAGCCCGCCTAGCAGCGGGCTTTCTTTTGCCCGCACCCCTGGCATGACCCCAAACCACACCTTGGTTGGCTAAGCCCCTTCTCGTATCATCAGCCCTCCCTTCCTGGAATGATTGTCGTGAAGCCGTCACCTGTAAGTACCCAGCCCATCCCTGCAGAAGCCAACAGCCCGAAGTGGGATGTCGCTGAAGCTGTCAGCCAGCTGTCCTGGGACGACTTGCGGATCATCAAAACCCTGAGTAACTGTAGCAACCGAGCCGCCACCGCCAAGAAGCTTGGCATCAATGTCTCCACCGTCTCGCGCCGGGTTGCGCAGGTTGAGAAGACACTTGGGGTCGCGCTGTTCGATCATCGCAAGGCGGGGTATCTGTTGACTGCCGAAGGTGCAGAGCTGCGTGCACTGGCCGAGCGCGTTGAACTGGACATCGTCAGTGTCACTCGTAGGGTTTCTCGTGCCGGTCAGGGCCCTTTGGGAAAACTGCGAATCACCACCAGCGACTCGCTGCTGCTGTACTTTCTCACGCCGATCATCGCGGACTTCAAAGCCCTGAATGAGGGCATCACCATTGAAGTGTTGGTTGGTAACCAGACGCTGAGTTTGGCGAGAGACGAATCGGACATCGCGATACGTGCGACGAAAAAACCGGCAGATACCCTCGTGGGGCGCAAGCTAGCCAACATCGCCTGGGCTCCGTATCGAAGCGTCAAGCAAACGGCGATTGCCGACCCCTTCGCTGAGGGTCAGTCGTGGGTGTCCTACTCGGGAGGCCTGTGCGGGTTGAAGGCAACGAGCTACGTCGAATGTCGGGTGCCGCCGGAGCATATTTCTTACCGCACCGATTCTGTGGCGGCAGCCAGCGCCGCTATTGCGGCAGGCCTCGGTTATGGCTTCCTCCCTTGCATGCTCGGCGACATTACCCCAGGATTAGTTCGTGCCGGGCCAGTGGTGCAGGAACTTCAGGATGAGCTGTGGCTGCTTACCCACCAAGACATCAGGAAGTCCTGGCGGGTGAAAGCGTTCATGACGTTCTGCGCGGCTGCCGTGGCCGACCTCAAACCGCTAGTCGAAGGTCAGCAGGCCATTCCGGTTTCCTAGTTGGAACCGGGAGCGCCGGTCATTTTTGCTTGGGCGCCGATCACGGCACGGCACACGATCTCGATCAGCTGTGGACGCTGGGCGAGCCGCGATACACCGATGATATTGCTGGCTGCCTGCGGGCGCTTGGTGCCATAGGCCGTCTTGCGCACCTTGCCGACCACGGCAAAGGCCGCGTCCATGTCCAACACATACAGCGTCTCTTCAACGACGTCCTGCATCGTGGCGCCATACAAGGCCAACAACTTGGCAATGTTGTCGTAGGAAACCCGCATCTGTTCGCCCATCGACGAGAAATCGCTCGGACGACCGTCAGCATCCAGCGGCGCCGGTGCTACCAGATTACCCTCTTCATCATGGTTGAACTGACCCGAGATGAAGATCTCGTTCCCAACTCGCCGCGCTTGCGGATAGCCGTAGCCCTCTTCCCATGAAACGCCCCAGTAGGCGGTGTCGTCGTTGAAAGGTCGTGAAGCGGCCATTGGATTCTCCTTGGCGAAAAATGGATCGACGTGATCCGACTGGCCGAGATCCTAGCACCGGATTGGACGCCATCCATGGTGCATGAATGCGATTCCAAGGGCGCAAAATTGCGCCACCGATTCACTCAGTGTTTCGCTATCTTGTGCTGGCACTCGGCGACGACCCGCCGAGCAAACTCTCGCCACCGTTCAGTAAAAGGGAAGAACAATGAGCAATCCACACACTGAAGTCCTGACCCCGCTCAACAGCCAATTGATCTTCATCGATCAGCAACCGCAAATGGCTTTCGGCGTGCAGAGCATTGATCGGCAAACGCTGAAGAACAACACCGTAGGCCTGGCCAAGGCGGCCAAGATCTTCAATGTGCCCACCATCTTCACCACGGTCGAAACCGAGAGTTTCTCCGGCCATACCTACCCCGAACTGCTCGCGGTATTCCCTGATGCTCCGTTGCTTGAGCGCACGTCCATGAACTCCTGGGATGATCAGAAAGTGCGTGATGCGCTGAAGAAGAACGGTCGAAACAAGATTATCGTTTCGGGCCTGTGGACTGAGGTCTGCAACACCACCTTCGCACTGTCGGCCATGCACGATGCAGGCTATGAGATCTACATGGTTGCCGACGCTTCCGGTGGCACGACCAAGGATGCCCACGACTACGCCATGCAGCGCATGATCCAGGCAGGTGTGGTGCCGGTGACCTGGCAACAGGTGCTGCTGGAATGGCAGCGCGACTGGAAAAACCGCGACACCTACGATGCGGTGATGGAGCTGGTCAAGGAACACTCAGGCGCCTACGGCATGGGCGTCGACTACGCGTACACCATGGTGCACAAAGCGCCAGAGCGCGTTCAGCACGGCCCCACCTTGGCACCCGTGGCCGCGCCGATCTGAGACCTAATCAGCCCCAGGCTTGGTTTCTGATCGACAACCAAGGGCTGGAACGAGCTGATCCGGGCTAAACCATCGAGACGGAATGTTCTGAAGCCATAGAAGAGGCTTCAGCGAACCGCGCTGCCCGGATCAACCACCTTCAGGTTTTTCAGGATGAATTGATCCCCATGAACAGTGCTAACGGTATCGTGATAGCCACCGTCGCGATTCAGTGGACGGGACGGCTCAAACCTTGGCAGGTGACCACTGCCAAGCAAATGATGTTGGATCATCTGGATACAGGTATATCGGTCACTGCACTTGCCGAAGCCTGCGGCTTGTCACGCAGCCATTTCTCGCGAATGTTCAAGGAATCCACGCATGTCTCTCCGCAACAGTGGTTGCGTGAGCAGCGCCTCAGGAAGAGTAAAGAATTGCTAGAGGCATCGACGATGATGCTCGCCGAGATCGCCCTAGAGTGCGGCTTCTACGACCAGCCGCATTTCTGTCGGACGTTTATGAGATCTGTAGGGATGACACCTCAGGCATGGCAGCAGCAGGCCATTTAGCAGGGACAGGTTCGCTATCCACATCCTACTAAGCTAGCGCCGCTAGCGCCTTCCTGGCTATTCCGACTTGCACAGTCGTACTCCGCTTCCGCCCGGGTGGGGTAGTTCAAGGCCAGTCGTGTTTTGCCATGGGTGTCGTAGAGGTCGTACCCCGCACCAAGGGCAGCAGGGACGCCGATTCGGCGAGGGAATTGCTCTCTCTCTTGAGGCATGGCGGGGATTACAATGAAGCGGGCCTGCATGACCATCCCTCTTCTTAGCAGTGCTTTAGTATTAGTCCGACTCTATGAAAGCATCAAGGCAACTCGTAGTGGACTGGGCTTGAAATGTCCCGAGATGATTGAAAACTCCCGTACAGACGAAACGGGCTAGGCTGTCCTGATGGAGATGTAAACAGGAGGCAAGGATGCGACATCGTGGAGCAGTATTTTGGTCTTGGGCCGATCCGAGCCTAAAACACCATTCTCATGAAGAGATACTCGCAGACGGAGCGCGGCTGGATGTCCAAGTGAGGCTTTCCCGCACCGGAGACACTCAGTTGTTCATTGGGATTTATGAGCGCTCTGGCTTGGCGCTGATTGAAGAAGCTTACGCTAAGCGGCCTGGCGAGACGGTTACGCGGGCGATGGTATGGGGCGCTGGCAGAGGACGAGCCTTGGCTGAGATTGGGATGGAGTGCAGTGAAGCAAGCTGCCGTCAAAACGTGAAAGAGGTTGATGCCCATGGCAAATCAGATTGCAGAGCTTGATGCGCACTTGGAGCTTCTTGCTCAGGTAGCCGACGAGCTTGAAAAGCAAGTAGCGCCCTGCCCCACTACTCGACCGATGCTGATCGCGTGGTTGACGGAGTGGATTCGAAGCACTGAAGCGTTGAGCGAAATCAGGCGTGAGCTTCCTCGCCTTCCCCAAGTTTTGAAGTCGGCGTATAGCGAGTGGAATCATCTGGATGGCGGCCAATAGGTCGCCACCACCCTCTTGATCGGAGCTTTACGCTACCTGCCGTTCAGCAGGCTGCTGATTGGTTGCAAAGCATCGAGCACGTCCCACCCCCCATGCCAGGGCCCTAGTCATCGACTCACCTGGGCGCGACAGAAAAGCTTCTTCGTGGAGTGCCATACCCGTCCCGGCATATACACCGATGAACAATTGGGTGTTGCCCGTGTGCGACAGTCGCACCTGAATGTCCATGGTCGTGCCGTCGTCCAGCGTCTCGTCGTGAGACCTGTGGTGGAGCGTTGGGTCTGCCCATTTCCAAAACATATCACCGCGAATCCGCATGCCGACCTCCTACGACTTTAGTCTTATTTGTGGGGTGCACTTACCATAGCGCAGCGAAGCGGCAAGGCAATCACCGGCGAGCAGATAATGGCTTAGCAATATGACGGGATGTGACTAGCTGCAATCTGACGGAGGGCGGTCTCAGCACAGCTCCGGTTGGCCGAGGATTTTGAAGGCCTTCAAAGATTGGTTCTGAGGGCTGACCTGGCCCACTTCTTTACGCGAAGGATTCCCTCGTAAGAACGGAGCCGGGTCAGGTCGAGCACCACCTGCTGTCCACGCTTCCTCATCACTACGTATCGAAGGCCATCCAGATCAAACTCGTGAACCTCTGCGCTCGTGAGCTGCATTTCTCGAATTGCACCCACCTGTGCATAGACGGATATCTGCCGTAGACACAAAGCCTCATCGGCCTGTTGCCTTACCCGCCTTATGAGGTGTCGGTCTTGCTTAGAGCCGGCGTTTCCCTCAGCCGCTAGGCAAGCCGCTGCCAGTACCTCGGCTAGGAGAAGCTCGGCTTGGTCTCTATTCTGTCTTGACATGGCATTTCCTTACGTTCTCCTAAGCCTCCCGGCTCCGCATCACATTGAGTCTTGTCCGGGGCTTAAGATTTCATTCCGATTCTGCGTTTCATCTCCAGCGTGATCAGCTGTGAAACGTTGTCCATACCTCCCAAGGGATCATTATCACCAAGCTCGTCCAGCCGCTCCTGAACATTCTTGATGTTCCACTTGGCCGCCGACTGCAGTTCGACAATTTCGTCCCGGAAGATGGGCACCGACACAGGGAGTCCCTCCCTGGCCCGTGCCGAGAAGACGTTGGCGGTGGTGGCCCCTTTGCCGTTGCGCAGATAGTCGATGAAGATTTTGCCGATACGATTCTTCGGGCCTAGCACGGCGGAGAACCGATCCGGGATCAGCTTGGCGATGTACTTTACGATGGCTTGGCTGAAATCCTTCACTTCTTCCCACGAAGCTTTAGGCGTGAGCGGCACCATGATGTGGATGCCCTTGCCGCCACTGGTTTTGAGAAACGACTGCAGACCCAACTCATCGAGCACTACCAAGGTCAGCTGGGTGGCTTCGACCATGGCCTTCCAAGGCAGCGCGGGATCAGGGTCAAGATCCAACACGAAGCGATCTGGCTGCTCGATGTGGTCGGTCGTGCCATTCCAAGAGTGCAGTTCGATGGTGCTCATCTGCACGGCACCGACCAGGGCCTCGACGCTGTTGATGACCATACCTGCTTTGCCTGCTTCGGCCTTCGGCACCGTAGTGATGTTCGGGATGGCGAGGCGGTCAGCGTTCTTCTGGAAAAACAGCTCACCGGAAATTCCCTCGGGCGCCCTGACCAGAGCAATAGGCCGGTCTTTCAGGTGAGGAAGAAGCCAGGGTGAGACCTGCGCGTAGTATTCGGCGAGGTCTCGTTTGGTGAGGCCGCTACTGGGATCGATCACACGCTCAGGGTGAGTGATCCGCACCTTGGTGGCCGAGGGCTTGTCTTCCGACTTCGCCTGGGCTGACTTTCGATCCTTGGGCGCAGGCGCCGGCTGCTCCTCTGTGATGTCCCGGACGGGCTTGTCCGTCCGGATACCTTGGAACACCGCGTGCCTTACCACACCGTCCGAGGTGATCTCAGCGAAGGTGACCTCGGCCAACAGCGTAGGTTGCAACCAGTGAATGCCTTTGCCGTCGACACCTTTCGGTGGGTTCATCACCGGCACCTGTTTCTGCTCCAGCGGCAGTAGCGTTTCGAGGATGGTGGCGAGGGTCGACTCGGTAAAACCAGTGCCGACCTTGCCGGCGTATCGCAGCTTTCCGCTATCTTCGTCAGTGAGAGCCAAGACGAGAGCCCCAAAGCCGCTTCTCGCGCCTTTCGGGTCGGTGTAGCCGACGATGACGAACTCCTGGCGATGCTTGCACTTGAGCTTGATCCACGTGTCACTGCGCTGGGATACGTAAGGACTGCCCAAGCGTTTGCCGATGAGTCCCTCCATACGCATCTGGCAGGCGCTGTTCATCAAGGCGTCCACGTCTTCGGTGAAGTCTTCGGAGAACCTCAGCAGCGGGTCGGTCGAGTCAGCGAGAAGCTGCTTGAGCAGTCCACGGCGGCTCTCAACCGACACCTGCCGAAGATCGGCGCCATTGAGATACGGCAAGTCGAAGAGGTAGTAGACGATGCCCTGGCTCTTACCGGCGTCGAATGCATTCTGTAGCAACTGGAAATTCGGCACGCCGTTTTCATCCGGTATGACGATCTCGCCGTCCAGCCAGGCCGTTACAAGCCCGAGCGAGGCGATTGCCGCCGCCTGCTTGGGCAACTTCGCAGTCCAGTCGTGACCATTGCGGGTGAACAGCCGGACGTCATCTCCATCGACGCGGCACAGCATGCGGTAACCATCGAACTTGATTTCGTAGCGCCACTCCTCGCTTCGAGGGCTGGAGTCAACCAGGGTCGCTAGCTGCGGAGAGAGCTTCTCAGGCAGTGCTGCAGCCACAGCGCCTTCTGTGCTCGGCCCGCTGACGGTTGTGGGAGGGTTCGACTTGGATGACGTTGCTTTCGCCCGACCGCGCCTCTTAGGGATGATGGTGCGGTCGCTGAGCACGCTGTTAGGCATCTCGACCACAATGTCGAAATCAGCAAGCGGCTTGGCGACCTTATCCTGATGCTTGATCAGAAACCATTGTTCCTGCTTACCCTCGATGCTCGTCCGGACAAGGTTCCATAGGCCAGAGAGCTTCTCACCCTGCAGCTCAAACTTCATGCGACCTTTCTTGTAGGCCTCAGCGGGGTCACCCTGAGGCAGCCATATTCCACGATCCCAGACGATGACATCTCCGGCACCGTAGTGCCCTTCCGGAATCGTGCCTTCGAAGGAGGCGTAATCTAGCGGGTGATCTTCGACATGCACTGAAAGCCGCTTCACCTTCGGATCCAGGCATGGGCCCTTGGGTATTGCCCAGCTTTTCAGCGTGCCATCAAGCTCCAGGCGGAAGTCGTAGTGCAGTCGAGTGGCATCGTGCTTTTGAACGCAAAACTGCAAGGCATGAGCAGCTGCGCGCTTCGAACGTTTAGTGGATTTCCCCGCACCCGATGGTTCAGGTGAGGCGTTGAAATCACGCATGCGGTTGTACTTTACCAAGCCTGGGACGCTCGAATCTTCCTCTTCCACGTCGCTCTTGCCGATAAGCGCCTGAACCAGCTCCTCGAGGGAAACGCCTCGCTTGTTGGCTTCAGCCGTGAGGATTTGGACAACCATGGTGTCGCGTAGCGCCGACAGCGGCTCGCCAGCCTCCAGCGCTTCCGCTTCACTCAAGGCTTGGACTTGGGCAAGCACGTCCGGGTGATCCGCCGCAAAGATCATCAATGCCAGGGCCGTGTCGTCCATATCCCGAATCCCCTCTGAGACCGTGTCCAAATTAGAGGAGGCAGAAAGGACTTCAGTTCAGCGCGCGCGCCGAATGGCCAGGGCCTGAACCAGTTCTATTGGGATGCTAAGAGTTGACTCGCCACTGTCCGGGAATCAGCTTCCTTAGCGCAACCCGTCGGGCAAAGCGAAACTCAGGTGAGCGAACTAGCCGCTTTCACCCCTCGGGGTTGAACACAGACTTTCCTGTGTGCCACATGAGGTGAAAGATCATGGCTAACAATCAAGGTAATCGCGGCAATCAAGGCGGCACTGCTGAGAACAACCGAGGCAACTTCGCCAATGACCGCGAAAAAGCGTCTGAAGCAGGCCGTAAAGGTGGCCAAGCGTCGGGCGGGAATTTCGCCAACGACCGCGAGCGCGCTTCTGAGGCGGGTCGCAATGGCGGGCAAAACACCCACGGTGGTGGCCGCAATAGCGAAAACCGCTAAGCGGGTATGAGCTATGCCTGGGTGTTCTTCACCCTGGCAACTTTGCGGCCCCGTAGACTTACGTCAGGAAGCGAGAAGAATTGGCAGGAGCGGCTTGCTTCGAATCTGGCAACGTCTCCCCAACAAGATCAATGTGCCAGATAATGCGGCAGTACACAGGCTCAAAGCGAAGCCTTGGTCTGGATTAGCGAGCTGCCCAGTCGCGGCCATGGCTATCAGCCCCACAGCTACAAAGAGACCGCTACAACCCAGCCCGGTAAAAAGCCATCCGACTACACGCATTACTTTTCTCCCAAAACAGCTTCACGCTTGAAGATTTCCAATGTCTTCGGCCCTATGCCCTTGAAGCTGAGCAACCAGGCGTCAAACTCAGCTGGTTTCATTGACCCGCTCTCTAGAGCATTCGTTCGAGATTCAAGTTCGGCAGCCAGGCCTACACCTAGCTCGTGCAATCGCGAGGCAGTGGATTCGTCGTAACGCGCATATCCTGCCTGGCCCAAAAACCTGACGAGATCCCGATGGGAGCAGCCAGCCAATTTTTCAGGCGTATCCAACCCATGCCGATCAACTAGATTCCGGTACGCCGCCACTGCGACCGAGGATCGAATCCTCTTCCCAATCAAAAAGCTCGCGAGCAGCCACTTGTACAACCCGTGGCCACTCGGATCACTGAATTCAATCCCAAGGTCAGCAGCCGTGGTTGGAATCACCCCTTTGTACGCCTCGGATCAGCAGAGCGTGGGTACGTGCGCTCTTCCTCGATGCTGCCATCGGCCTTGTGGATCTTCACCGAGGCTGTTTTGCCCTCAAAGAAATCGGATAGCGAACCCACCAACTCCTGCTTCGTGGCAGCTCGCTTGGATGCTCGTTCCGCACCGGCTTTCTTCAGCTCCCAGCCGTCCGCAGTTGGGCTCAGGTGGTAGTTGTCCATGGCGCTGTTCCTTTAAATCGACTCTGCGTCGTCCTGGATGTCTTCCTCAGCCTCTGCTGCGTCCGTGGCGTCGGCATCGTTCAGGGGCGGCGAGGTGGGCTTTTCCGGATCGTTGATGTAGGGCACGCCGCTGGGGCCTTGCTCTTCAAGTCCTTCGGTTTTCGGTTGCATGATTATTCCTCCGTTCGTTCTACCTTTGAAAATCATCCAGATTCAAACGTTCAAAGGATTGAGCGGAATGTAGCAATTAGCTGGTGCAAACTTCAGTGCAAGGGTCGAAAAGCTTGATGCCTAAGGCACCTGCAAGAAGCTGCCACCCTCCTCCCTCAAGAGATCAACCAAGGCGGCGGCGGCAGGTGGTAAGTACCCTTCTGCTCTAATCGACACTGCAACGGTTCGGCTCATGGTGGTTTCAATCAGTGGAACCTCACGAAGCCGAGACATGCCTTGGCCAAACTCAAGCGTTTCCCGGGCAAGAAAGCTCAGGAGTCGAGTCCGAGCGATCAGGCGAGGGAGCAAAGAAATCGAATTGGTTTCGATCTGGACATTAGGAGGTGGCAGCTGCCTTGATATGAACACGTTGTCGATCCAGCGTCTGGCCGTCACCGTTGGCCCAGGGAGCACCCATTGGTATCGGCACAACTGCTGAAGGTCGAACGAGGCTGAGAAAATGGGGTGGTCTACGCTCGCGACTACTACAGCTTCATCCTCAAGCACTGGATAAATTTTGAAGTCAGGATCTCTCGTGATTAGGGGACAAATGATGGCATCGAGACGTCCTGCCCTAAGCGCCTCCCGCAGAACATCATCCTGACCAATTGAGAGCTTCAGCGTCAGTTTCGGTGCCCTAGCCAAGAGTGCTTCGGTCAGTTGGGGGAGCAGGTACTCGGCCATGCTCGCAGCGCAACCCAGCCGGATGTTACCAACCAGGCCATTCGCATAGTCCCTAACCTCTCTTTCGGTCTCAGCAATGTGGATGCGCAGGTGCTTACCCCTGGCAAGCAGTAGCTCGCCCACATCAGTCAGCTTGATTCTTCTGCCATCTCGCTGAAAGAGCCGCGCACCGAGTGATTCCTCCAGTCGCTGAATACTTTTGCTCAACGCCGGCTGAGAGCGACCGAGCTTTTCTGCAGCCCGACCGAGATGCCCTAGCTCCGCGATGGTTTCAAAATATGCAAGGTCACGAAAGTCCATGATTCATGAATTTCAGTTATTGGTTTATCGAAAGTAGAAAATAGACTTGATCATTCCAGGCGTCGATAATTTTCCAATCATCGGGGCTACCACCGATGGCGCCATCGCCAGGAGATCCACTTCGTTGCTCAACCCTCACACCCCCAAGAAACGTTGCCCACAAGTATTGAAGTGGTGCGCGCTCATCGGTATCGCCGGTGCAGTAGGACAAGGTCTTCACGCCGTTGCAGTGCCGGCAGGCCTCTTCCTTGGGCCGATGCTTGTCGCTATAGCGTTCGGCGTGTGTGGCGCGCAGATGCATTTGCACCGTCAGATGTTCCGATTTGGCCAGGGCTGCGTGGGACTGCTAGTAGCTCACTCAGTCACCTTGTCGGTTCTGGTATCGCTTGTTCAGTCATGGCACATCATGCTCTTCGCAACGCTTATCACGGTATTGCTGAGCGCTGCAGTAGGCCTAGGAGCCGTCCGATACGGAGGAATTCCTGGCAGTACCGCCGCGTGGGGTACGGCGCCTGGTGCTGCTTCTGCGATGGTTTCCATGGCCGAGGAATACGGTGCAGACTCTCGAGTGGTGGCGACTATGCAGTACGTTAGAGTGGTCTGTGTCGTGATGGTCGGTTCGCTGGTCAGCCACTTGCTTGGTGCCACCCCTATTGCACATGAAGTCACTCAGTCACTTGACCCTATTCAAAGAGCCGACCTTTTAAACATCTCACTGAGCCTGGCGGTGATCCTGTTTGGAGTCGCTGCTGGATCGAAAATGCCCGCTGGAGCGCTGCTGATGCCACTTTTGGTAGGAGGCGCATTGCAGTTGAGCGGGGTGCTGGATATCACTATGCCTCCCTGGCTGCTTGCAACAGCTTACGGCGCCATCGGGTGCTACATCGGGCTGCGCTTTGACCGAAATACTGTTCGTTACGTCTTTAAGCACTTGCCCGCGATGATCATCGGAGCTTTGATCTTGATCACACTCTGTGCCGGCTGCGCTTGGCTCCTGGCCTATGCTACCGGCACTGATTTTCTTTCCATGTACCTCGCGACCAGCCCAGGTGGGCTCGATGCAATGGCCATCATCGCGGTTGAGACGCATGCCGATGTCGGCATGGTGCTAGCTATGCAAACGCTGCGTCTTTTCGGAGTGATTCTCACCGGGGCTTTCTTTGCCAGGCAGATTATCCGCCTGACGCAGAGTTGATCTGATCCAGCCTTACTTGCGTTCGTTCTGTTCCAATGCGCAGAGCAACCCTCGATTACTGCCACCGAGCAGATTTGTCGCCTGGGCAGCTCGCTTGAGCAACTGAAGCCTGGCCGCTTGGAGCTGATCCTTGTTGAAGCGTTCCGAGGGGCCTGACAGGGTCAAGGCGCCCTTGAACTCATTCGCCACTCCGAAAACTGGAGCGGAAATGGATGACGTATCTGGATCTCGCTCACCGAACGACGTCGCCCAGAATTGCTCCCGTATATCAGCTAAAGCTCGATCAGCTGGTGGGCCAAACGCCCGAAGGATCTTTCCAGAAGCCCCGGCATGCAATGGGAAGCGATCCCCCTCATGGATGCTGAAGCGTACCGCGCGTTTGGGCTCAACCCGGAAGAGCACGACCCGAATATCGTTCTCGATGACATAGAACGAAGAGGTCTCCCCACTTTCTTCAGTTAGGGCCTCAAGCACCGGGTAAATCGTATCGCGCAGACGGAAGGATGCCTGATAGATCTGGGCCAAGCGCAAGGGTTCGTGACCCACGGTGTACTGCCCATCAGCCAGACGCCGAATGAAACCCGCCCTTTCCAAAGAGCTCATCAGGCGCAGGATGGTGCTTTTGTACAGACCTGTCCGCCTCGCGATCTCAGCCAAAGGAAGACTGCTTCGGTCAGGATCAAAAGCTCCCAGGATAGCGAAGGCTCTATCGACCGCCGCCACCCCTCCTTCGGCTGGGCTCTTGGAAGTATCGGGGATCACTGTCTCTTCTTTTGGCGACATCAGACATTCTTCTCGGCTGAAAAAAGCGGCCCCTTAGAGGGGCCGTCTAAATGATTGATACCTTACCTGTGAGTGCGATCAGCAGCTAGTCCATGCGCCGGTACGCCGTTCTACTAGCGATTCCAATCAAGCATCACGCATGAAGAATCGCAGGGACAGCGCCATCAAGGCGGCGAAGAACAGGATGCATCCCATCACCATCAAGCCTGCAGTGAAAGAATGCGTGTAGTCCTTCAAGAAGCCCATCAGATAAGGCCCAACGAATCCGCCAAACGCACCGATGGAGTTGATGAGAGCAATACCACCAGCGGCAGCTTGGCCACTCAAAAACTTCGCCGGCAGCGTATAGAAGATTGTCTTCGCCGAAATCGTACCCACCAGGGCCAGGGTGATGCCCGCCAGCGCTGGAATCAGCGCGTTCATGTTCACTGCGAAAATAAGTGCCAGGCCAGCCAGAACCAAGGCAACAATCAGATTCAGGATACCGCGCCCGCTTCTGTCTACATGCTTGGCCCAGAACAGCAGGCCAATGGTTGAGAAGAAGTAAGGGATTGCAGCGACCCATCCAATGAGGCTGACTTCAACCCCTTGGGCTTTCAGCATCTGAGGCAGCCAGATACCGATACCATAAGTGCCGATGGTGAAGCTGAACGTGATCGAGCTAAGGATCCAGACGCGAGGATCCTTGAGCGCAGCAGTGAAGCCGTGGTTTTTCTTGGTGTTGGATTTCTCGCTCTCCAGCATCCCAGTCAGAGCATCCTTCTCCTCCTGCGAGAGCCACTTGGCTTCGCTAGGACGGTTTGCGAGAACCTTGAGTGTGATGAGACCCAACACACAGGCCGGCAGACCCTCAATGATGAACATCCATTGCCAACCTGCAAGGCCCCAGGCGCCGTGCATTTGCAGCAGGTAGATCGAAAGCGGGCCACCGACCAGGAACGAGATCGGGGTTGCTACCGTGAACCAAGCCAGTACGCGGGTGCGATATTGCGCTGGGAACCAGAGCGTAAGGAAGAAGATCACGCCAGGGAAAAAGCCAGCTTCCGCAACGCCAAGGAGGAAGCGGACAACGTAGAAACTGTAAGGGCCGATCACGAAGGCGGTGGCTGCAGCTGCCAGTCCCCATGTGATCATGATGCGAGCCATCCAGACCCTCGCACCAAATCGATACATGGCGAGGTTGCTTGGGACTTCGCAGAGGCAATAACCCACGAACATGATCCCTGCACCCAGACCAAATTGAGCTGCAGTAAGCCCAAGTTGATCGGTCATCTGCAGTGCAGCGTAACCAACGCTGGTGCGATCCAGGTAGTTGAAGAAGTACGCCAAGGCGAGCAAGGGGATGAGGCGCCAAGCGGCTTTTTTCATCGCCCGTTGCTGCAGCGGAGACGTGGCATCAGGCTTTGGCATTGAAAAATTGGTATCCGGGGTCGTGACGTTAGCCATGACTGTATCCTCGGTTTTGTTGTTATGAATACCGTGGCTGGATGGGCCATCGGTGAGCGCAGACCTGAGGTACTTCCAGTGCCTCTAGTGCTGCTGATTTCGCTCGAGAGCCATTTCGAGCTTCTCGTTAAATCCAGGAGCGAGCCTCTAGCGGAGACCCGCCTCCGTTTTGATCAAGATGTTTTGATCGCGCCAGTCGCCTCGAGCTGAGTAATCTCCTCGTCGCTGTACCCCAACTGGGCCAGCAGCTCCTGCGAGTGACTGCCCAGATTTGGAACATTCAGGCGGGTGCCAAAGCGTTGGCCATCCATTTCGAAAGGCAGCATTGGAACTTTGACCTGCTCGCCGCTCGGCAGCGTGAGATCGGCCATGCCGCCAGATTGATTGAGGTGCTCGTCTTCGAACATGTCCTCAGGTCGCTGAATTGGAGAGAACGGCAAACCGGCCTTTTCACAAAGAGCCATAACGGTTTGCTTATCCATCCCGGACAAGCGCTCGCGCACCAATGGGATGATGCGATCTCGCGCCTGAACACGCTGATTGTTACGGCTGAGGTCGGCGTCACTGCCCAATTCAGGGAAATCGAAAGCCTGGCAGAAAGACACCCACTGGCTGTCGCTCACAACGCCCATGAAGACCTGCTCGCCTTCTTGGGCCGTCTCGAACACGTCATAGATTGCCCATGCCGAGATACGGCTTGGCATCGGTGCCGCCGCTTTACCGGTGACGACCTTTTGCATCATGTGCTGAGCAACAAGGAAGGCGGAGTTTTCAAACAGCCCGGTCTGAACAAATTGGCCACGTCCGGTTTCCTTGCGCTGCAGTAGCGCAGCAAGAACCGACACGGCGCTAAACATGCCGCCCATCACATCGTTTACCGAGGCGCCGGCTCGCAGTGGACGGCCTTCTGGGCCAGTCATGTAGGCCAGACCGGTCATCATCTGGACAACCTCGTCCAACGCCGTGCGCTTCTCATAGGGGCCTGGCAGGAAGCCCTTCATGGAGCTGTAAATAATGTCTGGCTTGATAGCTTTGACATGTTCGTAACCGAGGCCCAATTTCTCCATCGCACCTGGCCGGAAATTCTCAGTTACCACATCTCCAAATCGAACTCGATCTGCATCGCCTTTGCTACCGTGTTGGGCATTGCTGATGGCGATACATCGACGATTTTGGATGTGGAAAGCGGCGCTCGCCGTTGAACCATGTTTTACCTCCTATGCTGTGAAGCCCTCGGAAGCTTTCACACGAGATGTCTACCTCTAGGCTGAACAGCAACAAGCGATTAGATGTGCGCATGCTAGCCTTGCAGCAGATTCAATTTGAGGAACGCTGCAATTGAGCAATCCACCTGTTGCTGGCTACTACGACATTCTTCTCACTGCTCCTGACTTCTCTGAAGACCCGATTGGTGCTCGCCAGAGTCAGCGCTGGCAACTCATCGTTGATGACATTCACCGCAGCACATCTGAAGGAGAACTGCGCGAAGCCCGAGGCAAAGCCGAGGGCTACATTCGTGGCCTGGTTGATGCCGGTCATCTCTCCAACGACCGAATTCGTGATTACAAAATCCTGAGTAGTATCCACCGACGCCGAACATTGCTGTCGGAAGCTTGATCGCAGCATCGCTCATCCGGCGCAGGGAAGCGCTGGCTACGTTGTTTTAATCAGTGTACCCATGAGCGATCGTAAACTTGCTCTTCCCATTCCCCGCTTGAAAGACGTCAGCACAAACCGCCCCTCCTCCGTGGTGACCACCCAGTAGCGCCCTACCTTCCTGAGATGCTCGATAGGAGACGTCTGTAGGATGTGCCCATTCGAACGCTGCTCAAACTGCCCAGGATTGATGTGACCAAAAACGATGCCGACAGCGCACTCCGACGTGATGAAAACATCGCTCAGGTAGCCGGTAACAGATGACGGGTACCTCAAAGCCATCGCGCGCAAGATCCGCTTGAGCTGAAAATCCGAGAGCTCTTTGACGTGGTATTCGATGACGACTTCATCTGACATTTGTTGTTCCTACTTCTGCCGCTGGTGCTCGTCGCTCAAGCAACGCCCCCGGCAATTTAAATCTCGATGGTGAAATCCGCCGAAAAGCCGGTGCGCTCGCCCGGATACCCTCGAGGGTTCGATACGAGTCGGCAGCCGGAAATGACCGTGTCGACCGCGTGATGCGTGTGACCAAAAACCCAGACATCAGCCTGAGCGACCAGGTCATGCCACTGGTTGAAGTACGCCGCGCCAAGATGACCTTCATGACCATCGCCGGCGGCATCTTGAATGGGGCAATGATGGGTGATCACTACGGTCTTACCGTCGAAGTCCTTCGCCAGCTCTGTGGCCAGAAACTCTCGAGTAGCGATGTTCCGAGCGATGAGATCTACGGGCCGAAGTTTGCTGTACCCCTCCCCGATCCGGATCCGCTTGAAGTCAGTCATCCACTCGGCACACACCCTCATCGCAGCCTTGTAGTCGCCAGTGGCGGTGTAATCCGTCCAGGCTGTCGCGACCAGGAAGCGCGTATTACCGATGATAAGGATTTGGTTATCCAGGACGTGCACGTGCTCAGCAGCGGCGTCACGCATTTTGGTGAGCGTCCGATCGATGTGTCCCTTGTAGAACTCATGGTTCCCGCAGACGTAGATCACAGGGCATTCGAAGGTGTCGTTCGCCCATGCCACTCCCCGCCCACGCACAGAGATGTCGCCGGCCAGGACAACCAGATCGGCACCTGTCGCAGGTGGCTGGAAGTCCGCGAACTCCAAGTGCAGATCTGAATAGATCAAAATTTTCATCGAGTCAGCAGACTCCTATCCGAGGGCTGATCGTCTCTCCGGTGACTCCGCAGAGACCCGGCTACTGATAACTGCTTGAGGGTTTAGTAAAGCGCTCGATGAGAGCCGCGGCTGTGGCCAGGCATCTGATGGGAGCTTCCAGATGAGAAGTCCAAGTGGGGCCGCCGGAGAAAGCTCGCTCCTTCGGCTTTAGCCGGCTAGCGCTCGCAGATTCAAGTCACTCCGAGTCATCCCAGGCTAGGCGCATTTCGTCCTCCTCTGCGATACCCCACCTATCGTGTCGCATACTTTCAATCAGCTCTGCCCTAAGCTCTTCAAGGGTAACTTGGCCATCTATATAATCCTGCAATCGAGCCAAGCGTTCAGCGGCAAGCTTCCCTCCATCCAGAGCTAGACACGCGATTTCTGCTGCCACAGCATCCCGCCGGCGCTCGCGCTCGATCTCATCAATGTTCATGGCAGCTCCACGTCGGCTAGCCAAAGCCTCCATCAGAATGGAAGCCCGGCTATCAAGCCTTACTTGAGGGCTTTGCTGAAACGCTGAGAAAGCTCAGCGACACCGATTGGCGCCCAGCTCTCAAGGTCGTTGCTCTTTTTGAGGAAGTTGATCGCGCACCCGAGCATGAACACGCCTGCAGCGATGCCCTCCCAGAACGCCCAGATGAAGGTAGTGGGCACCAGGTAATCCGGATCCTCGCTACCCGTCACCAGATAGATCAGATATGGAGACGCGAAGCAGCCAATAACGAAGGTGAGAATCATCAGAGGAATCGCGGAAACCATGATCAAGATTGGTACCTTGAACTGAAGCTCCTTTGCCGCGATAAGCAGCCCACTCTCGCCCTTCATGGCGTAGATAGTGGCCTTGTTCTGCATCTTGTCCTTCTTCTTAGTGAAGAAGCCGTACAGGGTCACGCGCTGCCCTGGCTCCATCTCTTCATAGACCTTCCCTGGCAAAAGCATATTCGGCAGCACCTGGCCATCAATGACCACGTGAGCAGTTACAGTACCCTGCTCGGTAGCGGTGACACGAACCTTCTCGATCACTCCAGTGACCTGTCTGCAATCAAATTTAATCAAAATGTGCTCCTGCAATTATTGAGCGCACAGTCAACCGCACCACCTGAACGGAGGCATGCTTGAAGGTGCTGAAACAGCTACGCGCGAAACGAGATAACGGTACTCAGTGCCGCTTGCTTACTAAGAACATCACCTAGCATTAGGCAGAAGGTGATGTTGGTCTCAAACACGAAGGGATTGTCATACGAAATCTCCAATGCTTACATCTGAGCGCTGGTATAGAGCCGCCCATCCTCAGTCAAAAATTCATAGACTGGCTTCTCCTCGGTACCGGCAACGACTCGAATTTCAGCGAGAACCTCCATGGAGTACTTGCCGTGATCGTTTCTGGAAGGAGGCGTGATCAAATGGATCTTGCTGACATTCAACAGGTTGATTGTCTCTGCGGATTGCATCATCTGGAGCGTGGGGACATCGTCGACCAAGTGAGCAACCAGCCCGAAACGACCATCTTGCAGACCCATACCCTCCACGAGGAAGGAGTAAGCGCGCAGGCTCACATCCACCGACTTCCAAAGCATCCGGCTACCATCCGGCGCGTTGAACTGCCCTTGAAGCTCATTTCCGTACGTTACAAACACTCGCCCTCACCCTTTTCCACAACCCTCGCACCGGCAAGGATCAAGTACGAACCGACAACCACCTGAATCCGGGCACACCGGGCCTCGTCAATTCAGGGGAATCGTTCACGCTGGGTACCCTGCCATCTGCAAATCGGGGCAATGCCCCCTTGTGAATCTCTAGATGCGACATGAGTACCAGCACGCAAATGCGTCAGATACGGAAATATAAGTCATGGCGCGAGATTGATCAATGTGGCTGTATTCTCGGATTTGAGGATGCACAATGCTCACGAGGGAAGCCCTCGCGGCAGTTCTGCGCTCGATCAGAGCCGACCGAGGCCTGACAAGGGAGGCAGTCCCGGCTGTCGAAACTCGCACGCTTTTCAATCTCGAAAATGCAAAGACCGGCGTGACCATTGAGACCCTGCAAAAGGTTGCCGACGGATTAGAGATACATCCGTTAACGCTACAAATTTTGGCCGAGAGCACTGATGATGGAATTGCGCCCTCTGAGCTTTTGAAGATCCTGGCAAAGGAGCTTAGAGTCCTAGAAAATTCAGGTGTGGTTGCAAAGATATCCAACCATATCGTCGACGGGCAGCTGATACCTGAACGAGCCGGAAAGCGGCACTCGCAAGAGACAATCGATGCAGTGAAATCATTGAAGGCAGAGGGGAAAACCCAGAAGGAAATCTACGAAACCTTGGGCCTGTCTCGCTCTACTGTGGGAAGAATCTGGAAATCTTTAGAATCATTCTGATAGGCAGCTGGACATGCCTATTCAAGCCTGCCGCATTTCCACCCGAGCTGACCCAAACCCTTCTCAGGTGGGTCTGCGTAGGCAACTGAGATGCAAAAGAAAACTGAGCCCATCCAGGTTTTCTAAATAATCATGAGCATGGGTGCGCCTATGGGAGCTCCTTGGCTTTCGACAGCAAGCTCGCAGGAAGCTCTAGATGCCCCTGCGCTAAAGTGCTTCACACGCCCGAAATCCGAGCTGTCCATTTCCTCCGTCAGCCATACGGACAAGCTTCCATGAACCAAAAACCCGGTTTTACTGGGCCAGGGCGCTGTCCGTACTCACTCTATATATAGAGTAAAGGCTAGGCCACCTGAACAAACACATTCGTCGTTGCCACGAGGTCTACAGCGCCCGCCGCGACCGCATCCTGGCGCGCCTGGGTGGGGACTTGTCTGCCTGGTTCAGCCCCATCCCGGCCAGCGCCGGTTTCCACCTCAGCGCCCTGGCCAAACCTGGGGTCGATGTCGAACTGCTGGCCAACCTTGCGCGCAAGGTGGAGGTCGGCCTGTACTCGCTGGCGCCGTTCTACAGCGAAGCGCCGGTGCGCCCAGGGTTGCTGCTGGGCTTCGGCGCCATCGAGTTGCTGGACATCGACCCGGCGCTGGACCGGGTGCGCGACACCCTGCAACGCCTCAGCTGACCGGTGCGGCCTTGCCCATCACGGCCGGGCGTGCGATGGCCGCCGCATAGCCGCGCGGGTTGAAGCACGCGGTCACCAGCAGCATCGCCAGCACTGTCACGGTCAGCAGTGCCCACGACGCCTGGAAGTCACCACTCACGTCACGCAGCCAACCGGTGATGTACGGCACGATGCCGGTGATGATGAAACCGATGCCCTGCACGAACGCCGCCAGGCTACCGGCCTGGGCAGGTGTTTTCAGATGCTCCAGGGTCAGCGTCAGGCTCTGGCTGAAGCAGGCGCCCAGGCCAAAACCGATCATCGCCACCCACAACCCTTGCGCCTGGGTCGGCGCCAGCAGCAAGCCGAGGAAGCCCGCCAGCTGGATCGCCAGCGCCAGCCACAGGCCGGGACGACGGTCGGTCCAGCGCCGCAGCAACAGCGGCAGGCCCAGTGCACCGGCCACCTGGAAGATCGTCATCAGGCCCACCAGGTCGGCGCCACCCTGGGCGCTGCCGCCGTGCTCGATGTGATAGGCCGGCAACCAGGCCACCATGCTGGTGTAGCCGCCGTTGATCAGGCCGAAGTACAGGGCCAGCAACCAGGCCCGGCGGGTGCCGAACCAGTGCCCGTCAGCGGCGCCGGCCAGCTTTGGCGGTTGCTGCCGGGGCCGCAGCACGGCCCAGGCGAGCACCGCCAGCAGCGCCGGGATCGCCCAAAGGCCCAGGCCGACCTGCCAGTGGCCAAAGTAGCCGCTGATATGTGGGCCCAAGACGGCAGCCAGGCCGCCGCCGCTCATCAATGCCGCCGAATACAGGCCCATCGCCCCTGCCAGACGCGCCGGGAACCAGCGGTTGACCAGCCCGGGCATCATGCCCTGGACCAGCGCCACGCCCAGGCCGGCAACTACTGCGCTGGCGATCAGCGCCCACGCGCTGTCCAGCTGCAGCCGCCACAGGCAGGCCAGGGCAATCGCGGCCAGGCCGCCCAGCATGCCGCCATGCTCGCTGATCCAGCGCCGCAGCCAGGGTTGCAGCAAGGGCACCAGGCCCATGCACAAGACCGGCAGCGCCGTCAGCAAGGCCGCCTGCTGGTAACCCAGGCCGGTGCTGGCGCGCATGGGTTCGAGTAACGGGCCGATGCTGGTCAGGATCGGCCGCAAGTTCAGCGCCAGCAGGATCACCAGCAACAGGTTCAATGCAGCTCTCATTGTGAATCGGTTCTCTGTGTCAGGACCTGGCCATTATCCGGGCTTGGCGAGCCGTGCAGAAATGAAGAGATTGGATGCGTGGCAGTGGGCAGCTGAATGCACGATTGGCCTCCCGCTTATGTGCGCGATTGGCTATCGGGGGGAGTGTCAGGTTTTTTGTGTGCGGGCCGGTAACGGCCTGCCGCACGGCAGGCCTTGATTTCACCAGGTTGGCCTGATGAACCGATCTCCGTACAGAATCGCAAATTGATTCATCGCACTTTTCCAGTCATGCGCCGCTGACCCCCAGTTCGCTGTGATGTTGCGCAGCCCCAGCCAGATCAGTTTGGTCGCCGCGTCGTCGTTCGGGAAGTGACCGCGGGTTTTGATGATCTTGCGTAGCTGAGCGTTGATACTCTCGATGGCATTGGTGGTGTAGATCACCTTCCGGATGGCCGGTGGGAAAGCAAAGAACGGAATCACTCGATCCCACGCCCGTCGCCAGGCAGTCACCACTGTTGGATATTGCGTGCCCCAAGGCCCGCTTTCAAACTCATCCAGTGCCTGTTCAGCCGCCTGGGCGTTGATGGCCTGATAGATCGGTTTGAGAGCCTTGGCCAAGGCTCGACGCTTGTCCCAGGCCGCATAAGCGAGGCTGTTGCGGATCAGGTGGACGATGCAGGTCTGCAGTGTCGTCTCCGGAAATACTGCACTGAGCGCTTCCGGCATGCCTTTGAGGCCGTCGGTTACGGCAATCAGCACATCCTCGACGCCGCGCGTCCTGAGGTCATTGAACACCTTCATCCAGAACTTCGCACCTTCGGTGTTCTCAATCCAGATGCCAAGAATATCGCGCGTTCCATCTGGCAAAACGCCCAGTGCCAAGTAGATCGCTTTATTGCGAACCAAGCCTTCTTCGCGAATTTTGACCCGCAGAGCATCAAAGAAAATGACCGGATACATCGGTTCCAGAGGCCGCTGTTGCCACGCGCCAATCTCCTCCATGACCTCGTCGGTCACGGAACTGATGAAGTCGGGCGAGACCTCTGTTCCATACTGCTCGGAGAGAAAGGCACGGATTTCTCTGACCGTCATACCGCGGGCATACATGGCGATGATCTTGTCGTCAAAACCGGTGTAACGGCGCTCATGTTTGGGGATCAAAATGGGCGAAAAGCTGCCATCCCGGTCACGAGGGATATCCAGCCTTAGCGGGCCATCACCAGTGAGTACCGTTTTGCCGCTCTTCCCATTTCGCTGGTTTGTTTCATCCTCCGGGCGCTGCGCGCCCGGTGGATAGCCCAGGTGATGACCCAGTTCGGCATTCAAGGCTCGCTCTATCAGCGCCTTCTTGAATGCCGCAGAGGCCTCTTCGATGGCTTCTGCGGTCATCAGCGGAACAGCGGAAAACTGTTCCAGCAGCTCTTGCGGAACCTTTGGTAACTCTCGGAGCGGTTTTTTTTTGGTTGGCATACATGCACCTCTTACTCATGTTATGCCCGAACACAAAATTTCTGACACCCTCCTATCGGGGTGACCAACGGGCGGCATTACAGTAACCCCATCCCATCCCACACCCTTTGGAGACAGCCATGCACAACCGTATCGAATGGGCCAAGCACGCCCCCGAAGCCTACAAAGCCATGGTCGGCCTGGAGCAGGCGTTGGCCAAGAGCGGCCTGGAGAACTCGCTGCTGGAGCTGGTGCGCCTGCGTGCGTCACAGATCAATGGCTGCGCCTACTGCGTCAACCTGCACGCCAACGATGCACGCAAGGCCGGTGAGACCGAAGCCCGCCTGCAAACCTTGTGCGTGTGGCAGGAAACCGCCTACTTCACCCCGCGTGAACGCGCCGCGCTGGCCTGGGTCGAGAGCCTGACCCGCCTGCCGGAGCATGGCGCGCCGCAGGGTCAGTATGAAGCGCTGCAGGAACATTTCGAACCGGCCGAGGTGGCCAACCTGACCTTGGCGATTGCCACCATCAATGCCTGGAACCGCTTCGGCGTGGGCTTTGCCATGGTCCCCGCCTGAAGCACGGATGGTGAGTTTTCATACAGCATGAGGTGAGCGCCCTGACTGCGCGGCAGCAGCGGCGTCACTAGGATCGGCACTCCCATCATCCCGTGAGTGCCCTCCAATGCCTGCAAGTCACCCCACCCGCTCTGCGTTGGCCCTTCTATGCGCAACCCTGCTGGCCAGCCCAACCCTGCTGGCCGCGCCGCTGACCCGTGACAACGGCGCTGCCGTTGGTGACAACCAGCATTCGCAAACCGCCGGTGCCACTGGCCCGGTATTGCTGCAGGATGTGCAACTGGTCCAGAAACTCCAGCGGTTTGACCGCGAGCGTGTCCCCGAGCGCGTGGTACATGCCCGTGGCACGGGTGCCCACGGCCTGTTTACGGCCTCCGAAGACCTGTCCGGATTGACCTTGGCCCCGCTCTTCACCCCCGGCGAACAGACCCCGGTATTCGTGCGTTTCTCCTCGGTGGTGCACGGGCTGCACTCGCCGGAGACGCTGCGTGACCCGCGCGGCTTTGCCACGCGTTTCTACACCAGCACCGGCAACTGGGACCTGGTCGGCAACAACTTCCCCACGTTCTTCATCCGTGACGCCATCAAGTTCCCGGACATGGTGCATGCCTTCAAGCCCGACCCGCGCAACAACCTGGGCAATGACGCCCGGCGCTTCGACCTGTTGTCGCACATGCCGGAGGCCACCCGCACCCTGACCCTGCTGTACTCCAACCAAGGCACGCCCAAAAGCTATCGGCACATGGACGGCAACAGCGTGCATGCCTACAAGTTCGTCAATGCCAAGGGCGAAGCAACCTATGTGAAGTTCCGCTGGAAAAGCCTGCAAGGCCAGGAAAACCTCGACCCCAAGGCCGTTGAGCAGATCCAGGGCAAGCATTTCAGCCACATGACCGAAGACCTGGTAAGTACCATCGCGCGTGGTGAACACCCCAAGTGGGACCTGTATATCCAGACCCTGCGCCCCGAGCAGCTGGCAAGCTTCGATTTCGATCCGCTGGACGCTACCAAGGTCTGGCCGGATGTGCCTGAGCGGCGGGTCGGGCAGATGGTGCTCAACCGCAATGTCGACAACTTCTTCCAGGAAACCGAACAAGTCGCCCTCGCCCCTTCCAACCTGATCGCCGGTATCGAGCCTTCCGAGGACCGACTGCTGCAAGGCCGGCTGTTTTCTTATGCCGACACCCAGATGTACCGGATCGGCGCCAACGCTGGCAGCCTGCCCATCAACCAGCCGCGGGCTGCGGTCAACAATGGCAACCAGGATGGCCTGCTCAATCCCGGCCGCACCCAAGGCATGGTCAACTACGAACCCAGCCGCCTGCAGCCACGCAGCAGCACCGAGTCGGCGCGCTACAGCCAGCTGACCTTGAGCGATACCACCCAGCAACAAGGCATCGCCAGGGAACAGAACTTCAAGCAGGCAGGCGACCTCTACCGCGCCTTTTCGAAAAACGAGCAGCGTGACCTGGTCAACAGTTTCGGTCAGTCACTGTCCGTCGCAGATGACCAGAGCAAGCACATCATCCTGTCGTTCTTGTACAAGGCCGATGCCGAGTACGGCAGCAGAGTGGCAAAAATCGCCAAGGGCGACCTGACCCGGGTCAAGGCACTGGCGGCGGATCTGCAGGACTGAAGGTGGCGCAGGTTGCCAGCTATCGCCCGGCCAGCCTGGCGCGATAGCTCCCCGGGCTCTGCCCGGTCCATTTCTTGAATGCCCGGTGGAAGGCACTGGGCTCCTGGAAACCGGCCTGCTCGGCAATCTCGGCAACGCTCAGTACGCCTTCGCGCAAATGCTCGAAGGCCATCGCCCGGCGCACCTCATCCTTGATCTGCTGGTAAGACCGCCCTTCCCGCTCCAGCTGCCGGCGGAAGGTACTGGCGCTGATCCCTTGCTGCTGCGCCAGCGCCGCCAGCGTCGGCCACTGCCCGTAGCGCCGGGCCCGCAAGTG
The DNA here is from genome assembly GCF_059295275.1 of Pseudomonas sp. 9_2_1. Taxonomy (NCBI): domain Bacteria; kingdom Pseudomonadati; phylum Pseudomonadota; class Gammaproteobacteria; order Pseudomonadales; family Pseudomonadaceae; genus Pseudomonas; species Pseudomonas sp. 9_2_1. The sequence goes on from NZ_CM181239.1 coordinate 3,891,734, forward strand.
CCGGTATACCTGGGCTACCAGCCCGTTCTGGTTGCGAAAACGGATCACCAGCCCCTGCGGTGCACTGCGCAGAAAGGTTTTCAGGGCCGCCACGTCCTGCACCACTGGCAAGCGCAGGTAAGCACTGTCGAACTCTACCTCGGTGCGCCCGCTGCCCAGACGCAGGTCCGGCCCCCACAACAGCAGGTCGTCTTCCTGGGCCGGGCGAGACACTGCCAGCTCGGTGCGGTCGATGGCGATGCGCCGCCCGGCCAGCCAGCAAAGCATGCCGATCATCAGCACCAGGTAGGTTTCCTCGGCGTACACCCGGGTCAGTGGGTCGGCAATACTCGACTGCACACTGATCAGCGCGCGCCCGCCGCGCAGCGTCAGGTTGCCACGCAGGTCACGCAGGAACAGGCTGAAACCGCCCATGCACTGGCGCAGGGCCTTTTCCAGGTTCGGCTCGAGGATCAGGCCGCGGCAGATCAGGGCAAAACTGCCCAGCGGCATGCCATGGCTGTCGAGGCGGAAAAACTCGTCGTCCAGGCGTTGGATCAGCGCCAGCCACAGTGCGGCGAACGCCTTCGCCGGCACCCGTGCCTGGGGCTGCTCGAGCAGTTGCGGGTCGATGCCCACCGCGCGCAACTGGGCATCACGCTCGCCAGGGCTGTCGCGCAGGGCATGGAGCATGGCATTGAGGAAGTACACGGCGACCGAATCGCTATCGCGCATGGCGGTTTTCGCTGTCTATGCTGAGTGGCAAAAAGTGCCAGGTTGTTTGAACAGTTCCGGCATAGGCTGCAACAGAGCCTTTGCCTAGACTCGATCCCACTCCGGGACCGCCGGCCATTCTCGCAGAGCCTGCCCCGGTCCCGCCATGCCTTCGCAATCGGAGCCTCCATGAGCAGCCCAGAAATCTATGTCGTCAGTGCCGTCCGTTCAGCCATTGGTGGCTTTGGCGGTTCTCTCAAGGACCTGCCCCTGGCCGACCTGGCCAGCACCATTACCCGTGCCGCCATCGAGCGCTCGGGCGTGGCCGCCGAGCAGGTCGGCCACCTGGTAATGGGCACGGTGATCCCGACCGAGCCACGGGACGCCTACCTGGCCCGGGTAGCGGCGATGAACGCCGGCATCCCCAAGGAAACCCCCGCTTTCAACGTCAACCGCCTGTGCGGCTCGGGCCTGCAAGCCATCGTCTCGGCCGCCCAGGGCCTGCTGCTGGGTGATACCAACGTGGCCGTGGCGGCCGGCGCCGAATCCATGAGCCGTGGCCCCTACCTGCTGCCGCAGGCGCGCTGGGGCGCACGCATGGGTGACCTGCAAGGCATCGACTACACCGTCGGCGTCCTGCATGACCCGTTCGAACACTTCCACATGGGCATCACCGCCGAAAACGTGGCGGCCAAGCATGGCATTACCCGCGCGATGCAGGACGAACTGGCCCTGAGCAGCCAGCAACGGGCCGCCCGGGCCATCGCCGAAGGCCGTTTCGCCAGCCAGATCGTCCCCGTGGAGCTGAAAACCCGCAAGGGCAGCGTGCAGTTCAGTGTCGACGAGCATGTGCGTGGCGATGTGACCGCCGAACAACTGGCCGGCATGAAGCCGGTGTTCAAGAAAGACGGCAGCGTCACCGCCGGCAACGCCAGCGGCATCAACGATGGCGCGGCCGGCCTGGTGCTGGCCACGGGTGACGCGGTACGCCGGCTCGGCCTGAAGCCGCTGGCACGCCTGGTGGGCTACGCGCATGCCGGGGTCGAACCCGAGCTGATGGGCCTGGGCCCGATCCCGGCCACCCGCAAGGTGCTGGAAAAGACCGGCCTGAAGGTGCAGGACCTGGACGTGATCGAATCCAACGAAGCCTTCGCCGCCCAGGCCTGCGCCGTGGCCCGCGAACTGGGCTTCGACCCGGAAAAGGTCAACCCCAACGGCTCGGGCATTTCCCTGGGCCACCCGGTGGGGGCCACCGGTGCGATCATCGCCACCAAGGCCATCCATGAACTGCAGCGCATCCAGGGCCGCTACGCGCTGGCCACCATGTGCATCGGCGGCGGCCAAGGCATCGCCGTGGTCTTCGAGCGCGTCTGAGGGAACCTGAGAAATGAGCATTGAACAGATCGCCGTGATCGGCGCCGGCACCATGGGCAACGGTATTGCCCAGGTCTGCGCGGCAGCGGGCTACCAGGTGCTGCTGGTGGATGTGTCCGACGCAGCGCTGGAGCGTGGCATGGCCACCTTGAGCAAGAACCTCGAGCGCCAGGTCAACAAAGGCACGCTCGACGCCGACAAGGCCACTGCGGCCAAGGCGAGGATCCGCACCAGCACCGACTACACCCAGCTCGGCATCGCGCAGCTGGTGATCGAAGCGGCCAGCGAGAACCTGCAGCTCAAGCAGCGCATCCTGCAGCAGGTGGCGGCCAACGTTGCCGCCGACTGCCTGATCGCCACCAACACGTCGTCGCTGTCGGTCACCCAGCTGGCCGCCAGCATCGAGCACCCCGAGCGTTTCATTGGCGTGCACTTCTTCAACCCGGTGCCGATGATGGCGCTGGTCGAGATCATTCGCGGCCTGCAGACCAGCGACAGCACCTACGCCCAGGCGCTGCTGGTAACCGAAAAAGTCGGCAAGACCCCGATCACCGCAGGCAACCGCCCAGGCTTCGTGGTCAACCGCATCTTGGTGCCGATGATCAACGAAGCGATCTTCGTGCGCCAGGAAGGCCTGGCCAGTGCCGAGGACATCGACACCGGCATGCGCCTGGGCTGCAACCAGCCGATCGGCCCGCTGGCCCTGGCTGACCTGATCGGCCTGGATACCTTGCTGGCGATCATGGAGGCCTTCCATGAAGGCTTCAACGACAGCAAGTACCGCCCTGCCCCGCTGCTCAAGGAAATGGTCGCGGCCGGTTGGCTGGGGCGCAAGAGCGGCCGCGGTTTCTTCACCTATTGAGGAGCAGGCACCATGCCGCCGGTCAATGCCGCAATGCGCTGTGCCAACTTCGAGGAGCGACGCGACCGGGCCATGGCGCTATTCGCCGAAAAGGGCTTTGGCCAGGTGAGCATGCGCGAGCTGGCGGCCCATGTGGGGCTGACCGCCGGCTCGCTGTACCACCACTTCCCGAGCAAGCAGGACCTGCTGTACGACCTGATCGAGGAATTGTTCGAGGAACTGCAGGCGACCTTGGACCAGGGCCGTCGGGCCATGGCCCGTGGGGCGTCGGCGTTGAGCTGCCTGATTGCCGCACACTGGCAGTTGCATGCCGAGCGGCCGCTGCAGTTTCGCCTGGCAGAGCGGGACTTCTGTTGCCTGAGCGAAGCTCAGCAGGCGCACCTGGGCTTGTTGCGTGCGCGTTATGAGGCGGGGTTGCTGCGGTTGATTGCGCCACAGGCGAAATTGCAGGGCGAGGCCTGGGTGGCCACGGCGCATGTGGTGGCGACGCTGCTGAACCAGTTGCCGGGGTTGTTCAGGGCACTGCCCGAGGAGCAGGGGGTGGGGTTGATGGAGAGCATGCTGGTGGGGGGGCTGGAGCGGACCCTGGGCTAGCCTGTTCCGGTCTTTTCGCGGGTAAATCGGATCGCCGGACCGCTGCTGATGCAGGGTTGAGGGCTGACAAGTGTTCGCCTAGACATATTCAGCGCCTATGAGATCGAGCGCCGCGCGCGCGGCGCTCGATCTCATAGGCGCTGAATACGTTGTGGCAAGCACCTGTCAGCCCTTATGCGATCCCCGTCTGGGCTTCACCCGCGATCAGCGCAACAGATCCTGAATCTTCTCATGCAAGGTATCCAGGTCAAACGGCTTGGCCAGGATCGGCGCCGTGCGGGCGATCGGGCTGCCGGACTCGAGAATTTCGGCCGGATAACCGCTGATGAAGATCACCTTCAGATCCGGTCGCAGCTTCACCGCAGGTTCCGCAATCTCCACGCCGGAGATGCCACCCGGCAAGCGAAAATCCGTCACCATCAGGTCCAGGTGCGGCTTGCTCGCCAGAATGGCAAATGCCTGTTCGCCATCTTCCGCCACCAGCACGTGGTAGCCCTCGCCTGACAGGTAATCACGCAAAATCATCCGGATCGCTGGTTCGTCCTCGACCACCAGCACCACGTCTTGTGCATCTTCACTCATGTTAACGCCTTGAAATTCTTACAGTTGGCCATCAGACCCCAGGCTTACGCAGAGGTTGCCCGAGCCTGGTCGTTTTGTTGTTCACGTGTCGCCAGCGGCAATTGCAAGGTGAAGGTGGCCCCTTTACCCACTTCACTTTCAACCAGTATCCGCCCGCCGTGGGCGTTGACGATCTGTTCCGAAATATACAGCCCCAGGCCCAACCCGCCGCTGGCCTGCTGCGTCGCGACCCGCTCGAACTGCTGGAAGATCCGCTGCTGGTTGGCCGCGCAGATACCGATGCCGTGGTCCTGCACCTGTACGCAGGCCTGGTCGTCCTGGCGGAACACGCGCACGTGCACCGGCTGGCGTTCACCGTATCGCAATGCATTGGACAACAGGTTGGCCACCACTTGCTCAATCCGGAATTCGTCCCACTCACCGCGCAGCGGCTCGCAGCGCTGAATGGCGATGTGCGTGTCCAGCGCCGCGGCCTGGGCAGTGAAGTTTTCCACAAGCCCGCCAACCAGCTGGCTGAGGTCGAACACTTTTGGCCGCAACGATAACTTGCCGGTGCGGATGCGCGAAACGTCCAGCATGTCCTCGATCAACCTGATCAGGCTGTTGATCTGCCGCTCGTCGCGCTCGACCATGGCCTGCAGCTTTTCAGGCATGAACGCCTCCAGATTGCCCCGCGACAGGTGCAGCTTGCGCAGCTGGGTTTCCAGGATCAGGCCATTGAGCGGGGTGCGCACCTCATGGGACACAATCGACATGAAATCGTCGCGCATGCGCACGGCATGCTCCAGTTCGCCCCGCGCCGTCTGCAGCTGGGCCAGCAGCAGCTCCTGCTCCTGGCGGCTGCGTTCCAGCGCCTGCAACTGGCGGTCGAGCACTTTGCGCTGGCGGAACAGGTCGACGAACACCGACACCTTGCTCTTGACCGCCATGGTCTCCAGCGGCTTGTGCAGGAAGTCCACCGCGCCGCTTTCGTAGCCCTTGAAGGCATAGTTCATCTCGCGCCCGGCGGCGGTGACGAAGACGATGGGTATATTGCGGGTCTTTTCCGTGCCACGCATCAGTTCGGCCAGCTCGAAGCCGTTCATGCCTGGCATCTGCACGTCGAGAATGGCCAAGGCGAACTCGTGTTCGAGCAACAGCGACAACGCGGCTTCGGCAGACTGGGCCTGGTGCACCTCGCGGTCCTCGCCCTGGATCAGGGCGGCGAGGGCCAGCAGATTTTCCGGCAGATCGTCGACGATCAGCAGTTTGGCGATGGTGGGGCTTAGCATGCGCTGGGTTCCAGGGCCGCGAGCAACTGCCCGATGCCACTCAGAGAAAGAATATGGTCGGGCTGGTGCAGGGCCAGGGCGGCCTCGGGCATCAACGCCACCTGTGCGTCACGGGGGTCCTGGACGATGGTCCGGCCCCCATTGTTCTTGATATAGGCAAGCCCTTGGGCACCGTCTTCATTGGCGCCTGTGAGCAGCACGCCAAGCAGGCCGGCGCCGTAGGCATCGGCCGCGGATATGAACAGGTAATCGATCGCCGGCCTGGAGAAATGCAGCGCCGGCTCCTGGCTCAACGACAGGCTGAAATCGCGTTCCACAGACAGGTGGTAGCCTGGCCCGGCCACGTAGATCTGCCCGCCGCATAGCGCTTGCTTGTCGCGCGCTTCAACCACCGGCCGGCGCAAGCGGCGTTGCATTACCTCGGCCAGCTGGCTGTGGCGGTCATCGGGCAGGTGCAGCACGCACACCAGCGGGATGGCAAAATTGGCTGGCAGCGCGCCCAGCACGGTGAACAGGGCCGCCACCCCGCCCGCCGAGGCGCCGATCACCACCGCGCGTACACCGTTCATGACTTGCGGTAGATCCGTTCGGGCTTGACCAGCGGCTCGAAGCGCTCGCTGTAGGCGGAAAAGTCCACCGATTCCTTGCTACCCAACACCAGGAAGCCGCGGTGGCACAGCGACTCGTGGAACAGGCCCAGGGCGCGATCCTGCAGCTCCTTGTTGAAATAGATGAGCACGTTGCGGCACGACACCAACTGGGTTTCGGAAAACACGCTGTCGGTGGCCAGGCTGTGGTCGGCGAAGGTCACGTTCTCGCGCAGGGTGCTGTCCATGATGGCGTTGCCATAGGCTGCCGTGTAGTACTCGGAAAAGTCTCGGCGGCCGCCGGCAAGGCGATAGTTTTCGGCATACTCGTGCATGCTCTGCATCGAGTAGATGCCCTGCTTGGCCCTGTCCAGCGAGTGCGGGTTGATGTCGGTGGCATAGATGATGGTGCGCTCGAGCAGGCCTTCCTCACGCAGCAGGATCGCCATCGAGTACACCTCTTCGCCCGTGCTGCAACCGGCGATCCACACCTTGATCGATGGCCAGGTGCGCAGCAGCGGCACCACCTCGTTGCGCAGCGCCAGGAAGTGGCCCGGATCGCGGAACATCTCGCTGACCGGAATCGTCAGGTACTGCAGCAACTGCATGAACATGCCCGGGTCGTGCAGCACGCGCTCCTGCAGCGCCGACACCGTCAGACAATCGAACTGGCGCAGCGCATGCAGGATCCGGCGCTTGATCGAAGCGCCGGAATAATTGCGGAAATCGTAGCTGTACTTGAGGTAGATGGCCTCGATCAGCAAGCGGATTTCGATGTCGGTGTTACGTTCGCTAGTCAAATTCGCTCCAGTTGCGGCAACCATACACGGATCAACGAGAACAGGCGGTCCAGGTCGATCGGTTTGGCGAGGTAATCATTGGCACCGGCCTGCAGGCAACGCTGCTGGTCATCCTTCATGGCCTTGGCGGTCACGGCGATGATCGGCAGCTTGCGCCAGCGCGGTTGCTGGCGGATCAGGCGGGTAGCCTCGAAACCGTCCATTTCCGGCATCATCACATCCATCAGCACCAGGTCGATGTCGTCATGCTGTTCCAGGCGCTCGATGGCCTCGCGGCCGTTGCGGCCGATCTCGACGATCGCGCCCTTGTGCTCCAGGGCGCTGGTCAGGGCGAAGATATTGCGCACGTCGTCGTCCACCAGCAGTATCTTGCGGCCCTCGAACACTTTGTCGCGGCTGCGTGCGGTCTTGAGCATGCGCTGGCGTTCGTTGGACAGTTGCGATTCGACCTTGTGCAGGAACAGCGTCACTTCATCGAGCAGGCGCTCCGGTGAGCGCGCGCCCTTGATGATGATCGACCGCGAGTACTTGAGCAGGTCGGCTTCTTCTTCGCGGGTCAGGTTGCGCCCGGTATACACGATCACCGGCGGGAAGGCGCGGATATCTTCGGCGGTCATGCGCTTGAGCAGCTCGTTGCCGAGCATGTCCGGCAGCTTGAGGTCGATGATCATGCAGTCGTAGATGTTCTCGCGCAGCAGCGCCAGGGCATCCTGGGCCATGCCCACGGCGGTGATCTCGACGTCGTCGTCGCCGATCAGGCGGGCAATGCTCTCGCGCTGCAGGTCGTCGTCTTCCACCAGCAGGATGTGCTTGAGCTTCTGCGTCAGCTTGGCCTCCAGGCGGGCGAACACTTCCTTGAGCTGTTCACGGCTGGTGGGCTTGACCGCGTAGCCGACGGCGCCCATGTGCATGGCGGCCTCGACCCGGTCTTCGACAGAAATGATATGCACCGGAATGTGCCGGGTGCCGGCCTGCTCCTTCAGGCGCTGCAGCACGGTCAGGCCGGAATGGTCGGGCAGGCGCATGTCCAGCAGGATGGCATCGGGGATGTACTGGGCGGCCAGCTCGAAACCTTCATCGGCGCTGTGCGCTACCAGGCAGCTGTAACCCAGTTCGTGGGCCAGGTCGAAAAGGATGCGAGCAAAGTTCGGCTCGTCCTCGATCACCAGGATGCAGCGGTTATCGAACGGCGCGCGCTCACGGTCATCGACAAAGGCCAGCGCCGGGCGTTTCGGCGCCATCGCCACCGGCGACTGCGGCGCGGGTGGCAGGGTATCCACGGCCGGGCGCAGGCTCAGGGGCTCGACGTCTTGCCCGGCGGTCTCGTAGCGTTCTGGCAGGATCAGGCTGAACACGCTGCCTTTGCCCGGGCTGCTGTCCACATTGATCTGTCCGCCCAGCAGATGGGCCAGGTCGCGGGAGATCGACAGCCCCAGGCCGGTACCGCCATACCGGCGGTTGCTGGTGCCATCGACCTGGTGGAAGGCGCCGAAAATGGCCTGTTGCTGGTCGGCAGCGATACCAATGCCGGAATCGCGCACCTCAAACACGATACCGGTACCTGGCTGGTGGCCGATGTTCAGGCTGACCTGGCCACGCTCGGTGAACTTGATGGCGTTGGACAGCAGGTTCTTGAGGATCTGCTCCAGGCGCTGGCGGTCGGTGAACAGTGTGGCTGGCACCTTGGGCTCGGCTGTCACCTGGAAGCTCAGGCCCTTCTGCCCGGCCAGCGGCTCGAACATGCCGCGCAGGCCTTCGACCAGGCGTTCGACCTGGGTGGTCTCTGGCCGCACCTCCAGCTTGCCTGCCTCGACCTTGGCAATGTCGAGGATGTCATTGATGAGGTTGAGCAAATCGTTGCCGGCCGAATAGATGGACTCGGCAAACTTGACCTGCTCTTCGCTGAGGTTGCCGTCGCCGTTCTCTGCCAGCAGCTTGGCCAGGATCAGCGAGCTGTTCAGCGGGGTGCGCAGCTCATGGGACATGTTGGCGAGGAACTCGGACTTGTACTTGCTCGAGCGCTGCAACTCGTCGGCGCGCGCCTGCAACTGCTCCTGGGCCTGGACCAGCTCGTCGTTCTTGCGGTCCAGGGCCTCGGTGCGCTCGGACAATTGCTCGTTGGTCTGCTCCAGCTCTGCCTGCTGGGTTTCCAGGTGGGCCTGGGACTCCTTGAGCACACGCGATTGCTCTTCGAGCTCTTCGTTGGCGGTTTTCAGCTCTTCCTGCTGCACTTGCAGCTCTTCGTTGAGCTGTTGAGTCTCCGCCAGCACCTCTTGCAGGCGTTGACGGTAACGAGCGCTTTCGATGGACATGCCGAGGTTGCCGGCGACGCGCTCCAGGAGCTCATCGTCGCGTTCGTGCAGCGGGCGCAGGAAGCCCAGTTCGACCACGCCGTTGATCTGCCCATCCTCGATGGCCGGCATCAACAGCGCGCTGCGCGGCAGGCCGCTGCCCAAGCCGGAGCTGAGCTGGTAGTAATCCTCGGGCAGGTCCTCCAGGCGCAGCAGGCGGCCCTCTCGCACCGACTGTGCCAGCAGGCCATGATGGTCACCATGCACCTGCTCGCGCCCCTGCTCCTCGGCGCTCAGGCCATAGCAGGCTACCCGCACCAGGCGGCCATGCTCGTCGCGCACGTAAACCGCGCCGACCACACTGCCCAGGTATGTCGCAAAAAACCGCAGGATGTTGTCGCCCAGCATGGGCAGGGTGAGCTGGCCCAGCACCTGCTGTGCCAGCTGAGTCTGGCCATTACGCAACCAGGCCTGGTGCTCCAGCCGTTCGGCGGAGCGCTGCTGGGCCTTGAGGTTCTGGTCATAATTTTCGGACAACGCCAGCAGGTCTCGACGGCCCAGATAGGCCAGCAACGCACTGAGGCCCACAATCAACAGCACGAACGCAGAGATCGCGGTTACCGTGACGCTGCTGACCTTGTCGTTGCGGGCCATGCGCAGCTGCTGCTCGGTGGTGACGAAGCTGTCGAACTCCTTGCGAATTTCGTCGGTCAGGCGTTTGCCGCGGCCATTGCCCACCAGTTCGCGATAGGGCCCTTCATTGCGGCGCAGGGCAATCATGTCGTTGCCGAAATCATTCCAGGCCTGCTGCAGCGCAATCAGCCGGTCGATGCGGTCGACCTGCTGCGGGTTGTCTTCAACCATGCCGCGCAGGCCGTGCAGGCTGCTGAAAATGCGCGGCTTGGCTACTTCGTACGGGTCAAGAAAACTCTCGTCCCCGGTAATCAGAAACCCGCGCATGCCGGTCTCCATGTCGATCGACAGCTTGACCGTTTCGTTGGCATTGCCGATCACCCGGTCGGTGTGTTCGACCCACTGCATGGCCGAAAGCAGGTAGTTGATGACCGCGACAAACGCCACGGCCCCCAGCAGGCCCACGCCCAAGGGCAAGCCGATGTTGCGGCTCAACAGCTTGCGAAAGCTACGCTGGTCTATCGAGGCTGCTTGAATCATGTGAAAACGCCCGAGCAAGAAAAGTCCATTGAAAAGTGTGGCCGATCAATCGTTATTGTTATCCGCCACTGCCGTCCTGTTAAGCGAGTCTAACCAGCTTTGACGTGTCTGGCGGGGCATTTAGCCAGTATTTGAAGGTGGCAGGCGCCAATCGTTCCATCTGATTGCAGGGATCGGTATCCTCGGGAACTTCTGCTGCCATGCGGTGCACAGATTAAAGACATTCATTTTGCACAGGATCCCAACCATGCCCCTTCTGGTAGTCGAAGACGACGACATCGTACGTATGCTGATGGTCGAAGTGCTCGACGAATTGGGCTACGCGGTCATCGAGGCGGCAGACGCTAATGCCGCGCTGACGGTTCTCGAAGACCCGGCCCAGTCGCTGGAGTTGATGATGACCGACGTCGGCCTGCCCGACATGCGCGGCGAAGAACTGGCGGACAAAGCGCGCGAGCTGCGCCCGCTGCTGCCGGTGCTGTTTGCCAGCGGTTATGCCGAAAACCTGAATGTGCCCGAAGGCATGCACCTGATCGGCAAGCCGTTCAGCATCGACCAGTTGCGCGACAAGGTGGTGGCGATTCTGGGCGCACCGTAACAACGGTGCCGCCTGCTTCGCGGGGACTGGGAACAACGCTTACAGCTCCCTGCGAAGCAGGTAGGTATCCATGATCCACCCCTTGCGCTGCCGCTCCCGCTCGCGCACGGCCAGGATCTGCGCCTTCACCCCCTGCAACGGCCCGGCAATCAGCAGTTCATCCGCGGTCCCCAGATACGCGCCCCAGTAGATCACCAACGCCGGGTCATCCAGCTGCGCAAAGGCACACTGCCCGTCGAGCATGACCACCACATTGTCGATAGCCCCCAGCCCGGCCAGGCGCCGCCCGGGCAGCACGACCAGCGGCTCGCCGATACGGTTTAGCGGTACCTGATGGCGCGCCGCCAAGGCCTGCACGCTGCTGATGCCAGGGATAACCTGCAAGCGCAGCGATACCCCGCGTTCGCGGACCAGGTCGAGGATGCGCAAGGTGCTGTCATACAGGCCTGGCTCGCCCCACAGCAGAAAGGCGCCGGTTTCGCCGGCGCCGACCTCCTGATCGATCAGCTGGGCATACAGCGCCGCACGTTGGCGGTGCCAGCCCTGCACAGCGCCCAGATAGTCAGCCGCCTGGCCATCGCGCAGCGGGTCGGCCACCTGTATCAGGCGATAGCCGCCCTCTGGTCGGTAGCGTTGCAGGATGGCCTTGCGCAGGCCCACCAGTTCGTCCTTGTCAGGGCCCTTGTCGAGCACGAAGAACACGCTGGCCTTGCGCAGCGCATCGACTGCCTCATAAGTAATCTGCCGCGGGTCACCCGGGCCGATGCCGATCAACAACAGGTCTTTCATTGCCCTGCCCTTCCAGAACCAGCCGCCATTGTCAGGCGGCTGCCGGTATTTGGCAAAGCGCCCGGTTACAGGATCGAGAAGTTGTAGCTGACGATCACTCGGGTTTCGTCCATGTCCCGCGCCCACTTTTCATAGTTGCTGCGATAAGTGGAGTTTCGCAGGCGCACACTGACGTCCTTGAACGTGCCACTTTGCACCTGGTACTTGAACTCGGTGTCGCGCTCCCATTCTTTGCCTTCGGCGCTGCTGCCCGGCACCTGAATATGGTCACCGTTGATATAGCGGGTAAAGAAGGTGAGGCCGGGTACACCCAGTGCCTTGAAGTCATAGTCATAGCGCACTTGCCAGGAGCGCTCCTGGGCGGCAGCGAAGTCGTTGACCTGAGCGTAGTTGACCAGGTACGGGTTGCTGCCGTCCAGGTAGGGCATGGCGCTGTCGCCATACATGCGCTGCCAGCCTGCACTGAGCTTGTGGCCGCCCAGGCTGTAGCCAAGCATGCCGCTGAAGGCACGGTGGTCGATTGCACCGGCGCGGGCATTGCCGATATCGTCACTCTTGATCACACGCAGGTCGGCCGACAGGCTACCCACCGCCAATGGCTGGCTGGCCACCAGGCCGAGGAAGTGCTGACGGTAGATATTCTCCAGCTTGGCCACCTGGTACTGGGCACTGAAGCGCTCGTTGAAGCGGTAATCGACCCCGGCCACGTCGAAGTGGTCGGCCTCGGTATCGCAGGCATAGCGCTTGTTCTTGCAATGCAGGCGAATGTCCTGGCGGTCGGTGGAGTCCCGAGCAGTGTATTTGTCCAGGCGCGCCAGGGTGAACTTCAGGTCATGCAGTTCTTCGGAGGTCAGCATGGCGCCGTGGAACATGGTCGGCAGCAGACGACCGTCGTTATACTTGACCAGCGGCATATCCGGCATCATTGCGCCGTATTTGAGCACGGTGCTGGAAACCTTGACCTTGGCGGCAAGGCCCATCTTTGCGTACTGGTCGGCGGAGTGGCGTGGGTCGTGTCCGGAGGACGGCAACAGGCCGCTGTTACTGTCGCCGGGGCTGGAGTCGAGTTTGAAGCCAAACATGCCCAGCGCATCCACGCCAAAACCTATCGGCCCCTGGGTAAAACCAGACTGCACATTGAGGATGAAGCCTTGCGCCCATTCTTCGCGCTTGGAAGCGCCTTGGCTGGAACTGCTATGGCCGTCTCGGAAATCCCGGTTGAAATAGACATTGCGTGCTTCGACCTTGGCAGTGCTGTCTTGAAGAAAACCGGCAGCCTGGGCATTGACGCCGGCACACAACAGGAACAGGCCGGCAACACGACGCCCGGGGGCGAGAGGAAAAGGGGCAAACATGCGAGGAAACATCCAGAATCAAGGGCGAGTTAACAACCTGTGGCACACGCTGGCCACGGTACTGCGACAGGGCCGAACATTCGCCGGCCATTATCTGAAATTGTCGCGCAAGGCGTCTGCCACGGGCAATTGGACCATGGTCTAGATCCGCCCGTGGGTGATGCCGCGAAATTCCGAAAGTTACCGCCCGCAAAACTAGGAAAGTTCCCACCCTACTTGCAAAAAGTTAGCAGTTTACCCAGTACCGATGAATGACTACACTCGGTATCAGCGAACAGCGTAACCCACCCGCGTGGCCGGCGTTTTTTTATGCTTCTTCAATGTTCGTCACGCCCTGCCACGACTGACGTACAGGAGTGAATACAGTGTCCAGACTTGCAGAGTTTCGTGCTGCCGAAAAAGCGCTCCAGGAACAGATGGCGCAACTGGAAACGCTTAAAAAGGATGCCGGCCTCAAACGCGAAATCGAATTCGAGCAGAAACTAGTCGGCCTGATGAAAAGCTATGACAAGAGCCTGCGCGATATCATCGCCATCCTCGACCCGAAGGCGGTCAGCCGGGCCCCCAGCGCAGCGCCCAAGCAACAGCGCCGCCCGCGCGTGGTGAAGGTTTACCAGAACCCGCACACCGGCGAGCGGATCGAGACCAAGGGTGGCAACCACCGCGGGCTCAAGGCCTGGAAGGAAGAGTACGGGGGCGCCACCGTAGAAAGCTGGGTACGCTGATGAAACGTGCACATGGGCTTCACACTTTTTTCACAACGGCTGGCTCAGTATCGAGACAGCTAAAGGACTAGCGACCCCACGCGCCCGCACATGCGGGCCTCTAATTCCAGCGCCCTGCCTTGTGCAGGGCGCTTTCGTTTGCGCAATCGGCGCACTGCCGTATCATGGCCAGCCTGTCTGTTTTGCCGGTGCCCTGCGCCCGGCCCTGCCTCAGGAGTTCCCATGAGCCTGCACGATCTGCAAACCCTGCCGGGTGTCACCGCACAACCGGATACCGCCACCGCCCAGTTCGTCTTCAACCACACCATGCTGCGGGTCAAGGACATCGAGAAGTCCCTGGACTTCTACACCCGCGTGCTGGGCTTCCGCCTGGTGGACAAGCGCGACTTCGCCGAAGCCGCCTTCAGCCTGTACTTCCTGGCCCTGGTCGACCCGGCGCAGATCCCCGCCGATGACGCCGCACGCCACCAGTGGATGAAATCGATCCCCGGCGTGCTGGAACTGACCCACAACCACGGCACCGAAAACGATGCCGAGTTTGCCTATCACAACGGCAACACCGACCCGCGCGGTTTCGGCCACATCTGCATTTCGGTACCTGACGTGCGCGAAGCCTGCGCACGCTTCGAGGCACTGGGCGTGCCGTTCCAGAAACGCCTGCAGGACGGGCGCATGAACCACCTGGCGTTCGTCAAGGACCCGGATGGTTACTGGGTCGAAGTGATCCAGCCGACCGAGCTCAAAGGCTAAGCGTCAGCGCGGCTCGCTCGTCGGCCCGGGAACTCCCGGCCGCTTGCTGTGGTATATGAAGGTAACTGCTTCACATGCCACAGCGAGGTAAGGACGATGCAATCTCTTCACTGTGAATACCGCAAGCACACCATCACCGCCAGCGTGATGCCCCATCCCGACTCCCCCCTGCCCTATGCCGCGGGCTGTCTTATCACCGCGCCGGACGGGCACACCAGCAAGCGCATGTCGATGCCGATGAAGTTCTTCTCCGACCTTGAGAATGCCCAGCATGTGTCGCTGGCCCATGGCCGGGCGTTGGTCGACCAGCAGCTGGATGACGGGCAGAAGGTATTCTGAGGCTGTTTTTGCCAGCGCTGGCTACTTCGCGGGCAAGCCTTAACTGACTGGCATTCAGGCTTGCCCGCGACAGGGCCAGCTCGGGTAAGTCAGATATCCCGGGCGTAGGCCACCGCCGCATCTACCTGCGCTGATGTCGGCCGCACCCCGGTATACAGCACGAACTGCTCCAGCGCCTGCAGCGCGATCACCTCGAGCCCGGTGATAACCGGCTTGCGCAACGCCTGCGCGCGGCGGATCAACGGTGTCTGCGCCGGCATGGCCACCACGTCGAACACCCGCTCCGCCGCGGCAATGGCGTTTTCGCAAAACGCCAGCTGGTCAGCCTCCGGCCCGCCTGCCATTCCCACCGGTGTCACATTTATCAGCATTGGCGGGCAGCGGTCACCCAGCTCCGCCACCCAACGGTAACCGCAGACATCCGCCAGCTGCCGCCCGGCCTGTTCGTTGCGCGCGACAATGATGCCCTCGGTGAAGCCCGCATCGCGCAAGGCGCTGGCCACCGCCTTGGCCATACCGCCACTACCGCGCAAGGCAAAAGCGGTGCCGGGGTCCACCTGGTGTTGCGCCAGCAATTGGCGCACTGCCAGGTAATCAGTGTTGTAGGCTTTCAGGTGACCATCGGTGTTGACCAGGGTATTGACCGACTCGATGGCCGCCGCAGACGGGTCGATTTCATCGACCAGGGCCATGCAGGCTTCTTTGTAAGGCATCGAGACTCCACAGCCGCGGATACCCAGCGCGCGGATGCCCCCTATCGCCGCCGGCAGGTCATCGGTGCGCATGGCCTTGTAGTAGAAATCCAGGCCCAACTGCTGGTACAGGTGATTGTGAAAGCGCACACCGAAAGTGCCAGGGCGCCCCGCCAGGGAAATGCACAGCACCGTGTCCCTGCTGGGAGTTGTCGACATAACCTGCTCCTTTGTCATGACTGAATCGTTTGTTCACCCTAACAGAGCTAACCGCTGGTCGTCCCTTACACAACCTTTACCGTTCCCCTGTGCTCAGCTTACAGAGACCGGAGTCATAGTAATGAGGCCCCGAGAGTGGGGTTTACTGCGAGGTTGTTCCATGAACCGTTACATTCCCGGAATCGTGCTGCTGGCCGGTGCCCTGGCCATCAGCGGGCCTGCTGCCGCCCACGGCGGCGGCCATGGCGGTGGTGGTTGGTATGGGCCGGGCCCTCTGCTGGGCGCGGCGGTGGTTGGCGCGGTGGTCGGGGCGACGGTTCATGGTGGGCATGACCGCACCGTCTACGTCGAGCGCCAGCCCGTTTATTACGCGCCGCCACCCGTGTACGTGCAGCCGCCACCCCAGCCGGTGTACTACCAGCCGTACTACGCGCCGGCGCCACCGCCGCCCGGCTACCGCCCTTACTATGGCCCGCCGCCGGTGTACTACGGCCCACCGCGCTGGTAACGGTTGATAGAACTAATGACCACTATCGACAGCGTTGATTTCAAACCCGTCCGGCTGCTGCGTATGGTAGGGCCATGTTCTACAGGAGGTCCCCATGGCCACTATCCATATCATGTCCGTTGTCGGCAGCGCTGTCCCCGTTTCATTGCGTGAGCAGGGCCTGCTGGCGTGCTGGTACCTGATGCGCAACGGCGAAGCCGTGAGCGGCCCGATGCCAACCCTGGCCTCGGCCCAGGCATTGGTTGAACAGTTGCAGCCAGGCACTATGGTTGCCTGACCCGAATTTGTTGTGTGTTGCTCCCCAAGCCCTTCTGGCCCGCCCTCTGGCGGGCTTTTTTTTTGCTGCTTGCCGGTAGCCGGTGGCGTGGCTTCAGGGCTGGGAACTGCGGCTCACCTGGCCGGTCAAGGCCACGACCTTGCCCTGCAACCGCCCCACCGTCAGCACCAGCTCGTTACGCTCCCTGGCCAACTGGTCAGCCCTGGCTTGCGCCTCCCGACGCGCGTCGCGCTCGATATCGAGCAGTTCAGTGAGGCGGCGCACCACGGCGATATCCGCAGCGTCCATCGCGCGCTCGGCGGCATCCCTCGACAGCCACTTGCGCAGCCACAAAAATGCACCCAGCAACACAGTGCCTGTACCGCCCAGCCAAGTAACCGTGCCCGGGCCGAGGTCAGTCGGGTCCATGTAAACCTCTTTGCGCATGATGATGTCAGCAGCCCTGGAGAAAAATGTCTCGATGGCTTTCCTTGTTTGCAGGTTTAATTTAGCCTACAGCTAATTTCACCACAACCACCATTTTAGCTTTGCGCCCATTTAGCAACGAGCTAAACACTGGCATGCTTCCACCTATGGATATCTACGAAATTCGCAAGCACAACCTGGTGAAGCTGATCGGCAGCCAGCGCAAGGGACTCTGCGCAGAGCGCTGGGGAATGGCGCCTGCGCACCTCAGCCAGATCCTCTCGGACAAGACCGCCAAGAACCTGGGCGATGACGTGGCGCGGCGCATCGAGGGCATCGAAGGCTTGCCGCGGGGCTGGTTCGACGCGATGACGCCCGCCGGCCAGGCACAGCCAGTGATCGAGGTCGACAGCAAGTTGTCTGCCGCCGACCTGGTCAAACAGATGCTGGCCAGAAGCGGCAAAGGCATTTCCGAGGTAACCCGACAAAGGCTGCTGGCCGCCGCAGAGGAACCGGGCGACGCTGCCCTGGTGAAGGCTGAGCGGGCTCGGCCCGGTCTGGTTGGTGACGAAGTGTGGATCGCGCACTACGACGTAAGGGCGGCCATGGGCGGCGGCCAGATCCCCCACGACTACCCCGAGATGTTCACCGATGTACGGGTCAGCCCAAGCCATCTGCGCGAACTGGGCGTGGCGTTCAGCGAGCACCATCACCTGAAGATGGTCACCGGCTGGGGCCAGTCGATGGAGCCGACCATCAAGCACCGCGACCCGCTGATCGTCGACGTGAGTATCCGCGAGTTCGTGGGTGACGGGATCTACTTCTTCTCCTGGGGTGACCATATCTACATCAAGCGGCTGCAGATTGCGGACGAGGATCACTTCGAGATGATTTCCGATAATACCCGCCACAAGGACCGCATGATTCGCCGTGAAGAGACGTATATCCAGGCCAGGGTGCTGCTGGTGTGGAATGCACACCTGGTCTAGT
The DNA here is from genome assembly GCF_059295275.1 of Pseudomonas sp. 9_2_1. Taxonomy (NCBI): domain Bacteria; kingdom Pseudomonadati; phylum Pseudomonadota; class Gammaproteobacteria; order Pseudomonadales; family Pseudomonadaceae; genus Pseudomonas; species Pseudomonas sp. 9_2_1. Next base: position 3,909,608 of record NZ_CM181239.1, read on the forward strand.
ACGAAGCCCGCCAACCCGACGGGCTTTTGCTGATGATCAGAAAGGCGCCCCTTGGTCGCTGCCCTGCTCGACGATAACGTCGTCGCGCGCTTCTACGCTGCTGCGCTGCCAGCGCACCGTGACGCTGTCATCGTCGTTGAAGGTAAGGTCCAGTTCGGGCGTTTCCGACAGCAGGCCCATCACCTCGTCCCACTCCGCATCACCGTCGGTATCCAGGCGATGGACCAGCACCCAACGCTGTGTCTGTGCGAGCGGATGGTTGATCATCGACGACACCCGCAGGCTCAGCCGCTCTATACCGGTCATTTCCTGGCGTAGCTCGGGCGCCGACTTCATGTGATATGACATAGCCTCATCCTGATATCTGTATATTTGTACAGTAGCCAGGGAAAGCTTATCTCACCGCCGAAACCAGCGTAAAGCCCCTATCAACAGAAAATTTGCCAGCGGGCAATTTATCGCCACGCGAAATTATTTTAGCTACGGGCTATTGACGATTATTTAGCGTACGGCTAACTTTTCTAACGCAGCCCGTCCGTGGCCGCTCGCACATTTCGTCGTCCATCCTCCGTATTTCGCAAGGAGCTCCCATGACCGTAGACATCAGCAAACTCACCATCGCCACCCCGGTGGCCGTATCCGCAACCAACCCTGTAGCCCTCGAGCTCAACGGTGCCGAAGCGGTCGTGCGGTTTCCTGGCATCGTCAAGGTGCTCGGCGATGGCTCGATCCAGTTCTCTGCCCCCACCAAAGGCGCTTCCAGCAAAAGCACGCACAGGACTCGCTGCGAGTGGACGGAAACGCAAGGCTGGACACTGTCCAGCGCCCGCGACCACTGGAATCGCCAGACCATGACGCTGACCAAGGTCAATGCAGCGCAGAAGGTGGTCATCGCCCAGATGCACGTGCGCGGGGACGACGGCCCGCCAGTGAAGGTGTTCTGGAACAAGGGCAATATCACCTTGGGGTTTCGGCGCACCTACAACCAGGCCGATCCGGTGAACTCCACGGTGCTGAAAGGCGTAGCGCTGGGGGCAGCGTTCAAGGTCAGCATCCATGTCACGGCCGCAGGTGTGGTCAACGTCACGGCCAGTTGCAACGGCGTGTCTGGCGCGTCTGGCGACCTGCAACTGGACAGCACCTGGGCGCCGCAGTTGTTCGAGTTTCATGGCGGGGTGTACAACCAGCTCGACTACACCGATACCACACCGGCTGATGACGGTTCGATCTGCATCATCAGCGAGCTCTCGCTGATGCATGCCTGAGCCCGGCAAAAGGGGCCGCTGCGCGGTCCCGATCCGGCGGGTATTTCAGGCCAGGATTAAATATCCTTCACCTTGCGCCCTTTAGTCATAAGGCATTCGACACCGTTTGGGCCATACTCCACAATGCATCGGTTTTTTGGGGGAAAACCCTTGCACAGCCAACGACATACCAACCTTTAGTGAGCCTCAACGTGAAAACATCCCTGTCCATCCTCAGCCTGCTGCTGTTGCTCACAGGTACTGCGACCCTTCCGTCGACCGCTGCTGCACAACCCCCGGCCCAGGTCCAGCGTGACCCCTCCAAGCTGCACCTTGCTTCAGGCAGCGCCTTGCTGATCGACCTGAACAGCAACCAGGAGCTGTATTCGAGCCACGCCGACCGTGTGGTGCCGATTGCCTCGGTGACCAAGCTGATGACGGCAATGGTGGTGCTGGACGCCAAGCTGCCCATGGATGAGATGCTCACCATGACCATTGCCAACAACCCGGAAATGAAAGGCGTGTATTCGCGCGTGCGGTTGGGTAGCCAACTGGACCGCCGCGAAACCTTGCTGATTACCCTGATGTCGTCGGAAAACCGCGCGGCCAATACCCTGGCCAACGCCTACCCCGGCGGCTATCCGGCGTTCATCAAGGCGATGAATGCCAAGGCTCGCAGCCTGGGCATGGCACACACCCGCTACGTCGAGCCGACCGGCCTGTCGACCCAGAACGTGTCCAGCGCCCGCGACCTGGCCAAGCTGCTGATGGCCTCGCGCAAGTACCCGATGCTTAGCGAGCTGTCGACCACCCGCGAAAAGACCGTGGCGTTCCGCAAGCCCAACTACACCCTGGGCTTCCGTAACACCGACCACCTGGTGAACAAGAGCAACTGGGACATCAAGCTGACCAAGACCGGTTTCACCAACGAAGCCGGGCACTGCCTGGTGCTGCTGACCCGCATGGACAACCGTCCGGTGGCCATGGTGATTCTTGATGCCTTCGGCAAGTACACTCACTTCGCCGATGCCAGCCGTATGCGCCAGTGGCTGGAAACCGGCAGCGCCAAGCCGGCGCCGGCAGTGGCCATGCAGTACAAGTCGGACCGCCAGAGCAAGAGCCGGCTGGCGTCCGAGTAGTTGCCCGACATGGCGCCCCTTCAGGAGCGGGTTCGAACCCGCTCTCATAGAACTGCACATAACTTACTGATTTAGCAGGGACCCTGTGGGGTGGCCAGTCAATAGCTAGGCCGTGGCGCTGACCATTCCGCCCGCGCTGCTGCCGCCTTCCTGCTGCAACAGCTCCAGCAACTGCGCGGTCGCTGCGAGGATCAGCCCGTTGAGGGTGGCAATGCTCGCCTGCTTGGCCCCTATCGCGGCCGTCTTGGCAGCCTCGTCCATCTTGCTGTTCTGCAACGCAGCCAGCTGCTTCTGTTCCTCGGCCAGCTGCTTCTGCAAATCCTTGATCAGCTGACGCAGTTCCTTCATCGACTCCGATTCGCCGCTGTCTTCACTGTCTGCAGGTTGCGCCTGGCTACCCGCCGAAACCTTCATGCTGTCGCTACTCACGCTCAACGGGCCAAGTGCCTCACCGGCCTGTCTGGCCTGCTCGCGCTCGGTGGCGGCGGTGGCGCTCAGTGCCTGCGCTGAAACGCCGTTGATCATCAGGTTGCCTGCCGTAATTCCACTCATGTCGATTCCCTGCTTCGAAGTTGGGTCCCTGCCGTAACCCCCCTATCGGCCGCGCCACGCAGTTCTTTAGCCCCCTTAAATTCCCCCGCGGGTGGCTCGTTCCAATCTGTACTTGCGCAGGAGCCGGAGCCCCGGCGGGCGTCCACATTCGACCATTCAGGGAATCGCAGCCATGAGCCAGTCTGCACAGCAGGAAACCATCAAAGATCTGATCGGCGTGGGCTTCGGCCCTTCCAACCTGGCCTTGGCCATTGCCCTGGAGGAACTCGCCGAGTCCCAGGGCCATGCCCTCGACGCGCTGTTCATCGACAAACAGCAGGACTACCGCTGGCACGGCGAGACCCTGGCCACCCAGAGCGAGTTGCAGATCTCGTTCCTCAAGGACCTGGTGTCGCTGCGCAACCCCACCAGCCCGTACACGTTCGTCAATTACCTGCACCAGAAGCAGCGCCTGGCCGACTTCATCAACCTCGGCACCTTCTACCCCTGCCGCCTGGAGTACAACGACTACCTGCGCTGGGCCGCCGAGCATTTCGCCACCCAGGCGGTGTACGGCCAGGAAGTGCTGCGTATCGAACCCGAGTTGCACGGCGGCCAGGTCGAACACCTGCGCCTGGTATCGCGCGACGCACAGGGCCGCGAATACAGCCGCCGTACCCGTTCGGTGGTGGTCGGCAGCGGCGGCACGCCGAAAATTCCGGAAAAGTTCGGCGCGTTCAAGGACGACCCGCGGGTATTCCACCATTCCCAGTACCTCAGCAGCCTCAACAAGCTGCCGTGCAGCGCCGGCAAACCGATGCGCATTGCCGTGATCGGTTCTGGCCAGAGCGCCGCCGAGGCGTTCATCGACCTCAACGACAGCTACCCGTCGGTCAAGGTCGACATGATCCTGCGCGGCTCCGCCCTCAAGCCCGCTGACGACAGCCCGTTCGTCAACGAGATCTTCTCGCCGGACTACACCGACCTGGTCTACAACGAACCGGCCGACCAGCGCAGCAAGCTGCTGGGCGAATACCACAACACCAACTACTCGGTGGTCGACCTCAACCTCATCGAGCGCATCTACGGCATCCTCTACCGGCAGAAAGTCGCCCACCAGCACCGCCACAACGTGCTGTGCCGGCGCCAGGTAGAGGCGGTGGTGGCCACCCGCGACGGGCTGGAGCTGACCCTGCGCGACCTGGCCACCAGCCAGCAGCAAACCCACCGCTACGATGCGGTAATCCTGGCCACCGGCTACGAACGCCGCTCGCACCGCGACCTGCTGGCGCCGCTGGCCGGCTACCTGGACGATTTCAGCGTCGACCGCCATTACCGCGTGCTGGCCAGCCCCGACCTGCAGGCCTCGGTGTACCTGCAAGGGTTCTGCGAGAACAGCCATGGGCTGAGCGATACGCTGCTGTCGGTGCTGCCGGCGCGCGCAGCAGAAATCGGCCAGGCGCTGTATCACGACCTGGCGCAACTGCACGGCAGGCCGCAAGCCGCAGTGGCCATGACCCGCGCCTGACCCCTTCGCCAGCTACCGAAAAGCCGGCCTGACGCCTCGTGCGCAGGCCGGCTCTTGTCGTTTGAAACATTTGCTTGCATTTAAAAAGGCAGGTTTTCGATTCTCATTCGTCCTTATCAGTACAGCCCTCTTTGGTTGGGCACACGCTCGACCACCCATTGCAGAAGACCGTCTGATGGCCAAATCACCGAAAAAATCCAAATCCAGGCTGTGGTTCCTGGTCCACAGCTGGCTAGCCCTGCCGATCTGGTTCTTTGTGCTGATCGTCTGTTTTACCGGCATGCTCGCCGTGGTCAGCCAGGAAATTGTCTGGTTGGCCGACCCGGCCGTGCGTGCCAACAAGCCCGATACCGATGTCCAGCGCATGAGCTTCCAGCAGGTGCTGGAGGCCTTGAACAAGGCCGAGCCGGACATGGTGGTGGAACGGCTGAGCCAGCCGGATGGTTCGCACTTTGCGGTGAAAGCAAACGTGACCCTGCCCGACGGCACCAGCCCGACGCTTTATGTAAACCCCTACACCGGGGCCATCCAGGGCAAGACCCCGGACTTCAACTTCGAGGCTTTCACCCGCGCCCTGCACGGCTGGTGGCTGGTGCCGTTCACCAATGGCTTCAGTTGGGGCTGGTATCTGGTGTCACTGCTCGGCCTGCCCATGCTGGCTTCGCTGGTCACCGGGCTGGTGGTGTACAAGAAATTCTGGAAGGGTTTCTTCAAACCGGTGCGCACCGGCCATGGCTCGCGAATCTTCTGGGGCGACCTGCATCGCCTGGCCGGGGTCTGGTCGATCTGGTTCATTGCGGTCATTTCCATCACCGGCACCTGGTTCCTGATCCAGGCAATCCTGTTCGACAACCACATCACAATTTCCAGCCGGCCCATCGTGCCGGTGATCGCCCGTGAGGACGTACCGCAAACCGCGGACGGCAGCCCGGCACCGCGCATCGACCTGGATGAAGCGGCGCGCATTGCCGGCCTGGCCATTCCGGGGCTGGAAATCAACTTCATTTCGCTGCCAGCCACCGCCTACAGTCATGTCACCCTGGCCGGGCCGGGCTGGTACCCGCTGATGTTCCAGAGCGCCTCGGTGAACCCCTACACCCGTAATGTCGACAGCCAGTTCGAGATCAGCGACCGCTCCGCCCTGGAGTTCGTCACCGAGTCCATGCGCCCGCTGCACACCGGTGACTTCGGCGGTTTGCCGATCAAGCTGGTGTGGTTCTTCTTCGGTCTGGTCCTCACCATGATGGTGTTCAGCGGCTTGCTGATCTGGACCAGACGCACCGCCCAGGCCACCGCCGCCGCCATCAAGCGCAGCGAGCGGGCGCCGCGGGCGGCACGCAGTGAAACCACCGTGGAGATGCACCCATGAGCCAGGCCCAAGCCCTGCCCGCAAGCCCGCTGAAGCAGTTCTGGCTGAAGTGGCGGTTTCACCTGAACATTCTGCTGATCCTCATTCCGCTGGGCTTCATGCCCAAGTACTTCGCCGACGCCAGGCTGTTTCGCGGCGACGCCGGCCTGGGCGCCAACCTGATCAGCGACATCCAGGTCGGCCCCTATAGCCTGAGCCTTGCCGAACTGCGCGACGAGCCGCCACGCGCCGACGGCCCGGCCGGCAACTTCAAGTCGTTCAACGCTGCGCTGTGCAAGGCGTGCGTCAAGGACGTCAAGGCGGCCTACCTGCGCATCGGCAAACCGCGCAGCCTGCGAGCCGCCGGCACGATTTTTTTCGGCGCGCCGTACAACATGGGCACCTCGCTGCCGATCCCGCCGCGCACCAAGCCCGACGCACAGATCTGGATCACCCTGGAAGGCTGGGACGGCAGCATGCACCAGGCGTCGGTCCCGCTCGCCAAGGCATCGCCGGCCACCGTGGCCTGGCTCGAAAAACAAGGAGGCAAGAAATGAAACAGCTGCTACGCACCCTCGCCCTGCCCCTGCTGGCGCTGGCCGCCAGCCCCGCCCTGGCGCACAACCCGATGTGCGAGTGCGAAGAGCTGGCCAGCGGCCAGGTCAAATGCACCGGTGGCTTCTCGGACGGCAGCGGTGCCCCCGGGGTGACCCTGGATGTGATCGGTTACGACGAGCAAGTGCTGGTCGGCGGCAAGCTGGGCGACGATTCGACGTTGACCTTCAAGCGCCCTGACGGCGAGTTCTACGTGCTGTTCGACGCCGGCCCCGGGCACGTGGTGGAAGTCGACTACGCCGATATCCCGCAGCCATGAGCCGCGCCCAGGTGATTCGCCCGGCCGGCGCCGGGCACGAAACCCTGTATGTGCTGCTGGTCAGCCTGCTGATCGTGGTGCTCGCTGCCAGTGTGGTGCTGCTGCGCGGTGAGCGTGAGGATGAACAGGCCATTGCCAGCCACCAGATCGACGCCCGCCGCGACCTTACCGCCGCCGAGCAAGGCCTGTACACCGACCTGCGGGTAGCCTTCGACGAGATCCAGCTGCTGCGCGAAGAAACCGCCGCCACGCCCAGCGTGCCGGCCCTGGCCGAAGAGGGCCTGCCGCCGTTCGTGGTCGATGTCGGCAGCCAGAGCCGCGGCGGGCACCAGTGGTCATGGCTGGATGCCGGCGCCTACCTGGGGCGCAGCCAGGCCCCAGAGGTTGCCGGCAGCCTGCTGTTGATTCTGCCAGCCGACAGCAGCGGCCAAGCCGATGTCTGGCTGCGCCGCGACAGCGCCGCCGTGCCCCCGGACGACCTCGGCCAGGCCGCATTGATCGCCGCCGGCTGGCAACAGGTGGTCAGCCACTACGACGCCGGGGTTACCCGCGAACACCGTCACTGAACCGAAGGACTCTCCCATGTTCCGCTCCGCCCTCGCCCTGCTCGTGGCCCTTGCCCTGCCGACCCTGGTGCTGGCCGACAACGGCAAGCCGCTGCGTATCGGCATCACCCTGCACCCCTACTACAGCTACGTGAGCAACATCGTCGGCGACAAGGCCGAGGTGGTGCCGCTGATTCCGGCAGGCTTCAACCCCCACGCCTACGAGCCACGCGCCGAGGACATCAAGCGCATCGGCACGCTGGACGTGGTGGTGCTCAACGGTGTCGGCCATGACGACTTCGCCGACCGCATGATCGCCGCCAGCGAAAAGCCCGGCATCAACACGATCGAGGCCAACCAGAACGTACCCCTGCTGGCGGCCACCGGCATTGCCGCGCGTGGCGCCGGCAAGGTGGTCAACCCGCACACCTTCCTGTCGATCAGCACCACCATCGCCCAGGTCAACAACATCGCCCGCGAACTGGGCAAGCTCGACCCGGACAACGCCAAGCTGTACACGCAAAACGCCCGTGCGTATGCCAAGCGCCTGCGCGGCCTGCGGGCCGAGGCCCTGGCCAAGGTCACCGAAGCGCCAAGCGCCACGTTCCGGGTTGCCACCATCCACGCTGCCTACGACTACCTGGTACGCGACTTCGGCCTCGAGGTCACTGCAGTGGTCGAACCAGCCCACGGCATCGAACCCAGCCCGGCTCAGCTGAAAAAGACCATCGACCAGCTCAAGGCCCTGGACGTGCGGGTGATCTTCTCGGAAATGGACTTCCCGTCGGCGTACGTCGAAACCATCCAGCGTGAATCCGGCGTGCGCCTTTACCCACTGACGCACATTTCCTACGGCGAATACACCAAGGAAAAATACGAAGTGGAAATGAAGCGCAACCTCGACACCGTGGTCCGCGCCATCCAGGAGAACCGCGCATGACTGCCGCCGCCAACCTGGTAGCAGCCAGCGGGCCACGCATCGAGTTCGCCGACATCGACCTGACCCTGGGCCGCACGCGCATCCTCGAACAGGTCAGCTTCAGCGTGGCCGCCGGCAGCGTGCACGCCATCGTCGGGCCCAACGGCGGTGGCAAGAGCTCGTTGATCAAGACCCTGCTCGGGCAGATGCCCCACCAGGGCCAACTGACCCTGCACTGGCCGGGTGAACGCGAAGTGATCGGCTACGTGCCGCAGGCACTGGAGTTCGACCGTGGCCTGCCGATGACCGTCGACGATTTCATGGCTGCCATGTGTCAGCGCCGCCCGGCCTTTCTCGGCCTGTCCCGGCGCGTGCAACCGGCCATCGATGCGGCCCTGGCGCAGGTCGGTATGCTCGACAAGCGCGGGCGGCGCATGGGCGCGTTGTCTGGCGGCGAACGCCAGCGCGTGCTGCTGGCCCAGGGGCTGATCCCCGAGCCGCAGTTGCTGGTACTGGACGAGCCGATGTCGGCGCTTGATGAAGCCGGCATCCAGGTGTTCGAACAGCTGCTGCAACGCTGGCGCCAGGCTGGCACCACCGTGCTGTGGATCGAGCACGACCTGGAAGCCGTGCTGCGCCTGGCCGACCGAGTGACCGGCCTGAGCCGCAAGGTGCTGTTCGACGCCCCACCCGCTCAGGCCCTGACCCCGGAGCGCCTGCTGGGGCTGTTCTCCGTCCACCCGCGCAGCGAGAGCCTTGCATCATGAGTTTTGAAGCATTCCGCCAACTGGTCCAGGACTGGGCCACCGCCGGCTATCTGCCCGAGGCACTGGCCTATGGCTTCGTGGTCAATGCCCTGCTGGCCGGGCTGATGATCGGGCCGGTGCTGGGGGGCCTGGGCACCCTGGTGGTGGTCAAGCGCTTTGCCTTCTTCTCCGAAGCGGTGGGCCATGCCGCACTGACCGGCGTAGCCGTCGGCATTCTGCTGGGCGAGCCCTACACCGGGCCCTACGGCAGCCTGTTCGGCTATTGCCTGCTGTTCGGCATCCTGCTCAACTTCCTGCGCAACCGCACCGGGCTGTCGCCAGACACGCTGATCGGCGTGTTCCTGTCGGTGTCGCTGGCGCTGGGCGCCAGCCTGCTGCTGATGCTGGCAGGCAAGATCAACGTGCACATCCTCGAGAACGTATTGTTCGGCTCGGTGCTGACGGTCAGCGGCCAGGACCTGGTAGTGCTGGGTATCGTCGCGGTGCTGGTGCTGGCGCTGGCATTGCCGCTGTACAACCGCATCATGCTGGCCAGTTTCAACCCGCAACTGGCGGCCGTGCGCGGGGTGGCGGTAAAAACCCTGGACTACCTGTTCGTGGTGCTGGTGACCTTGGTAACCGTGGCCGCGGTGAAGGTGATCGGGGCGATCCTGGTGGGGGCGCTGCTGGTGATACCCGCCGCTGCCGCGCGCCTGGTCAGCCAGTCGCTCAAAGGTTTTTTCTTCGTCTCGGTGCTGATCGCCACGGTAAGCACCCTGTTCGGCATCCTGCTGCCGATCGTGTTCGACCTGCCGGTGCCGTCGGGCGCCGCGATCATTCTGGTCGCCGGTATCTGTTTCGCCCTGGCCGCGCTCGCGCGCGCCCTCGTCCCCCGCCTGCAAGGAAACCCGGCATGAACCTGAAACGCCTGACCCTGGCGCTGGCCCTGGCCGGCCTGCCGTCGCTGTCTTTCGCCACGCAAGTACTCACCACCCTGCCCGTCACCCACAGCCTGGCCAGCGCCCTGCTGGACGGCACGCCAGTGCAGCTAAAGCGCGCAGCGCCGGCCAACCTGCCAGCCAGCCGCCAGCCGTCCTATTTCAGCGGGCGTGGCGGGGCCAGCCTGGACAAGGCGGCGCTGCAGGCCGATGCGGTGATCGGCGTGCGCTCGATATGGCGTGACGACCCGTTGTACCCGATGGCCCGGCGCAGCAACATCCGCATTGTCGAGATCGATGCCGCACGGCCGGTAGATGGCGCACTGCCCGGCATCGCGGTGAGCGGTGACGATGCGTATGCTGCCTACCCGTGGCTCAACCCGACCAACCTCGGGCGCATGGCGGATGTGGTGGCCAACGACCTGGAGCGGCTGTCGCCGGACGACAAGCCGAAGATCCAGGTCAACCTGGCGGGGCTCAAGCGCCAGTTGCTGGAGCTTTCGGCCAATAGCCAGACCCGTCTGGCGAAGGTCGACAACCTGACGGTGGTGAGCCTGTCCGAACGCTTGGGTTACCTGGCCAGCGGCTTGAACCTGGATGTGGTCGAGCAGGCGCTGCCGGCCGAATGGGACGCTGCTGCGCTCAAGGCGCTGGGGGAAAACCTGAAGGCACAGGATGTAGCCTTGGTGCTGGACCATCGGCAGCCGGAAGCAGCGGTGGCTGAGGTGATCAAGGCGGCCGGCGCGAAGCTGTTGGTGGTGGACAGTGACCCTGAGGATGCGTTTGCCGGTTTGAAGGCCAGTGTTGACCAGGTTGTCGGGGCATTGAGCGAAAGCTGATGGTGCCTGTGCCGGCCTATTCGCGGGCCGGCACAGGCAACATGAATCTAACGCTTCAAACACCGTCTATAGCGCTCATCCACCCGCCCGGCAAACCACGCCGTGGTCAGCTTGCGGGTGATCTTCGGGCTTTTCAGTTCAATGCCCGGCAGCACCGCCCTTGGCACCGGTTTGCCTGCCGCAGCATCGGCCAGGGCAAACACCCCGCTGTACAGTTTGCTGTCCTCGAAGGCCAAGCTGTCGCCCTCCTCCAGCTGGCTGCGAATCTGCGGGTGGCGCAGCCCCAACTTCACGCCCAGCTTGCGCGCCGCCAGTTCAGTGGTGCCGGGCATGATCGCTCCGGGTGCAATAAGGTCCCCGTCCAGCGCCAGCTGCACGCCGGTCGCCTTGCTCAGTGCTGCCTGAAACGCCGCATTACGGCTGGCGTACCAGCCCGCGTTGAAATCGGCAAACCGGTAGAGCTTGCGGTCATAGCTGACGGGGTAGCCCAGCAGGTGCGCGATGCCGAAATACAGGCCACCACGCCGGGAGAACACTTCCTGGCGAATGCTGCCTTCGTGGCTGTATGGGTAATCCTGCGCATGCTGTTGCGCGAAGTCGATGCTGACCTGCATCGGCCCACCGGTGTGCACCGGGTTGAGCCCCCCGAGCAGGGTCTTGCCCAACGGCACACGGGCGATGACCTCGTCGTACAGTTCGCTTAGCTGCCTTTCGCTGCGCACCGCCTGCAAACGCTGCTGGTAGCTCTGGCCGTTGCCCGAAGGCGTTTTCAGCAAACCATCGACAAGCAGCCTGGGAATATTCAGACGCGCAGCGCGGCGGTCGATTTCCTCACGGGCGATACGCCCGAGGTTGGGCACCTGCGGGTCGGCGTTGAAGGTGGACTCCTGCTCGGTCACCGCCAGTACCGCGCACAGGTTGCTTTTGCTCGGGGCAAGGCGCTGGGCCTCGAACGCCACCTGGATGTCTCGCGCCCAGCCCTCGCGGTCCTTGGTTTGGGCAGGCAACAGCCGCAGCAATTGCCCGCGGACCTTGGCCGGGTCCGCTTCAGGGGCCTCCTCGCGACGCCCGGCGCAGCCTTGCAGCAGCGCCAGGGCGATCAAGCCGATAGCCAGTAACCGACCGTTCAGGGCTGTTCACCGACCAGGTAGGTTTTGCTGATGTGGCGGAACAGCGGGTGGCTGGCACTGCCCATCAGCTCGAACAGCACCATTTCGCGGGTCACCACTTGCGCACCTGCAGCACGCATGCGGGCCAGGCCCGCCGCTTTGCTTGCCGGGGTGCGGCTGTCGCAGGCATCCTCGACCACGAATACCTGCTTGCCCAGCGCCAGCAGGCCAAGCACGGTCTGCAGCACGCAGACGTGGGTCTCCATGCCGCAGACGATCACCTGATCACGTGCCATCAGGCTCGCCGGCAGGCACCCGGCGGCCACGCAGGAAAAATGGCTTTTCTCCACCACTTCGGCGGCCGGCGCTGCGGCCAGCAACGCCGCCAGGGTATGGCCAAGGCCTTTGGGGTACTGCTCGGAAATCACCGTCGGCAGTTCCAGCTCGGCGGTCGCCGCCAGCAACCAGCGGGCGCGCGCACGCGTGCCTTCGGCGTCGCTCATGGCGCCGATGAGTTTTTCCTGGATGTCGACGACCAGCAGCGTGGCCTTGAGTGGATCAATCAGCATTGTCAGCCCCTTGCCTGGGAAAAGCCCTAGCCTCCCCCAGGCAAGCGGTGACGTCAATCAGGCGGACAGCCGAAGCGGCTGCAGTGACGCGGTCAGCGCGTCGAGCACGTTGTCTTCATGCTCATGGATGAAGAAGTGGCCACCGGGGAACATCTGCAGCGAAAACGCGCCTTGGGTTTCCTTGCGCCAAGCCTGAAGCTGCTCGTCATTTGCCCGGTCATCGGTGCCGCCCAGTACATGCAGCGGGCACTGCAGCGCAGGCCGCTGGCGGTAGGCGTAGGTACCGCACAGCAGAAAGTCGGCGCGCAGGGTCGGCAGGGTCAGGCTCATCAGCTCGGCATTGCCCAGCACTTCCTCGGGCGTACCCTGCAGCTCGCGTAACTCACTGATGAGCTCCACATCGCTTTTGGGCTCGCGCCAGTTCTTGCCGTCGTAGTCTTCACGTCGGGTCGGTGCCGCTGTGCCGCAGGCGAACAGCGCCAGCGGTGGCGGACAGCCCTGCGCCTGCAGCTCGTGGGCCAGCTCGAAGGCCAGCAGCGCGCCCAGACTGTGGCCGAGCAGCGCGTAAGGGGCACTGGCCGCCAGGCGCTGTTCGCTGGCCAGTTGCCGGGCCAGCGCCTGCATGTCGGTGTGCAACGGTTCGGCCATGCGCGCACCGCGCCCGGGCAGCTCCACCGGGCGTACCTGCAGCCAGGCGGGTAGCTTGCGCCGCCAGCGGCTGTAGACCATGGCGCTGGCCCCGGAATATGGCAGGCACAGCAGGGTCACCGTGGTCACTGGGCGGCGGCTTCGGCCATTTTCTGGCGCAGGCTCAGCGGGCGCATGTCGGTCCAGACCTCGTCGATGTAGGCCAGGCAGTCCTTCTTCAGGCCGCTCTTGCCCACGGCACGCCAGCCGTTGGGGATGGTCTTGTAGTCGGGCCAGATCGAGTATTGCTCTTCGTGGTTGACCACTACCTGAAACTGGATATCGTCGCGGTCGAAAACGGAAGTCATTGCCTGTCTCCTTGAGTGATGAATGCCGCTGCGCGCACTGCGCAGAGGGGCTTTCAGATAGACGTGGGAGGCAGCAGGAAAATTAAGCCGATATGACCGGTTTCGGCCGCCAAGGGCAGGCCTTGCTGGTTCGTCAGGCATCACCCAGCAGGTCATGGCTATCGAGCAGGCGGAAGGCGACCTGCGGGTTGCGTTCCAGCCCACGACGGATCGCGGCGGGGATCGCTTGCCGGGTCTTTCGGCAAAGGCCGGGCTGGTCGTCCAGTTCGATGACGATGCCGCGCATGGTCCGCACTTCGTTGAAGCCGGGGGCGATGTGGACACGGATGCCAAGGTTCTCGTACAGCCGTTGCTGCAGGCGCTGCAAATCATTCAGGTCGCTGATATTTTCCAGGCGTTCGAGCAGGCGCTTTTCCTCCTGACGCGTCAGCAGGAGAATGCGTTGGGCCGCTTGCGGGTGATCGACCAGATGTTCACGGCCGCAATTGCAGGCACCCGGTGGGCAGGGTTGGCGCAGAGAGGGAGGTGTGCTCATGGAGCAAGCATAGCCTGAACACGTCGCGCCGCGATGGTTGCAAAGCCCGTCCGCAGTGGCTTTATCCGCCGCCGGGCATGCAGTTCAAAGCTGCACCAGGCGCTCGCGCAGAAAATTCACAAAGCCCTGCACCGGCCGCGCCACCTGGCGGTGCTGCGGATACACCGCCGACAGCTGCAACGCCGGCGGCGTCCACGCGTCCAGCACGCGCAGCAGCCGCCCATCTGCCAACGCCTGGCCAACGATGAACGTCGGCAGATACGTTACCCCCATCCCGGCAATCGCGGCATCGCGCAACAACTCGCCATTGTTCGCCCGCATGCGCCCGGCCACCTGGATCGCCTGCACCTTGCCGCCCTGGCGGAACTGCCACTGCACCTGCCGCGCATGCCCATAGGGAAGGCAGGTATGTCCGGCCAGCTCATCCGGCGCGGCGGGCACGCCCTGGGCATGCAGGTAGGCCGGGCTCGCACAGTACACTCGCTCGACACCGGCAATGCGCCGCGCGATCAGGCTGGAGTCCTCCAGCGCGCCAATGCGCAGCGCCAGGTCGTATCCCTCACCGATCAGGTCGACGGCGCGGTCACTCAGGTCTACCTCCACATCCACCTGCGGATGCAACTGCAGGAACTCGGTCATCAGGCAGCCCAGGTGCGCCATGGCAAACGACAGCGGTGCGCTGAGGCGCAACGTGCCGCGCAAAGCCTGGGCCTGGCCGCTGATGTCGTGCTCCACCTGCTGCACCTCGCCCAGCAGGCGCAGGGCTGACTGATAGTAGTGCTGGCCCAGCGGCGTGGCGTCCAGCCGCCGGGTAGAGCGGTTGAGCAGGCGTACACCCAGGCGCTCTTCGAGTTGCATCAGGCGCCGGCTGACCGATTGCTTGGACATGCCCAGGCGGTCGGCCGCAGCGGTGAAACTGCCGGCCTCCATGACCTGAGCAAAGATGCGCATATCTTCGTAAGGGTTCATTGTCTCGCTCATGGTGACAGTCAAACGCTTTATAGCCGCTTTTTCCCGCAAGTGCATCTGCCTAATCTACGCACAAGTCGCAGCGATGGCCCTGTAGGCCAGGCAAGACGCCCACTTTCAATACTTGCATGAAAAAGGATTCGCTCATGAACATTGTCCACAAAACCCTTACCGCTTCCCTTCTGGCCCTGTCCGTTTCCAGCGCCTTCGCCGCTGGCAGCCCAGGTGTGGAACAACACACCCAGGCCTTCCTCGAAGCCCTGGAACATGGGGGTGGCAAGCCGCTGGAACAACTCAGCCCGAAAGACGCCCGGGCAGTGCTGACGGGTGCCCAGGCTTCGGTCAAGGTCGACCTTTCTGGTATCGAGGTGAAAGAACACACCATCCAGGCCAACGGTGAGTCGATCAAGCTGCAAGTAGTGCGCCCGGCCAATGTGAAGGGTGACTTGCCGGTGTTCATGTTCTTTCACGGCGGCGGTTGGGTGCTTGGTGACTTCCCGACCCATCAGCGGCTGATTCGCGATCTGGTGGTCGGCTCTGGGGCGGTGGCGGTCTATGTGGACTACACCCCGTCGCCGGAAGCGCACTACCCCACGGCGATCAACCAGGCTTACGCGGCGACCCGGTGGGTAGCCGAGCACGGTAAGGAGATCGGCGTGGACGGCAAACGCCTGGCGGTGGCCGGCAACAGCGTCGGCGGCAACATGGCGGCGGTAGTGGCGCTGAAGGCCAAAGAGGCCGGCACCCCGGCCTTGCGCTTCCAGCTGCTGCTGTGGCCGGTAACCGATGCCAGCTTCGAGACTGCATCGTACAAGCAGTTTGCCGAAGGGCACTTCCTGACTACCGGGATGATGAAGTGGTTCTGGGACAGCTACACCACGGATGCCAAGGCGCGGGAACAGATCTACGCCTCGCCGCTGCGGGCCAGCAGTACACAGTTGAAAGGCTTGCCGCCGGCGCTGGTGCAAACGGCAGAGTTCGATGTGTTGCGGGATGAGGGTGAGGCGTATGCCCGCAAGTTGAATGCAGCGGGCGTAACGGTGACCTCGGTACGGTACAACGGGATGATTCATGACTATGGGCTGCTCAACCCGTTGAGCCAGGTGCCGGCCGTGAAGGTGGCGATGCGTCAGGCCGCCACGGAGCTGAAAGTACACCTTCAATAACTGTATCTACCCATGCGGCATCGCCATAAACAGGTCTGGCCCTTTCGCGGGTGAATCGGATCGCCGCACCGCCGCTCCCACAGGTTTTGCGTCGCCCACAAGGCTACGCGCTACCTGTGGGAGCTGGCTTGCCGGCGATAGGGTCTTCAGCAATTACCTCAGGGCTCGAACCCTTCGACGATGATCACCTCGGCCTTCGCCACCCCTCGCCGATGGCTGCACGCTTCCTGGTACAACTCGGACTGGTAACACGCCACCGCCTGCTCGTACGAATCGAACTCGATCACCACGCTACGCTGAGGGGTAGGCCGCCCTTCCATCGCCTCGCTGCGCCCGCCACGGGCCAGGAAGCGCCCGCCGAATGCCTTGAACGCAGCCGGGGCGCGCTGGGTGTACTGCTGATATTGCTCGGGGTCGGTCACGTCCACATGGGCGATCCAATAGGCCTTCATCCGCGGGTCTCCTGCTACGGCGATAATTGTGTATGATGGTATACCATAATAATCACCCCACCACAGTGAGCGTGCAACATGGCTTTCAACACCATCGAGGAACTTCTCGAGGACTACCGGCAAGGCAAGATGGTCCTGCTGGTGGATGACGAAGACCGGGAAAACGAAGGCGACCTGCTGATCGCCGCCGAGCGCTGCGACGCCCAGGCCATCAATTTCATGGCCCGCGAAGCGCGCGGCCTGATCTGCCTGACCCTGACCGATGATCACTGCCAACGCCTGGGCCTGGAGCAGATGGTCCCGGCCAACGGCAGCGTGTTCAGCACCGCGTTTACCGTGTCGATCGAAGCCGCCAGCGGCGTCACCACTGGCATTTCTGCCGCCGACCGGGCGCGCACCGTCGCCGCTGCCATGGCCCGCGACGCCCGCCCCGAACACCTGGTGCAACCCGGCCACATCTTCCCCCTGCGCGCCCGCGAAGGCGGCGTGCTGACCCGTGCCGGCCACACCGAAGCGGGTTGCGACCTGGCGCGCCTGGCCGGCTTCAGCCCGGCGTCGGTGATCGTCGAAGTGCTCAACGACGACGGCACCATGGCCCGCCGCCCTGACCTGGAAGTGTTCGCCGCCCGGCATGGTATCAAGATCGGCACCATCGCCGACCTGATCCACTACCGCCTGAGCACCGAGCAGACCATCAAGCGCATTGGCGAACGTGAGCTGCCGACCGTGCATGGCACTTTCCGCCTGGTTACCTATGAGGACCGCATCGAAGGGGGCGTGCACATGGCCATGGTCATGGGCGACATCCGCCGCGAGCAGCCGACGTTGGTGCGGGTTCACGTGATCGACCCGCTGCGCGACCTGGTGGGTGCCGAATATGCCGGCCCGGCCAACTGGACTCTATGGGCGGCGCTGCAGAAGGTGGCCGCAGAAGGTACCGGCGTGGTGGTGATCCTGGCCAACCACGAATCTTCCCAGGCATTGCTGGAGCGCGTGCCGCACCTGACCCAGCCGGTGCGGCCTTACCAGCGAGGGCAGTCGAAGGTGTATTCGGAAGTGGGCACCGGGGCGCAGATTCTGCAGGACCTGGGCGTGGGCAAGTTGCGCCATCTGGGGCCACCGCTGAAATACGCAGGACTCGCTGGATATGAGCTGGAGGTGGTGCAGAGCATTCCGTTCGAGCCCGCGATCCCGGACTGAGCGCCCTGCAGGGACGGAGTGATGGCCGGTCGCCTCGTCCCTCTTGCGAAAAGTTTGGAATACCATAATATGATATCCCGTAGACCTTAGATTTTCTGGCCGGCACCTACAATCACAGACGGCCCCACGACACTTTGTTTTAGCTGCTCCCCGAATACTGTTGGCGGGCGCACCCCAGCCCCGCCTCGAATAACAAAAGCAACGAGGGCGTAACCATGCTGTTGAGCAAACGTGTAACCGCAGTGCTGTCCGCCAGCCTGCTGACCCTGGCATGCCAGGCCGCCCAGGCCGCCGACAGCCTCAACTTCGTCAGCTGGGGCGGTACCACCCAGGACGCCCAGAAAGAAGCATGGGCCGTACCCTTCACCAAGGCCACCGACATCAAGGTCGTCCAGGACGGCCCCACCGACTACGGCAAGCTCAAGGCCATGGTCGAAAGCGGCAACGTGCAGTGGGACGTGGTCGACGTGGAAGCCGACTTTGCCCTGCGCGCCGCCAGCGAAGGCCTGCTCGAACCCCTGGACTTCAACCAGATCAAGCGCGACAAGATCGACCCGCGGTTCGTCTCCGACCATGGCGTCGGCTCGTTCTTCTTCTCCTTCGTGCTCGGCTACAACGAAGGCAAGCTGGGCGCCAACAAGCCGGTCGACTGGACCGCGCTGTTCGACACCAAGACCTACCCCGGCAAGCGCGCCCTGTACAAATGGCCCAGCCCCGGCGTGCTGGAACTGGCCCTGCTGGCCGACGGCGTAACGCCCGACAAGCTCTACCCGCTGGACCTGGACCGCGCCTTCAAGAAGCTCGACACCATCAAGAAAGACATCGTCTGGTGGGGCGGTGGCGCCCAGTCGCAGCAACTGCTGGCCTCGGGTGAAGCCTCGCTCGGCCAGTTCTGGAACGGCCGCGTCTACGCCCTGCAGCAAGATGGCGCCCCGGTGGGCGTGAGCTGGAAGCAGAACCTGGTCATGGCCGACTTCCTGGTCATTCCCAAGGGCGCCAAAAACAAGGACGCGGCAATGAAGTTCCTGGCCAATGCCAGCAGTGCCGAAGGCCAGGCCGAGTTCGCCAACAAGACAGCCTATGCGCCGGTGAACGTGGACAGCGTGGCCAAGCTGGACAAAGACCTCGCCCCCAACCTGCCGACCGCCTACGCCCAGGACCAGGTCACTCTGGACTTCGCCTACTGGGCCAAGAACGGCCAGGCCATCGCCGCGCGCTGGAATGAGTGGTTGGTCAAATGAAAGTCGCCATCAACGCCCTGCATAACGCGCAAGGTGCCCCCAGCGGCACCGGCGCCCCGGGAACGGCCCCTCGCCGCGTCAGCCTGAGCCAGCGCTGGAAAGGCAGCCGCAACCTGCTGCCGGCACTGCTGTTCCTGGGACTGTTCTTCTTCGCCCCGCTGGTCAGTCTGTTGCTGCGCGGGGTATTGGAACCCACGCCAGGGCTGGGCAATTACGAGCAGCTGTTCGCCAACTCGGCCTACGCACGGGTGCTGTTCAACACCTTCTCGGTGGCCGGCGTGGTCACCCTGATCAGTGTGCTGCTGGGCTTCCCGCTGGCCTGGGCCATCACCCTGGTGCCCAAGGGCTGGGGCCGCTGGCTGCTGAACATCGTGCTGCTGTCGATGTGGACGAGCCTGCTGGCACGCACCTATTCGTGGCTGGTGCTGCTGCAAAGCTCGGGGGTGATCAACAAGGCGTTGATGGCAATGGGCATCATCGATGCGCCGCTGGAAATGGTGCACAACCTGACCGGCGTGGTGATCGGCATGAGCTACATCATGATCCCGTTCATCGTGCTGCCGCTGCAGGCGACCATGCACGCGATCGACCCGATGGTGCTGCAGGCCGGCTCCATCTGTGGCGCCAGCCCGTGGACCAATTTCTGGAAGGTGTTCCTGCCGCTGTGCCGTTCGGGGCTGTTCTCCGGGGCGCTGATGGTGTTCGTGATGTCGCTCGGTTACTACGTCACCCCGGCGCTGCTGGGCGGTGCGCAGAACATGATGCTGCCCGAATTCATCATCCAGCAGGTGCAGTCGTTCCTTAACTGGGGCCTGGCCAGCGCCGCTGCCGCACTGTTGGTGTTGATCACCCTGGTGCTTTTCTACCTGTACCTGAAGCTGCAGCCGGAATCCCCGGTCGGCAACGCGAGGTAAACCACCATGCTCCTGTCCCCCAATGCCATGGGCCGCCCGCTGCGTACCGGCCTGTACCTGACCACCGGGGTCATCGCGGCCTTCCTGCTGCTGCCGGTGGTGTTCATCGTGTTGCTGTCGTTCGGCTCGTCGCAATGGCTGGTGTTCCCGCCGCCGGGCTGGACCTTCAAATGGTACGGCCAGTTCTTCTCCAACCCGGAGTGGATGGACGCCGCACTGGCCAGCCTGAAAGTGGCCGTGCTGACCACCATCGCCGCCGTGCTGCTGGGCCTGCCCAGCGCGTTCGCCTTGGTGCGTGGCCGCTTCCCCGGCCGCGAGCTGCTGTACGGGCTGTTCACCATGCCGATGATTGTGCCGCTGGTGATCATCGCGGTGGCGGTGTACGCGCTGTTCCTCAAGCTCGGCTACACCGGCACGCTGTTCGCTTTTGTGGTCAGCCACGTGATCGTCGCCCTGCCCTTCACCATCATCTCGATCATCAACTCGCTGAAGCTGTTCGACCAGTCGATCGAAGATGCTGCGGTGATCTGCGGCGCTTCGCGGTTGCAGGCGATCTTCAAGGTGACATTCCCGGCCATTCGCCCGGGCATGATCGCCGGCGGCCTGTTCGCCTTCCTGGTGTCGTGGGATGAGGTGGTGCTGAGCGTGATGATGGCCAGCCCCGACCTGCAGACCCTGCCTGTGAAGATGTGGACCACCCTGCGCCAGGACCTGAGCCCGGTCATCGCCGTGGCCTCGACCCTGCTGATCGGCCTGTCGCTGCTTGTCATGTTCATTGCCGCCGCCTTGCGCCGGCGCACCGAAGTCAACGCCTGAGCGCGCGGAGAAAACAACAATGAGTGCAGTGATCAACGACAACGCGCACGGCAAGACCCTGGTCAGCCTGCGCGGCCTGAACAAGCACTACGGCGACTTTGCCGCCGTGGACAACCTCGACCTGGAGATCCAGGACGGCGAGTTCCTGACCTTCCTGGGTTCCAGCGGCTCGGGCAAATCCACCACCCTGTCGATGCTGGCCGGTTTCGAAACCCCCAGCAGCGGCGAGATTTTGGTAGAGGGCCAGTCGCTGGTGAACGTGCCGCCACACAAGCGTGATATCGGCATGGTGTTCCAGCGCTATTCGCTGTTCCCGCACCTGAACGTGCGCGACAACATCGCGTTCCCCCTGGCTATCCGCAAGCTGAGCAGCGCCGAGACCAACAAGCGTGTCGAGGCGATGCTCAAGCTGGTGCAGCTGGACAAGTTCGCCCACCGCAAGCCCGCGCAAATGTCCGGCGGCCAGCAGCAGCGCGTGGCGATTGCCCGGGCCCTGGTGTACGAGCCGCGCATCCTGCTGATGGACGAACCGCTCGGCGCGCTGGACAAGAAGCTGCGTGAAGACCTGCAGGACGAACTGCGCCAACTGCACCGCCGGCTGGGCATCACCATCGTCTACGTCACCCACGACCAGGAAGAAGCCATGCGCCTGTCCCAGCGCATCGCCATCTTCAGCCACGGCAAGATCGTTGGCCTGGGCACTGGCTACGACTTGTACCAGAACCCGCCGAATGCCTTCGTGGCCTCGTTCCTGGGCAACTCCAACTTCCTGCGGATCAAGGCCAGCAGCAATGGCGCGGGCAGCTTCGAGGGCCAATCGGTGGCCATTCGCCTGACCGCAGGCCTGGCCGCTGCGCAGGATGCCCTGATCATGGTGCGCCCGGAAAAGGCCTTGGCCCTGACCGTCGAACAGGCGGCGCGCGAGCCGCTGCCGGCGGGTTGGAACGAGGTCAGTGCCAAGGTGGGCGAGGTGCTGTTCCTGGGTGAGAGCCAGACCTGCCATGTGGTGACTGCGGGCGGTACCGAGCTGACGGTGAAGGCGCTGTCGGCTGCGGGGATGCCGATGCAGCCGGGCGATAGCGTGAAGGTGCGCTGGGCGGTGGCGGATGCCTGCATTTATACCGAATGGGCCGAGAGTGACCTGAGCAAATCGGCCGGGGCGCATTGAGATCGCCGGGGCCGCCTTGCGGCCCTATCGCCGGCAAGCCAGCTCCCACAGGAGTAGCGCATGGCTGCTATTCCTGCTGCCCCATCGCTGGCAAGCCAGCTCACACAGTGTAGCGCATGGCTGAAGGGTAATGCGGTCGAGGTGGGAGCTGGCTTGCCGGCGATAGGGCTGCGCAGCAGCCCCACTAACGCCACTGACGGGCATCAGGCCAAGCCGTCACATTATCATCACGCGACTGTCGTAATCTGCCGGCCAACTCTATGCCACAGGGCCACCCGGCATGCCCCGCCTGCTTGTCTTGCTGCTCACCCTGATACCGCTAGCGACCTTGGCCGAACCCAGCCATTTGCGCGTGCAAGGCTCCAACACCATCGGCGCAGCGCTGTTGCCTGCCCTCGTGCAAGGGCAACTCCGGGCGCAACAAGCCACTGCCATCGAACAGCAGCCAGGCAAGCTGGCCAACGAAACCGTGATCACCGCGCGCGATGCGCTTGGGCAGCCGATGCGCATCGATATCGCCGCCCACGGTTCCAGCACCGGCTTCGTCGCCCTCGGCCGTGGCGAGGCCGACCTGGCGGCCGCCTCGCGGCCGGTCAATGACCGCGAAGCACGCCAGCTGCGGGCCCTGGGCGACCTGCGCGCAGCCGCCGCCGAACAAGTCATCGGCCTGGATGGGGTGGCAGTCATCGTCCACCCCGACAACCCGCTGCCGCAACTCACCACAAGGCAACTGGCGCAGATTTTCTCTGGGCAGATCCAGCGCTGGGAGCAATTGGGCATCGCCGGCGGGGCTATTCATCTGTACGCCCGTGACGATCGTTCCGGCACTTATGAAACCTTCAAGGCGCTGGTGCTGGAGCCTCAGCATGAGGAACTTTCGGCCGTGGCACGGCGTTTCGAGTCCAGCGACGATCTGGCTGCAGGGGTGAGCACCGACCGCCAGGCCATCGGCTTCAGCAGCCTGGCCGCAGTGCACGGGGCCAAGGTACTGGCGGTAGCCGAAGGCGACGCGCCGGCCATGTTGCCGCAGCGGGCGCTGGTGGCCAGCGAGGACTACCCGCTGTCGCGGCGCCTGTATTTCTACCTGCCAGCCAACCCCAGGCCGCAGGCCAAGGCCCTGGCCGAGTTTGCCCAGAGCCCCGCAGGCCAGGCGATCGTCGCCCAGCATGGCTTCGTTTCGCAGCAGATAAAGGCGCAGCCTGTGCCGCCCCAGGCCGGCATGCCGCCGCGCTATCGCACCCTGGCGCAACAGGCGCAGCGTTTGAGTGTGAACTTCCGCTTCCAGGAAGGCAGTGCCAGCCTCGACAACAAGGCGCTGCGTGACGTGCAGCGGGTCGCCGAGTACCTGCGCCAGGCCGGCAAACTGCAGAGCAAGACCGTGCTGGTGGGGTTTGGCGACCCCAAGGAAACACCCGGCCGCGCCGCCCTGCTCTCGCGCCTGCGCGCCCAGGCAGTGCGCCGCGAACTGGCACGCGATGGTGTGGCCGTGCTGGAGGTGACAGGCATGGGCGATGAGCTGCCGGTCGCCGGGAATGAATTGGAGCAAGGGCGACTGCGCAACCGGCGGGTCGAAGTGTGGGTGTACTGATTTACAAGCCTGCGCACATTCCTGTGTAGGAGCGGCCTGGCAAAGAAATGTAACAGCTCCCCATTCGGCATCATCGGCAAACGGGTCTAGGCTCAAGCTCATGTGATACCGGGCCCCTCTGACGGCTGCCACGCCGTGATGTCGGATCACTGTTGCCATGCAACGTCGACATTCAAGGAGGGGCTCATGACAGCTCTGCAGGCATTCCTCACCACCCCGTTTCTCGGTACCAGCGCCTGGTTGTGGCTGGTGTTCATGGCCATCGTCGTCGGTTTGCTGGTGCTTGACCTGGGCGTGCTGCACCGCCAGGACCGGGAAATCGAAATGCGCGAAAGCCTGCTGCTGTATTCGGGCTATTTCAGCGTCGGCGTGCTGTTCGGCGCCGGAGTGTGGTATCAGCTCGGGGCGCAGTCGGCGCTGGAGTTCTACACCGGTTTCCTGGTCGAACAGTCGCTGTCGATGGACAACGTGTTCGTCATGGCGATGATCTTCAGCTACTTCGCCATCCCCCGCCGCTACCAGCACCGGGTCCTGTTCTGGGGCATCCTCGGCGTCGTGTTCCTGCGGGCGATCATGATTGGTGTAGGCGCTGCGCTGGTGCAGAATTTTGCCTGGGTGCTGTACATCTTCGGCGCCTTCCTGCTGTTTACCGGGGTGAAAATGGCGCTGTCGAAGGAAGACAGCCACCCGGACCTGGCCAACAACCCGATCCTGAAGTTCGTGCGCCGGCACATGCGGGTCACCGACCAGATACACGGCTCGCACTTCTTCGTGCGCCAGACGCCGCCCGGGCACAGCAAGGCGCTGCGCTATGCCACCCCACTGTTCCTGGCGCTGGTGCTGATCGAGCTGGCCGACCTGGTGTTCGCCGTCGACAGCGTCCCGGCGATCTTCGCCATTACCCAGGACCCGTTCATCGTCTATACCTCGAACATCTTTGCCATTCTTGGCTTGCGCTCGCTGTACTTCGCCCTGTCGGCGCTGATGCACCGCTTCGTTTACCTCAAGTATGCGTTGGCGCTGGTGTTGATCTTCATTGGGTGCAAGATTTTCTATCACGGCATGGTGGGCAAGGTGCCAGCGTTGCTGTCGTTGGGGGTGACGTTCGGGCTGTTGCTGGGTGGAGTGGTGGTTTCGTTGGTCAAGACGCGGGGGGAGAAGGTGGCTGTCGTAGATCAGGCGCTCGGGCAAGCTACAAATGCCGATCGTAAAGCCGGCCAGAAAGAGGAAGACCCGCAGATGCGGGTCTGAAATCAAGAAACTGAGCAGAGATCATTGCTTTATGATGAAATAACCCACCGTTCCCCAGACTGATGAAATCAGGATCAGCCAAAGAGCTGCTCCTAGTTTTCGCCGCAACTTGGGTGGAAACCTTTCAAGTTCTGGCTTGTCCAACCAGCCCAAGCGCAAATGTAGCCATGGAAATGTAACTAACGCGCTTACCGTGCTCAACAGTAGACATCGAGACCTCAGGCTTCCTCCACCCCATACGGGTTTCATCTGTTCCAGATAGGGATTGCTGGTAATAGCTGAAATAGCAATATCAAAGTCCGACGACAGTGCTATCTGGACATTCATAGCGATACCGACAAGTCCGATGATGAAGGGCGCAACCAGGAAAGCTATTCGCAAGTATGGCGACCAGCTATCAAAGTCAATCATCCATTACCTCATAAATCATTTCACCGACCTTCTCGCCAGCCGCGCCAATACCAATAGAGCCTGCCGCAGAGCCGGCGCCCACCAGGACAATCCCGCATACGGGAACACCGAGGCCGCCGGTACCCACCGTGAAAACACCGCATAGCGCGGCAGCGGCAGCACCTGCGATGTAACCTCCCACCATCCCTCCCCCTATACCACCAGCGAAACTCCCCGTTTCGGTGAGTCGGACTTTCCGGCAGTCTTCAGTTTCACCTGCACCACAGACCTCTTGCACTTTTAAATATGAAGAAGCTCCCCCCAACCCAATCGCAGCATACCCACCATATTGAAGGTACTTGCTAAGCCGCGCCACCTTGTCCAGATGCGTTGCATACCCCGGAATCTGCCCCGGCCCGCCGGCCTTTGACCAGTGGTGTACAAGGCTCTTGGTCGAAATGTTCAAACTCTTCTTCAGCCTTTCATAGCTTCCCAGGTTCAGTTGCTTGTTAAGGAATGCCACTTTCAACTGTCCATCCAGCTGCTTCAAGAGCTGCCGCCGTTCAGCGAAGAACCCTGGACTGTTCAGGTGGCCATGGCGCATGAATTCCCGCTGATGCAACTGCTCGATCCTGGTCAACGTGCCACTGACCTGCTTCAAACCCTGGTCCAGCATATCCTTGCCCACGCCCATGGACTGGCTGGCATTGCTGAGCAAGCCCGCAATCTCGGCCTGGTGCGCCATCATGAAATCCGCTTCGGCGAAATCCAGCACCGCCAGCGCACGGCGTGCGTGCTGCGCCGCCGCCATCAGCTGGCCTTCCTCGCGAGTGCAGGCGTCACCGTTGTCAGGGTCACCGATGACGAAAATTTCCCCTGCCTTGAACCCCTGTTCGAACGTAGGATTGAGCCGCTGCAGCCGGGAAATTGGTAACGTGGCATCGTGTTCGGCCAGTTCAAGCAGCACCTGCGGGAACGACATGCGCCGCGGAATAACGTAGAACCCAGGCTCCAGAGTACCGGGCATCGCACCTACCGCGGACTGAGAAAAACGTTCGGGGTAGACGGGGGTTGATGCCTCGGCAAAATGGGTAGGCGCATGTCGGGCAACGGAGCGCATCGGCACAAATGCTCCACTCAACGGTGCGACCACGCGATTACTGCCCGGCGGGCAGCCACAGAGGACCAGAGCACCATCCATGGCGACACGCCGGCCGTCAGAGATGACGAAATCCGCCCCTTCGGCGATGACCCCTTCCTGGCCACACAGGGGGCATGGCGTGGTGTGATCACCTTCGCGCAGCACCATTCGGCCCTCGTCGAGATAGCCTGCATCCGTGGCAATACACACCGCCCCCGTTGTGGTTACATCGCCATCTACTGCCTGACCTTTTCCCTCTAGACTGGTGCGCATATGCAAACTCCCCGTGCACGAAGTTGAGGTTAAAACCTAACATCAGCATGGGAGATACAAGTGGCCTGAGTCGAAAATCAGATGTTTCCTACAAATGGCCCAAAGTATGTTTTGCAGAACAAGCCGGGGGTTTTCTTGGCGGAGAAAATCAAATTTCCTACATCACAAATATAATTCATCCGACTGCAGCCAGACGCATACGGCAAGGCCGAAATACGCTCACCTGTAAGAGCGCATGGCTTCAGTCTGACAATGAAGTCAGTAATTCATCGCCCGCTTCGCAACATCTCCACCGGCACATACTTGCCAATCTCGTACTTGCCAATCGCCGCCCGGTGTACCTCGTCAGGTCCGTCGGCCAGGCGCAAGGTGCGCTGCATGGCATACATGTAGGCCAGCGGGAAGTCGCCGCTTACCCCCGCCCCGCCATGTATCTGGATGGCGCGGTCGATCACCTTCAACGCCACGTTCGGCGCCACCACCTTGATCTGCGCGATCTCGCTGCGGGCGACCTTGTTGCCGACCGTGTCCATCATATAGGCGGCTTTCAGTGTCAGCAGCCGGGCCATGTCGATCTCCATGCGCGAGTCGGCGATCTTGTCGACGTTGCCGCCCAGGCGTGCCAGTGGCCGGCCAAACGCGGTGCGTTCCACCGCCCGCTTGCACATCAGCTCCAGCGCGCGCTCGGCCATGCCGATCGAGCGCATGCAGTGATGGATACGGCCCGGGCCCAGGCGCCCCTGGGCAATCTCGAAACCGCGGCCCTCGCCGAGGAGCACGTTTTCATACGGTACCCGCACGTTCTCGAACAGGACTTCGGCATGGCCGTGAGGGGCATCGTCATAGCCGAACACCGGGAGCGGGCGGACAATCTTCACGCCGGGCGCATCGGTGGGCACCAGCACCATCGAATGCTGCTGGTGACGCGCCCCCTCAGGATCGGACAGGCCCATGAAAATCATCACTTTGCAGCGCGGATCGCAAGCGCCGGAGGTCCACCATTTGCGGCCGTTGATCAGCCATTGGTCGCCGTCACGCACGGCCGTCGCGGCCATGTTGGTAGCGTCCGAGGAAGCCACGTCCGGTTCGGTCATGGCGAACGCCGAACGGATCTCGCCCCGCAGCAGCGGCTCCAGCCACTGGCGCTTTTGCGCCTCGCTGCCATAACGCACCAGTACTTCCATGTTGCCGGTGTCCGGCGCAGAGCAGTTGAACGGTTCCGGGCCGAGCAACGAGCGGCCCATGATTTCCGCCAGCGGGGCGTATTCCAGGTTGCTCAAACCGGCGCCGTATTCCGATTCGGGCAGAAACAGGTTCCACAGCCCCTCGGCACGGGCCTTGGCCTTGAGCTCTTCCATGATTGCAGTGG
Source organism: Pseudomonas sp. 9_2_1 (assembly GCF_059295275.1). Taxonomy (NCBI): domain Bacteria; kingdom Pseudomonadati; phylum Pseudomonadota; class Gammaproteobacteria; order Pseudomonadales; family Pseudomonadaceae; genus Pseudomonas; species Pseudomonas sp. 9_2_1. Next base: position 3,937,405 of record NZ_CM181239.1, read on the forward strand.
GCTGCCAGCGGTCGCCCTCGGCGACCTGGCGCTCGAACACCGCTTCGGCGGGGTAGACATGGGCGTCCATGAACGCGCTGACGCGCTCGCGCAGTGCCTGGACCTTGGGCGAATAGGCGAAATCCATCGGGGCTACCTTCACGGTTCGGAGTACATGGGCCAGAGCCTAGAGCAGCCAGCCCCCATCCACCTAGTCTATTTTCCGCGTGTATAAACATTCATAACCGATATATGATCGGCCGATAATTCCAACAAAGAGCGGCGCCCATGAACCTCAGCAAGGTCGACCTCAACCTGTTCATCGTGTTCGACGCGATCTACACCGAAGCCAACCTGACCCGCGCCGGGCAGATTGTCGGCATCACCCAGCCAGCGGTGTCCAACGCCCTTTCGCGGTTGCGCGAAACCTTCAACGACCCGCTGTTCGTACGCACCGCCCAAGGCATGGTGCCCACACCCATGGCGCAGAACATCATCGGCCCGGTGCGCAACGCCCTGGCGCTGCTGCGCACCTCGGTGCAGGAAAGCCGCATCTTCAACCCCCAGCAGGCCAACAAGACCTTCCGCATCAGCATGACCGACCTGACCGAGGCGGTGATCTTGCCGCCGCTGTTCCAGCGCCTGCGCCGCCTGGCACCGGCCGTGTTGATCGAGAGCTTCCTGTGCAAGCGCCGCGAGACCACCAAGGAACTGGCCGCCGGCAGGCTGGACTTCGCCATCGACGCGCCGCTGAACACCGACCCGCAGGTACGCCACGTCAAATTGATGCAAGACCGCTACGTCTGCGCCCTGCGCCAAGGCCACCCGCTGGCCGACAGCAAGCTGACCCTCGACAGTTATCTGGGCATGACCCATATCCATATTTCCAGCCGGCGCAACGGCCTGGGCTATGTGGACCTGGCGCTGGGCAAGATGGGTGTGCAGCGCAAGGTCGCCCTGCGCTCGCAGCATTACCTGATGGCCTCGCAGGTGCTGCAGCAGACCGACATGGCGATGACCGTCCCGGAACGCTTCGCCCGCCGTCACCAGTTGCGTTACCACCCATTGCCAGTCGAGGTTCCCGCCCTGGAAACCCACTTGTACTGGCATGAAAGCACTGATCAGGACCCCGCCAACCGCTGGATGCGCGAGCAGATCATCGAGTTGTGCGAACGCGTGGTTGCGGAGGAAGAGCGAGTTCTGGAATCAGCATGAGCATACGAGTGAGGGACTTGGCATACCTCTCACCCTCTAGAGAAAAATATTCTACAGAGGACCAGATAAAGGGAATTATTTCTCAAGTCATTTGACGAATTGGCAACGGGTAGTAAAAAACATCTTCAAAGCGGCGGGTACGCTTACTTCGACGATCGCCCCTTTCACGGCGACAGACACGGACCCGCCCCAATGCCCAGCGCCCCGCTCTACTTCGATTACGCCGCCACCACTCCAGTCGATGACCGGGTCATCGAAACCATGCTCGCCTGTCTGGGCAGCCAGGCCAACTTCGGCAACCCGGCGTCCAGTGGCCATGCCTTCGGCCAGGCCGCCCGTCACGCCGTGGAACAGGCCCGCGAGCAGGTAGCCGAATGCGTTGGCGCGCAGGCCGATGCGCTGGTGTGGACCTCGGGGGCGACCGAGTCCAACAACTTGGCACTCAAGGGCATTGCCCAGGGCCTCGGCCAGCCCGGGCACCTGATCACCAGCCAGCTCGAACACAAGGCGGTGCTCGACACGGTTGCCGAACTGGAGCGCCAGGGCTGGGCCGTGACCCGCCTGGCACCCGATGCGGCTGGCCTGATCCAGCCCGCAAGCGTGCAAGCAGCACTGCGCGCCGATACGCGCCTGGTCTCCCTGATGGCGGTGAACAATGAACTGGGTACGCTCACAGACGTTGCCACTATTGGCGAACATGTGCGCGCCCACGGTGCCCTGCTGCACGTGGACGCCGCGCAGGCGGTGGGCAAGGTGGCCATCGACCTGAGTACGATGGCCGTAGACCTGATGTCCTTTTCAGCGCACAAGGTATACGGGCCAAAAGGCATCGGAGCGCTCTACATCGGGCCTCGGGCGCGCGCGCTGATGCGTGCGCAGATGCACGGCGGCGGCCATGAGCAGGGCCTGCGCTCCGGCACGCTGGCGACGCACCAGATCGCCGGCATGGGCAGCGCTTTTGCCCTCGCCGGCCAACCTGGCGATAGCGAACATGTGCGCGTTGAACAGTTGGCCAAGCGGCTTTGCGAAGGCCTGCTGGGCTTGCCCGGCGTCTCTCTGAACGGCTGCGCCAGCCAACGCATCGCCCATACCTTGAACCTGTGCATCGACAGCCAGGGGTTCAACAGTGCGGCGCTGGCCAGCGAGCTGGCGCTGTCGACCACCTCGGCCTGCAACTCGGCCAGCAACGCAGCCTCGCATGTGCTGCTGGCGCTGGGCCTGGATGAGCGCCAGGCACGCAACAGCCTGCGCTTGAGCATCGGCCGCTACACCACCGAGGCCGAAGTGGACAAGGCGCTTGAAGTGTTTACCCGAGTACTGGCTTCGGCGTCGGCGGCATTGTGGTGAACAGGCGCTGGAACCGCCGGCTATACGAGGTGTAGCCCCCGCCGCACGTCGGCTTCAGAGGAAAGTGAACACCTGCGAAGCCGGCAACCGCGACTTGCTCAAGCCGGCGTTGAAGTCCGTCTGGCTGCGATAGCCCAGGCTGAGGATCACCACGCTGGTGAAGCCACGCTCGCGCAAGCCAAGCTCGGCATCGAGGATCTGGCTGTCGAAGCCCTCGATGGGCGTGGCATCCAGCCCATGTGCTGCCGCACCCAGCAGGGCAGTACCCAGGGCCAGGTAGGTCTGCTTTTCCATCCAGTGCTGCGCGTCTTTCTGGTCAAAGCGGTGCAGGTCGACATAGTACCGTCGGCTCTGGTTCTGCGCAGCACGCGCTTGCTCATCGCGGAAGCGGCCATCTGCGGCCTCCTGGTCAAGCACGCCGTTCAGGTGCGCTTCGGTCATTTCGGTGCGGGTGCAAAACACGATCACATGCGAGGCATCGAGCAATTTCGGCGAGTTGTAGGCAAACCGCTCCGCCGTGCTCTTGGCCAGGCGGGCCTTGCCTTCGGCGCTGTCGGCGACGATGAAGTGCCAGGGTTGCGAGTTGACTGAAGACGGGCTGTGGCGCAGTTGTTCGAGCAAGGCATCGACGGTGGCCTGGGGAATGCGGCGCGAGGCATCGTAGGCTTTGGTGGTATAGCGGCGCTTGGCCAGCGAGACGGTATCCATGCAGCAACTCCGGGAATGAACAATAGATGTGCCGCGCATCTTATCTTTCCTGCGGAAAAGAAAAAGCGGCACAATGCAGCAACACTTTCATCGCCGGAGTGAAAATGCTGCGCATCGCTGACCTCGAACTGTTCGCCCGCAGCAGCGTGCTGGGCAGTTTCACCGCCGCCGCTCATGAGGCTGGGTTGCTACCGGGCCAGGTGGCCGCCGCGATCAAGCGCCTGGAGCGCGACCTGGACGTACGCCTGTTCGCCCGCACTACCCGCAGCCTGCGCCTGACCGCCGAAGGCGAGCGCTACCTGCCCACCGCCCTGAATGTGCTGGAGAGCCTGCGCCAGGGCCATGAAGACCTGCATGGCAACCCGGGCACACTGCGCGGCACGCTGCAGGTTTCGGCACCTTCCGACATGGGTCGCAACATGCTGCTGCCATGGCTGAGCGCCTTTCGCCGCGAGCACCCGGCCCTGCAACTGCGGTTTTTTTTGTCCGACCAGATCGCCGACCTGAACCGCGACCCGGTGGACGTGGCCATCCGTTATGGCCTCAACCAGGATGCCAACTACATCGCCCTGCCCTTGGCCGACTGGAACCGCCGGGTACTGGTGGCCTCGCCGGACTACCTGGCACGCCGCGGCCACCCGCTCACCCCCGACGCATTGCAGCAACACGACTGCCTGCTGTACCTGCAGCACAACCGGGTGTATGACAAGTGGCGAGTCGGCAACCGCACCGTGCAGGTGCGCGGGCCGCTGGTCAGCGACGATGCCGATGTCATCCGGCGCCTGGCCATTCAGGGCGAAGGCATCGTCTACAAGTCGTGGCTGGATGTCAGCGCCAACATCGCGGCCGGCGAGCTGCAAATCGTCCTGCCCGAGTTGCTCGGCGAGCCCACGCCGGTCACCCTGGTGTGCCCGCATCGCAAACAGCTGACGCCTGCCGTGGCGCAGTTGCACCTGTGGCTGCGCGAGCGCTTCGAAGCCTTGCGCAGCCGGGCGCTGAGCAACGGCTGCACAATCGTTCCAGACTGAGCCGGACCATTACGCTAAGGTAGCCATTTACCCCAATGGCACACCCGCATGAGCAACTGGATCGACTTCAAGCAAGACGCCGACACTGGCATCGAGTCGGTGCGGGCGCATTTCGTCGGGCATGCCTATGACCCGCACTGGCACGACAGCTTCCTGGTCGGCGTGACCGAACAGGGCGTGCAGCAGTTCAACTGTCGCCGGGTACGCCACCGCAGCACGCCAGGCCAGGTCTTCCTGCTCGAACCCGGCGACATTCACGATGGACTGGCGCCGACCGACGAAGGCTTTACCTATTCGACGCTGTACCTTGAGCCTGCCTGGCTCGACCAGCAGCTACGGGCGCTGTTCGAGCACGCACCAGGCAGCAGCCTGCCCAGCTTTGCCGATACCCTGTGCCATGACCAACGCCTGGCGCGTGCCACCGCCCTCGCCTTCCGGGCCGTGCATGAGCAGGACTTGCGCATGGTCAGGCAAACAGCCATGGACGACCTGTTGGCCTGCCTGACCCGTCACCTGCACTGGCGCCGGCGTATCAACCCAGACCCGCGTCTGCCGCTGAGCGCGCAACGCGCACGTGATTACCTGCATGCCAACCTTGAACGCGACATTGGCCTGGAGGATTTGGCCCAGGCTTGCGGCATCGACCGCTTCCGCCTCACCCGCGCGTTCAAGGCCGCATTCGGCCTGGCGCCGCATGCCTACCTGATCCAGCTGCGCCTGGCCCGGGCACGGCGCCTGCTGGCCCAGGGCCAGACCCCGGCCGAAGTGGCCGTGGCCCTGGGCTTTGCCGACCAGAGCCACTTGGGGCGCTGGTTCCGCCGCGCCTACCAGCTGACCCCGGCCGACTACCGCAGGCGCTGCTCAAACCTTCCAGACTGACGGGCTGTGGGCAGCGAGCATGGTGCTTCGATTTCCGGAGCCCTTGATCATGTCGCACTCGCTGTTGCCCTTCATCCTTTTCGCCCTGGTGTCCAGCATCAGCCCGGGGCCGACCAACCTGCTGATCCTCGCCCACGGTGCCCGCCTGGGCCTGCGCGCGAGCCTGGCGCCCATCGCTGCGGCCTGCGGGGCAGCTGCGGCGATCGTGCTGCTGGTCGGTCTGGGGCTGGGTGAGGTGCTGCTGCGTTACCCGTTGGCGCAACAGATGATGAGCTGGGCCGGGGTGCTGTGGCTGAGCTGGCTGGCGTGGAAGATGCTGCGCAGCGCGGCAGCACCGCTTGAGGCCGCCACGGCGCACGGCTTCAGCGCCGTGAGCGCGGCGGCGTTGCAGGTGGTGAACCCCAAGGTGTGGCTGATGGCCGTGGCGGTGGTCGGCGTATTTGCAGCACCGTCGCTGCCGGTGTGGCAGCTGGCGTTGGTGTTTCTGCTGATTGCCCTGCCGTGCATGGCGGCGTGGGCGGCATTGGGGGTAGGCAGCGCGCGGTGGTTGCAGGGGGTGCAGCGGTTGCGGGTGTTCAATCAGGTATTGGCGGGAGTGTTGCTGGTGTCGGCCTGGGTGGCCATGCTGAGCTGAAGCCGCAGAGGTGGGGAGTGTCAGGTTTTTTGTGTGCGGGCCGGTAACGGCCTGCCGCCCGGCAGGCCTTGATTTCACCAGGTTGGCCTGATGAACCGATCTCCGTACAGAATCGCAAATTGATTCATCGCACTTTTCCAGTCATGCGCCGCTGACCCCCAGTTCGCTGTGATGTTGCGCAGCCCCAGCCAGATCAGTTTGGTCGCCGCGTCGTCGTTCGGGAAGTGACCGCGGGTTTTGATGATCTTGCGTAGCTGAGCGTTGATACTCTCGATGGCGTTGGTGGTGTAGATCACCTTCCGGATGGCCGGTGGGAAAGCAAAGAACGGAATCACTCGATCCCACGCCCGTCGCCAGGCAGTCACCACTGTTGGATATTGCGTGCCCCAAGGCCCGCTTTCAAACTCATCCAGTGCCTGTTCAGCCGCCTGGGCGTTGATGGCCTGATAGATCGGTTTGAGAGCCTTGGCCAAGGCTCGACGCTTGTCCCAGGCCGCATAAGCGAGGCTGTTGCGGATCAGGTGGACGATGCAGGTCTGCAGTGTCGTCTCCGGAAATACTGCACTGAGCGCTTCCGGCATGCCTTTGAGGCCGTCGGTTACGGCAATCAGCACATCCTCGACGCCGCGCGTCCTGAGGTCATTGAACACCTTCATCCAGAACTTCGCACCTTCGGTGTTCTCAATCCAGATGCCAAGAATATCGCGCGTTCCATCTGGCAAAACGCCCAGTGCCAAGTAGATCGCTTTATTGCGAACCAAGCCTTCTTCGCGAATTTTGACCCGCAGAGCATCAAAGAAAATGACCGGATACATCGGTTCCAGAGGCCGCTGTTGCCACGCGCCAATCTCCTCCATGACCTCGTCGGTCACGGAACTGATGAAGTCGGGCGAGACCTCTGTTCCATACTGCTCGGAGAGAAAGGCACGGATTTCTCTGACCGTCATACCGCGGGCATACATGGCGATGATCTTGTCGTCAAAACCGGTGTAACGGCGCTCATGTTTGGGGATCAAAATGGGCGAAAAGCTGCCATCCCGGTCACGAGGGATATCCAGCCTTAGCGGGCCATCACCAGTGAGTACCGTTTTGCCGCTCTTCCCATTTCGCTGGTTTGTTTCATCCTCCGGGCGCTGCGCGCCCGGTGGATAGCCCAGGTGATGACCCAGTTCGGCATTCAAGGCTCGCTCTATCAGCGCCTTCTTGAATGCCGCAGAGGCCTCTTCGATGGCTTCTGCGGTCATCAGCGGAACAGCGGAAAACTGTTCCAGCAGCTCTTGCGGAACCTTTGGTAACTCTCGGAGCGGTTTTTTTTTGGTTGGCATACATGCACCTCTTACTCATGTTATGCCCGAACACAAAATTTCTGACACCCTCCAGAGGTGAGCCCCCTCCCCAAAAGACCAAGCCAGCCCCCGCCAGCAGGCGGGGAGACCGGCCCCCATCCGCGTACTACTTTAGTACTACCTTTGCTGTCTATCGTCGCATTCACAAAGCACCGCCACTGGCATGTAATGGCTCCATAACAAAAAGGAAAAAACCCATGCCACGTGCCCTGCCCCGGCTCCCATGCCCTCTGCTGGTGGCCCTTTCACTCAGCCTGTCACTGAGCGTGGCCCAGGCCGACACGGCGCCGATGTTCTCCCCCGAAGGCTATCGCACCACCCTCTATCGCAGCCCGACCCCACAGCAAGTCGACGGCGGCCAGGTCATCGATACCGCTGCCCTGCAAACGCTGCTGAGCCAGCAACCCCGGCCGGTGCTGATCGACGTCTACCGCAGGCAATGGCTGCAAGGCCGCTTCATCGAGGACGAACCCCACAGCAACCTCCCCGGGAGCCTGTGGCTGGCCAATACCGGCGACGGCGAATTGAGCCCGGCCTGGCAGGCCTACTTCGTGCGTAACCTGCAGGCAGCCAGCGCCGGGCAGCCGGGGCAAGCGCTGGTGTTTTACTGCCGCGCCGATTGCTGGTTGAGCTGGAACGCGGTAAAACGCGCAAAAGCCCTCGGCTATCACAACCTGTACTGGTACCGCGACGGCCTGGACGCCTGGCAGCAGGCCAACCTGCCGCTGCAGCCGGCCCAACCGGTGCCTTTCCCCTGAATACACTGCCTGCGAACACGTGCCCGCCCTATCCAATAAAAACGAGGTGAAAAGGCCATGTACAAAATTCTGATTGCCGACGATCACCCACTGTTTCGCGAAGCCATCCACAATGTCATCAGCGATGGCTTCCAAGGCAGCGAGGTCATGGAAACGGCCGACCTGGACAGCGCCTTGGCATTGACCCAGGCGCATGAGGACCTCGACCTGATCCTGCTCGACCTGAACATGCCCGGCATGCACGGGCTCAATGGCCTGATCACCCTGCGCAACGAGGCGCCGACCACGCCCGTGGTGATCGTCTCGGCCGAGCAGGAAAAGCAGGTCGTGCTGCAGGCCATTACCTACGGCGCCGTGGGGTTCATCACCAAATCCTCGCCGCGCTCACAGATGATCGAAGCGATCGAGCAGATCCTCAACGGTAACGTGTACCTGCCGCCCGACATCATCCGCGCCCAGAAAAGCAGCACCAGCCGGCGCCTCAACGACACCCCGAGCTTCCCGCCCGAGATGCTCCAGGCGCTGACCCGCAAACAACTGCTGGTGCTCGAGCGCATGACCAAGGGCGAGTCGAACAAGCAGATCGCCTACACCCTGGATATCGCCGAAACCACAGTCAAGGCACACGTTTCGGCGATCTTGCGCAAGCTGAACGTGCACAACCGCGTGCAGGCCATCCTCAGTGCTGGCGATATCGATTTCGCTGACTACCTGCGGCGCTGAGCTGGACCGGCGTACCGGCAAGGCAGCGCCTACATTGGCATGGCCAGAAGGTGACTCATCGCGGTCTTGAGCTTCATCGGCCGCACCGGTTTGTGCATGAGGGTGTGGCCCAGCTCGCGGATCTGCTGCTTGAGTTCGTTGCTGTAGTTGGCGGTGATCATCAACGCCGGTAGGGGCTGGGCGCGGCGAGCATTGATCCGGGCCACGGCGTCGATACCATTGCAGTCATTGTCCAGGTGGTAGTCGGCGATCAGAAGGTCTGCCCTGGCGTGGTAGTTGTCCACCTGGCGCGCCAGGTCTTCTTCCGACAGCGCGGTGACTACCTGGCACCCCCAACCCTCAAGCAATGTGCGCATGCCGGCGCAGATTGCCGCATCGTTATCCAGCACCCACACCCGCGCACCACGCAGGCGTTCGAGTGTGCGTGCGCAGGTCGCCTGGCTTGGCTGGGGGCTGGGTGCGACTGCGCTCAGCGGCACTTCGACGGCGAACACCGAGCCCTTGCCGAGCCACGAGCGCACCCGAATGCGATGGCCGAGAATGCCGGCGATCTTTTCCACGATCGCCAGGCCCAGACCCAGGCCACGGTCCTGGTCCGGGCGCTGTACATCACCGCGCCTGAACTCCTGGAACATCTCTTCCAGATGCTCTTCGGCGATGCCGATACCGCTGTCCCACACTTCGATCCGCAGACCGCCGCGCAGGCGTCGGCAACCCAGCACCACGCGCCCGCTGCGGGTGTAGCGGATGGCATTGCTGAGCAGGTTGCGCAGAATGCGCGCGAGCAGCTGGATATCACTGCGCACCACGGCAGAACAGCCCACGAAGTGCAGTTCAAGCCCTTCGCTGCGCGCCACCTGGGCATATTCGGCGGCGAGGTTGTCGATCAGCTCGCTGAGGGCGAACGGGGCGACATCGGCCTTGATCACCCCGGCATCGAGCTTGGAAATATCTACCAGGGTGCCAAGCAGGTTCTCCACGTCCTCCAGCGAGTTGCTGACGTTGCGTACGAGGTGGGCGCTGTTGTGTGGTTCCCCGCGCTCGAGCAAGGCGCTGGTAAACAGCCGCGCCGCGTTCAACGGTTGCAGCAGGTCATGGCTCACCGCAGCGAGAAACTTGGTTTTCGACAGGTTGGCCTGTTCGGCCTCGCGCTTGGCCTCTCGCAGGCGCGACTCGACCCGGCTGCGTTCTTCGATTTCGCGCAGTAGCTGGTCGTTGAGGGTGGTGAGTTCGGCGGTACGTTCGCGCACCCGCAGTTCCAGGTGCTGATAAGCCTGGTGCAGCGCCTGCGCAGTGTTACGGCGCTCGGTGATGTCGCGGATCAGCACGAAGATACCCACCACCTCGCCACTGGCCAGCCGGTTGGGAACGTAGGAACGCAGCATGTAGCGCTCCTGGCCGTTGCTGTTGGTTTCGGCAAATTCGAAGGTTACGCTCTCCCCCGCCAGCGCTTGCGCCACGTAGCCTTCCAGGCGCCGGTAATGCTGCTCGCTGTGGGCCTGGCGCAGGCTCTGGCCAAGCATCACGCCGCGCGGCCAGCAGTACCATTCTTCATACACCTTGTTGGTGAATTCATAGACCAGGTCGGCGTTCAGGTAGGCGATCAGCGCCGGGACATTGTCGGTGATCAGTCGGATCTGGTGCTGGTGGGCAGTTTCGTCCCGCTGCCGGGCCTCACTGAGCAGCCGGTTGAGGGCCTTGAGCTCAGCCATGGCCTGGCTCAGGGCATCTGTGCGTTCGCGCACCTGTTCCGCCAGCACCACGGAATGCTGGAACGCTGCATAGGGGTCGTTGCCGCGGGTGACGCCGGACTCGATGCGTTCGATCAGCGCGCCATTGATGCGCTGCAGCTTGTGGTTCTGGCGCTGCAGGCCGGTGACCTCGGCCTGCAGTTCAGCGACCGACGGCAGGCCGGGGGCGGGCAATGGCGACCCCGGTGAAGGTCTGGTTGATGTGCATGCCATTGAACTGTTCTCCGTAGGTGTTGAAGCCGATCACCCGCTGCTCGCGCAAGCACGCACCAACTGGCTCCAGGCCATTGCGGCCCTCCAGTTCCAGGCGCCGCAGGAAGCAGTCGCAGCCAATGGTCAGCAGCAGCTGGCCCAGGCGCTGGCGCAGGCCATCGAACAACTGTTGCAGGTTCGGCAGCAGCGGCCCTGGGGTCATGGCCGTGAGCACGATGCCGTTTTCCACCGCGCAATAGAAACTCAGGCTGAGGTCCGGGTGCACCTGCTGGATTGCCCGCACGTAGTACTGGTCGTGTATGCGCACGGCCAGCGGGTGGGCGGCGAACACCCGGTAATCAAGCGCATGCACCGGCACACCGATGTGGCGGGCGTATTCCTCGGCAGCGGGCTCGGCATTCAGTTCGAAAACCCGGCGCTGGGCACTGTCGGCGCCGGTGACCACCAGCTTTTCGTGACGCGGCAGGATGTGGTGCGTGGTGAACACTTCGAAGTCGAGCCAGGTATTGACCAGCACCACCACTGCCGCGCCGTGGTGAAACGCGCCGCCGAAATACACGTGGGTGCGGGTGAGGTAGTTGTCGTCGCCGGCCGAGCCGCCGAAATGCGGGATGTCCCCCAGTGCCGCGCTGAGCGCGGCAAGCACCATTTCCTCGCGGCTGGACAAGCCGTCGAGCAGGGTCAGGGCAAAGGTGTGGCCCTTGATCGGTGCCAGGGTATTGCTGCGGCAGGTGCCAACCAGGCGTTCGACCATCTGCTGCGCGTCGATCAGGCTGAAGCGCTCCATTTCATCGATCAGCCCGGTGGCGATGGAAAAGTGCCGATGATCGAAGCCCACCGCCGTCACGCAATTACGCCCATAGCCCAGCGGGGTGATCTCGCCGGCGCTGGTGCAACCGACCAGGCGGATGCCGCCGAACCCCTGCTCCAGGGCCTCGGCAAGCTCGCGCAAGTCATATTCGGCAGAGCAGAAAAACAGCACGAAGCCCAGGTGCGGGTGCAGCAGCTGCCGCGCCAGCTCCTGGGCTGCCAGCCGCGCGTCGCTGGCCTGGGACATGGCACTGACCACGCCGTCATTGTGAGCCTGCTGCATGGGGGTCTCCGGCGCGGGGTGGCTGAAAGGTCAGTGTACGAAGGCGGGTATGGGCGGCGAATGCTACTTGGGTAGCGGGTGGCCAGTTCCATGGTCCTGATTTCGCCGACCTGTGCACGGCCCTGCCCCCCGCCACGGCTCACCAGGTCAGCACCGCCCCCACCGCAAAGGTGTCGGTGTCTTCGTTCTGCGCGCTGGTGTCATGCCCGTCAATGGAAAACTGGTTGTACTCCGCGACCAGCTTGAGGTTGTCGTTGACGTCATGGAACAACGCCACCCCGCGGGTCTCGTAGTCGGCACCACTGCCCACCGCGCCGTTGCCATCGTCCTTGGTCTTGCCATAGGACAGCGCCACCCGGTTCTTGCCAACCTTGTACGACCCCTGCAACAGGTAGCCGTCACTGTCGACATTGCGCAACACCGGTTCACCGGCATTGTTGGTGAAGAACGGGTTGATGCCCTTGGCCTGAAATCCCGAACCGGTCAGCGACAACCCGCCCATCTTCGCCTGCACGCCATAACCGACCCCTTTCGAGGTCACCGACTGCACGGTCGGGTCGGTATTGTCGGAGGTCTGGTAGCTGCCGTTGACCCAGCTGTAGACCTGCGCCCCGCCCAGGTCGAACTGGTAGGTGATTTCGCTCTCGGTACGCGGGTTTTCCTGGTAGGCCTTGCCGGTCGGGCTGCTGTCGTTGGTGTCCACCGGGTCCATGATGCCCACCGCCACCCGCAGCCCATCCATCACCGGCGTGCGGTAGGTGATCTGCGAGGTTGGGAACGGGTACGGGTAGCCGCTGCCGATGTTGCCGAAAGACACACCGCCGCCGTCCACCAGTCCCAGGGTGTCACTGACCTGGCCATAGCCTGCCAGCAGCTCGTCGAGCAGGATGTTGGAGCGGGCGAACAGGCCGAAGTCCTTGCCGATCAGCACCTCGCCCCACTCGGGGTTGGCCACGGTGCCGTAGAACTGGCGCACGTCGATGGCGGTGTCGGTACCGTTGGTTTCGCTGTCGTTGATGGTCACCCAGAACGAGGCACGCGCGCCAAGTTTCAGGTCATCCACCTGCTTGCCCATGTTGAAGCCCAGGTAGTTGGGTAAAAAGCCCATCTTCACCCGCGACTGGCGGCGATCGAACTGCTCGCCCTCGCGGTCGACCTTGCTGTTCACGTAGAAAGCGTTGATATAGCCGTCGGTGGAGAACGTCGTCTGGTCCTTGTCGTACAGCATGATCTCGGCTTCGGCAACGCCGCTCAGGCCGAGGGCCGAAAGGCTGGCAATGGCGGCTGCGAGGAAACGAGGCGGCAGGTGCTTATTGTTTTTGTGCATGGCGCGCTCCAAACGGGGGACTGGATGTCGGAGGCGATTATCAGAAGCGCGCAGACAACCAGGTACGCTGCTTTGGCGCGGGCTTGCCGGTGCTTTGGGCCGGTGCAGGTGGCGCGATGATTTGGGCGCAACACCGGCTTGGGCCCGGTGCCGGCACTTCGGTTGTAAGCCGCACGGGCGGCCACGGCTCGAGACGTTGGCAGGCGTACGCCGCGCAAACGCTAGTCGAAATGGACGATCCGCAATCACTCCGCCGCGCTTATTGTCGTTACAAGGTGGGCAGCTGTCCGCCTCCCGCAGATCGAGGGAGAGCCTATGAAAGTGCTGGTAAGTGTCAAACGAGTCGTCGACTACAACGTCAAGGTGCGCGTCAAGGCGGACCACAGCGGTATCGACCTGGCCAACGTGAAGATGGCCATGAACCCCTTCTGCGAGATTGCCGTGGAACAAGCCGTGCGCCTCAAGGAGCAAGGCATCGCCAGCGAAATCGTGGTGGTATCGGTGGGCCCGGCTGCCGTTCAGGAGCAACTGCGTACTGCCCTGGCCCTGGGTGCCGACCGGGCCATCCTGGTCGAAGCCGCTGACGAACTGAACTCCCTGGCCGTGGCCAAGGCGCTGAAAGCCGTTGTCGACAAGGAGCAGCCGCAGCTGGTCATCCTCGGCAAGCAGGCCATCGACAGCGACAACAACCAGACCGGCCAGATGCTGGCGGCGCTGACGGGCTTCGCCCAAGGCACCTTCGCCTCCAAGGTCGAAGTGGCGGGCGACAAGCTGAACGTCACCCGTGAAATCGACGGCGGCCTGCAGACCGTGGCTTTGAACCTGCCCGCCATCGTCACCACCGACCTGCGCCTGAACGAGCCACGCTATGCGTCGCTGCCGAACATCATGAAGGCCAAGAAGAAGCCGCTGGAGACCGTCAAACCTGACGATCTGGGCGTTTCCCTCGCCTCCACCAACAAGACCCTGAAGGTTGAAGCCCCGGCTGCCCGCAGCGCGGGTATCAAGGTCAAGTCGGTGGCCGAACTGATCGAGAAGCTGAAGAACGAAGCGAAGGTGCTTTAATTATGAGGAGCCAGAAATGACTATCCTGGTTGTCGCCGAACACGAAAATGGTGCCGTAGCCCCGGCCACCCTGAACACCGTAGCTGCTGCCGCCAAGATCGGTGGTGATGTACACGTGCTGGTCGCTGGCCAGAACGTCGGTGGTGTTGCCGAATCCGCTGCCAAGATCGCTGGCGTGGCCAAGGTGCTGGTAGCTGATAACGCCGCCTACGCCCACGCTCTGCCGGAAAACGTTGCGCCGCTGATCGTCGAGCTGGCCAAGGCCTACAGCCACGTGCTGGCCCCGGCCACCACCAACGGCAAGAACATCCTGCCACGCGTTGCCGCGTTGCTGGATGTCGATCAGATCTCCGAGATCATCGCGGTCGAGTCCGCCGACACCTTCAAGCGCCCGATCTATGCCGGTAACGCCATTGCCACCGTGCAATCCAGCGCTGCGGTCAAGGTTATCACCGTGCGTACCACCGGCTTCGACGCTGTCGCTGCCGAAGGGGGTTCCGCTGCCGTTGAGGCGGTAGGTGCCGCGCACAACGCTGGCATCTCGGTATTTGTTGGTGAAGAGCTGGCCAAGTCCGACCGCCCAGAGCTGACCGCTGCCAAGATCGTCGTTTCCGGCGGCCGTGGCATGGGCAACGGTGACAACTTCAAGCACCTGTACAGCCTGGCCGACAAGCTCGGCGCTGCCGTCGGTGCCTCGCGCGCTGCGGTCGACGCAGGCTTTGTGCCCAACGATATGCAGGTCGGCCAGACCGGCAAGATCGTGGCCCCGCAGCTGTACATCGCCGTCGGTATCTCCGGCGCGATCCAGCACCTGGCCGGCATGAAGGACTCCAAGGTGATTGTTGCGATCAACAAGGACGAAGAAGCGCCGATCTTCCAGGTAGCCGACTACGGTCTGGTCGCTGACCTGTTCGAGGCCGTGCCGGAGTTGCAACAACAGCTCTGAACGTACAGCCAAGACGACAAAAAACCCAGGCCCTCCCCGCACGGAAAGGCCCAGGCAAAAACCAACTCGCAGTCAGGTCATACGCAGGCGCTGCCGTAGCGTTCAGGCATCCTGCAACGCACGTGGGCGGTGGCTGCGCGCTTCGGCGTCCGGCGCCTGGGCTGCCTGCAGATGGAAGTCGAACGCCAGCTCGGCAAAACGCTCGCCTTGCACGCCGCGGTCATGCGCTGCCGCCGCGTCCTCGATAAAGCGCAGGTCGCCGATCAGTCCGTCGCGGGTGGCGTAGGCAAAGTCGTCCCACAGGTACTGGTCACCGGCGAAGTTGATCTGCGTGGTCAGGTGGCGGTGCCCCGGCGCCGAGATGAAGAAATGCACATGCGCCGGGCGCTGGCCGTGGCGGCCGAGCAGGTCCAGGCATTCCTGGGTTGGACCCTCCGGGTCGCAGCCATACCCCGACGGCACGATCGAGCGCGCACGGTAGCGGCCTTCGGCGTCAGTGATGATGCGCCGGCGCAAGTTGTACTCGGACTGGGTCGAGTCAAAGTACGAATAGGTGCCCTGGGTATTGGCGTGCCACAGGTCAACGGTAGCGCCGGCCAGTGGCTTGCCATCGGCATCGAACACCTGCCCCTGCAGGAACATCACCACGCCCGGGTCGGTGCCGTCGTCCATGCGTACCTCGCCTTGCGCCAGCGGCGCCCCGGCAACGTACAGCGGGCCCTCGATGGTGCGTGGGGTACCGCCGCTCAGGCCGGCTGCTGCATCCTTGGCGTCCTGCAGCAGGTCGAGGAAATGCTCGATGCCCAGGCCGGCGGCCAGCAGGCCGGCTTCGTTGCGGCCACCCAGGCGGTTGAGGTAATCAACGGCCTGCCAGAACTCGTCCTCGGTGATTTCCAGGTCTTCGACCAGGCGCGCGGTGTCCTGCAGCACACGCAGGATGATCTGCTTGAAACGCGGGCTGCCTTCGGTGTGGTCCAGGCCAGCCACTTCGTTGAAGAAGGCTTGAATGTCGGCAGTGTGGGAAATTTTCACGGTCATCGCGCTTACCTCATATTGTTCTTGTCGGGTCGACAGGTGCGTCTCAGCGGTCGTCGCTGTGGATCGACGAGGGGTGCCGGCACAGGCCGTCGACCTCGATGTCCATGTACGGGAACAGCGGCAGCTGCATCAGGGTATCGTGCAGCGCTTCGACGCTGGGCACGTCGAACACGCTGTAGTTGGCGTAGTGGCCGGCGATGCGCCACAGGTGTCGCCAGGTGCCTTCGCGCTGCAGGCGCTGGGCCAGTTCCTTTTCGTCGGCCTTGAGCCGGGCGGCCTTGGCCGGGTCCATGTCGACCGGCAGTTTCACGGTCATCTTCACGTGGAACAGCATGATTGTCTCCTTGCTATTGAATCAGCGGCGGGCGAAGCGCGCCAGGCGCTGTTCGTCCAGGGTCAGGCCCAGGCCTGGGGTACGGGGGATGTGCAGCTGGAAGTCGTGGTATTGGGGCGGCTCATTGACGATTTCTTCGGTCAGCAGCAGCGGCCCGAACAGCTCGGTGCCCCAGGTCAGCTGGCGCAGGGTGAGGAAGGCATGGGCCGAAGCCAGGGTGCCGATCGAGCCTTCGAGCATGGTCCCGCCATACAAGGCGATACCGGCCGCCTCGGCGATTTGGGCGGTGCGCAGCACGGCACGCGGACCACCGTTCTTGGCGATTTTCAGGGCAAAGATGCTGGCCGCGCCGTCAGCGGCCAGGCTGAAGGCGTCTTCGACGCTTTCGATCGACTCATCCGCCATGATCGGCGCCGGGCTGCGCTGGTTCAGGCGCACCTGGCCGCCGCGGTTGATACGTGAAATCGGTTGTTCGATCAGGTCGATGCCATTGTCGCCAAGCACCTGGCAGGCGCGCAGGGCCTGGGACTCGTCCCAGTACTGGTTGACGTCGACGCGCACACTGGCGCTGTTGCCCAGTTCACGCTTGATCGCCACCACGTGCTTGAGGTCCTGCTCCACCGGGTTGGCGCCGATCTTCAGTTTGAATACGCGGTGGCGGCGAATTTCCAGCATGTGCTGGGCTTCGGCGATATCGCGGGCGGTGTCGCCGCTGGCCAGGGTCCAGGCCACTTCCAGGCTGTCGCGCACGCGCCCGCCCAGCAGTTCACTCACCGGCAGGCCCAGGCGCTTGCCTTGGGCGTCGAGCAAGGCGCTTTCGATACCCGACTTGGCAAAGGTGTTGCCCTTGGCCAGCTTGTCCAGCTTGAGCATGGCCGCGTTGATGTTGTCTGCCGGCAGGCCGATCAGCGCGGGGGCCAGGTGTGCGTCGATATTGGCCTTGATACCTTCGGGGCTTTCGTAGCCGTAGGCCAGGCCGCCGATGGTGGTGGCCTCGCCAATGCCTTCCACGCCATCGCTGCAGCGTACGCGCAATACCACCAGGGTCTGCTGCTGCATGGTGTGCATCGCCAGTTTGTGTGGGCGAATGGTCGGCAGGTCGACGATAATTGCCTCGATACGTTCAATCAGCGCGCTTGTCATTGTTGCCAGGTCCCGTCAGGTCGGGCTGCCAGCAGCAGGCCCGAATGGTGCATTTACTTGATTGGTCAAGGATTGCGCGAGAGCCTGACAGCAGTCCAATATCAAATGAATCTCCCACCATACCCTGGAGGTCTGATGGAACTGCGCCACCTGCGTTACTTCAAGGTTCTGGCCGAAACCCTGAACTTCACCCGCGCCGCCGAGTTGCTGCACATTGCCCAGCCGCCGCTGAGCCGGCAGATCAGCCAGCTCGAGGACCAGCTCGGCACGCTGCTGGTGGTGCGCGAGCGCCCGCTGCGGCTGACCGAGGCTGGCCGCTTTTTCTATGAGCAGACCTGCACCGTGCTGCAGCAGTTGCAGAACATCAGCGACAACACTCGCCGCATCGGCCAGGGCCAGCGCCAGTGGCTGGGCATCGGCTTTGCCCCTTCGACCCTGTACGCCGTGCTGCCAGAGCTGATCCGCGAGCTGCGCCAGGACAGCGAGCTGGAGCTGGGCCTTAACGAGATGACCACCTTGCAGCAGGTGGAAGCGCTGAAAAGCGGGCGCATCGACATTGCCTTCGGACGCATTCGCATCGACGACCCGGCCATTCACCAGCAGGTGCTGTGCGAAGACCCATTGGTTGCGGTACTGCCCAAGGGGCACCCGTTGGCGGGCAACCCGCTCAGCCTTGCCCAGCTGGCCGGGGAAGCGTTCATCCTCTACCCTGCCAACCCCCGGCCCAGCTATGCCGACCATGTGCTGGGGCTGTTCGCTCACCATGGCATGAGCATTCGCGTCAGCCAGTGGGCCAATGAGTTGCAGACCGCTATCGGCCTGGTGGCAGTCGGGGTGGGCGTGACCCTGGTGCCGGCGTCGGTGCAGCAGCAGCATCGCACCGATATCGAGTATGCAGGCTTGCTGGACAGTGGCGCGGTCAGCCCGATCATCCTCAGCCGGCGCAAGGGGGATGTGAGCCCGATCGTTCAGCGCTGCCTGGCATTGATTGCGCAGCAGGCTGGATGAGCAGACCCCGCCAGTGGCAGGGGTCTTTGGGGGATTTCATGATTTTTGGTGAATTGCATCAGGGCTGACAGGTGTACGCCGCCGGTAAGCCAGCAGCAGAAACACAAACCACAACGGCATCACGCACAACGCCAGCCGGGTATCCGGCTGCAGCGCCAGCAACACCAGCACAAAGCCGAGGAAGCCCAGGGTAGTCACCGCCATCGGCACCCCGCCCGGCAGCTTGAACAACGAGGCCTGGTGCGCAGCCGGGTTGCGTTTGCGGTAGGCAATGTAAGCTGCCAGGATCATCGACCAGGTAAAAATCACCAGAATCGCCGAAACGGTCGATATCAAGGTGAACACGGTCATCACTTCGGGAATGATGAACAAGAGGCTCAACCCGATCAGCATGCACACTCCCGAAAACAGCAGGCTGTACAGCGGTACGCTGAGCCTCGACAGCCGGGCGAAGATGGCCGGTGCGTTACGCCGCTCCGCCAGCCCGAACAGCATCCGGCAACCCGAATACACCCCGCTGTTGGCCGACGAGGCCGCCGACGTCAGCACCACGAAGTTGATCATGCCAGCCGCTGCCGGGAAGCCGGCCAGCAGGAACAGTTCCACGAACGGGCTGCGGTTGGCCGGCACTTCGGCCCAGGACACCACGCTGATGATGCATACCAGCGCCAGGATGTAGAACAACAGGATACGCAGGGGAATGGTGTTGATGGCCTTGGGCAGCGAGCGATGCGGGTTTTTCGCTTCTGCGGCAGTGGTGCCGATCAACTCGGTGCCAGCAAAGGAGAACACGGCAATCTGGAAACCGGCAAAGAAGCCGCTGATGCCATGCGGCAGCACCGCACCGGGCGCAACCACGTTGGACAGCGAGGCGACTACGCCATTGGGCGAGGTATAGGAGGTGGCGATCATCACCGCCGCCGTGATGATCAGCAGGACGATGGCGACGATCTTGATGATGCCGAACCAGAACTCCACCTCGCCAAAAATGCGCACCGCCAGCATGTTCAGCCCCAGCAACACGAACAGGGTGAAGAACGCCGGCAGCCAGGCCGGTGCATCGGGGTACCAGTACTGGAAAAACCCGGCGACCACCACCACGTCGCCCACCACCGCCACGCTCCAGCTCAGCCAGTACGACCAGCTCAGCACAAAGCCGGCACGCGGGCCCAGGTAATGGGCGACGATGTCGGCGAACGACTTGAAGCGCAGATCGGACAACAGCAGTTCGCCCATGGCGCGCATGACGAAAAACACAAAGAACCCGAGAATGGCATACACCAGCAGGATCGAGGTGCCGGACAGCGCTATCACCTTGCCCGAGCCCATGAACAGGCCGGTGCCGATGGCGCCACCGATGGAAATCAGCTGGATATGGCGGTTTTCCAGCGTGCGTTGCAGGTGCCCGTCACGGGCGGGCTCTGCCGGTTTGCTTTGCTCAAGGCTTGCGGACATGTCTTGCATGGGCGACCTCTTGTTATTGTTGGTCTGGCTAGTCGTGGTGCGCCGGGCCAGGCCCATGTAAGGCCTGGCCACGGTGTGTGGCGCGGGTCAGCGTGCGGCTTCGAAACCTTGCAGGGTGTTCACGGCATTGATGCCGATTTCATCGACCATGTAGCCGCCTTCCATCACGAACAGGGTCGGGATACCGGCGCTGGCGATTTCGGCGCCCATGCGCAGGAAGTCTTCGCTGGTGAGCTTGAAGTGGCTGATCGGGTCGTCCTCGAAGGTGTCGACACCCAGCGACACCACCAGGAATTCGGGCTGGTGCGCGACGATGCGCTTGAGTGCGTCCTGCAGGGCTGGCTGGTACTGCGCCCAGACCGTGCCTTTGCCCAGCGGGTAGTTGGCGTTGAAACCTTCACCCGCGCCCGCGCCGCGCTCATGGGCATAGCCGGAGAAGTACGGGTAGGAAACATGCGGGTCGCCATGCAGGGAGGCGAAGAACACATCAGGGCGATCGTAGAAGATGTTCTGCGTGCCGTTGCCGTGGTGGAAGTCCACATCCAGCACGGCAACGCGCTTGGCGCCCTGGCCCAGGCAGCGCTCGGCGGCGATGGCGGCGTTGTTCAGGTAGCAGTAACCCCCCATGTATTCGCGGGCGGCATGGTGCCCCGGCGGGCGGCACAGGGCAAACGCACTGTCGGCGCCGTCGAGGATGCGTTGCATGCCGGTCAGGGCGACGTTGGCGCTGCTGCGCACCGCCTCCCAGGTGCCAGAGGTGATCGGCGCCCCGGCGTCCATGGCGTAGAAGCCCAGCTTGCCGTCGATGAAGCCCGGCTCGCGGTCAATGGCCAGGTCACGTACCGGCCACACCAACGGCAGGGCATCGTGGGTCTTGCCGGTGGCGGCCCATTCGCTCCAGGCGTTTTCCACAAAGCTTACATAGCGCTCGCTGTGCGCTGCCACATAACAGGCGCGGTCGAAGGCCTGTTCGGCAATCACATCGCCCAGGCCGCTGCTTTGCACCCGCGCGAGCACGGTGTCGGCTCGCCGGGGGTTTTCGAACGAGGGTGTGATCGCCCCGTCCTTGAGTTCCGAGCCATGGTGCAAGCGGTGGTTGTTGCTGAAGACAGTGAGCACGCGAATGTCCTTTTCCAAGGTGTTGGCGGATAACCAATTTTCGCGAGAGAGTGCTGAAAATGCTTTGCTTTATGCTCAGCCAAACCGGATGCTTGAGCAAAACATTCACTGGATTGTGCATTCATGAGCAAAGCCTTTGCTATCGAACAGCTGGACGAGACCGACCGCGAACTGCTGCGCCTGTTGCAGGAAGACGGCACCCTGTCCAGCGCGGCCTTGGGCGAGCGCCTGTCGATGACCGTGACGCCTTGCTGGCGCCGGCGCAAGCGGCTGGAAGAGCTGGGCATCATCAAGGACTACCAGGCCAATCTCGACCGCCGCAAGCTGGGCTACGACGTGATGGCGTTTGCCCAGGTGCGCTTTGGCAACCACTCGGCCGAGGCGCCGGACGAATTCGAGCAGGTGATCCTCAAGCTGCCGCAGGTGCTCTCGTGCCACAAGGTGACTGGTGAGGCCGACTATGTGCTGACGGTGCTGGCAAGTGACCTGGAGAGCTATGGCCGATTTGTCGAGGACGTGTTGCGCCGCCAGCCGGGCATCGCCTCGATTCAGTCGAGCCTGGCCCTGCGCGAAGTGAAGGCGGTGTCGCGGATACCCGTACCCTGAAAGGCTGACGCTGATGTTGGAGCGGCCTTGCGTCGCGAAAGGGGCACAGCGCCCCCGGCTATCGCAAGGCGGTCACTGCCATTGGCGCCATCGGCGACCCTGCACTAGCGTTGTGCTACCAGCCAGCCCCTACGTTCATGCGGAGCCTTCACCCATCATGCCGGACCTGCGCCCGAACCCGACGCTGTGCCTGGAGTACCGTGCCGAGCAGCCGATTTTCCACGCTTTTCTAAAGCAGGCGAGCCGCTGCCCGGATGCCACCGCCATCATTGCCCAGCACACCACCTGCAGCTACGCCCAGCTGGAGCAGGTCAGCCGGGGCATTGCCGCCTTTCTGCTGGCAACCGCGGCCAGCAGCGCCGATCGTGTGCTCATCGTCTCCAGCCGCAGCCCCGCCCTGATTTATGCCATGCTCGGCTGCCTGCGCGCCGGGCTGGCGTTCAGCGTGGCAGATGCCGCCTACCCCGCCGCGCGCATACAGCAGATCGTCCGCACCCTGACGCCGGCCGTGGTGCTGGGTTGTGGTGACGCTACAATCGACGCCGACCACCCCCTTGCCGTTGCAGTGCCAGAAGGGCCTGCCGAGGCACTGCAGGCGTTCCCCTGCCAGCAAGCCCCGCTGCCGCCGATAGAGCCCGAGCAGCCGGCATACATCACCTTTACTTCGGGCAGCACCGGCGAGCCCAAGGGTATCGTCACCCATCACGCGCCGCTGGTGCACTTCATCGATTGGCATGTACGCCAGCACGGTTTTACCCCGGCCGACACCTTCTCGTTGCTCTCCGGCCTGGGCCACGACCCGGTCTACCGCGATGTGTTCACGCCCCTTTCGATTGGCGCGACCATCGCCTGCCCTACCCAGCCGACCCTGACCGACCCTTCGCAACTGGCCAGCTGGATTCACCGGCACGGCGTAAGCGTTATCCACCTGACCCCGCCGCTGGGCAAGCTGATCGAAACCGGTGCGCGGCTCAATGGCCTGGTGTTCGAGCAACTGCGTTGGCTGTTCTGGGGTGGCGATGCGCTCAGCCCGGCGCTGTACCGGCAAGTCCGCGCCATCGGGCCGAATGCCAGCAACGTCAACTTCTATGGCACCACCGAAACACCGCAAGCAATGGCCTTCCACAGGCTCGATCCGGCCACCGACATTGCCAAGGTGCCCTTGGGCAAAGGCATCGCCGATGCCCAGTTGCTGATCGTCAACCCGGCCCAGCAACTGGCCAGCGAGGGTGAAACCGGTGAAATCCTGATCCGCAGCCCTTACCTGTCGCATGGCTACTGGGGCGACCCGGAGTTGACCGCAGCCAAGTTCATTGCCAACCCGTTCACCGACAACCCGGACGACCGCTGTTATCGCACCGGCGACCTGGGCACCTACCTGGCCGATGGCAGCGCCAGCTTCCTGGGGCGCGCAGACACCCAGGTAAAGATCCGCGGCCATCGCATCGAACTGGCGGAAATCGAGAACGCCATCGGCCGTCACCCGCACATCAGCCAATGCGTGGTAGTGGCCAACCACGACAGTGCGGCGACCCGGCTGGTGGCCTATTGCGTGGCGACATCGCCTGTTACAGCTGAAAAGCTGCGCCGGGCGCTGAGCGGCCAGTTGCCGGACTACATGGTGCCGGCACTGTTCGTATTCCTGCCTGCCATCCCCCTCACCCCCAACGGCAAGGTCGACAAACGCGCCCTGCCGGTGCCATTCGCGCAAAGCGCCGAGCAACCCTTGTCGCCGGTCGCCGAGAAGCTCAGCACAGCCTGGGCGCGGATCCTTCAGGTGGCGCACCTGGACACCAGGTTGAGCTTTGTCGAGCTGGGCGGCGATTCGCTGTCGTTCGTGCAGGCCTCACGGGTGCTGGAGGAGCTGATCGGCCACCTGCCGGAGCGCTGGGAAACCCTGCCGGTGAACCAGCTGGCCGAACTGAGTGCGCCAGCCAAGGGCGCATGGCGGGTGATGGAAATGCCGGTATTCGTGCGCATGCTCGCCATCCTGCTGATTGTGGTCGGGCACATGAGCGAATTCGACCACTGGCTGATCGTTGGCGAAACCTCGGTGCTGTTCCTGGTCTCCGGCATCAGCCTGGCCCGGTTTCAGTTGCAGGCCATCGAAACGCGTGGCGATGCGCGCACACTGCTGCCGTCGCTGGCGGCCATCGTGGTGCCGACCCTGTTGTACACCGCCCTGGTGCAGCTGCTGTTCGACCGGCTGCACTGGCAATCACTGCTGCTGGTGTCCAACTGGTTTCCGGCCAGCGAGGTCAGCCTGTTCAACTACTGGTACATCGAAGTACTGGTGCAGATGCTCCTGGTGATCGGCCTGCTGCTGTCGATCAGGCGGGTGCGCCAGGTTCTCGCTGCCGACCCGTTCCGTTGCCTGATCATTGCCAGCTGCGCCATGGTGGCGCTGGATGTCCTGCTGAACCGTTTCGTGTTCGACGCCAGCGCCTTGCTCAATCGGGTACCGCAACACTTCCTGGCAGTGATGCTGCTGGGCATGGCCGTGCACCATGCCACCACCACCGCGCGCAAATGGGTGGCCAGCGCGGTTGCCGTGCTGGTGGTCGGCGAGCTTGACCTGATGGCGATTGCCGGCGTGGGCTGGGAGGCCTTCACCCTATATGTCGACATCGCCCTGCCAGCGATGCTGGCGCTTATCTGGTTCCGCTCGGTGCCGGTGCCCGCGCTGGTGGCAAGGGCCGGCGCCGCGATCGCCTCTTCAACCTTGTATATCTACCTGACGCATTTCCAGTTCCAGTCGCTGGCAAACCGCTTCTACCATCATCCGCTGTTCGAGGTGGCCTTGGCCGTCACCGGCGGGGTGCTGGTGAGCTACTGCTGGAATGCCCTGACGCGCCGGCTGCTGACGCGCTGGAGCACGCGCAAGCAGGCCGCCGGCACAGGAGCCGTGATTGTAAAGCCTGAAGTACGCTGAAAAGGCGGGTTGTAACAAACCTTGTCATAAAACTGTCGTGTTGCCGTCATAGGATTGACCCCAACCTGACATTTTCATTTCATGGAAGAACGTCTCATGCGTCGTGTGGTTTTCAATCAGAAGGGTGGCGTGGGCAAATCCAGTATCGCCTGCAACCTCGCCGCCGCCAGTGCCGCCGAGGGCTACCGCACCCTGCTGGTCGACCTCGACCCGCAGGCCAATGCCACCTACTACCTGACCGGCCTGGTCAATGACGCCATCCCTGCCGGCATCGCCGACTTCTTCCGCCAGACCTTGTCGCCGGTCACCGCCGCCGGCAAGAAGCACCGCGTGGCAATTACCGAAACCCGCTACAGCAACCTGCACCTGGTCACCGCCAGCCCCGACCTCAGCGACCTGCAGAGCAAGCTGGAGAGCAAGTTCAAGATCAACAAGCTGCGCAAGCTGCTGGTTGAGCTGGGCGAGGACTACGAGCGGATCTACATCGACACCCCGCCCGCGCTCAATTTCTACACCTTCAGCGCCCTGGTGGCAGCCGAGCGCCTGCTGATTCCGTTCGACTGTTACAGCTTCTCGCGCCAGGCCTTGCACAGCGTCATGGCCGAGGTCGAGGAGCTGCGCCAGGACCATAACCCGGCCTTGCAGGTCGAGGGCGTGGTGGTCAACCAGTTTGCCGGGCGCACCGCGCTGCACCAGACCCTGATCGAGCAGTTGCGCAGCGAAGGCCTGCCGGTACTGCCGGTGTACCTGAGCAGCTCGATCAAGATGCGTGAATCACACCAGGCCTCGGTCCCCCTGGTGCACCTGGCGCCCCGGCACAAGCTGGCGCTGGAGTTTGTCGACCTGCTGGATGCGCTGGAGCGCGCGGCCTGACAGCAGCTGAGCGACCAGGGATATGCAGATCACCCCATTGCGGGAAAACAGACGACCCGGCTACCATTGAGAACGATTCACACTCACAACCGGATGCCAGGCGTTGGACAGCACCTCGACCCGAAAACTGGGCTTTTTCTTCAGCGACCACCATCGCTGGTTGCTGCAGCACATCCACAAACGCCTGCGCAACCACGCCGACGCCGAGGACACCGCTGCCGAAACGTTCTGCCAGATGCTCGGGGCACGGGTCGACCCGGACAGCATCCAGCAACCGCGTGCCTACCTCACCGTCATCGCCCGCCGGTTGATCTTCGACCGCCATCGCCGCCGCCAGCTCGAGCAAGCCTACCTCGAGCACCTGGCACGGCTGCCTGAAGCGGTAGCGCCCTCGGTCGAGGAACAACTGCTGTTGATCGAGGCTCTGGTGACCATCGACCAGGTACTGGACGGTTTGCCAGCGGTGGTCAAGGCCACCTTCCTTTATAGCCAGCTCGACGGCATGAACTACGCCGACATCGCCGTCAAACTGCAGATCAGCGAACGCTCTGTGAGTCGCTACATGAAGCAGGCGTTGCGCCAATGCTACCTGAGCGAGATGCAGCCATGAGCCGACCCGCCCTGGACCGCGTCGGCGAGCAGGCCATCGACTGGATGGTTGCACTCAGGGCCGCCACGCCTGACGACGCCCTGCTGCAGCGCGTCAGGCAGTGGCTGCAGCAGGACCCGGCTCACCAACAAGCCTGGAACCGCCTGGAACAGCGCCTTGGCCAGCCGCTAGCCGCCTTGCACGGGCTCAACCAACGGGCCCCCGGCCAGGCCGCAGAGGCGCGCCGCTTGCTGTTGCAGCCGACCCGGTCGCGGCGTGAGGTACTCGGAGCCATGGCCAGCCTGGGCCTGTTTGGCTCTGCCCTGTGGGGCGGCTGGCGCAGCGACACGGCGCAGGGCTGGCTGGCCGACCTGCATACTGCCCGCGGCGAACGGCGCAGCTTTACCCTCTCCGATGGCAGCCGCCTGAGCCTGAACAGCGCCAGCGCAGTCGACGTGCAGTTCGATGCCGGGCAACGGCTGCTGGTGTTGCGTCACGGCGAGCTGCAGATCCAGGTCGCGCGCGACCGGCAGCGGCCGCTGCGGGTGCGCACGGCGCAGGGGCAGGTGCAGGCGCTGGGGACGCGCTTTCTGGTCAGCCAGGAAGATGCCGCCACCCGGGTGGTGGTGCTGCAGCACAGTGTCCGCGTCAGCCTGGTCGATGGCCAGTCAACCGAGTTGCAGCAGGGTCAGGCAGCCCTGCTGCAGGGTCACCACATCGAGCGCCTGACCGACGAACAGCAGCAGCGCGCTGCCTGGCTGGAGGGTCGGCTTGAGGTACTCGACCAGCCGTTGCATAGCGTGATCGACGCGTTGCGCCCCTACCAGCGTGGCTACATCCGGCTGGCCCCGGCAGCGCGAGATCTGCGGGTACAGGGCGTATTTGCGCTGGATCAGCCCCTGCAGGCATTGGCGGCGTTGGCCGAAGCGCTGCCAATCAAGGTCGAGCACTTCGGCCCGTGGCTGATGCTGATCGACCTGAAAACCGCCTGATGCAAATATTTGTAAAAATCATTCGCATTTCTGGCAAGTTTTCCGCGCTCGTCCCACATACCTCCTGACAGCCATCTCATTCGGGAGTAATCCGTGTACAACCCTTGGCCCCGCGCCCTGCCCCTCGTCGCCGCCGTGACCAGCTTCAACGTGCTCGCCCAGGCGCAAACCCTGGCGTTCGACCTGCCAGCCGCCAGCCTGGCGCATACGCTCAACCGGATTGCCAGCCAAAGCGGCCACATCATCGCCCTGGAGCCTGGGCTGGTGCGCGGCAAGCAGGCGCCTGCCGTGGTCGGCCAGATGAGCGCCGAACAGGCGATGCAAGCTGCCCTGGCCGGCAGTGGCCTGGCGTTGCGGGTGTCCGCCGACGGGCATTTCAGTGTGGCGCCCGCCAGCCTGGGGGGCGATGTCATGGAGCTGGGCAGCACCAGCATCACCGACAATTACCTGAATGCCACCAGCGAGGGCAGCGGCTCGTATGCCGCCCGCGCCGTCACCCTCGGCAAAGGCACCCATACCCTCAAGGAAATCCCCCAGTCCGTCACCGTCATCACCCGCAAGCAACTGGACGACCAGGGCATCACCGACCTGCAGGACGCGCTCAACCACACCACCGGCATCGTCGGCGCACAAGGCATCGGCCCTGGCGTGGTGGTGACCTCGCGCGGTTTCCAGATCGATGACTGGCAGTACGATGGCGTGCCGATCCAGCGCAACAACTACTCGCTGGGCAACTGGGCGACGCAAGACCTGGTGTTTTTCGACCGCGTCGAAGTGTTACGCGGTGCCTCCGGCCTGCTGCAAGGCACCGGCAGCCCGGGCGGCGCGATCAACCTGGTGCGCAAGCGTGGCCAGGCGGCGCCGACAGTTACGCTGACGGGTAAAGCCGGCTCCTGGGACCACTACGGCCTGCAAGTGGATGCCGGCGGCCCGCTGACCAGCGATGGCCGGGTGCGCGGACGGGTTGTCGCGGACGAAGACCAGAGCGACAGCTTCATCGATTATGTCTGGAGCAAGAACCATTCGCTGTATGGGGCACTGGACATCGACCTCAGCGACGCAACCACCGTAGGCGGCGGTATCAGTTACAGCCGCCAGCAGTCCAGGCCGATGCTGCGCGGCATTCCACGCTACGCCAGTGGCAAGGCGGTTGACCTGCCTCGGTCGACTTATACCGGGGCCCGCTGGAGCCGTGCAGAAAACGACGTCACCACCTACTACCTGGACCTCGAACACCGCTTCAACGATGACTGGGCCTTCAAGGCTGCTGCCGTGCGCATGGATGAAACCAACACGTCCACCCACCAGCGCGTGCAAAGCACCGGCCAAGGCGTTGCAGCAGATGGCAGCGGCATCACCTACGCCGACTGGCTCACCGATTTTCACTCGACCAAGCTGGGCCTGGACATGAACGTGGTCGGCCACTTCGACACTGGCCCCCTGGCCCATGAGATCACCGTGGGCGGCAACTACGCCAAACTGACCTCGGACGACGCCTACTGGCGCAACTTCGACGCCGGCGGCAACATCTTCGATATCGATCATGACCGCCCCGAGCCCAGCCGGGACAGCGTCTTCGACGGCGACCTTGCACGTTCCAACCGGGCCAGCTACGACATTCGCCAGAAAGGCCTGTATGGCGCCTGGCGCGTCAAACCGACCCAGGACCTGACGTTGATTCTGGGCTCGCGCGTGAGCTGGTTCGACTACCGCTGGGACTCGATCGACTTCGACAGCCTGAGCGACCCAGGTACCCGTTACCCGACCAGCCGCATGACCGAATCGGGGCAAGTCACGCCGTATGCCGGGTTCGTTTATGACCTGACGCGCGAATGGGCTTGGTACGCCAGCTACACCGACGTGTTCGTCCCGCAGACCGAACGCGCCGTGGGCAATACGCCACTCAAACCGGTAATCGGTAGCAACTATGAAACAGGCCTGAAAGGCGAGCTGCTCGATGGCCGGGTCAATGCGTCGCTGGCGCTGTTCCGTTATGACCAGGAAAACCGCGCGGTCACCGATGTGGCGTCGGGCTTCGCCTGCGATGACTGGTACTGCTCCACCGCTGCCGGCAAGGTGCGCAGCCAGGGCGTCGAGGCCGAGATCAGCGGCGAAGTGCTGAGCGGCCTGCAACTGTTTGCCGGTTACACCTACAACACCACCAAGTTCCTCGATGACCCGGAGAACGAAGGCCGCACGTTCAGCCAGTGGACACCCAAGCACATGCTGCGCGCCTGGGCCGACTACACCCTGCCGCTGGACGGCCAGCGCTGGAGCACCGGCCTTGGTTTCACCACCCAGAGCCACACCCTGGGCTACGAGCGCACCTATACCGTGCCCGGGTATACCGTATGGAGCGCGCGGCTGGCCTATCAGCTGACCCCGGAAGTGAACGTTGCCGTCAACGCCAACAACCTGTTTGACAAGAAGTACTGGGTTGCCGGGTTCAACCAGCTTAATGGCAGCAACAATTGGGGCGAGCCGCGCAACTTCCTGCTGACGGTGAAGTACACCCCGGAACTCTGACCGGGTTCAGTCCGACAGCGGCCATTGCGCCAGCGGCCAGTACGCGCCCTTGCGCGACTCGTACAGGGTGAAATGGCGGGCCGCGAGGTAGAACTCCGGCGCGCTAGCAGCCTCTGGCGGCTGGCCGTGGTAGTCCCGGGAAAGCGTGAGGTGCGGGCGGTATTCACGGCTGGCCGGTTGCACGCCCAACGGTAGCAAGGCCTGCTGCAGGGCGTAGACCAGTTGCAGCAGGGCCGGTGGTACCTGCTGCGCCTCCAGCACCAGGGCGCTGGCCCGCTGCCACACCTGCAAACGGTCGAGCAGCAGACGGGGGGGCTTGGCCGGCAGCGCCAACTGGTCGACCGCAGCGCATATCGCTGGCACCTGGGCGGCATCCACATCGCCGAGAAACAGCAGGGTCACGTGGAAATTGGCGGCCGCTACCGGCTTGCCGCTGCGCATGCCCAGGCTGCGCCGCCAGTCGGCCAGCGCACGGCGCTGGGCATCACTGACCGGCAAGGCAAAAAACAGCCGCTTGAAGGGGGCGCCGCTGGGGCGGACATCCTGAACCATGTGAACTCCCGTACATGAATCGTTTGCGCAAGACTGTAGGGCATTACACCTAAGTCGCCCCGCACTTTCGTAACAATAAGTACAAACTGCCCCCATGATTGTTTATGCTGGCGGGCTTATGCCATGGCGCATGGCCATTTTTCGACAAGTAAACGTCCATGAAAATTGCACTCGTACTTATCTTCGTTTTCTCGATCGCCTATGTTCACCTGCGCGGCCGGGTGCGTCACAAGCTGACCCGCCAACTGGGTGACCACTCCAGCTTCCTGGCGCCGGTCAACGCCTTCCTTTACCTGTTTTCCAGGCACCCGGCCAAGCCTTACCTGCCGGTCGAAGCCTTTCCCGAACTGAAGCCGCTGCAGGACCACTGGCAGGAAATCCGCGAGGAGGGCCGCCAGCTGCTGCACGTGGGCGCAATCAAGAAGTCCGACAATTACGACGACGTCGGTTTCAACTCGTTCTTCAAGACTGGCTGGAAGCGCTTCTACCTGAAGTGGTATGGCGAAAGCCACCCGTCGGCAATGGCCCTGTGCCCGCGTACCACCGAATTGCTGCAAGGCATCGGCACGGTCAAGGCCGCCATGTTCGCCACCTTGCCGCCAGGCGCCAAGCTGGTGCGCCACCGTGACCCGTACGCCGGCTCGTACCGCTACCACCTGGGCCTGGACACGCCGAACGACGATGGCTGCTATATCGACGTTGACGGCGAGAAGTACTCCTGGCGCGATGGCGAGGGGGTGATCTTTGACGAGACCTATATCCACTACGCGGCCAACAACACCGAACACAATCGCATCATCCTGTTCTGCGACGTCGAACGCCCGCTCAAGTACCGCTGGGCCACGGCGTTCAACCGCTGGTTCAGCCGCAAGGTCATGGCCGCCGCGGCAGCGCCCAACGGTGCCGGCGACAAGACCGGCGGCATCAACCGGCTGTTTACCCGCATCTACAAGATCCGTGAGCGCGGCAAGGCGATGAAAAAGCGCAACCGCACACGCTACTACCTGGAAAAGTGGGCAGTGGTCGCCGCGCTGCTGCTGGTGTTCATCTACATCTGACCGGCAACGCAGGCCGTTTTGCCTACGACCTGCGTACACCCACCAAAGTACAAGCCTCACACCTGCCACTCTTCGACTAGCCTGAAAGCTCCACTCGCAACCACCCCAAGGTGAAGACGATGAGCATGATGGACTGGGACGCCTACCGTAAGCAGTTGATGGCCGGCATCGGCGATCTCAAGCAACTCTCCCCCGACACCGTGGCCGGCTACATGACCGCCAGTGGTGCGGGGGCCAAGACCAACCACCTCGACGCCAAGACCCGCGAGCTGATTTCCCTCGCCGTGGCCGTGACCACCCGCTGTGACGGCTGCATCGCCGTGCACTCGCAGCAGGCGGTCAAGCATGGCGCCAGCCGCGAGGAAATTGCCGAGGCGCTCGGCGTGGCCGTGGCGATGAACGCCGGGGCCGCACTGGTCTACTCGGCGCGGGCCATGGATGCAGTGGGCAAGGCCAACGGCTGAGCACAAACGGCGCCGCCACCCTTGCGCGACGGCGCCGCGCCGCCCAGACTGGGCGGCCCAGCCCGCGCAGGAACCCGCATGATCCACATTCGCCCCATGACGCCGGAAGACTTCGAACGTTTCTGGCCGACCTTCCAGGCCACCGTCCAGGCCCGCGAAACTTACGCATTCGACCCCGCCCTGAACGCCGAACAGGCCCGCCAATTGTGGCTGGAGCTGCCATTGCACACGCTGCTGGCAGAGGAGGATGGCGAGCTGCTGGGTTCGTATTACCTCAAGGCCAACGCGGCCGGCCCTGGCGCGCACGTGGGCAATTGCGGCTACATGGTCTGCGAGAGCGCCCGCGGCCGGGGCGTGGCACGCCTGATGTGCGAACATTCGCAGAAGCTGGCACGCCAGGAAGGCTTTCTGGCCCTGCAGTTCAACTCGGTGGTGGCCAGCAACGAGGTGGCGGTGGCGTTGTGGCACAAGCTGGGCTTCGAAACGGTTGGCCGGCTGCCCAAGGCCTATCGCCATGCCCGCCTGGGGCTGGTGGACTGCCTGGTGATGTACAAGTGGCTGGCCGATGAGCCGGTGACAGAGAAACCGCAGCTGCTGATCGGGCGCAAGAACATCGAAGCACGCGTGTCGCGGCGGCGCGGTCGGTAAAGGCCCTGCAGGTGCGTTTGCAGGGCCGCCGGATCAGAAGGCCAGGCCTATCTTGAAGCCGTACTCGTCGCGCTTGAGCTCGGTGTTGTCGGCCAACAGCGTCTCGTCGTCGAGCCGGTATTCGGTGCGGGTGTAGTACACGCCCGCCTGGATCGGCAGGTTGCCTTGCTGGTTCATCAGCAGCGTCACCTCGGCATAAGGGTTGGTGCGGTCTTTCATGTCCGCACTGTCACTGCCAAAGTCTTCCACCTTCAGCTTTACCCGGCCATCGAGGGTTCGCCGTACACCGGCTTCCACGCGCAAGGTGGCCGCATCGAACTGGTGGTTGTAACCCAACGCCGCCTTGGCGAACGGCGCCTTGTAGGTGAGTTCGCTTTCGATCCTGCGGTGCTCGGTTTCAAACCGTGACCACATGTAGCCGCCGCCCACGATCACATCGACGAAGTTGCGCGCATCCACCGCCGCACGCCAGCCCAGGTCCAGCCCTGCCTGCCCCTCCTTGAGTTTGTTGTCGTGCTTCTCGGCATACTTGCCTTCGGCACCCAGCTGGTAAATGAAACCGGACTCTGCGGTCATCTTGTTGCCAAAGGCGGCAAAGATGCCGCCTTCGTCAACGTGTTCGGTCTGGGTTTCACTGCCGCCCTGAAACTTGAATTCGTCGTAGGCGCCGAGAATGCCGACGGTGAACAGAGGGTCGGTGCTGGGTGCGGCATGGGCTGCCAACGGGGTGCCCATCAGGGCCAGGATGCAGGTGTGGCGGAGCAGGTTATGAGTAGGCATGCATCTATGTCTCCATGACGTGTAAACGGGTAGCTAGCCCACATTCCGAAACGCCCGGCGGCGCGATAGTTCGAAAAAGCTTCAGCAAATATTCAGGAATCTGCCGTTCATCACGCGATTGCCTGTCAGCCCGATGGTTGACGACCGTGCTGTGCAGTGGTCATATGCGCGCCAGTTTCAGGTGCCCTGCGCCGCCGCGCGCAAGGTGAAACGGGAAGCCGGTGCGTCGTGTTGCCCACGACAAGTCCGGCGCTGCCCCCGCAACGGTAAGCGAGCGAACCCTTCGAGATACCACTGTGCTCAGGCATGGGAAGGTGAAGGTTTCATGCCCCTCGCAAGCCCGGAGACCGGCCTGAAGCCTTGTTTGGCAACCCGCGGTGGGCGGGCGCAGGCCGGAATCCGTGCGCGCGCTCGCCTGCACGGCAAGCCTTCGCGTGTTTTCCACCGGGATGCATTCATTCCTGCAGCAGTGGAACGACATGTCCCGTATCTTCAAGCTTCACCCCCTGGCGGCCTGCCTGGCCGTCGCCCTGCCGGCCCAGGCCGATGACTTCGACCCAAAGCCTCTGGCCCTGCCGTCAACGGCCATCACCGACACGTTCGACAACCGCATCCTCGACCTCGCCACCCCGACGACGGCCGGGTCGCGCCTGGGCCTCAGTGCCCTGGAAACACCCGCCAGCACCAGCAGCATCAGCGCCGAGCAGATCCAGCAGCGCAACAACCTCAGCGTGCAGGATGCGGTAACCCGTTCACCGGGCATTACCTACATCGGCTCGCCAGGCGATGGCGGGACGGGGCTTGCAGCTCGCGGCTTCACCGGCCACGGCTCGGTGATGACGCTGTTCGACGGCGCGCGCATGTATGCCGGCGCGGGCACCCAGACATTCCCGGTCGACCCGTGGATGGTGGAGCGCATCGACGTGCTGCGTGGCCCGGCGTCGGTGCTGTATGGCGAGGGTGCAACCGGTGCGGTGGTCAATGTGATCCCGAAAAAGCCCTTCAGCGGCGACATCCGCAATCACCTGCGCCTGGGTTACGGTTCATGGGACCGCCAGCAGCTCGGGCTGGACAGTGGCGGTAGCCTGGACGAACGCCTGAGCTACCGGCTTACGCTGAACCAGCAAGCCGGCAATGGCTGGGTTGACCGCACCCCCTCGCGCAGCCTGGCGCTCAGCGCCGCGTTGCGCTTCGACGCCACTGACGACCTCAGCTTCACCCTCGCCCACGAGCGCGGCGATGCCAAGCCTGCCAATTACTACGGCACGCCGCTGATCGACGGCCACTACCGCAGCAGCCTGCGCTACAAGAACTACAACGTGCAGAACGACAAGCAGCACTACGTCGATGAGTGGACCCGCCTGACCACGGACTGGACGCTGAGCGACCAGGTCAGCGCCAGCAACCAGCTGTACTACATGAAAAGCCGCCGCCACTGGCGCAATGCCGAGGCGTACAGCTGGGACGCCGCGCGCCAGCAGCTGCTACGCGGCAGCTACCTGGAGATCAAGCACAACCAGGAGCAGTTCGGCGACCGTCAGACGTTCGCCTTCGATCACAGCCTGTTCGGGCTGGCCAGCAAGACGGTGGTGGGTGCCGAGTACAACAAGGTCCGTTTCAACATCGACAGCAATGCGCCGTACGACGATGTGGGCGGCGACTACATCGACCCATGGCAGCCGCAACCGGGCGACTTCCACAGCGCCTCGCCGCTGCGACCGCAATCGCTCGCCACCACCGGCACCTTCGCGCTGTTTGCGGAAAACCGCCTGCAACTCACCGATCGCCTGTCGCTGGTGACCGGCGTGCGCCGTGACCAGAACCATATCGACCGCGACAACCTGGGCACTGACAGCCGCAGCGACCGCAGCCTGCAAGGCGGCAACTGGCGCGCCGGGCTGGTTTTTGCGCTGACGGAGGATCTGTCGTTGTACGGCCAGTATTCCACCAGCGAGGACGGGGTAGACAACCTCATCAGCCTGAGCCCGGCACAGATGCACTACGACCTGACCGAAGCGAAGCAGACCGAAGTGGGCCTTAAGCAGCGCTTTTGGGAGAGGCGCGGCGAATGGACATTGGCGGCCTACCATATCGTCAAGAACAAGCTGCTGGTGGACGACCCGCTCACCCACGACAAGCAGCAGGCCGGCCAGCAGACCTCGGATGGCCTGGAGGCGACCCTGGAGCTGGCGCTGGCGCATCAGTGGCAGGTGTCGGTAAACGCGTCGCTGGTGCGCGCCAGGTATGACGACTTTGACGAGACGGTGGGTGGTGTAGCCCAGGACCGCGCGGGCAACCGGCCGGCAAACGTGCCCCGGCGCACG
Organism: Pseudomonas sp. 9_2_1; assembly: GCF_059295275.1. Taxonomy (NCBI): domain Bacteria; kingdom Pseudomonadati; phylum Pseudomonadota; class Gammaproteobacteria; order Pseudomonadales; family Pseudomonadaceae; genus Pseudomonas; species Pseudomonas sp. 9_2_1. The sequence continues at coordinate 3,972,867 of NZ_CM181239.1, forward strand.
GCCAACCTGTGGTTGAGCAAAGGCTTTGGCCAGCAGGTGGAGGCCGGCGTGGGTGCGCGCTACGTGGATGAGCGTTATGCCGACACCGCCAATACCCAGAGCGCCCCCGGGTATACCGTGGTCGATGCCAATATCGCCTGGCGGGTGTTGCCGGATGTGCGTTTGGGCTTGCAGGTGAACAACGTGTTTGACAGGGAGTATGTGGTGTCGGCGTTCAGTGGTGAGCAGTGGTTGATGGGGATGCCACGGGCCTGGTTTGCGACGGTGGATTATAGGTTTTGAACTGGGTTGCCTGGGTCGGCTTGTTTGGGGCAGGGCTGGCATAGGGATCGCATCAGGGCTGACAGGCGCTGCATATCTGGTGGCAACCACCAGGCAACACAAAAACCCCTACCCATCAAACCCCAATAAGTTATAAGATAACATTCCATTTGACATCCATTCTTGCCAGCGATCCCCCATGACAAGCGCCAGCGCCACCCCTACCCTGCTTACCCAGCGCCTGCAGAGCATCGACGCCCTGCGCGGCCTGGTGATCCTGTTCATGCTCCTGGACCATGTCCGCGAAACCTTCTTCCTGCACCATCAGGTCGGCGACCCGATGGCCATCGACACCACCGAACCGTCGCTGTTCGTCAGCCGCACCCTGGCGCACCTGTGTGCGCCCGTGTTCGTCCTGCTGACCGGCCTGTCAGCCTGGCTGTACGGCGAGAAGTACCAGGGCCGTAGCGATGTCTCGGCGTTTCTGTTCAAGCGCGGGCTGTTCCTGGTGGTGCTGGAGTTCACCCTGGTCAACTTCGCCTGGACCTTCCAACTGCCGCCCAGCGTGATCTACCTGCAAGTGATCTGGGCGATCGGCGTCAGCATGATCGCCCTGTCGCTGCTGGTGTGGCTGCCACGCGCAGCCCTGATCGCCGTGGGCGCGATCATCATCGCCGGCCACAACCTGCTTGATGGCCTGCACTTCGGTGTGGAGTCGGCCCTGCACGTGCCATGGGCGATCCTGCATGACCGCGGCTGGCTGGAGTTCTCCGACAACCTGCGCCTGCGCACCTCCTACCCGGTGCTGCCGTGGATCGGCGTGATCGCCCTGGGTTACGGCCTGGGCCCCTGGTTCGCGCGCGGCAGCGAAGCCGGTCGACGCCAGCAGCGCTTGCGGGTGGCCGGGCTGATCGCACTGCTGGGCTTTGTCGTGCTGCGCATGCTCAACGGCTACGGCGAGGCGCCCTGGAATGGTTACCCGACCCTCACGCAAACCCTGATGAGTTTCTTCAACATCACCAAATACCCACCGTCGCTGCTGTTCCTGGCCCTGACCCTGGGCTGTGGCCTGCTGCTGCTGCGCGCCTTCGAGCGTGCCGGGCAGGCGCGCTGGATCAGCGCCCTGGCGGTGTTCGGTGCGGCGCCGATGTTCTTCTACCTGCTGCACCTGTATGTGTTGAAGCTGCTGTACCTGGCCAGCGTGGCGCTGTTCGGTCTCAACCAGGGCGACTACTTCGGCTTTGACGGCATCGCCGCGGTATGGCTGGCCGCGGTATTGCTGGCGGTTTCGCTGTACCTGCCGGTGCGCGGGTTCGCCCGCCTGAAGGCGCGGCGGCGCGACATCACCTGGCTGAAGTACTTCTGAAAAGCGTTTTAACCGGCGGCGTGATGGTCTACCATGCGGGCCGCCGGTTTCCACCACGGAAATAATAGGGAATCCCAGGCCTGCCAACACGGGCCAAACGGAACTGCCCCCGCAACTGTAGATGCCGAGCCTGCTCCATCGATGCCACTGGGTGACCGACCCGGGAAGGCCGGAGCCGGGCCATGACGCATCAGTCAGGAGACCTGCCGGCCTGCATTCACCAACCGGCGGGGTGTCCGGGATTGGCTATCAGTGTTGCCCCTGCCGCCAGCGGGGGCTCGGCGATGCCTGTCCGTGCGTTCCTCACCAGAACTGTCCGATAGGAGATCGCCCCGCATGCTGCCCCGCATCGCCACCCTGCTCGCCGGCCTTGGTTTTACCGGCCTGGCCCAGGCCGCCGCCACTCACTACCCGCTGACTGTCGATAACTGCGGCCAGCCGCAGACCTTCGCCCAGGCACCGGAACGCGCCGTCACCATCGGCCAGGCCGGCACCGAAATGCTCTACGCACTGGGGCTTGGTGACAAACTGGCGGGTACCTCGCTGTGGTTCAACAACGTGCTGCCCGAATACCAGGCACAGAACGACAAAGTGCCGCGCCTGGCCGACAACGACCCCAGCTTTGAGGCGGTAGCAGGCAAGCGCCCGCAACTGGTGGCGGTGCAGTTCGAATGGATGGTCGGCGCCCAGGGCGTGGTCGGCACCCGTGAACAGTTCGACGAACTGAACATCCCCACCTACCTGCTGCCCTCGGACTGCGAAGGCAAGGACAACCTGGTGGGCGCAGACGGCACTCGCCTGCAGGCGTTCCAGGTCGACAGCATCTACAAGAGCGTCAGCCAGCTGGCCGAGATCTTCGACGTGCAGGACCGCGGCACCGCCCTGAACACCGAACTGAAAGGCCGCCTGGACAGCGCCAGGGCGCAATTGGCCGGCAAGGACCTGTCGGCGACCTCGGCGCTGTTCTGGTTCTCCAGCGCCGACCTGGACATCGACCCCTACGTGGCAGGCCGCCAAGGGGTCGCCGACTTCATGCTGCGCAGCCTCGGCGTGCGCAACGTGGTCGAGTCCAGTGAGGAATGGCCAACCGTGGGCTGGGAAACACTGGCCAAGGCCAACCCGACCTGGCTGATCATCGCGCGCATGGACCGTCGCCGCTTCCCCGCCGATGACTACCAGAAGAAGCTTGAATTCCTGCGCAGCGACCCGGTTACCCGCAACATGGACGCGGTCAGGCACGACCGCATCATCATCCTCGATGCCGACGCCATGCAGGCGGGTATCCGCCTGTTCCGCGGTGTGCAGACGTTGGCCAGTGCCTTCGCCAGCGGTAAAGCAGCGCCGTGATGAGCCGCCTGCTACCCAGCCTCGCAGTTGCCCTGGCAGCCCTGCTGGCGGCGCTGCTGGCCGGCACCGTAATCGGCGAAACCAGCCTGTCGCCGAGCGTGGTCGGCCAGGTCCTGGCCAACCATTTGTGGCAGGCCGGCTACCCGGTCGACCCGATCGACGCCGGCATCGTCTGGAACTACCGCCTGACCCGCACCCTGGTCGCCGCAGCCTGCGGTGCCGGCCTGGCCACCTGCGGGGTGATCCTGCAGGCGCTGTTGCGCAACCCGCTGGCCGAACCGTACCTGCTCGGGCTGTCGGCCGGCGCCTCGACTGGCGCGGTGCTGGTCGGCCTGCTGGGGCTGGGCAGCCTGGCACTGAGCATGTCTGCCGGCGCCTTCATCGGCGCCGTGGCGGCATTCGCCCTGGTGCTGGTGCTGGCCCGCGCGGCCGGGCCCAGCAGCAACAACGCGCAGGTGATACTCGCCGGTATCGCCGGCTCGCAACTGTTCAACGCCCTGACAGCGTTCCTGATCACCAAGTCGGCCACTGCCGAGCAGGCGCGCGGCATCCTGTTCTGGCTGCTGGGCAACCTCAGTGGTGTGCGCTGGCCCTCGGTGTGGCTGGCGGTGCCGGTGGCGCTGTGCGGTTTGCTGGTGTGCCTGTGGCATCGCCGCGCGCTGGATGCCTTCACTTTTGGCGTCGATTCGGCTGCGTCGCTGGGCATCCCGGTGCGCCGTACCCAGTTGCTGCTGATCAGCTGCGCGGCGCTGGTGACGGCGGTGATGGTGTCCATCGTCGGCGCCATCGGCTTTGTCGGCCTGGTAATCCCGCATGCCCTGCGGCTGATCCTCGGCCCCGGCCACAGCCGTCTGCTGCCGGCCAGCGCCCTGGGCGGCGCGCTGTTCCTGATTGCCGCCGACATCCTTTCGCGCACGCTGATCAGCGGCCAGGTAATCCCGGTTGGTGTTGTCACCGCACTGATCGGCGCACCGGTCTTCGCCTTGATTCTGGTCAGCCGTCGAGGGCGCCCATGACAGTCATGACCGCGCTACAGCTCGCGCCCTTGAGCTGCCAGGGCCTGGGGCTGCAACTGGCCGGCAGAACCGTGCTCGAGGCTATCGACCTCGATGTGGTGAGTGGCGAAACCCTGGGCATCGTCGGCCCCAACGGCTCCGGCAAATCCTCGCTGCTGAAGTTGCTGGCGGGGCTGCGCAAACCGGCCAGCGGCAGCGTGCAGCTACTGGGCGAACCCCTGGCGCGGTTGCCGCGCCGTCGTGTTGCTCAGGCCCTGGCACTGGTCGAGCAGCAGGCCGACACCCTCGATGCGATCAGCGTATTCGACGCCGTGGCCCTTGGCCGTACACCCTGGCTGTCGGCACTGGCACCGTTTGCCTCGCACGACCGCGCCATCGTCGAGCAAGCCTTGGCCGACCTCGATGCCCTGCACCTGCGCACACGCCTGTGGGGCTCGCTGTCCGGTGGCGAGCGCCAGCGCGTGCACATCGCCCGCGCCCTGGCGCAGCGGCCGCAGGTGTTGCTGCTGGACGAGCCGACCAACCACCTGGATATCCAGCACCAGCTGAGCCTGCTGCAACAGGTGCAGGCGCTGCCGGTAACCACCCTGGTGGCCCTGCACGACCTCAACCAGGCGCTCACCTGCGACCGCATCGCGGTACTCGACCAAGGCCGCCTGGTCGCCCTCGGCAAACCGTTCGAGGTACTCACCCCCGAACGCCTGCTTAGCACCTTTGGCGTCCATGCCCGCTACCTCACCGACCCTTTCGACGGCGCGCGCATCCTGCGTTTCCGCGCCCCCTGAACCAGGAAGTTCTGCCCATGCTGTTGCGCCCTGTCGCCCTGCTGCTCGCCAGCGCCCTGCTTGCCCCGGCCGCGCTGGCCGAGGTGCATGAAGTGAAAATGCTCAACCGTGGCAGCAAGGGGGCAATGGTCTATGAGCCGGACCACCTGCACATCGCCCCCGGCGACAGCGTGCGCTTCCTGCCCACCCAGAGCGGCCACAACGCAGCCAGCGTCGCAGGGTTGCTGCCCGCCGGCGCCGAACCGTTCAAGAGCAAGCTGAACCAGCCGTTCGAGCAGACGTTCAGCGTGCCCGGGGTGTACGGCATCCAGTGCATTGCGCACCTGGCGATGGGCATGGTGATGCTGATCCAGGTGGGTGACGCGCCGGCTGCAGAACTGCCCGCCAGCTTGCCGGCACGGGCCAAAACGCGCTTTGCAGCACAACTGCAAAAGCTTGGGGCCGGGCAATGACCCGACTGCTGCTGGCACTGTCGGTGCTGGGCCTTGCCCCCTTCGCCCAGGCCGATTCCGCCCAGTCGCAAAGCAATGGCGTTGTCGAGGATGGCAGCTGGAACATCCTCAACCGCAGCGTGTTCGACCAGCGCGACTTCAAGCATGGCGGGCGCAACAGCGCTGCGCGCAATGCTTACAAACCGCGCAGCGAGCGCAACGGCAAGGCCGAGGAATGGGCCTATGGCTTGATGGGCAGCGTGCAGTCCGGCTTCACCCAAGGGCTGATCGGTGTCGGCGTGGATGCCCATGCCTATCTGGGCGTGCAGCTCGACAGCGGCGGCGGCCGCGCGGGCAAGGCGCGCCTGCTGGGGGTGGACAACGCTGGCCACCCAAAAAACCAGTACAGCCGCGCAGGGGCTGCGCTGAAGCTGCGCTTGTCCAACACCGTACTGTCTTATGGTGAGCAACGGATCAAGACCCCGGTGTTCAGCTCGTCCGACAGCCGCCTGCTGCCCGAGACCGCCACCGGCTTCTTCCTCACCAGCAACGAGGTCGACACCCTCAAGCTGGTGGCCGGGCATTTCAACGAAAGTACCGACCGCAATGCGTCCAGCCACGACCAAGGCTTTGTGGTGAACTATTCCAACGGCCGCCAGGGCAACAGCTTCGACCTGGCGGGCGTAGTCTGGAACCCCGCCCCCGCCTTCAGCGGCAGCCTCTACAGCTCACGCTACGAGGACAGCTGGAACCAGCACTACCTGGGCAGCACGCTCAGCCATGCCCTGGATGATCGCCGCAGTATCAGCCTGGACCTCAACCTGTACCGCACCACCGACACCGGCAAGGCGCTGTCAGGGCGTATCGACAACACCACCTGGAGCCTGGTCTCGCGCTACAACCAAGGGTCGCACGGTTTCAGCCTGGGCTGGCAGCAGGTGCACGGCGATACGCCTTTCGATTACGTGACCCGAGGGGCGATCTTCATTGCCAACGCGGTGCAGATGTCGGACTTCAACGCGCCGAACGAAAAGTCGTGGCAGGCCCGCTATGACCTGAATATGGGCGCCTACGGCGTGCCGGGGCTGAACCTGACGGCGTTGTACGTGCGCGGGTTCGATATCGATGGCAGCCACGTCGACCCTGCGGGCGGTTATGCGTACCTGGGCTACGGCAAGGGTGGCAAGCATTGGGAGCGGGACCTGGAGGCGCGCTATGTGGTGCAGAGTGGCAAAGCCAAGGGCACCACGTTTTCGCTGAGGCATAACGTGCACCGGGGCAATACGGCGCAGGCAGAGCTGGATGGGGACCAGATACGCTTGGCGGTGGAATGGCCGTTGTCGTGGGCGTTCTGACACCCCCGCGTTGCTTGAGTCGGGGCTGATGCGCTGATCCGTGTATTGGCTGGACCGGCCCTTTCGCGGGTAAACCCGCTCCCACAGGGTCCCTGCTAAATCAGTCAGCTATGTGCAGTTCCAGGAGCGGTTTAGCCACGAAGAGGCCAGCGCGGCACTTTGTCATTGTCAGCCCAGGCGCAACTGCATGTGGGTGGTCTGCCAGACCGGGTCCTGCTCCACATCCACCACCGCGAACCCTTGCCGCTGCCAGAACGCGATCGCCCCCGGCAGGAACGGGTGGGTATGCAGGTACAGGCAGTCGACACCCGCCTGCTCCGCTCGCTCGCGCAATGCCGCAAACAACGCCGCGGCCAGGCCATGCCGACGGTAGGCCGGCGAGACGAACAGGCGCACCACCTCGACCACCCGCCGGGCGTGGTAATCGAGCTGGGCAAAGCGGTGGTCATAAGGCAGATAGCCGATCACCGCCACCAGCTGCCCGTCATCACGGGCCTCCAGAAAGCAGCCCGCGCCGTCCAGGTAGGTCTCGGCGAACTGCGCCAGGTCACGCGGCAACGGTGCATTGGCCAGCATCGGGAACAGCTCGCGGCGGGCGCTGTCGACAAACGCCACGACTTCGGCAATGGCGTCGCGCGCCACAGGTTGCAGGGTGCAGTTCGGCATGTGGCTCATGGCAGTGGTCGAAAGGCCAGAGTTCTACCCCAGTGTGCCGCGCAAGGCAAATCACAGGGCTCGTCGTGGCCCGCTGGACATCGGTATAATCGGCAGTCTTCACTGCCCGACCAGGCCACCTCATGCCTCGCTTCCAGACGTTGCTGTTGCCCCTGCTGCTGACTGCCGCCCTTGCCGCCTGCGACCAGAAACCCTCTCGTGAACAACAGATCCTTGCCCAGTTGCCGCTGCAGGATGCCTACACGCACAACATCGAACGCATGGCCGTGCTCCTGCACCGCACCCACCCCCAGTTGCCGCAAGCGACCATCGAGCAAGTGCTGCGCAAGCACCTGACCGTCGAGGACCAGCGCCAGGACCTGTTCCGGCTGTACAGCGAAAAGAACTTCAGCGACGCCGAGTTCGCCACCATCGTGGCCGCCACCCAGGACCCGGCCAAGGCCCGCGCTCTGGAGGACACCGAAGCCGGCAAACGCCTGAGCGAGAAACTCACCGCACTGATGCGCGAAAGCGCCCGCGACGTGAAGGTGCAAGCCCTGGTAGAACAGCGTATGCAGCAGGTGGAAGACGAGCTGAGCGCGCTGCAAAAAGCCGGTTCCTGAGCGCCGCTGCCCACACCACCCACCGCATCGACCGAGGTCAGGATTGCCACACGCCAAGCACGGATTGCGCCTGGATCTACGCACACTCATTCTGGTGCTGTGCGCCTTTACCGCCCTGGTCATGCTGTGCGCCAGCTATTTTGCCAGCTACCGGGTGCAGCGCCAGCTGCTGATCGACCACGCCCTTGAAGCCAACCGGGTGTATGCATCAAAGCTGGCAGCCATCACCGAAACCTTCATCGGCAACGCCTTGCAGCAGCTGTCGTTCAGTGCCGGTGTGCAAAGCCGGCAGCTGGGCGACGGCGCAGCCCTGCAAGGGGAAACCGACCGCGTCCTGGGCCAGAGCATGGCCTTCAACTCAACGTTCGTGATCGATACCAACGGCGTGCTGCTGGCGATTTCACCGGCGCCGCTGCGGCACCTGGTCGGTAGCCGTATGCAGTCGCCCGGCGTGCAGGAGGCGCTGCAGGCGCGCAGCCCGCTGGTTTCCACTCCTTACGTGTCGGCGGCCAGCAACCTGGTGGTGGCGCTGTCGCACCCCATGTTCGACAGCAACGGCCGCTACCTCGGGTACGTTGGCGGCAGCTTGTACCTGCGTGAGCGCAACATTCTCAACAGCCTGCTGGGCGAGCACTTCTACAAGGACGGTTCATACCTGTATGTGGTCGACCGTAACCGGCGGCTGTTGTATCACCCCGACAGTCAGCGGGTGGGCTCGGTGGTGCAAGGCAACGCCCTGATCGACCAATTGACCACACTGGGCAGCGGCACCCGGCAACTGACCAACAGCCAGGGCGTGGAAATGCTCGCCGGTTTCGCCAACGTGCCCAGCGCTGGCTGGGGCGTTGTGGCGCAGCAGCCGTTGGCGCAGACAGTAGCGCCACTGAGCCACCTGATACTCAACGTGGTTGGCACCTCGGCCCCCTTCGCGCTGGTGGGCAGCCTGCTGCTGTGGTGGCTGGCGATGACCATTGCCCGGCCACTCTGGCAACTGGCCGCAGGCGCCCGTTCGATGGACCGCGCTGGCACTGCCGAGCGCCTGCACCGAGTGGCGGCCTGGTACTACGAGGCGGCCGAGCTCAAGCGCGCCTTGCTGTTCGGGCTGAACCTGCTGCAGGAGCGCATCGGCCGGCTCAATCGTGACGCCCAGACCGACCCGCTCACCGGCCTGGGCAACCGTCGCGGCCTGGATTTCAGCCTGTCGCTGCTGGAAGCCGAGGGCCGGGCGTTTGCGGTAATCGCGCTGGACATCGACCATTTCAAGCGGGTCAATGACAGCCATGGCCACGAGGTCGGCGACCAGTTGCTGCGGCGTCTGGCAGAACTGATGCGCCGCTGCTGCCGCGAGGGTGACCTACTGTGCCGCACCGGCGGCGAGGAGTTCCTGATGCTGCTGCCGGGGGCGAGCCTGGAGGCGGCGGCAGCGGTCGCCGAACGGCTGCGGGGGACAGTTCAGGCCACGCCGATGCCGCCGGTAGGCGCGGTGACTGTATCGCTGGGCGTGGCACGCTGGAGCGGCGAAACCGGCGAGCCCGGTGATGCCTTGAGTGATGCCGACCGGGCGCTTTACCAGGCCAAGCAGCAGGGGCGCAACCGGGTAACGGTTACTTGATCCCCTGCCGGCGTTGGGCTGCACAGCAGCCCTGGCAGGTTCACCAGGTTTTCCGTGCGCCCGTCGGCGCCGGGCCAGCTCGGTGATCTGTGGCGTGACCTCGACCGTGGCCCTGGCCTGATAGGCCCGGGCGAAGTCCTTGAAGCCGGAGAAGGTCGAAACTGCCAGGTAATGGCCATAGTCCGGGTACGAGACTGGCCCTGTCTCGATCCGTGCCCGCGCGCCCGGTTGAGCATTGGCGTCGCCTGACGGCAAAGTGATTACATGCCTGTGGATGACTCCGCCAGCTCGGCCAGTACCGCTGCCGAGGTGGTGACCTGGCGGAAGTGATGCTGCCACAGCTCGATGCCCAGCTTGCCCGAGCGGTCCAGCGACGAGCCAACCGTCATGTCGGTGACCAAGGTCGGCATCAGCCCCGCATCGAACAGCGCGAAGCCTGCGGCCAGCACGCAGGTTTCGGTCTGCAGCCCACACACCAGCACCCGCTCCACGCCCAGTTGGCGGATGTACTCGATGGCCTCGGCGCTTTGCCCGTAGCCATGCTTGACGAACACCTGGTCGGCCTCGATCAGGCTCTCGTCTTCGGACGCCGGGTGCCAGCCAAGCTGACGCTCGAACGGGGTGACCTGCTCGTCGTGCAGCTCGACCGAGGCGATGGTGGGAATGTTCGCCGACAACCGTCGCAAGCCATCGACCAGCCATTCCGGCGGGCTGAAGGTGGACTGGACATCGACGATGAGCAAAACCTGGCGCATGGGCGGATTCCGGCACGGGCAAAAGCCGCGGAGTATAGCGCGACGCTGATAACGCAGTCGCCCCGTGAACTAGGGCTCGATACTCCTGGCCAACCCCGAGGCCCATGCAGCGGCCATCTTCGCCCCTACCTCATCGAATTGCGGATGGCTGATGCGGTAATCCGAAAGCTCGCCCATCGCACGGTTCATCCCGGTCGCCACTCTGGCGAGCAACTCGTTGCAGCGTGCTTCGGTGAGGTTGCATGCCGTACGCCCGAACTGTACCAGCCTCTTGCGCTTGGGCCAGGCTTTCGAACCGCCTGCACCGATATACAAGCGGTCACTCTGCCGGATCATGAATCCCCCCGCCCTTCAACTCGTCGAGTGTACGGCGCCCCCGCTTGGGCATTGCAGTCAGTTCGTAGCCCAGTCCCTCGAGGATTGCGGCAACCTTGCGAATACCGACCTCGGGGATCGAATTGTTTTCGATCCCCGAGATGGTAGCGCGGCTCATGCCGTGACGTAGCGCGAGCTGGGCCTGGGAAAGCCCGGCTGCTTTGCGCAGTTTCTTGATCAGAGATCGCAACAGGGCTGACAGGTGCTTGCCACAAGGTATGCAGCGCCTGTCAGCCCTGATGCGCTCCCGCCCGGGAAGGGCTGCAAAGCAGCCCCCCCGCCACCCACCTCACCCCGCCAGGATGAAGTCCGCCACCGTCACCGTGGTCGCATCCGCCACCCCCACCAGGCGAATGGAGTCGGCAGCGCCGATGCTGACCAGCGTATCCGCGCCGACATCGGCGATGGTGACGCTGGCGGCAAAGGTTGCCGCAGTGATATTGAGGCCAGTGATATCCAGCCGGTCCTGGCCGCCCGCCGCAATGGCATCGAAGCTGATGATCAGGTCGTTGCCAAAACCGGCAGCGAACTGGAACACATCGTTGCCGTCAGTGGCGATCATGGTGTCGTTGCCGGCACCCCCCACGACCGTATCGTTACCCGCCGCACCGTTGAGGAAGTCGTTGCCGGCGCCCCCCAGCAAGGTGTCGTTGCCAACGTCACCAAACAGCGTGTCGTTGCCATCGCCCCCCTGCAGCAGATCGACGCCGTTGCCGCCGTCGAGGCTGTCATCGCCCGCCCCGCCGAGCAAGGTGTCGTTGCCGGTATCGCCCAGCAGCGTGTCGTTGCCGTCACCGCCGTCGAGGCTGTCGTCACCGCCACCACCGTTCAGGCGGTCCGCACCCAGGCCGCCGAACAGCTGGTCGTTGCCGGCGTCGCCATTGAGGGTGTCGTTGCCGGCATTGCCGTTGAGGATGTCGTTGCCGCCGTCCCCCCCAAGCGTGTCATTGCCTGCCGCGCCGTTGATGATGTTGGCCAGGCCGTTGCCGATAGCGGTGAAGTTGCCCACCCCGGTATACGTCAGGTTCTCGACGTTGGCAGCCAGGGTGTAGCTGGCCAGTGTGGTACGCACCAGATCGGTACCGGCCCCGGTGGCCTCCACCACCACGTCCCCGGCGTCATCCACCGTGTAGGTGTCATTACCCACGCCACCCACCAGCCGGTCGGCCCCCGCACCGCCGTTGAGCACGTCGTTGCCGGCGCCACCGGTCAGGGTGTTGGCCAGCGCGTTACCGGTACCGGTGAAGGCGCTGCTGCCGGTGTAGGTCAGGTTTTCGACGTTGGCACCCAGGGTGTAGCTGGCCAGGCTGGTCTGCACCAGGTCAGTGCCGCCATTGAGTGCCTCGATGACCGTGTCACCGGTGTTGTCGACCACGAAGGTGTCGTTGCCGGCGCCCCCGTTCATGGCGTCGGCACCCAGCCCGCCGTTGAGTGTGTCGTTGCCGTCCTCGCCATTGAGGATGTCGTTGTCGTCACCGCCGTTGAGGATGTCATTGCCGACACCCCCGAACAGCTGGTCGACGCCGCCCAGGCCATTGAGCGTGTCATTGCCGCCCAGGCCCGAGATCACATCGTCGCCCACCGTACCGGTCAGGGTGTTGGCGGCGTTGGTGCCGGTCAGTACCACGCCCGGCGGAACCACCACGGCTGCTGTCGCCGCCGAGGTCAGCGACTCCAGCGTGCCAAAGCCATCGGTGTAGCGCACGACCACCCGCAGTTGCTGGTTGCCTTGGGCAACGCCCGGGGTGAAGGTCGCCGCGGTTGCACCGACGATATTGCTGAAGGTGCCGCCCGTGCCCTGTTGCCACTGGAAGCTGAAGGCGCCTAGCCCATCCACGTCGGCTATGCCGGCTGTAAGCGCGGTCAGCGTCTGGCCCCGGTCTGGCGTGGTGTCGCTGATCAGCACGGCACCGGTGGGTGCATCGTTGACGTTGGCCACCGGGTCCAGGATGTCGGAGGCGACGCTTTCGTGTACGCCAAAGTCATCCACGTAGCTGACCACCACGCGCATGTTCTGCCCTACTTGCGCCTGGGTCAGGACAAAGGTGCTGCCGATGGCCCCGGCGATGTTGACCCAGCCAACCCCCCGGTTGGACTGCCACTGGAAACTGAACTGCGGGTTGCCCAGGCCGTCGGCATCGACGATGGTCGCGGGGTTGGCGGTAAGCGTCTGGTTCTGCACCAGCAGCCCGGTCACGGCCGGCCCGGCACTTGGCGCGCTGTTTGGCGACGAATCGACGATTTCCAGCGTGCCCTTGGCGTCCTGGTACACCGCGCGAACGCGGATGCTCAGCCCGGCCACATCATCGGTAACCCGGTAGGTGCTGCCGATGGCCCGCGACACTTCACCTGCGGCAACGAAGGTGATGTCTTCATACACCCCGGAACCCGGCAGTTGCTCGACCTGCCAGTAATAGGCTACCGGGCCGGTGACCGCACCGCTGGGGTTGGCCGCGCTGGCGTTGTCCGCGTCATGCACTGCCAACGGGGTCACCCGCAGCAGCTGGCCGCTGACCGGGGTGTCGTCCCGCACGCCGGTGGTATCGTCGAGGATCACCAGGTGCCCCGTGGGCCCCGCGTTGACGGCGGTACCCACACCAGAGGCCTGGGCGCGGTCAGAGAACTGCAGGCGCTCGATACCGGTCAGGTGGTCGACACCATCACGCCCGGCCACCAGGTCGGTGACGATCACCGAATTGCCATCGACCACCACGCTATAGTCGGTGGCAACCCCCGAGAACAGCGCCGTGTCATAGCTGTCGGTGCCGCTCAGGATTTCCCGGACAATCACCAGCTGGCCCGGGTTGTAGGTGCCGTTGAGCATCAGTGGCACCATCGGCTCCATGCTGTCGAAGCTGGCGATTTCCGGGCCGCTGCCATCGTGGTTGGCGCGTACGCTAATGCGTACGTTCAACCATTTGTCGCCGTCGAGGATATCGTCGCCACCACGCCCTTCGATCAGGTCGCTGCCGCTGCCGCCAAGGATGATGTTGCCGCCGTCGTAGAACGTCGCCCCGGCTGCCAGCAGGCTGGACAGGCCGTTGATCAGGCTGATGTTGGTGAGCACGCTGCCGGTGGCGCCAGCCGTCGGCAGGCTGGTGGCATCTTCGTTGTCACCGCGCAGGAAATCGCCATGCGCCGACCCCGACAGGCCCTCCATGATGTCGAATCGCGCCAGCGTCGAGGCGCCCGAACCCGGTACCGGCGGTACATCGAAGAAGCGGTCGCTCATGTCGATGGACACGCCCTGGGCCAGGCCCTTGAAGGTTGCCCAGTCATAGCCCGAGCCACCGATGTAGCGGTCGCCGAAGCCCAGGCTGCCGACCATGATGTCGTCGCCGCCTTCACCGTTGAACTTGTCGTTCTCGTTACCGCCGATGAACACGTCGTTGCCGATGACCGGGTCGTTGCCCAGCGGGTCGAAGTTGTCACCAGGCGCACCGTCCGAGGTGCCCTTTTCGATCCAGTCGTCGCCCTCGTTACCCATGTCCTGTTCGTTGGCCTTGCTGCCGAGGATAAAGTCGTTGCCCTGGCCACCAATGGCTTCGGAGGCATCTTCCCCGGTCACGATGAAGTCGTTGCCGAAGCCGCCGATGATCAGGTTGACGCCATTACCGCCGTGCAGCACATCGTTGCCGTCGCCGCCCTGGATGTTGTCGTCACCACCCATGTCGCTGATGATGTCGTCGCCGGCCCCACCGCGCAGCTGGTCGTTGCCGTCGCCGCCTTCGATGCGGTCGTTGCCGGCATCGCCCCACACCGTGTCGTCACCCTCGCTGGAGACCAGGATGTCATCACCGTTGGTACCGCCCAGCACGATGTGCTCGCCACCGGCATAGCGGATGTAGTTGGTGTCCGGGCCAGCCGTCAGCGGGCTGTCGCGGAACACCACCTGCTGGCCGTTTTCGCCCAGCGGGTCGGCGTTGCCCAGGCCATCGTTGTACTGCTTGCTCTGGTCCAGCTCCAGATAGAAGCCCGGGTCGGAGAACACCAGGCCCGGCAAGTGGGTGGCCGAGGTGTTGGCCATGATCAGCTTGGCGAACGAGTTGCTTTCCAGCTCGGCGTTCATCGACAGCCCGGCGGTACGCTCCAGGTAGTAGAAGCGGTCGCCGTCCTGCAGTTTCTCCATCTGGTTTTCGAACACGAAGTTGAAGGTACTGCCGAGCATGCCGCCGAACGGGGTCTTCTCTTCGGCCAGGCCGCCGATCCACAGGTCGATGGCGTCGACGCCGGTGAGGGTGACCCCCTTCAGGTCATCCGCGGTGTTTGCCAAGCCATCCTTGCCGACCAGGGTCACGTTGGCCCAGGCACCGCTGCCGTTGAGGAAGTCCATGCGGTCGGCCGGCGCGCCATTGCCGCCGAACACCAGGGCCATGGCCGCCGCGCGTTTTTCCAGCAGCGTGGTAGCGCCGGTGATGGTGCTGTGGGTGCCGTAGGCGGCGATGAAGTTGATCAGCGACTCTGGATGCTTCAGGTGCTGCACCAGGTCGACCCAGCTGGTGTACGGCTTGAGCTGGGTATCGCCGGTTTGCCCGTAGATGTCCCGACGCAGGGCGTTCAGCGAAGGGATGCCCACGTCGCGGCCACGGGCGATGTTGATCGCCGGCAGGTCCAGCGGCAGGCCCAACAGGTTATTGCGCAGCGCCTCGGTGACGAACTCGTCGATTTCGTTACCGCCCTGACGGGTGACCCCGCGCACGATGGCGCTGGTGGCATCCTCGGGGGTGACGCCACTGGCGGCATACGCCAGCGGGTTGAGGAACGCAGCAATCAACCCCAGTTGCTGGTCGGGGTTGGCGCTGGCCGGGTCCTTGATGACGTTGAAGTCGATGTCGAAGCGGTCGACGGTTTCGGTCAGCATCGAGTGGCCGAAGCGGTACACGGTGTGGGCGAACTCGGCCACGATCGACGCATCGAGGTCGACGTCATAGACCTGGGTTGGCGCGAAGAACAGGTCGACCCGCGGCTGTACGGTACGGGCGAATTCCTCGAACACCAGGTGCTGGTACTGCATCTCGGTGCCGAACTTGGCCGCCTGGAACAGGCGCTCGCCGTTCCACACCAGTGCATCGATCTCGGGTTGGGTGACCGGCAATGCACTCACCGGGTTGAGCAGCCACTCGTTGAGGAAGACCAGGTCGTGCGCGTCCAGCACCGTGTCCTTGGTCTGCGCCACCAGCCGGTTGTGCTCGGCATGGAAGATCGCATGCACGGCGGTCAGGCCGATGTTCTCGTTGACCCGGCCATCGCCGGCAATGTAGTGCGCATCCAGCAGTTCGTTGTCGTAGGCCAGGTTGGCACCGGTCTGCGGGTTGACGGCTACGGCGTTGCCGGCGACGTTGTCGGCATCCGGCGCCAACACCCCGGCGCTGAACACCGGCACGGCATTGTGGGCGATGTCGGCGAGGAACTGGTGGCCGGTGCGCACGGCGTTGGTCAGGCTGATCGGCGCCAGCGGGTTGCCTTCCACCTGCTGGTCATCGGCCGTACCGGCAATACCGTCCAGGCCTTTCATCACCACCATCGGGTAGCCATGCGGGCCTTTGATGAAGTTGCCATAGGCATCGGTTGCCAGCAGCGGCACGTTGTCGACGTCGGCATCGGTCAGATTGATGCCGAGCAGGTCGCGGGCCTGGGCCTTGACCACTTTCCAGGTGGCCATGCCGCCGATTTCGTGATCGTCGCCGGTGCCGAACTTGCCATCGGCGCCCAGGTCGCGGTTGGTGATCAGCCGGCCCGTGGCGACCGGACCATCGGCAGTCATCATGTACGCGCGCAGGAACACCTGGTGCGAGGGGTGCGAGCTGTAGGTCTGGTTCTGGTCCACGAACGGTGTGGTGGTGTTGCTGTGCTCGTGAATGTCGTCGGCGTTGCCCAGGATGCCATCCGGCCCAGGCAGGTTGGTGGCGCGGGTCACCACCATGAAGTTGGTGAAGCCGCCCGGCACATACAGCGGGTCGTCCGCTTGCAGCGGGATGTAGATAGTGCCCGAGCCGCCCTTGGTGACCAGGTCCAGCCCGTGGTCGAAAAACTGCCCGAAGAAGGTCATCCAGGCGTTGAACGGCGCCGACAAGCCGGCATCGGCAGCGGTGTTTTCGAACAGGTACACGTCGTGGTCGTCGCCGGTGCCGAACTGGCCGTCCAGGCCCGGGCTGGCAACCACGCGCACGCCGTCCTTGAGCACATCGTCGTTGCCCGGCGTGCCGAAGTTGAGCACGCCATCCGCGCCAGGGTCGTAGGCAGTGGCGTAGGCGGCCGGGTTGTTGGAGGTCTGGTCGACGATCAGGTTGCTGATGGTGCGCGGCTGCGAGTCGAACACTGCACCACTGGTCTGCTGGTACGACGAACCCGGTATGGCGGGCGAGCCTGGGCCGAAGAAGCCGGCGGGTGCACCCTCGGCCGGGTTGAATACCGGGTCGCTCAGGCGCGGGAATACAGCGTCGGCAGCACCGTACTGGGTGTGGTTGTTGCCGTTGAGGTTCATCAGGTTGTTGTTCGAGCCATCCACCGCCCGCAGGCCCAGCGGCGCGCGGATGTTGGGGATCAGCGAGAGGATGTCCTGCCCATGGGCATCGGCTTCGGCGATCTTGATCTGCTCAAGAATGAAGTTGAGGTCGGAGCGCACCATGTGCAGGCCGGCGCCACCGTCAGCCGCGTCCACCACCGGCGTGGCCGGCGTCGGCAGCACAGGCGCACCGGGCTGGACCACGCCGGTGGGCTGGGAGAACAGCACTTCGGTGGTGCCATGGGCGTCCTGGTAGATCGCCTTGACCCGCAGGCTCAGCCCCGCCAGGTCCGGCGACACCTTGAACGCGGTGCCATCGGCGCTCTGGAACGCCAGGTCACCGGCTGGCAGCAGGATGATGTCTTCGAACACACCGCTGCCAGTGTCGGCTTCGAACTGCCAGTAGTACGACACCGAACTGTTGGCCAGCGTGCCGAGCGGGTTGCCTGCAGCAATGTTGTCGGCATCACGCACACCTGCCACGCTCACTGTCAGCATGTCGCCCACGGTGATCGCGCCGCCGTTGCCATCGGTGACCGTGGGGCTGCCGGTAGCCTGCGCGTTCAGCCCGGTCACCAGCACGCGCTGGCTGTCGGCAAACTGCAGGCGTTCGACATGCAGCAGGGTATCGATGCCGTCACGGCCGGCCACGGTATCGGTCACCGTCCAGACGTCATCGGAAACGTCGAGCGTACCCTTGGTGTTCTGGGTCACCACGTACTCGCTCTGCACACCCGAGAACACCGCCGTGTCGAACGCAGCCCCGCCCGTCGAGGTGCCGGGCAGGATTTCGCGTACTGCCTTGAGCTGCCCAGGGTTGTAGGTGCGGTCAAGCATGAACGGGATCATGTCGACCATGCTGTCGAAACTGGCGATCTCGGGGCCGCTGTGGTTGACGTCGCCTGCGGCATACACCGCGATGCGCACGTTGATCCACTTGTCACCGTCGATCAGGTCATCGCCGCCACGGCCTTCGATCAGGTCGCTGCCATTGCCGCCGAGCAGGATGTTGCCGGTGGCAAAGCCGGTGGTGGGCAGCCCGGCATCGCTGAGGAACTGCTGCAGGCCGCGTATCAGCGCGACGTTGGTCAGCGCACTGCCGGTGGCACCGCCGTGGTTGAGGATGGTCACGGCATCGACGTCATCGCCCTTGAGCACGTCGGCGAATTTCGAGCCTGATACGCCCTCGACTTCGGCGAAGCGGTCAAGGATGGAAGCCGGCGAGGCGCCGACCGGGTTGAACACACCGGCGTTCTGGTTGGGTGCGTTGCCATGGGGCTGCGCAAGGGCGGCCAGGCTCAGGTCGACGGTGACGCCAACCTGGTCATTCTTGTAGGTCACCCAGTCGAACCCGGACATGCCGTCCATCTTGTCCTGGGCATCACTGCCGACAAAGATGTCGTCGCCCCCTTCGCCGATCATTTCGTCAAAGCCGCCGCCACCGACGAAGATGTCGTTGCCGACCACTTCGTCACCCAGCAGCGGCGCGAAGTTGTCGCCAGGCGCACCGTCCTGGGTGCCCTTCTCGATCCAGTCGTCGCCCTCGTTGCCGGTAGGTGGCAGGTTGGTCTTGGCGCCAAGGATGAAGTCGTCGCCCTGGCCGCCGAAGGTGGTGCTGATGTCCTCGGTGGTGATGATGAAGTCCTGGCCGTCACCGCCGAGAATCAGGTTGCCGGCAACCCCCATGCTACCGGCGACGATCACGTCGTTGCCGGCATTGCCTTCCAGGCGGTTGTCGCCAAACGAATCGGTGATGATGTCGTCGCCCGCGCCACCCAGCACCGCGTCGTTGCCAGCGCCGCCTTCCAGCACATCGTCGCCTGCATCACCATAGACGGTATCGTCACCGTCACCGGAGATGATGATGTCGTTGCCGGAAGTACCGCCGAGCACCACGTGGTCTTCACCGGTGTAGTGCAGGTAGTTGCTGTCTGGCCCGACGGTATCGGGGTTGTCGCGAATCACCAGCGGGACGATCTCTACCCCGTTGATCTCGATGCCGCCAGTCGGGTCGGCCCTGCCGTCCGTACCCAGCCCGGTGAACTGGTTGGCCTGGTTCACCTCAAGGGTAAAGGTCGGCGTGAGGAACACGGTGTTGGACAGGTGGGTGACGTCGGAGTTGAGCATGATCAGCTTGGCGAAGGAGTTGTTTTCCAGCTCCGTGCCGAAGTTCATGCCCGCCGTGCGTGACAGGTAGTAGAAACGGTCGCCGTTCTGCAGCGCTTCCAGCTGGGTTTCGAAGACGAAGTTGAAGCTGGAGCCGAGCATGCCGCCGAACGGCATTTTCTTCTCGGCCAGGCCGCCGACCCAGAAGTCGATGGCATCGACGCCCGTTACGGTAACCCCGCTGATGTCGTCGGCCGTGCCGGCGATGCCGTCCTTGCCCGCCAGCGTCACGTTGGCGTAGGCGCCGGTGCCGTTGAGGAAGTCCAGGCGGTCAGCCGGTGCACCGCTGCCGCCAAGCACAAGGGCCACTGCGGCGGCGCGCTTGGCCGCTTCGGTGGTAGCCCCGGTAATGCTGCTGTGGGTGCCGTAGGCGGCAATGAAGTTGATCAGCGACGCCGGGTGCTTGAGGTGGTCGGCAAAGTCGGCCCAGCTGATGTAGGCCTTCAGCTGGCTGTCGCCGGTGGCGGCGTAGAACTCGCGGCGCGCCTCGTTCAGGCTGGGGATGCCGGTGTCGCGGCCACGGGCGATGTTCAGTGCGGGCAGGTCCAGCGGCAGGCCGAGCAGGTTATTGCGCAACGCCTCGGTGACGAACTCGTCGATCTCGTTGCCCAGCTGGCGAGTGACGCCACGGATGATCGCCCCCGCCGCTTCGTCGGCGGTGGCACCGCTGCCGGCGAACGCCAGGGGGTTGAGGAAGGCGGCGATCAGGCCCAGTTGCTGGTCGGGATTGTTCGGGTCGCCCGATACCGGGTTGAACGCCGGGTCGAAGCGGTCGACGGTTTCGGTCAGCATCGAGTGGCCGAAGCGGTACACCACATGGGCGAACTCGGCCAGGATCGCCGGGTTGATCGACGTGTCGTAGCCGTTGGGGGCGAGGAATGCGTCGATCTGCGGCTGGATGGTGCGGGCGAACTCTTCGAACACCAAATGCTGGTACTGCATTTCGGTGCCGAACTTGGCAGCCTGGAACAGCCGCTCGCCGTCCCATACCAAGGCGGCGATGCCGGCGGGCGTGGTGGGGATGGCGGTGACATCGTCGATCAGCCATTCGTTGAGAAATGCCAGGTCGCCTGCGGCCAGCAGGGTGTCCTTGGTCTGCTGCACCAGGCGGTTGTGTTCGGAGTGGAACACGTGGTGAACGGCAGTAAGGCCGATGTTCTCGTTGACCCGGCCGTCACCGGCAATGTAGTGGGCATCGAGCAGCTCGTTGTCGTAGGTCAGGTTGTTGCCGCCCTGCCCCACAGGCTGCGCATTGCCGACCAGGGTATCGGCGTCGGCCTGCAACACCCCACCCACCACCACCGGCTCGGCGTTGTGCGCAATGTCGTCGAGGAAGGCATGCCCGGTGCGCACGGCATTGGCCAGGCTGATGGGCGCGGCACGGTCGCCTTCGACCAGCGTGGTGACGTCGTCAGCGGTGCCGGCAATGCCGTCGGCGCCATTGTTCACGCGCATCACCACCTGCGGCATGCCGTTGGGGCCACGCAGGAAGTTGCCATACGCATCGGTGGCCAGAAGCGGCACGCTGTGCACATCGGCGTCGGTCAGGTTGATGCCGAGCAGGTCGCGGGCCTGGGCCTTGACCACTGCCCAGGTGGCCATGCCGCCGCCTTCGCCATTGCCGTCGTCGCTGGTGCCGAACTTGCCATCGGCGCCCAGGTCGCGGTTGGTGATCAGCCGCCCGGTGGTTACCGGGTCGCCTGCGGCGTCGAGCATGTACTCACGCAGGAACACCTGGTGCGAGGGGTGCGAGCTGTAGGTCTGGCTCTGGTCGACAAACGGCGAGGTGGTGTTGGGCTGGCCATCGTCGGCGGTACCCACCACACCATCGGCGCCGGCAGTGCGTACGGCGCGCGACAGCACCATGAAGTTGGTCGGGCTGTTGGCGTTGTACAACGGATCGTCCGGGCGCAACGGGATGAACACGATGTCGCTGCTGCTCTTGGTGACCAGGTCCAGGCCATGGTCGAAGAACTGGCCGAAGAAGGTCATCCAGGCGTTGAAGCCGGCGGTAAGGCCGGCATCTGCCGAGACGTTGGGGATGAAGAACACCGGTTTGTCGTCAGCCGTGCCGAACACCCCGTCGATGCCGGGGCTCATCACCGGGGCGGCGCCACCGTTGGCCTCTACCGCAGCCGGGTTGTTGGCTGTCTGGTCGACGATCAGGTTGCTGATGGTGCGCGGTTGCGCATCGACGACCGTGCCGGTGCCTGCATAGCTGGCACGGTACGAGGCGTCGAGCAGGCGCAGGAACGCGTTGTCGGCTGCGCCGAACTCGCTCTGCCCGGCGACCAGGTTGTTGTAGCTGCCATCGACGGTGCGCAGGCCGAACGGCACCTGGCCGTTGGGCAGCAGGTCGATCAGGCTGGCGCCGGCAGCGTGAGCTTCGGCGATGAAAATCTGCTTGAGGATGAACTCCAGGTCCGACTTGCTGAAATTGGCCATTGCAATTGCCCTCGATCAATCGGGAGAAATCTCAGGGCAACAGGGTCCGTCCCGCGCCCAGTCAGTGTTGACGTGCGCAGTTTCTGTATGAGGGTTCTGGGGACCGGTGGGCGGTGTCGTAATGACGCCCCTGGCCTCATCGCCGGCAAGCTGGCCCCCGCCGAAACGGCGGAAACCCTGTTAACTGTGCGATACAGCGGTGTAACGCACATGCATCGCCCCCGACTCGCACAGGGTCCGAATACATCAGACTAAAGTCGTAGGCGAAAAGCTTGTCAATATCCCGTCAAAAAAATCGTCCACCGATGGTAATGCGATGCAACTAGCTGTTTTCCCGGTACTTATGAAAAGTTCAAAGAATTTATAGAGCGAAAAGATATTACTGGATGTTTCATTGCAACCTACGCTGCTGCATGTGGGAGCGACGCAGCGTTCTGGATTATTCGCCCTGAGAGCGACCCGTCTGCGAGCCGACCAAGAAGCCACAACTACCGCCGTACGGGGCGCCGCAAGGGCTTCCCGATTTGCGATGAAGGGAGGCCCCCGATGCCCAAGGCACCACGCACCCGTTGCGAACTGGCCGATGCGCTGTTTCGCCTGCGCCGCAGCTTTTACGCCCTGGGCGCCTTCAGCGGCGTGATAAACGTCATGATGTTGACGCCAGCCGTTTACATGCTGCAGGTGTACGACCGCGCTCTGGTAAGCCGCAACGTCACCACCCTGGCCATGCTCACGCTGTTGGTAGTGGGGCTGTTCCTGCTGATGTCGGCACTGGAGATGATGCGCATCCGCGTGCTGATCCGCGTCGGCAACTGCCTGGACATGGACCTCAACCGCCGCATCTTCAGCGCCGCCTTCGAGCGCAACCTGAGCCGCGCCGGCGGCAACCCGGCCCAGGCCCTGCAGGACCTGGCGCAGGTGCGGCAGTTTCTCACCGGCAACGGCCTGTTCGCCTTCTTCGACGCGCCGTGGACACCGATCTACCTGCTGGTCTGCTACCTGATCCACCCGCTGCTGGGGCTGGTCACGATGATCGGCTCGCTGATCCTGGTGGGGCTGGCCTGCCTGACTGAAAAGGCCACGCAAAAGCCATTGGCCGAAGCCAACCAGGCAGCCCTGTCATCGGCCAGCTACGCCAACAACAACCTGCGCAACGCCGAAGTGATCGAAGCCATGGGCATGCTGCCGTCGATCGGCAAGCGCTGGTTCCAGGGCCACTTGCGGATCCTGCAGATGCAGACCCTGGCCTCCGACCGCGCCGCGCTGATCAGCAGCACCGGGCGCTTTGTGCGCATCACCTTGCAATCGGTGATCCTCGGTACCGGCGCGCTGCTGGCGATCGAGGGCAAGATCACCCCCGGCATGATGATCGCCTGCTCGATCCTGACCGGCCGCGCCCTGGGGCCGGTGGAACAGGTGATCGCCTCGTGGAAGCAGCTGCTGGGTTGCCGCCTGGCCTGGGGCCGGCTCAACGACCTGCTGCAGGACTACCCACAGCGGCCACCGAGCATGTCCCTGCAGCGGCCGATGGGCATGTTGGCGGTGGAAAACGTGATTGCCGGCGCCCCGGGTACCAACACCACCATCGTGCGCGGGGTGAGCTTCAGCCTGGCCGCGGGTGACAGCCTCGGCATCATCGGCCCGTCGGCTTCGGGCAAGTCCACCCTCGCCCGCCTGCTGGTGGGCGTGTGGCCCGCCCAGGCCGGCAAGGTGCGCCTGGATGGCGCCGACATCTTCACCTGGAACAAGGCCGAGCTCGGCCCGTGGCTAGGCTACCTGCCGCAGGACGTGGAGCTGTTCGAGGGCACCATCGGCGAAAACATTGCGCGCTTCGCCGAGGTGGACAGCGATGCGGTGATCCGCGCCGCACGCAGCAGCGGCGTGCACGACATGATCCTGCGTTTCCCGCAGGGCTACGACACCCGCCTGGCAGCCGATGGCAGCCCGCTGTTCTGGCGGCCAGAAGCAACGCATCGCCCTGGCCCGCGCCCTGTATGGCGAGCCCAACCTGGTAGTGCTGGACGAGCCCAACGCCAACCTTGACGACCTTGGCGAGAAGGCCCTGGTGGATGCATTGACCGAGCTCAAGGCGCGCGGGGCCACGGTAGTGCTGATTTCCCACCGCCCCAATGTGCTGTGCGCAGTCGACCAGGTGCTGATGCTGCGTGACGGTGGGGTACACATGCTGGGCAGCCGCGATGAAGTGTTCGCGGCGCTGCGCAAGGCCAGCGTGATCCCCGCAGGCGCTGCGACGCCGTTGGCTTCGGTAAAGGTACGGGAGTAGCCGATCATGCAGATGATTCAACACAGCGAACTGATTCCCGCCGATGCCAGCAAGCTGATCGACCTCGATGCCGGTCGGCCGGCACGCTGGGGCTTGTGGATGGTGGTCGCAGGCTTTGGCGGCTTCTTGCTGTGGTCGTGCCTGGCGCCCCTGGACGCCGGCATCGTCGCCACCGGCACGGTCAAGGTCACCAGCAACCGCAAGGCGGTCCAGCACCTGACCGGTGGCACCGTCGAGGCGATTCTGGTCCGCGAAGGCGATGTCGTGAACAAAGGGCAGGAGCTGGTACGCCTCGACGCCCTGCGCGCAGTGGCCGAACAGGGCGCGCTCAGCGCCCAGTACATTGTCAGCAAGACCGTGGAAAACCGCCTGGAAGCCGAGCGTGACGACCGCGACACGGTCGCCTTCGACCCCGCCCTGCTCCAGCACTACGGCAGTGACCCCAGGCTGCTGGCGGCCATGGACCTGCAGCAACGCCTGCTCGACACCCGCCGTGCGGGCCTGGCCGGCGAGCTGAGCATTCTCGAGGAAAACCTTACCGCCTCGGCAGTGCAGCTTAAAGGCCTGCAGCAGGTGTACGGGGCTCGCGCCTCGCAAATCGGCTTTCTCAACCAGGAACTGCAAGGCACCCGGGTGCTGGCAGCCGAGGGCTATGTGCCGCGCAACCGCCTGCTGGAGCTGGAGCGCAGCAACGCCGACCTGTCCGCTGGCCAGGCGGAAAACCTCAACAACATTGCCCGAGCGCGCAGCCAGGCCACCGAGATCAAGCTGCGCATGCTGCAGCGTCAGCACGACTACCTGAAGGAAGTGGAGTCGCAACTGACCGACACCGCCAAGGAAAACACCACCCTGGCCGACCGCCTGCGCGCGCTGGACTACGAAGTGAGCCACACGGTTATCCGCTCGCCGATCGACGGCATGGTCCAGGCGCTGAGCATCGCTACCGTCGGCGGCATCATCCAGCCTGGGGCCAAGATCATGGAAGTCGTGCCGCTGGGCGAGCCGCTGCAGGTCGACGCAATGATCCCGGTGCAGGCCATCGACAAGATGGTCCCGGGCCTGGCCGTGGACATTGCCTTCCCGGCCTTCAACCATGCGCAGACGCCGAATATTCCTGGCAGGGTCAAGACCATCTCCGCCGACCGCCTGCTCGATGAAGAAAGCAAGCAGCCGTTCTACCTGGCCCAGGTAGAAGTGACACCAGCCGGCATGGGCCTGCTGGGCAGCAACCACATCCGCCCCGGCATGCCTGCCACCGTCACCATCAAGACCGGCGAGCGCAACCTGCTCAGCTACCTGCTCAAACCGATGCTCGAACGCGTGGACGCCGCGTTCAAGGAGCAATGACATGAAACGCCCGTGCCTGATGTTGTGCCTGCTGGGTTTGTCGGTACAGGCCAGTGCCATGGACCTGAAACAAGCCTGGGACCTGCTGCAGTACCAAGGCCCGATGTACCGCGCTGCGGTGCATGAAAAACAAGCCGGCGGCGAGAACCGCGCCATCGGCGAGGCCGGCCTGCTGCCGCAGATCAACGCGGCAGCCTACTTCAACAAGGTCGATGGCAGCCAGCGCCAGAATGGCCAGGACAACGACCTGAATTACGATTCGAAAGGCGCCAACGTGCGCCTGCGCCAACCGCTGTTCAACAAGCAGAAGATGGCCGAGTACCGCCAGGGCCAGCAACGCGCCGACTACAGCGTGGCGGTGTTCGACGCCAAGAGCCAGGACGCCGCCGTGCGCCTGGCAGATGCCTACTTCGACGTGCTGCTGGCCAGCGAAACCATCACCCTGGCCAAGGCCAAGCTGAGCGCCTTCGAGGAACAGATGGCTTCGGCGAAGCGGCGCAAGGAGCTGGGTGCCGGCACCATCACCGATATCGACGAGTCGGTGGCCCGCCGCGACCTGGCCGAGGCCGACCTGATCGATGCCCAGGACAACCTGGTCAACACCCGCCGCAAGCTGGAGGAGTACATCGGCGAAACGCCCCAGGCCCTGACCACCCTGCAGCCAGGCTTCAGCACACCGCCGCTGCTGCCGGGCAACCTGCAGGACTGGCTGGTAAAAGCCCAGGCCGACAGCCCGCTGATTCATGCGCGGCGGCACAACTACGAGCTGGCCGAGGAAGAAGTGCATCGCGCCCGCGCGGGGCACTGGCCGACCCTGGATTTCGTCGCCGGCTATAACGCCGGCAGCAGCCAGTCGATTTCCGAGCTGAACCAGCGCAACCACTACAGCTCGATCGGCCTGGAGCTGAACATCCCGCTGTACAGTGGTGGCAGCACCAGCGCCCTGACCCGCCAGGCCAGCGCCAACAGCTCCAAGGCCCTGGACGAGCTGGACGCCACGCGCCAGGAGGTGATTTCCGACACCACCCGCGAGTACCGCGGCGTGCAAAGTGGCGCCCTGCGTGTTCATGCACTGGAAAAGGCCGTGGCCTCCAACGAACGCTCGCTGACCTCGACCCGCAAGGGTTTCAAGGAAGGCGGCACCAGCACCAACTCGGATGTGCTCAATGCCGAAGAGCTGCTGTACGACGCGCGCCACGACCTGTTCGAGGCCAAGCTGAACTACCTGATGTCACGGCTGCGCCTGGCCTCGTCGGTGGGCAGCCTGGGGGATGACGATATCGAGCAGATCAACGGCTATCTAGGGCCGGAGTTGATGGTCAGCAACTGATGGGTGGATCCACGCAGGCATGTCACTGCACCGTAGCTGCCCGTTCCACCTTCAGGCTATGATCGGCCATCCTGCCGAGGACGCCCTGACCCATGCCCGTCGACCTGCAAGCGTTGTACCCCAGGCTGATCCACCTGATGCTGGACACGGTATTCGTGGTCGACCGGGACAACCAGATCGTCTTCGTCAGCGATGCCTGCGAGGCCCTGCTGGGCTACCGGGCCTGCGAACTGGTCGGCACGCCGATCACCGCCTACATGCACCCTGACGACCTGGCTGCCACCCGCGCATCGATCGTGCGGGTGATGAACGGCCAACCGCATTACGACTTTCGCAATCGCTACATCCGCAAGGATGGCAGCATCGTGCACATCCTGTGGGCGGCATCGTGGTCCGAGGAGGCCGAGGCCCGCATCGGCGTGGCGCGCGACGTGACTGCCCAGCGGCAAGCCGAGGACGCGCTGCGCTTCCTGGCTCATCACGACCCGCTGACCCGGCTGGCCAATCGGGCCATGTTCAATGAGCAGCTGGACGCCGCCCTGCACGATGCACACCGCCGGGGTGGCAGGCTGGCACTGCTGTTTGTCGATATCAACGACTTCAAAAGCATCAACGATGTTCACGGCCATGCCGTGGGAGACCGTGTGCTGTGCACGCTGGCCCGGCGCCTGGAGGCCTGCATGCAGGCGACCGACACGGTGGCCCGAATTGGCGGGGATGAATTCACCGTGCTGCTGAACGACATGGCCTCGCAGGATGCCGTTGCCGAGAAAGTGGCCTGTGCCCTCGCTGCCATGGCAGCGCCGCTAGAGGGAGAACTGTCCGGCATCAAGGCGCCCACCTGCAGCATCGGGGTGGCCTGCTACCCTGAAGACGGCAGAGATGCCGACGCACTGTTGCGCCATGCCGATGGCGACATGTACCGGGTCAAGCATCTTTACTCCGCGAAACGGTGACACGCATGCCCAACTCCGACAACGCCCTGCTGGATAGCTGGCAGCATAATGCCAAGGCCTGGATCGACGCGGTGCGCAGCGGCGCCATCGAAAGCCGGCGCCAGGTCACCGACCAGGCCATCCTGCTGGCTATCCTCGGCCGCATGCCCGCACGTGTACTCGACCTGGGCTGTGGTGAGGGCTGGTTGCTGCGGGCGCTGGACGACCGGGGTATTGAAGCCGTGGGCGTCGATGGCGACCGGACGCTGGTGGATGCTGCGCGCGCAGCCGGCTCGGCCGAGGTGCACCTGGCCAGCTACGCACAGTTAGCCGATGGGCAGGCCTTTGTGGGTAAAGACTATGACCTGATCTGTGCCAACTTTGCCCTGTTGCAACAGGACATCATCCCGTTGCTGGCTGCGCTGAAAGGTTTGCTGCGGCCCGGTGCTGCGCTGGTGATCCAGACCCTGCACCCTTGGAGCGTGGCGGGCGGGGATTACCAGGATGGCTGGCGGGAGGAGTCGTTTGCCGGGTTTGCCGGGGCCTGGCAGGTGATGCCCTGGTACTTCCGCACCCTGGCCAGCTGGCTGACTGCGCTGGACATGGCGGGGTTGCGACTGGTCAGCCTGCAGGAACCGCAGCACCCGCAGAGTGCGGTGCCGCAGTCGTTGCTGATGGTGGCTGAACACCTCTGAGAAGCTGCTCCTACAGAAGAAATGGCGCCTTGAGGCCTACAGCACCGGCTTGCGCGCCGCGCCGCTGCGGGCCTTGGCCATGGCGGCCAGGCGCACCGCGACGTTGGCCGCGCCGTAACCGGCATAGCCACCTTTGCGCTGGATGATCTCGAAGAAGAAACGCTCTTCGAACGGCTCGGTGTACACGTGGAACAGCTCGCCACCCTGGGCATCGCGGTCATACAGCACGTTGTAGTACGCCAGTTCGCTGAGGAACTCGTCATCGAAGTCGAACCGCGCCGCCAGGTCGTCGTAGTAGTTCAGCGGGATCTCCAGCAACGGCACACCGGCCAGCTTGGCCCGCGCCACTTCACGGAAGATGTCGTCGCAATCAAAGGCAATGTGGTGCACCCCTGAACCGCGGTAGCTGGACAACGCATGGGCGATGGCGGTGTTGCGGTTTTCCGAGATGTTCAGCGGCAGGCGCAAGGTGCCGCACTGGCTGCGCAAGGCGCGGCTCTTGACCAGACCATAGGGGTCGGGGAGCACAACCTCGTCATCGGCGGCGAAGTCGAACAGGCTTTTGTAGAACAGCACCCAGCTGTCCAGCGACTCGGCCGGCAGAGCCAGGGCCATGTGGTCGATGCGGCGCAGGCCACCAGTGGCAGTGGCGGCCTGGTCCAGGCTGAAGTCGGTGTCGTACAGGGTCTGGCCGGCAGTGCCCGGCTCCACCAGGTACAGCAGGCTGCCATCCGGCGCGCGGACCGCCGGCACTTCGCACTCGTTGGGGCCGACCAGGCCGCGGAATGGCTGGCCGCGGAACGCCGTGGCGCGCTTCAGCGCGGCCTGCTGGTCCTTGACCCGCAGCGCGGTGGCGCACAACGACGGGCCATGGGCCTCGAAGAAGTTGTGGCCAAAAGAATACGGTTCGGCGTTCAAGACAATGTTGATATCGCCCTGGCGCAGCAGCTGCACATCTTTGCTACGGTGCTTGCCCGCTTCGGCAAAGCCCAGGCGCTTCAGCCAGCTGCCCAGGCGCGCGCCGACGGCTTCGTCGACGGCAAATTCAAGGAACTCCACGCCGTCATAGGTACTGGCTGCAGGGGGGGTGAACAGCACGCCGGGTTCGATTGGCGTGCCTTCCTGCTCCAGGCGCAGGCGGGTGTGCTCTTCGAGGTACAGCAGAGAGCGCAGGCCGTCAGCGGCATTCTGCCGGGGTGGTGCGGCGCGGAAGCCGTCGTTGAAGATTTCCAGCGACAGCGGGCCACGGTAGCCGGTGGCGAGGATCGGCGCGAGGAAACCGGCCATGTCCATTTCGCCCTGCCCCGGGAAGCAGCGGAAGTGGCGGCTCCATTCCAGCACATCCATGGCCAGGATCGGTGCATCGGCCATTTGCACGAAGAAGATCTTGTCGCCGGGTATGTCGCGGATCGCGCTCGGGTCGCCCTTCAGCGACAAGGTATGGAAGCTGTCGAGAATCACACCCAGGGCCGGGTGGTCGGCCTGGCGCACCAGGTCCCACACTTGCTGGTAGGTGTTGACGTGGCGGCCCCAGGCCAGGGCTTCGTAGCCAATGCGCAGGCCACGCTTGCCGGCGTGCTCGGCCAGCAGGCGCAGGTCGTCTACCAGCAGTTGCTCCTCGCCCAGGGCGTCGGCCTGGACGTTGCTGCACACCAGCACCAGGTCGGTGCCCAGTTCCTGCATGAGGTCGAACTTGCGCTCGGCGCGGTCGAGGTTTTTCTGCAGGCGCTCGCGGCGGCAGCCTTCAAAGTCGCGGAACGGCTGGAACAGGGTAATGGCAATGCCCAGATCGGCGCACATCTGGCGTACCTGACGCGGGCTGCCAGCGTAATAAAGAAGGTCGTTTTCGAAGATCTCGACGCCGTCAAAACCGGCGGCGGCGATGGCTTCGAGCTTTTCCGGCAGGGTGCCGCTCAAGGACACGGTAGCGATCGAACGCTGCATGGCGGGAGTTCCTTATTGTTGGAAAATGACGGTGCCAGGCAGGTAAAAACCCCTGTCACAGTTTATGGCACGATCGATTATTCGCAGGTAAAGTCGTCGCTTCAATCCCTTTGTACGGAATGGTTAGTTTTGCGTTCGATTATCGCACAAAACCCGTTTTAACGAATTGCTAGACCGCTGGCCCGTGGTCAACATGAACCACAGACGCAGGCACACCGACCACCGCCTCCTGCCGTGGCGAGAACACCGGCGGAACCTGCGCAAACAACAATAACAACGGAGACAACGATGGCTCACTCCAGCTCGCAAGCCAAGAAAGCGACCGCCAGTGGATGGATAGGCTCGGCACTCGAGTACTACGACTTCTTCATCTATGCCCAGGCCGCTGCACTGATTTTCCCGCAGATCTTCTTCCCCAACACCGACCCTAAAATGGCCATCATTGCCTCGCTGGCCACCTACGGCGTGGGCTACCTGGCGCGCCCGGTCGGCGCCTTCGTGCTGGGCCACTGGGGTGACACCCGCGGTCGCAAGAACGTACTGCTGCTGTGCATGTTCCTGATGGGCCTGTCGACCATGGCAGTGGGCCTTCTGCCCACCTACCACGACATCGGCTTCCTCGCCCCTGCCCTGCTGGTGGTACTGCGCCTGATCCAGGGCTTTGCCGTAGCCGGGGAAATCTCCGGGGCCAGTTCGATGATCATGGAGCACGCGCCCTTCGGCCGACGCGGCTACTACGCCAGCTTCACCCTGCAAGGCGTGCAGGCCGGCCAGGTGATGGCGGCGGCGGTGTTCCTGCCACTGGCCTACTTCATGCCCAGCGAAGCCTTCAACGACTGGGGCTGGCGCATTCCGTTCCTGATGAGCGCCATCGTGCTGATCGCCGGTTTCATCATTCGCAAGGAAGTGCACGAAACCCCGGCGTTCGTGAAGGAAGAGAAGCAGGACAAAGTTGCCAAGTCGCCGATCAGCGAGGCCTTCCGCCACAGCTGGAAGCACATGGTGCTGGTGATGTTCATGGCGTTGATGAACGTGATTCCGGTGGTGGCCACCATCTTCGGAGCGGCCTACGCGGTGCAGCCAGCCTACGGCATCGGCTTCGACAAGAGCGTGTATCTGTGGATTCCGGTGGTCGGCAACATCGTTGCGGTACTGGTGATCCCGTTTGTCGGCAACCTGTCGGACAGGATCGGCCGTCGCCCGACCATGATCGCTGGCTGCCTGGGCTCGGGTCTGCTGGCGTTCGTCTATCTGTATGCGATCAGTATCCAGAACGTACCGCTGGCGTTCGCCGCCTCGATCGTGATGTGGGGCATGGTTTACCAGGGTTACAACGCGGTATTCCCAAGCTTCTACCCAGAACTGTTCCAGACCCGCTACCGGGTATCGGCCATGGCCATCGCGCAGAACATCGGCACCATGCTGACTGCCATGCTGCCAGCGCTGTTCGCCCTGGTGGCGCCACCCGGCTCGGACAACATCCCGCTGGTAGTGGGTGGGCTGGCATTCTTCATCACTTGCGTGTGCGCCCTGGCGGCCTACATTGCCCCGGAAACTCATCGCCTGGCGATGGAAGACCTGGGTAATCCGCAGGCCAAGCCGATGGAGAAAGAGGCGTATGAGGCCAGCCGTAAAGGCAGCTTTCAGGCAGTGAGCCACTGACAGGTT
Source organism: Pseudomonas sp. 9_2_1 (assembly GCF_059295275.1). Classification (NCBI taxonomy): domain Bacteria; kingdom Pseudomonadati; phylum Pseudomonadota; class Gammaproteobacteria; order Pseudomonadales; family Pseudomonadaceae; genus Pseudomonas; species Pseudomonas sp. 9_2_1. Next base: position 4,004,766 of record NZ_CM181239.1, read on the forward strand.
GCACGGGGCTGTCCTGCAGCCCATCGCCGGCAGGCCAGCTCCCACAGGATCGCATCACGCCTGAGGCAGATGCGGTCGTTGTGGGAGCTGGCTTGCCGGCGAATGGGCCGCGAAGCGGCCCGGGCGATTTCAGCTTTTGACAACTTCCTGCAAGTGAGCCCAAAGCCTTTCGACATCCCCGCGCTCGGTCGGCAACGCGCCGATCGACACCCTCACCATCCAGCGCCCGTCCAGCGTCGCTGGCGTCACATAGGCCTCCCCGCTGGCATTCAACTGCTCTGCCCAGCCCCTGGTATGCGCATCCAGCGCCTCCCCTTCCAGCCCTGCCGGCCGGTGGCGAATGCACAAGGTCTGCAACTGCACCGGCGCCAGCACTTCCCACTCTGCCGCCGCGCCAACCTGCCCCGCCAACCACTGGGCATTGTCCAGGTCACGGCGCAACCGCGCCTGCAACGCCTCAACCCCCTCGCTGCGCAACATGAACCACAGCTTCAGCGCACGGAACCGGCGACCCAGTGGGATGCCCCAGTCACGCAGGTTCTTCACCTCGCCATCCACGGCCGACTGCAGGTAGCTGGGGTTGGTGCTCATCACCCGGACCAGGTGCTGCGGGTCGCGTACGTAATAAATGGAGCAATCGAAAGCCACACCCAGCCACTTGTGCGCATTGACCACCACCGAATCGGCCAGCTCGATGCCGTCCCACATCCAGCGGCATTCAGGCAGGATCATCGCCGAGCCGGCCATGGCCGAGTCCACATGCAGCCACAGGCCGTTGGCCTGGGCGATTTCGCCGATCGGGCGCAGCGGGTCGAGGGCGGTCGTGGTCGTGGTGCCGGTGGTGGCGACGACGGCGCACGGCTGGTTGCCAGCAGCCAGGTCCTGCTCGATGGCCGCCTGCAGCGCTTGCGGCTGCAGGGCGTAGCGTGTGTCGGTGGGGATCAGGCGGATATTGTCGCGACCAAAGCCGGCCAGCAGCGCCGCCTTGTCCACCGAGCTGTGGGCGTGGGCACTGACATACACGATCAACGGTTTGGGCTGGGCCTGCAGGCCACCGCGCACCAGGGCGTAGTCACTGGCGCGCTCGCGGGCACTGATCAGCGCCACCAGGGTGCTGGTCGAGGCGGTGTCCTGGATCACCCCGCTCCATTGGCCAGACAGGCCGAGCAGCTGGCGCAGCCAGTCAAGCGTGGTTTCTTCCAGTTCGCTCAAGGCCGGGCTGGATTGCCATGACAGGCCAAGAACGCCCAGGCCGGTGCTGAGGAAGTCGCCGAGTACCGACGACAGGGTGCCGTTGGAGGGGAAGTAGCCGTAGAAATCCGGGTGCTGCCAATGGGACAGGCCGGGCATGACCAGCTGGTTGACGTCGGCGAGGATCGCTTCGAATGGCTCGCCTTGCCGGGGGGCAGCTGCAGGCAAGGCAGACTTCAGGTACCCGGGCTCGACCTGGGCCATGACCGGGCGTTCGCCGACGGTTGTGCGGTAGTCGGCGATCATGTCGATCAGTTGGTGGCCGTACTGGCGGAATTGTTCTGGGGTCACGTGGGGGCTCCTGAGGTTAGTCCGCTGCCTGTGCCGGCCCTTTCGCGGGTGAACCCGCTCCCACAAGCGCCCGCTGATGTGGAAGCGGGTTCACCCGCGAAAGGGCCGGTACAGGCAACACAATGCCCCCAGTCTAGGCACCTGTGCCCAGACTATTAACCCCGCATCACGCATACCTGCTATGGCAAACCCGCATGCCCACCCTGCACGCCGAACTGCGACTGGCGCCACAACTCGAATACCCGGTTGCGCAACCAGCGGTGCTCGGCCGAAGCCTGCAGGCGCTGGTGCCACACCACCCAGTAGCGCTGGCTGTGGTCGATGAAGCCCAGCGGCCGCCAGGCCAGGTGATGCAGGCGGCTCAGTTGCCGGGCAATATGTTCTGGCACCGTAGCCACAGCCAGGCTGTTGGCGATCACCTGCACAGTGGCCGAGAAGAACGGCACCTCCAGGCTGACCCGCCGCTGCAGGCCCTGGGCGCGCAGGTGGCGGTCGATGAAGCTGTCTTTGTCACCCCCGCCGGAGATACGCACATGCTTGTGCGCCAGGTAATCGGCCTGGCTGAGCGTGGTGTGAGCGGCCAACGGATGATCCTGGCGCATCAGGCACACCGCGCGGTCCTCGCCCAGCAAGCGCCCGTGCAGGTTGGGCGGCGACTCGTCGAACAAGGTGGTGGCCAGGTCGATCTCGCCACTGGCCAGCAAGGCATACTGCCCGGCCTGCCAGGTACGGTATTCCAGCGACACACCGGGTGCTTCACGCTCCAGTGCGGCGACCAGCAACGGCAGCATGTGCTCGGCCACGTAATCCGAGGCGGCCAGGCAGAAGCGCCGCTCGCAACGCGCCGGGTCGAACACCGCGGGCTGGCGCAGGGCGTGCAGTTCTTCAAGGACTTGCCGCAGGGGTTCGACCAGCGCTTCGGCGTACTCGCTGAGTACGTAGCCACGGCCCTGGCGTACCAGCAACGGATCATCGAAGGCTTCGCGCAGGTGGGCCAGCTGACGGCTCAGGGCGGACTGGCTGACGCCCAGACGCTCAGCGGCGTGGCTGAGGTTTTTCAGCTGCAACAGGTGGTCGAGGGTGCGCAGGTGGGCAAGGCTGAGGGAGGCGAAAGCGGGGTTCATGCAGGCTCCCTGCGGTGAAATTCAGAAGCCCGCTCCTACAAAATACCTGTGGGAGCGGGCCAGCCCGCGAAGGGCCGCAAGGCGGCCCCGGAATTTACGCGGTCAGACCGACGTACACGTTCTGCACGTCATCGTTCTCGTCGATGGCCTCGAGGAACGCTTCAACCTCGGCCAGCGCCTCGGCACTGAGGCTGGCCGCGCTTACCGGGTTTTTCGGGGTGTAGCCGATCTTCGCCGAGGTCACGGTGAAGCCATGCTCCGGCAGGGCCTTCTGCACCGCGTCGAGGTCGGTGGTGTCGGTGATGAACAGGGTCGAGCCCTCTTCTTCACCTTCCTCGAAGTCCTGGGCGCCGGCTTCGATGGCGGCCATTTCCGGGTCGGCATCGCCTTCGGCAGTGGCTTCGATCAGGCCGACATGGTTGAAGTCCCAGGCCACCGAACCGCTGGCACCCAGCTGCCCCTTGCGGAACAGCACGCGGATCTGCGCGACGGTACGGTTGATGTTGTCGGTGAGGCACTCGACGATCAGCGGCACCTGGTGCGGGGCGAAGCCTTCGTAGCTGACCGCGTGGTACTGCACGGCATCACCGTCCAGGCCGGCACCCTTGCGGATTGCCCGGTCCAGGGTCTCGCGGGTCATCGAAGCCTTCTTGGCCTGCACGATGGCCAGGCGCAGGCGCGGGTTCATGTCGGGATCGGCGCCCGATTTGGCCGCGATCTGGATTTCCTTGGACAGCTTGCCCATGATCTTGCCCTTGGCGTTGGCAGCTGTTTCTCTATGCTTGGCTTTCCACTGTGCGCCCATGTCGACTCTCTTGTTTCAGCGGCCGGTTCCGGAAGCGACCGGCCAAAAGTGGGTGCAGTTTATACGCCCTCAGGCACGGGATCGACAAGAAATCGCATCAGCCTTTATCGGCCTTGCCCGCCGCCGCGGCAAACCGCGCCAGGCGCACATCCAGCCTGCGCGGGCGCAAGCCGTGGTCTTCGGCGCGCTCCTTGCGACGGATGGCATTGCGCACCATCAGCGAGCCCAGGTAGCGGATCGGCTCGGGCGGGAACAGCCCCAGCGGCCCCTTGACCAGCGGTGAGCGGGTCCACGGGTTGTCCAGCCCCAGTGCCAGCGACGAGAGAATCTGCCCGCCCATATGGCACGGCCCGACGCCGCTGCCGGAATAGCCAAAGCCGTAGAACACATTGCCCTGCCCGTCCAGCCGGCCAAAGAATGGCAGGCCGGTTACCGAGCGGTCCGACGGCCCGTTCCAGCTGGCCGCCAGCGGCACGTCGGCCAGCGCCGGGAAAAACCCGCCCAGGCTTTCGCGCAGCAAGGGCCGGTACGGCGATGGCTGGTCGAACACCGGCAACATGCGCCCGCCATAGGCAAAGGTATTACCGCCCTTGCCGAGCATCAGCCGGCCATCGGAGGTGTTGTGGTAGTAATGCACGAAGATGCGCGAGTCGAGCACGCTGATGCCGCTGTCCAGGCCGACCTGGCTCAGCAGGTCGGGGCTCGGTTCGGTGATCACCATGTCGCTGGAGACAATCGCCACGCTGCGCTCGAACTGCGGGAAGGCCCGCGCCATCCAGGCATTCAGGCCCAGCACCACGCGATCGGCACGCAGCGTGCCATGGGCGGTGCGCACCTGCACCGGGGCGCCGTGCTCCAGGCCGGTCATGGCGGTGCCCTCATGGATGCGCACGCCGCGCTGCAAGGCCACACGGCGCAGCCCGCGCACCAGCTTGCCTGGCTGCACAGTGGCTGCCGCGGGTGAAAACCAGCCCTCCAGGTGCCGCGCCGACCCTGCCAGGCGCTGCACCTGCTGCAACGGCAGACGGCTGAAGGAATTGATGCCCTTGTGCTCCAGCGCGGCGATTACTGCGTCGGTCGCCCCGATCTGGGCCGCGTTGGTGGCGGTGTACAGCGTGCCGTCCAGGCGATAGTCGCAGTCGATGCCATTGGCCGTGCAAAACGCGCCGATGTCACCGATGCTGCGCTCCGACTCCTGCACCAGGCGCACAGCCTCTGCCGGTCCGAACAAGCGCTCGAGGGTGAAGTACTTGGCCGACCAGGACAGCGCACACCCACCGTTGCGGCCACTGGCACCGGCACCGCAGATATCGGCCTCGATCAGCACGATATCCAGGGCCGGCGCTGCCTCCTTGAGCATCAATGCAGTCCACAGACCGGTGTAGCCGCCGCCGACGATGCATACATCGCAACGGGCATCGCCTTGCAGGGGCGGGCACACCGCCTCCTGCGCCGAATCCAGGGCCTGTTGCAGCCAGAACGGTCTCATTCGCTCGCTTTCCTTTCAGGTACGCAGTGGCTTGATTGCCATGCTGGTGTTCGGCGCCACATCGGCACTGTGCGCAGCGCTGGCCGGGCGGCTGTTCCAGTGCGGCAGCAGCACCAGTGCCGAGAACAGCGCGCAGCCGGCGAACACGATGAACACCGTAACGCCATCGAAGTAACCCGGCAGCAGCCCGCCCAGCACCGCCCCCACCGAACCGCAACCGTTGACGAAGCCCGCCGCGGTGGCACCGGCCTTGGCCGTGCCGAAGTCGATCGCAGCAGCACCACTGATCATCGAGTCTGGCCCGTAGAGGGTCAGGCCCATCACGAACAGCAGGGCCACCACCAGCATCACGCTGCCGGTGCCCATGGCGGCCATGAACAGCGCCAGGGTCACGGTCAGCAGCACCAGGCTGATGACACACGCCGGCATGCGCCTGGCGCCGAACAGCTTGTCCGAGGCCAGGCCGATGATGATCGGGCCAAGCAGTCCGGCCAGTTCGAAGGCTGTGGGGATGATTGCCGCGCCAACCTTGCCCACCGACGGCATCTGCTCGAAGACGATCACCGGCCCCCACAGCAGGATCGCGTAGCGCGCCGGCTTCAACAGGAAATACGCCAGGCCGAGGGTCAGTACCGTGCGGTTGCGCATGATCTCCTGCAGCGGTGCCCACACACTGCACAGGTTGCCGGCCGGGGCCATGCTCTGCGGCTCGGGCTCCACCGCTGGCAAACCGACGTCTTCAGGCTTGTTGCGCTGCAGGAAGAAGAACAGCACGGCCACCAGCGCCACCACCGCGGCACTGGAGAAGAACGCCGCATGCCAGGTGCCGACCAGGGTATAGGCCCACCAGCCGGCAAACGGCGAGGCCACCAGGCCGCCAAAGGCGTAGCAGGAGCTCCACAGGCCCAGCACCCGGCCACGCTGCGAGGCAGGGAAGAAGCTGCCGATGTTCTTGCACAACCCGGCCCAGCCAGTGGATTGCGCCAGCCCCTGAACCAGCATGCAGGTGGCAAAAATCGGGAAGGTGGCATAGCTGCCCATCACCACCGCCGCCACTGCCGAAATCAGCAGGCCGCCAAGCACCACCACGCGCGGCCCGAAGCGGTCGGCGAGCATGCCCCAGGTAAACTGGCCAACCGCATAGGCGGCCAGGTAGATGGCGTCGAGGTTGGCCATGGCGGCCTTGTCGAGCATGAAGGCCGGGTCTTCGGCGATGCCCAGCTTGGCCACCGAAAACGCCTTGCGGGTGAAATAGAAGGCGGCGTAGGCCAGCCAGGTTATCGCAAAAATCTGCATGCGCCAGCGTTTGAACGTGGCTAGGGAATTATTCATATGAGTCTGACCTCTTGCTCAAGTGTGCCGGCAGAATGTGAAAAAACGCCTGTCTTGTTGTTGTGTTGCGCACAGCGATGACGAGGCTGTCATCGGGTCAGATGGCGCCGTGTGAGCGCCATGGCCCTGGCGGGCACTTGTGGTGTTCGCGTCGGGCTGAACGGTATGGAAACAGTTGCTGACTGATAAATAAAATCGATTTATCGTATTTCACACATAAGCCCAGCTTGTTACTGAGGTCGTCATGTCGGTTTCCCACGCACAACTCAAGGCCTTTCACGCAGTGGCCGTGCACGGCAGCTTTACCCGCGCTGCACAAAAGCTGTTTCTTACCCAGCCGGCGGTGTCGGACCAGGTACGCAAACTGGAGGAACGGTTCGGTGTATTGCTGTTCCACCGCAACAAGCGCTCGGTGCAACTGACCGACCTGGGCGAGCGCCTGTTGGGCATCAGCCAGCGCCTGTTTGCCTGCGAAGCCGAGGCCCATGAGCTGCTGCAGGACTCACGCGCCCTGCACACCGGCAGCCTGGTGCTGGCGGTGGATGCGCCGGTGCACGTGCTGCCGCAGATCGCCCGCTTCTGCCAGCGCTACCCGGGCATCCAGGTGAAGATCGAGACCGGCAACACCGATGAATCGCTGGCCAGGCTGTTCAGCTACCAGGCCGACCTGGCCCTGCTTGGCCGGGATGTCGATGATCAGCGCCTGCATTGCCTGCCGCTGCGCCGCGACCCGATGGTGGCGTTCGTTTCGCACAACCACCCGTGGGCCAGCCGCGGCTCGATCAGCCTTGCCGACCTGGACGACACGCCACTGGTGCTGCGCGAGCCGGGCTCGGTGACGCGGCAGACTTTGGAAGAAGAGATGCAGCGGGCCGGGTTGCGGATACGCCCGGCCATCCAGGTGGAGGGCCGGGAGGCGGCGCGTGAAGCGGTAGTGGTGGGGATTGGCGTGGGCGTGGTGTCGGCGGCAGAGTTTGGTGCCGATGCGCGGGTGTGTGCGTTGCCGATCATTGACTGCCAGCGGCACCTGACCGAAACACTGGTATGCCTGCGCGAACAGCGAACGCGGGGGGTGGTGGCGACCTTTTTGCAGATGGTCGAGGAAGGGGTGCAAGTCTGGGCTGGGCCTATTGCCGGCACTGCCAGCCCGGCTATGCTGGAATAACCTCACCCCGCAAACCGATCACCCATGCTCTACCGCCTCGCCGCCGACAGTCTGGTCCTGCTGCACCTGGCCTTCATCCTGCTGGTCCTGTTCGGCGGGTTGCTGGTGCTGCGTTGGCGCCCTGCCCTGCTGCTGCACCTGCCAGCCCTGGCCTGGGGCCTGGCGGTGGAATGCCTGCAGTTGGGCTGCCCGCTCACCCGCTGGGAAAACCGAATGCGCGAAGCTGCGGGTGACGCGGGCTACGAGGGCGGCTTCGTCGAGCATTACGTTTGGCCACTGATCTACCCCACAGGGCTCACACCGCAGATCCAGTTGCTGATGGGCGGTTTCGTGCTGCTGCTCAACCTTGGCATCTACAGCTACGCGGCCCGGCGCTGGCACCGCCCTAGCGGGTAGCGATCAGGAACAGGCGCGGGAACGGCAACAGCACCTTGCCGTCGGTGGCTGGCGGGTAATCGCGCTGCATGGCCTGCAGGTACATCTGCAGGAAAATGGCCTGTTCCGCCGCGTCCAGGCGTGCCAGGTAGGGCCGAAGGGCCGAACCCTTGAACCACTCCACCACCGCTTCCGCGCCACCGGGCAGCGGGTGGTGATAGGTGGTACGCCACACATCCACGCGAGTGCACAGCGGGCTGAGCAGGTCATAGTAGAACGCCGCGCTGTGCCGTGGCGGCAGCTGGAAGTCTGCAAACTTCGCCGCCCAGGGGCCTTGGCTGGCGATTTCGCGCAGCTGACGGTGAGCCGGTTCGTCGAGGTTATCAGGCGTTTGCACGGCCAGGCTGGCACCTTCACTGAGTTGGCGCACCAGGTGCGGGTACAGCGAGGCGTGGTCGGCTACCCACTGCAGCGAGGCATTGGCCAGGATCAGGTCCTGCGGCTCAGGCGCGGACCAGCCGGCAATGTCAGCCACGGCCGTGCGTACCCGGGGGATACACAGGCGTTTGCGCTGGCGGGCCTTGTCAATCATGTCCGGGTCGCTGTCCAGCGCGGTTACCTGGGCATCTGGGTAACGTTGCAGCAGCACTTCGGTGGAGTTGCCAGGGCCGCAGCCCAGGTCGGTGGCGTGGCGCACCGGGCGCGCTGGCACGGCGGCAAGCAGGTCGCGCACGGCGCGGGTGCGTTCATCTTCGAACAGGGAATACTGGGTGGCGGACCAGGCCATGTGTGGCTCCTTTGGGCAGGCAATGTGCACAGCATATGCTATCTGCCGGCTGTGAGGGCCTTACTCCTGCTCCGCCAGCAATGCCTGTATCACCTGCTCCTGCCCCGCATAATCCCCCTCGCCAAAGTGCACATGGCGCACCTGCCCCTTGCGGTCGACGAAGTAATGCGCCGGCCAGAACTGGTTGCCCCAGGCATTCCACACTTTGTAGTCATTGTCGGCCGCAACCGGATAACCGATCCCCAGCTTGGCCACCTTGTCGCGCAGGGTATCCAGATCATGCTCGTAGTCGTACTCCGGCGTATGCACCCCGACCACCACCAGCCCCTGGTCGGCATAACGCCGCGCCCAATCGTTGACATGCGGCAGGCTGCGCTGGCAGTTGATGCAGTCCCAGGTCCAGAAGTCCACCAGCACAACCCTGCCTTTGAGCGCCGGAGCATCCAGTGGCGCGGAGTTCAGCCAATGGCTGGCGCCCGACAGCGCCGGCATGGCGCCGTAGCTGTCACGGGGCATCAGCTGCCCGGCCAGGCCCAGACCGGCTGCGACCAGGGCAATACCTCCTACTAGCAACAGCAGGCGTCGATCAGTTCTCATGGCAACCGCCGGTGGCGTAGCTGCGGTACTGCACGCTCTGCTGCTGACCCTTGGAATCGAGGTAGTCCATGCGGGTATTCACCAAGCCGCAAGCGTTGCTCTGGTCATCCTGAACCGACAGTACTTTTTTCACATCCAACTGATCGCCGTAGCGGTACTGCATGGGGCTGCCTTCATGCATTGGGGCGGTGGCGGCCTGGGCGGCGATAGCGCCGCAGCCGAGCACGGCGAACAGGCTGGCGCTGGCGAAGGTCTTGAAGTTCATGGCATCTCTCCTGTGTAGCACTGGGTATGGGGAGTGTTGCTCCCCGGTCGAGAGCCATTTGACGCCTGCCAGGTATCCCATATGTGTCGCCCGAAGCGTGATGTGCTTCCTGCTGTATCCATGCCCAGGCCAGATACACTGCAATACAAAACCCCGCAGGCACGCGCGAGCGTGCTCTGTACACTGCGGCAAAGCCCACTTACACAGGAACGCTGCGCATGGAACACGTCGATCACATCCTGATCGTCGACGACGACCGCGAGATCCGCGAACTGGTCGGCAACTACCTGAAGAAGAACGGCCTGCGCACCAGCATCGTCGCCGACGGCCGGCAGATGCGCGCCTTTCTCGAAGCCAACAGCGTCGACCTCATCGTCCTCGACATCATGATGCCCGGCGACGACGGCCTGCTGTTGTGCCGCGAACTGCGCGCCGGCAAGCACCGCAACACCCCGGTGTTGATGCTGACCGCGCGCAACGACGAAACCGATCGCATCATCGGCCTGGAGATGGGCGCCGACGATTACCTGACCAAGCCGTTCTCGGCACGCGAACTGCTGGCTCGCATCAACGCCGTGCTGCGCCGCACGCGCATGCTGCCGCCCAACCTGACCATTAGTGAAAGCAGCCGCCTGCTTGGTTTCGGCCAGTGGCGCCTGGACACCACCGCGCGTCATCTGCTCGACAGCGAAGGTACCCTGGTAGCCCTGAGTGGCGCCGAGTACCGCCTGCTGCGGGTGTTTCTCGACCACCCGCAGCGGGTGCTCAGCCGGGAGCAGCTGCTGAACCTGACCCAGGGCCGTGAAGCCGACATCTTCGACCGCTCCATCGACCTGCTGGTCAGCCGCCTGCGCCAGCGCCTGGGTGACGATGCCCGCGAGCCAAGCTGCATCAAGACCGTGCGCAGCGAGGGCTATGTGTTCTCGCTGCCGGTGCAACTGCTCGAGTCGCCCGCATGAAATGGCCACGGACGCTGGCCTCGCGCCTGGCACTGATCTTCTTCACCGGCCTGGTGCTCGCCTACGGCCTGTCGTTCGGCCTGCAGGCCTACGAACGCTATATCAGCAGCCGCTCGATGATGCTCAGCAACCTGGAGCAGGACGTGGCCACCTCAGTGGCCATCCTCGACCGCTTGCCCGCCGCCGAACGCGCAGCCTGGCTGCCGCGCCTGGAACGGCGCACCTACCGCTACCGCCTGGACCAGGGCCTGACGGGCGAGGCCATGCCCAGCAGCGACCCACCCATGGCTGCCGAGTCGATCGTCAAGGCCATCGGGAGTGACTACCGCCTGACCTTCGAGGAGATCCCCGGCCCGAATGCGCACTTCCAGGCCCACCTCACCCTGGCCGACGGTACGCCGCTGACCATCGACGTGACCCCGACCCCAGTCCCGGTGGCCCGTTGGCTGCCAGTGGTATTGCTGATCCAGCTGGCGGTGCTGTTACTGTGCACCTGGCTGGCGGTACGCCTGGCCATCGGCCCGCTTACCCGCCTTTCCCGTGCGGTGGATAGCCTCGATCCGGACAAGCCCAGCGTGCAACTGGATGAAACCGGCCCGCGCGAGGTGCGCTACGCCGCTGCGGCCTTCAACGCCCTGCAGGCACGAATTGCTGCCCATCTCAAAGAGCGCATGCAGCTGCTGGCGGCCATTTCGCACGATCTGCAAACGCCGATCACGCGGATGAAGCTGCGTGTCGAAGTGATGGATGATGGCCTCGAGAAAGACAAGTTGTGGAGCGACCTGGGCGAGATGGAGCACCTGGTGCGCGAAGGCGTGGCCTATGCCCGCAGCATGGACACCAGCACCGAGGCCCCGTGCCGGGTCAACCTCGATGCCTTCCTCGACAGCCTGGTGTTCGACTACCAGGACAGCGGCGCCCAAGTCCAGCGCCGCGGCAGCAGCGTAAGCCTGCTTCAAACCCGCCCGCACGCACTGCGCCGGGTACTGGTGAACCTGGTCGACAACGCACTCAAGTTTGCGGGCGCCGCGGAGCTCGAAGTGTGCAGTGAGGGCGGCACTACAGTGATCCGCGTGCTCGACAACGGGCCAGGCATACCGGGTGGCGAGCTGGAAGACGTGCTCAAGCCGTTCTACCGGGTAGAAGGGTCACGCAACCGCAGCACCGGAGGCACCGGGCTGGGGCTGGCCATCGCTCATCAATTGATCCAGGCGATGGGTGGGCGGTTGACCCTTAGCAACCGCAAAGGTGGCGGGCTTTGCGCTCAGATCGAGCTCAACTGACTGGCAGGTCCGCTTCAAAAATCCAGCATTCTCTGAAGGGTTTCTACAATCCGATACACAATCCGTCTCTCCCGACACACTGCCGATACCCGCCCCCTTCACACTCCCGGTCATCCAACCACACCCGGCCTGCAGCGCCGCTGCGCCGGTGCACTTTACCTGGAAGAGACCACCCACATGACAACCTTCACTCGCACCCTTGCCCACTTCGACCGTTTCGGCACGTGGAGCGCCGACCTGCCTCTACGACTGTTTCTGGCGTGGGAGTTTTTTGAGTCAGGCCTGGAGAAGTTCAATGGCAGCAACTGGTTCGCCGACCTGCAATCCAGCTTTCCCTTCCCCTTCAATCTGCTGCCCGCCGAGCTGAACTGGCAGCTGTCGATGTGGGCGGAATTGATCCTGCCGTTGCTGCTGTTGCTTGGGCTCGGTACCCGGCTGGCATCTTTGGGACTTGTGGTGGTGACGGTAGTGGCTATAGCGGCAGTGCACTGGCCGGCGCATTGGTCAAGCGTGGCCGAATTGGCCCAGGGGTATGCGATCACCGACCAGGGCTTTGGCAACTACAAGCTGCCGTTGATCTACCTGGTCGCGTTGCTGCCACTGCTGCTCAAGGGGGCTGGGCGCCTGAGCCTGGATCATTGGCTAAGGGCGCGGTTCTACAGCTGAAATCGCTGGGGCTGCTGCGCAGCCCATCGCCGCGCGCCCCAATACGTGCAGTCAGCAGGTACCGATGATGACGCCTTGCCCGCGCAGTCCCTCCAGCAACGCCAGCCCCTGCTCTACATCCCCACCCACAGCCGCCAGCCGCGCCCGTCCACTGCCCTGCTCCACCAGCAGCCGATAGGCCATCGGCGCCAGCCGCGCAAAGCGCACCTGCAAGCCGGCATCGCGATACACCAGCAGCAAGGTCGGCGCGTCTGGCGCAACCGTTGGCTGGTAATCCACACCAATACGCTCCACCGGCCAACGATAAGCCAGCACTCGCGCCACACACGACAACAGCGGCTCGCCATCCAGCAAGTCGCCCGCCGGCTCATGCTGCGCATCCTCGGCATCACTCAGGTACAACTGCGCCTCGATCCATTCATAGTGCGCCAGCTCCAGCTGCCAGGGCGCGTCCAGCTCCACCCCCTGCAGGTAATCGACGAAGGCCTGGGCAATTTCGGTAAACAACGGCGTCTGGCTACGGTAGTTGGCGTAAAAGTCACGCACGCGGGCATGCCAGCACTGTTCCCCTAATGCCTGGCGCATCACCGGGAAGCTGCCAGCCAGCAAGCCTTCGATAGCGCCGTAGAACAACTCGCAGTAAACCTTCAGGCGCCGCGCCTCCAGGCCGGGCGGCGGGGCATGGCGCTGAGGATCGCGCAGGTGGCGGGCCAGGGTGTATTGCTGTTCGCGCAGGGTCTCATTCATGGATTGAAGCTCCCCAGGCACGCTGTACAGTGCGGATACGTGCCGTTTCGGCGAGCAGCTCGGCCAGTGGCGGGTAGTTGAAGTCGCGTTCGAGCACCGTTGGCAGCACGCCAAAACGGGCACAAGCGAAGGCATACAGGGCCCAGACATCTTCCCTGACCGGCGCCCCGTGGGTGTCGACTTTCAGATCGGGCGCCTCGTCAAAATGCCCGGCCACATGCATACCGGTCACGCGTTCCCTGGGTAAGCCGTTGAGGAATGCCCTGGCGTCGTAGCGATGATTGCAGGCGTTGACGAATACGTTGTTGACGTCCAGCAGCAGGTCGCAATCGGCTTCATCAAGAACCGCGCGAATGAATTCGAGCTCGCTCAGCGCCTGGTACGGTGCGGCATAGTAGCTGATGTTTTCCACGGCAATGCGCCGTTCAAGGTATTCCTGTGCCTGCCGTATGCGCGCGGCCACATGGCGTACGGCTTCATCGGTGAACGGCATAGGCATCAGGTCGTACAGGTGCCCGTCATCGCTGCAATAGCTCAGGTGCTCGCTGTACAAGCGCACCTGGTGGCGATCAAGAAACTGACGGGTCTGGTCGAGGAAATGCAGGTCCAGTGGCTCGCTGCCACCCAGCGACAACGACAGCCCATGGCAAGTGATGGGGAAGCGCTCAGCCAATTGAGCCAGACCCTTGCCATAGGCACCGCCCACGGCAATCCAGTTTTCCGGTGCGCATTCGAGAAAGTCCACTGTGCCGGGCTGCATCTCCAGCAGGTCGGGCAACAGCCCGCGACGCAGGCCGAGCCCTGTCTGCAGAGGCAGAGCGTAAGAAGGTGTGCAGTGCATTGGCAGGTCTCCAACAGGCACAACGCCCCGCCTGATCAGCAGGAGGGGCGTGGCGGCGTTTCATGGGAAGAAGATCAGCCCTTGGCAGTCAGGGGGCTGAACAGGCCGTAAGCCATGGCAGCGTGAAGCCTGGCAAGCTACGCGCCGGCATGCTTGCCTTCAGCCCCAGCCTTGGCGCTGGCTCCGCACTTGCCTTCACCGCATTTGCCTTCGCTGTTGGTGGCCTTGTCGCTGCCGCCGCATTTGCCTTCGCCCTGCGTGGCCTTGCCACTGCCGCCGCACTTCCCTTCACCACATTTGCCCTCGCCGGCCACTTTGGCTTGCGCCAGCTGATAACCCTGAGCCAGCGGTTCGACGGCAAACGCGCTGCTGCCCAAGGCCATGCTGCCGATCAGGGCGGCACCCAGAATGCCGAAGGTGCTTCGTACTTGAGTCATGGTGATGCTCCACTTTGGTTTGGAAAGTGGAGCCATTAGGCCGGGCGGAGTTGTCGTGGATGTATCAGGCGATGCGCTGTTTTGTAGGGAAATGGGTCTGTACGCTTGCCAGATACAGACCGATACATGCCGCGCAGATGGCCCTGGGCATGCCAGGGCCATTACCGGGGATCAGTCTTCCAGCGGTTTGGGAGGTGCCGCCGGCTTGGCGGGTTTGGCAGGCTTGGCGGCTTTGCTGTCCTTGGGTTTGGGTTCAGCGGCGGCCGCAACGGGCTCGGGCGCTGTAACGGCCTTCTCGGTGGCGGGCAGCTCATCGACCGCCTTGAAGATGTCCTTTGGCTCGATCGTACCGCCGCTGTCGTCATCCTTGAGCATGTGCCGCTCACCATCCTTGCCGATCAGAATCACCTTGGTGCCTTTGCTGGCACCCAGCTTGAGTTCGCGGATAAGCGCCATGGTGGTCTGCTGCTCCAGGTTCTTGTCCTCACGCTTGCCGATCATCTGGGCAACGCTGTACAACACCAGATTACGCTCCTTGAAACCCGCCTGAGTGGCAGGGTCCTTGAGCGCCTCGTTCAACCCGCGCAGGGTCGGGTCGGCGCTACTGGGCGCAATGACCACCAATGGTCTGGCTTTGCCCAGTTCCTTGGCCAGCGGCGCATCACTGTCGGCCGCAATAACAGGCCCTGTGATAGCGAGCAGGGCGGCGAAGGTCAGTGACCGGACGAGCATGCGTATCTCCTTATTCTCTCGATAAACCAGAAGACTACAGATCAGGGAGAAAGATCCGACGAACGAGCGTAAACCAACCGGGGGCATCGGTGTGTCAACGAAAAGTAACCGAGCATTACCGTTTGCGACAACCTGCCCAAGCCCCCACAAAGTCCATACGCCCGCCTGTCAGATGAGCATAGTCCAACGCGCCCTTTGCACACCGTAGTAACGCATCGCATCCAGCTGCAGTACGGCTTCGCTCAGCCATGGGGTGCAGGGGGTGCCAATACTACGGCGGGCAAATGCGTGGCGATCGCTTCGCGGGTCAGTTGTAACTGCAGGTTGCGCTCCCTGCGTTGCACACTGTCATTGAGCCGATTGATTTCCTCAGCGGGCGCGTTACGTTCCATCATTGCCTCGAGGTCGTCGTGCATGGACTGCGGAACTTGCAGGCGCACACCAAAAGCCTTCTGCAGATACGCTTTCCAGAACCGTTGCGACACCAGGTATTCCGCCAGCGCGTCCGGCGACTGCGCATTGCGGACCTGCCGTGCTGCGACGACGAGGTCCAGGTCGGAAAGCAAGGCGACTCCTGGGTTGAGCATTTCGTCGTGCTCGATGGGCAGGTCGAGATTCTCGATCAATGCCAGGCGGTACGCCAAGGCGAACTCCAGCGATTCATCGGCCCTGCCCACGCGTGCGGCGTGCAGCGCCGCCAGGCTATCAAGCGCTGCCAGCCGCCAGCATTGAGCGCCAATGGAAAGCAGCGCCCGCTCTGTGTCGACAACGCTGTGTTCGTTCAGCGCCTTCCAGACCTTCACCCGGATCTCCAGATCGCTGAAGCGCAGCGTCGCATTGTCTTCGCAATACTCGCTCAAGGCGTGCCTGAACACTTCTGCTTGCAGCTCCGGGCGCTTCACCAAGTACATCAGCATCCGCTGTACGCGCAAGGCCAGATACCGGCTGGTGAATGCCTGGCGAAAATCGGCGGAAGTCGTGAGCCTCTTCAACAGATGAAAAAAGTCCTGCGAACCCGCCCGGGCTTCAAGCGTGCCCCATGCATCGGCCAGGCGGTCGCGCTCGCTGCTGGTGACAAGGTCTAGCCAACGGAGCATGGTCGGAACCGGGTCATCATTCAGTTCATGCCATTGATCGCGTACGCCCTGCAGCGGGTTACCTGATAGCCGCACCCTGCCGTCGAGCCACAAAATGGAACGGTAGAAACCAAAGGGCAAGGTCCGGATGGCGTTGTCGGCAAGATCGAGCGTCCTCAGCCGTGCGGCTTGCAGAAGACCACCGGGCACCTCTGTCAACTGGGTGTTGCCCAACATCAACGTCCGAACGCTCTGCATTTCGACGATGGAAAACGCCAGGCGTAATGGATTGTGCGACAGGTTCAAATAGACAAGCGAGCGGGATCGGGCCAGCAGGTCTGTGGCGCGCCCATCCAGACTGATCTGGTTACCGGACACGTCCAGCACTTCCAGCTGTGAAGCCAACTCGCGGGACAAAGGCAGACTGCGCAGTCGGCAATTGGTGACGCACAGCACAGTCAACCTGGCAAACACGTGGAGGAAGTCCTCCGGCACCCTGCGCAGCTGCAGGTTTCTCAAGTTGATCCGGGAAACGTGGGCAAAATCCACTTGCTGCGGTATGGCCGGCAGTTCATCCAGGTTGCTGGTGTAACTGCTGAGCTCAAAGGAGACACGCCCTTCGCCCGACGAGCGTGGGCCCAGGCGACGCCAACAGTGCTCTAGCGTCACCGCAAACTGGCGACGCGCATTCCAGGCCCAGATTCGGGCAGTAGACCGCTGCCAGCTACGCAGCTGGCGGGTCAGCATCCGCAACTGCTGCTCAAGGTCGACCAGCATCATCGTGGGATCAAGCTGCGAGGCCCGCGCGCGCGTAAGCCAGTCGTCTACCTGCTGCTCACCGAACCCCGGATACAGGTCTCGCAGCTGGGCAGCAAGACCCGCTGGCCGTCGCCTCGTGCCGCGGGCGCCGATACAAGAGCGGCAACCACTCAATGGGTATCCTGTCAGCCCTTGACCAAAGCGTTGTGGGGGAAGGAAGAAACCGGTAGGTCGCCTGATCCCCAGTACGTTCGCAATGACCAGCTGTCCTCGCGCTACATGCTCGGCGAGCCGTGCACGTAATTGCGCAGCGAACGGCTGCCCGATACCCATCGCCGCATGCGCTTCGTCGCTATACCCGGTGGCAACGAGATCGAACAGATCACCCGGTCCATGTTGTTCATTCAGATAAAAAGCACCGCCCTGAAACCTCAACCGCAGCAATCCCGCCCCCCCTTCGGTACTGGCCAGCGGCTGGCCTGCATCGCCGTCGAACAGCTGCCACCCGGGCCCTGCAGCTGCACCTGGCAGCTGGCTCATGCCTGCCAGCACAACGCGCGCCAGATTCAGGTCCTGTGGCAGGTCGAACAACAGCGCCTCATGCGCGCGCACGCAACGAATGTGCCTTGCCAGGTCGGCGGCATGGTAGGCAAGGCGCTGGTCCGTAGCGCCCAGCAGTTGCTCGGCTGCCAGGCGGTGCAAGCTTTCGAAGTCGCGCTGCAGCTCGTAAGTGGCCGGCGTCACGGGATACCGTTCATAGTACAACTGCAGTAGCAGTGCATGCCGCGTGCCCCAGACCCGGTCCGCCAGCTCGGCGTCCGACAGCGCTTCGGTCTCCGCCCCTTGCCGGACCCTGTTCAGCAAAGCGCTGTCCTGAACCGTCTGGGTGCTGCGCAGCTGGCTGATCAGCGCCTGGATACGGTTCATCACCGCCACGCGATTCACCGTGTCCACCAAGCAGGCATGGGGCGCACCGCTACACACGTGCAACCCCCTCAGATGCTCTGCTGTCATGTCGTGGATCGCCAACACGTGGTCTATCTGCACAGGCGCCAGCTCGGTGAACGGGCCACCCAGGCGTTGGAACATCTTGTAGGTGTCATCCCACTCGACAGGTTGTTCGCACCAGACTCGCCATGCCCCGGAAGCGTTATGCCGAAGCAGGGGGCCATAGCCGTCGACGGGCTTGATCTGCCAGAGGTCGTCCGGGCGCTGCAGGACCTCGAAAAAGCTACCCTCCATGTTGACCCAGCAGCGTTCGCCCTGACGGTAGACCCCTGCGGCATCGGCCAGTGCCTGTACAGGGGGGGCAGCACTGCGGAACGGCGCCAGGTCGAACTGCCACAGTTTTTCAGACCCGTCCTCCAGACGTGCCACTACCATAGGGTCTACCCTCTGCCACGCTCGGCTGACGGTGCGCATGACCACTGCCGTAACCCCCAGCTCAACCAGCTGTGTGAACACGTCCAGCACATGGTCCAGCGCTGCTCGGGCATCACCCTCACGCCAGGCGCCTACCGCATGGAACACGTCCTCGAGCAAGCCCCAGGCTGCAATGCCCAGCAACACGGCATTGAGCTGCGGCACGAACAGGCCCATCACGCCGGCAGTCATCCAGGCGCTGTTGACCAGCCGATTGTGCCGCTGCTGCTCAACCCTGGCGTCGATGTCCTTCACTGGCACCGCAATGAACGCCGCGTCGTCCTTGACCTGGTCAACCCATGCCTGGGCCAGGTGGGCGAACAATGGTTGCGGGTAATCGGACAGGTGCTGGTCCATGTCGCGGGTTGCCCAGTCAGCGACGTCCTTGAGGGCGTCGGCTACCTGGGCAAAGAACGCCTGACGGTCGCGGCGGCGGATGAACCGGCGGAAAAACCGCTGATACGGCTGTTTGGCAAGACGCTTGCCCAAGGTGCTGCGGATGAATGCATCCAGATCAGTCGCTACATTCCACGGGCTGACCGGGTCGTCCGGGATGTACACCAGTACCCGCGCGCTGGATTTGAACCCGATAAAGTCATCAGTGATGTCCAGCACCAGTATCTGCTCGAGCCTGCAAGCGTAGGCTGTCAGCTGCCGGGCATGCACCGCCCGGGTGCCTAAAGCGCCAAGCCGGCCGTGGTGACACAAGCCAACTACCAGTTCAAGCTCTTCGGCAGTCAGCGTGCCGTCGTTTCTGGCGCGACAGGCGTCGACCAGCATCGATGAGGCCAGCAGCGCTGCCAGGGACGATGCGACCGTATGCCCGCTGGGCGTGCGCTCAGCCGGCGCATCGAGCGCAGCCTGAAGGTGCTCCTGATAGCGCGCTCCCAGGTCGAGATTGCGGCAGCAACCGGCAAAAGCAGCCGCCGTCATGCCGGCAACTGTAGCGCCATCCCCGGCGACCACGCGATCCTTGCGCGATAGCCCACGCCCCTGCGCTTCGTCCTCGGTAAAATTGGCAAGCGCTGCGGTGACAAGCGGAATGTCGAAGTCGTTTTGTTGCTGCTGGGGCAATCGGCCAAGCGCCCAGTCGGGCCTGGGCGCAATAGTGAAATAATGGTGGCGCAGATAGAGGGTGCTGCAGTCGACCAGCACTGAAAAATCGTCGCGCAAGGCGCGCTGCAGCAGCGGCCGGCAGTACTGCTCGATACCCTGAATATCCCGCAGGTCAAGACTCAGCCGTTGCTTGCACTGCAAGCCGGTTTTCAACGCTCGGACCAATGCCGTGAGTTGTATCGGCGACAATGCCGGTTGCTGCCCTGCACCGGCGGCGCTCAAGTTGCGCATCCAGGCCGGCAGTGCCCGCACGATCACGCCATCCTGATACCCCTGCTCCAACGCCAGGCTATCGCCCGCCTCACTATTGCTCATGAAATGCCCCTTTTTCATCGAAAGGTGCAACGCTAAGCAGTAGCAGTGGCCAAAGGGACTATGGCGTTACCACCGGCTCAGAACAGCTTCAGCTGGCTGCCTGTCAGGGCACTGAAGTCATCCCCGACAAAAGGCAGGATGGCATCGGCGACCGGTTGCAACTGACGGCTCAGGTAGTGCTCGTAGTCAATCGGTGATTGCAGGTTTTCCAAAGGTTCGGGACCCGCAGTTGTGATGATATAGCTGATCCAGCCACCCTTCTGGTACTGCGTGGGGCGGCCGATGCGCCGGTTGTAGTCGTCCGCCAGCCGTGCGGCGCGCACATGCGGTGGCACGTTGCGTTGATAGTCCGCCAGCGGGCGCCGCAGGCGCTTGCGATAGACCAGCTGCGCATCCAGCTCGCCAGCCAGGGTGCGCTGCACGTAATCACGCACGTATTCGCGATAGGGCTCATTGCGGAACACCCGGCCATACAACGCCTGCTGGAACTCCCGCGCCAGTGGCGACCAATCGGTACGCACCGATTCCAGGCCTTTGTAGACCATGGTCTGGCTGCCATCGGGCTGCTGCACCAGGCCCGCATAGCGCTTCTTGCTGCCTTCTTCGGTGCCGCGGATGGTCGGCATCAGAAACCGCCGGAAATGCGTTTCGAACTGCAGCTCGAGCGCGCTGTGCAGGCCCAGCGTGTCGCCCAGGTGCTGCTGCCACCAGTGATTGACTTCGGCGACCAGTTCTCGACCAATGCGTGCCGCTGCGTCCTCGCCGTGGGCCCCCTTGAGCCAGACGAATGTCGAGTCGGTATCGCCATAGATCACGTCATAGCCGCGCGCCTCGATCAGCAGGCGGGTCTGGTGCATGATCTGGTGGCCGCGCATGGTGATCGACGACGCCAGGCGCGGGTCGAAGAAGCGGCAGCCGCTGGAGCCGAGCACCCCGTAGAAGGCATTCATGATGATCTTCAGCGCCTGGGACAACGGTGCATTGCCCTCGCGCTTGGCCGCTTCCCGGCCCTGCCACACCCGCTCGACAATGGCCGGCAGGCAATGCCGGGTACGCGAGAAGCGGCCACCGCGGAAGCCTTCCACCGAGTGCACGTCGTCCGGCTGGCGCAGCCCCTCGACCAGGCCAACCGGGTCAATCAGAAAGGTACGAATGATCGACGGGTACAGGCTCTTGTAGTCCAGCACCAGCACCGAGTCGTAGAGGCCCGGGCGCGAATCCATGACAAACCCGCCAGGGCTGGCTTCGTCCGGGCGGCTGCCAAGGTTGGGGGCGACAAAGCCCAGGCGGTGCATTTGCGGAATGTACAAATGGCAGAACGCCGCCACCGAACCGCCGCTTCGGTCCACCGCAAGGCCGGTCACCGAGGACCGCTCCAGGAGGAATTCGAGCAGGCGGGTGTGGGCGAAAATACGCGTGACCAGTTCGCAGTCCTTGAGGTTGTAGCGTGCCAGCGCCGGTTTGTCTTCGGCGAAGCGGCGGTTGATTTCGTCCATACGCTGGTAGGGCGTGTCAATGGCCTTGCCTTCGCCGAGCAGGGTCTGGGCGACATTTTCCAGGCTGAACGAAGGGAAACTCCAGGTCGCCGAGCGCAGCGCCTCGATACCGTCGATCAGCAGTCGCCCCGGTGCATCGGCAAACACATGGCCGCCACCGGCCTGGCTGCGCAAGGTCATGGGCGCGCCATTGCGGCCCAGTGCCAATGGCACCTGTAGTTGCCCGGCATGCTCATGCAGCAGACGCAGGTCGAACTGGATCAGGTTCCAGCCGATGATCGCATCGGGATCGTGTTCGGCCATCCACTGGTTGAGGCAGTTCAGTAGCGCGGCACGATCGGTGCAATAGTGCAGGTCGAAGTCGATGTCAGCAGGATCGCCGTTGGCCGGGCCAAGCATGTATACCTGGCGCTGGCCGCAGCCTTCCAGGGCAATGCTGTACAACTCGCCGCGCTCGCTGGTTTCGATGTCCAGCGACACCAGGCGCAGCGGCGGGCGATACCCCTTCAACGGCTTGAGCTGCGCATTGCAGAGCACGCCGTGGGGATCCGGTTGGCCGGTGAACTGTACCGGGGCAGTGATGAACCGCTCCATCAGGTAGCGCTCGGGCGGCCGGATATCGGCTTCGAACACCTCGATGCCGGCAGTACGCAGGCGTTGCTCCAGCTGCATCAGCTGGCGGTGCTGGCGGCAGTACAGGCCCAGCACCGGCCGGTGGTCGAAATCCTGGAGCTGCAGGGGGCGCAGCTCGACGCCAGGCTCGTTGCCGAGCAACACCCTGGCATGCGCCTCCTGCGCCTGAGGGATGAACGCCACCGACACCTGCGGTGCCAGGCGCAGCTGGCGCGGGCCTTGGTCGGTGGCTAGCCACAGCTCCACGCAGGTGCCGTCGGGCGTGTCGTGCCAATGCCGGGTCAGGACAAAGCCCTGTTGCAACTCCACCGCGCCAACCTCTTACCTGTCTGTTGAATGGGTGATTCTACCGCTGTCGGGTCTGGCGTGAGGCTTTTAGTGGCGCTGAAAACCTCAAGCCTGGCGCTCCCCCTTCACAAAACCGCCGCGTCGCCCGGCCCAGGCCAACAACCAGGCCACCACAATCAATGCCAGAACCACCGCGCCAAACGACCCGACACCTGCCCCCGTCAGCAGCACCCCGCCGATGATCCCGCCCAAGGCAATGGCGCTGTTCCACACCGTCACCAGCATCGACTGCGCCACATCACCGCCCTCGCCCGCCGCGTCGGCGCAGGCGGTTTGCAGCAGGGTCGGCGCGCCACCGTAGGTGACGCCCCACAACGCAACGCTCAGGTACACCAGCCATGACGACGCCTGCCCCAAGGCCAGGGTAGCCAGCGCGAAACCCGCCAGGCTCAGCAGCACCAGTGTGCGCAGATGCCGGTCGACCAGTAGCCCCACCAGGCCGATCCCGGCCAGTGCCGCCACGCCGAACACCATCAGTACCGGACCGATGTCGGCCGCCATGCCGGCCGCCGCCAGCAGCGGCACGATGTAGGTGTAGAGAATATTGTGGCCCAGCACCCACGTCAGGATCACCAGCAGCACAATGCCTACCCCCGGCGTGCGCAGCACCTGCATGGCCGACGGGCGCTTGCCAGCGGCATGCCCGGGGTAGTCTGGTACCGACAGCAACACCCAGATCACCAGCAACAGCGCCGCCAGGGTGATCACCACGAAGGTGGCGCGCCAACCCAGCCATGCCCCCAGCCATGTGGCGATCGGCAACCCGAGCGACAAGGCAATCGGCGCGCCGAGCATGGCCACCGCCATGGCTTTACCCTGCTGCGCCACCGGCGCCATGCGCCGCGCGTGGCCTGCAATCAGCCCCCAGGCCAGCCCCGCTGCAGCGCCGGTGAAAAAACGCAGGAGCAGCGTCAGGGTATTGGAGGTCGACAAGGCGGTCAGCCCGTTGAACAGGACGAAACCGACGATTGCCAGCAGCAGCGCCCGGCGGCGATACCACCCTTGGGTCAGGGTCACCAGCGGAATGGCCGTCAACAACGAGCCAAGCGCGTACGCCGTCACCCACTGCCCGGCCATGGCCTGGCTGATGTGCATGCCATCGGCGATCTGGTCGAGCAAGCCCGCAGGCAAGGTTTCGCTGAGGATGGCGATGAAGCCGGTCAGCGCCAGCGCCAGCAAGCCGCTTAGCGGCAAGCGCTCGGTGCTGGCTGCAGGTAGCGCAGCGGATGAGGTCTGGGTCATTGCGGAGGCCTTGAAATGAAGAGAGGCGCACAGTCTGCCGGGGGGCGGCATTAGGGAAAAAGATGGGTACAATGCCGCTCAGCCAGGACATTCATGTCCGTAATCAGGAAAATGCAATGGACAGCCTCAGCGGCTTCGTGGTGTTCAACCGGGTGGCCGAGACCCGCAGTTTCGTCGCCGCCGGGCAGTCGCTGGGTGTCAGCGCGTCAGCCGTGGGCAAGCGCGTGGCGCGGCTTGAAAGCCGCCTGGGGGTGCGCCTGTTCCACCGCAGCACTCGCAGCATCACCTTGACGGCCGAGGGCATGCTGTTTCTGGAGCGCAGTCGGCGCATCCTGGCCGAGATCGAGGCCACCGAGCAGGCGCTGTCGCAAGCCAGCGAAACCCCGCGTGGCCGCCTGCGGGTGAGCATGCCGCAGGTTACCGGGCTGGTGATGCCGGCGCTGGCCGAGTTCATGGCGCTGTATCCGCAGGTGGAACTGGACCTGGACTTTTCGGACCGCATGGTGGATATCGTCGGCGAAGGCTTCGACGTGGTTATGCGCGGCGGGCAGCCGCTGGACTCGCGGCTCAACGCCAAGTTCCTGGGGCACTTCCAGCACCGCCTGGTAGCCTCGCCCGACTACTTGCGCGAACGCGGCACACCCTTGCACCCGCGTGACCTGGCGGCGCATACCTGCCTGCACTACCGCTTCCCCAGCACCGGCAAGCTGGAAACCTGGCCGCTGCGCCAAGAGCACCCCGAACACGCCTACGACATCCCCATCTCGATGGTCTGCAACCACGTCGAAACGCGCGCCTGCTTTGCCGTCAACCACCGTGGCATCACCTGCCTGCCCGATTTCAACGTGCGCCGCGAACTTGGCAACGGCACGCTGGTCAGCGTGCTCGATGACTTCATGGAGCGGCGCGGCAGCTTCTACCTGCTGTGGCCATCCGGGCGACAGGTGCCGCCGAAGTTGCGGGTGTTCATCGACTTCATGCTCGAACGCGTGTTCAACCGTAAAGGTAGTTGATGTCCTTGTGCGCCAGCGGCGCGACCTGGCCAAGCAGGAAGTCGCGTAGCTTGTGCATCTGCCGCGCCTTGGGGCTGGCCTTGAGCCAGGTCATGTAGTAACCGTCGCCGGTGGCCACTGCGTGCTTGAACGGGGTCACCAGCCTTCCTGCCGCCAGGTCGGCACTGGCCAGCACCAGGTCGACCACCGAAATGCCCAGGCCTTGCTGGGCAGCCGAAATGCCTTGGTCGAGGGTATCGAACACTTGCCCCTGGTCGATGCTGACGTGCAGCGCGTCCATGCGCGTCAGCCAACGCCGCCAGTCGCGCCGGTCCGGGGACGGGTGAAGGAACTCGCACTGGCTCAGGTCGGACAGCGCCGGTTGCGCCTGCGGCAGGTAATCGGGGTGGCACACCGGAATCAACCATTCATCGAACAGCTTGCAGCTGTCGATATCGGCGGGGAAACGCCCGTTGGCCAGGAGAATGGCGCAGTCGTAGGGCTCGGAGTAAAAGTCCACGCTGTCGATGTCCATCCACACGCTCGACAGCTGCACGCTGCAGTTGTCCTCGATCTTCTTGAACCCGTCCAGCGCGCGTAGCAGCCAGCGCACGGTGAGCGTTGACGGCGCCTTGAGGCGCAAGCCATAGCGGTCCTGGCGCAGCAATGCACAGGCATTCTCGATGATCTTGAAGCCTACCTTCAGCTCCTGCGAGAGCAGCCGGCCGTGCTCGGTCAGGCTCAGTTTGGGGCCGCGACGTTCGAACAGGTCGCAGCCGAACATGGCTTCGAGGGTTTTGATGTGATGGCTCACTGCACCCTGGGTCAAGGCCAGTTCTTCCGCAGCCCGGGTAAAGGAGCCGTAACGAGAGGCCACCTCGAAGGCACGCAGGGCGTGCAAGGCCTGAATCCGTTCTGACATGGCGGCGCCTTAAGCATGAGCAAGACTAATAGTAGGTCATAGTTCCACGCGTTTTACAACGTCAGGTTCGTCTCGGAAAATGCAGGTAAATAACAAACATAACCAAGATCCTGCCTGCATATGACTGGAACGTTCAATTTAATTAACGCCTGGGGAAATCCATGTTTACGGGATATGGAAATTGCTATCGCCTGGATGCGCTAGAGCTGGCCGCTGAACATGGTTGCAACATGCAACACTGGACGTACAAGACCATAGAACATTTTCGCAGTATTCTCGCCAACCCTGAATTCCCTTGCCTGTTCGGCCGCAAGGCGGTGAACGGTGAAACCTGCCACATCCTGTTCGCCCGCGCCGAGCAACTGGCCGATGATATTGCACAGGGCCTGGCCGACTATGTCAGCACCGTCGCCCCGATCAAACCCAAGCAGCGTATCGGCAGCCCACTGGTGGTGTTTCTCGAAACCGCCGCCAGCTGCACCCTGGCCGAACAGCAGGCGCTGGCCTGGAAGGTGCTGCGCGGCGTGCATGCCCGCGACCCGCACCCATGGCCGCAGGGCATCCCTACCGACCCCGACGACAACGGCTGGTCGTTCTGCTACGCCGGCATGCCGCTGTTCATCAACATGAATTTCCCCGGCCACCAGCAGATGAAAAGCCGCAACCTGGGGCAGCACATCACCTTCGTCATCAACCCGCGGGAAAACTTCGACGAAGTGGCCAATGCCAACACCGAAAGTGGCAAACGCATCCGTGAACGCATCCGCGACCGCGTGCGCCACTACAACAACGGCGTCATGCCTGAAACCCTGGGCTTTTTCGGCGATACCGACAACTACGAGTGGAAGCAGTACCAACTGCAGGAGGCAGGGTCGCTCAACCCGTCCCGCTGCCCGTTCCACGCCCATGCCGCACACCAGGCGACCCCCGACATACTGATCGAGAACTGACCGTGAATACCGCACTTACCGCCACCTATGCCCTCACCGTCCTGCTGCTTATCGCCACCCCCGGCCCGGTGGTGGCGCTGATCGTCAACACTGCGGCTGCCTCTGGCTCGCGCAAGGCCATGTTCACCGCCGTCGGCACCAACTGGGCGTCACTGGTGCTGATCGGTGCTGCCGCGTGGATCATCCTTACCAGCGCCGCCATTGACAAGGCCTGGCTCAGCACCATGAGCCTGCTTGGCTGCCTGTTCATCGGCTACATCGCCATGGGCACGCTGAAGGATGCCTTGCAAGCGCCCGCGGGGGATGCGCCGGCCGAGTCCGCCAAGCCGGACCGTGGCGGCCTGCTGCAAGGTTTCATGGTGGGCATCTCCAACCCCAAGGACATCATTTTCTTCATCGCCTTCTTCCCGCAGTTCATCCAGATCACCGAATCGTTCGGCAAAAGCATGGTGGTGCTGTCACTGCTGTGGGTGGCCATCGATTTCGCCGTGCTCAGCCTGTACATATTCGCCATCGGCAAGCTTGCCTCGCAGCGCAGCAACCGCTTCATCAGCCTGGCCTCGGGGGTCGCCCTGCTGCTGATCGCCTCGGGCGGGCTGCTGTACAACCTCAAGGAACTGGCGGCCTGAACCTGCTGCGGAGCAGCCGATGCAACAGAAGGAAAGACCATGACCGCAACTGATACGAGCCCGGCTCCTTCGCCGTTGCAACAGGACTACCAGCGCTTTCTGCTGCTGGGCAGCCGCCGTGCCCCGCACACCGTGCATGTGCACGAAACCGGCTACCGCTCCGGCACCATCAACACCGATGCCTTGGGCCTGCGCTACAGCCATTGCGCCGGCAAGCGTTTTTCGGCGGCCGAGCGCGGCGGTGCATCGCGCATCAACCTGCTGGTCGGCGGCTCCACCGCCCTGGGCATCGGCGCCAGCTCCGACGAACACACGGTGGCCTCGCACCTGTCCATGCTCACCGGCGAGGTCTGGCTGAGCCTGGCCGGCTGCGGGCTCAATGCCAGCCAGGAACTGCTGATGTTCCTGACTCACCAGCACCGGTTTGGCCAGCTCGGCCATGTGGTCGTGCTGAGCGGCCTCAACAGCCTGGCCCACGAAGCCCTGTGCGAAGTCGTCGCCGGCCCCGGCGACGCGCAGCAGGCCAAGGCCTACCAGGACTTTCTCAACAGCTTCAGCGAAGGCATGCAACCTGCCGCGCCGCCGCGTCGCCAACCGCTGTGGCGGCGCATCGGCCAGGCACTGACAGCCCCTCCGGTCAAGGCGCCGCTGAACTGGGCGTTGTCCCCTCCGGAAAAGCGACTGGCCCGCGCGGCGGACAGCATTGGCCGTACCTTGCGCCAATGGGACAGGTTGCTGGCAGACAGCCACGCCACCCTCACTTTCATCCTCCAGCCGCTGCTGCCCTGGTGCCGGGATACCCTGCCCAGCGGCGAGCAGGCCATGCTGGCAGCGCTGGAACAACAACCGGCGAACTTCGACCGGCTGCTGGAAGGCGCATTCGACAGCCAGCTGCACTCGGCCTTCTTCCGCCGCATCAAGAGCCAGGCCGACCCGGTGCCCTGCTACGACATGAACGGCATGCTCAGCAGCTCGCCGGTATTCGGCGCCGACCTGTTCATCGACCGCCTGCACCTGAACGACCTGGGCAACAATGCCTTGGCCAAGGTGATCACTGCCAAGCTTGGCCTGGCCCAGGAAAAACACGCCCAGCGCAAGGTCACGCCGATCAAGCTCGTCTGAGAGTTGCCGGATGCTCTTCCGACAACCCCCCTTGGGTGGCTAGAATACGGCGTCGTTCCGATCTGCCCGAGGCGCACGCTTGACCGCCATGAACATCGAAGCCGTCCACCCGCCTATGCTCGCCCATAGGGTGCGCCCGTGAGCCGCACGCGTAGCCTGCTCCCGTTGTTGGTTGCGCTGATGCCGCTGGCCGGGCACGCGCTGGAGGTGAACATCGACCCACATGCCGACCTGCTGTACCGTCAGGCCTTGCCGCTGCTGGAGCAGGCCGACAACCAGGAAGACGGCGCCAGCACGCTGCGCACCTCCATAGGCGGCGACCCCGAACTCAGCCGCCAGGGCCAGGCCTTGGCGCACACCTTGCCGACAGCGGTCGCTTTACTGAAAAAGTCGGTGGACCTGGGCCATCCGGTCGCGCAGTACCGCCTGGCGCTGTACTACATGACTTACCTGCCGGCCGGGCAAATCGCCGATGCTGCCTGCCCATTACTCGAAGCCAGCCTCAAGCAGGGCTTTGCCGCACCGGCGCCCGCCATCGCCACGTGGTGCGCGCCCTACAACGCCAGCAGCGAGTACCGCGCAGCACTCGAAGCTATCCCCAACATGGCCACCGTGTACGCTGCCTACTACCCGCAACCGGCGCCGCGTCTTGTCTGCAACCGTAGCCGTCCGCAAGGTCTGGAAATGTTGTGGGGGCGCCAGCGTGACTATCAGGCCGAGTTGTACCGCCTGCTCGGTGACCTCGACCCGCAGCACCGCCAGAGCCTGCTGCAGAAGGCGGTGGACACCAACGGCTGCGTGACGGCGCAGCGGCAGCTCACCAGCCGCCCCTGAACGGCTACCTCACACGCCTGCAGCAGCAAGATCGTTCAAGCCATCCCCTGCCCCGTCTGGCATGCTGCTCTACCACGTCCACGCATTGCAGCCATCATGCCCCACATCGCCCGCCAAGCCTTTCTCCACGGTGCCATCGCCATCCTGCCGCTGTCCCTCGCCGTCGCCCCCTGGGGCTTGCTGGCCGGGTCCATGGCCATCGAGGCCAACCTCAGCGCCTGGCAGGGCCAAGGGCTGTCGGCCATCGTCTTCGCCGGGGCCGCGCAGCTGGTGGCCATCGGCATGCTCAAGGGCGGCGCCAACCTGGCGTCGATCCTGCTGACCACCCTGCTGCTGACCTCGCAGCACCTGCTGTACGGCCTGTCGATGCGTCCGCTGCTGTCCGGCCAGCCGCTGCGCTGGCGCCTGGGCCTGGGCTTTCTGCTGACCGACGAGTTCTTTGCCCTGACCAGCCATTACGACCAGCAGCAGTTCAACCGCTGGTACGCCCTGGGCGTGGGCCTGACCTTCTACGTGGCCTGGAACCTGTTCACCCTGGCAGGCATCTTGCTGGGCCAGAACATCCCGCACCTGGACCAGTACGGCCTGGACTTCTCCATCGTTGCCACCTTCGTCGCCCTGATTGCACCGTTGGTGCGCAACCTGGCCACGCTGGTGTGCGTGGCGGTATCGCTGTTCTGCTCGGTGCTGTTCAGTTACTGGCACTGGGAAACCGCCCTGGTGGCCGCAGGCCTGCTGGGCATGAGCGCCGGTTTCGTCTGCCAGAAATTTGCCGGAGCACGCGCATGACCTGGATCCTGATTTTTGCCATGGGCGCCATCGTGTTCCTCAACCGCTATGCGTTCCTGGAGCCGCGCCTGCCCCTGCGCCTTAGCTCCA
Source organism: Pseudomonas sp. 9_2_1 (assembly GCF_059295275.1). Classification (NCBI taxonomy): domain Bacteria; kingdom Pseudomonadati; phylum Pseudomonadota; class Gammaproteobacteria; order Pseudomonadales; family Pseudomonadaceae; genus Pseudomonas; species Pseudomonas sp. 9_2_1. The sequence continues at coordinate 4,034,647 of NZ_CM181239.1, forward strand.
ATGCCCGGCAGTTCCTGGGTTTTGCAGTGCCGGGCATGCTCACCGCCATCTGCGGCCCGATCATCTTCATGCCCGACCACCAGCTTGACCTGAGCCTGCTCAACCCCTACCTGCTGGGCTCACTGGTAGCGATTGCGCTGGTACTGTTGACCCGCAGCGTGTTGCTGAGCATGCTGGCGAGCATGCTGATCTTCTTCTTCCTGCGCAGCTGGCTGGCATGAGCACGCGCCTGCGCGAACAGACACACCTGTGGCAGGCGCCGGCACTAGGCCACGTCGAGATGCTGCACGCGCGCTACTTCCAGCAGCGCTTCGCCCCCCATGTGCACGAAGGCTATGTGTTCACCGTGATCGAATCGGGCGCCCAGCGCTTCTGGCACCGTGGCAGCGAGCACCTGGCACCGGTCGGCAGCATGGTGCTGATCAACCCTGACGAGCTGCACACCGGCGCCACCGCCCACGAAGCAGGCTGGCGCTATCGCGGTTTCTACCCCGAGCAGCAGCGCGTCAGCGGCGTGCTCGACGAGCTGGAACTGGGCGGCCACGGCATGCCAGGGTTCAAGGACAGCGTGATTCACGACCCCGCCCTGGCCCTCGCCTTCAGCCAACTGCACCAGTTGTCCGAAGGCGGCGCCAGTGCCTTGCAGCAACAGACCGCCTGGCGCCAGGCGGTGCTTGCGCTGGTGCAACGGCACGGGCAGTGCGCCGAACCTGCGGCCCCCGGCCACGAGCCACTGGCCGTGGCCCGCGCCCGGGAATTACTGGAAACCCAGCTGGCCGACCCGCCTTCGCTGGAGGCCCTGGCAGCGGCGGTCAATCTGTCGCCGTTCCACTTCGCCCGGGTGTTCCGCCAGGCCACGGGGCTGCCGCCGCATGCCTGGCTGAAGCAGCGGCGCCTGGCGCGCGCCCGGGAAATGCTCAAGCGTGGGCTGGCCGCCGCGCAGGTGGCGTTCGACCTGGGTTTTGCCGACCAAAGCCATTTTAGCCGGCAGTTCAAACAGGCATACGGGGTGACGCCCGGGGCCTACCGCAGTGCCTGCCTGCCCGGATGAAGGGTGCGGCACCCGGCCTCAGGCAAGCTGCTCAGGCGCTGCTACACTGACAGGGCTGAATGGAGGATCCTGCCATGTCCGAAAGAGAGTTCACCACCCTGCTGTCGCTGATGAACCAGCGCCAAGCCTGCCTGAGCAGCGCCTGCAAGGAGATTGCCGACTGGATCGACCGGCAGGGCGATGTGCCCGCCGCCGGCAAGATCCGCGCGAGCCTCAGGGCGCTGGAGGCCGACGAGGCCCAGGTTCGCAAAACGCTGACCTCGCTGACACTCGACAGGCCGCTGCCGCGCTTTCGCAGCTGAGCGCCGCAGCTGAAAAGAAAAGGGCCGCTAAATGCGGCCCTTTGGTCTGTCAGTGTTGCATGTGCATGTGGTCATGCCCACCGCCAGCGTCGGCGTTGAGCGGACGCACGTCGGCTTGTACGTCGAGGGTTTCCTTGGCCCCATTGGCATCTTCGATGGTCAGGGTCATCGGCACTTTGTCGCCTTCTTTCACCTGGCCGTTCAAGCCCATCAGCATCACATGCAGGCCATTCGGGTTCAGGGTCACCGGTTTGCCGGCCGGCAGTTCCACGGCCTTTACCTCACGCATGCCCATCACGTCACCGTTCATGGTCATCTCGTGCACCTGCACGGTCTTGGCCACGGGCGAAGCCACACTCACAAGCTTGCTGTCGCTGCTGGCGGTCAGGGTCATGAAGGCACCGGTGGACTGCTGGTGCGGCACGCTGGCACGCGCCCAGGCATCGCTCACAGTGGTCTGAGCCAGGGCCGGCAGGGCCAGGCCCATGAGTACCAGGGCAGCCAGGCCGCGTTTGATCGGTTGCATCGACATTCAGCAGATCTCCATCAAGGTGACCAGGTCTTCGGCGCATTCCTTGGCGTTCAGGGAATGGCCCAGGCTCAGGCGCAGGGTGCCACGCGTATCGTAGACGTAGCTGGTGGACGAATGAGAGATGGTGTACGTATCGCCGGCCGGGACCTTTTCGTAGAACACCTTGAACTCCTTGGCCACCGCAGCGATTTCCTCGGGGGTGCCAGTGAGCGCGGTGAACGACGGGTCGAAGGCCTTGACGTAGGCGTCGAGCACTTCGGGGGTGTCGCGCTCCGGGTCCAGGGTAATGAACACCACCTGGAACAGGTCGCGGTCACGGCCGCGCAGCAACTTGCGGATTTGCGCCGCACGCGCCAGCGCGGTCGGGCAGACTGCCGGGCACTGGGTGAAACCGAAGAACACCATCGGCATGCTGCCGTAGAAACTCGACAGGGTTCGCACGTTGCCTTGCGGGTCCTTGAGGCTGAACTTGCGCCCCAGGATTTCGTTGCTCATGTTCTTGCCGTACTTGAAGTCGAGCCCCCGGGCCGGGCTGCAGCCAGCCAGCAAACCAAGCCCGAGAACGCCCATCCCGGCGACAACGGCGCGCCGGGTATATAGATCATTCATGAAACCATCCTTTACAGGGAAGGTGCCGACCCTTGGGACGGGCCGACCGAAAAACCGGGGCATTCTGGCATGACACCCCCAGGGGTTCTACCCGACCATGGCGGTGATGGGCTACAGCCCTTTGAATACGGGCTGCGGCCTGTTGTCGCAGGGGTTGAAACCGTAACAGTTTGTTGCTAAGGGAAGGCTTTGTGAGGGCGGCTTTTCACGGCTGAAGGCCACCCCACACAAACCGCGCCTGCATCAGTAGTAGGCGTTTTCTTTCTGGGTATGGTCAGTCACGTCACGCACCCCCTTGAGCTCCGGGATACGCTCAAGCAGCGTGCGCTCGATGCCTTCCTTCAGGGTCACATCGGCCTGGCCACAACCCTGGCAACCACCGCCGAACTGCAGCACGGCGATGCCGTCGTCGACCACATCCACCAGGCTGACCTGGCCACCGTGGCTGGCGAGACCGGGGTTGATCTCGGTTTGCAGGTAGTAGTTGATGCGCTCGTTGATCGGGCTGTCTTCGTTGACCATCGGCACCTTGGCGTTCGGTGCCTTGATGGTCAGCTGGCCACCCATACGGTCGGTGGCATAGTCCACCAGTGCGTCTTCCAGGAACGGCACGCTGACCGCGTCCAGGTACGCCGTGAAGCTCTTCAGGCCCACGGCGGTGTCGTCAGGCTTTTCTTCGCCCGGCTTGCAGTAGGCAATGCACGTCTCTGCGTACTGGGTGCCCGGCTGGGTGATGAAAACGCGAATGCCGATGCCAGGCGTGTTCTGCTTGGAGAGCAGATCGGCCAGGTAGTCATGGGCGGCGTCGGTAATGGTTATAGCGCTCATGTAGGTTCCTCACAGACTTGCGGCCAAGTGTACGCCAACCCGGCCTTTGTACAAAGTCCTAGTATTTGACTCGGGAAAGCGCGTATTCCGGGGCCTGCCCCCGTGGCGCCGCCAGCCACGCCTGCATGCGCCGGTACAGGCCGCGTTCCAGCCACTGGTAGCTGAACCACGACATTAGTCCAATGGACGGCACGCACAGGGCGAACACCAGGTAAGGGTTCAGGTGCAGGCGCTGGCTGGCGAACCAGCCGGCATACAGCACCAGCACATGGATGAGGTACACCGAGTACGAACAATCGCCCAAAGCCTTGAGCAGCCGGTTGCCCTGGAACATCGGCTCCAGGGCAATGAATGCCAGCACGATCATCGCGCTGGGCACGCCCCAGTGGAGCAGGCGCAGGGACGCATCCAGGTGATAGATGGCAAGGCCCGCCGCAGCCAGCAATACCAGCGGCAGCCAGCGCCCCTGGCGGATCAGCCCGCGGCGGTACAGCACACCCAGGCCGATACCGAGCAAAAACTCGTAGATGATGCCGTTGTTGTAGAAGTGGCTGAGCAGGCCCAGCCGACCCAGGACCTCGCTAAGCAGTAACAACAAGGCGGTCACCAGCAACTGGTGATGACGCTGACGCACCAGGAAGGCCAGGCCGAACAGCAGGTAGAAGAACATTTCGAAGTTCAGCGTCCAGCCCACGTTCAAGGTCGGGTAAAGGCCATAGCCACCGGGGTTTTCCGCCGGTATGAACAGCAACGACAGAAGCAGGTGATGCCAGTCGAATTCCTGGTGTGGCATCCACTGGCTGAAGGCCAGGAGCAGCAGCGCCATCAGCGCCGTGTAGAACCAGTAGGCCGGGACGATGCGCAAGGCGCGGTTGAGCAGAAACTGGCGCGGTTCGATGGTTTTGTCGCAGGTCGACAGGTAGATGACCAGCCCGCTGATGACGAAGAAAATATCGACGCCGACAGCGCCGCGGTCAGTGAGCAACTGGCCGATCGGGCCGGTTGCGTGGAAGTCGAAGAATATCTGCATGAAATGGTGGCAAACCACCACCCAGGCGGCGAACGCCCGCAGTGCCTGAAGCGAATACAGCATGGAATACCCTGCAATTGCCGGTGCATTGAGGTCTTCGGGAGCGCAGTGCGCTCCATCACCAGCAAACCAGCGCCCACAGGGACCGCGTCAACCGAAAGCAACGCGGCCCCTGTGGGGGCTGGCTTGCCGGCGATTGGGCTGCAGCGCAGCCCCCGGACCACCCACCATTTCCGACCGCAGGTTGATCGGAAAGGTCAGCCACCCCGATCAGAGGTTCTCGTAGCGGTTCATGTCCAGCACCCCGGCCTCGACCGGCTGGGTTTCCTTGATGAAGCTGTTCAGGTCATGGAAGTAATGCCAGAACTGCGGATGGCTACGGCGCACGCCCCAGCGCATGACAATGCGTTCAAATCTCGCCGCATCATCCTTGGCATACTCCATGTCTTCGACAAACTCCGGCACATCGTCGGTCGGGATGTTGAAGATGAAGTTGGGGTAGCTGCTGAGCACGCCTGGGTACAGGGTCAGGGAATCCAGCCCCGGCTGGTAGCGGTACGCCTCACCCAGCAGGAACGCCACGTTGCTGTGCGCGCGGTTGCGCAGCAGGCTGTAGACCTGGCGCTGGCCGCCCGGCGCCTCGATGCGCAGCAGCGTCGCCTCGGGCAACTGATTGATCACCTTGAGCCCTGCGGCCGGGCGCGACACCAGGCGGCTGAGCGACTGCTCGGCATTGCGGAACGCTTCGTTCATCTGCGGCCGTGAGCAGAACGCATCCTGGCAGCGGTTGATCGGGTCGGGCGCGGCGTTCAGGCTGCCGGTGCGCTCCACCAGCTTCAGGCCAAAGTCGCGCTTGGGGTTGCGCGGGTCGAGCTTGATGCCGCTCGGGGTGTCGGTGTCGATGTCTTCATAATCCATCCACATCTTCACCTTGCCGCTGTTCTGGTACCAGTCACTCAGGATTGCCTGGCGCTGATCGGCCGGCATCAGGCGCAGGAAGTTGACCTCGGCGCCATTGCGGATCAGGTCGAAGTACAGGCGCGTCTGCAACTGGTGCGAAACATTGCCGTACACGTCGAAGTTGACCGCCAACTGATAATAAGTGCGCTCGAACAGCGGGTAGTCGAACAGCCACATGGTCAGCGGCACATCGCCGATCAAGCCTTTGCTCACCGCGGCGCTGTCGAAGTGACGGAAAATGCTCAGCAGTGCATTGTCGTTACCGGCCCACAGCGTCGCCCAGCCCGGTGCCGGCATTTCGGCATAGGCTTCACGGCGCAGCTTCTCGTACTCGTTGCGCTTGTCGCGGTAGGCATGCCACAAGCCCAGCACGCTGCCCACATCATCGATCTGCCCGGGCATGGCCAGCAACGGCGTGGCCTCGCCCCGGTACTTGGCATCGGTGATGTAGCGGTCATGCGCCGGTTCCTGGAACAGCGCCCAGAAGTTGTCGCGGATCACGTCCGTGGCGATCTGCCCACGGCACACCGGGCCACGGATGAAGGTGCGCACGAAGTATTCAGCGTTATCCAGCATGAACTGGTAGCGCGCCACTGCCGGGATCGCCTCGAAGGTTTCGAACGGGTTGGCCCGGTGACGCGGGCCATAGCCCGGCAATGCAGCAGCATGCCAGTCGCCGGCGTAGAACAGTTGCTTGACCCGCTTGAGCTTCTGCGGCCCCATCGGGTAGGTGATGTGCGTCTTGTGCACGATCACCCCCTGCACCGGGATCAGCCGGTAATAGAAGTCGGTGCCTGGCGGGTCGTTGGGCCGGCGCGTGGCGATCAGGTCGACCGCCTTGCCGCTCGGCGTGCGCGAGCGCACCCACTGGAAAAAGTGGCCCTGCTCGCCACCCACGAAATAGATGTGCGCAAGGAACAGGTGCTCGTACAGCCAGCGGCCAACCAGCGCCTCGGTGGAACCCGGGCGGTTGAGCAGCTCCTCCCAATCGGCAATCTGCCGGGCCTCGGCCGCGTTCGGTTTGATCGGCTGATATTCCACCGGCGCGCCGGCCGCCAGCCAGCGGCGCATGGTGTCGTATTCCTGGTCGGTCAACCCGGTAACCGCCAGTGGCATGCCTTCCTTGGGGTGGGCGCCAGCGTAGGCGTCGAATTCGTGGGGCAAGGGGCACATGTTGTTGCGGTTCAGGCCCAGGACGATGTCCTCGGGCAGCTTGGCGTTGGGCGTAAGCGGGGTCTTGTGCCCAAGCTCCAGCATGCGCGCCATCAGGGCGGCCTGGCTGCCCTGGTTGTCGAGCACCGAATAGAAGCCTTTCTTGCGCCATTCCCCTTCGCTGTGGGCATCGTAGAACAGCCGCGTGGTGGGCACCGCCTTGCTCCGTTCACCCTGGTACACAGGTACCTTGGTTGCACCGCGCAGCGCACCCTCGGGGCTTTCCAGCTTCAGCTGGCAGGCAGCGTCGTTGCAGGCGTGGCAGGCCACGCACTTCTCGGTGAAGATTGGTTGAATATCCCGGGTGTAGGAAATGGCCGGGCTCGACTGGGGGGCTTGCCCGAACGCCAGGCCACTGATCAACAGGGCGAAGGCGCCAGCAAGAAAACGATGCACCATGTGCGAAATGTCCTGGTTCTTGAAAGCAATCACGATTTATCTGGTCGTCCCTGGTGCTCTTGCCAGCATGAAACCAACATGAGCAGTTTTCATGCAAATGGCCTATGCGCCTAAAAACCGCGCAGCTTTGTTATGATTCGGCACCTTCTGAAATTTGCCCGACCAGGTAGTTCCTATGTCCGACCGCAGCGCTCGTCTCCAAGCACTCCAGCACGCACTCAATGAGCGCATCCTGATCCTCGACGGCGGCATGGGTACTATGATCCAAAGCTACCGGCTCGAGGAACACGACTATCGTGGCACGCGCTTCGCCGATTGGCCAAGCGATGTCAAGGGCAACAACGACTTGCTGCTGCTCAGCCGCCCCGACGTGATCGCCGCCATCGAGAAGGCCTACCTGGATGCCGGCGCGGATATTCTCGAAACCAACACCTTCAACGCCACGCAGATTTCCCAGGCTGACTACGGCATGGAGTCGCTGGTCTACGAGCTGAACGTCGAGGGTGCGCGCATCGCCCGCCAGGTGGCCGACGCCAAGACTCTGGAAACCCCCGACAAGCCGCGCTTCGTCGCCGGCGTGCTCGGCCCTACCAGCCGCACCTGCTCGATCTCCCCGGACGTCAACGACCCCAGCTACCGCAACGTCACCTTCGACGAACTGGTGGAAAACTACATCGAGGCCACCCGTGGCCTGATCGAGGGCGGCGCCGACCTGATCCTGATCGAGACCATCTTCGACACCCTCAACGCCAAGGCCGCGATCTTCGCCGTGCAACAGGTGTTCGAGGACGACAACGTCGAACTGCCGATCATGATCTCCGGCACCATCACCGACGCCTCCGGCCGTACCCTGTCGGGCCAGACCACCGAAGCGTTCTGGAACTCGGTGCGCCACGCCAAGCCGATTTCGGTGGGCCTGAACTGCGCCCTCGGCGCCAAGGACCTGCGCCCCTACCTGGAAGAGCTGTCGACCAAGGCCGACACCCACGTTTCGGCCCACCCCAACGCCGGCCTGCCAAACGCCTTTGGCGAGTACGACGAAACCCCGGCAGAAATGGCCGCCGTAGTAGAAGAATTCGCCGCCAGCGGCTTCCTCAACATCATCGGCGGTTGCTGCGGCACCACCCCTGGGCACATCCAGGCGATTGCCGAGGCCGTGGCCAGGTACAAGCCCCGCGAGATCCCGGAAATCGCCAAGGCCTGCCGCCTCTCGGGCCTGGAACCATTCACCATCGACCGCCAGTCGCTGTTCGTCAACGTCGGCGAGCGAACCAACATCACCGGCTCCGCCAAGTTCGCCCGGCTGATCCGTGAAGAGAACTACACCGAAGCCCTGGAAGTCGCCCTGCAGCAGGTCGAGGCCGGCGCCCAGGTGATCGACATCAACATGGACGAAGGGATGCTCGACTCCCAGGCGGCCATGGTGCGTTTCCTGAACATGATCGCCGGTGAGCCGGACATCTCCCGCGTACCGATCATGATCGACTCCTCGAAATGGGAGGTGATCGAAGCGGGCCTGAAGTGCATCCAGGGCAAGGGCATCGTCAACTCCATCTCCATGAAGGAAGGCGTCGAGCAGTTCAAGCACCACGCCCGCCTGTGCAAGCGCTACGGCGCCGCCGTGGTGGTGATGGCCTTCGACGAGCTTGGCCAGGCCGACACCGCCGCGCGCAAGAAGGAAATCTGCCAGCGCAGCTATGACATCCTGGTCAACGAAGTGGGCGTCCCGCCAGAAGACATCATCTTCGACCCGAACATCTTCGCCGTCGCCACTGGCATCGAGGAGCACAACAACTACGCCGTCGATTTCATCGAAGCCTGTGCCTACATCCGCGATCATCTGCCCCACGCCCTGAGCTCGGGCGGTGTGTCCAACGTATCGTTCTCGTTCCGTGGCAACAACCCGGTGCGCGAGGCGATCCACTCGGTGTTCCTCTACCACGCGATCCAGAACGGCCTGACCATGGGTATCGTCAACGCCGGCCAACTGGAGATCTACGACGAGATCCCGGCCCAACTGCGCGAGAAGGTCGAGGACGTGGTGCTCAACCGCACCCCGGAAGGCACCGACGCCTTGCTGGCCATCGCCGAAGACTACCGGGGCGGCGGCGCCACCAAGGAAGTCGAGAACGAAGCCTGGCGCTCGCTGCCGGTCGGCAAGCGCCTGGAACACGCGCTGGTCAAGGGCATCACCGCGCATATCGTCGAAGACACCGAGGAGTGCCGCCAGCAATGCGCGCGCCCCATCGAGGTCATCGAAGGCCCGCTGATGAGCGGCATGAACGTGGTCGGCGACCTGTTCGGCGCCGGCAAGATGTTCCTGCCGCAGGTGGTCAAGTCGGCCCGCGTGATGAAGCAGGCCGTGGCCCACCTGATCCCGTTCATCGAGGCCGAAAAAGGCGACAAGCCGGAAGCCAAGGGCAAGATCCTGATGGCCACGGTAAAAGGTGACGTGCACGACATCGGCAAGAACATCGTCGGCGTGGTGCTGGGCTGCAACGGCTACGACATCGTCGACCTGGGCGTGATGGTGCCCGCCGAGAAGATCCTGCAAACCGCCCGCGACGAAAAGTGCGACATCATCGGCCTTTCAGGCCTGATTACCCCGTCGCTGGACGAGATGGTTCACGTGGCCCGCGAAATGCAGCGCCAGGGCTTCCAGCTGCCGCTGATGATCGGTGGCGCCACCACTTCCAAGGCGCACACGGCGGTCAAGATCGAACCCAAGTACAGCAACGATGCGGTCATCTACGTTACCGACGCTTCACGCGCCGTAGGCGTTGCCACCCAGTTGCTGTCCAGGGAGCTGAAGCCCGGCTTTGTCGAAAAGACCCGCCAGGACTATGTCGAAGTTCGCGAGCGCACCGCCAACCGCAGCGCCCGCACCGAGCGCCTGAGCTACGCCCAGGCCATCGCCGCCAAACCGAAGTACGACTGGGCCGGCTACCAGCCTGCGGTGCCCTCCTTCACCGGCGTCAAGGTGCTGGAAGACATCGACCTGCGCACCCTGGCCGAGTACATCGACTGGACCCCGTTCTTCATCTCCTGGGACCTGGCCGGCAAGTTCCCGCGCATCCTCACCGACGAAGTGGTCGGCGAGGCGGCCACGGCGCTGTACCAGGACGCCCGTGAAATGCTCGACAAGCTGATCAATGAAAAACTGATCAGCGCCCGCGCAGTGTTCGGCTTCTGGCCGGCCAACCAGGTCGCTGATGACGACATCGAGGTGTATGGCGAGGACGGCCAGGCGCTGGCCACCCTGCACCACCTGCGCCAGCAGACCATCAAGCCGGACAGCAAACCGAACTGGTCGTTGGCCGACTTTGTCGCGCCAAAGGACAGCGGTGTGACCGACTACGTGGGCGGGTTCATCACCACCGCCGGCATCGGCGCCGAGGAAGTGGCCAAGGCCTACCAGGACAAGGGCGACGACTACAGTTCGATCATGGTCAAGGCCCTGGCCGACCGCCTGGCCGAAGCCTGCGCAGAGTGGCTGCACGAGCAGGTGCGCAAAGAGCACTGGGGCTACGCCCGCGACGAGCACCTGGACAACGAGGCGCTGATCAAGGAGCAGTACAGCGGTATCCGCCCTGCCCCTGGCTACCCGGCCTGCCCCGACCACACCGAGAAGGAAACCCTGTTCCGCCTGCTGGACGGCACCGGCATCGGCGAGACCGGCCCGAGCGGCGTGTTCCTTACCGAGCACTTTGCGATGTTCCCGGCGGCGGCGGTCAGTGGCTGGTATTTTGCCCACCCGCAGGCGCAGTACTTTGCCGTGGGCAAGGTCGACAAGGACCAGATCGAGCGCTACAGCGCGCGTAAAGGGCAGGACATCAGCGTCAGCGAGCGCTGGTTGGCGCCTAACCTGGGTTACGACAACTAAGACCGTGCTGGCTTCTTCGCGGGTAAACCCGCTCCCACAGGTACGGCGCAGGCCTCAAGGGCAATGCGGTCCCTGTGGGAGCGGGTTCACCCGCGAATAGGCCGGCACAGGCAACCTCATGTCAATTGCCTACACTGTCCCTGATTGCCTCTGATTCCCTCAGGAGCCACCATGGACGATTCCAGCCAGGGCAAACCCCCGACCTTCTGGCAGATGCTGCACAGCATCCTCGCCGCCGCCTTCGGCGTGCAAAGCGGCAAGAACCGCGCCCGCGACTTTACCCACGGCAAGGCCAGCCATTTCATTGCGCTGGGGACGCTGTTCACCCTGGTGTTCATTGCCGTGCTGATCGGCCTGGTGCAACTTGCCCTGCACCTTACCCGTTAGCCTGCAAGGGCCTCATCGCCGGCAAGCCAGCTCCCACAGGCCCACCACAGTTTTTAAGGCCTGTGGTGAACCTGTGGGAGCTGGCTTGCCGGCGACGAGGCCCTGACAGGCAAAATAAAAGCGCCCGCGAGATTCCCTCCCGCAGGCGCTTTGGCTGCATCACGGTCTTGAGTTTCAAGTCACTGGTGGCTGACCCAATACACAGCGGTCACTACAACCAGAACGATCAGACAGAGGATCGCCCAGGCATCGACACTGCTGTCAGCTTTGCGGACCTTGGTTGAGTTTCCCATTGCATTGCCTCTTGTAGTGGTTATGGGAATGCACTTCACCACCAGCAGTTAAGACGAGCAATGCCCTTCCCTCAAGCAGGGTCTTTCAATATTCGACAGGTGACGCAAGAAACGGATACCGATAGCTCGCTGGCCGCCCTTCAGCGCTGTAATGCTGGAAGTCGACGCCATAGTCGGCCCGTTCAAGCAGCTTCAACCAGCGTCTGGCCTTGGCCGGGTCGATTGCCTGCAACACTGGCACTCGGTGCTCGCGCAGGCCGTCGCGGTTCACCGCCAACCCCAGGGCGTCATCGTGGAGCATCACCATGGCCCAGCCGCCGAGGGTGAAATGCCCGCCCATCAGCGCACTCAGGCGGCCATCGAGGCGCGCACGCAAGGCCTCGGGCGAGCTGTTGACGGCGCTGAACAGCACATCGCCGCCGGGCTTGCGCCCCGCCTCCTCGAACGCCTGCATGGCCCCGAAGGCCATCTCGTCGTTGGCCGACCATACCAGCCGGGTAGCCGGGTAACGCTCCAGCAACTGCTGCGCCTGCTCGTAGGCACGCCGGCGGCTCCAGCCGCCGTAGACCACCTGACGCAGGCGCACTTGGGGGAAGTCGGCCAGGGCGCGACGCATGCCCTCCTCGCGCAGCTGCGAGGCCGGTGTGGTCTTGACCCCGGCAAACGCCACCAGGTCCACCGGCCCGCTGTCGCGCGGCAACTGCCTGGCCATCTGCTGCAACATCTGGAAGCCCGCCTGCTCGTCGTTGGCGGTCAAGGACCCCAGCAGCTCGGCGTACTTGCCGGGCTGGGCCTCGATACTGCGCGCCTGGCTGGAGGTCAGGCCGTTGTTGACCAGAAACAGCTTGACCCCGCTGCCCCGCGACAGGCGAATGATCTCGGGCGCCACGTACTGTTCATTGACCAGCACCAGATAGTCTGGCCGTTGTGGGCCTTGCAGGATTGCCCTGGCCTGGGTCAGGGCCAGGTCGGCACGGCGCTCGCTGTATTCTATCCGCAGGGTCATGCCCAGCTCATCCGCTGCCGCCTGCATGAAGCTGGCATAACTGGTCCAGAACGTTTCATTCGACAGCCCCGGGTTAAGGAAAACCACCGATGGCTGCGCGCTTGCCGCCAATGGCACGGCAAGGCAAAAGCTTTGGCACAAGGCCTTGAGCATGGGCTGACATCTCTGCGAAGCAAACGCCAGATTATAACCGCCAGGGCTGGCCTGGCGCACAAATGGCAGTCAGTCTCACATAGTCCATTTGGTTCTTTTCATATGCTAAAACATCACTTTAGCGCATAACCGCAACCTGCTATCTTTCCCCCGCTCCGTACCGGAGTGCGCGGCCGTGCGCGCGAATAGCTGCATGCCTGAGACAGGACTTTTATGTACGTATACGACGAGTACGATCAGCGGATCATCGAGGACCGCGTCAAGCAGTTCCGGGATCAGAACCCGCCGCTACCTGGCCGGTGAGCTGAGCGAAGAAGAATTCCGCCCTCTGCGCCTGCAGAACGGCCTTTACATCCAACGTTTCGCGCCGATGCTGCGTGTCGCCGTGCCGTACGGCCAGCTGAACGCCACCCAGGTCCGCACCCTGGCCAAGATCGCTCGCGACTACGACAAGGGCTACGCCCACATTTCCACCCGCCAGAACGTGCAGTACAACTGGCCGGCGCTGGAAGACATTCCGGACATCCTCGCCGAGCTGGCCACCGTGCAGATGCACGCCATCCAGACCAGCGGCAACTGCCTGCGCAACACCACCACCGACCAGTTCGCCGGTGTCGCCGCAGACGAAATCATCGACCCGCGCCCATGGTGCGAGATCGTCCGCCAGTGGACCACCTTCCACCCGGAATTCGCCTACCTGCCGCGCAAGTTCAAGATCGCCATCAACGGCTCGCAGGAAGACCGCGCCGCCATCGAAGTGCACGACATCGGCCTGGAGCCGGTGCGCAACGCTGCCGGCGAGCTGGGCTTCCGTGTTCTGGTCGGCGGCGGCCTGGGCCGTACCCCGGTGGTGGGCTCGTTCATCAACGAGTTCCTGCCGTGGCAGGACCTGATCAGCTACCTGGACGCGATCCTGCGCGTGTACAACCGTTACGGTCGCCGTGACAACAAGTACAAGGCGCGGATCAAGATCCTGGTCAAGGCCCTTACCCCGGAAGTGTTTGCCGAAAAGGTCGAGGCCGAAATGGTCCACCTGCGTGGCGGCGACACCACCCTGACCGAGGCTGAAGTACAGCGCGTGTCGCGCCACTTCGTCGACCCGGAATACCTGGCGCTCGAAAACATCGACTACGCTGCGCAGGACGCCGAGACTCCAGGCTTCGCCCGCTGGCGCTCGCGCAACACCCGCGCCCACAAGCGCCCTGGCTACGTCGCCGTGACCCTGTCGCTGAAACCTACCGGCGTTGCGCCGGGCGACCTCACCGACAAGCAGCTGGACGCCGTAGCGGACCTGGCCGAGCGCTACAGCTTCGGCTTCCTGCGCACCTCGCACGAGCAGAACATCATCCTCGCCGACGTCGAGCAGCGCCAGTTGCACGCGCTGTGGATGGAACTGCGCGAGAGCGGCTTCGCCACGCCGAACATCGGCCTGCTGACCGACATCATCTGCTGCCCGGGCGGTGACTACTGCTCGCTGGCCAACGCCAAGTCGATCCCGATCGCCGAGTCCATCCAGCGCCGTTTCGACGACCTGGACTACCTGTTCGACATCGGTGAAATCGACCTCAACATCTCCGGCTGCATGAACGCCTGCGGCCACCACCACGTGGGTCACATCGGCATCCTCGGCGTGGACAAGAAGGGTGAGGAGTTCTACCAGGTGTCGCTGGGCGGCAACGCCGCACGCGGCGCGAGCCTGGGCAAGATCCTGGGCCCGTCCTTCGCCCAGGATGCCATGGCCGATGTGATCGAGAAGCTGATAGCCGTGTACGTCGAGCAACGTACCGAGGAAGAGCGTTTCATCGACACCTACCAGCGTATCGGCATCGACCCCTTCAAGGAACGCGTCTATGCAGCGAATCATTAAGAACAACCAGATCGTCGACGAAACCTGGCACCTGCTGCCAAAGGAAACCTCGTTCGACGAGTTGACCAACTGCGACGACTACATCGTCCCGCTGCAAATGTGGCGCGACCATGCCCACGTGCTCAAGGTCCGCGACGGCGGCCTGGGCGTGTGGCTGGACAGCGACCAGGAAGCGGAAGAAATCGGCGAGGACGTGCAGCACTTCCAGGTCATCGCGCTAAACTTCCCGGCCTTCACAGACGGGCGCAGCTACTCCAATGCGCGCCTGCTGCGGGACCGCTACAAGTTCAAGGGCGAGCTGCGCGCCATTGGCGACGTGCTGCGCGACCAGCTGTTCTTCATGGCACGTTGCGGCTTCGATGCATTCGCCATCCGTGCCGACAAGGACCCGGAAGACGCGCTGCAAAGCCTGAAGGACTTCTCGGTGACCTACCAGGCCGCCACCGACGAGCCGCTGCCGCTGTTCCGCCGCCGCTGATCGTTACCCGACTGGCCCACCGCCCGGTGGGCCAGCCTGCTCTCCTGCAGGCGTCACTGCCGCCCGTATCAACCGCCCCTGCTCGGGGATTTCATGCTTGGCTCTGGCTGCTGGTCTTCTCTGGCCTGCTCCTCACGTAACCGCATCAAAGCCTCATGGATGCGCGCCATGGTCGCCTCGCTCAGGTGATTCTGAGCAAGGTCGGCTGCCCACGGGTGCGCCTCGATCCACTCCATGGCTTCTGCGCTCAGGGTCGCGATCCGGTTCTCCCGCAAATCCACGATCATGTCGGGGTAACTTTGCAGTAGGCGAAGCGGAATCCTGCGCAGGCCGGTGGCGCGCAACGACACAAAGCGCAGGTGCACATTGAAGCGCAACTGCGGCGCGGCACCCAGCGGGTTGCGGCCCAGGCCAAGGACTTCCAGACGGGAAAACCACTCCAGCCGTGATTGCCCTTCAGCGTCCAGGGTGATGAGGTTGTCGTAAAGTGACAGCTGGGTCAGCCTGCCCAGTTGATTCAGGTTGGCCGGTACCGTTGTCAGACGGTTGCCCCCAAGGTCGAGCGTTCGCAAGCCGGTAAGCTGGCCAAGGCTACCCGGCAGGCTGACCAGCACGTTGCCGCGCAGGTGCAGGCTCTCCAGGTTTGACAGCTGCGCGATGCGGTCGTCCAGCACCGATATCCGGTTGAAGGACAGGTCCAGGTTGCTCAGTTGCGCCAACTGCTCGACTGCGGCAGGCAGCTCACCGAGCTGATTGCCACTGAGGTCCAGGTCCGTCAGCAGGTTCAGATGCTGCAGGCCCGCCAGGCTCCCTAGCTGATTGCCGCCCAGGTTCAGGCGGCGCAGCTGCGGCAGATGCTCGAGCCCGTCCAGTTCGGCCAGGCAGTTGCCGGACAAATCCAGGTCTTCCATGTTGGGAAAACGCCGCAGGAAGTCCGCTTCGATGACCGACAGCTGCTGGTTACATAACGAGAAGGCACGCAGCCGATCGAACATGATGCCCGCTGGCAGTTCTGGCAGGGTACTTAGCAGTACCCCTTCGATACTGGTATCAAGTGGCGCGGCATTATCGTGATAATGCGACTGCCATAACTGGCGGAGCAGGTCAGCGAGATGTTTTCGCCCTGCATACTCAGGGTCCCCAGGCTGCCCGTGCCACGCTTCAAGGCTCTGCTCCAGCGCCCGCGACAGATGAGCGAAAGCACGGATCCCAGGGCCATAAGGGGGTTGCAGTCGATACCAGGTCCAGTAGTTGCCGCGGGCCAGGCTCAGCGTCAACGCCTGCTCCTCAGCGCTGCGCCGAGCTGGATCGAGCTGGCTCATACCCGCAAACCGATCGGCATACGCGCTTCGCACGTGGTCCTGCCAGAACTGTTGCCGGGCCAGAAACCCGCCGAGTACTTCGGCCGTCTCCGCCTCGTAGACTGCAGCTTCGGCCTCGATCAGTTCGGCCGACGTCACGCTCTGGACATGCTCCAGGTTCATGTATTCGGGCTGGCCGAACAGCCCTAACGGTTTGGCAAGCGCCGTCCTGAAGGCCAGGTATACCTCGTTTTCATCAAATTGCTCAGCCCGCTGGCGCAGGCGCTCGATGTGAGCGGCAGCATATCGATCGACCTGTTCGAGCCTGAACAGCTCACGCCCAAGGTCACGTAGTTCACGTTCCAGGGGCCTTCCACGCAGCCCCGCTGTTCGCAAAGCCAGCTTCATGCCGACGATCATTTCATCGAGGCTGGTGATGCGGCGCGGCATGGTCGCCAGCTCGAACAACGTCTGCCGAACAATCTCATGGCGATACATGCCCCAGAGCAACTCATTGACCTGGCGCCGAATATCCCGCGGGTTGCGGGCGAATGTTTCTGACCCGCGCAGCTCCTCGAGGAAGGCAAAGAAACCGCTGCCGCCGCCCTCCAGCTGAAGCACCTGCCACTCGGTCCTGCAGTCTGCGACGAACTGTTCAGCCATATCTTCGAACCAGGGGTCACCCGCCATCGCCCGGGGCTCGGCAGGTGGCAAGGCTTCGACAGCCAATCGCTCAAGCGCAACCGGTGACAGCGGGTTGCCTTGCAAGCGCACCGAGGCAGGGTTGGCGCGTATACGCCTGGCCTGCGCTTCGGTCACCTCGACGATACGGTTGTTGCTCAGGTCGGTCAGCCCGAGCACGGCCATGTGTGAGGTGTCGGGGGCCGCCGTCAAGTGGTTGCCCGACAAATCCAGCCGCAGCACATTTGGAAACCGACCCAGGAAGCGCTCGCTGACTGTCGCCAGGCCCAGGTCACGCAGTGTCAACCGGGTTACATGGTCGAAACTCACCGTCTCGGGCAGTGCTGGCAGCGACCCTGACCTTGAGCCATCCAGCACCAGTTCGCACTCGCCGCTTGCATCGGCAATGCGGCGCTGCCACGCCTGGCGAATGCGCCGGGCCATGCGCGCCCGCCGGATCAGTTGCAGCGGCCCTGTCGACTGGCGCCGCCAGCGCCCCAGCGCCTGGTCCAGCGCCTGCAACTGCTCGCAGAGCTGCAAGTAGCGGTTCCAGGGCGTAAGCCCCAGCCCACGGGCAGCATCAGCGAAGTGGTCCACATCGATTTCGTCATGCGGGAACAACCGCTGAAGCCCCCGGCGCAGCGCAGCGTTGCTGCTCTCTGCGCGGCCGCTCAGGGGATAGCCCAGGCGACCATCACCTAGCCGCAGCGGCGGCCTGAAGCCGAGGCCTACGGGCGCCATACCCAATAGCGCGGGGAGCCTGTCGCGCTGCTCGCGAGCCCACCCAGCCAAAGCATCAGCGAGCGCTTCAGGGTCTTCACCAGCCTCGCCCAACACGCGCTGCTGCCAAGGGTCCAGCTGCAGCTGCAGCGCCCTGAACAGACTGTCCTGGGCCTGGGCACCGGGCAACGCCTGCCCATGAGCATCCAGAGCTTGATAACCCACGGCGGTTTTCAGCAGGGTACGCACCTCACCGGCTGACTGTGCGCCGGCCGATGCCCTCATCTCGCCCCTGACAGACTCGCTGCGCAGTTCGATCCGAACGTTTCGCCAAGGCGCCCTGGCAGCGATCAGGCCCAAGGCCAGTTGCTCGGTGTCGCTGTTGATCGCCGCGACTTGCACCAGCCCTGCACAGGCGCGATCCAGTCGCGCATCGCGCAGGTACCAGCGGGCCTGCTCGGCCAGGGACAGCGGCACGCGTTGCTGCGCATGCAGGGTATCGACCAGGGCCTCGGGGGATTGCCCGATGATTTCGCGGGCGCCGTTTACCGACAGGCCGGGGAAGTCCCGAAGCAACAAGGTTTCGGCCTCGGTCGCCGCTGGCTGCAATGCCTGCAACTGTCGCTCGAAGGCCTCACCGCGTAACCCGGGCGAGCGGGCATGCAGCTGATGCCGCTGCACGGCATCCTGCAGGCGCGCCGGGGGCGGGGCATGGTCGACGTGCAAGCGGCGAAGCTGATCCTCACCAAGGCCGGTGGTGCGCAGCACCTCAGCCACCGCCTGCGGGTCAAGTTGCGCCCAATCGTGCCCCAGCCCCTGAAACAGTTCTACGCTGCCCTCCCAGTGTTGCGGGCGCTCAAGTTCATGCCGCCAGCCACCTGCCTGGTTATCCTCCAGAAGTGGCGTGAAGGCATCGGAGCGCACCGGATGGCGAATGCGCCGCTGTTGAGTGTCGGGGTCCAGCGATGTCAGGTAGCTCGCCACCTGCGTGCGCACATAGTCGCCCTCCTGCGTGTTGACGAGCTGGCCGATCTCCCCCCGGTGCTCGACGCTATAGCCTGGCAGCGCAGGGTCACACAGTTTCAATTTGCCGGGAGCCGTGTGCACCGGTACCAGCTCATCAACATGGACTGCACGGGCCAGCCTGTTCACGGCGGCCCCGCCCCCTCCATTGACAGCCGTCATGATCACGGTCTGCGCCACTGCGTACAAGTGTTCCAGCGCCGCCTGACGGTCGCCCAGCTGCCAGTCGGCATAGCCTTCATACACTTCCTCCGCTACCTGCAATGCGGTGATCCCCAGCAAGGGCAAGGCCAGTACCGGCAAGGCAAAGCTCGCCAGGCCCAAGGCGTCCAAAGCAAAGCTCAGGTAGAAATGCAGGCGCTTTTCACGCACCTGCGCGTCTACCTCAGCGGTAGGCACCGCGTGTACCTTGGCGTTGTCCAGCAGGGTATCCACCTGCTGTTGCCGCAAGTGCTCGAACAACGGCGTTGCAATAGGTTCATGACGCCCATCCAGCATCACTGGCGCATCCGCCGCGAGCTTGCTCAACGCATTGGCCAAGGCACGCGTGTAGGCCTCCCGGTCCCGCTCGCCGATGAAGCGCTGGAAGAATTCGACATAGCCGGGCAAACGGAACTGTTTGCCCAGGGTCTGGTACAACACACCCCAGGACGCGTACCAGGTCAATGGGCCTTCAGGGTCATCGGGGATCCAGCACAGGACCCCTTCGCAACGTTCACCGTCTGCTGGCTGATGGGCTATTTCAAACGCTACTGCGCCGCGCACCTTCTGGCCGAATACCCGCAGCTGCATTGGGCGGACCCAAGCGGGCAAAGCAGCGCCCGTCGCGCACAGGGCAAGCAACGGCGCACAATGACCATGGGCATGTTCTGCGATTTCACCGTTGACGAGCGACAGCCGCAACGCCGCTTCAAGGTTCGTCCGGGCAGCTTGCGCAATCAGCGAGTCGGCCTCGCCTCCCGGCACCAGATGTGCCTGCAGGTACCGCTGGTACTGGCCACCCACGTCGAGTGACCGACACAACTTGAAAAATGCCGACGCTGAAATGGCACACACCTTACCGTCACCATCCAGCACGTCAGCCCTTGGCACTAGCCCGCTGGCGAAGGTGTCAGCTTCGGTAAAGTTGTGCAGCGCCGATTGCAACAGGCTGTGCTGGTAGACCTGCCTTCTGAGCGCATCTGGAATATGCGCGATATAGGAAGGAAAGCGCTGCAGGACGCTGCGTCGCAACTGGGCCTGGCGCACGTCCAGGTTGAACTGATGTTGTGCTTGCAGTGCCTGCTGCAGCAATGGCTGGGCAAACGCCGCCACCGGGGTGATGCGCGCCAGGCTGTCGTGCAGACGTTGCTGTAGCTGCTGTTGCCGTTGCTGGCTCTCATGCAGTGTGCCAAGGCGCTCAAGCGAGGCATTGGTCAGCCAGGCTGGCAGGCCTCTGGCGATCAGGGCATCGGCAGAGTGTGGGGAAAATGTCGAATTGGGCATCGCTGGCTGTTCTCGGCGAAAGCAGCGATTGCACCACTCCAGAGGCCTGAGAACTGGATAGGTATTGCACCACCCGGCCGGCTGCTTTTCGCTTACCGGCTCCGACCTTTGTCTTCAGGTCAAAAGACCTTGCGCGCCACTCGCCTTAATCAATCCCGATAAAACCCGCACACTGGCCGTCATTCGAACTGGCACCGGGCTACACCTGAGTGCAGGTTTATTCTCAGCCAACCAGCAGGAGCACTTCCATGAGCATTCCATCGTTCGGCTTAGGCACCTTCCGCCTCACCGGCCAGGCCGTCATCGATTCGGTCAAGTCGGCCCTGGCGCTGGGCTACCGGGTCATCGACACCGCGCAGATCTACAAGAACGAAGCCGAAGTTGGCCAGGCCATCGCCGAAAGCGGCGTGCCGCGCAGCGAGCTGTTCATTACCACGAAGATCTGGGTCGACAATTATGCGGCCGACAAGCTGGTGCCCAGCTTGCGTGACAGCTTGCAAAAGCTGCGCACCGACCATGTCGACCTGCTGCTGATCCACTGGCCAGCGCCAGGCAACGGTGTGGACCTGCCTGAATACATGGCAGCCCTGGCCGAAGCCAAGCAGTTGGGGCTGACCCGTCAAATCGGTGTTTCCAACTTCACTATCGAGCTTACGCGCCAAGCCATCGACGTGGTCGGCAAAGGCGAAATCGCCACCAACCAGATCGAACTCAGCCCTTACCTGCAAAATGCCAAGCTGAGCGCGTTCCTCAAGGAACAAGGCATCACCGTCACCTCATACATGACCCTGGCGTACGGCAAGGTCTTGAAAGACCCGGTGCTGGCCGAGATCGCCGCCAAGCACAAGGCCACGGTCGCCCAGGTTGCCCTGGCCTGGGCCTTGCAGCTGGGTTATGCGGTAATCCCGTCATCGACCAAGCGCGAAAACCTGGCCAGCAACCTGCTTGCCCGGGACCTGAAGCTGGATGCCGACGACATGGCACGTATTGCCACGCTGGAGCGTAATGGCCGTGAAGTCAGCCCAGACGGCCTGGCGCCTGCCTGGGATTGATAGCCCTTTTTCCTGTGAGCACGGGTTAGCCGGCCATTTCGCGGGCGAGCCTGCTCCCGGATTGCGCCATTTCGGTGAGGGCGCCTTCAGTTCGGGTGCCGGTCATAGGCTTGCCGGGTCAGTTCCAGGTACAACGCCCGCTCAGCCGCCGACTGATCGGTTCTCACCGCCTCGATCGCTTCGGTGAACACCCGGTCGGTCAACTGTTCGGACTGCTCGAAAAGAAGCGCCAGCCGCTCATGAAATGGCGCGTTCATGGACTCGAACCAGTCGGCATGCAGGGTTTGCAGGTACTGTTGCCAGAATTCACGCTCAGCCAGCGAACGGCTTAGGGCTCCTCGGCTTTCGGCGGCCCAGACTTCACGCTCGGCCAGCTCCAGGTCAACTTTGCTCACGCCGCTGGCGTGTACGTAGTTCATTTCCGAGGGCTGCCCCGGTAGGCCGAGGGGTATCGACAGGCCGACCCGGTAGGCCAGATGCACCTCTACATCATCAACCTGCGTGGCTGGACTGCGCGTGCGCGCCTGCTGGATATGCCGGCTGGCAATGCGATCGACCTGATCCAGACGGAACAGCTCCCGCCCCAGCTGCAGCAAAGGCCGCATCGCGTAGGCGCCCTGCAACCCCGCGGTACGCTGGGCGGCCAGCGTGCGCACCTCGAGGGTACTGAGGATCAACAGCATCTGGTCCGCGCAGGTACGCGGGCCTGCGGCTTGGCGAAACACGGCTTCACGTACTTCCCCGTTCAACTCGCAGGCTTCGATGATGCCCCACACCCTGCGGCACATTTCATGAGGTTGGCGCTGGAAATCGTTGGAGCGTGAAAAGTCGGCGAAAAAACGGAACAGGTCCTGTGCGCCCTCTTCCTCCGCCAGACGGCTCCACTGTGCCATACGAATCGGCTGGTCTGCCGGGCTGACCCCGTAGAGCCAACGCAGGCGCTCATCTTCCAGCACGTCTTCATGATCACGGGCCGGCATCACATCTGTCGCCCGTCGTGCGAGTCGCGCGTGCAACTGCATCGAGGCTTGTGGGGACAACGGATTGCCATGCAGATGGACCAAGCCAATGTGGGTTTCCAACAGGTCGAGCACCGGCTCCGATAGTTCACTGATGGCGTTTTCGCGCAGGTCGAGAACCACAAGCATGGGCGACTCCAGTAACGCCTGGGGCAGTGCCTGCAACCCCGTCATGCGCAGGTTCAGGCTGCGCAGGCGGCGCAGCGTACGAACGTCCGGGGCCTGGCCAAGCAGATTGCGATGCAAGTCCAGTGACTGCAGGCGCTGCAACGCAGCGATGCGCTGGCTCCCCTCACGGGTCAGGGCGATATGGTTGTCGGAGAGGTTGAGTTCCACCAACTCGACCAGTTGCTCGATGCCGGGTGGTATTGCGGTCAGCAGGTTGCCACGCAAGTCCAGGCCCTGCACCCGACCGAAGCGCTGCAGGAAACCAGGCTCGATATCCAGCAGGCTCATGTTGCGCAGGCTCAAGCGTGCAATGTGGCTGAAGTCGACCGCGTCAGGCAAACGCGGTAGCGCGCCGATCCGCCAGCCATGGATGAATAGCTGGAGGTTGCCGTGGGCGTCCCGATTCTGCCGCTGCCAGGCGCGTCGAATGACCCTTGCCACCCAGGCACGCCGCACCGCCTGAACCGGGCTGGCAGACTCGCGACGCCAGGCGTGCAAGGCGTTCTCCAGCAAGCGCAGCTGGTCATGCACGTGGAAATACCGCCCCCAGGGCGTCATGCCATGGCGGCCCGCTGACGCCATGAACTCCTCGACATCGTCATCGGTGAATGTGGGTAGCACGCGCCTGATTGCCTGGCGCAGCGACTCGGTGCTGCTTTCTCCACGGCCATTGAGCGGGTATCCAAGCCGGCCATCGCCCAAACGTACGGGCGGGCGGACGCGGCCAGGAACGGGCGCCATGCCCAGCAAACTGGCCAGCTCATCACGCCGTGTGAAGGCTCGCTGGGCCAACGCCTGCGCCAGTTCACCGGCCGATTGCCCCGCAGCACCCAGCGCCTGCCGCTGCGTGTCGCTCAATTGCTGCAGTAACGCCGCCATCAAGCTGCCATGCTTGTTCGCCTCCTCCAGCGGCGCCGCAGGATTGTCCAACGCCTGGTAACCGAGTTGGCCCTTGACGATGACACGCACATCAGTGGCGCAGGGACTGCCCACCTGCGCCAGGAGTGGCCCTCCTCGCGCGGCGTCGTGCAGTTCAACCCGTAAGGTATCGGGCCAGCTCACCGATTGCCCCAACAACGCGAATGCCAGGCGCTCGCTGTCGGCGTTGATCGCCACGGCCATGGTCAGGCCGGCACATGCTCGGTCCAGTCGGCTGTCCCTCAACAGCCAGCGCGCTTGCTCGGCCAAGCCCAGTGGTACCCGTTGCCGGTCGATCATGCGCTGCACCAGCAACTCGTCAGCCTGCTGCACGATTTCCGTTGCCCCACGGGCCGTCAGACCGGGAAAATCACGCTGCAACAGCTGTGCGCCAGGCGACAGCACCCGCTGCTTTTCGATGAAATGCTGTTCGAACGCCGCCCCTTGCAGCCTGGGGTATCGTGCGTGCAGCTGGCGGCGCTGCAGGGCATCGCGCAAACGTGCCGGCGCCGCACTCTCTTCCAGGTGCAAACGGCGCAGGCGATCGTCATCGTAGCCCGTCGCCTGCAGTACATCGTGAGCCGCCTGCTCATCCACCTCCGCCAGGTCACCGGCAAAACGCCTGAGCAACTCGACGCCCTGCCAGGCCTGCGGCGTGTCCAGTTCATGGCGCCAGGCTCCATCACCCAAGTGTCGCAGCCTGGGCGCATAAGCCCCTTCACGCTGGGGATGCCGGATATGCAACTGGTCCTCGAACGCGTCGCCGATCACCTGAAAAGCGGCCTGATGCGTGCGCAATCGGGCCTGGCCGTCGACCCTGGCGTACTGGCCAACGGCGGTGTGGTCATCGCTCAGCGCATAGGCCGAGAGGCCGGGATCGAACAATTGATAGTGGCCCTCTGCGGTTTGCACAGGCGCCAACCCATCGACAAACAACGCGCGGCGCAGCAGGCGCTCCGAAGCTGCGCCAGTGCCGGCAGCCAGCGCCGCTTGCGCCACATTCACCGCAACGCTGAAGGCATGTTACAAGGCGCCTTGACGATCTCCCAAGCGCCAGTCGAGATACCCTTCATAGACGTCATCCACCACCTGCAGCGCGGCGATGCCCAGCAGCGGCAGGCCCAGGCCGGGCACGAAGAAACTGGCCAGCCCCAGCAGGTCCAGACCGGTGTCGGCATAGAAATGCAGGCGCCGATCACGCTCGGCGCTGTCCTGCACCGCCGTCGGCACAGCCAGCACCTGCGCATCGTCGAACAGGGTGTCGAGCTGGGTCTTGCGCAGGAACAGGAATAACGGCTCGCTGATGACCTCGTGACGCCCATCAAGCTCCACGGCCCCCTGCGCCAGGGCCCTGTTCAATGCCACGGTGTAGCTCGCACGGTCACGCTCGCTGATGAAGCGCTGAAAATACCCGGGGTAGCCTGGCGATCGATAGCGCTGGCTCAGGGTCTGGAACAGCCCGTCCCAGGAAGGGTGCCAGCTTATCGGGCCGTGTGGGTCGTCGGGCAGCCAGCACAACACGCCCTCAAGACGCCCCAGGCCCAGGCCGTCGCGGTGCAGTTCGAAGGCCGCTGCGCCACGCACACGCTTGCCAAGCACACGCAGCGCTGCCGGGCGCATGCGCGAGACCGTCCCTGACGCAGCAGTGATCATCGCCAGGCATTGCACCAACGCTTCCTCGTGGATCTCGCCCTTCAGGGCTGCCAGGCGCAGGGCCGCTTCAAATGCATGACGCTGGCCTCGCTCCAGCAGCGTCGCAACGCCGCCCCCCGGCGCCTTCAAGTGCGCCTTGAGATAGGCCTGGTAGTGACCGCCAAGGTCAAGTGTGCGACAGAGCTCGGCAAAGGCCCTGGTCGTCATGGGCAGGGCTTTGCCGTCGGCGCCCAGCAGTATCGATTGGTCTGTTACACCCAGCGACCTGGCTTCGCCATCGCTGAAGTTGTGCAGCGCGGCGGCCAGCAAGCTGTGTCGCAGCGTGCGCCTTTGGACGGTACCCGGTGCTTCCGGGCGGGCGGCAGGAACATGCTCGATCAGTTGAAACTGCAGCGTGGCCTTGCGTACATCCAGTGCCCGCGAAATCTGCCCGAGAAGCGCTTTCTCGAGCAAGGGCGCCGCAAATGCGTCCAGCGGCGTCAGGCCGGCAAATAGCGCCTTTACCCGTTGCTGCACGATCTGCTGCTCATGCAGGCAGTCATGCAGTTCGAGCAGGCGGGTGGCTGATGCCTGCTTCAGCCACACGGGCAGTCGGCTGGCGATCAGGTTGTCGATGGAAGCTTCGGAATGTGTAGGGCGTACGGGGGTTGGCATGCTCGGCCTCTGTTTTTGGCAAAGGCACCATCACACCCTGCCAGGCAAGACTGCGGCGGTAGATACGTCTGCGCACCTATTCCCACCGGGCACGCATCCAGAAAAACGCACAGGCACAGCAATCCTGCCAATCGGTGTACAGTACCCCTACAACAACGCCCGCAAAGGAGCCCGGCACATGACCGTGACGCTGTCCCCCCTGCAGATCGACTGCGATTTCGACTCTGGCAATATCCAGGTGCTGGATGCCAGCAACCCGGCTGATGTGCACCTGAACATCCGCCCGGACACGCACAGCGGCCACTACCAGTGGTTCCACTTCAAGGTCAGCGGGCTCACACCGGGGCAGGTCCATCGCTTCAGCCTCGACAATGCCTCCGGCTCGTCCTACAAGAACGCCTGGAGCGGCTACAACGCCGTGGCCAGCTACGACCAGCAGCGCTGGTTCCGCGTGCCCAGCCAGTTCGACGGCAACGCCCTGTCGTTCGAGGTAACGGCAGAACAGCCGCAGATCTGGTTCGCCTACTTCGAACCCTACCCACGCGCCCGTCACAACCAGCTGATCGAACGTGCATGCCAGTTGCCAGGGGTCGAGTTGCTGGCCAGCGGCCGTAGCGTCCAGGGTCGCGACATCCCGCTGCTACGCGCCGGCGACGGCGCTGCAGGCAAGCGCAAGCTGTGGCTGATTGCCCAGCAGCACCCGGGCGAACACATGGCCGAATGGTTCATGGAGGGCGTGATCGACCGCCTGCAAGCCAACGATCCGCTGATCCAGGGTCTGCTGGCCAAGGCCGACCTGTACCTGATCCCCAACATGAACCCCGATGGCGCCTTCCTCGGCCACCTGCGCACCAACTTCAAGGGCAAGGACCTCAACCGCGCCTGGCAGGACGCCAGCGTCGAGCTCAGCCCGGAGGTGTTCTTCGCCCAGGCGCAGATGAAGCAATACGGCGTGGATGCGTTCATCGACGTGCATGGCGACGAAGAAATCCCCCATGTGTTCACCGCCGCCTGCGAGGGCAACCCGGGTTACACGCCGCGGCTGGCAAAGCTGGAGGAGCAGTTCCGCAGCACCCTCTGCAGCCTGACCCGCGACTTCCAGACCGTGCATGGCTACACCCGCGATCAGCCGGGGCAGGCTAATACGACCCTGGCCTGCAACGCGGTGGGGATGGCTCATGACTGCCTGTCATTGACCCTGGAAATGCCGTTCAAGGACCATGATGATGCGCCTGATGCGGTTGCCGGTTGGTCCGGAGCACGCTCCAGGGCACTGGCCGGTGCGGTGCTGGAGACCTTGGCGAAGATGGTTGGCGATTTGCGCTGAGCCTGCCTGGCGCGGTCGTTGCGAGCCCGCGGTGAACGCTGTTCAGAACTGCACATCCAGAATCACGCTGTCGGTATAGCTCGCCGCCGGCGGCGTAGCCTGGTCGGTGTAGACCTTGGCGTTGTAGTTGAATACCTGGCTGCCCGTGCCGGTACCCAGCCCCGGATTGACATCGGCATCCGTGCTCGCGCGTCGCGCCGCCCCTGACGCCCCCCAGCGCACCGTCCCGGCACTCTTGAATATGTCATAGGCCAGGTAATTGCTGGCCGCCGACTTCATTCGCCTGCGCCCAGCGCTGACGTTCTGGCCGTCATCCAGCCCCACCGTATAGTTGCTGCCCTTGGTACACGAAACGCTCAGGCTCTGGTTGACCGTGGCAAAACCTGCCACCACCGGCGCGCTGCCGAAGCTGATATTGGGCGTAGTGATCTGACAGTCGTTGGTCACCGTCAGGCTTACCGTAAGGGGTTGTGACCCTGAACTGTTGTCACGCCCGATGCACAGCCCGCCGATGGCAATCCCTTCGCAATAATTCCACGCCCAGCTCATCGTCAATGTTTCCGAGTACACCCCGGCAGCGACGTTACTGCCTATCTGGGTGCGCATATACAGCGGCACCGCCTTGGGTGTGCCATTGAGCAGCCCAAGCAGGTCGAGGATACCAGTGCGACCAAATTCAAAGGCTACACCGCGGGTAATCGGAAAGTTGGTGGTGGCGTCGGCATACAGCGTGTAAGGGATGACATCGCCGGTGGGCCCGACCAATCCACCGGTTGTCGGCGCCACGGTCAACTTGAACGAGTCGCCGCTACTGAGCACGCTCAGTACCGTACCGTTACACTGCAAGCCTGCATTGGTGGTAGACGCCGTCTGGGACACAGTGCGCACCTGAGTCGAGTTGAGTGTGCCAAATGCCACAGGCAGGGTCGGCACCGCCAGGCACTTGGCCCAGGTCGAGCCCGCCGACAACAGCAAGACACACGCCCACACCCCGCCCCACCCGATCTTCATTTGCACACCAACGGGCCAACCAGGGGGATCGAACCTTCAGCCTTGGGCAGGTCGAATTCCACTTGGCATTGGCCGCCCCCTTCAAGCTCCACCTGCAGGCGGTTGTGGGGCGAGAGGTTTTCCAGGTACACCAGCCCGTCCCAGCCGACGACGGCCTGGCTCCCGGACTGTTCGTGGGTCACACGGCTGCCCAGCTTGAGCACGTGCTGGCTGGTGTCGACCAGTTCGATGCTGGCCGCCAGCACGCGCTTGAGCGGAAACTCCAGCAGATAGCCGCTGCCCCGGCGTACCGCTACCCGCTGCTCCACCTCCGGTGCGAGGATATCCGGCGGCAGGTCCATCGGGTCGATCTCATACTTGCCGCGGTAATAACCACTGCTGTACGGCACCAGCAGGTGCCCGTCAGCATCGGTGCGGCCGACCTCCTGGTTTTCGTAGCGAACCGGTATATCGCCGTAGCCTTCGGTGCTGACCACCACGAACGCGTCATCGATACGGTTGGCGGCGAACAGCCCGGCATCCATCCACACCAGCGACCCGCTGGCATCGGCCCAGCGGGTCATCTCGCCGCTGCTGCCATACACCCCGGCCTGCAACTGCACCGACTGCAGCCGCCACGTGGCATCCGCCTGGCGATAGGCATCGCGATCGCTGCCCGTTGCATAGCCCAGGTTGTAACCCACGCCGGTACCCACCGGCACCGCACGGCTGTAGTTGACGCGCTGCAAGCTCTGGCCTTCCTTGCTGCGCTCGATGCCCAGGGCAAGGGTGCCGTGCAGGTCGAACGGGATCACCAGTTGCGCCTGCACCGCCCACTGGCTGTCGCCGACTTCGCGGTTGGCCGACAGGTAGACGCTGCTGTTGCCCCACAGCGGCCGGCTGTAGCTCAGGTTGATCAACCGGGTGCGGGTGCCATCACCGGCACGTACGTCGAAGTAACCGGCGCCAAGATTGCCGTACTCGTTGAGGTTGACGCTGACGGTGACCTGCTCGCTGCTTTTGCTCAGCTGAATGTCCGGGGTATCGACCCGGGTCAGGTCGGCGTATTCACCGTGGCGTTGCAGGCGCTGATAACTGAAGCCGATACGCTGGCTGTTGTACTGATAGCCCAGGGCGACCTGGTGGCCCTTCTCGCCATCGAACTGACTGTGCGCCAAGGCCGCGTTGAGCACGCCGAAGTTGCCCAGGCGCATGTTGCCGCCCAAGCCACCCAACATCAGCGATTCGGCGGTTTCGGCATGGGTCTCCAGGGTAAAGGTGTCGCTCACCCCATAGCGCAGGTTGCCCGAGGCTACGCCCGGGCCATAGGCGAAATCGCGCACGCCGTAGTCACGGCGCAGGCTGCCCGCCGCCAGCGAATAGTCCGAAAGGCCTTTCTGCAGCAGGCTGCTGGTGACGTAGAACGGTAATGTGGTCGACACCTGCCGGCCCAGGGCATCGGTGGTGACCACCACCGCCTCCCCTGCACCATTGATGAACGGCACGTTGGTCAACGTGTAAGGGCCTGGTTGCAGCTCGGTAGTGCTGGACTTGTAGCCGTTGATGAACAAGTCGAGAGAGGTCGGTACCGCTGCTTCGCCGGCAAATGCCGGCAATGGGTAGGTGACCAGGTCCGGCCGTGCCGCAAAGTCGCGTGACAGCTGCAGGCCCCCCACCCGCACCGAGCTGGTCCAGGGCAAGGCACCAGTCACGAAGTCACCGGCTTCGTAGGTCAGCAGGCGCTGCTCGTCGGTAAACCGCCAGGTGCTGTCGTAACGCAGGAACCCCTGCCGCGTTTCGGCGGCCTGCGCACCGTTGAACGATTGGCGCCACTGCCCGGTGCTGGAGAACGTGCCCCAGCTGTCGAACAGGCGCAGTTCGTTCCAGGCCGCAAGGTAGGTGCCACCCTCATCGGTATCGTTCAGGTACAGGTCGTAGTTGAACAGCGCACCGAAGCTGCTGCGCGCCTCGCTGGGCGGGTAAAGGCTGCGGTCACCCACTTGCTGATCGGGCAGCCAGGCCGGCGGCACCTGCAGCAGCAGGCGCTGGTTCTGGCTGTCGTAGTCGGTGTGCAACCCGGGGATGCCATCGAGGGCCACTTCGCCAAGGGGGTTGCCCGGCACCGACACGCCGGCAGCGCGCAGCACTTCGCTGTCCAGGTACAGCTGCCCGGCGCGTTGCTGCACCGGTACCAGCTCAGCCTTGGGCATCTGGTTCACCAGCAGGTCGAGGTACAGGGTGGCGTCGGCGATGGCGGAGATCTCCGTGGGCGGTGGGGGCAGGTCGTCGGCCAGCGCCAGCCCCGGGCCAACCATGGCCAGCCCCAGGCACCAGCGGCGCGTCGTCGCCGTCAGCCATTTCACACACGGTTTCCAACCATTGCCGGGTCCTCCCTGGCCCATGCGCTGCATTCAGTCGCTGGCTCATTGGCCTTGGCGGATCGCGTCCGCGTTGCTTTGCCCGTTCACCCGCCCTTTGAGCACGCTGCCACTGTTCGGGGCCACCGGTGCAGGCCAGCGCATGCTGGCACCCGGCAGCACGTAGCCCAGCAGCCCCTCGGCCAGCGGCTTGGCCTGGCTGCCCTGCTGCACCACTACATCGGTCAGGCGCGCATGCACCGGGCCGGTATTGCGCAATTCCACATAAGGCTTGCCCTGCACCGTCACCGGCTGCCAGCTGAGCTGCGGCTTGCCCACGCCTTCGGCATTGCGTTTGCCCTCGGGGTCGGCCTTGCCCCACAAACCCTCGCCATAGACGAACAGCGGCACCGAATAGCGCATCTGCAGGCGAATGGCGGCGGTGGTGCCAGGCTCGGCCTTGTCGACCGGGATGGCGGGCGGGATTTCGTCGATGATGATCCGGTAGGCCTGCTCCTGACCGGCCGGCGAAGGGCCGGTGCGGGTCAGGCGGATCAGCTGCTTCTGCCCGGGGGCGATGTTGGCCACCGGGGGGCTGCCGATGATCTCGCGCTGTGCCTGGAACTGTTCCTGGTAATCACCCTGGCGCCAGGCGAACACCCGCACCTGCAAGTTGGCCGGCGCGGTGCCGCGATTTTCCAGCCACAGGGCCCCGGCTTTCTGGTCGGCCTCCAGCACCGGGTCGATCGGCCAGATCAGCACCGAGGTAGCCGCCCCGGCTGGCAGGCTTGCCAGCCACAACAAACCGATCAATCCACGCGCCCACTTCGCGCCTGCCCCCATGAAGCTCTCCTTAGACTCTTGTCATTGGTGGCGCTGGATTCACCAGGTCACCGTCACTTGCACCACATCGGTGTAGGTCCCTGCCGGCAGCGTGCCCGTCAGTTGAACCCGCCCGTACACCGGCAGCCTGATGACCGTCGGGTCGGAATAGCCCACGGCCACGCTCTGCCCTATGCCCAGGGTCTGGCTGTAGGCCGCGTCCCGGTACAACTGGTACGCCAGCACCTGGGTACCGCTGGAGCGTTTGAGGTTGCGCGTGCCGCTCGCGCTGTTCTGGCCACCGTCCACGCTCATGCTCATGGCCACGCCCGGCGTGCACTGGAAGGTCACCATGCTGCCGCCCAGGGCGGTGCTGAGAATGCCGGTGGACAGCGCCGACTGCGAGCCGTAGTTGAGCACCCCGTAACTGGTCACACCGCCGACCACCAGGCAGCCGGCGGCAATCTGCGCCGTCACCGTGAAGGTGCTGGTGGTTGCCGCGTCCAAGGGCGCGGCCAGCAGTACGCCAAGGCCGGTCAGGCCACCTGCCAGCCAGGCACGCATGGCTCAGAAGGACAGCTCGACGGCTACCGTGTCGGTGTAGACCCCGGCCGGCAGCCCCGCCTTGCCCCGTGCCTGGCCGTACAGGTTGACGGGCTGCGCCACACCGGTGCTGGTCGGTAGGGTGATGGTGGCGTCAATATTCAGCACCTGCGTGTGCCCGGAGTCGGTGTAGAAGTCGTACGGCACGAAGTTGCCGGCGCCATCTGCCAGCGCGCGGGTGCCGCCGGTCGACTGGCCATCGTGGGCCCCGGCGCGCACGCGAATCGCCGGTATCGTGCCGGCCGAGCACAGAATGCTCATCGCCGCGCCGGTACCGCCCAGCACCTGGGCGTCGGCAGTGCCGAACAAGGCGTCCTGGGTACCGAAGTTCAAGCTACCGAAATTCAGCCCCGAGGTACCCGAGCTGCCATTGACCTGACACGCTGCAATCAAGGTCAGCGTCGAGCTGATAGTCCCGGTCACCGTGGCGGCCTGGGCCTGAGAGGCCAGGGCCAGGCCCAGACCGGCGAGGATGCAGCGTGAGAGGTTCGTTCGCATCGGAGTCTCCTTGCGTTGTTACCAGTCCAGAGTCACCCTGAGGGTGTCGCGGTACAGCCCGGCCGGCAGCGCGCGCGGTTGCGCCACTACCACACCGTAGATGGGGATCGGTATCTGCTGGGTGCTGTTGATGGTGAAGGCACGTGCCTGGCCGATGCCGTAGCGGCTGTTGCCGCCGGGGTCGACCGCCAATTGGTAGGGGATCAGTTCACGACCATTGCTCAGGCGGCGGACGCCATCGTCGCCATTCTGGCCGCCATTGATGCGCACATTGAAAGCCCGCACCTCAGGCGTGCAGCTGATCTGCAGGCTGCCCTCCCCACTCACTTCATCGACCCGGCTGCGCAAGGGCTGATCCCAGTTCGGGCCACGCTCGCCAAAGTCCAGCAGGCCAGGGTTGCCCAGGGTGGCCGGTTGCGTCTCGTTGCTGCTGATCTGGCAAGCCGCGCTGATCACCAGCCGCGCCTGGATGAACCCGGTGCTGGTGCCATGCGCCGCACCGCCGGGGACCAGCAGCGGGCCGAGGGTAAGCAGCAGGATCGAGGTACGGTTCATGGCGTCGCATCCTTGTGCATGGTGACGTCCCTACCAGGTGACCGTGACTTTGAGCAGGTCGGCATACCGGCCGGCGTTCGGCACCCAGGCCAGCTTGTCGATACGGGCATACAGCGGCAGCTCGACCGAGCCGCTGTCCGGAACCCGCGCCGACTGCGCCACGTTCACCGCCAAGGGCTCGCGCCAGGCGGCGTCACGGTACAGGCGATAGGGGATCGGCCGGGCCTTGGCGTCATCGCTGGCCAGGAAGCGTACCTCACCGACACCGCCATGCTGGCCGCCGTCGACGCGCACTTGGTAGGGGGTGTCGGGGTTGCATTCCAGGCGCGGCGGGCGCTGACCAAGCAACGCACCCGCAAGCGGCGCATCCGGGCCATCCAGCCGTGCGGCGGCGCCCAGGTCGATCTGCCCCAGCGCCTGCGCACCGGCATCGCGAGTCTGGTTGACCAGCATGCAGCCGCGCTGCACCAGTACCCGTACTTCCACCAGGAAGTCTGCCGCCATGGCACTGCCGCTCAACAACAGGCCCAACAGCGCGGCCAGGAAGCGTTCCGTCACCTTGTTATCCTTATCACTTTATGCTGAATTTGAGCGTAGCAGCGAGATGCCAGTATTGCGGCGGCGCCAAGCCGTTTTTTTGTGCTAGCAACAAAGCAATAGCCCCTTCGAAAAAAAAACCGCAACGCGCCGAACCCCTCTGCCTCCTCGTGCCTCCAATAGCCAAAGGCCGGTGTCCGCGTGGATATTCTGGTAGGGTGTATCACCATCATCCTGCCTCAGACTCATGCGGCAAGCATGGACCGACATGACAGGAGCGTTTTCATTGATGACCGCAGACAGCACGCTTGCCCAAGCCGTGGAGCGTTGTGCCCTGGAACCGATCCAGGTGCCAGGCAGCGTCCAGCCGCATGGCTTCCTGCTGGTGCTGGACGAAACCGATTTGCGCGTGCTGCAGGCCAGCGAGAACGTCGAACAGTGGTTGGGCATACCCGCCAGGGAACTGATCGGCTACCGCTTCGCCGATCTGGTCAGCGACGCCTTCGACCTGCGCGGGCACCTTGCGCGGCTACCGGAAGACGAAGCGTTCCCGTTCCATATCGGCGACGTGCACCTGCGCCAGGGCGCGCCATTCAGCGCCCCGCTGCATCTGCTGGCGCACCGTCACGACCAGGTCCTGATTACCGAATTCGAACCCCCGCGCCTGCCGGCAGACCTGGCCGGGCAAGGTGACTACTACCCGGTGGTGCGCAGCTTTGTCAGCACCGTGCACCTGGCGGGCACCCTCGAAGAACTGCTGCAGCAGACGGTGGTGCAACTGAAGCGCATCACCGGCTTCGGCCGGGTCAAGGCCTACCGCTTCGATGCCGAGGGCAACGGCCAGGTGCTGGCCGAAGTGGCCGACCCAGGCTACCCCAGCTATCTGGGCCTGTGCTTCCCGGCCTCGGACATCCCGCGCCAGGCGCGCGAGCTGTACCGGGTCAACCGCATCCGCGTAATCGAGGATGCCAACTATCAGCCTTCCCCACTGCTGCCCGCCGCCAACCCGCGTACCGGCAAGGCCCTGGACATGAGCTTTGCCGCACTGCGCAGCGTGTCGCCGGTGCACCTGCAGTACATGCGCAACATGGGCACCCTGGCTTCGATGTCGCTGTCGATCGTGGTCGACGGCAAGCTGTGGGGGCTGGTGTCGTGCCACCACCAGCAGCCGCGCACCGTGGACTTGCGCACGCGCACCGCCAGCGAACTGCTGGCCAGCGTGCTTTCGTTGCAGATCGAATCGCGAGAAGCCCACGCCAGCACACGCAAGCTGCTGGACCTGCGCCAGCACATCGTGCGCATGATCTCGTCCATGGCCGACCACGACAGCGTCGGCGACGGCCTGCGCGAGCTGCCCGACGTGCTGCTGGCCTTCGCTGGCGCCCAAGGTGCTGCGGTGATCTCGGCCGAGCGTTGCGACCTGTTCGGCAAGACCCCGCCCGCTGCGCAGGTGACGGCACTGGTGCACTGGCTGGGCCAGCGTGGCGAAGAAGGCGTGTTTCAGAGCGACAACCTGCGCCGCGACATCGACGAGCTCCCCGAGCTCGCGCGGCATGCCGGCGGCGTGCTGGCGGTGGCCATCTCGCAGATCCACTCGCACTACCTGCTGTGGTTCCGCCCCGAGCAGGTGCGCACGGTGAACTGGGCCGGCCAGCCAATCAAACAGGCCGGCCCGCAGGGCCAGCTCGACCCCCGGCACAGTTTCGAGCGCTGGCAGGAACAACTGCACGGCTACTGCGAACCCTGGCACCCACTGGTCGTCGAAGGCGTGCAGGAACTGCGCACCGCCGTGCTCGGCATCGTCCTGCGCAAAGCCGAGGAGCTGGCCCAGCTGGCCGGCGAACTGCGCCGCTCGAACAAAGAACTCGAAGCGTTCTCCTACAGCGTGTCCCACGATCTGCGTGCGCCGTTGCGGCACATTGCCGGCTACACCGAACTGCTGGGCGAGATCGAAGGCCAGGGGCTGAGCGAGCGTGGCAGGCGCTTCTTGCACCATATCGGCGAAGCCGCACAGTTCGCCGGCAGCCTGGTGGACAACCTGCTCAATTTTTCGCAAATGGGCCGCTCCGCCCTGCGCATGTCGGACGTTGACCTCAATGCCCTGGTCGAGGCGATCCGCAACGAACTGGCACCGGACTACGAAGGCCGCGAGATCATCTGGGAGATCGCCCCGCTGCCCAAAGTGATCGGCGACCCGGCGTTCATCAACCTGGCATTGCACAACCTCATTGCCAATGCCATCAAGTACACCCGCGGCCGCGAGCCCGCGCGCATTACAGTGAGCGCGGTGGAGCATCCGGGCGAAACCGAAATCTGCATCCGCGACAACGGCGTAGGTTTCGACATGGCCTATGCCGGTAAACTGTTCGGCGTGTTTCAGCGCTTGCACCGCATGGAAGACTTCGAAGGCACAGGGATTGGCCTGGCAAGTGTGCGCCGCATCATCGAGCGCCATGACGGCCGCGTCTGGGCCGAGGGCCAGATCGACCAGGGCGCCAGTTTTCACTTTTCCCTACCGCGCCAACCCGTAACTACCTGAGGCACCGAAATCCCATGCTCAAACCCATCCTGCTGGTCGAAGACAACCCACGGGACCTGGAGCTGACGCTCCTGGCCCTGGAGCGTAGCCAGTTGGCCAACGAAGTCATCGTGCTGCGTGACGGGGCCGACGCACTCGATTACCTGCTGCGCCGCAATGCCTACGCCGAACGTGACGACGGCAACCCCGCCGTGTTATTGCTGGACCTGAAGCTACCCAAGGTCGACGGCCTGGAAGTGTTGAAGGAAGTGCGCGCCACCGCCGACCTGCGCAGCATCCCGACCGTGATGCTGACGTCCTCGCGCGAAGAGCCCGACCTGTTGCGCGCCTATGAACTGGGGGTGAACGCGTACGTGGTCAAGCCCGTGGAATTCAAGGAATTTGTCGCCGCCATCTCCGACCTCGGGGTATTTTGGGCGGTGCTCAACGAACCACCACCCGGCTCCCTGCGTCTGAACCGTCGCGGTAGCAACTGAGGCTCCCGCAACGATGCAGCAAACGCCACTGAAACTACTGATGGTCGAAGACAGCTCGATGGACGCCGAGCTGACCCTCATGCGCCTGGAGCGCAGCGGGCTGCATGTGCAGGCGCAACTGGTGTTCGACCATGTCGGCGTCGAGCATGCCCTGCGCGAGGCCGGCTACGACCTGATCCTGTGCGACTGCGTGCTGCCGGGCTCGTCCGGTACCGAAGTGCTGGCCATCGCCCAGCGCCTGGCACCGGACACCCCGTTCATCTTCCTGTCCGGCATCTACGGCGAAGAACACGCGGTGGAAATGATCCGCCTGGGCGCTACCGACTATGTCCTGAAGAAAAACCTGCCGCTGCTGCCCAAGGCCGTGCGCCGCGCCTTGACCGAGGTGCAGGAGCGCCAGCGCCGGCGCCGCGCCGAAGAGGCCCTGGCCGATGTCGAGGCACGCGCACGCATTGCCATCGACGCCGCCGGCATGGGCACCTGGGACCTGCGCCCGCAAGAAGGTCTGTTGCTCTGGGATGACCGCTGCAAGACGTTGTTCGGCCTGCCCACCGGCACCGACATGACGCTTGAGGTGTTTTACGCCGGCATCTACCCCGACGACCTGCAAATGGTCCGTGAGGCGGTGGAATACGCCATGCGCCCCGAGAGCGGTGGCCAGTATCGGGTCGAGTTCCGCATCGCCCAGCCTGCAGGCCTGGACCCACACTGGTTGCTCAGCAGTGGCCAGAGTCAGTTCGTCGACGGCCAATGCGTGCGTTTTTCCGGGGTGCTGCAGGACATCCACAGCCAACGCCTGGCCACCCAGGCGCTGCGCCAGCTGAACGAAATGCTTGGCGAGCGGGTCGAGCGACGCACCCGCGAGCGTGACCGCGCCTGGGAGCTGTCACAGGACTTGCTGGCGGTGCTGAACAAGGACCTGACCCCGGTCGCGCTCAACCCCGCCTGGGAAGCCAGCCTGGGGTTCTCACGCGAGCGCTTGAGCCAGTCGTCCTTGCTGCATCTGCTGCCCGAGCCTGACCAGGAACTGCTGCTCACCGAACTGGCCGCCCTCTCCCACGGCCGCACCAGTGTGCGCTTCGTCGGGCGCATCCTGCATGCCGGTGGCCAGCAGCGCTGGTTGTCCTGGGTGGTAGTGCCGGAGGACACCCTGCTGTACGTGGTGGCGCGTGATATCACCAGCGAGCGCGAAGCCGCCCTGGACTTGGCCGAAGCCAACGCGCGCCTGCGCGAGCAGATCAACGAGCGCGAGCGTATCGAGGCTGCGCTGCAGCA
This sequence comes from Pseudomonas sp. 9_2_1, assembly GCF_059295275.1. NCBI lineage: Bacteria > Pseudomonadati > Pseudomonadota > Gammaproteobacteria > Pseudomonadales > Pseudomonadaceae > Pseudomonas > Pseudomonas sp. 9_2_1. The sequence continues at coordinate 4,072,290 of NZ_CM181239.1, forward strand.
GATGCAACGGCTGGAAGCGGTCGGCCAGCTGACGGCTGGCGTGGCCCACGACTTCAACAACCTGCTGACGGTAATTCTCACGGGTGCCAGCTTCCTCGAACGTGACCTGAACAAGGGCGACCTGGACAAAGCCCGCACCCGCCTCACCCACGTCCGCGAAGCCGGCGAACGCGGGGCCAAACTCACCTCGCAGCTGCTGGCCTTCTCCCGGCGCCAACGCCTGGAACCGGTAGCGCTGAACCTGAACCGCACCCTTGCCGGGCTGGAAGAGCTGCTGCGCCGCACCCTGGGCGGTAACGTGTCGGTACGCCTGGATCTGGACCAGACGCTGTGGCAGGCGCTGACCGACCCGACCCAGACCGAGATGATCATCCTCAACCTGGCGATCAATGCCCGCGACGCCATGCCGGACGGCGGCCAGCTGACCCTGTCGACCCGCAACACCTCCATCGACGCCCGACCGCAGCGCCCGGAAGACCCGGACCCCGGTGAGTACGTGATGCTGAGTATCCGCGATACCGGCTGCGGCATGAGCGAAGAGGTGCTGGGCAAGGTGTTCGAGCCGTTCTTCACCACCAAGGACATCGGCAAGGGCTCGGGCCTGGGCCTGGCCCAGGTGTTCGGTTTTGCCAAGCAGTCCGGGGGCGGCGTACGGATCGATACCACCCCGGGGCGCGGCACGCAGGTGGCGGTTTACCTGCCGGCAGTGAAAGGTGAGATCGTCAGCGAAGCCGTGGCGCCGGTACTTAGCCAGCCGCTCAGCGAAAGCGGCGGTAACCGCACGGTACTGCTGGTGGATGACGACCACCTGGTGCGCGACATGCTTGGCGATGTGCTGCGCCAGTACGGCTACCAGGTGCTGCAGGCACACAGCGGCGAACAGGCCCTGGCACTGCTGGATGACGAGATCGACCTGCTGCTTACCGACTTTGCCATGCCCGAGTTCAACGGCGCACAACTGGCGCTGGCGGCACGCGATCGCTACCCGCACCTGCCGGTGGTATTTCTGACCGGGTATGCCGAGCTCCAAGGGTTGGAGTTACCGGGCAGCCTGGTGATCCAGAAGCCGGTGCAGGCCGATGAGCTGGCCCGGGTGCTGAACGAGATGCTGGGGATTTCCGGCTAGCCCAGGGTAGACTCACCGTGCAGTGGGGCTGCTGCGCAGCCCTTCGCGACACAAGGCCGCTCCTACAGAGGTTGCGGAGAAATGACAGAAACGACAAAGCCCAGTGCTTATCTTTCCAAGCACCGGGCTAAATACGTTTGAATCTGGAAAATGGCAGGGGCGGCTGGATTCGAACCAACGCATGGCAGGATCAAAACCTGCTGCCTTACCGCTTGGCGACGCCCCTGTATCGGATACAGCGCTTGGCTGCTCTGACAATTCCAACTGAGTGACAACTGGGTTGTTGTCTTGGAATGCGCGGCACTTTAACAACAAAGTTTCGATCTGTGAACCCCCTGATGAAAAAAAATTGCCAAAAAACAGCGGGTTAGTCATCTGCGCCCTGCGCGCCGCTACCATCCGTCGCTTTCCCCCCGCTCCGCTTTAACAGAATCGCATTCCTCCCTTCCAATCAAGTGAGCCAACTGCATTGACCAAGGAGGAACCCATGCCTGTCTCCCACGACCTCTACCAGGACCTGCACTACCCGCGCGAAATCGTCCAGCAGCGCCGCCAACAGGACCAGAAGCTCGACCGCCTGCTGGACGAGTACATGGACATCGACAACCAGGTGCTGGCCGCCGAGTCGATCTCGGCCGGCAACTTTGTCGACGAAGACCTGCGCCACCTGAAGGAACGCCGGCTGGCGGTGAAGTACATGATCGAACGCCAGCTGGAGCGCAAGGCTTAGCGCGCGGGCGTACGCAGGTGACCGGACCTATCGGGTGAAGTGATGATTGCCGGGCACTTTCTGTATTGGTCAAAATGGCCGCCGTCGGGCAAGCTGCGCACTCCCCCGTCATCGCCCAAGGAGCGTTGCCTTTGTCTGCCTGGATCCCAGCCCCGCTACGCCAGTTCGGCCAACGCCTGCGCGGCGCCGCCAACCACCAGAGCGAACTGCTCGGCTGGTTCGAGGACAAGGCGCAAAGCCGTGGTTACCAGCTCAGCCAAGGCCAGCGCCGGGTGATCGAGTGCATGGCCGAGCAACTGGTGCAGCTGGAGCAAGGGCAGCCCCGCAGCCTTTACCTGTATGGCTCGGTGGGCCGGGGCAAAAGCTGGCTGCTCGATGGCTTTTTCCAGGCGGTGCCGGTCGAGGCCAAGCAGCGGCTGCATTTTCATGACTTCTTTGCCCGCCTGCACCAGGGCATGCATTGCCACCGCGCGCTGGATGATGCGCTGCGCGCAACCCTGGACGAGCTGGTGGGCGACTGCCGGGTACTGTGCTTCGACGAGTTCCATGTGCATGACATTGGCGATGCCATGCTGCTCACCCGCCTGTTCAAGGCCCTGTTCGCGCGCGGGGTATTCCTGCTGGTGACCTCCAACTATGCCCCCGAAGGGCTGTTGCCCAACCCGCTGTACCATGAGCGCTTCCTGCCGGTGATCCGCCTGATCAACAGCGCCATGCAAGTGCTGGAAGTGGGCGGCGACACGGACTTTCGCAGCCTGCCGGCCAACCGTGAGCATCAGCGTTTTACCCAGGGCCACTACGTCTGGCCAGGGAATGCGGAGCAGCGCCAGGCCCTGAACGTGCCTGCGCAATGCCCGGTGATGCTGGAGGTGAACAAGCGCCCGTTGCGCGCGTTGGCCACCGATGGCCGGCGGGTGGTGCTGGCCTTTGACGACCTTTGCGAGAAGGCCACGGCGGTGATCGACTACCTGGTGCTGGCCGGGCAGTACGACGAGTGGATCATCGATGGACTGGATGATCTGTCTGAGTGCTCGCTGGCCGCTCAGCAGCGCTTCGTCAACCTGGTGGACGTGCTGTATGACCAGGACCGGCAGCTGACACTGATCGGTACACGGCCGCTGGAAGAGAGCCTGGGCGGGCCACTGGCCGACCTGATGCGTACGCGCAGCCGGCTAGGACAACTGCACCAGACAGGGCTTTAGTACTGGTCGGGCCGTACCGGCCTCTTGGCGGGCAGGCCCGCGAAGAGGCCGGCGGGGTCAATCAGCCCGCCCTGGGCAAATCCGCCAGCACCGCCTCGATCTCGCCCAGCACCGCCGGATCATCCAGGGTCGATGGCGGCACATAGTCCTGCCCGTCGGCAATCTTGCGCAGCACCGCGCGAAGAATTTTCCCCGAGCGGGTCTTGGGCAGCCGCTTCACCAGCCGCACCCGGTTGAAACACGCCAACGGGCCAATCTCCTCGCGCACGCTGCCTACCAGGTCGACCAGCAACTGCGCCTCGGCAATGCCCTCCCCATCCTTCAGCACCACCAGTGCCAACGGCACCTGCCCCTTGATTTCATCATGTACGCCAATCACCGCGCATTCCGCCACTGCCGGGTGCCGCGCCACCAGGTCCTCCATTTCGCCGGTAGACAGCCGGTGCCCGGACACGTTGATCACGTCATCCGTGCGCCCCATGATGTAGACGAACCCGTCATCGTCCAGATAACCGCCATCGCCCGTGTGGTAATACCCCGGATAGGTGCGCAGGTAAGCCTGCAGGTAACGCTCGTGGTCGCCCCACAGCGTCTGGCTGCACCCGGGCGGCAATGGCAGCGCGATGACGATAGAACCCTGGTGGTTGGGGCCCACCAGGTGTCCATCGTCATCCAGCACCTGCACGTGATAGCCCGGCACGGCGCGGTTGCTGGAACCCGGTTTCGCCGCGCTGCCGTCCAGCCCTACGCAAGGCGCGGTAACCGGCCAGCCGGTCTCGGTCTGCCACCAATGGTCGTGTACCGGTTTGCCGCTGACACGTTGCAGCCATTCGTGGGTACTGGAATCGAGCTTTTCCCCAGCCAGGAACAGCTGGCGCAGCGAGCTGAGGTCGTGCCTGCGGATCAGCTCGCCCTCCGGGTCTTCCTTGCGGATCGCGCGCATGGCGGTGGGCGCGCAGAACAGCGCGTTGACCTTGTACTGCTGCACCACCCGCCAGTAGGCCGAGGCGTCCGGGGTGCGGATTGGCTTGCCTTCGTAGAACACCGTGGTGCAACCGCTCATCAACGGCCCGTACACGATCAGTGAATGGCCAACTACCCAGCCCACATCGGAGATTCCCCACCACACATCGCCAGCCTGCATGCCGTAGATATGACGCATGGCATAGCACAGCGCCACGGCATTGCCGCCGTTTTCGCGGACGATACCCTTGGGTTTCCCGGTGGTGCCCGAGGTATACATGATGTACAGCGGGTCTGCGGCATCCAGCTCGACCGGCGCTACAGGCCTGGCACTGGCCATCGCCGCCTGCCAGTCCAGATCGCGGCCTGGCTGCATGTCTGCAGGCGCTTGCGGCCGTTGCAGCAGCAGCACCTTGCGCGGCTGGTGGCGGGCCAGTTGCAGCGCGCGGTCGACCAGCGGCTTGTATTCGATCACCCGGTCGAACTCCACCCCGCAGGACGCCGTCAGCAGCAGCGTCGGCCGGGCGTCGTCGATGCGCAACGCCAGCTCGTTGGCAGCAAAGCCGCCGAACACCACCGAGTGCACCGCGCCAATCCGCGCGCAGGCCAGCATGGCCATGGCCGCCTGCGGCACCATGGGCATGTAGATGATCACCCCGTCACCCTTGTTCACCCCCAGCTGGCGCAGCAAGCCGGCCAGGCGTGCCACCTCGTCGCGCAGCTGGTGGTAGGTGTAGGTCTGCTGCATGCCGGTTACCGGCGAATCGTAGATCAGCGCCAACTGCTCGCCACGGCCCTGTTCGATCTGGTGATCGAGGGCCAGGTAGCAACTGTTCAGGCGACCATCGGCGAACCAGCGATGGGTACCGTCGGCGTTTTCCTGCAGTGTGAGGGCAGGCTTGCGGTGCCAGGCCAGGTGCGCGGCCTGTTCCGCCCAGAATGCGGCAGGGTCGGAAATGGAGTGGGCGTAGCTGTGCTGGTAGCTCATATCGAAGGGGACCCGGTACTTGTTGTTATTGAAGGGCGAATCTTGAGTATGGACCGCTACACCCGCGTCGCCATGGGACTAAAGTCACAACCGACCTGCAAATTTGCAGACAACGGCAAAAACGCCCCACAACAGTGCAAAGCCTCTAGAATAGGCCACCCCTCAGCCACCGAGCAGCTCATGGATATCGATCAGGCCCGTACTTTTCTGGAAGTCGTGCGTTGCGGCAGCCTGGTCGCCGCCGCCGAACGCCTGTTCGTGTCACAGACCGCAATCACCGCCCGTGTACAACGCCTGGAGCAGCAACTGGGCTGCCAGCTGTTCGTGCGCAGCCGCAGCGGCGCCAGCCTGACCAGCGACGGCGAGGCGTTCGTCAGCTATGCCAACCAGCTGGTACAGATCTGGGAAGCAGCGCGCCGCGATCTGCCACTGCCCGAAGGCTGCCAGCAGGTGCTGCATGTGGGGGGTGAGGTGAGCCTGGGAAACCCGATGATGCTCGACTGGGTCAGCGCCCTGCACCGCGAGCTGCCCACCCATGCCATTCGCAGTGAGGTCAGTGACGGCGAGTCGTTGCTGCGCAAGGTCGAAATGGGCCTGCTGGACGCCGCGCTGGTCTACCAGCCGACCTACGGGCCAGGCTTGCAGGTGGAACAGTTGATGGAAGAGAAACTGATCCGCGTGCGCCGGGTCGACCAGCCAGACCCTTATATCTACATCGACTGGGGCGAAGCCTTCCGCCGCCAGCACGATGCCGCCCTGCCCGACTGCGCACGCCCGGCGCTGAGCTTCAACCTGGGGCCGCTGGCCCTGCAGTTCATTCTCGACCAGGGCGGCAGTGGCTACTTCCGCACCCGGGTGGTGCAGGCCTACCTGGACCGTGGGGTGTTCGAGCGCGTACCGCAGGCGCCGGAGTTCACCTACCCGACTTTCCTGGTTTACCCGCGCAAGCGCGACAGCGGCGCCCTGCAACAGGCCTTTGCCATCCTGCGCCGGCTAGTGGCCGCCGGCGCCAGCGACTGGTCACAGCGTTGGGACCCGGCTATCTGAGGCTTCGGCCTTGCTGAGCAACTGGCGCTTGAGGCCGGCAATCAGGTCGGTCTGGGTGATCACCCCGACCAGCGTGTCACCCTCGAGCACCGGCAGGCAATGCAGACCCTGCTCACACAATAGCGGCAGCAGGCGGTCCAGCGGGTGCTGACTGCTGACACTGATGACCCGCCGGCTCATCACCTGCTCCATGCGCACCACCTTGCGGCCAAACAGCCCGCGCCAGCCGCGACCACCACGCTGCATGGCCGGGCCGACCAGGTCGCTGAGGCTGACGATGCCGACCAGTTTGCCCTGCTGCAGCACCGGCAGGGTTTTCAGGTGGTGGCTGGCCAGCATTTTCGAGGCCTGCTCCAGGGTGGTATCGGGCGAGGCGAACTGTACATCGCGGGCCATCACCGAGCCCGCAGTGATGCCGCCAAGGCTGCGCTGCAGGGCGTGCTGCTCGGTGGCCAGGATGATGCGCTCCAGTTCATCGCGGGTGACGTCGACAAATTCACCCAGCTCCTCCAGGGCCTGATCCAGGTCTTCGCTGCGGATGCCGACCCGCTCGCTGGGCAGCGGGTCATGGGTGTGGTGCAGGTCTTTGCGCGGCAGCGCACCTTTGGGGTAACGCACGCCCGTCAGCCGGTTGTAGATGATCGCCACCACCACCAGGATCAGCGCATTGAGCAGCACAGGCTCGAGCAGGTGATCGCCCATCGCGGTCAGGCCCGGGTCGGCAAGCACCGCACTCACCGCCACCCCGCCACCGGGCGGGTGCAGGCAACGCAGCAGGCACATCACCAGCAGCGAGATGCCCAAGGCAGCAGCGGCCACCCATAGCTCGGCGCCGAAACCCTGGCGCATGGCCAGGCCGACCGCGCCAGCCAGGGCGTAGCTGCCGAGCACCGGCCAGGGTTGCGCCAACGGGCCGGAATGCACCGCGAACACCAGCACAGCCGACGCCGCCAGCGGGCCCAGCAGGTGCAAGGCGATGCTCGGCCCATAGGCCATGCTGGTCAGCCAGCCCGCGAGGAACAGACCGAGCAGCCCGCCAATACCGGCACGCAACCATTCTTTTGGGGGGATATTCAGGGGCGCGGGCAACAGCCGCTGCAGACGACTTTCGGAACGCGAGGCAGACATGTAGGTAATCGGGATCTGTGGTTATTCTGGTTAAAAAAGAAAGCCCAGCCGCGCTGGCCTGGGCCTTGTATTGCGAGCGCAATATCTTCAAGGGGGCTCCGTCCGTGGAGAGATGGAAACCGCAGGGTTTCATGAGGGGGATTTTGCCGGGTGGTGCGCGTTTGGGCTAATTCAAAAAAATGCGCCTGTACTGCAATATTATTGCAGTGGCGCTATCGAGCCTTGCGCGGCAATTCGATACATATCCGCAACCCGCCCAGCGGGCTTTGCAGAAGCGCCAACTGCCCGCCCCAGGCCTCCACGATATCGCGCACGATGCCCAGCCCCAGGCCGTGCCCGTCAACCTGCTCATCCAGCCGCGAACCCCGCTCCAGCACCTGCTGTCGCTGGCCCTCCGGGATACCCGGCCCATCATCATCGACCCACAGTCGATAACCGTCGGCATCCGCCGTGATGCCCAGGCGCACTTCGCTGTCAGCCCACTTGCAGGCGTTGTCCAGCAAGTTGCCCAGCAGCTCCAGGACGTCCTCGCGGTCCCACGGCAGCAGCAAGCCGGCCGGTACATCCCTGGCCAGCAGCAGGCCTTCGCCATGAATCATGCCCAACGTCCCCAGCAGCCCGGGCAATTCGGCGTCACAATCGAACTGCGCGCCGGGCAGCGCGTCACCCGCCAGGCGCGCCCGGTTAAGTTCACGCGCCAGGCGCTGCTGGATCTGCTCCAGTTGCCCACGCATCTGCGCGCGCACCTCGGGCAAGTCTCTCAGGCGCTCGCTGGAGGCCAGGCTGAGCAACACCGCCAGCGGCGTCTTCAGCGCATGGCCAAGGTTGCCCAGGGCATTGCGCGAACGCCGCAGGCTGTCCTCGGTATGGCTCAGCAGGTGGTTGATCTGCCCCACCAGCGGCGCCAGCTCGCTGGGCACCTCGGCATCCAGCTGCGAGCGCTGGCCCTGCTGCAACTGGGCGATCTGCTGGCGCGCCCGCTCCAATGGCCGTAGCGAGCGGGTCACGGTAATGCGCTGCAGCACCAGCACCAGGATCAGCGCCACCAGGCCCATGCCCAGGCCGATCTGCTGCAGGCGCCGAAAGCCTTCGCGCACCGGTGAATAGTCTTGCGCCACAGTGATCGAGATATCCTGGCCCAAGCGTCGATAGTCCGCTCGCAACGCCAGCAACTGCTGCCCTTCCGGGCCCAGCTCATGGCTGTCGGAAAGGCCCGGCGCAGAGGGCTTGGACATGTCCAGGTCCCATAGCGAGCGCGAGCGCCAGGTGCCGTTATCGAAATCGATACGGAAGTAGTAGCCGGAAAAAGGCCGCTGGTAGGCCGCCGAAATACGCCGCTCGTCCAGCTGCAGCCCGGACGGGCCACGTACCAGGGCCACCAGCAGGTTCTCGCTTTCCTTGCGCAGGCCGTTTTCCAGGTAGCGCTGCAGTCCGGCCTCGAACAACCACAAGGTCAGTTGCGCCAGCACCACGCCGACCACCACCAGCACCGCCACCAGGCCAAGGCTGAGGCGCGCCTGGATCGACTTCACCCGGTACTCCCCGCGTAGATGTAACCTTGCCCACGGCGGGTTTCGATGACACTGCGGCCAAGCTTGCGCCGCAAGTGGTTGACGTGCACTTCCAGCACATTGGAGTCGCGCTCGGTTTCGCCGTCGTACAGGTGTTCGGCCAGGTGGCTCTTGGACAGGATCTGCTGCGGATGCAGCATGAAGTAGCGCAGCAGGCGAAATTCGGCGGCGGTCAGCTGAATATCCACGCCCTCGCGGCTGACGCACTGGCGACTTTCATCCAAGTGCAGGCCAGCGGCTTCCAGCGTCGGCTGGTTGGCCAGGCCGCGGGCCCGGCGCAACAGTGCCTGGATGCGCAGCTGCAGCTCCTCGGGGTGAAAGGGTTTGCTCAGGTAATCGTCGGCACCGGCCTTCAGCCCTTCGATACGCTCGGCCCACGAGCCGCGGGCAGTGAGGATCAGCACCGGCGTGGCCAGGCCGGCGGCGCGCCACTGGGCCAACACTTCCAGGCCGGGCAGGCCCGGCAGGCCAAGGTCCAGGATAATCAGGTCGTACGGTTCGCTCTGGCCTTGATACACCGCATCACGGCCATCGGCCAGCCAGTCCACGGCATAGCCCTGGCGCTGCAGGCCGGCAGTCAGTTCATCGGCCAGCGGCACATTGTCCTCGACAAGCAACAGGCGCATTCAGTCGTCTTCCTCGTCTTTGAGCAGGGCGCCGGTGCTGGCATCGAGCTTGATCTCGCGCACCACACCTTCAGCCGTGAGCACCTCTACTTCGTATTCGTAGCGGTCGTCGTCTTCTTCCAGCTCGGCCTCCAGCAAACGCGCCCCGGGGTGACGTGCCAGGGCGGTTTGCAGCAGTTGTTCGAGCGGCAGGATGATGCCCTTCTGACGCAGCTTCAGCGCTTCGTCCTGGTCAAGGTCGCGGGCCGCAGCAAGGGAGCATACGGCCAGCAGCGCCAGCGCCAGGTAGCGCGCCGGGCGTGGTAGGTGGATCATCAGTTGTCCCGCTCGTCCTTCAGGACTTCACCGGTCTTGGCGTCCAGCGCCACGTCCCACTCCAGGTTCTGGGTGTCGCGCAGTTCGACCTTGTAGATGTAGCGGCCGTACTCGTCTTCAAGCTCCGAGTCGGTGACAGTGGCGCCAGGGTGCTTGGCCACGGCGGCGGCCTTGAGTTCGTCCAGCGACTTGATGGTCTTGGCGTTGACCAGTTTGACCACTTCGTCGGGCTGTACGTCCTTGGCGAATGCGGCATTGGCGCCCAGGGCAAGGGCAGCGGCGGTGAACAGGGCAGTCAAGGTTTTCATCGGCATTCTCTCCTGAGAACTGTGCAAGTTGTCTACGGGGTTAAGATTAACCAGCGGTCCTTAATTCAACCTGAAAACAGCTGGCGGGATGATAGCGCAGCCGCGTGGCGATGGGGGCTTGGCGATGGGCCTGGCTTGAGGCATGAGGGGCGGCGGTCGATCTGATAGGCGCTGAAGATGCCAAGGCGAACTGTTAGACTGCACACACTATTGATTCATACAGAGCAAACCCGCGTGGAAATTTTCAAGGAATTTACTTTCGAATCCGCACACCGCCTGCCCCACGTCCCTGCCGGGCACAAGTGCGGCCGCCTGCACGGCCACTCGTTCAAGGTCGGCCTGCACCTGACCGGCCCGCTGGACCCGCACACCGGCTGGATCCGCGACTTCGCCGAGGTCAAGGCAATCTTCAAGCCGATCTACGAGCAACTGGACCACAACTACCTGAACGACATTCCGGGCCTGGAAAACCCCACCAGCGAAGTGATCGCCAAGTGGATCTGGGAACAGGTCAAGCCGCTGATGCCAGAGCTGTCCAAGGTGCGCATCCACGAGACCTGCACCAGCGGTTGCGAATACACCGGCGACTGACGTCGCTGCCGGCTAGCCCAAAGGCCTGGGGTGCGGCGGGACAGGCACGGTCATCACTTCCAGGCTTAGCGCCCCCCGCACGCCTTGGTGCGTAGCCAGATAGGGGCGGCCGAACTGTCGGTAACGCCTGACAGTCCGTCCCGACGGATCGATCAGCTGGAGATTGCTCAGCCGTTTACCCACCTCCAGCTGCCGCGGGTCGAGGCCCTCCACCCCCCACTGCGGGGCGTTGTGAGTACCGGCTGGCTGCGGGCTCCCCGACATGCCCAGATAGCCGAAATCCTTGGTCATCGCATATTCAAGTCGCGGCCAGAGGTAAACCGTCTTGCCGAAATAGGCGGGTCTGATTTCGTACGTGAATTGCCCGTATATCTGGTAAACGCCAAACCACAGGATGTCGCAGAGAATGCCAGGCCGCTTCACCCGCAGGCTGGAGGAAGGCTCGAGCGCGCCCTCCGGCTCCGCCCTTAACCAGCCATCCTCGCCATCGCCACTCTCGAAGCGCACCCACAGCGGCGCCAGGTGGTCGACAGCAGCGCCCCACTCCCCTTCAACCCTAACACCTCCCAGCTGCCACCAGCACCGCGCGTTGAAGCACAGGTCGGGCTTGAAGTTGTAGTTGCCCACGGAAGCGCTCCTCATTCGTTCACGAGGGCGCCAAGCTAGCCAGCCGGCTAACGGGTAAACAGAGGGAAAGGGCCTACTCGAACGCGCTTTTGAGGAAAGCCGGAGCGATGTACCGCTGGTAATGCGCTTCGGACAGCAGGAAGAATTCCCGGTCGATGGCGTCACGCAACTGCGGCAGCTCCCAGTCACGGAATTCCGGCAGCAACACCATGCCATACGCCTCCAGCTCTCGGATCATCCGCGCACCGCGGGCAATCAGCTGGTAAGCCCAGCAATATTCCGACTGCTGCTCGACAAAGCGGATGGAACGCTGCTCCAGTTGCTGGCGCAGCAGGCCTTTGTCGAACACTTCCAGTTTGGCCATCATCACCTGCACCAGCAGTTGCTCAAGGCGCAGCCACACCGCGCGCTTCTGCGCGTCGTCATAGCCGTTCCAGTTGATCACTTCGTGGTGAAAACGCTTGCAGCCACGGCACACCGTGTCTCCGTAAACCGTGGAGCACAGGCCGACACAAGGGGTCTTGATGGACTTGTTGGACATGAAAAACAACAGCTTGGCGGTGGGACACGCCCCCATGTTAGCCCTTTGTCTAACCAGGGTCACTGCTTAAAGTCATCTTTGCCGCCTTACCTTCGGGCGTTTTTTACCGTAGAATCATCCGGCCTTTTCGAAGGCAACAATGTCCGTTGGAAGCTGTTTTCAAAGCGTCACGAGCACAGTTAATCCGGTAGAACGGCGTTGGCCCGGGCCATGCACCCCTCGCATGCCCGCGCCAGCCCTCATCAGCTCCCCGTTCTGCAGGCGTAAAACTTTGAAAGCAGCTTCTGTAAGGATTCTTTGCGACCCTGGCTGGGCGGCCCACAAAGCCGTGGCAGCGCATGGGTGCATCGAATGCTGGATAAGCGTCCCGGACCCCCTTTAGGGACCACTGATGAGGGAAATAACTGTGCTTGAAGCCTACCGCAAACACATCGAAGAGCGTGCCGCCCTGGGTATCGTGCCCCAGCCGCTGAACGCCGAACAAACTGCAGGCCTGGTCGAGCTGCTGAAAAACCCGCCGGCCGGCGAAGAAGCCTTCCTCGTAGACCTGATCACCAACCGCGTACCGCCAGGGGTCGACGAAGCTGCCTACGTCAAGGCCGCATTCCTCTCCGCCGTCGCCAAGGGCGAAACCCAGTCGCCACTGATCGACCGCAAGCACGCCACCGAGCTGCTGGGCACCATGCAAGGCGGCTACAACATCGAAACGCTGGTCGCACTGCTGGATGACGCCGAACTGGGCGCCGTCGCGGCCGAGCAGCTCAAGCACACCCTGCTGATGTTCGATGCCTTCCACGACGTGGCCGAAAAAGCCAAGGCTGGCAACGCCCACGCCAAGGCCGTGCTCGACTCCTGGGCTGCCGGCGAGTGGTTCACCACCCGCCCGGCCATCGCCGACAAGTACACCCTGACCGTGTTCAAGGTGCCTGGCGAAACCAACACCGACGACCTGTCCCCTGCCCCGGATGCCTGGTCGCGCCCTGACATCCCGCTGCACGCCCTGGCCATGCTGAAAATGGCCCGTGACGGCATCGAACCTGAGCAACCTGGTTCGGTCGGCCCGCTGAAGCAGATCGAAGCAGTCCGCGCCAAAGGCTTCCCGGTTGCCTACGTCGGCGACGTGGTTGGTACCGGTTCGTCGCGTAAATCCGCCACCAACTCGGTGCTGTGGTTCTTCGGCGACGACATCCCGTACGTGCCGAACAAGCGCGCCGGTGGTTTCTGCTTCGGCACCAAGATCGCTCCGATCTTCTACAACACCATGGAAGACGCCGGCGCCCTGCCGATCGAATTCGACTGCACCAACCTGAGCATGGGCGACGTCATCGACGTCTACCCGTACAAAGGTGAAGTGCGCCGTCACGAAAGCGACGAGCTGGTTACCACCTTCGAACTGAAGACGCCTGTACTGCTCGACGAAGTCCGTGCTGGCGGTCGTATCCCACTGATCGTAGGCCGCGGCCTGACCGACAAGGCCCGCGCCGAGCTTGGCCTGGGCCCAGTCGACCTGTTCAAGAAACCTGAGCAGCCTGCCGCGTCCGACAAGGGCTTCACCCTGGCGCAAAAAATGGTCGGCCGTGCTTGCGGCCTGCCAGAAGGCCAAGGCGTGCGCCCAGGTGCCTACTGCGAGCCGAAGATGACCACCGTCGGCTCCCAGGACACCACTGGCCCGATGACCCGCGACGAGCTGAAAGACCTGGCGTGCCTGGGCTTCTCCGCCGACCTGGTGATGCAGTCGTTCTGCCACACTGCGGCCTATCCGAAGCCGATCGACGTCACCACTCACCACACCCTGCCAGACTTCATCCGCACCCGTGGCGGCGTGTCGCTGCGCCCAGGCGACGGCATCATCCACAGCTGGCTGAACCGCATGCTGATGCCTGACACCGTAGGTACCGGTGGCGACTCGCACACTCGCTTCCCGATCGGCATCTCGTTCCCGGCCGGTTCCGGCCTGGTAGCCTTCGCCGCTGCCACCGGCGTCATGCCGCTGGACATGCCAGAGTCGATCCTGGTGCGCTTCAAGGGCAAACTGCAGCCAGGCATCACCCTGCGTGACCTGGTGCATGCCATCCCTTACTACGCCATCCAGAACGGCCTGCTGACCGTCGAGAAGAAGGGCAAGAAAAACGCCTTCTCCGGACGCATCCTGGAAATCGAAGGCCTGGACGAATTGACTGTCGAGCAAGCGTTCGAACTGTCCGACGCCTCGGCCGAGCGCTCCGCTGCCGGTTGCACCATCAAGCTGCCGGAAAAGGCCATTGCCGAGTACCTGACCTCCAACATCACCCTGCTGCGCTGGATGATCGGTGAAGGCTACGGCGATGCCCGCACCCTGGAACGTCGCGCCCAGGCCATGGAAGCCTGGCTGGCCAACCCTGAGCTGCTGTCGGCTGACGCCGATGCCGAATACGCCGAAATCATCGAAATCGACCTGGCCGACGTCAAGGAGCCTGTACTCTGCGCGCCGAACGACCCGGACGATGCCCGCCTGCTGTCTTCGGTACAGGGCGAGAAGATCGACGAAGTGTTCATCGGTTCGTGCATGACCAACATCGGCCACTTCCGCGCTGCCGGCAAGCTGCTGGAGAAGGTCAAGGGCGGCATCCCGACCCGTCTGTGGCTGGCTCCGCCAACCAAGATGGATGCTCACCAGCTGACCGAAGAAGGCTACTACGGCATCTACGGCAAGGCCGGTGCGCGCATGGAAATGCCAGGCTGCTCGCTGTGCATGGGTAACCAGGCACGTGTGCAGACCGGTTCGACCGTGGTTTCCACTTCGACCCGTAACTTCCCGAACCGTCTGGGCGACGCCACCAACGTGTACCTGGCATCGGCCGAGCTGGCTGCTGTCGCTTCGATCATCGGCAAGCTGCCGACTGTCGAAGAGTACATGCAGTATGCGAAAGACATCGACAGCATGGCTGCCGACGTTTACCGCTACCTGAGCTTCGACCAGATCGCCGAGTTCCGCGAAGCGGCAGCCAACGCCAAGATCCCGGTGGTTCAGGCGTAAGCTGAGCAGCAAGTTGTAAGCTGCAAGCTACAAGCTACAAGCAAAAGCCCCGGCAGAAATGCCGGGGCTTTTTTGTGTCTCCTGTGCTGGCCTCTTCGCGGGCAAGCCCGCGAAGAGGCCAGCACAGACAACCTCAAATCACAAACAACTCCACAAACCTATGCACCGCCATCTGCTCCAGCCCTTGCTGGTCCTTGCACAGCTCGAAAATCTGCTGGCACCGCTGCCGCGCAAAGCGCGTCGCCAGGTTGGCCCTGAACTTGGCCTCCAGCAACGGTATCCCCTCTTCCCGCCGCCGCCGGTGGCCGATCGGGTATTCCACCACCACCTGATCGGTAGTGCTGCCGTCCTTGAAGAACACCTGCAGCGCATTGGCGATCGAACGCTTGGCTGGCTCCAGGTACTCGCGGCTGAAGCGCGGGTCCTCCACTACCTCCATCTTCTCGCGAAGCCGATCGATGCTCGGGTGGTTGGCATGGAAGGCGTCTTCATAATGCTCGGCCACCAGATGCCCGAAAATCAGCGGCACAGCCACCATGTATTGCAGGCAATGGTCGCGGTCGGCGGCATTGGCCAGCGGCCCGCTCTTGGAAATGATGCGAATGGCCGACTCCTGGGTAGTGATGACGATGCGGTCTATTTCATGCAGGCGATTGCGCACCAACGGGTGCAGGGCTACCGCCGCCTCGCAGGCAGTCTGCGCGTGGAACTCGGCAGGGAAACTGACCTTGAACAGCACGTTCTCCATCACATAGCTGCCCAGTGCCTGTGGCATGCGCAGCTCCTGCTGGCCCGCCGGCTTGAGCGCCAGGTCCTTGTTGGTATGGCTGAACAGCACGTCGTAGAAGCCCCACTGTGGCGCCGTCAGCACACTGGGCACGCCCATCTCGCCGCGCAGGGCGATGTCGGCCAGGCGTACGCCACGGCTGGACGCATCGCCAGCGGCCCAGGACTTGCGCGAACCGGCGTTGGGCGCGTGGCGGTAGGTGCGCAGCGCCTGGCCATCGACAAAGGCGTGGGACAAGGCCGAGAGCATCTGCTCGCGGCTGGCCCCCATCAGCCTGGCGCACACGGCGGTGGAAGCCACCTTGACCAGAATCACATGATCGAGGCCGACGCGGTTGAAGGCGTTTTCCAGCGCCAGCACACCCTGGATCTCGTGAGCCATGACCATGGCTTCGAGCACATCGCCCATCAGCAACGGCGCCTCACCGGCAGCCACCCGCTTCTGCGACAGGTGGTCGGCAACCGCCAGGATGCCGCCGAGGTTATCCGAGGGGTGCGCCCATTCGGCGGCCAGCCAGGTGTCGTTGTAGTCCAGCCAGCGCACCGTGCAGCCGATGTCCCAGGCGGCCTTGACCGGGTCGAGACGGTAGGCGGTTCCGGGGACGCGGGCACCATTGGGCACCACGGTGCCTTCGACCAGGGGGCCAAGCAGTTTGGTGCATTCGGGAAACCGCAGGGCCAGCAGGCCGCAACCGAGGGTGTCCATCAGGCAGTTGCGCGCGGTGTCCAGCGCCTCGGGGGATTCGACCCGGTAGCTGAGGGCGTAGTCCGCCAGGGTTTGCAGTACCCGGTCGTAGTCCGGGCGGTCGTTGAGGTCTGCGTTGGCGCTCATATCCAGCTCCCTTCAAAAGTGCTGGGGCTGCCGTGCAGCCCATCGCCGGCAAGCCAGCTCCTACGGGGATCGCACAGCTCTGGAGACTTGTGCAGTACCTGTGGGAGCTGACTTGCCGGCGATGGGCCGCACAGCGGCCCCGCTTGAAGCCGAGCGCCGGTGGTGCGTCTAGAAGCTATCGCCAGGCACGCGAACCCAGCCCTCCATCAGCACGCGAGCACTGCGGCTCATGATTGCCTTGGTCACTGTCCACTGGCCATTCACCTGGCGCGCCTCAGCCCCCACTCGCAGGGTGCCCGAGGGGTGGCCGAAACGCACGGCGCTGCGCTCGCCCCCGCCAGCGGCGAGGTTGACCAGCGTGCCCGGAATGGCCGCTGCGGTGCCAATGGCCACCGCAGCCGTCCCCATCATTGCATGGTGCAGCTTGCCCATCGACAAGGCCCGAACCAGCAGGTCGATATCCCCCGCCTGCACCGCCTTGCCACTGGACGCAGTGTAGGCGCTCGGCGGCGCCACGAATGCGACTTTTGGCGTGTGCTGACGCCCGGCAGCCTGGTCGACGTTGTCGATCAGCCCCATGCGTACGGCGCCATGGGCGCGGATCGTCTCGAAACGCAACAGGGCCTGCGGGTCGCCGTTGATGGCACCCTGCAGCTCGGCGCCGGAGTAGCCGAGGTCCGCGGCATTGATGAAGATGGTCGGGATGCCGGCATTGATCAATGTCGCCTGGAACGTACCGACACCTGGCACCTCAAGGTCATCGACCAGGTTGCCGGTGGGGAACATCGCAGCGCCTGCGCCGTCTTCGTCGGCTGCTGGGTCGAGGAACTCCAGCTGTACCTCGGCGGCCGGGAACGTCACCCCGTCCAGCTCGAAATCGCCGGTTTCCTGCACCTCACCCTCGGTGATCGGCACATGGGCGATGATGGTCTTGCCGATATTGGCCTGCCAGATACGCACGGTGGCGATGCCGTTGCGCGGAACGCGCGCAGGGTCGACCAGGCCGCTGCTGATGGCGAATGAACCGACTGCCGCAGACAGGTTGCCGCAGTTGCCGCTCCAGTCGACGAAGGCCTTGTCGATGCTGACCTGGCCGAACAGGTAGTCGACATCATGTTCGGGCTTGATGCTGGGCGACAGGATCACGCTCTTGCTGGTGCTTGAAGTAGCACCCCCCATGCCGTCGATCTGCTTGCCATAGGGGTCGGGGCTGCCGATTACCCGCAGCAGCAGCGCATCGCGCGCCGGGCCGGGGATTTGCGCTCGCTCGGGCAGGTCTTGCAGGCGGAAGAACACGCCCTTGCTGGTGCCGCCACGGATATAGGTGGCGGGGATTTTTACTTGCGGTACGTGAGCCATTGCGTTGCTGTCCTGTCTGATAATCATGAACCCCCGGGGCTGCCTTGCAGCCCAGCGCCGGCAAGCCAGCGCGATCCCTGTGGGAGCTGGCTTGCCGGCGATGGGCCGCACAGCGGCCCCGCTCTCATGGTTAGGCGGTCGCTTCGAGGAAGTCCTGGGCAAAGCGCTGCAGCACCCCGCCCGCTTCGTAGATCGACACTTCCTCGGCGGTGTCCAGGCGGCAGGTCACCGGCACTTCCAGGCGTTCACCCTGGCGGCGGGTGATGACCAGGGTCAAGGTCGCCCGCGGCGTCCGCGCACCCAGCACGTCATAGGTCTCGCTGCCATCCAGGCCCAGGGTCTTGCGGTCGGTGCCCGGCTTGAATTCCAGCGGCAACACGCCCATGCCCACCAGGTTGGTGCGGTGAATACGCTCGAACCCTTCGGCCACGATCGCCTCGACACCTGCCAGCCGCACCCCCTTGGCCGCCCAGTCACGGGACGAGCCCTGGCCGTAGTCGGCACCGGCGACGATGATCAGCGGCTGCTTGCGCTGCATGTAGGTTTCAATCGCTTCCCACATACGGGTGACCTTGCCTTCCGGCTCGATCCGCGCCAGCGAGCCTTGCTGCACGCTGCCGTCTGCCTTGCGCACCATTTCGTTGAACAGCTTGGGGTTGGCAAAGGTGGCGCGCTGGGCGGTCAGGTGGTCGCCACGGTGGGTAGCGTAGGAGTTGAAGTCCTCTTCCGGCAGGCCCATCTTCGCCAGGTACTCACCGGCGGCGCTGTCGAGCATGATGGCGTTGGACGGCGACAGGTGGTCGGTGGTGATGTTGTCGGGCAGCACCGCCAGCGGGCGCATGCCGCGCAGGGTGCGCTCACCGGCCAGGGCCCCTTCCCAGTATGGCGGGCGCCGGATGTAGGTGCTCATCGGACGCCATTCATACAGCGGGGCGACCTTCGGCCCGCGGTCTTCCTCGATGGCGAACATCGGGATGTACACCTTGCGGAACTGCTCAGGCTTCACTGCGGCACGCACCACGGCGTCGATTTCCTCGTCGCTGGGCCAGATGTCCTTGAGGCGGATTTCCTTGCCATCGACCACACCCAGCACATCTTTCTCGATGTCGAAGCGGATGGTACCGGCAATGGCGTAGGCGACCACCAGCGGCGGCGAAGCCAGGAAGGCCTGCTTGGCATACGGGTGAATACGGCCGTCGAAGTTGCGGTTGCCCGACAGCACGGCCGTGGCGTACAGGTCGCGGTCAATGATCTCCTGCTGAATCACCGGGTCAAGGGCACCCGACATACCATTGCAGGTGGTGCAGGCGAAGGCGACGATGCCGAAGCCGAGTTGCTCCAGTTCCTTCTCCAGGCCGGCCTCTTCAAGATACAACTGCACGGCCTTGGAGCCCGGCGCCAGCGACGACTTGACCCACGGCTTGCGGGCCAGGCCCAGCCTGTTGGCATTGCGCGCCATCAGGCCGGCAGCGATCACGTTGCGCGGGTTGCTGGTGTTGGTGCAACTGGTGATGGCGGCGATGATCACCGCGCCGTCAGGCATCTGCCCCGGCACGTCCTCCCAGCTGCCGGCGATGCCTTTGGCCGCCAGGTCGCTGGTTGCGACGCGGGCATGCGGGTTGGACG
This sequence comes from Pseudomonas sp. 9_2_1, assembly GCF_059295275.1. NCBI lineage: Bacteria > Pseudomonadati > Pseudomonadota > Gammaproteobacteria > Pseudomonadales > Pseudomonadaceae > Pseudomonas > Pseudomonas sp. 9_2_1. The sequence continues at coordinate 4,091,672 of NZ_CM181239.1, forward strand.
GCCCGGCCATGTTACGTACCACGCTCGACAAGTCGAAGCTCAGGGTGCGTTCGTAGACCGCCTCGGCCAGGCTGTCGGCCCACAGGCCAGTAGCCTTGGCGTAGGTTTCCACCAGCTTTACCTGTTGCTCTTCGCGGCCGGTCAGGCGCAGGTAGTCGATGGTCTGCTGGTCGATGGCGAACATCGCTGCCGTGGCGCCGTATTCCGGCGCCATGTTGGAAATGGTCGCGCGGTCACCCAGGGTCAGGGCACGCGCGCCCTCGCCGTGGAACTCCAGGTAGGCGCCGACGACTTTCTGTTTACGCAGGAATTCGGTCAGGGCCAGCACCAGGTCGGTGGCCGTGATGTTCGGCGCCAGCTTGCCAGTCAGCTCGACGCCGACGATTTCCGGCAGGCGCATCCACGAGGCACGGCCGAGCATCACGTTCTCGGCTTCCAGGCCGCCAACGCCAATGGCGATCACGCCCAGGGCGTCGACATGCGGGGTGTGGCTGTCGGTGCCGACGCAGGTGTCGGGGTAGGCCACGCCGCGGTCGCTGTGGACCACCGGTGACATCTTCTCCAGGTTGATCTGGTGCATGATGCCGTTGCCTGGCTGGATCACGTCGACGTTCTTGAACGCCTTCTTGGTCCAGTTGATGAAGTGGAAACGGTCTTCGTTGCGGCGGTCTTCGATGGCGCGGTTCTTTTCGAAGGCTTGTGGGTCGAAGCCACCGCATTCCACGGCCAGCGAGTGGTCGACGATCAGCTGCACCGGCACCACCGGATTGACGGCGGCCGGGTCGCCGCCTTTGTCGGCGATGGCGTCCCGCAGGCCGGCAAGGTCGACCAATGCCGTCTGGCCAAGGATATCGTGGCACACCACGCGCGCCGGGAACCACGGGAAGTCGAGGTCGCGCTTGCGTTCGATCAGCTGGGCCAGCGAGGCGTCGAGGGTGGCCGGGTCGCAGCGGCGCACCAGGTTTTCGGCGAGCACGCGGGAGGTGTAAGGCAGGCCGGCGTACGCGCCGGGCTTGATCGCCTCGACCGCTGCGCGGGCATCGAAATAGTCCAGGTCAGTGCCTGGCAGGTGCTTGCGGAATGCAGTGTTCATAATTATCAGGCTCGGTCACGGTACGGTCGTGGATAGCTTTCCAATCGCTGTCATGTGTCGGCTGCTCCGGCCTCATCGCCGGCAAGCCAGCTCCCACAGGTACAGCGCAAGCCCCCAGGGCGGTGCAACACCTGTGGGTGTTGGCTGCTCCGGCCCGTTGCCGGCAAGCCAGTTCCCATAGGCACAGCACAAGCCTCGAGGGCGGTGCAACACCTGTGGGAGCTGGCTTGCCGGCGATGAGGCCGGAACAGGCCACCCACAGGTTCGGTCGGTCAGCGCTGCTCGATCGGCACGAACTGGCGCTGATCGACACCGACATACTCGGCGCTTGGGCGGATGATGCGGTTGTTGGCGCGCTGCTCGAAGACGTGCGCCGCCCAGCCGGTCAGGCGCGAGCAGACGAAGATCGGGGTGAACAGCTTGGTCGGGATGCCCATGAAGTGGTATGCCGAGGCATGGTAGAAGTCGGCATTGGGGAACAGGCGTTTCTGCTCCCACATGGTCTTGTCGATGGCTTCGGATACCGGGTACAGCACTTTGTCGCCCACCTGATCAGCCAGTTGCTTCGACCAGCCCTTGATCACCTCGTTGCGCGGGTCGGACTCTTTGTAGATGGCATGGCCAAAGCCCATGATCTTGTCCTTGCGCTCGAGCATGCGCAGCAATTCGGCGGTGGCTTCCTGCGGGCTCTGGAAGCGCTCGATCAGCTCCATCGCTGCCTCGTTGGCACCACCGTGCAGCGGGCCGCGCAGCGAGCCGATGGCGGCGGTGACGCAAGAATACAGATCGGACAGGGTCGAGGCGCAAACACGGGCAGTGAAGGTGGAGGCGTTGAATTCGTGCTCGGCATAGAGGATCAGCGACACGTTCATCACTTTCACGTGCAGCTCGCTCGGCTTCTTGCCGTGCAACAGGTGCAGGAAGTGGCCACCGAGGGTGTCTTCGTCGCTGCTGCAGTCGATGCGCACACCATGATGGGTGAAGCGGTACCAGTAGCACATCACTGCCGGGAACAGCGCCAGCAGGCGGTCGGTCTTGTCGCGCTGGGCCTCGAAGGTGAGCTCTGGCTCCAGGGTGCCGAGCACCGAGCAGCCGGTGCGCATCACGTCCATCGGGTGGGCGTCACGCGGAATACGCTCCAGCACTTCTTTCAGTGCCTGGGGCAGGTCGCGCAGGCCCTTGAGCTTGTGTTTGTAGTCGGCAAGCTCGGCCTGGGTCGGCAGCTCGCCATACAGCAGCAGGTAGGCCACTTCCTCGAATTCGGCAGCGGCTGCCAGGTCACGCACGTCGTAACCCCGGTAGGTCAGCCCGGCACCGGCCTGGCCCACGGTCGACAGCGCGGTCTGGCCAGCCACCTGACCGCGCAGGCCTGCGCCACTGAGTACTTTTGCTTCGGCCATGGTGTTTCTCCTTTCTTGAATTTGTTATGGAAATCTGGCTAATCATTGAAACCTGGGCGGGCCCCTTCGTGGATTCACCCGCGAAAGGGCCGGTCGCAGCAGCGACAAACGGAACTGTCAGCCTTTCTTCTGGGCAAACAGCGCATCGAGGCTCTGCTCGAACGCGTGGTAGCCAATGGCATCGTAGAGCTCCATGCGGGTCTGCATGGTGTCGATCACGTTCTTCTGCGTGCCGTCGCGGCGCAGCGCGGTGTACACGTTGTCGGCGGCCTTGTTCATGGCGCGGAACGCCGACAACGGGTACAGCACCAGTGACACGTCGACCGAGGCGAGCTCTTCGGTGGTGTACAGCGGCGTGGCGCCGAACTCGGTGATGTTGGCCAGGATCGGTGCCTTCACCCTGTCGGCAAAAGTCTTGTACATCTGCAGCTCGGTGATGGCTTCCGGGAAGATCATGTCGGCGCCCGCTTCGATGCAGGCGGCGGCGCGGTCCAAGGCGGCGTTCAAACCTTCGACGGCCAGGGCGTCGGTGCGCGCCATGATCACGAAACTGTCGTCGGTGCGGGCATCGACGGCGGCCTTGATACGGTCGACCATCTCCTGCTGGGTGACGATCTCCTTGTTCGGGCGGTGCCCGCAACGCTTGGCACCAACCTGGTCCTCGATATGGATCGCGGCAGCGCCGAACTTGCACATCGAGCGCACCGTACGGGCAACGTTGAAGGCCGACGCGCCAAAGCCGGTGTCGACGTCCACCAACAGCGGCAGGTCGCACACGTCGGTGATGCGACGCACGTCGGTCAGCACGTCGTCCAGGCCACTGATGCCCAGGTCTGGCAGGCCCAGCGAGCCTGCGGCCACACCGCCGCCGGACAAGTAGATGGCCTTGAAGCCCGCGCGCTTGGCCAGCAGGGCATGGTTGGCATTGATGGCGCCAACCACCTGCAGCGGATGTTCAGCGGCAACGGCATCGCGGAAACGCTGACCGGGGGTGCTCTTCAGAGTCATTTCTCACCTCGTGGGCTGTTGTTGTGGGCGTCCATGTAGTGACGCTCGATATTGCGCTTGGACGCGCCGATGTGGCGGCGCATCAGGAGTTCGGCCAGTTCGCCATCACGGTCGGCAATGGCATCGAGAATGCGGTGGTGCTCGGCAAAGGCCTGGCGCGGCCGGTTGGGCGTAGCGGAGAACTGGATGCGGTACATGCGCACCAGTTGGTAAAGCTCGCCGCAGAGCATCTTGACCAGGGTCTGGTTGCCGCTACCCTGGATGATCCGGTAATGAAAATCGTAGTCGCCTTCCTGCTGGTAGTAGCCCAGGCCGGCCTGGAAGGCGGCATCGCGTTCGTGGGTGTCGAGCACCCGACGCAATTCGTCGATGTCGGCCTGGCTCATGCGCTCGGCAGCGAGGCGGCAGGCCATGCCCTCCAGCGACTCGCGGATCTCGTACAGCTCGATGAGCTCGGCGTGGTCGAGCGACACTACCCGCGCACCGACATGCGGCACGCGCACCAGCAGGCGCTGGCCTTCGAGGCGGTGGATGGCTTCGCGCAACGGGCCACGGCTGATGCCATAGGTGCGCGCCAGCTCCGGCTCGGAAATCTTGCTGCCGGGGGCGATCTCACCCTTGACGATAGCCGCCTGAATGCGTCGGAAGACGTTTTCGGACAACGTTTCCGTTTCGTCTGTCAGCACCGGGGTGGGGGTAGAAAGGCCCTGCATATTGTCGACACCTTGAAAATCTCTTTGCCAGAAATTAGCGAAAACGGCGGCCGCAGTCAAAGAAAAAATGAATATTGTCGACAATCGTCTAAGGGCGAACTAACGCCACGGTTGCGCTGTCAGATCGCGCACCGCTGGCGTCAAGACGTCGGCGTGATAGAATGCCGCGCCTCCGACGGAGTATGGATAGCCTATCTGTCATCCAGCCATGATTGTTGACAGATGAACGAGGAAGCTTGCGCAGTAGTTGCCAGTCGCCTTGCCCTGAACCTTGCACAGCACCGCGCCCGGAATATGAGACTTACACCCGTTTTAATGCTGCTATGCCTCACCCTGCTGCCGGCCCTTGGCCAGGCTGCGGGCAAGACCGTGTACGGTCTCAACGAATACGCCCGCCTGGGCGACCTGGACCTGGAAGTGGCGGCCAAGCTCGACACTGGCGCCAAGACCGCCTCGCTCAGTGCCCGCGACATCAAGCGTTTCAAGCGCAACGGCGAAAGCTGGGTGCGCTTCTACCTGGCCATCGATGCCGCCCATTCGCACCCGATCGAGCGCCCGCTGGCCCGCGTGAGCAAGATCAAGCGCCGCGCCGGCGACTATGACGCAGAATCCGGCAAGGCCTACACGGCGCGCCCGGTCATCGAACTGGAAATCTGCATGGGCCAGGCCATGCGCACCATCGAAGTCAACCTCACCGACCGCAGCGCGTTCCAGTTTCCGCTGCTGATCGGCTCCGAGGCGCTCAAGCACTTCGACGCGCTGGTCGACCCAAGCCTTAAATACGCGGCCGGCAAACCTGCCTGTGCCACCGACGCTCCCAAAGCAGAGTAACCCCGATGCGCTCTCTTACCCTCCATCTGAAAGTCCTGATCACCGTACTGGTGTTGCTGGGCGTGGCGGTCACGGCTTATCAGATCTTCTTCCTCGGCATCCCGGTGACCGAGGACGAGACCGACGACCTGTGGAACATCGACGCCAAGGTCGAGTTCGTGGCCAGCACCAAGGACCCGGTCAAGGTGCAGATGTTCGTGCCGCCGCTGAACCGCGACTACGTCAGCCTCAACGAGAGCTTCATCTCCAACAACTACGGGGTCAGCGTCAATCGTGCCGACGGCAACCGCAAGGTGACCTGGTCGGCGCGCCGCGCCAACGGCAACCAGACCCTCTACTACCGCCTGGTGCTGACCAAGCGCTACAGCAACGAGAAGACCACGGTCAAAGGCGCCACATTCCGCGACAGCCTGGCCGTCGAGGGTCCTGAGAAGATCGCCGCCGAGGCCCTGATGGCGCCGATCCGTCAGCACTCCGCCGACGTCGAGACCTTCGTCAGCGAGACCATCAAGCGGGTCAACAACCTCAACGACGACAACGTCAAGCTGCTGCTGGCCGGCGACACCTCGGCCATGAAGAAGGCCCAGGTCATCGACCTGCTGCTGTCCATCGCCCATGTGCCGATGGAGAAAGTGCACACCATTCGCCTGGTCGCCGATACTCCGCAAACCCCGGAACTGTGGCTGCGCAGCTTCAACGGCAACGACTGGCTGTACTTCAACCCGGACACCGGCGAGCAGGGCCTGCCCAGCGACCGCCTGCTGTGGTGGACCGGTGACGACAACCTGATCACCGTCGATGGCGGCAAGAAGGCCAACGTCACCTTCAGCATGAACAACAGCGAGATGAACGCCATCCGCCTGGCCAAGCTGACCGACGAGAACACCGACGCCGACTTCCTCGAGTACTCGCTGTACAGCCTGCCGCTGCAAACCCAGCAAACCTTCATGATCATGGTGATGATCCCGATCGGCGTGCTGGTGATTCTGGTACTGCGCAACCTGATCGGCCTGCAGACCTTGGGTACGTTCACCCCGGTGCTGATCGCCCTGGCCTTCCGCGAGACCCAGCTGGGCTTCGGTATCGTGCTGTTCACGGTGATCACCGCCCTGGGGCTGTCACTGCGATCGTACCTGGAACACCTCAAGCTGCAGATGCTGCCGCGCCTGTCGGTGGTGCTGACCTTCGTCGTGGTACTGATCGCCGCCATCAGCCTGTTCAGCCACAAGCTGGGCCTTGAGCGCGGGTTGTCGGTGGCACTGTTCCCGATGGTGATCCTGACCATGACCATCGAACGCCTGTCGATCACCTGGGAAGAGCGTGGTGGCGGCCATGCCATGAAAGTTGCCATCGGCACCCTGTTCGCCGCCTCCGTGGCGCACCTGCTGATGATGGTGCCGGAGCTGGTCTACTTCGTATTCACCTTCCCGGCGGTGCTGTTGATTCTGGTGGGCTTCATGCTGGCGATGGGTCGCTACCGCGGCTACCGCCTGACCGAGCTGGTGCGCTTCAAGGCATTCCTGAAGAAGGCTGACGCCTGATGTTTGGCCTGATCAAGACGTGGAAAGCCCTGGAGGCCCGGGGCATCATGGGTATCAACCGGCGCAACGCGGACTACGTGTTGAAGTACAACAAGCGCCACCTGTACCCGATCGTCGACGACAAGATCATCACCAAGGAGCGAGCCCTGGCGGCCGGCATCCATGTGCCGGAAATGTACGGCATCATCGAGACCGAAAAAGAGATCGAAAAGCTCGACCAGATCATTGGCGGGCGCAACGATTTCGTCATCAAGCCGGCGCAGGGCGCTGGCGGTGACGGCATCCTGGTGATCGCCGACCGCTTCGAGGACCGCTACCGCACGGTGTCGGGCAAGATCATCAGCCACGAGGAAATCGAGCACCAGATCTCCAGCATCCTCACCGGCCTGTACTCGCTGGGCGGCCACCGCGACCGCGCGCTGATCGAGTACCGCGTCACCCCCGACCAGATCTTCAAGAGCATCAGCTACGAAGGCGTGCCGGACATTCGCATCATTGTGCTGATGGGCTACCCGGTCATGGCCATGCTGCGCCTGCCGACCCGCCAGTCCGGGGGCAAGGCCAACCTGCACCAAGGTGCCATCGGCGTGGGTGTCGACCTGGCCACCGGCGTGACCCTGCGCGGTACCTGGCTGAACAACATCATCAGCAAGCACCCGGACACCACCAACGCAGTAGATGGCGTGCAGCTGCCGAACTGGGACGGCTTCATGAAGCTGGCCGCCGGCTGCTACGAGCTGTGCGGCCTGGGCTACATCGGTGTCGACATGGTGCTGGATCAGGAAAAAGGCCCATTGATTCTGGAGCTGAACGCCCGCCCGGGGCTGAACATCCAGATTGCCAACGACTGCGGGCTGACCCAGCGCACCCATGCCGTCGAGGCGCACATCGAAGCGTTGGCCAAGGATGGGGTAACCGAGGATGCCGAGCAGCGGGTACGGGTAGCTCAGGGCTTGTTCGGGCACGTGCCTGGCCGCTGAATTGCCGGGGCTGCTTTGCAGCCCATCGCCGGCAAGCCAGCTCCCACAGGGACCGCATGCCCCTGAGAGCTCCGCCGCACCAGTGGAGCGGGCTTGCCGGCGATGGGCCGCACAGCGGCCCCTTGGGGCAAACACAATGTTGAATGTCGCGCCCAGTGCTAGGCGCTTTTCCTGCACAGGTCTACAATCGCCCTCCTCGCTTTTACATCGCCGTCCACACTGATGCCGACCTGTACGCTCTACCCCCTGCCCTACCAGCCCGACCCTGCCGCCTATTTCGCTCGCCTGCGCCAGGCCCCCGGCGCGATCCTGCTCGACAGCGCCCGCCCCGGCGCCGAGCGCGGCCGCTTCGACCTGCTCAGCGCCTGGCCGCTGCAACAACTGCAAGCGCAACCCGATGAAAGTGGCCGCGTTTTTCTCCAGCGCCTGCGCGCCTGCCTGGCGCAACTGGGCCACGCGCAACTGCCCGAAGGCTGCGAACTACCGTTCGCCGGCGGCCTGATCGGCTACCTGAGCTACGACTTCGGCCGCCGCCTGGAGCAGTTGCCAAGCCTGGCCGTGGACGACCTCGGCCTGCCGGACGCACAGTTGGGGCTGTATGCCTGGGCGCTGGTCAGCGACCACCTGTACGGCACCAGCCAACTGGTGTTCCATCCAAGCCTGGCAAGTGACGAACGCGACCGCCTGATCAATCTGTTCCAAGCCAGCGACCAGACGCAGAGCGGCGCCTTCCGGCTGCTCGCCCCGATGGCGGGCGACCTGCAGCCCGAGCAGTACAAGGCTGCATTCGACCAGGTACAACGCTACATCGAGGCTGGCGACTGCTATCAGATCAACCTTACCCAGCGCTTTCGCGCCCGCTGCCAGGGCGACCCGTGGCAGGCCTACAAGGCACTGCGCCACGCCTGCCCTACGCCGTTCTCGGGCTACCAGCAACTGGCCGACGGCAGCGCCTTGCTGAGCTTTTCTCCCGAGCGTTTCATCCGCGTCAGCCAGGGCCAGGTGGAAACCCGGCCGATCAAGGGCACCCGCCCGCGCGCCAGCGACCCGGGGGAAGACACCCGCAATGCCCAGGAGCTGCTACGCAGCCCCAAGGACCGCTCGGAAAACCTGATGATCGTCGACCTGCTGCGCAACGACCTTGGGCGTACCTGCGAGATCGGCTCGGTGAAGGTACCAGAGCTGTTCAGCCTGGAAAGCTACCCCAATGTGCACCACCTGGTCAGCAGCATCACCGGCCGGCTGGCCCGCGACAAGGACGCCCTGGACCTGATCGGCGATAGCTTCCCCGGCGGCTCGATCACCGGTGCGCCGAAGATCCGCGCCATGCAGATCATCGACCAGCTGGAGCCTGCGCGCCGAGCGCTGTACTGCGGCTCGCTGCTGTATGTGGACGTGCGTGGCGAAATGGACAGCTCGATTGCCATTCGCAGCCTGCTGGTCAAGGACGGGCAGGTCAGCTGTTGGGGTGGCGGTGCAGTAGTGGCCGACTCCGAGTGGCAGGCCGAGTATGAAGAATCGATCGCCAAGGTACGGGTGCTGATGCAGACGCTGCAGGGCCTGTGAGTCCGTCTGGCCCGCGTTTTTTTTGTTACCATCACCCCACTACGAGCGCACAGCGCCACAGCCAAGATGGAAACCGCCTGATGAGCCTACCCTTCGACGTCGCCGCCCTGGCCGCGACCTATGCCAACAAGTCCCCGCAGGACATCCTCAAGCTCGCCTTCGAGCACTTTGGCGATGACTTGTGGATTTCCTTCAGCGGCGCCGAGGATGTGGTGCTGGTCGACATGGCCTGGAAGCTGAACAAGCAGGTCAAGGTGTTCAGCCTTGACACCGGCCGCCTGCACCCGGAGACCTACCGGTTCATCGATCAGGTGCGCGAGCAGTACAACCTGCCCATCGAAATCCTCAGCCCCGACCGCGCCAAGCTTGATCCGTTCGTCAAGGAAAAAGGCCTGTTCAGCTTCTACAAGGATGGCCATGGCGAGTGCTGCGGCATCCGCAAGATCGAGCCGCTGCGCCGCAAGCTGTCCACCGTGAGTGCCTGGGCCACCGGCCAGCGCCGCGACCAGAGCCCGGGCACCCGCAGCCAGGTGGCAGCACTGGAAATCGACAGTGCGTTCTCCACGCCTGAACGGACCTTGTACAAGTTCAACCCACTGGCGCAGATGACCAGTGCAGAGGTGTGGGGTTATATCCGGATGCTGGAGCTGCCCTACAACAGCCTGCATGAGCGCGGCTTTATCAGCATTGGCTGCGAGCCATGCACCCGGCCGGTACTGCCGAACCAGCATGAGCGCGAGGGGCGCTGGTGGTGGGAAGAATCTACGCAGAAGGAATGCGGGTTGCACGCGGGCAACCTGATCAGCAAGGCCTGAAATTGTCGGGGGCGCTTCGCGCCCCCCTGCGATTCTGAATCAGTGCACCGGCAGTTCGACACCTGCGAACAACTCTTCCAGTTCCTGCTTGTTGTGGCACTGGATAGCCTTGGCCATTACTTCACGGGTCAGGTGCGGGGCGAACTTCTCGATGAAGTCGCACATGAAACCACGCAGGAAGGTACCACGGCGGAAGCCGATCTTGGTGATGCTGGCCTCGAACAGCTCGCTGGCATCCAGGGCCACCAGATCATTGTCGAGCTTGGCGTCGACGGCCATGCCGGCAACGATACCCACGCCCAGCCCGAGGCGTACGTAGGTCTTGATCACGTCGGCATCCGCCGCCGTAAACACCACTTTCGGCGTCAGGCCGCGGTGGTTGAAGGCTTCGTCCAGCTTCGAGCGACCGGTGAAACCGAAGACGTAGGTCACGATCGGGTATTCGGCGACCGCTTCCAGGGTCAGCTTCGGTAGCTTGGCCAGCGGGTGACCTTGCGGCACCACCACGCAACGGTTCCACTTGTAGCAGGGCATCATGATCAGGTCGCCGAACAGCTCCAGCGCCTCGGTGGCGATGGCGAAGTCGACGGTGCCGTCTGCGGCCATCTCGGCAATCTGCATCGGCGAGCCCTGGTGCATGTGCAAGGACACTTCCGGGTACTGCTTGATGAAGCTGCTGATCACCGGCGGCAAGGCATAGCGCGCCTGGGTGTGGGTGGTGGCGATGGACAGCGTGCCCTTCTTCTCGTTGGAAAATTCCTGGGCGATCTGTTTGATGCTCTCGACCTTGCGCAGGATTTCGCCAGCGGTATTGATGATGCGCTCACCGGCCGGCGTGACGCGGGTCAGGTGCTTGCCGCTGCGGGCAAAAACTTCGACACCCAGCTCGTCTTCGAGCAGGCGGATCTGCTTGCTGATCCCTGGCTGGGAGGTGTACAGGCTTTGCGCCGTCGCGGAGACGTTGAGGTCATGGTGCGCCACTTCCCAGATGTAGCGCAGTTGTTGAAGCTTCATAGATTCCCCTCGGTTCAGCGATGAGTCCGCGGCAGCAGGCAGCGACGATATATAACTATATTAGTGGTTCTGGAAATAAATCTAGAACTATTTTGTTACATACCGCCACAAATGGCCTACGGCCATCTTCATGTTTTCCTACGTCCTAAATGCTGCGCCAACGGCACCATGTACACCGGCACCGTCGACAACTGGAGCAGCCTCACCGCCGTACGCCCCAGCGGCACATCCACCCCGGCGCCGGCGCTGTGGCTACCGAAAATCAGCAGGTCCACACTCAACCGCTGCGCCTGGTCGAGGATCACCTGTGCCGGGTCGCCCTGGCGTACCCGCACCGCCTTGATCACCGCCAGGTCAGCCTCCTCACCCAGCTCTTCACGAAAGTTTTCCAGCACGCGCTGCTCGATATTGGCCATCACCGTGTTCACCCCCTGGCTGTGCAACTGGTCGAGGGTCTGTTCATCGAGGTAACTTTGCAGGAGGGATTCGGCGAACTGGCCCATCGGTTCCACCGCATGGATCACATACAACTCGGCATTGAAAGTACGCGCCAGCGCCAGCGCGTGCTGCATGACAAAAGGGGCGTAGACACCGAGGTCGGTGGCGTACAGCATGGAGCGAATCATTCGACCTCCTCGACTGCCGCTGCGGCAGAGCAAGCTTCAGCTTAGCAGCGCGCCAGCCCCACGCCTGCCCGTCCGGCGCACTGCGGACGCGGGCTGCAGCGCCACCCCGGCGAGCCCGACGCCGCCCTCAACGGGGCTGCGCAGCGTTATCGATGAAGGCCAGCGCCTGGTACAGCATCTCAATGCGCGGCAAGCTGCAACCTGCAGCCCGCGCCCGGGCCAGCGGCTCGGCATAGATGGCCTGCAGTTCCAGCGGGCGCTTGCAGACATGGTCGTGGTACATGCTTGGCCAGTAGTCGGGCATACGCTCGGTCACCTGGAACAGGTGCTCGGCATAGCCCTCGGGCAATGCATGGCCACACGCCGCCGCGCCAAGTACCACCTCGGCCATCAACGCCTGGATCAAAGCGCGGCTATGGCTGTCGGCCATAAGCGGCGTGGTGCTGGCACCGAGCAGCACCGACAGCCCGTTGTAGGGCACGTTCCACACCAGTTTCTGCCAGCGTGCCAGGGCCAGGTTCGGCATTGCCTGCGAGTCGATGCCTGCCGCCTGGAACAATCCCGCGCCTGCGCTGACCAGCGCAGCACCGCCATCAGCGGCCGGCCCACTGTGATAACCCAGGTTGATTGCACCCAAGGCCTGGTGGCGGATTACGCCGGGCGCCTGCCGGTTGACACAGATAAAGCACAGGCCACCGAGCAGGTGCATGTCGCTGCGCAGGGCCGGGCGCAGTTGCTCTTCCACGCCCAGGCCATTCTGCAACAGCAGCACCTTGGCGCCAGGCGCAGCCGCTTGCACGATCAACGGTGCCAGCTGGTCGTTGCTGGTGGCCTTTGCACCGATCAGCAACCAGTCGCAGGGCGGCATGTCGGTGGCATCGGCATAGGCCTGCACCTTCATCTGCAGCGCACCGTGCACCGCACTGTCCACGGCCAGCCCGTGCTCACGAACGGCCTGGTAATCGCTGCGCAACAGAAAATGCACATCGAAGCCGGCCCGAGCCAGCATCAACCCATAAAAGCCGCCGATTGCGCCACTGCCGATGATGCCGATGCGCGGTGCGTGCAGATGCATGCCGATCTCCAGGTATAAAGTCAGCCCCCTTTTTACACAGGTTGCGCAGTGCTGGGCAGCCCATGCGTGGCAAACCCGCGCCATCAGGGAAAAACCCCACGCTGACGGGGCAAAGCCCATTGTCGCGCCACCTGTAACGCGCTAAGGTTCTGCTCCCCGCTGCGATTATTCTTGCTGCTGGGCCGCACGGGGATAGTTGGCGGCCGGCACCCGTGACCTGACGAGTAACACGATGGCTGATTTACCGATCGATGACTTGAACGTTGCCTCCAACGAGACCCTGATCACCCCCGATCAGCTCAAGAAGGAAATCCCCCTCAGCGCCAAGGCCCTGCAGACCGTGACTGCCGGCCGTGAAGTGGTGCGCAATATCCTCGACGGCAAGGACCATCGCCTGTTCGTCGTGGTCGGCCCCTGCTCCATCCACGACATCAAGGCTGCCCACGAATACGCCGAGCGCCTGAAGGTGCTGGCCGCAGAAGTGTCCGATACGCTGTACCTGGTCATGCGTGTGTATTTTGAAAAGCCGCGCACCACCGTTGGCTGGAAAGGCCTGATCAACGACCCGTACCTGGATGACTCCTTCAAGATCCAGGATGGCCTGCACATTGGTCGCCAGCTGCTGCTGGACCTGGCCGAGATGGGCCTGCCGACCGCCACCGAGGCGCTCGACCCGATTTCCCCGCAATACCTGCAAGACCTGATCAGTTGGTCGGCGATCGGCGCCCGCACCACCGAATCGCAAACCCACCGCGAGATGGCCTCGGGCCTGTCCTCGGCGGTCGGCTTCAAGAACGGCACCGACGGCGGCCTGACCGTTGCCATCAACGCCCTGCAGTCGGTTTCCAAACCGCACCGCTTCCTGGGTATCAACCAGGAAGGCGGCGTGTCGATCGTCACCACCAAAGGCAACCCGTACGGCCACGTGGTATTGCGCGGCGGTAACGGCAAGCCGAACTACGACTCGGTCAGCGTCGCCCTGTGCGAACAGGACCTGGCCAAGGCCAAAATCAAGGCCAACATCATGGTCGATTGCAGCCACGCCAACTCCAACAAGGATCCGGCGTTGCAACCGCTGGTGATGGAGAACGTTGCCAACCAGATCCTCGAAGGCAACCAGTCGATCATCGGCCTGATGGTCGAGAGCCACCTGAACTGGGGCTGCCAGTCGATTCCGAAAGACTTGAACGAACTGCAGTACGGTGTTTCCATCACCGACTCGTGCATCGACTGGTCCGCGACCGAAAAGACCCTGCGCAGCATGCATGCCAAGCTCAAGGATGTGCTGCCGCAGCGTAAACGCGGCTGAATAAAAAGCGGGGCCGCAACGCGGCCCCGCTTTTTATTTCAAATCCGGAATTACCGATTCAAGCCTTGCTCGAATGCCGCTGCTGGCGCTCCATGTAGCGCTCTACATAGGAGCATGACGGGATCACCGTGTAACCCATCTGCTCGGCGTATTCCAGCGCCCGCTCGGTCAATGCGGCAGCGATTCCGCGGCCGCGCAAGGCATTGGGCACGAAGGTGCGATAGATATCCAGCGTCTGCTTGCCCAGATCCATATACGTCAGATAGGCACGATGACCGTCCACGGTGGTCTCGAACTGATGACCGGCCTGGTCATGGTGGATGGTCAGCGCTTCGCTCATCACTACTCCTCGCAGGTCTTCTCGGCAGACCCATACCTTAACCGATGGTGATTTATCCGGCACAGAATCCTCTACGCCACCTGTTGCCCCTTCGACCACTCAACGATTGCAATGGTTCGGATCTGCGGCACTGACAAGATAGTAGGCGCCGCAAGCGTGATTGCTCAAGGTGGCAGCGCTTAAAAATGGCGAAAACGCCATCAGCACTGATCTTCCCTGCGCGCGCAACAGCCGCCGGATGTTGTAGGGCTTAAGACGCTGAAGGACAGTTAAAGTCACCCTTAGTTCAACAAAAAAGTTTCTGTACTACAAGCGCTTGCGAACCCTGCACGATTTTTTCACAGCGGAGTAGCAAATCTTGTCGGCGCGACGTCAAGCAACATTTTTTTTGCAGTTCTTGCGCTGAGTCAGTTTACTTACTACAAGTAATGGGTACTATGTACGCCGGCCAGTTTCTCTTTTCCGAGAGATGGCTATTTAATAGAAAGTCCTTGAAGGGGAACACGATGAACAACGTTCTGAAATTCTCTGCTCTGGCTCTGGCCGCAGTTCTGGCTACCGGTTGCAGCAGCGTATCCAAAGAAACCGAAGCTCGTCTGACTGCGACTGAAGACGCAGCAGCTCGCGCTCAAGCTCGTGCAGACGAAGCCTACCGTAAGGCTGACGACGCACTGGCTGCCGCTCAGAAGGCTCAGCAGACCGCTGACGAAGCCAACGAGCGCGCTCTGCGTATGCTGGACAAAGCCAGCCGCAAGTAATAATCCTCACGGATTGTTATGAAGCCGACCCACTTGTGGGTCGGCTTTTTTATTGCCTGCGCAACACCCGGATGCACCGGCCAGATACGAAAAGGCCTGCACTAAGGCAGGCCCGGACGTGTCGCAAAAAACCTTACTGCAGTTCTGCCGGGATGCTCGAAACCATCGGCGCGCCACCCTGGTTTTCCACCGGCACGGCAATCTCGACTGGCATGCCGTCTTCTGCAGCCACCACGTCACGCACCATGTCCCAGTTCATGCGCAGGTTATTGGCCAGGTCTTCGCGCTTGAGCAAGGCGTTGATAACAGCGGTGTGCTTGTCGACCACCGACGGGTTGCCCTGGTCATCCAGCGGCGTGTGCGCTTCCAGATAGACCTTGCCAGCGCTGATGCCGAACTTGTACGGCTCGTTGATGATGCGCACCGGCGTACCGACCGGCACCATCTTCGACAGTTCCAGCACGTTGTTGTTGAGCATGCGGAAGCAACCGTGGCTGGTACGCATGCCAATGCCGAACTTCTTGTTCGAGCCATGGATCAGGTAGCCCGGCACGCCCAGGGTGAACTTGAACGGCCCCAGCGGGTTGTCCGGGCCGGCCGGCACCACGGTCGGCAGGATGTCACCCTCTGCGGCGTGCTCGGCACGGATCGACGCAGGCGGCGTCCAGGTAGGGTTCGGGGTCTTCGCGGTAATCTTGGTATTGGCGATCGGCGAACCCCAACCCTCGCGCCCAATGCCCAGCGGGAAGGTATGCACCACGTTCTGCCCTTTCGGGTAGTAGTACAGGCGGTACTCGGCCAGGTTGATGACCACGCCTTCACGTGGCCCCGGAGGCAGGACGTAGCGGGTCGGCAGGATGATTTCGGTGCCCGCGCCTGGCAGCCAGGGGTCGACCCCAGGGTTGGCGGCGATCATTTCCAGGTAGCCAAGGTCGTTGGCAGTGCCGATGTCGGCGAAGGTATCTTCGTACTTCGCCTTGATCACCTGCACCTGGCCGACGATGTCTTCACCGGGCGGTGGCAGTGGCAGCTCCAGCGCAGCAGCGGGGCCCGCTACCAGCAGAGCGGCCAGGGACAGGCTACGGGTGACGGCAGGAAAGCGCGGCAACATCCGGTAAATCCTTCGAAAGGTGGTCAAGAGGATCGATTGTACACCCGCACCGATGCAAGCGGGAGGCATTGGCGCATTGCAAGCGTTTCAGATGATGAAAGGTGCCTGTCGTTCAGCTGCCGTGCAGCTCTGGCCAGACCGGGCGCATGCCGCGTCGTTGAGCATCGAGGATGGCACGGCACAGGTCACACAGGCGGCCATCGCGATAGATCGAGCGTGACACCCCCGACCAGCGCGGCTGCGCTGGCAGCAGGCCACCGCACAAGGTACGGTCGACAGGCACACCCAGCTCAAGCTGACGGGCCACCAGGTGAACGCGGATTTCCTGGCAGGCGAACAGGTCGAGCTGCTCGTCGGGCTCGATCAGTTGGTAGGCAAACAGGGACCAGGCAGGGCGCGGCATCGGGGGCACTCGAAACGGGGGGCGCAACATTATCCGAAAGCCGCCCTCGTTAAAAGCGTCACAGCAAGGGTTTTATCGC
This sequence comes from Pseudomonas sp. 9_2_1, assembly GCF_059295275.1. Classification (NCBI taxonomy): domain Bacteria; kingdom Pseudomonadati; phylum Pseudomonadota; class Gammaproteobacteria; order Pseudomonadales; family Pseudomonadaceae; genus Pseudomonas; species Pseudomonas sp. 9_2_1. The sequence continues at coordinate 4,108,334 of NZ_CM181239.1, forward strand.
CGGCCAGGCATTTTCCAGCAAGCGCTGCTGGGCACCCTGGGCCGGATGGATACCATCGGCCTGCATCAATTCCGGCACGCCGCCCACGCCTTCCAGGAAAAACGGCACCAGGGGCACCTGCTTGTCCGCTGCCAGCTGCTCATACACCTTGGCAAACGCCGTGGTATAGCGCACCCCGTAATTGGGCGGCAGGCGCATGCCCAGCAACACTACCTTGGCGCCGGCCTGGCGCGCGCTTTCAATCATCGAGGCAAGATTTTGTTGCAATTGCGCGGGCGGCTGCCCGCGCAGCCCATCGTTGCCGCCCAGTTCCAGCACTACCAGGCTTGGTTTATGCGCTGCAAGCAGCGCCGGCAACCGCGCCTGGCCACCTGCGCTGGTGTCGCCGCTGATCGAGGCATTGACCACTTTTTCATCGAAACCTTCATCGCGCAGCCGGGTCTGCAACAGAGAGACCCAGCCCTGGCGGGTATCCAGGCCAAAACCGGCGCTGATACTATCGCCCACAACCAGCAGTGTTCCCGCCACCGCGCTCTGGGCCAGGCAATACAAGGCCAGACCGGCACTCAACCACCACACTCGCATCGGATTCTCCATGGGCCCCAGCATTCTCGTTGCGCAGCACCTTAGCAAAGTGGTCCCCAGCGCGGAAGGTGACCTGACCATCCTTCATGCGCTCTCGCTCGACCTGGCCCAGGGCGACAGCCTGGCCATCGTCGGTGCGTCGGGCTCAGGCAAGTCGACCCTGCTTGGCCTGCTCGCCGGCCTCGACCAGCCCAGCGCCGGCAAGGTCATCCTGGCCGGCCACGAACTGGGGCCGCTGGATGAAGACCAGCGCGCCCGCGTACGCGCCGAACATGTCGGCTTCGTGTTCCAGTCGTTCCAGCTGCTCGACAGCCTCAATGCACTTGAAAACGTCATGCTGCCACTGGAGCTGGACGGCCGCCGCGACGCCCGCGAACACGCCCGCACCCTGCTCGAACGCGTCGGCCTGGGCCAGCGCCTGAGCCACACGCCGCGCCAGCTGTCGGGGGGCGAACAGCAGCGGGTGGCCATCGCCCGCGCCTTCGCCGCGCAGCCAGCGGTGCTGTTCGCCGACGAACCCACCGGCAACCTCGACAGCCACACCGGTGAGCGCATCAGCGATTTGCTGTTCGAGCTGAACAAGGAGCGCGGCACCACCCTGGTACTGGTCACCCACGATGAACGCCTGGCCCGGCGCTGCCGGCGCCAGATTCGCCTGGACGCAGGCCGCCTTGTGGCGCCGGTGGTGGCCTGATGAAGCACATGCCACTGTCCCGCCTGTGCGGCCTGGCGCTGCGCCAGTTGCTGCGCGACATTCGCGCCAGCGAAGTGCGCGTGCTGTTCTTCGCCCTGCTGGTCGCGGTGGCGGCCAGCACCGCGATCGGCTATTTCGGCGCCCGCCTCAATGGCGCCATGCAGCTGCGCGCCAGCGAGTTCCTCGGCGCCGACCTGGTGCTGCAGGGCAGCGCTGCAGCTCGCGAACAGCAGCTTGATGCCGGCAAGGCGCTTGGCTTGCGCCACGCCCAGGTGGTCGAGTTCACCAGCGTTGTGGGCGGTGACAATGGCATCCAGCTGTCCAGCGTCAAGGCGGCGGATGGCGCCTACCCATTGCGCGGGCAAGTGCGCAGCGCGCCGGCACCCTACGCTGAGGAAACCCCAGGCGGCGGCCCGGCACCGGGCGAGGCATGGGTCGAACCGCGCCTGCTGGCGGCACTGGGGCTGTCGGTAGGTGACAGCATCGACGTGGGCCTGAAGACCCTGCGCATGAGCCGCGTGCTGACCTACGAACCGGACCGTGCCAACAATTTCTACAGCCTTACCCCACGGGTGATGATGAACCTGGCTGACCTGGAGGCCACCGGCGTTATCCAGCCGGGCAGCCGGGTTACCTACCGTGACCTGTGGCGCGGCGATACCGAGGCGCTGGCCAGGTACCGCCAGGCCGTGGAAAAAGACCTCGCCGCCAACCAGCGCCTGCGTGACACCCGCGATGGCAACCAGCAGATTGGCGGAGCCTTGGGCAAAGCCGAACGCTACCTGAACATGGCCAGCCTGGTGGCCGTGCTGCTGGCCGGAGTCGCCGTGGCCTTGTCGGCCAGCCGTTATGCTGCACGCCGCCTGGACGCCAGCGCTCTGCTGCGCTGCCTGGGCCTCTCGCGTCGCCAGGCGCTGGGCCTGTACTGCCTGCAACTGGCCATGCTCGGGCTGGTCGCAGCGCTGGCCGGCGCCCTGCTCGGCTGGCTGGCCCAGCTGGGCCTGTTCCGCCTGTTGCACGGCCTGCTGCCCAGCGAGATACCCGCTGGCGGCATCGTCCCCGCCCTGGCCGGTATCGGTACCGGGCTGGTGGCCCTGGCCGGCTTCGCCTTGCCGCCCATTGCCGCACTGGGGCAAGTACCACCGCTGCGGGTGCTGCGCCGCGACCTGCTGCCAATTCCGCCCAGCAGCTGGGTGGTGTATGGCGCCGCCCTGTTTGCCCTGGGCCTGATCATGTGGCGCCTGAGCCTTGATCTGCTGCTCACCTTCGCCCTGCTGGGGGGTGGCCTGGTCGCCGCGCTGCTGCTCGGCGGGCTGCTGCTGCTCGGCTTGCGCAGCCTGCGCCAGCTGTTGGCCGGCGCCCCACTGGCCTGGCGCCTGGGGCTAGGCCAACTGCTACGCCACCCTACGGCCGCCGCCGGCCAGGCCCTGGCCTTCGGGCTGATCCTGCTGGCCATGGCACTGGTCGCCCTGCTGCGCGCCGAACTGCTGGACACCTGGCAAGCGCAACTACCCAAGGATGCGCCCAACCACTTCGCCCTGAACATTCTGCCGGATGACCGCGAGCCGTTTGCCCAGCGCCTGCACCAGGTCAACGCCGCCTCCGCCCCCTTGTACCCGGTAACCCCCGGCCGCCTGGTGCAAATCAACGATCAACCGGTGCAACAGCTGGTCAGCAAGGATTCGGCGGGCGAGCGGGCGGTGCAGCGCGACCTCAGCCTGACCTGGGCCGCCGAGCTGCCGGCTGGCAACGCCCTCACCGCCGGCAACTGGTGGCAGGCGCTGCCATCAGGCGAGGAGACTCCCGGTGTGTCGGTAGAGGCGGAGCTGGCCCGCAGCCTTGAAGTCCAGCTGGGTGACGTGCTGACTTTCGACATCGGCGGCCAGCAACGCCAGGCACGGGTCAGCAGCCTGCGCAGCGTGCACTGGGACAGCTTCCAGCCGAACTTTTACATGATCTTCCAGCCCGGCACGCTGCAGGGGCTGCCGACCACCTACCTGACCAGCTTCTACCTGGCGCCGGGGCATGACGTGGACGTGGTGGCGCTGTCGCGGGCGTTCCCGGCGGTGACCATTCTGCAAGTGGATGCGCTGCTCGATCAGTTGCGCAGCATCCTCGCCCAGGTGACGTTGGCCGTCGAATACGTATTGCTGTTCGTGCTGGCGGCCGGGCTGGCGGTGCTGTTCGCCGGCCTCCAGGCAACGCTGGACGAACGCATTCGCCAGGGCGCACTGTTGCGCGCGCTGGGGGCGGCACGGCCATTGCTGGTCAAGGCCAGGCGTATCGAGTTCGGTTTGCTGGGCGCGGCCAGCGGACTGTTGGCTGCCGTGGGCTGTGAGCTGATTACCCTGGTGCTGTACCGCTATGCCTTCGACCTGCAATGGAGCCCACATCCGTGGTTGCTGGTACTGCCATTGGCAGGAGCGCTGCTGGTGGGTGGTGCGGGGGTGCTGGGCACGCGACGGGCGCTGAATGCCAGCCCGCTGGCGGTGTTGCGGGAAAGTTGAGGGCTGCCTGTGCCGGCGAAGAGGCCGGCACAGGCGGCATCAATTCACTGATCGTAACTGACGCCGCTCACATACCAGGTTGCTTCACCGGTAGGCGTCTGCACCACCACCTCATCGCCCTCCGCCTTCTTCAGCAAGGCACGGGCCATGGGCGAGTCGATCGAGATGTAGTCGTTGCGCCCGTGAATCTCGTCATAGCCGACGATGCGAAACTTCTTGGTATCGCCCTCGTCGTTCTCGATCTCTACCCAGGCACCGAAAAACACCTTGCCCTCCTGCTGCGGCGAATAGGCAACCACCTTCACGTCCTCGAGACGCTTGCGCAAGTAACGTACCCGGCGGTCGATTTCGCGCAGCAGCTTCTTGTTGTACTGGTAGTCGGCGTTCTCGCTGCGATCACCCAGCGACGCCGCCCAGGCGACCTTCTGGGTGATTTCCGGGCGATACACCCGCCACAGGTGGTCCAGCTCTTTCTTCAGCGCCTCATGGCCTGCGGTGGTGATGATATTGGTGCTCAACGGCGCGCTCCTCAGGGGCGGGTAATCAGGCCTTGGCGCGCAATGCGGGTCAGATGACCGATGACATCGGCGGCCACCTCCGGCGCCGGGGCCTGGATCACCGCCAGGTCAAAACGGTCATTGCCGTACTGCGCAAGGTGGCAGCAGGCATCGGCGAACTGGATCAGGAATGCACGCGCCTGGCCCTTGCGCCGGGACAGACCTTCGAGGTGACGCAAAAGGGTGGGCTGATGCTGGCCGCCGAGCAGGATGCGCGGTGTGCGGGACGCCTGGCTGGCAGGCAAAGGGCTCAAACAGACACTGGTACGTGGGCAACTCATGGTGCTTCTCTCCGCCTCGCGAATCCCGCTGGGCAGCGGTGGGAGGCGTCACCGAACCAGCGCTTTAGCGGTATTTCGGAGACCTTGGGAGGGCCATCCTGCGCCCCGCAAGTAGCTGTTTAAATCGGCGCAGGCGGTATGCTAGAGCGAGGAGCTGCAAGTTGCAAGCTACAAGCTGCAAGCACAAAGCAAGAGCGGGCAACACGCGGCCAGCTCTCGCTTGGGGCTTGCAGCTATGACTTGCAGCTCATCAACGGGCGATCAGGCGGTCCAGCGAGAAGCGCCCTGCCCCTTCGATCATGACCGCGACGGTGCCGGCCAGCAGGGCCAGGGCGAATTCATAGCCATTGTTGGACATGAACAGGCCATTGCCGATGTGCACGGAGAAAATCGCCACCACCAGGGTGACACTCAGGGCCAGGGCCGCCGGGCGCGCCAGCAAACCGATCACCAGAGCCACGCCGCCGAAGAATTCGGCACTGCCAGACAGCAGCGCCATCAGGTAGCCCGGGGCCAGGCCAATGCTTTCCATCCACTGGCCGGTGCCTTCCAGGCCGTAGCCCCCGAACAGGCCGAACAGCTTTTGTGCACCATGCGCCATGAAGATCAGGCCAACCAGGATGCGGATAAAACTGAGGCCAGCGCCAGCACGGGTAGAGAAAAGGGCGTTGAGGGTAGCGTTGTTCATGTCGAAGCGTCCTTGAAACGGAGAGTCTGTGTTGGAATGGACGCCATGATAATCGATTAGTCAGATATGAAAATCGCGAAATATCTAACATAAGAATCGAATAAATCGATTTGTCAGCGCCTCACTACGCGCTCCAGCACGGCGCGCTCGCGATTGAACGCCAAGAAGTACTTGTTGACGCTGTTGACGAAATTGACCGGCCCCATGCCCACCTGCTCCATGGCAACGCGCTCGGTCTGGAAGAACCACTGGTTACCGTTGAGGCCGCGCCGCCGCGCTTCGGCGCGCATGGCCTGAACGCGCTCAGGGCCAAGGTTGTAGGCCGCCAGCACAAAGGCCATGCGCTCACGCTCGTTGATCCTGGGGCTGGCAAAGAACTTGCGCCGGATCAGCGCCAGGTAGCGGGCGCTGGCCTGGACATTGCCATCTACCGTGGCGGTGTTGCTCACGCCCACGCGCTGGGCTGCAGACGGGGTGATCTGCATCAGGCCATGGGCCCCACCACTGCCGCGCGCAGCAGGGTTGAGCGTCGACTCCTTGAAGGCCAGCGCAGCCAGGTTGAGCCAGTCGATCTGCTGCGCCGCGCCATGCTTCTGCAGCACCGCCCGCACCGAGGCCAAGCGCTGGCGGTCCTTGCTGGCCAAAGGGTTGTGCACCCGATACTGGCGGCGGTAGATGCGCTCGAATGCAGCGTCCTGATTGTCCGGCGCACGATAGCCCTTGAGGAAGCGATCAACGCTGGCGAGCAATTGCGGCGCATCTTTTCCCACATACCAGCGCATGGCCTGCGGCGCCCCAAGGTGCACGCGGCTGTCCAGGCGCAGGCGCGGCATGACCCGCGCCCAGCGCCGGGCGATCGGCTGCTCGACCACAGTCAGGTGATAGATGCCGGCCTGCACCATCTCCAGCACATCCTCTACTGCCAGCGTCGAGTCCACCCACTCCACCTTGATCGGCGCACGCTTGCGCAGCGCCAGCTGCTGGTTGAGCTGCTGGATCAGCGGGCCGCCGGCGCTGGCGCTGGTCAGGGCCACGGTACGCCCGGACAGCTGTTCAACCTTGCTGAAGCTACGTTCACCTTTACGCCCCACCAGCATCAACGGCACCTGGTCGAGTATCGGCGCAGTGCTGCTGACGCCGCGCACCACGCTGGGGTCGAGCAGCTCGCCTGGCGCAGCCAGGTCACCCTCGCCCCGTTGCAAGGCGCCCAGCAACTGCTCCTTGGCCCGCGGAATGAGTTTCAGCTGGATATGCTGGCCATCCTCGGCGCGGGCGTTCAGGTAATGTTCCAGTGCGCGCAGGCGATAGTACTCGACACCCACCGGCTCGCCCTTGACCTCGCCCGAGCTGTTGCGGCTCTGATTGACCAGCACCCGCAGCACCTTGCTGGTGCGGATCTGTTGCAGGTCACGGACCTTGGCAGGCGGAATGTTCTGCTGCGGCCCTGGCAAGCGCGCATAGGCCGGACCGGTCAGGGCCAGCCCGAGCGTGAGCAGCAAGATGAGCCAGCATCGCAGCATGGGAGAACGTGTCCGTGGTCGGTGGGCAGCATCCATGGTTTGCACCGCCAAGTGATAAATGACAGTAAAAGACCACGGCAACAGCATGAAGTTCTTGGTTTTTTCAGAAAAACGAGATGTTTGCTATGCTGGCCGCCCCGCGGCACGAGGTAGCACCATGCAACTGATCGATATCGGCGTCAACCTGACCAACAGCAGTTTCCGCGACCAACAGGCGGCTATCGTCGAGCGCGCGCTCGAAGCCGGGGTAACGCAAATGGTGCTTACGGGCACCAGCCTGGACGTCAGCGAACAGGCGCTGGAACTGTGCCAGCAACTGGATCCGTGCGGCGAGCACCTTTTCGCCACGGCGGGGGTACACCCGCACGATGCCAAGGCCTGGGATGCCGGCAGTGAGGGCCGGCTACGGCAACTGTTGAACGAACCCCGTGTGCGCGCCGTGGGTGAATGCGGCCTGGATTTCAACCGCGACTTCTCCCCTCGCCCACTGCAGGAAAAAGCTCTGGAAGCACAGCTGGCCCTGGCGGCCGAACTGCGCCTGCCGGTGTTCCTGCATGAACGCGACGCCAACGAGCGCTTGCTGGCGATCCTCAAGGCGTACCGTGATCACCTGACCGGCGCAGTGGTGCATTGCTTTACCGGTGAGCGCGACGCGCTGTTTGCCTACCTGGACATGGACCTGCATATCGGCATTACCGGCTGGATCTGCGACGAGCGCCGCGGTACCCACCTGCACCCGCTGGTAGGCAACATTGCCGAGGGGCGGCTGATGCTGGAGAGCGATGCGCCTTATCTGCTGCCGCGTAGCCTGCGGCCCAAGCCGAAGAGCGGGCGCAATGAACCGGCGTTCCTGCCCGAGGTGTTGCGCGAGGTGGCCTTGCACCGGGGTGAGTCGATCGAGCACACGGCGGCGCATACCACTGCCACTGCGCGGGCGTTCTTCCAGATCTGAAATCTGACCCACCCTGCATACGCGGGTTCACCCGCGAATGGGCCTGACCCGGCGGCCAGTTTCTCCTGGCCGTTCACCGCTGCCGCCGCCACCGCATTCGCGGGTAAACCCGCACCCACAGGGATCACGCACGCTTTTTTAAATTTTGCGCAAGACAGTTGTTCCTACAAGCTCTTGATGCATATCAACAAAGCCTCTGAATTGGACAGGCACAATGATGGCACCTTGCCAATATTGTTTCCGCTCAACTCAGAGAAGACCTGCCCATGGGTGCCTGGCTTAGCAATGTTTCCCTGAAGTACAAGTTCTGGGCCGTCAACGCGGTGGCCTTTGTCACGACCTTGCTGCTGGTGCTCTACGCCGTGCACCTTGAGCAACGCGCCCGCGCCGAAGCCGCCCAGGCACAGGCGGCGGCACAAGCCCAGCTGCTGGCGGCCTGGCCAGCTGGGCAAGCACTGCCGCAGCCGGCCAACGTCATCCGATGGTCCGCCGGGCAAACGCCGACCTTCGCCGGCAATGCCCTCGACGCCCTGCGTAACGGCCAGGGTTGGGTCGAACTGCCTGGCCCCTGGATCCTTGGCGACAATCCGCTGCGCGGCGCGCAGGTGCTACGCAACGGTGATCAGCAAATCGCCGTGCTGGCCCAGTCGCCAAGCCTGCGCCAGGTCTTCCTCGAGCGCTTCAGCAACTACGCGGTGTGCGTGCTGATCCTGATGCTGGCCATGCTTGGCGCCTCGCAGCTGCTGATCCGCTTCCTGCTCAGCCAGCTCAACACCCTCAAGGACGTGATGCTGCACGTGGAAAAAACCGGTGACCTGGCTGCCCGGGTACCCCTGGCCTGTGGCGACGAGGTCGGCCAGATGGCCGGGGCGTTCAACGCCATGCAGGCCACCTATCACCGCGTGGTCAGTACCGTCGCCCACACCGCAGCACAACTGGACTCGGGCGCCGCACGCCTGGCTGCCAGCATGAGCGACGTGCGCCACGGCATGCTCGGCCAGCAGAGCGAGACTGACCAGGCCGCCACAGCCATCAACGAAATGTCCGCGACGGTGCACCATATTGCCCAGCACGCCGGCGCCACCCGCGACCTGTCGCAAACCGCTGACACCCTGGCAGGCAGTGGCCAGGAGGTCGTCAGCCGGGTGCAGGATTCGATTTCCGGGCTGTCCAGCGGCGTGCAGCAAACCGCCGAAATGATTCGCCAGCTGGCCGAAGACAGCCAGAAGATCAACAGCGTGGTCAGCGTGATCCACAGCATCGCCGAACAGACCAACCTGTTGGCGCTCAACGCCGCCATCGAAGCGGCGCGCGCCGGTGACCTGGGCCGCGGCTTTGCAGTGGTGGCCGATGAGGTGCGTAACCTGGCCAGGCGCGTGCAAACCTCCACCGACGAGATCACCACAATGGTCTCGGCCTTGCAGTCAGGCACCCGCGATGCGGTGGAATTCATGCAGGAAAGCTCGTATAAGGCTGACGACTGCGTCAGGCAGGCCCAGGAAGCCGGTGCAGCGCTGGCTGAAATCACCGGCGCGGTGGCCCAGATGCGCGAAAGCAATACCCAGATCGCCGTGGCCGCCGAGCAACAAAGCCAGGTGGCCGAGGAAATGAACCGCGCCGTGGTGAGTATTCGCGACGTGACCGAGCAGACCGTGCAGCAGACGGTGGGCTCGGCAAACACCAGCACCGAACTGGCGACCTTGGCGGGACAGCTGAACAAAGTCATTGGCCAGCTCAAGCTATAGTCGCGATAGGCCGGCTTGATTGGCCCCAGGCCGGCGGCAGCACTAAGCTTTGGGCATGACCGAGAGGATATGCCCATGAGCAAACGCCTGCCCAACCTGCGCGCCTGGCAATGGCGCGGCTACCACCATAATCACCGTCACCCGGCCAATCTGGTATTGCACCTGATTGCCGTGCCACTGTTCATCCTGGGTGCGTTGCTGGTGCTGTCCGGCCTGTTCGGCCTCGATCTGAGCCAACTGGCCGTTGGCATCATCGCCCTGATCGCCGGCCTGGGCCTGCAGCGCCACGGTCATCGCCTGGAGGCCGAGCAGCCCGAGCCGTTCGCCAATCGCCAGGACGCCGTGAAGCGGCTGCTGACCGAGCAGTTCATCACCTTTCCGCGCTTCGTGCTGAGCGGGAGCTGGTGGAAAGCCTGGCGGGAGCGGCACAAGCACCGCGATTGACTGCAGCAGTAGCGGGCTCAGGCAAATACGGTCACAGTCTGCCGGCTCAAGGCCAGCAACTCGCCCTCGGCCGTCCACAGGGCTGCTGCAGCATGTCCATAGCCGTCTCGCGCATGCTCCGTTTCTACGCAATAACGGCACCAGTCCAGTGTGGACAGCGTCGGCGTGGGCTGGATGAACTCGATGGTCCAGGTCAGTGTGCTGCCCGCCGCAGGCTGCTTCAGAAATGGCATCAGGCTCGGCGGCCAGGCATCGACCAGCGCCAGCAGGTGGGCCTCCGTGACCTGTTCCTCGGCTACGTCGCGCAAGCGCACCCAGCCGCCCATCTTGCGCGACTGATTGCCACTGAATGGTAACCCGCCCACCGCCCAGCGTAACGCCACATGCCGCATGAACTCCGGGGTTACGCCTTTGATATAGGGCAGTTCGGGGGCCGCCTCGTCGAGGGCTTTCATGTCCATGGCCGGCAGCGCCGGTACCTCAACCGTGGAAGGCCGCCCTGCCCCGAAGTTACCCTGTACCAGGGTCACCACCTGGCCTTCCTGAACGGCGCGGCCCAGCAAGGTACTGACCGCCTTGCCTTCACGCAGCACCTCCACCTCGAAACGGATTGGCACATCGGCCGCAGCCGGCGCCACGAAACTGATGGCCAGCGAGCGCACAGGGCGGCTGTCGGAGAGTTTCAGGCGCATGGCTTCATAGACCATGGCCGCCATCAGCCCGCCAAAGGCCGCCCGGCCCTGAGCCCAGCTGGGTGGAACGCTGACCGACTCGGGGCTGGCGCGCACGGCGTCGAGCAGTTGATTGAAGTTCATAGGCCGGCTCCTGCCTGCAGCGAAAAAGGTCTGCCCATCCTAGCCAGCAAACGCCTGGCGATCAGCCCGCATATCGGTCATTTGTCGGGCTGGCGCCGCGCCAGTGCCTGTTGCAGGGCATCCAGCGTCACATCCGACTGACGCTCGGCTTCGTGCAGTTCTCGCTCCCAGGCCACTTTGCACGGCGCCAGGTCGGCATGGTCGCGCACTTGCAGCAACCATTGCAGGCGGTCATGCCAGTCACCCAGGTCACCCTGAGCCTTTTTCAGTAATCGCTGCAGCTTATTGCCGGCATGGTCGAGCTGCGGGTAGGCCTCATCACCATAACGCGCGCGCTTGATCAACAACCGCAAGCGGTGGCGATCGTGGGCCGGGTCCTGCAAGGCGTGGTGCAATTTGCGCCACTGCTTGACCAGGCGTTTGTCGATACGCTTGTCGAGTGACTTGACCAGGCCCTCGCGGCCCGCCGCACGCAGGAACAGCGGAAACGCGTCGACGATTGCCAGCACCTTGGTAAGTTGGGGGCTGGCAGCAACACTGGCAAAGGTCCTGCCACGCCCTTCCAGGCGTCGCTGTCCGGCTCCGGTGTAACCACGCCCCAGTAGCTCGGCCGCGAGCACCTCGCGGTCACGCAACGGCGTGGTCAGGGTACCCAACGAACTGGCGGCTTCCTCCAACTGCTCCACCCCGGGCAACCCGCGCAATGGCCGCAGCAGGCTGCGCAGGCGCCGCAGGGTGGTGCGCAGATCGTGCAAGGCCTCGCTGTCAGTATCGGCGGCCAGGCGCTCCCTGCAGGCCAGCAGACGGACTTGCAGGGCCAGTACCTGGGCAACCACGTGATCGAGCATGGCAGACATCAGACGCTCCTTGGTCAGCGCCCGGCGCGCGATTCACGAATGTAGAAACGCGCCTTCTCGGCCTTGCGGGTACAGCTTTCGTAACCCTCGAACTGCTGCTGGGTCTTGGCCCCGGTCAACAGCGACAACGCCTTGGAGTAACTCACGGCACCGGCAAAGCCTTCGGACTTGGCCAGGTCCAGCTCCTTCCAGGCGGCATCCAGCTGGGTTGCGCAACTGTCCCGGTAGGCCGTCTTGCCCGCACAGCCAGCAAGGGCCAAGGCAATCAGTGGAAGGCAGATCCAAGCTTTCATCGGTGACACCTCAAAGGTAAAAAGTTGGCGATTTGACGCCCCTGCTGTTGAAAAGTGCCCTGATCGGCTGCTTCACTTGGCCAGCATTATCACAGTAGCTCAGTGCGAGCTACATTGAAGCACAGGTGGCGATAGGTGCATTGTAGGACCATGGTTGCACTGGCCGGGGAATGTTCATGAGTAAACGCGTTGCACTGGTACTGGGGTCGGGCGGTGCCCGGGGGTATGCACACATTGGCGTGATCGAAGAAATCGAGCGACGCGGCTATGACATTGCCTGCGTAGCGGGCTGCTCCATGGGCGCGGTGATTGGCGGCATCTATGCCGCGGGCAAACTGGAGCATTACCGCAACTGGATCGAGAGCCTCGACTATCTGGATGTACTGCGCCTGGTCGATGTCAGTTTTCGCCTTGGCGCCATCCGCGGCGACAAGGTGTTCGGGCAGATCCGCAAGATCGTCGGCGAGATCAACATCGAGCAACTGCGCATTCCCTACACGGCGGTTGCAACCGACCTTACCAACCAGCAGGAAATCTGGTTCCAGGAAGGCTGCCTGCACCAGGCCATGCGTGCCTCGGCAGCCATTCCCAGCCTGTTCACGCCGGTCATGCAAGGCAACCGCATGCTGGTCGACGGCGGCATCCTCAACCCGTTGCCGATCGTGCCGGTGGTGTCCAGCCATTGCGACCTGATCATCGCGGTCAACCTCAACGCCACGAACCAGAAGCAGTATCAGCTGCCGGTGATCGAACGCCCGGCGGCGTTCAAGATGCGCTTCGATGCCTTGCTCAGCTCGCTGGGTTCGCGCTTGCCGTTCCGGCGCAAGCCGGCAGAGGAACTGATCCGCATCGAACAGGAAATCGTCGCCGAAGGGCTGGCACCGCCCAGCCCCTGGTTGAGCGATGCCGCCGACCCGGACACTCAGCAGCCGGCGGCGGCACCCGAGCGCGAGGGCGCGCCGAAATCGGCGACCGGCTCGTTCATCATCGACAACGTCGGGCCCGCCTCACTGCTGGACCTGATCAACCAGAGCTTCGAGGTCATGCAGACCTCGCTTGCGCAGTACAAGATTGCCGGCTATCCACCGGATGTGCTGATCAACGTGCCCAAGCGCGTGTGCCGGTTTTTCGAGTTCTACAAGGCACCGGAGCTGATTGCCCTGGGGCGGGAGATTGCACGGGATACGCTGGACAGTTATGAAGGGATGAAACGCTAGAGCCAGCCTGCACTGGCGACAGAAACGAAACAGGCCGCACTGGGCGGCCTGCTTTTTCATGCAGCGATCACCTTAGTAACGGGTGATGTCCGCATTGGCTTCCAGCTGTTTGCGGAAGGCCGCAAAGTCTTGCTGGCCAGCACGCGACGCGAGGTAGCGGCGGATCTGCTGCTTCTCTTCGTCGGTGGCGGTTGCGCCTTCGTTGACACCCTTGAGCTGCAACACCACCAGGCTACCGTCACGCAGCACGACGCTGCCGTACACCGGCTTGTCCTTGGCTTGCGGCTTGTTCAGGCGGAACAGCGCCTGCAGTTCGGCCGGGTCGATACCGTCCTCGCCCCGGGTGACGGCTTCATAAGCCTTCCAACCCTGCCCTTCGTGCACGCTACCTGGTGCGATGGAGCCATCACGCAGGCCGGCAATCAGCTTGTCCGCCTTGGCCTTGAGCTCGGCTGTCGCCTTCTCCTTGGCCAAGTGTTCGCGGATGCTGCTGGCCACGGCTTCCAGCGGCAGTTGTTCAGGCTTGCGGTGCTCCTTGACGCGCAGCACCACGGTGGTCTCCGGGTCGAGCTCGATGGCGGTGCTGTTGGCAGCCTCATCCAGCACTTCTTCGGAGAACGCCGCCTGCACCACCGAACGGTTGGCAGTGATGCCTTCACCACCCTCGCGGCCGAAGGCTGCAGAGGTGTGCACTTTCAGGTTCAGGTCCTGAGCCGGCTGGCCCAGGTCGGAAGCCTCGTAGGCGGCATCCTGCAGCTGCTTGCTGGCGTCGACGTAACGCTGCTCGACCAGCGGGGTTTTCAGATCGCGGGTCAGCTTGTCCTTGAGGCTGGCGAAGCTTGGCACTTCCGGCGCCTGCACGCCCAGCAGCTTGATCAGGTGGTAGCCGAACTCGGTGCGTACCGGCGCCGATACCTGGCCATTTTGCAGCGTGTACAGGGCATCTTCGAACGCCGGGTCGTAGACCCCCGGGCCGGCGAAGCCGAGGTCACCACCGCTATTGGCCGAACCTGGATCCTGGGAGAACTCCTTGGCCAGTGCGGCAAAGTCTTCACCTTTGGCCAGGCGCTGCTCGATCTCTTCGGCGCGGGCTTTGGCCTGGGCGTCGGTGACCTTGTCGTTGACCTCGATGAGGATGTGCGCCGCATGGCGCTGCTCGGCGAGGTTGGCGATTTCCTTCTCGTACTGGGCCTTGAGTTCCTCGTCGGTCACCTTGACCTGGTCGAAGAACGCCGACTTCTTCAGTTCGATGTAGTCGATCACCACCTGGTCAGGCGACATGAACTCCTTGGCGTGCTGGTCGTAGTGCGCCTTGATCTCTTCGTCGCTGACCTTGACCGCAGCCGGATCGGCCTTGAAGGTCAGCGATGCGAAGTCACGGGTCTGCTTTTCCAGGCGGGCAAAGGCATCGACCTGCTGGTCGGTGACAAAGCTGCTGCCAGCCAGGCCGGTGCGCAGCTGGCCGATGAGCATTTCTTCAGCGAGCATGTCGCGGAACTGCATGCGGCCATAGCCCATCTGGCGGATGACCTGGTCGAAACGGTCGGCACTGAACTTGCCGTCCACCTGGAATTCCGGCGTCTGCAGAATCACCTGATCCAGCGCAGCCTCGGAGAAAGCGAACTTGGCATCTTCGGCGCCTTGCAGCAGCAACTTGCGGCTGATCAGCCCCTTGAGTGCCTCTTCGCGCAGCAATTTGTCATCCAGCAGCGCCGGATCGAAGTCCTTGCCCAGTTGTTGTACAAGCTGGCGGCGCTGCATGTCGGCCGCCTGGCTCAGCTCATTCTGGCTGATGGTCTGGCCGTTCACCTTGGCGGCGTCCTGGCTATGGGTGGCGGCCTGGAAAATAGCTTCGAAACCGGTCAACGCCATCAATACGACGATAAGGCCGATGATGGTCTTGGCAATCCAACCTTGTGAATTGTCCCTGATATTTTGCAGCATGCGTCCCCCAGAAACGGCTGTACCACTGCGTCGACAACCGCGGAGCGTGGGTAGAAACCTGATAAAAGAAAGGCGCATCCGAGGATGCGCCTTTACTTAGCAAACGTGTCAGGCGGGAACGTTTGCGCCCCGCCTTCACCGTGCTCGGACCTGGCCAGGCCGGGTCCGGCTGAAAGACGACTTAGTTGACGGCGTCTTTCAGGCCTTTGCCTGCCTTGAAACCTGGAACCTTGGCAGCTTCGATCTTGATGGCCTTGCCGGTTTGCGGGTTACGGCCAGTGCGCTCGGCGCGATCCTTGACCGAGAAGGTACCGAAGCCAACCAGTACGACGTCGTCGCCTGCTTTCAGGGCACCGGTCACGGAGTCAATTACTGCGTCCAGCGCACGGCCAGCTACAGCTTTCGGGATGTCAGCAGATGCGGCGATAGCGTCAATCAGTTCCGACTTGTTCACTCTAAGTCCCCTTATTTCTCTATTGAGTTTGTTTCTAAGTATGTAATGAAAAGCTTATGAAACGTGCGCTGGGTGGCTTGAAGACAATAGCGTGCCGCTTTATAGCAAGGCCCCGAAAAAACTGTCAAGGAAAGCCCCCCAGCCAAAAACTACTAATGCGTGCTGATTCTTTCCTTAGCATCGCCGTCGCGCTTTTCATCTTTCGCGACAATCTCCGGAGCCACATCTGGCAAGGGCTCCGGGGCGTATTGCAGCGCAATTTGCAGGACTTCGTCAATCCATTTGACCGGTTTGATCTGCAGATCCTGTTTGATATTTTCCGGAATCTCCTTCAGATCGCGAACATTCTCCTCCGGAATGATCACCGTCTTGATCCCGCCACGGTGTGCCGCCAGCAGTTTTTCCTTCAACCCGCCAATGGCCAGGACTTGGCCACGCAAGGTGATTTCGCCGGTCATGGCCACGTCGGCACGTACCGGAATCTGCGTCAGCGCCGACACCAGCGCGGTGCACATGCCGACACCGGCACTTGGACCGTCCTTCGGCGTGGCGCCTTCGGGCATGTGGATATGCACGTCGCGCTTCTCATGGAAGTCGGCGGCGATGCCCAGGCTGCGTGCGCGGCTGCGCACCACCGTCTGCGCGGCAGTGATCGACTCGACCATCACATCGCCCAGCGAACCGGTCTTGATCAACTGGCCCTTGCCGGGGATGACCACGGCTTCGATGGTCAGCAGTTCGCCGCCCACCTGGGTCCACGCCAGGCCGGTGACCTGGCCGATCTGGTCCTGCTGCTCGGCCAGGCCGTAGCGGAACTTGCGCACGCCCAGCAGGTGTTCAAGCTGCTCGCTGGCGACCTTGACCTTGACCTGCTTCTGCCCGGTGTGTTCCTTGACCACCTTGCGGCAGACCTTGGCGATTTGCCGCTCCAGGCCACGCACACCGGCTTCGCGGGTGTAGTAGCGGATGATGTCGCGGATGGCCGATACGTCGACCTCCAGCTCTTCCTTCTTCAAGCCGTTGGCCTTGACCTGCTTGGGCACCAGGTACTTGACCGCGATGTTGATCTTCTCGTCCTCGGTGTACCCCGGCAGGCGGATGACCTCCATCCGGTCGAGCAGCGCCGGCGGGATGTTCATCGAGTTCGAGGTGCACAGGAACATCACGTCCGAGAGGTCGTAGTCGACTTCCAGGTAGTGATCGTTGAAGTTGTGGTTCTGCTCCGGGTCGAGCACTTCGAGCAGCGCCGAGGCCGGGTCGCCACGCATGTCGCTGCCCATCTTGTCGATTTCGTCGAGCAGGAACAGCGGGTTGCGCACGCCAACCTTGGTCATCTTCTGGATCAGGCGACCTGGCATCGAACCAATGTAGGTGCGGCGGTGACCACGGATTTCGGCCTCGTCACGCACACCGCCCAAGGCCATGCGCACGAACTTGCGGTTGGTGGCGGCAGCGATCGACTCGGCCAGCGAGGTCTTGCCGACACCAGGTGGGCCGACCAGGCACAATACCGGGCCACGGATCTTCTTGACGCGCTTCTGCACCGCGAGGTACTCGAGAATGCGCTCCTTGACCTCTTCCAGCCCGTAGTGGTCGGCGTCGAGGATTTCCTCGGCCTTGGTCAGGTCCAGGCGTACCTTGCTCTGCGCCTTCCACGGCACCTGCACCAGCCAGTCCAGGTACGAACGCACCACGGTGGCTTCGGCCGACATCGGCGACATCTGCTTGAGCTTGTTCAGCTCCGCCTGGGCTTTGGCCAGGGCATCCTTCGGCAGGCCGGCGGTTTCGATGCGCTTTTTCAGCTCTTCGACTTCGTTGTGGCCTTCGTCGCCATCGCCGAGTTCCTTCTGAATGGCCTTCATCTGCTCATTCAGGTAGTACTCGCGCTGGCTGCGCTCCATCTGCTTCTTGACCCGGCCACGAATGCGCTTTTCAACCTGCAGCAGGTCGATTTCGGCATCCAGCAGCGCCAGCACGTGCTCGACACGCGTCGACAGGTCGACGATTTCGAGAATTTCCTGCTTCTGCTCGATCTTCAGGGCCATGTGCGCGGCCATGGTGTCGACCAGGCGCCCGGGCTCATCGATGCTGTTCAGCGAAGACAGGACTTCGGCAGGCACTTTCTTGCCCAGCTGAACGTACTGTTCGAATTGCGAAAGCAAGGTGCGTACGAACACTTCCGACTCGCGCTCGGCGGCGTCAGTTTCGTCGATCAGGGACACTTCGGCACGAATGTGTCCTTCTACTTCGGTGAAATTTTCGACGGCGCCACGCTGCTCGCCCTCGACCAGCACCTTCACGGTGCCATCCGGCAGCTTCAGCAGCTGCAGCACGGTGGCAATGGTACCGACGCGATACAGGGCGTCCTCGCCCGGATCGTCATCGGCCGGGTTCTTCTGGGCCAGCAGAAGAATCTGCTTTTCGCCCGTCATCGCTGCCTCGAGGGCTTCGATGGATTTTTCGCGCCCCACGAACAGCGGGATAACCATGTGCGGGTAAACAACGACATCGCGCAATGGCAAAAGAGGCAAGTCGAGGGTTGTCTTCATGATTTCGCCTCTACAACGGCCCTATGGCCGGAAACCGGTGGAAATGATGCTTGGACCTAATGTGGGGGCACGCTTGGGAAATTACAAGCGCTAGCGCAGGAAAAGCAGAAAGGGGCCCGTAGGCCCCTTCTTGCTTGCAACCGGAAACCGGCCATTGCCTGAATCAGGCGTCTGGCGCGGCCTTGGCTTGTGGCTCGCTGTTCTCGTAGATCATCAACGGCTGCGAGGTGCCTTCGATGACGCTCTCGTCGACCACCACCTTGCTGACATCCTTCTTCGAAGGGATCTCGTACATGGTGTCGAGCAGCACGCCTTCAAGGATCGAACGCAGGCCACGGGCGCCGGTCTTGCGCTCCAGGGCCTTGCGGGCAACGGCCTTGAGTGCATCGCTGCGGAACTCGAGGTCGACGCTTTCCATCTCGAACAACTTGGCATACTGCTTGGTCAAGGCGTTTTTCGGCTCGGTGAGGATCTGCATCAATGCAGCCTCGTCCAGCTCATCGAGGGTCGCCAGTACCGGCAGACGGCCGACGAATTCCGGAATCAGGCCAAACTTGACCAGATCGTCCGGTTCGACCTCACGCAGGGACTCGCCGACCTTCTTGCCTTCTTCCTTGCTGCGCACTTCAGCGCCAAAGCCGATGCCACCTTTGGTGGAACGGTTCTGGATGACCTTTTCCAGGCCCGAGAACGCACCACCGCAAATGAACAGGATATTGCGGGTATCAACCTGCAAGAACTCCTGCTGCGGGTGTTTGCGGCCACCTTGCGGCGGCACCGAGGCGACAGTGCCCTCGATCAGCTTCAGCAGCGCCTGCTGCACGCCCTCGCCCGAAACGTCACGGGTGATGGACGGGTTGTCCGACTTGCGCGAAATCTTGTCGATCTCGTCGATGTAGACAATGCCCATCTGGGCCTTTTCCACGTCGTAGTCGCACTTCTGCAACAGCTTCTGGATGATGTTCTCGACGTCCTCCCCCACATAACCGGCTTCGGTCAGGGTGGTGGCGTCAGCAATGGTGAACGGTACGTTCAACAGGCGTGCCAGGGTTTCGGCGAGCAGGGTCTTGCCCGAGCCGGTCGGCCCGATGAGCAGGATGTTGCTCTTGCCCAGTTCGACTTCGTCACCCTTCTTGTCACGCTGGTTCAGGCGCTTGTAGTGGTTGTACACCGCTACGGCCAGCACCTTTTTCGCGCGCTCCTGACCAATTACATACTGGTCCAGGATGCCGCTGATTTCTTTCGGCGAAGGCAATTTGTGCGCGCTGCTCTCGGCCTGGGCTTCCTGCACCTCCTCACGGATGATGTCATTGCACAGGTCGACGCACTCGTCGCAGATAAATACCGAGGGCCCGGCAATCAATTTGCGCACTTCGTGCTGGCTTTTGCCGCAGAAGGAGCAATAGAGCAATTTGCCGCTGTCCTCGCCGTTACGGGTGTCAGTCATTCGATCGATCCAATCCGGTAGGCTTGCAACACAAGATGAAGGCAATTGCGGGCTTTTTCAAGTCCGCAGGTAGGCGCTTTCGGCGCCTGCCTGCTCTGGCACCCCGGTTCAGGAGGCCAGTTGCCGCTTGTCGTAGACCGAGTCGATCAGGCCGTACTCGGCCGCGCGCGAGGCGCTCATGAAATTGTCACGCTCGGTGTCGCGCTTGATGGTCTCGAGGTCCTGGCCGGTGTGGTAGGCCAGCAGCTCGTTCAGACGCGCCTTGATATTGAGGATTTCCTGGGCGTGGATCTCGATATCGGTGGCCTGACCCTGGAAGCCGCCCAGCGGCTGGTGGATCATCACGCGCGAGTTCGGCAGGCAGTGACGCTTGCCTTTGGCACCGGCAGTCAGCAGGAAGGCGCCCATGCTGCAGGCCTGGCCGATGCAGATGGTGGAGACGTCCGGCTTGATGAACTGCATGGTGTCGTAGATCGACATGCCAGCGGTAACGGAACCGCCCGGCGAGTTGATGTACAGATGGATATCCTTGTCCGGGTTTTCCGCCTCGAGGAACAGCATCTGCGCAACGACGAGGTTGGCCATGTAGTCTTCGACCGGGCCAACCAGGAAGATCACTCGCTCCTTCAACAGGCGCGAGTAGATGTCGTAAGCGCGTTCGCCACGGGCGGACTGCTCGATAACCATCGGGACCAGGCCGCCTGCGGCCTGGATGTCAGAGCTCTGCTGAATATAAGAATTGCGGGACATGTCCTGCGCTCACTCCCAAATAGTCATGGCTTGAATACGCACAAGCCAGCGCGAAGGCTGGCTTGTGGAGTTTCCTACGAGAGAAACGTATTACTCGGCTTCGGCAGGTGCCTGGGCTGGTTTTACGGCTTCTTCGTACGAGACCGACTTGTCGGTCACAGTCGCTTTCTGCAGAACAGTATCTACAACTTGTTCTTCCAGCACAACCGAACGGACTTCGTTCAGCTGCTGGTCGTTCTTGTAGTACCAGGAGATGACCTGCTCAGGCTCCTGGTAAGCCGAGGCCATTTCTTCGATCATCTCGCGAACCTTGGCGTCGTCCGGCTTCAGCTCGAACTGCTTGACCACTTCGGCAACGATCAGGCCCAGCACCACACGGCGCTTGGCTTGCTCTTCGAACAGCTCGACTGGCAGCTGTTCTGGCTTGATGTTGCCGCCGAACTGCTGAACAGCCTGCACGCGCAGACGGTTGACTTCATTTTCCAGCAGGGCTTTCGGCACTTCGATCGGGTTGGCGGCCAGCAGACCGTCCATGACCTGGTTCTTGACCTTGGTCTTGATCGCCTGGCGCAGCTCACGCTCCATGTTCTTGCGAACTTCGGTGCGGAAACCTTCCAGGGTCGATTCCTTGATGCCGAACTGGGCGAAGAATTCTTCGTTCAGCTCTGGCAGCACAGGCGCCGAAACGCTGTTGACGGTGATGGTGAACTCGGCAGCTTTGCCCGCCAGGTCCAGGTTCTGGTAGTCCTCTGGGAAGGTCACGTTGACAACGCGCTCTTCGCCAGCCTTGGCGCCAACCAGGCCATCTTCGAAGCCAGGGATCATGCGGCCGGAACCCAGCACCAGCTGGGTACCCTTGGCCGAACCACCGGCGAACACTTCACCGTCGACCTTGCCGACGAAGTCGATGTTGACCTGGTCGTCGATCTGCGCAGCACGCTCGACGGCCTCGAAGCGGGTGTTCTGCTTGCGCAGGACTTCGAGCATGTTGTCCAGGTCGGCGTCAGCCACTTCAGCGCTCAGGCGCTCGACGTTGATCGACTCGAGGCCGGCAACGGTGAACTCCGGGAACACTTCGAAGATGGCGACGAATTCAAGGTCCTTGCCCTTTTCGAAGGACTTCGGCTCAACGGCCGGGGCACCTGCCGGGTTCAGCTTCTGCTCGACGATGGCTTCGTAGAAGGAAGCCTGGACCAGGTCACCGAAAGCCTCTTGACGGGCGTCAGCTTCGAAACGCTGACGGATCACGCTCATCGGTACCTTGCCAGGACGGAAGCCTGCAACCTTGGCGCGACGGGCAGTCTGCTGCAGACGCTTGTTGACTTCGTTCTCGACGCGCTCGGCCGGAACGGCGATGGTCATGCGGCGCTCGAGAGCGGAAGTGTTTTCAACAGAAACTTGCATGGATATTCCTCGTTGCACAGACGTTAGCCGGCGTTAGCCCGACTCCAGAATCAAGGGCAAGCATTCTAGTGAGTCGCGCTGCAGAAGTCACCCCACTCGGGACGACGGGAAACTACGCCGGTCGATTAACTTTCAAGGCCCGCACGGGATGCCGCCGAGCCTGCCTCAATTGGGGCTGCAGGCCGCGCCGGGCGGCCTGTCGCCGAAATACCTTGTCAAACAACTGCCAACCCCGAATTCGCCTCCTTTATTGAGGGTCGATTTCGTTGAACTGGCAGTATTCTTCCCACTCCATCCCCAGCGCCTCGGCCACCTCGCGGTGGGTCTCCAGGCGCATGGCCTGCAGCTGTTCCGGGGTTTCGGCGATCAGTTGCAGTGCCAACTCCCAGGGCTGCAGGCCCTGCTCATCGGCCGCATCCTCGAACGCCCACTCGATCTGCCGGGCCTGCTCACGCGCATCCAGCCCGCTGATTTCCTCGAGCAGCTGCGGGTTGGCTTCGGCAAAACGCTGCAGTGCCAGGGCCTGGCGGGCTTCTTTTGCGATCATTGGGCGGTTCCTCTGCCGGGCAACTGGGCCGGTGTTTCAACCGGCTGAAATCTATCAGGTTTTATTGGGGTGCCACTAGGGGATTGCAAGGGGGAAATGATGCGTTTGGGCTTACAGGGGATCGGCTTGGGTTTGGCAGCACCTGTGAGATCGAGCGCCGCCCGCGCGGCGCTTCGCAGCACAAGGCTGCTCCATTTGTTTCGGGCCAATGCGGCCTGTGCCAATTGCGCGCGACCGCCTTGTCATTCCAACTCGATATCTCGACGGGCGCCAGGGGCCGAGCCCCACTTCAACCACCTAAAATCCAAAACAAAAAGGCGCCCGGTCTTTCGACCAAGGCGCCTTCTAAAAATATGGGGTGGACGATGGGAATCGAACCCACGACAACCGGAATCACAATCCGGCGCTCTACCAACTGAGCTACGCCCACCATATTGCAGTGCTGCGGTGTTGCGGTACAACCTTACAGAAGCATGGTGCGGACGAAGAGACTCGAACTCTTACAGCTTGCGCCGCTGGAACCTAAATCCAGTGTGTCTACCAATTTCACCACGTCCGCGTAACGCTTAAAACAAAGGCGCCAGATACTATCGAGGCGCCTTTGAAGAATATGGGGTGGACGATGGGAATCGAACCCACGACAACCGGAATCACAATCCGGCGCTCTACCAACTGAGCTACGCCCACCATATTGCATTACCGCCTACTTGCTTGCCAATGCCGCCTAATGGCGCACCCGGCAGGACTCGAACCTGCGACCATCCGCTTAGAAGGCGGATGCTCTATCCAGCTGAGCTACGGGCGCTTAAGCTTGAAGTCTAACCGAACAAGAACTTGGCAGATAACTGCCAAACCACTCATTCTGCCCGACTTAGCCAACCAGTGCTAGGCTGTGCCCGACAAGTGCGGCGAATCTTATAGGCGACCCCGAAAGTCGTCAACACCTTTTTCAAAAAAATTTAAATTATTTAAGGGGTTAGGGGATTTGCCCGACCACCCGCCTTTGCCCTTGGCGCGGGTCGTGCGAGAATACGCCCTCTTTATTGTTTCCTTCTCGATGGTTAATCACGCGTCTATGACTGCACACCTAATCGATGGCAAGGCGATCGCCGCCAGCCTGCGCCAGCAGATCGCTCAACGTGTCGTGGAGCGTCGCCAGCAAGGCCTGCGTACGCCGGGCCTGGCGGTGATCCTGGTCGGCACCGACCCCGCCTCCCAAGTCTATGTCTCGCACAAGCGCAAGGACTGCGAAGAGGTCGGCTTCATTTCGCAGGCGTTCGACCTGCCCAGCGAAACCACGCAGCACGCCCTGACCGAGCTGATCGATCGCCTCAATGATGACCCGGCCGTCGACGGCATCCTGCTGCAACTGCCCCTGCCCGAGCACCTCGATGCCTCGCTGCTGCTCGAGCGCATTCGCCCGGACAAGGACGTCGACGGTTTCCACCCGTACAACATCGGCCGCCTGGCCCAGCGCATCCCGCTGCTGCGCCCGTGCACCCCGAAAGGCATCATGGCCCTGCTGGAAAGCACCGGCCAGGACCTGTATGGCATGGACGCGGTCATCGTCGGCGCCTCCAACATCGTGGGCCGGCCGATGGCCATGGAGCTGCTGCTGGCCGGTTGCACCGTGACGGTATGTCACCGCTTCACCAAGGACCTGGCCGGCCACGTAGGGCGCGCCGACCTGGTGGTCGTGGCTGCCGGCAAGCCGGGGCTGGTCAAAGGTGAGTGGGTGAAGGAAGGCGCCATCGTCATCGACGTGGGCATCAACCGCCAGGAAGATGGCAAGCTGGTCGGCGACGTGGTCTACGAGACCGCCCTGCCGCGCGCGGGCTGGATCACGCCGGTGCCAGGCGGCGTCGGGCCAATGACCCGGGCGTGCCTGCTGGAAAACACGCTGTATGCGGCGCAAGAGCTGCACAAGTAATACCGCGTGAAGTGAAAACGGCACCTCTGGCAGGTGCCGTTTTTTTTGCGCGGTTGTGCCGGCTTCTTCGCGGGTAAACCCGCTCCCACAGGGATATCACTGTGGGAGCGGGTTTACCCGCGAAGAAGCCAGCGCGGTATTCAGCCGATCACTTCCTGGCCGCCTCCCACGATTTCAGCAGTTCGTTGTAGCTGACCGTCTCGCCTTTGGGCTTCTCGTTGGCCAGCTTGGGCTTCGGCGCACCGGGCTGGTCGAACCAGTACTGGGCATCCTTCTCCGGGTTCAGCTTGGGCGCACAGGCGGCCTGGGCGTTGGACCGCTGCAGGCGCTCCATCATACGGTCCTGGTCGCGGGCCAGGCCATCCAGGGCTTCCTGCGGGGTCTTCTCGCCACTGGCCACCTCGGCGATGTGGCTCCACCACAGCTGCGCCAGGCGCGGGTAATCCGGCACGTTGGTGCCGGTGGGCGTCCACTGCACCCGCGCCGGGCTGCGGTAGAACTCCACCAGCCCACCCAGCTTGGGCGCCAGGTCGGTCATGGCCTGGGAGTTGATGTCCGACTCGCGTATCGGGGTAAGACCGACGATGGTCTTTTTCAGCGATACGGTCTTCGAGGTGACGAACTGGGCATACAGCCACGCCGCCAGACGCTGCTTCTCGGGCGTGGACTTGAAGAAGGTCCACGAGCCGGTGTCCTGGTAGCCCAGCTTCATGCCCTCCTCCCAGTACGGGCCCTTCGGCGACGGCGCCATGCGCCATTTCGGCGTGCCGTCGGCATTTACCACGGGCAGCCCAGGCTTGGTCATGTCCGCGGTAAAGGCGGTGTACCAGAAGATCTGCTGGGCGATGTTGCCCTGGGCCGGCACCGGGCCGGCCTCGGAGAAGGTCATGCCCTGGGCTTCCTTGGGCGCATAGGCGCGCATCCAGTCCACGTATTTCTGGGTGGCATAGACGGCGGCCGGGCCGTTGGTGTCGCCGCCCCGGGTCACGCTGGAGCCCACCGGGTGGCAGTCCTCCACGCGAATACCCCATTCATCCACCGGCAACCCATTGGGCAGGCCCTTGTCGCCTCCGCCGGCCATCGAGAACCAGGCATCGGTGAAGCGCCAGCCCAGCGATGGGTCTTTCTTGCCATAGTCCATGTGACCATAAACACGCTTGCCGTCGATTTCCTTGACGTCTTCGCTGAAGAACCTGGCGATGTCCTCGTAGGCCGACCAGTTCACCGGTACGCCCAGATCGTAGCCGTACTTCTCCTTGAACCTGGCTTTCAGCTCGGGCCGTTCGAACCAGTCGGCACGGAACCAGTAGAGGTTGGCAAACTGCTGGTCGGGCAGTTGGTAGACCTTGCCGTCAGGTGCTGTGGTAAAGGAAATGCCGATGAAGTCCTTCAGGTCCAGGGTCGGCGAGGTGTAGTCCTTGCCTTCGTTGGCCATCAGATCGGTGATCGATTCCACCTTGCCGTAGCGAAAGTGCGTACCGATCAGGTCGGAGTCATTGACCCAGCCGTCGTAGATGTTCTTGTCCGATTGCATCTGGGTCTGCAGTTTTTCCACCACGTCGCCTTCCTGCAGCAGGTCGTGGGTCAGCTGGATGCCGGTGATCTCGCTGAACGCCTTGGCCAGCACCTTGGACTCGTATTCGTGGGTTGTAATGGTTTCCGAGACCACGTTGATCTTCATGCCACGGAACGGCTCGGCCGCCTTGATGAACCACTGCAACTCGGCCAGCTGCTGTTCAGGGGTAAGGGTCGATGGCTTGAACTCGCTGCCGATCCATTTTTTTGCCGCATCTTCGTACTGGTCGGCCCAGGCAGTGCCCTGCACGCTGGCCAGTACCAGCAATGCGGCCAGGGTCAAATGTCGCCTGTTGTGCTTGTTATCGAACATTGTGATCTCCCGTTTCAGTTATCCCACAGGGCCATTCGCTCAGCCCCAGCGCAGCACCACCAGCAGCCACGCCAGCGACAGCAGCGAGGCCACCCACAATGGCCACTCGCTGACACCGACCACCAGCAGATGCAGGTAGGCGCTGGCCAGCAGGCCGATGAACAGACGATCACCCCGGCTGGTGACCAACGGCAGAAAGCCCCGCCGCTGCACACAGGGTCGGCGCAGTTCGAGCAGGGTCATGCCCAGCAGCAGCATGCCAACGGCGGCAAAAAACAGCGCCGTCGGCAGGGTCCAGGCCATCCACTCCATGGGTTTCCCTCCTCACACCCGGCCCAGGGCAAAGCCCTTGGCCACATGGTTGCGTACAAACCAGATCACCAGCATGCCGGGCAGAATGGTGAGTACCCCCGCCGCTGCCAGCACGCCCCAGTCGATGCCCGAAGCCGACACCGTGCGGGTCATCACTGCGGCAATCGGTTTGGCATTCACCGAAGTCAGGGTGCGCGCCAGCAGCAGCTCGACCCAGGAGAACATGAAGCAGAAAAACGCCGTGACGCCGATGCCGGAGCCAATCAAGGGAATGAAGATCTTCACGAAGAAGCGCGGAAAGCTGTAGCCGTCGATGTAGGCCGTTTCGTCGATTTCCTTGGGTACGCCGGACATGAATCCTTCGAGGATCCACACCGCCAGGGGCACGTTGAACAGGCAGTGGGCCAAGGCTACGGCGATATGGGTGTCGAACAGGCCAATCGACGAGTACAGCTGGAAGAACGGCAACAGGAACACCGCCGGCGGCGCCATGCGGTTGGTCAACAGCCAGAAGAACAGGTGGCGGTCACCCAGGAAGCGGTAGCGCGAAAAGGCATAGGCCGCCGGCAGCGCCACCAGCAGCGAAATCAGCGTGTTCAGGCACACGTAGTACAGCGAGTTGAGGTAGCCGTTGTACCAGCTGGCATCGGTGAAGATCACCCTGTAGTTGTCGAGGGTAAACGCCTGCGGCCATAGGGTGAGGCCGCCGAGGATCTCGGTGTTGCTCTTGAACGACATGTTGAGCAGCCAGTAGATCGGCACCAGCAGGAAGAAGAAATACAGCAGCAGCGCCAGCGATTTTCGTGTGCTCACGGCCTACTCCTTGTCGGCATGGGTCATGGCTGTGTAGAACAGCCACGACACCAGCAGGATGATCAGGAAGTACACCAGCGAAAACGCCGCCGCCGGGCCCAGGTCGAACTGCCCCACGGCCATGCGCGTGAGAGTCTGGCTGAGGAAGGTGGTGGCGTTGCCGGGCCCACCGCCGGTCAGCACGAAGGGCTCGGTGTAGATCATGAAGCTGTCCATGAAGCGCAGCATCACCGCGATCAGCAGCACGTTCTTCAGCTTGGGCAACTGGATGTGGCGGAACACCGCCCAGCCCGAGGCGCGGTCGATGCGCGCGGCCTGGTAGTACACGTCGGGGATCGCCCGCAGCCCCGAGTAGCACAGCAATGCCACCAGCGAAGTCCAGTGCCACACGTCCATCACCAGCACGGTGAGCCAGGCGTCGAAGGGGTCGCCGGCATAGTTGTAGCTGACCCCGAGCTTGGCCAGGGTGGCGCCGAGCAGGCCGATATCAGCGCGGCCGAAGATCTGCCAGATGGTGCCCACCACGTTCCACGGGATCAGCAACGGGATGGCCATGACGATCAGGCACACCGAGGCCATACGCCCTCTGGTGGGCATGGTCAGGGCAATGCCGATGCCCAGTGGAATCTCGATCAGCAGCACGCAGGCGGAATAGATGAACTGGCGCAGCAGCGCGTCGTGCAGCGCCGTATCGCGCAGCACCTGGCGGTACCAGTCGGCGCCGACGAAATAGCGGTTGGACTGGTCGAAGATGTCCTGCACCGAATAGTTGACCACCGTCATCATCGGCACCACGGCACTGAATGCCACCAGCAGGAACACCGGCAGCACCAGCCACCAGGCTTTGTTGTTGTGCACCTTGTTCATGGCCCTGGCTCCAGCAGCAGGTCATCGACATACAGCATCAGCCACTGCGCCGGCAGGCTGACCCAGGCCCGCCCCTCCGGCAGCGGGCGGTCTTCGTTCAAGCGCGCTTTCAGCGCCACACCGCCCAGTTCCAGCGTGACGATGCGGTAGGTGCCCAGGTCCTCGACATCCAGCACCTGGGCCGGGTAGGTGTTGTCGAGCGGGCTGTCCCACAGCTGCACGAACTCGGGCCGGATACCGACCTGCAAGCGCCCGCCTGCAGTGCTCGCCAAGCGTTCTCGCAGGCCGTCGGGCAGCGGCAGATGAACATCGCCGAACACCACCCCTTGGGCGTCGGCGCGTACCTCGATCAGGTTCATTCCCGGGCTGCCGATGAAGTAGCCAACGAAGGTGTGCCGCGGCCGCTCGAACAGTTCGCGCGGCGTGCCGAACTGGACGATGCGCCCGCCGTGCATCACCGCAATCTTGTCGGCGAAGGTGGAGGCCTCCAGCTGGTCGTGGGTGACATAGATCATGGTGATGTTGAACTGCTCGTGGATCTGCTTCAGCTTGCGTCGCAGCTTCCACTTCAGGTGCGGGTCGATCACCGTCAACGGCTCGTCGAACAGGATCGCCGACACATCGTCGCGGACCAGGCCACGGCCCATGGAAACTTTCTGCTTTTCATCAGCGCTGAGGTTGCGCGCCTTCTTGCGCAGCACGGCTCCCAGGTCGAGTACCTCGGCAATTTCCGCTACCCGGGCTCGCACCCGGGGTTCGTCCAGCCCCTGGTTACGCAACGGGAACGCCAGGTTGTCGAACACCGTCATCGTGTCGTACACCACCGGGAACTGGAAAACCTGGGCAATGTTGCGCGCCTGCGGCGACAGCTGATTGACCGGCTTGCCGTCGAACAACACCTCGCCATGGGACGGTGTCAGCAGGCCGGAGATGATGTTGAGCAAGGTGGACTTGCCGCAGCCCGACGGCCCGAGCAAGGCATAGGCACCGCCCTGCTCCCACACATGTTCCAACGCATGCAAGGCATAGTCCGCCTCGCTGGCAGGGTGGCGGCTATAGCTATGGGCCAGTTGGCGCAGGCGAATTTCGGCCATCACCCTCTCCTTGTCTGGCGCAGGCCGGGTGCCTGCACCAGCGCACCGGTGCTGTCGAAGACGAACAGCTTGTGGGTGGGGATGAACACGCGGATCGCCGTGTCCACCTGGTATTCGTGAACCCCTGGCAGGTGCAGGATCATTCGCCAGTGTTCGTTGCGCACATGCAGGAAAGTCTCCGAGCCACTGATCTCGGCCAGCTCAACCGACACCGCCAGTTCCAGGTCGTCGTCGTGGGCCGGCACCAGGGTGATATGGCTGGGGCGCACGCCAAAGCGGTAGTCGCCCTCGCCAAGCTGCTGCAAGTCGGCACTGCGGGCAAAGTGCACCGCCTGGGCCAGGCTCACCTCATTACCGCTGATTCGGCCAGGCACCAGGTTGATCGGCGGCTCGGAAAACAGCTCGGCGGCCAGCACGCTGCCAGGGCGCTGATAGACCTCGGCGGTGGGCCCGCTCTGGACGATACGGCCCTCGTGCACCAGGGTGGTGGTGCCACCCAGCGCCAGCGCCTCGTTGGGCTCGGTGGTGGCGTACACGGCGATGCAATGGCGCGCCGCAAACAGCTCGCGCAATTCCTGGCGCAGACCCTCGCGCAACTTGTAGTCGAGGTTGACCAAAGGCTCGTCGAAGAGGATCAGCGAGGCATCCTTGACCAGCGCCCGGGCCATCGCCGTGCGTTGCTGCTGACCGCCGGACAACTCCAGTGGCAGGCGCTGCAGGTAGGCTTCGATACGCAGCATCTCGGCGGTTTCCTGCACCCGCCGGCGAATCTCCGCTTCGGCCATGTGCGCCTGGCGCAACGGCGAGGCAATGTTCTCGTAGACACTGAGGGTCGGGTAGTTGATGAACTGCTGATACACCATCGACACATTGCGCTGGCGCACCGGCACGCCGGTCACGTCCTGGCCATCCATCAATACACGCCCGCAGTCCGGGCGGTCGAGCCCGGCCATCAGGCGCATGAGGCTGGTCTTGCCGGCCAGGGTGCGGCCCAGCAGCACATTGAACGACCCAGGCTCGAAACACAGTGAGGCATCGACGACCCAGGCCTGGCTGTCGACGCTGCGGCTGACTTGCTCCAGCACCAGGGACATGGCGTGGCCTTTCTGTAGTTGTTGTCTGCCGGGCACAGCCAGTTCCGTGCCAGTTGCGCCGCGCCGCTCTGGCCCGGGGCGAACGCGGCAAGCCCGGCAAATCACCGGTTCACAAGTGAACACAATGGCTGCACAACTGAACACTCGCCGGTTTGACAATGAACACTCGTGCACAACACTGAACAGCGGTCGGCCCATGACAATAACCACACAGGACAGGCCCATGGACGCATCCGCTTCGACCCATTCCCAGCTGATCCAGGCCTCCTGGGTCCGCTGCCGTGAACACGGTCTGCAACCCCAGCACGCACCGGACTTCGACTGCCTGAGCCGCGCCGAACTCGGTGCCCTGCTGGAGCGGCGTCAGGCACTCCTGCGTCTGACTCGCGAGGAGGTGCTGCCGCAATACACGCACTTGCTGGGCAACGCCAGCTACCTGGTGATGCTGGCCGACGCCAGCGGCTGCCTGCTCGACACCTGGGGTTCGCGGCGGTTCATCGAGCCACGCCAGCAGCATGGGTTCAGCGCCGGCGCCCATTGGCACGAGCGTGGCGTGGGCACCAACGCCCTGGGCACCGCATTGGTCTGCGCCGAAGCGATCCACGTTGGCCAGGACGAACACTTCCTGCGGCAGAACCGCTACCTGTCCAGCGCCGCCGCCCCGCTGTTCGACGCCGCCCGGCGATTGGTGGGGGGGCTGGACGTGGCCAGTGACGGCTACCTGCCGGCCAGCCAGACACTGGGCCTGGTGCGCATGATGGGCCAAAGCCTGGAAAACCGCCTGATCCTCGCCGAGCACGCCGACCAGCACGCGCAACTGCTCTTCAACAGCGCCTCCGACAACCTCGACAGCCCTTGGGCCGGCCTGCTGGTGTTCGATGAGCGCGGGCAGGTGCTGGCCGCCAATCACCGGGCCGACAGCCTGCTGGGCAGCAACCCGCTGCAGCAGAACATCGAGCAGTTGTTCCAGTTGCCCCTGCAGCAATTGCTCAGCCATCCGCGGCAACAGGCCTTCGCCCTGCAGGCCACCGGGCGCAACCGCTTTCATTGCCTGTGGCAGCCCCCACGCACGGCCACTTCCCGCTGCAAAGGCGAGCCGCGCCTGGAAAAGGCACTGACCCAGGCCGGACTGCTGCTGGAAAAGGACATCCCGGTGCTGGTACAGGGTGAAACCGGCGTCGGCAAGGAAGTGTTCGTCAATGACCTGCACCGCGCCAGCAGCCGCGCCAACCAGCCCCTGGTCGCCGTCAACTGTGCGGCAATCCCGGCCGAGCTGGTGGAGTCGGAGTTGTTTGGATACGACAAAGGGGCATTCACCGGTGCCCACCACAAGGGCAATCCGGGGCTGATCCGCAAGGCCGACCACGGCATCCTGTTTCTCGACGAGATCGGCGACATGCCACTGCCCACCCAGGCCCGCCTGCTGCGCGTACTGCAGTCGCGCAGCATCCAGCCGCTGGGCAGCGGCGAACCGGTGACGGTGGATATCCGGGTGGTGTCGGCAAGCAACCGCGACCTGGCCGACGAGGTGCGTGCCGGGCGCTTCCGCCAGGATCTGTACTACCGCATCGCCGGCCTGGCGCTGGTGTTGCCGCCACTGCGCGAGCGCGCTGACCGGCGGGCATTGATAGAGCAGCTGCATGCGCGCTACCGCGACCCAGGGCAACCTGCG
Organism: Pseudomonas sp. 9_2_1; assembly: GCF_059295275.1. Classification (NCBI taxonomy): domain Bacteria; kingdom Pseudomonadati; phylum Pseudomonadota; class Gammaproteobacteria; order Pseudomonadales; family Pseudomonadaceae; genus Pseudomonas; species Pseudomonas sp. 9_2_1. Next base: position 4,140,254 of record NZ_CM181239.1, read on the forward strand.
CGGCTGCCAGCGGGCATTATCGACCTGCTCGACCAGCACCCTTGGCCGGGTAACCTGCGTGAACTGGGGAGTGTGCTGCAGGTAGCGCTGGCCTTGGCCGGCAACGCCCCGGTCGGGCTGGAACACCTGCCCGCGGGTTTTCTGGCCGAGTCGCAGGTGCCGGTGGTGGTTGCGACCGAGGGTGAGGACTTGCAGGTGCTGGTGGCACAAGCCGATGGCAACCTGTCGGCGGTGGCACGCAGGCTGGGGATCAGCCGTACCACGCTTTACAAGCGGCTGCGTGGGGGCTGATGATCTGGCGGCAAGCCCGGCAACTCAACACTCGCGCCATTGCGCCGGCTGCCGGTAAGCCTGCGCCCAGGCCTCCACCTCAGACGCCGGCATCGGCCGGGCTATGCAGTACCCCTGCGCCAGCTCGCAACCCAGGCCCATCAGCACCCGGCCGTGCTCGACACTCTCCAGCCCCTCGGCAATCACCTCACGGCCAAATGCCCGGGCCAGGCCGATCACCGCTGCAGTCAGCGCCAGGTCGTCCTGGTCATGCAGGATGTCGCGCACGAACGACTTGTCGATCTTGATCGTCTGGGTCGGCAAACGCTTCAGGTAGCTCAACGACGAATAACCGGTGCCGAAGTCATCCAGCGAAAAGCACACGCCCAGTGCACGGCAGGCATCGAGGCAGCGGCTGACGTGCTGCAGGTTGTCGATGGCCACCGACTCGACGATTTCCAGATCCAGCCGCGCCGGCGCCACCTCGGGGTACGCCGCCAGCAGTTGCTGCAAACGTTCGGCAAAGTCGCTGCGCTGCAAATGCCGTGCAGCAATATTCACGCTCAGTGACCAAGACCGGCCCTGGCGCTGCCAGGACTGCAATTGGTGCAGCGCCTGTTCGAGCACCCACTCGCCGATTTCGACGATCAGGTCGGTCTGCTCGACCCAGGGCAGGAAGTCGCCGGGTAGCACCAGCCCATGGCCGGGCCGTTGCCAGCGCAGCAGGCCCTCGAAGCCGAGGACCTGGCCCGTGCGCAGGTTGACCTTGGGCTGGTAGTACACGCACATCTCACCGTTGTTCAGCGCCCGGCGCACATGCGCCACGGTCTGGTGGGTGGCCTTGAGCTCCAGCTCCTGGGACACGTCGAACAGGTGATAGCGGTTGCGCCCGCGCTGCTTGGCCACGTACATCGCCTGGTCGGCATGGCGCACCAGGGTGTCAGCGTCTTCGTCATCCTGGGGGTACAGGGTAACGCCGATGCTGGCACTTAGCGCCAAGGTCTGTTCACGCACCTCATAGGGCGCCGCCAGTGCGCGCAGCACCCGACGCAGGGCCCCATGCAGATGGCGGTCGTCATTCATATCGCGCAGGATCAGCACGAATTCATCCCCCGACAGCCGGGCCACGGCATCACCGCCACGCAGGATGTTCTTCAGCCGCTGCGCCACCTCCATCAGCAGCAAATCCCCCATGGCATGCCCATAGCCGTCATTGACCGCCTTGAAACCATCAAGGTCCAGCATGCATACCGCCAGCGGGCTGTGCTCCTGGCGCGAGTATGCCAAGGCCTGGTTCAGCAGTTCGGACAGGTAGGCACGATTGGGCAGACCGGTGAGCACATCATGGCCCACCCGCCACTGCAAGGTATGCAGCAGCTGGCGCTTCTCGGTGACGTCGAAGCGGATCGACACGTACTTGCGCACCTGGCCGGTGGCTGGGTCGACCAGCGGCACCATGGTGCTGTCCACCCAATACAGCGACCCGTCCTTGGCGCGGTTGCAGATCTCGCCCTTCCATACCCCGCCCGCAGCCAGCGCCCGCCACATGCCAACGAAAAACGCGGGCTCGTGCAGGCCGGAGTTGAGGATGCGGTGGTTGGCGCCCAGCAGTTCTTCGCGACTGTAGCCCGAGATGCTGCAGAACTGCTGGTTGACGTAGGTGATGTTGCCCCGCAGGTCGGTTTCGGAAAAAATCGCAGCCGCATCCACGGCCGCGCGGTAGTTGTCATCCATAAAGCATCCTGCCTTAGCGGTTGAAGCGCTCCACCAGGGCACGCAATCCGGCGCACACCTGCTCCAGTTCGGCGCCACGCGAAGCGGCGGCGTTGGCGCTGCTGGCGCTGTGCCGGGCAATGCCGGCCACGCCATTGATCTGCCGCGAAACGTCTTCGGCCACTGCCGATTGCTGCTGCGAGGCCGTGGCCATCTGCTGGCTCATGTCGCTGATACGCTGCACCGCGTCACGAATGCCATGCAGTGCCTGCCGGGCCTCCTGCACCTGGGCAACGCCCTGCTCGGCCCCGATGATACCTTGGCTGGCAATTTCCACAGCCTCCTCGGCACCACTGCGCAGGGCGTCGATGATGGCCTGGATGTGCAAGGTCGACTGGCGGGTCTTGTCGGCAAGTGTCCGCACCTCATCGGCGACCACGGCAAAACCGCGGCCATGCTCGCCCGCACGCGCGGCCTCGATGGCCGCGTTGAGCGCCAGCAGGTTGGTCTGCTCGGCAATGCTGCGGATCATCCCGGCGGCGTCGGCGATGGCGCCGGTCTGACCAGCCAGGTGGCTGACCGCCTGGTTGATCTGGGTCACGGTGCTGGCCAGGGTGCGGATGGCCGCGCCACTGGCATCGGCCACCTGGCTGCCCTGCGCCGCCAGCAGGTGCGCGGTGTGCGCCTCGGCGGCAGTCAGCTGTACGTGGTTGGCCACCTGGCCGATGGAAACAGCCATCTGGTTCATCGCCGTGGCGCTGAGGTCGGTTTCGGCGCGCTGGTCCAGCAATGCCGCTTCGGTGCCGCGTGACAATTGCCCGGCATCATGGGCGGCCACGGCCATTTGCCCGGCCAGGTCGCTCAAGCGGGTCAACGCGGTTTTCAGCCGTGCCTCCTCACTGATCAGCATCACTTGCAGTTGCCCCGCAGCACCTGGCAAGTCGCTGTAGGTCAAGGCTGCGACCGGGTCGGCGAAGGTGCCCTCGGCGCCCTGCACAACCTGCTGCAACTGCCGTCCGACGGCGTTGCGCGCCCACAAGCCGTAGGCCAGGAACAGGCCCGCTGTAAGGCCCTGCCCCGGCAAGCCGGGCCACAGCTGGTTGGCACCCACCGCCAGCAGCCCACCCGCCAGTGGCAAGGCCAGGGCCTGAGCCAGCGAGCCCAGCCGGTGCGCTGCCGACAAGGCCGGTTGGCCGTTGCGCAGCCGTGCATACAGGGCCTCGGCGCGGGCCACCTGCTCACGTGTGGGGCACACCCGCACCGACTCGTAGCCAACCACCCGCCCGCCTTCGAGGATGGGGGTGACGTAGGCGTTGACCCAGTAGTAGTCGCCGTTGCGGCAGCGGTTCTTGACGATGCCCATCCAACTCTTGCCGGCCTTCAGGTAACGCCACATCAGCGCATACACCGCCGGTGGCATGTCCGGATGGCGCACCAGGTTGTGCGGGCTGCCGATCAGTTCGGCCTCGCTGTAACCGCTGATGGCAGTGAATTCGGGGTTGCAGTAGGTGATCAGGCTGGCGGTATCAGTGGCGGAAATCAGCCGCTGACCAGGGGGGAAACGTTGCTCGACCGGGGTGACCGGGAGGTTGAGGCGCACGATGAGACTCCATTCATTTGAACGCCAGGCGCCAGCTTGGGGCGGGGTCGGGAGGATTTTCCCGCAAACGGCCCGTTGCTGACTGCCCGGTCGGGCGCGGATTCTACGATTTCAGCCACATAATGCAAATAAACCTTACGAATCATGGCGTTATCAAAAAAGTCGAGGCTGGCTCGGCGATTGGCAAGCGGATTGCTACAAGCGGATTGCAAACTGTAACCAGGCACCGGCCATGCCCTGAACTGTTTTCTGTGCATTCCGATTGCGGTGCGCACCGAACTAGAGCCTGGTGGGCCGAGTTGCCCCACAACTGGTCAGACCGGTAAGGCCAAAAAGCCTTGCAATCTGGGATTTTTCGCGCTTTTATGGCCTGGCGCTGAACAAACCGGTAAGACCACAATAATTAAGTCCTGCGCTCTTTCGCCCCGTGCGGCTACCGAAGCAAGGACACCGATCAGAGATCACTTCCATGCTCAAATGGTGCTCGCGTTCGATATTCCTGCAAGTCGTGCTCGGCCTTGCCCTCGGCATTGCCTGCGGCCTCAGCTTCCCCGACCTTTCCTTGCAACTCAAACCCCTCGGCGACGGCTTCATCAAGCTGATCAAGATGTTGATCGGCCTGATCGTGTTCTGCGTGGTGGTCAGCGGTATTTCCGGCGCGGGTGACCTGAAAAAGGTCGGGCGCATCGGCTTGAAATCGGTGATCTACTTCGAAGTGCTGACCACCATCGCCCTGGTGATCGGCTTGATCTTCGCCTTCAGCAGTGGCATTGGCAGTGGTGCCAACATCCACCTGGAGCAGCTGTCCAGCGCCGATGCCAGCAGCCTGGCCGAGCGTGGCCAGCACATCCACGGTGCCACGGCGTTCTTCATGGACCTGATCCCCACCTCGGTGATCGGTGCCTTTGCTGACAACAACATTCTGCAGGTGCTGCTGTTCTCGGTGCTGTTCGGCAGTGCGCTGAACCTGGTCGGGGACTCGGCCGCCGGGATTTCGCGGTTGATCAACGAACTGAGCCATGTGATCTTCCGGATCATGGGCATGATCGTGCGCCTGGCGCCGATTGGCGTATTCGGCGCCATCGCCTTTACCACCAGCAAGTACGGCCTGGAGTCGCTGCAGCACCTGGGTGGCCTGGTGGCACTGTTCTACCTGACCTGCGCCGGTTTCGTCCTGGTCGTGCTGGGCACGGTGATGCGCCTGTCGGGCCTGAAGCTGTTGCCACTGATCAAGTACCTGCGTGAAGAGCTGACCATCGTCCTTGGCACCGCGTCCTCCGACGCCGTGCTGCCACAAATCATGCGCAAACTAGAGCACCTGGGCATCGGCAGCTCCACCGTCGGCCTGGTTATCCCTACCGGCTACTCGTTCAACCTTGACGGCTTCTCCATCTACCTGACCCTGGCCATCGTGTTCATTGCCAACGCCACTGGCACGCCGCTGGAAATGACCGACCTGCTGACCATCCTGCTGGTGTCGTTGGTGACTTCCAAGGGTGCTCACGGCATCCCAGGCTCGGCCTTGGTGATTCTTGCCGCCACCTTGACCGCGGTACCGGCGATTCCGGTGGTCGGCCTGGTGCTGGTGCTGGCGGTGGACTGGTTCATGGGCATTGGCCGTGCGCTGACCAACCTGATCGGCAACTGCGTCGCCACCGTGGCCATCGCCCGCTGGGAGAAGGACATCGACCTTGAACGTGCGCAGAACGTGCTCGACGGCAAGCTCGGCTTCGCCCCCACGCCGCGCAAACAGCCCAATGTCCATCAACAGGAATTCTGAGTGAACGTGGCCGGCACTGATGCCGGCCCTTCCAGGAGCGAACCGTGATCAGCTCATCGACCGTCGTCAACTCAGTGGTGGAAAAGCTCCGCCAGGCCCTGGCCCGTGGCCAATGGCGCAGCGGCGACATGCTGCCGGGCCAGCGCGACCTGGCCGAGCAACTGGGTATCAGCCGCCCAAGCCTGCGCGAAGCGGTGACCGTGCTGGAAACCCAGGGCCTGGTGCGCTCGTTGCCGGGCAAAGGCGTGCTGGTGCTGGATGCCGACGCCGCCGCCCAGGAGCCGGGCCTGGAAACCAGCGCCGCAGCCAGCCTGGCCGATGTGCTGGAGCTGCGCTACACCCTTGAACCGTTCATCGTCGGGCTGGTGGCGCAATCAGCCAATAGCCAGGATATCGGCCAGTTGCGCCTGACCCTGATGGACATGCGCGAAGCGCTGGAGGCCGATGACAGCGAAGCCGGGGTCTCGGCCTACATCGCCTTCCATCAGGCGCTGTTCGCCCTGACCACCAACCCGATCTTCCAGAGCGTGGTGCAGCAGACCGGCAATGCCCTCAAGCAAAGCGCCGACATGCTGCGCAACTCGCCCGAACACCTGGCGGCCCGGCTGAAAGAAAACGAAGCCGTGGTACGTGCCATACGTGAACGCAACAGCGCCCAGGCCAGTGCCCAGATGCGCCAGCACATCCTGGCCGAAGGGCTGCGCATGGGCATAGCGCTGAACATCCCGGACGAACACCCGCATCCATGACCCCAGGAGAGCGACCATGAACGCCGCCCCCCACTTGCCTGCCCTGCTTGCGGCAGGCGAAACCCGCCTGTCGGCCGAGCAGATCTACCCGCGGCTGTTCGATGCCATTCTCGAACAACGCCTGCCGCCTGGCAGCCTGCTGCCCGAACAGGCGCTGGGCCATGCCTTTGGTGTCAGCCGCACCGTGATCCGTCGCGTGCTGGGGCGCCTGTCCGACCAGCAGGTGGTGGTGCAGCGCCCCAGCCACACCGCACACTTGGCCGCACCCGACCCGGACCAGGCGCGCCAGGTGCTCAGCGCCCGGCGCCTGGCCGAAACCACGCTGATCACCCTGGCAACCCAACGCGCCCGGCCGGCGCAGGTGCGCCAGCTACGGCAACTGGTGGAGCGTGAGCGCCAGCATCATGAGAGCGGCGAGCGTTGCGCGGCGATCCGCCTGGGCGGGGAGTTTCACCTGAAACTGGCGCAGGTGGCCGCCAATGCGCCACTGGCGCGGTTTCTGAACGGTTTGGTGCCGATGACCTCGCTGATCATCGCGCGCTATGAGTCACCGTGCTGTGACCACTGCGCGTGGGAAGAGCATGCGGCGATCATTGATGCTGTGGAGCAAGGCGACGCCGAAGCGGCATTGGGGCTGATGCACAGGCACCTGGACCGCCTGGAAGAAAAGCTCGACCTGGGATGACCCATTCACAATCCAGCTACTTGTGTAGGAGCGGCCTTGTGTCGCGATGGGCCGCAACGCGGCCCCGGCAATATCTGCTGCGCAGCTGAGAGCCTGGGGCCGCTTTGCGGCCCATCGCGACACAAGGCCGCTCCTACAGAGGGAACGCGTCGGGCAGGCGATGGGCTGCGCAGCGGCGACTGCAACCCCACCCTATACTCCGAGAACCACCCCAGCCTCTACCAGGGAGGCGGTTGCGTGAGTTCTCGTATCCCTCTGCTGTTGTGCCTGCTGCTGGCGCTTGTCGCCTGCGCGGGCAAGCGCCCGCCTGCCCCACCACCGCCGGCGGTGCTCACCCCCGACGCCTGGCAACGCATCGACCAGGATCTGATCGATGCCTCGGCCGGCGCTGCGGGCTCGGCCAACGACTATGCCCGGCGCTCGATGCGGGTGTGGAAGGAGCAGGTGCAGCAACGCACCGAAAGCGACTTCATCCCTTGGTTCACCGGCTACTGGACCCAGCAGTGGCTGACCTTGAAAGTAGCCTGGTACAAGCTTGACAGTGGCAAGGGCCGGGAGCCTGCAGAAAAGCGCCTGGCGCTGTACCTGCAGGAGCAGTACCACGAGCGGGTGATCGAGCCGGTGGCCGAGCAGATCAACCCGGAGGGTATTCGCGACCGTGCCTGCGAGCTCTATCTGCAACTGCTCGGCCAACAGCTACCGGCCATCATCAGCCGCTACAACGCGCCGCCCGAGCAGTTCAGCCAGCGCCTCAACCGCATCCCCGCCATCAACCTGGGGCCGCCGGACGCACGCAATGCCAGCCTGTATCAGCTGCTGCGGGCCCAGTCGCTGGACCAGCAGCCGGCCTGGCAAGCCATGCGCCAGCATTTGCATCAGCAGGCCAGCAAAGGCCCGGGTAACACCGATGTGGGTTTGAGTTCGGTGGCCACCCAGGCCAGTGAAAAGCTTGGGGCTACCCTGGCCCCGCGGGGCATCGCCAGTGCCGTGGCGTCAGCGGTGGGCAAGGTGGCGGGTGCTATGATCTCGATTGCGGCGGCGGGCTACGGGATGATGACCCATGATCGCGAGCAGCCGCAGATGGTCGAGCAGCTGCGGGTGATCCTCAATGTGGCGTTGAACCAGGAATGGCAAGAGCTGATGGAAAACCGCCAGAGCGGGGCCATGGCGGGCGTGTATTACCTGTCGGGGCAGGTTGAGGACAGTTTGCTGGCCAGTGCACCACGGCCGCTTGAGCAACGTGTGGAGCAGCCGGTGAAGCAGCGGCAGGAACCCTTGATCATCCGCCTGCCTTAGCGGTTGCCTGTGCCGGCCCGATCAGGCCGAGGCCAGGGCCGAATTTGGCAACCCGAACATCCGGTCGAACGCCCAGTTGTAGGCAAAGGTGTAGCAAGGGATCAGCACAATGAACGCCATGTCCACCAGCAACGCCTCGACCAGCGTCATTCCGAGCCACCAGGCGATCAGCGGGATCAGATACACCACCAGGGTCAGCTGAAAGCCGATGGCATGCGCCACCCTCCGCGCCACGCTGCGCCCACGCTTGGCCTGGCGGCTCTCCCAGTACTCGAAGAGGGTGTTGTAGATCAGGTTCCAGAGCATGGCGATGGTAGTGATCATCACCGCCAGCGGCCCGGTATGGGAGGCCTGGGTATCCGCCAGGTAGGCCAGCCCGAGGGTCGACATGCACAGCCCGATCAGTTCATAGAAAGTCACGTAGACCAGTTTGCGTTTCATTCCCTGCATCGGGAGTTTCCTCTGAATGACAAAAGCGGTGCGATAATGCTTCACGCTGCTTGACAGCAAAAGTCAGCAGCTGTCAGATCTACTGACAGGAGCCTGACATGAATTTTTCCAGCGACAACATCCAGCTGTTTCTCGCCGTGCTTGACCGCGGTTCGTTTTCTGCCGCCGCACGAGCCCTGCAGCGGGTGCCGTCCGCCGTGAGCATGGCCATTGGCAACCTTGAGGCCGAACTGGGTTACAGCCTGTTCGAGCGTGGCTCGCGTGAAGTTCGGGCTACAGCACAAGCGCTGGCCCTGGAGCCACACGCCCGACTGATTGCCGAACAGCTGGGGCTGCTGCAGGCACATGCCCTGGAATTGTCGCAGGGGCTGGAAAGCAGTCTGACGCTGGCCGTGGTGCCAGACATCGACCACCGCCCGCTGCTGGCAGCCATTGCCCGCCTCGGTGAGCGTCACCCGTTGCTGGACATCGCCCTGCTCAGCGCCCAGCAAGAGGAAGCCTTGCAGTTGCTGGACAGCGGCCGCGTAGACCTTTGTGTAGCCTTTGCCGGCCTGCAGGTCGATGCCCGGCGCGGCTTTCAGCACATCGGCATGGAGTCGCTGGTGGCAACTCTGTCGCCGGCCCACCCCGCCCTGCGCGAGGGGCGCATCCAGTACTTGGAGGACCTGACCCGGGTGCGGCAGATCCTGGTACGCAGCCGTGACCTGCCACTGACTGACCCGCGCCCGTTGATCGGCGCCACGCACTGGTCTACCGACAGCTTCGACCTGGCCCTGCAGATGGTCGAAACCGGCCTGGGCTGGGGCGACCTGCCGTTGTCGCGGGTAGCGCCGCTGATCGCCAGCGGGCGCCTGGTACGTCTGGATTTTCGCAATACACGCAATGAACTCCAGTTACCCGTGCACATCTTCTGGCGCAAACAACAGCCGCTGCAGCAGGCCGCACGCCTGTTGATCGAACAACTGGGCAAGCCATGATTACCGTCTGTCGAAACGCCTGTAAGAAATTTCTGTAGGCGCTTCAATATTTTACCCCTTGAGCCGATATCCCGGTCGATAGGCCCCGCAATGCGTCATGAGCGCGCTGCGCCCTCCCCTCATTGGCTCAAGGTCTCGAAACATGAACCTGAAATTTCGCCACAAGATCCTGCTCAGCGCCTGCGGCGTCGTGGTCCTGGCATTTGCCCTGTTCACGCTCTACAACGACTACCTGCAACGCAACACCATCCGCCAGAACATCGAAGCCTCGGTGGAGCAATCCGGTGCCCTGACCGCCAGCAGCGTGCAGAACTGGATGAGCGGGCGCATCCTGGTGCTGGAAAACCTGGCCCAGGACATCGGCCAGCAAGGCGCCGGCGACACCTTGGCCGGCCTGATCGAGCAGCCTTCCTACACGCGTAATTTCCTGTTCACCTACCTGGGCCAGGCCAACGGTGTGTTCACCCAGCGCCCGGATACCCAGATGCCCGCCGGTTACGACCCGCGCCAGCGCCCTTGGTATGGCGCCGCAGCCAGCGCCGGGCAGACGGTGCTGACGGCCCCCTACCAGGGCGCGGTCGGCGGCCTGATGGTAACCATCGCCACGCCGGTCAAGAGCAGCGACAATGGCCAGCTGATCGGTGTGGTCGGTGGCGACGTGACCCTCGACACCCTGGTCGAGATCATCAACTCGGTCGATTTCGGCGGCATCGGCCACGCCTTCCTGGCCGACAGCAATGGCCAGGTGATCGTCAGCCCGAACAAAGACCAGGTGATGAAAAACCTCAAGGACATCTACCCGGGCAGCAACCTGCGGGTTGCCGCCGGCATGCAGGATGTCACCCTCGATGGCCAGGACCGCATCATCTCCTTCGCCCCTGTGGCCGGCCTGCCATCGGCGCAGTGGTACATCGGCCTGTCGATCGACAAGGACAAGGCTTACGCCGCGCTCAGCCAGTTCCGCACCTCGGCGATCATTGCCATGTTGATTGCCGTCGCGGCCATCGCCGGCCTGCTCGGCCTGCTGATTCCGGTACTGATGAGCCCGCTGACCACCATGGGCCGCGCCATGCGCGACATCGCCGAGGGCGAAGGCGACCTGACGCGTCGCCTGGCCGTGCAGAACAAGGACGAGTTCGGCGAACTGGCGACCTCGTTCAACCGCTTTGTCGAACGGATCCATGCGTCCATCAGCGAAGTGTCATCCGCCACCCGCCTGGTGCATGACCTGTCGGAGAAAGTGGTCAGCGCCTCCAACGCGTCGATCAGCGGCTCTGAAGAGCAGAGCATGCGCACCAACAGCGTGGCTGCGGCAATCAACGAACTGGGTGCCGCCACCCAGGAAATCGCCCGCAACGCCGCCGATGCCTCCCAGCATGCCAGCGGCGCCAGCGAACAGGCCCATGGTGGCCGTGAAGTGGTCGAAGAAGCGATCAGTGCCATGACTGCCCTGTCGCAGCGCATCAGCGAGTCTTGCGCGCAGATCGAAACGCTCAACGCCAGCACTGACGAGATCGGCAAGATCCTCGACGTGATCAAGGGCATCTCGCAGCAGACCAACCTGCTGGCGCTGAACGCCGCCATCGAAGCGGCCCGTGCCGGTGAAGCCGGCCGTGGCTTTGCGGTGGTGGCTGATGAAGTGCGCAACCTGGCGCACCGCACCCAGGAATCGGCGGAAGAAATCCACCGCATGATCACCAGCCTGCAGGTGGGCTCGCGCGAAGCGGTGCACACCATGAACACCAGCCAGGTTTCCAGCGAACAGACCGTGCAAGTGGCCAACCAGGCCGGTGCGCGCCTGGCCAGCGTTACCCAGCGCATTGGCGAGATCGATGGCATGAACCAGTCGGTGGCCACCGCCACCGAAGAGCAGACTGCCGTAGTCGAAAGCCTCAACCTGGACATCACCCAGATCAACGCCCTGAACCAGCAAGGGGTGGAGAACCTCAACGACACCCTGCGCCACTGCGACCAGCTGGCGCAGCAGGCCGGGCGCTTGAAGCAGTTGGTGGGCAGCTTCAGGATCTAATCGCTGGCATCAGGCGGCAGCGGCCAATGGCTGTTGTCGCCGGTACAGGCCCGTTGATATCGCCCCGTTTCAAGCCACAGCTGCTTCCCGCACCCGAGCCCGTCGCACCCAGGCCAGCAACACGGCCGCCATCAGCACAAAGCCCAGGTAACCGAACAACGGGTACACCTCGCCCACCAGGCTGATGAACCCCACCAGGCTGCAGCCAAACGCCACCACCCCGGTGACCACCGACCCCCAGCGAAACTTGGCCGTGCCCGCTGGCAACAGCCGCGACAGAAACGAGAACATGGTGCCGACAGCAGTGTTGACGATCATCCCGAAGATGATCAGGCACATCACAAGGCCCAGCAACGGCGATACTTCACTGGCAATCGACAGCATCGGCATCGGCAGGTCGGCCACGCTGTCCAGGCGCGACAACAGCCCGGCACTCATCACCAGCATCAGGCCACCCAATGCCGCACCACCGAGCAAGCCACCCCACACGGCGGTTTTCTCACCCTTGGCCGAGCCACCCAGAATGGCCAGGATCGGCGCACCCGCGACGATGTTGTAGGACACATACAGAAACGCCCCCAGCAACCAGTGGCGGGTGCCGGCCTGCTGCTGGCCGGCCAGCTGATCGAGCGCGGCGAAACTCTGTTCACGGCTGAACACCGCGTACAGCGCAATGGCCGACGCCACCAGGATCAGCAGTGGCGTGATGGCGCCAATGGCCAGGATCACCTTGCGCACGTCCAGGCACACGATGCCCACCACCACCAGCGTCATCAGCACGCTGCCGGTCAGTGCCGGGATGCCGAACTGCTGCTCCAGCAATGCACCACCGCCCGCCAGCATGACCACGGTGACCGCGAACATGAAGAAGGTGATCAACCAGTCGACGAACCGGCCCAGGTGCCGGCCGCAAATGGCCTGGATCACATCCTTGTGCGAGGTCGCCTGCTGGCGGTTGCCCAGCCCGGCCAGGGCCATGCCGAGGAAGGTGAACAAGGCGGCGCTGACCAACGCACCGGCCAGCCCCCACAGGCCGAAATCGACAAAGAACAACAGCAGTTCCCGCCCCGAAGCGAACCCCGCCCCCACAATCACACCGACAAATGCGCCGGCAATCTTCAGCTGCTCTTTCATGTGCACCTCTGATTTATTGTTGTTGTGCCTTTGAGGGCCTTTTCGCGGGCAAGCCCGTTCCTGCACCGCTGTTTCAGGAGTCGCCGACAAACGCCTGCACTTCAATCTCCACGTCCACGCCCAGCGCCAACGCCGAGGCGACGGTGGAACGCACTGGCAGCGCGGCACCGAAGAACTCCTTGTACACCTCGTTGAAACCGGCGAAGTGGCTCATGTCCGATAGCCACACCGTGGCCTTGACCACTTGGTCGAAGCTGGCACCGCAGGCCGCCAGGCTGTCGGCGATGCGCTCGCAGGCGGCGCGGGTCTGGGTCTGGATATCACCGCGCACAACTTCGCCAGCGCTGCTCATTGGCACCTGGCCGGAGAGGAACAGAAAACCACCGGCCTTGACCGCGCGGGAAAACGGGAACGGCAGGCTGCTGGGGAAACGCTGGATGTCATTGCTCATGGGAAGCTCCTTTCACGGTTGTTGAAAACGGGCCGGGGACAGGCGCTCGGGGGCCACCCCCTGGCGGACAAGACTGGGACACAGCGGTTGGCCGAGCAGCAGGTCGGCTGCCAGCCGTGAGGCGCCTGCAGCCGACTGGATACCATAGCCGCCCTGGGCCGCCAGCCAGAAAAACGCGGGGACGTGCGGGTCAAACCCGATCACCAGGTCACCATCGGCGACGAACGAACGCAGCCCGGCCCAGGTGTGGCTGGGGCGGCGGATCGCCAGGGTGGTCATGGCTTCGATGTTGTAGATGCCCAGGGCCACATCCAATTCCTCCGGTGCGGCGTCCTGGGGTTCGACCGGGTCGGCATTGGCTGGCGACCCGAGTAGCTGGCCGGCATCGGGCTTGAAGTAAAAGCTTTCATCGACGCCGATCACGGCCGGCCAGCGGGCGAAGTCGTGGTCCGCCGGGCCGGGGAAGGTGAAGGCGCTGCGTCGGCAGGGTTGCAGGCCGACCGGTGCCACGCCGCACTGCTCGGCCACGCGGTCGGCCCAGGCACCTGCGGCATTGACCAGCTGGCGCGCCTGCACGTGGCTGCCATCGCCCAGCTCGATTTGCCAAAGGTCATTCTGGTAGCTGGCCCTGAGCAGCTCGGCATTGCAGCGCAGTTCACCACCGGCAGCACGGTAGCCGCGCAAGAAGCCCTGATGCAGCGCATGCACGTCCAGGTCCATGGCACCCGGCTCGAGCACCGCGCCGGCCAAGGTCTCGCTTCGCAGGCTGGGCACCAGGGCCAGCGCGGCGTCGCGGTCAAGCAGGCTGACTTCGGTGCCATTGGCCACGTTCTGCGCGTGGGTCTGCTCGAGCAGCTCGCGCTGCTCCACGCTCGCCACATACAGGCAGCCACGCGGTTCCAGCAGCGGGTGCTCGCAGAAACCCGCCGGCGGGGCGTGGTAGAACGCCCGGCTGGCGCGGGTCAGGGCCTGGATCTGCGGGGTGCCGTATGCCTCCATGAACATCGCCGCCGAGCGCCCGGTGGCATGGTAGCCAGGCTGCGACTCGCGCTCGAGCAACAGCACCCGCTGTTGACCCCCCAGGCGATAGCCCAGCGACGCACCGGCAATGCCGGCACCGATGATAAGGGTGTCGTAGATCGGGATCATGCACACTCCTGCCAGCTTAATTATCATTTATGAGAATTCTAATATATGAGAATTTAGAAATGCGCAAGGGTCCAAGGTAAGATGCCCGACCAACGCCGCATGCCGAGAGCCCTGAATGCCCGCTGCCCTTCCCCTGCTAGACCGCGCTGTAGTCGGCCAGCGCCTGCGCCAGGTGCGCAAGGCACGCCAGATGACCCTCAAGCAATTGTCCGAAGCCAGTGGCGTGCCGCTGTCCACCTTGTCGAAAATGGAACTGGCGCAGGTGTCGGTCAGCTATGAAAAACTTGCCGCTGCCGCGCGGGCACTGAATGTCGATATCGCCCAGTTACTACGCGCCAGCGGTACGGTGAGCGCCCCGGTGCCGGTGACCGTGGTGGTCGATTCATTGCCGGCAGCGGCGGGTTATTCGACCGGCACCTATGATTACTATCCGATTGCCGGCGACTTTCCCGAACGGCGCATGACGCCGGCCTATGCCCGCATCATCGCCAGGGAACGCGGCCAGTTCGACGATTTTATCCGCCATCCCGGTCAGGAGTTCGCGCTGGTGCTGAGCGGGCGTGTGCGCATCGAGTTCGAGACCGGTGAGGCGGTGAGCATCGGGCCACAGGAGACGGCGTATTTTGACAGCCAGGTGGGGCACATCTACCTGTCGGAAAGCGACGACGGCGGCGTTGCCCACGTGATGGTGGTGATGACTGATCGCTGATCGGCCGCGGTTATAACCTAATAACGAACAAGTCTATTTGGCTATAAAAAAATCTATATGCTGGCTGCATCCGATAACGGGCAAAGTTGGGCAGTCGAGTAGCGTATGGATGTAGGTTCTTTCGGTTTCACCATTGCGGGCCTGGTCGTGGGTTTCATCGTCGGCATGACCGGCGTCGGTGGCGGCTCGCTGATGACCCCTATCCTGCTGTGGTTCGGCATCAGCCCGGCCACCGCTGTCGGCACCGACCTGTTGTACGCCGCCATCACCAAAGCCAGCGGCGTATGGGTGCATGCCCGACACAAGAACATCGACTGGAAGATCACCGGCTATCTGAGCCTGGGCAGCGTGCCCGCCGCTGCACTGACCCTGTGGTTCCTCAGCACCCTGCACACCGATACCTCGGCGCTCAACGCCATTATCAAGCAAGGCCTTGCCGTGGTGCTGATCCTCACTGCGCTGGCCATCCTGTTCAAATCGCGCCTGCAGGCCTTCGCCAACCGCCATGCCGGTGACCACTACCACCTCAGCGACCGCAGCCTGAACACCCTGACCGTGCTGACCGGCGTGGTGCTGGGGGTGATGGTCACGCTCACCTCCATCGGTGCAGGCGCACTCGGTACCGTGGCGCTGTTCCTGCTGTACCCGTTCCTGGTCACCCGCCGCCTGGTCGGTACCGAAATCGCCCACGCCGTGCCACTGACCCTGGTAGCAGGCCTGGGCCATGCGGGCATGGGCAACATGGACTGGTCGCTGCTGGGCTATCTGCTGCTGGGCTCGCTGCCGGGCATCTATCTGGGCAGCCACCTCACCGGGCGCATCTCCGACCGTGTGCTGCGCCCGTGCCTGGCGGCGATGCTGTTGCTGATCGGCTACAAGCTGGCTTTCTGAAGGCAGAGCGCGCCTTATACGATGCGCAATCGCCAACGGCCTGCACGGCTCAGTTGCAACCGGGAAAGCGGCAGTACGTCAATCGCATGGAAGGCTGAAAGTGGGCAGTCCATCAGGTTCATGAGCACTGCCCGGATGACCAAAGGGTGTGTGACGCAACACCATTCCCCTGGCTGATCGAAGCCGCCCAACCAGCCAGCGAGACGCCGGCGCAGCTCGACAAACGTCTCGCCGCCGTGCACATCGCTGGCTGGATTTTCCAGCCACTCGGCCAACGCCTGCGGTTGCTCGGCCTGCAAGTGCTTCAAGGTCAAACCCTGCCAACGCCCCAGGTCGCAATCGGCCAATGCCGGCTCGACCTGCGCCGGCCCGGCCATCCATGCTGCAGTCTCGCAGGCCCGGCGCTCTGGGGCCGTCAGCAGTTGCATTCCTGCCAGGTTGAGGCATGGTGCCCCGGTCAACGGCAGGATGCCATCATCCACACAGTGCAGGCGCCCGGTCTTCTGGGCCTGGGTCAGGGCATGGCAGATCAGGGTCAGGCGGACGGCTTTCACCGGTATTCTCTCGCGCGTGCTGGGGGAGCATGGTTTAGCACGCTGCTGCAGCAATGTCGAAGCTGGCCGCGATGAGCGCAGATCAGGCAACTACTGACACCAACCCCCATCCCGGCACCGCCAGCACCAACCCCACCGCCAACCGCGGCCAGTACGGCAGTAGCATCACCAGCACCACCCCCACCAAAGACAGCACTGCAAACCAGGCCACCGGCCCCATGGCCCAGCCCCAAGCCTGGGCACAGAGCACCAGGCTGGCCAGCAGCGCCAGCCATCCCGCGCCTCGCAAGCCAATACGCAAGGCACGTGGGCAGGGCCGGTTCCATACCTGCTTGTAATGCCGCTCAAGCCCTTGGCAAAGCCCGAGCATGCCAGCGTACGCGAACACCACGCCGCCTGTGATCCACAGCATCATGCTTCAGCCTCCATCTGCCGACCCGCCGTTGCCTTCAACGCCTCCGGCTGAGTCTGGCTTATCCGCCAGGCCACCAGCCCAAGCAATACCCCCAGCACCAGCGCACACGCCACTACGCCCAGGCGCATCGCATCTTCAAGCCCGCCAAACACACCTAGGCCAATGCACAGCAATGCCGTCAGCAGCAGCTGCTCGACCCACGCCTGGCATGCCGGCCTGATGCCGGCATGCAGCAGGCCCAGCAGCCATGCGCCGAAGAATACCCGCACCTCCCAGCTTTCCCGTTGCAGCAGCTCCACGGGCAGCAGGCGGCTGGCCCATAGCAGCCCAACGCACGCCAACAACAGGCCGCTGACGAAGCCGACGTTGCACACCTCGGCCAGCCGGTACCAGCGCCGTGCCGAAGCGTCGGCACTGGCATTGGCATACTTGCGCCCGCGCTTTACGCAGAACAGCACCAGGCCGCTGGCGATCATCAGGCAGCTGACCAGCCCGCAGATGAAGTACAGCCAGCGCATCGGGTAGCCGCCAAACTGGGCAAAGTGCAGGCCGACCATGACCCGCTGGGTCAGGGGCGCCGCACGCCACTCGGGAACGTCGCTCAGCAATTGCCCGCTGATGCCATCGAAGACCATCGCCTGGCCCTTGGCCAAGGCGATGCGGTTGCCAAGCGCGGGGCGGATCTCGACACGCGCCGCTGCCGTATTAGGGTTGCGGATGTTCAGGCCGCCCAGCGGGCCCAGCCGCGCCTCGGCCTGGGCTAGCAGCGGCGCCACATCGACCAGTGCCGCCGGCTGCCTGGCCAGGCCACGGGGCTGCTCCAGGCGGGTATTGCCCTGAGCCTTGAAGTAGGCGCGGGTGTCACCGGCGAATAACGCATCCACCCCCGCAGGGATGTAGATGAGCATGAAGATCACCAGGCCGGTGTAGGTAATCATCAGATGAAACGGCAGCAACAGCACGGCGCTGGCGTTGTGGAAATCCAGCCACGAGCGCTGGCCCTTGTTCGGCCGGAAGGTGAAGAACTCCTTGAAGAACTTCTTGTGCACCACGATGCCGGTCACCAGCGCCGCGAGCATCACCAACGCCAGTGCGCCGACCACGAAGATACCCCAATTGCGCGGCAGGTCGAGGGTGAAATGGAAGCGGAAGAAGAAGTTGCCGCCGACGCTGTCGCGTACCTCCACCACCTCGCCAGTGTTCGGATCGAGCTGTACCCCGCCAGCGTGGCGTCGTTCGCCGGTGGACACGCGCAACCCCGGCGAACGCTCGCTCGGCAGGCTGATGCCCCAGTTCGCCGCCTGTGGCTCGTGGGCCTGCAGGTAGGCGATGGCACGCCCGGCAGCGTCGGCCTGCGACACCTGGCTGGCCGGTATTTCCGGCTGCATCCAGTGGTTGAGTTCCTTGTCGAACACCGCCAGGGTACCGGTGACGAAGATGGCGAACAGCAGCCAGCCGAAGATCAGACCGGACCAGGTGTGCAGCCAGGCCATCGATTGGGTGAAGGTATTCTTCATGCCAGCCACTCCAGTACCTGCGGCCAGAAGCCGATCAGGCTCAGGGGCGCCGCCAGCACCAGTGGCGCCCAGGCGCGCAGGGCATCACGGCAGGCAAACGCCCAGAGGATCGCGGCGGTGTAGAACAGGAACGCCGGCAGAGTCGCGACAATGACTGCATCGGTGGCAGCCAGCGGCAGGATGCGGGCCAGGCAAGC
This sequence comes from Pseudomonas sp. 9_2_1, assembly GCF_059295275.1. Taxonomy (NCBI): domain Bacteria; kingdom Pseudomonadati; phylum Pseudomonadota; class Gammaproteobacteria; order Pseudomonadales; family Pseudomonadaceae; genus Pseudomonas; species Pseudomonas sp. 9_2_1. Next base: position 4,158,820 of record NZ_CM181239.1, read on the forward strand.
GCTGGCGGCATAGCTGACGGCGTAGCCGCCGAGCAGCGCGGCGCTGCTGCGGGAGAGAATCTGCAGCCAGGCGGGGGATCGAGTCATTTCGCTTCCTTGAACAATGTGTAGGCCCATTCGCGGATAAAGCCGCGAATGGTCCGCGCAGCGACCCTTGGCTCAGAAGTTGATATTCAGCGCAGCAAACACCGCCCTGCCCGGCTGGTTATAGGTGTTGGCACCCGAGCTGCTGGCGTTGCCACCGCGCAGTATCTGCTTGTCGAACACGTTGTTCACCCCCACCCGCACGTCGTAGTTGGCGTTGAACTTGTACCCGGCACTCACGTCCACCAGGCCGTAGGCCTCGACGTCCTGCTGCGCAGCCTGGTCGTAGTTTTCCTGGGTACGGTAGTTGTAGGTCGGCGACTTCTGCTTGCCGAAGTAAGTACCCGCCACCTGGAACGACAGCTGCTCGGTGGCGCGCCAGTCGAGGGTGGTGTTGACGGTGTACTGCGGAATCACCGACAGCGGCTCGCCGGTCTCGCGGTTGTCGTTGTCGAGCATCCAGGTCAGGTTGGTGTTCCAGTCCAGGGTGGGCGTCAGCTCGATGAAGAAGTTGCCTTCGATGCCCTCCACCCGCGCCTTGCCGGCGTTGTCCCATTGGGTCACGCGGCTGCCGGTACCGATGGTGTAGAGCACATCGGTATCACCGATGATCTTGTTCTTGTAGTCGTTGCGGAAGTAGGTGGCACTGGTGCGCCAGGTGCCGCGGTCGTACAGCAGGCCGATTTCCTTGTTGACGCTGATCTCGGGCTTGAGGTCGGCGTTACCCTGCAGGTAGCAGCCACCGTTGTTGGTCTGCTGCACACTGCACCCGTTGCCGCGGCTGTAAAGCAGGTAGTTGGGGTTGGACTGGTACAGGTTCGGGGTCTTGTAGGCGCGCGCGATACCGCCTTTGACCGACAGTGCTTCGGTCAACTTGTGCGACAGGTTCAGGCTGGGGCTGAAGTTGTCGCCGAACATTTCGTGATGGTCGAAACGCAGGCCTGGCGTAATGGTGGTGTCGCCGACGATGATGTTGTCTTCGGCGAACAGCGCATAGCTGCGCGCGGTCATCTTCGAGCTGCTGCGATCGAAGCCGACCAGCCCAGCGTCGCCGGCAGGGTCCGAACTCTGCGGGCGCAACGAACCCTGGTCGTTGAGGGTTTCGTACAGGTATTCCCCGCCCAGAGTCAGGACATGCTCGGTATTGCCGGTGGCGAACGGCAGGTTCACTTCGCTGCTGAGGCGGGTATTGCGCAGGCGTGACATGGCCGCGCCCTCTGCGTTCGGGGCGCCTTCGGTGCGGCCTGCCAGGCCTTCGTTGAGGCGCCAGTTGCGTACGTATTCATACGCCAGCGAGGTCTTGCTGGTACCCCAGCTGAAATCGCCCAGGTGGGTCAGGTCGTAGGTACTGCGCTGCATCACGTTGGTTTCATGGCCGTAAAGGCTGGAAACGAAGTCAACGTCGCCACCGCCGTTGCTGTTCATGGTGTCGCCGGCAAAGATGTTGCCTTGGCGGCTATAGCCAGCGCTGGCTTCGAGCCGGTGCTCGTCGTTCAGCTTCCAGCTCAGCAGCCCGTTGAGGTCCTTGTTGCGTACTCCTTCGCGACCTGCCACCAGTGCACTGGTCGCGTGCCCGGCATTGATGTCCAGGTCGTCGGCGTCGGTCTTGGCCATGCCGCCGTACAGGCGGAAACCGAGGTTATCGGTCAAGCCACCACCCAGGTTGAAGTTGGCACGGCGGCTGGCACCCTCGGCGCTGTCTTCCGGCAACTGCGTGTACAGGCTGATGCTGCCCTTGAGCTCGTCCGTGGGGCGCTTGGTGATGATGTTGACCACCCCGCCCATGGCCCCGGAGCCATAGCGCGCGGCCGCCGGGCCACGCAGGATCTCGATGCGCTCGACCGCTTCGGCTGGTACCCAGTTGGTCTCGCCACGGGTGTCGCGGTCGCCGTTCCAGCCATAGCGTACGGCGTTGCGCGCGCTGGACGGCTTGCCGTCGATGAGGATCAGGGTGTTTTCCGGGCCCATGCCGCGCAGGTCGATCTGGCGGTTGTTGCCTCGTGCGCCACTGGCGCTGTTACCGGTGAGGTTGACCCCCGGCTCGCGGCGGATGATGTCGGACAGGTCATTGGCTGGCGGGTGGCGCTTGATGTCCTCGGCGGTAATGACCGAAGAGCCCAGTGCCTGGCGCGCCTCGCGCTCAGCGGTGATAAGGGTGTCCTGGATCAACAGAGCATTGTCCGCGACCGGTACCTCCAGCACCTCACCCACGGGCCGTTCATCAGCCTCTGCTGCAGTGGCCATCATGGCCGGCGACGCCAGCGCGACAAACGCCAGGGCGAGCCTGTTGGGTGAAGTTCTGCACTGCATGGGTACATCTCCTGCGAATCATGAGCGAAAAGGCACATCCCTGTCGGAACCGGGAGCCCTTCGCCCACCGGCCCCGCAAACACAGTTTGGCGGCCAACAGGGATGGTAAATATAGGGATTCTCAAATGGGTTTAAATCTTATTTACGAAGTTTACATGTTTGTAACGGAACTTTGCTAAACGCGCGGCCTTTGGCACCACCGCGAGCTGGGTATCGAAGTCTGCAGACCACGATGGGCCGCATGGCGGCCTGTGGCCCTGGTGATTTGCATCCAGCACGTTGCCACCTACAGTTTCGAACGTGGCAACTGTTCAGAGACCCCTGATGCGCAGCAATGAAGAAAGCAGCCCGGCGAGCACCGCCAGAAGCGTGGCCAAGATCCCCCGAAGCGTCTGGGCGCTGGGTTTCGTGTCAATGTTCATGGACATCTCCTCGGAGATGATCCACGCCCTGCTCCCCCTGTACATGGTCACCGTGCTCGGCACATCAGTGCTGGCGGTGGGTGTCATCGAAGGCATTGCCGAGGCCACCGCGTCAATCACCAAGCTGTTCTCGGGCGCGCTTAGCGACCGAATGGGCAAACGCAAGCTGCTCACGGTACTGGGCTATGGCCTCGGTGCGCTTACCAAACCGGTATTTCCCCTGGCCTCCGGCCTGGAGTGGCTGACTGCGGCGCGCTTCGTCGACCGGGTCGGCAAAGGCATCCGTGGCGCGCCGCGCGATGCGCTGGTGGCCGATATCACGCCCGCCGAATTGCGCGGCGCCGCGTTCGGCCTGCGGCAGACGCTCGACACTGTGGGCGCCTTCCTCGGACCGTTACTGGCTATAGGGCTGATGTGGCTGACCGCAAGCCATTTCCAGACGGTGTTCTGGGTGGCGGTGATACCGGCATGCGTGGCGGTTTACATTCTCGTTGCCTTCGTTCGCGAACCTGAAACACCGACCATGACACGGCCGGTGCGTGCGCCGCTGGCACTGCGCGAACTGGTCCGTCTGGGGCCAGCCTACTGGCGCCTGATCAGCCTGGCCACGTTGTTTACCCTGGCCCGCTTCAGTGAGGCGTTCCTGCTGCTACGCGCCCAGGACATGGGCCTGGCACCGTTGTGGGCGCCGGCGGTCCTGGTACTGATGGCCCTGGCCTATTCACTGTCAGCCTACCCTGCCGGGGTGCTTTCCGATCGGGTCGGCCGCCGCGGTGTATTGCTGGCCGGGCTGGGGTTGCTGATGGCCGCCGACCTGTTGCTGGCCCTGCTGCCGGGCTGGGCCGGGCTGACCTTGGGGGTTGCTGCCTGGGGCCTGCACCTGGGCTTCAGCCAGGGCATCTTCGCGGCGATGATCGCCGACAGTGCACCCGCCAACCTTCGCGGTACTGCCTTCGGTGTGTTCAACCTGTTGACCGGTGTGGCGCTGCTGGCAGCCAGCGTGGTAGCCGGGTTGTTATGGGACGGTGCAGGGTTCCAGGCCACCTTTCTGGTCGGCGCAGGGTTCGCCAGCGCCACGCTGTTGGGAGTGACGCTGTTGCGCACAAAGGTACGCTAGGCCAATGCGGGTCGCTGTTCAAGCAAAGACCAGCCGCCATGCCCATCGACCTCGAGCCGATGTGTATGGAACCCTGCGAGTGTGCTGCGATGGCCAACACTGACCAGCAACGCACCCGGCATTTCCGAGCGCAGCAACGAATACAACGTGTGCTCGAGCCCTTCATCCATGGCCGAGGTGGACTCGTCGAGGAACACTACCTGAGGCCGGTTGAACAGCACCCGGGCGAACGCCAGGCGCTGCTGCTCACCCACCGAAAGGATATGTGACCAGTCGCAACTGACGTCGAGACGCTCAGCCAGGTGGGCCAGGTTGACCTGGCGCAACGCCTGCTGCATGCGCGCGGCATCCTCAGCCTTGCTGGCTGCCGGATAGGCAATCACCGTACGCAAGTCACCCAGCGGCAAGTACGGGCGCTGCGACAGGAACATCGCCTGATGACCCGTCGGCCGGTTGACCTGGCCCTCTGCGTACGGCCAGAGGCCCGCCAACGCACGCAACAGCGTGGTCTTGCCACTGCCCGACGGCCCCTTGATCAGCAACGCCTGACCGGCGTGCAGGCGTAGATTCAGGTCGGCGATAAGGGCGTGCCCATCAGGGCGCAGCACCTGCAAGCGGGCGATATCCAGGGCATGAGCCTGCTCGTGCGTGAGGACACGCGGCAAGGCGCTCGCCTGCGCGTTCGCATCAAGGAACCCGGTGAGACGGTCAAGCGTGGCGCGGTACTGGGCAAAAGCATCATACGACTCACGGAAGAACGACAACGAGTCCTGCACCTGGCCGAATGCCTGGGACGTCTGCATGACATCGCCCAGCTTGATTGCCCCGCTAAAAAAGCGTGGCGCCTGCAAAATGAACGGGAATACCACGGCGACCTGGCTGATGCCCAGGTTGAAACCGCTGAACTTCAGGTTTCGGAATACCAGCGCCCAGGCATTGATGATCAACGCGCCAAAGCGGCCCAGCAGCGTACTACGCTCAACCTGGGCCCCTTGGTAGAACGCGATGTTTTCGGCATTCTCGCGCAGGCGCATCAGCGCGTAACGGAAGTTGGCGGTGAGTTTTTCATTGAGGAAGTTCAAGCGGATCAACGGCCGGCCGAGACGGAAGGCAATCCAGGTGGCGACGATGACATACAGGTAAACGGCAAACACCATCGCTCGGGGGATTTCAATCCCGGCCACCGCCAACGGTGCCGAAAGCCCCCAAAGGATCCCGGTAAACGCCACCAGCGATACCAACGCGCTGACCGCCCCCAGGGCCAGCGTCACCGAGTTGTTGACGAAGGCGTTGACGTCCAGCTCGATGCGCTGGTCGGGGTTATCCACCGGCTCGGCGAGGAACTGGCCACGGTAGTAGGCATCGCCGTGCATCCAGTCGCGGGTAAGACGCTTGGTAAGCCAGACCCGCCAGTGAATGCTGAACGCCTGGCTTACGTAGAACGTGAACAGCGAGCGCAGCACATGGATGCTGGCCAAGACCGCGAACACCCCGAGAAGGTACCAAAACGCCGCCTGGTCAAGCGCCTGCAAGGCGCTGTAGAAGCCGTTGTACCAGAACGAGAACAGCACATTCAGGCGTACCGAGAACAGCGTCAGTATCAGCAGCAACGCAAACACCAGCAGCGGCCGCCAACTGCGCCTGAAACTGAAATAAGGCCCCGCAAGCTGCCAGAACTGGCTGCCCCAGCGCGTGCAACGTACGGCCAGGGTGGCGGCTGCAGTGAAGCAGACAAGGGTGATGAACGAGGCGATCGCCAGCCAGCTCAGGCTTTCTTGGAGGGCCTGGTGCCAGTTCATTTCCATGGTGATTATCCGTGCAGAGTGTTTTCGCGAGCGTAGCACTGTGGTGTGCTGCAGCAGGCATACATGACGGACATTTCATGATGGCTTGGTTGCGCGAATGCTGTAGGAGCGGCGTACGGCTGATGTTTGAGCGGCAGAAAGACAAAACCCCTACCTGCATGCGCAGATAGGGGTTTTGCGAAATGAATCTTGACGATGACCTACTCTCACATGGGGAGACCCCACACTACCATCGGCGATGCATCGTTTCACTACTGAGTTCGGGATGGGATCAGGTGGTTCCAATGCTCTATGGTCGTCAAGAAATTCTGTAGCCAGAATGTCCAGATGGACAGCCCAGCGAATTCGGATATGTGATAGTTGTGATGCTTTGTGAACAGTGCGAACTTTCGGTTCGTGTCATCTTCACCACCGCAATCTGCATGAGCAAATTGCTTGGGTGTTATATGGTCAAGCCTCACGGGCAATTAGTATTGGTTAGCTCAACGCCTCACAGCGCTTACACACCCAACCTATCAACGTCGTAGTCTTCGACGGCCCTTCAGGGGATTCTAGATCCCAGTGAGATCTCATCTTGAGGCAAGTTTCCCGCTTAGATGCTTTCAGCGGTTATCTCTTCCGAACATAGCTACCCGGCAATGCCACTGGCGTGACAACCGGAACACCAGAGGTTCGTCCACTCCGGTCCTCTCGTACTAGGAGCAGCCCCTCTCAAATCTCAAACGTCCACGGCAGATAGGGACCGAACTGTCTCACGACGTTCTAAACCCAGCTCGCGTACCACTTTAAATGGCGAACAGCCATACCCTTGGGACCGGCTTCAGCCCCAGGATGTGATGAGCCGACATCGAGGTGCCAAACACCGCCGTCGATATGAACTCTTGGGCGGTATCAGCCTGTTATCCCCGGAGTACCTTTTATCCGTTGAGCGATGGCCCTTCCATACAGAACCACCGGATCACTAAGACCTACTTTCGTACCTGCTCGACGTGTGTGTCTCGCAGTCAAGCGCGCTTTTGCCTTTATACTCTACGACCGATTTCCGACCGGTCTGAGCGCACCTTCGTACTCCTCCGTTACTCTTTGGGAGGAGACCGCCCCAGTCAAACTACCCACCATACACTGTCCTCGATCCGGATAACGGACCTGAGTTAGAACCTCAAAGTTGCCAGGGTGGTATTTCAAGGATGGCTCCATGAGAACTGGCGTCCCCACTTCAAAGCCTCCCACCTATCCTACACAAGCAAATTCAAAGTCCAGTGCAAAGCTATAGTAAAGGTTCACGGGGTCTTTCCGTCTAGCCGCGGATACACTGCATCTTCACAGCGATTTCAATTTCACTGAGTCTCGGGTGGAGACAGCGCCGCCATCGTTACGCCATTCGTGCAGGTCGGAACTTACCCGACAAGGAATTTCGCTACCTTAGGACCGTTATAGTTACGGCCGCCGTTTACCGGGGCTTCGATCAAGAGCTTCGCTTGCGCTAACCCCATCAATTAACCTTCCGGCACCGGGCAGGCGTCACACCCTATACGTCCACTTTCGTGTTTGCAGAGTGCTGTGTTTTTAATAAACAGTCGCAGCGGCCTGGTATCTTCGACCGGCATGGGCTTACGGAGCAAGTCCTTGACCCTCGCCGGCGCACCTTCTCCCGAAGTTACGGTGCCATTTTGCCTAGTTCCTTCACCCGAGTTCTCTCAAGCGCCTTGGTATTCTCTACCTAACCACCTGTGTCGGTTTGGGGTACGGTTCCCAGTTATCTGAAGCTTAGGAGCTTTTCTTGGAAGCATGGTATCAACCACTTCGTCGCCTAAAGGCAACTCGTCATCAGCTCTCGGCCTTGAAATCCCGGATTTGCCTAAGATTTCAGCCTACCACCTTAAACCTGGACAACCAACGCCAGGCTGGCCTAACCTTCTCCGTCCCTCCATCGCAATAACTGGAAGTACAGGAATATTAACCTGTTTTCCATCGACTACGCTTTTCAGCCTCGCCTTAGGGACCGACTAACCCTGCGTCGATTAACGTTGCGCAGGAAACCTTGGTCTTTCGGCGTGCGAGTTTTTCACTCGCATTGTCGTTACTCATGTCAGCATTCGCACTTCTGATACCTCCAGCAAGCTTCTCAACTCACCTTCACAGGCTTACAGAACGCTCCTCTACCGCATCATCATAAGATGATACCCGTAGCTTCGGTGCATGGTTTGAGCCCCGTTACATCTTCCGCGCAGGCCGACTCGACTAGTGAGCTATTACGCTTTCTTTAAAGGGTGGCTGCTTCTAAGCCAACCTCCTAGCTGTCTAAGCCTTCCCACATCGTTTCCCACTTAACCATGACTTTGGGACCTTAGCTGACGGTCTGGGTTGTTTCCCTTTTCACGACGGACGTTAGCACCCGCCGTGTGTCTCCCATGCTCGGCACTTGTAGGTATTCGGAGTTTGCATCGGTTTGGTAAGTCGGGATGACCCCCTAGCCGAAACAGTGCTCTACCCCCTACAGTGATACATGAGGCGCTACCTAAATAGCTTTCGAGGAGAACCAGCTATCTCCGAGCTTGATTAGCCTTTCACTCCGATCCACAGGTCATCCGCTAACTTTTCAACGGTAGTCGGTTCGGTCCTCCAGTCAGTGTTACCTAACCTTCAACCTGCCCATGGATAGATCGCCCGGTTTCGGGTCTATACCCAGCGACTAAACGCCCTATTAAGACTCGCTTTCGCTACGCCTCCCCTATTCGGTTAAGCTCGCCACTGAATATAAGTCGCTGACCCATTATACAAAAGGTACGCAGTCACCTAACAAAGTAGGCTCCCACTGCTTGTACGCATACGGTTTCAGGATCTATTTCACTCCCCTCTCCGGGGTTCTTTTCGCCTTTCCCTCACGGTACTGGTTCACTATCGGTCAGTCAGTAGTATTTAGCCTTGGAGGATGGTCCCCCCATATTCAGACAAAGTTTCTCGTGCTCCGTCCTACTCGATTTCATTGATAAGAGATTTTCGTGTACGGGGCTATCACCCACTATGGCCGCACTTTCCAGAGCGTTCCACTAATCTCAAACCAACTTAAGGGCTGGTCCCCGTTCGCTCGCCACTACTAAGGGAATCTCGGTTGATTTCTATTCCTCAGGGTACTTAGATGTTTCAGTTCCCCTGGTTCGCCTCTTGCACCTATGTATTCAGTACAAGATACTCAGCTTATGCTGAGTGGGTTCCCCCATTCAGAGATCTCTGGATCACAGTCTGTTTGCCGACTCCCCAAAGCTTATCGCAGGCTACCACGTCTTTCATCGCCTCTGACTGCCAAGGCATCCACCGTATGCGCTTCTTCACTTGACCATATAACCCCAAGCAATCTGGTTATACTGTGAAGACGACATTCGCCGAAAATTCGCACGTCGCTCTTTCGAGCAGAACTCACAAATTTTACCTTAGCCTGATCCACCAGCAGTGAAACTGGTGTTCAGTCTATTTCTATCACATATCCGAATTTTTAAAGAACGATCTGACAAAAGTCAGAAATCAACATTCAGTCACGAATGTTCATTTCTAAGTTCTGACAAGTGACTGTGTACAGCGAAAGTGGTGGAGCCAAGCGGGATCGAACCGCTGACCTCCTGCGTGCAAGGCAGGCGCTCTCCCAGCTGAGCTATGGCCCCGTATTCTGCGGCTAAACCATGTAATGGTAGGTCTGGGCAGATTTGAACTGCAGAAGAGCCGTCCTCACCTCTCTTTATCCAGAGGTATGGGGTGCTCACCATTCCAATCAAAATGGTAGGTCTGGGCAGATTTGAACTGCCGACCTCACCCTTATCAGGGGTGCGCTCTAACCAACTGAGCTACAGACCTAACGGTACAACTTTGGGTCTTGATCGTCTTTTACAATGAATCAAGCAATTCGTGTGGGTGCTCATCAGCAGGCTGATGTCGTCGATTAAGGAGGTGATCCAGCCGCAGGTTCCCCTACGGCTACCTTGTTACGACTTCACCCCAGTCATGAATCACACCGTGGTAACCGTCCTCCCGAAGGTTAGACTAGCTACTTCTGGTGCAACCCACTCCCATGGTGTGACGGGCGGTGTGTACAAGGCCCGGGAACGTATTCACCGCGACATTCTGATTCGCGATTACTAGCGATTCCGACTTCACGCAGTCGAGTTGCAGACTGCGATCCGGACTACGATCGGTTTTGTGAGATTAGCTCCACCTCGCGGCTTGGCAACCCTCTGTACCGACCATTGTAGCACGTGTGTAGCCCAGGCCGTAAGGGCCATGATGACTTGACGTCATCCCCACCTTCCTCCGGTTTGTCACCGGCAGTCTCCTTAGAGTGCCCACCATAACGTGCTGGTAACTAAGGACAAGGGTTGCGCTCGTTACGGGACTTAACCCAACATCTCACGACACGAGCTGACGACAGCCATGCAGCACCTGTGTCAGAGTTCCCGAAGGCACCAATCCATCTCTGGAAAGTTCTCTGCATGTCAAGGCCTGGTAAGGTTCTTCGCGTTGCTTCGAATTAAACCACATGCTCCACCGCTTGTGCGGGCCCCCGTCAATTCATTTGAGTTTTAACCTTGCGGCCGTACTCCCCAGGCGGTCAACTTAATGCGTTAGCTGCGCCACTAAAATCTCAAGGATTCCAACGGCTAGTTGACATCGTTTACGGCGTGGACTACCAGGGTATCTAATCCTGTTTGCTCCCCACGCTTTCGCACCTCAGTGTCAGTATCAGTCCAGGTGGTCGCCTTCGCCACTGGTGTTCCTTCCTATATCTACGCATTTCACCGCTACACAGGAAATTCCACCACCCTCTACCGTACTCTAGCTTGCCAGTTTTGGATGCAGTTCCCAGGTTGAGCCCGGGGCTTTCACATCCAACTTAACAAACCACCTACGCGCGCTTTACGCCCAGTAATTCCGATTAACGCTTGCACCCTCTGTATTACCGCGGCTGCTGGCACAGAGTTAGCCGGTGCTTATTCTGTCGGTAACGTCAAAACAGCAAGGTATTCGCTTACTGCCCTTCCTCCCAACTTAAAGTGCTTTACAATCCGAAGACCTTCTTCACACACGCGGCATGGCTGGATCAGGCTTTCGCCCATTGTCCAATATTCCCCACTGCTGCCTCCCGTAGGAGTCTGGACCGTGTCTCAGTTCCAGTGTGACTGATCATCCTCTCAGACCAGTTACGGATCGTCGCCTTGGTGAGCCATTACCCCACCAACTAGCTAATCCGACCTAGGCTCATCTGATAGCGCAAGGCCCGAAGGTCCCCTGCTTTCTCCCGTAGGACGTATGCGGTATTAGCGTTCCTTTCGAAACGTTGTCCCCCACTACCAGGCAGATTCCTAGGCATTACTCACCCGTCCGCCGCTGAATCCAGGAGCAAGCTCCCGTCATCCGCTCGACTTGCATGTGTTAGGCCTGCCGCCAGCGTTCAATCTGAGCCATGATCAAACTCTTCAGTTCAATACTGCTTGGGTTTTTAAGAAACCCTAAACTTGGCTCAGCAATCTCAAATGACTATGTGATTTCTCGCATGGCCACTTGTGATGCTGATAATCTTTCTGACTATCAGTCCGTACTCACAAGCACCCACACGAATTGCTTGATTCAATTTGTTAAAGAGCGTTTGGTTAAGAGCTTTTCGTCTCAACCGAGGCGCGCATTCTACGCTTTCCTCAGAGCCTGTCAAGCGTTTATTTTGAAGTTTTTTCCGAGAAACTCGTTTAGCTTCAAACACTTGGCTCGCTGCGATCTCTCGCAGCGGGAGGCGAATAATACAGCGTTTAAATCCGCTGTCAACTGCCTTTATCACCGCTGCCGATCTTTCGATCGAAGCCCTTACAGCATCTTCTGAACTACCTAACTCGTTGAATATCAAGGAGTTTGTCGTTCCGTTGTCGCTGGAAGTGGGGCGCATTATAAGGGGATTCGAAAGGGCGTCAACCTTTAATTTCAAGAAAGTGAAATATACGGGCAAAAGACCATATCAAGACCGCCAGGTGCCCGCCACGACCCCCTTGCACCACCCAACCACCTTTGCGCACTATACTGCGCACACCCCCAAGCCCGCCCAAGGATTCCCCCACCTAAATGAACACCCAGCCCCGCAGCCTGGCCGCTACCCTCTTCCCGATCGGCCTGCTGCTCATCGCCATGGCCTCGATCCAGACCGGCGCCTCCCTGGCCAAAAGCATGTTCCCCATCATCGGCGCTCAAGGCACCACCACCCTGCGCCTGATCTTCGCCAGCATCATCATGCTGTTGATCCTGCGGCCATGGCGAGTGCGCATGACTGCCAGCGCACTGCGCAATGTCATCATCTATGGCATGGCCCTGGGCGGCATGAACTTCCTCTTCTATATGGCGCTGCAAACCGTACCGATCGGTATCGCCGTTGCGCTGGAGTTCACCGGCCCGCTGGCAGTGGCGATCTTTTCCTCGCGGCGGGCGATCGACTTCGTGTGGATCGGCCTGGCCATCGCCGGCCTGCTGCTGTTGCTGCCAGCAGGCCACAGCGGCCAGGCACTCGACCCGGTGGGCGCTGCCTACGCCCTGGGCGCTGGTGTCTGCTGGGCGCTGTACATCCTGTTCGGGCAGCGTGCCGGCGCCGAACACGGCATCCAGACTGCGGCGCTAGGGGTAGTGGTCGCCGCCCTGTTCGTCGCCCCCATCGGTATTGTCCACGCCGGCGCCGCACTCCTGACGCCCGCCGTGATCCCGATGGCGATTGGAGTCGCAATACTCTCCACCGCCCTGCCCTACAGCCTGGAAATGGTTGCCCTTACGCGCATTCCGGCGCGCACCTTCGGCACCCTGATGAGTATCGAACCGGCGTTCGGTGCGCTGTCCGGGCTGCTGTTCCTCGGCGAGGTGCTGACGGTTACCCAGTGGCTGGCGATTCTGGCAATCATTACCGCCTCGGTCGGTACGACCCTGTCCATGCGCAAGGAGCCGAGCCCGGCCATCGCCGCAGACTGATATGAGAAATATTTTCATTTGAGACGGGAATAGTGATTGAAGCGACCCGTCTCGCTGATTAAGCTGTCACAGAATCATCATCTTTACGCTATCTACTGAGCCGACCACGGACGCTGGGGAACTTTCAGGAAGATTCGAAGCGATAACGACAGGGCCAGACACTGGACCGCCCTGCATTTAAGGACAGGAATGAAACGTATTTTGCTCATCCTGGCCATCTTGGCAATTGCTGGATGTGCCGCCACGGCCAAGACTGAGGTCAAACGCGGGAAGAAGGGGCTGCATATCAATTGCTCTGGCCTCTCCTCCTCATGGGACAAGTGCTACAGCAAGGCCGCGAGTTCGTGCAGCGCACGAGGCTACAGGGTCATCGCCCGCTCAGGTGACACCGACGAAGAGCAGGGTGACTACCTGTTCGGGATCAACCCGGCGGGCTACACCAGCCGCAGCATGATCGTCGTCTGCAAGTAGCAACAGGGCAGCGCTGAAGCTGCCCTTTTAATTTGCTCCTTAGAGGGGTGCGGTACGCGCCTCCAGCCAGGCCAGCGCTTCGCCATTGAGCAGGGGCGCCAGGCGCTCGCGCACCGTGGAGTGATAGTCGTTCAACCACTGCTGCTCTTCCTCGGCCAGCAACTTGGGCAGCAAGCAGCGGGTGTCGATCGGGCACAGCGTCAATGTCTCGAATTTCAGGAAGTCGCCGAAGGCACTCTTGCCCGCCTCACGGTTGACTACCAGGTTTTCGATGCGCACGCCCCACTGGCCGGGGCGATACGTGCCCGGTTCGATCGAGCTGATCATGCCCGCCTGCATCGCGGTCTGCGGCGTGGCTGCCGCCTGGTAGGCAATCACTTGCGGCCCCTCATGAACGTTCATGAAATAGCCCACCCCATGCCCCGTGCCGTGACCATAATCGACCTGGTCAGCCCACAGCGGAGCCCGGGCGATGGCATCGAGCAACGGCGACAGCACCCCGCGCGGGAAGCTGGCGCGCGACAACGCGATCATGCCCTTGAGTACGCGCGTGCAATCCTGCTTCTGTTCAAGGCTGGGCTCGCCCACCGGCACCATGCGCGTGATGTCGGTGGTACCCCCCAGGTATTGCCCACCCGAATCGATCAGCAGCAAACCATCGCCCTCGATGACCGCATGTGCGTGCTCGGTGGCACGGTAATGCGGCATCGCGCCATTGCCATTGAAAGCGGCGATGGTCGAGAAGCTCAACGAAACGAAACCTGGGCGGCGTGCACGCGCAGCGCTCAGTTGCTCGTCGATGGTCAACTCGGTGATGACTTCCCGCCCCAGGCTGGCCTCGAACCAGGCGAAGAATTCGCATAGGGCAGCGCCGTCCTGCTCCATCACCTGACGAATGTGCACCAGGTCTTCGCCACCTTTGCATGACTTGCTCAGGGTAGTGGGGTTGACCCCCTCGACCAGCTCCACCTCTGCAGGCAGGTTATCCAGCAAGCCGCAGGTGACCCGCGCCGGATCCACCAACAGCCGGCCGCTGGCCGGTACCGCACCCAGCGCCTGGCCTGCTTCGTTATAGTCGCGCACCTCGATGCCGTCGGCCGCCAGCACCTGACGCAGGTGCGCATCGAGCTTGTCCGGGCCGACAAAAAGGATGGCCTGTTGCTGATTAATCAGGGCGAATGCCAGGAACACCGGATTATAGGAGACGTCGCTGCCCCGCAAGTTGAACAGCCAGGCAATGTCATCGAGGGTAGCGATGAAGTGCCAGTCGACCGCCTTGGCGTGCATGTCCTTGCGCAGCTGCGCGAGCTTTTCCGCCCGGCTCACCGTGGCGTGTGGCGGCAAGTGCTGGTACACCGGGTTACCTGGCAGACCCGGGCGCCCTTCCCAGGCCTGCCCAAGCACGTCCTGGTCCGTCACCAGTCGCGCCCCACGGGCCTTGAGCCGTTCGCCCAACTGGCGTGCCGACGCCAGGGCCATGACCGCACCATCCACCGCGACGCTACCCTCCAACTTGACGTTTTCACCCAGCCATTCCAGCGCACCGGGTTTGCCCGGCACAAGCTTCATCAGTTCGATGCCGCTGCCGGCCAGCTCATGCTCCGCCTGCTCCCAATAGCGGCTGTCGACCCACAAGCCGGCAAAGTCAGGGGTGACCACCAGCGTGCCCACGGAGCCGTGAAACCCCGACAGCCACTGGCGCCCCTGCCAGTAACCGGGCAGGTATTCGGAAAGGTGCGGGTCAGCCGAAGGCACCAGCAAGGCATCGATGCCGCCGGCGGCCATGGTCTGGCGCACGCGCGCCAGTCGCTGCGGTACGCTTGGCTCAAGGGTGGTCTGAACGTTCATGCGCTCTCCTGCGGCTACATCACGGTTGGTCCAATGCTCCGATAATGGAACAGCCGCCCAGCCCCTGCAATCACGTCGACCAAGACAAGGCATGTATTGCCCGCCATGCCTTGTGCAATCAGACGCTTCCTACAACCGGGCGAGGACCACCGATCACGTCCTACTGAACTTCCGCAAGATGCCGGCTTCACACGCAGTACATTCACTGCACACAGGCAAATGACCATGCCCAGTGTCTGCAAGCCGAAAACTGCCGTGGTGCTGCTCGACACCCGCGCCAGCACACCCGATCACGAGCGTGCCGTACACCAGAAGCTTGCCGATGGCCTGGCGCGCCTGCTGGGTTGCCCGCACATGAAACCGGCCGACCCGCCAACCGCCGACGACGGCTACTACTACTTGCCCACCGAAACGCTGATCGACCCCCAGCGACAGGCCACCATCGGCATCTGCGACGAGCAGGACCTGTTCGGCGGCGTGGTCACCAGCCCCTATATGGCGACCAAGGCGATCTCCCACCCCCTGCCCGCCAATGCAAGCTTCCCGCCTGGCTGGACCGATGCCTTCGCCCGGCAGGCCAGCGACGCCCTGCTGCGCGGCTATACCGTGTTCAGCAAGGCCGACGCCCGTACCGCTGCTCAGCTGTTGCTGATGGACGGCCCGTTGCGGGTCAAGCCTGTGCTGGCCTGTGCCGGCCGCGGGCAGCAGGTTATCGACAGCGCGGATGCGCTGGAGCCCCTGCTGGCCAGCATGGACGACCAGCAGCTGGCATTGTGGGGACTGGTGCTTGAAGAAGACCTGAGCAAGGTCGAAACCTTCAGTGTCGGCCAGGTGCGCGTTGCCGGCCTGACCTGCAGCTATCACGGTACCCAGCAGCTGACCCACGACCATCAAGGAGCCGAGGTCTATGGCGGCTCGGACCTGGTGGTGGTACGTGGCGACTATCAGGCGCTGCTGCAACTGCCACTGGAAGACCACCTGCGCCTGGCGATCAACCAGGCCATTGCCTACGAGCAGGCTGCCGAGCAGCACTTCCCGGGCTTCATCGCCTCACGCCGCAACTACGACATTGCTCGCGGCCGCGACCCTCAAGGCCACCTGCGCAGCGGTGTACTCGAGCAGTCCTGGCGCCTGGGCGGCGCCAGCAGTGCCGAACTGCTGGCCCTGCAGGCGTTTGCCGACGACCCTGCATTGCAACGAGTGCACGCGTCCACCCATGAAGTGTTCGGCACCCCTGACCTCCCCTCTGATGCCACCCTCTTCTATCAAGGAAACGACAGTGAACTCGGACAACTCAGCAAATTTGCGCGGATTCGCGAGCATGGCCATTCAGAGTGAAACCGTTGAACTGCAAGTTGAAAACGACAGCATCGTTGGCACCCTGGTCAGCCCCGGCAGCCAGATGCCGGGCATTCTCTTCGTGCACGGCTGGGGCGGCAGCCAGCAACGCGACCTGGCCCGTGCCCGGCACATCACCGGGTTGGGTTGCGTATGCATGACCTTCGACCTGCGCGGCCATGAAAAAACCGCAAGCCAGCGGCTGACCGTCACCCGCGAGCAGAACCTGCAGGACCTGATGGTGGCGTACGACCGGCTTGCCGGCCACCCCGCGGTCGATCCGCAGGCGATCGCCATCATCGGCAGCAGCTATGGCGGCTACCTGGCGACTTTGCTGACCCGCGAGCGGTCGGTCAGATGGCTGGCCCTGCGGGTACCCGCCATGTACTGGGACGATGAATGGGATATGCCCAAGCAAACCCTCGACCGGCAACGGCTGAACGCCTACCGCCAGCGACCGCTGGGCCCGGCCGACAACCGTGCGCTGGCGGCCTGTGCCGAATTCAGCGGGGATGTGTTGCTGGTGGAGTCCGAGCAGGACGACTATGTGCCGCACAGCACGCTGATGAGCTACCGTTCGGCTTTCATCAGCGCCCATTCGCTGACCCATCGTATTGTCGACGGTGCCGACCACGCATTGTCCAGCGAGGAGAGCCAGAAGGCCTACAGTTCGATCCTGGCGGCCTGGGTCAGCGAAATGGTCATCGGCGCCCGACTGGACCGCTATCCGCACTATGCACCCTGGTACGCCTGAGGGTTGCCCACCTGGCAATGCAGGCCGCCATCTTCACCCCGTACCAGGCTGCGTACCGCCTGGTACGCGGCAAAGTTGACGCCACGCGCCTGGTGCCGGGCAAGCAGTTCAAGGAACGGCTCCTCGACAAAGCAGGCAGCCGCCGCAGCCCACGTCTGACGCGACTGCCACTGCAGGTACTGGAGTACCCGGCTGCCGTCGTCGCTGGCCTGGATGCTGACACCTTGCAGCCCTTCGCAGCGGTTAGCCAGCGCCTCGCTGCGGGCTACCAAGGCCTGGACCAGGGCGTGCTGGTATATGCTCGGCACTTGGTATTCGATCATCTGTGTGAACCACAGGGCATGAGGGCTTGCCGTCATCAACGGTCTCCTGGTCAAGGACGCATGCAGCGCGATGCACGGCAGGGTAAAACCTCAAGCAAGGTCAAGGTCAAGTGGTTTCCGAGCCCTACCCTGTCACCGCAAACCGCCGCCGGTAATCGCTCGGCGTCAGTCCGGTGATGCGTTGGAACACTTTGCGAAACGCACTTGCGTCCTGGTAACCCACGCCCCAGGCGATCTGCTCGACATTGCGCCGGGTGAATTCCAGCAAGCGACACGCCCGCCCCACCCTGACCTGCTGGCAGTACTCGGTCGGGCGCAAACCCGTGGCTGCCCGAAAGCGCCGCAGGAAGGTGCGTTCCTCCAGCCCGGCGCACGCCGCCATTGCAGCAAGGCCTGCATCCTGCCCGCGATCGCCCTGCAGCCAGTGCTGCACTTTCAGCACAGCCTCGTCGCCGTGGTCCAGGCGCGGGTTGAACACCGCACCAGGTAACGGCGTCGCGACCGGATCGACCGCGAGGTAGCGGGCCGTCTCCCGCGCCACCGTTGCTCCCTGAAACCGTTCCAGCAAACGCAGACCCAGGTCGGTCCAGGCCATCAGCCCGGCCGAAGTGACAATGTCACCGTCATCGAGCAACGGCTGCTGAGCCTCTACCCGCACTTTTGGATAACGCTGGGCGAGTGCATGCACGTAGTTCCAGTGGGTACAGGCCGGGCGGCCATCGAGCAGGCCGCTGGCGGCGATGAAGAACACCCCGATACACACCGACGCCAGCACTGTGCCGCTCGCGTGGAGCTGACACAAAGACGCGCGGTGGCGCTGGAGCAACTCGCCCGGTGGTGCCGATTCCAGGCTTGGCGGAATGATCAGTACGCGCAGGCCCGGTACAACGACTGGCGAGCTATCAACAGCTGGCAACAACTGCCCTGCCGCATCTGCCTGCCAATAGCTGATGCGCACCGGCGGCAAGTCGACGGCGCCCAGCTCGGCAGCAACCCGGTTGGCCACCAGGAACAGGTCGGCCAGGCCATGCACGGCGGCGCGCTGCACGCCGGGATACAACAGCAGGCCAATGTCCAGGTTGGCAGAGGTGTCAGTTTTTGCCCGCATAGTGTCGGTCACGCCAATCGTCAGGTCGGTGCACACAGCCTATAACTAACCTCACACAACGACTACTGCCACAGGAGGCAGCATGAGCAAGCAAGCGCTGATCATCATCGACATCCAGAACGACTACTTCCCGGGCGGCAAGTGGGCCCTGGAGGGTGCCGACCAGGCAGCCGACAATGCCGCCAGGCTGCTGGCAGCGGCGCGCCAGCGCGGTGACCTGGTGGTGCATGTGCGCCACGAGTTCGACAGCGCCGATGCGCCATTCTTCGCGCCTGAGTCGCCTGGCGCGGCCATCCACCCCAAGGTCCAGCCACTGCAGGATGAACCCGTGGTGCTCAAGCACAAGGTGAATGCGTTCCTTGGCACCAACCTCAAGCAGACACTGGACGAGCACGGCGTCGAGGCCCTGACCATCGCCGGCAGCATGAGCCACATGTGCATCGACGCCGCCACCCGGGCCGCGGCCGACCTGGGCTATGAGGTGACCGTGGCGCACGATGCGTGTGCGACGCTGCCGCTGGAGTTCAACGGCAAACAGGTGCCGGCAGCGCAGGTACATGATTCGGCGATGGCGGCGCTGGCGTTTGCCTATGCCAAGGTGGTGAAGACTGACGATTTGATGAAGGACTGACACAGGTCCCGAGTGGCCGATGAGACTCGATCAGATCACAACATTGCGCACGAACCGGACTGCCACCGTCGCATCGTTGCGATAGGCATACCGGCAATTGCTGGGGAACACATGAAACTGCCCCTCAAGCAGGCGAAACTCGATGTCCTCGATGACTAACGTCAGTTGCCCTTCAGCCACGTAGATCTGCTCGCTCCAGCCCTCCGCATCGGCCTCGCTGGAATAGCACTCGCCCGGCGCCAGCGTCCATTCCCAAAGCTCCACCTCGCGGCGGGCCGGGCTGGTGCCGAGCAGCACTGCCCGGCTCTGCGGACACTCGCCGGCCCAGGCCAGTTCGTAGATACGCCCCGGATCACGCTGGTCAGGTGCCTGAATCAACGTACTGAAGGCCACGCCCAAGGCTTCGGCAATCAGGTCAAGAGTGGTCAGGCTGACATTCTTTTCCCCTGCCTCGATGGCCACCAGCATGCGCCTGCTGACCCCGGAGCGTTCGGCCAGCGCCGTCTGGCTCAGGCCGCAAGCGTTACGCAGGCGGCGGACGTTGTGGCTGACATGTTGCAGCACGGATGCGCGGTGCGAAGAATCTTTGTGCACTATATTGCTCACTGGTCGATATTGCGCAGTATACTGCCCACTTTGCGGCGATTGTGCGCCGCCCCCTCCGAGTCCGCAAGAGCATGAGCCAGCCCAGCAACAAGCCGACCCCCGCCATTACCTTTCGCCTGAGCAAGGCCGAACTGGTGCTGGTGTTCATCACCATGTTGTGGGGCGGCACTTTCCTGCTGGTGCATAACGTGATGACCGTGAGTGGCCCGATGTTCTTCGTCGGCCTGCGTTTTGCTGCGGCCGCGCTGTTCGTTGGCGTGGTGTCGGCGCGGGCGTTACCCGGGCTGACCTTCACCGAACTGAAGGCCGGCATGCTGATCGGCGTAACCATCATGCTTGGCTATGGCCTGCAGACCATGGGCCTGCAAACCATCAGCAGCAGCCAGTCTGCATTCATTACCGCGCTCTACGTCCCCTTCGTACCACTGCTGCAATGGCTGGTCCTGGGCCGGCGCCCTGGCCTGATGCCCAGCATCGGCATCTGTCTGGCCTTTGTCGGCCTGATGCTGCTGGCCGGCCCGGAAGGCGGCAGCCTGCACTTCAGCGAGGGAGAGATGGTGACGCTGGTCAGCGCGGTGGCCATCGCTGCCGAAATCATCCTGATCAGCCGCTACGCCGGCCAGGTCGATGTGCGCCGGGTGACCGTGGTGCAACTGGCGACTGCCTCGCTGCTGGCATTCCTGATGATCGTACCGACCCAGGAGCGCATTCCCGACTTCTCCTGGCTGCTGCTGGCCAGTGCCGTGGGCCTGGGCGCCATGAGCGCGGTCATACAGGTGGCGATGAACTGGGCGCAGAAGTCGGTCTCACCCACTCGCGCCACCCTCATCTATGCCGGAGAACCGGTGTGGGCCGGGATCGTCGGGCGCCTCGCCGGCGAACGCCTGCCGGGCGTGGCGCTGCTCGGCGGCTTGCTGATCGTGATTGCCGTAGTGGTCAGCGAGCTCAGAATACGCCGCCCACGCGAAGCTGCCGACGCGCGTGAAGTGCAAGCAGAAGGCGAACGCCAGGCCGGGCTGTAAAGCGGTAAACAGCAGCTATGCTTTGTAAAGAAATGTTATAAAAAAACAGCTTGTCACAGCCTCTTTGTAGGATCCTGCGACAGCTTGCGTGTTGGTGATCATCCCCTCGGCACGTATGATCCTTGGCAAACTTCTCAGAATAGAACGCTATGTCATTGATAGTGCTATTGCTTCTGCCGTTCGTGGGCAGTTGCCTGGCAGCCGTGCTGCCGCACAACGCACGTAACGCCGAGTCCGTGCTTGCCGGGCTCGTGGCCCTGGTCGGCACTGTCCAGGTAGCACTGCTGTACCCCCAGGTTGCCGATGGCGGTGTGATTCGCGAAGAATTCCTGTGGCTGCCCAGCCTGGGGCTGAACCTGGTGCTGCGCATGGACGGCTTTGCCTGGCTGTTCTCGTTGCTGGTACTGGGCATCGGTACGCTGGTGTCGCTGTATGCGCGCTACTACATGTCGCCGCAAGACCCGGTACCGCGCTTCTTCGCCTTCTTCCTCGCGTTCATGGGCGCCATGCTGGGCCTGGTGATCTCTGGCAACCTGATTCAGCTGGTGTTCTTCTGGGAGCTCACCAGCCTGTTCTCGTTCCTGCTGATCGGCTACTGGCACCACCGCGCCGACGCCCGCCGCGGCGCCTACATGGCGTTGATGGTGACCGGCGCGGGGGGGTTATGCCTCCTGGTGGGGGCGCTTCTGCTCGGCCATGTGGTCGGCAGCTACGACCTGGACAAGGTCCTGGCTGCCGGCGACACCATCCGCCAGCACGCGCTGTACCCGGTGCTGCTACCGCTTATCCTGCTCGGTGCGCTGACCAAGAGCGCACAGTTTCCCTTCCACTTCTGGCTGCCCCATGCAATGGCAGCGCCTACTCCGGTATCGGCCTATCTGCACTCGGCGACCATGGTCAAGGCCGGGGTGTTCCTGCTGGCACGCCTATGGCCGGTGCTTTCCGGTAGCGAGGAATGGTTCTGGATCGTCGGCGGCGCCGGCGCCCTTACCTTGCTGCTCGGCGCATTCGCGGCGATGTTCCAGAACGACCTCAAGGGCCTGCTGGCCTATTCGACCATCAGCCACCTGGGCCTGATTACCCTGCTGCTTGGCCTGAACAGCCCTCTGGCTGCCGTCGCCGCGGTGTTCCACATTCTCAACCACGCCACCTTCAAAGCCTCGCTGTTCATGGCCGCCGGCATCATCGACCACGAAAGCGGCACCCGTGACATCCGTCGCCTCAGTGGCCTGATACGCCTTGTCCCGTACACCGCCACCCTGGCCATGGTCGCCAGCGCCTCGATGGCCGGCGTGCCATTGATGAACGGCTTTCTGTCGAAAGAAATGTTCTTCGCCGAGACCGTGTTCATCAGCAGCACCGCCTGGGTCGAAGCGACATTGCCGGTGATCGCCACTCTGGCCGGCACCTTCAGCGTCGCCTACGCCTTGCGATTTACCGTCGATGTATTCTTCGGCCCCCCCGCCCAGGACTTGCCGCACACCCCGCACGAGCCGCCGCGCTGGATGCGCGCCCCGGTCGAGCTGCTGGTGCTGACCTGCCTGGTGGTAGGGATATTCCCTGCGCAATCCGTCGGCCCCTTGCTGGCCGCTGCGGCCATGCCGGTAGTCGGCGGCACCTTGCCGGAATACAGCCTGGCCATCTGGCATGGCTGGAATGCCCCGATGATCATGAGCCTGGTAGCCATGAGCGGCGGTATCCTCCTGTACCTGTTGCTGCGCAAGCAGCTACAGCTGGGCCGATTCCCCTATCCACCGCTGATCGGACGGTTCAACGGCAAGCGCCTGTTCGAGCATGGCCAGGTCCTGCTGATGGTAATGGCACGGCGCATAGAGCGCCTGCTCACCACCCGTCGCCTGCAGTCGCAGCTGTTCATGCTGGTGGTAGCCGCATTCCTCGCTGGCCTCACGCCCATGCTCTACAGCGGCCTGACCTGGGGTGAGCGGCCGAAGATTCCGGGTTCGGGGGTGTTCGTCGCGCTGTGGCTGATTGCCATTGCTTGCGCTATCGGTGCCGCTTACCAGGCCAAGTATCACCGTCTGGCAGCACTGATCATGGTCAGCGTTTGCGGCCTTATGACCTGTATCACCTTTGTCTGGTTCTCCGCGCCCGATCTGGCGCTGACCCAACTGGTGGTGGAAGTGGTCACCACCGTACTGATCCTGCTAGGCCTGCGCTGGCTGCCGCGACGTATCGAAGGCGTGTCGCCGCTGCCCGGCAGCCTGGAGCGCGCGCGCATGCGCCGCCTGCGCGACCTGCTGCTGGCGGTGTTGGTGGGTGGTGGCATGGCCGTGCTGTCCTACGCCATGCTGACCCGGCCAACACCCAACGACATTTCCTCGTTCTACCTGAGCCGGGCGCTGCCACAGGGCGGCGGCACCAATGTGGTCAATGTGATGCTGGTGGACTTCCGTGGCTTCGACACCCTTGGTGAAATCACCGTGCTGGTGGCCGTGGCCGTGACGGTGTTTGCCCTGCTGCGGCGCTTCCGCCCACCGAAAGAGAGCATGCAACTGCCGGCACAGCAACGCCAGCTGGCACCGGACGTGGTTACCGACCTGATCAACCCGCGGCATGCCACCGACACCGCGCTGGGCTTCATGATGGTGCCCGCAGTCCTGGTGCGCCTGCTGCTGCCGATCGCCCTGCTGGTGTCGATGTACCTGTTCATGCGCGGCCACAACCAGCCAGGTGGCGGCTTTGTCGCCGGCCTGGTGATGTCGGTGGCGTTCATCCTGCAGTACATGGTGGCCGGCACCCAGTGGGTCGAGGCACAGATGAGCCTGCGGCCGCTGCGCTGGATGGGCACCGGGCTGCTGTGCGCGACCCTGACCGGGGTTGGCGCCATGCTGCTCGGTTACCCGTTCCTCACCACGCACACCGCCCACCTGCACCTGCCGCTGCTCGGCGACGTGCACGTGGCCAGCGCGCTGTTCTTCGATGTCGGCGTGTACACCGTGGTGGTCGGCTCGACGCTGCTGATCCTCACTGCCCTGGCGCACCAGTCGGTGCGTGCCTACCGCCCGGGCACCCCGTCGAAAACCAGCCAAGCAGGAGCCGTCTGATGGAAGAAGTGATTGCAGTCGCCATCGGCGTGCTGGCCGCCTCGGGGGTGTGGTTGATCCTGCGCCCGCGTACCTACCAGGTGATCATGGGCCTGTGCCTGTTGTCGTACGGGGTCAACCTGTTCATCTTCAGCATGGGCAGCCTGTTCATCGGCAAGGAGCCTATCATCAAGGACGGGGTTACCCAGGACCTGCTGCACTACACCGACCCCCTGCCGCAGGGGCTGGTGCTCACTGCCATCGTCATCAGTTTCGCCATGACCGCGCTGTTCCTGGTGGTGTTGCTGGCCTCGCGCGGCTTGACCGGCACCGACCATGTGGACGGTCGGGAGCGTGACGAATGAGCGGCATGAGCCAACTGATCGTCGCGCCTATCCTGCTGCCACTGGTCACCGCAGCCGTCATGTTGCTGCTGGGCGAGAAAAATCGGCAGCTCAAGGCCCGACTGAACCTGCTGTCGACCTTCGCCGGCCTGGGCATCGCAGTCAGCCTGCTGATGTGGGTACGCACCCAGGGCCAGGCAGAGTCGATTGGCGTCTATCTGCCGGGCAACTGGCCGGCCCCATTCGGTATCGTGCTGGTAGTGGACCACCTGTCGGCCCTGCTGCTGACCCTGACCGGCATCATCGGTTTCAGCGCCCTGCTGTTTGCCCGCGCCCGTTGGGACGGCGCCGGGGCCAGTTTCCATGCGCTGTTCCAGATCCAGCTGATGGGCCTGTACGGGGCCTTCCTCACCGCCGACCTGTTCAACCTGTTCGTGTTCTTCGAGGTGCTGCTGGCGGCCTCCTATGGCCTGCTGCTGCACGGCTCGGGCCGCGCCCGGGTCCGCGCCGGCCTGCATTATATCGCTATCAACCTGTTTGCCTCTTCGCTGTTCCTGGTAGGCGCGGCGATGCTGTATGGCGTCACCGGCACCCTGAACATGGCCGACCTGGCACTGAAGATTCCGCTGGTGCCGGAAGCCGACCGTGGCCTGCTGCACGCCGGTGCGGCGATCCTGGCCATGGCATTTCTGGTCAAGGCCGGTATCTGGCCGCTGAACTTCTGGCTGGTGCCTGCATACGCCTCGGCCAGCGCACCAGTGGCCGCCCTGTTCGCCATCATGACCAAGGTCGGCCTGTATGCCGTGCTGCGCCTATGGACGCTGCTGTTTTCCGGACAGGCCGGGGCCTCGGCCCACTTTGGCGGTGAGTGGCTGGTGTACGGTGGGCTGGTCACCCTGGCGGTAGCGGCCGTTTCGATCCTGGCCGCGCAACGCCTGGAGCGCATGGCGGCCCTCAGTATCCTGGTCTCGGCCGGCACCCTGCTGGGCGCTGTCGGCTTCGCCCAACCGGCGCTGACCGGTGCCGCGCTGTTCTACCTGGTCAACTCGACGCTGGCGCTGTGCGCGCTGTTCCTGCTTGCCGAACTGGTCGAACGCTCACGCTCGGCCAACGAAGTGCCGCTGGAGGACGAGGAAGGCGCCTTGCCGCCGCTGCTGGAATCGCTGCACCCGCCCAAAGGCATCAACCTCGACGATGAACAAAAAGCCGTAATCGGCCAGATCATTCCGTGGACCATGGCCTTCCTTGGCCTCAGCTTCATCGCCTGCGCACTGCTGATCATCGGCATGCCGCCGCTGTCGGGCTTTGTCGGCAAGCTCAACCTGATCAGTGCACTGTTCAACCCGCAAGGGCTTGGGGTACCCCCCGAGCAGCCGCTGAGTGCAGCGGGCTGGGGCCTGGTGGCGTTGCTGATTCTGTCCGGCATGGCCTCGCTGATCGCATTTGGCCGCGTCGGCATCCTGCGCTTCTGGAAACCCGAGGAGCGCCAGTCACCGGTGCTGCGCCGCTACGAGTGCCTGCCTATCGTCATCCTGCTCGGCCTGTGCATCATCCTCAGCCTCAAGGCCGAGCCGTTGCTGCGCTACACCCAGGACACCGCCGCCAGCCTGCAGGCCCCCGACGCCTATATAGAGGCCGTGATGTCCGCGCGGCCGATTCCTGGCCCCACCTCGCTCGACGTACAGGTGCAGCCATGAACCGACTGTTCCCCGCCCCGCTGTTATCTGTCTCGCTGTTTGGCCTGTGGTTGCTGTTGAACCTGTCGCTAAGCCCGGGCAACCTGCTGCTGGCTGCGGCATTTGGCGTGCTGGCGCCGCTGCTGATGGCGCCACTGCGCCCACAGCATGCCCACGTGCGGCGACCACTGGTCATCGCCCGGCTGATCGGTCGGGTAGGCCTGGATGTAATCCGGTCCAACTTGCTGGTAGCCCGTGGTGTGCTGTGTGCCGGCAAGCAGCCGCCACGCTCGGCATTCGTGCACATCCCGCTGGCCCTGCGCGATGCGCACGGCCTGGCGGCGCTGTCGATGATCACCACGGTAGTGCCTGGCACGGTCTGGTCCGAACTGGCGCTGGACCGCAGCGTACTGCTGCTGCACGTGTTCGACCTGGATGACGAAGCCGCTTTCATCAAGCACTTCAAAGACACTTACGAACGCCCGCTGATGGAGATTTTCCAATGACAGGCCTGCTCGCCAACGCTGTTCTTGCCAGCCTGTTCATCTTCGCCCTCGCCATGGGCCTTGCGCTGATCCGGCTGTTCCGTGGCCCGTCCGCCCAGGACCGGGTATTGGCGCTGGACTACCTGTATATCCTGGCCATGCTGACCATGCTGGTACTGGGCATCCGTTATGCCAGTGACACCTACTTCGAAGGTGCCTTGCTGATTGCCCTGTTCGGCTTTGTCGGCTCGTTTGCCCTGGCCAAGTTCCTGCTGCGCGGTGAGGTGATCGAATGACTGAAAACATGGTATTGCCGTTCTGGCTGGAGCTGATCACCGCTGCACTGCTGTTGACCGGCAGCCTGTTCGCCCTGATCGGTGCGATAGGCCTGCTGCGCCTGAAGGATTACTTCCAGCGCATGCACCCACCGGCACTGGCTTCGACCATTGGCGCCTGGTGCGTGGCACTGGCCTCGATCATCTATTTTTCGTGGCTCAAGGATGCACCCGTGCTGCACGCATGGCTGATTCCGATCCTGCTGTCGATCACTGTGCCGGTAACCACGCTTTTGCTGGCGCGGGCGGCGCTGTTCCGCAAGCGCATGTCGAAAGAACCAGTACCCGAAGAGGTCAGCAGCGGCCGCGACCGCGGCCACTGAAGCGTTGCCGGCTCACCCCTGGCTGAGGCGCTGTAGCTCCCGCCGGACCATGGCGACATAAGCTGGCGGGCCGAGCCGGTACAATTCACCGGCCACCCAACTCAACCAGGCGCCTTGCAACTGCTCGCGCCTGGCCAGCAAACGCGCAGCCTCAGCCATTGCACCAGCCTGGTGCTGCTGATGAAACTCGGCCCGAGATGGCGCCCGGTCAGCGTGGGTCATTCGCTGGCCTTGAAGGTGGTCAGTTCGCCCTTGCGCCATTTCGCAACCTTGCCGGTCACTGCCTTGAGCAACTTGCCCAGGCCTTCCTGCACCTGCTGCTGCGCGGCGAACACCAGCATTACCCCGTGGCCTTCACGGAACACGATGCCGTCCCCTTCGGGCACCGAGACGAAGGCGTAATCGCCCACGCCATAAACATTCAGTTTGATTTCGCGAAAACGCATTTCCAGCTTGCCGCCTTCGCGGCTGGGCAATACGGCGGCGCGGAAGTGGTCGCCGACCTTCAGTTCCAGGCGCTGCTTGTCGTCGACCACCAATGCACTTTCGGTGTCGATTTCAGCCATGTACAAGCCTTCGGGGCTTTGTTCGGTGACATAGATAAAGCGGCCCTGAAACAGCTGGGCCAATTTACCGCGCAAGTCGCCCAAGGCGAACAACGCATGGGTATCAAGAGTGCTGACTGCCAATGAAGTAATCCTCAACCGGTTACAACCCGCCCTCAACCCTGTTCGGTGAGGCACGGCCATTTCTTGTCGATAGGCGAAAAGAGTAATAAAGCGATATGCGAAATGTCTGTGCTCGCTGGCGATGCAGCGCGCAGGAATCTTTACTCTGGCTTGCCAGATCTGGCCTCAAGACAGGCTTTCGGCATATTCCCGATGCGGGAAGCGTAATGCCTGATAGCAAACCGGCCAGCAAAAAGGCGGCAGATTATGCCGGAGCTCGCACGAGAACGGGCTCTGTAATCCATCAACACATTACTGGGAGAAGAATATGCACGAAAACACTGAAATCCGTCGAGAGGCAAAGCATATTTCTTACACTGTAGCGGCCACTGCAACACGCTGCATCATCACCTGCAAGCCCTGAGACGGTCAGGCGGCCAGGCCCTTCTTCAGCTGTTGCTGCCAGGCAGCCTGGCACTCCAGCGCCTCTGCACGCGTGGCGAAGGCGGTACCACGGCGCTCGCCATTGACCAGCACCACCCAGCAAACACGCTTGCCCAGTGCCTGCAGGATGCCCGGCACACCCGAACCAATCATCACCGCGACATCGACTCGGCTATTCATCATTCCCTCCGGAATTAATTAGCACCCTAACGATAGCGCCATGATACGCGTGGTTGCGTAGAGAAAACAGCAGATCCCGGTACAGCAGTATTACGCCCGCAGCAACAAAACCGACCGCCCGCAACCAACAGCAAAAGCCCCAGGGATTGCTCCGAGGGGCTTGGCACCGCGCGCGGGGTTACACCTGGCGCTGGTGGCGGTCGAGCTGCTCGTGGCGCTCTTGGGCTTCGATGCAGTACTTGGTGGTCGGGCTGATCAGCAAGCGCTTCAGGCCGATAGGCTCACCACTGTCATCGCACCAGCCAAAGCTCTCGTCAGAGATGCGGTCCAGGGCCATCTCCAACTGTGGCAGCAGGCGCTGGTCGCGGTCGATGGCATTTACCAGCCAGCTCCGCTCTTCCTCGACCGAAGCCACGTCGGCCGGGTCCGACGGGGTGTCCAGGCCCTCGATGGTGGTACGGCTGAGCTCGATGCGTTCATGGGTGTCGACTTTCATCGCCTGCAGCAAGCCAGTGAAGAAGGCCAGCTGTTCAGCGTTCATGTAGTCATCGGCCGACATGGCCAGCAACTGTTCCTTGGTCATCGATTTCTCTATGAAAAAATGTGCATTTAGGCGATTCAGGTGCCGCCGAGGCCGGAGCATCGGCAGCGGAATTTTTCAAGCGCCAATCGGCACTCTTTTACAGGGGGCGGCAGTCTAAGGCGCCACGTCGCCATGAGCAACAGCAATCACGGGCTAATTTGCCGGAAACGGCCAGGATTCCGACAAGGCGGTAACAAAGTAATGCCGGGGTTCCCCGCAGGCGGACTTGATGGTGTACCTACCACTTACCAGGCGCTACGTGACGCAATGCCGCTCATGCAGGCCCTCGCCGAGCATGGGGAAAGGTACCTGCCCGCTATTGAAAGGCTCGATACGCTTGAAGGCAGCAGCATAAACTTCAAGGCGAAGAGGGCGAGATGCTGTATCCGGCGGCGATGACTCGGCAATCGGTACACACAGGGCGTGGAACAAGACCTGAGCGCACTGCCTGACTACGCGCCCCGACTGCCCGTGCAAGGTGAATGGGCGCTGCCTTTGCAGCGCCCTCGCTGTTCAGCGGTCCTTGAACTGCGCCTCACGTTTGGCAACAAACGCAGCCATGCCCTCCTTCTGATCGTGCGTGGCAAACGCTGCATGGAACACGCGACGCTCAAAACGCACACCCTCGCTGAGGGACACCTCAAAGGCACGGTTGACGCTTTCTTTGACCATCATGCTGACCGGGATCGACTTGCTGGCGATGGTCGCCGCGACTTTCAGCGCCTCTTCAACCAGTTCGGCCTGCGGCACGATGCGCGCCACCAGGCCAGCACGCTCGGCTTCCTCGGCACCCATCAAGCGGCCGGTCAGGCAGAGTTCCATCGCCTTGGCCTTGCCCACTGCGCGGGTCAGGCGCTGGGTGCCGCCCATGCCAGGCAATACACCCAGGTTGATTTCCGGTTGGCCGAACTTGGCATTGTCGCCGGCCAGGATGAAGTCACACATCATAGCCAGCTCACAGCCGCCGCCCAAAGCGAAGCCCGCGACTGCAGCAATGATCGGCTTGCGGCGATTGGCCACCCGGTCGGCGTCGCTGAACAGGTCGTCGACGTAGATCTGCGGGTACTGCAGGTCGGCCATTTCCTTGATATCGGCGCCAGCGGCAAACGCCTTGGCAGAACCGGTCAGCACCACGCAGCCGATGTTCGGATCACGCTCAAGCTGGTCCAGGGCCTGGTTGATCTCGCCAACGATCTGCGCGTTCAACGCGTTCAGGGCCTGGGGGCGGTTCAAGGTGATCAGGCCGACCTTGCCGTGAATGTCCAACAGGATGGTTTCGAATGCCATGCAGTCTGCTCCTTCAAAGATTGCGCGCAATAACCATGCGCTGAATGTCGCTGGTGCCTTCGTATATTTGGCAAACCCGGACGTCGCGGTAGATCCGCTCCAGCGGGAAGTCGCTCAGATAGCCATAACCGCCGAGGGTCTGCAAGGCATCCGAACAGACCTTTTCGGCCATTTCCGAGGCAAACAGCTTGGCCATCGACGCTTCCACCAGCGCCGGCCGCCCGGCATCGCGCAGCGCGGCGGCGTGCAACACCATCTGCCGGGCCACGGCAATTTTCGTCGCCATGTCGGCCAGGCGGAAAGCCACTGCCTGGTGCTCGATCAAGGTCTTGCCAAAGCTCTGCCGCTCGTTGGCATAGTCACGGGCCACCTCGAACGCCGCACGGGCCATGCCCACCGCCTGCGAAGCGATACCGATCCGCCCGCCTTCGAGGTTGGCCAGGGCGATCTTGTAGCCTTCGCCTTCGCCGCCCAGGCGGTTGGCGACCGGGACGCGCACGTTATCGAAGACGATCTGGCAGGTGTCGGAGGCGTGTTGGCCAAGCTTGTCTTCGACACGTGCCACTTGATAGCCCGGCGAATCCGTCGGCACGATAAAGGCACTGATGCCGCGCTTGCCTGCATCGGGGTCGGTCACGGCGAACACGATCACCACCCCGGCGTTCTGCCCCGAAGTAATGAATTGCTTGCTGCCGTTGAGCACATAGTGGTCGCCATCCAGGCGCGCGCGGGCCTTCAGGCTGCTGGCATCGGAGCCGGCCTGCGGTTCGGTCAGGGCGAAGGCGCCGAGCATGGCGCCGCTGGCCAGCGGCGTGAGAAACCGCTCTTTCTGCTGCTCGGTGCCGAACCGCAGGATGGGCACGCAGCCCACCGAGTTGTGCACGCTCATGATGGTCGAGCAGGCGCCGTCACCGGCGGCGATTTCTTCCAGGGCCATGGCGTAGGCCACATACCCGGTGTCGCTACCGCCCCACTGCTCCGGCACCAGCATGCCGAACAGCCCCAACTCGGCCATCTCGGCGATGGCCTCCTTGGGGAAGCGGTGCTCCTTGTCCCACTGTTCGGCAAAGGGTTTGAGACGCTCCTGGGCAAAGCCGCGTACCGCATCGGCGATCTGTTGTTGCTCGTCAGTTACCAGCATGGTTCACCTCAGTACAGGCATTCGACAGCCATGGCCGTGGCCTCGCCACCGCCGATGCAGATGGCCGCCACGCCACGGCGCAGGTTGTTCTGGCGCAGGGCCGAGAGCAGGGTCACCAGGATGCGCGCGCCCGAGGCACCGATCGGGTGGCCCAGCGCACAGGCACCGCCATGGATATTGACCTTGTCGTGCGGCAGGTCGAGGTGCTTCATGGCCGCCAGGGTGACAACGGCGAAGGCCTCGTTGATCTCGAACAGGTCGACCTCGGCGAGGTTCCAGCCGGTGCGTTTCAACAGCTTGTCGATGGCACCGATCGGTGCGGTCGGGAACAGCGCCGGGGTGTCGGCGAAGGCCGCGTGGCCGTGGATCACCGCCAGCGGCTTGAGGCCGCGCTTGTCGGCTTCAGAGCGGCGCATCAGCACCAGCGCCGCGGCACCGTCGGAAATCGAGCTGGAGTTGGCGGCCGTCACAGTGCCGCCTTCACGGAAGGCCGGTTTAAGCTGCGGGATTTTGTCCAGGCGCGCCTTTGGCGGTTGCTCGTCATCCTTGATGGTGCGTTTCTCTTTGCCTTCAGTAACCTCAACCGGCACGATCTCGGCGGCAAAACGGCCGCTGCTGATGGCCTGCTGGGCGCGGGTCAGCGAGGTAATCGCGAACTGGTCCTGGGCTTCGCGGCTGAAGGCGTCGGCCTGTGCGCAGTCCTCGGCAAAAGTGCCCATCAGGCGGCCTTTGTCATAGGCGTCTTCCAGGCCGTCCATGAACATGTGGTCGATGATTTTGCCGTGGCCCATGCGGTAGCCGCCACGGGCCTTGTCCAGCAGGTAGGGGGCGTTGGTCATGCTCTCCATACCGCCAGCCACCACCACGTCGGCCGTGCCGGCCAGCAGCAGGTCATGGGCCATGATCGCGGCCTGCATGCCCGAGCCACACATCTTGTTCAGGGTGGTGCAGGTGGTGTGCTTGTCCAGCCCGGCGCCCAGCGCGGCCTGGCGCGCCGGGGCCTGGCCCTGGCCGGCAGGGAGTACGCAGCCGAACAGCACCTGTTCGACGCTGGCGGCATCGATGCCGGCGCGTTCCACGGCGCCACGAATGGCCGCGCTGCCCAGCTGTGGTGCAGTCAGGCTCTTGAGGTCGCCCTGCAGGCCGCCCATGGGCGTGCGCACGGCGCTGACGATGACGACCGGGTCGTTGGCGAGGGTCATGAGGGTTCTCCTTACTTGGCAGCCATGCGCAGCGCACCGTCGAGGCGGATCACCTCACCGTTGAGCATGCTGTTCTCGATGATATGACGGGCGAGTGCGGCGTATTCCTGCGGGCGACCCAGGCGCGGCGGGAACGGCACCCCGGCGGCCAGCGAAGCGCGCACTTCATCGCTCATGCCGGCCATCATCGGGGTTTCGAAGATGCCCGGGGCGATAGTCATCACACGGATGCCAAAACGCGCCAGCTCACGCGCGGCCGGCAAGGTCAGGCTGGCGATGGCGCCCTTGGAGGCTGCGTAGGCGGCCTGGCCGATCTGGCCATCATAGGCGGCGATGGACGCGGTGTTGATGATCACGCCACGTTCCCCGCCCTCCTCGGGCTGCCCTTCGGCCATGGCCGAAGCGGCCAGGCGCAGCAGGTTGAAGCTGCCGATCAGGTTGACGTTGATGACCTTGGAAAAGCTGGCCAGGCCATGCGGCCCTTGCTTGCCCAACACCTTCTCGGCACCGACGATGCCGGCGCAGTTGACCAGCCCGTGAATGCTGCCAAAGGCGTTCACGGTCGCATCCACCGCCGCCTGGGCAGCCTGCTCGTCACTGATGTCGGCCACCGCGAAGCGGGCGTTGTCACCCAGCTCGCGAGCCTTGGCCTCGACGGCCTGGGCATTGAGGTCGACCAGCATGACCTTGGCGCCAGCTTCGACCAGCATCTGCGCGGTGGCAGCACCCAGCCCGGATGCAGCGCCGCTGACGATGAAATGCTTGTTAGCTATTTGCATGATCGGTTTCCTTTCAGGCGCTGGCAGGGGTGGCCTGCTGCGCTTGTTGTTTGGCGACTTCCTGATTGCGCAGGATGAAGCGTTGCAGCTTGCCGCTCGGGGTCTTGGGCAGCTCGCTGACGAATTCGATTTCTCTGGGGTAGGCGTGGGCGTACAAACGCTGGCGCACGTGCTGACGCAGGGTTTCTTCCAGCTCGGCGCTGCCTGCAAACCCGCTGGCCAGCACCACGAAGGCCTTGATCAGCTCGGTGCGGTCCGGGTCTGGCTTGCCGATCACCGCTGCTTCGACTACCGCCGGGTGCTCGATCAGCGCGCTCTCCACATCGAACGGGCCAACCCGGTAGCCCGAGGTGGTGATCACATCGTCGCTGCGCCCGACGAAGCTGATGCTGCCGTCGTGGTTAAGCTCGACGGTGTCACCGCTGAGGTAGTACTTGCCGACGAAGGCCTTGGTCGGCAAACCGTGGTAGCCGCCGAACCAGCACAACGGCGACTGCTCGCGATCAACGGCGAGAATGCCCGGCTGGCCGGCAGGCAGTTCTCTGCCCTGCTCGTCCAGCACGACGATGCGGTGGCCGGGAATGGCAAAGCCGGCAGAGCCCAGATGCACCGGGTGCTGCAAACCATGGTGGTTGCACAGCACCATACCCAGTTCGGTCTGGCCATAGTGATCATGAATGGTTACACCCAGCTCATCGGCGAACCAGCGGATCACTTCCGGGTTGAGCGGCTCGCCCGCACTGCTGACCACCCGCAGGCGGCCCTTGACCGGCGCGGCAAAGTCTTTGCCGGCCGCGATCAGCAGGCGATACGCGGTGGGCGAGCCGGCCAGGTTGGTGATGCCAAGCTTGTCGATTACCCGGGCGCAGCTTTCGACGCTGAACGGGCCATCGTAGAAGGTGGTGGCGTGGCCCAGCGACAGCGGGCCGGTAACGGCATAGTAAAGGCCATAGGCCCAACCCGGGTCGGCCAGGTTCCAGTAGTTGTCTTCAGGCCGCAGATCGATGGCGTCACGCATGTAGCCCTGGAAGGCGACAATAGCGCGCAACGGTACTTCAAGCGGCTTGGCCGGGCCGGTGGTGCCGGAAGTGAACATCAGCAGGAACGGGTCGTTGCCCGAACGCATGACAGGCTCGCATTCGTCCGAGGCGCTGCGCAGGCACTGCTCGAAATCCAGCTCGCCGCTGCGCGCCTTGACCGTGATAACAGTCGGGCAGGCATGCACGTCGTCCAGTTTGCTGCGGTTATTGCTGTCGGTGACGACCACCCGGGCGTGCGACTGCTCCAGTCGGTGTTCGATGGCCTTGGGCCCGAACGCCGTGAACAGGGGCTGGTACACCGCCCCGAGGCGCCATGTGGCGAGGATGGTGACAAGCAGCTCGGGCGTACGCGGCATCAACCCGGCGACACGCTCGCCGGGGCCCACGCCCTGCGCCTTGAGCACATTGGCAAAGCGGGCCGCTTCGACCTTGAGTTGATCGAAGCTGTAACAGGCACTGTTGCCGTCCCGGTCTTCATATACCAGCGCCGGCTTGCCCCCACCGGCATGGCGGTCACAGCATTCGACACAGGCATTGAGGGCATCTAGGTGATCATGCAGCGCCGCATTGGCGGCCTGGGCATGATCGAACGCTCGAGCGGCCTCGGCGTAATCGCGCATCGTCGGACTCCTGGTTTCTTGTTTTTGGAGTGGTCCGACGATGTTCGCGCCGCACGGGCATTGCGGCAATGGCCAAAATTGTCAAACTGGATGACTGGTTTGGCCGCTGCCCTCCTCAGCCCAGGGCACGGTCCATGCTTATCAGGTAATTTCGGGTCAATTGACGTTGCAAGGCTACCCGGTCAACCTGCAATTGCACATCCAGTACACGTACCTCGTCCAGGTATTGCGCTTCGCTCAGTTCAGCTCGCCGGCCTGACAGCACCGAACGCTGCTCGGCTGCGAGCTGATCCAGATTGTTGAAGGGTTGGGCAAAATTATGTTCAAGAAAGCGCTGCCAGAATGCGCGCCTGCACAGGCTTGCTGTCAGCGGGTCAAGCTGTTCAGCCTGGCGCACAAAGTCCTCAGCCAACTGCAGCCGTAGTCCCGTCAGCGGTATCACGTTGGGATCGGGCGGCAGCCGGGCGGGCTGGAAAGGCAACTTGAGCCTGGCTCGCAAGCGCGTCCTGTAACGCAAGCCAAGTGACGCCAATACCTGAGGCTCGACCGTTTCAGCAAGCCTTAGCCGCTCCTCGCTCACGTATGTACTCAGACTATCGAGGCGTTGCAGGGCGCGGCCCAACGCCAGTAGCCCTGGGCCTTTGTGTAGCCGTAAATCGGCCACCGCATCGTGTTGCGCTTGAAGCTGCAGCGTGTTGCTGTACATGTCCAGCACGCCGGGCTTATCCAGGCCCGCAGATTCGGCAGCTCTTTGTACCTTTGCGGCAAACTCCGGGTCGCTGTCCATGGTTGCCATGAACTTCCAGGTCATGGAGACCAACTGGGATTTCGGCCAACTGAAATCGGACAGCTCCTGCAAGAGATCCAGCATATCGAAAAACCGAGCATTTTCTGTATCAGCGTTCAAGCGATCCCACAGCCTCCCACGCTCAGGGCTCGCGGAGTCGCTGTCTACCCACCAGCCTCGGCCAACCTCGGCGTGAGGTTCCTCCAGTAACGTGTCCAGTGCATTGAGCTTGCCGAAGTCTGTCATTGTCAGGCGATTGCCACTGACCAGGAGGTTCTTGCGGAACTCCACTGGCATCGCAAGTATGTTTGTGGGGACACCTTGCAGAAAATTGTCCCGCAGGTCTGCCTTTTCCAGAAAACCGCACAGTTCCAGACCTTTGGGCCACTCGCTGAGGCCGCAGCGGCGCAGGTTCAGCTCCACCAGTTGGGGCAGCAGATGGAAGCGCATCCCATACGCGCCGAGTGGGCTGTTGTGGCTCAGGTCCAGATGGCTGAGCCGGGGCAGCCCGTTCAAGGCGTCCAGGCTTTGGGCGTCCAGTCGAATCTGGTTATGCCCCAGACGCAGCCGGCGCAGATTGGTCAGGTAACTCAGTTCACGAGGGCAACGCAGCAACTGGTTGTCGCTCAGGTCCAACTCCTGAAGATAGGTGAAAGACTGCAAGAAGCCGTTTGCAATTTCACGCAACGTGGCGCCTTTCAACACCAGCGCGGTTACATGGTAGAACTCGATGTGCCCAGGTAGCTCGGGGAGCGTGCCGGCTGACAGGTCACTCAAATGCAACCGCAGCCCCGGGTGTTGGCCGCTGGAACCGACCGAGAGCTGATCACCCGAGCCTTGCCAGGCACGCAGCAACCTTTCCCCGATCAAGCGGCGCCTGCGCGACTGGTCGCTCAGGTCTGCCGACACCCAGCGGTCTATTGACCGGGTCAACTGCGTCAGGTCGTCTTCCAGTGCCATGAGTACCTCGGCAACCGGAATCTGTTGCAACAGCCATCGGTCCACCTGCTGTTCTATCGACCCGGCAAGGCCAGGGAAAAACCTGATCAAGCCGGCTCGCAGCTGCTCCCTGGGTGTCACGGGTAGCGCAGGGCGGTCGCTGAGCGGATAACCGACTCGGCCATCCGGTAGCCGTTGCCCTGGGTTGAACCAGCGCTCTTGTGCTGCCCAGCCCAGCAGCCGCGCGATTTCTTCGTGGGTGCCCAGGCGGGCCACAAGCTTCTCGCGCAGCTGCTGCGCCGTGGCGCCAGTGGTCAAGCCCACTTCGTGCAGCATGTCGCGCGAATCGAGTGCCGCCAGCACTGCGTCAAAAATATCCGGCGAAGCCGGAGGGTTGGTTGCAAGTGCCCTGCCTTGCCCGTCATACAGGTTGAAGACCCCTCGCTGTCGCACCAGCACTCGAAGGTCGGCAACTTGCCCGGCAGCCCCGATGGATTTCAACGTTGCAGCGTCCGCCACACTTTTCTTCAGCGACAAGCTAAACGAATCGGTACTTTCGCCATCGAGCAGGGCTAGAACCAGCATTCCCGTTTCGTCGCAATACGCACTGGGCACATAAATACCGGTCAGCGCCTTGCTCACCTTGGCTAGCGCCCGCAGAGACCTGGCTTTTTCCGCCAAGGCCAGCGGCAGCTGGCCGCTGTCCAGGAACTGCTGGCGTGCCTGGTTGCTGGCGACCTCGGCCAGATCACAGGCATAGGGTTCAGGAAGCCCCAGCGCCATCAGCGGTTTTAGCAACGGTTGCGTGGAAACAGGCTGGCGAGTCAGATGGCTGAACATGGAGTCACTCAGTTGCCGCCTGCTGGCAAGCACGTTGGTGCGCCCGTGTCCCACCCCTGGCTGGTTTTCACACCATTGAAACAGCTCCAGATCCTCGTCCGAGGCAATGTCCAGCGCCAGGCGACTGAAGAAACTGTCAACCCGTGCATTGGCATCAAAGGCCTTCAGGGCTTCGCGCAAACTGGTCGGCGCCCGCCTGTTTTCCATAAGCAGGCCGCGCAGTTCGTCCTGATCGATGCCCGCCATGCGCATGATCCGCTGCGCGTCTGCGTTATCGACAGGCGGGTTGTGTGGCCATAGGGTCTCGAGCATCTTCGCGCTGTCGTCCCACTGTTGTGGTGCTTCGAGCATCAAGCGCCAGCAGCGTTCGCCATTGTGCAGCACAATCGGCCCATAGGCGTCCGCCCTTCCTGGGTGAAGAAGGCGCCAAGGGCCTTCAGGGTCGGGACGATGAACTTCGTAGAAGCACCCACCCGCCTTGATCCAGCGGTGCTCGCCATCCCCGTAGGTGCCATCCTCGCGCAAAGCCATCTTGTCAGGCGTACAGATATAGGGCTCCAGGTCGCTTGACCACAGACGCCCGGCGCCATTGGCGAGCCGCACCGGCTCCAGCGCAGTGACGAATGCGCTGCGTGCCAAGGCGACGCCAGCCACTGTCAAAGCAGTGCTCGCGAGGGTCTCGGCCACCCCAAGCATGTGCTCCAGCGCCTCATGTTGATGCCCTCTGGACCAGTCCACCGCGCCCTCGAAAACCTCGCCCAGGGTCTGGGCCACCAGTTGCCCGAGCAGCAGCCCCCCGACCAGCGGAATGAACAAACCCGCAAAGTTGAGTACCTCGAGCCCTGCACGCTGCCAGGCTTCATGTCGCTCACGCACTGCGGCGCTGTCTGCATCGGCAGTAGTGACCAGCAGCAGCTTGCCGTTCTCCTTCAGGCGTTCTATCTGCTGCACGGCCAGCGCCTCGAACACATCATCGTGCTGCACCCTGCCTTCCAGGGCCAGGTCGGTTTGCTCATCCGCGAGGCGCGCCTTCAACGTACCCATGAACGCCGCTCGCTGCTCCAGGCCAATCAGTTGGGCAAATGCCTGGCGGTATGACGCATGACTCAATTGGGTTGCCAGGGTGTGGTTGATGGCGGTATGGGAATCGAAGTAGCGCAAGACTTGTACGGGGTCACTGGGAAGGTAAAGTATCCCCCCTTTGGCAGTGCCCTTGTCGTCACGCAGTTGTACCCATATGCCATCGGCAACCTCGCAACCCAGCGCTTCGAACAGCCCGGGGTAAGCTGCCAACTGCGCGGTTTGTGGTTCTGAAGGTTTGTCTATCAGGGCATGCAGGGCATCCTTGACCGGCTCGGTGATTTCGCCTTTGAGCACTGCAACGTCTGCAGCCAATCGCAGGCCGGTACGTTTGTCATCACGCAGCAGGCGCTGAGCCTTTGTATCGAACAGCGTTGCCAGTTCATCCTGATAGCGTTGCCCCGCATCCAGCGTACGGCATGCCACGACCAGTTTTTCGCTCGCCCCCGAAAGGACCTGTTCCTGCCCAGGTGCAACCAACCCCGTTCCCAGATAGAAACGCGAACCCTCAGCAAAGTTGCGCATCAGGCGCAACACCCCGTTCTCGCGTTTCTGTCCATACCTTGGGAGCGGCAGCACGCCCCCCGGGGAGGCGGGGAAACGAGGATAGACCTGCAGCCACTCCAGGTGCGAGAGCGACGTGCCTTCGGGCAACGTTTCACTCAACAAACTGGCAAACTGCTGCTCGGCATACTGCATGGGCGACTGCAGCTTCAAGGTGATACCGCGTAACCGCGCCTGGCTTGCATGATGCGCGTTGAGGCTATCGCGGAGTACGCGTATCTGGCTTTGGGTGGCTTGCTTGAGCCAGGTCGGCAGCCTGCTGCCGATGAATTCATCGTGCAGGCCGTCAAGGGGAACATTTACAGACCGTGAAGGGCGACGATCGTACGTCATGGCAATTCCTGAAAAGGCGGTCGGGAGCTGCTCATGGTCTGCTCACCCGTGCAACGCGAGCAGAGGGAAAGCCTGCGGTTGAACGGGGTGGCACAGTGCGTGCCACCTCGGTCCGAGGCACTCAGGGGGTTTGCATGGCCGCTACGGTCAGCCGTCGCGCAAGGTTGCCCAAGGCACGGTCACGTTCGTCGCGCAGGCTATTGGCTTGACGCATGTACTGCTCGCTGGAGAGCACATTCTTATGCTCCTCCAGCGCTGCCATCAGGGTGCTGTAGTGATCCTCAGCCTCATCGAAGTCGTCAGGCTGTTCGGCGCGCAACACGTCCACCCAGAAATCTAGCTGACTGATGAAAATGGTACGTTGTGCGGTCATTTCGGTTTGCAGCACCTCGGTGTAAGCGTCGTCGATCTGGCTCGCCGAAACCTGGGCAAAGTTTTCAAACTGCATGTACCGGGGTTGCCCCAAAAGGTCCAGGCGTTGGGCCAGTCGGCTCAGATAGGCAAGATTGACCTCGACTTCTTCCTCGTCTCGCTCCCCTCTTGCCCAGCGCCCGTCGTTGTACCGGGCCTCCATATCGCGTCGGGCAATTTTTTCAACCAGGTGTACGCGAAACAGCCGCTTGGCCAATTGCAAGCGGGCAACGCGCGTTACCAGTGGGCCGCCGCCATGTATGGCTTGTTCAACATGCATACGTACTTCGACACGGCTGAACGTGGTAGCGACGCTGTCAACGCAGGTAGTGGGTTCCGCAGCCAGGTGGAACAGCGCCATACGTGTCGCAGTATTGTCGTGGCAGGCCTGTAGCACGGTCCAGACCCTGCGCCCGATTTCAGTTGGCGTTTTCCTGAATTCGGCAGTTCCCGTAAGATTGGCAAGCAGGCCAAACAGTTCATGACTGTCGGGTTCGGCAACCAGCGCATCCCACACGGTTGCATGAGCCTGCTGCTTCAGAGGCCCCAAGGTCCCAAGCCACAAATCCCTCACCGGATCGCGACGTTCCAGGCGCGGCGTCACCAACAGGCGCTCCACTGTATACAAGCGCTCGAGCGTGCCGGCTGGCAGTACGTTGCCATCCAGCTGCAACGCCCGGCGCAGTTGCAAAGGGGCCTGGAACAATGCATCAGGCAGATTGGCGATCTGGTTGTTGCGCAGGTCAGCGAATACCAGCAGTCCGCACCATTGCAGGCCTGGCGGCAACGCCAACAACCGGGCATTGTTCAGCCGCAGAAACCGTAAACCGGAAAGCTGGTTGAACTGCAGGTTGATACCACCCAAGAAGTTGCTGCTCAGGTCCAGCGAACGCAAGTTCGACAGGTGAGCCAGCACGCTGACCTGGTCAGCAGGGATTCGGATGCGGTTGCGCGGCATCAACAACTGCCGCAATTCGGTCAACCGCTCAAGCCCGGGTGGCAGCTCGGTCAAAGCATTATTGCTCAACTCCAGTCTTCGTAAGCGCGGGAAGCAGGCGAGAAATCCCCGTGGGACGTCGCTAAGCTCAAGCCCCGCGAGGGTGAGCTCTGATACATGGGAAAAATCCGTCCCGGCTGGCAGGGCAGGAAGACTTCCCACAGGCGCGGCGACGATGCTTACGCTGAGCATTGCGTGATGATCAATGCTCCGGGAAAACCGATCGCTGCGCATTTGCCAGGCACGGCAAAGCGAGTCCGCGACCTGCTGGCGAGCTCGGGGATTGCCGGGTGTCTCACGGGCCCACGCATGCAAGCGGCCCTCGAGCTGTCGGTACTCCTGTTCTGCGCGCAGCAGATTGTCGTACACAGTCCCTGGCTGAAGCAGCAGAGCCTGGATGTAGTGCTCGGTGCCTTCATCGCCGATACCGGGGTACAACGCCCGAACCCGCTGTCGTAGCACGCGATCCGGGCTACTGATGCACGACTGACAGCCACCCAGCAAATAGCCTGCTCGCCCATCCTCCATGCGTTGCATGGTCGATGCCTGGGGCCTGGCCTCACGCCATCCAAGCAAACGCAGCAACGGCCCACGCTCGTCGGGGAGCCATGCCTGCATCTGCCTGCGGATAGCTGCCGGCGCATCGGCGCCAGCCCACCCCGGATGCGACCGGTAAGTATCAGGCAAGCAGGCCGCCAGCACTTCGAAGAGCCCTTGAGGTTCGGCAATTTCACGCTCATACGCCAGGCTTCCGGCGTAAAGCTGGAAACCGCCGCTTCGCCGGACCAGCACCAGTTCCTGTTTCATTCCCCGCTCCGGGAACAGCTGCGCCAGCGCTTGCCCGGCATAGCGATCCTGGCGTAACACCAGGTTGAAATCCGCTGCGGCTGGCCCGTGCAGACGCAACAAGGCAAACACCAGGGCAACCAGCTCGGGTCGATAGCTGTGTGGTAGATACAGGGCCTCACGCATACGGGTCAGACGTGCCAGTTGAAGCGTTGCCCGGAGACGTTCAGCGAGTGCCAGCGGAATGCGTGATTCAGCCTGCATGCGCAAGCGCATAGCTGCGGTCGCGTGGTCAAGAGCATCGAGAGCATAGGCGTCTGGCAACGCTGGGAAGTCCCGTTGTATCAGCGCCTGCAAAGGGTCTTTCACCAGGTAGCAGCTTGAAAAATGCTCGAACATCGCTTCGCGGACCCTTGCCGCCTCTTGGCGTATGGAAATCACCTGCTCGTCAAGCGGCTGCCCCTGCAATTGCAAATGGTCGATACACCACTGCCATAATTCGGTATCGGCGTCGCCTGCCTCCAACTGGGCGAAAAACGCTTCCATGCGCGCATCAACGGCGAAGCGCTCCAAGGTATCGCGCAGCTGCACGGGCAGGCGCCGCCTCTCTACCAGCAGACCACGCAGGTACTCCTCGTCGACATCCGCCACACTCAGCATCTGGGCCACACGCCCAGCACTCACTGTGCGCGCCGACGGCCATAGGCGCCCCAGCAACAGTGCCGCGCCCTGCCATTCCAGTGGCCGCTCACCACCGAGCAACCAGGCACGCTCTGCGTTGCTTCGCACGACCGGCCCGTATGCCTCGTGGTCACTGGCATGGCGCAAGCGCCATCCTCCCCTGGCATCCTGCCGCACCCCGTACAGTGCCTGTTCAAGCCGCAGCCAATGGCGCTTGCCATCCGTAAGCAAGCCATTGTCAGTTTCAGCTACCTCAGCGGGTAACGGGTCAGCTTGATAGGGTTGCAGGTCGTTGCGCCACAGCCGTGCCCGGCCATCTTCGGTAGTCACAGGCTCCAGTGCCTCGACAAAGGCGCTACGGGCCAAATGCGTGCCCATGACAATCGCTCCGGTGGTGGCCAGGCTGACTGCCACCTGAAGCATATGCTGCAGTGCTTCGTGCTGATGACCTGACTGCCAATCACGTACACCTTCGAAGACATCGCTGAGCAGGTGCCTGCCAAGGTCCGCCAACAGCAGTGCACCAATGGCCGGCACAAACAGACCTGCAAGGTTGAGCAACACCAACCCGGTGCTTTCCAGATCGCGTAAGCGCTGCGCCGAGGCCTTGCCATCAGCCTGCGAGGTAGGAACCGCGAGAAAGCCTGCATCGGCCTTGACGCGCTGTATGTGCCACGCTGCCGACAACGCAAAGACATCGCCGGTGGCGCGCACCCTGCGGGGTTCCAGATCAGGCTGCTTATCCTGCAAACGGTTAGCCAGGCCACGTTCATATTGCGCTCGGTCGTTCAGGGCTATACGGCGCGCGAACGCTGCCCTGTATGCCTTGTCAGCCAACCCAGTGGCGAGTACACGGTTCGCCTCGTTCCAGTTGGCAAATACGCGCAGGGGTTGCGCATGGTCATCTGGCAGATACAGCACTACTTGCTTCAACCGTTCAGGGTCACCAAAGGGGAAGGTCGACTGACTGCGTGCCGGCACGATCAGCTCAAAAGCCAATGCACCGTCAACCTGGCAACCCAGCACTTGCAGCGCACCACCGCGCAGCTGCAGAGGGTGCCCGAACGTGGGCTGCTGGCCCCTGCAGAGCTGGCGCAGCATGTGCACAT
Organism: Pseudomonas sp. 9_2_1; assembly: GCF_059295275.1. Lineage (NCBI taxonomy): Bacteria > Pseudomonadati > Pseudomonadota > Gammaproteobacteria > Pseudomonadales > Pseudomonadaceae > Pseudomonas > Pseudomonas sp. 9_2_1. The sequence goes on from NZ_CM181239.1 coordinate 4,202,324, forward strand.
CGTTGGCCATGAGTTGCTTTTTGATTGCGGCCACTTCCAGCGCTACTGCAAGCGCCAGGCGCTTGTCCTTGGCCAGCGCCTGGCTGAAACCGGTACTCATCACCTCTCCCAGGTGTCGTTGATAGGCTGCACCCACGTCCACCTGCCGGCACAGGCTGACAAGCCGGTCCACATCACCGCTCACCACTTGCTCAGGCTGCTCGCCTTTCGGGCAAGTCAGCGCGGTCCCCTGGAAAAAGGACTCACCCGCCTTGAAATTCTGCAGGAGCTTCTGCAGTGCTGGCACTCGTACGAAGTACGACTGGTAATCGGGCAACACACCCAGGCTGACCTCCAGCCGCGCACGCTCCTCGCGCCACTCCAGCTTGTCCAGATCGACCTTCAGGTGCAGTTGGCTGTCCTGGCTGAGCGCGCTTTCCAACCGTTGCCTGGCAAAACCATCCAGCGGCAGCAGGCGACTGGCAACGCTTGCCATTTGCTTCTGGCTGGCCAGGTGAGCCTTGAGGCAGCTCTGCAACCTGGCAAGTTGCTGAGGGGTGGCGGCTTTCAGCCAACCCGGCAACTGCCGGGCGATAAAATCTTCAGCGGGGTGAAGCAGCTTGCTGGGGGAGGCAGCTGGAGACATGGCGACATCCTGGTTAGTGACCGGCTTGTCAACATGAGCGCTGTTCACGGATCAGGGCAGCGGGAAGGTGTCGCAGGCTAGCCACCACTACCACGCTTGTGAATCAGGGCACGGTAGTGGCCCGGATTACAGGCAAACCATTTGCGGAACGCTTTGTAGAACGAGCTGCTGTCAGCAAACCCCAGGCCCACTGCAATATCGTCCAGGGCAGGCTCGGGCTGGCTCAGCCAGGCGATGGCCAGCTCACGGCGAACGCTGTCCTTGAGGCCCTGATAAGTCTGCCCTTCCTCCGCCAGGCGGCGGCGAAAGGTGGAAGGCGACAGGTTCAACTGCCGTGCAAGCGTGTCACCGTCCGGCCAGTGGCCAGGTGACAGGTGCAGCAAGTCGGTACGGATCCGCCGCCCCAGGCTGGCAGGATCACGGTATTTCACCAGGATATTGCCCGGTGCTTCAGCCAGAAAACGCTGCAGCTCGGCCTGCGTGCGCTTGAGCGGCAGGTCGAGGCAGTCGGCACTGATGATCATGCGCGTACGCGGTCGCTGGAACTGCAGGTTTTCCGAAAACATCACCCGGTAGTCGTCACAGAACGGCGGCTCGGCGCAGCGCAGGTCGATAGCCAGAATCGGGATACGGCGGCCGGCCAGCCAACAGGCCACGCCGTGCACGATCATCCAGAAGGTGAAATAGGTGAACGCCCGACGCGGCGCGTCACGTGGCTCGTTGATGACAATTTCGGCCAGCCCCTGCTGGCGCACCAGGCCCGGTTGCAGGTCTTCCAGCATCAGCGACAGAAATGCCAGTGCGGTGTCCAGGCCATCCCCCAGCGTCGGCTGCGTCATGCTCGCCCGGCACATGAACGCCAGGCTGCCACTGCGCAGGCCGCGTGGGTCCATGGCGAAGAACTCGTCGTTGCAGCGGCGCGCCAGCAGGCGCCACAGGCGGGCATAAGCCTCGGCGCTGACCCGCGCCTCGGGCAGGTCGAGTTGGGCACTGTCGATGCCGGCACGCACCAGCAGGGCATGGTCGGGCTGCCCGGCCGGGCAAGTCTGCAACAGGGCCTCGCGCACCAGTTGCATGGAGATGGTGTCTTTCTCGCTCATTGGCCACCCAGCCTGCTCTGTGCCGGCCATCTTAAGCCGCACTGGAAAAAACACCAGTCATGCTTCATGCGCCGGCCGCCAAGCCGAGGAACGCCTGGATCAGGCGCAATTCGCGGCGGCGCTCCAGGCAGCCAATCAGATGCTGGTTGACCAGGCCTTCGCCGGCCAGTGGCCGCGCCACCACCCTTGGATCGTGGGCAACTTCAGTGGAGGACACCACGCCGATGCCAAGCTCGGAAGCCACCGCTTCGGTCACCGCCTCACGGCTGTCGAGCTCCAGCAGTACCCGCGGCTGGACCGCAGCCTGGCTGCAGGCCTTGTCAAAGGTGCGGCGGGTGGTGGAGCTCGGCTCTCGCAATACCATGATCTGCTGATGCAGCGAGGCCAACGGCAAGTCCCCTGCTCCGCTAGCCCAGGCGTGCCCGGCCGGCAGCAACGCACACAGCCGCGACTCGCAGAGGTTTTGCAGGTGCAGGCCCTTGCGCGGCTCGATTTCGGTCAGCACGGCCACATCGGCATGCTCGCCGAGCAGTGCAGCAAGGGTTTCCTGGGCGTTGCCCAGCCGCAGGTTGACGGTAATGCCCGGGTAACGCTCACGCAGTTGCGCCAGCATCGGCATGACCCGGTGCGGGCCGTCCGCTGCCACTTCCAGGCGGCCGGTGAGCAACTGCCGGTTGGCCTCGAGCATGGCCTGCGCCTCGTCGGCCAGGCCAAACATGGCGCGGGTGATGGCCGCCAGCCGCGTGCCCTCTTCAGTCAACTCCACCCGCCGCGCGGTGCGCCGCAGCAAGGTGATCTGGTAATGCTCTTCCAGCGCCTTGACGTGGCCGGTCACAGCCGGCTGGCTGATGAACAAGCGCTGCGCTGCACGGGTAAAGCTGCCCTCGCGGGCAACGGCATCGAAGGCGCGCAACTGGAACAGGTTCATATCTATCGGCCTGACTTATAGCTGAGATAACAACAAACAATTTGATTGATGGCAGCGCGAATTGCAACCTAGGCCTCGTAGTTTCAGCCCACCGCTTGCGAGGAATAACGGCATGAGCAACGCCCCGATCCTGCTGACCCCCGGCCCTCTAACCACATCGATCCGCACCCGCCAGGCCATGCTGGTGGACTGGGGCTCCTGGGACCGTGACTTCAACCAACTGACCGCCAGCGTTTGCGAACAGCTGCTGGCGATCATCGACGGCAGCGCCAGCCATCACTGCGTGCCCCTGCAGGGCAGCGGCACCTTTGCAGTGGAAGCCGCCATCGGCACCCTGGTGCCACGCGATGGCAAGGTCCTGGTGCTGATCAACGGTGCTTACGGCCAGCGCCTGGCGAAGATCTGCAAAGTGCTGGGCCGCAGCTACACCACCTTCGAAACCGCCGAAGACCAGCCAACCACCGCTGCCGATGTCGACCGCCTGCTGTCCGCCGACCCGACCATCAGCCATGTGGCGCTGATCCACTGCGAAACCAGTACCGGCATTCTCAACCCGCTGGCGGAAATCGCCCAGGTGATCAAATACCACGGCAAGCGCCTGATCATCGACGCCATGAGCTCCTTCGGCGCGTTGCCGATCGATGCCCGGGAAATCCCCTTCGAGGCACTGATCGCCGCTTCCGGCAAATGCCTGGAAGGCGTGCCGGGCATGGGCTTCGTCTTCGCCGAAAAAACCGCACTGGCCGCCGCCGAAGGCAACGCCCACTCGCTGGCCATGGACCTGCACGACCAGCACGCCTACATGGCCAGGACCGGCCAATGGCGCTTCACCCCGCCCACACATGTGGTCGCCGCCTTGCACGAAGCGCTGCAGCAGTACAACGAAGAAGGCGGGCTGCCGGCGCGCTACCAGCGCTACGCCGACAACTGCAAGACCCTGCTCGACGGCATGGCCGCCATCGGCCTGCACAGCTTCCTGCCAGCCGGAATCCAGGCGCCGATCATCGTTACCTTCCACGCGCCGAACAATGCCCGCTACCAGTTCAAGGACTTCTACGAACGGGTCAAGGCCAAAGGCTTCATCCTCTACCCGGGCAAGCTGACCCAGGTCGAAACCTTCCGCGTCGGCTGCATCGGCGTGGTCGGGCCGGACGGCATGCAAGCCGCCGTCAATGCCGTGGCCGAGGTGCTGCGGGAAATGGAAGTGCTGGACATCTGACCCTCCGCCCACCCGAATTCAGGAATTAGCGCACATGAACTACAGCAACCCTACCCAGCTGCAAGCCGCCATCCTCGACTGGGCTGGCACCGTGGTCGACTTCGGCTCCTTCGCCCCGACGCAGATATTTGTCGAGGCGTTTGCCGAGTTCGATGTGCAGGTGTCCATCGAAGAGGCCCGAGGCCCGATGGGCATGGGCAAGTGGGACCACATTCGCACCCTGTGCGACGTGCCGGAAATTGCCGAGCGCTACCGCAAGGTGTTCGGCCGCACCCCCACGGACGATGACGTCACCGCCCTCTACAACCGCTTCATGCCCCTGCAGATCGAGAAGATCGCCGTGCACTCGGCGCTGATCCCCGGCGCGCTGGACACCCTCACCGGGCTGCGCCAGGGCGGCCTGAAGATCGGTTCGTGCTCCGGCTACCCCAAGGTGGTGATGGACAAGGTGGTGGCGCTGGCGGCGCAGAACGGTTATGTGGCCGACCATGTGGTGGCCACCGATGAAACCCCGAATGGTCGCCCGTGGCCGGCCCAGGCCCTGGCCAACGTGATTGCTCTGGGAATTGACGATGTAGCGGCCTGCGTGAAGGTTGACGACACCGTGCCGGGCATTCTCGAAGGCCGCCGGGCGGGTATGTGGACCGTGGCCCTGGTGTGCTCGGGCAACGCCCTGGGGCTGAGCTGGGAAAGCTATCGGGCGCTGAGTGCCGAGCAGCTGGAAAGCGAGCGCAAGCGCATCCATACGCTGTTCGCCGGCTCGCGCCCGCACTACCTGATCGACACCATCAACGAACTGCCCGAAGTGGTTGCCGACATCAACCGGCGCCTTGGCAGGGGTGAGATGCCACAGGCCTTTTGAGCTAACCAGGTTCGCTACAATATCTACACCGCCTGTGAGACCGAGCGCCGCCCGCGCGGCGCTCGGTCTCACAGGCGCTGAAAATACCAAGGCAACCCCCTACTGCGGCAACTGCACCTGCGGTTTACTCGCCGCAAAGATCGCCCAGCTGGACACGAACAGCGCCGCGATCAACGGCCCGATCACAAAGCCGTTAAGCCCGAATACCGCCAGCCCGCCCAGCGTCGACACCAGGATGAGATAGTCTGGCATGCGCGTGTCCTTGCCCACCAGGATCGGCCGCAAGAGGTTATCCACCAGGCCGATCACCAGCACCCCGAACGCGGACAGGATCACCCCCGGCAGTATCGCCCCGGTCAACAGAAAGTACGCGGCCACCGGTGCCCACACGATACCCGCGCCCACCGCCGGCAGCAGCGACAGAAAGGCCATCAGCACCGCCCACACCAGCGCACTGGGGATATCCAGCACCCAGAAAATGAAGCCGCCCAGCGCCCCCTGGGTGATGGCCACCAATACGTTGCCTTTCACCGTGGCCCGCACCACGCGGTTGAACTTCAACTGCAAGCGCCGTTTCTGGTGCTCGGGCAGCGGCACCGCCAAGCGTACCCGTCGGGCGACCTCGGCGCCTTCACGCAGGAAGAAGAACAACAGGTACATCATGATGCCGAAACTGATCAGGAACTCGAACGTGCCCTGGCCAAAGTTGAACGCCTGGCTGGCCAGCACCTGGCTGCCCTGGGTGGCCCACTTGGTGATCTTGTCGCGCAGCCCGTCCAGGTTGCCCATGCCCATGTTGTCCAGGCCATGCTGGGCAAACGCCGGGAGCATGTCCTTGCCGCGCTCGACAAAGCCGGCAATGTCCAGTTCCCCGCTCTCGATGCGCTGGTACAGCGTGGCGCCCTCCTGTACCAGCAGCGCGCTGGTGATGATCACCGGCAGGATCGCCACCAGCAGGCACACCAGCATGGTGGTGGCGGCGGCCAAGTTGCGTCGGCGGCCGAAACGGATCAGCAGATGCCGCTGCAGCGGGGCAAACAGGATGCCAAGTATCACCGCCCAGAAGATCGCACCGTAATACGGCAGCAGAATCCAGACGAAGGCAATCGTCACCAGCGCCAGGAGCACCGCCAGGGCCTTGTTCTGCAGTGCGGTTTCGTTCATTTCACATCCTCGAATGGCTTCTGGGATATTAGTGCCTGCCGCTTGGGTAAAAGTGCCGCCACTCCCTTGATGCAAATCAATACGCGGGTTTTCTGTCGGGCCTAGCATCCGGGCCTTTTGCCCCGGTGCGCACATGATCCCTACTGCCAAGCCCGAACTGCTGGCCCCCGCCGGCACCCTCAAGAGCATGCGCTACGCCTTTGCCTACGGCGCCGATGCGGTCTATGCCGGCCAGCCGCGCTACAGTTTGCGGGTGCGCAACAACGAATTCGACCACGCCAACCTGGCCCAGGGCATCGACGAAGCGCATGCCCTGGGCAAGCGATTTTATGTAGTGGTCAACATCGCCCCGCACAATGCCAAGCTCAAGACCTTCCTCAAGGACCTGGCGCCGGTGGTCGAAATGGCGCCAGACGCGTTGATCATGTCCGACCCCGGGCTGATCATGCTGGTGCGCCAGCACTTCCCGCAGATGCCGGTGCATCTGTCGGTGCAGGCCAATACGGTCAACTGGGCCAGCGTGCAGTTCTGGCAGCAGCTTGGCCTGAGCCGGGTGATCCTGTCGCGCGAACTGTCGCTCGAAGAAATCGGGGAAATCCGTCAGCAGGTTCCGGACATGGAGCTTGAAGTGTTCGTCCACGGTGCCCTGTGCATGGCCTATTCCGGCCGCTGCCTGCTGTCGGGCTACCTCAACAGACGCGATGCCAACCAGGGCAGCTGCACCAACGCCTGCCGCTGGAAGTACGACGCCATGCCCGCCAGCGAAAATGCCAGCGGCGACATCGTGCGCGAAGTGCAGCCCACCCTGGGCTCAGGCGCCCCCACAGGGCAGGCTTTCCTGCTGCAGGAAAGCAACCGCCCTGGCACTGAAATGCCGGCGTTCGAGGATGAACACGGCACCTACATCATGAACGCCAAGGACCTGCGCGCCATCCAGCACGTCGAGCGCCTTGCCGCCATGGGCGTGCACTCGCTGAAGATCGAAGGGCGCACCAAGTCGCACTTCTACTGTGCCCGTGCGGTGCAGTCGTACCGCCAGGCCATCGACGACGCCGCAGCCGGGCGGCCGTTCGACCGCGGGTTGATGGACAACCTCGAGTCCCTGGCGCAGCGTGGCTACACCGAGGGCTTCCTGCGTCGCCATGTGCACGACGAATATCAGAACTACCAGCGTGGCAACTCGGTCTCCGAGCGCCAGCAGTTCGTCGGCGAACTCACCGGTGTGCGCATCGATGGCCTGGCCGAAGTCAAGGTCAAGAACCGCTTCGCCGTGGGTGACCATCTGGAGCTGATGACCCCGCGCGGCAACTACCACTTCGACCTGCACCGCCTGTGCAACCGCCAGCAGCAGGCCATCGAGGTGGCGCCGGGTGACGGCCATGTGGTGTACCTGCCGATCCCCGAGCAGGTTGCCCTGGAGTACGCCCTGCTGATGCGCGACATCGGTGCCAGCGAAGCCGCCAGCTGACAACGCTGTAATGTGCACCTCAGCTGCCTGACAGGCGCCAGCGGCGAACATCGCGGCTCACCCGCATGAGGCTACGCCATGTTGCGCAACCCCTCCCGCCGTACTTTTGTCAAAGGCCTGGGCGCCGCCACCACGCTGACGGGCCTGGGGCTGTGGCGCCCGCTGGCCCAGGCCGCAGCAGGCCAGGACCTGGCCGGCCAGCACTTCGAGTTGTTCATCGGCCAGACACCGGTGAACATCACCGGTCGCCCGCGCACCGCACTGACCATCAACAACAGCCTGCCCGGCCCGTTGCTGCGCTGGCGTGAAGGCGACAGCGTGACTCTGCGTGTGCGCAACCGCCTGGCGCAGGACACCTCGATCCACTGGCACGGCATCATCCTGCCGGCCAACATGGACGGCGTACCTGGCCTGAGTTTTGCCGGCATCGAACCCGGCGGCGACTACTTGTACCAGTTCACCCTGCGCCAGAGCGGCACCTACTGGTACCACAGCCATTCAGGGCTGCAGGAGCAGGCCGGGGTCTACGGGGCGATTGTCATCGAGCCGCGCGAACCTGAACCACACCGCTACCAGCGCGACCATGTGCTGCTGTTCAGCGACTGGTCGGACCAGGCGCCGGAGCAGCTGATGGCCACGCTGAAGAAACAGTCCGATGCGTACAACTACCACAAGCGCACGGTCGGCGATTTCATCGATGAGGTGGCCGACGACGGTTGGCGGCAGACCGTTGCCGAGCGCACGGCCTGGGCGCGCATGCGCATGAGCCCCACCGACCTGGCCGATATCAGCGCCGCCACCTATACCTACCTGCTCAACGGCCAGCCGCCGGAGGGCAACTTCACCTGCCTGTTCCAGCCGGGCGAAACCGTGCGCCTGCGGCTGATCAATGCCTCGGCCATGACCTACTTCGACTTCCGTATCCCGGGGCTGAAACTGACGGTGATCGCTGCCGACGGCCTGCCGGTGACGCCGGTGAGCGTGGATGAGCTGCGCATTGCCGTGGCCGAGACCTACGACGTGCTGGTGACCGTGGGCGACCTGCCCGCCTATACCTTGTTCGCCCAGAGCATGGACCGCACCGGCTTCGCCCGTGGCACCCTGGCCCGCACTGCCGGGTTGCAGGCAGCCGTGCCTGTACCTGACCCACGGCCGGTGCTGAGCATGGACGACATGGGCCACGGCGGCATGGCAGGCATGGACCATAGCAACATGGCCGGCATGGACCACGCGGCCATGCCGGCGATGCAGCAACACCCTGCCAGCGAAACCGGCAACCCGCTGGTGGACATGCAGACCATGGCCCCTCGCCCCAACCTGGCCGACCCGGGCATCGGCCTGCGCAACAATGGCCGCCGGGTGCTGACCTACGCCGACCTGCGCAGCCCCTACCCCGACCCGGACGGCCGCGCCCCCTCCCGCGACATCGAGCTGCACCTGACCGGCCACATGGAGCGGTTCGCCTGGTCGTTCGACGGCATCAAGTTCAGCGATGCCAAGCCGCTGCGCCTGACCTACGGCGAGCGGGTACGCATCACCCTGGTCAACGACACCATGATGACCCACCCCATCCACCTGCACGGCATGTGGAGCGACCTTGAGGACGAACATGGGCAGTTCCTGGTGCGCAAGCACACCATCGACATCCCGCCTGGCAGCCGCCGCTCGTACCGGGTGAGCGCTGATGCCCTGGGCCGCTGGGCCTATCACTGCCACCTGCTCTACCACATGGAGACCGGCATGTTCCGCGAGGTACGCGTCGATGAATGACACCCGCAACCGCAGCCTTGTGGCAGGCGCGACGCTGCTGGCCCTGTTGGCCAGCGAACGCGCACTGGCCGCCGGCATGCAGCACATGAATCATGGCCAGATGAACCATCAAAGCATGGGCCATGCGCCAGTCCCCCCCGTCCGGCCACGCACGCCCCTGCCCGCCCTCACCGACACCGACCGCCGTGCCGCCTTCCCGCTGCTGCCTGGGCATCAGGTACACGACCGGGCAATGAACTGGGCAGTGACCGTGGACAAGCTCGAATACCAGAACTTCGAAAACAGCCATGCCCTGAACTGGAATGCCACGGCCTGGGTCGGCGGCGATATCGACCGGCTGTGGCTACGCAGCGAAGGCGAACGCGAGCAGGGCAAGACCCACAAGGCCGAGCTGCAGGCACTGTGGGGGCATGCCGTCAGCCCGTGGTGGGAGCTGGTGGCGGGCGTGCGCCAGGACTTAAAGCCCGCCAGTGGCCAAACCTGGGCCGGCTTCGGCATCCAGGGCACGCCGCTGTATGGCCTGGAGCTCCAAGCCACCGCCTACGCTGGCGAGCGGCAACAGACCGCGCTGCGCCTGGAAGCCGCTTACGCTATGCTGCTGACCAACCGCTGGATACTGGAACCGACCCTGGAAGCCAACCTCTACGGCCGCAACGATGCCGGGCGCGAGCAAGGCGCGGGGCTGGCCGACAGTGAGGTCGGCCTGCGCCTGCGCTACGAGGTCACCCGCGGCTTTGCGCCGTATCTGGGGGTCAGTTTCAATCGCCTGCACGGTAACCGTGCCGACCAGGCCCGCGAAGACGGCGAGGACCTTGGCCAGACCCGCCTGGTCGCCGGTATTCGCCTGCGTTTCTAAAGGAGTGCTTCACCATGCTGCGCAAACACCTGCTGACCCTCGGCCTGCTGGCTGTCACCGGCCTGGCCCAGGCCGCCGAGACCATCGATGTCTACCGCGACCCCAACTGCGGCTGCTGCAAGGCCTGGATCAGCCACCTGCGCGACAACGGGTTTACCGTCAACGACCACGTCGAGCCGAACATGAGCGCGGTCAAGCAACGCCTGGGCGTGGCGCCGCGCCTGTCGTCGTGCCACACCGGTGTGATCGACGGCAAGTTCGTCGAAGGTCACGTGCCCGCCGAGCAAGTGCGCCTGCTGGCCAAGCGCAGCGACCTCAAGGGCCTGGCCGTACCGGGCATGCCCATGGGCTCGCCCGGGATGGAAATGGGTGATCACAAAGACGCCTATCAGGTTATCGGCGTGACTGAGGATGACCAGGACACCGTGGTCGCCAACTACTGATGCTCAGCCTGTGGGCGCTGTTCCTCAGCGCCTTCGGCGCCGCCACGCTGCTGCCGCTGCAATCGGAAGCCGTGCTGGTCGGCCTGCTGCTGCGCCAGCCTGAAGCCTGGGCAGCCCTGCTGCTGGTGGCAACCCTGGGCAATGTGCTGGGCTCGGTGGTCAACTGGCTGCTGGGCCGGGCCATCGAGCACCTGCGTGACAAGCGCTGGTTCCCGTTCAGCGCCGCGCAACTGGAACGTGCACAGCAGCGCTACCAGCGCTGGGGGCAGTGGTCGCTGCTGCTCAGCTGGATGCCGGTGATCGGCGACCCGCTAACCTTGATCGCCGGGATCATGCGTGAACCGTTCTGGCGCTTTCTGCTGCTGGTGAGCCTGGCCAAGGCGGGCCGCTATGCGGTACTGGCGATGATCACCCTGGGCTGGCATCACGCCTGGTAACACCTTTCACGCTCCGCGTGGTCCAGTGGCTGGTAAAGTCGCCGTTTCCTACATGGTCCTACACGGAGTTCCCCCATGCTGCGCGCAACCGCCCTGGTCCTGGCCTGCCTCGCCGGCAGCCCGGCCATCGCCGCCGAGTCGGCCACCTACGGCCCCCAGCTCGAAGGCTTCAGCTACCCGCACCCGCTCAAGCATTTCGACTTCAAGTCCCAGGGCCAGGCCCTGCAGATGGGCTACATGGACGTGCCCGCCCAAGGCCAGGCCAACGGCCGCAGCGTGGTGCTGATGCATGGCAAGAACTTCTGTGCCGCGACCTGGGAAACCACCGTCGACGCCCTGAGCAAAGCAGGCTACCGGGTCATCGCCCCGGACCAGATCGGGTTCTGCACCTCCAGCAAGCCGGCGTATTACCAATACAGCTTCCAGCAACTGGCAGACAACACCCATGCCCTGCTGGAACACCTGGGCGTCAGGCAAACCATTGTGCTTGGCCACTCTACCGGCGGCATGCTCGCCACCCGCTACGCGTTGATGTACCCGCAGCAGGTGGAGCGCCTGGCGATGGTCAACCCCATCGGCCTGGAAGACTGGAAAGCCCTGGGCGTGCCCTACCGCAGTGTGGACCAGTGGTACGCCCGTGAGCTCAAGCTGAGCGCCGAAGGCGTGCGCGAGTATGAGCGCAAGACCTATTACGCCGGGCGCTGGAAGCCGGAGTACGAGCGCTGGGTACAAATGCTGGTGGGCCTGAACCAAGGGCCGGGGCATGAAGCGGTGGCGTGGAACTCGGCGCTGATCTACGACATGATCTTCACCCAGCCGGTGTACCACGAGTTCAAGGACCTGCAGATGCCGACCCTGTTGCTGATCGGCGACAAGGACAGCACGGCCATCGGCAGCGACATCGCCCCGCCGGAGGTCAAGGCCCGGCTGGGCAACTATGCGGTGCTCGGGCCGCAGGTGGCCAAGATGATTCCCAAGGGCGAGCTGATCACCTTCGAAGGCATGGGGCATGCGCCGCAGATCGAAGAGCCGGTAAGGTTCAACCGCACGCTGGTCGAGTGGCTGGGCAACTGAGCAAGCGGGCGCGATCCCAGTGGGCGCGGGCTTGCCCGCGAACACCGGCAAAGCCGGTGCCATGACCGTGTGGGATTCTTCGCGGGTAAACCCGCCCTCACAGGGTACGCGCCAGCTTCCAGATTTTGAGCACGGCAGTTGCTCCGACAGGAATCGCTACACTTTCCAGACCTGCTGCTCCGTCCAGCCCAGCTCGGCAAAATCAAGCGCCCGCAACCCCGCTTCTTCCTCGCAGAAAAACTCATCCAGCTGAGGCGGCCTCACCGCCGTGTCGCTCAGCATCGCATGCACCTGCCCTCGGTGATGCACCTGGTGCTCGAACAGGTGCGCCAGCAACCGCAGCCGCTGCTCGCGCTGCACCCGCTCGGGTCGCACGATGCTCACATAGCGCCCCAGCTCACCATCGCGCAGCCCACGGCAATAGGCAATCAGCCGGTGATCGGCCTGAGTTTGCTCGGCATGCAGCTGTGTACTGGTGGCAAACGGTTGCTCGGGGTCAAAAAAGCGCTCGCTGTCCGTATCAGGCTGCTCCCCCCGCTGCTCACACTCCAGCATGTGCAGATAGAACCAGTCCACCGTCAGCAGGTGATTGAGAGTGGCCTTGATCGAAGGGAAGAAGCTGCAGCGCGGCGCGACGAATTCGTCCTGGGTAAGTTGCAGGCAGGCCTTGTACAGACGGTGGTTGGCCCAGCCATTGTTGTAGGCCTGGGTCAGCAGGTGATGCGACAACGGCTCCATGGCTTGGCTCCTTTTCAGGCGAAGCGTTGCAGTTGCATCTCCCGTAGCCGGCTCAGGGTCCGTTGGTACGGGAACGCCAGATACCCTTGAGTGTAGAGGTCATCGAGCGGCACCTGCGCCTCAAGGTACAGCGCCACCCGGCGGTCATAGCATTCGTCGACCAGGGCAATGAAACGGCGCACCGCATCGTCCTTGGGTGACAGTGCAGGTAGTTGGCGATCACCCGCCACTACCCTGGCTGCACCATCCTCGGTACCGCGAGCGATGCGCCCGGCGCGCTGCTCACCACCCAGTGCAGGAATGCCGGATACCAGGATCGCAGGGAAACGGTCGCACAAGGCCATGAACTCCATGGCGGCGAGGGGTTGCTCGCACAGGTCGGTGAAACGGCACCAGATCGCCTGTTCACTGCGCCGCACTACCTGCACCTGCCGGGAACCGATGAGCAACGGCTCAGCAGTGCCAGTGTGGTCCGGGCTGAGCTGGGCAAACACCTCGCCAAGCGGGCTGGGCTGCCCCGCTTGCTGTACCCAATAGCGTTGCCGCTCGGCGCCAGGGTGCAGGCGATGGTCCTGTTCACCCGCTACGGGCAGCACCTGCATGTGCCGCTGGACGGCAGCAATGGCGGGCAGGAACCGATCGCGGTTGAAGCCGTCGCGGTAAAGCAGCTCGGGTGGCTGGTTGGAGGTGGCCACGATCACCACGCCCTGGTCGAACAGCACCTGGAACAGGCGGCCGAGAATGATCGCGTCGCCGATATCGTTGACGAACAGCTCATCGAAGCACAGCACGCGGATCTCGCCCGCCAGTTCCCGGGCCAGGGCCAGCAACGGGTCGGCGGTGCCGTTGAGCTGGAACAGGCGCTGGTGCACCCAGGCCATGAAGTGGTGAAAGTGCTGGCGCCGGCTCGGCACGCGCAAGCAGCGGTGGAATTGGTCCATCAGCCAGGTCTTGCCACGGCCGACCGGGCCCCAAAGGTAGATGCCCTGGGTGGGGCAGGCCTGTTCGATGGCCTGGAAGCAGGCTTGCAAGGCCTCGACAGCACAAGCTTGCGCGGGGTCGGCGGCATAGCCTTGGGTGGTAAGGGCTTGTTGATACAAGGATTGGGGGTCGATAGACATGCGTCATTATCTGCACCGGGCTTATTGCCGGCAAGCAGAGCATGGGGGTTGCGTCAGGGCTGGCAGGTGTTTGCCACAATATATTCAGCGCCTGTGAGATCGAGCGCCGCGCGGGCGGCGCTCGATCTCACAGGCGATGCATATCTAGCGGCAATCACCTATCAGCCCGATGCGATCCCCCACATCACCTCAGCCCTCGCCCAATCCAACCTTCAGCAGCGCGCCGTCCTTGTCATCGGTCAGCACATACAAAAAACCGTCCGGCCCCACCCGCACATCGCGAATACGTGCCTTCAGGTCGCCCAGCAGGCGCTCCTCATGCACCACTTTGTCACCCTCCAGCTGCAAACGAATCAGCTCCTGGCTCGCCAGCGCGCCAATGAACAGGTTGTGGTCCCAGGCTTTGAATGTCGGGCTGTCATAGAACGCCATGCCACTGATGCCCGGTGATTTTTCCCATACATGGTGCGGGTCGACCATGCCGTCCACATGCTTGCCCTTGGCTTCGGGGATGGGCAGCATCGAGTAGTTGATGCCATGGGTCGCAATGGGCCAGCCGTAGTTCTTGCCGGGCTCGGGGATGTTGATTTCGTCACCGCCACGCGGGCCGTGCTCGTGGGTCCAGAGCTTGCCGGTCCAGGGGTTCAGCGCAGCGCCTTGCTGGTTGCGGTGGCCTAACGACCAGATTTCCGGCCGCACCCTGTCCCTGCCGACGAACGGGTTGTCCTTGGGCACTTCGCCGTCCGGGAGAATGCGCACGATCTTGCCCTGCAGCTTGTCCAGGTCCTGGGCGGTGGGGCGCTGGTTGTTCTCGCCCAGGGCAATGAACAGGTAGCCGTCGCGGTCGAACACCAGGCGCGAACCGAAGTGGTTGCCCACCGAAAGCTTGGGCTGCTGACGGAAGATCACCGTGAAGTTCTCCAGCCGGGCGCGGTCTTCGGACAACTGGCCACGGCCAACCGCTGTGCCGGCCTTGCCGTCACTGCCTTCCTCTGCATACGACAGGTAAACCGTGCGATTCTTGGCAAACGCCGGCGACAGCAGCACATCCAGCAGGCCACCTTGCCCCTCGGCCCAGACCTTGGGTACGCCGCTGATCGGCGGGCCGACCTTGCCCTCGGCGTTGACCACCCGCAGGTTGCCCATGCGCTCGGTGACCAGCATGTCCTTGCCACCGGGCAGGAACGCCAGCGCCCAGGGGTTGCGCAAGCCGTCGGCCACGGTGCTGACGGTCAACGTGCCTTGTTCACTGCGAAACTTTTGCTCGGATGCCGCCTGTGCCAGCACGGGCATGAGGACGGCGGCGGTCAGGGTGGCTAGCCAGTGTGCTCGGAGCATGCAGGATTCCTTTCGTACAGAGGTCACGGCGCACGCGGGTTGTCACGCGGTGGCCGGGTCGGTTCCAGGTTCGGGGTTTGCTGCTGGCGACGCAGGTTGTCGCCGTTGCCGATACCGCGGTTGTCCAGGGTCGGCGGGCGCTGGTAGGGGTCAGTGGACGGGCCGCGCACTGGCGGCGTGGCCGGCATGCTGCCCTGGCGGCTGTTGGGGTTGGCGCGCTGGATCGGGCTGTTGTAGGGGTTGTTCCGGTCGGCAGCGAGCTGCAACGGTTGAGCGAAAGCGGCTTGCGCGGGCAGGCACAAGGCCAGGCCGAGGGCCAGGATGGGCAGTGTCCGGGTCATGCTTCACCTCCTGTACGAAAATGCCGCGCCTGGTGGGTTTGATAGCCTAAGGCGCGAAGGGTTCGCGGCAAAAGTGTGAATGCGCGTGGAGATAATTCCTGATGTTTCAGTATGGGCCCAGGGGGCCGCTGTGAAGCCCTTCGCGACACAAGGTGGCTGCTGCATGAACACGCAGCAGCCTCCACGATGGGGCGCAGGTTACCGAGCTTTGTCCACCTTGTGCCGCGCCGCGTACAGGCACAGCATCTCCATCGCCAGGGTCGCCCCGGCCAGCGCAGTGATATCGGCATGGTCATAGGCTGGCGCCACCTCCACCAGGTCCATGCCCACCAGGTTGATACCACGCAGCCCGCCGAGGATCTCCAGCGCCTGCAACGTGCTCAGCCCGCCGCATACTGGTGTGCCGGTGCCAGGCGCATAGGCGGGGTCGAGGCAGTCGATATCGAACGTCAGGTACACCGGCCGCTCACCCACCCGCTGGCGAATCGCTGCGATTACCGCCTCGCTGCCCTGGCGGTGCACCTGGCGGGCGTCGAGGATGGCGAAGCCCTGGCTGTCGTCGTTAGTGGTGCGCAGGCCGATCTGCACCGAGCAGGCCGGGTCCACCAGGCCTTCGCGGGCGGCATGCCAGAACATCGTGCCGTGATCGATGCGCTTGCCCTCCTCGTCCGGCCAGGTGTCGCTGTGGGCATCGAAGTGGATCAGCGCCAGCGGGCCATGGCGCCGGGCGTGGGCCTTGAGCAACGGGTAGCTGATGAAGTGGTCGCCGCCCAGGGTGAGCATCGCGCAACCCGCCTCCAGTATGTGCGTGGCGTGTGCCTCGATGCTGTCCGGCACCGACAGCGGGGTGCCGCTGTCGAAGGCGCAGTCGCCGTAGTCGATCACCGCCAGGTGGTCGAAGGGGTCGAACGCCCACGGCCAGTGGCGGGCCCAGGCCTGCTGCACCGAGGCCGCGCGGATCGCCCGCGGGCCGAAGCGCGCGCCGGGGCGGTTGCTGGTGGCGGTATCGAACGGCACACCGCTGACCACCACATCGACGCCGCGCAGGTCGCGGCTGTAGCGGCGGCGGGCGAAACTGGTAATGCCGGCGTAGGTACTTTCTGCGGCGGTGCCATACAGGCTGTCGCGGGTCATGGCCTGGTCGTTGTTTGCGGCTTGCTCCACGGTCGGGCTCCTTTGTCGTTATGGGTTACTGACGGCTGCGGAAGGCGGTCCACAGGCGGTTGCGCTGACGCAGGTCGGCCAGGGCCATGCTGCGGTCGGCGTACAGCCGCTGGCGTACCTCGGCAGGCGGGTAGATGTCCGGGTCATTGCGCACCGCCTCGTCCACCAACGGTGTGGCCGCCTGGTTGGCATTGGCGAAGAACAGCGTGTTGGTCAGCGCCGCCACCGATTCGGGCTTGAGCATGAAGGCGATGAATGCCCGCGCCGCTTCGGGGTGCGGGGCGTCCTTGGGGATGACCAGGTTGTCCTGCCACACCAGCGTACCCTCGCGGGGGATGCGATAGATCAGGTCGAACGGCTTGCCGGCCCGGCGCGCCTGGTCGGCGGCCATCGCGGCATCGCCGTTGTAGGTCAGCGCCAGGCACACGCTGCCGTTGGCCAGGTCGCTGATCTGCCGGCCGTTGGCGACGTAGCTGATCGACGGCTGCAACTGGTTCAGCAGGTTCTGCGCTGCGGCCAGGTCGTCCTTGTCCTGGCTGTAAGGATCCTTGCCCAGGTAATTCAGGGCCACCCCGATCACCTCCTGTGGCGAGTCGGGCATGGCGATGCCGCAGTCCTTCAAGCGGCTGGCGTACTCAGGCTTGAACAACAGGTCAAGGCTGTCCAGCGGCACATCGCCCAGGCGCTGGCGCACCGCCTCCACATTCACCCCCAGGCCCAGGGTACCCCAGGTGTACGGCACCGCATGGCGGTTGCCCGGGTCGGCCTCGGCCAGCTTGGCTAGCAGGTCCTTGTCGAGGTTGGCGTAGCCAGGCATGCCCTGGGCGTCCAGCGGCTGCAGGGCATTGGCCTTGAGCGCCCGGGCCAGCACGGTCGATGACGGCACCACCACATCGTAGCCACTGCCGCCCGTCAGCAGCTTGGTTTCCAGCACTTCGGTGGTATCGAAGGTGTCGTAGCGCACCTTGTAACCGGTTTCCCGTTCGAACTGCTGCAGGGTTTGCGGGGCGACATAGTCGGCCCAGCTGTAGAGGTTGACGACCTTTTCTTCGGCTTGCAGCGGCAAGGCCAGGACCAGGGACAACAGGCACAACGATCGACGCATGACGGACACCTCGGCAAATGGGTGGATGCCGCGAGCATGCCAGCCGGGTTACATTGCAGGAATGGCAAGTTTGCAAAGCTGACATTCATCAGGAGCAATGTAATGCTCGGACAAGTGCACGATCCCGACCTGCACCTGCTGCGGCTGTTCGTCACTGTAGTCGAGGCCGGTGGCTTCAGCGCTGCGCAAGGTGTGCTGGGCCTTGCCCAGCCCACCATCAGCCAGCGCATGGCACAGCTGGAGGCGCGCCTGGGCTACCGCCTGTGCAGCCGCGGCAAGGGCGGGTTTCGCCTGACGGAAAAAGGCGAGTTGTTGCTGGACGCGGCCCGCGCGCTGCTGCTGAACATCGAGCAGTTTCGCCAGCAGGCCAATGGTGCTGCCGGGCGGTTGCTGGGGACCGTGCGTATCGGCATGGCGGAAAACCAGGACAGGGCGGTGAGCCTGAAGCTGGCAGCGGCCATTGCCGCGTTTCGCTCGCGGCAAGAGTCGGTGCAGCTGGAGCTGATCAGTGCACCGCCGGCGGAGCTGGAGCGACTACTGCTGGAGCAGCGGCTGGATTACGCCATCAGCTACTTTTCCGGCAGCCAGGCCGCCTTCGACTACCAGCCGCTGTTCGAGGAGCGGCAGCGGCTGTTTTGCGGCAAGGGGCACGTGCTGTTTGGCGAGGCGGACGTTGAGCTTGAGCGCTTGCTGGAGCTCGACCAAGTACGCCATCCCTACCGGTTTCTGAAAAGCGGCGAGCCGTTCCAGAGCCGGCGCAGCATGGCGGTGGCGGAACAGATCGAGAGCGTGCTGACGTTGATTCTGTCGGGGCGGCATATCGGCTATCTGCCGTGTCATTGCGCACGCGCGTGGGAGGCCGACGGGCTGTTGTGGGCGCTGGATGCGGGACTGGACTTTGTCGTGCCGTTCACCCTCGCCCGGCACCGGGCGCAGGTGGTCGGCGAAGCGCAACAGGCGTTTGCGCAGGATTTGCTGGCAGCGTTTGCCTGAACCGGCCTCTTCGCGGGTAAACCCGCTCCCACAGGGATCGCGCACGCTTCAAAAATTTTGCGCGAGACAGTTGCTCCCCCAGTGACGGCGCCAGTGGCCGGGTCAGGTAGCAACCATCAGTAAGCCATGCTCCAGGTCAGCGTGTAGGTACGCCCGCGGCCTTGGTAGTCATACAGGTACGCCGGCCCATATGTCGGGGCATAGAACAGCGTCGCGCGCTGCCCCCAGACCGTGCTGTATTGCTTGTCCAGCAGGTTCTGGACGCCGGCGCTGAGGGTGCCGAAGCCGGTGTCCTGGCTGGCCAGCAGGTCGAAGGTGGTATAGCCGTCGATCTCGTGGTCGGCATCGTCCTTCAGGCTGAATGCGTGGTTGGCCTGCAGCCGCGCGCTGCGGCCATCGCCCTTCCAGCCGACGAACGCGGTGGCTTTGGACAGCGACGCATAGCGGGCGTCACGCTTGATCCAGCCGCCATCCACAGCCTCTTCCTCGGAGCGGGTCAGGTGCAGCGTGCCACCGGCTTCCCAACCGGTCTGGAAATGCCGGGTCAGCGCCCCTTCAAAGCCGAAGTCGCGGCTTTTCTGCTCTTCCACGTTGATGGTCAGGGTCTGCGAATCGACGTTGATGATCTTGTCCGACCAGATGTAGTACAGCGCCGCCTGGGCATCCCAGTCCAGGTCAGCATAGCGCCAGCCCAGTTCCACCTGGCGACTCTTGATGCCGGTCAGCGGGTTGTCGGCCACGCTCAAGCCTGGCTTGCCGTAGTACTTGGCCGGGTCCGGCAGGTCGAAGCCTTCGCCGTAGTTGGTCCAGACCTGGTGGCCGTTCTTGAAGTCGTAGATGGCGCCGAGGTTGAACAGGTTGACCTGGTAATCGTTGCTGCCGCCGGACACGCCCTTGAAGTCGCTGACGTCTACGTCCATCTGCTGGCGCCGGGCACCGCCGGACAGAGTCAGGTTGTCGCTGGCATGCCAATCGAGCTGGGCGTACACCGACACGCCGTCGACCCGGTAGCTTGGGTAACGCGCGGCCTTGCTCTCCTTTTCCATGTCAAGGCCACCCGACGCCGACGAGGTCAGGGCGTTGAAGGTGGTCTGCTCGGCGTTGAAGCGCTCGCGGTCCAGATCTACGCCGTAGGTCAGCTTCAGCGTGTCCCACTGCTTGGCGAACAGGCCCTTGAGGCTGGTGACCTCGAAGTTCTGCTGCGAGGCGGCGAAGTACACGCCGCGCGAGCCGGTGGGCGTGGCGCGGTTGTAGTACGGGAACGGGTAGAAGTTGTCGTCTTCCTTGCGGTAGGACGCCTGCAGGTAGAAGTCCTGGCCCAGCACATCGGTGTGGTGGTAGTTGGCGTTCAGCAGCAGGCGACGGGTACGCGGCTCCAGGTCGGACGAATAACCACTGCGCAGCTCAGCGTCTTCCAGGTCAGACGGCGCGTTGTAGTTCAGGTTGGGGAAGTAGATGCCGGTGCTGCCATGGTTGCCCGAGTCATAGTACTGGGCCAGCAGGTCGAGGCTCTGCTGGTCGTTCAGCTGCAAGCCCAGGGTGCCCAGTACGTCGATGGTGCGGTTGTACTGCAGGTCGGTCTGGGTATTGTCGATGAAGATCTGGTCGCCAGCACCGTCGTAGAAGGCTTCGTTCTGCTCGCCGGAGATACCCAGGCGGGCATTGACCCGCTCGTTGCCGCCACTGATCGACTGGGCAAAGCGCGTGGCCAGGTCGTCGCTGTTGTTGAAGCCGCTGCTGGCGCCTAGCTGGGTCTCGAAGCGCGCCGGGCCAGGCTCGCCCTTTTTAGTCACGATATTGATGATGCCGCCGGTGGCGCCGCCGCCATAAATGGCACTCGCGCCGGACAGCACCTCAACCCGCTCGACGTTGAACGGCGAAATGCTGTCGAACTGGCGCGACAGGCCGCGCGAGCTGTTCTGGCTGACCCCGTCGATCATCACCAGCACGTTGCGCCCGCGCATGTTCTGGCCGTAGTTGGTACGTCCTTCCGGGGCCAGGTCGAGGCCCGGCACCAGCTTGCCGATAGCTTCCTTCAGGCTGACGCCGCTGTCGATCTGCTCACGCAGCTGCTGCTGGTCGACCACCCAGACCGTGCCGGGGATTTCGCTGATCGCGGTGCTGGTACGCGAGGCGACGCTGACCTGAATCGGCTTTAGGTTGACCGCCTGCGGCGCTGGCTGGGCCGTGCGCAGGGTGACCGTGCGGGCGTCGCTGAAATGCCAGCGCATGCCACTGCCGGCCAGCAGCTGCTGCAGCGCCTGCTCGATGCTGTAGCTGCCTTGCAAGGCGGGGCTGACCTGGCCGGCGACATCGCCGGTGGTGTACAGCAGGTGCAACCCGGCCTGGTCGGCAAACGCGGTCAGGGCCTGGTCCAGGGGCTGGGCTGGCAGGTCGAGCTGGACCTGGCGGGCCTGAACCTGGGCCGGCTCGGCCGCCGGGGCGGCCCAGGTCGGCAGCGGGCCGGCCAGCATGGCCAGGGCACTGCAGGACATCAGGGCATGGTGGACAGGGCTGCGGCGGTGGTGCAAGGGCTTGAGCATCAGAGGCACGAATGAGCTTCCAGACAAGTCGTAGATGAGAATGGGTTGCTGATCAGTCCCACTACGACGATCTGGCTTGCAGGAACTTGCAGTGCTGGATGAATTTTTTTCGCTCCGGCCTCTTTGCGGCTTCTACATGCCGATCAATGCACCACGGCCAACCACGGCAGGTAGGTGACCTTCAGGCCATAACGCTGCTCCAAAGTACGCAGCAAGGCCTCAGGTTCATCCAGGTCGAACACCCCGCTCACCTCCATCGCCGCCAGCTGGCGGTCGGACAGCACGATATGCCCGTGCCGGTAGCGCTCAAGCTCGGCCAGCACCTGGCCCAGCGGCTTGCCATTGAAGATCAGCTTGCCGCGTTGCCAGGCCATCTGCACGCTGGCATCGGCCGCTATCGCCAGTTCATGCTCGCCGACCTTGGCTTCGCCTTGCGCCAATACCACGCGGCCATCGCGGCGCACGCTGAAGGTGGCGGCACTGCCCTGCACCCGCTCACCCGCGCTATCGACCACGAAAGGCCGTGCATCATCAGCGGTCTCGAACAGGGCCTCACCAGACGCCAGCACCACCCGCCGCTCACGGTCAGTGTATGTGACGCTCAAGGCACTGGCGCTGTTCAACGTGACGCGTGTGCCATCGGCCAAGGTAATCACCCGCCGCTCACCCACTCCGGTGTGGTAATCGGCCAACAGCATCGGCGCCTGCTGCCAGCCCGCTACTGCCGCGACCAGCAAGACTACCGAGGCCGCCACGCCCGCCTGTTTCAGCCAGCCGCGGCAATGGCGCAGGGCCTGGCCAATGTATTTGGCCACCATGCTCTCGGAAACGCCCAGGCGCAGTGCGATCTGCGCCTGGGTCAGGCCCTCGATGCGGTTGAGCAACAGCGCTTGGCGGGCATTGGCAGGCAGTTGCAACAGCGCTTGATCAAGAATCTGCAGCCGCTCGCGAGCCAGCAGTGCCGCCTCAGGTGCCGGCGCCGGGCACGCCAGCTCGCTTGCCCCGTCGCTGTCGTCGTGGCTGGCGGCAATGCGCCGTTCGCGGCGCAAGGTATCCATGGCCAGGTTGCCAGCCACACGGAAGATGAAACTGCGCGCATGCAGCACCGGCACCGCCTGCTCATCGATGTGCAGCAGTTTCAGGTAGGTTTCCTGTGCCACGTCGGCCGCACGCTGGCGGTCGCTCATGCGCCGGGTCAGAAACTGCAGCAGGTCGTCGTAGTGCTCCTGGAAACTCGCCAGCAGGCTCGACACGGGAGACGTCAGCATGGGTTGGGAAAGGCCAGTAGGAGAAATTATCGGGCGTTAATGAGAAACAGTATCTTTCATCTCGACGATCACTTTCAACGCCGACCCGTATTTGCCACACTGCCAGCGTGTTTTCTCTGGCAAGGCCGCCCCCATGACTGCCCTTCTGCACCGCTCTACCCGCTGGCTTCTGGTCCTGTTGATGGCTTACGGCCTTGGGGCCTGTGCACTTTTACAGCCACGCGACCCGCTGAACATCAGCGTGATCGGCATCGAGCCGCTGCCCGGGCAGGAGCTGGAAATGCGCATGGCAGTGAAAATGCGGGTGCAAAACCCCAACGAGGCCGCCATCGACTACAACGGCATCGCCCTGAACCTGGAGGTTAACGGCCAACCGCTGGCCGCCGGGGTCAGTGACCAGCAAGGCCATATTGGCCGTTACGACGAAGCAGTAATTGTGGTGCCGGTAAGCATCACGGCATTTTCCTTCCTGCGCCAGGCCTATGGGCTGGGCCAGGTGAACTCGCTGCAGGGCCTGCCGTACAAGCTTCGCGGCAAGCTGGCCGGTGGGCCGCTGGGCACCGTGCGCTTTACCGACGAGGGCAAGCTGGACTTGCCCAAGGGCACGTACTGACAAGCGCCCGACGGGTTGCAATCAGCGGCTGGCGCTGGCGGCAGCCATCAGCTTGTTGACTTCGCTGCGCACCATGCTGGCGTATTCGGGCGGGGTCATGCCCTCCAGCTCGGCGCGCACCCACTCGGCCCATTTGCCCTTGCGCCGCGGTTTTTCGGCAATCAGCCGGGCAGCGTCGCCCTTGGCCTTGCCCAGGTTGCTCTGCCACATCGCGAACAGCCGGGCCTTTTCAGCCTCGATCTGCGCACGTTCCTCGAAGCTCATGTTGGCCAGATTGAAACTCATGACTCACCTGCCTGATCCGTAAATGGCGGCTATCTTACACCAGCGTGCCGCCGTCACGCCGACGCAACTTTTCCGGTGCACAAGTATCCATTGTTCAAACCACCCCATCGACGAGGACGAGTTCATGGCCCGCAAAAACGCCGCACAGGCTGACAGCGATCAGATCAAGGACCAGGTATTCAGCGAGTTGCAGTCGCTGATCGAAGAATCGGAGAAGCTGCTGACCGAGAGCGCCGCCCTGGTTGGCGAAGAGGCAGATAACCTGCGCGCGCAGGTCAGCCTCAAGCTCAAGCAGGCGCGCCAGGCCGCCGGTAACATGCGTGACAAGGCGCAGCCAGTGGTGGACGCCACCCAGGACTACATTGGTGGCCACCCGTGGCAGACGGTGGCCATTTCTGCAGGTTTCGGCCTGGTGGTCGGCCTGCTGCTGGGGCGGCGCAACTGAACGCCGGGCCGCCTGGTGCGATCAGGCGGCCTGCGCCAAGGGTATGCCACTGTGAAAGCGCAGCTCCTGGTCCGGTGACTGGATCAGCTCCACTTCTGCTGCACGAACCAGCTCCACCCGGCAGGCGATGTCCGCCTCATCGCCATAGTTGTGCGCCAGTTTCAGGTAGCCCTGGTAGTGGCGCGCTTCGCTTTTCAGCAGGCCGTGGTAGAAGCGGCCCAGCTCCTCATCCAGGTGCGGTACCAGTGCGGCGAAACGCTCGCAGCTGCGCGCCTCGATGAACGCCCCCACCACCAGCGTGTCCACCAGCTTGACCGGCTCGTGGGACCGCACCAGGCGGCGCAAGCCCGAGGCATAACGCCCGGCCGAGACCGGGCGCAGTGGCACGCCGCGGCGCTTCATCAGGCGCAGCACCTGCTCGTGGTGCACCAGTTCTTCGCGGGCCAGGCGCGACATCATATTGATCAGGTCGAGGTGGGTATTGTACTTGGCCATCAGGCTCAAGGCGGTGCTGGCGGCCTTGAATTCGCAGTTCTTGTGGTCGATCAGCAGGGTTTCCTGGTCGGCGAGCGCCGCTTCGATCCAGGCGTCTGGCGTCGGGCAGCCAAGAAAGGCGTCGATTTCGGGGATCAGGGACATAGGGTGCGACCACACAGAACAGGCAGGGTCGGCGATTATACCGGCGGCGGCCGTCGGCGCCAGTGACTATGCTTGATGTACATCAAGCGCCAGCCAGGGTAGCACCGGCTATAGTCAAGCACCGGTGCCACCTTTGAAGGGAGTTGCCCCCATGCAAGCCGTCCGCAGCATCCTCGTCGTCCTCGACCCCGACCACGCCCACAGCCGGGCGCTGACCCGGGCCAAGCTGATTGCCGGCGTCACCGGCGCACGCCTGCACCTGCTGATGTGCGACAAGCGGCATGACCACAGCGCGTTGCTGAGCCTGCTGAGCAGCCAGCTGCATGATGACGGTTATGACAACGTCACCCATGAACAGGCCAGGCACGACACCCTGCATGAATCCATCATTGCCGTGCAGCAGGCCGAAGGCTGCGAGCTGGTGATCAAGGAGCACCGCCCGGACAACCCGCTGAAGAAGGCCCTGCTCACCCCCAGTGACTGGAAGCTGCTGCGCCAGTGCCCGTGTGCGGTGCTGATGGTCAAGAGCGAGCGGCCCTGGACCGCGGGCAAGGTGCTGGCCGCAGTGGACGTGGGCAACCAGGACGAAGACCACCGCCGCCTGCATGCCAGCATCATCGACCATGGCTTCGAGATCGCCAAACTGGCCAAGGGTGAGCTGCACGTCATCAGTGCCCATCCGTCGCCGATGCTGTCGGCCTCGGACCCGACGTACCAGCTGAGCGAGACCATCGAACAGCGCTACCGCGAAGCATGCAACGCGTTCCAGGCCGAGTACGGCATCAGCGACGAGTGCCTGCATGTGGCTGAAGGGCCGGCGGATGTGCTGATCCCGCATACCGCACAGAAGCTCGATGCGGTGGTAACGGTGATTGGCACCGTGTGCCGTACCGGGATTACCGGGGCGTTGATCGGCAATACCTCGGAAGTGGTGCTGGACAAGCTGGAGGGTGATGTACTGGTACTCAAAAGCGAAGAAGCCATCGCCCACCTGGCCGAACTGGCCCGCGGCTGAGTTCGACCTGCCAGGGCCCTATCGCCGGCAAGCCAGTTCCCACATCGACCGCATTGACCTGAAGCCATGCGCAGCACCTGTGAGAGCTGGCTTGCCGGCGATGGGCTGCGAAGCAGCCCCAAAAAGCACCAGCCGCTAGGCCAATGCTTCGCGCACTTTCGGGTCCACCCCCTCCCCTTCGTTAGCCGCAACCCAGGCTGCCAGCTGCTGGCGCATGGCCGGCGTCCAGAAGCTCTGCAAATGCTGCCGCACCCCTTGCACCGCCAGCGCACGGTCTGGCTCGCTGTCGAAGTAATGGGCAATCTGGTTGGCCATCTTGACCAGGTTGTCGCTGCTCATCGGCGTACCTCGGCTTGCTCCGCTGTACGGCGTTCCTGCAGCAGGCGCCGCTGTTCATCACTGAAGTCCTGGTAACGCTGCTGCCATTGCGACGGCTGGAACACCTTCACCACCTCCACCGCTGTGACCTTGTACTCGGGGCAGTTGGTGGCCCAGTCCGAGTTGTCGGTAGTGATCACGTTGGCCCCCGACTCGGGGAAGTGGAAAGTGGTGTACACCACCCCCGGCGCCACCCGCGCACTGACTTTGGCCCGTAGCACGGTCTGCCCGGCGCGGCTGCCGATGCCGACCCAGTCACCGTCCTGGATGCCACGGCTTTCGGCGTCGGTCGGGTGGATTTCGAGGCGGTCGGCATCATGCCAGGCGACGTTGCCGGTACGCCGGGTCTGGGCGCCGACGTTGTACTGGCTGAGGATGCGCCCGGTGGTCAGCAGCAGTGGGTAACGGTTGTTGACCTTCTCGTCGGTGGGCACATAGCCGGTCAGCATGAAGCGCCCCTTGCCGCGCACGAACTGGTCGATGTGCATGGTCGGCGTGCCGTCCGGCGCGGCGTCGTTGCAGGGCCATTGCAGGCTGCCCTGGCGGTCGATTTCGGCGTAGCTGACGCGGCGGAAGGTGGGCGTCAGGCGGGCGATTTCCTCCATGATCTGGGACGGATGCTGGTAGTTCATCGGATAGCCCAGCGCGTTGGCCAGGGCCACGGTTGCCTCCCAGTCGGCCTTGCCGGCCAGCGGCTCCATGACCTTGCGCACCCGCGAGATACGCCGCTCGGCGTTGGTGAAGGTGCCGTCCTTTTCCAGGAACGAACTGCCCGGCAGGAACACATGGGCGAACTTGGCGGTTTCATTCAGGAAGATATCCTGCACCACCACGCACTCCATGGCGCGCAAGGCAGCAGTGACGTGCTGGGTATTGGGGTCGCTCTGGGCGATGTCCTCGCCCTGGCAGTACAGGGCCTTGAAGCTACCGTCCAGCGCTGCCTCGAACATGTTGGGAATGCGCAGCCCCGGGTCAGGCTGCAAGGTCACGCCCCAGGCCCGCTCGAACTCGGCGCGTACCCCTTCGTTGGAAATATGCCGGTAACCGGGCAGTTCGTGGGGGAACGAGCCCATGTCACACGATCCCTGCACGTTGTTCTGCCCGCGCAACGGGTTTACCCCTACCCCTTCGCGGCCGATGTTACCGGTGGCCATGGCCAGGTTGGCGATGCCCATGACGGCGGTACTGCCCTGGCTGTGCTCGGTCACACCCAGGCCGTAATAGATGGCCGCGTTGCCGCCGGTGGCGTATAGCCGGGCAGCGGCGCGAATCTGCTCGGCGGGTACGCCGCAGACCGGGCCGAGCAGCTCGGGGGCGTTGTCCGCCAGGCTGACGAAATCGCGCCAGCGGGCGAAGTCTGCGGTTTCGCAGCGGGCATCGATGAAGCGCTGGGCCAGCAGGCCCTCGGTGACGATCACATGGGCCAACGCGTTGAGCATGGCCACGTTGGTGCCCGGGCGCAGTTGCAGGTGCAGGTCTGCACGGGCGTGCGGCGAATCGACCAGGTCGATGCGCCGGGGGTCGATCACGATCAGCCGTGCGCCCTGGCGCAGGCGGCGCTTGAGCTGCGAGCCGAACACCGGATGGGCGTCGGTAGGGTTGGCGCCGATCACCAGCACCACGTCGGCCTGCATCACCGAATCGAAGCTTTGCGTGCCGGCCGATTCGCCGAGGGTCTGCTTCAGGCCATAGCCGGTGGGTGAATGGCACACCCGCGCGCAGGTATCGACATTGTTGTTACCGAAGGCAGTGCGCACCAGTTTCTGCACCAGGTAGGCTTCTTCGTTGGTGCAGCGGCTGGAGGTGATACCACCGATGGAGTCGCGCCCGTACTTGAGCTGAATGCGACGGAACTCGCTGGCGGCGTAATTCACCGCCTCGTCCCAGCTGACCTCCTGCCACGGGTCTTCCAGCCGCTTGCGGATCATCGGTCTGGTGATGCGGTCCGGGTGGGTGGCGTAACCCCAGGCGAAGCGGCCCTTGACGCAGGCGTGGCCGTGGTTGGCACCGCCGTTCTTGTCGGGGACCATGCGCACCAGCGTGTCACCCTTCATTTCAGCGCGGAACGAGCAGCCGACACCGCAGTACGCGCAGGTAGTGATGACCGAACGCTCAGGCTGGCCAAGCTGGACCAGGCTCTTTTCGGTCAGGGTTGCGGTCGGGCAGGCCTGCACGCAGGCGCCGCAGGACACGCACTCCGAGGCCAGGAAATTTTCACCACCCGCAGCCGCCACCCGCGACTCGAAGCCACGCCCGGTGATGGTCAGGGCAAAGGTACCCTGGATGTCCTCGCAGGCGCGTACACAGCGGCTGCAGACGATGCACTTGCTCGGCTCATAGTCGAAATACGGGTTGGAGACGTCCTTTTTTTCGGCCAGGTGGTTGGCCCCGTCATAGCCGTAGCGCACCTCGCGCAGGCCGACCTGGCCGGCCACGGTCTGCAGCTCGCAGTTGCCGTTGGCCGAGCAGGTCAGGCAGTCCAGCGGGTGGTCGGAGATGTACAACTCCATCACGTTGCGGCGCAGGCCCGCCAGGCGCGGGGTTTCGGTACGCACCTGCATGCCTTCGCTGACCGGGGTGGTGCAGGACGCCGGGTAGCCGCGCATGCCCTCGATTTCCACCATGCACATGCGGCATGAGCCGAAGGCTTCAAGGCTGTCTGTGGCGCACAGCTTGGGAATGCTGGTGCCGAGCATGGCTGCGGCGCGCATTACCGACGTGCCGGCGGGCACGCTGATGGCGCGGCCATCGATGTGCAGGCTGACCTGTACCTCGCTGTCACGGGCCGGAGTGCCGAGGTCGCTGCTTTTATCAAAATCGGGGTCGAAGTAATTGATCACTGCGCGGCCTCCGTGGTGGTCAGCCCAAAATCGGCGGGGAAGTACTTGAGGGCGCTGGCCACAGGGTACGCGGTCATGCCGCCCATGGCGCACAGCGAGCCATATTGCAGGGTGTCGCACAGGTCGCGCAGCAACAGCGCCTGGTCGTGGCGCTCGGTGAAATCGCTGCTGGCGATCAGCCGGTCGACCACTTCCATGCCGCGGGTGGAGCCGATGCGGCACGGGGTGCATTTACCGCAGGACTCTTCGGCGCAGAACTGCAGGGCGAAGCGCGCCATGCTGGCCATGTTCAGGGTGTCGTCGGCCACCACCACGCCGCCGTGACCGAGCATCGCGCCCATGGCCGCGAAGGCTTCGTAGTCCAGGGGCGTATCAAAGTGGCTGGGCGGCACCCAGGCACCCAGCGGGCCACCGACTTGCGCGGCCTTCAGCGGCCGGCCACTGGCTGTGCCGCCGCCGTAGCCTTCGACCAGCTCACGCAGGGTCAGGCCGAAGGCGCGTTCCACCAGGCCACCCTGGCGGATGTTGCCGGCCAGCTGGAACGGCATGGTGCCCAGCGAACGGCCCATGCCGAAATCACGATAGAACGCTGCGCCTTTGGCCAGGATGATGGGCACCGAAGCCAGGGTGAGCACGTTGTGCACCAGCGTCGGCAGCCCAAACAGCCCCTGCAGTGCCGGCAGCGGTGGTTTGGCGCGGACAATGCCGCGCTTGCCTTCGATGGATTCGAGCAGCGCGGTTTCTTCGCCACAGATATAGGCGCCCGCCCCCACCCGCACTTCCAGGTCGAACGCCTGGCCGCTGCCGGCGACATCGCTGCCCAGGTAGCCGGCATCACGCGCCAGGGCGAAGGCCTGGTTCAGCACGCGAATGGCGTCGGGGTATTCAGAGCGCACATAGATGTAGCCCTTGTCGGCGCCCACTGCCAGGCCGGCGATGATCATGCCTTCGATCAGCAGGAAGGGGTCGCCTTCCATCAGCATGCGGTCGGCGAATGTGCCGGAATCGCCTTCGTCGGCGTTGCAGACCACGTACTTCTGCCCGGCCCCCGCGTCCCGCACCGTACGCCACTTGATGCCGGCCGGGAACGCTGCGCCGCCCCGGCCGCGCAGACCGGAATCGAGCACGGCAGCGACCACTTCGGCCCCGTCCAGGGCCACCGCCGCTGCAAGACCGGCAAAGCCGCCGTTGGCGCGGTAGTCGTCCAGCGACAGTGGCCGGGTAATGCCGGCTCGGGCGAACAGCAGGCGTTGCTGGGTCTTGAGATAAGGTATTGCCTCGACTGGCCCCAGCGCCAGCGAGTGGCCGCCGGGTTCGCCGGCTAAAGCATCGAGCAACGATGGCACGTCCTGCGGGGTGACCGGGCCGAAACCCAGGCGACCCTGGACGCTGTCGCACTCCAGCAGCGGCTCCAGCCAGTAGAGCCCGCGCGAACTGGTGCGCTGGATCTCCACCGGCAACTGGCGGCGCGCAGCCTCGCGCTGCAAGGCATCGGCAACCTGATCGGCGCCGACGGCACGGGCGATCGAATCACAAGGGATGTACACCTTCAGCATGCTGCGTCCTCCCGGCAACCGTTCACCAGGGCGCGCAAGCGCTCCGGGGTGAGCCGTGCGTGCACCTGGCCGTCCAGTTCCAGCGCCGGCGAGCAGGCGCAGGCGCCCAGGCAGTACACCGGGCGCAGGCTGATGGCGCCGTCGGCGCTGGTGCCGTGGTCGTCCAGTGCCAGCTGCTCGCGCAGCTGCGCGGCCAGGGCCTCGGCGCCACGGCTCTGGCACGACTCGGCGCGGCACAGGCGCAGGGTGTGGCGTGCTGGCGCAGCGGTGCGGAAGTCGTGGTAGAAGCTGATTACCCCGTGCACCTCGGCCAGGCTGAGGTTCAAGGCATGGGCGATTTCGGGAATGGCGGCTTCCGGGATGAAACCGATGTCGTGCTGGATGGCGTGCAGGATCGGCAGCAGCGCGCCAGGGGTATCCTTGTCGCGCGCCAGGATGCGCTGGATCACGGGCAGGTGGAGCAATTCATCAGGCATACAGCGGACCTCGGAATCACGGACCCCGCCTGAATTGTTGTAAGGGCAGGTATCCGGCGTGTTCTGCTGCGGCGCGCCGGCCACGTCACGGTTGCGTGGAGCTGGCGGCCTCCTCGCCCACGGCCGCGCGTCTGCGCGCACTGGTCCCTAGGCATCCTGCAAGCATGGCACTTGTAGCGTTTGAGGGTTGCGTGCGAGCGACCAGGCGCATTCTGAAACCGACCTGCGGTGGTTCTGGCTGCGGGAGGGGCAGGTACAGGGGTTGCAGTAGCAGGTGCCCTGCCCTGGCAGCGCGGCAAAAGCCTGCACCATCGAGGAAACAGAGCGGCCCGTGGACCTAGAGAACCCGGTTTCCCCGGTTTCAACGCATGCCGACATCAACCTCTGGCCCGTTCAAGCGGCGCCTTTGGCCTGCTGTTCCAGCTGCAGTTGCAATGCCGGATCGAGCTGCAGTGCGGCGGCCAGTTCGTCCAGGTAGGCGCGCTCTGCGTCCTGCTGGTCGTCCACCAGCATTACGCTGGCCAGGTACATTTCCGCAGCCATGGCCGGGTCCTGGGCCGACCGGGCCACCTCGGCAGCATCGAGTGGCTTGCCGACTTCCTCATCCAGCCATTGCTGCAGTTGCGGGTCGCTGGTTTGCCGTTTGATCTCTGCGTAGATCAACTGTTGTTCCTGCTCGTCGACACGGCCGTCAGCCTTGGCTGCCGCAATCAGCGCACGCAGGATTGCATGGCTGTGGCCCTCGGCCTCGGGGCCGGACAATTGATCGACCGTACGAAGTGCCGCCTGCGGGGCTGCCGCCTGACTGCGCTGCCAGCTTTGATAGGCCTGGAACGCCATCATCCCCAACGATGCCAAGGCCGCGTAGTTGCTGCCACCCGCGGAGCGCCCCTGGGCAAAGCCGCCAGCGCTGCCGCCACTGCCACCCAACAGACCGCCCAGCAGACCACCAAGGCCGCCACCGCCGCGCGTGGCACCGCCGCCACCGAGCAAGCCGCCAAGCAACCCGCCCAGGGTGTCCTGCGATGACGGGCCGGCACTTCCTTGTTGCGCTTGCGAGCCTTGCCCGGCCCTGAGTAACTGTTCAAGCAGATCACTGGTGTTCATGGCTCCGCCCTCGGCTGGTAGTCGTTGCCCAGACAAGCAACGATAGTCCCCTCAAAGCGATACGCCATGACCGTCTGGCGCGATAGCCACGCGGATGACTGTGGTGCGCCCTCGCCTCAGCTGAACACCCAGAGCACCCGGGTGGGCTTGTCGGTGAGGTTGGCGTAGCGAAACCTTGCGTGAGGTTGCAGCTGGAAACTGTCACTGGCCTGCAGCGTTACCGGCTCGCCGCCATCCAGCCAGACGGTCAGCTCGCCTTCAAGCACGAAACAGCCTTGTTCCGAACTGTCGTCCAGGTACGCCTCGCCGCTGCTGGCGCCCGGCTGCAGGTGGCTGTCAAGCATGGAGAAGGCGCCGGATATGCTGGGCGATGCCAGCACATCGGTGATACCGCCGGCCAAGTGCAGCGTGCGACGCTCGTGAGGGCGGGTGACCCAGTCGAGTTCGCGGGGCTTTTCCAGCTTGTAGAAATAGGCCGTCGACACGCCAAGCTCTTCACTGATGGCCGTGAGGTCGGCCACGGTCGGGCGCGATACGCCGCGCTCGACCTGGGACAGAAAGCCCACCGAACGGCCGATGCGCTGGGCCAGTTCGCCCAAGGTGAGGCCTTTGAACTTGCGCAGGTCGCGAATCAGTACTGCCAGGCCTTCGACTTCTTCATGCACTTTCATAGTTGAATCGCGACTTTCGGACGGGAAATTGATGCCCTGAAAAGTACATGATTCACCTGACAAAGCAAAATGCCTTGGCGCGGCTGCCTCAGGAATAATTGTCCCGAAACAAATGTAGCAGCCTTGTGCTGCGAAGCGCCGCGCGGGCGGCGCTCGATCTCACAGGCGCTGAATATGGACAGCCAGGCCCTCTATCCTTAACGAACCGCCTCGTACGTCAAATCCAGGCACGTGCGCGCTTTTGCCACCAGTTCGTCGATTTCCTCGATGCTGATCACCAGCGGCGGCGCGATGATCATGGTGTCGCCCACGGCGCGCATGATCAGGCCGTTGTCGAAGCAGTGCTGGCGACAGATCATGCCGACACCTTTGCCTTCATGACGGGCACGGGTGGCCTTGTCTTTCACCAGCTCGATCGCACCGAGCATGCCCAGGCCGCGCACTTCGCCTACCAGCGGGTGGTCGGCCAGCTCGCGCAGGCGTTGTTGCAGATAAGGCGCGGTTTTTTCCCGGACCTGCTCGATGATCTGCTCGTCCCGCAGGATCCGCAGGTTCTCCAGGCCCACCGCAGCCGCCACCGGGTGCCCGGAATAGGTGAAGCCGTGGTTGAAATCGCCGCCTTCGCTGATGACCTTGGCCACGTCGTCCCGCACGATCACACCGCCCATGGGAATGTAGCCAGAGGTAAGGCCCTTGGCGATGGTCATCAGGTCGGGCTTGAGGTCGTAGTAATCGGTACCGAACCACTCCCCGGTACGGCCGAAGCCGCAGATCACTTCATCGGCGACGAACAGGATGTCGTATCTGGCGAGGATTTCCTTGATCTTCGGCCAGTAGGTCTGCGGCGGGATGATCACGCCACCGGCGCCCTGGATGGGTTCGGCGATAAACGCGGCGACATTGTCCACGCCCACTTCCAGGATCTTTTTCTCCAGCTGCTCGGCCGCCCACACGCCGAAGTCGGCCTCGGTCATGTCGCCGCCTTCGCCATACCAGTAGGGCTGCGGGATGTGCACGATATCCGGGATCACCCCGCCCTGCTGGTGCATGCCGCTCATGCCGCCCAGGGCCGCGCCTGCCACGGTGGAGCCGTGGTAGCCGTTGATGCGGCCGATGATGACCTTCTTGCTGCTCTGGCCCTTGATCGCCCAGTAGTGGCGGACCATGCGCAGCACGGTGTCGTTACCTTCCGAGCCGGAGCCGGTGAAAAACACATGGTTCATGCCTTGCGGCGCCACATCGGCGATGGCCTTGGCCAGCTCCAGCGCCGGTGGGTGCGCGGTCTGGAAAAACAGGTTGTAGTACGGCAACTGTTTCATCTGCTGACTGGCAACCTCGGCCAGCTCATCGCGACCATAGCCGACCGCCACGCACCACAGGCCGGCCATGCCATCGAGGATCTTGTTGCCCTCGCTGTCCCAGAGGTATACGCCCTTGGCCGAGGTGATGATGCGCGGGCCTTTCTCGGCCAGTTGCTTCACGTCGCTGAACGGGGCCAGGTGATGGTCACGGCTCATGGCCTGCCAGGCGAGGGTTTGCGAATTCTGTTCACGCATTGACTTCACTCCATCAAGTTGCGCAGCCGTGCTGCGCGGGTATTTTTGCAGTGGGGACGGTCGGTATTCAGGCCGACTTCAACAGCGTCTGGCGCAGTACCGAACGATGCCGACAGGCCTTGCCGAAGGCCTGGAAGATGGCCAGGTAATGGGGGTTGTCCATCACCTGAAACTCGGGGTGCCATTGCACGGCCAGGGCAAAACCCTTGCTGTTGCGTACCGAAATTGCTTCGACCAGGCCATCGGGCGCCAGCGCCTCCACCCGCAGCCCGTGCGCCAATACGTCGATGCCCTGGGCATGAATGGAATTGACCTCGATGATCGCCGGCAAGCCCATGCGCTCGAGCATGCCGCCCGGCTCGATATGCAAGGCGTGACGCGGGCCATATTGCTTGTCGATGGGCTCGTCCTTGCCTTCGCGGTGGTCCATGAACACGCCGGTCTGGTGAACGTTCTGGTGCAGGGTGCCGCCCAGCGCCACGTTCATTTCCTGAAACCCACGGCAAATGCCCAGCACCGGCACCCCGGCGGCAATGGCCGCACGCATCAGCGGCAAGGTGGTGGCATCACGCAAAGGGTCGTGATGGGTGCCTGCGGCACTCGCCGGCCCGTTGTAGTGGAACGGTTCGATGTTGGACGGCGAACCGGTGAAGATCAGCCCATCCACCACGTCGAGGATATCGGCGCTGTCCATCAGCTCTGCCAGGCTGGGAATCACGATCGGCAAGCCGGACGCGGCCTTGGCTGCCGCACGCGCGTACTTCTCGCTGATGGTCTGGGTTGCATGCTGTTCAATCATGCTGGTGCATGCGGTAATGCCGATAACGGGCACACGGGGCATATCTTCCTCCGGCAAATCCATATTGCGCGTTGTATTGAAACGCTAGAAAGAAAGGGCGCAGCGTCGCTGTTCGAGCGCCAGCACCTACAAGAACCAGCGGTACTCGCGGGCATCGATGTGCTGCATGAAGTCCAGTTGTTCCTGGTATTTGTTTTCGCAATAGACCATCACGAACTCACTGCCCAGGCCCTCGTTCAGGACCGGGTGGTGCCGCATGGCGGCCAGGGCGCTGAGGGCATCCTTGGGGAAATCGATGCCGCTCTGGCGGTTGTCGTTCAGCGGGGCGATAGGTTCGACGCCGCGATCCAGGCCATGCTCCATGCCGGTGAGGATGGCGGCCAGCACCAGGTACGGGTTGGCATCGGCGCCAGCGAGGCGGTGCTCGATGCGCAGGTTGCGCGGGTCGGACTCGGGTATGCGAATGCACGCATCGCGGTCTTCGAAGCCCCAGCTGGCCTTGCTCGCCGCGTTGACCATGGCGCCATAACGGCGGTAGGCGTTGTGGTTGGGGGCGAAGATCGGCATGCAGTGGGGCAGCAGCTCCAGGCACCCGGCCACCGCATGGCGCAGCTTGCGCTGTTCGGCGCCGGCCAGAATGTTGTTGCCGGCGTCGTCGTACAGGCTTACGTGTACATGCATGCCGCTGCCCGGTGCGTGCAGGTACGGCTTGCTCATGAAGCTGGCACGGTAGCCGTGCTTCAGGGCGATGCCACGGGTACTGCGGCAAAACAGTGCCGACCAGTCCGCCGCACTGAGGGCATCGTCGCTGTGGGAGAAATTGATCTCGAACTGGCCTGGGCCCAGCTCCGCCGTGATGACGTTGGCCGGCACGCCCTGCTCGTTGGCGCCATCGACCATTTCGTGCAGCACCGACGAGAACCGCGACAAGCGCTCGATGTGCATGTTCGGCTGGTCGTCCGGGTCTTCGCTCGCGGTGTCGCGTGGGTATTGCGGCTGGCCGTTGGCGAGCTTGCGGTCGAACAGGTAGAACTCCAGCTCGAAAGCCACTACCGGGCGGATACCACGCCTGGCCAGGCGCTGGATGACGCGGGCCAGCACTTCACGGGGCTCGAACTCGATAGGTTTGGCGGTGCCGTCGGAGGTGATAAGCATCTGGGCGATCATTTCCTGCTCCCAGCGCACCGGCTTCAGAGTACCCGGCACCAGGCGCCGTGCAGCATCCGGGTCGCCGTCGGCGAAGCAGTAGTCACCAATCGGGTACAGGCCACCCTGGGTACCAAGGAGCACACAGTTCTGCGGCAACTTCAGTGGCGTGCCGGCGGCGACTTTTTCCAGCATGTCCATGGGGTAGCGCTTGCCGTAGAAGTGCCCGGGGATATCCAGCGCAATCAGGTCGACATAACGTATGGCCGGGTACTGCGCCCGGAACGAGCGCACTTCAGTCAGCAGATCCGGAAAGATGACACTCATCTTCTTGTCCTTGTGAGGTGAACGAATTCAGTTGAAGACCCAGAGCACACGGGTGGGTTTGTCCGTCAGGTTGGCGTAGCGAAACTGCGCATGCGGGTGCAGCTGGAAGCAGTCGTTGGCTTGCAGGGTCACGGCATCGCCCTGGTCCAGCCACACCGTGAGCTCGCCTTCAAGCACGAAACAGCCCTGCTCGGAACGGTCACTGAGGTACGGCTCGCCACTGCTGGCGCCTGGCTCGAGATGGCTGTCGAGCATGGAGAAGGCGCCGGCGATGGTGGGCGACGCCAGCACATCGGTGATGCCCGATTCCAGATACAGCGTGCGCCGCTCGTGGGGGCGCGTGACCCAGCTGACGCTGCGGGGCTTGCTGAGGTTGTAGAAGTACGCGGTGGACACACCGAGCGCTTCGCTGATGGCGGTGAGGTCTGCAACCGTAGGGCGCGAGACACCGCGTTCAACCTGGGAGAGAAAGCCGACCGAGCGGTTGATCCGCTCGGCCAGCTCGCCCAGGGTCAGGTTCTTGAATTTGCGCAGGTCGTGAACAAGGATTGCGAGGGCTTCAAGCTCTTCGTGCATCTTCATGATTCGGACTGCCGTGAAATTTTTAGAGTTATTTTTCATGAAAAAATACACTAAAATTTTCACGAGTCAAGTGAGGGGTGACTGATTACCCAAGTACCAGTCAGTCAAGCACGTTGGGCTGATAGGTGATCGACATGGCAGTTTCGGCGCCTGTGAGATCGAGCGCCGCCCGCGCGGCGCTTCGCGGGTGAATCGGATCGCCGCACCGCCGCTCCCACATTTGTTGCAACGTACCAAACCTGTCAGGCCATGGTTGTCAGCCTTGTTGGCTTGACTGGATTTCTCGGTTGGCCACTCTGCAGCATCACCTGTCTCAAGCCATACACTGAACGATCAGGTATGGCACCGCCAGCCATCACCGGCCCAGACGCATGGCAGGCCAAGTTGGTAGACTATGCGCATTCCCCAAATCCACCCGGCTGCGCAGTATCCGGCCGGGTATCAGATATGTGCCCCAGATGCCCCAAGAATCCGCTGTAATTCAAGGCGCGGAACCGTCCCGCCGGTTTTCCGTTGCACCGATGATGGATCGGGTCGATTAAACGGGAAGGCCCAGTGTTTACTGGGTAGAAACGACGCTTGAAGATTTGCTAAAGCAAAAATTCAGCAAGGAAGGCAGGATGACCATTGATTTGGTCATTTTTTGGGCAGGATTGAGGGGGCACTCCGGTATGGCACTGCCGGTGTTTCTCACAGTCCACGGTCATGATCCCGAATGCTGTGGGCCACCACGCCCCACACCTCGAACTGGTCGCCTTCGAGAATGTACCGGGACGGGTATTTCGGATTGTCCGCCATGAGAACGACCCTTCCGTCGCGGATAACCATGCGCTTGCAGGTTGCTTCGCCGTTCACCGCGGCGATGATGATGTGGCCCGAACGGGATTCTACCAGGCGGTCGACCACCAGCAGGTCACCGGAAAAAATGCCGGCACCCTGCATGCTGTCGCCATCCACCTTGACCAGGTAAACGCTGGGCGTGCGCAGGTGGATCAGGTCGTCTATCGAGACCAGTTTGTTGTCGGCTTCGATGGGTAGGGCTGCGTTCATGATGGGTGGCCATATGCTGTATATGGATACAGTATCGTATGGCCGCGCTTGCGCGGGCAACTGCCGATCGGCGGCCTAATGCAACGGCGGCAAATCCTTACCTCGCGCCTTCGCAACCACCCGGAGCTGGTAATCCGCAACCAGTTGGAACAGCGACTCGGCCAGGAGGCGCAACCGCTCGACATCTTCTGCCGGCGCGCCATGGTCCTGAGCCTGGTGATACTCGCGCAGGGCGTCGACAGCCTGCTGGATTAGCGGCTCCCCTGCTTGAATCAACCCTGCTAGAGTTCTCCGCTCCACGAACCTCTCCCATCGAGTGGATACCTGGGAACAATAGCGGATCAGAATGGAAATCCAATACATCTACGTTGAAGCGGTCACATCCACCGATTGGTGGGAGCCCGTTCTCGCAGTTGCTTCCGGCGTAGTCGCGCTATGCGCTCTTGGCGCATCGCTGTATCAGGCCTACCTGTCCAGGCTGCACAATCGTCTCTCGGTAAAGCCCCACCTGGCTCTGCATTTCGAGCAGAGACCTGGAATATACAAGATCGAGCTTCGAAACGATGGCATAGGGCCCGCCATTATCACTTCCGCTTCGTTGATGAATCGAGGAACAGTGGTTCCGGGTGACAGCCTGGCGT
Source organism: Pseudomonas sp. 9_2_1 (assembly GCF_059295275.1). Classification (NCBI taxonomy): domain Bacteria; kingdom Pseudomonadati; phylum Pseudomonadota; class Gammaproteobacteria; order Pseudomonadales; family Pseudomonadaceae; genus Pseudomonas; species Pseudomonas sp. 9_2_1. The sequence goes on from NZ_CM181239.1 coordinate 4,241,007, forward strand.
TGATCGCAAATGCCGTGGCGCTTGTGCCGGAGTGCAAGCTCGTCCAGACCGAATTTTTCAAGCCTGATTTTGTGCTCCCGGCGGGAAAAGAAATCTCGATTGCCACAATCGAACACAACCCGATTATTACTGACTTCAATGCTTTTTTGTCTGGTCATCTGGAGCTGAACATCACCTACAAATCTGCCTATGGCGAGAAATTCACCTTTGAGTCCGAGCGACCTAAATAGAACCAGCCATGGCATGCCTTCAGTGCAGAAAATAGTCAATCGCTACGGGCTTTAACCCGATCAACCACGGCCTCGCACGCCAGCCCAGCTATTCGGCTTCGCTCAAGCGCTGCTGCGCAGCTGCCCGCCATTCGGTCAGCGTCTTCAAGCAATCCCCCGAGCACCACGACGGCAGAGGTTCCTGCCTGGCGCTGCTGGGTAGCGATGGTAACGCAGGTGGCTCGCTGGCCATCCCGCAGTCGCTTGATTTCGCCGTGCAGCCCGCTAGCAGCATACTCAGCAGCAGCGGCGCGGCCCTGGGCCAATTCCAATTTCTGTCGTGCACTCTCACCCTCCTCGTCCGCCACGGCTTGGCGGCGTTGCTCTTCGGCCCTGGCCTGGGCGGCGGCGCGGCGGTCACGCTCGGCCACCAGCAGGCGGTAGTCTGCCAGTTCTGTTCGTGCCCTTGCGGTTTCGCCGCGGGCGGCAGCGGCCTCAGACTTTCCCGCTCCCACGCGAATTTCCTGGCCTCCAGCCACCAGCACCAGCGCGATCAGCCACCAGCACCAGGCCGGTACCGCCCCCAGCCAGGTCACGCCAGCGCCCGCCGCACGCCTTCATCGATGATGGCAGCTGAATACGGGTTACCGCCGTTCTCATGGATGATGATGCTGACCACCATCCCGCGCAGCGTGGCCGGGTCCTTGATATTGATCGGGTCGGTGGTGCGCACGCCGATGCGCTTGGCCACGGCGCCGGCATAGGCCTGGGTGTCGTTCTCGTTGCTCGGCGCCCAGCGGTTGATCGTCTCGAGTACGGTGTCGATGCCCTTGCCGCCCACGCCAGGCATGCCGTCCTTGCCCCGGTAATTGATCAGCAGCTTTCCCAGGGCGCGGATGCCGTTTTCTGGCGTGTCGAAGATCGCGAACCGGCCGCCAGGCTCCTTGCCGATCTGGCCCTGCCAGTCGTTGCGGGCGTTGAAATCGATGTTGCCGGGGTTCCGATTGCGCACTCCGCGGGGTGTGGTCATGGGTTTCTCCAGGCGAAAGAAAGCCCGCTCTGGGCGGGCTGCATGAATTGCAGACACAAAAAAACCGCTCGAGGCGGCCATTTGGTGAAAGCTGTGATCAGGCGATGCTGTAGTAGGTTTTCAGCTCCGCTACCAGTTCCTTGAGCTGACCTGCTCCGATCTCGGTCGATAGCAGCGACTCTTCGAAGGTGTACAAGTCGCCGAACTTGGAGTTGCGCAGGGCATTATTGCTATACCGATAGCCGATTTCTAGGAAGGCACCCTCTGCGAGGGCGGTAACAGAACCGGTTTCCACGACCTGATCGAAAACATCTCCGCTGTTGATCGAGAGCGAGATCCGGCGGGTCTCAGAGTTGAAGTCGCAGACAAAAATGCCCCAGGTGGTTTCAGGGATAACCTTCGTTACCGACCCAACGCTTTTCGTGCCGGTCGCCACGCGGTTTCGAGCAGACTCGGTGGCGTACTGCTGCCCCCATGCCCGCAGCGTACAGCTTGTGGTAGTTGGACTTGCTGGATCAGGATAGCCAACAATGAAGTTGGTAAGGTAATTGCCAGCTCGGTCAGCCGGATCCCAGGCAAACGCAGATACCAGAGTGAACGATTCGGTATAGCTACCCGCCGGCAGCAAAATCGAGGCGGCCGCGCCCTGTCCGCCCGATGCAGCAGGGCCAGAGTAAAGCGCTTCCCGGCCAGCAAGGGTGACAATCTGCCAGCGATCGATGTTTGCTCCCGCCGGTGTGAGCACCTTGCCCGTGAGTCGGCAGCGGCCTGTAACGCCGCCGCCACTTAGCGCAGTCATGCTCCGCGCGCTGACGACGTGCTTGAGCGATGCGATCTTGGCGGCGACAGCGTCAGGCGCCGTCATGACGATTCGTGGGGCGCCTGCAGCGGCAGCCGCAGTGACACCTGGTAGTCGGATAAGCTGACCAGCCATGAAATGTTCCTTCTTCTAAATAATGATCAGGTTGCCTCGACGGCAATCCGTTGGTGGCAAGCCCAGTTGAATACGGGCCTCCCGTAGCCATCCCGGTCGGGGCTTTCGTCGCGCAAGCAAGATCGGGCGCCGCTGGTGGGGCCTGAAGGGCTTCCCGCGATACCGGCGTCCGCAATGCCGACGAAGGGATTGATGCCAGTCGGAACCGCGCTCAGGGTGACTTCGATTGTGTCGCGACCTACCAGCCTCACACCGGTAACCGTGGCACTGCTGCTGTCATCGACGTAGCGAATGCCCCAGTTGCCCGGATCGGTCACTGCACCGGTGTCGACGACCAGATTACCGAAGGGGGTGTAGAACTTGACGTGAATGACGCTGCCAGCGCGGACGGCCGAGACCGCGTGCGTAGGTTTCCAAGTGCGATTGTTGATGATGGATTCTGCCGCCCTGGCGTGCATGCACCCGATCCTTGAATAGCTGTCACCGGTCATATGTGTGCCATCGGTGTTGTAGGGCACCCAATATTTCGGCCCAGCGCACACGAAGCGATCAGGGAAATCCAGAGCAGCCTGGAGTTGAGCCAGTGGCACAAAGCTGCTGGTCATGCCGTAGTTGGTGAAGCTGCTCACCTGGTCCATCAGCAACTTGACCGGCCTGCTCTGGCCGCCAGCAGTACGAATGTCGGCATCGTAATCGGACTGCAGTTGAATCAGCGCAGCGGTGTAAGCGGCTTGGGTCATGGACCGGTCTTGCTCGCCCTGAATCCAGTCAACGAACGGGACGAAGTAGTTTTTCCCAAGCCTGGTGGCTTCGGCCTTGGCCGCCGTAACGCCAGCGATCAGGTTGTTGTAGAACAGCGTTCCCTTGCTGAGCTGGGCAATCGCCATTGCGTTTCGTCCATGTGCGCTGGTCAACAGCCCGGCATTGCTTGGTAGGCCGCGAAGACGGTTGAGCTGGGCAGACAACTGAACTACTGGCGTTTCTTGGAGCTTGCCAACCATTGGCTTGAATGGGGCCACCATGGCCTCGGTAAGCGTTGCGTCTTGATCGGTAAGGCGCACTCCATCTTGGAACGTCAGCAGGCGGTTTGCCGTCGGGGCCTGGGTCGTAACTGTCGTACTGGTTGCCCCCATGGATAGAGACTGGCCAGAACTGACGATATGGATAATGGTTTCTACGAAATCAGCGACAGATCCAGGCAGTGGAATATCGACTGTCACGGATGCTACGGCGCCGCTGCGCCGGATATAGGACAGCCGGCCGCTCGACACCTGCGGCGAGAAGTTGTCGCCACTGGACGTGACCTGGTACGGCACGCCATCCACCAGCACCCAGATATCCTGGCCACCCACCGGACCATCAGCGTAGGCAGCAACGGCGCCCGTGCTCTGACCGAACGTGACCACCTCGCCGCTCCACTTGATGCCCAGCAGCACCACGCCCTGAGCATCTACCACCGCCCAGGCATAGTCGCCCAAGAGGTCCAGCCCTGGCAGAGTATCGAGAAGAGCATGGGCCGCGCCGTTCTTCTTCACGCCGAGAATTGCCCGGTAGTTTTCGTCCACCACTGCCCACGGCATTTCATCATCCAGCGATCGTGGCGGGGTCTGGCTGAGTGCTGTGCGCGCTAAAACATCTGCGCTACGGGTTGCCTCGGCGTTCGGGTAGCTGTCCACATATTCCGCAACGCCTGCCTGGTTCCTGTAGACCTTGACGTACTCATCCTGGGCGCTGGAGAGCACACTGAAGTTCGTGCCGTCGGCAGTCGCAGCAAGGCCAAGCTCTACTGATACATAAGGCATGGCACCGCCGAGCAATGTCGCCAGGTTCGTCATCACCATCGCATTGGTTGGCCGGATTACCCCGCCACCAACATCCATCATCTTCACTTCGGGCGACAGCAGTAGCTCGTTCGTCGTCCCGACAATCCGGTCCAGCTCCTGAAGGGTCTGTTGGCCGCTCATCTAATCTTCCTCAATAAAAAAGCCCGCACTTGGCGGGCTTGGTAACTTCTGCGGCGTCATGCCGGCGGGAACTGGTCGTCGTAGGTGTAAACGCGGGCGTCGTAGGGCATGCCCTTCATCGCCGTGTTGCCATTGGCTGGGTCGGAGCTGGTGATCAGCACCGGGTAGGCCCAGCGTGCTGCAGGCCCGAACAGGATGTGGGGCGGCTCCAGCGGGCCATCCACCTCTGGCGTGAAGTCGAGTGCATCGACGCGCACCGTGTACTGATCAACCTGCGTGGCAGTCCACGGCCCGGACAGCGTGCCATCCAGCTTGCGCACGCCGATCCGGTGCTCGCCACCGGCGCTGAAGTCCAGAGGCTCCGATGAGCTCAGCAGCGTTCCGGACCCTGTCACCTCGAAGCCCAGCAAGATCGCGCTTTGGCAGCGCTTGGGCGCGTCATCAGCAACGGCCGCGAAGCTCAGATAGCCGCTGTTGCTGCCGTCCATCTCGGTTTCCCAGCTGTAGATGTCGGTCCGGAACTTCTGGTGGCCACGCCGACGCATGCCGATACGCCAGGCCCTTGTCCGGTCGCTGATGCCGGGCATCTTGATCTTCTCGACCTTGATGCCCAGGTCACCCGGCCACCGGCACTCGACCGTCTCCCACGCCCAGGTGGTGCGCGAAAAGAACTCCACATCCACGCCATCGAAGTCGTTGATCGACGGCATGGCGCCGCTGATCTTCAGCATCTTGGTCATGTTCTGCGGAGAGTAAGTCTGGGTCTTCGGGCCGTAGGTCACGTCGAACGCGGCACGGGCGCTGTCACGAACCGGGCGCAGCAATCCCCGGAAGGTCACCAGTTCGCCGAACCCGCACGCCAGCGCGTTGTTGATCATGTCCTTGACGGTGATCGTCGATTCCAGCGTCTCGTCATAGGTATCGCCTCGGGCCACGCAGGTGTTGTGGAAGGCCTGCCACTCGGGCAGATCCAGGTCGTCGTCCGTGTACCCTCGCTGCTTCAACTGGTAGATGCACCAGGGCACGATGTCGCGGGTTGGTCCGGTACCGCCCTCCATCAGCGGAAGAATGCGGGTTACCTCGCCGCTCACCTGGCTTTCCGATTGCGCCGAAATACGGTCTCCACCCCGGATGTTGGCGGTCATCACGGTCAGGCCTGGGTAGCTCGTGGGCGAGTTCTGCATCCGCCCGCGCAGATCCGTCCAAGTGGCATCATCCCGCGCTTCGTCGTTGATCCGGCCCGGGCGGTCCTTGTAAAGCTTGCGCACCCTGGCCTCGGCACGCATCGCATAGGGAAGCGCAACGCGGCCGGTGAACCCCTGTGCATCCAGCGACCCGCCGTAGTTCATCTGCTCGAGCACAGTCCAGGGACCGGCGAGATCCATGTCGCGGTACTCGAAGACGTAGTAGGTCGGGATCTCGTAGATCTGCCCTTCCCTGCCAATGCCGGCCAGGCCGTTGGCGTAGGTGACCGACCACTCCAGCTCGATGACCTTCTCGTTGTCCGGGCAGCAGGCGAACGGGCCGCGATAGCCGCCCTGAAGGTTCGAGGCGTCCAGCGTGATCAGGCCGTTGACGGTCTGCATCGTGTTGAAGCCTGGCCAGCCGGCATCGGTAGAGCCGGACGAGGTCAGGCGCTCCACTTCCAGTAGGCTGGTGCTGTAGGCAGTGATCCGGTACCGCAGTCCGCGCGGCCCTATGGTGGCCAGGCCCTGCCCGAGCGCCAGGCCGACCACCGGCGATCCGCCGTCGTAGTCGAGCGTCATTTCCGCTGGCTGCTCGGGAATGGCGCTGGTCGCTGCCGTGCCGGTAACCCCGACTGGAGACGAGCCCAAGATGGTTGATGCTCCGGTCGCTGTGATGGCTTGGCCAGCAAACGGGGTCAACTCAACGAAGCGCAGGCGCCCGCTGCTCTGCTGCGCCTGGAATGACGTGCCGCTGAGCAGGGTATTCAGTGCAGACACGAGGCCGGCGAGGTCGGTCGTGGCCGTATTCAGCGTCACCGGGTAGGTGGATGCGCCCCGGACCAGGCTAAAGCTCAGCGGCGTGACGTTGAAGTCGTACCGGCTCGGCGTTGCAGAACCGGTCAGCGTCGACGCTGTGCCGGGGTTGGCCGGCACGCCTGGGCTGTACGGCGTGTAGCTGTGCACCACATACAGGCCCGCATTTGCCCCGGCCACCTCGATGAGCATGCCCGCGGCTGGGTTGAGCATCTCCAGCGGGCCACGGATGATGTCGCGCCCGGCGCCGCCGTCGATCACCGTATAGGTGTACGGGGCGAGCACGCGGATGATGATCCCATTCGACCAGTCAGCCGGGAACTGGCCGGAGCCGGCCGGCACGCTGATGGTTTCGCCAACGAATTGGTACGCCGAAGCCGTAGCTGACCGGGTCAGGTCGGCGGCCATGGTCAGCTCGAGGCCTGCAGAGCCACTGGAGCTTGCCCCGACCTCTGGGGCGTTGAACCAGTTGATGTGCGCCGGATCTGCCGAAAGGTCAGCACCTGGCGGGTAGATCGTGAACGTCGCGTCGGCGCCCAAGGAGATCAGCGGCGTTTCGCCAACCTTGACCTTGGAGAGCGGCACCTCGTACTCGCCTTCGCCGATATACAGCAGCATTTCCACTCGCTGGTCGCGCGGCGCGACATATACCCGGCGAGGCTGGGCGAGATAGGCCGGATACACCCTCTGGTGTCCAGCCACCTGGCGCACTGGCTCACCCAGTTTCACCTTATTGCCCTTGGCGCTCGCCTCGGCGATGGGGTCGCCCTGCTGAGCGCCGGCACTGGAAGGCATGCCGGGCATCTTGGGCATGATCGACTTCAGCACCGCCTTGGCGCCCTTGAACAGGGCGAAGGTGATGGAGAATGGGTCGGTGCCCTTTGGCTCGCGGTAGATCTGGAACAGGTCGGACGGCTTGAACTGCACCTTGTGCCACAGGTGCTGCTCGATCACCTCATCGTTCAGCAGCACGCTGATTGGCGGGCTTTCCCGGCGCTCATACGACGGGGCCAGGGACTGCAGCCACTCCTCGATAGACATGCGGCGGTCGGTCTTCCAGATGCCGAGAGGCGCCGTATCACTCAGCTTGTTCGGGTAGAACTCGATCACGGTAATAGACCACCTTGGGGTGAGCGGCTTCGAACTCGCCGGTTGTCCGGAGGCATGCGCCGCCGGGGTTTGTGTCCAGCACCTTCAGCCTTCCCTCGCTCATCAGCACTGTGCCTACGTGCAGCAGGGCTCTGCCGCGAAGCACCGCTGCAATAGCACCAGGCTCTGGCATGCACTCCTCCATCGCTTTGCGGAGGGCCCGATAGGCTTTCGTATTGGCTAGGATCTTGTCCTTGCCCACAGCACCCAGGGATGGCAGCAAACCCAGCCCGAAGAACTCGTGCCGAATCGCCCGGCACAGGCCCCAGCAATCGAAGGCAATAGGACCCCGTGCACCCTCGCGATACGGGGCGCGCATGAATTTCTCGATCATGGTCAGATGTACTTCAGGCCAGGTGCCAGAGAGGTGGTCAGGATGGTGCGGAGACCGTTGGTGTTGAGCAGGTCGAAGAAGCCAGCGGTGAGTTTTGCCACGTCGTCTTCATATTCCCGGCTCAGGAGCGTCATCCGATACCGCTCTTGCGGGAACGTGAGGTCTTCGGCCAGGTAGCGCCGAAAGGTGATGATGAAGCGCTTGTCGGCAGCCTTGGCCGCCTCCACCACCTCCTGCACCTCGCCGGTCACGTTGTCCAGGCCAAGCACCAGGTTCTGGAACGCGCTGTTGTCGTTCTTCGGCAGTGCCAGATCCATGGCCATGGCGATGAAGGTGAGCGTGCGGCCATCCTCCGTTGTGCACACCCGGTCTTCCCACCCAGAGCAGTACAGGTGGGAGACGGTGCCCCCTTCCTCCCTCGCCTCGATGGTGTCGACCAGTTCCCCGCGCCCCGATGCGTAGCACTCTTCGATCAGGCTCATCCGAAGTACTCCGTGTGCCACTTCTCAAGAATGGATTGCAGGCCGTCGTTGAACTGGTCGAGCGGCATGCCCAGGTAGGCGCCGAGATACTGGTCCTCGGTGTAGACCGGGCGCTTCTTGAACTCCAAGCGAGCAGAGAACCGCCAGCGCTTGATTTGAGTCAGTTCCACGCCGGTGTACATGCCTTTGAAGTGCACCAGGTGCACCTGCATGCCCAGAGCGGTTTGAAGTGGCATCTCGAACCACTCGACGCCAAGGTTCAGCGCCCAGGTATACCAACCCTCGAAAAGGGCGAACTCTTCCTGGCTGAAGTTGAATGTGAACTGAGCGGAGGTCGGAGGATTGCTAGTTACCCGCCGGTACCGCGACCGACCGGTAACCATCGGCGTAGCCCGCATCGGATCAACCGTGCTCAGGCCATACCCCTCCTGCAGAGGAAGTGGCAATTCTGCCGGGTATTGAATCATTGCCATTCCTCGTTAGGAGCCAGTCCGCCGGGACCCGTATGCGCCCTCGTAGGCATCCACGACTTGGCCGTAGCCTGCGGAGAACTGGCCGGCCACTTCCTCGACGGCTGCCTTGACGATCACGTCGATATCGCCATTGGAGCGCTGACGGGTCTCGACCTGGCTGTTGGTGTAGTTGTGGATGTTGATGCTTTGCTGGATGCCAGAAGCGCTGGTAGTGCCGGACTGGCTTGGCGCGCCGCCCGACATGCGTGCGGCAGTGATCGGCGTGACGTTGCCGGTACGCAACCCCTCTACCGCCGATACGCCGCCGAAACGCCGGATATCAGCCTGGGACCAAACCACCTCCCCCTTGTGCACCACGCCTGCTGGCTCGTATTTACCGCCCGAGCCGGTGTATCCGCCTTCCGAGAAGCCCTTGAGCAGCGCATATGCCGCGACCAGCGCGGTACCGCCCACAACAGCCGCGGCGCCGAACGTACCGATCGATGCCGTCAGCGCAGCCGGCGCCCAGGACGCCAGCGTCTCGGCAGCTGCCGCCAGGTTGGCGGTCAGTACGGTGCCAATCGACGACAGGCTGCTGGCAGTGGTAACCGCATCCGTTGTCAGCTTGGCGGTCGTCTTGACCCCCTCCGCTGCCACCGTCTGCGTGGCTTCCGTCTGGATGCCAGCAAGTTTCAGCGCCTGCATCACCAGGAAGCGCGCCGTGATGTCCGCGAACGCACTGAGCATCGAGTTGGCGATGGTGCCGGCCAGGTTGCCGAAGGCGTCACCTAGGCTTTCCGTGCCCTTGATGATCCCCTGGATGCTGCTGGAGATGGACGACGTGGTGTCGCCAAGGATCGACTCGGTAGCCGAGCGGGCCTGCTCGTTGTAGTTGGTCGCGATGTCGACATAGTTCTGCCACGACTCCGACACACCGACCAGCCACTCGCCACGCATTGCATCCTGCGCTGCGTAGTAGTTCTGTTGGTCGACCATGCGAGTGGCCAGGGCCGCGCGCAAAGCCTCGGTCTCGCCCTTGTACAGATCGGTGTCGGCCGTCGTCGGGTTGTCGATCCGGCTGTAATCGCGGGTCAACTTATCCAGTTGCTTCTGATAGTCCTGCCGGATTTTCAGATCTTCCTGGAGACGTCGGCGCAGGCGGTCACTCTCCCCAGCCCCAGCCAGTTCAACCTCTTGGCCCTCACGCGACAGCTCAAGCTGGGACTGCAGGTTTTCCCTGAAAGCCTTCAGCTTCGCCTCGTTTTCAAGCCTCGCCTGGGTCAGCTGGTTGGCCTTCTCAAGCTCAGCGTTCTGCTTCTGCTGGGCCAGGTTCAGCTCAGCCATCGCCAGAACCTGCTTCTGCGAGGTGGTGAGGGTCTTCTTCTCCTTGAGGTTGGCGATCTCGGTTTCGAGCTCGATCAGCATCTTGGCTTCGGTGCCGAGCCTTTGCGTCTGCTCGACCTCCCCCGCTATTACGCGGCTCTGCTGTTGCAGCACGGCGTAGCGCTGGCGGGCCTCGTCAAGCATGCGCTGGCCGGCGTCTTCCTTGACCGGCTTGGTAGTGCTCGAATCCTTGTAGGTCGGGTTGTTGCGGATAGCCTTGAGCGCAGCTTCTTCTTCCTGCTTGGTGATGACGTAGCCGGCAGCGCGCGCTGCGTTTATGCGCTTCTGCTCATCCTCGAGCGCCTTGTTCATCTTCTGCTGCTTGGTGAAGTTCTGCTCTACGCTCTTCTGAAATCCCTCGTATGCAAGCTGCCCTTCACGCTGAATGCGGGCGTTTTCAGCTGCTGCGCGAGCAGATTCCTGCTCGGCCTTGGCTTTCTTCTCGTAAGCGTCGATCTCCGCCTGAAGGGCTGCTATCTGCTCCCGAGCGTTCAGCTCCTCAAACCCTGTATCAAGGTTCGATTTCAGGTAGTTGATCTTCTGTTGGATGGCTGTTATGTCTGGCCCTTTATCTGCTTCACGACCTATGTCGAGAATCGCATCCCACCCAGCCTTCGCCGCACCCGCTAAATCATTCCAGGCTCGCTCCAGGGTTCCAAGATTCTCTTTGATGGTGGACGATCTTTCAGTGAACGCCTTTGCGAGCGCTTCTTGTGCTATAGCAGCCGCTGCATCGTTATCTCCCTGCTCTTTTGCAGCCTTGATTTGTTCAAATACCGAGGCCGTGAGGAAGTTATATTTGTCGTTCAGCTCGACTACAGTCCGGACCGGGTCATCACCCAGTCTCGCAAATTCAGCAACTGTTTCGGATACTGCCTTGCCGGTAGCCTTCTCGAACGAAACAGCGGCAACCGCGATTTCCTCGAATCGATCAATAGCGATCCTGCCTGTCGCCGCTATTTGCGCCAGGGCAGCAGCTGCACTACCGGTCGTCCCGGCAATAGACCCTACACGCTCGGCCATAGCAGCAAGTTCAGTGGTTGTAGTACCCGCAGCGTTACCAGTTACGACCAGGGCCTTGCGGAATTCATCCTGCTCTTTCGAGCCCTGGTAGTACGCAACGCCGAGAGCGGTTGCAGCCGCGGCAGCCAGGGTGAATGGGTTGACTAGCCCGAGCACGTATCCGCCCATCGCTTTGGCTGCTTCGCCAACCCCGCCAAAGGAGTCTTTGATTTGTGAACCCTGCTGCAGGAACACCGTCAGCGGGGCTTGACCACCCTGCAGGCTGATGAAGATGTCGGAGAACTGCGCAGGCAGCATTCGCAAAGCGGCCGCATTCTGCTTTGCGGTGTTGCCTGTGCGGTTCAGCCCGTCATCGAAACCGGTCAGGGCCGCGCGCGCCTGGTCTATCTTGCCTTGATACTGAGCGAAGGTATCGTCATCAAGGGCCCCGATCTTCTTCTGTTGGGCCAGCTTGCGCTCCTGCTCATCCAGGCGATTAAGCGCACGCGTTGTTGGGTCGATGGCCGCAAGTAGGTCGTTCAGGCTCTCGGTCTGCGCCTCAGTGGCCACCTCTGCCTGCCGATTGGCGGCCGCTACCTTCTGGGTGGACTCGGCCAGGTGCCCCTGATTGGCCGCTAGAACCATGTTTCCGGACAGCAGGCCCTGCTCTGCCTCTGACAGGCCTGTCGCAACGCTGGCGAGGTTGCGCTGCTCCTGCGCGGCCTTCATCGACGCATCGGCAATCGCGAGAATTCTGGCTCTAGCCTGCTCTGCCGTTTCGCCCACCACCTTCTGGGCATTCGACACGCCGGCAAGCGAGTTCAGCGAATCCTGCAGCTTTCGGCTGTAAGCGTCAAAGGTGGCTGAGTTAATCTGCCCAGAATCACGAGCCTGAGCCAAGGCTGCTTCTTGGGCGGCCAAGTCGTTCAGCTTCTTGGTAAGCGGGTCAATCTTGCCGAGAAGGCTATCGAGCTCTTTGCGCTGGCTGGCAGCAGACTTTGCTGCAGCCTCGGCGCTCTTTGTAGCTGCATCGTTCGAGGATACGGCCTTGTCGTTGGCTGCCTGGACCTTCGCCAGAGACATCGCCAGGTTCGAATAGTCGCCGCCGGATTTTCGCAGCGTTGAGCTTGCTCGGACGCCAGCCTGCTCGAGGGCTTCCAGGGCAGCTCGAATGTCGTTTACCTGCTGCTCGGCGCTCCTTCCATCTACTTCAAGTTCTAGGCGGGATTTCAAAGCCATGGTTTTCTCCGGGCATAAAAAAACCGGGCTTAGCCCGGTCTGTCAGCGCACGCTCGCTACTTCTTACGCTTGCTCAAATACGACGTAATGTTGTCCATCGATTCGCCGATTTGATTGTTCAAGCTAGTGATGTCGCTCATCTGCTTTGGCGTGACATGCTGGAACAGTTCCTCTGGCTTGACGGATGCGAGAAATGCTCCCGACTTCGCTTTGAATTCGTCGTACGATTTCTGTGCGTCTCGGCAGGGAGCCATATCCTCACGCTTTATTGAATCTTCACACTTTTTGTGAAGAGTGAGGGTGTTTTGCGCAGATGCGTATGCGTCCTGATATGCATCCTGCACCGCATCTGCGAAAGCGCTAGTGCACAGCGCAGAAGTGAGGATTATGGCGAATAGCTTTTTCATGGGTCATCCTGAGCGTTGAAATTCAGCGCCATCATAAATCAGAAAACCCGCTGGCTATCCACTCCATAGAATCATGTGGTGAGACGCTGTAGTCCGGCAGCTTCTTCCAGGCGCGACAGCCGGCGCTCAAGCAGCTCATCTGCCTTGCGCTTCTCCTCGATCATTGCCTCAGGCGAAAGCGGGCTATCGTCTTGCGCCGCTTCATCGTCAGTCTGCCCCTGCTGATCTGCCATGGCTCCTCCTTTAATCCTCTTCTTCCGCCAGCGCGGCCTCGTCCAGGGCGAATATCACCTCGTCAACCAATCGCCTGGGCAGCGGCAACGGGTGAACCTCAAGCCAGTCCGTGATTTCACGGGCTGACAGCCTCAGCGGCTGCACTGCTGCTGCACCCACCAGGTAGCGCCGGCCGCGCGCCGCATTGCGGAATGCGTTAAGCAGGCTACCAGTGATCACGTCCAGCTCAGGCTCATCCGGTACCGCGATTCGCAGCTTCTGGTAGATCAGGCTTCGCTTTGCTGTTCGCTGGCCCCACTCCCGCTCCCACTCGAAGCGGGCGACTGCTTTCCCTTGATCTCGTCCTGCTCTTTGCGGTTGTCGGCGGCAATGGCCGCGGCGCGGCGCAGAACGAAGTAGAAGAAATCGGAATCACCGCGCAGCATCTCAGCGCAGGTGTTTTCGCTGTAGGCCAGCGGCTTGCCATTCTCGTCCTGGGCGCCCTGCCAGTCCTGAACGATGAACGAGGCCAGGAGCAGGCAGTGGTTGTCGTGCTCGGACTTCTCGCCCTCGATCACGCCTACCGATTCCTGTCCGAACTGGGCATCGTTGCGCGCCAGGCGGCGACGCATGCGCTCCAGGGCGATCTGGTACTGCTGGTTGTCCAGCGGCATCAGAAGGACCTTGGTTTCCGCGTCGAACTCTTCCCAGCGCGCCTCGGCGTTCTTGGTGGTGTCGATCTTTTTCAGCTTGAGAGCCATGAATCATCCTCACGCCACGCCATAAAAAGGACCGCCCCGGGCGGCGTCTACCCGGGGCGGCCAAAGGTGATGCGGGTTAAGCGGTGACAGTGATGGCCGCGGTGGCGGTCTTGGTCGGATCCGAGACGCTGGTGGCGGTGATGACTGCCGAACCTGCGGCAACGCCGGTGACCAGACCAGAGGAGCTGACCGTGGCAATCGATGGGGCCGAGCTGCTCCAGGTGACGTTTTGGGATGCACCAGATGGAAGCGCGGAAGCGGTGAGCTGGCGGGTTGCCGCAACGGCAATCGAAGCAGTGGTCGGGGTTACCGACACGCTAGTGACTGGCACGAACGGAACCCGGGTAATGGTCGGCGCCTGCTTGGCCACGGTGTAGTTCAGCGTGACCTCGATCAGTTCGCGCTTGCCGCCGCTCGGCAGGTCGCCGTCGACCTCCAGCGCCGGGAACGACAGGTCATAGCGATTGCCCAGGCTATCGATGATCGGGAATTCGACCGCTACGGTTTTCCGGGTGAAGGTGTTCTTCCAGATCTGCCAAGCTAGCGGTGACCAGGCCAAGGTGATGGAGCCCGTGATCGCGGCCTCGGTGGCGATCTGAGCACCAGGCCCAAGCTTGCCGTTACCGATGCAGCGCTGCGCCTGCAGGCTGTTGTCGAGGTTGACGGTCAGCGCAGACACACACGCCTGACCCTCCAAGCTCTGGCCATCCACCGTGATGGAGCCAACGTTCTGATTGCTAATGAACGGCGTGGTGGTCGGCGGGTTGATGTCCGCTACGGTATTGGTGTCACCATCGGCGTAGTCCAGGCCGGCCATGGTGAAGGTGGCAGTGATCTTGCCGTCAGACGGGATATCCAGGGCGAAAACCGAGACGTGCATACCCTTGAACAGGGCGTAAACGTTCACGTCGTTGAAGTTCTTCGCGACGGTGAAGGTCCGGCGCGTGCTGCCTACGGTCAGGACGTCATCGTCCCAGGTTCCGTAGAAGGCCGCTTCCAGCAGCTTGTCGAAGGTGCTGTAGGACAGTTCGCCTACCAGGTCACCCTGGATGTCGGTACTGGAGACCACCGAACCCTGGCTGATGCGCGATTCGGTGATTTCGTCGCTGACCTGGGTGTTCACGGTCGGCGAGAGGGTGTTGCTGGTCAGGCGCAGGGTATCCCAGTCGCCTGTGGTCGGGGTGATGCCGGGGGTGACCTCGGGAATGAGGTAACTGGTAACGCGGGCGCCAGAGGACATGCGCATGTCTCCTTTCTGCGGGCATAAAAAAACCCGCTCGAGGCGGGAGGTTCATGGTCTTGCTGGTCAGCCGGCGCGGAACCGGACGTTCACGTTGATCTGGTGGTAGCTCTCGAAGTCGCCCACATCCTGCTGGGATGCCTCAAGGCACTCGATATGGCCGCTCTGCCAGGACTGGAAGTGCTCAGACAGGGCGTCGGCCAGCTTGTTGATGGCTGACAGCCCGGTTGATCGGCGGCAGAAGCACTGGATCACAACCTGACCAGGCCGGCGGTAATGCGGCTTTTCTGCCATGCCGGCGAAACCGGCTGTGGCGTACTGGATCTCGAAGGCGCACCAGAGGCCGGTTGCGGGAGGCTTGAACACCCCACCATTCGGGTATTCGGCGTTCGGGTACTCAATCCGGTCCTGCTCTATTCCCGTGAACGAAGTCATCCGGGCCGTGAGCGTCTTGCGGACTGTCTCGAAAGGTACGGTCATATCAGCTTCTCGGTGACGGCGATGAAGGAAATCCCGTACACGCCTTTGGGTGCCATGCGGCTGTAGCCGTCAGGCGTGATCTTGACGCTTGGGCCGCTCGGATAGCCGCCGAACTCGATGATCTCGCCGTACACGCTGTTGTTCTGCACGAACACCGTGCTGAAAGGCTTCAAATCGGTCAGTGCAGCACGGGCCGCACTTCTGGTCTCGGTGCCGAGGATGTCCAGCTTGGTGTTGACGCTGTAGTCCTCTGCGCCTATCGAGACGATGTTGTTCGCCATGTAGTTGCCGCTGTCGATCGGCGCATGAATCGTGATCTCTTCCACCAGCTGGATGACTATGCTGCGCTGCATCTCCACCAGGTCTTCCTCGATCTGGTCGGCGAACAGCACGGGCGACAGCGACCAGCCCGCCATCAGGTTGCCCTCAGCTGAATCTGGTAGTGCACGCCAACCGGGTCGGTGGTGGCTTCCATAACCCGGTACTGCTTGGGCTGGCCGGTAATCAGGTCCGGAGCCATGACGATGTGCTCGGGTGCCGGCTTGTCGGTCACTTCGTTGACTAGGGCAATGAGCCGAACATCGGTGGCCAGGATGTTGATGCCATCTACCTGGTCCTTCTTGTAGCGGCTCAGCACGCCGCGGCCGGTGTAGGTGACCGGCTGGGCGGTGGTCACCTCCTCTACCGGATCCCAGATGCCTTCGCCTGGGTAGGTGCCGGTGAAGTCGCGCACCGCCTCAGCGAACGCTGTATCGAACAGGCGCCCGAAGGACGACTGCATGGTGCTCTTGATCGGCATGTCACACCGCCTGGCTGGTCTTCCTGAGTGAATATTCGACGACGCAGCGGCAGCGGATGCGCTCATTGAGCGGAGCCCCGAGCGAGGTGTCGCACGGGAACATCAGCATCGCGCCGCTCGGCGAGGTGAATGGCTGGTCAGCCATGACTACCTGCCCATTCATTGCTGCATGGGTGTGCCGGACCTTGTTGTCCCGCATGGAGCGCCAAGTCTTGGCGAAGGTGTACATGCCGTTGCTGCGGGCGGTTAGCTGCTTCCAGCCCTCCTCCCGGCCCTTGTTATAGGCCTCAGAGGTGTTGGTCTGGGCCAGGGCCTCGGCATAGGTGCCAAGCAGGCGCTGGGCGTAGGCAGAGGCCGCCCGGTCGATGATCGCCTTCGGCACCGGCCTCTTCTGCTCGATCGCCTCGCGGACTGCCGCATCAAAGACTGGATCACGACGCAGCCGGGTCAGGTACTCGCGCATGCGCGCAGGGTCGCCACTGGCCAGCTGGTCGCGTGCTCGCTGGGATGCCTCGGCGGCGGGCCCATTCAGGCCAACCACACCACCAGTTCGCCGGCCGGTCTGCTTGCTCATCCTGCCGGCCAGGTTCAGCGCAGCGGTGCGAGCCGTGTCGCCCCGGTCACGACCCATGGACAGCACCACCCGCACGGCTTCGGCCTGCTCGCGGGCAGCCTGCTCGCGCAGTGCGGCGGCCTGGCTGGCCAGGAACGAGGTCACGTCAGCGTGGCCCATATCGATCTCCCGGCGCACGCCAGGGATGATCACCGCCACCAGTTCCTTGCTCGCGCCCCGGGCATACACCGCGCGCAGGCGCTCGACCAGCAGCGCGAATAGCCCGATCGACAGGATTTCGGCTATCCGGTCTTCGTCGTTGTCCTCGACCGCCTGCTCAAGCTCGCTGATGCTCACATAGCGCACGGTCTGCCCGACCTGATCCAGATAGGCCTGCTGCACCTCTACTTCAAGGCGTTCGATCTCGGCCTCTACCTCGGAGGCCTTCATACGACAAACACCGCCACGCCGCACAGCCTGTTGCTGCGCAGTAGCGGGGCCACCAGCTCATCCACTACGGTCAGCACCGGGCGCGTCGGGACGCCGCCATCAGTCGTGGCCGTGGCCTGATACTCGATCTCCAGCACGTCGACTTTCTGGCGCTTGATGGCCTCAGCGGCCACGTAGTCAGGGCTCAGGCTGCCAGGGTTCACCAGCTCGCGCAGCGCCGCCTCGTAGGTGGCCCGCTCAATCTCCGCTGGCACCTCGTCAGGCGGGATGGCCGCGCCTTCGTTGTCCGTTGCACCGGTACGGGGCCACTGGAGTTCCTGCGCCCGGCCGCCGGTCTTCACGCCGGAGAACATCGACTCCCAGCGACCGCAGCTGTTCTGCTGCTGGTACTTTCCGTCGATGTAGGCCGATGCCCGAACCAGCGCGGCCTGCTTCGCCTCATCGCTGCCAGCCCAGGCGGCATTAGCCCGCGCAGCATGATAGGCGTCGGCGCCTGCAACGGATCCGTAAAATTCTGGCATCGGGATGTCTCGAATAAGTGGCCCGTAGGCTGTGAATCAGGAGGTAAACATCTTGCAGAAGGCCTTGGCCGCTCGCAGAGATGGAACCTTTCCAGTCTGCTTGAACACGGCTTGCTCGCCAGCCTTGCGGAACTCGAAGCCTGGCCCAGTCACCACCGCCAGTTCGCCTACGCGCTGTGCATTGATCTGGCTCATGCCCTGATCCTCGAATAAGTGGGCGGCGAACCGCCCGGGGTTGTTACTGGTGCTTGGCCAGCTCGGCCTGCAGCTCTTCCAGGGTGACGTCGTCGCCGACATCGATGCCCTTTTCCTTGAGCTTGGCGATGGCATCTTCCTTGGCCTTTGCTTCAGCCTCGACCAGGCGCTCTTGCAGCGTTTTCAGGCTGGAGTTCTTGCCAGCCTCGACACCCAGCGCCTTCAGCTTGGCGAACAGCGCTTCCTTGTCGCCATCGTCGGCCTTCGGTGCAGTGCCGGAGACCTTCAGGAAGTCCAGGCGGGAGGCCAGCTTGTGGCCTTGCTCGGTCAGCTCGACCTCGCGGGACTCACCTGGCGTAAGGAAAACCACGCCAGTGGCGGTGTGCACACCCTGCGGCGCCTTGGAGTTGTTGGTCACTTTCATGGTGATCTCCTATCAGGCGGCCGGGGCGGTGATTTCGTCGAGGTACGCGAAGGCGCCTGGCAGGCGGATCTCGGTACCGCCAGTGCGGGCGATAATGCCGGTCTCGAAGCCCATGATGGACTTCTGGCGCGGCGCCAGTACGCGGCGAGGCATCGGCAGGTGGAAGCGAACCACCTCCGGGTCCTTGCGGTAAGCAACCAGACGACCACCGCCGTCCTGGGAGGCGTTGCGGGCCTCGCGCAGCGGCTGGATGTCCAGCGCCTGGCCGGTCTCGGCGGTGTAGATGTTGTTGCGGCGGATGAACTCCAGCACGGTCATGAAGCCGTCACCAGCCCCCATACGGCGGGTGGCCAAGTCACGGAAGGCGTCTGGCGGCATGCGCAGGGTGTCCGCCCATTCCACTTCGCTGGTGTTGGTGCGGACGCTGCTCAGCACGCCGTTGATGTCAGCCAGGATCTGGTCGACGGTCTTGCTCGCCCAGAAAGTCGAGCTGCCGGTGCCGGTTGCGGCCGCGTCAGTGCGGGCAACGATGGTGCTGTTCAGCAGGCCGGTCCAGTTCTTTTCGGTCGAGCCGCGCATGGCGATGTCGTTCAGCAGGCGCTCAACCTTATCCGCGGCGCTCATGGCCTTGGTGTCGTTCAGGTTGACGCCATACAGCGCAGCCTGGTTGATTTCTTCCAGGTTCCACTCCCATCCGGAGCCGATCATGGCGAAGTCATGCGACGCTTGATCGCGGGTAACCTGGTTGAACGGCATGTCGGTACCGGCGCCGCTGAGGAACTTGGCCTCGCCGGCGGTATCAACGGTGAAGAAGGTGGTGCCGATAGCCCACGGCTGGCCTTCGGTCACGACCGGCACGTGCGCGGCGTAGTTGAAGGCTGGGTAGCGGCGTTGGTAGACGCGGGTCTCGATGTTACGGCCTTGGGCGATAACGAACGGGAGCGCCGCCTGAGCGTCTTCGAAGCGATTCATGTGGTAGTTCCCTCGGCCTTAGGCGGAAGCGATCGGGCGCAGGCCCATAGAAATTTCGACGATGTCGCCGTTCGCTCCGGAGGTGTCGAATACGACATCAGGCAGCGGGCCGACGATGCCAGCGCCGGTTGCAGCGACGTAGCGATTGGTGGTCGTGTTGTAGAACACCTCGCCACCGTCCACGACAGCGCCGCCAGCTTGGACCTTCATCGGGCCCATGGTCATGAAGGCACCGGTGAAGTACTGCGGGTAGCCGTCGACCAGCTGGGAGCCTTGGGCAACCGGCGGAACGGCTGGGTTCAGGACCGCGAAGCCGATGAACACGCCAGCGGAGAACGGCACGACGCCATGGTCGCCCGAGCCGCGCTGGACCGGGGCACCAAAGCGGATGCCCTCAGCGTTCTCTACGGTGCGGGAGATCTTGTTGCACTTCTCCTCGCTGGCGATCTGCCCGACGAGACCTTTGGCCGGGCGGTCGCCGTAAGTGGTTTGGTAGGTAGCCATTGCTGGTTCTCCTTAGGCCTGGGCCGGGCGGTGGGCGGTTTGCATGTCGGCGATCATCTGCAGGCGCGCCTTCTCGGCGTCGTCGCCGGTGGTCTTGCTGTCCTGCTGGATCATGTGCTGGCGGAACGGGTCGCCGGCCGGGTTCTTGGCCGCGTCCTCGACCAGAAGGTCAAAGCGTGCGTCGATGTAGGCCTCAGTCTTGCCGGCGATGGCTGCATCGCCCAGCTTGGCGATGACTACAGCCTTGCGGATCTCGGCATCGCCCTTGCCGGTGTAGTCGGCATCGGCGATTGTCTTGGCTTTGGTGATCAGGTCGGCACGAGCCTGGACACGCTTGTCGATGTCGGCGTCGCTGAGTTGCTTGGCCTTCAGGCCGTCGATCTCGGCATCCTTCTGGGCAAGCTCGTTGTCCTTTGCCGCCAGAGCCGTAGCGTGGGCATCCTTCAGCTGCTGTACGTTGATGCCCGCGTCGGCCAGCTGCTTGGTCAGCTTCTCGAGGGCTTGGGCTCCTTGCTCGGTGACATCAATGGAAATGCCATCGACAAGGAATTTACGGAGTGCATCAGCCATGTCATGGCCTCCTGTGGGGGTTGGTTGCTTGTCACCGATACGAAGCTTCTCGCCGCCTCGAGCGCGATGCTCCAGGCTGAGGTGATTCATTTTCATGGGTCCGAGGTAGACGTCGTAGTGCTCGCCATCGGCGGTCTGCCCGTCCTGGAACACGACTTCAGCGCCGTACCCCATGGAGAGCTCACGCTTGCCGGCCTCGTAGTCCTCGATGGCCTTGGCGTCCATCAGCACCAGCGGCACCTTGACGAACTCGCCGTCGCGAACGACTTCGCCACCGGTCTGGCCGATGGCGTGGTCTTTCCAGTTCTTGGCGTTGACGCCCTCGCCGCCCGGGTGACCATTGGTCATGGGCCGGTAGGCGTAGGACTGCATGGCGTCCTTGTGGAATACCGAGCTTTCGGGCCGGTACACCTTGACGATCGGCTTGTCGCGCAGGCCGTGCTCGTTGTCCGGGTCGATCTCGGTGCCCAGGTAGTCCTGAATACCGGTGCGGGCGACCCTGGCCTCGGCCACCAGGTAGCCGTCAGCCGTCCGCCGCACATTGGAAGCGGTGACAGAGTCTTGAAGGATCATGATTTACCTCAGGGCTTCAGCTCTTCGAAGATTTCCGGCCCGAATTCGATCTTGCCGCGGTACGGCTCAACCTTGCTTAGGTCCAGGTCGCCAGCGGCGTAGGTGATGGTCACGTGCGGCTGGTACTCCTCGTAATCCCACGACGCGCCTGCTTCACGGATCTGCATGTGCCGCCAGGCCAGTTCAGACGAGTTGAACAGCAGCACGACAGCACCTTCACCGCCCAGCGGCTCAACCAGTCGAGCGCCACCAGGTGCGACGGTCATACCGCCATCCTGACGACTGCCCCAGTCACCGCTGATCTTCATCCAGTCCAGCGCCTGCCGGCTGTATGCGATGGTGACGTGCAGGTCATCTGCCGGGACTGTGGTATCGAAGCCTTGGGCCTTGGCCCATGCCAGGATGTCGGCACCGTTGGTGACCTTGCGCTGAACGTACAGCGGCCGCGGGGCTGCATCGCCGAGGGAGGTAGTGCGCGACTGGGTCTTGTTACCCCTCTCGTCGACCTCCAAATCTTCCTCGTCCGGCAGTTCGGCACCGAACTTCTTGATGGCCGCCTCCAGCCCAGGCATGACGCTCTGCTCGACCAGCAGGTTTACCGATGCTTGCGATAGCGCATCGTCCGGGAACAGTCCCGAATCCTTGAGCACCTTGATAGTGTCTGCCGTGGTTTTCCCGATGTCGGCGCGCTCCTTTGCGGTTGGCTGCCAGAGTGGCGCCCAGGTGTAGTGAATCTCCTTCGGGCGATCACCAAGGGCTGAACGAATCAAACACTCATCCAGCACGCCCATGGCCGGCTTGATATCCAGCTTTTGCCGGGACGCGACGTTGTCGTAGTAGTTGCGGGTGTTCTCTTCGCCGTTCGCGCCCAAGCCGCTCGATGGCTGACCAAACATGCGCGTGATGGGAACATCGAATGCCCCGGCCACGCCCTGCTCCGTCTTGGCAATGACATCAGGCAGCGTGCTAAAGCTGGCCGACTTGGATGTATGGGTCTCTTGGCCATCCAGGATCAGCGTGCCGTTAATACCCTTGGCCGTGGCCGCCAGCCGCAGACGTTCAAGCAGCTGCCGCTCGTAATTCTTGTCCTGCATGCTCGTCATCAGGTTCGGGATATTGATGACGTCAATCTTGGCCTCGTAGACAAGGCTGACCACGTTGGCCACGGTCTCGTCGTAGCGACGCACGGCA
The DNA here is from genome assembly GCF_059295275.1 of Pseudomonas sp. 9_2_1. NCBI lineage: Bacteria > Pseudomonadati > Pseudomonadota > Gammaproteobacteria > Pseudomonadales > Pseudomonadaceae > Pseudomonas > Pseudomonas sp. 9_2_1. The sequence continues at coordinate 4,263,038 of NZ_CM181239.1, forward strand.
GGCAGCGCAGCCAGCAGCACCGAGTCGCCCCACCCGAATGCAGTACCTACAGCCAGATCAGGGTCTGGGTGAGGCGTGCCGACAAAGATCACCAGACGAGACGGGTGAATCTCCACCATCGACCCAGGCAAGCGGTAGGCCTTTGGCTTTCCGTAGCGCGGGCTCTGCGGATCCTGCTCAATTTCCGTGGCACTGAGTTGGCGCCGGGTCATTACCGCCAGGTACTTGATGCCGCCCTGCCTGATCCGATCAGGCTTCAGCTCAGAGGCCGTGTCGCGGTCACCTGTGCCGATGAACACCGCCGCACCGCCGAACAAGCGAGCCTTCAGCAGCGCCTCAAGGATCTTGCCCTTTACATTCAGCCGCTCTTCCTCGGCCTCGATTAGCTCGATCTGCTCGTTCTTGGCCTGCCAGCTGCGCCAGTTACGACACGCATCAATGGCAGGGATGCTGACGCCCTTCTGCGCAGTCCACGAACCGCGAAAAGCGTTCAGCAGCTGCAGGTCGTCCATCTCCGGAATCGCGTAGTGCGAGTGGGATGCCTTGTCGCGCGCAGTACCCAGTCCAGCGACAAGGTTCTGCAGGCTGTCCTTGAGGAAGGTGTATGCGCTCATTGGTTGCTCACGTTTGCGAGTGTGTAGCCGCCCGCAATCGGGAAGCGCTGGACAATGAAGTACCCCAGTGCGTCGACCGGGTCTTCAGTGCCGTCCTTGTTTGGTTCGCCTTTGTCGGTGTATGCCTGCTGCTCAAGTACCTGAGTTGTGACCGGGCAGTTGTCGGTATTCACCAGGTAGCGCCTATGACCCTCACCGTTGAGGAGCATGGCGTTGACGGCCAGAACCCTATCCCGAACCTCTGGGTTGGATGGGTTAACCATCACAGGGAAGCCTGCCGCCCGGAGCAGCGTATGGTCGGACTCGCTGCCGTTGACGCTCTTGCGGTTCTTGCCGCTGGCATCGGGATAGATCGTGATGCTGTGCCCCGGGAAGCGCCGCTTCAGCTCAGCGATCATCGCGGGCGTGTCGAACAGGCTTGTGGCCTCTTCCAACAGCAAGGGCAACCCGTCGCGGATGACGTGAATAGTCGCCGCCATCCGGTTGATGTTGAAGTCCATACCGACATGGAGCTGCTCGCCTGGGCGGATCGTGGCGTTGGTGTGGTTCTTGTGCCGGCAGAAGTTCGGGTAGACGCTGCCAGAGGTCAAGTTGACGAACAGGCCGTCGATGTAGGCATCCACCAGGTTGGCCGGGTAGGACCGGCGCAGCGATGGGATGTAGTCCTTTGGCAGGTTCTTGGCGTTCTGCCGCGTGGATGCGTGCACGATGCCGTAGAACTCTTTCTGCGCCGGGTCGGTCGCCAGCTCCTTGACGAACTTGCGATAGACCCAGTTGAAGCCCTCCGGGGTGGTGGTCACGTCGATGGTGTTCTCTGGCCTGCTGGGCCAGACCGTCGACATACGCGCAATGATCTTTTTCCAGGCGCTGTCAGCCTTCTTGATCGGCATGCAGTCGATCTCATCCACCAAGGCATGGGCAATGTTGAAGCCCACGATCTTGTGGGGATGTTCCATGCTCTTGCAGATGATGGTGGACAGGAGGCGCCCGCGACGGTCTCTGAGATGCACGCGCTTGTTACTGGGGACAATGTCAGCCACAAGGCCAAACGCCTCAGCAACGACCGGAATGGTGTCGTAGAAGATGTCCGCGATGTGCGGGTACGTCGGCGCGAAGTAGCCCTGCGGGATTCGCGGGTGCTCCAGCGCGTTGATACATAGCCTCACGCAGCCGACGAAGGTCTTGCCGCTGCGGTAGCCGCCCACGAATGCAGAGAACTTCTTCGGGTGGCTGATGAAATCGAACTGGGGTTTATTCAGCTTCAGGGTCGCTTGCATCTTCAACCCCAATGATTACTTGCTTGGGCTCTGGCACATCCTTGTCGGGGTCGGCCAGTTCGCGCTGAAGCTTCTGGATGTTCAGGCGCTTGATCTCGTCGTCCAGGGACTTGTCAGGCTCCACCTTACGATTCAGGTAGATATCGCCCACCTCTTTGGCGGCCTGCTCCAGGATCTGGATGGCAAGCGCCATGTTCTTCATAGACTCAGCCTTCTCTACCATCCTGCCCAGCGCGCGGAGGCGGTAGGCGCGGTTCGCAATCGGGATCTCAGCGGTCTCCTCGCGGAAACGCTTGCGAGTGTCCTCGAATAGGGTCCGCCAGCGCTTGGCCAGGTCTCTGCCAGCGCTCTTGGTAGGGTCGTGTGATTCACACTGCTGCCGGGTCACCTCGATGCCGAATTCATCTCGGACGGAGGCAGCTACCTGCGCAGGGGTATCGAAACAGGCCAAGGCCTGAACGATGAAGGCTTTCACCTCGTTGCTCAGGGCCGCCATAGGTTCAATTCCGTCTTAGGTCTGTCAGGGGTCAGGCAGACTTGAGCAGACAGGTTCCGCAGGCCCTCGAAATGTTGATCTTGGCCACCTCAGGCGGCCGGCTTGCAGCATCGATCAGCTGCTGTACGTCGTGGCTGGCACCGTAGCGGCGAACCACGCCGACGAACTCCTCGACGTCATGGCCACGCATCTCAAGCTTGGGCATGCCGTCATCGCCGAACGCTGGGGCGCCGTACTTATCGAGCTTGTGGGCGATGTGATAGAGCTCATGCTCCACCAGGGCGCAGTAGTCGCCGGCCAAGGTGATGAGAAAGTCGGGCTCCTCGCCGAACCAGGCGCGCATCTGCTGCTCTTGCCGAGCCTTCTGCCATCCACCTGCGCGGATCATCAGCTGTTCGGCCTGGCCCAGTACATCGCGCCCCTTCTTGGTGAAGGCTGAGGATGCCCACAGGACACCGACACTGGCGTCGATGAGGTGCGCGTGTTCTTCGTTGTGGATGCTGCCAGTGGTGGCAAGGATTTCTTGCTGTATCCACTCCCATACATCAGGAGCTGGGCTAAGCGTGAGGAAGGCCTGCTCGAGCAGGTCGGCCGGTGGCATTGGTCGCGTCATGGGCTTCCCTTATTGCCTCCGTGAAGCCAGTATCCCATGTTCCCTACCCCAGACCGAGGGCAAGAAATGTCAGACCGATTTGAAGTTCGCAGCGCAATAGCAGTTGAGACCGGGTCCGCTCGTAACGGAGTGATCAATTCCACCAAGGCTCCTAGAGGATTCCAGATCTACGACACACTCGAGAACAAGCGCGGGCGTGACCTGTACATGACTAGGGGCGAAGCTCAGGAGGAGTGCGATCGCCGAAACGGGAGACGCTGAAAACTTCGCGCCACAAAACTGCGCATCTCGATTCTGTGGCGCCGATCACTCAACCGGCTTGCATCGCTCGCAATCCAGGTGCCGGCAGATCCACCGTTTGACCCGTGGCCAGTAGGTGAGCATGAACATGTGCCGCATTCCCGCCAGGGCCAGGGACACCATCAGCGTCGCCCAAGCCGTATTGGCGGTGAAGAACATGCGCTCGGACCGGGCCAGGATGGCGTAGCCGCTGATGGCGATGACCGCGTACAGCACCTTGCCGATCACCCCGTCGCGCACCTTTCCGCTCAGCACGCACCAGGTCGCCCAGATTGCGATGACCCCCGCCGCGATGGCATTGATGTATTCGTATGTCATGAGCTAGGCCCTCCGAACTTGGACCTGATGACAGACCATAGATCGGCGGCTTTGATCGCTCGGTTGATGGCGGCAATGAGCGAACCGCCAAAGGTGCCGAGAAGAAAGCCCACGCCTGCGACGCTGCGGGGCTCGGTGATGCCGAAGTAATTGCTGACCATGCCGGTGAGGTAGTGGGCACAGGCCATGCCAGTGAACAGGAAGAGCAGCCAGGCCTTTCGGTCGGTCAGGTCGTCCTTGTGCCACCGGGTCGCGACCAAGGCCCCCAATAGGCCTGCAATCATCCAGTCGAACTTCTCGAGCAGGCGGTGGAAGAACTCCATGCTCGACCTCTCGCTGTGCATGAACGAAAAAACCCGGCGCAATGGCCGGGTTCATGTGGGTGTTTGCCAAAGGCAAAATTATCAGGATGGCGAAATCATGCCACCAGCCGAACGGGAACGCAATAGGCCCTCAAGCGGCCCTTCGCATTTCGTTGATTGCGGCCGCAACCGGACTCAGCGCGGCCTTGTCCAGATCCTCGCAGCAATCGAACGCCAGGCGCACAAACCCTGCCCAGTCGCGCTCCCAGTTGGTGGACTCAAGCTTCACGTCGTAGTGCGCCACCATCCAGGCTCTGAAGCCTTCAGGCGACTCCAGTGGATCGGGGTTTGCCGACTGGCCGCCCTGGTGCATGTACCGATACCGGGCCATGACACCCTTCACCACATACTCCAGCTTTTCACGCTTGGCTGCGGTCATACGCGGCGAGCGCTGCTGCACCATGACGAACACCGCCTCCTCGGCATCCTCCTGGGTGTCGGCGTCGAGCCGAGGCGAATACATGAAGTTGCCGAACGCCTTGATGCTGCCGGCGAGCTGACCGATAGCCGACTGCACACCACCCGCCAGAGCCTGGTGCACGGCATGGCTGGCCATCCGCTGCTTCTCGGTCGTTTGCACCATGGCACCCAGCAGGCCCAGTTGCTCGATGAATGAGCCCTGGCTGTCCCAGGCCGTGTACAGGCAGTCGTGCCACGCTTGCCGTGCGCTCTTCAGTTGCATGGGCCGCCCTCCTCACGCTTTCGTTTTGCCGCTGCACGCATGCCCCGCACGATGCAGTAGGCGCCAAAGATGGCCATGGCCAGCAGCAGGAGCTGGCCGGTGTCAGTTGGTGTCCAGTTCATGCAGCCTCCTTTGGCAGGTCTCTTAGCTTCTGCCTGTACAGGGCCTTGATGGCCTGCAGGTCTTCGATGGTGTAGCGGCGGACTGATTGGTCCCTTTCGAGGGCCTCTACAGCCTCAAGGCCGATACGCTGAATCAGGCCAATGCGGTACTCAGCCACGTTTCCGGATAGGTAGCGGTTGTCGTGCTTCGACTGGGCGTGGCAGTTGTTCTCGTCGAAGCGCAGGTGTGGTGCAGAACCCCGGCTACGAAAATGCCCGGCATCCACCGCGTTGCCGTTCCAGTCGAGCGGGCGGCCGCTGGAGATGCACGCATACCCCGCCAAACGGTCCCGCTCGCGGATGTAAGCGTTAAACGCCTGCTGGGCCTCCCGTAGGTGCTCCCCCTTCGTCTTCAGCTTCTCACGGCGCTCCTGGAGGTCCTGGCGCTTTTGCTTGGTGATGGCCTTGGCCGCGATCTTCTGCAGCTTCGGATCCTTGGCCATGGCCTTGGCACAAGCGATGCTGCACACCTTCTGCGTGGACATGGCCGGCTTGAAGGGCTTTCCGCAACCTGGTGCCTTGCACTTCTTCGGCCTGATCTCCTTTGCGAGCATCATTCCTCCTCCTGGCGACGACGGAATTCGGCCATCAGCTTTTCTTGGCGGCGCTTCCGGCGCTTCTTGTTGAGCGGCTCCATCACTCGGAAGAACATCCACAGAAACGGAACGGAGACCGGGAACGTGATCAGCATTAGCGCTCGAACTACAACAGCCAAAAGCACATAGCTGAGGTGCTTTGCGGCTTGCCATGCCTCGACATACAGGTCGGGATCGATCAAGCCAGTGGCCGCTTGCCAAGCGATGTAGCGCATGGTGAATTTATCCCGGCTCATGCTGCCTCCTCGCTCAGCAGGTCGGCGAAGTGCACGCCACGCGCGGCAAACTCCTCGACGATCCGGTCGGTGTACTGGCAGCCCTGGGCGCGATTGAACAGGCGGGTCACCGGGAAGCCATCCGGCCCGAACATGGCGCACGGCCCCATCCAGCGCAGCTTGATCTCGTAGGGCAGGTTGAGCAGGGCCATGTTGTAGCCGTCGCGGAACTCCTCGCAGGACGCGCGCATGATCGGCACGCCGTGGTGAAGCTTGCAGTAGCGGCGCACCTCCTCCACGTCGCCCATCTCGGTGCTCTTGGCGATACGCTCGTACATGGCGAACCACAGGGCGTTCTGGTCCAGAGTGCGGTCCTTGCCCGGGCGCATGCTGACCACCACGAATTTCTTCTCCCGGAAGAGCCGGGTCATCATCGTGATGGCCTCGGAGAGCTTGGCCTGGCTGTTGACGCTTATCTTCTCGGTCATGGCGCCACCTTCAGGCCCTGGGCCTCGATGGCGGCGCGAACTTCATCGCTGCGGTGGAGCGGGTAAATCTCGTCGTATTCGAAATCAGGGAGTTGATCCGGAAGACCTGCGTACTCGTTATCGCGCAGGCTGTCGTAGCCTGCCTCGTAGGCGACCACCTGCGGCAGCTCCACCACCACGGCCTCGCGGGAGGCCCTCCACCCATCCCAGGCCCCATTGGCGTAGGGACTCAGGTAATAATCAGGGGCTTCAGGCGCGCGAGTGAAATCCATGCCCCTGAATTTCGGGCTTGTCTCGAATTCTTCGCGGCAGATGTCGCGCATCTTGTTGGTGTCCATCAGTGCTTCTCCTGCATGGCTTTGCCGATCTCGGCGGCAGCGCAAGTGATGGCGCGTCGAGTCATCTCGTAATGGCAGCTGTTGGCCTGGGTATAGGCGCACCAAATCTCATCACCGAACTCGTCACAGACGTCGACGCCAGTCTCGCTGGGCTTCACCTGGAGGCTGAGGTCTACAGCCAGGCGCAAGGCGTCTGCATCCCGCCGGAGCGGATTCCATGCCGTCGAAACCAACTCGCCGCCCCGGTGCGCCACAAGGCTCAGCACAGGCGGATTCATGTCCATCCGCTGATCGTTCCATTTGTGATTCGTGTCCATGCCCACGGCCTTCGCCGCCAGCTCCAGCAATTCGCGATCAGTCAGGCTCATACGCCCTCTCCGGCCGGCTGCCCGGCGCGCTTGATGTTCAACTTGGCCAGCAGGTGTGCACGGCACGCGGCGGCGCTCGATGGGATCTGCTGGAGGTCCAGCAACCGGGCCTGGCGTTGGCTTGCGTACTCGTCGGCCAGCTCGATCAGGCTCTTCTGGCTGTCGTGGCCGATGCCGGTGGCGATCTTTCCGTCCAGGGGCTGGCCTTCCTTGGCGCGGCGCAGCACGATGTCGTAGGCCCGGTCGAAGCGCGCCTGCAGGCCCTTGTCGTTCTGCTGGGCAGCGCGCAGGTCGAACAGGCCGGTGACCTCGGCGGCGATCTTCACGCCCTGGTGGCTGTAGGCGCCGATCAGTGCCTCGACCCAGGCAGCGGCCGGCGCCGGCATGCCGAAGTCTTCAGGGGTCGGCTGGCACATCGCAATGAACTCGCCCACGCTCGGCGCGAAAGGCTTCTTCAGCTTGCGGCACTTCTCAATGCCGAACTCGATCTGCTCCAGCGTGCGGATACCCTCGGAGGCGAACTCCTTGATCCACTCCTCCTTGGCAGCGGCCAGGGCCTCGGTGGATGGCCACGCTTGGCGCCAGGCCGGGAAGATCCCGCGCAGGCGGCGGAACAGGTCGTTGACCACCTCGGCAGTCTCCAGCGAGACCACCACCGGCCCGCCGTGCAGCTCAGGCGGACGGTTCTGCATCGCAGCCATCAGTTGGTTTGCTGATTTCATGTGCGCACCATCAGCCCTTCGGCCCAGGATGAGTCGTTGAAGTCGGGTTCGTTGTTCTGGCGACGGGGCGCTGCCTGCTTAGCACCTGCCGGCTGTGGCAGTTCGTCTTCCCAGCGCTTGCCGTTCAGCCAGGTGGATGCGTGCGGGATGAACTGGCCGCCGTCCTTGGTCCAGTCTGTCGATACGGCCCAGGCGGCCAAGGACTTGCCCATCAGGTCGAACAAGTCAGCGGTGACCTTGATCTTCGTCCAGGCCTTCTTGGCGTCGGCCTTGCCTACCTTTCGTGGATAGATCTTCCAGAAGCGCTCGAAGTCGACCAACTCGCCTTCGCGAGAGTCAGTCCTTACTCCCTTCAGTCCTTGCTTACCTTCAATACTTACTAGTGTCGGATTTGCCGGATACGGCTGAGCCGGAAGCGGTTCAACCGGATACGGCAAAGCCGGAAGCGGTGTTTCCGACACGACGTAGTGGGTTTCGCCAAGCAAACCGGACTCTCCACGGTCCTGGCGGCGCTCGACGTAGCCAGCGGCGATCAGCTCTTGCAGCAGGCCGTACACGCCGTCACGACCGGTAGGCTTCGACGATTTGGCGGTCTCGTTGCGCAGGTGAGTGACGGACACGGCCCAGTGGTCAGGCTTGCCCAGCAGGAAGACCAGCAGGCCTCGGGCAGCCCAGCTCAGGCGGCCGTCCTCGCTGATCGACTTGTTGAGCATGTAGAAGTTGGCCTCGGGGCGAGGCGCGCGGATGATGCTCATGGCGTCACCTTCGCGGGCGCGAGCTGCCAGAGTGTGTTGTTGCTCTGCGACTTGTCAGATACCACCAGCCCCAGCTTTTCCATGCGGTCGAGCTCCTGGCGGATCTTCCGCGTGCCGATGGCGCCGTGCTGCAGGTGATGACGGAACCACCAGGTGCAGTACCAACCTCGAGCGGAAAGCTCTGGCTTGCTCATATAGGCGATGATGTCGTCGCGCAGGTCCTGGCGGGTCATGCTGCACCCCGCACTGCCTTGTCGTGGGTGTGCAGGCCGTCCCAGTTCTTCTTCATGGGCAGCTCGCCGGCCAGGTACAGTTCGTACAGACGCACGGCGCCCTTACGCAGGAGGATCGGCGTGTAGCTGATGAAGGCCTCTTTCCCGTGCGGGGTAATCTCCTGCTGGTGCTCGGTCATGTACTTGTCGCGGGCATAGGCGGCGACGCGGTAGCGGGTACCGGACTTGCTCTCGTTGTAGAGCCAGTTGCGGCCTTCAAGGAAGTGACCCACCTGCATCACGTTGACCCCATTCAGGCCCTTGCAGAACTGGACGTGGCTCATGCCTTCCTTGAACAGGTTCTCGAGGTGGTCGATCTTCTTGGCCTGGGCCTCGACCTGGACGGTGAGCAGCACGCGGGCCTTCTCCGACTCCAGGGCCATCTGGAGGATTTCCAGCTTGCTGAGGTCGGCGGGCTGGGCCGGGACGGCTTTCGCCAGGCGCCAGAACTCCTTGACCAGCCGTTTCTTGAACTCGCGGACGATCGAAGTGTTGCGCATATAGGTCAGCAGCAGGGTCGCCTGTTGCTCGTTGAGCAAGGCGATTTCACGGGACTGAGCACCGCCAGCGGTCTCAAAGGGTTCGATTTGAAATCTGACCCCTCCAAACTCGGCGAAATCGGATTCGTACTTGCGCACAAGAGCAATCACGCTGGCGTGCTCGTTGCCTGTTTCGCTGGCCACAGTGACGGTGCTGGTCACCGCCTCGCCTTCGAACAAGGTGACGATTTCTGTGCGCGCCACGAAATCGTGGTTCGCATTTTGTGGCGCGCCCCTTTTCAGGGCCTGTACACTTTGGGTCTGCATATGCATAATCCCCTTCAGAGATTTGTGTTTTGCAGAGAGCCGGGCCGCGAACCCGGCTTTTTTGTCTCTGCGATTTGGCGTCCCTTATGAGGGACTGGCGCCCGGGTCCCTAATTAGAGATCGGACGGTTACCTCGGCGCTGCGAACGGCACCACGTTGTTGCTCTTGGGCTTGCCCCGCTGCGAGAGAATTTGGGTGGTCACCCTCAAGATCTGTGCGCCCAGTTGATCCGTCGTCACTCCGGCCTCTTCGGCCCAAGCTTTCAGCTCCGCGTAGTCCTCTTTCCTGAGCTGAGCGACCTCAACCTGGTGCATCGGAACTGCGTCAATTACTGCGGGCATCAATCCTCCCTGGACCTATTCAGGCCCTGGCCTTCTTCTCGTTGATCAGCGGCAGGTGGCCGTGCTCTTTCTTGAACGCCAGCGCGGCCAGGATGATTTCCCGAGCCAGCACGCTGTGCTGCGCCTTGAGCTCCAGGGCGTAACCCTTCAGCTCGTTGAAGTCCTCGTCATCCAAGCGGACCTTGACCTGGTGGTCGTGGCGGTGAGCTTTGTCGTCGTAGGCCATCAAGTGATCCCCTGCTGGTCGATCTATCTGGATGAAGAGGTACTTCGTGGTCCGCATTTAGGCCCCATCGAGGGCCTTTTTATGTCCTACCAGGCCCAGCACCGGCGCCCTGTGTCGCATTTGTCTCAATTGCTCCTGGATGGCTAGCGATCGACTCATCTCCAGGTACTCATCAGTCGATCTCTCCAGGCTCCAGCCGAGGTCGGCAGCCAGCTGTCGAACCTCAGCCTTCACCTCGATTGGCAGCAATTCGAAGGTGGTTTCAGGCATAGGCCCTCCATAGGGTCCTCAGGCCGATTTATCCTGCTCGCCGGCACCGTTCATTTCTCGAAGCAGGTCAGCGGCGCCAAGTCGGCGACCGAGGTTGGCCAGCTCGTGGACGTAGGTCGCCAACTGCATGCCGGCCATGCGGGCCTCCATGCGCAGTTTCCTTACCTCCTCTGGCTTCCAACGCGACTTGATCACTTCGCTGCGTTTGTTGGCGGGGTCCAGGTGCATTCAGGGATTTCCTTGTGATTGAAAATTGGTTACGCGGCCGACTTACGAGCTGGGATCGGGCGAACTTCATTCGCCTCGATGTGCCCGTCGTCGTGCATGGTGATTCGGATGTCCCGCTTTGCTCGGAACATTTGGGAGACGGCGCTTTGCTGAATCCCCAGAGCCTTGGCGAGGTCGCTCTGGGTTCCATGCCCGGCCAGGTATTCCTCAAGGGAAACAGTGTTCATCTGGTCTGCCTCATAGGGGTTTGATCAGATATTAGCACTGCTGTTTTACATTTTTCAAGGACAAAGAGTAGCAGTGCTGTTTGCTAAAGAAGCAGCGCTGCTACTAAATCACGCGCATGAAGAAACCGATCAGAACTCCTCTGTCTGCCGAGCAGCTCGCGGATGCGAAGCGGCTGCACGACATCTACAAAAAGCGCGCCAAGGAATCCAGGGAAGATCCATCCAAGCCTCCGTTGACTCAGACCGAAGTTGGCGAACGATGCGAATGGAAGTCTCCCCAGAGCACGGTGAGCCAGTACATGACGGGCAAGGTCGCGCTCAACCTTGAGGCGCTGGTCAAGCTGTCAGAGGCTCTGGACTTCGAGCCTGCGGAGGTAAGCCCTACTCTTGCGGCTGGCATCAGGCGCGCACCCTCTTCGCAGCACCCTGACCATGACGCGCCGGCAGCCAATTCGCCTCTGCCCGCCTCCGCTGATGTTCCTGAGTCGGAGGACGATCGTTATGCATTTGTCCCACAGTACGACGCCAAGGCAGCAGCCGGCTTAGGCAGCGAGAACCCGCATGTGGAGATCCGGTCGACCCTGGCGTTCAAGCGCGACTGGCTGAAGGTCAAGGGCGCCAAAGCTGATCAGCTGATCGTGATCTACGCCGAAGGTCAGAGCATGTGGCCAACGATCAACGACAGAGATGTTCTGCTGGTCGACCGCTCCCGGATAGAGCCAATGGATCGTCAGGTGTTTGTACTGGCCGGGGCGGATGGCGCGATTGTGAAGCGCCTGATTCAGGGCCCATTTGGAAAATGGATCTTGCGCAGCGACAACGACGACAAGGACCAGCATCCGGATCGGTTCTTCTTCCGTAGCGAGGACAACGAGCACCGAATCATCGGCCAGGTGATTTGGCGCGGCGGCGATCTTTAGCGCCCCGAATTTGAAGAGTGAAACAAAGGAATTGAAGATGACAAGGAAGGAATATGGCCGGCACTGAGCTCAGCTTTGATGACGTCCCTGCACTGCCAGATATCGAGTCAATCGTCAGTAGGCCGGGATACCAGCCTTCGCTCTACTTCGCCCCAAAGCACCAGCACAGGAAGTTCGGGAAGATTATCGCCCCGTATCACCTCAAGCTGGCGAGGATCAAGTGCGGCATTGCTGACTGCGGCACCAACCACCTCCATGGCTATGTGATCACCACGAGTGATGGCCTCGAAACCAACATTGGCAAAGACTGCGGGACCAATCATTTCAAGGCCGATTTCGCCACTGAGATGAAAAGGCATGATGAACTGTACAGTCGGCGCCTAAAGATCCACAGGATTCTTGAGCTGAAAGCGGACGCTCCGCAAATGCTGGAAAATCTGTTGCTGGCCAAGCATCAATACACAACTCTCAAGTCGCACAGGCACGCACTCCGTGCAGCCTTGTCTGCCAAAGAAAACCAGGCCCTATCCCATCAGCTGAAGATCAGAGACCCGGGACTTTACCGCTACGAGTCCAGGACTCTTGCTGAGCGCGAGGCGTATTTTGAAACGAACCCAGCAGCCCGAAAGTCGGGAGTAGTTCCTCCAAAGCAGATCAAGATTGGGGAAATAGCTGGCTTTGAATTCCTTAGCGCCACTCACCGGGATGAAGAGGTTTTCAATATCATCAACCCGCTGCGGAACATTATCTCCGCCACCCCTGAGAACATTTTTGCCTGGCGCACTGGCGAGATCGATAAAACTCACAGGTGGATCGGCGGCGCCTCAAAAGGCTTAGAGAGGGTGGCTTTCCTAATCCGAAGCGGGAAAGCATTTTTCGCCAAAGAGAACATCTCGGGGCTCGGGCCTGCTGGCATTTCTGATGAGAGCATTTCCTCTCTCCTGGGAATCGCATCCAGCCTGCGGCTGTGACTGTCACCTCGTCGCACAGAATCAAATCAGGGAGTAACACCATGCTTCGCTCGATTCAGGCATTCATCATCGCCGCGTCTATAGCGCTCCTCGCTGGCTGCGCTGGCACTCCATTTACGTTTGGTCAGGCCAGCCAGGTCAAGGTTGGCATGACCGAGGATCAGCTCTACGAGATAATGGGTAACCCCTACATGGTCACCTCCAGAGAAGACGGCCAGATGTGGGTCTACACCCACGCCACTGCCTTCGGCGGCGCAAAATCCGTTTCCTTCCAGACGAAAGACGGGAAGGTGAGCAGCGTGCCGTACATCCCGAAGGACTACATCGCCAAGCCAAGCCCTGACGAGTGATCCAGCAGAATCCATGAGGCCCGCCTAGCGCGGGCTTTTTTGTGGGCGCAAGAAAATTATTAGCACTGCTGTTGACTCACCAATAACAGCAGTGCTACTTTTGTTTCACGCGGTCACTCACGAGGGACTGCAGAGGCCCTCACAGGCCCAGCTCTTTAGCGACACACCTTGCCGGATCGACACCGGCCCAGATTCAAAGGCAGCGATGGACAGGCCTCAACAGTCCAGAGGGGTGGCAACTGCCCCGGGCGTGCAGCGTAAAGCGCCGAGTTCAGTTATCCAGCGGGAGCACAAGCCGAAAGGCCCGCGGCTGGAGGAACAACGAGATTTGAGCCAGCGACCGACGCCAGTAGCGGGTCGCGGCAGATTTCCTCGATGCCCTTCTCGCGAGGGGTATCAGGGAAATCACAACGGAACGGCGACATGAAAATCACCTCGCAACAGAAGAAGGTATGGCTGCCTCTGGCGGCGTTCTTCGTCTCGCTTTGCCTTTACCTCAAAGCGCTCGGATCGATTTGGGCGATCGTTTTGGTGATCCCGATGGTCGGGTCGCTGATGGTTTTCCTGACATCGAATGGCGACCGACTCCTCAAGGTCATCCGGGATTGGCTGGATCGAGACGGCTGGGAGTAGATGCCCTCTTGCAAGCGTCAGGACTTGCGCTTACCGAGGCCTGGAGCGCCTCCCTGTACAACCTTTGTCTCGGTAAATGCATTGCCTTTGGGCGACTTTATACCCAGATCAAACTGACCGTCGCGCGCTCTGCAGCGGTCGCACCGCACTGGAATCAAGGGAATGTTCTCTCCCACATGCACAGGCCTGCCGCACTCCCTGCAATCACGGTACTTGGCTGCCAACGATCTGTCAGCGAGAAGGCGGGATCTGAGTTTCTGAACTTCCAGAATTTCCTGGCGCTGTTTCTTGTGGCTGGCAGGGGTGGAAATCGGCTTTGGGGAATTGGCCTTCGAAGGGTTGGCCGGCGATTTCTTTCGCTTCTTGGTGCTGCTCACCTTCTTCGGCTCGGGCTCAGATAGCGACTGCGCAAGAATCTTCAGCCATGCGACCGAGCGTGGCGTTTCAGACGGATCTGAAGCTGGCCCCGCCTGCATGCTTTCCCGCAGTTTCTGAAGTACAGCGAGATTCTTCTCGTCCATGGCTTTCGCCTCTGATTTCAACGCTCCCGAGATTACCAGCGGCAAAGAGCCATCACCAGTTTTACGTCAGCCTGACGCTAACTGCCCGATGCCCTGCTCCCCATCGCAGGCTGCATCGGAGTGTGATCTGCCAAGTAAGTAGCTGCCCCAGCGCGGGGGTAGATGAAAACCGGTTACGCGGCGTTAAACCTGGCGGCTGGCTTGGACGCGACAGATCACACCCCGATGCAGTTTTCATCGATTTAAAGCGCATCACCGTGGGCCTTATGCGACGTAATGCTCACCACCATCAACCTGAATCGACGTTCACCGCAGGCGAATCCGGGGCCGCCCGGCCAGACCAGATGCATGTGAGGTAGCGCTCACCGCCTGCACCCCTCCCTTCAATTCGACCGCATTGGCGGGCACCAGGCTGGCTTTTCACGCCCAGTTTGGTCACTGCGCCTGGTGCCCGACCAATGCGGCCGCACAACCTCCAGGAGGACGCCATGGGCGCACTTCAAGCAGCACAACTGCAGTACGACAACAGGTTGCCTCTGGCGGTGAGCGAAAGCCCGGCAGAGAGCGCCGAGCAGGCCTGGATTGGCGACGGCATAGCCGAGCTGATGGCGCGCCGCGACTACGTGTTTCAGCGCCGCATGCGGCCCAAGCAGGGTGTCACCTTCGAGCGATTCGCCCAGGCGGTGGATGAGTTCGTGATGGGTCAGCTGGGCCTGGCCGGCATCAGCAACTCTGTGCTGGGCCGGCTGGTCCTGGCGGCGCGCTGCAAGGTCACCAGCGATGCAAAGGCAGCAGCCGAGGAGATCATGAGCGTGGCCAATCCGGAGTCGGCGCTGGAAGAGATCGCCCGCCAGCTCCTGACCCCGTTTGCGAAGGAAGGAGTTCTGGCCCAGGCCGAGGATGCTCAATGAGAAGCCCGCACGTTCTGATCGACGAGGAGCTCGACGCCATGGCCCACCCAGGCACCGACCTGAGCTGGCAGGTCATGGTGCAGAAGCTCCTGACCGAAATGCTGGCCGACCAGCGCATCACCATCGAAGAGTTCAACCACTACTGCGGGCGCCTCAACAAGATCGTTGATGGGCGCAAGGAGGTCGCGTGATCAATATCCCCGAAGGCACCCAGTTCATCGAAGCTGGATGCGGCAACAAAGGCTTCCGAAAGTACGAGAAAGGCCAGTGGTGGTTCTTTGAGGGTTTCTGGCGTGTGGTTGACTGGAAGATGGGGGATCTTACCTCTCTCGCCGATCACCCAGACTACATCGCGCCTGTCACGCCGTGGAGCGGCGAAGGCCTTCCGCCAGTTGGAACGGTGTGCGAACGCCGATTCCACGACGAAGGCAGCAGCTGGCAGCGCGTGACAATAACTGCCCACGGGCACAAGAAAATCATGTGCCTCGAAGAGACGGGTGATGAGTGGGCGCACTTTGCGCTTGAAGTTTCATTCCGGCCTGCCCGCACGCCAGAGCAAATCGCTGAGGAAGAGCGCACTGCCGGGTTGAACGAGATGATTCGTTGCATGAAGGATCACCCTCGCGGAACCCACGGCGCCAGCCACATGCAAGAGCTGATGATCCATGAGGATGTTGCCCGCGACCTTTGGGCCGCCGGCTACCGCAAGCAGGAGGCATCATGACCACGCCACTCATCACCACGCTCATTGACGAGCAGGTCGCCGAACTGCCCGAGGGTCAGGCCATGCCGGCCGATCGCGTCCTGATGCTGTTCAAGGGCCCGACGTTCGCCGCCGCGGTGAATGAGGCGGCGCTGGCCAGCATCGAGAACCCAGATGCTTGGAAGTGTCGGGCCTGCATCTGCGGCGAGTGGACGGTCGGGTATGAGGTGCGGGCATGAGCGAGCGCTACTTCCACAGCAATCTTGACCTGATCAAGTTCAACGCCCATCTGCGTCATTACCTGGGCGGAGGATTTCGAGGTCCGATGCACAAAGGGTGCATTCTTGCCTCCTTGCGCTCAATCGCCAAAAACCCGCAGTGCCACTGGTATGGCGTTTCGAAGCTTCAGCCAGTTCAGAACTTCAAGCGCATCCCCAAGCCAACCCTCCCGGGATAAAGCCATGACCAGCTACCAACGCGCCCGCCGCTACGCTGCCTGGCGCGGCTCTTTCTCCATGCTCTTCGCCTGCACCTTCTTCATGCTCGCCAGCGCACTGGCCGGCAGTATCACTTCCTGAATACACACCCGAGCCCGGCGGGCCCTTAGGGGATAACCGGACCTACCCGGAGCGTAAGCGGCGAGAGCGCGCAACCATCCACCGCAGCCAGGGCCTGGGCGGCACCTCCAATCTGGGTGACCTGGCATTCCCCTATTCCAAATGACGGCGCCGGCCTGGCGCGAGGTGTACCAATGTCCGCACAACAGAAACTGATCAAGATCGAAGAGATCAGCGAGGCGAACGCCCCGGCCATCTATGTGGCCGGCGGCCTGCAGCAATTCATAAACCTGGTGAAGGGCGAGATCGAAGGCGAAGTGCCTGATCTGACCACTCGGAAGGGCCGCGAGCGCATCGCCAGCCTGGCCGCCAAGGTCAGCAAGTCGAAGACCGCGGTCGAAAAGCCTGGCCGCGACTACCTACGCCGGCTCAAGGAAATGCCGAAGGTGGTCGAGGCTGAGCTACGCGACTTCGTGACCAAGATGGACACGCTGCGGGATGAAACGCGCCGGCCGCTCACCGAGTGGGAAGCTGCCGAGGATGCTCGGATCGACCGCCACAACGACGCGATCACCCGCATGAAGGATCTGGCAGTCGAGCTGGGAGCCTTGGATGCCGAGCAGCTGCAGGCGCGCATCGCTGAACTGTCCGCGTTCCAGCTGGGTGAAGCCTGGGAGGAATTCGAGGCTGAGGCCGCACGGACCAAAGAGACTTCGCTGAAAGCTTTGCAGGCTGCGCTGGCAGTTCGTCAGAAGTACGACGCCGAGCAAGCCGAACTTGCCCACCTGCGCCGCGAAGCAGAAGAGCGGGCCGAGCAGGACCGTATCCGCCTGGCACAGGAGGCCGCAGTCGAGGCGGAGCGTCAGCGTGTGGCCCAAGAGCAGCAGGCAGCGCGTGAAGCCGCAGCCCGCCGCGAGCAGGAACTGCTTGACCAGGCTGCCGCACAAGAGCGTGAAGCCGAGAACCAGCGCCTGCAACTCAAGCTGCAGGCCGAACAAGCCGAGCGCGCCCGGATTCAGGCCGAGGCCGACCGCGTTGCGGCCGAGCAGCGGATGGAGCAGGAGCGCCAAGACGCCGCTCGACGGCAAGAAGAGGCAGCCGAGCAGGCGCGCCAGGAAGAACGCCGCCGCGCCGATGCAGCTGCTGCCGAGATCCTCCGACAGCAAGAAGCCCGCGAGCGCGACCAAGCCCACAAGGCAAAGGTCATGGGCGAGGCCAAAACCGCGTTGATGTCACTGAACATCACCGAGGAGCTGGCCAGGGCCATCGTGCTCAAGATCGCCCGCCGCGAAGTCCCGAACATCACCATCAACTTCTGAGGTCGCCATGAGCCAAGTAGCCAGGGTCGAAACCCATTCCCAGCCACAGGCTGTAGCCGCTGAGTCGGCGACCATCCTGCAGATCATCCAGCAAGTTGCAATGTCGCCCAATGCAGACATCGACAAGATGGAGCGATTGATGGCGATGCACCGCCAGCACCAAGCGCAGCAGGCGCAGCAAGCCTTCGATGCCGCGCTAGCCGCCATGCAGGAAGAGCTTCCGGTTATCCGTGAGCGCGGCGCAATCAAGGACAAGTACAAGAACGTCCAATCTACCTACGCCCTATGGGAGGACATCAACGAAGAGTTGAAGCCCATCCTGGCGAAGCACGGCTTTGCTCTCACCTTCCGAATTCCACGCACCGACAAAGGCATCGAGGTTGAGGGCGTCCTTAGTCATAGAGACGGCCACAGGGAAACGACATCCATCCTCCTGCCAGCCGATGCTACCGGCAGCAAGAATGCCGTCCAAGCCGTTGCCAGTTCTGTCAGCTACGGGAAGCGCTACACGGCAGGCGCTCTTCTGAACTTCACCACTACCGGCGAAGACGATGACGGCCAAGGAGCCGTACCGACACAGGTGCCTGATGAGCCGGTCATCACCCCGCGCCAAGCCGCCCAACTCGATGAGCTGCTGAAAAAATGCAGCCAGGTCCTGGTCGACAACTTCACCGCCAAGTACGGCTGCGCTGCCAACGTCTACAAATCCGAGTTCGACGTTGTGCTCGCTCGCCTCACCAAGTCGGCCAACCGGCCGCAGGAGTAAACCATGCAGATCATCTCAGATGTCGAACAAGGCACTCAGGCCTGGCTCGACCTGCGCCTGGGCATCATCACCTGCAGCGAGCTGGACTGTCTGCTGGTGAACGGCAAGGGCGAGGCCGGCTTCGGTGCCGGCGCCTTCACCTACATGAACACACTCATCGGCGAACGCATCACCGGCGAAGCGGCCGATCCGTTCAGCGGCAATCGGCATACAGAGCGTGGCCATGAGCTGGAAGGTGTTGCCCGCAACCTCTACCGCGACAGCGAAGAGGTCGAAACGACCGAAGTTGGGATCATCCTCAACCACGGAATCGGCTACTCGCCGGACGCCCTGGTAGGCGACAAGGGCCTGACCGAGATCAAGACCAAGCTGCCGAAGCTGCAGGTGGACGTGATCCTGGGCGGCGAGATCCCGAAAGAGCACGTCGCCCAGTGCCAGGGCGGTCTGTGGGTATCGGAGCGCGAGTGGATCGACTTCATCTGCTACTGGCCGGGCATGCCGCTGTTCGTCAAGCGTGCCTACCGGGACGAGGCGATGATCCGCAAGCTCTCCGAACGCGTAAAGACCTTCTACGAAATCCTCGACGATCGCATGAATCGCGTGCTCGGAATCGCAGCATGAGGTGGGCATGAACCAATCAATCGACCTGGAGGCCGCAACCGCAGCCTTCTTTGCCTCTGGAGGCAGCATCATCGTGCTCGACGGTTTTCAGTACGTTCCGCACCGGCCGCACCGCGACATCGAGCAGATTCGCGCTGCGCAGCCTAAACCGCTGGGCATGAAAGCGCAGAAACGTCAGCAGCAGCTGGCCGAGTTGCGCGAACTGGCCAAGACCATGACCTACACCCAGGCCATGGCCAAAACCGGGCTGGCACAGACCACGCTCTACCGGGCGGCGCAGGATGGCGGCTTCGCCTTTCAGCCTGACCCGCGCCGCTTCCATGGAGAAAAGAACAGGGCCTATGCCGACCCTGCCGAGGACAAAGCGCTCGCCGCCAAGCTCATCGAATTGCGCGACGCCGGCCTGAACCGGCACGAAGCCAAGACCAGGCTGGGCATATCCGACCGCAAGTTCTGCAGGGTCATCCACCTGTTCGGCGTCGACTACCCGAAGGTTGAGGGGAAGCGATGCGACGGTCCAGCCTGAAACATCAAGTCCGCCAGCGCCGGCGCCAAGAACAGTTCCACCTGCCGCCAAGCGGCCTATCGGAGCAACGAAATGCAGAAAGCACCCTCTGGAGTCGTGACCCTGCCGGCCTGGATGAATCGGCCGGTCAAGAAGCTGTACAACACCCGCAGCGGCGTCCAGTACCGGCCTGACGATGTGGCCCTGGCGTTTTCGCTCAGCCTGCGGGAGCACGACAGCGCCGATCACCTGCGCAGGCTGGCCCGACGCCTGGTCGACAAGGTATGCCTGGAGCACCAGCCAAACATGAAGCGGCTGGCCCGCGAGCCGGACGACGCCAAGGTGTTCGACGCCGCGCTCAAGATCATCAACCGCGTGTGCGACCTGCTCGACATCGGGCCGGGCACCCGCTTTGTGCGCAATGGAGGCGATGATGGCTCTGACGCAGCAGCAGCGTGACGAGAAGCGCAGGGCCAAGGCCGAGCGCCTGCAGGAAGAAGACTTGCGCATGAAAGCCCGCCCAGGCACCCGCCAGGCCCTGGCCGAGATCATGCAATGGGCCGAGGTCGAGGAAAACGGCGAGGCTATGACCCTGCTGATCCACCGCATCCATGAATTAGGGCCTGAAGCGGCCCGCCACTTCCTCAGTGCGCCGCACCACGAAATAGTGATATCCAAATATGTGGAGCAGAGCCTGGAACGGTTCCGCATCAGCCGTGAACTGCGCACGCCGGACCTGATGCTCGGTGAAGACCCCGACGACACCGGCGTTCTTCTTCTCGCGAAATCAGCCTGACCCGCGCTGCCAGCCAGCGCCTTCCCCTATTCAACGATAACGCCTCCCCGGCGAGGTTACCAATGCCCACAGAAAACCGATCCAGCACCACAGAGATGGTCATCGTGCCGCGCGAACTGCTTGAGCGCCTTGACCTCGGGAAGAACACAGCAACAGCGCTGGGCGCGCTTCCTGAGTTGCGGGCTGCCCTTGCCCAGCCAGCCCCGCAGCACCACGCCGAGCCTATAGCGTGGATGGTTGGTACTGCCTTCTGGTGGACCAAAGAAGAGGCAGAGCGGGATGCGTCGGCTACTGGGCTGCCGATTGTTGGTCTGGGGCCGATGACCGAAACCGCCCCTGCAGAGCAGTACCAGGGCCAGCCAGTAGCGTGGCGAGGGATCAATGACCTGGGCGAAGTCGTCACCGAATGGATTGATGGTGTTCCCCCGGAGAGCGTGGTGGACCTGTGCGGGAACCCCGCCAGTTTCGCGAAAATTGAGCAGGCCTATACACACGCCGACCCTGCCGAGGTCGAGCGGCTGCGAGAAAACCACCGTAAGCATGCAGCTCGGTTGATTGGCGAGCGAGCAAGGCTGCGCGCCCAGCTGGCCGAGGCGCAGGCGCTGCTGCGTGAAGCCGACGAGTTCATGTACATCATGACCGCCCATGACGGGCACGCCAAGCTGGCTCACCGGTACGGAAAAGATTGGTGGGATGCTATCGACAAGCTTCGAGGCAAGGTCTGCACCGCCCTATCCGCCAGCGCAGAGCCGCAGGCAAAGTCATGAAGACGCACTTCGCACCATTCACCGACCTGGAAGACGTTGAGCAAGCGCCCTGCGGCACATGGCTAGCGGAATCCTCCGAGCTGTCAGGAGACTGGGCCAAGGTCGATTGCCGACTCTGCACGAAGCGCCGGGAAAGGATCATCGCAGCCGCAGCTGACGAAGAGCGCTTCATCGTCGAGCAGATGGGCGACATGGCGGTCTTCATGCGCGCGGAAGATTCCGCCACGCAAGAGAACATCTGTACTCCTAAGCTGTAACCCCGCCCCTCTATTTCGAGCAGGCTACAAGCTTCTCCGTTTTAGCCAGGCCCTCGGTGGCGATTCGTCGAGCGCGCCCAACCCCCCAGGCCAATGCCCTGGTCATCGATTCGCCCGGGCGGGAGTCGAATGCCTCCTCGTGGAGCGCAGCCCCAGCCGGCGCATAGACGCCGATAAACATCTGGGTGCTGCCCGTCCGCGACAGCCTCACCTGAACATCGATAAACGTCCCGTCATCGAGAGTTTCGTCATGTTCCCGGTGGTGGAGTGTGGGATCCGCCCACTGCCAATAAACGTTTCCGCGAATTCGCATGCCGCCTCCTACGACTGACGTCTTTTGTGTATGGCCAAAGACCAACATAGCGAAGCGGTGCAGCTGCACAACCGGAAAAGGCCGAACTGTGAACTGAATCGGACCACCGGCCGAAAAACCTCCACACATTCAATAATTTGTACAACTTATTGCCGCGATATGGCGGCCAAGGCGAAGCTATGTCTCAAGCAAAGGAACGCCCGATCCTGTTCAGC
Organism: Pseudomonas sp. 9_2_1; assembly: GCF_059295275.1. Lineage (NCBI taxonomy): Bacteria > Pseudomonadati > Pseudomonadota > Gammaproteobacteria > Pseudomonadales > Pseudomonadaceae > Pseudomonas > Pseudomonas sp. 9_2_1. The sequence goes on from NZ_CM181239.1 coordinate 4,284,838, forward strand.
GGGCATATGGTCCGCGCCATCCTAAACGGCCAGAAGACTGTCACGCGGCGTGAGATCAAACCCAGCATGCGGAGCGCTGATAGCAGCTTCGAGCTTCATCAGCAGGAAGACGAGACTTGGCGCCCCATGCACACTTTTGACGAGAGCTGCATGGATGCCAAAGGGACTGAGCATCCAATTGTATGCCCGTATGGCCGGCCAGGTGACCGTCTGTGGGTGCGCGAGGCATGGGCGCAGATCAATGTGGCGCAGGCGCCTGGCGAAAGTTGGGTGGTCTATCGCGAGTGCGACAACCGGACTGACTACGGCGGCCCATGGAAGCCGAGCATTCACATGCGTCGGCGCGATAGCCGCATCCTGCTGGAGGTCACCGACGTACGTGTAGAGCTTCTGCAGGACATCAGCGAAGAGCAGGCAGAGGCGGAAGGTGTTGGCTTTCTCCGCCATGTGCCAGACGCCGACGAGACGTTGACTGCCGCTGAGTTATTCGAATGCCTCTGGAGCAGCATCAACGGCGACGAATCATGGAAAGGCAACCCATGGGTCTGGGTCGTCGAATTCAAGAGGGTAGAGCCATGCGCCTGAAGAAAGCCGAGCGCGAGCAGGTCCGCCTGAAGTACGGCGGCCGCTGCGCCTATTGCGGCAACGACTTGGGCGAGCGGTGGCACGCCGACCACTTCGCCCCGGTGATCCGGTTACCCGATAAGCGCGTGGCCGAGCAGCTGCAGAACCACAACGTGGCCAACATGATGCCGGCCTGTGTGCCCTGCAACCTGAGCAAGTCTCGCATGCAGCTGGAAGACTGGCGCCGCTGGCTCGCCGGCCACGTCAACAGCCTCAACCAGTACCACCCCATCTACCGCCTGGCCAAGGCCTACGGCTTGATCGCCGAGACCGGCGCCGAGGTCGTCTTCCACTTCGAAAAGGTGAGCCAACCATGACCCGCCTCGCCCTCTGCCTCCTGCTGCTGGCCGCCCTGGCCGGCTGCATTGAGCAACCAGGCCACCTGGAAGTGAAGGAAGACAAGGCTCGTGCCGTCACCTGTTGGCAGTCGGATAGCGGCATGGCCTGCCTGCCCAACTGGATGCTCGCCCCGGCAGAACCTGAGAAATGCCTGATCAATGACCTTGGCAAATCCGAGGCCTGCAAGAAGCTTTTCAGGGAAAACGCCGGCAACCAGCGCCAGCTCTCCCCGCACGAAACACAACCCGAACCTACACCCGCACTGGCGCCTGGGCGCTGGATTGATGAGAGGTATCAGCTGTGAGCCAGATCGACTGGAGCAAGGCGCCTGAGTGGGCTGACGGCCACGGCCTGGTCGCCCACCATGGCATCACCGAGGTGTGGATCAACATGGACCAGTACGCAGTGGTCGGCGCCGAGGATCGCGCCTATCCATACGGCGGCGGCACCGGCGATCACCGGCACAACTTCACGCAGGGCCAGGTCCAGTACATCACGCCGCGGCCGGCGCGCTGGGATGGCGAAGGTCTTCCGCCTATTGGCCAGAAGATCGAAATGAAGAACAAGCGCTCCACAGAAGATTGGGCTCGGCCTGGATTTCAGGAAGTGACCATCACCGCCATGGGCGCACAGCTGTTTTTGGTCACTTATCGCGAGGGCGGCGAAGAAAACTGCGGCCATCTCAGCGAGTACGATTTCCGGCCGCTCAGCTCTCCTGAGCAACGAGCAGAGGAAGAGCGTCAGCGGGCTGCGCGACAAATGTGCCTGGACACCGGGCATGAATCCCCAACTCCCGGGCAGATCAATATGGGCCTCAGGCTCTACGACGCCGGCTACCGCAAGCAGGTGGCGCAATGATCGCCCTCGCCTACATGGCCTACCTGATCTACAGGGGGCCGCGATGAGCAACATTTTCGGAATCACCGATGAAGAATGCTTCGAGATCATGCGGGCGGCCGACGAAGCGCATACCCAGTACCTACAGGATCAGCAGGCGCGCAACGCCCCTGTGCTGGAAATGGTAAAGGCGCTGGTTGGTGATGAGGTGTTCGCCCAGGTCGAGGAAGAGATCGAAGCGGCCGAAAACACCTATGACTACGAGATCGTCGACGAGCCGGCCGGAGCACCTCAGGACAACGGCTTTGCCCTCGGCGACGTGTACGTCGATCAGGAATGCGGCATGTCAGGCGATGACTTCTCCGGAACTGTAGCCCTGCCCCTTCCTGACGGCCGCTATTTCCAGTTCGCTTTCAACTGCTAACCCCTCCCCCTACAACTCAAGCCCGCCGACATGCGCGGGCATGGAGAGCTATTGCCATGACGAAAGAAGAACTGGCCGCCCAACTGAACGGCCTCGAATACCCGACCCGCATCCCCGGCGCGCTGATCGTCGCAGCACAGAGCGCTGGCCTGGTGATCCTCTGCGGAGCCAGCGACGACCTGATGGAATTCTACGGCGCCCGGCGTGAGGAGATCGGCTGCTACGACGGTGGCACCGCATTCGTCGATGCAGATGGCGTCCTCCCTGATCGCGATTGCCTGGATGGCGATGAGGAGCTCGCCGAGTACGTGCAGCGACAGAAGTCGGCCAAATCGATCGAGGCCCTGTGGTGTAAGGAGGACGGCTACAGCTGGACCTACAAAACCGAGATCCCGCACGCCACCTTCGAAGTCGTGGAAGACGAAGAGCCATATTGCCGCGGGATCGTTTTCGCCCTGGCTGACTTGGCCTGACCACCAACCTGCCGCCACCGGCGGCGTGGAGACCATCCCATGCCAATCATAACCGTCAAGACCACCATCACCACCAGGTTCGACATCCCCGAGGGCCTGAGCATCGACATGATCCGCCACCAGGCCCTGCCCGTGCTGTCCGAAGACGAAGAAGGCACCGACGAGGTGGGCAGCCTGCAGGAAACCGCGCTGAACATGGTTTTCCTGGGCGATGCCGATCCGCGGTCGCGCACAGTCGAGCATTCAATCGTTGAGGGAGGCGACCATCCATGAACCTGATCGACTGCTACGTCACGAAGATCCTCGGCGAGCCGTACCGCAAGTTCGGCGCCTGGTGGGTCGACGTGGAATACGACAGCTGGGGCCGCACCAGCAAAACCCAACTCATGTTCCGCACCGAGGACGCCGCCAGGGCGGCGCAGGTCGGGCACCACTTTTTGGCCTGAGGAGGCTCACATGAACACCCATTTCCTGCTCATGGCCCAGTACGGCGGCCAGGCAATCATCCCGCTCGAGCGCGTGTGCCTCGACTATTTCAGCCACCTGACCCCGGAGAAGATGAAGGGCAAGGTCGCCCGTGGCGAGATCAACCTTCCGCTGGTCTGCATGGAGAGCAGCCAGAAGTCAGCCCGGGGCGTGCACCTGAACGACCTGGCCACCTACCTCGACGAGCAGCACCAGAAGGCCAAGACCGAGCACGACAAGCTCATGGGTCGCGGTCTTCGACGCGTCTCTTGACCCTCTTCTGGGCCTCGATCACGGGGCCCGTTATCACCTTCTCGATCCATTCCCATCCTTTATATGGATCGCCATTCCCCCGCAGGTGCGTATAGCGCCGCATCGAGTTCCAATCCCGGTGACCGGAAACAGAGGCCACCTTCGGGATATCCCACCCCATTTCGAATAGCCGACTCACGCCATCATGGCGCAGGTCGTGAAAATGCAGGTCGTCCATCTCCAAGAAGTTGCAGGCCCTGGTGAACGATGCTGAGATCGATCTTGAGTTGTACGGGAATACCTCGTCAGCAACACGCGGCATGGACTTCAAGATTCGCCACGCCTCGTCCGGCATGTGGCACCAGACGTCGTTGCCATACTTCTGGCCTGGGTTCTTCATGTCGGTGATCAGCGCCGACTGATCCTTCTCGTTGAGCGCATCCCAGCGGATCCGGGTGATCTCTTCCTGGCGACGAGTGGAGAACAGCGCGAACAGCACCACGCGCAGCATGTCGATCTCCTGCTTGCGGCGGTCACGCATCTCCTCGAAGTACGTCAGGATCTTGCCCAGTTCATCCTGGGTCGGTCGGCGGTTGCGCTCGCGACTGCGGGTGACGGCGCCCATCTTGCGCAGAACCTTCCGCGCATCCGGCATCGCGTGCGGGTCGACCTCATAGCCCCACGCCGGCTTGGCCACAGACAGCACGGCGCCGAGATGGGCCAAGTCGTTGCCCACGGTCTGCGCCTGAATGCCGTCCTTCTCCATCCGCCACATGGCATAGTCCACCAGCTTCTGACTGGTCAGCTCGCTGTCGACCACGTCGCCCAGCCAGGTTTCCTTGATAGCCAGCAGCGTAGCGCGCTTGGTCTTGCCCAGCGGCCTCAGCTTCTCGTACTGGTCTAGGTACTTTTCTATCATGTGCTTGACGGTGACGCCGCTGCGGTTGGCCTTCTCGATCGCGCCCGGCTCGTGCAGCTCAGCCTCGCGCTTCCTGATCCAGGCCTGGGCCGTAGTCTTCCGATCGAAGGTCTGGCTTTCCTGATAGACTTTCACGCCCTTGCGCATGATCCTGATCTGGGCGTCGTAGGTGGTCGACCCGTCTTTCCTTTTGCGGGTTGTGATGGTGCCCATTTGCTAAATCCCCAATTGCCTTTGCTGAAATTCAGCAACGAGCTTTTGAGAATAAGCAAAAAAGGTAGTAAACGATAGATAATGAGAGAAATCAGAATGCACCCCGAAACACCAGAAAACGCGGCCCGCCCAGTAGATACGGTAGTAAGGCGGTTTTCTGTTGCGCCGATGATGGACTGGACAGACCGCCATTGCCGGTTCTTCCTGCGCCTGCTCTCCAAACACACCCTGCTCTACACCGAAATGGTCACCACCGGTGCCCTGCTGCACAACGACGCCCACCGTTTCCTGCGCCACGATATATCCGAGCACCCGCTGGCCCTGCAGCTGGGCGGTAGCGTCCCGGCCGACCTGGCCGCTTGTGCGCGCCTTGCGCAAGAAGCCGGCTACGACGAGGTCAACCTTAATGTCGGCTGCCCGAGTGACCGGGTGCAGAACAACATGATCGGCGCTTGCCTGATGGCTCACCCAGGCCTCGTTGCCGATTGCGTGAAAGCCATGCGGGATGCGGTGTCGACGCCGGTCACGGTCAAGCATCGCATCGGCATCAATGGCCGCGACAGCTATGCCGAGCTGTGCGACTTCGTTGGCCAGGTACGCGAGGCCGGTTGCCGGAGCTTTACCGTGCATGCGCGCATCGCGATCCTGGAGGGGCTGTCGCCAAAGGAGAACCGCGAGGTGCCGCCACTGCGTTATGACGTGGCGGCGCAGCTGAAAGCTGACTTTCCGGACCTGGAGCTGGTGCTCAACGGCGGTATCAAGACCTTGGCCGAATGCCAGGCGCACCTTGAAACCTTCGACGGCGTGATGCTGGGGCGCGAGGCATACCACAACCCTTACCTGCTGGCCGAAGTGGACCAGCAGCTGTTCGGCAGCAGGGCGGCGGTGGTCAGCCGCAGCGAGGTGCTGGCGCAGTTGCGGCCTTACATCGTTGCGCACATGGAAAGCGGTGGCGCGATGCATCACGTTACCCGGCATATCCTCGGGCTGGCCCAGGGGTTCAAGGGCGCGCGGCGGTTCCGCCAGCTGCTGTCGGCGGACATCCACAAGGCGGCGCAGCCGCTGGCGGTGTTTGACGAGGCGGTGGAGTTGTTGCAGGGGCGGTAATCACGCTTGCCAGGCGACGCGGTGGATGGACGGCGGAACCTCGTGGCAGCTTGTGACTCGAATGTTCACCTCTCGCAACGGCCGTCGCCGGCCAGCCCTGTTCCGCAGGCCCTTGAGCGGCCGTCGGGGCTCGGGTAATGTCGAGTAAATGCACAGGACAGAGCACGCCCATGACTTCCAAGCTGGAACAACTGAAGCAGTTCACCACCGTGGTCGCCGACACCGGGGACCTGGATGCCATCACCCGGCTGAAGCCGGTGGATGCCACCACCAACCCGTCGCTGCTGCTGAAGGCCGCCGCCATCCCCGGCTACGCCGACCTGCTCAAGCAGGTGAAAAGCGATGCCAAGGGTGATGTCGACCTGGCCTGCGACAAGTTTGCGGTAGCCGTGGGCTCGGGCATTCTCAAGGTCATCCCGGGGCGTATTTCCACCGAGGTGGATGCCCGCCTGTCGTTCGATGAGCCTGCCCTGCTGGCCAAGGCGCGCAAGCTGATCGAGCTGTACGAAGCGGCCGGCGTTGGCCGCGACCGCGTACTGATCAAGCTGGCGTCCACCTGGGAAGGCATCCGCGCCGCCGAGAAACTGGAAAAGGAAGGCATCCAGACCAACCTCACGCTGCTGTTCTCCTTCGCCCAGGCGCAGGCCTGCGCGGATGCCGGGGTATTCCTGATTTCGCCCTTCGTCGGCCGTATCTACGACTGGTACAAGAAAAGCACCGGCAAGGAATACGTGGGCGCCGAGGACCCAGGCGTGCAGTCGGTCACGCGTATCTACAACTACTACAAGGCCAATGGCTACGACACCGTGGTCATGGGCGCCAGCTTCCGCAATATTGGCCAGATCGAGCAACTGGCAGGCTGTGATCGCCTGACCATCAGCCCCGAGCTGCTGCAGCAACTGAGCGATGACCAGGGTGAATTGCCACGGGTGCTCAAGCCGGGCAACGCCGGCGAGGCGAGACAGCAGCTGAACGAAAGCCAGTTCCGCTGGGCGATGAACGAAGACGCCATGGGCACCGACAAGCTGGCCGAGGGTATCCGCCAGTTTGCGCGGGACCAGGAGAAGCTGGAGAAGTTGATGGCTGAAAAAACCTGATACATTTCGGGTTTGCCTGGCGGGCGGGAAATGTTCAGCATTTTCCGCCCGTTTTGTTTCGCCGGCCTTAGTCGTGTTTTGAATCCCGGGCCTCTTCGCGGGCGAACCCGCTCCCACAGGCCTGAGAAAGCCCCTGCAGGGCGTATCTACCCGCGAAGAGGCCCGATAAGCCACCCGAGCTTTCGATGACTCCCTCTGCCCCACTCCCCCTTGTACTCGCCGGCCCGGTCTTGCGCCGCCTGGAACCCCAACGCCTGGCCATCTGGCTGGTCGCCAGCCAGCCGCTGCAACCGGCATTCACCTGCTCGGCAGGCGAGGCCCGGGTCGATTGCCAGATCGTCCCGGTCGGCCGGCACGCCTTCATCCACCTGCTGGATATCCACTTCGCGCAGCCGCTGCCCTGCAACCAGCTGCTCGACTATGACCTGTTGCTCTACGGCCAAGGCATCGCCAGCTGGGCGCCGCACCTGCTCTACCCCGGCACTCAGCGCCCCAGCCTGGTGCTGCGCGAGCGACTTGACCAACTGCTGCACGGCTCTTGCCGCAAGCCGCACCACCCCGCCACCGACGGCCTGCTGTGCGCCGACCGCCTGCTGCAGACTTGTGCAAAACCCGAAGACCGCCCGGCCGTGCTGCTGATGACCGGCGACCAGGTATACGCCGACGATGTCGCCGGCCCCATGCTGCGCGCCATCCACAGCCTGATCGGGCGCCTGGGCCTGTTCGACGAAGCACTGGAGGGGGCAGTGGTGCCCGACAGCCAGGCGCTGTACCAGCACCCCGCCAGCTACTATCACCGCGCCGACCTGCTGCCGGCGCAGGCCGTCAACGACAACCTGCGCGAGCGCTTTTTTGGTGGCAAGCGCAAGCCGATCTTCTCGTCCAGCAACGCCGACAACCACCTGGTGACCTTCGCCGAAGTGATGGCCATGTACCTGCTGGTGTGGTCGCCTGTGCCTTGGCAGCTGGTGGACCTGCAGATGCCCATCGGCCTCAACGACCAGCGCCAGGCCCGATATCAGCGGGAACTGCCGCTGATCCAGGGCTTTGCCGACAACCTCGACCAGGTGGCACGGGTGATGGCTCACCTGCCCAGCCTGATGATCTTCGACGACCATGACATCACCGACGACTGGAACCTCTCGGCACAGTGGGAGGAAACCGCCTACGGCCACCCGTTCTCGCGGCGGATCATCGGCAATGCCCTGCTCGGCTACCTGCTTTGTCAGGCCTGGGGCAATGACCCCGACGGCTGCAAGCCACTGGTCGAACAGTGCCAGACGCTGAACAGCCAGTCTCAGGACGCACTGATCGGCGAGCTGCTCCGTTTTCAGGGCTGGCAGTTCAGCCTGCCCACTGAGCCGCCGCTGCTGGTGCTGGACACCCGCACCCGCCGCTGGCGCAGCGAAAGCAGCCTGGCCAAGCCGTCCGGGCTGTTGGACTGGGAGGCGCTGAGCGAGCTGCAGCAAGCGCTGCTGGACCATCCGTCGGCGATCATCGTGTCGCCCGCACCGATTTTTGGGGTAAAACTCATCGAAACGGTGCAGAAAGCGTTCAGCTGGCTGGGCTACCCGCTGCTGGTGGATGCCGAAAACTGGATGGCGCACCGGGGAGCGGCGCAGGTAATCCTCAATATCTTCCGCCACTCTCGTACGCCAGGGCACTACGTGGTGTTGTCCGGGGATGTGCACTATTCGTTCGTCTACGAGGTGCTGATCCGTCATCGCCAGCGCAGCCCGCACTTGTGGCAGGTGACCAGTAGCGGGATCAAGAACGAATTCCCGCGCCGGCTGCTGGATGTACTGGATCGGCTCAACCGCTGGCTCTATTCACCGCGCTCGCCGCTGAACTGGTTTACCAAGCGGCGCGAAATGCAGGTGCTGCCGCGTACGCCCAGCCACAGCAAGGCCGGGGAGCGGTTGTGGAATGGTGCGGGGTTGGGGCAGGTGTTCTTCGACGAACAGGGGCGACCGGCACGGGTTTACCAGCTGGACGCGGGGGGACGTGAGGCGACCGAGTTTGTTGCTCGGGACTAGCCAGGCGCGGAAAATCAGATTGCCTGTGCCCGCAACAATGCAAGCACAGGCTAGCGATCAGCTCCGTTCCAGCGCATTGACCAGGTCATGGAAGGCTTCACGGTTGGAATCGTTCAGGCCCATGAGAATCTTGTGCGCTTCGAGCACCTTGGACCGCACAACATCTTCGTTCTGGTCCTGAGACGGCAGATCGGTCAGGCATTCCGGGCACGGTATCGGGCGATCAACGATATTGAACACCTGGTCGAAGCCCATCGACTGCAGCAACCGGGAAATGTCCGGGTTGGTGGTGACAACCGTAGGCAGCAGCCCCACCTTCTGCCGCGACAGGATCGACAGCTTGGCCAGCAGGCCCAGAGTAGTGCTATCGATACTCTCGGTTTCGGTCAGGTCGATGACAATCGCCGAGAAGTTCAGCGCAGTGAATATCTTCTCGATCGTCGCATCCAGCGCCGAACACAGGGTCAGGCGCACTTCACCGACAAACTTCAGTACGAAGGTACCACACTGTTCGGCGAACTGGATTCTACCGGTACTCATTGAAGGTTCCTGCTCAACACCAATAGGGCGATATCATCCGGCATCTCCCCAAGCGTAGCCAATCCGAATCGTTGACGCAGCCCATCCAGGCTGCCACCTGCTGCCCTGACGATTTCCGGCAAGGCGGCTTCTTTATCTTTGAGCGTGGCACCCGGCAAAAGGTCCAGAATGCCATCGGACATCAGGCTGAGGCTGAACTGCGGCGGCAGCTCCACCACCAGGTCCTGGTAGGTGGCCTCATCGAACAACCCTACCGGCAGGCCGCGGCCTTCAAGGTAGCGGGTGTGCTCGGGGGTGTGCAGCACCGGCAACGGCAGGTGGCCGCCAACGGCGTAGGTCAATAGACCAGACTCTTCGTCGATCACCCCGCCGACCATGGTGACATGCTTGCCCAGCTTGCTGTTGATCAGGCCGCGGTTGATGTGGCTGAGCACTTCCGACGGCTTGAACTCGCGCATCTTGCTGCGCTTGAGATCAAACATGAGGCGCGTGGTCATGAATTTCAACAGCACGGTGACAAAGGCCGACGACGCGCCATGCCCGGAAACATCGGCGAGATAGAAAGCAATGCGCCGCTCGTCCACGCGGAAGTAATCGACAAAATCACCGGATAGATACAACGACGGGATGATCTGGTGCTCGAAGGCGAAATCACCTGCCATCCAGGGGCTTTCGGGCAGCATGTTGATCTGCACCTGGCGACCGGCAGTCTGGTCCTCCTGCAACAGGTGCAGGCTGGCTTCCAGTTCACGGTTGGCAGTTTCGAGCTTGTCGCGGTAGCGCTGGTTTTCCAGCACCAGGCGCGAACGGTCGAGGGCGCGGCGTACCGAATGCTCGAGCACGGCCAGGTCTTCCAGCGGCTTGATCAGGTAATCGGCGGCGCCCAGGCGCAACGCTTCCACCGCATCACTCATGACGCCGGCACCAGACACCACGATCACCGGCAACTGCGGCGCACGCTCGCTGACCTGGCGTATCAGTTCGAGGCCGCCCATCTGCGGCATGCGCAGATCGCAGATCACGAGGTCAGGCTGGTGTTCGTCGAAGACCTGAAGGCCCTGCTGGCCGTTACCGGCCTGGAGGACGCTGAAGCCACTGTCTTCAAGATACGCGGCGAGGCTCGCACGGACCACGTCGTCGTCATCGATGATCAGCAGCGTTGCACTGGTTTTCTGCATGTGGGCGAACGGCGCCGATTTGGGTTGGTGCAGCGGTGTCGGCAAGGCAGACGGCCAGCTACGGGAATTCTCTAGGGTCACACTCTACTTGAGTTGTAGGACAAGAACACCTGCCCGGCAACTGTGAGAGCGACCTTGTAAGGCGCAGACGGTACTCCCATCCGCCAGGCGTTTCAAGCATGCAAGGGTCGACCTCGCCGCTCTTTACAGGGCAAATCACCGGGAGTTATAAGAAAGTCGACCAGCGCAACCCGATGAGAAGGATGCAGCATGCCCAACACGCCCTCCCGCTATAGCGAGAAACGCGATTTCATCCGCATGCGCATCGACACCGAGGTCAGCCTGTTGCACGAAGGCCAGGTGATCGCAGCGGTGTGCCTGGACCTGTCCAGCGGTGGCATGCAGGTGCAGGCGCCGCTGCGTTTTCAGATAGGGGATCAGGTAGAGGTGCGGATCGATTCCGACCACCCGGCACTCAAGGGGCTGCATGCCAGCACCGAGGTGGTGTGGATTGCCGACCAGCCGGGCGGGCAGCAGAAATTCGGCTTGCGCATCCTGGCGATGCATTAAGCCTGGGGCCGCAGCCCCCAGGCGCATGATCAGAAGTCGTCTTCGACCTCGCCATCCTTGACCTTGAACTCGCGGTTCTGCAGGTAGGCATTGCGAATGAAGATGTACTTGTCACCCTGAATCAGCTTCTCGGCCGACAACAGGCTGGCGCGGGTGTCGATCACGTCCAGTGCAAAGATCGAGTTGCGGGTCGGCACATGGTCGATGTAGCGGTAAGGTCTGGTGTAGCTGTCCGGGTACTTCGCCACGCCGTCACGCACCGTACTTGGGCCCAGCAGCGGGATGACCACGTACGGGCCGCTTGGCACACCCCAGTAGCCCAAGGTCTGTCCAAAGTCTTCGTCATTACGCTGCAGGCCCATCTTGGTGCCCACATCGAAGAAGCCGCCCAGGCCGAACGTGGTGTTGACGATCAGCCGCGCAGTGTCAACGCCCGCCGCATGGGGTTTGAGCTGCAGCACGTTGTTGGCCAGGTTGGTGACGTCACCGAGGTTGCGGAAGATGTTGTGGATGCCATCTTCGAGGAACTGCGGGGTAACCGCCTGGTAGCCCTTGGCCAATGGCTTGAGGGCATACGTGTCGACGGTGTCGTTGAAGCGGAAGATCGGGCGGTTGACCGCTTCCCAGGGATCTTCCTCGGTGGCTGCCTGGGTGGCTGCCACGGGCGCCAGCAGCATGCTGGCGCAGACACAGGCCTGGGTGACTCGTTCGATCACACTGGCACCGATCCTACGCATAGGTGTTTCTCCATCGAATTTCTAGGCCGCAAGCGCAACGGGTCGCGCTGCTGGTAAGGCCGCAGTATAGAGGCTTGCGGGCTGATAAACAGCTTTACACAACTTTGCTCAATATTTTGTGAACAACTGTTGCACCCGGCCCGCTGTCACAGAGCGGTAACAATCACCGAATAGCCTGCGGACTATTTGGGGGACGTTGCCATGGACGCTGCACCCGCCTTCACCGCTGTGCTGTTCGGCTTGCGCGGCTGCCTGGTGCAGGCCGCCAATGGCAACCCCTCGCCTGCCCCCGGCGCCCTGGCCGCCCTCGCCGGCCTGCGTCAGCGCCAGGTACCGTGCATCTGGCTGGATGACCTCACTACCAGCCAGAGCAAGCGGCTGGCCCACGTACTGCCCGACTGGCTGCCTGGGCACTCGGTCAACGGCGTGCGCTGGCCCGCGCCGAACGCCTGCTGGCAGGCCCTTATGAGCCTGGACAGCGAACGCCTCGACGGCTGCGTACTGGTCAGCGGCGACCCGCAGCTGCTGCAGTCGGGCCTTAACGCAGGATTGTGGACAGTGGGCCTGGCCGCCTGCAGCCCATTCTGTGACCGCAGCTCGCAGCAATGGCGAACCATGACCACACAGGAACAAGACCTGGCCCGCGGCAAGGCGACGCTACAGCTGTTCGGCCTGGGCGTGCACTCGGTGATCGACCACCTGGAAGCCCTGGACACCTGCCTGCAGGACATCGCCCTGCGCCGGCGCAAGGGTGAAAAACCCTGATACAGCACTGTTGACGCGGATCATGCAAAGCAGCGGCAGGTGGATTACGCTGAAGACAAGCCAGAACCTTTGCCGCTTCGCTGAGGTCCATGGCTAGCCAAGCCATTGATGGAGAACAGCCAATGCCTGCCCGCGAATTGCAAGAGCGCCTGAACAGCTTGCGCGAGCAACTGGACCGCAACGTACCGCTTTCGGAAGAAGAGCTGGCCGCGCTGCACGAAGAAGCGCGCCAGATCGAAGCGCAACTGAAACTTGAAAAAGCCACCCCGGACAACAACCTGGTAGACGGGGTGAACCTGGCGGTGGAACGCTTCGAAGCCGATCACCCCGACCTCACCGCCACCCTGCGCAGCATTGCCAACTCGCTGCACAGCATGGGCATTTAAAGCAGCCCAACTTACTCTATGGGAGCGGGTTCACCCGCGAATGCCGCGGTGGTGCCACCGACGAATTCGCGGGTGAACCCGCTCCCACAGGGTCTACTGAACGTTACTGCCGAACCAGGCGTTTGTTCTGCGGGCTGATCGCCCCTGTGCTGCGATACGGGTTGATATCCAGCCCGCCACGGCGCACATAACGCGCGTACACGGTCAGGTGCTCCGGCTGCAGCAGGTTCTTCAAGTCCAGGTAGATCCGCTCCACGCACTGCTCATGGAAATCGGCATGCTGACGGAAGCTGATCAGGTAGGTCAGCAGGCTGGCGTGGTCCAGCGCCCTGCCCTTGTACTCGACCACCACGCTCCCCCAGTCCGGCTGGCCGGTAACCGGGCAGTTGGATTTCAACAGATGGCTGTGTAACACCTCTTCCACCACCCGCTCCGGGTCGCAGCGCAGCAACTCAGGCTGCGGCTGTTCGTAGTTGCTGATGGCAACGTCCAGTTCATCGATGCTCAGCCCCGGCAATGCCTCGACCCCCTGGGCCTCGACCTCGGCCAACGTGCGCACCTTCACACCCACCGGCTTGCCAGCGGCGGCAGACAGGTCTTTCTCCAGGCAGGCCTGCAACTCGCCCAGCGAGGCGAACACCGTCTGGTTCAGCGAATTGAGGTACAGCTTGAACGACTTGGACTCGATGATGTTCGGCGAGTCGGCCGGGATGGCGAACTCGCCGATCGCTACCACCGGCTTGCCCGACGGCAGCAGCCAGCTCAGTTCGAAGCAGTTCCAGTAATCCACACCCTGCCAGGGCAAGGTCTGGGCACTGACGCCCAGTTCGGCCCACTTGGCAGCACGCGGTATAGGGAACAGTTGGTCCGGGGAGTAGGTGGCAATGTATTCGCTGGATTTGCCCAGCGGGGAGTGTTCGGCAGCGGGATGCATGGAAACTGACCTGAAGGTTCGAAATTGCCCTTAGTCTACCGGTTTTGCCCGCTGCCTTGCAGGGCAAGTCACTCGATGGTCATGGCCCCGACCATGCCGGCCTGGTAATGCCCCGGCACGTTGCAGGCAAACTCGATGGGCGCTGACTTGCGGAAGGTCCAGGTCAGCTCGGCGCGCTGGCCAGGCATCACCAGCACGGTGTTGCCGCCCGCGTGGGCATGGCCACCGCCGTGGTTCATCTGGCCGTGATCCATGCCGTCGTGGTTCATGCCGGCAGTGAACAGCTTGCCTTGCATGGCAATCATTTCCTTCTGGTGCTCGGCGTGCATGGCCTTGTCGCCCAGGTTGAATTCGTGGGGCAGCTTGCCCTCGTTGATCAGCACGAAACGCACCGTTTCCCCGGCTTTTACCTGCAAGTTGCCGGGCTCGAAGGCAATGTCCTTGAGCAGCACTTCGACAGTGCGGGTGGCCTTGGCCGCCGGGGCCGGTTCGCCAAAGGCGAAGGTTTGCGCCTCGCTGGCAACAGTCGGCAGGCTGGCCAGGGCCAGGGTGGCGGCGATGAACAGGCGTTTCATGATGACTCCGGGAATAGACAACGGGATGAGGCCACCTTAGTCACGGGCGACTGGCAGCTACCTGACAGGCAGATTACAACTTTGTCAGCTTGGGCGAGGCGCGGGATAGTCACGTATCATTTCAAGCATCAAATCGCCCCCTGTGGCAGCAAACCCTCGGATAGTGGACAGCGCATGAAACTGCTGATCGTCGAAGACCAGGCCCGCACCGGGCAGTACCTGAGCCAGGGCCTGAGCGAAGCTGGCTTTGCCACCGAACTGGCCGCCGATGGCGAAACCGGTCAGTTCCTGGCCCTGAGCGGCGACCACGACCTGCTGATTCTCGACGTGATGCTGCCCGGCCGTGACGGCTGGCAGATCCTCCAGGCCGTGCGCCAGGCCGGCCTGGACACACCCGTGTTGTTCCTAACTGCCCGCGACGCCGTCCAGGATCGGGTGCATGGCCTGGAGCTGGGCGCCGACGATTACCTGGTCAAGCCGTTCGCCTTCTCCGAATTGCTGGCGCGGGTACGCAGCCTGCTGCGCCGCGGCGCCAGCCCCAGCCAGGACACCCTCCTGGGCCTGGCCGACCTGCGCCTGGACCTGATCCGGCGCCGCGCAGAGCGTGCCGGGAAGCGCATCGACCTGACCGCCAAGGAATTCGCCCTGCTCGAATTGCTGCTCCGCCGCCAGGGCGAGGTGCTGCCGAAATCGTTGATCGCTTCGCAGGTGTGGGACATGAACTTCGACAGCGACACCAATGTGATCGAGGTTGCCATCCGCCGCCTGCGCCTGAAGATCGACGACCCACACCCCGACAAGCTGATCCACACCGTGCGCGGCATGGGCTACGTGCTCGAAGAGCGCACCGAATGATACGCCGGGTGTCCCTCGGCAGCCGCCTGGCGCTGCTGTTCGCCGCCTGCACCGCCGCCGTCTCGCTGGGCGCCGGTCTGTTGTTCAACCGGGCCAGCGAGCAGCACTTCGTCGAACTGGACCAGCAACTGCTGGACTCGCGTCTGTCGCTGTTTCGCACTCAATTGGCCGGCCTTGCCGCCGTCACCGAGCTGCAGGCCCGCTTGCCTGCCCTGCGCAATGAGCTCAGCCACCAGGCCGACCTGGCGCTGCGCATCAGTGGCAGCGACGGCGCCACCTGGTTCGAAAGCCGCAGCGGTCTGCCGCCGGCGCCAGCCGCCGGGCTTGCCACCTTGCACACCCCTGGTACCGACTACCGCAGCCTGGCCGTACGCCTGGCACAGGATAGCCCGCAGTCACCGCAGCTGACCCTGTACCTCGATATCACCCACCATCAGCACTTCCTGCAAGGCATGCAGCGCCTGATCTGGCTGACCGTCGGCCTGTCGGCGCTGGCCACGGCGCTGCTCGGGGCCTGGGCCGTGCGCAGCGGGCTGCGCCCTTTGCGGCAGATGGGCCAGGTGGCTGCCAGCGTGTCGGCCCGCTCGCTCACTACCCGCCTGCCGGTGGCGCAGATGCCCGAAGAGCTTGCCGAGCTGGCGACCAGCATGAATGCCATGCTGCAGCGTCTGGACGACGCCTTCCAGCGGCTTTCGGCATTCTCGGCCGACATCGCCCACGAACTGCGCACGCCGCTGTCCAACCTGCTGACCCACACCCAGGTCACCCTCACCCGCCCGCGCAGCCTCGAGGAATACCGCGAGGCACTGCATGGCAACCTCGAAGAGCTGCAGTGGATGGCACAGATGATCAACGACATGCTGTTCCTGGCCAAGGCCGACCATGGCCTGCTGGTGCCTGGTCAAGCGCCACTGGCATTGCATGAAGAGGTGGATGCACTGCTTGAATATTACGCGCCGCTGGCCGAGGACAGCGATGTGCAGATGCTGCGCGAGGGTGAGGCCCTGCTGCAGGGCGACCGGCATATGCTGCGCCGTGCGCTGTCCAATCTGCTCGACAATGCCTTGCGGTTCACACCGGCCGGTGGGCAGATACGGGTGACGCTGGAGGCGGGGCCGAAGATCAGCGTGGCCAATACCGGGGGGTCCATTGAAGCGGCGGCGTTACCGCGATTGTTCGACCGCTTCTACCGGGTCGACCCTGCGCGACGGGAAGGTAGCAGCGAGCATGCGGGGCTGGGGCTGGCGATCACCCGGTCGATCGTGCAGGCGCATGGCGGGAGCATTCGGGCGGAGTGTGAGGGTGGCTGGACGCGGTTTGTGATCGGGTTCCCTGATAGTCAGTGAAACGGGGGCTGCTCTGCAGCCCATCGCCGCGGTTCGTCGCCACGGCAAGCCAGCTCCCACAGGTACAGCGCGGGCCTTGGCGCTGATGCCATCCTGTGGGAGCTGGCTCGCCGGCGATCAGGCCCTCAAGTGATATTCAAACCGCCAGGCCAATCGCCGGCTGCACCTGCGACGCCCGGTAGGCCGGGTAAATGGTCGCCAGGAAACTCATCACCAGGCCAGCACTGCAGATAATTGCCACATCGCCCCACTGCAACTGCGACGGCAGGCTGCTGATGAAGTACACATCCGAAGTGAAGATGTGCTGCCCGCTCACCCGCTCCAGCCAACCGACGATCTGGCTGACGTTGAACGCCGCAATCACCCCCAGCACCCCGCCAATCAGCGTGCCGACAACACCGATCAGGCTGCCCTGGACCATGAACGTGCCCATGATCTGCGCCGGTGTGGCGCCCAGGGTACGCAGAATGGCAATGTCCGGCCCCTTGTCGTTCACCACCATCACCAGGGTGGCGATGATGTTGAACGCCGCCACCGCGATGATCATCATCAGCAGCAGGCCGATCATGGTCTTTTCCATTTTCATCGCGCTGAACAGGCTGCCCTGGGTGTGCGACCAGTCGTCAGCGCGGTAGGCGTCACCCAACCCGGCGACAATCGCTTTGGACACCTGCGGCGCGGCGTAAAGGTCGTGCAGCTTCAGGCGCACGCCCTGCACCTGGCCCGGCGCCCAGCGCTGCATCTCACCGGCATCGGCCATGTGGATGTAGGCTTGCGAGCCATCCAGCTCGGCCCCCACCTTGAAAATGCCGACCACGGTCAGGCGCTGCATGCGCGGGGTAATGCCGCCCGGCTCCTTGCTGATTTCGGGCACGATAAGGGTCAGCTTGTCGCCGGTGTTGAGGCGGAAGCGCCGTGCCGTCAGCTCGCCGATGACCACGCCGAACTCACCCGGCTGCAGGGCCTGCAGGCGACCCTGGACAATGTGCTGGCCGACGATCGAGACCTTGCCCTCCTCGTCCGGGTCGATACCGCTCACCTGAATCGGCTGCATCGCACCTTTGTAAGACAGCATGCCTTCCATTTCGGTAATCGGCGCTGCCGCCATCACCGCCGGGTTGCGCATGGCCTGCTCGGCCACTTTGCGCCAGTCGTCCAGCGGCTGCGCGCCAAGGATGGCGGCATGCGGCACCAGGCCGAGAATGCGCGAGCTCATTTCACGCTGGAAGCCGTTCATTACCGACAGCACCACGATCATCGCCAGCACGCCCAGCGACAGGCCGATCATCGAGGTCATCGAGATGAACGAGATGAAGTGGTTGCGGCGCTTGGCTCGGGTGTAGCGCGCGCCGATGAAGATGGGCAAGGGTCTGAACATGTACGAAACACCCAATGAAAACAGGAAAACGGGGCGGCAACTGCTGCCCCGTGCAGTCGATCAGATGGCGACCAGGTGGCCGTCGTCGAGCTTCAGCACACGGTCCATCTTGCGCGCCAGGACAAGGTCGTGGGTGACCACCAGGAACGCCGTGCGCGAGGCACTGGACAGCTCCTGCATCAGCTCCTGAATGCCTTGGGCGGTATGGTGGTCGAGGTTGCCGGTCGGCTCGTCGAGCATTACCAGGCCGGGCCGGTTGACCAGCGCCCGGGCAATCGCCACACGCTGGCGCTCACCGCCGGACAACTCGGCCGGTTTGTGGTTGAGGCGGTGGCCCAGGCCCACGCGCTTGAGCAGCGCCTCGGCACGTTCACGGGCCTCGGGGATGGGTGTGCGGCCGATCAGCAGCGGCATGCACACGTTCTCGATGGCGGTGAATTCCGGCAACAGGTGGTGGAACTGGTAGACAAAGCCCAGCTCGCGGTTGCGCAGCAGGCCACGGGCGCGCTCGCCCAGCGCCGACAGCTCTTCGCCAGCCAGCCACACACTGCCCTGGCTCGGCCGGTCGAGGCCGCCCAGCAGGTTGAGCAGGGTACTCTTGCCCGAGCCGGAGCTGCCGACGATGGCAATGCGCTCACCGGCGTGCAGCTCGAGGTTGAGCCCGGACAATACCTTTACCGACTCCGGGCCCTCGTCGTAGGACTTGCCCAGGTTGCGGCAGCTCAGGACGGCTTTATCACTCATGCGCGACTCACTCATAACGTAGCGCCTCTGCAGGCTGGGTGCGCGCCGCACGCCAGGCCGGGTACAGGGTGGCGAAGAAACTCAGGACCAACGCCGCAGCGCAGACCATGTACACATCCTGGGCCTGGATCTGCGACGGCAGGTAATCGATGAAATAGACGTCGGCGTTGAGGAACTTGTGCCCGATCAGTTTCTCGATGCCGGCGATTGCGGCACTGACGTTCAGCGCAGCCAGAATGCCGACCACGGCGCCGATCAAGGTGCCGATCACGCCGATCACCGTGCCCTGGACCATGAAGATGAGCATGATCTGCCCAGGCGTGGCGCCCAGCGTACGCAGGATGGCAATATCACCGCGCTTGTCGTTCACCACCATCACCAGGGTGGAAATGATGTTGAACGCCGCCACTGCCACGATCAGCAGCAACAGCAGGCCGATCATGGCCTTTTCCATGCGGATCGCCTGGTACAGGTTGCCGTGGGTACGGGTCCAGTCGCGGCTGTAGTACTCCTGCTCGCCCAGCTGCTGTGCGATGCTCCAGGCCACCCGCGGCGCCTGGAACAGATCGTCGAACTTCAGGCGCAGGCCCTGCACCTGGTCGGGTTTCCAGCGGTGCAGGCGGGACAGGTCGCTGATGTTGGTCAGGCCCAGATAGCCGTCGATCTCGCCCGCGCCCACGTGGAATGTGCCGACCACGGTGAAGCGTTTCATGCGCGGGAACATGCCGGCCGGGGTCACGCTGACCTCCGGGGCGACGAAGGTGAGCTTGTCACCCACGGCGACACCCAGCTTGGCCGCTGCCTTGTCGCCGATCATGATGCCCCACTCGCCTGGCGCCAGCTGGTCGAGACGGCCCTGCAGGATGAAGTTGTCGATGATCGACACCTCGCGCTCGCGGGCCGGGTCGATGCCGTTGAGCAGCACCTTCTGCACCTTGCCATCATGGGTCAGCAGGCCCTGCATCTGGGTGAACGGCGCTACCGCCAGCACCTGCGGATTCTGCTTTACTTGTTGGGCAAGGGCAGGCCAGTCGGCAATGGGCTGGCCGCTCTCCAGCGTGGCATGGGGAATCATGCCAAGCACACGGGTGCGCATCTCGTGGTCGAAACCGTTCATCACTGACAGCACCACGATCATCACCACCACGCCCAGGGCGAGGCCGATCATCGAGGTCAGGGAAATGAACGAGACGAAGTGATTGCGACGTTTGGCACGGGTATAACGGGTGCCGATAAATGCGAAAAGAGGTCTGAACATGTCGGGGCTTGTTCGGATGAAAGGGAACGTCCTTGTGGCGAGGCGCCTACGGCGGCTTTACACTCGGACCACCGCCGCTACCTTGGGTTCGCCATGACGACATTAGACGAAGAAGATCGCCGCGAATACTACCGCATCGAAGATCGGATCGCACTTCAAATCAGCCCCCTCAGCGCGGCCGAAGCCCTTGACCCAGATGTGTTGCAAGATGATTCCCCGCTGTTCAACCTGCTCAGCGAGCTGCACCTGTCCGACTTCGAGTCGCAACACCTGCTGCGCCAGCTGAGCGACAAGGACCGCACCCTCGCCGCCTTCCTGCGTGCGCAGAACAAGCGCCTCGACCTGCTGAGCGCGGTGGTTGCCCATACCTTGCTTGGCGAAGTGGGCCAGCCCCTGCCTGTGGTCATCTCCGAAGGTGGCATCGAGTGCGCCCAAGCTACGCAGATTGCTCCCGGCACCCGGGTCAAAGTGAAAATGGTGCTGATGCCGCGCGCCCATGGCCTGCTGCTGCGCGGCAAGATCACCCATTGCGACCCCCGCCCGGACGGCGGCTTCGAAGTGGGCACCGAATTCATCGACATGACCGACGCCCAGCGTCAACTGCTGGCCCGCTACATACTGCAGCGTCAGCAACAACAACGGCGTCAGCAGCTGGACCAGAACGATCCCGCCTCCTGAGCCCATTTTTCCCTGATTTGAAGGAACGAACGTGACCCTGATCTACGGCCATCGCGGCGCCAAGGGCGAAGCGCCCGAGAACACCCTGACCAGCTTCCGCCAGTGCCTGTCCCACGGCGTCAGCCGCTGCGAACTGGACCTGCACCTGTCGGCCGACAACGAGCTGATGGTCATCCACGACCCCACCCTGAAACGCACTACCGGCCGGCGCGGCAAAGTGATCGAGCACCCGGCCGCCGACCTGGTAAAGATCGACGCGCGCAAAGGCGGCCCGGGCCACGTACAGCCCTGCCCGATCCCGAAACTGGAAGAACTGTTCGAAAAATGCCCGTTCGAGCACTGGCAGCTGGAAGTGAAAAGCGCCTCGCGCACCCGTGCCGCCACCACCGTGCTGGCGATCCGCGAACTGGCCCAGCAATATGGCCTGCTGGACAAGGTCACCATCACCTCCAGCTCACGCGAAGTGCTGGGTGCGGCGCTGGAGCTGGTACCCGACGTGAAACGCGGGCTGGTGGCCGAATACGCCTGGCTCGACCCATTGAAGGTGGCGCAGAACTACGGCTGCGAGATGCTGGCATTGAACTGGACGCTGTGCACCCCCGAGCGCCTGCTCAAAGCGCAGGGCCAGGGTTTGCACGTGTCGGTGTGGACGGTCAACGAACCGGCATTGATGCGCCGGCTCGCTGACTTTGGCGTGGACAGCCTGATTACAGACTTTCCCGGTTTGGCCAAGACCACCCTCGGGTAGGGTTGAAATCGGTCTCTCCGACCGGCTCAGGCCACCGGTCGGAGCCGCTCAAAAAAGCCGGTTCAGGCCATCGTACGCCGCTACCCGATAGGCTTCGGCCATGGTCGGGTAGTTGAACGTGGTGTTGACGAAGTACTTCAGATTGTTCTGCTCGCCCGGCTGGTTCATCACGGCCTGGCCGATATGGACGATTTCCGAAGCCTGGTAGCCGAAGCAGTGCACACCCAGCACTTCCAGGGTCTCGCGGTGGAACAGGATCTTCAGCATGCCCTGCGGCTCGCCGGCAATCTGCGCACGCGCCATGCTCTTGAAGAAGGCCTTGCCCACTTCGTACGGCACCTTGGCCTGGGTCAGCTCCTGCTCGTTCTTGCCGATCGAGCTGATCTCCGGAATGGTGTAGATGCCGGTCGGCACGTCATTGACGAAGCGCCAGCTGCCATTGTCGACGATGCTGCCAGCAGCCGAGCGGCCCTGGTCGTGGGCAGCACTGGCCAGGCTCGGCCAGCCAATCACATCGCCGGCGCCGTAGATGTTCGGCACCGAGGTGCGGTAGGCCTCGTCGACCTCGATCTGGCCGCGGCTGTTGACCTTGATACCGATGTTTTCCAGGCCCAGCTTGTCGGTGTTGCCGGTACGGCCGTTGCACCACAGCAAGGCGTCGGCCTTGATCTTCTTGCCCGACTTCAGGTGCAGGATCACCCCGTTGTCCAGGCCTTCGACACGCTCGTACTCTTCGTTGTGGCGCACGGTGATGTTGTTGTTGCTGAAGTGGTAGCTGAGTGCCTGGGAGATTTCCGAGTCCAGGAAGCTCAACAGCTGGCCACGGTTGTCGACCAGCTCCACCAGCACACCCAGGCCGCTGAAGATCGAGGCATATTCGCAACCGATCACGCCTGCGCCGTACACGATCAGCTTGCGCGGGGTGTGGCTGAGGCTGAGGATGGTGTCGCTGTCGTAGACGCGCGGGTGATGGAAATCGATGTCGGCCGGGCGGTACGGGCGCGAGCCTGTGGCAATGATGATGTGCTTGGCGTTGAGTTTTTCGACCACACCGTTCGGGCACACCACCTCGACGGTTTGCTCGTCGGCGAAGCTGCCGGTGCCGAAGAACAGGTCGACGCGGTTGCGGGCGTAGTAGCCGGTGCGCGAGGCCACCTGTTTGGAAATCACCCGCTCGGCGCTTTTCAGCACGTCCGGGAAAGAGAACCAGCGCGGCTCACCGATGGCACGGAACATCGGGTTGGTGTTGAACTGCATGATCTGCCGCACCGAGTGACGCAGTGCCTTGGACGGGATGGTGCCCAGGTGGGTGCAGTTGCCCCCGACCTGACGACGGCTGTCGACCATCGCCACCTTGCGCCCTGCTTTGGCGGCGTTCATTGCCGCACCTTCTCCGGCCGGGCCGGAACCCAGCACCACTACGTCGTAGTTGTAGACAGCCATGCGTACTCCTTCAGAACTGGCCCGCAAGCCACGGTCGCTTGCGGGGCGCGATCATGCCGCCGGGGCGTCATGAGAAAATTCGTGTGCAGTCTAATAAAGCGTGAACGCCGCGCACATTAACCCTTGGTCGCGTCGTAGGCCAATTTAGCCCGCACTACATATGGTTCACCCATTCCCTGGCGGCAATCATCCCTGCTTGCGCTTTCACTCGCCTTTCACCGCCCGTTCGAACGCGGGCGTAGCTCGGGAGACGAAGCCACCCTCGGCCCGAGTCACCAATACCGCGGCCAAGCCATGCGCCAGGGCGAAATCCCAGCCGCGCTGCGGGCCCAGGATCAGCAGCAGTGTCGAGTAGCCGTCGGCCAGCAGCGCCGAGCTGTCGAGCACTGTGACAGCGGCCAGGTCATGTTCGACCGGGCGCCCGAGGCGGGCGTCGAAGGTGTGCGAATAGCGCCGGCCATTCTGCTCGAAATAGTGCCGATAGTCACCCGAAGTGGACACTGAAAGGCCGTTGACCGGGATGATCTGCCGGGCGATCTGGCGGTCTTCACGGGGTAGCTCCAGGGCAATGCGCCACTGACTGCCATCGGGCTTGCGGCCGACCGCCTTGAGTTCGCCAGTGGCCTCGGCGACAAAGCTGGTTATGCCCATGCCGCGCAGGCGTGCGGCAATCAGGTCGACGGCATGCCCGGCCGCGATACTGTTGAGATCGAGCTGTACCGGGGCGTCCTTGCACAGGGCCTGGCCTTTGATGTGCAGATGCTGGTAGCCCACGCGCTGGCGGGCCTGGGCCAAGGCGTGCGGGTCGGGCACCTGCTCGTGGCGGGCCTGCGGGCCGAAGCCCCACAGGTCGAGCAGCGGCTCGACGGTGAGGTCGAAGGCGCCTTCACTCTGTTCTGCCAGGTACTGGCCCAGAGTGACCAGCGCGAGCATGTCGGCCGGCAGCACCAGGCACTGGTCGGCGGGCAGCTGGTTGAAGCGGCTGACGGTGGAGTCGCCGCGATAGGTCGAATAGTGCTGATCGATGTCGTGAAGGATGGTTTCTACAGCCGCCTGCACTTGAGCCGGCGCCGGGCCGCCGGGTTCGCGGACATACTGGATGCTGTAGCTGCTGCCCATGGTCGGGCCGCCCAGGCGCTCCAGGGTGGGGCCTTGGTTGCAGGCGGTGAGCAGGAGCAGGATCAACAGAAGGGCTGTGCGCAAATTCTGGTTTCTCGGTTGCCAGTACTGGCCCTTTCGCGGGTGAACCCGCTCCCACAGGATTATAATTCCCTCAGGCGCGGTGCGATCCCTGTAGGAGCGGGTTCACCCGCGAAGAGGCCAGCCCAGGCAACACAAAATCTGGATAAAAAAAACGGGAACCCGAAGGTTCCCGTTTTTTCATTGCCTTACAAGCGTATCAGCGTGGAAACGCTGGCGGGTTCACACCGGCCATGTCTTCCATCACGCGAACCACCTGGCAGCTGTAACCGAATTCGTTGTCGTACCACACGTACAGGACAACGCGGTTATCGTTGGCGATGGTCGCCTCGGCGTCCACCACACCGGCGTGGCGCGAACCGACGAAGTCGGTCGAAACCACTTCCTGCGAGGCCACGTAGTCGATCTGCTTGTGCAGTTCCGAGTGCATGGCGGTCTGGCGCAGGTACTCGTTGATTTCCTCGCGGTTGGTGGCCTTTTCCAGGTTCAGGTTCAGGATGGCCATCGACACGTTCGGCGTCGGCACGCGAATGGCGTTGCCGGTCAGCTTGCCTTTCAGCACTGGCAGTGCCTTGGCAGCAGCGGTGGCGGCGCCGGTTTCGGTGATTACCATGTTCAGCGGCGCGGCACGACCACGGCGGCTGCCCTTGTGGAAGTTGTCGATCAGGTTCTGGTCGTTGGTGAACGAGTGAACGGTTTCGACGTGGCCGTTGACGATGCCGTACTTGTCGTTGACAGCCTTGAGCACCGGCACAATGGCGTTGGTGGTGCAGGAGGCGGCCGAGATGATCTTGTCATCGGCAGCGATATCGCCGTGGTTGATGCCGTGCACGATGTTCTTCAGCGCGCCCTTGCCAGGTGCGGTGAGGATCACGCGGGCAGCGCCCGGGCAGGCCAGGTGCTGGCCCAGGCCGTCGGCATCACGCCATACGCCGGTGTTGTCGACGATCAGCGCGTTGTCGATGCCGTACTGGGTGTAGTCGACTTCGCTCGGGTTCTTGGCGTAGATAACCTGGATCAGGTTACCGTTGGCGGTGATGGTGTTGTTGGCTTCGTCGATGGTGATGGTGCCATCGAACGGGCCGTGCACCGAGTCACGACGCAGCAGGCTGGCACGCTTGACCAGGTCGTTTTCGGCGCCTTTGCGCACGACGATGGCGCGCAGGCGCAGGCCGTCGCCACCACCGGTCTTCTCGATCAGGATGCGCGCCAGCAGGCGGCCGATACGGCCAAAGCCGTACAGCACGACGTCGGTGCCTTTGCGCGCCGAGGCGTTCTGCTGGCCAACCACTTCGGCCAGCTCTTCACGGACGAACTGCTCGGCAGTGCGGCCATTGCCTTCCTGCTTGAACTTGTTGGCCAGCTTGCCCAGGTCGACCGAAGCGGCGCCCAGTTTCAGCTCGCTCATGGCCTTGAGCAGGGGGAATGTCTCGTGGACGGACAGTTCGGTTTCATCGGTTTGACGGTGACGCGCAAAGCGATGCGCCTTGAGGATCGAGATAACCGAACGGTTGATCAGGCTGCGGCCATAAATCGAGCTCACCACATTGTTGTTGCGGTAGAGCTGACCGATAAGCGGGATCATCGCTTCAGCCAGGGCTTCACGATCGATCCACTCACCAAGACACTGGTCGGGCTTCTGAGTCACGGGAACCTTCCACATGTAGGGACAGAAAAAAGGGGCTACATTATGACGCCCCAACGCGGAACCGGCAATGAGCGCCTGTCGCGGTCACGCAAGCCAGCGTTCATGCCCTTTCGAGCCTGACAGCCGGCACCGTCACCGGTACAATCGGTGTCTTTGCCGCAACGCTTGGAGTGCAATCTCCCGTGTCAGTTCTGCGCCTACCGAAACTGTCGGCCACGGCCGGCAAACAAACCTGGGGCAACCTGCCCGGTGCCGCCCTCAGCCTGGCCATTGCCGAGGCCGCCAGCAGTGCTGGCCGCTTCACCTTGCTGCTGACCGCCGACAGCCAGGCCGCCGACCGCCTGGAACAGGAGCTGCGCTTCTTCGCGCCAGACCTGCCGGTGCTGCCGTTTCCCGATTGGGAAACCCTGCCCTACGACCTGTTCTCGCCGCACCAGGACATCATTTCCCAGCGCATCGCCAGCCTGTACCGCCTGCCGGAGCTGACCCACGGCATCCTGGTAGTGCCGGTCACCACCGCCCTGCACCGCCTGGCGCCCACCCGGTTCCTGCTGGGCAGCAGCCTGGTGCTGGACGTGGGCCAGACCATCGACGTGGAGCAGATGCGCACGCGCCTGGAGGCCAGTGGCTATCGTTGCGTCGATACTGTCTATGAGCATGGTGAATTCGCCGTGCGCGGCGCGCTGATCGACCTGTTCCCGATGGGCAGCAAGCTGCCCTACCGCATCGACCTGTTCGATGACGAAATCGAGACGCTGCGCACCTTCGACCCCGAGACCCAGCGCTCGATCGACAAGGTCGACTCGATCCGCCTGCTGCCGGCACGCGAGTTCCCGATGCAGAAAGAGGAAGTGACCCGCTTCAAGGCGCGCTTTCGCGAACGCTTCGACGTCGACTTCCGCCGCAGCGCGATCTTCCAGGACCTGGCCAGCGGCATCATCCCCGCCGGCATCGAGTACTACCTGCCGCTGTTCTTCGAAGAAACCTCGACCCTGTTCGACTACCTGCCGGCCGACACCCAGGTGTTCTCGCTGCCCGGCGTCGAGCAGGCCGCCGAACACTTCTGGAACGACGTGCGCGGGCGTTATGAAGACCGCCGCGGCGACCTGAGCCGGCCACTGCTGCCGCCAGCCGAGCTGTTCCTGCCCGTGGAAGACTGCTTCGCCCGGCTCAAGCAATGGCCACGGGTGGTGGTCAGCAGCGAAGACCTCGACCCTGGCACGGGCCGCGAACGCTTCCCCGCGCGCGCCCTGCCCAACCTGGCGATCGAGGCCAAGGCCAATCAGCCGCTGGCCGAACTGGCCCATTTCCTCGACCAGTTCCCCGGCCGCGTGCTGTTCACTGCCGAGTCGGCGGGCCGCCGTGAAGTGCTGCTGGAACTGCTGGAGCGGCTGAAGTTGCGGCCGCACACGGTCGAAGGCTGGACCGACTTCATCACCGGCAGCGAGCGCCTGGCGATCACCATCGCCCCGCTGGACGACGGCCTGGTGCTGGATGACCCGGCCATCGCCCTGGTGGCCGAGAGCCCCCTGTTCGGCCAGCGGGTGATGCAGCGTCGGCGCCGCGACAAGCGCGGCGAAACCGCCAACGATGCGGTCATCAAGAACCTGACCGAACTGCGGGAAGGCGCACCGGTAGTGCATATCGACCATGGCGTGGGCCGCTACCTGGGCCTGGCAACGCTGGAAATCGACGGCCAGGCTGCCGAGTTCCTGACGCTGGAATACGCCGAGAACGCCAAGCTGTACGTGCCGGTGGCCAACCTGCACCTGATCGCCCGCTACACCGGCAGCGACGACGCCCTGGCACCGTTGCACCGGCTGGGCTCGGAAGCCTGGCAGAAGGCCAAGCGCAAAGCCGCCGAACAGGTGCGCGACGTGGCCGCCGAGCTGCTCGACATCTATGCCCGCCGCGCCGCGCGCAAGGGCTATGCGTTTGCCGACCCGTCCGCCGACTACGCCACCTTCAGCGCCGGCTTCCCGTTCGAGGAAACCCCGGACCAGCAGGCTGCCATCGAAGCCGTGCGCGCCGACATGCTGGCGCCCAAGCCGATGGACCGCCTGGTGTGCGGCGACGTGGGCTTCGGCAAGACCGAAGTGGCCATGCGTGCTGCGTTCATCGCCGTGCACAGCGGCCGCCAGGTCGCCGTACTGGTGCCCACCACCTTGCTCGCCCAGCAGCACTACAACAGCTTCCGCGACCGCTTCGCCGACTGGCCGGTGACCGTGGAAGTGATGAGCCGCTTCAAGTCGGCCAAGGAAGTCGCCGCCGCTGCCGCCGACCTGGCCGAAGGCAAGATCGACATCCTCATCGGCACCCACAAGCTGCTGCAGGACGATGTGCGCTTCAAGGACCTGGGCTTGGCCATCATCGACGAAGAACACCGTTTTGGCGTGCGCCAGAAAGAGCAGCTCAAGGCCCTGCGCAGCGAGGTCGACATCCTCACCCTGACCGCCACGCCGATCCCGCGCACATTGAACATGGCCGTGGCCGGCATGCGCGACCTGTCGATCATCGCCACGCCGCCGGCGCGCCGGCTGTCGGTGCGCACCTTCGTCATGGAGCAGAACAAGAGCACGGTCAAAGAGGCGCTGCTGCGTGAACTACTGCGCGGCGGCCAGGTGTACTACCTGCACAACGATGTGAAAACCATCGAGAAATGCGCCGCCGACCTCGCCGAGCTGGTGCCCGAGGCGCGTATCGGCATCGGCCACGGGCAGATGCGCGAGCGCGAGCTGGAACAGGTGATGAGCGACTTCTATCACAAGCGCTTCAACGTGCTGGTGGCCTCGACCATCATCGAAACCGGCATCGACGTGCCCAGCGCCAACACTATCGTCATCGAGCGCGCCGACAAGTTCGGCCTGGCCCAGCTGCACCAGCTGCGCGGCCGGGTTGGCCGCAGCCACCACCAGGCCTACGCCTACCTGCTCACGCCCACCCGACAGAAAGTCACCGGCGATGCAGAAAAGCGCCTGGAGGCGATCGCCAATACCCAGGACCTGGGCGCCGGCTTTGTGCTGGCCACCAACGACCTGGAAATCCGTGGCGCCGGCGAGTTGCTGGGCGAAGGCCAGAGCGGGCAGATCCAGGCCGTGGGCTTCACCCTGTACATGGAAATGCTCGAGCGCGCGGTCAAGGCGATCCGCAAGGGCACTCAGCCGAACCTGGAGCAGCCGCTGGGCGGCGGCCCGGAAGTCAACCTGCGGCTGCCGGCACTGATCCCCGAGGACTACCTGCCCGACGTGCACGCGCGGCTGATCCTGTACAAGCGCATTGCCTCGGCAGCCGACGAAGAAGGCCTGAAAGACCTGCAGGTGGAAATGATCGACCGCTTCGGCCTGCTGCCCGAGCCGACCAAGAACCTGATGCGCCTGACCTCGCTGAAGCTGCACGCGGAAAAGCTCGGCATCAAGAAAGTCGACGCCGGCCCCAATGGCGGCAAGCTCGAGTTCGAGGCCGAAACGCCGGTCGACCCGCTGACCCTGATCAAGCTGATCCAGAGCCAGCCCAAACGCTACAAGTTCGAAGGCGCTACCCAGTTCCGCTTCCTGGTCCCGATGGAACGCCCCGACGAGCGATTCAATACCCTGGAGGCGCTGTTCGAGCGCCTGACCCCACAGCCTGCCTAAGGAAGATTCATGCGTGCCATCCGTTGCCTGACCCTGCTGCTGGTGCTGTTTGCGCCAGCCGCCTTCGCCGAAGGCTTGTATCAGGTAGAAATGCTCCTGGTGCGGCAGAACAGCGTGCCCGCCATCACCAGCCAGTTCGCCCCGGAAGACTGGAGCGCCGGTGCTCCGCGCCTGGAAAAGGACGCCGAACGCCGCCTGGCGCTGGAAGATGAAGCCACCCGCCTGGAAGCCACCGCCGACTACACCGTGCTGATGCACAAGGCCTGGCAACAGCAGGTGGGCAGCGAACCCAGCCGTATCGCCCTGGGTGAAGGCGCCGAGCAGTTCGGCCACTTCCCCATCGAAGGCAACCTGAGCATCGCCGAGGGCCGCTTCATCGCCGTCGAGGCCAACTTCTGGGTCAACCAGCTGGACGGCAACGGCAACGTGCTGCAAAGCGAGCAGTTCAAGCAGAGCAACAGTAACGTCAAAGGCGGCCAGCTGACCTTCCTCGACGGTGGCCACCTGGCGGTGCTGCTGAAGGTCACGGCGCCGGGCACACCGAAAATGCCGGTGATGGACCCGGAGATGATGGAGCAGTAAAGCCATGAAACACGACGCCGCCGAGCTGGCGAACGCCTATCCGAACTGGACCCAATCGTTCAGCGCGGCGGCCCTGCAGCGAGGAGAACGCTATGCCGAGGAAGGCAGGGTCGAACTGGAGGGCATTTATGGGCCGACAGTGGTCGCCAATTGCCAGGGCAGCGGCGACAACCACTACCGGCAAACCATCGAACTGCGCGTGGCGGGTGGCCGCTGCCATGTGCACGGCGAGTGCGATTGCCCGGTAAGAAAGAATTGCAAGCATTGTGCGGCTGCACTGTTCTCCATCACCCCTCACTCCCACGGCAGTGCAACCACGCCAGTCAGCCAGGCCAGCTTGCCTGCCGAACTGCAACACTGGCTGAACGGCCTGGAGCAGGCCCCGCCCAAAGCCGCCTCGACCGAGGACAAACGCGGGCGCATGGTTTGCTATGAGCTGCAGCTGGTCGATGATGCCGGCTGCGCCTTGCAGGTGCGCAAGGGCACGCGGACCGAAGAAGGCATCCGCTTCAGCCGCGTGCAGTCGCTCTACGACTTTCTCTATGAGCCCCCGCGCTTCGTGACGGAAGAAGACACCCGCATTCTGCGCCTGCTCTCGGCCCTGAATCAGGGCGGCGGCCAGGATCGCGGCTACAAGCTGAAGGGCCATGAAGGTGGCGAGTTGTTCCAGCGCGCCCTTGAAACCGGGCGCATGTTCTTCGACCCCACACGTGAGCTGCTGCATGAAGGCCCCGTGCGCCGTGGCGAGTTTCGCTGGGTGCGCCAGAACAACGGAAACTACCGAGGCCTCTGGTACAACGGCGAGGACATGCTGCGCTGCGTCATCCCCCTGTTGCCGCTCTACTATTTCGATGTCATGACAAAAGAGGTAGGCAAGGTCGAGCACAGCCTTGATCCGCACGTTGCCGTGCAGCTGACCATTGCGCCCGATGTACCCGAGCACTTGGTAGTACCGCTCAGCCACAAGCTCAATGCCCTTAGCCACAACGTGCCAACCCCGACGCAAGTGCAGGAACAGTTGCTGGACGATATCCCGCCGACGCCCCTGCTGGCCCTCGGCAGCCTCGAATACACCGCCTACATGCCGAAAACCGGTCGCATGCAGCGGCAAATGCAACATCGGGCCGCATTGGCGTTCAACTACGACGGCCTGCACGCCAGCGGCAGCGACGACAAGCCGCTGACCCGCCTGGCGGGCAGTACCAGCCAGCGCATCCGCCGCCAGCCCCAGGCCGAGCAGGCGCTGCGCAAGCTGCTGCGCGATTTCGGTTTCAAGGCCGCCACCCG
The DNA here is from genome assembly GCF_059295275.1 of Pseudomonas sp. 9_2_1. Classification (NCBI taxonomy): domain Bacteria; kingdom Pseudomonadati; phylum Pseudomonadota; class Gammaproteobacteria; order Pseudomonadales; family Pseudomonadaceae; genus Pseudomonas; species Pseudomonas sp. 9_2_1. The sequence continues at coordinate 4,316,108 of NZ_CM181239.1, forward strand.
GCAGAGCAAGGCTCTGCCCGACAGCGCCGGCGAAATGTACCAGCTAGCCGACGACGAAGCGTGGCTGCACTTTGCCCGCGAAGGCCTGCCACGCCTGCGCGACGCGGGCTGGGCCATCGACATCCACCGCGACTTCGCTTTCAACCTGCAGGAGGTGGACGACTGGTACGCCACCATCGACGAAGCGCCCGGCCATGAATGGTTCGACCTGGAACTCGGCATCGTGGTCGATGGCCAGCGCCACAGCCTGCTGCCGATCGTGCTGCAACTGCTGCGCAGCAGCCCGGAACTGCTGCGCCCCAGCGAACTGGCCCGACGCAGCGACGACGAACACCTGCTGCTCGACCTCAACCGCGGCCGCGTCGACACCCCGGCCCTGCGTGTTGCCCTGCCCTACGGCCGGGTCAAGGCCGTGATGGCCACGCTGGGTGAGCTCTACCTGCACGAACACACCCCAGGCCCGTCGCTGCGCATGGAGCGTGCCGACGCCGCGCGCCTGAACGAAATCGACGGCCTGGCCCTGCGCTGGGAAGGGGGCGAGCACGTGCGCGACCTGGGCCGCCGCCTGCGCGATGCCCGCGACCTTCAGGTGGCGCCACCCACCGGGCTTCACGCCAGTTTGCGCCCCTACCAGCAGCAGGGCCTGAACTGGCTTCAGGCGCTGCGGGAGATGGACACCGGCGGCATCCTCGGTGACGACATGGGCCTGGGCAAGACCTTGCAGGCCTTGGCCCACCTGCTGCTGGAAAAGGAGTCCGGGCGCCTGAGCGCACCGGCCCTGGCAGTCATGCCCACCAGCCTGATACCGAACTGGCTCGACGAAGCCCAACGCTTCGCACCCGGCTTGCGGGTGCTGGCGTTGCACGGGCCGGGGCGCAGCAAGCACTTCGCCAACCTGCACGAATACGACCTGGTGCTGACCACCTACGCCCTGGTGCCGCGCGACCTCGAGCAGCTTCGCGCACAGCCGTGGCATGTGCTGGTGCTCGACGAAGCGCAGAACATCAAGAGCAGTACCAGCAAGGCCGCCCTCGCCGTCTGCGAACTGCAGGCTAGCCAGCGCCTGTGCCTGACCGGCACGCCGATGGAAAACAACCTCGGCGAGCTGTGGTCGATCTTCCACTTCCTGATGCCCGGCTGGCTTGGCGACCTGAAGCGCTTCAACCAGGATTACCGCAACCCGATCGAACGCCATGGCGATGCCGAGCGCCTGGCCCACCTGGTCATGCGCATCCGCCCGTTCCTGCTGCGTCGCACCAAGGAACAGGTGGCCACCGAACTGCCCGCCAAGACCGAGATGGTGCACTGGGTCGAGCTCAGCGATGCCCAACGCGACACCTACGAAGCGGTGCGGGTGGCGATGGACAAGAAAGTCCGCGACGAGATCGCCCGCAATGGCGCTGCGCGCAGCCAGATCGTGATCCTCGATGCGCTGCTCAAGCTGCGCCAGGTGTGTTGCGACCTGCGCCTGGTCAAGGGCGTGGAAAGCAAAGGCAACCAGGCCGACAAGGGCAAGCTGGGCGCGTTGCTGGAAATGCTCGAGGAGCTGCTCAGCGAAGGCCGCCGGGTTCTGCTGTTCTCGCAGTTCACCTCCATGCTCGCGCTGATCCAGCAAGAGCTGGAGAAACGCGACATTCGCTACAGCCTGCTGACCGGCGATACCCGCGACCGGCGCACACCGGTGCAGCAGTTCCAGCAGGGCGACAGCGAAGTGTTTCTGATCAGCCTCAAGGCAGGCGGCGTGGGCTTGAACCTGACAGCTGCGGACACGGTGATCCACTACGACCCGTGGTGGAACCCGGCCAGCGAAAACCAGGCCACCGACCGCGCCTACCGCATCGGCCAGGACAAGCCGGTGTTCGTGTTCAAGCTGATCACCCGGGGGACGGTGGAAGAGAAGATCCAGGCGTTGCAGCAGGAGAAAGCTGCACTGGCGGCCAGCCTGCTGGATGGCGGGCACGCCGGGCAGTGGCGGATGGGGGATGAGGAAATCGAGGCACTGTTTGCGCCGCTGCCTGGGAAGCGCGGGCGGTAGAGCCTGAGTCTCAGTTGCCTGTACCAGCCTCTTCGCGGCTGAACCCGCGAAGAGGCTGGTGCAAGCCTGCATCAACCTCGAATGCGCTGCCACACCTGTGGGAGCTGGCTTGCCGGCGATGAGGCCGGGAAGATCAATCGACCAGCTGCGCTTCCTTCAACGCCCCCAACGCCTCCAGCCATCGCGGCTGCTGGCGATAATCGGTGCGCGCAAAGCCCTGCCCGCGCATCCGCGCAATCCGCGGCGACGGCTTGACCTTCATGCGCTGAGCCGCACTCAGCGCCAGCTCTGCTGCCGCCCGGTCATTGCAGACCAGGCCCATGTCACAACCCGCGCTCAACGCCGCTTCGATACGGCTGGCCGCATCGCCAACCACATGGGCACCCGCCATCGACAGGTCATCGCTGAAGATCACCCCGTCAAAGCCCAGCTCACCGCGCAGGATGTCCTGCAGCCAACGCCGCGAGAAACCTGCCGGCTGGTTATCGACCTGCGGATAAATGACGTGCGCCGGCATCACCGCTGCCAGCTGCCCACTCAGACGGGCGAATGGCACCAGGTCAGCCTGGCGCAGCTGCGCGAGGCTGCGTTCATCGGTCGGGATGGCGACATGCGAATCGGCCTCGGCCCAGCCGTGCCCTGGGAAGTGCTTGCCACACGCAGCCATGCCGGCGGCGTTCATGCCGCGAATGAATGCACCGGCCAGTTGCGTGGCGCGCTGCGGGTCACCCTCGAAAGCGCGGCTGCCGACCACCGCACTGCGCTGATGGTCAAGGTCCAGCACCGGGGCAAAGCTGAGGTCCAGGCCAACCGCCAGGACCTCGGTTGCCATCAACCAGCCGCATTGCTCGGCGAGGTACTCGGCGTTGGCGTTGTCGGCCAGTGCACGCATGGCCGGCAGCCGCACAAAGCCCTGGCGCAGGCGCTGCACGCGACCACCTTCCTGGTCCACGGCCAGGATCAGCTCAGGGCGGATGGCACGGATCGACGCACACAGTTCGCGTACCTGGCGCGGGCTGTCGATGTTGCGGGCAAAGATGATCAGGCCGGCCACTTCGGGCTGGCGCAGCAGGTGGCGGTCCTCGGCGGTCAGCCATTTACCGGCGACATCCACCATCAGGGAGCCTTGCAGGCTGACGGTCATGGGTAATCCTTCATTGAAGACTCAAGAGAAGCGGCGCTAGCTTAGCCGAAGCGCCCTGCCCCGCCCAGCCTTCAAGCCTTGACGGTGCTGGCGCTGCTTTTGCTGCGGGGGCGCAACTGCGCAGCTGCCATGGCCTGGTCGGTCACGCCGCTCTCGGCGCGCATGCCGGCAGCCAGGAACGGCACCATCAGGCGCATCACCTGTTCGATCGAGGTATTGATGCCGAAATCGGTCTCCGCAATCGCCCGCAATGCCTTGATACCGGACATGCTGAAAGCGGCGGCCCCGAGCATGAAGTGCACACGCCAGAACAGTTCCAGCGGCGGAATCCGTGGCGCGGCCTCGTTGACCAGCAGCATGTAGCGGCGAAACACCTTGCCGTACATGTCTTCGAGGTAGCGCCGCAGGTGGCCTTGGCTCTGGCTGAAGGCCAACCCCAGCAGGCGCATGAAGATGGACAGGTCATTGTTGCTGCGTGGCTGCACGACCAGCGCCTGATCGACCAGCATTTCCAGCAGGTCTTCAAGGGTCGGCTTTTGCTCGGGCTTGGCCTGGCGGCGTTCCAGCTCACGCTCGAGGCTGGCGCAGAACGGGCCGAGGAAGCGCGAGAATACCGCCTGGATCAGCGCCTTCTTGGAGCCGAAGTGATAGTTGACCGCCGCCAGGTTGACCCCGGCCTTGCTGGTGATCAGCCGCAGCGAGGTCTCGGCGAACCCCCTTTCCGCGAACAGCTGCTCGGCAGCATCGAGAATGCGTTCAACGGTTTCCGATTGGGCCATGACTACTCCGACTACTCCGCCAGACAAACAGGTGTTTGAAACATACGTTTCAGCCCTGCTTCTGTCAAGGTTCGGTGACCGGGCGGTCGCCATTTAAAATCGCCAGGCGCCAGGCCGCAAGTGCCATGCCCGCTGTTTATTACGCCTTTTGGCTTGCAGCGCATCCAGTACTGTATATAATCCCAGTCACTGTACAAAAAGACAGAGCGCTCACCATGTTGAAACTGACGCCACGCCAAGCCGAAATTCTCGCGTTCATCAAGCGCTGCCTGGAAGACAACGGCTTTCCGCCTACCCGCGCCGAGATCGCTCAGAAGCTGGGCTTCAAGTCGCCCAACGCCGCCGAGGAACACCTCAAGGCCCTGGCCCGCAAGGGTGCAATCGAGATGACCCCGGGCGCTTCCCGTGGCATCCGTATCCCGGGCTTCGAAGCCAAGGCCGAAGAAAGCGGCCTGCCAATCATTGGCCGGGTTGCGGCCGGTGCGCCGATCCTTGCCGAGCAGCACATCGAGCAATCCTGCAATATCAACCCCGCCTTCTTCCACCCCCAGGCCGACTATTTGCTGCGCGTCCACGGCATGAGCATGAAGGACGTCGGCATCTTCGACGGCGACCTGCTGGCGGTACACACCTGCCGCGAAGCCCGCAACGGCCAGATCGTCGTGGCCCGTATCGGCGACGAAGTTACCGTCAAGCGCTTCAAGCGTGAAGGCAGCAAAGTCTGGCTGCTTGCCGAAAACCCCGAATTCGCCCCCATCGAAGTTGACCTGAAAGAGCAGGAACTGGTGATCGAGGGCTTGAGCGTCGGCGTCATACGCCGCTGATCCAGGAGGCGTCATGCAGCAGTTCATTCACGCACCCGAACAGGCCCAGTTGCCACTGTTCGAAGCATTTCTCGCACAGCCCGTGCTACCCGGCCTGAAAGCCAGCGAGCTGGCACGCAAGAACATTCAGCCCGAGCTGTTCAGCGAATTGACACTGCGCGGCGCCCCCGGCCACTGCCACAGCCTGCTGGCACCCGTGCTGCGCGAGCTGAGCGAAGAAGACCAGGCCCGCTGGCTAACCCTGATCGCCCCGCCGTCGAGCCTGACCCAGGCCTGGCTGCGCGATGCCGGACTCAACCGTGAACGCATTCTGCTGCTGCAACCTCGCGGCAATCAGAGCCCGCTGCAACTGGCCTGCGAAGCCTTGCGCCTGGGCCGCAGCCACACCGTCGTCAGCTGGTTAGGCAGCGTCAACGCGACTGCACGCCAGCAATTGCTGCGCGCTGCCAGCGCCGGAAACGCACAAAGCCTGAACATCCGCCTCGGCTGATGTTCAGGCTTTGCCTGTTATTTCGAAAAGCCTGATACCGAGCTGCATGATCAATGCAGCACACGTGGGCCTTCATCACGCTCAAGCTCGCCATCCATCAGGCGACCGGCCATCTGCACACCGACACTGAGCATGGCCTTGGCCACCTCCACGTGCTGACCCTGCAGGAATACCTTGGCGTCTTCAGAGAAATCCAGGGTTACCAGGGAGCCCTCATCCTCAGCGCGACGCAGTTCGATGCGGCCATCAGGCAACTCGACAATTTCCAGAAAAGACGTAGACATAAATGGCAGTTCTCCGCGAAAGGCGAATATTGTACCAGCCGCAGCGCCTGTCAGCACTCACTCAACGCGTCGCGGAATCGTCTCACCAAGCCTTTGAGGTTGTTGCGCCAGCTTTCCAGCTCGGCACGTGATAGGGCGGGGTGTTCGGGCTCATCGAGATTTACGGCCTGGATCAGTGGCTGGGTGACGTCGGTTTTCGGTGCTTTCCTGGCGACCGGTGGTCGGAACAAATCGGCATAAGCACCGAGCATTTGCGCCAGCCAGGTTTCGCGCTGACGGGCCAGTTCCAGCAGTTCGGCCACTTCAGGGATGGCGATGCCATTCAACGCGTCGTCAGCCAGCGCTTGCTCGACCGTTGCGGCCACCGGCAGGCGGTAGTAACCACCGATTTCATGGCACAGCCCCAGCAACGCGCCGTTCAGGTGGAACAGCGCCGACTCGCGCTCGGCCTGGACCAGGCCCTGGGCGTTCATGGCCTGGCTTTGCTCGGCCTTGGCCATGGACTCCAGGGCCAGGCCAGCGAAGAACAGTTTCTGGTTGGTGCGGGTGTAGAGTTCCTGGGCCATTTCTATGCCCTCCCATAGGGCTGCAAGGCGAATACACGCATCATAAATGATTGGGGCCGCTTTGCGCCCCATCGCCGGCAAGCCAGCTCCCACAGTGAGGGCATCAGGCCCGAGACCTGCGCTGTACCTGTTAGAGCCGGTTTAAATGATTGGGGCCGCTTTGCGCCCCACCCCCGGCAAGCCAGCCCCACAGAGTTTGCATCAGGCCCGAGACCTGCGCTGTACCTGTGGGAGCTGGCTTGCCGGCGATGGGGCGCGAAGCGGCCCCAATTACAACGCCGTCAGATCAGCGCTTGTCTTCAACCTTCCACGCTTTACCGTCGTAAAACGCCTTCCACCCGGTCGGTTTGCCATCGACCTCGGACTGCACATACTGCTCCTTGGTCTTGCGGCTGTAGCGGATCACCGTCGGGCGGCCGTCGGGGTCTTTCTGCGGCGCATCGCACAGGAAGTGATACTTCGGATCGATCTCATGCTTGTGCGGCACGATCTCCAGCACCAGCGGCGCGCGGGTCTCGCGGTTCTTGGGGAACTGGCTGGCAGCCAGGAACAACCCCGAAGCACCGTCACGCAACACGTAAGTGTCGTCGACCTTTTCGCACTTGAGTTCCGGCATGTCCACCTTGTCCATCTTCGGTGGCGCCGCCTCGCCACTCTTGAGCAGCTTGCGGGTGTTCTTGCACGCCGGGTTGGTGCAACCGAAGAACTTGCCAAAACGGCCGGTCTTCAACTGCATCTCGCTGCCGCACTTGTCGCACTCCAGGCTCGGCCCCTCGTAACCCTTGATGCGATAGCTGCCTTCCTCGATCTCATAGCCGACACAATCAGGGTTGTTACCGCAGATGTGCAGTTTATGTTTCTCGTCCAGCAGGTAGGCATCCATCGCTGTGGCACAGATCGGGCAGCGATGCTTGCCCAGCAGTACCCGGGATTCCGACTCGCCTTCGTCATCAGCGGCGATCTCGTCGCCCGGCACCAGGTTGACGGTGGCCTTGCAGCGCTCTTTCGGCGGCAGGCTGTAACCCGAGCAACCGAGGAATACACCGGTGGAAGCGGTGCGGATCATCATCGGCCGGCCACACTCCTTGCACGGAATGTTGGTCATGGTCGGCTGGTTGGCACGCATGCCGTTTTCGCTGGACTCAGCCGTCTGCAGCTTCTTGCTGAAGTCGCCGTAGAACTCGTCGAGCACGTTCTTCCAGTCACGCTCGCCCTGGGCCACGTCGTCAAGGTTCTCCTCCATGCCGGCGGTGAAGCCGTAGTCCATGAGGTTGGAGAAGCTTTCCGACAGGCGCTCGGTGACGATGTCACCCATTTTCTCGGAGTAGAACCGGCGGTTGTGCAGGGTCACATAGCCACGGTCCTGAATGGTCGAGATGATCGCGGCGTAGGTCGAGGGACGGCCAATGCCGCGCTTTTCCATTTCCTTGACCAGGCTGGCTTCGGTGAAGCGCGCCGGCGGCTTGGTGAAGTGCTGGCTAGGGTCGATCTGCATAAGCTTCAGCACTTCGCCCTGAACCATTTCTGGCAGCACGTCATCTTCGCCAGGCTTGCTCTGCTGCGGAAGCACGCGGGTATAACCGTCGAACTTGAGGATACGGCCCTTGGCACGCAGCTCGAAGTCGCCGGCGGCCACGGTGACGCTGGTGGACAGGTACTGCGCCGGCGGCATCTGGCAGGCCAGGAACTGGCGCCAGATCAGCTCGTACAGACGCTCGGCGTCACGCTCCATGCCAGTCAGCTTGGTCGGGTGGGTATTCACGTCGGAAGGACGAATTGCTTCGTGCGCCTCCTGGGCGCCTTCCTTGCTGCCATAGACCAGTGGCGCTTCCGGCAGGTATTGCTTGCCGAACTCACGCTCGATGTAGCTGCGAGCCATGTCCAGTGCGTCGGCCGACAGGTTGGTGGAGTCGGTACGCATGTAGGTGATGTAACCGGCCTCATACAAGCGCTGGGCCATCATCATGGTCTTCTTCACCCCGTAGCCCAGGCGGTTACTGGCTGCCTGCTGCAAGGTGGAGGTAATGAACGGTGCCGACGGCTTGCTGCTGGTCGGGCGGTCTTCGCGCTTGACCACGCTGTAGCTGGAAGCCTTGAGCTTTGCCAGCGCGGCCATGGCCTGGGCTTCGTTCAGCGGTTTGAACGCCTCGCCCTTCTCGCGCGCCACCTCGAACCGCACCTTGGCGTCTTTCGCGGTGCCGAGGTCGGCGTGGATTTCCCAGTATTCTTCAGGGATGAACGCGCGGATTTCCCGCTCACGCTCGACCACCAGCTTCACCGCCACCGACTGCACACGGCCAGCGGACAGCCCACGGGCGATCTTCGACCACAGCAACGGCGAAACCATGTAGCCGACTACGCGGTCAAGGAAACGCCGCGCCTGCTGGGCGTTGACCCGGTCGATGTCCAGCTCGCCAGGCTGCGAGAACGCCTCCTGGATGGCCTTCTTGGTAATTTCGTTGAACACCACGCGCTTGTAGCGGGTGTCGTCGCCGCCGATGGCTTCGCGCAGGTGCCAGGCAATGGCTTCCCCTTCGCGGTCCAAGTCGGTTGCGAGATAGATGGTGTCGGCATCCTTGGCCAGGCGGCGCAGTTCTTCGATCACCTTTTCCTTGCCGGGCAGGATCTCGTACTTGGCCTTCCAGCCGTGATCGGGGTCCACGCCCATGCGTGCCACCAGCTGGCGACGAGCCTTTTCTTTCGGCGAAAGCGCCGGAGCCTCACCCGCAGCCTTGCCACGCTTGGCGGCCGGCTCTTTGCTCGCGCTGGCCGAACCGCTGGTGGGGAGGTCTCGGATATGGCCGATACTCGACTTCACCACGTACTGGTTGCCCAGGTACTTGTTGATGGTCTTGGCCTTGGCCGGGGATTCCACAATGACCAGCGATTTGCCCATGGATCGGAGTATTCCTGAATCTGAAGATGAAAAACGCGTCAGGTGCCAGACGCGGCACCGCTATATATAGTGGCAAAAGAGTGAGGTCAAGCGCGGAAGTTCACTCGTGCGACTTGCCCAGCAGCCCAGGCAGCCCTTCTTCGGCCTTGACCAAAGCAAAGCGTGGCACCTGCTCGCCGTCAACCTCGACGGACTCCTGGAACATCGAAAGGGGGCGCACCCAGAAGCTGTAATCACCATACAGGCATTGGTAGAACACCATCCACTCTTCGTTTTCGGAGTGCCGCGCAACACTGAAGACACGGTACTCAGGCCCTTTGTAATGCCGGTAAACGCCTGGTTGTATCTGCATGTTGCCCACCCTCTTGATTAAAACCTGAAAAAACAAAACCGGGGCACAAGGCCCCGGTTGCTGTCCCGCTACGCGATCAGACGCGTTCGAAGACAGTGGTGATACCTTGGCCGAGGCCGACGCACATGGTCGCCACCCCCAGGGAACCGCCATTCTGCTTCATGACGTTGAGCAGGGTGCCGGAAATTCGCGCACCGGAGCAACCGAACGGGTGGCCCAAAGCAATGGCGCCGCCGTGCAGGTTAACCTTCTCATCCATCTTGTCGAGCACTTTCAAGTCTTTCAGCACTGGCAGGGCCTGTGCAGCGAAGGCTTCGTTGAGCTCGATGAAGTCGATATCGGCCATGGTCAGGCCGGCACGCTTGAGGGCTTTCTGGGTGGATGGCACCGGGCCGTAGCCCATGATCGCCGGGTCGACACCGGCCACCGCCATCGAGCGGATCACCGCCAATGGCTGGATCCCGAGGTCCATGGCACGCTGGCCGGACATGACGATCATGCACGAAGCACCGTCGGTGATCTGCGACGAGGTACCGGCAGTGACGGTGCCGCCTTTCGGGTTGAACGCCGGCTTCAGCGACGCCAGGCCTTCGAGGGTGGTTTCCGGGCGAATGGTTTCGTCGAAATCGAACACCTTCAGGAAGCCGTTCTCGTCATAGCCCTGCATCGGGATGATCTCGTCCTTGAACTTGCCTTCGACCGTGGCCTTGTGGGCCAGCTGGTGCGAACGGACGCCGAACAGGTCCTGCTGCTCACGGGTGATGCCGTGCATCTTGCCGAGCATTTCCGCAGTCAGGCCCATCATCCCGGATGCCTTGGCAGCATGCAAGGACAGGTGCGGGTTGGGGTCGACGCCATGCATCATGCTGACGTGGCCCATGTGCTCCACGCCACCGATCACGAACACATCGCCATTACCGGTCATGATCGCCTGGGCAGCGGTGTGCAGCGCGCTCATCGACGAGCCGCACAGGCGGCTGACGGTCTGCGCCGCCGAGGTGTGCGGGATCTGGGTCATCAGCGAGGCCATGCGGGCGATGTTCCAGCCCTGCTCCAGGGTCTGGTTGACGCAGCCCCAGATCACGTCCTCGACCTCTTTCGGGTCGACCTTGTCGTTGCGCTCCAGCAGCTTGCTGATCAGGTGCGCCGACATGTCCTCGGCGCGGGTATTGCGGTGCATGCCACCCTTGGAGCGGCCCATGGGCGTGCGACCGAAGTCGACAATCACCACGTCTCTTGGATTCAGGCTCATATCAAATCTCTCGCTCTAGCTCGTTGACCGCTCAGTTGAAGAAGCGCTGGCCGTTCTTGGCCATTTCACGCAGCTTGGCGGTCGGGTGGTACAGCGGCCCCAGGTCGGCGTATTGATCGGCCAGGGCGACGAATTCGGCCACACCGATCGAGTCGATGTAACGCAGCGCACCACCGCGGAATGGAGGGAAGCCAATACCGTAGACCAGGCCCATGTCGGCTTCGGCGGCCGTCTCCACGATGCCGTCTTCCAGGCAGCGCACGGTTTCCAGGCAAAGCGGCACCATCATCCAGTTGATGATGTCTTCGTCGGTGACTTCGCGCTGCTCGAAGACGATCGGCTTGAGCACGTCCAGCACGGTAGCGTCGAAGACCTTCTTCGGCTTGCCGCGCTTGTCGGTCTCGTAGGCATAGAAGCCCTTGCCGTTCTTCTGGCCCAGGCGGTTGGCCTCGTACAGCGCGTCGACGGCCGAACGGCGCTCATCCTTCATGCGGTCCGGGAAGCCCTCGGCCATCACGTCGCGACCGTGGTGGCCGGTGTCGATGCCGACCACGTCCATCAGGTACGCCGGGCCCATCGGCCAGCCGAACTTTTCCATGACTTTGTCGATACGTACAAAGTCGACACCGGCACTGACCAACTTGGCAAAACCGCCGAAGTACGGGAACAGCACGCGGTTGACCAGGAAGCCCGGGCAGTCGTTGACCACGATCGGGTTCTTGCCCATTTTCTTGGCGTAGGCCACGGTGGTGGCGACCGCCACTTCACTGGACTTCTCGCCACGGATCACTTCCACCAGCGGCATCATGTGCACCGGGTTGAAGAAGTGCATGCCGACGAAGTTTTCCGGACGCTTGAGCGCCTTGGCCAGCAGGTTGATGGAGATGGTCGAGGTGTTGGAGGCAAGGATCGCATCGTCCTTCACCTGACCTTCCACTTCAGCCAGCACGGCCTGCTTGACCTTGGGGTTCTCGACCACGGCTTCGACGACGATGTCGACATTGGCGAAGTCGCCATAGGACAGGGTCGGGCGAATGGCATTGAGCGCCTCGGCCATCTTGGCCGGGGTCAGGCGGCCCTTGTCGACGCGGTTGCCGAGCAGCTTGGAAGCCTCGTTCAGGCCCAGCTGGATGGCTTCCTCGCGGATGTCCTTCATCAGGATCGGAGTGCCCTTGACCGCCGACTGGTAGGCGATGCCGCCCCCCATGATGCCAGCGCCCAGCACGGCGGCCTGTCTCACGTCATGGGCGATCTCGTCATGGGCCTTGGCTTTGCGTTTGAGCTCCTGATCGTTCAGGAACAGGCCGATCAGGCTTTCGGCAACCGAGGTCTTGGCCAGCTTGGCAAAGCCTGCGGCTTCGACTTCCAGGGCCTTGTCACGGCCAAAGTTGGCGGCCTTCTGGATGGTTTTGATGGCTTCGACCGGGGCCGGGTAGTTCGGGCCAGCCTGGCCGGCGACGAAGCCCTTGGCGGTCTCGAAGGCCATCATCTGCTCGATGGCATTGAGCTTGAGCTTTTCCAGCTTCGGCTGGCGCTTGGCCTTGTAGTCCAGCTCGCCACTGATGGCGCGCTTGATCAGGTCGAGGGCACCGGCCATCAGCAGCTCAGGGGCGACCACGGCATCGACGGCACCCACTTTCAGCGCGTCTTCGGCACGGTTTTCCTTGCCGGCGGCAATCCACTCGATGGCGTTGTCCGAACCGATCAGGCGCGGCAGGCGCACGGTACCGCCGAAGCCCGGATAGATCCCCAGCTTGACTTCCGGCAGGCCGATCTTGGCGCTGCTGGACATGACCCGGTAGTCGGCCGCCAGGCACATTTCCAGGCCACCGCCCAGAGCGATACCGTTGATGGCGGCGACGGTCGGCACTTCGAGGTCTTCGAAGGCGCTGAAGATACGGTTGGCTTCCAGGTTGCCGGCGACCAGCTCGGCCTCGGGCAGCTTGAAGTTGTCGACGAACTCGGTGATGTCGGCGCCGACGATGAACACGTCCTTGCCACTGCTGACGATCACGCCCTTGACCGAGGCGTCGGCCTGGATGGCATCGACGGCCTGGCGAAGCTCGTTCAGGGTCAGGCGGTTGAACTTGTTGACGGACTCACCCTTGAGGTCGAACTTGAGCTCGACGATGCCACTTTCAAGAGCCTTAACCGTGATGGCTTTACCTTCGTAAATCATCAACTGATCTCCACGATATGGAAGCTGAACAGTACACGCCGATCGCTGCAGCAGAAGCAGGCCTAGCTGCCCTGCCCCAGGCACACCCGTCAGCGCGCTAGTCGGGAGTATGGCTTGGCGAGATGACATACAAACGCTCAATTCATACGCCCGTTTGATTTGGGTGTGCACACATTCTCCGAAAAGACCGGCGTTGTCAAATGCTCGCGAGCACGGCGAAAACGCGACTTTCCGGTCATTTTGTATCGTCCTGGTACAAAACATGATGACAGTGATCGCCGAGCATTCATGTCAGCGATTGACCACGCGCAGCAGAACACGTTGCAGCCATCAGCTTGCGCGACAAGCGTTGGCGGCTACACTGCCACTTGCTTGAATGAATACCCGGCCTGCCTGGCCTTTTCTGCGCAGCAGAACGCAAAGCGGCGACTTGGCACCCCACCCCTTCAGGGGCTCAGCCAAGCCGCCGCTTTGTCGTTATGGAATGTCAGGACAAGGTTTCAAGGACGTAGGCAACATCCTGCAATACAGCCGTATCCCCACGCTCGGTCCAATACAGGGCGATCATCCGCGCATCGGCCTCGACCTTGTAGACGCTCGCGGGCAAGCGCCCCAAGGCCTCCATGAAGCGAGGGTCTTCGCAGGGTTCGCGCCACTGGTTCCACCACACACCCGGGCTGATCTGCCAGAAGCTGAAGCTGTCCTCATGCCCGCGGCGGCGTGCCCGGTGGTACTGCGGACAAGGGCTTGGCGGCTCCTTTTCCAGCCAGTGCGGCCACTGCTGCGGCGCCAGCTGCATGGCCAGGCCCATGCGCCGTGCTTCCAGGCGCAGCTTCATCTGCTCGCTCTGCTTGCGCGAACTGCGCAACCAGGAAAGCGGGCTGAGAATCAGCGCAAGGATTGACACCACCAGTAATACCGTCATATCAGTAGTTCCCATAAAGCGTTGCAAATGAGCTGGTTAGCCATTTTTCACGGAAGACCCGCCCGAAAGCGACCATACTTCTTCTATCGCGATTGCCAGGAGTACCGCTCATGCAATACGAACATTTGTTGGTCGCCGTCGACCTGACCGAAGAATGCGACCCGGTGATCAAGCGCGCCATGGCGCTGGCCAAACCTTCGAATGCCAAGGTTTCGCTGGTACATATCGTCGAGCCGATGGCCATGGCATTCGGTGGCGACGTGCCCATGGACCTGTCGCAGCTGCAACAGCAACAGTTCGATCAGGCCAAGGAGCGCATGGACCGCCTGTTCAACAAATACCCGGACATACAGCGCGGCGATTCGCACCTGACCTACGGCCAACCGCGCCAGGAAATCCACCAGCTGGCCAAGGACCAGAAGTGCGACCTGATCGTGGTCGGCAGCCATGGCCGCCATGGCCTGGCATTGCTGCTGGGCTCCACCGCCAATGACGTGCTGCATGGTGCGCCGTGCGATGTCTTGGCAGTGCGGTTGCTGAAGAAGGAATGACTTGACCTGGCCCGGCCCTATCGCCGGCAAGCCAGCTCCCACAGGGATACCACACGGCTTGAAACCTGTGGTGTACCTGTGGGAGCTGGCTTGCCGGCGAAGGGCCAGCTCCGGCTGACGACTATCAGCCTTCCAGCTCGGCCCAGCGCTCTACCAGGGCATCCAGCTCGCCCTGCAGTTTCTCGATCTTCGCCAGCACCGCCGAGGTTTCTGCGATCGGCCGCTGGTAGAAGCCCGCCGCATTCACTTCTTCCTGGGCCTCTGCCATGCGCTTCTCGACCTGGTCGATCTGCCCCGGCAGCATCTCCAGCTCACGCTGCAGCTTGTAGCTGAGCTTTTTCTTCGAAGCGTCTTCCGCCACCGCTGCAGCAACTGGCGCGGGCTTGTCCTCGACTTTCTCGACCACTGCGCTGTTGAGCTCGGACTTGCCACCCTTGCTCTCGGTCACGCCCAGCAGTTTCGGCGAGCCGCCCTGGCGAATCCAGTCCTCGTAGCCGCCCACGTATTCACGCACCTTGCCCTCGCCTTCAAACACCAGCGTGCTGGTGACGACGTTGTCGAGGAAGGCCCGGTCGTGGCTAACCATCAGCACGGTGCCCTTGTAGTTGGCCAGCACTTCTTCAAGCAGCTCGAGGGTTTCCACGTCCAGGTCGTTGGTCGGTTCGTCGAGCACCAACAGGTTGGCCGGTTTGCTGAACAGCTTGGCCAGCAGCAGGCGCGCACGCTCGCCACCCGACAATGCCTTGACTGGCGTGCGGGCACGCTGAGGGCTGAACAGGAAGTCGCCCAGGTAGCTCAGCACGTGCCGGTTCTGGCCGTCGATCTCGATGAAGTCACGGCCTTCGGCCAGGTTGTCGATCACGGTCTTTTCCAGCTCGAGCTGGTGGCGCATCTGGTCGAAGTAGGCCACCTCCAGCTTGGTGCCGCGCTCGACCTTGCCCGAAGTAGGCTCCAGGCCGCCGAGCATCAGCTTGAGCAAGGTGGTCTTGCCGGTACCGTTGGCGCCCAGCAGGCCGATACGGTCCTGACGCTGCAGGACCATGGAAAAGTCCTTGACCAGCATCGGCCCTTCGGCGTGATGGAAGCTGACGTTTTCCAGCACCATGACCTGTTTGCCGGACTTTTCCGCCGACTCGATCTGGATGTTGGCCTTGCCCTGGCGCTCGCGGCGCTCGCCACGCTCCACACGCAAGGCCTTCAGCGCACGCACGCGGCCTTCGTTACGGGTGCGGCGCGCCTTGATGCCTTGGCGAATCCACACTTCTTCCTGGGCCAGGCGCTTGTCGAACAGCGCATTGGCGGTTTCTTCGGCGGCCAGTGCGGCCTCCTTGTGCACCAGGAAGCTGGCGTAGTCACCGTTCCAGTCAATCAGGCCGCCACGGTCCAGTTCAAGGATGCGGGTGGCCAGGTTCTGCAGGAAGGACCGGTCGTGCGTGATGAACAGCACCGCGCCGTTGAAGCTGCGCAGGGCCTCTTCGAGCCAGGCAATGGCACCGATGTCCAGGTGGTTGGTCGGCTCGTCGAGCAGCAGCAGGTCGGGCTCGGACACCAGCGCCTGGGCCAGCAGCACACGGCGGCGCCAGCCACCGGACAGCTCGGCCAGGGTTTTGTCGGCCGGCAACTGCAGGCGGCTCAAGGTGCTCTCCACCACTTGCTGCAAGCGCCAGCCATCCCGGGCTTCCAGCTCGTGCTGGACGTGCATGAGCTTTTCCAGGTCTTCGTCGTTCTGGATATTCATGCTCAGGTGATGGAACTGCGCCAGCAGCTCGCCAACGCCGTCCAGGCCTGCAGCCACGACATCGAACACTGTGCGCTCGTCGGCCACCGGCAGTTCCTGCGGCAGTTCGCCGATCTTCAGGCCCGGGGCACGCCAGACTTCACCGTCGTCGCCCTTCTGCTCGCCCTTGACCAGGCGCAGCATGCTTGATTTGCCCGTGCCGTTGCGGCCGATGATGCACACCCGCTCACCACGAGCGATCTGCCAGGACACTTTGTCCAGCAGCGGCATGGCGCCGAATGCGAGGGACACATCGCTGAATTTGAGCAGGGTCATGTTGGTCTCCATAAATCGGGCGCGCATTCTACCTGACTTGGCCCCCGACGGCATCCGCCAGGGCAACCGGCCAGCGCCTGGCGACATTTGGTCGAACTTAATATCCCGATACAAGCACAGTGCTTTCACCCGCTGCCGGCAAACGGCTAAGCTAAGGCAATCGCTTCCAACAGTGCTGGCTCCGCCGTCACTTCCCCATGGTTCAACTGCCCGGACGTATCATGCGCAGCCGCCTGTTACATATTGCATCCTGCCTGCTGCTTACCGCTGCCACCTGCGCGGCGCAGGCCACCGACCTTGCCTCGCAACGCCAGTACTATGACGAGGCCAAGCGTGCGCTGGCCAAGGGCGACAAAGGCCCGTACCTGCGTTACGCCCAAGCCCTCAGCGACTACCCGCTGACGCCGTATCTGGCCTACGACGAGCTTACCGCACGCCTTAAAAGCGCCAGCAACCAGGAGATCGAAGGCTTCCTGGCCAAGCATGGCGACCTGCCCCAGGCCAACTGGATGAAACTGCGCTGGTTGCGCTGGCTGGCCGAGCGCGGCGAGTGGGATACCTTCGTCAAGTACTACGACCCCAAGCTCAACTTCACTGAACTGGACTGCCTCAACGGCCAGTACCAGCTCAGCCACGGCCTGCGGGCCGAGGGGTACGCCACCGCCAACAAGCTGTGGAGCGTCGGCAAGTCGCAACCTGCCGCGTGTGACACGCTGTTCGGCATGTGGGCAGCCGAAGGCCAGCTGACCGAGGCCAAGCGCTGGGAACGCACCAAGCTGGCCGCCCAGGCGCGCAACTACGCCTTGGCCAACAACCTGGTCAAGACCTTGACCACCCTCGGCCCGCAGGGGCGCCTGCTGGTCGACGTGGCGCAGAAGCCCGAACTGCTCAACCAGCCGTCGCGCTTTACCCCGGTCAACGAAGCGATGTCCGACGTGGTCAGCCTCGGCCTGCGTCGCCTGGCTCGGCAGGACCCGGAGCGGGCCATGGCGCTGCTCGACGACTACGCCCAGCGCATGCACTTCTCCCGTGACGAAAAGGTCGCCATCGCCCGTGAAATCGGCCTTACCCTGGCACGCCGCTACGACCCGCGCGCGCTCGACCTGATGACCCGCTACGACCCGGAACTGCGTGACAACACCGTCAGCGAATGGCGCCTGCGCCTGCTGCTGCGCCTGGCCCGCTGGGAAGACGCCTACGAACTGACCAGGCGCCTGCCTCAGGACCTGGCCAGCAGCAGCCGCTGGAAATACTGGCAGGCCCGCAGCCTGGAGCTGGCCCAGCCGAACAACCCGCAGATCCCGCTGCTGTACAAGACCGTGGCGCGCGAGCGCGACTTTTATGGCTTCCTCGCTGCCGACCGGGCGCAAACGCCGTACCAGCTGAACAACAAGCCGCTGGTGTTGAGCCCGCAACTGGTCAAGAAGGTACGCAACACGCCGGGCATCCAGCGTGCACTGGAGTTTCACGCGCGCGGCCAGATCGTCGAAGGCCGCCGCGAGTGGTACCACGTCAGCCGCCACTTCAGCCGTGACGAAATGGTTGCCCAGGCACGCCTTGGCTATGACCTGCGCTGGTACTTCCCGGCCATCCGTACCATTAGCCAGGCGCAATACTGGGACGACCTGGACATCCGCTTCCCGATGGCCCACCGCGACACCCTGGTGCGCGAAGCCAAGGTCCGCGGCCTGCATTCGAGCTGGGTATTCGCCATCACTCGCCAGGAAAGTGCCTTCATGGAGGACGCACGCTCCCCGGTGGGCGCCAGCGGCCTGATGCAGCTGATGCCGGCCACGGCCAAGGAAACCGCGCGCAAGTTCAGCATTCCGCTGGCGTCACCGGCACAGGTGCTCAACCCGGACAAGAACATCCAGCTGGGCGCGGCCTACCTAAGCCAGGTGCACAGCCAGTTCAACGGCAACCGGGTGCTCGCCTCGGCGGCGTACAATGCCGGGCCCGGCCGCGTGCGGCAGTGGCTCAAAGGCGCCAAGCACCTGAGCTTCGATGTGTGGGTAGAGTCGATTCCGTTCGACGAAACGCGCCAGTATGTGCAGAACGTGCTGTCGTATTCGGTGATCTACGGGCAGAAGCTCAACTCACCGCAGCCGCTGGTGGACTGGCATGAGCGGTATTTCGATGACATGTAAGGCTTCCTGAGTCTGTACCGGCCCTGTCGCCGGCAAACCAGTTCCCACAGGTAAGGCACATGTGTTCGAACCTGTGACGAATCTGTGGGAGCTGGCTTGCCGGCGACAGGGCCAGTACAGGCAACACATTCACTCCAGAACTTCCACCTGCATGCCTACTTCAAGCCAGCCACTGCCATCCACCGCCAGGTTCTGCCCGAAAAGCACATCGCCCTCTTTCTCGCGGAAGGTCTTCAGCGTCGCCATTGGTTCACGGTCAGCGCTGCGCTCCCCGGTTGTTGGGTCGATTGTGGTGAACACACAACGCACGCTGGGCTTGAGCACTCGGAACTCCAGGCTGCCGATGCGGATGCGCTTCCAGCCATCTTCGGCGAACGCTTCAGCGCCCTGCACCACCATGTTCGGCCGGAAACGCAGCATCTCCATCGGTCGGCCAATGCGCTGGTTGAGCGCCTCCAGCGAACCCTGGCCAATCAGCAGCAACGGGAAGCCATCCGGAAACGCCGCCCGGTCACTGTTGAAGCCATAGCCATTTGGCAAGTAACGCGCCCGCTGCTCCGGGCAATGCACCAGCCGCACGGCCTTGCCCAGCAACTCGCTCAGCCAGGCCGCCGCGGCATCGCCAGCGTCCGGCACGCGCAGGGTGTCGCGCCAGAGCGTGACCCCGCGCAGGGCCTCATCGGCAGCAGGTACAGGCACCCTCAATGGGTCCAGCCCGGGCGCCTGTAGCAGTAACTGGCCGTTTTCGTCATCGCGCGCCTGCAGCTGGCCAAGTTGCGGCCAGGCGCGCTGGGTCAGGAAGCGTCCGTTATCTTCCTCCACCACCATCCAGCGCCGGTCGCCCTGCAAACCCAACACACCCACCGGTGAGGTTTGCAGGCTTTGCGCCTGGCCAGACTTCACCGGGTATCGATACAGCTCACTGAGAAACATCCCTGCCGCCTCGCTTCATGCCGAAAAACCCAGCTTATACCCGGCAGAGGCAAGGATCACGCAGTGGCGGCATCCAGCAGCAGGCGTTGCTTGACCACATCGACCAGGCGATCGGGCTGGAACTTGGACAGGAAGTTGTCGCAGCCCACCTTCTTCACCATCGACTCGTTGAAGCTGCCCGAGAGCGAGGTGTGCAGCACCACGTAAAGCTGACGCAGGCGGGCATCGCTGCGGATTTCGGTGGTAAGCCGGTAACCGTCCATTTCCGGCATTTCAGCGTCGGTAAACACCATTAGCAGCTTCTGGCACACGTCCTCACCGGCATCGGCCCAGGCCTTGAGCATGCGCAGCGCCTTCAGGCCATCACTGGCCACGTGCAGCTTCATGCCCAGCTGGGACAAGGTGTCGCGCAACTGCGCCAGGGCCACGCTGGAGTCGTCCACAAGCAGGACCTCGCGGCCGCAGGCGCGGGCCAGCACCGGGTCGGCGAGCTTTTCGCCAGACACCCGGGCGTTGTACGGTACGATCTCGGCCAGCACTTTCTCCACATCGATCACCTCCACCAGCTGCTCATCGACCTTGGTGATGGCGGTCAGGTAGTGCTGGCGCCCGGCACTGGAAGGCGGCGGCATGATCGATTCCCAGTTCATGTTGACGATGCGGTCGACCCCCCCCACCAGAAACGCCTGCACCGAGCGGTTGTATTCGGTGACGATGATGGTGCTGTCCGGCGTCGGCTGCAGCGGGCGCATGCCGATCGCCTGGGACAGGTCGATCACCGGCAAGGTCTGCCCCCGCAGGTTGACCACACCACAGACGAAGGCATGACGCTGAGGCATCAGGGTCAGCTTGGGCAGCTGCAGCACTTCCTGGACCTTGAACACGTTGATCGCGAACAACTGACGGCCTGCCAGGCGGAACATCAGAATTTCCAGGCGGTTCTCACCCACCAATTGTGTACGTTGGTCTACCGTGTCGAGAATGCCGGCCATTGGAAAACCCCCAGGCTTCAGTCGAAAAAAGTGTAATCATTCAAGCGTTATCGGCGGCTTCGCGCACACCTTGACCCTTGTCGGAAAATGCGCCAAAGACAATTGATATCACTTTACCATCATGCTTTACTGCGGGCGTCCCAGGGTAAATCGAAGGGGTCGCAAAAGTTCCCCGCCTTAGCCCCGCATCAGGGAAACCCTTAGCGGCAATCGGGCGTAACCTGATGTTCGCGATATCCTTTAGCCATTAATGTGACGCCATTCTCATTGCATGAATGGAGTCAGGCTTTTGCTAGCTATCGTTTTGGCGTGCCCACCCCCTGCGCCTACCTCACGCGCGGGGACCTGAAGATGGACACTGCCTTATCGTTCGATGAAGCCCTGCAGGGCTTCATGCTGGATGCCCAGCTACTGCTGACCCAGGCACAGGAATGCCTGCAGCATCTGGAACTGATCGACAACGACCCGGACGCTTGCCACGGCCTGGGCAACGCCCTCGACAGCCTTGCCCGAAAGGCCACGCGCCTGGGCCTGCGTGAAGTCGCTCACTACACCACCGCCTTGCAACAATTGCTCGCCCCGGTGTGTCATGGCGGCCACCTGCAACGTGAAGCCCTGCCCGCGACAGCGGCATGCCTGACCTTGCTGGCCTGGCAGCTGGAGCTGGCCGACCGCCGCACCGGGCGTCTCAACCTGGACATCGGCGAGCAGCTGGTGCTGCTGAGCGAATTGGCCAAGGTCGTGCAACAACCCTTCGCACCCGCCTGCGGCTCCTGTGACGAACAAGGCAGCGTGTGCATCCACCCCCATACGGACACGGCGCCTCCCCCATACCAGAGCCGCGCGTCGCGTACACACTAACCCGACGCAAAGTGTAACTAAGCACGCTTATTCAAGCTCCACCCTGGTCGAACTTGGAAAGTTCATCCAAGTTCGGCCGCCTTCGGACGGGCCAAGTTGAAGCCTTGCCGAGCAAGTTACATGGCAAGTGCATGCCAGCCAATCAAGAGATGGCATTTTGCTAGCCGCCAACCCCCGACCAGCAGGCGTTTCAAAGCATTACCCAGCCGCGACCGATGCAATGCGAAGTGGTAATATGCGCCCCTACAGACGCTTGCAACCTGAACAAAGGTTGAAAGATCACATGCTCGAAAAAACGTCGAAAGTACTGCGCCAAAGCCTCTGACCAGCATTGTGCAAGGCCTCCATCAGCACTACTTCAGTGGCTTCCCCAACTATGTTCCCACGCTTGAAAACTTCTTTGCGTTGTTGCTCCCGTGCTGCCCTGCTGCGCTGGACGACGGTCGGGCTGTGCGTGGCCTCGCTGGTCGCCAACGTGGTGCTGTACCTGGCCGACCAGGTCATCCCGACCAGCCTGGTGATACTGCAGCTGGCCGCCACGCTGTGTGCGGCCGTGCATCTGGGCCTGAGCGCGAGATCGATCAGCCTGCGCCCGGCAGAGCTGGCCGAGCGCATGCTGAAGGTGCAGGAAGACGAACGGCAGCACCTGAGCCGGGAACTGCACGACGACATCGGCCAGCTGCTCACCGCCGCCAAGCTGCAATTGCAGTGGCTGCAACGGCGCATGCCGGATGAGCTGCAGGGCCACTGCGACGCACTGCGCAACACCCTGGATGACACCTTGGGCAACGTGCGCGACGTGTCTGCCCTGCTCAACCCGCGGCAACTGGCCAGCCTTGGCCTGGAAGCGGGCCTGCGCGCGCACCTTGTGCGCACCCTGGCCAGCAGCGACGTGCATTGGAGCCTGGCGTGCAATCAGCGCCTGGGCGGTATCGACGAGGACGTGGCCATGGCCGTGTTCCGTATCACCCAGGAAGCCGTGACCAACATGTTGCGCCACGCCCAGGCCCACAATCTGGTCATCCGCTTGCAACGCACTGCCGAGGGGCTGGCGCTGTCGATCCATGATGATGGCCGTGGTTTCGTTCCCGGCCCGCATCCGGACAACGCCGGCCAGCGTGGCCTGGCCGGCATGCAAGATCGGGTCACGGCGCTGCAGGGCCGCCTCGACATCACCAGCCACCTTGGCGCGGGGACGCGGATCGAGGCGGTGTTCCCGTGGGCTGCGCGCACCCAGCAACGCGCCAGGAGTACTGCTGCACATGACCTGTAGATTGCTGCTGGTGGACGACCATTCGCTGATTCGTGCCGGGGTCCGCGCGCTGGTCTGCGACATCCCCGGCTATGACGTGATCGGCGAAGCCGACGACGGCAACCAGCTGCTTGAGCAGGTGCGCACGTTGGCGCCGGACATCGCCTTGCTGGACATCTCCATGCGTTCGACCAGCGGCCTGGACGCACTCACCCAGCTGCGTGCCAGCGGCAGTACCTGCAAGGTACTGATCCTGTCGATGCACACCGATCCAGACCTGATCATGCGTGCGCTGGAAAGCGGCGCGCATGGTTACTTGCTCAAGGACACCAGCGCCGCCGAGCTTGAGCAGGCCCTGGGAGCGGTGCGCAACGGCGAGCGCTACCTCAGCCCGGCCATCGCCCATACCGTCATCAACCAGGCGCTACGGCACACCAAGCCGGGCAAGCAAGGCGGTGGCGAGCGGCACAACCTCACCGCCCGCCAGCTTGAAATCCTGCGCCTGATCGTGCGCGGCAAATCCACCCGGGAAATCGCCGCCGGGCTTGGCCTTTCGATCAAGACGGTGGAAACCCACCGCTCGCAGATCATGAAGCGCCTGCAGATTCATGACGTGGCGGGCCTGGTGCTGTTCGCCGTGCGCGAGAAAATCATCAGCCTGGACGACTGAGCAAGGGCGACCCTGCCGGCAGGTGCAGGCGCAGCGCAGCAGGCCTGGCCTGAAAGCGCAGGTTGTCGGCCTGCAAGGGTTCGCCATCAAGGTTGATGTCCAGGCCCCGCGAGCTCTTGATCTCGACCCAGGGCAACCTGGCCCGCACGAACAGGCCATCACCGACCAGCAAGTCGCGTAGCGCACCCACCACCTCTTGCGGCGCGGGCAGGATGGCGATGTCGAGCAAGCCGTCGTTGACCACAGCCTCCGGGCACAGCGCCTGGCCGCCTCCCGCCTGGCGGCCATTGCCGATGCCCAGCGCCAGCAAGTCCCCTTGCCAGTGAAAGTCCGGCCCTTGGAGCTCCACCGAAGCTGCCTGCAGCTCGCTGAAGCGCGACAGCCCGGTGAACAGGTAAGCGGCGGCGCCCAGTACCTTTTTCAAGTCTTCGGAAGTATTGGCCGTTACCTGGCTGCCAAAGCCCCCCGTGGCCATGTTGAGGAACAACTGGTCGCCGGCCTGGCCCAGGTCGATTGGCTGTGCCGGAACGTTCAGCAGGGCCAGTGCCGTGGCGGGCTCCAGGGGGATGCCGGCGGCTTTGGCGAAATCGTTCGCGGTACCCAGCGGCAACAGCGCCAGGCTGGCCTCGGTCCCCGCCAGCCCCATGGCCTCGGCCACATCACGCAATGTGCCGTCCCCGCCACCGGCGACAATGTGCGTGTAATCCGCCGCCAGCGCTTCAGCGACCAGGCGCTGGGCGTCACCCGCCTCCCAGGTGACCCGCACATCCAGCGCCCAGCCGCTATCGCGCAGGTCGTGCACGGCACTGCGCAGTTCTTCGTTCATTGCCTGTTTGCCGTGCAGGATCAGCATTGCCTTGCGCCCTTGCATGTGCGCGTCTCCGTAAGTTGGCCAACCCTGATCTCGACCACTGCTGCCTATCGATCGTTGCATGCCACCTGAAAAAAACAGGCCAGGCCCTGCTGCCAGTCAGGGGCTAATGGGGCTGCTGCACAGCCCCTCGCCGGCAAGCCATGCGCCGTACTTGTGGGAACCTGGCTTGCCGGCGATGGGCCGCAAAGCGGCACCAATTGCTTGACTGGCTGGCATCAAGCCGCTCCGAGCAAGGCAATTGATCGCGCCGGGCGGTCATTTTTCCCACGCTTCGGAATGCCCGTCTATGCTCAGCAAATACCCTCTAGTGCCATGGACGCGCCCCGTATCCGCAGCCTTCAGCGAGGATTTCGCGTCATGCGCATTCTCTGGACCTTGCCATACCTGCCCTGGCCCACTACCAGCGGCAGCAAGACCCGGCAATACCACCTGCTACGTGCATTGGCACAGCACGGCCACCGCATCACCCTGTTGGTGCAGTCGAAAATCCCCCTAAGCGATGCCGCCCGCGATGCCCTGGAGCCGTTGGTCGAACGGTTGATCGTGCTGCCACGCCGTGCGCTGCACAGCCCGCTCAACCTGCTTGCCTCACCCATCATCGACTACCCCATGCGCGCGATCATCAATGGCCTGTCGCCTTGTCTGCGACACCGTTTCGAGCAGTTGCTGGACGAGCCCTGGGATGTGATCCAGATCGAGCACAGCTACAGCTTCCAGCCCTTCGAAAAAGCCCTTCAGGCCCGCGGGCTGCCCTACATGCTCAGCGAGCACACGCTGGAGTCGGTGATGGGCGGTGCCAGCCACGACCGCCTGCCGCTGTGGTTGCGCCCGCTCAATGCCTTTGACCGCTGGCGCTACCGGCGCTGGGAACACCGGGTGCTGCGCCAGCCCACCGAACTGGTGGCGGTCAGCGCCCACGATGCAGAGTTGATAGAGCAAATCAGCGGGCGCCCGGTGAACGTGGTGGTCAATGGCGTGGACTGTGATTTCTACCAGCACGTG
Source organism: Pseudomonas sp. 9_2_1 (assembly GCF_059295275.1). Classification (NCBI taxonomy): domain Bacteria; kingdom Pseudomonadati; phylum Pseudomonadota; class Gammaproteobacteria; order Pseudomonadales; family Pseudomonadaceae; genus Pseudomonas; species Pseudomonas sp. 9_2_1. The sequence continues at coordinate 4,341,169 of NZ_CM181239.1, forward strand.
CAACCCGCCCTGCACAGCCAGCGCCTGCTGTTTGTCGGCAACTTCGAGTATGGCGCCAATCTGGAGGCCATCGAGTGGGCTCTGGAAGACATCATGCCGCAGGTGTGGATGAGCAACCCGGCGGTGCGCCTGGCGATCGCCGGGAATGCCATGCCGGCAAGCTGGAAACTGCACTGGAACGACCCACGCATCGAATGGCTTGGCTACCGCCCAGACCTGCGTGAACTGCAGCGGCGTTCGGCGCTGTTCTTTGCGCCGCTGCGTTACGCCGGCGGCTCCAAGGTGAAAATCCTCGAAGCGATGGCCGCCGGGCTGCCGGTGATCACTACCGGCAAAGGCGTCTCGGGCCTATCGGCCAACAACGGCGAGCACTACCTGGGCAGTGATGACAGCGACCAGCTGGCGCTGCTGATCACCCAGTTGCTCAATCAGCCCTGGCGCATGAGCCAGTTGAGCGATGCCGGGCGCCTGTTCGCCCGCCAGCGCCACGACTGGAGCGTGGCCGCGCAGCAACTGGAGAACGTGCACATGCGCCTGACCCAGGCGGCATCGGCCCAGACCGCGCCGCTGGCCAGTGCGTGGCTGGAGCGCTCAGCCAAGTAGCTCGCTGAACGGGATGAACGGCACACTGTCGCCCTGCTTCGGCGTGCTGCCTTCGCGCACCTCCACCAGCCCTTCGGCCCACGCCGCGCTGCGCAGCACTCCCGAACTCTGGTTCTTGTAGATGCGCACCTGGCCCTGCTCGATGCGCGCCCGCAAGTACTCGCGACGTGTTCCCGCCTTGGGCCAGTCGAAGCCTGCCGGCATGTCGAAACGCAGCGGCGTGACATCCACCACACCCTGGCGCCGCAGCAGATAGGGACGGGTCAGCAGGCCGAACGTGACCAGGGTCGAGGCCGGATTGCCAGGCAGCCCGATCACCGGCACGCCCCGGAAGTGCCCGAAGGTCAGCGGTTTGCCCGGTTTTATCGCCAGCTTCCACAAGGCCAGCTCGCCGGCTTCGCGCAGGGCCGCACCCAGGTAGTCGGCCTCGCCCACCGAGACCCCGCCGGTAGACAGGATCAGGTCGACCCCGCCCAGCCCGGCCAGGCAGGCACGGGTAAGAGCCAGGTCATCCGGCAGGATGCCGGCATCGACTACCTCACAGCCCAGCCTCTGCAACCAGCTGACCAACAGCCGACGGTTGCTGTTGTAGATTTGCCCAGGCCCCAGCGGCAGGCCGGGTTCGACCAGTTCGTCACCGGTGGAGAGCACCGCCACGCGCACTTTGCGGACCACGTCCAGGCGGCCATGGCCCAATGTGGCAGCCAGACCAAGCTCGATCGGCCCCAGCCGGGTCCCGGCGCTCATCACCTGCTCGCCTTTACGGGTTTCCTGGCCCTGAGGGCGAATGTTCTGCTGGGCTTGCAACGGCTCCAGAAAGCGCACCCGGCCGTCTTCAAGCACCTCGGTGTTTTCCTGCATCTCGACACAGTCGGCACCTTCCGGTACTGGCGCCCCGGTAAAGATGCGCGCACAGGTGCCCGGTTGCAGAGGCTGCGGTGCATGGCCGGCGAAAATCCGCTGGCTGACCGGCAACGCCTGGCCCTGCCAATCGGCCAGGCGCAGGGCATAACCGTCCATGGCACTGTTCGGCCAGGGCGGCAGATCGAGCGAGGCCACCAGGTCGGTGGCCAGCACACGGCCTTCGGCCTCGGCCAGCGGCAGGTTCTCGGTCTCGCCGATCGGTGCCGCCTCGGCTAACGCCAGCAGCTGCTCCAGGGCCTGTTCCACCGGCATCAGCGGCCGGGCCTGGTTAGCCTCAGCCACGGCTGTCACAGGCCGCTGCCTGCTTCAGGTGCGGCACGAAGTTGCACGGGCGATGACGGACGTCGAGCTGCTCGGCGAGGATACCGTCCCAGCCGGTGCGCACGGCGTTGGTAGACCCCGGCAGGCAGCACACCAGGGTGCCGTTGGCCAGCCCGGCCAGCGCGCGCGACTGCACGGTGGAGGTGCCAATGTCCGCTACGGAAATCTGCCGGAACAGCTCGCCAAAACCGTCCACCTGCTTGTCCAGCAGGCAGGCCACGGCTTCGGGCGTGCTGTCGCGGCCGGTGAAACCGGTGCCGCCGGTGATCAGCACCACTTGCACGTTGTCATCGGCGATCCAGGTGGCGACCTGGGCGCGGATCTTGTACAGGTCGTCCTTCAGCAGCACGCGCTCGGCCAGGCGATGGCCGGCTGCGCTCAGGCGGTCGACGAACAGCTGGCCGGAGGTGTCGGTGTCGAAGGTGCGGGTGTCACTGACCGTCAGCACGGCGATGTGCAGCGGCACGAAAGGGGTATCTGCCTTGGCTTTCATGGGGTCCGTCACAAGAAGATGGGATGGCCGCAGTTATATCACAGCGCACCTTTCCCAGCGTGGCGACCAGCTGCCTTGCCCTGGATCAACGGGACGGATTTGTCGCTATGCTGCACTGAAAAGGAACTTGCACCAACGTGTTGCGTCATAACTGTCATCTGGCACCATCGCACTGGAGAAACACGATGATCAAACGGACCCTCCCCGCTTTCCTGCTCGCCCTGGGCCTGGGCGCCCTCGCCGGCTGCTCGACCCCAAGCGTCATCACCCTCAATGATGGCCGCGAAATCCAGGCAACCGACAAACCCTCCTATGATGAAGACTCTGGCTTCTACGAATTCGAGCAACTGGACGGCAAGCGCACGCGCCTGAACAAGGACCAGATCCGCACCGTCAAAGAGCTCTGATCAAGTCGCCTGTTTTGGTCAGCGGCCGTTGAACGACAAGGGCTTGCGGGCCAAAACGGGATGCAGTAGGATTTTCGCCATCGGAGTGTAGCGCAGCCAGGTAGCGCGTCTCGTTCGGGACGAGAAGGCCGCAGGTTCGAATCCTGTCTCTCCGACCAGATCCTGCTCAAAAAGCCCGCCTTGCGCGGGCTTTTTAGTGCCCGGTCAGGCGCTCAGGCGCGAGGTGACCTCACCCAGCTGCCCCGACAGCCCATGCAGGCGCTGCCCTGCCTGTTCGGTGTGCTGCACCGCTTCCTGGTTGGCTGTGGCAATGCGGGTGATTTCGATCAGGTTGCGCGAGATGTCCTCGGCCACGCTGGTCTGTTCCTCGGCCGCCGTGGCGATCTGCCGGTTCATGTCGCGGATCGCCTCCACTGCCAGGGTGATGCGCTGCAGCATCTGCCCGGCCTGCTGCACCTGCTCGGCCCCTTCCTCACTGCGCTGCTGGCCGCTTTCAATGGCCTTGACCGCTTCCACCGCCCCCGACTGCACCGCTTCGATGATCTGGTGGATCTCGGCAATCGATGCCGCCGTGCGCTGGGCCAGGCTGCGTACTTCGTCGGCCACGACCGCAAAGCCACGCCCGGCCTCCCCCGCGCGGGCCGCTTCGATGGCCGCATTGAGTGCCAGCAGGTTGGTTTGTTCGGCAATGCCGCGGATCACTTCAAGCACCTTGCCGATGCGCGTGCTGTCATGTTCCAGGTCGCGGATCACCGCCGCCGTGCCAGCGATTTCGCGGTTGACCACGCCAATGATGTCGATGGTCTGCTGCATGACCTGTTCGCCCGCCTGGGCGCTGTGGTCGGCATCATCCGCCGCGCGGGCGGCTTCCGCGGCATGGCGGGCGACTTCCTGGGCGGTAGCGGACATCTCGTGCATGGCCGTGGCCACCTGGTCGGTACGCTGGAACTGGTCGTGGGTACCTCGGGCCATGTCCCCGGCAATGCTGCGCAACTGGCCGCTGGCGCCTTCCAGTTCCTGGGCGTTGTCCTGCAGCCGGCCTACGGTGTCGGCGAGGAAGTCGCGCAGGGTGTTGGCCGCCCGCGCCAGGCGCCCCAGTTCGTCCTCGCGGCGGCTGTCGACACGGGCGGCGAAACGGCCCTGGCTAAGCTGCGCGACATACTCGATCAACTGGCGAATCGGCTCGATCAGGCTGCGGTTCACCAGCCACAGGCTGAGCAGCCCCACCAGTACCGCCGAGGCCAGCATCACCAGCAGGCCCAGCCATACGGTGCGGTCGGCGCTGGCATTGATGCGGGCCGCACGCTGGCTCGCGTCCGCCCGCAGTTGCTCGACCAGCTCGCTCATCTGCTCGCTGGCGGCGCGGTCAACCCCCTTCACCGCCTGGTCGCCCGCTACCGGGTCGCCCCCCGCAGCGAGAAACGCCTGCCGGCCTTGCGCGTAGGCCTGGCCCAGCTGGCGATGGGTCTCGCGCAGCTGCTGCAGCGGCGCCTTGAGCCGCGCATCGCTGCTGTCGATCAGTTGCCCGAGCAGTTGTTGCACCTGCTGTTCGCGGGCCTGGAACTGCTGCCAGTACTTGTCCATGTCAGCCGGCTGGCGCCCGCGCAACAGCACGTTCTTCCATTCCTGCACCTGGATCTTGAACTGCAGGTTGGCCTCGTCGATCAATTGCGAGGCACGCAGGGGCCCGTCGACCAGTTCGGCATAACTGCGCACGCTCGACGACAGGAACTGGAAGCACACCAGGGCGATCAGCAGCATCGCGACCAGGCTGCCACCGAGCAGCGAGAGAATTTGCACTCTGAGGGATTTACGCAACATCGAGGGTCTCGGAACCAGGGGGAGAAAGCGGGCCAAAAAAAAGCTGCCATCAAGCAATGGCAGCCAGGTCGAGCACTTACGCAACAGTTGAGTTGAATACTCTCAGGCAATTACTACAGAAATATTACAGAGCAACGACAGCCTACCCCGAAGTGAACTGCAAAGCGGCCAACCGCGCATAAAGCGGGCTTTCCTCGATCAACTGGCGATGAGTGCCCACTGCCACCAGCCGGCCCTTGTCGATGACCGCAATACGCTCGGCATGCTGCACCGTAGCCAGTCGATGCGCGATCACAAGGGTGGTGCGCCCGGCCATCAGGCTGGGCAGCGCCTGCTGGATCAGGTGTTCGCTCTGCGCATCGAGGGCACTGGTGGCTTCGTCCAGCAACAGGATCGGCGCGTCGACCAACAGCGCCCTGGCAATCGCCAGGCGTTGCCGCTGCCCACCCGACAAGCCGATGCCGCCCTCGCCCAGTGGCGTCTGGTAGCCCTGCGGCAGCTGGCGGATGAATTCATCGGCATGGGCGCCCTTGGCCGCGGCTTCGACCTCGGCCATGGTCGCGTCGGGCCGGCCGTAGCGAATATTGGCCTCGACCGTGCCACGAAACAGTGAGGGGTTTTGCGCCACCAGGGCGAACTGCCGGCGCAACTGGTCGGGGTCGAGCGCGGTGATCGCCTGGCCATCGAGCAGGATGCGCCCTTGCTGGGGGTCGTAAAAGCGCAGCAGCAAATCGAACAGGGTCGACTTGCCTGCCCCCGACGGGCCTACCAGGGCCACGGTCTGCCCAGGCTCGATGGCCAGGCTGAGGCCATCGATAGCCGCCACCGATGGCCGTGAAGGGTAGGCAAACACCAACTCCTGCAGCTCGATGCGCCCGCTGGCGCGCTGCTGCGGCAGTGTCAGCGCCGTGGTCGGGGGCAGGATTGCGCTACGCGCAGCCAGCAGTTCGGCGATGCGTTCGGCAGCCCCCGCTGCACGTTGCAACTCGCCGATCACTTCGCTGAGCGTGCCGAAAGCGCTGCCCACGATAAGGCTGTAGAACACGAATGCCGCCAGCTCGCCGGCGGATATGCGCCCGGCGATGACGTCCATGCCACCTACCCACAACATCACCCCGACCGCCCCCAGCACCAGTACGATGACCAGGGTGATCAACCAGGCACGCTGGGCAATGCGCTGCCGGGCCACGGCAAACGCCGCCTCGACCGTGCCTGCGAACAACTGGCGGTCCAACCCCTGGTGGTTGTAGGCCTGCACGGTCTTGATCTGCCCCAGGGTTTCGGCCACGTAGCTGCCCACATCCGCCACCCGGTCCTGGCTTTGCCGCGACAGGCTGCGTACCCGGCGGCCAAACAGCAGGATCGGCGCCAGCACCAGCGGCAAGGCCACCACCACGATACTGGTGAGCTTGGGGTTAGTGATGAACAGCAGCACCACACCGCCGATGACCATCAGCGCGTTGCGCAGGAACATCGACAACGATGAGCCGATCACCGATTGCAGCAAGGTGGTGTCGGCGGTCAGCCGCGACTGGATTTCGGAGCTGCGGTTGTCTTCGAAAAACCCCGGGTGCAGGCCGATCAGGTGGTCGAACACGGCACGGCGAATATCGGCCACGCAACGCTCGCCAATCCACGATACCAGGTAGAAACGGCTGAACGTGCCCACAGCCAAAGCCAGCACCAGCAGCAGGAACAACCCGATGGTCTGGTTGAGCTGGTGCGCGGAGCGGGTCATGAACCCCTGGTCCACCAGCAGGCGTATGCCTTGGCCCATCGACAGGGTAATGCCGGCAGTGACCACCAGCGCCAGCAAGGCCAGCAGCACCTGGCGGCGATAAGGGCGAACGAACTGCCAGGCCAGGCGCAAGGCCCGGCGTTGGCGCGGGGAAACCGATTCGGGCATGACTGCAACCACAATGGCGGGGAAGCCGCAGACTACCACTCATCCAGGCCGTGGGAACGGGTGCAGGTTGCTATAACCGATCGATCTAACCTGGCTATGGAGGTTTATCCTGGTTTCTGTTGGACTGGTTGTGCCGGGATGCGGCCGCTGTCACAGGCCAGTCACGGCGCAAGGTTACCTTGAGCTTGTACCTGATGAGGAGACAATGCATGAGCTTGCAGCACAACAGCGACAACCAGAAGCCCCGGACCACCCCGCAACCGCAGGTGTGCGGTTCGATCATCGACGGCCAGGGGCGCGAAGTGCCAATCACCGAGCAGATGATCCAGCAGGCCTGCGAGGACCTGGAAAAAAGCCGGCGCGAGCGCGTGCGCAAAGGTTGATCGGCGAATTTATTGCAACCCGGCCTTCGCGCCGGGTTTTTATTTGCCTGAATACTGTGCCGGCCTCTTCGCGGGTGAACCCGCTCCCACAGGGATTCCACAGGACCTGAGCCAGGTCAGGTTGCTGTGGGAGCGGGTTCACCCGCGAAGAGGCCGGTAGAGCTTGCAATACTCTGTCAGACCAGCACGCCACCCAAAGCGCTGACCAGCTGCGCAAGCTGTGGTGACTCCCCACGCAAGCGCACCGCCAACCCCTCGATCTCGCGCCGGGGCGGATACTGCTTGCGCAACTGGTCAAACGCCGCCCGCTGTTGCTGCGGGTCGTCGCTGAGGCTGCGACGGAAATCAGCATCGTCCCGACGTGGGTCGTACACCGCGCGGCACAGTGTCGCCAGCGCCCAGGCCAGGTCTGTGCTGGCATCCAGCTCGATCTGCGCGAGCGACGGCCGGGGTAGCAGATCAGCCAGCTGCACTTGCTCGTCCACCCCCAGGAAGCGGCACAGCGCCTGGTAGATCTGCGCCGTGCCACGCTGGCGGCCGTCGAGGCTGTAACCGGCGATGTGTGGCGAAGCCAGGGTGCACAGGTCGGCCAGTTGCAGGTCGACCTGCGGTTCGCCCTCCCACACATCCAGCACCGCATGCACGTCCTCACGGTCCAGTAGCAGTTCGCGCAGGGCGGCGTTGTCCACCACCGGACCGCGGCTGGCGTTTACCAGCCAGGCACCCGGACGAAGCTGGGCCAGTTGCGCCTGGCCCAGCAAGTGCCAGGTCGGGTGCTCGCCAGCGTGCTGCAACGGAGTATGCAGGCTGATCACATCGCATCGTTGAAGGATGGTTTCGAGGCTGACGTAATCGCCACCTTCGGCGGCCTGGCGCAGCGGGTCGCACACCATCACGTTCCAGCCCAGCCCGTGCAGCACGCGCACCAGGCGACCGCCGACTTCACCGGCGCCGACCACGCCGTAGGTGCGCTCGGGCAGTGCCACGCCATCCAGTTCGGCCAGGGTCAGCAGGCTGCCCAGCACGTAATCGACGACGCCGCGGGCATTGCAGCCCGGCGCGCTGCTCCAGCGGATGCCGGCTTCGGCAAAGTAGTCCAGGTCCAGGTGATCGGTGCCGATGGTGCAGGTGCCTACAAAGCGTACCCGGCTGCCTTCGAGCAACTGACGGTCGACTTTGGTTACTGACCGCACCAGCAGGATGTCGGCATCCTTTACGCTGGCGGCATCGAGGCTTCGGCCGGGGTAGCGGCGTATTTCACCGAAACCCTGGAAGAAGGCATCGAGCAGCGGGATGTTCTCGTCGGCAACTATCAGCATGGCGCTCTCCTGTCTGGGGAACGCAGTGTAGGCGCAACGTGGGGCGTGTTCCAGAGCGTTTCAGTCGGCTTTCTTGCGGATCCAGTACAGGAATGTGCCGGCGTCTTCTTGCTGCTGAAGCAGTTCGTGGCCGAGGAAGTTGCAGAATTTGGGGATGTCGCGGCGGGTCGACGGGTCGGTGGCGATGACCTTGAGCAGGCCACCGGCGGCCAGGTCACGTACGTGCTGGTGCAGCATCATTACAGGTTCCGGGCAGTTCAGGCCGGTGGCGTCGAGGACGGCGTCAGGGGTGAAGTCGGTCATGTGGGGCTCCGCAAATGATCGTCATTGTCGCGCATCGCGCGACGTCGTCCAAGCACCGGCTGCGAACCTGGCTCCAAGGTTCAGGTTCAAGTTCAGGTTCAGGTTCAAGTTCAAGTTCAAGTTCAAGTTCAAGGTTCAAGCCATGGGCATTCACATCAAGTAGACATTCGTTAGCGAGGGTGGCGCTGAGTCACCTTTCCGCCCTTACGGCGGGTCACTTTTGTCTTGGCAAAAGTAACCAAAACCGCCCGCTCCCATCATCCGGCCCCTACGCTGCGCTGCGGGGTTCCCTCGCTCCGGGCTTGCTCCCGGGAGGACCGCGCTGCAGGCCCCATCCTGGGGCCCAGCGCTTGACGGGCATCCATGCCCGTCACCTCCCTCCGCAAGCCCTGCGCTCGGCCTCCTGAAGTCGCAACCTGTGTCGCCTGGACTATCGCGCGCTTAGAAGCAAAAGCCGAAGCAAAGCAAGAGCAGAAGCTGTTGCTGTTGCTGTTGCTGTTGCTGTTGCTGTTGCTGTAGATCTTGATCTTGATCTTGATCTTCGCGACTTCAGGAGGCCGAACGCAGGCCTTGCGGAGGGAGGTGACGGGCATGGATGCCCGTCAAGCGCTGGGCCCCAGGATGGGGCCTGCAGCGCGGTCCTCCCGGGAGCAAGGCCGGAGTGAGGGGACCCCGAAGCGCAGCGTAGGGGCCGGATGATGGGAGCGAGCGGTTTTTGGTTACTTTTTTCCAAGAAAAAAAGTGACTCGCCGTAAGGGCGAAAAGGTGAGTAAGCGTCGCCATCGCAAATGGACTGTTCGCTGCATCAAAACCGGCGCATAAGTTTCAAACTTCAAACTTCAAGCTTCAAGCTTCAAGCTCTCACGCTCAGCGCGCCTTCAGATCAAGCCTGCGCAAGTGACAGGTCACTTCCTCCCGATCGTGATACAGCTGCTTGCAAGCAATCGACACCCGAATCTTGCGCGCCTTGAACGTCGCCTCCATGCGATCAAGCAACCGCCGCACTTCGGCATAACGCTGCTTCATCGGCAGCTTCAGGTTGACCACCGCCTCGCGACACAACCCCTCCCCCAGCCAGGTCTCGATCAGCGAGGTAGTGCGCGCCGGCTTCTCGACAATGTCGCACACCATCCAGTCCACCGGATGCTTCGGCTGCCAGGTAAACCCATCAGCCATCAGGTGCTGGACCAGCCCGGTGTCCATCAGGCTTTCGGCCATCGGCCCGTTATCGATGGCCGTCACCAGCATCCCCCGGCGAACCAGCTGGTACGTCCAGCCACCCGGCGAGGCACCCAGGTCGACACCGGTCATGTCATCGCCCAGACGCTGCTCCCACTGCTCGCGCGGGATGAACTGGTGCCAGGCCTCTTCCAGCTTGAGGGTCGAACGACTGGGCGCCTCGCGGGGAAACTTCAGGCGCGGAATGCCCATGGGCCACAGCGCGCTGTTGTTGGCGGCGGCAACACCGGCAAATACCCGCCGGCCGCTGATAAAGGTCAGCAGCAGCCGTGGCCGGTTGGCGTCGTCGACCAGGCGGCCGGCTTTTTCCATGGCCTTGCGCAGCGGCACTTCGAACTTGCGGCAAAAGGTGGACAGTTCCTTGCCATCGTTGCTGTCCAGCACCTCCAGCCACAGGCTGCCGAACACCGGCATGTCGGCCAAATGGGCCAGCAGCACACTGATGCGGTCGGTTTCCGGCAGCTCGACAAAACCACCACGGGCCCACTGCCGCGGGAAAATCAGCTGGTTGAAGCGCAACTCCCCCATCAAGCGCTCGGCACCGCCGTCCTCGCTGCAGACAAACTCGGCACTGGCGCTTTGCGGCTTGCCTTTGGCATAGCCAGCAACACCCAGGCGGGCGGCGTGTTCGCTGATTTCGGCGCACACCTCGCCCTCGAAACCGGGCCGGCAATGCATGAACAGGGTATTCATCTCTCACTCCACTACGGCGGGCGCGCAACAGGCGCCGGCAGGGCGGCGATGATAAAGGAAGTTCGGAACCTGCGACACGCCCCGCCGGTCCAGAAAAGGGTCAGGGGCCATAAACCGGTCTAACCTGACCATTCAGCCAGGTCCGTGCCGTGCGGACCGATACACAACGGTGCTACCGGCAAACCCTGAGTAATTGCCGGGCACCGGCGCAGAAGGAGTTGGCAATGCCCTCGCTCGATAGCCTGAACACCCTCAAGCCCCTCAAGGTCGGCGATCAGACCTACCATTACTTCAGCCTTGCTGAGGCTGCCCGCCAGCTGGGTGATCTGCAGCGCCTGCCCATGTCGCTGAAGGTGCTGCTGGAAAACCTGCTGCGCTGGGAAGACGGCAAGACCGTCAGCGGCGACGACCTGCGCGCCGTCGCCCAGTGGCTGAGCGATCGGCGCTCCGATCGCGAAATCCAGTACCGCCCGGCACGGGTGCTGATGCAGGACTTTACCGGCGTGCCGGCGGTGGTCGACCTGGCCGCCATGCGCGCGGCCATGGCCAAGGCCGGTGGCGACCCACAGCGGATCAACCCGCTGTCCCCCGTTGACCTGGTCATCGACCACTCGGTGATGGTCGACCGCTACGGCACCCCGCAGGCATTCAGCGAAAACGTCGATATCGAAATGCAGCGCAATGGCGAGCGCTACGCGTTCCTGCGTTGGGGCCAGAGCGCCTTTGACAACTTCCGCGTGGTGCCGCCGGGTACCGGCATCTGCCACCAGGTGAACCTGGAATATCTGGGCCGCACGGTCTGGACCCGCGAAGCAGATGGCCGCACCTATGCCTTCCCCGACACGCTGGTCGGCACCGATTCGCACACCACCATGATCAATGGCCTTGGCGTACTAGGCTGGGGTGTCGGCGGCATCGAGGCAGAGGCAGCCATGCTCGGCCAGCCCGTGTCGATGCTGATCCCTGAAGTGATTGGATTCAAGCTGACCGGCAAGTTGCGCGAAGGCATCACCGCCACCGACCTGGTGCTGACAGTCACCCAGATGCTGCGCAAGAAAGGCGTGGTGGGCAAGTTCGTGGAATTCTACGGCGACGGCCTGGCTGAGCTGCCCTTGGCCGACCGCGCTACCATTGCCAACATGGCCCCCGAATACGGCGCCACCTGTGGGTTCTTCCCGGTCGACCAGGTCACACTGGACTACCTGCGCCTTTCCGGCCGCCCCGAGGCGACCGTGCAACTGGTCGAGCAATACTGCAAAACCCAAGGCCTGTGGCGCCTGCCGGGCCAGGAGCCGCTGTTCAGCGACAGCCTGGCGCTGGACATGCACCAGGTCGAAGCCAGCCTGGCCGGGCCGAAACGGCCGCAGGACCGTGTGGCGCTGGGCGAGGTCAGCCAAGCCTTCAACCATTTCATCGAGCTGCAACCCAAACCGCTGGCCAAGGAAGTCGGCCGCCTGGAAAGCGAAGGCGGCGGTGGCGTGGCGGTGGGCAACGCCGATCAGGCCGGCGAGATTGATTACACCCATCAGGAGCAGACTCACACCCTGCGTGATGGGGCCGTGGTAATCGCCGCGATCACCTCGTGCACCAACACCTCCAACCCCAGCGTGATGATGGCCGCCGGCCTGGTGGCGAAAAAGGCCCTGGAAAAAGGCCTGAAACGCAAGCCGTGGGTCAAGAGCTCGCTGGCGCCGGGCTCCAAGGTCGTCACCGAGTACTTCAACGCAGCCGGGCTCACCCCGTACCTCGACCAGCTGGGCTTCGACCTGGTCGGTTACGGCTGCACTACCTGCATCGGCAACTCCGGGCCGCTGGACGAGCCGATCGAGAAGGCCATCGGCAGCGCCGACCTGACCGTGGCCTCGGTGCTGTCCGGCAATCGCAACTTCGAAGGACGCGTGCACCCCTTGGTCAAGACCAACTGGCTGGCCTCGCCGCCCCTGGTAGTGGCCTACGCCCTGGCCGGTAGCGTGCGCCTGGACCTTACCCGTGACCCACTCGGCACCGGCAAGGACGGCCACCCTGTCTACCTGCGCGACATCTGGCCCACCCAGCAGGAAATCGCCGAGGCCGTGGCCAAGGTCGACACGGCAATGTTCCACAAGGAGTACGCCGAAGTGTTCGCCGGCGATGCCCAATGGCAAGCCATCGAGGTGCCACAGGCTGCGACCTATGTGTGGCAGGCGGACTCCACCTATATCCAGCACCCGCCCTTCTTCGACGGCATCGGCGGCCCGCCGCCGCAGATCGCCGACATTCATGACGCGCGGATTCTGGCGCTGCTGGGCGACTCGGTGACCACCGACCACATTTCACCCGCCGGCAACATCAAGGCCGACAGCCCCGCCGGACGTTACCTGCGCGAGCAGGGTGTAGAGCCACGCGACTTCAACTCCTATGGCTCACGGCGTGGCAACCATGAGGTGATGATGCGTGGCACCTTTGCCAACATCCGTATCCGCAACGAAATGCTGGCGGGCGAGGAAGGTGGCAACACCCTGCACATCCCCAGCGGCGACAAACTGTCGATCTATGACGCGGCCATGCGCTACCAGCAGGAAGGCACCCCGCTGGTGGTGATCGCCGGCCAGGAATACGGCACCGGCTCAAGCCGCGACTGGGCGGCCAAGGGCACCAATCTGCTGGGGGTCAAGGCTGTGCTGGCGGAAAGTTTCGAGCGCATCCACCGCTCCAACCTGGTGGGCATGGGTGTACTGCCGCTGCAGTTCACGGCCGGGCACGATCGCAAGCAACTGGGGCTGACCGGGAACGAGAAAATCGATGTATTAGGCCTGGACAGCGCGCAAATCCGTCCCGGCATGAGCCTGCCCCTGCGCATCACCCGCGCGGATGGGCAGCAGGAGCAGATCGAGGTGCTGTGCCGGATCGACACCCTGAACGAGGTTGAATACTTCAAGGCGGGTGGAATTCTGCATTATGTGCTGCGCCAACTGATCGCGGGCTGAGGCGGCAGGTCTGGCTCTGGATTCCAGGTGCTCCTGAGATCGGGCGCCGCCTGCGCGGCGCTCGATCTGACAAAAATATCCATTCAACAAAAGCCGTGGCTTGCCGATACCTCTCCAAAGCCCTGCGGACTTACAAGCCATGCGTAACAACCAGCCGATTACCCAGAGAGAACGGACTTTCCCTGCCCAGCAGCGGTTGATCTCCACCACCAATGCCAAAGGCGTGATTACCTACTGCAACGATGCCTTCATCGATATCAGTGGTTTCACCCGCGAAGAGCTGACCGGCGCACCGCACAACCTGGTCCGCCATCCCGACGTTCCGCCTGCCGTGTTCGCCCATATGTGGCAAACGCTCAAACAGGGCCAGCCGTGGATGGGGATCGTCAAGAACCGTTGCAAGTCCGGCGACCATTACTGGGTCAACGCCTATGTCACGCCGATCTACGACAACAACCAGGTCGTCGGCTTCGAGTCGGTGCGGGTCAAACCCACTGCCGAACAGATCCGTCGCGCCGAGGCGTTGTACCAGCGCCTCAACCAGGGCAAGCCGGCGGTGCCGCGCCGTGACAAGTGGCTGCCCGTGCTGCAGGACTGGCTGCCGTTCATCCTGATCAGCCAGATGGGCTTCCTGATCGGTAACTGGCTTGGCCATTCCTGGGGCTTCGCCCTGGCCGCCGGGCTTTCGGTTCCGCTCGGGCTACTCGGCCTGAGCTGGCAGCAGCGCGGCCTCAAGCGCCTGCTGCGCCTGGCCGAACAAACCACCTCCGACCCACTGATCGCGCAGATGTTCACCGACAGCCGGGGCGTGCAGGCGCGCCTGGAAATGGCCATGCTCAGCCAGGACGCGCGCATGAAAACCTGCCTGACCCGCTTGCAGGACAGTGCCGAGCACCTCAGTGACCAGGCCCGTCAGTCCGATGCCCTGGCGCACAAAAGCTCTTCGGGCCTGGAGCGCCAGCGGGTAGAAACCGAGCAGGTCGCCGCAGCGGTCAACCAGATGGCAGCCACCACCCAGGAAGTGGCCAACCACGTGCAACGCACCGCCGATGCCACCCAGGAAGCCAACCGCCTGACCACCCAGGGCCGGCAGATTGCCGGGGAAACCCGCGAAGCCATTGAACGCCTGTCGGCGGCAGTGGGCGAAACCGGCCAGACGGTCACGCAACTGGCCAAGGACAGCGACGAGATTGGTGGCGTGGTCGATGTGATCAAGGGCATTGCCGACCAGACCAATCTGCTGGCGCTGAACGCGGCCATCGAGGCGGCGCGAGCCGGGGAAATGGGCCGCGGCTTTGCCGTGGTGGCCGACGAGGTGCGGCAGTTGGCACAGCGTACCGCTGAATCCACCGGGCAGATCCATGGCCTGATCGCCAAGCTGCAACAAACCGCCAGCAATGCCGTGCTGACCATGGAAACCGGTCACCGCCAGGCGCAGGAAGGGGTCGACCGGGTGATGCAGGCTGACGAAGCCCTGGTGGGCATCAGCGAAGCGGTCGCCAACATCACCGACATGGCCACCCAGATTGCTGCCGCAACCGAAGAACAGACGGCGGTCGCAGACGAGATCAGCCGTAACATCAGCACCATCGCCGAACTGGCCGACCAGACCGCCGAACAGGCGCAGCACTCGGCCCTGCTCAGCGAGGAGCTGACCAGCACGGCGGGTAGCCAGTACTCGCTGGTGGAACGGTTCAACCGCTAAGGGCAGAGCCTGACGTTCGATGCAGGCGCGGGCTTAGCCGCGCCTGCATGTCGCTGCTTACCAATCCAGCTGCAAGCGGCTCTCGAAACAGCGCACTTCCCCGCTCAACGGGTCCTCGAAGCGCAGGCTCTGGGCCAGAAGTTTCAGCGGCCGCTGGTAGTCATCTTCCACCTGTAGCAACTGCGGATAGAACGGGTCGTTGCTGATCCCGGCGCCCAGGGCGGCCATGTGCACACGTAGCTGATGGGTCTTGCCCGTCACCGGCGACAACCCGTAGCGCCACAACTCCCCATTCTTCTCCAGCACTTCGGCCAGGGTTTCGCTGTTGGCCTCCCCTTCTACTTCATGCATGCGGAAGAACGGCTCGCCATGGACCAGGCGGCTTTTGTGCACCAACGGAAACGCACGCTGCGGCATGGCAGCAGCAATGGCCTGATAGCGCTTGTCGATGCGCCGTTCGGGGAACAGCCGCTGGTAGGCACTGCGGGTGTGCGGGTTGGCGGAAAACAGCACAAGCCCGGCGGTATGCCGGTCGATGCGGTGCAACGGCACCAGGTGCGGGTTGCCCAAGCGGCGGATCAGCCGGCGCAGCAAGGTATGCTCGACGTACTCCCCGGTCGGCGTCACCGGCAGAAAGTGCGGCTTGTCGGCCACCACCAGGTGCTCGTCCACGTGCAGCACCACCTCCTGCACCGGAATCGGCCGTTCGTTTGGCACTTCGCGAAAGTAGTGCACACGCATGCCCCGCTTGTAGGGCAATTCGGCCGCAATCGCCCGGCCGCAGGCATCCAGCACGCGGCCACGGGCAAACCGGTCGAGCCACTGGTCCCGGTCGATGGCCTTGAAGTGATCACACAGGCAGTCGAGAACCGTCGCCCAGTTACCGGGTGGCAGGCATACCGTACTGGCTTGCTGGTGGGCGGGGTCGAAAGAGGGGGTCATGGCACTACTCGAAACGATCACGGCCGCGCATTATCGCCCAAGCCCACGCCCTCAACCAGCCTGGGAAATCGCCTCGCTGCGTTCCTTGAGCCAGCGCAGCACCTGCACCGGCTCCCAGCGACCAGGGTCGTAGAGTGCGTAAAGCAACCCCTGGTAACCCACCACGTCCAGCCCACGGTGGTAGCCGGCGCGCTGGAACAAGGCCTCGATTTCGGCAAAGCAGGTATTGAAATGGACCTTGCCAAATGGCGTGCGGTCATCGGTCACCAGGCCTTCGAGGCGCAGTTCCAGAACGGCGTCGGCCACCCGGTCCACGGGCATTCGGTTGACGCTGTACTTGAGTTGCTCGACGTTGAGCATGCTGTTACCTCGATACTGTATTTATATACAGCATACGAACTTCCCCTTGTCGCCGTCAACGTGGCTCATTGCAGCCCCGCCAGGTAGCGGCCGCCCTTACGGATGGTCAACACCTGGCGGCGGGGCGTGCCGCGGGTCACGGACAGATGCACCCACTGGTCGTACTCGAGGATGAGCTGATCGAACGGCACGGCACTTTCGCTGATGCGCCGCACGGTTTCACGCGGGCCGACTTCAATTACCGTGAAATCGGCCGCCAGCCCTTGCACATGCTGGCTATTCGAGGCCCCACCAATCAACCGGTTGACCTTTTCACTGCGAAAAGCGCTACTGATAACGATTGGCGCGCCGAACAGCGAGCGCACCTGCTCAAGCGTCTCACACAACAATTGCAGATTGGCCCTGGCTTCGGGAGGGGGGGTGTTATCGGACCCGTCCCTGGCGGCGAGCTGGGAAAAGGTCATTTCATCGAGCGTGAAATGTGGCGTGATAAGCATGGCGAGCGATTCCGACGATAGAGAGGGTGCCGGCCCTGCGGGGCCGACACCTGATCATCAGCTCGTCTCACGCTGCATGGAGCAGGGTTACAGATCCTCTGCTGCCATCATTGCGCTAGAAACGCCACGACCTGTTCGGCATCGAACGGCCAGTGCAACTCGGCACCGTTATCGCAGCGTCGCAGCACTGGAATGATCAGGCCATAGCGCTCGAACAAGTGTTCGCGTTCAGCGATATCGACCAGCTCCACCAGCAGCCCACGGTCGACGAAAGGCATCAGCACCGCCTCGGCCACTTCACACAGGTGGCAACCGAGGGTGCCGAACAATTGGCATTCAGGCAGCATGGGGCAGGTCCCGGTTTGGCATTGAGAAATGCCTATTCTAGGTCTGTCCCGGCCACCCTGCACCTGACCTGGCTCAATCCTGGCTGGTGGCACCAATCCGGTGCAGCGAGAGGTCCGCCCCCTGGAACTCCTGCTCATGGCTCAGGCGCAAGCCATGCACTGCCCGGATCGCGCCGTAAATGGCAAAACCGCCGGCTAATGCCACCAGCACCCCCATCAGGCTACCCAGCAACTGGCTGCTCAGGCTGACACCACCCATTCCGCCCAGGGCAGCCTGGCCGAAGACACCGCAGGCAATGCCACCCCACACCCCGCACAGGCCATGCAGAGGCCACACCCCCAGAACGTCGTCGATCTTCCAGCGATTTTGTGCGGCGGTAAATGTCCAGACGAACAACGCGCCCGCGAGCAGACCGGTGGCCAGTGCGCCGATCGGGTGCATCAGGTCGGAACCGGCGCAGATCGCTACCAACCCTGCCAGCGGCCCGTTATGCAAAAAGCCCGGGTCGTTACGCCCGGCCAGCAAAGCAGACAAAGTGCCGCCAACCATGGCCATCAGCGAGTTGATCGCGACCAGGCCGCTGACACCCTGCAGGGTCTGGGCGCTCATCACGTTGAACCCGAACCAGCCGATGATCAGGATCCACGACCCCAGCGCCAGGAAGGGAATGCTTGAAGGCGCAAACGCCACCAGCCGGCCGTCGCGGTAGCGCCCGCGGCGTGGGCCCAGCAGCAACACCGCCGCCAGCGCCAGCCAGCCGCCCATGGCATGCACCACCACGGAACCTGCAAAGTCATGGAACGGTGCTCCGAAACGTGCCTGCAACCAGGCCTGAAGGCCAAGGTTGCCGTTCCAGACCACACCCTCGAAGAAGGGATAGACGAACGCCACGATCAACGCCGTGGCACACAACTGCGGCACAAAGCGCGCCCGCTCGGCAATGCCCCCAGAGATGATCGCAGGGATTGCCGCAGCGAAGGTCAGCAGGAAGAAGCACTTGACCAGCGCATACCCATGGTCGGCAGCCAGCGTTGCCGCCGGCTGGAAAAAATTGACCCCATAGGCGATCCAGTAACCGATGAAGAAGTACACCAGCGCCGAGATGGCAAAGTCGCTGAGGATTTTCGACAAGGCGTTGACCTGGTTCTTGTGACGCACCGTGCCCACTTCGAGAAAGGCGAAGCCTGCATGCATGGCCAGCACCAGAATGGCGCCCATGAGAATGAACAGGGTATTGGAACCGTGGACCAGGGAGTCCATCGCACTATGCATGTTTTCCATGAATCAGGCAGACCTGCTGAAAAGGCACCAGGACAGTTCAAGAACCTGCATCCATGCACCGATTCGGTGCCAACCCCCTGCCCTGTTTCGGTGTGCCGGGCGGAGCCTGCGTGGTTTTTTCTTGGGTTTGTCGTGGATTGGGTTAAGGTTTATCGGAACCCGCTGCGCTGGCGCCCTGAATCGGCGCAAAAACCGCCTATGGCGCCCCGCAACGTGGCAAAGACTTAGCAAGGCCCATACCAGCATCGGCACTTGAACCTTCCGCGTGTGCTATCACTCGAACTACCAACACTCATCAACAGGGAGAGGCCCATGGCCAGCAAATCGGCAAAGACTGCTCAAGAGATATTGATGGCTGACTTCCAGGCCTTGGTGCGCGACACCGAGAGGCTGCTGGCCGACACCGCCAACCTGGCGGGCGACCAGGCAGACGAACTGCGCGGGCAGATCCACGACCGCCTGGCCCAGGCCCGCGAAACCCTGCAGCTGACCCAGGACTCGGTGCGTGAACGCGGCCAGGCGGCGCTGGGCAGCGCCGAGCAGTACGTGCAGGACAACCCGTGGCAGGCGATCGGAATCGCCGCCGGCGTCGGGCTGTTGATCGGCCTGATGGCTAACCGGCGCTGAGGGGATCCCATGGAGAATGACGCCAACGGCGCCAGCGCCTCGGGCAAGCGCCTGGGCGCGGCCGCGCTGGGGCTGCTGCACAGCCACATCGAACTGTTCGGCATCGAGTTGCAGGAGCAGAAAGGGCGCACCCTGAGCCTGCTGCTGTTCGCAGGCCTCGCCCTGGTTTTTGCCTTGCTGTTGCTTACCGCACTGTCCGGATTGTTGCTGGTGCTGCTGTGGGACAGCTATCGCCTGGCCGGCATCATCGGCCTGTGCGTGTTCTACGGGATGGCCGCGCTGTATTGCGGGATTCGCCTGAAAGCGGCGGTATTCGACGAGTCGTCGCCGTTCGGCGCCACCCTCGAGGAACTCGCCAAGGACCGGGAGCGCCTGTTGCCATGAACCTGCCAGAACTACCCAACACACGTAACCCGCGCGAACTGCGCAAGGCGCTGCTGCGCCTGCGCATGGAAATGCACCGCCAGGAAATCCGGCATGAGTCCGGGCAACTGCTCGAGCCACTGCGCCGCGTGCGCGGCATGGGCAGCTCGCTGCAGGGCGGGCTGGGCATCAAGCATGCGCCGCTGTGGGGGATTGGCGCCGTGGTGGCGCTGGGCTTCCTGACCGGCAAGGGTGTGCGCAGCGGCAACCTGACCCGTCTTGTACGCCTGGGCAGCAGCCTGCTGCCGCTGGTGCGCCTGTACCTGCAAGGCGACCGCCGGCCGTGACCTGAGCGCAGGGCCGCGTTGCGGCCCTTTCGCGAAACAAGGCCGCGCTTGCAGGATATGCTCTGCTCACCGACCTACCGGAGACCGCGCCTTGGAATGGAACACCCTGTTGACCCGCGAACGCCTGGGCAAAGCGTTGTACAGCGCCGATGAGCTCGGCCGCAGCCCTTTTCACAAAGACCACGACCGCATCATCTTCTCCGGAGCATTCCGCCGCCTCGGGCGCAAGACCCAGGTGCACCCGGTTTCCAGCAACGACCACATCCACACCCGCCTGACCCACTCGCTGGAAGTCAGTTGCGTTGGCCGCTCCCTGGGCATGCGCGTTGGCGAAACCTTGCGCGACAGCCTGCCGGACTGGTGCGCGCCCAGCGACCTGGGCATGATCGTGCAGTCGGCCTGCCTGGCCCACGACATCGGCAACCCGCCGTTCGGGCACTCGGGCGAGGACGCCATCCGCCACTGGTTCCAGCAGGCCGCCGGGCGCGGCTGGCTGGACGACATGAGCGACGACGAGCGGGCAGACTTCCTCAACTTCGAAGGCAACGCCCAGGGTTTTCGCGTACTCACCCAGCTGGAGTATCACCAGTTTGACGGCGGCACCCGGCTGACCTATGCCACCCTGGGCACCTATTTGAAGTACCCCTGGAGCGCTCGCCACGCCGACGCCTTGGGTTACAAGAAACACAAGTTCGGCAGCTACCAGAGCGAACTGCCCCTGCTGGAGCAGATCGCCCGCAAGCTCGGCCTGCCGCAGCTGGAGCCCCAGCGCTGGGCCCGCCACCCGCTGGTGTACCTGATGGAGGCTGCCGATGACATCTGCTACGCCTTGATCGACCTGGAAGACGGCCTGGAAATGGAGCTGCTGCAATACGCCGAAGTCGAAGCGTTGCTGCTGGACCTGGTCGGCGATGACCTGCCGGAAACCTACCGCCAGCTAGGTCCAAGGGACTCCCGTCGGCGCAAGCTGGCGATCCTGCGCGGCAAGGCCATCGAGCACCTGACCAACGCCGCCGCCCACGCCTTCGTCGAACAACAGCGGGCCTTGCTGGCCGGGCAGCTGGCAGGCGACCTGGTCGAGCACATGCACGGTCCGGCCAAGCGCTGCGTGCTGCAGGCCAAGGACATGGCGCGCAACAAGATCTTCCAGGACAAGCGCAAGACCCTGCACGAGATTGGTGCCTACACCACCCTGGAAATTCTGCTCAATACCTTCTGTGGTGCTGCACTGGAGCAGCACGGTGGGCGCAGCCCATCCTTCAAAAGCCGCCGGGTGCTGGACCTGATCGGCAACAATGCGCCGGACCCCCACGGTTCGCTGCACAGCGCCTTTCTGCGCATGATCGACTTCATTGCCGGCATGACCGATAGCTACGCCAGCGAAATGGCCCGGGAAATGACCGGGCGCTCCAGCCCGAGCTGAACCTGGCACGGGTGTGGCATGGGCGTCGCTCGGCGCCGCACCCGTGCATTGCAGGAAACTTCCTACATATACAACGACCAAACTAAACAGCACGAATAAAAACCGCCGAAAAGTTACCAATCTCGCTCTGATATCGAATTGAACACGGCAATTTCGTAGTCTGTTTTGTTTTATCTTGTAAGCCATTTCCCATATGGGGCTAATAGCCCTTCCTCGTATGCCCGACGACTTCCAACTGCGATAAGGTGCTGCCTGCCACCCTCCATCGCCCGCAGGGAAGTTCAACATGCATTCAATATTTATTGTCGACGATCACCCCGTCATCCGCCTGGCTGTCCGTATGTTGCTGGAAAACCAGAACTACAAGGTCGTCGGCGAATCGGACAACGGCGTAGACGCCATGCAGATGATTCGCGAAACCGCCCCTGACCTGGTCATCCTCGACATCAGCATTCCCAAGCTGGACGGGCTGGAGGTGCTTTCCCGTTTCCAGGCCATGGCTTTGCCACTGAAAGTTCTGGTGCTGACTGCGCAGTCTCCCGAGTTGTTCGCCGTGCGTTGCATGCATTCGGGTGCCGCAGGCTTCGTGTGCAAGCAGGAAGACCTCAACGAACTGCTCAGTGCAATCAAGGCCGTGCTGGCCGGCTACAACTACTTCCCCAGCCAGGCAATCAAGCACAACCAGGCAGTTGATGCCGACCTGCAACTCTTTCGCCAGGTGAATGACCGCGAACTGATGGTGTTGCAACTTTTTGCGCAGGGTCGCTGCAACAAGGATATTGCCAAGGGCATGTTCCTCAGCAGCAAGACCGTCAGTACCTACAAGAAGCGCCTCATGCACAAACTCAAGGTCAATACGCTGGTCGACCTGATCGACATGGCCAAACGCAACGCGCTGGTCTGAGCATGGTCATGCCCCGCCCTGGCGCCCGCCTGCTGCTCGCCCTGCTGCTGTGCAGTGGCGTGGTACAGGCGACTCATCACGACACCTCCACCTACGCAGTGCTGGCACGCTCGACAGCCCGGCCGACACCGCCTGAGCTTACCCTCGAACAACGGCAGTGGCTGCAAAGCCGGCAGGAGCTGGTGCTGGGCACCTCGGCACCGGACTACCCGCCATTCGACATCACCAGTGGCGGGCGCGACTACCAGGGTCTTACCGCCGAGTATGCAAGCCTGATCGGCGCAGCCTTGCAGTTGCCGGTGCGGGTGCTGCGTTTCTCCAGCCGCCAGGCGGCGGTAGAGGCGCTGCGGCGCGGCGATATCGACCTGCTGGGCAGCGCCAACGGTTACGAAGCGGCCAGCGATGGCCTGGCGCTGTCGCAGCCCTATGCCATCGATCAACCAGTGCTGGTAACGCGTGAAGACGACAGCCGGGCGCTGGACATGGGCCTGAGCGGCATGCGCCTGGGTATGCTCTACCATTATCTGCCGGGGCAGGAAGTGCGCAGCACCTACCCCCAGGCCAGGCTGCAGGCTTTCGGTTCTTCCAGCGAGGCCCTGAGTGCCGTGGCATTCGGCCAGGCCGACGTGTTCATCGGCGACACCATCTCCACTCACTACCAGCTCAGCCGCGGCCACCTGCCCCGCCTGCGCATGGCCAACTTCAGCAAGCACGAGGCCATCGGCTTCGGTTTTGCCTTGCGCCAGCAGGACACACTGCTGCTGGAACTGGTGAATGCCACCCTGGACAGCCAGACCCAGGCCGTGCACGCCAGTATCTTCAAACGCTGGAGCGCTGGCAGCGATCTGTTGCTGACCGACCGCAAACTGCAGTTGACCACCGCCGAGGCGCAGTGGCTCAAAGATCACCCGGTCATGCGCGTGGTGATCGATGATACGGCTGCGCCGCTGTCCTATTTCGATGGTTCAGGGCACTTTCGTGGCATCACCGCCGATCTGCTGGAGCTCATCCGCCTGCGCACCGGCTTGCGATTCGAGGTGCAGCGCGCCAGCGGCATCGCCGACATGCTCGCCCGGCTCAAGGATGGCCGCGCGGATGTCATCGCCGCGTTGGTCAGCGGCGGAGTGCCCGAGGGCGACCTGCAAATCAGCCGGCCTTATCTGGAAAGCGCCTACGTGCTGGTCAGCCGCGACGGCAGCAAGGCATTGGGCACACTGGAGCAGTTGCAGGGGCACCGCATCGCCATCACGCGCTACAGCGACATGGACGCCATGCTGTCCCGGGATTACCCGCAGATTGGCTGGGTCGAAACCGAAAGCGCGTTCTACTCCCTGGCGCTACTCAAGAGTGGCGCCGTGGATGGCGTCATCACCACCCTGATCGATGCCAACCATGCCTTGGCCGGCAACCCCGAGCTGGTCATCCGCACCACCGTCGGCAGCGAACCGGCGAACTTTGCCATGGCGACCAGCGCACCGTCACAGACCCTGGTGTCGATCCTCGACAAGGCCCTGCTGAGCATCTCGCCCGAAGAGCTGGGGGTGATCAACAACCGCTGGCGCGGCTTCGGCCTGCATGACGACGGTAACGGCCAGGGTTACAGTCGGCTGACGCTGCAGGTGGTGCTGGGTACGGCCGTGCTCCTGCTGCTGGCGCTGCTGTGGAACGCCCGGCTGCGCCTGCAGATTCGCCAGCGCCAACGCGCCGAACGCGCGCTGAACGACCAGCTCGCGTTCATGCGCGCGTTGCTCAATGGCACGCCTCACCCCATGTACGTGCGTGACCGCGAGGGCTGCCTGCAAAGCTGCAACTTCAGCTACCTGGAAGCCGTGCAGGCCCGCTCAGACGACATCATCGGCAAGCAGCTGGACGGCAGCCTGTTCGCCGACAGCGAACAGAGCCGGCAAATTCAGGCCGACTACCAGAAAGTCATGGCCGAGGGTTCGCCGCTGATCATGGACCGGCCACTCCGGATCAAGGGCCGGGACATGACCATCTACCACTGGATACTCCCCTACCGAGACTCGCTGGGTGAGGTGCGCGGCATCATCGGCGGCTGGATCGACATCAGCGAACGCCGCCAACTGGTTCTGGAGCTGCGCCAGGCCAAGCAGCAGGCCGACGATGCCAACCGCGCCAAAAGCACCTTCCTGGCCACCATCAGTCACGAAATCCGCACCCCGATGAATGCTGTCATCGGCATGCTCGAACTGGCGGTAAAACGCGCCGACCAGGGTAGGGTGGACCGCAGCGCACTGGAGCTCGCCCACCATTCGGCAAAGGACCTGCTGGGCCTGATAGGCGATATCCTCGATATCGTGCGCATCGAATCCGGGCACTTGTCACTGGCGCCAGAGGCGGTCGACCTGGCCGCCCTGATTGAATCCGTAGGGCGGATTTTCGATGGCCAGGCGCGGCAGAAAGGCCTGGCCCTGGAAGTGACGATCACACCGGCCGCACGCTGCCACGCCTGGCTCGACCCGCTGCGCTTCAAGCAAGTGCTGTCCAACCTGGTGAGCAATGCCATCAAGTTCACCGAACATGGCGGAGTGCGCATCAGCGTCGACCTGCTGGCTGACGACACCGGCAAGCCCGCAGTGCTGGAGCTGGAAGTGCGCGACAGTGGCATCGGCATCCACGCCGATGACCTGCAGCGCCTGTTCAACCCGTTCATCCAGGCCAACCCGCACAGCCAGGGCGCCCGCGCGGGTACCGGGCTGGGCCTGGCGATCTGCCGCAACCTGTGCGAAATGATGGGTGGCAGCCTGAGCATCAAAAGCCTGGAGAGTGTCGGCACCCGGGTGCGCATGAAGATGCCGCTGCAGCAGGTTGATGCTGCAGCACCCACCCCGCTGCCTGAACACCTCGATGTACCCGACCCACGCCTGAACGTCCTGGTGATCGACGACCACCCGGCCAACCTGGAACTGATGGCGCAGCAGCTCGGCTACCTGAACCTGGAGCACACCTGCGCGCGCGATGGCCGCGAGGGCCTGGCCATCTGGCGGGCGGGCGACTTCGATGTGCTGGTGCTCGACTGCAACATGCCGCACATGAACGGTTATCAACTGGCGACCGCCGTGCGCACCGAAGAACGCCATGGCAAGCGTCTGCGCTGCACCATCCTTGGCTACACCGCCAACGCGCAGCCAGAAGTACACCGCAAGTGCTTGAGTGCGGGCATGGATGACTGCCTGCTCAAACCCATCAGCCTGAGCACCCTCAGCCAGCACCTGGCGGGCATTCGTCCGCGCCGGCAGAAAAAACTCAGCCGCACACCCTACAGCCTGGACGGCCTGGCCGCAGTCATCGGGCATGCGCCAGCCGACCGCCAGCGCTTCCTGCTGGCGTTGCAACAGAGCCTGCAGGCCGACCTGGCCACCTTGATGGCGCTGCACCCGGAGCACGACGGCCCTGCGATTGCCGACCACGCCCACAAAGTGCTCAGCGCCGCGCGCATGCTGGAAGCCCCCCGCCTGATGGCGGCCTGCGATGCCTTGGCGGTCAGTGGCTTGCCCTGCGCCCAGCTGCGCCTGCGTCGCCAGTCTCTGGCGCGGCACATGTGCCGGGTGGAACGCGCACTGGCCAAGGAACTGGCCGCAGCGACCTGCACTCAGGCAGGCAGCGAAGCGCGTTAGCTGGTAGACTGCGCGGCGTTATTACCTAAGAGGATTGTTTCATGGCCACAAACCGCTCCCGTCGTCTGCGCAAGAAGCTGTGTGTCGACGAGTTTCAGGAATTGGGCTTCGAGCTGAACCTGGAATTCAAGGAAGATCTGGATGACCAGGCAATCGATGCTTTCCTCGACGCGTTTCTGGCTGAAGCCATGGACGCCAACGGCCTGGACTATGTAGGCGGTGACGATTTCGGCCTGGTGTGCTCGGTCAAGCGCGGCTCAGTCAGCGAAGAGCAACGCGCTGCCGTTGAAGCCTGGCTCAAAGGTCGCAGCGAACTGACCAAAGTCGAGGTCAGCCCGCTGCTCGACGCCTGGTACCCGGAAAAGCCGATCAACAAGGCTGAGTAATACTCGCCTGGTTCAATCGGTAGAAGGCCACCCTCGCGGTGGCCTTTTTTATGCGCGGTGCTTTTTCAGGAAGGGCGCTTTTCCGTCGAACGTGGCGCATCATCGCTGCGCTTGGGGCATAATGCGTAGGCTTTCGTCGTGGGGCCATCATCTCATACAGCCCCAAGCCCATTCCCCTCGCCGCAGGGTATTTACTCGCTATGATCAAAACGCTTCGTCCCCTGATTCTTGCCGGCCTGCTGCTGCCACTTGCCTTGCCCAGCCAGGCCGCCGCCGTCAATACCACGCTCCCCGCCAAGGTCCAGCAGGCCCTCAAGGCCAACAAGTTGCAAGACACCGCCTTGTCACTGGTGATGCTGCCGCTGGACGGTCCCGGCACCGCGACCGTGTTCAATGCCGATGTTTCAGTGAACCCGGCTTCGACCATGAAACTGGTCACCACCTACGCCGCCCTCGAACTGCTGGGCCCGACCTTCCAGTGGAAAACCGAGTTCTACACCGACGGCACCCTGAGCAACGGCGTACTCAACGGCAACCTGTACCTCAAAGGTGGCGGTGACCCGAAACTGAACATGGAAAAACTGTGGCTGCTGATGCGTGACCTGCGCGCCAACGGCGTGCGCACCATCACCGGTGACCTGGTGCTGGATCGCAGTCATTTCGTGCAACCCAACCTGCCGCAGTTCAACGACGACGGCGGCGATGTTAACAAACCCTTTCTGGTCAAGCCCGACTCGCTGCTGGTCAACCTCAAGGCCCTGCGCTTCGTGGCCCGCAACGATGGCGGCAAAGTCACCATCGCGGTCGAGCCACCGATTGCCAGCATCCGCATCGACAACCAGGTCAAGGCAGTGGCGTCCAGGCAGTGTACCGGTGATGTGCGCTACAACCCGGTACCCCAGGCCGATGGCATCAGCGTGACGGTCAGCGGCCAGCTGGGTGACGGCTGCAATTCGCAGACCTACCTGTCGCTGCTCGACCACTCGACTTACGCTGCCGGTGCCGTCCGCGCAATCTGGAACGAGCTGGGTGGCAGCATCCAGGGTGGTGACCGCGTCGAAAACGTTCCCAAGAGCGCTCGCTTGCTGGCCCGTGCCTTCTCGCCAGACCTGGTGGAAGTGATCCGCGACATCAACAAGTACAGCAACAACACCATGGCCCAGCAGTTGTTCCTCAGCCTGGGCGCGCAGTTCCGCACCGATGCCGATGGCGACGATGCCCGTGCCGCCCAGCGCGTGGTGCGCCAGTGGCTGGCGAAAAAAGGTATCACCGCGCCACACCTGGTGATGGAAAACGGCTCTGGCCTGTCGCGCGCCGAGCGGGTCAGCACCCGGGAAATGGCGGCGATGCTGCAGGCCGCCTGGAAAAGCCCCTACGCGGCAGAATTCATGAGCTCGATGCCACTGGTGGGCATGGACGGCACCATGCGCAAGCGCCTGAAGCGCACCGCCATGACCGGTGAAGGGCATATCAAGACCGGCACGCTGAACACCGTGCGGGCGATTGCCGGCTTCAGCCGTGACAGCAACGGCCATACCTGGGCGGTGGCGGCGATCCTCAACGACCCGAAACCGTGGGGCGCATCGCAAGTGCTGGACCAGGTGCTGCTGGACCTGTATCGCCAGCCGAAGCTGGCCGGCAGCACCGCTGCCAACTGATTGCACGGTTCGTCCCGGCGCTTGCGCGGCTAACGCCGCGAAGCGCCGGGACAGGCAAACCACAACTGTTACGCCGACTCGCCCTCCACCCGGTCCCGCCCGGCCTGCTTGGCCGCATACACCCCGGCATCGGCCCGTAGCAGCAACGCATCGGCGCCCTCCCCCGGCCGCCACCCCGCCACGCCAAAGCTCGCGGTGACCGTGCCCACCCCCTCCACCGACAGATTGCGCAGCCCTTGCCACAACTCCAGCGCCAGCAGCCGTGCCTGCTCGGCATCGCTGCCCGGGCACAGCACCATGAACTCCTCCCCCCCCAACCGGCAGAACACATCGGTACGCCGCAAGCGCTGGCCGATGCGCTGACACAGGCTACGCAGCACCCGGTCGCCCACGGCATGGCCAAAGCGGTCATTGATACGCTTGAAGTGATCGATGTCGAGCATGATCACCGCCAGCGCCAGGCCATCGCGATCAGCCCGTTCCAGCTCCACCTTGAGCCGCTCCTGGAAGTAGCGGCGGTTATGAATGCCGGTCAGCGAGTCGGTGACCGACAGCGCCCGTAACTCCTCCTCCACGCCCTTGAGGTCGGAGATATCGGTGAGATAGCCGTGCCACAGGGTGCAGCCCTGCTCGCCCACCTCCGGTGTGGCCTCGCCACGCACCCAGCGCAGGCCGGCCCGTGGCAGGCAGACGCGGTATTCTTCCCGCCAGGGCGACAGGTGTTCGGCCGAGTACCAGACGGAACGGCGCACACGGTCCAGGTCATCGGGGTGAATACGCTCGAAAACCGGCGTGGCATCTTCGCGCAACTGCTGCAGATCGACTTCGTAGATGTCGTACAGGCCCATGCTCGCGTACGGAAAGCACGAGTGGCCGTCGGCATCCAGCCGATACTGGTAGATACCACCGGGTACCTCGGCACTGAGCTTTTCCAGCAAGCGGTCACGCGCGGCCAGCGCCTCATGCACCCGGCGCCGCTCGGTCACATCGATGCAAATGGCCAGGTAGCCAACCCACAAACCCTGCTCGTCAAGCATGGCGGTGACCAGCATGTTGGCCACCAGCTGGCTGCCATCGGCGCGCAACAAGGTCCATTCGCCGGGTTCGCAGCCCTGCTCCCGAACCGTCTCGGCAAACATGGCTTGGCCGCCGGCAATGGGGCGACCAAAGCGCAGGCTCATGGCCTGCGCACGCAAGCTCAATTCCTCTGGGAGCACCAGGTTTTCAAGGCGCAACTGGCCGATCGCCGCGCTGGCCGGATAGCCGAGCATCTGCTCGGCACCGGCATTGAAGGTAGTGACCACGCCCTTGAGGTTGGTGGCGATGATGGCGACCTGGGTCGCAGCATCCAGCACGCTGCGCAGCTGGTTGTGGGTGCCACGCAGCGACTGCTCGCTGACCCGTAGCTCTGCGGTGCGCTGCTCGACGAGGGCCAGGGCACGCTGCCTCTGGCTGAACAGGCTGTACAGCAGGACACTGAGCAGCAGGCTCAACAGCCCGCCCAGCAGGCTGATTGCCAGCACCGCAGATGAACGATTGGCCTGCACGAACGCCAGGCTCGGTCGAATACTCAACTGGAATTGATGGTCAGCCAGGTGCAGCAGCCGGTTGCTGGCCAATGACAAACGCGCGACCTGGTTCTGCGAGTCGAACAGTACTTCGGGGCCTTGCAGCCCGGTCGGGTCGACAATAGTAACGACCAGATTGTCATCGGCCGCCACCGGCCGGCCATCACTGACCAGCTGCCGCATGCTCAACAAGGCCATCACATAGCCCGCTGCCGCGCCGTGGGGGTTGGCATCGGAAAACACCGGCGCAACCATCAGCAGGGCACGCGCATCCGAGGTGCCATCGAACAGGGCAATTGGCTCGGACACCGCCATGCTGTCCGGTCCTAGGGCACGTGCAAGGGCCGCCTGAGGAACACCTTGCCCGGCCAGGTCCAGACCAGGCGGCAATCCGGGCATTTCAGCCGGCTGGGTATACAGCACCGGGAAGTAATGGTCGCGCAGTGGCGCATCGCGCCACTGGCCTTGCGAGTCCTGGTCACGGATCGCATAGCCCGAGCCGGAATCGGCCAGGCGCTCGAACTCGGCCCGCTGCCCGGCTTCGACCCGCGGCGCCCAGGCATAGGCCAAGGTCCGGTGGAGCAATGGCCGGGCATAACCGTCGAATTCGCGCGGGGTAATTTCGTGGGAGAAGCTGAAGAACCGCCGCAGCCCGGCCAGGCGCTGCTGCTGTTCGTCAAAACGCTCGGCGATACGGCTGAAGCGTTCGCTGGCCAGCAGCTCGAAACGCTGGCGCAACTGCTGCTTGTATAAAGACTGCGCGGCAAGCGCCAGGGCGGCCGTCAACAAAGCGCCCGCTACCAGCGCCACCAGTGCGAGCGCCCAGGCGGACACCGCTTCTGTGCACAGGCCAGATAACCTCGCACGCACGCCATGCTTTGACATACACACATCTCGTCACGTCAGCGTCCTGCGGATTATCTTGCCCTGCCCTCAGTTATAGCTATTGGCCATCAGCCGCGCAATGTACCTCGTCGCCTCAGCGCAATTGCAGGCGCCAGGCCCGGTGGATACGGTTGTTGCGAGCGAAGTCCGGGTCCAGGGTCTGGGCTGTGATTTCCTCGACTGCGTAACGCGCCATCAGGTGCTCGTCCAGCTGGAACTTGCGGAAGTTGTTGGAGAAGTACAGCACGCCGCCCGGCTCCAGGCGGGCCATGGCCAGGTCCAGCAGTTGCACGTGGTCGCGCTGCACGTCGAACACGCCTTCCATACGCTTGGAGTTGGAGAAAGTTGGCGGGTCGATGAAGATCAGGTCGTAGCTGTCGCGGTTGCCTTCCAGCCAGGCCATCACATCGCTCTGCTCCAGGCGATTGCGCTCGGAGAAGCCATTGAGCGCCAGGTTGCGCCGCGCCCAGTCCAGGTAGGTTTTCGACAAGTCCACGCTGGTGGTGCTGCGCGCCCCGCCCTTGGCCGCATGCACGGTAGCCGTCGCGGTGTAGCAGAACAGGTTGAGGAAGCGCTTGCCGGCGGCTTCACGCTGGATGCGCATGCGCATCGGCCGGTGGTCGAGGAACAGCCCGGTGTCGAGGTAATCGGTGAGGTTGACCAGCAGCTTGACGCCACCTTCGCTCACTTCCTGGAAGCGGCCTTCAGTCGCCTGGCGCTCGTACTGGCGCGTACCGCTCTGCCGTTCGCGGCGCTTGAGCACCACACGCTGCGGCGAAATGCCCAGCGCTTGCGGGATGGCCGCCAGCGCATCGAGCAGGCGCGCCTGGGCCTTTTCCGGGTCGATCGAACGTGGCGCGGCGTATTCCTGCACGTGCACCCAGTCATGGTACAGGTCGACTGCCAGGGCGTACTCCGGCATGTCGGCATCATACAGGCGGTAGCAGTCGACCTGCTCGCGACGGGCCCACTTGCCCAGTTGCTTGAGGTTTTTCTGCAGGCGGTTGGCGAACATCTGCGCGCCTTCCGACAAACGCGCCGGCTCGCTGGCCACAGCGGCCTGCTGGCGAGGTTCGCTGCCTTCAGGTTGGGCCTCGCGGCGCTCGCCGGTGACGAACTGGTCGGGCTGCACCTTGAACAGCAGCAGCTTGCACGGCAAGGCGCCGTTCCAGAACGCGTATTGCTTGTGGCTGCGAATGCCCATGCGCTTGCCCAGCTGAGGCGCGCCGGTGAACACCGCGGCCTCCCAGCCCATGCATGCCTGACGCAGGCGCTCGCCAAGGTTCTGGTAGAGATACAGCAGGCTGGCTTCGTCACCCAGGCGCTCGCCGTAGGGTGGGTTGCTGATGACCAGACCTTTCTGGTTCTGGTCCGGGCGCGGCTCGAAGCTGCTGACTTCGCCCTGGTAGATTTTCACCCAGTCGCCCAGCCCGGCACGCTCGACGTTGTTGCGACCCGGCTGGATCAGCCGCGGATCGGCTTCGTAGCCACGGATCCACAGCGGCGGCCTGGCCAGGCCGGCCTGCGCCCGCGCCTGGGCCTCGTCATGCACCTTGCGCCACAGCGCTGGCACGTGACCAAGCCAGGCACTGAAGCCCCAGCGTTCACGCTTGAGGTTGGGGGCGATGTCGGCGGCGATCATCGCCGCTTCGACCAGGAAGGTACCCACGCCGCACATCGGGTCGGCCAGCGCGCCACCTTCGGCGGCGATACGTGGCCAGCCAGCACGGATCAGCACCGCCGCTGCCAGGTTTTCCTTCAGTGGCGCAGCACCTTGCTGCAGGCGGTAGCCACGCTGGTGCAGGCTGTGCCCCGACAGGTCGAGGGAGAGAATCGCCTCGCCACGGTCCAGGCGCAGGTGTACGCGCACGTCCGGGTCGATCTTTTCAACCGATGGGCGCAGGCCTTCGCGGTTGCGCAGCTTGTCGACTATGGCATCCTTGACCTTCAGCGCGCCGAAGTGGGTGTTGTCGATGCCCGAGCCGTGGCCGCTGAATTCCACCGCCAGGGTGCCGTCAGCCGCCAGGTGGTCGGCCCAGTCCAGCGCATTGACGCCATCGTAGAGGTCGTCGGCGTTCTTCATGGAGAAGCGCTTGAGCACCAGCAGCACGCGGTTGGCCAGGCGTGACCAGACGCACAGACGGTAGGCGGTTTCCATGTCGGCTTCGCCGCGAATGGCCGAGGTGTGCTCACGCACCTCCTCCAGGCCGAGGCTCCGGGCCTCTTCGGCGAGCAGGCCTTCCAGGCCTTTGGGGCAAGTGAGATAAAGTTCGAAACGGTCCGACATGAGTAATCCAGCGCCTTTGGGCTATTTGACTGACGGGGCGACGCATCGCCCCGCGATGTTTGCCCGCATGCCTTCCAGCAGGCGTGCGGGTGGCCTTTGCTGCACGCAAGCGTGCCTTGCAAGGCCGGGCCGCCTGACCGATCTGCGCTTGGCCCAGTGGCAAAGACAGCTTAGATCATCAGGCAGTATTAAAAATTCTGGCGATTACCGGGCCCATGTGACCCTTCGTCGCATTTCAAATTATTCTGTCACACGCCAACTGCGCTGGCGAAATGACGTCAATGATCGGCAAACCCCGATCATAGCGGGCTCAACGCCAAACAAGGTTGAGTCGCATTTATTTACTTATCTCCTCACCCTCGGAAAGGTTACGTCCTTATGACAAATCGATCATTCACAGGGTGACTCGCATTCGTTAGAACTGGTCTCAGGCCGCTTCGCAACGAGGCGGCACCTTCAGCTCGCCACGCCGGCAGCGAGCGCAAACCGGCAGAAAGACTCTGCCCGGCCTCGGAGAGGCCGACGGGACATTACAGTCAACAAGTGAGGGCAACACCCTATGAGAAGACTTAAGCGTGATCCGTTGGAAAGAGCATATTCACGTGGCTACCAATACGGGGTCACCGGCAAATCCCGCGAACTTTGCCCCTTCAATCTTCCTTCTGTTCGCCAAGCCTGGATCAACGGCTGGCGTGAAGGTCGCGGTGATAACTGGGACGGAATGACTGGCACCGCTGGCATCCATAGACTCAACGAAAATCACGCCGTTGGCTGATCGAGGACACTGAATTCGAGTTACCATGCGCGCCCCATCCGGGCGGCGGGCTACGGCCCAGGGGCCCCTTGATGGGGCCCTTTTTCATGCCTGCCGTTCAAGCCTTCGGTAGCGCCGCAATGGCATCCACCGACTCGCGAATCAGCGACGGCCCCTTGTAGATGAAGCCCGAGTAGATCTGCACCAGGCTCGCCCCGGCAGCGATTTTCTCGGCGGCATGGCGGCCTTCGGTAATACCGCCGGCAGCGATGATCGGCAACTTGCCGCCCAGCTCACCCGCCAGCACCTTGACGATGTGCGTGCTCTTCTCCAGCACTGGCGCGCCCGACAGGCCGCCCGCCTCGCCACCATACGGCAGCGCTTCGACACCTTCACGGCCCAGCGTGGTGTTGGTGGCAATCACCCCGTCCATGCCCGATTCCATCAGTGCGGCGGCCACCAGGGCGGTTTCTTCATCGCTCATGTCAGGGGCAATCTTGATCGCCAGCGGCACGCGCTTGCCATGACTGACGGCCAGCTGCTCGCGGCGCTCGGCCAGGGCATCGAGCAACTGCTTGAGCGAGTCGCCGAACTGCAGGCTGCGCAGGCCGGGGGTGTTGGGCGAACTGACATTGACCGTGACATAGCTGGCGGCGCTATACACTTTGTCCAGGCAGATCAGGTAGTCATCGACGGCGCGCTCCACCGGGGTATCGAAGTTCTTGCCGATGTTGATGCCCAGTACACCGCTGTAGCGCGAAGCACGCACGCGGCCGAGCAGGTGATCGACACCCAGGTTGTTGAAGCCCATGCGGTTGATGATGGCCGTCGCTTCCGGCAGGCGGAACAGCCGCGGCTTGGGGTTGCCCGGCTGTGGCCGCGGGGTGACCGTGCCGATTTCGACAAAGCCGAAGCCCAGCTGGGCGAACCCGTCGATGGCCGCGCCGTTCTTGTCCAGGCCTGCCGCCAGGCCCACCGGGTTGGCGAAGTTCAAGCCCATGACCGTGACCGGCAATGCCGCAGGCTGCTTGCACAGCACACCGTTGAGGCCAAGACGGCCACCGGCGCCGATCAGGTCCAGGGACAGGTCGTGGGAGGTTTCCGGGGAAAGCTTGAACAGCAGCTGGCGGGCCAGGGTAT
Source organism: Pseudomonas sp. 9_2_1 (assembly GCF_059295275.1). Taxonomy (NCBI): domain Bacteria; kingdom Pseudomonadati; phylum Pseudomonadota; class Gammaproteobacteria; order Pseudomonadales; family Pseudomonadaceae; genus Pseudomonas; species Pseudomonas sp. 9_2_1. The sequence continues at coordinate 4,375,660 of NZ_CM181239.1, forward strand.
ACATGGGCGGGCAAGGCTCAGGGTGAGTGAGGGGGCGATTATAGCCAGCGAGGGGCTGGCAGGACAGTAAATCATGGCCTGCCTTGCAAGCCCTGGCACATGCGTTGCACCTGCAAGGCCACAGCCTTCTCAGTACGGGCGAGGAACCTTGTGAATACTGTACCCCGAGCAACCCCGCTGGCCTGGGCCAACGGCAGTGACACGCCGGAGAAACCCAGCCTGAACATCGGCTACATGGCCCTGACCGACTGCGCCTCGGTGGTGGTGGCCGCCACCCAGGGCTTCGCCCAGCAATACGGCCTTACCCTCAACCTCAGGCGCCAGGGCTCCTGGGCCGGGCTGCGCGACAAGCTGGTCAGTGGCGAACTGGACGCCGCGCACTGCCTGTACGGCCTGGTCTATGCCGTACACCTGGGCATCGGCGGCGCACCGGCCAGCGACATGGCGGTGCTCATGGGGCTGAACCAGAACGCACAGGCCATCAACCTGTCGCCTGCCCTGCAGCGCAAGGGCGTGACCAGTCCTGAAGCATTGGCGCAGCGGGTGCACCAACAGGGCGCGCGCCTGACCTTTGCCCAGACATTCCCCACTGGCACCCACGCCATGTGGCTGTATTACTGGCTGGCCAGCCAAGGCATTCACCCGCTGCACGATGTCGACAGCGTGGTGGTACCGCCAGCGCAGATGGCCGCGCACATCGAGGCCGGCCGCATCGACGGCTTTTGCGTCGGCGAACCTTGGGCTGCCGATGCAGTCGCCCGGGGCCAGGGTTTCACCCTGGCCACCAGCCAGTCGATCTGGCCAGACCACCCGGAAAAGGTTCTGGCCTGTGCCCGCGGCTTCGCCGAGCGCTACCCCAATAGCGCGCGCGCACTGATCAAGGCGGTACTTGCTGCCAGCCGGTTCATCGAGCAGAGCCCGGAAAACCGCCGCAGCACCGCACAACTGCTCAGCGGCAGCGCCTACCTGGACACCCCCGTGGAAAGCATCGAACCCCGCCTGCTCGGCCACTACCAGGATGGCCTGGGCAACCACTGGCAAGACCCGCATGCGTTGCGCCTGTTCGACCATGGCCGGGCCAACCTGCCATACCTGTCCGACGGCATGTGGTTCATGACCCAGTTCCGCCGCTGGGGCCTGCTGCGCGAAGACCCCGACTACCTTGGCGTGGCCCGTCAGGTACAGCAACTGGCGCTGTTCCGCGAGGCCGCGCAAAGCCTGGGCGTGGCCTGCCCTTCGCAGGTACTGCGCAGCAGCCTGCTGATCGACGGCACCCGCTGGGACGGCAGCGACCCCCACGGCTATGCCCGCAGCTTCAGCCTGCATGCACTGGGCGACCTGCCCGATGCGCGCGCCGGTGTATGAGGGGGACGACCATGTTGCGCATCCTGCTGATCGACGACACCACAAGCAAGCTCGGCCGCCTCAAGGCGGCGCTGAGCGAGGCCGGGTTCGAGGTTACCGAAGCCCCAGGCCTGACCATCGACCTGCCCGCCTGCGTCGCAACGGTGCGCCCCGACGTGGTGCTGATCGACACTGACTCCCCGGACCGCGATGTGATGGAACAGGTAGTGCTGGTCAGCCGCGACCAGCCCAGGCCGATCGTGCTGTTTACTGACGAGCACGACCCGCAGGTGATGCGCCAGGCGATCCAGGCGGGGGTCAGCGCCTATATCGTCGAAGGCATCCATGCGGCGCGGCTGCAGCCGATCCTGGATGTGGCCATGGCCCGTTTCGAAAGTGACCAGGCGCTGAGGGCCCAGTTGCTGGCGCGCGACCAGCAACTGGCCGAGCGCAAGCGGATCGAGCAGGCCAAGGGCTTGCTGATGAAAATGAAAGACTGCAATGAAGAGCAGGCCTACACCCTGATGAGGCGCCAGGCCATGAGCCGGCAGCAGAAGCTGGTGCAGGTGGCGGAGCAGATCATTGCGATGCATGAGATGTTGGGGTAGAGCATTAGATGTCGCAAAAATCCGTAGGCGAGCACACGCGAAAAGTTGGCCCATCTCTTGCTCGATAACCCTCACCGGTAACCAACGGCGGTTGCCCCACCTGATCCCGACAAAGACGTCGCTCTCCCCTCCATCCCCCTGGAGCGGGTAGCGGCGTCTTTTTCGTTCCGTTGCATTGCCGAGTGAGGTGTTCGATGAGTACCAGCTTCTGGAAATCCGGGCATGTGCCCACCCTGTTCGCCGCGTTCCTGTACTTCGACCTCAGCTTCATGGTCTGGTACCTGCTGGGCCCGTTGGCGGTGCAGATTGCCGCCGACCTGCAACTGAGTGCACAACAACGGGGCCTGATGGTCGCTACGCCGATACTGGCCGGGGCGATCCTGCGCTTCGCCATGGGCGTGCTGGTCGACCGCCTGTCACCCAAGACCGCCGGGCTGATCGGCCAGGTGGTGGTCATCGTCGCCCTGGCTGCAGCCTGGCACCTGGGCGTGCACAGCTACGAGCAGGCGCTGCTGCTGGGCGTGTTCCTTGGCTTTGCCGGTGCCTCGTTCGCCGTGTCGCTGCCGCTGGCTTCACAGTGGTACCCGCCGCAACACCAGGGCAAGGCCATGGGCATCGCCGGTGCCGGCAACTCCGGCACAGTGTTCGCGGCGCTGCTGGCCCCGGTACTGGCTGCAGGCTTTGGCTGGAACAATGTGTTCGGCTTTGCACTCATCCCGCTGGCAATCGCGTTTGTGGTGTTCGCCCTGCTGGCGCGCAACGCCCCGCAACGGCCCAGGCCGAAAGCGGTGGCCGATTACCTGAAGGCCTTGGGCGACCGTGACAGCTGGTGGTTCATGTTCTTCTACAGTGTCACTTTCGGCGGCTTCATCGGCCTGGCCAGCGCCCTGCCCGGCTATTTCAGCGACCAGTACGGCCTGAGTCCGGTTACTGCCGGTTACTACACCGCCGCCTGCGTGTTCGCCGGCAGCCTGATGCGCCCGCTCGGTGGCGCCCTGGCCGACCGCTTTGGCGGCATCCGCACGCTGCTGGGCATGTACGGCGTGGCGGCCATCTGCATCGCCGCAGTCGGCTTCAACCTGCCTAGCGCGGCCGCTGCATTGGCGCTGTTCATCAGTGCAATGCTCGGCCTGGGCGCCGGCAACGGCGCGGTATTCCAGCTGGTACCGCAGCGCTTTCGCCAGGAGATCGGGGTGATGACCGGGCTGATCGGCATGGCCGGCGGCATCGGCGGCTTCCTCCTGGCCGCGGGGCTTGGCACCATCAAGCAGCACACCGGTGACTACCAGCTGGCGCTGTGGCTGTTCGCCAGCCTGGGCCTGCTGGCCTGGTTCGGCCTGCATGGGGTGAAACAGCGCTGGCGTACCACCTGGGGTTCGGCTGCGGTTACCGCAGCACGGGTCTGAGGCACGCCGATGAATCTGCAACTGAGCTTTGCCCAGGCCAGCGCCACCGGCCCGCGCGCGGAAAACCAGGACGCCCTGCGCCTGGTAACCCCGGCGCCGGAGCTGGCTGCCAGCAAAGGCTACCTGTTCGCCCTCGCCGACGGTGTCAGCCAATGCGCCGACGGCGGCCTGGCTGCACGCGCCACCCTACAGGCGCTGGCCCTGGATTATTACGCCACCCCGGCCACCTGGAGCGTGGCCCAGGCACTGGACCGCCTGCTGCTGGCACAGAACCGCTGGCTGCGTGCCCAGGGCAGCGGCCAGCCACTGCTCACCACGCTCAGTGCGCTGGTGTTGCGTGGCCGGCGCTTCACCTTGGCCCATGTCGGCGACTGCCGCGCATACCGCTGGCACGCCGGGCACTTGCAGTGTCTGAGCGAAGACCATGTGTGGGACCAACCCGGCATGCAGCATGTGCTGAAACGCGCGCTGGGCCTGGACCAACACCTGCTGGTGGATTACCTGGAGGGCGAACTGCAGCCGGGCGAGTGCTTTCTGTTGCTCAGCGACGGCGTCTGGGCCAGCCTGGGCGACCAGCACATCCAGGCGGTGCTGCGCGAACAACCCGACCTGCAAGTGGCCGTCGACACCCTGGTCGCCAGCGCACTCCTCAATGGCAGCCAGGACAACGCCAGTGCCTTGCTGGTGCAGGTCGAACAGTTGGGCACCAGCAACCTGGGCGATACCCTGGCGCAACTGCAGCAATGGCCGCTGCCGGGCCCGCTGCGCGGAGGCCAGGTGATCGACGGCTGGGGCGTTGAGCAACTGCTCGCGCACAGCCACCAGTCACTGCTGTACCGGGTACGTGACGGCCAAGGGCACGCCTGGCTGCTCAAGACCCTGCCCGCCGCGCGCGAGCACGAGCCTGGCGCGGCGCAAGGGCTGCTGCTGGAAGAGTGGTTCCTGCGCCGGGTCGCTGGCCGGCACTTCCCCGAGCTGCACCCCGCCAGCCAACGTCAGCACCTGTACTACGTGATGCGCGAATACCCCGGCCAGAGCCTGGCCGCTTTGCAGGCCGAGCACGGCCCGCTGCCCCTCACCCAGTGGCTGGAAATCGCCCGGCAGCTGTTGCATGCAGTTGGCGTGCTGCACCGGCGTAATGTGCTGCACCGCGATATCAAACCAGAAAACCTGCACCTGGGCAGCGATGGCCAGCTGCGCCTGCTGGACTTCGGCCTGGCGTACTGCCCGGGGCTGTCCCAAGACCCTTTGCACACGTTGCCGGGCACGCCCTCGTACATCGCCCCGGACGCATTCGAAGGCCTACCGCCCAGCCCGCGCCAGGACCTGTATGCCGTGGGCGTGACGCTGTACCACCTGCTGACCGGTCATTACCCCTATGGCGAGGTGGAAGCATTCCAGCGACCGCGCTTCGGCCAGCCGGTGAATGCCGCCCGCTACCGCCCCGATCTGCCGGAATGGCTGCAGCACAACCTGCAGCAGGCGGTGGCTGCCGACCCGGCGCAGCGCTACGAAACTGCCGAACACTGGCTGCTGCTGCTCGAACGCGGTGACCGCCAGGAGCTGCCCGACCGGCCACGGCCATTGCTGGAGCGCGAACCGCTGAAAGTGTGGCGCACCCTGGCCCTGCTGTCCTTGCTGATCAACCTGATACTGCTGCTTACCCTGCTCAAGGGCTGAGCAGGCAACCCAAATCGCAGGCAAAGAAAAACCCGGCCGAGGCCGGGTTTTTCATGAAACGTCAGGCCAATTACTTGGACTGAGCTTCAACCTGCGCTTCAACGCGACGGTTAACAGCGCGACCTTCTTCGGTGGCGTTGTCAGCAACCGGACGGGTTTCGCCGTAGCCAACCGAGTCAACACGGGTAGATTCTACGCCGTACTGCTGGGTCAGAACCTGCTTCACAGCGTTGGCACGACGCTCGGACAGCTTCTGGTTGTAAGCGTCTGGGCCCACGGAGTCAGTGTGACCTTCAACCACGGTGGTGGTCTGTGGGTACTGCTTCATGAAGTCAGCCAGGTTCTTGATGTCGCCGTAGCTGTTTGGCTTGACGACCGACTTGTCGAAGTCGAACTTGACGTCCAGCTCAACACGAACCACTTCGGCAACAGCCGGGCAGCCATCAGCGTCAACGGTAACGTTGGCCGGGGTGTCCGGGCACTTGTCGACGTTGTCGCAAACGCCGTCGTTGTCGGAGTCGGAGCAGACTTCAGCAACTGGAGCCGGAGCGACTTCAGCTTGCTTCGGGCTACCGCCGAAGTTCAGGCCAACACCAACGCTCGGGGCCCACTCGGTGTCGCCCTGGTCGATGTTGTACTGAGCTTCTACGCCGGCACGGGCGTAGAACATGTCGGTGATGTACCACTTGGCGCCAGCGCCAACGTTGGCGAAGGTGGAGTGGTCACGACCGCCACGGCCGGTCTGGCCCAGCGACTGGTGCGAGAAACCAGCGGAAACGTACGGACGGATGGCGTCATACGGGTTGTTGAAGTGGTAAACGGCGTCCAGGGCGCTGTTCGAGCCCTTGATGTTCTTGCCGTCTTCGCCACGAGCGTTGTGAACTTCGTCGTAGCCCAGACGCAGTTCAACGTCGTCGGTCAGGAAGTAACCGATCGAGCCGCCGAACAGGTTGCCGTCGTTCTTGAAGTCGCGCTGGCTGTCGAAGAATTCCTTCTTGTAGAAGCCTTCGACTTCTACAGCGCCTGTGCCTTGTGCCATAGCGCCGATCGAAGTGGCGGCTACAAGCGAACCAATGGCCAAGCCCAAGGTGTTTTTCAGTTTCATCCGTTAAATCCCCATCTGGTGATAGTTAAGCAGTCCCACCACAAACAAGGGGGACAACTCGACGGCAAGTCTAGCAGAACTCACCGCTGCGTTAGAGATATTTGCACGCCACTAAGTTTCATCGAGGCCAGCAAATTTCTCACGAAGCTTGTCTAGCGCGCGCTTGTAGCGCATTTTCGTTGCGCTCAGGCCCATGTGCATGATGTCGGCAATTTCCTGAAATTCCAGCTCTGCGACAAAACGCAGCACCAGGATTTCCCGGTCAATCGGGTTCACATGCACCAGCCATTTGTCCAGCCCGCCTTTTTCTTCAGGTTTTGGTGCCTTGTCTTCGGACGCCTCTTCAACAGGGTCCAGACTCAAGGCATCCATCAGCCTGCGTTTACGGCGCTCCTTGCGGTACTGGGTAATGCACTCGTTGTAGGTGATGCTATAGAGCCATGTCTTGAACTTGGATTTGCCTTCGAAGTTCTTCAGCCCGTACAACACTTTCAGCATCACTTCCTGACAGACATCGTCCGCGTCCCGGTCGTTCCCCAGATAACGCGCACAGACGTTGAACAGGGTTCGCTGGTAGCGCCGCATGAGCTCTTCATAGGCGCGGGTAACGTGGTACAGCTCCTCATGCGAACGCGCCACCAACTCTTCATCGGTGAGCTCGCGGGGGTCATAACGCATGGGCGGCGAATGAACTTTATTCAAAACGGATCTGGCCGACAGTCAGGTCAATGTCGCCGCGAGACCCCGTGGGTCATTTTCGCGGCGGCATACATTAACAGCTTTTGTGCGGTTAGCGGCTATTGACACGCTGTTCCAGCAACTCGCGGTTGGACAGCGATAGTAGTTCGCCATCATCGGTCAGCAGCGTCGTCTTGACCGTACCGATCTCTTCGATCTGGCCTTCGACCTCTCCAATCCGCACCTGCTGGCCAACCTGGTACAGCTCGCGCACGTAGATGCCAGCCAGGATCTGCCCGGCAATTTCGCGGCTGCCAAGGCCCATCGCCAGGGCAACGGCCAGACCAACGGTAATCAGCCCGATGACGATAACGTGGTTCAGCAGGTCGGTTTTGACCTCCAGCTGGCTGATGGCTACCGAAATGCTGATGATGATCACCAGGCCCTGGGTAATACGCCCCAGGCCCGCCGAATATTCCAGGCCGATACCTTCGGCAGCGCCGCGCACCAGGCCGTTGGCCACTTGTGCCAGCAGCACGCCAACCAGCAGCACCAGCGCTGCGCCGAACACCTTCGGCAAATACAGGGCAAGCATGTCGAGCGTGGCCGAAACCCGCTCAAGGCCCAGCGACTCGGCGGCCGAGACCAGGAAGATGAGCAGCACGAACCAGTAGACGATCTTGCCGATCAGGGTCGAGATCGGCACCTGGATGCCGACCCGGCCCAGCATTTTGGTCAGGCCGGTGCCAGCCATCAGGCGGTCCAGGCCGAGCTTGGCCAGCAACTTGGACAGCAGTGTATCGAGCAGCTTGGCCACCACGAAACCGAGCAGCACCACGACCAGCGCGCCGAACAGGTTGGGGATGAAGTTCGCCACCTTGGTCCAAAGGGCAGTCATCGCGGTGACCAGGCTCTGGGTCCAGAGATCGAGTTCCATATTCAATCGGCCTTATCTGCTTTGCTGCCGCTGGCAGCGTTGCGGGAAGAGTATCGACGCACCGGCGCGACATGCGCCGAGCCATTGTTCACGGCGATCAGCAGCGCCTGGCACCAGCGGCCGAGCAGGCTGAACAGATCGCCCGCGCCAACCTGGCGGTTGGCGGTTTTCAGCACGCGACCCAGGCAGGCAGCGTCATCCCGGTCGTCCCGGTCGTTGCCGGAGGGTGACGCCTTGAGCAGGTCGCGCAGGGATTCTTCAAACGGATCGTGCATAGGCACCTCGCGCAGTATCAGCAAGAGACGAGGTGGCCCAACGCTGGGTCACACATTGCATCGGGACGAATGTTTCAACATGGGAAATATTCGTGAGCATCTATACCCACCGTAACCGTCGGAACATCCACCACTGGCCCACCGCCAGCCCCAGCACGACGATGCAGGCAAACAGGAAGCCATAGGGGTTTTCCGCCCCGGGAATACCGCCGACATTAATGCCCAGCAGCCCGGTGATAAAGCTCATGGGCAGGAAAATGCAGGTGATGATGCCGAAGCGGTACATGGTGCGGTTCATGCGCTCGCTGCGCCGACGGTCTTCGCTCTCCAGCACCAGCGCAGCCCGCTCGCGGGTCAGTTCCAGCTCTTCGAGATAGCGGATCAGGCTGTTGTTGAGCTCGTTCCAGTAATCGGCGTCGGCGTCGGCGAACCAGCTCCATTTGCTGCGCGACAGCTGGGCGTAGATTTCCCGCTGCGGGGCGAGGAAACGCCGTAACCCGGCCGCGCGACGGCGGATCTGCTGCAGGCTGCCCTGCTCAGGCGTATACCGTTCGTCGGATTCAACCTTTTCCTCTTCAAGGTCGACCAGTTCAGACAGGTCGCTGACCAGTCCCTGGACCTTTTCGGTCAGCAGTTCGCCCATCAGCAGCAACAGCTCGGACGCCGATTTCGGCCCCCTGCCCTGCTCCAGCTGCTGCAAGACTTCGTCGCTGGCGCGCAACGGTCGCAGGCGCAGCGAGATAACCCGCTGGGCCTCGGCGAAGATGCGCACCGAAACCATGTCTTCGGGCTCGGCGCCGGGGTTGAGGTTGACCCCACGCAGGAACAGCAACAATTGCTCGTCCACCATGGGCAACAGGCGTGGCCGGGTGTTCTCTTCCAGCAGCAAGTCGCAGGCAAACTCGCTGAGGCCGCTGTCGCGCAGCAGCCAGGTGCGGGTTTGCGGATGGCTGCGGTCCCAGTGCAGCCAAAGGCTCTGCTCAGGTTGCAGCTGCAGGTCGTCCAGTTCGGTACGGGCAATCGGGCGCGCGCCGCCTTTGCCATCGAGCACCAGGGCATGCACCAGCCCCCACTGCGCGTTGTCTTCCTCGAACATCAAAGCTCCATCAGCGCGTGCGGCGCATCACTCCGGCATTTTCAGCGGGTTTGGCGAGACCAGCACGCCATTGTTGTCGGCATATACATACTCACCCGGGCGGAAGGTTACCCCGGCGAAGGTCACCGCCACGTTGAGGTCGCCGATGCCGCGCTTGTCGGTTTTCATCGGGTGGCTGGCCAAGGCCTGGACGCCGACGTCGGTCTGGATCAGCACGTCGACATCACGCACGCAGCCGTAGATCACCAGGCCTTCCCAACCGTTTTTGGCAGCCTTTTCGGCGAGCATGTCGCCAAGCAGCGCACGACGCAGGGAACCACCGCCATCGACCACCAGCACCTTGCCTGTGCCATCGAGCTCGACCTGCTCCTTGACCAGCGAGTTGTCCTCGAAGCACTTGATGGTGACGATCTGGCCGCCGAACGAATCGCGCCCCCCGAAATTGCTGAACATCGGTTCCAGCACCTGCACCAGGTCGGGGTAGGCGTCACACAGGTCGGGCGTTACGTAATGCTGCATGGGAAGCTCCTGTCAGTCACAACGAAAGCGGGGATCGACCCAAGGCTACACCTTTGAGGCCGTCGCAGTCATCCGGGACCGGGCAGTCAGTTGGGTTCTACCTGCCCTGGCCCTATCGCCGGCAAGCCAGCTGCCACAGGGATACCCACAAGGTTCGAGGCCTGCGGTATCCCTGTGGGGGCTGGCTTGCCGGCGATGGGGCCAGAACAGCTAGAGCAAGATCAGCTGACAGGCACAGATTCTGCAGCCGCCGTCGACGCATGCACCGGCATCAACGGGTTGCGCAGCCAACGCTGCACCAGCGGCCACACCTGCACCTGCGCGGCCTTGCTGACCAGCATGTCGACATGCCCGAACGCCTCGAAGCCTTCTTCGCGCCCCAGCCGCAAGAACTGCTTGCGCTCGCCGCCCAGCTGATCGAACAGCTTGCGGCAGGCCCACACCGGGTCCTGGAAGTCGCCCGCACCGGCCACTGCCAGCAGCGGCACATCCACCTCGGCCAGCCCCGCCCACCAGTCGTGCTTCTTGTCGCCAAAGCGGCCGAACAGGCCATGCCAGCGCATGCTCTCCAGGGCCAGGCCGATCGGCTCGTCCTCCGGTCCACGCTTGAAACGCGGCCCGGAAATCTGCCCCCAGCGCTTGAGCAGCAGCTTCGCACCCCAGGTCAACGGCGGGACTTTCAGTGGCCAGTAGACACGGCTGATCTGGGTGCCGAACAGCGCCACGCTGGCAACGTCCTCGGCAGCCAGGAAACCACCGCCCAGCGCTGCCACCAGGGTTGTGCCGCCCAGTGAGTGACCTACCCAGTGCGGCGCCTGGCCCGATTGCTCGCGCACGAACGCGGCAATCAGCGGCAGATCATCACGGGCGTAGGCAGCCACGCTGTTGTGCTTCCAGTCGAGGTTGCGCGGCGACAGGCCATGGCCGCGCATTTCCGGGATCCACACATCGAAACCGACGCGGGCAAGGTAGGCGCCCAGGCCAACCCCCTTGGGGGAGTACCAGAAGCGCCTATTGGAAAAACTGCCGTGCAGGAGAATGACCGGCACACCCTGGGCCGGGCCCTGATCGGCCAGCCCCAGGCGCGTCACGGCCAGCTCGACGCTGGGGTCAGGGCTGTTGCCGGCCTTGATCCGGTACACGTCTTCGCTGAGGTCGCCGCGGCGTTCGGCACTGAGCAGGGCCACGGGAAATAAAGTGCTGCTGCTTTGCATAAGGTTGCTTGACGCACAAAAAAAGGCGGGTTCCATCGCTGGAGCTCGCCCTGAAAAAAAAGGCAGGGGTACGCCAGACGTACCCCCGCGTTCTACTAGGTCAGGCTGCGCCTTGGCCTTCGGCCAGGAAGAACCAGGTTTCGAGTACCGAATCCGGGTTCAGCGACACGCTTTCGATGCCCTGCTCCATCAGCCATTTGGCCAGATCCGGGTGGTCCGATGGGCCCTGGCCGCAGATGCCGATGTACTTGCCCGCCTTGTTACACGCGGCAATGGCGTTGGCCAGCAGCTTCTTCACCGCAGGATTTCGCTCATCGAACAGGTGCGCGATGATGCCCGAGTCACGGTCCAGGCCCAGGGTCAGCTGGGTCAGGTCGTTGGAGCCGATCGAGAAGCCGTCGAAGTATTCCAGGAACTCTTCGGCGAGAATCGCGTTGGACGGCAGCTCGCACATCATGATCACGCGCAGGCCGTTGTCGCCGCGGGCCAGGCCGTTTTCGGCAAGCAGGTCGACGACCTGGCTGGCTTCGCCCAGGGTGCGCACGAATGGCACCATGATCTCGACGTTGGTCAGGCCCATTTCGTTGCGCACGCGTTTCAGGGCACGGCACTCGAGTTCGAAGCAGTCACGGAACGATTCGCTGATGTAACGCGAAGCGCCACGGAAGCCCAGCATCGGGTTTTCTTCTTCCGGCTCGTACAGCTTGCCGCCGATCAGGTTGGCGTACTCGTTGGACTTGAAGTCCGACAGACGCACGATGACCTTTTTCGGGTAGAAGGCGGCCGCCAGGGTGCTGATGCCCTCGACCAGTTTCTCGACATAGAAGCCGACCGGGTCGCTGTAGCCGGCGATGCGCTTGTCGACGCTGTCCTTCAGGTCGGCAGGCAGGCCTGCGTAGTTCAGCAGCGCCTTGGGGTGCACGCCGATCATGCGGTTGATGATGAATTCCAGGCGCGCCAGGCCGACACCGGCGTTGGGCAGCTGGGCGAAGTCGAAGGCGCGGTCCGGGTTGCCGACGTTCATCATGATCTTGAACGGCAGATCAGGCATGGCGTCGACCGAGTTCTGCTTGATGTCGAAGCCCAGCTCACCTTCGAAGATGAAGCCGGTGTCGCCTTCGGCGCAGGACACGGTCACGCCCTGGCCGTCTTTGAGCAACTGGGTGGCGTTGCCGCAACCGACCACGGCCGGGATACCCAGCTCACGGGCGATGATCGCCGCGTGGCAGGTGCGCCCGCCGCGGTTGGTGACGATGGCGCTGGCGCGTTTCATCACCGGTTCCCAGTCCGGGTCGGTCATGTCGGACACCAGCACGTCGCCGGGTTGCACCTTGTCCATTTCCGACACATCGTTGATCACGCGGACCTTGCCGGCGCCGATGCGCTGGCCGATGGCGCGGCCTTCGACCAGTACGGTGCCCTTTTCCTTGAGCAGGTAGCGTTCCATGACATTGGCGCTGGAACGGCTCTTCACCGTCTCAGGGCGAGCCTGGACAATGTACAGCTTGCCGTCGTCACCGTCCTTGGCCCACTCGATATCCATCGGGCGCTGATAGTGCTGCTCGATGATCATCGCCTGCTTGGCCAGCTCGCTGACCTCGGCATCGCTCAGGCAGAAGCGCGCGCGCTCGGCGCGGTCGACTTCGACGGTTTTCACCGAACGGCCGGCCTTGGCTTCTTCGCCGTAGACCATCTTGATGGCCTTGCTGCCCAGGTTGCGGCGCAGGATGGCCGGGCGGCCGGCCTGCAAGGTGTTCTTGTGCACGTAGAATTCGTCAGGGTTGACCGCACCCTGCACCACGGTTTCGCCCAGGCCGTAGGCGCCGGTGATGAATACCACATCGCGGAAGCCCGATTCGGTGTCGAGGGTGAACATGACGCCAGCGGTACCGGTTTCGGAGCGGACCATGCGCTGCACACCAGCCGACAGGGCGACCAGCTTGTGGTCGAAGCCCTGATGCACGCGGTAGGCAATGGCGCGGTCGTTGAACAGCGAGGCAAACACTTCCTTGGCCGCACGGATCACGTTGTCGACGCCGCGGATGTTGAGGAAGGTTTCCTGCTGGCCGGCGAACGAGGCGTCCGGCAGGTCTTCGGCGGTGGCGGAGGAACGCACGGCGACCGCCATGTTGTCATTGCCGGCGGCCATTTCGGCGAAGGCCGTACGGATTTCCGAATTCAGACGCTCCGGGAATTCGGCTTCCATGACCCACTGGCGAATTTGCGCGCCGGTCTTGGTCAGGGCATTGATGTCATCCACGTCAAGCGCGTCGAGGGCGGCATGGATACGGTCGTTGAGACCACTCTGTTCGAGAAAATCGCGGTACGCCTGCGCCGTAGTGGCAAAGCCGCCCGGCACCGATACACCAGCACCTGCAAGGTTGCTGATCATCTCGCCCAGGGATGCGTTCTTGCCCCCCACATGCTCTACATCATGGACGCCGAGCTTATCAAGGGAAACTACGTACTCTACCAAGGTGATCTCTCCACTAACTGTGTTGGAAAAGCTCAAAGGCGCCCGCCTGTCTTCAGTGACTTGGCCGGGCGTTTGTGGCCTGTACCTGGAAAATAGGGTCTGCAAGTGTGGCAGAATGCCGACAGCCGCATTCGGCAAACCGAACTTATCATATCCAAGAATCTTCATCAGCTTAAGGCCCAGATCGCAAATGAAACGAACCGCGTTCTTCATCTCCGACGGCACCGGTATCACTGCCGAAACCCTGGGCCAGAGTCTGCTCGCGCAATTCGAGAGCATTCCCTTCAACAAATTCACCCGTCCGTACATCGATTCGCCGGACAAGGCACGCACCATGGTCCAGCAAATCAACGCGGCGGCCGAGCGTGACGGGGTACGCCCGATCATCTTCGACACCATCGTCAACCAGGACATCCGTGAAATCCTGGCGACCTCGAATGGCTTCATGATCGACATCTTTTCGTCGTTTTTATCCCCGCTCGAGCAGGAATTGACCGCCCATTCGTCGTATTCCGTGGGCAAATCGCACTCGATTGGCGGCAATTCCAACTACATGGAACGCATCGAGGCGGTGAATTTCGCCCTGGACAACGACGATGGCGCGCGCACCCACTATTACGACAAGGCCGACCTGATCCTGGTCGGCGTGTCACGCTGCGGCAAGACCCCGACCTGCCTGTACATGGCCATGCAATTCGGCATCCGCGCCGCCAACTACCCGCTGACCGAGGACGACATGGAGCGCCTGCAGCTGCCGGCGGTGCTGAAAAAGCACCACAACAAGCTGTTCGGCCTGACCATCGACCCCGACCGCCTTACCGCCATCCGCCACGAACGCAAGCCCAACAGCCGCTATTCCAGCTTTGCCCAGTGCGAGTTCGAGGTGCGCGAGGTGGAGAGCCTGTTCCGCCGCGAGAACATTCCCAACATCAATTCCACGCATTTTTCGGTGGAGGAAATTTCGGCGAAGATCCTGGTGGAGAAAGGGGTGGAGCGGCGGTTCAAGTAGGCCTGCACCTGCCTCATCGCCGGCAAGCCAGCTCCAACAGGTACGCCACTTTCCTCAGGCCTGAGGTATTCCTGTCGGATCTGGCTTGCCGGCGATGAGGCCAGCACAGGGATAAAAAAACCCGGCATCTCTGCCGGGTTTTTCATTTCAGCTCAAGCTCAGGACGGCACAACCGCCGCCTGCCCGCTCATGGCCAGGTCGACCAGCTCGCGGTTGGCCACCGCGTACATCGCATAGTCGGTCCCGGTAGCATTGCGCAGGTCATCCAGCATGGCGCGCCAGCGCTCTACCATCACCCGATGCTGCTCGGCCCACAGTGCCACACGGGCGTCCATGTCTTCCGGTGCATCGGCCATTTGCAGTACCGAGATGGTGATCGCCCGCTGCTGCAGGTCGATATCGTCGCGGAACGCCTCGCGCGCCAGCGCCTGCCAGTTGTTTTCCACCGGCAGGTTGCTGATTTCCTGCAAGTACCAGGTCAGGTCCAGCGAGCTGCCCACGGCGAAGAACGCCTTGGCCACCTGGGCCGGATCATGCCCGGTAACGTCAGCGGCTTCGATGATCGGCAACAGGGTGTACAGGTGGCTGGTACCGGCAACCATGCGCGCCAGCAGCTCCGGCACACCGGCCTCGACGAAGCCCTGGTAGCGCACCATCCAGCGTTCGCGGGTCGGGCCTTCAAGCAGCTCGTCCAGCTTGAGCCCCAACTGCGCGATCTTCGGCCCGAAATGCGCGGCGTCACGCCCGGCATCCTGCTCGTTGCGACGGCTGCGCAGGAACCAGCGGGTGGCACGGCGCCCCAGGCGCATCAGCTCGTCCATCAGGGTGAGCTGAATTTCGGCGGGTACCTGGTAATCCAGCGCCTCGATCTGGCGGAACCAGTGCGGCAGGTGGAAGATATCGCGCACGATCACATAGGCCCCGGCCACGTTGGCCGGGCTCATCCCAGTCGACTCCTTGAGACGCTGGACGAAGGTGATGCCCATGTTGTTGACCAGATCGTTGGCGATCTGGGTGCTGACGATTTCGCGTTTCAGCCGGTGGCGGCGCATGGGCTCGGCGAACTTGCTGACCAGCGACGGCGGGAAGGCGGTTTCCATGTCGCGGGTCAGGTAATCGTCGTCCGGCACCCGCGATTTCAGCAGTTGCTCCTTGAGGTCGATCTTGCTGTACGAGATCAGCACCGACAGCTCGGCGCGGGTCAGGCCCTGGCCAGCGGCCAGGCGTTCGGCCAGCTGCTCCTCGGACGGCAGGAACTCGATGGCACGGTCCAGCTTGCCGCGGCTCTCCAGGTCCGCCATCAGGCGCTTGTACTCGGCAATCCGCTCGCGGGCACGCCGGGCAGCCAGCGACAGCGCCTGGGTCTGCTTGTAGTTGTTGCCCAGCACCAGGCCGCCCACTTCGTCGGTCATGCTGCCCAGCAGCTGGTTGCGCTGCTTCTCGGTCATGTCGCCACCCTGCACCACTTCATTGAGCAGGATCTTGATATTGACCTCGTGGTCGGAGCAGTCCACGCCGCCGGCGTTGTCGATGAAGTCGGTGTTGGTGGCGCCGCCGTGCAGGCCGAACTCGACCCGGCCGAGCTGGGTCATGCCCAGGTTGCCGCCCTCGCCCACCACCTTGCAGCGCAGCTCGTTGCCGTTGACCCGCAGCGCGTCGTTGGCCTTGTCGCCGACATCGGCGTGGCTTTCGCTGCTGGCCTTCACGTAGGTACCGATGCCGCCGTTCCACAGCAGGTCCACCGGCGCCTTGAGCAGCGCATTGAGCAGCTCGGTCGGAGTCAGGCGGTCGGCCTCGATGGCGAAACGTTCTTTCATCTGTGGGCTGATGGCGATGCTCTTGGCACTGCGCGGGAAGATCCCGCCGCCTTCGGACATGATGCCGGTGTCGTAGTCGCTCCAGGCAGAACGCGGCAGGTCGAACAGGCGCTTGCGCTCGGCGAAGCTGGAAGCCGGCTCGGGGTTGGGGTCGATGAAGATGTGCAAGTGGTTGAACGCTGCCACCAGTTGCAGCTTGTCGGACATCAGCAAGCCGTTGCCGAACACGTCGCCGGCCATGTCGCCCACACCGATGACGGTGATCGGGTCTTCCTGCACATTGATGCCGCGCTCGCGGAAGTGGCGCTGCACGCCCACCCACGCGCCACGCGCGGTAATGCCCATCTTCTTGTGGTCGTAACCGGCCGAACCGCCCGAGGCGAAGGCATCGCCCAGCCAGAAGCCGTAATCGATGGCAATGCCGTTGGCAATGTCGGAGAAGGTCGCGGTGCCCTTGTCGGCCGCCACCACCAGGTACGGGTCGTCATCGTCATGACGCACCACGTTGGCCGGCGGCACCACGCCACCGTCCTTGAGGTTGTCGGTAATGTCGAGCAGGCCGGAGATGAAGATGCGGTAGCACGCCACGCCCTCGGCAGCGATTTCGTCACGGCTGCCGCCCAGCGGCAGGCGCCGCGGCAGGAAGCCGCCCTTGGCGCCGACCGGCACGATCACCGAGTTCTTCACCTGCTGGGCCTTGACCAGGCCCAGCACTTCGGTGCGGTAGTCCTCTTCGCGGTCGGACCAGCGCAGGCCGCCGCGGGCAACGTTGCCAAAGCGCAGGTGCACGCCCTCGACCCGCGGCGAGTAGACGAAGATTTCGAACTTGGGCACCGGTTTGGGCAGCTCGGGGATCAGCTTGGGGTTGAACTTGAAGCTGAAGTACGACTTGTTCTGGCCATCGGCATCCGGCTGGTAGAAGTTGGTGCGCAGGGTAGCCTTGATCAGGTCCAGGTAGCGGCGCAGGATGCGGTCTTCGTTAAGTACCTGCACGTCATCCAGTGCGGTCAGGATGGCCTGTTCAAGGCGCTGCTGCTTGTCATCCAGGTCGTCCTGGGTGAGTTTGCGTGCCAGGTAGAAGCGGGTCTTGAACAGCCGGGTGAGCTCGCGGGCGATATCGGTGTGGTTGTTCAGGGTACTGGCAATGTAGCCGAGGTCGAAGCCCAGGCGAATCTGCTTCAGGTAACGGGCGTAGGCGCGCAGCAGCGCCACGTCGCGCCATGGCAGGCCAGCGGTCAGCACCAGCCGGTTGAAGGCGTCGTTCTCGGCATCCCCGCGCACAATGTGGATGAAGGCGTCCTGCAGGGTGTCGTTGAGCTGCTGGATATCCAGGCTCAGGCCTTCGCTGTAGGTGAAGGCGAAATCGTGAATCCAGTACTCGCGGCCATTGGCGTGGCGCAGGCGGTAGGGGAACTCGCCGAGCACGCGCAGGCCGAGGTTTTCCAGGATCGGCAGCACGTCGGACAGCGCCAGCGGGGTATCGGCGTGGTACAGCTTGCAGTGCAGGATGCGCTCGCCAACCTGGGTCAGCGGCTGGTAGAAGCTCATCGCCAGGGGTTTGGTTTCAGACAGGTTCAGCACGTGCTGCAGGTCGACCACTGCCGAGTGCGCGGCGAAGCGTTCGCGATAACCGGCCGGGAAGCCTTTGGGGAAGTCGGCGAGGATGTTGGTGCCCTGCGCTTCGCCGAAGTTCTCGACTACCAGCGCCGAGTAGTCGTCATGCCACGAGCGGCAGGCCTGGATGACTTCGCGTTCCAGCTGCTGGGGGTCGATGTCGATGCGGTTCTTCGGGTCGACCCGCAGAATCAGCTGCACACGCGCCAGCACCGATTCGGAGAAGAACGTCCAGAACTCGCAGTCGCTGGCCTTCAGCCGCTCCATCAGCACCTGCTGGATTTTCTGCCGCACTTCGGTGGAGTAGATTTCCCGCGGCACGTAGGCCAGGCAGTAGCAGAAGCGGCCGTACGGGTCCTTGCGCAGGAACACGCGGATCTTGTTGCGTTCCTGGATCTGCACGATCGCCATGACGGTGGTGAACAGCTCGTCGATCGGTGTCTGGAACAGGTCGTCGCGCGGCAGCACTTCGAGTACCTGGGTCAGCTCCTTGCCCAGGTGGGCCTTGGGGTCGAAACCCGAGCGCCGCTCGATTTCGGCGACCTTGACGCGGATATACGGAATTGCATGCACGCTTTCGCCATACACCGACGAGGTGTACAGGCCCATGAAGCGGTGTTCCTTGACCACCTTGCCGTCGGCGTCCAGCTGGCGGATCGACACGTAGTCCGGGTAGGCCGGGCGGTGTACGCGGCTGGGCAGCGCGGCCTTGGCAAACGACAGCAGCAGCGGCTCGTTGAGGTAGGCCACGGCGTAGTCTTCGATGCGCAGCTCTTCTGCCGTCAGACCTACGCGCAGGCGGCGCGGCAGGCCGAGGAAGGACTGCTCGTCGTAGACCATCTGGCCACCACCGGCGCCGCCTTTGACGGTGAATTCTTCATAGCCCAGGAAGGTGAAGTGGTTGTCCAGCAGCCATTCGAGGAAGGCCTTGACCTCGCCCTTTTCGTTCTGCGCCGGGCCGAAGGCGGTCTGTTCCACCTGCGCCACCACTTCCCGCAGCTTGGCCTTCATCGGTTCGAAATCGGCAACCGCCACCCGCACCTCGGCCAGCACCTGCTCGATTTCGCGAGTCAGCACTGTCAGCTCGGCAGCGTTGGCGCAGCGGTCGATCTCCAGGTACATCAGCGACTCATGACGCACGCCCTCGCCCTGGGTGCCCTTGGGCAGCAGCTCCAGCAGCTCGCCCTTGGCACCACGGCGCACGCTGAGTACGGTGGTCTGCAGGGTGTGGATGCTGTAGCCGCGGCGGTTGAGCTCGGTGCGCACCGAGTCGACCAGGAATGGCAGGTCGTGGTGCAGCACTTCGACCACGGTATGGGTCGACTGCCAGCCGTTGCGTTCGTAATCGGGGTTGTACACCCGCACTTGCGGGTATTCGGGGTCGAAACGCTCGATGATGCGCCAGGCCGAGAGGGTGCAGCCGGCCAGGTCGGAAAGCCTTCGCTGGGTGAGTTCGTCCATGGAGATGATGCCGAAGAACTGCTCGGCGAACAGCGTCACTTGTGGCAGGGACTGCTCGCTGATGTGCTGCGCCAGGGCCGCTTGCAGTTGATGCTGGAAGTCGGCTTTGCTGGCTGCGGTGAAGAACGCCATCTGTGGTACTCCGCTTGGGCTTTGTATTAGTTGGAGCGTCGCTGCGTGCGCCGTGTACGGGTCAACGATAGCCAACCCGTGGCAAGGCGGACGGTAAAAACCAGACGTTGGACGTGCGCAGGCACGCCCAGGGCTGGGCGAAGCTTAACGACTGATCGGTCATCAAGGCTTGCAGCGCTGCGACAATTTCGGTCAAGGGGCGGTAACTTTACGTTTATGCATGTAAGCAAGACTGTCAGAATTCCCTTCCGTTTCCTTTGATCCGAGCCTTGTCCATGCAAATCGATACCGCCCTGCTCTTCGCCACCCCTTGCGATGACGAGGAAGACAACATGGCCACGCTGTGCTGCCACAGCGACAAGGGCCAGATGTTCCTGCTGACCCGCTACCCGGACGAAGACACCGTCGATCTGACCCTGGATGACGAGCCGTCGACGCTGGACGGGCTTAAAGTGACGTTGAGCGCCAAGCGCCTGCTGATCGAAGTCGCCGCCGGCGACCGTGATGCGCTGAAGGGGGACGAGGTGCTGGAGATCAACCTGACCAGTGACCTGAGTGACATGGATGAAGTGAAGGAAACCCTGGAAAACATCCTGGCCGGGACCGGTACCTTCATCTGCGAGCTCTGAAACGCAGATTTCCCATAGGGGCCTACCCGTATTGCCTGTACTGGCCTCATCGCCGGCAAGCCAGCTCCCACACCGACCACCGCTGCCCCAAGCCATGTGCAGTACCTGTGGGAGCTGGCTTGCCGGCGATAAGGACGGTACAGACAGCACAAAATCCTGAGCCGAGCCAGGCGCTAGCGCAATGCTGCCTGCATTGCTTCAGCCTGCACCCGCAACGCATCGCAAAACGGCTCCACCGCCGCCGAAGCCGGCCGGTGGTCGGGCCTGATCAGCATCACCTGGTACGGCACCGACACCCGCAAGCGGCGGATCGGCAAACCGCCCTGCGCGGCCTCCAGCCCACTCAGCGGGTTGATGATCGCCACCCCCAGGCCCTGCCTGACCATGGCGCATACCGACGCGGCGCTGGTGGTCTCGATGACCGTGCGGCGGTTCACCCCCGCCGCACGGAAGTGCTGGTCCAGGCGCTGGCGGTAGGTGTCCAGGCTGGCCAGGTTGATGAAGTCCACTTCATGGAAATCGCTCAATTCCAGTTCAGCCTTGGCTTGCAACGGGTGCCCATGGGGCAGCACACAGACCATGTTGGCGCTGAACAGCAGCTCGCCGTAGGCGCCGCGCGGTATCTGCTCGACCTCGGTCAGGCCAAGGTCATGCTGCTGGGCAACCAGTGACTCCTCCAGCAACGGCGACTCCTGCGCCAAAATGCTCACGCTCACGCCGCGGTGCTGCTGATGGAAGCGCTGGCAGGCCTTGGGCAGCAAGGTCTGGGAAAACAGCGGCAGGCAGGTGATGGCCAACCGGCCCTGCTCGAAATTGCGGATGGCCTGGGCAAAGCGCTCGATGCGCTCCAGCCCGAGATAGGCGCGCTCGACCTCTTCGATCAACAGCAGCGCCTGGGCGGTTGCCACC
Source organism: Pseudomonas sp. 9_2_1 (assembly GCF_059295275.1). Lineage (NCBI taxonomy): Bacteria > Pseudomonadati > Pseudomonadota > Gammaproteobacteria > Pseudomonadales > Pseudomonadaceae > Pseudomonas > Pseudomonas sp. 9_2_1. The sequence goes on from NZ_CM181239.1 coordinate 4,396,569, forward strand.
AGGCGCCCGCCCTCGCGCTCGAACAGGTTCAGGCCGGTGACCTGCTCCAGCCGCGCCAGCTCTCGGCTGACGGTGGGCTGCGAGGTGAACAGCAGCCGCGCCGCGCCGGTGACGCTGCCAGCGGCCATGATGGCGCGGAACACTTCGATATGGCGGACGGACAGTTTCACGGCTACACCTGCGCAACAACGATGGGTATATCAGATATGAATGGCGAGTAGAAAAATAGCTATTTTTCTGAATCCGCTCTTTCACGCATCCTGCACATCTACCCACTACGAGTAATGCCAGCATGACTGCACCCTTCACGACCCTGGCCGCGGCGGTTCATCAATATGGATCGCCCCTCTGGGCCTACGACGCCAGCACCATCGCCAAGCGCGTTGAACAACTGAAGGTATTCGACACCGTACGCTTCGCCCAGAAAGCCAACCCCAACCTGCACGTGCTGCGCCTGATGCGCGCCCATGGCCTGGTGCTGGACGCGGTGTCGCTGGGTGAAATGGAGCGGGCCTTTGCCGCCGGTGCCAGCGTGGACGGCGACCCCGCTGGCGTGGTGCTGACCTGCGATGCACTGGACCGGCCAACCCTGGAGCGGGTGGTGGAATCGAAGATCGAAGTCAACGCCGGCTCCATCGACATGCTGCGCCAGCTGGGTGAACGCTCCCCCGGCCACCGCGTCTGGATCCGCATCAACCCGGGCTTCGGCCACGGCCACAGCCGCAAGACCAACACCGGCGGCGAGAACAGCAAGCACGGCATCTGGCATGAAGAACTGGACGAGGCGCTGGCCTGCATCAAAACCCACGGCCTGCACCTGGTCGGCGTGCACATGCATATTGGCTCCGGGGTGGATTACCAACACCTGGAGCAGGTAGCCCGGTCGATGATCGAGCTGATCGGCCGCCTGGGCGTAGACATCGAAGCCTTCTCCATCGGCGGCGGGCTTTCGACCCCTTACCGCAGCACCGACAAGCCGGTCGACCTGCAACGCTACGCGCAGACCTGGGCGTTGGCGCGCAAGGAAATCGAAGCCATGCTGGGCCACCCCGTGCGCATGGAGATCGAACCTGGGCGTTTCCTGGTGGCCGAGTCGGGCTACCTGGTGGCCGAGGTGCGTGCCGTGAAACAGGTGGGGCGCAATACTTTCGTGATGATCGATGCCGGCTTCAACGACCTGATGCGCCCGGCGATGTACGGTGCGTACCATGGCATGACCCTGCTCGACGCCAACGGCCAGCCGGTGGACCGCCCGCGCCAACCGACCGTGGTGGCCGGGCCACTGTGTGAGTCGGGAGACGTGTTCACCCAGGACGACCAGGAACTGACCCCACAGGACCTGCCCCAGGCGCAGGTGGGTGACCTGCTGGTGATTCACGATGCCGGTGCCTACGGGGCGTCGATGTCGTCGAACTACAACAGCCGACCTTTGCTGCCGGAGTTTCTGATCGAGAACGGCGCGCTGCGCATGATCCGCCGGCGGCAGACCGTGCAGGACCTGCTAGCGCTGGAAGCGGGTTTCTAGGCAGCGCACCAATGAGGGCTGCCTAGCAGCCCATCGCCGCCGAGCCAGCTCCCACAGGTACAGCGCAAACCCTGCTTGCAATCAGACCCCTCTATGGCAACAATGCGATCAATTCCCATTCATATTGCGGTCTTGACGCATGTCGACGCTCGATCCTCAGACCCTGCACCAGCTGTACAGTGAAAACAACGGCTGGCTGAAGGGCTGGCTGCGCGCCCGCCTGGGCAATGCCGCCGATGCATCCGACCTGGCGCACGACACCTTCCTGCGGGTAATGACCGCCCGCAACCAGCTGCCGATCCGCGAGCCGCGCAGCTACCTCAGCGCTATCGCCCGCTCGCTGCTGATCGACAAAGCCCGCCGCCGCACCATCGAAAAGGCCTACCTGCAGGCCTTGGCCCTGCGCCCGGAACCGGTAGAGGTATCGCCGGAAGTGCGCTTGTCGATCATCGAAATGTTGGTAGCCGTGGACAGCCTGCTTGACGAACTCGGCGCCAACACCCGCGCCATCTTCCTCGCCGTTCAACTCGAAGGCCTGACCTACGGTGCTGCTGCCGAGCGTTTCGGCGTGTCGGTTACCACCGTGAAGAACCATCTGATAAAGGCAATGACCCGCTGCCTGCTGGCAGTCGAAGGCTGAGGACGATGGATCTCAAGACGCTCGAAGCCGCTGCCACCTGGTATGTGCAGCTCAACGATGGCGCCAGCAACGAGGCGCGCACCCAAGCTTGGCGCCAGTGGCTGCAGGCAAGCCCACAACACGCTGCCGCCTGGGCGCGGGTAGAAAAACTGCAACTGCAGTGGGCCATGGTGCCGCCGCAGGCGGCGCTGTCCAGCCTGGGCGCGGCACAGGCACAGCGGCGCGATGTGCTGAAGGTGCTGAGCCTGTTGCTGGCCATGGGCGGCGGTGGCTGGCTGGCAGCCGAGCAGGTGCCCTATCGCGCCTTGCTGGCCCAGCAACACACCCGCGGCGGCGAACGGCGCAGCTTGCAGCTGGATGATGGCTCGCAGCTTGAAATGAACGTGAACACTGCGGTGGATGTGCGCTACGACGCAAAAGTGCGGGCAATCCAGCTGTACCATGGGGAAATACTCGTTCGCCCGACCATTACCCCTGAACAGCGCCCGTTCATCGTGCACACCGAAGACGGCAGCGTACTCGCCCGTAGTACCGAGTTCAGCATTCGCAAACTTGCGCAGCAAACGCGCGTGGGCGTGCTGCAAGCGGCTGTCGATGTACGCCCGCAGCGTCACCCGGAGCGGGTGCTGCGACTGCAAGCCGGGCAGCAGGTAAATTATGACCGCGACGACTTCGCCATCACCCATGCGCTGCCCGTCAATTCGACCGCCTGGGTACAAGGCATGGTGAGCGTGAACGACTGGCACCTGGGCGACTTTGTCGAAGAACTGGCGCGTTACCGACAAGGAGTGCTGCGCTGCGCACCCTCGATCCGGTCCATGAGCATTTCCGGAGCATTCCGCATCGACGATACCGACATTGCACTGGCCAACCTGCCGAAAACCCTGCCGGTGAAAGTGCGCTACCTCAGCCGTTACTGGGCAAGCGTGGAACCTGCCTGAGCAACAGCCGCAAAAAAAACTTCACCCACACCTTGCTGATTTCGATTCTCGCCCGTCCCTGACACAAGCCGCGACGACAGCGACTTTCTGCCATGACACGGAAGGATCACGCAATGCCCCATCTGCACCCCACCCCTGCAACCAAGCTGAGCCAGGCCGTGCGCTTGGTGTTGTTCGGCATGTCCCTGGCCGGCGCACCGGGCCTGCTGCTGATGCCTGGCCTGGCCATGGCCCACAGCCAGACCGCCTATCACGTCCCCGCTGGCCCACTGGGCAATGCCATCACCCAGTTTGGCGTGCAGGCCGGCGTGACCATTTCGTTCGACACCACCCAGACGCGCAGCCTGAGCAGCGCAGGCCTGGAGGGTAGCTACAGCGTCGAGGAAGGGCTGGTTCGCCTGCTGGGCAACAGTGGCTTGCAGGCGCACCGCCAGGGCAATGGCGGCTATGTGCTGGTACCCGCAGACAACGGTTCGGCGATGGAACTGGGGCCACTGAACATCGACGCCAACCGGCTGGATGCAACCAGCGAGGGCACCCAATCGTATACCGCGCATGCCGTCACCATCGGCAAGGGCGTGCACACGCTAAAGGAAACCCCGCAGTCGGTCACCGTGATGACCCGCAAGATGCTCGACGACCAGAACCTCAACACGCTGGAACAGGTGCTGGACAAAACCCCCGGCATCACGGTGTACGACTCGCCCATGGGCGGCAAGTACTTCTACTCCCGCGGTTTCAACCTGGATGGCCAGTACCAGTATGACGGCGTGCCGCTGGACGTAGGCGGCAACTACGTGCAGGCCAACAGCTTTTCCAGCGACATGGCGTTCTACGACCGGGTCGAAATTCTCAAGGGTGCAGCCGGCATGATGAAGGGCTCCGGTTCATCCGCCGGCGGCGTCAACTTCGTACGCAAGCGTGGCCAGGAACAGGCCACCACCACCGTCACCCTGTCTGCCGGCAGCTGGGACAACTACCGTGGGCAGGTCGATGTGGGCGGCCCGCTCAACGAATCGGGTAGCGTGCGCGGTCGCGCCGTGGCAACGCTTCAGGACCGCCAGTATTTCTACGACACGGCCACGCGCCAGGACCAGATATTGTATGGCGCCATCGACTGGGACATTACCGCCGACACCACCCTTGGCGCCGGCCTGGCCTACGAGGATGCCGATGCCACCCCGTGCTATTCCGGCCTGCCACGCTACGCCGATGGCAGTGACTTGAAGCTGTCGCGTTCCACCTGCCTGGGCGCCAGCTGGAACGACCTGCAAAGCCAGCGCATCACCGGCTTTGCCGACCTCAAGCACCGCTTCAACGATGACTGGACGCTGAATTTCGCCTCGATCTATACCCACAACACCCAGGACATCGAATACGCCTACTCCGAAGGTACGGTACCGGTCGGCGCCGGCACCGCCAGCATGAACGTGCGGGCCGGTCGTTTCGACTACGACCAGGACGACTACGGCTTCGATAGCTATGTCGATGGCAAGTTCGAGGCGTTCGGCCTACAGCATGAGCTGATCGTCGGCGCCAACGCCAGCCGGCAGAAAACCCATGATTACTTCGCACTTATACTGCTGGACGGCAAGCAGGATCCGTTCAACCCATCCTCGAACTTCCCCCGCCCTTCCAAGGCCGATTATCTGGTCAACCCGAGCCGCGGTGGCAGCGTGCCAACCGATTCCACCACCACCCAGTACGGCACCTACACCAACCTGCGCCTGAAGCTGGCAGAGCCGCTGACCCTGGTGCTGGGCGCGCGGGTCAGCTGGTACCGCAACAAGAGCGACTCCTATACCGCGGCCTGGGACTACTGGGTGAACAACCGCAGTCAGGAAAATGGCCAGGTCACGCCGTTCGCCGCCGTACTGTACGACCTGAACGGCCAGTGGACCGCCTATGCCAGCTACGCCGACATCTTCCAGCCGCAGAGTGACAAAGTGAACGCCGAGCGGCAGTCGCTGCAGCCCAAGACCGGTGCCAACTACGAGATCGGCATCAAGGGCGAGTTGCTCAATGGTGCGTTGAACACCTCGTTCAACCTGTTCCGCACCCTCGAGAAACACCGCGCAGAAAGCGACTTCAACGACGCCTGCCCGTCAGGCGATGGCTATTGCTACACCGACAGCGGCAAGGTGCGCGCCCAGGGTTTCGAGGCCGAGATCAGCGGCTCGCCCATCGAGCGCCTGCAGCTACTGGCGGGTTACACCTACACCCAGACCAAGTACCTGAATACCATCGAAGATACTGATCCCACCGAGCTGACCTTCACTTCCAGTTTCATCCCTCGGCACATGCTCAAGGTGTGGGGTGACTATCAGCTGGACGGTGCGCTGCAACGCTGGACCCTCGGTGCCGGCCTGAACAGCCAGAGCGATAACTTCCGTACCACCGGCACTACCCGCGTCGAGCAGGCGGGCTACACGGTGTGGAATGGCCGCGTGCAATACCGCGTCGACCCGAACTGGACTGTCGCCCTCAACGGCAACAACCTGTTCGACAAGAAGTACTACGCCACCATCGGCGCGCCGTCCTGGGGCAACTTCTATGGCGAACCGCGCAACTTCATGGTGACTTTGCAAGGCACGTTCTAACCAGAAAGCAGGGGCCGCTTTTGCGGCCCATCGCCGTCTTGCACCATCACTCCGTTGCTTTATCTGAGGAAAGCTGTGGAACAGTTGCACGATGATCGCGGCTAGAGTCCGTTCGCCACTTCACGCTCGCCGCCCATGTATTGCTGCAAGCGGCTGCGCAGCCAGCGCTCGGCTGGGTCGCTGTCGGTGGTACCAAGCCAGACCATTGCCAGTTCCAGTGCCGTGGTTTCGAACGGCAGTTGCTCGGCCTGCAGGTTTCCCCAGCGCTCCATGCCGTGCGCGGCATAGTCCGGGCAGCAGGCCAGCAGGTCAGTCCCGGCCAGAATTGCCGGCAACGAACTGAACTGCGGCACCGACAACACCACCTTGCGTTCGCGTCCGATCTCTTTCAGCCAGTCATCGACCACCCCTTGGGTATTGGCGGTTGGCGATACCTGAACGTGCGGGCGGGCGCAGAACTCATCCAGGGTCAGTGGCGTGGCTGTCTTGTCCGCGCGCACGACACGGCCCTGCATGGTGCGCAGTACCTTGCGCTTGGCATTGGCCGGCAGCCCCTTGGTCTGGCTGATCCCGACTGTTACATCGCCTGCGGCCAGCAAGTCCGGGATACGCCAATAATCGACATGCTGCACAACCACCACCACATTCGGCGCCTCCACCCGCAGCGCCCGCAGCAGCGGCGGCAACAACCCCGACTCGACGTCGTCGGACAGGCCGATCCGGAAGGTCATCTTGCTGGTCAACGGATCGAAGTCGTGGGTCATGCTGAGGGCGATGGACATAGCGTCCAGTGCCGGGGTCAGGAGCCTGATCACCTCTTCGGCCCTGGCCGAGGGCTCCATGCGGTTGCCCACGCGGATCAGCAACGGGTCGTTGAACATCGTGCGCAACCTGGCCAGCGCAGCACTGACCGTGGGTTGGGCGACGAACAGCTTTTCGGCGGCACGGGTAAGGTTGCGCTCCTGCATCAGGGCTTCGAACACCACCATCAGGTTGATATCGGCTTTGCGCAGTTCGTTTCGGTTCATTGGCGCTCCCGGCCCGAGTTCTTGTCATAGGGATTTTGCACAAGACCGATGTTCCCACAAGGTCCACGTGGCCCTGGAGCCGCGCGCTGTCTTGCGCAAAATTTTTGATGCGTGCGCGATCCCTGTGGGAACGGGTTTACCCGCGAAGAGGCCGGACCTGCCGGCCACTATCCTTGGGCATTCACCGTTGTCTCCGCCACCACATTCGCGGGTGAATCCGCTCCCACACGGATCACGCGGCTCTCTCGATCTACGCAAACCCCTCAGGCCGTGGGGTTCCATCAGCATTACGGTTTCATCCAGACCGGCCGCTCGCCGCTGGACGGCGAAGGCCGTCCGTTCACCTTGCTGCACATGAACGTTCCCTCCGAGGCATGAACAGGGGGGCAAGCGTACTGCAGGGACGATGTCTAAATCTGGTCGTTACAGCCCATTTACTTCTCTTAAACATAGATCAAAGCAATCATTCGCCATGAATTGTCGAAGTAGAGCAATATTTGTTCATGGTAGTTCATGTCTAGGCCACCTTTCGCAACCCGGCACCCAGCCAACGCCATATAATTGGATCCAATAAACAGGATGAACTGCATGCAAGCATTGGGAATGGATTACCGACACGGCGATGAAATTGCCAGCCATTGCCACGCTGAAGACCAGCTTGTCTATGCCGCCAGCGGTGTGATGCGGGTCAGCAGCGAGGGCGGCAACTGGGTAATCCCTGGTGGGCACGCGTTATGGGTGCCGGCCGGGGTCAGCCATGCCGTCCGCATGCAAGGCGTGGTGTGCATGCGCACCCTGCTGCTCGACGCCGGCATCGACCGCTGCCAGGTGATCGTGGTATCCGGCCTGCTGCGCGAACTGGTCCTGGCCGCTTCGCGCATGCTGGACCTGCGTGATGGCGAGCACGCACGGGCGCTGATCCTTTGCGAACTGGCGGCCGCCAGGCGCATCGATGCCTTTGTGCCCACGCCGCAGCACCCTCGTCTTGGCGCCTGGTGCGAACGCTTTCTGCAAGACCCGGCCCAGGACCTGACCCTGGAACAATGCGGTGCACAACTGAACATGAGTGCGCGCAGCGTGGCGCGACTGTTCCAGCGCGAGCTGGGTATGTCGTATGGCGAATGGCGCGCCCGCGCCCGGGTGATGCTCAGTCAGCAGTGCCTGGCTGAAGGCAAACCGATCCTGAACGTAGCGCTGGAGCACGGCTACCAGAGCGCCAGTGCCTTCGCCGCCATGTTCAAGCGCATCCTCGGCTACGCCCCCAGTGACTGGCAGAACGGCGCCATGCGCCACTCCTGAACTGTTGTCCCACTTGCGCGCAAGGTTGTCCCGCTTGCGGCAGCGCCGTCACCCCCGCCCTCGCTAACCTCGCATCACGACCCTTGAGCGACATTCGTGATGCCCTTACTGCAATCATTCCCCTTCCCTGCCCGGTTCGGCGCCGCGATCGGCATGCTCTGCATGTTGACCGCCTGCGCCCGGCCACCAACCCTTGCCGAGCCACCCGCAGCTTTGCAGGCAAACCCGCTGGCGAACGCACCGGCCGGTGTCAGCAGGCAGCCATTGCCGCAACGTTGGTGGGCGCTGTTCCAGGATCCGCAACTCGACCGCTGGGTACAGCTAGCCCTGGCCCACAACCAGGACCTGGCACAGGCCGAAGCCAATGTGCAGGCCATGCTGGCCGGTATCGGCGAATTTGGTGCGCAGCGCTGGCCATCGACTTCGGTAGGCTTTGCCGCCACCTACGGCAAAAGCACCGATGACCAGACCCTCGCCGAAGCGACCGACAGCCACGCGCCATCACAATGGCAGTTCAACCCGGGCATCGAGCTGGCCTACCAGGTGGATGTCTGGGGCCAGGTGCGCGCCGCCATCCAGCGGGCCCGGGCGCAAGCCGACGCCAGTGCCGCAGCACGGGACCTGATGCGCCTGCACGTGGTTACCCAGACCAGCCGCGCCTACCTCGACCAGTGCCTCTATGCAGCGCGCCTGGTCGAGGCGAGGCAGTCGCTGCAAACCCTCGAACGCAGCGTGCAGCTCAGCGAACGTCAGCACCGGGCGGGCGTGGCCACAGCGCTCGACAGCGAACGCCTGTCGGGCTTGCGCGAGCAGGTGCGGGCGCAGCTGCCGATGCTCGCCGCGCGGCGGCAGATGGCGCTTTACGAGCTGAGCATGCTGAGCGGCCAAGCCTCGGTGGCCGAAACCGCAACGTGCCCAGCCATACCCACGCTGTCGTTGCCGTTGCCGGCTGGCGATGGCTGGCATTTGCTCGAGCGCCGGCCGGATGTGCGCCAGGCCGAACGCGAGCTGCAGGCCGCGAGCCTGGAAACCGACATCGTCCGGGCCGACCTGTACCCGAAGGTCAGCTTCGGCGCCTCGCTGACGTCCTCGGACCATCACCTTGCCAACCTTGGCGACAGCCGCGCGGTGATGTTCGGTATTGGCCCGCTGATCCGTTGGGAGTTCCCCAACATGCAGGCCAACCGGGCACGGGTTGGCAAGGCCGAGGCGTTGCAGCAGGCGCAGGTAGCCCATTACCACAGCGTGGCGCTGAATGCGCTGAAGGACGTACGCCAGGCGCTGGCCAGATACGACGGTGAACGTCAGCGGTTGCAGGCACTGGATACGGCGCTGGTGCACAGCCAGCGTGGGTTTGCCCTCGCCCAGGGCAATTACCGCGCCGGTACGGTTGACGGGCTGGCCATGCTGGACAGCGAGCGGGAACTGATCCGCCTGCGGGCCAGCCACGTCGAGGCCCGAGGGCGACTGGCGCAGGCACAGGTCAACCTGTTCCGTGCCTTGGGCGGGCGGTGGTAGCCCGCAGCAAAAATCCATGGGGCCGCTGCGCGCCCCATCGCCGGCAAGCCAGCTCCCACAGGGATTGCACATCACCTGAGGTCAACACGGTCGAGGTGGGAGCTGGCTTGCCGGCGATGGGCTGCCTAGCAGCCCCTATATCAATAATGGAAACCGAACATGAATGTCGCCTTAGACCGAACCGCACCCGCCGAAACTGCACAACAGACAAGAGCCAGATCCCGTCGCCGCCTGGCCTGCATCACCAGCGGTAGCCTGGCAGCGATCACCCTGCTGGCCTTCACCAGCTACTGGCTCACCACCGGCCGCTACCTGGAGACCACCGACGATGCCTACATCCGCGCCGACTGGGTAGCCCTGAGCCCACGCGTGGCCGGCTACGTGGCCGAGGTCGAAGTAGCTGACGACCAGCCAGTGAACGCCGGCGATGTACTGGTGCGCCTGCAAAACCGCGACTACCGCGCGCGCCGCGACCACGCCCGTGCCGGCGTGGCCGAGGCACAGGCGGCACTGGCAGCCGCCCAGGCCAGCCGACAGGTGGCGAACGAGCGTATCTACCAGCAACAACAAGCCATCCTGCAGGCTGCAGCGGCCGTGCGCAGCGCCACCGCTGAACAACACCGGACTGAACTGGACATGCAACGCTATCGTGGCCTGGTGCGTGACGACGCTGCGACCGTGCAGCGCCTGGAAACCGCCAGCGCCCGTGCCACCCAGGCGCAAGCCGCACTGCAAGCCGCCCAGGCCGCGCTGCGCGAGCAACGCTCACAGCTGGCCATGGCCAAGGCCCGGTCAGCCCAGGCTGACGCCGAACTGCATCAGCACGCGGCAGCCTTGACCCGCGCTCAGGCCCACCGACAGCTGGCCGAGCAGGACGAACAGGACACCGTGATCCGCGCGCCGATCACTGGGGTGGTCGGCCAACGCCGCGTGCGCGCCGGCCAGTACGTGGTGCCGGGCCAGCCGCTGTTGGCAGTCGTACCCCTGCAGCAAGCCTATGTGGTGGCCAACTACAAGGAAACCCAACTGGCCCGCATGCGCCCCGGGCAACCGGTAGAAATACGGGTAGACAGCTTTGCCAGTCAGCCACTGCAGGGCCATGTGGCCAGCTTCTCTCCCGCCTCGGGCAATGTCTTCGCGTTGCTGCCGTCGGACAATGCCACCGGCAACTTCACCAAGATCGTCCAGCGCTTCCCGGTGCGCATTTTGCTCGACACACCGCTGCAGGGCCCAAAAGTACTCCCCGGCATGTCGGTAGTGAGCACGGTCGACACCCGCCCTGCAGAGGTTGCCGATGCGCACTGAGCAAACCGTCTCGCTGCGCGCCTGGGTGGCAGTGCTTGGGGGCCTGTTCGGCTGCTTCATGGCCGGCATGAACGTGCATGTCACCAGCGCTGCGCTACCAGAAATCCGAGGCTCGCTAGGCGCCAGCTTCGAGGAAGGCTCGTGGATCTCCACCGCCTACCTGGTGGCGGAAATCGTGATGATTCCGCTGACGGCCTGGCTGGTGGAAGTGTTCTCGCTGCGCCGGGTGATGTGGACCGGCTCGCTGATCTTCCTGCTCGCCTCGGTGGCCTGCTCGTGGGCGCCCAGCCTGGAAGCGATGATTGCCATCCGGGTGGTCCAGGGGGCTGCGGGAGCCGTACTGATCCCGCTGTCATTCCAGCTGATCATCACCGAGCTGCCGGCCAGCAAGATGGCCATGGGCATGGCACTGTTCAGTCTGGCCAACAGCGTGGCGCAGGCAGCCGGGCCGTCGATTGGCGGCTGGCTGACTGATGCCTTTTCGTGGCGCTGGATCTTCTACCTGCAGCTGTTCCCCGGCATCGCGCTGCTGTTCGCCATCGCCTGGTCTATCGACGCCAGGCCGATGAAGCTCGAATTGCTGCGCAAAGGTGACTGGCTGGGTATCGGGGCCATGGTGACAGGCCTGGGTGGCCTGCAGATCGTACTGGAAGAAGGCGGCCGGCTGGACTGGTTCGGCTCGCCGTTCATCGTCGGCATGAGTGTGCTCGCCGGCATTGCCCTGGTAGTGTTCGTGGTGACCCAGCTGTTCGGCCAGCGTGCATTCATCAACCTGCGTTTGCTCGGCCACTACAACTTCGGCGTCGCCAGCGTGGCGATGTTCATCTTTGGCGGTGCCACCTTCGGCCTGGTGTTCCTGGTACCCAACTACCTGTCGCAGTTGCAGGGCTTCAGTGCGCACGACGTGGGCGTAACGCTGATCGCCTATGGCGTGGTGCAGCTGCTGCTAGCCCCCTTGATGCCACGGTTGATGGGCTGGACCAGTGCCAGGTTCATGGTCGCCAGCGGCTTTCTGATCATGGCCCTGGGCTGCTGGCTGGGGGCGAGCCTGAGCGCCGACAGTGCCGACAACGTGATCATTCCGTCGACGGTGGTCCGTGGCATCGGCCAGCCCTTCATCATGGTGGCCTTGTCGGTGCTGGCGGTGGCCGGGCTGGACAAGCGCGAAGCGGGTTCGGCCTCGGCGGTGTTTTCGATGCTGCGCAATCTGGGGGGTGCGATGGGTACGGCGGGTTTGACGCAACTGGTGGCGACGCGCGAGCGCTTTCACAGTGAACGTATTCACGAGCAGGTGACGGTGTTCGAGCCAGGCGTGCAGGAGCGCATCAACCAGACGGTACAAAGCTGGTTGCCGCATCAGCAGCAGATGCTGGAGGGGTTGGCGGGGACCATTCGGCGCGAGGCCTACCTGATGGCCTACAGTGATGCCTTCTACCTTGCCTGCCTGGCACTGCTGGGGTGTGCGCTGGCGGCACTGCTGCTGCGGACGCAGCGGGCCACATGAGGCAGCTGTTAAACTGCCGGACATCCCGTATTCCCGACCGAGCAAAACCATGAATCCGACGCGCTACGCCACCGTGGCAAAGCACCTGATGGAGGGTATTGCCAGCGGCCATTATCCGGTGGGCAGCCTGCTGCCGACCGAGCATGAGCTGTGCGCCCTTTACGCTGTAAGCCGGCACACCGTGCGCGCAGCCATCGACCAGTTGCTCGGTCAAGGCCTGGTATCGCGTCGCAAGCGCGTGGGCACTCGGGTCGAGGCCAGCAGCCCGCGCGGGGGGTATTCGCAGTCGCTGTCCAGCGTGGCTGATATTGCCCAGCAGGCGCAGACCCAACAGCGGCAAATCCAGGAGGTGAGCCACTTCGTCGCCGATCTAGGCGAGGCGGCGCGGTTGGGGTTGGTGCCGGGGGAGCATTACTTCTGTGTGTCGAGCATTCGCGTCGATCGTGCGCATCATGCCGCGCCGCTGTGCTGGACCGATGTGTACGCCCCGCGCGACTATGCCGAAGTCATCGAACTGGCGCGTGCGCACCCCGACCAGTTGATTGCCGGGTTGATCGAGCGGCACTTTGGCCGGCCCATCGGGGTGGTCGACCAGCAGGTGCGGGCGGTGTTGCTGACGGCGGAGCTGGCCCGGGCGTTGAAGGCCGAGGCGGGATCCCCAGGGTTGAAGATCATTCGCCATTACCGCGAGGAGAATGGTGACTTGATGGCGGTTTCCGAGACGGTGCACCCGGATGACCGCTTTACCCTGGTGACCCAGATGCGCCGGGACCGTTCTCCATCCTGATCGCGCACACGGGGCCGCTGTGCGGCCCATCGCCGGCAAGCCAGCTCCCACAGGGACCGCGTCGGGCTTGAAGGCTGCGCGGTCCCGTGGGAGCTGACTTGCCGGCGATGGGCTGCGAAGCAGCCCTCAGGGCCCTGACCGACGAACCCAAGGCATAGCCCTTGCCCTGCGTTTTACATCCCCAAAACGCGTTCAGCTTCCAGCAACTGCTGCCCCCGCCCCGTGCTCACCCGATGATCCCGCGCCAGCCAGCCATAGATCGTCGGCAGCACGAACAGGGTAAACAAGGTCCCCACCAGCATCCCGCACACAATCACCACCCCCAGCCCGAAGCGGCTGTTGGCCCCGGCGCCGCTGGCGAACAGCAGCGGCAGCACGCCGAAGGTCATCGCTGCCGTGGTCATCAGCACTGGGCGCAAGCGTATCTGTGCAGCACGGACAATGGCGGCAGCACGATCCAGGTTGTCGCGCACCTGGATCTCGTTGGCAAACTCCACCATCAGGATGCCGTGCTTGCTGATCAGGCCGATCAGCGTCACCAGGCCAATCTGGGTGTAGATGTTCAACGTGGCCCAGCCCAGCGCCAGCGGCAGCAGCGCACCGCAGATCGACAGCGGCACGGTGACCAGAATGATCAGTGGGTCGACCAGGCTTTCGTACTGCGCCGCCAGCACCAGGTAGATCACCACCAGCGCGGCGAGAAACGCCCACATCAAGGCAAAACCCTCCTGCACATACTGGCGCGATTCCGATTGCCAGTCGTGGCTGAAGCCCGGCGGCAATTCGGCGGCAAGCTGTTCGAGAAATGCCACGGCGTTGCCCATCGACACACCCGGCGCCGGGATTGCCTGCAGGGTGCTGGCGTTCTGCTGATCGAACTGCAGCAGGCGGTTGGGCGCTACTTCGATATCCAGGCACACCACGCTGGCCAGTGGTACCAGGCTGCCGTTTTCGGCGCGCACATATTGACGGTTGAGCGCTGCAGGCGTCAGGCGCTGGTCCTGGATACTCTGCGGAATCACATCGTAGGAACGCCCGAACAGGGCAAACCGGTTGAGGTACTGCTCACCCACCAGCACACCCAGTGACTCGCCTATGGCCTGCATGCTGATGCCCAGGCTGGCCGCCTTGGCCCGGTCGACGCGCACCTTGATCAGCGGGTTGTTGTAGTCGAGGTCGCTGTCCACCACGGCGAACAGGCCACTGTCGCGAACACGCTGCTTGAGCACTTCCATGGTCTGGTAAAGCTCGGGGTAGCCCTGGGCGCTGCGTAGCACCATCTGCACCGGGAGGCCGCCACTGGAGCCCGGCAGTGCTGCAACCTGGAAGGCGAAGATGCTACTACCTTCGATATCAGCCACAGCCTGCTGCAACTGTGCCTGCACCTGTGCGGCGGAACGCTCGCGGGCCTGCCAGGCACTGAGGTTGATACCACCGAAACTCACGGCCGGGCCGTCGGTTCCGTTGATGATCCAGGTATCAGTGGTTTCGCCGATGGACTTCATCACCTGGTCCAGTCTGAGGGCAAAGTGCTCCACATAATCCAGGCTGGCATGCTGCGGCGACTTGATGGCGGTCAGCACCGCCGCCTGGTCTTCCGGTGGCGCCAGCTCCCGCTGGGGCAACAGGTACAGCCAGGGCAGGCTCAGGCACACCAGCAGCGCCACGCCAGCGCTGATCCAGCGATGCGACAAGGTATAGGCCAGCACCCGCCCATAGCTGCCAGTCAACGCCGCAAACAACCGATCGGCCATGTTGGCCATCGCGCCATGCTGCTGACCGGGTTGCAACAGCAACGAACTCATCACCGGCGACAAGGTCAGCGCGACGATGCCGGACACGATCACCGCGCCCGCCAAGGTGAGGGCGAATTCGCGGAACAGCGTGCCGGTCAGCCCGTCCATCAGGCCGATCGGCGCATACACCGCCGCCAGGGTCAGGGTCATGGCAATGACCGGCCCGGCGATTTCCCGCGCCCCGGCCAATGCCGCCGCGACCGGCGACTTGCCCTCTTCGATGTGGCGGTGCACGTTCTCCACCACCACGATCGCATCGTCCACAACCAGGCCGATGGCCAGCACCATCGCCAGCAAAGTCAGCAGGTTGAGGCTGAAGCCGAACAGCAGCATCAGGCCCGCGGCGCCCAGCATCGACAACGGAATGGCCACCACCGCGATCAGCACGTTGCGCAACGATCCCAGGCACAGCCAGATCACCAGCACCACGATCAGCATCGCCTCGACCAGGGTGCGCAGCACCTCGTTGATCGACGCGTCGATGAAGCGCGCAGTCTCATAGGCCAGCGCCACCTTCACGCCGGGAGGCAGGGTCTGCTGGATTTGCGGCAGCAGTTGGCGAATACCCTCGACGATCAGCAGCGGGTTGCCGGTCGGCGTGGGGAACAGCCCCAGATGCACGGCAGGCTCGCCGTTCATGGTGGCGCTGGTCTGGGTGGCCGCCGCGCTCAGCTCGACCGTGCCGACATCGCGCAGGCGCACCAGGTCGGTGCCATCGTTGCGGATGATCAGCTCACGGAAGTCCTCGACCCGGGTCAGGTCGGTGTCCACCTGGATATCGGCCAGCACGTACTGCCCGCGCACCTGACCCGGGGACGCCTGGTAGTTGTTGGCGCGCACGGCCTGCGCCACGTCCGCTGCCGTCACCCCGCGCCCGGCCATCTGTTCGCTGTCCAGCCACAGGCGCATGGCCAGGCGCTGGCCGCCGAACGACTGCACCTTGGCCACACCCTCGATGCCAGAGAACTGCGGCTCGACTACCCGCGACAGGTAATCGCTCAGTTCCGGTATCGACAGGCTGTCGCTGGCAAAGCCCACGTAGGCCACGGCGGTGGAGTCGCCTGCCGACAGCTCGACCACCGGGTCGTAGGCCTTTTCCGGCAGGCGATAGCGTACCTGGTTGACCTTGGCCATGGCCTCGGCCAGCGCCTGGGTCGAATCGCGGTTGAGCAGCATGCGCAAGGTGATCAGGCTTCGCCCCTGCTGCGACGATGAGGACAGGTAATCGATGCCCTCGACCGACGACACTGCCTGGGTGATCGGCTGGGTCACGAAGCCTTGCATCAGCTCGGCGGAGGCGCCGGGGTACTCGGTGCTGATGGTAATGGTCGAGCTTTCCAGCAACGGGTACTGGCGAATCGGCAGCTTGCCCATGGCAAACAGCCCCAGCAGGATGATCAGGCTGCTGACCACCAGCGCCAGCACCGGACGGCGCACGAACACATCGGTGAATTTCACGGCTGCCGCCCTCCCTGGCTGGCCTGCAGGCTGTCCTGGGCCAGCGGCTCGACCGTCATGCCGTCACTGAGCTTCAACTGGCCGGACACCACCACACGGTCACCGGGGGCAAGGCCGGTAGTGACTTCCACTCGCCCCTGCCAGCGCTCGCCGGTGGTCACCTGCACCCGCTTGACCCGGGTGCCGTATTGCGCATCGTTGATGGCGACGAACACGGTCTGCCCGTAGGCGGTGTAGGTGATTGCGGTTTCCGGCACGGCCAGCACGGTCGAAGGCTGCGCGGCGTCCAGGCGCACACCGGCATACATGCCCGGCTGCAACTGCCCGTCCGGGTTGGGCAAGGCTGCCTGCACGTGCACCAGGCGCGCCTTGCTGACCACCGGGTCGACCGCTACTACCCTGGCCTGAAAATCTTGCCCGCGCGCGGCGTCCACCGTCAGTGCCAACACTTGGCCGACATGCACGTCAGGGGCGGCCTGTTCGCCCAGGGCAAAATTCACATGCAACTGGCTGATGTCCGCCAGGCTGACGATGGCCTCGCCAGCACCCAGATACTGGCCCTGATGCACCCGACGAATGCCCAGCTTGCCGGCAAACGGCGCGCGGATGGCCTTTTGCGCGATCAGCGCCTCGACATGCTGCAGTTCACCGCTGGCCACATCCACGGCAGTGGCGGCGTTATCCAGGAGTTCCTGAGACACGGCATTCACTGCCCGCAGCTTGCGGCTGCGTTGCAGTACCACTTCAGCGTTACGCAACCTGGCCCGCAACTGCACCCGTTGCGCCTGCTCCGGCGCATCGTTCAGCTGCACCAGCAATTGCCCGGCAGTTACCACCTGCCCCGACTCGAAGGCAATGCGGGTAATACGCCCCGCCATTTCGGCCGCCACCTGTACCTGATTCACGGCCTCCAGCTCCCCCGAAGCAAAGGTCTGCCGTGCCAGCGGCACCTGCTCGGCGGTGGCCAGCGCCACCTTGGTCGCCGGCCACGCCGCCGCAGCGGTTGGCGGCGCACCGCTGCCCACCAGCGCACAGGCAGCGGCCAGCACCCCGGCAACAACGCCAGCACAGGCCAGTAACGTCCGTTTGTTCATGCAGTGCTCCGATCATCAGGAAAAGCGGTTGCGGGGAAGACCGGGCGGGACTATAAGAGCTCAACTTAACTTGAGGTCAACTGGCATGGCAGCGGACAACACGCGGATGCTCACAGTGGGTGAAGTGGCCAGGCGCAGCGGTGTGGCGGTGTCTGCGCTGCACTTCTACGAGACCAAGGGGCTGATCGCCAGCGTGCGTACGGCAGGCAACCAGCGCCGCTATCCCTCGCTGGTGCTGCGCACGTTGGCGATCATCAAGGTGGCGCAGCGCACGGGTATTCCGCTGGAGGAAATCAAGCACGCGTTCAGCCGTTATGCGCCCAACAGCAAGCTTACGGCGGCCCAATGGGGCGAGATGTCGACGGCCTGGCGCGAAGACCTGAACGCCCGCATTCGCACGCTGGAGGCATTGCGCGACAGCCTGGACAACTGCATTGGCTGCGGTTGCCTGTCGCTGGAGGATTGCCCGCTGCGCAACCCTGAGGATGTGCTGGGCAAGGAAGGTGCCGGGGCGCGGATATTGGAGAGGAAAGCCCGATAGCGTGGTGGCTGTCCAGCTGCCATCGGGATCGCATGAGGGCTGACAGGTGCTTGCCGACGCATTTGCAGCGCTTGTGAAATCGAGCGCCGCGCGGGCAGCGCTCGATTTCACAGGCGCTGAAAATGTTGTGGCAAGCATCTATCAGCCCCGTCCAGCCTCCCCCCTGCACACAACTGGAACTAAACAGTTACCCCCGTCCCCTAACCTTCTGCTGCTAACTCAATGCATTTCCCAGGAGGGTTTACCCCATCATGAAGCGCGAACAAATCGAAGGTGTTGCAGAGAACCTTGCAGGCAAGGCGCAGAGCGCAGTCGGTCGCCTGGTTGACGACCCGGCACTGGAAGCTGAGGGTGATGGCCGTCAGGTCGCCGGGCAGGTCACCAAAAGCTACGGTGATGCACTCGATAGCGTCTCCTCGTTCGTCAAGGCAAAACCCTTTACCGCCCTGGCCATAAGCGCCGCCGTCACGCTGGTGGTATCTCGCCTGCTGCGCCGCTGAGCGCTGGCGGCAAGCCGTCGCAACCCGGTGCCAGGTACCCACCCGGCCCGGGCCATCACCAGATGGCAATGTCGTAGGTCAGGTACAAACGGTTGCTGTCTCGCCCCCGGGCAAAGTCAGAGCGGTACACATAGTTGCGCAGCTTTACCCCCAGCCCCTGCAACGGGCCGGCCTGCACCACATAGGCCAGTTCCGCGTCACGCTCCCACTCCTTGATACCGGCGGCACCCGAGCGGCTATTGTCTCCGCTCAGGTAACGGGCCATGAACGTCAGCCCTGGCACACCGGCGGCAGCGAAATTGTAGGCATAGCTGGCCATCCAGGTCTGTTCCTGTTCCTCGACGAACTTGCCGATTCCCACGTTGCTGAACGAATACACCGTCGCACCGCTGATGTAAGGCAAGCCTGCTTCACCATCCAATTCCTGATAACCCGCGCCGACTGTATGCCCTGAGTGCGCATAGGCCACCTGCCCGCTGAACATGTCGTTGTCGATGGGGCCAGCGTAACCCGCTCCGCTGTCCCGGCTCTTGAAGTAACGAAGGTCCGTGGTAAACACTCCGCCAGCCAGCGGCAAGTCGTGGACCACACCAACGAAGTCCTGGCGGTAAAAATGCTCGAGCTGGCCATGGAAGTAGCTCAGGCGCAGTTGTTTGCTTACGGCATAATCGGCCCCGGCAAAGGTGAAATCGCCCGCCTGCCCACCACCATAGCCATCCAGGTAGAGCCCGGTACTGTCAGACGAGTCGCGCTGTTTGAAGCGGTCCAGGTGGCCGGCAGTCAGCGCCAGCCCGGCGATATCGGTGCTGGTCAGTTGCGTGCCTTGATAGGTTTGCGGCAACAGCCGCGCATCGTTGTAGACCAGCACCGGCGTCCTGGGCAGCAGGGTGCCGTGCTTCACTACGGTCTGCCCCATACGCGCCTTGGCCGTGATCCCCGCGCTGGCAAACGCGTCAGCCGCACGCCCGTCATCGTGTACCGGCAAAAGCCCCGTCCCGCTGCGCCCACGGCCTGAGTCGAGGCGCACGCCCAGCAGGCCAACGGCATCGAAGCCCACGCCCAGGGTGCCCTGGGTAAAACCCGACTGGTAGTCGAGCAGAAAACCCTGCGCCCACTCCACCCGCTCGCTTTTGGCGCTGGCAGCGGCGCGGGCACTCATGCCCTGTTCATCACGGAAGTTCTCGTTGAAATAGACATTGCGCAGCTGCAGCTTGAGCTTGCTGTCATCGACGAATCCGCCGGCGCCGGCAACAGGCAGCCAGCCGCAAAGCAGGCCACAGGTGGCCCCACGGAACACAGCTCGGGACATGATCGGTACTCTGTTGTTGTTGTCAGAATGAGCAGTAAATGAGCGCCCGATAGCGCCTAGACGAAGAAGGACAAGGCTCCGGTAAGCAGTGCCAGCGCGGTGATCACCAGGGAGGTCAGCACCGCCCATTTCACCGTAGCTTTCTGAAAGTCACCGATGTCACGGTCGACCATGCCCACCAGCAGCAGGGTCGATGCGACCAACGGGCTCATCAGATGCACCGGCTGCCCCAGCACCGAAGCGCGGGCGATTTCTACCGGGTCGATGCCATACGCCGCCGCTGCGTTGGCCAGGATCGGCACAACCCCGAAGTAGTAGGCGTCGTTGGACAACACGAACGTCAGCGGCATGCTGGTCAGCGCCACCACCAGCGGAAACCAGTGGCTCCAGGCTTCGGGGATCCAGTCGACGAGGGTCTGCGCCAGGGCGTCGACCATTTTGGTGCCAGAGAAGATGCCGGCGAAGATACCTGCGGCAAACACCAGCAGCACCACCGTCATGGCATTTCCCGAATGGGCGAGGATGCGTTCTTTCTGCAGGTCCAGCTGCGGATAGTTGATCATCAGCGCGGCGACAAAGCCGATCATGAACAGAATGGCGGCATGCATCAGCCCCAGCACCAGTGCGGTCATCACGGCAATCACCAGCACCAGGTTCACATAGGCCAGGCGCGGGCGCTTGTGCGGGTTGTCGCCGAGGATTTCCTTGATGTAGCAGTTGCCACCACCGGACTCCAGGGCAATGTTGCCGATCCGGCGGCGCTCGGCGCGCCCCAGCAGGAAGGCGGTGAAGACCACCCAGGCGGCGCCGCCGATCATGGTCGGCAGCATCGGGATGAAATACTCCGTGGCGTCCAGCCCCAGCGCGGCAATGGCGCGGGTGGCGGGCCCGCCCCAGGGGCTCAGCCCGCTCATGATGCTCAGCGACAGCATCGACACGGTGGCCAGAACCATCGGGTTCATGCCGATCCGTTTGTACAGCGGCAGCATGGCGGCACAGGTGATCATGTAGGTGGTAGTGCCGTCACCGTCCAGCGCCACCAGCAGCGACAACAGTGCGGTGCCGATGGCAATCTTGATCGGGTCGCCGTTGACCCGCTTGAGGATCTTGCGGATCAACGGGTCGAACAGGCCGGCGTCGATCATCAGGCCGAAGAACAGGATGGCGAACAGCAGCAAGGCCGCCGATGGCGCGACCATCTTCAAGCCGTCGAGCATCATCTTGCCCAGCTCGGGCGCGAAGCCGCCGACGACAGCGAAAACGATCGGGACTACGGTCAGCGCAACGATTGGCGACAGGCGCTTGCTCATGATCAGGTAGGTGAAGGTCACCACCATGACCAGGCCCAGGAGTGCGAGCATGGTATTTCTCTCTTGTTTTTATTGTGCGTGGCCACCTGCCGGGCAGGCAGCCCCCTGCCCGGCCCGGCATCGCTGTGATGCCGGGCGGGCGTTCAAGTCAGGTTGGGTATAACGCCGTTCAGACGTGACGGCGTGGTTCTGCGGGCCAGGCCGGCTGTTCGGGTTCGACTGCAGCGGTTTGCGCCGGCTGCTCGCCGTCCAGGGTTCGCAACAGTGTTTGCCGGTCACAGGCGTTTTCCGACAGCGAAATCACCACGGTGGCCACCGCGTTGCTGGCAAGGCTGGTCAGCGCGCGGGCCTCGGACATGAAGCGGTCGATGCCGATCAGCAGGGCCAGGCCGGCAAGCGGGATGTCGTGGATCACGGTCAGGGTCGAGGCCAGGGCCACGAAACCGCTGCCCGTCACCCCGGCAGCACCCTTGGATGACAGCAGCATGATCGCCAGCATGGTCAGCGTCTGCCCAAGGGTGATATCGATATTGCAGGCCTGGGCGATGAAGATGGCTGCCAGCGACAGATAGATGGCCGTGCCGTCGAGGTTGAATGAATAACCGGTCGGCAACACCAGGCCCACCACGCCTTTCTTGCAACCCAGCTTCTCGAGCTTTTCCAGCATGCGTGGCAGCACGGGCTCGGTCGAGGAAGTACCGAGCACCACCAGAAACTCTTCGCGAAAGTAACGCAGCAGTTTCCACAGGCTGAAACCATTGGCACGGCAGATACCGCCCAGCACCACCAGCACGAAGAACGCGCAGGCGATGTACAGCGTCCCCACCAGCTTGGCCAGCGACCCGAGCGAGGTAATGCCGTACTGGCCGACGGTAAACGCCAGCGCACCGAAGGCGCCAATCGGGGCGAAACGCATCAGGTAACCAAAGATGCGGAAGACCATGGTGGAAGCGGATTCGAGTACATCCAGCACCGGCTTGGCTTTCTCGCCCATCGATGACAACGCGAAACCACAGAGCACGGCGATGAACAGTACCGGCAACACTTCGCCCTTGTTGAATGCGCCGATGAAGGTGTCGGGAATGATGTGCATGAAGAAGTCCACCACGCCCAGCTTGGCTGCCGAGGCCGTGTACTGGCTGAGGCCTTCGGTGCTGAGGGTGGCAGGGTCGATGTTCATGCCTGCGCCAGGCTTGAACAGGTACACCGCCGCCAGCCCGATCGTCAGGCTGACCACGGTCAGGCCCAGGAACAGCAACAGGGTCTTGCTCATCAACCGCCCCAGCGAGCGCTTGTCGGTCATGCCGGCGATGCCCGTGACGATGGTGCAGAACACCACGGGGGCGATCATCATCTTGATCAGCTTGATGAACGCATCACCCAGCGGCTTGAGGGCCACGGCCTGTTGCGCCCAGAAGTGCCCAACCACCACGCCCAGCAGGACGGCGCAGAGGATCTGGAAGTACAGCGATTTGGCGAGTCTCATGAGGCATCACCCATTGTTGAAATTGTGCGGATGCGCTTGTTGCGAATGTGCAGGTTGAATAACGGCCTGTGCCTACCCCGCCAACCTGCGGAATGTAGGGGCGTAAACGAAGCCTGAGAAGAGCCGCCGGGCAGTTCGTACCACCGATGCCTGCAGGGTCTTGCCATCAGCACCACTGCGCGACAGCGCAACGTCGATACCGCCGCTCGGGTGTTCCAGGCGCACCTCGGTCAGTTGCCCGGCGCTTTCGCCCAGCAGGTCGCCTATCACGGTGCCGGGGCTGACGCTGGCAGTCGCCAGCCCGACCGCACCGGTGATTGCCAGTGCACGGTGGCAGCTGTGCGGCATGAAATAGCGAACCTGCAGGGTGCCGTCGTACCGAGGCTCGGACACCAGCACCGGCTTGGGTATCACCATGCCACTCACATCACCCAGGCCCATGGCCTTGCCGGCCTTCAGGCGCAGCGCTTCAAGGCGCTTGAGCAGGGGGCCGTTGGCGTCCAGTTCGGCTGGGGTTTCCGACCCGGTGATACCCAGTTGGCTGGCCGCTACAACCATCATGGGCATGGCCATGTCGATGCAGGTGACCGGCACGCCGTCGATGACATCTTTGGCCTGGCCAGTAGGGAACAGCTTGCCCGTCTTGCTGCCGACGGCGTCGAGGAAGGTAATGTGTACCGGGGCGGCGGTACCGGGTACGCCGTCGATGGCGGTGCGGCCTTCATAGCGCACGATACCACCAGGTGTTTCCACCAGCGAATTGACGAAGGTACCGGTGTTCAGGTTGCGAATGCGCACCAGCGTCTTGCCTTCCTGGCCTTTGACCAGCCCCTGTTCGATGGCAAACGGGCCAACGGCGCAGAGCATGTTGCCGCAATTGGGTGCGGTGTCCACACGACGCTGGACGACCATGACCTGCACGAACAGGTAGTCGACGTCGGCGTCGGCATGCAGCGAGGGGCTGACGATCGCCACTTTGCTGGTCTGCGGGCTGCCGCCACCGATGCCGTCGATTTCCAGTTCATGACCGGAGCCCATCAGGTTGATCAGCAATTCGTCGCGTTCGACCACATTGGCAGGCAGGTCCCAGGCGTGGAAGATCGGCCCTTTGGAGGTGCCGCCGCGCATGAGGACGCAAGGAATTCGTTGCATGATTTCGCACTCTTGTTGATCAATGGGCATCATTGATGCTGTGAGCAAAAGAGTGACAGGCATGGATAAATCAATCCAATGCAAATATCGTAGCCATTATTGCGACTCACAAAATAATCGCGGAATGTTCGCCGGCAGGATTCGCTATGGAATATGAGCTTCAAGACATTCGATCTTTCGTGAAAATCGCCGAACTTGGCAGCTTCCACGAAGCAGCAGAGGCGCTGCACTTGTCCCAGCCAGCGCTGAGCCGACGGATCAAGAAGCTGGAAGAGGGCCTGGGCACCTCGTTGCTCGAGCGCACCACACGTCGGGTCAGCCTGACCAGCGTGGGCCGCGATTTCCTGCCCAAGGCCAGGCGCCTGCTGGATGACTTCGAGGACTCGATCCTCAGCATCCGCGAACTGGCCGAGCGCCAGACCGGCCAGGTCACCCTCGCCTGCATCCCGACGGCGGCGTTCTATTTTCTGCCGTCGGTGATTCGCGACTACAACCAGCAGTACCCGAAAATCCGCATTCGCCTGCTGGACCTCAGTGCCAATGACGGGCTCGAAGCCGTGCTGCGTGGCGAGGCCGATTTCGGTATCAACATGATGAGCGGCCAGCACCCTGACATCGAGTTCGTCTCGCTGGTGCAGGAGCATTTCGTGCTGGCCTGCAGGCGCGACCACCCGCTGGCAAACCGTGAAGCCGTGACCTGGACCGAGCTGGCCGACTACCGCCTGATCGGCGTCGGCCGCCTGAGCGGCAATCGCATGCTGCTGGACCACGCGTTGTCCGGGTTGAACCTGCGGCCCAAATGGTTCTATGAGGTGCAGCACTTGTCCACTTCGCTGGGCATGGTGGAGGCCGGGCTAGGGGTGTCGGCCATGCCCAGCCTGGCAATGCCCAGCGCCGACCACCCGACCCTGGTCAGCGTGCCGCTTAACGAGCCGCAGGTGACCCGAACGCTGGGGCTGGTCTATCGCCGCGGGGCCTCTTTGTCGCCTGCAGCGGAGAAGTTCGTGTCGATCCTGTTGGAGAAATGGCCCAACCGCTAGAAGCGCAGCCGGGTTGTGGGGCCAATGCGCCCCCTGTAGAAGCGGGTTCACGCGCGAACACGGGCGCAGCAGCCGGTGCCACACCCCACGTCGCCAGCCTGGCGCTCAGTCGCTCTTGCCCAGCACATACCGGTCAAACTGCTCGATATGCTCATCCAGGTTGTCCTCGAGCATCATCCGGTACTGATCGCAGAAATACTTCAGCAGCTCCTCCCGCGCGGCACCCAGCTCCGCCCCGGATTTGAAACTGCGGGCGCTCATCCAGGCATTGAAGCGCGCCGCACCAAAGGTCAACGAAGCACTCACCTTGCCCAGGTCCTCGAGTTTTTCGATCTGCTGGTTCGCCAGTTCGATATGCGCGTCGGCGCGGTCATAAAAGGCCTGGTCGGTAATTTGGGTCATTGCGCTTCACCTTGTTGCGAGAGTCGAACCGGGGGCCAAGCCTTGCATGTCGCGGCGCATACGTGCAAGGCTGAAAAAGGATCACCCATTACAGAAAAGGAAGCAAAGCACCTTATGCTTGGAATCACACGTATCCATCGCTATTTGCGCCCACTGCCTGCAAAACGTATTGCAGCCAGTGGGCGTGACCTTAACGGCAAACCAGGCGCACGCCTGGCCTCGAAGCTCGCAACACTCCTCTGCACGCCCCGCTCCGCCCCGCCTTACCTGTGCGTCACGCCTGAGCGCCCCCCTGTCGATCGTGTCCCTCCTACCTGACTGCCAACGCTGCAGCTCACACGCCATGCCCGCTATTCACAGGCGGGATGTCTGACACGACAACAGAGGCAACACCCCCATGCTTTTTTTCCACGGTAAACGCATTTTCAGCGCCATCTTCGATATGGACGGCACCCTCTTCGACACCGAGCGTTTGCGCTTCAAGACATTGAAGCAAGCCTCACTCGAGATCTTCGGCAAGGCCCTGGGCGAGCACACCCTGATCGGCTCGCTGGGCCTGAGCGCGAAGAAGGCCGAAGCCCTCGCCAAGGCGCACAACGGTGAAGACTTCCCTTATGCGCAAATCCGCCAGCGCGCGGACGAACTTGAGCTGGAGTACGTGCGCAACCACGGCGTCCCGATCAAGGCGGGCTTGCTGGAGGTACTGGAGCGGCTGCGCAAGTCGGGGCTGACCATGGCAGTCGCCACCTCCAGCCGCCGTGCCATTGCCGAGGAGTACCTGATCAACGCCAATGTGCTCAAGTACTTCGACATCACCGTGTGCGGTGATGAAGTCAGCCAAGGCAAGCCCCACCCAGAGATATTCCTCAAGGCCGCCCGCGCACTCAATTGCGAGCCTGACCAGTGCTTCATGGTCGAAGACTCGGAAAACGGCATGCTTTCGGCCATCCGCGCAGAAGGCCAGGCCATCCTCATCGAGGACATCAAGCCGCCCGCGCCAGAAATCAAGGCCGGCGCACTCAAAGCCTACCGCAGCATGCAGGAGTTCCTGGCCGACTTGAGCGAGTGCGTACCCGACCTGGGCATGCCAGCGCTGAGCGAACCCTTCCCGGCTTCGTTGAACCAGTTCCGCGTGGGCATTCATGGCTTCGGAGCCATCGGCGGCGGTTACCTGACGCAGGTATTCTCCCATTGGGACGGCTATACCCGGCCTTGCGAAATCATCGCCGCCAGCCGCTCGCGCATGCTGCGCGAGAGCGTCAGCGCATTTGGCCGCTACAGCGTGCGCTACGGTGCGACTTCGTTCGACCAGACCATCGACAACGTGCGCATGATCGACATGGACGATGATGCTGCCGTGATCGACATGTACACCGCTGCCGAAATCATCGGCCTGAGCCTGCCCGAACAGGCCATCCGCAGCCAGGCCAGGGTGATTGCCCAGGGCCTGCTGCAACGCTTTGAACGCCGTGGCCGCGAACTGACCCTGCTGATCGTGCTGAACAAGGTAGGCGGCGGCGCCTTTGTGCGCCGGCACGTTGAAGCTGAACTGGCGTTGCTGTGCCCTCCGGCAATCAGCGAGCAGGTCTTGCAGAAGACCCATTTTGCCGAAACTGTGGTCAGCCGCATTGTCTCCAAACTGGGCAACGACGCGTTGGTGCGACAACTGCGCATCAAGTCGCAGATGTTCAGGAACAGCCTGGAAGACGAACCTGCCGACACCCGCAAGCCCGCTGCGGCCCTGCCTGAATACGAACGGCTGATTGGCCATTTCAGGCCCTTTGCCCAGCCCAGCAGTGCGATGAACCAGCTGCATCTGATCCTGTTCAACAGCGAACCCGACATGCCGCTTTATGTAGAGCACGGCAGCGAGCTGCTCGAACGCCTGCGCCAGGTGACGACAGTGTCTGACATCACCCAGATCCAGGTCATCAAGAACCGCCTGTGGAACGGCCCGCATGCCATCGTTGCCTGGTATGCAAGCCTGCTGGGCCACGACTCGGTAGGCCAGGGTATGGGTGATGCACGCGTCAGCGAACTGGCCGAACGCCTGATCCGCCAGGAAGTCGGGCCCGCACTGGTCGCGCAATACCCGCAGATGGCGCAGGTGGTGGACCGTTTTGCCCACACCTTCCTGGAGCGCTGTACAACCTCGTTCAAAGACCCTTGCGCCCGGGTGGGGCGCGACCCTTTGCGCAAGCTTCAACGCAACGAACGCATCTTCAGCAGCATCGACCTTGCACGCAAGCATGCCATTGAAACCCCGGCACTGACCTTGGGTGCGGCCCTGGCCATTCATCATGCACTACGCTGCAGAGATGCAAAAAACCTGGAGGCCCAGGCGATCAGGCAGGTGTATGTGGACAACGATGGCAGTGTCGAGGCCGTGCTGACCCATGCTGGCAGCCACAACGGCAAGCGTTTCCCCGGGCTGGACCCGATCAGCGACGCGCAACTGATCAGCGCCATTGCCACGGCCTTCCGGCGGTACCCGCAGGAGGCTGCAACAAGCAGGCGAGACGACCTTTGCGTAGGTGCATGACCTATTGATGTAGCGGACAGGCTCTGGTGCCTGCCAGATAATGTTTATACAGGCTTGACCGGGGCTGCTTTGCAGCCCCGGTCAAGCACTGCCATCAAGCAACAATGCCGCGAGTTTCGCCAGCTCGAACCGACCAACCGGATCAACACCGTCTTCCATCATCCAGGTTGCCGACAACCCTGCCCACGCCAACGCCCATTGCATCAGTCTTTGCCGATCGATATGGGCAGCCTCGCAGATGATCCCGACTTGCTCTTCCGGGCTATGGGAGACTTTCAGCATGGCCGGTATATCGCCATGGCGAACAGGTAACAATTGGCCATTGAGCGATGCGAAGGGATCACCGTCGATGGTCAGCGCCCATACCTTCAAGTACCGATCAAATACTGACTCGTTCAATTTTGCGTTTTCGCCCCTGTCAGTTCTGGTTTCCCACAATTGCCGCAATCAGCACCTGAACTTCACAAAAACAAGCTCAGGGTCGCCCTCATCCAGGTTTTCAACCTGGCCACTGCCGATGAAACCGAGTTTGCCGAGCAGCGCCTGCATGGGCAGGTTCGACGCGTTGGTCGAGGTGAACAGCTTGGCGCCGAGCGACCGGGATTCCAGTTCACGAACGATGGCTGCCCCTACGCCACGGCGACGTGCCGAACCCAGTACCACAACCAGCGGGATGAATTCCTGCCCGAAAAATGAGTGGTCCAGTACGCCGTAGCCCAACAGCAGCTCAGTATCGTCAGCATCCGTTGCCACCCAGCACTGGCCGCAAGCTACCGCACGGGCAATGAACTCCCGTCGGCTTTCTTCGCGCTGCGCGATGACATCAAGATCAAAAAGCGCATCAAGGTCGGCTTGCCGGGCACGCCGCACAGGTGATTCGAGAACCATTGCTTCACCGTATAGACAGGTCAGGGAAAAACCCGATCAATCGCGTCACGATTGACAAGGTTCAGTGCAGGGAAGCCGTGCCGAGGGCAAGGCGAAGCATGCAGGCAAGCCACAAGCAAGGCCAGCCAGGATGAACATCATCACACCATCGCCCAGCGAGGGCATCAGGTCGTATTCACCGGGTTGCTGCAACAATCCCAGGATCCCCAGAATCCACAGCATTGCAAGGCTGCCCCCTGCCAGGCCTGCGCTGACACAGCCCCGCAAGGTGCGCTGCAGCCCAGACAAGACCGCCACCAGCCCCAGCAGCAAGCTCGGCAGCAAGAAAGCGATCTCGAACCCGATCGGGTAGAAGAACATGGCCAGAATACCTTCGCCGCGGCCCATCACCCCGATCAACCTGGGGTTGCGCACAAAGGCGGCAAACGTCACCACATTGAAGATCACGCCCATCATCAGGCCACCGATGAGCGGCGCTGCAGCGAACCCAAGAAAGACCCTTTTCCTGCCCGTCATGACTTCATCCCTGAGAGAGCCCGCCACACGTTGATGGCAAGCCATAGCTGCGGCAACGCCTGGACTGGAAAGTAGCCTTGTTTGATCGGTCCAGCGGACTATCAGGTAGCTGACGGTTCTACGGCTTTTCCTAGGTAAATTATTTTCAATCAGACGACCAGAAACTGTGCCGTAGGTAAGTTGAGTTTCGCTGCACCGAAATATCTCAATTAACTCGACAACATAAGCTCCAGACAACTTGTAGGAAAAATCTGAATTTCTTTTCAGGCCACTTGATCGCCCTTGGCTGGTGTTAGGTTTTTAACCTCAACCATGCACAGGGAATTTGTATATGCGCGTCAGCCTAGAGGGAAAAGGTCAGGCAGTAGATGGTGATGTCACAACGACGGGCGCTGTCTGTATTGCGACGGGGCATGGTTATCTGGATGAAGGCCGAATGGTGCTCCGTGAAGGCGACCACACTACGCCATGTCCTCGTTGTGGGCAGGTGGGAACTGTCGCCGAAGGTGTGGACCACTTCATTTCCGATGGCCAGCGGGTGGCCATGGACGGTGCGCTGGTTGTCTGTGGCTGTTCGCCGGGCAGCAACCGGGTGGTCGCGCCGTTGTATGAAGCACCGCCGTCTCCGCATGCCATTGCGGGGCGTGCCAATACTCACTTTGCCGAGCCCTCACCCACGGTCTACCCCGAACGCATTTCACAACCTGTGATAGGCGCATTGCCCGATACGCTGGAGCCTGGCTTCTACGTAGTCCCTCGACGCATGTCGTTCCCTCAGGTGCTGCTGCAACTGGCCGAGCACGATGCCACGTTGCCGATTTCCCGGTTGCAGCGACTCAACCCGACGTTTGCACAAGGCTTCAAGGCCGGGGAAATCTTCGTTATCGGTGATCCTGACAACGGCAATGCCTGCACGCGCGAAGAGGGGGCACTGATGGCAGCAGCGCAACATGCACGCCGCGCACTGGAGGTACTCGACTTCGCTGAAGCGGATTTCATGATGGATCACCAAGCTGAAATCGCCGGCTTGCTCAGTAACGCCAGCCTGTCCATGGGGGTGGGCAAGGACATGCTTGATCAAGGTTTGAAGCAGGTGAGTCATACACTGACGAGTATCGAGCAGTTGCACCAGCGGGAGTTCATGCGCCATGGCCACTTGAACAGCCCGGGCTTTTTCGCTGAACGGCGGCGCCTTCTGCAGCAGCTGGATGGACAGCTGAAAACAGCATTTCTGAACAAACAGTTGGGCCTTGGGAACTATGAGCGTTTGAGGAGGAGCTTGAATATCTCCACCAAAAGCCTCGTGCACCATTGGTCGAAAGCAGGCGGACCGGGGCAGATTCCCGGGTATGCGACTCATCTGGATAAGGTGGCGCGCCTAAGCAAGTACCTTGGATATGGAGGATACGCAGCAATTGGGGTGGGTGGGACTTCGTCCTACCTGAAAGTCCAAGAGGTATGTCGAGCCGGAGAAACCGAAGCTTGCAAGATGGTGCGACTCAGGGAAACTGGAAGTTTTAGTGGGAGTATTGTTGGTGGTGCTGCGGGAGGCTTCATCTCCGGGCTAGCTGTCACTTCAGTCTGTGCGGCTTTCGCTATTGGCACAGCAGGCATTGGGGCTCCAGTGTGCGGCATTGCTCTTGTCAGAGCTGGTTCGATGGCTGGGGGTTTGGCTGGCGAGGCTGTAGGGGAGGTGCTTGGAGAAAAGATCCATGAATTCATCGCTGATTGATATCAATAGTTGGCCACTGACAATCCAGCTATTTTTTCTAGCGGCGCCATTTGCTTTGAGTGCTATTGGCCTGACAGTAAGCGGCTGTGTTGCATGGTCTAGCGAGTTTGAGGTTCTTGATAGCTCTATTCGAACCAATGCCTATTTAGAGCAGATGAAGCGCTTTTTGGGGACCACTACCTACCGATCGCGATGGATGGTGGTCTGTGCTGTCAGCGGCCTCCTGACCTTTCCTCGTTTTCATTCAAGAATAGGCGTTGTTGATGCTGATGAATTAAAGGCTTTTCCTACAAGGCTGAGACGAAAGTTGGTTTTTTCGAGCTGGCTCATACTAATAGGCATAGCGTGGCTAGCGGTCGCCTATGTGATGGTGAGTCATTAGATCGTTACCCCTTCGTGAACTCTCGAAAAGGGTGTAGGCACTTAGCAAGTCAGACCCGCATTCGCGGGTCGTCCTCCTTTTGCCCGACCTATCGTTGACGCTTCCTTGCCGCTCCCCCTCCCCTCACATGACAGACACCAGCGATGACACATCGCTTGCATATGACACAAAGTGTCATTATGATCGCCGTGTGTCCTGACGACTCCCGCGTCGCTCAGCCCAGAACCGCCCCACTCCGGCAGGTACCCCCATGACGACCACCATGCACACCCCCAAGGACCAGTTGGTCAAACTCGCCCAGCAGCAGATGCTGACGGCGCTGGCCGACAACACCTACACCGCACGGCAAAAACTCGCCCTCACCTGCCGCATCCTGTTTGACGGCGGCCATGACTCTGGCCTGGCCGGGCAGATCACCGCACGTGCGCAGGAGCCTGGCACCTACTACACCCAGCAACTGGGTCTGGGCTTCGACGAAATTGCTGCTTCCAACCTGCTGGTGGTGGACGAGGACCTGACCGTGCTGCAAGGCCGTGGCATGGCCAACCCGGCTAACCGCTTCCACAGTTGGCTGTACCGCGCCCGCCCCGACGTCAACTGCATCATCCACACCCACCCGCTGCACAGCGCGGCCCTGTCGATGCTGGAGGTGCCGCTGGCGATCTCGCACATGGACCTGTGCCCGCTGTTCGATGACTGCGCATTCCTCCAGGAATGGCCCGGTGTGCCAGTGGGCAACGAAGAAGGCGAGATCATCGCCAACGCGATCGGCAACAAGCGCGCGATCCTGCTTTCCCACCACGGCCTGCTGATCGCCGGCGGCTCGATCGAAGAAGCCTGCGTGCTCGCCCTGCTGTTCGAGCGCGCGGCGAAGATGCAGCTGCTGGCCATGGGCGCCGGAGAAATCCGCCCCATCCCTGAGGCACTGGGCAAGGAAGCCCATGACTGGATCTCCACCCCCAAACGACATGGCGCCGCGTTCGGCTATTACGCCCGCCGTGCCTTGCGTGCCCACGGCGACTGCCTGGGCTGATCGAAGCTGTACTCTTTTCCTCAACAACGGCAAAGGTGCCTGGTCATGTCTACACCTGTAATTCGCGGCGTCATCGGCTACACCATCACTCCCTTCACCGCAGACGGCACGCTCGACCTGGAGGCCCTGGGCACGTCCATCGACCGCCTGATCGCCGACGGCGTACACGCCATTGCACCACTGGGCAGCACAGGCGAAGGGGCCTACTTGTCCGACAGCGAATGGGAAAGCGTGGTGCGCTTCAGCCAGGCACGCATTGCCGGGCGCGTGCCCAGCGTGGTCAGCGTCTCAGACCTGACCACCGCGCGCACCGTGCAACGCGCCCGCCTGGCCCAGACCTGCGGCGCCACGGCGGTGATGGTGCTGCCTATTTCCTACTGGAAGCTCACCGAAGCCGAAGTGATCGCCCACTACAAGGCGATCGGCGCGGCCATCGACATCCCGATCATGCTCTACAACAACCCGGGCACCAGCGGCACCGACCTGTCGGTGGAGCTGATCCTGCGCATTCTCGACGAAGTGCCAAATGTGACCATGGTCAAGGAAAGCACCGGCGACATCCAGCGCATGCACCGCCTGTTCACGGCCAGCGACGGCCAGGTGGCCTTCTACAACGGTTGCAACCCGCTCACCCTGGAAGCGCTGGTGGCCGGCGCCACCGGCTGGTGCACCGCTGCGCCCAACCTGATCCCGGCGCTGAACCTGGCACTGTGGCAGGCGGTGCAGCAAGGCGACCTGGCCGAAGCCCGGGCGCTGTTCTACCGCCAGTACGAACTACTGGAATACATCACCCGCCGCGGCCTGCCCACCACCATCAAGGCCGGCTTGAAAATGCTCGGCCAGGATGTCGGCGCCCCCCGCCTGCCCCTGCAGCCGCTCGACGCCCAGGGCAGCAGTTGCCTGAAGGGCCTGCTGGACACGTTGCGCGGCTGATCGACCTCACCGACGCCTGCGCGGCAGCACCCCGCCGCCGCGCAGCGCCCCGCCGGGAACAGATGAGCCAGAAGCTTCAGGTGTTTCCCGACAAAGGGTCGAGGCATACAGAGCCCGCTGAATCAGCGGGTTCCGTCATTTGAAACCTGCATCCAGCAAACAGAGGCAACCATGGACGCGCCTGCACAAAGCTCTTCAGCACCGCTACGGCTGACAGACATCCTTCACCCCGTGATCGCGGGAATCGTCTCGGTCATCGTCAATTACGGCGGCACCTTCATCCTGGTGTTCCAGGCCGCCAAAGTGGCCGGATTGAGCCCGGAGCTGACCGCTTCGTGGGTGTGGGCGGTGTCGATCGGCGTCGGCCTCAGCGGCCTGGCCTTGTCCTGGTACACCCGCGCACCGGTGATCACCGCCTGGTCCACGCCAGCCGCCGCGTTCCTGGTCACCGCTCTGGCCAGCGTGCCCTACAGCGAGGCCATCGGCGCCTACCTGCTCTCGGCAGCCGGCTTCGTGGTGCTGGGGCTGACCGGGTGTTTCGAGCGCCTGGTACGGGTCATTCCCGCCGGGATCGCTGCCGGGTTGCTGGCCGGCATCCTGCTGCAGTTCGGCATCGGTGCCTTCGCCGGGCTGTCGGTCGACCCGGCCCTGGCCGGGCTGCTGATTGCCGCCTACGTGGCGTTCAAGCGCTTCAGCGCTCGCTACGCCGTGGTGGGCATTCTGCTGCTGGGGCTTGGCTACCTGCTGCTTCAGGGGCAGGTGGGCGTGGCAGCGCTCAAGCTGGAATTCGCCTCGCCAGTGTTCACCGCCCCCAGCTTTTCGCTCAACGCCGCCCTCAGCGTGGCCCTGCCACTGTTTCTGATCACCCTGACAGGCCAGTACATGCCCGGCATGCTGGTGCTGCGCAACGACGGCTTCACCACCAGCGCCAACCCGATCGTTGCGGTCACTGGCCTGGGCTCGTTGCTGATGGCGCCGTTTGGCTCGCACGCCTTCAACATTGCGGCCATTACCGCAGCCATCTGCACCGGCAAGGAAGCCCACGAAGACCCGCGCAAGCGTTGGGTTGCGGGGATTGCCGCCGGTGTCTGCTACATCCTGGTGGGGGTGTTCGGGGTGACCCTGGCGAGTGTGTTCATGGCCCTGCCGGGGACGTTCATTACCACCCTGGCCGGCCTGGCCCTGCTGGGCACCATCGGCGGCAGCCTGGCCAGCGCAATGGCCGATGCCCGCGCTCGCGAGTCGGCACTGATCACCTTCCTGGCGGCAGCGGCCAATATCAGCCTGTTCGGCATTGGCGGGGCCTTCTGGGGCCTGGTCATCGGCCTGCTGGCCCATGCGGCGCTGAACGGCCGCCTTCCTCGGGTCAGCCGCAGCGCCCGTTAAACGGGCCCACTCCCTCAGCGCGCGCCACAGGCGCGCAGCGCTCGACAGGTATCGATATGCCGCGAACACCCAAGCTTCTTACCCAGGTTGCTGCCGTGCACTTTGTCAGCCATGTGCACATCATGCTGATCCCCGCCCTGCTGCCCGTGCTTCCCGGCCTGATGGGGGTCGGCTTCGTCGAGCTCGGCGTCGCCCTGGCGGTGTTCAACATCGTCTCCGCCCTGGTGCAGGCCCCGTTGGGCTATGCGGTCGACCACTACGGTGCACGCAAAGTGCTCAAGGCCGGGTTGCTGCTGGGAAGCCTCAGCTTCGTGCTGGTGGCGGTCAGCCCAGGCTATGGGGTGCTGCTGGTGGCCATGGCCCTGGCCGGCCTGGCCAATGGCGTGTACCACCCTGCCGACTATGCGTTGCTGGCCAAGGGCATCGAGCAAAGCCGCCTGGGCCGGGCGTTCTCTATTCATACCTTCGCAGGCTTCCTCGGCGCGGCGGTTACGCCGGCGGTATTTCTGGGTATCACCGCCTTGTTCGGCCTGCAGGCAGCCCTGGCGACGGGCGCGGCATTGGGGGTTGCGGCGTGGCTGTTGATCTCGGTGCCCGGTAGCGGCGTGTATCAGGTTGCTGGCCCAGGCAACAAAACTGCCGCCGCCTGCGCTGATGCGGCCGGCCGCGTGCGCTTGTTCACGCCGATGATCGGCGTGTTGACGGTGCTGTTCATCCTGCTCAACCTGAGCACCAGTGCAATCGAGAAATTCTCCGTGGCCGCTTTGGTCCAGGGGCAAGGCCTGACGCTGGCCTGGGCCAACACTGCACTGACCGCCTTCCTGCTCTGCAGCGCGGCGGGAGTGTTGTGCGGTGGAACCCTGGCTGACCGTACCCGCCGCCATGGCCTGGTGGCGGCACTGGCCTTCGCGCTGGCGGCGGCGCTGACCGCGCTGGTGGCCCTGGGGCTGCTGCAGGGCTGGCCGCTGGTGGTGGTGCTGGGCGCGATCGGCTTGCTGAGCGGGGTGATCGCCCCATCGCGAGACATGCTGGTCAAAGCGGCTGCGCCGCCAGGGGCCGAGGGTAAAACCTTCGGGCTGGTCTCGACCGGGTTCAATATCGGCGGCGCCATCGGGCCGGTGGGGTTCGGCTGGATGCTTGACCAGCGGCTGGCCAACGGGGTGTTTGCTGCGTCGATGGTGTTCATGTTGCTGACGGTGCTGCTGACTGTGGCGCAGGAGCTGGCAAGGCGGTGCTTGCCCCAATAGATGCAGCGCCTGTGAAATGGAGCGCTGCGCGGGTTCCGTCGGCCTGCTCCGGGTACAACGGGCGCCCAGCCACTGCAGCGGAATATCAGGCGAGGCCCAGCGACATGCAGGACATTTCTGTACCCCCAGGTCTCAAGCCTGGATAAATTTACCGGCAGCCATTGGTCGCCACCCCCCCGGATGGATTAAAGTATCACCCCTTGCCAAAGCCGCTGACTTCAGCCGCCTGCGGCCCCACACCAGGAACCGTCGACGATGGAACACCGTGAAGCGCTGATCGCGCTGCGCACCTTTCTTTCCACCCAGATCCTAGGCCAGGAAAAACTGGTCGAACGGCTGTTGATCGTGCTGCTGGCCGATGGCCATATGCTGGTGGAAGGTGCTCCGGGGCTGGCCAAGACCAAAGCCATCAAGGAGCTCGCCGAAGGCGTCGAGGCACAGTTCCATCGCATCCAGTTCACCCCCGACCTGCTGCCAGCCGACATCACCGGTACCGAAATCTATCGGCCGGAAACCGGCAGTTTCGTGTTCCAGCAGGGCCCGATCTTCCATAACCTGGTGCTGGCCGACGAAATCAACCGCGCACCGGCCAAGGTGCAGTCGGCGCTGCTCGAAGCCATGGCCGAGCGCCAGGTCAGCGTGGGCCGCAGTACCTACGACCTGTCGCCGCTGTTCCTGGTCATGGCCACGCAGAACCCCATCGAACAGGAAGGCACCTACCCGCTGCCCGAAGCCCAGCTCGACCGTTTCCTGATGCACGTGAAAATCGGCTTCCCCGACGCCGCGGTAGAGCGACGCATCCTGGCCCAGGCCCGCGGCGAAGCCCTGGGCGGCGAAAGCAAACCCGAGCGCCGGGTCAGCCAGCAGGCCATTTTTGCCGCGCGCAAGGAAATCCTCGGGTTGTACATGGCCGACGCGGTTGAGGAATACCTGGTGCAGCTGGTGATGGCCACCCGCACCCCGGCCAAGTTCGACGCCGAACTGGCCGACTGGATCGCCTACGGCGCCAGCCCGCGCGGCTCCATTTCGCTGGACCGCTGCTCGCGCGCGCACGCCTGGCTGGCCGGGCGCGACTTTGTCAGCCCCGAAGACATCCAGGCGGTGCTGTTCGACGTGCTGCGCCACCGCATCATCCTCTCGTTCGAGGCCGAGGCGGCGGGGATCGACCAGGACCGCGTGGTCCAGCGCATCCTCGACGTTGTCGCCGTTGCCTGAACCCATGCCCACCACCCAGCTGGCACAACCCGGCATCCGCATCGGCCTTGCCGAGCTGATCGACATGCGCCATCGCGTGCGCGAAATCCAGCTGTTTTCCA
Source organism: Pseudomonas sp. 9_2_1 (assembly GCF_059295275.1). Taxonomy (NCBI): domain Bacteria; kingdom Pseudomonadati; phylum Pseudomonadota; class Gammaproteobacteria; order Pseudomonadales; family Pseudomonadaceae; genus Pseudomonas; species Pseudomonas sp. 9_2_1. The sequence goes on from NZ_CM181239.1 coordinate 4,433,779, forward strand.
AGCCCGGCCAGCGCAGCCCGCTGGTAGGCCTGCACCACTCCAAGTTGCGCGGGCGCGGCGTGGATTTCGACCAGGTGCGCGTGTACCAGGCCGGCGACGACGTGCGCAACATCGACTGGCGCGTCACCGCCCGTACCCAGGAGCCGCACACCAAGCTGTTCCACGAAGAGCGCGAGCGGCCAATCTTCATCCTCGTCGAGCAGAGCCAGCGGCTGTTCTTCGGCTCCGGGCTGATGTTCAAGTCGGTGCTCGCGGCCCAGGCTGCAGCGCTGTTCGGCTGGGCCGCGCTGGGTCATAACGACCGCATCGGCGGGCTGGTGTTCGGCGACAACGAGCACCACGAAATCAAACCCCGGCGCAGCAAGCAGAGCCTGCTGCAACTGCTCAACCGCCTGGCCAAGGTCAACCAGGGGCTGCACACCGAGGCCACGCCCGGGGCCGACAGCCTGGGCCTGGCCCTGCGCCGCGCCCGCGAAGTGCTGCGCCCCGGCAGCCTGGCCATCGTGATTTGCGACGAGCGCTCGCTGAGCGCACAGGTGGAACAGCACCTGGCCATGCTCTCGCGCCATTGCGACCTGCTGCTGCTGCCGGTGTCCGACCCGCTCGACCATGCCCTGCCCGCCGCCGGCCTGCTGCGTTTTGCCCAGCGCAGCGCGCAGCTGGAGCTCGACACCCTCGACGCCAACCTGCGTCAGGCCTACCGTCAGCAGGCCGAAGCGCGCATCGAGCGCTGGGAGCTGATGGCGCAGAAGCTGCGCGTGGTGCTGCTGCCACTGAGCACGCAGAGCGAAATGATCGAGCAACTGCGTGAACACATGAGCGCCCAGCGGCCGCGGAGCGCCTCATGAACCCGCTTGACCAGCTGCACCCGCTGATCGAGCCGGCGCCGGTCGGGCTGTGGCCACCCGCGATCGGCTGGTGGCTGCTGCTGGCCTTGCTGCCGCTGCTGGCCTGGGGCCTGTGGCGGCTGCGCCGCTGGCGCCCCACCAAGCGCCGCATCGTGCGTGCCGAACAACCGCTCGACCCGGTGCGCGTCGAAGCCCTGGCCGAGCTGGCCCGCCTGCCTCGCCCGTACGACGGCGCCCCGGCCGGTGCGTGGCTGCAGCAGATCAACGCCCTGCTCAAGCGCCTGTGCCGCAACCATTATCCGGGGGCCAACAGCCATACCCTCAACGGCCGCCAGTGGCTGGCGTTTCTCGACAACCGCTGTCCGGCCGCCGGCCTGACCCGCTGGATGGTGCTGGTCGAAGGCGCCTACAAACCCGAGTGCAAGCTCGACGACAAAGCCATCGTCGGGCTCAGCCAGGCCGTCGAAACCTGGATCCGCAAGCATGTTTGAACTGGCCTGGCCTTGGGTCTTCACCCTGCTGCCGCTGCCATGGCTGGCGCGCCTGCTGCTGCCTGCCGCCGACAGCGGCGAGCCAGTGCTCAAGGTGGGCTTCCTGAACGAACTGGAAAGCCTGGCCGGGCGCCGTGCGCGGCTCAACCTCCCAACCTGGCGCCAGCAGGCGCCGTTCGTCATCATCTGGCTGTTGCTGCTGTGCGCCGCCGCCCGCCCGCAATGGCTGGGCGAGCCGGTGCCGGTGGCCGCCAGCGGCCGCGACCTGCTGGTGGCGGTCGATGTGTCCGGGTCCATGGACTTCCCCGACATGCAGTGGGAGAACGAAGACATCAGCCGCCTCGATCTGGTCAAAGCGCTGCTTGGCGACTTTCTGCAAGACCGTGAAGGCGACCGCGTGGGCCTGATCCTGTTCGGCAGCCAGGCCTACCTGCAGGCCCCGCTCACCTTCGACCGGCGCACCGTGCGCACCTTCCTCATGGAGGCGCAGATCGGCATCGCCGGCAAGAACACCGCCATCGGCGACGCCATCGGCCTGGCGGTCAAGCGCCTGCGCGAGCGCCCGGCACAAAGCCGGGTGCTGGTACTGATCACCGACGGTGCCAACAACGGTGGGCAGATCCACCCGCTGACCGCCGCGCGCCTGGCAGCCCAGGAAGGCGTGCGCATCTATACCATCGGTATCGGCGCCAACCCCGAAGCCAGTGGCACCCCCGGCTTGCTCGGCCTCAACCCGAGCCTGGACCTGGACGAAGCCGCGCTCAAGGAAATCGCCGACATCAGCCACGGCGCCTACTTCCGTGCCCATGACGGCGCCGAGCTGGACGCCATTGGCGACACCCTGGACCAACTGGAGCCGGTGGCCCAGCAACCGACCCAGGCGCGCACGGCCAAGGCCCTGTATGCCTGGCCCCTGGCCCTGGCGCTGCTGCTCAGCGTGCTGCTGGTAGTAGCGGTGCAATGGCCCGACAACCTGCTGCATCGCCTGCTGCGCAAGCCGAGCTTCCTGCAGCCGCACCCGGAATGGCGCCAGCGCCTCAAGCGCCTGCGTCTGAGGAGACGGCGATGATCGACCTGTGGCCACAATGGCTGCGCCCGCTCTGGCTGCTGGCCGTGCCGCTGCTCGGCTGGCTGCTGTACAAGCTGTGGCATCGGCGCAAACGTGCCGGGCGCTGGCAGATGATTCTACCGCCGGCGTTTCATGGCGTGCTGCTGGGTGGCGGCAGCGGCAGTAGCAGCAAGCTGCCGTGGGTGGCCCTGGGCCTGGCCTGGGCGCTGGTGATCCTGGCCCTGCTCGGGCCCAGCTGGCAGCGCCTGGAAGAAAACCGCCAGCGCCCGGCCGACCCGCTGGTGATCCTGCTCGAACTGACCCCGCAGATGCTCGCCGAGGACAGCCCGCCCAACCGCCTGGAGCAGGCCCGGCGCAAGGTTCTCGACCTGCTCGAACACCGCCGCGACAGCCAGACTGCACTGGTGGTCTATGCGGGCTCCGCGCACACACTGGTGCCGTTGTCCGATGACCTGGCCACCACCCGCAATCTGCTCGAGGCCGTCGACCCGTCGATCATGCCCAAACCCGGCCAGCGCGCCGACCTGGCCGTGCAAAAAGGACTGGCGCTGCTGGCCCAGAGCGGCCTGGGCCAGGGCCGCCTGTTGCTGATCGGTTCGGCGCTCAGTGCAGCCGAGCGCCAGGGCATCGCCCAAGCCCTTGGCCGCCAGGGCCCGAGCCTGTTGATGCTGGGCATCGGCAGCCGCGAAGGCGCACCGGTGCGCCAGGCCAACGGTGAATACCTCAAGGACGATCAGGGCGGCATCCTGGTACCGCGCCTGGACAGCAGCAGCCTCAAAAGCTTCATCAGCGGCACCGGGGGGCGCTACCGCCATGCCCGCATTGACGACCTCGACCTGCGTGGCCTGGGCCTTTTCGACAACCCGCGCAGCGCCCGCAACGACGGCCAGACCGTGCAGCTGGACAGCTGGGCCGACCAGGGCTACTGGCTGCTGATCCCGCTGTTGCTGCTGGCCGCCTGCGCCGGCCGGCGTGGCTGGCTGTTCTGTTTGCCGCTGCTGCTGGCACTGCCTCAGCCCAGCCAGGCGTTCGAGTTCAACGACCTGTGGCTGCGCCCCGACCAGCAAGGCCAGCGCCTGCTTGAGCAAAACCGTCCGGCCAGCGCCGCGCGCCACTTCCACGACCCGCAATGGCGTGGCATGGCCCTGTACCAGGCCGGCGATTATGCCGCTGCCGCCGACGCTTTTTCCCAAGGCGACACGGCCGCAGCCCACTACAATCGAGGCAATGCCCTGGCCCGCAGCGGCGAGCTGGAAGCCGCGCTCGACGCCTACGAGCAAGCCCTGGAGCGCCAGCCCGACCTGCAACTGGCGCTGGACAACCAGGCGCTGGTGCAACAAATGCTGCAACAGCGCGAAGCCCAGGCCGAAGAACAGCCGCCACACAGCGATGCCCAAAGCACACCCGGCAGCGAAACCGAAGGCAACAGCAGTTCGGCCAGCAGCCCCGCGCAAGGCACGCCCGGCGGTGACCCACAAGCCAACGCCGAACAACCCGGCGAAGGCAGCAACAACACCCAGGCCACACCCGGTAACCAGGCAGGCGCGGATGACAGCGTCATCCAGCCGCCCCAGCGACCGGTATCGACCAGCCTCGATGCCGAACAGCGCCAGGCCCTGGAACAATGGCTGCGGGAGATTCCGGATAATCCGGCGGAGCTGCTGCGGCGCAAATTCTGGTATGAACAGCAATTGCATCAGGAAAACCCACGATGAGTCGCTTCGGCGTCTTTATTCTCAGTGCACTCTGGGCCGTACTGGCCCAGGCCGAACCGCTGCTACAGGCGAGTGTTGACCGTACCCGCCTGGAAGCCGGCGAAAGCCTGGAGCTGACCCTGGAAAGCCAGGACGTGACGCAGTTCGGCAAGCCCGACCTGCGCGCCCTGGAAGGCGACTTCGAAGTGCGCGGCACGCGCCAGCTCAACAGCCTGCACACGCTGGACGGTGAAACCCGCGCCAGCACCCGCTGGATCATCACCCTGCTGCCACGCCGCAGCGGCAGCCTGCGCATCCCCGAGCTACAGCTGGGCCAGTCGCACAGCCAGGCGATCGAGCTGCAGGTGCTGCAGGCCGATGCCAGCCGCCAGGACAGCGCCCAAGTGTTCGTCGAGGCAACCCTCGACAGCACCGAGGTCTACGTGCAGGCCCAGGCCGTGCTGACCTTGCGCATCTACCATTCGGTGGCGCTGTACGACGACAGCAGCCTCAGCCCGCTGCAACTGGAAAATGCCAAGGTCGAGCCGCTGGGCGAATCGCGCACCTATGAAAAGGAAATCAATGGTGTGCGCCACGGCGTGATCGAGACCCGCTATGCGCTGTATGCCCAGCAAAGCGGCAGCCTCGACATCCCGCCACTGACGTTCACCGCCACCGCCGCTGCCAGCAGCGATGAAGCGCCGCAAGGCAACGGCACGGCCCGCGCCGGTCGCCAGGTGCAGGTCAGCTCGCTGCCTTTGCGCCTGGCCGTGCGGCCGATTCCGCCGGCCTGGCCCGCGGGTGTGCCGTGGTTGCCAGCGCGCAGCCTGACCCTGGAAGAACACTGGAACCCCGACCCCGGCACCCAGCAGGTGCAGATTGGCGATTCGCTGACGCGCAACATCACGCTGCGTGCCGATGGCCTGTCCAGCACCCAGCTGCCACCGCTGCCGGCCACCGAAATCACCGGCCTGCGCCGCTACCCGGACCAGCCGTTGCTGCGCAACGAAATCAGCGAGCGTGGCATGACAGCCAACCGCGAAGAGCGTGAAGCGCTGGTGCCGACCCACAGCGGCACACTGGCGCTGCCGGCGCTGGAGGTGACCTGGTGGAACACCCGCGAAGACCATCTGGAGCACAGCAGCCTGCCGGCGCGCACACTGGATGTGCAGGACAACCCGGCCTTGAGCGCCGACACGCCGGTGGGTGAAAGCAGCAGTGTCAGCGCCCTGCTGTGGCCGTGGCAGCTGGCCACCCTGATGTTTGCCCTGAGCACAGTGCTGGGCTTTGCCCTGTGGTGGCGTGCGCGCTCGCGACCGGCGGTGCTGCGTGCCGCGCAGACCGGGCCCAGCCCGCGCACCTTGCTGGATGACCTCAAGCGCGCGTGCCAGGCCAATGATCCCCATGCCACTCGCCAGGCGCTGGATGCCTGGGCGCGACAGCAGCCGGAGACCCTGGCTGAGATGGCAGCGCGCTTTGTGCCGTTGTCGGATGCGCTGGATGGGTTGAACGGGGCGCTGTACAGCGAGAGCGGGCAGTATTGGCAGGGGGAGGATTTGTGGCGGGCGATCGGGGTTATTCCCTCGGCGGAGCAGGTGTTGGTGCCGGCTGGGGAGAATGGCAGCTTGCCGCCGCTTTATCCGAAATGATCCGGCTGGTGGGCGGCGTATCCGGGGGGGGGGATCACAATGGGCCTGCCGACAATTCTCCGGCTTGGGTTACCATACCCCCTTCACGCAACGCCCATCCCCAGCCAAGCCCTCGCTTGCTCGACTCGACACCAACAGGTCATCCATGCGTCTGTTTCATACCTCCGACTGGCACCTGGGCCAAAGCCTGCACGGCCAGGAACGCGACTTCGAACACGCCTGCTTCCTCGACTGGCTGCTCGGCCAGCTGCGCCTGCGCCAGCCGGATGCGCTGCTGATCGCCGGCGATATCTTCGACACCGTCAACCCGCCGGTCAAAGCCCAGGAACGCCTCTACGACTTCATCGTCCAGGCCCACGAGCAACAGCCCAAGCTGGACATCGTGATGATCGCCGGCAACCACGACTCCGGCTCGCGCATCGAGCTGCCCGCCGCGCTCATGCGCCGCCTGCGCACCCATGCCCTGGGCCGCGTGCACTGGCTGGACGAGGGCCAGCTGGATGCCGAACGCCTGCTGATCCCGCTGACCAACGGCCGTGGCAAGGTCGCCGCCTGGTGCCTGGCCCTGCCGTTTCTGCGTCCGGCCGAAGTGACTGGCCCGCAACTGGGTGACGACTACCTGCAGGGCATCACCCAGGTGCACCAGCAACTGATCGCCGCCGCGCAGAAAAAGCGCAAGAAAGACCAGGCGCTGATCGCCATCAGCCACGCCCACATGGCCGGTGGCGCGGTGTCGGAAGACTCCGAACGCAGCCTGATCATCGGCAACGCCGAAGCCCTGCCGGCCAAGCTGTTCGACAAGGCCATCAGCTACGTCGCCCTGGGCCATCTGCACAAGCCGCAGAAGGTCAACCGCGAAGAGCGCATCCGCTACAGTGGCTCGCCGATCCCGCTGTCGTTCGCCGAAGTCAACTACCCGCACCAGGTGCTGGAAGTGGAGCTGAACGGCAGCGATCTGGTCAGCATCGAACCCCGCCCGGTGCCGCGCGCCGTGGCGCTGCAACGGGTCGGCCCGGCGCCGCTGGGCGAACTGCTGCAGCAACTGGCCGAACTGCCGGTGATCGACCTGCTCGAAGACCCCAACCGCCAGCCCTGGCTGGAGGTGCGGGTGATACTGGATGAACCGCAACCGGACCTGCGCCAGCAGATCGAAAGCGCACTCCAAAGCAAGGCCGTGCGGCTGATCCGCATCAGCGCCGAATACGCCGGCCGCAACAATGCCGAAGACGATGGCCTGGCCTTTGTCGAACTGTCGCAGATGACCCCGCAGGACCTGTTCAGCCGGGCCTGGGAACAGGCCTACGGCAACCCCGCCGACGAGCAGGCGCTGGCCGACTTTGCCCTGCTGTTGCAGGACGTGCAGCTGGAAGAGGAGCAGCCATGAAGATTCTCGCCATTCGCCTGAAGAACCTGGCATCGCTGGCCGGCCCGATCGACATCGATTTCACCGCCGAACCGTTGGCCAGTGCCGGCCTGTTCGCCATCACCGGGCCTACCGGCGCCGGCAAAAGCACCCTGCTCGACGCCCTGTGCCTGGCGCTGTTCGGCACCGTACCGCGGCTCAACGACATTGGCCGCGAGGCCAAGGTGCCGGACGCCGACGGCGAGATCCCCACCTCCGACCCGCGCAACCTGCTGCGCCGTGGCACCGGCAGCGGCTTTGCCGAGGTGGATTTCGTCGGCATCGACGGCCGTCGCTACCGCTCGCGCTGGGAAGCCAACCGCGCCCGCGACAAGGCAAACGGCAAGCTGCAACTCAGCCGCCAGAGCTTCTACGACCTCGACAGCGAGCAGGTGCTGGCCAGCGCCAAGAACGAATTCAAGGCACTGGTCGAAGCCCGTCTGGGCCTGAACTTCGAACAGTTCACCCGTGCGGTGATGCTGGCCCAGAGCGAGTTCGGCGCCTTCCTCAAGGCCGACGACAAAGACCGCAGCGAACTGCTGGAAAAGCTCACCAACACCGCCATTTACACCCGCCTGGGCCAACGTGCCTTCAGCAAGGCCCGCGAGGCCGGCGACACCCACAACGCCCTGAAGGACCGCGCCAGCCACCTGCTGCCGATGGCCGCCGAAGCCCGTGCCGAGCTCGACCAGCAGCTGGAGCAGGCGCAGCAGCAGTTCAAGGCCGACCAGGCCGGCGAGCGCCAGCTGGAACAGCAACGCAGCTGGCTGAATGAACAACGCCAGCTGCAGGCCCAGCACAGCGAGGCCAGCAACGCCCTGCAGGCCGCCGAACAGGACTGGCAGCAGCTGGCCGAGCCACGCCTGGACCTTGCGCGCCTGGAGCGCCTGGCCCCGCAGCGCCACCAGTTTCACCGCCAGCAGACGCTGACTGCGCAGTTGCTGCCACTGGCGACGAGGATCACTGAACAACACCAGCAGCAAACCGAACTGCAGGTGCGTACTACCGAGCTCGAACAAGCGCAGGTCACCGCGCGCCAGGCCCTTGCCGATAAGCAGGCACAGCACGGCGAAAATGCCCCGCGCCTGCGCCAGGCTTTTGCCGTCCAGGACAACCTGGCGCGGCTGGATCAGGAGCTGGTGACACAACACAGCACCCGCCAACAGGCCGAGCAGGAAGTTACCGACGGCCAGCAGCACGTGCAGCAGCTGGAGGCCAATCAGCAGCGCAGCCTGCAACAATTGGCACAGATCGACACGGCGCTCGCCGACAGCCAGCACCTGGCGGGCCTGGCCAACGCCTGGCACGCCTACCTGCCGCAACTGAAGCAGGTGATGCAGATCGGCGCCCGCCTGGCCAAAGGCCGTGAAGAACTGCCCGGCCTGCAAGCTCTGGCCAGCCAGGCCAATGTGCACCTGCAAGCCGAGCGTGACGCCCATGACCTGCTGTTCCGCGAGGCCAAGGCCGAGCCCCAGGCCCTGGCGGAGCAGATCGACCTGCTGGGCAGCATGCTGCAGGAAAACCGCAAGCAGCAACGCGCCGTTGAAGTGCTCGCGCGCCTTCATGGCCGTGAACAGGAGCTGCGCCAACAGCTGAATGCCGTGCGCGAGCGCCAGCAGCAGGCCATGCAGCAGCGCCAGCAGCTGATCAGCCAGGGCACCGCAGCCAAGGCCGAACTGGAAGCCGCCGAGCAGGCGCTCAACCTCACCCGCCAGTTGCTGGAACGCCAGCGCCTGGCGCGCAACACGAGCGTCGAAGAGCTGCGTGCCCAACTGCGCGACGGCGAGCCTTGCCCGGTATGCGGCAGCGCCGAGCATCCCTTCCATCAACCCGAAGCGCTGCTGCAAAGCCTGGGTCGCCATGACCAGGCAGAAGAAGCCGCCGCGCAAAAGCAGGTGGAAAACCTCAACAGCACGCTGGTGGAGCTGCGCACCCAGCTGGGGGTGATCAACGCCCAGCTCAAGGATTATCAGCAGCAACAGCAGCAACTGGATGAGCAGCTGCAACCCTTGATGGCCGAGGTGCAGGCGCACAGCCTGTGGCCGGCACTTGCGCCGCAGGACGACAAGGCCCGCCGCGCCTGGCTGGACAGCCAGCTACGGCGTCTGGACGAAGTGATCAACCAGGACGAGAAGCGCCAGAGCGCGCTGCTCGCCCTGCAACGCGACGCCGCCCGCCTCAACCAGCAGCTGCAAGCCGCGCACGATGCCCAACAGCAGGCCCAGCGCCATCTGGAGCAACAGCATCAGGCCCTGGCAAACGACGAGCAGCAGCTGCAGCAAGGCCTGAACGACCTGGCCGGCGTGTTGCCCGATGAAGCCCTCAAGGCCTTGAACGACGACCCGGCCAATGCCTTTCTCGCCCTCGATCAGCAAATCGCCCAGCGCCTGCAACAACTGGAACAACGCAAGGACGAGCAGGAGGAACAGCAAGCCCGTCAAGCTCAGCTGGACAAGCTGCGCGACCAGCAACAGGCGCGCGCACAGGCGCTGCAGCAATTGCAGCAGAAACTCGCCACACTCGACCAGCAGCGCCAGCAGGCCCAGGCTTCGCTGGCCGAACTGCTGGGCGAACATGCCAGCGCCGAAGCCTGGCAACAGCACATGGACGCCGCGCTGGAGCACGCGCGCGCCCTCGACGCCGACACCGCCCAGCGCCTGCAGGCGTTGCGCACCCAGGGCGTGCAGCTGGCCAGCGAGCTCAACGCCAATGCTCAACAGCATCAGGCGCTGGACAACGAGTGCCAGCAGTTGCAAGGGCAGATTGCGCAGTGGCGCAGCGAACACCCTGAACTGGATGACGCCGGGCTGGATCGATTGCTGGCCATGGACGATGCCCAGGTCAGTGAACTGCGCCAGCGCCTGCAAGGCGCCGAAAAAGCCATTGAGCAGGGTCGCGTGCTCCTGCAGGAGCGCGAACAGCGCCTGCAGCACCACGCCGCGCAAACCACCGTGGAAACTTCGGCCGAAGCGCTGGAGCAAGCCCTGGCCGACTTGCGCGAACGCCTCGCCGGCCATGAGCAGCAATGCGCCGAATTGCGTGCGCAGCAGGCCGACGACCAACGTCGCCAGCAGGCCTCCCAGGCCTTGGCAGCAGAAATCGAGCAGGCCCACCAGCAGTGGCAACGCTGGGCGCGCCTGAGTGGGCTGATCGGTTCAGCCTCGGGCGATGTATTCCGCAAGATCGCCCAGGGCTACAACCTCGACCTGCTGCTGCACCACGCCAACGCCCAGCTACGCCAACTGGCCCGGCGCTATCGCCTCAAGCGCGGCGGCAGCGCCCTCGGCCTGCTGGTGCTGGACACCGAGATGGGCGACGAGCTGCGCTCGGTGCACTCGCTGTCGGGCGGTGAAACCTTCCTGGTGTCGCTGGCGCTGGCCCTGGGCCTGGCCTCGATGGCTTCCAGCACCCTGCGCATCGAATCGCTGTTCATCGACGAAGGTTTCGGCAGCCTCGACCCCGAGTCGCTGCAACTGGCCATGGACGCCCTCGATGGCTTGCAGGCCCAGGGCCGCAAGGTGGCGGTGATTTCCCATGTACAGGAGATGCACGAACGCATCCCGGTGCAGATCCAGGTGCGTCGTCAAGGCAATGGCCTGAGCGATGTGGAGGTGTGCGGGTGATTCTCTACTCGTTCCGCCGCTGCCCATGGGCCATGCGTGCGCGCCTGGCACTGCGCTATGCCGGGTGCCAGGTGCAGATCTGCGAGGTGGCGATGAAGCACAAGCCGGCAGAATTGCTGGCCTTGTCGCCCAAGGGCACGGTGCCGGTGCTGGACACCGGTGCCGGGGTGCTGGAGGAAAGCCTGGATATCATGCGCTGGGCGCTGGAGCAGAACGACCCGCAGGACTGGCGGCTACAAGGCGCCCCGGCCGCAGCGCAGCAAGCTGAGGATCTGATTGCGCGCAATGACAGCACGTTCAAGGTGCAGGTAAACCTGTACAAGTATGCCGAGCGCTATCCCGAGCATTCCCGCGAGCATTACCGCCTGCAGGCCGAGGCCTGGCTGGCGGAGCTCGAAGGCCTGCTGGATGGGCGGGGCAACTTGCTGGCTGACCATCCAAGCCTGGCCGATGCCGCGTTGCTACCCCTGATGCGCCAGTTTGCCGGGGTCGAACCGCTGTGGTTCGCCGAGGCGGCTTATCCGCGGGTGCGGAGCTGGCTGGAGAGGTGGCTGGCTTCGGAGCTGTTCAAGTCGGTCATGGCCAAATGAAATCTGCTCCTGCACTGGCCCTATCGCCGACAAGCCAGCTCCCACAGGTACCGCGCTGGGCGTGAGGCCTGCATATCCCTTGTGGGAGCTGGCTTGCCGGCGATAGGGCCAGTACAGGATTCAATGGTTATGTTTGCCACTCAGGGCCGCGTGGAAGTTGGCACTCTGGCGCAGGTACTGCTCGGTGTAGCTGTGGTTTGCGGATGCCTTGCGAGTGGAATCGGCATGGGCATGCGTGGGCAGTACCACTGAGGCAGAAATGGCGGATGCGGCGATGACCGGGAAGAGATTGAAGTTCATCTGGGCTGACCTCGACGGCGGTGGTTTGACGGTGGCCCGTTTGGGCCTTGGATCAAACTTACGCCGCAGAGGCCGCATGCAAAAATTCATTGCGGCAGTATCGATTATCACGCCGATCGATATCACTCCAGGAACTTCAAGTCCGAAGGCGCCTCCTGCTTCAGCGTCTGCACCGTCTCCAGCAGCTTGCCGCTGCGCGGATCGCGGCGCATGACCACGATCTGGTTGCTCTTCTGGTTGGCCACCAGCAAGAAGTTGTCACTCGGGTCGAGGGCAAACTCGCGCGGGTGATCGCCTTCTACCGACCGCCGCTGCAGAAGCGTCAGCTGGCCATCGTCCTTGCCCACACTGAACACCACGATCTGGTTCGCCGTGCCGCGGTTGCTGACATACAGGAAGCGCCCGTCGGCCGACAGGTGCAGCCCCCCCGCCGCCTTGGCTGCCGCATCCGGCTGTTCGGTCAGCGGCAAGCGCTGGCGCGGGAGCAGCGCAGCGTCCTTGACGTCGAACATCACCACTTCGCCGCTCATTTCCAGCGTCAGGTAGGCATGCCGGCCCTTGGCGTCGAACAGCAAATGACGGGGTCCACTGCCCGGCGGCAAGTCCACCGAAGCAGGGCTTGCCGGGCTCAATGGCTTGTCCACGCTGGCACCGTCATAGCTGTAGATGAACACCTTGTCTGCGCCCAGGTCGCAGGCGTAGACATGCTGGCCGTTGGGCGACAGTACCAGCGAATGCACGTGAGCACCGGCCTGGCGCTCGGGGTTGACGCCGCTGGGCTTGTGCCGCAACTGCTGTACCAGCGGCTTGAGCTTGCCGTCCTTGGCCACCGGGATCACCACCAGGCTGCCACCGGGGTCGGGTGCAACTGCATAGTTGGCCACGAACAGGTAACGCTGGTCACGGCTGAGGCTGGCGTGAGTTGGCTCGTCGCCCTTGGTGGTCACCTGGTTGAGGGGCTTGATCTCGCCCTTGGTGCTGACGCTGAAACTGCTGGCGTGACCACCGGGGGTTTCATTGACCGTGAACAGCTGACGCTGATCGGCCGACAGCACCAGCCACGACGGGCTGACGCTCTTCACCACCTGCTGCGGCACGGGGTCGATATGGCCGGTTTTTTCGTCGAACTGGTAACGGTAGATACCCTGGCTGGCGCCATCGGTGTAGCTACCGACCAGCAAGGTGGCGGCATGGGCGTTGAAAGTCAGGCTCATCAGGCTAGCGGTCAGCAGGCTGGTCCAGATCCGGTTCATCTTGGTCTTCATCCGGGGCACGAAAGGCACTCATACAGACTAGCCGATGCTCGCCATTGGCATCGTCGAGCTGCCATTCATCACCGTTGGCGATGGCGGCGGCGACTTGTTCAGAGGTGAAAGACCAGCGGCGCAGTTGACGGCCGTCCATGCATTCGATGGTCAGGCCGGTTTCGTCGCTGGTGAAGTCGAAGGCATGCAGGCCGTCGATCAGGAGCATGTCGCAAGACTGCAGGGCGGTGGCGAGGGGGGACATGGAGGTACCAATTTGAAATGAGCCGGCATTATAGCCTTGGGGCTGCTTTGCAGCCCATTCGCAGCACAAGGCTGCTCCTACAGCAGATCGCGAACGCCCTGGCAGGAGCAGCCTTGTGCTGCGAATGGGCCGCACAGCGGCCCCCTGCGATTCAATGGGCGAAAATCGATCCCCCTTCCTTGCCCACCATCTTCTCAGGCTTGATCAGGAACCGCGCCAGCGCCGGCAACAACCACAGCGCACCAAACATGTTCCACAACAGCATGAAGGTCAGCATCAGCCCCATGTCCGCCTGGAACTTGATCGCCGAGAAGATCCAGGTGCACACCCCGATGGCCAGGCACAACCCGGTGAACAACACCGCCTTGCCGGTCGAGCGCAGGGTTTCGTAATAGGCCTCCTGCAACGGCAGCCCGGCACGCAGGAAGCTTTCCAGACGGCTGTAGATGTAGATGCCATAGTCCACGCCAATGCCCACCCCCAGCGCCACCACCGGCAAGGTCGCCACCTTCACCCCGATCCCCATGTAAGCCATCAGTGCGTTGCCCAGCACCGAGGTCAGCACCAGCGGCAGCACGATGCACAAGGTGGCGGCAAACGAACGGAAGGTGATCAGGCACATCACCGCCACGCAGATATACACCAGGATCAGGATGGTCAGCTCGGCCGACTTGATCACTTCGTTGGTCGCTGCTTCGATCCCGGCGTTGCCCGCCGCCAGCAGGAACTGCAGGCCTTCCTTGTTATGGCTGTCGGCAAACGCCTTGGCCGCAGCAGTGACCCGCTCCAGGGTTTCGGCCTTGTGGTCGTTGAGGAACACCAGCACCGGCGCCAGCGAGCAGTCGCCGTTGTACAGGCCGTCGGCGCGGGCAATGGAGTTGTTGAGGATATCGGGGTTGCGCGACAGGGTTTCCCATTTCAGGTTGCCCTCGTTCATACCCTTGATCACCTGCTTGGACACAGTCACCAGGGAAATTGCCGACTGCACGCCGGGCGTGTTCTGCATGGTCCACATCAGCTCGTCGATCGGCGCCATGGTCGCATGCACCGAGCACTGCTCGGACGGGGTCTTGACCATGATTACCAACACATCTGAGCTGGTCGAGTAGTTGCTGATGATGAAGTTGTTGTCCTGGTTGTAGCGCGAGTCTGGGCGCAGCTCTGGCGCGCCCTGGTCGAGGTCGCCGATTTTCAGGTTCTGGCTGTACCACAGGCCACCGGCAAAGGCGACCAGCGCCAGCACCACGGACACCGGTGCCACCTTGGCGCTGGCGAAGTTCGACAGCAGGCGCCAGAACGGGTGCTCGCGGGTCGCGTCCTTCTTGCTGCGCTCGACCGCCTTCTTGCTGATCCCGACATAGGAGATGGCCACCGGCAACAGGATCAGGTTGGTGAACACGATCACCGCCACGCCGATAGAGGCGCCGATCGCCAGTTCGCGAATCACCCCGATGTCGATGATCAGCAGGGTGATGAAGCCCACCGCATCGGCGAGGATGGCAATCATCCCCGGCAGGAACAGCTGACGGAAGGTACGCCGCGCTGCCGTAAGCGCATTGTCGGCGCCGCTCGACTGCAGGGCGATGCCATTGATTTTCTGCACCCCGTGGGAAATACCGATGGCGAAAATCAGGAACGGCACCAGCATCGAGTACGGGTCCAGGCCAAAGCCCACCGCATGCATCATCCCCAGCTGCCAGACCACCGCTACCAGGGTGGTGATGAGCACGGCGATGGTGCTGCGGATACACCAGGTGAACCAGTACAACAGTACACAGGTAATGGCCAGGGCGACGCCGAAGAACATCGCCACCATCACCAGGCCATCGATCAGGTCACCGACCTTCTTGGCGAAGCCGACGATGTGCACTTTCACATTGGGGTTTTGCGCCTGGAACTTGTCGCGGATCTTTTCTTCGAGCAGGTGCGAGAACTGCTGGTAGTCCAGCTTCACCTGCTTGCCCGGGTCCTGCGGGTCGGGGTAGCTCTCCAGCAGCGGCACGTCGACGATGCTGGACTTGAAGTTGTTGCCCACCAAGCGCCCAACCTGGCCGGACTTGAGCACGTTGTCACGCAAAGTGTCGAGGCTGTCCTGCGAGCCGTTGTAGGTGTTGGGGATCACCTCGCCACCGGAAAAGCCCTCTTCGGTGACCTCGCTCCAGCGCACGCTGGGGCTCCACAGTGACTTCAGCCCGGCGCGGTCGACGCCCGGTATGTAGAACACCTCGTCATGGATCTGCCGCAGGGTCTCCATGTAGTCCTTGTCGAAGATGTCGCCATTCACCGCTTCCACCGAGATGCGCACGGTGTTGCCAAGGTTGGCCAGGTCGTTGCGGTGCTCCATCATCTGCTCGATGAACGGGTGCTGCAGCGGGATCATCTTCTCGAAGCTGGTGGAGGGGCGAATCTGCGTGGCCTGCCAGAACAGGAAAATGCTGACCAGCACGCACAGGGCGATGACCACGGGGCGGTTGTTGAAGATCAGGCGTTCGAGCAGTGTGGCCTTGTCCTGGTGGTGCGGCTGCATGCTGATGCTCTCCCTGCTGGTCATGGACGCACCTGCGCGGCAGGCTGGTCCGCACCTTCGGCGCTGGCCAGGTGTACACCACCCTGTCCCACCAGCAGCAGGCCACCGTCGGCCAGGCCGCTGACGCCGGCCAGGGCAATGCGGTCGGCGCGGTTGTAGACGCTGAAGGTGTGGCCGTCGTCGCTGCTGCGCAGCACGCTGCCGCCATTGCCGACCAGCACCAGGTTGCCATTATCGAGAAGCGTAGCGCTTGCCAGGCCGAATTCGAGCGCGCCGCGCGCGGCCTTCAGCTCGATAGGCTGCCAGCTGTCGCCGAAGTCGGTGGAACGGAACAGGTTGCCGCGCAGACCGTAGGCCAGCAGGGTGTGTGCCTGGGCAGTGCCGATCACGCCGAACAGCGAGCCCTCGTAGGGACCCTGGACCTTGGCCCAGGTTTGACCGTTGTCGGCGGAGCGGAACATGCCACCCTGCTCGCCAACGATGAACAGCCCGGCGTCACGCACCCGGGCGATGCCGTTGAGGTGCAGCTGGTCGGGGTTGTCCAGGCGCTCGGCCGCGTCCTGCCAGTGCTGGCCGCCGTCAGTGGTTTCCAGCAAGGCGCCGTAGGCACCCACGGCAAAACCGTGCTGGGCGTCAAGGAAGGTGATGTCGAGCAAGGGTGCTTCGCGGGCAAGGTCTTCGAACTGCTTGCTCCAGGTGGCGCCACCGTCGCTGCTGGCGAGGATTTGCGCGTCATGGCCGACCGCCCAACCGCGCTTGTCGTCGAAAAAGAACACGGCGGTGAGCAGTTGCCGGGTGGGTACCCGGGCCTGGGTCCAGGTGCTGCCCTGGTCATCGGAGAACAGGATGTGGCCGCGATCCCCCACCACCACCAGGCGTTTGCCGGCATGGGTGGCGCCGATCAGCAGGCTTTGGCTGGCCTTGGCCGATTCGGTGGAGTATTCGTCGGCTGCGGCGGCCTGGGCGCTGTCGGCCCATACCCCCAATGCCAGCGCCAGCGCTGCGCTGGCGGCCAATGGCCAGGCACCACGCCTGGTCTGCGTCATCACCCGCTGCTTCATGACCATCCCCTGTTGTGTTGTTCTTGTTGGGTCTGTGCTGTGAAAAGCCTGTGTTAGAGGCTTGGGGGGATCGTATCGGGGAAGGTTGCGCGATTACAACGCGCGGGACGTTATGTTTTGTTAACCGGAAAAAACCGGGGCCGCTGTGCGGCCCATCGCCGGCAAGCGCGGCTCCCACAGGAATACCACAACCTTCAAGCCTGTGATTATCTTGTGGGCTCCCACAGGACTATCACAACCTTCGGCGCTTGTGATTATCTTGTGGGAGCCGCGCTTGCCGGCGATGGGCTGCACAGCAGCCCCGGTTTCTAGCAGGCTTACGCCAGGCTCTTGCTCACCACTTCATAGACATCGCTGGACAGCTCGCCAGACGCGAGAATCCGCTCCAGCTCGCCTTTCATCAGGCCCTGACGCGCAGCGTCATACTTGCGCCAGCGGGTCAGCGGCGCCAGTTGACGCGAGGCAATCTGCGGGTTCAGCGCATTCAGCTCGATCACCAGGTCGGCCAGGAAGCGATACCCCGAGCCATCCGCCGCATGGAAGTTGACCAGGTTCTGCCCGGCAAACGCACCGACCAGCGCACGCACCTTGTTCGGGTTCTTCAGGGTGAACGCCGGGTGCTGCATCAGCGCCTTGACCCGCGCCAGCCCGCCCGGCAGCGTGCTGGCCGCCTGCACGCTGAACCACTGGTCCATCACCAGCGGGTTGTCCTTGAAGTGCTCGGCAAAGGCTTCCAGCGCCTTGGCCCGCTCGGCTTCGAACGGCGAGTTGACCAGCACCGCCAGCGCGGTAAGGCGCTCGGTCATGTTGTCGCAGTGCTCGAACTGCTCCAGGGTCGCCTCCAGCACCTGCGGCTTGCCGCTCTGCATCAGGTACGACAGCGCGATGTTCTGCAGGCTGCGGCGGGCGAAGTGCTCGGCCGAGGCCACGTAGGCAGTGCCGCGCGACACCTCACGATGGGCCTGGTAGCGCGCCCACAGGGCGTCGAACAACTGTGCGGCGATCTGCTTGCGGGCGAACTCGCGGGCATTGTGGATGGCATCCACGTCGGCCACCTGGCTGATTTCGGTCAGGTAGGCCTCACCCGGCAGCGAGAGCATTTCCGCGACCATGGCCGGGTCCAGCGATTCATTGCCCAGCACAGTGCCCAAGGCCTTGATCAGCCGCTGGTCGAGCTGCAGCGCTTCACCGCGCTGGTGCTGGCCGATCAGTTCCTGCAACACCTGCACCGACAGCTGTTGGCCCGCTTCCCAGCGGTTGAAACCGTCGCTGTCATGCTGCATCAGGAACATCAGCTGATCGCGGTCGTAAGGGAAGCTGAGCTTGACCGGGGCGCTGAAGCCGCGCAGCAGCGACGGCAGCGGCTTGGCCTTGAGGCCATGGAAGGTGAAGGTCTGCTCGGCCTCGGTCACCGACAGCACGCGGCTGCTACCCTGGGCAGCGGTTTCGCCAGCCAGTTGCAGCGGCAGGTCATTGCCTGCGGCATCCAGCAGACCCAGTTCCACGGGAATCACGAACGGCAGCTTCTGCGCCTTGTCCGGAGTCTGCGGGCAGCTCTGGCGGAAGGTCAGGCTGTAGGTCTGCGCGGCGGCATCATAGGCTTCACTGACGTCCAGGCGGGGGGTGCCAGCCTGGCTGTACCAGCGCTTGAACTGGGTGAAGTCGACGCCATTGGCGTCTTCCATGGCCTTGATGAAGTCGTCGGTGGTCACCGCCTGGCCATCGTGGCGCTCAAAATACAGGTCGCTGCCCTTGCGGAAGCCATCGGCACCCAGCAGGGTACGTACCATGCGCACCACTTCGGCGCCCTTCTCGTACACGGTCAGGGTGTAGAAGTTGGAGATCTCGATGAAGCTGTCCGGGCGCACCGGGTGGGCCATGGGGCCGGCGTCTTCGGCAAACTGATGGGTGCGCAGGTAGGCCACGTCCTCGATCCGCTTGACCGTGCGCGAGTTCATGTCGGCGCTGAACTCGGCATCGCGGAACACCGTGAAGCCTTCCTTCAGCGACAGCTGGAACCAGTCGCGGCAAGTAACCCGGTTACCCGACCAGTTGTGGAAGTACTCGTGCGCGACCACACCTTCGACGCGCTGGTGCGCGGCATCGGTAGCGGTTTCGGCGCGGGCCAGCACACAGCTGGAGTTGAAGATGTTCAGGCCCTTGTTTTCCATGGCGCCCATGTTGAAGTCATTGACCGCGACGATCATGAAGATGTCCAGGTCGTACTCACGGCCATAGACTTCTTCGTCCCAGCGCATGGACTTCTTAAGGCTGACCATGGCGTGGTCGCACTTGTCGAGGTTCTCGGGCTCGACGTAGATGCGCAGCATCACATCACGGCCTGACTGACGCGTGAAGTTGTCCTCGACGCACCACAGGTCACCGGCCACCAGCGCGAACAGGTAGGCTGGCTTCTTGAACGGGTCTTCCCAGGTTGCCCAGTGGCGGCCATCCTCGGCCGGCCCGCTGCCCGTCGGGTTGCCGTTCGACAGCAGGACCGGGTAGCGATGCTGCTCGGCGATCACCGTGGTGGTGAAGGTGCTCATCACGTCCGGGCGGTCGAGGTAGTAGGTGATCTTGCGGAAGCCCTCGGCCTCACACTGGGTGCAGAACATCTTGCCGGACTTGTACAGGCCTTCCAGCGCGGTATTGCTTTCAGGGTGGATCTTCACACTGGTATCGAGGGTGAAGTTCGCGGCCTTGGGGTGCAGGGTCAGGCTGTCGGCTTCGAGCCGGTAGTCGCCCGGCTGCAGTTCCTGGTCATCCAGGGCCGCGCGCTGCAGCTCCAGCTGCTGGCCATCCAGCACCAGTGGCGGCAGGCCGGCCCCGCGCTCGGGGTTGCGGCGCATGACCAGTTGCGCATGGACCAGGGTGTGGTCCTCGAACAGTTCGAAGGTCAGGTGCGTCTCGTCGATCAGGTACTCGGGCGCCTGGTAGTCCTTGAGGTAGATCACTTGCGGTTGTTCGGTACGCATGTGCAGGTCCTTTTTACTGGAGCACGGCCAACTGGTAGGCCGTGTACTTGCGAATATTGATCACACCGGTATCGAAGATCAGGTACTGGCCCTTGATACCCATCAGCGTACCTTCAACCACTGGGTTCTTGTCCAGGTTATGGCTGACGATCTTGGTCGGGTAGGCCTCGACCGGGTAGCGCATCTGCACCACTTCGGCGTCGGCCAGCGGCTGGATGGCCTGCAGCCCGAAGCGTCCCTGCAGCTCGCGCAGGCCGTCGGCGCAGGCATCGAAGATCTGGTCGCGGATGGCCGGCAGGTCCAGCACCTCGGCGTCGCTCTTGAGCAGCGTGCGCCAATTGGTGCGGTCTGGCACCTGGCTGCGCAGGATATCCTCGACCAGCCCGGATTGCTGGCGGGTGGCCACGCGCATGATCGGCAGGGCCTGGCTGGCACCCTGGTCGAGCCAGCGGGTGGGCAGCTGGGTGGCGCGGGTGATGCCGACCTTGATGCCCGACGAGTTGGCCAGGTAGACCACGTGATCGGTCATGCAGAACTGTTCGCCCCACGACGGTTCGCGGCAGGTGCCGGCGTCATAGTGGCATTTTTCCGGGGCCATGATGCACACATCGCACTGGGCCAGCTTGGTCATGCACGGGTAGCAGTATCCCTGGCTGAAGCTGGTCTTGGTGCGCTTGCCGCAATGGCTGCAGTGAATGGCGCCAAGGTATTCCAGGCGCAGGCGCTGGCCAATCAGCGGGTTGACCGGCACCTGCGTGTCATCCAGGCGAAAGCTGTACTGCACCACCGGTGCCTGCAGGCTTACCGTCATCTTGCTCAAAGAGCCACGAGCGAGTTCGATCAATGTACCGAGTCCGACTTGAACAGAATATTGGCGATCGGCGCCGACTTGGAGGCGCATTCCTGCGGGCCCATGTAGCCGGTGCGCTGGTCTTCGGGCAGGTTTTTCATCTCCCAGGCAATAACGGCCTGCAGCGACAGTTCTTTCTGCTCGGCGGTGAGCTTGCGGCCATCCGACCATTTACCGATTTCCACGGCCAGTTTCAGGCTCTCGTAGATATCCGGGGTGATGTTTTCGATCATTTGCGCGAAAGTGGACATAGTGTCTCCTGATTCAAGCCGACAGTTTACGCCGGGCCAGCGCCCCGCCCAAGAGCCCGGTCAGGCATCCGATGAGCAACCCGCCGACATGCGCGGCGTTGGCGATCTGGCCCAGGCCCAGGGTGCCGACCACGCCGGTCAGGCACACCACGAGCCAGATCAGCATCATCACCAGCACACCCTTGGGCAGGTTGAAGTAACGGTTGGGGGCAAGCCACTGGTATAGCCAGATGTGCCCGAGCAGGCCGTACAGCACGCCGGACAGGCCACCGAACAGGCTCGGCCCGCTGGTGTAGTGCTGGGCCAGGTTGGACACCAGGCTGAACAGCAGAGTCAGGCCCAGCAGCATCCACGGGCCCTGGCGCAGTTCGATGCGTTTGCCCAGTTCCCAGTACCACAGGCTGTTCATGGCCAGGTGCAGCACGCCGAAGTGCAGCAGCATGGGCGACACCAGGCGCCACCACTGGCCTTGATCCAGGCTTTGTGCCAGCGAGGTGAAGTACAGGTAGTCGCCCTGCACGCGGAAGTCGAGGAAGGTGAACCAGCTGATGGTGGTGAAGTTGTCGCCCAGGCTGGTCAGGCCGGCGACGATGAAGCACAGCAGCAGGGTCAGGGTGGTGATTTTGCAGGCTTTGGCCTGGGCTGCCAGGGAAGGTTGCGTGGGGCCATTAGCGGGTAAACCCGCTCCTGCGGGGTCATCGGTTGCCGGGATATCGGCGTTACCCTCCGGGAAGCGCTGGTAGAGTTCGCGGACGTCTTCGGCCAGGGTATCGGGGGCCCAGAGCACCTGGACCTCGCCCTCTTCACTGACCCGGTGCGGCACCTGCAGGCGCTGCAGCAGGTGGACGAAGCCGCTGAGGTCGACCGACAGCGGCAGGCGCATCACTTCGATAATGTTCATTGGTTGGCCTGTGGGCGGTCGACGTCGACCCAGACGAACTTGTGCGGGTCGATGCGGGTTTCATCATCCAGCCGGTACGCAACCATTTTGCCGTAGAGCACGGCGCTGTAGTCCAGGCAGGCCAGGTTGGGGCGGATGGGCGCGGGATGGCCGCTGCGCCAGTAGTGGCCGACAAACAGCAACGGCTCGTCTTCGCCATAGCGCAGCAGGGCGTTCTTCTGGCTGTGGCTGAGCGGTGCACTGGCCACCGCTTCGGGCAGGGCATCGGGCTGGAACACGATGTCGCCGTAAGTTTGCGGGTCTTCTTCCCAGAACTTGGTGCGGAAAAAGGCGCGGGTCAGGCCATCGCCGCCGGTCAGGGTCAGGCCGTCGGGCAGGCGCATGTCGGTGCCGCGCAGCAGGCGGTTGCACACGGTGGCGGCGAAGCTGTTGCTTACCGCCGAGGCCTGGATGAAATGCTGGTCGATACGCCCATCGGGGTATTGCTGGCGCAGCGGCTCGATCAGCCGTGGGTCCCAGCAGGCATGCACCAGGCGGAAGCGCCCGGCGTCGATGAACAGCGGCAGCTGGTAGAACCAGTTGACGAAGTCGTGCCAGTCGCCCGGGTGTTGGGCGAACTGGGTGAGGGTTTCGTCTATCAGCCGGGCATGGCGTGGCGTATGTTCACGCACGTATTCCTTGCCGCTGCCGGGCAGCGCCGGGGTCACCCAGCCGAGGGCGTTGTATTCGTGGTTGCCCATGATGCAGAACGCCTGCCCCGCCTCGACCATGTCGTGGACGATGTGCAGCGCCTCGCGGATGCGTGGGCCGCGGTCGACGATGTCGCCAAGGAACAGCGCCTGGCGCCTCGGGTGGCGCCATACGCCGGCTACACGCTTGTATCCGAGGGCGTCGAGCAGGCGTTCGAGGGTGAGTGCACAGCCGTGCACGTCACCGATGATGTCGAAACTTCGCGCCGGATCGAGCATCAGTCGTCCCTGCTCCCCAGGCGGCTGCCCCAACCGAGCTTGGTGCGGCAGACCTCGTAGTAATTGTGGTCCAGCGGGTGGATCAGCCGCAGTTTCTGCGGTTTCTTGCTGACCGTGATGGTATCGCCGGGGGCGCAGGTGAAGTGGTTCTGGCCGTCACAGGACACCTGCGGGTAGATCTGCAGGTCCTTGGACACCACGATCTTGAGCTCGCTGTTGCCGTCGACCACGATCGGCCGGCCCGACAAGGTGTGCGGGTACATCGGCACGATGACGATGGCATCGAGCTTGGGGTGCATGATCGGGCCGCCAGCCGACAGCGCATAGGCGGTCGAGCCAGTGGGGGTGGCGACGATCAGGCCGTCGGCCTTCTGGCTGCAGACGAACTGGCCGTCGATATAGATCTCGAACTCGATCATGCGTGTGGACTTGCCCGGGTGCAGCACCACATCGTTCAGCGCATCGCCCTGGCCGATGGCTTCGTGATGGCGACGCACCTCGGCCTGCAGCAGGAAGCGGTTTTCCACCAGGTAGTGGCCGTCGAGCACTTCGGCGACCTTTTCTTCCAGTTCGTCGGGGCGGATGTCGGTAAGGAAGCCCAGGTTGCCACGGTTGATACCCAGCACCGGAATGTTGTGCCGGGCCAGGGCGCGCGCGGCGCCCAGCAGGCTGCCGTCGCCGCCGACGACGATGACCAGGTCGCAGACTTCACCCAGCAGCTTGCGGGTGGAGGTTTGCAGGCCGTGACCGGGCAGCACTTCGGCGATGGTGTCCTCGAGGATCACGTGCAAGTGGCGGTCGAGGAGGAATTTTTTCAGTCGGCGAATGGTGTCGAGCACCTGCGAGCTGCCAAGGCGACCGATGATACCGATATTGCGAAATTGCTCCATGGGGCTCCTGCGAGGCTCTGCGGCGGGTGACGATGCGCCGATTATGGGCGAAACCACCGGGCAGCGGCAAACCGGCTATGCTCGCAGCATGACGCCATTCGCCCAGATCGACGACCTGCCCCGGCAACTGCAGCGCCCCGCCGTGCGCGACCTGGCCTGGGCGCTGCTGTCGCCGCCCTTGCTCAGTGCCCCGCCCTGCCCCCAGCGCCACCCATTGGCAGGCAGCCTTTGGGCGGATCAACCGCGCCAGCTTGAAGACTGGCTGCGAGCGCTGGATGCCGACGATCGCCCTTTGCAGGACTGGCTGGCGAAATTGGGTAGCGGGCGCCTGGGGCACTATTACGAACGGCTGTGGCAGTTTGCCCTGGGCCAGGCGCCGGGCATCGAACTGCTGGCGGCCAACCTGGCGATCCGCGACGGCGGGCACACCCTGGGTGAGCTGGACGTGGTGCTGCGCGACCGCGACGGGGTGCACCATCTGGAACTGGCCATCAAGCTGTATCTGGGGCCGGAAGGCTCCGGACACGACCCCTGCACCTGGCTGGGGCCGGGCTGCCATGACCGGCTGGGGATCAAGCTTGGGCACCTGGCGAAGCACCAGTTGCCGATGTCGGCGGGGGCACACAGCCGCGTTCTGCTGGCCCGGCTTGGGGTTGGCCAGGTGCAGGCACATGCCTGGCTGGGCGGCTACCTGTTTTATCCATGGGCCGGACATGCCGAGCCGCCGGCGGGTGCCAACCCGCAGCATCTGCGCGGGCGTTGGCTGCGGCGGCGGGACTGGGTCATGGCTGAGGGTGAGCGCTGGCAGCCACTGCAAAGGCATGCCTGGCTGGCGCCGGCGCGGGTAGAAGCGGGTGAGTGCTGGCAGGCAGAACAGTTTGCGGCCTGGCTGCATGTGTTGGCACGGCAGGCGCCGGCGCAGTTGCTGGTGCGGCTGAAGCCGGATCCCGACGGTACCTGGCAGGAGGCAGAGCGGGTGTTTCTGGTGGCTGACAGCTGGCCATTTTTGCCCGAGGCATGATGTTGCCTGTACCGGCCCTATCGCCGGCAAGCCAGCTCCCACAGGTACTGCGCAGGCCTCGGGCTCAACGCCGTACCTGTGGGAGCTGGCTTGCCGGCGATGGGGCCAGCACAGACAACACAGTTTTCACAGACCCAGCGCAATGATCTGTTCCCGGTAACCCTTAAAGTGGTACCTGAGCGCCAACAAGAGCGCCATCCCGACCTGATGACGAGGAACGACCATGGTTTCATCCACCCCCGCGACCCATTACGCGCGCCTGTCGATTGCCCTGCACTGGCTGATGCTGGTGCTGCTGGCAGCCGTCTACGCCTGCATCGAACTGCGCGGCCTGTTCCCCAAGGACAGCGCTGAACGCAACCTGATGAAAGACCTGCATTTCATGCTCGGGCTCAGCGTGTTCGTGCTGGTCTGGCTACGCCTGGCCGTGCGCCTCAGCCGCCCGACCCCGCCGATCCTGCCCAAGCCACCGGCCTGGCAGACCGGCCTGGCGCACCTGATGCATCTGGCGCTGTACCTGATGATGATCGGCTTGCCGCTGGCCGGCTGGCTGATCCTCAGCGCCGCCGACAAGCCGGTGCCGTTCTACGGCCTGGAGCTGCCGCACCTGATCGGCGCGGACCCGGACCAGGCCAAGTTCATCAAAGGCTGGCATGAACGTATCGGCAGTTGGGGCTACTGGCTGATCGGCCTGCATGCACTGGCAGGGCTGTATCACCACTATGTGCAGCGCGACAACACGCTGCTGCGCATGCTGCCTTACAAGTAGCCGCGCCGACCCTGCAGGCCACCGGTATGCACGAAGATCAGGCGAGTGCCGGGCGCGAACAGCCCGGCCTCGACCTGTTCGCGCAGCGCCATCAGCGCCTTGCCAGTGTAGAGTGCTTCGAGAGGTACGCCGGTGTGCTGCTCGCAGTGGGCGACGAAGGCTAGCAGCTCATCGTCGAACGTGCCGAAGCCACCCCGGCAAGCATCGTGCAGCTGGTAGCCTTGTCCGCCTGCCAGTGCCGCCACCGTTTCCGCCACGCCATGATCCCTGGGTACGGCCAATGCGCCATGCACGGTGTGCGCACCCGCCTCGGCCATTACCAGCCCGGCCAAGGTGGTACCTGTACCGGCAGCCAGCCACCAGCTGTCATAGTCCGACCAGCCCAATGTCGCGATTTGTGAGCGCGCCTGCTGCAGGATCAGTGCACAGCCTTGGGCACCGGCCAGCCCGCCGCCGCCTTCGGGGATGCAATGCCAACCGGGGTAGTGTGCCTGCCAGGGCTCCCAGAACCCTGGTTCGTTGCGTGCGCGATAGCCGCCATAGCCAAGCCAGTGCAGCTCCATGCCCAGCGCCTGCAGGTCGCGCACCGTGGGCGTGTCCTGGGCGTGGCCGCGCAGCAGGCCGGCGGTGGCAAAGCCGAAGCGCTTGCCGGCGGCGGCAAGCGCGTGCAGGTGGTTGGAATGGTTGCCGCCGAGGCTGATCAAGCCCGGGGCTTTGCTGTTGCCAGCTTGCTGCAGATGATGGCGAAGCTTGAACCACTTGTTGCCGCTGATCAGCGGGTCGATCAGGTCCAGGCGGAGGATCGCGGCTTCAACCCCGCCGTGTTGCAGCCAATGCAGGCTCAGGGGTTGCAGGGGGGCTGGGGGAAGCTCGAGTGCATGCATGCATCGCAGTTTACAGGGAAATCGGGTCGCTTTGCGCCCATCCCCGACAGGCCAGTTCCCACAGGCCTGAAAAGCTACGCGGTACCTGTGGGAGCTGGCTTGCCGGCGATGGGCCGCATAGCGGCCCCGGCATCCTCAAAGCTCAGCCGCCAGTCTCGACCCTTGATTGATCGCCCGCTTGGCATCCAGTTCGGCCGCCACATCAGCCCCGCCTATCAAGTGCACCGACTGCCCCTGCGCCACCAGCCCTTCCTGCAGTTCGCGCAAGGGATCCTGCCCGGCGCAGATCACCACGTTGTCCACCGGCAGCACCTGCGGCTCGCCGTCCGCCACGCGAATATGCAAGCCGGCGTCGTCAATACCCAGGTATTCGACACTGCTCAGCATCTGCACCCGCTTGTTCTTCAGCCCGGTCCGGTGAATCCAGCCGGTGGTCTTGCCCAGGCCATCACCCACCTTGGATTTCTTGCGCTGCAGCAGGAATACCTGACGCGCCGGGGCATGCGGCTCGGCCTTGATCCCGGCCACACCACCGCGCGCTTCAAGATGGCGATCGATGCCCCACTCCTTCCAGAACGCATCACGGTCCTGGCTGGTGGCCACGCCCTGGTGTACCAGGTACTCGGAAACGTCAAAACCGATGCCGCCCGCACCAATCACCGCAACCGCCTTGCCCACCGGCTTGCGCTCGAGCAGCACATCCAGGTAGCTCAGCACCTTGGCATGCTCGACCCCGGGAATGGCCGGGATGCGTGGGGCGATACCGGTGGCCAGGATGATCTCGTCAAAGCCACCGTCTACCAGCGCCTGGACGTCGACACGGGTATTCAGGCGCAGGTTCACGCCC
This sequence comes from Pseudomonas sp. 9_2_1, assembly GCF_059295275.1. Taxonomy (NCBI): domain Bacteria; kingdom Pseudomonadati; phylum Pseudomonadota; class Gammaproteobacteria; order Pseudomonadales; family Pseudomonadaceae; genus Pseudomonas; species Pseudomonas sp. 9_2_1. Next base: position 4,460,898 of record NZ_CM181239.1, read on the forward strand.
GTGCTGGCCACCTTGTTGCGGAAGTAACGCAGCGTTTCATTGAATTCCTCCTTGCCCGGCACGCGCTTGGCCACGTTGAACTGCCCGCCGATTTCGCTGGCGGCGTCAAACAGGGTCACCGTGTGGCCACGCTCGGCCGCCACCGTGGCCGCAGCCAGGCCGGCCGGGCCTGCGCCGACCACGGCAATACGCTTCACCTGCCGCACAGGCAGGTAGTTGAGTTCGGTTTCATGGCAGGCACGCGGGTTGACCAGGCAGCTGGTCAGCTTGCCGCCGAAGGTGTGATCCAGACAGGCCTGGTTGCAGCCGATGCAGGTGTTGATGTCATCAGCCCGGCCGGCGGCCGCCTTGTTGACGAAATCCGGGTCGGCCAGGAACGGCCGAGCCATCGAAACCATGTCCGCATCACCCTCGGCCAGCACCGCCTCGGCCACCTCGGGGGTGTTGATGCGGTTGGTGGTGATCAACGGAATGCTCACCACGCCGCGCAGCTTGGCGGTAACTTTGCTGAACGCCGCGCGCGGCACCTTGGTGGCGATGGTCGGGATACGCGCTTCGTGCCAGCCGATGCCGGTGTTGATCAGGGTCGCGCCAGCCTGCTCGATGGCCTTGGCCAGCAGCTCGATCTCGTCCCAGGTGCTGCCCCCCTCCACCAGGTCGAGCATCGACAGGCGGAAGATGATGATGAAATTCGGCCCCACCGCGCCACGCACCCGGCTGACGATCTCGACCGCCAGGCGCATGCGGTTCGCATAACTGCCGCCCCAGCGATCGGTACGGTGATTGGTATGGGCAGCGAGGAACTGGTTGATGAAGTAGCCTTCCGAACCCATGATCTCGACGCCGTCATACCCCGCGCGCTGGGCCAGCACCGCGCAATTGACGAAGTCGGCGATCTGCTTCTCGATGCCCGCTTCGTCCAGTTCCTTGGGCTTGAACGGGTTGATCGGTGCCTGGAGCGCACTGGGCGCCACTTGGCGCGGGCTGTAGGCATACCGCCCGGCATGCAGGATCTGCAGGCAGATCTTGCCATCGGCAGCATGTACCGCCTCGGTGACAATGCGGTGCTTGTCGGCCTCTTCTTCGGTGCTGAGCTTGGCCGCACCGGAGTACACCCCACCCTCATCGTTGGGCGCGATACCACCGGTCACCATCAGGCCGACGCCACCACGGGCGCGCTCGGCAAAATACGCCGCCATGCGCTCGAAACCACCGGGGCGTTCTTCCAGGCCGGTATGCATCGAGCCCATGAGCGTACGGTTACGCAAGGTGGTGAAGCCCAGGTCCAGCGGTGCGAGCAGGTGCGGGTAGCGGTCGGCGGCCATGGAAAGGTCCCCAGGTGGCGTGATCACGGAATGCGGGTGCCTCACCGGGCCCCGTCGATTGTCTGTCAGCGACATTAAACAGCCGTTTGAATCTGCTCAATGATCTTAACTCACAAGTTCATGACCCTATCGAACAGCTGGTCGCGCAATTGTGCCGGTGGGGTATCCTTGGTGGCGTCGATAGCAGGTTATGAACAAATGACCTTCCGCTGGCAGACGGTTTGCTCGTACCCTTGTCACGGTTTCAACTGAAATAGACACGGTTCAATGCGAAAACTCCTGGCAAGCGCCTTGGCGCTGGTGATGATCGCCGCCCTTTGCGGCTACGGCTTCTGGACCCAGCAGCGCCCGGAAGGCCACTACCTGTCCGACCTGCGCATCGAGCTGGCACTCAACCATGGGGTGCCAGGTGAGCGCGGCAACCTGCTGGGCGTCGAGCCACTGCTCTACCCCAGTGATTACCAGAACCTGCAGCGCCTGCACCGCAAGCTGGCCGCTTACCTGGAGCAGGCGCGTGCCCACGGGCTGGTCAGCCCACGCACAGTGGTGGTGCTGCCGGAGCACATCGGCACCTGGCTGTGGGCGCGCGGTGAGAAAAACGAGCTTTACCAGGTGACACAAAGCCGCGAGGCCCTGCAATGGCTGGAGCTGAGCAACCCGCTGCGCTACGGCCTGGCCATGCTCGGCAGCGACGGCGACGACTGGCGCGCCGATGCGCACCTGCGCATGAAGGCCGAACAGATGGCGGCGGACTACCAGCAACTGTTCGGCGGCCTGGCCAAGGAGTTCGGCGTTACCTTGGTAGCCGGCTCCATCGTGCTGCCTGCGCCCTATGTGAAACACGGCGTACTGCATGCCGGCCGTGGCCCGCTGTTCAACAGCAGCGTGGTGTTTGCCGGTGACGGCTCGCTGCTGGGCGAGCCCCAGCGCCAGCAGTTCCCCGACAGCGAAATGCGCCGCTACGTTCACGATGGCCGCCAGCACCCGTTGCAGGTCGTGCAAACCCCTGCCGGGCGCCTGGGCGTGCTGGTGGGCAGCGACAGCTGGTACCCGCAGAACCACCAACAGCTGGCACAGCAGTCGGTACAGCTGATTGCCAACCCGGTGTTCCTGACCGGCAAGGGCAGCTGGGACGCGCCGTGGCGTGGCAATCGTCATCAGCAGGCCAGCAACGGGCTTGCCTTGCAGCGCGGCGAAGTCAGCGAGCGCACCGCCTGGCAACGCCTGACCGAGGCAGCCGGAGCCAGCGTCAGCAGCATCAGCGTGTTCATGCGGGGGCAGTTCTGGGAACAGGCCGGTGATGGCCAGGGCTTTGCACGCCAGTCGGGTGAGTTGCTGGCGGGTACGCCAAGCCCCGGCGCCCGCCTGCTGAACCTGTGGTTGTAGGCCCATGCCCCGCCCCCGCGTGCGCCTGGGCGACCTGTCGGTCGGCTTTGTCCAGCCGCTGAGCGAAGCCCTGCTCCAGCTGGGCCATGACCCCGAGCCGCTGCTGCGCCGCTATGGCCTGGACGCGGCACGCCTGGGTACAGCGGGCGCGCGCTTGTCGATCCCCCGCTACATGCACCTGGGCCACGCCGCCATCGAACTGTGCGGGGAGCCTGCGCTGGGCCTGTACATGGGGCGCCTGAGCCGCCTGGCGCATGCCGGCCTGGCCGGGGTCACTGCGGCCCAGGCGCCCACCCTGGGCGAGGCGGCGCGTACCCTGCTGCGCTTCGAGCCGCTGTATGCGGCCAACTACCGTGGGCACTCCAGCTTCCATGAAGATGCCCACGGTGCCTGGCTGCGCTTCTACTCCATCAGCCCTTACAACGCCTACAACCGCTTTGTGGTCGACTCGCTGCTGGCTGGCTGGCTGGCACAACTTGCGGACCTGGCCGGTACGCCGGTGCACGCCGAACGCCTGGAAATAGAATTCGCCGCGCCCGCCTATGTTGCCAGTTACCAGCCCCTGTGCAGCTCACCCGTGCAGTTCAATGCCGACGGCAACCAGCTACGCCTGAGCCAGACTACGCTGCAGCTGGCCAACCCACGGCATTGCCCGAGCACCTGGCAGCACCTGCTTCAACTTTGCGAGGGCGAGTTGCAGCAGCGCACACGGGTGCGCAGCCTGGGTGAGCGCATCACGCACCTGCTTGGCCCGCTGCTGCATGGTGGCCGTGAACCGGACCTGGAAGAAGTGGCGCTGCACCTGCAACTGCCGACCTGGACGCTACGCCGCAGGCTGGCCGAGGAAGGCACGCGGTTTCGCGACTTGCTCAGCGAAACACGGCGCGACCTCGCCGAAACCTACATCCGCGATACGGAGCTGGCCTTCGGCGAAATTGCCTATCTGTTGGGGTTTGCGTCGGCGGAGGCCTTCCAGCGCGCGTTCAAGCGCTGGACGGGCCTTACGCCGGGGGAGTTCCGCCGCAGCCAGCGGCGGGCGGGCTAAAGCTCAGTGGCGTCGTCAGCCGGTTCCGGGGTGTCCAGTTCGTAAGCCTGGGTTTCGAGTAGTTCTTCCTGGTATTCATCCATGGCCCTGCGTCCTCTTGCTCATTTTATCTTGGTCGGTATCGCCTTCAACCTAAGCAGGTAGGGTGAAGAAATGATGACAAGCTTATGAGTGGTAAACGTAGCAGGTGTTCCGGAAGTTATCGCCGCGCGTCTGTTACAGAAGTTGTGTACGTTCCGCACCGGTCGATCAAAGAGAGGGGGAAGCGGCTTCGGCAGGCTGCGCGTCTTGCTGTACCTGAATCGGCGCCGCATCCGCGGGCGGTACCACAGGCTGCGAGCCTTGGCTGTCATCCACTACTGGCGCCGCTACCGCCTCAGGCACCGGTGCCGCTTCAGGGGCTGGGGCTGGAGCCGGAGCGGGAGCTGGAGCTGGAGCTGGAGCTGGAGCTGGAGCCGCAACAGCCTGCTCGGGCAGGCCGAGGGTCACGGTCGGCTTTTCGGCCTTGGGCGCCTCGGCCTTGGGCTTGTCCACTTTCTTCGGCTTGGGCAGGTAGCTCTCCACCAAAGCGAAATAGCGGTCATAGAACTGCGCCGCCGTCACCGTCTCGCTGGCCACCTTGACCATCGAGTCGTCACTGGAGCCGATCGGCATCGACACCGAACCGAGCACCCCCACACCCAGGCTGGCAGAGGTGTTGGACTTTTTCAGCGCGTAGCGATCCTGCAGGGCGTTGGCGAACATGGTCGAGCGCTGCTCGTCACTCGCGTCCGGTGCGCAGGTGACGTTGAAGCTGATCTGCAGGTGATTGTCGCTGTTCTGCTGAAAGCTCTTGTTACCCACCACCTGGTTGGCGCCGCTGTTGGTGATGATGTAGCCCTGGCTGAGCAAGGCACGCCGGGCGGCCTCGCAAGAGCCGGCGTCGCTCACCGGAAAGCTGCGCGAGTAGGTGCCCGAGTCATCGAAGTTCTCGTGCTCGTAGACGGCGGCCTTTTTCGAAGAGCAACCGCTCACCCCCGCCAGCACCAGGGCCAGCCCGAGCGCACCAAAGACGGAAGATCTGGTCATTGCGAATTCCGGGTATGTCGAGAAGGTGCCTATTGTGCAACACAGCAGGCAGGCACAGGAACCGCTGGTCGGTGAAGAACCTGTCAGGTTGGTGTAAATCCGGGTAAAGACAGAGGATCGCCAGGTGCAGAAACGAAAAAAGCGACCCGAAGGTCGCTTTTTTCGTAGCTTCAAGGCGTTCAAGGGGCCTTGAGGCGAAGATGGCGCAGCGGACGGGACTCGAACCCGCGACCCCCGGCGTGACAGGCCGGTATTCTAACCGACTGAACTACCGCTGCGTATCATTCAGGCTTGCGCCCGATTGAAACCTGGGTCTACCCTTCCGGCGCAGTGGCCTCAGGGCAGGCACAAAAAAAGCGATGACGTGATCGCTTCCTCTGTGTGTGCTTCAAGGTGTTCTAGGGACCTTGAAACGAAGATGGCGCAGCGGACGGGACTCGAACCCGCGACCCCCGGCGTGACAGGCCGGTATTCTAACCGACTGAACTACCGCTGCGTATCGTTCAGGCTTGCGCCCGATTGAAACTGGGATCAGCCAAAGGCAATTTGCCTTGTGGCTTCAGACCGGTGCCAGGCACCCATCTGTTACTTGAAAATGGCGCAGCGGACGGGACTCGAACCCGCGACCCCCGGCGTGACAGGCCGGTATTCTAACCGACTGAACTACCGCTGCGCAGTGCATTCCTCTCCGGCATTCAGCTTCTTGCGAAACCGTTTGCACCAGGAACTCTCAGGAAGTGGTGGGTGATGACGGGATCGAACCGCCGACCCTCTGCTTGTAAGGCAGATGCTCTCCCGGCTGAGCTAATCACCCCGCGATGTTGCTTGTTGCGTTTGCTTCGCTGAGGCCGCGAAATTTACGCAGGTGGCGAAGCTAAGTCAATAGCCCCATTGAATTTTTTTCAAAAAGACAGGGCAGAGCATCACGCTCAGGTGTAGATCATCTTGCGGGTCATGCCGCCATCGACCACAAACTCCTGGCCGGTGACAAAAGCCGCCTGACGCGACAACAGCCAGGCCACCATGGCCGCTACATCTTCGACGGTCCCTACCCTGCCCGTGGGGTGCTGGGCATGGTCGGCTTCGGTCAAGGGCTCGGCACGGCGCTGTGACGGGTCGCGGGCGTCGATCCAGCCCGGGCTCACCGCATTGACGCGGATCTCCGGGGCCAGGCTCATGGCCAGCGCATGGGTCAAGGCCACCAGGCCGCCCTTGCTCGCCGCATAGGCTTCGGTGTCAGGCTCGGACTGGCGCGCCCGGGTAGACGTCAGGTTGACGATCGCCCCATTGTGCGCACGCAGGTACGGCGCACAATGCTTGGCCAGCAGCATCGGGCCGTTGAGATTGACCGCCAGCACGCGGTTCCACTGCGCCAGGCTGAGGCTTTCGAGGGTCTGGTTGTGCGGGTTGGCGATGGCCGCGTTGCACACCAGCGCGTCCAGGCGTCCAAACTGGCCCAGCACCTCGGAGACCCCGGCGCTGACCTGGGCCTCGTCGGCGACATCCATGGTGATGAACCAGGCATTGTCGCCCAGGGCCTTGGCCGCCTTGGCACCACGCGAGCGATCAAGGTCGCTGAGCACCACCTGCCAGCCTTCGCAGATCAGCCACGCGGCAATGCCCAGGCCGATGCCGCGGGCGGCACCGGTTACCAAGGCTACCCGGCCGTTGTGGCCGGGCACAGCGCCGCCGATCTCCATCACAGCGCGGCCAGCCCACGCGCCAGGTCGGCCTGCAGGTCGGCCACGTCTTCCAGGCCCACGGCAACGCGGATCAGGCTGTCGCGGATACCTGCGGCTTCTCGCTCCTGCGGCGACAGGCGGCCGTGGGAGGTGGTAGCCGGGTGGGCGATGGTGGTCTTGCTGTCACCCAGGTTGGTGGTGATCGAAATTACCCGGGTAGCGTCGATGAAGCGCCAGGCGCCTTCCTTGCCACCCTTGACCTCGAAGCTGACCACCGCACCAAAACCACTCATCTGGCGCTTGGCCAGTTCGTGCTGCGGGTGGCTCGGCAGGCCGGCGTAATGCACCTTTTCCACGCCATCCTGCTGCTCCAGCCATTCAGCCAGCGCCTGGGCGCTTTCGCAGTGCGCGCGCATGCGCAAGCGCAGGGTTTCAAGCCCCTTGGTGAAGATCCAGGCGTTGAATGGGCTGAGGGTGGGGCCTGCGGTACGCAGGAAGCCCACCACTTCTTTCATCTGCTCGGCACGGCCGGCAACCACGCCGCCCATGCAGCGACCCTGGCCGTCGATGAACTTGGTGGCCGAATGGAACACGATGTCGGCGCCCAGTTTCAGCGGCTGCTGCAGCGCCGGGGTGCTGAAACAGTTGTCGACCACCAGCATGGCCCCACGAGCATGGGCAATTTCGCTGAGGGCGGTGATATCGACCAGCTCGGCCAGCGGATTGGATGGCGACTCGACGATCAGCAGCTTGGTATTGGCTTTTATGGCCTGTTCCCAGCCACCGAGGTCGACCAGAGGCACATAGTCCACCTGCAGGCCGAAGCGCTTGAAGTATTTTTCGAACAGGCTGATGGTCGAGCCGAAGACGCTTTGCGACACCAGCACATGGTCGCCGGCACTGCACAGCGACATCACCACGGCCAGAATCGCCGCCATGCCGGTGGAGGTGCCCACGGCCTGCTCGGCGCCTTCCATGGCCGCCAGCCGCTCCTCGAAGGCGCGTACGGACGGGTTGGTGTAGCGCGAGTAGACGTTGCCCGGTGTTTCACCGGCAAAGCGCGCAGCAGCATCGGCTGCCGTGCGGAACACATAGCTGGAGGTCAGGAACAGCGCTTCGCTGTGCTCGCCCTCCGGTGTACGGTTTTGACCGGCGCGTACCGCCAGGGTGTCGAATCCGACACCCTCGAGGTCGCTGTCCAGTCGCCCGGCATCCCATTGATCCGTCATGCCGTCGCTCCCTGAATCAGTTGTTGTAGAGGTCGATGATCGCGCTGACCGCCTGGTGCTTGACCTTGGCCAGGTCATTACGGGCCTGCTCGATACGCTCGAGGTAGGCTTCGTCGATATCGCCGGTGACGTACTCACCGTTGAATACCGCGCAATCGAAGTGATCGATCTTGATCTTGCCGCCACCGACCGAATCGATCAGGTCCGGGAGGTCCTGGTAGATCAGCCAGTCGGCGCCGATCAACTCGGCCACCTGGTCGGTGGTACGGTTGTGGGCGATCAGTTCGTGAACACTCGGCATGTCGATGCCGTAGACGTTGGGGTAGCGTACAGCCGGGGCTGCGGAGCAGAAGTAGACATTCTTGGCGCCAGCTTCACGGGCCATCTGGATGATCTGCTTGCAGGTGGTGCCGCGCACGATCGAGTCGTCCACCAGCATCACGTTCTTGCCGCGGAATTCCAGCTCGATGGCGTTGAGCTTCTGGCGCACCGATTTCTTGCGCGCGGCCTGGCCGGGCATGATGAAGGTACGGCCGATGTAGCGGTTCTTGACGAAGCCTTCGCGGAACTTCACGCCCAGGCGATTGGCCAGCTCCAGCGCGGCCGTGCGGCTGGTGTCCGGGATCGGGATAACCACGTCGATATCATGCTCGGGGCGCTCGCGCATGATCTTGTCGGCCAGCTTTTCACCCATGCGCAGACGGGCCTTGTACACCGAGATGCCATCGATGATCGAGTCCGGGCGCGCCAGGTACACGTGCTCGAAGATGCACGGCTGCAGTTTTGGCGCTTCGGCGCACTGCTTGGTGAACAGCTGGCCGCCTTCGGTGATGTACACCGCTTCGCCCGGGGCCAGGTCGCGGATCAGGGTAAAGCCGAGCACGTCGAGGGCCACGCTTTCGGAGGCGATCATGTACTCCACGCCTTCGTCGGTGTGACGCTGGCCGAACACCACCGGGCGGATGCCGTTAGGGTCACGGAAACCGACGATGCCGTAGCCGGTGATCATCGCCACCACGGCGTAACCGCCGACGCAGCGGCTGTGCACGTGGGAAACTGCAGCGAATACGTCTTCCTCGGTGGGCTGCAGCTTGCCGCGCACCGCCAGCTCATGGGCGAACACGTTCAGCAGCACTTCCGAGTCGGAGTTGGTGTTGACGTGGCGCAGGTCGGACTCGTAGATCTCCTTGGCCAGCTGCTCGACGTTGGTCAGGTTGCCGTTGTGTGCCAGGGTGATGCCATACGGAGAGTTGACATAGAACGGCTGGGCCTCGGCCGAGGTCGAGCTGCCCGCAGTCGGATAGCGCACGTGGCCGATGCCGATGCTGCCGACCAGGCGCTGCATGTGGCGCTGCTGGAACACATCGCGCACCAGGCCATTATCCTTGCGCAGGAACAACCGGCCGTCATGGCTGGTCACGATACCGGCAGCGTCCTGGCCGCGGTGCTGGAGGACCGTAAGCGCGTCATACAGCGCCTGATTGACGTTCGACTTACCGACGATACCGACGATGCCACACATGCGACGCAACCCCTACTTTGACGAAACTTGAGTGAATAGCGCTCAGGGCTTAGCAGGCCCGAGCAACTGTTCCTTGAACGGAAGATCAGCGGGAGCGCTGATCAGTCCACCGGGCGTCCATTGGCCGGTAAAACCCAGGATCAGGTTTTTCGACCAGTCGGCGACCAGGAGAAATTGTGGTATCAGGCGTGATTCCTGCCACCAGGTATCTTGTTGCACCGGCCCCAGGCTGATCAGGCCTATGGCCACCACCACCAGCAAAGCTCCGCGCGCGGCACCGAATGCCATGCCCAGGAAACGATCGGTGCCGGACAATCCGGTCACGCGGATCAGCTCGCCGACCAGGAAGTTGACCATGGCCCCCACCAGCAAGGTGGCGACGAAAAGAATGGCGCAGCCAGCGATGACGCGCATCGATGGCGTCTGGATATAGCTCTCAAGATACACCGAGAGCGAACCGCCGAACATCCAGGCAACCGCACCGGCAATGATCCAGATGAGCAAGGACAAAGCCTCTTTGACGAAGCCGCGCTTGAGACTGATCAGTGTGGAGACGGCGATGATCGCGATGATCGCCCAATCAACCAGGGTAAATGCCACGGTGCTGCCTGCAGACGTTTGAGGCGGCGCATTTTACCAGAGCGCAGGGCTGGGAGTAAGCGGAATGTCAGCTGGATTGGTGTTTGCTTCATCGCCGGCAAGCCAGCTCCGACAGGGATCGCGCAAGCTTCTGGAATCTGGGGAAAACAGCTGCTTCCACCGGGATTGCACATGACTTGAGGCCGATGCGGTCGAGGTGGGAGCTGGCTTGCCGGTGATGGGCGGCATAGCCGCCCCGCGGCTATCAGCTGCGCTCGGGCTGGAAGCGCACGACAAAGCCCTTGAGGCTGTTCTGGCGGTTGACCGCATCACGCACGCGCTCGGCCTCGGCCCGCTCGATCAGCGGCCCGACGTACACCCGGTTCATGCCACCCGCCGAACGGATATAGGCGTTGTAACCCTGGCTACGCAAGGTCTGCTGGAGTTTTTCTGCCCCTGCACGGTTGGACAGGCTGGCCAACTGGATAGACCAGCTGACCGGCAAGCCATTGACATCGATCTTCGAGGGCGCTGCAGCCTTGGCCTCGACTTTAGCTGCAGGTGCCGACGCCTGCGGCTTGACCGGTTGGGCCTGGGCCTGGGCCTGGGCCTGAGCCTGCGGCGACGGCGTGATCGGCTGGCTGGGGGGGCTGGCCGGTGCCGTCGACTCGTTGACCACCACCGGCGCCGGTTGCGGTTCTTCCGGAATCACCTGTGGCTCAGGCACGGCGACCGGCTCTACCTTCACTTCCGGCAAGCTGGGCATGGCCGGTGCCTGCGGGGCCTCGACGTGCACCTGGCGCATCTCGTCCTCGCGGGTGAACAGCATGGGCAGGAAAATCACCGCCAGCGCCACCAGCACCAGCGCACCCACCATGCGCTGTTTAATCCCTTTATCCAGCACTGCCATCTACTCCACCCTCATGGGCGTGCCGCTCCAGCCATTCCAGCGCCTGGGCAACACAGAAAAACGAACCGAACAGCAGGATCTGGTCATCCGCCGTCGCCTGCGCGCATTGCCCCTCAAGGGCGGCGTCGACACTGGCATAAGACTTCACTGCGGCGCCGAGGTTCGTCAAGGCCGTAGCCAGTTCTGCAGCCGGGCGGCTACGCGGGGTATCCAGCGGCGCCACGGCCCAGTGGTCGACCAGACCCTGCAGCGGCGCGACAACACCGCCCAGGTCCTTGTCCGCCAGCAGGCCGAACACCGCCAGGCGGCGCCCCTTGAGCGGCCGGGCTGCAAGGCGTCGGGCCAGGTACTGCGCAGCATGGGGGTTATGCCCCACATCCAGCAGCAGCTCCACCGGCTTGCCCTGCCAGCTCAGCACCTGGCGGTCGAGGCGACCGGTGATGCGGGTATCCAGCAGCGCCTGGCGAACTTGCCCTGCGTCCCAAGGCAGGCCCATCAACAGGTAAGCCTGCAAAGCCAGGGTAGCGTTTTCCATGGGCAGGTCGAGCAGCGGCAGGCCGCCTAGTTCGACTTGCGCGCCATCGGCCGCAGTCCCGCGCCAGCTCCAGCTGCCATCGGCACTACTCAGGTCGAAGTCACGCCCGCGCAGGAACAACGGCGCGGCCAGATCGGCAGCCTTGTCCAGCAACGGCTGCGGCGGATCCAGGTCACCGCACAACGCAGGCTTGCCCTGGCGGAAGATGCCGGCCTTCTCGAAGGCCACCCGTTCGCGGGTATCGCCCAGGTAATCGACATGGTCGACGCCGATGCTGGTCACCAGTGCCAGGTCGGCATCCACCACATTGACGGTGTCCAGGCGACCACCAAGGCCCACTTCCAGCACCACGGCATCCAGCTGCGACTGGTAGAACAACCAGAACGCGGCCAGAGTGCCCATCTCGAAGTAGGTCAGGGAAATTTCGCCCCGCGCCGCCTCGACGGCGGCAAAGGCGTCGCACAGTTGCTGATCGCTGGCCTCTTGACCCTCGATCAGCACCCGTTCGTTGTAACGCAACAGGTGCGGCGAGCTGTACACGCCAACCTTCAGCCCCTGGGCACGCAACAGCGAGGCTACGAAGGCGCAGGTGGAACCCTTGCCGTTGGTGCCGGTTACCGTCACCACGCGTGGCGCCAGCTTGCCCAGCGCCAGCCGGGCAAGCACCTTCTGCGACCGCTCCAGGCCCATGTCGATGGCCGAGGGGTGCAATTGCTCGAGGTAGGCGAGCCATTCGCCCAGGGATCGTTGTTTCATCACGCGACGGCAGCCGCCTCACGCGCTTGCTCCGGGGTTTCCTGGCCGGTCATCTGCGCCAGCAGGCGGGCCAGACGCGGGCGCAGTTCGCCACGGGAGATGATCAGGTCGATGGCGCCGTGCTCCAGCAGGAACTCGCTGCGCTGGAAGCCTTCTGGCAGCTTCTCGCGCACGGTCTGCTCGATCACCCGCGGGCCGGCGAAGCCGATCAGTGCCTTCGGCTCACCGACGATAACGTCGCCGAGCATTGCCAGGCTGGCGGAAACACCGCCGTACACCGGGTCGGTCAGCACCGAGATGAACGGGATGCCTTCCTCGCGCAAGCGCGCCAGCACGGCAGAGGTCTTGGCCATCTGCATCAGCGAGATCAGCGCTTCCTGCATGCGTGCACCGCCAGAGGCGGAGAAGCAGATCATCGGGCAGCGGTTTTCCAGCGCGTAGTTGGCAGCACGCACGAAACGCTCGCCGACGATGGCGCCCATGGAACCCCCCATGAACGAGAACTCGAAGGCGCTGACCACGATCGGCATGCCCATCAGGGTGCCGCTCATGGAGATCAGCGCGTCTTTCTCGCCGGTCTGCTTTTGCGCGCCGGTCAGGCGGTCCTTGTACTTCTTGCCATCACGGAACTTCAGGCGGTCGACCGGCTCCAGGTCAGCGCCCAGCTCGGCACGGCCTTCGGCGTCGAGGAAGATGTCGATACGCGCGCGTGCACCGATGCGCATGTGGTGGTTGCACTTGGGGCAGACATCCAGGGTCTTTTCCAGCTCCGGACGATACAGCACGGCCTCGCAGGCCGGGCACTTGTGCCACAGGCCTTCTGGCACCGAGCTCTTCTTCACCTCGGAACGCATGATCGAAGGGATCAGTTTGTCGACTAACCAGTTGCTCATGCTTTCTTTCTCCAGTATTGGCAGGCGGGGGACCGGTGTCGCCGGCCCTGCCCTGCCCTTGAGCTCAAAATCTTATGGAACGTTGCTGGACCGGCCGCGAGACTTCCCGCGCGCCACTCCAGCGCTAATGTGTTGTTTTGCCGTCAGATGTACTGACGACTGCCGCGCAGGGCTGCGAAAGTTATGGACGATGGCGCGCAGCCAGCCGTCACATCTGCCATCACGCCTGTTTCACCGCACGCATGAAGGCTTCGATTTTAGCCGCATCCTTGATGCCCTTGGCCTGTTCGACGCCGCCGCTGACATCCACCGCGTAAGGCTGCACCTGGGCAATGGCCCGACCGACGTTATCGGCCGACAGCCCGCCGGCGAGGATGACTGGCTTGCTCAGGCGCGCCGGCACCAATGACCAGTCGAAGGCTTCACCGGTTCCCCCGGGTACGCCCTTCACGTAGGTGTCCAGCAAAATACCGCGAGCACCCGAATAGGTTTTGCAGGCTGCTTCCAGGTCGTCGCCCGGGCGTACGCGCAAGGCCTTGATCCAGGGGCGGTGGAAACCCTCGCAGTCCTGCGGGGCTTCATCGCCGTGGAACTGTAGCAGGTCCAGCGGCACCACTTCGAGGATCTCGTTCAGCTCGCAACGCGTGGCGTTGACGAACAGCCCGACCGTGGTCACGAACGGCGGCAGCTCGGCGATGATCGCCCGAGCCTGGAGCACGTCCACAGCCCGGGGGCTCCTGGCATAGAAGACGAAGCCGATGGCATCGGCACCCGCTTCGGCAGCGGCCAGTGCGTCCTCGATGCGGGTGATCCCGCAAATCTTGGTGCGTACATTGCTCATGGACAGCGAACCCTGCTGGTTACGGTGAAAGGCCGGATGTTAGCAAATGACTTTAGCGCCCGTCAGTCAGCCAACGCCTCGAAACCGGTCAGAAAGTGTGGGCCAATGTAACGCTGGGGCAGCGCGAACTCCTCCGGGTACTCCACCTGCACCAGATACAGCCCGTAAGGATGTGCGGTCACCCCGCCTTCGCTGCGGTTGCGCCCTTCCAGCACCTCGCGCGCCCAGGTAACCGGGCGCTCGCCGGCACCAATGGCCATCAGCACCCCGGCAATGTTGCGCACCATGTGGTGCAGGAAGGCGGTGGCGCGCACGTCCAGCACGATCATCTGGCCATGGCGGGTAACGCGCAGGTGGTAGATGTGCTTGATTGGCGACTTGGCCTGGCACTGGCTGGCGCGGAAGGCGCTGAAGTCGTGGGTGCCGAGCAGGAACTGCGCGGCCTCGGCCATGCGCTCGACGTCCAGTGGACGGTGGTTCCAGGTAACTTCCTCGGCCAGGTGCGCCGGGCGGATCGGGTCGTTGTAGATGACGTAGCGGTAGCGCCGGGCACAGGCCTTGAAGCGGGCATGGAAGTCGGCCGACATCGGCCGCGACCAGACCACGCTGATGTCGTGCGGCAGGTTGAAGTTGGTGCCCATGGTCCAGGCGCGTTCGTCGCGCACGGCGCGGGTGTCGAAGTGCACGATCTGCCCGCAGCCGTGTACGCCGGCATCGGTACGCCCGGCGCAGACCACCGCGATTGGCTCGTTGGCCACCGTGGACAGCGCCTGCTCCAGCGCTTGCTGCACGCTCGGCACACCGCTGGCCTGGCGCTGCCAGCCGCGGTAACGCGCGCCCTTGTATTCAACGCCCAGGGCGATACGGGAGTAGCCTTCGGCCGCAGATTCGGTGGCGGCGCTGTCGATGATGTCCAAGAGCATGAAACCTGTGGGGTGTACGGAATGGCGGGGATTATAACGACAACGGCAGCCGCGTAGGGCTGCCGTTGAAGGTGTATCGCGTTCCAGGACCTCGATCAGACCAGTCGAGACAACATGTCCTCGGCTTCCTGACGCTGGGTGTCGTCGCCGTCCTTGACTACCTCATCAAGGATGTCGCGCGCGCCCTGGTTGTCACCCATGTCGATATAGGCACGGGCCAGGTCGAGCTTGGTGGCGACTTCATCACTGCCGGAGAAGAAGTCGAAGTCGAGGTCGTCCAGCGGCTCTGGCTCTGGCTGTGCAGCCGCATCCTCGCTGGTGAAGTGCGGCTCCAGCGACGGCGACTCGAGGCTCTGCGACAGTTTGTCCAGCTCGGCGTTGACGTCGTCCAGCTCCGAAGCGAAGCTCTTGGCGGCTGGCGAGTCATCTTCCAGCGACAACGACAGGTCGAAGTCTGACGGCAGGTCGAAATCGGAGATCGGGTCGAACGCCGGCACGCTGTCGAAGGCATCCAGCTCCGCAGCGACATCCACCGGGGTCTCTGCCACTGCTTGCGGGGCAGCCGGGGTGACAGGCTCGGTGATATCGAGGTCGAAATCGGACAGGTCCACAGCAGGCTGGGGCTCGGCCTGGGCCAGCATGGCCTCGAAGTCTGCATCGGCCTCAGCCTGCAGCTCGGCGTCCACGGCAAACGGTTCTTCTTCAGGCTGCGCCTCTTCCAGCGAAGGCTCATCCAGTACCGGTTCGTCGGGCTCGGGCGCCTGCGCCAGCGGCTCGTCCAGCAGCGGTGCTGCCAGCGGGTCCTCTTCGGGCAGGTCTTCACCCAGGCTCAAGTCAAAGGCGCTGTCCAGGTCCTGCTCGTCCAGGCCTGGCTCATCGAGGGTCGACACTTCGTCGAAGGCATCCAGTTCAGCCTCCGGCTCGAGTGCTGCCTCAGGCTCCGCTTGCGCTACAACATCCGGCTCGGGCTCGAATTCCGGCACTTCTTCAGGCACAACGTCAGCCACCGCTGGCGCTTCAGGCTGATCCTGCAGCAGGCCCTGCACGTACTGCTCATCCATTTCGGCAGCCAGCGCCGCCGCACCCAGGCCGGCTGCGGCCAGGCTGAGCATCGCCGGGTAGCGTTCCTTCAGCCCGGCGACTTCTGCAGCATTCTGCTCGGTTGCCGGCAGCTTGCGCTCCTGCTCGACGAACGCGCTCTGGTCACCTTGGCGGGCGTACACGTCCATCAGCTTCAGGCGCAGGTCATCACGCTGCGGCGCTGCGGCCACGGCGGGCTCCAGCAGCTCGGTAGCGCGGTTCAGGCGGCCTTCGGCCAGGCATTGATCGACCTCCGCCAGCAAACCGGGGTACGGATCTGTTTCAGGCTCGGGCAGCGGTTCGGCGACTGGCGCAGCCGCTTTTTCTGCAGCAACGGCAGCGGCGGCCGACGCGGCCACCACGGCTGGCGACAGGGTGACGCTGGGCTCCGAGACTTCAACGCCATCAAGGCTATCGGTATCGGTGTCAAAGCCCGTGCCTTGCTCTTCTTCCAGTGCCCGCGCCATCCGCAAGTGTTTCTCGGCCTCTTGCTGGGCCTTGCGCTTGCGCGCCAGCAGCCACAGCAGCAGGGCCAGTACCAGAATGGTAGAACCGGCAATCAGCCAGAGCAGCCACGGGTTGCCGAGGATCTGCTGGAGTGCGCTGTCCGGCTGGCTGGCAGGCGCTGGCGCTGGCGCGGCAGCAGGTGCCGACTCGGGCGCGGTGTCGACGGCAGCGGGCGCTGGCTCGACCGAAGGCTGCGCAGCGGCGGCTGGCTGGCTCACAGCAGCGGCAGCCGTTGCCGGGGTGGCTGCGCCCTGCCCTTCGAGGCGCGCGAGCTGGTTGTTTTTCAGCTCGATCAGACGCTGCAGCTTGTCCAGCTGGCTCTGCAGGTCGGACATGCGGCTTTGCAGTTCTTCGTTGTCACGGCGGCTGGTGTCCAGACTTTCCTGGGCCAAGGCCAGCTTGTCGCTGAGGGCTTTGGTCTGACCGCCACTGGCCTGGTTGCCCGGGCTGACCAGGCGCAGGTTGTCACCTTGGGCGATAACCGACGGCGCGGCCTCGGCGGCGCCACGGCGGGTGGCGTCCAGCTGGCGGGCACGCGGGCCCAGGCGGCGGCCTTCACGCCAGGCGGCATACTGTTCGGCCACCTCGCTGTTGGCCTCGCCCTGCGCGATGTTCTGGACCTGCTGCTGGTCGGGCAGGCGCAGTACCTGGCCAACCTTCAGCTGGTTGATGTTGTTGCCGATGAATGCGTCCGGGTTCAGCGCCTGGATGGCGATCATGGTCTGCTGGATCGAGCCACCCTGGGTGTTGCGCGCGGCAATCTGCCACAAGGTGTCGCGGCGCTGGGTGGTGTAACTGCTGGCACCGGTGACCGCCGAGGCAACGTTGCCGGCCGCCTGCTTGTCGCCCTGGGCCTTGGCCTGGTCGAGCAGTACGCTGTAGTCACGCAGCAGACGGCCTTGCGGCCACATTACCTGGACCAGGAATTTGACCACTGGCCCCGGCAGCGGCTGGCTAGAGGTCACCCGCAGCACGCTTCTGCCGTTGGGGTTGATCACTGGTGTGAAGGTCAGGTCTTCGAGGTAGGTCGGAAACGCCACCCCGGCCTTGCTGAACTCTTCCGGGGGCGCCAGGCTCGGCGCCACTTCGGCCGCCTTGAGGTCGCGCACGTCGAGCAATTCGATCTCGGCGTCCAGCGGCTGATTCTGTGCCGACTTCAGGGTCAGCTCCCCCAAGCCCAGGGCATTCGCCATGCCAGACGACAGCGCGGATGCTGCAGCCATGGCCAGAACCAGTTTGCGAATTCGAAGCATGACCTCTTCCCTTGTATGAATCGTCCCGAAACCTGCATGCGGAGCAGGACAAATATGCTCGCCAGTATCTTTTACGGCATGTGTTTAATCAACAATTGTGCCACTTGCACGGCATTGAGCGCGGCGCCTTTGCGCACGTTGTCGGTGGTGAGCCAGAGGTTGAGCTGCTGGTCTTCATCAACACCGTGACGCACACGACCAACATAGACCACGTCTTGGCCCACTGCGTCACCTACCGGGGTCGGATAATCATCACGCTCCACCAGCTCGAGGCTGTCAGCCGCCTCCAGGGCCTGGTTGACGGCGTCCAGGTCGACCGGGCGACGGCTTTCTACGGCCACACTGAAGCTATCGCCGAAAAACACCGGGACTTGAACGCAGCTCACGGAAATCTTCAGCTCAGGCAAGTCCAGCAGCACGCGCAGCTCGCTGACCAGGCGGCGCTCCAGCAGCGTGTGGCCCTGCTCATCGGCTGCGCCGACCTGGGCCAGCAGGTTGAACGCCACCTGACGGTCGAAGAAACGCGGCTCAAGCGGGCGGGCATTGAGCAGTTCGGCGGTTTGCCGGGCAAGTTCGCTGACCGCTTCGCGGCCTTGTGCAGACACCGCCAGCGCGGCCATCACCTGCACCCGCTCGATGTCCAGCAGGCTTTTAAGCGGCGCCAGCGCCACGGCCAGGGCAACGGCGGCCGAGCACGGGCTGACAATGCGTGCCGGCAGTGCCAGGCCGGCCAGGCGTTCGGCGTTGGCTTCGGGCACCAGTGCCAGGGCATCGTCCAGGCCACCGGACAGGTCGATGACCGAGCAGCCGGCCTGCAGCGCCTTGCCGGCGAAGCTGCGGCTGACAGCGGCGCCGGTGGCGAAGAAGGCCAGCTTGACCTGGGCGAAGTCGAAGCTGTCGACTTCACGCACCTTGAGCTTTTTGCCGGCGAACATGACGCTGCTGCCTGCCGATTCCATGCTGGCCAGCAGGTGCAGGGTGCCGACCGGGAACGCCAGTTCTTCGAGGACCTGTACCAGGGTTTCACCGACGCTGCCGGTGGCGCCGACGACGGCGATATCGAATGTTGGGTTCATGCGGGCTGCCTCTGGCGAAACGGGAGCGGCACTTTACTCGGATTGTTGGGGCGAGGCCAATGCCGTCTATGCGCTTCTCGTATCGGCCTCGATGAACATTTGCGGATATAAAAAAACCCGCGCTGTCGCCAGCACGGGTTTTCGGTCACAGCAGAACGATCAACGCTCCAGCAGAATCCGCAGCATGCGGCGCAGCGGTTCGGCGGCACCCCACAGCAGCTGGTCGCCCACGGTGAACGCACCCAGGTACTGCGAACCCATGTTCAGCTTGCGCAAACGGCCAACCGGTACGTTCAGGGTACCGGTGACGTTGGTCGGGCTCAGTTCCTGCATGCTGATTTCACGCTGGTTCGGCACCAGCTTCACCCAAGGGTTGTGCTGGCTGATCATGCCTTCGATATCGGCGATCGGCACGTCCTTGTTCAGCTTGATGGTCAGCGCCTGGCTATGGCAACGCATGGCGCCGATGCGCACGCAGATACCATCGACCGGGATCGGGCTCTTGAAGCGGCCGAGGATCTTGTTGGTCTCGGCCTGGGCCTTCCATTCTTCGCGGCTCTGGCCGTTTGGCAGCTCCTTGTCGATCCAAGGGATCAGGCTGCCCGCCAGCGGCACACCGAAGTTCTCGGTCGGGTACGCCTCGCTGCGCATCGCTTCGGCCACCTTGCGGTCGATGTCGAGGATGGCGCTGGCCGGGTTGGCCAGGTCTTCGGCGACGGCCGCGTGGGTGGCGCCCATCTGCTTGATCAGCTCGCGCATGTTCTGCGCACCGGCACCCGAAGCTGCCTGGTAGGTCATGGCGCTCATCCACTCGACCAGGCCGGCTTCGAACAGGCCGCCCAGGCCCATCAGCATCAGGCTGACGGTGCAGTTGCCGCCGATGTAATTCCTGGTACCGGCGTCCAGCTGCTGGTCGATGACCTTGCGGTTGACCGGGTCGAGGATGATCACTGCGTCATCCTGCATGCGCAGGGACGAAGCAGCGTCGATCCAGTAGCCCTGCCAACCGGCTTCACGCAGCTTGGGGAACACCTCGTTGGTGTAGTCGCCGCCCTGGCAGGTCAGGATCACGTCGAGGGTCTTGAGTTCTTCAATCGAATAAGCGTCCTTGAGCGGCGCTGTATCCTTGCCGACGTTGGGGCCTTGGCCACCGACATTGGAAGTAGTGAAGAACACCGGCTCGATGAGGTCGAAATCCTGCTCCTCCAGCATCCGCTGCATGAGCACGGAACCGACCATACCGCGCCAACCGATCAGACCTACACGTTTCATCGCAACTACACCTTTGCTAAAAGTGGGCCGCCACCAGGAATTTGGGGTGGCGGGCCAGAGAGATTACAGATTCCGCAGCGCTGCGACTACTGCGTCGCCCATTTCCTGCGTACCTACTTTACGGCAGCCTTCCGAGAAGATGTCGCCGGTGCGCAGGCCCTGGTCCAGGACCAGGCTTACCGCCTTCTCGATGGCATCGGCGGCAGCCGTCTGGTTGAAGCTGTAGCGCAGCATCATCGACACCGACAGGATGGTCGCCAGCGGGTTGGCGATGCCAAGGCCGGCGATGTCCGGCGCCGAGCCGTGGCACGGCTCGTACATGCCCTTGTTGTCGGCATCCAGCGACGCCGAAGGCAGCATGCCGATGGAACCGGTCAGCATGGAAGCTTCATCCGACAGAATGTCACCGAACATGTTGTCGGTCACCATCACGTCGAACTGCTTGGGTGCACGTACCAGCTGCATGGCAGCGTTGTCGACGTACATGTGGCTCAGCTCGACATCCGGGTAGTCCTTGGCCACCTCTTCGACCACTTCACGCCACAGCTGGCTGGAAGCCAGGACGTTGGCCTTGTCCACCGAGCACAGCTTCTTGCCACGTACCCGGGCCATGTCGAAGCCGACACGGGCAATGCGGCGCACTTCGCTTTCGCTGTACGGCAGGGTGTCATAAGCCTGGCGCTCGCCACCTTCCAGCTCGCGCTGGCCACGCGGGGCACCAAAGTAGATGCCGCCGGTCAGCTCGCGGACGATGAGGATGTCCAGGCCGGCGACGATTTCCGGCTTCAGCGACGAGGCATCGGCCAGTTGCGGGTAGAGGATGGCCGGGCGCAGGTTGGCGAACAGGCCCAGTTGCGAACGGATTTTCAGCAGGCCGCGCTCCGGGCGGATATCACGCTCGATCTTGTCCCACTTCGGCCCACCCACGGCGCCCAGCAGCACGGCATCGGCCTTGCGCGCACGCTCCAGGGTTTCGTCGGCCAGCGGCACGCCGTGCTTGTCGATGGCAGCGCCGCCGATCACGTCGTGCTGGAGGTTGAAACCGAGCTGGAACTTGTCATTGGCCAGGTCCAGCACCTTGACCGCTTCGGCCATGATTTCCGGGCCGATACCATCACCTGGGAGAATCAGAATCTGCTTGCTCATGCTTTCCTCTATTCATTCACGCGGTGCGGCCATGCGGGCCCCACCGAAAGGTTCTTAACGCTCTGCCCACAACACCAGCACGTCGGTGCTGAACGAGCCATCGGCCTCGATCTGGTAATACTGCCGTACTTCTTCACCCATCGCTTGCTGCAATTGGCGAATGGCCACGCGCATCGGCTCGGGCGTACGCATGCGCTCGACCCAGGTGTTCCACTCAAGGCGCAACGGCTGGCGGGTGTGACTGCGCACATGCAGGCCGGCTTCGCTGACCTGGCGCTGCCATTGGGCGGCGGAGTAGTCGCGCACGTGGCTGGTGTCGCGCAGCACTTCGACCGTTTGCAGGTAGGTGTCGAGCAGCGGGCTGCCGGGTGACATCACATCGATGAACGCCGCCACGCCACCAGGCTTGAGCACCCGACGCACTTCGCGCAGGGCCAGGCCCAGGTCGCTCCAGTGGTGGGCGGAGTAGCGGCTGAAGACGAAGTCGAACGCGCCATCGGCGAACGGCAGGCGCTCGGCCGCGCCGCGCTCGGTGGTGATATTGGCCAGGCCGCGCTCGCTGGCGGCGCTGGCGACCACGTCGAGCATGGCTTGCGAGAGGTCGTAGGCGACCACTTCGGCGACCAGCGGGGCAACGTGGAAGCTGACATGACCGGCACCGCAGCCCAGGTCCAGCACGCGGGCATGGCCCTGGCCTGCCAGCTCGGCTTGCAGCAGGGCAAATTCACTGCCCTGGGCGTGCACGGCGCTGCTGAGGTAGGCGCTGGCCTGTTCGCCGAACTGGCGCTGGACCACATCGGTGTGCTGGGTGCTGGTCATGGCTAAATCCTTTGGTATTTTTTGTTGCCTGTGTCGGCCCTATCGCCGGCAAGCCAGCTCCCACAAAGAACCCACAGTGTTAAGACCTGTTGTATTCCTGGGGGAGCGGGTTTACCCGCGAAGAGGCCGGCACAGCCAGTACAAATGCCGGCTATATCAATCAGGCATCACGGAACAGCCAAGGCTGGCTGGCGCGGTGCTTGCCCTCGAAGGCCTTGATCGCATCGCCTTCCTGCAAGGTAAGGCCGATATCGTCCAGGCCATTGAGCAGGCAGTGCTTGCGGAACGCGTCGATTTCGAAGTGCAGCACCTTGCCATCCGGGCGGGTCACTGCCTGCGCCTGCAGGTCAATGGTCAGCTGGTAACCCGGGTTGGCCTCGACCTGCTTGAACAGCTCGTCCACTTCCTCATCGCTGAGGATGATCGGCAGCAAACCGTTCTTGAAGCTGTTGTTGAAGAAGATGTCGGCAAAGCTTGGCGCGATCACGCTACGGAAGCCGTACTCGTCCAGGGCCCACGGGGCATGCTCGCGGCTGGAACCGCAACCGAAGTTCTCCCGCGCCAGCAATACACTGGCACCCTGATAACGCTCGTGGTTGAGCACAAACTCATTGTTCAGCGGGCGTTTGCTGTTGTCCTGATAGGGCTGCCCCACGTCCAGGTAACGCCATTCGTCGAACAGGTTGGGGCCAAAGCCGGTGCGCTTGATCGACTTCAGAAACTGCTTGGGGATGATCTGGTCGGTGTCGACGTTGGCACGGTCCAACGGCGCGACGAGGCCAGTGTGCTGGGTAAAGGCTTTCATGCTGCGCTCCCTTGGATCAACTCGCGAACATCGATGAAGTGGCCAGTCACCGCAGCAGCGGCAGCCATGGCCGGGCTGACCAGGTGGGTACGCCCACCGGCGCCCTGGCGGCCTTCGAAGTTGCGGTTGGAGGTGGACGCGCAGTGCTCGCCACTCTCCAGCCGGTCCGGGTTCATCGCCAGGCACATCGAGCAGCCTGGTTCACGCCATTCGAAACCGGCTTCGACGAAGATCTTGTCCAGGCCTTCACGCTCGGCCTGGGCCTTGACCAGGCCCGAACCCGGCACAACGATGGCCTGCTTGACGGTAGCCGCCACCTTGCGGCCCTTGGCGATTTCCGCCGCAGCACGCAGGTCTTCGATACGCGAATTGGTGCACGAGCCGATGAACACGCGGTCCAGCTGGATATCGGTGATGGCCTGGTTGGCGGTCAGGCCCATGTACTTCAAGGCGCGCTCGATCGAGCCACGCTTGACCAGGTCGGCCTCGGCGGCCGGGTCCGGTACGCGCTGGTCGACGGCCAGGACCATCTCGGGCGAGGTGCCCCAGCTGACCTGCGGCTTGATCTGGCCGGCATCCAGTTCGACCACGGTGTCGAACACCGCATCGTCATCGGAAACCAGGTCTTTCCAGGCTTCTACAGCACGTTCCCACTGCTCGCCCTTCGGCGCGTACGGGCGGCCTTCGACGTAGGCAACGGTGGTGGCGTCAGTGGCCACCAGGCCGACACGTGCACCGGCTTCGATGGACATGTTGCAGATGGTCATGCGGCCTTCCATCGACAATTCGCGGATCGCGCTGCCGGCGAACTCCATGGCGTGGCCGTTACCGCCGGCGGTGCCGATCTTGCCGATCACGGCCAGGACGATGTCCTTGGCGGTAACGCCGGCAGGCAACTGGCCTTCCACGCGCACCAGCATGTTCTTCATCTTCTTGGCGACCAGGCACTGGGTGGCGAGCACATGCTCTACCTCGGAGGTACCGATGCCGTGGGCCAGGGCACCAAAGGCGCCATGGGTGGAGGTGTGCGAGTCGCCGCAGACCACGGTCATGCCTGGCAAGGTGGCACCCTGCTCCGGGCTGATGACGTGGACGATGCCCTGGCGCACGTCGTTCATCTTGAATTCGACGATGCCGTATTCGTCACAGTTCTCGTCAAGGGTCTGCACCTGCAGGCGCGATACCTGGTCGGCGATGGCCTCGATGCCGCCCTTGCGCTCTGGCGTGGTCGGCACGTTGTGGTCTGGCGTGGCGATGTTGGTGTCGATGCGCCAAGGTTTGCGGCTAGCCAGGCGCAGGCCTTCGAAGGCTTGGGGCGACGTCACTTCGTGGATGATGTGGCGGTCGATGTAGATCAAGGACGAGCCGTCATCACGGCGCTTGACCTCATGGGCTTCCCAGAGTTTGTCGTAGAGCGTTTTGCCAGCCATCAGACTGTTCCTCATCAGCGTTCTTTCTATGCCAAAAACCCCTTGGCTTGTATGGACGATGCTATGGGGTTAGATTGAATAACTCAAATTCATAATTTTTATGCTTTGGATAACCCAAAGGAATACAAGCCCATGGATCTGGCCAACCTCAGTGCCTTTATCGCCATTGCCGAAACCGGCAGTTTCTCCGGGGCGGCCGAACGCCTGTTCCTGACCCAGCCGGCCATCAGCAAACGCATCGCCGGCCTGGAGCAGCAACTGGGCGTGCGCCTGTTCGACCGCCTGGGTCGTGAGGTGACATTGACCGAGGCCGGGCGCGCCTTGCTGCCAAGGGCCTACCAGATACTCAATGTGCTCGATGATACCCGACGGGCCCTGACCAATTTGACCGGGGAAGTGAGCGGTCGCCTGACCCTGGCCACCAGCCATCACATCGGCCTGCACC
This sequence comes from Pseudomonas sp. 9_2_1, assembly GCF_059295275.1. NCBI lineage: Bacteria > Pseudomonadati > Pseudomonadota > Gammaproteobacteria > Pseudomonadales > Pseudomonadaceae > Pseudomonas > Pseudomonas sp. 9_2_1. Next base: position 4,485,425 of record NZ_CM181239.1, read on the forward strand.
GCCTGCCCCCACTGTTACGGGCATTCACCCGCCAGCACCCCGCCGTAGCGCTGGATATTCAGTTCATGGATTCGGAACAGGCCTACGATGAGATTCTGCATGGCCGCGCCGAAATTGCCGTGATCACCCTGGCCCCCGAGCCCCACCATCTGGTCAAGGCCGTGCCGGTGTGGGACGACGCCCTGGATTTCGTCGCCGCCCCCGAGCACCCACTGGCGAACGACCAGGCCGTCAGCCTGGCGGATGTCGCCCGCCACCCGGCGGTGTTCCCCGGCGGCAACACCTTTACCCACCATATCGTCCAGCGCCTGTTCGAAAGCCAGGGCCTGACGCCGAACATCGCCATGAGCACCAACTACCTGGAAACCATCAAGATGATGGTCTCGATCGGCCTAGCGTGGAGCGTGCTACCGCGCACCATGCTCGACGAACAGGTTGCACCCATCGCCTTGCCCGGCATACAGCTGTCGCGCCAGCTAGGCTACATTCTGCACACGGAGCGAACGCTGTCGAACGCAGCCAGGGCATTCATGGCACTGCTCGACAGCCACGCAGGGCCCGCCTGACCGGTAGTCAGCTCGGCATTTCCAAGTTCAAGGACGCGTCATTCGCCAAAGGTCTGGTACCGATGCCCAAATCAGCAAACCGCTTTTTGCGCCTGCCGCGCATACCGGCGGCCGACCCCCAGGAATCGGAGCAAGCCTGGCAGAATGCCCCACAACTGCTGGCCGCGCTCAACGGCGCGCGCCTGGGAGCCTGGCTGTGGGACATCGAAAGCGGCCGGGTAAGCTGGTCACGGGGTACCCAGGCCCTGTTCGGCTTCGACCCGCAGCGCCCGTTGCCGGCCGATGTCGACTACCTCGACCTGCTGCCCGAAGAAGACCGCGCCCGCACGCGCCAGGTGTTCCAGGCGGTGTTCAATGGCGAGCCGGTGGAGCAGGCGATGCGCCACCGCATCCGCTGGCCGGACGGCAGCCTGCACTGGCTGGAAATAAACGGCAGCCTCACCCTTGACCAGCATGGGCGGCCGCAGATGATCGGGGTAATCCGCGAAATCACCCGCCAGCGCGAGCGCGAAACCGCGCTGATCAATTCGGAAAAACGCTTCGCCACCCTGTTCCACCTGAGCCCCAACGCCATTTTGCTGACCCGTCGCCACGACGGCATGATCTTCGAGGTCAACCAGCACTTCGAGGACATGTTCGGCTGGCCCGGTAGCCAGGTGATCGGCAAGACCAGCCTGGAGCTCGGCCTGTGGGCCAACCCCGAGCAGCGCCATCAGGTGATTGAATCGACCCGCGCCAACAACGGCCCGCTGATCCTCGAAGTGCAGTTCCGCGCCTCCAGCGGCAAGGTACATGACGGGATCCTGTGCACCCAGGGCATCGAACTGGAAGGCGTGACATTCCTTATAAGCACCTTCGTCGACACCACCGAACGCAAGCGCGCCGAACAAGCCCTGAAGGACAGCCAGGAACGCCTTGACCTGGCCCTGGACTCGGCGCAACTCGGCACCTGGGACTGGCATATCCCCAGCGGCATGCTCTACGGCTCGGCGCGGGCTGCGCAGCTGCACGGCCTGCCGCCCATCCCGTTTCACGAATCGTTCGATGCCTTTTTCGAAGGGGTGCCCGAGGACGAGCGCAACTCGATGCGCCAGGCCTACCGCAGCCTGCGCGAAGGCCCGGCGGGCAACTACCAGATCACCTACCGGGTACAGCTGGAAAACGGCATATCGCGCTACATCGAAAGCCGCGCGCGGCTGTACCGTGACGACCAGGGCAACCCGCTGCGCATGGCCGGCACCCTGCTCGACATTACCGACCAGGTGGAACGCGAGCAGCGCCTGAGCGCCTCTGAAGAGAAATTCGCCAGCCTGTTCCAGGTCAGCCCCGACCCCATCTGCGTGACCCGCCAAGACACCGGCCAGTTCATCGAGATCAACCCGGCGTTCACCCAGACCTTCGGCTGGGCCACCGACCAGGTGATCGGCCGCACCGCCGAAGAAATCGGCCTGTGGGCCGAGTCCATCGAGCGCGCGCAACGCATCGAACGGGTCATCCGCGAGCAGGCCCTTAGCAACGTCGCCGTAGTGGTCAACCACCGCAACGGCGCGCCGCTGACCTGCGTGATTTCCAGCCGCCTGATCACCGTCGACGACCAGCCCTGCAGCGTCACCACCCTGCGCGACATCACCCAGCAGCAACGCGCCGAGGCGGCCCTGAAGTCCAGCGAGGAGAAGTTCGCCAAGGCCTTCCACTCCAGCCCCGACGCCATCACCATCACCGAACGCCACAGCGGCCGCTACCTGGAAATCAACGACGGTTTTTGCCGCCTGACCGGCTACAGCACCGCCGAGGTGGTCGGCCACACCGTGTACGAGCTCGGCATCTGGGCCGATGACAAGCAGCGCGCCGCCCTGCTCGGCGAATTGCGCGATCGCGGCCGGGTGCACCACCGCGAGATGCTTGGGCGCAACAAGCGCGGCGACATCCTGACCGTGGAGGTGTCGGTGGAGCCGATCACCCTCAACGAGATCGATTGCCTGCTGCTGACCGCCCGCGACGTAAGCCAGCTGAAGAATGCCCAGGCGCAGATACGCCACCTGGCCTACCATGACCCGCTGACCAACCTGCCCAACCGCGCCCTGCTGATGGACCGCCTGAGCCAACAGATCGCCCTGCTCAAGCGCCACAACCTGCGCGGTGCCCTGCTGTTCCTCGACCTCGACCACTTCAAGCACATCAACGACTCGCTGGGCCACCCGGTGGGCGACACGGTGTTGAAAATCATCACCGCACGGCTGGAGGCCAGCGTCCGCCTGGAAGACACTGTGGCGCGCCTGGGTGGCGATGAGTTCGTGGTACTGCTCAGCGGCCTGGAGGGCAGCCGCGAGTTGGTGGAAGAGAAAGTTCGCGAGCTGGCCGATACCCTGCGCGAACTGCTGGCCGAACCAATGACACTGGACGGCCAACGGCTACAGGTAACGCCCAGCATCGGCGTGGCGCTGATCCCCGACCATGGCACCACCCCGGCCGACCTGCTCAAACGCGCCGATATCGCCCTGTACCGGGCCAAGGACTCCGGGCGTAACACCACCCAGCTGTTCCACACCACCATGCAGAAGGCCGCCAGCGAGCGGCTGCGCATGGAAAACGACCTGCGCCTGGCCCTGGCCCGCGGTGAACTGGCGCTGCACTTTCAGCCACAGGTAGACGCCCGCGACAACCGCATCGTCGGCGCCGAGGTGCTGCTGCGCTGGCACCACCCGCAGCTGGGCCAGCAACCGCCAGGGCAGTTCATCCAGGTGCTCGAGGAAAGTGGCCTGATACTGGAAGTTGGCAGCTGGATCCTCGACGAAGCCTGCGATGCCTGCGCACGCATGCTCGCCGACGGGCTGATCGATGCCGATGATTTCAGCCTGTGCGTGAACATCAGCCCGCGGCAATTCCGCCAGAACGACTTTGTCGGCCGGGTGCTGCGCAGCCTGGACGACTACCGCCTGCCGCGGCAGATGCTGAAACTGGAAATTACCGAAGGCATCGTCATCCAGAACCTTGAGGACACCATCAGCAAGATGCGCGAGCTGAAGCGCTACGGGGTCAGTTTTGCCATGGATGACTTCGGCACCGGCTACTCCTCGCTCACCTACCTCAAGCGCCTGCCGGTGGATGCGCTGAAAATCGACCAGACCTTCGTCCGCGATGCGCCCATCGACCCCAACGACGCCGAGATCGTCCGCGCCATCGTCGCCATGGCCCGCAGCCTGGACCTGGCGGTCATTGCCGAAGGGGTCGAATTGACCGAGCAACTGGAGTTTCTCGAACAGCTGGGCTGCCACCTGTATCAAGGTTACCTGCACAGCCGGCCACTGCCGCTGCAGGAGTTTCGGCAGATGCTGATGGAGGCGCCGGCGGATTACTGATCACCACAGACGCAAAAAGGGCACCCGAAGGTGCCCTTTTTTTCACATCAGCGCGATCAGTTCAGCGCTGGCTTGTCGCCATTGATCGGGATGCGCTTGGCCTTGGCTTCTTCAGGCACGATGCGCAGCAGGTCGATGCTGAGCAGGCCATTGGCCAGGCCTGCGGCCTTGACTTCGATATGGTCGGCCAGGCGGAAAGACAGCTTGAAGGCGCGCTGGGCGATCCCCTGATGCAGGTAGGTCACTTCAGCGGCAGCATTTTCGCGCTTGCCACCGGTCACGGTCAGGACACCTTTTTCAACCTGCAGGTCGAGATCCTGCTCCTGGAAGCCGGCTGCAGCAACCACGATACGGTAGTGGTCTTCGGCATGCTTTTCCACGTTGTAGGGCGGGTAGCTGCTACCGGCCTCGTTACGCGCTGCGGATTCGAACAGGTCGTTGAAACGGTCGAAACCAACAGAATGACGGAACAGTGGAGCGAGAGAGAAAGCGGTAGTCATGGTCATGAACTCCTGAGATTCAGCAAGTAAGTCATTACGCGACCCGACTTCGGCATCGCGCACTCAAGAGATATGGCCGAGAGAAATCCTTTCAAGGGGCAAGCAGAAAAAATCTGGATAATTGCTCTGGATTGGCCTTTCGCGGGTGAATCGGCCCGATCAGGCTACACAGGCCTCGAAGGAAGGCGCATCCCCCCCCAACAACCGACTGATCCGCGCGCAATCATCTTCCCGGCGCAACTCGGCAAACAGCACCACCGCCTCGGGGTAACTACGGGTCAACATCGCCAGCCATTGCTTCATGCGCCCCGGCGCATAACGCGGCGAAAGCTTGTGCTGGGCCTGGCGCCAGAATTCGCGCAGCAACGGCAGCAGGTCATCCCAGCTCATCGGCTGATAATCCCGACCATCACGCGCCGCAGCAATCTGCAGGCCCAGGTCGGGGCGCGAGACCAGGCCACGGCCCAGCATGATGTCCTCGGCCCCACTGACCTCCCGGCAACGCCGCCAGTCATCCACGGTCCAGATCTCGCCATTGGCGAACACCGGCACCTTGACCACGTCCTGCACCCGCGCCACCCACTCCCAGTGTGCCGGTGGCTTGTAGCCCTCGACCTTGGTCCGCGCATGCACCACCAGGTGCGCAGAGCCACCTTCGGCCAGTGCCGTGGCACATTCCAGCGCGCCATCAGGGCTGTCGAAGCCCAGGCGCATTTTCGACGTCACCGGGATATGCGCGGGCACTGCCCGGCGCACTTCACGCACGATGGCGTGCAACAGCTCGGGCTCTTTCAGCAGCACCGCCCCACCGCGCGACTTGTTCACGGTCTTGGCCGGGCAACCGAAGTTCAGGTCGATCACCGGTGCGCCCAGCTGACAGGCCAGTGCGGCATTGTCGGCCAGGCACACCGGGTCCGAGCCCAGCAACTGCACGCGCATGGGCACCCCGGCGGCTGTGCGGGCGCCCCGCCGCAGCTCGGGCGCGAGCTTGTCGAACGAGGAAGGCGGCAGCAGGCGGTCGCACACGCGAATGAATTCGGTGACGCACCAGTCGATACCGCCCACGCGGGTCAGCACGTCGCGCAGGATGTTGTCGACCAGCCCCTCCATGGGGGCCAGGGCAATTTGCATGTCGGGGTCTCGGCGGAAAAAGCCGGCAGTCTAGCAAACATTGCCGGCGTTTCAGCCGCCGATCAGCGCCTGGCCGTAACCCTCGACAAATTCTGCCGGCATACGCTTGGGTTTGCCGCTGGACAATTCGATGCAGGCGAAGGTGGTCCGAGCCCGCAGCAGGGTAACGCCGTCACGCGGGCGCTTGAGCTGGAAGCGCCGGGTCATGCGCAGGCGCTGATCCCAGTCGATGATCCAGGTGGCCAATTGCAGCTCGTCATCTTCATAGCCGGCGGCCAGGTAGTCGATTTCGTGGCGCACAACGGCCATGGCCCGGTCCAGCCGGCGGTACGCGGCCAGGTCCAGGCCCAGGCGCTGGGAATGGCGCCAGGCGCAGCGTTCCAGCCAGGTCACGTAGACGGCGTTGTTGGCGTGGCCGAGGCCGTCGATATCCTCGCTGCCGACGCGCAGGTCGATGACGAAGGGTGTTGCCAGGTCCCAGCTCATGTTCGCTTCCTTGGCGCAAAATTGCGATTTAGCAGCGACCGGCAGGGGAAGTCCAGCCCTTGGATGGATTTACCGGGCTCATCAGGCGCTTTGCCGCGCTGGCGCACCCGCCCTGGCGAGCAATTCGAGCACGGCTTCACCCAGGCGCGGGTCGGCTAGCAGCCGTTGGTGGCCGCCCGCCTCCAACATCAACAGCCGGCTGTCGAACCAGGCCTTGTGAATGACCTGGGCTTCATCGGCAGCCACCAGGGCGTCATCGGCAGCGTGCACTACCAGCCCCGGAAGCTCCAGCTGGTAACCGGTAACATCCAGCCGCGCAACCTGCATGCCCACATCCCGCTCCACCTGGCGAATGAACGCAGCCCGTGCACGCGCCGGCAGCCCCAGGTGACGGGCAAACCCTCGCAACACCCCCAGCAACCGCGCCGGGCCCGCGATGCTCACCGCCGCCTCCGTGCGCAGGCCCATCTGCAAGGCCAGCAGCACGCTGGCAGCGCCCATCGAATGGCCAATGACCGCACGCAGCGGCGGCAACTCGGCGGCGGCCTCGAGCAGCGCCCTGGCAAACAGCACCACGTTGGCCTGCTCACCCGGCGAGCGACCATGCCCTGGCCCCTCCAGCGACACCACCGTGTGCCCGGCCTGGACCAGGGTTTCAATCAAGGCGGCGAACTGTGTGGGGCGGCCTTCCCAGCCGTGCATCAGCAGCACCGTCGGCCCCTGCCCCCAGCGTAATGCCGACAGGCCGAAGCGCAAGGTAATGCGCTCGGCACTTGCCAGCATGGGCAATTCCCAGTGCCGTGGCGGCAGGTTGCGCGGGGTCATGAAGGCACGGCGCATCTTGCCAGCGACGTGCTCGGGGGCCAGGCGGCCCAGGGTGCCATTGACGCCACGAATCCAGCTCAGGGTAGTCATTGCCATGCTCCAGGGTTACAGCACTGCCGATTTGGCGGCGCGCAGGATTCGGTCAGAAAGGTCGCTGGTGCCCAAGGCGCGGGCCAGGGCCAGCCCGCCGACCATGAGGGCCAGGTCGGCCAAGGCCTTGTCGGCATCCTCGGGGCGGTCGACCATGGCCGCTGCCATCAGCTCGATGTGCTCGGCCAGTACCTCACGGAAGGCTTCCGGCAGGCGCTGCATTTCTGCCAGTGAGTTCGGCAGCGGGCAGGCATGCACCTCGGCATCCCGGTGCTTGCGCGACAGGTAGAACGCACTGGCCAGCGCGCGCCGCCCGGCGCCATCGAGGCTGGGGTCGACCTGCGAAAGCAAGGCACGGCGCTCACCCAGCAGTTGGCTGAATGCTTCGAGCATCAGCTCGTCCTTGCTCTCGAAGTGGGCATAGAAGCCGCCAACCGTCAGGCCTGCCGCACCCATTACCTGGCTCACACTAGGCTCGGCCGGGCCATGCTGGATCAAGGCACTGCGCGCCGCCTCGAGGATGCGTTCGCGGGTTTTGCTCTTCTTGTCGCTCATGGGGCGGTCGCCGGGAAAAATATGATGATCGAAATATTATCCATATCATATTTTTTGGCAAGCAGATTTTCTCGCCGCCCGTCGGCAGCGGAATTTTCGCGAGGGAGAAAAACAAAAGGCCCATTCAATAAGCGAATGAGCCTTTAAAGTCCCGCAAAACGCGGGTAAACGTGGCGTCCCCTAGGGGACTCGAACCCCTGTTACCGCCGTGAAAGGGCGGTGTCCTAGGCCACTAGACGAAGGGGACGTAACCTTCGCGAAGATTCACTAACGTGAACCCTGGCAGAAATGGTGGAGCTAAGCGGGATCGAACCGCTGACCTCCTGCATGCCATGCAGGCGCTCTCCCAGCTGAGCTATAGCCCCGAAACAAAAGGCTCATCAATAATCGACGAGCCTTTCAAGCCCTGCAAAACGCAGGAAAAGTGGCGTCCCCTAGGGGACTCGAACCCCTGTTACCGCCGTGAAAGGGCGGTGTCCTAGGCCACTAGACGAAGGGGACGTAACCTTCGTGCCGGCTTGCTTACGCAAACCGCGGCAAAATTGGTGGAGCTAAGCGGGATCGAACCGCTGACCTCCTGCATGCCATGCAGGCGCTCTCCCAGCTGAGCTATAGCCCCGGATTTCTAGCCTCGCGGCCCAGCGACATAATGAAACATCGCTTGTGTAAAACTGGCGTCCCCTAGGGGACTCGAACCCCTGTTACCGCCGTGAAAGGGCGGTGTCCTAGGCCACTAGACGAAGGGGACGAACCTTCTTACCTTCAAGACCCGGTTGCTGGACCCGGTCTTGCTTGCCAGCCTGAGCTGCCAAGCGGAATTTGGTGGAGCTAAGCGGGATCGAACCGCTGACCTCCTGCATGCCATGCAGGCGCTCTCCCAGCTGAGCTATAGCCCCACAATGTCGCTTTGAACCGAATCGCTGGCTGGGTGCCTGGCGTTTCGTTTTCGTTCATCGCTGTGGACGGGGCGCATATTAAGATCGGATTGCACTGCTGTCAAACGAAATTTCGAAAATATTCAAAAGTTTTTTCACAGATAACAATCACTTACCGCCCTGTCCTAGTTTTTCCGGGTTTAGCTGGACCTGTGGAAGCGGGCGTGCCCGCGAATGCGATGGTAGATCAAACACCGCATTCGCGGGCACGCCCGCTCCCACAGGTCAGGTGCAAAGCTGAATCAGGCGATTGAGGCCAGCAGCTTTTCCCACTCTTTGTTTTCTTTCTTCGACACACCGCCCAGCAGGTCCAGCGCCTGGCGCAGGCGATAGCGGGTCAGGTCCGGGCCGAGGATTTCCATAGCGTCCAGTACCGACACCGAGCTGGCCTGGCCAGTAATGGCAGCGAACATCAGCGGCATGGCGTCGCGAAGCTTGAGCTCCAGCGCCTCGACCACAGCCTGGATGCAACCGGTGATACGCTCTTTTTCCCACTGGCGCAGGCTTTCGAGCTTCCACAGGATCAGCTGGATGACCTGGCGCACCTGGTCGGCAGACAGTTTCTTGCTTTCGAACAGCTTGGCGTCCAGCTTCAGCGCGCCTTCGAAGAAGAACCCGCCCAGCGGTGCGACCTGGCTGAAGGTTTCGACCCGGCCTTGTACATGCGGGGCAATCTTCATCATGTAGTCGCTGTTGAACGCCCACTTCTGCAGGCGCGTGGCGAACTCCTCGACCGGCAGCTCACGCAACCACTGGCCGTTAAGCCAGGACAGCTTCTCGATGTCGAAGATCGGCCCGCCCAGCGAGACGCGCGACAGGTCGAAGTGCTCGACCATCTCGGCCAGGGAGAACTTCTCGCGCTCGTCCGGCATCGACCAGCCCATGCGGCCCAGGTAGTTGAGCATCGCCTCGGGCATGAAGCCCATGCGCTCGTAGAACGTGACCGAAGTCGGGTTCTTGCGCTTGGACAGCTTGGACTTGTCCGGGTTGCGCAGCAGCGGCATGTAGCACAGCTTGGGCTGCTCCCAGCCGAAGTATTCGTACAGCTTGATCAGCTTGGGCGCCGATGGCAGCCACTCTTCGCCACGCAACACGTGGGTGATGCCCATCAGGTGGTCGTCGACCACGTTGGCCAGGAAGTACGTCGGCAGGCCGTCGTTCTTCATCAGCACCTGCATGTCCATGCGGTCCCACGGGATCTCGACGTCGCCACGCAGCATGTCAGGCACTACACACACGCCTTCGCTCGGCACTTTCATGCGGATCACGTGCGGCTCGCCAGCGGCCAGGCGGCGCTGCACTTCCTCGGCGCTCAGCAGCAGTGCGCGGCCGTCATAGCGAGGGGTTTCGCCGCGGGCTTGCTGTTCGGCGCGCATCTGCTCCAGTTCTTCGGCGGTGCAGAAACAGTAGAAGGCGTGGCCGGCGTCGACCAGCTGCTTGGCGTATTCGGCATAGATCGCGCCACGCTCGCTCTGCCGGTACGGGCCGTGCGGGCCGCCGACGTCCGGGCCTTCGTTCCATTCGATGCCGAGCCAGCGCAGGGCGTCGAAGATCTGCTGTTCCGATTCGCGCGTGGAGCGCAACTGGTCGGTGTCTTCGATGCGCAGGATGAACTCACCGCCGTGCTGCTTGGCAAAGCAGTAGTTGAACAGGGCGATGTAGGCAGTGCCGACATGGGGGTCGCCGGTAGGCGATGGCGCGATACGCGTGCGTACGGTGGTCATGGAGGGTCTCGAACGAAAGATGAAACAAAGGCGGGATGTTAGCAGGAGGCAGGCACCGGGCTCCAGCAATGGCGCGAACGTCACTTGTCGACGGGCCCTGCACCACTGTTAAATTTGCTTACATTTCTGCAACGATAGCCGCCATGCCTACCCAACTCAAACGCCGCCTGGCGATCTTTTTCACCTTGGTGGCCATCATCGCCCTCGCCTTTCTGGCCCACTGGTATTTCAAGGGCCGCTTCTACGAAGGCACCGACAACGCCTACGTGCAAGGCGAGATTACCCGCATTTCCAGCCAGCTGGGTGCCCGCATCGACACGGTGCCGGTCGAGGACAACCAGCACGTCGACAAAGGCGACTTGCTGGTGCGCCTGGAGGCCGCTGACTTCGAGCTGGCGATCGAACGCGCCCGCGCTGCCCTGGCTACCCGCGAGGCCGAACACGCCCAGGCGCAAAGCCGCCTGACCCAGCAGGGCAGCCTGATCGCTGCCGGCCAGGCCCAGGTGGCGGCCAACCAGGCCACCTTCGACCGCTCGCGCCTGGACCTGAGCCGCGCCGAAAAACTGCGCAAGCCAGGTTATGTCTCTGAAGAACGGGTCACCACTCTGTCGGCGGACAGCCACGTGGCCGGCTCCCAGGTCGACAAGGCCCGCGCCGACCTGCAAAGCCAGCGCCAGCAGGTGAACGCCCTGAACGCCGACCTCAAGCGCCTGGATGCGCAAATCGCCAACGCCCGCGCCGACCTGGCCCAGGCCGAGCTCAACCTGAGCCGCTGCGAGATCCGCGCGCCCATTAGCGGCACCATCGGCCAACGCAACGCCCGCAATGGCCAGGTGGTGCAGGCAGGTGCCTACCTGCTGTCGATCGTGCCGGACGAAGACATCTGGGTGCAGGCCAACTTCAAGGAAACCCAGATCGGCCATATGCAGCCCGGCCAGCGCGCCGAACTGGTATTCGACAGCTACCCGGACACCCCCGTCGAAGGTCGGGTCGACAGCCTGTTTGCCGCCTCAGGCGCGCAGTTCAGCCTGCTGCCGCCGGACAATGCCACCGGCAACTTCACCAAGGTGGTGCAGCGTATTCCGGTAAAACTGACCTTCAGCGCCGACAACCCGCTGCGAGGGCGGATCCGCCCCGGCATGTCGGTCACCGCCACCGTCGACCTGCGCAGCGAAGACGAAGGCCCCCATGGCCGGTGACGCTTTGCTGCGGCCTGTTGCCGAGCCCAGCCGGCGCGACTGGATTGCGGTAATGAGCGTGATGCTTGGCGCCTTCATGGCAGTGCTGGACATCCAGATCACCAACTCGTCGCTAAAGGACATCCAGGGCGCGCTGTCGGCGACCCTGGAGGAAGGCTCGTGGATTTCCACCTCCTACCTTGTCGCGGAAATCATCATGATCCCGCTGACCGCCTGGCTGGTGCAGCTGCTGTCGGCGCGACGGCTCGCGGTGTGGGTCTCCGGCGGTTTCCTGCTTTCGTCACTGCTGTGTTCGATGGCCTGGAATTTGGAGAGCATGATCCTGTTCCGCGCCCTGCAGGGTTTTACCGGCGGCGCGCTGATCCCGTTGGCGTTTACCCTTACCCTGATCAAGCTGCCGGAACACCACCGCGCCAAAGGCATGGCCATGTTCGCCATGACCGCCACCTTCGCCCCCTCCATCGGCCCTACTCTAGGCGGCTGGCTCACCGAAAACTGGGGCTGGGAGTACATTTTCTATATCAACATTCCGCCGGGGCTGGTGATGATCGCCGGCCTGCTGTACGGGCTGGAGAAGAAAGAAGCGCATTGGGAACTGCTGAAAAGCACCGATTACGCGGGCATCCTCACCCTCGGGCTGGGCCTGGGCTGCCTGCAGGTATTTCTTGAGGAAGGCCACCGCAAGGACTGGCTGGAATCACACCTGATCGTCGGCCTGGGTAGCGTTGCGCTGGTCAGCCTGATCACCTTTGTCATCGTGCAGTTTTCCAAGCCGCATCCCCTGATCAACTTGCGCATCCTTGGCAACCGCAATTTCGGCCTGTCGAGCATCGCCAGCCTGGGCATGGGCGTCGGCCTGTACGGGTCGATCTACCTGCTACCGCTGTATCTGGCGCAGATCCAGGGCTACAACGCCTTGCAGATCGGCGAGGTGATCATGTGGATGGGCGTTCCCCAGCTGTTCCTGATCCCGCTGGTGCCGCAATTGATGAAGGTGATTTCACCCAAGGTGCTGTGTGCGCTGGGGTTCTGCCTGTTCGGCGCCGCCAGCTTCGGCTCGGGTGTACTCAACCCGGACTTTGCGGGGCCGCAGTTCAACCATATCCAGATCATCCGTGCGCTGGGCCAGCCGATGATCATGGTGACCATTTCGCTGATCGCCACGGCCTATATCCAGCCGCAGGATGCCGGCTCGGCTTCGAGCCTGTTCAATATCCTGCGCAACCTGGGTGGGGCGATTGGTATTGCCCTGCTGGCCACCCTGCTGGATGCGCGGACCAAGGTGTATTTCGATTACCTGAGGGAGTCGGTGGTGCCAAGCAACCCGCAGGTGGCGGAACGGTTGGCGCAACTGGCGGAGCGGCTGGGGAATGACAGTGCGGCGCTGGGCAAGTTGAGCGAGATTACCCACCAACAAGCGTTGATCATGGCTTACAACGATGCCTTCCACTTTGTCGGGATCGGGTTAGCAGTGAGCATGATAGCGGTGTTGATGACCCGCAAGTTGCCGCAGGGGTTGAAGGCTGGGGAAGCCCACTGAATTTTCGGTTGCCTGTAGCGGCCTCTTCGCTTGAGCGAGCGGGCTCGCCCGCGAAGAGGCCATTGCAGATAACGTGGCAATCAGCTGGTAATCAACCGCTCGCGCAGCTGGGTAATCTCGTCGCGCAGTTGCGCTGCCGCTTCGAACTCCAGGTCGCGGGCGAACTGCATCATCTTCTCTTCGAGCTGCTTGATGCGCTTGGTGATCTCGCCCGGGGTACGCAGTTCGGCCTCGTAACGGGCGCTCTCCTCCGCCGCCTTGGCCATGCCCTTGCGCTTTTTGCTGCGCGAGCCGGGCACAGTGGCGCCTTCCAGGATATCGGTGATGTCCTTGACCACGCCCTTGGGGACGATGCCGTTGGCTTGGTTGAACGCGATCTGCTTTTCCCGACGACGCTCGGTTTCATCGATGGCCCGCTGCATGGAGCCGGTCATGTTATCGGCGTAAAGGATGGCCCGACCGTTGAGGTTACGGGCGGCCCGGCCGATGGTCTGGATCAGTGATCGTTCGGAGCGCAGGAAACCTTCTTTGTCGGCATCGAGAATCGCCACCAGCGACACCTCGGGCATGTCCAGGCCCTCGCGCAGCAGGTTGATGCCGACCAGCACGTCGAAGGTACCCAGGCGCAGGTCACGAATGATCTCCACCCGCTCCACGGTGTCGATGTCGGAGTGCAGGTAACGCACCCGCACGTCGTGATCGGCCAGGTAATCACTGAGATCCTCGGCCATGCGCTTGGTCAACGTGGTCGCCAGCACCCGCTCACCCGCCGCGACCCGCTTGCGGATTTCCGAAAGCAGGTCATCCACCTGGGTCAGTGCCGGGCGAATTTCGACCTGCGGGTCGACCAGGCCGGTCGGGCGTACCACCTGCTCGACCACGCGCCCGGCATGCTCGGCCTCGTAAGGGCCCGGGGTGGCGGAAACGAAGATGGTCTGGGGGCTGACATTCTCCCACTCGTCGAAGCGCATGGGCCGGTTGTCCAGCGCCGAGGGCAGGCGAAAGCCGTACTCGACCAGCGTTTCCTTGCGCGAGCGGTCACCCTTGTACATGGCGCCAACCTGCGGAACGCTGACGTGAGACTCGTCAATTACCAGCAGGGCATCGGCTGGCAGGTAATCGTACAGGGTGGGCGGTGGCGCCCCGGCGGGCCGACCGGACAGGTAGCGCGAGTAGTTCTCGATGCCGTTGCAGTAGCCCAGCTCCAGGATCATCTCCAGGTCGAAGCGGGTACGCTGCTCCAGCCGCTGCGCCTCTACCAGCTTGTTGCCCTGGTGCAGGTACGCCAGGCGATCTTTCAACTCTTCCTTGATACCCTCCATGGCATCGAGCAAGGTCTCGCGCGGGGTCACGTAGTGGCTCTTGGGGTAGAAGGTGAAACGCGGCAGCTTGCGGAATACTTCGCCGGTGAGCGGGTCGAAGGCGGCGATGTTTTCCACCTCGTCATCGAACAGCTCGATGCGGATGGCCTCGAGGTCGGATTCGGCCGGGAAGATGTCGATCACATCACCGCGCACACGGAAGGTGGCCCGGGCAAAATCCATTTCGTTGCGGGTGTACTGCAGGTCGGCCAGGCGGCGCAGCAGCGCGCGCTGGTCAAGCTTGTCGCCGCGGTCCACGTGCAGGACCATTTTCAGGTAGGTCTCGGGGCTGCCCAGGCCGTAGATGCACGAGACCGTGGTCACGATGATCGCGTCGCGTCGCTCCAGCAACGCCTTGGTTGCCGACAGGCGCATCTGCTCGATGTGGTCGTTGATCGAGGCGTCCTTCTCGATGAAGGTATCCGACGACGGTACATAGGCCTCAGGCTGGTAGTAGTCGTAGTAGGAAACGAAGTACTCCACCGCGTTGTTGGGGAAAAACGCCTTGAATTCGCCGTACAGCTGCGCGGCCAGGGTCTTGTTCGGCGCCAGCACCAGCGTCGGCCGCTGCACCTGCTGGATGACGTTGGCGATACTGAAGGTCTTGCCCGAGCCGGTCACCCCGAGCAGCGTCTGGTGCGACAGGCCCGCCTCGATACCTTCGACCAACTGGCGGATGGCCTCGGGCTGGTCGCCGGCCGGCTGAAAACGGGTGACGAGCTGGAACTCGGACATGACGGACCTCGCGGTGTTGCAGCAACTGTAAATTTAGCCAGTAGTCTATACCCAAATGCGCCCCTAGGGTGGCGCTTTCAAGGCGCAGCTGTGAACGCTTGCTACGGTGGACACGGCAATTGGACCAATGGTCGAAAAATATTTGCGCAAAACGTCTGAAAAGGTGCGCCAGAGTGTCGCGGTGACCGGTCGGTATCACTATACTGACTCCCCGTTTGTGCACCGCTTCAGTGCATTCGGCTGGAGCGTGTACGTCCTATCACACTCCTATTCAGAGCCAAGGTAACAATGAGCCTGTTTTCCGCTGTCGAGCTGGCACCCCGCGACCCTATCCTGGGCCTCAACGAAGCATTCAACGCCGACCCACGTACCGACAAGGTCAACCTGGGCGTAGGCGTGTACTGCAATGAGGAGGGCCGCATTCCGCTGCTGCGCGCCGTGATCGAAGCCGAAACCCAGCGTGCCGCCCAGCACGCCTCGCGCGGCTACCTGCCGATCGACGGCATCGCCACCTACGACCAGGCCGTGCAAAAACTCATCTTCGGCGCCGAGTCACCACTGCTGGCCGCTGGCCGCGTGGTCACCGTGCAGGCCGTTGGCGGCACCGGTGCGCTGAAGATCGGCGCCGACTTCCTCAAGCGCCTCTCGCCAAACGCTGTGGTAGCTATCAGCGACCCGAGCTGGGAAAACCACCGCGCACTGTTCGAGACCGCCGGCTTCCCGGTACAGAACTACCGCTACTACGACGCACCGAGCAACGACGTCAACCGCGCCGGCATGCTCGAAGACCTGAACAGCCTGCCGGCCGGTTCTATCGTCGTGCTGCATGCCTGCTGCCACAACCCGACTGGCGTCGACCTGGGCCTGGACGACTGGAAAAACGTGCTGGAAGTGGTCAAGGCCAAGGGCCATGTGCCGTTCCTCGACATGGCCTACCAGGGCTTTGGTGACGGCATCGCCGAAGACGCGTTCGCTGTACGCCTGTTCGCCGAGTCGGGCCTGGACTTCTTCGTTTCCAGCTCGTTCTCCAAGTCGTTCTCGCTGTACGGCGAGCGCGTTGGCGCACTGTCGATCGTCACCGCCTCGAAGGACGAGAGCACTCGCGTGCTGTCGCAGGTCAAGCGCGTCATCCGCACCACCTACTCCAACCCGCCGACCCACGGCGCGACCATCGTCGCTACCGTGCTCAACAGCGAAGAACTGCGCCTGATGTGGGAAACCGAGCTGGCTGAGATGCGCCAGCGTATCCACGGCATGCGCCAGCAAATGGTCAGCCTGCTGGCTGAATATGGCGCCAACCGCGACTTCAGCTTCGTTGGCCGCCAGGCAGGCATGTTCTCCTACTCGGGCCTGACCGTTGAACAGGTCGCCCGCCTGAAGAACGAGTTCGGTATCTATGCCCTGGACACCGGCCGCATTGCGGTAGCTGCGCTGAACCAGAGCAACATCCACGTGGTCACCAAGGCCATCGTCGAAGTACTGTAACTGCTTGATTGCAATATAATTTGCCTGGGGGAGGGTTGACTTCCCTCGGGCAATTAGTAAGATATGCGCAGATTCCGCGATAGCTCAGTCGGTAGAGCAAATGACTGTTAATCATTGGGTCCCTGGTTCGAGTCCAGGTCGCGGAGCCAATTTGAAAAACCTCCAGTTGCGCAAGCACTGGAGGTTTTTTTGTGCCCGCCCCCCTAACAGCCGGTTCGACCTCCCCATCGGGCGTTTGAGCAAGAAGGCCGGAGCGTCACTGGCGAGTTGATCCAGGCTCAGTGCGCAGCCCCTGAGGCCGGATAGGGCAATGTGACCTCGCTACCCTCCTCTACCAGGCTCCAGACCAACAGCTTGGCTGGCTGGGTGTCGCTGGCGTTGCGCGACACGCTGTGCACGGTACCCGGTGCCTCGTACCAGTAATCGCCCGCTTTGTAGGTTTTCTCCGGCTCGCCGTTCAGCTTCGATATCACCGCGCCTTCAAGCACGTAGGCCATTACCGCGCCCGGGTGCTGATGCGCGGGTGATGCCTCGCCAGGTGCGTAGCTGACGGTGAGCATGATGGCATTCTTGCCGGGGGCGTTGCTGGGCTGCTGTTGCTGCAGCAGCTTGACCTGGCTGGCAACGTCGCCGTGCGCCCAGACAGGCGCCTGGGCGGCGAGCAGACCGAAGAGGATGAGGGCTACGGGTTTCATGGGGGCTTCTCCTGCATGGCGATTGCCTGCAGGTTAGGCCCCGGGAAGCGAGAGGCAAATGGCCAATCCGGGGTAAAAGCAGGAGGCCAGAGCAGACTCCGGGCCCTTAGTGGCTACGCCCGATCGGATAGAACTCGCCGTGGCTCCACACGCCAAGCCATTCCTCCCCCGCTATCGCCTGCGGCACCGCCAGTTCCACCAGTTGGTAGAACACATTGCGATGAATCAGCGCCTCAAGGTTGCTGCGCATCAGCACATAGGGCGATGGCTCCTGCGTCAGCGGGTCGGTCACCACGCGCAGCGGGTTGGCCGGCCCGGCCTCGACCTGGTCCTCGACATTGCTGGTGAAGCGCAACACTTGTTGCTCACCGTCACCCAGCACTTCAAGCGCCACCGCCACGAACGGCGCGTCGTCGACGCGAATACCGACCTTCTCGACCGGGGTGATCAGGAAATAGTCATCGCCGTCGCGCCGCATGATCGTCGAGAACAGCCGCACCATCGGCTTGCGCCCAATCGGTGTACCCAGGTAATACCAGGTGCCATCACGGGCGATGCGCATGTCGATATCACCGCAAAAATCCGGGTTCCACAGATGCACCGGCGGCAGGCCCTTGGCCTTGGGGATTTGTGCCAGGAGGTCATTGGCCTTGCCCGAATCGCTCATCTTGCTTGCCTCATTCACTCATGCCCAGAAGGCTACGAGCGTACTCGCGCATCGGCGCCGCAAGCAAATCCCGCGGCGTGTTGTCGTGGAACGTCAACAAACCGCCACGGCTCTTGATACGAGCGGTATCTATCAGGTAGCGGGTGTTGGTTTCAATCAGCATCATCTGCACCACGCCGGTGTCCCAGCCCAACCGGTCGACGGCCTGTTCGTCATACCACTCGTCACCATTGCCGATACGGTCGTCGGTGCGCGCGAAGCGAGTGTACAGCACATAGTCGGCGCCCACAGCGCGGGCCTGGGCAATGGCCTCTTCCAGGCCAAGCGGGCCTTGCGCGCGGCGCACCAGCGGGAAGTACTCGACGAAGCTCTTGAAGGCCTCATCGGCCACCGCGTTCTGCCGTGGCACCGGCCCTTTGCCTGGGGGGACGAATGCACCCTGACCGATGAAGATGAAGGAATCGGGCTGCAGGCGGATCGACAGCGTGCGACGGGTCTCGCTGTGGTCCAGCAGACCAGCATCGCTCATGTGGTAACGGACGCCCTCGCCCATATCGCTGACATTCATGCAGCCGCCCAGCGCCATCAGCGCCAGCAGCAAGACCAGGCTACGCATCTTTCCTCCAGTGGCCGGCGACGAAAAACCGGCGAATAGCCGGCGGATGCAGCTTTTGCGCCAGCTTCAGCCACCGATCACTTTCATCACCGTCACTCCACCGGCAAACGCCAGGTCCTGCTTGTCTGCCAGCGCCTTGACCAGCAACCGCTGCAAGGCCGGCAGCGCCTGATGGCGGGGCTTTTCCAGCAGGTCGCCGATGAAGTGACGGTTGCCCGACGACAGGCAACCATGCAGCCACCCCGTAGACGACAGGCGCAGCCGCGAGCAGGTGCGGCAGAACGGGACGCTCTCGTTGGCGATCACACCGAAGTGGCCTTTGCCGGGGACTTGATAACGCAAGGCAGTGGCGTCCAGCGGCGCGTCGACCTGGGCATAGGCATGCTTGCCGCCGATCAGTGCAAGCAGTTGATCAAGGCCGACAAACTGCTGCAGGAAGGCATTGCGGTCACGCGCCAGGTGGCCCATGCGCATCAGCTCGATGAAGCGCAGCTCAAAGCCGCGTTCAAGGCAATAATCCAGCAGCGGCAGTACCTGGTCGAGGTTTTGCCCGCGCATCGGCACCATGTTCACTTTCACCCGCATACCCAAGGCACTGGCCTGCTCCATGCCCGCCAGCACGCTGCTCAGGTCGCCGCCCCGGGCGATCGTACGGAAAGCCGTGGGGTCGAGGGTATCGAGGGACACATTCAGGCGCCGAATACCAGCTGCCTGCAGCTGCGGCAGTTTGCGCGCCAGCAGCTGGCCATTGGTGGTCAGCGAGATATCGTCGAGGTCGAGCTTGCTCACGGCGGCAAGGAAGGCATCCAGGCGCGGGCTGACCAAAGGCTCGCCACCGGTGATGCGCAGGCGTTCGATGCCGGCGGCTTCGATCAGGTAGGCCACGCCGCGAGCCAGGGCATCTGCGGACAGTTCGTCCTGTCCTGCTACCAGGCGCTTGCCGTCGGGCACGCAGTACGTGCAGGCATAATTGCAGGCAGCCGTCAGGCTGACACGCAGGTTGCGAAAACGCCTGCCTTGACGATCGACGATCATGGATGACTCCGGCACTGATGATGGGGGGCTGGCAAAACCTGACTCATAAATCAGGTTTTTGCAAGCCCCAGGCACATTGCCGAGTGTTGTCGGGGTGTCAGGTCGAGGGTTCAGGGTCGCGCTTGCGCTTGTTGCCCATACGCACACCGATGTCCATCAGGAACTGGAAGAAGCCTTCCTGATCCTCCAGCACATTGCTCCAGAACGGCGAGTGGTACAGCGCCACGGCGCCATGCACCAGCGCCCAGGCGGCGCAGTAGTGGAAATACGGCGGCACGTCTTCGAGCTTGCCTTCGCTGATACGGCCCTTGATCAGCTGGGTCAGGCGGTCGAAGTTGGAGGCACGAATGCTGTGCAACTGCTCGACCATTTCCGGTACCTGGTTGCCCTTGACCACCTTTTCTTCAAGGCGGTCGAACAGCCGGTAGCGTTGCGGATCGCGCATGCGGAACTCGAAGTAGGCGCGCGACAGGGCTTCCTTGTCGCGGTCGACGTCGGCCGAGTGCAACAGCTCGTTCAGGTCGCGCTCATAGTCGAGCATCAGGCGCAGGTAGATCTCCGCCTTGGACTTGAAGTGCTTGTAGATCGTGCCTTTGCCGATACCCACGGCGTCGGCGATCATCTCGACGGTGACACTGTCCTCACCCTGTTCGAGAAACAGCTTGAGCGCGGTGTCGAGGATTTCCTGTTCGCGGCGGCGAAATTCACGGACCTTACGAGGTTCTTTCTGCATGGGAAGGACTGGATGACAATCGAAGCGGTTTATTATGCCTATCTTGCGGGAAATTGCACGGATCATCCACGCACGGCAGTGTTTCACGATGCTTACGGCCATTCGCTGAAGGAGGAATGAAAGCGCGGCGTATTCCAAATCTGTTTAAAAAACGATCAATAAACACTGGCACTGCGCCAAACCTGGCCAATACTTGAAGTGTTGGCGCGACGCATCCCCCCCGAGTGGCGCGCTGATAAAGGTGCTCAGGGACCGCGTACCTTTGTTTTACTCCTAATGGTCTTAACCCGGATTCCCCCCCCAGAACCCGGGTTTTTTTTTGCTTGCGCACGGGCTGCGAATCAGCGCACCCGCGCCAACGGGAACAACCGCTTGAAGTTGGCAGTGGTCTGCTCCGCCAGTTGCTCGTAGCTGGCCCCCCGCAACGAAGCCACATACTCCGCCACGTCCCGCACATACTGCGGCAGATTCGGCTTGCCCCGATGCGGAATAGGCGCCAGATACGGCGAATCCGTTTCCACCAGCAAGCGGTCAACCGGCACTTGCCGCGCCACTTCACGCAGGGCATCGGCATTGCGGAACGTCACAATGCCGGACAGCGAGATGTAATACCCCAGGTCCAGCGCCGCCTTGGCCATTTCCCAATCCTCGGTAAAGCAGTGCAGCACGCCCGCCTGGGGCAGGCTGGCCTCACGCAACAGCGCCAGAGTGTCGGCCCTGGCCGCCCGGGTATGCACGATCACCGGCTTGCCTGTTTGTCGCGACGCCTCCAGGTGCAAGCGGAACGACGCCTGCTGCAGCTCGGCTGCCTCCGGCTCGTAATGGTAGTCCAGCCCGGTTTCACCAATCGCCACCACATGCGGGTGGGCCAGCTCGCGCAGCAGCCACTCCAGCGCCGGGGTTTCGCCTGGCGCCAGGTCCAGCGGGTGCACACCCACCGAGCAATCGACATCAGCGTACTGCTCGCTCAGCGCCTTCACCGCGCCAGCGTTCTCGGCACTGACGCCGATACACAGAAAATGCCCGACCCCGCGCTCACGCGCTGCCTGCAGGGCGGCATCGAGCGACCCCTGGTGGGCACTGAGGTCAAGACGGTCGAGGTGGCAATGGGAATCTACGAGCATGGGATAACGGCACACATGAAGAAAAGGAAAATCAGCGGGCGCCCGGCAATTGCAGCCAGTGCGCCAGCAGCGATTCAAGCAACAGGACACGGTTGAGGTTGGCCTTGCCCAGCACCTTCTGGCGCTGCTCCAGGATCCACGCCTGCACTTCCAGTACCTTGGCCTGGGGGCTTTTTTGCGCAAGGTATTGCACCACCTTGCGCATATCGGCCAAGCCTAAACCTTCCTCGTCCTGGGTCAACTGATAGCGCAGGACCAGGTGCGCCCAGTCGCAGAACCAGTCGAACAGCAGCAACAACGGCACACCGCTCCAGGCATCGGCGAGCTGACTGGGCGATTGCTGCTGCTTGAGCAGCTTCTTCACCCCGTCGGCGACCAGCGCACGCTGCTCGCGCACGCCTTGCGCCTGCAAGCTGACCGCCATCAGTGGCGACCCGGCAGCCAGGGTCAGCAGCTCGTCACGCTCGGCCTCATCGCTGTCAGGCAGGGCCCCGGCAAGCCACGCCCGGCTCTGCGCCAGGCTGGGCTGCGGACAGGCTACCTGCTGACAGCGGCTCTTGAGGGTCGGCAACAGGCGGCTGGGCTGATGGGTGACCAGCAGCAGCACAGTATCGCCGGAAGGCTCCTCAAGGCTTTTGAGCAGTGCATTGGAGGCGTTGACGTTCATCGCCTCCACCGGCTCGATCAATACCACCTTGCGCCCGCCCTGCTGCGCGGTCTGCACCACGAAGGCCACCAGGTCGCGCACTTGGTCGACCTTGATCGGCTTATCGGCTTCTTCTGGCTCAAGGACGAAGTTGTCCGGGTGGCTGCCGGCCCTGAGCAACAGGCACGACTTGCACCCGCCACAAGCGTCCAGGCCCTGCGGTTGCTGGCACAGCAGGCGGGCCATGAGCCGCTCGGCCAGCGCTCGCTTGCCGATACCTTGCGGGCCATGCAGCAGGTAGGCGTGCGCGTGCTGGCTGCGGCCGGCCAGCTGTGGCCACAGCGCCTGCTGCCATGGATAGGCCTCAGCCACGGCAACGTTCCAGGATACTTGGCAACAGGGCGTCGATGGCACGCTGCACAGCCTCGAGGGATTGTGCGGCATCCAGCAGGCTGTAGCGCTGCGGCTCGCGCTGGGCGCGCTGCAGGTAAGCGTCGCGCACGGCTTCGAAGAAGCCCTGGCCTTCCTGCTCGAAACGGTCCAGGCGGCCACGGGCGGCGGCCCGGGCCAGGCCCACTTCGACGGGCAGGTCAAAGACCAGGGTCAGGTCCGGGCGCAGGTCGCCCTGGACGAATTGCTCCAGGGTCGCGATGCGCTCGACCGACAAACCGCGACCACCGCCCTGGTAGGCATAGGTGGCATCGGTAAAGCGGTCACACAAGACGATAGCCCCGCGATCCAGGGCTGGACGAATCACCTGAGCAAGGTGCTGGGCACGCGCCGCGAACACCAGAAGCAGCTCAGTGTCGGCCGCCATGCTCTCATCGCTGGGGGCCAACAGCAGTTCACGGACCTTCTCGGCCAATGGCGTGCCGCCAGGCTCACGGGTCAGCATCACGTCCAGGCCATGCTCGCGCAGGCGTGCGGCCAGGTAATCACGATTGGTGCTTTTGCCCGCGCCTTCGGGGCCTTCCAGGGTAATAAACAAGCCGCTCACAGGCAGTCCTTAAGGTTGTTCGTCGGGCGTCGGCCGTTCGGCCGCTTGCGCGCCACCGGCAGGGGCATCCTGCGCAGGTGGCGCATCGGGCTCTGGCTCCGCGTCCGGCTCATCCGCCGGCGGTGCTTCAGGCGGCGCGGCTTCATCAATACCCGGCTGCGACTCAGACTGCGGCGCGGGGCTGGAACGGTAGTCCGACCGGCGCTTGAGCTGGAACTCGCGCACCGCCGAGTTGTGATCGTCAAGGTCGTCGGAGAACACATGGCTGCCATCGCCACGGGCGACGAAGTACAGGCTGGTGCCGTCCGACGGGTTGAGGGCTGCGTGAATCGCTTCGCGACCGACCATCGCGATCGGCGTCGGCGGCAGGCCAGTGATGGTGTAGGTGTTGTAGGGCGTCGGCTCGCGCAGGTCGGCGCGGGTGATCTTGCCGTTATAGCGCTCACCCATGCCGTAGATCACAGTCGGGTCGGTCTGCAGCATCATGCCCAGGCGCAGGCGCCGCACGAAGACGCCGGCGATCTGCCCACGCTCCTGAGGGATGCCTGTCTCCTTTTCCACCAGCGAGGCCATGATCAGCGCCTGATACGGGTCGCGGTACGGCAGGTCGGTGGTGCGTGCGGCCCATTCCTTGGCCAGCACTTCATCCAGGCGCATGTAGGCCTGCTGGAGCAACTCGACATCGCTCATGCCGCGCACGAAGCGATAGGTATCCGGGAAGAACCGACCCTCGGGGAACACGCCGGCATGACCGAGCTTGTCCATTACCTCGGTGTCCGACAGGCCTTCCAGGGTGTGCTTGATCTTTTCGTGCCTGGCCACGGCCGAGCGCACCTGTCGGAAGGTCCAGCCTTCGACCAAGGTCAGGTTGTACTGCACCACGTCGGCACGGCGCCAGGCATCGAACAGCTGCTCGACAGTCATGCCCGGGGTCAGGCGGTATTCACCGGTGTGCAGGGGGGTACCGGCCATGTTGAAGCGCCAGTACAAGCGCAACCAGACGGCATCATCGAGCAACCCCTCGGCCTGCATGCGGTAGAACATGCGGTTGGGGTTTGTGCCATTGGGCACGTCAAGCAGGCGTTCCTGCGTTACGTGCAGGGGCTGCTCCAGGACCGAGTTGATCTTCCACGCCGACCAGCCAAGCGCCAGGCCGGCGAGGATCAAGCTCATTTCCAGCAACAGCAGGAGTTTGCGTCTCACGAATTCAGTTTTCCAGTAACGTACGGGCAACGGCCTGCAGTTTACGGGTGAGCGGGCCCGGCGACCAGTTTAGCGCGGCTACGCCACGCACGGGCCAGATGCCGTACACGCTATTGCAAACGAATACTTCATCAGCCTGCTCCAGCGCATCGAAAGGCAAATCGCAAACCTGTACCGGGATACCCAGCAGCGCAGCCTGTTCCAGCAACGCCGCGCGCATGACCCCGGCCACACCGCAGCGGTGGAGGTCGGCGGTTAACAGCACACCATCGCGGACCATGAACAAGTTGCTGTACACCCCTTCGATCACCCTGCCCTGCCCGTCACGCATCAGGCCTTCGGCATGCTCGCTGTCCTGCCATTCGGCGCGGGCCAGCACCTGCTCCAGGCGGTTGAGGTGTTTGAGGCCGGCCAGCAGGGGTTGTTCCCCAAGCCGGGTCTGGCAGGGGAACAGCCGCACGCCGTGTTCGGCATGCTCCACAGGATAGCTGGGCAACGGGCTGCCCTGCAGGATACGCCGCGGCGCGGCCGTCGCAGCCGGGGCATAGCCACGCTGGCTGTCGCCACGAGTAAGGATCAGTTTGGCTACGCCGTTACCCAGCTGGCCGGCATAACGCATCAGTTCGTCGCGCACCAGCGCCAGGTCGACGCTGATTGCCAGGCGCTGGCAGCCCAGCGCCAGGCGTGCACAGTGGCCGTCCAGCAGGCTGGGCCGGCCGCCACGCACGGCGATGGTCTCGAACAGCCCATCGCCGTAGGCCAGCCCGCGGTTCTGCAGGTTGACTGCAGCAGCCGGCTGGCCGTCGATCCAGCTTTGCATCAACCGGCGAACCGGCGGAACACCAGCGAGCCGTTGGTGCCACCAAAGCCGAACGAATTGGACAACACCACGTCGATCGGCATGCTCCGCGCCTGGTGCGGCACGAAGTCGAGGTCGCAGCCTTCGTCCGGCTCGTCCAGGTTGATGGTGGGCGGTGCCATCTGGCTGTTGATCGCCAGCACGCTGAAAATCGCCTCTACCGCACCGGCGGCGCCCAGCAGGTGACCGGTCATCGACTTGGTCGAGCTGACCGCCAGCTTGTAGGCATGCTCGCCGAACACGCGCTTGATCGCCGCCACTTCAGCGACATCGCCCGCGGGGGTCGAGGTGCCGTGGGCGTTGATGTAGCTGACCTGCTCTGGCTGAATACCGGCATCACGCAAGGCATTGGTCATGCAGCGGGCAGCGCCTTCACCGGTGTCGGGTGGCGAGGTCATGTGATAGGCATCGCCACTCATGCCGAAACCGACCAGCTCGGCATAGATGGTCGCGCCGCGGGCCTTGGCGTGCTCCAGCTCTTCGAGCACCAGGGCGCCGGCACCGTCGGACAGCACAAAACCGTCACGGCCCTTGTCCCACGGGCGGCTGGCCCGGCTTGGCTCGTCATTGCGGGTGGACAATGCGCGTGATGCCCCAAAACCGCCCATGCCGAGGCCGCAGGCGGCCATCTCGGCGCCACCGGCGATCATCACGTCCGCTTCACCGTAGGCGATGTTGCGCGCGGCCATGCCGATGCAGTGGGTGCCCGTGGTGCAGGCGGTGGCAATGGCGTAGTTCGGCCCCTGCAGACCCAGGTGGATCGACAGGAAACCGGAGATCATGTTGATGATCGAGCCCGGCACGAAGAACGGCGAAATACGCCGCGGCCCCGAATCGTGCAGGGTGCGGCTGGTTTCCTCGATGTTGGTCAGGCCGCCGATACCCGAGCCCATGGCCACGCCGATGCGCTCGCGGTTGGCGTCGGTGACCTCCAGGCCCGCATTACGCACGGCCTGGAAACCGGCCGCCAGGCCGTACTGAATGAACAGGTCGAGCTTGCGAGCCTCTTTGGCCGACAGGTATTGCTCGACCTCGAAGCCTTTCACCGAGCCGCCAAAACGGGTGGAGTAGGCAGACAGGTCCGTGTGTTCGATCGAACCAATGCCACTGCGGCCAGCCAGAATGCCCTGCCAGGTGCTCGGTACATCTGTACCCAGTGGCGACAGCATACCCATACCGGTGACCACGACGCGTCTACGCGACACAGTACTCTCCTTTTCTAATGACAGAGTTTCTTGCCATTGCATTCAACGCAACGGAATGAAATGGCAACAAGCTCTCGACGCTCGGGGATCGAGACCCCGACAAACGAAGCAGGACGCTCGCAAAGAAAAAACCGCACGCCGGCAAAGGCAGTGCGGTTTTTCCCGACAAGAAGCGTCGACTACAGCGTCTTAGGCCTTGTGGCTGTTGACGTAGTCGATGGCAGCTTGAACGGTAGTGATCTTCTCGGCTTCTTCGTCAGGGATTTCGGTCTCGAATTCCTCTTCCAGAGCCATCACCAGCTCAACGGTGTCAAGCGAATCGGCACCCAGGTCGTCGACGAAGGACTTCTCGTTGGTCACTTCCTCTTCCTTGACGCCCAGTTGCTCGGCGACGATTTTCTTGACGCGTTCTTCGATGGTGCTCATACCTAGTTTTCACTCCTAATGGACATATGTCAGGCAGCTGGCCGGTGGCTAATTTTATAGAAACACGTTTGCTTTTCAAGCTAAACGCACCTTAAAACTGGCCACCCTACCCGCTGCCTGGAATCTGGTTGCAGCTTTATAACGGATTTTAGGCTCGCAGTATGACTCTTTTTTTACGAAATCCGTCACATTGAGTTGCAGTGTTACATGTACATCCCGCCGTTGACCGGCACAGTAGCACCGGTTACGTAGGCTGCGCCGTCGGAGGCCAGGAACGAAACCACCTTGGCGATTTCATCAGCCTGGCCCAGGCGGCCCAGCGGGATCTGGGTTTGCAGGGCCTCGCGCTGCGCTTCTGGCAGTTCGCGCGTCATGTCGGTGTCGATGAAGCCCGGGGTTACCGAATTGACGGTAATGCCACGCGAGCCCACTTCACGCGCCAGGGCGCGACTGAAGCCTTCCAGGCCGGCCTTGGCGGCAGCGTAGTTGGCCTGACCGGCGTTACCCATGGCACCAACGACCGAGCCGATGCTGATGATACGACCCCAACGTGCCTTGGTCATGCCACGCAGCACGCCCTTGGACAAACGGTAGAGGCTGTTCAGGTTGGTGTCGATCACGTCGAACCACTCGTCGTCCTTCATGCGCAGCATGAGGTTGTCACGGGTGATGCCGGCGTTGTTGACCAGGATCGCCGGAGCACCGAACTGCTCGCCAATGGCGCCCAGCACAGCTTCTACGGACTCGGCGCTGGTGACATTCAGTTCCATGCCGGTGCCGGCAATGCCGTGCTCCTTCAGGGTGGCAGCGATGCGTTCGGCGCCAGATGCCGAAGTGGCGGTGCCGATCACGGTCGCGCCCTGGCGGCCCAGCTCGAGGGCGATGGCCTGGCCAATGCCACGGCTGGCGCCGGTGACCAGTGCAACTTTACCTTGCAGGCTCATGCAAGCTTCTCCAAATCAGGCCAGAGCCGCGCGGGTGGCGGCAACGGCGTCAGGGGTGTTGAGGTTGTAGGTGGTTACGCCCTCGGCGCAACGCTTGTTCAGGCCAGCCAGAACCTTGCCCGGGCCGCACTCGACCAGGTTGACCGCACCGTTGGCAGCCAGGGTCTGCACGCACTCGACCCAGCGTACCGGCTGATACAACTGGGCCAGCAGGTCTTTTTTCAGCGTATCGAGGTCGGCTGCGATAGCAGCAGTTACGTTCTGCACCACCGGAATCTGCGGAGCCTTCCAATCGATGGCGTTGACTTCATCGGCGAAACGATCGGCTGCCGGCTTCATCAGGGCACAGTGCGAAGGTACGCTTACTGGCAGCGGCAAGGCGCGCTTGGCGCCTTTCGCTTTGCACAGCTCCATGGCGCGCTCCACCGCGGCCTTGTTACCGGCGATGACCACCTGGCCTGGCGAGTTGAAGTTGACAGCGCTGACCACCTGGTCTTCGGCCGCTTCGGCGCAAATTTCCACGACTACAGCGTCATCCAGGCCGAGAATGGCGGCCATGGCGCCGTGCCCGGCAGGCACGGCTTCCTGCATCAGCTGACCGCGACGCTCGACCAGGCGAACGGCGTCCTTCAGGCTGATGCTGCCAGCAGCGACCAAGGCGCTGTACTCACCCAGGCTGTGACCGGAAACGAAGGCCGGCTGCGCGCCGCCCTCCTCCAGCCACAGGCGCCACAGCGCGATGGACGCGGTGAGGATGGCCGGCTGGGTCTTGTCGGTCTGGTTGAGTTGTTCTTCCGGGCCTTCCTGGACCAGCTGCCACAGGTCGTAACCCAGTGCCGCGGAAGCCTCCTTGAAGGTTTCGATGATCACTGGCTTCTCGGCGCCGAGCTCGGCGAGCATGCCCAGCGACTGGGAACCTTGACCGGGAAAGACGAATGCGAGAGATGCAGACATTGAACAAGCCCTTATGATCTTGTCGTCGGATAGGGTGCGCCGGGCGCTCGGCCAGGCGCGGAATCTGAAAGCTTGGATGAAGACACGGACCAAGCGGTCACATTTAAGCACTTCATCGGGATTCTGCCTAAGGTCTTTGTTCCTTCAGCCACGGCCCTCTCGCGGGTAAACCCGCTCCCACAGCGGCCGTACAGATCACAACAACAGGTCTTCCAGCCGCCCATGCAGGCGCTGCGGCAAGTTTTCCTGAATTTCGATCAGCGCCCGCTGGATGGCACTCTGAAAGCCCTGCACGCCAGCCGAGCCATGACTCTTTATAACGATACCCTGCAAGCCAAGGAAGCTCGCGCCATTGTGTCGCGCCGGTGCCAGGTCGGCCTGCAGGCGCTTGAGCAACGGCATGGCCACCGCCCCCGCCGCCCGCGACAAAAGGCCACCCTTGAACAACCGCTCGATACGCGCACCGATCATCGTCGCCAACCCCTCGCTGGATTTGAGCAGGATATTGCCGACGAACCCGTCGCAGACCACCACGTCAGCCTCACCGCGATACAACCCGTCACCTTCCACGAAGCCTACATAATTAAGGCCCCGCGCATGCTGCAACAGGCTGGCCGCCAGCTTGACCTGCTGATTGCCCTTGATGTCTTCGGTACCGATATTGAGCAGCGCCACACGCGGACGGTGCACCCCCAGGGCCTGGGCGGCCACCGAGCCCATCACGGCGAACTGGTAGAGGTTCTCGGCGCTGCAGTCGACATTGGCGCCCAGATCAAGCAGCTGGCAGTAGCCCGCCTGGGTCGGGATCGCCGCCACCATGGCTGGCCGATCAATACCCGGCAACGTCTTGAGCACGAAACGCGAGAGCGCCATCAGCGCACCGGTATTGCCGGCACTGACGCAGGCCTGGGCCTTGCCGTCACGCACCAGTTCGAGGGCAATGCGCATCGACGAATCCGGCTTGCCCCGCAATGCCTGGGATGGCCGCTCGTCCATGCCGATCACCTCGCTGGCCGCCACAATTTGCAGGCGCGCGCGATCTGCAGCCGCAAGGCCGCTGACAAGATCTTCAAGGAGGGAGGGTTGACCGACGAGGGTCAGGTGCAGCGAGGGAGTAGCCGAAAGGCAGGCAATGCTAGCCTGGACAATGCTGCGGGGACCGAAGTCCCCGCCCATTGCGTCGATCGCGATGATCTGAGCGGACAAGGATTACTCGTCAGCGCCCTTGTCGACCACTTTGCGACCACGGTATACGCCTTCTGGCGAAACGTGGTGACGCAGGTGAACTTCACCAGTGGTTTTCTCTACCGACAGCGCGTTTTCCGACAGGGCGTCGTGCGAACGGCGCATGTCACGGGCAGAGCGGGATTTTTTGTTCTGCTGAACAGCCATAATTGATTAACTCCTAAACGTTTGGGTCACGCTTTAACTGCGCCAAAACACTGAACGGGTTGGACCGCGATACCTCGTCCTTGCTCGAATCGGGCTCGTCTGCGCCCGCCGGCTGCTGGCATTCTTCCGGATGATGAGCAGGCACGATGGGCAAGGCGAGCAGAAGCTCCTCCTCGACCAGTGACTGCAGATCCAAAGGATCTTCGCCCAGTTCCAGCACGTCATAGCCTTTCGGCAACGACTGGGTATTCGCACCCTCCTTCACCACGGCGTAAGTACATTCGCTGTGGATTGGCAGGGTGACCAGCTCAAGACAACGCTGGCAAACCATTTTGACTTCGATGTCCAGCTCGGTGTGGATAACCACCACGTGCTGTTCATCTCGTTCAAAATCGAACTTCGCCTGCACCGTACCGACATTGTCGGAAAGCGGGTCGCAGAGTCTTTCCAAATCAGCGAGCTGCAGCGAACCGTTAAGGGTTACGCCACGATCGGCTAATTTGCGCGGGTCAACGTGAGGTGGAATCGGGTCATTCAACATAGGCGCAGCATTCTAGGGATGCCCCCCGCCCCTGTCAAAGGAAATTAGGCGGCATCGTGCGTGATAGAATTAGTTCAACTGATTCAGGAGTCTACCATGCTTCCTCTGTTACTGGCTTCCAGCTCTGCCTATCGCCGTGAACTGCTCGCACGCCTGCGCCTGCCCTTCACCTGGGCAAGCCCCGATATAGACGAGCAGCGCCTCGCTGACGAGCCGGCAGTGGACCTGGTGCGCCGGCTGGCCAGACAGAAAGCCGAGGCATTGGCAGGCAGCCATCCCGGGCACCTGATCATCGGCTCGGACCAGGTGGCGGTACTGGGCGAACAGGTGCTCGGCAAGCCCCAGACGTTCGACCGGGCGTGCGAGCAGTTGCTGGAGTGCAGCGGGCAGCAGGTGAGCTTTCTGACCGGACTGGCATTGCTGAACAGCGCCACCGGGCAGTGCCAGGTGGACTGCGTACCGTTTACCGTGACCCTGCGCGAGCTGGACCGGGAGCGGATCGAGCGGTATGTGACGGCGGAACAGCCACTGGATTGCGCCGGGAGCTTCAAGGCCGAGGGGTTGGGGGTGAGTTTGTTCAAGAGCACCCATGGGTGCGATGCGACCAGCCTGATCGGCCTGCCATTGATTCGGCTGGTGGATATGTTGACCAAGGAAGGGGTGGTGGTTCCTTGAGCCTGGCTTGAGGGTTGTGGCGCCTGGGAAATCGAGCGCCGCGCGGGCGGCGCTCGATCTCAGAAACACCACAAAATGCGTGACGAACTTCAGCGCAACTGCGGCCCCTGGAACCCCATCCACATCGCCAGGTGCTCAGCCACGCTGGCCCCCACGCGCTTGGAAAACCGATCAAACGGCGATTCCTGCACAGTGAAGTCCACCAACTCCTTCTCGCCAACGATCTCACGCGCCACATAGCTGGCACTGCCCAACCCATCCACCAGCCCCAGCGCCTTGGCCTGCTCACCCGACCAGACCAGGCCACTGAACAGCTCCGGATGCTCCTTGTCCTTCAGCCGGTCACCGCGCCCCTGCTTGACCATGGCAATGAACTGGTTGTGCGTGGTATCGAGCACGCCCTGCCAGAACCGGGTTTCCTCGGGCTTTTGCGGCGAGAACGGATCAAGGAAGGCCTTGTGCTCGCCCGACGTGTACAAGCGCCGCTCGACACCCAGCTTCTCCATTGCGCCGACAAAGCCATAACCGGCCGCCGTGACGCCAATGGAGCCCACCAGGCTGGCCTTGTCGGCGTAGATTTCGTCTGCCGCACTGGCGATGTAATAGGCACCGGAAGCGCCAAGGTCGGTAATCACCGCATACAGCTTGATGGCCGGGTACTCGGCACGCAGGCGGCGAATCTCGTCATACACGTAACCCGCCTGCACCGGGCTGCCGCCCGGGCTGTTGATGCGCATCACCACACCCTTGGTCTTGCCGTCCTTGAACGCTTCGCGCAGGCTTTTGACGATGTTGTCGGCACTGGCAGACTCCTGATCGGCAATCACCCCGCGCACCTCGACCAGCGCGGTGTGGCTGGCACTGCGCGACGCCGCCTTGTCCATGTCCATCAGCGGCGAAAACAACGCCAGCAGGCCGAACAGATACACGAAGGTCAGCAGCTTGAAAAAGATGCCCCAGCGCCGCGCCCGGCGCTGCTCCTGCACGCTGGCCAGCAAGGTCTTTTCCAGCAGCCTCCAGCTTTTGCGCTCTTCGCGCCCCTCGGGCTCGGCCTCGGCCTCGGGGGCTTTCCATTCGTCTGCCATGCTTACCTACCTTGGAAGTGGAATCAGGGAACCTGCCAGCCACTCGCGCAGCTGGGAAAAATGATCGATGCATACCTGCGGAGCAAATTCGGCCAGCGCCTGCAGCGACATGGCACCGTAGCCCACAGCCACCGAATGCATGCCAGCATTGCTGGCCATCAGCAAGTCGAAGGCCGAATCGCCGACCATCAGCGCCCGCCCCGGTTCGACACCACAATGGCCGAGGATTTCCTCGAGCATCAACGGATGCGGCTTGCCACGGGTTTCGTCGGCGGCGCGGGTAATGTCGAAGAACTGGTCCAGGCCATTGGCCTTGAGCACCCGGTCCAGCCCGCGCCGGGCCTTGCCGGTCGCTACCGCCAGGCGGTAGCCCTCGGCGCGGAACGCATCCAGCGATTCGATGACGCCCTCGAACAGCGGCGATGGCTGCTGATCCAGCGCCATGTAGATATCGGCATAGTGCTGACGAAAGCGCTCGACCTGCGCCGGCTCCAGGTGCGGATACAGGGTATGGATGGCCTCGCCAAGCGCCAGGCCGATAATGCCCTTGACTGCATCATCGCTGCTTTGCGCCTCACCGGCACGCTCGGCGGCGGCATTCATGGCCTCGACGATACGCCCAATGGAATCGGCCAGCGTGCCATCCCAGTCGAAGATCAGTAGTTCATAGGCTTTTTTCATGGATCAGGGCGCACTCAACCGCTCGATGGTTTTCGCCCAGACTTCGTCCACCGGTGCCTCGAGCTTCAGCTCACCACCGTCCGGCAAAGGCACGGTCAACGCATACGCATGCAGGAACAGGCGCTTGCCGCCCAGGTCACGGATCTCGCGACTGAAGTCTTCGTCGCCATACTTGCTGTCGCCGGCAATCATGTGCCCGGCATGCAGGGTGTGCACACGAATCTGATGGGTGCGACCGGTAATGGGACGCGCCTCGACAATGGTGGCGAAATCGCCAAAGCGGCGCAGCACGCGGAACAGGGTCAGTGCCTCCTTGCCCTCGTCGTTGACTTCGACCATGCGCTCGCCAGAGCGCAGGTTGCTTTTGAGCAACGGCGCGTTGACCTGTTTTTTTGCGGTTGGCCAGTGGCCGCGCACCAGCGCCATGTAGCGTTTGTCGACACCATCGCCGCGCAATGCGGCATGCAGGTGGCGCAGCATGCTGCGTTTCTTGGCAATCATCAGCAGGCCGGAGGTGTCGCGGTCCAGGCGGTGCACCAGCTCCAGCTCCTTGGCGTCCGGGCGCAGCTGACGCAGCGCCTCGATGACGCCGAAGCTCAGGCCGCTGCCGCCGTGCACGGCAATGCCGGCCGGTTTGTTCATCACGATCAGGGCCTTGTCTTCGTAGACAATGGCCGCCTCAAGGCGCTGCAGCAGGCCCTGGGCCACCGGCGCCGGGGCATCACGCTCGGGCAGGCGGACCGGCGGTACGCGCACGATGTCACCGGCCTGGATCTTGTATTCCGGCTTGACGCGCCCTTTGTTGACCCGCACCTCACCCTTGCGCAGGATGCGGTAGACCAAGGTCTTGGGCACGCCCTTGAGGGCCGTGATGAGGAAATTGTCGATGCGTTGGCCGGCAAGCTCCGGCGCGACTTCGATCAGCTGAACGCCGGAAGTCGGAGGGGTATTGGTCGTCATGGCGGGATCATAACAATTTTTTATGGAATTGAAGCACTTAATCATTGCTGCTATAGTCGCGAACGCCGCCAAAAGCGGCAGGCCAGCGGAATCAGGCTCTTGGCCGGTCCCTGACCATCGCAATTCTCCAGGACGCGAGGCCGTCCTACGGGGTTTTCGCCAGTTTACCGAATTGCCTGGAATCGCCACCAGCGCTGTGTAGAGAAGACCGAAAAAAAACGACAAGTGCGGTGTTTCACCTGCTTACCCGATTCTTTTCGCTGTACCTCTGCCCGCCCCGTCGCTTCCACGCAACGCACGGCGAATGCTTCGGAAATACCTGCCTTGGACATGAATGGCGTCAGCGTCGAACCAGCGCTGGCGAAAAATGCAACCCGTTGCGGATTCAGCGCGCGGCAGCACCCGAATTATCAGGGATACGTGCAGGGTGGAGATGCACAGCCCTCGGACCGTGTAGCACCGCGTCCGGCCACCGGCCCACTGATATGGCCGGCGAGCGGATAAGGTCCTGAACAGATGCCCCCGGGCGTCCACGGCTGAAGGTTGATTCCTCCTCCTGACTGAGTGCACAAGGCCCGCTTGGTTGATTCGGATTCCAATTCGAAGCCACCGGGGCCTTGTTGGCACCGCAGCAAACAGGACGCGTCGTCGCGACAACGGCAGGCTGGGCAACCGGCTGGTGCCGAACGTCGCTCGACACGGGGGTGGCCCCGCCACCCTTTGCGCACCTTGGCACCGACCATGAGACGTCGTGTGTGCCGAACGCCGTTTCCGGCAGCCCGGAAACCGACGGTACAACATGAAAAGAATGCTGATTAACGCAACTCA
Organism: Pseudomonas sp. 9_2_1; assembly: GCF_059295275.1. Classification (NCBI taxonomy): domain Bacteria; kingdom Pseudomonadati; phylum Pseudomonadota; class Gammaproteobacteria; order Pseudomonadales; family Pseudomonadaceae; genus Pseudomonas; species Pseudomonas sp. 9_2_1. Next base: position 4,520,182 of record NZ_CM181239.1, read on the forward strand.
ACCCGAAGAGTTGCGTGTAGCCCTGGTGGACGGCCAACGTCTCTACGACCTGGACATCGAGTCCGGCGCGCGCGAGCAGAAAAAGGCCAACATCTACAAAGGCAAGATCACCCGCATCGAACCCAGCCTCGAAGCCGCCTTCGTCGACTTCGGTTCCGAACGTCACGGCTTCCTGCCGCTGAAAGAAATCTCCCGCGAATACTTCAAGAAAGCCCCTGAAGGCCGGGTCAACATCAAGGAAGTGCTCAGCGAAGGCCAGGAAGTCATCGTCCAGGTCGAGAAGGAAGAGCGCGGCAACAAAGGCGCCGCCCTCACCACCTTCATCAGCCTGGCCGGCCGCTACCTGGTGCTGATGCCCAACAACCCGCGTGCCGGTGGCATCTCGCGCCGCATCGAAGGCGAAGAGCGCAACGAGCTGCGCGAAGCCCTGAACGGCCTGACCGTACCGGGCGACATGGGCCTGATCGTGCGCACTGCCGGCCTTGGCCGCAGCAGCGAAGAAATGCAGTGGGACCTCGACTACCTGCTGCAGCTGTGGACCGCCATCAAGGAAGCGTCCCTGGACCGCGCCGCGCCGTTCCTGATCTATCAGGAAAGCAACGTCATCATCCGCGCCATCCGCGACTACCTGCGCCAGGACATCGGCGAAGTGCTGATCGACAGCATCGATGCCCAGGAAGAAGCCCTCACCTTCATCCGCCAGGTGATGCCGCAGTACGCCAGCAAGGTCAAACTGTACGAAGACAGCGTACCGCTGTTCAACCGCTTCCAGATCGAAAGCCAGATCGAAACCGCCTTCCAGCGCGTGGTCGAACTGCCGTCCGGCGGCTCGATCGTGATCGACCCGACCGAAGCCCTGGTGTCCATCGACATCAACTCGGCGCGCGCCACCAAAGGCAGCGACATCGAAGAAACCGCCCTGCAGACCAACCTGGAAGCGGCCGAAGAAATCGCCCGCCAGCTGCGCCTGCGTGACATCGGCGGCCTGATTGTCATCGACTTCATCGACATGACCCCGGCGAAGAACCAGCGCGCTGTTGAAGAGCGCGTACGCGAATGCCTGGAAGCCGACCGCGCCCGCGTGCAGGTTGGCCGCATCTCGCGCTTCGGCCTGCTGGAAATGTCCCGTCAGCGCCTGCGTCCATCGCTGGGCGAAAGCAGCGGCATCGTCTGCCCGCGCTGCTCCGGCACCGGCATCATCCGTGACGTCGAGTCGCTGTCGCTGGCCATCCTGCGCCTGATCGAAGAAGAAGCCCTGAAGGACCGCACCGCCGAGGTACGCGCCCAGGTGCCAATCCCGGTGGCCGCGTTCCTGCTCAACGAGAAGCGCAACTCGATCACCAAGATCGAACTGCGTACCCGTGCGCGCATCATCATCCTGCCGAACGATCACCTGGAAACCCCGCACTTCGAAGTCCAGCGCCTGCGCGACGACAACCCGGAAGTGCTGAACAACCAGTCCAGCTACGAGATCGCGGCTGCCGAGACCGAAGAGGCGCCGGTGCCGACCGCCACTCGCACCCTGGTACGCCAGGAAGCTGCGGTCAAGACTGCCCCGGCCCGCGCCAACGCGCCGGTTCCCGCCGCCGCTGAAGAGCCGCAGCCTGCCGCCCCCGTCGTCGCCCCAGCCCCGAGCGCTCCGGAGCCGAGCCTGTTCAAGGGCCTGGTGAAGTCGCTGGTCAGCCTGTTCGCCGGCAAGGACGAGCCCGCCGCCGCACCGGTTGTCGCCGCCGCCGAAAAACCGGCCGCCGAGCGCAGCCCGCGCAACGAAGAACGCCGTAACGGCCGCCAGCAAAGCCGCAACCGCAACGGCCGCCGCGACGAAGAGCGCAAGCCGCGCGAAGAACGTGCCGAACGTGCTCCACGCGAAGAGCGTCAGCCACGGGAAGAACGCGCACCACGTGAAGAGCGTGCACCGCGTGAAGAACGTGCCCCACGTGAAGAACGTGCACCGCGTGAAGAACGCGCACCACGTCAGCCACGCGAAGATCGCCGCAGCAACCGCGGTGAAGAGCGCGTGCGCGAGCTGCGTGAACCGCTGGACGCCACCCCACCAGCCGAACGCGAAGAGCGTGTAGCCCGTGAAGAGCGTGCTCCACGCGAAGAACGCGCCCCACGTGAAGAGCGTGCACCGCGTGAAGAACGCGCACCACGCGAAGAACGTGCGCCGCGTGAAGAACGTGCACCACGTGAAGAACGTGCACCACGTGAAGAACGCGCACCACGTGAAGAACGCGCACCCCGCGAAGAACGCGCCCCACGTGAAGAACGTGCACCGCGCCCACCACGCGAAGAGCGTCAGCCAAGCGCCGCTGAAGGAACAGCCGAGCAGGCTGCCGAGCTGGCCGAAGAGCAACTGCCGAACGAAGAGCTGCTGCAAGACGAGCAAGAAGGCACCGATGGCGAGCGCCCGCGTCGCCGCTCCCGTGGCCAGCGTCGTCGCAGCAATCGTCGTGAACGCCAGCGCAATGCCAATGGCGAGCTGATCGACGGCGACGAAGAAGGCAGCGAAGAGCAGCCACAGCAGCACCAGGCCACCGAGCTGGGTGCCGAACTGGCCGCCGGCCTGGCCGTCACTGCTGCTGTCGCCAGCAGCAATATCAGCGCCGACGCCGAGGCCCAGGCCAATCACCAGGCCGAGCGCGCCACCGCCGAAGTCGCTGCCACTGCAGAAACCGACAACAGCGAAGCCGTCCAGCCGGTTGAGCAGGCTGAAAAAGCCGAGCAGGTCGAAGCGGTCGCCAAGGCTGAAGAAGCCGCCGTTGCCCCAGCTGTGGAGCAACCGGTCAGCGAGCCTGTCGCCGTGGTCGAGGCAACTGCCGAGCCTGTGGTGGAAGTGGCTCCAGAGCCGGCTGCCGAAGCAGCACCGGTGATCGAGTCGACCGTTGTTGCCGAAGCCGGGGCTGTTGAAGCACCGGCAGAAGCCCCCGCTGTCGAAGCCGGTGAAATCGAACAGGCTCCGGCCGTGATCGAAATCGCTCCGGTTGCCGAGCAAGCTGCCCCGGTTGTCGAAGCCCAGCCAGAAGTGGTGGCCGAGCCTGCACCTGCAGTGGTCGAGCCTGCAGTTGTCGAAGCCCCTGCTGTGGTAGAGCCTGCCACTGTCATGCTGTCCAACGGCCGTGCGCCGAACGACCCGCGTGAAGTGCGCCGCCGCAAGCGTGAGGCCGAGGCTGCTGCCAAGGCCGCACAGCAAGCTGCTGTAACTACCGAGGAGCCAGCCCTGGAAGCCGCCGATGAGCACAAGCCTCATCACGGTTGATAACCAAGGCTGAATGAAAAAGCCCCGCCAGTGCGAACTGGCGGGGCTTTTTCTTGGCCGGGGGTTTTGCCTGCAACAGCGAACAGGCCAGTACAGGCAAGGAATCAGTAGAGATTAGGCTCCATCTCCAGCTCAACCCCAAACCGCTGCAGCACATCCGCCTGGATCTCCAGCGCCAGCGCATGCATCTGCGCCCCGCTCGCCTGGCCGTAGTTGACCAGCACCAGAGACTGCAAGCGATGCACGCCCGCATCCCCTTCGCGATAGCCCTTCCAGCCCGCCTGCTCGATCAGCCAGCCCGCTGCCAGCTTCACCTGCCCATCAGCCTGGGGATAAGCCACCACCCCCGGATGCTGGCCACGAATACGCTCGACCAGCTCAACCGCTACCACCGGGTTCTTGAAAAAGCTTCCGGCATTGCCGAGCTCCGCCGGGTCTGGCAGCTTCTCGCGGCGAATGCTGCAGATCGCATCACTGACCGCCTGAGCTGTCGGCTGGGTCACGCCCTGCTCGGCCAGGCGCTGGCGCACCGGGCCGTAGTCCAGGTGCGCCCGCAAGGTCCGGCTCAAGGCAAACCGCACACGCAGGATCAACCAGCGGCCCGGGCTGCGCTTGAACAGGCTGTCGCGATAACCGAAGGCGCACTCCGCCAGCCCGAAGTCATGCAGCTGACCGGTCTCACGGTCCAGCGCGGTCAGGCCGGCGAACACGTCCTTGATCTCCACCCCATAGGCACCCACGTTCTGCATCGGCGCAGCCCCTACCGTACCCGGGATCAGGCTGAGGTTCTCCAGCCCGCAGTAGCCCTGCGCCAGCGTCCACTGCACGAACGGATGCCATGGCTCACCGGCCTCGGCCTCGACTACGACACGTTCGCCGTCATCACTGAGCACGCGGCGACCGCGGCTGGCCATGTGCAGCACCAGCGCATCGATATCACGGGTCAGCAACAGGTTGCTCCCGCCCCCGATCACCAGTACCGGCAGCCCCCGTTGGTGCGCCATGCTCAGGGCCTGGCGCACTTGCTGGTCATCGTGCACCTGGCTGAAATACCGCGCCTTCACGTCGATGCCGAAGGTGTTGTACGGCTTGAGCGATACCTGCTCCTGCCACTGCACTGTCATAGCCGCCCCTTGATTTCCAGCACCAGCGCTTGGCAGGCCGCTTCAACCAGGTCGAGCACCTGCTCGAAACCGTCGGCACCGCCGTAATACGGGTCTGGCACTTCATCCAGTGCAGCACCGTAGCGGCGCAGGAACAGGTCAAGCTCACCTGCCGAGGTATGCGGGCGCAGGGCGCGCAGATCGCGGAGGTTGCTCTCGTCCATGGCCAGGATCAGGTCATATTCGGCAAAATGTGCCGCCTTGACCTGCTGCGCACGCTGCTGCGACAGGTCGTAACCACGCGCCAGCGCGGCTTTGCAGGTACGGCTGTCGGGGGCCTTGCCGACGTGCCAGTCACCGGTGCCGGCCGAGGCCACATGCACCCGGTCGGCAAGCCCGGCGGCTTGCAGTTGCTGGCGCAGCACGCCTTCGGCGGTGGGCGAGCGGCAAATGTTGCCCAGGCACACGAACAGGACGCGCATCAGGCCTCCAGCAAGCGCCGCACGCGCTCCAGGTCTTGCGGGGTATCCACGCCCACGGCAGGCGCCTCGATGGCGTCCTCGACGTGAATCCGCACCCCATGCCACAGGGCCCGCAGTTGCTCCAGCGCTTCGGTCTGCTCAAGCCAGCACGGGCCCCAGCTGACGAAGTCCTGCAGGAAGCCGACGCGGTACGCGTACATGCCGATGTGGCGGCGGTAAGGTACGCCCGGCGGCAACTGGCTGCGGTCATTGGCGAAGGCATCGCGGGCCCACGGCAGCGGCGCGCGGCTGAAACTCAGGGCCAGGCCATGCTTGTCGCTGACCACCTTGACCGCATTGGGGTTGAATACGGTTTCCGGCTCATGCACCGGCTCGGCCAGGGTGGCGATGCCAGCCTCTGGGTGAGCGGCCAGGTTGGCGGCCACCTGGTCGATGATCACCGGCGGGATCAGCGGCTCGTCGCCCTGCACATTGACCACGATGGCGTCGGCGGGCAGGCCGAGCTGCGCAGCCACTTCGGCCAGGCGGTCGGTGCCCGACTCGTGATCGACACGGGTCATCAGCACTTCAGCACCAAACGCCTGGCAGGCCTCGAAGATGCTGGTGTCGTCGGTGGCGATGACCACCCGGCTGGCGCCGCTTTTGCGCGCCTGTTCCCAGACATGCTGGACCATCGGCTTGCCGGCGATCAGCAGCAGCGGTTTGCCCGGCAGGCGCGTGGACCGCAGGCGGGCGGGGATCACCACAGTGAAATTCACGCTCATTTGTCCAGACGCTCGTCGTCGGTCAGGGTCCGCGCTTCGCTTTCCAGCATCACCGGGATGCCGTCGCGGATCGGGTAGGCCAGGCCGGCGCCCTTGCTGATCAGCTCGGTCTTGTCGGCGCTGAGCTTGAGCGGGCCCTTGGTGATCGGGCAGGCCAGGATATCGAGCAGTTTGGTGTCCATTGGAGGCTTCCTTGAGGCCAGATGGCCGGAAAATGAAAAAAGCTCAGGGCTTGCGCAGCAAGCGCCGCAGCTGGCTGTCGAACCAGGCGCTGAACGCCGCGGTGGGCTGGGCCTCGACGGCCAGGTACCACCAGTCGTCAGCAGCGAAGGCCCGGCATTTAACCGCGTCCTTCTCGGTCATCACCAGCGGCAACGGCGGGCTGAAAGCCAGGCGCTCGGCGCTGAATTGCGCATGGTCGGCGAAGGGGTGCGGCAGCGGCTGCCAGTTTAGCCCCAGCAGGGTGTTGAAGAAACGTTGCGGGTTGCCGATACCGGCTACCGCATGCAGACGCTGGCCGGCGGGGAAATAATCGAGCGCGCGGCGCTCGCCACTGCGCAGGTTGACCAGCGCGCTGGGCTGCAGGCAGAAGCCGAAGCCATCGGCGCGGTCTGCGCTGGCGCCGTTGAACAGTACCGCGTCAGCGTCTTGCAAACGTTCGGCAGGCTCACGCAGGGGGCCGGCGGGCAGGCAGTGGCCGTTACCCAGGCCGCGGGCAGCATCGATCAGCACCAGCTCCAGGTCGCGAGCCAGGCGGTAGTGCTGCATGCCGTCATCACACAGGATCAGGTCGAGGGGTTCGCTGGCCAGCAGTGCCTGCACCGCGCGCGAGCGGTCGGGGTCGATCATCAGCGGCACGCCGGTGCGCTGCACGATCAACAGCGGCTCGTCACCCGCCTGGGCAGCCAGCTGGTCAGCCCGCACCCGCCAAGGCAGCTGTGGTGGCTTGGCACCATAGCCACGGCTGACCACGCCGACCTTCAGGCCCTGCTGGCGGCAGTGCTCGATGAGCCACAGGATCATCGGCGTCTTGCCGGTACCGCCCACGGTAATGTTGCCCACCACGATGACCGGCACCGGCGCCCGGTAGCTGGCGCTTTCACCACTGAGAAAACGCGCCCGCTTGCCCGTGACCACACGGCGGTACAGCGCCTCCAGCGGGCGCAGCAGCGCCAGCGCCGGGTGGCCGGCGTACCAGGCAGCGAGCAGGCGGTCGGCGAAGGCCATCAGGGCGTGCCCTGGGCCGCCTCGACGGTGGTCATGCGCAACTGGCTGAAGCCGAGCTTGCCGGCGGCATCCATTGCAGTGACCACCGCCTGGTGCGGGGTCTTGCCGTCGGCACTGATAGCCAGCGGCAGCTTGTTGTCGCCGCCCGACTCACGCTCGATCGCCTCGCTCAGGGTGGCCAGGTCGCTCTTGGGCAGCAGGTGGTTGTTCACCGAGTACACGCCTTCGGCGCTGATGGTGATTTCCACCAGCTTGCCCTGCTCGGCCGGCGCCGGCTCGGCGCTGGCGGCCTCGGGCAGCTCGACGCGCAGCTGGGTCTCGCGGGTGAAGGTGGTGGTGACCACGAAGAACAGCAGCAGGACGAACACCACGTCGATCAGCGACGCAAGGTTGATGTCGACGTTCTCCCGCTGGCGATTGCGCCGAAACTTCACGCCTTGCCTCCGGCCACTTCCACTTCACGGTCGCCCTGGATCACCTCCACCAGCTTGATCGCCTCCTGCTCCATGCCCACCACCAGCTCATCAATGCGGCGCAGCAGGAAGCGGTGGAAGAACACCGCCGGAATGCCGACCATCAGGCCGGCAGCAGTGGTTACCAGCGCTTTGGAAATACCACCGGCCAGCACTGCGGCATTGGCGGTCATCTGCGAGCCCATGAAGGCGCTGAAGATGTCGATCATGCCCAGCACGGTACCCAGCAGGCCCAGCAGCGGGGCCATGGCGGCGATGGTGCCGAGGGTGCTGATGTAGCGTTCCAGCTCGTGGATGACACGCGAGGCGGCCTCCTCGATGCACTCTTTCATGATTTCGCGGCCATGGCGCGAGTTGGCCAGGCCTGCCGCGAGGATTTCACCCAGTGGCGAGTCGGCACGCAGCGCCTTGAGCTTGTCACTGGTCAGTTGCTTGTCCTTGATCCAGATCCACACCTGGCCCAGCAAGTGCGGCGGGGTGACGCGACTGGCGCGCAGGGTCCACAGGCGCTCGCCGACGATAGCCATGGCAGCGATGGAACTCAGAATGATCGGCAGCATCATCCAACCACCGGACTTGACCAATTCCCACACAGTAAACGCCCCTTCGGAAAAAGGCCGCCACTCTACCATAGGCGCGCCGAGGGCTCATCTGCCAGAGGTCAGGGAATTGGTGGGGGCCGGGAGGTTTTTGCCGCGACATTTTCAGCGCCTGCGAGATCGAGCGCCGCACGAACCCGCCAAAACCGCCGCTGCCCGCGCATACCCTCAACCGCCCCGTGCCCCCCCAAAACCAGCCGCAATGCCCCCTCAACCGCCGTGTCATGCATCACCACCCCATGCCGCCGATACCGCTCCACCACCTGCGCATGCGGATGCCCAAAGCTGTTATTGCGCCCCCGGGAAATCAACACCCCCTGCGGCGCCGTCGCACGGATGAAAGCCTCGGTGGACGAACTCCGGCTGCCATGATGGGGCGCCTGGAGCCAGTCGATTCGGGGCATGTCAGCCTGCGCAAGCCAGGCCCGCTCCGCAGCGGCCTCGATATCACCCGCCAACAGCAATCGCTCACCCTGCGCCTCGACCAGCAGCACACAGGAGCGGTCATTGCTGCTCTGCCCGTCAGCCCAGCGCCACAGCGAAAAACGCACACCATCCCACTCCCACTGCTCGCCGCTGCTGCACGGCTGCAACTGAACATGCTCCAGCGCTTCGCCCCCGATCATCCGCCTGACCGGCAAGCCCCGCTCGACGGCCGCTGCACCGCCCGCATGATCGGCATGCGCATGGCTGATCAACATCATGTCCAGGCTGCCCACCCCCAACTTGCGCAAGGTCGGCAGCACCACCCGCTCACCCAGGTCACTATCCCCCCTGGCCGGCCCGGCGTCGTACAGCAGGTTGTGATGGCGGGTACGCAAGAGCACCGCCAACCCTTGACCAACGTCCAGCTGCAACACCTCGACCTGCCCCAGCGGCACTGGCTCCCGGGGCACCCACAGCGCCAGCAGCATCACCCCGCCCAAACCGCGCAGCGGCACGCCGCGGGGTAGCAGCACCAGCAACGCCCCAACGCACACCAGCAGCCAGGCCCACAGTGGCGGGGCCGGCGGCAGCCACGCCGCGCGCTGTTGCGCCACCAGGTCCAAACCTCGGAACAACAGGTCCAGCAGCCCACCCGCCAGCCACAACAACGCCTCACCTGCCCCGCCCAGCGGCAGCAGCAGCGTACCCGACAGCGCCAACGGCAACACTGCCAGGCTGATCCACGGCACTGCCACCAGGTTGGCCAGCGGCGCACTCAGGCTGACTGGCAGGCCTGTAGCCAGCAGCACCGGCAATAAACCGATGGCGATCACCCACTGCGCACGCGTCCAGGCCTGCCAGGGTCGCCAGCCGCCCAGGCGGGCACTGAAGCAATAGATAAGCGTGGCCACGGCGGTAAACGACAGCCAGAAGCCAGGCAGCAGTGCCGCCAACGGCTCGACCAGCAACACGGCAACCAACGCCAGCAGCAAAGGCAAGAACGCCCCAAGGTGGCGAAAACGCAGCCGCCAGAGCAACACCACCGCCAGCATCAGGCAGGCCCGCTGCACCGGCACGCCGCCACCGGCCAGCCAGCCATAGGCCAGCGCCGCAGCCATGGCCAGGCCACAGGCCCAGGGCAACCAAGGCAACCGCGCAGGCCACAGGCCCCAACGGGCCAGCCCGGCGACCAGGCCATACAACAAACCAGCGACCAGCCCGATGTGCTGCCCGGAAATTACCAGCAGGTGCACCGTGCCGGTGGCCTGCAGTGTCTGCCAGTCCTGCCGGGCCAGGCCCGCGCCATCGCCCAGCACCAGCGCCACGAGCGCGGCTTGCCGGCCATTGGCGTCCACGGCCAACAGGCGCTGGCGCAGCGAATCACGCCAGCCGCCAGTAACCGGCGCCAGCAATTGCCCGGCTTTGACCGTGCCCGTGGCGCCAACGCGCCGCGCCAGCAATTGCGCTTCGCGGTCTGGCCCATGCGGGTTGAGCAGCCCGGCCGGGCGCTGCAAGGTCACCGCCAGCCGCCATTGCTCACCCGCCCGCAGCGGTGGCCCGTCGAACCAGTTCAGCTGCAAGCGCCCTGGTAGTTGCGCCCGCCGCGACTGGGCGGCCTGCAGCTCGAAGCGTACGCTTTGCGCCGTGCGCGCCGGCAGACCCACCACCCTGCCCTCCAGCCACAAGGTGCGACCGTCCAGCGCGGGGGCCAGGCGGTCATCCAGCGCCTGCTGCGCCAACCAGCAGGCCCAGCACAGCCCCAGCAAGAAAACCCCCAACGGCCACAGCCGGCCGAACAGGCTGGCAACCGCACAGGCAGCCAGCAGCATCAGCCATCCGACCGATGGCAAGGCGGGGAGAAAGCCCAGGGCCAGAAGCCCGAGCGCGAGCGCCAACATCCCTGTGCGCATGAGATAGAGCTCCAGAAGCGAAATCACCTTCTGAGGCATAGCGCAATTGTCGGCCCAGCTTGCTCAACAATTGTCACAAACTCTAAACGAGGCTGAACGGGAATAAGGGCATACTGCCTCGATCAACGCCCCGGGAGCCTACATGCCGCGCCGACTTTTCAAACGCTACATGCCGGATCCGACCAGCATTCGCGAACACAAGTCCTTACGCTTTTTCGGCAAGCTGCTGCACGACCCGAACCTCTGGCACCTGAACCGCCATTCGGTAGCACGGGCCATGGGGGTAGGCCTGTTCGCGGCGCTGATACCCATCCCCATGCAGATGTTGCTGGCTGCCGCGCTGGCGATCCCGGTGCGTGGCAACCTGCCCATTGCCGTCAGCCTGGTGTGGCTGACCAACCCGCTGACCATGCCGCCGGTGTTCTTCGTCACTTACATGACCGGCGCCTGGCTGATGCAAGTCCCGCCACGCAGCCTGCCCGACGCCCTCACCTTCGAATGGATCACCGACCAGCTGGCGACCGTCTGGCAACCGTTTCTGCTGGGTTCGGTGGTGTGCGGGGTGGTGCTGGGCGTCGCTGCCTACTTCACCACCCTGCTGTACTGGCGCTGGTGGATTGGCCGGCAGTGGCGCCGGCGCAAGCTGCGTTGCTCATGCACGCATGCCACGGCCGCTGACCAGCAGGCGAACGCACAGGGTATAGAGCACCGCAGTGGCCACCAGCATGAAGGTGATCGCCGTACCAATACTGATATCCGACACCCCTAGAATGCCGTAGCGGAACGAGTTGACCATGTGCAGCACCGGGTTGGCCAGCGACACGGTCTGCCAGAACGGCGGCAGCAGGTTGATCGAGTAGAACACCCCGCCCAGGTAAGTCAGCGGCGTCAGCACGAACGTCGGAATGATCGAAATGTCATCGAAGTTGCGCGCGAACACTGCGTTGACGAAGCCCAGCAGCGAAAAGATGGTGGCGGTCAGCAGCACCACAACCACCGTCACACCCAGGTGATGCACCTGCAAGTCGGTGAAGAACATCGACAGGATGGTCACGATCACCCCCACCGCCAAGCCACGCAGCACGCCGCCCAGCACATAGCCGACAAGGATGATGTGCGGCGACACTGGCGACACCATCAGCTCTTCGATCGAGCGTTGGAACTTGCTGCCAAAAAAACTCGACACCACGTTGCCGTAAGAGTTGGTGATCACCGACATCATGATCAGCCCCGGCACGATGTACTGCATGTAGGTGAAGCCACCCATGTCGCCGATCTGCCGGCCGATCAGGTTACCGAAGATGACGAAGTACAAGACCATTGTGATCGCCGGCGGCAGCAACGTCTGCGGCCAGATACGCAAGAAGCGCCGCACCTCGCGGTAGACGATGGTATTGAGGGCGACCCAGTTGGTGCGCAGTTCCACACTCATACCGCCACCTTCGACAGGTTTTTTTCCACCAGGGACACGAACAGCTCCTCAAGTCGGTTGGTCTTGTTGCGCAGGCTCTGCACTTCGATGTTCTGCAGCGCCAGCTGGCCGAACAGCGCGGTGATGCCGATGTCCTTGTCCACCTGCACTTCCAGGCTATGCGGGGTCAGCAGCCGGCAGGGGTAACCTTGCAGCACAGGGGCGCTGGCCAGGTCCTGCTTGATGTCGAGCACGAAGGTTTCGACATGCAGCTTGCCCAGCAGTTTGCGCATGCTGGTGTTCTCGACGATGGTGCCGTGGTCGATGATCCCGATGTTGCGGCACAGCTGCTCAGCCTCCTCCAGGTAATGCGTGGTGAGGATGATGGTGATGCCCTTCTGGTTCAGCTCGGTGAGGAAGCTCCACATCGAGCGACGCAACTCGATATCGACGCCCGCAGTAGGCTCGTCGAGGATCAGCAGGCGCGGTTCGTGGATCAGCGCGCGGGCAATCATCAAGCGGCGCTTCATGCCGCCGGACAACGAACGCGACTGCACGTCGCGCTTGTCCCACAGCCCCAGCTGGGTCAGGTACTGCTCGGCGCGCTCCTTGGCCAGCTTGGGCGGGATGCCGTAGTAGCCGGCCTGGGTGACGACGATGTCGAAGGTTTTCTCGAACTGGTTGAAGTTGAACTCTTGCGGCACCACGCCCAGGCAGCGCTTGAGCGCCGACGGCTCGCGGTCCAGGTCGTGGCCGAACACGTTGACCGTGCCGCTGGTCTTGTTCACCAGGGTGGAGAGAATGCCGATGGTGGTGGACTTGCCGGCGCCATTAGGGCCGAGCAAGGCGAAGAAGTCGCCTTCGGCAACGTCCAGGTCGATGCCCTTGAGGGCCTGGAAACCGTTGCCGTAGGTCTTGGTCAGCTGTCGGATGGACAGGGCGGAACTCATAGCGGGTCACTTACCGAGGAAAAAGGTGCGGGACACGCCAGGCAAAGTCACTGGCGCAGTGAGTGCGGCCCATGGTGCAAGGCCGGGCCGCACAAGTACAGTCATGTGTATTGATAATGACTATCGAGGCACGCGTTGTGTTCGATCAGGTCAGTGCAGTCATCACCGCAGCCTGGTAGGCCGGGCGTGACTTGAGCCGTTCATACCAGGCTTCGAGGTGATACATGGTCGGGCGTTCGATGGGCATCTCGAACCAGGCATAGATGAAACTACCCAGTGGGATGTCGCCCATGCCGATCTGGTCACCGGACAAGTACGGTTGTGTGGCCAGGGTTTCGTCGGCGATGGCCAGCAACTGCGCGCACTGTTTGTGGGCAGCGTTGATGGCAACCCAGTCGCGCTGGTCTTGCGGGGTGCGCAGCAGGCCCCAGAACAGCGGGCGGAACGGCGCGGCGAAGGATGAGGTGGTCCAGTCCATCCACTTGTCGGCCAGGGCGCGCTGGCGCGGGTCTGCCAGGTACCAGCCCTGCTGGGCGCCGTACTCGGCGCACAAGTAGCGGACGATCGTATTGGACTCCCACAGGGTCAGGTCGCCATCTTCGAGCATCGGCACCAGGCCATTGGGGTTAAGGGCGCGGTAGTGCGGCTCATTGACCACGCCGAAGGCGCCGCCAGCGTCGATGGATTCGAAATCAAGGCCCAGTTCGTGGGCGATCCACAGCGCCTTGCGTACATTGCTCGAATTCTTGCGGCCCCAGATCTTCAGCATGGCAACGTCCTTATGAATGCGCAGGTGGCACAGTCTACTCCAGAGTTTCGTCGCCTGTACCGGCCCGATCGCCGGCAAGCCAGCGCTCATAAGTACCACGCAAACCTTCAACCCGTGGTGACCTGTGGGCGCTGGCTTGCCGGCGATTTGGGCAAGTACGGAAAAACAAGGATCTGAAACTCCCGCCGCCACACCCTGTCACTGTTCTGACCCTGTCGTTCCCGGCGTTGCGTCTAAGCTATCCGGGACGGCTCAAGCCCTTGGTTCCAAGGAGGACCGATTATGTTGCTGTTGTGGTTGGTAGTGCTGGTGGTCGGCGCGGCGTACCTCACGCACCGGCGCCTGGCGCCCTTGCAGATCCTGGGCACCATGGCGGCGTATGTGCTGCTGATGGGCATTTTCAGCAGTGCCCCTGGCTGGCTGCTGACGTTGATCTGGATCGTGCTGGCGCTCAAAGTCGCTTTGGTCGCGCTGCCGGACTGGCGCCGCAAGGTATTCACCGGCCCGGTGTTCAACTGGTTTCAGCGCACCCTGCCGCCGATGTCGCAGACCGAGCGCGAAGCGATCGACGCCGGCACCGTGTGGTGGGACGGCGAGCTGTTCAGCGGTCGCCCCGACTGGCGCACCCTGCTCGCCTATCCGGCACCCAAGCTGACGGATGAAGAACAGGCCTTCATCGATGGCCCCACAGAAGCACTGTGCGCCATGGTCAGCGACTGGCAGATCGGCCAGGACATGGACCTGCCAGCCGAAGCCTGGGCGCATATCAAGGACCATGGCTTCTTCGCCCTGATCATTCCCAAGGAGTACGGCGGCAAAGGCTTTTCCGCCTACGCCCACTCGCAGGTAGCCATGAAGCTGGCCACCCGCAGCGGCGACCTCGCCTCCACGGTGATGGTGCCCAACTCGCTGGGCCCGGCCGAACTGCTGCTGCATTACGGCACCGACGAGCAGCGCAACCACTACCTGCCGCGCCTGGCCCGCGGCGATGACATCCCCTGCTTCGCCCTGACCGGCCCGCTGGCCGGCTCCGACGCCGGCGCGATGCCCGACACGGGGGTCATCTGCAAAGGCCAATGGCAGGGCGAGGAAGTCATCGGCTTGCGGCTGAACTGGGAGAAGCGCTACATCACCCTGGGCCCCGTCGCGACGCTGCTGGGGCTGGCGTTCAAGGCATACGACCCTGACCACCTGCTGGGCGAACAGGAGGAACTGGGGATCAGCCTGGCACTGATCCCCACCGACACCCCGGGTGTGGATATCGGCAAGCGTCACCTGCCCTTGGGCGCCGCGTTCATGAACGGCCCCAACAGCGGCAAGGACGTATTCGTACCGCTGGACTTCCTCATCGGCGGCCAGGCCATGCTCGGCAAGGGCTGGATGATGCTGATGAACTGCCTGTCGGTCGGCCGCTCGATCTCCCTGCCCGCAGTCGGTACCGGCGCCGCCAAGTACACCAGCCTGGTCACCGGCCAGTACGCCAACATCCGCGAGCAATTCAATGTGCCGCTGGCGGCCTTCGAAGGCATCCAGGAGTCGCTGGCTCGTATCGGCGGCAACGCCTGGCTGATGGACAGCGCACGCCTGCTCACGGCCAAGGCCGTGGACCTGGGCGAAAAGCCCTCGGTACTGTCGGCGATCCTCAAGTACCACCTCACCGAGCGCGGCCGCGAATGCATCCAGCACGCCATGGACGTGCATGGCGGCAAGGGCATCATCATGGGCCCGAACAACTACCTGGGGCGCAACTGGCAAGGGGCGCCGATCTTCATCACCGTCGAAGGCGCGAACATCCTCTCGCGCAACCTGATGATCTTCGGCCAGGGCGCCATCCGCTGCCACCCGTTCGTGCTCAAGGAAATGGCCCTGGCCGGGCGCGAAGACCGTGAGCAGGCGTTGCGCGAGTTTGACGACTTGCTGATGAAGCACATCATGTTCGCCGCCGGCAACGCTGCCAGCACGCTGGTGCTGAACCTGGGCCTGGGTCGCCTGGAGCGCGTGCCCGGTGATGCCTTGAGCCAGGGCTACTTCCGCGCGCTCAACCGCCAGGCTGCCGCCTTCGCGATGATGGCCGACCTGTCGATGATGCTGCTGGGCGGCGCGCTCAAGCGCCGCGAACGCCTCAGTGCCCGCCTGGGTGATGTGCTGAGCTACCTGTACCTTGCTAGCGCTGCGCTCAAGCGCTACCACGACCAGGGCTCCCCTGAACACCTGCAGCCGCTGTTGCGCTGGGCCATGGAAGAAAGCCTGGGCCAGGCCGAGCGCGCGCTGGACCGCCTGCTCGACAACTTCCCCAACCGCTTCGTCGGCTGCGCGCTGCGGGTGCTGGTGTTCCCCTTCGGCCGTCGCCATACCGGCCCCTGCGATGAACTGGATGCCGAAGTGGCAGAGCTGATTGGCCGTCGCAAGGGCGACCCGGCGCTGGAAGAACTGCTGGCGGGCTGCTATCGCCCGCAGGGCGAAGATGACCCGGTTGCAGCCTTGCAAAGGGCCAGCGACCTGCTGGACGATGCGGCGCCAACAGGTAAAGCATTGCACCAGGCCATCAAAGAAGGAAAAGTACAGCCTGCACCTGGCCAGTCCGCCATCGACGCCGCCGTCGAGGCCGGCGTGCTGCAGCCGGGCGAAGGCCAGCGCCTGCACGAGGCCGAACAGGCGCGCCGCAAGGTGATCGATGTCGATGCCTTCGACAAGGCGCAGCTGCTACCTGAACCGGGCAAAGTGCGCTGACCCTTCGCGGGCAACGGGGGGCGGCGTATACTCCGCCCCCCGTTTCAGCCATACCGAGGACCCATTCCATGGCCACCCCCCACCTGGAATATCACCTGCAACTGCTCCAGCACCTGCGCACCATCCTGGTGGCACTGGGTGAAGCAGAGCAGGTGCCAGAAGAAAGCCACGCCCTGTTCCTCGAACGCTTCGACGAACTGCTCACGCTGCTGCCACAGGACCCGCTGGCAAGCCAGTACCTGGGCCAGGACCTGATCTGCCAGGTGATCCAGCGCTACCCGCAGATTGCCCATCTGGTCCCGCGTGACTTGTTGTGGTTCTTTGCCGGCGACTGCCTGCACTTCATGCCGGATGATGAGCTGGCGCTCTACCAGCAACTGGAAGAGCGTCGCTATGAGGCCGAACAGGCCGATGAACCTTTTGACTGGCACCAGGAAAAACAACTGCTGAGTTTCAATGGCGGCGACAGCTCGCACTAGCAACCTTTCCCCGACGCCTCGACCCTGCACCGCGAGGCGTCTGCACCTTCTCGGCACCGCGCCACCTCTGCCTTGTCGCCAGCACACAACTGTTCTCCTGCGCTCGCCCGCCGCTCCCCCGCTTGCCCCTCTTACTTGCAATTACGTTATGCCCTCTGACGGTAACGCATCCCAATCATAATTCAGAAAACACTTATTGCACCCACAGCACTCAACGCAGCATCGGTAAATATCCGCCACCACACACAGAAAATACAACAGTAAATAACCCCGCCCCCTATACATAAATAAATAACAAATAAACGGCTTAAATTCCCATTGAAATAAACCAAGTACCATCAATAGAATCAGCGCCGAAGCGCAGCAGTGGCAATGCATAACGCCCCACATATAGCCGTGACTTCAGCAGTACTCCATCACAACTTGACTCAGGAATTATCGAACCCATGAAACAATCCCTCGTGGCACTTTCGCTCGGCCTGCTTACCCTCACCGCAGGCACTTCGGCTTTCGCCAGCACCAGCACCCTGAATTTCGAAGGCCGCATTACCGCCGACGGCTGCCCGATTGAAATCGTCAATCCTGGTGACAACAGTCCCGTCAGCGCTATCCGCCTGGGTGACGTGCCAGCCAGCAAGTTCGAGAACGTGGGTGAAGAATATGTTGGCAAACGCTTCGATCTGGTAATTCGCGATGGGGCCAAATGCGGCTTCGCTGACAACAGCGCTACCGTCACCTTCACCGGTACCGCCGATCCAAGCGGTGACTACTTCGCGGTGACAGGAGGCTCTGACGGCGCAAAAGGTGTGGCCATTTCGCTGCGTGATAAAGACAGCAAAGTCATCAAGCCCGGCATCGCCACTGATGCGTATGATCTGAATAACACTGATGAAACGCGCCTGTCGTTTAACGCCTACTACCGCTCCATTGCGCCTACGGTGACCGCTGGCGTAGCCTCTGCAGTGGTAACCTTCACCGTCGATATCATCTGATAGAAAGCGCGCCCGGCCTGACCTGGCGTGTCACTTCGCTTCGTTGCATCACCCAGGCGTCCTCGGCGTCTGGGTCCCAAAGGAACCTCCTTCATGCCCGGCTTATTTCCAGCGGCGGCATGCCTGCGCCCGTTCATGGGCGCCTGCATGGCCATATTGCTGTACACCTTGCCCATTACCAGTGCCCAGGCGGCGTTGGCCTTGAACAATACCCGACTGGTGTTCCACAGTGACAAGCGCAATACAACGGTGGTCGTGCGCAATCCCAGCACGCAGACATATGCCGTGCAGACGTGGATCAACACCAGTGCCGATGACAATACAACCGCCGTACCGTTTCTGCCAGCACCACAGTTGTTCAAATTGCCACCCGGCAAAGAGCAGCTTGTGCAAATCAATGGACTACCTCGCACACTGCCCGACGATCGCGAGTCGCTGTTTTTCCTCAATGTTCAGGAAATACCCGAAGCCAGTGACGCGCCTGGCAACACCCTCAACATTGCGATGCGAACCCGCATCAAGATGTTTTATCGACCGCAGCAACTGAAAGGTTCGTCCACCAGCCAATTGAAATCCCTGAAGTTTTCATTGATAGAAAAAAACGGTAAGCCCTATTTGCGGGTTGATAACTCCTCACCGTTTCATGTCACCTTCATTCGCCTGAACGTGCATGGCCCAGGGCAGCAACACAAACTAAGGAACACCGCCATGGTAGCGCCCTTCGCTGCACAGGATTACCCCGTTGACGGTATTACCCGAACCGCCGGCTTGCGCGCCGAATTTTCCGTTATCAATGACTACGGTGGATATACCACCCCGCTGACTTCACCTATTCATTTGCCCAACTAGGGCCGGCCTCGCAGCAACAAAGGACATCACCATGTTCCTCCCCTCACTACGCTGGTGCATTTCGCACAGCCCGCGCAGCGCACTGTTGCGCGTGTTGGGTGGCTCGGCCTTGCTCGCACTGCCGTGCGCACACGCAGACTCAGGGTTCCAGAGCGGCTTCCTGCGCCAGGTACCGGGCCAGCCTGAAGAGGTTGGCGTCTGGTCCCTGAGCAAACTCACCAGCGACCAGGCACTGGCGCCTGGCGTTTACCGCGTCAGCGTGCAGGTCAACCTCGAACCGGTCGGTCAACATGAGCTCGACTTCCAGCCGAACCCGGACGGCGAACTGCAACCTTGCCTTGCCGCAAAGCTGCTCGGCGAATGGGGCCTGCGCCTGGAAGCGCTGGCCAACCCGGATGATCAGAGCAAAGATTGCCTGGACCTCACGGCAGTGGTGCCGGGCGCGCAAGTCATCTTTTCACCGGGGGAGCTGCACTTGGGCATTTCAATCCCCCAGATCGCCATGCGCCGAGACAGCGCCGGGCAGGTCGACCCGTCTCGCTGGGAAAGCGGTATCAATGCCGCCTTCATCAGCTACCAAGCGTCGACCCTGCAAGGCAACAATCGCTACGCAGGCCGCTTCAACAGTGGCGACCTGTACCTGAACACTGGCGTCAATCTAGGCGAGTGGCGCCTGCGCAGCACACAATCCTGGCGCCACGACAGCCAGGGCGGGCGTGAATGGACCAGAGTGCAAACTTTCGCTCAGCGGGATATTCCGGGTACCCGTGCCAATCTGACCCTTGGCGAAACTTTCACCGACAGCGACGTGTTTCGCTCAGTCCCGATCTCGGGTATGCGTGTGGCGTCTGACATGAGCATGCTGGCCGACAATCAGCGCGGTTACGCCCCCATCATTCGCGGGGTAGCGCAAAGCCGGGCAAAGGTCGAGGTCTGGCAGAATGGCTATCCGATCTATTCGACATACGTCAGCGCCGGGCCCTATGCCATCGACGATCTCAGCACAGCAGGCAGTGGCGAGCTGGAAGTCGTCCTGACCGAGGCCGATGGCCAGGTACGGCGGTTCATACAGCCATTCTCGACCATCAACAGCCTGATGCGACCGGGTGTCTGGCGCTACAGTGCAACCTTGGGGCGCTACAATCCTTCTTCTCGACTCGACACCCCCCTGCTCTGGCAGGGCACACTGGCACTTGGCACCCAGTGGAACACCACCCTTTACGGCGGGTTGATGGCAAGTGAGTTCTACCGCGCGGGCAACTTGGGCCTGAGCAAGGACCTCGGCAACTTTGGGGCGCTGGCCTTCGACGTTACTCAGGCATTCAGCACAATAGACAACACCCATGAGCGCGATGTGCAGGGTACGAGCTACGCACTGAAGTACGGTAAAGCGTTCACTAGCAATACCAACTTGCGTTTCGCAGGTTACCGCTATTCGACACAAGGTTACCGTGACTTCGATGAGGCGCTGCGCCAGCGCAGCAATGACGCAAAGTTCAGCGGCGGCCGCCGTAGTCGGCTGGAGGCATCTGTGCACCAGAGCCTGGGCAGGAGCAGTTCGATGACCCTCACCTTGTCACAACAGGACTACTGGCAGCGCAGTGCTAGCCAGCGGCAATATCAGTTCAATTTCAACACCCATCACCGCGGTGTCAGTTACAGCCTGTTCGCCTCACAGTCATTGGCCGACCGCTACGGCAGCGATCGCCAGTTCGGCCTGAGCGTGTCGATGCCATTGCATTTCGGCCGCCCCCTCAATGCCTCTTTCGGCCTGCAGCACAACGCCAGAGGCCACAGCCAACGCGCTACGCTCAGCGGCAATGACACCGAACGCGCACTCAGCTACAGCGCCAGCCTCAGCCGTGACGAAAGCGACCGTAAAACTGCGGCCCTGTCCCTCGGCCACCAGGCGCCCTACGCAAGCTTGAGTGGTGGTATTACCGAGGGCAGCGTTTATCGCAGCCTGTCGTTGAATGCCAGTGGCGCTGTGCTGCTGCACGCGGATGGGCTGGCATTCGGTCGCTACCTGGGTGATACCGCAGCCTTGGTCGAAGTCCCCGGCGTGGCCGATGTCGGCCTGCAGAACGCGGTCGGCACCCGCACCGATGCGCACGGCTATGCACTGCTGCCCCACCTGCAACCTTACAGGGCCAACGCGATCGTGCTGGAAACCGACCGCCTGGACCCTGATGTGCAAATCGACAATGGCACCGCACAAGTGGTGCCACGGCGAGGTGCAGTGGTGAAACGACGCTTTGAGGCCAGCCGCGTCTCGCGCCTGGTGCTGACCCTGCACGGCGCGGGCGGCCAGCCCCTGCCCTTTGGTGCCCAGGTGCTGGGTAAAGACGGCGAGCCGATCGGCATGGTTGGGCAAGCCGGCGTAGTCATGCTCACCAGCCCGAGTGTGGATCACCCCTTGCTGGTGAGCTGGGGCGACCAGCCCGAGGCCAGTTGCCAGCTAAACGTCGACCCGCTGGCCGCTCCGCTGGTCGACGGTTATCGCCTGCAAACCCTCACCTGTATCTAGCAAATCAATCGCACGGCAGCCTCGCAAGTGGCTGCCCTACGCGCTTCAGGAAAGCCATGAAAGACATCAAGAAAAACCTGCGCCGAGCCTTGCTGATGGCGCTGGTCTGGCCAGCAGCTCAGGCTATGGCAACGTCCGACCGAGACGAGCGGTGCTGGTTCGACCCCCTGCGCAGCGCCGGGATCATGCAATATGAACGGGACCTGGGCACCCTCTACGTCCCGCGCGACGCGCGGATCGGCAGAACGATCGCCACTTTCGGATCAACGTCTCTTCCTGACAGAAACCTTTTGGTCCTTACCTGTGATCCCAAGGGCAAGCGAATCAACTTCGACATGGCAGCCTCCTTCGGTGTTCACCCCCCCATAGCCACTGTTGACAGCCACCTTTCGGATGCGCCTATCCTGAACACCAGCATCCCAGGCGTCGGCGCAATCATAATGATGGGGCTTCCGTTTCAGGGGGGAACCGACCAATTCAACCCGGAACCTTCACCCTATGTGCCATTCACCTCCTGGTACGAGCAAGTGAGGTTGGCCCCCGTCGAGATGTTCTTTTTTAACCACACTCTCACCTTGGTCAAGACGGGCGACTTGTCACCTGGGATCCATGTAGTGGACGGCCCACTGATCACTGGCCACGTGGATACCGGCCTGGGCAAGGTACTCGAATTCAGCCTGCGGGCATCGATCATCCAGACCCAGTGCGATGTACTCGCTGCGACCAGCGCCTTACCGGTGGATCTCGGCGAATGGAACACCAAAGACTTCACCGGCCCGGGCTTCACCACGACCGCGAAGCCTTTCCGGATTCGCTTGAGCAATTGCCAGGTGGATAGCGATCCGGACAATGAGACGTTGGCCACCATCGAGCTCCATGGCATCAATGGTTCAAAGCCAGTAGGCCCCGCGGGAGAACACGTGTTCAGCCTGACCGACGACTCCGATGCACGCGGCGTGGGCATCCAGATGCTCTACGCCGGGAAGCCGATGCAACTGGGCACGGAGCACGAACTGATACCCTTGAAGAAGGGCGAGGTACCCTTGGACTTCGAGGCTCGCTTCTATCAGCTGGAGGCGAGCAGCGCAGTAGGTGCTGGCCTTGCCAAAGGGGCCCTGAACTTTACCATTCGCTACCGCTAGCAAAACAAGGCCGGCCATGACACCGGCCTTGCTTCAGCGTAAGCCCTCAGCCAGATGAGGTCCCGGACAGGACGTTCTCGGGGTCGTAATGATAGAGGCAGTGTTCACCTGTGGAGGTCTCGACCCCCAGCAGGCGGTTGAGTGAGTCATAGATCAACACCCGGCCTTGCTCATCCCTGGTCAAATTGCCATTCAAGTCGTACTCCAGTTCAACAGGCAGCAGCGGGGCAGGTGGGACGATTCTGGTCAGTTGCGCCGGGTCGGCGATATTGGTGAACTCGTACAGCGTTCGCAGTGGGCTCTCTCCAGGGCTCTGGGTGATGACCGAGGTGATGTTGTCGACCGCATCGAAGCCGAACGTCTGGCGGGCAATAACCTTACCGGAGGGGTCGACAGGCGCCGCGGGGCCCGTGCAGGTGTATATCTGCAGCCTACCACGCCGATCATACTGGTATGTTTCGTGACGCAGCAGCTTGGCGTCGCTCGGGTCAGCGTTCTTGTCGAGCTCTTCCAGGATTCGATAGTTCAGGCAATCGAACTGGTCATAATCCTGCTTGAGGGTTTGCAGGGTGTCGCCAAAATCGAAGGTACGGAGTATCTCTCTGTCGAACTCGTCATAATCAAGCCGGGTGGTCAACGCCTGCCCCGTCACGACATCCTGCGTGGAGTAGGACGCCATGCGCCCCTGCTCGTCATACTCGAACGTCGATATCAGCAACAACTGCTGCGCTGCTGGTTCACGACGCATCCGGTAGCGGGAGTTCGCAGCCACCGGCGCGCTCAACGTAGTTTTCACCAGGCGGCCGAAGTCGTCATATTCGTAGCACTGCATCTGGTTCAGCACGTCCAGGTAACCGCGCAGGCGACTGCGGTAGCTGTAGTCGTAAACCATGGTGAAGGCTTCACCTTCCACGGTCCGCGTCTCTGTCCGGACCTCACCATTGCCGAGGAAGTAGTCACGGTCCATGAGATAGCGGGTGCCATCGTCAGCACTGTTCTCTTCGCAATGCCTCAGCCTGGCGTTTTTAGGGTCGTAGTCATATTGCGCGGTTTTTCCGGCCAACACCCGCGTTACCGGCTCCTCACTGAGCGAGGGGTCATACTGGTATTCGATCACCCTGCCGTCAGCCGCTCGCACCCTGCACGGTTGCCGTTCGCCCGGGGCGAACTCGAACACCTGTCGCCGTCCGCCTGTCGTCGCCATGATGCGCCGCTCGAGGCCATCGAATTTCTGCAGACCGAGCAACCGCGCCGTCGCCTCGGAACTACCCACGCTGATGCTTTCAGGCAGGTCATTGCGACTATGAAGGGCGTACGTACGATAAACCTTGTTGGCACGGTCCGACAGGTCATGTTGTATAACACGGTCAAAAACGTCATAGCGATATTGGTCGATGCGCTGGCCGGTACCGCTCCCGCGTTTTTCCGCGCTGAGGCGACCGAGGCCGTCGTATTCATTGACCTGCAGACTGACAACAGTACTGCCGTCGAGGGCAAAACGCTCGATCCGCGACGGTTTTTCAAACAGGTTTTGCCAAGTTTCGGTGATACCGCTACAGCGTACCCCACCCACTTCTCGCCAGGTGCGATGCACCGGGCCATCCTTGCTTGCCACCTGGTCGACTTCCTCGACCTCGGTCACACCTTCAGGCAGCGTGACACTGTACTGCTGACCCCAGTCGTCGTAGTGGTAGGTGCTGGTCAACTCGAGCAGGCGATCACCCAGCCAATCGATCTCTGTTTCCTTCGACAGCTGGCCGAGCTCGTCGTATTGCGCGCGATAAATAGGCCGGGATGCACCGGCGAACGTGGCGCTGTCCCGGTCTTCACGCTCTTCGAAGACCGGGCGACTGAGGCCGTCGAACAGGGTATGGGTCTCTACCTGCTTGACATCGGACGCCCATTGCTGAGCCTGCTCGTTGTCGTAAGCGCACAGGAAATACTTATACTGACGGTAAGCCTCGGTTGGCTTGCCTAGCGCAACGATTTCAACAACCACTCGGCGCAAAGCATCGTATTCATAGCGGATTTCGACATCGTTATCGTCCCGATTGAGCACCGGCTCACCCGTTTCAAGGCCATGCTGCAAGGTAATGGTCTTGGTTTCGCCGTCAAAACCTACCTGCGTTTGCAGGGTCTGCAATGCACGCGTGTCGTCAGGCAGGCTGTAAACGTAATGCGTTGCGGTGTCGAGGGCCTTGCCCGGCTCGTCGCCCGGGTAACTCAGGGTCTGCAACTGCACTCGACCATAGCTGAATGGCTCGGCAGTGGCGTCGAAATACACCCTGGCCACTTTTTCGTGGAATTCGCCAGGCTGTGCGCCAGGCTCGCTCAGTGTCTCGACATCGACCAACCGCCAGGCTTTCTTCAGGTAGCCGCCCAGCGGCGTCAACTGCCTGTACTGGTACTGCTGGATCAAGGTACGCGCACTGCCCTGCCCTGTAGCTGCAGGCTTCACCTCCCTGGATTTCAGGTTGCGCACGAAACCGTGCGGGTCCCCTTCCTCTGCGCCCTGATACCAGACATTGGTCTCAAGCACCTTGTTCGGCAGTAAGCGAGTGAGCACGTTGCCGTGGGTATCGTAGGTTGTCGCCTGCGTTTCTTCGCGCTGCTTCAAAGGGTTGCTGACCAGTGACCAGCGTTGGGTTTCCTGGTGGGGCAACTGGAAGAAAGGCGGCTGCTGATCGAACGAACCGTCCACTTCCCCATAGACGCTGAACGCCTGCAGCCGTTTGTCTCCCTGAACGGTGTCCTGGTCGGTCAGCAGATGAAAACGGTTGAACGTACGCGTGATCGAACGCACGGTTCTACCCTGCACTTCATGACGCTCAACGGTCTGGTAGGTATACCCCTTGTCTACCCGGTAAAGGTTGTCCAGGCCTTCATCAGACCAAGGAACCGTACTGCCGCCACCGATGAAATTGTGCGCGTCGGGGTATTCATAGCGCACCACGCTGGCAGGCTGGCCAAAACCTGGCAGCGTTTCGTGAAGGGTGACCCGTGGCAGATTGGCCCGGTTGGCGCTGGGCGGGAATTGGTGCCCGGCGTCCTCGTGAAAAATCCGCTCGTGGCCGCCAAAAGGCGTACGCACCTCGCTCACACAAAGGTACCCACGCACATCCCGATAGGTGAATCGCCAACGTGCCTGGTTGGCCGTGGGCAGGGTGATCTCGCTGACCCGCAAGTCGCTGCCGCTCAAGGTCATGCCATAGCGCGCCAGCGGGTCGCCGCCCGCGCCCCCGTAGGGATAGCACAGGATTTCGACGCGGCTGTTGCCCACACGCTGCAACGTCAGCAGTGTTTCATCCTCATCCCGCACCTCACTCAGCAGCACGTGACCGTTCTGAAAAGGCGTGTATTGCAGGTACAGCACATGGCCAAGCGGCGAATGCAGTTCGACGGGCAAGGCAACCTGGCCTGCGCCCGAGCCCATCGTTTTCAGCACCTCGACCAGGCCGGAGCGATGCTCCACACGGAAACGCTCGGCACCGTCGGGGCCTGCAGGTTCCGGGTACAGGTCGAAGTGCCGCAGCTTCTGCTCGCTCATTTCCAGGCGCCCGGTAGACGAGGAGGTACCGGTAATCTTGTAAGACTCACCGTTGCTCAGCGTCACGAGGTTATTGCGCACTTGCGTAAGTTGCAGATTCCAGCCTTTGCCGAACCCGGAATCCTCGTTGTTCAACGGGCTGTAGAACAACGTCAGACCGAAATCCGGGCCCTGCAGGGCGTTGCCCTTCAATGCAGGCAGTTTGATGGACATCGTATATTGACCGGTACGCGGATCGACACCGGTTTCAATATAGGCAGAGAAATTGAAAGCGTTGGAGTGCACAGCGGTGGATGCGCTCATGGTCGCTCTCCCTCTGCGACAGAGGCGGAGCCTCCTGGCGCATAGACAACTGCGCAACTCAGCTTGCCTTCAATATTTCCGCTACTGTAGCGATCATGACTTTTAATCAGGCCCGGTTGGAGGATAGTTCCTACGTCCACGCCTCTGAGCGTTCGAATGTCCACCCACTTCGAGGTGGTGGGGTGCTTGATTGCCTGCACACCAAACGTCCAGTCCCCCCCCGAGCAACTCCGCTCGGATGATAAATGCACGCTCGTCGTGGACGGGACATCGACGAATCTGAAGAACGTCACAACGTCATTGCCACACCCGGCATCGGACATTTTATTAAGCTTGTATCCACTTTCCGGAATACCGATTGAGCATTGCCGGCCGCCAGGCATCTGCTCGCCATCCATCTTTTGCGCAAACTCGATTCTGCTATTGAGCTGCTTGGGCAAATTCGGTTGATCGGCCCAGGCAAAGCTACACACAGAGAGCAAACAGGCGAAAACGCTGTTCAAGGTTGTTGATTTCATACCGACTCCCCCGCATTCAAGTTACCCAGGCGAATGATCGAGTCATCGCCGGCCGTTGGCCGTGAAGGCACGCTGTGCACCAATACGTTTCGATCACCGATTGTGGTGGAAGGCAGATAATCGAGTTGCACCACATGGACATGCCCCAGTGCATCATGTAACTGCACGCGTAATGGCTTGGACAGTTTCGACAGCACGTTCGGATCAACCTCACCCAGCTCACGATTCATGTTTCGGTGGTTGGCGATCACCAACAGCCCCGCTTCGTATTCCGAGCGCACCGGGCGATGGTAATCTTCCGTCCCCAGCAGGTCCTTGATTCGTTTATCGAAGAAACAGCAGTGGGTTCCGGCTCGCCATGATTCTGGAACATATATCCCGTGTAACTGTAGAAGCGCTCATTCGAGTAAGGGCTTTCCCAGCGAGCGATCGACGTGTTGACATCGCCATCCTCATCACTCGCCTTGGATTTTATGAACTCCGCTGTATAGAAAGTCCCGCTCCGGTAGTCCAGCAACCAGTAATCTTCAGTGACCGGGTGCAGGTCGAAGGCTTCATGTTGCGGGTCCACAGGGACGCCTGGAGGATCCATAACTGCACCACCACCAACCACACGCTTGCGAGTCAACGTATAATCGCTGGACTTGTACGGCTCCGGTGTCCGCACCTGAACCTCGATGGTGGCGTTGCGATGATCCGTGTCATTGGAATAAAACCACCTGCCACTCGCGGACTTGAAACCCGCGTAAAACACTTGCGACCCCGACGTTCCGCGGCGGTGCAGGTGGAGCGTCTGGCGTATGGTCCGGTCCTCCGGACCACGCGGCGTTGCAGATTGCATGGGGCCTTCATTGGCCAATACGAACCGGTTTTTTGTCAGGCTGGTACGCCAGACATTGCCATACTCCTTGCCGATTCCTTCCTCGTTGTCGCACAGGCTGGCAACTTTCTGCCCTGCGCGGTCGAAAAGCGTGAGCGTGGCAATTTCTGCCGGACTCAACTTGTAGTCCGCGCCATCCGCTTGCAAGGTTTCCACGGTGAACTCGAGTTCCAGTTGCTGGAAGCCACTGGAGCCGACTGTCCCGCGCACGCCCTCGGGGCTTTTGCCAACCGTGACGGTGAAGCGCTGCAGTGCCACCCAGCTGCTCAGTGGCTTTACCGGCGTCTCTTTCAGCACGCTATAGCCCGATGCGAATACCACGCCATTGCGCACCACTTCACAGGCCACCACATTGGGTTGCTGTATGCCTTGTGTAGAGGCCGTGAACTGCCCCGATGGGGACACGTTGCCGGGGCCTGACAACATTCGCCAGCGCCGCTGTTCATTGGGCATGATGCGGTTCACTTCGCGTAGCTGGGTGGTGCCACCGAAGGCCTGTTTCGGCACGAAGGGTGGGTCGAGCGCCACCAGGGGCTGGTTGTGAACCAGAACGAGAGCAGTGCGGTTCTGCTCCGCCGACTCAGCCTGCAGTTCCTGCACACTCATGACTCGCCGCTGGGCTTGTCCACCCGGTACGAACCTTGATCGCCCGCCTCCCACATACGCCAGCTCGCCCAAAGGCTGGCCCAGCAATCGGAATCTGACCGGATCATTGCCCGCGTTCCACACATCTATGCCATTTGCACTCTGCCTGGGCTGATAGGCGCCAGCAACGGGCATCGCCAGTACCTGCGCGGACGTCACCAGCAAGCGAGCAGAGGCCTTGTAGGTATCGTTACCTTTCTTGAATTCCGCCGTGATGATGACGTTCAGCACATCCTCCCCTACCTCGTCCGCAGCGGGGGCAGTGTAGAGGCCATCGGCGTTGATCGTGCCATGCCCTTTATCGTCATGGCTTTGTGGATTGAGCGCTGACCAGGCGCTGGCTTTTTGCTCCTTGTCCTCGCCATCGTACAGTTCGAACTGATGCGTTTGGCCCGCCGGCACAACCGTACCCATGGCCGGCTTAACCTTCATGCTCATCAGCAACGGGTTTATATTGCCGAACAGGGCTCGATCCAGCGGCGTGTGGTCTGCCGTCTTGACGAAAGCATTGAGTTCCGGAAACAGCAGGGTAGCGAGCAGCTCGAAGCCTTCTGCGGAAGCGTGCTTCAACAGATCCTTGTTCAGCACCAGCGTGGCCGAATAGTCGCCTTCGGGGAGCAGATAAGGGTATGCGCCATCGGGCTGTTCGCCATCAGTAGCGTTGCCACGCAGGCGCATGAACACCAGCACTGCGCCATCACCGTAATTGTCTGCATTTCGTATACGTGCCCCGGGGGCCGCTTGGGTGCGCAGTATGAAGTTCGTAGGGGTCAACTCGTCATAACCGGCGAAGTCCACCGTGCCCAATTCAAACATCACGCAGCGCGCTGGCATGGCGCCTAGCCAATCTCCCAATGCCCTGTCCAGCTGTTGGTGGAGGTGGTCCTTGTCTTCCTCCTCATCATCGAAGAGCTTGCTGGTGAACTTCGCACCCTTGGCCAGATTCAGCGCGACCCGACCATAGGGGGCCACCTCACCGCGCACGGTTTGGAGGTCGACCTCCATTGTCAGCGAATGCCCCTGCGCTTCGGTGATTACATAGCTGCGCAGCAGTTCCCCGTTGAAGGTCAGCGTGCCGCTGATGATGTTCAAGGTCAGCGTGGCCTTGGAGTCGCTGACCGAGGCGCTGCTGAATGACAACATCGGCGTGCCGAACTCGAGCCCTTCCACCGAGACTGTCTGACCCACCGCCTTGCGCTTGAGTATGTCGCTGAACGGTGGAAGAAAGTTGTTCTCCGCAAGGCGTTGCAGATACTGCTGCTCGAGCAAACGATTGAGCTGGCGACGGCTGTACACCGCGACTGCGCCCCAGCCAAGCGTCATCGATCCTTGCTTCATTTTTTCAAGCAGTTGCTCCAATGAATAGAACATGGCTTCAACCTCCAAGCGACGGTGCAGGGGCCACGCGCAGGCCTGCCGGGCTGGCGGCGCGATGCATGGCTGCAAAATGCTGTGACAAAGGCAGCTGCAGCAGCAGGTGGCCTTCGAAGATGAACTCGGAATCCGGTAGCACCCATTTGCCGATGATCAGGGTGAAACGCGCGTCGGAATCAGCGAAGGGCGGCGTGTATTGGTCGTTTTTCTCGCCATCGATCGTGCCAGTACCATCAATCGGCAGTTTCCACTCCACGTCCACCAGGTCCGTACCGTAGGCGCGGCCCTGCAATTGGAACTTGCCGTCTGGCCGTTGGGTAAGCGTCACCGCGATCTCCGGGCCGCGCTGGCGCACCAGCACATAGGTCGAGCGCACCTCGTCTGTCAGCGTGTTGCGCACCCTGACTTCGTCGAGTACATAGGTTTCGTTGCCTTCAACCTTGGCACCTGTGGTGTAGGTGCAACGCTTGCCATCAGCATCGGGGGCTACCGAACCGCGTCCGTCCTCCCCGGCGTCAGCCACCGACCACTCCAAGGCTCCGCCCAGGGTGCCGGCCGTCAGTGGAAAAGCGTCATCGACGTAGCACACCTGAACCAGCGGGTTGACCGTCATTGCAGAGGGCACCACGGTGACTAGGGTGGTGCTGTTCTGGCCGGTTTTCGAGTCAGTGGCGACAACCGTGGCGCGCATCGGCTCGCTTCCCATGGCATGCGCTGGAGGAGCCCGGTAGTCACCGGTAGCGGGATCGATCCGGCCAAGGTCACCGACGCTGCCAGGGAGCTCCCGCAACGACCATGTCACGTTTTCCAGCGGCGGGTTGACGGTAAAGGCATGACGCTGTGCCGGGGCCAGTGTGATGGGTGGATCGACGATACGAAAACCGGCAGCGCCACCGTCACTGGCAAACAAGGCCATGCCATTGGGCAATTCGTGCCGGAACGGCGCGAGCTTGTACCACCCCGCCAACGTGACGCCGTCCAGCACTTGCTCCGGAATCAACGCGGTCAGCTGCTTGGCCAGGCCTTCCAGTACCGCCTGTTTGATCAAGAACGCGACAAACGCGCAGATCTCTTCGCGTAGTTCGGCCGGCATGTTGTTCGGCAGGCCACTGACAGGGGTCACTTCGGCCGACTGCTGCCATGGCCACAACACTTGCCCGAGCAGCATGCCGCCGGCGCTTTCCTCGGATGACGCCGGTTCATTCAAGTTGAACAACGTCTGCAGGTCGAACTGGAAGGTCGCCGTGTGAGTCTGCTCCGCTCCGTTCGGCTTGGCGCTGTAGGTCAATGACAGGGTGCAGTGGGACTTCCAGTGCTGACGTACTTCATCACGCTCGAACGAGATACTGAGGGGCGATTGGAAATCAGCCTGAGACTCCTGGCCCTGCGCATTGCTCAGGGCTGATGTGCAGCAGCAGCATCCTTGGCCGTGTTGGCTGGCGATCCGCGCATCGGTATCGGCGTCAAGCGGAGCGCCGGCCACGGCAATCTCGAACGCCTCACAGCTGAACTGATAAGCGTTGCTCTCATAGGTGCCGGGGTGCACAGGCAGCAGACCAGCCTTGGCATCCAGGCGCTGCAGGTTGTTATCCGCGTCGAAAGTGGCGTCGAACGCCCCACCTTCAAGCATATGCTCAAGGCCGACACCGTAGGCGGCCCGATGCAGGAAGCGCGAGGTCAGCAACACACTGCTGCTCACCGGTGTTTCCAGGTCGTCAGGTAACAGGAAAGGATACCCGGAGTCCTCGCCTGGGAAGTCGCCCGTCGGCCCGTTGTCAACGCCTGCGAAGATGACTAATGCAGGCGTGCCATTGGCTTTACTGACATGGGTACGTACTTCACTGCGGCGCACGTTCAGGTAAGGGTTGCTGGGCAGCCGCCTGAACGTCACCAAAGGATAGACTTGCCGGGCACTGCCCAGGCCGCTGAGCACATCCTTGAAGAAGCGCCCGGCGGCCAGGCGCTGGGGCAGGCCGCCGCCCAGATCGAGTTCGGTATCAGTGCCATCGCGCAGGTCGGCCCTCACGCCCTGGGCATCGCTGGCAAGCACCAGGGCCTGCGACACTGGCAGCGGGTCCAGCACATCATGCACCGCCAGACCGAGCAGGCCGTCGACCTTGTCCACGCTCAGGTGCGTACCACCCTCAAGGGCGATGCGTTGCTGGACCTTTGCCGAAGCATGCGCTGCCTGCATGGCCGCCAATACTGGCGGCCCCATGCGGTAGCCGGTCAGGATATGGGTAACGCCGGAGCCAGGCAGGGCGATCTCGCCTTCGATATCGCCCCAAGCGCTGTCCTCCTGACTGAAATGCGCCTGCTCGACCAGCTGGTTCAGTTGCTCGGGACGTGTGGCAAATGTGAGGTCCCAGTTAAGATGGCTTGTTTGCTGCTTCATCCAAGCCGTGATGACCGACAGATAATTGGTAGCCATGATTTAGCCCTGTTCCATTGATGTGCTGTACAGCATTCGTGCACCCACGCGTTGTGCAGCCTGTTCGAGGGCCTGATAAGCGTTGATGTGCTCACCCAAGGGCAGCGGCAACACGATGAAACCCTCCAAGCTGAAGGGGAACCCTGGCATGGGCTGCCAGACGGCGCGGACAACGCAGAAATGTGCAGGGCTCTCGGCGGTCGCCTGGTAGTAAGGCTTACCGCCCTGATCGATGTCGATCCGCCCCGGGCCATACGCGACTGTCAGTTCACTGACGCCGGCCGCCCCCCCCGCACTGATGGAAAGCCAGACTCTGCCCAACTTGTCATCGCGTTCGTCCACCAGCACATCAGCGGGGCGGTTCCCGGTCATCTGGGTGACGATACATAGCGTCCGGCGTTCATCGGTCAGGCTGTTGCGCACCTCCACCTCCTCGACCACGAACGATTTCCCCACCACGTCCTTGCCAGGGTGATAGGTGTTGGCCGTGCCGGTCGGATGCGCCAGCTTGCCAAAGGGTTGTGAGCCCAGGATGCGCCATTGCAGTTCACCACCGGTCACGTGCTCGGCCTTGAGGCTGACCCCCTCGTCGCCCGATTGACATACGTCCAGCAAAGGGCTGACCTGAAGGGCGTGTTTGACCACGGTGAGCAGTGCTGAACTGAAAAAACCGCTGACCGGATCCGTGGCGGTGACCCGCACTCGGGTGAACTCACCCTGAATGCCTGTGCTGCCCGGCGCCAAGTACAAGCCGTTGGCATGCTGATCGAAATGGCCCGCGTCGTCCGTCGCCCCCTCGACCGACTCGGCCGACCACTTCACACCGGCTTGCGCAGGCACGCATGCAAGCTGCAACTTGTCGCCGTGGACCAGGATCTTTTCCAGCGGCGTCACGGTGAACGTGGTCGACCGCGGGTCGACGTGGCCGAAACAGATGATGTCATTGGGCATATGCTGTTCGCGGCTCAAAATTGCGCCACCGAAATTCAGCTTGATGGTTTGCTCGACCACTTCATCCATACGTAACTGGGTGGCAAGGTCCTTGGCGAGCGCGGCCCTGATCGGCCCAAAAGCTCTCAAGTCGCCTATGTCGAGGTAGGACGTGTAAGGGAGCAGCAGGACAAACATCATATGATTCACATCCAGCGCCCCTCCCGTCGACTCCCCCTCCCATGGGAAGAGCCGCTCAGGGGACTTGAGCATTCCTGGTTGTGCGATAAAGCTGGACAACTCCAACGTGGCGCCGTGAAGATCCTTCATCCGCCATTCACCGCGCACTGTTAATCTGGTTTCACACTTCCAGATGCCCACGACAAAATCCGGGTTCACCCAGGGGTGCGGTGCGTAGCTGACTTCCCGGTACGCCTCCAGTTGGGTGAAAACTTCATGCCGATCAATCAACAGTTCCAGCGTGACGCGATCTGCCACCACGTTGATTTTCAAAATGCCTGCAAGGGGAACTTTATCGGTAACCAGAAGAGCATCAATTTCACAGTGAACGCTGCCTTTAGCGTTTTCGCTTTGGTAGCTAAATGTCTTGCGCTCTGACAGAAAGGCCAACTCCCCCGCCGTTGCGATCGCTGACATCTCACCGTTTGGCGTCCGCTCAATCTTGAATTCCACGTTCTTGAAAATGTCACGCGGAAGGAGCCTGATGACGGTCGCAAGCGCCACGCGTTTGCGCTCGAAAAGCACACTGGCCGAGTAAACGTCACTGTCATCAGGGATCAAGTAGCGGTATTCCGGCCCTGGTATATCTGGCTGCCCGCTGCCTGCAACCATGCTGATCAACCCAACTACCGCGCCATCAACATCTTCATCATCCTCTTCCATCGGCGAAGGATCGACCGCCGGATTACGCTGAGTGAACAGTCGGAACGACTCGGGTCGAAGCAGTTCATCATTACCTTGCTCGATACGCCCCAGTGACCAGATGCGTTTGCTGTCGGGCAACGCCTTGAACAAGGTCTTGAAAAAATCGCCTCCCAATTCTCGAATACGTCTGGAATCGGAGAAGGTCACCACAAAATCATCACTGTTGCGCAAATCGAGGATCAGGCCTGCCTCCTCATTCACATAGCCTGGCACGTCGGCAAGCTCAAGGCGCAGGCGCAACTCCGGGCCCACCAGGGGTTCAATCCGGTCAATGCGCTGGGGATACCAGTGTGCACCGACCTTCTTCAACCCTACCTGGTTACCGCCAACGATCTTCATGCGCAGGCTGGCCCGCGAGCTTGTGATTTCGGCGTTGTCAAAAGACAAGCGCGGATGATCCAGGATAAAGTTTTGCATATAAACTTTATAACCATTGTCCGCAGGCGTTTCGCCGTTGATCGGCTCCAGGTAGGAGCCTGTGTGAAAACGCCTTATATATTCCTGGATCAACAAGGGGTTGGCCTTGTCCTTTTTAATGGCAAAGATCGAATCGCAGTTCAGCATTCGATCGCCGGCTTGAAGCCACGCCAGCAGCGCCGCCTTCGAATTATTCGACACGGGTAACCTCCGAAATTAATTATATTTCAGCCAATCAGTTTAATATCGGCAGACCGAAAGTCTCGCCACGTCTCACCGTCATCGAAACTGGCAGATGCTGTCAGTCTCAGGGTGCTGTTCAAATTCAGGCCTTCGAGAAACTGTATGGGAAGAAGCGCTTCAATGCTGCCGTCATAGTACTCATCCTCGGTCACTTCCGCCGTGCGCGGGCGTAGAACATGAGTGGCGGGTTTACCGGTTCTCGGCTCACCCTCTGCCTGGATGCCGAGCAATTGCCCTTCTGCCATGAACGTCCAACTGTCCTGCGTGCAGAGGGCCCCATGCGTTGGAACTTCGCTCAATTTCAACTGCCCGTTTTCAACGCCTGAAACCTGGATAGGGAGGTAACTTGCGCTGTCGAAATCGGCCACCCGCAAGTCAAACTTTTGCGACTCCCTAGGCGCCTCGCCGTGACGCGTGAGGGTGTAGTACACGTCAAGCCGCCTGCCCAGGTTGGCCGCCATTGCCGATCGCGGCACCCTGAACAAGCGCCGGTCGCCAGAAGCAGGCTGAGGCACGATGACGTTCCCTGTGCTGCCGTGTCCCTGCCAGTGGAGCCTGATCTGCGGCGCAGGCACCTCTCCCTCGCCGAGTTCTGCATCCTGCGGAATCCTGACTTCAGCCCCACTGCCCAGGTTGCGTGGGTGGACCGTGGCTTGGTGCGACTCATCACCAGGCTCCTGCACTGCATGTTTGATTACCGGCAGCGGCAGGTGGAGTTTGCGTTGCAGTATCACAGTGAGCACCTGGGAGCGCTTCTGCACGCCTTGCCGCGCAAATTCATAGCTGAAAGTAACCTGCTTGCCACGGTTCTCGTCGCTCTGCAGCCACGCGCGGTCCAAAAGCACGGCAACCCGCTTGCCGTCCAGGGAGCTCACATCCGCGCGCAGGCTTCGCAATGTCACTTGAGGCCCCACGGCGTAGAGCATCAACGAATCACCGACTCGCATCTGCGGGTCAACCTCCAGTTCCAACCACACCCCGTCTTGATAGGCTTCGTCATCGGGGTCCAGGGCGCCCCCCGTATGCCCGTCGATGCGGGGTGGCGGCAACAGTGGCGCGGGTGCCGGGTCGGTGGGTTCGGGTTCGGGTTCGGGTTCAGATTCAGGTTCGGGCCAGACGATTTCGAAGCGCTGCACCAAGGACTCGCTGCTAGTACCGCTGGCGTACTTGATGCGGTATTGCAACAAACCGTAACCATACAGGTAGTTGTATACATCGCCATATTCCAGGTGCCACAACAGTGGCTGACCGATGTCGCGCTCCTCAACTACATATTCCTGCTGAACCGGCGTGCCCTCTGCAGTTTCGGTATAGAAAGGCGTCCAGGTCAGCGTAATCTCGTCACCTTCGCTCATGGCCGCATACGGCGCTGTCGCCAACAGCACGCCCTCAGGGTTCAGCGCACTGGCATCGATTTTCCCCTGATGGGCGTCCTGAAGGTGGGGAACCGGTAATGACCAGTAGCCTTCGTCCGGCCGCTGGACATAGAAGGCCCGACGCAGGGACTCCTCACTGAGCGGCTCGCCTGCATCAGTCACTCGCATGTACGAGTAGAAAACCTGACCACCGCGCAAGGCCTTGACTTTGTCGTTAGCGATTGGAAACACCCAGCCCTTTACGGGGTCCAGGCGAAGGACTTGGCGAGCCCCAAAGATATCATCGGCCGTATTGTCCGCCCTGCACCCTCGCCAGTTGACACGTACGTAATCCCCTTCGGCGATACCGGGGTATTTGATCCAGGTCTCCAGCTCGGCATCGCCTAGTGCATCCAGGCTGACCGAGTTACTTCTTTCATCAAGGTGCGCGACCTCTGGCATTTCCATTGTGGCGTCTCCGTTGCAACACAGGGCCAATCGGCAACTTGAGCTAGATATAACACCCGCCCTGTGGCTCGACACCTGGCAAAACTGCTAGGTGCCAGCCCAGGTAACTTCAACTACTGTCGATCCGTACCGCAGCACCGCGCTGTCATGTTCCAGCTCTGTACAGCATGGGCGCATTGAAAGTTGAAACGCCTTTGTTCATTCCTCATGCACACGATGAGACACACCACCATGAGCTCAGAACCTTCAATTCACTCCAACGCCCTTAACTTCATGAGCTTCATGGAAAACGGTGTCGATACGCGCACCGGCCAGTACACGTTGTCGATCAAACTTCCCGACCTGCGCGCCAATGACTTCCAGGGCCCCGACCCGGAACTCAGCCTCAACTTCAGCCCGCTCAACAAGAGCGACTCTGGGTGGGGCAAAGGTTGGAACCTGTCACTGACCCAGTTCACTGCGCACAACCAAGTCGTCACCACCTCTACCGGTGAAACTTTCAAGGTCACCGGAACCGCCGGCAACCGCCTGCACCTGCGCGAGCAACTGCTGGCGCACTTTCATTTGTATCGCGAACCTGCCGGCCCTGGTGGCAACGCGCGTTATCGGGTGGTACACCGTTCTGGCGTGGTGGAAATTCTCGAAGAAATGGGCGGGATGACCGGGCGCATCGCCCTGCCGGTGCAGATCTATTCGGCGACAGGGCACCACATCAGCCTGGCGTACCAGCCGTTCAACCCGGCCTACATGATGCTCAGCTCGATCACCGATGGCAGCGGGCAGATCCTTCTGGAAGTAGAGCGCAAGGATGGCCGCATCGAGTTGCGCGAACGGCCTTACCAGGGCGATGACGGCCAGCCCTTCGCCCGCTATGTGATGAACCTGATCAACACCGACTGGGTCGAATCGGTTGTTTTGCCAACCGCCGAGCATGCAAGCTGGCGCCTGGAATACAGGCAGGTGCTCGATCATCTGTGCCTGAGCAAGGTCGAGACCCCTACCGGCGCTCGGGAATACTTGCTTTATCAGGATGGTGGGCATCAGTTCCCAGGTACCAGCCGCCCCCTGGCCTTGCCCCGTGTTACCCGCCACATCATCGAGCCAGGTCAGGGACAACCCGCATTTCAGCGAGCCTATGCCTATCCGGGCTTGCACAATTTCCTGGGCTTCGGCAGTGGCATTGGTTGGACTGACGACGGGCTGGACAACCTCTACAAGTACTCGGCCGACTACGAGTATCAGACCGTCGAAACCTTATGCGACGCAGATAGCAACCCACTGCAGAGCGTTACCCGTACCTTCAACCGTTTCCACCTGCTGACTGCCACCAGAACCGTCCAGAACAACTGCGTTCATGAAATCAACACCACCTACAACCTCAGGCCAGGCTCATTCGACGACCAGGCGCCAACCCTGCAGATGCCGATCAGGGAGCAGACCCGCTGGTCATTGGCCAACGACATTACCCGCAGCCGCCTGGAAACGGTCGAAACACAGTACGACACCCATGGCAACATCACCTGGCGGAAACTGGCCAGCGGGGTGACCGAAACCAATACCTGGTACGGCGTAGAGGCTGAAGACGGGTACCCGGGGGATGCCAATGGTTTCGTTCGGCACCTCAAGAGCCGGACCACCACACCCTCCAGCGACGGCCAAGGGCCGGCACCCACCCTGACCCGCCACTATCGGTACCGCGCGCTGACGCCGCTGGCGAGCGACACCATCACGCTTAGCCCAATGGTTGTCGAGCACACCGAAACACTGGTGCAGGAAGCCAACCCGGCAGAGGTGCTGGCGCAAACGGTGAGCGCCTACATTGACGCGCCGTTTGCCAGCCTGCTGCATGGCCGCCTCTATCAGCAGACGCTCAAACGCAACACGCTGGAAACCACCACCCAGTATCAGTTCAAGAGGATGGTCGACCCACTCAGCCAGCACCCGGTACTGGAAACCCGCACCACCCTCATCGGTTATGACGGCGCGCTGCGCTCAACCGCTGAAAGGCGTTCGCTGCTGGTCGGTGAGACGGTCTTCGAATGCGATGAGAACGGCGTGCAAACACATTGGGAATTCGATGCACTGCGCCGTGTTATCCGTGAGCGGGTATCGGCCGGGACCGACTTCGAGGCGGGCAGACGCTACGCCTATGAACTGTGTGCCCGCGACGGGGACATCGCCCGGCATCGAGTGACCAACGCGCGCGGTATCACTACCGAGACGGTACTGGACGGCCTGGGCCGGCCTGTCCTCGAGCAAAGGGACAACGTTCATCCCTCACGGCCGGGCAGCTTTTTCAAAGTCATGGCCCTTGAATACGACGCTTTCGGCCACCGGGTCCAGGAAACCGTTACCGACTGGCTGCAAGGTAGCCAGTTCCTGACGCTGACCAAGCGCATGAGGTATGACGATTGGGGTGAGCAATGCTGCTCCATTGGCCCGGATGGCGTTGAACAACACAACGTACTCGATCCTATCGGTAATGCCGCTCACAAAGGCGCCATCCGTTACACCTGGCGCGAAGGCGGCAAGCTGCAATCACGTACCCGGACAAACACCCGTAACGGTGTCAAAACCCAGGTAACGCACGTGGCGCGGGCGATCAGCGGCAAGACCGAGACCTGGCTCAACCTGTTCAACAAGCCCGTGCGCCGCAAGCGCCTGGATGCCTTCGACGAGCTGCTCGGCGAGCGCAGCTACACCTATGACGGCCTCGGGCACACCCTTAGCGAAAAGGATGAACGCAACCACACCACACTATTTGCCTACGACCCCTGGGGCCGCATGCTGAGCACCCGGCAGGCCAACAATACACAGCTGACCCGCACCTACGCCGAGCATTCCAGCGAAGAGCTACCCGCCAGCCTGGTGGTGACCCCGGCGAACGTCTCGTTACCCGCCCGCGAAATCGGTGCGCAGTACCACGACGGGCTGGACCGCCTGGTCGGCGCTACCACGGGCGGGCGGACTGAGTATTACGTGTTCCGTGAAGGCGAAAGCATGCCACGCCAGCACATCACCCCTGCCGGGGACACCATCGAGCTGGATTACAACCTGCAGCTCACCAATATGCCGACCAGCAACAATGCGCCCGAAGACCACGCCCGCTTCGGCTATCACCCCACCAGCGCGCGTTTGCTTAGCAGTGACAACGGGCAAGGCAAGCGACGTTACGAATACAACATGGCCAACCAGCTGACTGCAGAACACTGGGACGACGTGCACACAGGCAAGTCCTGGAGCAGGACCCACGTCAGCACCTTGCATGACCGATTGAAAAGTACACAAGAAGCCAATGGTGTACCTACCACGCACGAGTACTACCCGGATGGTCGCCTGAAATCCACGCTTCAGGGCCAGTTGCAGGCGGTCTTCGAATACGATGAGCTGGGCCGCGTGCAACTGATCACCAGCCACGACCGGGCAGGCACCCATTCGCTGCAAACGGCGGTTGAATATGATGATCATGATCGCGAATTAAAGCGCTCCTGGCGCCAGAGCGGTCAGCCAGATCGCCTGCAGGAATCGGCCTGGGGCGCGGATGACTTGATGCTCAGCCGCACACTGCATGTCGCCGGTGTTTTGCGTCTTGAAGAAGGCTTTGGTTATGACAGCCATGCGCGTCTGGTCCGGCACACCTGCAAGGGGCCGGACCTGCCCCGCGACACGCTGGGCCGCGGTATCGAATCACAGGTATTCACCTTCGATGCCTTCAACAATATCGTGATCACAATTACCAGTTTCACCGGCGTGCTGCGCCCGGAAAGGGCCGAGTTCATTCATGCGGAACGCGACCCCTGCCAGCTGCAACACATCAAATACACGCCTGCGCGTGCCGAGCCGGCCCCCTGGTTCAGCTACGACGCCAATGGCAACCTGACCCGCGACGAGCGTAACCGCCCGGTGCGTTATGACAGCCAGAACCGGTTGCTGGGCCTGAACGCTGCGGGCCAGCCCGATACCTATGGCTATGACGGCAATGGCCTGCTGGTCAGTCGCCACGACGCCGGCAAGCGCACGCTGCTGCTGCATGACGGTGAACGATTGCGCCTGGCCGTGCGTGACGGCGTGCAGACACTGTACCTGCACCACGGCGAGCAACCGCTGGGTGTGCAGCAAAGCGGCAGCGGCGCGCACTCACCGTTGCTGCTGCACACCAGTGCCAGCCACAGCGTGATTGCCGAAAGCCAGGCCGGTAGCACGCGGGCCATACGTTATACGGCATACGGCGAAGGCCACAGCGACGACCCTGCGCTGGCTGCGCTGGGCTACAACGGCGAGGCGCTTGACCCGGACAGCGGCTGGTACCTGCTGGGCAACGGCTATCGCGCCTACAACACGGTGCTGATGCGCTTCCACAGCCCGGACTCGCTCAGCCCGTTCGGCGAAGGGGGGCTGAACTATTACGGCTACTGCCTGGGCAACCCGGTTACCTTCCGCGACCCTACTGGGCATTTCAGCACCGGTTACAGCGGTACCAGCCAGTCGCGGCAGGAGCTTGAGCGGCATCGGATCTCGCCGCGCGTGGAGCTCGGTGTGATGGGCTGGGTCGGCATGGGTGTCGGTTTCATTTTCGCCGCCATCGCCTCGGTGGTGGCGATTGTGGTGACGTATGGTACGGCAACGCCTGCAGTAGCTGCCGCCTGGACGGCAGCCACCGGAGGTGTCGCAGCAAGTGCGGGGGCGGCGGCAGCCGGAGCAGGTACGGCGGCGGCGGCGGCGGCGGCCGGAGCAAGTGCGGCGGCGGCGGCGGTGGCAGCCGGAGGAGGTACGGGTGCGGCAGCGGCAGCGGCAGCGGGAGCGGCATTGACGGTATCGGTAGCAGCGGGTGGAGGCGCCTTCATAGTAGGCACCCAGGTCGCGGCGGCGATCATCACAGCCACGCTGACAGTGGCTGGTACGGCGGTGCAAACGGAAGGTGTCCTTTCCGGACATGAAACGCGAAGCAATATAGGCCTGATTCTTAATATCGCGGCTGGCGTTACGGGTGCTATCGCGGGGGGGATGCTCTGGTTGGGTGCGCCTAAATCAAGAGCTGGCAGTTATAAGTCTAATAACTTCGCAGAATACGCTGTCAGCCCGTATTTTGTTTTCAAGCCACGCCCTAGACATATACCTAAAGCTATTTTTAGGCCTACATCCAAGCCTGGAAAGGCTGGCCCATCCAAGTTACGCAGCAACATGCACTTACCCGGCGCCTCCCCCAGAGATTAAACAGCAACATACCCTCCAGGGTTAAAATCATCAAATTTATTTTCAGGGACATTAAAATGAAAAAGCCAGCGAGCACTTCTTCCCCCCGAGCCGATGCCAATTTAACCCGCAAGCACTATTTGAAATCAAAAACAGCCAAACTTCAGCCATCCCCAAAGAGCCTGGACGCCCCCGATGTCAAAGGCATCATTGATCCCCTGGACGGCACTCTGCACCGAAATGCCTTGACGGATGATCTTGAAGTCCGCATTCCGCCATGGGCATTTCTACCGGACGACCCCGACTTGGAATCGGAAAAACTGCAGCTGGAATATTCCCTGACCGGCACCAATGACTCTTTCAAAGACATCGGCACCCCGGAGGAATGCTTTCCGCCGATCGTGCCGGACGATTTCCCTATTCCCCTGTCATACCCTCAGGGCAATATCCCCGTCAATGGCGCGCTATGGATCCGCTACAGGCACGAAGATTACATGGGCGTTCACCGTCGGTCGGAGGCCATCAGGCTGATCTGTGACAGCATCCCGCCATGGGGTGAACAGATAGTGCCGAATCCGGTACAGCTGCCCGCCGGCTACATCAACGAAACCTACCTGGCCGCGCACCCCGGTGGGATTGAAGCCATTTTACCGCCCCGGGCAAATCAGCAGCCGGGCGATACGTTCACGCTGTACTATCTGGAGAAATGGCCAGAAGAACAGAGCGAATTCGGCACGCCAGTGGCCGAGGGGCCCGTTCCCGATGACCGCAAGGTGATGATCCCGGTCGACCAGATACGGCGCATGGGCGATGGCCGCTTCTTTATCACCTACTTCGAGTTCGACAAAGCGACCAACAAGAGCCGCATGGCTTTCCCGGGCTCGGTCGACGTAGTGCTCGGGGACGAACCGGAAGATCTGCAGAAACCACAAGTACCGCTGGCACTGGACGGCGCACTTGACCTGAAGGATGCGCAGCTCGGGGTCACGGTGGACATCCCGGAGTACAAGAACCGCGGCTTGCGTGACACCATCGAAGTCACATGGCACGGGGTAACCCCAGCCGGCTCCGTGTTGCGCCCTGAGCCTGTGGGCTCACGCCCCTTCCCTATCAGCGTCCCGGTTCCCCCGGAGGTATTGCGCGAGGAGTACGGCGCCAGTACAGGTGTAGAAGCCACCAACGTCAGCTATCGAATCTTGCGCGGCGAGGTGCCCTATGGCCCGGCAAATGACGGCATCAACGTCGACTTTTCCATCGCAGGCCCCGGGCGCCCCGACCCGGACCCCGAATGGCCGGCGCCTGTCAACCCTTACTTGACCGCACCCCAGATCACCAGCGAGTCGGGGCAGAGCAACCGACTGGTGCGGGCTGACGCCGGTAAGGACGCGACGCTGAGTATCGATCTGTACGACCGCATCGAGGTCGGACAGGTCGTCGACTTCTATTGGAATGGCATCCTGATGGACGAGGCTAGCTGGGTGGTCGACCGGGTAACTGGCGCGGTCAAACAAGTCACGATCCTGTGGAAGTACATCCTTGCGGCCGGCAACAACCCGAGGCTGCCGGTGCACTACACCGTGCGCGCAGCAGCCGACGCGCTCAATGAACAAGAGTCGGAGCGCCAGTACGTCGATGCCGACGCGGTGACGATTACCCCGGATGCGGGGCAGTTCGAGGGGCTGAGTTGCTCATCCTTGTGGGACCCGGACGACGCTACAGCCCCTCCTGCATTCAGGATCAGGATCCCGGCCAGTGCCCAGTACAACCTCGTCCCTGGCGACAAGATCACGCTCGAATGGACGGTCGTCCAGGGGCTTAACGGTGAAGTCCCCATCGACGTGGGCCTCCCCGAAACGCTGACGCTGACTCAATCAATGATCGAGGACGGCTTCGTCTGGAAAATTCAGCCGTACGAGGATCGTATTCTGCCGATCTATGTCCCTTCACCGCTGGCGGCACGCGGCCGGGTGAAGTACAGCTTCCCCGGAAAAGGGCTGGTATCGGCTCCCGCGGAAAAAAGAGTCAGCATCGCTGACAACGGCACAGGGAGCACTTGCGATTTGACCCGCCCCTGACCGCCGCTGGCAGCGGCCTTTGGAAATCGGGCCGCCGCCAGCACTAAATGTAGGACTTATCCTGGTGAATTGTAGGGTAATTCCTACATTCATCGCGAAGTGGCGCACATAGGCTGACGGCCTGAAAGATCCCCCTACAAAAAGGAGAGATGGATCTTACAAACGCAGCCATATACACAAGGAAATTCCATGTCTAGCCACCCGCGATCAACTTTCTATTCTCTTCGGCATCTGACCCTGCTGGGCAAACTGAGCCCGCTGCTGCTGGCAACCTCCGCCTGGGCCCAGACCAACGTTACCAAGGACACCCTGATCGATGCCGACAGCGCACTCGACAGTTACCGCGTCATAGGTCCGGCCACCTTGACGGCCAATGGCGCGAAGATGTTGCAGGTGTTTGCAGAGGCGGGCGCCACAGTCACGTTCAGCGACAGCCGTATCGACGCCTTGAACAATGCCAACGGTCTCACCCTGTGGGGGGCAGATGCTACCTTGCAGCGCACCACTGTGGTGAGCGAGTCCCGCGGCCTGAGCCTGACAGCGGATGGCAGCGCGGGCAGGCACTCGCAGGCGCTTGTCATCGACAGCAACATAAGCGGCGCACGCCAGGGCGCGCTGGTCAACGACAGTACGCTCGAACTGCAACGCAGCGAGCTGCGTGGCACTGGCGCAGCCGGCCTGGGCGCCGATTTGTTCAACGGCACGCTGATAGCCCGCGAAGGCTCCACCATCAGCGGCAGCCAGAACGGCGTACGCCTGCGCGAAGGCAGCAGCCCTTCGGGCAACTCCACGCTGGTGGTGGACAACAGCCTGGTCGAGGGCGTGAACGGATCGGCAATCGTCGTGGGTATCGGCGCCATTCGCCCGGCTTCTGCGCATATCGACGTGCTCAACCGCTCGACCCTGCGCGCGGGCAATGGCGTGCTGCTGGAAGTGGAGCACAGTGCTGACGCGACCTTGCGGGTGAATGACAGCCAGCTGGAGGGCGACGTCGTCGTCGCCGAAGGCGGCAGTGCCGCAGTTCAGCTCGAAAATTTTGCCACTCTCAAAGGGCGCCTGGAAAACGTCGCCAGCCTGGCCATCGACAGCAATGCCCAATGGGTGATGGTCGGCGATGCCCATGTCGGCGCATTGAGCATGGATGGCGGCTCGGTGCGCTTTGGCGAGCTGAACGAGTTCTTCACCCTCTCGCTGGACAGCCTGGCGGGCAACGGCACCTTCGTGATGGAAGCTGACTTCAGCAGCGGCCAATCGGACAAACTGGACGTGACCGGCAACGCCAGCGGCAACCATACCTTGCTGATCAACAGCAGTGGCCACGACCCGCACGCGGAAAACAGCCTGCACATGGTGCACACCGGCGGCGGCGACGCGCAATTCGAACTGCAAGGCGGGCCGGTGGACCTGGGTGCCTACTCCTACGACCTGGTGCGCAAAGGCGACAACGACTGGTTCCTCGACCTGACTACCCGAGTGGTCAGCCCTGGTACGCAATCGGTCATGGCCCTGGCCAACGCAGCCCCAACCATCTGGTACGGCGAACTAGGCACCTTGCGCAGCCGCA
The DNA here is from genome assembly GCF_059295275.1 of Pseudomonas sp. 9_2_1. Taxonomy (NCBI): domain Bacteria; kingdom Pseudomonadati; phylum Pseudomonadota; class Gammaproteobacteria; order Pseudomonadales; family Pseudomonadaceae; genus Pseudomonas; species Pseudomonas sp. 9_2_1. The sequence continues at coordinate 4,565,162 of NZ_CM181239.1, forward strand.
TGGGTGAGGTGCGACGCAACCCTGGCAACTCCGGCGCCTGGGTGCGTACCTTCGGCAATAAATACAATGTCGCGGCCAGCGCTGGCGTGGCTTATCAGCAGCATCAGCAAGGTTTGTCGTTCGGCGCCGATACCCCCTTGTCAGCCGGTGATGGCAACTGGCTGGTCGGGGTTACGGCGGGCATCAGCACGTCCGACCTCAACCTGGCACGTGGTTCATCTGCAACCGTCGACAGCTACCACATCGGTGCCTATACCAGCTGGTTCGAGGCCGAAAGCGGCTATTACTTCGACGCCACGGCTCGGCTCAACCGCTTCGAGAACAGCCTGGACGTACGCCTGAGCGACGGCAAGAAAACCGAGGGGGACTACACCAGTCAAGGGCTGGGGGTTTCGCTGGAAGTCGGCCGGCACCTGAGCCTGGCAGACGGCTACTTCCTCGAGCCATTCGCGCAGCTCTCGGGGCTGGTGGTGCAGGGCAAGGACTACAGCCTGGACAACGGTATGAGTACCGAGGGCGAACGCACACGCTCGCTGCTGGGCAAGCTCGGCGCCACAACAGGGCGCACCTTCACCGCGGCGGACGGGCGCACCCTCCAGCCCTACCTGCGCGTCGCGGCCGTGCATGAATGGGCCAACGATAACCAGATCAAGGTGAACGGCAACCGCTTCGCCAACGACCTGTCCGGTACGCGCGGTGAGGTTGGTGTGGGCCTGGCGCTGTCATGGGCAGAGCAATGGCAAGCGCATGCCGACTTCGACTACAGCCACGGCAGCAAGATCGAACAGCCCTGGGGCGTCAATCTCGGGGTGCGGTACAGCTGGTGAACACTGAGGGAAGGCCGTAGCGCCTTCCCTTTTTCGTCTTAACGTCAGGCTCGGAGAAGGCCGATGACTCGTAAAAGAACCACCCAGGAAGCCACAGCCCCGTGCAATACATCGACCGCAGCGCCGTCACCGGCCACGGATACGGCACTGCTCGTTCCGCCAACGGTATTGGACCTGGTGCCTGATGTGGAGGGAGCGCCGACCAATGTCGTGGCGTTTGTCGCCACCTACAAGCCATTGCGCGTCGAGTTCCCGCTGTGGGCACACTCGGCGCCAGAGCTGGGGACCGAGTACCTGACGTTGTACTGGAATGGTAAAGAGGTCGAGAAAAAGGCGTTCGACAAGCCAATTCAGCCTGCAGATCTGTATATCCTCGCACCTGTCCGCTTGATGATCGAAGGCGAGCATGATCTGCATTACGACGTGCTCAACTACGCGGGTGAACTTTCCGAGTCGCGGCCGCTGACTGTTTACATCGACAAGACCCCCCCCTTGCTCCCAGATGAAGACCAGCTGGAGTTTCCCCCGCTAATCATTCGTGATGGGGTGACCGAGGACTACCTGAAGGCCAATGACGACGAGGTCACGGCCGAAGTCCCGCCCTTCCTTGGCGCCGAACCAGGAGACACCGTGAAGTGGTTCTGGAGCGACGACCCGGTCGGGAAACAGATGGTCGGCATGATCACGCTGAGCAAAGAGGACATCGAACTCCTGGGTACGCAAAGTAGCAGCAAAACGCTGAAGCTGGTGTTTACAGGCGACTTTATTCGCCAGGCCGGCAACGGCACTCGCTTTGCCCGTTATGAAGTCCAGGACCGGGCCGGCACGGCAACTCAGCGAGCCTTGGCGCGCTCGGTAAAATCAGACCCGTCCCCCCCACCCCGCGAGCTGCCACCGCCGCGCATCAAAGAGGCGACAGGCAGTGATTTCTTCAGCACGCTGGAGCCAGGCAAGGCCGTCAATGGCGTCACATTCGTCATACCGGACGATGCCGACATCAGGCCCGGTGAAACAGTCACCGCATACTGGGGCGAACCAGGCACACTCGGCGGCTACTCCACCAGCACACCCACTTCGCCAGGTGCACGTGAATACCTGATCCCTCGCGTGCATGTGCCGCCGCACATGAACAGCCGGGTCGAGTTGCATTACCAGATCGACAAACCTGACGTACCGCCATCACCTTTGCACTTTGTCACAGTACGGAAAATCGAAGGCCTGCCAACGGTCCAGTGCACCAAAATCATCAACGGCGCGTTGAACGTGCGCAATCTGGGCAGCGCCACCTTTACGCTGGGCGACTGGGAATTCCGGCATACATCACAGCTCGTCAACGCCTGGATCCTTGGGGTGAGCCGCACCAATACCGAGGTGGAAATCACACTACCCATTGCCAATGCGCTACCCGTTCCTACCGAAGCTGGCGAGATAGTGCTGGGTAACGTGAGCGAAACCGACCTGCGAGAATTGGCCCTCACCTTCCAGTTCCATGTGCTCGTCGAGGTGTCATTCGACGACAAGGTGAGCTGGTTGAAATTCCCGAGTGCCGCTGCCCAGCTGGAAGACAAGGCCTGATCCCAAGCAAAAAAAAACGCCACTCGAAAGAGTGGCGTTTTTGTATTTGGAGCGGGAAACGAGACTCGAACTCGCGACCCCGACCTTGGCAAGGTCGTGCTCTACCAACTGAGCTATTCCCGCAATTTGAAGCTTTACCGCTATTGGCGTGAAGCGCCATGAAGACCTTCACCACCACTGTACCGCATAGACGCCACAGTATTTAAACTGGAGCGGGAAACGAGACTCGAACTCGCGACCCCGACCTTGGCAAGGTCGTGCTCTACCAACTGAGCTATTCCCGCATTTGGCGTCCCCTAGGGGACTCGAACCCCTGTTACCGCCGTGAAAGGGCGGTGTCCTAGGCCACTAGACGAAGGGGACACACAACACTTTTCAGTGCACCAGGACCTGAACCTCACGATTCAGACTGGATTTCTATTTCCTGCCCCGCCGTTAAGCGTTGCCGGATAATTTGGAGCGGGAAACGAGACTCGAACTCGCGACCCCGACCTTGGCAAGGTCGTGCTCTACCAACTGAGCTATTCCCGCAATTTGGCGTCCCCTAGGGGACTCGAACCCCTGTTACCGCCGTGAAAGGGCGGTGTCCTAGGCCACTAGACGAAGGGGACACGCTGCTGGCATTGCTGCCTGCTTTCACTTCCTGCCGCGTTTCGCTGTGTGCTTTACGCTGCAAGTGGCGCGCATTCTATGGATGGTTGGAACATGCGTCAACCCCTTTGTAGAAATTTATTTAAATCAATGACTTCCGGGTCGGTAGGGGTGCAGCTGCGCGTCAGGTGGTCGATATAGAGAGAGGGCCAGCACAGACATACGGCGCCTGTTCGCTCACGCGCAAACTCACTACACTCAAAGCTGCAATTCTTCTTCAATGAGGCATTAACGGTGACACCACTTCTGATCACCCTGCTCATCGTGGCGGGTATCGCGTTGCTGATCGTGATCGGCTACCTCAACAATGTGGTCGAGAACGGCAAGCTCGAGCGCGCCCGGATGAAGATCGAGCTGGCCGACCGCCTGCGCCGCTGCGGTGAAATCACCGAGACCTTCCCCGGCCAGTTCATGACCCCGGCGCTGAAGCTGCTGCTGACCCGTCTGGAGCTCAACCTGAACCAGCGCCAGTTGGCGGTGGACAAGCACAATGCCGAGCTCAAGGCGCGCATTGCCGAGCTTGAAGGTTTGATAGCCCAGGGCGAACAGATCCCGGTCAACAACCCGCCCAACCCGATCCAGACCGAGGTCAAGGCCAAGGACGTGCGTTTCTTGCTGGAAGCCTTGCACAACCAGGTCACCCGTGCCGCCCAGGAAGGCTTCCTGCCTGCCGCCGAGGCCAAGCACTGGGTCAAGGAAATCCGCCATATCCTGGTGCTGCTGCACATCGAGTTCTTCAACAGCCTCGGCCAGATGGCCCTGCAGAAGAACCAGCCGGGCCAGGCCCGCCTGGCGTTCGAGCGCGGCGTGCAATACCTGCGCAAGCAGCCGGAGCCAAAGGTGTATGAAGAGCAGCTGACCTATCTGGAGAAGCTGCTGGCCCGCGCCAACGCCCAGGTGCTGGACAAGATGGAACCGGCGCAGGACGAGCAGAACGAACTGACTGAAGGGCTCAAGACCGATGAGGAAGAGACCTGGAAGAAGAAGGTGATGTACGACTGATGCATTAACCTGTACTGGCCTCTTCGCGGCTAAAGCCGCTCCCACAGGGACCGCAAGGCCGTCAAGCCTGATGCAGTCCCTGTGGGAGCGGCTTTAGCCGCGAAGAGGCCAGTACAGGCGACACACCAATCAGCAGTCAGTCAACGCCAGAAAAACCGCCGCCAACCGCTCCAGCCCAATTTGGTCCGCTTCGCTGAACCGACCGAGCTTCGGACTATCCAGGTCCAGCACACCAATCAACCTGCCCTCCTTCACCAGCGGAATCACCAGTTCGCTGTTCGACGCACTGTCACACGCGATATGCCCCGGGAATGCGTGCACGTCTTCCACGCGCTGGGTTTGCCGGGTAGCCGCCGCCGCCCCGCAGACACCTTTGCCGAATGGAATGCGCACACAGGCTACCTGGCCCTGGAACGGCCCCAGCACCAGCTGTTCGTTGCGGTTGAGGTAGAACCCCGCCCAGTTCAGGTCGTCCACCTGGTTGTACAGAAACGCCGAAAACTGCGCGGCGTTGGCGATGAAGTCACGCTCGTCGGCAAACAGTGCCTGCACTTGCGCCGCCAGCAGGTTGTAGCCGTCGAGGCCGGCGCCACTGGCATTGAGGTCGATCATTTACTTTTGCTCCAGCAATTGCAGCCCGACCCAGTAGCGGGCGAACTGATAGGCACAACGGCCATTACGGTTACCGCGGCCGGTAGCCCAGCGCACGGCGAGGATGTCCAGGGCTTCGTCACGCTGCCAACGCAGGCCGGCCGGGCTTGCCAGCTGGCCGATCCAGTGCTCGACCACATTGAGGAAGTGGTCCTGGGTGAAGGGGTAGAACGACAGCCACAAGCCAAAGCGGTCCGACAAGGCAATCTTGTCTTCCACCGCTTCGCTGGGGTGCAGCTCACCGTCAACCCGCTTCCAGTTCTCGTTGTCGCTTTCTTTCTCCGGCACCAGGTGCCGGCGGTTGGAGGTGGCGTACAGCAGCACGTTGTCCGGGGCCTGCTCCAGCGAGCCGTCGAGCACGCTCTTGAGCACCCGGTAATCGCCCTCCCCGGCTTCGAACGACAGGTCGTCGCAGAACAGGATGAAACGCTGCGGCAGCTTCTGCAGCTGCTCGACCACCCGTGGCAGATCGGCCAGGTGGTCGCGTTCGATTTCGATCAGGCGCAGCCCGGCGCCGGCATGTTCGGCCAGCAAGGCGCGCACCAGCGACGACTTGCCGGTGCCGCGTGAACCCCACAGCAGCGCGTGGTTGGCGGGCAGGCCATTGATGAACTGGTGCGTGTTGCGGCCCAGCTGGTCACGCTGCTGGTCGACGCCGATCAGGTCGCTCAGGCGGATATCCAGGCTGACTTCCAGCGGCAGCAGGTAGCCGCTACGGCCATCGCGCTGCCAGCGCGCGGCCAGGGTGGTGCCCCAGTCGATGTCCGGGCGTACTGCCGGCAACAAGGGTTCGAGGCGCGCCAGTACCGATTCGGCGCGGTCCAGAAATGCAATCAAGCGAGCGTCCATCAGGGCTCCTGAAAATTCGGATTTGGGGCCTGCTGTGCCGGCCTCTTCGCGACTGAAGCCGCTCCCACAGGTTTTGTGGTATCCCTGTGGGAGCGGCTTCAGCCGCGAAGAGGCCGGTACAGGCCGGTGAGCTATCAAGGCTGAATGTGTGACAGGCCCGCCAGCAGCCGGGGCTATTCGGCTATGCTTGCGCAGCGCAAGGGACGTGAAACCGGCTCGGGACTCATGGATATCAAGTTCACCAATCGCCTGTCATACAAGCAAGCCCGGTTGACAGTCCTGGTCGGCTTCATCCTGGGAACATTGCTCAGTCTCATCCAGATCGGCATCGATTATGCCAGCGAAGACGCGTCCATCAACCGCGAAGTGCGTGCCTTGCTGCAAATCAGCCACAACCCGGCCTCGCGCATCGCCTACAACATCGACTCGGAGCTGGCGCTGGAGCTCACCCGCGGCCTGCTGCAGTCGCCGGCAATCATCCGCGCACGGCTGATCGACAACAACGACACGGTGCTGGCCGATGTCGAGCGCCCCCGCCTGGAGGATCGCTACCGGCCACTGAGCGACTTCCTGTTCGGCGAGAAGCGCCAGCTCGACGAGCGCCTGTACCTCACCCACATGCCCGAGGAGTACCTCGGCACCCTCTACCTGGACGTCGACACCTATGCCTTCGGCAGCCGCTTCCTGGAGCGTGCCGGCATTACCCTGCTCAACGGCTTTGCCCGCAGCCTGGTGCTCACCGGCATCCTGCTGGGGCTGTTCTACATGATGCTGACCAAGCCGCTGGTAACCGTGATCGGCGCGCTCAGCGGCAGCGACCCGCGCAAGCCGCGGCAAACCCGCCTGGCATGCCCACACGGCCACGAGCACGACGAAATCGGCGTGCTGGTGAAGGTCGCCAACCAGCAGTTCGTCAGCATGGCCACCGAGATCGAACAGCGGCGCACGGCGGAAAACCGCCTCACCCAGTACCTCAACGAGCTGGAAGACATCGTCTCGGCGCGCACCAATGAGCTGAAAGCCAGCAACAGCAGCCTGAGCCTGTCCAACCAGGAGCTGGAGATCGCTCGCTGCCGTGCCCTGGACATGGCCCAGGCGCGCGCCGCCTTCCTGGCCAACATGAGCCACGAAATCCGCACCCCGTTAAACGGCATGCTCGGCATGATCGCCCTGGCGCTGGACAGCCCGCTGCCCAGCGAGCAGCGCCAGCAACTGGCAATCGCCCACGACTCGGGCAAGGTGCTGGTGGAGTTGCTGAACGATATCCTCGACCTGTCCAAGTTCGACGCCGGCCAGCTGGAGCTGGAGCGCATCGCCTTCGACATGGGCTCGATGGTCGAAGACACCGCCAACCTGCTGTCGCAAAACACCGCACAAAGCGTCGAGCTGACCTGCCTGATCGCCCGCGACTTCCCCAGCAGCGTGCTCGGCGACCCCACACGGGTGCGGCAGATCGTCAGCAACCTGTTGTCCAACGCGCTCAAGTTCACCCGCTTCGGCCGCGTGGACGTGCGCCTGGTGGCCATCGTCGGCGGTGTGCGCCTGGAAGTGCGCGACACCGGCATCGGCATCCCCGAAGACGCCCAGGCGCGCATCTTCCAGCCGTTCACCCAGGCCGGCGCCGGCATTACCCGCCAGTACGGCGGCACCGGCCTGGGCCTGGCACTGACCCGCAACCTGTGCAAGGCAATGCACGGCCACCTGCACATTCGCTCCGAAGCGGGCTTTGGCAGCTGGTTTACCGCCGAGCTGCCGCTGGCCGTGCACACCGAAGCAATCCCGCCGGCGCCGCTGCATGGCCGTGTGGCAGCGCTGAGCGCCGCCGGCAGCGGTCTCAATGAACTGCTGCAGGACTTGCTGCCCGGCTGGGGCCTGAGCTATCAGCGCCATGACAGCGTCACTGCGCTGGACGCCGCCACCATCGACCTGTTGATCACTGACGATGTGGACCACCTGTTCGAGCTGCGCCCGGCGCTGAAAATACCGATTCTGCTGGTAACCGCCTATGGCAATTTCCTGTCCAGTGAGCAGTCGCTGGCCCTCGCCCCCTTGCACCAACTGGCCCGGCCCCTGGCCCGCAACGCCCTGTACCAGACCCTGCGCCGCACCCTGCAAGGCCAGGAGCCCGAGCACCCGCTGGCCAGCCCCGCCATCAGCCGCGAGCAAGGCCGCGCGCGGATTCTGCTGGTGGAAGACAACCCGGTGAACCAGCTGGTGGCCAAGGGCATGCTGGCCAAGCTCGGCTGCCAGGTGCAACTGGCCACCCAGGGCGCCGAGGCCCTGGAGCTGCTGGAGCAAGACGCGTTCGACCTGGTACTGATGGACTGCAACATGCCGGTGATGGATGGCTACGAGGCCAGCCGGCGCATCCGCCACAGCGGGCGCTGGCCAGATCTGCCAATCGTCGCCCTCACCGCCAACGCCATGCCCGAAGAGCGCGAACGCTGCCGGGCGGCGGGCATGAACGACTACCTGGCCAAGCCGTTTCGCCGCGAAGAGCTACTGGCGCTGGTCGACCACTGGGTGCCGCTTAACGGCTGAGCAGGCGCTCGATGTCCGCTTCCAGGGCCTGCGGCTTGGTAGTGGGGGCATAGCGCGTGACCTGGCCGCTGGCCGGATCGACGAGGAACTTGGTGAAGTTCCACTTGATCTTCTGGCTACCCAGAATGCCCGGCGCACGCTGCTTGAGCTCGACAAACAGCGGGTGCGCCCCCGCGCCGTTGACCTCGACCTTGCGAAACAGCGGGAAGCTCACGCCGAAATTGCGCTCGCAGAACTGCGCAATCTCCCGCGCTTCGCCCGGCTCCTGCTTGCCGAACTGGTTGCACGGAAAGCCCAGCACCACCAGGCCGCGCTCGCGGTAGTGCTGCCACAGCTGCTCCAGGCCTTTGTACTGCGGGGTAAAACCGCACTGGCTGGCGGTGTTCACCACCAGCAGCAGCTTGCCCGGGAAGTCGCCGAGCTTCTTGTGCTCGCCGCCCAGGGTCACGCAGGGGATGTCCAGCATCGATGCCGCCATGGTCGGGCTCCTGTCAGTCGCGCGGGCGCAGGTCGATGCACACCGAGTTGATGCAGTAACGCAGGCCGGTCGGTGGCGGGCCATCGGGGAACACGTGGCCCAGGTGCGCATCACATTTGGCACAGGTGACTTCGGTGCGGATCATGCCATGGGTAGTGTCACGGATCTCGATCATTGCGCTGTCTTCGATCGGTGCGTAGAAGCTCGGCCAGCCGCAGCCGGAGTCGAATTTGGTCTGCGCATCGAACAGCGCCAGGCCGCAGCAGATGCAATGGTAGATGCCGTCGCGGCGCTCGCTGTTGTACTTGCCGCTGAACGGTCGCTCGGTGCCCTTCAGGCGGCAGACCTGGTACTGCTCGGGGTCGAGCATCGACCGCCATTCATCCAGGGTTTTTTCGATCTTTTTCATGTAGGGACCTCGGCAGGCTGAATTTCACCCCGCGCCGTCTTTTCCGGGGCGCGGGTGGCACGTATATTAGTTGGCTTCGTGTGCCAGGCGTTCAGTCTGGCACCCGCGCCCTGCCCTTTCAAACCTTTCGGCGGGGCATTGTGCGTATTCTCAACCGGGATCCCATCATGCAGTTCAGCAAATCGAACAAGCTCGCCAATGTCTGCTACGACATTCGCGGCCCAGTGCTCAAGCACGCCAAGCGCCTGGAAGAGGAAGGCCACCGCATCCTCAAGCTGAACATCGGCAACCCGGCGCCGTTTGGCTTCGAGGCGCCCGATGAAATCCTTCAGGATGTGATCCGCAACCTGCCCACCGCACAAGGCTACAGCGACTCCAAGGGCCTGTTCAGCGCGCGCAAGGCGGTGATGCAGTACTGCCAGCAGAAGGACATCGAAGGCGTCACCATCGAGGACATCTACCTCGGCAACGGTGTGTCCGAGCTGATCGTGATGTCGATGCAGGCGCTGCTGAACAATAACGACGAGGTGCTGATCCCGGCGCCGGACTACCCGCTGTGGACCGCCGCCGTGAGCCTGGCCGGTGGCAAGCCGGTGCATTACCTGTGCGACGAGCAGGCCGACTGGTTCCCCGACCTTGAAGACATCAAGGCCAAGATCACCCCCAATACCAAGGCGCTGGTGATCATCAACCCGAACAACCCGACCGGCGCGGTGTATTCCAAAGAGCTGCTGCTGGGCATGCTGGAGCTGGCCCGCCAGCACAACCTGGTGGTGTTCTCCGACGAGATCTACGACAAGATCCTGTACGACGAAGCCGTGCACATCAGCACCGCCTCGCTGGCCCCCGACCTGCTGTGCCTGACTTTCAACGGCCTGTCCAAGTCGTACCGGGTGGCAGGCTTCCGTTCCGGCTGGCTGATCATCTCCGGGCCCAAGCACCACGCGCAAAGCTACATCGAAGGCATCGACATGCTGGCCAACATGCGCCTGTGCGCCAACGTGCCGGCGCAGCATGCCATCCAGACCGCGCTGGGCGGCTACCAGAGCATCAACGACCTGGTGCTGCCGCCGGGCCGCCTGCTGGAGCAGCGCAACCGCACCTATGAGCTGCTGAACGACATCCCCGGGGTAAGCTGCGTGAAGCCGATGGGCGCGCTTTATGCGTTCCCGCGGATCGACCCGAAGGTTTGCCCGATTCTCAACGACGAGAAGTTCGCGCTGGACTTGCTGCTGTCAGAGAAACTGCTGATCGTTCAGGGTACCGCGTTCAACTGGCCGTGGCCGGATCACTTCCGCGTGGTGACCTTGCCGCGGGTGGATGACCTGGAAGCGGCGATTGGGCGGATTGGCAATTTCCTGCGGACTTATTCGCAGTAAGGTTCGGCGTTTTTTTGTGGTGGCGCCTGCATCGAGCGCCGCCCGCGCGGCGCATCACAGGGCATGCGCCGCTTCTTACATCCTGCAACGCTCTACCCCAAAGCCCCCACGCCATCCTCTGCCATACTCCGCCGTACACAGTTTGAAATAGTCGCCCGATTGAATCAGCGCCGCAGGGCCCTTATATACCCCGCAGTAAGCGACAACTTATCCGTCAGGAGAACGTAACAACCATGATGCGCATTCTGTTGTTTGTAGCCACCAACCTTGCGGTGGTGCTGGTTGCAAGCATTACCCTGAGCCTGTTCGGTTTCAACGGGTTCATGGCGGCCAACGGCGTCGATCTCAACCTCAGCAGCCTGCTGGTGTTCTGCGCCGTGTTCGGCTTTGCCGGCTCCCTCGTCTCGCTGTTCATCTCCAAGTGGATGGCGAAGATGACCACGGGCACCCAGATCATCAGCCAGCCGCGTACCCGCCATGAGCAATGGCTGCTGCAAACGGTCGAGGAGCTGTCCCGCGAGGCGGGCATCAAAATGCCCGAGGTGGGTATCTTCCCCGCCTACGAGGCCAACGCCTTCGCCACCGGCTGGAACCGCAACGACGCCCTGGTAGCGGTTTCCCAGGGCCTGCTGGAGCGATTCTCGCCCGATGAAGTGCGCGCGGTGCTGGCCCACGAAATCGGCCACGTGGCCAACGGCGACATGGTCACCCTGGCGCTGGTGCAGGGCGTGGTGAACACCTTCGTGATGTTCTTCGCCCGCATCATCGGCAACTTCGTCGACAAGGTCATTTTCAAGAACGAAGAAGGCCAGGGCATCGCCTACTACGTGGCGACCATCGTTGCCGAGCTGATCCTGGGCATCCTGGCCAGCATGATCGTGATGTGGTTCTCGCGCCGCCGCGAGTACCGCGCCGACGAAGCCGGTGCACAACTGGCCGGCACCGCCGCCATGATCGGCGCCCTGCAGCGCCTGCGCGTGGAGCAAGGCCTGCCGGTGCACATGCCCGACACCATGAAGGCGTTCGGCATCAACGGCGGCCTGAAGCACGGTCTGGCCGGGCTGCTGATGAGCCACCCGCCACTGGAAGACCGTATCGAAGCCCTGCGCCGTCGCGGTTGATTCATCAAGTAAACGAAAAGGGCGACTTCGGTCGCCCTTTTTTGTACGCCTGTCAGCGGCTGACCCGGTAAACCCGCTCCAGCAAACTGGATACCCCGGCCTGCACAAACTTCGGGCTGCTCCCGATCACCTGCACCCCCTCCAGCTCAACCACCTGCCAGCCGGCAAACCCGCGCCGCAACTCTCCATCCCCCACCGAAAACGGCGGCCCGGCCAGCAGCGACTGGTCATATTCCAGCGTCACCACCAACCCTCGGCAACCCTCCGGCAACAAAGCCGATAGTGCCTGCATGTACCTCGCACGCATTTCTACCGGCAACGCAATCAGCGCCGCCCGGTCATAAAGCCCCACGCAGTCGCCAATGTCCTCACTGCGTAGCGCAAAGAAATCGCCACACCACAGCTCCAGGTCACCACTGCGCCACACCTCAAAGACCCCGCACTGCCGCACCTCGGCTTCAAGACCATGCTCGCGAAAGAAATCCTCCACCGCCCGCCGCGACAGCTCCACGCCCGATACCCGATACCCCTGCCCCGCCAACCAGACCAGATCCAGGCTCTTGCCACACAGCGGCACCAGCACGCGGCTGCCCGGCGCCAGCTGCAGCTGTGGCCAGTACTGCTGCAGGTAGGGGTTCACCTGCGCCTGGTGAAAGCCGATCTGATTGTCTGCCCATCGCTGCTGCCAGAACGCTGGCTCCATGATCACTCCCGATTTTTAGATGGTTTGTTGGTAAAACTTGGTTTGGATTTCGATCTGTACATGCTCGAAGATGAGTGCATCTTAACCCTCAGGACCCCGCCATGCTGCCCAGCCTGTTCATCTCCCATGGTTCCCCCATGCTCGCCCTGCACCCCGGTGCCAGTGGCCCAGCCCTGGCCGGGCTCGCCAACGCTCTGCCACGGCCGAAAGCGATCGTGGTGGTGTCGGCGCACTGGGAGAGCCGCGAACTGCTGGTAACCGGTAGCGCACAGCCGCAAACCTGGCACGACTTCCACGGCTTCCCGCCGGCCTTGTATGCGGTGCAATACCCCGCGCCCGGCGAGCCCGGCCTGGCCGGCCAGGTCAGTGACTTGTTGCAGGCTGCGGGGTTGCCAGCGCGGCTGGACGCGCAGCGGCCATTCGACCATGGCGCCTGGGTGCCGCTGTCACTGATGTACCCGGAGGCCAGTATTCCGGTGGTGCAGGTTTCGCTGCCCAGCCACAGGGGGCCGCTGCTGCAGGTAAAGGTCGGCCAGGCGCTAGCGCAGTTGCGCAACGAAGGTGTGCTGCTGATTGGCTCGGGCAGCATTACCCATAACCTGGGCGAGCTGGACTGGCACGCCGGGCCCGAGGTGATCGAGCCTTGGGCGCTGGCGTTCAGGGATTGGGTGGTGGAGAAGCTCCGGACGGATGATCAGGAGGCATTGCTGGGCTATCGGCAGCAGGCGCCGTTTGCCGTGCGTAACCATCCGAGTGACGAACATTTGCTGCCGTTGTTCTTTGCCCTGGGGGCTGGGGGCAGGTTTGGGGTGGTGCACCAGGGGTTCACCCTGGGAGCGCTGGGCATGGACATTTATCGGTTCGACTGAAGATCGCCGGGGGCGCTTTGCACCCCTTTCGCGACACAAGGCCGCTCCTACAGGGGACCGCGCGCCGCGATGGATTGCGCAGCAGCCGCAAAATGGTTCAGGCAAAAAAAATCCCCAGCCGAGGCCGGGGATTTTTTTATTGCGCCAGGATCAATCCTCGCGATAGCGACGCAGCTTCAGCTGCTTGCCGGCCACGCGGGTGTCCTTGAGCTTGGTCAGCAGCTTCTCGAGGCCGTCTTCCGGCAGCTCGACCAGGCTGAAGCTGTCGCGCACCTGGATACGACCGATCGCATCACGGGCCAGGCCACCTTCGTTGAGGATCGCGCCCAGCAGGTTCTTGGCTGCGATGCCGTCACGGGCACCCAGGGCAGTACGGCAACGTACGCGGCCTTCGGCCAGCGGCAGCGGCGCACGGCGCTCGCGGTCACCACGATCACCACGGTCGCTGCGCTCGCCACGGTCCGAGCGCTCGGTACGCTCGCCACGCGGGGCACCCACGCCCGGCACCAGCGGCTGCTCACGCTCTACCGCTGCCAGGTCCAGCGCCTGGCCATTGGTGGCCTTGCGCAGCAGGGCCGAAGCCAGGGCACGGGCACTGCAACCCAGGTCGGCGGTCAGGCGGTCGAACAGTTCGCCATGGGTGGCTTCTGCTTCGGCTACCAGCGGCGCCAGGCTCGAGGTCAGCTTCTTGATGCGGGCATCCAGCACAGCCTGAGCGTTCGGCAGGCGGGCTTCGGCAACTTTCTGCCCGGTAACACGCTCGATCACCTGCAGCATGCGGCGCTCACGCGGGGTGACCAGCAGCAGTGCACGGCCATCGCGACCGGCACGGCCGGTACGGCCGATACGGTGTACGTAGGACTCGGGGTCGTACGGCATGTCGACGTTGAACACGTGAGTGATGCGCGGTACGTCCAGGCCACGGGCAGCGACGTCGGTGGCGACGACGATGTCCAGGCGGCCATCCTTGAGCGATTCGATCACGCGCTCACGCTGGTTCTGGGCGATGTCGCCGTTCAGCGCGGCAGCCTTGTAGCCCTTGGCTTCCAGCGCGGCGGCCAGGTCCAGGGTGGCTTGCTTGGTACGTACGAAGGCGATCAGCGCGTCGAACTCTTCCACTTCCAGCAAGCGCAGCACAGCCGGGATCTTCTGGTCGGCATGGACCATCAGGTGGGCCTGGTCGATCGCGGTGACGGTCTGGGTCTTGCTCTGGATCTTGACGTGCTTGGGTTCGCGCAGGTGGCGTTCGGCGATCGAGCGGATCGACGACGGCAGGGTAGCGGAGAACAGCACGGTCTGACGGGTAGCCGGGATTGCGTCGAAGATCACTTCGAGGTCATCCATGAAGCCCAGCTTCAGCATCTCGTCGGCTTCGTCCAGTACCAGGTACTGCACGGTCGACAGGACTTTTTCGTCACGACGCAGGTGGTCGCACAGACGGCCTGGGGTGGCCACGACGATTTGCGCACCGTTACGGATGGCACGCAGCTGTGGGCCCATCGGGGCACCACCGTATACAGCTACCACGTTAACGCCCGGCATCTGCTTGGCGTAGGTTTCGAAAGCGGTAGCAACTTGCAGCGCCAACTCACGGGTTGGCGCCAGGATCAGGGCTTGCGGCTCGCGCTTGCTCACATCGATCTTGTTGAGGATCGGCAGGGCGAAGGCAGCGGTCTTGCCGGTGCCAGTCTGCGCCTGGCCGATCATGTCGTGACCGGCGAGGATGATCGGGATCGATTGTTGCTGAATGGCGGACGGCTCTTCGTAGCCGGTCGCCAGAACGGCAGCAACAATATTCGGATTAAGATCGAGAGCGGCGAAGCCGCCGGTTTCCTGGGTCATGGGTCTGCCTCTAAGTGCATCCGCAAAGACCCATGCTGCAAAGCTGCACATGCCTTGAAAGACCGGAAGGTCACCCAGGCAGCTTTGTCGGCGGGGATTTGCGAAAACGATTGAAAAAGAAAACTTGGGAAGGTCCGCCTAGCGGACGTGCAGCCGAAGCTGGACTCGGAGGATTTGCACCACCTGATTTTGAGGTCCGCTAAAAGACCGGCGCGTACTATACCCGAAATAGCGCAGGAAGTGAGGAATATTTTCAGGGTGCGGCGCCAGTATCGGGCCATCAGATGGCCTGGGGCTGAATCGATAATGCTTTACTGCCTGCACCGGCCCTATCGCCGGCAAGCCAGCTCCCACAGGGACAGCATCACGGTTGAGATCACTGCACTCGCGAAGGGGTACATGAATCTAAAGCCAAAAGCGCCCCCTGTGGGAGCTGGCTTGCCGGCGATAGGGCCAGCAGCCACAGCACAGTTTCATCAAGTAGCGGGGCGAATCTCGCGGATCAACCCTTCAAGGCCATACCCCAAGGTCGGGGCCAAAGCCTGCGCCCGTGCTCGCAGCCCGTCCATATCCAGCATCTGCTCCAGGTCCGCCGGCACCAGCAATATCACATTGCCCTCCTTCACCGGCAACTCCCAGTAATGCCGGTGGTACAACCCGCGCAGCAACGCCGCGCCCAGCGGCTTGCCGTCATCGGTGGCCCACTGGTTGATCACCAGCCAACCACCCGGGTTCAGCTGCTGCTGGCAGTTTTCCAGAAACTTCCACGCCAGGTGCCCTACCCCCGGCCCATGGTCGGTATACAGGTCGACGAACAGCAGGTCGGCCTTCTCTGCCGTGGGCAGCAACTCCAGGGCATCGCCGATACGCACGTACAGCCGCGGGTCGTCATCCAGGCCCAGGTGCTCCATGGCCAGGCGCGGCACGTCCGGGCGCAGCTCGATGGCTTCGATGTCTTCCAGCGGCAGGAACTTCATGCAGGCCTGGGTCAGCGTGCCGGCACCCAGGCCAAGAAACAGCGCGCTCTCCGGTTGCGGATGGCACAGCGCCCCGACCAGCATGGCGCGGGTGTAGTCATACTCCAGCCAGCTGGGGTCGGCCGTGAACACGCAGCTCTGCTCGATGGCATCGCCGAACTCCAGAAAGCGGTAGTCGTCCACTTCGTACACGCTGATGACGCCAAAGGCATCCTCCACCCGTGCCAGTAGCCGCTCTTCCCGTTCCGCCGTCATGCTCACACCCGCCCGCGCAAAACGCGCATTGTCCGTCAACACCCGTGATGCAACAAGCACAGCGCCAACTGATACCATGGCCTGAAGCCTATAACCTACAAGACCGAGCCCGAGATGAACCAACCGTGGAGCCCCGACAGCTGGCGCGCCCTGCCGATCCAGCAGCAACCGACCTACCCCGATGCCGCGCACCTGCTGAAGGTTGAGCAAACCCTGGCCAGCTACCCGCCGCTGGTGTTCGCGGGCGAGGCACGCGAGCTGCGCCGGCAGTTTGCAGAGGTCACCGAAGGCCGCGCCTTCCTGCTGCAGGGCGGCGACTGCGCCGAGAGCTTCGCCGAGTTCTCGGCGGCAAAAATCCGCGATACCTTCAAGGTGCTGCTGCAAATGGCCATTGTCATGACCTTTGCCGCCGGCTGCCCGGTGGTCAAGGTGGGGCGCATGGCCGGGCAGTTTGCCAAGCCACGTTCGGCGGGCGATGAAACCATCGGCGACATCACCCTGCCAGCCTATCGCGGCGACATCGTCAACGGCATCGGTTTCGACCCGAAAAGCCGCATCCCCGACCCGGAGCGCCTGCTGCAGGCCTACCACCAGGCCACCGCCAGCCTCAACCTGCTGCGTGCCTTTGCCCAGGGCGGCTTTGCCGACCTGCACCAAGTGCACAAGTGGAACCTGGACTTCATCGCCAACTCGGCGCTGGCCGACAAGTACCACCAGCTGGCCAACCGCATCGACGAGACCCTGGCGTTCATGCGCGCCTGCGGCCTGGACAGTGCGCCGCAACTGCGCGAAACCAGCTTTTTCACCGCCCACGAAGCACTGCTGCTGAACTATGAAGAAGCCTTTGTCCGCCAGGACAGCCTGACCGGCGACTACTACGACTGCTCGGCGCACATGCTGTGGATCGGCGACCGTACCCGCCAGCTGGACGGAGCCCACGTCGAGTTCCTGCGCGGCGTGCACAACCCGATCGGGGTCAAGGTTGGCCCCAGCATGAACCCCGAAGAGCTGATCCGCCTGATCGACGCGCTCAACCCGGCCAACGACCCGGGGCGTTTGAACCTGATCGTGCGCATGGGTGCGAGCAAGGTCGGCGATCACCTGCCGGGGCTGATCCGCACCGTCGAGCGCGAAGGGCGCAAGGTGCTGTGGAGCTCGGACCCGATGCACGGCAACACCATCAAGGCCAGCAGCGGTTACAAGACCCGTGACTTTGCGCAGATCCTGGACGAGGTGAAGCAGTTCTTCCAGGTGCACCAGGCCGAGGGCAGTCATGCCGGCGGCATCCATATCGAGATGACCGGGCAGAACGTCACCGAGTGCATCGGCGGCGCCCGGCCGATCACAGAGGATGCGCTGTCGGACCGCTATCACACCCACTGCGACCCACGGATGAACGCCGACCAGTCGCTGGAGCTGGCCTTTCTGATTGCCGAGACGCTCAAGCAGGTGCGGCGCTAAAAGCATTCGCGGGCACGCCCACTCCCACAGGTTTTGCACAAGACTTGAGAGCTGTGCAGTACCTGTGGGAGCGGGCGTGCCCGCGAATAGGCCGGTAAGCCCACCGACAAACTCAGCCTATTTACGCAGCGGATCATCCCAGAAATGCCGCTCGGCCTCTTGCTGGATATCTACCCTGCTCAACCCCAGGTCATGCAAGATCGCATCGCTGAGACTGGCCAGCTCCCGCCGCTGACGGTGCAGTTGCAGCCAGCGCAACGGGCGCTGCAAGGCAACATGCCACAGGTGATTCAGGGAAAACACAGGTTGCCGGATGCTGCTGACTTGACCTTTCATCGTGAAGCCCTCCGTGTTGATGGCCTCAGTTTCACGCCGGGCTTAAGATCAATCCAACGAATGTTTCTGATGCCATGCATCTCAGAGATTGATGCAATGTCCCAGTACCAGAGCCTCGACCCGGACGTACTGCGCACCTTCGTCGCCATCGCCGAACAAGGCGGCTTCACCCGTGCCGGCGAGGTCGTCAACCGCACCCAGTCGGCGGTGAGCATGCAGATGAAACGCCTGGAGGAAGACATCCTGCAGCGCCAGCTGTTCGAGCGTGATGGTCGGCAGGTACGCCTGACCGCCGAGGGCCAGGTGCTGCTGGGCTATGCGCGGCGCATCCTCAAGCTGCACGGCGAGGTGTTCAACACCCTGCGCATGCCACACATGGTCGGGCAGGTGCGCATCGGCACGCCAGACGACTACGCCATGCGCTTTCTGCCGACCATTCTCTCCAGTTTTGCCCAGGCCTACCCGCTGATCCAGGTTGAGGTGCACTGCGATACTTCGCGACAACTCATGCTGCGCCAGGACCTGGACCTGACCATCGTCACCCGCGAACCGGGCAACGAGATTGGCCAGCTGCTGCGTCAGGAACGGCTGGTATGGGCCGCTGCCGAAGGCTTCTGCCCGCAGGAGCAACGGCCGATGCCTGTAGCGTTGTTCAACACCGATTGTTTCTGCCGCGCCTGGACGTGCAATGCGCTTGAGGCACAGGGCATCGATTACCGCATTGCCTATACCAGCCCAAGCCTGGCGGCGATCTTTGCCATTGTCACAGCGGGGCTGGCGGTGACGGCGCAATTGCAAAGCCTGATTGGCGGAAACATCCGCATATTGGGTGAACAGGATGGGCTACCGCAGTTGCCAGTGGCCAATGTGATGCTGGTGCGCAGTACCCAGAACCCTTCACCGATTACTGACTGCATGGCCGATTATATCGTCGAAGGGTTCAAGTAAGCCGGGGGCGCTTCGCACCCCATCGCCGGCAAGCCAGCTCCCACAGGGTTATCACAGGCCCGAACACTGTGGGGTGCCTGTGGGAGCTGGCTTGCCGGCGATGGGCCGCAAAGCGGCCCCAAATTCTCAAAGTTCAAAGCCGAGCATCACCGCACACACCACCAGGAACACGCAGAACATCGCCCGCAATACCTTCTCCGGCAAGGCATGGGCCAGCCTCACCCCCCAGCTGATGCTGAGCATGCCACCCACCGCCAGTGGAATCCCCACCCCCCAGTCAACGCTCTGGTGCACGCCATAGGTCACCAGCGTCACCAGGGTACTCGGCGCCGCCAGCGCCAGCGACAGCCCCTGCGCCACCACCTGCGTGGTACCGAACACGCTGGTCAGGATCGGCGTGGCCACCACCGCCCCACCTACCCCGAACAACCCGCCCATGGTGCCGGCAAAGCTACCTAGCACCCCCAACCAGGGCCAGGCATAGCGCAACTCCGCACTGGGCGGCGTAACCCTCATGAACATGCGCGCCACGTTCCACACCGCCAACGCCACCAGAAAGCCGACAAAGCCCAGGCGCATGGAGTGCGCATCCAGCCCCACTGCCCAGATCGATCCCAGCCAGGCGAACAGGAAGCTGCACAGCGCCAGCGGTACTGCGTGGCGCAGCTCGATGCGGTTGCGTTGGTGGTAGCGCCACAGCGCCAGCAGCACGTTCGGCACCACCATCACCAATGCCGTGCCCTGCGCCAGCTGCTGGTCCAGCCCAAACAGCACGCCCAGCGCCGGAATCGCGATCAGCCCGCCACCTATGCCGAACAGGCCACCCATGGTGCCCAGCGCAGCGCCCAGCACGATATACAACAACCACTCGATCATCAGGGCCTCGTCCGCCTGTCTATGAATGCGAGCATGCTAACGATTGCGCGCTAGCGGGGAAACGCACAGCAACGCACAATGGCTGTGCGTTTTCCGCAAAACCAAGGCACCCATGAGCCCCGACACCCTGACCGACCAACTGAGCCTGTTTCTCGATGTGCTCGAGACTGGCAGCTTTTCCGCCGCCGCCCGCCGCCACCCGCTGACCCCATCGGCCGTGGCCCGGCGTATCGACAACCTGGAAAGCGCCGTCGGCAGCCGCCTGTTCACCCGCAGCACCCACGCCGTGCGTGCCACACCCGCCGGCAACGCCTTCGCCGAGCGGGCCCGGCGCATTATCGAGGAACTGCGCCTGGCCCGGGCCGAGGCAGTGTCGCTGAGCAGCGCCCCCGAAGGCCTGATCCGCATCGACGCCCCCGCGGCCTTCGGTCGTCGTCACCTGGCCCCGGCCATCGCTGATTTCCTGGTGGCATACCCGGGCCTGGACGTTCAACTGCGCCTGATCGACAGCTTTGTCGACATGCATGGCAGCCACCTGGGCGAGGTCGACCTGGTGTTGCGCGCCGGCCCGCTGGCCGACACCCGCCTGGTCGCCACGCCGCTGGCGTACATGGTGCGCATCGCCTGCGCCAGCCCTGCCTACCTGGCCAGCCGCGGCATACCCACCTGCCCCAGCGAGCTGCCTGGGCACCACGGCCTGGACTGGGACGGCCTAGCGCCGCCTTTCGCCTGGCGCTTCAGCGTGGCCGGGCAAACCCGCTTGTACCGCCCCGCGCGCATGCGCATGGCCGCCAACAACGCCGAAACCCTGCTGTTCGGCGCGCTGGCCGGTTTGGGCATCGCCCACCTGCCCACTTGGCTGATCAGCGAATACCTGCTGCGTGGCGAGTTGATACCGCTGTTTTGCGACGGCGGCCTGCCCGCAGCCGAGACCAGTGGTATATACGCGCTACGCCTGGCACATGAAACGAACTCTCGCAGCCGTTTGCTGCTCGAATTTCTCAAGAGCCGCTTCAGCCCGATTCCACCCTGGGACCTGGCCTTGCGCAGTGAACTGCGCCAGTAACGCGCGCACTAATGATCAGCGTGCCAGACTATCCCATTGATTATTCCAAGGACCTGCATGAACGCCGACACCCAAGCCTCCTGTGACGAGCTGCTGCTGGACAACCAGGTCTGTTTCGCCCTGCACTCCACCTCGTTGCTGATGACCAAAGTCTACAAACCGCTGCTGCAGGCCCTGGGCCTGACCTACCCGCAGTACCTGGCCATGCTCGTGTTGTGGGAACGTGACGGGCTGACCGTGGGCGAGATCAGCCAGCACCTGCTCACCGACCCGGGCTCGCTGACCCCACTGCTCAAACGCCTGGAAAGCGAAGGCTTGCTGCAGCGCAACCGCAGCCGCGAGGACGAACGGGTGGTGATGGTGCAACTGACCAACAAAGGCCGCGACCTGCAAGACAAGGCCAAGGACGTGCCGCAGTGCATTCTGAAGGCCAGCGGGCGCAGCCTGCAGCAGCTTCAGCAACTGCAGGCTGACCTGCTGAACCTGCGCGAGAACCTGCAGAAAAACCTCTGATTGCTATGCTGTGCAATGGCCGTTCGGCGGCCCGGCAATTATTTATCTTGCGCGCAAACTAATTGCGCGCTAATTTAAATCCCACACCAACCCTGCCCTCCTGCAACCGGGAGCGCACAGCACATTAGCGAGGCTCAAGATGCAAAAGGTCACTCCGCTGTACATCGCAGAAGCCACCTCCACCGGTGGGCGTGACGGTAAATCCCGCTCCAGCGACGGCAAGCTGGAAGTCAAGCTGAGCACCCCAAAGGAGCTGGGCGGCGCAGGGGGTGAAGGCACCAACCCCGAGCAGATGTTCGCTGCCGGCTACTCGGCCTGCTTCATCGGCGCCTTGAAATTTGTCGCCGGCCAAGAGAAAAAAGCCCTGCCGGCCGATGCGTCGATCACCGCCAAGGTGGGCATCGGCCAGATCCCGGGCGGTTTTGGCCTGGACATCGACCTGCACATCAACCTGCCGGGCCTGGCACAGGCCGATGCCGAAGCGCTGGTGGAAAAGGCGCACCATGTGTGCCCGTATTCCAACGCTACACGCGGTAATGTGGACGTTCGGTTGCATGTGACCGTGTAAATCCCAGGCATAAAAAAACCCGGCCTTGGCCGGGTTTTTTTGCAGTTCGCAAGAAGGATTACTTCTTGGAACGGCCCTTGTACACGCCACCTTCACGAGTGTCGATGTCGATCCACTCGTCGATGTTGATGAAGTCGGCAACCTGCAGTTCGGTACCGTTCTTCAGCTTGGCAGGCTTCATGACCTTGCCCGAGGTGTCGCCTCGAGCAGCGTTTTCGGTGTAGACAACCTGACGGCTGATGGTGGTCGGCAGTTCAACCGATACCAGGCGGCCTTCGAAGAACACGGCTTCGCAGATGTCTTCCATGCCTTCTTCGATGAACGGCAGAACGGCTTCGATGTCTTCGGCGTTCAGCTCGTACATGGTGTAGTCGGTGGTGTCCATGAAGGTGTACGAGTCACCGCTGATGAACGACAGGGTCGCTTCTTTGCGATCCAGGATCACGTCGTCCAGCTTGTCGTCCGCACCGTAGACGGTTTCGGTCTTGTAGCCGGTCAGCAGGTTCTTCAGCTTGGTCTTCATGATCGCGCTGTTACGGCCCGATTTGGTGAACTCAGCTTTTTGTACCAGCCACGGGTCGTTGTCGATCCGCAGGACGGTACCGGGTTTCAGTTCTTTACCAGTTTTCATTGCGAAGTATCCGAATCTGGATGGATTTATAAAAATCGAGGCCGCATATCATAGCCAATTTCGGTAAAACTGTACCAGCGTCATGGCAAGGTCCGGCTGAGCGGCCTGCCGGGCTGCCCAATCGCGGGCGTGCTGCTGCAGTTCTGGCCAATGCTGGCGGGCCGCCTGCCACGCCAGGCCCATGTCGCGATCCATGTTCCAGGCACGCCACAGGCCAAGCAGTGCGGCGTCGGCAGCGTCTGACAGGCCACGTCGATAATGCCCGAGAAATGCTTCGAGCTTTTCCCAATGGGCATTTTCGTCCTGCACGTAGATGTGCCATAGCATCGGCTGACCGGCCCACTGCGCGCGTACAAATGAGTCTTCGCCGCGCACCGCATTGAAATCACAGCTCCAGAGCAGCCGGTCGAAATCGTCCTGGCTGACGAAAGGCAACACTTGCACGGTCAGCGCCCCGCGCTTGTGCACCGCACCTACGTTCAACTGCGCTTCGCCCAGCCACTGGCCAAGGCCGGCAACAACCCGCCCTTGCGGTACCAGCAAGTGGCAGGGCTGGGCGTCGGTGGCCAAGGCATCGAGCCAGCTGGCCAACTGCGGGTTTTCGTAGGCGAATAGCGAGATCAGCAGTGCACCCGGCGCTGGATGCACGCCAAGCCCGTGCAGGAATGCCTGGCGAACGTCGGCAGACTGCTGGAACGCGTCACGCCGTGCCAGCAGCGAACCCTCGCGCAGCAGGCCACCGGTTTTTTCGGTAAAGCCGGGGAAGAAAAACACCTTTCGCAGGCCGTTGGGCTGTGGCGAGGGCAAGCCATGACAACCTTCCACCCAGTCTTCGGCGCTGAGGTATTCGAGGTTGAGCCACAGCGGCGGCACGGAGCGCGCGCGCATCGCATCTACATACGCAGGCGGCAGCAGGCAGGCGAACGCACCGATTACCACCTCGGCCGGCGCCACCGGCAACCAGGTCGCCGGCCACTGCCGCACATCCACGCCGTGCTGCCATTGCTGGGCGGCAGTGGCATCCGCCCCGGGGCACATTGGCACAAAGGCATTCAGGTCATCCACCCACAGGCGCACCGCCAGGTTGTGCTCAGCGACAAGCTGGCGAGCCAGGCGCCAGGTCACGCCGATGTCGCCATAGTTGTCGACGACGCTGCAGAAGATGTCCCAGGTGGCTTTCATGTGCCCCTCCCCTTGCCTACTGAAAAACGCGGATTTTGCCCGACAGCATGCGACAATGCACCCCGCCCCACCCTGCCAAGGAGGTAGCCATGCCCCGCCCACGTGAACTGAAGATCACTTTGAAGCCGCTGCCGTTGATACTCTGTGTAGCCTTCGGCCTCTGGCTTGGCGCCGTCGCCATCGCCCTGAGCCTGTGGCTGGCCCTGCAACTGTGGCCGGCCCAGGTACTGCCGGTGGCCCAGGCCGTGGCCCCGGCGCTCGCGCCGGCTGTAACCCCGGCGGCACAGCCGATGGACGCGCAGGGTGAGATGTTCGAACGCTACCAACACATCCTGAACAAACAGCAACAGCAGCAGGCTGCCGATGCCGCCCAGGGCAACCCGCGCAACCTCAACAGCCCCAGGTGCCAGTTCTGGCTGCAGCAGAACCGCACCGCGCCCACCGACAAAAGCCAGGCCAACGTGCTGGAGTTCTGCTACTGACCATGAACAAGCCCCACCTGCTGGCACAGATCGTCGCCATCCTCGAGCATGATCTGGAGGTGCTGACCCGTGCGGCGCAAACAGCCTACGAAACCGCCACCGCCGAAGAGAACATCGCCGAGAACAAGTACGACACCCTCGGGCTGGAAGCCTCGTACCTGGCTACCGGGCAAGCCCGCCGCAGCGCCGAAATCCGCCAGGCGCTGCTGATCTACCAGCAGTTGCTGCTGCGTGAGCATGACCCGGCGCGCGGGGTGCAGGTCAGCAACCTGGTGACGCTGGAAGATGAGCACGGCGGCCAGCGCCGGGTGTTCCTCGGGCCCGAGGCTGCCGGCCTGAAGATTGGCCAGGGGGATGAACTGGTGACGGTGATCACCCCGCGCTCGCCCCTGGGGCAGCAATTGCTCGGCAAGAAGGTGGATGACGAGGTGAACCTGGGGCCGCAGGTACTGTTCATAGTGGATGTGGTCTGAACTGGCCTCTTGACAGGCACAGGCGCTACACAGTCAAAGGGTTTGCAAGGCATCGAAGCGCCCCGCCAACCCCTGCTCGGCAAATTGCTCCACGACAAAATCGACAAACGCCCGGGTCTTGCCGGGCAACAGCTTGTGTTGGGCGAAATACAGGCTGATATGCCCATCGTCCACGTACCAGTCCGGCAACACCCGCCGCAGGCGCCCGGCCTGCAGGTAGGGCACGGCAAACGGCAGGCTTACCAGGGCCACCCCCAACCCCTGCTCGGCCACCGCACACGCCGCATCCGAATCGCTCATGGTCATCGCCTGGCGCAGTTGCAGCGGCTGCTGCGCCTGCCAGCGGCTGGTCAACGGCCACGACCGCACCCGCCCGCTCTGCGGTGAGCGGATCAGGATGCCGTCATGCCGCTGCAGTACCTGCGGGTCGTTGATCGGTGCATGCCGATCCAGATACCCCGGCGCCGCCACCAGCACCCGGTGGGCGGGGGTCAGTTTGCGCGCCACCACCCCCGGCGGCAGCTCGAAACCGCCACCAATCGCTGCGTCGAAACCCTGGCCGATCAGGTCCACCTGGCGGTTGTCGAAATGCCAGTCCGGGGTAATGGCCGGGTAGCGCCGAAGGAATTCAGCCAGCAAGGGCAACACATACAAACGCCCGAATACCGTGCCCATGCTCACCCGCAGCAGCCCGGCAGGCTGGCCTTCGGAACTGGCCAGGTTGGCCACGGCGTACTGGATAGTGCGAAAGCTGTCGCTGATCTCCCCAAGAAAACGCTGCCCCGCTTCGGTCAAGGTCAGCTTGCGGGTACTACGCTGGAACAACCGCACCCCCAGCCGCGCTTCCAGCTGGGCGACATGCTTGCCCACGGCAGCCGGGGTGATGCTGAGGCGCCTGGCGGCTTCGGCAAAACTGCCGACCTCGGCACTGCGGATGAAGCACTCCAACGCGTTGAACGATTCCATGGCCATGATTGGCAACCAAAGGTTTACTCTGCTGATAGTGATTGCCATCTTATCAGCAGGTAATCGAGCGCCGATACTGCGCCCATCCAAGGCATTTCAGCCTGGCTTCCAGCAGGAGATGAGCATGTCCAAGCAATTTACCCTCGAAGGCAAAGTGGCCCTGGTACAGGGCGGTTCCCGTGGCATTGGTGCGGCCATCGTGCGGCGCCTGGCCAAGGAAGGCGCACAGGTCGCTTTTACCTACGCCAGTTCCGAAGGCCCGGCCAAGGCCCTCGTCGATGAAGTCAAGGCATCCGGTGGCAAGGCCTTGGCGCTGCGCGCCGACAGCGCCGATGCCGCTGCTGTGCAATTGGCCGTGGATGACGCCGTGAAGGCCTTCGGCAGGCTCGACATCCTGGTCAACAACGCCGGCGTGCTTGCCGTGGCGCCATTGCTAGACTTTGACCTGGCAGACTTCGACCGCACCCTCGCCATCAACGTGCGCAGCGTGTTCGTCGCCAGCCAGGCCGCGGCGCGCTACATGGGCCAGGGTGGGCGCATCATCAATATCGGCAGCACCAACGCCGAACGCATGCCGTTTGCCGGTGGCGCGCCGTATGCCATGAGCAAGTCGGCGCTGGTTGGCCTGACCCGCGGCATGGCGCGTGACCTGGGGCCGCAGGGCATCACCGTGAACAACGTGCAGCCAGGGCCGGTGGACACCGACATGAACCCGGCCAGCGGCGAGTTTGCCGAAAGCCTGATCCCGCTGATGGCGATCGGGCGGTATGGCGAGGCCGATGAGATTGCCAGCTTCGTGGCTTACCTGGCGGGGCCTGAGGCGGGGTACATCACCGGGGCCAGTTTGACAGTGGATGGGGGGTTTGCGGCCTGATTGGAGGGTTGCCTGTGTGGGGCTGTGTGCGGGCAAGTCTGCTGTTTTTGTAATCGCATCAGGGCTCCCAGGTGCTTGCCGCAGCATTTTCAGCGCCTGTGAGATCGAGCGCCGCCCGCGCGGCGCTTCGCGGGTGAACCCGCTCCCACATTTGTTGCAACGCACCAAACCTGTCAGGCCATGGTTGCCAGCCTTGTTGGCTTGACTGGATTTCTCGGTTGACCCCACTGCAGCCTCACCTGTCTCAAGCTATGCACCAAGGCGGGCAACCCCTTTCTCACAGGCATGGCCACGTTGCAACAAATGTGGGAGCGGGTTCACCCGCGAAGCGCCGCGTGGGCGGCGCTCGATCTGACAGGCGATGAAGATGTGGTGGCGGACACCCGCGAAGCGCCGCGCGGGCGGCGCTCGATCTCACAGGCGCTGCATATCTTGCGGCAAGCACCTGTCAGCCCTGATGCAATCCCAATGAGAGATTCCATGACCATAGAACAAGGCTCATCCTTCGCCAGCCCCCAAACTCTGCTCCATCACCTCCAAAAACGCCCGGGCAGCCGGTGTCGGGCTGGATGACCACACGGCATAAAGGTGCCGCACCGGCGCATCCACCAACCGCGCCACCGCCACGCCGTCCATACCTTCGGCCACCCGCTCCGGCACCAGGCCGACCGCCATGCCCCGCTGCACGAACTTCTCGACCAGACGCACATGCCCAATCTCGAACTGCACCCGATGCTGCAACCCCGCCGCCTGAAACGCCTCGTCCGTCTGCCGTCGCGCCCCGGTGCCTTCGGGGAAGTCCACCAGCACTTCACCGGCCAGATCGGCCAGCGCCAGCTGCGCCCTGCCCGCCAGCCGATGGCCCGGCGGCAACAACGCCACCAGCGCTTCCCTGGCCAGCAAACGATGCTGCACCCCCTGCACCACTTCGCCCTGCCACAGGCCGATGAAACCCACGTCCAGGCGCCGTTCGATCACATCGGCGATCAGCAATTCGCTCTTGGCCGTAAGCCAGCGCACGTCCACATCCGGGTAACGGCCGTGAAACACCGCCAGCAGGTCGACCAGGTCCAGCGCGGTGAGCGAGCTGATTTCACCAATCGCCAAGCGCCCACGCACTTGGCCGCAAGCCGCCGCCACATCATCAGCAACGCGCCGGGCCGCCTCCACCGCCGGCCTGGCGCTGAGCACAAAGGCCTCGCCGGCAGGCGTCAGGCGCACCCGCCGCGAACTGCGCTCGAACAGGCTGACGCCCAGGTGTGCCTCAAGGCGCGCCACCTGGTGGCTAAGCGCCGACTGCACCACATGGCAACGTTCAGCCGCACGGGTAAAACTGCCGGTGTCGGCCACGGCGAGGGCGTACTCAAGCTGCTTGAGGTTCATTGATCTATCTGTTTTCGAGATTGATAAGTTGAAAACTATACATTGGCGTCATGCCTGACACTTCCAGATAATCACCACCACTTACTACTGCCCGCCACGAGAACCGCATGAACACCCCCACTCTCAGCCGCGCCCTGATCCTGCTGATGGCGACCGCCACCGGCCTGGCCGTGGCCAGCAACTACTACGCGCAACCGCTGTTGCACAGCATTGCCCAGCAATTTGGCCTGAGCACCGCCAGCGCAGGCAGTATCGTGATTGCCGCACAGCTCAGCTACGGCGCCGGGTTGCTGTTGCTGGCGCCACTGGGCGACCTGTTCGAACAGCGCCGGCTGATCACCGTGATGACCGTCATTGCCACCCTGGGCCTGGTCATCAGTGCCTGCGCACCGAGCCTGCCGTGGTTGCTGCTCGGCACCGCGCTGACCGGCCTGTTCTCGGTGGTGGCGCAGATCCTGGTGCCCATGGCCGCCGCGCTGAGCCCGCCGCACCAGCGCGGCCGCGCGGTCGGCACGCTGATGAGCGGCCTGCTGCTGGGCATTCTGCTGGCGCGGACCGCTGCCGGCTTCATGGCCGAACTAGGCGGCTGGCGCAGCATCTACGTGCTGGCTGCCGTACTGATGGCGATCACCGCCGTGGCCCTGTACCGCAGCCTGCCACAGCACCACAGCCATGCTGGTTTGAAGTACCCCGCACTGATCGGCTCGGTGTTCCGCCTGTTCATCGAAGAGCCGGTGCTGCGCCTGCGCTCGCTGCTCGGCCTGCTGGCGTTCAGCCTGTTCGCGCTGTTCTGGACGCCATTGGCCTTCCTGCTGGCGCAAGGCCCGTACCACTATTCCGATGCAGTGATCGGCCTGTTCGGCCTGGCCGGTGCGGCGGGCGCGCTGTCGGCCAACTGGGCCGGGCGCCTGGCCGACCGTGGCAAGGGCTCGCTGGGGACCACGGTGGGGCTGGTGGTGTTGCTGCTGTCGTGGGTACCGCTGGGGTTTGCCCAGCAATCGCTGCTGGCCT
Organism: Pseudomonas sp. 9_2_1; assembly: GCF_059295275.1. Taxonomy (NCBI): domain Bacteria; kingdom Pseudomonadati; phylum Pseudomonadota; class Gammaproteobacteria; order Pseudomonadales; family Pseudomonadaceae; genus Pseudomonas; species Pseudomonas sp. 9_2_1. Next base: position 4,594,061 of record NZ_CM181239.1, read on the forward strand.
TGCTGCTAGGTGTGCTGATGCTCGACCTGGCGGTGCAGCTGGTGCACGTGAGCAACCAGAACGCAGTCATTGCGCTGCGGCCCGAGGCGCGCACGCGGCTGAATGCCGGGTACATCACCTGCTATTTCATTGGCGGGGCACTGGGGTCGCTGCTGGGGACGCAGTTGTTCCAGCGCCAGGGCTGGATGGGGATTGTGGTGGCAGGGTTGGTGATTGGCGCTCTCGCATTGCTGGCGTGGCTGCTGGCGAACCGCAAACCTGCCACATCAATTGTGTAGGCGCGTGCCGGCCTGAGGGCGACATTGCACCGCACTACCCTCCGTCGTATTGCCGTTGACTTGCCTGCCCGGGCAGCGCTCAGTAGGCGCTGGTCAATGCCCTTTCCCTGACAGGACGACTTTATGACAAGACTCACGGTGCAATCCGGCGATTTCTTGCAAGGTGAAGGCGAGTATCGCAACGGATCGCTCACACTCAAGACCCCGCGCAGCCCCTCCCCGGGCGAGCGGATTTCCCTGGCACGTATCAGCGACCTGAGGCTGGCCAGCCTGGAGTCCAGCCGCAGCTTCGGCAGCACCCTTGGCTGGGGCGTGGCCGGGGCGTTGGTGGCCGGGCCGGTGGGGTTGCTGGCCGGGCTGTGGCTGGGTGGCAAGGAAGAAGAAGCCACCTTCCTGGCCACCTTCAAGGATGGGCGCAAGCTCATGGCCATTACCGATGGCAAGACCTGGTCGAAGATCGATGACAACTGGCGGCAGCACAAGCGGCCAACCCGCGCAGACTGACTGAATATCGCAAGGCCTGGATCGTTTTGTATTGAAGGCGGCTGCTAAGATGCCGCCTTTTTTCATGGCCTGTGCGGGCCTCTTCGCGGGTGAACCCGCGCCTACAACGGGTGGCGATGCCCCTGTGGGAGCGGGTTTACCCGCGAAGAGGCCCGCACAGGTGTCGCGCATCCAGGAGCCCCGCATGCCCCCGCGTCACCCCCGCCTGCCCCTGAGCCTGCTCAGCCTGGGCCTGGCCCTGCATTGCCCCAATGTGCTTGCCGAAGACAGCGTGTTACTGGCCCCGCTGCAGGTTTCCGACAGCTACGCCAACGATGGCTACCAGGCACGCCAGGCTGCAGTGGGCGGCTTCCAGCCCGCACCCTTGCTCGACACCCCCGCCTCGGTCAGCGTGTTCAGCCAGCAATTGCTGGAAGACCGTCAGGTGCGCAAGCTCAGCGAAGTGCTGCAAAGCGACGCCTCGGTGGGCGAAAGCTATGCGCCCATCGGCTACTACGAAAACTTCAACGTGCGCGGCTTCGAACTGAACGCCGCCAGCAGTTACCGCATCAACGGCCAGACCATCGCCGGCGAGCAGAACGTGGCCCTGGAAAACAAACAGCAGGTCGAGCTGCTCAAAGGCCTGTCCGGCCTGCAGAGCGGCGTGTCGGAGCCCGGCGGCCTGATCAACTACGTGACCAAGCGTGCCGAAGACGTGCGCAGCGTCACCGTGTCGACCAACGAACAAGGCGAGCGCTACCTGGCCACCGACCTGGGCGGCTGGTTCGGCAGCGAAAAGCAGTTTGGCCTGCGCGCCAACCTGGCCCATGAGGACATCCGCTCTTACGTCGACCACGCCGATGGCAAGCGCGACTTCGCCTCGCTGGCCTTCGACTGGCAGATAAGCCCGGATGCCACCTTGCAACTGGATGCCGAATACCAGCACCGCGAACAACGCTCGGTGCCCGGCTACCAGCTGCTCGGCGGCACCCAAGTGCCCCACGGCATCGACCCCAGTGACCGCCTGGCCTACCAGCAGTGGGCAAAACCTGTGCAGAACGACTCGCTGAACCTGGGCGGGCGCTTCGAGTACCGCTTCAACGAGGCCTGGACCGGCACCTTGAGCGCCTCGCGCAGCAAGGTGGTGATCGATGACTACAGCGCGTTTGCCTGGGGCTCGAGCGAAGGCGCGTTCTTCGCCAGCAATGGCGACTACGACATCTACGACTTCCGCAGCCCCGACGACACCCGCCGCACCGATGAGGCACAGGCCATGCTCGCCGGGCGCTTCGAGGCGCTGGGCGTGGGCCATGAACTGACCCTGGGTACCAGCGCGCAGCGGCGCACGCTGGACCAGCGCCCCTACTACAACGAGTGGCTCGGTAGCGGCAATATCTACAGTGGCGCCCCCGCCTTCGCCCCGTCCGACAAGCCGATCGGCGCCAGCGAACGGCGCCTGGACAGCCGCCAGTACGGCCTGTTCATCAGCGACCGCATCAGTTTCAACGAGCAATGGCAGACCGTACTGGGCGCTCGCGAAGTGCGTCTGGATGAAAAGACCTGGGACGAGACCGGTGTTGCCGGGCGCCATACCCGCCAGTACGAGCTGCTGCCCAATGCTGCGCTGATCTACAAGCCGCAGCCGAACACCACCGTCTATGCCAGCTATTCCAAGGGCCTGTCAGCCGGTGGGACTGCGCCCTGGTTTGCCAGCAATGCCGCCGAAATTCTCGCGCCGACCACCTCGCATCAGCTCGAGCTGGGCCTCAAGCACGACTGGCAGGGCCTGAGCCTCAGCGCCGCGCTGTTCCAGCTCCGCCAGGCCTACCAGTACGCGCGCCCGGACGGTGCCGGCAACTTCACCTACGTGCAGCAAGGCCGGCAGAAAAACACCGGCCTGGAGCTTGGCGCCAGCGGCTGGGTGACCTCGAACCTGCAGGTGCAGGCCAGCGCGGCGGCCATTCGTGCACGGGTGCAGAACAGCGGCACCGATGCCTACGAAGGCCATCAGGCGATCAATGTGCCCAGGTTCCGCGCTGCGCTGCACGCGGAGTACAGCCTGCCGGTGCCGGGGCTGGCGCTGCTGGGTGGGGCGCGCTACAGCGCCAGCAAGTATGCGAGCCAGGCGGGCAATGTGCAGGTGGGCGGGTATACCGTGTTCGATGTGGGTAGCCGCTACCGTACGCAGGTAGGCGGGTATGACACGGTGCTGCGGCTGACCGTGGATAACGTGTTCGACAAACGCTACTGGCGCGATGTGGGGGATTACCTGGGGGACAACTACCTGTTCCAGGGTGCGCCGCGTACTGCCCGGCTGTCGGCTTCGGTCAGCTTCTAGCGGGTTGGGGCTGCCTTGCAGCCCATTCGCAGCACAAGGCTGCTCCTACCGAGAACGTGTCAGCAGCAGGTTCGCGGTCATTTGTAGGAGCAGCCTTGCGCTGCGAATGGGCCGCAAAGCGGCCCCAAAAAAGTAGCAGAAACAAAAAGCCCCCGAGCTTTTCAACGCGGGGGCTTTTCGTAGAATGTGGCGGTGAAGAAGGGATTTGAACCCTTGATACGATTTCTCGTATACACACTTTCCAGGCGTGCTCCTTCGACCACTCGGACACTTCACCGTTTCTCTTCAAGCCCTGCGGCCTGTCGAGGTGCGCTAATTTAGTGAAAGACATTCCCTTTGGCAAGCATTTTTTTCAAATTTTTCATGTATTTGCACTTGAGCCACGCTGAGCGCTGACCGACCAGTCAGCCTTGCTGCTTTACCTTGCCCCTGGCGCTGGGTAACGTCGTCGCCACGCCAACAAAAGGACTCTGCCATGAGCGAGCTGATTACCTACCACGCCGAAGACGGCATCGCCACCCTGACCCTGAACAACGGCAAGGTCAACGCCATTTCGCCGGATGTCATCACCGCCTTCAACGCCGCGCTCGACCGCGCCACCGAAGAGCGTGCGGTGGTGATCATCACCGGCCAGCCGGGCATTCTCTCGGGCGGTTACGACCTCAAGGTGATGACCAGCGGGCCAAAAGAGGCAATCAGCCTGGTCACTGCCGGCTCCACCCTCGCCCGCCGCCTGCTGTCGCACCCGTTCCCGGTGGTGGTCGCCTGCCCGGGCAACGCCGTGGCCAAAGGGGCCTTCCTGCTGTTGTCGGCCGACTACCGCATCGGCGTCGAAGGGCCGTACAAGGTCTGCCTGAACGAAGTGCAGATCGGCATGACCATGCACCATGCCGGCATCGAACTGGCCCGCGACCGCCTGCGCCGCTCGGCTTTCCACCGCTCGGTGATCAATGCCGAGGTATTCGACCCGCAAGGCGCGGTGGATGCCGGCTTCCTCGACAAGGTGGTGCCGGCCGAGCAGTTGCACGATGCGGCACTGGCAGCGGCGCGGGAACTGAAAAAGCTGAACATGCTGGCGCACAAGAACACCAAGCTGAAAGTGCGCAAAGGGCTGCTGGAGGCGCTGGACCAAGCGATCGAGCGGGATCAGCAGCATATGGGCTGACCTTGCGGGCCTCTTCGCGGGTAAACCCGCTCCCACACAGGTATGAATGCCCGTTGTAGGAGCGGGTTTACCCGCCAAAGGGCCGGAACAGACTTACACCAAGGTTTGCCCCAACCAGTGCACACCCGTACACTCCCCCGCGACTGTCTGGTGTGAGTCGTACCATGCTTTACTCGTTGCGCATGCTCCTGCTGGCGCTGCATTTTCTTGTCGTCGGCGCCGTTGGCCTGGTCATTGGCCTGTGCCGCCCCTTCAACCCCGACAACAGCCGCCTGTTCGCCCACCTCTACAGCCTGCCGGCTACCTGGCTGATGCGCATCAAGGTCAAGGCCGAGGTAGGCCCGCTGTGGGACCAGCCGCCCGGCTGCGTGATCATCGCCAACCACCAGTCCAACTTCGACCTGTTCGTGCTCGGCCAGGCAGTGCCAAAACGTACTGTGGCCATCGGCAAGAAAAGCCTGGGCTGGATCCCGCTGTTCGGCCAGTTGTTCTGGCTGGGCGGCAACGTGCTGATCGATCGCAACAATGCCTACCAGGCGCGCAAGGCCATGCACAAGACCACCCGCGTGCTGCAGGCTGACACCTCCATCTGGATTTTCCCCGAAGGCACGCGCAACCCTGGCGAGCACCTGCTGGCCTTCAAGAAAGGCGCGTTTCACATGGCCATCGAGGCTGGCGTGCCGATCGTGCCGGTGTGCGTCAGCCGCTATGCCGGGCGACTGAACCTGAACAGCTGGCGCCAGCGTACGGTGATCGTGCGCTCGCTGCCGCCGATTGCCACGGCAGGCATGACGGTGCGGGACCTGCCGGTGCTGATCGAACAGTGCCGGGCGCAGATGCAGCAGTGCATTGACCGCATGGAAGCGGAATTGGCCGAAGGCTAAATCGGCGCCCGTGCAGGTTGCCCTCGCGCCGGCTACGGCCCAAGCTGTAACCCGTGTTCAATCGGGGAAGCGCACAACCATGGGGCGAGTCGTGGCATCGGCGGTGTACAGCGCCGGCAGAAAGGTCACCAACATCAGCATCGACGAAGGCAGCGAATGGGCGCGCAAGCCGGGGCACTTCGTGTGGATCGGCCTGGAAGAACCCAACGCCGAGGAGCTGGCCAACCTGCAGCGCCAGTTCAACCTGCATGAACTGGCCATCGAGGATGCCCTGGAAAAACACAGCCGGCCCAAGCTGGAAACCTTCGGCGATGCCCTGTTCATCGTTACGTATTCGCCGGTGCGCCACGAGGGCAAGCTGGAGTTCATCGAAACCCACATCTTCGCCGGCAACGGCTACATCATCACCTGCCGCAACGGCCACTCCAAATCCTATGCCTTGGTGCGCCAGCGCTGCGAGGCGCGGCCATTGCTGCTGGAGCACGGTGAAGATTTCGTGCTGTACGCCCTGCTCGACTTCGTGACCGAGAACTACCAGCCGGTCAGCGAGGCCATTCATGGCGAGATCGAAGAACTGGAGCAAAGCGTGCTCGGCGGTTCGCTGCAAGACGAGGACATCCGCCGCTTGCACAGCCTGCGCCGCGACATCCTGCGCCTGCGCCGCTACGTGGCGCCGATGGTGGAAGTGAGCGAAGAGCTGCAGCGGCTGAGCTTCCCGTTCATCGACAAGAACATGCGCCCGTACTTTCGCGACGTGCAGATCCACGTGACGCGGCAAATGGAAGACCTGGCCGGCATCCGCGACATCGCCAGCCAGACCATCGAGATCGGCATGCTGCTGGAATCGTCACGGCAAAGCATCGTGCAACGCAAGTTCGCGGCCTGGGCGGCGATCCTGGCGTTCCCCACGGCCATTGCCGGGATTTACGGGATGAACTTCCAGAACATGCCCGAGCTGGGCTGGCATTACGGGTATTTCGTGGTGCTGGGGGTGATTGTGGCGGGGTGCACAGGGTTGTATGCCAGCTTCAAGCGGTCTGGCTGGCTGTAGGAGAGCCCGGACCCTATGCAAGTCAGTCAAGGTTAATGGGGCTGCTGCGCAGCCCATCGCCGCGGTTCGTCGCCACGACAAGCCAGGCTCCTACAAGTACGGCGCATGGCTTGAATTTGGTGCGGTCTGTGGGAGCCTGGCTTGCCAGCGATGGGCCGCCAAGCGGCCCCGGCCATCAGGCGGCGTCGTGGTTGCTGGCCGGCTGCTGGATAAACCGCAACATCCACTCGCCCACCAGGTCGCCCTGGTGTTCGGTGGCCAGGCTGGCCACTGCCTTGTGGTACACCTCGTCGCCCAGGTACGCCTGGCGCGCATCGAGCAGCGCGCGGGAGTAGTCATGGACGAACTCCGGGTGGCCCTGGAAGCACAGCACCTGGTCGCGAATGTGGTACGCCGCATTCGGGCAGAAATCGCTGGACGCAATCACCGTGGCGCCCTCGGGCAACTGGGTCACCTGGTCCTGATGGCTGATCAGCAACGTCAGCTCGGACACTTCCGGGTCCATCCACGGCGCATGGGCCGCCAGCGTGTAGCGGTGGATGCCCACGCCCCAGCCTTTCTCGGCGCGCTCGGCCTTGCCACCCAGGGTCAACGCCAGCAACTGATGGCCGAAGCACACACCCAGCAATTTCTCGCCACGCTCGTACAGTTTCAGCAGATACGCCTTGAGGGTCTGGATCCAGGCATCGGTTCCGAACGAATCGGCCTTGCTGCCCGTCACAAGGTAGGCATCGAACACTTCATTGTCGGCGGGGTAGTCGCCGTGCATCACGTTGTAGACACAAAATTCGGCGGCGATCGGCTGACGCGAAAAGAGCTGCTCGAACATCCTGCCGTAGCCCTGATACTGCGCGGTCAACTCCGGACGCAGGACATCGGTCTCAAGGATGCAGATGCGTAACGACATAGGAATAGTCCTGAACGACATGAGTGGGAATCTGCTGTAGAGACTGACGCGAAAGGCACGTACAAGCAAGTAGGCTGCACTGACGAACGGTCACATTTTGTCGGTATGTCGCCAGCAGTTGCGCCAGTGTCTAGTCAGAGCATGCCAGCCGGCTGGCACAAGGCCTCATAGCCACACGGAATCGTGCGGCTATACGGTTAGAACAAAGGGTTCTCAAACATGCCTGACACACACCCTACTGTTGGATGTATATGCACTTACAAGAGGCATGCAGTTCAGGCGCCATCGACGCCACTGCGATCGACCCGCAGTACGACAGGGAAGCCAACGGGTATTCAGGAATAACAACAAGAAGGCGGTCCGCCATGTTCAGACAATCGAAAATTCGCCAAGCTGGGCTCATTCTTTTCGCCACGACTTTGCTGTTGATCTTGCCGAACCTGACACGTTTGTTCGGCTGACTGCGGCGGTGGCGCCAACGGGCAGTGCACAGGTAATCTGCTGGCCTTGATGGTCGGAGATTGCCCATGCGCCACTGCCTTGCCCTGTTGATGATGCTGCTGAGCCTGCCACTGTCGGCGGCGCAGCTGCACCTGGCGCTGGGCGCCAGCACGCGCGAGTGGAGCAGCGCCGAACTGCTCGGCCACCCGCAGGCGCGTGAAATCAGCATCGAACAGGACGTGTCCTATAAACGCCCCATGCACTATCGGGCGGTGCCGCTGGCCGCACTGCTGGAGGGTGTGAACGCCAGCGACCACCTGCAAGCAGTAGCGCTGGATGGCTTTGCCGCCGAAATGCCTGCTGCGCCGCTGCTGCAGCAAGGGCCTGCACGGGCCTGGCTGGCCGTGGAAGACCCGAGCAAGCCTTGGCCGCCACTGAGCAAGGGCAAGCCAAGCGCCGGGCCGTTCTACCTGGTGTGGACGGCGCCGCAGGCCAGCGGCATACGCCCGGAACAGTGGCCGTTCCAGATTTCCACCCTGCGCCAGCTGTCGCCGGTGGCGCAGCGTTTTCCGGCGCTGCTGCCCGACCCGACGCTGCCTGGCGACAGCCCGGTGCGCCAGGGGTTTGCGTTGTTCCAGCAGAACTGCCTGGCGTGCCATACGCTTAACGGCGCGGGAGATGCGCAGCTAGGGCCGGATTTGAACGTGCCGCACAACCCGACCGAGTATTTCCAGCCTGCTTACCTGCGCAAGCTGATACGTGACCCGCAGAGCCTGCGCCGCTGGCCGCAGGCGAAGATGCCGGGGTTTGCCGAAAGCGTGTTGAGTGAGCAGGAGCTGGATGCGCTGCTGGCCTATCTGGGGCATATGGCCGGGCGCAGGCCTTGACTGCGGTGCCTGGCCATTCGCGGGCATGCCCGCTCCCACAGGGATCGCACAGGTTTCAGGCCTTGTGAATATCTGTGGGCGTGGGCAAGTTTGCGAAAAAGCCACTACGGACCGTCAGGCAGTCAGCCGTTCGTGCTTGACGCCCCAGCCTTCCACTTCACCACCATAAGGTGTCACCAGCTGCTCGAACGCCTCCTCGAAATCGCCAATCCCGCCATACGTGGCGTACATGACCTTGCTCAGCTCCAAGTGCCAGGCACCGTCGCCCATTTCGGTTACCTGGGCATTGAGGGATTCACCGCGAAACTGCCCGGCCGCACGGCGGGCCCCTGCTTCGTCGGGGAACACGGCATAGAACTCGATGGGGTGGATCCGGGTGAAGTCGAAACCGCCTGCTTTCATCTGGCGCAGGACGTTGCTGCTGATATCGTCGTTCTGGCTGCTCATGAATCGTCCTCCTGAATAAAGCAATGGATAGACTTTCCGTGCACTACGCACCTGCCGGCAGTGGCCGCGCAGTTCGAGCTGATGCAAGACGCGAATAGAAAAGGCACCAACCCGCAGAATAGGCAGGCACCTTCCACCAGCGTAGTGCCTGCAACGGCACCACGCAAACGTGTGGTTCAGGGCGCTTCGTGGATGCTGGTGATGGTGACGCCGCTCTGTTCCTTGAGCCAGCGTGCAGTGGGGGAAATGGCGCGGTCCTGGAAGTCGTTGAGGTCAAGCTCGTCCATCACCGGGAACAGGTGCGAACGGATCGCCCGCGCGGCGTCCTCTTCGCTGGGGATATGCTCGGCATGCAGCAGCAACCTGGACGGTTCGCCTTTCTGGTCGGCAAAGATGACTTCCCACTCTTTCATTGAACGAGCCCTCTCCATCAAATACCACAAGGTGTGTGATGCCTGAATAACTGACCTTGGGGTTGGGAGAATGTTCAGTCTGTGCCGGCCTCTTCGCGGGTAAACCCGCTCCCACACGGATACCATCAACCTCAGGCCCTGTGACTTCCCTGTGGGAGCGGGTTCACCCGCGAATGGGCCGCAAAGCGGCCCCTGTTGCCGCCTTACTTCGGCGTACCGTGCACTACACCCGCGGTGTTATCCAGCAGGCTCTTGGTCGCCGTCTGGATATACGCTTCCAGCTTCTTGAGCATTTCCGGCTGGTCCGGGCTTTCGATCAGCTCGGCCTTGAACTCGCTGCCCAGCTGGTAGCGGTACATGCGCGGGGTCATATCCTTGGACTCGATCAGGATACGGTCGCCCTGCACCAGGCCGACGATCTGCTCGCTGCCCGACGGCTTGATCATGCCCGAACCCTGGTCGCCCTCAGGCAGGTTGAGCAAGTCGCGGCCCCAGCACTGGTGCCGGGCCTGGCCACCCAGACGGCCCATGATGGTCGGCACGATGTCGACCTGGGTGCCCACGGTGTGGTCGACCGCGCCGAACTTCTCCTGGATACCCGGGGCGATCAGCAGCAGCGGTACGTTGAAGCGGCCCAGGTCCAGCTCGGTCACCTGCTGGTGGTTGCCAAAGCCATGGTCACCCACGATGACGAACAGGGTGTCCTTGAAGTACGGCTCTTTACGCGCCTTCTCGAAGAACTGGCCCAGCGCCCAGTCCGAGTAGCGCATGGCGGTCAGGTGCTCGTCCAGGCGGCCTTGCCCGGTAACCTTCTCGACCGGCAGGTCTTTAGGCAGCGCGTACGGGGTGTGGTTGGACAAGGTCTGCAGCAGGGCATAGATCGGTTTTTTGCCATCATGCTTGGCCAGCTCCTCGTTGCCGCGGTCGAACATGTCCTGGTCGGACACGCCCCACGTCGGGTCGGAGAACACCGGGTTGACGAAGTCGTTGCGGCCGATGAACGTGGTCATGCCCTGGTTGCCGAAGAACCCGGACTGGTTGTCCCAGGCGAAGTCGCCGTTGTACACGTACACGTCGTCGTAATTGCGGGCGCTGAGCAAGGCCGGCAGGCCCGACAGCTTGTGGCCGCCTTCCGGGGTCTGCATCAGGTATTCGAACCCGGGCAAGTTGGGGAAGCAGGCCATGGTGGCGAACATGCCCTGATGGGTATGGGTGCCGTTGGAGAAGAAGCGGTCGAACAGCAGGCCTTCTTTGGCCAGCTTGTCGAAGTACGGCGTGATGTTGTTGGGGCTGCCCAGCGCGCCCACCGAGTGGCCGGCGAAGCTTTCCATCAGGATCACCACCACGTTCTTGATCGGCAGGGTGCGCTCGGCCGGCGGCAGGAAGTCGCGGCGGATGGCAGCCTCATCGGCATCGACCAGCGTGTCGTGGGCGGTCAGCAACTGCTCGCGCACGCTTTGCGTGGCCACAGCCTGGTCCAGCACCGGCTTCCAGATGTTGGCGCGGTCTTCGCCGAAGCGGCTCTTGGCGGCGTCGATCAGGGTCAGGGTGCCGTTCAGGCCCAACTGGTTGACGAAGTTGGAGTCGGTGGTAAAGGCATCACCCCAGCGCATTGGCGGGCCCTGGCGCAAGGTGCCACGGGCGGCGACCACGGCCACCAGCAGAATCACCATGAATACCGCCAGGCGGTTGTACCACGGCGCCACGCGCTGCACGCCATCGCCACGGGTGATGCGGTCGATGCCCTTGAACAACAGGCTCAGCAGCCAGGTGCCAAAGGCCCAGGCCAACAGGTAGCGCACCACCGGGAAACCGTACCAGAGCATGCTCATGACGGTTTTCGGGTCTTCCTTGATGTACTGGAACACCAGGCCGTTGAGGCGCTGGTGGAACTCGCGGTAGAAGTCCATTTCCATCAGGCCGAGGAACATCACCACGCTCGAGGTGAGGGTCAGCCAGAAACGGAACACGCCACGCCGGGCCATCGCCCAGGGGCTGAGAATGGCCAGCAGCAGCGGTATGCTGAGGTACACCACCACCCGCAGGTCGAAGCGCAAGCCGTTGAGGAAGCCCTCGGCGACGGTTGTATAGGGTGTATCGCCGATCATGTCGCTGTTGTAGACCAGCAGCGCGAGGCGCACGAGGCTGAGCATCAGCATGATCACCAGGGCGCTGAGCAGCGTGTAGGCCAGGTGGGATTTCAGGGTCGGCGAGAACGACGCTCGCCCGCCCCGTTGCTTCAGGGCGTCCGTGTTAGCCATGAATGGGAAGGTCCTAGGATTGCGGTTTGCGGAGATGGCGCTGGTGCTAGACCAACGCAGCATTGTGCGGGTGCGGATTCTGTTTAAACCAATGTGAAAATTTTGTCACGAGGGTGTTGCCGGTTTTGTCTGCGCCGGCCTTCAAATGCGCGCATTCCCCCGCGGGCCGGCAATCGCCCAGATCACCAGGCCCACCACCGGCAGCAGTGCGATCAGCAAGATCCACAACACCTTGATGCCCACCTCGCGGCCACTCTTGATCACGTTGAAGATGGCCCAGATATCCAGCGCCAGTATGATCAGCCCTACCAGGCTGTTGAATGTAGACCCCATGCCATGGCTCCTGTGCTAAGGCTTTGCTGCACAGCATAGCCAGCTATCACGTCGATAGAGGGGAAACCTTGGCAATGCGGGCCGGTCACTGCATAAACTGCCTTATACGCCGAATCCGAGGTTCACATGCCCCCAGCCCAGAGTCACAGCGCCGCCCCGCCCTCCCCCCTCAGTGCCTGGCGGCAACAGATAGCCAGCAGCCCGTGGGTGGGCGCCGGCCTGGCGTTGAGCCTGCTGGCCGTGCTGGCGCTGCTGGCGGCGAGCCTGTGGAATGCCATTCATGGCGACCATGCCGAAAACCTGCACCTGGCGGCGCTGGGCGGGTTTGCCGGCTTCGGCGCCACCGCCCTGGGCGCGGTACTGGCCGTGGTGCTGCGTGATGTCAGCACGCGCAACCAGGATGTGATGCTGGGCTTTGCCGCCGGCATGATGCTGGCGGCCAGCTCATTTTCGCTGATTCTGCCGGGACTGGACGCCGCCCGGGACATCACCGGCAGCGGGCCCGCCGCGGCCTTCACCGTGGTGCTGGGCATGGGGCTGGGTGTGCTGCTGATGCTGGGCCTGGACCGCTTTACCCCGCACGAGCATCAAACCGTCGGTGTGGTCGGGCCGGAAACCGAGCGGTTCAGTCGGGTGTGGCTGTTCGTGCTGGCAATCACCCTGCACAACCTGCCAGAGGGCATGGCCATTGGCGTGAGCTTTACCAACGGCGACATGAACATCGGCCTGCCGCTGACTACCGCCATCGCCATCCAGGACATCCCCGAAGGGCTGGCCGTGGCCCTGGCCTTGCGGGCAACCGGGCTGTCGAACATGAAGGCGGCTCTGGTGGCGGTCGGGTCGGGGCTGATGGAGCCGCTGGGTGCGGTGATCGGCCTGGGGATTTCCACCGGCTTTGCCCTGGCCTACCCGATCAGCATGGGGCTGGCGGCGGGGGCAATGATCTTTGTGGTCAGCCACGAGGTGATACCCGAAACCCACCGGAACGGGCACCAGACAGCGGCGACCCTGGGGTTGATGGGCGGGTTTGCGGTGATGATGTTTCTGGATACCGCGCTGGGCTGAACTTGAAGTTACCTGAACCGGCCTATTTGCGGGTGAACCCGCTCCCACAGGTGTTCCACTGCAATTGGGTCCAGTGATGATCCTGGGGGAGCGGGCGAGCCCGCGAAGATGCAAACGCCGAAATCAGACGTGGACAGCCACTTTCAGGGCTTCCAGGGCCGGCTCGACCTTGATGCCCACTTCGGCCCCAAGCGCCTGGACCCGCGCCAGGTCATGCTGCCCCACCATTACCATCTGCAGCTCGTCATCCAGCAACTGGCTGAAATTCAACAGCACATAACCGCCGGCCTCTTTGTTCAGCGCGCCCATCTGCACCTGGATGCGGTTAAGTGCAGTCAGCGGCTCGGTACGGGCCAGCTGCTTGGGCTTGAGGGTGAACGGCACGCTGTTGTCGAATGAATCGCTGATCTGCTGGAACAGGTCCTGGTAGCTGTCAGCCTGGAACACCACGGTGTCCGGCAGGCTGCCCAGCACCACCCATTCGCCCAGCGGCATGGGGAAGCTGTCGTCGTAATTGATGTCAGGGTTGGCGGCCAGGAAGGCGGCCGGGTCGGCGTAGGCCTGGGCGGCCTCGTCGGCAATGCGCTCGATGTCTGCCTCGAGCATGCAGCCAGCGCCGATGAGGCTGATGAATTCGAGCAACTGAGTTTTCATGAAAGGGGCCTGCGACGGGTGAAAAGTCGCCAAGGATAGCCGCAAAAGCCCCTTTGCTGTTAGCCGGCCAGCGCCTGCAGGCGCGCCGTGGCGTCCACGGCACCCATGGTCTGCGCCGCCATCAGGGCGGTGGCACCGCGGGCGTCCTGGTGGGCCGGGTCGGCGCCTTGTGCCAGCAGATAGTCGAGGATGTCGCTGCGATTGAACATGGCCGCCAGCATCAGCGCGGTGCGCCCGTCCTGCGCGCAGGCGTCCACTGGCACGCCATGCTCCAGCAGCAGGCGGATCATGGCCAGGTCGCCTTTGAAGGCGGCGCCGGCGATGGGTAGTTGCCCGTTGTCATTGGCGATCAGCGGGTCGGCACCCTGCGCCAGCAGCACGCGCACCGCGTCATGGTGGCCATGGTAGCTGGCCAGCATCAGCAGGGTGTCGCCCTTGTGGTTGCGCAGGTTGGCCGGCAGGCCGCTGGCAAGCAGGCGCGCGAGCATTTCGGCATCGCCGTGGCGGGCAGTGTCGAACACCTGTTCGGCGAAGGCAGCGGTTTCATCGGCAGTCATGGTGGCGGGCGCGGTTTGGCTGGACATCGGGAACCTCCTGGCAGAAATCGGTGCCTAAGTGTTTGTCAGGCTCACGCTTTGGGTCAAAGGTTCAGTTTCTATCGAGCCGATAGGCACAAGCCGGGCCGTGCAAAATGCACTGTGCAAATTGCACGACCTTGCAGGATGCACGGTAACCCCTCTGAAAAATCTTTATAAATCACTGATTTAAAAGGACTTTTCTGCAAATCAATTTCTGGCACGGTCACTGCAATCTACTTCATCACGATTGCCACACCACCTTTGTCAGGAGTTGATATGGACCTCATCCAGGAAAAGTTCGTTTCGGTATTCTCGGCTTATCAGGTCAATACCCAGCCCCGCCCCGATGGCGGCGTGCTGCTGACCTTGCGTGCTGCCGATGGCAAGGTGACCCGCCGGGTGCTGACCTACGGACAACTGCACAGCGCCGAACAGCTGTCCTGGGCGATCAGCGCCATTCGCCGCGATCTGGCTGAGCAGGCCAGTGAATTGCCGGTGATTACCATGCTGCAGAGCCAACAGCGGTTTGCCCTGCCGACCTATCGTTGATTTTTGTGGTGGTATCACGGGCCTCTTCGCAGGTGAACCCGCTCCCACACTGATCGCGTAACCCTCAGGGTTCGCGGTCAATCAATGTGGGAGCGGGTTTACCCGAGAAGAGTCCCGCGAGGCCACTACAGCTCGTCAATCCCCGGGAATGCCCGTGCAGTCAGATCTCCGGTAAACCGCGGTTCCACGCCCTGCTCGCTGCCAAACACGCGCACCGCGAGGCAAAACGGCGTATCACCCAGCTCCACCCAGCGCCGGGTCCCCGCCGGGACCAGCAGTTGGTCTCCCTTCTCGCACAGCACCGAGTACACCCCTCCAGCAAGCCGCAGGCCAACTTGTGCGCGCCCGCTGACAACTGCAAATACCTCGTCGCTGTCGTGCACATGCTCATCGCGCACATCCACCTGCGCCGGGTCTTCCCCATCACGGTTGAGCAGCACGAAGGCCTTGCAGCCATGCGCCGTCATCAGCTGGTCCAGGTACCCTCGGCAGGCATCCAGTACCTCGTCCCGGGCCGAACCCGGGCGCACCCGCAGGCCGTGTTCGGCATGCGCAAAATGCACGCCCTGCTCGGCCAGGGTGGCGGCAATGTCATCATGGTGGGTCAGCACCTTGTTCGGCAGTTCCGGGCTGGCGGGGTGGAAAACGCTGAGAATGCTCATCAGGGGCGGGTCCTGGCAGGTTGCGAACAAAGGGCCATGATAACGGCTGCAGCCAAGGCTGCGGCACTGGCCATACCAAAGGTGAAGGCGGGCCCCAGCAGCTTCCAGCTGTAGCCCGAATACAAGGCGCCCAAAGCGCCGCCGGTACCCGACAGCGCGGCGTACAGCGCCTGGCCCTGGCCCTGCTGGCGGGCACCGAAGCTGGCCTGGACGAAGGCAATGCAGGCGGCATGGAAGCAACCGAACGTGGCCGCGTGCAGCAACTGGGCGAATATCAGTACTGTCGGCTCGTCCGCCAGGTTACCCAGCAGCAACCAGCGCACAGCCGCCAGCAGGAAGCTGACCAGCAGCACCCGTTGCACGCTGAAGCGGGCGAACAGGCGGCTCATGAGCATGAACATCAGCACTTCGGCCACCACCCCCAGCGCCCACAGCAAGCCGATGGCACCCCGGCTGTAGCCCAGGTGCTCCAGGTGCAGCGTGAGGAAGGTGTAGTACGGCCCGTGGCTGAGCTGCATCAGCGCCACGCAGGCATAGAATGCGATCACCCCCGGGGCGCGCAGCTGCTGCAGGAAACCACCCGCGCTGCGGCGCTCGCCCTGCTCCACCGGCTGGGCATTGGGCACCCACAGGCTGGCCGCGACGATGCCCGCCATGATGGTCACCAGCGCTACCGGGTAGATATCCAGGCTCAGCCATTCGAACAGCCGGCCCAGCCCCACCACGGTGAGGATGAAGCCGATCGAGCCCCACAACCGCACCTGGCTGTAACGCGCGGTCTGCCCGTGCAGGTGCGCCAGGGTTATCACCTCGAACTGCGGCAGCACGGCATGCCAGAAGAACGCGTGCAGGGCCATGACCAATGCCAGCCAGGCGTAGCTTTTGCCGAAGAAGATCAGGGCGAAGCTCGCCAGGGTCGCCAACGCCCCCAGGCGCACGATCAGCAGGCGCTGGCCGCTGCGATCGCCCAGCCAGCCCCACAGGTTGGGCGCCACGCAGCGCATCAGCATGGGGATGGCCACCAGCTCGCCGATGCGCGCCGGGGAAAAGCCCAGGTGGTCGAAGTACAGCGCCAGGAACGGGGCGGTGGAGCCGAGCAGGGCGAAGTAGAACAGGTAGAAAGTGGACAGGCGCCAGTAGGGGATGGGTTGCATGGGGTGGCCTTGTGGGAACCTGGGCCGGCCCTATCGCCGGCAAGCCAGCTCCCACAGGATCACCTCATACCTGAAGACTGTGGGGTACCTGTGGGACCTGGCTTGCCGGCGATAGGGCCGGTGCAGGGGAATCAGCGCTGGCCCAGCACCGGGGTATTCACGCGCACATCGGCATTCTGCGCACGGTGGCGCAGCAGGTGGTCCATCAGCGCAATGGCCATCATTGCCTCGGCGATCGGTGTGGCACGAATGCCCACGCAAGGGTCGTGGCGGCCTTTGGTGATGACATCCACCGGATTGCCGTCAACGTCGATGGAGCGGCCCGGGGTGGTGATGCTGGAGGTCGGTTTCAGCGCCAGGTGCGCCACGATCGGCTGACCCGAAGAGATGCCACCGAGGATGCCGCCAGCGTTGTTGCTGAGGAAGCCTTCGGGGGTGAGCTCGTCACGGTGTTCGGTACCGCGCTGGGCAACGCTGGCAAAGCCGGCGCCGATTTCCACGCCCTTGACGGCGTTGATGCTCATCAGCGCGTGGGCCAGCTCTGCGTCGAGGCGGTCGAAGATCGGCTCGCCCAGGCCCGGCATCACGCCCTCGGCGACCACGGTGATTCTGGCGCCTACCGAGTCCTGGTCACGGCGCAGCTGGTCCATGTAGGCCTCCAGCTCCGGCACCTTGTCGGGGTCGGGGCTGAAGAAGGCGTTGTGCTCCACCGATTCCCAGGTCTTGAACGGGATTTCGATCGGGCCCAGCTGGCTCATGTAGCCGCGCACGGTGATGCCCTGGGTGGCCAGGTACTTCTTGGCGATGGCACCGGCGGCCACGCGCATGGCGGTTTCGCGGGCCGAGCTGCGGCCGCCGCCGCGGTAGTCGCGGATGCCGTACTTGTGGTGGTAGGTGTAATCGGCGTGGGCCGGGCGGAACAGGTCCTTGATCGCCGAGTAGTCCTTGGACTTCTGGTCGGTGTTGCGGATCAGCAGGCCGATCGAGCAGCCCGTGGTACGGCCTTCGAACACGCCGGAGAGGATTTCCACCTCGTCGGCTTCCTGGCGCTGGGTGGTGTGCCGGCTGGTGCCGGGCTTGCGCCGGTCCAGGTCGTGCTGCAGGTCGGCGAGGGAAATTTCCAGGCCGGGTGGGCACCCATCGACAATGGCGACCAACGCCGGGCCATGGCTTTCGCCAGCGGTGGTGACAGTGAACAGCTTGCCGTAGGTATTGCCGGACATGGACGCTCCGCGAGATCAGCCTGAAATGGACGAAAGCGGCAGTATACAGATGGATTGGTTGTCTGTACTGGCCCTATCGCCGGCAAGCAGGCTCCCACAGGTTTACCACAGGCCCAGGCATTGTGGATTCCCTGTGGGAGCTGGCTTGCCGGCGATGAGGCCGAACCCCCATACAAAGCCCGAGAACCTTCCCGCAGACATTGGGTCAAACCCTCATCTCCCCATGTAGTACCGCCTGATGTCGCGCCTCGTCGCCTTGTTCCTGCTGTTGTGCTCCGGCCTGGCCCAGGCCGCCGCCCCCACCGTGCTGCAACGCCCGATTGACCTGGACACCGGCCAGGGCGTG
Source organism: Pseudomonas sp. 9_2_1 (assembly GCF_059295275.1). Lineage (NCBI taxonomy): Bacteria > Pseudomonadati > Pseudomonadota > Gammaproteobacteria > Pseudomonadales > Pseudomonadaceae > Pseudomonas > Pseudomonas sp. 9_2_1. The sequence continues at coordinate 4,612,180 of NZ_CM181239.1, forward strand.
CTGCACGGCAGCCTGCTGTTGCCGCAACAGGCCACCCCGCCACCGGTGGTGCTGATCATCGCCGGCTCCGGCCCCACCGACCGCAACGGCAACAACCCGGCTTCAGGCAGGGTAGACAACCTCAAGCGCCTGGCCCTGCTGCTGGCCAACGAGCATATCGCCAGCGTGCGCTACGACAAGCGCGGTGTGGCTGCCAGCCAGCCGGCCACGCCCGACGAGCGTGACCTCAGCGTGGAGCGCTACGTGGCCGATGTGGTCGCCTGGAGCCACAAGCTCAAGGCCGACCCGCGCTTTGGCCCGCTGATATTGATCGGCCACAGCGAAGGCGCACTGATCGCCAGCCTGGCCGCCGAGCGGGCCGGCGCCAGCGCCGTGATCACCCTGGCCGGCAGCGGCCGCCCGCTGGCCGATGTGCTGCGCGAGCAGCTGGCACAACGCCTGCCGCCGGCGCAGCTGGCCGGTGGCAGCGCCCTGCTCGACCGCCTGCAGGCCGGGCAGACCAGCCTGGAAGTGCCGGCGCCGCTGCGCCAGGTGTTTCGCCCCAGTGTGCAGCCGTACCTGATTTCGCTGTTCCGGCAAAACCCGGCTGCAGCCTTTGCCCGCCTGCCCATGCCCGCGCTGATCGTGCAGGGGCGCAACGACGTGCAGGTGGACGTGGTCGATGCCCAACGGCTGAAGGCCGCCAAGCCGGATGCGCAGCTGGTGTTGATCGACGGCATGAACCACATGCTGCGCATCAGCCCCAAGGGCATGAGCCAGCAGCGCGACAGCTACCTCAACCCCGAGCTACCGCTGGCGCAGGAACTGGGTGAGCGGATTGTGACGTTCATCCAGCATTTGCCTTCGGCGTGAGCTGAACAGGCTCAGGTCCTTGGCAAGCCTGCCGATACAGCAGGCATAGCCGAGGACAAGCCCCGATGACAACCACACCCGCCGCCGTAGAGCCGGCCGAAGAGGCCCAGCAACCCCCTGCCCTGCCCTGGGCCGACCTGGCCCCGGAACACTTCCAGCTGCTGCGCCTGGCCGCCCTGCCCACCGACCGCAGCACCGGCGCGCGGCCGCTGCGCTTTGTGCAGTTCGGCTATGCCGAGCGCCATGACAAGGCGCACAGCCTGCTGCGCATGGAGATCCAGCTGCCCGGGCAGAAGGTGCACAAAGAGCAGAACCGCCTGGACATCCGCGTCGACCATGCCGAGCATCTGGTGCGTATCGGCAGCGAGCATGGCCTGCAACTGGAGCCCGTCAACCGGGGCATCGGCCGCTTCCTGCTGGCCCAGGCTGCGCAGTGGCTGCAACGCCGCTGGTCGCATTACCGGGTCGAGGGCATGGCGCTGCCGAGCAAGGATGCGCTGAGCGAAGACTCGCGCCTGCGCCGTGACCACTGCTTGCGCGGGGTGGGTATCGCCGTGGAGTACGAAGACAGCCAGCACCTGAAGGGCCGCACCGTGGACATGCCCGTGGGCCAGCTGAAAGCGGCCTGGAGCAACGAGCGCCTGCAGCGGGTGGACATTCTGGATGCCGCCAACCTGCTGCAGCAGGCTGACCAGCTATTGCTGGAGAAGGAAGCGCAATTGCGCGAGCGCGATGAGCGGGTGGCCAAGTACCACCGGGAAGACAGCGGGTTGCGCTTTACCATCACCTGCCTGGTGGCATTTGCGGTGTTTCAGGCGGGGCTGCTGATCTGGATTGCTACCCGCTGAGACCGCGTTGCCTGCTTCGCGGGTAAACCCGCTCCTACAGGGATAGCACCGGGCCCGAGGCCAGTGATGGCCTTGTAGGAGCGGGTTCACCCGCGAAGAGGCCCTGCAGGTCAGACCCGGGCTTTGAACAGTTCCTGATGCTGGCGGCACTGCTCGGCGGTCAGCATGAACACGCCATGCCCCCCGCGCTCGAACTCCAGCCAGGTGAAGTCCACCTCAGGGTACAGCGCCTCGACATGCACCTGGCTGTTGCCCACTTCGACAATCAGCAAGCCCTTGTCGGTCAGGTGGTCTGCCGCCTCGGCCAGCATGCGCCGCACCAGGTCCAGGCCATCATTGCCACAGGCCAGGCCCAGCTCGGGCTCGTGGTGGTATTCGGCCGGCATGTCGTCGAAGTCTTCGGCATCGACATACGGCGGGTTGGACAGGATCAGGTCGAAACGCTGCCCCGGCAAGCCGCTAAAGCCGTCACCTTGCACGGTGAACACACGGCCGTCCAGGCCATGCCGTTCGATGTTCTGGTTGGCCACTTCAAGGGCCTGGAACGACAGGTCGGCCAGCACCACCTCGGCCTCGGGGAACACGTCGGCGGCGACGATGCCGATGCAACCCGAGCCGGTGCACAGGTCGAGGATGCGCGCCGGTTCGCTGGCCAGCCACGGCTCGAAGCGCTTTTCGATCAACTGGCCAATCGGCGAACGCGGCACCAGCACCCGTTCGTCAACGATGAACGACATGCCGCAGAACCAGGCCTCGCCCAGCAGGTAGGCGGCCGGCACGCGCTCTTCGATCCGGCGTTTCAGCAGGTGCTGCAGGCGTACCCGCTCGTCGTCCTCGAGCATGCAGTCCAGGTAGCTGTCGGCCACTTCCCACGGCAGGTGCACCGCGCCCAGCACCAGCAGGCGGGCCTCGTCCCAGGCGTTGTCGGCACCGTGGCCGAAGAACAGATCATGCTCGTGGAAGCGGCTGACCGCCCAGCGGATGTAGTCGCGCAGCGTGCGCAGACGGGATGTGATCACGGGGTACTCCTATTTCAGACCGTACAAAAGTCTAACAGCCCAGGCCGTACATTTGTTCCCCCGGATCGCCCCCAGGCTAGCCACAAGCCAGTAACTACGCCGCTTGCGTTGTCAACCATTCCCATTGGCGCCAATGCAAGGGAGAATAGGTGTACAAAAGCCCTGCTCAAGGAGCCATTGATGTCCGTTCCAACCACGATGTTCCGCCTCACTGGCCGCGACTACCCGCCGGCCAAGCTGAGCCACGCCAGCCTGATCATCATCGATGCGCAAAAGGAGTACCTCAGTGGGCCCCTGCAGCTGTCGGGCATGGACGAGGCCGTGGCCAACATCGCCAGGTTGCTCGACGCCGCGCGCAAGAGCGGCCGTCCGATCATCCATGTTCGCCACCTGGGCACCGTTGGTGGCCGCTTCGACCCCCAAGGCCCGGCCGGCCAGTTCATCCCGGGGCTGGAGCCCCTGGAAGGCGAAACCGTCATCGAAAAACGCATGCCCAACGCCTTCAAGAACACCCAGCTGCACGAAACCTTGCAGGCGCTGGGGCACCTGGACCTGATTGTCTGCGGTTTCATGAGCCATTCCAGCGTCAGCACCACCGTGCGCCGCGCCAAGGACTATGGTTATCGGTGCACCCTGGTGGAAGACGCCTCGGCCACCCGTGACCTGGCCTTCAAGGACGGGGTGATTCCGGCCGCACAGATCCACCAATGCGAAATGGCCGTGATGGCCGACAACTTCGCTTGCGTGGCCCCCACCGCCAGCCTGATCTGAACGGCGGGCACGACCGCCCGGCAGCCGGGCGGAACCCGATGGGCGGCAGCAGGTCGAATTCCGGATATCCACAGAGGAGAGCGGAATGAAGCTCAAAGGCAGTTTTGACGCCAAGCGCCTGCGCCCGCGCGAACCGCGTAACTGGGGCGCTCGCCTGGCGGCTGGGCTGTCGGCCCTGCTGGCGACACTTGGCGTGCTGCTGGCAATGGCCGGGGTTGCCGGCCTGCTGGGCAACTACCCTGCGCTGGCGGAACTCAACGCCAACAAACCGCTGGCCGGCATCCTGGCCGGGGCGGGCTTGCTGCTGTTGTGGCTGGGGGTACGCTTTTGGCGGCGCAGCCGCATTCGCTTGCGCCGGGGGCGGGAATTGAACCTGTCGCCGCACCTGATGAAAAAACACGATTGATGTGTGTATAGCCTTTGCGGGCCTCTTCGCGGGTGAACCCGCTCCCACAGGGATGTCGGATTGCCCGGGCCTGTAGCGATCCTGTGGGAGCGGGTTTACCCGCGAAGAGGCCGGCACAGGCTGCAGAAGGCCCCACAGTCGCGTAAACTACGCCGCCCACGTGGAGGCATCATGCAAGACGACGATTTTTCCCTGTTCAAGGCCGAAGTGCGCGGTGTCAAACCGATCCGGCACGACCGCGCCGAAGTCGGCAAGCCCAAGGCCGACCGCACCCAGCTGGCCGGCCTGCGCCAGGCGGCGACCGTGCGCAGTGACAAAGCCCTGGTGATCGACGGCATGTCCGACCAGTTCGTCATCGACGTTGGCGCCGAAGACGAGCTGATGTGGCGCCGCGACGGCGTGCAGGAAGGCCAGTTGCGCAAGCTCAAGCTGGGCCAGATCCCGTTCGAAGGCAGCCTCGACCTGCACGGCATGACCGTGGAAAAGGCTCGCGAGACGCTGTGGGACTTCATCGCCGAAGCCACCAAGCTGGAAGTGCGCTGCGTGCGCGTGACCCACGGCAAGGCCGCACGCCTGGACGGTAAGCGCCCGATGATCAAGAGCCACGTCAACACCTGGCTGCGCCAGCACCAGCAGGTGCTCGGTTTTGCCTCGTGCAGCGCCCGCCACGGCGGCACTGGCGCGGTGTATGTGATGCTCAAGCGAACCATGCTCGAAGGCCGCGACGAGTAACGCCGCGCTTGCAGCGCCGCCGTTGCCGCCGTACCCTTCGTTTTTGCGATTTTTCCAACAGGTAGATCCATGTCCCTGGAACAGAACTACACCGAGATCCTCAGCCAGATTGGCGAGGACGTCTCCCGTGAGGGCCTGCTCGACACGCCCAAGCGGGCTGCAAAGGCGATGAAGTACCTTTGCCGCGGTTATGAGCAAACCCTGGAAGAAGTCACCAACAACGCGCTGTTCAGCTCTGACAACAGCGAAATGGTGCTGGTCCGGGACATCGAGCTGTATTCGATGTGCGAACACCACATGCTGCCCTTCATCGGCAAGGCCCACGTGGCCTACCTGCCCAAGGGCAAGGTGCTGGGCCTGTCGAAGGTGGCGCGCATCGTCGACATGTACGCCCGCCGCCTGCAGATCCAGGAAAACCTCAGCCGCCAGATCGCCGAAGCCGTGCAGCAGGTCACCGGCGCCGCAGGCGTGGCCGTGGTTGTCGAAGCCAAGCACATGTGCATGATGATGCGCGGTGTGGAAAAGCAGAATTCGAGCATGATCACTTCGGTGATGCTGGGCGAGTTCCGCGATAACGCCGCCACCCGCAGCGAGTTCCTCAGCCTGATCAAGTGATCGGTCGCTGACACCAGGCCGACCCTGCCGGGTCGGCCTTTTGCATTTCAGGAGTTGCCCATGATCGTCAAAGCCCTGCGGGTTGGCCTCGGCCAGCTCATCGTGTTCGGTGACTGGGTCAGCCGCCCGGCCAAGCGCAAGCGCGACGCCGCGGCCCAGGCCCGCGTCGAGCAAGCGGCCAAGGGCCTGGCGCTGTACCAGTTCCATGCCTGCCCGTTCTGCGTCAAGACCCGCCGCACCCTGCACCGCCTGAACGTGCCGTTGGCGCTGCGCGATGCCAAGAACGACCCGGTGCACCGCCAGGCCCTGCAGGAAGGTGGCGGGCGGGTGAAAGTGCCGTGCCTGCGCATTGAAGAGGCCGGCAAGGTGACCTGGATGTATGAGTCCAAGGCCATCATTGCCTACCTGGATGAGCGGTTTGCTGCCATCTGACAGCTTGTAGCTCTCCTGTCCGGGCCCTATCGCCGGCAAGCCAGCTCCCACAGGTTTACCACAGGCCCAGGCATTGTGGATTACCTGTGGGAGCTGGCTTGCCGGCGATAGGGCCGGTACAGGCTGAAGGTCAGCCCACCATCGGCACATGCCGCGGGTGGCTGGCGACGCGCTCCAGCCAGGCCCGTACCGCCGGGTAGTCGGCCAGGTCGAACCCGCCCTGCTGCGCCACATGGGTATAGGCATACAACGCCACATCGGCAATCGAATACTGCTCACCCACCAGGTACGGGGTCATCTGCAGCTGCCGCTCCATCACCTTCAGCGCCTTGTAGCCGCCCTTGTGCAGCTTGCGGTATTCCTCTACGCGGTCATCCGGCAGGCCCAGGTAAAACTGGATGAAGCGCGCCACGGCAATGTACGGCTCATGGCTGTACTGCTCGAAGAACTGCCATTGCAAAACCTGAGTGCGCAGGCGCGGCTCGCTGGGCAGGAACGCACTGCCATCGGCCAGGTAGTTGAGGATGGCATTGGACTCCCACAGGTAGCTGCCGTCTTCAAGCTCCAGCACCGGCACCTTGCCGTTGGGGTTCATGGCCAGGAACTCGGGCGTTTCGGTCTGGCCCTTGAGGATGTCCACCGGGTGCCATTGATAGGGCTTGCCCAGCAGGCTCAGCATCAACTTGACCTTGTAGCAGTTGCCCGACTGGTAATCGCCATAAACCTTGTACATCGCCCCTCCCCCTGTGAAACAGAAATGCCCATGTCGGGCGCCAACCTGTGCAGTTGTGTAATCCCGCCCAATAGTTGGCGACTGTACGGCTAAAAGCAATGGCCGCTGTATGGCAAGGATCAACCTTTCGCGCTGTAGTCTGAAAAAACTGCTTACACCTTTACAAGGATTTTGTTCATGACCGATGCCACTTCCGCACGCCTGCGGCCCCTGGCAGATACCTCCCCGTCGGCGGTTGTCGCCGGTTTTATCGCCATGCTGACCGGCTATACCAGCTCACTGGTGCTGATGTTCCAGGCCGGCCAGGCCGCCGGGCTGACCACTGCGCAGATCTCGTCATGGATCTGGGCGCTGTCGATCGGCATGGCGGTGTGCAGCATCGGCCTGTCGCTGCGCTACCGCACGCCCATCACCATTGCCTGGTCCACCCCCGGCGCCGCCTTGCTGATCACCAGCCTGGGCGGGGTCAGCTATGGCGAAGCGATTGGTGCGTACATCACCTGCGCCCTGCTGGTGCTGGTGTGCGGCCTGACCGGCAGTTTCGAGCGGCTGGTCAAGCGCATTCCGGCCTCGTTGGCGTCGGCGCTGCTGGCCGGCATCCTGTTCAAGATCGGCAGCGAGATCTTCGTCGCCGCGCAGCACCGCACCTTGCTGGTACTGGGCATGTTCTTCAGCTACCTGCTGGTCAAGCGCCTGTCGCCGCGCTATTGCGTACTGGCGGCGCTGCTGGTGGGCACGGCGTTGTCTGGCGCGCTGGGCTTGCTGGACTTCAGCGGCTTCCATCTGGAGGTGGCCAAGCCGGTGTGGACCACGCCGAGCTTTTCTTTGGCAGCCACTATCAGCATTGGCATTCCGCTGTTCGTGGTGGCCATGACCTCGCAGAACATGCCCGGCGTGGCCGTGCTGCGCGCCGACGGCTACCAGGTGCCGGCCTCGCCGTTGATTTCGGCCACCGGCTTTGCCTCGCTGCTGCTGGCGCCGTTTGGCTCGCACGGGGTCAACCTGGCGGCCATCAGTGCGGCGATCTGCACCGGGCCGCATGCCCATGAAGACCCGAGCAAACGCTACACCGCTGCGGTGTGGTGCGGGATTTTCTACGGCATTGCCGGGGTGTTCGGGGCGACGCTGGCGGCGCTGTTTGCCGCATTGCCGAAAGAGCTGGTGCTGTCGATTGCGGCGCTGGCGCTATTTGGCTCGATCATGAACGGGCTGACCGTGGCCATGAGCGAAGCGCGTGAGCGTGAGGCGGCGGTGATTACCTTCATGGTCACGGCTTCGGGGCTGACCCTGTTCTCGATCGGCTCGGCGTTCTGGGGGATCGTGGCTGGGGTGTTGGCGTTGGTGATCCTTAACCCCCGCAAGGCCTGAGGGTTTTTATTGCCTGTGCCGGCCTATTCGCGGGTGAACCCGCTCCCACAGAGTAATCACAAGGTCTGAAGCCTGTGGTGGACAGTGATATCCCTGTGGGAGTGGGTTCACCCGCGAAGAGGCCAGCACAGGCAACCCAAAAACCGCCAGCATCACAACCGGAAATGCCCCACCATCCCCTTCAGGTCGGTACCCAGCTGCGCCAGCTCGATACTCGACCGGGCATTGTCCTGCATCGCCAGCGCCGCCTGGTCCGCACTGCCGCGGATCTGCGTGACACTGCGGCTGATCTCTTCGGCCACCGAACTCTGCTGCTCGGCGGCCGCCGCAATCTGCTGGTTCATCTGCTGAATCAATGACACCGCCGCCGCAATGCTGCCCAGCGCACTCTCCGTGTGCAACGCATCCGCCACCGCCAGGCGCACCAGCTCGGTACTGCCGCGAATCTGCGCCACCGATTGCTGGGCATTGCCGCGCAAGCTGGCAACCAAGGCCTCGATCTGTTCGGTGGACTGCCGGGTACGCCGCGCCAGCGCGCGCACCTCATCGGCCACCACGGCAAAGCCACGGCCCTGCTCGCCGGCCCGGGCGGCTTCGATGGCGGCATTCAGCGCCAGCAGGTTGGTCTGCTCGGCCACGCTCTTGATCACCGCCAGCACGTCGCCAATGGTGTGGATCTCGGCACTGAGGCTATCGATGCCGGCGCTGGCGGTTTCCGCCGCCGCCGCCAGCTGTTCGATGCGCTGCATGCTCTGGCGCACCACCTGCTGGCCGGAACCGACCTTGTCGTCCGCCGCCTGGGCCGCCTGCGCCGCCTGTTCGGCATTGCGCGCCACATCGTGCACGGTGGCGGTCATCTGCTGCATGGCGGTGGCCACCTGTTCGGTTTCTTCCTTCTGGCTGCCGACCTCACGGTTGGTCTGCTCGGTCACCGCCGACAAGGCCTGGGCGTTGCCCGCCAGTTGCTCGATACCCTGCTGCAAGCCGCTGACCATGCCCGACAGGCCCACCGCCATCTGCTGCATGGCCTGCAGCAGCTGCCCCACTTCGTCACGGCGCGGGGCCTGGGCAGCAAAGCCCAGCTCGCCGGCGGCAATGCGCTGCGCGCGGGCGATCACCTGCTTGAGCGGGCCGACCACGGCGCGGGTGATCAGCCAGGCCGCCAGCACGCCTACCAGCAGCGCCAGGCCGGTGGCCAGGGCGATGGCCACGGCATTGCGCTGCAACTCAGCCTGCAGGGCCTGCTGCTGCACCCGGAAGGCCTGATCGACACGGCCAGTCACCTGCTCGGCAGTGGCCTGCAACTGCGCCTTCAGCCCTTGCTCACGGGCCAGCTGGTCAGTGTATTCATTGAGTTTTTCCGAGAAGCTGCCAATGTGCCCGGCCACTTCGCCCAGCACGCTCTGGTAGCCGGCATCACCCACCGCGCCCTGCAGCTGGCCGACCAGGCTGGCCGCCTCCACTGTCTGGGCGATGCGTTGCTGGCCAGCGCCCTCTTCGCCTTTGCGGCTTTTTTCCAGGCGCACCCGTGCTTCGTCCATGGCCTGCAGCATCAAGCGCGAAACCTGCGCCACCTGCGCGGCCTGCTCCAGAAACTCGCCACCCTGCTGGCCCTGGGACTGCTTGAGGGTATACACGCCGTCATCGGCCAGCCCGGCCTGCAGCACATCCAGGTTGTTGGCGACACTGGACACCGACCAGCTGGCCGTGTCCAGCGCCAGCTCCTTGGCTTGCACCGCCTCGACAAACGCCTCGAATGCCTGGCCGTAAGCCGCCAGCTCGGTTTCGGCCGCCGCCAGCGCCGGCAAGCTGCGGGCGCGCTCGGCCAGGCCCTGCAGCCCAGTGCGCAAAGCCTCGGCCTGGTGGATGTCCGAGCTCAGGGCAAAGGCCTGCTCATGCTGGCGCAGGCGCAGCAGGTCGGTATTGAACTGCGACAACTGGCGCAAACCGTCGAAGCGCTGGCCGACGCTGTGCAGTGCGGCGATGCCGATGGCCGCCACCGCCACGGTCAGCAGCAGCACCAGGGCAAAGCCCAGGCCTAGTTTGCGGGCCATGCCCAGGTTGGCCAGCACACCATGCTTGCTCGTGCCCATCGCCGATCCCCTTTCAGCCAGTGAGGTTATCCAGAGGCCAAGGGTGGCAACGTTGTCAGCCGCTGAACAAGGGCTTGGCGCCGGAATAGTGTCAAATAGCTATGTATTGTCGTTTTTGGCTGCCTTGATGTCGTTTCTGGTGAATTTTCGAGTGCCATCACAAAGCCATCAAGCTTAGCCCAACCTGATCCTTCACAAAGTCCGGAACAATATTAAATAGAAGCAACTCAAGTCCCGATTTATTCCGTTCCTTTCTTTATGAAGTTACCTTGGCGCCATTTAATTTGCGCCAAATCTGGGGCATCAAAAAAAATATTAAAGAGCCACTACCGCGGCAAAAACACCGCTATCGTGATGCGTAACTGGCCCGCCCTCTGGACCCGTAGTGCATCAATGGAGTTCTTTATGAAAAGAGCCATTTTTACTGCAGTGGTCACCCCCTTGCTGTTCGGCAGTATTGCAACTGTTGCCCACGCCGCCACTTCCACAGGGCCGCTATTGACCCTGGGCGCGCAAGGCAGCTACACCGAGCTGGAATTGAATGGCCGCGGCAATGACACCGAGCACCTGCCTGAAGGCGGCGTGTTCATCAGCTACGGCAACAAGATGACGGCCAAGGCGGGCCTGGTCTACAACGCAGAAGCCAGCGGCATGTACTCGAAGCAGCATAACCAGAAGCTCAAGGACGGCCAGGCCGACCTGGACCTGGGCTGGCGCGTCGAGCTGAGCGAGCGCCACTCGCTGGACGTGCTGCTGGGCGGCGGCTACAAGTGGAACCGCCTGCAACCCAATACCAGCCGCTATGACGTCGACCTCACCAACCGCACCCCGTTTGCCAAGATTGCCGCCGGTTACAACTACCGCTTCAACAATGCCACGCTGCGTTTTGAAGCGGGTATACGGCAAGTTATCAATGGCGATTCGCAACTGGAAATACATGGCATCAGTAGCGAAGACGTTGATTTGAAAGATACCAGCAACCCCTTTGCCGAACTTAGCCTGCTGTTCAATCAGAACGGTTCCGTCCCGGTACTTGCTTCGCTGTATTACAGCCGCTACGAGTACGACCTGGACGGGCAGTTCCTGATGACCGATTCGGACGAGCAGACCCGCAATGAATATGGGGTGAAACTGGGTATCAGCTTTTAGCCCGAGCGGATCATGACCGGCCTGCTTGCTCAAGGAAGGCCTGGGCACGTGTATCCTGCCCATACGCGACATTGATGCGCAGCCAGTCGCTGGGGGCGCCCTGGTAATCGAAGGCACTGCCGGGTGTCAGCAACACGGCATGCGCCAGGGCCAGGCGCTCCAGGCTGGCAAAGCTTTGCCCCGGCATACGCGCCCAGATGAACATCCCGCCATACGGCTCGCAGAACACCTGCCACCCCCACTGCTCCAGCTGCCGCAGCAACCGGGCCATGTGCTGGCCCAGGCGCACACGCAGGCGCTGCACACTCTTGCGATAACTGCCATTGGCCAGCATCTGCCCCACTACCTGTTCGGCAAAGCGCGACGTGCCGATGCCGCTGACCATTTTCAGCTCGGCCAGGCGCGCCAGCAGCGCAGGGTCGGCGACCAGGTAGCCCACCCGCAGCGAGCTGCTGAGGGTTTTCGAGAAACTGGCCATGTAGATCACCCGCTGCTCACTGTCCAGGGTGGCCAGGCGCGTGGCCGGGCCTTCCTGGAAGTCTGCATAGATGTCGTCCTCGATAATGCGCAGGTCATGCTCGCGCGCCAGCTCCAGCAGGCGGTAGGCCACCTTGGGCGTAAGGCTGGTGCCGGTCGGGTTCTGGTACAGGCTGTTGATGAACAGGCAGCGCGGCTTGTGCGCGGCCAGCAAGGCTTCGAGGGCAGCCAGGTCGGGGCCTTCGGCGGTGCGCGCCAGCGGCAGCATGTGCACCTGGTGCTGGCGCAGCAGGTTGTACAGGTTGTAGTAGCCGGGGTTTTCCACCAGCACCGTGTCGCCCGGGCGCAGCAGGGTGCGCACCAGCAGGTCCAGCCCGTGGCTGGCGCCGTGGGTGGTGAGGATGCGCTCGGGGCCGGCGGCGATACCGGCTTGCGCCAGGCGTTTGTGCAACTGCTGGCGCAGGCTGGCCAGGCCCAGGGGTGGACAATAGTCGAACAGGTCCTGCGGGTTGCCGCGGCTGACCTGGCGCACGGCCTGGGCCAGCTCGGTGGCGGCGCGCCAGCTGTTGGGCAGCCAGCCACACCCCAGTTTCAGCAGTTGCTCATGGCCTTCGCGAAACTGCCGCCAGCTGCCGTCGCCCGCGTCGCCCCAGGGTTGTGCGTCTTCCACCGGCAGCCCGGGTTTGCGCTCGGCGACGAAAAAGCCGGTGCCGTGGCGGGCCTCCAGCCAGCCGCTGGCGACCAGGCGGTCGTAGGCCTCGATCACGCACGACGCACTGACCGCCTGGCTGCGCGCCAGCGCACGGATCGACGGCAGGCGCGCCCCTGGGCGCAGGCGTTGCTGGCTGATCCAGGTTTGCAGGTGGTCGGTGAGTTGCTGCACCAAGGGGGTGGTGCTGGTGCGGTCGAGGGGGAAGTGCATGGGCCAGGTGTTCGCTGATTTTGAGCGAACAGTTAAGCATAAATGGGCGCTGGGTGTATCTGGAGAGGCGATGGGGCAGCGATCACAGTGAGCAGGCCCGGCGTTTTCGCAGGTAAACCCCGCCAATATGCCGGTACAGCCACCCAGAATCAGGACCCAACCCCATGCCCTGCGCCCCGGCCCGCCTGGCCTTCGCCCTCTGCCTGATCACCCTGGCGGTGAACCTGCAGGCCCCGCTGTACATCACCTACGCCGACCTGTCTGGCCAAGGCGCGGCAGCCACCGCCGTGGCCTTTTCCGGCTACGTGCTAGGCGTGCTCCCGGTACTGCTGGCCCTGGGCGGCCTGGCCGACCGGGTCGGCCGCCGGCCACTCATCCTGGCGGCACTGGCGCTGTCGATGAACGCCACGGTGTTGATGCTGCTGGCCCCCAGCCTGCAAACCCTGGCCCTGGCGCGCCTGTTGCTGGGCCTTGGCACCGGCCTGGCTTCGGCTACCGCCACGGCCTACATGGGCGAACTGATGGGCGGCGAGCACAGCACCCGCGCCGCCAACTGGGTTACCGCCAGCACTTCGCTGGGCTTTGGCCTGGGCGCCGCGCTGACCAGCCTGTTCCTGCTGCGCGGGCCCAGCCTGACCCCCGGCAGTTTCCACCTGCAGCTGTTGCTGGCGGCGCTGGCCGTCGTGCTGGCATGGCGCCTGCCCGACCCGCGCCCGGCACAGCGCCACCCCATGCTGCGCCTGCCCTTTTACCCGCGCGGCAGCGTGCCTTACGGCCTGGCGATTTTGCTGGCATGGGCCTGCGTGGGGCTGGTGATTGCCCTGCTGCCGGGCATCCTGCGCCAGCATGGCCTTAGCGACTGGTCGGGGTTCTCGACGTTTTGCGTGATCAGCTGCGGGCTGCTGTTCCAGCCGATGGCACGGCGCCTGAGCAGCCACACCGCCACCTTGCTGGGGCTGGTGATATTGCCGTGCAGTTATGCGCTGCTGGCCTGGGGCGCGCACGCCGGGCAGCTGGTTGCGGTGCTGCTGGGTGCGGTGGCGGCCAGCAGTGCGTGCTACGGGTTTGTCTACCTGGGCGGGCTGGCAGCGGTGAACCAGCTGGCGGGCAGCGAGAAGACCCGGGCCAGTGCCGGGTTTTTCCTGCTGGCGTACCTGGGGTTCAGCTTGCCGGTGATCTTTACCGGGATGCTGAGTGACCGGTTGGGGGCGGGGCTGGCCCTGGCGGTGTTTGGCGGGGTGCTGGTGCTGGGGTGCCTGGGTGTCGGGGTGGGTTTGCGGCGGGCTGACAGGGCCGTTTCACGGACAGATCCGCTTTTGGGGTGATAGGCCTTGGGATGGGTTTGTGGGGGCGGGAAATTTACCAACATAAATTGCATCAGGGCTGACAGGTGCTTGCCATGAAATATGCAGCGCCTGTGAGATCGAGCGCCGCCCGCGCGGCGCATCGCGGATGAATCCGCTCCTTGTATGTTGTGTCTGACCCTGACGAGAGAGGTTATTCTGGTCAGGTTCGAGAAGCACTTCCGGGGAGACCGATCGCTCCTGAAGGCAGGCTTGCCCTGACCTTGTATGTAGAGAGGTCCCCCGCCTCATTGCCCACTACGAAGAGTATCGAGAAGCCGACTAGTCGGACTTCGCATTACAAGGTTGCAGCGGCATGAATTTCGAGGTCGGGGAACCGGAGGCCATTGTTACCTAACTCACATGCGGTGGGAAGAATGAGTGTCTGTGTTGGCGTGGATATCGGTTCGCGTACTTCGATTGCTGGGGTGCGTAAAGATGGGCGCCCTGTCGGGCAATGGGACATCGCCCAGACACCCGCTGGCCGCAAGGCAGCGGTGAAAAAACTGCAGGCCCTCAAACCCAAGACGATCGTGATGGAGGCCACGGGGATCTATTATTTGGACCTCGCGCTTGAGCTGCATGCGGCCGACCTTCCTGTTTCAGTCATCAACCCCAAAAGTTTCCATAACTTCGCCAAGCTCATGCTGGTCAACAGCAAGACTGATGCAATAGATGCTCAGTTGCTAGCCGAGTACGGCGAGCGTATGACGCCGCGCTTGTGGACACCGCCAAGCCCTGTACAGCTTGAGCTCAGGGCCCTCGGTCGGCACATCAATCGGCTGGTAGGACACCGCACCAGGGCGAAAAATGAGCTGCATGCACTGCAGGCGACCGCTACGACCATTTCTATTTTGATCGAGGATCAGGAGGAGGCGATTGCCACCCTGGACATTCGCATTGAGCGCTTTCGTAAAGCAGGACGCGAACTGATCGCCCAATGTCCAACCCTCACCCAGCAATACAAGCAACTACTCGCAGGCCCCGGAATAGGAGAAGTTACGGCACTTGCAGCTTTGGCTGAATTGACCACACTGCCTGAACTGCTCAAGTCCTCTCAGGTAGCACGCCATGCGGGGCTGGATGTTCGACAGACACAATCTGGAACAAGCATCGACAAGCCAGGCCGGCTCGGTAAGAGTGGGAATGCGTATCTACGCGCAGCCATGTATATGCCAGCGTTGACTGCGGTGCGCTGTGACCCTTATGCAAAGGCCTTTTACGAGTCGCTGATCGGTAGAGGCAAGAAAAAAATGCAAGCTATCGCCGCTGTCATGCGCAAATACCTGACAGGTATCTGGGCATGCATGCGCGGGGATGTGCCATTTGATACGGCCAAGCTTTTCAGCTCTGAACACCTCAGAAAAGCTTGACCGCCAACAGAGTATCTACATTTGTTGCAACGTGGCCATGCCTGTGGAAGCGGGGTTGCCCGCCTTGGTGCTTGGCTTGAGACAGGCTGCAGTGGGGCCAACCGGGAAATCCAGTCAAGCTGACAAGGCTGACAACCATGACCTTTCAGGTTAGGTACGTTGCAACAAATGTAGGAGCGGATTCATCCGCGATGCGCCGCGCGGGCGGCGCTCGATCTCACAGGCGCTGCATATGTTGCGGCAAGCACCTGTCAGCCCTGATCCGATCCCCTGGAAACAGCAGCATCACCCAATCAGCCAACCAAAATCAAATCGCCGTAGCCCCACCATCCACGGTCAGGCAATGCCCGGTGGTAAACGCGGCGCCATCGCTGCACAGGTACAGCACGGCGCTGGCGATTTCCTCGACCTTGCCGATGCGCCCCACCGGGTGCATGGCAGCGGCAAACTCGGCCTTGCGCGGGTCGGCCTCGTACGCACGGCGGAACATGTCGGTGTCGATCACCGCCGGGCACACGGCATTCACGCGGATGCCCTTCTTCGCATACTCGATGGCCGCCGACTTGGTCAGGCCGATCACCGCATGCTTGGAAGCGCTGTAGATGCTCATCTTCGGCGCCGCCCCCAGCCCCGCCACCGAGGCGGTATTGACGATCACCCCGCCGCCCTGGGCCAGCAGCAACGGCAACTGGTACTTCATGCACAACCACACGCCCTTCACGTTCACGCCCATGATGGCATCGAACGCTGCCTCGCTGCCCTCGGCCAGGCGGCCTTGCTCGGTCTCGATGCCGGCGTTGTTGAAGGCGTAGTCCAGCCGGCCATAGCTGGCGATCAGGCGCTCGTGCAGCTGACGCACCTGGGCGTCGCGGGTAACGTCGCAGGCAATGAACAGCGCTTCCCCCCCTGCAGCGTGGATCAGCGCCACGGTAGCTTCGCCACCAACCGGGTCAAGGTCGGCCACCACCACTTTCAGGCCTTCCTGGGCGAACGCCAGGGCCGTTGCCCGGCCAATGCCGGCGGCGGCGCCGGTGACCAGGGCTACCTGGCCAGAAAAGGTCATGCTCATCGCGTGCTCCTGTACAAGGGTGGAGGGATTCAGAGCATAGCCAGCCACCACTGGGCCGAGCAGCATCATCACACCAACGGTTGAGCTACCATGCTTGTCAGTGATGTTGGCCACCTGCCTACATCAACAAGGTAAATTGAACGCCTTATACCCTCCACTGCCCACAAGGACCCGCCATGACCCAGACCAACCGCCGCTTCCTGCTTGCCAAACGCCCGGTCGGCGCCGTGCGCCGTGACGACTTCAGCTTCGAGCGCGTGCCTGCCGAACAACCCGGCGAAGGCCAGGTGCTGGTGAAAAACCTGTACCTGTCGCTGGACCCGGCCATGCGCGGCTGGATGAACGAAGGCAAGTCCTATATCCCGCCCGTGGGCCTGGGCCAGGTGATGCGGGCGCTGGGTGTTGGCGAAGTGATCGCCTCCAACCACCCCGATTTCAAACCCGGCGACCATGTCAGCGGTGCCCTGGGTGTGCAGGACTACTTCACCGGCGAGCCTCAGGGCCTGCACAAGATCGACCCTAAACTGGCCCCGCTGCCCCGCTACCTGTCGGCGCTGGGCATGACCGGCATGACCGCCTACTTCGCCCTGCTGGACGTTGGCCAGCCCAAGGCCGGCGAGACCGTGGTCATTTCCGGTGCGGCCGGTGCGGTGGGCAGCATCGTCGGGCAGATTGCCAAGCTCAAAGGCTGCCGCGTGGTCGGCATTGCCGGCGGCGCCGAGAAGTGCCAGTACCTGAAGGACGAGCTGGGCTTTGACGGGGTGATCGACTACAAGGCCGAAGACGTGCTGGCCGGCCTGAAGCGCGAATGCCCCAAAGGCGTGGACGTGTACTTCGACAACGTCGGCGGCGACATTCTGGATGCAGTGCTGACGCGCATCAACTTCAAGGCCCGCATCGTCATTTGCGGCGCGATCAGCCAGTACAACAACAAAGAAGCGGTAAAAGGCCCGGCCAATTACCTGTCGCTGCTGGTTAACCGCGCGCGCATGGAAGGGTTCGTGGTGATGGACCATGCCAAGGATTACGGCAAGGCCGCGCAGGAGATTGCCGGTTGGCTGGCCACCGGGCAGGTGAAGAGCAAGGAGGATGTGGTGGACGGGCTGGAGACGTTCCCCGAAACCTTGCTGAAGCTGTTCAGCGGGGAGAACTTTGGCAAGCTGGTACTGAAGGTATAACCGCCCCTGCGGGGCCAATTTAGGGACAGCGGTGTGTGTCGCAGGAGCTACGGTCTCGCGCAAAATTCAATAGCATGCGCGATCCCTGTGGGAGCGGGTTTATCGAGGCGTCGAACCGCCGCGAACACCGGCGCAGCCGGTGCCATGCACGTCGTGCTACACACTGCACCAACCCCAAACGAAAAGGCCAGCACACGCGTGCTGGCCTTTTTCAATACCGCAGGCTATTTACCCACGAATCTCCGCCACCACCGCAGCCAGCGCCTGCGCCGGGTCTGCCGCCTGGCTGATCGGCCGGCCGATCACCAGGTAATCCGAACCGGCATCCAGTGCCTGGCGCGGCGTCAGAATACGGCGCTGGTCATCCTGCGCACTGCCCGCCGGGCGAATACCCGGGGTTACCAGTTGCAGCGACGGGTGCGCCGCCTTCAGTGCCGGGGCCTCCAGCGCCGAGCACACCAGGCCGTCCATACCCGCCTTCTGCGCCAGCGCCGCCAGGCGCAGCACCTGCTCTTGCGGGTCGACATCCAGGCCGATACCGGCCAGGTCCTCACGCTCCATGCTGGTCAGCACGGTCACGCCAATCAGCAACGGCTGCGAGCCGCTGCGCTTGGCCAGCTCTTCGCGGCAGGCCGCCATCATGCGCAGGCCACCGGAGCAATGCACGTTGACCATCCACACGCCCATCTCGGCAGCGGCCTTTACCGCCATGGCCGTGGTGTTGGGGATATCGTGGAACTTGAGGTCCAGGAACACTTCGAAGCCCTTGTCGCACAAGGTTTCGACAATGCCCGAAGCGCTGCTGGTGAACAGCTCTTTGCCCACCTTGACCCGGCACAGCGCAGGGTCAAGCTGGTCAGCCAGCTTCAGGGCGGCCTCACGGGTAGGGAAATCCAGGGCGACGATCAGGGGCGTCTGGCAGGCGGACATGGGCAGGGTCTCTTGGCAAGTCGAAAACGGCGCGCATTGTAAACGAAGTGGCGCAGGCTTTGGGGGCCGCGGGTCACGGAATTGGCCCGGCGGCGGCTGGGTTCTATAATTGAACCAACGGAACGGCAATTTGCTCAAATTTCATACAAGCACTGCCTGTACCCGGTAAAGGAGAACGACAATGCCCTGGTATGCCTGGCTGATACTTATCTTAGCCCTTGGCTCGATCGTCGGCGGGCTGATGATGCTGCGCGACACCGCAAAAAAACTGCCACTGACCGACGAGCAACTGCGCAAGGTGCATGAGCGCAATGCAGAGGCAGATGCCAAGGATGCGCAGGACCGTTAGTGGGCCGGGCTTAAACGCAGACTGCGCGAGTATTAGCGGCGCCTATGAGATCGAGCGCCGCGCGGGCGGCGCTCGATCTCACCGGCGCTACATATCTTGCGCCAAGCACCTGTCAGCCCTGATGCAATCCCTGTAGGAGCTGGCTTGCCGGCGATGGGCCGCATAGCGGCCCCACTCCCCGCCCTCTATTCCACCATCACCTTGTCCCGATTACGCTCCAGCAACGCACTCCCAATCCCCTTGATCTCCAGCAACTCATCCACCGAAGCAAACTGCCCATGGGCCTCGCGGTAAGCCACAATAGCCTCGGCTTTCGCCTTACCAATTCCATTCAGCTCCTTCTGCAAGGTCAACGCATCGGCCTTGTTAAGGTCCAGCCGCCCCGGCTGCTGGGCCTGCTGCTGGCTTACCACCGGCACCGGCTCGGGTACCGCCATGGCACCGGCCGGGGCGGCGCTAAGGGAGAACGACAAGCTGGCGAACAGCGGCAGCAGCAGGTACGACAGAACGTTATTGCGCATGGTGAACACTCCTTCAGTTGGTCATTTGCCAGCAGCCGTTTTCCTTCGGCTGCGCAACAAACCCTAGCGGTTGCAGCGCCCTGCAGACAGCCACCCACAGCCGCGAATGGTTACTGAATCGGTCAACAACCTGGCCAACTTCCCCCACCCAAAAAACAGCCGTTTTACTCCCGCGAGCGCAAAACCAAGACCATCAATGGAATGATCCCGCGCGTGTAGCCCAATCCCTGCTTGCCCAATACCGCCTTCCCACCCCTGCCCGCCCATCGCCTTACAACACCCGGCGCACAAGGCCCGCCCAGAAAAACCCATCCCGCAGCCCGCAATGCGCTTCGCTGCAGGCTGGTACCCCACTGCCCAGCTGCTATCAACCCGAACCACGACTTGAACATGAGCAGCTGCGTCCCTTTCGATATCAAAGGGAACAAACGAGGCGGCCAGAGGCAATCTCACAGGCGGTCCTGGCTCGAAACAGATTCAGGAGAGACGGTGCGGCGATCCGACTTGCCCGCGAATCGCCGCGCGGGCGGCGCTCGATGTCACAAGCACAACAAGATTCAACTCATGCGCCCGCCAGCCCAAGTGCATAGCCAGCGCGTCAGACTTTCCTGAAACCTTGCCCCACCTCTTCAGGTTGGGTGAGCAAGCGAACTATCCTACGCACCAGTCAGAAGCAGCTGAATTGTCGGGGAAATGCCCCAGGGATAACTTCACCGGGTCGCCATATTGGTGACCAGGTGTGAGAACCTGTTGCGAGTTACCTGGCTTGCCTGTCATGGCGGTCGTACCCGGGCAGACTTCTGTCTGGCCGAGCTTTGTAGCTCCCTCGGTTTCTCACCCCGTGTACGACTGCCGCCCTGATCCGTGAGAAAGATTCGCGTGGCAGTTCCACTAACCCGGAGCTACTACCATGAAAAACAACGATTACTCCCCCATCCTCACCGCAGGCATCGAAACCTTCCTCGAAGCCGGCAACCCCACCCTTGACCTGCTCCGCGTGCAACCCGGCGTCCCCGTCGACGATGCCTATGAACACGTCTCGGTCCTGCTGGGCTACTGCAAGCACCTGGTGCGCGAAGGCGACATGGAAGATGACCACAAAATGCTGGGCGCAGCGGACTATCTGCTGGCCATCGCCAAGGCCCTGATGAACGACATCGAGATTGCGAAGAACAAACGCCACTGAAAGGCGCTACCCCAAGCCCGGCAGGCCTCTTCCCCGCTCGCCGCAAAACGCAAGCCTGTGTGGGAGCGGGTTTACCCGCGAATGCGTCCGCACCGACAACTCCACATGGCCAGTAAAAACTGGCCAGCAGCCCCGTGTGGGCAAACCCGCGCCTGGGTGGCCAATGGGGCTGCTGCGCAGCACTTCGCCGCCAAGCCATGCACCGTACTTGTGGGAGCCTGGCTTGCCGGCGATGGGCCGCAAAGCGGCCCCAATTATTTAACTGACTGGCATTCCCCTATCAGCCCTCAAATCACAGTTCGAGGATAAACACTGATAAACGCCGATATGGCGATCGGTTCCCCGTCATCCACTTTCACCCGCGGACTCTGCCCCGACCGTTTGATGTCAGAAGCAAAATCCGCCGCCTTGAATGCCTGCTCAAGCTCATCACTGCCCGCACCGGCATACACAACCACCTGAGTGCCGGTATTGTGCTTTTGCAGAGGCAACTGCTTGATCTGCACATGCAAACCCGACTTGGTCAGCGCAACGGCGATTTCCTTGGCAAAGCGAACCGCCTCTTTATCATCCTTGTGGATATTCAGCAGTACCACCGGTGCCAGCGTTTTAGCCTTCAGCTCAACCGCCAACGCCTTGAATGCATCCTGCGCCTGCGGCGTCAGCGTTCGGGGCTTGAGGCTGGCTTCCAGCTTAAGCCTATCCGCCCTCTCCCGCTCCAGTTCGGCCCTCTCACGTTCGAGTTCGGCCTTGAGCGTCTCGTTCTGCTCCAGGAGCTGCTGGATTTCCAACTGCGCCTGCACATCCGATTCATTGACGACGTCAACCTCCTGCGAGGCCCGCGAAATCGTCAATTCGGAGTGCTGGCTTTTCACGTCCGAGGTCATGTGGGCAAGTATCATCGCACTGGCCGCGATCAACGCTGCGATGACAGCAGTGGCAGATGCTATAGCGTGGATCAGGCTGGCGGTGCCTGCTGAGATATCCGGCATGAAAAGGTTCTTGAGGTTAAAGGTTTTCATCGTTTCACGATCGGGAAGACGGGCAACATGGGGACCTGTCTCGGGTACACGTAGAGTTTCACAGTGCGCGACGCAGCGGCAGAGTGCCATATTTACGTAGCTAACGACAGTCTTGATGCAAGAGGACTGTGGGGGTGGGCTAAGTCGACTCAGACTCGTGTTGGCTGCTGACCGATGAGGTGGTGCGTCAGGATGATGTTATGGGGGTATTCGACCAGGATAGAAGCCGTGTCGTAAAGTTGCAGAGGATGGCTATTCGAGAAAAATGGTGGATAAACTGAACCCTGACTTCCGCCTAACTTCATCAACCGCCAGCCTGGAGAATGAGTAAAATAATTTGAACCGCAGAATTTGTACGTAGTCAGGGATAGTAACAAACCCAGGAAAGCACTAGCTTGATGACACCCCAAACAAGGAGACCTCTCGGATGGCACTGTCTTTGAGGCTGGTTATGGCCTTCACTGCCACATTATCATTAACCACATGCACCTATGCACAAAGCCACACCGAACAGACTGCCGCGAGTGCTGCACGCGACAAGATGATTGGCAGGTTTAACGAGGCACTATCAACACAAAATCAACCCAAATTCTCGATCCTCAAAACCCTAAACTTTCAGTCAAGCCATTATCAAGAGACAATCGAGCGCCTTGATGCTCGCTATACGTATCCGCAGGGCTTTCAAATTGATGAAGAGCGCGAATTGGTCTACGTACTCCGATACTCCAACGGCAGACCTACTCGAGGCGTAATTGAAAAATACCACTGGAAGTCGGGCGAAATAATGATGACCTATATCATCCCTGAGCCCCAACCCACTGTTTCAGAAGGCCTGGTAATTAAAAAAGAAACAGACGGCGATGTAGCCTACATACGATCGGGCAACACCTTGGCTCGCCTTCTGCTTATCGATTCCCCCTCAGGCTTTGGCAACACACAAAGGCTCGGCTCTGTCGCCAACAATGTAGCTCAAAGCTTTTATCACAAGGATAATGAGTGGTTTGTCGAAAAATTTAAAATTTCTAAAGACAGTCTCGGGGAGAGCCGAGGCCGGTATATGATTCTCGACAGCGAATTCAACACCATTGGGGAGGTAACTTTTGCGCCTCAGTATGCAGGCTACCGAAACTCGGAAAAATGGAATATACCAAAGCATCAAGGATTTGCAGTCTTGGATAACGGATATGCGATGACAATGGGTGGGTACTGGGACGTTCGCACCAAGACTAGCCCTTACAACTACTTTGGTATCAATTTCTTTGACAAGAATGGAAAGCCCATCAAATCTGAATATATGTCACCCGAAGCATTTTCCGCCCAAATCGCAGAAATGGGTATTCAGGCTTACTCAATCGAGAACGAAGGACTGCAAGAACTTAAAGATGGAAAGCTGGTAACATTACAAATTATTCGCACCCAAGGTGGACGGGGCGGAAAGCTGCTCTTCCTGCTTATTGAGCCTTAGTTATGCCTGCGGCTACCCTCAGCGAGAGCAGCCGCTGCCCAACCGGACAGGCACATGAGTTAGTATTCGCCGAGTTCAGCCACGATGCCGGCCACGGAAATAGTCAATTAACCCTTGGGTCGATCCATCTTCGGCACGCTCATCAAGACCACCGACCAACCGCTGGTAGACCCCTTCCCCCAACTCCTTACCCAACTCTACTCCCCACTGATCAAAGGCGTTGATACCCCAAACCACGCTCTGTACGAATACCTTATGCTCGTACATCGCCACCAACGCGCCCAACCGTCGGGGACTGATGCGCTCAACCACCAACGTATTGCTAGGGCGATTACCTGGAATAACTTTATGAGGGGCGATCTTCTCGATGTCCGAAGAATTTAAACCCTTTTCACGCAACTCAGTCTCAGCTTCCCTACGGCTTTTACCCAGCATCAACGCCTGGCTCTGCGAGAGACAGTTGGCGTACAGCCACTGATGATGGTCGGCCACAGGGTTGAAACTCACTACCGGCACGATGAAGTCAGCCGGAATCAGCTGGGCGCCTTGGTGCAGCAGCTGATGATAGGCGTGCTGGCCGTTACAACCTACGCCGCCCCAGATCACCGGACCGGTCTCAGTCTTCACTGGGGTACCGTCCTGCAGCACGCTCTTGCCGTTGGACTCCATGTCTAGCTGCTGCAAGTGCTTGGTGATGTTGCGCAGGTAGTGGTCGTACGGCAGGATCGCGTGGCTGCTGGCACCCCAGAAATTGCCGTACCACACACCCAACAAGGCCAGTAGTACTGGCATGTTCTTGTCGAACGGCGCTGTCTGGAAGTGTTGGTCCATGGCATGCGCACCAGACAACAGCTCTTTGAAATTGGCAGTACCGATAGCCAATGCGATCGGGAGACCGATGGCAGACCACAACGAATAGCGCCCACCCACCCAGTCCCACATGGGGAAGATGTTCTCTTCGCTGATGCCGAAAGCCACAGCAGCGGTCTTATTGCTGGATACAGCGATGAAGTGACGATACAGCTCAGCTTCCGTCCCCCCCTGTGCCAGATACCAAGTACGTGCGGCAGTTGCGTTCTTCAGAGTCTCAAGGGTGTTAAACGACTTCGACGAGACGATGAAAAGGGTGGTTTCGGCACGCAGCTTTGCCGACAGTTCGTGGAACTCGCTGCCGTCGATGTTCGCCAGGTAGTGGCAGCGCACGCCACGCTGGGCGTAGGGCAGCAGCGCTTCGGATACCAGCTCAGGGCCGAGGAACGAGCCGCCAATCCCGATATTGACCACGTCGGTAATGGGCTTTTCGCTGTAGCCGCGCCATAAGCCATTGTGGATACGGGCGACCAACTCGGTGATCTGGTTAAGTACCTTGTGCACTTCGGGAATGATGTCGACTCCGTTGACACACAGCTTGTCAGCCACAGGTCGACGCAGCGCCGTATGTAGCACCGGACGCCCCTCTGAAGCGTTGATCAGCTCACCGCTGAACATCGACTTGATGGCGCCCTGTAACCCCGTTTGGTTCGCCAGGTCAATCAGCAAGTCACGGGTATGTTCAGTGATCAGGTTTTTGGAGTAATCCAGGAACAGGCCGCAGCTGCTCAGGGAAAATTGGTCGAAACGGTTGGCATCGGTGGCGAAAGCCTCACGCATGCTGAAACCTTGCATGGCGTCGCGGTGTTGCTGAAGCGCCTTCCAGGTTGGCAGAGCAGTGACATCATGGGGTGTACGGTAGAACGCCATTGCAGAGAGATCCTTGATGCTTGGTAATGCTTGACCCCGACAGTCATTGCCAGGTCCAGACTCGGCGCCATTATAGGCATTGAGCACGCGCGGGGAAGGGAAAGGCCTGCAAGGGAGGTTTTCAGAGGCGAAAAAACCCTCTGGAAAAATTGAAAAAACCCCTTGATCAGATAGACACGAGGCTCGCTGCCTGGATCTCACTACATCTGTAAACCCTGATCAACCTGGCAAAAAATTGTAGAATCAGACCAATCACGGTCGGCAAGCGGATGATGACAGCCTCCCCTCGCCACATCCTACAGGCTCCTTCCACTTTGAGTTATTGAGTAAAAAATGATCAAAATCACCCCAGCAATCGAATGCTCGAACTCGACTCCTTTCGTTCTGTTCGGCGGCATCAACGTTCTTGAGTCCGAAGATCTTGCCCTGACTGCCTGCGCAGAATACGTACGCGTTACAGAGAAGCTGGGCATTCCCTATGTATTCAAAGCCAGTTTTGACAAAGCCAACCGCTCTTCGATCCATTCCTACCGCGGCCCTGGCATGGAAGAAGGACTGCGCATTTTTGAAAAAGTGAAAGCTGAGTTCGGCGTACCAATCATCACCGACGTTCATGAAATCTATCAGGCTGCCCCGGTTGCTGAAGTGGTTGATGTGTTGCAGCTTCCTGCTTTCCTTGCACGGCAAACCGACCTTGTGGTCGCGCTGGCCAGGACTGGCAAGCCTGTCAATATCAAGAAACCTCAGTTCCTTAGCCCATCGCAAATGCAAAATATCGTGCACAAATTCAAGGAGGCTGGTAACGACCAGTTGATCCTGTGTGACCGTGGTACTTGCATGGGGTACGACAATTTGGTCGTGGACATGCTTGGGTTTGGCGTCATGAAGCGCACGTGTGATGACCTGCCTATCATCTTTGACGTCACGCACGCATTGCAAAATCGCGACCCTTCGGGTGCTGCATCAGGTGGCCGGCGTGATCAGGTGGTAGACCTGGCGCGTGCAGGCATGGGCGTAGGCTTGGCGGGTTTGTTCTTGGAAGCGCACCCGAACCCAGATCAAGCGAAGTGCGACGGCCCGAGCGCTTTGCCACTCGATAAACTGGAGCCGTTCTTGGCTCAGATCAAAGCGCTAGACGACTTGGTTAAATCGTTCGCCCCCCTGACCATCTCATGATGAATTTGAAATTTCATTGTTCTTCAAGCAGCCAGAAACATTTAGCGGCCGCTGACAGAACCTTGTGAATTTCACGACCATGTAGACAAGCATAAAGCCGCCTTGGAACTAGCAGCGGCTTTCTTAAACGAAAACGAATATGCTGCTTTAATACATTAACAAACAACGCATTTCCTACTGATATCGCCAGGCTCTTATACTAGTTAGCGAACTATCATGACCGATCAGCGTGAACGCAAGCGTCCTATGGCAGAGGAAGAGGACGAAGCCTGAATCAGCGACATACGGAGCTTGTTAAAAACAAACGGATATGCGTGCTGCTGGCCTTGATGCGAGCACGTCAACTGGAGCCAATCGGCTTGAGCCCGACATGGGATTTTCTTCAATTTTCTTGACGCTTGCGTCTCAGGGAATTAACCTCGCGCCCCTTAGAACATGGAAGTATCCGGGAAATCCCCAGCCTACTCGCTCAGGGAATCGGGCCTTTCGTGAAGATGAATTCCGGCGTGCCTAGGCGCGCTGCTTTGCTTTGCGGTAACCATCTTGAAGCCTCGTTCGTCGCTGCAGATTCAAAAATCAGTCATCTTCGCGCTGGTGTTGCGCGAGGCGCGAGCCCGCATTGGGGATCGCCGCATGGGCGCAGTGTGGATCCTGATCGAGCCAATTTGCCACCTTCTGATTTTCTCACTGCTATACACCATGATCCGGGGGCGCACGATCTCTGGGGTCGAGTACCCGGTCTTCGTGCTCGTAGGCATGGCACCCTTCCTGCTGTATCGCAACACCGCACTCAGGCTGATGGACAGCCTCCGGGAGAACCGGTCCCTGTTTGGTTACAAGCAGATCAAGCCACTCGACACCTATATCGCTCGCGTGATCGTTGAGGCCTGCATCAGCGGGCTGGTGTACGCACTGATTGTGTTCGGGTTCGCGTGGTGGGGGTTTGACATGTCCATCCATAACCCCTTGATGTGGTTCATGACGCTGGCGCTCGGCCTGCTTTTTGCCTTCAGCCTTGGCATGCTGCTGGCACTGATCACTCACGCGCTGCCTAGCTTGAAACTCGTCATCCGGATGATCTTCTTTCCCCTCTATTTCATCTCTGGGGTGCTCATTCCCGCTGCCTATCTCCCGCATGCGCTGATGCCAATACTGTTGCTGAACCCGTTCCTCCACCTGACCGAGCTGATCCGCGGCGAGGTGCTGCCCAATTACGCAATGGTCGATGGCATCTCGATTGGGTACGTGGCGGGCTTCACCTTAGTGCTGTTGTTCATTTCGCTAGGCAGTTACAGGGCGCGCAGGCTGCATTTGATTTCCACCAAGAATGGATGAGACCCAGGTACCGTGTTCGAATTGAGAAACGTTACAAAGTCATACCTGACCCCCAAAGGGCGCCGGTATGTCTTTCGGAATCTGTCGCTTGCTATTCCACCCGGGAAGAACATCGGCCTAATCGGCCGCAACGGTGCTGGCAAGTCAACGCTCATGCGTCTGCTGGGCGGCGCTGATGTGCCAGACTCCGGCACGATCGTCACCGACCGCAGCATCTCCTGGCCCGTTGGCTTGACCGGCGGCTTTCAAGGCAGCATGTCTGGAAGAGACAACATCAAGTTTGTCTGCCGGGTGTATGGCGCGGAGGGCGAAGCCATGCGCGAGAAAATTCGCTACGTTCAGGAGTTTGCCGAGATCGGTACCTGGATCGATGAGCCGATTAAGACGTATTCATCCGGCATGCGGTCTCGGGTAGCGTTCGGCTTAAGCATGGCGTTTGACTTCGATTACTACCTGATCGACGAAGTAATGTCGGTCGGTGATGCACAGTTCAAACGTAAGTGCAGAAAGGTTTTCCGGCAAAAGCTGAAAACTTCCAATGTCGTGCTGGTCTCGCACTCCATGTCAGAAATCTCGAAGCTCTGCGACATCGTCCTGCTTGTTAAAGATGGCGGCATAGAGATCTACGAAGACGTGATGGAAGGCATCAAGGCCTACAGCGCGTAATACCCCATTAATTTCAAGCAAGACTGTTTCACTCAAGGATGCATCACATTATGAGCAGCACGGGTAAATTCAAGGGTTGGGGCCTAGCAATCGCTATGGTCGTCCTACCAATGGTCCTGGCGGTCGTCTACTACGGCGTGTTCGCCGTGGACCGCTTCGTCAGCTCATCCCAAGTGGTGGTGCGTCAAGACGGCAACAACCAAGCAGCGCAGGTCCCTGGCCTTGCAACCCTGCTAACCGGTACCAACCCGGCCTCGCGGGAAGAGACGCTGTATCTTCGCGAGTACATCACGTCGATGGACATGATGCTGCTGCTTGAAGACCGCGTGCACTGGATTGAGCAGTACGCCGCACAGCGCAGCGACCTGTTTTTCTGGCTGGACAAGGACGCCGAGCGCGAAGACCTGCTCAAATACTACCAGCGCATGGTCTCGGCCCATTATGACGAAACGACCGGCTTGCTACGCGTTGAAGTGCAGGCATTCACACCAGAACTTTCCGAGAAAATGCTGCGCACCATCCTGCAGGCCAGTGAGCACTTCGTTAACGAAGTCAGCCACAACATCGCCCGCGAGCAGATGAAGTTTGCCCAAGGCGAACTGGAAACCGCACGCCAGAACTACGCCCTGCAAAAAACGCAGCTGCTGACCTTCCAGAACGTCAACAAGGTGCTTGACGGTGGCACTACTGCCCAGAGCCGCGCGACCATCGTTGCCGACCTCGAAAGCCAGTACACCAAAGAACAGGCCATGCTCACCGAAATGACCTTCAAGCTGCGCGGCGATGCACCTCAGGTACGCCAACAACGCCAGAAAGTCGAAGCAATTACCCAACAGTTGGCCAAGGAAAAACGACTGTTGGTCTCTTCCCCTCAAGGCTCACAGTTGAACGTGGTGGCTTCGCGCTTCCAGCAACTGACCCTGGACGCCGGCATTGCCGAAGAAAGCTACAAAACCGCCGTTGCTGCTGTGGATAACGCGCGCATCGAAGCCAGTAAAAAAATTCGCACGCTGGTCACGGTTGTCAGCCCCAATACCCCACAGCTCGCCCTGTACCCAGAACGCTGGTACAACCTGGCGACAATTTTGCTTGGCCTGCTGATGCTGTACGGCATCACCCGCTTCATTCTGGCTTCGATCGAGGATCATCGTGATTAAATCCCTGGCTGTCTCTCACAACTTCAAGCTCAGGTTGGCAGCACTGGCCTTGGCAAGCTTGAGCCTGGCCGGTTGCGGTGGCACGGTTTCCGGTGCGGGCCCCTATAAAGGGGCGATCGAAAGCAAGACCGAGGCCTATACCCT
This sequence comes from Pseudomonas sp. 9_2_1, assembly GCF_059295275.1. Classification (NCBI taxonomy): domain Bacteria; kingdom Pseudomonadati; phylum Pseudomonadota; class Gammaproteobacteria; order Pseudomonadales; family Pseudomonadaceae; genus Pseudomonas; species Pseudomonas sp. 9_2_1. The sequence continues at coordinate 4,641,251 of NZ_CM181239.1, forward strand.
CGTCGACATCAGCGCAAACACCATCGCACCTTACATGCGCGGCACCGTGCCACCAGTACTGGCCAGCGTAACCAAGCCTGTGTCGCCAGAAGTGCGCTTGATGGCAGGTGACACGCTCAACGTCTTGATCGCTGACACCGCGCCAGAGGGCTCGTCCCTATTTGCACCACTGGCAACTGGGGGCACGCAACTAAAGGCGCGCATCGACTCGCAAGGGATGCTTTCATTGCCTTACGTCGGGCGTCAGTTCGTGGCCGGCATGACCTTGAATCAAGTCGAAACCATGATTCATCGCCAGCTCAAAGGTATTACCACCGACGTACAAACGCACATCGAACTGGTAGGAGACCTCTCTGGCTCAGTTCTAGTTGCCGGCGCAGTCAAAACCCCTGGTCGCTTCAGCACTCTGCAGGGCCCACTAACGCTGCTGGATGCGGTCAATCAAGCGGGCGGGCCGGTACTAGAGCCTCACTTGGTGAACGTGACAGTGCGCAATGGTAGCCAAGTTCAACAGATCAACTACGAAGAAGTGCTGGCCGGAAATAACATGGTCCTGCGTCCGAACTCCGAAGTGGTACTGGACAGAGCACGCCAGCGCTTTGTCGCCATGGGCGCAGTTACCTCGCCTGGCCTCAAAGACCTCCCCGACCGCAACACGAGCCTGCTGGATGCTCTAGGCAGCGTGGGCGGCCTGCGTGAAGGTAGCGCCAACGCCGAAGGTGTTTTCGTCTTCCGCATGGAAAACGGCAAATCAAAACCTGTTGTATTGCGCCTCAACCTACGAGATCCGGCTGCCATATTCTATGCGCGCCAAGTCATGGTTAAGCCAGATGATACGATCTACGTTACTAACGCAGCAGTGTACGAGTGGCAGAAAGTCATTTCGCCTATCGTGCAGACCATGATTTTGGGGCGCGCGACCGGCGTTAACTGATAGCCATTGCCAGCATGCTCGGCCACCCGAGCATGCTGGCACGAAGAGTCAGATGGCCAAGCCCATTTTCACAGGCTCTTGAGTACACCGACGGAACCGACAGTCCTGAGTAAGCAGCAATCTGAACGATGAATGACATATCGATTATCGTACCTCTCGACTTATCACAGCGCCCGCTGGATATCTTGCGAAAAGCCGTCAGGATGTCGGATGCCGCTGAGCGTGCGCGCGTTCCTCTGATCTTCTCGCTCAACGATCATAATAGCGCGAATGATCGTCGGCTAAAGAAGTGCCTTCAGAACAATACCTACACTACGCTCCTGGCCGAAAAGCACTATACTGGTTCAGTCAACCCAGCCTTGCTCCGAAACCGCGCATTTGAGGTCATCAACACCGAACTCATTGCCCTTTTGGACGTGGATATTTGGCCTGATTTCTCACTCTTAGAAAAGTACAAAAGCCTGATAGTCGGAGGGCACTCTCCGTTCTATTTCCTTCCCTGTATGTATCTGACTGCCAAGGGCTCTAAAGACCTCTGCAAAGGGAAAACAACGCCGGCTCAGCTCAAAGACAAGTATTTCTCGTTTTCCCGAAAAGAATTTCTGCACTTGGCCAACCCATCTTCTGTCACCGTGATGAAAAGCGCAGACTACGTGGCGATCGGCCGGTTCAACGAGTCCTACAATGGGCATGGCTACGAAGATTTCGATTTCATGATGCGCTTGGCACAGCATCATGGCTCGCTGCAGCCCTGCAGAGAGATGATGTCTAACAGAAGCGCACGGTCTCCCCTATTCACCTCCGGTTTCCGGCGCGCGCTCGGCCGCCTCTCGCTCGATGCCCTACTCAATAAAGACTTTGTTTTCCATCTTTACCATGAAAGGCCCAGCATCGTTGCGCACAAAGAGAAGCGGGAGTCTAATTACTCAAAGTTCGTAGAGACCCATGACAGGCATTGGGGCGACGAAGTTTCCAAAAGCCTACTAGAAGATTTTATCGAAGCCTGTCGCCTCTCCGAACGCAGCGTCGATGATTACTCCGCGCTGTTCGAGAACAAGCCTGGACACATAGACAGATTTGATACTTTCAAACGACGTTTGAGATTTTTATTAAATGAATAAGAAACCAGTTAAGTACAAAAAGATTCGCAAATTTTTGCGGGATCCAAACATGTTTTTCTATGACATGTTCCGTAAACGCGTCTTCAAAGATGCCCCTCCTGCGGCGATCACCAAAACTGAGGCCAAACCCCAACAGGTGACACGCAGTGTCGACCTCCTGGAGGTAAACCGCTTAGGCCTGCCCGAGTACATCCGCAAGTATCTGAATGCAGGGATTGGCGCCGAGGACGGAGTTAACCCCAACAGCTTGGTTCTGTGGAGTGGTTACCTTAATGGCCTCATCAGTTTTATTGGTGGCTTGAAAGATTCAACACCTACTAACGTGACAATCTACACGCTTGGTGGTGGCTTCAATATATCGTCCCGAGCCGACGAGCGTTTTGACGTAAAAGCGGTATGTTCCGCATTGGCCCAACGGCCAGACTTTGTCGTTGAGCTGTGCAACATCCTCGGCGAGACTCATGTCCTGCACTTCTACCTGTATGACCTCGCACCTTCCGGTGAGGCCACCATGCGTTCGGGTCGTGCCTGGCAGCGCCGTTTCCCAATCGACATGTTCGAACAGATTTACGCATCAAAAGCCGAGCGCGCGGATTACCAGTCGGTCGATGCGGTCTACACTTGGGTGAATCACGCCGATGAAGGCTGGCAGGCCCTCTGGACAGAGTCGTTCCCAGAAGAAGGTTTCGACCCCGACCGCTACACCAACAACGACGAACTGCGCTATTCGCTGCGTTCGCTGAACAAATATGCACCCTGGCTGAACAAAATCTACGTGGTTTCCAATTGCCAGAGACCGGAATGGCTGCGCGAAGATCCTAAAGTGGTGTGGGTCGATCACACTGAGATCTTCCCCGACACCACCGTGCTGCCAAACTTCAATTCCCATGCCATCGAAGCTTGCCTTCATCGGATCCCAGGGCTGTGCGAAAACTTCATCTACCTCAATGATGACTTTGTACTGGGCCAACCGTGTCTGCCTACTGACTTTTTCGATGAGATTGGCCGCTCACTTGCCTATTTCGAACCCTACGGCATGGCAGGTGACTTAATCACCGATGAAACTCCCGACTATCTGGTGGCTGCCAGCAATTCGCGCAAATTGTTACGTGACCTGTTCCCAGGTTACCAAGCAAAGAACCTTCATAGGCATGTACCGTATTGCTTGAAGAAGTCCGTACTGACCAAGATAGAAGACCTCTTCCCAGAGGTTTTCACTAAGACTCGCTCAGCGAAACGTCGCAGCTTGGAGGATATTAACCTGACATCCTTCCTTTATCACCACTTTGCCTATGCATCGGGCCTAGCCGTCAAGGCCGACGCTCCTGGCATCATTATTCGCCCGACCAACATTGCGCGTGTCGTCAGCAAAGAGCGTTTCAAGTACAAGCTCATATGCTTCAACGATGGCAACGGCAGCGCAGAAGACACGACCTATAAAAACCAGACACAGATTTTCTTTGATCAGCGTCTATTCCAAAGCGCCCCGTGGGAGCGTCATCGCCCTCAGGCCAGCGTTTAAAGACGCTCACGCAAGCTCGATCAAGGAAAAAACTGGTGATTGCAAAAATTTTTAAATCCATCTTTCCCGAGATCAGTATCGATACGATGCTGGACGCAGAAACGCACGCACTGCCGATCAAAGAATATGCCCTGAGCGAGTTGTCCGCCAAGCAGATACTGCCGGACCTCTTTGAGGCAAACTGCAAACTGTTTACCACGGCCAAGATTTTCAACGACATTCTTCAGCGAAAGAAAAATGTTGAAATTAAGTTTTTGGGGAAAAAGAAGGTTGCAAACTGCACACTTGTAATCCTAAGCGACACGGCTCAAATCCGGGTGATGTTCCGCCAAAGTCACGCAAAGGTATTCATCGGGGCAAAGTGTGAGGGCAAATTCGACATTCGTCTTAACAACCTCAAGCCGAAGATCTGTGTAGGCGATGCCGTTACTTCCCGAGGAATCCACATTGCGGTACACGGCAACGGCATCAGCATCGGTAAGCAATGCCTGATCGGTGAAGATGTTGTGATTCAAGGCCATGATGCCCATGGGATCGTCGATATCGACACTCTTGAACTGGTCAACTCCGAAGACTCCCATACGGTTATCGAGCAACGGGTGTGGCTTGGCAAGAGGGTCATGGTTCTCCCAGGCAACCGAATCAGCCAAGGCGCAATCATTGGCGCATCGTCCGTAGTCACCAAAGATGTACCAGCCTGCTCCTTAGCGGTCGGCATACCGGCAAAAGTAATCAAGCACGGGGTAACGTGGTCTCGATCGCGTTACAAAGTCGATGATGAATGCAGAGATTTTATCAAAGCCCTTTGAAGTATTTAGTCCATTAATCAACCTATATCCTCTATCGACTCATAATCAGGAAGATCACATGAGCACTCGTGCTAAAACAGTAATCACCTATGGCACCTTCGACCTGTTCCATGTCGGCCACGTTCGCCTACTCGAGCGCGCGCGCTCACTGGGCGACCGCCTGATCGTGGCAGTCTCTGAAGACAGCTTCAACGAAGGCAAGGGTAAAAAATCTTACTCAAGCTACGCCGACCGCAGCCAGCTGGTAGCAGCATGCCGCCACGTAGATCTCGTCATCCCGGAACTGACCTGGGAGCAGAAGCGAGAAGACATCATCGCGCACAATGTTGACATTTTTGTGATGGGCGATGACTGGGAAGGTAAATTTGACTTCCTTAATGACATTTGCGAAGTCGTTTACTTGGCTCGCACCCCAGAGATTTCCAGCAGCCTCATCAAGGCTCACCTTAAAACGCCAACGACTTCAGCGGTCGCCTGAGGTCCTATGCAATGAGTCACGCCAAACAGGTTCATTACGCCTATGTAGCAAGCGAAAATCTTCGCTTGCTGGAGGAGGAGTTTGCTGCAGGCATAAGCGCTCAGTTGCCCGATTGGGAGTCGACGCAAGCCCCAGTGTCCACGCGCGCTGGGGCGGTGAATGTGACGTTCTTCATTTATCGTCGAGCTCACGTCATGATGTCCCACGGCTTGGCCGACAAAAACTACCTCACCCGCCGCGACCCACAACGTGGCTTTGAGATCAATAAGTACCGCTCGGTTTGCGTACCGGGCGACTGGCTCAAGCGCAAGTTGCTCAACACCCGGGGTGTGGAACTGTCAGCTAATCAAATTAAGGTCGTAGGTTGGCCTCGAATAGATACACTGCTCGCCGCACAGAAAAAGCAGTTGTCTGAGCAGACGATGGCCGACAAAATCGCTAAGCTGTCGCCCTTTCGTAAGATCAAAGTCTTGTGGGCTCCAACACATAACGCTGAGAGTAAAGCGGGGATAATTTCAAGCTACCCAGGCATACTCCCCTATGAGGATAGGCTACGGGCGCTCTTTGATTACGATTTTTCACTGCATCCCAATTTGCGAGAGTCGAAAAAGCCGACCTTCGAGAAACTGATCGAAGCGGATGTGGTTATCGCCGACCGCGGAACCCTCGTCTATGAAGCCTGGGCGCTGGGCAAGCCTGTAATTTTTCCTTCCTGGCTTATTGGCGAGGGTAACCTGTACGACGACTTGGGCTCCGCAGAGAGCCATATCTACCATGAGCGATTGGGCCTACACGCCAACAGCTTTGATGAAATGGTGGATATGATTCGGGAAGTAAAAAAACCAGACATGCGGACCTTGCAGTTCATGGAGTCTTACCTACCTAGACGAACCCTGGGCAGGTCTTACGAACTGATCGCAAACTGTGTCAGCGAAGTTTGGGAGTCTGGGAATTTACGAATAGCAAAAAAAGTTATGAAACCCGTTCAGGTCTAGCTTCGAGATCCGAGCTGATACACACAAGTAATACAGAATTTCAGGATGGGCGCTCTCGATAGCTAGCGAGCAATTGCGATCAGCCTTGTTAGTATCAGCTTAGTGTTGTAGTGCCATAACCCGGAGATCTGCTCCGGGTTATGCGGCATATCATATCCAGCCATTCAGCTTTCGCTGGTCAAGTTCCAATAGACCGATTTTTCCACAGCAGATGCATCTGGCTTGAAAAATGGCTTGCTTAGAGTTAGGTGAGGCCTTTCCCATGCAACATCTTTCCGAATGAGCCTTGCCGGAGTTCCTGCAACTATACAATTGTTAGGGAATACTCCTTTAACGATGCTGCCAAATCCAATGATTGAACCATCCCCGATAGATGTCCCTCCTAGGATCGCCGCACGCGCCCCAATCCATACATGATTACCAATAATAACTGGCTCAGGCAGATTGAGACGCTCCCCCGACTTGACGCAAAATATAGGATGAGCATCATCTGCTCTTATTTGAACGGATGCCGCTATCATGCAGTCGTCACCGATACTAAGGCTTGAGTGTTCCGCAGTAGAGATATAAGCATTGTCGGTGCAAGTCACCCCACGCCCGATCGAAAGCACGCAACTCTCCCCAACCCTTATAAATCCGCGGAAAGTATTTTCACCTAAGGTGCACACGGCATCATTACAGTCGAAAGTAACAGTAAGACTTGCAGTTGCGAAGCCTTCGTGCACCACCAATCTATTGTTTACGCCACGAAAAACAATATTAACATTGTGCTCTATGACCCCCTTGAATTCAATTTTGTTTCCGTTGTCGTCTTCGTAAGCACTCAGCCTCTTAACATTAACAGCCACATCAAATACTCCGTGCAAAATTATAAAAAGAACAATTTCAGCGATACGACAACCAAAGATATAAAAATTCGAGGCAAAACCAATGAATGCAAAAAGCGTACTCTTCAGGGAGAGCGCAAACTGTAATTCAGCCCCAGCTTAGAGCAATGGGCAGAACCCTGAATATGCGCACCATCTTTAACCAAACATTGCCGACTAACAGCTAGTTCGATATTCACCGGCATTATTATCATCGAAAACAACAATGGGGCAACAAGTGCCCCATTATTGTAAAGTACCGGCTTCAACCAGCACGCACCTTCACTGAGCGGCTACTGTGAAGTCACGATAAGCTATCGAATTATACTCTCGAGCATCAAAATGGCGCGGTTGGAAGCTTCCGCTAATAACCTGCTTAACGCCCTCTGCCAGGCCCTCTGCGGAGAGCGGTGTCAGGATACCCAGCCCGTTCTCCAGAACATCATCGGGCCCTGGAATATTGGTTGAAACACAGGGCACTCCAAGCGTCATCGCTTCGAGCAGTACGATGCCTTGACCTTCATAATCGGAAGACAGTACATGACACTGCGAGGCCTTAACGAATGGGAACGGATTTCTTTTAACTCCCAGCAACATTACTCGGTCGTGCAGGCCAAGCTCTTTAACAAGATTTTCGAGCTGCGCATGCAGTGGGCCTGTCCCCAGGATATATACTGCTATGTCATGGCCGTCATCAACGAGTATCTTGGCCATCTCAATCAATCGCACCTGATTCTTCTCAGGCCACATACGGGCGACGTTCACAATCTTGAACCTGGTGTCTGATTTAAGAGCAATCAGGCCTTCATCATCAAGATCCAACTCAGCATCATTTATGATGCGACTTACATCCAGTCCATTCCTAACCAGATGGAATGAACTCACAATTTCCGGATTAATAGCCTTAAAGCTCTCCCTATTAATGTTCATCGAGCTTTCTGATACATTGAGAAACGCATCAAACTTATCATAGAACTTGAATACCTTTCTCAAGTTCGGTAGCCGTTTCTCAGACTCTTCCAGCATGTCATTATGCAGGTAAATTAAATGCCGAGTTGCTGGTAATGCGGCCATGAAGCCCGCCCAGAAAGGATGATAACCTTGGTGCTCGACGCTAAACTCTGCCTCGAGATCTCCCAGAACGCGATAACATTCCTGTCTCGCCGCCCCATCATATACATCGCGCATCGTTTCGGAGTAGAAGACACCTTCAGAGTTAAATTTATCCGAAACCCACTGCTGCTCCAAGCTCATAGAGCTCCGGCCGGTTCTGAAAATTACGTCTGCTACTTCTTCTAGTTTCCGAATCCCATCAAAACCAGCTTCTTCTTTGCGCAACTCTACAGCATCCAAAAGCACGACTACCTTATTGCCTTGGGCAGCTAGATTTTGCACCAAGGAAATTGCTGAAGTCGCAACGCCATTGATCGTACCCAGAGCGGAACGTACAACAATTGGTTTTTTGGCGCTCTGAGTATTCTTCAGCTCCCGATGATTAAAGAAGAATTCAACGACCCGTTGCGTCGATTTGCCATCCTCCACACCGCAGAATCGCTCGTGAAATTCGTTATACGCATCATTCACGTACTGACTTGGATTATTCAGGGCACTCTGAATTAAACCTCTCAACTCCTCAGCTGTTTCACATTGCGGCCAAGGAAGTTCATCACGCTCAAAGTAAAGCCCGCGCTCACTTTTGTAATCATCCCAGTCAGGGATGAAATGCAGAACCGGACGCTTAAGCGTCATGTAGTCGACGATGATCGAAGAATAATCAGATATTAAAATATCTGCCACAGGCAACAATGCATTTGTATCAATTGACTGCGGCGCAAGCTTAACTGGCAAATCTAGATCTGCGAGCTTCTTTTCAACCAGATGATGACCACGGAACAGCAAAGTGTAATCGTCGGAGATTATGCTTTTTAGCTGCTCAATCAAGAATTCTGCCTCTAACTGAGGAGAGTTCCAACTACCACGATAGGTAGGGGCAAACAGAACAACTGGCTTTCTGGCGGTGATACCCAGGGCAAGTCGGATTGTGTCAAGCTTATCTTGATCGATGGTGAATAACTGATCATTCCGCGGGTAGCCGCTAATCAGCTGAACACCATTCAAAACACGATGGATACTGTGACCTTCAACTTGAGTGAGGCGAGTATGCTCGTTAGGGAAGATCAGGTGAGTTGCGTGCAAGAAATTTCTCGCAGTATTAGCGCGGGTGTACGGCGGGGTATTCATCGCTCTACCCAGCGTCTTCAATGGCGTACCATGCCAAGTATTGAGATATTGCTGACCTGGCTTTCTCACAAAGTATTCAGCAAATGTACCGTTGCAAATTAGATACTTGCAAGATGCAATCAACCGCAGATAAAGATTGCTTCCTCGTTTCACAAAGAAAACATTTTTGAGGCTTCGATACTTCGCCTCCACGCCTGAAATGTCATTGATTACCCAAAAATGCTTTCGATCGCGATAACTTTCATCAGCGAGCAGGTACTCAAAGATCGCCAATGGGTTACATGCCATTGAAGAGCCGTTATGCACTTCATACAAAATAGCATCCTCCATGATCGGAAGAACTTCAACAAACTCTTTGTAAGTAGCATGAAAGTTAAGTGCGTTATCGGTAAGCAATTTGTCTTCATATGCGCCATGCGGACGCTGAATCACTTTGTAAGCGCGGAATGCTTCGCAAGCTTCCTGTGATTGCCCCGCCAACGCCAACAGACGACCAAGCTCATAGTACATCGCTGGCTTGTGCTCATTGGAGCGCCAGATAGCTTGCTGCATAGCCTCTGCTGCTTGCGGTACCCGACCCAATGCGACTTGGATCTTACTGTATGAAACCCAAGTTTCGGGATTCGTACAGTCGCGCTGTAGACGTGCTTCAACAAGCGCCGCTTCATCCAGTTTATTGGTTAGCGCATTGGAAAGAGAAATCAATTTCCCAACGGCTTTCTCATCAGCATAAACCGTAGCGTTGGCCAAACCCTCCTTAGCGAGAACGGTGTTACCCTGCTGAAGCTGGGCTTCGTAATATTCGAACCATGATGCGCTCTCGCCTGGATTCTGGTGAAGGTCAGACCGGACATTTTCAACGCGGTAAGACATCAATGACGCCTCGTAGCGCTTCGCCTCAAAATCGACAGGTGCGCCAGTGCCAGTCACTGCCAAGAAGAAGTTACACGCCTCGTCAAATCGACCCAGCTTAAGCAAAACCATCCCTGCGCGGTAACGCCATTCAGCAAGACCTTTACCACTTAGTTTGATCGCGTACTTGTAGGACTCGAAGGCTTGCGCATATTTCTGCTGCCGCTCAAGCGTGAAACCCAGGCGGAAATGGGATTCAGCCGATTTCATTCGCAAGCCAATGGCGGTACGATATGAAACCTCCGCATCATCCCAGAGATAGCAGCGCTCCTGGGCCCTACCCAAGCGGAAATTCAAGTCAAAATCAAACTTTAAGACGCTTTTATGTGCACTGAATGCGTTGCTAGCGTTAGACCAGCGTCCGACGGCAGCATGGAAAGCACCGATACCATATTTGTCAGACTTATGTTTCTTATCAAGCTCACACGCTTTTTTGTATGCAACGACAGCGGATTGTTGATCTGAAGCGCCTTCATGGCAGTCGCTTTCGTAGCAATATCCCAATCGATAAAACCACTCCGCAGGTACCGATTTGCTGAATTTTATCGCTTTTTCATAGGCGGTTGCGGCGGAACGGAAGTGCCCCATTTTTTTTTCAGCAGTACCCAAGCGCTGATAAAGCTCGGCATCTTCGTTGAATATACTGACAACATTCTTCAACGCTGATACTACTTGCCACCACTTATGCTGCCCCTGATACGCGATCGCCAGCTTATTATTCAAGCTTGCATCGTCGGGATAGATTGAAACCAAACCCATAAGCGCTGCTTCCGCTTGCGCCCAGTGTTTTTCTTTCAAGTAAGAATCGATTTCAGCGCGAACTTTTGATTCACCTACTGCCGAGTCTGGCTCACTCAGATAGCTCAATAGATTACATATTTTCGAAGCACTATTGGACTCATCAAAATTACTCAGATAATCGCGGCAAAATTCTTTGACCTCGCCGCTTACTTGTAAACCACTACCAGACTTTATGAACTCAATCAGCTCTTCAAAGCTTTCAGCGTGATAGCCCAAACGTCGGCTATAAATTTCTGCTTCCGCTGATTTGGGTGCTTTTTCAAAGATGGCATCTCCCACAATCCATCGAGGAAAAATCACTGGTTTGCCAAGTGCCCAAGCTTCGTACGCTACCGACGTATAGTCTGTAATGACGACATCAGCATCCAATAGTTCTTGTGTGATCGGTCTCTTATTCAGCTTATTTCGCTGATCTTCAGCCACCACCAAAGTGCAATGACGGCTCAACTCGTCCAAAAAGCCCTCAAAATGGCTATTCGAACTCATCGAATTGCCAGTGTGATCAAACCAATTACCATGAATCGGCGCGTACAATACGCGTGGTACATCATTGCTATCTGGCTTATTGACTCGCCCTGCCAATGAGCGAAGATAATCAACCCTCGGAGATCCGACTACTACGACGTCTGAGGATTTCAGACCAAGCTTTTTATCATTCAAGAGACTGCGTGCCATCCACAGGCCCGGCACCAGGATTTTCTTGAAATTGCTAAGCACCGAACTGCCATCAGCCTGAAGCTGGTGGAGATGTTGCCGGTCAGCCAGGTCAAACATGAGGAATACGTCTGCAGGCACCCCAGCAAACAGAGAGACGCTCAGGGACGCATCATCCCTCTCGTGCTCCGAGGTTGGCACCCAGTCAAAATCAGTAGTGCCATCCGACTTCAATTGGTAGAAAATCTGCGTACGAAGCAGCTTTAAATTTTCTGTATCATCACCGACCAACTTGACTTGTCGCTTACCCTCAATACTGAGAGCCTCAGGCAATGGCAAAGAGCCATCAAAAATTACTACTTCAGTCATCACGCACCTTTTCAGAATACTTAGCTCAAAAAAATCTTAAAAAAATAACGTTTCTGCTAACAGTCCATCGTTGCTCTAATCCTCGTAACCTTTATGCTTGCGCCTTACAGTATTCTGGCGCGCCACGTGATGACATCACATTTACGCTTGATTCGAAAACGACGAATGATACCCTAGGTACCAAACGAATCAAACCGAAAACCTAAGTCGCCAATTTATTGGCGCGAATTTATTGACACAAAGGTGAGCAGGCCGCATCCATTGAAGATCCTACAACTCATGCTGATCTACTTTCTCGCTACGTCATACTCCCAAAGTTCTTTTGCATGGGGCGTCGAAGGCCATAAGGTTGTCGCACTGGTCGCCGAAGCTAGATTGTCTCCAGAGGCAAAACAGGGTATCGATCAGCTCCTACAACGTGATGCTGGCGGCAAGATCTCAGATATAGCCTCTTGGGCAGATGACATGCGGGGGAACGATTCGGTACCCCAGATTAGCCATGTCGTGAAGATACCTTTCAATGCCCGCAGTTACTCAGCCAAACGTGACTGTTCAGGCAAGTACAGGTGTGTAATTGAAGGCATCTACCAATCTGAAGCCCAGCTCGGGATGTATGCAAAAAGCAAAGAAATCACTCCCGACACTCAGCAAGCCTTGAAGTTTCTTGTACACTATGTAGGGGACGTTCACCAACCCTTGCACGCCATTCGCGAGACCGGCGTTATGCGCACCCTCCCAAGCCGTCAACGCTGGAAACTGCATAAAGTCTGGGACACCATTATAATCAGAAGCCTGCATCAAAGCCCCGAGCGCATCGCCGAACGACTGCTCAGCCACCCCAAGCGAATTGAGCAGTACACACCTGAAGACTGGGCTATGGAAAGCCATGATATTGCGAAACGGGTAATCTACGGCGGAAGTTATGCCTTGGCACGATCAAAACGCCCAATCCCTCTGAGTGATGGCTATTACAAAGAAAACACCGAGATTGTAGACGAGCGCTTGTTAGCAGCAGGGGTAAGACTTGGAAACCTTCTCAACTCAATATTCAAGTAAACTTTCTATACCAGTAGTTTCCACTTAAAGCTCAACTAAGGTTTCACATGATCAAAAAATGCTTGTTTCCTGCGGCCGGCTATGGAACGCGCTTCTTGCCTGCCACCAAAGCCATGCCGAAAGAGATGCTGCCTGTTGTTAACAAGCCGCTTATTCAGTACGGGGTCGAGGAAGCCCTGGATGCAGGACTGAGCGAAATATCCATCGTGACCGGCCGCGGAAAACGCGCTCTAGAGGATCACTTTGATATAAGCTATGAGCTTGAAACTCAGATCAAAGGCACAGACAAAGAGAAATATCTTGTTGGCATCCGCCGACTTCTCGATGAGTGCTCCTTCTCTTACACGCGCCAAACAGAAATGAAGGGGTTAGGGCATGCGATTCTGACCGGTCGCCCACTGATCGGAGACGAACCTTTCGCCGTTGTACTAGCCGACGACCTCTGCGTCAACCCTGAGGGCGACGGTATTCTTACGCAAATGGTCAAACTCTACAACCAGTTCCGGTGCTCGATTGTCGCCATTCAAGAGGTGGATCCAGCTGACACTTACAAATACGGTGTTATTGCTGGCGACATGATAAGAGACGATATCTACCGCGTCACCAATATGGTAGAAAAACCAAAGCCGGAAGATGCGCCTTCTAACTTGGCCATCATTGGTCGCTACATCCTGACGCCAGATATTTTTGACATCATTTCGGACATCGAACCAGGCAAGGGAGGCGAGATTCAGATCACTGATGCGCTAATGAAACAAGCGCAGAGCGGCTGCGTGATAGCCTACAAGTTCAAGGGCAGGCGCTTCGACTGCGGCGGCGCGGAAGGATACATCGACGCCACCAACTTCTGTTTCGAAACTTATTATAAATCTGGAAAGGCTTACTGATGCATCGGGGTCATTTTTGATGACCCCTCTACTAGATCACAGGCACAGTTTTAGCCACCTCACCCATCAAACAACATCTACACTGCAGCAATCCGACCGAAGTTGATACAACGACATGTTTATCAGCATAACCGCGACATTCACCGTCTGCGCCCCCACGTCGGGATGATCATTAATCAATGTGTTTGTCGAGTTAAAATAACTAAACTGCCTTCCAAGCTCTGACGACTTTACGATCTTCGTTATGTACTCATACTGCGGGGACCGTGATGAGTATATAATGGAGATTTTCTGCTTTAACTGTCGCCCAGTATTGAGGACTCTAGCAAAAACTTGTTGCTTGCTTTCGGGGAACGTACCGATTGTAAAGTGAGAGTCAGCATATACCTTCTCATAGTACTCATCAGAAACTATGGGATCCACTACGACAGCATTGAAACCACCCGTAACACCATGGTACAAGGCACCAGTACCACCCTTTGACGCTCCATAGACAGTGACCCTGTCAGCCTTGACACCCAAGCCACTACTCACTTCATTGATCAGTGCAGTTACACGATCTGCAAACTCCTTATCGGAATTGTTATTCAAGTAGAAGCTACCCACAACCCCCCCCACATCAGCAATGCGCAACACCGCCGTATCCGCAGGAATAAATTTGCCGATAGATTTGAAATTAAAGGTAAAAAGCCTCATCAGGCTTGAAGTGAAGATATCCTCACCGATTGATGAGAACACTACCAGGACTCTTGAAGCCTTCTGTTTTTCAGGGAGTTCCAGTTGATATACAAGGCCGCCGAAGGTTTTAAATTCCCCAGCTTTTATCCTATGCCAAAAATTAGCAATCTCACTATTTCTGACGAAACTAGAAACACCATCACAAGACTTATACAAGCTGAATCCAGCATTCGCTAAAGCAACTACCCACGACTTGGCGGCAGGAACCTTGCGACTAACATGTAAAAGATTTTCGAACCCAACATGCTCAGAGTGATCAACATGAAAATAGTCCACGGAACCCAGATCAGCCAGCGCCTCTGCTACCTCCCCACCCAAAACAATTTTTTTTATTCTTACCGCCATATGAGTCTCGCACCCCCTCAAAAAATGGATACGAGTATCAAACGCAAAGCACTCTCAAGTCAACACTTTCGACACCAACCCTCAAAAATCAGTAATCGTCATCGTGACTCAAGTGAAAGGCCCAACCTAATACAGAAAAAAACAAAATAAGAGAAATCAGACAACAGGCAGTAACTAGCATCACCCTGACCCCCAAATAATGGAACTATATGATCAACTCTAGGTGCCTACCTAGCTGATCATAGGACTCCCAATATTTCAGTTTCAGTGTCAGGGACTCGACCGGCCATCGGAAACAGGCTACACGACATAGCCCAGGTTAGCCGATCGCGAGCCAAGCGCCGCATTGAGAACTCAGGCTAATCAATCGAAGATCTCTACTACCCCACTCACCTGCCCTGTCGACACATCCCTCACAGCCAAAGCGCGAATTTTGTTCTCATGCATATACCCTTCTGCCTCAGAAATCAGGGCATCCGAGGCAATTTCATGCGGACTCACCGTCATAAAAGCACGTACCCTTTCATTGACAACACCTGGGTTGTCGAGAAGGGCCCGACGCAGGTCACCGTCAGTGACGATTCCAACCAGACGTCCTTCGTCGCTCACCAAGGTCAACCCAAGACGCCCCTGCGTCATCACCAGCAGGCAATCATGAAAGCTGGTTGACGGGGTTACGAAAGGTGCTGGGCTATGCATCACATCCGAAACACGTGTCAGAAGTTTTCTACCGAGGCTACCACCGGGGTGATAGCGCGCAAAGTCCATGGGCTTGAACTGTATGGCTTCGATCAGCGCTACAGCCAGTGCATCACCCATTGCCATGGTCGCAATTGTTGACGTAGTAGGCGCGAGATTGTTCGGGCAGACTTCCCGCTCAACCGAGATATCCAACCAAATATCAGCGTGCTGTGCCAACGTAGAAGTCCTGCTAGCCGTCATGGCAATCAAATTATTGCCAAACGATTTCAAGCTGGGAATCAACTTGATCAACTCTTCAGTTTCACCGCTATAACTGATAAGGATTAAGACATCCACGGGCTTCAGCATTCCGAGGTCGCCATGGAAGGCTTCCGCAGGGTGCAGGAAGAAGCTTGGCGTCCCAGTGGAAGCGAAAGTGGCAACCATTTTTTGGCCGATCAAGCCAGATTTGCCCATTCCACAAACCACCGTTCGCCCTTTGCAGCCGAGAATCAATTCGACCGCTTTCTGGAACTCGCCATCCAATCTGTCGGCTAGCTGAGTAACAGCTTGAGCCTGGGCAATGAGGGCTTCTTTGGCGATGGTGAGGTGATTCATTTCCTTCCCTGACGGTACTGGTTTGCGAGGCTGTGAATCTTAAAGTCTTTAGCACCCGAAGCAAAGGACTCTAGCACCGCAGCCTCACCATAGCTCCGGCTCCACGCATTTCGGAGACTCCGCCAGCGCCTGCAGAACAGACAATGCTGAACGACCGTTTTGCGCTTCGCATCGCTCCTCCAATGACTTCGGCCGCATCAACAGGCCTTAGAACTTTTTGTTGTGTGCCGATCTCTGATGGCTCAGGATATCCCCCCCAAAAAAAACTGTAGCGTGATGGCTATGTTTGATCAGACCTGATGACTGCTTCTTCTCACCCCACCGCTCGCGGCAAAACCCATTTCCGTTGGCATCGAGCTTCGCTCGAGCAACACGTCCACACGTTTTTCCCGGAGTGGGCGGGCATGCCGTTGACGATCACCAGCCGCGACTTGGCCTCAAACGCGTCGTTCGTGAATTACGTCCGCTACCATCGCCTGATAGACCCCATCACGGGTAACCCGTATGACGTCGTGGAAAAATCGATTCGCAAACTGGCGTTCATCAGCAGCCAGGAAGCTCGCTTTCACCGCCAAGACGGCATGCTTAAAGGCTCTATCTACTTTCGCTACCCACCTTGCCTGGGAGTGATCGAAACCCCGTGGGAAAGCCTGATCTTCACTCGGTACGTGCGGGGCAAACCGCCTCGCATGGAGGCAGTCGGCTTCCACTTGGCTCGCGGTATTGCTGAGCTTGAAAACCGAAGCCATGACCACCTTCAGGCCAGCCCCCGCTCCAAGGCGGCTTTACTCTGGAGCATGGATTTCTTCCGCCCCTGGTTCTTGCTGCGTCCGCGCTTCAATTTTGCGCGCTGCCTCCCAGCACTCAGGCAGCTGGCACTTGAAGACCCTCGCTTCGCTGGTTTAGCCGAACGCCTTACTGCGTTCAAGCCGCTGCTTCGTACACTTGCAGGCCAGGCGCAACGCAGCACGAAGTGCATCAGCCACATGGATTACCTGCGGAAAAACCTATTCATTCGCAAGCGCCGCCTGTACCTGATCGACTGGAGCGAGGTGAAGGTCGGCCGCATAGGGTTCGACGGCGGGGCGTACCTCGGTAGCCTTTTCCGGCGCAAAGAGATGGCAGCATTCCTGGCCGCCGAAGCCCAGTTCAACAAAGCTTACAGCGATGCACTCGCCGCTCATTTTGAACGTGAGGAAGCCACGAGGAACCAGCGCTATATCTTCCTGCTTACAGCTCTGTATCACTGCCTGCGCCCAGAAACCATTCAGGAGTACAAAGACCAGGATCGCCTGACGCTGCTTCTGGAGAAATACCACTATCTCCTCAAGCTCCTGTGAAATGATGTCATTTTAGTGGCCTAGATCAAGAAGATCCCTGTGGACAATTAGGAATTTTTCGACAGAAGCCATCCTAATTTTGTGAATTTGTATTAAGATTCGCGCCCTTAAAAGCCTCAATGGATCCGGAAGCCTTCCAGCGCTTTGCCGCCCTTTCACGGAACGCTGCTGCACGTTTATGGATGACGTTTTACCTCGCCCACGTTTGCTGCTCCTCTCCAAGGGGGCTCAGCGAATAGCCACCCTGCCTGCGCTGCTGCCTGATTTTGAGCTGCAGTGCGGTGGTGTGGATGACATTCAGCAATCGGACTGGGTAATGGCTTGGGGCCGCAAGCCAAGTGCGGCCATTGCCATGACGCAGGCTCAAAGCGCCGGTAAGCCTGTATTGACACTGGAAGATGGGTTCCTGCGCTCTGTGGGTTTAGGGGCTGAGGAGCCTCCGTTGTCGATCATCGTCGACACGGTAGGCATCTATCATGACGCCAGCCAGCCTTCTCGACTTGAGCAACTGATCGCTGAACCTTTGTCTGCGCAGGAGCAGGTGCGTGCTTCAGAGCTACAAGTACTGTGGCAGGAGCAGCGGGTCTCGAAATACAACAGTGCCCGCATCGAAATACCCGCGCTACCCGATAACTGTGTGCTGGTAGCAGACCAGACCAAGGGTGATGCTTCGTTGCAGAACGCCAGCGTCGAGGACTTCGCAGCAATGCTGCAGGCGGCGTTGGCCCGCTACCCGAACAGCACCATCCTGCTCAAAGTACATCCTGATGTGGTGGCTGGTCGCAAAAGCGGCCATTTCGATTTGAGTTCAGTGGCGGCAAATCCGCGCGTGCGGGTTTTGGCCGAGAACATTCACCCCGCTGAGTTGCTGCCTAAAATGCGAGCCGTCTATGTCATGACCTCGCAACTCGGCTTCGATGCCCTGCTGTGGGGCGTGCCGGTGCACACTTGGGGCATGCCGTTCTATGCCGGCTGGGGGTTGACCGATGATCGCCTGTCAGCCCCAGTGCGCCGCAGGCCAGTCAGCCTGGGCCAACTGATTCACGCAAGCCTGGTTCGCTACCCTCGCTATATATGCCCGGAACGAAGCGGCCCAAGCACGCCGGAAACACTGATCAAATGGCTGGGCCTGCAGCGGCGCCAGCGCAGTCAGATACCGGCACAGGTTCAGGTTTGCGGTTTCAGCCGTTGGAAAGAGCCGCTTGCCAAGCTGTTCTTCGATGGGAGCTCAATTCGGTTCGTCAAACCCAAGAGGCGTCTTTCGCACTCGTTGTCGGTGGTTTCCTGGGGGTGCAAGCAGGACGAGCGTCTACAGGGCCACCGCCAGTCTGTACATCGTGTAGAGGATGGTTTTTTACGCTCCGTCGGCTTGGGTGCAGGCAAGGCACGGCCCCTGTCTTGGGTTGTTGACGACCTGGGAATCTATTACGACGCCACCCGAACATCGCGCCTGGAACGGATTCTCGCCGACCATGCCTTTGACCCGCATTTGATAGAGCGAGCCAAGTCTTTACGGCTGGCCATCTGCAATGCAGGGCTGACCAAGTACAACCTGCCAGGTTGCGTGTGGCAAAGGCCCACAGCAGTGCAGCAAGTGATTCTGGTAACGGGTCAGGTGGAGGGCGACGCATCCATCCGCTTTGGCAGCAACCGTATCCACAGCAACTTGCATTTATTACGCGCCGTCCGGGAACGCAATCCCGACGCCTGGGTCTTGTACAAGCCTCATCCTGAAGTGCTCGCAGGCACTCGCCCTCGCGGCGATGATGAAGAACAGACAGTGCACTGGTGCGACGAAGTCATCAGCGACACTCCGCTGCAGCAACTACTGGAAGTAGTCGACGAAGTACACGTTCTGACCTCGCAATCGGGCTTCGAAGCCTTGTTGCGCGGCGTGCCCGTGACCACCTACGGCCAGCCTTTCTATGCCGGCTGGGGGTTGACCCAGGACATGGACCTGCGACCCGAGGTGCAGGCGAGACGAAGCCGAAAGCTGACCTTGGACCAACTGGTGGCGGGAACACTACTCCTCTACCCCACTTACGTAAGCCGCATCACTAACCGTTTCACCACACCAGAACAGATACTGTACGAACTACAAAATTGGCATGCGCTACCACCGCAGCCCGGAGCTACTTCCCGATGGCAGGACTTGAAACGACGCTTGAGCAGTTTGTTGGGCATGAAGCGCCCGACCGACTGAGTGCAAGGGCGCCGCGTGGTCCTCTGCTGCGCATTCCCACCTGCAACTTCTTGTTCCTTCAAGGCGTTAGTTCACCGTTCTTTGCTCGCCTTGCAAAAGCACTCCGGGACATCGGCCAGTATGTGCACAGCGTGCGATTCAACGTTGGTGATGAGCTATACGGCGCGGATGGCCCAAACATGGCTTGCCCAAGTGACGCCGATGGTCTTGAAGGCTGGTATGCCGATACATTCCGCCGGCTGGACATCACCGACCTTGTCCTGTTCGGCGACTGCCGCCCGGTGCACCGCACCGCGATAACGCTCGCTCGCTTGCAGGGCATTCGTGTGCACGTATTCGAAGAAGGCTACTTCCGCCCCTACTGGATCACCTTGGAGCGCGACGGCGTCAACAACAACTCGCGCTTGCCAAAGGACCCAGATTGGTACCGCGACGTGGGCAAGTACATTCCGCGCTACCAGAACGGTAACTCGTTCAAGTTGTCCTTCACCGCGCGCGCGGCCCATGACGTGATGTACCACGCAGGCGGCGCCCTCAATGCGCTGTTCTACCCGAAATACCGCACCCACGCGCCCTTCAACGCCGCAGTGGAGTACGCCGGCTTCATCCGCCAAGGCCTGCGCCTACTCCGCGCCCGCAGCCGCGACGATGCCCTGGTCGCCGATGTCGCCCGTGAGCGCCAGCCTACCTACCTGCTGCCATTGCAGCTGGACAGCGACGCCCAGATCCGCGATCACTCGCCGTTCGAGAACATGACCCAGGTCATCGAGCACGTGATCGACTCGTTCTCGCTGAACGCCCCGTTCAATGCCCGCCTGCTGATCAAGAACCACCCGTTGACACCTGGGCTGGTGAACTATCGCCACGTTACCGAAGCACTGGCGCGTGAATACGACGTAGCCGACCGGGTCGAGTTCATGGAGAGCGGGCATATGCCCACGCTGCTCTCACACATCAACGGCATGATTACCGTCAACAGCACTGCAGGTGCTTCCGCGTTGCTGCACGGGCGCCCGACCATCACCTTGGCCGACCCGATCTATGCAATGCCGGGCCTCACCCACCAGGGCAGCCTGGCGGACTTTTGGCACGACCCGGACATGCCGGATATCAAGCTGTTCCATCGCTTCCGCAACACGGTCATCCACACCACCCAGGTCAACGGCGGCTTCTACACCGGCTGCGGCATGGACATGGCAGTGACCAACTGCCTGGAAGTCCTGATGGCGAAAACCTCAAGAATCGAAAAATACCTATGAGTTCGCACGCTTCACCTCGCTGCATCCTCATCACCGGCGCCACCGGCGGCATCGGTGGCGCGCTGGCGCCGGCCTACGCGGCCCCTGGCGTGACCCTGATCCTGCAAGGCCGGCGCCAGGACCGCCTGGACGAAATGGCCGAGCAGTGCCGCGCTCTGGGGGCGCTGGTGTTGCTGGAGGCCCTGGACGTGCGCGACCTGGACGCGCTGCGGGCGATGGTCCGGCGCGTCAGCGACGCCCATCAGCCCGACCTGGTGCTGGTGGGGGCCGGGCTAAATACGGCGGTGGGTGCCAATGGCGAGCCGGAGGCCTGGGACGACAGCCGGGCGCTGATGGAAGTGAACGTGATGGCCGCGCTGGCCACCGTCGAGGCCGCGCTGCCGGCCATGCGCAGCCGTGGCCATGGGCAGATCGCGCTGTTCAGCTCGCTGGCGGGCTGGCGTGGGTTGCCGGTGACGCCAACCTACAGCGCCAGCAAGGCGGCGATCCGCGTGTATGGCGAGGCCATCCGTGACTGGCTGGCGCCGGAAGGGGTGAAGGTGAATGTGATTGTGCCGGGCTATGTGGAGTCGAAGATGTGCTTCGAAATGCCTGGGCCTAAACCTTTTCTGTGGACGGCCGAAAAAGCGGCCAGGCGGATCAAGCGCGGGCTGGCGGCGAACCAGGCGCGTATCAGCTTTCCGTTTCCGCTCAACCTGGGCACCTGGCTGCTGGGGCTTATCCCGCAGTGGCTTTCTTCGATGATCCTGCGTGGGTTGAAGTACAGTGATTGATGTTTCCTTGTTGCCGGTTGCTCTGGGTGGCCTGGCGCTGACCGTTGGCGTCGAGCGCCTGCTGGTGCCCCGCCCTGCCCTGCGCCGCCCGGCCGACTGCTGGATGCTGCATGCCGGGCTGTGGTGCGTGGGGCTTGGGCTGCTGTATGCGCTGACGGCGCGGCCGTTGTTCAGTGGCGTGAACCTGCTGCTGCTGTGGCTGTTGATCGTGCTGGTGAGCAATTCGAAGTATCACTCGCTGCGCGAGCCGTTTGTGTGTGCAGACTTTGAATATTTCAGCGATGCAGTGAAGTTTCCGCGCTTGTACCTGCCGTTTTTCGGTTTCGGCAAGGCGGCGTTGCTGGCGGTGGGCTTTCTGGTTTACCTGTGGGCGGGGCTGAGCTTCGAGGTGCCGGGTGCGCGGCTTGCGGCGCTGCTGCCACTGGCGGTGGGGCTGGGGCTGTTGCGTTTGGGGCGTCGGCAGGTGCAGCCGAGCTTTGATGCCGAGCGCGATGTGCGTGACTGGGGGTTGGCGGCCAGTTTATGGCGGTACTTCTGGGCGGCGCGGGCGCCGGTCGACCGGGCGGGGTTGGGGTCGCCGTTTGCGGGTGAGCCTGTGCCGGCCTCTTCGCCGGCGAAGGCCGCTGCTGCATCGGGCTTTGGCCAGCCCACAACGCTGCCAGACCTGGTCTCGGTACAGAGCGAGTCGTTCTTCGATGTGCGCGACCTGTGGCCGGGCGTGCGCCCGCAGGTGCTCGACCAGTACGACCTGCTGGCCAGCCAGGCGCTGGCCCGGGGCAAGCTGCAGGTCGCGGCCTGGGGCGCCAATACGGTGCGTACCGAGTTCGCCTACCTGACCGGTATCCCCACGGGCCGGCTGGGGGTGCACCGCTTCAATCCGTACCGCGTGCTGGCCCGTCAGGGCCTGCCCAGCATCGCCTCCACGCTCAAGGCGCAGGGTTACCGCACTGTCTGCATTCACCCCTACGATGGCGGCTTTTATGGGCGCAACAAGGTGCTGCCGGCGCTGGGCTTTGACGAGTTTATCGATGTAAAGGCGTTCGACGCTTCGCAAAAGGCCGGGCCGTTCATTGGTGATTGCGCCGTGGCGGAAAAGATCCGCGAACTGCTGCAGGCGCCGGGCCGTACCCAGCCGCTGTTCATCCATGCGGTAACCATGGAAAACCACGGCCCGCTGCACCTGGAAAGCGCGGCCGCGCACGAGCTGCCCGCCTGGTTCGACCGCCCGCTGCAACCGGGCATGCAGGATCTGGGCCCTTATGTGCGCCATATCTGTAATGCCGACCGCATGCTGGGCATGCTGCGCGAAACGCTGATGGCCCGGCCGAACGAGGCGCTGCTGTGCTTCTATGGTGACCATGTGCCGATCTTGCCTGGGGTGTACCAGGCAATCGGCGCACCCGCGGGCGACACCGACTACCTGATCTGGTCCAACCGCCACCAACCGGGCTGCCGTGCCAGTGCACTGGCGGTACAGCAGTTGTCCAGTACCTTGCTCGGCCATGCCTGCACCCATGCCCAGGCGCCTGCGCAAGGCCGGCATGCGCCGGCTGCCAGCGCCGGGGTAGCCTGACAAGGTGGTGCACATCGTTCTGGGATCGGACCTGGCGCCGGAGCGTGCCGCAGCCCCTGCCCTGGCCCGCTTGCTGGCCGAGGGGCGGGGCTCGCTGGCGTTTCTGATCGGCGATACGGCGTGCCGTTATCGCCTGCTGGGCGCGGCCATCAACTGGGACCGTGTACTGCTGGCCTTCGACGGCGAGCAGGTGCTGGGCTTTGCCGCGTTCAAACATGGCAAGCGTGGGCCGTTTGCCTTGCGCTGGCGGCCGTTCATTCGGGAGTTCGGCGTGCTGGCTGGCGGGGTGCGCTTTGCCGGCTTTTGCCTGAGCGAGCTGCGAGAATGGCGCTACCCGTTCCTGCTGTACGGGCTGCGGGTGAGCAAGGCTGCCCGCCAGCAAGGCGTGGGGGCGGCGTTGGTGCAGGCGTGCTGTGCGCATGCTGCGGGCCAGGGTTTTACCCAGGTCGAGCTGGAGGTGCCGCTGAACAACCCTCGGGCGCAACGGCTGTACCTGCACAACGGCTTTGCCCCGCGCCGCAAGCGCTGGGTGCCGTTTCCGCCGGTGCGCAACATGTGGCGGGCGGTGTAATGCACATTATGGAACAACCAGCTGCCTTGGGGCTGTGGGGGCAGGCTTGGCCCGCGAACACCGGCTGCGCCGCTGCCAGCCACGGTGGCGCCTGCTTCGCGGGCATGCCCGCTCCCACAAGGCCTGTGCAGCCCTTTATATGCGGTGGTTGCCATGAGCGCTGACTTGCCCGTCAACATCGGCCAGTTCACGCCCCCGCAGGCGTTGGTAGACGGCACCGGCTGGGTCGGCATCATGTCGCAATGGGTGGCCTGGAAGGTGCTGCACCTGCCGCAGTTTCTCGGCCCGGAAGGCCCGCCCTTCTGGCTGTGGCGGCGCGGGCGCAAGGCGCCCAAGGGGCTGAAGGCCATTGCCGGTATCGGCTACAAGCAGTCGTCGGCCCAGGCCCGGGTGCTGTGCCAGCGCTGGGGGCTGCCTTACGTTGCGCTGGAGGACGGTTTTCTGCGGTCTTCCTCGCTGGGCATCGAGGGCGACACGCCGATGTCGATGGTGGTCGACCCGGTGGGTATTCACTACCTGGCAGACCGCCCTTCGCTGCTGGAAAACATTCTGCAG
Organism: Pseudomonas sp. 9_2_1; assembly: GCF_059295275.1. Taxonomy (NCBI): domain Bacteria; kingdom Pseudomonadati; phylum Pseudomonadota; class Gammaproteobacteria; order Pseudomonadales; family Pseudomonadaceae; genus Pseudomonas; species Pseudomonas sp. 9_2_1. The sequence goes on from NZ_CM181239.1 coordinate 4,665,552, forward strand.
CAGCCCGAGGCCCTCAGCGACTACGAGCTGGGCTGCGCCCGCGAACTGATCGATTTGATGCGCAGCAGCGGCATCGGTAAATACAACAACGCCCAGGACTTGCCCGCAGACGACCCGCTGGGCCGCGAGCGGCCGTTGGTGCTGGTGGTGGACCAGACGGCCGGGGACTATTCGATCCCGGGCGGCGGGCTGTGCGAGGCCGACTATGTGCGCATGCTGGATGTGGCGCTGGCCGAAAACCCCGGCGCCGACGTGCGCGTGCGCATTCACCCCGACTGCCTGGGCGGGCAGAAGCCTAGCTGCCTGCTGGCAGCGGCGCAGGCGCGTGGGGTAGCGCTGGAGGCGCGGCCGGTGGCCTGGGCGTCCCTGGCGCGGCGTGCCCGGCGGGTGTACGTGGGCACCAGCCAGGCGGGGCTGGAGGCGTTGATCCAGGGTGTGCCGGTGACCTGTTTCGGGCTGCCGTTCTATGCGGGCTGGGGGCTGACCGATGACCGCATGGCCATCCCCCGCCGCCAGGCCCGGCCAGACCTGGTGCAGCTGGTGGCTGCGGCTTATGTGCGCTATTGCCGCTATGTGGACCCGTTGACCGGCCAGCTGACCGATGCCTTGACCGTTGCCCGTCAGCTGGCCCGCAAGAAGGCCCGCGATGCCGGGTTTGCCGGGCCGACCACGGTGCTGGGGGTGAAGCGGCACAAGCAGCACAATATCCGGCGCTTTTTTGCCAGCCGCTGGGGGCAGCTGCGTTTTGCGCTGGACACGCCGCAGCTGGTGCAGCAGGTAGCCGCCGAACAGGGCCGGCTGCTGGTGTGGGCGGCACGCGAGCCGGCCGGCCTTGCCGAACGTGCGCGCCAGGCCGGTGTGCCGCTGTGGCGAGTCGAGGATGGTTTTTTGCGCTCCACGGGGCTGGGCGCCAGCAACAGCCCGGCGCTGTCGCTGGTACTGGACCGGGGTGGCATTCATTACGATGCGCAGTCTGCCAGCGACCTGGAGCAACTGCTGCAGCATGACACCTTCGATGCCGCAACCCTGGCCGAGGCTGCAAGCCTGCGGGCGCAGATCGTGGCCCGCGGTGCCAGCAAGTTCAACCTGCGCAGCAACGCGCGGCCCGCGCTGCTGGGGCAACCGGGCCAGCTGCGGGTACTGGTGGTGGGCCAGGTCGAGGACGATGCCTCGGCGCTGTGCAGCGGCGGCGGTGCCGGGTGCAACCTGCGCTTGCTGCAACAGGTGCGGGCGCAGCTGCCGGATGCCTGGGTGCTGTACAAGCCGCACCCGGACGTAGAGGCCGGCAAGCGCCGGGGCCAGGTGGCACCCGCCCAACTGGTGGGGCTGGCGGACCAGGTGCTGGCCGGGGTGGACATCGCCGGCCTGTATGGCCAGGTCGATGCGTTGCATACGCTCAGTTCCACTGCCGGTTTCGAGGCCTTGCTGCGCGGTGTGCCGGTTGTCACCTACGGTACGCCGTTTTATGCCGGCTGGGGCCTGACCGAGGACCACCAGCCACTGCCGCGCCGAACCCGGCGCCTGACCCTGGACCAGTTGGTAGCCGGCGCCCTGCTGCGCTATGCGCGCTATGCCGACGTCCAGCAAGACTTGCCCTGCGATGCCTGGCACGCCCTCGCCTGCCTCAGCGCGCCACACCCGGCGCGCGCGGCAAACAAGCGATTGGCGCCGTTGCTCAACTATACCCGGACCATGCTCGGCTGCGGCCGGCCACTGGCCCCATCAAAGGACTAGAACATGCCTGTATCGATCAAGGACATCGGCCGTTACGCGGCGCTCCCCTGGCATTGCTTGCAGTTGGCTACCCATGCCAAGTCGTTCGAGAACAACCCGGTGCTGGGCAGTGCCCGGCTGAACGCGCTGGGTTTGCATGTACAGCGTCGCCAGCTGGCGATGGCCATGGCCGGCTACCGCCGCCAGGCACTGGCCTCGCGGCTGGATGCCGGTGAGCGCGAGCATTTTGAGCAGAACGGTTTTTTCATCCGTGAAAACGCCCTGCCCGCCGAACAGTTTGCGGCATTGCGCGCCGAGCTGGGCGCCTTGCGCAGCACTGGCTGGGAAATGCGCCAGGGCCGCGCGGTAACGCGCCGGGTAAGCCTGGACCAGGATGTGCTGGCGTGTAACCCGGCCAGTGCTGCGTTTGTGGCGGACAAGGGTGTGCGCGACCTGATTGCCTATGCGTCGTCCAATACCGGTGGCATTACCTATCAGTTGCAGTCGATCGTGATTGACGCGGCCAATGCCGACCAGGACCCGCAGACCCGGCTGCATGCCGACACCTTCCACCCCACGGCCAAGGCCTGGTTGTTCCTGGATGATGTGGAGGATGACCAGGGGCCGTTCAGTTATGTGCCGGGGTCGCATCGGCTGACGCCGGAGCGGCTGGCGTGGGAATACCGGCAAAGCCTGGGGGCGGCGCGGTCTGTCGAGCGGATGCACCGCGAAGGGTCGTTCCGCATCGACGAGCCCGACCTGGCCGCCCTCGGCCTGCCGCCGCCACGGCGCTTTGCCGTGCCGGCCAATACCCTGGTGGTGGCGGACACCTCGGGCTTCCATGCCCGCTGTGCCAGCCACCAGGCCAGCCACCGGGTAGAGATTTACGCCAGCCTGCGGCGTAACCCGTTCATACCGTGGCGTGGGGCGCACCTGTTTGCCTTGCCGTGGATTGCCAATCACCACATGCGCTGGGATATCCGCTTGAAGCGGTTGATGGGGTTCGGGAAGAAAAGCCATTGGCGGTTTGTGGAACAGTTGAATGCGTATGAGGCGCCGTATATCTGACCCACGGTAAACCTGCCCTGTGTGGGCGGGTTTACCCGATCGACGCAGGGCCGGCGGTGCTGGCGTGGCAACTACCTGCCTTTGCGCCGATAGGGGAACACATCGATCACCTTGCCCTCGCGAATCGCCGCCTGCAGCCCCTTCCAGTAATCCGCGTCATACAGTTCCCCATGCAAACGGCTGAACAACCGCCGCTGGCCGATATCGGCAAACAGAAACGGCGGAAACTCCTCGGGGAATACGTCGTGCGGCCCGATCGAGTACCACGGCTCACCCGACATTTCGTCTTCCGGGTAACGTGGCGGCGGTATATGGCGGAAGTTCACCTCGGTCAGGAAGCAGATTTCGTCATAGTCGTAGAACACCACGCGGCCATGCCGGGTAACGCCGAAGTTTTTCAGCAGCATGTCGCCAGGGAAGATATTCGCCGCCGCCAATTGCTTGATCGCCAACCCATAGTCCTCCAGCGCCTCCAGCACCTGGGCTTCGCTGGCGTGTTCCAGGTACAGGTTCAACGGCGTCATGCGCCGCTCGGTCCAGCAGTGGCGGATCAGCACGGTTTCGCCCTCCAGCGCCACCGTCGACGGTGCCACCTCCAGCAACTCGGCCAGGCACTCCGGCTCGAACTTGCTGCGCGGAAAGCGAAAATCGGCAAACTCCTGGGTATCGGCCAGACGCCCTACCCGGTCGACGCTTTTCACCAGCCGGTACTTGTCGATAACCGTGGCGCGGTCGACGGTCTTGGACGGCGAAAAGCGGTCCTTGATGATCTTGAACACGGTGTTGAAGCCCGGCAGGGTGAACACGCTCATGACCATGCCGCGCACCCCGGGCGCCATGACGAAGCGGTCGTCGCTGCTGGCCAGGTGGTTGATCAGCGCCCGGTAGAACTCCGACTTGCCCTGCTTGTAGAAGCCGATCGAGGTGTACAGCTCGGCAATGTGCTTGCCCGGCAGAATGCGCTTGAGGAAATTGACGAACTCCGCCGGCACCGGTACATCGGCCATGAAGTAGGAGCGGGTGAACGAGAAGATGATCGAGACCTCGGCCTCGTCGGTGATCAGCGCATCAGCCTCGATGCCGTGGCCCTCGCGGTGCAGCAGGGCAATCGCCAACGGCCATTGCTCGTCGCCGTTGTACAGGCGGCCCACCAGGTAGGCGCCCTTGTTGCGGTACAGCACCGGCACGAACAGCTCAACGGCCAGGGCCGGGTCCTTGCACACCCAGTCCGGCAGGCATTCGCGCAGTTGCTCTTCCAGGCGTGCAAGGTCGCCGTCCAGGTCGCCGTAGGGCGTATCGAACGGGTAATCGTCGAACACCGCCCGCAGCAACCCCTTGATGCCACCTTCAGGCCGATAGGTGCGGGTTTGCGCAGCGCGCTCACGGCCACGCATGGACGGCCGGGTGGTGTGGATGAACATGCTGCCATCGCTGATCAGGTCGTGGCTGAACAGGCTGCAGAACAGCGAGTTGTACCACGTCTCGGCCAGCTCGTCGTCCAGCCGCGGGTCGATCAGCTGGATGTAGGCGTTTTTCACCAACGGCCACTGCTCCACGTCCAGCAGCACCTCTGCGGCAAAGGCCTGGCGCAGCCAGCCGTTGACCTCGGCGACCTTTTCTTCATAGAGGGTGATGCGCGCGGCGGAGGCCTGCTGGATAGCCTGCCAGCGCGCCTGCTCGAAGCGCTGGCGGGCACCAAGGGTGATGCGCTGGAAGTGGTCGCGGTAGTCGTCGAAGCCGGCAAGGATGGTGCGGGCGATTTCGACAGCGGGCCAGGGTTGGGGCATGCCGGAAACCTCGATGGGGGTGAGTTACACAGCTTAGTCGGCCTGTTTGAAATGCGGTGCCTGTGCCGGCCCATTCGCGGCGGTTCGACGCCTCGGTAAACCCTCTCTCATAGAACTGCACATGACTCACTGGTTTAGCAGGGACCCTGTGGGAGCGGGTTCATCGAGGCGTCGAACCGCCGCGAAGAGGCCGGACCTGCCGGCCAATATCCTTGGGCATTCACTGTCGCCGCCGCCACCGCATTCGCGGGTGAACCCGCTCCCACTGGGCTGGGCAATCTCACATTGACTGCACATAACTACTGATTTAGCAGGGCCCCTGTGGGAGCGGGTTCATCGAGGCGTCGAACCGCCGCGAAGAGGCCGGACCTGCCAGCCAATATCCTTGGGCATTCACTGTTGTCGCCGCCACCGCATTCGCGGGTGAACCCGCTCCCACTGGGCTGGGCAATCTCACATTGAACTGCACATAACTGACTGATTTAGCAGAGACCTGTGGGCTGGGCAATCTCCTGCAAGCAGGAGCCGCGGTGCGGTGGTCCGATTCATCCGCGAATGGGCCGGTACAGGTTTACAGCGCAAGAAAGCACAAGAATCGCACCGCCCCCTGGCGTACACTCGCGCCCCTGCCCTGCCTCCGGAGACCGTTGTGAGCCCCATCGCCCTAGCCCGCCTGCTGACACTTGCCGCCGTCTGGGGGGCGAGTTTCCTGTTCATGCGCATCATCGCACCCGAGCTGGGCACGGTGCCGACCGCGTTCTTCCGTGTCTCCATCGCCTGCCTGGGCCTGGTCGCCATCGTCGCCGCCGCCCGCGTGCGCTGGGACTTCCAGGGCAAGCTTGGCGCCTGCCTGGTGCTGGGCATGATCAACTCCGGTATCCCGGCCACTTTCTACTCGGTGGCCGCGCAGGTGCTGCCGGCGGGCTATTCGGCGATCTTCAACGCCACCACACCGCTGATGGGCGTGCTGGTGGGCGTGCTGTTCTTCCGCGAGCCGATGACCCTGGCCAAGCTCTGCGGCATCTTCCTCGGCCTGTTCGGCGTCGGCATCCTCAGCGGCGCCGGCCCGGTGGCGCTGGACATGGCCCTGGTGCAAGGCGCCCTCGCCTGCCTGGCGGCCACCACCTGCTACGGCTTTGCCGGGTTCCTTGCCCGTCGCTGGGTCAGCGGCCTCGACAGCCGCCTCTCGGCGTTGGGCAGCATGATGGGCGCCACGCTGCTGCTGAGCCCGCTGTTCGCCTGGAGCGCCATCAGCCAGCCACCGGCCAGCTGGGGTGGCTGGCAGGTCTGGTCGTCGCTGCTGGGCCTGGGCCTGCTGTGCACGGCGTTCGCGTATATCCTGTACTTCCGCCTGCTGGAAGAAATCGGCCCGGTCAAGGCCAGCACGGTGACCTTCCTGATTCCGGTATTCGGCGTATTGTGGGGGGCATGGCTGCTGGACGAACCATTGTCGCTGGCACACCTGTACGGCGGCCTGCTGATTGCTGCAGCGTTGTGGCTGGTGCTGCGCCCGGCACGCAACTGACGCGGGGTAAACGATGGACAACGCATATAAAAAAGTCCTGTTCCGCCTGGTACAGGACCCGAACGGCTACCCGCCCGCCTCGGTCGAGGGGTTGTGGGCCAAGGCCGTGGAAGGCGGATACAGCGTCGACAGCATTCCCTTTCATGTCTACGGCATAGCCCCGGGCGACCTCATCGGCACCCGTGAAGAAGCTGGCGAAACCTGGTTCGATGAACTGCGCAGCAGCAGTGGCAGCTCGGTGTTCCGGGTTGTGGTCAGGCCACCGGAAACCCTCGACCAGGTACGTGCAGCCTTGCTCGATTTCGGCTGCGCCTGTGAAACCGAGCCGGCAGTGAAGATGCTGGCGGTCGAGGTGCCGTCGCTGCGTTCGCTCGATACCCTGCTCTACTACCTGCTCACCCAGCGCGAAGCCGGCCTGCTGGACTTCGAGGAAGGCGTGCTGCGCCACACCATCCCCGAAGAATTCCGCTAGCGCTTACGCCTCGGCCAAGCGCGCAGCGGGCTTGCGGAACACGAACAGCAGGCCCACCACGATCAGCCCCATGCCCAGCAGGCTGAGCGGTGCCAGGCGGTTACCGAAGATCAGCAGGTCCATCACCGCCGTCACCGCCGGCACCAGGTAGAACAGGCTGGTGACATTGACCAGGTTGCCCTTGGCGATAAGCCGGTACAGCAGCAAGGTCGCCAACAGCGAAACCACCAGCCCCATCCACAGCAGCGCGCCGATGAAGCCGCCGGTCCACTCGACATGCAGCGGCTGCAGCGGTGCGAACACAGCGCACATGGCAAAGCCCGCCAGGTACTGCAGCGGCAGCGTGCCCATCGGGTTGTCGGTAATGCGTTTCTGCAGGATCGAACCAAAGGTCATGCTGGCCAGCGCCAGCAAGGCAAACAGCATGCCCGCCAGCGATACCCCGCCCAGGTTGATGCCCTGGTACACCACCATGATCAAGCCACCCAGCCCCAGCCCCAGGCCGAACAACCGGCTCCAGGAACGCTGGCGTTCCATCAGCACCACGGTAAGGATCGGTTGCACCCCCATCACCGTGGCCATCACGCCGGGGGTGACATGGGTATTGAGCGCCAGCAGGTAAAAGATCTGGTAGGCGCCCAGCAGCACACACCCGGTGCCCAGTGCCCGCAGCATGGCCCCGCGGCTGCGCGGCCAGCGCAGGCCCAGCAGCGGCCCGATCAGCAGCAGGCCGCTCAGGGCCAGTGCCGAGCGCAACAGCAGGAAGGCGAACGGGCTGGCATGTGCCAGGCCCAGTTTGGAGACGATTGCGCCGCTGCTCCACAGCAGGACGAACAGGCTGGTAGTGGCCGCCGAGGCCACGGATGCTTTGGTAATGACAGACATGTATTGCCACCTGATGTTAGGCGAAAAAGCCAAACGGACGGCGTGCGCTTCAGCGTGGGAAGTAGCCGACCGTGTTCAGTAGGTTGCGTGTGCGAAGGGGTGCGGCCTAAAGCCGATCAGCCCAGCACGACCACGCAAGCAGGCGGAGCTACGCCGCCTACGACGCCACTGACCGGTGGTGGGTAGTGACTGATCATGACCGGCTGCTGGCTGCCACGCACGACCATGCCCGCGACTGGCGCGATGGCAAAGCTTGTGGTGGAAGGGCTGGCTGGCATGAACAAGTCTTCAGGAAGAGAACAATGGGCTGGACTATAGCCCGGTGTATCGGGCCTGGCAACTGCTGCCATCGGCTTTGCCGCGAGCCCCGCACAGGCTGCAGCGCATCGCCCCCTGGTTAATTTTTCACCGCCCCGTCTCGTCTGAATGCGAAACGCAGCACGCATTCACCCGATTCGAGGATCACCGATGAACGTATCCACCTGGCTCTACCGGCCAGCCCAGATCACCTGCCTGCTGCTGGTCAGCGCCTACGCCCATGCCGCCAAACCAGGCGACGTGTTCAAGGACTGCCAAAACTGCCCGGAAATGGTCGTGCTGCCCGCCGGCAGCTATGTGATGGGCGCGCCCGACGACGAAGTCGGCCGCCAGCCCGACGAAGGCCCTTTGCACACCGTGACCTTCGCCAAGCCCTTCGCCATGAGCCGCTACCAGGTCACCGCCGGCGAGCTGGATGCCTACATCAAGGCCACCGGCACCGTGATCAAAAGTGGCGACGACCGCCCCGGCCGCTGGTGCCAAGCCAGCAAGCCAAGCTACAAGCAAGGCCCCCGCCAGCCAGCGGTGTGCGTCGACTACGACGAAGTGCAGGCCTACACCCGGTGGCTGGCGAAAACCACCGGCAAGCCCTACCGCATGGTCAGCGAAGCCGAACGCGAATACGCCGCCCGCGGCGGTTCCACCGGTGCGTTCCCCTTCCCCTTCGACGAGCCGGGCAAGTACGAGATCAGCAAGCACGCCAACACCTACGGCCCACGCGATGGCTACACCTACACCGCCCCGGTGGGCAGCTACCCGGCCAATGCCTTTGGCATGTACGACATGCACGGCAACGTCTACGAGTGGGTTGCCGACTGCTACCACGAAAGCTATCAAGGCGCCCCCGCCGACGGCAGCGCCTGGATCCAGGACCCCAAGTGCATCCGCGCGCACATGCGTGGCAACGACTGGGGCGAGCCGCCGATCTTCTCGCGCTCGGCCAACCGCAACGACCGCCTCAAGACCACCCGCGGCGACTTCCTCGGTTTTCGCGTAGCACGCGAACTGTGAAGTTGTGACGCGGTTAACGCAGCGCCGACAAAAAAATCGCCAATAAGAATCGTTCCGGTTTTTTGCAGGTGCTGCGTCCCATAGCTGACATAGAAAAAAACCCTCTGCCAACGAGACCGCAATAGATGTCCAAGTCCTTGCCCGGCCCGCTCAACCCGCTTGCCAAAGCGTTACTGATCCGTCATTCCCTTCGCCCACAGCGCGCGTTGTCGCGCATTGGCCTGGGCATGGCCCTGTCCGGGGCGCTGGTTGCCCAGGTGCAGGCGCAGGAATGGACCCTGGATATTCCTGCGCAGTCGATGAACTCGGCGTTGCAGGCGCTGGCCAAGCAGACCGATACCCAGTTGCTGTATAGCCCGGAAGATATCAGCGGGGTCCGCTCCGCTACGCTGAAGGGGCGTCACGACCTCGCCTCGTCGCTGCGTATCCTGCTGGGGGGCAGCGGCCTGCGCTATCAGATCGACGGCGACACGGTCACCGTCACGGCGAGTTCAGCCGCAAAGGACGGCCAGGTCGAGCTTTCGGCGACCAACGTCAATAGCATGGGCCTTGGGGCCACTACCGAAGGCACGGGTTCCTATACTACTGGCGTCACCAGCACCGCCACTCGCATGAATCTGTCTATCCGCGAAACGCCGCAGAGCATCAGCGTTGTCACCCGCCAGCAGATGGACGACCAACACTTGGCAAGCATCACCGACGTGTTGAAGCAGAACCCGGGCATCACCATGTCCCAGGACGGTGGCGAGCGTTTTCACATTTACTCGCGCGGCTCGGAAATCAGCACGTACCAGCTCGATGGCGTGAATACCACACAAGACTACCTGACGCGTAACATGCCCAATACGCTGATGGACATGGCCATGTTCGACCGCATAGAAATCGTCCGCGGCGCCACTGGCCTGATGACGGGTGCCGGCGAACCCAACGGTGTGGTCAACATGGTGCGCAAGCGCCCTACGCGCGAGTTCCAGTCGTATGTGCAGGCCGGTGTCGGCTCATGGGACTACTACCGCACCGAGGCCGATGTCTCCGGCCCGCTGATCGAAAGCGGCAAACTGCGTGGCCGCCTGGTGGCAGCCAAGCAAAGCAACCAGAGCTACATGGACTGGTACAGCCAGGACCGCGACCTGGTGTACGGCGTGCTGGAAGCAGACCTCACCGATACCACGACCGTGCGTTTCGGCATGGATTACCAGACTTACGACGCCAACGGCGCTCCGGGCGTACCGTTGTTCTTCAGCAACGGCCAGCCCACCCATTTCTCTCGTTCCACCAGTTCCGGCCCACGCTGGATGTACGAAGACTACACCACCAAGAACTACTCCTTTGGCCTGGACCAGGAGCTTGGCAATGGCTGGCAGCTGAAAGTGGCCGGCAACTACATGGACGTTGATCGCGACTCGCTGTCGGCGTTCTATCGTACCGGCGCGGGTGTATCCACCCTCGACCAGGCCACTGGCAACGCCTCATTCGATCGCCTGGAGGTGGATGCCCATCAGGTACAACGTGGCGTCAACGTCACCCTGCAGGGCCCGTTCCAGCTCTTCGGCCAGACCCACGAGCTGGTCACCGGGTTCGATTACATGGATTACGAGAACAACCACTTCACCGGTACGGCCGGGGCGGTGGATGCCAACTTCTACAACTGGGGTAACCGCTTGCCGCAGCCTGGCAGTTATTCGCCGCTGCTGGACTATGACCTGTTCATCCGCCAGACCGGTTACTTCATCGCTACCCGGCTCAACTTCACCGATGATCTGCACATGATCCTCGGTGCCCGCACTACCAGTTATCGATCCGACTCCGACCAGGTCGTGTTGACCACAGGCACCGGTAACCCCACCCATTTGCAGGAGCGCGGCGAGGTAACACCTTATGCGGGCCTGATCTACGACCTGACGGACGAACAATCGGTGTATGCCAGCTATACCGATATCTTCAAGCCCCAGACCAGCCGCGACCGAACCGGTAAAGTGCTTGACCCGGTTATCGGGCAAAACTATGAAATGGGCTGGAAAGGTGAGTTCTACAATGGCCGCCTGAATGCCAGCGCTGCGATCTACCTGATCAAGCGTGACAACCTTGCAGAAGAAGACGTAGGTTTCGCTGTCCCCGGCGTACCCAACTCCACCGCCTATCGCGCAGTCAGCGGAGCAGAAACCAAGGGCTTCGACCTTGAGTTGTCCGGCGAAGTGGCCCGCGGGCTGGAGCTGCATACTGGCTATAGCCACTCCCGCACGGAGGATGCCAATGGCACCCGCCTGACCACTCAACTGCCGCTGGATACATTCCGCCTGTGGACCACTTACCGCCTGCCGGGCGAGTGGGAGCGCCTGACCGTCGGTGGCGGCGTTAACTGGAACTCCAAGCAGTCAGTGGCCACCCGTTACAACACGCGTATCGCCCAGGAAGACTACGCCGTGACCAGCCTGATGGCCCGCTACAAGATCAGCGAGCACCTGGCCGCCACGCTGAATGTGGAAAACCTGTTCGACAAGAAGTACTACGCGGGCCTGGCCGGCAACTACGGCCACTACGGCGCACCAAGAAACGCGACGCTGAACCTGCGCTACGACTTCTGATGCCCCCAATGAAAAGCGGCGCCTCCCACTCGGGAAGCGCCGTTTTTTCATGCCCGGCATACAGGCCGCAAAAAAAGGGCCGCTAATGCGGCTAATGCCAGTCAGTTAAAGCTAATGGGGCTGCTGCGCAGCCCATCGCCGCGGTTCGTCGCCACGACAAGCCAGCTCCCACCCCGACCGCATCGAACTCAAGCCATGCGCCGTACTTGTGGGAGCCTGGCTTACCGGCGATGGGCCCCAAAGCGGCCCCAATTGTTTAACTTGATGGGGCTGCTGCGCAGCCCATCGCCGGCAAGCCAGCTCCCACCCCGACCGCATCAAATTCAAGCCATGCGCCGTACTTGTGGGAGCCTGGCTTACCGGCGATGGGCCCCAAAGCGGCCCCAATTGTTTAACTTGATGGGGCTGCTGCGCAGCCCATCGCCGCGGTTCGTCGCCACGACAAGCCAGCTCCCACCCCGACCGCATCGAACTCAAGCCATGCGCCGTACTTGTAGGAGCCTGGCTTGCCGGCGATGGGCTGCGCAGCAGCCCCAATTGGTTAACTTAATGGCGCTGCTGCGCAGCCCATCGCCGCGGTTCGTCGCCACGACAAGCCAGCTCCCACCCCGACCGCATCGAACTCAAGCCATGCGCCGTACTTGTGGGAGCCTGGCTTACCGGCGATGGGCCGCACAGCGGCCCCAATTGCTTAACTTAATGGGGCTGCTGCGCAGCCCATCGCCGCGGTTCGTCGCCACGACAAGCCAGCTCCCACCCCGACCGCATCAAATTCAAGCCATGCGCCGTACTTGTGGGAGCCTGGCTTGCCGGCGATGGGCCCCAAAGCGGCCCCAATTGCTTAACTTAATGGGGCTGCTGCGCAGCCCATCGCCGGCAAGCCAGCTCCCACCCCGACCGCATCAAATTCAAGCCATGCGCCGTACTTGTAGGAGCCTGGCTTACCGGCGATGGGCCCCAAAGCGGCCCCAATTGTTTAACTTGATGGGGCTGCTGCGCAGCCCATCGCCGCGGTTCGTCGCCACGACAAGCCAGCTCCCACCCCGACCGCATCGAACTCAAGCCATGCGCCGTACTTGTGGGAGCCTGGCTTGCCGGCGATGGGCCGCACAGCGGCCCCAATTGTTTAACTTGATGGGGCTGCTGCGCAGCCCATCGCCGGCAAGCCAGCTCCCACCCCGACCGCATCGAATTCAAGCCATGCGCCGTACTTGTGGGAGCCTGGCTTACCGGCGATGGGCCCCAAAGCGGCCCCAATTGTTTAACTTGATGGGGCTGCTGCGCAGCCCATCGCCGGCAAGCCAGCTCCCACCCCGACCGCATCGAATTCAAGCCATGCGCCGTACTTGTGGGAGCCTGGCTTACCGGCGATGGGCCGCACAGCGGCCCCAATTGTTTAACTTGATGGGGCTGCTGCGCAGCCCATCGCCGGCAAGCCAGCTCCCACCCCGACCGCATCGAACTCAAGCCATGCGCCGTACTTGTAGGAGCCTGGCTTGCCGGCGATGGGCCGCACAGCGGCCCCAATTGTTTAACTGGATGGGGCTGCTGCGCAGCCCATCGCCGGCAGGCCAGCTCCCACCCCGACCGCATCTAATTCAAGCCATGCGCCGTACTTGTGGGAGCCTGGCTTGTCGTGGCGACGAACCGCGGCGATGGGCCGCAAAGCGGCCCCAATTGCTTGACTGACTGGCATTACGCTAATGCGGCCCCTTCTCACCTCTGCGTGGATTCACAGGGTTTACGGGTTAACGGTGTCTTCCAGCAACAGCCTGGCAATCACGCCCTCGAGCACCTCTGCCTGTTGAAGGATGTCATAGTGCCCGGCATTGATACCGATGTCCTGGCAGCTACCGGCAATACTCCCCGCGTGCGCTGCCTCATCGGCCCACCAGCAAACTGCCGCGGCCTTGGTAGTCGGTAACGGGTTCAACTGGCGCGACAGTTCCTTGAGCTTCATGGCCACAACAAAGGTCTGCGCCAGGTCAGCGTTGCCAATTTCGGCGTAAGCCGACTGCACCTTCTGCGCAGCACGGGCGGCTTGGATCACCTGCTCCAAGTCCTCGTTACTGCACCCAGCCGGTACCGCCGGCACAGTCAGCGCGTCAACCGCCCCCCCCAGAACCACCGCCAGGAAGCCGCACAGGTCAGCCGCCCAGTCACTCTCCTGCACATGTTGACCTGCCGAAGGCACAAAGCTGTCCACCAACGCCAGCACCGATACCCGCTGGCCCTGGTTTTCCAGCTCCCGGGCCACCAGCACCGCCAGCGTACCGCCAAGCGACCAACCGGCCAGCTGATAAGGGCCTTCGGGTTGTTTCTGCCGGATGTACTGCGCGTAGTCGATGGCCATGGTGTCGAGCGAATCGTCCACCCAGGTGGGGTCCAGCAACATCCGGCATTGCAGGCCATACACCGTGCACCGGCCTTCCAGCTGGCGTGCCAACGGCTCGTAATCGAACACAGTGCCAAACCCGGCATGCAGGCAGAACAGCGGCGTACCTGTATTCAGCCGGCTATTGAGCAACAACAGTGGGTCCAGGCTGGTGTCGTTGGGTGCATAGCCAGACAACTCGGCGATGGTCGGCCGGGCAATCACATCACGCAGCTTCAGCTCGATCGGCAGATCTTCGCGAGCCCGTACCCTGGACAACATCTTGAGCACGCGCAGAGAGTCACCACCCAGCTCGAAGAAGTTGTCATCTACCCCGACCTGCTCCACCTCCAGTACCTGCTGCCAGATATCAGCCAGCGCCTGTTCGACGGCATTGCGCGGTGCAACCCACGCCTGGCCTGCGGAAAATTCAGGTGCTGGGAGGCCATTGCGGTCGATCTTGCCATTGGGAGTGAGCGGCAGGGAGGGCATCAGCACCAGTTGCGCTGGCACCATATGATCCGGCAGATCGGCGCGAAGGGCATCGCGTAGCTGCTCGGCGCGGATGTCGGAACTGGCCACTACTACGTAGCCGATCAGTTGCTTGCCTGTGCTGATGTCACGTGCCACCACCACGGCATCGCGCACGCCGGCCAGATTGCGCAGGCGAGCCTCGATTTCGCCAGGCTCGATGCGGAAGCCGCGAATTTTCAGCTGGTTGTCCAGCCGCCCCAAAAAGTCGATAACCCCATCGGCGCGGCGCCGCACCCGGTCACCGGTGCGGTACAGGCGGCCACCGGTGGCGAACGGGTCGGCAACGAATCGCTCGGCTGTGAGCGCTGAGCGTTGATGATACCCACGCGCCACGCCATCACCACCGATGTAAAGCTCGCCGGCCACACCGTCTGGCAATGGGTTGAGGTTATGGTCCAGCACGTGCAGCGTGCGCTCACCCACCCGCTCACCGATGGGCGCGTAAACTGCCCCGCAAGTCTCTTGCGCAGGCACTTTCCACAGCAGCGGTGTGACTACGGTTTCAGTGGGCCCATAACCATTGGTCAGCCAGCGCGGGCGCAGCGAACGTTTGACCTGCTCGAACAATGCATCGGGTACTGCATCACCACCAAAGCAGTACACCCGCACTGCCGGCGCAGCTTGCTGCTGGCTCTCGGCGAATTCTGCCAACTGTTGCAGATAGGCCGGCGGGAAGCAGGCGATGTCGATGCGCTGGGCATGCAAGGTCTGCCAGGTTTCTTCGGCTGTCCACAGCCTGTTGTCGCGCACTACCAGACAACCGCCCGAGGACAATGTCGACAGCCAACGCTCCTGAGCACCGTCAAAGGCAAACGACATGAACAGCAACTCGCGGGTTTGCCCGTCCATTTCATACAATCTGGCGATTGCCTGGCAATGCATGCGGATCTGCCCGTGGCTGACCGCCACGCCTTTAGGCTTGCCTGTCGAGCCGGAGGTGTAGATCAGGTAGGCCAGGTTGTCGGCACATGCCTGCGCTTGAGGTGCATCTGCTGGCAGGTGCTCCAGTTCCTGCCGGTCGAGTTCGACGCACTGGGCAACCTGGGCAAAGCGCTGGCGCAAGCCACTGCTGGTGACCAGCAGGTGCATGGCGGAGTCTTCGACGATCCACTGCAGGCGCTCCTGTGGATAGTCGATATCCAGTGGTACATACGCGGCGCCGGTCTTCATGACTGCCAGGAATGCCACGATCACTTCAACCGACCGCTCCAGGGCTATGCCGACGCAGGTTTCCGGGCATGCGCCCTGCGCAATAAGCTGGTGGGCAAGGCGGTTGGCACGCGCGTCCAGTTGGGCGTAGGTCAACTGCTGGGCACCACAGATTACCGCCAAGGCTTCGCCGCGCTCACGGGCATGCAGGGCAATGCACTCGGCAAGCAACGGCTGCTCGCCCTGCGGGGCCGCCAGCCGGTTGCGAAGGTCGGCGTGCTGCACCTGTGAAGGGGTCAGCATACCCAAGCTGCCGAGCGTGGCCTGCGGGTTGCCCAGCATGGCGGTCAGCAGGCTTTCGAAGCTGCCGCGCAAGCACTCGGCGGCGGCTTCGGTGAAGCGGCTGCGCAGGTAAAGGAACTCTACCGAGAAGGTTTCGCCCAACTGCACGGCCAGGTCCATGGCGTAGTTGGTGACGTCACGGTTGCGCACTTCGCCAAAGCGAAGCGTACCGCCCCCACCTTCGCGCAGGCGCTCGTCAACCGGGTAATTTTCAAATACCACGATGCTGTCGAACAGCGCTTGCCCAGGCCGCCCCGCCCAACGTTGCACATCGGCCAGCGCTGCGTGCTCATGGTCCCGCAACTCCAGGTTGTAGTGCTGCAACTGGTGCAACCAGTCGCTGACAATATGCTCGGGTTGTGGCGCCTGTACCACCGGCAACGTGTTGATGAACAACCCCAGCATCTCGTCCGCACCCGCCAGGCTGGTGGGGCGCCCGGCCACGGTGGCGCCGAAGCACACGGTGTCCTGGCCGGTGTAGCGTTGCAGCAGCAACAGCCAGGTTGCCTGTACCAGGGTATTTGGCGTGACGCGCAGGCGCCGAGCCTGGTCTCGCAGCTGTTGCGTACGCTGCGCATCCCAGCGCAGGTACAGCGCATCATGGCCGACAAGCTTGCCGTCCGCCTGTGGCGCAACACTCTCGGCCAACAGCGTCGGGCCCTCCAGCGCTCGCAGTTTTGCGCTCCAGAACTGCTCCAGCTTGCCGACAGGTTGCTCACCCAGCCAGCGGATGTAGTCACCGAAACGTCCCCCCACATGACTGACGGAGCGGCCGTGATAAACCTGCAGCACTTCACCTAGCAAGCGCGAATTGCTCCAGCCGTCCATCAGGATGTGATGACGTGACCAGACCAGGTGCAGGCGTTGTTCATCCAGCTGGACCAAGGTCAACCGCATCAACGGCGCGCAGGTCAGATCGAAGCCCTCGGCAGCGTCCTCGGCAGCCAGTGCCTGCAGTGTATCGCTGGCCACCTTGCGCCCCCGCCAGTCCATCACGCGCAGTGGCAGGCTGGCCTGACGCTGCACCACCTGCAGTGGCTCGGCCCATTGCGCTGACGACAGGAATGCCGTGCGCAGGATGTCATGGCTGGCAATCACCTGGTTCCAGGCAGCGACGAAGCGATCAATGTCCAGGCCGTGCACATCGACAGATGTCTGGTTGATGTACAGCGCAGCTTCCGACTCCTGCAGGGTGTAGAACAACATGCCCTGTTGCATCGGCGACAGCGGGTAGATGTCGGCAATTTGCGCAGCAGGTACTGGCAGGCAGTCCAGTTGTGCCTGGTCGAGGCTGGCCAGCGGGAAGTCCGATGGCGTGAGGCCTCGGGTATCCTCTTGGCAGCAGTGTTCGATCACCGCCTTGAGTTCTTCGGCATACGCATCAGCCAGGTGCTGGATGGTCGCGGCGTCGAAGACCTCACGGCTGAACGTCCAGCCCAGCATCAGCTCACCGCCGTAGACCTGGCCATTGAGCGCCAGCAAGCCGCTCAAGGGCGCGTT
Source organism: Pseudomonas sp. 9_2_1 (assembly GCF_059295275.1). Taxonomy (NCBI): domain Bacteria; kingdom Pseudomonadati; phylum Pseudomonadota; class Gammaproteobacteria; order Pseudomonadales; family Pseudomonadaceae; genus Pseudomonas; species Pseudomonas sp. 9_2_1. Next base: position 4,682,815 of record NZ_CM181239.1, read on the forward strand.
TTCATCCTGGTTCGGCCCGGCGTGCTCCTTGGCCGGTTTGAACAAGCTGGCCTGCTGGTCGAAGCTGCCATCGAACTGCCCCAAATAGTTGAAGATGATCGTGCCCTGGGCCAGAGCCGCCAGCGTTTCCTGCGCTTCGGCGCTGCCCAGGTAACGCAGCACGCCATAACCAAGCCCCTTGTTGGGCACCGCGCGCAGCTGCTCCTTGATGCTCTTGATCGAGCCTGCCAACTCAGGCTGCGGGCTCAACCTGACCGGATACATGCTGGTGAACCAACCCACAGTGCGGCTCAGGTCGATGCCGTCGAACAGGTCTTCGCGGCCATGGCCTTCCAGCCGCACCAGTACTTGCGGCTGCTCGGTCCAGCGGCTCACGACACGGGCCAGTGCCGTCAAAAGCAGGTCGTTGATCTGTGTGCGGTAGGCCGCCGGCGCCTGTTGCAATAGCTTGCGGGTCCAGGCCGAATCCAGCCGGGTGCTGACCGACGCCGCGTGTTTCTGCCGGTTTTCGCCGTGAGTGTAATCACACGGCAAGACATCGCTGCTGCCTTGCAGTTGATCGCGCCAGAAGTGCAGCTCACGCTGCAGCGCCGGGTCGCCGGCATATGCCTGCAGCTGTTCGGCCCAGGCCTTGAACGCGCTGGTTTTTGCCGGCAACTTCACGGGCTGCCCCAGGGCATGCGCCTGATAGGCCTGCTGCAGGTCTTCGAGCAGAACCCGCCAGGACACGCCATCCACCACCAGATGGTGAATGACCAGTAACAACCGCTGGCTGCCGTCTGCGAGCGTGGCCAACACGGCGCGCAGCAGTGGCCCCTGTGCCAGGTTCAAACTGCGCTGGGCCTGGTCAGCCAGATGGGCCAGGTCTTCGGCATCGGCGCATGCGCGTACCCACAGCAGCTCGGCCGATGTCGGCGCGCCAATCGAGGCGTGCCAATGCTCGCCCTGGTGCCAGGCATTGAGCCGCAACAGGTCGTGATGTGCATGCAGGTTGGCCAGTGCAGCGCTCAACAAGCGCGCATCCAGTGCTTCACCAGGTTCAAGCAGCAGCGACTGGTTCCAGTGGTCACGTACCTCAAGCGCCTGCTCGAAGAACCAGCGCTGCACCGGAATCAGTGGCAGAGGCCCGCTGACCTCGCCCTGCTCCAGCTCCCGTGTTTCGCTGCGCCGGGCAACCGCGGCCAGGCCTTGCACGGTCTGATGCTGCAACAACTCCTTGGGTGTGAAGCGTATGTCTGCCTGGCGTGCTCGGCTGACCACCTGCAACGAGATGATCGAATCGCCACCCAGCTCGAAGAAGTTGTCGTCAAGACCCACCCTGTCCAGCTTCAGCACATCCGCCCAGATCGCCGCAATCTGCTGCTCCAGCTCGGTTTGCGGGGCGATGTATTCACCCTGCAACTGGCTGGCATCCGGCTGTGGCAGGGCCTTGCGGTCCAGCTTGCCATTTGGCGTCACCGGCAGTTGGTCGAGCAGCAGCAGGTGCGCCGGGACCATGTAGTCCGGCAAGCCTGCCTTCAGCGCTTCGCGCAGGCTGTCGCGCAAGGCGCTGTGGTCCTGCGTGCTGTTGGCCGGCACCACATAACCCACCAACTGCTTGCCGCTCGGCCCATCCTGGGCCAGCACCACCGCTTCCTGCACGCTGGGCAGTTCCAGCAGGCGGGCTTCGATTTCACCCAGTTCGATACGCAGGCCGCGAATTTTTACCTGATGGTCGATACGCCCGGCGTAGTCGATCACCCCATCGGCGCGGTAGCGCGCCAGGTCGCCGGTGCGGTACAGCCGCCCGCCGTTGTCGCTGAACGGGTCCGGTACGAAGCGTTCGGCAGTCAGCGCCGGGCGCTGGTGGTAGCCACGGGCAAGACCAACGCCGCCCAGGTACAGCTCGCCGGCACTGCCGCGCACGGCTGGCTGCAGGCTGCCTTCGAGGATATGGGTTTTCAGGTTGTCGATCGGCTGGCCGATCGGCACGCTGATGCTTTCGTCCGCCTGGCAGGTCCAGTGGGTGACGTCGATGGCCGCTTCGGTCGGGCCGTACAGGTTGTACAGGCCGGCTGCGGGCAGGCGTTGCAGGGTCTGACGGGCCAGCTCGGCCGGCAGTGCTTCACCGCTGCACACCACGCGCTTGAGGCTGACGCAGCTTTCCACTGCCTCATGGGTCATGAACGCCTGCAGCATCGACGGCACGAAGTGCAGCGTGCTGATGCCGTGCTGGTTGATGGTGTCGACCAACAGCTGCGGGTCGCGGTGGGCACCCGGCTGGGCCACGACCAGGCGGGCGCCGGTCATCAATGGCCAGAAGAACTCCCACACCGACACGTCGAAGCTGAACGGGGTTTTCTGCAGCACGCTGTCGCTGGCGTCCAGGCCGTAGGCCTTCTGCATCCACCACAGCCGGTTGACCAGGGCCTGGTGGCTGTTGCCGGCGCCTTTCGGGCGGCCGGTGGAGCCGGAGGTGTAGATCACGTAGGCGAGGTTCAGCGGCGCCACGTCGATATTGAGGTTGGCGTCGCTGTAGCCTTCGAGGTTTTCGCCATCCAGGTCCAGGCTGCGCAGGCCGGCGGGAATCGGCAAGGTTTCGCGCAGGTGCGACTGGGTCAGCAGCAAGGTGATGCCGCTGTCTTCGAACATGTAGCTCAGGCGGTCCTGCGGGTATTCCGGATCGAGCGGCACGTAGGCCCCGCCGGCTTTGACGATGCCCAGCAGGCCGATGACCATCTCCAGGCTGCGTTCCATGGCGATGCCCACCAGCACATCCGGGCCCACGCCCTGCTCGCGCAACTTGTGCGCCAGCTGGTTGGCCCGGCGATTGAGCTGGGCGTACGTCAGCGTGTGCTCGCCGAATACCAGGGCCGGGGCATCCGGGGTGGCGAACACCTGGGCTTCGATCAGCTGATGAATGCTGGTATCATCTGGATAATCGGCTTGCGTTGCATTCCAGCCATCCACGATATGCTGCCGGTCAGTGTCATCCATCAGCGGCAGTTCAGCCACTCGCTGGTCTGGGTTGGCGACGATGCCTTGCAGCAGGTTGCGCCAGTGAGCAGCCATCTGCTGAATGGTCGCGGCATCGAACAAGTCGGTTGCGAAGGTCAGGGTGGCGCTGAAGCCATGCTCGTGCTCGAAAGTGTCCAGGCTCAGGTCGAACTGCGCCGCATGCACACGCCATGGCAGGCTCTCCACCTCCAGGCCGGGCAAGCTGCGACGCTCCCCTTTCACTCGGGTCTGATGGTTGTACATCACCTGGAACAAGGGGCTGTGGCTCAAACTGCGCTCTGGCTGCAAGGCATCGACCAGTTGCTCGAATGGCAGGTCCTGATGGACCTGCGCAGCCAACGCCCGCTGGCGCACTTGTGCCAATAATTCGCTGAAAGTCAGCTGCGTGTCGAACGCGGCACGCATGACCTGGGTGTTGACGAAAAAGCCGATGAGCCGTTCGGTTTCTACCCGGTTCCGGTTGGCGATGGGCACCCCCACTCGCACATCAGCCTGCCCGGAATACCGATGCAGCAGCACCTGGAAACTGGCCAGCAACAGCATGAAGGCTGTCGCACCCTGGCGTTGTACCAGCTGCTTGAGCGACAGGCCAAGCGCCTCACCCAGGTCGACGTTGATCCGCTGGCCCCGGTAGCTCTGCTGCGCCGGGCGTGGTCTGTCGGTGGGCAGTTCGAGCACCGGGTGGTCATCACCCAATTGCGATATCCAGTACGCCAGTTGCCGCTCGCGCTCGCCAGCGTCCATCCATGCTCGCTGCCAGATCGCATAATCGGCGTACTGGATCGGCAGTTCGGCCAGCGCCACCTCACGGCCCTGGCTGTAGCCTTCATAAAGGCTTACCAGTTCATCGATGAGCAACGGCATCGACCAGCCATCGGCAACGATATGGTGCAGGGTGAGCACAAGCACGTGCTCTTCCTGCGCCAGATCCAGCAATTTCACCCGCAACAGTGGCCCCCGAGCCAAATCGAATGGCTGCTGTACCTCAAGTGCAACCTGCGCCTGCAAAGCGCCCTCATCCAGGGTACCCACGGCCTGACGGGCCAGTTCGAAAGGCTGGCAGGGGTGGATCACCTGCAGCAACTGCCCATCTTCCTCGCCAATGGTCGTGCGCAAGGCCTCATGACGCTGGATCAGCGTCTCGAAGCTGCGCTGCAGGGCGGCCAGGTCCAGCTGCCCGCGGAACCGGAGCGCGGTTGGTATGTTGTAGGCCGAGCCGTCAGGTTCCATCTGCCAGAGGAACCACTGGCGTTGCTGGGCATAGGACAGCACAGGGCGTTCGACTTCGTTCCTGACCACTGGAATGGGCAGCTGCGCGAGGGTGACGCCCTTGGACGCCAGTTTCTCGAGAAACAGCTTCTGCTGTGCCTGCGGCAGACGAATGAAGCGATAAACCAGGTCTGCGTTTCTATTGTCCGTGTGCATCTCAAACCGCCTCGAGCTCTGCCATGAAGTCCTGGAGCTCATCCAGGTCTCCGTCGTTTCGGGTACCGAGACTGCCTACCTCTTGCGCAAAGGCCTGCAGGTTCTCTGTCTGGAACAACAACGCGAGTGGCAGGTTCGTGCCCAGTTCGATCTGCAGTCGTGCTACCGCCTGGGTTGCCAGCAAGGAATGGCCGCCCAGCTCGAAGAAGTTGTCGGTAAGAGATACGTTTTCCACGCCCAGAACTTCAGCCCATATTGCCGCAACCTTACGTTCGAGCTCCGTGTCCGGCGCCACATAAGCTGCTTGCCGCAGGTTGCCGTCCGGCTGAGGCAAAGCCTTGCGGTCCAGCTTGCCATTCGGTGTCAACGGCAGGCGCTCGAGCAGCAGCAAGTGTGCTGGCACCATGTAATCCGGCAGGTTGGCTTTCAGTTGGGCGCGCAGGGTGTCGCGCAGCGCCGTCTGCGCTTCCTGGCTTTCAACCGACGCAGCATCACTTGGCACCACATAGCCCACCAGTTGCTGGCCTCCCGCTGCATCCTGGGCCAGAACCACCGCTTCACGCACGGTGTCCTGCTGCTGCAGTCGCGCCTCGATTTCGCCCAGTTCGATACGGAAACCACGGATCTTCACCTGATGATCGACGCGCCCGACATATTCGATAACGCCATCGGCGCCATAACGGGCCAGGTCACCAGTGCGGTACAGGCGGCTGCCCGCTTTGCCGAACGGGTCTGGGAGAAAACGCTCAGCGGTAAGGCCAGGGCGCGCCAGGTAACCACGCGCCAGCCCTGCACCGGCCATGTGCAACTCCCCCACCACACCTGTCGGCAGCGGCGCGCCGGCTTCGCTCAGCAGGTATACCGCACTGTTGGACAGCGGCCGGCCAATATTGGCCTGGCCACCCTGCCTGCGCAGGGTGAAGGTGGAATAGGTGGTGTCCTCCGACGGGCCATACAGGTCGTATACCTTGAGCACATGGCCGGTCGCGTAAAGCGCGTCGACCAACCCCTGCTTGAGCGCTTCTCCCGCCAGGTTGATGATGCGTACGCCGGGCGGCAACTGGCCGGTTTCATGCAGCACCTTGATGGCCGACGGCACCGTGTTGACCAGGCGTACCTGGTCCTTGGCCGGCAGGTGGGGCAGTTCCAGGGCATTGGTTGCCAGCACCGCGTAACCACCCGAGCCCAGGGTTACGAACAGCTCCCAGACCGACAGGTCGAAACAGATCGATGTGGACGCCAATACGCCACACAGGTCTTGCCGGCTGTAGACCGACTGCGCCCAGGCGATCATCGCCACGGCGTTGCGATGTTCGATCTGCACCCCTTTGGGCTTGCCGGTGGAGCCGGATGTGTAGATGCAGTAGGCCAGGTTGTCCGGTGTAGTCAGGCACACCGGGTCGATCTCGTCGTAGCCGTCGAGGTGCAACTGGTCAACCAGCAGCGTGCGCGCCTGGAAGCTGGACGGCACACGTTCGAGCAGGTGTGATTGCGACAGCAACAAAAGCGACTGGCTGTCTTCCAGCATGTACACCAGTCGTTCCTGCGGGTAGCCCGGGTCAAGCGGCACGTATGCACCGCCCGCCTTGAGGATCGCCATCAACGCGACCACCATGTCCAGGCCCCGCTCCATGGCGACACCCACCAGTACTTCCGGGCCGACACCGGACTCGCGCAATTTGTGCGCCAGCTGGTTGGCCCGCGCATTCAGCACGGCATAACTGAGCGTCTGCTCGCCGTGGATCAGCGCGACGGCGTCTGGTGCGCTGGCCACCTGCGCCTCGAACAGCTGGTGAATGCAACGCTCGGCCGGGTAGCTGGCCGCCGTGCGATTCCAGTCCTGCACGATAAGCTGGTGCTGAGCAGCATCGAGCAGCGGCAGATCACCCAGTGCAGCGCCCGCATCGCTTACCAGCGCGTCAAGCAGCGTTGCAAAGTGATGCGCCAACTGTTCGATCGCCTCGCCGTTCCACTGAGCGCGGTCATGCCGGTACTGGATGGCCAGGCTGTCGCCAAGGCTCACCAACACGGTCAGCGGGTAGTTGGTCTGCTCACGCACTTGCACCGCGCCAAATTGCACCCCACTCGGCGCACCCTGCTGAAGCGCTTCTGATACCGGATAGCTTTCAAACACTACCAGGCTGTCGAACAGCGCTTCACCGCCCAGGCCCGCCCAGCGCTGCACGTCGTACAGCGGCGTGTGCTCATATTCGCGCATGGCCAGGTTGCTGGCCTGTACCTGCCCGATCCAGTGCGCAACGCTTTGCTCGCTTTGCGGCGCGCCCACCACCGGCAGGGTGTTGATGAACAATCCGATCTGCGCTTCCACGCCAGCCAGCTCCGCCGGCCGCCCTGCGACCGTGGCGCCAAAGCACACCGACGACTGCCCGGTATAACGCTGCAGCAACAGCAGCCAGGTTGCCTGCACCAAGGTGTTGACGGTGACGCGCTGAGCGCGGGCAAACGCCTCTACCCGAGCGGTACGCGCGGCATCGAACACCTGGTGATGCACCTCATGCCCCTGGCCCTCTGGCTCGGCACTGCGCACCGCCTGGGCCAAGCGCGTGGGTTCGTGGAGTTCAGCCATCTGGCCCCGCCAGAATGTCTCGGCAGCCCGTGCATCCTGGCGCTGCAGCCAGGCGATATAGTCGCGATAACTGCCCGTCGTGGCCACCACAGGCTGGCCGGCATAACGCTGCAAGACCTCGCCGAGCAACTGCGAAGTGCTCCAGCCATCCATCAGGATGTGATGGCAGGTGAAGATCAGGTGATGACGCGCAGCCCCCGTACGCACCAGCGCCAGACGCAACAATGGCGCCTCGGCCAGGTCGAACCCAAGCTGCCGGTCGGTATCTGCCAGGGCGTCCAGGGCCTGATCCAGCCCAGCCTCGGCACGCAGGTCGTGCTCGCTGAACGGCAGCGTTACACGCTTGCGTACTACCTGCACCGCCTGGCCCAGATCACCCTGCCAGATGAAACTGCTGCGCAGGATATCGTGGGCTTGCAGGGCAGCCTCCCAGGCTTGCCTGAAGGCGTCTACATTCAGGCCATCCACATCCACGCGCATCTGGTTGATGTAGTTGCCGCTGCCTTGCTCGTAGATGCTGTGGAACAGCATGCCTTGCTGCATGGGCGACAAGGGGTAGACATCGGTGACGTGCGCCGCTGCAACCGGCAACTGGTCGAGTTGTGCCTGGCTCAGTGCAGCCAGCGGGAAGTCCGATGGCGTCAGGCCACGATGCCCGCTCGCACAGCAATGCTCGATGATCTGACCCAGGGCCTGCAGGTAAGCCTGGGCCAACCGCTCGATGGTTTCGCGGTGGTGCACGTCCTGGCTGAAAGTCCACTCCAGGCGCAGCTCGCCGCCATAGACCTGGCCGTTGACGGTCAACAGGCTGGCCAGCGGCGCCTGGGCATCCTGCCTGGCCCCGTCATGCTCCTTGGCAGGGGTGAACAAGCCTGTTTCGCCGTCGAAACTGCCGTCGAACTGCCCAAGGTAGTTGAAAACGACCTGCCCCTCAGGCAACGCTGCAAGGGCTTCGCGGCTGGCAGCATCGCCCAGGTAGCGCAGCACACCATAGCCAAGGCCCTTGTCAGGCACGGCGCGTAACTGTTCCTTGATGGTCTTGATGGAACCCGCCAGGTCCGCTTGCGGGCTCAGCTTCACCGGGTACAGGCTGGTGAACCAGCCCACCGTGCGCGTCAGGTCGATGCCCGCAAACAGGTCTTCGCGACCATGTCCCTCCAGGCGCACCAGCACCTCAGGCTGGCCACTCCATTGGGTGACTGCCTGCGCAAGCGCCGTCAGTAGCAGGTCGTTGATCTGCGTGCGATAGGCCACAGAGCACGCCTGCAACAGCCGTCGGGTGCTTTGCGCATCCAGGCGGGTGCTGACTGAAGCAGCATGCCTGAGTTGCCGGCTGCCCTGCGGGTTATCACAGGGCAGCGCTTCGCGGGTGCCTTGCAACTGCGCCTGCCAGTAGCCCAGTTGCTGTTGCAGCTCCGGCGCGGCGGCATAGGTTTGCAAACGCTCGGCCCACGCTTTGTACGACGTGGTCTTGGGCGCAAGTTGCAGCGGCTGCCCGGCGGCCAGGGCCTGGTAGGCCTGCTGCAGGTCCTCCAGCAGTACACGCCACGACACGCCGTCCACCACCAGGTGGTGGATCACCAACAGCAGCCTCTGGCTACCGTCAGGCAGCGTCCCGAGCATGGCGCGCAGCAAGGGGCCGTGCTCAAGGTCGAGGCTGCGCTGGGCTTGGGCGGCGTCTTGCTCCAGTTGCTCGATGCTGGCGAAATCCCGCTGCCACAACTGGACATGACCCGCTTCGGCAAACTCCGCCTGCCACTGCACCCCATGCTTGACCATGCGCAAACGCAAGGCATCGTGGTGGTTCAGCAATGCCTGCAGTGCGGCATCGAGCACCAGCGCGTCAAGCGCTTCGCCTGGGGTCAGAAGGACCGATTGGTTCCAGTGATGGCGCTTGGCAATGGGTTGTTCGAAAAACCAGTGCTGGATGGGCGTGAGCGGTGTAACCCCAGTCACCGCGCCCTGATCGATCAGCACGATGTCGCCACGCGAGGCGAGTCGCGCCAGCGCTTGCACCGTCTGTGCCTCGAACAGGTCCTTGGGAGTGAAGTGGATATCCACCTGGCGTGCTCGGCTAACCACTTGCAACGAGATGATCGAATCGCCACCCAGCTCGAAGAAGTTGTCGTCAAGCCCCACCCTGTCCAGCTTCAGCACATCTGCCCAGATCGCCGCAATCTGCTGCTCCAGCTCGGTTTGCGGGGCGATGTATTCACCCTGCAACTGGCTGGCATCCGGCTGCGGCAGGGCCTTGCGGTCCAGCTTGCCATTTGGCGTCACCGGCAGTTGGTCGAGCAGCAGCAGGTGCGCCGGGACCATGTAGTCCGGCAAGCCTGCCTTCAGCGCTTCGCGCAGGCTGTCGCGCAAGGCGCTGTGGTCCTGCGTGCTGTCGGCCGGCACCACATAGCCCACCAACTGCTTGCCGCTCGGGCCGTCCTGGGCCAGCACCACCGCTTCCTGCACGCTTGGCAGCTCCAGCAGGCGGGCTTCGATTTCACCCAGTTCGATACGCAGGCCGCGAATCTTCACCTGATGGTCGATACGCCCGGCGTAGTCGATCACGCCATCGGTGCGGTAGCGCGCCAGGTCGCCGGTGCGGTACAGCCGCCCGCCGTTGTCGCTGAACGGGTCCGGTACGAAGCGTTCGGCAGTCAGCGCCGGGCGCTGGTGGTAGCCACGGGCAAGACCAACGCCGCCCAGGTACAGCTCGCCGGCACTGCCGCGCACGGCTGGCTGCAGGCTGCCTTCGAGGATATGGGTTTTCAGGTTGTCGATCGGCTGGCCGATCGGCACGCTGATGCTTTCGTCCGCCTGGCAGGTCCAGTGGGTGACGTCGATGGCCGCTTCGGTCGGGCCGTACAGGTTGTACAGGCCGGCTGCGGGCAGGCGTTGCAGGGTCTGACGGGCCAGCTCGGCCGGCAGTGCTTCACCGCTGCACACCACGCGCTTGAGGCTGACGCAGCTTTCCACTGCCTCATGGGTCATGAACGCCTGCAGCATCGACGGCACGAAGTGCAGCGTGCTGATGCCGTGCTGGTTGATGGTGTCGACCAACAGCTGCGGGTCGCGGTGGGCACCCGGCTGGGCCACGACCAGGCGGGCGCCGGTCATCAATGGCCAGAAGAACTCCCACACCGACACGTCGAAGCTGAACGGGGTTTTCTGCAGCACGCTGTCGCTGGCGTCCAGGCCGTAGGCCTTCTGCATCCACCACAGGCGGTTGACCAGGGCCTGATGGCTGTTGCCGGCACCTTTCGGGCGGCCGGTGGAACCGGAGGTGTAGATCACGTAGGCGAGGTTCAGCGGCGCCACGTCGATATTGAGGTTGGCGTCGCTGTAGCCTTCGAGGTTTTCGCCATCCAGGTCCAGGCTGCGCAGGCCGGCGGGAATCGGCAAGGTTTCGCGCAGGTGCGACTGGGTCAGCAGCAAGGCGATGCGGCTGTCCTCGAACATGTAGCTCAGGCGGTCCTGCGGGTATTCCGGATCGAGCGGCACGTAGGCCCCGCCGGCTTTGACGATGCCCAGCAGGCCGATGACCATCTCCAGGCTGCGTTCCATGGCGATGCCCACCAGCACATCCGGGCCCACGCCCTGCTCGCGCAGCTTGTGCGCCAGCTGGTTGGCCCGGCGGTTGAGCTGGGCGTACGTCAGCGTGTGCTCGCCGAATACCAGGGCCGGGGCATCCGGAGTGGCGAACACCTGGGCTTCGATGAGCTGATGAATGCTGCGCGCGTCCGGGTAGGCAGCGTGGGTGTCGTTCCAGCCTTCGAGCATTTGTTGCTGTTCTGGCTGACCGAGCATCGGCAGTTCACCGACCACTGCGTCCGCGTTTTCCACCAGTGCCTGCAGCAGGTTGGCAAAGTAGCCCGCCAGGCGGCCGATGGTTGCGTCGCCCCACTGCGTACGGTCGTGGCTGTACTGCATCGACAAGGTCGCACCCAGCTCCACCACCAGGGTCAGCGGGTAGTTGGTCTGCTCCTGCACGGCCACATCGCCAAAGCGCAGGCCACCGGGCGCCCCCTGTTGCAGCGCCTCGGACACCGGGTAGTTCTCGAACACGAGGATGCTGTCGAACAGCGCGTCACCGCCCTGCCCGGCCCAGCGCTGCACATCGTACAGCGGCGTATGCTCGAACTCGCGCGCGGCCAGGTTGATGGCCTGGACCTGGCCGATCCACTCGGCCACGGTCTGCTCGCTGCGAGGCGCGCCAATCACTGGCAGGGTGTTGATGAACAGGCCGATCTGCTCTTCCACGCCTGGCAGATCTGCCGGGCGGCCGGCGACAGTGGCGCCGAAGCACACACTGGCCTGGCCGGTGCAGCGCTGCAACAGCAGCAGCCAGGCCGATTGCACCAGGGTGTTGACCGTGACCCGGTTGGCCCGGGCGAAGGCTTCGATACGTGCTGTCTGCTCGCGGTCGAAGGCCAGGCGATAGTCGCCATGGCCGCTGCCGCCTGCGCTGCCGGCGATGGCCTGGGCCAGGCGTGTCGGCGCATCCAGGGTGGCGAGCTGGGCCTTCCAGAAGGCCTCGGCAACGGCTGCGTCCTGGCCCTGCAACCAGGCGATGTAATCGCGGTAGTGCGTGGCCTGCGCTTGCGGCGCCAGGCCGGCATAGCGCTGCAGCACTTCGCCCAGCAGGCGCGAGGTGCTCCAGCCGTCCATGAGGATATGGTGGTTGGTGTAGATCAGGTGGTGGCTGGCATCGCTGGTGCGCACCAGTACCAGCCGCAGCAGCGGCGCAGCGGCCAGGTCAAAGCCGCGCTGGCGCTCATCATCGGCCAGGGTCTGCAAGGCCTGTTCCAGGGCCGGCTGGCCGCGCCAGTCGTGCTCGCTGAACGGCAGCTCGACAGCCTTGCGCACCAGCTGCACGGCCTGGTCCAGGTCGCCTTGCAGGACAAAACCGGTGCGCAGGATGTCGTGGGCATCCACGGTGGCCTGCCAGGCCTGCCTGAAGCGCTGCACATCCAGCCCGTGCACATCCACGCGCAGCTGGTTGATGTAGTTGCCGGCCTGTTGGTCGTAAAGGGTGTGGAACAGCATGCCCTGCTGCATCGGCGACAGCGGGTACACATCGGCGATCTGCCCGGCAGCCAGCGGCAGGTTGTCCAGCTGCGCCTGGGTCAACGCGGCCAGCGCGAAGTCCGAAGGCGTCACGCCCTGATGCCGGGTATCGCAGCAATGCTCGACCAGCTCCGCCAGGGCCTGCTCGTAGGCCTGCGCCAGGGCCTCGATGGTGGCCGGGGGATGCACGTCGGCGCTGTAGGTCCATTCCAGGAACAGTTCGCCGCCGTACACCTGCCCGGTGATGCTCAGCCAGTTGCCCAGTTGGGCGCCGGCGCACTGGGTACGGCCAGCGCTTTCGCCGCTTGGGGTGAACAGTGCGCCGGTTTCGGCAGCGAAGCTGGCGTCGAACTGGCCCAGGTAGTTGAAAGTGACACGCGGCTGCGCGGTGTTCCCGAGCTGCTCACGCACTTGGGCATCGCCCAGGTAGCGCAGCAGGCCGTAGCCAATGCCTTTGTCCGGCACGGCGCGCAGTTGCTCCTTGATGGCCTTGATCGACTGGCCGATATCGTTGCCGGGGGTAAGGCGTACCGGGAACAGGCTGGTGAACCATCCCACGGTGCGGCTCAGGTCCAGGTCGTCGAACAGGTCTTCGCGGCCATGCCCTTCCAGCTGCACCAGCACGTTGTCGTGGCGGCTCCACTGGCACAGGGTGCGCGCCAGCGCGCTCAGCAGCAGGTCGTTGATCTGCGTGCGGTAGGCGGCCGGGGCCTGCTTCAGCAGCCTGGCGGTGCGCTCGGCGTCCAGCCGTGTGGCAGCGGTGCGTGCATGGGTATTGGCCAGGCTGCCCTGCGGGTTGTCACGCGGCAGCTCGGCGCTGTCGCTGGCCACCGCCTGCAACCAGTAATCGCGCTGTGCCTGCAGTGCCGGGCTGCTGGCGTGGCGGGCCAGGTGCTCGGCCCAGGTTTTCACCGACGTGCTTTTGGCGGGCAGGCTCACGGCCTGGCCGCCGAGCACTTGTCGATAGGCTTGCTGCAAGTCTTCCAGCAGCACCCGCCATGACACGCCATCGACGACCAGGTGATGAACCACCAGCAGCAGACGCTGCTGGCCGTCGGCAAAGTCAAACAGCTCGGCGCGCAGCAGCGGCCCTTGCTCCAGGTTCAGGCTGGCCTGTACCTGGCTGCCAGCAGCATCCAGCTCGCTCAGCGCGGCCAGGTTGCGTTGGCTCAGCAGCGGCGCGTTGCTCAGCGGCTGGAAGCGCGCCTGCCACTGGCCGGCACCACGGCTGAAGCGCAGGCGCAGCGCATCGTGCTGCTCAACTACAGCACGCAGGGCCGCCTCCAGCGGTTGCAGCTGCACCGGGCTGGCCGGTTTCAGCAATACCGACTGGTTCCAGTGCGCCGGCTGGGCAATATCCATTTCGAAGAAGCGCGCCTGCGCTGGCAGTAGCGCCACCTCGCCAGTGATTGCGCTGTCGATCACTGCTGTCGGCGCAGGCTGCCTGGCCTCGATGCGCTTGGCCACCTGGGCCAGCTGGGCGATGGTCTGTTGTTCGAACAGCTGCTTGGGGGTGATCTTGATGCCCTGGCGCTTGGCGCGGGCGATGATCTGCAGGCTGAGGATGGAGTCGCCCCCCAGCTCGAAGAAGTTGTCGCTGCTGCCGACCTGCTCCAGCTTCAGCACATCGGCCCACACCGCAGCCAGCTTCTCTTCGATTTCACCTTCTGGCGCCACATAGCCGCGGCTGACCGCCCCCGGTGCCGGTAATGCGCGCTTGTCGAGCTTGCCGTTGGCGGTCAGCGGCAGGCGCTCCAGCAGCAGCATCTGCGCTGGCAGCATGTAGTCCGGCAGGCGTGCCTGCAGTTGCGCCTGCAACTGCTGCACGCTTACCCCGCCGTCGGCCACCACGTAGGCCACCAGTTGCAGGCGCTCGGTATCGCCTTCCAGAGGCAAGGCCAGCACCGCGGCCTCGCTTACGCCTGGCAGGCCGAGCAGCACACGGCCGACTTCGCCCGGCTCCACGCGGTAACCGCGGATTTTCACCTGGTCATCCGCGCGACCGATGAACTCTACCAGGCCATCGGCGCCAAGCCGGGCGCGGTCGCCGGTGCGGTACAAGCGGGCACCCCCTTCGGTGGGCACGAAACGCTCGGCGGTCAGCGCAGGCTGACCCAGGTAACCCTGGGCCACGCCCTGCCCGCCCAGGTACAGCTCGCCGGCCACGTGGGCCGCCATCGGGTTGAGGTAGCCATCCAGCACCTGGGCGCAGGCATTGCCCAGCGGGCGCCCCACCGGCACCGTACGGCAGCCGGGCAGCGGCTGATCAGGCTCGAAGGTGAGCACGCCGACCGTGGTTTCGGTAGGCCCATAGTGGTTGATGACCCGGCAACCCGGGCGCAGTTCGCGGACCTTGTCCAGCAGGCTCCAGCTGCAAGCCTCACCGCCCAGGATCAGTGCTTCGGCCGGCAGTACATCGGCAGCGCGGGTAGCTTGCAGCAGGCCTTGCAGGTGGCTCGGCACCAGCTTCACCACACCCACCTTGTGCTGCGCCATGTAGCTGGCGAAGCCGTCCGGGTCGAACGCCAGGTCCTGTGGCAGCAGGTGCAACAGGCGGCCAGACGCCAAGGCGCCGAACAGCACGGTATGGCCCAGGTCAGCCGCAGGGGTGGAGACCATGGCCATGCTCGCCGCGGCCGGCAGCTGCAGGCGTTCCAGCACCGCCTGGGTGTAGCTGGCCAGCGCCCCGTGGCTGACCACCACGCCTTTCGGCTGGCCGGTCGAGCCCGAGGTGTAGATCAGGTAGGCCGGCTGTGCGGGGGCGATGGTCACCTCGACCGGGCTGTCGCTGCAGGTCGCCCACTGGGTGTGATCGCAGGCAATCACCTGCACGCCTGGCATGGCCGAAAAGCGATGGTCGCCCGCCTCGTGCAGCAGCACGGCCGCAGCACTGTCGGCAATCAGCTGCTGCAGGCGCTCTTGCGGCTGCTGGGCGTCCAGCGGCAGGTAGGCGGCGCCGGTCTTGAGCACGGCGAGCACGGCGCTGACCCACTCGATGGAGCGCGGCAGGCACAGGGCAACGATGCTGCCCGCGCCGACCCCGCGTTGGCGCAGGTAGTCGGCCAGGCGGTTGGAGGCTGCCTCCAGGCCGGCCTGGGTCATGAACCGGTCACCGGCGCGCACGCCGCCGTGGGCCTGGCCTGGCGCCATTGCCTGGCGCCACAGGGCGAGGAAGTCGCCATGCGGGTAGGGCTGCGTGCTGGCTGGCAGTATGCTCGCCACCTCCGGGCAGTCCACCATGGCCTGCTGCGGGTCGCGGATCAGCGCGTCCAGTACCTGGCGCAGCGAGCCCGCCATGCGCTCGATGGTAGCCTGCGCGAACAGGTCGGTGGCGTAGGTGAAGTAGCCTTCGATGCCGTCGGCCTTGTCGGAGAAGTCGAACGCCAGGTCGAAACGGGCATCGCCGCCGTCACGGGCAAAGCCTTCCACTTCCAGCGCGCCCAGGCGCTTGCGCCCGGCGTCGCTGGCCGCCACGTGCTGGTTGATCTTGAACTGGAACAACGGGTTGTGCGCCAGGTTGCGTTCGGGCAGCAAGGCGTCGACCAGGTGCTCGAATGGCAGTTCCTGATGCGACTGGGCGCCGCCGATCACGTCTTTCACCTGCTCCAGCAGCGCGGCGAAGGTCGCGCGCTCGTCCACCTGCACGCGCAGTACCTGGGTGTTGATGAAGAAGCCGATCAGGCCTTCCAGTTCCTTGCGGTTACGCCCTGCATTGGGCGCACCGATGCGGATGTCGGCCTGGCCGCTGTAGCGCGACAGCACCACTGCCATGGCCGCCAAAACCAGCACGAACAGCGTGTGGCCACCTTTGCGCGCCTGGTTGCGCAAGGCTTCGGCCTGTTCGCCAGCGATGTCCACCCGCACCACCGCACCGCGCTGGCTTGGCGTGGCCGGGCGCTCGAAGTCCAGCGGCAGGCTCAGCACCGGCTGCTCGTCGCCCAGCTGGGCCTGCCAGTAGGCCAGCTGGCGCTGCGCTTCACCGGCTTCGAGCCAGGCACGCTGCCAGATGGCGTAGTCGGCGTACTGGATCGGCAAGGCGGGCAGGTCGGCCTGGTGCCCCTCGGCCAAGGCGGTGTACAGCTGGATGAACTCCTGCACCAGCACGTCGCTGGACCAGCCATCGGAGATGATGTGGTGCATGCTCAGCACCAGCACATGCTCCTCGGCCGCCACGCGCAGCAGGGTCACCCGCAGCAGCGGCCCGGTCAGCAGGTCGAAGGGCTGCTTCAGGGCGGCGTCCACCGCCACACTCAGCGACGCCTCATCGGCGACGCCATCGAACATCACCAGCTCAAGTGGCAGCGGGCAGTGGTCGGGAATTTCCTGGTGGAACTCGCCTTCTTCCGAGGCGAAGCGCGTGCGCAGCGACTCATGGCGCTGCACCAGCGCATCCAGCGCCTGCTGCAGCACCGCCTGGTCCAGCGCGCCCTTCAGGCGTACCGCCATCGGCACGTTGTAGGCCGGGCTGTCGGGCTCCAGCTGCCAGAGGAACAGCAGCCGCTGCTGGGCGAACGACAGCGGAATACGGGCCAGGCCCTGGCGTGCTGGCACGATGGGCAGCAAGCGGAAGCTCTGCCCGCTGGCCTGCATCTTTTCCAGGATCTGCTGGCGTTGCTCCACAGGGAGGCCGACGAAACGTTGGGCGATACGTTGTGCTGCTGTGAGTTCCATGTCAGGCCTCTGTGAATTCGTTCATCATTTTTTCGATATCGCTCAGGCCGTCGTCACTCAGTGACAGCGCCTGTTCCTCCAGCGCCTGGGCGAAGGCGCGCAGCTCGGGGTGGGTGAAGATCAGCCGCAGCGGGACATCCAGACCCAGCTCGACGTTGATCCGCGACACCGCCTGGGCCGCCAGCAAGGAGTGGCCGCCCAGCTCGAAGAAGTTGTCGCTCAGACCGACCCGGGCCACGTTCAACAGCTGCGCCCAGATATTCGCCAGCTGTTGTTGGCGCTCGCTTTGCGGCGCCTGGTAGTCGTGCTGCGGCTGGTTCGGGTCGGGCAATGGCAGGGCCTTGCGGTCGAGCTTGCCGCTGGGCGTCAGCGGCATGTCCGGCAGGGTCACCAGGTAGGTCGGGATCATGTAGTCCGGCAGGCTGGCCTTGAGGTACTGCTTCAGCGTCAGGCGCAGGTCACCGTTGTGGCCTTCGGCTGGCACGGCATAGGCGCACAGCTGCTTGCCGCCGGGCAGCTCGATAGCCAGCACCGTGGCTTCGCGCACGTCCGGGTGCGCCCGCAGGTACTGCTCGATCTCGCCCAGTTCAATGCGGAACCCGCGCACTTTCACCTGGTGGTCGACACGCCCGCGATAAGCCAGCTGGCCGTTTGCGTCGTAGTAACCGAGGTCGCCGGTGCGGTACAGCCGACCACCGCCAACCGCGTCGAACGGGTCGGGGACGAAGCGTTCGGCGGTAAGCGACGGCCGCTGGTGATAGCCGCGCGCCAGGCACCCTGCCCCGCCGATGAACAGCTCGCCAGGTACGCCAACCGGGGTCGGCGCCAGGCCTTCGTCCAGCGCATGCAGGCTGCGGCCTGGCAACGCGCGGCCGATGGGCACGCCGCCCTGGCTGATCTGCTCCAGGGTCATCTGCGAGCAGTCGTAGGTGGTGGCAACCACCGTGGCTTCGGTCGGGCCATAGGTATTCAGCAGGCGCACCGCTGGCGGGCCATCGGCCAGCCAGGCACGCAGGGCGTCTTCCGCTACCGCTTCACCACCGACATGAATCTGCTTCAGCCGGCCATAGGCTTGCGGGGCGCGGCGCTCCAGCGCCAGCAGGCGCCAGTAGGCCGCCGGCAGGTCGGCCACGGTCACCGCGTGGCGGTTGATCTCGTCCAGCAGCGTGGTGGTGTCCCACAGCCGCAGGTCACGCAGCACCACGCAGGCGCCCTGGGCCAGCGGCGGGAAGAACTGCTCGATGAAACCGTCGAAACTGAAGGTGGCGAACTGCAGCACGCGGTCGTCCGGGCTCAGGCGCGAATAATCGCCGGCCACCTGGCAGAACAGCGACAAGGCATGGTGGTCGATGGCCACGCCCTTGGGCATGCCGGTGGAGCCGGAGGTGTAGATCACGTAGGCCAGGTTGTGCAGCGCCGCCAGGTTGGCCAGGGGTTCGCAGGGCCAGGCCTGCAGCCATTCGGTGCCCGGTTCCAGCACCACGCAAGGTAG
Source organism: Pseudomonas sp. 9_2_1 (assembly GCF_059295275.1). Taxonomy (NCBI): domain Bacteria; kingdom Pseudomonadati; phylum Pseudomonadota; class Gammaproteobacteria; order Pseudomonadales; family Pseudomonadaceae; genus Pseudomonas; species Pseudomonas sp. 9_2_1. Next base: position 4,701,048 of record NZ_CM181239.1, read on the forward strand.
CTGCTTGCCCAGTTGCAAGCGCTCGCGCGAAGGCGCATCCGCCAGCAACAGGCTGATGCCGCTGTCCTCGACCATGTAGGCCAGGCGCTCTTGCGGGTAGTCCGGGTCCAGCGGCACGTAGGCGCCGCCAGCCTTGTGAATGGCGATCAATGCCAGGGCCATGCCCAGGCCACGCTCCACGGCCACGCCGACCAGGCGATCCGGCCCCACACCCAATGCACGCAGGCGGTGCGCCAGCTGGTTGCTGGCACGGTCGAGCTCGGCGTAGGTCATCTGCTGGTCGTCGAAGATCAGCGCGAGCGCGTCCGGCCGCTCACCGGCCTGACGCTGCAGCAACTGGTGCGCGCACAGGCCGCTGCCTTGCTGCGCTGCGGGGTTCCAGCCATGGGTCAGTTGCTGGCGCTCTTCGCCGCTGAGGAAATCCAGCTCGGCGATGCAGCGCTGCGGCTCGGCGCAGATGGCCTCGAGCAGCGCTTGCCAGTGCCCGGCCATGCGCTCGATGCGCGGGGCGTCGAACAGGTCGGTGGAGTAGTTGAACGAAGCGGTCACGCCATCGGAACGCTCCAGGGTATTGAGCGAGATGTCGTACTGCGCGCCGGGCTCCAGCAGATCCACTTCCTTGACCTGCAGCCCGTGCAGGGCATCGCCTGACACCTGCTCGCCCAGGTCGCGCAGGTGGTTGTACAGCACCTGGAAGAACGGGTTCACGCCCTGGTCGCGGTCCGGGTACAGCGCCTCGGCCACCTCCAGAAACGGCACATCCTTGTTGGCCTGGGCCTGCAGCGTGGTTTCCTTGATCGCCGCCAGCAGCTGGGCGAACGGCTGGCTGCCATCGACGCCGATACGGGCTACCACCACGTTGATGAAGAAGCCGATCAGCCCTTCCAGCTCCAGGCGGTTGCGGTTGGTGACCGGTACGCCGATGTTCAACGTGCCCTTGCGGCTGTAGCGCGACAGCACGATGGCGTAGGCCGCCAGGAACACATGGAACAAGGTGGCGTTGGACGTCACCGCCAGCGCCCGCAGGCGCTCGGTGAGGGCCAGCGGCAGGCGCACGTCGAAGCGGCTGCCCTGGTAGCTCTTGACCTGCGGGCGAATGCGGTCGGCGGGCAATTCGAGCACTTCGAAGTCGTCTTCCAGGCGCGCCTTCCAGTAATCGATCTGCGCCTGCATCTGCCCCTCGGCCAGCCATTTGCGCTGCCAGGCGGCAAAGTCGGCGTACTGCACGGGCAGCGGTTCGATGGCGTGGGCCTGGCCGGTGGCTGCCGCGTTATAGGCGGCGGCGAACTCGCGCACCAGCAGGCTCATCGACCAACCGTCGGAAACGATATGGTGCAGGGTCAGCGACAGCAGGTGCTCCTGGGCGTGCACCTTGAACAGCCGCGCACGCAGCAGCGGACCGTGCTCCAGGTCGAACGGCACGAAGGCTTCGGCTTCCAGCTTGCGCATTTGCGCGGCGTGGTCCTGGCCGCTGAGGTCTTCGAAACCGATCGGCACCGTGGCGGCCGGCAGGATGCGCTGCCAAGGCAGGCCCTCGGCTTCGACGAACACGCTGCGCAGTGACTCGTGGCGCGCAACCAGTGCGTCCAGCGCCGCTTGCACCGCGTCACGGTCGAGATTGCCGTGCATGCGCACCGCCATCGGCGTGTTGTAGGCCAGGCTTTGCGGGTTGAGCTTCCAGAACAGCCACTGGCGGTTCTGCGAACGGGACACCGGCAGCGGCTGCTGGCGGTCGAGGATTTCGATGTCCAGGCCCGTGCCCTGCTCGGCGTCGGCCACCGCCTGGGCGAAAGCCTGCAGGTCGACGGTGTCGAACAGGGTGCGCAAGTGGACGTCCAGGCCCAGTTGCTTGCGCACTCGGGATACCGCCTGGGTGGCCAGCAGCGAGTGGCCGCCAAGGGCGAAGAAGTTGTCGCTCAGGCCCACCTGCGGCACTTGCAGCACCTGGGCCCAGATCTGCGCCAGTTGCGTTTGCAGCGGGGTCTGCGGCGCCTGGTAGGCCACTTGGCTGGCGACCGGTTCCGGCAGGGCCTTGATGTCGACCTTGCCGTTGACCGTGACCGGCAGCTGCGCCAGCACCATCAGGTGGGTCGGCAGCATGTGCTCGGGCAGCAGGCCTTTGAGGCGGGTGCGGATCGACGCCTGCCAGGCCAGGCTGTCGCTCGGCAACTGGCTGGGCACCAGCCAGGCGGCCAGTTGCAGCTGCGGTGCCTGGCCATGCACGCGGACCAGCGCGTTGGCAACGCCGTCCAGTGCGCGCAACTGGTTTTCGATTTCTGCCAGCTCGACGCGGTAGCCACGGATTTTCACCTGGCCATCCATGCGCCCGGCAAACTGCAAGTCGCTGCCTTGGCGCACCCAGTCACCGCTGCGGTACAGGCGCTGGCCATGGCCACCGTTCGGGTCGGGGACAAAACGCTCAGCGGTGAGCGCCGGGCGGTTCAGGTAGCCGCGGGCCAGCCCGGCGCCACCGATGTACAGCTCGCCCTTGGCCTTGGCCGGCAGCGGCTGCAGGCAGCGGTCGAGCACCGCTACGCAGGTGTTGGCCAGCGGCTGGCCGAGGCTGGTCTGGTCGTGCAGTTCGGCAACCAGCACACCAACGGTGGTCTCGGTCGGGCCGTAGTGGTTGAGCACCTTGAGTGCCGGTGCCAGCTGGCGGATCTTGCCCAGCAGGCCTGGGCTGACGGCCTCGCCGCCGAGCACCAGGCACTGGCCCGGCAACGCCGCGCGCCCCGCCACCAGCATCGCCTCCAGGTGCGACGGCACGATCTTCAGTGCATCCACCTGGTGCTCGGCCAGGTAGGCGGCGAAGCCTTCGGCATCCAGTACCTGTTCGCGCAGCAGCACATGCAGCGTGTGGCCGCCACACAGGGCGCCGAACAGCATGGTGTGGCCCAGGTCGGCAGCCGGGGTCGAGACCTGGGCCATGCTGCGGATGCGCTCTACCGGCAGGCGCGCGGTGATGCCATCGACATAGTTGGCCAGGGCGCCATGGCTGATCGCCACGCCTTTGGGTTGGCCGGTGGTGCCGGAGGTGTAGATCACGTACGCCAGGTTGGCCGCGGCCGGGGCGGTTCGTGCGGGGCTGCCAGTGCCGCCTTGCGCCCAGTCCAGGCGCTGTACGTTGGCGGGCAACTCGGCCTGCCAGTTTCCAGGTGCCAGCAGCACACGCGTGCCACTGTCGGCAAGCATGTAGGCCAAGCGCTCAGCCGGTTGTTCAGGCTCCAGCGGCAAGTAGGCGCCACCGGCCTTGAGCACACCCAGGATACTGGCGAGCATGCTGACGCTGCGGTCGGCCAGCACGCCGACCAGCCTGTCCGGGCCAACCCCGGCTTCGACCAGGCGGTTGGCGATGGCTTCAGCACGGGCATCGAGCTCGGCAAAGCTGGCCTGCTCCCCTGCGGCCATCACTGCGGTGCGTTCGGGATGACGGCGAGCCGCAGCGGCAAACCGCTGGTGCACCAGCGGCGCATCATCGGCCGGGTCTGTCACTCCGGTGGCCGTAGCCAGGCGCGGGAGTGCAAGCTCACCTACTGCGCCAGCGGTTTCAGCGGCCAGCGCCTGCACCAGGGCCAGCCACTGTTCGCCGAGCGTTTCGATGGTGGCCGCATCGAACACGTCCGTCGCGTAGGTGAAGGCCGCCTGCAGCTGACCGCCGCGCTCGTGGGTATCCAGCGCCAGGTCGAAGCGGGCGCTGTGCTTTTCCAGTGCGATCGGCGCCAGGCGCAGGCCGGAGCGGGTCTCGATGGCCTGCACATCCGCCACCTGCGCCTGGTGGTTGAACAGCACGCGGAACAGCGGGCTTTCGCTGCTGCGCGGCAAATCCAGGGCCTCGACCAGCTGTTCGAATGGCAGGTCCTGATGGCTTTGCGCGCCCACGGCGGTTTCACGCACGCGCTGCAGCAAACCGGCGATGTCCAGCAGCGGGTCGATTTCGGTGTGCAGCACCTGGGTATTGATGAAGCAGCCGATCAGGCCCTGGCCCTCGGCACGGTTGCGGTTGGCGATCGGTACACCGACGCGGATCGCAGCCTGACCGCTGTAGCGCTGCAACAGCAGCTTGAAAGCGGCGAGCAGGACCATGAAGAGGGTGACATTGTGCTTGCGTGCCAGGCCGCGCAAGCGCTCGGTGACGTCCGTGGCGATGGGGAATTCGTGGCGAGCGCCGCGGTAGCTGGGGCGGCCCTGGCGGGTGCGGTCCAGTGGCAGCTCGAGCGGCGAATGGTCGTCGCCCAGGCGTGCCTGCCAGTAGGCCAGCTGGCGCTCCTGCTCGCCCGCCTCAAGCCAGCTGCGCTGCCACAGGGCGAAGTCGCGGTACTGGATCGGCAGCGCGTCGAGGGTGGCTTCAGTGCCCGCTACAGCAGCGTCATACAGGCACAGGAATTCGTCGATCAGCACGTTCATCGACCAACCGTCGGCGACGATGTGGTGCAGGGTCAGCAACAGGACGTGTTCCTGCGCGGCCAGTTGCAGCAGGCGCACGCGCAGCAGCGGGCCGCTGGCCAGGTCGAAGGGGGCCAGCGCCTCGGCTTCGGCGATGGTTTCGATGGCGGCCTGGCGGGCGTTCTCGTCCAGCTCTGTGAGGGCGTCCTGGCGCAGCTGCAGGGGCGCGGCGCTGACGTCTACCTGCTGGCGTACATCATCGCCGTCGGCAACAAAGCGGGTGCGCAGGGTTTCGTGGCGGGCCACCAGCGCATCGAAGGCGTGCTGCAGCGCCGCCAGGTCCAGCGGGCCATGCAGGCGCACGGCCATGGGCAAGTTGTAGGCCGCGCCCTGCGGGTCGAGCTGCCAGAGGAACCACATGCGCCGCTGGGCGTACGACAGCTGGTCACGCTCGGCCACGTCCACGCCGGGTGCAATCGGCAGCACGGAGAAGTCCATGCCCTCGCCCTGCAGCGCCTTGAGGAACAGACGGCGCTTGTCGGGGCTGAGTTCGATGAAGCGGCGGGCGAGCTTGAGCGTTTGGTCGGCATTCATGTCGAGCGGAGTCCTGGCAGTCGAGCGGTAACTGTCAGACGAAGGGGTGGGGGGGTTATTTAGTGGAGGGCTGCGGGGCTGAAAGGTGTTCGCCATGGCAGGTTCAGCGCCTGTGAGATCGAGCGCCGCGCGGGCGGCGCTCGATCTCACAGGCGCTGCACATCTTGCGGCATGCACCTGTCAGCCCAACACCTCACTGTGCCCCTGCGCCATCGCCACCACCACCTTGCGCTTGCCGGTAAACGGCGACCGCGCATGCGCTGCCAGCATGTTGTCGAGCATCAGCACATCGTTCGCCAGCCACGGGAAGCGGATGGTGCATTCATCCAGCACCCCGCGCACTTCATCGAGCAACGAATCTTCGATGGTCGTCCCATCGCCGTAATACACGTTACGCGGCAGGTCCTCTTCCTCCACGATATCCATCAGCGACTCACGCACCTCTGGCTGCAGGTTCGATACATGGAACAGGTGCGCCTGGTTGAACCACACGTCATCCCCTGTCACCGGGTGGCGCGCTACCACCTGGCAGCGCTGGCGGGTGCGCAGTTCGCCGTCATCCTTCCAGATGCACTCGATGGCATGCGCCCGGCAGTACGCCTCGACCTGGCGCGGGTCGTCGGTGTTGAACACCTGGGACCATTCCACATCCAGGCCGTTGCCGTAGTTGCGTACGTACATCAACCCCTTTTCCACCAGGCGCTCACGAATACGCGACGGCATGCGCCGGTATACCTCGCGGCTGTCGGCAATCGGCGTTTCGCCACCGGTCTCGGCAGGGATCACGCTGTAGAACCAGATCTTCATCGGCCATTCCAGGGTATAGGCCTGCTCGTTGTGCAACGGGATGCTCTGGTGGGCCGGGTACTCGGTGGAGGTGTACACGCCTTTGGTCACGTTGCTGCGCGGGGTAGAGCCGAACTCGTAGTTGAGCAGCGGGTGGGCAAACGACGCGGCGAATTGGCGGAAGGCTTCGGGGCCGCCAACCTCGAACCCGCGGAACAGAATGCCGCCCGCTTGCAACAGATGCCGGTCCACCAGCGGCTGCAACGCTGCAAAGGCGTCCAGCAGGTCGATACCCGGTTCCGGCGCGCGTACCAGCAGCGGCAGGTTGCCGCGCGCGGCGTCCAGGGGTTCGATCGCAAAGCTCAGCAGTTCACTCATGACGGTCACCTCAAGCCAGGGCCGCGTTGGCGGCGAAATCGGGATGTGCGCCATTGCGGCGCCTGACTAGATGAACGAGCGGGCCTGCGGGAAATTCACCAAGGCCGCACACACAGGTAAAGCCAGCGCGCGCCGGTTCGTCTGAACGATGTGCACCCTTTTATCGCCCAGGAACCGTACATGACTCGCCAGCTCCTGCTCCTCGCCCTGCTCGCCACGGCCCCCGCCGCCTGGTCGGCAGAGCAATGCGCCGTGGAAATCAACGGCACCGACCAGATGACCTTCGACACGGCCACCATCACCGTGCCCAAGGCCTGCACCTCGTTCACCGTCACCCTCACCCACCCCGGCGACATGCCGAAGAACGTGATGGGCCACAACTGGGTACTGAGCACCCAGGCCGACATGCAGGGCGTGCTGGACGACGGCCAGAAGGCCGGCGAGGCGCAGGACTATGTGAAACCCGGCGACACCCGGGTCATCGCCCACACCCGTTTGATCGGCGGCGGCGAAAAAGACAGCGTCAGCCTCGATACCCGGTCGCTGAAGGCCGGTACCGATTACAGCTTCTACTGCTCGTTCCCGTTCCACAGCACCTTGATGAAGGGCAGCCTGACCCTCGGCAGCTGACCCCGCCCCCACTCCACCAGCGAGATCACCCTTCATGAAAACCTCCTCCCCCGGGGCCATCCGCGAATTGCTGGGCCTGCTCAAACCCTACCGCCCGGCGGTGATCGTCTCGGTTGTGCTGGGCATGGTCGGTGGCCTGGCCGTCACCGCCCTGCTAGCCACCGTCAACCAGGGCCTGCATGCGGCCGGCGGCATGAGCCAGGGCGTGATCCTGGCGTTTGCCGGCCTGTGCGTACTGGCGCTGGTCAGCAGCGTGGCCGCTGACAGCGGCACCAACTATGTCGGCCAGAAAGTCATCGCCAGGCTGCGCAAAGACCTGGGGGCCAAAGTGCTGTCGGCGCCCATCGAGCAGATCGAGCGCTACCGCACGCACCGTCTGATCCCGGTGCTGACCCGTGACGTCGACACCATCAGCGACTTCGCCTTCGCCTTCGCCCCACTGGCCATCTCGCTCACCACCGTGCTGGGTTGCCTGGCCTACCTGGCCTACCTGTCGTGGCCGATCTTCCTCATCACCCTGGTGGCCATCGGTATCGGCAGCGGCGTGCAGTACATCGCCCGGCAAAAGGGCGTGGCCGGCTTCAACGCTGCCCGCGATGCCGAGGACAACCTGCAGAAGCACTACTCGGCCATCGCCGAAGGCGCCAAGGAGCTGCGCATCGACCGCCGCCGTCGCCACGCCATGCTGACGCGCAATATCCAGGGCACCGCCGACTTCATCGCCAACACCCATATCCGTGCCATCAACATCTTCGTTGCGGCCAAGAGCCTGGGGTCGATGTTGTTTTTCGTGGTCATCGGCCTGACGTTGGCGCTGCAATCGCTGTGGCCGAGCAATGACCCGGCGGTGATGAGCGGCTTCGTGCTGGTGCTGCTGTACATGAAAGGCCCGCTGGAAACGCTGATTGGCAACCTGCCGATTCTCGGTCGCGCGCAAATCGCGTTCCGCCGTATCGCTGATCTGTCCGAGCGCTTCTCCTCCCCCGAGCCGCACCTGCTGCTGGAGCCGCCGGTCAAGCGTGCCACTGCCGCCACCGCGCACCTGGAGTTGCACAACGTCGAGTACGCCTACCCGCCGGTAGACGGTAAAGAACCGTTCCGCGTGGGGCCGGTGAACCTGAGCATCGAGCCGGGCGAGATCCTGTTCATCGTCGGTGAAAACGGTTGCGGCAAGACTTCGCTGATCAAGCTGCTGCTAGGCCTGTACACCCCGCAACGCGGTGAGGTGCGCCTGAACGGCAAGGCCGTCGGCCCAGAGGGGCTGGATGACTACCGGCAGCTGTTCACCACCGTGTTCGCCGATTACTACCTGTTCGACGACCTGCCAGAACACGAGCACAGCCTGCCCGAGGACGCCACGCGTTATCTGGAGCGGCTGGAGATTGCGCACAAGGTCAGCGTGCGCGACGGTGCCTTCACCACCACCGACCTGTCGACCGGGCAGCGCAAGCGCCTGGCGCTGGTCAATGCCTGGCTCGACGGGCGACCGGTGCTGGTGTTCGACGAATGGGCAGCGGACCAGGACCCGACGTTCCGCAGGGTGTTCTACACCGAGCTGCTGCCGGACCTGAAGCGGTTGGGCAAGACCATCATCGTGATCTCGCACGATGACCGGTACTTCGATACGGCGGACAAGGTGGTGCACCTTAGCCGTGGGAAGGTGGTGGAGGCACTCGAACCGGCGTAACTCAGCAAAGGGCCGCTGAGTGAAATGCCAGTCAGTCAAGCAATTGGGGCTGCTACGCAGCCCCATAGCCTTGACTGATTGATTAGCCGCTGAGCGGCCCTTTTTGACCGGCCCATAGTCGCTCTATAGTCGCTCTATAATTTCCTATAAAGCAGCAACTCACGAAGCACCATTGCCTTCGCATCGTGTGTACAGGCTCCAACTGGACAAGCTGGCCATGCTGCGCCACAGGCGCCGTGAACAACCTGTAATCAGAACAACCAGCGATACAACAGATACGCCACCACCACCGCCAGCACCGGCCGCAGGATGCGGTAGGCCTTGGGGTTGGCGCGCTTGAACGTCTTCACACGGCCGCTGATGCGGTTGCTGAAGCGCTTGCTCCAGGCATAAGCCTGGTTGATCCCGCCAACGCGCTCGTCGTCGGTATTCTGCGGCGCGGTGGCGCGGCCGAGGAAGGCACTCACCTGGCGGTTGATGCGGGACATCAGCGGGCTGCTCAGCGGGCGTTCGATGTCGCAGAACAGGATCACCCGGGTAACGTCGGTCTCGTTCTTCACCCAGTGCACGTAGGTTTCGTCGAACATCACGTCTTCGCCATCACGCCAGGCATATTCCTCGCCATCCACATAGATGCGGCAGGCATCGGAGTTGGGCGTGGACAGGCCCAGGTGGTAGCGCAGCGAGCCGGCGAAGGGGTCGCGGTGCGGGTTCAGGTGGCTGCCGCCGGGCAGCAGCGCGAACATTGCGCCCTTGACGTTGGGGATGCTGCTGACCAGCTCGACAGTGCGCGGGCACAACGCTTCTGCCGACGGCAGCGGTTTGTCGTACCACTTCAGGTAAAAGCGCTTCCAGCCCTTCTTGAAGAATGAACCGAAGCCGGCGTCGTTGTCCTTCTCGGCGGCGCGAATATAGCCCTCGTCGAACAGGCGCATGGCCTCTTCGCGGATTTCCTGCCAGTTGTCCTTCAGCACGTCCAGCTCGGGGAAACGCTGGCGGTCCAGGTACGGTTTGGACGGCACGCCGGAAAACAGGTACATCAAGGCGTTGTACGGCGCGAACAGTGCTGAATGGTTGACGAACTGGCGCAACACCGGCAGCCGGGCCTTGCCGCGCAGGTGCACGAACAGCACGCTGCCGAAGAACACCAGCAAGACACCCGCCTTGGCTGCAAAGGAAAAGGTCATGCTTTCACTCCTTGGGGAAGCGCCAGGGCTGCGCGGCCTGGCACTCCAGAAAAATCATCCTGCCATCATAAACCGATCCCGCCGAGGTAAAAACAACCTCGGCGGGATCGCATTGATGAAGATTTTGCAATGAAGCCCGCCGCCGGATGTTGCCCCGGATCAGCGGAAACGCCGGTTACTGCTGGTTTTCCTGCTCGCTGAACAGGTCGCTGAAGAGCATGCTCGACAGATAGCGCTCGCCGGAATCAGGCAGAATTACGACGATGGTCTTACCCTGCATTTCCGGTTTTTCGGCCAGGCGCACGGCCGCCGCCATCGCCGCGCCACAGGAAATACCGCAAAGGATGCCCTCTTCCTGCATCAGGCGGATGGCCATGGCCTTGGACTCTTCATCGGTCACCGTCGCCACCTGGTCGACAATCGACAGGTCGAGGTTTTTCGGCACGAAGCCGGCACCGATGCCCTGGATCTTGTGCGGGCTGGGCTTGAGCTCTTCACCGGCCAGAGTCTGGGTAATCAGCGGCGACGCCACCGGCTCCACGGCCACCGAGGTGATGGCCTTGCCCTGGGTATGCTTGATGTAGCGCGAAACACCGGTAATGGTGCCACCGGTGCCGACACCGGCCACTACCACATCAACCGCACCGTCGGTGTCGTTCCAGATTTCCGGGCCGGTGGTCTTCTCGTGGATCGCAGGGTTGGCCGGGTTCTCGAACTGGCCAGGCAGGAAATACTGGGCCGGGTTGGAGGCGACGATTTCATTGGCCTTCTCGATGGCGCCCTTCATGCCCTTGGCCGGGTCGGTCAGCACCAGTTCGGCGCCCAGCGCCTTCAGCACCTTGCGACGCTCCAGGCTCATCGAGGCGGGCATGGTCAGCATCAGCTTGTAGCCACGGGCAGCGGCGACGAAGGCCAGGCCGATGCCGGTGTTGCCCGAGGTGGGCTCGACGATGGTCATGCCCGGCTTGAGCTTGCCGTTGCTTTCGGCGTCCCAGACCATGTTCGCGCCGATGCGGCATTTGACCGAGTAGCCCGGGTTGCGCCCTTCGATCTTGGCCAGGATGGTCACGCCGCGCGGGGCGATGCGGTTGATCTGCACCAGCGGCGTGTTGCCGATGGAATGGGCGTTGTCTGCAAAGATACGGCTCATGGCAGGGGTCCTTGGCATGAAAAAAAGCAGGGTAAGACCCCAAGGGTAAGCCCCGGCCGGTGACCCGTAAAGCCTGTTCGAACTCCGCGCGGTGGGTTGCGGTCAACCGCACATCCCGCCTTGGAGACACCCCGATGAGAGCCCGTTATCGCTGGCCGCTGATCGGCCTGGCCAGCCTGGTCGTGCTGCTGGTCGCCCTGCAGCTGGCCCTGCCCTACCTGGTACGCGACTACCTGAACGACAAGCTGGCCGACATGGGCGACTACCGTGGCCAAGTAGCCGATGTGGACCTGGCCTGGTGGCGCGGTGCGTACCAGATCAACGGGCTGAAGATCGTCAAGACCAGCGGCAAGGTGCCGGTGCCGTTTCTTGATGCACCGTTGATCGACCTGTCGGTGAGCTGGCATTCGCTGATCTACGACAAGGCCGTAGTGGCCAAAGTAACCTTCGACCGCCCCGAGCTGAATTTCGTCGACGGTGGCAGCAAGCAGGCCTCGCAGACCGGCCAGGGCACCGACTGGCGCCAGCAGCTGGAGAAGTTGCTGCCCATCACCCTCGACGAAGTGCACATCGAAAATGGCACCCTCACCTTCCGCAATTTCAACTCCAAACCGCCGGTGGACCTCAAGGCGACCCGGCTGCAAGCGAATATCCGCAACCTGACCAATGTTCGCGATCAGAAAGGCCGACGCGACGCAAGCTTCGACGGTACTGCGTTGATCGCGGGCGATGCCAAGGTGGAAAGCCGTGCCACCTTCGACCCGTTCAGCGATTTTGATGACTTCGAGTTCCGCTTGCGCGCCACCGGCATCGAGCTGCGCAAGCTCAACGACTTCGCCAGCGCCTACGGAAAATTCGACTTCAATGCCGGGCATGGCGACGTGGTCATCGAGGCCCAGGCCGAGAATGGCCGCCTGAACGGCTACATAAAGCCGCTGCTGCGCGATGTCGATGTATTCGACTGGCAGCAGGATGTGAAGGAGAAGGACAAAGGTTTTTTCCGCTCGGTATGGGAAGCAGTGGTAGGCGCGACCGAGACCGTGTTGAAGAACCAGCCGAAAAACCAGTTCGCTACCCGTGTTGAGCTGAGCGGCAGCGTGCACAAGCAGGACATCAGCGCTTTCGAGGCGTTCTTGCAGATCCTGCGAAACGGCTTTATCCAGGCGTTCAATGCACGCTATGAGCAGCCGGCACCGAAGTCTGACTGATGGGAAGTGACGGGGCATTCAGGGACTGAATACCCGGTCTGCGTTTGCAGCCGCCCAAGCCCGCGTTATAGTCGGTAACAAATCAAAATATGTGCTGCCTGTACTGGCCCTTTCGCGGGTAAACCCGCTCCCACAGAGGTCGCAACTACCTGTCGGAGACGGTTTACCCGCGAAAGGGCCAGTACAGGCTTACCGCAGAGGACAGATCCATGAAGTTCGAAGGCACCCGCGACTACGTCGCCACAGACGACCTGAAGCTGGCGGTAAACGCGGCCATCACCCTCGAACGCCCGTTGCTGGTCAAGGGCGAGCCCGGCACCGGCAAGACCATGCTCGCCGAACAGCTGGCGGCCTCGTTCGGCGCACGTCTGATTACCTGGCATATCAAGTCCACCACCAAGGCCCACCAGGGCCTGTACGAGTACGATGCGGTCAGCCGCCTGCGTGACTCGCAGCTGGGCGTGGACAAGGTCCACGATGTGCGCAATTACCTGAAAAAGGGCAAGTTGTGGGAGGCCTTCGAGGCCGAAGAGCGGGTCATCCTGCTGATCGACGAAATCGACAAAGCCGACATCGAGTTCCCCAACGACCTGTTGCAGGAACTCGACAAGATGGAGTTCTACGTCTACGAAATCGACGAGACCATCAAGGCCAGGCAGCGCCCGATCATCATCATTACCTCCAACAACGAAAAGGAACTGCCGGACGCCTTCCTGCGCCGCTGCTTCTTCCATTACATCGCCTTCCCCGACCGCACCACCCTGCAGCAGATCGTCGATGTGCACTACCCGAACATCAGCCAGTCGCTGGTCAGCGAGGCGCTGGACGTGTTCTTCGACGTGCGCAAGGTGCCGGGCCTGAAGAAAAAACCGTCCACTTCCGAGCTGGTCGACTGGCTCAAGCTGCTGATGGCCGACAACATCGGTGAAGCGGTGCTCCGCGAACGCGACCCGACCAAGGCCATTCCGCCGCTGGCCGGGGCACTGGTGAAGAACGAGCAGGACGTGCAACTGCTCGAGCGCCTGGCCTTCATGAGCCGGCGCGGCAACCGCTGACAGGAGCCGGGCCATGCTGCTCAACCTGTTCAATGAAATGCGCGCAGCCAAGGTGCCGGTATCGGTACGCGAGCTGCTCGACCTGCACCACGCCCTTGAAAAGCACGTGGTGTTCGCCGACATGGACGCGTTCTACTACCTCGCCCGCGCCATCCTGGTGAAGGACGAGCGCCACTTCGACAAGTTCGACCGGGCGTTTGCCGCTTACTTCAAAGGCCTGGAAAACCTCGACCGGCACATCGAGGCGTTGATCCCCGAAGACTGGCTGCGCAAGGAATTCGAACGCTCGCTCACCGACGAGGAACGTGCGCAGATCCAGTCGCTGGGCGGCCTGGACAAGCTCATCGAGGCGTTCAAGCAGCGCCTCGAAGAGCAGAAGGAGCGCCACGCCGGCGGCAACAAGTGGATCGGCACCGGCGGCACCAGCCCGTTCGGCTCGGGCGGCTTCAACCCCGAGGGCATCCGCGTGGGCGAGGCCGGCAAGCGCCAGGGCAAGGCGGTGAAGGTGTGGGACCAGCGCGAATACAAGAACCTGGACGACCAGGTGGAGCTGGGCACACGCAACATCAAGCTGGCCCTGCGCCGGCTGCGCAAGTTCGCGCGGCAAGGCGCCGCAGAAGAGCTGGACATCGACGGCACCATCGACCACACCGCACGTGACGCCGGGCTGTTGAATATCCAGATGCGCCCCGAGCGGCGCAACACGGTGAAGCTGCTGTTGCTGTTCGACATCGGCGGCTCGATGGACGCCCACATCAAGGTCTGCGAAGAGCTGTTCTCGGCGTGCAAGACCGAGTTCAAACACCTGGAGTATTACTACTTCCACAACTGCGTGTACGAGTCGGTGTGGAAGAACAACCTGCGGCGCACTTCGGAGCGCTATTCCACGTTCGACCTGCTGCACAAGTACGGCGACGACTACAAAGTGATCTTCGTCGGCGATGCGGCCATGGCCCCGTACGAAATCACCCAGCCGGGTGGCAGCGTGGAGCACTGGAATGAAGAGGCCGGGTATGTGTGGATCCAGCGGTTCATGGAGAAATTCAGGAAAATCATCTGGATCAACCCGTATCCGAAACAGGCCTGGGACTACACCGCCTCCACCCACCTGGTGCGTGATTTGATCGAGGACAAGATGTATCCGCTGACCTTGCAGGGGTTGGAGGAAGGGATGCGGTATTTGTCCAAGTGAGATAGACGACGGGCTGCGAGACGCACTGCAGTACAGCAGCCCGAAGCCCCTTGCGAGCAATTACGTATTTTCAGCGACGTGATTTGAACAAGGGTTGAGTTCTAAACCACCTACTGTCGGCGCCAAGAGCTTATATCTTCAAGCATCGGGGCAATCAGCCGCCTGGCAACCGACTTCAGCCGGAGATGGGCACGATCTCTTTCAAATTTAACTTGATTCCTCAAGATATAAAGTTGCTGAACTATTTCCCCAGCCGCCTCAGGAGACGGAGCCTGACTAAACGCGTCGAGTTTAGAATTAACCTTGAGTCGTCGCTCACGCACACCATGAAATATCTCATTGGAAGAGGCAAATAAACCATTCGGCACCGGGGCCAATGGATCACGACTCAAAGCCAAAACATGATTTAGAACATTTGACGCTTCCGCCCCCTCGATATGCAGAAGATAATCCGGCGAATCTTGCACTAGCGTTATCAACTCCGCTGGACTGGACTGATTAATCATCCTTTTCGTTTCCCTCCACGTGCGCTTGAGTGGTCGCGACGTGCCGGTTTGCAATCGAATTTTGCCAGTCGGGTCAGTATAATTTACCGGATCACCACCACAGTAGCTATAGCCATTGACCCCGCCACTACCAAAGGGACTGAGGCTGTCATATGACAAAAAACCTGACCTCACCACACTTGAAAATCGTCTTCCGCTGCCTAGAAAATAGCCATCAATCAACGAGTCGAATCGCTCCCCAGTGTATCGGAGCAGCGAATCATGCGCCGTCTTACCTTCAGAATAACCATAAGGGGCATACGTATAATTCACCCATGTTTTGATGGATGAATGGGTAGCCACCGAACCCGCTGAGTCCTGATAAACCAAAATCGATTGATCATCACTTTTCATACAAGTGCGCGCCGGGAGCAAAAAATGGCATACGCGAATACACATCCAATGACGTTTATCACGTTCCGCCTGCCTGAACTGATCCTTAGCATAAAAGCATCGGATCACCATACCCAACGCTGTCAAACATAAATCATTCCTAGACTAGTATCATCTGAAGCAGCAAACGGCCACTGGCAAAAGTTTCAGTTGCTCGCCATACGGTCAGCTAATCACCCCTTGACACACGCACGGAGTTCATCATCGTGACAATCTCATCATGCGACGGATCGTTTTTATCCAACAGGCCTCGACCATCGAAAAAATCAAGCCTGCTTTCAAACAACGCTATTAGGGTCTTGAGGCCCTTCTGCGCAATTTCGGCTTTAGCTGACGCCACAGCCCCGGAGCCCGCTGCTTTCAGAAGTTCCGCCATCCGATTCCAAAATTTCACATTATTTTCGTAATAGTACGCATCTAACCTTGTTATCCCACTCTGCGCGAGATGCCCTGAAAACAGATCGGCAAGCGCCTCCTTCGTCATGTAGCGATACAAACTGGGGAGCTCACTTTTTTTGAATCCTAATAGATATTCTGACATATTTGAATGATCTACCCATTTCAATGAATGACTGACCCGCCCCCCATGCATTTCGCGACCCAGCAGTTGGTGCAAAACATTAGAACGCTTAGGTGATGCCTGAACCACCCTACTATTTTGCCCCGTGGGGTCAATGCGATTTAGCGGATCACCCAAGCAATAACCATAAAGGTTCAACCCTCCAGCACCAAAGGGACTTTTTGGGTCAGGGCTATAAAACCGCATCAATATCGGGCTGTAAATCCTACGCCCTAAGCCCAGCAGATACGAACCACTCAATACATCTCGCCGTTCACCAGAAAACCCGAGTGAAGCGTGCGACTCTGATGCACCACCGTAAATTGTATAAGAAGACTTCTTAACACTTATGCGGAGCTTATTGGCTCTCACCCTAATCTCCAACACGGATAACGACACATGTAGACCACCCTATTTTCACACAGTGGCTTACCGACACAAACTCAATGGCACACCTATCAAATACGGTTCCATCAGTGGCCAACGAAGAAGATAAGACACTCTCTTCACCCTAGGCGAACAGCGGTCGCGCCACAACTGACAAAATTATCAGGTACTGCCTTTAAAAAACGTAAAAAGGGAGGGATGCGCCGCTCCCTATGTAACCCCTCTAGGAGCCCGCAAACAGGCCAGCAGCCTTACACCCAACGCCCCAGATAAAGCTGCTGCTCCCGCCAGGCCTCGTCCTGCACCACCGCCCTGAACCGCACAGAAGCCCCCGGCATGCACTGCGCCAGTTGCGCCAGCGCCAGCGGCGTCAACGCCCCCAGCCGCGGGTAGCCGCCGATGGTCTGCCGGTCATTGAGCAACACGATCGGCTGCCCATCCGGCGGCACCTGCACCGCCCCCAGCGGAATGCCTTCGGAAATCATCGGCGCCCCTTGGTAGACCAACTGCGGCCCCAGCAAGCGAATGCCCATGCGGTCGGCGCGGCTGTCCAGCGTCCACTCGCGGTTGAACGCTTCGAACAGGCTGGTACCGCTGAAATCGCCGATCTGCGCGCCCATCACCAGGTCGAGCACAGGCTTGGGCTGATGACGCGGGCGCAGCGCCTCAGGCACCTCGCGCAGGCTGACCGCGGCATCTGCGAACGCCAGCACCTGGCCTTCGCCAAGCGCCGAACCTTGACCATCAACCCCGCCCAGCTGCTCCCGCACAACGGTGGCACAACTGCCCAGCACCGCCTCGCCCTGGAACCCGCCAGGCGCCGCCAGGTACGCACGCACACCCCGTTTCGGCTGTTTCAGGGTCAAACGCTGCCCCTTGGCCAAGGCAAAGCTGCGCCAGGGTGCGATCGGCTGCTCTTCGACCCGTGCATCCAGATCGGCACCGGCCAGCGCCAGCACGCAATCCTGCTCGGCCACCACGCAGAAACCACCCAGCGTCACCTCGACCACCGGTGCTCCCAACGGGTTGCCCAGCAGCCAGTTGGCCCAGTGCATCGCCACCCAGTCCAGCGCCCCGCCCTGGGTCACGCCCAGGTGGCGCACGCCAAAGCGCCCGGCGTCCTGCAACTGGCACAACGCGGTGCTGGTTTCGATCCTCAACTGCTTCATGCCTGCGCCTCCACATCGCCGCCCAAGGCGACGAAATCGGCCTTCGATACCGCCACAAAGCGCACCCGGTCCCCCGGCTGCAGCAGGCTGTAGCCCTCACGTTCGCGGTCGAAAAGGCGCACGGGCGTGCGCCCGATCAGGTTCCAGCCGCCTGGCGACACCGCCGGATAGGCTGCTGTCTGGCGTTCGGCAATGCCGACACTGCCCGCCGCCACTCGCTTGCGTGGGGTGCTCAGGCGCGGGCTGGCCAGGCGTTCGTCGACCAGGCCCATGAAGCCGAAACCCGGGGCGAAGCCCAGGGCGAACACCGGATAATCGCGCTCGCCGTGCAAGCGGATCACCTCGGCTTCGCTCAGGCCGCTGCGGGCTGCCAGCACGGGAAGCTCAGGGCCGACACTGGCGTGGTACCACACTGGGATTTCGTGACGGCGACCGCCACTGCCGGCGTCTGGCCGCAAACCGTCCAGCGCTTGCTTGATCAATGCCCTCGCCTCGCCCGGCGGCAGGTCGAATTGCACCATCAGCGTGGTATAGGACGGCACCAGATCCAGCAAATGTTCACCGAACGCCACGCTCAAGCGTTGGCTGGCGGCAAGCATCCAGGGCATGTTGGCCTCGTCGATACGCTCGAACAGGCGCACCATCAGGCTATCGAAGGCCACTACTTCAACGCGTGGGTTCATCGTGGCTCCAGTGCATCGAGGGCCAGGCGAATCTGCCGCACAGCCGCCACCGAACTGTCGTTGTCGCCATGCACGCACAGGGTGCTGGCCACCAGCTTCAGTGCACTGCCGTCGTCCGCCACCAGCGTGTCGCCCCGGGCCAGGCGCACGGCCTGCTCCACCACAAGCGCCGGGTCGTGGTGTACAGCACCAGGCAGGCGCCGCGACCGCAGGTGACCACTGGCGGTGTAGGCGCGGTCGGCGAAGGCCTCGAACCACAGTGGCACGCCGATCTCGTCGCCCAAGGCCTGGGCCGCGCGGTTGTCGGCCGTGGCCATGAGCATCAGCGGCAAGGTGCTGTCGTAGGCCGCCACGGCCTCCAGCACGGTACGCAGCTTGAGCGGGTCGGCCATCATGTCGTTGTACAACGCGCCATGGGGTTTCACATAGGCTACGCGGCCGCCCAGCACCTTGCAGATGCCGTCCAGGGCGCCGATCTGGTAGTGCAGCATGTCGCGGATTTCCTCGTTGCTGCAGGCCATGGAGCGGCGGCCGAAACCGGCCAGGTCCGGGTAGGCCGGGTGCGCACCGATGCGCACCCCATGCTCCAGCGCCAGGGCGACGGTGCGGCGCATGATGCCTGGGTCGCCGGCGTGGTAGCCGCAGGCGATGTTGGCGCAATCGATGTAAGGCATCACTTCGGCATCCAGGCCCATGCGCCAGCTGCCGAAACTCTCGCCCATGTCGCAATTGAGTAGCAGGCGTTCCACCGCGCGGCCTCCGTTGTTTTTGTTGTCCATATGCCTACCTTACCGCGCCTGTAGCTGTTTGCCGCGTGTTTCCGGCAAGCTCAGCGCGGCCACGATCACCACGCCGTAGGACACGGCCGAGAACACGCCAATGCCCAGGCCCAACGGGACTTTCTGGCCCAGCATGCCGATCATCAGCGGGAACAGTGCCGCGATGACCTTGCCGATGTTGTAGCAGAAGCCCTGCCCCGAACCGCGAATGCGGGTGGGGAACAGTTCAGTCAGGAACGCCCCCATGCCGCTGAAGATCCCCGAGGCGAAGAAGCCCAGCGGGAAACCCAGCCACAGCATGACCCCATCGCTGACTGCCATCTGCGTGTACAGCAGCACGATGACGAACGAGCCCACGGCAAACAGGATGAAATTCTTCTTGCGCCCCAGCAGGTCGGACAGATAAGCGCTGACCACATAGCCGATGTACGAGCCGACGATCACCATGGCCAGGTAGCCGCCCGTGCCCAGCACGCTCAGGCCGCGCTCGTTCTTGAGGAAGGTAGGCAGCCACGAGGTGATGGCGTAGTAGCCGCCCAGCGCGCCGGTGGTCAGCAGCGACGCACGCACGGTGGTCCACAGCATGCCGGGGGCGAAAATTTCGTAGAAGTGCGAAGGTGCCTCGGCGTTTTCCACCGCCTTGGCCTCGCGGTACACCTCCGGGTCTTTGACCAGCCGGCGAACGAAGATGACGAAGATCGCCGGCACCAATCCCAGCAGGAACAGTGCACGCCAGGCCTGCTCGGCCGGCAGCCAGGAGAACAGCAGCGCATAGAGGATGGCGGTAAGGCCCCAGCCAAGCGCCCAGCCGGACTGCACCATCCCGACCGCCTTGCCGCGGTCCTGGGCACGGATGACTTCGCCGATCAGCACCGCACCGGCGGTCCACTCACCGCCAAAGCCGAAACCCATCAGGGTACGGGCGATCAGCAATTGTTCGTAGTTTTGCGCAAAGCCGCAAAGGAAGGTGAAAAAGGCGAACCACAGTACCGTCAACTGCAGGGTACGCACCCGGCCGATACGGTCGGAAAGAATGCCTGCCACCCAGCCACCCACGGCCGAGGCGATCAGCATGCTGGTGTGGATCAACCCGGCCTCGGTGGTGGTGATGCCCCACAGCATGATCAGCGTGGGGATGACGAAGCTGAGCATCTGCGTGTCCATGCCGTCCAGGCCATAGCCGATCTTGCAGCTCCAGAAGGTGCGCCGTTGTTGTGAGTCGATATCGCGATACCAGGCGAATGGCCCGGACGAAGAGGGGGAACTGACCTGCTGCTGCACGCCGGTGGGGTTCATGCTTGCCTCGGCTTGTTGGTATTGTTTTATAGGCGACTTGAGGGTCGCGGCCTGGGCGTCATTGTTCAGAGGCCGTGTCGCCTGCGTCCAACGAGAAAAACCGCCGGTCTGGAACAAGAAAAACTGATCATGAACCTTCGCTTCCTCGAAACCTTCGTCTGGGTCGCCCGGCTCAAGAGCTTCCGCCTGACCGCAGAAAAGCTGTTCACCACCCAGGCCTCGGTGTCCAGCCGCATCGCCGCGCTGGAGGCTGACCTGGGCGTGAAGCTGCTGCTGCGCGATTCCCGCGGCGTCAGCCTGACCCCGGAGGGCGGCAAGGTGCTGGAATATGCCGAGCGCATGCTGGAAACCGCCAAAGCCATGAAGCAGTCGCTGGACAGTGACCGGGCCAAGCTTGGACGCATCCGCATCGGGGTGATGGACACGGTGATCCACACCTGGATGAGCGCGCTGGTGGCCGAGCTGACCGAGCGCTACCCGCAGGTGGAGATCGAACTGGTGGCCGACACTGCGCTGAACCTGCGCGAGCAGCTGCAAAAGGGCTTTCTCGATGTGATCCTGCAGACCGACCTGCTGCGCGAGCAGTCGATCCGCAGCCTGGACCTGGCACGTTACCCGATGGGCTGGGTGGTGGCGGCCGGTTCGCACCAGCACCGCGACTATGCATCGCTGGCCGAGCTTGGCCGTGAGCGCATCATCACCTTCTCGAAGAACTCTCGGCCGCACCAGGAGGTGCTGAGCCTGCTGCAGGGCGCGGGGGCCGAGGCGCCGCGACTGAACTGCGTGAATTCCGTAGCGGCGATTACGCGGCTGCTGCGCGACGGGTTTGGCATTGGTGCGCTGCCGCCGGCGCTGGTGGACGGTGAGCTGGGCCGGGGTGAGCTGGTGTTACTGACGGGGCTGCAACCCCCGCCGAGCCTGGAGCTGGTGGTGGCCTGGCAAACCGGGGTGGCGCTGGTGGATGAGGTGGTCGGGGTCTGCCGGCAGGTGCTGGAGCGGTATGCGCGGGATGTGGGGGGGCGACGGATTGTGTTGGCTTCGTAGCTGTTCGCCGCTAGGTTTTCCGCGCCTGTGAGATCGAGCGCCGCCCGCGCGGCGCATCGCGGATGAATCCGCCCCTACATTTGTTGCAACGTGCCGCACCTGTCAGGCCATGGTTGTCAGTCTTTGGGATCAGATCCAGATCGCATCCCAATGGGGATAGTCACCGATTCTGGTCACCAATCCTGCTCTTAATGGGTTGGCAATGATGTACCTGGCGGCCTTGACTGCATCTTCTTCCCTGCGCAGAGCGCGGTCGTGATAACCGGCTTGCCAGACGGGGACCGTGAGGGCTCCAGACTTTCGCAAGCAGTGGCTTGACCTCGCTTTGAAGCGACGCATCAGTGTGCTCAGAGTTATTTCTTTCAGCTCGATCAGCCAATGTACATGGTCAGGCATGACAACCCAGGCCAGTGAATGGCAGCTGTTCTCCTGCTCTGCCATGCGCAGATGGCGAATCACGATGCGGGCGCGCTGGAAATTGTCGAACAACGGGTGGCGGTTCTGAGTGACTGTAGTGAGCATATAGAGCCTGCCGGGTTCTGAGCACCTACCGCGGCGCAGCAGGCAGCCTTTCGGGCTGAGCATGACGGTCATCCATGAATTGTCGATTCACGTTTCAGCCTAGAATTGCCTGCAATTGGTGCTCGGACGATATGGTTTGCAAATGTGTCCCGAGTTCATGTCATGCGCCAAAGCAGGCGACCATGGCGCAACAGGTTAGGCACGTTGCAACAAATGTAGATACTCTGTTGGCGGTCAAGCTTTTCTGAGGTGTTCAGAGCTGAAAAGCTTGGCCGTATCAAATGGCACATCCCCGCGCATGCATGCCCAGATACCTGTCAGGTATTTGCGCATGACAGCGGCGATAGCTTGCATTTTTTTCTTGCCTCTACCGATCAGCGACTCGTAAAAGGCCTTTGCATAAGGGTCACAGCGCACCGCAGTCAACGCTGGCATATACATGGCTGCGCGTAGATACGCATTCCCACTCTTACCGAGCCGGCCTGGCTTGTCGATGCTTGTTCCAGATTGTGTCTGTCGAACATCCAGCCCCGCATGGCGTGCTACCTGAGAGGACTTGAGCAGTTCAGGCAGTGTGGTCAATTCAGCCAAAGCTGCAAGTGCCGTAACTTCTCCTATTCCGGGGCCTGCGAGTAGTTGCTTGTATTGCTGGGTGAGGGTTGGACATTGGGCGATCAGTTCGCGTCCTGCTTTACGAAAGCGCTCAATGCGAGTGTCCAGGGTGGCAATCGCCTCCTCCTGATCCTCGATCAAAATAGAAATGGTCGTAGCGGTCGCCTGCAGTGCATGCAGCTCATTTTTCGCCCTGGTGCGGTGTCCTACCAGCCGATTGATGTGCCGACCGAGGGCCCTGAGCTCAAGCTGTACAGGGCTTGGCGGTGTCCACAAGCGCGGCGTCATACGCTCGCCGTACTCGGCTAGCAACTGAGCATCTATTGCATCAGTCTTGCTGTTGACCAGCATGAGCTTGGCGAAGTTATGGAAACTTTTGGGGTTGATGACTGAAACAGGAAGGTCGGCCGCATGCAGCTCAAGCGCGAGGTCCAAATAATAGATCCCCGTGGCCTCCATCACGATCGTCCTGGGTTTGAGGGCCTGCAGTTTTTTCACCGCTGCCTTGCGGCCAGCGGGTGTCTGGGCGATGTCCCATTGCCCGACAGGGCGCCCATCTTTACGCACCCCAGCAATCGAAGTACGCGAACCGATATCCACGCCAACACAGACACTCATTCTTCCCACCGCATGTGAGTTAGGTAACAATGGCCTCCGGTTCCCCGACCTCGAAATTCATGCCGCTGCAACCTTGTAATGCGAAGTCCGACTAGTCGGCTTCTCGATACTCTTCGTAGTGGGCAATGAGGCGGGGGACCTCTCTACATACAAGGTCAGGGCAAGCCTGCCTTCAGGAGCGATCGGTCTCCCCGGAAGTGCTTCTCGAACCTGACCAGAATAACCTCTCTCGTCAGGGTCAGACACAACATACAAGGAGCGGATTCATCCGCGATGCGCCGCGCGGGCGGCGCTCGATATCCCAAGCACTGTATTGCTCAAGGCGAACGTCAGCGCCAGCTCTCTTTGACCGCCCCACGCCGCCCGCCAAGGATCACCCAGCCAATCCCCAGCAACAGGCTCTCGACCAGGAACGCCAGAACAAACCCTGCACCAATCCCCCAGCCAACCGCCTCGGGCACCAGCAGAATCTGGTAGCTGTAGCTATTGAGCGTTTCTTCACGCAACTGCGGGTCGGCCTGCACCAGCACATGCCAGGTCCGCTGTGCCCAGGGCCCTTGCAGCGCCTGCCATTCGTTTTCCAGCAGTTCGTTGCGGATCATCAGGCTTTCGATGCTGTTGGCATCACTGTTGAACACCGGGTCGTCGCTGCTGCGGTAATGCCGCAGCAGCGCCTGCAGGTCGCCGTCGAAGAAGCGTTCGGCGGTCTGGCGGAAGCCATCCAGCGCTTCGCGCGACTCGAACAGGTGCGCTTCGACGCGCTGGCTGTAGTCCTTGACCAACCCCGGGACCTGGATACCGGCCAGCAGGCCGAAGGTGAACAGCAGCAACCGCAGGTAACTTCTGAACATGCAGCGTCCTTAGCTCTGGCCGTGCGCTGTGCACTCGCCGTGCCGCCACAAGGCCCATTGACCCGGCTCGTAGCGCTGCCAGGTCTCGTTCTCGGTCAGGGCCTCGGTGGCGATCACCGTGACCACGTCATTGGGGGTGGTTTCGGTATGGAAATCGACGATCAGGTCGACATCCTTCAACCGCGCTGCGCCAAACGGTGCACGTCGGGTGATGTGCACCAGCTTGGTCGAGCAGAAGCAGAACAGCCAGTCGCCATCGCTGAGCATGCAGTTGAACACGCCCCGGCCACGGTAGCCGGCACAGGCTTCGACCAGCACCGGTAGCAACTGTTCCACCGGTACGGGTTCGGGGAAGGCGCTGCGGATGCGGTTGAGCAGGTCGCAGAAGGCAGCTTCGCTGTCGGTGTCGCCCACCGGCCGGTAGAAGCTGACCTCGCCCTTGAAGTCGCCCAACTGGCCGTTGTGCGCGAAGCACCAGTTGCGGCCCCACATTTCCCGCACGAAGGGGTGGGTGTTGGACAGGCAGACCTTGCCGACGTTGGCCTGGCGGATATGGCCGATGACCACTTGGCTTTTTATCGGGTAACGCTGCACCAGGTTGGCCACTTCCGACTCGCTGCTCGCCGCCGGGTCCTGGAACAGGCGCAGGCCACGGCCTTCATAGAAGCCGATGCCCCAGCCGTCACGGTGCGGACCGGTACGGCCACCGCGCTGCATCAGCCCGGTGAAACTGAAGACGATGTCGGTCGGGACGTTGGCACTCATGCCCAGCAGTTCGCACATGGCGTGTCTCCGCTTACAGACGGGGCTCGACCCGGCCACCGCCGCGCGGGGCGGCTGGGGGCGGGTTGTCACGGTAACGGTCGTGGCGCTCGGCGGCCAGCGGGGCCTGGGTGCCGAGCTGGTCATCCTCGGCCACCTCGCGCTGGGCGGCGGCTTCGGCCTGGGCGCGGCGCTCGCGGGCGCGCTTTTCCAGCGGCCAGCGCAGCAATACGAAAAGCAGATACAGGCCGAACGCGATCAAACCGTACATGGCGAAGTCGGAAACGGCGCGCCAGGCGTTGTTGCCAACCTTGAAGGCGACATCCAAAGCAGTGATGGCGATGGCCGGGGCGAAGCTTTCCTTCACCGGGTCGACGATGGTCGGGGTCAGCAGCAGCACGGCCAGTACCACCCGCAGCGGTTCGCGCAGCCAGCGCCACATCCAGCCGGTGAGCTTGAAGCCAACCAGCAGGCAGCCCAGGGCGGCGACAGCATAGAGGCCCCAGGCGAGGGTGTAGTCGTTCTCGGTCATGGTGTTCGTGCAAGCCAGGCAAAGAGATGCCTATGATAAACACTTTTCCGGGCGCACACAGTGTTTGCCTGTACCGCAGCGAAGCGGCCGGCACAGGCAACCCCAATCAAGAGATCCTCAATGCCAACCAAGCCCCAACCCCCAATCGCCCACCAGGCCCAGGCCGCCGACCCCTATGCCTGGCTGCAACAGCGCGACACGCCCGAGGTGCTCGCCTACCTGCAGGCCGAAAACGCCTACCAGGAGGCCTGCCTGGCCGAGCAGGCGTCCTTGCGCGAGCAATTGTTCGAAGAAATCAAAGGCCGCATCCTCGAAACCGACCTGTCGCTGCCGGCACCGTGGGGCCCCTACCTGTACTACACCCGCACCACCGCGGGTGACGAGTACCCGCGCCACTACCGCTGCCCGCGCCCGGCCGACGATTCGAACACCGTCGATGAAAGCCGCGAGCAACTGCTGCTCGACCCCAATGCCCTGGCCAACGGCGGCTTCCTGTCGCTGGGCGCGTTCAATGTCAGCCCCGACCATCGCCTGCTGGCCTACAGCCTCGACACCAGTGGCGATGAAATCTACACCCTGTACGTCAAGGACCTGGCCAGCGGCAGCGTCACCACCCTGCCCTTCGACGACTGCGACGGCAGCCTGACCTGGGCCAACGACAGCCAGACACTGTTTTTCGCCGAGCTGGACGACACCCACCGGCCCTGGCGCCTGCGTCGCCACACGCTGGGCAGCGACAACGCCCAAACCGTGTTCGAAGAGCCTGACGGGCGCTTCTTCCTGCACTGCTACCGCACCAGCTCCGAACGCCAGCTGGTCTTGCTGCTGAACAGCAAGACCACCAGCGAGGCCTGGGTGCTGGACGCCGAAACCGCGCAGGCGCCGTTCACCTGCCTGGCGCCGCGGGTCGAAGGCCACGAATACTTCCCCGACCACGGCCAGCTCGATGGCGAGTGGCGCTGGTTCATCCGCACCAACCAGGACGGCATCAACTTCGCCTTGTACCACGCCCAGGTCTCGCCGGTACCACGCCGTGAGCAATGGCAGGTGTTGGTGCCGCACCGCGACGCGATCATGCTCGAAGGCCTCAGCCTGAATGCCGGCGCCCTGACCCTGAGCCTGCGCGAGGGCGGCCTGCCGATCATCGACGTGCGCCCGCAGGGCCTGCCGGCCTACCGCGTCGAGCTACCAGACGCCGCCTACAGCCTGTACGTGCAGGACAGCCTGGAGTTCGCCAGCACGCGCATCCGCCTGCGCTACGAGGCACTCAACCGCCCGGCGCAGGTACGCCAGCTGGAACTCGCCAGCGGCGAGCAGGCTGTGCTCAAGCAAACCCCGGTGCTAGGTGCATTCGATGCCGATGACTATGTCAGCGAGCGCCTGTGGGCCACTGCGGCGGACGGTACCCAGGTGCCGATCAGCCTGGTGCGCCGCCGCCAGGACCTTGGCCAGACCGTGCCGCTTTACCTGTATGGCTACGGTGCCTACGGCGAGAGCCTGGACCCGTGGTTCTCGCATGCCCGCCTGAGCCTGCTGGAACGCGGCGTGGCCTTTGCCATCGCCCATGTGCGCGGCGGCGGCGAACTGGGCGAGGCGTGGTACCGCGCTGGCAAGCAGGAGCACAAGCACAACACCTTCAGCGACTTCATTGCCTGCGCCGAGCACCTGATCGCCGAAGGCGTGACCGCTGCCGAACGCCTGGCCATCAGTGGCGGCAGCGCCGGGGGCCTGCTGATCGGCGCGGTGCTGAACCTGCGTCCCGAGCTGTTCCGTTGTGCGATTGCCGAAGTACCGTTCGTCGACGTGCTCAACACCATGCTCGACCCCGAGCTGCCGCTGACCGTGACCGAGTACGACGAATGGGGCAACCCTCAAGAGCCGCAGGTATACGAGCGAATCAAGGCCTACGCCCCCTATGAAAACGTGAAGGCGCAGGCCTACCCGGCGATGCTGGTGGTGGCGGGTTACAACGACAGCCGCGTGCAGTACTGGGAAGCGGCCAAGTGGGTGGCACGGCTACGCACGCGCAAGACCGACAGCAACCTGCTGCTGCTCAAGACCGAGATGGGCGCCGGGCATGGCGGAATGAGCGGGCGGTATCAGGGGTTGAAGGATGTGGCCCTGGAGTATGCGTTCGTGTTTGGCGAGCTGGGTGTGGTGTAAAATTTACAGTTGAGCCCGTGCGCCGTCCCTGTGGGAGCGGGTTTACCCGCGAAAAAGGGTCCGCGGAGGATGGCACGGGCTTCGCCCGTGTTCGCGGGTGAACCCGCTCCCACAGGGGGCTGGTGTCGACCGGAGTTGTTCAATCATCCTGCCCCGCCGGCTTCGCAGGCTCTGGCCGGATCCCCGGCAATGGCTGGTCCTTAGGCGGCCCGGGCACCGGCATCGGCGGCAACAACGGTGCCCCCGGCTGGCTGTCATAGGCCTTGGGCGGTGTGCTCGGGGTTATCTGCGGGTAAGGCGTGGGCGTTGGCGTACCCGGTGCACCCGGCACCGGCGTGGTCAGCCGGGGGGGTGTACTGGCGGCTTCAGCCAAGGGCAGGCCAGCCACAACCAGCGCGGCGAGGATCGCGTGAAACATCAGCAACCTCCTGTCGGGAACCTTCCTACAGGCTACGCCTAAATCGAAGCTTTCGCCTGTCCGCCTGCCCGGCAAGCGCGCTAGACTCAATGCCATAACCGTCATCTGCCTGATCAGAACAAAGGAAACACCATGAGCGCCACCTCTTCCGCCGCCGCCACCGCGCGCCTGGACCGCATCCTGGCCGATGCCAAGCGCGACAAGGAAATGGGCTACCGCGACAAGGCCCTGAGAATGTACCCGCACGTCTGCGGCCGCTGTGCCCGTGAATTCGCCGGCAAGCGCCTGAGCGAGCTGACCGTGCACCACCGTGACCACAACCACGACAACAACCCGCAGGACGGCTCCAACTGGGAGCTGCTGTGCCTGTACTGCCACGACAACGAGCACTCGCGCTACACCGACCAGCAGTACTTCAGCGATGGCTCGCTCAGCACCCCGAGCATTGCCAAGGCCACCCACAACCCGTTTGCCGCGCTGGCCGGGATGATGAAGAAAGACTGACCATCGATTCGCCCCCCGCTGCTACCGGGCAGCCCGTATAATCGCGCTTTTTTCGCGAAGGGCCCCGGTACGTGGCAAACAAACGATACAGCTGCATCGGCCTGTTCAACCCCAAGTCTGCCGAAAACGTCGGCTCGGTGATGCGCGCCGCCGGCTGCTATGGCGTCAATTCGGTGTTCTATACCGGCAAACGCTACGAACGCGCCCGTGACTTCGTCACCGACACCAAGCGCGTGCACTACGACATTCCCCTGATCGGCATCGACGACCTGCAGCGCATCATCCCGCTGGGGTGCACACCGGTAGCGGTAGAGCTGGTGGAGGGCGCGCGGCCGCTGCCCGAATACACTCACCCGGACCGGGCCATCTATATCTTCGGGCCGGAGGATGGTTCGTTGAGCGAGGATGTGCGGGCGTGGTGTGAAGAGACCATCTATATCCCGACCGAAGGTTGCATGAACCTGGCGGCGACGGTGAATGTGGTGCTGTATGACCGTTTGGCCAAAGGGTTGAATACCCGTTCGGGGCCCAAGTTCAAGTAAGGAAAAAGGCCGCACTTGCAGTGCCTGTACCGGCCTCATCGCCGGCAAGCCAGCTCCCACAGGAAGTGCGCAGGCCGTGAAGACTGCGGGTACCTGTGAAAGCTGGCTTGCCGGCGATGAGGCCCGCACAGCCACCACAAAAGCGGCCAGGTGCTGAGCTCCGTCAGAACAGCACCGGTCTTGCTCGGATCACGAAGCGTTGATCCAGATGGTCTTCAGCTCCGTGTACTGGTCGTGGGCCCAGATCGACTTGTCGCGCCCACCGAAACCAGACTCTTTGTAGCCACCGAACGGCGTGGTGACATCACCTTCGCCGAAGCAGTTGACCGTGACCACGCCCGCGCGGATTTCACGCGACAGGCGCAGCGCATTGCGCAGGCTGCCGGTGTAGGCCGAGGCAGCCAGGCCGTAGACGGTATCGTTGGCCAGTTCGATCGCCTCGTCGATGGTCTCGAAGCTGGTCACGCTCAGCACCGGGCCAAAGATTTCCTCGATGAACAGCTTGTTGTCACGGCCAACGTTGTCGACGATGGTCGGCTGAATGAACACGCCCTGTTCCGCTTCGCCACCTTGAACGACGTCAAGCTTGTGCTCGGCCGCGTATTCCAGGTACGACTTGACCTTCTCGAAGTGCGACTTGCTGACCATGGCGCCCAGGCGGTTGTCCGGGTCGAGCGGGTCGCCCAGCTTCCAGTCCTTCAGGTGCTTGCCGATCAGGCTCAGCAGCTCGTCCTTGACGTCCTTGTGGACGATCAGGCGCGACGATGCAGAGCAGTTTTCGCCCATGTTCCAGAACGCACCGGCAGTGACAAATTCGGCCACTTCGTTCAGGTCTTCGCAGTCGTTCATGACCACGGCCGGGTTCTTGCCACCCAGCTCCAGAACGATGCGCTTGAGGTTGGACTCGGCAGCGTACTTCAGGAAAAGGCGGCCGGTATCGGTGGAGCCGGTGAAGCTGACCATCGGGATGTCCATGTGGCGGCCAATGGCTTCGCCCACTTCACGGCCACCGCCAGGCACCAGGTTGAACACACCGGCCGGGATGCCAGCCTCATGGGCCAGCTCGGCCACGCGCAGGGCGCTGAGGGTGGTTTCCTTGGCGGGCTTGACCACGATCGAGCAACCGGCGGCCAGCGACGGGGCGATTTTCCAGGCCAGCATCAGCAGCGGGAAGTTCCACGGCAGCACCAGGCCGACCACGCCGATGGCTTCACGCACCACCATGGTCACGGCAGCGTTGCCGGTCGGGGCAGTGGCGTCGTAGATCTTGTCGATCAGCTCGGCGTGCCAGCGAATGGTGTGGATGGTTTCCGGCACGTCGACGTTCTGGCACTCGCTGACCGGCTTGCCGCTGTCCAGCGCTTCCAGCACCGCCAGCTCGTGGGCGTTGTCTTCCAGCAGCTGGGCGAACTTCTGCAGCACGTGCTTGCGGTCGTTCGGCTGCATCTTCGACCAGGTGCCTTCCTCGAACACGCGCTTGGCGGCAGCCACGGCAACGTCGACATCCTGCACGTCACAGGCGGCGACTTCTGCCAGCTGCTTGCCGGTAGCCGGGTTGGTGGTGACGAAGGTGCGGCCCGAAATGGCGTCGCGGAATTCACCGTCGATGAACGCCTGGGTGCGCAGCTGCAGTTCGGCGGCAATGGCCGCGTATTGTTCCTTGCTCAGCAAATCAGCCATGGTCCCGGCTCCTTATTTGATCTGTGCGATGGTGGCCTTGAGTTCGGTGACCACGCGCTTGAGTTCTTGCTTCTCGGCCTCATTCAGGTCGTACAGCGGCTTGCGCACGCCGCCGGTCTTCAGGCCGTTCAGGGCTACACCGTTCTTGATCGCCTGGACAAACTTGCCACCTTCGAGGAAGTCCATCAGCGGCATCATGGCAGCCATGATCTTGCGGCCTTTGGCGAAGTCCTTCTCGATCACGCAGGCCTCGTACAGGGCCACGTGCTCGCGCGGGATGAAGTTGGAGCCGGCGCAGACCCAGCTCTGGGCGCCCCAGGCGAAGAATTCCAGGGCCTGGTCGTCCCAGCCGCACGACAGCTGGATGTTCGGGCGGTGGATGGCCAGGCGGTGCAGCTGGGCCATGTCACCGGAGCTTTCCTTGATGGCGACGATGTTTTTCACATCGGCAACGGCATCGAAGAACTCCTCGCCCATGCTCACGCTCATGCGGCCCGGGTAGTTGTAGAGCATGATCGGCAGGCCGGCGGCGGCGTCGACAGCTTTGACGTGCAGGGCGATTTCCTGCTGGGTCGGCAGCGCGTATGGCGGGGTGCCCACCAGCAGGGCGTCAGCCTTGATTTCCTTGGCGTGCTGGGCGAAGGCCACGGCGTCTTCGGTGCGGATGCCACCGGTGCCGACGATCAGCGGCAGGCGGCCGTTGAGCACGTCCTTGGCCTGGGCGGCCAGCTCGATGCGCTCTTGGGTGGTGTGGGCGTAGTACTCGCCGGTGGAGCCACCGATGATCACGCCGTGGATTTTCGAGTCGACCAGGTATTCGAGGACTTCGGCGAACGCCGCCTTGTCGATCGAGCCGTCCGCAGCCAGCGGAGTAATTGCCGGGGTGTAGATGCCTTCGAATTTCACGGTAGGTTCTCCAGTGCGTTGCTCAGTGTTGTAAAGGCCGCAGCGCAACGTCGCTGCGGCAGGTTGTAAGGGTTCAGCCCAGCGAAGCCGCTTGTTGCAGGTTCAGCGAACGGGTTTCCGGTGCCAGGGCGAGCGAGAAGGCCAGGCCGACGAAGGTGACCACGGCGGCGGCATACATGGTTGCGCCGATGCCGTAGCTGTCGAGCGCGATGGGCACCAGCCAGGTGCCGACGGCAGCGCCGATGCGCGACATCGAGGTGCCCACACCCACCGCGCCAGCGCGGATCTCGGTCGGGAACAGTTCGTTGGGGTACACCAGCTGCAACACCTGGGCGCCACCGATGAACAGCGCATAGGCGCCGAACAGGGCCAGGATGAGCATCTCGTTACCGTTGCTGAAGGCACCCAGGCCCAGCAGCGCCAGCCCTGACCAGAAGAAGCTGTGCAGCAACGTGGTGCGGCGGCCGATGGTGTTCAGCAGGCGGGTGCCGATGATGCAGCCGACCACGAACAGGAACGTGATGGCGATCGAACCGATCGATGCCCAGTCACCCTTCAGGTTGAGTGCGCCCAGCACCCGGGGGGCGAACGCGTAGACGGCGAACACCGGGATCACCGAGCAGGTCCAGAACATGGTGACAAACAGCATGCGCTTGCCGTAGCCGGAGTGCAGCAGGCTGAGGAACGACAGCTTGTGGGTCTTGGGCTCCTCCGGCAGGTTTTTCAGTGAAAAACCGTTGCCGTACACGCGCTTGATCACCTGTTCGGCTTCGGCCGAACGGCCTTTGCTGATCAACCAGCGCGGTGATTCCGGGGTGCCCAGGCGAATTGCGAACAGCAGCGCACCGATCACGGCGGCACTGGCCAATACCAGGCGCCAGGCATCGTCGCCGCCGTGGCGCAAAATCGCCTCACCCGCCAGGTAGGCAGTGGCAGCACCGGCGAACCACAGCACGGTCAGGGTGGCCAGGCGTGGGCCACGGTTTTTCTTGGGCAGGAACTCCACCAGCAGCGAGGTGGCGACCGGGTATTCGATACCCACCGCAATGCCGATGGCAAAGCGCAGCAGGAACAGGGCCAGCGCCGATTCCACCCAGAACTGCGCCACCGAGGCCAGGATGAACAAGGTCGGGCCGACGAAAAACACGCGTTTGCGGCCAAAGCGGTCAGTCAGCCAACCGCCGAAGAAGCCACCGAAGAAAATGCCGATCAGCGCCGAGGCGGCAATCATGCCCTGCCAGAAACTGGTCAGGCTGAGGCCTGCAGACATCTGCACCATGGCCACGCCAATGATGCTCAATACATAGCCGTCGACGAACGAACCGCCACCGGAACGCAAGGTCAGCAACTGGTGGAAGTTGTTGATCGGTACATCTTCAATCGAAACATTGGTACTTGTCATTGTTGTTCCTACCACTCTGCTACATGCACATTTTCAAGGCGAGCGAGTCCGCGAAACTGAATACAGCACTCAGCCCCGGGTGAATGGCCTGCTGGCCAATCATTGATTTCGGGCAAAGAGTGCCCGTGCCGGCTAAATAACCTCCGGCATCAAGTATTCAAATTACAACTCCTCAGCGCTCAGCTTTCCTGGCCAGCGCGGAACTGCCCCCACATCAGGTTGGCGTTCAAGCCCAGTGAAACCAAAGGCTGCGGCGGGTTGGCGCAAGGCCCGGGGGCATTCAGCAAAAACTCGATCAGTTGGTTCTTGTCACCGGCCAGCCAGTCGGCCAGCAACTTGCCGGTGACCGTGCCACGGGTAACGCCCAGGCCATTGCAGCACAGTGCGCCAACTACATTGGGCGCCAACTTGCCAAAGAAGCCCATGTGGTTGCGCGACAGTGCCAATGCACCGCCCCAGGTATATTCAAAGTTGACCCCGGGCAGCATCGGGAAGCGCCGGGCGAACGATTCGCGGTGACGCTGGACGAAACGCTCCAGGTATTTGCGGTTGCTGCGCCCGTCGGGGTTGTAGCTGAAGCTGTTGCGAATCAGCAGGCGGTTGTCGACGGTGCGGCGCATGGTGGTGCCGAACGGGTCGGCAGGGATCACGCCCCAGTAGGGTTTGCCACCCAGGCGCGCCTGCTCTTGCTCGGTCAGCGGGCGGGTGAGACTGCCGTAGGTGAACACCGGCAGCATGCGGCCCTTGAGGAAGCCGAAGCTCATGCCGAACGCGTTGGTGGTGAGTACCAGCTTGTCGGCGGTAATCGAACCGTTGGCGTGGCGCAGCACCACCTTGTCGCCGTACTGAACGTCGGTGATCGGCGTCTTCTCGTACAGCGACACGTTGCCCGGCAGGCTGTCGGCCAGGCCTTTTACCAGCGCCGAAGGCTGCAACAGAGCAGTGCCTGGGGTGAACAGACCCTTGCGGTAGAAGTGCGTACCGATGTGATCGGGCAAATCGCGCCCTTCGATCACTTCGTAGGGCTGGCCGAGCTTGTCCAGGCCGCGGCGGTAAGCATCCAGCACGGCAATGCCGCGGTCTTCGATGGCCGCCTGATATTTGCCGCAATGACGGAACTGGCACTCGATGTCGTAGCGTTCGATCAGTTCCTTCAGGTATTCCTGGCCGCCCAGGTTGAGCTTGAGCACGGTCTTGGCGATGTCGATGTCGCCTATGTAGTCCTCGGCGCCGATGTCGTGCGGCAGGTCGATGGCAAAACCGGCGTTGCGCCCGGAGGTGCCAAAGCCGACTTCCTGGGCTTCGACCAGCACGATTTCGTCATCCGGAAAGTTCGTTGCCAGCTGGCGCGCGGCAGCCAGGCCGGTGAAACCGGCGCCGACCACCACCCAGCGTGCCTGGCTGTTACCACTGTGGGTCGGCCTTGGCGTGCGGGGCTTGCTCAGGTGATACCAGCCACAGGTGGCGTCATCAGCAGGTAACGAACTTATTCTTGTCATGTCACTAACCTGGATCTTGTCGTTGTCGTGTGGTCAGCAGCGGCGGCCCTGACCTTGGTCTTTCATATCTGGATCGGTACATCCAGCCCTTGCGGTGCGGCGTACTCGGCCATGCGCCGGCGCGACAGCTCGAAGTGCTCGCGCACCAGATGGCCAGCCATCTGCGGGTCGCGGCGCTCGATGGCCTGGATCATCTGCTCGTGCTGCTCGCAGGCCGCCTCGAGGTCGCGCTGCATGTCATCGGTGGTCGGGTGGCGATAGAAGATCTTGCCCAGCCGGGTGTGGTCGATCAGCAGGCGACGCAGGCTCGGCATCAGGTAGTCGTTGTGCGCCATCCGGCCGATTTCGAGGTGGAAGGCGTCGTTGTAGAGCACACGGTTTTCCACGTCACGCTCTTCGATGGCGCGGCGGAACTGGGCCTGAATGGCCTTGAGCACTTCGATTTCTTCGGCGCTGGCGTAGGTGGCGGCCAGTTGGGTGGTGGCAACGTAGATAAGCGGGGCGGCCACATAGAAGCTGTGCAGCGACTCGTGGTTCATGGCGGCGACGCGTGGCGCGCGGTTGGCCTCCAGCTCGATGTAGCCTTCGGCGGCGATCTGGCGCAGCAGCTCACGCACCGGGGGACGCGACAGGCCAAACTCGTCGCACAGGGCCAGCTCGTCCACCACGGCGCCCGGGGCCAGTTCCATACTGAGGATCCGGCGGCGCAGTGCTTCTGCAAGGACGGCTTTGCGGTCCTGCGGCACTTCTGCGGTGAGTGGTTGAACGGTGGCTTTCATGGCGGCCTTCTTTGTTGTCATAGCGCTATGTCTACTATTTGTATAACGACTATATGGCACTGTTAGACAATGTGTCTACAGCATTTTCGATGAACGGTGAAAACTGTCTGGGCCTTTGTTTTCAAGGCTTGGAGCGGTTTTTAGAGGTGAGATTAAACACCCTTGAAGCTGCATTGCCAAACCGGACAGGTATTTATCCATTTCAGACAAATGGGCGATGAGGGCCCGCCCGACACGGACCGCACAAACAAAAAAAACCTTGCATGCAGGAGCTTCTCTTTCATTCAGACCCGTCAGACTTACGCAGCTGACAAGGCCTCGCGCCGCGCATGCCGCTTGGGTCAGCAGCACCCGTCATGCTCAGGGCAAAGAATCAGGCATCGAGGTGCGGGAGCCAGTTATTGAGCACTACGCCTGCGGCATTAGCAGCGCCTTCGCCGCGACAGGGCATGTCGTTTGGCGTGCCGACTGAACGATGGCGGCGGCGGGCAGGTCAGCTGCTTACACTTCCCAAGGAGGCTTTGCCATGCTTGATATTCATTCCCCGGCAGCGCAGTCCGAGCACAATGTTCATGGCCTGGAACGGGTCAGTTCGCTGGCCGGTGGGGCGCTGATGCTGAGCAAGGGCCTGCGCCATGGCGGCCTGGTCGGCATGCTGCAGATGGTGGTGGGTGGTTTGGCGGTGGCGCGCGGGGTCAGCGGCCATTGCTCGACCAAGGCCTGGTGGCGGCGCCATCGGCAGGAGTACCAACGGTTGCGTGCGGACATACAGCGCAGCGGGGCGGAGCTGGAGGCACTGAAGGCCAGTGCCGAGGCGGCGACGCGCGGGGTGACGGTGACTGGCAAGGATCCGTTGGCTGGCGGTTGATTTTGCACTGCCTGGGCGGGCCCTATCGCCGGCAAGCCAGCTCCCACAAAGGGCTCGTGGCTGCATGCATATCACCAGCCTGTGCTGGCCTCTTCGCGGGCTTGCCCGCTCCCACGGGTTGTGCGCAAGTCTGGAAGGCAGTGCAGTACCTGTGGGAGCTGGCTTGCCGGCGATAGGGCCAGCACCGGAGAGCAACAACCTGCCAATCAGTAACCCACGGTGGGAGCGGGCGCGCCCGCGGAGAGGCCGGTACAGGTAAAGAAATGCTTAGCGCAACGCTTTGCTCTGCAACACCTCGGAACGCCGCCCCAGCACGTTCTCGCTGATCTGCACAAAGTCCTCGGTACTGACGCTGGGCAACCGCATCAGCCCCCGCACCACATCATCGAGCGAACGCTTGGCCTGGGTGTGTATGCGGATTTCCTTGTCCAGCGCCTGCAACAGCATCACCCCACGCGCCACCTGGGCCGGCGTTGCGCGGTCAGCCTTGAGCCGGGTGACCTTGGCGCCCTGCTTGCTCAGCCGTGCCTGCCAGGCCAGGTAACGGTCATCGCTCACCCCGCCCGAACGGCGCAGCAACTCGCTGGCGTAATAATCGGTCAGGCTTTCCACGAGCCAGTCATTGCCGTCGCGCCCACGGATCTGCGCAAACAACTGCACCACTTCGCGCAGCAACGGGCTGCTGCCGTTCTCGCTCACCATCGGCCGGGCGCTGTGCAGGTACAGAGAACCCTGCGCCGCCATCGCGCCGCGCCACATGCCGTCCCGGGCACCGACCAGCAGCAGCTTGGGCGGGTTGCGCGGGAACACCGCCTGCAACTGCGGCCACACAAAGGTCAGCAAGGTCAGGCTGTCCATGCGCCGCATGCCCTGCCCGACCGGCGCGGCCACGGTCACCTCGGTATCGCCCAGGCGGGCGCGGCGGCTGCCCAGGTCACCGGCAAGCATCCAGCCGGTCGGGCGGTCGAACAGGCGCGAAACGTTGTCGATGCGGAACTTGTCCTTGCCCACGCGCGGCCAGGATGTCTCGATGCTCTTCCAGCCATCGGGCAGGTCGAACGCCAGGCGCGCCACCAGCTCGGTGCCGTCCTGTTGGTCGAGGCGCGCCGGTGGCACCAGCTGGTCGCCCATGAACAGCGCCCAGTGCGGGGTGATTCGCGATGAATAGGCACCGCTGCCGAGCTTCTGGTCCAACTGCACGCGGTAGCTGAGGCTGGTCTTGCCCGCTGCGGGCTGCCACACGCCGCGCTGGCCCTGCAACTGCCATTGGCCATCAGCCTGGAAACCGCTGTAGGCCCCGGCCTTGCCCAGGTCGAAATCCAGGCTGCGCACTGCGCTGCCGTCGGCCAGGGTGAGGCGGACCTCGGCCTGGCCACTGGCCGGTAACAGGCGCACCTGGTAATCAAGATCGACCTTTTTTGCCCAGGCGGGCGCACTGGCCATCAGGCCTACAAGCAACAACAGCTGACAACGCATACAGAAACTCCTTGTTCCCCGTGGCAGCGGGCCGCGCCGCTCAGCTGGCGCGGAAGATCAGGTGGTCTTCCCAGTCGTCTTCGTGCACATCGTGCTCACTGAGCATACGCCCCGACTGGGAAATACGCTGTTCATGCACCTGCTTGCGGTCACCGCAGATCAGGTGGTGCCAGGCCGGCAGGTCCTTGCCCTCGCTGACCAGGCGGTAGCCACAGGTGCTGGGCAGCCACTTGAACTGGTCGGCCTTGCCCGGGGTGAGCTGGATGCAGTCAGGCACGTGGGCGAAACGATTGGGGTAGTCGCTGCACTGGCAGGTTTCGAGGTCCAGCAGCTTGCAGGCGATACGCGTGTAATAGACGCTGTTGTCGTCCTCGTCTTCCAGCTTTTGCAGGCAGCACAGGCCGCACCCGTCGCACAGCGACTCCCACTCTTGCGGGCTGAGTTGTTCGAGGGTCTTGCGCCGCCAGAACGGCGCGTTTTCAGCGATCATCACACGGAGTTCCTGCATTCATCTTGGGGCCACGGCGCGCGGCGGCGCCAGTCTAGAGCCTGGCCTTCGGCAAAGCCAGACCGCTTGTCAGTCGTTGCAACTCGCAGCCTTGGCGCTTTCTTTATGCCCGC
The DNA here is from genome assembly GCF_059295275.1 of Pseudomonas sp. 9_2_1. Taxonomy (NCBI): domain Bacteria; kingdom Pseudomonadati; phylum Pseudomonadota; class Gammaproteobacteria; order Pseudomonadales; family Pseudomonadaceae; genus Pseudomonas; species Pseudomonas sp. 9_2_1. The sequence goes on from NZ_CM181239.1 coordinate 4,738,908, forward strand.
CGTGACACACCAAACTGGGAGCGTTACCTGAACCTGCTGGTGCCGTTCAACCGCAGCTGGGCGCAACAGGCGTCGGCGCTGGTGCTGATCATGTCCAAGACCACCTTCGCGGCACCTGGCGCCACGGAAGAAAAGCCGGCGCTGTGGCATACCTTCGACACAGGCTCCGCCTGAGGCCACCTGGCCCTGCAGGCCAGCATCAGCGGCTGGCATACCCATGGCACGGCCGGTTTCGACCAGGACCTGGCGCGTCAGGAACTGAAGGTGCCCGAAGGCTACGTGCTGCATGCCATGGTGGCGATCGGCAAGCTCTGTGACAAGGCCAGCCTGGACGAGGCGCTGCAGGCCCGTGAAGCGCCGACCCCGCGCAAGCCGTTGAGCGAGCTGGCTGCCGAGGGTGATTTCAGCCTGTAAGCCTTGTGTCGGCTGTACCGGCCTCTTCGCGGGTGAACCCGCTCCCACAGGTACCCACATTACTCAGGTACTTTGCAAGCTGTGTGGGAGCGGGTTCACCCGCGAAGAGGCCGGTACAAGCACTGCAAATCAATAGCCCCGAGCGAAGTCGACTTCGCCACGCATCCCCTGCCCTGCTTCATACGCCCGCACATTCTCGACAAACAACCGCACCATCGCCGCCGGGGAGGTAGGCGCCGAGCTGTGCCCGGTCAGCAGCAAGCCCCAGGCGGTCCAGAACGGGTGCTGCTTGGGCAGTGGCTCCTGCCGGCACACATCGATCACCGCGCCGGCCAAGTGGCCTTCCTTCAGTGCCGCTACCAGGTCGGCATCGACCACCGCCACGCCACGCCCGGCATTGATGAACAGCGTAGTGGGCTGGAAGCACTTGAACAGCGCCGCGTCATACAGGTCATGGGTGGCCGGGGTATCCGGCAACAGGTTGAGCACGTAGTCCACTTGCCCGACCATGCGCGGCAGGTCGGCCAGCGCCGCCACCTCGACGAACGGCGCCTGTGCACGGGCGCTGCTGGCAACGCCGTACAACGCCACGCCAAATGGCTGCAGGAACTCGGCCACACGCTGGCCAATGTCACCGGTACCGACAATCAGCACCTTGCGCCCTTCAAGGCTGCACCCCGGGCGGTCATCCCAACGCCGCTCCACCTGGCTGACCAGTCGCGACAGCACTTCGCGCTCGTGGCCGAGCATATAGGTGAGCATGTACTCGGCCATCACCTGGCCGAAGATGCCCACCGCACGGCTCAGGCGGTAATCACGCGGCAGGCCTTCGGCCAGCAACGGCGTGACACCGGCCCAGGTCGACTGCATCCAGGCCGGCTTGAGCCCCTGCCGCAGCAGGGTTGCCAGCAGGTCTGGCTGGCCCAGCCACACCGGGCATTGTGCTGCCTGGCGGGCCAGTTCGGCAGAGTCTCCGCTGGTCAGGATTTCTGCGTCTGGGGCGGCTTCGTGCAACAGCTCGGCGTAACGGGCATGGTCATGCTCAGCGATCAGTACTCGCATGATCAGACCGGGTCGTTACGGCGCAGCAGCTCTTCAGGCAGGTGCTCGATGTATTCATCTTCCAACGGCGGCATCTGCAGGTGGTAGCCCTGGTTTTCGAGGTTCTCCAGCACCTTGGTGATGTCCTCGCGCGCCAGCTTGCGCTCGGGGGTGAGCACCAGGTCGAAGGCGTGAATAGGGGTACCAAAGGCCGGCAGCAGGGCTTCGGGTACGCGGTCCAGGCCGTCGGCCTTGAGCACGTACAGGTACATTTCGTTCTTGCGGGGGCTCTTGTAGATCGAGCAAATGCGTTTCATCGGGTCTCTCCGGCGCCTGCCAGGTTGTCCAGCAGGGCCTGGCCCATGCGCTCACGGCGCCAGCCGCGCAGCGAATCGGGCAGTTGATAAGGGCCGTTCGGGTAGCCGCTCTTGAGCAGCGCTTCCAGGGCCTTCTTGCGCAGCATCAGCTCGGGGACAATGCCCAGGCGCTCACCTTCGGCCTGACCGATGGCGCGCAGCTGCTTGAGGATGCCGGCGGCCTCGATCGGCAGAGGCTCGGGCAACACCGCTGGCCACTGCTCGGCAGGCAGGCTGGCGGCGCGCTTGATCAGCTGAATAAGGAACTCACCGTCCTGGCGAATGGTGCGCGGGTGCATATCGTCGATCTTGGCCAGCGCCGACAGGTTGCTCGGCTGACTCTTGGCAATAGGCCACAGCGAGTGCTCCTTGAGGATGCGGTTGCGCGGCACATCGCGGTTGCGCGCTTCGCGCTCGCGCCAGGCGCACAGCTCACGCAGTACCGCCAGTTGCTGAGGCGCCAGCTTCCAGGCCAGCTTGACGTCGCGGTAGAGGCTTTCGGGCTCGACTTCGCGGCGCAGCTGGGCAACCAGTTCGGCGCCGTCTTCCAGCACCCAGGCATATTTGTCGTCGGACAGGCGCGGGCGCAGGGCGGTAAACAGCTCGGCCAGGTGCACGGCATCCTCGGCGGCATAGCTGACCTGGGTCTCGGACAGCGGGCGTTGCAGCCAGTCGGAGCGGGTTTCGCCCTTGGGCAACTCGATGCCCAGCACCTCTTGCACCAGGCGCGAATAGCCCATGGAGAACCCCAGGTTCAGGTACCCGGCGGCCAGCTGGGTGTCGAACAGCGGTTGAGGCAGCTTGCCGGTCAGGCGCAGCAGCACTTCAAGGTCTTCGCTGCAGGCGTGCAGTACCTTCACCACACCGGCATCTTCGAGCAGTTCGCCCAGCGGCTGCCAGTTGCTGATCAGCAACGGGTCGATGAGGAAAGCCCGCACGCCGTCGCCGATCTGGATCAGCCCGGCTTTCGGGTAAAACGTGTCGACCCGCATGAATTCGGTGTCGACGGCGACGAAGGGCAATTTGCACCAGTCGCGGCAGTGTTCGGCCAGGCTCTGGTCGTCACGGATCCAGTGTATTTCGATGGCCACGAGGCTCTCCCACTAACATTGGCGCGCAGTATATACGGCGCGGGCACTGCTGGTGAAACCCGGGCCATCCTTGATATCGATCAATGGTGCAATTTTGCATGTGCGGGGCCGCCCCTGTGGTGGCGGGCGCACCCGCGAAGAAGGCGACACGGTGCATGGCACGGGCTTGTCCGCAGACAGGGACAGCGCAAGCCTGCACGACCGCGACGGGCTTCAGCGCTTGGCCGTCAACCAGGGGCGGCAGCTGGCGAACATGTCCAGCGACTGTTGGTACACCTCGGTGTGCACCTGCAACAGGCCGAGCATCGAATGGAACAGGTTGTCCTGCGACAGCGGGGCATCGCTGAGCTTGGCGAGGCAGTCGGTGTCGACGCCGAAGTCCTCCTTGTAGCTGTCGGAGAACCAGGTCAGCAGCGGCACATGCTTCTGCTGCTCGGGGGCGATGGCATAAGGCGTGCCGTGCAGGAACAGGTTGTACTCGCCCAGCGATTCGCCGTGGTCGGACAGGTAGATCATGGCTGTGTCGACCTTCTCCTGCTTGCTGCGCAGGGTATCGATCAACGAAGACAGCACCTTGTCGGTATAGGCCAGGGTATTGTCATAGCCGTTGATGATTTCCTGCTCGCTGCACTGGTTCAGGGCGTTGCTCTGGCACACCGGGGCGAAGCGCTGGTCGGCGCCAGGGTAGCGCTTGAAATACTCGGGGCCGTGGCTGCCCATCTGGTGCAGTACCAGCACCGTGTCCTTGTCGAGATTGTCGATCAGCTCGCCCAGGCCCTGCAGCAGGATCTGGTCATGGCACTCGCCATTGGCGCACAACTCGGGGTCCTTGAGGTTGCTGACATCGATGAACTGCACGCGGTCGCAGGTGCCCTTGCAGCCCGACTGGTTGTCGCGCCACTGCACGGCCAGGCCGGCCCGCTGGAGGATGTCCAGCAGCCCTTCGCGGTTCTTTGCCACCCGGGCGTCGTAGTCCTTGCGCTTCATGCCCGAGAACATGCACGGCACCGAAACGGCGGTTTCCGTACCGCACGAGTGCACGTCGGAAAACGCCAGCAGGCCCTGCTGCCTGGCCAGGTTCGGCGTGGTGTCACGGTCGTAACCCAGTACACCGAAATGGTCTGCCCGCGCACTTTCACCGACCACCAGTACGGTCAGCGACTTGCGTTCATGCTTTTGCCAGGCGGCATCGCGCCTGGCATCTTCGCCGTAGTGCTGGAACGGGCGCGATGCAGTACCGACACGCTCGCTGACATAACCAATGGAGGCACCGACGATATTGCTGGGGGTGAGCATCAGGCGCAGTTCGTGGTGGTTGCGAAACAGCGACGACAAGCCCTGGTAGTTGACCAGTGCCACCGAACCCAGGGCCACTACGCAGGCGCCACTGACTACCAGCTTGCCCAGCAGCTCGCGGTGCCAGGCACGGTAGGCGATGGGCGCTTTCCACAGCAGCAGTGAAGGCAATACACCCAGCAGCAGGATATAAGCGGCAAACTTCAACGACATCAAATCGAGTACTTCGGCCGTATTGGTCTCAGCCATGTTGCGGAACATGCCGGCGTCAATAAGTACACCGTATTGATTCATGAAGTAAGCGACGCCGGCGCCACTCATGAACATCAGGATCAACAGCGGTTTCAATACATAACGGAAGGCAAACAGCGTCAATATCAGGTTGAATGCAAACAGCATCAGCACGGCGAACGCCAGGCTCAGCCACAGCCCGGACAGGCCGGCGGGCACGACCTCTTGCAGGTGCCCCCAGAGAAACATGTTCATGCCAATCAGCAGGTAAAGGCTGGCCAGCAGCGTGACCCATTCAGTCCGCAGGGGTTTGAAGTTGAGCATCAGTGTTCGCATTCAAGAGTGATTATCAACCCCCGGCCAAATGACACCGTGGGAAAGTTGGGCGAACTCTAGAAAGCAGGGCATCAATTTTTCGTGAAAAAGTTGGTAACAATTTCGTGAGTCAGCGGCTTTTATCAATTACCTGGACTTGATTCAGCTGCCATTCAGCCTGGCAACCCTCAACCGCCAGCGCAAAGGCAGGCTATCCTCAGTGGTCAGGACCTAACCGACAACCCTGACAGAGGTGAAGAAATGCCAGTTCCGCATGATCTGCTCGCTGACCTGCACGTTACCGCTGACGACTTCCAGGCGCTCATCGACAAAGACCAGGCGCTGCACGCACTGCACAAGGAATACAACGCCAAGGACAAGGAGGTGGTGGCCGCCGAGGGTAACGGTACCAACGACGATGCCGTCAACCGCTTGCGCAAGGAGCGGCTGCTGATCAAGGACAAGATCGAACGGATCATCCATCCGCCCAAATCCTGACCTGACATCTTTATCGAACTCACCGGCCCAATCGCCGGCAAGCCAGCTCCCACAGGTACACCACAACATTCCGAACCCTGTGGGAGCTGGCTTGCCGGCGATTGGGCCAGCAGCCTTTAAACAGCAACCAGCGCGTTCAACGCCCCATCCAGGTCCTCGACCAGGTCACGGTAATCCTCGATCCCCACCGACAACCGCAGCAGGTTCTCGCTGATCCCCATCACGCCTTTCTGCTCCGGGCTCAGCGAGCAGTGCGACATGCTCCACGAGTGGTTGATCATGCTTTCAACCCCGCCCAGCGAGTCAGCCAGCACAAAGATCTGCAGCGCCTCCACCAGGCGGTTCAGCGCGGCGCGATCGCCTTTGACCTTCATCGCCACCACCGCCCCGCCGCTGCGCATCTGGCGTTTGCACAGTTCATGCTGCGGGTGGCTTTCCAGCCCCGGGTAATACACCTGCTCGACCTGGGCGTGGCTTTCCAGAAAGCGTGCCACCTGCAGGGCATTGGCGCACTGGCGCTCCATGCGCACATCCAGGGTTTTCAGGCCGCGCAGGGCCAGGTAGCAATCGAACGGCCCCTGCACGGCGCCAATCGCCATGCTGATACGACGCAGGCGCGCCAGCAGCGTATCGTTGGCCGCCACCACCACGCCACCGGTCAGGTCCGAATGGCCGCCGATGTACTTGCTGGCCGAGTGCATCACCAGGTCGACGCCCAAGGTGATCGGGCGCTGGTTCCACGGTGAGCAGAAGGTGTTGTCGATGCAGGTGAGGATGCCCCGCGCCTTGGCCAGGTCGCACACCGCCTTGATATCGACCAGGTGCAGCAGTGGGTTGGTCGGCGACTCGATCCAGATCAGCTGGGTCTCAGGCTTGATCGCGGCAGCCACGGCCTCGAGGTCGTTGAGGTCGACATAGGTGGTGGTCAGGCCCGAGGTGCGGCTGCGGTAATCCTCCAGGATGCGGAAGGTGCCGCCGTACACGCCGTTCATCACCACCACATGGGCATCTTTGGGCAGCAGTTCGAGCACCGTCGCGGTGGCGCTCACCCCCGAGGCGCAAGCGACCGCACCGACGCCTTCTTCCAGCGCGGCGACACAGGTTTCGTAGGCATGCCGAGTGGGGTTGCCGACGCGGCTGTACGAGTATTCCGGCTTGTCGTCCAGGCTGCGCTTGGTGAATGAGCTGGCGGTGACGATGGCCGGGAAGATAGCGTTATCGGCGACGCTGAACTGTTCGCCGGCGTGGATGGTACGGGTGGCGAAATTGCGCGGCTTGTCGGACATGGTCGGGCCCATAGGCAGAGGGAGGGCCGTCACTATCGCACAACGCAAATCATCTGGCCTTGGGGTAATCTGTGAAATATTTTTCTTCACGGCCATGGCGCGATATGGACAGTTTCGACCAGCACATTCTTACCCTGCTTCAGCGCGACGCCTCGCTCTCGCTGAAGGACCTGGCCGAGGCCGTCAACCTGTCGACCACGCCGTGCTGGAAGCGGGTCAAGCGCCTGGAGGACGACGGCTACATTCTTGGCCGTGTCGCCCTGCTCGATCCCGAACGGCTGGGGCTGGGGCTGACCGTGTTCGTCCAGCTCAAGACCCAGCGCCACGACAGCGCCTGGCTGGAGCAGTTTGCCGTTACCGTGAGCGGGTTCGAGGAGGTGATGGAGTTCTATCGCATGTCCGGGGACTGGGACTACATGCTGCGGGTGGTGGTGGGGGATATTGCGGCGTATGACCGGTTCTACAAAAAGCTGATCACCAGTACCGATGGGCTTTCCAACATCACCTCAAGTTTTGCCATGGAGCAGATGAAGTACACCACGGCCTACCCGGTGCATCGATCCTGATCGGTGCTGGATTCTTCGCGGGTAAACCCGCTCCCACAGGATCACCACAGCCCTGAAATCTGTGGTGATCCTGTGGGAGCGGGTTCACCCGCGAAGAGGCCAGCACAGACAACCCATCAATCCGAGGCCAACACCGCCGCAATCCGGTTCCCGACCTTGGCCTTTTCGACCTTGATCGCGACAAACTTCGACGTCGGCGTATAGGTCCCCTCGCCATAACTCTCCAGCGGCACCAGCGGGTTGGTCTCCGGGTAATACGCCGCCGCCTGCCCTTCCGGCACGTCATACGCCACCAGGCGGAACCCCGACACGCGCCGCTCCACGCCATCCTCCCACAGCGACACCAGGTCCACCTGCTCACCCGGCTCGAAGCCCAGCCGGCGAATGTCAGCCTCGTTGACGAACACCACTTCGCGCAGGCCGAATACGCCGCGGTAGCGGTCATCCAGGCCGTACAGGGTAGTGTTGTACTGGTCGTGCGAACGCAGGGTCTGCAGGATCAGGTCGGGCTTGTCGCCGCGTGCCAGCACCTTGGCGTTGATCAATTCCTCGGGCAGCGCGTGAGGCATGAACCGGGCCTTGCCGGTGGCGGTGCGGAAGTTGCGGTCGGCGGCGTTGTTGCCCAGGTGGAAACCGCCCGGGCTGTTCAGCCGCTCATTGAAGTCGGTGAAGCCAGGAATAACGTCAGCGATCATGTCGCGAATACGGTCGTAATCGGCCACCGCATACTCCCAGTCGATCGGCTGGTTGCCCAGCGTGGCCTTGGCCATGCCGGCAACGATCCAGGGCTCCGAGCGCATGTGCGGCGAGCGCGGGCGCAACTGGCCGTTGGAGATGTGCACCATGCTGAAGGTGTCCTCCACGGTCACGCCTTGTGGCCCTTCGTCCTGCAGGTCGATCTCGGTACGGCCCAGGCACGGCAGGATCAAGGCATCGCGGCCGGTGACCAGGTGCGAGCGGTTGAGCTTGGTGGAAATCTGCACGGTCAGCGCGCAGTTCTGCAGCGCCGCATGGGTGCGTGGGGTGTCCGGGGTGGCCTGGGCAAAGTTGCCGCCAAGGGCGATGAACACCTTGGCCCGCCGCTCTTCCATGGCCTTGATCGCCAGCACCGCGTTGTGCCCGTGGGCACGCGGCACACGGAACTGGAAGCGTTTTTCGAGGGCGTCGAGCAGCGCCGCCTTGGGCTTCTCGTCGATACCCATGGTGCGGTCGCCCTGCACGTTGCTGTGGCCTCGCACCGGCGACAGGCCGGCGCCGGGCTTGCCGACGTTGCCGCGCAGCAGCTGCAGGTTGACGATTTCCTGCACCGTCGGCACCGAATGGCGATGCTGGGTGACGCCCATGGCCCAGCACATGATGACCCGCTCAGCCTTGCGGTACATGCGCGCGGCCAGTTCGATCTCGGCCAGGGTCAGGCCTGACTGCTTGACGATGTGTTCCCAGGAGGTGGCGTCCACCGCCGCCAGGTAGTCATCGACGCCACTGGTGTGCTCGGCGATGAAGGCATGGTCGAACACGGCCGGCTCGCCCTTGGCCTGGGCCTCACGTTCCCATTGCAGGAGAAACTTGGCGATGCCACGCATGGCCGCCATGTCGCCACCCAGGGCCGGGCGGAAGTAGGCGCTGGAGGTCGGCTCGGAGCCGTTGCTGAGCATTTCGAACGGGTGCTGCGGGTGCTGGAAACGCTCCAGGCCGCGCTCCTTGAGCGGGTTGAAGCACACCACCTGGGCACCGCGCTTCACCGCCTCGCGCAGCGGTTCGAGCATGCGCGGGTGGTTGGTGCCGGGGTTCTGGCCGATGACGAAGATCGCGTCCGCCAGCTCCAGGTCGTGGAACACCACGGTACCTTTGCCTACCCCAAGGGTTTCCGACATGCCCGCGCCGCTTGCTTCGTGGCACATGTTCGAGCAATCGGGGAAGTTGTTGGTGCCGTAGGCACGCACGAACAGCTGATAGAGAAACGCCGCCTCGTTGCTGGCCCGGCCGGAGGTGTAGAACTCGGCCTCATCCGGCGACTGCAGCGCACGCAGGTGCCTGGCGACCAGTTCGAAGGCCTCTTGCCAGGTGGTTTCCACGTAGTGGTCGGTGGCGGCGTCGTAGCGCATGGGGTGGGTAAGGCGGCCCTGGTATTCGAGCCAGTAGTCGCTCTGGTCCTTCAGTGCGCTGACGCTGTACCTGGCGAAGAATGCCGGGTCCACCGACCGCCCGGTGGCCTCCCAGTTGACCGCCTTGGCGCCGTTTTCGCAGAACTTGACCATGTCGCTTTCCGGCGACTCGCCCCAGGCGCAGCCGGGGCAGTCGAAGCCGCCGTTCTGGTTGGTCTTGAGCATGGCCCGCAGGTTCTTGAAGGCGTTCTCGCTACCCAGCCAGCTCTTGGTCACGCTCTTCAGCGCCCCCCAGCCGGCGGCGGCGCCTTTGTAGTCCCTGATGTGTTCGTCCTGGCTCATGCGATGAATCCTCACGCTTCGATGCTTTTCGCAAGCGTATGGAGCGGGGGGTGGGGCGTCCAATCGAAAGATCTTACGGTTTGATAAGCGCTTTCGATCATGGGCCTGCCGGCGCCGAAGAGGCTGTGTGCCAAGTGATAGAGGCCATTGATCACCCAGTCGGCCAAAGCAATTTGACGCCCCGCCAGCCAGGTTATAGCTTGGAGTTGAACCCATCCCATCCGAGCGCAAACGTGGAACAGAACAGCCGGGCCCTGATCGACGGCTTCAACCGGAAAATCGACTACCTGCGGATGTCGGTCACTGATCGATGCGACTTCCGCTGCGTGTACTGCATGGCCGAAGACATGCAGTTTCTGCCGCGCCAGCAGATCCTCAGCCTCGAAGAACTGTTCCAGGTAGCCGAGCGGTTTGTCGCCCTCGGCACCCGCAAGATCCGCCTCACCGGCGGCGAGCCGCTGGTACGCCAGGGCATCGTCGACCTGTGCGGGCGCATCGCTGCCCTGCCCGGCCTGCGTGAGTTGTGCATGACCAGCAACGGCTCGCAACTCGGGCGCCTGGCCCAGCCGCTGTTCGACGCAGGCGTATCACGCCTGAACATCAGCCTCGACAGCCTGGATGCCGAACGTTTCAAGCAACTGACCCGCACCGGCGACCTGCACCAGGTCATCGCCGGCATCGACGCTGCACGCCGGGCCGGCTTCCAGCGCACCAAGCTCAACTGCGTGGTGCTGAAGGGCCGCAACGACCACGAACTGGTCGACCTGGTACGCTTTGCCATCGACCGCGAGCTGGACATCACCTTCATCGAGGAAATGCCGCTGGGGGTGATCAGCGAGCATGAGCGTGGCGAGTCGTTCTGTTCCAGCGACGAGGTTCGCGCGCTGCTTGCCGAGCAGTTCACCCTGATCGAATCGACCGAGTCGTCCCAGGGCCCGGCCCGTTACTGGCGCCTGGCCGAAGCCGCCAACACCCGCGTCGGCTTCATCTCGCCGCACAGCCACAACTTCTGCGCCACCTGCAACCGCGTGCGCCTCACCGTCGAAGGCCGCCTGCTGCTGTGCCTGGGCAATGAGCACTCGGTAGACCTGAAACAGGTGCTGCGCGCCCACCCAGGCAACCCCGCCCGCCTGGAAAAGGCCATCCGCGACTCGCTGCACCTCAAGCCCTACCGCCATCACTTTGAAGTCGGTGGCGACGTGCAGATCCTGCGCTTCATGAACATGACCGGCGGCTGATCGCCCGCCTCTGGATTGACATGATCGTCCACCCCACCCCCGATGTGCTGCGCGTGCTGTTCACCCTCAAAGGTTCGATCGTCAAGCGCATCGCCCTGCGCTGCCTGATGGTCACACTGCTGGCGGCGCTGATCGTGCTGGTCGAGCGCCACTACCCGGCGTTTTTCTACCCGGTCAGCGCCACACCTTTCACCTTGCTGGGCCTGTCGCTGTCGATTTTCATGAGTTTTCGCAACAACGCCTGCTACGACCGCTGGTGGGAGGGGCGCAAGGCCTGGGGCAAGCTGATTATCGAAACCCGCTCGTTCATACGCGAAAGCGTGGTGATTGCCGACGAGAACCTGCGTACCGAGCTGCTGCGCAGCCTGTGCGGCTTTGCCCATGCGTTGAATGCGCGTTTACGCAACGAGGATGATCTGGCGGCTGCCCGCCCTTGGCTGGCACGACCCGAAGCCGTCAGCCCGCACAATGTCTGTGATGGCATCCTGCAAGAGATAGGCGCGCATTGTTCTCAACTGGCTGCGCAGCAACACATCAGCGATTGGCGCTACAGCTTGCTGGAGCAGCGGCTGGTGGGCCTGACCGAAGTGCAGGCCACTTGCGAGCGGATCAAGGGCACGCCATTGCCGTTTCCCTACACCCTGCTGCTGCACCGCACCATCTACATCTTCTGCATTTTGCTGCCATTTGCCCTGGCCGAGCCGCTGGGCTGGCTGGCGCCGCTGTTCACTACCATCGTGGGGTACACGTTCTTCGGGCTGGATGCGATTGGCAACGAACTGGAAGACCCGTTCGGGCGGGATGAGAATGACCTGCCTACCGATGCCATGGTGCGCACCGTGGAGCGCGATGTGCTGGCGGGATTGGGGGCAGCCGGACTGCCACCGGCCTTGTTGCCGGCGGGGTATGTGTTGAGCTGACGGTTAGTGGGTGCCTTTTCTGGCCTCTTCGCGGGCTCGTCCGCTCCCACAGGGTCTTCACAATTCTTGAGTCATGCGCTGTTCCTGTGGGAGCGGGCAAGCCCGCGAAGAGGCCGGTACAGACTGAAGATCAGTCCCGGCTTGCACAGGCCTCAATGGGCAGCAGGTGTTTGACGAAGTTGCACGGCCGGTGGCGGGCATCCAGCTGCTCCGCCAGAATCCCCTCCCAGGCCGTGCGGCATGCCCCGGTGGAGCCGGGTAGGCAGCACACCAGCGTGCGGTTGGACAACCCGGCCAAGGCTCGGCTCTGCACGGTCGAGGTGCCGATATCCAGAATCGACAGCGCCCGGAACAGCTCGCCAAAACCGTCGATGCGCTTGTCCAGCAGGCACTCGACCGCCTCCGGCGTGCTGTCGCGGCCGGTAAAGCCGGTACCGCCGGTAATCAGCACCACCTGCACCTGTTCATCGGCAATCCAGGTGGCCACCTGAGCGCGGATCTTGTACAGGTCGTCCTTGAGCAGCGCCCGCGCCACCAGGCGATGGCCGATCTCCACCGAACGGCTGGCCAGCAGCTGGCCAGAGGTGTCGTTGTCATAGGAACGGGTGTCGCTGACGGTCAGTACGGCGATGTTCAGCGGGACGAAGACCGCATCGGGTTGGACGCGCACGGTGTAGCTCCTTGAATGGCATTTGCGCCACGCTAGAGACATGGGCTGAAAGCGTCCAATCGATATGGCGAACTGCTTCATCGACAAGGTCTATCGCTGCCTGTACCGGCCCTATCGCCGGCAAGCCAGCTCCCACAGGTACGGCGCAGGCCTTGAGGGCAATGTCCTGAGTGAGCTGGCTTGCCAGCGACAGGGCACGCACAGGCACCATCAAACAATGGCCAGCCACCGCAGAGTTGGTTAAGGTCAACACACCCCGCATGCCAGGCACTTCCATGGACATCAAGCAGCTCAAGTTCCTCATCGCCCTCGACCAGACCCGCCACTTCGGCCAGGCGGCGGCGCTGTGCCACATCACCCAGCCGACGCTGTCCATGCGCCTGCGCAACCTGGAAGACGAACTGGACCTGGTACTGGTCAAGCGTGGCCAGCGCTTCGAGGGCTTCACCGAGGCCGGCGAGCGCATTCTGGCCTGGGCCCGCACCCTGCTGGCCGCCCACGACGGCCTGCAGGCCGAAGCCGCCAGTTGCCGTGGCCAGGTGGTCGGCAGCCTGCGCCTGGGCACGGTGCCGCTGGCCAGTTTCAACCCCATGCACCTGCTGCTGCCGCTGCGGGAAAAATACCCGGAGCTGCACTTCCAGCTCAGTTCGCTGAGCTCGGAACAGGTCATCGACGGCCTTAGCCGCAACCAGCTCGATCTGGGCATCTGCTACCTGGACCAGGTCAACACCAGCTTCTTCGAAGTGATCGAATTGGGCATCACCACCATGGGCCTGCTGCATGACACCCGGCACTTCCGGTTTGCCAGCGACAGCTTGCGCTGGGACGAACTCGGCGACATTCCGCTGGGGTTGCTGAGCAAAGGCATGCACTACCGCCAGTCGCTGGACCTGAGCTTCCGCAGCCGTGGCCTGGAGCCCAATGCAGTGCTGGAAAGCGACTCGAGCTTCCAGCTGATCCAGGCCATCAACACCGGCATGTGCTGCGCGATCATGCCGCTGGACTGCGGCCTGGAAGACCTCAGCGAGCACTTGCGCATCCTGCCGGTGGCCGACGCCGCCATTCATAGCCAAGTGGGCCTGCTGCTGCGCCGCAGCGAGCCGCGTTCGGCGATTGCCGAGCAGTGCTTTGACCAGGCGCGGGCGCTGTTTCAGGCCAGCTGATCGCCGGTCGCCTGGCGGTACTGGCGCGGGGTAAAGCCGGTCAGTTGCTTGAACTGGCGGCTGAACGCGCTGTGGTCGGTGTAGCCGCAGCGCATTGCCACCTCGGTAATCGGCAGCTCTGAATGCAGCAGGCGATGGGCATGTTCCAGACGCGCCTTGTGAATCATCTGCCGGGGTGTGAGGTGGAACACCCGCTTGCAATAGCGCTCCAGCTGAGCCACGGAAATGCCGGCGATGCGGGTCAGCTCGCGCATGCTGATCGGCTGGTGGAAGTGTTGGCGGATGTGTTCGTCGACGGCGGCAAGGCGCTGGTAGGCGGGGTGGCTGTCGGCGGCTGACTGCAGGTCGACCGATATGCCGACCAGGCCGATGATCTCCCCGGCCTGGTTGTGCAGCGGGCGCTTGTGGGTCAGGCACCAGCCGGGTTCGCGGCTGCCATAAAGATGCAGCTCCAGTTGGTCTTCCAGCACCAGCCCTTCCATGAGTACGCGGCGGTCCTGCTCGGTGTAGCCGGGGCCCAGCTGTGCCGGGAACACTTCGGCGCTGGTCTTGCCCAGCAACGGCTGCAGGCGCTTGAGGCCGCAGCGCTGGACCAGGGTGTTGTTGGCCAGCACGTAGCGGGCGGCCGGGTCCTTGATGAAGATTGCGGCGTTGGGGATGGCATCGAGGATCGGCAGCAGCAGCGAGACACCGGCCAGCAGGGCCTCGAGGGTGGCGGGGCGGTGCTGATCGAGGGACTGGTACAGGGTTGCCAGGGGGGTGACGGTCATCTGCTTTATCTCGGTTTGCTGTGTCGGCCTCTTCGCGGGTGAACCCGCTCCCACACTGACCTCGCAGCTTTCGAAGGCCACGCAGGACCTGTGGGAGCAGGTTTACCCGCGAAGAGGCCGGTGCACCGATTGAATCTCTACAGCCCTTGCGCGGTATGGCTTTCAGCCTATCCACCGGCCTTCAACCCCGCCACAAATTTTTTGCAACTGTGCCGATTTCGTCATGCCCCTTGCAGAAAACCATCAAGAACCCTCGCCCCGATCGGCCCATTCTATGCCCCACGCAAGCCGCCCACATGCAACAAGAGCGCGGCCCAGAAAGCCGCACCTCGTGACATCAGACCTGCCTATCCAATAACCAACAAAAAGGCGAACCCATGTCAGGCAAATTCAAGAAACAGCTGTCGTTGCTCGACCTCACTTTCATCGGCCTGGGAGCCATCTTCGGCTCCGGCTGGCTGTTCGCCGCCAGCCACGTCTCGGCCATCGCCGGCCCGGCCGGCATCCTCTCCTGGTTCCTCGGCGGCTTCGCCGTCCTGTTGCTGGGCATCGTCTACTGCGAACTGGGCGCCGCCCTGCCCCGCGCTGGCGGCGTGGTGCGCTACCCGGTGTACTCGCACGGCCCGCTGCTGGGTTACCTGATGGGCTTCATCACCCTGATCGCCTTTTCCAGCCTGATCGCCATCGAAGTGGTCGCCTCGCGCCAATACGCCGCCGCCTGGTTCCCCGAACTGACCAAGGCCGGCTCCAGCGACCCGACCGTGCTCGGCTGGCTGGTGCAGTTCGCCTTGCTGGGGTTGTTCTTCTTCCTCAACTACCGCAGCGTGAAAACCTTCGCCAAGGCCAACAACCTGGTCAGCGTGTTCAAGTTCATCGTGCCGCTGCTGGTGATCGGCGTGCTGTTCACCTTCTTCAAGCCGGAAAACTTCGAGGTCCAGGGCTTTGCTCCGTTCGGCCTGTCGGGCGTGGAAATGGCCGTGTCGGCTGGCGGCATCATCTTCGCCTACCTGGGCCTGACGCCGATCATTTCGGTAGCCAGCGAAGTGAAAAACCCGCAGCGCACCATCCCGATTGCGCTGATCCTCTCGGTGCTGCTGTCCACCGCGATCTACGCCCTGCTGCAACTGGCCTTCCTCGGCAGCGTGCCGACCGAAATGCTGGCCGACGGCTGGGCCAGCGTGACCAAGCAACTGGCCCTGCCCTACCGTGACATCGCCCTGGCCCTGGGCGTGGGCTGGCTGGCCTACCTTGTGGTGGCCGACGCAGTGATCTCGCCCAGCGGCTGCGGCAACATCTACATGAATGCCACCCCGCGCGTGATCTATGGCTGGGCGCAGACCGGCACCTTCTTCAAGTACTTCACCCGCATCGACGCCGAATCCGGCATCCCGCGCCCGGCGCTGTGGCTGACCTTTGCCCTGTCGGTGTTCTGGACCCTGCCGTTCCCGTCGTGGGAGGCGCTGATCAACGTGGTCTCCGCCGCCCTGGTACTGAGCTACGCCGTAGCCCCGGTCACCGTCGCCGCGCTGCGCCGCAACGCCCCCGACATGCCGCGCCCGTTCCGGGTCAAGGGCATGGCCGTGCTCGGCCCGCTGTCGTTCATCATCGCCGCGCTGATCGTGTACTGGTCCGGCTGGAACACCGTGTCGTGGCTGCTGGCGCTGCAAATCGTGATGTTCGTGCTGTACCTGCTGTGCGCTCGGTTCGTGCCCACCCAGCACCTGTCACTGGCCCAGCAAGTGCGCTCGTCGGCGTGGCTGATCGGCTTCTACGCGGTGACCATCCTGCTGTCGTGGCTGGGCAGCTTCGGCGGCCTGGGGGTGATCGGCCACCCGCTCGACACCGTGGCCGTGGCCGCCTGTGCGCTGGGCATCTACTACTGGGGCGCGGCCACTGGCGTGCCGGCCCATTTGGTGCGCCTGGAAGGCGAGGACGAAAGCGAAGCCATCCAAGAGCCGCTGGCAGGCCAACGCCCGGCCGCGCTGGCTCGGTGAAGGCTACTGGCCCTATCGCCGGCAAGCCAGCTCCCACAGGGGCTGCGTTGCCCCTGAGGCGGATGCAATACCCCAGAGGCCGATGCAATACCTGTGGGAGCTGGCTTGCCGGCGATGAGGCCAACATAAACAGCACAAGACCCTGCAGATCAAACAATGGACGAGCCCATGAAACAGATTCACGTCATCGACTCCCACACCGGCGGCGAACCCACCCGCCTGGTGATGAAAGGTTTCCCGCAATTGCACGGCCGTAGCATGGCCGAGCAGCGCGACGAACTGCGCGAGCTGCACGATCCATGGCGCCGCGCCTGCCTGCTGGAACCACGCGGCAACGATGTACTGGTCGGCGCACTGTACTGCCCACCGGTATCACCCGACGCCACCTGCGGGGTGATCTTCTTCAACAACGCCGGCTACCTGAACATGTGCGGCCACGGCACCATCGGCCTCGTCGCCTCGCTGCAGCACCTGGGCCTGATCGAACCTGGCGTGCACAAGATCGACACGCCGGTCGGCCAGGTCAGTGCCACCCTGCATGAAGACGGCGCCATCACCGTCGGCAACGTGCCCTCCTACCGCTACCGCCAGCAAGTGGCGGTGGAGGTGCCCGGCCATGGCGTGGTGCGCGGCGACATCGCCTGGGGCGGCAACTGGTTCTTCCTGGTATCCGACCACGGCCAGCGCATCGAACTGGGCAACCGCGAGGCGCTGACCGAATACACCTGGGCAATGCTCAAGGCCCTCGAAGCCCAGGGCATCACCGGTGAAAACGGTGGCCCCATCGACCATGTCGAGCTGTTCGCCGACGACGCCAACGCCGACAGCCGCAATTTCGTGATGTGCCCCGGCAAGGCCTACGACCGCTCGCCCTGTGGCACTGGCACCAGCGCCAAGCTGGCCTGCCTGGCTGCCGACGGCAAGCTGGACGAAGGCCAGACCTGGGTGCAGGCCAGCATCACCGGCAGCCAGTTCCATGGCCGCTACGAGCGCGACGGCGAACGCATTCGCCCGTTCATCACAGGCCGCGCCTACATGACCGCCGACAGCACCTTGCTGATCGACGAACAGGACCCGTTCGCCTGGGGCATCTGACCCCGCTTTTATCCCGACTGAATACCGCCAGGAGCTACATCAATGACTAACAACATCTTCACCGGCACCATGCCCGCCCTGATGACCCCTTGCACCGCCGAGCGCAAGCCGGACTTCGACGCCCTGGTGCGCAAAGGCCGCGAATTGATCGAAGCCGGCATGAGCGCCGTGGTCTACTGCGGCTCGATGGGCGACTGGCCGCTACTGACCGAAGCCGAGCGCCAGGAAGGCGTGGCGCGCCTGGTGGCCGCCGGCATCCCGACCATCGTCGGCACCGGCGCGGTGAACACCCGCGAGGCCGTGGCCCATGCTGCCCACGCCGCCAAGGTAGGCGCCGCCGGCCTGATGGTCATCCCCCGCGTGCTCAGCCGCGGTGCCTCGCTGATCGCCCAGAAACACCACTTCTCGGCCATTCTCGCTGCCGCGCCGAAGCTGCCGGCGGTGATCTACAACAGCCCTTACTACGGCTTTGCCACCCGCGCCGACCTGTTCTTCGAGTTGCGCAGCGCGTTCCCCAACCTGATCGGCTTCAAGGAATTTGGCGGTGGCGCCGACCTGCGTTATGCCGCCGAGCACATTACCTCCAAGGATGACGACGTGACCCTGATGGTCGGCGTCGACACGCAGGTGGTGCATGGCTTCGTCAACTGCAACGCCACCGGCGCCATCACCGGCATCGGCAACGCCCTGCCGCGCGAAGTGCTGCAGCTGGTGAGCCTGAGCAAGCAGGCGGCCAAGGGCGATGCCAAGGCCCGCCGCCTGGCACGCGAGCTGGAAGCGGCGCTGGCGGTGCTGTCGTCGTTCGATGAAGGCTGCGACCTGGTGCTGTACTACAAGCACCTGATGGTGCTGAACGGCGACCGCGAGTACGGCCTGCACTTCAACGAAACCGACGCACTGACCGACGCCCAGCGCAACTATGCCGAGCAGCAGTACGCGCTGTTCCGCAGCTGGTATGCCAGCTGGTCGGCCGAGCAGAACATCGCCTGATAACCCGGGGCCGCTGCGCAGCCCATCGCCGGCAAGCCAGCTCCCACAGAGACTGCACAGGCCTGAGGCCGGTGATGATCCTGTGGGAGCTGGCTTGCCGGCGATGGGCCGCGCTGCGGCCCCTCATACCTGAAGCCCAAGGAGGCTCCATGACCCTGACAGGCAACCTGCTCATCGGCCAGACGCCGGTAACCGGCAGCCGCGAAGCCATCCACGCGGTCAACCCGGCCACCGGCCAGGCACTGCAACCCGCCTACCTCGGCGGCACCGGCGAACACGTGGCCCAGGCCTGTGCCCTGGCTTGGGAGGCGTTCGATGCCTACCGCGAAACTTCGCTGGAGCAACGGGCCCGGTTCCTCGAAACCATCGCCGCGCAGGTCGAAGCGCTGGGCGATGTACTGATCGACCGCGCTGTAGCCGAAACCGGCCTGCCCAAGGCGCGTATCCAGGGCGAGCGTGGGCGTACCTGCACCCAGTTGCGCACCTTCGCCCGCGTGGTCCGGGCCGGCGAATGGCTGGACGTGCGCGTCGACAACGCCCTGCCCGAACGCCAGCCGGTGCCACGCGCCGACCTGCGCCAGCGCCAGGTGGCCCTGGGGCCGGTGGCTGTGTTCGGCGCCAGCAATTTCCCGCTGGCGTTCTCGGTGGCCGGTGGCGATACCGCCTCGGCCCTGGCCGCTGGCTGCCCGGTGGTGGTCAAGGCCCACGGCGCTCACCCCGGCACCAGCGAGCTGGTCGGCCAGGCGGTGGCACAAGCGGTGAAGTTGTGTGGCCTGCCGGCCGGGGTGTTCTCGTTGCTGTACGGTGCTGGCCGCGAAGTCGGCATCGCACTGGTCAGCGACCCGCGCATCAAGGCGGTTGGCTTCACCGGCTCGCGCAGCGGTGGGGTGGCCTTGTGCCGGGCGGCACAGGCGCGCCCGGAACCCATCCCGGTGTACGCCGAGATGAGTTCGATCAACCCGGTATTCCTGTTCGATGCCGCGCTGCAGGCGCGCGCCGAGGCACTGGCGCAAGGTTTCGTCGCCTCGCTGACCCAGGGCGCAGGCCAGTTCTGCACCAACCCCGGCCTGGTGATCGCCCGCCAGGGGCCGGCACTGCAACGTTTTATCAGCGCCGCCAGCGAGCACGTGCACCAAGCCGCAGCGCAGACCATGCTCACAGCAGGCATCTTCAGCGCCTACCAGAACGGCGTCGACGCCCTGGCGCACAACCCCAACGCGCAGGCGGCCGCCAGCGGCCAGGTTGGCCTGGGCCCCAACCAGTGCCAGGCGCAGCTGTTCGTCACCCAGGCCGAAGCGTTCCTGGCCGACCCGGCGTTGCAAGCCGAAGTGTTCGGTGCGGCATCGTTGATCGTGGCCTGCGCCAGCGATGAGCAGGTACGCCAGGTGGCCGAACACCTGGAAGGCCAGCTGACTGCCACCCTGCAACTGGATGAGGCCGACATCGCCAGCGCCCGCGCGCTGCTGCCAACCCTTGAGCGCAAGGCCGGGCGCATCCTGGTCAATGGCTGGCCTACCGGCGTCGAAGTGTGTGACGCCATGGTGCATGGCGGGCCGTTCCCGGCCACCGCCGATGCCCGTACCACCTCGGTGGGCACGGCGGCGATCCTGCGTTTCCTGCGCCCGGTGTGCTACCAGGACTTCCCTGAGGCCCTGCTGCCGCAAGCGCTCAAGCACGGCAACCCGCTGCAGCTGCGGCGTCTGCTTGACGGCAAACGGGAAGCCTGAGCATGGTCGAAACGGCTGAAACCGATATCGCCGTGGTCGGCGCCGGTATTGTCGGCGTTGCCTGCGCCCTGCAACTGGCCCGCCAGGGCCGCCGGGTGCTGCTGATAGACCGCCAGGCGCCGGGCCAGGGCGCGTCCTACGGCAATGCCGGGCACCTGGCCACTGAACAAGTATTCCCGATTGCCGACCTGTCGATCCTAAAGCGCCTGCCGCGCATGCTGCTGGACCCGATGGGCCCGCTGCGCCTGGACTGGAAATACCTGCCCAAAGCCATGCCCTGGTTCACCCGCCTGCTGCTCAACCTGCGCCCGGCGCCGTTCCAGCGCAGCGTGGCCGGCATCCGGGCGCTGAACGAGGGCAGCCTGGGCGCCTGGCAGCGACTGCTGGGGTCGATCGGGCGCAGCGAGCTGTTTCACGAGGACGGTTCGCTGCTGGTGTTCGAGCGGCCTGAATCGCGCCGGGCACTGGAGGCCTTGCGCGCACGCCTGCAGCAGCAGGCGGTGCCGGTGGACCTCTGGTCGGCGCAAAGCGTGCGCGAAGCGGCGCCGCAGTTGAGCACGTCGTTGCTGGGCGGGCTGTTCTTCCCGCGTACCGGGCACTTCATCGACCCTTACCGGGTGGTGTGCGAGTTGTTCGAAGCGGCCAAGGCCAGTGGTGTGCGCTTTGTCCAGGCACAGGTCGATGGCGGACAGCTGCACAGCGCCGGCGTCAGCCTGAACAGTGACTGCGGCACGTTCGATGCTCGCCAGGTGTTGGTCAGCTGTGGTGCGCATTCGGCACGGCTGACCCATGCGCTGACGGGCAAGCGGGTACCGCTGGACACTGAGCGCGGCTACCACCTGATGTTGCCAGGCGAGCATCAGCGTCTGCCGTTTGCGGTCACTTCGCTGGAGCGCAAGTTCATCATGACGCCCATGGCTGACGGGCTGCGACTAGCCGGTACGGTGGAATTCGCCGGGCTGGAAGCGCCGCCGAGCATGCAGCGGGCGTGGCAGTTGCATCGGTTGAGCAAGGGATTGTTCCGGGAGGATTTGAGTGCTGACGGTGCAACGCCATGGATGGGATTCCGGCCTTCGTTGCCGGACTCGCTGCCGGTGATTGACCGGGTGTGTGATGGGCGGGTGCTGCTGGCGTTTGGGCATCAGCACTTGGGGTTGACGCAGGCGGCGGTGACGGCGGAATGGGTGGGGCGGTTGGCTGAGCGGGCCAGCGGAACAGAGATGGCAGCCTACCGGTTGGACCGGTTTTAGCCTGTGCCGGCCTATTCGCGGGTGAACCCGCTCCCACAGGGTCATTACAGTTTTGAACTGGTGCTGTACCTGTGGGAGCGGGTTTACCCGCGAATGGGCTGCAAAGCAGCCCCTCTGCGCCTCAGCGATACCGCTCAAGCCAGTGCGCATACGGCGCCGGCAAGGTCCAGGAGGCTTTCTCCACCCCCAGCTCCTTGGCCGCAAAGTAGGCCCAGTGCGGGTCAGCAAGGTGTGCACGCCCTACCGAAACCAGGTCCAGCTGGTTGGCCTGCAACGCGGCCTCCGCCAGCTGCGGCGTACCAAAGCCCCACGCCGAAGTCACCGGCAGCTTCGCCTCGCGGCGCACGCGCTCGGCAATCGGCCCCATGAACGCCGGGCCCCACGGGATATTGGTGTCAGGAATGGTGAAGCCGACACTCACGCTCAGCAGGTCGAGGCCGCCGGCTTTGAAACGGCGCGCCAGCTCGATCGATTCTTCCAGGGTCTGCTCGTCGCGGCCGTCGTATTCCAGCACACCGAAACGCGCGGTCAATGGCAGGTTCTCCGGCCACACCTCACGCACCGCCGACAGGGTTTCCAGCAGGAAGCGGCTGCGGTTGTCGAAGTTGCCGCCATAAGCGTCGGTACGTTTGTTGGAGTGTTCGGAGAAGAAGCTCTGGCCCAGGTAGCCGTGGGCAAAGTGCAGCTCGATCCACTCGAAGCCGGCATCGCGCGCACGGCGTGCGGCATCGACGAAGTCCTGCTTGACCCGGGCGATGTCGTCCAGGGTCATTGCACGCGGCACTTTCGGCAGGTGCGCGCCAAAGGCGATGGCGGACGGGGCGATGGTGTCCCAGCCGCGGGCATCATCGGCAGCAATGTGGTCGTCACCTTCCCACGGCCGGTTGGCGCTGGCCTTGCGCCCGGCGTGGGCGATCTGGATGCCCGGCACGGAACCGGCGGCCTTGATCGCCTGCACCACCGGCACGAACGCCTGGGCATGGGCATCGCTCCAGATACCCGCGCAGCCGGGGGTAATACGGCCTTCCGGCGCCACGGCGGTAGCTTCGACCACCAGCAGGCCGGCGCCGCCACGGGCCAGGCCAGCCAGGTGCACGTGGTGCCAGTCATTGATCATGCCGTCCTCGGCCATGTACTGGCACATGGGCGGAATGGCGATGCGGTTGCGCAGGGTGACGTCCTTGAGGGTGTAGGGTTCGAACAAAGCGGACATGGGCAGAACTCCCGGGCTATTTGATTACGATAGTTCGATCATAATCGAACTATGGCAATTAATGATAGCCCCGTTATGATGACGACCATGCGAGCCTACCCACACCCCAATTCTGAAGACCTGACCCTGGAACGCCTGCTCTATGCCTTGAGCGACCCGGTGCGCCTGGGTATCGTGCGCCACCTGGCGGGCGTTGCCGAAGCCAGCTGCGGCGAGCTGGACGGCGGGCGGCCGAAATCGAGCATGTCCCACCACTTCCGCGTATTGCGCGATGCGGGGCTGGTGCATACCCGCAATGTGGGGACTACGCACATGAATTCGCTGCGTAGCGAGATGCTGGGTGAGCGGTTTCCCGGGTTGCTGGAGTGCATCCTGCGCCAACAGTAACTTGGCAGCCTAACTCGGCCCATGTAGATACTCTGTTGGCGGTCAAGCTTTTCTGAGGTGTTCAGAGCTGAAAAGCTTGGCCGTATCAAATGGCACATCCCCGCGCATGCATGCCCAGATACCTGTCAGGTATTTGCGCATGACAGCGGCGATAGCTTGCATTTTTTTCTTGCCTCTACCGATCAGCGACTCGTAAAAGGCCTTTGCATAAGGGTCACAGCGCACCGCAGTCAACGCTGGCATATACATGGCTGCGCGTAGATACGCATTCCCACTCTTACCGAGCCGGCCTGGCTTGTCGATGCTTGTTCCAGATTGTGTCTGTCGAACATCCAGCCCCGCATGGCGTGCTACCTGAGAGGACTTGAGCAGTTCAGGCAGTGTGGTCAATTCAGCCAAAGCTGCAAGTGCCGTAACTTCTCCTATTCCGGGGCCTGCGAGTAGTTGCTTGTATTGCTGGGTGAGGGTTGGACATTGGGCGATCAGTTCGCGTCCTGCTTTACGAAAGCGCTCAATGCGAGTGTCCAGGGTGGCAATCGCCTCCTCCTGATCCTCGATCAAAATAGAAATGGTCGTAGCGGTCGCCTGCAGTGCATGCAGCTCATTTTTCGCCCTGGTGCGGTGTCCTACCAGCCGATTGATGTGCCGACCGAGGGCCCTGAGCTCAAGCTGTACAGGGCTTGGCGGTGTCCACAAGCGCGGCGTCATACGCTCGCCGTACTCGGCTAGCAACTGAGCATCTATTGCATCAGTCTTGCTGTTGACCAGCATGAGCTTGGCGAAGTTATGGAAACTTTTGGGGTTGATGACTGAAACAGGAAGGTCGGCCGCATGCAGCTCAAGCGCGAGGTCCAAATAATAGATCCCCGTGGCCTCCATCACGATCGTCTTGGGTTTGAGGGCCTGCAGTTTTTTCACCGCTGCCTTGCGGCCAGCGGGTGTCTGGGCGATGTCCCATTGCCCGACAGGGCGCCCATCTTTACGCACCCCAGCAATCGAAGTACGCGAACCGATATCCACGCCAACACAGACACTCATTCTTCCCACCGCATGTGAGTTAGGTAACAATGGCCTCCGGTTCCCCGACCTCGAAATTCATGCCGCTGCAACCTTGTAATGCGAAGTCCGACTAGTCGGCTTCTCGATACTCTTCGTAGTGGGCAATGAGGCGGGGGACCTCTCTACATACAAGGTCAGGGCAAGCCTGCCTTCAGGAGCGATCGGTCTCCCCGGAAGTGCTTCTCGAACCTGACCAGAATAACCTCTCTCGTCAGGGTCAGACACAACATACAAGGAGCGGCCTTGTGTCGCGAAAGGGCCGCAAGGCGGCCCCGGCCATATGTGCGGCGAAGCTGAATTCCGGGGGCCGCTACGCGCCCCTTTCGCGACACAAGGCCGCTCCTACAAGGGCCGCATTAGCTTGCAGGTTTTGCATGGATCAGGGCAAACCGGCACACCTGCCCTCCCCTGAGCATGCATTCCTCATGGCTGACCTCGGCACCTCCCAAGGTGCCGATCAACGCCAGGTCCAGCTCGCACACCACCGGATGCACCTTGGCCAGGTGATGGAACACGCAGTTGTGCGCGACGATCTGCGGCTCCCCCGTCGAACGGAAGAACACCTGCGCCTCATACCCCGCGTTGTTCATATGCTCGACGATGCGCGCCTCATCCACCACCTGGTGCTCCAGGTCCGCCGCCAGCTTGCGCCCCAACTGACGCATCAGCGCCAGCAACGCCTCCTGCCCCATCAGGCCAGCCACTTCGGTAATCAGCAGGTTGGCCAATAGCGGGTACTGGCGGGGAAACTGCTCGCGGGCATGCTCGGTCAGTTCGTGCAACTGCTCCGGGCGCCGCCCGGTTGGTCGAGTGGCGCCGCGCTTGACCAGTCCGTCACGCTCCAGCGCGGCCAGGTGTTGTCGCACTGCTGTGCGGGTGATGGCCAGGGCCTGCGCCAGGTCGTCGATGCTCATGCCGGCCGGCTGATGCAGCAACGTGTAGAGCAGGTCCTTTTGGGTACGGCCCAGGCCTTCGAGCATCAGAACTTGTCCGGGAACTGTTTGACCAACGCCGCAGCCAGGGCGTCGGACAGGGTCAGGATGTGTTCGCGCATCATCGCCCAGGTGCGTGCCTCACCGGCATAGTCGCCGGCTTCCGATCAGTGGTTTTCCCGTGCAGGCCTCTTCGCAGCACAAGGCTGCTCCTACACGGACCGCGTGCCCTCTGTAGGAGCAGCCTTGTGCTGCGAAGAGGCCTGCACAGGCAACAAAAAAGCCACGAGGTTTCCCCCGTGGCTTCTTTCACAACAATGGCCGATTACAGCGCCATGTCGTTCTCAGGCTTGCTTTCTACCGGTTGGTTGACCGCACCACCGAAATCAACACTGGCGTCGATCACTGGCGGTTTCTCCAGCTGCAGCATTTCAGCGGTGTAGTTCCACTCTTTCTGGGTGGCTGCCGCCGACTCGTTCAGCTTGGTGCCGTAGCTTGGCACGATCTCTTTGATCTTGGCCTGCCACTCTGGGGTAGCGACCTTCTCCTTGAACACGGTTTCCAGCACGTTCAGCATGATCGGCGCAGCCGTCGAGGCACCAGGCGAGGCGCCCAGCAGACCGGCGATGGTGCGGTCCTGGGAAGCCACCACTTCAGTGCCCAGCTTCAGCACGCCGCCCTTCTCGGCATCACGCTTGATGATCTGCACGCGCTGACCAGCCTGCCACAGTTTCCAGTCTTCCTTCTTCGCGTTCGGGAAGTAGGTGCGCAGCGCTTCGAAGCGGTCATCGTCAGACAGCATCAGCTGGCCAGCGAGGTACTCGACCAGCGGGTACTGATCGATACCGACCTTGGTCATCGGCCATACGTTGTGGGTGGTGGTGCTGCTCAGCAGGTCCAGGTACGAACCGTTCTTCAGGAACTTGGTCGAGAAGGTGGCGAACGGGCCAAAAAGGATCACGCGCTTGCCGTCCAGCACGCGGGTGTCCAGGTGCGGTACCGACATGGGCGGCGCACCGGTCGAGGCAATGCCGTAGGCCTTGGCCATGTGCTGCATGGCCACGGTCGGGTTCTCGGTCACCAGGAACGAGCCGCCCACCGGGAAGCCTGCGTATTCCTTGGCTTCAGGAATGCCCGACTTCTGCAGCAGCTTCAGCGCGCCACCACCGGCACCGATGAACAGGAACTTGGCATCGGTGGCCGACTCGGTACCGTCCTTCAGGTTCTTGTACTCGACGTGCCAGGAGCCGTCCTTGTTGCGCGAGATGTCCTGCACTTCGCTGGACAGCTTCAGGTCGAAGCCTTGCTGGGTTTGCAGATGGCCAACGAACTGGCGGGTGATCTCGCCGAAGTTGACGTCGGTGCCGATCGGCGTCCAGGTCACGGCCAGCTTCTGGTTCGGGTCGCGGCCTTCCATCATCAACGGGGCCCACTTGGCGATCTGCGCGTGGTCCTCGGAGTACTGCATCGGGCGGAACAGCGGGCTGGTCTGCAGCGCGTCGTAACGCTTCTTCAGGAACTTGATGTTGTCATCGCCCCAGACGAAGCTCATGTGCGGGGTGGTGTTGATGAACGAGTGCGGGTTCTTCAGCACGCCCTGGCGTACTTGCCACGACCAGAACTGGCGGGAAATCTGGAAGGCTTCGTTGATTTCGATGGCCTTGGCGATGTTGACGTTGCCGTCTTTGTCTTCCGGGGTGTAGTTCAGCTCGGCCAGCGCAGAGTGACCGGTACCGGCGTTATTCCAGCCGTTGGAGCTTTCTTCGGCCACGCCATCCAGGCGCTCGACCATTTCCATCGACCAGCTTGGCTCCAGCTCGTGCAGCCACACGGCCAGGGTGGAGCTCATGATGCCGCCGCCGACCAGCAGCACGTCTACTTTCTTGGTTTCTGCGGCGTGCGCTTGCATGAAGCTTGCTGCAACAGCCAGACCCAGCAAGGTCTTGCCAGCTTTCTTGAACATTGATCAATTCCAGTCAGGAGAACGGAGTGAGGGCCTGTGGCTGGCCCAGGTATTCCTTGTTCTTCAGCGCAGGCTTGTTGTTGATCATTGTTCAGCAGCCAGAGAACAGAAAACGACTCGGCCTTTTGTCGAATTGACCGACGAGGGCTGAATCGTTTTTCCGATTGTATCCCAATTGCCAGCACAAACAAATTGCGTGCCGTCGCGTCAACGCGGCAGGTTGTCCCAGGCATCCCGACGGCGGCAACGACAATGATTGCAGTATTTTTCAGCGGCCTCTACTATCGCGATCATTTCTCATTCGCACCATTACGCGCTCGCGCCGGATGCCGCCGTGGTTTCGATACCCCAGTTGAATACCTCGCTCCATACCCTTTACCACAGCCATTCGCGCTGGTTGCTCGGCTTCCTGTACCGCCGGCTAGGCAGTCGCTGCGATGCTGCCGACCTGGTGCAGGACACGTTCGTGCGCATCCTCAACCGCCCAAGGCAGTTTGACGGCGTACGCGGCGAACGCTCGTACCTGGCGACCATCGCCCGCGGCCTGTGCGTGGACCACTGGCGCCGGCAGAAACTGGAGCAGGCCTGGTTGCAGCAGCTGGCCTTGCAACCCGAGACCGTACAGCCCTCACCCGAACAGCGCGCGATCATCGTCGAGACCCTGCACGAGGTGGACGCAATGCTGCTGCGCTTGCCCGGCAAGGTACGCCAGGCGTTCCTGCTGGCGCAGATCGACGGGCTTGCCTACCGCGATATCGCCGCGCATATCGGGGTAAGCGAACGCATGATCAAGAAGTACCTGGCCCAGGCATTTTTGCACTGCGCCATTCTTGAAGCCGAACTCGACGGGATGCTGGTGGAGTGATGCGATGAATTCGCCGGCGCAAAAGCTGAGCCACGCCAGCCTGCAACAAGCGGCGCACTGGTACGTGCAGTTGCAGGACGAAAACGTTCCCCCGCAGTTGCGTAAACAGTGGCAACGCTGGTTTGACCAGCATGGTGACCATCAGGCGGCCTGGCACTATGTGCAACGGGTCGGCCAGCGCTTTGCGCCCTTGCAGGCCGAAAGCACGGCTGCAGGCCGGGTATTGCGCGAGCATGATGCCCGCCGCTTCAGCCGACGCACGGGGCTCAAGTCCTTGCTGGTGCTTGGCGCCAGCAGCCTGCTTGGCTGGAGGGTCTGGCAAGGCGCGCCGGTGTCGGGCTGGGGGGCCGACATGGCCACCGGCATCGGCGAAATCCGCGAAACCCGCCTGGCCGATGGCAGCCAGTTGTGGCTGGGGGCGCAGAGCGCCGTGGACATGCAGTACTCGCCGCTCAGCAGGGTGCTGAGACTGCGATTTGGCGAACTGCTGGTGGAAACCGCCCACGACCCGCGTCGCCCGTTCTTCGTCGACACTGCGCAAGGGCGCATGCAGGCGCTGGGGACGCGCTTCGCGGTTTGCCAGCAGGGCGAAAATACCCGGCTTGATGTGTACGCGGGCGCCGTGGAGGTGTGCACCGCTGGCAGCGGCGAAAAGTGCATCGTGCAGGCGGGCCGGCAGGTGGACTTCAGTGCCCTGGGCATCAGCAGCACTCGGCCGGCACAAAGTGCTGGCGAGTCGTGGGTTCATCACCGCCTCAATGCCGAGGACATGCCGCTGGCGCATCTGCTGCAGACCTTGGGCCGGTATCGCCACGGGCACCTGGGCTGGCATCCACAGGTGGCGAAGCTCTCAGTCATGGGTGCCTTCCCGCTTGATGATACCGACCGGGCGCTGGCGTTGTTGCAGGCGGCGTTGCCGGTGCGGGTGCAGCGGCTGACGCCGTGGTGGGTGACTGTAGAGCCGGTTTGATACCTGGAAACCAGCGCTGGCCTGATTGTTGTGCAAGGCAAAAAAAATCTGTCGAGCCGGTTCCCTTTTCCCAATCTCATCCGGTTAACCCGGCATAGCCCTCCCAACTCACCCTACCGATTCCCGAGACCCGCATGCCGACGCCCTTCCACCCCGCGCTTCGCCTGGCGCTTGCCGCGCCCCTTTCGTTCTGCGCCGCCGCGCCGCTGATGTTGCCAGCAACCCTGGCCCAGGCCGGACAGGCCGCCAGCGCCGAAAGCACCTTCAACATCGCCCCCGGCTCGCTCGCCAGCGCCCTCAACCAGTTCAGCAGCCAGGCCGGCATCTACCTGGCCGGCAGCAATGAACTGGCCGCCGGCAAGACCAGCCAGGGGCTGCAAGGCCGCTACAGCGTCGCCGTGGGCCTGGCCCGCCTGCTGCAGGGCAGCGGCTTGCAAGCCGTGCCTCAGGGCAGCGCAGGTTATGTGCTGCAACCACTGGCCGATGGCACGGCGCTGCAACTGGACGCCACCTCGATCAACGCCGCCACCCTGCTCGCCAGCAACGGCCAGAGCGATACCGGCTACCGCGCCGTGGCCAGCAGCACGGCCAGCAAGACCAGCAGCGCGCTGGCCGACACCCCGCGCTCGGTCTCGGTGGTTACCCGCCAGCGCATGGATGACCAGCAATCGCAAACGCTGACCGAAGTGCTGGGTTATGTACCTGGCATTTTCTCGCCGCCGTTTGCCGGCGGTGACGGCCAGGCGGGCGACCTGTTCTTCATCCGTGGCTTCAACGCCACCGACTACGGCTATGGCCTGCTGCGCGACGGCCTGCGCGTGCAAGGCAACCGCTACGACACCAGCAGCGAACCCTACGGCCTGGAGCGGGTGGAAGTGTTTCGCGGCCCGACCTCGATCCTGTATGGCGAAAACGCCCCCGGTGGCGTAGTCAATCTGGTCAGCAAACGGCCCACCGCCGAGGCCCGTCATGAAGTGCAACTGAGCTATGGCTCGCACAACCGCCGCCAGTTGGGCGTCGACGTTTCAGGCCCGCTGACCGATGAAGGCAATGTGCTCGGCCGCCTGGTGATGATGGGCCGCAAGTCCGATACCCAGGTCGATCACCAGCCTGATGATCGTATGTACATCGCCCCCTCGCTGACTCTGAACTTCGACGAGTTCAACAGCCTGACCGTGCTGGCGACCTATCAGCGTGACCGCACCTTGATGGAGCTGGGTTTCCCCGCCGCCGGCACCCTGCTGCACAACCCGAACGGCAAGATCGACAAGGACCAGCTGTCCGGCAACCCGGACTGGGACAACTTCGAACGGGAAACCTGGAGCCTGGGCTACGAGTTCAGCCACCGCTTCAACGACACCTGGCAGTTCCGCCAGAACTCGCGCTACATGCAGTCGCGCATCGACCGCCAGGAAATGTGGCCGGGTAGCCTGAACAATGGTGGCTTCGGCACCACCCTGAGCAATCAGGCCTACGACCGCTACAACAAGTCTATCGCCTACTCGCTGGACAACCAGTTCGAAGGCCATTTCACCAGCGGCGCGTTCGACCACACCTTCCTTGTCGGGGCAAGCCTGGACCGTACCTCGTTCAACCAGGACTGGGACGCTGGCAATGGCGGCACCATCAACGTGTTCGACCCGGTCTGGAACGGCAAGCCGACTACGCCCTTGCATGTTCAGAATGCTCTGCTCGACCAGACCATGTACGGGCTCTACAGCCAGCTGCAAACCAAGGTCGATAACTGGGTATTGTTGCTGGGCGGGCGCCTGGACCGGGTCAACAGCCAGTACCGCAACAAGGCCGGCACCCTCAATGCACAAGCCGACATGGACAGCTGGGACAGCAAGTTCACCTGGCAGACCGGAGTGATGTACCAGTTCGAAAACGGCCTGTCGCCGTACTTCAGCTACTCCACAGCCTTCGCCCCTACTCAGCAGACCGAAAGCCGCAGCGGCCCGCTGGACCCCACCACCAGCGAACAGTACGAAGTGGGCGTCAAGTATGAGCCCAAAGGCTGGAACACCGCCTTTACCGCGTCGGTCTACGACCTGCGCAAGAAGGACGACGTGTTGTTCGACTCCGCCGTGGGTGACTACCGCCAGATCGGTGCCAGCCGAGCCAAGGGTGTCGAGCTTGAGTTGAACAGCGACCTGAGCGAAAACCTGAACCTCACCGCTGCCTATACCTACACCGATTCGCGCATTACCAAGGACGTCGCCGGGTCGCTGTACGAAGACCACCAAATGACCGGCGTGCCGCGTAACCAGGCATCGGTGTGGAGCACTTACCGCTTCCGTGACGGGCTGCTCAAAGGGTTGCAGATCGGGGGCGGCGTGCGCCACTTCGACAGTACTTTCGCCTACACCCCGGCAAGCCTATACGGCAAGCTGGACAGCGGCGACGTGACGTTGGTGGATGCCAAGGTCGGCTATGAAATCGACGACAACTGGTCGGTCGAGGTCAATGCCCGCAACCTGTTCGACAAAGAGTACGTGGCAGGCTGTAACAACGCCGGGCGCTGCTACTGGGGCGAAGAGCGCACTTTGCTGGGAACAGTTTCGCTGCGCTGGTAAGAGACCCACAAACAAAAGCCCCCGGCCATCTGCATGACCGGGGGCCTTGGATCACGTCGCAAGCGTCGCGATCAGGGTACCGCCAAGATTACTGCTGCTGAGGCAGTTTATCGATCGGGCCGCAGCCACCGATGATCTTGGAGATGGAAACCGAAGGGTGGAACAGGTAGTCGTAAGTGCAGTTCTTCGGTTGGTTGTAGACCTGGCCAGTGCAACCCGACAGCAGGGCAACACCCGAAACGAGAGCAACGGCGACGGTGGCCTTGAACAGCTTTTTCATACTAAGTCCTTTAAATGAATCATCTTCGGCCATCGTCTGATGGCGGCCGGATGATACAGAAGCCAGGCATTGGATCCAAGTCGCGCGTAGCAGAGATTCATTGCAATCGTGCAACAACAGGTTGTAAAGCGCGTCTTTGCCGACGATAGTTCAGGGCACTGACTTCGTATTGCCCACAGGAACTCACCATGCTCGGCGTCACCGACTACGGCGCATTCGTCATCGCCTTCATCATTCTTCTGGCCATCCCCGGCCCGGGCAACTTCGCCCTGATCACCGCCACCGGCAAGGGCGGTATCAAGGCTGGCCTGGCAGCGACCTGTGGGGTAATCGTGGGTGACCAGGTGCTGTTGTGGCTGGCGGTAGCGGGCGTCGCCACCCTGCTGGCCACCTACCCCACAGCCTTCCATATGGTGCAGTGGGCGGGTGCCGCGTACCTGGCCTACCTGGGCCTGCGCATGCTGCTGAGCAAACCCGGTGGTGCAGCCCACCCTTGCCGCATGGACAATGGCCAGTACCTGCGCCAGACCATGATGATCACCTTGCTCAACCCCAAGGCGATCATGTTCTACATGGCGTTTTTCCCGCTGTTCGTCGACCCGGTGAAGCACCAGGGGCTGGTGACATTCGGCTTCATGGCTGCGACGGTGGCGGTGGTGACTTTCGTGTATGGGCTGATTGCCGTGGTGCTGACGCATCAGCTGGCCGAACGCATGCGCGCCAACCCGCGCATCACCAATATGTTCGAGCGGCTGGCGGGGGCTTGCCTGGTGGGGTTTGGGATCAAGCTGGCGGCGATGCGCTGAGCAAGGCGGCGACCCAGGCCCAAACGATCAAGGGCGGAAAAATTGGCCAACTAGCGATAGATAGCGAAGTCTATGGCGGCTGTAGGTGGGCCACCCTCGTGTGCGCCGAGTTACTCCGGGATCCTCGGTCTGTCAACCCATGTACAGCTGCCACCCTCTTGTTTGACAGCAAGCTTGCGGCAGCTCCAGTGATCCTGGAGATGTGTATGCGCAAGCTGGTCCCCGATCCACCCTACTCCCTCGATTCCACCCAAGTCCTGCAAGACACCTTGGTCCAGTCCTCAGAGTAGGTACTCTGCGCCCTGTCCGTCGCCCGCCAATCCGTGCAACTCAAACCGATCGCCCACAGCTCGATCGTAATGCAGGCCGTGATCCATGAAATGGAGGCGGTACAGAGCCTGATCGAGTCGGCATTGATGCAATTGCAGATGCGGCCGCACTTACCCAGTGAGCCTTATACCTTGCACTAGCAGGTCCGGCGTCTTCGCGGCTGAAGCCGCTCCCACAGGGATACCACCGCACTCAGGCACAGCGCTGTACCTGTGGGAGCGGGTTCACCCGCGAAGACGCCCGTCCGGGCAACCAGGATTCCAGGGAGATTCACCAATGCCAACAGACGACAGAAAAGAACCTACCACAGCCGGCAAGACCTGCTTCTACCAAGGCGAAAACAGCACCCACCCGCTGTTGCGCATCGAACCCGGCATCCCCTGCCAGGACGCCCGCGAACAGGCCTCCGAACTGATGGGCTACGTCCGCAACCTGATCATCACTGGCCTCATGGATGGTGACCAGAAACTGATCTGGGCTTCGCACTACCTGAGTGCGATGGCCAAGGCACTGCTGGATGATGCTGAGTTGGGGATGATGAAAAAGTAAATGCGCAACGAAAAGCCCTTGGAACACATCCAGGGCTTTTATTTATCGCGACCCGCGAAAAACAGACTTAAAAGCGCCCTCGACTGACGGCAGGGTTGCGACCACTTCCACGCCATGTAGTCCATTTCCCAAACTCATACCAATACCGCTTTAACCGTTGCCAGTGCTTACCTCGCGACTTAGCCTCATGCTGTCATCGCCAATTCCAGGACTGGCGATGGCAGTCGACCATCACCTCAAATACATGCCCCCTTTTTGAGGCAGCATCACGCATCTAAAGGGCTACAGCGCCACTCGGTCGCTCAGTCATCGACAAGGAGTAGCCAGTAGGCTACATTTAATGCATGCCGAATCAAATCGACACCACGTCTGAATTTGACGATTGGCTGGACGGCGTAAACGACCCAATTGACAGAGGTGCAGTCACCTCAAGACTCGCCCGAGCGGAATATGGCAGCTTTGGCGATATTGAACCAGTTGGCGATGGCGTCAGCGAGATGCGTGTGTTTGTTGGCCCCGGTTATCGTATCTACTTCGTACGAACGGGCTCGACCCGCTACCTGATGCTGTACGGTAGCGATAAAAAGGATCAACACAGAGCCATCAAGCGCGCCAAGGAAATTCTTGATGTTGTACGAGGCAAACGACGATGAGCGACAAATTCACCCCCGAAGACATGCCCATTCTTGAGCTGGACTTGAGCAATACCAAGCGCTTCGAGGCTTCCCGGTTTCTCGACAGCCCCGAAACCATCGCGGCTTTCCTGGCAGAGGCGATGAAGGCTAACGACGCTCAAACCTTGATGCATGCTCTGGGTGAGGTGGCAAAAGCCAAAGGCGTGAATCAATTTGCGCAAGACGCTGGCGTCAATCGGGAATCTCTTTATAAGACCCTGAAGGGCGGCGATAAAACTCGTTTCACTACTATTCAGAAACTCATGCTTGCCTTGGGTGTAGAGCTCACCGTCAGACCACTCAAGAAGCTCCCCACTTCCTCATAGGTTCGCCCCGCGCGATTGGGGCTGCCGACCGCAAAACATTTGGCGACGCAAACGAAAAAGCCCCTGAAAGCTTTCGCTCCCAGGGGCTTGATCTTGTATGGCGGAGAGATAGGGATTTGAACCCTAGGTACTGTTGCCAGTACAACGGATTTCGAATCCGTCCCGTTCGACCACTCCGGCATCTCTCCAATGCCGCGCATCATACCAGCGTTCTGTTGAAACGCAAACCTTTTTTTAAAAAAAGTCGCGTGGTATCAGGCGCTTGCGTGAACGCGTCGCTTACAGCGGCACGCCCAGGCGCTTGGCAACTTCTTCGTAGGCTTCGATCACGTCGCCCAGGCCCTGGCGGAAGCGGTCCTTGTCCATCTTCTTGCGGGTTTCCTTGTCCCACAGGCGGCAGCCGTCGGGGCTGAACTCGTCGCCCAGCACGATCTGGCCGTGGAACACACCGAACTCCAGCTTGAAGTCGACCAGCAGCAGGCCGGCGTCATCGAACAGCTTGGTCAGCACTTCGTTGACCTTCAGCGACAGCTTTTTCATTTCCACCAGCTGCTCGGCGGTGCCCCAGCCGAACGCGACAACGTGGGATTCGTTGATGAAGGGGTCGCCCTTCTCGTCGTTCTTCAGGAACAGCTCGAAGGTGGACGGCTCCAGCTTGATGCCCTCCTCCACGCCCAGACGCTTGACCAGGCTGCCGGCGGCGTAGTTGCGCACCACGCATTCGACCGGGATCATGTCCAGCTTCTTCACCAGGCACTCGTTGTCGCCCAGGAGCTTGTCGAACTGGGTCGGCACGCCGGCTTCTTCGAGCTTTTGCATGATGAAGGCGTTGAACTTGTTGTTCACCGTGCCTTTGCGGTCGAGCTGTTCGATGCGCTTGCCGTCGAACGCCGAAGTGTCGTTACGGAACAGCAGGATCAAGCGGTCGGCGTCATCGGTCTTGTAAACCGATTTGGCCTTGCCGCGGTAGAGTTCGTCGCGTTTTTCCATGATTGGGCTCCGCTTGCTTGAGGTGTT
This sequence comes from Pseudomonas sp. 9_2_1, assembly GCF_059295275.1. Classification (NCBI taxonomy): domain Bacteria; kingdom Pseudomonadati; phylum Pseudomonadota; class Gammaproteobacteria; order Pseudomonadales; family Pseudomonadaceae; genus Pseudomonas; species Pseudomonas sp. 9_2_1. The sequence goes on from NZ_CM181239.1 coordinate 4,774,213, forward strand.
GGGCTAGGCGATTTCGCGCCAGTCGAGCCCGTGTTCCTGATTCGCCACCTGGAGCCAGTCCGGGTCGCACCCAAGGGTGTCGACGAAGCACTGGCGGGCCAAGTGTGGCAGGTTGTTCTTGCTGCTGAGGTGGGCCAGCACCAGGTGTTGCAGGTTGCTCCAGCCCAACTCGTGCACCAGGCGCGCGGCCTGGTGATTGTTCAAATGCCCTTGCATGCCGCCTACCCGCCGCTTCAGGAAGGCCGGGTAGTGACCGCGTGCCAGCAGGTCGCGACAGTGGTTGGCCTCGATCAGCAACGCATCCAGGCCCTGGTAACGCTCCAGCAACAGCGTGTCGTACGAGCCCAGGTCGGTGAGCATGCCGAAGCGCCGCTGGCCGTCGCCGATTACGTACTGCAACGGTTCAAAGGCGTCGTGCTCGACCCGCGCGGCGGTGACTTCCAGGCTGCCGATGCGCAGGGTTTCGCCACAAGCGAGAAAACCGGCCACCTCCACCGGCTTGCGCATGCCGCGCAAGGTCCCTTGGCTGAGGTAGACCGGTACATTGTAGCGCCGTGACAGCAAACCCACGCCATGCACGTGGTCGGCATGCTCGTGAGTGACCACGACTGCGCTGAGCTGCGCCGGCGACACCCCGAGCAGCGCCAGGCGCCGCTCGGTCTCGCGCAGGGAAAAGCCGCAATCGACCAGGATGAACGTGTCACCACTGGCGATCAGCGTGCCGTTCCCTTGGCTGCCGCTTCCGAGTACCGCGAAGCGCACTTAGCCCAGGTGGTCCTGGATGGCGCTCAGCACGCGGCGGGCGACATCGGCCGGAGCCACGGTGTTGATGTTTTTCTCGACCGTGACCTGCACGCTCTCACCCACCTTGCTCAGGCGCACCTGGTAGCGCTCGGCGCGGGCTTCACGCTCTTCCTTGGTCGCCTCGCTGCCGAACAGGCGGCTGAAGAAGCCCGGCTGGTTCTGCTTGTCGTCAGGCTTTTCGGACAGGTTGATGTAGTACAGGCCCAGGCTGCGGTTGATGTCCTCGACACGCCACTCGCCCCCCTGCTCCAGGGCACGGCCCACGCCGGACCAGGCGCGGTCCAGGTCGGCACCAAGGTAAAGCACCGGGTTGCCACTGCCGTCTTCGCTGAGGCTGACGCGGCTTGGCGCGTCGAAATCGCGCGCGGCCAGCAGCGACACCGAACCGCCCTTCTCGGCGCTGCGGTTCATGCTGGCAAGCATTTCGTCGACCAGCAGCGCATCGGCGCCGGTGTTGGCGGAAGTGGACGGGAACGCAGGCTCGGCAGTGCTGCCGGCCGGGCGCTCGACGCTGACCACATACACCTCGGAGGTGTTGCGCTGCACGCCAGGCTCCATGCGCACACGTACGCGCACTTCGCTGTCAGCGCTGCTGGCGGTGCTGGCCAGGCGCTGGCCGAGCGATGCCGACAGCTCATCGAAGCGCTGCCAGGTGGTGTTGAATTCACCGGTCTGCGGGCGCTCTTCAGCAATGCGGAAGCCGTTGTCCTCGAAGAACTGGCGGGCCACCGGCCAGACTTCGGCCGGCGAATGCTGGGCCAGCACCCAACGGCTGCTGCCGCTGCGCTGCAGGCTGTAGTCGGTCACCGGGGCGCCGCCGGTCAGCGGCTGCGGGCGCGGCACTTCGAACTCGCCGGTTGCGCTGTCGTCGGCGACGTTGCGCGGAATAGGCAGCAGCGGGTCAAGCCGCTTGACGCTGCTGGCGTCCGGCGGCAACTGCATCGGCGCGGTGGGGTGCGCCTGCAGGTAATCGCTGCCGCGGTCGCGGAAATAGCCATCCTCGCCCCACAGCCAGCCACACCCACTGGTGCTGGAGATAATCAGGGCAAGGGCGGAAAGACCAGCCAGTCGCTTCATGCGGTGTACTTCCTCTTAAACCAGTACGCCGGACTGGCGCAAGGCAGTACGGACTTTTTCGTGGCAGCCTTCGCTCAGCCAGGTCAGTGGCAGGCGAATGCCTTTTTGCATCAGGCCCATCTCGACGAGCGCCCATTTCACCGGAATCGGGTTGGCTTCGCAGAACAGGTCTTTGTGCAGCGGCATGAGTTTTTCGTTGATTGCGCGGGCCTTCTCGGCATTGCCCGCAAGGGCGGCCTCGCACAGATCGGCCATTTCGCGTGGGGCGACGTTGGCGGTAACGGAGATGTTGCCCTTGCCGCCCATCAGGATCAGCTCGACGGCGGTCGGGTCGTCGCCGGACATGACGATGAAGTCCTTGCTGACGCCGTCAAGGATGGCCTTGGCACGGACCAGGTCGCCGGTGGCTTCCTTGATACCGATGATGTTGGGCACGGTCGACAGGCGGATCACGGTCTCGGCCTGCATGTCGCAGGAGGTGCGGCCGGGTACGTTGTAGAGGATCTGCGGGATGTCGACAGCTTCGGCGATGTGCTTGAAGTGCAGGTACAGGCCTTCTTGCGTCGGCTTGTTGTAGTACGGCACTACCAGCAGGCAGGCGTCGGCGCCGGCATTCTTGGCGTTCTGGGTCAGGTGCACGGCTTCGGCAGTGGAGTTGGCACCCGTGCCGGCGATGACCGGGATCGGTTTTTTGCTGCGCTTGACGCGCTCGACCACGTGCTTGATGACCAGGATGTGTTCTTCGACATCCAGCGTGGCGGACTCACCGGTGGTGCCGACCGCAACGATTGCGTGGGTGCCGTTTTCCAGGTGGAAGTCTACAAGTTTGTCGAGGCTGCCCCAGTCAACACGCCCTTGTGCATCCATGGGTGTGACCAGTGCCACCATACTGCCCGCAATCATGTAACTGCTCCTGCCGGAAAAAGAGAGCGGTAATGGTACTGGGGGCATCGGCCTTGCACAAGCGAAGCAGGCGGGCGGAGCATTCCCCTCGGCGGCTTATTTCGCTACCCTTGCCCCTTTGATCGGTGCAGCGCGGCCCGCCGGGCCGTCGACCTTGCTCCCCGCCAGCGTCCACGACCTCGCATGCGAGCCCCGGGCCCTGCCGACAGGAGGCTTTCGCCCGTCCTGTGCCGACCGCTCATCGCTTTAGGAATGCTGCATGTCCACCCCCACCGTCCGCGAACAATTTCTTGTCATCAGTGCCCTGGGCCCCAACCCCATGGAGCTGGCCAACGTCCTCAGCCGCGCTGCCTTCGAAAACCGCTGCGCGGTGGTCACCTCGCGCCTGAGCCGCCACGGCGAGACCAGCGCCCTGGTGCTGCAGGTTGGCGGCAGCTGGGACGCCCTGGCCCGCCTTGAGGCGTCGCTGCCGAGCCTGGGCAAAAAACATGGCCTGACCCTTGACGTGGTGCGCAGCGCCGACCAGGAGGTGCGCCCCCAGGCCCTGCCTTACGTGGCCTACGTCAGCGCTGCCTATCGCCCGGACATCATCAACGAGCTGTGCCAGTTCTTCCTCGACCACCGCGTCGAGCTCGAAGCCATGACCTGCGACACCTACCTGGCGCCGCAAACCGGCAGCAGCATGCTCAATGCCCAGTTCACCGTGATCCTGCCGGCCGGCACCCAGATCAGCTGGCTGCGTGACCAGTTCCTGGACTTTGCCGATGCCTTGAACCTCGATGCGCTGATCGAGCCATGGCGCCCACAGAACCCGATGTAAGGAAACCGACCATGGCTGTAGCACTCGACCAACCCGTTGCCGACTTCCAGGCCCAGGCCACCAGCGGGCAGGCCGTCAGCCTGGCCGAACTCAAGGGCCAGCAAGTCGTGCTGTACTTCTACCCGAAGGACAGCACCCCGGGCTGCACCACCGAAGGCCAGGGTTTCCGCGACCAGCATGATGCCTTTGCCGCAGCCAACACCGTGGTGTTCGGCGTTTCGCGCGACGGCATCAAGTCGCACGAGAACTTCAAGGCCAAGCAAGGCTTCCCGTTCGAGCTGATCAGCGACAAGGACGAGGCGCTGTGCCAGCTGTTCGACGTGATCAAGCTGAAGAAGCTGTATGGCAAGGAATACATGGGCGTTGACCGCAGCACCTTCCTGATCGACAAGGACGGTGTGCTGCGCCAGGAGTGGCGTGGGGTGAAAGTACCCGGGCATGTGGATGCCGTTCTGGCTGCTGCCCAAGCCCTGAACAAGGCTTGAGATTGATGGGGCTGCCTTGCAGCCCATCGCCGGCAAGCCAGCTCCCACAGGCAATGCACAGGGCTTGAATGCGATGAGGTCGGTGTAGGAGCTGGCTTGCCGGCGAAGGGCCGCAAAGCGGCCCCAACAATCACAGCATTGGCGAAACGCTAGGCTCCTGCCGCGGCCAGGCATCCAGCACCGCCTTGATCAGCGTCGCCAGCGGGATGGCAAAGAAAATCCCCCAGAACCCCCATAGCCCGCCAAACAGCAGCACCGCGCAGATGATCGCCACCGGGTGCAGGCTCACCGCCTCGGAGAACAGCAGCGGTACCAGCACGTTGCCATCCAGCGCCTGGATGATCGCGTACACCGTCATCAGGTAGATGAACTGGTCACCCCAGCCCCACTGGAACAACGCGATCAAAGTCACCGGCACGGTCACCACCACCGCCCCCACGTAAGGCACCACCACCGACAACCCCACCAGCAACGCCAGCAGCGCGGCGTAGTTGAGCCCCAGGCTGATGAAGGCGATGTAGGTGGCAATGCCGCAAATCAGGATTTCGATGCCCTTGCCACGGATGTAGTTGGCAATCTGCCGGTTCATCTCGCTGCCCACCCGGTTCAGTAGGGCGCGCTGGCGCGGCAGGTAGCCGCTGACCCAACGCCCGATCAGCTCGCGGTCCTTGAGGAAGAAGAACACCAGGATCGGCACCAGCACCAGGTAGATCATGGCGTTGACCAGCAGCGGCAAGCTGGACAGCGAGAAGGTCAGCGCCCACTGGCCGAACTTGCCGATTTCACCGCGCACCGACTCGATGGCATGCAGCACCTGCTCGTCCGACACCAGGTGCGGGTAGCGCTCGGGCAACAGCAACAGCAGCGACTGCCACTTGCCGAGCATGCCCGGTAGCTCGTTGAACAGGGTGATCAGCTGGTGCCACAGCAGCGGCACCAGCACCAGCATGAATACCGCCAGTGCGCCCATGAACAGGGCGAACACCAGCATCACCGCCAGCCGCGTGGGTACGCGCAGGCGCTCCAGGGCGTTGACCAGCCCCTGCATCAGAAACGCCAGCACCATGCCCGCCAGCACCGGCGCGAGCATGCCGCCCAGGGTAAGCACTGCGGTAAAGGCCAGGAACAGCAGGACCGCCAGCACCACTGCCTCCTCATCGGAGAAGTAGCGCTGCATCCAGTCGCGAAGCACTTTGAACATTGACGATCCTTGGTAAGACTCAGGCCTTGCGCAGCCAGTAGGTGTAGGTGCCGGCCTCGGCCGTTTCCCGCAGCAGCGTATGACCGGCCAGCCGGGCGAAAGTGCGGAAGTCACGCTGGGACCCGGCGTCGGTGGCGATCACCTTCAGCACTGCGCCGCTGGGCAGGCGGTTGAGCTCCATCTTGGCCTTCAGCAACGGCAAGGGGCAATTCAGCCCGCTGGCGTCCAGTTCGGCGTCGCAGGTCGGGGTGTCACTCATCGCAGGGCTCTCCAATGGCATTGCCGGGCTGCCGTTTGTTCGGGCCGGCTAGAATAGCGCCACTGGTCGCCAACGTGTGAGCCCGCTACAGTAGGTATCTTTGACCGACGCGAGCTTCATGCATGAATCTACTGCGCCCTACCCTGCTGACGCTGGCCTGCCTGTTGGCCCTTCCCGGCCATGCTGACGACCTGCCATCGCTGGGGGACGCCAGTTCCGCGATCGTCTCGCCGCAGCAGGAGCACCAGCTGGGCCGCGCCTGGCTGAGCCTGCTGCGCGGCCAGGTCAACCAGCTGAACGATCCGCAACTCAAGGACTACGTCGAAACCAGCGTGTACAAGCTGGCCGAGACCAGCCAGCTGCAGGACCGGCGCCTGGAGTTCATCCTCATCGACAGCCGCGAGCTCAACGCCTTCGCCGCCCCGGGTGGCATTGTCGGGGTCAACGGCGGTTTGTTCCTCAACGCGCAGACCGAAGGCGAGTACGCCTCGGTGCTGGCCCACGAACTGGCGCACTTGTCGCAACGCCACTTCGCCCGCGGCGTCGAGGCCCAGCAACGCATGCAATTGCCGATGATGGCGGCGCTGCTGGCAGGCATCGTGCTGGCGGCGGGCGGCGCTGGCGATGCAGGTATCGGCATGATTGCCGGTACCCAGGCGGCGGCCATTCAGGAACAACGGCGCTTCTCGCGGCAGAATGAACAGGAAGCCGACCGCATAGGCATCCAGAACCTGGAAAAGGCCGGCTATGACCCGCGCAACATGCCGACCATGTTCGAACGCCTGGCACGCCAGTATCGCTATGACGCCAAGCCGCCGGAATTTCTGCTGACCCACCCCGTTACCGAATCGCGTATCGCCGACACCCGCAACCGCGCCGACCAGGCGCCCAAAGGCGGCGTCGAGGACACCGCACGCTACCAGCTCATTCGCGCCCGGGTGGCGCTGACCTACGAGGGCACACCGGGGCTGGCCGCCAAGCGCTTCCGCGCCCAGCTGGACGAGGACCCCAAGCTCGACGCCGCGCGTTATGGCCTGGCCCTGGCGCAGATCAAGGGCGGCCAGTTGAACGAAGCACGCGAGCTGCTGAAGCCGCTGCTCGCCAAGGCACCCAACGACATCACCTACAACCTGGCGCAGATCGACCTGGATATCACCAACAACCGCCTGGCCGACGCGCAGCAGCGGGCCGAGCGGATGCAGGGGCTGTACCCAGGCAATTACCCGCTGAAACAGGTGCGTGCCGATTTGCTGGTGAAGCAGAACAAGCCGGCCGAAGCGGAGAAGGTGCTGAACGACCTGGTCAAGAGCCGGCCGGATGACCCGGACGTGTGGTACGACATGGCCGAAGTACGGGGCTTGTCGGGCAACACCATCGGTTTGCACCGGGCGCGGGCCGAGTATTTCACCCTGGTCGGGGATTTTGACCAGGCGATCCAGCAGCTCGATTATGCCAAGCGCCGGGCGGGCGGCAACTTCCCGCTGGCCTCGCAGATTGACCAGCGTCAGCGCGAGATCATGGAACAGCAGCGCATGGTTCGGGAAATGATGGGGCGCTGAGGATTTTGGGGGCGCTTTGCGCCCCTTTCGCGACACAAGGCCGCTCCTGCACGGGATCGCATTCGCCTGTAGGAGCGGCCTTGTGTCGCGAAAGGGCCGCAAAGCGGCCCCAGCAATCTCAGGCGTTACCGGACAGTTTCAGCCGCGCCGCCTGGGTAAAGTCCAGCATCCGGTTCAGCGGCTTGATGGCCTTGGGCACCAGCGCCGGGTCGACGAAGATTTCATCGCCACCATTGCGCAAGCAATGCAGCACCCGCTCCAGGGTGTTCATCGCCATCCACGGGCAGTGCGCGCAACTGCGACATGCCGCGCCGTTACCGGCGGTGGGCGCTTCGACGAACTCCTTGTCCGGGCACAGCTGCTGCATCTTGTAAAAGATGCCACGGTCGGTGGCGACGATGAAGGTCTTGTTCGGCAGGGTTTGCGCCGCCTTGATCAGCTGGCTGGTAGAGCCCACCGCGTCGGCCAGGTCGATCACCGACTCTGGCGACTCCGGGTGCACCAGAATGGCCGCGTCCGGGTACAGCGCCTTCATGTCGGCCAGTTGGCGCGACTTGAACTCTTCGTGAACGATGCAGGCACCGTCCCACAGCAGCATGTCGGCGCCGGTCTGCTTCTGGATATAGCGGCCCAGGTGCTGGTCCGGCCCCCAGATGATGGTCTCGCCGTTGTCCATCAGGCTTTCGACGATTTCCAGCGCGCAGCTTGAAGTCACTACCCAGTCAGCACGGGCTTTGACCGCAGCGGACGTGTTGGCGTAGACCACCACGGTACGTTCCGGGTGCTGGTCGCAGAAGGCCGAAAACTCTTCCACCGGGCAGCCGAGGTCGAGCGAGCAGGTGGCCTCCAGGGTCGGCATCAGCACGCGTTTTTCCGGGGTGAGGATCTTGGCTGTCTCGCCCATGAAGCGCACACCGGCAACAATCACCGTGTCGGCAGCGTGGTTCTTGCCGAAGCGGGCCATTTCCAGCGAGTCGGACACGCAGCCGCCGGTTTCTTCGGCAAGCGCCTGAATGACCGGGTCGCAGTAGTAATGGGCAACCAGCACGGCGTTCTGGGCCTTGAGCTCGGCAGCGATGGCCGCACGGTATTCGGCCTCCTGCTCGGCTGTCAGCGGGTTGGGCTGCTTGGCGTCGAGGTGGGCCTGAACCAACAGGCGTTCTGAAATCTGGGTCATGATCGCTGGACCTGCAGGCGCGCGTGCGCGTCAAATCGAGTGTATCACCCGGCCCTGGCAGATCGGCTAAGGGTGCCGGACGGCATACAAGCCGCCACGGCCCTCTGCGGGCACGGATTATTATCGGAGGCCGAAGGCTACAGATAATCCAGCGATTACTAAAGGGGTTTTTGTGTTGCCTGTGCGGGCCTCTTCGCGGGCACGCCCGCTCCCACAGGAGTTGTGCAGACCCTGTGGGAGCGGGCGTGCCCGCGAAGGGGCCGGGACAGGAGAATCGATCAACCCTGCGGCGACAGCGCCGCCAGGTGCGCGGCCATGAGCATGGCAAACTCTTCCACGGTCATCTTGCGGCCATTGAAATCGACCATGCCATCGGCATAGTGCAGGCTGCTGACCACATCGTTGCCCTGCACGGTGGCCATGCCGCTCTGCAGCGCCATCATGCCGACCATCTCCCCAGCCTGGCTGGATTGCGCAGCGATCGCCTGGGCATCGGTCTGGCCATCCAGCAGCGCCTGCAAGGTCGCCAGGTCGCCCATCATCGGCTTGGACAGCGACAGCTTGCCTTTCACCTCGGTGATCAACTGCTTGCTCAACTGGTCGGGCGGCAAGTCGAAGCTGGTCGGGGCAGCGAAGTTCATCGACAGGTCGAAGCGGCTTTCGCCATTGGCGGTCCTGAACGACAGGTTCTCTACGGCCACCTTGGGCTTGGCAGCCAGCAACGTGTGCAAGTCACCCTGGAACCTGGCCTTCTCGGCCTCGTCCATCCGGATTTGCGGCACCGACTGGCCGGCGGCAGCGGCGGCCTCGAATTCCGGCAGGTGCGCCTGGTACCACTTCGACAACGCTTGCAGCGCCGGGGCGTTGACCGAGGCGATGCTCACCGCCATCTGGGCCTTGCCCACCGCACGACCATCCCAGGTGATATCGCCCACCTTGTATTCGACATGTCCACCTACGGTATCCGGGCCGTCCAGGGCCTGCAGGGCGTTCTGCTCAAAGCCCTTGATCAGCAGCACCTGCTGCCTGGGCCCCAAGGTGACCTTGGCTTCAGCCAGCAGCAGATCGACGTTGCCCACGTAGATGGCGTCGTGCTGCGTGGCGGCCAGGTTACCCCCGACCTTCAGGCCGTTGAGCTCGAAGGTGGCAGGCGGCTGGTCATCGCGCACCAGCTTCATCACGAAGCGGTCCGCATGGCCATGAAACTTCGAGGCTTTGCCCTCCCGGTCACCACTGACTTCCATCTGCATGCCCGAGAAGTCGATACTGTTGCCATCCGCTTCGTCGAGCTTGACCGGTGCCAACTGGACCTGGCTTACCACATCGCCACCGTAGCCCAGGCTGGTCTGGGCACTGACCGGCGCCTTGTCACCCGCAGCGGCGAACCACGGCGCGGTCGTGTCGTCCTTCTCCAGCGTGCTGCTGCTGACCGCCAATACCGGCATCAGCTTCAGCGACTTGACCCGCGACCAGGGGAACGGGCCGTGCTCGATCTGGTCAGTAACGCCCACGTCGAAGTTGACAACCTCGCCTTCACCCACGTTGATGTCGCGGGCCTTGAGCCGGTAGCGGGCAGTACTGCTGAAGAAATGCTGCTCCAGCGACACCCGCTCGATGCTCATGCTGCCGCCGGTACTTACCAGCGCCTTCTTGAGTTCGGCGTTGCTGCGAGCCACGGCGTTGTCCAGCTCTGCCGGCAGCTGCTTGCCGGTATACCAGGCGCCAGCGGTGGTTGCGACGGCAATGGCAACAGCCAGGCCGGAGAGGATGCGAACTGATTTCTTCATGAATAGAACCGATTGCTGTCCGTAGGGGCTTCGAGGGCGGCCAAGGCCACGCAGAGAGCGAAGAGTATCACCCCCGCCGGGGCCGGGCGCGGGCCCGGGGCGAAAAACCGACAATTCGGATGCGTCTGACAGATGAGTAAAAGCTCAGCTGACTTCGTTAATTTTTACGAACACACCAATTGATCACAACCGCAAAAAAACGCGCAAAAACCGAACAAATACCGGTTTAAATCGATAAATATTTCAATTCAGTAACATCTTGTCATGTTTAACTTGACACCAACCTACCCATCGTTTTTTATTTTCACCACTTAGCGCGCTCCCCCCGCGCCTCCCGCCGCTCCAACATAAAAGGTGAACAACATGGAGCCCACCCGCTCGCCCTTGCCGCATGCGCAATCCCCCGTGCCCGCCGTTCACGCCCCGCAGCAGGAGCCATGCCAGCATGCAGCCTGACCACAGCGCTTCCGGCAACGGCCAATTGCGTAAAACCCTGCGCCTCTGGCACGTCATCATCATCGGTCTGGCCTACCTGACCCCGATGACCGTGTTCGACACCTTCGGCATCGTCAGCGGGATTACCGCCGGCCACGTGCCCAGCGCCTACATCCTGGCGCTGGCCGGGATCCTGTTCACTGCGGTGAGCTACGGCACGCTGGTTAAACGCTTCCCGCAATCGGGCTCGGCGTACACCTACACCCAACGCGCAATCAACCCCCACGTGGGCTTCCTGGTCGGCTGGTCGTCGCTGCTGGACTACCTGCTGCTGCCAATGGTCAATGCGCTGCTGGCCAAGCTGTACCTCTCGGCGATGTTCCCGGAAGTGCCGGAGTGGATATGGGTCGTGGGTTTCGTCACCCTGATCAGCCTGATCAACATGCGCAGCGTAAACCTGGTAGCCCACTTCAACCTGCTGTTCGTCGGCGTACAGGTAGCGATCATCGCCGTATTCATCTACCTGTGCGTGCGCGGCCTGGGCCAGGGTGAAGGGCTGGGCACCACCTGGAGCCTGCTGCCATTTGCAGACAACCAGACTCACCTGAGCGCCCTGGCTGCCGGCGCGACCATCCTGTGCTTCTCGTTCCTGGGCTTCGACGCGGTCACCTGCCTGTCCGAAGAAACCCGCGACCCGGCCAAGACCATCCCGCGGGCGATCTTCCTCACCGCCCTGATCGGCGGCGTGGTGTTCATCACCGTGTCGTACTTCATCCAGGCCTACTTCCCGACCATGGCACGCTTCCACGACCAGGAAGCAGCACTGCCGGAAATTGCCTTGTACGTTGGCGGCAAGCTGTTCCAGTCGATTTTCATTGCCTGCACCGTGATCAACACCATTGCCTCGGGCCTGGCCTCGCAAACCAGCGTGTCGCGCCTGCTGTACGTGATGGGCCGTGACAACGTGATCCCGGCCAGCCTGTTCGCCCGCCTGCACTCGCGCTACAAGACGCCGGTGCTCAACATTGCTGTGGTGGGCCTGATTTCGCTGTCGGCGATCTTCTTCGATCTGGTCACCGCCACGTCGATCATCAACTTCGGCGCGCTGGTGGCATTCAGCTTCGTCAACCTGTCGGTGATCAACCACTGCTACCTGCGCGAAGGCAAGCGCCGCGGCCTGGCCAACCAGTTGAAGTACCTGGTACTGCCCACCATCGGCTTCTGCATCATTGTGTCGCTATGGCTGGACCTGAACGCGAACTCGCTGATGTTTGGCGGCATCTGGGCACTGGTCGGGCTGGCTTACCTGGCCTGGCTGACCAAGGCCTTCCGCGCGGCGCCACCCAACTACGTCGCCGAATGACCCACGCCGCCAACAACGCCCGCGCCTGATCGCGGGCGTTGCCGTTGATCGAAAAGGAAAGCCCTCATGTCGTTGCGCCGCCTCTCCATCCAGTGGAAGATCACCCTGCTCGCCGGCCTGTGCCTGCTGGCCATTGTCGCCCTGCTGGTGGCCACGTCCCTGACCCAGGCGCGACGCAGCGCTGCTCTGGTCAACCAGGCCAACACCGCCATGCTCGACAGCAGCGCGCGCCAGCGCCTGCAGGCTCATGCCGAAACCCAGGCGCTGCGTATCCAGCGCTACTTCATGGACGCCTACCAGTACGGCAATGGCTTTGCCCGCCTGGTGCAGGTACTCAAGGCGCGTGGCGGCAGCGATCTGCGCGCCGAGCTGACGCGCCAGGCCCGCGCCAGCCTGGCCGGCAACCCGGATGTAATCGGCCTGTACCTGGTGTTCCAGCCCGATGCGCTGGACCAGCAGGACCGTCAGCACCTCGGCCAGGAGGCCCTGGGCAGCAATGAAAGCGGGCGCTTTTCGCTGTACTGGTCACAGCCCAAGCCCGGCACCCTGGAGCTTGAAGCCATGCCGGAAGCGATGCTCGGCGACGCCAGCATTGGTACCAATGGCGCGGCGAGAAACCGCTGGCTGACTTGCCCGCAAGATACCGCCAGAACCTGCATGCTCGAACCCTACCTCGACGAGGTCAACGGCCGCCAGGTACTGATGACCAGCATCGCCCTGCCCCTGCTGGAGCACGGCAAGGTGGTCGGGGTGGTCGGCCTGGACATCGGCCTGGCCAACCTGCAGCAGCTGAGCCTTGATGGCCGCCGCGAGCTGTTCGACGGCCAGGGGCAGGTGAGTATTGCCAGCGCAGCCGGTCTGCTGGCTGGCAACAGCCGTGACGACAGCACGCTCGGCAAGCGCATGGACCCGGCAGTAGCCGACGGGATGCTGCGTGTAGCGCACCCGTTCACGCCGATCCCTGACGCCACCCCGTGGCAGGTGTTGCTCGAGCTGCCCGAAAGCGTGCTGCAGGCACCGGCTGTGGCCCTTAACCAGCGCCTGGATGCGCACAACCACAGTGCCAACCTCACCGGCCTGCTGACCGGCCTGGGCGCTGCCGTGGTCGGTTTGCTGCTGGTATGGCTGACGGCACGTGGCGTTACCCGGCCGATCCTGGCCGTGGCCGCGCGCCTGGAGGACATCGCCAGCGGCGAAGGCGACCTCACCCGCCGCCTGGACTACGCCCGCCAGGACGAACTGGGCCAGCTCACGGGCTGGTTCAACCGCTTTCTCGACAAACTGCAGCCGGTCATCGCGCAGGTCAAAGGCTCGCTGCAGGAAGCCCGCAACACCGCTGACCAGTCGGCCGCCATCGCCAGCCAGACCAGCAATGGCATGCAGCAGCAGCATCGTGAAATCGAGCAGGTAGCCACGGCGGCCAACGAAATGAGCGCCACCGCCCTGGACGTCGCCCACAACGCCTCGCAGGCAGCCCAGGCTGCACGCGCCGCCGACCAGGCCAGCCAGGAAGGCCTGCAACTGATCGACAGCACTCGCCAGGGCATCGACCGCCTGGCCGCCGGCATGAACACCGCCATGGACGAAGCGCGTGCGCTGGAAGGCCGCAGCGGGCAGATCGGCACAGTACTGGAGGTGATCCGCACCATCGCCGAGCAAACCAACCTGCTGGCGCTGAATGCCGCCATCGAAGCGGCCCGCGCAGGCGAAGCCGGGCGTGGCTTTGCCGTGGTCGCCGATGAGGTGCGTGGACTGGCCCAGCGCACCCAGGTCTCGGTGGAAGAGATCCGCCAGGTCATCGAAGGCTTGCAGCAAGGTACCCAGGATGTGGTGGGGGCCATGCATGAAGGCCAGCGCCAGGCCCAGGACAGTGTCGCGCGCATGGAGCAGGCGTTGCCGGCGCTGCAACGCATTGGCGAGGCGGTGGCGGTGATCAGCGACATGAACCTGCAGATTGCCTCGGCAGCTGAAGAGCAGAGCGCGGTGGCCGAAGAGGTGAACCGCAACGTGGCCGGCATTCGCGATGTTACCGAAGCGCTGGCTGGCCAGGCCGACGAATCGGCACAAATCAGCCAGGACCTGAACCGCCTGGCCAACCAGCAGCAGGCGCTGATGGAGCAATTCCGCGTCTAGTCTGTGGGGGCCTCTTCGCGGGCAAATCCGCTCCCACAGGGCCTTGCACGGACCTGTAGGAGCGGGTTTACCCGCGAAGGGGCCCTGACCGGCAATACCGCACCATGGATTCAACCGAGCACAATTTATGCAAACCCAAAACAGATCCACCTTCTTCGACATCACCAGCGAACAGGGCCTGCTACGCACCTCGATCGCCGTCACGCTGTTCATCGCCACCATCGGCATCGGCTTCGGCATCGCCTCCGGCTCTTTCTCGATTGTGTTCGACGGTGTCTACTCACTGGTCGACGCGAGCATGAGCGGGTTGTCACTGGTGGTCGTCAAACTGATCACCTCGCACACCACCAGCGTGCAGATGTCGCGCAAGCTGCGCGAGCGCTTCACCATGGGCTTCTGGCACCTGGAGCCGATGGTGCTGGCACTCAACGGCATACTGCTCAGTGGGGTGGCCATCTACGCGCTGATCAACGCCGTCGGCAGCCTGTTGCAAGGCGGCCGTCATCTTGAATTCGGCATTGCCATGGTCTACGCGGTGCTGACCGTGATCGCCTGCGTGACCATCGCCGTTGTCGAGGCCCGCGCCAACCGCAAGCTGCAGTCGGACTTCGTGCGCATGGACGTCAAGGGCTGGGTGATGTCGGCCAGCATCACCGCAGCGCTGTTGATCGCCTTCTGCTTTGGCTACGCGGTGCAGGGGACGTCGCTGGAATGGGTGTCACCGTACATCGACCCGGCAGTGCTGGCGCTGGTGTGCCTGGTGATCGTGCCGTTGCCGATGTCTGTGGTGCGCCAAGCGCTGTCGGAAATATTCCTGGTCACCCCAGGCGACTTGAGACTGCACGTGGATGAGGTCGCCAAGGACTTCGTGGCCCGCCACGGACTGCAGTCCTACCGTGCCTACGTGGCCAAGGTCGGGCGGTCGCGGGAAATCGAGCTGTATCTCATCGTGCCAAAGGCCATGGGCGCGAAAACCATCGATGAGTGGGATGCCTGGCGGAACGAGATTGGTGATGCGGTGGGCGGTGAAGGGCCGGACCGTTGGCTGACAGTGGTGTTTACTGGCGACCCGGAGTGGGCTGAATAAGCGGGGGCGCTTTGCGCCCCATTCGCCGGCAAGCCAGCTCCCACAGGTACAGCGTGGGGCTTGGCCTGGATGCATCCTGTGGGAGCTGGCTTGCCGGCGATGAGGGCATTACAGAAAAAGGAAAACGAAAAAGCCCGCGACCATTTCTGGTAGCGGGCTTTGACGTACTGCGTATGGTGGGTCGTGTAGGATTCGAACCTACGACCAATTGGTTAAAAGCCAACTGCTCTACCAACTGAGCTAACGACCCATTTGATGGCGCGTATAATACTGATTTCTAACGAAAAATCAATACTCCATCAGAATTTTTTCAAAAATAGCGCGTCGGGTCCTCTACCCCGGCGGCCTTGAAGCCGTCAGCGCGCAGGCGGCAGCTGTCGCACTTGCCACAGGCGCGGCCATCATCATCGGCCTGGTAACAGGAGACAGTCAGGCTGTAGTCCACGCCACGCGCCATGCCGGCCTGCACAATCTGCGCCTTGCTCAGGTTCTGCAGCGGCGCCTGGATACGGAAGCCCTGCCCCTCTACACCCGCCTTGGTTGCCAGGTTGGCCATGCGCTCGAACGCTTCGACAAACTCGGGCCGGCAATCGGGGTAACCGGAGTAATCCACGGCATTTACCCCGATAAAGATGTCGCGCGCTTCCAGCACTTCTGCCCAGCCCAGGGCCAGCGACAGGAACACGGTGTTACGCGCCGGCACGTAGGTGACCGGGATGCCTTCGCCCAGGGTTTCAGGCACGTCGATGCTGCTGTCGGTCAACGCTGAGCCGCCAATGCCGTCCAGGTTCAGGCCAATGACCTTGTGCTCGACCACACCCTGGTCGCGAGCAACGCGGGCAGCAGCATTCAGCTCGGCGCGGTGGCGCTGGCCGTAGTCGAAACTCATGGTGTAGCAGCTGTAGCCTTCGGCCTTGGCCATGGCGACCACCGTGGCCGAATCCAGGCCACCGGACAACAGGATTACTGCGCGCTTCTCAGTCATGTTCTTGCTCCTCAATCAACGTCCGGGTTCGTCGTTCCACAGCAGCTTGTGCAACTGCAGCTGGAAGCGTACGGGCAGGTTGTCGGCAACAATCCAGTCTGCCAGGTGACTGGCGTTGACCTGGTGGTGGCTAGGCGAGAACAGCACCTCGCCGGCACGCTCGGCCAGGTTGTACTGGATCAGCTTGGATACCGCCCAGTCGTAGTCCTCACGCGAACAGATGACGAACTTGACCTGATCGTTACGGGTCAGGTGTTCGATGTTCTGGTAAAGGTTACGGTGCGACTCTTCGGAGCCCGGGGTTTTCAGGTCGACTACGCGGCTGACGCGGGTATCGGTACCGGATATATCCAGGGCACCGCTGGTTTCCAGCGACACCTCATAGCCGGCGTCACACAGGCGCTGCAGCAACGGCAAGGCGTTGGGCTGGGCCAAGGGCTCGCCACCGGTGACGCATACGTAGCGCGGCTTGAAGCCGGCCACCTGCTCAAGGATCGAATCGAGGGTACGAATGGTGCCGCCGCTGAACGCGTAGGCGCTGTCGCAGTACTGGCAGCGCAGGGGGCAGCCGGTGAGGCGCACGAATACCGTGGGCAGCCCGGCCGTTCGCGTTTCACCCTGCAACGAGTAAAAGACTTCGGTGATGCGTAATGTGTCTTGCATGATCGCCTCGGGCGTGACAGCTAAACAGGCTGCCCGCCTCCTCAGGCACTGCCGCGGACTCGACAAAGCGTTATCCGCAACAGCGTGTTTACGAAAAAAGGGCACTGATTCTAACGAAAAAACCCGCGACAAGCGCGGGTTTCTTACCAACAGTACAACTTAGAGCTTTTGCAGGTCGCGTTGCGCCAGTTGCGCGGCAGAGGTGCCGGGGTACTGGGTGATGACCTGCTGCAGGATGCCCTTGACCTTGTCGGTGTGACCCATGCGGCGCTCGACGTCGGCCAGCTTGTACAGCGAATCTGGCACCTTGCTGTGCTTCGGGTACTTCTGGCTGACCTGGGCAAACGCCTGGCTGGCCCCTGGCAGATCACCCTTGGCCAGGTTCACCTCACCCAACCAGTACTGGGCATTGCCGGCGTACTGGCTGTTGGGGTACTTGCGCAGGAAGGCGTTGAACGCCTGGCTGGCCTTGTCGAAATCCTTCTGCTTGATCAGGTCGAAAGCAGCATCGTAGTAGAGCTTTTCTTTCGCCGGATCACCGGGCTCGCTACTGGCGGCCGGTTGTTGCGCAGCAGCACCGGCTGCTGCACCCGGGGCGGCATTGGAAGCACCACCACCGGAGGAATTGTCAGGGGTCGCGGCAGGTGCGGCGCCACTGTTGATGCGACGGTCCAGGTCCTGGTATCGCTCCAGGTTTTCCTGCTTCATGCGCGACACATCGTTTTGCAGCTCTTCGATGATGCCTTGCTGGCGGGAAAGCTGGTCCTGCATCTGTTGCAGCTGCATGAACAGCTGGCCCTGTGCAGAGGCAGGGGCCGAAGCCCCTGCCCCGGCATAGGCGCCGCTCGTGCCATAACCCGCAGGCGGATAACTGCCAGCGTTGTCATCTACTACAGGGATCTCAGCCCAGGCCGCAAGCGGCAGGCTGAGTGCGAGGACGGTTACTACACGGCGGCACATACGCATAAGAACTTACTTACGCAGTTCTACGCGGCGGTTCTGAGCCCAGGATTGCTCGTCGTTGCCAGTGGCAACAGGACGCTCTTCACCGTAGGAGACCAGTTCCAGCTGAGCAGGGGAAACGCCCTGCAGAACCAGGTAGCGCTGAACGGCCTTGGCACGACGCTCACCCAGAGCCATGTTGTACTCGCGGGTGCCGCGCTCGTCGGTGTTGCCTTCCAGAACAACACGGTTGCCGTTGGACTTCAGGTCCTTGGCGTGAACGTCCAGAGCGCGCATGGCTTCTGGCTTCAGGTCCGAGCTGTCGTATTCGAAGTAGAAGGTGGTGATTGCGCGCAGGGCGGCTTCTTCGCTCAGGGAACCGTCAACGGCGCCGGTGTTTGCACCGTAGCCAGCGTTCGGATCGACAGCAGCGCCTTCACCAGCGTTGTCGCCGCCCTTCGAGGAGCAACCTACAGCTACAGCCATGGCCAGAGCCAGCGCAGCGAATTTACCAAACTTCAGCATTTCCATCGTGAAACTCCTAATGAAACCCCAGTGTGTTAAGCAAAACGTATTACGCCGCAATCAGTTCAGGTAAGGGGACCAGGACGGTTCTCTGACTTCGCCTTGAGCGGTAGGAAGTGGGAGCCTCACGCGGCCATTAAGCGACACGAGCATCAAGACTCCCCGGCCCTGCTGGCGGGTGGCGTAGATTAGCATGGTGCCGTTTGGCGCAACAGTGGGAGACTCGTCAAGACTTGTTTCCGAGAGAATCTTTACACTTCCACGTTGCAAGTCTTGTGCCGCGACTTTGAAGTTGGTGAAACCCTGTTGGCGATGGATCATCACCAAGGTCTTCTCGTCTGCGGAAAGTTTCGGGTTGGCGTTGTAGTTACCAACGAAGGTGACACGTTCTGCACCGCCACCGCTAACCGACTGCTTGTAGATTTGCGGCTTGCCGCCACGGTCGGAGGTGAAGTACAGGGTGTTGCCATCCTTGCCCCAGAACGGCTCGGTATTGATACCCGGGCCTGCAGTAACACGGCTGATCTGGCGCGACGCCACGTTCATCACGTAGATGTCCGGGTTGCCGTCCTTGGACAGCACGAACGCCAGGCGCGAACCGTCTGGCGACCAGGCTGGCGCGCCGTTCAGGCCTTCGAAGTTGGTCACCTGCTCGCGGCGGCCGGTATCGATGTTCTGCACGAAGATGCGCGGGCGCTTCTGCTCGAACGAAACATAGGCGATACGCTTGCCATCCGGCGCAAAGCGCGGCGACAGGATCGGCTCACGCGACTGCAGCAGGGTCACCGCACGCGCACCGTCGTAGTCCGAACGCTGCAGGGTGTAGCGGGTGTTGTTGGTGGAAAAACGCTCGGCCGTCACGTACAGCATACGGGTGGAGAACGCACCCTTGATGCCGGTGAGCTTCTCGAACGACTGATCGGCAATGTAGTGCGCCATGTCGCGCAACTGGTCGGTGCTGCCGGCCACGCTGCCGGTCAGCACTTGCTGCTCGGTGGCGACGTTGAACAGCGCGTACTGCACCTGCAGGCGACCGCCCGACGGCACGATGCTGCCGACCATCACGTACTGGGCACCCAGCGCTTTCCAGTCACGGAAGATGACTTCGCTGGCCTGCGACGGCTGGCTGATCATGTTCTGCTTCGGGATCGGCGAGTAATAGCCGGAATTGCGCAGGTCGTTGCTGATGATGTCAGCCATGTCCTCGGGCAGCACGCTGCCGCCCTGCAGGCCGAACGGCACTACCGCAATGGGTGTGGCCCGGTCGCTGCCGCTGGTGACCAGGATGTTCTTTTCCTCTGCCACCGCCATGCCTGCCACGCAGCAGAGCATGACCAGCAGTCCTCTCAGACGTTTAATCACAACGCTAGATCCTCAGGTGTAAATGTCATCTTGAACGAGCGATAACGGTTGAAATCGCTCGGCTTCATACCCTGCATCTCGGTCAGACGACCAATGTTCTTCACCGCAGCCACCGCCGAACTGTCATACGGGCCGTCCCCACTGGAACGGGACACGCTGACACTGGTGATGGTGCCGTCCGGCAACATGCTGACCTGCAGGGTCACCGTCATGCCCTTGCGCGCGGAAGGCGGACGCGCCCAACCCTCGGCCGCGCGCATACGGATCAAGTCGTCGAAGTCGCCGGCCACCTGGTCACCCTGCTCGTCGGCCAGGGCCTGCTGGCGCTCGGTGGTGTCGGACAACAGCTCGGCCAGGGCCTGGGCTTTCTTGTCTTCTGCCGCCTTGCGAGCCGCTTCCTGTGCCTTCTTCTTCTGGGCATCTGCAGCGGCCTTCTTCTTGGCCTCTTCAGCTGCCTTCTTCTTCGCATCCTCGGCCGCCGCTTTTTTCTTGGCGTCCTCGGCTGCTTTTTTCTTGGCCTCTTCGGCTGCCTTTTTCTTGGCATCCTCGGCAGCTTGCTTCTTCGCCTCTTCAGCGGCCGATTTCTTGGCCTCTTCTTCGGCTTGCTTCTTGGCTTCGTCCTCGGCCTTCTTCTTGGCGATGTCGGCCTGCTGTTTCTCGGCGGCTTTCTTCGCTTCGTCGGCCTTCTTGGCTTCGGCGGTTTTCTTGGCCTCTGCAGCTTTGGCGGCGTCGGCGGCCTTGGCGGCGTCCTCGGCTTTTTTCGCTTCGGCGGCTTCTCGAGCCTCTTCGGCCTTTTGAGCTGCGTCGGCCTTCTTTTGTTCCGCGGCCTTCACGGCCTCCTGCTCAACCTTTTTCTGTTCCAGCTGCTCGACTTCGGTCTGGCGCGAAGCGGTTTTCTTCGCTTCCCCGGCAATCTTCTGATTGGTCTGGGTAGTCGCCTGGCTCTTGGACTTGAGCTGGTACAGGGTAGCTTGAACAATCGGCTTGGACGGCGGCAGTTCAGGGGTCATGGCAAAACTGACGAACAGCATGGCGAACACCAGCACATGCAGGCCGATGGCCCAGACACTGGGCCAGAAGTAGCTTTCCGAGGCGGATGGCTCTCGCTGTTGCATCAGGGCGCCTCGGTAATCAGGCCAACGTTACCGACACCGGCCTTCTGCAACCCGCCCATGGCGCCCATCACGGCGCCGTAGTCGACAGCCTTGTCGCCACGAATGAAGACCTGGGTCTGCTTGCCCTGGTCACGGCCGGCAGCAATGATCTTGGTCACTGCGTTGGTCATGTCGGGCAAGGTCATGGCCTTGTCCATCTGCTTGTCGGTGTCGACTTCGCTGCCGAGGTTCCAGTAGTAGGTCTTGTCGGCCTTGATCGAGATGGTGAGGATCTGGACGTTGTTGTCCTGCGGCAAGGCTTCACTGGAAACCTTGGGCAGGTCGACCTTCACGCCCTGGTTGAGCATGGGCGCAGTCACCATGAAGATGACCAGCAGCACCAGCATCACGTCGATGTAGGGCACCACGTTCATCTCGGCGACGGGCTTGCGTTTGTGGCGAACTCGGGCCATGGGCTTCTACCTGATTACTCTTCGCTGGTGTGCACTTTACGGTGCAGGATCGCCTGGAACTCGTCGGCGAAGGTGTAGTAACGACCGATCAGCACTTCGCTGCGCGCGGCAAACCGGTTGTAGGCGATGACGGCCGGGATTGCCGCGAACAGGCCGATGGCGGTGGCAATCAGCGCTTCGGCGATACCCGGGGCAACAGTGGCCAGGGTGGCCTGCTGGGCGCTGGCCAGGCCGCGGAAGGAGTTCATGATGCCCCACACGGTACCGAACAGCCCGATGTACGGGCTGGTGGAGCCGACAGTGGCCAGGAACGGCAGGCTCTGCTCGAGTTTTTCTTCCTCGCGCGAGATGGCTACGCGCATGGCACGGCCAACGCCTTCCATGACCGCGTCAGGGTCGACGCCCGGCTGTTGACGCAGGCGCGAAAACTCCTTGAAACCGGCACGGAAGACCTGCTCCACGCCGGAATCCGGGTCTGGGTTGCTGCCTGCCTGGCGGTACAGCTTGGACAGGTCGATACCCGACCAGAAGCGCTCCTCGAAGGCATCCAGCGCACGACGACCGGCGCGCAGCATGGTGCTGCGCTGGAAGATCATGATCCATGAAGTGACCGAGGCGGCCACCAGAATCAGCATTACCAGCTGTACCACCACGCTGGCATTGCTGACCAGACTCCACATGGAGGTATGGTCGACGACGTTAGCTTCCACGCTTATTCTCCTGCATTCGATTGATTACCCGAGCCGTCCGCCGCAAAGGCGTGGCGCAGCTGGGGGGGTATGGCTCGGGGTTTGAAAGTGTCGGCGCGCACCGCGGCCACCAGGAACTGCCCTTCGCAGAGCAGTGTTTCATCCTTTTCCCGCCAGACCTGCTGCACGAAACGCAGGCTGGCGCGATTGAGTTCAAGTACTTGCGCCGTCACCCGCAATTCGTCGTCCAGCCGCGCCGGCGCGTGGTAGCGCGCCTCGCTGGAGTGGACCACGAACAACAGGTTGTCGTCGGCCAGTTGCGACTGGGAAAACCCCAGCTGCCGCAGGCGTTCGGTGCGCGCGCGCTCCATGAATTTCAGGTAGTTGACGTAATACACCACGCCACCGGCATCGGTATCTTCGTAATAGACGCGACAACGGTGTGCGAACGGTTCCAGGCCATTTTGCGCGCGCATACTCTAGTGCTTACTCCTCGGCTTGCCAATCCGCTGTGGCAACTGTTTTTTCTTCATTAATGTCTTATTGCCAGCGCACCCTCGGCATGCCAGCGGTAGGACCACGAAAAGTCGGTTTTGATCTGTCATTCATCGCCTGGCTGGGAAAAATCACCACCCTCCCCCAGGCGCCCGGGAATATTCAGGCCAAAGTGCAGGTAGGCGTGCCGGGTGACCACTCGGCCCCGGGGCGTGCGCATGATATAGCCTTGCTGGATGAGGTAGGGCTCGAGCACGTCCTCGATGGTGTGGCGCTCTTCGCTGATGGCCGCAGCCAGGTTGTCCACGCCTACCGGGCCGCCGTCGAACTTCTCGATCATGGTCAGCAGCAGGCGCCGGTCGGAATGGTCGAAGCCGCGCTCGTCGACGTCCAGCAGGTTGAGCGCCATGTCGGCCACCGCCTTGGTGATCTCGCCCTTGCCACGCACCTCGGCGTAGTCACGCACACGGCGCAGCAGGCGGTTGGCGATACGCGGGGTGCCACGGGCACGTCGGGCGATTTCATAGGCGCCAAGGTCTTCGATGACCAGGCCAAGAATGCTGGCCGAACGGCTGACGATGGTGGCCAGGTCCTTGTCGCTGTAGAACTCCAGGCGCTGGACGATCCCGAAACGGTCGCGCAGCGGGTTGGTCAGCATGCCGGCCCGGGTGGTGGCCCCGACCAAAGTGAATGGTGGCAGGTCGAGCTTGATCGACCGGGCCGCCGGCCCTTCGCCGATCATGATGTCGAGCTGGAAGTCTTCCATGGCCGGGTACAACACCTCTTCGACGACCGGCGACAACCGGTGGATTTCGTCGATGAACAGCACATCGTGCGGTTCGAGGTTGGTCAGCATGGCCGCCAGGTCGCCCGGGCGCTCGAGGATCGGCCCGGAGGTGCTTTTGACCGACACGCCCATTTCGTGGGCGATGATGTTGGCCAGGGTGGTCTTGCCCAGACCGGGCGGGCCGAAGATCAGCGTGTGATCGAGCGACTCGCTGCGACCGCGGGCGGCCTGGATGAACAGCGCCATCTGCTCGCGCACCACTGGCTGGCCGATGTATTCGTCCAGCCGCAGCGGGCGTATCGCACGGTCCTGGACTTCTTCACGGTCGCGGCCACTGGCGGCGATCAGGCGGTCGGCTTCGATCACTTGGTAATCATCCCTTTCAGGCTGCGGCGGATCAGCTCTTCACTGCCCAGGCCGGCCTTGTCCTTGATCGCGGCGATTGCCTTGCTGGCTTCCTGGGGCTTGTAGCCCAGCGAGACCAGGGCACTGACGGCATCCGCCTCGGCGCTGGACTCGCTGGCGACCGGCAACGGCCCGTCGGACACCAGGGTGAACATGGCCGGAGAGGTTTCCCAGGCCTTGAAGCGATCCTTGAGCTCGACCAGCAGGCGTTCGGCGGTTTTCTTGCCGACGCCGGGTACGCGCACCAGCACCGAGGTGTCCTGGGCCTGCACGCAGCGCACCAGCTCGTCCACTTCCAGCCCGGACATCAGTGCCAGGGCCAGCTTCGGCCCCACGCCGTTGAGGCGGATGAGCTCGCGGAACAGCTCACGCTCGCGCTTCTCGGCAAAGCCATAAAGCAGGTGGGCATCCTCGCGCACCACTTGGTGGGTATGCACGGTTACCGGCTCGCCAACCTTGGGCAAGCGGTACAGGGTGGTCATCGGCACTTCCAGCTCATAGCCGACGCCGTTTACGTCGATAATCAGGTGCGGTGGCTGTTTTTCCGCCAGGGTGCCGCGCAAACGTCCAATCACGTTCCAGTCCTTCCTCACGGGGAGCCGGTCAAAGACCGCTCAACCCTATCAGCAAAAGCAGCGGGCAAACGCATCACCCGGATAAATTGTGTATCTGCGCATGAAGCGTTTACAGACGCAAGCGCCCGCCACGCCGGCGCGCCGTGGCCAGCCCGTGCGGCACCAGGCTGGAGCGCGTATGGGCATGGCACAATGCGATGGCCAGGGCGTCGGAGGCGTCGATCTGAGGCTTTTGCGTCAGCTTCAGCAGGTGCATGACCATCATCATTACCTGGTCCTTGTTGGCCCCGCCGGTACCGGCCACGGCCTGCTTGACCTGGGTGGCGCTGTATTCGGCGATTTCCAGGCCCGCCTCGGCGGCGGCAACAATGGCTGCGCCACGGGCCTGGCCAAGCTTGAGCGCCGAGTCGGCATTGCGAGCCATGAACACCCGCTCGATGCCCATGGTCACCGGGCCGTGCTGGGCAATGACTTCACTGACGCCACGAAAAACGATCTGCAGCCGCTCGTGCAGCTCGCCGCTGCCGGTGCGGATACAGCCCGACGCCACGTACTCGCAACCACGGGCAGTCTGGCGTACCACGCCATAACCGGTGATGCGTGAGCCGGGGTCGATACCAAGAATCAGAGTCATAGTGCCTGTCGTAAAATGATGCATCTTTGCAAACTGTACCGGCCCTTTCGCGGGTGAACCCGCTCCCACAGGTACTGCACCACATTCAAAATTGGTGCAGTACCTGTGGGAGCGGGTTCACCCGCGAAAGGGCCGGTACAAGCAACGAAAAGCGTGAATGCCTGACGGAACCGCCAACACCTTAGCCGAGCTTTTCCATGATCTCATCGGAAATCTGGGCATTGGAGTAGACGTTCTGCACGTCGTCCAGGTCTTCGAGCATGTCGATCAGCTTGAGCACCTTTTCTGCGCCATCCTGGTCGAGTTCGGCGCTAGTGGTCGGCTGCATGACGATTTCTGCGTCAGCGGCCTTGAAACCCGCTTCTTCCAGGGCATTGCGCACGGCGTAGAAGCTGTTGAACGAGGTGAATACGTCGAACGAGCCATCTTCGTTGGCCACCACGTCGTCGGCATCGGCCTCCATCGCCGCTTCCATCAACGCGTCCTCGTCCACCCCCGGAGCAAAGCTGATCTGCCCCTTGCGCTCGAACAGGTAAGCCACCGAGCCATCGGTACCGAGGTTGCCGCCACATTTGGTGAAGGCATGACGCACGGCGGCGGCGGTACGGTTACGGTTGTCGGTCATGGCCTCGACCATGATCGCCACGCCACCCGGGCCGTAACCCTCGTAGCTGAGCTCTTCGACGTTGTCGCTTTCGTTGGTGCCGGCACCACGGGCCACGGCGCGATCAATGATATCGCGACTCATGTTGGCGCCCAGAGCCTTGTCCAGCGCCAGACGCAGGCGCGGGTTGGATGCAGGGTCGGCACCGCCCTGCTTGGCAGCAACCGTCAGCTCGCGGATCCACTTGGTGAAGACCTTGCCTCTCTTGGCATCCTGGCGCTCTTTGCGGTGCTTGATGTTCGCCCACTTGGAATGACCAGCCATAACGACTCCGAATCCTTTGAATCACAAACAGCCCCGCCCCTGTACGGGGCGGGACGGACAAAAACCTGCGCCGAAACGCAAAGGCGCATCCATGTGGATGCGCCCGGGGACAGCTTACTCGACCTTGGTCTGTTCGCGCAGTCGGATGTGCAGCTCGCGCAGCGCCTTGGCATCGACCAGGCCAGGGGCCTGGGTCATGACGCACGCGGCGCTCTGGGTTTTCGGGAAGGCAATCACTTCACGGATCGACTGGGCGCCGGTCATCAGCATGACCAGGCGGTCCAGGCCGAAGGCCAGGCCACCGTGGGGCGGTGCACCGAACTTCAGGGCGTCGAGCAGGAAGCCGAACTTCTCTTCCTGTTCCTCTGCCTCGATGCCCAGCAGGCGGAACACCGCCTGTTGCATTTCTTTACGGTGGATACGGATCGAACCGCCACCCAGCTCGGTACCGTTCAGCACCATGTCGTAGGCACGCGACAGCGCCGTGGCCGGGTTGGCCTCGAGCTCTTCCGGCGAGCACTTCGGTGCGGTGAACGGGTGGTGCAGTGCAGTGAAGCTGCCGTCTTCGTTCTCTTCGAACATCGGGAAGTCGACGACCCACATCGGTGCCCACTCGCAGGTCAGCAGCTCGAAGTCGTGGCCCAGGCGGATACGCAGCGCGCCCAGGGCTTCGCTGACCACCTTGAACTTGTCGGCACCGAAGAACACGATGTCGCCGTCAACGGCGCCAACGCGGTCAAGGATGGTGTTGAGGTTGGCCTCGGGGATGTTCTTGACGATCGGCGACTGCAAGCCCTCGACGCCCTTGGCGCGCTCGTTGACCTTGATGTAGGCCAGGCCACGCGCACCGTAGATGCCGACAAACTTGGTGTACTCGTCGATCTTGCTGCGCGGCATGCTGGCACCGCCTGGCAGGCGCAGGGCGGTAACGCGGCATTTAGGATCGTTGGCAGGGCCGGCGAACACCTTGAAGTCGACGTCTTTCAACTGGTCGGCAACGTCGACCAGCTCCAGCGGGTTACGCAGGTCCGGCTTGTCGGAACCGTAGCGGCGCATGGCTTCTTCGAAGGTCATGTGCGGGAATTCGCCGAATTCCAGGTCCAGCACTTCCTTGAACAGCTTGCGGATCATGCTTTCGGTCAGGCCCATGATCTCGCTTTCATCGAGGAAGCTGGTCTCGATGTCGATCTGGGTGAATTCCGGCTGGCGGTCGGCACGCAAGTCTTCGTCACGGAAGCACTTGGCGATCTGGTAGTAACGGTCGAAACCGGCAACCATCAGCAGCTGCTTGAACAGCTGGGGCGACTGCGGCAGGGCGAAGAAGCTACCGGCGTGGGTACGGCTTGGTACCAGGTAGTCACGCGCGCCTTCCGGCGTGGCACGGGTCAGGATCGGCGTCTCGACGTCAAGGAAGCCGTTTTCGTCGAGGAAGCGACGGATGCTGCTGGTGATGCGCGAACGCAGGCGCAGCTTGTCGGCCATTTCCGGGCGACGCAGGTCGATGAAGCGGTAACGCAGGCGGGTTTCTTCGCCGACGTCGGAATATTCGTTCAGCGGGAACGGCGGGGTTTCAGCTTCGTTCAGCACGTTCAGCTGGTAGCCGAGGATCTCGATGCCACCGGAGGCCATGTTGGCGTTCACCGCACCTTCAGGGCGCTTGCGCACCTTGCCGGTGATCTGCACGACGTATTCGCTGCGCACGCGGTCGGCAGCAGCGAAGGTTTCGGCGCGATCCGGGTCGAACACGACCTGGGCCATGCCTTCGCGGTCACGGATGTCGAGGAAGATCACCCCGCCGTGGTCGCGGCGACGATGGACCCAGCCGCAAAGGGTGACTTCCTGGCCGTCCAGGCTCTCGTTCAGTTGGCCGCAATAATGGCTGCGCATCATGATGGTGGTTTCGCTTCTCGTGATTCGTGTATTCGGTGGAGGCCTTGGCCGCCCGGAGGGCTAATACTGCAAGACCCGGTCACAGCATTCAACTCAGTCGGCCTTGTCGCCGCCTGCAAGATTCTTTTTCGCCCCGGTCTTGAAGTCGGTTTCATACCAACCATTACCGCTCAGGCGGAAGCCCGGCACCGACAGCAGCTTCTTCAGGGCCGGCGCCTGGCAGGCCGGGCAATCGGTCAGCGGCGCGGCGCTGATTTTCTGCAGCGCTTCCATACGGTGCTCG
Organism: Pseudomonas sp. 9_2_1; assembly: GCF_059295275.1. Classification (NCBI taxonomy): domain Bacteria; kingdom Pseudomonadati; phylum Pseudomonadota; class Gammaproteobacteria; order Pseudomonadales; family Pseudomonadaceae; genus Pseudomonas; species Pseudomonas sp. 9_2_1. The sequence goes on from NZ_CM181239.1 coordinate 4,802,033, forward strand.
CAGGACGCACATTGATAGTCATAAAGGGGCATGGGTGTCTCTCGTCAACCACAACGCTGGCTGCCGGGGCAGCAAAAAGCGGGATTATATATGGTTAACCGGCACTGCGCAGCCCGCCCGGCGATCAGCGCAAATTTGGTGGATCCTGCAGCCAGGCAACGCAGATTACCCGGATCAGCCCGCTGAAGTTGCGCACCCCACCCTGGCGCAGGTGCACTTCACGGTCCACGTAGGACAACACCGCACTGACCGAGCAGCGATTGGCGGCGGCGATGCGCTCGAGAATACCCCAGTAGACAGCCTCCAGGCGCAGACAGGTGGAAAACCCGTTGAGCCGCACCGAACGTGACACCGGCTGGGTTTGCAACATGTCGAAATCCGCCTTGAACGGATCAATGCACTGTTTTCCTGGCCAACGCCCCTGGTTAGCCACACGTTTGCTCGCTTGCATCATGCGCCACACTTCCTCGTCACAGGTACCAGGCGGCCTATGAAGCGCTGAAGGGCGAGCTCAAAACAGCGGCAAAATCTTCCTGCGGACTATGGAATGCCCGGTCGGGAATGCGCGACCGGGCCCCTGGCCCTGGGGCAATTACTTGCCGTCGAGCAACACACGCAGCATCCATGCGGTCTTTTCGTGAACCTGCATGCGCTGGGTCAGCAGGTCGGCAGTAGGCTCGTCACTGACCTTGTCCACCACCGGGAAGATACTGCGCGCGGTGCGCACCACGGCTTCCTGGCCCTGGACCAGCTGGCGGATCATCTCGTCGGCCGGGGGTACGCCTTCCTCCTCCTTGATGGACGAGTGGCGCGCATAGAATGCATACGACCCTGGCGCCGGGAAGCCCAGGGCCCGGATGCGCTCGGCGATCGAGTCGACCGCCAGTGCCAGTTCGTTGTACTGCTCTTCGAACATCAGGTGCAGGGTGCGGAACGACGGGCCGGTAACGTTCCAGTGAAAGTTATGGGTTTTCAGATACAGCACGTAGGTATCCGACAACAGGCGCGACAGCCCATCGACGATGGACTTGCGATCTTCTTCGCTGATACCGATATCGATTGCCATGAAGTTCCCCTTTCCATAAGGCTTGAGACTCAAGCGGACGCCGTCCACTGTAGCAATACTTGGCCGACCCCGCCCATGACATGGCGCAACACATCGGCTGGCATGGCCTGCGGTTTGAGTAGCCTGAGGCTTTGCTGTTAAATAGGCACGGTGCCACCCGTGCGGACTGTCATTGCCGGGTGCATAGGCTGGCCTGCCACGTGTTCGCGCTTTACACCTCATGCGCACCGTGCTGCCAGCTCTTCCTGTGATCGGCCTTATCAACTGTGAGCCAACCCCATGTTCAAGATCGTCCATCTGGTGACGGGCGTGGCAGCCTTGCTGCTATCGCTCATACCCAGCCTGAAAACCGATGCGACACCCTTCCTGCAGCAACCGGACGCGGTCTACCTGACCCTGCTCGGCCTGCTCAACCTGATCCTGGCCCCGGTGGTGCCACTGTACTACCGCGGTGCGCGGCAACAACTGCAGCACCTGGCCTGCGCCCTGCTGGTGGTAGCGGTGGTGCTGCAGACGCTGACGCTGCTGGCGCGCCCGGAAATGGGCAACCTTGCAGCACTGGTCTGCGCGACGCTGGCCGTGGCCCTGCACCTGGCCGTGGGCTTTGCCCGCAGCCCGCGCAAGGCGCGGCACAGCCAGCACGCGGCGCAAGAGGCCGGCAACCGGGATACCGGTACCGTCAAGTGGTTCAACACGTCGAAAGGCTTCGGCTTCATCTCCCGTGACTCGGGCGATGACATCTTCGTGCACTTTCGTGCCATTCGCGGCGAAGGCCATCGCATCCTGGTCGAAGGCCAGCGCGTGGAGTTTTCGGTGATGCACCGCGACAAGGGCCTGCAGGCCGAGGATGTGGTGGCGGTAACACGCCGCTGACCCCGCCTCAGCGCCGGTAGCGCATCAGCGATACCGGCGCAACGGCTTGAGCAATCAGTAATGAGGCGGTGGCGCCTCGTCCCCTTCGCTGCCGTACTGGCTGACCATTTCTGCATGGCGCTTGATCAGCTCGGCCACTTGCAACTGCAGCCGATCAATCACACGCCCCTGCTCGACTACCACATCGTTCAGCGCCTGGATGGTGTCATCCTGGAACGCCTGACGGGTTTCCAGCTCGACCATACGCATTTCCAGCGACATCTCAGGCCTCCTCGAAACCGGCAAGCTTCAGCCCCCGCAGGCGCTGACGAACGGCTTGCAACTGCTCATCGGTGTAGGCCACTGGTGGGCACTTGCCCCATACCGGTGCTGGCCAGGCGGCGTCGTCACGCTGGCGAACAATCACATGCATGTGCAACTGACTGACAACATTGCCCAGCGTGGCCACGTTCATCTTGTCGGCTGCGTAACTGGCCTTCAACGCTTCGGCCAGCAGGGTGGTTTCCTGCCACAACTGCTGTTGTTGCGCCGCATCGAGCTCGAACAGTTCACTGATGTCGGCACGTTTGGGCACCAGGATGAACCATGGGTAGTTGGCATCCTTGCTCAGCAGCAGCTGGCACAAGGCAAACTCTCCCAGCACCAGCGAATCCTGCTGCAAACGCGAATCGAGGACGAACACGGCATATCTCCTTAAGCAAAGCCAACCCGCTTCAAGCGGAAAACAGGCTGGCAAGGATACCCTGCACGTTCGCGGTAACACAGCGCTACTTTTCGCACCAAAATGAGGCCCCCGGCCACCCTTCACCACACTTGCCACCCCACAAACCACTCTGGATTAACTAGTTGCGGTAACACATTGACTTTCATGACAGCTTTTTAAATTTTAATGATTCTCGACTCCGGCACACCATCAGACAGCCATCGCCCCGTGTTTACGGGACTTTCCGACCCCCGGTATTGGGTTTTGTGAAAATTTCATGAAGTGTTGCGAATTTTGAGCACACTTGTTGCATTCCCTTCACGCCAAGTCGGCACGGCATCTGCAAGGGCAGGTGTACGCGACAAATAACAACAGCGGCATTGGTCACCAGGGAGTTTCCTCAGACAGATCCTGTAGTTACAGGTTTGTTACGGTCACGGAAACAGCGCTGGGGTTGTACGACCCCTCAACCGGGGCGTGGTTTGCGACATGGAACTACCTAAAAGCGACATGGCAAAAAAGTTCCGTAAAGAGTGCTTATAGCCATATCGCCAACAACAGTCAGCGTGCTATACATTTTCGCCGACATAACAAGAAAGAGCTGCACCATATAACTAAAACACATGGACGCAGCGGTACTCTTCCTAAAAAACCAAAGGAGCAAATCACGATGCGCGTGATGAAGTGGAGCATGATCGCCCTGGCCGTTGCGGCAGGGACCTCGCAGTTGGCTTTGGCCTCTTCCCAGGACGAGTCCAAGGGTTTCATCGAAGACAGCAAGCTGAACGTCAAGACCCGCATGCTGTACTTCAGCCGTGACTTCCGCAACAACGCGCCCGGCACCCAGAGCCGCGTTGAAGAAACCGGCCTTGGCTTCCTCGGCACCTTCGAGTCGGGCTTCACCCAGGGCACCGTAGGCTTTGGTATCGATGCCATCGGCATGCTCGGCCTCAAACTGGACAGCGGCCGCGGCCGCGCCGGCACCGGCCTGTTCCCGACCGGCTCCGACGGCCGCTCGCAAGATGATTACTCCGAAGGCGGTGGTGCGGTAAAACTGCGCGTTTCCGACACCGTGTTCAAATTCGGCGACCAGTTCACCGCGCTGCCAGTATTTGCCACCGACGACAGCCGCCTGCTGCCGGAAGTTGCCGAAGGTGGCCTGATCACCAGCAACGAAATCAAAGGCCTGACCCTGCATGCCGGTCACTTCACCGCGCTGAACGCACAGGCCCAGACCTATCACGACAGCTTGAACCTGACCGAGGCCAACGTCTTCGGTGGCACCTACGCCATTACCGATAGCCTCAGCAGCAGCGTGTACTACTCGCGCGTTGAAGACCACTTCCGCAAGTGGTACGGCAATATCAACTGGGCGCTGCCGATCAGCGACAAGCAAGGCCTGGTGTTCGACTTCAACATCTATGACACCAAGTCCATCGGTGACAACCGTACCGGCGCGTTCGTCAGCAAGTCCGACGGCAGCAACGACCTGGACAACATCGCAGCCAGCCTCTCGGCCGCCTACAACATTGGCGCCCACACCTTCACCCTGGCCTACCAGAAGGTCAGCGGCGACGGCGATTACGCCTACGGCGTCGACGGTGGCGGCACGGTATTCCTGGCCAACTCGGTTGCCCGTTCCGACTTCAACGCCGAAGACGAGAAATCCTGGCAAGCGCGCTACGACCTGAACTTCGCCGAGTTCGGCGTACCAGGCCTGACCTTCATGACCCGCTACGTTCGCGGTACCGGTGCAACCACCCGCACCACCGACAGCGGCAAGGAATGGGAACGCGACATCGACGTCAAGTACGTGCTGCAGGAAGGCCCGGCCAAGGACCTCAGCTTCCGTGTCCGTCAGGCCACCTACCGCTCGGGTGATGGCGTTTACTACGGTTCCCCGTCGATCGACGAACTGCGCCTGATCGTGGAGTACCCGCTGAGCATCCTGTAAGCCTGGCTTGCAGTGCCCCGCACCTGAAAAAGCCCGGCGATCACGCCGGGCTTTTTCTTGGCTGACAAGCGTCACGCCCTGGGGCATCCTGTACGCCATCGTTTCGCCCCCGTACAATGCGGGGCTATTTCAACGTCTTAGGCAATCGACACGGCTAACCATGCGCACCAGTCAATATTTGCTCGCCACCCAGAAAGAAACTCCTGCCGATGCAGTGGTCATCAGCCATCAGCTCATGCTGCGTGCCGGCATGATCCGCAAACTGGCCTCTGGCCTGTATACCTGGCTGCCGATGGGCCTGCGGGTAATGCGCAAGGTCGAGGCCGTGGTGCGCGAGGAAATGAACGCCGCCGGTGCCCTGGAAGTGCTGATGCCAAGCATCCAGCCTGCCGAACTGTGGCAGGAGTCCGGCCGCTGGGAGCAGTACGGCCCTGAACTGCTGCGCCTGAAAGACCGCCACCAGCGCGATTTCTGTGTAGGCCCTACCCACGAAGAGGTCATCACCGACCTGGCCCGCAACGAGCTGTCCAGCTACAAACAGCTGCCGCTCAACATGTACCAGATCCAGACCAAGTTCCGAGACGAGATCCGCCCGCGCTTCGGCCTGATGCGTGGCCGCGAGTTCATCATGAAGGACGCCTACTCGTTCCATGCCGATCAGGCTTCCCTGCAGGAAACCTACGACCGCATGCACCAGGCGTACAGCAACATCTTTAGCCGCCTGGGCCTGGATTTCCGCCCAGTGCAGGCCGACACCGGCTCCATCGGTGGCAGCTACTCGCACGAGTTCCACGTGCTGGCCGAGTCCGGCGAAGACGACGTGATCTTCAGCGACACCTCGGACTACGCCGCCAACATCGAGAAGGCCGAGGCCATCCCGCGTGAAACCGTGCGCCCTGCCCCAACCGAAGAGCTGCGCCTGGTCGACACCCCAGAGGCCAAGACCATTGCCCAGCTGGTGGAAAACCACGGCCTGGCGATCGAGAAAACCGTCAAGACCCTGATCGTGCGCGGCGCCGAGCAAGGCAAGCTGATCGCCCTGATCGTGCGTGGCGACCATGAACTGAACGAAATCAAGGCCACCAAGCTCGAGCAGGTTGCCGACCCGCTGGTCATGGCTACCGAAGCCGAACTGCGCGACGCCATCGGCGCCGGCGCCGGCTCGCTGGGGCCGCTGAACCTGCCGCTGGAAATCATCATCGACCGTTCGGTTGCCCTGATGAGCGACTTCGGCATCGGCGCCAACATCGATGACAAGCACTATTTCGGGGTCAACTGGGAGCGCGACCTGCCGGTGCCGCAGGTTGCCGACCTGCGCAACGTGGTCGCAGGCGACCCGAGCCCGGACGGCCAGGGCACCCTGGTGATCAAGCGCGGCATCGAAGTGGGCCACATCTTCCAGCTGGGCACCAAGTACAGCGAGGCGCTGAAGTGCCAGGTGCTGGGCGAAAACGGCAAGCCGGTGGTCCTGTCGATGGGCTGCTACGGGATTGGCGTGTCCCGCGTGGTCGCGGCGGCCATCGAGCAGAGCTATGACGACAAGGGCATCATCTGGAACGACGCCCTGGCCCCGTTCCAGATTGCCCTGGTACCGCTGCGCTACGAAACCGACGTGGTTCGCGAGGCAACCGACAAGCTCTACGCCGAGCTGACCGCCGCCGGCTTCGAAGTGCTGCTGGACGACCGCGACAAGAAGACCAGCCCAGGCATCAAGTTTGCCGACATGGAGCTGATCGGTATCCCGCACCGCATCGTCGTCAGCGATCGCGGCCTGGCCGACGGCAACCTGGAATACAAGCACCGCACCGAGCAGGAAGCTCAGCCATTGCCAGTCAATGAAGTGCTGACCTTCCTGCAGGCCCGCGTTCGCCGCTGATAACCAATGCACGAGTGATCATGTTCAAGCGAAGTACCATTACCCTTGGGGGCGCCGCACTTGGCGCCCTGCTCCTCGGCGGCTGCGCCAACCAGATGTCCCAGCGCAGCGACCATGAGGAGCGCGTCGAGCGCAAACTGCTCGAGCACACCCTGCAGATCGATGTCGGCGAGCCGAAGGTGATGGAGCTTCCGCAGCGACGTGTGCGCGTGCATGAGCAGAAGCGCTTCGAAGTCACCGAGTTTGAAGTCACTCGTCGCTATGACCGCTACACACCCTACCAGCCCTGGCGGGAGATCTACGAGATCCCGCTGGGCGCAGTGGCGGTGGTGGCCGGCGTCGGCGCCAATGTGGTCAATGTCTTCGCCTTGGGCAACCTGCCGCAAAGCATCACCCACGATTGGCTCAGCTACGGCGTGGACGGGCTCAACCCGTTCATGAACGTGCCGTCCAACGGCCGCGCCCAGCAGAACCTGGCGGGGATCAGCGAAGTGCAGAAAGGCAAGCGCGAGGAATCGACCAGCGTGCCCTGGAGCGAACGCCTGGTCGAGGTCAAGGCCGGCAAGATGACCCACGAGCTGACCACCGACAGGAGCGGCGTGCTACGCCTGAACCTGCTCGACAGCCCGTTCTCCGAACAGAACCTCAACCACGTCGGCACCCTGCATCTGCAGGTAGTCGACGAGGACAACGCGGTACGTGGCGACGCCAGCCTGCTGGTCAGTGCCACCCTGCGCAACAAGCTGCTCGAAGCCCATGAGCTGATTTTCGATGACCTCGAAGATGATGATGTCGGCCAGTGGGTACACCGGGTCAAGCGCCTGTCCGAGCTGGGCCTTGAAGAGGAAGCCAGCGAAATGGAACAGAGCCTGATCGAGCTGACGCGCAACGACCCTGAACTGCAGCAGGAATTCCTGCAGTCGTTGACCAAGGCTACTGGCCGCTTGGTGGCTGACCCCGGCGCGCAATAACCCGGCATGAACTGAAGCAGCGGCCTTGGCGCTTTCCCTCTTTATATAGGAGGGAACAGCTCCAGCTGCTCATGCGCCCCGCGCAGGTCGCGCAACCTCACCCCCACCCCCAGCAAGCGCACGGGCTTGCCGCCACGGGCGAACGCCTGGCCCAGCAGCTGCCGATAGCTTTCCAGGTCCCTGCCCGCCCCTGCCTGCTCCATGGTGGTCTGGCTGAAGTCATGGAACTTGACCTTGACGAACGGTTTGTCCGGCCGGTAACTGCTGTCCATGCGGGCGATACGCTCGTTCAGGCTGTCCAGCAGCTCCGGCAGCCGCGCCAGGCAGCTGGCCAGGTCTGGCAGGTCGGTGTCGTAGGTGTTTTCCACGCTGACCGACTGGCGACGGCTATCGTTATGCACCGCCCGCTCATCCACCCCGCGTGCCAGCCCCCAGAGGCGCTCGCCAAACGTACCGAACTCCCGCACCAGCGCCAGGCGCGACCATTCACGCAGTTGCAGGCAGGTTTCGATGCCCAGCCGGGTCATTTTTTCTGCCGTGACTTTGCCCACCCCGTGCAACCTGGCCACCGGCAGCGCCGCGACGAACGTTTCCACTTCGCCCGGGGTGATCACGAACAGCCCGTTTGGCTTGCGCCAGTCACTGGCAATCTTGGCCAGGAACTTGTTGGGCGCGACCCCCGCCGACACGGTGATATGCAATGTGCGGGCGACGCGCCGGCGAATGTCCTCGGCAATTCGGGTGGCGCTGCCGGCATACCATTGGCTGTCACTGACATCCAGATACGCTTCATCCAGCGACAGGGGCTCGATCAGCTCGGTGTAGTCGCGAAAGATGGTGTGGATTTCCCGTGAGGCTTCGCGATAGGCCTCGAAGCGCGGCTTGACGATCAGCAGGTCAGGGCACAGCTTGAGTGCGTGCCGGGACGACATGGCCGAGCGTACCCCGTAGGCGCGCGCTTCATAGTTGCAGGTGGCAATGACCCCACGACGATCGGCAGAGCCCCCCACTGCCATGGGCTTGCCGGCCAGGCGCGGGTCGTCACGCATCTCGATCGCGGCGTAGAAACAATCGCAGTCGACGTGGATGATCTTGCGCAAGGACATGGATGACCGTCAGCACTGTAAATTCATACAGATAGTATCGCATGCGCCCTATTCTGAAACAGCTCAGCCACATTGCCACGCGATAATCGGCCTGAAAGCCCCGCCGCGCCTGGGCCAAGTCAGGTTATCAAGCGCTAAGGGATTGAACAAAAACGGTTTTTCTACAAAATTTGCTTGACACCCGGCAGTAAATCCGTAGAATTCGATCTCACAGGCGCGGGATGGAGCAGCCTGGTAGCTCGTCGGGCTCATAACCCGAAGGTCGTCGGTTCAAATCCGGCTCCCGCAACCAGATTCGAGAAAAGGCCACTGTTAACGCAGTGGCCTTTTTCTTTGGCCTCGAAAAAGGCCTCGTTAGAATATTGTGATAAATCAACAACTAACGTTTGACAAAGGTTCAGGAAACTGTAGAATCCGCCCCACAGACGCGGGATGGAGCAGTCTGGTAGCTCGTCGGGCTCATAACCCGAAGGTCGTCGGTTCAAATCCGGCTCCCGCAACCAGCTTCAAGAAAAGGCCACTGTTCATACAGTGGCCTTTTTGTTTGCTCGCAATAACACGCCAGCAAAAGATTTTCGAATATCAGTGACAATCGCTTGACACAATGTTCGTTCGCTGTAGAATGCGCACCTCTGACGCGGGATGGAGCAGTCTGGTAGCTCGTCGGGCTCATAACCCGAAGGTCGTCGGTTCAAATCCGGCTCCCGCAACCATATTCGTCAGAACAAACCCCGCCTGTGTAACAGCAGCGCGGGGTTTGTTGTTTCTGCCCTTCCGTCTTTTCGTCACTTCGATTTTCCCCGCCCTCCAGCCAACCCGCAGGCTTGAGGTGCCGTGCCCAGGATGAACTATCTTTAACCCGGCCAGGCCGCTGAAAGCGGTTGAGGTCGGAGTAACATTGGATACGTTTTCCTAAGGGACTTTCACTTGGCCGCGCCTTTCCTTCACCTCGCGCTAGCTGCCCGGGGTACTTCATGACTTCGCACAACCCAGAACCCCCGGTGCCGCTCGCTTCGGCGCTGCCCGGTGCCGTGCAACGCCTGCCCTTGCTCGAACGCCTCAGCCGCTACCGTCAGCCCATCGGCCTGGTGGTGACGCTGGTGCTGTTCACCATGGCCTTGATTGCCTGCCGCCACCTGCTGAGCGAGCTGGACATCTATGCGTTGCACGATGCCATGCTCAGCGTGCCGGCCCAGTCATTGCTGGGCGCCTTGCTGGCGACCGTGATCGGCTTCGTGATCCTGCTGGGCTATGAATGGTCGGCCAGCCGCTATGCCGGGGTGAAGCTGCCGGTGGGCACCCTGCTGATGGGCGGCTTCAGCGCCTTCGCCATCGGCAACGCCATCGGCCTGTCGATGCTGTCAGGGGGCTCGGTGCGCTACCGGCTGTATGCACGCCAGGGCCTTGGCGCGGGCGAAGTTGCACGGATGACCGTGTTTGCCAGCCTGTCACTGGGCTGCGCATTGCCGCCGCTGGCCGCCGTGGCCACCCTGAGCGACCTGCCTGCCGCCTCGACCGCGCTGGGCTTGTCAGCTGGCCTGCTGGCGGGTATCGCCACGGCCGTGCTGGTGACGTCCGGCCTGCTGGTGCTGGGCTTGTACCGCCGGCGCCTGGCAGAGCAACCGCTGGCCAATAACCTGCTGGTGCAGCTGGGTCGCCGCACGCTGCGCCTGCCCGGCGCCCGCCTGGCCGCCCTGCAATTGCTGATTACTGCACTGGATGTGGCTGCTGCCGCCACCGTGCTCTATCTGTTGCTGCCTGAAGCACCGCCTTTCGGCGCGTTTGTGCTGGTGTACCTGCTGGCCCTGGCGGCGGGCGTGCTCAGCCACGTACCAGGCGGCGTCGGGGTGTTTGAAGCGATCCTGCTGGCGGCCTTTGCCGACCAGCTCGGCGCCGCACCGCTGGCAGCCGCCCTGCTGCTGTACCGACTGATCTACGTGGTGCTGCCGCTGTTACTGGCCTGTGTGTTGCTGCTGGCCAACGAAGCCCGGCGCCTGCTGTTTGCGCAACAGGCCATCAAGGCCGCCTCCGGGCTGGCCGCGCCGATCCTGTCGATTCTGGTGTTTCTGTCCGGCGTGGTGCTGCTGTTCTCCGGCGCCACGCCGGAGATCGATACACGCCTGGAGCACATGGGCTTTCTGGTGCCGCACCGCCTGATCGATGCCTCGCACTTCGGCGCCAGCCTGATCGGCGTGCTGTGCCTGCTGTTGGCCCAGGGCCTGCGCCGGCGGCTGTCCGCCGCCTGGCTGCTGACCACCGTGCTGCTGCTGGTCGGCGCCCTGCTGTCGCTGCTCAAGGGATTTGACTGGGAAGAGGCGAGCCTGCTGACGTTTACCGCCATCCTCCTGGCCGTGTTTCGTCGCTCGTTCTACCGCCCTAGCCGCCTGCTGGAGCTACCGTTTTCGCCGGTGTTTCTGGTGGCCAGCGCCTGCACGGTCGGCGCATCGGTGTGGCTGCTGCTGTTCGCCTATCAGGATGTGCCTTACAGCCATCAGCTGTGGTGGCAGTTCACCCTTGATGCCGACGCGCCACGTGGCCTGCGCGCGGCGATGGGCAGCGCCTTGCTGCTGGCAGCCGTGGCGCTGACCTGGCTGCTGCGTACCGCCCCACCAGTGATCCACCTGCCCGATGAACAAGAGCTGCAACGCGCCAACCGTATTCTGCTGGCTTCCGACCAGCCCGACGGTGGCCTGGCGCTGACCGGCGACAAGGCGCTGCTGTTCCACCCAGGTGACAACGCCTTCCTCATGTACGCCCGGCGTGGCCGCAGCCTGGTGGCGTTGTACGACCCGATCGGCCCGGCCCAGGAGCGCGCAGAAATGATCTGGCAGTTCCGCGACCTGTGCGACCTGCACCACGCGCGACCGGTGTTCTACCAGGTGCGCGCCGAGAACCTGCCATTCTACATGGACATCGGCCTGACGGCGCTGAAGCTGGGCGAAGAAGCCCGGGTCGACTTGCGCCGCTTCGACCTCGAAGCCAAGGGCAAGGAAATGAAAGACCTGCGCTACACCTGGAACCGCGGCGGGCGCGATGGCCTCAGCCTGGAAATCCACGAGCACGGTCATGCCCCGCTGGCCGAGCTGAAGGAGATTTCCGACGCCTGGCTCAGCGGCAAGAATGTGCGTGAGAAAGGCTTCTCGCTGGGGCGCTTCAGCCCCGAATACCTGCAGCACTTCCGCATCGCCCTGATTCGCTTCCAGGGCCGCCCGGTGGCCTTCGCCAACCTGCTGGAAACCCATGGCAACGAACTGGCAAGCCTCGACTTGATGCGTGCGCATCCCGAAGCACCCAAGCTGACCATGGAGTTCATGATGATCGGCCTGATCCTGCACTACAAGAGCCATGACTACGCCCGCTTCAGCCTGGGCATGGTGCCACTTTCCGGCTTGCAACCACGGCGTGGTGCACCCTTGACCCAACGCCTGGGCTCCATGGTCTTCCGCCGTGGCGAGCAGCTTTACAACTTCCAAGGCTTGCGGCGCTTCAAGGACAAGTTCCAGCCGGACTGGGAACCCCGCTACATGGCCGTGCCAGCCGGGCTCGACCCGCTGGTGGCACTGGCCGACACCGCCGCCCTGATTGCTGGCGGCCTGACTGGATTGGTGAAACGTTGATGACCCGACGCTATTGGCTGTACCTGCTTGTTCCCCTGCTGCTGGCGGCCCTTGGCGGCGCTGCGGCCTTCTGGTTATGGACCCGCCCCGCCCCCGAGGCGCGCCTGGAGCAACTCACCCTCAATGACACGGCTATCACCCGCGTCACCCCTGGCGTGCACCCCAAGGCGCGGGTGGCCATCGGCGTGCCGCAGGACCAGGCGCTGACCGACAAACAGCTGCTGGACCTGAGCCAGGCAGGTGAGGCGCAACTGGTGCAGGTGATCCTGCCACCGAACGACTGCACCCGGCAGCAACAGGCAATGGACCAGGCCGTGGCGCAGCTGTCCGAGAAGCCAACCCTGGTCGCCGGTATCGGCCCAGGCGCCGCACAAGCCTGGCGCTGGCTGGCCACCCAGACAGACGACAAGGCCAGGGCGATTTCCGTGGACTTCACCGTCGAGCAACCCGGCTGCCAGGTCGCGCTGCCGAAAGCGGCTGCCCACGGCCACTGGAACGTCGCCTGGAACGACAACCCCGATGACGCCAGCGCCGCATTCGTGCGCGACCAGGCCAATGCCGAAACCAGCATCAGCGACTACGACATCCACCTGCCACAAGTGCTCAAGGCCCAGTTGACCCAGGCCCTGGTCGGTCACGATGGCAATGCCCTGGCCATACCGGTGGTCGAGGTACCGGCCGGGCAAACGACCGACACGGTCACCCTGTTCCTCTCCGGTGACGGCGGCTGGCGCGACCTGGACCGCGACGTGGCCGGGGAAATGGCCAAGCTCGGCTACCCGGTGGTTGGCATCGACACACTGCGCTACTACTGGCAGCACAAGACCCCGGAGCAAAGTGCCGCCGACCTTTCCGAACTGATGCAGCACTACCGGCAGAAGTGGGGCACCAAGCGCTTCGTGCTGACCGGTTATTCGTTTGGTGCGGATGTGCTGCCGGCGATCTACAACCGCCTGCCAGCCGAGGACCAGCAACGTATCGATGCGGTGCTGCTGCTGGCCTTCGCCCGCAGCGGCAGCTTCGAGATCGAGGTTGAAGGCTGGCTGGGCAAGGAAGGCCAGGAAGCGCCAACCGGGCCGGAGATGGCCAGGCTGCCGGCGTCCAAGGTGGTGTGTGTGTATGGCGTAGAGGAGACCGACGAGAGCGGCTGTACCGACAAGACCGCTGTGGGCGAACGCCTGAAGCTGCCGGGTGGTCACCACTTCGACGAGAACTACCCGGCGCTGGCCAAGCGCTTGATTGGTGAAATCGAGACCCGCCAAGGCAAGTCGAGCGTAGCAGAACAGAACTGACATGAATCGGGGCCGCTTTGCGGCCCATCGCCGGCAAGCCAGGCTCCCACAAATACTGCGCAATTATTCAACATGACGCGGTCCCGGCGGGAGTCTGGCTTGCCAGCGATGGGCTGCAAAGCAGCCCTTTAGCCATCAGATCTCGACCTGGGTCCCCAGCTCGATTACCCGGTTCAGCGGCAAGTTGAAGAAGCGCAGGTTACCGTTGGCATTCTTCAACAAGAACGCGAACAGGTTGCCCCGCCAGCGCGACATCCCTTCCAGCCGAGAAGCAATCACCGTCTCGCGGCTGAGGAAGTAGGTGGTGCGCATAGGCGTGAAGTTCAGGTCGTCCAGATGGCACAGCTTCAGGGCCGCCGGCACGTCCGGCTCGTCCATGAAGCCAAAGTGCAACAGCACCCTGAAGAAGCCGTCGCCGTAGGCCTCCACTTCGAAGCGTTCCTGCTCCGGCACGCGCGGCCGGTCTTCGCTGACCACCGTCAACAACACCACCTGGCTGTGCAGCACCTGGTTATGCAGCATGTTGTGCAGCAACGCATGGGGCACCGCATCGGAGCGCGCCGTGAGGAACACCGCCGTGCCCTCGACCCGGTGCGGCGGCTGAATGCGGATACTGCTGATGAACAGCGGCAACGGCAGCGCGCCTTCGTCGATACGCTCCATCAGGATCTGCTTGCCGCGTTTCCAGGTGCTCATCAACAGGAACAGCACACCGCCGGCCAGCACCGGGAAGGCACCGCCCTGGACGATTTTCGGCACGTTGGCGGCAAAGAACAGCCCGTCGACGAACAGGAAACCAAGCAGGATCGGCACCGCCAGCAGCGGCGGCCACTTCCACAGCAGCAGCATCACTGCCGAAACCAGGATGGTGGTCATCAACATGGTGCCGGTCACCGCCACGCCGTAGGCCGCAGCCAGGGCGCCGGATGACTCGAAGCCGATCACCAGCAGCACCACGCCCACCATCAGCGTCCAGTTCACCGCACCAATGTAGATCTGCCCCTGCTCGTCACTGGAGGTGTGCTGGATCTGCATGCGCGGGATGTAGCCCAGCTGGATGGCCTGCCGGGTCAGGGAGAAGGCACCCGAGATGACTGCCTGCGAAGCGATCACCGTGGACATGGTGGCGAGGCCGACCAACGGCAGCAGCGCCCAGCTCGGCGCCAACAGGTAGAACGGGTTGCGCGCCGCGTCAGGGTTTTGCAGCAGCAATGCACCTTGCCCGAAGTAATTGAGCACCAGCGCTGGCAGCACCAGGATGAACCAGGCCCGGGCAATCGGCTTGCGGCCGAAGTGCCCCATGTCGGCGTACAGTGCTTCGGCACCGGTCAGCGCCAGCACCACCGCACCGAGAATGGCCACGCCCATGCCGGGATGGACTACGAAGAAGTTGACTGCCCAGCCCGGGTTGAACGCCTTGAGCACTTCCGGGCTCTGGGAAATGCCATGCACGCCCAACGCGCCCAGCACCACGAACCAGGTGACCATGATCGGGCCGAACAGCTTGCCGATCTTCTCGGTGCCATGCTTCTGTACCAGGAACAGCGCCACCAGCACCACCAGCGAAATCGGCACCACCCAGTGGTCGATGCCGTCGAAGGCCAGGCCCATGCCCTCCACGGCCGACAGCACCGACACCGCCGGGGTGATCATGCTGTCGCCGTAGAACAGCGACGCGCCGATCAGGCCACAGATCACCATCAACGTGCGCAGCCGCGGATACGCCGCCGTGGCCCGCCGCGCCAGGGCGGTCAGCGCCATGGTGCCGCCCTCGCCCTGGTTGTCGGCGCGCAGGATGAACATCACGTACTTGAACGAAACCACCCACAGCAGCGACCACAATATCAGCGACAGGATGCCCAGCACGCCATCGTGGTTGACCGGCACCCCGTAACCGCCGGTAAAGACTTCCTTGAGGGTATACAACGGGCTGGTGCCGATATCGCCATACACCACCCCGACCGCCGCCACGAGCAGGCCCACCGACCGCGCCGCACCCTGCTTGCCCTCGTGCCCGCCCTCAGCGTGACTGCTTGCCTGAAACATCGACCACTCCCGCACGCGGCCATCACGGCCCTTGATATTCAATCTGCCGCCAAGCGCTCGCAGGCACCTTGACGTAAAGGCGCGAAGCATAGCGCAGCGTTCGTCGTATTTCTGCTGGTCAAGCGCCCCTGCGCTCGCTAGAATTGCGCACTTTTTGATCAGAGGCGCAAAAAAGCGCCCGTCAAGCTCGCCCCCGATTCCGGCCGGGCGACCTGCATTCAATACCGAGGTTAGTCATGTCCACCACGCCCGCCACCCCCAAGGTAGGTTTCGTAAGCCTGGGTTGCCCAAAAGCCCTGGTCGATTCCGAGCGCATCCTTACCCAGCTGCGCATGGAAGGCTATGAAGTCGTGCCCACCTACGAGGACGCCGACGTGGTGGTGGTCAACACCTGCGGCTTCATCGACAGCGCCAAGGCCGAGTCGCTGGAAGTGATCGGCGAAGCGATCAAGGAAAACGGCAAGGTCATCGTCACCGGCTGCATGGGTGTCGAAGAAGGCAGCATCCGTGACGTGCACCCCAGCGTGCTGTCGGTCACCGGCCCACAGCAGTACGAGCAGGTGGTCAACGCCGTGCACGAAGTGGTACCGCCGCGCCAGGACCACAACCCGCTGATCGACCTGGTGCCGCCACAGGGCATCAAGCTGACCCCGCGTCACTACGCGTACCTGAAAATTTCCGAAGGCTGCAACCACAGTTGCAGCTTCTGCATCATTCCGTCGATGCGCGGCAAGCTGGTCAGCCGCCCGGTGGGCGAAGTGCTGAGCGAAGCCGAGCGCCTGGTCAAGGCCGGGGTCAAGGAGATCCTGGTAATCTCCCAGGACACCAGCGCCTACGGCGTCGACGTCAAGTACAAGACCGACTTCTGGAACGGCCGCCCGGTCAAGACCCGCATGCTGGAGCTGTGCGAGGCCCTGAGCAGCCTGGGTGCCTGGGTTCGCCTGCACTATGTGTATCCGTACCCGAACGTCGACGACGTGATCCCGCTGATGGCCGCCGGCAAGATCCTGCCGTACCTGGACATCCCGTTCCAGCACGCCAGCCCGAAAGTGCTCAAGTCGATGAAGCGCCCGGCCTTCGAAGACCGTACCCTGGCGCGTATCAAGAACTGGCGCGAGCAGTGCCCGGAGCTGGTAATACGCTCCACCTTCATCGTCGGCTTCCCTGGCGAGACCGAGGAAGACTTCCAGTACCTGCTGGACTGGCTGACCGAGGCGCAGTTGGACCGCGTGGGCTGCTTCCAGTATTCGCCAGTCGAGGGCGCCCCGGCCAACGACCTGGGCCTGGAAGAGGTGCCGGATGACGTCAAGCAGGAACGTTGGGACCGCTTCATGGCCCACCAGCAGGCCATCAGCACGGCGCGCCTGCAACTGCGTATCGGCAAGGAAATCGAAGTATTGATCGATGAAGTCGAGGAGCAGGGTTCGGTTGGCCGCAGCTTCTTTGATGCCCCTGAAATCGACGGCAGCGTGTTCATCGACGGCGACCATGGCTTCAAGCCAGGCGACAAGGTCCGTTGCCGTGTGGTGGATGCCGACGAATAC
This sequence comes from Pseudomonas sp. 9_2_1, assembly GCF_059295275.1. Taxonomy (NCBI): domain Bacteria; kingdom Pseudomonadati; phylum Pseudomonadota; class Gammaproteobacteria; order Pseudomonadales; family Pseudomonadaceae; genus Pseudomonas; species Pseudomonas sp. 9_2_1. The sequence goes on from NZ_CM181239.1 coordinate 4,819,081, forward strand.
GATATGTGGGCTGAGCCTGTCTGACGGGTCTGAAAGCTGAAAAAGCCCCCGCCCCGGCACTCCCCACCAGGAATGCCCGGGGCAGGGGCTTTTTTTGTCAGAACGTGTGAAACAGCATCAGGCCGCCCTCGGCATCCGGGCTGGCGTCCGAGAACCCCTTCACCGCGTAGAGCTGGACCTTCCACTGCTGGTTGAGCTTGTGGGTCAGGAACAGGGTGAGCTCCTGGATCTGCGACCCCCTCGAGACCACTTTCTGCCGCCAGTCGTAGGAGGCGCCTGCCGACGTGCCTGTAGCCACAGGTATGGCGAAGCCGAGGCTGACAAATACCGGGTCGTCAAAATCGCTGTCGGGCGGGTCGCCGAACTTTTTCCAGCCCAAAGTTGCGAAGCCGGTGACAGGGCCGAAGGCCTTGGCGATGTCGACCTGGGCGGTGTAGTCGTACTCACCGGTGCCCAGGCACTGATCTTCATCGGCAGTGGGGAATTTGATCTTGCCGATCAGGTCGAGCATCACGCCGCCATCGTTGCCATCGAGCAGGGCATAACCGGCGCTGGCAACGGTATCGCCCAGCCCGCTTTCGACATTGCGGCAGCCACCGGGCAAGGGGTCGCCATTGGGGCCTACTTCGGGGTTGGTGATGCGCAGCCAGGGCACGGTGACCTTGTAGGTCATGGGCCCGGTTTCATATTTACCGACCACGGGAACGTACCAGATCTCCGAAGTGGTGCCGGTGCCATAGTCGCCGCTCGAATAGTCCATGCCCATGGCGGCGCTAAAGGTATCGGCCAAGGCCGGCGCACTGATACAAGACAGCAAGCAGGCGAAAACAGGAAGCGCGGGTCTCATCTGCACCTCAGTACCCTTCGGGTATGTGATCGGACTTACCCAGCCTAGTTGCCTAACGCCCGGATCGCTCTGGATGCTCTGTTTTTTCGGGCTTCTCGACTTTTTCCACCTTTTCCACCTTTTCTACTTTCTCTACTTTCTCTACTTTCTCTACCTTCTCTACCTTCTCTACCTTCTCTACCTTCTCTACCTTCTCTACCTTCTCTACCTTCTCTACCTTCTCTACCTTCTCTACCTTCTCTACCTTCTCTACCTTCTCTACCTTCTCTACCTTCTCAGGCTTTTCGACCTTCTCTACTTTTTCAACCTTCTCAACCTTCTCAACCTTTTCGGGTCTTTCGGCCTTTTCGATCTGGACCTTTTCTACCCGATCAGAACTTCCACTATTGCGGCTCTCGACCTTCTCCAGGTTATCGAGTTGTTCGGACTTTCCAGACTTGTCCACGCGTTCAGTGCTGCCATGCCCACTCGCATCGTCAACAGCATCGCGCCCACCGTGATCATCCCTGGTTTCACTGCGACCGCCTGTTGCATCCCCGGTGCCATGACCACTGTTACCGGAACCTCCGGACTCACTGCTGCCGTGCTCGCTGCTGCGCCCCGAATGCCCTTTTTCCGGGTGTGCGGCACGGTCGTCGTCGAACTCCACCCGGGTTGCCCGCAATTCGTGGGTACCGTTGAGCACCCCACTCACCCGCACCCGTTGATCGAGCGCCAGCGCGGCTGGCTGCTTGCCGACAATCACGGTGTCCTGCCCCAACGTCACATTGATGCCACCCACCACCAGCTGCCGCGCCTGCGTGCGCTGCACCAACCCTTCGATCACTGCCTGCTGCACGCGGCCCGCAAAAGGCAGGCTCGGGTCAGGGCGGGTTTGCGCCACTTCCAGCTGGCGCCCGGTCCACTGGCCGCGCACCAGCACTTCCCGCGCGGGCGCCACACGGGTTCCCAGTTTCAGGCCCTGCAGGCTACCAGCACGGTCAACCGCACCGATGGCGCTGGCCTCTTTCAACCCTGGGGCCCGTTCGATACGGCTAGCCACCACGTTGCCACTGGCGTCACGCAGGCCGCTGACCCTGACCGGCTCGCCCGGGCGCAGCCCTTCAGCCACCCGCGCGCCTGCGGCAAGCCGTACAGGTTGGCCCATGACGCGCAGGGGGGCCGAAGCACTCGGGAGTGCCGTCAGCGGCCCTTCGAAGGCGTTGAGAATCGAGATGCGCCCAGCCTGCAAGCCGCGCTGGGTGGCAAACGCCTCCACCGCCACCACCTGCCCGATTGCCAGGTGACCCGTGCTGGCTGGCGCACCGTTTTCACTCACCGGTACATCCTTGCCATAGTGCACTTCCATGCCATTCACGCAGATGGAGGCAAAACCGGTGATGGTGCCGACGATACCGGTACCGCCGGTGCCGCCCGGGCGCAGGATCGGGGCACCGGTACCGCCTACGCCACCGCTGCCATGCTCGAGGTAGCTACCGTCGACACCCTCGGCCACCGCCCCGGTCCCGCCTGTACCACCGGGGCGGTGTGGAAGTGGCGCGCCGGTGCCGCCGACACCGCCGCTTTCACTGCGCGCACCGGTACCGCCCACCCCACCCGGGGACTGCAAGCCTGCCGCACCGCCCATGCCCACTTCCTCGCGGCTGACGCACACCGGCGCAGCGGCCACCTGGGCAGGCGCCACCAGGTTCAAGCCGAAAACCAGGGCAAAGGTGACGGCACTGAAGCAGCGCGAGAGAAGAGTCATGGGCGTGGGGTCTTGGACGGATCGGGGTCGGTCGCTTCAGTGTAGAAATAAAGCCCGACAGTGATGCGTTGACGTTGATCCGGGCCAGGTTCATCAGTGCTTTCCAGCTCTGCTGCCAGCCGGCTGAAAGCGAGTAGCGTCCGCATGCCATCCTTGGCGACCACATCACGTAAATGGGCGACGCCGTCAGGGCTGAGCGCGTCGTAGTGCACGCTACGTTCAAAAAACGGCGGGGTTTGGTCAGTAAGGTTATGCACCGCTGCGCAGGCATGGTCATGCAGGTTGTGGCCGAAGTACGCGGCTTTTTCATCGAAGCCCTGCTGTGGCACGAACGCCTGGGCTTGCAGGTGCACGCAATCCTGCTCATCCAGCCGGACGACGCCCAGACGCAACCATTCATCCAGCACCACCCGGCCGCGGATATCGGTGCTGACCTTGGCTACCAGGGCATCGAACGAACAGTCGCCGCCGACACTTGCCAGCCGCGGCAGCGCCAATGCCTGGCCAGGTGCCGAGCAGAACGGCGGGCTCGTGGTCCAGAGATTCACCAGTTGTGCGCCAAGCGTGATGTTTTCAGGCAGGGTCGCGTGGTAGGTGTTGCTTTCACTGCGCAGCCGGCGGACATCCTTGCGATGAACACCTGTGAGCAGACTGATACGGCTGTCGGTTGGCGCGGTGTCGTCGAGGCGAAACTCGCGATGGGCCACGTCGACGAACACCTCCTTGAGCAGGTCGGCGAACATCGTGTAGGTCACCCCTTTGCGCAGCATCAGGCGCACCAGCGGGCGCATGACACGCCGCAGTGCGCTTAACATCGAAGGCGGTAAGGTGGGCGATTGCATTGAGCGCATTCCTTGACAGATGAACCCAGTATACGGCGCGGGAAAACATCCCACACCAACTGTGGTCGCACCCCCGGGCGGGGCGCCGGATGACTGTCAGCGCTCAGTGCACTCGTGCTGAGTGAGGCGGCTACAGTTCAGAGCCACTCAGCTCCTGCTGTTGTCATCACCCGGTTCGCCACCCACATGGTTGCCGTGATCATCACCAGGTTCGCCACCAACGTGATTGCCGTGATCATCGCCAGGCTCGCCACCGACATGATTACCATGATCATCCCCGGGCTCACCACCAACGTGATTGCCATGGTCATCACCCGCTTCAGCATGGGTACCGCTGCGCCCGGAATTCGAGTTGCCGGCGTCGCCGTGGCCCGTGCCACTGTTGCCCGCATGGCCATTTCCACCGTCGTGGCCACCGCCACTGCCGCTTCCCCCCCCGTGGCCACCACCCCCGCCACTTCCGCCACCATGGCCACCACCACCGCTTCCGCCACCATGGCCGCCGCCACCGCCGCCACCGTGACCACCGCCACCGCCGCCACTTCCGCCACCGTGACCACCGCCGCCGCCGCCACTTCCACCACCGTGGCCACCTCCGCCACCGCCGTGGCCGCCACCGCCACCGCCACCGCCACCGCCACCATCTTTGGCGTAGGCAGAGGAGCCATGAGAAATCGAGTCAGGGACCAACATGATGGAAGTCGACAGCAGGCCAGCAACGGCTACAGCCAACAGTGCCTTTTTGAATAGCATGTGGATTTGCATTTTCCGTCTCCAGATCGTCGCCACGAGACACGCCAAATCAGCCGGGGATCTTGTTTAAGGTGGTTTAGTCAATACGTGGGATTTTTTCCCACGAGTAAGTAATAGACCGCTCCCGCTTCAGGTTCAAGTGCCACCCTGGCAAGCCGACCGGCGGCGGGCCTGCTATGTTGTGGTTATCTCGATGCAGGAGCCTTGGCATGCAACCGCTATTGACGCTGCAAACCCCGCGCTTGCGGGACTACGGCGAATTGGTACAGGTCTGGGAGGACTCGGTACGTGCCACCCACGATTTCCTGCCGGAGGGGTACATCGTTTTGCTGCGCGAGCAGGTATTGCGCCGCTACCTCGACGCGGTGATGCTGATCTGCTGCAAGGACCAGCAACGTATCTGCGGCTTCGCCGGGGTCGCCAACGGCCGGGTGGATATGCTGTTCGTCGCACCTGAATACCGTGGCAAAGGGGTAGGCAAGCGCCTGCTGCGCTATGCAATCGACGAGCTGAACGGCGAGCGGCTGGACGTCAACGAGCAAAACCCGCAAGCCCTGGGCTTCTACCTGCACCAGGGCTTCGAGGTGATTGGCCGCTCGGAGACCGATGGCCTGGGGCAGCCCTACCCTTTGCTGCACATGCGGCTGCGCAAAATGGCGTAAATGACACAGATTCCCAGCCCCTCTGCCGCTTGGGCAGGTACAATGCAGGCCTTTCCCTGCCTTTGCGAATTGCCGTCATGTCCGAACCCACCCGTCTGTCCAAACGCCTCATCGAGCAGCTTGGCTGTTCCCGCCGCGAGGCCGAGATGTATATCGAAGGCGGCTGGGTCACCGTCGATGGCGTGGTGGTCGAGCAGCCACAGTTCAAGGTCGAGCAGCAGCGCGTCGAACTGCTGCCAGGCGCCCGCGCCGAAACCCTGGAACCGGTGACCCTGCTGCTGAACCAGGCAGTCGGCGTGGACATCGAAAGCGCCCGCGCCAGCATGAACATGGCCACCTTGAGCGAAGCCCACCGTGAAGGTGTGCGTGCCTTGCATGGGCATTTTACCCGTCAGGTTTGTGTCGCCCCCCTGGAACGTGGCGCCAGCGGCCTGCAGGTGTTCAGCCAGGACTGGCGGGTAACCCGCAAGATCGAGACCGACCTGCGCCGCCTGGAGCAGGAATTCATTGTCGAGGTACGCGGCGAAACCACACCCCAGGCACTGGAGCGCCTGGCGCGCGGGGCCATGCGCAACGACCGCGAACTGCCAAAGGCCAAGGCCAGCTGGCAGAACGAAACCCACCTGCGCATGGTGCTGAAAAACCCGCAACCCGGGCAGATCTCCGAACTGTGCGCCTACCTGCGCCTGGAGCTGCTGGGCATGCGCCGCATTCGCCTGGGTGGCGTGTCCATGGGCAAGCTGCCCCTGGGCCAGTGGCGCTACGTGGCCGCTACCGAACGTTTTTAAGTGATACGCCGCACTGGACAGTGCGGCACCTGAACAGGATTCTGCAGCAATGAACCACAACGATGTCCTGCGCAGCCTGCGCTACATGCTCAAGGTGAATGACGCCAAGATGGCCGAAATCATCAAGCTTTCCGGCCTCGAAGTGCAGCCTCCGGTGCTGGCCACCTACCTGAAGAAAGAAGAAGAGGAAGGCTTCGAGCGCTGCCCGGAACGGGTGATGGCGCACTTTCTCGATGGCCTGGTGATCTACCGCCGCGGCAAGGATGACAGTCGCCCGCCGCAGCCGATCGAGCTGCCGGTGACCAACAACCTCATCCTGAAGAAGCTGCGGGTGGCCTTCGAGCTCAAGGAAGACGACCTGCACGTGATTCTCAAATCGGTCAACTTCCCGGTAAGCAAACCAGAGCTCAGCGCGCTGTTCCGCAAGTCTGGTCATGACAACTACCGCCCGTGCGGCGACCAGTTGCTGCGCAACTTCCTCAAGGGCCTGACCTTGCGCGTGCGCGGCTGATTGGCCATGCAGCACACGGTTACCCCGGTCGGCATCGTTCACTCCTGCTTCAAGGAGAAGTTCGCCATCCCGCGCCAGCCCCAACTGGCGCCCGCCGCCCGCGGCGTGCTGGAACTGCTGCCGCCGTTCGACCAGGGTGATGCGGTGCAGGGCCTGGAGCAGGTCAGCCATGTCTGGCTGCTGTTCCTGTTCCACCAGGCCTTGGAGGACAAGCCACGCCTGAAGGTGCGCCCCCCGCGCCTGGGCGGTAACAAGAGCATGGGGGTGTTCGCCACCCGCGCCACCCACCGGCCCAACGGTATCGGCCAGTCGGTGGTGCGCCTGGAGGGCGTGGAGCCCGGGCGGCTGCTGCTGTCCGGGATCGACCTGCTCGACGGCACGCCGGTGCTCGACATCAAGCCCTATGTGCCCTACGCCGACAGCGTCACGGGCGCCAGCAACCAGATGGCCAGCCAGGCGCCCGCCGCAATTGCCGTGCAGTGGGCCGACGGCGCCCTGCCCCAGGCCCGCGAGCATGCGCTGCGCCTCGATGAGCCCTTGGTGGAGCTGATCGAGCAATGCCTGGCTCAAGACCCACGGCCGGCCTACCAGGTACCGCCGGCGGAGCGGGTGTATGGGGTAAAGTTCTGGGATGTGCAGGTAAGGTGGCATTACCCGCAGCCGGAGGTGATCCGGGTGCTGGAGGTGGTGCGGGCCTGAAAACCCAACCATCAACCACGAAAAAGGCGACCCGGAGGTCGCCTTTTTCAGTTCACGGAGCCGCGATCAGCGAGCCGGGCCTTCCGCCACGCCCAGGTCGTCGGTCGGACGGGTATCGAGCAGCGGCGCACCACCGGAGGCCAGCTCCGATGCCAGCTTGTCGTTGTCCATTTCGTTGACCCACTTGGCCACCACCACGGTGGCAACCGCGTTGCCCACCAGGTTGGTCAAGGCACGGGCTTCGGACATGAAGCGGTCGATGCCGAGGATCAGCGCCAGGCCGGCAACCGGCAGGTGCCCAACCGCCGAGAGGGTAGCGGCGAGGACGATGAAGCCCGAACCGGTAACGCCGGCAGCACCTTTGGACGCCACCAGCAGCACCAGCAACAGGGTGATCTGGTGAGTGATGTCCATGGTGGTGTCGGTCGCCTGGGCAATGAACACCGCAGCCATGGTCAGGTAGATCGAGGTGCCGTCCAGATTGAACGAGTAACCGGTTGGGATCACCAGGCCAACCACCGACTTCTTGGCACCCAGGCGTTCCATCTTGGCCAGCATGCGTGGCAGGGCCGATTCCGACGAGGACGTCCCCAGCACGATCAGCAGTTCTTCGCGGATGTAGCGGATCAGCTTGAGCACGCTGAAACCGTGGGCGCGGCAGATACCGCCCAGCACCACCAGCACGAACAGCAGGCAGGTGATGTAGAAGCAGGCCATCAGGTAGCCCAGCTGCACCAGCGAGCCAACGCCGTATTGGCCGATGGTGAAGGCCATGGCACCCATGGCGCCGATCGGGGCCAGCTTCATGATCATGTTGATGATGTTGAACATGACATGGGCGAAGCGGTCGATCATGTCCAGCAGCGGCTTGCCGTAGCTGCCCAGGCGGTGCAGGGCGAAGCCGAACAGCACCGAGAACATCAGCACTTGCAGGATGTCGCCATTGGCGAACGCACCCACCACGGTGTTGGGGATGACGTTGAGCAGGAAGCCGATGGTGGTCTGCTGCGCGCCGGCAGCGGCGTAGGCAGCCACGCTGCTGGCGTTCAGGGTGCTGACGTCGATGTGCATGCCAGCGCCCGGCTTGACCACGTTGACGACGACGAGGCCGATGATCAGGGCGATGGTGGAAACCACTTCAAAGTACAACAACGCGTAGCCGCCGGTCTTGCCGACCGATTTCATGCTCTGCATGCCGGCGATGCCGCTGACCACAGTGCAGAAGATGATCGGGGCGATGACCATCTTGATCAGTTTGACGAAGCCATCACCCAAGGGTTTGAGGGCAACGCCCGTTTCCGGGTAGTAGTGGCCGAGCAGGATACCGATGGTGATGGCGACCAACACCTGGACATACAGGGATTTGTACAGCGGCTGACGTGTCGTCATGGCTAATTTTCCTCAAGTGTGCCGGTTCACCCTTCCCAGGGTGATGGGGCACCTGAATCGCTAACCCTCCTGCACCTGGAGGGATTTGTCGTTGTGTTCGAGCTGCCTGGGCAGGCCTCTGCAAGGATCAATAGCAAGGGTGGTGCCAAAATGCCCATGAAGGGTGCAAGGGCCATGTTTACGAGGAAAAGCTGCCCGATGACGGGGCGATTGCCTGAAGAAGGCTGGCGGATTTCCGCCCGGTGGCGGGTTTTGTACAGGGAGTGTGGCGGGAATCCGCCCATGACGGTTCCTGTGCCGGCCTCTTCGCGGGTGAATCGGATCGCCGCACCGCCGCTCCCACAGGTAGTGTGAAGGCTCAGGGGCAGTGCGATCCGGCACAGGCCAGGAATCATTCCAGATTGAAGGTAATCCTGAACGCCGCACCGCCCAGAGGCGAATCGCCCAGGCTCAGCTCTGCGTCGTAGCTGTCGACAATATCCTTGACCACCGCCAGCCCGATCCCCTGCCCCGGGTGCTGGCTGTCCAGCCGCTCACCGCGTTCGAGAATGCGCTGACGCTGATCGGCAGGCACCCCTGGCCCATCGTCTTCGATGCACAGTGTCAACTGCCCGGGCGCATGCACCAGGCTCACCCGCACCTGGCCCAGGCTGAGGCGGTAGGCGTTTTCCAGCAGGTTACCGAGCATTTCCAGCAAGGCACCCTGTTCCATTGGCACCTGTGCTTCATCGGGTAACTCCAGGGCCACGCTCACCTGCTTGTCCCGGTACACCTTGGCCAACGTGCTGCACAGGCTGTCGAGCAACGGGCGCAGCAGCACGCTGTGCCGCACCAGGCCACTCTTGCGCAGGCTGGCGCGCTGCAGCTGATAGTCGATCTGCTGGCTCATGCGCTCGATCTGGCTTTGCAGCACCCGCGCCTGCTCGCGCTCACCGCTGCGCTGCTGCAGGCTTTCTCCCACGCCTTGCAGCACCGCCAGCGGCGTCTTCAGGCTGTGCGCCAGGTCATCCAGCGAGTCGCGGTAGCGCGTGCGCTGCTCTCGTTCACTGTGCAACAGGCGGTTGAGCGAACGGGTCAGGCGCAGCAGCTCGCGGGGGTGCTCGGCGCTCAGGCCATCGCGCGCGCCCGCCTCCACTTCATCCAGCTCGTGGCTGAGCCGGCGCAACGAGCGCAGGCCCCAGGTCAGGCCAGCCCACAGCAATACCATGAGCGCCAGCAAGGCAGCGCCGAAGCCCAGGTAGAGCTTTTCGCGCAGGCCGTTGAGGGTGGCCTTGTACTCGCTCAGCGGCTGCAGGGCGACGATGCTGTAGGCAGCGCTCTGGCCACCCAGCAGCTTGATCTCGACGTCGTAGACGAAGAACTCTTCGCCATCGGCCTGGTGAATGCGGGCAAATTCGTTGCCGCGCCCGTCATACCGCGGGCGGTAGTTGATGTGCCGGTCAGCGGTGGCGCGTGACTGCCAGACCAGCTTGCCGTCGCGGTCGAAGATATAACCGAGCAAGCCGGTGTACGGCAGGTTGTAGCGCTCGTCCGGCAGCAGCTCGGGCATTTGCAACTGGCCATGCTCGATACGCGCGGCGGAAATCAGCGTGGTCACATCCGATGCCAGGCGCTGCTCGATCGACTCCTGCAGGGCCAGGCTGAAGGCTTTCTGCAAAGCCGGTAGCAGCGCCAGCATGAACAACAGCGCCAGCACTGCCGCAGCCAGCATCAGGCGTACCCGCAGCGAGCGGATCAACGGCAGCGCTCGGTAAACAGGTAGCCCAGGCCGCGCACCGTGTCGATGGGCTTGAAACCGTGCTCGCCTTCAAGCTTGCGCCGCAGGCGGCCGACCAGCACTTCGATGACATTGGGGTCGCGTTCTTCGTCACCCGGGTACAACTGCTCCATCAAGCGGTCCTTGGCGACCACCTGCTGGTGATGGCGCATGAGGTATTCGAGGATGCGGTATTCGTACGCGGTCAGGGCCAGCGGCTGTTCGTCCAGGGTGGCCTGTTTGCGGTTGAGGTCGAGCACCAGCGGGCCGGCGGCGATGGTCGACTGGGTGAAGCCGCTGGAGCGGCGCAACAGGGCGTTCAACCGCGCTTCGAGCTCCTCGAACTGGAAGGGTTTGACCAGGTAGTCGTCGGCACCGGCGGCCAGACCCTCGACCTTGTCCTGCCAGTTGCCACGGGCGGTGAGGATAAGAATGGGGAAGGTCTTGTCCTGGCTGCGCAGGCGTGTGATCAGCTCCAGGCCGCTGATGCCGGGCAGGCCCAGGTCGATGATGGCCAGGTCGAAGTGGAATTGCCCGGCCTGGTACAGCGCTTCTTCCGCATCTTCGACGGCCTCGACCACATGGCCGCTTTCGCCCAGACGGGTGTAGAGGTGATGGCGAAGCAGGGCTTCGTCCTCGACCACCAGCAGTTTCATGTGCAGCTCCTTGATGTGTGTTGCCTGTACCGGCCCTTTCGCTACATGCGCAAGGGCCGGTACAGGATAACCCGGCTCGCCTGTCAGAACTTGTAACTGGCGGCCAGGTAGGTCTGCGCACTGCTGGTCAGGCGCAGGGTGCCGGCTTTGGGCCCGCCATGCTCGCCCACTTCGGTCGCGGCGTTGGTGCGCAGGTAACGGTAGCCCAGTTCGACCGAGGCCTTGTCGGTGATGTCCTGGATCACGCCAGCCTGCAGGCCGTAGGCATAACCGTAGTCGGTATCGCGGCTGGCACCTGACGACTCCTGGGACAGTTTGGTCATGCCCAGGGTGCCACCGCCGAACAGTTTGGTGGTATCGCCCACCGGCAGGAACAGGTCATAGCTGCCCAGCAGGTTTTCCTGGCGCAGCTTGAGGCCGCTGTGGTCGCCCGACACGTTGTCGTAGGTCATGTAGTAGCGGCCCTGGTCATTGATCTTGCCCACGCGTACACCCCAGGTGTCATCCTTGCCGATGATGCCGTCGGTATTGAGGTGATCGGTGTTGCGCTGCAGCAGGCCGGACTTGCGAACCTTGTCGCTGGTCTGGCCGTAGGTAAGGCTGGCGAAATTGTCGTCGGCGGCCTGGGCAGTGGTGATGCCAGCGGCGCAGACGGCCATGGCGGCAAGCAGGGTGTTGAAGGTTTTCATGGCGGGTTACTCCAGTTGAGTGCGCTGTTTCGGTCTGGAAGCTAGAGTAAGCAGGGCACCCTGAACCGCGACTGAACCCTGGCTGAACCCCGGCTGAACGATCCGATTGCAAACCAAGGAGTAGTAACCATGCGCGCCCTGCTGGCCGTGACCCTGATGTGCAGCGCCGCCTTAGCCCACGCGGCGGTACAAACCCGCGAGATCCCCTACCAGGACGCCGACGGCAACCGCCTGGTCGGCTACTACGCTTACGACGACGCTGTCGAGGGCAAGCGCCCCGGCATTGTCGTGGTGCATGAATGGTGGGGGCTGAACGACTACGCCAAGCGCCGGGCTCGCGACCTGGCGGGGCTGGGCTACAACGCGCTGGCCATCGACATGTATGGCGACGGCAAGCAGACCGAGCACCCGCAGGACGCCCAGGCGTTCATGGCGGCAGCGCTGAAAGACCCGAAAGCTGCGGCGCAGCGTTTCGATGCCGGCCTTGAACTGTTAAGGCTGCAACCGAACACCAACAAGCATCAACTGGGCGCCGTGGGTTATTGCTTCGGCGGCAAGGTGGTACTGGATGCCGCACGCCGGGGAGAGAAGCTGGACGGCGTGGTGAGCTTCCATGGCGCGCTGGCCACCCAGACACCGGCCAAGCCGGGCGTTGTGCGGGCAGATATCCTGGTCGAGCACGGGGCGGCGGACAGCATGGTCACACCTCAGCAGGTGGAGGCGTTCAAGGCCGAAATGGATGCGGCCAAGGTCAATTACCAGTTCGTCAGTATCGAAGGGGCCAAGCATGGCTTTACCAACCCGGATGCCGACCGGCTGAGCCACGGCGAGCACGGCGGTCCGGACATTGGTTACAACAAGGCCGCGGACGAGAGCTCCTGGGCGGATATGCAGGCGTTCTTCAAGAAGGTTTTCAAATAGGTATTGCCGGGGCCGCTCTGCGGCCCCCGGATACGCACCTCCCACATCGCCGCTTCGGCTGGCACAATACCCCCCATGAACACACTCCCCGCCTGCTGCGCCCCGCTCCGGCACCACTGGCCCCTGCCCCGCCCACTGCCTGGCGCGGTACTGGTCAGCTGCGCCTTCGACCCCGCCCACCTGGCCACCGACGACTTCCAGCGCGCCGGCGTGGTGCCAAGCGCCAGCCTGCAACGCTCGGTGGCCAAGCGCCAGGCCGAGTACCTGGCCGGCCGTGTCTGCGCCCGGGCCGCACTCCAGCACCTGGACGGCCGCGACTATGTGCCCGGCACCCATGAGGACCGCTCACCCATCTGGCCTGCCGGGATCCGCGGCTCGATCACCCACGGCAAAGGCTGGGCCGCCGCCGTGGTGGCCGCCGAGAGCAGTTGCCAGGGCCTGGGTCTGGACCAGGAAACCTTGCTGGACGACCAGCGCGCCGAACGGTTGATGGGCGAAATTCTCACCCCGGCCGAGCAGGGGCGCCTGGACCGCCGCCAGCTTGGCCTGACGGTGACCTTGACCTTCTCGCTGAAGGAAAGCCTGTTCAAGGCCCTCTACCCGCTGACCCGCCAGCGTTTCTATTTCGAGCACGCCGAAGTGCTGGACTGGTCCGCTGAAGGCATGGCGCGCCTGCGGCTGCTCACCAACCTGTCACCACAATGGCAGCACGGCGCAGAGGTGCAGGGCCAGTTCTGCCTGCAGGACGGCCACTTGCTCAGCCTGGTCAGCGTGTGACCTTCAGAGCGGCGCTTGCTGGCGTGGCCAGTTCAGGCTGAAGCAGGCGCCGCCCAGCCCTTCGCTGCGCCCCACCGTCGCCCGGCCGGCATGCCAGTAAATGATTCGCCGTACGATCGACAAGCCCAGCCCATGCCCGCCCGAGGCCCGGGTGCGGCTGTCGTCGAGTCGGGTAAACGGCGTGAAAATGCGATCCCAGACACCCTCGGGGATCCCGGGGCCGTCATCCTCCACATCGATGCGGCAGCGCTGCTGACCCAGCTGGTAGCTCAGGCGTACTTCGGACTCGGCATGGCGCAACGCATTGCCGACCAGGTTCTGCAGGGCCCGGTGCAGGTACCGTGGCTCGGCCTCGACCCAGGCGCCATCGGTATCCGCGCCCTGGCAGTCGCCACGCAGCACCCGCACTTCGGCGCGCAGCGGTGACAACTCCTCGATGACCCGGTCGAGCATGGCATCCAGGTCGACCCGCTGGAACTTCAGCGCCGGCGCCCCCTGCTCCAGGCGGGCGTAGGTCAGCATTTCGTCGACCAGCTTGTCGAGGTCCTGGATATCCCCGTCCATGCCCGCCAGATGCTTGGCGCGGGCTTGCTCGGTACTGGCGGTTTCGATCATCTCCAGGCCAAAACGCAGGCGCGCCACGGGTGTGCGCAACTCGTGGGACACCGCCCGCACCAGCTCACGCTGCATGCTCAGCGAGCGCTGCAGGTGCTCGGCCATGCCATTGAAGGCCGCAGCCAGGCGCCCCACCGAGTCGGCGTCGCCGGCCGGCACGCGGGTGTCCAGGCTGCCCTGGGCGATGCGGCTGGCGGCAATTTCCAGGCCCGACACGCGCCGCTCCAGCTGGCGGACCAGCAGGTACACCACCAGGCCGATCAGGCACAGGCCAAGAAAGGCGATCAGGATCAGCAACTGGGGGGGATAAGGGTTCAGTTGGTAAAGCGGGCCGATTTCCAGCACCCAGGGCGAACCGGCGAGCCCGGAAAACACCCGGATCGAATCGCCATCCTTGCCCAGCGCCATCACCGTGTCGCCCTCCTCCACCCGGCGTCGCTGGTCATCGTCCAGGCTCACCCGTTCAATACGCTGCAGCGCCACGCCGAAGCCAAAGCCCTTGTCACGCTTGAGCTGTTCCAGGCGCTGTTGCTGCTCGGTAACCGGGTAGCGCACCAGTTCGTCCGCCAACAGGTAAAGGGTGGCCCGCGCCAGCTGTTCGCTGACCTGTTTGACCTGGGCCACCAGCAACAGGTCTTGCTGGCCGACCCTGCGCAGTATCTGCACAGCGTGCGGGCCCGTCTTCTCGACCACTACCAGGCCACGGTACAGACGTGCCCGCTGGCCGCCGTCGAAGCGGCGCGCAGCCATGGGCTGCAGGGTCAGCGGCACCCCGAGCAGGCGCTCCCAGATCAGCAACGAGCGTTTGCGCTCGGTGTCGTTCTGCACTGCCAGGTTATCGGCCATCAGGCTGAACGTGCCCTGGGCCAGGCCTTCGCGGTGCTGGGCGGCGCGCACTTCGTTGACCAGGTGCAGGCTGAGCACGCCGAGCAGGGCCACCAGCACCAGTACGGCCAGCATGCCCCCGTAAATGCGCAGGAAGATCGAGTTGTTCATGGCGCCTCGCCGACGAACAGGTAGCCCTTGCTGCGCAAGGTCTTGATCAACCGGGGCTGCAGTGGGTCATCGCCGATCTTGGGGCGAATTTTGGAAATGCGTATGTCAATGGAGCGGTCCTGGCCGTCGTAGCCAACGCCGCGCAGCGCGGTGAAGATCTGCTCGCGCGTCAGCACCCGGCCGGCGTTGCTGGCCAGTAACCAGAGCAGGTCGAATTCGGCGCCGGTCAGCTCGATCAGTTGCTCGCCCAGGCGGGCCTCGCGCAGCCGGTTGTCGATGCGCAGCGCGCCGAATGCAAGGTCCTGGCGCTTGCCGTCCGGGGCTTCGGTGCGGCGCAGCAGGGCTTGAATGCGCGCCAGCAGCAGGCGCGGGCGCACCGGTTTGCAGACGTAGTCGTCGGCGCCCAGGTCCAGACCCTGGACCTGATCGAGCTCGTCGCTGCGCGCGGTGAGCATCAGGATCGGACCGGGGTACTGGCTGCGTACCCGGCGACAGATGCTCAGGCCGTCCTCACCGGGCAGCATCAGGTCGAGGACGACCAGGTCGGGCTGGCTGTCGACGATGCGCCGCGCGGCGCGGGCGCCATCGCCTTCCACCGCAACCTCGAAGCCGTTGGCCTGCAGGTATTCGGCGGTGAGCTCGGCCAGGCGCTGGTCGTCTTCCACAATCAGGATGCGGGGTACGGGGTGGTCCATGGCTTGTGCCTTTGCTTGTTGTTGTTCTGTTGCCTGTGCCGGCCGCTTCGCAGCACAAGGCTGCTCAAGGTGTCGCGCTCTCCTTGTGCTGCGAAGAGGCCTGTGCAGGGAGCATAACCCTTTAACCAAAAGGCAATATTGCCCGCGGATACTACGTCCACCCCCGGGTACTGCCAACCTCCCGGCTCTCCCCCGACTGAACCGTTTTTTGTGGTAGGGTGCGCCCCCGAAAAAAACTGCACTGGGGCAGTGTGGCGCAGAAAAATACTGCAAACCACTTGGCACAAGGCCTACAGCGAATACCCACCTTTCACCCACAATCTACCCACACGTTATCCACAGGCGCTCGCCTTGCAAAGACGCCAAGACCGCATTATCTTGTATGCCGAACGCGGCAAACCACTATATGTTGGGTTTAGCCCTGAGTCGCAAACACAAGTCAGCGCGGAAATTCAAGCGCTTTTTCTGGCTGAACTTGGCGCGATTCCAACAGCCAAACCGCTCCAGCGGCAAACTGAACAGCAGTTTTTGGGCCCAGCCCAAAACCTTTGACTTCGGCCAGGGAGCGGCAAGCCATTGCCCCTTATTCCTGAGTCTGTCCCGAAGTCGGTACGCCCGCGCGGGCGGATGCGCATGCATTGCGCATCCCCGCCGGGCCATCGAGCAAGTGGACGGAACGGTGGGCGCCCAAAAGGCGCCTGATCAATATAGAAACTGTGGAGACACCCACCCATGCAAACCGACACAACTCGCGAGAACCCGCAGGCCAAGGTGCCGCAGGCCGCCGATTCCAACCAGGATCTGGCCGCCACCGCCCCCGGCCAACTGCGCGTGATCAAGCGTAACGGCACTGTCGTCGCCTACACCGACGACAAGATCACCGTGGCCATCACCAAGGCGTTCCTCGCAGTTGAAGGCGGCACCGCCGCCGCTTCGTCGCGCATCCACGACACCGTCGCGCGCCTGACCGAGCAGGTCACCGCCACGTTCAAGCGTCGCATGCCATCGGGTGGCACCATCCACATCGAAGAAATCCAGGACCAGGTCGAACTGGCCCTGATGCGCGCCGGCGAACAGAAAGTCGCCCGCGACTACGTGATCTACCGCGACCAGCGCGCCAAAGAGCGTGCCACCCGCGCCCACACCGACGCTGTGGTCGAGCCGCACCCAAGCATCCGCATCACCCTGGCCAATGGCAGCCTGGCGCCGCTCGACATGGCCCGCCTGAACACCATCATCAGCGAAGCCTGCGAAGGCCTGGCCGAAGTGGACGGCGAGCTGATCCAGCGCGAAACCCTGAAGAACCTGTACGACGGCGTGGCCATCAAGGACGTCAACACCGCCCTGGTGATGACCGCCCGTACCCTGGTCGAGCGCGAGCCGAACTACTCGTTCGTCACCGCCCGCCTGCTGATGGACACCCTGCGCGCCGAAGGCCTGGGCTTCCTCGAGGTGGCCGAAAGCGCCACCCACCACGAGATGGCCGACCTGTACGCCAAGGCCCTGCCGGCCTACGTGGCCAAAGGTATCGAGTTCGAACTGCTCAACCCTGCCCTGGCCGACTTCGACCTGGAAAAAATGGGCAAGGCGATCAACCACGAGCGTGACCAGCAGTTCACCTACCTGGGCCTGCAGACCCTGTACGACCGCTACTTCATCCACAAGGACGGCGTGCGCTTCGAACTGCCGCAGGTGTTCTTCATGCGTGTGGCCATGGGCCTGGCGCTGGAAGAGAAAGACAAGGAAGACCGTGCGATCGAGTTCTACAACCTGTTGTCGTCGTTCGACTACATGGCCTCGACCCCGACCCTGTTCAACGCCGGCACCCTGCGCCCGCAGCTGTCCAGCTGCTACCTGACCACCGTGCCGGACGACCTGTCAGGCATCTACCACGCGATCCACGACAACGCCATGCTGTCGAAATTCGCCGGTGGCCTGGGCAACGACTGGACCCCGGTGCGCGCACTGGGCTCCTACATCAAGGGCACCAACGGTAAATCCCAGGGTGTCGTGCCGTTCCTGAAAGTAGTCAACGACACCGCCGTTGCCGTAAACCAGGGTGGCAAGCGCAAGGGCGCTGTCTGTGCCTACCTGGAAACCTGGCACCTGGACATCGAAGAATTCATCGAGCTGCGCAAGAACACCGGTGATGACCGTCGTCGTACTCACGACATGAACACCGCCAACTGGATCCCTGACCTGTTCATGAAGCGTGTCTTCGATGACGGCAAGTGGACCCTGTTCTCGCCATCGGAAGTGCCAGACCTGCACGACCTGACCGGCAAGGCCTTCGAAGAGCGTTACGAGTACTACGAAGCCCTGACCGAGTACAACAAGATCAAGGTGTTCAAGACCATCCAGGCCAAAGACCTGTGGCGCAAGATGCTGTCGATGCTGTTCGAGACCGGCCACCCGTGGCTGACCTTCAAGGACCCGTGCAACCTGCGTTCGCCGCAGCAGCACGTGGGCGTGGTTCACAGCTCCAACCTGTGCACCGAGATCACCTTGAACACCAACAAGGACGAGATTGCGGTCTGCAACCTGGGCTCGATCAACCTGCCGAACCACATCGTTGAGGGCAAGCTGGACACCGCCAAGCTGCAACG
Organism: Pseudomonas sp. 9_2_1; assembly: GCF_059295275.1. Lineage (NCBI taxonomy): Bacteria > Pseudomonadati > Pseudomonadota > Gammaproteobacteria > Pseudomonadales > Pseudomonadaceae > Pseudomonas > Pseudomonas sp. 9_2_1. The sequence goes on from NZ_CM181239.1 coordinate 4,837,030, forward strand.
CACCGTGAACACCGCCGTGCGCATGCTCGACAACGTGATCGACATCAACTACTACTCGGTGCCGCAAGCGCGCAACTCGAACATGAAGCACCGCCCTGTCGGCCTGGGCATCATGGGCTTCCAGGACGCGCTGTACCTGCAGCACATCGCCTACGGTTCCGACGCTGCCGTCGAGTTCGCCGACAAGTCGATGGAGGCGGTCAGCTACTTCGCCATCCAGGCTTCTTGCGACCTGGCCGACGAGCGCGGCGCCTACGAGACCTTCCAGGGTTCGCTATGGTCCAAAGGCATCCTGCCACTGGACTCGCAACAGATCCTGATCGAAGCCCGTGGCCAGAAGTACATCGACGTCGATCTGAACGAGTCGCTGGACTGGGCACCCGTGCGTGCTCGCGTGCAAAAAGGTATTCGTAACTCGAACATCATGGCCATCGCGCCAACCGCGACCATCGCCAACATCACCGGCGTGTCGCAGTCGATCGAGCCGACTTACCAGAACCTGTACGTGAAATCGAACCTGTCGGGCGAATTCACCGTGATCAACCCGTACCTGGTCCGCGACCTGAAGGCCCGCGGCCTGTGGGACTCGGTGATGATCAACGACCTGAAGTACTACGACGGTTCGGTGCAGCAGATCGAGCGTATCCCGCAAGAGCTGAAAGACCTGTACGCCACCGCGTTCGAGGTCGAGACCAAGTGGATCGTCGATGCTGCCTCGCGTCGCCAGAAGTGGATCGACCAGGCTCAGTCGCTGAACCTGTACATCGCCGGTGCCTCGGGCAAGAAGCTCGACGTGACCTACCGCATGGCCTGGTATCGTGGTCTGAAAACCACTTACTACCTCCGTGCCCTGGCTGCGACCAGCACCGAGAAGTCGACCATCAACACCGGCAAGCTCAACGCCGTTTCCAGCGGTGGCGACAGCGCCCCGGTCCAGGCAGCCGGCCCTGCGCCAGTGCCGAAGGCCTGCGCGATCGACGAGCCTGACTGCGAAGCCTGCCAGTAAGGCCTAGTGCCGCAAGGGGTGCCCACGGGTGCCCCTTGCGGCATTTTTGTGTCCGCGTCACGGAAAGACCTCGTGCCTTGGCCGCTGCTCCCGCAGCTCGGTTGAAACCCTGCGGATGGGGTGCGGTGCCCCCCCCAAGTTTCAGCTTCGCGGCTGAAATCGCCGGGGCCACCCTGCGGCCCTTTCGCGACACAAGGCCGCTCCTATAAAGATCTTGGAAACACCATATCCTGTGCCGTGAAAATTAAAACGCACAACATGTAGTGCTTGTCGCATTTTGCGGCTAAACTTCCTCCCCATGTAAACGACCCCGGATTCTTGAACGGGCCCGCGCAAAACCGGTCGAAAAAAATACCCTCGCCGGCTATAATGCGCGCCCTCTGAAAAGAGCATCTTTCAATTGTCCTGGCCCCTCTGCGAGGCCTGGCCAGGTACAAGCCAGAACACATTCAGATGTACGAGAGTCAGCCTCTCGAGCTGTCCATTCGCCGTAACGGCCTTGCGTCAGGCATCACATTCTTAAAATCCAACCGGTTGCCCCAGGGCGACCCTCAAGCAGGAGCCAAACCATGCTGAGCTGGGACGAATTCGACAAAGAAGACGGCGAAGTAGCCGCCAAAGGCAACACCCCTGCGCAGGCCGCTGCCGCCGCTACCCTCGACAAGCTCGACAGCGCCGGTGGTGCCGCCGCCCTGGAAGCCCGTGCTGCCACTGCCTCCGACTCCGAAGCCGTCAAGCGTGCCAAAGCCGCCCTCGACGCGCTCGACGTTGCCGAAGGCCTGGCCGAGCTGGAAGGCTCCGCTGCCCGCGTCGCCGTTGACGAAAAGCGCATGATCAACTGCCGCGCCGACCTCAACCAGCTGGTACCTTTCAAGTACGACTGGGCCTGGCAAAAGTACCTGGACGGCTGCGCCAACCACTGGATGCCGCAAGAGGTCAACATGACCGCCGACATCGCCCTGTGGAAGAGCCAGGACGGCCTGACCGAAGACGAGCGCCGCATCGTCATGCGCAACCTCGGCTTCTTCTCCACTGCCGACTCGCTGGTTGCCAACAACCTGGCCCTTGCCGTGTACCGCCTGATCACCAACCCGGAGTGCCGCCAGTACATCCTGCGCCAGGCCTTCGAAGAGGCGATCCACACCCACGCCTACCAGTACTGCATCGAATCGCTGGGCATGGATGAAGGCGAAATCTTCAACATGTACCACGAGATCCCGTCGGTCGCGAAGAAAGCCGCTTGGGGCCTGAAGTACACCCGCGCCATCTCCGACCCGGAATTCAACACCGGTACCGTCGAAACCGACAAAGAGCTGCTGCGCAACCTGATCGCCTACTACTGCGTGCTGGAAGGCATCTTCTTCTACTGCGGCTTCACCCAGATCCTGTCCATGGGTCGCCGCAACAAGATGACCGGCGTTGCCGAGCAGTTCCAGTACATCCTGCGTGACGAGTCGATGCACCTGAACTTCGGTATCGACGTGATCAACCAGATCAAGATCGAGAACCCGCACCTGTGGGACGCGGCGATGAAGGAAGAGGCGACCCAGATGATCCTGCAAGGGACCCAGCTGGAGATCGAATACGCCCGCGACACCATGCCACGCGGCGTGCTGGGCATGAATGCCGCGATGATGGAGGACTACCTCAAGTTCATCGCCAACCGTCGCCTGACCCAGATTGGTCTGAAAGAAGAGTATCCAGGGACTACCAACCCGTTCCCTTGGATGAGCGAAATCATGGACTTGAAGAAAGAGAAGAACTTCTTTGAGACGCGAGTGATCGAGTATCAGACGGGTGGGGCGTTGAGCTGGGACTGATTTTCCGGGCCGTAGGTTTTCACCACCGACTGAATTTCTTTCACCTTAAACTGAAATCAAACACGTCGCGCCCATGTGGGTCGTTGTTCCTGTCTAGATAACGACCCAGAACCCTTGCTGTAGCGCAGTAGAGTAATTGCACGCAATAGAATAGTTTTAAAATACTTCCAGTTACCCTTTTCAACGTCAAAACATTATCTGATGTGTACCCCAAAGAAAATTGGGGAAGGCTGTTTGAATACCATGCCTTAACAGGTTATGAGAGAAAGCTTGTAGTTTAGGTGCGTCACAATCGGGCGCTCCTTCTGTGTATTGTTTAGCAGAAGCTCGCTCTGAAGCGGGGTAGCCGCTTTCGATTCAAATCTTCAGAAGGAGTTGGGAATGGCCAATACAAGCTTTCAAATTCTCGCACTGTCCGGCGGAGGCTATCGAGGTCTTTATACAGCGACCATTCTGGCTGAGCTAGAGCGAGAGCTAGGCGGCCCGATAGCACGTCATTTCGACCTCATTGCTGGCACCTCCATCGGAGGAATATTAGCTCTTGCCCTAGCAAATGAAATTCCTGCCCAGAAATTGGTAGAAATGTTCGTGAGCAAGGGCGCAGACATATTCAAACCTCGCACGCGCTTTCCGCTTTTCAAGTCGTCATTCAGCAGCGACGCCCTGAAAGCAGTGATTTCAGAGGCTGAATTACTCGGAGATCGCGTTTTAGGTGAAAGCCTACACCCAATAATAGTTCCGGCAATCAACTACTCCACTGGGAAGCCAGTACTCTTCAAGACCCCGCACAATCAAAATTTTAGATTTGATCACGCAAATAAAATGGTCGATATAGCGCTTGCGACTAGCGCTGCACCCACTTACTTTCCAAGGCACTTCTTCCAGCATAACCAGTACGTTGATGGCGGTCTTTTCGCAAATGCACCAGGCTTGCTAGCGGTTCATGAGGCAGAAATGTTTTTGGGTGCCAACGTATCCGAATTGAAGCTTCTTTCAATTGGCACCATGTCATCAAAATTCACAGTCAACCCAGAAAACAACCGGGATGGTGGTGCTTTGGATTGGGGGGGGGGAAATCCTGCAAAGGCAGCCCAGCGACTCTTCGGACTTTCAATATCGGTACAAGAATCTTTATGCGATTTCATGCTGCAGCATCGATTAGGGGATCGCTACATTCATGTGGATGAAGACTTGACGGATGATCGTTCCAAAGCGGTATCACTAGATAAGGCCGATAAGAATGCCCAAGAGGTCCTGCGTGGCGCCGGGCTAGAGAAGGCCAAAAACTGTCTTGGCGATTCGAGGTTTATGAGCCTCTTTTCCCACATTGCAGCTAAACCAGTGTTCTATTACGGCAGTCATGCTCAATCTCAGGAGACGCGGCATGCTTAACCTCACCAGGATTTTCTACTCCTCAACCGAGAATACAGACGCGTTGCATGCCGAGCTCATACCTGAAAATGAGCAAAGAACGTTTCTTCGCTCTTGCAGAACGAAGATAAAAAACCATCTTAAAAGCACGATCGCCGAGGCGACGGTTAAGGTGTTAGGAATGCAGAAACGAGTAGAACCACGATTCCGAACTCAGGGGTCATGGGCCTACGAGACCTGCATTCAACCCGCACACCCCTCTATTCAAGAAATGGATCTTGATTACGGCGTGTATTTGCCTGTTGACGTATGGAGGGAAAATGGTCCTCCTGCAGAGATGGCCAAGGTTTACTTTGACCTGGTCGAAACCCAACTGCAAATACTTTGCGCGCTAGAACAATGGGAGCTTGTGAAGGACGACAATGAAAAGGATACTTGCATTCGAATAAAGGTCGCTACTTGGGCACACATCGACATCCCTCTTTATGCAGCGCCGGCCGAGGATTTTGCGAAAGTAGTAGAAACCGTCCTGCTGAAAACCAATGCTAGAGCATTGAACTCCATAAATGGCAGCATGGCGATGGACTCTATGGAGCAACTTCTATACAAAGGCCAAACGTGGGACGATCTCGATCAAATCATGATGGCAACCAGGAAAGGTGAATGGAAGGCGTCTGACCCTGAAATGGTTGCGAAGTGGTTCCGCGATCAGATCATACGTTTTGGCGAGCTAGGGGATCAGTTCCTGAGGGTTTGCCGATATATAAAAGCATGGCGAGACTACAACTGGAAAGATGGTGGCCCCACGTCCGTATCCCTGATGATTGCCATAGCACAAAAATTTGAAGGCAAGAAGGGACGCGATGACATTGCACTCGAAGAGGCCGCAAACATCGTCTCCCAGGCAATCCGTAAGGGGATTTATGAACCTGGTATTGATAATGGGGGTGAAGACTTCAATCGGCTTTCGCCTGAAAGTAGAATTGAGGCCGGCCTCGTTGCTGACCGCTTGGCAGATACACTAAGTAGTGCAAGAGGCTCTACTATAGATAAATGCACTGAGATCCCCTATTCGCTCCGCAGAGTTTTGGGAAGTCGTGTCCCATTAGATGCAGAATTAATCAAAGAAGAAACACCTGCAAGTATTGTACGTAGAACGGCGCCTGCGATAGTTGCCGCCCCTTACGTCCCCAATACATCCGCAGGCTGATATGAATACTCTTCGGCTCGGAAGCGTACTCCGACTAATGCACTCCCTAAACTTCATTGCACTTCCATCCAAGGGCATAACAAGGAAGTTTAGGGGGCGACTCTCATGCAAAGCCGGGGAAGTAAAAGTAGAACTGAGCATCTCTGACTGGGATTTTCTAAGCTACCCCACAATTAAAATCCTAGAGAAACCAAGTTTCTTTCCAAAAACAATGGCTCACCAGGTTACTGACGGTTCATTCTGCTACCTCAGCAGTGGCGAAGTAGTTCTGGATCGCTACGACCCAGCAGGTTCTATTTTATTTTGCCTCAGTCAAGCTACGGGATTGTTAGATAAGCTAATCGCAAGTCCTAAGAGAAATCAAGAGGACTTTGAATCTGAGTTTTTAGCGTATTGGACAACCCCTAGCCAAGGAAAGGTTCTTCGCATTGGCGTAGGAAATATTTCAGCAGGCGCAAGAACGGCTAAAATATTTACCCTCTCCCCAGGGGAAAGAATCAAAAAAGTCATATCCACCGATCATGTCACAACGGCCAAAATGGCTCAGACTTGGGAGGAGCTAGCAAATGAAGATGACAACGCAAACTGTTGGATCTATTCTAGCACCATTCAACCGCCCTCCCACACATCACTTCCTTGGAAATTAAAAGACACATTGTCCTGGCTGAAGATCTGGGATATTTCACTTTACAAGAAAATTCAACTCTCCGTCGAAACAGACTCAAAATTCCTCGAATCCAGCCAAATATATATCCTTATAAACTGCCCTGCTGGTCTCGTAGGCTTCGGATTCACTGTAAGCTCAAAAATCAAACAAAAACTGGCCTTATCGAAGGGAGGGAAATATCGCGGAAAGGCGCTCTTCCAATTCCTTCACAGCCTAGGCGGACAGGAGACCATATATAGACTACATGCAGTTGAACTAAGTCATAATTTCATAAATTCTAGAAACCTTACATCATCTTTAGGCCTCGCGTTAGCTGGGCGTAAGGTACTGCTAATAGGCTGCGGCGCCATTGGAGGATACTTAGCCCAAGCCCTCGTCCGATTAGGCGCTGGACATTCCGAAGGAAAGCTTGAACTATATGACCCTCAAAATTTGATGCCTGAAAATCTAGGAAGGCATGCGCTGGGGTTCAAATATCTTTTCAGAAGCAAGGCACTCAGCCTACAGGAAGATCTCACACAGCAATTACCAGGTATCATCGTCGAAGCACATAGTACTGAAATGCGCTCGCCCGATCAGGGAAAAGGATTTGACCTAATAATAAATGCAACGGGTGAAGAAGCAATTTCTGAAATGCTAAACGAATACCAAATAAATGATGAAGACTACCCACCCTTAATCCATATCTGGATCAAGGGTAATGGTGAAACAGTTCAGGCGTTATGGACTGACAGAGAATTTGGATGCTTCAGATGCCTAAGATCAGCAGCGAAAGACAGCCGAATGCAAGAGCGGTTCCCGGTGCTTAAAGGAGAAGTCGAACGATCATATAGGGCATGCCAGCATTACACCCCATATGCAGTATCGGCAGCAATATCTGCAACTGCTTTAGCAGTTGATATCATAAATGATTGGTTGAAAACCAATGATCCTAGTCCAAGATTCCGAACTAGATCAGTCGAGACTGCCAATGTATTCAAAGTCAAAAATCAAAATATCTCTCCAGTGAACGGCTGCCCAGTATGTGCCAAGAAATAGTATTTTCATGGTTCGATGGACAGACGCGTTACGCCTTAATCGATAGAGCACCGTGGGATTTTATAAAATCAAACGCCCAATTTCGATCCAATAGCAATGAAGCGGGTGGAATTTTACTAGGATATCGAGCCGGTACAAACATCCATATCATATCAGCAACTGGTCCACTTCCAAGAGACAGGAGATCCAGAGTAAGCTTTGATCGCTTGGACCCCGGGCATCAGAGAACTGCAAGCGAAGCATGGGCCACGAGTGGTGGAAGAATTGACTATATCGGAGACTGGCACACGCATCCACAGAGCGATCCAACACCTTCATCTAAGGATTACTTAGAATGGAAAAAGTTGATAGGATCAATTCACGCACCTCACTTATTTGTCATCGTAGGTATCCGTGAAGTGCGTGTATGGCTAAGCTCTGAACTCAACAGCAAAATCTTACCGGCCTTTAGGACTTAATTTCGTTCCAATCAAAAACTCCTAACCCGGAGACACTGGATCGGCAAATGACTTGCAAAATATCAGAATTCCCGCTCACTCTACTAAAATTAATAAACGCCACCAAGAAAAAACAATTCACTGGCGTAGGTATTGTTTTTTATAACGACCTGCAATTTCTGCCAATAGCAGCACTAGGCAGCATTACCACACCTAAGCCTCACTTGCCTATTTCGCAAATTGACACGATAGCTCGCACATTAACTGTTCTCTCCGACTTAGAATCACCATGGCACGATGGATTTCACTTGATCAACAGTGACTCACAGGCCCTAACTCATATTTCTCAATTCCTAGCCCCTCCACTTGATCATCTCCCAGATAATAAATCTTCTCGCCCATCTGGTGCTAGACTAATGACCGCGATGTTGTCATCAATGGTGATCGGAATCGACTGTATAGGCGTGCTAAATACGTCAGGAGAAATCATTATCTATCAGGATGGGAAAATATCGATAAAGGCAGCCTCATCCCATGAATAACCTGAGCCTAACCCAAACAGAGCTTCAGCGCCTCTTAAAGATGTATTTTTGGATCGCAGTTTTCCTTGCGGCACTTTGCTATCTAGCCCAGACGCCCTTTAACTCGGACCATCTTGCAGTCGGCTGGAAATCTGTAACATATGCACTGACTGCTACCACAATTGTTTTCGGCGCATTTTTTAAACTTGCCTGGCGCTCTCCGCGCATATCAAAATTGATGCGTCGACCTATCGTTCATGGAGTGTGGAGAGGAACACTACGATCGGATTTCAAAACCCCAGACAAATCACCGCTAGAAATACCTATAATATTTGTGATTCGCCAAACCTATCTTACGATTTCAATTGAATCATTCACTCGCGCCCAAGAAGGCGAATCCAAACTTGAAGCTCTTATACAAAACAGCAGAACAGAATCGTGCCGCCTATGTTATGTATTTGAGTTGCGCAGACAATACCAAGGCGAGAATAAGCTAACCACCGGCTCAGGAGAACTCAGACTAATCGATGACTCAACTCGTTTGAGAGGACACTATTGGACCAACACTCCAACGCATGGAGATCTCGAACTGACCTTGATATCTAGAGATCCTGAGGGTATTAACTGTTTTGAGATTGCAGAACGCAAATGGCCAAACAACGAAGCCAACAAACACTGAAAACTGACCACTGACCACTGACCACTGACCACTGACCACTGACCACTGACCACTGACCACTGACCAAACAGGGTAACACTCACTGTCTAAGCTGCTAATTTTATTTAGCAGCTAGGCCATTCTCAACCTCAACCAATCAGGAAGCACACCTCACATAATTACACATCTTCCGGGAGGATATACCCTATCATCGCTGCCCAGCCATACTACCCATCCAAATCCAAAACCGTGATAGATAGATTGAAAATGGGCTACGCTTTCATTTTTTCAACTTTCAATCCAATAGAGAAAGTACTGGTCGCCACGACTCTAATTTCATAACCTTCATATTGCGTAATTGAGCCCACTGCTAAATTCTCCACACGAAGATTATTTTTTCCAGTATGTCCAAATGTTAAAGTTGCGACATGAATCGGAGGGAGATAATCAATTCTCTCGAGCGAAATATAGAGTCCGTCATCAAATGGTGAAATAGTCTTACCTGCACTGAGGGAAAGACTGATCCCTCTCGTGGATTGTTCAGCCAACGTCTTTCCAATAAATGCTAGATCTGGAGCTGATTTTTCTCTAGGAGTGACTGTTTCTACAGCGCGCTGCAGCTCCAGCTTTAATGAGGTTATTTCTTGCTGCGCAACCTTCGTCGCCTTCTCTGCATCTTCCTGCCGCAATTTGTATGTATCTATGAGTGTTTGAGTTTCGCTTTTCCCCTTGCTGTAGCCGGAATCGTGAATCTGAAGCAAGGTGAACCCTGCCCCAATTAAAAACAGGATTGACAAACCCGCAGACTTCAGCTTGTCAAAGGTACCATTAGGATGGAGGGCACTGGGGTGCGGGGAGTTAGCATCTTGCATTTATTCAATAGGCCGTTGCTGAGGTTAATCTTATTCGAGAGGAGCATACTACAGTAATCATAACAGCGGACTCATTGAACTCAAATCATTATGAGTAAATTCGAAGGATTTGGAGAAATAATTTAGCCCGGGCTAACTGCTGAAAACCCAGGTCGGCCGATCTCTAACAACTGGATCTCACCGATCAACGACGGAGGGCAGCCTTCATCAGCGCTAAACCTGGACGAACTCTCAGGGTAATGATCTAGAGGTATAGGCCCCTCCTTGGTTACTATCGAAAGGACAACGACTCCGCACCGGGCTAGGTTTCGCTCGCTTTAGTGGCCAAGGCAGGGCATGCCACATTTTTTTCGTATCACATGGGTGGATATTTAAATTTGGAATTGCAATAATCACCAGGCCAGCAAGGGAAAATTCTCGACCTACATCAATTTACCAACTAGGTTATCTCATCAAGGTCTGCAGCGCATGTTTATACTCTCCAGTATAATGAGTATTGCAATCGAGGATAGTAAGCCAGCGTCGGAAAGAATGTCCCGTGGCTTTTCACGTTTCCCAAGATTATTTTCATCCGGACTGGACTGACGCACCAAAACCGTGCCCAGGGCGCGCAGCTATAGCTATATAGAAGCAAAACCTATTATGCGCACCAGCCAGGCAGTATCTTGAGATTATGGCGCAATAGAACATCAGAAATTTATCTGAGCATCATCTGCTAAACCACAGCGCTTATCGAATCTAGGCTGGGGAGACGTGGAGGGAGTTGAACTGAAAAACCCCGCCAGTGCGGGGTTTAGGGGTCAGATACGCCGGTTGACGGCCTCATACACTTCATCGCATCGAGCCGCTATGCAAAGTACCAGCTCGGTACATTCAATCCGATAGACGAAACGTACATCGCCCGCTCGGATTCGTCGGTGTCCTGCTAGAACTCCTCGGAGGGGTTTACCGATCTTGTCGGGCTCTCCTTCAGCGGTCCGTTCCCGGACTACTTTAAGGCCCCTTCTTGCTTCGGCCTTCCCGAGTAGGGCGAGGTCTTGTTTGAGATCTGGATATAGCCAGATAGGTAGAACTTTTCATCACTCCAGATCAAAATCTAGATATCCTTGCTTCGAAACCTGGGAAACTCTATTAGCGATATGATCAATGGCTGAGTTGTATTCCCTTCGATACAAAATTCCCAACGACAGCATTAGGCTGTGCTCAATGCCGGCCTCATCAACGCCAATGTGAGGCAGCATTGCTTTAAGGTCTATTTCGTAGAGACCTTCACCAAGACCTTTAGACCCAGAAGCAATAGCCTTAATAACAGCATCCGAGGGATGTTTCATGTGAATAAATTCACTTGCTGTTGAGAATAGCTTGTAAGAGAACGTATTTTTGACACCCGGACTAATCTTAGCTGGGAAAATTTCTGCAACTACGGTCGCACCGCCTCGCCGATCAAAGCCCTCCTCATATCGGACGACATACTTCACACTAGTCATATACTCGCCCATGAGGCGTCGACCGACTACATAGTCATCATTAATTGAGCGCATTTCTAGGCCAAGCATTTTGCTTACAGCAGGCGCTACGAAAAATGCCAGATAGTCAAATGAGTCAATTTCCCTCATAAACAGCAATGTGTTCGAGAAAATATTATAAAAGCCTATTTCCTCAGCACATTTACGGTAAAAGTCTTTTTTCTTCTCCGTATCTAAACCAGATGCCAGGAAGGAAGCACAATAAAACTCTTGTATGGACTTATGAATGAACTTATATTCATCATATCCATCTTTGATTAGCAAATTAGTGATTTCAATCAGCTCTGAAGCTATAACGTCAGCAACGTTTGATTCCTTGCTAAAGTAACTCAAAGACTGCCCTATCAAAACTGATAGCTCGGAAAAACTGAAACTAGCCAACGATTTCCGTTGAGAAATGAAGCAGAAATAATCAAAAACGTTACGATAGATGCTTCTATCGTCATTCCAGTGACGGGCCCGAGAAACCTTACCCTTTAAATTATCATGTTTCAAAAAAACGGTATCGAAGATATTCTTGTAAAACTGAGACAATGACTCAGGTATAGATATCCCCAAATTGTAGCTCACGCAGAAGAGGACCACTAAAATCGGCGACCTCAGAACACTGTCACTTTCTTTATGGAAGTGGCTTCGCTCTAGCGCACTACATAACTCGTCCGCCTTGCTTGGGTCATTGCATGTCTTATGGATAATTGACCGTATCTGCCTGGGCTTTAAAAATTCTACTCGGTATATGTCAACCCCCACCAAGGCATCAAGCTCAGTATCAGGACGAGTTGTGCAAATTATATTGCAATTATACTTTCTTACTAGCTTATCAATTTCCTGAAACAAAGCTACTTTATGTATCGAGGGGCACTCATCGAAAGCATCGAGGAAAAGCCGAACATTACTATCATTTAAAATTTTCTTCAACCCACCCGGGCTGAATTCAATACCCTGAGCAGAAAGATTATTTGAAATAGCCACCTCGATCTCGCCGCCCGAATAATGCTTTAACTCGTAAAAAAAAGGCAGCCGACTTATTTTAGATATATTATTGGAAAGCAACTTACGTAAAATTGTTGACTTACCCTGACCTGCAAGCCCAACAATTAACGAGGCTCGACTTGAATTATCTAAAGTGGTACCGCTTTCAACTTCAATTTTGGAATGACCTGAAAGTTCTAACGGCACATAAATCTCATCTACATGAACATAGCTATCTGGAGATGCGATCGTCTTGATTAGTAAATTCCCAGAACAAGACTTTAGAAAATTTTCTTTGAAATCCGAGAATGAAGAGAGCTTATACTTCAACACCAACGAATCAAATACATCCGACACAATTTTACTTTCAGCAATTTTTTTAGGGGCACCGGTGGCATTTACCACAGAAACACCTGCTGCGATTGGTTCCATCAAAATAATTCCCTGTTCTGACAAAGCTACCGAACTGCGCCAATGTAAATAAATCTAACGAAAAAATCTCGAAATATCAAGCTAGTGCGCAACTACAACTGATCACCAACAATTTATTGCATCGATCAGCGATAAAAATAACGGATCAACCGAAGGAGGTTCTCATGCTCTATCCGCTTTTCGATCAGAACTGTGAGCTCACCGGCTGGATGGACCCTGGCCGACACATTTTCGACACAGACATGAACTGGATTGCCTACCTGTCCAGCAATCATACGTGGTCAGCTGAGACCGGGAACTGGTTAGGTGCCGTCAATGGGTTGATCTGCATGGATCATTCAGGAAGGCCGATACTCTGGAATACTCAACAGGCTGTTTCGGGAACCGGACGCCCACCTCGTCCCGCCAGGGCAGCAAGAGCCGCTCGCCCCGCACGTCCTGCAAGACCTGCTCGTCCGGCAAGGCCCGCTAGGCCAGCCCGCCCTGCTGGCGGCTGGACCGATTTATCCATTTTTCAATGGCTTTCCCAATGAACCATTTCTGAGCATTCGCGCATTGCTTGAGCAATCGAGGACCTTCATTTTAAATCAGTGAGCATCCAGGCTGCGTCGATCATCAGGGCGAGGTGTCGACGCGTTCGCTTTGCTACGAGATCGCATTAACAGCACTTCGATAGGCATCGCCGTCCGCCTACAGGGCGTGCCATGCCCTACCCCTTCAGTCCAAGTCATGCGGTCTCGGTGCAAAAAAATCGACGCTCAAGATGGGAGCGGAGATTGGTCTCTACCATCGTATTCAACAGCTGCAACTAGTGCATCGGCGAGGATGGAGTTGGATCGAAGTACTTCAATCCTTAGCCCGCGTCCGCGATGAGTTTTTATCTGAACAACTGATTCCAGGGCGGTGAGTGTTCGCCGAAAGTATGACAATTGCACCTCAAGCACCTTGGTGCCGGGGTCAAACCCGTACCCCCATACATCACTGAAAATGGATTGCCGGCTTACAATTTGGTCAGCGTGTAGAATCAGCAGAGTGAGGATTTTGAAGGACGTTGCCTTCACTACGATACGGCGGGTCCCACACGAGGCCTCGCGGCTTACAGGATTCAACGCCAAATCTCCAAAGGTGTATGCACCTTCGACCGAGTACGATCTGTCCATGTCTCAACGCCTGAGTGGCTACGGGGAAATACTCCCCCGCAGCCTGGTCCGAAAACTACTGGGTCTTGCCAGGTAGCGCGTAGTCACCACGGTTGTCATTTGTGCCGGTACGAGTCGCCCCGCCCACAGTCACAACGATGTACTGCTTGCCATCACGACGACATAGGACATTGGTGCTCCTTGACCACCCACTGGCAGGCGGCCACGCCATAGTTCTTCGCCGGTATCGTTATCCAGTGCACGGATGTAGTAGTCCAGCGTACCGTGGAAGAAGGTCAGCCCGCCCTTGGTTACCAAACCCATTTGCAGTCGGTGAGCAAATACTGGCCCTGAACGACCCGGGGTAGATTGGGAGTGCGAAGTCAGTCTGTAACTACGGATCACAGACTACGGGAAGAATAACTTTCCGTGTACTGTACAAATCAGGCGTTGATCACTCAGTGTGAATCGTGAGAAATCATCAGAATCTTGAGGGCCAAGGAAAAACAAATACGTTCTTTGCGACCGATCTTGTTTTTTGGCATCCATGTTTTCTTTGCGTGCTATTTTCAACTCATTTATCAGCCGTGACCTTGCGGTCTGGGTCCAGTCCTTCCACTCCACCACAACAGTATAAGGTGTCAGCTTCTTGTCAATCCATGACCCGGCATTGAGCGGAATCTCAAGCTTATCGCCATAATCCCGAGCAGCTGTCCACGACAGTTCCCCATAGAAAATGCGTTGCTGGGACAGACGCTCTATTCCTGCTGAACGAAGTACTTTGAAAACGGTTTGATACGTGTTGTTTTGAACTCCGCTGACCTGCAGAGCAAGATGACGGTCGTAAGGGAACTCAAGGAAGGCTCTGCAGATTGGCCGAATGCTATTGGCAGCGCGCCGCCCGGCGGGCTTCTGAGAGGGCTCCCTGTCTGCTGATGCTGATCGTGGACCACTAGTGATTTTTGCATCGCCCCCTTCTGCTGGAGCCTCATCAGTAATCACCCGTTTGTCGATGAGCTTTAAACTAGCTGGCGATAGGCCTGGGGATGTTTCCAGCTCTGCGGCGACACTGCGCTTCTTGCCTTTCGAGCGAATCTGTTCTTCGCCGCTCACATCACAGTCTGGAACGTGGGTCACCTTGGCATAAAAATGCGCGCGCAGCAGATTTTCAGCTCGATAGGAGCGCGGGAAAACTTGAATCCCGCACTTATGGCCGTGGCACACGTAGCCATAAGAATCCACGACCTCTTGAAGCTTTAGATCTTCTGCTTCGACAATCGCTTGCATTGATTTATCAAGAGCTGCGTGCATCTACCTAAACTTCCCTTTCCAGGTTAATTTCTTCAACGCTGGCCTTCAAATACAACAGCGGCTCAATGAGGCCGGCTGTTTCATTGCTGGCGCCATGACTCTACTGTTTCAGAACCATGCTCGGCTTTCCAGGCTTTGAGTACAGCATGATTGCCACCCTTAGTCTGAACCAGCTCACCGCTCTGCGGGTGCTTGTAGACCTTCACTTCACGTGGCTTGCGCGATGCTTTTTCGGAAACCGTAGGAGTTGGCTTACGGTTGAGCGCCTGAGGGTCCAGGATGTTAATGACATCGCGCAGGCTAAAGCCATAGTCATTCAAAAGGGAGCGCAGCTTACTCTCAAACGCCATTTCCGCTTGTATCGCGGTATCCCCCTTCATGGCCTCAAGCTCCGCCAATTGCGTGGCGAGTTGCTGTTCAAGGCGACGGAATTCTGCAAGACGTGACATGAGGACTGCTCCAAACTCGGTATGTTGAACTTCAGCTTACAACTTCCGTCACGCTGAACGCCAGCCACATGCCTTCTGGGGGGCTTCGAGCCTTATTGATAGACTCCCATCTCTATCCTTTGCAGATACGACTCGACGGCCTGGAAGCCGACTGCGTTTTCAACCATATCCAGCGGCACGCAACCTTCAAGATGCCGGCATGGCCGCCCGAGCCAGGCTTCTGCCTGTGGCTGAGAGCCGAAAACCGCTATGGCATCCTCAAGTGCCCGGGCATATTGAAAAGCGACCGCGCTTTGCTGAGCACTCAATCGTGCTTTATCACTCTCAAGCGCTTTACGCTGAAGCGTGCGAACAGACCGTCCAACCACCCGCTTCAAAATGTCAGCACTGGAGTAGAGCGCTGATGACGAAACCATCGCTTTTACATCCGTCAATGCGAAGCCAGCTCGCACCAGCAGGTATACCTGTAGTGAACTGGGCCGCACCGGCTGATCGCCGATCAAAAACACCGTAGGCTTGCCGTCTCGGCGCTCTGACGAACTTGGTCGTGTATCTGCATTTAGCATGACTGTCTGCTTCACTGGTATTGGCCTCCCTCTTACGGCTTACAGCGCCCGCTTAACCCAACGCTGCAATGGTCACTCAATACTCACCCAGAGCATTGCTGGGCGGTTGGCAATCTGACTGACGCTAAATAGAAGCTTGCCCTAGAATCAGCGCCGCAATGTGCCAAATGGGGCGTCCGCGTCGACATAACGCATCGCCGACTGCACGTCGCGCCATCCCACATAATCCATCAAGGCTTTGGCATTCCACTGATTGGCACTGGCCCATGTGGCGAACCCTCGACGCAACGAATGGCTGCTGAAACCCACCGCCTCCAGCCCACTGCGCTGCAAGATCCGCCGCAGGATTCGGGACACGCTGTAACTGTGTAGCCCCTCACCCAACCGCCCCCAGCGGTCGACATTACGT
Organism: Pseudomonas sp. 9_2_1; assembly: GCF_059295275.1. Taxonomy (NCBI): domain Bacteria; kingdom Pseudomonadati; phylum Pseudomonadota; class Gammaproteobacteria; order Pseudomonadales; family Pseudomonadaceae; genus Pseudomonas; species Pseudomonas sp. 9_2_1. Next base: position 4,853,434 of record NZ_CM181239.1, read on the forward strand.
AGCAACGGTCCGTCACACAACCCACTGCAGGCCAGCCAATCTTCATAGGCCTGGACCGGACACAAGTGGTTCAGCGCCGGTACGCTGAGCTGTCGCCCCAGGTTGGCGCGATCAGTCTTGCTGCTGGGCAGGAACACCGTCAGCCCCTGCGCCGGTTCAAGCCGGATGAATTCGATGCGCAAACGGCACAGTTCGTCACTGCGCAGCGCACGCCAAAAACCCAGCAACAGCAACAGCCGATCGCGACAAGCACGCAAGCGCATCGCCGGTTGCCCGCCCTCCTCCTCCCTTTTCAGTACCTGAATGCAAGCTTCCAGTTCCTGCAGTTGCAGCGGTTCAGCCTGCTGGACCGGCCGGGTGTGCAATGCCTGGATGCCCCGCAGCACATCGCGCACGGCCGGTGCCTTGGTCGGGTCTACAAAACCATGCTCCTGGTGCCAGCGGGCCAACGCCGCCAGGTGCGTACGCAGAGTACCCGGGGAAAATTGTTCGGCATTCTCCGCCAAGTAGCGCGCCACACTGGCGTGACTGGCCGGCAGCAGCCCGCCCCACTCCCCTTCGAAATGCTCGATCACCCGTGCATAACGGCGGACGGTGCTTTCACGCCTTCCGGCCTGCCGATAGCGCTCGGGATCGCTCATGCCCCGCCCTCCGTATAGCCTAGAACGCAACTGAGCAGTGATTTCCTGCCTGGAGTTTGAGAATGCAGGCTTCTCACACCTCAGGATCGGACCTCTTCCGCGCTGCCGACCAAGGTTTGTACACCTGTAATTTCGTACCGTTTGAACGGTACGAAAAAATGCGGTGTAACAGCGCTTGCCCGGCTGTAACAGTCATGCGGCGAGCTCTGCGTCGAAACGGGCGTCAGGCTCGGAGGGTCACCGCCGGGAAGCGCTCGGCTCAGCCCATGCGGGGCGTCCGCTTCTCTCAGTGTAGCCAAAGCCTTTTGTGCTCTGAGGCAGAGCCACTGCCCGCCATGCACCGGTCATACGCGACCGATGGCCTACTCAGAAACTTCCTGCGCTCTACGCTTAGAGAACGATGGCCAACGAGGCAGGAACCATGAAAATCCTCGGACGCGTGGAATGCGAAGCGGTGACCGATGTCCGCTGCGACGTCTGCAGCGAATCCACCCGGCTAGCAAACGGCAATCTGCACTACGGCAGCCTGGGGGGCAGTGGGGCTATGGGACGGCACACGACGGCGAGCGCGATGAAGTGCACCTCTGTGAGCGCTGCTTCTTCACCACCCTCGCCTACCTCAAACAGGAGCGGCGTACCGTAGATCTATTCGAGGATGACGCCCGCCACGGCGAGAAAGAATTGGGCTTGGTCAGCCGCAACGATTGGTCCCGCGACGGTGGCTGATGGGTTTCGCAAGACCCGCCATCCCTTGATCAAGTCGTATAAGGTGTGCCGAACCCGCAGCAAGCCCCCCACGGGCCACCCGGTTGTCGACGAACCCGTGTATGCTATGAGGGCTGGCTCCGAGATTTGTTGGCGTCACGCCTCCCCTTGGAGACAATTGATAAGCCCGCCGATTTTCGGCGGGCTTTTTACTTTGGACCACTCGCCAGAACTAGAGCGCGGCGAGCCGACCGTACCCCGCATTTACCTGAAAACGTCAATAACGCTCTCTGTACGAAATCCCGAGAAACCTAATCATCGCTCCTCCAACGCTGAGATTTTGTAGAGTCACGCGCCATTAACGGAAAGGAACTCTGTGATGGCAAGGCGCTACGAACTCACGGACGAGGCCTGGGATGTGGTCTCCGATCTCTTCATCGAAACCCATGGCCGAGGCCGGCCCCCGACAATGCGACCGCCTGATGCTCGATGGCGTGCTGTGGGTGCTCTGCTCGGGTGCTGCATGGCGAGATATGTCTGAGCGCTTCGGCCCATGGTCAACGGTGTATCAACGGTTTCGGGGCTGGCGAAACCAGGGGACGTTCGAGCAGATGCTCAAACGGCTGCACCTGAAATTGAATGAGCAAGGCTTGATCGATCTGCAAACCTGGATGATCGACTCAACCGCAGTACGCGCAACCCGAGCCTCATCTGGCGCCGGGAAACAAGGGGACCTGACGAGCCTGCCGATCATGCTCTAGACCGCAGTCGCGGCGGCCTGACTACCAAAATCCACATGCTCTGCGACGCCAACGGAACACCGCTGCGCTTTCTCCTCTCTGGCGGTCAAGCCAGTGGCATCAGCTACGCACAAGCACTATTGGACGAGGTCAGCATTCCATCGAACCAACGTGGCCGCCCGCGTAAGCGCTGCAAATGGCTGCTCGCCGACAAGGGCTACGACGCCGAAGCGCTACGCCGCTACTGCGACCAATATCGAATGCAGCCCATCATCCCGTTGCGCTCGATGAAGCGCAAGCCCAAGCCTGGATTACCAAGACTGTTTGACCGGCCCAAATACCCACAGCGCAACATCATCGAGCGCATGTTTGGCTGACTGAAAGAGAACCGCAGGATCGTGACGCGCTTCGACGAGCTCGCGAAAAGTTATGCCGCGATGGTCTCACTGGCCTGCTCCATGCGGTGTTTGCGACATCTCTTTTCGTACAGAGCCTAGAATAAGAATCGTACCGCTGGCCCAACCGAAAATGGCTAGGGAGCGGATCTATAAAGCGAAGAGTATTGTGACCTCGCAACGGCAGGGTCTATAAGCTGTGAGTGTAATCAATATTTTCATAGGCATCTTGTGCATGTGATGTGGCGAACTAATGAGGGTGCGTTTGAGATGTGTGGCCATAAAAGCTCTATGACGTTGAGTAACTCGCCGCTGCATTACTACCTTAAGCAATTAATATCAGCACCTCACGTAAGGAAAGTGTCTATAATTAGCGTGCAACAAAGTGTGAACAAGGTGTCGGCCGGTAACGTCAAATTTACGTATGCCTTGCTTGCTAGAGAAAGGATAGAGATGATAGCCTAATGCTGGCTATTAAGTGGCTGGTTAAAAGGAACGGCATGGTAGTTGATCCGAGACTTTTGTCTGAAACTGGTGTGCTTTATGGACTTTAGGGATCTTGGATTTTAATAGTCCGTGCGTATTAGGGCTTAGTTGAATGTGAATGGAAATTCTAAGGAGTGCTTGCTTTGAAATTTTATACTGAAAGCCCGGCTTTGTTTGGAGGGGAGCCTTACTGTGTGCTAGTTCCAGATTCATGGAATGATTGGTTCAAGTGGCAGACAATGTTTAAGGTTACTATAATCTTGGGTGCTCGCGAGTCGGTGAGTTTGGGCTATGTAAAAGTGGCTAGGCGCGGGATGAATGAGCAGGACGGAACCACGAAGTTGCCGCAGGCGTTCGAAGCTTTAAGCTCGGAATATTTTTCAATCGGCCAGGATGAGAATTATTACGAAACCCTTATTTCTCTTGGGGATAGTGTGCGAGTTAAATATTTGCGCGCCATGCGTGATTTTGCATTTGATGAAAATATTTACATTCAGCACGAGCAGGAATTGGTTTTGAATGATTCACTGCTAAGGGATATCCTTATATCCCGAGTAAAGGATCGATTTAGGCAGTTGGCTCATGCGAGAAGCCTGTTGACGCCGTATAGTTTTGAATATGAGTTTCCGAAGGACCCCCAAGCTGTGACACCACCACCTCTTCTTAAGTTTGAGGTCATGCCAGGAACACTTCCTTCTACCAATGCCCATGTGATTATCGGGCGGAACGGGGTCGGAAAGAGTAGGTGTTTCGACTTGCTTGCACGTTCATTTCTCGGGATGCCCGCCGAGGATGGCTCGCAAGCAGTTGGGGTTCTTCGAAGCTCTGCTTTCCCTAGCAATCCATTTGTCAGCAGCGCTCGACAACTGGGCTTTGCTGGGCTGGTTGCGGTTTCCTTCAGCGCGTTTGATTCCAAGGGGCCGCTGGGTGGAGTATCGGCCGGAGATGTCCGCTACAGCTATATTGGATTGATTACTAGAGAAAATTTGCCTTTATCGCCACCAGGGTTACCCCCATTAGCTGAACCCCGTGTAAAGGGCGCCTATGAACTTGCCAGTGAGTTTGCACGAAGCGTTTTGATTTGCTTGGAGGGTGTTCGCCGAGATCGGTGGAAAAAAGCACTTGATACTTTAGAGTCAGATCCGCTATTTGCTGAAATCAATGTCTCTTGTCTGTCCGAAATTGATCCCGTGCACGTAGAGGATCAAGCTATTCGAATGTTCAGGAAATTAAGCTCAGGTCACGCCATTGTGCTTTTGGCCGTTACACGACTTGTGGAGTTGGTTGAAGAGAAGTCGTTAGTTCTGATTGATGAGCCAGAATGCCATTTGCATCCACCGTTGCTATCTGCTCTTGTGCGAGCGCTTTCTGATTTATTAGTGAATCGAAACGGCGTAGCGATAATCGCTACGCATTCGCCCGTGGTTCTACAGGAAGTTCCGGCGTCCTGTGTGTGGAAACTCTCCCGCTCAGGTCATGAAGTCACCGCTGAGCGGCCTCAGATTAATACGTTTGGTGAAAACGTAGGTACTTTGACCAGAGAAGTATTTAGCTTGGAGCTAACTCAAACTGGCTATCATAAACTAATTGCCGAGAGGGCGATTGGGCGTACGTATGAACAGGTCATCACTGAATTTGGTGGTGCAATTGGTGCCGAAGGTAGGGCGTTAGCAAGAGCGCTCAGCTTAATACCTCCTCCGAGTATTTAATGATGAAAATCTTGCCGAAGCCACTTTTCAATTTTTCTCAGGTAATGAGTGCCTGCATAGAAGGTACTAGTGATGCCGAATTGGCAGGTAGACTCCGTAGTATTGAGGCTTCATTAGCTGCAACGGCGTCGACGTACGATGCAAGAGGCATAGCTCAGGACCTGTATTTATTTGAACGGGTTCTGTCGGTGGGTTCAGTAACGAAGGCGGAGCTTGACTCTCTTTATACAACCCACTTGAGCGCGACTCGTGGTAGTGCCAGGAAGTACTACAACTTGTTGAGGAGCGCTTCTTCCACTTGTCCACTATGCAGTATTGGGACAGTGACGGTGCTAGATCATCATCTGCCCAAGTCTAAATATCCTGACTTGGCAATTGTTCCAAGCAATTTGGTACCTGCTTGTGATTTCTGCAATAATGCTAAAAAAGCCAAATTTCCTAGTTCTGCTGCTGAGCAAACATTTCATCCCTATTATGACGACTTCACAAGGGAGCAATGGATTTCTGCTGTACTAAATGAACAAGTAGTTCCTGCGCTGCAATTTTTTCCATCCCCTCCTGCGAATTGGGATGAGACGCTGAAGCGAAGAGTTGCAAGGCATTTCAATGTGGTAAATTTAGGCCACAGTTACACTACAAATGCGGCCCACGATTTAACATTAACTCGGGATTACCTCGTTGGCCTGCATGTGGCTCGTGGTGTCTCCGCTGTTAGGAGTTTTTTGATGGAGGAGGCACAGCGGTATAGCGTTAAAGTTAATAGTTGGCAATATATAACCTACAAAACTCTTTCGCTTAACGAATGGTTTGTCAATGGGGGTTTTTACGAAATTCCTCATTGACATCAGATGAGTTGCGTCATTTTTCTTCCTAGGCTCTGTACGAAAAGTATGGTCATCCATCGTTGTGGGAGCGGGCTTGTCCAGCGATCTGCCGCAACGCGGCAGTAAAGCCTGAATTTGCGGCGTCTTTGGCACTATTTGATCTCGAGAACAGGAGCGCTTCGCACTCCATCGCGGGGCAAGCCCGCTCCCACAAGACATTTCGTACAGAGCCTAGGAGCCTGGCGCTGGTGTGGATCTGAGAGGACACCGGGGCACCGTGATCACACCAAACATGGATGACCTGCGTAAGCGTCTCGGCAGCAAAGGCCTCGTGCACCTGCATGTCAGCCAGATGCCGCCAAAGTGTGTTGCCTGCCATCGCGCCGCCGTCCTAAGCCGGTTGAGCAGACCGTATCCCAGCAGGGCGAATAGGTTGAGCCGTCGCGTTGGTCACGCTGTAACTGCCGACCGCGTCAGGTGTCGTGTGGTTTGGGGAGGACCTGCCGAAGGGAGCCTACAAGGCAGCTGCGCAGGCAATACAACATTGGTCCCTGCTGCTACATCGGCACCTCCGGCGTGATCATGCCGGCGGCCGGCCTACCCGACTTGGCCCTGGCAGCAGGCGCCTTGATTAGCCACATCAACCCGATCGACGTTAGCATGAATAATCCTGAGGAACTGATGCTAGATGACCAGTCCGGACAGGTGCTGCCCGCGCGGCTGAGCGCGAAGCAGCGCATTCGGTTTGCACCATACTGTGTTAGAACCACCTTATCGGATCAACGCCATGGCCCGTAGCGGAATCAACAAAGCGCTGGTGCAGACTGCTCGAGACGCCCTCCTCGCCCGGGGTGAAGCGCCGAGCATTGACGCAGTGCGGGTTGAACTGGGCGACACGGGTTCGAAAACTACGATCAACCGCTATTTGCGCGAGCTAGCGAGTGAAGAGCCGCGACCGCCTGCGGTGACGTTGAGCGAGGAAGTGCAGACCTACATGGAAGGTCTGGTACAGCGCCTGGCGGCAGATGCGCAAACAGCAGTCAGCGCCGACCGGGCGCGCCTTGAGCGGCAGAAACTGGCTTACGAGCAGCAACGCCAGATCGACAACGCCCGCCATGAAGAGTTGAAAAAAAATCATCAATTGCTGCTCGATGAACGTCTCGAAGCCCGCGAGCGGGAGCTCACCCTGACGTCGCGCTTGCAGCAATTGGAAGGTGAACGGCAGCGACTGCTCGCCGCCGAATCCCATCTTCAACAAATCGTGAGCGATCGCGCCAAACAGCTTCAGTCGCTGGAAGAAAAGTATCAGCAGGGTCGCGATTCGTTGGTGCATTACCGTGAGCATGTCCGCCAACAGCGGGAGACTGACATCCGAAGCCATGATGCACAGGTACAGCAGCTACAGCATGAGCAGCGGCGTCTGCAGGAGCAGCTGATGAGAAAACAGGAAGACCTGACACAGTTGTACCGAGATTTAGAACGCCAATGCGCTGAAAATCATACTCAGCGCCTGACCCTGCAATCCGCACAGAAACAGGTCCAGCAGCTTCAAGCAAGCCACGAACAGCTGAACACGGTCCTCAGTCAATTGCGACAACGGGAGCAGTTGCTGCAGCTTGAAGCGACCAGCTTACGTGAACGCGCACACCGGTATTTGCTCGATCGTCGCCAGGACCGTCGGAATCTTCGCGACCTCGCGCAACAATTGCATCTGGTTCATCAACTTTTGGCCCGTCTGCCAAGCGAGACCGTTCCCCTCCGTTTAACCTCAGACTCTGATAACTCCACTCCATGATTGAACAGCGCATCGGCGGCTACGTTGTCAGCGAAGTCGCTTGATTATCGCGAGAAACAGCAGTCGATGCATGCTGGTGGGAGAATTCGCAGCAAACACCGTTTAAGTGGATAGGATGATCCATCCATTGCGAACGTTCGCGGCACCATTTTTTGCGCAAGGAATGGGGCAATCCACACCCTATCTCTCCCATAGGCTTTTGAGGACCAACATCCAACTCGCGCAGAAGCTGTTGACGGAAGTTCCAGATGAGTAGCGCGAGTTGTTGATCATCGCCATGTAGCCACTGCCTCTCCTGCAGAAATTCAAAGAGCTTTTCGTCAAAAGCCCAGCACGAGCGCCAGTATTGCCAGCCGTTGTGCGATGCAGGCTCTGTGCCGACAAATATGCGAAAGAGAAAATCTTGGAACTCATTACGAATATTTCTAATCGGTCGCTGGATGCAGCTGAGCCCCGCCATGGCCAAAAGATTCTTCTCCAGCCACATCCGATGAAACATAAAGCGGGTGCCCTGCGTCTGCAACAGCACTAAGTGGACACCCAGGCAAGGCCAATCCACGCGGCCATACAGGAGTCGAGTTAACTTACCGTTATACGCATCCAACGGCTTTCCGCCGATCCGAATGGATGCTGCCAGCTCATCCCATTCGTTCACCCACTCGGGATGAGAAATTGCCATCCACAGCGGATTGTCATACAGCGTGCGTAGTGTCGGAAAATGCTCAAACAACGCAGCTTGGTTATTTTTATTTAACTCCGTTCCGCACCGTAGACGCTTCCATAGCGAAAAACTATCGGTCCATGGGCGAATCATGCGCCAACATTTGGCCATGCTGCATGGGGTGGGAGGGCAGCCCATGGATTGTGCCGCTGCATGAAATAATGTCTTGCTGCGATACAGACAGCTCACTGGGCCTAGTTTGAGGGTGGACATAGTGTACACCTCCAATACGTTCGGAATGCGGCGCACTTTGCGCGGAATGCAGATTTCGGAAAACCCGCAGGGTAGAGCTTTGCGCGGTCTCTGCAGGAAGCCATTGAGCGCCGTATTTTGACCCGTACTCAATATCCCTATTACATCCCATAATGAAGTCCATAGGAAGCACCGTCGGGACGTCCCAACGCTCTCCAAACGCAGCGTTAGTAATCGTTGGGATTTGGAGACTCTATCGTAAAGGAGGCTGAGATGCCTTCTGTCAATTATGTAGATATCAAGGTTCGCCTAGGTGCCGTGGCCGACCTTAGCCCTAGCCGTCTGCCGCGCCATGGTCGGCACGGGAGCCGCGTCACCATTTTTCCTTCAAAGAAAAATGGAGATCCGCTTATGTGTGAGTCATTGCTTGAAGCAGCGTTTTGCTTAGAATTGGAACGGCGGCCCGACGTTGCCCGCTATCAAATTCATCCTTACACACTGAACTTCAAATGTTCAAAGTGTCGTTATACTCCCGACTTCGAGGTCACCTATCTCAGTGGTGCACAGCAGTTGATTGAAGTAAAAAATGATGAAAGCTTTGAATGCTTCAGAACCAAGTCTAGGTTGCTGCAAATTACAGAATGGCTCGCTGAGTACGACTGCCTTCTAGAATGCCTGCCAATGCGCCACTTCTACCATCCGATTCGGACCATCAATCTGGATTATCTGTATCACCGGGGCTACAGCAGCACCGCCCGGTCGGACATAGCGGTCCGACGATATCTGGCCCAAAAGAAAGGAGCAATTCCGCTGCAGCAGTTACTATGCAGCGTACATGAGGCAAGGGAGATTGCGCACGCATTATTCTACAGAGCCATCGTTTGCGATTTATGCAAGCCGCTCACAAGCAACACCATGGTATGGCTTGATTAACAACCAATAAACCTCACCATTTATTTAACTTATCCAAGATGCTCCGGACATGCGGATCACCTCTCCACCTCCGCTCAATTTTTGCCGGTTTAGAGAGAGCAGATCATGAACACTCACAAAGCTTTCAATATGCAGGTTGGCGAGCAGTGGCGCCTTTATACTGAGGTGTATGTCGTTATAGCGGTAGATGACAAGCGAGCGCAGCTGCGCAGTCTTGCAAGGCGCACTCATATAGCGATTCACACCTTGGACCGCCTGCGTCACGCATTCGAACGCGGCAATCTATTCCGCATGCAAGATGCCCCTCTGGAGCATAACGTGCAGCGGATTATCGCCGACCTTACCGACGAGCAACGACGTGATCTCGACAAACGACTCTACTATGTTCGTTCGGCTGAAGCCAAGCTCGGTGGACAGCTGCCGCGTCCAGCGACCATATCGCTAATCCGGGAAACTGCGGAACAGCTCGGTGACCTGCACCCTCCCTGTTATGGTTCGATGTACCGTTGGATGATGCTCTATCGGCAGTCTGGCGGCAGTCCATTGGCATTGATCCGCTCACCTCTGCGGCGTCAGCGGCGACTGCTTGATCGTCAACCCAACGTGGTCGCAGAAATCATTGATCATTGGGTGCGAGAACTGTATTTCATCGAACTTCCACACAGCATTGTGGAAGTTACCGACGTAATCCAATGCAGTCTCGAGGATCTGAACAGCAAGCGACCCGTTACCGACCAATTGAATGTCCCCAGCAATTCGACCATCTGGCGGATCATTCAGCAATATGACACGTACGAAAAAGACTTGGCCCAACTGGGTCGGCGGCGCGCGGTCAATAAACAGAAGTTTAGCAGGAAAAGCCAACAACCTACTCACTTGCTGGATCGAGTTGAGTGCGATACTCAGATGATTGATGTCCTGATCGTGAACGATCGCGGGACCGTCATCGGCCGAGCCTGGCTCACGGTCCTGCTTGAAGTCCGTTCACGCGTGATTATTGGGTGGGACATATCAATCAACCCACCCTGCATCGAGAAAACCCTGCGTGCACTTAAAAGCTCACTCAGCCCAGAGGGTACGTTCACGGGCTTAGCCACTACTTACGTGATGGACAACGGTAGCGAGTTTGCAGGAAAAAAAATTGGCTACATCATGCATTTGCTCGGTTCCAAGGTCGTTTATTGCGAACCTTACACTCCCGATCAGAAGCCGTTCGTTGAGCGCTGGTTCAAAACTCACAACATCCGCTTCGCCCATCACCTCAGCGGAACCACTTTTTCGAGCCCTGACGAACGGGGAGATTATGACTCAGAAAAAAATGCCACCTACACCATCGCCGAACTGAAGGAGAAGTTTGCCAAATTTCTGGATACCTACCATCAGGATCTCCATCGGTCGCTCAATGATTCTCCTCTGAATACCTGGAACAAGTTGATTGACGGCGATTTCCCGCCCAAGAGGTACGGTGCCGAGGATGTTCAACGCTTGTTTTGGAGCAAAACAACGGCATTGCCGGTCAACGGACGCATTGGATTTTCCAATCTTCAATGGACTGGGCCGGCAGTTCCCGCGCTGGCGACGCGCCGACCAAAGAGGGTCAGGCTCACTGTGTTCTATGACATCAGTGATCTGGGCTCTGTGTGGATCTGCCACCCTGACAAGCCTGAAGACCTGTTTCAACTCGAAGCCGTCGACCCGGACTACCAAAACGGGCTGACGTTGCAGTTGCACCGTGTGGTGCTCAAGCAACTACGCAGTGAACGGAAGAGTTTCGACTTTAAGTCTGCCCGTGAGCGCAGGGTCAAATATATCCTCGCGCTGCGCAGCGACAAAGGCAAATCCGCACAAAAACGCTTGGCGCGCTTGGCGGAAAGTCAGAAATCAGCGGTTGAGGAAACAGTTAACATTCCACCCAGCTCTCCACCTCTGGAGCAAGCCAAGTTCTCAAATCCCGCTCCTCTTGCAGCTATTGCACTGCTCGAAAGCATTCCACTCACGTCCACCACTACAGTGCAGGTGCGCCATGATTAACACCGACACCCAATGGTTGCGCGACTACTCTCAACAACTCGTCTTGTTCCCATCGTATCTGCATGCCTACACCATGCTGCAAAAAAGTGTTGAGACCGCTCGACAGCGGAGTATCCCGACGTCCGCGATGGTGGTAGGACCGTCAGGTAGCGGTAAATCCACGCTGCTCAAGTTATTCCGGGATTCGTTTGGCGCTCCACACGAACTGATTGAAGCGAACGGTGTCACCACGGTTCGCCCAGCCTTTTATTGCAGCGTACCGTCACCTGTTACGGTCAAATCTTTCGCCAAGACGCTGGTGCGTGAACTGGGCTGCTCTGATACCAGGGGCGATACCGTGGAACTGAGTTACCGCATCATGGCATTGTTGAAAACCTGCCTAGTCGAAGTGTGTGAATTGGATGAGTTCCACCATCTTGCAAGGCCCGAAGCCGATAAAGCGCGTGGCACCGTGATTGATTGGCTCATTACCATGATGAATGAAACCATGACGCCCTTCGTACTCGCGGGAACGCCAGAGTGCAAGTTTTTGTTGAATCAACGCCCTGCCCTCGCCCGACGTTTTCCATTTATCATAGAGTTACAATATCCGGCTTTCAGTGAGGACAGTGGGTCGGACTACATGGTTTTACTCAGCAGCCTAGACGAGCAACTCTATACCCGGGGGCTTCTTCGCTCAGGGGCTCACCTCACCGATTCGGACATAGCCGTCCGCCTGTATGTCGCAACATCAGGTAGCTTGGAGTACATCAGACTGATCATTCATGGCGCCATTCAGAACATGCTCGCTCATCAACGACTGTCCTTAGAATTGAATGATTTCAATCAAGCGTGCCGGTTGATTGACTTGAAGCTCCGCATGAGCTCGGCTCCTTTCGATCTGGAGTTGCCATCGGCTTATGAAAAACTGCACGTGCACAATGAAAACATTTAACTACATACCATTGCCTTTCGTTGACGAAAGCCCTTCCAGCATTATCCGGCGGCTAGCGCTGATGAACGGATACAGCCGTGTCTCCAAATTAACTTCATGTTTTCATGGTTACAGTTATCCAGTGCATGGAAACTCACTGGTTCAAGGCAGCCGTTACGAATCAATGATGCACGCTCAAGTAGGTCCCGCATTACAAAAGCGCATTCACGACGGGTTCTACTCTCTAGCAAACCCAGATGAGCCTGACGGAAGGTTTCAAATTGGGAAACTGAAAATTGGTAGACGCCTGCTGCGAGCTTCCTTTTACCCTGTTTGCAGTGAGTGCCAAATGGCTGACCACTTCCACTATATAAATGACCTGTGCCTATGCAGCTATTGCCCCATACATCAACGAAAACTGCTTAATGCCTGCCCAAAATGCAAGCGCCCTCTTAGATTGAGCCACCTGGGCCGTAAAAACTGTATCTGCGGTGTTAATTGGGAGTCTCCGACATGTTCGAAAGATGACTGCCTTCCCGAAGAGCGATTGCTCACCTTACTTAAGCAGCAAGACCAGGTAAAGCTTGACTCATTCTTCTCAGCAATGCTCATGCTTGGCATCCCTAAACAAAAAATCAACCGGGCGAGCCACCTGATTTTCGATGCCGCCACCGCCTTAGTATTTGACGACTCTGAAAGACTTTGGAAACTACTCCCCCACATCTGGGATTCGATGGACTCAACGCAGGCAGAGATACTTAGCTTAAAACTAAAGAAACAATACCCAAAGTTTTTTAGCCTACTTAATGGGCTCCCTCATAAAAGCATGACCGCTAGTAAAACAGCTCGACCACGGCCAATCTTCGGTAATGGACTAAGACTTCTGCTTGGGATTGACAGCCGCCTTTGGAAACAGTTCCTAAAAGCACAGCCGGCATATGATAAAGCCAGGTATGACGGTGCTGATATCGCGCCCATAAGCATTGCAATTAATAATTTTAAAACAAGCACCAAGGCCCATCAATTCATCCTCGAAGCCCAAATACATTCAAACTGTTATTCATTAAGCGACACTACTAAGATCTTGGGCCTTAACCCTCAAGAATGCAAGGACTTATCACGCCAGAAGCTATTGACACCAATTGCGTCAATTCGCACTGCCTCCTACTTCAAAAAAGAAGATGTGCATGCCTTCCAAACTTCATACATAACCACTCAAGCGCTTGCTGCAAAATATAAGAGATCTTGTTTTGAAATTTTCGCTGCGATCAACCGTTGCGGGGCAGTCACGCCGATTTTCAACAAGGTAGGTAATCCATTTCTGATTCACTCCGCAGATCTGACAGCGGTATCTCTTTCGATCGATACGATCCCGCACAAAAGTAACTCAATAAGAAGAAATAAGAAAATTCGACGCTGCTTCATGGGCGATAAAACAAACTGCACTCTCGATCAAGCGGCCGCGATATTAAAAACACATAAAAATACAGTAATCTATTACCGCGATATTGGCTTGCTTCGTTGCTCAGACACTGACACTCGAATTTTTCTACTAGACGACGTAGAAAAATTCTATGAACGCTACACCACTCCTCGCATCCTTAGCAATGAGCTTAATCTCACCGCCAATAAATTGCATATCATCCTTGAGGCGCATAATGTGCATGCCATTACCGGAAAATTGATCAATGGGCATTCGATTACCGTTTATGACCGCAGACACTTTTCTGATGCCCTGAAAATCCTACTGAATCCGACAGGCGGAACCTTTGGCATGTGCCTCTCACAAAAAAAAATAGTGGGCTTGCAAGAAGCAGCAAATCTCTTGCATATCAAACGAGCTGACTTGATTCGCGTTGCCCGCGATGAAATTCGGCCTGCTAGAGCTCCACTCTATAGATCGTACACGAAAGTTTCCTTAGACGAAATCGACTCCCTGCGGACAAAGCTAGCAACCCTAACCCCGCTCAAAGCAATTTTGGAGTCACACAACCTTAGTCAGTATCAATTTTGCAGACGCTTCATAACTAAGGGGTTTGTCCACCCGATCAAGTTTAATGATCAACAATTCCTCACCCAATGCGACGCCAGAAAAATCAACTCATTCCTGAGCGAATACTGCACCATAATGGAAGCAGCGAAAATCTTGGGACTTTCTGCGACCCATGTTAATTTCTTAGCCAATCATAATAAAATGGATTTTTATTGGATACCCGACTATGGCTTTAAACATCCACTATTGAAAAGAAAAGAGATCCATGCCCTCTTGAATAGGTATTTTAAGTAGAATCAGCAGAAACCAGATATCCGCCATATAACTAGTCTACCCCAAGCCTTGGATGAAAAACCAACCGCTTACAGCAGAGCACTCACGGCTAAGTGCATAATCAAATTTAGGCCAATGCTGAGCTACCGCTCGTCTTTCCACTTCATCAATGTCACCCACCCACTACAATTTCCCCGGCGCCAGCCATTCAGCTTCTCTCATTGCTGATTAATGGCCCCCTCTAGCTTATTCGGCATTTTTTGACATTTCGATTAAAAATTAAGAGCCGGCATCATCAAGTCTTGCCAAGCTCAACCAATAGTTCTTCTTGTTCTACACTCGATCGCCCGTTCTGCCCCGAATGAAACCATTGCTCCTTGTTTCAAATATCTAGAAAAATAAAATCAATGTAGCTGAATTTATATCCACCTCAGCCAATCTGCCAAGGAATTGTGGTTTAAAACAGGATGAAAACCTACGCGGGCTGAACATCAAGAAGGCTGCCGATTGGCAGCCTTTTTATTGGCTCGGGAATGGCAGAATGGGGTTCTTCGCGGGCAAGCCCGCTCCCACAGAATCAGAGCTCTAGCTTTTTGGCGATGTCTACCTTGAGACTGCAGCCTGGGACTGCCATATCCTGGAGGCCTACTCGAGTCGCTCAGCGGCCTTTTTGTAAGCTTGGTCTCTTTCACGGCGATCGACAGCGACGACAAAAACCACGATCTCTTGGTCAATGACCTGATAGATCAGCCTATACCGGCTGCTGCGCAGCTTTATCTTGTAGCAGTCTGGTAGCGAGTGAAGACGATTGGCTTCAACCCGAGGATTCAGCAGAACCTCTGCCAGTTTCTTCTTGAACTGCTGACGCACGGTATCGCCCAGTTTCTTCCACTCTTTCAATGCACGGGAATCGAAGTCGAGGCTATAGGTCATCCAGCTGCACCCTCACGCGCTGCGGCGAAGCCAGTCGCTCCTGCACAGTGGCAATGAGGTCTTCATCTTCTTCGGTCATGAGGACCGGCCGGAAGGGTAACTTGCCCCGCTCAGCTACATATTGCAGAGCCTGTCGCATGAGTTCAGAGGGGGTTACGCCGAGGCGCTCGAGCTCTTTGTAGGCGCGGGCTTTGAGATCATCGTCGACGCGGATGTTGATGGAAGCCATAACCTGGCCCTCATGTAATGACGAATGTCATTACAATGCACTGATCTTGGTGATTCTGCAATGGCGGATTGTTTGCTGGCAGTGCCACAGTCCATTCACTTATGAGCCGCTAGCGCAATCACCTTAGGAGCTGCTTTGGGTCGTGCAGCGGCCGCAAGACCCCGCACCTGTAATATTGCCGGGGCCGCTGTGCGGCCCTTTCGCGACACAAGGCCGCTCCTACAGGGAATCGCGAACCCGCTCGTACCAAAGGCCGAGCGCCATCGAAGGCCTGGGAGTGGACCAGGTCATCGTATGTCTTTGTACGCGGCATTGTAGAGCACGCGCGCCCGGTTTTTCGGTTATCGCAGCCTTGATCACTGGCTCATTACGGATTGACAGCCTACCGCCTCCTTGCTAATAATCGCCCACAGTTGTACGACAACGCATAACAAAAACAACAATCAGTGGACGAAATCATGTCGACACTCATCCCGCTCCATCCACGCCTGTTGCACACCTCTTTTCCCGCAGCCAGCTCACGTACATCCACCGGTACCTAGCCGCCGGCTAGTACGCAGTCACCCCAGGCCCTGACCGGCCCGTAATCTACTCGCCCCTGCCGCAGGCCGCTTGCGCGTGCCCGGTGGACGGGCTGCTACACCCTTCGGGAGCACAACAATAATGAAAATCTGCCAAACCCTTCCCTTCGCCCTGCTCGGCGCCGGGGTCATTGCCGGCCTGCCAGGCACTAGCCTGGCGGCGGGTTTTGTCGAGGACAGCAAGGCCACGCTCGGGCTGCGCAACTTCTACATCAACCGTAATTTCACCAACCCCGCCAACCCGCAAAGCAAAGCCGAGGAGTGGACGCAAAGCTTCATCCTCGATGCCCGTTCGGGATTCACCGAGGGCCCGATCGGGTTCGGCGTGGATGTGCTGGGGCTGTGGTCGGTGAAGCTCGACGGCGGTGGCGGCACCTATGGCACGGCGCTGCTCCCGCGTCATGACGATGGCCGGCCGGCGGATGACTATGGGCGCCTGGCGGTAGCAGGCAAGGCGCGGATTTCCAAGACCGAACTGAAGATCGGCGAGTGGATGCCGGTGCTGCCGATCCTGCGCTCGGACGACGGGCGCTCGCTGCCGCAGACGTTCCGCGGCGGGCAGGTCACCTCCAACGAGATTGCCGGCCTGACCCTGTACGGCGGCCAGTTCCGCGGCAACAGCCCGCGCAATGACGCCAGCATGGAAGACATGAGCTACGGCGGCGGGGTGTCGGACCGCTTCAACTTCGTCGGCGGCGAGTACAAGTTCAACCAGGACCGCACCCTGGTCGGGCTGTGGAACGCTGTGCTGAAGGACGTTTACCAGCAGCAGTACCTGCAACTGAGCCACAGCCAGCCGCTGGGCGACTGGACCCTGGGCGCCAACCTGGGCTACTTCCATGGCGATGATGACGGTTCCAGGCGCGCAGGCGAACTGGATAACAAGACCTACTCGGGAATGTTCTCGGCCAAGTACGGTGGCAACACCTTCTGGGTGGGGTTGCAGAAGGTCGATGGCGATACCTGGATGCGGGTCAATGGCACCAGTGGCGGGACCCTGGCCAACGACAGCTACAACTCCAGCTTCGACAACGCCAACGAGCGTTCGTGGCAGGTGCGGCATGACTTCAACTTCGTCACTGTGGGGGTGCCGGGTTTGACGCTGATGAACCGCTATATCAGCGGCCAGGATGTCCACAGCGGGGTGGTGACCGATGGCAAGGAATGGGTGCGCGAGACCGAGCTTGCCTATGTGATCCAGAGCGGGGCGTTCAAGGATTTGAGCGTGAAGTGGCGCAACTCGTCGATTCGCCGGGATTACAGCAATAACGAGTTTGATGAGAACCGGTTGATTTTCAACTACCCGTTGTCGTTGCTCTAATCAAAGGCTACGGGATATGGCACCGGCTTCGCCGGTGTTCGCGGGTGAACCCGCTCCCACAGGGATCGCGTAGGTCAGAAGAGCATCTATCTACTGTGGGAGCGGGTTTACCCGCGAAGAGGCCGGCAAAAGCCACACAAGCCTCATTGACAACCACCGGAACCACCGCCAATAATCACAAAAGTCATACGACAACCTACAACAATCAACAACAAGAGCCGGCCATGACCACTACCCCCCTCAATCGCCTGCTGCTCACCGGAGCTGCAGGCGGCCTGGGCAAGGTCCTTCGCGATCGCCTGCAAGGCTACGCCGAGGTCCTGCGCCTTTCCGATATCAGCCCCATGGCGCCCGCTGCCGGGCCGCATGAAGAGGTCGTCACTTGCGACCTGGCCGACAAGGCTGCAGTGCATGCCCTGGTCGAAGGCGTTGATGCCATCATCCACTTCGGTGGCGTATCCACCGAGCATTCCTTCGAAGACATCCTCGGCCCCAACATCTGTGGCGTATTCCACATCTATGAGGCGGCGCGCAAACATGGCGTAAAGCGCATCATCTTCGCCAGCTCCAACCACACCATCGGCTTCTACCGCCAGGACGAGCGCATAGACGCCCACTCCCCGCGCCGCCCCGACAGCTACTACGGGCTGTCCAAGTGCTATGGCGAGGATGTTGCCAGTTTCTACTTCGACCGTTACGGCATCGAGACCGTCAGCATCCGCATCGGCTCGTCGTTCCCGCAACCGCAGAACCCGCGCATGCTCTGCACCTGGCTGAGCTATGACGACCTGCTGCAGCTGATCGAGCGAGGCCTGTCTACGCCGGACGTTGGCCACACCGTGGTCTACGGCGCTTCCGACAACCGCACCGTGTGGTGGGACAACCGCCATGCCGCGCACCTGGGCTACGCGCCCAAGGACAGCTCGGAAGCCTTCCGCGCCGCCGTGGAAGCCCAGCCGGCGCCTGCCGCCGATGACCCGAGCATGGTCTATCAGGGCGGCGCTTTCGCCGTGGCCGGCCCGTTCAACTGACCCACTGCGCCAGGAGGCACGGCCATGAACTGCGAACTGATCGTCGACGCCCGCAACGGCACCGGCGAAAGCCCCGTGTGGCACCCAAGCGAACAGGCCCTGTACTGGGTCGATATTCCCGCACGCCAACTGCACCGTTGGCAGGCGGCCGATGGCATGCACCAGGTCTGGCAGGCTGACGAGATGCTCGCCTGTATCGCCCGCAGCGGCGAAGGCTGGGTGGCCGGTATGGAAAGCGGCATATTCCAGCTGCAGGCCAAGGCTGACGGCAGCCTCGACAGCCACCTGCTCAGCAGCGTGCAGCATGCCCAGGCTGGCATGCGCTTCAACGATGGACGCTGTGACCGCCAAGGCCGCTTCTGGGCCGGCAGCATGCTCATGGACATGCCGCAGGGCGCCCACGTTGGCGCGCTGTACCGGCATGATGGCGAAGGCCAGCTGCATCTGCAGCTGGATGGCATGATCGTGCCTAACGGCCTGGCCTTCAGCCCCGATGGCAAACGCATGTACCTGTCCGACTCGCACCCCAACGTGCAGAAGGTCTGGGTGTTCGACTACGACATCGACAGCGGCACGCCGCACGACAAACGGCTGTTCGTCGACATGCGCGGTTACCCCGGCCGGCCCGATGGCGCCGCCATCGACCAGGATGGCTGCTACTGGATCTGCGGCAACGATGCCGGGCAGGTCCATCGCTTTACCCCCGAAGGTCGGCTTGACCGCTCACTCGACGTGCCGGTGAAAAAGCCTGCGATGTGTGCCTTTGGCGGCGCCAACCTGGACACCCTGTACGTCACCTCGATCCGCCCCGCGGGCTCCGACCTCAGTAACCAGCCCCTGGCTGGCGGGGTATTTGCCCTCAACCCTGGCACCAAGGGTGTCGAGGAACCTGCCTACCGGGGCTGAGCCCTTTGCCACACCAACACTTGCACGCCCGAAACCGGATAATAAAAACCACGGAGTTTCATCATGACGTTCAAACGCAAGCTGCTTCTTGCCGCACTCCCCTTCGCCCTCAGCCTGTCCATGCCCGTCTCGGCACTGGACATCAAGTTCGCCGAAATCCACCCGGCCGGCTACCCGACGGTGGTTGCCGAACAGAACATGGGCAAAAAACTCGAACAGGCCAGCAATGGCGACATTACTTTCAAGATGTTCGCCGGTGGCGTGCTGGGCTCGGAAAAGGAAGTGATCGAACAGGCGCAGATCGGTGCCGTGCAGATGACCCGCGTCAGCCTGGGGATCGTCGGCCCGGTGGTGCCGGATGTGAACGTGTTCAACATGCCGTTCGTATTCCGCGACCACGAACACATGCGCAAGATCATCGACGGTGAGATCGGCCAGGAGATCCTCGACAAGATCACCAACTCCGATTTCAACCTGGTCGCCCTGGCCTGGATGGACGGTGGCTCGCGCAGCATCTACACCAAGAAGCCAGTGCGCAGCCTTGAAGACCTCAAGGGCATGAAGATTCGCGTGCAGGGCAACCCGCTGTTCATCGACATGATGAACGCCATGGGCGGCAACGGCATCGCCATGGACACCGGGGAGATCTTCAGCGCGCTGCAGACCGGCGTGATCGATGGCGCCGAGAACAACCCGCCGACGCTGCTCGAGCACAACCACTTCCAGAGTGCCAAGTACTACACCCTGACCGGTCACCTGATCCTGCCGGAGCCGGTGGTAATGTCCAAGACCACGTGGAACAAGCTGAGCCCCGAGCAGCAGGTGCTGGTGAAAAAAGTGGCCCGTGAAGCACAGATGGAAGAACGCGCACTGTGGGACGCCAAGTCCGCCGCCAGCGAAGAGAAGCTCAAGGCCGCCGGCGTGGAATTCATCAGCGTCGACAAGAAGCCGTTCTACGACGCCACCGCCTCGGTACGTGAAAAATACGGCGCGCCGTACGCCGACCTGATGAAGCGCATCGACGCCGTCCAGTAACCCGGTCCCTTCCCGAACGACCTCGGCAGTGCGGCGCCCGCCGCCCTGCCGCTTTGGTGATGCCCATGAAAAACCTTTTCCTGCGTGCGAACGACACGCTCTACCGCGGCTGCATCTGGATCGCCGGCCTGTCGATCCTGGCCATGTCGCTGATCATCCCCTGGGGCATCTTCGCCCGCTACGTGCTCGGCACTGGCGCCAGCTGGCCAGAGCCGGTGGCCATCCTGCTGATGGTGGTGTTCACCTTCGTCGGCGCCGCCGCCAGCTATCGGGCCGGGGCGCACATGGCGGTGGCGATGATCACCGACCGCCTGCCTCCGCTGCCGCAGCAGCTGGCCGCGCTGCTGGTGCAAGTGCTGATGATTCTGGTGTGCGTGTTCATGACCTGGTACGGCACCAAGCTGTGCATCACCACCTGGAATCAGTTTCTGGCATCGCTGCCGGGCGTGCGGGTGGGCATGACCTATGCGCCGATCCCGATCGGTGGTGTGCTGACCCTGGTCTTTGTGCTGGAGAAACTGCTGCTGGGCGACCAGAGCCAGCGCAAGGTGGTGCGCTTCGACCAACTCGAAGAAGAAAGCGAAGGAGCGGCATAAATGGATGCGTTCATTCTGTTGGGCAGTTTCGTCGCCCTCATCCTGCTCGGCATGCCGGTGGCCTATGCCCTGGGCCTGTCGGCACTGATCGGCGCCTGGTGGATCGACATTCCGCTGCAGGCGATGATGATCCAGGTGGCCAGTGGGGTTAACAAGTTCTCGCTGCTGGCCATTCCGTTCTTCGTGCTGGCCGGCGCGATCATGGCCGAAGGCGGCATGTCACGGCGCCTGGTGGCGTTTGCCGGGGTGCTGGTGGGCTTCGTGCGCGGCGGGCTGTCGCTGGTCAACATCATGGCCTCGACCTTTTTCGGTGCGATTTCCGGCTCGTCGGTGGCCGAC
This sequence comes from Pseudomonas sp. 9_2_1, assembly GCF_059295275.1. Taxonomy (NCBI): domain Bacteria; kingdom Pseudomonadati; phylum Pseudomonadota; class Gammaproteobacteria; order Pseudomonadales; family Pseudomonadaceae; genus Pseudomonas; species Pseudomonas sp. 9_2_1. The sequence continues at coordinate 4,874,756 of NZ_CM181239.1, forward strand.
ACCGCGTCGGTGGGTTCGGTGCTGATCCCGGAGATGGAGCGCAAAGGCTACCCCCGAGAGTTCTCCACCGCCGTGACCGTCAGTGGCTCGGTGCAGGCATTGCTGACCCCGCCAAGCCACAACTCGGTACTGTATTCGCTGGCGGCGGGCGGCACGGTGTCGATCGCCTCGCTGTTCATGGCCGGGGTGATGCCAGGCTTGCTGCTGAGTGGGGTGATGATGGGCCTGTGCCTGTTGTTCGCCCGGAAGCGCAACTACCCCAAGGGCGAAGTGATCCCCCTGCGCCAGGCGCTGAAGATCGCCGGCGAGGCGCTATGGGGCCTGATGGCCATGGTCATCATCCTTGGCGGCATTCTGTCGGGCGTATTCACGGCCACCGAATCGGCGGCAGTGGCCGTGGTGTGGTCGTTCTTCGTGACCATGTTCGTCTACCGCGACTACAAGTGGCGCGACCTGCCCAAGCTGATGCACCGCACGGTGCGGACCATCTCGATCGTGATGATCCTGATCGGCTTTGCCGCCAGCTTTGGCTACGTGATGACCCTGATGCAGATCCCGTCGAAGATCACCACGGCGTTCCTGACACTGTCGGACAACCGCTACGTAATCCTGATGTGCATCAACTTCATGCTGTTGCTGCTGGGTACGGTGATGGACATGGCACCGCTGATCCTGATCCTCACGCCGATCCTGCTGCCGGTGGTTACCGGTATCGGGGTGGACCCGGTGCAGTTCGGCATGATCATGCTGGTGAACCTGGGGATAGGCTTGATTACACCGCCGGTGGGGGCGGTGCTGTTCGTCGGCTCGGCCGTTGGCAAGGTGAGCATCGAATCGACCGTGAAGGCACTGCTGCCGTTCTACCTGGCGCTGTTCCTGGTACTGATCGCGGTGACCTACATTCCGGCCATTTCGCTATGGCTGCCTAGCGTGGTGTTGTAACTGAAAGCGGGGCCGCTTTGCGGCCCATCGCCGGCGAGCCAGCTCCCACAGGAATTGGGCAGCCGTCCAGCCCTGCGCAGTCTCTGTGGGAGCTGGCTCGCCGGCGATGGGCTGCAAAGCAGCCCCCTACGCGAAACCTGCAAATGGATCCTGCACATGGCTGTCCCCTCCTCTGCTGCAACCCTGTTCCCGCGCAAACTGGCAATCGCCCTGCTGGCGCTGCTGGCCTGCTCATTCGCCGGCAACCACATCGCCGCACGCATCGCCTTCGATGACGGTACCGGGGTGTTGCTGGCAATCCTCTGCCGCTCGGGCATCACCTTGCTGGTGCTGGCCTGCCTCCTGCTATGGCAGCGCCAGGCACTGGGCCTGCCCGCCGGTACCCGCCACTGGCAGTTGGTACTGGGCCTGTTGATCGCCACCCAGAGCCTGTGCCTGTACTCGGCAGTAGCGCGCATTCCGGTGGCCTTGGCGCTGCTGGTGGGCAACACCTTCCCGATGCTGTTGGCCCTGCTGACCTGGGCACTGGGCGGCGCCCGCCCGACCGGCCGCACCGTGCTGTTCATGGGGCTGATCCTGTGTGGCCTGGTACTGGCGCTGGATGTGCCGGCGCGCCTGGCCGACAGCGGCGCAGCCAACCCGCACTGGGCGCTGGGCGTCAGCCTGGCCTTCGGCGCCGCCTGCGCCTTCGCCTGCGCGTTGTGGATCACCGACCACAAACTGGCCGGTGTGCGCGGGCCAGTGCGCAGCCTGCTGACATTGCTGATCGTGTTCTCCAGCATGCTGGTAGCCGGCTTCAGCGGGGTGATGCCGTCCGGTCTGTCACTGCCGGGCAGCAGCAGCGGCTGGCTGGCGCTGGCCTGCCTGGTGGTGCTGTATGGCCTGGCCTTCACCTTGCTGTTCGTCTGCGTGCCACGGCTGAACATGGCGCAGAACGCACCGGTGATGAACGTCGAACCTATCGCCACCCTGCTGCTGGGCTGGGCTTTGCTCGACCAGCAACTGAGCCCCCTGCAACTACTCGGCGGCGCCGTGGTGGTGTGCGGCATCGTGCTGCTTACCTACCGCCGGGCCAGCTGACTTTTCAAAGGAGCCTTGAATGGCTGTGACCGAACTGCACCTGCAGGACCGCCTGACCCGCCTGAGCCTGGCCCCGGAGCTGGGCGCCAGCCTGGTGAACTGGGAAGTGAGTGCGACCGGGCAGGCGCTGCTGCGCCATTCCGACCCGGCCGCACTGGCCAGCGGTACGCCACGACGCCTGGGCTGTTATCCGCTGGCGCCGTGGTCCAACCGTATTGCCGAAGGTGGTTTTGCCCGCCCCGAGGGGTGGCAGGCCTTGACGCCGAACACCGGGCATGACCCCTACCCCATTCATGGCAGTGCCTGGCAGCAGGCATGGCAGGTGGAGCACCACAGTGAACGGCGTGCACGCCTGACGCTGGACAGTAAGGTGCCATTTGCCTACCACGCCACACTGGATGTGCACCTGCATGAGGGCTGCCTGAACCTGGACCTGCACGTGACGCACCTGGATGAGCCAGCCACCTGGTATGGGTTGGGGCTGCACCCCTACTTCCCTCGATATCCCGATACCAAGCTTTATGCAGCGGCGCGCAGGGTATGGCTGGCCGAAGATGGGCGGTTGCCGTCGTACCAGGCCGAGATCCCCGAGCAGTGGCGTTTTCAGACCATGGGCCGGTTGCCCGAAACCGTGGTTGATCATGCCTTCAGTGGCTGGGCAGGAGAATGCTTGATCGAACAACCCAGTGCAGGCTATCGGCTGGCATGCAGCGCCAGCGGGGCTGAACACTTTTTGCTGTTCTGCCCGCAAGGACAGGGCTTTTTCTGCTTCGAGCCGGTTAGCCATCCGGTCAATGCCCATCACCTGCCGGGGCGGCCCGGGCTGCGGTTGTTGCAGCGAGGGGAAGCGATGAGCCTGGGGTTCCGGATGCAATATCGAGCGTTGTAACCGTTTCGCCTGGGGTGGGGCCGCTTTGCGGCCCCAAAATCTGACGCTTTAAGCGAGCGCCTCGGTCGACGTCGCCATCGGCTTGCCAGATGCAGCAACCCCACACACCTCCCGCGCCACCTTCCACACCAGCACCGCCGCCACGATATCGAACGCCGCCAGCACCACGAACAGCGGGCTGTAGCCAACCTGCGTCACCAGAATGCCGAACACCAGGGTAAACACCGCCGCCCCCAGGTACCCACACATGCCGCCCATGCCGGTGGCAGTCGCCACCTGATCCTTGCTGAACGAGTCAGAGGTGATCGAGTACAGCGCACCCGACAACGTCTGGTGAGCAAAGCCGCCGATGCACAGCAACAGAATCGCCGTATACGGGCTTTCCACCAAGCCGATGCAGGCCGGGCCGATCATGCAGCTGGCGCCAAACACCAGCACCATCTTGCGCGAGGTGAACAGCGACACCTTGAAGTAGCGGTGGAACAGCGGGCTCAGGTAGCCCCCCAGCACGCAGCCGATGTCGGCAGCCAGGAACGGCAGCCAGGCGAACATCGCCACTTCCTTGATATTCATGTGCCGCTCGGTCATCAGGTACAGCGGGATCCACGCGTTGAAAGTTTGCCAGGCCGGCTCGGAAAGGATTCGCGCCGAAGCGATGGCGTAGAAGTTGCGGGTCTTGAAGATGCGTTTCCACGCGCCTTTCTCACGGGTGTCCTGCTGAAAGTGCGCCTCCTGCCCGGCCAGGATGTAGTCGCGCTCCTGGTCGCTCAAGCGCTTCTGGTCGCGCGGGTGCTTGTACAACAGCATCCACAGCAGGGTCCAGACGATGCCCGATGCCCCGACGATGACGAATGCCAGCTGCCAGCCGCTGTGCAGGATCGCCCACACCACCAGCGGCGGCGCCAGCAAGGCGCCGAGCGACGAGCCAATGTTGAACCAGCCGATCGCCACCGAACGCTCCTTGGCCGGGAACCACTCGGTGGTGGCCTTGACCCCGGCTGGCAGGCCGGCGGCCTCGGTCATGCCCAACAGCCCGCGCATGAACGCCATGCTCTGCCAGCCCGTGGCCAGCGCCGCGCCGGCGCAGGCCAGCGACCAGGCCATGGCAAACACGGCAAAGCCCAGCTTGGTGCCGATGAAGTCGATGAACCAGCCCGCTATCGGCTGCATGAGGGCGTAGCAGATCTGCCAGCTGGCAACGATCTTGGCGTATTGCTCGGTACTGATGGAAAGATCGGTCATCAGGGTGGGCGCGGCCACCGAGAGGGTATTGCGGGCGAGGTAATTGACGACGAGCCCAGCCGTGACAAGGCTGACCATCCACCAACGGATGCCTTTCATCTTCATGGTTCACCTGAATTTTTGTTTTTAGAGTTGCGGGTGATTCGCGCTTATGCCGGCAGTGGTCATATGCGACAAATTGTTTCAGGCGGAAGATTGCCACGTCATAGGTCATCGTACAACACTTATTGTTTCGAGATGTTTTTGCTGCTGTTGTACGATCTCAATTCAGCTGCTGTGCGCGCAAGGTCTGGGCGAGCATATCGATGAAGGCCCTGACCTTGGCCGAGCCATACTTGCTCTCCCGGTGCAGCACATGAATCGGCCATGGTGCTTCTTCATACTCGGCCAGAATCACTTGAAGCTGCCCGCTGGCCAGCTCGTCTGCCACCTGGTAAGACAGCAGGCGGGCGATCCCCAGCCCGTCGCTGGCGGCAGCGATCGCCCCATCGTTGCTGGTCACGGTCAACCGCGGCTTCATGCGCACCAAGGTCGGCTCATCGGTCACCCCAAAACGCCAGCCGGCGCGTGGCGACAGGTTGGTGGTGCCGATCACCGCATGCCCTGCCAGGTCCGAGGGGTGCGTGGGCATGCCATGGCGGGCCAGGTAGTCTGGGGACGCACACAGCATCCGTCGCACCCTGCCCACCCGCAGTGCTTTCAGCCCGGAGTCAGGCAACGGGCCAATGCGCACGGCCACATCCATGCCCTCTTCGACCATATTCACCACCCGGTCTAGAAAGTAGGCAGACACATCGACCTCGGGGAACTGCTGCAGATAGCGCACGATGCAGGGCATGACGAACTTCTTGCCGAACAGGATCGGGGCGGTGACTGCAAGTTCCCCTTTGGGTGTGGCGTTGATACCGGCGGCCGCTTCGTTGGCTTCGTGGATGCTGGCAAGGATATGCCGGGTGTCTTCCAGGTAACGGCTGCCCGCCTCGGTCAGGCGAACGCTGCGGGTGGTGCGCAGCAACAGCTTGACCCCCAGTTGATCTTCCAGGGCACTGACGGCGCGGGTCACCGCTGCGGGGGAGATGTCCAGGCGGCGGGCAGCGGCGGCGAAGCTTTCCAGTTCGCCGACGGCGACGAACACCTTCATCAGGTGGATCTGGTCCATGCGGGCCTCGGGGCTATGAAGTGCGCAGATTATCTTTCATTTGGGCTTTTGGGGTTGTCTGGCCTGGCCTGTTCGCGGGCAGGCGAATCAGGCATCCAGCACCAACGCCTGCCCGCCCTCCTCCATCCGCGCCGGCACAGCACAGCAGATCAACACGGTCCCGGCATCCGGCATCTCTGCCGGCGGGTTCGGGTAATGCACCTGGCCACTCACCAGCCTGGTCTTGCACGTTCCACATGACCCGCCCCGGCAACTGAATTCCGGCGCCAACCCGCGCGCTTCTGCCAGCTCCAGCAGCGTACCGCTGCCGGGCGCCCAACGCGCCTCTTTGGCCGAAGCCGCAAAATACACCGGCACCGGCTCGCTGGCAGCAGGCGGCTGCTGCAACGCCGGCTGGGCGCCGTCGGTGTGCCGTCGTAGCGTCGATGGGCCAAAGGCTTCCGCGTGGATCCGTGCATCCGGCACATGCACCCCGCGCAGCCCTTCATACAGGTCCTGGGTAAAACTACCCGGGCCACACAGGTAGAAATCGTAGTCGTCCAGCGCCAGCGTCGCCTTGACCTGCTCGATGCCCAGCCGCCCGACGAACTCATGATCACGCCCCACCACCGCATGGCTTTCCGGCTGGCTCAGGGCACGGTGCACGTGCAGCATGCCAGCGGCCTGTTGCTGCAAAGCTGTCAGTTCCTGACGGAACGGCAAGTCGGCCAGGCTGCGGGCGCCATGGAAAAGGTGAATACGCCGTGCCGGGCCGCTGCTCAGCTGCTCGCGCAGCATGGCCAGTAACGGCGTGATACCGACGCCCGCGCCGATCAGTACCAGCGGCCGGGTACTCTGCCGATCGAGGGTGAAGCTGCCCATCGGCGCGCGTACGTTCAGCACATCACCCGCCACAACGCGCTCATGCAGGTACCGCGACGCCGGGCCCTGGGCCTTGACGCTGATGCGCAGGTAGCCGTCGGCAGGCGCGCTGGACAAACTATAGGTGCGGATCAAGGCAGCCCCACCGTCAGGCTGGATCTGCACGGGAACATGCTGCCCCGGCGCAAAAGCCACGTTGCTGCCGGCCGGTGGCTCAAGGTAGAACGAGCGAATATCGCGGCTCTCCTGCTCCACCCGCATCACTTGCCAGGCCTGCCACTGGCGCTGTTGCTGACGTTGCTGGATACGCGCTGCGGCCTCGGACCAGGTGCCGGTCGTCAGGCTGGTGGGCGCATACTCCTTGAACGCCCAGCGCAGCGAAACGGCAGCCGGGCGCCACACCACCTGTTCGACCTGCAATGTCCATAACCGCTCGGCGCCTTCGAACGCCTGGGTTACCGGGCTGTCCAGCAGCACCTCGGTACGGCCGCCGAGCTGCAGCACGTTGCCGTTGTTGAAATCGATGAACAGCAAGCCTGCCTGCGGGTTTACCAACAAGTTGCCCAGGGTGTTGAAGTGCAGGTTGCCGGCATAGTCGGGAATGGTCAGGCGGTTGCCTTCTACCTTGACGAACCCGGGCCGGCCGCCGCGGTGGGAGACATCCACCGAACGCTGGCCGTCGCTGTGCTCGACGTAGCTGGCGACGAAAAAGGTATCGGCCGCCTGGATCATGCTGACTGTCGCGGCGTCCAGTGTGCTCGCGTCGACACGTGCCAGGCGGGGCTCATCGACGCGGGTGTAGTCACGCAGCTGGATGTATTGCGGGCAGTTGCCGAACGCCTGCTCTACCATCACCTGCAATTGCCCGCCCGCAGCCTGGCGGATCTGCCCGTTGATACGGTTGCGCCGGCGAGTATGCAGCTCGATACCCAGCAGGCCGATCGCCTGCCCGGAGGCCAGCCCCGGGGTGGCAGGGTCATCTGCAGGCAACGTGGTATCGATCGTCAGCTGACGAGGATCAGGCGAACTGACGAACCCCTCCGGGCCTTCCAGCAGGGTTGCCCAAGGGTGGCCGTCAGCGTCCACGCTGGCAGCGATCATGAACGGCAGTTGATGATAGAAAATGCGGTGCTGGTCGGGCATGAAGTCACGAATGACCTTTTGCCCGAACGCCTCCATGCGCTCTGCTACACCCACCTTTTCCTGGAGGGTCTTCTCGCCGGCATGCCAGGGCGAGGGGCGGTGGTCCGAGTGCTGTTGCATGGCGGCGGTCCTCCCGATGGCAGGGTGTCAGGCGCTGGTTTGCAGCCCGATCACGGTACGCGGCATGGGCACGAAGCCTGGTAGCGCTTCGATCCGCGCCAGCCAGCTGCGCACGTTGGCATAGGGCTCCAGCGACACATTGCCTTCGGGAGCGTGGGCGATGTACGAGTAGTTGGCGATGTCGGCAATGGTCGGGCTGCTGCCAGCCAGGAAGGGGGCCTTGGCCAGCTCGGCGTCGATCACCTTGAGCAGGGTGTGGGCACGGGCGATCACTTCGTCGGTGTTGAACGCGGCTCCGAACACCGTGACCAGGCGTGCGGCGGCAGGGCCGAAAGCCAGCGGGCCGGCAGCGATCGACAGCCAGCGCTGCACGCGAGCGGCTGCGGCAGGTTCCTCGGGCAGCCAGGTGCCGTTGTCGTACTTTTTCGCCAGGTACACCAGAATCGCATTGGAATCGGCAATCACAATGCCGTTGTCATCAATTACCGGAACCTGGCCGAACGGGTTGAGGGCCAGAAAGTCGGGCTGCTTGTGCGCCCCTTTGGCCAGGTCGACGAACACCAGTTCGGCAGGCAGGTTCAGCAGCGAGAGCATCAGCTCGATGCGGTGGGCGTGGCCGGACTTGGGAAAGTTGTAGAGCTTGATCGGGTTCGACATGGGCTTGGCTCCTGGTCAGCGCCGGGTTGGGCTGATGGAGCACATCCTGCACCGGTTCGGCTGGCAGCAGAATCCGTGCGCAGGGGAAACCATAATTTCGCTGAGCGGAATAATCGTCCAGTCTACACCGCCCTATCGCCGGCAAGACGGCGGTAGGGCCAATAGGCATGCCAAATCAGTGCAGCTTGTTGAAATACCGGAACAGCTCACGCGCGGCCTCGACCACCTGCGGCACGCAGGCCTGGATATCGTCTTCGCTCATCTGGTCAAGCAATTCGAAGTTGTCTTCCAATCCATGCAGCGAGATAGCCTTGAGCAGTTGGTCCTGCTCAGGCGGCAGTTCGGTCCAGCCAGCGATCTGGGTACCGCGCATGTAGCCGAAGCACCATTCCTCCATGACGATAACGCTGCCCTGCTCGCCTTCGTTTTCCTCGAACAACGGCTCGAAGTGATCGACGTCGTCGCTCAACTGTTCCGCCACCTGGCTGGCATAGCGCAGCATCAACGCGGTATAGGCCTCTTCATGTGCAGGCTTCTTGAACTTCGGCACCTTGCCACCGGCTACCGCTGGCAACCAATGTTCAGGGGTGACGGTAATCGGCGAGCTGGCCAGCGCGGTGAAAAAGCCATTGAGCTCGGCCAGGTTGAGCACCGAATAGTCATTGCCGTAAGTGATCAGCAGGTCCTCGAGGCGGACGAGTTCTTTTTCGCTGAGAAGGGGAAGCATGGATGGACATCCTGGAAAGCAAAAGTGTGTGCACACTAGCACAGCAGTGCCTCAAGAGCTGCCCGCGGCGGTCGCTACGCGGGCAGATTCGTTACTGAGACAACCAGCTTTGCAGTGCCGGTTGCTCACCGGTACCCAGCAGTAACCACAACAGAATGCGGCACTTGCGCGGGCAGAGCTGCCCGGCCATGTGCACCCCCTTGCGCTGCAGATCGATCTCGGCTCCGGCAAACCCGTAGGTGGCTCGGGCGGTCGAACCACTGCCGGTGCGGGTGGCAACGATCACCGGCAAGGCAGATGCGAGCTGATCCAGCAGCGCGGCCCAGCTGCCGGAAACATGCCCTGCGCCGAACGCTGCGATGACCAGCCCCTCGTAGCCCAAGGGTGCTACGGCTTGCAACAGGGCCGTATCCGCGTCCAGGCACACTTCCAGCAAAGCAACGCGGTGCTCGATTCGATGGGGCAGCGGCAACACATTGCGCAAGCCTGGCGGTTGGCGATAAACCACTGCGCCCTCCACAACATCGCCCACGCGGCCGCAGCCAGGCGACTCGAAAGCGGCCAGCGCCAGGCTGGCCGTCTTGCGAACCTTGGCTGCACAGTGGACCTGATCATTCATCACTACCAGCACACCACGTCCACGGCTGCCTTGTGCCAGCGCAACCTGTGCCGCACTCAGCAGGTTGGCGGGGCCGTCATTGCCCGGCTGGCTGGCCGCGCGCATGGCACCGGTCATCACCAACGGAACATCGAACGGCCACAGTAGATCAAGAAAATAAGCGGTTTCCTCCAAGGTGTCGGTACCTTGGGTAAGGATTACACCCTGCGCGCCCCGCTCCACTTCACTGCGGGCCCAGGCCAGCACGTCGAGCAGCGCCGCAAAGCCCAACGAGGCACTGGGAAGCAGGCCCAGTGTGGCGACTTCAACATCAGCCATATGGCGCAATTGCGGGACCTTGGCCAGTTGCTCATCGCAGCCAAGCGTTGGTCGCACAGCGCGTCCCGGAGCAGCTGCCTGCATGCTCACCGTGCCACCCAGGCTACCGATCGAGAGCCTGGGCAGTGGCACTCCCCCATTCATACCCCACCTCCGGCAAGCACCCCAACCAGCGGCACGATCCCCAGGGTACTGATGGCCATCGACAGCACATTGCCGATATAGCCGTGCATAGAGGCCGGCAAGCGCTGGGTAATGGCCACTGCCAGCGGCGGAGCTACCAGCGCGCCAAGCACTGCACTGGCGACAACCACCTGCCAGCTGCCACCGTGGGCAAGCACCGCTGCCGGGACGATCGAGACAATCGGAATGTAAGTGGGATACCACCCACGCGCTTGCCACTGGCGTCGCCAGAACACGACCCCGACCAGTGACGCCAGCGCCTGCCCGGCGATCATTGGCAGCAACAGCAGCGAACCATACGCCGCCGCTGACGGAGCGAGGATATAGGCCAGGAACGCGCCCAGCAGCAAGCCTAGGCTGGCCAGTTCATTCCCGTAAAATGGCGCTTCGCTGAAGTCAGCCAGCACGCGGCGCAAGGTCCAGACCACGCCGTAATCAGCCTGTACAGCGACGGGCTCGGATGGGGCCGGCGTGTGACAGGGCCTTACCCATGAGGGAAAACACTTGCACAACAGGAATGCCACAAGGCTTGCCAGCGCCATGCCGCTCACGTTGCCGATCACCGCCGGCAGCTGCAAGGGATAGCACAGGTAGTTGACCACCAAAAGGCTGGCTGGCGTTACCAGCAACGCGCCCAGCAGGGCGCCGGTTATCGTCACCCGCCAGCCTGCACCAAACAGCAGCACCATGGCTGCCGGCAATGACACGAAGGCAACGAAGGTCGGTTGCCAGGCACCACTGGCCAAGGTCCATCCCCACAATGCGTGACTCAGCAGCAGGCCCAGCAATGAGCTGGTGAACACCCATGGCCACAAGCCGCTGCCGTAGCAAATGGCAAAACCCTGCCAACGGTATCCGCGCACATGGGCCCAGTGTGCCAGGCAAGCACCTAGCAGCAAGCCCAGGGCAGGCAGCTCGTGCTTGTAGAACGTCACTTCGCTGATATCGCCGATTATCCAGCGCAAGCGGCTCATCGGCTGATCGAGCGTCGCCGCGAGTTGCCCATAGTCCGGCCATTGGCCATGGGCCAGGCTCACCACCAACAGCACCAAAAGGCAGGCGAATATCAACGCCGGCGAACGTTGCCGGTTCGAGAAGCGTAGCGTTTTCATCGGCGACTCCTCAGCGCGGCATCGGTGAATGCAAGCGATAGCCAAGCGCCGCATCGTAGAGGTCAGTGCGCCGATCACGGGGCAGATCGTTGAGGGTGTTCCAGATCGGTGCCGAACGCGCAATGCTGAGGTCGACATCGGCATACAAGATGCTTTCCTCCTCTGGGCCGGCCACTTCACCAATGGGCCAACCATTGGTTCCAGCGATCAGCGAACAGCCCAGGAAGCGTCCACCCCGCTCCGTGCCGATGCGGTTGGCGGCGGCAATGTAGACGTTGTTGACGTGTGCTGCGGTCATGGTCAGGTAGGACGCCATGCAGCGACCTGCTTCGTCGAACAGAGGGGGCGGTGTCCATACCCAGTTGTTCAGGCTGCAGATGATGTCGGCGCCCTGTGCGGCCATCAGCCGCGGTACCTCCGGGAACCAGATATCCCAGCAGATCAACAGGCCGATGCGGCCAATCGGCGTCTCGAACACGGGGAAACCCAGATCACCAGGGGTGAACCAGAGCTTTTCCTGGTTCCACAAGTGGGCCTTGCGGTAATGCCCAAGCAGGCCCTGGGGGCCGAACAGGACCGCACTGTCATAGAGCTTCAGCCCGTCACGCTCGGCAAATCCTGCGGCCAGGAACACCTTGTGCTCGCAGGCAAAGTCCGCCCAGGCGTTGAGGCTGGGGCCGTCGCGCAGCGTCTCGGCATGGGCATAGGCCTCAGCTCGGGTGTGGAAGGTGTATCCGGTATTGGCCAGCTCGGGCAGCACGATCAGATTGGCCCCTTCGCATACCGCGCGCCGGGCCAGTGCCAGCCCTCTGCCTAGGTTACCAACGCAGTGCTCAAGCCCGACCTGAGGGTCATACTGGATGACAGCAATACGTACGGGGCTGACTGGGGTGCCGTGTTCAGACATGGTGGCTTCCTTCTTATGGTTGTTTTGGAAGGACGCCAGTAGAGCGGGGATCGACCGGGGAGTGACAGTCGGGACACTCCCACAAGCCTGTAGGAAAAGGGACGGGATGCAGTAGGGCTCTGGCTACATCCGCGTTAGTTGTTAACCCTGATGTTTCGAGTATCGATGTACAGCGTTAGGGGAATCGGAAATCCGCAGCTCGAACAAATGAGCGTAATAGGCCATCAGAGAGCGCGCCGCTTTCGGGGGCTCTCCAGTCCTGTTGAAAAAAGGCATCCGCATCGCCGAATGCCAGTCCGTTAAGCAATTGGGGCCGCTTTGCGGCCCATCGCCGGCAAGCCAGGCTCCCACAAGTACGGCGCATGGCTTGAATTCGATGCGGTCTGGGTGGGAGACCTGAGGGTGATTAAATATGCCTTATGGCAGGGGGTCGATATGTACAGCCAACCTGCGGGACATAACCGCGAGCCGACAGCGCCTCCCACCAGGGGCAGCGCTGTTGGCAGGGGGCTTATACCGCCAGCGCGCGCTCGCGTAGCTCACTGTTGAGGATGCGGTCGTTCTCGCTGTAGTCGACCGGGCAGTCGATCACGTGCACGCCTGGGGTCTTGATGCAGTGTTCCAGCAGCGGCAGCAGGCCTTCGGCGCTTTCCACGCGGTGGCCGTTGGCACCGTACGCTTCGGCGTATTTGACGAAGTCCGGGTTGCCGTAGTCCAGGCCGAAATCGGTGAAGCCCATGTTGGCCTGTTTCCAGCGGATCATGCCGTAGCCATCGTCACGCAGGATCACCACGGTGATGTGCATGTTCAGGCGCACTGCAGTTTCCAGCTCCTGGCTGTTCATCATGAAGCCGCCGTCGCCACATACCGAGATCACCGGGCGGTCCGGGTGCACTAGGTGCGCGGCCATTGCCGATGGCAGGCCGGCGCCCATGGTCGCCAGGGCGTTGTCCAGCAGCACGGTATTGGGCTTGTGCGCCTTGTAGTTGCGGGCGAACCAGATCTTGTAGATGCCGTTGTCCAGGGCAACGATGCCTTCGGACGGCAGTACGCGACGGATGTCGGCCACCAGCCGCTGTGGGTACACCGGGAAGCGGTCGTCGTCGCCGCCTTCGGCGATCTGCGCTTCGTTGGCCTCACGGATGGCCAGCAAGCGGGTGAAGTCCCAGTGCGAAGTGTCGTTCAGGGCTTCGCTGATCTGCCACACGGCGTTGGCGATGTCGCCGATCACTTCCACCTGCGGGAAGTACACGGCATCGACTTCGGCCGAGCGGAAGTTGATGTGGATGACTTCGGTGCCACCGCGGACCATGAAGAACGGCGGCTTCTCGATCACGTCGTGGCCGATGTTGACGATCAGGTCGGCCGCCTCAACCGCACGATGTACAAAATCGCCGGACGACAGCGCGGCGTTGCCGAGGAAGCGCGGGTGACGCTCGTCGACCACGCCTTTACCCATCTGCGTGGTGATGAACGGGATGCCGGTCTTGTCGATCAGCTGCTTGAGGACCTTGGCGGTCATCTTGCGGTTGGCGCCAGCGCCGATCACCAGGATCGGGTTACGGGCGTTCTGCAGCTTTTCCACGGCCGCTTCGATGGCTTTGTGCTCGGCCAGGGGGCGACGGTGCAGGCTGCGCGGGATCGGCAGTGCGTCGGTCTGCTCGGCGGCGATATCTTCCGGCAGCTCCAGGTGGACCGCACCCGGCTTCTCTTCTTCGGCCAGGCGGAAGGCTTCGCGCATGCGCGCCGGGATGTTGTCGGCCGAGGCGAACTGGTGGGTGTACTTGGTGATGGGGTCCATCATGCCGCACACGTCAATGATCTGGAAGCGGCCCTGCTTGGACTTCTTGATCGGCTTCTGCCCGGTGATCATCATCATCGGCATGCCGCCCAGGTAGGCGTAGGCGCTGGCGGTGACCAGGTTGGTGGCGCCAGGGCCAAGGGTCGACAGGCTGACGCCGGTCTTGCCGGTCAGGCGACCGTAGGTGGCAGCCATGAAACCTGCAGACTGCTCATGACGGGTCAGTACCAGCTTGATCTTCGACTTGCGCAGGGATTCGAGCAGGTCGAGGTTTTCTTCACCGGGAATGCCGAATACATACTCGACACCTTCGTTTTCCAGGCATTGCACAACGACATCGGCGGCCTTGGCCATCTTGCTTGCTACCTCAAGTGATGGGACGGTGGAAGTCCAGAAATGCGCAGCACGGTACGCTGGCATCGCCAGGCCCGGGGCAAGGAATGCTCCGAACCAAAGTCTTGACGCAGGGGGGGCGAGGGAAAGTCACGTAAATTGGGCGGGAATATTGTTGCAGTCTGCGCTGACAACGCCGCGGGGTCTGCCTGGGAGATCGGGGATGCAGGTTTTGCGGCCGCTGGGCGCCCGATCGCGACGCAAGGCCTACAAGGGAATGCATGCGGCTGATGTTTGGGGGCAGAAAGACAAAACCCCTACCTGCATGCGCAGATAGGGGTTTTGCGAAATGAATCTTGACGATGACCTACTCTCACATGGGGAGACCCCACACTACCATCGGCGATCCATCGTTTCACTACTGAGTTCGGGATGGGATCAGGTGGTTCCAATGCTCTATGGTCGTCAAGAAATTCTGTAGCCAGAATGTCCAGATGGACAGCCCAGCGAATTCGGATATGTGATAGTTGTGATGCTTTGTGAACAGTGCGAACTTTCGGTTCGTGTCATCTTCACCACCGCAATCTGCATGAGCAAATTGCTTGGGTGTTATATGGTCAAGCCTCACGGGCAATTAGTATTGGTTAGCTCAACGCCTCACAGCGCTTACACACCCAACCTATCAACGTCGTAGTCTTCGACGGCCCTTCAGGGGATTCTAGATCCCAGTGAGATCTCATCTTGAGGCAAGTTTCCCGCTTAGATGCTTTCAGCGGTTATCTCTTCCGAACATAGCTACCCGGCAATGCCACTGGCGTGACAACCGGAACACCAGAGGTTCGTCCACTCCGGTCCTCTCGTACTAGGAGCAGCCCCTCTCAAATCTCAAACGTCCACGGCAGATAGGGACCGAACTGTCTCACGACGTTCTAAACCCAGCTCGCGTACCACTTTAAATGGCGAACAGCCATACCCTTGGGACCGGCTTCAGCCCCAGGATGTGATGAGCCGACATCGAGGTGCCAAACACCGCCGTCGATATGAACTCTTGGGCGGTATCAGCCTGTTATCCCCGGAGTACCTTTTATCCGTTGAGCGATGGCCCTTCCATACAGAACCACCGGATCACTAAGACCTACTTTCGTACCTGCT
>NZ_CM181239.1:4895000-5340000 GCF_059295275.1 Pseudomonas sp. 9_2_1
ACTGCCGGTCATGACCTCCCCTACCCTGGCCAACTTCGGCCGGCTGCTGCGCCTGTGGGGCGTGGTACTGCTTGGCAACCTGGCGGGCACCCTGCTGGTAGCCTGGGTCATGCTGGAGCTGCCGATCTTCGACAGCAAGACTGATGTGGCCTTCCTCGAGGTGGGCCGCAAGGTCATGAAGAACGACATCAGCCAGATGTTTGCCAAAGGCATCGTCTCAGGCTGGATGATCGCCACCATGGTGTGGATGATCCCGTCGATGGAGCACGCCAAGATCTGGATCATCCTGATGATCACCTACCTGATGGCCTTGGGCGACTTCACACATATAGTGGTCGGTTCGGTCGAGGTGTCGTATCTGGTCTGGGCCGGCGATGAAACCTGGCGCAGCTTCTGGCTCGAGTTCGCCTTGCCGACGCTGGCCGGCAACATCATCGGCGGCAGCTTCATCTTCGGCCTGATCAGCCATGCACAAGTGCGCAGTGACAGTGGCAGACCCCCTTCGCAGCTATCCGAAAATGATCAGGCCCCGCCCCCGCGCACCAAGGAAGGCAAACAATGACGCTCAGCGGGTCGCTACCGTGGGCTCATTCGCCTGGCCGCGTTGGCGCACCGGCCGCGGTTGCCACCAGTTCTGCCCGGCATGCGGCGAGTCGATGCTGACCCGCTCGCCGATCTGCGGCGTGCTCAGCCGCACCTGGGCCTGGCTGGTCAGGGCCAATATGCGTTCGAAGGGTTCCTGCCAGCCATGGATCGACAGATCGAAAGTGCCGTTGTGAATCGGCAGCATCCAGCGCCCGCGTAGATCCAGGTGCGCCTGCAGGCTTTGCTCGGGCTGCATGTGAACATCGGGCCAGGCAACATTGTAGGCCCCGGCTTCCATCAAGGTCAGGTCGAACGGCCCGAAGCGGTCGCCGATCTGCTTGAAGCCGTCGAAGTAGCCGGTATCACCGCTGAAGAACACGCGCACATCCTCGTCCATGATCACCCAGGATGCCCATAGGGTCCGGTTGCTGTCCAGCAGCCCGCGCCCGGAAAAGTGCTGGGCCGGAGTGGCGACGAAGCGCACGCCTTCCACCTCGCGTTCCTGCCACCAGTCCAGCTGCCGTACTTTCGAAGGCGGCACGCCCCATTTCATCAGCCGGTCGCCCACGCCCAGCGGCGCCAGGAACACTGCGGTGCGTGGGGCCAACCTGCGAATGGCCTGTTCGTCTAGATGGTCGAAGTGATCATGAGACAGCACAACCGCCGCCAGCGGCGGCAACTGCTCAAGTGGCAGTGGTGGCGCATGGAAACGCAGCGGGCCGGCCCACTGCACGGGTGAGGCGCGCTCGGCGAACACGGGGTCTGTAATAAAGAAGCGCCCGCGCAACTTGAGCAATACCGTTGAATGGCCCAGGCGCCACAGGCTGTGGTCAGGGGCATCGAACACCTGCTGGCGGGTCATGGGCTGCAGGCTGACGGGCATGGATGGCCGGGTTTCCGGCGGTTTGCGCAAGAACAGGTATTTGAGCCCGATGCGCAGCTTTTTCATTACACCATCCTGTGGCCTCACCACCTGGTTGTGGAAACGTCCGTCCCAATGTGGCGCTGGCTCGCCGGCAGCGTTGGCCAAGGGAACCATCAGCAGCACTCCGAGCAACAGGAAAGTGTTCATGTTACCCCACAGTGACCGGATCAACCGTGAAATGGCTTGTAAGGTCATTTTTCAACGGTGAAACACTGTTCAACAATATTCACGCGCGTTATGCGATAAACGGTATCCGGCAGAAGAACGATGACCATGATGGACAAACGCAGCGGCAAAGGCCTTTCATTCGTCAAGCGCATCTACCTGCCGCGGGTCATCGGCATGGGCATCGGCCTGCTCAGTGTGATGGCTGCCATCGCGCCTCTGTCGCCGCCGATCTGGGTATGGCTGCTGATGCTGTTCAACGGGCTGCTGTGGCCTCACGTCGCCTACCTGTGGGCCACCCGCTCGGCGACGCCCTACCAGGCAGAACAACGTAATCTGGTGCTGGACTCGCTGATGGGCGGTTTCTGGACCGCCGCCATGCACTTCAACCCGCTGCCCAGCGTGACCGTACTGTCGATGATGACCATGAACAATGTCGCCGCTGGCGGCAAACGCATGGTCTTTCGTGGGGGGCTGGCCCAGCTGGCGGGCATGCTCATCGCCACCTTGCTGCTCGGCACGGGCCTGCAGCTGAATGCCACGCCGCTGCAGGTGTATGCCTGCTTGCCGATGCTGACACTGTACCCGCTGGCGCTGGGTTGGGTGTGCTACCAGCTGGCGATCAAGCTGGCCGAGCACAAGCGCCGGCTCAGCGCCCTGAGCCTCACCGACAGCCTGACCGGGTTGCTCAACCACGGCGCCTGGAAAGACCTGCTGCTGCTGAAGTTCGAAGCCTGCAGGCAGCAACAGGGGCAAGCGGTGATTGCCTTGATCGACATTGACCATTTCAAGACCATCAACGACACCTTCGGCCACGTGGTCGGCGACTGCGTGCTGCGCCAGCTCAGTGCCGAGTTGCGGCGCAACCTGCGCGAGGGCGACCAGGCCGGTCGTTACGGCGGCGACGAGTTTTGCGTGATCCTGCCAGGCACCAGCGAAACTCAGGCCTGCCAGGCCATGGAGCGCCTGCGCGAGCAGGTTGCCAGCTATCGCAACCCGCAGTTGCCGCATCTGCGTATCAGCCTGAGCATCGGCCTGTCGCCTTTCGAGGCTGGCCTGGACTCACCCGAACAATGGCTTGAACAGGCGGACAAGGCCCTCTACACCGCCAAGCATGCTGGCCGCGACCGGGTCAATTTTGCCCGCAACGAAGCTGCGGCGCTCAAGCTGGCCTATCCTGATTGAACCTCCTGCATGACTACCCGGCGGGGGGGCTGCTTGAAGGAGCCGCTCGCGCATGGCCAGGACTGCCAACCTTCCACCCACCAGCCCTACGCCACGCGTTCAGGTGCGCCGCCTGATCGCCGGTTTCAGCGCCGTGTTCGGCCTGGCTTGCCTGGTCATTCTCGCTGCACTGTTCAATATCGCAGGCACCCTGGACCAGCAGGAGCGCCAGCGCAGCGCCTTCCACGCGAACCAGGCGCTGGAGCAACGGCTGCTTGCCTCGCGCCAGTTCCTGTCCAGCTACGCCGTGTGGGATGCCGCCTTTGAGCACCTGGCGGGCCAGGCCGACTGGCAGTGGGCCTACGAACAAAAGAACATTGGCGAATCGCTGTACAGCGCCAGCGGCTACGAAGGGGTGTTTGTGCTGGAGAACGAGCGCACTACCTACGCCCTGTTCAAAGGGCAGCCCAGCCAGGCAAGCGCCAGTACTTATATAGATGCACCGCTGCAACCGATCCTCGACCAGGCCCGTGCCGCTGCCATCCCGCGCGAGCAGATCACCCGTTTCGTCCTGTTCAATGGCTGGCCGGCCGTGCTCAGTGCTGCGGCGGTGCGGCCGGACCGCGAAGTGACCGACAGCGATGTAGCCCATGCGCCCGTGATGCTGTTCGTCGACCAGCTTACCGAAGACAAACTGGCGGTGCTGGGCAGCGGTGCCGGCCTGACCGGGATGCACGTGGAAAAGGATCAGACCAAGGCGCACGACCATCTGCGTATCGAACTAGGGGATACCGGCTACCATCTGGCCTGGAGCAGCCCGCTGCCAGGGCGGCAAATGCTCCGGGCGGTGTTGCCAGCCCTGGCAGCTGCCCTGCTGATACTCGGCCTGATCATGCTCTACCTGTTCCACCATGCCCTGCGCAGCTCGCGGGCGATGGGCATGACGCTGACGCACCTGCAACAGAGCAATCAGGCCCTGGAGGCCAGCGAGCAGCGGTTCCGCGCTGTCGCCGAGTCGGCTTCCGACTGGATCTGGGAGACCGACCGTGAACAGCGCCTGACCTACCTGTCGCAGCGCTTTGCCAATGTCACCGGCTACAGCGTGGACGACTGGCTGGGCCACCCGCTCAACCAGTTGCTGGCCTGCGATACCACCCCGCTGTCGCCATGGCTTGACGCCCTGGGCACGGCCGACCCGCAACAGCTGGCCAACCTGCGCTGCTCCTACCGTGACCAGAATGGCCAGAACCGCTACTGCCGAATCTCTGCCCGCGCGATCTTCCACCATGGCGACCCCATGGGTTATCGCGGCACCGCCAGCGACATCACCGACGAAGTGGATGCCCACGCGCGCATCCAGCACTTGTCGCTGCACGACCCGCTGACCGGGCTGGCCAACCGCAACAAGCTCGCCCGGCATCTGGAGCAGGCGCTGTTGCGCGGCAGTGATTCACCGCCGCTGACGTTGCTGCTGCTTGACCTGGACAACTTCAAGCCGATCAACGACTCGCTTGGCCATGGTGCCGGTGATGCCGTGCTGCAGGAGGTGGCCACACGCCTGCGTGATACCACCCGCGAGGGCGACCTGGTGGCGCGCCTGGGCGGCGACGAGTTTGTGCTGGTGCTCAACGGTATGGACAACCGCAACGAAGTCGACCGTTTTTGTGCACGGCTGATCGGCCTGCTGCAGCAACCCATCGACTTCGACAGCCAGCACCTGCACATTGGCGCCAGCGTCGGCGTCGCGCAGACCCGCACCCAAGGTTTCGATGCCGGCGAACTGATCCGCTGCGCCGATATCGCGTTGTATCAGGCCAAAGCCGATGGCAAGGGCACCTGGCGCTATTTCGCTGCCGAAATGAACCAGCAGATCCAGTACCGCCGCCAGCTGGAGAACGATCTGCGCCGGGCGCTGCGCAACCAGGAGTTCGAGCTGCATTACCAGCCGCGCTACCGCCTCAGCGACCTGCGCATTGTCGCGGTCGAAGCGTTGCTGCGCTGGCAGCATCCGCAGGAGGGGTTGCTCGGGCCGGATACTTTCATTCCGCTGGCCGAGCAGAGTGACATCATCGTCGCGCTGGGCCGCTGGGTATTGCGCGAGGCCTGCCACACTGCTCACGACTGGCCCGCCGACATCGTGGTGTCGGTGAACCTGTCGCCGGCGCAGTTCCTGCGCAGCGATGTGGTGGCCGACGTGCGCGAGATCCTGCTGGAAACGGCCTTCCCGGCACAGCGCCTGGAGCTGGAGATTACCGAAAACGTGATGCTCAACGACATCGAGGGCGCCCTGGGCACCATGCTGTCGCTGAAGGAACTGGGCGTGCGCCTGAACATGGACGATTTCGGCACCGGCTATTCATCGCTGGGGTACCTGCGCACCTACCCGTTCGACAGCATCAAGATCGACAAACGCTTCATCAGTGGCCTGGGCAGCAACAGCGGCAGCGACCGCGCCGTGGTCCAGGCCATCATCAGCCTGGGCGAGGCCATGGGGCTGACGGTTACCGCCGAAGGGGTGGAGAGTGAACAGCAGCTCAAGGCGCTGGAGAAGGACCGCTGCCATGAAGTGCAAGGCTATTACCTGAGCCGGCCACTGGACGGCCCTGGGGTTGAGGCATTGCTGCACCACACACCCCAGATAACCGCGCGCCCGCTGTAGCAGCGGGTTTACCCGCAAACACCGGTGCCGCCGGGTCCGGGCCGTTGCAGGCTGCGCTCAGCGACAATTTCCGGCAGCTCGCTGCGGCGCAAGTAGGCGCGCAGCGGCTCACCGATGTTCAAGCGGTCATCCACATGCTGCGCCAGCAAAAGCGACAACCGCTCGCGACAAAGGGCCATGCGCAGCCCTTGGACTGGCCGCCAGACGAATTCGCTACAGGGCGTGATGCTGTCGTCGGCTACGTCCATGCCGAACGCGTCTTCGGAGAACCGCACGATATGAATGCCGCGTTTGCCATGAAAGCCGACAAAGCCCATGAGCTGGTCGGCGGCAATACAGATGTCTTGGGAAGTGATGGCCATGACGTAACCTCGCAATGAACTCGGAAGATACGCACGCAGGAAGGGTACCAGGTCGCCTCTGCCGGGCGACTCGCAGCAGGCAGCCTAACGCAAGTCGCCTTTGCAGCGCCATGGCTTGGCTCAATCACTGGCCGCGGGATCAACCTGGGTGTGCAGGACCTCGCCCAGCCACTGCATGAATGCCTGCACCCGGCGCGGCACATGCCGTTGCCGGGCATACAACAGCGACACCGGCATGGCCGGGGCCTGCCAGTCTTCCAGCACCGAAACCAGTTCGCCGCGTTGCAAATGCTCGGCAACTCCCACCGCAGGCACCTGGATCAGGCCCAGCCCGGCCAGGCAGGCCGCCGAGTAGGCTTCGGCGTTGTTGACCGTCACCCCACCGGCCATGGCCTGGTACTGCAGTTCCCCGCCTTGCAGGTATTCGAAACCGGCGCTGCGCGCACCCAGGGTCCGTACGTAGTGCACCAGCTGATGCTCGGCCAGGTCCTGCAGCGTGCGCGGCACGCCGTAGCGGGCCAGGTAGGCGGGGCTGGCACAGTTGCGCATGCTCAGTTGCCCGACCGGCCGCGCCACCACGTCCAGGTCATGCAGGGCGCCGATGCGCATCACGCAATCGAACCCCTCGCGCAGCAGGTCGACCTGGCGATCGGTGCAGCTGAGCTCCACTTCCAGGCGCGCATGGCGCTGCAGAAACTGCGGCAGCGCCGGGATGATCACGCGACGGGCCATCATGGTCGGCAGGTCGATGCGCAGGCGCCCGGACAGTTCGGCATCATCGGTGCTGAACAGGCTCTCGATCTCGTCCATGCCCGACAGCAGGTCCTTGCTACGCTCGTACAACAAAGCGCCATCCTGGGTCGCCCGGACCCGCCGGGTGGTGCGGTTGAACAACTGCGTGCCCAACAGCCGTTCCAGCGCCCGCACCTGCTCCGACACGGTCGACCGTGGCAGGCCCAGGCTCTCGGCGGCCAGCCTGAAGCTGCTGACCTCACTGACCCGCACAAAGGTGCGCAACAAATCCAGCTTGTTCACTCGAGGCCTCAACTGTCCGGTTTTACCGAACAGTATTTCCATTTTTACAGGATTTAACAGCACCAGAGCGACCAATAACCTGTGATCATTCACCCACCATGAGGTTTCCACCATGACTCGCAAGATTGCCCTGATCACTGGCGCCAGTCGCGGCCTCGGCCGAAATGCGGCCGAACACCTGGCAGCACGCGGTATCGATGTCATCGGCACCTACCACAGCAAGGCCGACGAAGCGCAAGCCGTAGCAGCCCGGCTGGAGCAGGCCGGGGTCAAGGCTGCAATGCTGCAGCTGGATGTCAGCGACAGCGCCAGCTTTGCCGGTTTCGCCGAGCGCCTGGGCGCAACCCTGCAGCAGCGCTTTGCTCGCGAGCGTTTCGACTTTCTGGTGAACAATGCCGGGATCGGGCTGAATGTGCCGTACATCGAAACCAGCGAAGCGCAGTTCGACCAACTGCTCAACATTCAGCTGAAGGGCCCGTTCTTCCTCACCCAACGCCTGCTGCCGCTGCTGGTCGACAATGGCCGTATCGTCAACATTTCCACCGGCCTGGCACGCTTTGCGCTGCCGGGGTATGCCGCCTACGCCGCGATGAAGGGCGCAATGGAGGTGCTGACGCGGTATCAGGCCAAGGAGCTGGGGGCACGTGGGATTCGGGTGAACATACTGGCGCCGGGCGCCATCGAGACCGACTTTGGCGGCGGCGTGGTGCGCGACAACCAGCAGGTCAACGCGTACATTGCCGGCAACACGGCGCTTGGCCGGGTGGGCTTGCCGGACGATATCGGGGCGGCAATCGCGCTGTTGCTGGAAGACGGCAATGGCTGGATCACCGGGCAGCGGCTGGAAGTGTCAGGCGGGATGTTCCTTTAAGGCGCTCGTCCCGCCCGTCTTACTGTTCATGCACCTGCACACTCGCGGTCATCCCGGCGCTCAGGGTCACGCCTTCCGGTACTTGGTCCAGGCAGATCCTTACCGGAATGCGCTGGGCTAGCCGCACCCAGTTGAAGGTGGGCTCCACCTCCGGCAGCAACTGGCTGTCCGGGTTGCTGTTGCGGTCGGTGATACCGCGGCTGATGCTCTCCACATGCCCTTGCATCGGCTCGCCGGCGCCCATCAGCCAGACCTTCACCGCGTCGCCCACGCGGATGCGCGGCAGCTTGGTTTCCTCGAAGTAGGCCTGGATATAGAACGTTGAATCATCCACCAGCGCCATCACCGATTGCCCGGTGTTCACATAGTTGCCTTCGGCCAGACGCAGGTTGGTGATATGCCCGCTGCGCGGTGCCCGTACTTCGCTGCGCGCCAGGTTGATTTTGGCAACCTGTAACTGGGCCTCGGCTTCATGCAGTTCGCCCCGCGCGATGGCGGCGTTGATCTGTGCATTTTCCCGCAACTCGGCACTGATCGCCTCCGGCCCAAGGGCGGTACGCCGGGCTGCTTCGCGCTCGCGCAGGCGCAGTTGCTGGGCGCGGGTCTCGGTCACGGCGCTGGCCTGGTCGAAGGCCGCCTTGAAGCGCTCGCGGTCGATACTCATCAACAGATCGCCCGCCTTGACCTGCTGGTTGTCGCGGGCCTTGAGCTCGCGCACCCAACCGGACACATCGGGGGCAATTACCACCACGTCGGCGCGCACCCGGGCATCGCGAGTCCAGGGGGTAAGCATGTAGTACTGCCATAACTGGTAACCGGCCAACACGGCCAGGGCTACCACACACAAGGTCACCAGAGTACGTACGGCGGCACGCATCCAAACACTCCTTTATAAAGCTCCCAGCAGTCGTACCACCAGGAACAACACACAAACGAACAGCGCCGTGTCGAACAGCGCCTCATGCCAGATCCAGCGCCCCAGCGGCGTGGCCTGCACCACCAGGCGCAACACGCCGGTAAGCACCAGCGCCAGCAACACATAAAGCAGAAACGGGCTCAGCAGTACGCCGCCCACTTCCCATTCACGCAACCCCATGGGTCTCCTCCTGCCAGCGGCACCACTTGCGCCAACTTTTCTGCAATTGCAGCACCGCCCCTTCGGCCAGCCGTAGCGAGTCGCTCGAAGGTAGCCGGCGCAAGGCGGCAATAAACTGTTCGCTGGCGCTGTCCAGGCGCTGACCACGCCCGACGGCAGGCCCGTTGGCCAGTACCGCCTGCACCTGTTGCAGGTACTCGCGCTCGGCCCGGCCCAAAGGCGCTTGGGCAACTGCCAGACACATGCGCAGATGCACCAGTTCGTCGCCTATGTCCAACCCGTGCAGGCCGTCATCCCAGCGCTTGCGCTCGCTTTCGGGCAGCTCGCTGGCATGCCTGGCCAATTGCATCAGGCGGTCGGCCATGCGCCCGCCAAACCAGCTGTCGGCCCCGCGCAGGTCGCGCCGGGTCAGGCGTACCAGGTCGCTCTGGGTGGCTGCACGCAGACGCCGGCCCAGCCAGGCCGGGTGGCGGAACACCAATAGACGAAACGCCATTACTGCGGCAGACACCCCCACCAGCATGGCCAAGGCACTGTTCAGCATCGTCGCTACGCCAAACTGCATGACATTGAGCGGCGACACCAGCACGATGAAGTGCAGGCAATAGGAGGTCGCCGTGGCCCCGGTACGTGGATGGGCCATGCCCAGGGCGCCAAGAAACAGCGGCACGCCCATGCCCAGGCAGAGCATGGCGAAGCTGCTCCACTGCGGCAGCAGAATCTGCCCCACCAGAAACGCCACAGGTATCGCCAGGAAGATTCCGCGCAGAAAGCTCAGGCCAATCTGCGCGCCGTTCTCACGGCTGGCAAACAAGCTGCAGACCACACAGGTGAGCACCAGCCCCCCCGGCGCCGAAGGCCAGGCCGTGGCCAGCCAGAAGCCGCTCATTACCAGAAAGGCCAGAGCACTGCGGGAACCGAACAGCAAGGCGAGCGACCAGTCGCGGTGTGCGGCCAGCCCCTGGGACACATCCTTCGGTGCCCTGCCCGCCTCGACATCCGCCAGTGCCTGACCGGCCGCCATGGCGTAATCCAGCAGCAGGGCCATGCGTGCCAGGCAGAAGTGTTCGGTCGAACTGATTTGCTCATCGTGGGCGGCATCCCAGATACGCTGGCGCAGCAGTAGCAGGCTGGGCGGGTCGGGTTTGACCAGCAGCGACCGCGCTTCCTGCAGCCAGGGTGCCAGGTGCTCGGTCTCCCGCTCATCCAGTTGCCGCCATTGGCGGCGTACCGAGCGCGAGATGCGCAACAGCACCATCAGTTTCTGGCTCAGGCCGCGGATGGCGCGGGCACGCTGGCGCCCGCGATTGCCTTCAAACCAGGCATGTTCGCGCTGGCTGTCGATGGCCACGATGCGCCCCAGGCTTTCCAGCAAGCCTTTGCGCGCCTCGTCTTCGCCGCCCAGCATGGCACTGGCGGCCTGCAGGCCATTAAGCCAGGCCTGTCGCGCCTGCCCGGCCAGTTGCTGTTCAACGCGCATGGGCCACAGCAAGGCACTGCAAGCCGTGGCGCAAAAAATCCCCAGGCAGATCTCGGTGCAGCGCGCCACTGCCTGATCGAACACCTGCAACGGGTGGTCGATGGCTGGCAGGGCAATGATCGCCGCAGTATAGCCCGCCAGCACGAAGGCATAGGCCCAGGCACTGCGCAGTTGGGTAGACGCGGCGGTGCACAGGGCCAGCCACAGGGCCAGGGCCAGCAGGAACAAGCCCGGTGTCTGGGCGAACAGGCCAATGAACAGCACCGACATGACGGTGCCGACCAAGGTCCCGGCGAGCCGCGCCAAGCCTTTCTGCACCACCATGCCAGACAGCGGCTGGGCCACGATGAACGCGGTCATCAGTGCCCATGAGGGCTGTTCCAGGCCCCAGCGCATCGCCAGCCATAGCGCCAACCCGCCACCGAGCAGGGTCTTGATGGCGAACTTGAGGGCGAGGCTGCTGGGGGCGAACAGGGCCTGGAGAGTGATGGGCACGAGGCGGACCTTGCGGGAGGGTCTTGATTGAACGATAGACAATGGTGGACAGAATAAAGCGGAAACGATTAATTAGCTAGCTAATCATCTTTTAGAGGTTCGGGTCTCCTCGGCAGGCCTCTGGGCGGG
This sequence comes from Pseudomonas sp. 9_2_1, assembly GCF_059295275.1. NCBI lineage: Bacteria > Pseudomonadati > Pseudomonadota > Gammaproteobacteria > Pseudomonadales > Pseudomonadaceae > Pseudomonas > Pseudomonas sp. 9_2_1. The sequence continues at coordinate 4,905,967 of NZ_CM181239.1, forward strand.
CAAGCCGAATTCCAGGCAAAAAAATGGGCGACCGAAGTCGCCCTAAATGCCTTGCGTGCTCGTGTACCCGGAAGCTCAGCGCGGCTTGCGCTTGTTCGAGTCTTTCCAGATGAATATGCCCAGACCGGCAAAGAAGGCGACCATCAACCCAACCGTTACCACACCGGCGATAACCACGTTGTCGAAGAACATGCCTGCCTCCCCATTCGTTTGCCGTTGTCCGATGGGTGCAAGATAACCAATGTGGGGGCGGGAAAAATTGATCGGCGTCAATGGTGCCCGGGGCCGGGCACGCGAGGCGGGTGCAGGGTTGACCTGCGTCAAGTTTCAGCGCTTCTTCGGCTTGCCCTTGGGCTTCTTTTTCTTGCTGGCGTTCAACGGCAGGGCCTGTTCGAATGCATTGCGCATTTCGTTCAGGCGCTTTTCCTTGAGATCGTGGGCGCGCTTGGCGCGTTCGGCATCGAAATCGATGAGGTTGTCTTGGCTCATTGGCGGGCTCGACGGTGAACTGAGACGTGCATGATGAAGCCAGGCGCAGGCGCTGACCAGCCCCGCGTCAGACTTCGATGTCCACCAGCAACCCCTGGCGTACATGCTCCCCCATCAACGGCGCCACCGGCACGGTGTTATCGGCATTGACCTCGTCACCCGGCAGCGCGCTGTAGCGCTGCTGGTCACCCTGCTGCCTGCGTTGCTGCTGGCGGCGCTGCTCGTCACGCAGCAAAAGCGCCTGCTCCTGGGGATCACGTTGCTGCTTGAGGTCGATGGCGCTTTCCCCGGAGGCAGGCTGCGTCGGCACCACCGGTTTGATGTCGGGGGTTGGCTTGACCGGGTCCTGTTGCGAGGTCACCGGAGCGGCACTGAGCGGAATGATCGGCGGCAGCATGGACGTTCTCCTATGCCCCCTGTATCGGCAGGCGCGGGTTTACCTTGATGTCTTGGACAACATTTACTCGGCTTCGTCGTCAGGCTCGTCGTAGCTCGGCGTGCTGGCTTCGCTCCAGGGCCGCTTGTAAACCTGCTGCCAGACCGCGTCCATGTGCTCGCGCAGCACCGGCGGCGCGGTTTTGAGCGAAGCGCTGTCGTCGCGCTCACCGCCGATCGGTTCTTCACCAGCGGGTGTGATCAGCGACTGGCCAGTGATGGTGTAACTGGCCTGGCCTTCGCGCATCTCGATGGCGATATCATGCGGATCTATACCGCCACCGCAGAAGGCATGGCTGGCCACTGTCACCTCGGCCGTGCCGTCCTTGTTCAGGTCGCTGACATCGCTGACATCGGTGTAGAAGTCCACGTCCAGGTCCAGCCCCGGGCAGGTGGTTTCCTGCTCGATCTGCCAGCGGGCCTTGAACGTGTCGCTTGCTCCGCCGCGCCCGTACAGCGTGGCCTTGAGCACCACCTTGTCGACTTCCTGCTCGCTTTCCGGGTCGCTGGCCTGGCCATCGCTGCGGCTCAATACCAGCAGGCCTTCGCCATCGCGGTCACGAAAGTGCACGCTCTTGATCGGCGTCTGTACGCCCAGCACCTCAAGTTGCTCCATGGGGATGGCAGGCAAGGTCTCGAAGTTTTTCTGCTCACAGGCGCTCAGCAGCAGCAGGCTGCCCACGGCCATGGAAGCGCTGATCCAGCTGTGCTTGGCAGACATGTTGATCCGGAACCCTCGTCGGCGACGCAGTACGGGGCGATGAAACGACTAGACTGTGCCTTTTGATACCTTTCGGTACGCACGGCGCTTTGGTCTGACCGGCCGATCCGTTAACATAACCGGCTTTTCATCGCGGGAGTTCAGGCAGTATGGCGCAGCAGTATCAACCGGGGCAACGCTGGATCAGCGACAGCGAAGCAGAGCTCGGCCTGGGTACCATCCTGGCGCAGGATGGCCGCCTGTTGACCGTGCTCTATCCGGCCACTGGCGACACCCGCCAGTATTCCCTGCGCAATGCGCCGCTGACCCGCGTGCGCTTCTCGCCAGGTGACCAGATCACCCACTTCGAGGGCTGGAAACTGACCGTGCGCGAAGTCGATGACATCGACGGGCTGATGGTCTACCACGGCCTGGACGGGCAGAACCAGCCACGCACCCTGCCAGAAACCCAGCTGTCGAACTTCATCCAGTTCCGCTTGGCCAGCGACCGCCTGTTCGCCGGGCAGATCGACCCGCTGTCCTGGTTCAGCCTGCGCTACAACACCCTGCAGCACACCAGCAAGCAGATGCAGTCGGCACTGTGGGGCCTGGGTGGTTGCCGTGCACAACCCATCGCCCACCAGTTGCACATTGCCCGCGAAGTAGCCGACCGCAGCGCGCCACGGGTGTTGCTGGCCGACGAAGTGGGCCTGGGCAAAACCATCGAGGCCGGTCTGGTCATTCACCGCCAGCTGCTGTCGGGCCGTGCCAGCCGCGTGCTGATCCTGGTACCGGAAAACCTCCAGCACCAGTGGCTGGTGGAAATGCGCCGCCGCTTCAACCTGCAGGTGGCGCTGTTCGACGCCGAGCGCTTCATCGAAAGCGACGCCAGCAACCCGTTCGAGGATGCCCAGCTGGCGCTGGTTGCCCTGGAATGGCTGGTAGACGACGAAAAGGCCCAGGACGCGCTGTTTGCTGCGGGCTGGGACCTGATGGTGGTCGACGAGGCTCACCACCTGGTCTGGCATGAAGACCAGGTCAGCACCGAATACAGCCTGGTCGAGCAACTGGCCCAGGTGATCCCGGGCGTGCTGCTGCTTACCGCTACCCCCGAGCAGCTTGGCCAGGACAGCCACTTTGCCCGCCTGCGCCTGCTCGACCCCAACCGTTTCCACGACCTGGCCGCCTTCCGCGCCGAGAGCGAGCACTATCGCCCGGTGGCCGAGGCCGTGCAGGAACTGCTCGACGAAGGCCGCCTGTCGCCCAAGGCTCACGCCACCATCCAGGGCTTCCTGGGTGCCGAAGGCGAAGCCCTGCTGGCTGCGGTCAGCGATGGCGACACCCAGGCCAGCGCGCGGCTGATCCGCGAACTGCTCGATCGCCACGGCACTGGTCGCGTCCTGTTCCGTAACACCCGCGCAGCGATCCAGGGCTTCCCTGAGCGCCAGCTGCACCCCTACCCGCTGGCCACACCAGAGCAATACCGCGACCTGCCAGCCGGCGAGCGGGCCGAGCTGTACCCGGAAGTCGCCTTCCAGGCCCAGGGCGAGGTGGCCGACGACGAGCGCTGGTGGCGTTTCGACCCGCGTGTCGACTGGCTGATCGACACCCTGAAAATGCTCAAGCGCACCAAAGTGCTGGTGATCTGCGCCCACGCCGAAACCGCGATGGACCTGGAAGACGCCCTGCGCGTGCGTTCCGGCATCCCGGCATCGGTGTTCCATGAGGGCATGAGCATTCTCGAGCGCGACCGCGCCGCTGCCTACTTCGCCGACGAAGAGTTTGGCGCGCAGGTGCTGGTCTGCTCCGAAATCGGCAGTGAAGGCCGCAACTTCCAGTTCGCCCACCACCTGGTGATGTTCGACCTGCCGGCGCACCCGGACCTGCTCGAACAGCGCATCGGCCGCCTCGACCGGATCGGCCAGAAGCACACCATCCAGTTGCACATCCCGTACCTGCAGGACAGCCCGCAAGAACGCCTGTTCCAGTGGTACCACGAAGGCCTCAATGCCTTCCTCAACACTTGCCCCACCGGCAGCGCCCTGCAACACCAGTTCGGCCCGCGCCTGCTGCCGCTGCTCGAAAGTGGCGACAGCAAAGCCTGGGAGGCCCTGGTGGCCGACGCCCGCACCGAGCGCGAGCGCCTGGAAGCCGAACTGCACAGCGGCCGTGACCGCCTGCTGGAACTGAACTCCGGCGGTGCCGGCGAAGGCCAGGCGCTGGTCGAGGACATTCTCGAGCAGGACGACCAGTTCGCCCTGCCGATCTACATGGAAACCCTGTTCGACGCCTTCGGCATCGACAGCGAAGACCATTCCGAGAACGCCCTGATCCTCAAGCCTAGCGAAAAGATGCTCGATGCCAGCTTCCCGCTGGGTGACGATGAAGGCGTGACCATCACCTATGACCGTGCCCAGGCGCTGTCGCGCGAGGACATGCAGTTCCTCACCTGGGAACACCCGATGGTGCAGGGCGGCATGGACCTGGTGCTGTCCGGTTCGATGGGCAACACCGCCGTGGCGCTGATCAAGAACAAGGCGCTCAAGCCAGGCACGGTCCTGCTCGAACTGCTGTTCGTCAGCGAGGTGGTAGCACCGCGCAGCCTGCAGCTGGGCCGTTACCTGCCACCGGCGGCACTGCGCTGCCTGCTCGATGCCAATGGCAACGACCTGGCCTCGCGCGTGGCCTTCGAAACCCTCAACGACCAGCTGGAAAGCGTGCCGCGCGCCAGTGCCAACAAGTTTGTCCAGGCCCAGCGCGACGTGCTGGCCAAGCGCATCAGTGGCGGTGAGGAGAAGATCCTGCCGATCCACGTCGAGCGCGTGGCCGAAGCCCAGCGCCGCCTGGCAGCCGAAGCCGACGAAGAACTGGCCCGCCTGGTGGCCCTGCAGGCGGTCAACCCGAGCGTGCGCGACAGCGAAATCGACGCCCTGCGCAAGCAGCGCGAAGACGGGCTGGCGATGCTCGAGAAAGCCGCCCTGCGCCTGGAAGCCATTCGCGTGCTGGTGGCTGGCTGATCAAGGATTGGCACACCTTTTTGTAGGAGCGGCCTTGTGTCGCGATGGGCTGCGCAGCAGCCCCTGGCCTTGGCGCAGAAATCCGGGGGGCTGCTGCGCAGCCCATCGCGACACAAGGCCGCTCCTACAGGGGTTGCTTGAACGGTCCCCCATTTATTCCCTCGGGCGATTAGGCTGATAACCAAATCGTAGGAATCAATGTGCCATTATTCAGGAAGGCTTAAACACCTCTTCCTATACTGCCTCTGGACAGTCTGCACAGGGTTGTAGCGCAGACGAGTGAAAACTCGATCAAGAGGCATTCCATGGAGTGGCTGGGGCTGCAACTGTTCGCCGACCTTCCTGCAACCGGGCGTATCGTCATCGATTGCCGCCATGAGCCCTTCCTGGTTCTGCTCGCCTATCTCGTCGCCTGCGCGGCGTGCTTCGCCACCCTCGACATGGCTGAGCGCCAGTCGCACAGCGAGGACCCCACCGCACACCGGCAATGGAACATGCTTGGCGCGTGCTGCCTGGCAGGCGGCATCTGGGCCATGCACTTCATCAGCATGCTGGCGTTCCAGGCGCCAGTGGAAGTGCACTACGACATTTCCCTGACCATTCTCTCGCTGCTCATCGCCCTGGCTGTCGCCTGGCTGGCCATGCACAGCCTCGACCGCAGCCACCTAGACTCGCGTCACTTTGTGCTGAGCGCCGTCCTGATCGGCCTGGGCATCATCCTCATGCACTTTGTCGGCATGGCCGCAATGGAAACCGGCGCCCGCCAGTACTACCAGACAGGCCTGCTGCTGGCGTCTGCCGCGATCGCCCTGCTCACCAGCCTGGCGGCACTGTGCCTGGCCCGCTACTTTCGCAATGGCAGCGGTACCCTGCACCAGGCGATGAAATACGGCGCCAGCCTGCTGATGGCCGGCGGCATCGTGGCTACCCACTTCACCGCCATGTCGGCCATGACCCTGGTCATACCCGCCGATACCGCCCTGCGCCTACCCTCTGGCGACAACAGCCTGCAGCTGGGGCTGGGCATCGGTTTCATCACCCTGCTGATCAGTGGCGCCAGCATCAGCGCGGCACTGGCGGACAAGAAGCTGCAAAGCAAGGAGCATGACCTTCGCCGGGTCAGCGTACTGCTCGGCCAGCTCGACCAGGCCCGAGCCTCGCTGCAGCAGGCCGCACATTATGATGCGCTCACCAACCTGGTGAACCGCCGTGGCTTCAACCAGGTATTGGCCGAACGCCTTGCCGAACACCAGGCCAGCGAAAGCCGCCTGGCGGTGATGTTCCTCGACATCGACCATTTCAAGCGTATCAATGACAGCCTTGGCCACGACGCCGGCGACGAGCTGCTCAAAGTGATCGCCAATCACATCAAGGCCGCCACCCGCAGCCAGGACCTGGTGGCGCGTTTTGGCGGCGACGAGTTCTGCGTGGTCACCAGCCTCAACAGCCGCGACGAAGCGCGCCACCTGGGCCAGCGCATCATGCAGCGGATGAAAGAGCCGATCGACCTGGGTGGCCGGCGCATGGTCATGACCACCAGCATCGGTATCAGCATCTTCCCTGACGACGGCAGCACAGCCGAAGAGCTGCTCAAGCATGCCGACCTGGCCCTGTACCAATCCAAGGACAACGGGCGTAACAGCTTGAACTTCTTCAACGACAGCCTGAAGGCGCGGGCCACAATTGCGTTGCAACTGGAAGAAGAGCTGCGCCTGGCCCTGCTCGAAGAGCGTGGGCTGTGCGTACACTACCAGCCGATCTTTGACCTGCGCAGCGGGCAAGTGGCCAAACTGGAAGCCCTGGTCCGTTGGCAGCATCCGCAACACGGCCTGCTCGGGCCCGACCGGTTTATCGGCATCGCCGAAGCCAACGGCCTGATCATCGACCTCGACCTGTGGGTACTGCGCCACGCCTGCGCCGACCTGGCCCACTTGCAACGCCACGGTTATGGCGAGCTCAAGGTCACCGTGAATTGCTCTGCGGTCACCCTCAGCCACGACGAACTTCCCGCAGAGGTAGAGAAGGCGTTGTTCCACGCCGGCCTCGCGCCCCGCCAGCTGGAGCTGGAGGTGACCGAGAACGCCTTGATGGGGGATATCCAGCGCACCGTCAGCTTGCTCAAGCGTGTTCGTGCCCTGGGCGTTGCGCTGTCGATCGACGACTTCGGCACCGGTTACTCATCACTGGCGTACCTCAAACGGCTACCGCTCGACGTACTGAAGATCGACCGTACCTTCCTGCAAGATGTGCCGGGCAGCCAGAAGGATCGCGAAATTGTCCAGGCGATCATCGTCATGGCGCATACCCTGCACCTGCAGGTCGTCAGCGAGGGCGTGGAAACCGTCGAACAGCAGGCGTTTCTCGAAGGCCACGGCTGCGACTACCTGCAAGGGTACCTGCTGGGGCGCCCTGTGCCCCTGGCTGAACTGCGGCCGCTACTGGAGCGGCCACAACGCCTCGGCGCTGGGCTCACCCCTTGCTGCGATACAGCTCTACCAGGGTCGCAGGATCCTTATGCAGGTAACCCTGGCTACCGTGCAGACGCATCAATTGCGCGGCGAGGCCACTGAGCGGCGTCGCAGAACCCTGCTCGCGGGAAAACTTGACCGCACCATCGAGGTCCTTGAGCAGCGTGCGCACATGCCACTTGATCGGCTCGAAGCGGCTCTCGGCCATCTGCGGTGCGAGTATCTGCAGCGGCTTGGAATCGGCAAAACCACCCGCCAGGGCTTCGGCGATGAGGGTCGCATCAACCCCCGACTGTTCGGCCAGCGCCACCACTTCGGCAATGACCAGGGCATTGCAGGCCACGATCATCTGGTTACAAGCCTTGGTCACCTGGCCCGCGCCCACCGCGCCCATGTGCGTCACCCGCTGGCCCAGCACCTGCAGCACCGGGCGTGCACGTTGCAGGTCGGCTGCCTCACCGCCGACCATGATCGCCAGGCTGCCGGCCTCGGCACCGGAGGTGCCGCCGGACACCGGAGCATCCAGCCAGGCCATGCCACACAGTGCCGCCAGTTCGCTGGCCATTTCGCGGGTAGCGGTGGGCTCCAGGCTGGAAAAATCGACAAGCAGCTGGCCACTACGCCCACCCTCGGCAATGCCTTGAATGCCGAACACCACCTCGCGCACCACAGCGGTGTCGGCCAGGCATAACAGCACCATGTCGCTGTCGCGGCAAAGTTGCGCCGGGCTGCTGGCCAAGCGCGCGCCAGCGGCGACCAGCGCCGCGCACTTGTCAGGGCTGCGATTCCAGACAGTCAGCGGGTAACCCGCCGCCAACAGACGCCGGCACATGGGCAGGCCCATCAGGCCGATGCCGGCGAATCCAAGCGAAGGTAGTGCAGTGCTCATCGATGACTCCTGACTGGTTCGAACATTAAGGCTGCGCGTGGCCTGGCGGAACTGGGGACACATTACGCATTCCGTAAACTGTTACCGCCACGCCGAATTGTTACTTACCTCTACCCGCCTTGAACGCCATCAAGCACCAAAACGGGGCCGCTGCGTATTTTCACGCACCAAAAGCGATCACGCCTCTTTCTGGTCTTTTACCTGAATAACGATGAACGGCGAAACGACCACGGCCCAGATCTCTGGATCGCGGCTTTGCAGGTCCAGGGCCTGCTCGGCGGTGACCGGCCCAACAGTGCCATCACTACGCCACTTGGCGAAGATCTCGCCGCGATTCTCGGCCATCGCCTCGGCAACGGTGATCAGGTCCAGGCGGGGGTCGACCCAAATCAGGTCACCCTTGGCCCAGAAACGCTCAAGCGCTTTCCACTCGATGATTGCTGTCTCGCCAAGCAATTTGGCATAGAGGGTGCTTGTTTGATCAGTCATGGGTGGTATCCGCAAAAAATCGGCCAATGAAAAGGTCGGCATTTTTGCAGAAAAACCCGGTTTCAAATAAGTAATTTGGTCGATTGCCCCCGAATTCGCGGGGCAAAGCCGCAGATGCAGGCAGTTTGATGGCGCCTTTCTGTATCTTTCTGTCGACCAAGCGACAACACGGGAAACAGGCACTTTTCGACCGCTTTTCAAGCGCTCGAACAGCGCTCTACACTGTACCGGTACAGTTCCGGGACATGTTCCGGGGGAAGGTGGGCTTGCGCGTTGGCATGGCCACGCCGCAAATCCCGCCCGGTCTGTAGCCCTGGCCGCCAGGACTATAAGAATTACAACAGAATGAGTGGAGCACTATGATCAAGATTTCCAAGCTGTTCGCCGCAATGGTTCTGGCCGGGGTAGCCAGCCATTCGTTTGCCGCCGATACCATCAAGATCGGCATCGCCGGTCCCAAGACGGGTCCTGTGACCCAGTACGGCGACATGCAGTTCATCGGCGCCAAGCAAGCCATCAAGGACATCAACGCCGCGGGCGGCGTCGATGGCAAAATGCTCGAAGCCAAGGAATACGACGACGCATGCGACCCTAAACAGGCCGTGGCAGTCGCCAACAAAGTGGTCAACGACGGCGTCAAGTTCGTGATCGGCCACCTGTGCTCCAGCTCTACTCAGCCTGCGTCCGACATCTACGAAGACGAAGGCGTGATCATGATCACCCCGGCCGCCACCTCGCCGGAAATCACCGCCCGTGGCTACAAGCTGATCTTCCGCACCATCGGCCTGGACAGCGCCCAGGGCCCGGCGGCCGGCAACTACATCGCCGACCACGTCAAGCCGAAAGTGGTCGCGGTACTGCACGACAAGCAGCAGTACGGTGAAGGCATCGCCACTGCGGTCAAGCAGACCCTGGAGAGCAAAGGCACCAAGGTTGCCGTGTTCGAAGGCCTGAATGCCGGTGACAAGGACTTCTCCTCGATCATCCAGAAGCTCAAGCAGAACAACGTCGACTTCGTCTACTACGGTGGCTACCACCCAGAGCTGGGCCTGATCCTGCGCCAGGCTCAGGAAAAAGGCCTGAAAGCCAAGTTCATGGGCCCGGAAGGCGTGGGTAACGACTCCATCTCGCAGATCGCCCAAGGCGCCTCCGAAGGCCTGCTGGTGACCCTGCCGAAGTCGTTCGATGCCGACCCGGAGAACAAGAAGATCGTCGATGCCATCAAGGCAGACGGCAAGGACCCAAGCGGCCCGTTCGTGTTCCCGGCCTACTCGGCTGTCGAACTGATCGCCCAGGGTATCAAGGCCGCCAAGTCCGAAGACACCGACAAGGTGGCAGCCGCCATCCACGCCGGCACCTTCAAGACCCCGACCGGCGAGCTGGCCTACGACGAGAAAGGCGACCTGAAAGACTTCAAGTTCGTGGTCTACGAATGGCACTTCGGCAAGCCGAAGACCGAAGTCTCCCCTCAGTAACTGCGTGACTAAATAGCTGACCGTAAAAAGCCCACTGTGCGAGCAGTGGGCTTTGTTTTACGAGGTTCATGAGCCTGGCTGCCGCGATCCGGATGCCGGCTCACCTGAAAATCTTAAAACCGTCACCCGCGGTTTCCTGGCCCTACCCCCGCCAGCGAAATGCAAATCAGGTTTTTAGGAGCGCTGTAATGCCTGAGATCTACCATTTCTTCCAACAACTGGTTAATGGATTGACCATCGGCAGCACCTATGCCTTGATCGCCATCGGTTACACGATGGTGTACGGCATCATTGGCATGATCAACTTCGCCCACGGCGAGGTGTACATGATCGGTTCCTATGTGGCCTTCATCGCCCTGGCGGGCCTGGCCATGATGGGTATCCATTCGCTGCCCATCCTGATGACCGTTGCCTTCGTCGCGACGATCTTCGTCACCAGTGCCTATGGCTACAGCATCGAACGGGTTGCCTACCGCCCCCTGCGCAACAGCAACCGCCTGATCCCGCTGATTTCCGCCATCGGCATGTCGATCTTCCTGCAGAACACCGTGCTGCTTTCGCAGGATTCCAAGGACAAGTCCATCCCCAACCTGATCCCCGGCAGTTTCTCGTTCGGCCCGGGCGGCGCGGAGGAAGTACTGATCAGCTACATGCAGATCCTGGTGTTCGTCGTCACCCTGGTGGCCATGACCCTGCTCACCCTGTTCATCTCCCGTTCTCGCCTGGGCCGCGCCTGCCGCGCCTGCGCCGAGGACATCAAGATGGCCAACCTGCTGGGCATCAACACCAACAACATCATCGCCCTCACCTTCGTCATCGGTGCCGCCCTGGCAGCCGTGGCGGCCGTGCTGCTGAGCATGCAGTACGGGGTGATCAACCCCAACGCCGGTTTCCTGGTGGGCCTGAAGGCCTTCACCGCGGCGGTGCTGGGTGGCATCGGCAGCATCCCGGGCGCCATGCTCGGCGGGCTGGTGCTGGGCGTGGCCGAAGCGTTTGGCGCCGATATCTTCGGTGACCAGTACAAGGACGTGGTGGCATTCGGCTTGTTGGTTCTTGTCCTGCTATTCCGGCCGACCGGCATCCTGGGCCGCCCGGAGGTTGAAAAAGTATGAACAGAAATCTCAAACAGGCGTTCTTCAGCGCCTTGCTGGTATGGGCCGTGGCCTTCCCGGTGCTGGGTCTGAAACTGAGCATCGACGGCATCAGCCTGGTAGTGCACAGCCAGGGTTCGTTCACCATCAGCATCATCGCCGTGTGTTCGGTGCTGATGTTCCTGCGCGTGCTGTTCGACAAGCAGTGGAGTTCGGTGATGGGCCGCCGCTCGGATCGCAAGCTGATCCCGCCGGCTGTCAGCAACTACCTGACCCTGCCGAAAACCCAGCGCTACGTGATCATCGGCCTGATCGTTGCCGCACTGGTGTGGCCGTTCTTCGGCTCGCGCGGTGCGGTCGATATCGCCACGCTGATCCTGATCTACGTGTTGCTGGGCCTGGGCCTGAACATCGTGGTCGGCCTGGCGGGCCTGCTCGATCTCGGTTACGTCGGCTTCTACGCCGTCGGCGCCTACAGCTATGCCATGCTCTCGCACTACCTGGGCTGGAGCTTCTGGGTGTGCCTGCCGATCGCCGGCCTGATGGCCGCCACCTTCGGCTTCCTGCTCGGCTTCCCGGTGCTGCGCCTGCGCGGCGACTACCTGGCGATCGTGACCCTGGGCTTCGGCGAGATCATCCGCCTGTTCCTGCGCAACCTTACCGACTGGACTGGCGGCCCCAACGGCATCAGCAACATCCCCAAGCCGGAGTTCTTCGGGCTCACCTTCGAACGCCGTGCCGCCGAGGGCATGCAGACCTTCCACGAGTTCTTCGGGCTGCAATACAACTCGATCAACAAGGTGATCTTCCTGTACCTGGTGGCGCTGCTGCTGGCCTTGCTGGCGCTGTTCGTGATCAACCGCCTGCTGCGCATGCCGATCGGCCGTGCCTGGGAAGCGCTGCGCGAAGACGAGATCGCCTGTCGCGCGCTGGGCCTGAACCCGACCATCATCAAGCTCTCGGCGTTTACCCTCGGTGCCTGCTTTGCCGGCTTCGCCGGCAGCTTCTTCGCCGCGCGCCAGGGCCTGGTGACGCCGGAGTCGTTCACCTTCATCGAGTCGGCAATCATCCTTGCCATCGTCGTGCTCGGCGGCATGGGCTCACAACTGGGCGTGATCCTCGCGGCCATCGTAATGATCCTGCTGCCCGAGCTGATGCGTGAGTTCAGCGAATACCGGATGCTGATGTTCGGTGCGCTGATGGTGTTGATGATGATCTGGCGTCCGCAGGGCCTGCTGCCCATGCAACGTCCACACATGGAGCTGCGTCGATGAGCCGCGAAATTCTGCAAGTCAGCGGCCTGAGCATGCGCTTCGGCGGCTTGTTGGCGGTCAACGGCGTGGCCCTGACCGTCAAGGAAAAACAGGTGGTGGCGCTGATCGGCCCGAACGGCGCCGGCAAGACCACCGTGTTCAACTGCCTGACCGGTTTCTACAAGCCCAGTGGTGGCACCATCCTGCTCGATGGCCAGCCCATCCAAGGCCTGGCCGGGCACCAAATCGCCCGCAAGGGCGTGGTGCGGACCTTCCAGAACGTGCGCCTGTTCAAGGAAATGACCGCGCTGGAAAACCTGCTGATTGCCCAGCACCGCCACCTCAACACCAACTTCTTCGCCGGCCTGTTCAAGACCCCGAACTTCCGCCGCAGCGAGAAAGAGGCCATGGAACGCGCGCAGTACTGGCTGGAGAAGGTCAACCTGACCGAATTCGCCAACCGTACCGCCGGCACCCTCGCCTACGGCCAGCAGCGTCGCCTGGAAATCGCCCGCTGCATGATGACCCAGCCGCGCATCATCATGCTCGACGAACCGGCCGCGGGCCTGAACCCGAGAGAGACCGAAGACCTGAAGGCGCTGATCGCCTACCTGCGGGAGTCGCACAACGTCACCGTGCTGCTGATCGAGCATGACATGAAGCTGGTGATGAGCATTTCCGACCATATCGTGGTGATCAACCAGGGCACCCCCCTGGCCCACGGTACGCCGGAACAGATCCGCGACAACCCTGATGTGATCAAAGCCTACCTGGGGGAAGCGTAAATGCTGAAGTTCGAAAACGTTTCCACCTTCTACGGCAAGATCCAGGCGCTGCACAGCGTCAACGTGGAGATCAACCAGGGCGAGATCGTTACCCTGATCGGCGCCAACGGCGCCGGCAAGTCGACCTTGCTGATGACCCTGTGCGGCTCGCCGCAGGCGCACAGCGGCAGCATCAAGTACCTGGGGGAAGAACTGGTCGGCCAGCCGTCCTCGCACATCATGCGCAAAAGCATCGCGGTAGTGCCGGAAGGTCGCCGCGTGTTCGCCCGCCTGACGGTCGAGGAAAACCTGGCCATGGGTGGTTTCTTCACCGACAAGGGCGACTATCAGGAGCAGCTGGACAAGGTGCTGCAGCTGTTCCCGCGCCTGAAGGAACGCTATATCCAGCGCGGCGGCACCATGTCCGGTGGCGAACAGCAGATGCTGGCCATCGGCCGGGCGCTGATGAGCAAGCCCAAGCTGCTGCTGCTCGACGAGCCTTCGCTGGGCCTGGCGCCAATCATCATCCAGCAGATCTTCGACATCATCGAACAACTGCGCCGTGATGGCGTAACGGTGTTCCTGGTCGAGCAGAACGCCAACCAGGCGCTGAAGATCGCAGACCGCGCCTATGTGCTGGAGAACGGCCGGGTGGTGATGCAGGGGACGGGTGAGGCACTGCTGACCGACCCCAAGGTACGCGACGCGTATCTGGGTGGTTGATTGGGAAAGGGCCTTCGGGCCCTTTTTAATGCCTGCAAGGAATGAATTGCCATTGCCGGCCCTTTCGCGGGTAAACCCGCTCCCACAGAGGTAGCACCATGCTTGAATCTGGCGCCGTACCTGTGGGAGCGGGTTTACCCGCGAAGAGGCCCGCACAAGCAACCATTAACTTGAGATCCACCGCCAGCCTGCGTAACGTGGCCCGCTTTCACGGCAAAGATCCCGGAGCCTGCCCTATCATGCGCCTCACCCCCACCCTGCTGCTCACCGCCATGCTGCCCCTGTTCGCCGGCTGCCAGCTCATGGCTGACGCCCCCAGCGACCCGAACATCGGCACCACGCGCATGCAGGGCGAGCTGCGCGCCGCCGGCGGCCAGCTGCTGTTCAAGCCCTGCAGCGAAAACCGTACCTTCGTGATCAACGACGTCGGCGCCACCGGCATCCTGCAAGAAGCCGCCAATCTCGCCGAAGACGCAAATGACAAACTGTTCGCCGACGTCCGTGGCCGCCTCGCCGGGACCAAGCAGGCCAATAACGACGGCCAGTTCGAGGTGCGCCGCCTGTACCGCCTGGAACCGTCCACGCGTGCCTGCGAAGACCCCAATTTCAAGCAGCTGACGCTGCGCGCCAACGGTCATGAGCCGGACTGGGACATCAAGGCCAGCGGCAAGGGCATGGTGCTCAACCGCGTCGGCCAGCCCCCCCTGCCCCTGCCCTTCCTGGAAGAAGAAGTACCCGGCGGCGGCCTTACCCTGAGCAGCGAAGCCAACGGCCAGCACGTCGAACTGTGGGTCGCACCGCAGCGCTGCGTGGGCAGCGCCACAGGCGCCATCTACCACCTGCGCGCCGAACTGCGCATCGACGGCAAGACCTTGCAGGGCTGCGGCTACTACGGCGGCGCGCGCGACAACTGATCGCCGGGCGCTTTTTATCCTGCCAGTCGGGGCGGCTAACAGCTTATACTTGGCGGTTTGTGTAAAGCCGCCGGCCGCCCATGGCCGGGATACTGGACCCTGCCATGCTACGAATCACCGAACTGAAGCTGCCCCTGGACCATCCCGACGAAGCCCTGCGTGATGCCATCATCCAGCGCCTGGGCATCCGCGACGAGCAACTGATCAGCTTCAACCTGTTCAAGCGCAGCTACGATGCGCGCAAGAAGAACAGCGAACTGCTGTTCATCTACACCATCGACCTGGAAGCCAGCAACGAAGCCGAGCTGCTGCTCAAGTTCGCCGATGATCGCAATATCGGCGTGGCACCCGACGTCACCTACAAGTACGTCGGCCAGGCCCCGGCCAACCTTGAACAACGTCCGATCGTGGTCGGCTTCGGCCCCTGCGGTATCTTCGCCGGCTTGCTGCTGGCGCAAATGGGCTTCAAGCCGATCATCCTCGAACGCGGCAAGGAAGTGCGCCAGCGCACCAAGGACACCTGGGGCCTGTGGCGCAAAAGCGTGCTCAATCCCGAGTCCAATGTGCAGTTCGGTGAAGGTGGCGCCGGGACCTTCTCCGACGGCAAGCTGTATAGCCAGATCAAGGACCCGCAACACCACGGCCGCAAAGTGCTCGAAGAGTTCGTCAAGGCCGGTGCCCCGGACGAGATCCTGTACATCAACAAGCCGCACATCGGTACCTTCCGCCTCACCGGCATGGTCGAGCAGATGCGCCAGGACATGATCGCCATGGGCGCCGAGGTGCGCTTTCAGGAGAAGGTCAGCGACCTGCTGATCGACGACGGCCAGGTGACCGGCGTGGTCCTGGAGAGCGGCGAGCAGCTGCATTCGCGCCATGTGGTACTGGCCCTCGGCCACAGTGCCCGCGACACCTTCCGCATGTTGCACGCCAAGGGCGTGTTCATGGAGGCCAAGCCGTTCTCGGTGGGCTTCCGTATCGAGCACCCGCAAACGCTGATCGACAAGGCGCGCCTGGGTAAATATGCCGGTCACCCGAAACTGGGTGCCGCCGACTACAAGCTGGTCTACCACGCCAAGAACGGCCGGTCGGTGTATAGCTTCTGCATGTGCCCGGGCGGCACCGTGGTCGCTGCCACCAGCGAGCCGGGCCGGGTGGTCACCAACGGCATGAGCCAGTACTCGCGTAACGAACGCAATGCCAACTCGGGTATCGTTGTCGGCATCGACCCCGAACGCGACTACCCGGGCGGCCCACTGGCCGGCATCGAACTGCAGGAGCGCCTGGAGGCACACGCCTACGTGATGGGTGGCAGCAACTACCAGGCGCCAGCGCAGCTGGTGGGTGACTTCGTCGCCGGCCGCGCTTCGACAGCGCTGGGCAGTGTCGAGCCGTCCTACAAACCGGGTGTGACCCTGGGTGACCTGGCGCCAAGCCTGCCGGACTTCGCCATCGAGGCTATCCGTGAGGCGCTGCCAGCCTTCGACCGGCAGATCAAGGGCTACAACCTGCATGACGCAGTGTTGACCGGGATCGAGACGCGTACTTCCTCGCCGCTGCGGATTACCCGTGGGGAGGATTTCCAGAGCCTGAACCTCAGGGGGCTGTTCCCGGCAGGAGAAGGGGCCGGGTATGCGGGCGGTATCCTGTCGGCAGGTGTCGACGGGATTCGCATTGCAGAGGCGGTGGCGCGGGATATGCTCGCCCTGTAATTTCGAATGCCTGTACGGGCCCCTTCGCGGGTGAACCCGCTCCCACAGGATTTTCCACATGGCTGAATCATGTGGGGTACTTGTGGGAGCGGGTTCACCCGCGAAGGGGCCGTACAAACCTCAGAGAATTCCGCCACACCAGTCTGACTTCCCCTCCACCCTTCCCCTCAATATGCATCTAGGCTTGCACCAGGCTTGGCAGTAACCCCATATAACAAAAACGAATATAGTTTTTATTTCAAAGCATATCGCCACAGACCAGGGTGTACGCCCATTCCATTCGTAAACTGCTCATGGAGAGCCCATAGCCCGTGCGTAGCCTGTTTACCCGTTTCTTCCAGCTAGAAGCCGCCAGCGGCGTGCTGCTGATCGTCGCCGCCATTCTGGCCCTGGTCATGAACAACTCGCCGCTTTCCTACCTGTACAGCGGCCTGCTGGACATCCCCGTCGCCGTCCAGGTTGGCGCGCTGAACATCGCCAAGCCGTTGCTGCTGTGGATCAACGACGGTCTGATGGCCCTGTTCTTCCTGCTTATCGGCCTGGAGGTCAAGCGCGAGGTGGTCGACGGCCAGCTGTCAAAGCCGTCGCAGGTAATTCTGCCTGCTACCGCCGCCGTCGGCGGCATGGTAGTACCCGCATTGCTCTACTGGTTCATCAACCGCGACAACCCGGCTGCCGTGACGGGCTGGGCGATCCCCACTGCTACCGACATTGCCTTTGCCCTGGGCGTTCTGGCCTTGTTGGGCAGGCGCGTTCCGGCGTCACTGAAGCTGTTCCTGATGACCCTGGCGATCATCGACGACCTGGGTGCGATTATTGTCATCGCCCTGTTCTACTCAGGCACCCTGTCAAGCTTGTCGCTGATGCTCGCGGCCGGCTGCCTGGTCACGCTGGTCGCGATGAACCGGCTTGGGGTGTTCAAATTAGGGCCGTACATGGTCGTTGGCCTGATCCTGTGGGTGTGCGTGCTCAAGAGTGGCGTGCATGCCACACTGGCCGGAGTCACCCTGGCCTTTTGCATCCCGCTGCGTACCCGCAATGCAGAAGCTTCGCCCCTGCTGGCCCTCGAGCATGCGCTGCACCCTTGGGTGGCCTACGCGATTCTGCCGCTGTTCGCGTTTGCCAATGCCGGGGTTTCACTGGCTGGCATGACCATCGACAGCTTCACCCACCCAGTGCCGATGGGTATCGCGATTGGCCTGCTGCTGGGCAAGACCGTAGGTGTTTTCGGCCTGACCTGGCTAGCGGTCAAACTCGGCATCGCCGCTTTGCCGGCAGGTGCCCGCTGGGGGCAAATGTTTGGCGTCGCAATCCTGTGCGGGATTGGTTTTACCATGAGCCTGTTCGTGGGCTCACTCGCCTTCGAGCCCGGCAGTAGCGAGTTCGCAGGCATGGACCGCATGGGCATTCTCACCGGTTCGTTCCTCGCCGCAGTGCTTGGCTATACCATCACTGCCATGGCCAGCCGCAAACCCGCCATCCACTGATACACCCGCAGCATGAAAAAACCCCGACTGGCGAGCAGCCATGTCGGGGTTTTCTGTAGTTGCGGTACGGTCAGTGCGAGACGCGGCTGGTACCGTCGACGGTCATGATGCGCACGCGGTCGCCAACGCGGAAAATCTCGTTCTCTTGCACAGCCTGCACGTAGGCACGCATGCTGCCGTCGTCTTCACGCACGGTGATCTCGACACCCTGGGTGCGAGTCAGCCCTTCTTCGGCGGCGGAACCTGCCAGGCCACCGGCCACGGCGCCGATCACAGCGGCAACGATGCTGCCACGGCCACCGCCCACGGCGCTGCCGGCAACACCACCGACGATGGCACCCGCACCACCGCCGATCGGGGTCTTGGTGCCCTCGATCTTGACCGGGCGCAGGGATTCGATGGTGCCCATACGCACGGTTTGCACGCGGCGGGCCTCGTCACGAGAGTAGCTATCGCCGGTCAGGCTCGAGGCACAGCCCCCCAGCAGCAGCGACATGGTGGTGAAGGTTGCCACCAGCAAAGCGGATGTACGCATGGGTAAAATCTCCATAAGTCAGGTGCTTATTAGACGCTGCACGTTGACCGCTGTCACGGTACAAACGCAATAAAATTGTTTTCATTCAGCCGGGGTACAGCCGCTGCGGCTGTGCCAAGCGCCATTCAAGTGAGACCAAGAATAGCCATGGATTACTTCATCATCGTGGTCACAACCGCTGCAGGGCTGTATTTCCACGGCTGGTTGTACCTGCGCATTCGCCGCTGGATGGACCGCGACCTGGCATTGTCGCTGGCGGGGGCAGACCCGGGCAAACGCGCCTATATGCTGCAACGATTGCAGCAGGCGCGGACGCAGAAGGTGGGGCGCAAGCAGTTGGCGGGATGGTTGCAGCGGGAGGCGAAGGGTTATTCGCGCTAGCCTGGTGGGTTTGCGGGGGCAGCAAGGCAGCCCCCAGGATATCAGGGTGCCAGCCGCTCCCGCAGCCATTGCCCGTCGACCAGCCGATAGTTCAACCGGTCATGCAGGCGGCTTGAACGCCCCTGCCAGAACTCGATGCGCTCCGGCAGCAAACGGTAGCCACCCCAGTGTTCAGGGCAATGCGGCTGGGTGTCAGAGAAGCGCGCCTCGGTGGCCTTGACCAGGCCCTCAAGCTCCTCACGACCGGCAATCACCCGGCTTTGCGGCGAAGCCCAGGCCCCCAGGCGGCTGCCGAGCGGGCGCACCTGGTAGTAGTCGTCCGACTCCTTGGCCGTGACCTTTTCCACCCGCCCTTCAATACGTACCTGGCGCTCCAGCGCCGGCCAGAAGAAGGTCATGGCAGCGAAAGGGTTGGCCTGTAGCTGCTGGCCCTTGGCACTGTCGTAGTTGGTAAAGAAGGTGAAACCCCGCTCATCGAGCCCCTTCAGCAGCAACACGCGGCAGTGCGGGCGACCGTCACCATCGACCGTGGCAATGGTCATGGCGTTGGCTTCCACCGGCGCCTGCTCGGTTTTCACCGCATCGGCAAACCACTGGTGGAACAAGGCGAATGGCTCGCCCGGCGCCTGGGCTTCAGCCAGGCCATCACGGGTGTAGTCGCGGCGCATATCGGCCAGGGATTGGGTCATTGCTGCGTTCCTTGACGATCAATTGGTCTTCGCAGGGCTGTTGGAAGCTACTTTCTTGTCCGCGGTAGCTTTCTTGGCGACCGGTTTGGCCGGCGCGGCTTTCTTCTTGGCGGTGGCTTTTACCGGGGCCTTGGCCTTGGCTGCCGGTTTTTTCGCCGCAGGTTTGGCTGCAGGCTTGCTGTCAGCGACCTTGGCTGCAGGTGCCTTGGCATCCTGCACCGCCACCATCGAGGCCGGGGTCGGTGCCGGGGTAGCCTGCTGATATTTGGCCAGCAATGCGACCATGGTGTTCTGCGGCGTCAGCAGCATTTCCACGCGGCGGTTCAGGGCACGGCCCTCGGCGCTGTCGTTGGCGGCGCGCGGCATGACCGAACCCATGCCCTTGAGCGTCAGGCGGTCACGTTGCAAGCCACTGAGGCGGAAGATGGCCGACACCGAAGCGGCGCGCTCCAGGCTGAGCTTCTGGTTGGCAGCGGCAGCACCACTGGTGTCGGCATGGCCCAGCACCAGCACGGCGGTCTTGGGGTCGCCCTCAACCGTTTTGGCCACGCGGGTGATGGGGCCGAGGGTCATGGGCAGCAGCATGTTCGGGCGGTCAGGGTTGTACGCGCTGTCCACCGGGATGGTGACGGCCAGCACGTTGTCGCGGCGCTCCAGCTCCAGCTTGCTGTCCTTGATCGCTTCACGCAGCTTGGGCTCGTACTCGTCCAGCCAGGCCTGGGTGGCCTTCTGGTCGATCTTCGGCACGACTGGCCCCTTGGCCTGCTTGTCGTCACCCCCAAACGGCCACCACCAGCGGCTGGCACTCTCGGACTTGGCGTCGGCCTTGGCGACGTTTTCGCTGACGGCTTGCTTCACTTCCTGCTCGGCAACCTTGTCCGAACCAAAGGGCCACCAGCTCGAGCCACTGGTCTTGGAGCCGTCCGGGGAGTGGCTGGCACAGCCGGTGACGGCGGTCAGGCACAGGGCGAGTGCTAAGGTTTTATGTGAAGACATCAGCGATACACCATGAAATAGAAAGAAAATTTGCCCACACACTTCAGGCGTTGGCAATGAGGATAGTCAAAGGGGTGGGGCAATACCCGCGTTACCCGATCAAAGGCAACTGGCAAGGACACGTACCAGTTTCTGGGCTCGTGGGTCCATGAGCACATAAGGGCCGAGGGTATTGACCACGAAACCGAAGGCCACATCGTGCTCCGGGTCGGCGAACCCGACCGACCCACCGGCGCCGGGGTGGCCGAAGGCGCGGGCGCCGAGGCCGAAGGTGGCATTGGCCACATCCGGCTGGTCGAGCATGCAGCCCAGGCCGAAACGGGTCTGGGTGAGCAAGGTGCGGTCCTGGCCGAGGCTGTGCTCGCGGGTCAATTCGTCGAGCAGTTCGGATTCGAGCAGGCTGCCGTCCAGCAGACCGGCATAAAAGCCCGCCAGGCTACGTGCATTGCCATGGCCGTTGGCCGCCGGCTGCTGCATGCGTCGCCATTCCGGCTTGTTGGTACTGGTGAGGATCGCCGGCGGGTTGGTGAACGCACGGGTCGAAAGTGCCTCGGGTTCACGCATGGTCACCTGCAACAGGCGCTGTGCTGCAGCATCGCCAGGGTTGCCTTTGCCGCGGGCGATATGCGCCACGCGGTGGAACTCCTCATCCGCCAGGCCTACATGGAAGTCCAGCCCCAACGGGCGCGCGGTGCGGGCCACGATCGAGTCGCCGGGGCCGCGGCCGTCGGCACGGCGAATCAGCTCGCCGATCAACCAGCCATAGGTGATGGCGGCATAGCCATGTTCGCTACCGGGCGTCCACCATGGAGTTTCCGCAGCCAGGGCATCGACCATGGTCTGCCAGTCATACAGCGCTTCGGCCGGCAACAGTTCACGGATGGCCGGCAAGCCGGCACGGTGACTGAGCAGGTGGCGCAGGGTAATCGACTGTTTACCACCCTGGGCGAACTCGGGCCAGTAATTGGCAACCGGGGCATCGAGACCCAGCTTGCCCTCGCCCACCAACTGCAAGGCGGTAACGGCGGTGAAGGTCTTGGTACAGGAGAACAGGTTGGCGATGGTATCGCTGTGCCAGGCCTGCTGGCCATCCTTGTCGGCACTGCCAGCCCACAGGTCGACGACCGTCTCGCCCCCCACCTGAATGCACAGCGCGGCGCCACGCTCCTGGGGATCATCGAACAGCGCGGCGAACGCTTCGCGCACGGCTTCGAACTTCAGCTCATAGTGACCCTGGATCTGCACCCGCTGTTCTCCGTACGACCATATCCAAAAGGGTGTGCATTGTTTCAGTAGTTTGGCGTTTTGCAAACTGGCTTGGGCTGGGTGGTCGCGATGAACGGTATTCATCGCAACACCAGGCCGCTCATGCACAGACCGCAGCAGCCCGTGCTACGGGGCTGGCTTTTCCAGTTGGGCGCGGAGCTCGGCCAAAGCCTGCAGGTTGCTCTTGCGCACGGCATCGACGAACCCCGGGTACGGCACATCGGTGATCGCCACCAGCCCGAGGTGCCCGTTCTCACCATCGAGCAAGCGGCCACTGGCCGGCTGGTCGAGGTACTGGAACCAGTGCGCGCCGACGATCATCGGCTGCGCCATGGCCGCTTTGAGGAAATTGCCATAGGCCGGGCCACGGTCTTCTTCCCGCGCCACTTCCAGCGGCCCCGGCCAGAACGGCCCGCGATCACGCGAACCAAACTGGAACTCCGATACCAGCACCGGTTTGTCCAGCTCGGCCAGGCGGGCGAAGTCGTAGCCGTCCTGCGGCTTGAGGGTATAGAAGTTGAAGCTGAGCACATCACAGAACTCGGCGCAGGCGTTGACCGCCTCCGGCGTGCTGACGGCGTAGCGGCCACCGAGCAGCAGGTGATTGGGGGCGTGCCAGCGCAGCGAATCGGCAATGGTGCGGAAGTAGGTTTCGGCGAACACTTGCTGGAAGTGCTGATAGTCACGTTCGATTTCCGGGTGCTCTGCGCTGGGCAGCGGCGCCTCGAAGCCTGGGTCTTCCATCAGCTCCCAGGCAGCCAGCTCGATGCCCCAGGCCTTGGACAGGCCTTCCTGGTTGCGGTATTTGTCGCGCAACTGCTTGAGGAACGCGCGCTTGGCCGGCACATCGGTAGTCAAGCGCAAGGTGCCGTAGGCCAGACCGTATCGGGCCTTGGGGTCACTGCCGGGGGCGGCCCAGGCCAACTCGTTGTCGGCGAAGTAGCCCACCAGCCAGGGGTCGTCCCGGTGATCGCGGGCAGCAATGGCCACGGCGCGTTCGGTGGCCATGGCAAAGCGCGGGTCGAACGGGTCGGGCATGCGGCCCCACCAGTCCATGCCGGTACTGATGCTGGCGTAATCACCCACGATCGCCAACGGCAGGGTGTACGGCATGCGCCTGGCCTGGGCAAGGCCGGGTTCACTCCAGTTGCCGACCGTATTGAAACCCCAGGCCTGCAGGCGGTCGAGTGCGTGCCCCTGCCAGCGGGCAGCATCCAGCACCAGCGGCGGGCAGTTGGCCGGCTGCCCTTCTGCTGCGGGCGGGCAGGGTTTGCCATAGGTGCGCTGGACATTGGCGGCATAGAAATCGAACCAGCGCCCCTTTTTGAAGTTGCGCCCTTGCGAAGAGGCATTGCCATCGTCGTTGTTGCCTTCGCCATAGAACGCGGCCAGTTCGTCGCCCTCGGCAGGCAACCCTTTGAACATGCCCTCACGCCCGGCGATATAGGTGCGACCGCCATCGGCAGCTACTGCGTTGACCCCCAGGGAATAGAACGGGTGGCCGTCCGGCGTTAACAGGTACCAGCGGCCATCACGCTTTTCGGTGCGGAAGAAGCCCTTGGGCTCGAATGCCGGCCCGGCCAGCAGCCCGCCGTAAGCGTCCAGCTGCTGCTTGCCACGCTCTGCCAGCCAGCCTTTGAGTTGTTGCTGCTCACGCGCACCGGTCGCCTTCAGCTGTTCGTCATTGGCGATCTTTTCCGGCCATTGGGCGCGGGTGGACTGGCCGTAGGCATCGATCAGCTCATGGTAAGCCGCCTGGTAGGCCTGGTCGTCATCCTGAATGCCAACCCGTTCGATCAGCAGGTTTTGCGCTGCCTTGGGGTTGGGGATACTGAGGCTGACCGAAGCCACCTGCTTGAGGTCGAGCGCACCGACGCTGCTGGTCAGCAGCAGGCGCTGGCCGCCATGGTTCCATGGCATCGGCGGGCCGGCACGCATGCCCTGGCTCAACGGCGAGCTGGCTGTCAGCGGCACTATCACGGTCTGGGCAGGGCCCGCCGGCAAGTCGATGCGGCTGGTCAATGTACGACCATCGCTGCCTTGCACCGTGACATCCACGGTCAGCGCCCAGTCCATGGCACTTTGCAGGCGCAAGGTGAGAAACTGCCCGGCGGACCAGTCCCACACGCCGGCTTGGGGGCTCAGGCGCAGGGTCGGCCGCTCGGCCGGGTTGAACACCACACGGCGCAATACCTCGCCTTCGGCCGTCTGTTCCGCGTTGTACTGCGGCATGCCGGCATCCTCGGTGACCACGTTGACCACCGAGGCCGGGCGCACGAAGCTGAACAGCGTCTGCTGCCCGGCCAGCAACGGCGAGCTGAACAACAGGGCAAAAACGGCGGGCAGGGTGCGACGGACCATAAGGCTGTGGCTCTCCTTCAGGGCCATCATGGCCCAGGGCTGAGTAGTGGACAACGCGCCGGAGCAAGTGCTCCGACGGTCAGGAAATCTCCCGCCGGAACGGCGGCAGCGCATTGAGAATAGCCTTGCCGTAGCGTTGGGTGACCAGGCGCCGGTCAAGCAAGGTGATGACGCCGCGATCCTGCTCGGTACGCAGCAGGCGGCCGCAAGCCTGGATCAGGCGCAGCGAGGCGTCGGGCACGGCGATTTCCATGAACGGGTTGCCACCACGGGCCTCGATCCACTCCGCCAGCGCGGCTTCCACGGGGTCATCGGGCACGGCAAACGGAATCTTGGCGATCACCACATGCTCGCAGTACGCACCAGGAAGGTCGACACCCTCGGCAAAGCTGGCCAGGCCGAACAGTACGCTGTGCTGGCCATCGTCTACCCGCGCCTTGTGCTTGTTCAGGGTTTCCTGCTTGGACAGGTTGCCCTGGATAAGCACCAGCTTGCGCCAGTCACGGTCCAGGCCGTCGAACACTTCCTGCATCTGCTTGCGCGAAGAGAACAGCACCAGCGCGCCGCGGGCACCTTCGACGATATTTGGCAGCTCGCGGATGATCGCCGCAGTATGTGCCGCCGCGTCGCGGGGGTCGGCCTGCAGGTCGGGGACCCGCAGCACACCGGCATCGCCATGCACGAACGGGCTGGGCACCACGCAGGTGACCGCATCGCGGGGCAGGCCCGAACGCATGCGGAACCTGTCGAACTTGCCCAGCGCGGTCAATGTCGCCGACGTCACCAGCGCACCGTGGGCAACGCTCCACAAGCTGCGGCGGAGCATTTCGGCGGCGAGGATAGGGCTGGCGTTGACCTCGATGTCGAACAGCGCACCGCTTTCGGCCAGGGTCAGCCAGCGGGCCATGGGCGGGCTGTCCTCCGGGTCTTCGGCGGTAAAGGCCGTCCACAGCTCCCAGTTGCCCTGGGCACGGGTGACCAGGCTACCGAACAGCGGGTACCACTCCTCGGCCTGATGGCTGGCGATACCAATGCTTACCTCGCCATCCATGCCTTCCTTGAGCAGGTCGGCCAGGCGGGTGAACAGGTCGTTGAGGCGGGCAAAGCCCTTTTTCAACTCGATGCCCACTTCGCGGATCTGCTCCGGCACCACGCCACCCTCGAAGCGGTAGCGCGGGCGCTCGCGGCCCTCGGTGTCCTCGGTGGGGCGGAAGTCGGCAACCTGCTCGCACAGGGTGAACATGAACTGCTGCTGGGTGCGCACTTCACGCGCCAGTTCGGGCACCTGCTCGATGTACTTGCCCAGGTCGCCGGGCAGCGGGTGCTGGGCCAGCAGCTTGGTGAGGTTCTTGGCGGTCTGCTCCAGCCAGTCGGCAGTGGAACGCAAGCGCGAATAATGAGCGAAATGGCCGATCGCCTTGTCTGGCAGGTGATGGCCTTCGTCGAACACGTACATGGTGTCGCGCGGGTCAGGCAGTACCGCCCCGCCGCCCAGCGCCAGGTCGGCCAGGACCATGTCGTGGTTGGTGACAATAACGTCGACCTTGCCCATGCCCTCGCGGGCCTTGTAGAACACGCACTGCTGGAAGTTCGGGCAGTGGCGGCCGGTGCACTGGCTGTGGTCGGTGGTCAGGCGTGCCCAGTCCTGGTCTTCCAGGGCCTCGGGCCAGCTGTCACGGTCACCGTCCCAGCGGTTGCCGGCGAGTTTCTCGATCATGCTGTTGAACAGCTTCTGGCTGCGCTCGTCGACTTCGATGTGGAAGCCTTCTTCCTCGAACAGCTGCGCGGTGGCCGACTGGGCGTGGCCCTCCTGCAGCAGGATGTCGAGTTTGGACAGGCACAGGTAACGGCCACGGCCCTTGGCCAGGGCGAAGCTGAAATTGAGCCCGCTGTTGCGCATCAGGTCGGGCAGGTCCTTGAAGACGATCTGCTCCTGCAGGGCGACGGTGGCAGTGGCGATGACCAGGCGCTTGCCGGCAGCCTTGGCGGCCGGAATGGCGGCCAGGCTGTAGGCCACCGTCTTGCCGGTACCGGTGCCCGCCTCCACTGCCACCACGGCGGGCTCGCCGGCACGGCGGCCTTCATCGTCGCAGGCAATGTCGCCGAGCACTTTGGCCACTTCGGCGATCATCAGGCGCTGGCCATAGCGCGGCTTGAGGCTCTTGGCTTCGAGAAAACGCGAGTAGGCGCCCTGGATGGTGGCTTTGAGTTCGGTGCTGATCATGGTCTGCAGGCGCCCGGAGGGCTGGATATATTTTCAGTGTTTCGCATGGGGCGGCTATCATACCCCGCTATTGCCCTTTGTGCCGCATGGAGATCCTGATGCTTGCCTTTGCCCTGCCCTACACACTGCATGTTCTGGCCGCCCTGGTGTGGGTCGGCGGCATGTTCTTCGCCTGGCTGGTGCTGCGCCCGGCAACGGTTGCAGCCCTTGAGGGCCCTGCGCGGCTGCGTCTGTGGGTGGAAGTTTTCCGACGCTTCTTCGGCTGGGTCTGGCTGGCGGTGGCGATCTTGGCGATAAGTGGTATCGGCATGTTGCACATGCGTTTCAGCGGTTTCGAGACTGCGCCGAAGTATGTACAGGTGATGATTGGCGGGGGAATTGCCATGTTTGCCCTGTTCTTGCGCGTGCAGGCGTTGCTGCTGCCGGAACTGAAGGCGGCTGTCCAGGCCGAGGACTGGGCGGCGGGTGCAGCGGTGCTGGGACGGATTCGGCGGATGGTGGGGGTTAACCTGCTGCTGGGGATTGCCGTGGTGGCGGTGGCCAGCTCGCGGGGGATGGTGTGACAGTTGGGCCAGCCGCAGCACATTCAGCGCCTGTGAGATCGAGCGCCGCCGCTTCCCCTCAACCATCCCGCCGCACCTTCCGCACCCGGGGAATGGACATCACATGAAAAATCCCCGTCAACACTATCTGCAGCCGGTCGAACCAGCGGTGGCTGCGCCCTCGCAGGCTGCCATTGAAAAACAGCACTTCCAGCAGGTGCAGCCCCAGCAACACGATGCCCGTGGCATTGATCAGCAGATTGAAGGGCAACGGTTGCGGCACCAGCTGGTTGAACAGCAGCACTCCCCAGAAAGCGACCGTCAGGACCTTGCCCAGTCCCAGGATGAACTTCATGGCGTTCTCCCTACCGTTTTGAAAGCCAGGCTGGGGGGCTGCCCCCTTTACCCTTCCATCGCCCGGGATACCGAGCGCCGCCTGGGCGGCGCTCGGTATCACACAGACTGCAGAGCGCAAACCTTCAGCGCTGGATCTTGATCTCGGTACGACGGTTCATGGAGCGCCCTTCGGCCGTGGCATTGTCCGCCACTGGCTGGGTTTCACCGGCACCTACCACCGAAACGAAGCTGCTGCGCGGTACACCGCTCTCGACCAGGTAGTCGGTCACCGAGTGGGCACGGCGCTCGGACAGTTTCTGGTTGTAGCTGTCGGAGCCGACGCTGTCGGTATGGCCGCTGACACTCAGGCGGGCAGAAGGCGCTTCCTGTTTCAGGCGCGTGGCAATGGTATTGAGGCGCTCCTTGTCACGGGCGGTCAGCCGCGCAGAGTCGAACTCGAAGTGCACATCGCGGATGACGATGACTTCTTCTTTCTGCACCACCACTTCCTCAACCACCGGGGCCGGCTCTGGTGGGCAGCCATTGGCATCGACCTGCACGCCGCGCGGGGTGCCGGGGCACTTGTCGCGGCTGTCCGGAACGCCATCGCCATCCTCGTCGCCATCACCGTGAGCCCAGCAGTAGCCCGCCGCCAGGCCACCGCCCAGCAACGCGCCCCAGCCAGCCCAGCTGGAACTCTCGATGGCACCCAGGGCGGCGCCGCCTACACCCCCGACGGCGGCACATTTAGGCCAGTCGGTTTTTTGCAAACCTGCACAACCAGTCAACACACTGGTCAGCAGTACCAGGGGTAACGCTGTGCGTACTATGCTCATTTCATTGCTTCTCCTAGGGGGAATCGGCATAAGGCCGATCTCTGGGAGTAAAGACCGCGCACTCCAACCCTGCCACCAATAAGCCACGACACGGTCACATGCCGCTTTGCCCGCGCGCGCCGGACCGCTAGTCTTGGACAACTTGAACGAGGATTGGCAATGACCGACGGTTTTTCCCAACGCACCCCGCAGCAGGCCCTGGCAGCCCTGCTAGAGCGTTTCACCCCGCAACGCCTGCTGCTGGTCGGCACGCGCTTTCCAGCCCTGGACGCCTTTGCCCAGGCGCACCCACAGGTGACCATCGCCAGCGCTGCACCGGGCCCGCTGCCAGCCGAACTGGCAGCCCAGCGTTTCGACCTGGCGGTGCTGGTCGACTGCCTGGAGCACCTGCCCAAGCGCGCCGGCCTGGAACTGCTCGGCGGCATCCGCAACCTCAATGCCAGCCGTGTCGCGGTGCTGGCCGACCTGGGTGCCTGCGGCTGGCAGGACACCGACTTCTTCGCCCTGGCGCTGTCGGCCAGCGAGAAATTTCGCCGTGACCAGCAGGTGCTGAGCCTGTTCACCTATGATCTACATGATTACAAACAGGTCCCCGACTGGCTGAACGCCAGGTTCTGGGCCAACCCTGAAAACTTCGGCAAGTACTGGTGGTGATGATGAGTGTCTCGGTCTGCCCTTGTGGCAGTGGCAACCTGCTCGATGCCTGCTGCGGGCACTACCATGCCGGCACCCCGGCACCGGATGCCCAGGCATTGATGCGCTCACGCTACAGTGCTTATGTGCTGGGCCTGATGGACTACCTGGTGGCCACCACCCTGCCGGCCCAGCAAGCCGGTCTTGATCGTGCCGCCATGGCTGCCTGGAGCGCCCAGAGCACCTGGCTGGGCCTGGAGGTGGAAAAGGCGGAAGTGCTGGGCGGCCAGCCGGAGCATGGCTTTGTCACCTTCAGCGCACGCTGGCACGATCAGGACGGCGACCATCAGCACCGCGAACGCTCGGCGTTCGTCCAGCATGATGGGCGCTGGTACTTCATTGACCCAACAGTCGGCCTGAAGGCGGGGCGCAACGACCCTTGCCCCTGCGCCAGCGGGCAGAAGTTCAAGAAATGCTGCGCCAGTTACGTGGGTAGCTGAGCATGATCGCCCGCGCCCGGTCGCTGCTGCTGGCTACGCTGATCGCCTGGCTGGCGCTGCTGGCGGGGTGTGTCAGCTGGGGGGGCGACGACTGGCGCGAGCCCGAGGTGCACCTGGTCGAGGTGGAAACGGTCAAGGCGAGGTTGCTGGAGCAGGAGTTCGTGTTGCACCTGAGGGTCGACAACCCCAACGACAGCCGCCTGTTCATCCGCAACCTGGCCTACGCGATACGCCTCAACGACCTGCTGCTGGTGGAGGATGAAGCCAGCATCTGGCGCAGCGTGGGCGGGCACGCCCGGCGCACCTTCAAGATCACCGCGCGGACCAACCTGTGGCGGCAGCTCAAACCCCTGGCCAAGCTGCTCAAAAGCGGGCAACCGCTGCATTACACCCTGCAGGGCGAGCTGGCGACCGGGTTGATCGTGCATCGGGACCTGCACTTGTCGCGCAGTGGTGAGATAATCCCCGGCGATCTCAACCCGGAGTAACCCTGCAATGTCCCAGCAACCTCACGTCCATGGCCCTGACTGCAACCACGATCACGACCATGATCACCACCAGGATCATGGCCATGTACACGGCCCGCACTGCAACCACGGCCACCAGGAGCCGGTACGCAACGCCCTGAAGGACGTTGGCCGGAACGACCCGTGCCCGTGCGGCAGCGAGAAGAAATTCAAGAAGTGCCACGGCGCCTGAGCCGATCGCCACGCGCCTAGCGTCAACAGGCGAGGCCTGGCCAGCTAGTTGGCCGCGGCAGGCCCTGGTACCTTGCGCTGCAGCAACCCGGCGGTTGCCACCAGCAGCACGATGCACAGGGCCATGCAAATGGCATTGGTGCCGCTCCAGCCGGCGGTACCCAGCAGCAGCGACGGGCTGAACGCGCCAACCGTCGCGAGTACCGCAATCGCCAGGTCGTTCTTGCCCTGCATCTGCATGGCTGCCGGGCTGTTCTGCAGCGCTTGCGCCAGCAAGGCCCCGCCGCCCACATAGGTCAGGTTCCAGCCCAGGCCAAGGGCTATCAACGACAACGTCATCATCGCGTAGCTGTGCGACCACATGTTCATGGCCGTACAGGCGATCAACAGCCCCAGGCCAGCGCAGATAGTAGTCCTGATGCCAAGGCGCTGGATGATGGCGCCGGTGAAGAACGACGGGGCAAACATGGCAATCACGTGCCACTGGATGGCCAGGCGCACATCGGAAAAGTCTTCATGCATGTGTTTCATGTGCATCGAGGCCTGGATCATCAACAAATTCATGATTCCATACCCCAGCGCGGCAACCGCCATGGCCACGGCTACGACCGGGCTAAGCCTCTGCGCGGCCGCGTCCGTCGTGTTTACCGTGCGCTGCTGGCTCGCCGTCGCAGTATCGCCAGGCAGGCAGGCCGCGATCAGCAAGGCCATTACCGCCAAGCCGACAAAGGCGGCGTAACACAGCGAAAACAGCGGATACCCGCCTACCTCGCGCAGCCACTCGGTCAGCGCCGGCCCGACCACGGCAGCGATCACCCCGCCGGCCACCACCAGCGAAAGCGCCCTGGGTTTCAGGCTCTGGGGCAGGTTGTCGGTCGCCGCGAAACGGTTGAAGTTGGCAAACGCGATATAGACACCCAGCGCCGAATGGCTGAGGACCAAGGTCGGAAAGTGCTGGTATTGCACTGCCAGGTACCCGCTGACGCCCGACAGCGCCAGCGGTATCGAACCCAGCATGAATGCCTTTTTTCGGCCAATGCGGCCCATCAGCCGGGACACCGGGTACGTCGCCAGCATCAGGCACAGGAACTGGAAGCCGTAAGGCACCGTGGACCAGGTGGCAGCGGGCGCCAGCGCTGCCCCGACGATCGCGGCCATGGTGACGGACATGACGGCCGTGGTCAGGTTGATCGACTGCGCGGTGAAATACAGGTAGGTGCGCCGCGGTAGGGTGCTGGTCATGGCGTGTGCTCACGGTGGTTCGAAGGGTTTTGGCATCGCGAAAAAGTGCCTACTGGCGCATGGTCGCATCAGCCGCGCGGGCTAGCTCGAACAGTCGACGAGGTTTTGGCTTAACTGTTAGGCTGGTTTTTCTAACAGTCGCGGACTCGCCATGCCTACGCCCAGCCTTCATGAGCAGTTGAAACAACGCCTCGACGCCGGCGAATGGCTGCCCGGGCAGCGTATGCCGTCCATTCGCAAGCTGACCGCAGCGATCGGCTGCAGCTATCACGATGTTGTGTCTGGCTACGCCCGGTTGGTCGGCGAAGGGTTGCTGACGGCCGTGCCTGGCCGTGGCTACTTCGTGGCCAGCCACCCACGGCAGCACGGGCCGGTGGATGCCCCCAGCGGCATGGCTGGCGACCCGCTGTTCAAGCTGCTGCAGGGTGGCCAGCACTACACCAAGCTGGGCAGCGGCTGGCTGCCACCCGCCTGGCGAGACACCGAACTGCTGGCCAAGGCGATCCGGCGCACGGCGCGCCTGGAGCAGAGCTCGCTGGCTGAATACGGCGACATCCAGGGCTACCTGCCCATGCGCAACCAGCTGTGCGTGCACCTCGCACGCCTGACCCGTATCGACGCGCGGCCGCACCAGCTGCTGACCACGCTGGGCGCCACGCAGGCACTGGACCTGGTCGCACGGCTGCTGATCACGCCAGGCGACCATGTGTTCGTCGACGAGCCTGGCAATGGCAACCTGATCAAGCTGGTCCAGCTGGCCGGTGGCCAGGTGGTCGGGGTGCGGCGCAACCAGGATGGTCCGGACGTGGATGAGATGAAAAAGCACCTGGCCACGCACAAGGTCAAGGCGTTCTTCTGCAACAGCACCTTCCACAACCCGACCGGCGGCAATATCACCCCGCACAATGCCTTCAGCGTGTTGCGCCTGGCGGTGGAGCACGACTTCCACGTGGTTGAAGATGATGTGTACGGCGACTTCAGCCCCGGCGTTCGCCAGACCCTGGCGGAACTGGACAACCTGGAACGGGTCATCTACATCGGCAGCTTCTCCAAGTGCCTGTCGGCATCATTGCGGGTGGGCTACATCGCCTGCCCGGCGGCCCTGATCGAGCCGCTGACACGCTTGAAGCTGCTGACCTGCGTGGCCGTCCCGGCGTTTTGCGAGCGCTTCGTCAACACCATCCTGGCCGATGGTACCTATGCCCGGCACATGAATGACGTGCAGCAGCGCCTGATCCGCCAGCAGGCGCAAACCCAGCGTTTGTTGCTGGCGCGTGGCTGGCAGTTCGACATAACCCCGCAAGGCGGCATGTTCCTGTGGGTCCATCACCCCGATCTGGCAGACCTGCAACCTTTCATGCACAAGCTGGAACAGCATAAAGTGCTGCTGATGCCAGGCTCGGCGTTTGCGGTCGGGCGTGACTACAAACGCTTTGCGCGCATCAACTGCACACACTTTTCCGACGCCGTGGCCGAGCATTTCAAGGTTCCGCCAGGCATCGGTAAATAAAGCGCCGAGTGACCTTGCACGGCGACTGCGCGCTTACTACCTTAGCGCCTTTAAAACCTTGCCACGCCTTGCAGGAGCCCTTGTCATGGCCGCCCCCGCCTTTCCTCCCTTCCGCCTGCGGTTCGCAACCGCCGCCACGCTGCTCGGCACGCTCGGGCTGGCCGGCTGCCAGACGGGCGGCTACCAGGACAGCGTGCCACCGACCAGCGGCATGCAACCGCTCAAAGGCCTGGCACAGAACGTTTCGGTACGCCGCAACGCCATGGGTGCACCGCTGATCGAAAGCAGCAGCTTCCATGACGCACTGTTCAGCCTGGGCTATGTGCACGCCGGCGATCGCATCGAACAGATGGTCGCCATGCGCCTGCTTGCCCAAGGCCGCCTGGCCGAGCTGGCCGGCAGCGAAGCACTGGACATCGACCGCCTGATGCGCGCGGCCAACCTCAAGCAGAGCGCCGCCCAGCAATACGCCGACGCATCGCCACGGCTAAAACGCTTCTTCGAAGTGTATGCGCGCGGGGTCAACGCCTACCTGTTCCGCTACCGCGACAAACTGCCCGCCAGCCTGGCCAGCAGTGGCTACCGCCCCGAATACTGGAAGCCAGAAGACTCGGCGCTGATCTTCAGCCTGTATGCCTTCAGCCAGTCGGTGAACCTGCAGGAAGAGCTAAGCGCCCTGACCCTGGCGCAGAAAACCGGCAGCGACAAGCTGGCCTGGCTGCTGCCGGGGGCCCCGGACGAACCGTTGGCCGAAAGCGAGGTGGACAAGCTCAAGGGCCTGAACCTGGCCAGCCAGTTGCCGGGGCTGCCGGCCCTGGCGGCTGCCAGCCGGAAGCTCGCCGAGCTCGACCTGCTCGGCAGCCCGGGCTCGGCCAACCTGGCCCTGGCCCCGCAGCGCAGCCGCAGCGGCAAGAGCCTGCTGGCCAGCGATAGCCGTGCCGCCTGGGCCCTCAGCCCGGTACAGATCCACACCGGCAAGTACCAGGTTGCCGGCCTGTCGCTGCCTGGCCTGCCGATCGTGCTGGCCGGCTATAACGGCAAGCTGGCCTGGAGCAGCAGTGCAGTCATGGCCGACAACCAGGACCTGTACCTGGAGCAGCTGCGCCGCCAGGGCACCCAACTGAGCTACCTGGCCGACGGCAAGTGGCTGCCGGCCCGGGCCCGCAGCGAAACCTTCCTGGTGCGCGGCCAGCGACCGCTGCGCGAAGTGATGTACGACACCCGCCATGGCACCCTGCTGGCCCAGCCCGACAACGCCAGCCTGGGGCTGGCACTGAACCTGCCGCAGTTCAAGGGCGACCGCAGCCTGTATGCGCTGTTCGACCTGACCCGCGCCAAGAACGTGGAACGTGCCTTCGACAGTACCCGCGAAGTCACCGCCGTCGCCCTCAATTTCGTTTTCGCCGAGCCTGAGCACATCGGCTGGCAAGTCAGCGGCCGCTACCCCAACCGCCGCGAAGGCCAAGGCCTGCTGCCCTCGCCAGGCTGGGACGGGCGCTACGACTGGGACGGCTATGCCGACCCGATGCTGCACCCCTACGACCAGGACCCGCCTGCCGGCTGGCTCGGCCACGCCAACCAGCGCAGCCTGCCACGCGGCTATGGCATGCAGCTGTCCAGCAGCTGGTACTACCCCGAGCGCGCCGAGCGCCTGGGCCAGCTGGCCGGCAATGGCCGCCACGATAGCCGCAGCCTGATGGCCCTGCAGAATGACCAGGTCACCCTGATGGCCGACAAGCTCAAGCAGATGTTCGACGCCCCGGGGATGGCACAGCCGCTGAAACAGGCGATCGATGCCCTGCCCGCCGCACAGCGCGACAAGGCCCGCGACACCCTGGCCCGGCTCAAGGCGTTCGATGGCCGCCTGAGCCCGGTGTCGGCAGATGCCGCGCTGTACGAGCTGTTCCTTCAGGAAATGGCTCGGCAGACGTTCCTTGACGAGCTGGGCCCGGAGTCCGGCCCGGCCTGGCAAGCCTTCGTCAGCAATGCGCGGTTGTCATTCTCGGCCCAGGCCGATCACCTGCTGGGCCGCGACGACAGCCCGTTCTGGGATGACCGCAACACCCCACAGAAGGAAGACAAGCCGGCCATCCTCGCCCGCAGCCTGGCAGCGGCAGTGGATGCCGGCACCGCGCAACTGGGCGCTGACCGCCGCGCCTGGCAGTGGGGCAAGCTGCACCAGTACCGCTGGCCGGCACCGGCCTACCATGGCTTGGGCGACCCGCTCGGCCGCTCGCCCATGGCCGCAGGTGGCGATTTCACGACCCTCGCCTTGACGCCTTACGCCTGGGGCAACGATTTCGATACCCGCCTGCCGGCCTCGGCGCGGATGATCGTCGACTTCGGTCAGGCCGAACCCTTGCAGGTGCTGACCAGCACCGGGCAATCCGGCAACCCGGCCAGCGCGCATTACAGCGACGGGCTGGATGCCTGGCTCAAAGGGCGCTTCATGAGCCTGCCGCTGCAACCGCAGAACTTCGGGCGGGCGTATGGCAACCAGCGGCTGACGTTGGTGCCTGGAAAATAAGCGTGATCGCCCGTATCGGGGCCGCTTTACGGCCCCGGTCATTTCCGGTCGAACTTCCCATGTCTGCCATGGCTCCTAACTGGTAACGCCAAACCAGTGCCCGTGCCATGGACCTCGTCATTGCCCGCCCCGAAGGCCTGTACTGCCCGCCCGGTGATTTCTACATCGACCCCTGGCGGCCGGTCGAGCGTGCCGTCATCACCCACGGCCACGGCGACCACGCCCGTACCGGCAACGCCCATTACCTGACTGCCGCACCGGGCGCCGGCATCCTGCGCAGCCGCCTGGGCCAGGACATCGACCTGCAGACCCTGCCCTACGGCGAGCGTTTGCTGCACCACGGGGTAACCCTGAGCCTGCACCCTGCCGGCCATGTGCTGGGTTCGGCGCAGGTGCGCCTGGAGTATCAGGGCGAAGTCTGGGTGGCCTCCGGCGACTACAAGGTGGAGCCCGATGGCACCTGCACCCCCTTCGAACCGGTGCCCTGCCACACCTTCATCACCGAATCGACCTTCGGCCTGCCGATCTACCGCTGGCCCAGCCAGGGTGAAATATTTGCCGGCATCAATGCCTGGTGGCGGGCCAACTGCGAACTGGGCAAGGCCAGCGTGCTGTTCTGCTACGCCTTCGGCAAGGCCCAGCGAATTCTGCACGGGCTGGACGCCAGCATCGGCCCGATCCTCGGGCATGGCGCCGTCGAGCCGCTGAACCGGGTGTACCGGGAGGCCGGCGTGCACCTGCCGGAAACCCGCTACGCCGGTGACATCCCGCGCAACGACCCAACGCTGCGCCAGGCCCTGGTGCTGGCGCCGCCATCGGCCGGCGGCAGCAGCTGGATGCGCCGTTTTGGCGACTACAGCGACGCGTTCGCCAGCGGCTGGATGCTGCTGCGTGGCACGCGCCGGCGGCGCGGCGTCGACCGCGGCTTCGTGCTCTCGGACCATGCCGACTGGCCAGGGTTGCTCTGGGCCATCGCCCAGACCGGTGCAGAACGGGTGATGGTCACCCACGGCTCGGTCAACGTGCTGGTTCGCTACCTCAACGAACAAGGCCTGGACGCCCGTGCTTTCGTCACCGAGTACGGCGAGGAAGACGACGCGACCAGCGCGGAGCCAGACGCATGAAGGCCTTCGCCGAGCTGTATCTGCGGCTGGATGCGACCACCTCGAGCAATGCCAAGCTCGAAGCCCTGCGCGACTACTTTGCAAGCGCCCCCGCCGACGATGCGGCCTGGGCGGTGTACTTCCTGGCGGGCGGCCGCCCCCGCCAATTGGTGCCAACCCGTGTGTTGCGGGAGCTGGCCACCGCCCTGGCAGGGTTGCCTGACTGGCTGTTCGAAGAGAGCTACCAGTCCGTTGGCGACCTGGCCGAAACCATCTCGCTGCTATTGCCGCAGAGCCCTCAGCAGAGCGCCGATGGCCTTGCGTACTGGGTTGAAGCCCATTTGCTGCCGTTGCGCGGGCTGCCCCCGGAACAGATACAGCAACGCCTGCCGCCTTTGTGGGCGCAGCTGGACCGCCCCAGCCTGATGCTGTGCCTGAAGCTGATCACCGGCAGCTTGCGCGTCGGTGTATCGAAGCTGCTGGTCACCCGCGCCCTGGCGCAACTGGCGGGCCTGGATGCCAAACGGGTGGCCCAGCGCCTGGTCGGGTATACCGACATCAGCCACCGCCCCACTGCGGCCAGCTACCAGCAACTGGTCGCCCCGGAGTCTGCCGATGAACATCGCCAGCGTGGCGGCCAGCCGTACCCGTTTTTCCTCGCCCACCCGCTGCAAGCGCCAACCGAGCAGTTCGATGCACTGCTCGGCCCGCCAGGCGACTGGCAGATCGAGTGGAAGTGGGACGGCATTCGCGCCCAGGTGGTCAAGCGCGAGGGCCAGCTCTGGGTGTGGTCGCGCGGCGAAGAGCTGGTCACCGACCGCTTCCCCGAATTGCACAGCCTGGCGCAGACGTTGCCTGATGGCGTGGTGCTCGACGGCGAGATTCTGGTATGGAAGCCGGGCGCTACCGCTGCTGACCTGGCTGTACAGCCGTTTGCCCTGTTGCAACAACGTATCGGGCGCAAGACGCTGGGCAAGAAGCTGCTGGGGGATGCGCCTGTAGTGCTGCAGGCCTACGACCTGCTGGAGTGGCAAGGCGAAGACTGGCGCAGCCGGCCACAGTACCAACGCCGCCGTCAGCTGGAGCTGTTGCTGGAGCACTATCCGTTGGCCCCGGTGCTGCTATCACCCCTGCTCGAAGGCCCGGACTGGGCCGACCTCGCCCGCCAGCGCGAGCGGTCCCGCAGCCTGGGTGTCGAGGGCTTCATGCTCAAGCAACGCGAGGCCCTGTATGGCGTGGGGCGCACCAAGGATATGGGCACCTGGTGGAAATGGAAAATCGACCCGTTCAGCGTCGATGCCGTGCTGATCTATGCCCAGCGCGGCCATGGCCGGCGGGCAAGCCTTTACAGCGACTACACGTTTGCCGTGTGGGACGCTCCGGCTGGCACCCCGGGGCGAGCGCTGGTGCCTTTTGCCAAGGCCTACTCCGGGCTTACCGATGAAGAGATGCGCAAGGTCGACGCCATCATCCGCAAGACCACCGTGGAAACCTTCGGCCCGGTACGCAGCGTAACGCCAACACTGGTGTTCGAACTGGGTTTCGAAGGCATAGCCCTGTCCAGGCGCCACAAGAGCGGCATCGCCGTGCGCTTCCCACGCATGTTGCGCTGGCGGCTGGACAAACCGGTGGATGAGGCCGATGACCTGGCGACCTTGCAGGCGCTGCTGGCCTGAGACAAATGTGCGACCTGCAGGCTTCAAGCAGATACCGGAAGAGGCGCAGCAGCAGAATTTATGCTTCTATCTTTGTGCCGACCCGTGTCGCAGACCGTTTTCGCCACGTAGCCAGGACTACCATGCACCATTCGACCCACGACCTGCTCTCACCCGTTCCGGGCATTACCCGCCAATTGCACAGTTTCCACTTCGGCCCCCGCGGGGGCGGCAAGGTCTATATCCAGGCCTCGCTGCATGCCGACGAGCTGCCCGGCATGTTGGTGGCCTGGCACCTCAAGCGGCGCTTGGTAGAGCTGGAACAGCAAGGCCGCCTGCGGCGCGAGATCATTCTGGTGCCGGTGGCCAACCCTGTCGGCCTGGAGCAGGTGCTGCTGGATGCGCCACTGGGGCGTTTCGAATTGCAGAGTGGGGAGAACTTCAACCGCAACTTCGTCGACCTGTCGGACAGCATCGGCGACCAGGTCGAAGAACACCTGACCCTGGACCCGGTACACAACACCGCACTGATCCGTGAATACCTGCGCCGGGGGCTTGATGCACATCCCGCGCGCACGCCGCTGCAGGCGCAGCGCCTGATCCTGCAGCGGCTGGCCTGCGATGCCGACCTGGTGCTGGACCTGCACTGTGACTTCGAGGCCGTGGAGCACCTGTACACCACGCCCGAAGCCTGGCCGCAGATCGAGCCACTGGCCCGCTACCTGGGCGCCCGGGCCAGCCTGCTGGCGACCGACTCGGGCGGGCAGTCGTTCGATGAGTGCTTCAGCCTGGTCTGGTGGCAGTTGCAACAACGTTTCGGCAAGCGCTATCCGATCCCGCAGGGTTGCTGCTCGGTCACCGTCGAGCTGCGTGGCCAGGCGGACGTCAGCCACGCGCTGGCCAGCAAGGACAGCCAGGCGATCCTGGATTTCCTGACGCATGCCGGGGTCATCGAGGGTGCCAGCGCTGCCCTGCCCGCCTTGCTCAACCCCGCCACGCCGCTGGCTGCGGTTGAACCTGTGGCAACGCCGCTGGGCGGCTTGCTGGTGTATCACGCCAAACCCGGGCAGCACCTTGAGGCCGGGCAGTTGATCGCCGAGGTGATCGACCCGCTCAGCGACCGGGTGACCGCCATACGCAACAGTCAACCGGGCCTGTTGTATGCACGCAGCGTAAGGCGCATGGCCACTGCGGGCATGGTCGTCGCCCATGTGGCTGGCCAACAGGTATGCCGCAGCGGCTACCTGCTGGCCAACTGATCCGGTAAAACCATTGCACCTGGCGGGCGGTCTGTAGAAGCACAGCCTTCGAAGGACCACCAGCCCCATGCCCGCCGCTACCAACCTTGCCGATGCCTGGTTCGCCCAACGCGGCTGGACGCCGTTCGCTTTCCAGCGGCGGGTCTGGGCGGCTGTCGAGCGGGGTGAGTCCGGCCTGCTGCATGCCAGTACCGGCGCGGGCAAGACCTACGCGGTCTGGCTCGCCGCACTGCGTGCATTCAAGGCCCAGCCTCAAGGCCGTCAGCCGGCGCCCTTGCAGGTGGTGTGGGTGACGCCCATGCGCGCCCTTGCCGCAGACACCGCCCGGGCACTGCAGGCACCCCTGGATGAACTGGGTTTGCCGTGGAGCGTGGGCGTGCGCAGCGGCGATACCGGCAGCGCCGAACGTGCCCGCCAAGCGCGTCGCCTGCCCAGCGTGCTGGTGACAACTCCCGAGAGCCTGACCTTGCTGCTGACCCGGGCACAGGCCAGCGAAGACTTCGCCAGCGTGCGCCTGGTGGTCGTGGACGAATGGCACGAACTGTTGGGCAACAAACGTGGGGTGCAACTGCAACTGGCGTTGGCCAGGCTGCGTCGCTGGCACCCTGGCTTACCCACCTGGGGCCTGTCTGCCACGCTGGGTAACCTGCAGCACGCCCTGGACGTTCTGCTGCCCCAAGGCGGCTTGCTGGTGCAGGGCAGGCAGGACAAGGCCCTGCAGGTCGATACCCTGCTGCCAGCGGCGATCGAGCGCTTCCCCTGGGCCGGGCACATGGGCCTGAAAATGCTCGACCAGGTCAGCCGGGAGATCGATGCCAGTGCCAGCTGCCTGGTCTTTACCAATACCCGCGCCCAGGCCGAACTCTGGTACCAGGCCCTGCTGGACGCACGCCCGGACTGGGCCGGCCTGATTGCCCTGCACCATGCCTCGCTGGCCCGCGATACCCGTGACTGGGTCGAGCGCAGCCTCAAGCAAGGCGCCCTCAAGGCGGTGGTCTGCACCTCCAGCCTGGACCTGGGGGTAGATTTTCTGCCGGTGGAACGCGTGCTGCAAATCGGCTCCGCCAAGGGTATCGCCCGCCTGATGCAGCGCGCCGGGCGCTCTGGTCATGCCCCCGGACGGCGCTCGCGACTGACCCTGGTGCCCACCCATAGCCTGGAACTGGTGGAAGCTGCGGCGGCCCGCCAGGCATTGGCCGCGGGGCATATCGAGGCGCGCTTCTCGCCGCGGCTGTGCATGGACGTGCTGGTGCAGCACCTGGTCACCATGGCCTTGGGCAGCGGCTTTCGCGCCGACCAGTTGCTGGCCGAAGTACGCAGCACCTGGGCCTTTGACGAAC
This sequence comes from Pseudomonas sp. 9_2_1, assembly GCF_059295275.1. Classification (NCBI taxonomy): domain Bacteria; kingdom Pseudomonadati; phylum Pseudomonadota; class Gammaproteobacteria; order Pseudomonadales; family Pseudomonadaceae; genus Pseudomonas; species Pseudomonas sp. 9_2_1. The sequence continues at coordinate 4,946,506 of NZ_CM181239.1, forward strand.
TGCGCGACAGCCAGTGGCAGTGGGCACTGGACTTTGTCTGCCACGGCGGTAGCTCGCTCACCGCCTACCCGGACTACCAGCGCGTCGAGCGCGACGCCGACGGGGTTTATCGGGTTGCCAGCGAACGCCTGGCGCGACGCCACCGCATGAGCATCGGCACCATCGTCAGCGACGCCAACCTGCAACTGAAATACTGGAGCAAAGGCGGTGGCGGCAAGACATTGGGCAGTGTCGAAGAAGCCTTCATCGCTCGCCTGCGGCCGGGCGATACCCTGGTCTTTGCCGGGCGGGTGCTGGAGCTGGTCCGCGTCGAAAACATGACCGCCTATGTGCGCCGCAGCACCGCGCGCAAGGCTGCGCTGGCGCGCTGGAACGGCGGGCGCATGCCGCTTTCCAGCGAACTGGCCGATGCGCTGGTCGAACAGCTCGACGCTGCCGCTCATCAGCATTTCGAAGGGCCCGAAATGCGGTCGGTGCGCCCGTTGCTGGAACTGCAGGCGCAATGGTCGGCGCTGCCCACCACCCGCACGCTGCTGGCAGAAACCTTCAAGTCACGCCAGGGCTGGCACCTGTTCCTGTACCCGTTCGCCGGGCGCATGGCCAACCTGGGCCTGGCCAACCTGATTGCTTGGCGGGTCAGCCGGGACCAGCCGCTGTCGGTATCGATTGCCGTCAACGACTATGGTTTCGAACTGCTCAGCCCGGGCAACGTGGACTGGGCGACGCATTTGCCTCGGGCGCTCGGTACCGATCATCTGCTGGAGGATGTGCTGGCCAGCCTGAATGCAGGCGAAATGGCGCTGCGGCGCTTTCGCGAAATCGCCCAGATTGCCGGGCTGGTGTTTGGTGGTTACCCGGCGGCGCAGAAGAGTACACGGCAGATCCAGGCCTCCAGCGGGTTGTTCTATGAGGTGTTCCGCAAGCACGATGCGGGGAACCTGCTACTGGGCCAGGCTAGCGATGAAGTGCTCAGGGAGGAGCTGGAAATCGACCGGCTGCATCGGCAACTGGTGAAAATGGAGGGCCTGCGCCTGGACCTGCAGGCATTGAAGCGCCTGGGGCCGCTGGCGTTTGCCTTGCTGGTGGAGGGGATGCGCGAAACCCTGAGCACCGAGAAGCTGGCCGACCGTATTGCGCGAATGGTGGCGGATCTGGAACGCGCGGCGGGTGGGCAGTGAACAACCATCAGCCGATCGATTTGTGCGGTCAGGTACTATGGCTGCTGCCCGACAAGGCCATTTACTGGCCGGCCCGCCGGGCCTTGCTGGTGGCCGATGTGCATATCGGCAAGGCCGCCAGTTACCGTGCCCTGCATCAACCGGTACCGCGCGGGACCACCGATGCGACGCTGGCCCGCCTGGATGCCTTGCTGGCAGCGCATGATTGCGAGCGTCTGGTCGTGCTTGGCGATTTTCTGCACGCACGTACGGCCCGGGCACCCGCAACACTGGCCAGGCTGCAAGCATGGCGCGAGCGCCATGCAGGCCTGGAAATTGTACTGATACGGGGCAATCACGACCGCAACGCCGGCGACCCACCGGCCGCGCTCGATATCCGGGTCGTCGACGAGCCATGGGTACTGGCGCCTTTCGCGTTGCAGCACGAACCCAAGCCGCACCCGGCCTACCCGGTGCTTGCGGGCCACGTGCATCCGGTGTTCGTCCTGCGCGGCAGGGCACGCCAGCGCTTGCGCCTGCCGTGCTTCCTGATCGATCAGCAAGTCAGCCTGCTGCCCGCATTCGGTGAGTTCACCGGCGGGTGGGAAATTGCACCGGCCAGCGCCAGCAAGGTTTATCTGGCTGGCGCAGACCGCGTGTGGCCGCTGCTATAGCAGCGCAGGCTCAGGCAACAGGTGCGGGAGGTGGCTCATCAGGCAGGGTCGGCTCGCCCGGCTCCATGGGTGGTGTTTCACCAGGTTGCGGTGGTTGCGGGGTATCGGGACCAGGCTGGTGGGGCACGCCCCCCGCCTGCAGCGGCAGCGGATGCGCCAGCAGTGACCACGGCAGCACCCCTACATGGTTGGGCTGCAAGCCGGCCAGCTTCGCACTGATCGCGGGATGGAGTTTCATTGGCACCTCCTGACAACAGCCGATGGGCGTCATGCACATCGGCACGGTTATCCGTTGGAGTGCCAAAGGCGCGTGAAATTCCGCGCGCCCGTCGGCTCAGGTGCGCGGCAGGGTGACGCCGCGCTGGCCCTGGTACTTGCCGCCACGGTCCTTGTACGAGACTTCACATTCTTCGTCGGACTGCAGGAAGAGCATCTGCGCCACGCCTTCGTTGGCGTAGATCTTCGCCGGCAGCGTGGTGGTGTTGGAGAACTCCAGCGTCACGTGGCCTTCCCACTCGGGCTCGAGCGGGGTGACGTTGACGATGATGCCGCAGCGGGCGTAGGTGCTCTTGCCCAGGCAGATGGTCAGCACGTCACGTGGAATGCGGAAGTACTCGACGGTGCGCGCCAGGGCAAACGAGTTCGGCGGGATGATGCACACGTCACTCTTGATGTCGACGAAGCTGCCGGCATCGAAGTTCTTGGGGTCGACGGTGGCCGAGTTGATGTTGGTGAACACTTTGAATTCGTCGGCGCAGCGCACGTCGTAGCCATAGCTGGAGACGCCGAAGGAGATCACCCGGCTGTCCTGCTCGCCGCGCACCTGGCGCTCGACGAACGGTTCGATCATGCCGTGTTCCTGCGCCATGCGGCGAATCCACTTGTCCGATTTGATGCTCATGGCGGGGTGTCCTGAAGAGTTGCGAGGTGAAAATGGTGACGCGCATCTTACCGGTCCCGGCGCCCGCTTCAAAGTTTCATCCTGCATTAGGGCTACAATCCCCGCCCGACGGGGCTTGCAGCCGCCGTCGATCCGATTTTGCGTAAAGCGGCCTCTGGCCATTGGCAGGTTGCGGAAAGTGGGGTAAGGTGTCGCCACTGTGCTGCACGTGACACCGAGAATCTCTAGTTTGATGCACGATCAAGATCGCACCATCGCTGAATTTTCTGCTCTCTTTGCGCTCAGTCCCGGGAAGGGTTTTTCCTGACCGTAATTAAATTGTCCAAGGAGACAGAAAAATGTCCAACCGTCAAAACGGTACCGTTAAGTGGTTCAACGATGAGAAAGGCTACGGCTTCATCACCCCTCAGTCGGGCGACGACCTGTTCGTGCACTTCAAAGCCATCCAAGCTGACGGCTTCAAAACCCTGAAAGAAGGCCAGGCTGTTACTTTCGTCGCTACCCGCGGCCAGAAAGGCATGCAGGCTGAAGAAGTTCAGATCGCCTAAGTCGATCTAGCTTCCTAGCTTTCAAAAAAACCCGCCTTCTGGCGGGTTTTTTTATGCCTGGCTGAAAGACCGGGTCGCCTGCTTCGCGGGCTTGCCCGCTCCCGCTGCGGGAGCAGGCGACTCGGTCTCAGGTCAATCTTCGCTGATGGTGATGCTCGGCATGGCAGGTGCTGCTGCTTCCTGCAGCACGATCCGGGCGCCCACCTGGCGCGCCAGTTCCTGGTAGACCATGGCAATCTGGCTTTCCGGCTCGGCAATCGCCGTTGGCTTGCCACTGTCGGCCTGCTCGCGGATCAACATCGACAACGGCAGTGACGCCAGCAGGTCGACGCCGTACTGGCTCGCCAGCTTCTCCCCACCACCCTCACCAAACAGATGCTCGGCATGGCCGCAGTTCGAGCAGATATGCACGGCCATGTTCTCGACCACGCCCAGCACCGGGATATTGACCTTGCGGAACATCTCCACGCCTTTTTTGGCATCCAGCAGCGCCAGGTCCTGTGGCGTGGTGACGATCACCGAGCCGGCCACCGGCACCTTCTGTGCCAGGGTCAGCTGAATGTCACCGGTGCCCGGCGGCATGTCGATCACCAGGTAGTCCAGGTCATCCCAGGCAGTCTGGGTCACCAGTTGCAGCAATGCACCGGAAACCATCGGGCCACGCCAGACCATAGGCGTGTTGTCGTCGGTAAGGAACGCCATGGACATCACTTCGACGCCATGGGCCTTGATCGGCACAAACCACTTCTGCTCGCGAATCTGCGGGCGAGTGCCCTCGGCGATACCGAACATCACGCCCTGGCTAGGGCCGTAGATATCGGCATCGAGGATACCGACCCGTGCACCTTCGCGGGCCAGGGCCAGGGCCAGGTTGGCTGCGGTGGTCGACTTGCCCACACCGCCCTTGCTCGAGGCCACGGCGATGATGTTCTTGACGTTGGCCATGGCCGGCACCTGGGCCTGGGCCTTGTGCGCAGCCACGACGCAGTCGATCGACACCTGGGCGCCGCTGACGCCGTCAAGGTTGCCGATAGCGGTCTGCAGCACCTGGGCCCAGCCGTTCTTGAACAGCCCTGCGGCATACCCCAGCTGCAACTGCACGCTGACCTGCCCACCCTGGATATCGATGGCGCGCACGCAACCGGCGCTGACCGGGTCCTGGTTCAGGTAGGGGTCGGTGTACTGGCGAAGCACGCCTTCGACGGCGGCACGGGTGACGGCACTCATGGACACTCCCATTGGCAAACTGAATATAAAACAGGCGCCTATCCTAACCCGTCAATCGTCCGCAGATGCTTCTGCTGGGTGAAATATATTCGCCAGCCCTTTATAGTGGCCGATCACCCTCATTTTTACCCCGTAGCCAGATAAGTAGCCGAGCCACCATGTCCGAGCCACGTCAGATTCTCGTCACCAGCGCCCTGCCCTATGCCAATGGATCGATCCATCTTGGCCATATGCTGGAGTACATCCAGACGGACATGTGGGTGCGCTTCCAGAAGCTGCGCGGCAACCAGTGCATCTATGTCTGCGCCGACGACGCCCACGGTTCGGCGATCATGCTGCGCGCCGAGAAGGAAGGCATCACGCCGGAACAGCTGATTGCCAACGTCCAGGCCGAGCACAGCAGCGACTTCGCCGACTTCCTGGTGGACTTCGACAACTTCCACTCCACCCACAGCGAAGAAAACCGCGAACTGTCCAGCCTGATCTACACGCGCCTGCGTGAAGCCGGGCACATCGCCACCCGTTCGGTGACCCAGTATTTCGACCCGGAAAAGGGCATGTTCCTCGCCGACCGCTTCATCAAGGGCACTTGCCCGAAATGCGCGGCCGAAGACCAGTACGGCGACAACTGCGAAAAATGCGGCGCCACCTACGCGCCCACCGAGCTGAAAAATCCCAAGTCGGCCATCTCGGGTGCCACCCCGGTACTGCGTGATTCCCAGCACTTCTTCTTCAAGCTGCCAGACTTCCAGGCCATGCTGCAGCAGTGGACCCGCAGCGGCACCCTGCAGGACGCGGTCGCCAACAAGCTGGCCGAATGGCTGGACTCGGGCCTGCAGGAGTGGGACATCTCCCGCGATGCGCCGTACTTCGGCTTCGAGATCCCGGGCGAGCCGGGCAAGTACTTCTACGTGTGGCTGGATGCGCCGATCGGCTACATGGCCAGCTTCAAGAACCTCTGCGCACGCCGCCCGGAGCTGGATTTCGATGCCTTCTGGAACCAGGACTCCAAGGCCGAGCTGTACCACTTCATCGGCAAGGACATCGTCAACTTCCACGCCCTGTTCTGGCCAGCCATGCTCGAAGGCGCCGGCTTCCGCAAGCCGACCGCGGTCAACGTACACGGCTACCTGACCGTCAACGGCGCCAAGATGTCCAAGTCGCGCGGCACCTTCATCAAGGCCCGCACCTACCTCGACCACCTGCAGCCGGAATACCTGCGCTACTACTACGCGGCCAAGCTGGGCCGTGGCGTCGATGACCTCGACCTGAACCTCGAAGACTTCGTGCAGAAGGTCAACTCCGACCTGGTCGGCAAGGTGGTCAACATCGCCAGCCGCTGCGCCGGGTTCATCCACAAGGGCAACGAGGGCGTGATGGTAGCCGGCGATGCCGCGCCAGAGCTCACCGAAGCTTTCCTGGCCGCCGCGCCGTCCATTGCCGAAGCGTATGAAGCGCGCGACTTCGGCCGCGCCATGCGCGAAATCATGGCACTCGCCGACCGTGCCAACGCCTGGATCGCCGACAAGGCACCGTGGTCGCTGGCCAAGCAGGAAGGCAAGCAGGATGAAGTGCAGGCCATCTGCGCCCAGGGTATCAACCTGTTCCGCCAGCTGGTGATCTTCCTCAAGCCTGTGCTGCCGGTGCTGGCCGCCGACGCCGAAGCGTTCCTCAACGTGGCGCCATTGACCTGGAACGACCACCTGTCGCGCCTGGAAAACCATGCGCTGAACCCGTTCAAGGCGCTGATGAGCCGCATCGAACTGGCCAAGGTCGAGGCCATGGTCGCTGCCAGCAAGGAAGACCTGCTGGCTGCCGAAGCCAAGGCCCCGGCGGGCAATGGCGAGCTGACCAAGGACCCGCTGTCGGCGGAGATCGAGTTCGATACCTTCGCTGCCGTCGACCTGCGCGTGGCGCTGATCGTCAAGGCCGAAGCCGTGGCGGGTGCCGACAAGTTGCTGCAACTGACCCTGGACATTGGTGACGAGCGCCGCAATGTGTTCTCCGGGATCAAGTCGGCCTACCCCGACCCGTCCCAACTCGAAGGCCGCCTGACCATGATGGTGGCCAACCTCAAACCGCGCAAGATGCGCTTTGGCGTGTCCGAGGGTATGGTCATGGCTGCGGGCCCTGGCGGTGAGGAAATCTACCTGCTGAGCCCGGACAGCGGCGCCAAGCCAGGTCAACGCATCAAGTAAGCTCCCTGCCCCGGCCCTCGTGCCGGGGCATTGCTTTCAGCCCTTGGTGACCGGACCCTCGCCACGATTTCCGGCTATCGTCATGCCATGAACGACTACATTCTGGTGTTGGTCAGTGCCGCGCTGGTCAATCAACTGTGCCTGCTGCAACAGCCCGTTCCCAGGCTGCACGTGCATGTGCACGGCCTGGCCTGCGCATTGTGCATTGCCCTGGGCGTGATCGGTGGTCAGCTGCTGGTGCGCGCAGTGCTTGTGCCGCTGCAGGCGCAGGACTTTGTCCTGTTTCTGCTGTTGCCATGGCTGGCGCTGCTCGCCTGGGGCGTACCGCAATTGCTGGCCGTGTGGCGTCCGGCCTGGGCCATGGTGGGTCGACCGACACTGCTACTGGGAAATGCCGCAGTGTTGGGCCTGGCCCTGCAGCAGACAAGCAGCGACAGCACATGGCTGGCAACGCTGCTGCAAGCCCTGCTGGCCGGTGCCGGCTTCTGGCTGGCGCTGGCGCTGTTTGCCGACCTGCGCGAGCGCTGTGCCCACGCCGACATCCCTGGCGCACTACGCGGTCTGCCCATCGAATTGCTGGGGGCTGGGATAATGGCCATGGCATTTTCCGCTTTCAACGGGTTGTTCGCACCATGAAAACCGTTCCCGACCCGCGGCTGCGCACCAGCATGGGCCTGGTACTGCTGGCCTGCAGCCCTGGCCTGCTGACGTTGCTGTGGCTGCAAGGCTGGGGAGTGCTGCTGAACCTTCTGCTAAGCGCCAGTGCCGCCCTGCTGTGCGAAGCGTTGCTGGTGGCGGTACGGGCACAACCGCCGGGTGCGGCGCTGAACGATGGCAGCGCGCTGGTAACCGCCGTATTGCTGGCGGCCTCCTTGCCCGCCCTGGCCCCTTGGTGGTTACCCGTGGTTGCCGCGAGCGTTGCCATTGGCATTGGCAAACAGGCCTTTGGCGGTGTCGGGCGCAATCTGTTCAACCCGGCCATGGTCGGCTATGCCTTCGTGCTGCTGAGCTTCCCGCTGCAGATGAACCATTGGCCAGGGCCGGCACCCGGCCTGCTGGACAGCCTGCAACAGGTGTTTGCCGGGGGCGACCAGGTCGATGCCTGGGCCCGGCCGACACTGCTCGACGGCCTGCGCCACAACCGCAGCCTGACCATCGATGAACTGTTCGCCAGTCACCCAGGCTTCGGCAGCATTGGCGGGCGGGGCAGCGAATGGGTGAACCTGGCCTTTCTGCTGGGCGGCCTTTTCTTGCTACAGCGCAGAGTAATCAGCTGGCATGCCCCTGCGGGGTTGCTGGCAGGGCTGGCGCTGTTCAGCCTGCTGGGCTGGAACGGTTCGGGGTCGGACTCCAATGGCTCGCCCTTGCTGCACCTGTTCTCCGGTTCGACCATGCTGGCGGCGTTCTTCATTGCCACCGAACCTGTATCCGGTCCCAGGAGCGAATGGGCCAGGCTGTACTTCGGGGTGGGCACAGGGCTGCTCATCTACCTCATTCGCACCTGGGGCAGCTACCCGGATGGCACGGCCTTCGCCATCCTGCTGATGAACCTCATGGCACCGGCGCTCGACCGCCTGGCCCTGCAGCGCCAGCAGGCCGCTCGATGAACCGCCTGGCGCGCGACGCGGGCCTGTTGCTGCTGACCGCAGCCATTGCTGTGTCCACTACCCTGGCATGGCGGCAGTGGACCCGGCCGGCGATCGTCAGCGCCGAGAAGCAACTGCAAACTCGCCAACGGCTGGCGGTGCTGCCCGCCGGCAGCTACGACAACCAGCCGCTGGACAACCCTTTGCCAACACCTGCTGCACAGCGGCCAGCCAGCCGCGTCCTGGCGGCTTACCGGGCCACCCTGACGGGCAAGCCAAGCGCGATCATTCTGGTCACCCAGGCCCAGGGCTACGCCGGGCCAATCGTACTGAGCGTCGCCATCGCCACAGACGGCCGGTTGATTGCCAGCCAGGTGGTCGAACAGCAGGAAAGCCCGGGGCTGGGGGCACGCCTGGGCGACCCGCAGGTGCACTGGCTGGACCAATTTGCCAATCGCCATCTGGGCGATCACTGGGCGCTTGAACGGGACCACGGTGACTTTGACCAGCTGGCCGGCGCAACCGTGACCTCGCGGGCAGTGATCACCGCCTTGCAGGAAGCGCTGGGCTATTTCGATGAACAACGTGGCGGGCTGCTGGAGGGCGCCGTGGATGAATAGGTTCTACCTGTTGGCTGCAAGCCTGGTGTCCTTGCTGGGCGCCACCCGGACACTGCGCGAAGGTGTCGCCATTGGCTTGTGCGCAGTGCTGACAGCCAGCTTGCACCAACTGTTGCTGACACCGCTGCGCAAGCGGCTGGCCCGTTGGGCGTATGTGCTGGCCAGCTTGCTGCTGCTGGCGGCGTTGCTCACCTGCTTGCAACTGGGGCTGCGTGCCTGGCTGCTACCGCTGGCGATTACCCTCGGCCCCTACCCGCTCCTGCTGTGCCTGCAATGCCTGGCCGTTGACCACCTGCTACCCGAACAAGGCCGCTGGCGCCTGCTTGCCACGCACCTTGGCGCGGTGTTTGCCTGCTGCCTGTTGCTTGGCGCGTGCCGCCAGTGGCTGGCCAACATCACAGATGTACACCTGGCCAACCTGGCCCCCGGCGCGCTGCTACTGCTCGGACTGCTGGTGGCCTTGTACAATCGCCTGCGTCCGGGCCCCGCCCATCCACGCCGTCAAGGAAAGCTCTGATTTCATGAATGCCGCCAAACGCCTGGAGATATTTCGCAGGCTGCACGAAGACAACCCCGACCCCAAGACCGAACTGGCCTACACCACTCCGTTCGAGCTGCTGGTGGCCGTGACGCTGTCCGCGCAATCCACCGACGTCGGGGTCAACAAGGCTACCGCCCGCCTGTTCCCGGTTGCAAATACCCCCGAGGCTATCCATGCCTTGGGTGTTGAAGGCCTAAGCGAGTACATCAAGACCATCGGGCTATACAACAGCAAGGCCAGGAACGTGATTGAAGCCTGCCGGCTGCTGATCGAACTTCACGACAGCCAGGTGCCGCAAACCCGCGAAGCCCTGGAGGCGCTGCCTGGTGTGGGTCGCAAAACCGCTAACGTGGTACTCAATACCGCGTTCCGCCAGCCAGCCATGGCAGTGGATACGCATATTTTCCGCGTCAGCAACCGCACGGGTATTGCCCCAGGCAAGACCGTGCTGGAAGTGGAGAAAAAGCTGATGAAGTTCGTACCGAAGGATTACCTGCTGGACGCTCATCACTGGCTGATCCTGCACGGGCGTTACGTGTGCCAGGCGCGCAAGCCGAGGTGCGGCAGCTGTCGGATCGAAGATTTGTGCGAATACAAGCACAAAACCTCTGACGATTGAGCCAATAGGCAGAAACCACCCAGCACGATTGAAAAAATCTTTTTTACCAACGTCTGCTTTCTGGTTATAAGGACGGCCAATGGCCCCTTGGCTTGGAGCGACTCATGAGTAGCGATAAAGACGACCTGTCGATCGAAGATGATTTTGTTGCCGTAGAGGATGAAGCGGAGCCCCAAGTGGAAACCGCAAAGACCAACCTCAGCAAACGCCGCACCATCGACAACATGCTCGAAGAGCGACGCTTGCAAAAGCAGCTGGCCGATTTCGACTACGATCTGTAGCGCCGGGCCGGCAACCCTGGCAAAGCCTCCCGATTGGAGGCTTTACGGCTTCGCCGTCAGTTCAGTCCTTGCCGCTGTGCCAGTTCGATCAAGTCGACGAGTGATCGCGCATTCAGCTTGAGCAACAACCGCGCCTTGTAGGTACTGACCGTCTTGTTGCTGAGGTACATGCTGTCAGCGATTTCCTTGTTAGAACGCCCCCGGGCCAGCTGCTGCAATACGGTCATCTCGCGCGCCGAGAGGCGGTTGACCATGTCCGTCTCGCTACCCCCTCCCCTGCCACGTGACGCATGCAAGGCCTGGTTGGGGAAATAGCTGTAGCCCGACAGTACGGCCTTGATGGCGCTCAGCAGCTCGGTCAGCTCCTGTTGCTTGCATACATACCCCGCAGCCCCCGCCTGCATGCAGCGCATCGAAAAGTTGCCGGGCACCTGCGATGTCAGCACCAGTACCTTGCTCTTCGGACTGAAAGTCGCAATGCGGGCAATCACCTCCAGGCCATCGAGTTTCGGGATACCGATATCCAGAACCACGATATCCGGCAGGTGTTGCCTTGTCAGCTGCAGCGCAGCCACCCCATTGTCGGTTTCCGCCACGACGTCGTACCCATGCCGCTCCATCAGCATGCGTACGGCCAGGCGTATGACCGGATGATCATCCACGATAAGCACTTTATTCATGCGATATCCATTCATTCATTATTGCTTTGGCACGCCAAGATAACCGACGGGGCGCCTGCTGGCGCGGCGATTTCCGGGCGAAACGGATGAACAGATGAAACCTACATCACTTACAGAAATTTCCTACACACAACGGCAGTAGTTGTAACAACCAACTTCTTTATTACCCAAAAACGGTATCAGTCGGCTGCAACAATGACCCTATTGAACATTCACCTTGATTTGAAGAAGCATCCAACTTCTCAGTCAGAAAAAATACTGCTGCAGAGCATGCTGGCGTCCACACCCGGAAGCGCTCCAGTCTTCAGTTGATTGCACCTCAGAGGTGAAGATGGGCAAAATCGCTGGAGACGGCCCACATGACCCCATCACAACCTGTCGCCCCGCTGACCATCATTGCCATCTTCGCGGGGATCATCGAGGCATCCGCCCTGGCTACACTGCCGTTTCTAAGCGAGTCCAGCCAAAAGCTCTACACTTGGTTCCTGGTAGGCTTCCCGTTCTTTCTGACGGCACTGTTTTTCCTGACGCTGAACTTCAATTACAAGTCGTTCTACAACCCGTCAGCACGTGAAACAGCAACCGACGCCCCCCCGCAATCCAGCGCCGCAGCCACTCCGTCCATCGCCAATAACCCCCAGGAGTCTGCGCATGAGGAGCCTGTCACCTTCACGTTCTCCGGCCCTGACGCCAACCGCCTGATGGAGCAACAGCTGCTGTTTGCGCTTGCCCAGCCAGCCGTGCCAGCGCGCATCTGGCGCTTTTGCAACCTGGATCAACGTCAATGTGTTCAGCTGTCGATCAGCCCACTGGATGCCGATGTGGTAGACCCTGGAAGTTGAAACCGCAGGCCTTTGCGCAGGCAAAAAAAACCCCGGCCAAAGCCGGGGTTCTTGCTACACGCCAATGATCAGAGCAGCGAACGGCCCTTGTTGGCAGCGATGCGCATACGCAGGGCGTTGAGCTTGATGAAGCCGGCAGCATCCGCCTGGTTGTAGGCGCCGCCATCTTCCTCGAAGGTAGCGATGTTGGCATCGAACAGCGAATCGTCCGACTTGCGGCCCACTACGGTGACGTTGCCTTTGTACAGCTTCAGGCGAACAACACCATTCACGTTGACCTGCGAAGCGTCGATCATCTGCTGCAGCATGACGCGCTCCGGGCTCCACCAGTAACCGGTGTAGATCAGGCTGGCGTACTTCGGCATCAGCTCGTCTTTCAGGTGAGCGACTTCGCGGTCCAGGGTGATCGACTCGATGGCCCGGTGAGCCCTGAGCATGATGGTGCCGCCAGGCGTCTCGTAGCAGCCACGCGACTTCATGCCGACATAACGGTTTTCGACGATGTCCAGGCGGCCGATACCGTTGGCACCACCGATACGGTTCAGATCGGCCAGGACGGTGGCCGGGGTTTTCTCGACGCCGTCGATGGCGACGATGTCACCGTTGCGGTAGGTCAGCTCGAGGTAGGTTGCCTGGTCCGGGGCGTTCTCTGGCGAGACGCTCCAGCGCCACATGTCTTCTTCGTGCTCGGTCCAGGTATCTTCCAGGACACCGCCTTCGTATGAGATATGCAGCAGGTTGGCGTCCATCGAGTAAGGCGATTTCTTCTTGCCGTGACGCTCGATCGGGATGCCGTGCTTCTCGGCGTAGTCCATCAGCTTCTCGCGGGACAGCAGGTCCCACTCACGCCATGGGGCGATAACCTTGACACCTGGCTTCAGGGCATAGGCACCCAGCTCGAAACGAACCTGGTCGTTGCCTTTGCCGGTGGCGCCATGGGAAATGGCGTCAGCGCCGGTTTCGTTGGCGATTTCGATGAGGCGCTTGGCGATCAGCGGACGGGCGATGGAGGTACCCAGCAGGTACTCGCCTTCGTAGACGGTGTTGGCGCGGAACATCGGGAACACGAAATCACGCACGAACTCTTCGCGCAGGTCGTCGATGTAGATCTCTTTAACGCCCATTGCCTGAGCCTTGGCGCGGGCCGGCTCGACCTCTTCGCCCTGCCCCAGGTCAGCGGTGAAGGTCACCACTTCGCAGTTGTAGGTATCCTGCAGCCACTTGAGAATCACCGAAGTATCAAGGCCGCCGGAATACGCCAGTACGACCTTATTTACGTCCGCCATGCCATCACTCCACGGGGTTGTACGGAAAGGGATCGATTCTAACGGCCTTGAGGATAAATTTACAGTGGGGCGACAGCTTCTGACGACAAAGCGACAGGAACTGTCGGAAGGGCGACGGGGTTGGAGGGGGCTGATGATCGAGGCACCAGGTGCATGGCTTGGATTGGATGGATGGATGGATGGATGGGATCATGGCCCCAAGGTGCATGCCTTGCCATATTCAGCGGCTGTGAGATCGAGCGCCGGAAATGCTGTGCCGAACACATGGAGGCCTCATTGCAATCCACCTCCATACACCCGGCCCTCCACCCTCAAGGAGCCTTCGCCCCCGGCGCTGCTGCAGCAGGCGCAGGCGCAGCCTGCTCCACCGGTTTCTCTGGCACCACCCCCCGATCCAGCTCGATATTCACCCGCCGATTGCGCGCCCGATTCGCCGCACTGTTGTTCTTCGCAAGCGGGTACCGCTCGCCATGGAAACGCACGGTAATCTGCTCCTGCGCAATCCCATGCGCCGTCAGGTAATCAGCCACGGCCAACGCCCGGCGGCGCGACAGGTCGCGATTGGTCAAACGGTTACCACTGTTGTCCGAGTGCCCATTGAGCTCGACATGGTTAACCGACGGATCAGCCTTCATGTAATCCAGAATCACATCCAGCCGCGCGCGCGCGGAATCATCCAGTTCGATACCCCCCCCCGGGAAGCCCACCTGGGTCTGGCGTACCTGGTCGTAGTTCATCGGCAGGAGCTTGGCAGCACACACCTGGTAATCGCTGTAGGCCTTGGCGAAGCTGACCGGCAACACGCGCACTTCCATCGGCCTGCCCGCCTCACCGGTGTAGTTGCGCACCACCGTGCTGCGGCCATCGAGCAAACCGTTGATCAGGCGGCTGGCCTGACCCTGTGACGAGCTGAACAGCACGCCTGTGCGGGCCAGGCGGACGCTGCCAAGGTTGATATCACCACGCCCGGGCTGCCACGGCGCCGCTGCCGCCAGCAGGCTGGCGTTGCCCGCGCCCAGCACATTGCCGGCCGAGCGCAGCTGGAACACCGGCTGCTCGCCCGCCCGGCGCACGAACTCGCCGCTGCCAAAGCCGTCGATCGGCTGGATCAGGCGGCATTCGAACTGGTCACCTTCAACCTTCCAGGCAATGTTTTCCATGCGCGTCTGGAATGTCAGTGCGCCGGCAGGCAGGCTGGCGAACAGGGTCAACAGGGCTATGTAACGCTGGCGCACGGGCGGCTCCACAAATTCTGACGGCTTACCTGCAGGCTATCGGACGCGTCCCGGAAAACTTGATACCCGTGCTCGCCCGGGGGTTTTCCGGTAGCATTGGCGCTTGAGTTCGACCCGCCTGGAATCCCCAATGTCCGATCGCCTGACCCTCCTGCGCCCCGACGACTGGCACATCCATCTGCGCGATGGTGCCGTCCTGCCCCACACCGTTGGCGATGTGGCGCGTACCTTCGCCCGTGCCATCATCATGCCCAACCTGGTTCCGCCGGTGCGCAATGCCGACGAGGCCGGCGCCTACCGTGAGCGCATCCTGGCCGCGCGCCCTGCCGGCAGCCGCTTCGAGCCGCTGATGGTGCTGTACCTCACCGACCGCACCAGCCCCGAAGACATCCGCGCGGCCAAGGCCAGTGGCATTGTCTACGCCGCCAAGCTATACCCGGCCGGCGCCACCACCAACTCCGATTCGGGCGTTACCAGCATCGACAACATCTTCCCGGCCATCGAGGCGCTGGCGGAAGTTGGCATGCCACTGCTGGTGCATGGCGAAGTGACGCGCAGCGAGATCGACGTTTTCGACCGTGAAAAACGCTTCATCGACGAACACATGCGCCGCGTAGTCGAGCGATTCCCGACGCTGAAAGTGGTATTCGAGCACATCACCACCAGCGATGCCGCGCAGTTCGTTACCGAGGCCCCGGCCAACGTTGGCGCGACCATCACCGCGCAGCACCTGTTGTACAACCGCAACCACATGCTGGTTGGCGGCATTCGCCCGCACTTCTACTGCCTGCCGATCCTCAAGCGCAACACCCACCAGGTGGCGCTGCTGGACGCGGCCACCAGCGGCAACCCGAAGTTCTTCCTCGGCACCGACTCGGCACCCCATGCCCGTCACGCCAAGGAAGCCGCCTGCGGTTGCGCCGGTTGCTACACCGCCTATGCGGCCATCGAGATGTACGCCGAAGCATTCGAACAGCGTAACGCTCTGGACAAGCTGGAAGGCTTTGCCAGCCTGCACGGCCCGGCCTTCTATGGCCTGCCGGCGAACACCGACAGCATCACGCTGGTTCGTGAAGAATGGACCGCGCCGGACAGCCTGCCGTTTGGCGAGCAGACGGTGATCCCGTTGCGCGCTGGCGAAAAGCTGCGCTGGCGCCTGCTGGAGGAAAACGCGTGAGCGAAGACCTCTACGAAGACGACCAGGACACCCAGGGCAACAGCGGTTCGCGTCACCCGATGGCCGAGCGCTTCCGCGGCTACCTGCCGGTTGTGGTGGATGTGGAAACCGGCGGCTTCAACAGCGCCACCGATGCCCTGCTGGAGATTGCCGCAGTCACCATCGGCATGGACGACAAGGGTTTCCTGTTCCCCGAGCACACCTACTTCCACCGGGTTGAACCGTTCGAAGGGGCCAACATCGAACAGGCCGCACTGGAATTCACCGGGATCAAGCTGGACCACCCGCTGCGCATGGCCGTCAGCGAGGAAACCGCGTTGACCGACATCTTCCGCGGCATACGCAAGGCACTCAAGGCCAATGGCTGCAAGCGGGCGATCCTGGTCGGCCACAACAGCAGCTTCGACCTGGGCTTCCTCAATGCAGCAGTCGCGCGCCTTGACCTGAAGCGCAACCCGTTCCACCCGTTCTCCAGCTTCGACACCGCCACCCTGGCGGGTCTGGCCTACGGCCAGACCGTGCTGGCACGGGCCTGCCAGAGCGCCGACATCGACTTCGACGGGCGTGAAGCGCACTCGGCGCGGTACGACACCGAGAAGACGGCCGAGTTGTTCTGCGGCATCGTCAACCGCTGGAAAGAAATGGGCGGCTGGCGCGACTTCAACGACTGAGTTGCCAAACCATTCGCGGGCATGCCCGCGAAGAGGCCGGCACAGAAAGGCACAAAAAAACCGGCCACATGGGCCGGTTTTTTCATGCACGCAGCAATTACAGCTTGCCGGCGTTCTCGCTCAGGTAGGCAGCAACGCCTTCTGGCGAAGCGTTCATGCCTTTGTCGCCTTTTTTCCAGTTGGCAGGGCAGACTTCGCCGTGCTCTTCGTGGAATTGCAGGGCGTCGACCAGGCGCAGCAGTTCGTCCATGTTACGGCCCAGTGGCAGGTCGTTGATGATCTGCGAGCGGACAACACCGTTGGTGTCGATCAGGAACGCGCCACGGAAGGCAACGCCGCCTTCGGACTCGACGTCGTAGGCTTTGCAGATCTCGTGGGTCATGTCGGCAGCCAGGGTGTACTTCACCTGGCCGATGCCGCCGTTGTTGACCGGGGTGTTACGCCAGGCGTTGTGGGTGAAGTGCGAGTCGATCGACACGCCGATCACTTCCACGTTGCGGGCCTGGAAGTCAGGGATGCGGTTGTCCAGGGCGATCAGCTCGGACGGGCAGACGAAGGTGAAGTCCAGCGGGTAGAAGAACACCAGGCCGTACTTGCCCTTGATGGCCGAAGCCAGGTTGAAGCTGTCGACGATCTCGCCATTGCCCAGCACGGCTGGCACGGTGAAATCGGGGGCTTTCTTACCAACGAGTACGCTCATTGTAATCTCCTGATGAGGGTGAAAAACCGTTTGCCGGGCCAGACGGGCTTGCCCGACATCCAACAAAGGCCGACCATCATACACGGCTTCTGATGACAGGCCGAATCCATCAGGCAGTCAACCATCGGTCGCTCAAGCACGGCCCTTTCAGAAAGTCCTTTGACAAGCATTCTCATTAACATTAAGCTCCACCCCATCGACTCAACCAGCGATGGTCAGCCCTTATGTATGTGTGTCTTTGTGTCGGCGTTACCGACGGACAGATCCGCGATGCGATCTATGAAGGATGCTGCAGTTACAAGGAAGTGCGAGCCGCGACCAACGTCGCCAGCCAGTGTGGCAAATGCGCCTGCGTGGCCAAGCAAGTGGTCCGCGAGACCCTGACCGAGCTCCAGGTCAGCCAGGCAGCCCTGCCCTACCCGGTGGAATTCACTGCGGCCTGATTACCCCGAATTTGAAGAACCGGACCTCGTGTCCGGTTTTTTTATGCCTGTAATTCAATAAGTTAGCGTCCCAACGCGGTTCACAAACATTCTTATTCCTATTAATTTTCATTTATTATTCAATAACTTAGGTTTGACACTACTAACTATCGGGCTCAAACTTCACTGTATTGGCACACTTCTACAGGGCAGGAACCCGTAATGAAAGGCGACGTAAGCGTCATCCAGCATCTCAACAAGATCCTCGGAAACGAGCTGGTCGCGATCAACCAGTACTTCCTGCACGCTCGCATGTACGAAGATTGGGGCCTGAACAAACTCGGCAAGCACGAGTACAAGGAATCCATCGACGAGATGAAGCACGCTGACAAACTGATCAAGCGTATTCTTTTCCTCGAAGGCATCCCCAACGTTCAGGACCTGGGCAAGCTGCTGATCGGCGAGCACACCAAGGAAATGCTCGAGTGCGACCTTAAACTTGAAAAGAAAGGCCTGGCCGACCTCAAGGCAGCCATCGCCCATTGCGAAACGGCTGGCGACTTCGGTTCGCGTGACATGCTCGAAGACATCCTCGAGTCCGAGGAAGAACACATCGACTGGCTGGAGACCCAGCTGGGTCTGATCGACAAGATCAGCATCGAGAACTACCTGCAATCGCAGATGGGCGAAGAGTAAAAGCTTCCCGCATAAAAAAACCCGCCAAGTGCGGGTTTTTTCATGTCTGCAGGCAGATCAGGCTTCGGAGGCCTTCGCCTTTGCAGCGGCGTCCTTGATCAGGGTCTGCAGCTCGCCGTTCTCGAACATCTCCAGCATGATGTCGCTGCCGCCAACCAGCTCACCGGCTACCCACAGCTGCGGGAAGGTCGGCCAGTTGGCATATTTTGGCAGGTTTGCGCGGATTTCCGGGTTCTGCAGGATGTCGACGTAGGCGAACTTTTCGCCACAACCCATCACAGCTTGCGATGCCTTTGCCGAGAACCCGCACTGCGGGGCATTCGGCGAGCCTTTCATGTAGAGCAGAATGGTGTTGTTGGCAATCTGCTCTTTGATCGTTTCGATGATATCCATGTAGCACCTCGGCTGAACTTTCCGACGTCGTCGTCGGCACGGTGACGCATTGTATCGGAAAGCCAGGCAGCATGCTCGGCCTTACCGTTCCTCACGCGGCCTCCACCTGCACGGGCACGCCATTGAGTGCAGCATTGCCGGAAACCTGATCGCGCAGGCGCTCATCGGTGAGGTCGTTGGCACTCACCCCCGGCTGGGCCCGGGCTACCTGCAACTGCACGCCCTTGCGTGCATGGCCGAAGCCATGGGGCAGGCTGACCACGCCGGGCATGATATCCGCGCAGGCCTGCACCTCCACTTCAAGGGTGCCGGTGCGCGAGCGGATGCGTACCCGCTGGCCATCCTGCAACTGGCGCTGCTGCAAGTCTTGCGGGTGCATCAACAACTGATGGCGTGGCTTGCCTTTGACCAGGCGCTGGAAATTGTGCATCCATGAGTTGTTGCTGCGCACGTGGCGACGTCCGATGAGCAGCAATTCGCCCGGTACCGGGGGCGGCTGTTGCGCCAGCCGCTGCAGGTCGTCCAGCAGTACCTGCGGCGCCGCTTCCACAGCCTTGCCGACCGTCGCCAGGCGCGCCGCGAGGTTGGCACGCAACGGTCCAAGGTCGAGGCCATGCGGGTGATTGTCCAGTGTCATGAGCGAAAGCTGCCATGGCGTGGCCTCGCCATAACGCCCCTTGCGCAGGGCCAGGTCGATCATCTGTGCTGGCGCCAAGGTCGGTTTCAACTCCCGCTCGGCACGCTTGGCGAATGCCTGTGCAAGACCGACAAATATCTCCCAGTCGTGCAGCGCGCCTTGCGGCCTGGGCAGGATTGCCCGGTTGAAACGCGTCACGTTGCGCACGGCCAGCAGGTTGAAGGTAGTGTCGTAGTGGTCGTTCTCCAGTGCCGAAGTGGACGGCAGTATCAGGTCGGCGTGGCGCGTGGTCTCGTTGATGTACAGATCGATGCTCAGCATGAAGTCGAGGCCTGCGAGCGCGGCATCCAGCTGGCGGCCGTTGGGCGTGGACAGCACAGGGTTGCCGGCCACCGTCACCAAGGCACGCACCTGCCCGTCGCCGGGGGTCAGCATCTCCTCGGCCAAGGCCGCCACGGGCAGTTCGCCGGCATACTCCGGCAAGCACGAAACCCGGCTCTGCCAAGCGTTGAAGTGGCCACCGGAAGTGCTCGCCACCAGGTCGACGGCAGGCTCCGTGCACAACGCGCCGCCTTCGCGGTCGAGGTTGCCGGTCACCAGGTTGATCAGTTGCACCAGCCAGTGGCAGAGGGTACCGAAGGCCTGGGTGGAAACACCCATGCGGCCGTAGCACACCGCCCGCTCAGCAGCGGCGAAGTCGCGTGCCAGTTGCCGAATCTGCGCTGGCGCGATGCCACAATGCGCGCTCATGGCCTCTGCAGTGAACGGCGCAAGCGCTTCGCGCACCTGCTGCAGCCCGTTGATGGGCAAATGCGAGCCCCGCGTCAGGCCTTCGGCGAAGAGGGTGTTGAGCACGCCGCCGAGCAGGGCAGCATCCCCGCCTGGGCGCATGAACAAGTGAGTGTCCGCCATCGCAGCCGTTTCGCTACGCCGCGGGTCGATCACCACCAGGCGCCCGCCACGTGCCCGCAGGGCCTTCAGGCGCTTTTCCACGTCTGGCACGGTCATGATGCTGCCATTGGAAGCCAGTGGGTTGGCGCCGAGGATCAGCATGAAGTCGGTGTGGTCGATATCGGGGACCGGCAGCAGCAGGCCATGGCCGTACATCAGGTGGCTGACGAGGTGCTGCGGTAACTGGTCCACCGAAGTGGCAGAGAAACGGTTGCGGGTTTTCAGCAGGCCGAGGAAATAGTTGCTGTGCGTCATCAAGCCGTAGTTGTGCACGCTTGGATTGCCCTGATAGACCGCCACGGCATTGCGCCCGTGGGCTTGCTGGACTGCCCACAGTCTGTCGGCGGCCAGGGTAAAGGCTTCATCCCAGCCAATGGCTTGCCAGCCCTCGCCCACGCGTTTGTGCGGCTGGCGCAGGCGGTCGGGATCGTTCTGGATATCCTGCAGGGCCACGGCCTTGGGGCAGACATGGCCACGGCTGAACGGATCCAGGGGATCGCCCTTGATCGAGGTAATCAGCGCCCGCCCGTCGTCCTCGTGGCTGACTTCTATGTTTAACCCGCAAATCGCTTCGCACAGGTGACAGGCACGGTGATGCAGGGTCTTGGTCATGGCCGCCTCTGCCTTGTTGGTGTCGAGCAATGACTATGCGCCCGGCCCCTCCCCCCCGCCAGCGCGCTTCGCCGCGTGAATCCAGCGTCATCAGGCGCACGATTCGCGACAGCCATTTGCCAAATTGCCAGCAAGCCGTGTACAACCGTCTGTAGCAAATAAAAAACAGCACCGCCCTGCGGGTCGAGACACCCTTTGCAACATCCTTAGCGATCGGCAGCTGTTTCCCCTCTTGGTTTCAGGCGACATTTAATTATAGTATTGCGCCTTTCCCTATTTCGTCCGCCCCGTGCGGCTTACGCCGCAGGTCACTCCCGTTGTCAAAAAAAACCATACGGTCGACCTGCATACCGTTGCAGATAAGGTAGTCAATCATGAGCGCTAGGCACTTTCTCTCCCTGCTGGACTTCACCACCGACGAATTGCTCGGGGTGATCCGCCGCGGCATCGAGCTGAAGGACCTGCGCAAACGAGGCGTGCTGTTCGAGCCGCTGAAAAGCCGCGTGCTGGGCATGATCTTCGAGAAATCCTCGACCCGTACCCGGGTGTCGTTCGAAGCCGGCATGATCCAGCTCGGCGGCCAGGCGATTTTCCTGTCCCCGCGCGACACCCAGCTGGGCCGGGGCGAGCCGATCAGCGACAGCGCCATCGTGCTGTCGAGCATGCTTGACGTGGTAATGATCCGTACCCACGCCCACAGCACGCTCACCGAGTTCGCCGCCAACTCGCGCGTACCGGTGATCAATGCCCTGTCCGACGAGTCGCACCCATGCCAGCTGCTGGCCGACATGCAGACCTTCCTCGAACAGCGTGGCTCGATCCAGGGCAAGACCGTGGCCTGGATCGGCGATGGCTTCAACATGTGCAACTCGTATATCGAGGCCGCCCGGCAGTTTGGCTTCCAGCTGCGCATCGCCTGCCCGGAAGGTTACGACCCGGACCCGCGCTTCATGGCCATTGGCGGTGACAGCGTGCAAATCGTCCGCGACCCGAAGGAAGCCGTGCGCGATGCCCATCTGGTCACCACGGATGTCTGGACTTCCATGGGCCAGGAGGAGGAAACTGCACGGCGCCTGGCGCATTTCGCGCCTTACCAGGTCACCCGCGAACTGCTCGACCTGGCCGCACCCGACGCCCTGTTCATGCACTGCCTGCCCGCCCACCGTGGCGAGGAAATCAGCCATGACCTGCTCGACGACCCACGTTCGGTCGCCTGGGACCAGGCTGAAAACCGCCTGCATGCACAGAAGGCCCTTCTCGAATTCCTTGTCGAACCGGCTTACCACCACGCATGAGTCAACCCCTACTGCTCAACCTGCGCAACCTGGCCTGCGGCTATGGCGACCAGCGCATCGTCCAGAACCTCAACCTGCACCTGAACGCAGGCGACATTGGTTGCCTGCTGGGCTCATCCGGTTGCGGCAAGACCACCACCTTGCGCGCCATCGCCGGTTTCGAGCCGGTGCATGACGGCGAGATCCAGCTGGCCGGCGAGGTCATTTCCCGGGCGGGTTTCACCCTCTCGCCGGAAAAACGCCGTATCGGCATGGTGTTCCAGGACTACGCGCTGTTCCCGCACCTGACCGTTGCGCAGAACATTGCCTTTGGCATTGCCAAGCACCCACGCCAAGCCGCCGTCATCGACGAGATGCTCGAACTGGTCAAGCTGGGCGGGCTGGGCGGGCGGTACCCGCATGAGCTGTCCGGCGGCCAGCAGCAACGGGTCGCACTGGCCCGGGCGCTGGCGCCCGAGCCGCAGCTGCTACTGCTCGACGAGCCGTTCTCCAACCTTGACGTGGAGCTGCGCCGGCGCCTCAGCCATGAGGTTCGCGACATCCTCAAGAGCCGTGGCACCAGCGCCATCCTGGTCACCCATGACCAGGAAGAAGCCTTCGCCGTCAGCGATCAGGTCGGCGTGTTCAAGGAAGGCCGCCTCGAGCAGTGGGACACGCCCTACAACCTTTATCACGAGCCGCAGACGCCGTTTGTGGCCAGCTTCATCGGCCAGGGCTACTTCATCCGTGGCCAGATGAGCAGCCACGAAGCAGTCAATACCGAGCTGGGTGAATTGCGCGGCAACCGTGCCTACATCATGGCGCCGGGCAGCTCGGTAGATGTGCTGTTGCGCCCGGACGATATCGTGCATGCGCCAGATAGCCAGCTGCGGGCGAGCATCGTCGGCAAGAGCTTTCTCGGGGCATCGACCCTGTATCGCCTGCAGTTGCCCACCGGCAGCCAGCTGGAGGCGATTTTCCCCAGCCATGTCGACCATCAGGTCGGCGGCGATGTGGGTATTGCGGTGAAGGCCGATCACCTCGTGCTGTTCCCGGTGCCGGGCAGTGTCGCGGCGCAGCTCCCGCGGCAGGAGAATGGGGTTCGTCGGCACAGCTCGGCGACCTGACTCGACATATGGGGCCGCTTGGCGGCCCCAAAAATCTCAGCCCCGGCCGATCCCGGCAAACTTGCCCTGGGTGTGCTCGGCCAGCACCACCGCCGCCAACTCCACTTCCAGCCCACGCCGTCCAGCACTGACATGGATGGTTGCAAAATTCTGCGCCGAGTCATCGATGAAGGTGCGCAGGCGCTTCTTTTGCCCAAGCGGGCTGATGCCGCCGACGAGGTAACCCGTGGCTCGCTGCGCCGCCGCCGGGTCAGCCATCTCGCACTTCTTCACCCCGGCAGCATGGGCCAGGGCCTTGAGGTCCAGCGTGCCCACCACCGGTACCACCGCTACAAGCAACTCGCCTTTCTCGCTGCTCGCCAGCAACGTCTTGAAAACCTGCTGTGGGTCGAGGCCAAGCTTTTCCGCTGCCTCCAGGCCGTAGGAGGCCGACTTCGGGTCATGTTCATAACTGTGCACGCGGTGTTCGGCGCGATGCTTTTTCAGCAGATCTAGGGCGGGGGTCATGCACGGGCTCCGGGCTGGGACGGCTCGGCGGCTACTTTAGGACAATTCCCACTTCCCAGCCAGCGCACCGCAATCGCGCCGCTCTACAACGCGGCTGCAACGGGGCTACGCAGTAGAAATACGCAGCCAGATCGTGACTGATCGTTCACTTTCGACCTTTGACATAAGCGTTTCTTGTCTATATTTTTTCGTTTCCGAATAAACGGTGCACTTTTAGCGTGCATTTCCTACATCTGCCTGGGGTCAAGGGGATAGACACCGGGCTTTGCTGTCGAGCGCCACGCGCCTCACAACAAAAAAAACGAGGTCATACATGACGACTGCTCTACGCCAACCCACGTTGTCCAGCCAATGCCTTGCCGAATTTCTCGGCACTGCCCTGCTGATCTTTTTCGGCACCGGCTGCGTCGCTGCGCTGAAGGTCGCGGGCGCCAGCTTTGGCTTGTGGGAAATCAGTATCATCTGGGGCGTTGGCGTCAGCATGGCCATCTACCTCACGGCCGGTATTTCCGGTGCTCACCTGAACCCGGCCGTGAGCATCGCCCTGACCCTGTTTGCCGACTTCGACAAGCGCAAGCTGCCTTTCTACATGCTGGCCCAGGTCTGCGGCGCGTTCTGTGGGGCGGCACTTGTCTACACGCTGTACAGCAGCCTGTTCTTCGATTTCGAACAGGCGCACAGCATGCTGCGCGGCAGCGAAGCCAGCCTGGAGCTGGCCTCGGTGTTCTCCACTTACCCGCATCCCTCGCTGTCCACCGGCCAGGCGTTCCTGGTGGAAGTGGTGATCACCGCCATCCTGATGGCCGTGATCATGGCCCTGACCGATGACAACAACGGCCTGCCGCGCGGCGCCATGGCCCCGCTGCTGATCGGCCTGCTGATTGCAGTGATCGGCAGCGCCATGGGCCCGTTGACCGGCTTCGCCATGAACCCGGCCCGCGATTTCGGGCCAAAACTCATGACCTTTCTGGCCGGTTGGGGCGAAGTCGCCTTCACGGGTGGACGAGACATCCCTTACTTCCTGGTTCCGCTGTTCGCACCGATTCTTGGCGCCTGCCTGGGTGCCGCGACCTATCGTGGCCTGATTGCCCGCAACCTGCCAACGGCAACAGCCGCAAACCCTGAGACAAATGACAATCGCCAGGGCGATACTCAAGTCAATTGATGCCGGCATCACGCCCAGCCCTGACCCCCTATTCATGCAAGGCCTAAGACCATGACAGACACCCAGGACAAGAACTACATCATCGCCCTGGACCAGGGCACCACCAGTTCGCGAGCGATCATCTTCGATCGTGACGCCAATGTGGTGGGCACCTCCCAGCGCGAGTTCGCCCAGCACTATCCGCAGGCGGGCTGGGTCGAACACGACCCGATGGAAATCTTCGCCACCCAGAGCGCGACCATGGTCGAGGCCTTGGCCCAGGCAGGTATCAGCCACGCACAGGTTGCCGCACTGGGTATCACCAACCAGCGCGAAACCACCGTGGTGTGGGACAAGGAAACCGGTCGCCCGGTGTACAACGCGGTAGTCTGGCAGTGCCGCCGAAGCACTGAGATATGTGCCCAACTCAAGCGTGACGGCCATGAAGACTATATTCGCGAAACCACCGGCCTGGTCACCGACCCGTACTTCTCCGGTACCAAGCTGAAGTGGATCCTCGACAATGTCGAAGGTGCCCGCGAACGCGCCGAGCGTGGCGAACTGCTGTTCGGCACCATCGATACCTGGCTCATCTGGAAGTTCTCCGGTGGCAAGGTGCACGTCACCGACTACACCAACGCCTCGCGCACGCTGATGTTCAACATCCATAGCCTGCAATGGGACGACAAGCTCCTGGAAATCCTCGGTATCCCGCGGCAGATGCTGCCCGAGGTGCGCCCTTCCTCGGAAGTGTACGGTCACACCAAGAGCGGGATTGCCATCGCCGGTATCGCCGGCGACCAGCAATCTGCCCTGTTCGGCCAGATGTGCGTAGAGCCAGGCCAGGCCAAGAACACATACGGCACCGGTTGCTTCCTGCTGATGAACACCGGCGACAAGGCTGTGAAATCGTCCCATGGCCTGCTCACCACCATCGCCTGTGGCCCCCGTGGCGAAGTGGCCTATGCGCTGGAAGGTGCCGTGTTCAACGGCGGCTCAACCGTACAGTGGCTGCGTGACGAGCTGAAAATCGTCAATGACGCGCTGGATACCGAGTATTTCGCCAGCAAGGTCAAGGACAGCAACGGCGTGTACCTGGTCCCGGCCTTCACCGGCCTGGGTGCACCGTACTGGGACCCGTACGCCCGCGGGGCGCTGTTCGGCCTGACCCGCGGGGTGAAGGTGGATCACATCATCCGCGCCGCGCTGGAGTCGATCGCCTATCAGACTCGCGATGTGCTCGACGCAATGCAACAGGACTGCGGCCAGCGCCTGTCGGAACTGCGTGTGGACGGTGGCGCGGTCGCCAACAATTTCCTCATGCAGTTCCAGGCCGACATCCTCGGTACCTGCGTGGAGCGGCCGAAGATGCGCGAGACTACCGCCCTTGGTGCTGCCTACCTGGCCGGCCTGGCCTGCGGCTTCTGGAGCGGCCTGGACGAACTGCGCGACAAGGCGATCATCGAGCGCGAGTTCAGCCCGCAACTGGATCAGGCGCAGAAAGAAAAGCTGTATGCCGGCTGGAAAAAGGCCGTCGAACGTACCCGTGACTGGGAAGATCACGAGGCGTAACACGACGTGGGGCCGTCACGCGGCCCCAATCGTCTACTGGCTGTCATCCGCTTCCTACGGCATCATTGCAGAATTTGTCCGGCTGCCCCAAAGGACCGCCCATGAATCTGCCTCCCCGCCAACAACAAATCCTCGAACTGGTGCGCGAGCGCGGTTACGTCAGTATCGAAGAAATGGCGCAGCTGTTTGTCGTTACGCCGCAAACCATCCGCCGTGATATCAATCAACTGGCCGAACTCAACCTGCTGCGCCGTTACCACGGGGGTGCAGCGTATGATTCGAGCATCGAAAACACTGCCTATGCCATGCGCGCTGACCAGATGCGCGACGAAAAGCAACGCATCGCCGAAGCCGTGGCCCGGCAGATTCCCGACCATGCCTCGCTGTTCATCAACATTGGTACCACCACCGAATCCATTGCCCGGGCGCTGCTCAACCACAATCACCTCAAGGTCATCACCAACAACCTGCACGTGGCAGCGATCCTGGCCGCCAAGGAAGATTTCGAAGTGTTGATCGCGGGTGGCACGGTGCGCCGAGATGGCGGCGTGGTCGGCCAGGCCAGCGTCGATTTCATCAGCCAGTTCAAGGTCGATTTCGCCCTGGTGGGCATCAGTGGCATCGATGAGGACGGCAGCTTGCTGGACTTCGATTACCAGGAAGTACGGGTATCCCAGGCCATCATCGCAAATGCCCGCCAGGTGGTCCTTGCGGCCGACTCGAGCAAATTCGGGCGCAATGCCATGGTGCGCCTGGGGTCGATCAGCCTGGTCGATTGCCTGGTCACCGACCAGCCGCCGACGGACGGTCTCGGTCAGTTGCTTACCCAGTACAAAGTCCGGGTTGAGGTGGTTTGAGCCGTGCTGAGGGGCGGCGCCCGATCGGTCAGGCGCCACAGCTGCGAAACGGGACACCCCGAACGCGAAAATTTTCGTAAATGTTCATTTTCCTGTCATCTGATCAGTTTTTTCTATAAAGACTGACTGGCGACCGGCTTCCTGTTGCGCTAATATTTTCGGAAACGAACATAAATGTTCATATTCGCTATGAACAGCCTCAGGAGGCCTTGCCCGTGTCCCAGCCCGTTCCGTCCCAGCCCCCCATCGCCGACTGCTATGATCTCGCCGTGATCGGCGGCGGCATCAATGGCGTGGGCATCGCTGCCGACGCCGCCGGGCGCGGCCTGAAGGTATTCCTTTGCGAAAAGGATGATCTGGCCCAGCACACCTCTTCTGCGAGCAGCAAGCTGATCCACGGCGGCCTGCGCTATCTGGAGCACTACGAGTTCCGCCTGGTGCGTGAAGCACTGGCCGAGCGTGAAGTGCTGCTGGCCAAGGCGCCGCATATCGTCAGGCCGATGCGCTTCGTGCTGCCGCACCGCCCGCACTTGCGCCCTGCCTGGATGATCCGCGCCGGCCTGTTCCTCTACGATAACCTGGGCAAACGCAAGCGCCTGGGCGCTTCGCGTAGCCTGCGATTCGGCCCGGGCTACCCGCTCAAGCCTGCCATCACCCGCGGTTTCGAATATGCCGACTGTGCGGTGGATGACGCCCGCCTGGTGGTGCTCAATGCCATGGCGGCCCGCGAGCACGGTGCACATGTGCATACCCGTACCCGCTGTTTGCGCGCCGAGCGTATCGATGGGCTGTGGCAGGTGGACCTGCAGCACGCCGATGGCAGCCTGCAAAGCATTCGCGCCCGTGCCCTGGTCAACGCCGCCGGCCCGTGGGTCGCCAGCTTCATCAAGGACGACCTGAAGCTTGAGGCGCCTTACGGTATCCGCCTGATCCAGGGCAGCCACATCATCGTGCCGCGGCTGTATGAAGGCGAACACGCCTACATCCTGCAGAACGAAGACCAGCGCATTGTCTTCTGCATTCCTTACCTGGAACGCTTTACCCTGATTGGCACCACCGACCGGGAATACAGCGGTGACCCCGCACAGGTGAAGATCACGGAGCAAGAAACCGACTACTTGCTGAAAGTGGTGAATGAGCACTTTAACCATCAGCTCGGCCGCAGCGATATCCAGCACACGTATTCTGGGGTTCGGCCGCTGTGCAACGACGAATCGGACAACCCGTCAGCCGTCACCCGTGACTACACCCTGGCCTTGTCTGCAGGTGAAGGCCAGGCGCCTCTTTTGTCGGTATTCGGTGGCAAGCTCACCACCTACCGCAAGCTCGCCGAATCGGCGATGGCCGAGTTGAAGCCGTATTTTGCCCAAATGAGCGCAAGCTGGACTGCTACGTCCGCGCTCCCGGGCGGAGAGGAAATGACTACGCCCCAGGCGCTGGTCGACGCAATTCTGGCTCGCTGTGGCTGGTTGCCAGCCGACATCGCCAAACGCTGGGCGGTCACCTATGGCAGCCGCGTCTGGCAGTTGCTCGAAGGCGTGCACGGGCCGCAGGACCTCGGGGCATCCATCGGCGGTGGTCTGTTCTGCCGCGAGGTGGATTACCTGCGCAGCAGCGAATGGGCCAGCACTGCCGAGGACATTCTCTGGCGTCGTACCAAGCTGGGTCTTTTCACTACCGCACAGGAGCAGCAGGCCTTGAAAGACTACCTGCAGCGGCTCGAAGAGAACCAGGCGCGCACTCACGCCGCCTGATTCACAATGGGTTACGCCGCAGCACTGGAAACCAGATGCTGCGGTTGGTCACGACCGGCTCATCCGCTCCCAGGCCTCCCTGGCCAATGTGCGGATGAGCACCTCCTCTTCCGCTTGCAGAGCGTGCATCAAAATATCGGCGCCTTCGAGATAGACCTGATCGCCTTCGGTATGCGCTCTCCCCTCCAGCTCGACCAGCTGTGCATGGTAAGGCTCGGCAAGCGCTTCGAAACGCTCGGTATAATGCCTGCGCACATAACGCTGCCAGAACGGGCGTTGAACCAGCGAATCGAGAACTTGCTCAGGGGTTTCGTGTTGCAATACATCGACCTGGGCTTTGATCAGGTCGGCCTCACCTACCTGTGCCACGGATGCGTAATGCATTTCGTCCGCATGCACGGGCAACTCCAGCACTCGAGCAAGCTGGTTGCGGAAGTACAAGCGCACTTCAACCTCGTCAACGTTACGCGCACCTTGGTTGCGTAGCCGCTCGACATGTCGAGCGGCGATGGTATCGACGCGGTCAAGACGATGCAGCTGTCGCCCCAACTCAACCAGGCGCTGCTCCACCATGGCCGCTGGCAGCCCGGAAATTCCGCGCTGCACCAGCACACCTACCTCCAGCTGGTTGAGCAGGTACAACAGGCGATCCTCGCAGGTGAGCACGCTGCCAACTTCGCGGAAAATCGCTTCGCGTAGCTCCTCGCTCTGTTCACAGGCTTCAAGGATGCGCCATATACGCCTGCGATAAAGAGCTGAACTCTCGGCAAAGTCCTCAGAATGAGTGAGTTCGGCGAGAAATCTGAACAAGTCTTCGGAGCCTGGCTCGCTGGAAAGACGGTTCCATATCCCCTCGCGTCGCAGGCGTCGCTGTGCCTGGCGGCTTTCTACCAGCGCTTCACGCACCTCACCATCGGCCTGGGCATGCTGGCGGGCAGGACGGCCGCGCGCCCCGCCCTGACTCTGCTCCCCCGCCCGCACTTGCTCAAGGTAATTGCGGCTGGTGTCGTTCAACGGGTTGTCATGCAGCTCTAATTGCTGCAACCGGCGCGTAAGCCCATGCACCTCGTCTTGCAGCTCGGTAATGCGGTTATCACGCAAGTCCACCAGCGCCCGCCACGAAGCCCGCTCCAGTAACTGACGGATATCGACCTGGCCAGTAGAGCGCAGGTACAGGTGACGCACGTGGCGCAAGCCGGAGAGGTCCGGCGCCTGCAATTCGGGGTTGAAACTCAGTTCGATGGACTCGAGCAGTGACAACTGAGCCAGCTGTCGATTGCCAATAGCGTCGATGGTTATGCGGTTGTTGGAAAGGTCGATCCTGCGCAACTGCACCAGCCGCTCAATGCCTGCTGGAATGGCCGTAAGCCTGTTATTGCTGAGATCAAGCTCGACAATGTTGGGAAAGCGACGAAGGAAGTCCTCATCAATTGTCTGCAGCCCCATGTCCCGCAGTACCAGCCGCCTGACATGGGCGAAGTCGACGCCTTCGGGCAACGTGGGCAAGCCGGCGATGTGCTCGCCGCTGATGAGCAGTTCGTAATGATCATTCACATCAACCAGCTTGCGCCGCCAGCTACGTCGCAGTGTGTCGGCAACACGCCTGCGACGTAGCGCTTCCACCGGAGTACTCCATGCGGCTTGCCACTCGGTCAACGCGTTTCGCAAGCTCTCGAGCTGGCGTTGCAACGCCAGGTAATGATCCCAGATGTTTACTCCCCGGGCCCGCACTGCAGCCAGGTAGGCATCCAGTTGCAGTTCGCTGAGTGTCGGGAAGATCTGATGAATGCCACGCCTGATCGCCTGGTAGCTGCTTTCCCCGCCTCTTCCGCTCAGTGAATAGCCCAAGCGGCCGTCGGCAAAACGTCGCGGCGGCCGCAGGCGCGTCTCGGCAGCAGGCAACCCCATGGCCTGCGCAGCCAGATCCCGGTCCCCCTTGGCTTGTTCCAGAAGCCACGCGCGCAATTGCTTCACGGTGAGGCCGGGATCGCCTAAAACGGCTTTCTGACTGCCATCCAGGCATTCAAGCACCACCTTGAGCAGCGGCTCCTCCAGCGTGGCGGCAGCCTCTGCGAAGCGGTACCGCCATTCGTTCCTGACCACGATCCGGGTCAGCTCACTGCCGCCATCACCGGTGGCGAACAACACCGGCCCTTGCGAACTGCCCTCTCGCAACTCGATGCGCACGTTATCCGGCCAGGGCGCCTTGCGAGCAAGAAGCCCGAATACCAGGCTTTCACTGTCGACGTTGATCGCCTGCGGCAATCTGATCCCCAGGCAGGCACGGTCCAGGCGGCTCTCGCGCACAGACCAGCGCGCACGCTCGGCCAGGCTCAAAGGGATTGGCTTGCCCGGGCCGAGGCGTTCGAGCAAAGCACTGCTCGAATGATCGATGACTTCCTGGGCGGCTCGCGGGCTCAGCCCTTTGAAAGCAGCCATCAGCAAGGCCTGCTGCTCAGTGGCTGGTTCACGCAGGCCGTCCAGTGCCTGCTCGAACGCTGCGCCCGTCAGGGTGGGGTCGCTTTTATGCAGTTGCCAGCGCTCGTGGGCATCGAGCAAGCGAGCAGGCGCTGGCGCATTTTCCACTCGCAACCGGCGAACTCGCTCCAGGTCAAGGCCAGTAACGCGTAACAGGTCCAGGGCATCGTCCGAGATCAGGCGGGAAAGTGCCGCAGGCTGCAGGTCTTGCAGCAATACGGCCGAGTTGCTCTCCATGTGCGGCAGATCCCGCTCGAACCCCAGTTTCACCACGCCGTCCCGGAACCTTGGAACAAGCTCATCGACAAACGGGGTACGCGTTATGGTGTGAATCGCGCCTGCAGTAGCACCGGCAACCACCAGCGCTTGCGCCACGTCGAACAGGTGACCCAGAGCTGCCTGGCGGTCGCCCAGGCGCCAGTCCTGATAGCCCTCATAGATGCCATCGAGCAATTGCGCCGCACTGACCACCAGCATCAGCTCACCCAGCACAGGCACGAAAAGGCCTGCCCAGCCCAACAGGTCCAGCCAGGCCGATACCATGCTGCGCAGCCGCTCATGGCGGGCGGCCAGGTCCTCATCGCCGGTCGGTACAGCCAGGTAGCGGGCGTCGGCAAAAATCTTGTCTATCTGCTGAGTGCCTGCGTAGGCAAACAACGGCTTGTCGATGCTCAGGTTGCGCCCGTCCAGCTCGATGGCCGCTTTGCTTGCATCCTTCGCCAGCAGCGCTCCCACCGCCTTGTTGAATGCGGGCCGATCCTGCGCCCGGATGAACCGGCCGAAGAATTCCCGGTACGCAGACGCACGCAGTGCCAACCCGATCGCCTCGTACAACGCCTGCCAGGAAGCATGTCGGAACAATGCCTGGCCAGGGCTGCCAGGGATCCAGGCGATCACGCTTTCCAGGCTGTCATCCACCTTGCGCCGGATCTCCACCGTGATCACGCCGACGATGCGTTTGCCCAGCAGGTAAAGCTGGCGGGGCGTGACCGACGACGAGGGCGCGGCGATAGCAGGCTGCGATGTGAAGAAGGCTGACATGCAGTCATGTTCGAAACTGCTCAATTGCCCCTTGAAGACGCCTTCACGTACCGCGACATCCAGCCGCGACCGCAGCGCATTCTCGAACAGCTCCTCTACCTCTCGGCGCGCCTGTGCCGTGGTCTGGCCACGACCTGAGCGGGTCGGTCGCAGCACCGACATCAGTTTCGCCTGGTAGCGCGCCCCGATATCCAGCGTGCGACACAGACCGGCGAAGCGCTCGAAACTCAGCGGCAGGCGCTCTCCCCGCTCGCCGGTCAGGTGGGCGTGGCGATGGATGGAGGGCTGCAGCTCATCGCTGGCGAAGTTATGCATTGCGGCCGCAAGCAGACTTTGCCGAGAGCTGAAGGTCACCATGGGCTGGTAGAGCTTTTCGGCAGCAGACGGATACTGGATATCCTGCGTGATCACGACCTTCATCACACGCACGTCGCCCACCAGCCCCTGCTCACGTAACGCCGCCTCCAGTAATGGCGCTGCGAACGCATCAAGCGCGGGAATATCTGCAAAGAAACGCTGCATGCGCTCCGCGCAGGCTTGCTGTGCGTGCATTGCCTGGCGCAGTGCAAGGACTTGCTCCTCCCAGCCGTTGGTCATCCACGCGGGTAATTGCCGGGCTATCAGGTGATCTACCGAACCGGTGGGTATTACGTTGCTTGGCGGCGCCATGGCTGGCCTCCATGAGTTGGGCCTGCCAGAACATCACGTACCGGGATCAGTTCAGCGGTAGATAGATCCTACCCACTGCAAGGCGCGAGCACTCATTCGGATTGCCGAACGATGATCGAGCCATCATTCGGAAAGCCGTACCAAGCGCCGCAACATCTAATGGTCAAAAAAGATTAATTCCCAGTGTTTACACAGCGTTATGATCTGAACCAGAGCTTGGCACGACTCATGCTCTACACTTGGTAGCCGAATGCACCCGCTTCATGCGGTATTCGTTGAACGAAAGAGTCCGCCAACGGCTCCATAAAAAAAACAAACACGTCGAGGGAAATTTGATGCGTATCGTTCGTCAATTGCTGGGCGCCGCCATCGCGGCTGCAGTCATCGCTTCGCCGGCCATGGCCGAGGAGCTCACCGGCACCCTGAAGAAGATCAAGGACTCAGGCACCATCACCCTGGGGCACCGCGACTCCTCCATTCCGTTTTCCTACCTGGCCGGCAAGCCCGAGCCCGTGGGCTACTCGCATGACATCCAGCTGGCTGTCGTCGACGCCCTGAAGAAGCAACTGGGTACGGACATCAAGGTCAAGTACAACCTGGTCACCTCCCAGACCCGCATCCCGCTGGTGCAGAACGGCACCGTCGACCTGGAATGCGGCTCCACCACCAACAACGTCGAGCGCCAGCAGCAAGTCGGCTTCACCGTGGGCATCTTTGAAGTCGGTACCCGCCTGCTGACCAAGGTCAAGGACGGTCAGCCAGCCTACAAGGACTTCCCGGACCTGGCTGGCAAAAACGTCGTGACCACCGCAGGCACCACTTCCGAGCGCCTGCTCAAGGCCATGAACGCTGACAAGCAGATGAAGATGAACGTGATTTCCGCCAAGGACCACGGTGAAGCCTTCAACATGCTCGAAAGCGGCCGCGCCGTGGCCTTCATGATGGACGACGCACTGCTCGCCGGCGAAATGGCCAAGGCGCGCAAGCCTGCTGACTGGGTTATCACCGGTACCCCACAATCGTACGAAATCTACGGCTGCATGGTGCGCAAGGATGACGCGGCATTCAAGAAAGCGGTGGATGACGCCATCGTCGGCTATTTCAAGTCGGGCGAAGTCAACAAAAGCTACGACAAGTGGTTCAACCAGCCGATCCCGCCAAAGGGCTTGAACCTGAGCTTCCCGATGAGCGACGAGCTGAAAAAGCTGATCGCCGAGCCGACCGACAAGGCAGCGGACGAGAAGAAATCCTGACCCCCAGCCAGTGGCCTGATGCGCTGCAAAGCGCGAATTAAACCTGCAGGCCACCCGTTAGTGTCTAACCTTTCATCCGAGGGCGTTGCGCCCTCGGATGTTGGAAGGTGCCCGTGAAACAACCGTCTGAGGGGAAATCCCGATGAATTACAACTGGGACTGGGGCGTGTTCTTCAAGTCCACCGGCGTGGGCAGCGAAACCTATCTGGACTGGTACATCACCGGTCTGGGCTGGACCATCGCCATCGCCATTTCCGCCTGGATCATCGCCTTGCTACTGGGGTCGGTGCTGGGCGTCATGCGTACGGTGCCAAACCGGCTGGTGTCGGGTATTGCCACCGCTTACGTGGAACTGTTCCGCAACGTGCCACTGCTGGTACAGCTGTTCATCTGGTACTTCCTGGTGCCGGACCTGCTGCCCGAAGGCCTGCAGGAATGGTTCAAGCAAGACCTGAACCCGACCACTTCGGCGCTGATCAGCGTGGTTGTCTGCCTCGGCCTGTTCACCGCCGCCCGTGTTTGCGAGCAGGTGCGGACCGGCATCCAGGCGCTGCCCCGTGGCCAGGAAGCGGCCGCCAGGGCCATGGGCTTCAGCCTGTCGCAGATCTACACCAATGTGCTGCTGCCGCAGGCCTACCGGATCATCATTCCGCCGCTTACGTCAGAATTCCTCAACGTGTTCAAGAACTCCTCGGTGGCGTCGCTGATCGGCCTGATGGAGCTTCTGGCGCAGACCAAGCAAACGGCCGAGTTCTCCGCCAACCTGTTCGAGGCCTTCACCTTGGCCACGCTGATCTACTTCACCCTGAACATGGGCCTGATGCTGCTGATGCGTATGGTCGAGAAGAAAGTCGCCGTGCCCGGCCTGATTTCCGTGGGGGGCAAATAAATGGAAATGGATTTCAGCGAAATCATCCCGGCCCTGCCTGCCCTCTGGGACGGCATGATCATGACCTTGCAGCTGATGGCCATGGGCGTGGTCGGCGGTATCGTGCTCGGTACCATCCTGGCCCTGATGCGCCTGTCGTCCAGCAAGCTGATGTCGCGGGTAGCCGGCGCCTACGTCAACTACTTCCGCTCCATCCCGTTGCTGCTGGTGATCACCTGGTTCTACCTGGCGGTACCCTTCGTGCTGCGCTGGATCACTGGCGAAGACACCCCGGTCGGGGCCTTCACCTCGTGCGTGGTCGCGTTCATGATGTTCGAGGCCGCGTACTTCTGCGAAATCGTCCGTGCCGGCGTGCAGTCGATCTCCAAGGGCCAGATGGGCGCCGCCCAGGCCCTGGGCATGACCTACAGCCAGACCATGCGCCTGATCATCCTGCCGCAGGCATTCCGCAAGATGACCCCGCTGCTGCTGCAGCAGAGCATCATCCTGTTCCAGGACACCTCGCTGGTGTACACCGTGGGCCTGGTGGACTTCCTCAACTCGGCACGCTCCAACGGCGACATCATCGGGCGCTCCCATGAGTTCCTGATCTTCGCCGGTGTCGTGTACTTCATCATCAGCTTCTCCGCTTCGTGGCTGGTCAAGCGCCTGCAAAAAAGGATCACCGTATGATTTCCATCAAGAACGTCAACAAGTGGTACGGCGACTTCCAGGTGCTGACCGACTGCACCACCGAGGTGAAAAAGGGTGAAGTGGTGGTGGTCTGCGGCCCTTCGGGCTCGGGCAAATCCACCCTGATCAAGTGCGTCAACGCGCTGGAGCCGTTCCAGAAAGGCGATATCGTGGTCGACGGTACCTCGATCGCCGACCCCAAGACCAACCTGCCCAAGCTGCGCTCGCGGGTGGGCATGGTGTTTCAGCACTTCGAGCTGTTCCCGCACCTGACCATCACCGAAAACCTGACCATTGCCCAACGCAAGGTCCTGGGCCGCAGCGAAGCGGAAGCGACCAAGAAGGGCCTGGCCCTGCTCGAGCGCGTCGGCCTCAGCGCCCACGCCAAGAAGCATCCGGGCCAGTTGTCCGGCGGGCAGCAGCAGCGCGTGGCCATCGCCCGCGCGCTGTCGATGGACCCGATCGTCATGCTGTTCGACGAACCAACCTCGGCGCTGGACCCGGAAATGGTCAACGAAGTGCTGGACGTGATGGTCGAGCTGGCCCACGAGGGCATGACCATGATGTGCGTGACCCACGAAATGGGCTTTGCCCGCAAGGTGGCCAACCGCGTCATCTTCATGGACAAGGGCAACATCATCGAGGATTGCCAGAAAGAAGCCTTCTTCGGTGACCCGACGGCCCGCCACGAACGCACCCAGCACTTCCTCAGCAAGATCCTGCAACACTGATTTTGCTTCACTGAAACGGTCGGCGCCGCTGCCTTTCGGGCAGCAGGCGCTGGTCGTGACAAGGCCACTGTGATGAAATGCGACCCTTCGCTTCTTCTCCCTGCCAAGCCTGCCGTGAATTCCCGCCTGATACGCCAATTGCTGATACCGCCACTGATCATCCTGCTGATGGTCGGCCTGGGCCTGGCTGGCTATCTGATCAGCGAAAGCAACGGCATCCGCAGCCTCAGCGAAAATGGCGAACGCCAGCTGGAGCTGCACGCGCGCACGGTAGAGAGCGAAATCAGCAAGTACACCTACCTGCCGAGCCTGCTGGAGCTCGAAGACAGCGTCTCGCACTTGCTCACCGAACCTGACGGTGGCTCGCGACAGGCAGTCAACGAATACCTTGAAGGCCTGAACCGGCGCAGCCGCAGCCGGGCCATCTTCGTCCTCGATACCAATGGACGGGTGCAGGCCACCAGCAACTGGCGCGATGCCGACTCGTTCCTGGGTGAAGACCTGTCGTTCCGCGCCTACTTCCAGACCGCCGTGCGTGGGGAGCCCGGGCGCTTCTACGGCATCGGCAGCACCACGGGCGAAGCCGGTTACTACCTGGCCCACGGCCTGGAAGAACACGGCAAGATCATTGGCGTGGCGGTGATCAAGGTGCGCCTGGACACCCTGGAGGAGCGTTGGCAGCGTGCCCGCCTGGAAGCCTTCGTCAGCGACGAGAACGGCATCATCATCCTTTCCAGCGACCCGGCCCGGCGCCTGAAGTCGGTGCGTCCGCTGACCCCGCAAATCAAGGAGCGCCTGGCGCGCAGCCTGCAGTATTACTGGTGGCCGCTGAACGAGTTGCAACCCTTGGCCCGGGAAACCCTGGCCGACGGCGTCGAAAAGCTGACCTTCCCGGCCAACACTGAAACCGCCCAGAGCAAGCCCCACGAAGTGGCGTACCTGGCCCAGACCCGCCGCCTGGCCGATACCCCCTGGCACTTCACCCTCCTGACCCCGCTGCAGGACTTGCGCCGCGAATCCATGGTGCAAGGCATCCTGGTAGGCGTGGCCTTCGCCTTGCTGGCCATCCTCGGCATTGCCTGGAACGAGCGGCGCAAGGTCATCGCCACCCGCCTGGCCGCCCGCGAGGCGCTGGAAGAAGCCAACAGTCAGCTGGAGCGGCGAATCGCCGAACGCACCGCCGACCTGCGCGCCAGCAACGAACGCCTGAAAGGCCAGATTCGCGAGCGCCGGCATGCCGAGCAGACCCTGCGCCACGCCCAGGACGAGCTGGTACAGGCCGGCAAGCTGGCGGCCATCGGGCAGATGTCCACCAGCATCGCCCACGAGCTGAACCAGCCGCTGGCCGCGCTGCGCACCTTGTCCGGCAACACCGTGCGTTTCCTGGAACGCGGGGCGCTGGACACTGCCAGTACCAACCTGCGCACCATGAATGACCTGATCGACCGCATGGGCCGCATCACCGCCAGCCTGCGCTCGTTTGCCCGGCGCGGTGACGACAGCGGCCAGGCCTCGCTGGCCAAGGCGGTGGAAGCCACCTTGCAGGTGCTGGCCAACCGCATCAGCGCTTGCCACCTGCAATTGCATCACCAGTTCGAGGACCAACAACTGGCCATCGACCAGACCCGCCTGGAGCAGATCCTGGTCAACCTGATCGGCAACGCCCTGGATGCCATGGCCGCGCAGCCGTCGCCCGAGCTGTGGCTGGAAGGCGAACTGCAGGGCGACAAGTACCGTTTGCAAGTGCGCGACAATGGTCACGGCATCGACGCAGAAGCGCGCAAGCACCTGTTCGAACCGTTCTTCACCACCAAACCGGGCGAGCATGGCCTGGGCCTGGGCCTGACCCTGTCGGCGAGCCTTGCGGCGGCCGCCAAGGGCAGCCTCAACGTCGAGCACCCCGCCACTGGCGGCACGGCCTTTGTCCTGGCCTTGCCGCTGGTCTCCCCCCCTAGCGAATTGGCAGAGCACCCATGAACCAAGCGCCTCTTACTGTCCTGATCGTCGAAGACGACCCGCATGTGCTGCTCGGCTGCCAACAGGCACTGGCCCTGGAGGACATCGCCTGCGAAGGTGTGGGCAGCGCCGAACAGGCGCTGGAGCGCATCGGCGAGGATTTCGCCGGCATCGTCGTCAGCGACATCCGCTTGCCAGGCATCGATGGCCTGGAGCTGCTTAACCGCCTGAAGGCCCGTGACCGCAGCCTGCCGGTGGTGCTGATCACCGGCCACGGCGATATCGACATGGCGGTAGGCGCCATGCGCAACGGCGCCTATGACTTCATGGAAAAGCCGTTTTCCCCGGAACGCCTGGTCGACGTGGTGCGCCGCGCACTGGAACACCGTGGCCTGTCCCGCGAAGTGGTGGCCTTGCGCCGGCAACTGGCCGAACAGAGCAGCCTGGAGGGGCGCATCATTGGCCGCTCATCGGCCATGCAGGACTTGCGCGAACTGATTGTCAACGTTGCCGATACCTCGGCCAACGTGCTGATCGAAGGCGAAACCGGCACCGGCAAGGAGCTGGTCGCCCGCTGCCTGCACGACTTCAGCCGCCGCCAGGGGCAGCCGTTCGTGGCGCTGAACTGTGGCGGCCTGCCAGAAAACCTGTTCGAGAGCGAGATATTCGGCCACGAGGCCAATGCGTTCACCGGTGCCGGTAAACGCCGCATCGGCAAGATCGAACACGCCAACGGTGGCACGCTGTTCCTCGATGAAGTGGAGAGCATGCCGATCAACCTGCAGATCAAGCTGCTGCGCGTGCTGCAAGAGCGCACCCTGGAGCGGCTGGGCTCGAACCAGAGCATCCCGGTGGACTGCCGGGTGATCGCTGCGACCAAGGCCGACCTCGACACCCTGGGCCAGACTGGCCAGTTCCGCAGCGACCTGTACTACCGGCTGAACGTGGTCACTCTGGAGCTGCCCCCGCTGCGCGAGCGCCGTGAAGATATCCTGCAGCTGTTCGAACACTTCCTGCAGCAGTCGGCCCTGCGCTTCGACCGCGAGATGCCAACGCTGGACAGCCAGACGCTGTCACGCCTGATGGCCCACGACTGGCCGGGCAACGTGCGCGAGTTGCGCAACGTGGCCGAACGCTATGCGCTCGGCCTGCCAGCATTCAAGAAAGGCCCCAGCGGGGCCGCCAGCCAGGGCCTGGGCTTTGCCGAGGCCGTGGAAGCGTTCGAGCGCAACCTGCTGAGTGATGCCCTGCAGCGCACCGGTGGCAACCTCAGCCAGGCCAGCCAGGAGCTGGGCATGGCCAAGACCACGCTGTTCGACAAAGTTAAAAAATACGGCCTCGGCTGACCCCGCACCCTGACCTGGAAGACGATGTGGACCTGGTATTCAAAGCTGCCCTTGGCGCTGGCGTGGTACTGCTGCTGGCGATGCTGTCGAAGACGCGCAACTACTACATCGCCGGGCTGGTACCGCTGTTCCCCACCTTTGCGCTGATTGCCCACTACATTGTCGGCAAGGGGCGCAGCATTGCCGACCTGAAGACCACCATCCTGTTTGGCATGTGGTCGATCATTCCGTACTTCGTGTACCTGGCGACCCTGTATGTGCTGGTCGACCGCCTGCGCCTGGAGGCGTCGCTGGCGCTGGCCACGGTGGCCTGGCTGATGGCCGCGACCGTGCTGGTGACCTTGTGGCTGCGGATGCACTGAGGGCCAGTCCCTGCCTCAAAGCCCGGCGATATGTGTGACATCCTGCCGATGCGCCTGCAGGTAGGGCAACACCGCGCCCAGCAGCGGTGCCTTGAAGCGCTCTTGAAACCGGTGCGCCAGCCCGGGTATCAAGCGCAGCTGGCTGCCCTGGATATGCGCTGCCAGGTGCACACCATGCATCACCGGCAGCAACGGGTCGGCGGTGCCATGCACCACCAGGGTCGGCACCCGAAGCTGGTTCAGCAATTCCACCCGGCTGGGCTCGGCCAGTATCGCCATTATCTGGCGCTTGGCCCCGTCCGGGTTGAAGGCCCGGTCGTAAGCCACAGCCGCCTGCTGCAGCAATACCGCACGGTCGTCACGTACTTCGGGGCTGCCCAGGGCGGCGAGCAGGTCGGCCTGCTGCTCGATGGCCACTTCGCGGTTCGGCGCACTGCGCCGCGCCAGCAACTGCACCAGCGCCGGGTCCGGCGCTGGCAACCCGGCAGCCCCTGAACTGGACATGACCAACGTCAGGCTGCGCACGCGTTCGGGGGCCATGGCCGCCAGGTGCTGGGCGATCATGCCGCCCATGCTCACACCCAGCACATGAAACTGC
The DNA here is from genome assembly GCF_059295275.1 of Pseudomonas sp. 9_2_1. Classification (NCBI taxonomy): domain Bacteria; kingdom Pseudomonadati; phylum Pseudomonadota; class Gammaproteobacteria; order Pseudomonadales; family Pseudomonadaceae; genus Pseudomonas; species Pseudomonas sp. 9_2_1. The sequence goes on from NZ_CM181239.1 coordinate 4,987,390, forward strand.
CGCACGCCCAAGGCATCCATCAGGCGCAAGCCGTCATCTGCCATATCCGTCAGCGTGTAGGGTGCCGACACCGGCAGGCCCACCTTGTAACGCAGCAGTTCGAGCGTGAGGTTGGCTGACGGTGGCAGCTGGTTCCAGCGTGACAGGCCGACATCGCGGTTGTCATAGCGGATCACTCGAAAACCCTGGCGACACAACGCCTCGACCACGTCATCAGGCCAGTGGATCAGTTGTCCACCCAGGCCCATCACCAACAGCAGGACCGGGTCACGCGACGCGCCGACGCTCTGGTACACCAGGCTGACCGCGCCCAGCTCGGCGCGCTGCACCGGCACGTGGGTGTCACAACGTTGATCGGCGAAACTCGCAGGTACGCTGAATATGAAGAAAACAAAAAGCAGAAAAGCCCGCATGGAAGAAACACCAGAATGCAGATACCCAGTAGAGCGCGAGTCTGATGAATTCTTTTCGGTCGCGCTGCCACAGTTCAGTGACAGTTTGATGACTCCCGCCAGGCGGTGCAGCTGAACGTCCAGTCGACAGCGACCGCAACATGAGGGAAACTCAACTCTATTGCTCTTTTCTCATATCATCACCCCGGAGTCAGCAGTGCTGGAGATCCGTCACCTGAAAACCCTTCATGCCCTGCGCGAAGCCGACAGCCTGGTGGAGGCTGCCGAGCGCCTGCACCTGACTCAGTCGGCGCTGTCGCATCAGTTCAAGGAACTGGAAGAGCGACTTGGCCTGCCGTTGTTCGTGCGCAAGAGCAAACCGATCCGCTTCACCAGCGCCGGTTTGCGCCTGCTGCAACTGGCCGATGCCACCCTGCCACTGCTGCGCGGCGCCGAACGCGACATCGCGCGCCTTGCCGGAGGTACCGCCGGGCGCCTGCACATGGCCATCGAATGCCACAGTTGCTTCCAGTGGCTGATGCCGACCATCGACCAGTTCCGCGACGCATGGCCGGAAGTGGAGCTGGACCTGGCCTCCGGCTTCGCCTTTGCCCCGCTGCCGGCGCTGGCGCGCGGGGACCTCGACCTGGTGGTGACCTCCGACCCGCTGGACCTGCCCAGCATCACCTATGTGCCGCTGTTTACCTATGAAGCGATGCTGGCCGTGGCCAACCAGCATCCGTTGGCCAGCAAACCGTATATCGTGCCGCAGGACCTGCTCGACCAGACCCTGATCACCTACCCGGTGGAGCGCGACCGGCTGGACATCTTCACCCGTTTCCTGGAGCCGGCAGACATCGAGCCCGCAGCCGTGCGCACCTCCGAGCTGACGGTGATGATGATGCAGCTGGTGGCCAGCGGCCGCGGCGTCTGTGGCATGCCGCACTGGGCGCTGCATGAATACAGCTCTCGCGGTTATGTGAAGGGCAAGCGCCTGGGCGACAAGGGCCTGTTTGCCACGCTGTACGCCGCCGTGCGCACTGACATGCTCGATGCGCCGTACATGCGCGACTTCCTGCTGACGGCCAAGGACACCTCTTTCGCCACGCTGGACGGTGTCAGCGCGGTTCGTTGAGCACCTGGCGGTACAGCGGCAGGATCAGGTCGCGGGTCAGGGGCGCCAGTGGCATCGCGGGCGTCTGATCGCCGGCCAGCCACACCACTTCTTCGATCTCGGCGGCCGGGACCACCGCTGCGGCGCTGTCGACCCGGAACAGTTCGGCCTGTACTTCGAAGCCTGGCTCGTTGGCGGCCGGGGCGCTGAACTGTCCCAGGTGCACGGCCTGGTCCGGGTCGATCTGCAGGCCCAGCTCCTCATGCAGTTCGCGCACCAGTGCCTGAACGGGTGATTCGCCGGCATCGATCTTGCCGCCAGGCTGCATGAATGCCTGGGTCCCACGCTTGCGCACCAGCAGGGTGCGGCCCTGAGGGTCGATCAGCAGGGCAGCGGCGATGCGGATGGTGTTGGGCATGGGCTGGGCTCACCAAGGACAATGGCCGGGGAGGATCCCATGGGGTCATTGGCCTGACAAGTCCACGGCCTCCTGTCCCCGGCCTTTTTGCGGGCAAGCCCGCAAAAAGGCCGCATCAGTTTTCACCAGACCTCCCAGACGAACGGCCCCTTGCCAACCCGCCCCGCACCCGCCATAACCAGAACATGAACCTGCCCGCCAAACACCACCCGGTGCTCGAGCTGTTCCACCCCGCCGTGCGTACCTGGTTCCGTGGCCATTTCGCCACCGTCACCGATGCGCAAGCGCAGGCCTGGCCGTTGATCCATGCCGGCCAGTCACTGCTGCTGGCCGCGCCAACCGGTTCGGGCAAGACCCTCAGCGCATTCCTGGCGGTGCTCGACGAGCTGTTTCGCCAAGGTCTGGAGCGCCACGGCGACTTGCCCGCGCAAACGCAGGTGGTCTACGTCTCGCCGCTCAAGGCCTTGTCCAACGACATCCGCCTGAACCTGCAGGCGCCGCTCGAAGGCATCAGCCAGGCACTCGCAGACGAGGGCCTGAAAGCGCCGCGCATCACCACGGCAGTGCGCACCGGCGATACCCCGCAGAAGGAGCGTGCTGCCATGCGCAAGCTGGCCCCGCACATTCTGGTGACCACCCCCGAATCGCTTTACGTACTGATGGGCTCGGCGTCTGGCCGCGAAGGCCTGGCCAACGTACACACGGTGATCGTCGACGAAATCCACGCCTTGGCTGGCAACAAGCGCGGCTGCCACCTGGCCCTGACCCTGGAGCGCCTGCAGGCCTTGAGCAACCGCCCGCTGCGGCGTATCGGCCTGTCCGCCACGCAACGGCCGGTCGAGCGGGTGGCGCAGTTTCTGGTCGGCAGCGCTCGGCCTTGCGCCATCGTCGATGTGGGGCATGCGCGCCAGCGTGACCTGGCCATCGAGGTCCCGCCCGTGCCGCTGGGTGCAGTGATGGCCACCGATGTCTGGGGCCTGGTGTACGACCGGTTGGCCGCCCTGGCCAGGGAACACCGCACCACCCTGGTATTCGTCAACACCCGCCGCCTGGCGGAACGCATCACCCGCCACCTCAGCGACCGGCTGGGCAAAGAGGCCGTTGCCGCGCACCACGGCAGCCTGTCCAAGGAGCTGCGTCTGGATGCCGAACAGCGCCTGAAAAACGGCAAGCTGCAGATGCTGGTGGCAACCGCGTCACTGGAACTGGGCATCGACATCGGTGATATCGACCTGGTGTGTCAAATCGCCTCGCCGGGTTCGATCGCGGCGTTCCTGCAACGTGTCGGCCGCGCCAGCCACCAGGTGGACGGCGTGCCAAAGGGGCGCTTGTTCCCCACCTCGCGCGACGACCTGATCGAATGCGTGGCGCTGCTGGACTGCGTACGCCGCGGCGAACTGGACGAGCTGCACATGCCCCGGGCGCCGCTGGACGTGCTGGCCCAGCAGATCGTTGCCGAAGCCAGCAACCAGGCCTGGCATGAGCAGGCGCTGTTCGACTGCCTGCGCCAGGCCGCGCCCTATGCCGCACTCGACCACGCCCATTACCAGGCGCTGCTGCGCATGCTCGCCGAGGGTTACAACGGCCGCCAGGGCGTGCGCGGTGCCTACCTGCACCGCGACGCCGTGAGTGGCACCTTGCGTGGCCGCCGCGGCAGCCAGCTGACGGCGCTGACCAGCGGCGGCACCATCCCCGACAACGCCGACTACTCGGTACTGCTCGAACCGCAGTCGCTCAACATCGGCAGCGTCAACGAGGACTTTGCCGTGGAAAGCATTGCCGGCGATATCTTCCAGCTGGGCAATGCCTCCTATCGCATCCTGCGGGTCGAGCCGGGCCGGGTGCGGGTGGAGGATGCCCAGGGCCTGCCGCCGACCATCCCGTTCTGGCTGGGTGAAGCGCCGGGGCGCAGTGACGAGCTGTCGGCTGCGGTGGCCCGCTTGCAGGGGCAGGTTGACCAGCAACTGGCACTGGCTGACGGTAACCTGGACCGAGTGCTGGCGTGGTTGCAGAGCGCATTCGAACTGGGCGAAGACAGCGCCGGCCAGTTGCTCGACTACCTGGCCCGCACCCGCGAAGCGCTTGGCGCCCTGCCCTCGCAGGAGACCCTGGTGATGGAGCGCTTCTTCGACGAATCCGGCGGCACCCAGCTGATCATCCACTCGCCGTACGGCAGCCGCATCAACCGCGCCTGGGGCCTGGCGCTACGCAAGCGCTTCTGCCGCACCTTCAACTTCGAGCTGCAGGCCGCCGCCAGCGAGGATGCCATCGTACTGTCGCTGTCGACCAGCCATAGCTTCGAGCTCGATGAAGTGTGGCGCTACCTGAACAGCCGCAGCGCCGAGCCAATCCTGATTCAGGCAGTGCTCGAGGCGCCGTTGTTCGGCGTGCGCTGGCGCTGGAACGCCAGTGTGGCGATGGCCCTGCCGCGCTTCGTCGGCGGGCGCAAGGTGGCACCGCAGATCCAGCGGATGAAAAGCGAAGACCTGGTGGCCGCCGTGTTCCCCGACCAGATCGCCTGCCTGGAGAACATTGTCGGCGAGCGGCAGGTACCCGATCACCCGCTGGTCGAACAAACCCTCGATGACTGCCTGCACGAGGCGATGGACTGCGAAGGCTGGCTGGCGCTGTTGCGGCGCATGGAAAGCGGCGCAGTGCGTCTGCTGTGCCGTGACCTGCCCGCCCCCTCTCCGCTGGCTGCGGCCATTCTCAATGCCAGGCCGTATGCCTTCCTCGACGATGCACCGCTGGAAGAGCGGCGCACCCAGGCGGTGCTGAACCGGCGCTGGAGCGAGGTGCGCAGTGGTGACGACCTGGGTGCGCTGGACGCAGACGCCATCGCGGCCGTCGAGGCCGAGGCCTGGCCAGAACCCGGCAACGCCGATGAAATGCACGAGGCGCTGATGGGGCTTGGCTGTATCAGCCAGGACGAAGTGCAGGCCAACCCCGATTGGGCGCTGCTGCTCAAGCAGCTGGCCAAAGCTGGACGGGCGTTGCGCGTGGTGGATGAAAACCTGTGGGTGGCGCGTGAGCGGCTGAGCCTGATGAACGTGCTATACCCGGGCGCTCGGCTGGAGCCTGCGCTACCGGTACTGCCAGGCTTCGATCAGGCCGTGGAGCCTGACAGTGCGCTGGTCGAACTGTTGCGGGCCCGCCTGAGCGGTCATGGTCCACAAACCGCGCCCCGGATCGCAGCACCGCTTGGCCAACCGCTGCAGGCCATCGAACAGGCCCTGGCCCGCCTGGAAGCCGAAGGCTATGTGCTGCGCGGGCACTTCAGCCCCGCTGCGACCGACCTGCAATGGTGCGAGCGCCACCTGTTGGCGCGCATCCACCGCTACACGGTCAAGCGCCTGCGCCGGGAGATCGAACCGGTCAGCCTGCAGGACTTCATGCGGTTTCTGTTCGATTGGCAACACCTGGCCCCGGACGAACGCCTGCGCGGACCGCAGGCGGTGGCCGAGGTGCTCGGGCAGTTGCAGGGGTTTCCGAGTGCCGCCGGCGCCTGGGAAGCAGCGCTGCTGCCGGCGCGTATCAAGGACTACAGCCCGCACTGGCTCGACGAAGCCTGCCGCAGCGGGCAGTTTGCCTGGAGCCGGCTGGCGGCTACGGTGGCAAGCAGCACGCTGTTCAGCACACCACTGGTGCTGCTACCGCGCGACCCATTGAACAGCTGGCGCAGCCTGGCGCCCGCCCCCGCCGTCGATACCCTCGGCCTGCGCGCGCAGCGGGTTCATGAAGCCCTGAAAACCCACGGGGCGCTGTTCTTCGATGAGCTGGCGCATGAGGCACATCTGCTACCCAGCGAACTGGAAAATGCGCTGCAGGAGCTGGTGGGCTCGGGGCTGGTCGGTGCTGACAGCTTCACCGGCTTGCGCAGCCTGATCACGCCTGCGGCCAAGCGCACTGCACGCAACAGCCGCCGCGGCCACCCGCCGCTGTCTAGCAGCATGGCGCATGCCGGGCGCTGGGCCCTGCTGCGCCGCAGCGATACGCCTCCTGACCACGAACAGCGCCTGGAGCATATTGCCCGCAGCCTGCTGCGCCGCTATGGGGTGATCTGCTGGCGGCTGCTGGAGCGCGAGAGCGACGTGCTGCCGCCCTGGCGTGAACTGTTGCGCTGCTATCACCGGCTGGAAGCCCGTGGCGAGATTCGTGGCGGGCGCTTCATTGCCGGGCTGGCCGGCGAACAGTTCGCCTTGCCGGAAGCAGTGGGGTTGCTGCGGCAGGTGCGCCGACGCGAGCCCGACGGGGCGCTGCTGGTGGTAAGTGCCGCTGACCCGCTGAACCTGATCGGGTCATTGCTGCCGGGGGCGAAGGTACCTGCGGTGAGCGGCAACCGCTTGTTGTATCGGGATGGGGTGCCGGTGGCGATGCGGGTGGCCGGGCGCTACACATTCATGGTCGAGGCGCCGGTACAGGAGCAGGAGGGCTGGCGACAGATGCTGTTGCGCAACACGATTTGAGCGGTATTTGCTGCGGCGGGGTAAATGCTAGCGGGCTCGCGGGCGCCAAGGCCGTTGATGCAGCAATGGCTTGGCGAGAATGATTTTCGCTACCCCGATTTTAATTTGCACAGCCCGGCAACTTGGCTATGGTCGGGGTTTGCCCCAGGCCCTGAGCCTGACCGCGCCATCGCAAGGACCCTGTATGAGCCTGTCACTTCTCAGCCGCTACGCCTTCTTCGCCGCCTGTGTACTGTTCACCCTGGCGAGCCTGCCCTTCACCCACCACGAATGGCTGTGGCCGTTCACGCTGACCACCGGCATCCTCAGCCTGATCGGCCTGTTCGACCTGCTGCAGCAACGCCATGCCGTGCGCCGCAACTACCCGATCCTGGGCAACATCCGCTACCTGGTCGAGGCCATACGCCCGGAAATTCGCCAGTACCTGCTGGAGTCCGACAGCGACGCCCTGCCATTTTCCCGCGCCCAGCGCTCGCTGGTGTACGCCCGGGCCAAGAACGAGGCTTCGGACAAACCCTTCGGCACCTTGATCGACGTGTACGAGTCCGGCTTCGAGTTCATCGGCCACTCCATGCGCCCGGCACCGCTGGCCGACCCGTCCAGCTTCCGCACCATCGTCGGCGGACCACAGTGCAGCCAGCCGTACTCGGCGTCGATCTTCAACATCTCGGCCATGAGCTTCGGCTCACTCAGCGCCAATGCCATCCGCGCCCTCAACCAGGGCGCCAAGCTGGGCAATTTCCACCATGACACCGGCGAAGGCAGCATCAGCCCCTATCACCGCGAGCACGGTGGCGACCTGGTGTGGGAACTGGGCAGCGGCTACTTCGGTTGCCGCACCCCGGATGGCCGTTTCGACCCTGAGCGCTTCGCCACGCAAGCACGCAGCCCGCAGGTGCGGATGATCGAGATAAAGATGAGCCAAGGCGCCAAGCCCGGCCATGGCGGCATCCTGCCCAAGCACAAGGTCACCCAGGAAATCGCCGAGACCCGCGGCATATTGATGGGCGAAGACTGCATCTCGCCGTCGCGCCACAGCGCCTTCTCCACCCCCACCGAAATGATGCAGTTCATCGCCCAGCTGCGTGAACTGTCGGGGGGCAAACCGGTGGGGTTCAAGTTCTGCCTGGGCCACCCGTGGGAGTTCATGGGCATCGCCAAGGCCATGCTGGAAACCGGCATCCTGCCCGACTTCATCGTGGTCGATGGCAAGGAAGGGGGCACGGGTGCGGCGCCCGTGGAATTCACCGACCATATCGGCGTGCCGTTGCGCGAAGGCTTGCTGTTCGTGCACAACACCCTGGTCGGCCTGAACCTGCGCGACAAGATCAAGCTAGGGGCCAGCGGCAAGATCGTCAGTGCTTTTGACATTGCCAGCGTGCTGGCCATTGGCGCCGACTGGGCCAACTCGGCGCGCGGTTTCATGTTTGCCATTGGCTGCATCCAGTCGCAAAGCTGCCATACCAACAAATGCCCGACCGGCGTGGCCACGCAAGACCCGTTGCGCCAGCGCGCCCTGGTGGTGCCGGACAAGGCCCAGCGGGTGTTGAACTTCCATCACAACACCTTGCGTGCATTGGCCGAAATGCTGGCTGCGGCGGGATTGAACCATCCCGAGCAGCTGGAAGCCAAGCACCTGGTACGGCGGGTATCGGCCACCGAGATCAAGCTGTTCTCGCAGATGCATGTGTTCCTGAAGCCGGGGGAGTTGCTGACTGGCGAGGTGAATGGCCAGTTCTATTCGCGCATGTGGCAACTGGCGCGGGCGGACAGCTTTGAGCCGCACAGTGAGGTGGCGGCCTGACAGGCACCTGGGGCTGCTTTGCAGCCCATCGCCGGCAAGCCAGCTCCCACACTGACCGCTTTGCCCTGGAGCGATATGCTGTAACTGTGGGAGCTGGCTTGCCGGCGATGGGCCGCAAAGCGGCCCCGGCTATCTCAGATCAGGAAGCGGTACTGGCCACACCCTGCACCTCTTTCGGTGCCAGGCGGAACGTGTAGTACAGCACCGTCAGCAACACCAGGAACGCCGGGCCAATGTACAGGGCCACGCGGGTATCCTCGAAGTACGCCATCAGGCCAACCACCAGCACCAGGAAGGCCAGCGCCAGGTAGGAGCTCAGCGGCCACAGCCACATGCGGTACTTGAGTGCCTTGCGCTCGGCGGTGCTCAGGCCAGCGCGGAACTTGAGCTGCGCCAGCAGAATCATCACCCAGGTCCAGATTGCACCGAAGGTGGCGATCGAAGTCACCCAGACGAAGACCTTTTCCGGTACCAGGTAGTTGGCCAGCACACCCAGCAGCAGCGCGCCGATCGACAGCAGCAGCGCATTGCGCGGTACGCCGTTTTTCGAGGTACGGGCGAACGCCGCCGGGGCCTGGCCATTCTGCGCCAGGCTGTAGAGCATGCGCCCGGTGCTGAAGATACCGCCGTTGCACGACGACAGCGCCGCAGTGATGACCACGAAGTTGATGATGCCCGCCGCAGTCTTGATGCCCAGGCGCTCGAAGGTCATGACGAACGGGCTGCCCTGGCTGCCGATTTCGTTCCACGGGTAGATCGACAGGATCACGAACAGTGCACCAACGTAGAACAGCAGGATGCGCCAGAACACCGAGCCGATGGCCTGTGGAATGGTCTTCTGCGGGTTGCGCGCTTCGCCGGCGGTCAGGCCGATCATTTCCACGCCCAGGTAGGCGAACATGACCATCTGCAGCGACATCAGCACACCAGTCATGCCGTTGGGCATGAAGCCGCCATTGCTCCACAGGTTGGAAATACCGAGTGCCACACCGTCGTTACCGAAGCCGAAGGCAATCACGCCAATGCCCCCAAGGACCATGGCGATGATGGTGACGATCTTGATCAGGGCGAACCAGAACTCGAACTCGCCGAAGGCCTTCACCGCCACCAGGTTGACCGCACCCATGCTGCCCAGGGCCGCCAGGGCCCAGATCCAGCGTGGTACATCGGGGAACCAGATGCCCATGTAGATGGCCACCGCAGTGATTTCGGCCACGCAGGTTACCAGCCACAGGAACCAGTAGTTCCAGCCGGTAAGAAAGCCCGCCAGCGGGCCGAGGTAGTCCTGGGCATAGCGGCTGAAAGACCCGGCGACCGGGTTGTGCACGGCCATTTCGCCCAGGGCGCGCATGATCACCAGGATGGCCAGGCCGCCGATGATGTAGGACAGCATGATGGCAGGGCCGGCCATTTCGATGGCCTTGGCCGAACCCAGGAAAAGACCGACACCGATACAGGCGCCCAGCGCCATCAGGCGGATGTGCCGTTCGCCCAGTTCACGCTTGAGCGGGCCGCCTTCAGTGGCTTGGCCGTGGGCAGGGTGGTTGCCGACTGGCATAGCAATACAACCTCATTTTGTTATTGGATTTGACCTTCGTGCAGCACTGACCATGCCGATAGGCGTGGCGGTGGCTTGCCAGGCTGGCCTCGTGGGCCGGCCCGTATGCCGGTGTAGAGCACCCGGCGGGGCGAAGGGGGCGAGCAGTATAGGAAGCTCGGTGTAGGGTTTTTCGCTGTATATACAGGAAAAATCAGCGAGTTCTCTGGGGTTTTGGCAGCTGGCTTGCCTGCGAGCGGGGCGCAGCGGCCGCAAAACTCGGGCACCATAGCAATATCGGCGAACGAGGAAACCCACACCAAAGCCGCATAGCCTTACGCCACTTTCCGTCGCGTCCTACAAATTTTTCACCTGATGCGCTCAACGTCTAAGCTTCAGACAAGCAAGACGAAAACACCTGGCCGGATTGAAGACTATGGGCGCACTGTGGCAATCGGAACCAAGCAGAACGGAAGCACCCCAGATACCTCCGGCCGAGACGCCACAACCCCAGTCACCCCGTCAGCGTCGGCTATGGTGGCGGCTGATCATCCTGATCCTGCTGGTGGCGCTGGTGGCCATCGGGTTTGCCGCGTATGACGAATTTCGCACGTCCGAACTGCAATCGCGGGAATTCAGCAAACTGGCGGGCACCCTCACCTATTCACTGCAGCCCGGCCCCAGCGATGCCATCGTCTACCCCGGTGAAGGGCCGTTCGACAAACGCCTGGGCTACAGCGCGCTGGGCGAGTTCCTGCCACGCCTGCTCAAGCGCGACTACCTGATCAGCGAGCAGGTGAGGTTTTCGCCAGCGTTGATGAACTACGTCGATCATGGGCTGTTCGCCCCGTATATCGAGAAAATCCAGGCGGGCCTGTCGATCACCGACTGCCGCGGCGACACGCTGTACCAGTACAACTATCCGCAGCACCTGTACCCGGACTTTGCGGCGATCCCGCCGGTGATGGTCAACAGCCTGCTGTTCATCGAAAACCGCGACCTGCTCGACGCCAAGGACCCACGCAACAACCCCGCCGTGGACTGGCCGCGCTTCGCCAAGGCCGCCTACAGCCAGATCGCCAAATACCTGGCCCTGCCGGGGCAGTCGGCCGGCGGTAGCACCTTGGCCACCCAGCTGGAGAAATACCGCCACTCGCCAGACGGCCTGACCGTGTCAGGCGCCGAGAAGATCCGCCAGATGGTTTCTGCCAGCGTTCGCGCCTACCAGGGCGGCCCCGATACCACCGAGGCACGCCAGCGTATCGTGCGCGACTACCTCAACAGCGTGCCGCTGTCGGCAGTGCCTGGGCATGGCGAGGTGCATGGCATGGCCGAAGGGCTGCGGGTGTGGTACGGCGCCGACTTCGACCAGGTCAACCAGGCCCTGACGTCCACCGCCAGCGACGCCGAGAGCCTGGCCACACGCGGCCTGGCCCTGCGCCAGGTGCTGTCGCTGATGATTGCCCAGCGCCGGCCCTCGCACTACTTGTCCAAAGGCCGGATCGAACTGGCCGAGCTCACCGACTCACACATCCGCGTGCTCGCCGCCAACAACGTCATTGAACAGCCGCTGGCCGACGCCGCGCTGGCCAGCAAGGCGGTTTATCGTGACTGGGTCGCGCAACCGACCATCGTCCCAATCGTCACCAACAAGGGCATCAGCCTGGCGCGCAACCGCTTGGCAGCCATGCTCAACCGCCCACTGTACGACCTCGACCGGCTCGACCTGTCAGCCACCAGCACCTTGCAGGCCGACCTGCAGTTGCAGGTCAGCCAGTACCTGAAAAACCTCGCCGACCCCGCATTCGCCGCACAAATGGGCCTGATCGGCGAACGCCTGCTCACCACCAAGACCACCGACCAGGTGAGCTACAGCTTCACCTTGTTCGAGCGCACCGCCGATGGCTCGCGGGTGCGGGTGCAGACCGACAGCACCAACCAGCCCTTCGACATCAACGAGGGCAGCAAGCTGGAGCTGGGTTCCACTGCCAAGCTGCGAGTACTCACTACCTATCTGGAAATCATTGCCGAACTGCATGACAAGTACGCCGGCAAGCCCCCCGCCGAATTGAAGAAAGTCGAGGTCGCCGAACTCGACCGCATCACCCAGTGGTCGCTGGAATGGCTGGCGCAGAACAGCAAGAACCAGAGCCTTGATGCCATGCTCGACGCAGCGCTGGAGCGCAAGTACTCGGCCAACACCGGCGAAGCCTTTTTCACCGGCGGCGGCATGCATGTGTTCAACAACTTCCGCAAGGAAGACAACAACCGCAACCCGACGCTCAAGGACGCCCTGCGCGAGTCGATCAACCTGCCGTTCATCCGCTTGATGCGCGACCTGGTGCGCTACGTGACGTACCAGCAGCCGTTCAACCGGGTACCGCTGCTGAAGGACGACGCCGACCCGCGCCGCCAGGAATACCTGGCCCGCTTCGCCGACAAGGAGGGCACTAACTACCTGATGCGCTTCTGGAAAAAATACCAGCGCAAAACCTCGCAGCAGCGCCTGGACACGTTCCTCGACAGCATGCGTGTCACCCCGCAACGGCTGGCCGCGGTGCACCGTTACCTGTTTCCCGAAGCCGGCCAGGAAACCTTCAACGCCTTTGTCCGGGCCCACCTCAAGGGCGACAAGATCACCCTCGGCAAACTCACCGACGGGCGCCTGTCCGAGATGTACGACGCTTACGGCCCGGGCAAGTACGACCTACCCGACCAGGGCTATATCGCCAAGGTCCATCCACTGGATTTGTGGCTGCTGGGTTACCTGCTGAAGAACCCGAGCTCGACCTTGACCGAGATGGTCAATGCCAGCCGCTTCGAGCGCCAGGAGGTGTACGGCTGGCTGTTCAAAAGCCGCCATCAGGGCGCCCGCGACAGCCGCATCCGCACCATGGTCGAGATCGAAGCGTTCCTCGACATCCACCAGCGCTGGAAGCGCGTGGGCTATCCGTTCGACCATCTGGTGCCGTCGCTGGCCACCGCCATCGGCAGCTCGGGCGACCGCCCTGCCGCCCTTTCCGAGCTGGTCGGCATCATCCAGAACGATGGCATTCGCCTGCCGACGCTGCGCATCGACACCCTGCACTTTGCGGCCAACACCCCTTACGAAACCAAGCTGCTCACCGACCCGGACCGCGGCGTGCGGATTTTGCCAGTGGAGGTGGCGCGAGCCCTGAAAGGCGCCATGTCGCAGGTGGTGGATGCAGGCACGGCGCGGCGGATTTCCGGCAGCTTCAAGCTGCAGGACGGCACGCCACTGGTAATGGGTGGCAAGACCGGCACGGGTGATAACCGCATCGAAAGCTTTGGCGCCGGCGGGCGGCTGATCGGCTCCCGCTCGCTGAACCGAACCGCCACGTTCGTGTTCTTCCTGGGCGACAACCACTTTGGCACCTTGACCGCCTTCGTCCCTGGGCGCTCGGCAGAAGCCTTCAAATTTACCTCGGCGCTGCCAGTTCAGGTGCTCAAGGGCATGGCGCCGATCCTGATGCCTTACCTGCAGCCGGGCAATCCGAATGAGTGCAAACCGCCACAGGTGGCCGTTCATACCCCGGCACCTTCAGGAAACCTATCGACTAACTAGATGATAATCATCCGCAACAAAGGGCTTGTCTTTAGATATATCTTGAGTAATATCTTAAGATATATCGCAAACGACGGAGCTCAATGCCCATGCGTGAACACACCCCCCACGATCCGTTCGAGCGGCGCCCAGGCCGCGGCGAGCGTGGCCCCCGCGTCTTCGCCCCCGGTGATCTCAAGCTGCTGATGCTGGACCTGCTCGCCGAGCAACCCGGGCACGGCTACGACCTGATCCGGCAGATCGAAAATCTGTTCGATGGCAGCTACAGCCCAAGCCCGGGGGTGATCTACCCCACGCTGAACTTTCTTGAGGAAGCCGAGCTGATCAGCGGCCAGGTGCAAGGCAGCAAGCGCCTTTATGCCATCACCGATGCCGGCCGCAGCGCCCTGGCTGAGCAGGCCGTGGCCCTTGACGGCGTGCGCATGCGCATCGAAGTCAGCAAGCGCGCCCTGCGCGGCCACGATCGCCCACCAGAAATCCATGAAGCGGTCGGCAACCTGCGCCACGCACTGCACATGCACAGCGGCCGCTGGACCGCCGAAGAAATCGAGCGGGTCCGCGATCTGCTCAACCATACCGCCAAGGCCATCGCCACCGGGCCGGCCGAACGCGTCAAGGAGACTCCCCATGAGTGACACCATTCACCGCGTCAACCACGAAATTCGCCAGCGCCGCCTGCAGGTGCTGCGGGTGACCGAACTGACCCCACGCATGCGCCGCATCACCTTGGGTGGTTCCGAACTCGAAGGCTTCACCAGCGTGGGCAGCGACGACCATATCAAGCTGCTGTTCGCCGAAACACCGGAGCAACAGCAGGCCATCGACGCGCGCAACCTGCGCCCCGACGGCGGCCCGCGCCCGACCATGCGCGAATACACACCACGGCGCATCGACCTGGTGGCCAATGAACTGGACATCGACTTCGTGCTGCACGGCGATGGCCCTGCCTCAACCTGGGCCGCTCAGGCCGCGCCTGGGCACACCCTGAACATCGCCGGGCCTCGGGCTTCGCTGGTGGTGCCGGACATTTTCGACAGCTATCTGCTGATCGGGGACGAAACTGCCATTCCGGCGATTGGCCGGCGGCTGGAGGAGTTGCCCGCAGGCCGCCAGGTTCTGGCGGTTATCCAGATCGAAGACGAGCAAGAGCGCCAGCCGCTGCCGAGCAAGGCCCAGGTGGAAGTGATCTGGGTGCGCCGTAGGCAAGAGGACCTGCTGACGCTGGTGAAGAACCTGAGCTTGCCGCAAGGCCGGCTGTATGGCTGGGTGGCGCTGGAAAAAGCCCTGACCCGCCAGGCCAAGGCAGTGCTGCTGGAGAAAGGCGTGGCTGAGGATGCGCTGAAGGCTGCGGCATACTGGCGTGCTGACGGGACTGCGGAGGACGAGTGACTGTTAGTCCCAGGACTGGCTTTGTCGTCGGCAGGCCAGTTGCAGCAGGGATTGCATCAGGGCTGACAGGTGCTCGCCACAGGATATGCAGCGTCTGTGAGATCAAGCGCCGCGCGGGCGGCGCTCGATCTCACAGACGCTGAAAATGTTGTGCCATATACCTGTCCACCGCCAACAACACCAGCCCGATCCCCCAGAACCCTGCCAGCACCCCCAGCGCATTGAGCATCACCTGCCCAATCCCCAGGCTCGCCACATCGATGAACGGGTAGGCATACACGCCAATATCGCTCCCCCGCCACAGCGCATAGGCAAAATACACAGCCGGGTACAACGCCCAAACCGCCAAATGCCGCAGCCGCAGGGTGCCCTTGGGCACTTCGCACCACCAATACAGCGCATACAGTGCGGGCATCACGTCGTGCAACAGCTCGTCCGCCAGCCATTGCCAGCCCTGCGGCTGCCACAAATGGCGCAGCAACAGGCTGTAGGCCAGCGCCACCAGCACGATGCTGGCAGCCACTGCCGTACTCACCGAAGGTGACAGGAAAAAGCGTTTGCCCCGCCCTTCCCGGCCGAACGCCGCATAACTGAGCACCGTTGCCACCAGGGTATTGGTCAACACGGTGAAATAGCCGAAGACGTTGATGAGACCGCCGATCAGGCTGGCCTGATCGTGCCAACGCGCCAGCAGCACCAGGTACACCTGAACGGTCAGGCCGAACCAGCCCAGTACAGCCATGCCGGTCAGCCACGGGCGCCGCGGCATGTCAGGCCTGGCGCTGCAGCTTCACGTACAGCTGCTCGACCTTTTCCCGCGCCCACGGTGTCTTGCGCAGGAAGGTCAGGCTCGACTTGATGGTCGGGTTGCTCTTGAAGCAGCGCACATCGACGCGCTCGGCCAGCCCCTGCCATTGGTAGTGCGCCACCAGTTCGGTGAGGATCTGTTCGAGGGTCTTGCCGTGCAGCGCGTTGTGTTGGGCCGTGCTCATGCTGTGCTCCGTAGGAAAGATGCGCACCTTACACGAGTGTAGTGGCGGGTGGGATCAATCGGGTCGACAGAAAAATCGCTGGCCAGGCGCAAATCCTCTATGCTGAAATAGTTATGTTATCTTGTAACACTATGAAAGCATCTGCCAAGGAACGCCCGACCCCCATGCTGTATTCACCCCTTCGCTTCTCCTCTCTCACCGTCGCGCTCTGGCTTGCCGCATCACCCAGCCAGGCCGTGGAACTCGAACCCCAGGTCATCACCGCCAACCCGCTGGGCAATAGCCAACTGGCCGCTCCCAGCACCGTGCTCGAAGGCGACAACCTGCTGCAACAGCAGCATGGCAGCCTCGGTGAAACCCTGAACAAGCAGCCCGGTGTCGCCTCGACCTGGTTCGGCCCTGGTGCCAGCCGCCCGGTAATCCGCGGCCTGGACGGCGACCGCATTCGCATCCTGCGCAATGGCGTCGGCGCCCTGGATGCCTCGTCGCTTTCCTACGATCATGCCGTGCCACTGGACCCGGTAACCGTCGACCGGGTCGAAATCGTCCGCGGTCCCGCCGCCCTGCTGTACGGCGGCAACGCCATTGGCGGCGTGGTCAACACCTTCGACAACCGTATCCCGGACGCGCCGATCGAGGGCATCCACGGTGCCGGTGAGCTGCGCTACGGCGGCGCCGACACCACCCGCAGCAGCGCCGGCAAGCTGGAGGCCGGCAACGGTGCCTTCGCCTTGCACCTGGATGCCAACAGCCGCCAGTTCAACGACCTGCGCATTCCCGGCTATGCCCGTAGCGCCAAGGTGCGCGATGCCGAAGAGCCCGGCAGCAAGCACCGCCTGGAGAACAGTGACGGCCGCCAGGACGGTGGCGCACTGGGCGGCGCCTACCACTGGGATCATGGTTACGCCGGGCTGTCGTACAGCCGCTATGACAGCAACTACGGCTCAGTGGCCGAACCCGGTGTGCGCCTGGACATGCAACAGGACCACTACGCCTTCGCCTCCGAGCTGCGTGACCTGAACGGCCCGTTCAGTTCGATCAAGGTCGACGCCGGCTACACCGACTACGAGCACAGTGAAATAGAAGAAGGTGAGGTCCACACCACGTTCAAGAACAAGGGCTACGAAGCGCGCATCGAAGCCCGTCATCAACCGCTCGGGCCGGTAGAAGGGGTGATCGGGGCCCAGGTCAGCCGCAACCAGTTCTCGGCCTTGGGCGAGGAAGCGTTTGTCCCGCACACCGATACCGACAGCCTGGCGCTGTTCATGCTGGAGCAGTGGCAGGCCACCGAGCGCCTGAACCTGAGCCTGGGCGCGCGCATGGAGCACACCCGGGTCGACCCGGACGCCAAGGGCAACGAGAACTTCGTCAACGCCGACAGCGCCAGCAGCTTCAACGCCTTCAGCCTGTCATCGGGTGCGGTGTACCAGCTCGACCCGGTCTGGTCGCTGGCCGCCAACCTGGGCTATACCGAACGCGCCCCGACCTTCTACGAGCTGTACGCCAATGGTGCCCACGTGGCCACCGGTGCCTATGAAGTGGGCGACGCCAGCCTGAACAAGGAAAAGGCCATTTCCGCCGACCTCGCGCTGCGCTTCGACAATGGCACCCACAAGGGCAGTGTCGGGGTGTTCTACAGCCACTTTCGCAACTACATCGGCCTGATCGGCACCGGCAACCTGCGCGAGGGCGGGCATGACCACGGCCATGACGACGATGATCACGACCACGATCATGACCACGACGGTTTCCCGGAATACCAGTACCAGGGCGTGCGGGCGCGCTTCTACGGCATCGAGGCCCAAGACCGCTGGCAGCTGGCCGAGAACCGCTATGGCAGCTTCGCCCTGGAGCTGTCCGGTGACTACACCCGGGCCAAGAACCTCGACAGTGGCGAGGCGCTGCCCCGCATCGCGCCGCTACGGCTGAACAGTGGACTGGTCTGGGAGCTGGATCGCTGGCAGGCTCGGGTGGATGTCCAGCATGCCGCCTCGCAGCAGCGCAAGCCGGCCAATGAAACCAGCACCGATGGCTACACCACCCTGGGCGCCAGCGTCGGCTATCGCTTCGACATCGGCCAAAGCCAGTGGCTGGCATTTGTGCGCGGCGAGAACCTGACCGACCAGACCGTGCGCTACGCCAGTTCGATCCTGCGGGATATCGCGCCAGCCCCTGGGCGTAGTGTGGAGGTCGGCTTGCGTACCACCTTCTGATCAGACGCGGCCTGTGTAGGAGCGGGTTCACCCGTGAATGCAATGGTGGAGCCACCGCCGCATTCGCGAGTGAACCCGCTCCCACAGGTTATGTACATCCCGCAAATACCAGGACTGTTGCCAAACCCGCAACAATCCACTGCGACAATTTGTCTTTTTTTCTTACAACTTCCGCTATATCCTCCCCGCCGCAAGCTGAAACGCTTCATCGACCCCAACTTGTCGTCCTATCCATTGAGGAGCTCGCTCTTCGATACGCTTGCCATTTTTTCAATAATCAAAAGATAGCGCTATCTCATGTTCCAACTGCCCAAACCCTGCTACATCGGCCTTGCCCTCGGCGCCTTGGCAACCCCCGCCAGCGCCACTGAAATGTTCGCCAGCGACTCCCCGTGGATGCTCGGCGACTGGGGCGGCACCCGCAGCCAGTTGCTGGAAAAAGGCTACGACTTCACCCTCGGCTACACCGGCGAGATGGGCAGCAACCTGCACGGCGGTTACGACCACGACCGCACCGCGCGCTACAGCGACCAGTTCACCTTCGGTAGCCACCTGGACCTGGAAAAGATCCTCGGCTGGGAAGACTCCGAATTCCAACTGACCATTACCGAGCGCCACGGCGACAACATCAGCAACGACCGCATCAACGACCCGCGCGTGGGTGGCTTCACCTCGGCCCAGGAAGTCTGGGGCCGTGGCGAAACCTGGCGGTTGACGCAGATGTGGATCAAGCAGAAGTACTTCGACGGCGCGCTGGACGTGAAATTCGGCCGCTTCGGCGAAGGCGAGGACTTCAACAGCTTCCCCTGCGACTTCCAGAACCTGGCGTTCTGCGGCTCGCAAGTGGGCAACTGGGTAGGTGGCATCTGGTACAACTGGCCGGTCAGCCAGTGGGCATTGCGCGTGCGCTACAACCTCAGCGACGCACTCTATGCCCAAGTCGGGGTGTTCGAGCAGAATCCGTCCAACCTCGAATCGGGCAACGGGTTCAAGCTCAGCGGCAGCGGCACCCAGGGTGCCGTAATGCCGATCGAACTGGTATGGAGCCCACGTATCCAAGGCCTGAAAGGGGAATATCGCGCCGGCTACTACTACAGTAATGCCAAGGCACAAGATGTTCTCAAGGACAGCAGCGGCCAGCCGGCAGCCCTTAGCGGCGCCGCCTACCGCAGCAGCTCGAGCAAGCACGGCTTGTGGCTCGGCGCCCAGCAGCAGGTGACCTCGCTGGCGTCCGACCAGTCGCGTGGCCTGAGCCTGTTCGCCAACGCCACGGTGCATGACAAGAAGACCAATGCCATCGACAACTATGTGCAGGCAGGACTGGTATACAAAGGGCCTTTCGACGCCCGCGCCAAGGACGACATCGGTTTCGCCCTCGCGCGCGTGCACGTCAACCCTGCCTATCGCAAGAACGCCCGCCTGGCCAACCAGGCCGCCGGCCTCGACGATTATGACAACCCCGGCTTCCTGCCGGTGCAGGACACCGAGTACAGCGCCGAGCTGTACTACGGCATCCACCTGGCCGACTGGCTCACGGTACGCCCCAACCTGCAGTACATCCGCCACCCGGGCGGGGTGTCGCAGGTCGATGGCGCCCTGGTCGGCGGCCTCAAGATCCAGAGCAGTTTCTAACCCCTTTTTGACCTGACGGAGAACCTACGATGAGCACTGAAGGTGCCAACAATGGAAGCCGCTGGCTACCGCGCCTGATCGGCGCGTTGCTGTTGCTGATGGGCCTGGCCTTGTTGGCCGGCGGCATCAAGCTGAGCCAGCTGGGCGGATCGCTGTACTACCTGATCGCCGGTATCGGCTTTGCCCTGTCCGGCATCCTGCTGCTGGCCCAGCGCCGCATCGGCCTCGGCCTGTACGGCCTGGTGCTACTGGGCAGCACCGTGTGGGCCTTGCTGGAAGTGGGCCTGGACTGGTGGCAGCTGGTGCCGCGCCTGGCCATCTGGTTCGCCATCGGTGTGGTGCTGTTGCTGCCGTGGGCACGTCGCCCGCTGATCGGCCCAGGCAGCAAAGCCAACACTGCACTGCTCGGCGTTGCCGTGGTCGCGTCGGGTGCTTGCGCCCTGGGCAGCCAGTTCACCCACCCCGGTGAAGTGTTTGGCGAAGTGGGCCGCGACAGCAGCGAAATGGCCAGTGCCGCACCGGCCATGCCCGACGGCGAATGGCAGGCTTACGGCCGCACCGAGCATGGCGACCGTTACTCGCCGCTGCGCCAGATCACCCCGCAGAATGCGTATCGCCTGGAAGAAGCCTGGCGCATTCGCACCGGTGACCTGCCGACCGACAATGACCCGGTGGAGCTGACCAACCAGAACACCCCGCTGAAGGTCAACGGCATGCTCTACGCCTGCACCGCGCACAGCCGCCTGCTGGCACTGGATCCGGACACCGGCGCAGAAATCTGGCGCTACGACCCACAGGTCAAGAGCCCGGTCGGCACCTTCAAAGGCTTCGCCCACATGACCTGCCGCGGCGTTTCGTACTATGACGAAAACCGCTACGTCAGCCGTGACGGCAGCCCGGCACCGAAAATCACCGACGCTGGCCAGGCCGTGGCCCAGGCCTGCCCGCGCCGCCTCTACCTGCCGACCGCAGACGCTCGCCTGATCGCCATCAACGCCGACAACGGCAAGGTCTGCGAAGGCTTCGCCAACCAGGGCGTGATCGACCTCACCACCGGCATCGGCCCGTTCACGGCCGGCGGCTACTACTCCACCTCGCCTGCCGCCGTGACCCGTGACCTGGTGATCATCGGTGGCCATGTCACCGACAACGAGTCGACCAACGAGCCGTCCGGCGTGATCCGCGCCTACGATGTGCATGACGGCCACCTGGTCTGGAACTGGGACAGCAACAACCCGGACGACACCAAGCCACTGGCCCCCGGCAAGATGTATAGCCGCAACTCGGCCAACATGTGGTCGATCGCCAGCGTCGACGAAGACCTGGGCATGATCTACCTGCCGCTGGGCAACCAGACCCCCGACCAATGGGGCGCCGACCGCACCCCGGGTGCAGAGAAGTACAGCGCCGGCGTGGTCGCCCTGGACCTGGCCACCGGCAAGGCGCGCTGGAACTACCAGTTCACCCATCACGACCTGTGGGACATGGACGTTGGCAGCCAGCCGACTCTGGTCCACCTGAAGACCAATGACGGCGTGAAACCGGCGATCATCGTGCCGACCAAGCAAGGCAGCCTGTACGTGCTCGACCGCCGCGACGGTACGCCGATCGTGCCGATCCGTGAAATCCCGACCCCGCAGGGCGCGGTGAAGGGCGACCACACTTCACCCACCCAGGCCCGCTCCGACCTCAACCTGCTTGGCCCGGACCTGACCGAACAGGCCATGTGGGGCGCCACGCCGTTCGACCAGATGCTGTGCCGCATCCAGTTCCGCGAACTGCGCTACGAAGGCCAGTACACCCCGCCGTCCGAGCAGGGCTCGCTGATCTACCCGGGCAACGTCGGTGTGTTCAACTGGGGCAGCGTGTCGGTCGACCCGGTGCGTCAGCTGCTGTTCACCTCGCCCAACTACATGGCCTTCGTGTCGAAGATGGTCCCGCGCGAGCAAGTGGCCGAAGGCAGCAAGCGCGAAAGCGAGACCAGCGGCGTGCAGCCGAACACCGGCGCGCCGTATGCCGTGACCATGCACCCGTTCATGTCGCCACTGGGCGTACCCTGCCAGGCCCCGGCCTGGGGTTATGTGGCCGCCATCGACCTGTTCACCAACAAGGTGGTGTGGAAACACAAGAACGGCACTACCCGTGACAGCACCCCGGTACCTATCGGCATGCCGGTTGGCGTGCCGAGCATGGGCGGTTCGATCGTCACCGCCGGTGGCGTCGGCTTCCTCAGCGGCACGCTGGACCAGTACCTGCGCGCCTATGACACCAATAATGGCAAGGAACTGTGGAAAGCCCGCCTGCCAGCGGGTGGCCAGGCCACACCGATGACCTACACCGGCAAGGACGGCAAGCAGTACGTGCTGGTGACTGCCGGCGGGCATGGCTCGCTGGGTACCAAAATGGGCGATTACATCATCGCTTACAAATTGGCCGAGTAATGCTACCGGGCCCCTCTTCAGGGGCTCATTCACCTGTACCGGCCTGATCGCCGGCAAGCCAGCTCCCACAGGTACTGCGCAGGCCTTGAAAGCTGCGCGATACGTGTGGGAGCTGGCTTGCCGGCGATCAGGCCGGTACGGGCCAGCAAAGATGAAAGCCTTCCCTGCTGCCTTCGTCTACCATTGAAACCCATCCCCCCGCGCCCCATCTAAGCACCATAGTCATTCACGCAGGTGCCCCATGAGCGACCAGCAGGATTTCCCGGAACACCCCGAAGAACACAGCGAAGTCGAACACACCACCCAGGCCGAACCTGGCCACGCCCTCGCCCTGCCCGGCCAGCAGTTGCCGGACAAGGTCTACGTGATTCCGATCCACAACCGACCGTTCTTCCCGGCCCAGGTGCTGCCGGTGATCGTCAACGAAGAACCTTGGGCCGAAACCCTCGACCTGGTGGCCAAGTCACCCGATCACTGCCTGGCGCTTTTCTTCATGGACACCCCGCCAGAAGACCATCGCCACTTCGACACCTCGGCGTTGCCGCAGTACGGCACGCTGGTCAAGGTGCACCATGCCAGCCGGGAAAACGGCAAACTGCAGTTCGTCGCCCAGGGCCTGACCCGGGTACGTATCCGCACCTGGCTCAAGCATCACCGTCCGCCCTACCTGGTCGAAGTCGAATACCCGCGTCAACCCGCCGACCCGACCGACGAGGTCAAGGCGTACGGCATGGCGCTGATCAACGCGATCAAGGAGCTGCTGCCGCTCAACCCGCTGTACAGCGAAGAGCTGAAGAACTACCTCAACCGCTTCAGTCCCAACGACCCGTCGCCGCTCACCGACTTCGCCGCCGCCCTGACGTCCGCTACCGGCAGCCAGCTGCAGGAAGTGCTCGATTGCGTACCCATGCTCAAACGCATGGAAAAAGTCTTGCCCATGCTGCGCAAGGAAGTGGAAGTGGCGCGGCTGCAGAACGAGATCTCGGCCGAGGTCAACCGGCAGATCGGCGAACACCAGCGCGAATTCTTCCTCAAGGAACAACTCAAGGTCATTCAGCAAGAGCTGGGGCTGACCAAGGACGACCGCAGCGCCGACCTTGAACAGTTCGAGCAGCGTCTTGAAGGCAAGACCCTGCCGCCGCAGGCGCGCAAACGCATCGATGAAGAGATGGGCAAACTGGCCATTCTCGAAACCGGGTCGCCCGAATACGCCGTCACCCGCAACTACCTGGACTGGGCCACCGCCCTGCCGTGGGGCGTCTACGGCAAAGACAAACTCGACCTCAAGCACGCGCGCAAGGTCCTCGATCAGCACCACGCTGGCCTTGACGACATCAAGGAACGCATCCTCGAATTCCTTGCCGTGGGTGCCTGGAAAGGCGAGATCAGCGGCTCGATCGTGCTGCTGGTGGGCCCGCCCGGCGTGGGCAAGACCAGCATCGGCAAGTCCATCGCCGAGTCGCTGGGGCGGCCGTTCTACCGCTTCAGCGTCGGCGGCATGCGTGACGAAGCCGAGATCAAGGGCCATCGCCGCACCTATATTGGAGCCCAGCCCGGCAAACTGGTGCAGGCCCTTAAAGATGTCGAAGTGATGAACCCGGTGATCATGCTCGACGAGATCGACAAGATGGGCCAGAGCTATCAGGGCGACCCGGCTTCGGCGCTACTGGAAACCCTCGACCCGGAGCAGAACGTCGACTTCCTCGACCATTATCTCGACCTGCGCCTGGACCTGTCCAAAGTGCTGTTCGTGTGCACCGCCAACACCCTCGACTCGATCCCCGGGCCGCTGCTCGACCGCATGGAAGTGATCCGCCTGTCCGGCTACATCACCGAAGAAAAACTCGCCATCGCCAAGCGCCACCTGTGGCCCAAGCAGTTGGCAAAGGCCGGCGTGGCCAAGACCAGCCTCGCCATCAGCGACAGCGCCTTGCGCCTGGTGATCGAGGGCTATGCCCGCGAGGCCGGGGTGCGGCAACTGGAAAAGCAGCTGGGCAAACTGGTTCGCAAAGCCGTGGTCAAGCTGCTGGAAGATCCGGCTGCCAAGATCAAGATCGGCCCCAAGGACCTGGAAACCACCCTCGGCATGCCGGTATTCCGCAGCGAGCAGGTGCTGGCCGGCAAAGGCGTCATCACTGGCCTGGCCTGGACCAGCATGGGCGGCGCCACGCTGCCCATCGAAGCCACCCGCATCCATACCCTCAACCGTGGCTTCAAGCTGACCGGCAAGCTGGGCGACGTGATGAAGGAATCGGCTGAAATCGCCTACAGCTATGTCAGCTCCAACCTCAAGCAGTTTGGTGGCGACCCGAGCTTCTTCAACGAAGCCTTCATCCACCTGCACGTTCCCGAAGGCGCCACGCCCAAGGACGGCCCGAGCGCCGGCATCACCATGGCCAGCGCCCTGCTGTCGCTGGCTCGCGACCAGGTGCCGAAGAAAGGCGTGGCCATGACCGGCGAGCTGACCCTCACCGGCCAGGTGCTGCCGATTGGCGGGGTGCGCGAGAAGGTAATTGCCGCCCGGCGGCAGAAGATCTTCGAGCTGATCTTGCCGGAGCCTAACCGCGGCGACTATGAGGAGCTGCCCGACTACCTGCGCGACGGCCTGACGGTACATTTCGCCAAGCGCTTCGCCGACGTGGCCAAAGTGCTGTTCTGACCCGTACCGGCCTCTTCGCAGGCTTGACCGCGAAGAGGCCGGCACCGGCAACACAAAACCTCACCCGCATCGGTTATCCTCAGGCCATTCCCAGCCTCCGGAGCCAACATGACCGTCCCTCGTCTGCTCGTTCCCCTGAGTTTTACCCTGCTTTCTGCCTGTGCCCAACAGCCCACCAACCCGATCGAGCTGGACGCCGAAAGCGAATGCCCCATCCGCCTGCAGGTTGGCCAGGCACTGACGCTCACCTTGCCCAGCAACCCGTCCACCGGCTACCGCTGGCGCATCGAAAACCCGGCTTCGAACATTTTGCGCAGCCTCGGCCCGGAGGTGTACAGCGCCCCCGATGAGGTAGGCGTGGTAGGCAGCTCGGGTGTTTCCACCTGGCGCTACCAGGCCAGCACCGCGGGCGAGGGCCACTTGTTGCTGGTCTATCAGCAACCCTGGGCCCGAGACGTAGCACCAGTGCAAACCTTCGATTGCGTGGTGCGCGTCAACTGAACGGGCAGCGCCGGTCAGCCAACCATGCATCCTGGCGACAGTTTGGCTAGAATGCGCACCCTGCATATCGCCAGCCGCCTGGATTCACCGTGAGCAAACAACCCGACCGCCTCTTCGCCCAGCCTCTGGAGCAGGTGCCCGATTTTGTCTTCAACGAGGACGTGGTGCGCGTGTTCCCGGACATGATCAAGCGTTCGGTGCCCGGTTACCCGACCATCGTCGAAAACCTCGGGGTGCTGGCTGCGCGCTTCGCCCAGCCGAACACCGCGCTGTACGACCTGGGCGCGTCATTGGGTGCCGTCACCCAATCGCTGCGCCGGCATGTGCGCGCCGACGGCTGCCGGGTGATCGCGGTCGACAACTCGGCGGCCATGGTCGAGCGTTGCCGGCAGTACCTGGTTGCCCAGGATTCGATGTTCCAGGAGCTGCTGCCAGTTCAGGTACTGGATGCCGATATCCTCGCCCTGCCGTTCGAGCCTGCTTCGGTGGTGGCGATGAACTTCACCCTGCAGTTCATCGCCCCCGACCAGCGCCTGCAGCTGCTTGGCCGCATCCGCCAGGCGCTGTTGCCCGGAGGCGCGCTGATCCTCTCGGAAAAACTGCGCTTCGCCGATGATGACGAGCAGGACCTGCTTAACGAACTGCACCTGGACTTCAAACGGGCCAATGGCTACAGCGAACTGGAAATTGCCCAGAAACGCAGTGCCATCGAAAACGTGATGAAGCCCGACACGCTGGAAGCCCACAAGGAACGCCTGCACGCCGCCGGCTTCTCGAAAGTGGTGCCCTGGTTCCAATGCCTTAACTTTGCCTCGTTGATAGCCCTGCCATGATCGATCTGTCCCCCCTCGTCCGCCGCCTGGCGGGTACGCCCCTGGCTTCCTGGTCGCAAGGCCTGCAAGCGCAACTGGAAGCCAAGCTGGAGAAGGGCCACGGTGACCTCGACCGCTGGCGCGGTGCGCTCGATGCCCTGCCCGCCCTGCAACCGAGCGAAATCGACCTGGTCAACGGGCTGCGCCTGGACTGCGACTGCGACGACGCCACCCGGGCCCGGATGCACCAGGCACTGATGGGCCTGTCGCCATGGCGCAAAGGGCCGTTCGACCTGTTTGGCGTGCACGTGGACACCGAATGGCGTTCGGACTGGAAATGGTCACGCATCGCCCCGCACCTGGACCTCAAGGGCAAACGTGTGCTCGATGTCGGCTGTGGCAACGGCTACTACCAGTGGCGCATGCTCGGTGCCGGCGCCGACATGGTAGTCGGGGTCGACCCCAACTGGCTGTTCTTCTGCCAGTTCCAGGCCGTGCAGCAGTACCTGCCGGACCTGCCAGCCTGGCATCTACCCTTCGCCCTGGAAGAGCTGCCCGCCAACCTGGAAGGGTTCGACACGGTGTTTTCCATGGGCGTGTTCTACCATCGCCGCTCGCCGATCGAGCACCTGCTGGCGCTCAAGGACTGCCTGGTCAAAGGTGGCGAGCTGGTGCTGGAAACCCTGGTGGTCGAGGGCGATGAGCAGCAAGTGCTGGTGCCAGAGGACCGTTACGCGCAGATGCGCAATGTCTGGTACCTGCCGTCGGTACCGGCGCTGGAACGCTGGCTGCGGCGTGCCGGCTTCAGCGATGTGCGTTGCGTCGACGTGAGCGTGACCAGCGTCGAGGAGCAGCGTAGCACCGAGTGGATGCGCTACCAGTCGCTGGGCGACTTCCTCGACCCGAACGACCACAGCAAGACCATCGAAGGCCTGCCGGCGCCGCGCCGCGCCACCCTGCTGGCGCGCAAATAAAAAAGGCGCCCGGTTGGGCGCCTGAACCTGCGGCGAGGAGCTGTCGCGACGCAGGTGCTGTTACTTCAGTCCCTGGCCACCTCGCGGGCCTTCTCCTGCGCCTTGCGCTCACGCTCGGCAACGGCCGGTTGCCTGTCGCCGTACAGGCGCTGCTGGTCTTCGCGGAAGGCTTGCCAGAACTCTCTGGAGCGCTCCCCACCGCCCTCGGCGTAGACACTGGCGCTGCCCAGGGCAAGGGTGGCCAACAGCAAGTATTTGGTCAGGTTCATCGTGGTCGCCTCGTGATAACCGATCAGATGGGGCCATCCTAGCGAGGGTTAGCTAACGGCAAGGTGAGGCCGGGATTACAGTCCTGCAATGTGGCCATGCGTTGCCTGTTCGGGCCGAACAGACAGCCAGATAACGCCAGGATTACAAATCCGTTATCTGCACCGCAGGCCCTTACTCATGCCGTAACATCCCGGGCCTTGACCCTGATGTCACTACAGGGTGGAAAATCCCCTCTCTTCATCATCCCGAGCCCCCTCATGCGCCTACTGATCATCGAGGACGAACTGCGTACCGCCGATTACCTGCAACAGGGCCTGCGCGAGAACGGCTACGTGGTCGACTGCGCCCACACCGGCACCGACGGCTTGCACTTGGCCCGTCAACAGCCTTACGACCTGGTCATCCTCGACGTCAACCTGCCCGAGCTCGATGGCTGGACCGTGCTCCAACGCCTGCGCGCCGAATCGACCACGCGCATCATGATGCTCACTGCCCACGGCCGCCTGGCCGACCGGGTCAAAGGCCTGGACCTGGGTGCGGACGATTACCTGCTCAAGCCCTTCGAATTCCCGGAGCTGCTGGCACGCATCCGCAGCCTGTTGCGCCGCAACGACCAGCAAATGCAGCCCGGCACCCTGCGTGTTGCCGACCTGGAGCTGGACCCGGGCCGCCACCGCGCCTACCGCGCCGGGCAGCGTATCGACCTGACCGCCAAGGAATTCGCTTTGCTGCACCTGTTGATGCGCCAGACCGGCGAGGTGCTGTCCCGGACGCAGATCATCTCGCTGGTGTGGGACATGAACTTCGACTGCGACACCAATGTGGTCGAAGTGTCGATTCGGCGCTTGCGGGCGAAGATCGACGACCCCTTCGACAACAAGCTGATCCATACCCTGCGTGGCGTTGGCTATGTGCTCGAGGCACGCGTTTGAAAAACGCCAGCCTGTCGCTTCGCCTGGGACTGAGCGTGACCCTGATGGGCGCCGCACTGGTGCTGCTGCTGGCCTGCCTGGCGGTGTTCGCGCTGGAGCACGAACTGGACAGCCGCGCGCGCAAGGACCTGGCCCGCAAGATGCTGCAGGTCGAGCACAACCTGCGCGTCGACCTGCGCAGCGAGGACCTGGGCAGCCGTGCCCATCCGTTGCTCGACCTGGTGATGGGCCACGACAACCTCAGCCTCAACGTACTCGCCCTCGACGGGCGCCACCCACACCTGCTCAGTCTGGGCCCTGCCGTGGAATCGCGGGTCGGCGACCTGCACACCGACATGCGCCTGAATTTCCACGAATGGCGTGACAGCAGCGGCAACCAGATCCTCACCGTCACCCGCCAGATGCGCCTGCGCGACGACACCCCGGTGCGGGTCATGATGTCGCTCAACCGCGCCGACGACCAGGACCTGCTCCAGGCCTATCTACGCTCGACCCTGCTGGCCCTGCCACTGTTGCTGGTGCTGATCGGCGCCGGTGCCTGGTGGCTGATGCAACGTGGCCTGAAGCCGCTGCGCCGGTTCCGGCGCATTGCCGGACAGGTTTCGGCCCAGGACCTGCAGCACCGGCTGCCTGTCGCCGGCCTGCCGCTGGAACTGGCGGAGCTGGCGCGCAGCATCAACATCATGCTCGACCGCCTCGACCAGGGCGTGCGTCAGTTGTCCCAATTCTCCGACGACCTCGCCCATGAGTTGCGCACACCGCTGAGCAACCTGATGGGCAAGGCCCAGGTGACCCTGGCGCGTGAACGCGACAACGCCAACTACCGGGAAGTGCTGGAGGACAGCGTCGAGGAACTGACCCGGCTTAATCGCATCATCAACGACATGCTGTTTCTTGCCCAGGTCAGCCAGCCGCAAGCGCAGGTGGCGCTGAAGCCGTTGGCGCTCGCCAATGAGGCGTCACGCGTCAGCGAGTTGTTCGCATTCAGTGCCGAGCTAAAGGGTATCGAGTTGCACTTGCAGGGCTGGGGGACAGCACTGGCCGACCGCCTGAGTTTTCAGCGAGCGTTGTCGAACCTGTTGAGCAACGCCATTCGGCACAGCCCTGAGGACAAGCCTGTGGAGTTGCGAATCGAACGCCAGGGGTGTGAAGTTCGGCTATCAGTGGAAAACCAGGGGCCTGGTATTGCAGCAGAACACCAGTCGCGCTTGTTCGAGCGGTTTTACCGGGTAGGTTCGGGGCGCTCGCGGCTGGAGGGAGGCACAGGGCTGGGGCTGGCGATCGTCAAGTCGATCATGCAGTTGCATGGTGGGCGGGTCGAAGTGAACAGCGAAACCTTAGGGCCTACGCGGTTTACCCTGGTGTTTCCTGCTGAGTAAGCTGCCGCCTGTTCGGGCCCATTCGCGGGTAAACCCGCTGCTACATGGCTTGTATAACGCCATGTGGGAGCAGGTCTACCCGCGAATGGGCCCGAACAGGCAGCCTACCTGTCAGCGCGAAGCCGCGACGATCAGTGCCTTCATCTCGGCCACAGCGGCTTTGAAACCAACAAACAGTGCATGCGCCACCAGTGCATGACCGATGTTCAGTTCATTAATGCCCTTGATTGCCGCCACCGCCTCGACGTTGTGGTAATGCAGCCCGTGGCCAGCATTGACGATCAACCCCTGCCCCACGCCAAACGCCACACCATCGGCGACACGCTTCAGCTCCTCAGCCACTTCGCTCGGGGTTTGCGCATCGGCATAACGCCCGGTATGCAGCTCGATAGCCGGCGCGCCCACGCGGCGCGACGCCTCGATCTGCCGCTCGTCGGCATCGATGAACAGCGACACTTCGGCACCGGTACGTGCCAGGCGTTCTACTGCTGCCTTGATCCGTGCCTCCTGGCCCGCCACATCCAGCCCACCTTCGGTGGTCAGCTCCTGACGGGTCTCGGGTACCAGGCAGATATGCGCCGGACGGATCTGCTCGGCAAAGACCATCATCTCTTCGGTGACGCCCATCTCGAAGTTCATGCGGGTCTGCAGCACATCCTTGAGCAGCACCACGTCACGCTCCTGGATGTGCCGGCGGTCTTCGCGCAGGTGCACGGTGATGCCATCGGCACCGGCTTCCTCGGCATCCAGGGCGGCCTTGACCGGATCAGGGTAACGCGTGCCCCGGGCTTGGCGCAGGGTCGCCACGTGGTCGATATTTACGCCTAGAAGCATGCGGTTGCTGTGAGTCACGAAAGGCTCTCCTGAGGTATGAGCCCCACAGCATACGTCGTGATCAGCGCTTGCGAAACAGTTCCCGGCTGACCAGCGGTTTCGGCCCCAGGTGAACCGCCAATGCCTGGCGCATCAGGCGCTTGGCTGCCAACAAGGCGCCAGGGGCGTCCCAATCGGCTTCAGCCAGGGCCAGCAGCTCAGTGCCACGGAACAGGCCCGGCTGCACCAGCTCGATCCGCTCCAGGCCGGCATCTACACGCAAGCGATACAAGCCGTCGGCAGCGATCGGCTGGTCGTTGACGTCATGCGCCAAGGAAAACGCATACCCGAGTTCGTCCAGCAGCCGCCATTCGAAGGAACGCAGCAGCGGCTCCAGCGGACGACCGGCGGCCAACGCTTGCAGGGTCAGGGTGTAGTGTTCGAACAGTGCCGGGAACGGCGCTTCGGCAGGCAACAGGCGCATCAGCAGCTCGTTGAGGTACAACCCGCTGAACAGTGCATCGCCGTTCAGCCAGGCGGCAATACCGGCGCTGTCCATGCGCCCGACGTTCTTCAGCTCGCCGCGTCCGCGCAGCTCTACCTCCAACGGCACGAATGACCGCACCAGGCTGCCACCCTTGCCCCGCGCCCGCCGCAGCACCGCACGTACGCGGCCCTGCGGGGTGAAGAAGTCCACCAGCGCGCTGGTTTCCTTGTAGGCACGGCTATGCAGGACGTAGGCCGGTTGGCCGACAACTTGATCCATGTGCGATCTCTACTATTCACAAACAACTGTGGGAGCGGGTTTACCCGCGAATGCGGTGGTGAATCCACTGACGCATTCGCGGGGAAACCCGCTCCCACAGAGTAACCTGAGCAGTCAGGTGGAGTTACAGGTCGCCGTAGCCCAGCGAACGCAAGGCGCGCTCGTCGTCGGACCAGCCGCCTTTGACCTTGACCCAGAGGTTGAGCATGACCTTGGAGTCGAACAGCACTTCCATGTCCTTGCGCGCCTCGGAGCCGATGCGCTTGATGCGCTCGCCCTTGTCACCAATGATGATCTTCTTCTGGCCGTCGCGCTCGACCAGGATCAGCGCGTGGATATGCAGCACATGACCCTGCTGCTTGAACTCCTCGATTTCCACGGTGATCTGGTACGGCAGCTCTGCACCGAGCTGACGCATGATCTTCTCGCGAACCAGCTCGGCAGCCAGGAAGCGGCTGCTGCGGTCGGTGATCTGGTCTTCGGGGAAAAAGTGGTCGTTCTCCGGCAGGTGCTTGGCGATCTGCGCTTCCAGCGCTTCGAGGTTGTGCCCCTGCTGCGCAGAAATCGGCATCACCTCGGCATTCGGCAGTTGCTCCTGCAGCCACTGCAGGTGCGGAATCAGCTCGGCTTTCTCTTCCATGCGGTCGGTCTTGTTGACCGCGATGATCAGCGGGCCGGTCACGTACTGCACACGCTCCAGCACCAGTTGGTCCTCGTCGGTCCACTTGGTACGGTCGACCACGAAAATAACCACATCGACGTCCTTCAGGGCAGCCGATGCAGTGCGGTTCATGTAGCGGTTCAGGGCCTTGTCATTGGCCTTGTGCATGCCGGGGGTATCGACGTAGATCGCCTGCACATCACCCTCGGTCTTGATACCGAGCATGTTATGGCGGGTGGTCTGCGGCTTGCGCGAGGTAATCGCCAGCTTCTGGCCGAGGATGTGGTTGAGCAGGGTCGACTTGCCGACATTGGGGCGGCCGACAATGGCTACGTAGCCGCAGCGGGTCGGGGTGTTATCAGTCATTGCCATTCTCCACGCCCAGGGCGATCAGTGCAGACGCGGCGGCAACTTGCTCGGCAATACGCCGGCTAACGCCCTGGCCACGACTCTTGTTGTTCAGCAGCACCACTTCGCATTCGACGAAGAAGGTCCGGCAGTGCGGTTCACCCTGGATATCCACTACCTCATAACGCGGCAGCTCACAGCTGCGCGATTGCAGAAATTCCTGCAGGCGGGTTTTCGGATCCTTGTTGGTGTCGACCAGGGTCAGGCCTTCGAATTCGTCGGCCAACCAGGCGAGCACACGTTCGCGTGCCGTGTCCATGTCTGCGTCCAGATAGATGGCGCCGATCAGCGCCTCCAGGGCATCAGCCAGGATCGACTCGCGGCGGAAACCACCGCTCTTGAGCTCACCCGAACCCAGGCGCAGGTATTCGCCCAGGTCGAAACCACGGGCCAGGCGGGCCAGAGTCTCGCCCTTGACCAGCCGCGCTCGCAGGCGCGACAACTGGCCTTCACGGGCCTGCGGGAAGCGCTCGAACAGCGCTTCGCCGGCGACGAAGTTGAGAATGGCGTCACCGAGAAACTCCAGGCGCTCGTTATTGCGCCCGGCATAGCTGCGATGGGTCAGGGCCAGGAGCATCTGGTCCTGGTTCTTGAAGGTGTAACCGAGCTTTCGCTCCAGACGGGCAAGGGAAGCAGTCATGCGGCCACCCGTTGGTTGTTCAACGCGTTGTTCAAATCAACATCCTGAAAGACTGTTTGGCTGTGGTACGCCGCGAAACACGGCGAATCTCCCGATCCCTGAGAACACAGCCTATGTCAGAAATGCATTCGGCGCTGTCTGCTGGACAGCGCCGAAGGGTATCAATGGATCAGACCAACCCGCGACAGGTTGGGCAGGTGGCTGAGCTTGGGCTCTGGCCAGCTCATCCAGACCGCAAAGGCCTTGCCGACGATGTTCCGGTCCGGAACCATGCCGTGCAGTTCCTTGGGAATGTTCGGATCATCCCAGTAGCGGCTGTCGTTGGAGTTGTCGCGGTTGTCGCCCATCATGAAGTAATGGCCGGCCGGTACGGTCCATTGCTGGTCCGGCGGCATGCGATAACGGCTCATTTCCTTGCGGATCAGGTGTTCGGCCTCGCCGAGCTTTTCCTTGTACAGCTCGGCGCTGCCCAAGGTGCCCGGTTCGGTACCCACCAGTTGCTCGGCAATCGGCTGGCCGTTGACGAACAGCCGCTTGTCGTTGGTATAGCGGATCTGGTCGCCCGGCAGGCCGACCACACGCTTGATGTAATTGACGTTCGGGTCGCTCGGGTAGCGGAACACCATCACATCACCGCGCTGCGGGTCACCCACCTCGATGACCTTCTTGTCCACCACCGGCAGGCGAATGCCGTACGAGAACTTGTTCACCAGGATGAAGTCGCCCACTTCCAGGGTCGGTTTCATCGACCCGGAAGGGATCTGGAACGGTTCGACCAGGAACGAACGCAACACCAGCACGATGAACAGCACCGGGAAGAACGACTTGCCGTACTCGACCAGCAACGGTTCCTTGTTCAGGCGTTCGACCACCGCCATCTCGGGCTGGCTGACGCTGCCCTGATAGTTGGCGATTGCCGCACGCCGGCGCGGGGCCAGGAACAGCAGGTCGATCAAGCCCAGCAAACCGCAGACGAAGACGGCGATGACCAGCAACAGCGGGAAATTTAGCGACATAGGACCTAGCTATCCAACCTGAGCACGGCGAGGAAGGCTTCTTGTGGAATTTCCACGTTGCCCACCTGTTTCATGCGTTTCTTACCGGCCTTCTGCTTCTCCAGCAGTTTCTTCTTACGGCTGACGTCACCACCGTAGCACTTGGCCAGTACGTTCTTTCTGAGCGCCTTGACGGTTGTCCGCGCAATGATCTGGCCGCCAATGGCTGCCTGGATCGCCACATCGAACATCTGCCGAGGGATCAGCTCCTTCATCTTCTCGGTCAACGCACGGCCTTTGTAGGCCGCGTTGTCGCGGTGCACGATCAACGCCAGGGCGTCTACCTTGTCGCCGTTGATCAACACGTCCAGCTTGACCAGGTTGGCCGACTGATAGCGATCGAAATGATAGTCCAGCGAAGCATAGCCGCGGCTGGTGGACTTGAGACGATCGAAGAAGTCCAGCACCACTTCGTTCATCGGCATGTCGTAACGCACCTGCACCTGGCTGCCGAGGAACTGCATGTCGCGCTGCACGCCACGCTTCTCGATGCACAGGGTGATCACGTTGCCCAGGTGCTCCTGCGGCACCAGGATGGTCGCGGTGACGATCGGTTCGCGGAAATCGGTGACCGCCGAGACGTCAGGCAGCTTCGACGGGTTGTCGACGATGATGGTTTCGCCGGTTTTCAGCTCGAGCTCGTAGATCACGCTAGGTGCGGTGGTGATCAGGTCCAGGTCGTATTCGCGCTCCAGGCGCTCCTGGATGATTTCCATGTGCAGCATGCCGAGGAAGCCGCAACGGAAGCCGAAGCCCAGTGCATCGGAGCTTTCCGGCATGTACTGCAGCGACGAGTCGTTCAGGGTCAGCTTCTGCAGGGCATCGCGGAAGTCTTCGAAGTCGTCGGAGCTGACCGGGAACAGGCCGGCGTAGACCTGTGGCTGGATCTTCTTGAAGCCTGCCAGTACTTCGACCTCCGGGGTCGAGGACAAGGTCAGGGTGTCACCCACCGGGGCACCGTGAATGTCCTTGATGCTGGCGATGATGAAGCCCACTTCACCGGCTTTCAGGTCAGCCGTCTGGGTATGCTTCGGGGTGAATACGCCGACGCTGTCGACCAGGTGCACCTTGCCGGTGGACTTGACCAGGATCTTGTCGCCTTTCTTGACCCGGCCCTGGCGCACACGCACCAGCGAGACCACGCCCAGGTAGTTGTCGAACCAAGAGTCGATGATCAGCGCCTGCAGCGGCGCGTCAATTTCGCCTACCGGCGCAGGGATGGTGTGCACCAGGCGCTCGAGCACCTCGTCCACGCCCATGCCGCTCTTGGCACTGCAGGCCACGGCGTCGGTGGCGTCGATGCCGATGATCTTCTCGATCTCGTCCTTGACGCGGTCCGGATCTGCCTGCGGCAGGTCCATCTTGTTCAGCACCGGCATGACCTCGAGGCCCTGCTCGATGGCGGTGTAGCAGTTGGCGACCGATTGCGCCTCGACACCCTGGCCGGCATCGACGACCAGCAGTGCGCCTTCACAGGCCGCCAGCGAGCGCGAAACTTCATAGGTGAAGTCGACGTGGCCTGGGGTATCGATGAAGTTCAGCTGGTAGGTCTTGCCGTCCTGCGCCTTGTAGTGCAGCGTGACGCTGTGGGCCTTGATGGTGATCCCGCGCTCACGCTCCAGGTCCATGGAATCGAGCACCTGGGCTTCCATTTCGCGCGCCGACAGGCCACCGCACATCTGGATGAAACGGTCGGCCAGCGTCGACTTGCCATGGTCGATGTGGGCGATGATGGAGAAATTGCGGATATGACTCAAATCACTCACGGGTCAACACTCGAAAAGGCTGCGAGCCGGACGCCCGCCGAAAAATAGCCGGGAATTGTACCTTAAACAGCAGGGATAGGGGAGGTTCCTCTGTCCGACTGTACACAGGATTCGCCCCTGCAATTGTGAACGTTCATGAAAAAGGGCAGCCGAAGCTGCCCTTGTACCCTGCGAACGCGCTTACTCGGCGAGCTTGAAGGTGATGAAGCTGGCACGCCCCTGGCGCAGCACCCGCATCGACACCGAGCGGTTCTTCGGCAGGTCCTTGGCGATTTCGGTGAACTCCTTGGCCGAACCGATGGCCTGGTTGTTCAGATGGCTGATGACGTCACCCGGGCGCAGGCCGATCAGCGCTGCCGGGCCATCCTGGACTTCCTTGATGACCACGCCACCTTTGAGCTCCAGGGATTTCTTCTGCTCGGCGGACAGGTCGGCCACCGATACACCCAGGCGATTGCTGCTGCGCTCGGCGCTGCCTTCGGCACCGGTGCCGATATCGGCATCGTCATCCGGCATGGCACCCACGGCCACATCCAGGTTCTGGCGCTTGCCGTCGCGGATGATTTCGAGCCTGGCTTTCTCGCCATCCTTCAGGCTGCCCACCAGGTGCGGCAAATCTGCCGACATCACGATCGGTTGGCCGTTCATGCTCAGGATCACGTCACCCACCTGCAGGCCGCCCTTGGCTGCCGGACCGTTTTCCAGTACCTGCGCCACCAGCGCACCCGCCGGTTTGTCGAGGCCGAACGACTCGGCCAGGTCCTTGTTGACCTCTTGGATGACCACGCCCAGCCAGCCACGGCTGACCTTGCCGTCTTTCTTCAGCTGGTTGGACACATCGATCGCCACGTCGATCGGGATGGCGAACGACAGGCCCATGAAGCCGCCGGAACGGGTGAAGATCTGCGAGTTGATACCCACCACTTCGCCCTTCATGTTGAACAACGGGCCGCCGGAGTTACCCGGGTTGATGGCCACGTCGGTCTGGATGAACGGTACATAGGTGTCGTTGGGCAGGGTGCGGCCCTTGGCGCTGACGATACCTTTGGTCACCGAGTGGTCAAAGCCGAACGGCGAGCCGATGGCCAGTACCCACTCGCCTACCTTGAGCTTCTCGGAATCGCCCAGCTTGACGATCGGCAGGTTCTTGCCTTCGACCTTCAGCAGGGCCACATCGGTACGCGGGTCGGTGCCGATCAGCTTGGCCTGCAGCTCACTGCGGTCCGACAGGCGGACGATGATCTCGTCAGCATCGGCCACCACGTGGTTGTTGGTGAGCACATAACCGTCGCTGGAAATGATGAAGCCCGACCCCAGCGACATCGCCTCACGCTGGCGATCACCGCGCGGGGAGCGTGGCTGCTGCGGCATGTTGCGCTCGAAGAACTCGCGGAACATCGGCGGCAGGCCTTCCAGGTCCGGCATCTGCCCGGCGGCCATGCGCCGGTCCGGGAGCTTCTGCTTGGTACTGATGTTGACCACCGCCGGCGAGGCTTGCTCGACCAGGGTGGTGAAGTCCGGCAGGGCTTCCTCGGCCTGGGCGGTGAGCACCTGGCCGAGCATCAGCACGGCGGCGAACATCGATAGGTAGGATTTCAAGCGTGGTGTTGACATACGACTCCCGTCACAACGAGCGGTAGTTTAGAAAGGCCCCTGCACAACGCAGGAAAGGCCAGGCTCCTGAAAGCCTGACCTATAGAAAATTTGCCGATGGATTGCAAATGACAATGCTTTAATTTCATTTCAGCCGTATGTCCGCCCACCTTGGCAAAATTGCGAAAAGCGCGCCATCACTGGCGCGCCTGGGCATCCTGGGGGCGCATCGACAGTGCGACGCGTTCTGCCGTACCCAATGGGATTTCGCCGACCACGGTCACCATCACCTTGCCCTTGGGCGTGTTCAGGCGACGCGAAACCGCTGAAGTCGGGCCCAGCTGGGTGCGCATGTCGGTGCCGCCATCATCCTTGACCGATTCGAGGAATACCGAGAAACGCGCCAGGCCATCGTCGTACATGAGGCTGCTGACGGTGCTCCCGCGTTTCGGATCGGGGCGCACCGAACTGTTGACCAGCTCGAACCCGGGCGGCAGCCAGTCCGAGCGCCAGCCGGCGACGCTGTCGTTGCCAGCGGCCGCAACCTGCTGCACCGGCTTGCAGGCAGCGCTGGGGCGCAGGTCATTGTCGCTGGGCGGCTGACTGGTATCGAGGCGGGTCATCTGGAAGCGCTCCAGCAACTGCCCTTTGTCGTTGAGCATCAACGAGCGCAGCGGCAAACCGGTTAAACGGTCCAGATGCAATTCGAAAGCATAGCGGTGCTGGTCACGGGGGGTGAGCGTCACGATCACGGCGTCGCGCCCGGCGACCCGTGACTTGCCCGCCACGCTCAAGTCGTACCAACCCATCAGTTTCAGCGGATCAAGCACACGCGAGGCATTGTCCGGCGGCGTTGTCACACCGCTGACCAAGTCCCCGCTGACACACTCTACCTTTCCGTCCACGCGCACGATTTCCTGGGCGGCGCCATCGAGCTGCAATAGCCGCTCGCTGACCTTGCCGTCCACGACTTTGTGCCAGATATCGTGGGAAGAAAAACTGCCGTTGCGTTCGTAGACAAAAGAGCCTTGATAGCTCTGTTTTTGCTCGGCCTGTGCCAGCTTGTTCAGCCACTCATTCGCCTGGGGCGAAGAGTTGGCCGCCAATGCTGGCACCACCATGCAGCTGCCAATCAGCAGCGACAGGAGAGGTAGCGCGCGCATGATCCTCCTTACTTAACGGTTTTCCAGGCTGGCAGCGCGGGCATACGGCAAGGCGGTTTCAGTGCCCTTGAGCGCAGATTCCTGGGCGTGCTGGCGCAGATAGCCTGGCAGACGCTGATCCCATCCGGCCTGGTTCTGCAACACGCCGTTGGCCATTGGCCCGGTCGGTTGCTCACTGCTTTCACTATAGCCTGCCAGAACGGCCGGGCCCTGGGCTTGCGGCACGCTCAGACCCTGCTGGGCAGGTTGCTGGGCAGCCAGCTCGGCGCCGGTGATTTCGTCCTGGTTGTACATACGTACACCGGCCAGCACGGCCACGGTGACCGAGGCAGCAACCGCCAGGCGGCCAATGCTGCGCCACGGGCCTTTGTTGACCTTGGCCGGCACGGCTTCGTCAGCCAGCGCCGCAGACACCGCCGAGGCGATATCCAGGTTCGGCAGCAGCAGCTCCTTGTGCATGGCTGCACGGGCAACCTGGTAACGCGACCAGGTGGCACGGGTTTCGGCATTGTCGACGGCGCTCAGCACCCGACGCAGTTCCAGTTCGTCCGCTTCGTTATCCATCACCGCGGACAGCGATTCCTGCAAAGCTTCACGACTCATGGCGGTTCCTCTCTTGGCTGTCGCCGCTGTCTCAGGTTTCCTGCAACAACGGCTGCAGGGCTTTATCTATGGCCTCCCGAGCGCGGAAGATTCGAGAGCGCACGGTACCCACCGGACATTGCATGACACTCGCAATGTCTTCGTAACTCAGTCCGTCGAACTCGCGCAGGGTCAACGCCGTGCGCAGGTCTTCAGGCAGTTGCTGGATGGTGCGATGGACAGTGCCTTCGATTTCATCCCGCAACAACGAGCGCTCTGGGGACTCGAGATCCTTGAGACCATGATCGCCGTCATAAAACTCCGCATCCTCGGAGCTCACATCGCTGTCTGGCGGCCGTCTTCCACGGGACACCAGGTAGTTCTTCGCCGTGTTGATGGCGATGCGGTACAGCCACGTATAAAACGCACTGTCGCCGCGGAAGTTGCCAAGCGCACGGTAGGCCTTGATGAAGGCTTCCTGTGCTACATCCTGGGCCTCGTGGGTATCGTGAACGAACCGCACGATCAACCCGAGAATCTTGTGCTGATACTTCAGCACCAACAGATCGAACGCTCGCCTGTCACCGCGCTGCACGCGCTCGACAAGCTGCTGATCCTCTTCCTGGGTTAGCATGAACACTCCTCGGTGAACTCGAAGGAGCGCTGCATCAGCCATCGTTCAGGCTTGCAACCATAGACTCGGGCTTTGCGCAAAAGTTCTCCCCTCCAAGCAAGTTTCCTGCAGCCCTTGGTCGGCTTGCACGGAAGACGCGGCGCGGGCACGGCCGGCTACGTCGATAATCAGGTTTCGAATACGCAGGTACAGCCCGGAAAAGGCCTGCCACCCTGCGTCGCCGCGGCAAACTGTGGCGTGCGGGCAGCCTTCATAGGATTTCCGGGCATACCGGAAAGTTCCCGCAAAGGTTGTCGCGAACTGGCGGGCGGCATGGAAATTGGCCACCCGGGGCTGCTATAAAGGCTACCCGGCCAAGTTTAACGATAGTTTCACATTGCCATCGGCGCGTGACTATTGTGCCGTGCCCCTCCCGAAGATTACTAGTGTCCCGACATGAGCCAACAATTCCAACATGATGTCCTGGTGATCGGCAGCGGTGCCGCCGGTCTCAGCCTGGCACTGAACCTCCCCAGCCACCTGCGCGTCGCCGTGCTCAGCAAGGGCGACCTGGCCAACGGCTCGACCTTCTGGGCCCAGGGCGGTGTTGCAGCGGTGCTGGACAATACCGATACCGTACAGTCGCATGTCGAGGATACCCTCAATGCTGGCGGCGGCCTGTGCCATGAAGATGCGGTACGTTTTACCGTCGAGCACAGCCGCGAGGCCATCCAGTGGCTGATCGAGCAAGGCGTGCCCTTTACCCGCGACGAGCACAACAGCGTCGACGACGGCGGCTTCGAGTTCCACCTGACCCGCGAAGGCGGCCATAGCCACCGGCGCATCATTCACGCTGCCGACGCCACCGGTGCAGCAATTTTCACCACGCTGCTGGCCCAGGCCCGCCTGCGCCCGAATATCCAGTTGCTGGAGCAGCGTGTGGCGGTCGACCTGATCACCGAGCGCCGCCTGGGCCTGCCCGGCGAGCGCTGCCTGGGCGCCTATGTGCTCGACCGCAATACCGGTGAGGTAGATACCTTCGGCGCACGCTTCACGGTACTGGCCACGGGCGGTGCGGCCAAAGTCTACCTGTACACCAGCAACCCCGATGGCGCCTGCGGCGACGGCATTGCCATGGCCTGGCGCGCGGGGTGCCGGGTGGCGAACCTGGAATTCAACCAGTTCCACCCCACGTGCCTGTACCACCCGCAAGCCAAGAGCTTCCTGGTTACCGAAGCCCTGCGCGGCGAGGGTGCCCTGCTGCGCCTGCCCAATGGCGAGCGCTTCATGCCACGTTTCGATCCGCGCGAGGAACTGGCCCCGCGCGACATCGTGGCGCGTGCCATCGACCACGAGATGAAGCG
Source organism: Pseudomonas sp. 9_2_1 (assembly GCF_059295275.1). Classification (NCBI taxonomy): domain Bacteria; kingdom Pseudomonadati; phylum Pseudomonadota; class Gammaproteobacteria; order Pseudomonadales; family Pseudomonadaceae; genus Pseudomonas; species Pseudomonas sp. 9_2_1. The sequence goes on from NZ_CM181239.1 coordinate 5,028,325, forward strand.
CCTGGGCGTGGACTGCGTGTACCTGGACATCACCCACAAGCCCGCCGACTTCATCAAGAGCCACTTCCCAACCGTGTACGAACGCTGCCTGGGCTTTGGCATCGACATCACCCGCCAGCCGATCCCGGTGGTGCCAGCCGCGCACTACACCTGTGGCGGGGTTATGGTCGATGACCGCGGGCATACCGACGTACCAGGCCTGTACGCCATCGGCGAGACCAGCTTTACCGGCCTGCACGGCGCCAACCGCATGGCCAGCAACTCGTTGCTGGAATGCTTCGTGTATGGCCGCGCGGCGGCTGCGGACATCCAGGCGAACCTGGAGCAAGTGGCGATGCCCCAGGCCTTGCCTGGGTGGGACGCCAGCCAGGTTACAGACTCGGACGAAGACGTGATCATTGCGCACAACTGGGACGAATTGCGGCGATTCATGTGGGACTATGTCGGCATCGTGCGCACCAGCAAGCGCCTGCAGCGGGCCCAGCACCGCATTCGCCTGCTGCTGGACGAAATCGACGAGTTCTACAGCAATTACAAGGTCAGCCGGGACCTGATCGAGCTGCGTAATCTGGCGCAGGTGGCCGAGCTGATGATTTTGTCGGCGATGCAGCGCAAGGAAAGCCGGGGGTTGCATTACACCCTGGATTACCCGGGAATGCTGGATGAGGCGAGGGATACGGTGCTGAGTCCTTTGTGAGAGGGGGACTGGGCTAGCGTGCGGGTTGAGACCGGCAGTTGCCCGCCTTGCCATCTCCAGCGCCTGTGAAATCGAGTGCCGCGCGGGCGGCGCTCGATTTCACAGGCGCCGAAAATGCCATGGTGAACACCTGTCAGCCCTGACCCGCCCCCACATCAGCCCAACGTCGCCGACTGAACTTCAACCGCACCCGCAATCGCCGATGCTCATCCGGCCTCAGCGCATCGCGCAGCACACACTGGCTCTCCCCCACACACCGCCCGGGCCGCACAAAACGCAACACCACCAACCCCGGTAGCGCCACGCTGTCGCGACACAACCGCACCGGCTGCCAGCCACGCGCCCGGCTGAACACCTGCCAGCCGCGCATATCACGGCGCAGGCCGACAACGGCATGTTCATGGGTCAACAGAATTCGTCGGGGAATGGCGCAGCCAGCGTGGGCAATGCAGGCGGCGAGCACAGAAACGGCCAGCCACCCAGGCAGCGGGCTCGCACACACGGCAAGCCATGCCAGCACCTGACAGGTCAGGTAGGCCGCCAGCAGCAGGCGCGAGCCCTGCCAGCGGCACTCGAAGCACTCACTTGGGCTGGACACGGTCCAGAATGATGCGGACCATGCGCTGCAGCTCCGGGTCTTCGGACTCGGTACGCTCCATGAACCAGCCGAACATGTCCTGATCCTCACAGCTCAACAGGCGCACATACAGCTCGCGGTCAGTCTCGTTGAGGGTGGCGTACACTTCCTGGGTGAAAGGCACCAGCAGCACGTCCAGCTCCAGCATGCCGCGGCGGCTGTGCCAGAAAAGCCGGTTGAGTTCAGTTTGTTCGACCATGGGGCCCTCCTCGAATGGCCGGCCAGTATACAGCCAGGCGAGCGAAGCGGCACCGGGCGTTGGTCTAGTCACCTACCTATTTTGTTACCGGCGTTCTATGATGGCCGCCAGTCTTTAGCCACCGCGATGACCCATGGCCGATTCCGCTTTCTTCTGCCCCCTGTCCCACGAGGGCATCCTCGCCGTCCGCGGCTCCGATGCAGGCAAGTTCCTGCAAGGCCAGCTGACCTGCAACATCAACTATCTCAGCCCTGAATACGCCAGCCTCGGCGCCCGCTGCATGGTCAAGGGGCGCATGCAGTCAAGCTTCCGCATCCTGCCAGAAGGCAACGGCTACCTGCTGGCCATGGCCAGCGAGCTGCTAGACGCGCAATTGGCTGACCTGAAAAAGTACGCCGTGTTCTCCAAGGCCACGCTGACCGATGAAAGTGCCGCCTGGGCACGCTTCGGCCTGCAGGGTGGCGACACTGCACTGCAGTCGCTGGGGCTCGATGTGCCCGCAGACGCCGGCAGCACCGCGCGCCATGACGGCCTGATCGCCATCGCAGTGTCGGCGGGCCGCGTGGAACTGTGGGTACCTGCAGACAGCGCCGCCAGGGTGCGCCAGGCACTGGCCGGCGCCCTTCCCGAAGGCACCCTCGACGACTGGTTGCTGGGGCAGATCCGCGCCGGTATCGGCCAGGTCATGGGGCCAACCCGCGAGCTGTTCATCCCGCAGATGATCAACCTGCAGGCAGTTGACGGTGTCAGCTTCAAGAAGGGCTGCTACACCGGCCAGGAAATCGTCGCGCGCATGCAGTACCTGGGCAAGCTCAAACGCCGCCAGTACCGCCTGGCACTGGACCAGCAGGCTGCCCCCGCCCCGGGTGCCGAGATATTCTCGCCTACCCATGGCTCGTCGGTCGGTGAGGTGGTGCTGGCTGCCAATAATGGCGCGGGCTGCGAACTGCTCGCGGTGCTCAGCGCCGATGCGGTGGCCGACGACAATCTTCACCTGGGCAGCCTGGAAGGCCCGCGCCTGCAGGTGCTGACCCTGCCCTACGAACTGGACCGCGACCAGGAAATCCTGCGCTGACCAGCCTGCCCCGCCCCTGCGGCGGGGCCGCACCACCACTGCGGTAGACAAGCCCATGAACAAGCTGGCCGAGATGGTTCAAGCACAATTGCTTGATGCCATCGAAAAGGATGACCTGGTCCTGCCGACACTGCCCGAGGTTGCCTTGAGCATCCGCGAGGCAGCGGAAGACAGCGAGATCAGCGTAGCGGCCCTGAGCAAGGTAATCGGTCGCGATGCGGCCCTTTCAGCGCGCCTGATCAAGGTAGTCAACAGCCCATTGCTGCGCGCCGCGGTCGAGGTCACCGACCTGCATACCGCTATCACGCGGCTGGGGATCAATTACAGCTGCAACCTGGCCATCGGCCTGGTAATCGAACAGATTTTCCACGCACGGGCGCCGGCGGTTGAGCATAAACTGCGCGATATCTGGGCAAACAGCCTGGAAGTTGCCGGTATCAGCTATGAAGTCTGCCGTCGCTTCACCCAGCTCAAACCCGACCAGGCCACCCTTGGCGGGCTGGTCAACCAGATTGGCGCCCTGCCGGTGCTGATCTATGCCGAAGAGCACAACGAACTGTTGTCGGACCCGGTGTGCCTGCACTATGTGATCGAGCAGATTCAGCCGGTGCTGGGCGACAAGATCCTCAAGGCGTGGGAGTTTCCCGAGCAGTTGGTGAGCCTGCCAAGCCAGATCCAGGACCTGGACCGGCAGACCGACAAGGTCGATTACATCGACATCGTGCAGATCGCCCGCTGCATCAGCCAGCGCGGCCGCAACCGGCCGCTGGCAGCGCTGCCGGCGTACCGCCACCTGGGGTTGCCGTTCGGCACCGAGCTGGAGGTGGATGAGCTGCTGGAGGCGCGAAGCATGTTGCGCTGAGCCTGTGCTGGCCTCTTCGCGGGTTCACCCGCGAAGAGGCCAGCACAGGCAAACCCATCAGTCGGCAATAAAGCTCACCCGCACCCGCAACCCACCATTGGCTCCATCATGCAGGCTCACCTGCGCCAGATGCGCCCGGCAGATTTCGCCAACAATCGCCAGGCCAAGCCCGCTACCCTGCGCGCTACGCCGATAGAAACGTTCGAACACCCGTTCGCGCTCGGCCTCGGGAATCCCCGGCCCATCGTCCTCGACCTCCAGCACCGCCGGCGCCAATACCCGCAGAATCACATTGCCGCCCGCCGGTGTATGCGCCAGGGCATTGTCCACCAGGTTGCTCAGCAGCTCGTTGAGCAGCGTCGGCTCCCCCTTCAGCCATACCGGCGCCTCGGCCTCGAGCGCCAGCGCGACCCCGCGCTTGTGGGCCAGCGGCGCCATGGCCATGCCCAGCTCACGGGCCAGCTGGCTCAAGTCCAGGCGCTGCGCGCCGCCCTCGGCAATCGCCCGCGCACCGTTCTCGACCCGCGCCAGCGACAGCAGCTGGTTAGCCAAGTGGGTCAGGCGATCGGTACCCTGGGCCGCAGATTCCAAGGTCTGCCGCCACTCCTGCGGCTCGGAAGAGCGCAGGCCCAACTCGACCCGGGCCTTCAGCGCCGCCAGTGGTGTACGCAGCTCATGTGCGGCGTCGGCGATGAACTGCGCCTGGCGCTCGAACTGGCCGCGCAAGCGCTCGGTAAAGTGGTTCAAGGCCCGTACCAGCGGACCCAGCTCGCGCTGCACCTGTACCACCGGCAGGGCCCGCAGGTCGTCCGGCTGGCGCTCTTCCACCGCTGTGCGCAGGCGCTCCAGCGGCCGCAGCGCTGCACTCACGGCAAACCACACCATCACCAGCGCACCCAGTGCCAGCATCCCCAGGCGCAACAGGGTATCGGCCATCAGCCCGCGAGCCATGCGCACCCGCGCTTCCTCTGTTTCGGCAACGCGAATTTCCGCCATGCCGTTCATGTTCGGCTCGCTGACCGCCTTCAGCAGGCTGACCACGCGCACGTCCTGGCCCAGGTAGGTGGCGTTGTAGAACCGCGCCAGCGCCGGGTAGTCGTCGGTGCGGGGGGTGCCCGCAGGTGGTGCAGGCAGGTTCTCGTAGCCGGAAATCAGCCGCTGCTTGATATCCAGCACCTGATAGTAGATCCGCCCGGCGCTGTCATAGGCGAAGGTATCCAGGGCCACGTAGGGCACGTCCGCACTCAGCGAGCCATCGCGTTGCGACAGACCGGCGGCGATGGTCCGCGCCGACGCCAGCAGTGTGCGGTCGTAGGCGGTGTCGGCGGCCTCTCGGCCGTTCCAGTACGCGCTCAGGCCGCTGGCCAGCATCAGCACCACCAGCAACAGGGCCAGATTGCCCAGCAAGCGCCCGCGCAGGCTACCGTTGTCACGCATCGCGATGCTCGAGCAGGTAGCCCAGGCCGCGGAAGGTGACAATGGCCACCGGGTGGCCGTCCAGCTTCTTGCGCAGGCGGTGGATGTAGATTTCGATGGCGTCGGGGCTGGCCTCTTCGTCCAGGCCGAACACCTGGGCGGCCAGTTGCTCCTTGCTCATCACGCGGCCCGGCCGGGCGATCAGCGCTTCCAGCACGCTCTGTTCGCGCGAGGTCAGGGTCAGGTTGTCGTCACCGAGCGAGAAACGCCGTGTGTCGAGGTCGTACACCAGCGGCCCACAGCGTTGCTGGCGCTCACCACCGAGCACGCTGCGGCGCAGCAGGGCCTTCACCCGGGCCTCCAGCTCGGTCAGCTCGAACGGCTTGGCCAGGTAGTCGTCGGCCCCCAGGTTCAAGCCATGCACCCGGTCCTTGACGTCGCTGCGCGCGGTCAGCATCAGCACCGGCACGGTCTTGCCGCGGCCACGCAGGCGCGCCAGCACCTCGAAGCCATCCATGCGCGGCAAGCCGACATCCAGCACGACCACCGCATATTCCTCACTGGCCAAGGCCAGGTCGGCAGCCACGCCGTCATGCAGCACATCCACGGTCAGGCCGTGGCTCTTCAGGGCCTGGGCCACGCTTTCGGCCAGTTGCAGATGGTCTTCGACCAGCAGCACACGCATCGGTTTCTCCCTGCTCGGGTGGGGCGGTGGCGCGGAGTGTACCGCTGTCCTCAGGCCTGTGAAGCCCCTGGTAACAAACCTTTCTCATTGAAAGGTTAGCGAAAGGTTCGTTGCCTAGCATCGCACCACGGTCGCTCCTCGCGCCGAAAAAAGCACCAGCAAGGTGCAACGAATAAGAACAATAAACGGAGTCATCATCGATGCTGTCATCGCAGCCGCAGGCGTTCGCGCCTACCCGTTCCTTTGCCGCACGCCCCTCTGCCATCGCCAGCGCCCTTGCGCTTGCCGGTGTTGCCCCGATGAGCCAGGCCGCCTTCTTCGAAGACAGCACAGCCACCTTCGAAACCCGAAACATGTACTTCAACCGCGACTTCCGCGACGGCACCAGCGCGCAACAATCCAAGCGCGACGAGTGGGCCCAGGGTTTCATCCTCAACTTCGAGTCCGGCTACACCGATGGCACCGTAGGCTTTGGCCTGGATGCGCTGGGCATGCTCGGCATCAAGCTCGACTCCAGCCCCGACCGCACCGACAGCGGCCTGCTGCCGACCCACGATGATGGCAAGGCTGCCGACGAGTACTCCAAACTCGGGCTGACCGGCAAGGTCAAGATCTCGCAGACCGAACTGAAGATCGGCACCCTGATCCCCGAACTGCCGACCCTGCAGCCCAACGATGGGCGGATCCTGCCGCAAACCTTCGAAGGCGGCCTGCTTACCTCGAAGGAGATCAAGGGCCTGACGTTCACCGGTGGCCGCCTGGACAAGGCCAAGGACCGCAACGACACCAACTGGGAAGACCTGGCCCTGAACAACAAGAACGGCCGCTTTGGTGGCTCGTTCAGCGCCGACAACCTGGCCTTGGGTGGCCTGGACTACCAGTTCACCGACCGCATCACCGGCAGCTACCACTTCGCCCAGCTCGACGATATCTACCGCCAGCACTTCATCGGCATGGTCGCGACCCAGCCGTGGGGCCCGGGTACCTTCGGCGCCGACCTGCGCCTGGCAGTCAGTGACGACGCCGGCGCCGCCAAGGCCGGCAACATCGACAACACCACGGTCAACGGCATGCTCAGCTACAGCCTGGGCGGACACAAGGTCAGCGGTGCCTGGCAGCAGTTGTCCGGCGACAGCGCCTTCCCGTATGTCGATGGCGCCGACCCGTATCTGGTCAACTTCGTCCAGATCAACGACTTTGCCGGTGCCGACGAGCGTTCCTGGCAGGCGCGCTACGACTACAACTTTGCCGCGCTCGGCGTACCTGGCCTGACCTTCATGACCCGCTACATCAGCGGCGACAACGTCAGCCGCGCCGCCGGTGGTGAAGGCAAGGAGTGGGAGCGCAATACCGAACTGAAGTACGTGGTACAAAGCGGCGCGCTGAAAAACGTCGCCGTGCGCCTGCGCAACGCCACCTTCCGCTCCAACTTCGCCCGCGATGCCGACGAAGTGCGGCTGCTGGTGAGCTACAGCGTGGCGCTGTGGTAAGCCAATAGCGATAACCCGATAACAACAACGCTCACGGAGATCGACGATGACCTTTTCACTGCGCCGCCTTGTCCTCGCTACCGGCTGCCTGCTGCTGGCCGGCAACGCCCTCGCTGCCGAACCGAAACGCCCCGAATGCATCGCCCCGGCCTCGCCGGGCGGTGGCTTCGACCTGACCTGCAAGCTGGTGCAAAGCGCCTTGGTGCAGGAAAAGATCCTCAGCAAGCCGATGCGCGTCACCTACATGCCCGGCGGTGTCGGCGCCGTGGCGTACAACGCCGTGGTTGCCCAGCGCCCGGGCGATGCCGGCACCCTGGTGGCCTGGTCCAGCGGCTCGTTGCTGAACCTGGCCCAGGGCAAGTTCGGCCGCTTTGACGAGAACGCAGTCAAATGGCTGGCTGCGGTCGGCACCAGCTACGGCGCCATCGCGGTGAAAAGCGACTCGCCCTACAAAACCCTCGATGACCTGGTCGCGGCGCTGAAGAAAGACCCGAGCAAGGTCGTGATCGGCTCCGGCGGCACCGTCGGCAGCCAGGACTGGATGCAGACCGCGCTGATCGCCAAGGCCGCCGGCATCAACCCGCGTGACCTGCGCTACGTGGCCCTGGAAGGCGGCGGCGAGATCGCCACGGCACTGCTGGGTGGGCACATCCAGGTCGGTTCGACGGACATCTCCGACTCCATGCCGCATATCCAGAGCGGCAACATGCGCATCCTGGCGGTGTTCTCGGAAAAACGCCTGGACGAGCCGGAAATGAAGGACATCCCTACCGCCAAGGAGCAGGGCTACGACATCGTCTGGCCGGTGGTGCGCGGCTTCTACCTGGGGCCAAAGGTGAGCGACGAGGACTACGCCTGGTGGAAGGCCTCGTTCGACAAGATGCTGGCCTCGGAAGACTTCGCCAAGCTGCGTGACCAGCGCGAACTGTTCCCGTTCGCCATGACCGGTGAAGAGCTGGACGGCTATGTGAAGAAGCAAGTGGCTGACTACAAGGCACTGGCCAAGGAATTCGGCCTGGTCCAGTAAGCCTCCAACGACACCCGCTCTTTGTAGGAGCGGCCTTGTGTCGCGAAAGGGCTGCAAAGCAGCCCCAGCGATTTGTGCACCGCTGCTGGAATCGTGGGGCCGCTTCGCAGCCCTTTCGCGACACAAGGCCGCTCCTACAAAGGATCTGCGTCTTGCCGAACAACAAGAGGATTCCTTGATGATCCTGCAACGCATCTTCGCCCTGGCCCTGCTGGCGGTGTGCGCCGTCCTGGCCGTGATGGCCTGGCCCTACCAGGCGGCGTTTTCCTATGAACCGGTAGGCCCGCGCGCCTACCCACTGTTGATGCTGGGCCTGATGGGCCTGGGTTTGCTGTACCTGGCGTTCCGCCCTACGCCCATCGTGCGCAAGGACGATGAGCCCGAGCTGGACCGCCACACCCTGATCAAGATCGCCGCCTGCGTCGGCCTGCTGCTGGTCTTTGCCGCCACCTTCGAACCCCTGGGCTTTATCCTCAGCGCCATCCTCGTCGGTCTGCCAATGGCCCGCCTGTACGGCGGTCGCTGGCTGCACAGCGCCATCGTGGTGGTCGGCATGAGCGTGTTCCTCTACTGGCTGTTCGACCGCGTGATGGACGTGCCCCTGCCCCTTGGCCTGCTGAGCGTACTGGAGAACTGACACATGGATACCTTGAGCTACCTGGGCCAGGGCTTCGGCGTCGCCCTGTCCCCCTACAACCTGGTCACGGCCCTGTCCGGCACCCTTATCGGCACCGTGGTCGGCCTGCTGCCGGGCCTGGGTCCGATCAACGGCGTGGCCCTGCTGATCCCCATCGCCTTCGCCTTGGGCCTGCCGCCGGAGTCGGCGCTGATCCTGCTGGCGGCGGTGTACCTGGGTTGCGAGTACGGCGGGCGTATCAGCTCGATCCTGCTGAACATCCCGGGCGAAGCCTCGACCGTGATGACCACCCTGGACGGCTACCCGATGGCGCGCAAGGGCCTGGCGGGCGTGGCCCTGTCGTTGTCGGCATGGAGTTCGTTCATCGGCGCCTTCATTGCCACCTGCGGCATGGTGCTGTTCGCCCCGCTGCTGGCGAAATGGGCAATCGCCTTCGGGCCGGCGGAATACTTCGTGCTGATGGTTTTCGCCATCGTCGCCCTGGGCGGCATGGCGGGTGACAAGCCGCTGAAGACCTTCATCGCCGCCTTGATCGGCCTGTTCCTTTCGGCAGTCGGTATCGATGCCAACAGCGGTGTGTACCGTTTCACCGGTGACAGCGTGCACCTGGCCGACGGCATCCAGTTCGTGGTGCTGGTACTGGGCCTGTTCTCCATCAGCGAAATCCTCTTGCTGCTGGAAAAGACCCACCATGGCCACCAGGCGGTCAAGGCCACCGGGCGCATGCTGTTCAACTTCAAGGAAGCGGCTTCGGTGTTCGCGGTCAACATCCGTTGCGGCCTGCTTGGCTTCATCATGGGCGTGCTGCCCGGCGCGGGCGCGACACTGGCCAGTGCCGTTGCCTACATGACCGAGAAGCGCCTGGCGGGTGACAAAGGCGAGTTCGGCAAAGGTGACGCTCGCGGCCTGGCCGCCCCGGAAACCGCCATTGGCGCCTCCTGCTGTGGCGCCCTGGTACCGATGCTGACACTGGGCGTGCCTGGATCGGGCACCACTGCGGTGATGATCGGCGCCCTGACGCTGTACAACATCACCCCGGGCCCACTGCTGTTCCAGCAGCAGCCCGACATTGTCTGGGGCCTGATCGCGTCGTTGTTCATCGCCAACATCATGCTGGTGATCCTCAATATCCCGATGATCCGCATCTTCACCCGCATCCTTGCCGTGCCGAACTGGGCGCTGGTGCCGGTGATCGCCATCATCACCGGTATCGGCGTGTACGCCGTGCATGCCACCACCTTCGACCTGTTCCTGATGGTCGGCATCGGCATCATGGGTTACATCCTGCGCAAGCTGGACTTCCCGCTGTCGCCGATTTTGCTCGGTTTCATCCTGGGCGGGCTGATGGAGCAGAACCTGCGCAGGGCGCTGTCGATTTCCAACGGTGAGCTGGGCATCCTCTGGTCGAGCCCGATCAGCATGTCGGTATGGGCACTGACCGTCTGCATGCTGACATTGCCGCTGCTGCGCAGCTGGCGCAAACGCAGCCAGCTGCGTCGGGCCATGGCCGATGCCTGATCGCGCGTTGCCGTTGTTTGTCGCAACCGGGCTGGTCGGCATTGCTGGCGGTTTTGCCGCCAGCAAGGTCGGCTGGCCTTTGCCGTGGATGGTCGGCTCGTTGCTGGCGATCATCCTGGTGCGCTGCCTGACACCCTGGCAGCTGCCGGAAATGCCCAATGGCCGCAAATGCGGGCAGTGGATCATCGGCATCGGCATTGGCCTGCATTTCACCCCTGCCGTAATCGAACAGGTGGCCAGCCATTTCGCGCTGATCTTCTTCGGCGCGCTGTTCACCACCTTGTCCAGCTTGATCAGCGTGTGGCTGTTGCGGCGCACCGGCGAGGACCGCGCCACCGCGTTCTTCGCCAGCATGCCCGGCGGTTCGGGGGAGATGGTCAACCTGGGCGCGCGCAATGGCGCGGTGCTCAGCCAGGTGGCGGCGGCGCAGAGCTTGCGCGTGCTGGCGGTGGTGCTGTGTGTGCCGGCATTGTTCAAGCTCTTGCTGGGCGATGGGGTGCCACTGAACCACACTGGCAGTGTCAGCTGGGGCTGGCTGGCGTTGATCGCCCCGCTGGGTGTGGTCGTTGCGTTGCTCTGGCAGCGCCTGCGCCAGCCCAACCCCTGGCTGTTCGGGCCATTGCTGGTGGCGGCAGCGGTGAGCCTGGCGGGCAACCTGCAGATCGCCTTGCCCAACGGCGCCAGCCAGATCGGCCAATGGCTGATCGGCAGCGGCCTGGCCTGCCACTTCAACCGCGCGTTCTTCCGCCGTGCCCCGTCGTTTCTCGGGCGCACCCTGCTGGCCACGGCGCTGTGCATGGCGATCGCCGCCAGTGCCGCGTGGGTACTGAGCGTGACGACCGCGCTGGACCTGCGCTCGCTGACACTGGGGATGATGCCGGGCGGGATTGCCGAGATGAGCCTGACGGCGGAAACCTTGCAGCTGTCGGTGCCGCTGGTGACGGCGTTGCAGGTGATGCGCTTGCTGTTTGTGCTGTTTCTGGCGGAGCCGTTGTTCCGCTTGTGGAATACAAACCCGGACTGACCGCGTCGCCTGCCCGCGAAGAGGGCGACACGGTATGTCAGGCAATCAAAGCGGCGGCAGTGCCCAGTTGATCGGCGCCAGCCCGCGCTGCTCGAGGAAGCCGTTGGCCCGGCTGAAATGCCCACACCCCAGGAACCCACGGTAAGCCGATAACGGCGACGGGTGCACCGACTTGAGCACCAGGTGCCTGGTCCCGTCGATCAGCTTCTGCTTGCTCTGCGCATGCGCGCCCCACAGCAGGAACACAACATTCGGGCATTGCTCGCTGACCACCTGAATGATCCGGTCGGTGAAGAACTCCCAACCCTTCTTCGCGTGCGACGCCGCATTGGCGCGCTCTACGGTCATGGTGGTGTTGAGCAGCAGCACGCCCTGCTCGGCCCAGCTCTGCAGGTAGCCATGGCTGGCAATCGGAATGTTCAGGTCGCGCTGCAACTCTTTGTAGATGTTCACCAGCGAGGGTGGCGTGGCAACCCCCGGCTGCACCGAGAAGCACAGGCCGTGGGCCTGCCCCGGCCCGTGGTACGGGTCCTGGCCGAGAATGACTACCTTCACCTGGTCCAGCGGTGTCGAGTTCAACGCATTGAAGATCAGCGGCCCTGGCGGGTAGATCTCCTTGCCAGCGGCGTATTCGCCACGCAGGAACTCACGCAGCTGATGCATGTAGGGCTGGTCGAACTCGTCGCGCAATGCGGCTTTCCAGCTGGGTTCGAGTTTGATGCGATCGTCTTCAGTCATGGGGCCATCCGTAAACAATGGCGCGACACTAGGTAAGCCCTCCCCGCTTGTCAAACGATCCGACCGACAACCGGCATGATCGGCCAGGCCAGCCATACTAGAGCGATGACTTGAGCGAGGTAGTCCATGGCCATTCATTGCGAGGTACTCACCGGCGCCGATGGCGCCCGCATCGGCATCGCCACCCTGAACGCGCCCATGGCGCTCAACGCCCTGAACCTGCCGATGATCGAGGTGCTGGGCGAACAGCTGCACGCCTGGGCCCGCGACCCGGGCATCGTTTGCGTGCTGCTGCGCGGCCAGGGGGCCAAGGCATTCTGCGCCGGCGGTGACGTGCGTGCGCTGGTGCAGGCCTGCCGCGACCACCCAGGCAGCGTGCCACCGCTGGCCGCCACCTTCTTCGCCGCCGAATACCGCCTGGACTTCGCCCTGCACACCTACCCCAAGCCCCTGCTGTGTTGGGGCCACGGGCATGTGCTGGGGGGTGGCATGGGGTTGCTGCAGGGCGCCAACATACGGGTGGTCACTCCCAGCAGCCGGCTGGCCATGCCGGAGATCAGTATCGGCCTGTATCCGGACGTAGGCGCCAGCTGGTTCCTCGCGCGCCTGCCCGGCAAGCTGGGGCTGTTCCTTGGCCTGACCGGCGCGCCGATCAACGCCCGTGACGCCTTGGATTTGGGCCTGGCCGACCGCTTCATGGGTGAACACCAGCAAGAAGCCTTGATCGAGGAGCTGCTGCAGCTGAACTGGCAGGAACAGACCGCCCTGCAACTCAACAGCCTGCTCAAGGCCGAGCAGCATCGCGCCTGCGCCGAATTACCTGCTGCGCAGTGGTTGCCACGGCGGCAGGTGATCGACAGCTTGCTCGACGTGGCAGATGCCGCCGGGGCATGGCGGGCGCTGGAAGCGCTGAAGCAGCATGACGACCCGCTGCTGGCAGACGCCGGCAAGCGCCTGCATGAAGGGTGCCCGCTGACTGCGCACCTGGTGTGGGAGCAGATTCACCGGGCGCGGCATATGTCATTGGCGCAGGTGTTCCAGATGGAATACAGCATGAGCCTGAACTGTTGCCGCCACCCGGAGCTCAGCGAAGGCGTGCGCGCCCGTTTGCTGGACAAGGACAACCAGCCGCGCTGGCACTGGCCGGATGTCGCGCAAGTGCCAACGGCGGTGGTGGAAGCGCATTTTGCCAAAGTGTGGGAGGGCCGGCATCCATTGGCCGACCTGGAATAGCGTGGGCAACCTGGGGCTGCGTTGCAGCCCAGGGTTAGGCTCAGCTAGCGCTGCCAGTTCCCCCCCTGCCCCTGCCCGCGCCGACCATCCCAGCGCCCGCCGCCATTGCCCTGCCGGTTGGAGTGCCGGTCACCATGCTGGTAACGCTGGCTGCCATCGCGGTAGTCGTGACGATCCCGGTCACGTCCATAGTCATTACGCTGACGGTTACCGTAGTCATAGCGCGGGTTACCGTGCCACTGGTTGGCTCCCGGGTGTGGCTGCGGCCGGTAATAAGGCGCTGGCGCCGAGCGGTAGTAGCGCGGGGCCGGCTGGTAGTAATAACGCGGTTGCGGCGTCACGTAATAACGGTCTGAACGGTAATATCCCGGCGACACATAGCGGTCGGTTGAGTAATAGTCCGAACGGTAATAACCCCCGCTTCCGTAGTAAGGGGCGCAGGCGGATGTCATCAGCCCGAGCAGGGCAATCAACAGGATTCGGTAGGACATGGCGGCCTCCTGGACCGCTGGAGTGCCCGAACAGCGGCGCTGGCGAGCGTCGATGCACAACGCGATCATCGACGTAGAATAAGACCGCGAGGCCGAGTTGCAGTGCCATTTACGCAACAAATTGATACAGGTGCGCTGGCCCAAAAAACTTGCAGTGATTTCCCGGCCATCTCACTAGAATAAGCGCCCTGGCACACATCACGGGAAGATCATGCCTTTACGTTCCGCTCTGTTTTCACAGCGTTCGCTGATCTTGACCCTGTTGCTGCTGCTGGCGTGCGGCTTCCTCGGCACTTCCCTGCTCAGCTACTTCGCCTCACGCAGCGCCATCCGCGACGGCATCATCAACACCGAGCTGCCGCTCACCTCCGACACGGTCTACTCGGAAATCCAGAAAGACCTGATTCGCCCGGTCCTGATCGCCTCGATGATGGCCCAGGACACCTTCCTGCGTGACTGGGTGCTGTCCGGTGAGCAGGATACCCGGCGCATGACCCGCTACCTTGGCGAGGTGATGGGCAAACAGGACACCTTCACGTCCTTTTTTGTCTCCAACCGTACCTTGACCTACTACCAGGCCAAGGGCGTGCTCAAGAAAGTCGAACCCGGCACCTGGCGCGATGCCTGGTACTTCCGCCTGCGCGAACTCAAGGCCCCCTACGAAATCAACGTCGACCTGGACATGGCCAACCAGGACAGCCTGACCGTGTTCATCAACTATCAGGTGCATGACTACCAGCAACGCTTCATCGGCGCCGCCGGGGTCGGGCTGAGCGTCTCGTCGGTGGTCAAGCTGATCGATCAGTACCAACGCCGCTACCAGCGTTCGGTGCTGTTCACCGACGCCAAGGGCAAGGTCCTGCTGACCGGCTCCGAAGGCGGCCCGCAGGGCTTGCGGGTCGGCCAGCCGCTCAGCGCCAACCCCGAACTGGATGACCTGCTGGCCGCGCAACCGGTACCCGGCGAAGGCAGCCACGAATACCGCGACAGCGATAACCACAGCCACTTTCTGAACGTGCGCCACCTGCCCGAGCTTGACTGGTACCTGCTGGTGGACAAGCGCGAAACCGGCGCCCTCGACCGAATCCGTCACTCGCTGTACCTGAACCTGGTCATCTGCGCGATGATCACCTTGGTGGTACTGGCGCTGATTCACGCCATGGTCCGCCGCCACCAGGCTAGCACCGAGGCGCTGGCCACCCTCGACAGCCTCACCGGCCTGCCCAACCGGCGCAGCTTCGACCTGCTGGCCGCCCAGGCCTTGCACGAAGCCCAGCGCGACAGTGGTCCGCTGGTAGCATTGCTGATCGACCTGGACCATTTCAAAGCGCTGAATGACACCCACGGCCACCTGGCAGGCGACGAAGTGCTGCGCCAGTTCGCCAATGTGCTGCAAGGCAGCCTGCGCCAGTCGGATATACTCTGCCGCTGGGGTGGCGAGGAATTCATCGTGCTGCTGCGTGAAGCCGAAGGCCGCCCGGCCATCGAAGTGGCGGAAAAGATCCGCCGGCGCACCGAGCAGCTGACCTTCAGCTACGACGACCAGCCGCTGCGGCTGACCACCAGCATCGGTCTGAGCAGCCTGCAACCTGGGGATACCTTGCATACCCTGCTGACCCGCGCCGACCGCGCGCTTTATCGTGCCAAGCAGGCCGGCCGCAACCGCGTCTGCAGTGAAACCGACCATGAATGACAGCCAATACTGCCCCGCTTGCGGTGCGCTCAACCAGTGCAGCCTGGCTGACCCGCGCCTCGCCACCCAGGCCTGCTGGTGCTACAGCGTGAGCATCGACCCGGCGGTGCTCCAGGCCCTGCCCGCCGAGTTGCGTGACAAAGCCTGCCTGTGCCCGCGCTGCGCAGCCGTTGAAGAACAACTCCGATCACCTGCCGCCGACTGACCCTTGCCATGCGCCTTGACCGTTTCCTCGCCAACCTGCCCAGCTACAACCGCCAGCAAGTCCGCCTGATGCTGGCGCAACGCCGTGTGCGGGTGGACGGCCAGGTGGTCAGCGACCCGCTGGCCGAGGTCCGCGAATTCAGCCGCGTCGAGCTGGACGACCAGCTGCTGCAGGCCGGCCGCCCGGCGCGCTACCTGATGCTGCACAAACCTGCGGGCTGCGTGAGCGCGACGCGCGACCCGCAACACCGCACTGTGCTCGACCTGCTGCCAGCCGCAATGCGTGATGACCTGCACATAGCCGGGCGCCTGGACTTCAACACCACCGGCCTGATGATCCTGACCAACGACGGGCAATGGTCGCGACGCCTGACCCAACCTGCCACCAAGCTGCCCAAGCATTACCTGGTGGAAACCGAGGACGAGATTGGCGAGCACTATGTCGCCAGGTTCCGGGAAGGGTTCTATTTTGCCTTCGAGGACCTCACCACCCAGCCTGCGCAGCTGGACATCCTCGGGCCGCGCCGGGCTCGCCTGGCAATCGTCGAAGGGCGTTATCACCAGGTCAAGCGCATGTTCGGCCATTTCGACAACAAGGTGGTGGGGCTGCATCGCGAGAGGATGGGGGCGATCCAGCTGGACCCGGGGTTGGCGCCCGGGGCATTTCGTGAACTGACGGTGGGTGAAATCGCCACTGTCTAGGGTGTCTGCCCTGGCCTGTTCGCGGGTAAACCCGCCCCTACCGGGACCTCGTCGCGCTCGAGAGCTGCGCTGGACCTGTGGGAGCGGGTTCACCCGCGAAAGGGCCGGAACAGACCGCAAAGGGTCGTCACACGACCGCTCGGCGACAAAAGTCACACTTTCGCCCGAACGGCACTTGCGGGATCCGCAACCCACTGCTTGAATCCAAATCGTCAGTCTGCATGTGACTACCAAGTCACAACCGCAGTCGAGGACAACTTTTTGCCGGCCACCCAAGGCCTAGATGCCTTGGGGCACGGCAGATTGCCCGCCAAAAACAATACCGTCGACGCAAGTGCCAAGGATCGACACAGGGCCCCCCCGGTTACTCTTCAGGCGAATGCCTACCTGTCATAAAGAACGTGCACCCTAGGTGACGCGAATACCCTTTTTGCGCCAGGAGTCGATGACATGAGGCCAGAAATCGCTGTGCTTGATATCCAAGGTCAGTATCGGGTTTACACGGAGTTCCATCGCGCGGATGCGGCCGAGAAGACGATCATCCTGGTCAACGGCTCGTTGGCCACCACGGCCTCGTTCGCCCAGACGGTTCGTAACCTGCACCCGCAATTCAACGTTGTATTGTTCGACCAGCCGTATGCGGGCAAATCCAAGCCGCACAACCGTCAGGAGCGGCTGATCTCCAAGGAGACCGAGGCGCACATCCTGCTGGAGCTGATCGAGCATTTCCAGGCCGATCACGTGATGTCGTTCTCGTGGGGTGGTGCAAGCACGCTGCTGGCGCTGGCGCACCAGCCGCAACGGGTGAAAAAGGCCGTGGTCAGTTCGTTCTCGCCAGTGATCAACGAACCGATGCGTGATTACCTGGACCGGGGCTGCCAGTACCTGGCCGCCTGCGACCGCTACCAGGTCGGCAACCT
The DNA here is from genome assembly GCF_059295275.1 of Pseudomonas sp. 9_2_1. Classification (NCBI taxonomy): domain Bacteria; kingdom Pseudomonadati; phylum Pseudomonadota; class Gammaproteobacteria; order Pseudomonadales; family Pseudomonadaceae; genus Pseudomonas; species Pseudomonas sp. 9_2_1. Next base: position 5,045,573 of record NZ_CM181239.1, read on the forward strand.
GGTCAACGACACCATCGGCAAGCACCTGCCGTCGCTGTTCAAACGCTTCAATTACCGGCATGTCAGCAGCCTGGACAGCCACGAGTACGCGCAGATGCACTATCACATCAACGAAGTGCTGCAGAACGACCTGGAGCGGGCGCTGAAAGGTGCGCGCAATATCGACATCCCGGTGCTGTTCATCAACGGCGACCGCGACGAGTACACCACGGTCGAAGATGCCCGGGAATTTGGCAAGCACGTGGGCAATAGCCACTTCCGCGTGATCCGGGACGCTGGCCACTTCCTCGACATGGAAAACAAGGTTGCCTGTGAAGATACCCGCAACGTGCTGCTCGGCTTCCTCAAGCCGACGTCGCGCGAGCACCGTCCACGCTACCAGCACGTGCAACAGGGGCAGCATGCATTGGCCATCTGAGCAGCTCGGCGCCCTTTGGCAGATACCCGCAAGGCTACTGGGTGCCGACAAGCTTTTTGATAACTTGGGCTTCTAATTCGTTGAGGGTTCTGGTAAAAAGTGCTGCGCAGACGCGGGTATAGTTTAGTGGCAAAACGAAAGCTTCCCAAGCTTTAGTTGAGGGTTCGATTCCCTCTACCCGCTCCACATTGCATTCCGCATGGCGTTTCAGCAACGTCATCGCTGTCAAAAGGAGCCCCGGCTCCTTTTTTCGTTTCTGCCTTTCACTCAACCTGGACCATGGCCATTTGCCTGCCGATCCGTTTCAATGCGCAGGCGCGTGCAAGCGAAACGGCTTGTAGCGCATATGTTCAATGGATCTGTGAAGCATTTCGAAAGGACGACGCATGTTTCTCTCCCGCTGGCTCCCGGGCCTCGCCAACCTGCTGCAGTACCGCCGGGAATGGTTCCACGCCGACCTGCAGGCCGGTCTATCGGTAGCAGCGATCCAGATTCCCATCGCTATCGCCTATGCGCAGATCGTCGGTCTGCCGCCGCAGTACGGCCTGTACGCCTGCGTGCTGCCGATGATGGTCTACGCCTTGATCGGCAGCTCGCGCCAGCTGATGGTCGGCCCTGACGCCGCTACCTGCGCGATGATCGCCGGCGCTGTGGCGCCACTGGCCATGGGCGACCCGCAGCGGATTGCCGAGCTTTCGGTGATCGTCACCCTGCTGGTCGGGATGATGTTGATCGGCGCCGGCCTGGCCCGCGCCGGGTTCATCGCCAGCTTCTTTTCGCGGCCGATCCTGATCGGCTACCTCAACGGCATCGGCCTGAGCTTGATCGCCGGGCAATTGTCCAAGGTGGTGGGCTTCAGGATCGAAGGTGACGGTTTCATCCTCAGCCTGATCAATTTCTTCCAGCGCCTGGGCGAAATCCACTGGGTGACGCTGCTTATCGGCCTGGCGGCGCTGGGCCTGCTGATCTGGTTGCCACGGCGCTACCCGCGCCTGCCCGCCGCCCTGATCGTGGTGGCACTGTTCATGTCACTGGTCGGCCTGCTTGGACTGGACCGCCTGGGGGTGGCGATTCTCGGCCCGGTGCCGGCGGGTATCCCGCAGCTGGCATGGCCACACAGCAACCTGGCAGAAATGAAGAGCTTGCTGCGCGATGCCCTGGGGATCGCCACCGTCAGCTTCTGCAGCGCCATGCTTACCGCACGCAGCTTTGCCGCCCGGCACGGTTACGCGATCAACGCCAACCACGAATTCGTCGCCCTGGGCGTAAGCAACCTGGCGGCCGGCGCGTCCCAGGGCTTCGCCATCAGCGGCGCCGACTCGCGCACTGCGGTCAACGACATGGTCGGCGGCAAAAGCCAGCTGGTGGGCATCATCGCCGCGCTGGTCATCGCCATGATACTGATGTTCTTCACCGCGCCGATGGCGTGGATCCCCCAGGCCGCACTGGGTGCCGTGCTGCTGATGGCCGGCTGGGGGCTAATCGACATCAAATCCCTGGGGCATATCCGCCGCCTGAGCCGCTTCGAGTTCTGGCTGTGCCTGCTGACCACGGTGGGCGTGCTGGGCCTGGGCGTGCTGCCCGGTATCGTGTTTGCCGTGACCTTGGCGATCCTGCGCCTGCTGTACAGCATCTACCAGCCCACCGACGCCGTGCTCGGCTGGCTGCCGGGCACCGAAGGCCAGGTAGACATCCGCAAGTTCAAGGATGCCCGTACCGTGCCCGGGCTGGTGGTGTACCGTTTCGACGACGCGATCCTGTTCTTCAATGCCGACTACTTCAAGATGCGGCTGCTTGAGGCGGTACAGAGCCAGGACCAACCCAAAGCCGTGCTGTTCGATGCCGAAGCGGTAACCAGCATCGATGTCAGCGGCATCGCGGCCCTGCGCGAAGTGCGTGACACCCTGGCGGCGCAAGGCATCTTCTTCGCTATCGCCCGCGCCCGCGGCACCTTCCTGCGCATGCTGGTGCGCTCCGGGATGGCGCGGGAGATGGAAGACAAACTGCTGTTCGGCTCGGTGCGGGCGGGAATTCGGGCGTATCGGGTTTGGCGCAACAGGAACCGCAGTGTGCAGGTGGCAGAACAGGGCTGAAGCAGGCTTCGATGTCAAGGTCGCAACGTTGAGAAACTGGGAACAAGGACGACGCGAACCTACCGGACCAGGCTTGAACAGACAACACATGAACATTGCCTTGACGGCCAACCGTCGCCCAGCTTGCATGACATGCTAAAGTCGCCCCCGTTCTCCGCGCCACCCAACGGATCCCAGCATGCCCGCACTTGACGCCACTCTTTCTCCCTGGCCAGAACTCGCCGCCCGCCACCCCTGTGACGCGCTGCTGCTGGGCAACGGCGCCAGCCGCGCACTATGGAAACCGTTCGGCTATTTCTCGCTGTTCGAGCAAGCGCAACGCGCCGGCCGCAAGAAGGGCCTGGCCGTCAGCGACCAGGCACTGTTCAAGTCGCTGGGGACAGAGCTGTTCGAACCCGTGCTCAGCGCCCTCAACACCACGGTTCGCACCAACGCCGCGCTGGCGATCAATTCCACCGCACCGCTGAACCGCTACTACTCGATCAAGGAAGCGCTGATTCACGCCGTGCGCACCGTGCACCTGCCGTGGCCACTGATGACGCCGGCTACGCTGACCACCCTCAACCAGGCCCTGCGCGGCTACCGCAACGTCTATACCAGCAATTACGACCTGCTGCTGCCGTGGGCGGTGCAACATGCTCCGCACGGCTTCGCCGACCTGTTCGACGAGCAGGGCTTCTTCGATGTACGCCGCACCCAAACCGAAGGCACCCGGGTGCTGCACCTGCATGGCGGCATGCACTTGCTGAAGCTGCCCGACGGCACCACACGCCAACGCAGTGCCGACAACGCCGAACTGCTCGATGGGTTTGCCGTGAACATCCCGGGCGAGGTACCGCTGTTCGTCAACGAAGACCGCAGCGACGAGAAACTGCGTGCGATCCGCAATTCTGACTACCTGAGCTGGTGCCTGGGGCAACTGGCCGGGGAAAGCCAGGGGCTATGCCTGTTCGGGCAGCATCTGGACAGCAGTGACCAGCACTTGCTTGACGCTATCCGGCTGGCCCGGCCGAAGCAGTTGTCGATTGCTGTACGGCCGTTGAACGAGGCGTCGGTGATCAATCAGAAGCAGCACTTTGTCGATCGCTTTGGCGACCTGGCGGGGATTGAGCTGCATTTCTTCGATGCCACTACGCATCCGTTGGGGCAGGCGGAGTTGGCGGTCAAGCCACCAATCGCTGGGCGCTAGCAGGAGGCCTGCAGGATCTGCCTCGTGTCGCGATGGGCTGCAAGATCCCAGCAGCATAGCAAGCCATCCGCGACCGTTCGCGACAACCGCTCTCACAATAGGCAGCGCTGAAGACGGCCACTGAAACCTGTCAAAGCAACCCATCCGCCCGCAACAGCGTCTCCAGGCAATGCTCCTGCACCCCATAGAACGCCTTGAGCTGGGCAATTTTCTCCAGCAGCGCGCCGTTATCCCCCGCCTGCTTGCGCTTCACCGCAAGAATCATCTTGTTCTTGTTGGTGTGCTCCAGGGAGATGAACTCGAACACCTTGGTTTCGTACCCGCAGGCTTCCAGATACAGCGCACGCAGGCTGTCGGTGAGCATTTCGGCCTGCTGGCCCAGGTGCAGACCGTACTGCAGCATGGGTTGTAGCAACCCCGGACTGTGCAGTTGCGGGCGGATCTGTTTGTGGCAGCACGGCGAGCACATGATGATCGCGGCGTTGCAGCGAATACCGGTATGGATGGCGTAGTCGGTGGCGATGTCGCAGGCATGCAGGGCGATCATCACTTCGATGGCCTCGGGTACCACGCTGCGCACGTCACCACACTGGAACTCCAGGCCCGGGTGCTCCAGGTGCGAGGCGGCCGCGTTGCACAGGTCGACCATGTCCTGGCGCAGTTCCACACCGGTGACCTGCGCTTCACGGCCCAGGCTGTTGCGCAGGTAATCGTGCATGGCAAAGGTCAGGTAGCCCTTGCCGGAACCGAAATCGGCGACCCGCAGTGCCTGCTCTGGCGGCACCGGGGCGCTGGCCAGGGCGTGGTCGAAGACCTCGATGAACTTGTTGATCTGCTTCCACTTGCGCGACATGGACGGGATCAGTGCGCCTTGTGCATCGGTGACGCCAAGGTCACGCAGGAAGGGCCGTGCCAGCTCCAGGTAGCGCTTTTTCTCACGGTCATGGCCGCTGCTGGCGGCAACCTCGCGTGCGGCCTGCGCGCCGTGACGCTGGAGCATGGGCTTGCCCTTCTTGCTGAAGGTCAGCTGCACTTCACCCTCTGCGTCGAACAGGTGGGCATTACGGAAGCTGCCTGGCAGCAGCTCGGCGACCAGCGCCTGGGCCTGGTCCAGCGCCAGGTTTTGGGTGATATCGCGGGTCTGGTGACGATAGACCAGCGACAGGCACGGCTGGCCCTTGACCTGCAGCGGCTTGGCAATGATTCGTTGCAAGGTCTGGTCGGCACCTACATGGCGCGCCAGCACCAGTTTGACCAAGGTGTTGCCGTGCAGGGCGGCGTTCAGCAGGTCAAGAAACCGGGCGCGCGCATCGGGCGCGGAGGGAGCGGAATTACTGGCGGACATGGAGAAAGGGGCCTTGAGTAGCGGAACACTCATTCTACCGTGTGCCGTGCGAGCGGGCATACCCTGGCCATTCAGGGCCGCTTTGCGGCCCATCGCCGGCAAGCCAGCTCCCACTTCGACCACGTCAATTTCAAGCCATGCGCTGTACCTGTGGGAGCTGGCTTGCCGGCGATGGGCTGCACAGCAGCCCTGAACTGCCTGCCCTTGTTGAGGCGGCTGCATGCTGCTCAATCGAGGATCACCAGCCGGTTCGGCAATTCGTTACGCGCATGCGTAGGCGGCACATGCTCGCCAAGCAGCTCGCCACAGGCATCGATACACTCGACAAAGCCCTGCAAGGTCCGGCCCTGACGCACCTGCTCGGCAAAACGGGCAACGATCACCGCACGGGCGGCGGCATCCAGATAACGCTCGATGCCACGGTCTACCAGTATCTCCACATGCCGCTCGGCCTCACTGACAAAAATCAGCACCCCCGTGGCCCCCGCAGTCCGCTGCAGGTTCTGTTCACGAAACTGTTGCCGTGCCAGCCGCGAGGCGCGCCAGCGGCGCAGCGCACCGGGGATCAGCCAGCCGACCAGGCGCGGGTTGCGCAACAACAGGCACAAACCCATGAACAGCAACACGTTGGCCACCAGCAGGCCACGTACACCGGGCCACCCCGACAGCCACTGCAACAAACCAGGCAGCGCCAGGGCCAGCACCGCGGCCCACAATAAAGGCCAATAGGCGTAATCGTCGGCACGACGGGCCAGCACCGTGACCAGTTCGGCATCGGTGCGCCGTTCGGCACGGGCAATGGCTTCGGCTATCTGCCGCTGGTGATATTCGTCGAAGGGGGTCATGCCGTCGGTCTCTCGAGCGATCTTATTGTTGTTGTCCCGGCATTCGGGGCTTCGTCCGCGGGCCACATATTCAGGCATAATCCGCCGCTGGAAGAAATGCCTGCGAATCGTACAACAATAGCCGCCTGAAAACTTCGGCCGCGCGCGTATCAGCGTGGATACGGCACAGGCCCTACTACGGAATTCATGATGAAACTGTCTTTGCTGGGCCTGGCCATGGGCCTTGCCAGTCAGGTGGCCTTGGCCGCCCCCTCCGCCCCGCCCCTGCAGGACAAGCAGGCATTCATCGACCACCTGATCGGGCAGATGACCGAGGCCGAGAAAATCGGCCAGTTGCGACTGATCAGTATCGGCCCGGAAATGCCCCACGAGAAGATCCGCGAGGAAATTGCTGCGGGCCGCATCGGCGGCACCTTCAACTCGCGTACCGCCCCCGAAAACCGGCCGATGCAGGATGCCGCCATGCGCAGCCGCCTGAAGATCCCGATGTTCTTCGCCTACGACACCGTTCACGGCGAGCGCACCATCTTCCCGATCGGGCTGGGCATGGCGGCCACCTGGGACATGGACGCCGTCGCCAAGGTCGGCCGCACCGCCGCCATCGAAGCCTCGGCCGATGCCCTGGACATGACCTTCGCGCCGATGGTCGACATCGCCCGCGACCCGCGCTGGGGCCGCACCAGCGAAGGTTTCGGTGAAGACACCTACCTGACCTCGAAGATCGGCCAGGTGATGGTGCGCTCGTTCCAGGGCAGCAGCCCGGCCAACCCCGATAGCATCATGGCCATCGTCAAGCATTTCGCCCTGTACGGCGCGGTGGAGGGCGGGCGCGACTACAACACGGTCGATATGAGCCTGCCGAAGATGTACAACGACTATCTGCCACCCTACCGCGCCGCGCTCGACGCCGGTGCTGGCGGGGTGATGGTGGCGCTGAACTCGATCAACGGCGTGCCGGCCACCTCCAACACCTGGCTGATGAACGACCTGCTGCGCAAGGAGTGGGGCTTCAAGGGCGTGACCATCAGCGACCATGGCGCCATCCAGGAGCTGATCCGCCACGGCGTTGCCCGTGACGGCCGTGAAGCTGCCAAGCTGGCGATCAAGGCCGGCATCGACATGAGCATGAACGACACCCTGTACGGTGAAGAGCTGCCCGGCTTGCTGAAGTCCGGCGAAGTGACCCAGGGTGAACTGGACCAGGCCGTGCGCGAGGTACTCGGCGCCAAGTACGACATGGGTCTGTTCAAGGACCCGTACGTGCGCATCGCCAAGGCCGAAGACGACCTGAAGGACTACTACGGCAACGACCGCCTGCACCGCGATGCCGCGCGTGACGTGGCACGCCGCAGCCTGGTACTGCTGGAAAACCACAAGCAGACCTTGCCGTTGAAAAAGGCCGGCACCATCGCCCTGGTCGGCCCATTGGCCGATGCCCCGATCGACATGATGGGCAGCTGGGCCGCCGACGGCAAACCGGTGCATTCGGTGACCGTGCGCGAAGGCTTGCGCCGTGCCGTCGAAGGCAAGGCCAAGCTGGTCTATGCCAAGGGTTCCAACGTCACCGGCGACAAGGCGATGTTCGACTACCTGAACTTCCTCAACTTCGATGCCCCGGAAATCGTCGACGACCCGCGCCCGCCTGCGGTGCTGATCGACGAGGCGGTCAAGGCGGCGGAGCAGTCCGACGTGGTGGTGGCAGTGGTCGGCGAATCCCGCGGCATGTCCCACGAATCGTCCAGCCGCACCACCCTGGAGATCCCGGCCAGCCAGCGTGAACTCATCAAGGCCCTGAAGGCCACCGGCAAACCGCTGGTGCTGGTGTTGATGAACGGCCGGCCGCTGTCGATCGGCTGGGAGCGCGAGCAGGCTGACGCCATCCTCGAAACCTGGTTCGCCGGCACCGAGGGCGGCAACGCCATCGCCGACGTGCTGTTCGGTGACTACAACCCGTCCGGCAAGCTGGCCATTACCTTCCCGCGTTCGGTCGGGCAGATCCCGATGTACTACAACCACACCCGTATCGGTCGGCCGTTCACCCCAGGCAAGCCGGGCAACTACACCTCGCAGTACTTCGAGGAGCCCAACGGCCCGCTGTACCCGTTCGGTTATGGCCTTAGCTACAGCAGCTTCGAGCTGTCGGGCCTGGCCCTCTCGAGCAAGGACCTGAAGCGCGGCGACACGCTGCAGGCCAAGGTGACGGTGAAGAACACCGGCAAGCGGGACGGCGAGACCGTGGTGCAGCTGTACCTGCAGGATGTGTCGGCCTCCATGAGCCGCCCGGTGAAGGAGCTCAAGAACTTCCAGAAGCTCATGCTCAAGCCGGGTGAGTCACGGACTTTGACCTTCAGCATCAGCGAAGAAGACCTGAAGTTCTACAATGGCCAACTGCAACGGGTTGCCGAGCCTGGCGAGTTCAACGTCCAGGTGGGCCTGGATTCGCAGGCGGTGCAGCAGCAGAGTTTTGAATTGCTGTAACTGATCGGCCGCTTGTATTGGCCCTTTCGCGGGCTTGCCCGCGAAGGGGCCGGTCCCGATATTCCAATCATCTGGATCCGCCCCATGCCCTTTTCCTTTCGCGCCCTGCGTCTGGGGCTGATCACCCTGCTGATCGCGCTGGGTACCGCCCTGAGCGCCGGCTGGGCCATGCACCAGGCCAAGCGCCAGGCCATGGAAGACGACGCCCGGCGTGCCAGCCAGCAACTGGGGCTGTACGCCAACGCCCTGCACACCCTGATCGACCGCTACCGCGCCCTGCCCGCCGTACTGGCGCTGGACCCGGAACTGATCGCCGCCCTGCGCGGCCCGGTCAGCGAAGCGGTGCAGGACGCCCTGAACCGCAAGCTTGAGCGCATCAATGGCGCCGCCAATTCCTCCACCCTCGAACTGCTCGACCGCACTGGCCTGGCGATTGCCGCCAGCAATTGGCGACTGCCCAGCAGCTACGTCGGCTCCAACTACGGCTTTCGCCCGTACTTCAAGCAAACCCGTAGCCAGGGCAGTGGCCGCTTCTATGCCGTGGGCGTGACCAGCGGCGTGCCGGGCTACTTCCTCGCCAGCGCGGTGAATGATGAGCAGGGCCGCTTCCTCGGTGCCATGGTGGTCAAGCTGGAGTTCCCTGAACTGGAGCGCGAGTGGCGCCAAGGCAGCGATATCCTGCTGGTCAGCGACGCCCGCGGCATCACCTTCATCGCCAACCAGGATGGCTGGCGCTACCGCGAGCTCAAACCGCTCAGCAGTGCCGACCGCGCCGAGCTGGCTGAAACCCGGCAATACGACAAGCAACCCCTGGTGCCCTTGCAACACCAGGTGCTGACCCGTTTTGCCGAAAACAGCCACCTCAGCCGTGTGCAGGGCCCGCAAGGCAGCACCGAATACCTGTGGGAAAGCCTGCCGCTGCCTGGCGAGGCCTGGACCCTGCACCTGTTGCGTAAACCGCAGGTCGCCGCCAGTGGCCGCAATGCCGCCCTGGGGGCTGCCGCAGTGTGGCTGAGCCTGGTGTTTGCCGCGCTGTTCGTTAGCCAGCGCCTGCGCCTGGCGCGCCTGCGGCAACGCAACCGGGAAGAACTCAAACGCCAGGTCGAGGAGCGCACCCGCGAGCTGCGCACCGCTCAGGAGGGCCTGGTGCAATCGGCCAAGCTGGCGGCGCTCGGGCAGATGTCGGCGGCCATGGCCCATGAAATCAACCAGCCGCTGACCACCCAGCGCATGCAGCTCGAAACCCTGCGGCTGCTGCTCGACCATGGCCGTCATGACGAAGCACGTCAGGCGCTGGAACCGCTGGAGCAGATGCTGACGCGCATGGCCGCGCTCACCAGCCACCTGAAGACCTTCGCCCGCAATAGCCCAGTGGGCCTGCGCGAGCGGCTGGACCTGGCCACCGTGGTCGACCAGGCCTTGCACTTGCTGGAGGCACGCATTCGCAGCGAACAAGTTGAGGTAGCCCTGTACCTGGCCCGCCCTGCCTGGGTGCGCGGCGATGCCATCCGCCTGGAACAGGTGCTGATCAACCTGCTGCGCAACGCGCTCGACGCCATGGCCGACAAGCGTTACAAACGCCTGGAGATGCGCATCGAGCGCGATGGCGAACTGTGGCGCCTGAGTGTGCTCGACTCCGGTGGCGGCATTGCCGAGGCCGACCTGACCAAGGTCTTCGACCCGTTTTTCACCACCAAGCCGGTGGGCGAAGGCCTGGGGCTTGGCCTGGCGATCTCCTACGGGATCGTCCACGAGGCCGGTGGCCAGCTGCTGGCCGAAAACTTGCCCGGCGGTGCTCGCTTCAGCCTGACCCTGCCCCGAGACCTGGAGCCTGTATGTTGAATTCAGTGATCGTTGTCGATGATGAAGCCAGTATCCGCAGCGCGGTCGAACAGTGGCTAAGTCTGTCCGGCTTCAGCGTGCAGTTGTTCGCGCGCGCCGATGAATGCCTGGCCCACCTGCCCGCGCACTTTCCCGGAGTAATCATCAGCGATGTGCGCATGCCCGGCATGGATGGCCTGCAATTGCTCGAGCGCCTGCAGGCGGACGACCCCGACCTGCCGGTAATCCTGCTGACCGGCCACGGCGACGTGCCCATGGCTGTGGAGGCCATGCGCAGCGGGGCCTATGACTTCCTGGAAAAGCCCTTTACCCCGCAGCACCTGCTCGGCAGCCTGCGCCGTGCCCTGGAAAAGCGCCAGCTGGTGCTGGAAAACCGCCGGTTGCACGAACAGGCGGACCTCAAGTCACGCCTGGAGGACACGCTGCTGGGCATGTCGCAAGGCCTGCAAGCCCTGCGCCGGCAAGTGCTGGACCTGGCCAGCCTGCCGGTCAATGTGCTGATCCGTGGCGAAACCGGCAGTGGCAAGGAGCGGGTAGCCCGCTGCCTGCACGATTTTGGCCCTCGCGCCGGCAAGCCTTTTGTCGCCCTCAACTGCGCGGCAATCCCCGAGTCACTGTTCGAGGCCGAGCTTTTTGGCCATGAAAGCGGCGCCTTCACCGGTGCCCAGGGCAAGCGTATCGGCAAGCTGGAGTATGCCAACGGCGGCACGGTGTTCCTCGACGAGATCGAAAGCATGCCACTGGCCCAGCAGGCCAAGCTGTTGCGGGTCATACAGGAGCAGAAGCTGGAGCGCCTTGGGGCCAACCAGAGCATCAGCGTCGACCTGCGCATCATTGCCGCAACCAAGCCAGACCTGCTTGAAGAGGCCCGGGCCGGGCGTTTTCGTGAAGACCTCGCCTACCGGCTGAACGTAGCTGAACTGCGCCTGGCGCCCTTGCGCGAGCGGCGTGAAGACATCCCGCTGCTGTTCCAGCACTTTGCCCGGGCTGCTGGCGAAAAGCTTGGCCGTGTGGCGCCGCCGCTGTCGGGCGCTCAGCTGGCACAGCTACTGTCGCATGACTGGCCGGGCAATGTACGTGAGCTGGCCAATGCGGCAGAGCGGCATGCGCTGGGGTTGGGTGCGCCGAACATCGAAGTGGCCCCGGCCGGGCGGTCGCTGGGCGAACAGATCGAAGCGTTCGAGGCGCAGTGCCTGCGTGCGGCGTTGCGCCAGCATGGGGGCGAGATCAAGGCGGTGATGGAAACGTTGCAGCTGCCACGGCGTACGCTGAACGAAAAGATGCAGCGGCATGGGTTGGTGCGCGAGGATTTTATCGGGAGGTAATGAGCGGAAATCCGCTTATTGGGTGCGTACAGCAAGCGGAATTCCGCTTATTCCTTCGAGATTTTGGGGCTGCTTTGCAGCCCACGCCACACAAGGCCGCTCCTGCAGGGACAGCGCCGGCCTGCTTATTACGGGGTTCACTTGGGGTTGAATGCCCCCGAATGAATCACCACGCACCCATTTGGCACACCTTCTGCAATGGCCTTGGCAAGCTGCGCCACGGCGCGCTCCACAAAAACAACGAGAAGGTATCCCTGATGGATAACGCCACCTCCCTGCCCGCCGGGGCGGCCACCGCGCCTGCCGCAGAAAAAACCACCGCCAGCCGCCTGAAGTCGATCTTCAGCGGGTCCATCGGCAACATGGTGGAATGGTACGACTGGTACGTCTACGCCGCATTCTCGCTGTACTTCGCCAAGGCCTTCTTCCCGGCCGGCGATTCCACCGCACAACTGCTCAATACCGCTGCGATCTTTGCCGTCGGCTTCCTCATGCGCCCGATCGGTGGCTGGCTGATGGGCCTGTACGCCGACCGCAAAGGCCGCAAGGCCGCGCTGATGGCTTCGGTGCTGCTGATGTGCGCAGGTTCGCTGGTCATCGCCCTGACCCCGGGTTATGAAACCATCGGCGTGGCCGCCCCGATCCTGCTGGTCTTCGCACGCCTGCTGCAAGGGCTGTCGGTGGGTGGCGAATACGGCACCTCGGCCACCTACCTGAGCGAAATGGCCAGCAAGGAACGCCGTGGCTTCTTCTCCAGCTTCCAGTACGTGACCCTGATCTCCGGCCAGCTCATCGCCCTGGCGGTGCTGATCGTCCTGCAACAGACCCTCACCACCGAGCAGCTGTATGCCTGGGGCTGGCGCGTGCCGTTCGTGATCGGTGCCCTGTGCGCCGTGGTTGCCCTGTACCTGCGTCGCGGCATGGAAGAAACCGCGTCCTTCAGCAAGAAGGAAAAGGCCAAGGAAAGCCTGATGCGCACCCTGATGCGCCACCCCAAGGAGCTGATGACCGTGGTCGGCCTGACCATGGGCGGCACCCTGGCCTTCTACACCTACACCACTTACATGCAGAAGTACCTGGTCAACACCGTGGGCATGAGCATCAGCGACTCGACCACCATCTCGGCCGCCACGCTGTTCCTGTTCATGTGCCTGCAGCCGGTGATCGGCGGCCTGTCCGACAAGATCGGCCGACGCCCTATCCTGATCGCCTTCGGTGTGCTCGGCACCTTGTTCACCGTGCCGATCCTGAGCACGCTGCACACCATCCAGACCTGGTGGGGCGCGTTCTTCCTGATCATGGCGGCGCTGATCATCGTCAGCGGTTACACCTCGATCAACGCCGTGGTCAAAGCCGAGCTGTTCCCTACCGAAATTCGCGCACTGGGCGTGGGCCTGCCCTACGCGCTGACCGTGTCGATCTTCGGCGGCACTGCCGAGTACATAGCCCTGTGGTTCAAGAGCGTTGGCATGGAAAGCGGCTTCTACTGGTACGTCACCGCCTGCATCGCCTGCTCGCTGCTGGTTTACGCGACCATGAAGGACACCAAGCAGCACTCGCGGATTACTACTGACTGATGCTGGAGTTGCAAGACTGAAGGGGCGCTCCATCGCATGGGGCGCCCTTTTTTCATGATGCAAACGGGACAGTGAGCCAGTCGCCATCCCTATTCGTGGGGCTTGGTCAGGAAGTCGCCGAACGTGGCGCCGAAGGGGCGATGGTGCTGAGCAGCGCCTGAAAAATCGGTTGGGGATTGATGAAAAATACGGTCATCGGCCTCGGCCGTCAGGTTTTTCCTTCTTAACGCCCCATTAATTCCACACCATCAAGCTGCATTGGCTGGCAGAACGCTGCCCGCAACTGCGGACGCTTCCAGAGTCAGGCCGCTGTCCAATTCACCGGACCCGCGCCTCAACATATCGATTTATTAGATCTTAAAATGCATATTTTTGCGCTTTTTAATCAATTTAATCGGAGTAGCATTAAACCCATGGAAACAAACAACTTCATCCACCCCGGAGCAACGACCATGAAAAACAAACTTATCCTGACCTTGGCCCTTTCGGTTTTCGCTGCTGGCGCCTTCGCTGAAGATGGCTTTGACCGCACCGACGCCCACACCTTCGCCACAGCCCAGAGCCAATCCGCCAGCTACGCTGAAGATGGTTTCGACCGCACCGGTGGCCAACGCTTTGCTGAAGACGGTTTCGACCGCACCGGCGGCCAACGCTTTGCTGAAGACGGTTTCGACCGCACCGGCGGCCAACGCTTTGCTGAAGACGGTTTCGACCGCACCGGCGGCCAACGTTTTGCCGAAGACGGTTTCGACCGCACCAACGCCCACCGCATCAGCTGATCCCTGATGCGAGCGCCCAGCCCGGCTTTTGCCGGGCTTGATCATTTTCAGCCGGGCACAGGCTTGGCACACTAGGCGCCTTGTCCACCAGGAGGTAGGGCCAACAAGCCCAGCACAGATGTATTACTACGAACCCGCCAAAGGCCACGGCCTGCCCCACGACCCGTTCAACGCCATCGTCGGCCCCCGCCCTATCGGCTGGATCTCCTCACAGGACCGCGAAGGCCGCCTGAATCTGGCGCCTTACAGCTTCTTCAACGCCTTCAACTACATCCCGCCGATCATCGGTTTCTGCAGTGTCGGGCGCAAAGACAGCCTGAACAACATCGAGCAGACCGGCGAATTCGTCTGGAACCTGGCCACCCGTCCACTGGCGGAGCAGATGAACCAGAGCTGCGCGCCGGTTGCTGCCGAAGTGAACGAGTTCGAATTGAGCGGCCTCAGCGCAGCGCCATCGCGCATCGTCAAGGTGCCGCGTGTGGGCGAAACGCCGGTAGCCTTCGAGTGCAAGGTCAGCCAGATCGTGCAGCTCAAGCGGGCCGACCAGGCGCTGGTGCCCAGCTGGCTGATCCTGGGTGAAGTGGTGGCGGTGCACATTGCCGAGCACCTGCTTAACAACGGCATCTACGATACTGCTGCCGCCGAACCGATCCTGCGAGGCGGTGGCCCGGCGGACTATTTCGAGCTGGGCAACCTGTTCAAGATGGCCCGGCCGCCGGCCTGATCACCAGACCAGCTCACCCTCTTCGCTGACGCCCTGCAGGCGTTGCAGCTCGGCGGTGGCCGCTTCGTCGGCGGCCACGGCGCCCTTGAACACCTGCCCATCGAGCACCTTGTGGAAGCGCGGTGCGCCGCCTGCCAAAGCCTTGACCGCGATGGCCGCGTTGTAGCCGCCACCGTCCACCGGCACCATCGCCGAAACCGCTTCGAATTGCGGGAATTCCCTACGTGCCATGTTGCTGTCCGCTTCGTTGATCAATTTGCGGCATATTACTCCATTCAGCACCTGCGCCGAACCTGTGGGAGCTGGCTTGCCGGCGATAGGGCCAGTACAGGCAATACATCAATCAAAGGTATGCAGATCCAGGCTGCTGACCACCTGCGCCTGCACCAGCTCACCAAACACCTCCAGCGTCGGCGAAGCGAAGTATCCACTCATCGCCTGCTGGTCTTGCCAGCTTCCGCTGAGCAACCACAAGTCCGCATCCGCCTGCGATCGCTGCACGGTAAAACTCAGGCAACCTGGTGCACGCAACGAGGGCTCGAGCAGGTCACGCAGGCGCGCGCCCAGCTCCGCCGAGCGCCCGCTGCTGGCACGGATGAAAGCAAGGTGGGTGACCGGTTGTTGTAGGGTCATTGCACAATCTCCTTGAAGCCAGCGGACGGATAAACCAGGCTGCCAAGGTTAGGGTCTTGAGCGCGAGCCGCGTTAGGCCATTACTGCATGCCGATTGCCTGATCCTGCAATGCGGCAGGATCAGGCAATCGAGCTGCAGCTTTCGACTAGCGCCCGACACGGCGCAAACTTATGCTGCGTGGGTCATCAGAGGAACGCCAACATGACCACCGCCACCTCCACCGAGCCGTCCCTGGAGCTGCAGCGCCAGGAGCTTGCCGAGCTGATCCGTCGCCACGCCGGCGATCCCCATGGCCCGGCTTCGGCCATCGATGACCTGTACCTGGTGCGCTATACCGAAAACGTGCGCTCGGTACCAACCTTTGCCCAACCGGCGCTGTGCATTCTGGCCCAAGGCAGCAAAAGCCTGTTTCTCGGCGACGAGCAGTACGCCTATGACCCGCTGCACTACATGGTGGTATCGGTGACCCTGCCGCTGAGCGCCGTGAAGCTCGACGCCAGCCCCGAGAACCCCAGCCTTGGCGTGCGCCTGGACCTGGACCCTGCCGAGATCAGCCAGCTGATCGCCGAGAGCGGGCCGATGCTGGTGCCCAACCGCCCCTCGGGCCGAGGCCTGTATGTGGAAAAAACCGATGCCGCGTTGCTCGATGCCCTACTGCGGCTGATCCGCCTGCTGGAGACTCCGCGCGACATCGGTATGCTGGCGCCGCTGATCCGTCGTGAGATTCTCTACCGCCTGCTGCGTGGGCCGCAGGGTCATCGGCTGTATGAAATTGCCTTGGCCAATAGCCAGACGCACAGGGTTTGCCAGGCCATCAGCTGGCTCAACCAAAACTACCAGTTGCCCCTGCGCATCGAGGATCTTGCCCGGGAAGTGAACCTGAGCACCTCGACCTTGCACCACAGGTTCAAGGCGGTGACGTCCATGAGCCCGTTGCAGTATCAGAAACAGCTGCGCCTGCAGGAGGCGCGGCGGCTGATGCTCAATGACGGGCTTGAGGCGGCAGTGGCCGCCTACCGGGTGGGCTATGAAAGCCCGTCGCAGTTCAGCCGCGAATACAGCCGGCTGTATGGCGCACCGCCGATTCGCGATGTGGCCAGGTTGCGGGCTACCGCTGGGTGAAGCTCATGGTGGCTGTACCGGCCCAATCGCCGGCAAGCCTGCTTCCACAGGGATCGCATCAACCTGGCGGCATGCGCTGTACCTGTGGGAGCTGGCTTGCCGGCGATTGGGCCAGCACCAGCAATCCAGGATCAAAGTTCAACCAATGACCGTGTCCTGCCACTGATTCTGGTCCACCTGGATCAAGGTCGGCCCCTTGCGCGCCACCGCCTGCCCCAGCGCCGCCTGCAGTTGCGCCACATCCGCAACGTTTTCTGCCGCAGCCCCCAACGCCCGCGCCACACCGATGAAGTCCGGGGTATGAATATCCACCCCGACCGGCTCGATAGCGCGGTTGACCATGTACTTCTTGATCTCCTCGTACCCCTGGTTATTCCACAGCAGCACGACCAGCGGCACCTGTGCCTCCACCGCACTGGCCAGTTCCGGCAGGGTGAACTGCAAACCGCCATCGCCAATCAGGCACACCGCAGGCGCCCGCTCGCCGGCCTGCTGCGCGCTGCCCAGCCAGGCGCCCATGGCCGCTGGCAGGGCGTAGCCCAGGGTGCCGTAGCCAGTCGAGGCATTGAACCAGCGCCGTGGCTGGTCCATGTCCACGGTCAGGTTGCCGGTGTACACCGGCTGAGTAGAGTCGCCCACCAGAATCGCATTGGGCAGGCGTTCGAGAATCGCCTTCAGCAAACGCGTCTGACTCAGGGTTGGCTGATCCCAACCTTCTGCCAGCACCTGGCGCAGGTTGGCCACCCGGGTCACACCCCAAGTGCTCTCACGCACGGGCTGCGGCTGGGCCTGCAAGGCGCCGAGCAGTGCTTCGGCCGCCAGCTCGGCATCGGCCACCAGCGCTAGCTCTGGCAAGTAATTGCGCACGGTCTGGTCCGGGTCGATGTCGATGCGCAGCAGGCTGCCCGGAATCTCGAAACCACCTTTGAAGGTCACGTCATAGTCGGTTTCGGCAAGCTCGGTACCGATTGCCAGCACTACGTCGGCCTCAGCCACCAGCGCACGCGTGGCCGGGAGCGACTGGGTAGAGCCGATCTGCAGCGGGTGGCTGGCCGGCAGCAAACCCTTGGCATTGATTGTCAGCGCCACCGGGGCCTGCAGGTGTTCGGCCAGGCGCGCCAGCGCAGCCCCGGCAGCCAGCGCCCCGCCGCCCGCCAGGATCAATGGCCGCTTCGCCCGGGCCAGCCGCGCGGCCATCTGCGCCACGGCCTGCGGTGCGGCGCCCGCCCGGCTGCCACGCACCGGGCGGCCCGGCAGCAGCTGGTCGGCGGGTTCCACCAGCACATCCAGCGGGATCTCGATATGCACCGGGCGCGGCCGGGCACTGTCGAACACGGCAAAGGCCCGGGCCAGCACCTGCGGCAGGTCCGCCGCACTCATCAAGGTGTGGGAAAACGCGGCCACACCCGCTACCAGCGCCGCCTGGTTCGGCAGCTCGTGCAGCTTGCCACGGCCGCCGCCCAGCTGATCACGGGACTGCACACTGGAGATCACCAGCATCGGGATCGAGTCGGCATAGGCCTGGCCCATGGCGGTGGTGATATTGGTCATGCCCGGGCCGGTGATGATAAAACACACCCCGGGTTTGCCACGGGTGCGCGCATAGCCGTCGGCCATGAACCCCGCGCCCTGCTCATGGCGCGGCGTGACATGACGAATGGACGAGCCCGCCAGGCCACGGTAAAGCTCCACGGTGTGTACCCCGGGGATACCGAAGACATGGTCAACGCCATAGCCTTCAAGGAGTTTTACCAGTACTTCGCCGCACGTTGCCATCGGGGTTCACCATGTATCTTGTTGGGTTGAGCCCTTATTGGACCCAAGCGGTGGCTATGCCCACAATGCAAAAAAACACATACTAGCCATGTCCTGTAATCATGGCTTAGCGCAATGAAACGCCTCCCGCCCCTGCCCGCCCTCCACACATTTCTGGTCACCGCCCAGCACTGCAACTTCACCCGTGCCGGGCAACAGCTGCACATCACCCAAGGCGCGGTGAGCCGCCAGATCGCCGCCCTTGAGCAGCACCTGGGCTATGCCTTGTTCCAGCGCGAGGCCCGTGGCTTGAGCCTGACCCGTGAAGGCCAGGACTGGTTGCCACGGGTGCAGCAGGTGTTCGCGCTGATCGAACAAGGGGTGCACGAAGTGGGTGGGCGCCGCGCGACCTTGCAACTCAAGGCGCCGACCTGCGTGATGCGCTGGCTGCTGCCGCGCCTGATGGAATGGCAGGCACTGCGCCCGGATGTGCCGGTGGAACTGACCCCCACCGTGCAGCATGGGGTTGATTTTCGTCGGGAAGGCTTCGATGCCGCGGTGGTCTATGGCGATGCGCCAAACCATGGTCTGCATGTGCGTAAGCTGTTCGATGAACAGCTTACGCCGGTGTGTGCGCCGTCACTGCGCCAGGGGCCGGTACCGTTGCAGCAGGTCGAGGACCTGGCCCGGCACATGCTGTTGCACCCTTCGCGGGATGAGCACGACTGGCGGTTATGGCTGCAGGCGGCTGGGGTAACGCTGGCTGCACAGGGGCCGAAGCAACACTTCGAGACGCTGGACATGGCAATGGCCATGGCTTCACAGGGGACAGGGGTGGCTATCGGTGATTGGTCGCTGATTGGCGATGACTTGCGTGGTGGGCGGTTGTGCATGCCGTTTGCGCTGAAGGTGCTGACCGGTAAAGGTTATTACCTGGTGAGCCAGGCCAGGAACTTGCCGGCGGGATTGATGGAGTTGCTGGACTGGCTGGAGGGCCAGGCCAGCCTGTGAAGGCCTCTTCGCGGGCTCGCCCGCGAAGAAGGCAACTCAATAGCCGACTGTGAACCGCTGACGTGAATGCTGCGGCTTCTCCAGCTCATCCAGCATGGCAATCGCATAGTCGGCAAAGGTGATCCAGCTCTTGCCATCCGCACCGATCAGCAGATGGTCCTTGCCCAACGTGTAGTGCCCGCTGCGCGCCCCTTCAACGAACTCCGCCGACGGTGAGAGGAACGTCCAGTCCAGGTTCGGCTCGCGCTGCAACGCCTCCAGAAAACGCACCCCGGCAGTGGCCTCGGCCTTGTACGCCTCCGGGAAGTCCGGGCTGTCGATTACCCGAAGCCCCGACGGCAGCAACAGGCTGCCGGCACCGCCCACCACCAGCAGGCGCTTGACCCCGGCGCGCTTGACCGGTTCGATGATGGCCTGCGGCTCCATGGTGGAGAAATGCGCCGCGCTCAGCACCGCGTCCACACCCGCCACT
Source organism: Pseudomonas sp. 9_2_1 (assembly GCF_059295275.1). Classification (NCBI taxonomy): domain Bacteria; kingdom Pseudomonadati; phylum Pseudomonadota; class Gammaproteobacteria; order Pseudomonadales; family Pseudomonadaceae; genus Pseudomonas; species Pseudomonas sp. 9_2_1. The sequence goes on from NZ_CM181239.1 coordinate 5,065,182, forward strand.
GCCGCTTGAAGGGCCGCGCTGTCCTTGGCATCCAGTGCCATGACGGTCACCCCGTCACGCCCCTGCAGCTTCGAAGGGTCGCGGGCAATGGCCAGCACGCTGTGACCACGGCGCAGGACCTCTTCCAGCAACTGGCTGCCAGCGCGGCCAGTGGCACCGATGATTGCAATCTTGCTCATGGGATACTCTCCATCAGTTGAACGGAATTACCACTTCATTTCGCCCTTGGCGACCTTGGCCCCCAGCTCCAGCGAGCTTTCATCGGCCAGGCCCGGGTAACGCTGCTTCATCGCCTTGATCAACGCGCCAGCATCTTTCGCCTTGGCGGTTTCGGCATCGAAAGCACGGATGTAGTCGGCAGTAAAGCGCACGGCCTTCAGCGAGCGGCTGCTATCGCCCAGGTAGTGGCCCGGGATGACCGTGCGCGGCGCCAACGCTTCGATGTGCGCCAGGGTGCCAAGCCAGTCGGCGTGCGACCTGGCCGTTTGCGTGTCGGCCATCCATACATGAATATGCTCGGACACCACCACGCCACCCACCACCGCCTTGATCGACGGGATCCACACAAAGCTGCGATCCGGCTGCGGGCCATCCAGGCCGACCACCTCGAGGGCCTGCCCTTCCAGGGTCAGGCTGTGGCCCTCGAGCACCTGCGGCACCACCAGCCTTACCGGTTTGTCCGCACCCATCTGCGGCCCCCAGTACGCCAGCTTGGCATCCATCGTCTGGCGAATGTGCGCAACGGTGGCCGCCGAGGCCAGCACCTTGGCATCGGGGAAGGCCTGGGTCAGGGTGTCGAGGCCAAAGTAGTAGTCCGGGTCGCCATGGCTGATGTAGATGCTGGCCAGGTATTTGCCACTGGCCCGCAGGCGCTGTACCAGCTGCTCCGCCTGGGCCTTGCCGAACTGGGCATCGACCAGCACGGCGTCGTGCTGGCCGCTGACGATCACCGAGCTGACCGGGAAAATCGCCGCGTGCCCGGGGTTGTAGACCTCCAGCTGCAAGGGTTCGGCGGCCAGCACCGGGCCGGCCAGGGTTACACAGGCCAGCAGCAGGCCACGCAAAGGGGTGAACAGAGACATGGGCAACGCCTTCAGATGAGCAATGCCCTACAGCTTAGTTGCCAGATCCGTGACAAAAAATGCGATGCTTGAACATAGTTTGTTTCTGAAACCGGGCAAATCATGGACCGTCTCAACGCCATGCGCGTTTTCGTCACCGTCGTCGACCTGGGCAGCCAGTCGGCGGCGGCTGATCAGCTGCAGCTTTCTCGCCCCGTCGTGTCGCGTTACCTGGCCGAGCTGGAGGCGTGGGTGGGCGCCCGGCTGATGCAGCGCACCACCCGCAAGCTCAGCCTCACCGCTGCCGGGCAGGAAACCTTGCCGCGCTGCCGGCAATTGCTGGAACTGGCCGGAGACCTGCAGGCGGCGGTGCAGCAGCCAGATGACGCGCCGAAAGGCGCACTGCGTATCAGCGTCAGTACCTCCTTCGGCCAGGCACAGCTGGCGGATGCAGTGGCTGCTTATGTGCGCCGCTACCCTGGGGTGAAGGTGGAACTGCAGATGCTCGACCGCACCGTCAACCTGGTGGATGAGCGCATCGACCTGGCAATCCGCACCAGCAACGACCTGGACCCCAACCTGATCGCCCGGCGCCTGACCGTGTGCCGTTCGGTGGTCTGCGCGGCACCGGCCTACCTGCACGAGCATGGCACGCCGCAACGGGTCGAGGAATTGAGCCGACACAACTGCCTGACCCATGCCTACTTCGGGCACAGCCTCTGGCAATTCGAGGTGGCCGGCCAGCAGGTCGCGGTGCCGGTGGCGGGGAACATCAGTGCCAACGAGGCGATGACCCTGCAGAAAGCCGCGCTGGCCGGCGCCGGCATCGCCCTGCTGCCCACCTACCAGGCCGCCGAGGCCCTGCGCAGAGGTGTGCTGGTGCGCCTGCTGCCACAAGCCAAGCCGCGCGAGCTGAGTCTCAATGCCGTGTACACCTCGCGCAAGCACATGCCGGCCACCTTGCGCAGCATGCTGGACTTTCTGGTACAGCGGTTTCAGGACGAGCCGGAGTGGGACCGCGATTTGTAATGGACATAGTGGCCTCATCGCCGGCAAGCCAGCTCCCACAGGTATAGCGCTGGCTTTGGCTGCGATGGCGTACCTGTGGGAGCTGGCTTGCCGGCGAAGAGGCCGGTGCATGTCAACGTATAGACTATGCTTCTTGGTATCACCTATCGCTGTACCAGGAGGTGAGCACCATGGGCATCAAATCAAGAAGAGTCGCCCTTGTCATGGCCCTGACTGCAGTCGCAGGGCTCTACGGCTCAGCCTGCTGGCGCGCCGAGCTGCTGCGCAGCCAGCCCAGCGCCGCCGCCAGTTGCGAGCAGGCACATTGCGTGCCTCACAGCGCAACCTTGAGCGCCGTCCGTTGAGTTGACGGCGCCCCGGCCGCTCACTCTTCGACGCTCATGTATTCCTTGGCCCAGCGGATGTAGTCCTCAGGCTGGGTGTAGGTGTGCGAGAGCTCGGTAGCGCTCAGGCTTTCCGATTTGTTCTGCTGGCCGCGCTGCAGCCGCAGGCAGTCATACGTGGCCTTGATCGCGGCAAAGTAGGCGGCATGGCCATCTACCACGATGCGCACGCCAAGGCGTGCCAGGCGTTCGTCGTCGCGCAGGTTCGGGTTCGCATAGGTGACCAGCATCAGCGGCACGGTGAGGTGCTCGGCGATCTTTTCCAGCTGCTCGAAGTCCTTCACACCCACCATACAGATGCCATCGGCGCCGGCCTTCTGGTAGCTCTGGGTGCGCACGATGATTTCTTCGGTGCTGAGCACGCCAGCGTTGGTGCGGGCAATGATCGACAGCGAGGAATCGACCCGCGCCTCCAGCGCCGCACGGATCTTGCCCACGCCTTCCTCGACCGGGATCAGGTCGGTCGACTTGCGGCCGAACTGGGCAGGCAGCAGGGTGTCCTCGATGGTCAGCGCAGCCACACCGGCGCGCTCCAGTTCGGTGACCGTGCGCATCACGTTCAGCGCGTTGCCATAGCCATGGTCGGCGTCAGCCAGCACCGGCAGCTGCGCTACCCGGCCGATACGAGTGGCCTGTTCGACGAACTCGCTGAGGGTGATCAGGGCGAAGTCCGGCGCGGCCAGCACCTGCAACGACGCGACGGAACCGCCAAGGATGCCGACCTCGAAGCCCAGGTCTGCGGCAATGCGTGCCGACATCGGGTCGAATACCGATGCGGTGTGGAAACAGGAACCTGAAGCGAGCAGCTCGCGGAAGGCAAAACGCAGATCTTGATGGGAAGCCTTGGGCATGATCACTCCGCAATGTAAGTTGAAATTTGAACGGTAACTACCGACCCCTGTAATCGGGTCTACCTGGCCTGTTCCAACCGACGCGTTCCGGGCGGTCATGCTCGACATGCAGGCAGAGGAATAAAAGGTGTGGGAGACAACGGGCGGAAAACCTGCGGCATATTGTTGCACCAAGCTGGTGCAGGCCCCGGATTTCAGCCGCTGTGGCATACCAACGATATCACGCGGCCATGCAGCACTGGATGAATGCGCCAATGCCGATCTTGCATAGGGGATGCAGATAGTACATAGGAAGCTACCTAACTCAGGTTACAATTCGTGGGTTCTTCGCCGGCAAGCCCGTGAAGAAGCAGCCAAACACAGACAAGGTAAACCCGTGACCGCCGCCCTGCCGCCCACCTCCCTGCGCAACGTGCTCACCGCCCTGATGCTGGCGATCTTCCTCGGCGCGCTCGACCAGACCATCGTCGCCGTCTCGCTGCCGGCGATCTCGGCCCAGTTCAACGATGTCGGTCTGCTGGCCTGGGTCATCTCCGGCTACATGGTGGCGATGACCGTGGCCGTGCCGATCTACGGCAAGCTCGGTGACCTGTACGGTCGCCGGCGGATGATCCTCACCGGCATCAGCCTGTTCACGGTGGCCTCGATTGCCTGCGCCCTGGCCCAGGACATGCCGCAACTGGTGCTGGCCCGGGTGCTGCAGGGCATTGGCGCAGGCGGTATGGTTTCGGTGAGCCAGGCAATCATCGGCGACTTCGTGCCGCCGCGCGAACGCGGCCGCTACCAGGGTTACTTCAGCAGCATGTATGCAGTGGCCAGCGTCGCCGGGCCGGTGCTGGGCGGCTGGCTCACCGAGTACCTGTCGTGGCGCTGGGTGTTCTGGATCAACCTGCCGCTGGGGCTGGTGGCCTTGTGGGCAATCCGCCGGGCCCTGGGCGGCCTGCCGGTGCAGCGTCGCCAGGCCCGGGTGGACTACGTGGGCGCCGTGCTGCTGATCCTTGGCCTGGGCAGTTTGCTGTTGGGCATCACCTTGGTCGGCCAGGGCCATAGCTGGGCCAATCCGGCCGTACTGGCGCTGTTCGCTTGCGCCGTGCTCGGCCTGGCGCTGTTCACCGTCCATGAACGCCGCTGCCCAGAGCCACTGCTGCCGCTCGGTCTGTTCGGCAACCGGGTGGCAGTGCTGTGCTGGGGGGTGATCTTTTTCGCCAGTTTCCAGTCGATTTCCCTGACCATGCTGATGCCCTTGCGCTACCAGGGCATCACCGGCGCCGGCGCCGACAGCGCCGCCCTGCATTTGCTGCCGCTGGCCATGGGGCTGCCCATGGGCGCCTTCACCGGCGGGCGCATGACCAGCCGAACCGGGCGCTACAAGCCGCAGATCCTTGCCGGGGCGCTGCTGATGCCGCTGGCCATCTTCGCCATGGCGCTGACACCGCCGCAGTCGGCGCTGCTCAGCGCACTGTTCATGTTACTGACCGGGATTGCCTGCGGGCTGCAGTTCCCGACCTCGCTGGTGGGTACGCAAAGTGCGGTGGACAGCAGGGATATTGGCGTCGCCACCAGCACCACCAACCTGTTCCGCTCGTTCGGTGGTGCCATGGGTGTGGCGTGCATGTCCAGCCTGCTGCTGACGCTGCTGCACCAGGGCGGCTTCGAACTGCTGGGCAACCCATTGCTTGGCAGCTTGAAGGCTGGCGAGGTGGACCTGGCAACGCAGGGGCGGCTACTGGAGACGTTCCGGCAGCTGCTGATGGCCAGTGCTGCCGTGGCTGTACTGGGGCTGGTTGCAGCGATTGCCTTGCCAGACCGGCAGTTACGCGGCCATTAGGGGCGCCCCGCGCCGCGCATTTAATCCTCTGTTAATACGTGGGGGAAACACTCCCTCACAATCCTTAACAAAGTGTCATTTGCGCAGAGCCGGGCTCAAGCGCAGCATATCCAGCCCGGTGTCGACCCATTTTTCGACATCACCCAACAGATCGAAACTGTCAGGCAGCAGCAGCCAGCGCCCGATCAGGCCATCCACATACGCGAAGATGGCCACCGCCGAGCGCTCGACATCCAGCTCGCCCGGCAGCTGCCCCCGGCGCACGGCATTGGCCAACGCCAGGGCAACGCCCTTATGGCAATCCAGCACCGCACCTTGCCGTTGCTGGCGAATTTCACACATGTCATCGGTGAACTCGCACTTGTGATGCAGGATTTCATTGATACGCCGGGTCCGGGCATCGAGCACCAGCTCGTTGAACACCTGCAGCAGCAATTTGCGCATGCAGCCAAGCGGGTCGACTTCGTCCTCGCTTTCGCTCGCCCGCGCCAGGTGGTCATGGGTCTCGTGCAGGCTGTCGAGCAATGCCTGCACCAGCTCGGCCTTGTTGTTGAAGTGCCAGTAGATCGCGCCCCGGGTCACACCCGCCAGTTCGGCGATGTCGGCCAGGGTGGTGCGCGCAACCCCGCGCTTGTAGAAAGCCCTTTCCGCCGCCTCGATGATCTGGGCGCGGGTTTCCTGGGCTTCCTCTTTGGTTCGACGGACCATGGCAGTACAACCTCATCTGGCCCGAACGCGCGGCGCGCACGGGAGAACGCTTCTCGGGCACCTCTGCAGGGGGCCTCACGGATAAGCTAATCAGGGCTGTGGCAGTACCCAAGTACCACCCAGCGGTATTTACAAACAACCATGAATGTAAGTATATTCCTTAGCAAGCTATTTATCTACCGGATAGCAATTTTTCCAGATCAGACTCTTCCATTACTCTTGAGCGTCTCCCTGCTCTAGCGATCCGAGGATCCTCATGCAATTCAAGCCAGCCGTTACCGCTCTGGTTTCCGCCGTCGCCCTGGCAACCCTGCTCAGTGGCTGCAAGAAAGAAGAAGCAGCGCCAGCGGCGCAGGCTCCTCAGGTCGGCGTCGTGACCATCCAGCCGCAAGCCTTCACCCTGACCTCGGAACTGCCGGGGCGTACCAGTGCCTACCGCGTCGCCGAAGTGCGCCCGCAGGTCAACGGCATCATCCTCAAGCGCCTGTTCAAGGAAGGCAGCGACGTCAAGGAAGGTCAGCAGCTGTACCAGATCGACCCTGCCGTGTACGAAGCCACGCTGGGCAATGCCCAGGCCAACCTGCAGGCCACCCGCTCCCTGGCCGAGCGCTACAAGCAGCTGATCGACGAGCAGGCGGTGTCCAAGCAGGAATACGACGACGCCAATGCCAAACGATTGCAGGCCGAGGCTTCGCTCAAGAGCGCCCAGATCGACCTGCGCTATACCAAGGTGCTGGCACCGATCAGCGGCCGTATCGGCCGTTCTTCGTTCACCGAGGGTGCACTGGTGAACAACGGCCAGACCAACGCCATGGCCACCATCCAGCAGCTCGACCCGATGTACGTCGACGTCACCCAGTCCACCGCCGAGCTGCTCAAGCTGCGCCGTGACCTCGAAAGCGGCCAGCTGCAGAAGGCCGGCGACAACGCCGCCTCGGTGCAACTGGTGCTGGAAGACGGCAGCCTGTTCAAGCAGCAAGGCCGCCTGGAATTCTCCGAAGTGGCGGTCGACGAGACCACCGGTTCGGTCACCCTGCGCGCCATCTTCCCCAACCCCGACCACACCCTGCTGCCTGGCATGTTCGTGCATGCGCGGCTCAAGGCCGGGGTCAACGCCAACGCCATCCTGGCCCCGCAACAGGGCGTGACCCGCGACCTGAAAGGCGCGCCGACCGCGCTGGTGGTCAACCAGGAAAACAAGGTCGAACTGCGCCAGCTCAAGGCCAACCGTACCCTGGGCAGCGACTGGCTGATCGAGGAAGGCCTGAACCCGGGCGATCGCCTGATCACCGAAGGCCTGCAGTACGTGCGCCCTGGCGTCGAGGTCAAGGTCAGCGAAGCCACCAACGTCCAGAAGCCGGCCAGCCCCGACCAGGCCAACACGGCGAAAGCAGACGCCAAAGCGGAGTAAACCATGTCGAAGTTCTTTATCGATCGCCCGATCTTCGCCTGGGTGATCGCCTTGGTGATCATGCTGGTCGGGGCCTTGTCGATCCTGAAGCTGCCGATCAACCAGTACCCCAGCATCGCGCCGCCGGCCATCGCCATCGCCGTGACCTACCCGGGCGCCTCGGCGCAAACCGTGCAGGACACCGTGGTACAGGTGATCGAGCAGCAGCTCAACGGTATCGACAACCTGCGCTATGTGTCGTCGGAAAGTAACTCCGATGGCAGCATGACCATTACCGCCACGTTCGAACAAGGTACCAACGCCGACACCGCGCAGGTGCAGGTGCAGAACAAGCTCAACCTGGCCACCCCGCTGCTGCCGCAAGAAGTGCAGCAGCAAGGTATCCGCGTCACCAAGGCTGTGAAGAACTTCCTGCTGGTGATCGGCCTGGTGTCCGAAGACGGCAGCATGACCAAGGACGACCTGGCCAACTACATCGTCTCCAACATGCAGGACCCGATCTCGCGTACCGCAGGTGTGGGTGACTTCCAGGTGTTCGGTGCCCAGTACGCCATGCGTATCTGGCTTGATCCGGCCAAGCTGAACAAATTCCAGCTGACCCCGGTCGACGTCAAGACCGCGGTCGCCGCGCAGAACGTGCAGGTGTCCTCCGGTCAGCTCGGCGGCCTGCCGGCCATGCCGGGTACCCAGCTGAACGCGACCATCATCGGCAAGACCCGCCTGCAGACCGCCGAGCAGTTCGAAAAGATCCTGCTCAAGGTCAACAGCGATGGCTCGCAAGTACGCCTGGGCGATGTCGCCGAGGTGGGCCTGGGTGGTGAAAACTACGCGGTCAGCGCCCAGTTCAACGGCAAGCCGGCTTCGGGCCTTGCGGTAAAACTGGCCACCGGCGCCAACGCCCTGGACACTGCCAAGGCACTGCGCAAGACCATCAGCGACCTGGAGCCGTTCTTCCCGCCAGGGGTCAAGGCGGTGTTCCCGTATGACACCACCCCGGTGGTCACCGAATCGATCAGCGGCGTGATCCACACCCTGATCGAAGCGGTGGTGCTGGTGTTCCTGGTGATGTACCTGTTCCTGCAGAACTTCCGCGCCACCATCATCACCACCATGACCGTACCGGTCGTGTTGCTGGGTACCTTCGGCATCCTGGCCGCTGCGGGCTTCAGCATCAACACCCTGACCATGTTCGCCATGGTATTGGCCATCGGCTTGCTGGTGGATGACGCCATCGTCGTGGTGGAAAACGTCGAGCGGGTGATGTCCGAGGAAGGGCTGCCGCCCAAGGAGGCCACCAAACGTTCGATGGAGCAGATCCAGGGCGCCCTGGTGGGTATCGCCCTGGTGCTGTCGGCGGTACTGCTGCCGATGGCGTTCTTCGGCGGTTCCACCGGTGTGATCTACCGGCAGTTCTCCATCACCATCGTCTCGGCCATGGGCCTGTCGGTGCTGGTTGCGCTTATCTTCACCCCCGCGCTGTGCGCCACCATGCTGACGCCGCTGAAAAAGGGCGAGCACCATGTGGCCAAAGGCGGGTTCTTTGGCTGGTTCAACCGCAACTTCGACCGCAGCGTTACCGGCTACGAGCGCAGCGTGGGCACCATCCTGCGCAACAAGGTGCCGTTCCTGCTGGCCTATGCACTGATCGTTGTAGGCATGATCTGGCTGTTCGCCCGCATCCCTACCGCGTTCCTGCCGGAAGAAGACCAGGGCGTACTGTTCGCACAGGTCCAGACCCCGGCCGGTTCCAGTGCCGAGCGCACCCAGGTGGTGGTCGACCAGATGCGTGAGTACCTGTTGAAGGACGAGGCCGATACCGTGTCGTCGGTGTTCACCGTCAACGGCTTCAACTTCGCCGGCCGTGGCCAGAGCTCGGGCATGGCGTTCATCATGCTCAAGCCGTGGGGCGAGCGTTCGGCCGAGAACAGCGTGTTCAACCTGTCGACCCGCGCCCAGCAACACTTCTTCGGCTTCCGCGACGCCATGGTGTTCGCTTTCGCCCCGCCGGCAGTACTCGAACTGGGTAACGCCACCGGCTTTGACGTGTTCCTGCAGGACCGCGCCGGCGTCGGCCATGCCAAGCTGATGGAAGCCCGCAACCAGTTCCTGGCCAAGGCTGCGCAGAGCAAGGTCCTGATGGCGGTGCGCCCCAACGGCCTGAACGATGAGCCGCAATACCAGCTGACCATCGACGACGAACGTGCCAGCGCCTTGGGCGTGACCATCGCCGACATCAACAACACTCTGTCGATCGCGCTCGGTGCCAGCTACGTCAACGACTTCATCGACCGTGGCCGGGTCAAGAAGGTGTACATCCAGGGCGAACCGAATGCGCGGATGAGCCCGGAAGACCTGCAGAAGTGGTACGTGCGCAACGGCAAGGGCGAAATGGTGCCGTTCTCCTCGTTCGCCAAGGGCGAGTGGACCTACGGCTCGCCGAAGCTGTCGCGCTACAACGGCGTCGAGGCGGTCGAAGTGCTGGGTGCTCCGGCTCCGGGCTACAGTACGGGTGAAGCCATGGCCGAGGTAGAACGCATCGTCGGCGAACTGCCAACCGGCATCGGCTACTCCTGGACTGGTATGTCCTACGAGGAAAAACTCTCCGGTTCGCAGATGCCGGCGCTGTTCGCCCTGTCGATCCTGTTCGTGTTCCTCTGCCTGGCAGCGCTGTACGAAAGCTGGTCGATCCCGATCGCGGTCGTGCTGGTGGTGCCGTTGGGTATCATCGGTGCGCTGATCGCCACCAGCCTGCGCGGGCTGTCCAACGACGTGTACTTCCTGGTCGGCCTGTTGACCACCATCGGCTTGGCGGCGAAAAACGCCATTCTGATCGTCGAGTTCGCCAAGGAGCTGCACGAGCAAGGTCGCAGCCTGTATGACGCCACCATCGAGGCGTGCCGCATGCGTCTGCGCCCGATCATCATGACCTCGCTGGCGTTCATCCTCGGCGTGGTACCGTTGACTATCGCCAGTGGCGCCGGTGCCGGCAGCCAGCATGCCATCGGTACGGGCGTGATCGGCGGCATGATCAGTGCGACGGTGTTGGCAATCTTCTGGGTACCGCTATTCTTCGTCGCTGTGTCGTCGCTGTTCGGCAGCAAAAAGCCGGAAAAAGACGCCACCCCTGAAACTCCACGTTATGAGGCTGGGCAATGACCAAGTCTTTGTTGTCCCTGGCGGTAACCGCTTTCATTCTCGGCGGCTGCTCGCTGATCCCTGACTACCAGACCCCGGAATCGCCGGCGGCTGCGCAGTGGCCGCAAGGCCCTGCGTACTCGCCGACGCAGTCGGCGGACGTCGCCGCTGCCGAACAGGGCTGGCGGCAGTTCTTCCACGACCCGGCACTGCAGCAGCTGATCCAGACCTCGCTGGTGAACAACCGCGACCTGCGCGTCGCGGCCTTGAACATCGACGCCTACCGCGCGCAGTACCGTATCCAGCGTGCCGACCTGTTCCCGGCGGTTTCGGCCACCGGCAGCGGCAGCCGCCAGCGCGTGCCGGGGAACATGTCGCAAACCGGTGAATCGGGCATCACCAGCCAGTACTCGGCCACCTTGGGCGTCAGCGCCTATGAGCTGGACCTGTTCGGCCGGGTGCGCAGCCTGTCCGAGCAAGCCCTGGAAACCTACCTGTCCAGTGAGCAGGCCCGTCGCTCCACGCAGATTGCCTTGGTGGCCAGCGTGGCCAACGCCTACTACACCTGGCAGGCCGACCAGGCGCTGTTCAAGCTGACCGAAGAAACGCTGAAGACTTACCAGGAAAGCTACAACCTGACCCGTCGCAGCAACGAAGTGGGCGTAGCGTCGGCGCTGGACCTCAGCCAGGCACGCACCGCCGTCGAAGGCGCCCGGGTCAAGTACTCGCAGTACCAGCGCCTTGTCGCCCAGGACGTCAACAGCCTGACCGTGCTGCTGGGTACCGGCATTCCTGCCAACCTGGCCAAGCCGCTGGAGCTCAACGCCGACCAGCTGGCCAACGTCCCGGCCGGCCTGCCGTCGGATATTCTCCAGCGTCGCCCGGACATCCAGGAAGCCGAGCACCTGCTGAAGGCTGCCAACGCCAACATCGGCGCCGCCCGCGCAGCGTTCTTCCCGAGCATCAGCCTGACGGCCAACGCCGGCAGCCTGAGCCCGGACATGGGTCACCTGTTCAGCGGTGGTCAAGGCACCTGGCTGTTCCAGCCGCAGATCAACCTGCCGATCTTCAACGCCGGCAGCCTGAAGGCCAGCCTGGAATACTCGAAGATCCAGAAGGACATCAACGTCGCCAAGTACGAAAAAACCATCCAGACCGCCTTCCAGGAAGTCTCCGATGGCCTGGCGGCGCGCAAGACCTTCGAAGAGCAGCTGCAGGCCCAGCGCGATCTGGTGCAAGCCAACCAGGACTACTACCGTCTGGCCGAACGCCGCTACCGCATCGGGATCGACAGCAACCTGACTTTCCTCGATGCCCAGCGCAACCTGTTCAGCGCCCAGCAGGCCCTGATCGGCGACCGCCTTTCGCAGCTGACCAGCGAGGTCAACCTGTACAAGGCGTTGGGCGGTGGCTGGTATGAGCAGACCGGGCAGGCCAACCAGCAGGCATCGGTGGAAGTACCGAAGAGCTGATAGGCCTTGGTTTAGCAGAAAGCCCACCCTTGATGGTGGGCTTTTTGTTTTGTGTTGCCTGCACTGGCCCTATCGCCGGCAAGCCAGCTCCCACAAGGACCACGTAGAACCTGATGAATGTGGGGGCCCTGTGGGAGCTGGCTTGCCGGCGATAGGGCCAGTAAAGACAAACTATTAACCACCTGGAACATTCCGTTCGATTATCGCCCCGTTCCGTTTGCGGCGAATTGCCTCACCCCCGCCCTACCCCGCACCATCCCCTCACGCAACGTTGCCCAGGTTCATCAATAAAGCCCCGCCCCTGCAGGCCGCATCCTGCAGCGCACCGGCTCACCCATAAAAACAAGAGATCCACGACAGATGAGCATTTCGCAACCCGCACGCCAGCTGCTGCCCGGCCTGTTGGCCATGTCCTGCGCGTTCCCGCTGTGCGCCGCCGAAGGCGGTTTCATGGAGGATGCCAAGGCCACTCTCAACCTGCGCAACTTCTACATCAACCGCAACTTCGTCGACCCGGCCAACGCCCAAGGCAAGGCCGAGGAATGGACCCAGAGCTTCATCCTCGACGCCCGCTCCGGCTTCACCCAGGGTACTGTCGGTTTCGGCGTGGACGTTCTGGGCCTGTATTCGGTCAAGCTCGATGGCGGCAGAGGCACCACCAACACTCACCTGCTGCCGGTGCATGACGATGGGCGGCCGGCCGACGACTTCGGCCGCCTGGGCGTGGCGCTAAAAGCCAAGCTCTCGGAAACCGAGCTGAAAGTGGGCGAATGGATGCCGGTACTGCCGATCCTGCGCTCGGACGATGGCCGTTCGCTGCCGCAGACCTTCCGCGGCGGCCAGCTGACCTCGAAGGAAATCGCCGGCCTGACCCTGTACGCCGGCCAGTTCCGCGGCAACAGCCCGCGCAACGACGCGAGCATGGAGGACATGTCGCTAAACGGCCGGGCGGCGTTCACCTCCGACCGCTTCAACTTCGGGGGCGGCGAGTACACCTTCAATGACAAACGCACCATGGTCGGCCTGTGGAATGCCCAGCTCAAGGACATCTACCGCCAGCAGTACCTCAACCTGGTACACAGCCAGCCCCTGGGTGACTGGACCCTGGGCGCCAACCTGGGCTACTTCATCGGCAAGGAAGACGGCGCCGAACGCGCCGGCAAGCTGGACAACCGCACCGCCTCGGCGATGCTCTCGGCACGCTACCAGGGCCACACGTTCTATGTCGGCCTGCAGAAGGTCAGCGGCGACGACGCCTGGATGCGGGTCAACGGCACCAGCGGCGGCACCCTGGCCAACGACAGCTACAACTCCAGCTTCGACAACGCCAAGGAGCGTTCCTGGCAAGTACGCCATGACTTCAACTTTGCCACCGTCGGCGTGCCGGGCCTGACCTTGATGAACCGCTACATCAAGGGTGACAACGTTACCGCCGGCGCTGTGGACGATGGCAAGGAATGGGCGCGGGAGACCGAGCTGGCCTATGTGGTGCAGTCGGGCAGCTTCAAGGACCTGTCGGTGAAGTGGCGCAACTCCACCATGCGCCGGGACTTCAGCACCAATGCGTTCGATGAGAACCGCCTGATTGTGAGCTACCCGCTGAATCTGCTTTGAAGCTGATGGCCTTTGGCGGGCTTGCCCGCGAAAGGCCAATCGCCCAATAAATAACCAATGGATATAACCAAATCAATAAACCGTCTTTGACGGAATATAAAGTAATCGCTTGAATAGGCCCCTGATCCCCGCCCCAGAGCCGTGACATGGACCTCCGCCAGCTGCGCTACTTCATCGCCCTCACCGACTACCGCAGTTTCGTCCGTGCCGCCGAGGCCATGGGCATCACCCAACCGGCCTTCAGCCGCGCCATCCAGAACCTTGAACACAGCTTCGGCTGCCCGCTGGTCGACCGCGCCAGCAAAGCCCTGCCGCCCACGCCCGAAGGCCTGGTGGTACTGCAGCATGCCCGTCGCCTGGTACAAGGCGCGGCGCAACTGAGCAACGACGTGCTGCAAATGACCAAGCTCGATGCCGGCGAACTGCACTTCGGCAGCGGCCCGGCGCTGGCCGTGCGCCTGGTGCCCGAGGCTTTGCGCCACTTCATCGAGCGCCACCCGGGCATCCGCACCGCGCTGCTGGTGGACAATGCCGAACGCCTTGGCCAGGCCCTGCGCCGTGAACAGATCGAGTTTTTCGTCGACGATATCCGCCTCTTCGAAGCCGACCCCAACTTCCACACCGAGCCGCTGTCACCCCGCCCGGGCCTGTTCTTCTGCCGCCCGGGGCACCCGTTGCTGAGCAAGGACAGCCTGTCGACCAACGACCTTTTTCGCTACCCGCTGGCCAGCGCCCTGCTCGCCCCGGGGGTTCGCAAGCGCCTGGCCAACCTGAGCGGGCGCAGCGACTTCGCCCCGCACTTGCAGACCGAACACCTGGCCATCCTGCGCAGTGTGGTGCAAGCCAGCGACGCCATTGGCACGGCCAGCGAGGAAGCGGTCGCCGAAGACCTCGCCAGCGGTAAGCTGGTGCGCCTGCACTGGCGCAACCTGCCACCGGCGCTGGAGGTGCTGAGCGTGCGCTGTGGGGTGGTCAGCCGCAGCGGCTACCGGCTGTCGCCGGCGGCACGGGCAATGATCGAGACCCTGGTGGGGCTGGATGCGCCAATGCAGGCTGCCGCCATTCGCTGAGCTGATGATGGTGGTGGCTGCGGGCTATCCTGATCACTATCAGGCAACGCAAAGCCGTAGCGGGAGGCACAGCAATGAAAACCCTCGTCGACCACCTGAGCCAATACGCCAGTTACCACCGCGACCCACGCAACATCGCCACCCATTTCATCGGCATCCCGATGATCGTGCTGGCGGTCACCATCCTGCTATCGCGCCCAGGCTGGGCGGTTGGCGGCATGTGGCTATCCCCTGCGTTGCTGGCAGCTGCAGCGTCGGTGTGGTTCTACCTGCGCCTGGACCTGCGTTTCGGCTTGGTGATGGGCTTGTTGCTGGGCTTGTGCCTGTGGCTCGGCCAGGTGCTGGCCGTGCAGGCGACGGCGCTGTGGCTAAGCGCCGGGGTGGGGGCGTTCGTGGTGGGCTGGATCATCCAGTTCGTCGGCCATTACTACGAAGGCCGCAAACCGGCCTTTGTCGACGATGTCAGCGGCTTGATCATCGGGCCGCTGTTCGTGGTCGCCGAAGCGGCGTTCATGCTGGGCTTGTGCCCGACCCTGAAACAGGCCGTGGAAAGCAGCGCAGGGCCGGTGGGCGTGCGCTCTCTGTAAATGCATACGCGGTCACTGTGGGAACAACTGTCTTGCGCAAAATTTAAAAAGCGTGCGTGATCCCTGTGGGAGCGGGTTCATCGAGGCGTCGAACCGCCGCGAAGAGGCCGGACCTGCGGGCCACTATCCTTGGGCATTCACCGTTGTCGCCTCCACCGCATTCGCGGGTGAACCCGCTCCCACACCGATCAGCTACGTGACTCTACGCCCAGCTCATCCCATACCGACTCGGCCATGTGGAAGGTGGCATTGGCCGCCGGAATGCCGCAGTAGATCGCGCTCTGCATCAGCACTTCCTTGATCTCGTCGCGGGTGACGCCGTTGTTGGCCGCCGCGCGCAGGTGCAGCTTCAGCTCATCGTTGCGGTTCATGCCGATCAGCATGGCGATGGTGATCAGGCTGCGGGTATGCCGTGGCAGGCCCGGGCGGGTCCAGATATCACCCCAGGCGTGGCGGGTGATCATTTCCTGGAACTCGCCGTTGAAGTCGTTGAGCTTTTCCAGGCTGCGGTCGACGTGGGCATCGCCCAGCACCGCACGGCGCACTTGCATGCCCGCTTCGTAACGTTGTTTCTCGTCCATGGCGGTGCCCTCAGTGAGCCAGCAGGAAGTCAAGGACGCGGCGGCTGAACGCCTCGCCGATCTCGACGTTGGACAAGTGCGCTGCCGGGAAGTCGACATACTCCGCACCGTTGATACCGGCCTGCATGAAGCGGCCATGCTCGGGGGTGGTAACCACGTCTTCGGTGCCGGCAACGATCAGCGCCGGCACCTGGATGCGGCCCAGTTGCTCGCGGTAATCGGCATCGCGCACTGCCGCGCAGTTGCCGGCGTAGCCTTGCGGGCTGGTTTGCGCCAGCATCTGGCAGATGCGCTGGGCCTGCTCGGGCTGGGCCTGGGCAAAGCCCGGGGTGAACCAGCGGGCGATCGAGGCATCGCGCAGCTCGACCATGGCCTGCTGGCCGCCCTTGAGCACGGTGTCGATACGGGTATTCCACACCTCGTCATTGCCGATTTTGGCGGCGGTGTTGCACAGGGTCAGGCTGTGCAGGCGCTCGCCAGCATTGATCCCCAGCCACTGGCCGATCAGGCCGCCCATCGACAGGCCGACAAAGTGCGCCTTGGCGATGTCCAGGCCATCGAGCAAGGCCAGCACGTCGCGGCCCAGCTGTTCGATGCTGTAGGCCCCTTCTGTGACCAGCGAGGCGCCATGACCACGGGTGTCGTAGCGCAGCACCCGGAAGTGCTGGCTCCACAGCGGAATTTGGGTGTCCCACATACCCAGGTCAGTGCCGAGCGAGTTGGACAGGACCAGCACCGGGGCGTTCTCCGGGCCATCAATCTGGTAGTTCAAAACGCCATCGGCCAGTTGCAAGTGCGCCACAGCGGTCTCCTTCAGGCAATAAAACGTTGATGTTCGGATACGGCGCGCGCCACCCAGACGCGGGCCTGGCCCAGGTAATGGGCGGGGTCGAGCAAGCGATCGAGTTCTTCAGCGGACAGCTCGGCACTGACCTGCGGCTCGTCACCCAGTACGGCACGCAGGTGGCGCTGCTCGGCGACCGCGCGCTGGCAGCACTGCTCCAGCAGGTGATGGGCGCGGTCGCGGCCCAGGCGCTGGGCGAGGACAATGCTTACCGCTTCAGCCAGTACCAGGCCCTGTGTCAGGTCGAGATTACGGCGCATGCGCGCGGCATCCACTTCCATGCCCTCGGCAATCAACTGGGCCTGGCGCAGGGCACCAGACACCAGGCAACAGATCTCCGGCAGGGTTTCCCATTCGGCATGCCACAGGCCAAGGCTGCGCTCGTGCTCCTGAGGCATGGCGCTGAACAGCGTCGAGACCAGGCCGGGTACGCGGGTGGCGGCACCGATCAACACCGCGGCACCGACCGGGTTGCGCTTGTGCGGCATGGTCGAGGAGCCGCCCTTGCCGGGCACGGAAGGCTCGAACATCTCCCCCGCTTCGGTTTGCATCAGCAGGCTGACATCGCGGCCGAACTTGCCCAGGCTGCCGGCCACCAGGCCAAGCACCGAGGCAAACTCCACCAGGCGGTCGCGCTGGGTGTGCCAGGGCTGCTCGGGCAAGCTGAGCTTGAGCTGCTCGGCCAGCGCCTCGGCCACCGGCATCGCCTTGCTGCCCAACGCCGCCAGGCTGCCCGAGGCACCGCCAAACTGCAGCACCAGCAGGCGCGGGCGCAGCTCCTGCAAACGCTGGCGGTGGCGGGTCACGGCGCCCAGCACACCGGCCAGTTTCATCCCCAGGGTCACCGGGGTGGCGTGTTGCAGCCAGGTGCGCCCTACCATCGGCGTATCGGCATGCTTCAGGGCCTGTTGCGACAAGGTCTCGGCCAGTCTGCCAAGGTCGCTTTCGATCAGCTCCAGGGCATCGCGCAACTGCAGGACCAGGCCGGTGTCCATCGCGTCCTGGCTGGTGGCCCCCAGGTGCACATAGCGCTCGGCCTCGGGTACACCGCTGGCGATCACCTTGCCCAATGCTTTCACCAGCGGGATCGCCGAATTGCCCGCAGTGGCAATGGCATTGGCCAGCGCGCCAACGTCATAACGCTCGGCGTGGCACGCCGCTTCGATGGCCGCCACCGCGCTGTGCGGGACCAGCCCGGCAGCGGCTTCGGCTCGGGCCAGCGCCGCTTCGAAATCGAGCATGCCCTGCAGGCGGCCGCGGTCGGAAAACACCTCGCGCATGGCAGGCGCCGTGAAGTAGGCGTCGAACAGTTGGTTGCTCATGCAACTTCCTTAATCATCATGGTGCAGGTACGCCGCCTGCTTGGGCAGGCGCAGGCTGAACAGGAACGCGATCGCCATCATCGCCGTCACGTACCAGTAGAAGGTGTTTTCCATACCCAGGGTCTTCAGGCCCAGGGCCACGTATTCGGCTGAACCGCCAAATATCGCGTTGGCAACCGCGTAAGCCAGGCCGACGCCCAGCGCACGCACCTGCGGCGGGAACATCTCGGCCTTCACCAGGCCGCTGATCGAGGTGTAGAAGCTGACGATACACAACGCCAGGGTGACCAGCACGAAGGCCATGAACGGGCTGCTTACAGTCTTCAGCGCCATCAGCAACGGCACCGTGAACAGCGTACCAAGCGCACCGAACAGCAGCATCGAGTTACGTCGGCCGATACGGTCGGAGAGCATACCGAAGAACGGCTGCATGACCATGTACAGGAACAATGCACCGGTCATCACGAAACTGGCGCTCTTCGCCGACATGCCCGCGGTATTCACCAGGTACTTCTGCATGTAGGTGGTGAAGGTGTAGAAGATCAGCGAGCCGCCGGCGGTATAGCCCAGCACGGTGATGAAGGCTGCCGTGTGGTGACGGAACAGGCCCTTGATAGACCCTGCGTCCTTGTCCTGGCGGGTTTCGGCGCTGCTGGTCTCGTGCAGCGAGCGGCGCAGCATCAGTGAGATCAGCGCGGCGATGGCACCGACCACGAACGGAATACGCCAGCCCCAGGCGCGCAGTTCGTCTTCGGTCAGCAGCTGTTGCAGGATCACCACCACCAGCACCGCCAGCAACTGGCCGCCGATCAGGGTGACGTACTGGAAAGAGGCAAAGAAGCCACGTTGCCCGCGCAGGGCGACCTCGCTCATGTAGGTGGCCGTGGTGCCGTACTCACCGCCCACCGACAGGCCCTGGATCAGGCGGGCCAGCAACAGCAGCGCCGGGGCCCAGGCACCGATGCTGGCATAGGTGGGCAGGCAGGCGATCATCAGCGAGCCGAAGCACATCATCAGCACCGAGATCATCAGGGAATTCTTGCGACCATGGCGGTCAGCCAGGCGACCGAAGATCCAGCCACCGATGGGGCGCATCAGGAAGCCGGCCGCAAACACACCTGCCGTGTTCAACAGCTGCACGGTGGGGTCGTCGGAGGGGAAGAACGCCGGGGCGAAGTAGATCGCGCAGAAGGCATAGACGTAGAAGTCGAACCATTCCACCAGGTTGCCTGAAGAGGCACCGACGATAGCGAAGATGCGCTTGCTGCGTTCTTCGCCGGTGTAATAGGTTGAGGTCATGACGGTTTTACTCCAGGAGGGTTCCAGATAAGTCTAGACATACCTGGTAACACACTCGTTCCGCTATCGGGCTGGCAATTGGCCTTGAGTCGAATGTACCGGCCCCTTCGCGGGTAAACCCGCCGCCACAGGTCAACATTGTGCAGTGGGCAACGCTTTTCCTGTGGGAGCGGGTTTACCCGCGAAGAGGCCGATACAGTTCAAACCCGTTCGATGGCCAGCGCCAAACCTTGGCCGACGCCCACACACATGGTCGCCAGGCCCTTGCGCCCACCGCTCTTTTCCAGCTGGTGAAGCGCCGTCAGTACCAGGCGCGCACCGCTCATGCCCAGCGGGTGGCCCAGGGCGATGGCGCCGCCGTTGGGGTTCACCTGCGGCGCATCGTCGGCCACACCCAGCTCACGCAGCACCGCCAGGCCTTGGCTGGCGAAGGCTTCGTTGAGCTCGATCACATCGAAATCACTCACTGCCACGCCCAGGCGCTCGGTCAGCTTGCGTACCGCCGGCACGGGGCCGATGCCCATCACCCGCGGTGCGACACCGCCACTGGCCATGCCCAGCACTCGGGCACGTGGGGTCAGGCCATGTTTCTTCACCGCGTCGGCCGAAGCCAGGATCATTGCCGCCGCACCGTCGTTCACGCCCGAGGCGTTGCCGGCGGTGACGGTCTTGTCCGGGCCGTTGACCGGCTTGAGCCTGGTCAGGGCCTCAAGCGTGGTTTCGGGACGCAGGTGCTCGTCGCGCTCGACGATGGTTTCGCCCTTCTTGTGCACGATCCGCACTGGGACGATTTCTTCGGCAAAGAAGCCAGCGGCCTGGGCGGCGGCGGCCTTCTGCTGGCTGCGCAGGGCGAACGCGTCCTGGTCAGCACGCGAAACCTGGTAATCATCGGCCACGTTGTCGGCGGTTTCCGGCATGGAGTCCACACCGTACTGGCTTTTCATCAGCGGGTTGATGAAGCGCCAGCCGATGGTGGTGTCTTCGAGTTTCATGTTGCGCGAGTAGCCGCTTTCGGCCTTGCCCATGACGAACGGAGCCCGCGACATCGATTCGACGCCGCCGGCAATCACCAGCTCCATTTCGCCGCTGGCGATGGCACGGAAGGCAGTGCCGATGGCATCCATGCCCGACGCGCACAGGCGGTTCAGGGTAACGCCCGGGATGCTCTCTGGCAGGCCGGCCAGCAGCAGCGCCATGCGTGCCACGTTGCGGTTGTCTTCACCGGCCTGGTTGGCGCAGCCGAAGAACACTTCGTCAACCTGGTCCCACTGTACGCCAGGGTTGCGCTCGATCAGCGCCTTCAGCGGCACCGCCGCCAGGTCGTCGGCGCGCACACCGGCCAAGGCGCCACCGAAGCGGCCGATGGGGGTACGGATGGCATCACAGATGAATACATCGTGCATCAGGCTTCTCCTGCCAGTCGGCCGTGGGCCGCGGCGGTATGGGTTAGGGGGTGTCTGCAGAGTGTCGGCCAAGCCGGGCATTTGCGGACATCTGGAGGCTCCTGGTCAGGGTGCTTCGATGCGCTCAGATTAAGGAGGGTGGCGGGTAGCTTACAATCCGATAATCGACTATTTGGGCGGTTATCGAACCATTTGTTGTCCTGCTATTCATTTCCATTTGGAGCTGCTGCGCAACCCATCGCGACGCAAGGCCGCTCCGACAGGGGCCGGAGCGGCTTCAAGGCTTCAGGTTGCGTCAGCGTGGCTCACCAGCCCCTTCACGATCACACCTACCGCAGCAAGCCCGGCGGGTACCAGCAGCGCCGTCAGCACCTGTTCGAAATTCCAGCCCAAGCCCAACAGCGTCGCGCCACTCCAGGCCCCGAGAATTGCACCAAAGCGGCCGATGCCGAGCATCCACGATACACCCGTGGCACGGCCCTGGGTCGGGTAGAAGCGTGCCGCCAGCGAAGGCATCGCCGACTGCGCACCGTTCACGCACATCCCGGCAATCAGCACCAAGGTCGCCAATAGCGTGATGTTGCCCAGGCTTTGCCCCACGGCGTAGGCAAATACACCCGCAAGCAGGTAGAAAATGCCGATCACTTTGTGCGGATTGAAGCGGTCCATGGCCCAGCCCACGCCGACGGCACTGAGGACGCCACCAAACTGGAACAACGCACCGATGAACGCGGCCTGCTCCATGCTTGCGCCGCTGTCGCGCATCAAGGTTGGTAGCCAGCTGGTCAGCAGGTAGACGATCACCAGGCCCATGAAATAGGTCAGCCACAGCAATACGGTCCCCAGGCCGTAGGTACCGGAGAAGATCACCGCAAACACGTTGCGCGCGGCCACGGCCTTCTGTTCCGGCACGCTGAAGCTGCCGGCCTCGGCCACCACCTGCGGTGCGATTGGCGCCAGGGTCTTGCGTATCTTGTCTGTGCCTCGGTTGCGTACCACCAGAAAGCGCGCCGACTCTGGCAGCCAGACCATCAGCACCAGCGCCAGCAGCAACGGCAGTACCCCGCCGATGACCAGCAGGCTGTGCCAGCCGTAGGCGGGGATCATCTTGGCCGATATGAAGCCACCACCGGCCATGCCCAGGTTGAAGCCGCAGAACATGCTGGTCACCAGCAGCGACTTGAGGCGTTCAGGGGTGTATTCAGACAGCAGCGTGGTGGCATTGGGCATGCCGGCGCCAAGGCCCAGGCCAGTCAGAAAACGCAGCACCAGCAGTTGATCGACGTTGCTGGCATAGGCCGAGGCCAGGCTGAAACCGCCGAACACCAGTACCGCGCCCACCAGCACGCCCTTGCGGCCAAAACGGTCGGCCAGCGGCCCGGAACCCAAGGCACCGAACACCATGCCGATCAATGCGGCGCTCATGACCGGGCCGAGGCTGGCCCGGTCGATCCCCCACTCCTGCGACAGGGCCGGGGCGATGAAGCCCATGGCGGCGGTGTCCAGGCCATCGAGAAAGACGATCAGGAAGCACAGCAGCACGACCCGCCACTGGTAGCGGGACAAAGGCTGCTGATTGATAAACGACTGGACGTCGAGGCTTTTGCCGACGTTGCTTTGCGCGTGGTTCATTGTTGTTATCCAGAATGAAGGGCACAGCCAGGCCACTGCACGCGGGTAGCCGGCACAGAAAGCGATGAATAGGTAATGTGGCCTGCGTCAGCCTGGATACAACGGTACTGCATGCGGGTGCGGCCGCAGCAGCGAGGGGACAGTATTCATGGTATGTGCCTCTATGTTTTTCTTGTTCGGTCGGCACAGCCGACCGTTGCGAGAGACATTAATCAGCGGGCGCGCTGGACGCAATTCACCCGGAACGACACTGTGCGTTTATCGCACAGGAAAGGGTTTTACCTGTTCGGACCCAGGGCCGCTTTGCAGCGCGTCGGCCTCAGCCGAACAACTGATGGCAAAGGTCCCGGCTGGCCGCCAGCAGAATTGGCAAGAAGCGCTGCTCCAGCTCACTGCGCGTCACCCGTCCCACATGGGTACTTACATTCAGGGCCGCCAACACCTGCCCGGAAGCGTCATAGATCGGCACCGCAATCGAGCGCAGGCCCTGCTCCAGTTCCTGGTCGACCACGCACCAGCCCTGTGCACGCACCTGCTGAACGCAGGCGAACAGCGACTCCGGGTCATGCAGGGTACGGCTGGTGCGCGCCTTCAGGTCGGCACGCTCCAGGTACTCACGCAGGCTGGTGTCGTCCATGGCCGCCAACAGGATGCGCCCCATCGACGTGCAATAAGCCGGCAAGCGCCCGCCCACCGACAGGTCGACCGAAATCAGCCGCTCCACCGTGGCCGAACGGGCTATATAAAGAATGTCGTCGCCTTCCAGCGTGGCCATGTTGGCCGCTTCATGCAGCTGGTCGCTGATGCGGTCCAGATAAGGCTGGGCAGAGATGGCCAGTGGTGTGGACGAAAGGTAGGCATGCCCAAGAGTCAGCACTTTGGGCAGTAGCGAATACGTGCGCCCGTCGGAGGTGGCGTAACCCAACTTGATCAACGTGT
This sequence comes from Pseudomonas sp. 9_2_1, assembly GCF_059295275.1. Taxonomy (NCBI): domain Bacteria; kingdom Pseudomonadati; phylum Pseudomonadota; class Gammaproteobacteria; order Pseudomonadales; family Pseudomonadaceae; genus Pseudomonas; species Pseudomonas sp. 9_2_1. The sequence goes on from NZ_CM181239.1 coordinate 5,088,351, forward strand.
GCAGGCACCGACGCACTGCCGCGCGAGGGATCTCGGTACGGTGGCTGATCTGGGCGATGGTCAGGTGGCGCTTGCGCTCCTGGAAAGCCTGGATCACCGCGAGGCCACGTGCCAGCGAGGTCATGAAATCCGGGTCGCCGGTAAAGGCCTGGATACGCTTGGCCGGGGACGCCACGATTGGCGGCGCCATGGCAGCCGAAGCAGGCCGTTCCGCCTCCGGGTTGCCCGAATCGCTGCCCAAGGTTTCGTCACTCATCGCACACCTCAAAAAAAACGCCGGTTCGTGCGATTATCGAACAAACGGCCGATAATCGCAATTGACCGCTGACACTTTTGCTTATACCTTTCTCGTGCCACTTGTGGCTTCTTTGGAGAGACTGGTCAGGTACCCACCGTAGAAGTCCCCAGGCAACGGCCTCGCCTTTCGGCGAGGCCGTTTTTCGTTAAGGCCGCACCCGCCCATAGCGACGAACTTTTGCCGCTCTTGCGTTTCAACATCTACGCAAGCTTCCTGGTTAACGGACACTGTTGATTAATTGCGTCTGATGATGTCAGGGCGGAGTAAATAACCATGTTCGCCGAATTATCGGTTGCTATAATCGAATGTGCCGGCCACAACGCTGGCGTTGCCTATGCACGTTGCACGATGCATAACTACAGTGATCCACACTTCATTCAGGTACTACATGTGACGAAAGATGAACTGCGCGCGGAACTCGAGCGCCAGGCTGAACGTTACAAGGATGTTTACGGTGGTGAAGTCACCACTTACGCCGCACAACCGGAACCGGAACGCAAACCCTGGCGCAAGCGTGCCAGCGTGCGCGACCAGGCGTTCAGCCAGGAACTGGAACGTATGGAAAAGGAACAGCGCAGCGACGCTCCCTGACCCCGGGGCCACGCCAGCGCGTCGTCGCCCGGCCAGCCCGGGCGCGGTCGATTTTTACTGCCAGGCCTCACATGAAATGGAATTTCACAAATTTCATACAACTGTTTGAATAATGGCCAGTCGGATTTTTCCTTGCTTTAACACCTTTTTTCGCTATTTTTCGCGTTTTTTAGCAGACATTACCCTGCCCTTCTGCACCGCACTGCAAATTACGTTCCGCCCACGAAGATTGATATCGGTCTGCACCGGGTGCATCGATTGCCAACATTTTCTGGCATAATCCCGCCCCCCTAAGACCGCCAGACAACCTTCATGATCGATTTATTCAGCGGACTGGATGCCTGGGTGTTGGTGAGCCTCCTGCTCGCCTTGACCTTCGTACTCGCCTTCGAGTTCATCAATGGCTTTCATGACACCGCCAACGCGGTAGCTACCGTCATCTATACCAAAGCCATGCCACCGCACCTCGCCGTGTTCTTCTCCGGCGTGTTCAACTTCCTTGGCGTGCTGCTTGGCGGTGTGGGGGTGGCCTACGCCATCGTGCACCTGCTGCCGGTCGAACTGCTGATCAATGTGAACACCGGACACGGCCTGGCCATGGTCTTCTCGTTGCTGGCCGCGGCCATCACCTGGAACCTGGGCACCTGGTACTTTGGTATCCCCGCCTCCAGCTCGCACACGCTGATCGGCTCCATCCTCGGCGTCGGCCTGGCCAACGCCCTGATCAACGACATCCCGCTGGGCGACGGCGTCAACTGGCAGAAGGCGATCGATATCGCCATGTCACTGGTGGTCTCGCCAATGGCCGGCTTTGCCGTTGCCGCCCTGGTGTTGCTCGGCCTGAAGTGGTGGCGCCCGCTGTCGAAGATGCACAAAACCCCCGAGCAGCGCCGCAAGCTCGATGACAAGAAGCACCCGCCGTTCTGGAACCGCATGGTGCTGGTGGTTTCGGCCATGGGCGTGAGCTTCGTGCACGGCTCCAACGATGGCCAGAAAGGCATTGGCCTGATCATGCTGGTGCTGATCGGTATCGTGCCGGCCAAGTTCGTGCTCGACCTGAACAGCACGACCTACCAGATCGAGCGCACCCGCGACGCCACGCTGCACATGAGCCAGTTCTACCAGCGCAACGCCAGCACGCTGGGCGAGTTCCTGGCACTGGGCAAGGCCAAGTCCAGCGACCTGCCAGAGCAGTTCAGCTGCAACCCGCAGCAGACCGAGCCGACCATCGCCGCGCTGCAGTCCTCGCTGCAGGGCGTGACCGACTACCACAGCCTGGATGCCGACAAGCGCGTCGAAGTACGCCGCTACCTGTTGTGCCTGGATGACACGGCGAAGAAGGTTGGCAAACTGCCTGGCCTGGACGCCCGTGAAAAGGCCGACCTGGAAAAACTGCGCAAAGACCTGACCGCTACCACCGAATACGCCCCGTTCTGGGTGATCGTGGCCGTTGCCCTGGCCCTGGGCCTGGGCACAATGGTCGGCTGGAAGCGCGTCGTGCTGACCGTTGGCGAGAAAATCGGCAAGCAGGGCATGACCTACGCCCAGGGCATGTCGGCACAGATCACTGCCGCCTGCGCCATCGGCATGGCCAACGTGTTCGCGCTGCCGGTATCGACCACCCACGTGCTGTCGTCCGGCGTTGCCGGCACCATGGTTGCCAACAAGAGCGGTCTGCAAGGCGGCACCGTGAAGACCATCCTGCTGGCCTGGATCCTGACGCTGCCCGCATCGATGGGCCTGGCGGCCGGCCTGTTCTGGCTGGCGTCCAAAGCCATTGGCTGAGTGATGCAGCAATAGATCAAGGCGCCTTCGGGCGCCTTTTTCATGCTAGCTGGTCCTGTGAAGAGGCATAGGCAAACTAGCGCTTCTTGCCCCCCAACAATGACCCCATCAAACCGCGCACCAACTGCCGGCCCAACTGGTTGGCCGCCTGGCGCACTGCCGACTTGATCGCCTGCCCCGCCGCCCCCTGCAGAAACTCGCCGGCCTTGTCGGCAAAGCTCTCTTCATCAGCCTTGGGCTGCGGCGCCGGCTCCACTGCCTCGCCCTTGCGCTGGGTCAGCATTTCATAGGCCGATTCACGGTCCACTGGTTTGTCATAACGCCCCGCCAGCGGCGAAGCGGCAATCAGCGCACTGCGCTCGGTTGCACTCAACGGCCCGATCCGCGACTGCGGCGGTGCTATCAGCACACGCTGCACCATGGCCGGCGTGCCCTTCTCTTCCAGCGTACCTACCAGCGCCTCACCGATCCCCAGCTCGGTCAGCACCGCCAGGGTGTCGAGCGCCGGGTTGGGGCGGAAGCCATCGGCCACCGCCCGCAGGGATTTCTGTTCCTTGGCAGTAAACGCCCGCAAGCCGTGCTGGATACGTAACCCCAACTGGGCCAGCACCGCATCCGGCAAGTCCCCCGGCGACTGGGTGACGAAGTACACCCCCACCCCCTTGGAACGGATCAGCCGTACCACCTGCTCCAGACGCTCCTGCAACGCCTTGGGCGTACCGTTGAACAGCAAGTGCGCTTCATCGAAGAACAACGCCAGCACCGGTTTGTCGGCGTCGCCGCGCTCGGGCAACTGCTCGAACAACTCGGCCAGCAGCCACAACAGGAAGGTCGCATAGACCTTGGGCGCCTCATGCACCAGCCGGCTGGCATCCAGCAAGTGGATGCGACCACGGCCGTCCGCGTCCGGTCGCAGCAGGTCCTCCAGTTGCAACGCCGGTTCGCCGAACAAAGCCTCGGCCCCTTGCTGCTCCAGAGTTGCCAGGCGGCGCAACAAGGCCTGGGTAGACCCCGAAGTCATCAGCGCGCTGTCTTCGCCAAGCATTTGCGGGTTGTCTTTCAGGTGCGCGAGCAGCGCTTTGAGGTCCTTGAGGTCAAGCAGTAGCAAGCCTTCGCGGTCGGCCACCTTGAATGCCGCATACAGCGCCGCCTGCTGGCTGTCTGTCAGCTCCAGCAAGTTGCCCAGCAACAGCGGCCCCATTTCACTGAGGGTGGTGCGCAGCGGGTGGCCGGACTGCCCGGCGATATCCCACAAGCTTACCGGGTACGCGCGGGGCGTATGCCCCAGCCAGGGCATGCCGGCAATGCGCTCGGCTACCTTGCCCTGCGGCGCACCGCTTGCCCCCAGGCCGCAAAGGTCGCCTTTGACGTCAGCGGCGAACACCGCCACCCCGGCGTCGCTGAACACTTCCGCCAGGTGCTGCAGGGTAACGGTCTTGCCAGTACCCGTCGCACCCGCTACCAGACCGTGACGATTGGCCAGCCGCATGGCTTGCCCGACGGGTTGGCCTTCCGGGCCTGCACCTACAACGATGGTCGAAGATTCCGACATCTCTTTAATCCTCTACTCAAGCTTTGGCTTAATTCGGCCGATACCCGTGGGTGATATTCGCCTTACATAGAGAGGAACAACCGAAAAGGGACTTTTCGGCATGTTGCACGGCCTTGCCGCTCCACTCGTGCGAACGCCTGATATAAAACCTTAGCGGAACCGATTACGCCATGAACAAAAGCCTTCGTTTCAGCCACAAGATTCTTTTCGCAGCATCACTGATCGTGATACTCGCCTTCAGCCTGTTCACCCTCTACAACGATTACCTCCAGCGTAATGCGATCCGCGAGGACCTGGAAAACTATCTGGCTGAAATGGGCGCCTCCACTTCGACCAACATCCGCAACCTGTTCGAAGGCCGTATCAAACTGGTGGAGAACCTGGCGCAGAACATTGCCCAGGACCCGGCCAATGCGGAAAACCTGATGGGCCAGAATGCGCTGATTTCCAGCTTCCTTACTGTATACCTGGGCAAGGTCGACGGCGGCTTCAGCGTGCGCCCGGATACGAAAATGCCCGACGGCTACGACCCACGCCCGCGCCCCTGGTACAAGGACGGCATGAACGCCGCCGGCGCAACCCTGACCGAGCCGTACATCGACATGACCACCAACAAGACGGTCATCGGCATCCTCAGCAAGGTGTCCAGCAGTGTCGGCGTGGTGGGTGGCGACCTGGCCCTGGACGGGCTGGTGCAGATCATCAACTCGCTGAACTTCGGCGGCATGGGCTACGCCTTCCTGGTCAACGACCAAGGCAAGATCCTGGTGCACCCGGACCAAGACCTGGTGATGAAATCGCTCTCCGATCTGTTCCCCCAGCACACCCCCCGATTGACCGGTGAGCTGACCGAAGTGCAGAGCGAGGGCCAGACCCGGCTGCTGACCTTCACCCCGATCACCGGGCTGCCGTCGGCCAACTGGTACATCGGCCTGTCGGTGGACAAGGACAAAGCCTTCGCGATGCTCAGCACCTTCCGCACCTCGGCAGTGATTGCCACGGTGGTGGCGGTGGTGATCATCATCGGCCTGCTTGGCCTGCTGATCCGCGTGCTGATGCAGCCGCTGCACACCATGACCCGTGCCATGGAAGACATCGCCGAAGGCGAAGGCGACCTGACCAAGCGCCTGCGCATCCATAACCACGACGAGTTCGGCATCCTGGGCAGCGCCTTCAACCGCTTTGTCGAGCGCATTCACAGCAGTATCCGTGAAGTGTCCTCGGCCACCGAGCAGGTCAACGAAGTGGCCCTGCGGGTGATGAGCGCCTCGAACTCGTCGATGACCAATTCCGATGAGCAATCCAACCGCACCAACAGCGTGGCCGCCGCGATCAACGAACTGGGCGCCGCCGCCCAGGAAATTGCCGGCAACGCCGCCCAGGCCTCGCAGCACGCAAGCTCGGCGCGGCTGCTGGCCGAAGAGGGCCAGCAGGTGGTAGAGCGCAATATTGCGGCGATGAACCGCCTGTCCGACCTGATCGTCAGCTCCAGCGCGCACATCGAGACGCTGAACAACAAGACCGTCAACATTGGCCAGATCCTCGAAGTGATCACCAGCATCTCCCAGCAGACCAACCTGCTGGCGCTGAACGCCGCCATCGAAGCGGCCCGTGCCGGTGAAGCCGGCCGTGGCTTTGCGGTGGTTGCCGATGAAGTGCGCAACCTGGCACACCGCACCCAGGAGTCGGCGCAGCAGGTGCAGACCATGATCGAAGAGCTGCAGGTTGGCGCTCGCGAGTCGGTCGAGACCATGGACCAGAGCCAGCGCCACAGCCAGGACAGCGTGCAGATCGCCAACCAGGCCGGCGAACGCCTGGACAGCGTCACTGTGCGCATCGGCGAGATCGACGGCATGAACCAGTCGGTGGCCACCGCCACCGAAGAGCAGACCGCCGTGGTAGAAGCGATCAACATGGACATCAACGAAATCAACATGCTCAACCAGGAAGGCGTGGAGAACCTGCAGGCCACCCTGCGCGCGTGCACCGACCTGGAGCAGCAGGCTGGCCGGCTGAAGCAGCTGGTGGGCAGTTTCCGCATCTGACAGCGTCGCCTGCAGGGCTGGAGTTCTTGCTTCAGTCCTGCCACCCAACCCGATCGAACAAACTATCCTTCACACAGGTCAACTTTAAGGCGCGTCATCGCCGGCTCATAACCGCCGGATGACAGACCCGAAGACGATCCCGGAGGGATGCTGATCGTGCACATTGCCGACATCACCATGTTCTACGCCCCCGCCAGCGGCGGCGTACGTACCTATCTTGATGCCAAACACCGCCGCCTCGATGCCATCCACGGCGTACGCCACAGCCTGCTGATACCCGGTGCCAGTGCCCAGCACGGCGACGGTATCTACCAGGTACCTGCCCCTCCCCTGCCATTCGGCAAAGGCTACCGCTTCCCGCTGCGACTGGCGCCGTGGTGCAACACGCTGCGCACGCTCAAACCCGACCTGATCGAAGTCGGCGACCCCTACCTGACCGCCTGGGCAGCGCTCGAAGCCCGTCGCCAGCTCGACGTACCGGTGATCGGCTTCTACCATTCCGACCTGCCGCTGCTGGTCAGCAACCGCATGGGCAACTGGTTCACCCCCAATGTCGAAGCCTATGTCAGCAAACTGTATGGCAATTTCGACCGGGTGCTGGCCCCTAGCCAGGTAATGGCCGACAAACTTCGCCGCCTGGGGGTGCGCGACGTACATGTGCAACCCTTGGGCGTAGACCTGACCACTTTCAACCCCGAGCAACGCGACCCGCGGCTGCGCGCCGAACTGGGCATTGCCGACACCAGCCGCTTGCTGATCTATGCCGGCCGCGGCTCGCGCGAAAAAAACCTGCCCGTGCTGCTCGACTGCATGCAGCAGCTGGGCCGCCCCTATCATCTGCTGCTGGTGGGTTCGAATATGCCCGCCAACGTGCCGCGCAACGTCAGCGTGATCAACCGGTTCTGCCCGGCGCCTGAAGTGGCCAGGCTGATGGCCAGCGCCGACCTGCTGGTGCACGCTGGCGACCAGGAAACCTTCGGGCTGGTGATTCTCGAAGCGATGGCCAGCGCTACGCCGGTGGTGGCTGTGCGCGCCGGGGCTTTCAGTGAAATCGTCAACGAACAGTGCGGGCGCTTGTGTCGCCCCAACGATGGCCAGGCCATGGCGGCGGCCGTGCGCGAAGCGTTCGAGGCAGGCGTGCGAACCCTCGGCACCCAGGCGCGCAACCACGTGGAGCAACACTATTCCTGGGACAACGTGGTGGCCGGCCTGCTGCAGCACTACCAGGCCGTGCTTGGCCACCAGCCGCAGGTCCGCGCGCATGGCTGAGCCCATGCCGGGACCGCCCAGCCTGATGCTGGTGCTGCACGATGTCGCGCCGGAGACCTGGCCAGACTACCAACCGTTCGTCCAGGCCATCGATGCCATCGGCGGCATCCCCATGACCTGGCTGGTGGTTCCGGACTTCCACCAGCGTAATCCCTTGCAGCGCTCGCCATCCTTCTGCCACCTGCTGGAACAACGCCTGGCCCAGGGCGACGAGTTGGCCCTGCATGGCTTTTATCATGCCGACAGCGGCCCACCACCGCGCACGCCAGGCGAATACTTCATGCGCCGCATCTACACCCACGAAGGCGAGTTCTATGCCCTCGACCAGCAACAGGCCCTGCAGCGCCTGGAAGCTGGGCTGGCGCTGTTCAGCCAGCAGGGCTGGCCGGTAGCGGGCTTTGTCGCACCGGCCTGGCTGATGAGCGAAGGCACCCGCCAGGCTCTGCGCAGCCTGCCGCTGCGCTACACCAGCACGCCGCAGCACCTGTACCGGCTGCCGGATTTCACTGCCATCGAAGCCCCGGGGCTGGTCTGGAGCGCCCGCAGCGCATGGCGTCGCGGTCTCTCGCGAGTGCTCTGCGACTGGCAATGCCGACGCTGGCGCGATGCCGACACCTTGCGCCTTGGCCTGCACCCGGTAGACATGCGCCACCGCACATCCCGCGAGTACTGGCTGAACACCGTGCAAACCTTGCTGGCCCAAGGCCGTCAACCACTGACCAAGTCGGCCTGGCTGGACAGCCGGGCCAACGCATGAACCGCCTGGCCTGGCTCGGCCTGGCATTGCTTGGCGCGGTGCTGGTGCCAACCTTGCTCGGCGGCAGCGAACTGCTGCCGAGGCTGCAGCGCTTCGACCCGACACTGCTGCTGACCCTGCTGGGCATGATCCTGCTGTGCTGGGTGATCAATGCCATCCGTCTGCGCCTGCTGCTCGGCCAGCATGGCGCACGGCTGGGGCCCTTGCGCAGCCTGGGCGTGGTGATGGCCACCGAGTTCGCGATCTGCACCACGCCCGGTGGCAGCGGCGGGCCGTTGACCTTGATGGCCCTGCTATCACGCGACCGCATACGCCCGGCGCACAGCGGTGCAGTGTTCGCCATGGACCAGTTGAACGACCTGGTGTTCTTCTTCTGCGCGATGCTGGCGATTGCTGGCTACGCGCTGTTTCACAGCCTGGGGCGTAGCCAGCAGAGCATGTTGCTGGGCAGTGCATTAATGTTGTGCACGGCGCTGGCCGGGTTGATCGGGCTATTGCGCTACCGGCGCACGGTGATGCGCGTCAACGGCAGGCTGCTGCAGCGCCTGGGCGTAAGCCGACAGCGCCAACGCCGCTGGGCCCGCAAAGTACTGCACTTCATTGATGCGCTGGCGCAGACCTGGCGCCTGCCCAAGCGCACGCTGACCTTGGTGTTCACCCTGACCTGCGCACACTGGAGCCTGCGCTACAGCGTGTTGTACCTGGTGTTGCGGGGGCTGGGCGTGGACCTGGCGTGGATCCCCAGCTTCCTGGTGCAGATGCTCTCGCTCAGTGCAGGGCAGTTCAGCCTGCTACCGGGAGGGGCCGGTGCCGCCGAGCTGACTTCGGCCAGCCTGCTGACGCCACTGGTGGGCAGTTCGACCGCGGCTGCGGCGATCCTGATATGGCGGGCGGTTACCTACTACTTCTACCTGCTGGCGGGTGGGCCGGTGTTTGTGTGCCTGCTGGCGCGTCCGTTGCTGGAGCGCTGGCGGCGCCAGGCGGGTTGAGCTGCTGCCAGAGTTCGACAGCGCCCGGGAAATCGGTACCGTCGGTGTCGGCCAGGGCTTCAGGGTCGAAACGGGCCAGGCAGCCTTCGCCGAGCGTAGGTGGGGGTGAAGCGGTGGGTTGGTTGCGCTGTCCGGGCATTGGTGTCTCCCTCAGATGTGCTGGGGGGCGCTTTGCGCCCCCTGCGAAATCAGTCAAACACTACCGTCTTGTTGCCATGCACCAGCACGCGGTCTTCCAGGTGATAACGCAAGCCACGGGCCAACACCATCTTCTCGACATCGCGGCCAAAGCGGACCATGTCCTCGATGCTGTCGGCATGGCTGACACGCACCACGTCCTGCTCGATGATCGGGCCGGCGTCCAGTTCTTCGGTCACGTAATGGCAGGTTGCGCCGATCAGCTTCACGCCACGCAAGGCAGCCTGGTGGTACGGCTTGGCACCGACAAACGAGGGCAAGAAGCTGTGGTGGATGTTGATGACCTTCTCGGCGTAGTCCTGGCACAGCTGCGGCGGCAGGATCTGCATGTAGCGGGCCAGCACCACCACGTCGGCAGTGTGCTCCTGAACCAGGCGCGATACTTCGGCAAAGGCCGGGGCCTTGTCCTTGGGGTCGACGGGTACATGGAAGAACGGAATACCGTGCCACTCGACCATGCTGCGCAGGTCGTCATGGTTGGAGATCACGCACGGGATCTCGCAGTCCAGTTCATCGGTGTGCCAGCGGTGCAACAGGTCGGCCAGGCAATGCGACTCGCGGCTGGCCATCAGCACGACGCGCTTCTTTTGCGCAGAGTCGGTAACCCGCCAGGTCATGGAGAACTCTTCGGCAATCGGCGCAAACGCTTCGCGGAAGGCCTCGATACCGAACGGCAACGATTCGGCGCGGATTTCATGACGCATGAAGAACCAGCCGCTCTGCTCATCGGAGTGGTGACTGGCTTCGTTGATCCAGCCATTGTACAGGGCCAGGAAATTACTGACTTTCGCCACGATGCCAACACGGTCGGGGCAGGCGATCACCAGACGATAGGTGCGCATGAATGAGACTCCAGAACTTCGCAAAGGCGCTCATTCTAGCGGCCCGCCAGAAAAAACGCAGTATTGATCGTAGCCGCGATGGCGCGCCCAGGTCGCCAGATGCTTGAGGGCAATGTCTGACAGACATGACCACATGCACGGTATTTATGTAAATTTTTGTTCACGTAGAGAAATATTGTCACAGCTTAATTAGCAGTTAACTGGCCAATATTATGTTTACTTGCGAGTATCGGCTGTCTATTATTGCCCCACACATTTCTGAACACGCATTAAGGAACACTCCATGTCCCTGATCAACGAGTACCGCGCTACCGAAGAAGCCATCAAGGAACTTCAGGCCCGCCTGGCCAACCTGTCGCAGGATGACAAGCTGAAGAAAGAACTGGAGTTCGAAGGCAAACTGCGCACGCTGATGGGCGAGTACTCCAAGTCGCTGCGCGACGTGATTGCCCTGCTCGACCCAGAGTCGAAACTGAGCAAGGCCCCACGCGGCGCCGTCAAGACTACTGCCACCAAGCGTGCGCGCAAGGTCAAGCAATACAAGAACCCGCACAATGGTGAAGTGATCGAAACCAAAGGCGGCAACCACAAAACCCTGAAAGAGTGGAAAGCCAACTGGGGCGGCGATGTGGTTGAAAGCTGGGCGACCCTGCTGGACTGATTGTCCGCCTCCGCCTTTTGCTTCGCTCAACAAAAACGCCGGCACATTGCCGGCGTTTTTGTTTGTCTGCTCTCAGCCAATTGCAAATTGTGCCTGCAATTGCCGTGCATGCACTTGCCAGGCCTCCAGCACACCCCGGCCCGCCTCGTCGGCGCCATCCCAGGCTTGCTGGCACGCCTTTGCAAAGTCGCCCAAGGTATTCGGCGCGCCCCACTGTGGCTCGCTCAGGCGCTGCTGGCAGAAGCCAAACCAACGTTGCTGCTCTTCGCCGGTCAAGGTATCCGGAAAGTTACGCGCCCGATAGCGGAACAACAATTCCGGCAGACGCGGGTCATCGAACATCCATTGCCCGCGGCCCAACTGCGCCGGTTCCAGCGCACGAACTTGCTCGCATAAGCGCCGGTCCCGGTCACCCAGAAAACCAGCATACAACTGCTGTTCCGGGTCTTCACTCGGGGCAAAGTCTTCCGGGCCGAAGATGTGTTCCAGCTTGTCTTGCCATTGCGCCTGTTGATTAGCCAACTGTTCGCCGCGCAATTGTAACAACGTCAAGTCCAGGCCCAGGCGTTGTTGATCGGCCGGGCGCAATACCGACAATGGCGCCAGTACCGGACAGCGGTTGATCTGTACCAGTTTGAGCGGCACCGGTAATTCACCCTCGGCCAGTTCTTCGTGGCGCGTATACAACCGCTGGCGCAGTACTTCAGCACTTTCCGTCAGCAGCGGCAGGGTTTCCTGATGCAGGTCGCAGACAATCAGCGCATTGCGGTTACGCGGGTGCCAGGCCAACGGCAATACCACGCCCAAGTAACTACGTGCTGCCGAAAAGCGCCCGGATATATGCACCAGTGGCTGCAACAGACGGACCTGCTCCATCACTTTGTGCTTGCTGCGCAACTGGAACAGCCAGTCATACAACTTGGGCTGTTGCTGCCGGATCAGTCGGGCCAGGGCAATGGTTGCCCGCACGTCGGAAAGCGCTTCGTGGGCATGCCCATGGTCAATGCCATTGGCCTTGCTCAGCAGCTCCAGGCGCAGGCTGGTACGCCCGTCCTGTTGCGGCCAGTGAATACCGTCCGGGCGCAGTGCATAGGCTGTACGCACGATGTCGATCAGGTCCCAGCGGCTGTTGCCGCCCTGCCATTCACGCGCGTAGGGGTCGAAAAAGTTGCGGTACAGGCTGTAGCGCGTCACTTCGTCGTCGAAGCGCAGGGTGTTGTAGCCAGCGCCACAGGTACCCGGTTGCGCCAGTTGCGCGTGTACCCGGGTCATGAACTCGGCTTCGCACAGGCCGTGTTCGGCCAGCTGCTGCGGAGTGATGCCGGTCACCAGGCAGGCGGCCGGGTGCGGCAGGATGTCGTCGGAGGGCCGGCAATAAAGACTGATCGGATCGTCGATCTCGTTGAGGTCGAAGTCGGTGCGCACGCCGGCCACCTGCAGCGGCCTGTCGCAGCGCGGGTTGATGCCGGTGGTTTCGTAGTCGTGCCAGAATATGCTGGAGGTCACGGGGTCGTCCTGTATCGAGGTCGACCCGATTCTAACGCAGCCTCAAACCGAAGCGTCGGCAGGAAGGAAACTGAAATACTCCCGCAATGAGCGAACGAATTCATCGTATTCGCGCGGTGCCTGCAACAGCATGAAGCCCGAGTCGTAGTGCCCCGGCGTCTGGTCCTCGCGGCACCACAGGCAGCTGGCCGTCAGGTTGACAAACTGGTGCCCGCCGCCGACCAGTGGCAAGCGCAATTGCAGTTCGTAATCTGGCCCTACCAGCACTGGCAGCTGGCTGATGACCATCAACCCGTCTTCGGAGGCATTGCCCAGCTGGCCGAGCGCCTGGCCGGTAAAGCGGTTGAATACCTTGAGGACACAAGGCAGTTGGTGACGTTCGATGTGGCGCTTGTTGAACATGATCGCAAGTGCATTCCGTACCTGAGCCAGGAATACGTGGAACTGGCGGTTGTTGTAACAGCTGAGTTACAGATTAGCGCAGGGCGCGCCGCAAATCCCGTGAAATAAATCACACCTTGGTGTTATCGCCAAGGTGCAGTCGTCACCGGGTTGGCCACCGCCGCTTCCCCACCACGGTAATGGCCGAGCTTTTCAAGGGTTTGCAGGCGTGCCTGCGCCCGATAGGCATATTCGTTGCCCGGGTATTGCTGGATCAGGTACTGGTAGGTCTGCGCAGCATCCACGTACAGCGCCTGGCGCTCCAGGCACTGGCCGCGCAGCAGCGAAACCTCGGGGTGGATGAACGGTCGGGCGCGGCTGGTGCGGTCGACCTGGGACAGCTCCAGCATCACCCGCTGGCAGTCGCCACGGTCGTAGGCGCGATAGGCATTGTTCAGGTGGTGGTCCATGGACCAGCGGGTGCAGCCGACGGCGCTGGCGGCCAGGGCGAAAACGATCAGGGCTCGCATGGGGATCTCCTTTGATGCCAGTGTATCGGCGCTTGCCTGCAAATCTTCACACCGTTTTGCAAGGATACCCTGCCCGTTCAAATGCCACCCTGCCTTGGTCGCAGGTAGTGCAACCGAACAATGACTACAGCGAGATTCAGGAGTAGCCTTTCGCTGCGCTTCACTATAGGAGTCTGTGCATGACCATCCGCCGTACCAAAATCGTCGCCACCCTTGGCCCCGCCAGCAACTCGCCGGAAGTGATCGAACAACTGATCCTTGCCGGCCTGGACGTGGCGCGCCTGAACTTCTCCCACGGCACCCCGGACGAGCACAAGGCCCGCGCCCGCCTGATCCGCGAAATCGCTGCCAAGAACGGCCGCCATGTCGCACTGCTGGGAGACCTGCAGGGCCCGAAGATCCGCATCGCCAAGTTCGCCAACAAGCGCATCGAATTGAAGATCGGTGACAAGTTCACCTTCTCCACCGCTCACTCGCTGACCGAAGGCAACCAGGACATCGTCGGTATCGACTACCCCGATCTGGTCAAGGACTGCGGCGTAGGTGACGAACTGCTGCTCGACGATGGCCGTGTGGTCATGCGCGTCGAGACTGCTACCGCTGATGCCCTGCACTGCGTGGTGATCATCGGTGGCCCGCTGTCGGACCACAAAGGCATCAACCGCAAAGGTGGCGGCCTGACCGCACCGGCCCTGACCGAAAAAGACAAGGCCGACATCAAGCTGGCCGCAGAAATGGACCTGGACTACCTGGCCGTTTCCTTCCCGCGTGACGCCAGCGACATGGAATACGCGCGCAAGCTGCGCGACGAGTCCGGCGGCAGCGCCTGGCTGGTGTCCAAGATCGAACGCGCCGAAGCCGTTGCCGACGATGAAACCCTCGACAAGCTGATCGCCGCTTCCGACGCAGTGATGGTTGCCCGTGGCGACCTGGGTGTGGAAATCGGCGATGCCGAGCTGATCGCCATCCAGAAGAAGATCATCCAGCACGCCCGCCGCAACAACAAGGCGGTGATCGTGGCGACCCAGATGATGGAGTCGATGATCCAGAACCCGATGCCGACCCGTGCCGAAGTGTCCGACGTGGCCAACGCCGTGCTCGACAACACCGACGCGGTGATGCTGTCGGCCGAAAGTGCCGCCGGTTCCTACCCGATCGAAGCCGTCCAGGCCATGGCCCGCATCTGCCTGGGTGCTGAAAAGCACCCGACCAGCCAGAAGTCCAGCCATCGCCTGCACACCACCTTCGAGCGCTGCGACGAAAGCATCGCCCTGGCGGCCATGTACACCGCCAACCACTTCCCGGGCGTGAAGGCGATCATCGCCCTGACCGAAAGCGGCTACACCCCGCTGATCATGTCGCGCCTGCGTTCGCACGTGCCGATCTACGCACTGTCGCCGCACCGCGCCACCCAGGCGCGCGCCTCGATGTTCCGCGGCGTGTACCCGATCGCATTCGACCCGGCCTCGCTGCCGGCCGACAAGGTGAGCCAGGCGGCGGTCGACGAACTGCTCCAGCGTGGCCTGGTGCAGCAAGGCGACTGGGTGATCCTGACCAAAGGTGACAGCTACCACACCATCGGTGGCACCAATGGCATGAAGATCCTGCACGTTGGCGATCCGCTGGTCGGCTGATCCTTAGCTTGAAAGGGGCCGCTTTGCGGCCCTTCGCGACACAGGCCGCTCCTACAAGGGTTATGCATTCCCCGGTAGGAGCGGCCTTGTGTCGCGAAAGGAGGGCAACGCCCTCCCGGCTTTCAGACATGCTCCACAAACACATCAGCAAACACCTG
Organism: Pseudomonas sp. 9_2_1; assembly: GCF_059295275.1. Taxonomy (NCBI): domain Bacteria; kingdom Pseudomonadati; phylum Pseudomonadota; class Gammaproteobacteria; order Pseudomonadales; family Pseudomonadaceae; genus Pseudomonas; species Pseudomonas sp. 9_2_1. Next base: position 5,103,547 of record NZ_CM181239.1, read on the forward strand.
CCCCCGCGGCACCCCGGCAATGAACAGCCGTCGGGCAAACCGCTCGACACTCCCCGGCGCTCCGCACACCAGCGCCAGCGTCTGCCGCGATGACGGCCGCAACCGCGCCAGCGCTTCATCCATCTGCTCCGCCAGCACAAGTTCGACATCCACGCCTTGCAGTTGCATCAGCGCCTCGGCCAGATAATGCCCAGCACGGTCCCGTGCCACATGCACCACCCGAATCTGCCCCCGATGCCCCTGGCGCAACGCCTCGCGCAAGATGCCCCACAACGGTGCCAGACCGGTACCGGCCGCCAGCAGCCACAGTGGCCGCTCCTGCCAGTCCGGGTCGTAGTGCAACGCCCCGCCCCTGAGTTCGCCCAGCCGCAGCGTGTCCCCGAGCTTCAGCCCCCGGGCCCTGTCGCAAAAATCGCCTGGGCGCTGGCAATCGATATGAAATTCAAGGTAATCATCCTCACCCGGCAGGCTGGCCAAGGAATAAGGCCGCGCGGCCTCGCCCAGCCACAACACCACATGCTGCCCCGCCTGATAGCGCAGCGCCCGCTCCGGGCGCAGGCGCACCCGCAACACATCACCGAACCAGTCCAGCGCACTGACCCGGGCTGGTACACCATCGCGCCGCGGGTCGAACAGCGCCACGCGCAGGTCTTCGACCACCCGGCACTGGCAGGCCAGGCGCCAGCCCAGGGCATGTTTGTCCAGCGCCAGGGCCTCGGGCATGGCATCCAGCGGCTGGCCCACCTCGCAATGCACCAGGCAGGCATGGCAGCTGCCGGCGCGGCAGCTATAGGGGACGTGCAGCCCGGCGTCGTTCAGGGCATCGAGCAGGTTGCTGCCGGTCGGCACCACCCAGCGGCGTTCGCCCACGCAAAGTTCCGGCATGGTCGGTGTTTCTCCATCGTTCATCAGGCCACTGTATGCCAAGCGGGCAATACCAGCAAAAAGGATGCCTGCGCCTTGCCGACCAAGGTCCAGACCACGCGCAGGTGTTTCACACCCAGAGGCACGCTATACTGCCGCGCCTTTTGCGTCGGCCATGCTGCCGGCGCGCCTTTGCAAGGCGTTTCGACATGCTGGTCGGCACCGTCGAGCGTCTCTATGAATGTTCCCGTCTTTAAGAGGAGCGCGCTGCATGACCGTGATCAAGCAAGACGACCTGATTCAGAGCGTCGCCGACGCCCTGCAATTCATCTCGTACTACCACCCCGTCGATTTCATCCAGGCCATGCACGAGGCCTATCTGCGTGAAGAGTCGCCTGCTGCACGCGATTCCATTGCCCAGATCCTGATCAACTCGCGCATGTGCGCCACCGGCCACCGCCCGATCTGCCAGGACACCGGTATCGTCACCGTGTTCGTGCGCGTAGGCATGGACGTGCGCTGGGACGGCGCCACCCTGAGCGTCGACGACATGATCAACGAAGGTGTGCGTCGCGCCTACAACCTGCCTGAAAACGTCCTGCGTGCTTCGATCCTGGCCGACCCGGCCGGTGCCCGCAAGAACACCAAGGACAACACCCCGGCAGTGATCCACTACTCCATCGTCCCCGGCGACAAGGTCGAGGTCGATGTCGCAGCCAAAGGCGGCGGCTCGGAGAACAAGTCGAAGATGGCCATGCTGAACCCGTCCGACTCGATCGTCGACTGGGTACTGAAGACCGTGCCGACCATGGGCGCTGGCTGGTGCCCGCCTGGCATGCTTGGCATCGGCATCGGCGGCACCGCCGAGAAAGCTGCGGTCATGGCCAAGGAAGTGTTGATGGAGTCCATCGACATCCACGAACTGAAAGCCCGTGGCCCGCAGAACCGCATCGAGGAAATCCGCCTGGAGCTGTTCGACAAGGTCAACCAGCTGGGCATCGGCGCCCAGGGCCTGGGTGGCCTGACCACCGTGCTCGACGTCAAGATCATGGACTACCCGACCCACGCCGCCTCCCTGCCGGTGTGCATGATCCCCAACTGCGCCGCCACCCGCCACGCGCACTTCGTGCTCGATGGCTCCGGCCCGGCCGAGCTGGAAGCGCCGTCGCTGGACGCCTACCCGGAAATCGTCTGGGAAGCCGGCCCGAGCGCCCGTCGCGTCAACCTCGACGACATCACCCCGGAAGAAGTGGCCAGCTGGAAGCCGGGCGAGACCATCCTGCTCAACGGCAAGATGCTGACCGGCCGCGATGCCGCCCACAAGCGCATGGTCGAAATGCTCAACCGTGGCGAAGAACTGCCGGTCGACCTGAAAGGCCGCTTCATCTACTACGTTGGCCCGGTCGACCCGGTGGGTGACGAAGTGGTAGGCCCGGCTGGCCCGACCACCGCCACCCGCATGGACAAGTTCACCCGCCAGATCCTCGAGCAGACCGGCCTGCTGGGCATGATCGGCAAGTCCGAGCGTGGCCCGACCGCGATCGAGGCGATCAAGGACAACAAGGCCGTGTACCTGATGGCCGTCGGCGGCGCTGCCTACCTGGTGGCCCAGGCCATCCGCAAGTCCAAGGTGCTGGCCTTCGCCGAGCTGGGCATGGAAGCGATCTACGAGTTCGACGTCAAGGACATGCCGGTTACCGTCGCTGTAGACAGCAACGGTGAGTCGGTACACATCACTGGCCCTGCCCTGTGGCAGAGCAAGATTGCCGAGAGCCTGGCAGTTGAAGTGAAGTAAGCCTGCTGTACCAGCGGCTTCATCGAGGCGTCGAACCGCCGCGAAGAGGCCGCCCCTGCCTTCAAAGCACTCTGTCAAACTGCTGCGGCCAATCCCTGCGGGTAAACACCTGCCCCTGCGTCCTCACCCGCCGCACTTGCTGCAGATCCAGCTCGCACACCAGCCATTGGCTGGTAGCCGGGCTCAAGTCCTCACTCAGCGCCAGCACCCCATCCCCCGGCATCCCATGATCCGGCGGCACGAACAGCCCTGCCCGGCCCTGATTCTCGTCCAGCGCCGGCGACCAAGGCGCCAGCCCGACCGTGGGGCTCTGCAACACGGCAATCTGGTTTTCCAGTGCCCGCGCCTGGGCGCCGATACGCACCCGGTGATAACCCGCCTCGGTATCGGTACAGCTCGGCGCCAGGATCAGGTCGGCACCGTCCTCGGCCAGGCGCCGGGCCAGCATCGGGAACTCGTTGTCGTAGCAGATCAGGATCCCCAGGCGCCCCAGTTCGGTGTCGAACACCTGCAATCCCTGGCCTGCGGTGATACCCCATTGCTCGCGCTCGAAGCGGGTCATCATCAGCTTGTCCTGGTAGCCGAGTACGCCCTTGGGGCCGAACAGCCAGGCACGGTTGCGGTAGCACCCATCGCCGTCGAGCACTGGCATGCTCCCCGGTTGCAGGTAGATACCCCAGCGTCGGGCAATGCTCTCGCACAGCGCTTTCCAGGGTTCGATCAACGGCTGGATGCCGGCGATGGACGCCTTCAGGTCCCCCCGCTGCTCGGCACTCAGCTGGCCACTGAGCACCAGCCCGGCGTACTCCGGCAGCAACAGCAAGCGTGCGCCCATTTCCACCGCCTCGGCGCAAAGGCCTTGCAGATGGTCGGCATAGGCGTCCCAGGTTTCATGCAGCTCAATGGCGTACTGGCAGGCCGCCAGGTGGATCATATCGGCAGTTCCTTCAGCCAGAACGACATCAGTTTCTCCGAGCTTTCCTGCTCGTCCAGGTCGCGCCAGGCATAGCGGGTGCGCAGCGACGGGTCGTGCAGAAAGCCGCGGTTACGCCAGAAGCCATGCAGCGGCTTGTAGTCCGCAGGCCGCCGCGGGTGAACGCCGGGCCGCTCGACCGCGCAGAAAGCACAGTAGTCGAACTCGGCCAGTTTGTGCGCATAGGACTCGCGCTCGATAAAGAAGCGCACCCCCAGGCCCTGGCCACGGTATTGCGGCAATACCAGCGACTCACCGAAGTAATACACGCTGGCCGGGTCGCGCCCCTGGGCCAGGAACGGTTGCTGAAACTGCGGCGCAACATCCACCAGCGGCAGGCCGGTGGAGGCACCGACCACCTTGCCGTCGTCCAGCGCCAGCACCACCAGGCTGCGCCCGGAGCGGGCATAGCTCGCCAGGTAGTCGGCCTCGTACGCCGGGGTGCCGTCGTAAAGGTAGGGAAACTCGCGGAACACGGTAAGGCGCAGGCGAGCGAGGTCATCGATGTAAGGCGCGATAGCGGCGCCGTGCAACAGGCGTATTTCCATGCTTGGCGGTCGTTTTGTCGATGTGGATGACGCGCTCGGCTAAGCCGGGCTTGAGGGGAAACCCTATCATCCGAGGCAACGTCCCGCCTTTTCCCTACACGACAGGTATTGTTCCATGACCGCTACCGAACTTGTAAATGCTTACTACGCCGCCTTTAACGCTGGCGACATGCCGGGCTTTCTGGCGCTGCTCAGCGAAGACGTGATTCACGACATCAACCAGGGTGAGCGGCAGATGGGCAAGGCCAGGTTTGCCGCGTTCATGGACAAGATGAACCGCTGCTACCGTGAACGCCTGGCCGATATCGTGGTAATGCAGAACGCCGACGGCAGCCGTGCGGCGGCGGAGTTCACCGTGCATGGGGAATACCTGGCCGATGACGAGGGGTTGCCGGCGGCCAACGGGCAGACCTATGTGCTGGCGGCGGGGGCGTTCTTCTATATCCACTGCGGCAAGATTGCGCGGGTGAGCAACTACTACAACCTCAATGACTGGGTTGAGCAGGTTGCCTGAGCCTGACAAGCTCATTGTCTGTACCGGCCTCTTCGCGGGCACGCCCGCTCCCACAGGGATCCCACTGCTCCCGGAGTCAGTGGTAATCCTGTGGGAGCGGGCATGCCCGCGAAGTGGCCCGGTCAGGCGATACGGGTACCCAGCACTTTCAGGAAGGCTGCAAGCCATGCCGGGTGCGCTGGCCACGCCGGTGCCGTCACCAGGTTGCCGTCCACATGCGCCTGGTCCACAGCGATGTCGATGAACGTTCCCCCCGCCAGTCGCACCTCCGGCGCACAGGCCGGGTAAGCGCTGCATTCACGGCCTTCCAGCACGCCAGCCGCAGCCAGCAACTGGGCGCCATGGCACACCGCGGCAATCGGCTTGCCGGCCTTGTCGAATGCACGCACCAGTTCCAGTACCTTCTCATCCAGGCGCAGGTACTCCGGCGCGCGGCCACCCGGGATCAGCAGCGCGTCGTAACTCTCGGGCCGTACCCGCACGAAGTCATGGTTCAGGGCAAAATTGTGCCCGGGCTTTTCGCTGTAGGTCTGCTCACCCTCGAAGTCATGGATCGCCGTGCGTACGGTCTGCCCCGCCACCTTCTCCGGGCATACGGCATGGACCGTGTGGCCGACCATGCTTAGCGCCTGGAACGGCACCATCGCTTCGTAATCCTCGACGTAATCGCCGACCAGCATGAGAATCTTCTTCGCCGTCATCGCACCCACTCCTTGCATTGCCCGTGAACAGTCAATGCACGATAGCCGCTATCAGTCGCGCCGGTCGAGCAGGTTGACCACCAGCCGGTCCAGCCAGCCCCATACCCGCTGCTTGACGCGCCGCCACAGTGGCCGGGCATGCCAGTGGGCGAGGTCGACTTCCTCGCTGTGGGCAAAGTCACGCTCGAAGCTGGCCACCACTGCGGCGGTCAACGGTGGGTCCAGCGCCTCGATGTTGGCTTCCAGGTTGAAGCGCAGGTTCCAGTGGTCGAAGTTGCACGAACCGACACTGACCCAGTCATCTACCACGGCCATCTTCAGGTGCAGGAAGCAGGGCTGGTATTCGAATATGCGCACCCCGGCGCGCAGCAGGCGTGGGTAGTAACGATGCCCGGCGTAGCGCACAGACGGGTGGTCGGTGCGCGGGCCGGTCAACAGCAGGCGCACATCCAGGCCCTTGCTGGCGGCGCGGCGCAACGAGCGGCGCACGCTCCAGGTCGGCAGGAAGTACGGCGTGGCCAGCCACACCCGTTGCTTGCCACTGTTCAGGGCCCGCACCAACGAATGCAGGATGTCCTGATGCTGACGGGCGTCGGCATAGGCGACCCGTGCCATGCCCTGCCCTTGTGCAGGCACCTTGGGCAGGCGCGGCAGGCCGAAGCCTTCGGCGGGGCGCCAGGCGGTGCGGCGGTTGTTGGCGTGCCACTGGCGGTCGAACAGCAGCTGCCAGTCGCTTACCACCGGCCCTTGCATCTGCACCATCACCTCGTGCCACTCGCTGGTCTGGTCGCCCGGCGTCCAGAACTCGTCGGTAACCCCCGTGCCGCCGACCACCGCCCAGCGTTCGTCCACCAGCAGCAGCTTGCGGTGATCGCGGTACAGGTTGCGCAGGCCGCGCTTCCAGCGCAGGCGGTTGTACCAGCGCAGGTACACGCCCGCGTCCAGCAGACGCTGGCGCAACTTGCTGTTGAATGCCAACGAGCCGTAGTCGTCGAACAGGCAGCGTACCCGAACCCCACGGCGGGCGGCCTGTTCCAGCGCTTCGACCACCGCCTCGGCGCAGGCGCCGGCCTCGACCAGATACAGCTCCAGGTCAACCTGAAATTCGGCGCGCACTATCGCGGTGAGCATGCGCGGAAAAAACTCGGGGCCGTCGATCAGCAGTTCGAACTGATTGCCATCCCGCCAGGGGAAGACCGGCCCCGGCATGTCAGCGCGCGGTGAAAATCAGTACCGCGTTAACCGGTACCGACGGATTGATGGACGCGAGCTTGGCAAACTTGCGCAGGCTTTCCAGCCCTGGCAGCAGGCCGAAGTCCTCGGCACGCAGCACCACAGGCTCCAGGGTGACGACCTGGAAACGCCGTTCGTCCAGCCGAGTGGCCAGCAACAGCGCGTTGTAGCTGTGCGACTGGCCGTGCAGGGTGACAGTGAGTGGCAGGCGCAGCTCGATCTGCGCACCGTTGGCCAGGTCGTTAATCGGCTGCAGATCCAGTTGCGCCTGCACCTTGGCCTCGGCAAAGCGCTCGACCTCGAACAGGCCGTCACGCATGCGTTCGTCACGCAACGGAATGCCGCTGCTGACCGAGTCCATCTCGATGCTCAGCCCCGCCACGCCCTTGCGGTCGACCTTGCCATGCAGCACCAGAAAGCGATGCACTTCAGCAGTGTCGCCGTTCTTGCCGGTGATGAATGACAGGCGAGACGATTCGCCATCGAGGTGCCAATTGGCGTGGGCGGGCAGGCAAAAAGCCAGCAGCAGGGCGGGTAGCAGACGGGGCAACTTGAACATGACAGATCTCGTGAAACCAAGCCGCCAACCTTACCCGCCCGCCTTCACGGCAGCAAGCGGCAGCCCTCGCGCTGGCTTTGCCAGGCAGCCTGGTTGCGCCGGCCCAGGCCCTCGGCGGTCACCTGGCGCTGCTGGCTGTTTTCCTCCAGCGAACTCAGCGGCAGCCATTGCTGCACATAGCCCAGGCAATACGCCTGCTCGAAGCCCATGACGAAACGGCACGAACAATATTCCTTGGCCGAGTAGGCCGAGAGGATGCCGGGGAAGTCTGCCAGGGCCTGGCGCTCCTGCCAGGCCCAGTACAACAGCCCCGCCAGCACCAGCAACAACATGCGCTTCATGCACCCTCCCCGGCCAACGCAGCCAGTACCCGCTTGAGCAGCTCATCGTGGCGGTAGCTGCCGTCGCGGTCATCGGCATAGCGCACGATCACCAGCTTTTGCGCGGGCAGCACGTAAAGCGCCTGGCCCCAGTGACCGAAGGCGGCATAGGTGTCTGCGGGCGCATTCGGCCAAGGCCGCTGGGCACCGCCCAGTGGCTGGTTGAGCCACCAGTGGCCGCCGGGGTTGGCCTCGCCGGGTACCGGTTGGGCAAGGGCAAATGGCGTGCGGTTGAAGGCCACCCAGGCCTTGGGCAGCAGTTGCCGGCCCTGCCACTGGCCGTCGCGCTGCATCAGCAGGCCTATTCGGGCCAGGTCGCGGGCGCTCAGGTAGAGATAGGAAGACCCGACATAGGTACCCGCGCGATCGCGCTCCCACACTGCGCTGTCGATACCCAGCGGAGTGAACAGCGCATGCCAGGGGTAATCGGCGTACTGCCCGGCATCGAGCATGCCGCGCAGTGCGCCAGCCAGCAGATTGGTATCGCCACTGGAATAGAGAAACCGCTGGCCGGGGCTGGCCGCCGTGCCCCGCGCTGCCGTGTAGGCCGCCATGTCCTCGCGGCCACGGGTATACAGCATGGCCACCACCGAGGATTTGAGCGGGGCGTACTCGTAGTCTTCCTGCCAGTCCAGCCCGCTGGCCCAGTGCAGCAGGTCGGCCATGCGCACGCCGGGGTGGGCGCCCATGGCCGGGTAGAAACGAGCGACCGGGTCTTGCAGCTGGAAGCGCCCTTCGCCCTGGGCGACGCCCAGCAGCGTGGCCAGTACGCTCTTGCTGACCGACCAGGTGAGGTGCGCTGTGGCGGCGGTGGTGGGGGCTGCGTAGCGCTCGTGGAGGATACGGCCGTCGCGGATGATCAGCAGGGCATCGGTGCGGATGCCGCTGCGCTCGGAGGTGGGGTTTGCGGGGAATGCGTAGGCGTCGACGGCTTGCCAGTTGAGGTTAGCCTTATCGATCGGCCAGTCAGGCTGAGGCCATTCCTCCGCCCAGGCGCAACCCGTAATCATCGCCAGTATCAGCAGAAGTGCCTTCATCGCGTTCGCCTGCGTTGGGACTGCTGTGCAGCCCATCGCCGGCAAGCCAGCTCCCACAGGTACGGCATATACCTCGGGCATTGCGCGATCAATGTGGGAGCTGGCTTGCCGGCGATGGGCCGCAAAGCGGCCCCAGGATTCAATAGTTCACGACAACCTATCAGGCATTCATGACAATCCCGCAGCAGTCCAAGCCTTGTTCAGCCGCTTCTCCCGCGCCGCCGCAGCCAGCGCCATTACCCCTTGGTCACGCTGCCAGATTTGTGCCCAGTGTTCCGGCCCCATCGCCAATGCCGCATCGATTTCCCCGCGCAACGCCTGAAACTGCGCAAACAGCCCGCCCAGCAACAAATGACAAGCCACGCTATCGGCACACTGCCGACTGCCCTCGGCGCACCCGGCCAGCAGCCCAAGCAACTGCAGGCGCAACCCTTGCGGCCAGGCGCATTCCTGCCCTACGCCGTACAGCCAGGCCGTCAATGCGGTCAGCACGTACAGGTCCTCCAGCGAGCGGAACGGCTTCACATAAACATCCCAGCCATCACCGGCCAGCAACTCGCAGGCGGCATGATCCAGCAGCACCCGCCCGTGGCCAACCTCTGGCATCAGCGGCAGGGTCGGCAGTGGCTCCAGGGTCACGCCATGCACCCCGGGGTACACCACTGCCAGGTTCAACTGCGGCGCCGCACCGGGCGCTTCGCTGCGCGCCGCCACCAGCAACCATTGCGCCTCCAGCCCTGCAGTGACGAAGTCCTTGCTGCCTGTCAGGCGCAAATCCTCCAGGCGCGTGCGCATGTCTGCCGGCCGCACACTGCGCCGCTCGGTCGCGCACAGGGCCCCGAGACTGGACGGAGCGCTGGGCCAGAGCACGCGCAAGGCCGCCTGATAGCCCAGCAGAAACGCCAGCCCCGGGGTGGCCATCGCGCGCCCTCCCAGAACTGCCAGTTCGAACGGGACAACCGGGCCAAGGCGCTCAAGCAGCGCGGCGTAGGTCTCGCCCAGGGAGCCCGCCAGCGTTTGCCGATGCGGGTCGTTGAGTCGTTGCAACCAAGCCATTGGACAGCTCCTCGCTGGGGCTTTCGGTGAAGGCTTTCGGGGGTGTCACGCAAGCATCACCAAACATTCACGGGGGTGACACCGCGTCTACCTAGGCTGACTTTGCACAACAAAGCCGACCGGCCGCAACCCTTCATGGCTGGCTTATGGAGACTCGTAATGACTCGGATCGCTCACTCTGGCGACAACAGCACTGAACGCCGTCTGCAAGCCGAACGCCTGGTTGGCGCCGCGGCCCTGCAAGAAGCCCAGGCCCTGCGCTACAAAGTGTTCAGCGCAGAATTCAAGGCCCGGCTCAGAGGCGCCGAGCAAGGCCTGGACATGGATGACTACGACGTGCACTGCCGCCACATTGGCGTACGCGACCTGAGCACCGGCAAGCTGGTCGCCACTACCCGCCTGCTCGACCATCAGGCCGCCAGCAGCCTGGGCCGTTTCTACAGCGAAGAAGAATTCAGCCTGCACGGTCTGTTGCAACTGCAGGGCCCGATCCTCGAACTGGGCCGTACCTGCGTGGCCCCCGACTACCGCAACGGCGGCACCATTGCCGTGCTCTGGGGCGAACTGGCCGAAGTGCTCAACGAGGGCCGTTACAGCTACCTGATGGGCTGCGCCAGCATCCCTATGCAGGACGGCGGCGTGCAGGCCCACGCTGTGATGCAGCGCCTGCGTGAGCGCTACCTGTGCACCGAACACTTGCGCGCCGAGCCGAAGAACCCGTTGCCGAAGCTGGCCCTGCCCGGCAACGTCATCGCCGAAATGCCACCACTGCTCAAGGCTTACATGCGCCTGGGCGCGAAGATCTGCGGCGAGCCGTGCTGGGACGAAGACTTCCAGGTAGCCGACGTGTTCATCCTGCTCAAGCGTGACGATCTGTGCCCACGCTACGCCCGCCACTTCAAGGCAGCGGTCTGATGCCGAAGTTGCGGGCACTGGCCCGCCTCACTCGCCTGCTGCTGGTGCTGCTTCTGGGCATGCTGATGGCCAGCGTGATCGCCGTGGGCGAGCGCCTGGGCTTCAAGGCGCCGATCGAGCGCCGCCAGCGCTGGAGCTGCCTGTTCATGAAACGCCTGGTCGCCGCCCTGCCCTTCGATGTGCGGGTGGTGGGCGCGCTGCCGCAACGGCCGATGCTGTGGGTCAGCAACCATGTTTCCTGGACCGACATACCGTTGCTGGGCATGCTGCTGCCGCTGTCGTTCCTGTCCAAGGCTGAAGTGCGCCACTGGCCAGTGGCCGGTTGGCTGGCGGAAAAAGCCGGCACCCTGTTCATCCGCCGTGGCGGCGGCGACAGCCAGCGCCTGCGCGAGCAGATCGCCGGGCAACTGGGCCTGGCCCGGCCGTTGCTGATCTTCCCCGAAGGCACCACCACCAACGGCCGCAGCCTGCGCACCTTTCATGGGCGTCTGCTGGCAGGCGCCATCGACCGTGGGGTGGCGGTGCAGCCGGTGGCTATCCAGTACCTGCGCGATGGCCAGATCGACACGATTGCGCCGTTCATTGGCGATGACGACATGGTGTCGCACCTGATGCGCCTGTTTGCCCAGCCGCGGGGTGAGGTTTGCATTCACATGCTGCAACCGATCGGTAGTGTGGGCAAGGAACGCGCGGTGCTGGCGGTGCAGGCGCAGCAGGCGATTCACCTGGCGCTGTTTGGGGTTGAAGACGTTGAGGTAGCACCACGGCGGCAGGCGCGGGCTGCTTGAGTGCCACAACATAAGCAGCGCCTGTGAGATCCAGCGCCGCCCGCGCGGCGCGCGATCTCACAGGCGCTGCATATCTTTCGGCAAGCACCTGTCAGCCCTGATGCAGTCCCCGACGCCCCGCCGCCGCAAACGCCTGCAACTGCGGATAAAACTCCCTGAAGTCCAGCATCAGCGGCTCATACAGCTTTTCCAGTTCCCCCATCACCCCTGCCAGCCCCTCCGGCCGCGACAGCCGCCGGGCGATGCCATTGAACACCTGCTCCAGAGTGGCAAAATCACCATATGCGCCCAACCAGTCATCCGCTGCCATGAACGGCGCGATCCGGGCCAGCCGCCCGGGCAGCTCTGGCTCGGCCAGCAATACCTGATAGAACTCATCGGTAAACTGCTCAAGCGGCTGCTCGGCGTAGTCATGCCAATGCCGCGCCAGGCAATGGTCGAAGAACACATCCAGGACAATACCCGCGAAGCGTCGCCGCTCCCGTGGGAAACGTGCCAACGCCGCCAGCACCAAGGGGTGTTGATCGGTGTAACTGTCGATATGCCGGTGCAGGCGTATCGCCGCCTCCAGCGCAGGTGGGAAACGCCCCTCCAGCGAACCTTTGACGAAATCGCCATACAGGCTGCCAAGCAGTTGTTGCGGCGCCGGGCCGCCCAGGTGCAAGTGTGCGAGGTAGTTCATCAGCGCAGTCTAGCATCGCCTGGGGGTATATCGTCATAACCCGATATAGCGTTTGGCACTCAGTCAAGAACGTTTTCATATTTGTATATCGTCATTTTCCGATTTACATTTCGCCCTATCGCGATATGCCGCTACAGAGAGCCTCAACCCATGCCTCTCGATCTCGACGAAATAATAAAAGCGCTGGCCCACCCGGTCAGGCGAGAAATCCTCAGCTGGCTGAAAGACCCGGCAACGCACTTTCCCGACCAGTACCACAGCACCGATAACGGTGTGTGTGCAGGGCAGATCGACCAACGTTGCGGCCTCTCGCAGTCGACTGTTTCCGCCCACCTGGCGACATTGCAGCGCGCCGGGCTGATCCGCAGCCAGAAGATCGGCCAATGGCACTTCTTCAGACGCGACGAAGCCACCCTCCAGGCGTTCCTCGAACAACTGCGCCAAGCGCTTTGACCAGCAGGTAACCGTTATGACCACGCTTTTCGATCCGATCACCCTGGGCGACCTGCAACTGCCCAACCGCATCATCATGGCCCCACTCACCCGCTGCCGTGCCGACGAGGGCCGCGTCCCCAATGCGCTGATGGCCGAGTACTACGTGCAGCGCGCCAGCGCCGGGCTGATTCTCAGCGAAGCGACCTCGGTCAGCGCCATGGGCGTTGGCTACCCGGATACCCCCGGCATCTGGAACGATGAGCAGGTCCGAGGCTGGAACAACGTAACCAAGGCGGTACACGGCGCAGGCGGGCGCATTTTTCTGCAACTGTGGCACGTAGGGCGCATCTCACACCCCAGCTATCTCAACGGCGAACTGCCGGTGGCCCCCAGCGCGATTCAGGCCAAGGGCCATGTGAGCCTGGTGCGCCCGCTCAGTGACTACCCCACCCCGCGCGCGCTGGAAACCGAAGAAATCATCGATGTGGTCGAGGCTTACCGCAGTGGCGCCGAAAATGCCAAGGCCGCCGGATTTGACGGTGTGGAGATCCACGGCGCCAACGGCTACCTGCTCGACCAGTTTTTGCAGAGCAGCACCAACCAGCGCACCGACCGCTATGGTGGCTCGCTGGAAAACCGTGCGCGGCTGCTACTGGAAGTAACCGACGCGGCAATCGAGGTGTGGGGCGCAAACCGGGTAGGCGTGCACCTGGCGCCGCGTGCCGATGCCCACGACATGGGCGACGCCGACCGAGCAGAAACCTTTACCTATGTGGCCCGGGAGCTGGGCAAACGCGGCATCGCCTTCATCTGCTCGCGGGAGCGGGAAGCCGATGACAGCATCGGCCCGCTGATCAGGGCTGCATTCGGTGGCCCTTACATCGTCAACGAGCGTTTTGACAAAGCCAGTGCCAATGCCGCCCTTGCCAGCGGCAAAGCCGATGCGGTTGCGTTTGGCGTGCCATTCATCGCCAACCCCGACCTGCCGGCGCGGTTGGCGGCGGATGCGCCGCTGAACGAGGCTCGGCCGGAAACCTTCTATGCCAAGGGGCCGGTGGGTTACATCGATTATCCGCGCTTGTGATCCTGGACCATTCGCCGGCACGCCCGCTTCCACAAAAGGCATGTGGGAGCGGGCGTGCCGGCGAAGGAGACGCGGATGATCTTACGGCCGGGCGCTGATCTGCTTCTGCAGGTTCTGCACCTGGCTTTGCAAGGTGTTCAGGTTACGCGTCGTCTGCGCGCGGAAGGCATCGAACTCCTGCACCGAAGCACCACTGGCCGCAGCTGCGGCCGGGCGGTTGTCGATCTGGCTCTTGAGCACCACCATGTCCTGCTCCAGGCTCTGGATGGCCGCGCTCGGGTTGCCTTGCTTCTTCAACGCAGCCACCTCGCTGTCCAGGCTCTTGAGCTGCGCGTCCAGCTTGCCGCCATCGACCTGCGCAGCCTTCAGTGCGACAACCTGCTCGTCCAGGCCCTTGAGCTTGGCATCCAGCTTGCCACCGTCAACCTGCCCAGAGCGCAACGCAGCCAGTTCGCCATTCACCAGCTTCAGCTGGGCCTGTAGCTGGCCTTGCAGCTCGGTCACGGCTTTCTGCTGTTCACGGGTGTCGGCCAGCACCTGCTCCAGGCGCTTGCCAAGGTCGCCGGTCTGCCCGGCCACACCCTGCTGCAATTGGCGAAGCTGCCGCTTCAGGGCCTCGCTGCTGGTGGTGGCGCCCGACTCGCTGGCCTCGACCTTGCCGCTGATTGCCTGCAAACGCCCGGCGGCCTCTTCACTGATACGGGCAAAGCTTTCCTGGGTTGCCACCAGTTGCTGCTCCATCAGCGAGATCTGCTGGAAGCTCCACCAGCCCAGGCCCGCCAGGGCAATGAACGAGGCGCACAGCAATGCCCACAGCGGCGCGGTACTGGCGCCGCGGGCCGCTTTCTGACGGCTGCGCACCACGTGCGCCGGCAGCAGTTCGTCATCATCAACCGTGCCCGCCCGCAAGGAAGGCACGTCATCGTAGTCATCATGAGCATGGTTACGCATGGATACATTCAACCGCGGTAGTCGCAAAGAGGCACGAGTATAAACCGCCAGCGCGGCGCATTGATGACCATTGTCCGCCCGGCGGCTTCACTGCCCCGGCGGCTGGTGCTTCCACCAAGCGCAGAATTCGTCCAGCGCCGTCCACAGGCTGACCTTGGGCTGGTAGTCCAGGTACTGCCGGGCGCGGCTGATGTCCAGGGTAAAATCACGGCTCATCACCTGCATCCCCAAGCGCGACAGGGTCGGTTGCGGGCGCCCCGGCCACAGCATGCAGGCCGCCTCGTTCAGCGCAGCCAGGCTGTAGGCCAGGCCATAGGAGCGGTAACGGGTAACCTGTGGCAGCTGCATCCTGCGCATCACGTAGTTGACCACGTCCCACAGCGGAAGCGGCTGGCCGTTGCTGATGTTGTAGGCCTGCCCCAGCGCCCGGTCGTCGGCGAACAAGGCGCTGAGCAGTGCCTCGTTGAGGTTGTGCACACTGGTGAAATCGACTTTGTTCAGACCGTTGCCGATGATCGCCACGCGGCCCTTGCGCTGCATCTGCATCAGCCGTGGGAAAATGCTGGTATCGCCGGCGCCGGTGACGAAGCGCGGGCGCAGCGCCAGCACTTCGAGGCCGAACTCCTGGGCGCCAAACACCTTCTGTTCCGCCAGATGCTTGGTTTGCCCGTAATGGTCATGGAAACGCCGGGGTACCTGGTCTTCGCGGATGTCCAGGCGCGAGCGGCCATTGAAATAGATCGAGGGCGATGACAAGTGCACCAGGCGCCGCACGTGCTCCTTCAGGCAGCCCTCGACCACGTTTTCCGTGACCACCACATTGCCCTGGTAGAAGTCCTGGTAGCGCCCCCAGTTGCCCACCGCACCCGCGCAGTGCACCACGGCCTCGACGCCCTGGCACAGGCGCCTGGCCAGTTCGGCATCGCCAAGGTCGCCGGGGATGAACTGGGCGCCGCGCTTGACCAGGTGTTCGACCCCTTCGGCGCGGCGGCCACTGACCCGTACGTCCAGGCCCTGCTCCAGGGCGAAGCGCGCAAAGCGCCCGCCAATGAAGCCACTCGCGCCGGTGACCAGAATTCGCATGTAAGACTCCGTCTCGCCAGATTTCAGATGCAACAGACGCCAGCCGTGGCTACAAGGGCACCAGCCATTGTCGTGCGGTGTGCCGCAGGTGGTCAGTCAGTTGCGCGAGCAATTGCCCGCCATTGCGCCAATGATGCCAGTACAGCGGCACATCGATGGGAGTATCGCTGCAGATTTCCACCAGTTGCCCGCCGGCCAGTTGCTCGCGGGCCTGCAGTTCGGGCACCAGCCCCCAGCCCAGCCCGGCCTCGGTCATGCGCAGAAAGCCTTCGGAAGACGGGCACAGGTGGTGCAGGAAGCCGTCCTCGATGCCCAGCGATGCCAGGTAGCGGTGTTGCAGGAAATCATCCGGGCCGTACACGATTGCCGGGGTGCGGGCCAGGCGACTGGCCACGAAACCGTGGGGAAAATGCCGCGCCATGAACCCGGGGCTGGCCAGCGCCCGATAGCGCATGGCGCCCAGCGGCAGGCTGCGTGCGCCGGCTACCGGGCGCTCGCTGCCACACAGGCAGGCCGCCACTTCGCCTGCGCGCATGCGTTTGAGGCCCACGTCCTGGTCCTCTACCACCAGGTCGGTCAACACGTTCTGCTGCGCGCAAAAGTTGCCCACGGCGCCGGCCCACCAGGTGGCCAGGCTGTCGGCATTGAGGGCGATGCGCAGGCGCTCCGGCATGCCCTCTTCGTCCAGCGCCGGTACCTGGCGCTGCAGGTCACGCTCAAGCAGGCGTACCTGTTGCACATGGTTGAGCAACTGCCGGCCGACTTCGGTCGGGCTGGGCGGCGTGGCGCGGATCAGCACCGGCTGGCCGACCCGCGCTTCAAGCAGCTTGATGCGCTGCGAGATGGCCGATTGCGACAGGCCCAGCACCTGCGCCGCGCGCTCGAAACCAGCCTGCTCGATCACCGCCGCAAGGGCGGCCAACAGTTTGTAATCGAACATCACATTTCCTAATGCCAGATCAGCTTTATTTGTTTTTCTTATAGGCCACAAACCCACAAAATTGCCAGCATCTTTTACGGAGTACTCGCCATGTGGCAAAGCTATCTCAACGGCATGCTGGTGGCCTTCGGCCTGATCATGGCCATCGGCGCGCAGAATGCCTTCGTCCTGGCCCAGAGCCTGCGCCGCGAGCATCACCTGCCGGTGGCGGCACTGTGCATTGTCTGTGACGCCATCCTGGTGGCCGCCGGCGTGTTCGGCCTGGCCACGGTGCTGGCACACAACCCGACCTTGCTGGCGGTGGCCCGCTGGGGTGGCGCGGTGTTTCTGATCTGGTACGGCGCCAAGGCGCTGCGCAGTGCCTGCTCCAGACAGAGCCTGCAACATCAGCAAGGCCAGGGTACGCGTTCGCGGCGCGCGGTGCTGCTGAGTGCCTTGGCGGTGACCCTGCTGAACCCGCACGTGTATCTGGACACGGTGTTGCTGATCGGTTCGCTGGGGGCACAGCAGACCGAGCCTGGGGCCTATGTGGCCGGAGCGGCGAGTGCTTCGCTGCTGTGGTTCTCGACCTTGGCGATTGGCGCGGCATGGCTGGCACCTTGGCTGGCGCGGCCGGCGACCTGGCGCATGCTTGATCTGATGGTGGCGGTGATGATGTTTGCGGTGGCGGCGCAGCTGGTTTTCAGCTGAGTTGGCTTCGTCGGTGCCCGTCATGCCCCCCCACCACCTGTCGCCCCCCGCCAAGCGCTCTGGAACCTCTATTCCCTATCTTTGTTGCGTGGTTATGCGCCGGGCCCGGTGCTATGATCCAGCCCTTGCGTCGCAAAGAGTAAAAACTCGCCGACGCTTATCGGGCCGCCCGTGATCGGCCTTGCGCAAACCGCAAACAGACCTGAATCAGGAGATCCACCATGGCTTTTGAATTGCCGCCGCTGCCGTACGCCCACGATGCCCTGCAGCCGCACATCTCCAAGGAAACCCTGGAGTATCACCACGACAAACACCACAACACCTATGTCGTGAACCTGAACAACCTGGTCCCAGGCACCGAATTCGAAGGCAAGTCCCTGGAAGAGATCGTCAAGAGCTCTTCGGGCGGCATCTTCAACAACGCCGCTCAAGTCTGGAACCACTCCTTCTACTGGAACTGCCTGGCACCCAACGCCGGTGGCCAACCAACCGGTGCCCTGGCTGACGCCATCAACGCCGCTTTCGGTTCCTTCGACAAGTTCAAGGAAGAGTTCACCAAGACTTCGGTTGGCACCTTCGGTTCCGGCTGGGGCTGGCTGGTGAAGAAAGCTGACGGTTCCCTGGCCCTGGCCAGCACCATCGGCGCCGGCTGCCCGCTGACCAGCGGCGACACCCCGCTGCTGACCTGCGACGTCTGGGAACACGCCTACTACATCGACTACCGCAACATGCGTCCGAAGTATGTCGAGGCGTTCTGGAACCTGGTCAACTGGGCCTTCGTTGCTGAACAGTTCGAAGGCAAGACCTTCAAGGCCTGAGTCATTCAGCCCTGAAAAAACCCGGCCATGTGCCGGGTTTTTTATGCCTGCACCGCGGGGCAGGGCCGGCACACTTTTGCTTGCTCAGCCCGCATAGCACGCTAACATCAACCCTCTGGAAGATTGCTACAGCGCACTCAAGTTGCGGGGTCAGGCAACCGATACACTGCTCATGGTCGGCCGGTAGTGTATCGTCATCATTGATGGCAAAATGATGCCATGCGCATGGATTAAGGAAACCCCATTGAAGCTGGAATTGCGGAACAGCTTGTCGGTCAAGTTGCTCAGGGTCGTGCTGCTGTCGGCGCTGGCGGTCGGCGTCGTGCTCAGCTGTGCGCAAATCGTCTATGACACCTACAAGACCCGCCAGGCTGTGAACAACGATGCCCAGCGCATCCTCGACATGTTCCGCGACCCTTCAACCCAGGCGGTGTACAGCCTGGACCGCGAAATGGGCATGCAGGTAATGGAAGGCCTGTTCCAGGACGAATCGGTGCGCATGGCCTCCATCGGCCACCCCAACGAAACCATGCTGGCAGAAAAGTCCCGCCCGCTGCAGGACATGTCGATGCGCTGGCTGACCGACCTGATCTTCGGCCAGGAACGCACCTACACCACGCAACTGGTCGGTCGCGGCCCCTACAGCGAATATTACGGCGACCTCAGCATCACCCTCGACACCTCCTCCTACGGTGAAGACTTCCTGATCAACGCGGTGATCATCTTCGTCTCCGGCGTGCTACGGGCCTTGGCGATGGGCCTGGTGCTGTACCTGGTCTATCACTGGCTGCTGACCAAACCCCTGTCGAAAATCATCGAGCACCTCACCCAGATCAACCCCGATCGCCCCAGCCAGCACCAGATTCCGCTGCTCAAGGGCCACGAAAAGAACGAGCTGGGCCTGTGGGTCAATACCGCCAACCAGTTGCTGGCATCGATCGAGCGCAACACCCACCTGCGCCATGAGGCCGAGAACAGCCTGCAACGCATGGCCCAGTACGATTTCCTCACTGGCCTGCCAAACCGCCAGCAACTGCAGCAGCAGCTGGACAAGATCCTCGTCGACGGCGGCCGCCTGCAGCACCGTGTGGCAGTGCTGTGCGTGGGCCTGGACGACTTCAAGGGCATCAACGAGCAATTCAGCTACCAGGTCGGCGACCAACTGCTGCTGGCGCTGGCCGACCGCCTGCGCGCCCACAGCGGCCGCCTGGGTGCGCTGGCACGGCTGGGCGGTGACCAGTTTGCCCTGGTGCAAGCCAACATCGAACAGCCCTACGAGGCCGCCGAACTGGCACAGAGCATTCTTGACGACCTGGAAGTGCCGTTCGACCTCGACCATCAGCAGATTCGCCTGCGCGCCACCATCGGCATCACCCTGTTCCCCGAAGATGGCGACAGCACCGAGAAACTGCTGCAAAAAGCCGAACAGACCATGACCCTGGCCAAGGCCCGTTCGCGCAACCGCTATCAGTTCTACATCGCCAGCGTCGACAGTGAGATGCGCCGCCGCCGCGAGCTGGAAAAGGACCTGCGCGAGGCCCTGCCGCGCAACCAGCTTTACCTGGTGTACCAACCCCAGATCAGCTACCGCGACCACCGCGTTGTCGGGGTCGAGGCGCTGCTGCGCTGGCAGCACCCAGAGCTGGGCATGGTGCCACCGGACCAGTTCATTCCGTTGGCCGAACAGAACGGCAGCATCATCAGCATCGGCGAATGGGTGCTCGACCAGGCCTGCCGGCAACTGCGCGAATGGCATGACCAAGGCTTCAGCGACCTGCGCATGGCGGTCAACCTGTCGACCGTGCAGCTGCACCACAGCGAACTGCCGCGGGTGGTCAACAACCTGTTGCAGGCCTACCGCCTGCCGCCGCGCAGCCTTGAGCTGGAAGTCACCGAGACAGGCCTGATGGAGGACATCAGCACCGCCGCCCAGCACCTGTTGAGCCTGCGCCGCTCAGGGGCGCTGATTGCCATCGATGACTTCGGCACCGGCTACTCGTCGCTCAGCTACCTGAAATCGCTGCCGCTGGACAAGATCAAGATCGACAAGAGCTTCGTCCAGGACCTGCTCGACGACGATGACGATGCCACCATCGTTCGCGCCATCATCCAGCTGGGCAAGAGCCTGGGCATGCAGGTAATTGCCGAAGGCGTGGAAACCGTCGAACAGGAAACCTACATCGTCGCCCAAGGCTGCCATGAGGGCCAGGGCTACCACTACAGCAAGCCGCTGTCGGCCCGTGAGCTCACCCAATTCCTCAAGCAGGCCCAGCGTAACCAGGTTTCGATGTTCTGACGCAACCCGCCGGTTACAGGCCGTGACCCGCATTTACATCAATTGCGCCCCCGCCCCTTTACAGCAAATGCAAATCTTTCGCATGATGTTGTGGTTTCGCGTGCCTCGGCGCACTGTCCAACCACACGACGCAGGAAAACCAATAATGATTCGTATGCCTCTGGCCTCGGCCAGTCTGCTGGCCATCGCCATCGCCCTTGCCGGTTGCGGCGAAAAAGATGACAAGGCTGCTGCTCCGCAAGCCCAGGCACCTGCTGCCGCCAGCACCACCGCTGCCGCGCCAGGGGCCGTCGACGAAGCCGCCGGTAAAGCAGTGGTCAAGCATTACGCCGAGCTGGTCTACGCCGTATACAGCGACTCGCTGAGCACCGCCAAAACCCTGCAGACCGCTGTCGACGCGTTCCTGGCCAAGCCCAACGACGAAACCCTGAAGGCCGCCAAGGAAGCCTGGTTCGCCTCGCGCGTACCGTACCTGCAGAGCGAAGCGTTCCGCTTCGGCAACACCATCATCGACGACTGGGAAGGCCAAGTGAACGCCTGGCCCCTGGACGAAGGCCTGATCGACTACGTCGACAAGAGCTACGAGCACGCCCTGGGCAACCCGGCCGCCAGCGCCAACATCATCGCCAACACCGAGATCCAGGTGGGCGAAGAGAAAATCGACGTCAAGGACATCACCCCCGAGAAGCTGGCCAGCCTGAACGAACTGGGCGGCTCCGAAGCCAACGTTGCCACCGGCTACCACGCCATCGAGTTCCTGCTCTGGGGCCAGGACCTGAACGGCACCGGCCCGGGCGCTGGCAACCGTCCGGCTTCCGATTACCTGGAAGGCCAGGGCGCCACTGGCGGCCACAACGACCGTCGCCGCGCCTACCTGAAGGCCGTCACCGACCTGCTGGTCAAGGACCTCGAAGAGATGGTCGGCAACTGGGCACCGAACGTGGCCGACAACTACCGCGCCAAGCTGGAAGCCGAATCGGTCAACGACGGCCTGCGCAAGATGCTGTTCGGCATGGGCAGCCTGTCGCTGGGCGAACTGGCGGGCGAGCGCATGAAAGTTTCGCTGGAAGCCAACTCGCCGGAAGACGAGCACGACTGCTTCAGCGACAACACTCACTACTCGCACTTCTACGACGCCAAGGGCATCCGCAACGTCTACCTGGGCGAGTACACCCGTCCGGACGGCAGCAAGGTGACAGGCCCAAGCCTGTCGTCGCTGGTAGCCAAGGTCGACCCGGCCGCCGACGCCACCCTCAAGGCCGACCTGGAAGCCACCGAAGCCAAGATCCAGGTGATCGTCGACCACGCCCTCAAAGGCGAGCACTACGACCAGCTGATCGCTGCCGACAACACCGCCGGCAATCAGATCGTGCGTGATGCCATCGCTTCGCTGGTCAAGCAGACCGGCGCGATCGAGCAGGCCGCAGGCAAGCTGGGCATTTCCAACCTGAACCCGGATACTGCGGATCACGAATTCTGATCGTGCGGTAGCGGTTCATGAAAGAGGCGGCCTTCGGGTCGCCTTTTTGGCTTCTGGCCAACTGACACCGATTTCATCCAGCAATTGCAAATTGCTCTTATTCAAACTTCCCCACCCTGCTAAGCTTGCACGCCGGTTTTTCGCTCACGCCCAGGATTTTCGATGTCCTTGTCGCTGTCCCGACTCCCCCTGCTGCTGCTGGCCCTCGCCCTCGCCGCCTGTGACGACGCCCCGCGTTTTACCCAGGCCGAGCCCGGCGAAGCGTTGTCAGGCGGCAAGGCGACCGTGCAGCGCAGCGACCGCAACGCCTATTCCCTGCCTTCGGCCAACCTCTCGCCCGAGCGGCGCCTGGATTTTGCCGTGGGCAACAGCTTTTTCCGCAACCCCTGGGTGATCGCCCCATCGACCACGACCGCGCGTGACGGCCTGGGTCCGCTGTTCAACACCAACGCCTGCCAGAACTGCCACGTGCGCGACGGCCGTGGCCACCCGCCCGAACTGGATGACAACAACGCCGTGGGCATGCTGGTACGCCTGTCGATCCCCGATCAGCCCTACCTGGCCAAGGTGATCGAGCGCCTTGGCGTGGTGCCGGAGCCAGTGTACGGCACCCAGCTGCAGGACATGGCCATTCCCGGGGTGGCGCCAGAAGGCAAGGTACGGGTGAGCTACAGCAGCCAGACTGTTTCGTTCAAGGATGGCCACCAGGTCGAGCTGCGCAAGCCGACCCTGCAGATCACCCAGCTTGGCTACGGCGTGATGCACCCCGACACGCGCTTTTCAGCGAGGGTGGCGCCGCCGATGATCGGCCTGGGCCTGCTCGAAGCCATCCCCGAAGCCGACCTGCTGGCCAACGAAGACCCGGACGACCGCAACCGCGACGGTATCCGCGGGCGGGCCAACCGGGTGTGGGATGATGCCCAGGGCAAGACCGTGATCGGCCGCTTCGGCTGGAAAGCCGGGCAGCCCAATGTCAACCAGCAGAACGTGCACGCCTTTGCCGGCGACATGGGCCTGACCACCACCCTGCAGCCTGGCGACGACTGCACCGCGGCGCAGGCCGACTGCCTGGCCGCGCCCAACGGCGACGGCGCCAACGGCGAAAAGGAAGTCAGCGACAACATCCTGCGCCTGGTCACTTTCTACACCCGCAACCTGGCCGTACCGGCGCGCCGCGACGTAGGGTCGACGCAGGTACTGGCCGGCAAGAACCTGTTCTACCAGGCCGGCTGCCAGGGTTGCCACACACCGCAATTCACCACCGCCGCCGATGCGGCCGAGCCCGAACTGGCCAACCAGGTCATCGGCCCCTACAGCGACCTGTTGCTGCATGACATGGGCCCGGGCCTGGCTGACGAGCGTACCGAATTCGCCGCCAACGGCCAGGACTGGCGTACCGCGCCACTATGGGGCGTCGGCCTGAGCGAAACCGTCAGTGGCCACAGCCAGTTCCTGCACGACGGCCGCGCCCGCAACCTGCTGGAAGCCGTGCTCTGGCATGGTGGCGAAGCCGAGGCGGCACGCAACTTCGTGCTCACATTCGATGCCGAGCAACGCGCCGCGTTGCTGGCGTTCCTGAACTCACTTTAAACGCGCTAAGGAGCCGGGCATGTTCCGACCCAAACTGTTGTTCACCAGCCTCGCCGCACTTGCTCTCGGTGCCTGCTCGCCGCAGGACCCGCAAGCAGTCACCTCGGCGGCCATCGCCAAGCAGGTGATCCTGCCAACCTACAGCCGCTGGGTCGAAGCCGACCGTGCGCTGGCTGCCAGCGCCCTGGCCTACTGCGAAGGCAAGGAAAGCCTGGACAAGGCCCGCGCCGACTTCCTCAATGCGCAAAAGGCCTGGGCTGAACTGCAACCGCTGCTGGTCGGCCCGCTGGCCGAAGGCAACCGCGCGTGGCAGGTACAGTTCTGGCCCGACAAGAAGAACCTGGTGGGCCGCCAGGTCGAGCAACTGGTCAACGGCGACAAGCCGGTAGACGCTGCCGCCCTGGGCAAGGCCAGCGTGGTGGTACGTGGCCTGTCGGCGTACGAGTACATCCTGTTCGACAGCAAGCCGGACATCGCCACAGCCGAGCAGAAAGCCCGCTACTGCCCGCTGCTGGTGGCCATTGGCGAACACCAGAAGGCGCTGGCCGAAGAGATCCTCAAGGGCTGGAACAGCACCGACGGCATGCTCTCGCAGATGACCAAGTTCCCCAACCAGCGCTACGCCGACTCGCACGAGGCAATCGCCGACCTGCTGCGCTCGCAGGTCACTGCACTGGACAGCCTGAAGAAAAAACTGGGCGCGCCGATGGGCCGTCAGAGCAAGGGCATTCCACAGCCGCTGCAGGCGGAAGCCTGGCGCAGCCATTCTTCCATGAAAAGCCTGGAAGCCACCCTCAAGGCGGCCCAGGCCGTGTGGGTCGGGGTCGACAACCAGGGCATGCGCGGCCTGCTGCCCAGCGATCAGAAAGCGCTGGCCGGCAAGATCGACGACGCCTACGCTACCTCGCTCAAGCTGCTGGCCGACAACCAGAAGACCCTGGGCGAGCTGCTGGCCGACGAGGCTGGCCAGCAAACCCTCAACCAGATCTACGACAGCCTCAACGTCGTCCACCGCCTGCACGAAGGCGAGCTGGCCAAGGCGTTGAACATCCAGCTGGGCTTCAATGCCAACGACGGTGACTGATCATGCTGCGACGCCAGGCCCTCAAACTCGGTAGCGTATTGCTCAGCGCCCTGACCCTGGGCGGCTGGAGCCTGTTCCGCAACAAAGGCAGCGAACCCCTGCTGCTCTCGGCGCGTGACGATGGCGACGGCAAGCACTATGCCGTCGGTTTCCGCCTGGACGGCACCCAGGTGTTCAGCACCCAGGTCGCCCAGCGTTGCCACGCTATCATCCACCACCCCGAACAGCCGATCGCCTTGTTCGTCGCCCGTCGCCCCGGTACCGAAAGCTACTTGGTCGACCTGCGCGACGGGCGCCTGTTGCAGACGATCACCTCGCAGCCGAACCGGCATTTCTACGGCCACGCCGTGGTGCACAAAGGCGGCGAATGGTTGTATGCCACCGAGAACGACACCACCGATCCCGGCCGTGGCCTGCTCGGTGTGTACCGCTTCGAGGGTGAGCGCCTGGTGCATACCGGTGAAATCCCGACCCACGGCATCGGCCCGCACGAAGTGGCCTGGCTGCCGGACGGCGAAACGCTGATCGTGGCCAACGGCGGCATCCGCACCGAAGCCGAAAGCCGGGTGGAGATGAACCTCGACGCCATGCAGCCCAGCCTGGTGCTGATGCAGCGCGACGGCACCCTGCTGAGCAAGGAAACCCTGGCCCAGCAGATGAACAGCGTGAGGCACCTGGCGGTGGGCAGCGATGGCACCATCGCCGCCTGCCAGCAGTTCATGGGCGATGCCGACGAAACAGCCGAACTGCTGGCGATCAAACGCCCGGGCGAGCCGTTCAAGGCCTTCCCGGTGCCAGAGCGGCAGTTGCAGGCGATGGCCCAGTACACCGCCAGCGTGGCCATCCACAGCGAGTTGCGCCTGGTGGCGTTGACCGCGCCACGGGCCAACCGCCTGTTTGTCTGGGACCTGGACAGCGGCGCAGTGCGGCTGGATGCGCCGATGCCCGATTGCGCCGGGGTGGGGGCGGTGAAGGACGGCTTTGTCGTCACCTCCGGGCAGGGGCGTTGCCGGTTCTATGACTGCCGCAAGGCCGAACTGGTCGGGCAGCCGATGAACCTGCCCTCCGGGTTCTGGGATAACCACCTGCATCTGGTCTGAATTTTCTGCTGTAGGTGCCGGCCCTTTCGCGGCTGAAGCCGCTCCCACAGGGACCGCGTAACCCTATGATTACGTGGTCCCTGTGGGAGCGGCTTCAGCCGCGAAAGGGCCTTTGCAGGCATTTCACACCCTTTCTACAAAAAACAGTCAATACTTCCCCCATCCACACGTGGGCAGGATCGCCCGTTGTCGTGTCCAGACGAATAACAACCGTATCCAAGGAACCGGACCTATGCTGCGCCGGCGCATGCTCATCATGTTGGCCGTGGTTCTGCTGATCGTGCTGGCCCTCGCTGGCTACAAGGCGTTTTCGATCTACCAGCAGATCCAGATGTTCACTGCCCCCAAGCCGCCCATCACCGTCGCGGCCGCCTTGGCCGAACAGCGCCAGTGGCAAGAGCGCCTGCCCGCCGTCGGCAGCCTCAAGGCGCTGCAGGGCGTGGAGCTGAGCCTGGAGGTAGAAGGCATCGTCAAAACCCTGTACTTCGACTCCGGGCAAAAAGTGAAGGCCGGGCAGCCGCTGCTGCGCCTCAACGACGACCAGGAAACGGCCCTGCTCGGCACTGCCGAGGCCGACCTGGGCCTGGCCAAAGTCGACTTTGGCCGCGGCAGGCAGCTGGTTGGTGATTCGGCGATCTCGCGCGGCGAGTTCGACCGCCTCAATGCGCAGTACCTGCGCAACCAGGCGGTAGTGGAGCAACTCAGGGCATCCAAGACCAAAAAAAGCATCAGTGCCCCCTTCAGCGGCACCATCGGCATCCGCCAGGTGGACGTCGGCGATTACCTTGCCGCCGGCACGGTGATCGCCACGTTGCAGGACACCTCCAGCCTGTACGTCGACTTCAACGTGCCGGAACAGACCCTGCCTCACCTGAGCCTGGGCCAGCAGGTGCTGGTGCAGGTGGCCGCCTACCCCGGCCAGACCTTCCCCGCCAGCCTCAGCGCCATCAACCCCAAGGTCGATGAAGCCACGCGTAACCTGCTGGTCCGCGCGACCATGGGCAACCCGGACGGCAAACTGCTGCCGGGCATGTTCGCCAGCCTGCTGATCCTGCTGCCCGACCCGCAGCCGCGCGTGGTGGTGCCGGAAAGCGCCATTACCTACACCTTGTATGGCAACTCGGTGTATGTCGCCGCGCCGAAGAAGGACAAGGATGGCAAGCCGGAAAACGACGACAAGGGTCAGCCCCAGCTGGTCGCAGAACAACGCACGGTGCACACCGGCGAACGCCGTGACGGGCTGGTGGTGGTAAGCAAGGGCCTGCAGGCTGGAGAGCAGGTGGTTACTGCCGGCCAGCTAAAGCTCACCCCCGGCGCCGCCATCCGTATCGGCCAGGACAACGCCCTCAAGCCCGACCCGGGCGCAGCGGGCATGGACTGACAGGAGGCTGGCCATGGCGTTCACCGACCCGTTCATCCGCCGCCCGGTGCTGGCCAGCGTGGTCAGCCTGCTGATCCTGCTGCTGGGCTTCCAGGCCTGGAACAAGCTGCAGATCCGCCAGTACCCGCAAATGGAAAACGCCCTGATCACGGTGACCACGGCCTACCCCGGGGCCAACGCCGAAACCATCCAGGGCTACATCACCCAACCGCTGCAGCAAAGCCTGGCCAGTGCCGAAGGCATCGACTACATGACCTCGGTGAGCCGGCAGAACTTCTCGATCATTTCCATCTACGCGCGCATCGGGGCCGACAGCGACCGGCTGTTCACCGAGCTGCTGGCCAAGGCCAACGAGGTGCGCAACAAGCTGCCCCAGGACTCCGAAGACCCGGTGCTGAGCAAGGAGGCCGCCGATGCTTCGGCGCTGATGTATGTCAGCTTCTACAGCAAGGAAATGAGCAACCCACAGATCACCGACTACCTGTCGCGGGTGATCCAGCCCAAGCTGGCCACCCTGCCAGGCATGGCCGAGGCGGAGATCCTCGGCAACCAGGTGTTCGCCATGCGCCTCTGGCTGGACCCGGTGAAGCTGGCCGGCTTCGGCCTGTCGGCCACCGACGTGACCAATGCCGTGCGCCGCTACAACTTCCTCTCCGCCGCTGGCGAGGTCAAGGGCGAATACGTGGTCACCAGCATCAATGCCAGCACCGAGCTGAAGTCGGCCGAGGCGTTCGCGGCGCTGCCACTGAAAACCAGCGGGGACAGCCGCGTGCTGCTGGGCGATGTCGCGCGGGTCGAGATGGGCGCCGAAAACTACGACACGGTCAGCTCGTTCGACGGCACGCCGTCGGTGTACATCGGCATCAAGGCTACTCCCGCCGCCAACCCGCTGGACGTCATCAAGGAAGTGCGGCGGATCATGCCCGAGCTGGAAAGCCAGCTGCCCTCGGCGCTGAAAGTGTCGATAGCCTACGACGCGACGCTGTTCATCCAGGCCTCCATCGACGAGGTGATCAAGACCCTCGGCGAAGCAGTGCTGATTGTCATCGTGGTGGTGTTCCTGTTCCTCGGCGCGCTGCGTTCGGTGCTGATACCCGTAGTGACCATTCCGCTGTCGATGATTGGCGTGCTGTTCTTCATGCAGATGATGGGCTACTCGCTGAATCTGCTGACCTTGCTGGCCATGGTGCTGGCCATCGGCCTGGTGGTGGACGACGCGATCGTCGTGGTGGAAAACATTCACCGGCACATGGAGGAAGGCAAGTCGCCCTTCGACGCAGCACTGGAGGGCGCCCGTGAAATCGCCATGCCGGTGGTATCGATGACCATCACCCTGGCTGCGGTGTACGCGCCGATCGGCTTTCTTACCGGGCTGACGGGCGCCTTGTTCAAGGAGTTTGCCCTGACCCTGGCCGGTGCGGTGATCATCTCGGGCATCGTGGCCCTCACCCTGTCGCCTATGATGTGCGCCCTGCTGCTGCGCCATGAGCAGAACCCCAGCGGCCTGGCGCATCGCCTGGACCTGCTGTTCGAACGCCTGAAAGCGCGTTATCAGCGCCTGCTGCACGCCACGCTCGACAGCCGGCCGGTGGTGCTGGTGTTTGCCGTGATCATCCTGTGCCTGATCCCGGTATTGCTCAAGTTCACCCAGAACGAACTGGCGCCCAACGAGGACCAGGGGGTGATCTTCATGATGAGCAGCTCGCCGCAACCGGCCAACCTCGACTACCTCAACGCCTACACCGACCAGTTCACCCCACTGTTCAAGGGCTTTCCCGAGTACTACTCGTCGTTCCAGATCAACGGTTTCAACGGCGTGCAAACCGGTATTGGCGGCTTTTTGCTCAAGCCCTGGAACGAGCGCGAGCGTACCCAGATGGAGCTGCTGCCACTGGTGCAGGCCAAGCTCGAGGAAATCGCCGGGCTGCAGATCTTCGGCTTCAACCTGCCGTCGTTGCCGGGCACCGGCGAAGGCCTGCCGTTCCAGTTCGTGATCAACACCGCTGGCAACTATCCGGCATTGCTGGAGGTGGCCCAGCGCATCAAGGCGCGCGCCCAGGAATCGGGCAAGTTCGCCTTCCTCGACGTCGACCTGGCGTTCGACAAACCCGAGGTGGTGGTGGATATCGACCGCGCCAAGGCGGCGCAGATGGGGGTTTCGATGGACACCCTGGGCGGTACCCTGGCGACCCTGCTGGGCGAGGGGGAAATCAACCGGTTTACCCTCGAAGGCCGCAGCTACAAGGTGATTGCCCAGGTGGAGCGAGCGTACCGCGCCAACCCCGGCTGGCTTAACAGCTACTACGTGAAGAACGACCAAGGCCAGTTGCTGCCACTGTCGACCCTGATCACCCTCAGCGACCGCGCCCGCCCGCGCCAGCTCAACCAGTTCCAGCAGTTGAACGCGGCAATCATCCAGGGCGTGCCCATGGTCAGCCTGGGTGAAGCGCTGCAGACCGTACAGGACATCGCCCGTGAAGAGGCCCCCGAGGGCTTCGCCTTCGACTACGCCGGCGTGGCCCGCCAGTATGTGCAGGAAGGCAGCGCGCTGTGGGTCACCTTCGGTCTGGCCTTGGCGATCATCTTCCTGGTACTGGCAGCGCAGTTCGAAAGCTTCCGCGACCCGTTGGTGATTCTGGTGACGGTTCCGCTGTCGATCTGCGGCGCGTTGCTGCCGTTGTTTCTGGGTATATCGAGCATGAACATCTATACCCAGGTCGGGCTGGTGACCTTGATCGGGCTGATCAGCAAGCACGGCATCCTGATCGTCGAATTCGCCAACCAACTGCGTGAAGAGCGCGGCCTGAGCGTGCGCGAGGCGATTGAAGAGGCGGCGGCCATTCGCCTGCGGCCGGTGCTGATGACTACAGCGGCGATGGTGTTCGGCATGGTGCCGCTGATTCTGGCAACCGGAGCGGGGGCAGTCAGCCGCTTCGACATCGGCACGGTGATTGCCACCGGGATGTCGATTGGCACGCTGTTTACCTTGTTTGTGCTGCCTTGTATCTACACTTTGCTGGCGCACAAATCGGTGGCCAAAGAAACTGCTGTGGCCTGATCGGGCCCTATCGCCGGCAAGCCAGCTCCCACAGGTATGGCGCCAGCTTCAGAAGCGGCGCCGTACCTGTGGGAGCGGGTTCGCCCGCGAAGAGGCCGGCAAAGCACATGCAAAAATGCCAGAGGCCCCGCAGTTGCGAGGCCTCTGGCACTGCTACCTGGCACAGGGTTCAACCGAACGGCCGCAACCCCTGGCGCATGCCGAACAGGAACAGCAACAAGTCCTGATCCGGCTCGGCCTTGGCCTGTTGCTGCACTTTGCCGTCCCGTGGCAACGGACACTGGTCGGCCATCTCGGCCTTGCTGAACACCGTCGGCCTCGGCTCTTCCCAGGCAGCCACAGCGACGGTGGTCACCGCGAGGCCAGCTATCAGGAACAAAGCTCGAGCGATTTCTAGTTTCATTACTCTAACCCTTTGACAGCGCTGCCAAACGCCATCTTGTAAAAGTAGAGCAGCGTCTGCCATTCCGCGTCGTTGAGCGACGAGTGGCGACGCAGCTGGCGCAGGTCGTTACCCGCCGCGCGCTGACAGCTGATGCGGCGCCGGCATTTCTCAAGATCCAGCAGCGCCACTTCGACCCGGGCCTGTTCGCCCTGGCCGATCACCTTGATGAATACGTGCTTGCCATACAGGCAGCCGTGCTGCCAATGCCCCAGGTGCATGCGCGCCAGGTTGTCCGCCAGGTCCTTGAGCATGCGCTCGTGCACCACCTGCGGATACCGCTCGCGGGCACCTTCGGCGTGCCAGGTGTCGAGCTCGACGAAGCCGTCCAGCGCCTCACTGACCAGCAGCGCGCGCCACTGATGCTCGGCATCGCGTTCGGCCCCACAGAAGACAATACGCGGCACCCGCACACCAAGCTGCTCGAAGCTGGTCAGTGCATCCAGTTCG
Organism: Pseudomonas sp. 9_2_1; assembly: GCF_059295275.1. Lineage (NCBI taxonomy): Bacteria > Pseudomonadati > Pseudomonadota > Gammaproteobacteria > Pseudomonadales > Pseudomonadaceae > Pseudomonas > Pseudomonas sp. 9_2_1. The sequence goes on from NZ_CM181239.1 coordinate 5,134,474, forward strand.
CGTAATACGGTCGGCCGGCCAAAAGGGTGCAGCAGGCTGCGGTAGATGTGCCCGACCTGGCGTTTGGCATACAGCATCTTGCCACTGGCATCATTGAGCCGTTGCACGCCACTTTCGCCACCACGCCGCTGGTTGGGTTCCTCGACCCATTCGCCCTGCTGGCGCCAGTAAAAATCGAACCGCGACTCCCCTTTCTGGGCTACAGCCATCAAACACTACCCCTTGCGCAAAACATAGACTCGCCACATGGCATAGAGCGGCAGGAAGTCCAGACGTTCCTGGATCCTGAAGCCCGCAGCCTTGAATTCTTCTTCAACCGTGTCCGCCGGTAACACGAAACGGTTCTGATAATGGTCCTGTTCCGCCCTGGTGCTGCGGCGCCGCTCCAGTTGTTTACGGCGCCAGGCCTTGAAGTTGCCATCCACCCACAACGACAGGATCACACTATCACGGCTAACCCTTTGAAATTCCGAAAGAATTGTCTTTCTGTGGGCGGCTTCGCCGATGTGGTGGAACAAGCGCATGCAGAAGATGCTGTCCACCGAATTGTCCGGCAGATCGATCGCAAAAGCGGATGTCTGCAAGGGCCGTACCCGTGCCACCACCTCTGGCGGTTGTGCGGCACAGGCTGTCTCGATCATCGCCTCGGAATTGTCGGCGCCGATGATGACGCGGTTGGGCTTTTCGGCCAGCAGCGGCCAGAAGCGCCCGGCGCCGCACGGCAGGTCCAGTACCAGGCCGGGCTCGCCGGCCAACGCCAGGGCGCGCCGCGCCAGCTGCTCATCTCGCTTGTGGGAAAGGCGTCGCGCCAGGCCGTCCTGGTGCTTGAGAAAGTACTCACGCGCGTGGTCTTTGTCGTACTTCTCGGAAAATTCAAGCTTGATGGGGCTACGCATTGGGCATCTCCTGACTCCATTGCGCCCACATTAGGCAGGCAAGCGTTGGAATCAGGTCATGCCGATGTGAAAAATATGTCGAGCGCGTGGCAAGCTGTTACAACAGATTACCCGACCAGCACCTCACCGCCATCCTTGGCGACGGTATTGCTCAGGTCTACATGGAACCGGCAGCCGTGGGGCAAGACCGAGGTCAATGTCACCCGCCAGCCCTGGTCGTCACAAATACGCTGCACCAGCGATAGCCCCAACCCCAGGCCCTCGCCGCGCCGCTCATCGCCACGCACGAACGGCTTGAACATCGCTTCACGTTGCTCTACGGGAATGCCCACGCCACTGTCCTCGACGCTGAAGCCGGTTGCCTCGAGGCTCAGGCGGATGTAGCCGCTGTCGGTGTAATGCGCGGCATTGCGCAACAAGTTGCCCATCACCGATTGCAGGAAGGTGGCGTTGTACAGCACCGGGCTGGCGCTGACCCGGCCATCGAAGTACAGGGTCAGGCCCTTTTGCTCGATGGTGTCGCGCCACACGCCGATAAGCTCCTCGGCCACCTCGCGCAGCGTCGCGCGCGACGCCACGGCACCCTCATCGCGCTGTGCGCGGGCCAGCATCAGGAAAGTCTTGACCAGCTCACGCATTTCTTCCGTGGCCCGCGCCACGCGCTCCACCTGGCTGCGCGAGCGGGTGTCCAGCGTCGGGTTCTCCATCAGCAGCTCGCAGGAGGTTGCCAGCACCATCAACGGCGTGCGCAATTCGTGGCTGACGTCGCTGGTGAACAACCGTTCGCGGGTCAGCGCATCGCGCAGGCGGCCCAGGGTATCGTCGAAAGCCACCGCCAGCTGGCCGACTTCGTCCGCGGCATAATCCGGCGCCAGTGGCGGGGCCAGGCCCAGCAACTGGTCGCGGTGGCGCACCTGGCGTGCCAAGCGGATTACCGGCGCCATTACCCGACGCGCGACCAGCCAACCGAGGATCACCGCCAGCACCAGGCTAAGCACGAAGCCCACCACCACCACGGCGAACAGCACCCGCTCGCGTTCTTCGAAATCACTCTGATCCTGCAACAACACGTAACGACGGCCATCGACGACCTCGACCATGGCGTGGTACGACAGCTGGTCACGGAACACCTCGTGGAAGCCCCGGTCGAGGTGACGCAAGTCTTTGGGCAGTTCGAAGTCGTCGCGCCCGCCACTGAAGTAGAACAGCTGATCGGGCCGCGGCCGGTGGCTCCAGTCACTGACGCTGTCCATGCGCAGGAGGCGCTGCAGGTCACCACCCAGCACCGAGGAAATCAGCCGTTCTTCGACCAGGTGCACAGTGGCGACGATGCCGAAGGCAAAGGCCCCGGCCACCAGCGCGCTCATCAGCGCAAAAGCGATGATGATGCGCTGGGCAAGGCTTTGCTTAAACTCCATCGCGGCCCTCGGCGAGGCGATAGCCGACGCCATGGACGGTATGCAGCAACGGTTTTTCAAACGGTTTGTCGATTACCTGGCGCAGCTGGTGCACGTGGCTGCGCAGGCTGTCACTGTCAGGACAGTCATCGCCCCACAGGGCCTCTTCCAGCACTTCGCGACGCAGTACGTGCGGGCTTTTCTGCATCAGTACCGCCAGCAGCTTGAGGCCTACCGGGTTGAGCTTGAGCAGGCGGCCCTGGCGCGTTACCTCAAGGGTGTCGAGGTCGTAGCTCAGGTCGGCTACCTGGAGGGTGCGGCGCCCGCCGCCCTGGGCACGGCGCAGCACCGCTTCGATACGCGCCGCCAGCTCCGACAGGGCAAACGGCTTGAGCAGGTAATCGTCGGCGCCAGAGCGGAAACCTTGCAGGCGGTCATCCAACTGGTCACGGGCGGTCAGCATGATCACCGGCGTGTCACGGCGGGCGTCCTCGCGCAGGCGCTTGCACAGGGTGTAACCATCGATGCCGGGCAGCATGATGTCGAGCACGATCAGGTCGTAGTGCTCGGTGGCCGCCAGGTGCAGGCCCGACAGGCCATCCTGGGCACAGTCGACGGTGTAGCCCTTCATGCCAAGGTAATCGGCCAGGTTGGCCAGGATATCGCGGTTGTCTTCAACCAAAAGAATGCGCATCGGTTTCTCCTGTGCGGCGCTTCTCGCTGTGGTGCGCGGCAGGCGCAGCTTAAGGCCTATGCCTGCACGGTGCCAGCCCCAGGGAAAATTCACCGTACTTGACGGTTTTTTCACTGATCCTTCACGGACAGAGGATAGCGGGCGACTGACAATGCCCGATCCTTTTCGCGCCCTGGAGCCGTCATGCAGCTACAAAACCGCCCTCGCCCGATCAATCTGTGGCTGTACCTGGGCATTCCCCTGGCGACTGCAGTGGCGTTGATCCTGCTGGAGCTCACTTCGGTCGACATGGACGTAGCCAAGCTGTTCTTCGACCCTGCTGCCGGGCAGTTCATTGGCCGCCACAGTTACTGGCTGGAAAACATCCTGCACGACCGGGTCAAGCAGGGGGTGATCTTGCTGGGGGTATTGTCGCTGCTGGCCTTTGCCGCGAGCTTTTTTTGCAAGCCTCTGTTTGGCTGGCGCCGCGAACTGGGCTGCCTGGTGCTGGCGTTGGGCGTGTCCACGGCATTTGTCACGCCGCTGAAGAAAGTCACCCAGGTGCAGTGCCCATGGAGCCTGACCCAGTTTGGCGGCACGGAAACGTACAGCAAGCTGCTGGAGCCACGGCCGGCAACCGACAAGCCCGGGCTGTGCTGGCCTGGCGGGCATGCCGCGACCGGTTTCTGTCTGTTCGGCCTGTTCTTCATGTTGCGTGATCGCAAACCGCGATTGGCGCGGGTGGCGTTTGTGGTGGCCCTGCTGGCTGGGTCGGTGTTGGGGGTGGGGCGGATGATGCAGGGGGCGCACTTTCTGTCGCACAACGTGTGGACGGGGGTGTTCTGCTGGTTGATCGGGCTGGGGTCGTATTACCTGGTGCTGTATCGCCGGGGTATGGCTGAGACGCCAGCGGCCGAACGTAGCGCAGCCTGAGCCAGGGGCCGCTTTGCGGCCCCCTAGGCCCGCACAGGAAAACGAAAAAGCCCCGGTTCTCGCGAACCGGGGCTTTTTCATGGTGCTAGGGGTAAGGCTGGCTTACATCATGCCGCCCATGCCACCCATGCCGCCCATGTCTGGCATGCCGCCGCCAGCCGGAGCTTCGCTTGGAGCATCAGCAATCATGGCTTCGGTGGTGATCATCAGACCGCCGATCGAAGCAGCAGCTTGCAGCGCCGAACGGGTGACTTTGGCTGGGTCCAGGATGCCCATCTCGATCATGTCGCCGTATTCGCCGGTAGCAGCGTTGTAGCCGAAGTTGCCCGAACCTTGCTTGACCTTGTCAGCAACAACGCTTGGCTCGTCGCCGGCGTTGGCAGTGATCTGGCGCAGCGGCGATTCGACAGCGCGACGCAGCAGGGCGATACCGACGTTCTGGTCTTCGTTGTCGCCTTTCAGGTCAACGATGGCCGACAGGGCGCGCACCAGGGCAACACCACCGCCAGGTACCACGCCTTCTTCAACGGCTGCACGGGTAGCGTGCAGGGCGTCTTCAACGCGGGCTTTCTTCTCTTTCATTTCAACTTCGGTGCCGGCACCGACCTTGATCACGGCAACACCGCCAGCCAGCTTGGCCAGGCGCTCTTGCAGCTTCTCACGGTCGTAGTCCGAGGAAGTTTCTTCGATCTGGGCACGGATCTGCTTGACGCGAGCCTGGATGTCATCTTCAGCGCCAGCGCCGTCGATGATGATGGTGTTTTCCTTGGACAGGGTGACGCGCTTGGCGTTGCCCAGGTGCTCCAGGGTAGCGGTTTCCAGGGACAGGCCGATTTCTTCGGAGATGACCTGGCCGCCGGTCAGGACAGCGATGTCCTGCAGCATGGCCTTGCGGCGGTCGCCGAAGCCCGGTGCCTTGACCGCTGCAACCTTGACGATGCCGCGCATGTTGTTGACTACCAGGGTAGCCAGCGCTTCGCCTTCAACGTCTTCGGCAACGATCAGCAGTGGGCGGCCGGCCTTGGCAACGGCTTCCAGAACTGGCAGCAGCTCACGGATGTTGGAGATTTTCTTGTCGACCAGCAGCAGCAGCGGGCCTTCCAGCTCGGCAACCATGGTGTCCGGCTTGTTGACGAAGTATGGCGACAGGTAGCCACGGTCGAACTGCATGCCCTCTACGACGGACAGTTCATTTTCCAGGCCCGAGCCTTCTTCAACGGTGATCACGCCTTCTTTACCGACCTTTTCCATGGCTTCGGCGATGATTTCACCGATGGAGCTGTCGGAGTTGGCGGAGATGGTGCCTACCTGGGCGATGGCCTTGGAGTCGGCGCATGGCTTGGACAGGTTTTTCAGCTCGGCGACAACGGCAGCGGTGGCCTTGTCGATGCCGCGCTTCAGGTCCATCGGGTTCATGCCGGCAGCGACGGCTTTCAGGCCTTCGTTGACGATGGACTGAGCCAGGACGGTAGCGGTGGTGGTGCCGTCACCGGCAGCGTCGTTGGCCTTGGAAGCAACTTCCTTGACCAGCTGGGCGCCCATGTTTTCGAAGGCGTCTTTCAGCTCGATTTCTTTGGCGACGGAAACGCCGTCTTTGGTGATGGTTGGCGCGCCGAAGCTCTTCGCCAGTACCACGTTACGGCCTTTCGGGCCCAGGGTCGCTTTTACCGCGTCAGCCAGAACGTTGACACCAACGAGCATTTTCTTACGAGCGGAATCGCCGAATTTTACGTCTTTAGCAGCCATGATCGTTTAATCCTTGGAATTCTTTGGAGTAACGGGAAGTCGGGTAAATCAGCCTTCGACAACGGCGAGAATTTCGTTCTCAGCCATTACCAGCAGGTCTTCGCCATCGACTTTCACGGTGTTGCTGCCCGAGTAAGGGCCGAAAACCACTTTGTCACCCACTTTCACGGCCAGCGCGCGAACTTCGCCGTTGTCCAGGATGCGACCGGTGCCGACGGCAACAACTTCGCCGCGGTTTGGTTTTTCAGCGGCCGAACCTGGCAGGACGATACCGCCAGCGGTTTTCGATTCTTCTTCGCTGCGACGGATAACGACGCGGTCATGCAGAGGACGAAGCTTCATTGTCGATCTCTCCCAAATTATGGTTTTCATCGGCCGGTATCGACACCGGCGGGTTGATGCTGTCCGGCGGAGCCGGAAGGTGGCCCGCAAAGGGCGAACCACCTGTGTAATGTCTGGCGTTGCCACCAGAAACCTTGCGGTGACCACATACATGAGGCCGGCATATTCAATTACAAGGCTTGAGATACAAAATTTTTCATCGGGCTACAAAAGACCGGGGCCGCTTGCGCGGCCCCGGTGGTGTTACTTGTCGCGGCGCTCGTACTCGCCTTCGATCACGTTCGGGCGGTGCCCGTCATCCCGCGGCTGCGCCTGGAACGGGGCGTCCTGGAACGCACGCTGGCGCATGGCCTGGGCCTCGGCACGCTCACGCATCTTGCGCGCGGCCAGACGGCGGGTGAACGGCAGCAGACACAGCAGGCCCAGCACATCGCTGATGAAGCCCGGCAGCAACAGCAGGCCACCACCGACGGCCAGCATCATGCCCTGGAACATGTCTTCGGCGGGCAGTACGCCACGCTGCAGGCTTTCACGGGCGCGCAGGGCGGTGGCCAGCCCGGCCACCCGCATTACCAGCACACCCAGGGCGGAGCCTGCGATGATCAGCAGCAGCGCCGGAAAGAAACCGATGGCCGCGCTGACCTTGACGAAGACGAACAGCTCCAGCACAGGAAAAATCAGAAACAGCAGTAGAAAAGCACGCATCAAAGATTCCTCAGCGGAAGAGACCTTCCAATAAGACCTCAGATGGATGCGCGCGCTCCGGATTTCAACCCTCGACTTCAGTCGCAACCGGCCACTGGTCGGCGCGCGCCAGCAAAACCAAGGCTTCGCGGACTTGTGTCGGCGTGTTGCAAGTACTTGGGAAAGGCAGCCAGTGCACCCCCTGGCCGATACGCAGGTGCATGCCCTCGCTGTCCACTCCGGCCATCTGCGCCGGCACATGGCGCGGCAGATCGGTCAGCGCCACGTAGTGGGCGATGGCGTCGGCGTGGTCGCTGTTCATGTGCTCGACCATGCTCGCCTCGGCCTTGCCCGCGAACGGGTTGGCCAACGTCACCTGGTCAAGCCAGTGGATCGCGCCGAAACCGCCAATGTAGCGATGGCGCACCGGCTGCAGCACCCAGAAATCGAAGTCATGGGCCTTGTGGTAGTTGGCCGCTTCCGGGAAGTAGCGGTAATAGCGCTGGGCAGCAGCTTCGACAGTGGCCTCGTCGACCAGCTTGTGCGCCTCGGCCATTACCGTCAGGCGCCCCACCGCCTGCACATCCTCGGCCTCGCGCTCACCCACCAGCAGCGAGCACTTGGGGTCTTTCTGCAGGTTGTGGGTGTGCTGGGCGATGCGGCTGATGAGGATCAGCGGGTTGCCGTGGGCGTCCAGGCAGTACGGCACGACCGAGCCGAAAGGATAGCCGGGCATCGACTTGGAATGGGTCGACAGCACGCCGCGGTATTCCCTGAGCAGCAGTTCCCGGGCGGGGCGGATGGCGTTGGTACTCACTTGGGGACGACTCCTGGCTGTGGACTGGACAACAGACAAGATAATCATTATCAGATCCAGTGCCAATGGGGCTGCTGGGCAGCCCGCAATCTACCAGGTGACGCCGAACCCAGCAGTATAGCGAGTCTTGTCCAGGTCACTCTCACGGGTGCCGGTGATGATGTCCTTCTCCGCCTTCAGGTTCAGCGAAGCCCACTCGGTGACCTTGTAGCGCAGGCCAACCTCGGCATCCAGGGAATAGTCGGCCACGCCGCCCAGCGGCTTGGCGAACTCGCCGTTGGTGAACAACTGCACATTCTTGCCGATCAGGTAGCGGGTGTAGTCCCACTTCACGGCTGCCGAATAGAAGTTGTCCTTGCCGCCGTCCTGGTACTCGAAGTCGGTGCGGTTGATCAGCGATCCCAACGAGAACGCGCCCAGTTCATCGTCCCAGAACTGGTAACCCGGGCCGGTACCCACCGTACGCTGGCGGGCCAGATCCTCGATGCGGTCGCGCTTGTACTCCGCACGCCCCTGCCAGAACCATTTCTCGGTGATGAAGCGGTCCAGGGCGTACTCGGCACTCCAGTTGTCGGTGGTAGTGACCTCGTCCTTGGTCTCGCGGTTGTATTCGCCCTCGGCGTTATGCCGCCAGCGGCCGTGGCGGGCCGTGGTCTTGAAGCCGACATCATAGTCGTCGGTGTCGTTCTCGGCGCGCTTGTAGTCCAGCGCGACGTCGACGTTGCCTTTCCACACGAAGTCTTCGACCAATGGCTTGGGCTTCATGATCTGCTCGATGCTGGCCAGCTCCACGGTCTTCGGCGCCTCGCCGTTGGCCAGGATCACCTTGCCAGCCTCCGCGGCCTTCAGTGACTTGGCTTTCTCACCGCTGTAGGCGTCCTGCTTGACCAGCAGCTCCTGGTCGCTTTCCAGGGTCTGGACCTGTTTCCAGTCCAGCGCGATGGAGCCGCCATAAGGGGTTTCCAGCAGCAGCTTGCCGCCGTCGAAGACTTTGATCTTGCCGCTTAGCCGGTCACCGTTCTTCATCCACACGGTGTCGGCGAACACCGGGGAGGCGCACAGGGAGGCAGCAAGGAGGCATAACAGGGATCTAGAATTCATAAACGGACTTTGGATTGCGGACGATGGGTTCGGTTTGACGAAAAAGCCGGGCATTATCCAGATACCGACAACCAGAGCAAGCACTGACCGGCAGCCTGCCGTTGAGTTCAAATCTCATTTACCGGACCACCGGTCCGGTTTCACCTGCAGCCCAGGGGGGGCGTGATGTCTGATGGTTACGAGCACGCTCTGGATTCGGCCGAGGGCCGACGAACGGCGCTGTATTCGGTACTGGGCCAAGTGCCAGTCGGCAAGGTTGTGAGCTATGGCCAGCTGGCCGAACTGGCCGGGCTGGGGCGCGCGGCACGCTGGGTCGGGCGTACCCTCGGGCAGTTGCCGGCGGATACCCGCTTGCCGTGGCACCGGGTGCTCGGCGCAGGTGGCCGGTTGAGCCTGACACTGGGCACCCCGTCGGGTGATGAACAACGGGCGCGGTTGCGCGCGGAGGGGATCAATGTAGCCAATAATCGTGTGGATATGACGCGCCATGGCTGGCGCCCAATGGAGCACAGCGGTTAGAGTGCGCGCTTTGTTTTCTGAAACTTGAGGCAGATGTTGGCCCATGCCCCGTAAAACCTGGCGCGCTGCGCTCGCTGCCTATGCCAGCCCGTCAACCCTGGTACTTTTACTGCTCGGTTTCGCCGCCGGCCTGCCCTACATGCTGGTGTTCTCGACCCTGTCGGTGTGGTTGCGCGAAGCGGGCGTGGCCCGCGAGACCATCGGTTACGCCAGCCTGATCGGCCTGGCCTACGCCTTCAAATGGGTGTGGTCGCCGCTGCTCGACCAATGGCGCCTGCCGCTGCTCGGCGGCCTGGGGCGCCGCCGTTCATGGTTGCTGCTTTCGCAGTCGCTGGTGGTGGTCGGGCTGGTCGGCATGAGCCTGTGCGACCCGCAGCAGCACCTGTCCTGGCTGATTGCCATGGCCGTGCTGGTGGCATTTGCCTCGGCCACCCAGGACATCGCCGTCGACGCATACCGCCTGGAAATCGCCGACGACCAGCGTCAGGCCGCACTCGCCGCCAGCTACATGGCCGGCTACCGGGTCGCTGCCCTGCTCGCCACGGCTGGCGCCCTGTTCTTCGCCGAGTGGTTCGGCTCCACCGGCTACAGCTACCTGCACAAGGCGTGGGCCGGCACCTACGTGATGTTCGGGGTGATGATGCTGCCTGCCCTGTTCACTACCCTGGTCATGCGTGAGCCGCCGGTACCCATGCGCACCCAGCTTTCGGCTGCGCGCTACGGCCTGGTGCATCAGCTGGCTTCGGTGTTCGTGCTGATCATCCTGCTGGTGTCGGTGCCGGCCAGCTTCACCCAGATGTTCAATACCGGCTGGTCCAGCGTCATCGCCGGTGATGCCACCCCCCTCGACCTGCTGCTGGAGGACCGCGCCTTCCTGCGCCTGATCCTCTACGTACTGCTGAGCTGGGCGTGCCTGTCGAGCCTTGGCCGCCGCGGCTTGGCCCCGGTACTGACGCCGGTCAACGATTTCATCGCCCGCTACCGCTGGCAGGCCCTGCTGCTGCTCGGCCTCATCGCTACCTATCGCATGTCGGATACGGTGATGGGCGTGATGGCCAACGTGTTTTACATCGACATGGGCTTCACCAAGGACCAGATTGCCAGCGTCAGCAAGATCTTCGGCCTGATCATGACCCTGGTCGGCGCCGGTGTCGGCGGCCTGCTGATCGTGCGCTTCGGTATCATGCCGATCCTGTTCATCGGAGGGGTGGCTTCGGCGGGTACCAATATCCTGTTCCTGATGCTGGCCGACATGGGCCCCAACCTGGAAATGCTGGTGGTGACCATCTCGCTGGACAACTTCAGCTCGGGCATGGCCACCTCGGCCTTCGTCGCCTACCTGTCGAGCCTGACCAACCTGAAATTCTCGGCGACCCAGTACGCGTTGCTGAGCTCGATCATGCTGCTGTTGCCGCGACTGATCGGCGGCTATTCGGGAGTGATAGTGGAGAAGTTCGGCTATCACGACTTCTTCCTGATCACCGCGCTGCTGGGCGTACCGACGCTGATCCTGATTGCCCTGCAGTGGCGCCAGGAAGCTGGGCGGGGTACGCCGGTGGCGGAGGACAGCTCAGCGGCCGAGCGGCCGTGAGAGGTTTGCATCGCCTGCACCGGCCTCTTCGCGGCGGTTCGACGCCTCGATGAGACCGGTACAGGCAATAAAAGCTTACTGAGTAACAGCCCCTTCCCCAGGCCGCCCACCCACTACAAACCACAGCGGCCACAGCGCCAGAGCCCCCGCCACCCCCGCCGCCAGGGCAAAGTGCAGCAAGCTGGCACCGGCACCGATCATCGCCAACAGCGCCCCGCCCAGCCCCAGCAAGGCGATGGTGATCATCCCCAGCATGGCCGACACCAGGCCCTTGCTCTGTTCGCTGGAAAACAGCGTCATGCGGTACAGCACCGCGTTGGCCACGCCCAGGCCCAGCGCGTACAGCGACATGCCTGCCACTACGCTGGTTACGCTCGGCCAGTACCAGGTGGCCAGCACCATCAGACAAAGGCCGGCGAGGTACGGCCACAACGCGCCGCGCACCAGGGCCGGCAGCGGATAGCGGTCGGCAATGCGGTTGATGATCAGGTTGCCGAGTATCAGCCCGGCAAACACGGGAAGCTGCCACAAGGCGTATTCCAGGGTGCTGAGCCCCTCGTCGTGAATCAGCAGCACCGGCGACAGGCCGATCCAGCCAATCAGCGGCAGACCGACCAGGCCCAGGGCCGCGCTGCCAGCGACAAAGCGGCGGTTGGCCAGCAACTGGCCATAGCCCGCCAGCAGCGGCAGCAGGTGAATCGGCGTGAACGCCAGGCGCGTGCCGTCCCGGCGTTCCACCCCCAGGGTTTCCGGCATCAGGCGGTACAGCAGTACCCAGACCAGTACCGCCCCCGTGGCGAAGGCCACGAACAGCCAGCGCCAGTCCAGCCACTGCAGCAGCAAGGTGCCCAGCAGTGGCCCGAGCAGGGGCGACAACAAGGCGATGTTGGCCAACAAGGCCATCATGCGCACTGCATCCGCCTCGCTGAAGGCTTCGTTCAGGGCCGGGTAGCTGACCGTGACCACAAAGCCCAGGCCAATGCCCTGCAGCAGGCGCAACAAGTTGAACAGGCCGATGTCATGCACCCAGAAGGTAGCCAGGCAGGCCACCCCGAAGAACGTGCAACCGATCAGCAGCAACGGGCGCCGGCCGTAGCGGTCGGCCAGCGGGCCGATCAGCCATTGCAGGACCACGCCACCCAGCAGATACAGGTTGAGGGCATGGGGGATGTATTCAGGGCTGGCGTCGAGGTCGCCAACCACCACCGGCATGGCCGGCATGACGGCGTCGCTGGCCAGGTAGGTCAGCAGCTCGAACAGTGCCAGGGTCAGGCCGAACAGCAAGGCGCGCAGCGGGGTGATGTACAGCAATGGCTTCATGATGGCGTATCGGGTGTGGCAGGAGGGGTCAGCCTATATGCCAGATATGCCGGGAAATTGCTGTGAACAAGTGTAAAAACGGGGCCGTTTGGGCCCCGGTTTCACTACGGTGTTACTGCGTTGCAGTCTCCTGCACCACGCGAATCACCCGTTGCGGAAACGGGATATCGATCCCTTCCGCCTTCAACCGGTCACGGGCATGCTCGTTGAGCATGAACATCACGTCCCAATAATCCGAAGTCTTGGTCCAGATGCGCAGCGACACGGTTATCGAGCTGTCACCCAGCGTCGAGATCACCGCCTGCGGTGCCGGGTCTGCCAGCACGCGTGGATCCTGCGCCAGTTCCAGCAACACGTTGCGGGCCTTCTGCAGGTCGGCCTCATAGTCCACACCCACGTCGAACACCACCTTGCGCGTAGGCTGGCGGTTGGTGTTGGTGATGATACCGTTGGACAGGCTGCCGTTGGGCATGATCACCGTCTTGTTGTCACCGGTACGCAGCACGGTGTGGAAGATCTGGATGCTGTCGACGGTGCCGGCCACGCCCTGCGCCTCGATCCAGTCACCGATGCGGAACGGGCGGAACATCAGGATCAGCACGCCACCGGCGAAGTTCGCCAGGCTGCCTTGCAGCGCCAGGCCGATGGCCAGGCCTGCAGCACCGATGGCCGCGACAAAGGAGGTTGTCTCGATGCCGATCATGGAGGCGACGCTGACCATCAGCAGCACCTTCAGCACGATATTGGCCAAGGTGCTGATAAAGCCCTGCAATGCCAGGTCGGCATTGCGCAGGCCAACCAGCTTGCCCAGGCGCGCGCTGACCTTGTTGATGATCCACCAGCCGACCGCCAGGGTCAGCAGCGCAAGCAGCACACGGCTGCCGTATTCCATGATCAAGGGGACCCACGTCTGGGATTGGCGGACCAGCTGATCGACTTCAGCGTTCAAATCCATACTCATCTCCTGATGCCGAGCGGCAAGTACACGGTAAAACAGGCCGCGCCTGTTTGCGCAGCCCCGGCCCCCATGGACATCATCAGGCCATCAGGGTTCCGGGTAGCACCTGCATCAGTCGCGGAAGTTGTTGAACTGCAGCGGCATGTCGAATTCCTTGGCGCGCAGGGCTGCAATCGCCTCTTGCAGGTCGTCACGCTTCTTGCCGGTGACACGCACCTGCTCGCCCTGAATGGCGGCCTGCACCTTCAGCTTGGCGTCCTTGATGTGCGCGACGATCTTCTTCGCCAGCTCTTTGTCGATGCCCTCACGGAACTTGGCTTCCTGCTTCATTTCCTTGCCGGAGGCATAGGCGTCCTGGGTTTCCAGGCATTTTACGTCGATCTTGCGTTTGACCAGTGCACCGCGCAGGATCTCGATCATGGCCTCGAGCTGGAACTCGGCCTCGGCGGTCAGCAGGACGGTCTGGTCCTTGTCCTTGAACTCGAAGCTGCCCTTGCCTTTGAGGTCATAGCGGCGATCCAGCTCCTTGATGGCATTGTCGACAGCGTTTTGCACTTCGTGCTTGTCCAGTTCCGATACCACGTCGAACGAAGGCATGGTGATTCTCCAAAAATGAAAGCGCGCTCAGTCTGAAGATGGAGCGCGTCAGGGTTAGGCGGTTAAAATGCGGACTCATTATAACGGGTTGCGAAACGCATATGAGCAGCACCTGGCATATTCTCGGCGCCGGTAGCCTGGGCAGCCTGTGGGCCTGCCGCCTTGCACGCGCGGGCAAAGCGGTACGGCTGATCGTGCGTGACCAGCAGCGCCTGCGCGGCTACCAACAATCGGGCGGGTTGACGCTGATCGAAAACGAGCAGCCCCGGCATTACGCCATCCCCGCCGAAACCGCACGGGCACACGGGCCGATCCACCGCCTGCTGGTGGCCTGCAAGGCCTATGACGCAGCGCCGGCCATCGCCAGCGTGGCCCCACGGTTGGCTGAAGGTGCCGAAGTGCTGCTGTTGCAGAACGGCATGGGTAGCCAGGACGAAGCCGCCGACCTGGTGCCGCACGCGCGTTGCGTATTCGTGTCCAGTACCGAAGGAGCGTTCCGCGAAGGCGACTGGCAGGTGCGTTTTGCCGGCCACGGTTTCAACTGGCTGGGCGACCCGCGCAACCCGGCGGTCCCGAGCTGGTTCGATGACCTGCAGCAGGCTGGCATCCCTGCCCAATGGACGGTGGATATCCTCACCCGGCTGTGGCGCAAGCTGGCGCTCAATTGCGCCATCAACCCGTTGACCGTGCTGTACGACTGCCAGAACGGCGGGCTGCTGGGCCACCTGGACGAGGTCGAGGCGCTGTGCGCCGAACTGGCCAGGTTGCTGCGCCGGTGTGGCCAGCCCGAAGCGGCGGACGGGCTGGATGAAGAGGTGCAACGGGTGATCCTTGCTACCGCAGCCAACTACTCTTCCATGTACCAGGACGTGCGTGCTGGCCGGCGTACCGAGGTGCATTATCTGCTCGGCCACGCCTGCCGCGCCGCTGCTCGTCATGGCCTGCAGCTGCCGCAGCTGGAACACTTGCTGCAGCGTCTGGTCGAAAACCTGCGCCTGCGTGGCTTGCCCTGCGACTGACGCGGCCCCAACAACCGGATACGGACATTGCCTAGCCCATGACCTTGCGCCAACGCCTGGAAAACCTCCCGGTCGGGCAGAAGCTGCTGGCCGCCCTGCTGGTGTTGCTGGTGACCATCCTGCTGGTGGCCAACCTCACGTTCATCAGCGCCGCCTACTGGATCACCCAGGAAAGCATGGCGCCGCAGGCGCTGCAGACCATCGGCCGGCTGGTGGCCAACCCACAATTGGCGGCCCGCGCGGGCGACACCCCGGAAACCGCCAGCGCCCTGCTCAAGGAACTGGACAGCTACACCCCGCTACGCGCTGCCGCCGTCTACGGCGGCGATGGCCGGATGCTGGCGCAACTGCAGCATGGTGACCCGCTGGCCCTGCCCAAGCGTTTTCGCAACATCGACGGCTGGCGCCTGATGGAGTTTCGCAGCACCCAGCTGATCCGCATCCCGCGCGAGGCCAACCCGCCGGCGCACCTGCTGCTGGTGGCCAGCAGCGAACTGCCCACCGCCTTCTACACCGGTACCCTCAGCGCCAGCCTGGGCATTCTGGTGTTCAGCATCCTGCTGTGGATCGTGATCGCCCGGCAGATCAAACGCCTGATCACCCAGCCGATCAACCAGCTGGAAGAGCTCAGCCGCCAGGTTACCCGCGAAGAGAGCTACGCACTGCGCGCCCAGCGTGGCAACGATGACGAAATCGGTAGCCTGGCAGAAGCCTTCAACACCATGCTCTCGCGCATCGAAGCCCGCGAACACCAGCTCAAGCGCACCCGCGATGAATTCCAGGACGCCTATGATCAGGCCCAGGGCCTGGCCGAGGAAACCCGCCATACCAACCGCAAGCTGGAGCTGGAAGTCCAGGTGCGCAGCAAGATCGAGAAAAAGCTCACCGGTTTCCAGAACTACCTCAACAGCATCATCGACTCCATGCCCTCGGCGCTGATCGCCCTCGATGAACAGCTCTACGTGACCCAGTGGAACCACGAAGCCACGGTACTTTCAGGCACACCACTGGACGAAGCGCTGAACCAACCGATCTTCATCGCCTTCGAGCCGTTGAAGCCGTTTTTGCCACAGCTGAAGGAAACCGTGGAAAAGCACCGGGTGGCGAAGATCGAGCGGGTGACCTGGCCCAAGGGCGATGACCTGCGCCACTACGCCCTGACCTTCTACCCGCTGACCGGCGGGGGCGGCCGTGGCGTGGTTATCCGCATCGACGACATCACCCAGCGCCTGTCGCTGGAGGAGATGATGGTGCAGTCCGAGAAAATGCTCTCCGTCGGCGGCCTGGCTGCCGGCATGGCCCATGAGATCAACAACCCGCTGGGTGCCATCCTGCATAACGTGCAGAACATCCGTCGGCGCCTGTCGCCCGACCTGCCGCGCAACCTGGAGCAGGCCCAAGAGCTTGGCATCGACCTGTCCACCGTCAACCGCTACCTGCAAAGCCGCGAAGTGCCGCAGCTGCTCGATGGTATCCAGCAGGCCGGTGCCCGCGCGGCCAAGATCGTCACCCACATGCTCAGCTTCAGCCGCCGCAGCAACCGCCAGCTGGCACCATGCGACCTGCCGGCACTGATCGACCAGGCGGTGGACATTGCCGGCAACGACTTCGACCTGGCGATCGGCTTCGACTTCAAGGGCCAGGCCATCGTGCGCCAGTTCGACCCGGCGCTGGGGCCGGTACCGTGCACCGCCAACGAACTTGAGCAGGTGCTGCTCAACCTGCTGAAAAACGCCGCCCAGGCCATTCACCTGAGGCCGCAGCCGAGCGAGCCCGGGCGTATTACCCTGCGCACCCGGCTGAACCCGCCGTGGGCGGAAATCCAGGTGGAGGACAATGGCGTGGGCATGCCCGAGGCGGTGCGCAAACGCACCTTCGAGCCGTTCTTCACCACCAAGGAAATCGGCCAGGGCACCGGGCTGGGCCTGTCGGTCTCGTACTTCATCATCACCAACAACCACAAGGGGCAGATGGAGGTGCAGTCCACGCCGGGCCAAGGCACCTGCTTCACCTTGCGCCTGCCCCTGGGCCAGCCGGCAACGACGGCGCCGGCCAACACGGAGAAATGACATGGGCTACCGCCTGTCGAAGATTTACACCCGCACCGGAGACAAGGGCGAAACCGGCCTGGGCGACGGACGCCGAGTGCCCAAGGACCACCCGCGGATCGAGGCGATTGGCGAGGTGGACAGCTTGAACAGCCAGTTGGGCGTACTGTTGGCGTGCTTGGCCGAGGCCGGTCTGGATGAGGTGAGTACAGTGCTGGCGCCCTGTCAGCACCGCTTGTTCGACCTGGGCGGGGAACTGGCGATGCCCAGCTACCAGGCGTTGAACCAGACAGAGGTGGAGCGCCTGGAGGCGGCCATCGATGTGTGGAACGAAGAGCTGGGGCCGTTGAAGAACTTCATCCTGCCCAGCGGCTCGATGCTGGTGGCGCAGGCACATGTGTGCCGCAGCCTGGCGCGCAGTGCCGAGCGGCGGTGTCAGCAGTTGAATACCGTTGAAACGCTGGAAGGGGTTGGGTTGGCGTATATCAACCGGCTTTCGGACCTGCTGTTTGTGGCCGCGCGGATCATAGGGCGGCGGCAGGGGGTGGCCGAGGTTTTGTGGCAGCCGGCGGTAAAGCCTGAAGGCTGATATTTTT
Source organism: Pseudomonas sp. 9_2_1 (assembly GCF_059295275.1). Taxonomy (NCBI): domain Bacteria; kingdom Pseudomonadati; phylum Pseudomonadota; class Gammaproteobacteria; order Pseudomonadales; family Pseudomonadaceae; genus Pseudomonas; species Pseudomonas sp. 9_2_1. Next base: position 5,151,711 of record NZ_CM181239.1, read on the forward strand.
GGGGCTGCTGCGCAGCCCATCGCCGGCAAGCCAGCTCCCACAGAGACGGCACAGACTTCAAACCCTGTGCAGGCTCAGTGGGAGCTGGCACAGACTTCAAGCCCTGCGCGGGCTCTGTGGGAGCTGGCTGGCCGGCGATGGGCCGCATGGCGGCCCCAATTACTCAGGCGTCAGGCCAGAACGCCCGGATCCCGGCCACACCCTGTGCCCCGATATTCCAGGCCTGCTCACGCTCATCGGGCCCTACCCCACCCAGCAGATAAACCGGCTTGCTGAACCCGGCGATCAGGCGCTGCGCCTCGTCCCAGCCCAATGGCACGGCCTCGGGATGGGTCTGGGTGGCCTGCACCGGCGACAAGGTGACGAAATCCACGTCCATCTGCTCGGCCAGCGCCAGCTCCTCGGCACTGTGGCAGGACGCCGCCAGCCAGCGCTCCTTGGGGAACGGCCGGCCCTTGGCCGCGTATTTGCGCAACTGCGCTGCCGTCAGGTGCCAACCGGCAGCCGGGAAGTCACCCAGCCATTCCAACGGCCCTTTCAGCATCAGTTGCGCCTTGCCTGCACACAGCCCGACCGCATCCACCGCCACGTCGCGGTACTTGGGGTCGTACATGTCCGGGGCCCGCAACTGGACCAGGCGGATGCCACTGGCAACCGCCTTCTGGATGCCCTTGAGCATCCGCGGCACCTCCAGCCCCTCCGGGGTGATGAGGTACTGATCAGGCAGGCGCGCGGCAGCAACGATCGGTTTGTTGGCCTCGGGGAATTCGTACTGAGCCAGATCGCGCGGGGCAACCCACTCCAGCGGTTGCCCCTCGGCGCCGTGCGGCTCGCCCGTGAACGCCTCGACTTCGCGAACATCCAGCAGCACCTGCTTGTCCGGGTAGTCATGGCTGACCTTGATCAAGGCCCGCGAACGGCTCACCTCGATACCCAACTCCTCGCGCAGCTCACGGGCCAGCGCCGCCTCGACGCCCTCGCCGTCCTCTACCTTGCCGCCAGGAAACTCCCACAGGCCGCCCTGATGCTGAGTGTCGGCACGGCGTGCGATCAGAATGCGGCCATCACTGCCGCGAATCACAGCGGCTACTACATGAATACGTTTCACCCTGCACGCTCCGCCAGGCCAGCCTGCTGCCAGGCCTTGAACGCTGGCCACTGATAAATGGTCTCGATGTAGGTTGCCGCCTCTGCGGGTACCTCCACCCGGTAGGTACGCAGCCGCACGGCCACCGGGGCGAAGAAGGCATCGGCCAGGCTCGGCTTGCCGAACAGGAACGGGCCGCTGTCCTTGGCCAGCACCCGACATTCGGACCACAGCGCAACCATACGATCGATGTCGATCTGCACGTCCAGCGGCACGCTGTCCAGTGCCTGATCGCGCGACAGATCGAACGGCATGGCCCCGCGCAGGGCGAAGAAGCCGCTGTGCATCTGCGCGCACGCCGACCGCGCCTGGGCGCGGGCAGCCACGTCGGCAGGCCACAGTTGGGCCTCGGGGTGGCGTTCGTTGAGGTATTCGGCAATCGCCAGCGAGTCGGCGATCACTCCGTGCTCGGTCTTGAGCAACGGCACCTTGCCGGTAGCCGAGTACGCGAGCAGGCGCTGACGGGTGTCAGGCTGATTGAGTTTGATCAAGGATTCTTCGTATGGCACGCCGGCCAGCTCAAGGGCCAGGGCGCCACGCAGCGACCAGGAGGAGTACAGCTTGTCGCCGATGATCAGGTGATAGCTCATGGTTCGGCTCCATCATTTGGAAAAATCGGGGCCGCGTTGCGGCCCCGATCACATCAGGTACGGTACTCGGCGTTGATCTTCACGTATTCGTGCGACAGGTCGGTGGTCCAGATGGTTTCGCTGCACTGGCCACGGCCCAGCTCGATGCGGATGGTGATCTCTTCCTGGGCCATTACTGCCGAACCCTGCGCTTCGGTGTAGCTCGGGCTGCGGCCGCCCTGGCTGGCGATGCAGACGCTGTCCAGGTACACGTCGATCAGGCTGACATCCAGCTCTGGCACGCCGGCACGGCCGACTGCTGCCAGGATACGACCCCAGTTGGGGTCAGAGGCGAACAAGGCGGTCTTGATCAGCGGCGAGTGGGCCACGGCGTAGCCCACGTCCAGGCATTCCTGGTGGTTGCCACCACCGTTAACCTGCACGGTGACGAACTTGGTGGCACCTTCGCCGTCACGGACGATGGCCTGGGCAACTTCCATGCACACTTCGAACACCGCCTTTTTCAGCGCTTCAAACAACGCACCGCCGGCTTCGGTCACTTCCGGCAGGTTGGCCTTGCCGGTGGCGATCAGCATGCAGCAGTCGTTGGTCGAGGTGTCGCCATCGATGGTGATGCGGTTGAACGACTTGTTGGCGCCGTCGAGCATCAGGTCCTTGAGCACCGCTGGCGACACCTTGGCGTCGGTAGCGATGTAGCCGAGCATGGTGGCCATGTTCGGGCGGATCATGCCTGCACCTTTGCTGATGCCGGTGACGGTAACGGTCACGCCATCATGTTGAAACTGACGGCTGGCGCCCTTGGGCAAGGTGTCGGTGGTCATGATGCCGGTGGCGGCTTCCGCCCAGTGGTTTTCCGACAGGTTGTCGAGGGCGGCCTGCAGCGCACCTTCGATCTTCTCGACCGGCAGCGGCTCGCCGATCACGCCGGTGGAAAATGGCAGTACCGCTTCGGCGGGCACACCAGCCAGCTCGGCCAGCTTGGCGCAGGTACGCTCGGCAGCGGCCAGGCCTGGGGCGCCGGTACCGGCGTTGGCGTTACCGGTGTTGGTCAGCAGATAGCGCACGGTGCCCTGTACACGTTGCTTGGAGAGGATCACCGGCGCGGCACAAAAGGCGTTGAGGGTGAACACGCCGGCCACGCTGGAGCCTTCGGCGCAGCGCATGACCACTACATCCTTGCGCCCCGGGCGCTTGATGCCGGCAGAAGCGATGCCGAGTTCAAAACCCGGAACCGGGTGCAGGGTAGGCAAAGGACCAAGACCAACAGCCATTAGAGCGCTCCTAGAAATTACGGTTGATAGCGAAAAACGGGGCCGCTTCGCGCCCCATCGCGACACAAGGCCGCTCCTACAGGGTTGTCGCGATTCCTGTGGGAGCGGCCTTGTGTCGCGATGGGCCGCACAGCGGCCCCCGGATGGTTCAGGTTACAACAACCGGATCAGATCACTCGATCTGCCCGTGGCAATGCTTGAACTTCTTGCCCGAGCCACACCAGCACGGCTCGTTGCGGCCCAGCTTCTGGTCATTGCGCACTGGCGCGGCAGCAACCGCCACTTCAGCGCCCTCCTCGCTCAGTTGCTCGCTTTCCAGGCCAGGGGCCGGGGCGTGCTGGAACTGCATGCGGCTGGCCAGCTCCTCGGCCTCGCGGCGCAGGCGGGCTTCCTCTTCGACCGGGTCTTCGCGGCGAACCTGGACGTGCGACAGCACGCGGATGGTATCGCGCTTGATCGACTCGAGCAGTTCCTGGAACAGGCTGAACGACTCGCGCTTGTACTCCTGCTTCGGGTTCTTCTGCGCATAACCACGCAGGTGGATACCGTGACGCAGGTGGTCCATGGTCGACAGGTGGTCTTTCCACAGATCGTCCAGCACACGCAGCAGGATCTGCTTCTCGAAGGTGCGCAGGGCGTCGATACCGGCCTGGTCTTCCTTCTCGGTGTAGGCCGTGGTGATTTCGCTGAGCAGCCGCTCGCGCAGGGTCTCTTCGTAGAGGTGATCGTCCTCGTCGAGCCACTGCTGGATCGGCAGCTTCATGGCGAAATCGCTGGCCAGCGCAGCTTCCAGGCCGGCCACGTCCCACTGCTCGGGCAGCGACTGCGGCGGAATGTGCTGGCTGATGGTAGCGTCCAGCACTTCCTTGCGGAATTCGACGATGGTGTCGCCGATGTTCTCGGCGGCCAGCAGGCTGTTGCGCATGTGGTAGATCACCTTGCGCTGCTCGTTGGCCACGTCGTCGTATTCGAGCAATTGCTTACGGATGTCGAAGTTGCGGCCTTCGACCTTGCGCTGGGCCTTCTCGATGGCGTTGGTGACCATGCGGTGCTCGATGGCCTCGCCCGACTGCATCCCCAGCGCCTTCATGAAGTTCTTCACCCGGTCAGAGGCGAAGATGCGCATGAGGCTGTCTTCCAGCGACAGGTAGAAGCGGCTGGAACCCGGGTCACCCTGACGGCCGGAACGGCCACGCAGCTGGTTGTCGATACGGCGCGATTCATGGCGCTCGGAAGCGATCACATGCAGGCCACCCGACTCGATCACCTGCTGGTGACGCTTCTGCCAGTCGGCCTTGATCTGGGCAATCTGCTCGGCCGTAGGGCTTTCCAGCGCGGCCACTTCGGCTTCCCAGTTACCGCCCAGCAGGATGTCGGTACCACGACCAGCCATGTTGGTGGCGATGGTCAGGGCACCCGGCGCGCCTGCTTGTGCGATGATCTCGGCTTCTTTTTCGTGATACTTGGCGTTGAGCACCTTGTGCTCGATGCCTTCCTGCTGCAGCAGGTTGGACATGTGCTCGGAGGTTTCGATGGTCGCCGTACCTACCAGCACCGGGCGGCCAAGAGTCATGCTTTCCTTGATGTCGGCAATGATCGCGGCGTATTTCTCGTCGGCGGTCAGGTACACCAGGTCGTTGAAGTCCTTGCGCGCCAGCGGCTTGTTCGGCGGGATGACCATCACGTTGAGCCCGTAGATGGACTGGAACTCGAACGCTTCGGTGTCGGCGGTGCCGGTCATGCCGGACAGCTTGGTGTACAGGCGGAAGTAGTTCTGGAAGGTGGTCGAAGCCAGGGTCTGGCTTTCGGCCTGGATGTTCAGGTTTTCTTTCGCTTCGATGGCCTGGTGCAGGCCCTCGGACAGGCGACGACCGGGCATGGTACGGCCGGTGTGCTCGTCGATCAGCAGCACCTGGCCGTCCTGGACGATGTACTCGACATTGCGATGGAACAGCTTGTGCGCGCGCAGGCCGGCATAGACGTGGGTCAGCAGGCCCAGGTTGTGCGACGAATACAGGCTCTCGCCCTCGGCCAGCAGGCCGGCCTGGGTGAGCATGTCTTCAATGTACTGGTGACCCGCTTCGTTGAGCTCGACCTGCCGGCTCTTCTCGTCGATGGTGAAGTGGCCTTCCTGGGTAACCTGGCCTTCCACTTCCTCGATGTGCTGCTTCAGGCGCGGGATCAGGCGGTTGATCTCGATGTACAGCTTGGAGCTGTCTTCGGCCTGGCCAGAGATGATCAGCGGGGTACGCGCTTCATCGATGAGGATGGAGTCGACTTCGTCGATGACCGAGAAGTTGAGTTCACGCTGGAACTTCTCTTCCTGGCTGAACGCCATGTTGTCGCGCAGGTAGTCGAAACCGAATTCGTTGTTGGTGCCGTAGGTGATGTCGGACGCGTACGCGGCGCGCTTTTCTTCCGGCGGCTGGAATGCCGAGACGATGCCGACCGACAGGCCGAGGAACTCGTACAGCGGGCGCATCCAGTTGGCGTCGCGGCGGGCCAGGTAATCGTTGACGGTGACCACGTGCACGCCTTTGCCCGACAGTGCGTTGAGGTACACGGCCAGGGTACCGACCAAGGTCTTGCCTTCACCGGTGCGCATTTCTGCGATCATACCCTCGTGCAGGGTCATGCCGCCGATCAGCTGCACGTCGAAGTGACGCATGCCCATCACGCGCTTGCCGGCCTCGCGCGCGACAGCGAAGGCTTCGGGCAGCAATTGGTCCAGTGTCTCGCCTTTGGCCAGGCGCTCCTTGAACTCTGCGGTCTTGCCCCGCAGTTGTTCGTCGGAGAGGGCCACCATCTTCTCTTCGAAGGCATTGACGATAGCTACCGTCTTGAGCATGCGTTTCACTTCACGCTCGTTCTTGCTTCCAAAAAGTTTTTTTAACAAAGGCGCAAACATATTGGCAGGATCTTCCACACGTAGGGATGGAGGGCGGCCCCATGAGTCGCCCGTGCAGCCCTAAGGCCGCATGCGAACGAGCATTCTACCCGGAAACGATGGTGAAGAAAGTGGTGGATTTCCACGATACTTTTACCGCGTTTTGGCAGGGGCTTGTCTTAGATAGGGGCATTGTCCCTGAGTTCAAGGCCTGGCTACATGAAAGGTATCGAGAATTAGTCTTATCTCGTCTTGCCTGTGTCGCCTCTTCTTGGCGGTTCGACGCGAAGAGGCCGGCACGGGCAGCTGAGGTGGTAGACTGCCGTTCTTGTAACCACATGCGTACCCCATGGCCTACAAACCCTCCCCCGCCCAGCCACCGTCCGCCCTGCTGCGCCAGGTGCGCCCGCTGCGCCTGCTGTTGAACCAGGCCGAGCGTCTGGAACACTTGCAGCGCCTGCTGGAAAGCCAGCTGCAACCCGCTGCCCGCGAGCATTGCCACGTGGCGTCGTGGCGCGATGGCACGTTGTTGCTGGTGGTAACCGACGGCCATTGGGCGACACGCCTGCGCTATCAGCAGAAGCGGTTGCTGGCGGTGTTGCAGGGCATGGAGGCATTCGGCAATCTCAGGCGAATTCTGTTCAAGGTCCAGCCCCCGCTGGTGCCGGCCAAGCGCGGTGGGCACATTGCTGAGCTGTCGAGCAGTGCTGCCGAAAGCTTGCGCGATACGGCGGAAGGTATCACCGACCCTAAATTGCGCGCGGCACTGGAACGCCTGGCTTCTCACGCCTCGTTAAAGCCCTGACGCTCGATATCCGCCCTCCCGCAACTGATAGTTTTGCCAGTTTACGCAGCCTGCCGATGCGCCCGACTATTTGAACCCCGACACATGAGGTTCAATGCCATGAGCTACTTCTTTGATCACACCACTTTTGAGTCTGATGCCTGGAACGACTGGAGCGTCAATCCGACCTACAAGCATCTGGTAATTATCATCAAGGAAGAACACACAGACAACCACTGCCTGAGCTTCGCCCAGCACCTGCTGGGCACTACCATTTCGAAAACTTTCAGCGGGCTCACAAGTGGCACTGAGTATGTAATATCCGCGCGCGTGAAGCGTCTGGAAGGAAGCGACTTTGATCCAGAGCTCCGATGGACATTTGACGGCCATGATTCGAACACCGCCGAACGATTGACCAGTCAAGATTGGCACACCTACCGGGCGCGCTTTACCGCCTCAGGGGGCGAGCAGCGAGTAGCGCTGACCGTACGCAGCCTCCCGCCAATCCCAGATTCAGCACCGTCACCAGCCCATTTTCTACTAGATGAAATCTGGATTCATCCAAGCCAATGCGAAGAACTTTTTGACGGTTCCCCGCATCAGCTCATCCGCGAAGGCGCGAAGATTGATCGAGAAGTCATGACGGTCCACTTCGTGTCGGGCGAAGGACAAGCAGGCATCCACAGATACACTTATCAGACCCCCGGAAAGCTGGAGAAAGAAGCCTTGGCGATGGGCATGGATGACAAGAAGCAGGAACTCAAGCTGGATCTGAACGGAGCGTTTTCCCAGGTCGATTTTCAACTGACCTGGCTTCAGGCTGATGCAAAAATCCAGTTTTTCAGCCCCTCGCACAAACCCTTGCATACGCTGGACTTGAAAAAAGTGGATGGCCTTGATCATTCGATAAATTATCGCTGCGGCGATGCAGAAACTATCGCCAGCATCGTGATCGAGGCTCAGGATCACATCTACATGGACTTCTTCAAATTCACCACACCGCTATAACTCAGGCCCTGGAACAGAATCCCCAATAAAAAAGGCCACCTCGCGGTGGCCTCAATGAACTAGAGAGTGTTCGAACTTACACCGCCGCAACAGGGCGCATGTAGGAGATCGGTGCCGTGCTGGCATCTTCGAACGTAACCACTTCCCAGGCATCGGTTTCAGCAATGAGCTTGCGCAGCAGCTGGTTGTTCAGCGCGTGGCCGGACTTGAAGCCCTTGAACTCGCCGATCAGGCTGTTGCCCAGCAGGTACAGGTCGCCAATGGCGTCGAGGATCTTGTGCTTGACGAATTCGTCTTCGTAACGAAGGCCGTCTTCATTGAGCACACCGTCCTCATCGACCACGATGGCGTTCTCGACACTGCCACCCAGCGCAAGGTTGTGCTTGCGCAGGTGCTCGATATCACGCATGAAGCCGAAGGTACGGGCGCGGCTGACTTCCTTCACGAACGAGGTGCTGGAGAAGTCGACGCTGGCGCTCTGGGTCCGGTTGCGAAGCACCGGGTGATCGAAGTCGATCTCGAAGCTCACCTTGAACCCTTCGAAAGGCAGGAACGTGGCGCGCTTGTCGCCCTCTTCCACAGTTACCTCACGCAGGATGCGGATGAACTTCTTGGCTGCGTCCTGTTCTTCCAGGCCGGCAGACTGAATCAGGAATACAAAGGGTCCGGCGCTGCCATCCATGATCGGCACTTCCGAGGCGGAGAGCTCGACGTAGGCGTTATCGATGCCCAGGCCCGCCATGGCAGAGAGCAGGTGCTCGACCGTGTCGACCTTGACGTCACCGTTGACCAGCGTCGTCGACATGGTTGTCTCGCCGACGTTGGCCGCACGCGCAGGGATCTCGACCACAGGGTCGAGGTCGGCGCGGCGGAAGACGATGCCGGTGTCCACAGGTGCAGGCTTGAGGGTCAGGTAGACCTTCTCACCGGAGTGCAGGCCGATACCTGTGGCACGGATGGTATTCTTCAGGGTGCGTTGTTTAATCATGGCATTGGCCGCTTCAGCGCAAATTGCGAACAGGTATCAACAAAGGCTGAGGATGATAACAGACCCAACCTTTGATGAATACCAATCACCTTTATACCCCTGATAAATTCCATTAATCAGCCTGGCGACGCAGGAAAGCCGGGATATCAAGGTAGTCCAGGTCATCCTGAGGGTTCAGTTTAGCGGCTGCGGCAGCACCTGCATGGGCCTGGTTGCGCATCACGGTCGGGCGCTCCAGGTCTCGGTAGTTGACTGCAGGCTGCTCCTGGCGAACCGGTGCCGGGTTGGACGCTTCGTACGCCTGCTGCGCGGTCTGCAGGGTGTTGTCGACCACCTTCACAGGCTTCTCGATGCGCGCACCCAGGCCAGTGGCCACAACGGTCACGTGCAGCTCGTCGCGCATGTCCGGGTCGATCACGGTGCCGACCTTGACCATCGCGTGGTCGGAGGCGAAGGCTTCGATGATGCTACCCACATCGGAGTATTCACCCAGCGACAGGTCCGGGCCGGCGGTGATGTTCACCAGGATGCCGCGGGCGCCCTGCAGGTTGACGTCTTCCAGCAGCGGGTTGCGAATGGCCGCTTCGGTCGCTTCACGCGCACGGTTCGGGCCGCTGGCGCAGCCAGTACCCATCATGGCCATGCCCATCTCGCCCATCACGGTGCGCACGTCGGCAAAGTCGACGTTGATCATGCCCGGGCGCTTGATGATGTCGGAGATACCGCGCACGGCTCCGGCCAGCACATCGTCAGCCTTGGCGAAGGCGGACAGCAGGCTGGCATCCTTGCCCAGGATGGTCAGCAGTTTCTCGTTGGGGATGGTGATCAACGAGTCGACGCTTTCAGCCAGCATGCGGATGCCTTCATCGGCGATCTGCATGCGCTTGCGGCCTTCGAACGGGAACGGACGGGTCACCACCGCAACGGTGAGGATGCCCATTTCCTTGGCCACTTCGGCAATGATCGGCGCTGCACCGGTACCGGTACCGCCGCCCATGCCGGTGGTGATGAACACCATGTTGGTGCCCTGCAGCACTTCGGCGATGCGCTCACGGTCTTCCAGTGCGGCCTGACGGCCGACTTCCGGATTGGCACCGGCACCCAGGCCCTTGGTCACGCCAGTGCCCAGTTGCAGGATGGTACGCGCGCCAATGCTTTTCAGCGCCTGGGCATCGGTGTTGGCGCAGATGAATTCCACACCTTCGATGCTGCTTTTGACCATGTGGTTGACGGCGTTGCCGCCACCACCACCAACGCCGATCACCTTGATGACCGGGCTTTGCGGGACGTTGTCTACGAGCTCGAACATTTTCCCTCTCCTTACAGTTCTCTAGTTGTTGCGCCTACCACTACTGCTTTGAAACTTAGAAGTTGCCCTGGACCCACTTCTTGAAGCGCTCAAGCACTGGGGCCTTCGGTTCATCGCCATAGCTGTTGTTGCTGCTGTTGGTGTTACCGGTCAGGATCAAGTCCTCGGACTGCTTCAGCAGGCCGTAGGTGAGCAAGCCCACGCCGGTGGAATAGATCGGGTTGCGAACCACGTCGCTCAGCCCCCGAACGCTGTGCGGTACGCCCAGGCGTACCGGCATGTGGAAGATTTCCTCGGCCAGTTCCACGGCGCCTTCCATTTTCGCGGTGCCGCCGGTGAGGACGATGCCAGCGGGCACCAGGTCTTCGTAGCCACTGCGGCGCAGCTCGGCCTGGATCAGGGTGAAGAGCTCGTCGTAACGCGGCTCCACCACCTCGGCCAGGGCCTGGCGCGACAGCTCACGCGGTGGGCGGTCACCCACGCTTGGCACCTTGATGGTCTCGCCGGCGCCGGCCAGTTTGGCCAGGGCGCAGGCGTAGCGGATCTTGATTTCTTCGGCGTACTGGGTGGGGGTACGCAGGGCCATGGCGATATCGTTGGTGACCTGGTCGCCGGCAATCGGGATCACCGCAGTGTGACGGATCGCGCCCTCGGTAAAGATCGCGATGTCGGTGGTGCCACCACCGATGTCTACCAGGCACACGCCCAGTTCTTTCTCGTCGTCGGTCAGCACCGAGTAGGCCGAGGCCAGCTGCTCGAGGATGATGTCGTCGATTTCCAGGCCGCAGCGGCGTACGCACTTCTCGATGTTCTGCGCCGCGTTGACCGCACAGGTGACCACGTGGACCTTGGCTTCCAGGCGCACGCCCGACATGCCCAGTGGCTCACGTACGCCTTCCTGGTTGTCGATCACGTAGTCCTGCGGCAGGGTGTGCAGCACGCGCTGGTCAGCCGGAATCGCCACGGCCTGGGCCGCGTCGAGCACGCGTTCGAGGTCGGCCAGGCTGACCTCGCGGTCGCGGATGGCGACGATGCCGTGCGAGTTCAGGCTGCGGATGTGGTTGCCGGCCACGCCGACGAACGCCGAGTGGATGCGGCAGCCAGCCATCAGCTGCGCTTCTTCCACGGCGCGCTGGATCGACTGCACGGTGGACTCGATATTCACCACCACGCCTTTTTTCAGGCCGCGGGACGGATGGGTGCCGATCCCGACGATCTCCAGGGTGCCGTCTTCGCCCACTTCGCCCACCAGCGCCACCACCTTGGAGGTGCCAATGTCCAGCCCGACGATCATTTTGCCGCTATGCGCGTTTGCCATGGTCCTGCCTCTCTCTAATTCTTCGCAACGGCGGGTTGGGCCGTCGTCGGTGCAATCGGTTCCCGCCAACCAACGGCAAGTCCGTTGGAATAACGCAGATCAATGCGGGCGATAGTGGTGATCTGGTCTTTGAGTGTCTTGTCGTAAATGGCAATGAAACGGCGCATCTTCTCCACCAGATGGTCGCGCCCCAGCAGCAGCTCGACGCCCGGCCCGGCGCTGCTCGCGCCCGTAGTCAGGAACCAGCTGCCTCGCTCGCGCAGCTCCAGGCGAGCGATGGAAAAGCCCAGGGGGCGCAGCATCTGGCTCAATACCTGATACTGCTGCATGACTTGCTGTTGAGCACGCTGCGGCCCGGCCAGCTGCGGCAGGTGCTCGTAGTTGGCCAGTTCGCGCGGGGTAAAGGCCTGGCCCTGGTTGTTGAGCAAAGCCTCTTCACCCCAGCGCGCCACCGGCAGCTGTTCTTCCAGGCGGATCACCACCTCGTCCGGCCACACCCGACGCACTTCGGCGTGGGCAATCCATGGCATCTGCTCGAGCTCTGCGCGCATCGCCGGCAGGTCGACACTGAAGAAACTCGCCGCCACGTATGGCGCGATACGCTGCTGCACCGACTGCTGGCTGATGTAGCTGAGGTCGCCCTGCACATCGATCTTGGTGATCGGCCGGTCGGCATACGGCATCAGCCGGATGGCGCCCTCATAGGCAGCAAAACCGGCCGCCACCAGCAGCACCGGCCACAGCAGGCGCTTGAGGCCGCCCAGGCTGGGCCGCGGCAGGCGCGCCGATACGGGCTCGTCGGCCACCAGCCGGCTGGCACCACGCGGCACCGGCTTGCTACGGCCGGTAACGGGTTGCTGCTGACGTATCATTGCGCCTTGCATGTTGATTAACCTCGCGTCGTCACGCTTTCGGCCAGGATTGCCAGCACCAGTTGCTGGAAGTCCAGGCCGGCCGCGCGGGCCGCCATGGGCACCAGGCTATGATCAGTCATGCCCGGTGCGGTGTTGACTTCGAGCAGCCAGAACCGGCCCTGCTCGTCCTGCATTACGTCCAGCCGCCCCCACCCTTCGATGCCGATGGCATCGCAGGCGCGTGCGGTCAGGTCGATCAGTTCCTGTTCCTTGACGCTGTCCAGGCCGCACGGGATGCGGTACTGGGTGTCATTGGCGATGTACTTGGCGTCGTAGTCGTAGAACACGTGCGGAGTGCCCAGGGCGATCGGCGGCAGCACCTGGCCACGCAGCACCGCGATGGTGAACTCCGGGCCGCGGATCCATTGCTCGACCAGAACCTGGGAATCGTATTTGGCGGCAGCCTGCCAGGCAGCGGTCAGTTCTTCGACGCTGTTCACCTTGGCCATGCCGATGCTAGAGCCTTCATGGGCAGGTTTGACGATAAGCGGGAAGCCCAGTTCCGTGCCGGCTGCAACACAATCGTTTTCGCTGCTCAACACGGCATGGCGCGGGGTCGGAATACCCAGGCTCTGCCACACCTGCTTGGTGCGAAGTTTGTCCATGGCCAAGGCCGAGGAGAGGATGCCGCTGCCGGTGTAGGGAATGCCCAGGCACTCCAGCAGGCCTTGCATGCTGCCGTCCTCACCGCCACGGCCGTGGAGGATGATGAAGGCACGGTCGATCTTCTCGCTTTGCAGGCGGTCGAGCAGGTCGTCACCAACGTCGATGGCGACCACGTCGACACCGGCAGAGGTCAGCGCTTCGATCACCGCAGCACCGGACTTGAGCGATACTTCACGCTCGGCGCTCTTGCCACCGTAAAGCACCGCGACTCGGCCGAACGCCTTGACGTCCAGGGTCGAGTGCAGCTTGTCGTAGGCGCTGGTCATTTCGACTTCTCCTGCTTGGCGCCAGCGAACAGCGGGCTTTTCATCAGTTGCGGGGCCAGGCCGCCGACATCACCGGCACCTTGGCAGATCAGGATGTCGCCAGCACGCAGCAGTGGCTTGACCAGCGGCGCCAGTTCGGCACCACGTTCGATGTAGATCGGGTCCAGCTTGCCGCGCTGGCGGATGCTGTGGCACAGCTGGCGGCTGTCGGCACCGGGGATCGGCTCTTCGCCGGCCGGGTAGACCTCCATCAGCAACAACACGTTGGCATCGCCCAGCACCTGGACGAAATCGTCGTACAGGTCGCGGGTACGGCTGTAGCGGTGCGGCTGGTAGACGATCACCAGGCGGCGGCTTGGCCAGCCACCGCGCACGGCCTTGATCACTGCGGCCACTTCGGTCGGGTGGTGGCCGTAGTCGTCGACCAGCATCACACTGCCGCCGTCGACCGGCAGCTCGCCGTACACCTGGAAGCGTCGGCCGACACCCTGGAAGCCGGACAGGCCCTGAATGATGGCCTCGTCGGTGATGCCTTCGTCAGTGGCGATGGCGATGGTAGCCAGGGCATTGAGCACGTTGTGGTTGCCGGGCATGTTCACCGATACCTCCAGCGGCTCGCAGTCGCGGCGCAGCACGGTGAAGTGGGTCTGCATGCCCTGCTGGCGAACATTGATGGCGCGGATGTCGGCCTCTTCGCTGAAGCCATAGGTTACGGTCGGGCGTTTCACCTGCGGCAGGATCTCGCGTACCACCGGGTCGTCCAGGCACATCACTGCCAGGCCATAGAACGGCAGGTTGTGCAGGAACTCGACGAAGGTTTTCTTCAGTTTATTGAAATCACCCTCGTAGGTCGCCATGTGGTCGGCGTCGATGTTGGTAACCACGGCCACCATCGGCTGCAGGTGCAGGAAGCTGGCGTCGCTCTCGTCGGCTTCGGCGATCAGGTAGCGGCTGGTGCCCAGCTGGGCATTGGTGCCGGCAGCGGTCAGGCGGCCACCGATGACAAAGGTCGGGTCCAGGCCGCCGGCGGCGAACACCGAAGCCAGCAGGCTGGTGGTGGTGGTCTTGCCGTGGGTGCCGGCAACGGCCACGCCATGGCGGTAGCGCATCAGCTCGGCGAGCATTTCCGCGCGCGGCACCACCGGGATTCGCCGCTCGAGGGCGGTGGCGACTTCCGGGTTGGCCGGGTTGATCGCGCTGGACACCACCAGCACATCGGCAGTGGCGGCGTTCTCGGCGCGGTGGCCGACGAAGATTTCGGCGCCAAACGACTCCAGGCGCTCGGTGACCGGCGAAGCCTTGAGGTCGGAACCGGACACTTCATAGCCCAGGTTCAGCAGCACTTCGGCAATGCCGCACATGCCTACGCCGCCGATACCGACGAAGTGGATGCGACGAATACGGCCCATCTTCGGCTGGGGCATGGCTTTCTGGCTCTCAACCATGGGCCACCTCCAGGCAGATATCGACCACGGTGCTGGTTGCGGCAGGTTTGGCCAGGCGCCGTGCGGTGCCTGCCATGACGTTGAGTTTCTCGGGTTGCATCAGCACCTCGTTCAGGCGTTCAGCGAGCTGCGCTGCGCCAGTTGTCGCTTGTGGCATCAGGAAGGCAGCGCCTTCGCGGGCCAGATATTGGGCGTTGTGGGTCTGGTGGTCGTCGATGGCGTGGGGCAAGGGCACCAGCATCGAGGGCAGGCCCGCTGCCGCCAGTTCGCTGACGGTCAGGGCACCGGCCCGGCACACCACCATGTCGGCCCAGCCATAGGCTTGAGCCATGTCCTTGATGAAAGGCTCTACCTGAGCCGCGACGCCCACCTCGTGATAACGCTCGGCGGTGATCGGCGCGTGTTGCTTGCCGGCCTGGTGGAACACCTCTGGCCGCACGGCGGCGGGCACTTCGGACAGGGCCTTAGGCAACAATTTGTTCAATGGTTCCGCACCCAGGCTGCCGCCCAGCACCAACAGGCGTGCACGGCGTTCGGCAAGGGGCGCGCGTTGCGCGTCCATGAACAGCTCCGGGCGCACCGGGTTGCCAGTGGTGCGACGTTTGTCGCTGGCCTCGAAGGTGTTCGGGAAAGCTTCGCAGACCCGCGCCGAGAGCGGCACCAGCAACCGATTGGCGGTTCCGGCCCGGGCGTTCTGTTCGTGAATCACCAGCGGTACGCCGCACAGCCGCGCGGCCACGCCGCCGGGGCCGGTCACGTAGCCGCCAAAGCCCAGTACGCATACCGGCTTGAGCTGGCGAATGATGCGTCGCGCCTGCAGCACGGCCTTGACCAGGGTGAAGGGCGCCTTGAGCAACGACAGCTTGCCCTTGCCGCGCAGGCCGCTGACCTGGATCAGGTGCAATGGCAGGCCAGCCTGGGGCACCAGTTCGTTCTCGATGCCACGCGGGGTGCCCAGCCAGTGCACGCTGTAACCACGCGCCTGGAACTCACGGGCGCAGGCCAGGGCCGGGAACACGTGGCCCCCGGTGCCGCCCGCCATGATCAGTACGTTCTTGCCGTCAGCGGCCATGATTGGTCTCCTCGGCAAAATCGCTTTCGCTGAATTCGTGTTCCTCGCTGCCCAGGTGCGTGCGGCTTTCCCACTCGATGCGCAACAACAGCCCCACACAGGCGCAGCAGATCACCAGCGAGCTGCCCCCGTAGCTGAGGAACGGCAGGGTCAGGCCCTTGGTCGGCAGCAGGCCGACGTTCACGCCGATGTTGATCAGGAACTGGCCGATCCACAGGAAAGCCAGGCCGAATGCCATGTAGGCGGCAAAGAACTGCTTGGCCTTCTCGGCCCACAGGCCGATGTACAGCGCGCGCACGGTGACGAACACGAACAGCGCGATGGTCACCAGCGAGCCGACCACGCCAAGCTCCTCGGCCAGTACCGAGAACACGAAGTCGGTGTGCGCTTCGGGCAGGTAGAACTGCTTCTGCACGCTGTTGCCCAGGCCAACGCCCAGCCACTCGCCACGGCCGAACGCGATCAGTGCCTGGGTCAGCTGGTAGCCCGAACCGAACTGGTCGGACCAGGGGTCGGTAAAGGTGATAAGCCGCGCCATCCGGTAGGGCTGTGCCTGGACCAGCACGAATACCGCCACCACGGCCAGCACCACCATCAGGCTGAAGCGGAACAGCCCCACCCCGCCAAGGAACAGCATGGCCGCGGCCGCGCCCATCATCACTACGGTGGCGCCGAAGTCCGGCTCCATCAGCAGCAGGCCGGCCATGGGCAGCAGCACGATGAACGGCTTGAAGAAGCCCATCCAGCTTTCACGCACCTCGGTCTGCCGGCGTACCAGGTAACCCGCCAGGTAGATGACCACGAACACCTTGGCAATTTCCGAAGGCTGCACGTTGAAGAAGCTGAAGCCGATCCAGCGCATGGAGCCGTTCACTTCACGGCCGATACCCGGCACCAGCACCAGCACCAGCAGGCCGAAGGCGCCCAGCAGCATCATGAAGCCCATGCGCTGCCAGGTGGCGATCGGCACCAGCATGGTCGCGCCACAGGCGACCAGGCCGATGGCCACGTACACCAGGTGGCGGAACATGTGGTAAAGCGGGTTGCCCGACTGCACCGCAGCCACTTCCGAGGACGCCGAGGTGATCATCACCAGGCCCAGGCCCAGCAACGCCAGGCAGCCGGCGAGCATGGCGAAGTCCAGGTCGATGCCACGGCCGCTGATCAGCGGCGACGGATAAGGCTTGAGGATGCCGAAGATCATGCAAGACCTCCCGCTGCCTGGGCGAACAGGCGCCCGCGTTCCTCGAAGTTCTTGAACATGTCGAGGCTGGCGCACGCTGGCGACAGCAGCACGGCATCGCCTGGCTGGGCCAGCGCGGCGCATTGCTGCACGGCATCGTCCAGGGTCTTGACGCGAACCAGTGGCACACCCTCGCCAAGCGCCTCGGCCAGGCGCTCGGCATCGCGGCCGAGCAACACCACGGCGCGGCAGAAGCGCTGCACCGGCCCGCGCAGGGCGGCAAAGTCGGCACCCTTGCCATCACCGCCGGCGATCAGCACCAGCTTGCCTTCGATGTCGGCACCCAGGCCCTCGATGGCGGCCAAGGCAGCACCCACGTTGGTAGCCTTGGAATCGTCGTACCAATTGACGCTGTTGCGCTCGCGCACCCACTGGCAGCGGTGGGCCAGGCCACCGAACTCGCGCAGGGCTTCGAGCATGGGTTCGAACGGCAGGCCGGCCGCGTGACCCAAGGCCAGCGCCGCCAGGGCGTTGCTCTGGTTGTGGGCACCGCGAACCTTCAGCTCGCGCGCGGGCATCAGGGCCTGGAACTCGAACGCCAGGTATTTTTCGCCGTCCACTTCACGCAGGCCGAAGGCCTTGAAGTCCGGCTGATTGAGACCGAAGGTCCAGCAGGGGATGCCTTCTACCGGCAGTGGCCGGCTGAGGGCGTCCTGGCGGTTGACCACGACCTGGCGGGCGCCGCGGAAAATCCGGTGCTTGGCCAGGTGATAGGCTGGCAGGCCGCTGTAGCGGTCCATGTGGTCTTCGCTGATGTTCAGCACGGTGGCCACTTCGGCGTTGAGCTGGTCGGTGGTTTCCAGCTGGAAGCTGGACAGTTCCATCACGTACAGCTCGACGTCATCGGCCAGCAGGTCCAGCGCCGGGGTGCCGAGGTTGCCCCCCACCGCCACACGCTTGCCAGCCTTGGCGGCCATTTCGCCGACCAGGGTGGTGACGGTGCTCTTGGCATTGGAACCGCTGATGGCAATGATCGGCGCCTTGGCGTGACGGGCGAACAGCTCGATATCGCCAGACAGCTTCACGCCACGCGCCGCCGCCTGCTGCAGGGCCGGGGTGGCCAGGGCCAGGCCGGGGCTCACGTACAGCTCGTTGGCGCGGCAAAGGAAGTCGACGTCCAGCTCGCCACAGCGCACTTCCACCTGCGGGTAGTCACGGCGCAGGGTGTCCAGTTCCGGCGGTTGCTCGCGGGTGTCGGCGACCGCAAAGGCAATGCCCCGGCTCGCCAGGAAGCGAACCAGGGACATGCCGCTCTTGCCGAGGCCGACAACGATGCGGAATTGGTCGGAAGCGATCAAAGACACGCTCATCTACCTCAGTTTCAGGGTTGCAAGGCCAACCAGCACCAGGATCACGGTGATGATCCAGAAGCGGACGATCACCCGTGGCTCTGGCCAGCCCTTGAGTTCAAAGTGGTGGTGGATCGGCGCCATGCGGAACACGCGCTTGCCGGTCAGCTTGAAGGAGGCGACCTGGATAACCACCGACAGGGTTTCCACCACGAAGATGCCGCCCATGATGAACAGCACGATTTCCTGGCGAACGATCACGGCGATGGTGCCCAGCGCTGCGCCCAGCGCCAGCGCGCCGACGTCACCCATGAACACTTGCGCCGGATAGGTGTTGAACCACAGAAAGCCCAGGCCGGCGCCGATCAGCGCACCACAGAACACGATCAGCTCGCCCGAGCCCGGTACGTAGGGAATCAGCAGGTATTCGGCGAACTTCACGTTACCCGACAGGTAGCAGAAGATGCCCAGGGCGCCGCCGACCATCACCGTTGGCATGATTGCCAGGCCGTCGAGGCCATCGGTGAGGTTGACCGCGTTGCTGGAGCCGACGATGACGAAGTACGTCAGCACCACGAAGCCCACGCCCAGCGGAATGGTCACGTCCTTGATGAACGGCAGGATCAGCGTGGTTTCGACGCTGGTCGGCGCGGTCTTGTACAGGAACACGGCCGCAGCCAGGCCAAATACCGACTGCCAGAAGTATTTCCAGCGACTCGGCAAGCCACGGGAGTTCTTCTCGATCACCTTGCGGTAGTCGTCGACCCAGCCGATGGCGCCGAACGCCAGGGTGACGATCAGCACCACCCACACATAGCGATTGGACAGGTCGGCCCACAGCAAGGTGCTGATGGCGATGGCGGACAGGATCAGCGCACCACCCATGGTCGGGGTGCCGGACTTGGACAAGTGCGATTGCGGGCCGTCGTTACGCACGGCCTGGCCGATCTGTCGAATTTGCAGGGTACGGATCATCCACGGCCCCAGCCACAGCGCCAGGGACAACGCGGTCAGTACACCAAGGATCCCGCGCAGGGACAGGTACTGGAAGACCGCGAAGCCTTTGTGGAACTGTTGCAGATACTCGGCCAACAGCAGCAGCATTAATGTTTCTCCCCGCTGGCACCGCACAATGCCGCCACGACGTTTTCCATCGCAGCGCTGCGCGAGCCCTTGATCAAGATAGTGGTATCGCTGGCATTTTCGGCGCTAACCGCGTCGATAAGCTCAGCTTGAGTAGCGAAATGGCGGCCATTGGCGCCAAACGCCTGGACCGCATGTGTCATGTTGGAACCCACTGCGTACAGGGCGTCTACCTTGCCACGCGCGTAGTCACCCACCTGACGGTGGCCTTCTTCCGCCCATTGCCCCAGTTCGCCGATATCCCCAAGCACCAGGACGGTGCGTCCGGAAAAGCCGGCGAGTATATCAATGGCTGCGCACATCGAGGTGGGATTTGCGTTGTAACTGTCGTCGATCACGCGCACGCCGTTTGCCGCAATCTGCGCCACGGTGCGGCCCTTGACCGGTTGCACGGCCGCCAGGCCGGCGGCGATGCCGCTCAGGCTCAGACCAACGGCGTGGGCAGCTGCAGCCGCCGCCAGGGCGTTGCTGACGTTGTGCTCACCCAGCACATTCAGTTGCACATCGACCGTTTCACCGGCGCCGTGCAGCGTGAACGATGGGCAACCACGGGCATCGCGACCGATGCGTGTGGCGTAGAAATCGGCCCGCTCGTTGCTGCGAGCAAAAGTGATGACCTGGTGCGACCCGGCACGGGCCTTCCAGGTGGCAAAAGCCTTGTCGTCCAGATTGAGCACGGCGATACCGCCCTCGCCCAGGCCTTCGAGGATCTCGCCCTTGGCCTCGACGATCTTCTCCGGGCCACCGAACTCGCCTACGTGGGCAGTACCGGCGTTGTTGATGATGACAACCTGAGGCTTGGTCAGGCCGACGGTGTAACGGATTTCGCCAATGCGCGAAGCGCCCAGCTCGATCACCGCGGCGCTGTGCTCCGGAGCGATTTCCAGCAGGGTAAGCGGCGCGCCAAGATCGTTGTTGAGGTTGCCGCGGGTGGCATGCACAAGGCCCCGGGTACGCAGGATGCTGGCGAGCATCTCCTTGACCGTGGTCTTGCCACTGGAACCGGTAATGGCCACCACCGGCTTGTCGAAACCGGCGCGGTTCAGGGCGCCCAGCTGACCCAGTGCCAACCGGCAATCCTTGACCAGCAATTGCGGCAGGTCGACGTCGGCTACTTCACGCTCGACCAAGGCAGCTACTGCACCTTTGGCTTTGACATCAGCCAGGTAGTCATGGCCATCGAAACGCGGGCCGGCCAAGGCGACAAACAGTTGCCCGGTGCCGACGCTGCGGCTGTCGATGCTGACACCAGTGAATGTGGCATCGGCACCGATTTGCTGAGCATCCAGTGCTGCGGTCAGCTGGCTGAGCGACATCGGCTTAAGCATGTGGAGCCTCCCAGGCGGCAAGTGCCTTCTCGGCTTCGGTCAGGTCGGAAAAATCATGGCGCTCGCCATTGATCTCCTGGTAATCCTCGTGTCCCTTGCCGGCCAGCACGATCACATCATTGGCGCCAGCAGAAGCAATCAGGTGTGCAATGGCGTCGCCACGGCCGGCGACGAACTCGACGTCGTCAGGCTTGGTGAAACCGGGGCGTATGTCGTCGAAGATGCGCAGCGGGTCTTCGCTGCGCGGGTTGTCATCGGTGACCAGCACGCGGTCGGCCAGGCGCTCGGCCACCTCGGCCATCAGCGGGCGCTTGCCGCGGTCACGGTCGCCGCCGCAGCCGAACAGGCACAGCAGCTTGCCGTGGGCGTGCGGGCGCAGGGCTTCGAGCACTTTCTCGAGCGCGTCAGGGGTGTGCGCGTAGTCGACCACCACCAACGGCTTGTCACCGCCACCCAGGCGCTGCATGCGACCCACCGGCCCCTGCAGTTGCGGGATTACCTTGAGGATCTCGTCCAGCGCATAATCCAGCGCCAGCAGGGTCGCCACGGCAGCCAGTACGTTGCTGAGATTGAAGCGGCCCAGCAGCTGGCTGCGCAGGGTCCGCTCGCCCTGGCCGGTGACCAGTGTGGCGCACACGCCACCGTCACTGAACTTCGCCGTGTGGCAGTACAACGAGGCGTCCGGGTTTTCCAGGCTATAGCTGAGCAGCCGGGTCTCGATATGATCGGTACTCGGGCGACGGGCAAAAGCTTGTGCCAGGCGACGGCCAAAATCGTCATCCAGGTTCACCACCTGGCAACGCAGGCTGCGCCAGGCGAACAGCTTGGCCTTGGCAGCCTCGTAGGCCTGCATGCTGCCGTGGTAGTCCAGATGATCACGCGACAGGTTGGTCATCACCGCGATATCGAATTCCAGCGCCGCCACCCGGCCCTGCTCCAGGGCATGCGAGGACACCTCCATCGCCACGGCCTTGGCGCCGGCTTTTCTCAGGTCGTACAGGGTCGACTGCACCGCGATCGGGTCCGGCGTGGTCAGGCGACCGCTTTGCAGCTCGCCGTAAAAGCCGGTGCCCAGGGTGCCGATCAGGCCGCAACGCTGGCCCAGCAGGTCCAGCGCCTGGGCCACCAGCTGGGTGACGCTGGTCTTGCCGTTGGTGCCGGTGACGCCGATCAGGTTCAGCTGGCGGCTCGGTTCGCCATAGAAACGCCCGGCGATATCCGAAAGCTGGGCGATCAGGCCCTTGACCGGGATCAACGCCACATCGGTCAGCGGCAGCACGTTGGCGCCCTGCTCTTCGTAGGCCACGGCGGCAGCGCCACGGGCCAGGGCATCGGCAATGTGCTCGCGGCCATCGACCTTGGCACCCGGCACGGCCAGGAACAGGTCACCCGGGCGCACATTGCGGCTGTCCAGGGTGAGTTCACGGATCAGCGGGTCGCGGCTGGCGTGGGCGAAAAGTTTGCTTAATGGCATTGTCATCATCCACGCCCTCCCTTGGCGGCTGCTGCATTGACTTGCGGTTGTTCGGTTGGTGGCGGCAGGTTGTCTGGCGGCACGTTCATCAGGCGCAGGGTGCCGGACATGACCTTGCTGAACACCGGTGCCGAAACCAGGCCACCGAAGTAGCCGCCCTTGCCTGGCTCGTCGATCACCACGACGATGGCGTAGCGCGGGTCGCTCATCGGCCCGAACCCGGCGAACAGCGAGCGGTAGGCGTTTTCGGTGTAGCCCTTGGAGCCCACCGTGGCCTTGCGCGCAGTACCGGACTTGCCGGCCACGTGATAGAACGGCACCTGGGCGCGGAACACGCCGCGCGGCGCTTCGATCACCTGCTGCAGCATGCCCTGGACGGTTTCGGCGGTTTCCTTCGGGATCGCCTGCACGGCTTCCGGGGCTTTGTCGACCTTGAGGATCGACAGCGGCACCATCTTGCCGTCGTTGGCCAGTGCCGCGTAGGCATGCACCAGCTGCAGGGCGGTTACCGACAGACCGTAGCCATAGGACAGGGTGGCGGTCTCGGCCTTGCGCCACTCACGGTGGTTGGGCAGGTTGCCGACACGCTCACCCGGGAAGCCCAGGCCGGTGTACTGGCCCAGGCCAACCTGGGACATCACCCGGTAAATGGCCTCGCCGCCAATGTCGAAGGCGATCTTGCTCATGCCGACGTTACTGGAGTTGATCAGGATGCCGGTCAGGTCGAGGATCGGGCCCTCGCTGCGCGACACGTCCTTGATGGTGTAGCGGCCGATCTGCAGGCTGCCTGGGTAAACCTCGACCTTGTCGGTGGTTTTCCAGCGGCCACTCTGCAGCGCCGCGCTCATGGAGATCGGCTTGACCGTGGAGCCCGGCTCGAACACGTCGATGATCGCCCGGTTGCGCATCGCCGCCGGGAACATGCTGCGGCGGTTGTTGGGGTTGTAGGTGGGCTGGTTGACCATCGCCAGCACTTCACCGGTCTTGACGTCCATGATCACCAGGCTGCCGGCCTTGGCGTCCTGTTCGGCAATGGCGTTGCGCAGCTCGCGGGTGGCCAGGTACTGCAGGCGCAGGTCTATCGACAACGCCAAGGTCTTGCCGGCCTTGGCGTTCTTGGTGACCTGGATGTCCTTGATCAGCCGGCCGCGCCGGTCCTTGATCACCTGCCGCTTGCCGGGCACGCCGGCCAGCCATTCGTCATAGGCCAGTTCCACCCCTTCGCGACCGTGGTCGTCGAGGTCGGTGAAGCCGACCATGTGCGCGGTGACATCACCGGCCGGGTAGAAACGGCGGAATTCTTCCAGGCCATACACGCCCGGCACTTTCAGGTCGAGCACGTGCTGGCCCTGCTCCGGGGTCAGGCCACGCACCAGGTAGATGAACTCTTTACTGGCCTGCTGGGTCAGGCGCTCGGTCAGCTGCTGCGGGTTCTGCCCCAGCGCGGCGGCCAACTGCGGCCAGCGTTCGCGGGACGCCTGCATTTCCTTGGGGTTGGCCCACAAGGTGGTGACCGGGGTACTCACGGCCAGTGGCTCACCGTTGCGGTCGGTGATCAGGCCACGGTGTGCCGGGATGGGGATATGCCGCAAGCTGCGCGCATCGCCCTGGCCCTTGAGGAAGGCACGGTCGACCACTTGCAGGTCGATGATGCGCCAGCAGATGGCACCGACCATGATCGCCAGCAGGCCGATCACCACGCGGAAGCGCCACGGGTAGAGTGCGCCTTCGAGTTTCATCATGGCGCCACCATCCGTACTTCGTCAGCCGAAGGCACGCGCATCTTCAGTTGCTCGGAAGCCAGGCTCTCGATGCGGCTGGCGGCGGTCCAGGTGCTTTGCTCCAGGATCAACCGGCCCCATTCGGCCTGGGCCTTGTCACGCTCGCTCAATTCACCATACAGGGTATTGAGCAGCTGGCGGTTCCAGTGCGCGCTGTAGGACACCGCGATGGCCGAAACCAGCACGCCGACGAACAGCAGGAGCATCAGGAAGCTTCCGCCTGGCAAGGGTTTGGCAAAGAGCCTGCTCACCGCAGCTTCTCCGCCACACGCATGACGGCGCTACGCGACCGCGGGTTGGCCTTGAGCTCGGCTTCGGAGGCGAACTGGGCTTTGCCGATGAGCTTTACTTTCGGTTCGAAGGCCTTGTGCTGAACCGGCAGGTTGCGCGGCAGGTTGTCGGCCTCGCCCTTCACCAGCTTGCGCATGAACAGTTTGACGATGCGGTCTTCCAGCGAGTGGAAGCTGATCACTGCCAGGCGGCCGCCAATCTCGAGCGCATCCAGGGCGGCCTCAAGACCGGCCTCGAGGTCGCCCAACTCGTTGTTGACGTGGATGCGCAGGCCCTGGAAGGCGCGGGTAGCCGGGTTCTTGCCTTTCTCCCAGGCAGGGTTGGCGACCTTGAGCACTTCCGCCAGGTCGGCGGTACGGGTGAACGGCTGCTTTTCGCGGCGCTCGACCACGGCACGCGCCATGCGGCCGGCAAAGCGCTCTTCACCGTACTCCTTGAACACGCGAGCGATTTCCTCGACCGGCGCAGTGGCAATGAACTCGGCGGCACTGATGCCCTGCCCCGGGTTCATGCGCATGTCCAGCGGGCCATCATTGAGGAAGCTGAAGCCGCGCTCGGGGTCATCCAGCTGCGGCGAAGACACGCCCAGGTCCAGCAATACGCCGCTGACCTTGCCGTGCAAGCCACGCTCGGCCACTTCCGCGCCCAGCTCGGCAAAGCTGCGCTGCACAATGACAAAGCGGCCGTCTTCGGCCGCCAGCGCTTGCCCTGTGGCAATCGCCTGTGGATCTTTGTCGAAGCCCAGCAGCCGCCCTTGCGGCCCGAGCTTGCTGAGGATCAGCCGGCTGTGTCCGCCACGGCCAAAGGTGCCGTCCAGATAGCAACCGTCGGCGCGCAGGGCCAATGCCTCGACAGCTTCGTCGAGCAGGACGGTGATGTGGTTGAAGCCGCTATCTATGGTCACAGGATCAGGTCACGCAATTCGTCGGGCATGGCGCCCGGTTGTTGGATAGCTGCAAGATCGGCTGCCGAAACCGCGTTCCAGGCATCTTCGTCCCACAGCTGGAATTTGTTCAGTTGCCCCACAAGCATCGCCTTCTTGTCGAGCTTGGCGTACTCCCGCAAACGGGGCGGTACCAGGAAACGCCCACTGCCATCGAGCTCCAGGTCAACCGCATTACCGATCAGCAAACGCTGCAGGCGGCGGTTTTCCTCACGCAACGATGGCAAGGCACGCAACTTGGCTTCTATCTGTTCCCACTCGTCGAGGGGATAAACACACAAGCAGGGATCCACAGCATCAATGGTCACGATCAGCTGGCCATTGCAACGCGAATCGAGCTCGTCACGGTACCGGCTCGGCATGGCGAGACGGCCCTTGGCATCGAGGCTGACGGCGTTGGCTCCGCGGAACACGGCTGCGATTCCCCACAATGGTAGCTTTTTTGTGTCAGAAAACCCACTTCATCCCACTTTCTGCCACTTGCGCACACTATAGGAATCCGCCCGCAGCACCGTCAAGGCACGTTCATGAGGAAAAGTCTTACAGGACCGAGATTTAGCGCGATAAAGGAATGTGGAAGGAATACCAATGGGAAAAAAACGCGATAAAAATCAAACCCACGCAAGCAGTAGGAGTTCGAAGTTAAAGTGATTTATCAAGAGTAAGATTTTTTCGGTCTTACCAGAGGGCGCTGCTGACGATTACAGCAGGGAAGGAAAGGTGGAGAGTCGATCTGTAAGCCGGGTTTTGTCGAGGACAGTCATTCCTCTACGACGGCCATCACTGGACGCCTCTAGCAACCTACCCGGTTCCGACGCGGGCCACGCCTGATGGAACCCTATTTGGTCTTGCTCCGAGTGGGGTTTACCTAGCCACGAACTGTTGCCAGCCGTGCGGTGCGCTCTTACCGCACCTTTTCACCCTTACCGGCACCGAAGTGCTTAGGCGGTTATTTTCTGTGGCACTTTCCGTAGGCTCGCGCCTCCCAGGCGTTACCTGGCACTCTGCCCTATGGAGCCCGGACTTTCCTCCCCCGCCTTTTGCGGAACAAAAGACGGCAGCGACTGTCCGATCGACTCTCCGCCGACAAGGTTAACGGCACACGCGCCCAAGAACAAGTGATACCGGCATTTATATCAAACTGCCACTATTCGGCTTTCTGTTTTTCCAGGGCAAGTTGATACAACAGATTCTTCCTTACCCCGGTAATTTCAGCGGCAAGCGCCGCCGCGCGCTTGAGCGGCAACTCGGCCAGAAGCAAATCGAGCACCCGCTGCGCTTCGACGCTGATGGCCTGTTCGCCTTCAGGTGCACTCCAGCCACCCACCAGCACCACGCACTCACCGCGCTGCTGATTGCTGTCACCGGCAACGAAGGCACGCAGCTCAGCCAGGGGCAGGCCCTTGAGGGTCTCGAATGTCTTGGTCAGTTCGCGCGCGAGCAAGGCCGGGCGATCACCACCAAAGACGGCCTCCATGTCTTCAAGGCATTCCAGGATGCGGTGCGGCGCCTCATAGAAGATCAGCGTGCGCGGCTCTTCCTTTACCTGCTCCAGACGCGCCCGGCGCCCCGCAGTCTTTGCCGGCAGGAAGCCTTCGAAAATGAAGCGGTCCGACGGCAGGCCGGCGGCCGACAGCGCGGCGATCAAGGCGCAGGCACCCGGCACCGGCACCACGCTCACCCCTGCGGCCCGCGCCTGGCGTACCAGGTGGTAGCCGGGGTCGGAGATCAGCGGCGTGCCGGCATCGGAGACCAGCGCCACATTCTCGCCGGCCAGCAGCTTGGTAAGAAAACGCCCGCCCTCGTCACGCTCGTTGTGCTCATGGCACGCTGCCAGCGGCGTGTCGATACCGAAGTGCTGCAGCAGGCGGACCGAATGACGGGTGTCTTCGGCGGCGATCAGCGCCACGTCCGCCAGCACCTTCAGCGCCCGGGCGCTCATGTCGTCAAGGTTGCCGATGGGGGTTGCCACCACATACAGCGTCCCCACCGCGGATTTCGAAGCCCCTGCCACATCAGTCACTGCGCACACCTGTCATTCGGATCAAAGGCGCCATTGTAGCCCGAGCGCCCGTAACAGGGCGCAAAGAACTTCGCCAGCGATCGGCGCCAGGCCACCTATAGTGAAGGATCGACACAGCAACATCGCGCCCCGGCCAGTGCTTGGGTACAATTGCCGGCCAACTTGATCGAGTAACAGGACCTTTACATGATCGCTTGCCTGCGGCTGCTCACAGCCCTCTGCCTCGCTGCCTTGCTGGCGGCCTGCGCCAGCTCGCCCTCATCCAGCCTGGGCGAACTGCCGCGCACCCCGGACGCCAGCATCGAGCAGTTGCTGGAAAAGGCTGCTTCCAGCAAGTCTGCAGAAGACGCTGCGCTGCTGCGCCTGAGCGCGGCCGACCTGGCCTACAAGCAGAAGGACTTCCCGCGCGCCGCGCGCATCCTCGAGCAGGTCCCGATGGACACGCTCAAGCCGGCCCAGCAAGTGTTCGCCAGCACCCTGGCGGCCGAGCTGGCCATGAGCCGCAACCAGCCCAAGGCAGCCTTGACTGCCCTGGCCCACCCCAGCCTGCAGCGCGTTGCCGAGCTGCCTGAAGCGCAGCAAGTGCGTACCTACAGCGTGCACGCCGCCGCCCTCGAAGCCGACGGCCAGGCGCTGCCTGCCGCGCAACAGCGCATGCTGCTGGGCCCGCTGCTCAGCGGCCAGGCCGCCAGCGCCAACAACGACGCCATCTGGGCCCTGGTCGCCTCACTGCCGGCAGAGCAACTGCAGCAACCTGGCAACGACCAGACCCTGGCTGGCTGGACCAGCCTGGCCTTCGTCGTGAAAAGTGCCGGCACCCTGGAACAGCAGCAGGCGGCTATCGAGGACTGGGTGAAACAGCACCCGGACCACCCTGCCGCCAAGCAACTGCCGACAGCCCTGACCAAGCTCAAGGAACTGGCCAGCCAGCCGCTGACCAAAATCGCCCTGCTACTGCCTCAGGAAGGCCCGCTGGCCGGGGTTGCCCGCGCCTTGCGTGACGGCTTCATGGCCGCCCACTTCCAGGCCCAGCAAGCCGGCCAGGCAGCACCTGCGGTGCAGTTGTTCGACAGCTCGCGCATCGGCTCGCTCGACGACTTCTATCGCCAGGCCCAGGCCGCTGGCGTGCAACTGGTCATTGGCCCACTGGAAAAACCACTGGTGAAGCAACTGGCCGCCAAACCGCAACTGCCGATCACCACCCTGGCACTGAACTACGCTGACGCTGGGCAGAAAGCCCCGCCGCAGCTGTTCCAGTTCGGCCTGGCTGCCGAAGACGAGGCCCGCGAGGTATCCCGCCGCGCCCGCGCCGACGGCATGGTTCGCGCGGTAGCCCTGGTGCCGAGCGGCGAATGGGGTGACCGCGTGCTGGCCGCCTTCCGCCAGGACTGGGAAGGTA
This sequence comes from Pseudomonas sp. 9_2_1, assembly GCF_059295275.1. Lineage (NCBI taxonomy): Bacteria > Pseudomonadati > Pseudomonadota > Gammaproteobacteria > Pseudomonadales > Pseudomonadaceae > Pseudomonas > Pseudomonas sp. 9_2_1. Next base: position 5,180,290 of record NZ_CM181239.1, read on the forward strand.
ATGGCGGCACCCTGCTCGCCGCCCAGCGCATCGCCCAACCAGTTGCCCTGGCCCAGCAGATCGCCGATCTGTTCCAGCTGCGCCAGAGCGAAGGCCGAGCCAAAAGCCTGCAAAGCACGGTCGGCGGCAGCATTTCCGCACAACCATCGCGCCGCCAGGATATCGACTTCATCTTCCTTGCCTCGACCCCGCAACAGGCGCAGCAGATCAAGCCGACCTTGAACTTCCAGTACGCCGGTGACGTGCCGGTCTACGCCACCTCGAACCTGTACAGCGCCAGCGGTGACGTGAACCAGTACAACGACATGAACGGTATCCGCTTCTGCGAAACGCCGTGGCTGCTCGACACCAGCAACAGCCTGCGCCAGCAGGTCGTGCAGCAGTGGCCACAGGCCGCCGGCAGCCTGGGCCGCCTGTACGCCATGGGTGTCGATGCCTACAGCCTGGCGCCACGCCTGGGCCAGCTGAAAGCACTGCCGGACAACCGCATTTTGGGCCTGTCGGGCAGCTTGAGCATCAACCCCAACCAGCGCGTCGAGCGCCAGCTGCCCTGGGCCGAGTTCGCCGGCGGCCAGGTCAAGCGCCTGCCTGACACCCCGCGCTGATGGCAGCAGCATCGCCGACCAGCGCCGGGCAGGCAGCAGAGACCCAGGCCCTTGAGTACCTTCAGGGGCACGGCCTGCAGCTGCTGGCACGCAACTGGCGATGCAAAGGCGGTGAGCTTGATCTGGTCATGCTCGACGCCGATACAGTAGTATTTGTCGAAGTCCGCTACCGGTTGCACGCGGCCTTCGGTGGCGCCCTCGACAGTATCGACGGGCGCAAGCAGAAAAGGCTGGTGCTCGCCGCCAGCCTTTTCCTGCAGAAGGAGCCCCATTGGGGCAACCACCCCTGCCGCTTCGACGTAGTCGCCTTGCAGGGCAGCCACCATGCAGGCAGACCGCTTCAATGGCTGAAAAACGCCTTCGAATGCTGAACCCACTTCGTTTTTTTTGCTCTATGTATCGCGGGCTGGTCGTTGTTGCGCGCCGCACCGGCCACCGCCCCCTTTAAGGTCACCAGATGGACATGCAATCCCGAATCCGCCGGCTGTTCCAGGCCAGCATCGATACCAAGCAACAGGCAATGGACATCCTGGCACCGCACATCGAGCAGGCCAGCCTGGTCATGGTCAATGCGCTGCTCAACGAGGGCAAGATGCTCGCCTGCGGCAACGGCGGCTCGGCCGGCGATGCGCAGCACTTTTCGTCGGAGCTGCTCAACCGCTTCGAGCGCGAACGCCCGAGCCTGCCGGCCATCGCGCTGACCACAGACAGCTCGACCCTGACCTCGATCGCCAACGACTACAGCTACAACGAAGTCTTTTCCAAGCAGATTCGCGCGCTGGGCCAACCCGGCGACGTACTGCTGGCGATCTCCACCAGCGGCAACTCGGCCAACGTGATCCAGGCGATCCAGGCCGCACATGACCGCGAAATGATTGTCGTAGCATTGACGGGTCGCGACGGCGGCGGCATGGCTTCGCTACTGCTGCCCGAGGACGTGGAAATCCGCGTGCCTTCGACCGTTACCGCGCGCATCCAGGAAGTCCACCTGCTGGCGATCCACTGCCTGTGCGATCTGATCGACAGCCAACTGTTCGGGAGTGAAGAATGACCCCTATGCGCCTCGGCCTGATGGCCTTGACCCTTTGCCTGAGCGTCACCGGTTGCAGCTCGGTACTCACCTCTACCCGCAATTCGCCGATCGACGATGATCGCGGTACGCGCACCATCGGCAGCAAGATCGACGATTCGCTGATCGAGACCAAGGCTGCGGTCAACATCGCCAAGGCCAACCCCGACCTGGACAAGGGCTCGCACATCGTCGTCAGCAGCTACAACGGTATCGTGCTGCTGGCCGGGCAAACCCCTCGCGCCGAGCTCAAGAGCCTCGCCGAGCAGACCGCCGGCCAGGTACAACGGGTCAAGAAAGTGCACAACGAGCTGCAGGTGATGCAGCCCTCCTCCATCCTGGCACGCAACAACGACGCCTGGCTGACCACCAAGATCAAGACCCAGATGCTGACCGACAATGCCGTGCCCAGCTCGCGCATCAAGGTGATCACCGAGAACGGTATCGTCTACCTGCTCGGCCTGGTGACCCAGCAAGAGGCCAACTCGGCCACCGCCGTGGTGCAGGGTGTGTCGGGCGTGCAGAAGATCGTCAAGCTGTTCGAGTACATCGACTGATTGCTCAGCCTCTCTTTTCAGAAATCCAGGAAACACCGCATGAAAAAGCTTCTGCTGCCTGCCCTGCTGTCTGGCGCCTTCGCCACACTGGCCGGCTGCTCCACCCCAAGCCTGATCATTCTCAACGATGGGCGTGAAATCCAGGCTGTCGACGCTCCTAAGTACGAGCGTGCCACCGGCTTCTACGAGTTCCAGCAACTCGACGGCAAGCGCACCCGCATCAACAAGGACCAGGTACGCACCATCAGCGACCTGTAACCCTGAACGTGCAGCAAAGAAAAAGGCGATCCGGTTGGATCGCCTTTTTTTGTTACTTGACCACCTTCAGGCTTGGCCGGCCACTCGGGCGCGGCGGCTGACCGCCACCTTCTGGCGGGCCATCGTCATCTGGCTGAACAGCATCGTCTTCCAGGTCATCTTCACCTTCCATCAGCGACGGCTCGAGCTCGAAGACCATGCCTTGGCCATTCTCGCGGGCATAAATACCCAGAATCGCGGACACCGGCACGAACAGCGAGTGAGCCACGCCACCGAAGCGGCCCTCGAAGCTGACGGCGTCGTTGTCCATGTGCAGGCTGCGCACGGCGCTGGGCGAGATATTCAGGACGATCTGGCCATCACTGGCGAAACCGTCCGGCACCTGCACCTTGGGGTATTCGGCATTGACCAGCATATGGGGCGTGCAATCGTTGTCGACGATCCACTCGTACAGTGCTTTAACCAGATAGGGGCGACTGGAGTTCATCAACGGGCTCCTTAAAGCTTGCGCATTTCACGTTCTACGGAGGACAGGCTGGCCTCGAAAGGCTCGCGGGCAAACTGCCGCTCCATGTAATCCAGCAGCGGCTTGGCCGGCCGCGGCAATTCGATAGCCATTACCGGCAAACGCCAGAGGATGGGCAGTAGACAACAATCGACCAGGCTTTGCTCGTCGCTCATGAAGCAGGCGAACTCATTGAACAGCGGCGAGACCCCGGTAAGGCTCTCGCGCAAGGCCTTGCGTGCCTCGGCACGCGCGGGCTCGCTGCTGCGAGGGTCGAGCACGGTATCTGCCAAGGCACACCAGTCGCGCTGGATGCGGTGCATCAGCAAACGCGTATTACCCCGCGCCACGGGGTAAACAGGCATCAGCGGCGGGTGCGGGTAACGCTCGTCGAGGTACTCCATCACCACGGTCGACTCATACAACGCCAGGTCGCGATCGACCAAGGTCGGCACGCTGCCATAAGGGTTCACTTCAGCCAGCTTGGGCGGCATGCGCGCAGGGTCGACATCGATGACCTGCACACTGACACCTTTCTCGGCCAGAACGAGGCGTACCCGATGAGAATAATGATCAGCGGGATCGGAATAGCAGGCTAACCGGTTGGTCGCGCCCATGTAACGCCTCCTCGCACGGGATGCTCGTGAAACTGTAAATGAAAACGCGCCCGCGGGGCCCTGGCAGTTTTGCCAGGGCCCCGCGGGCGCGTTCAACAACCAGAAACTACTGCGTGATCAGTGCACGTCCTTCCAGTATTCCCGCTTGAGCAAATAGGCGAATACGAAGAAGAAAGCCAGGTACAGCAACACGTAGGTACCAATGCGCTGGCTTTCCAGTTTTACCGGGTTGGCCGAATAGGCCAGGAAGGTCACCAGGTTCTTGACCTTCTCGTCGAACTGCTCGGTCGTCAGAGTACCGGAATTCGGCGTGATGGTCAGCTGGTCGCAGGCCTCATGGGTCAATGGGCTGCCGGTCAGCGGGTCGAATTGCTTCTTGCCATCGACCACGGTCTGCACCTGCTTGCAGCCAACCACCTGGTTACCCTGCAGGCCGACCAGCACGTTGGGCATGCCGACGTTAGGGAACACCTTGTTGTTCACCCCATAAGGCCGCGACGGGTCCTCGTAGAAGCTGCGCAGGTAGGTGTACAGCCAGTCGGTACCGCGCACCCGTGCCACCAGGGTCAGGTCAGGTGGCGCAGCACCAAACCAGGTCTTGGCGTCGCTGGGCTTCATGCCGATCTGCATGTGATCACCAATCTTGGCACCGGTGAACACCAGTTTCTCGAGCATCAGCTCGTGAGGGATCCCCAGGTCATCGGCCACCCGCTCGTAGCGCTGGAACTTGGCGCTGTGGCAACCCATGCAATAGTTGGCAAAGGTACGCGCACCGTCCTGCATGGCGGCCTTGTCGGTCAGGTCGATATCGGCCTTGTCCAGCTCCAGGCCATGTTCGGCAGCAAAGGAAAAGGCAGGCATCACTGCCAGCAAAAATACTGCAATCAACTTTTTCATCAGCCAGTCACCCTTTCCGGAACCGGTTTGGTCTTCTCGAGCCTTGTGTAGAACGGCATCAACAGGAAGTAGGCGAAGTACAACACCGTGCACACCTGCGACAGCAAGGTGCGCCCAGGTGTCGGCGCCAGTACGCCCAGCACGCCCAGGATGACGAAGGCCACACAGAACACCAGCAGGAAGGTCTTGCTGATCCAGCCCTTGTAACGCATGGAGCGCACCGGGCTGCGGTCGAGCCAGGGCAAAACGAACAGTACGGCGATGGCCGCACCCATGGCGATAACGCCCATCAACTTGTCAGGCACAGCACGCAGGATCGCGTAGAACGGCGTGAAGTACCACACAGGCGCGATGTGCTCCGGTGTCTTGAAGGCGTTGGCTTGCTCGAAGTTCGGTTTTTCCAGGAAATAGCCGCCCATTTCCGGGAAGAAGAACACCACGGCGCAGAACACGAACAGGAACACCACCACACCGACAATGTCCTTGACCGTGTAATACGGATGGAACGGAATACCGTCCAGAGGGATGCCGTTTTCGTCCTTTTTCTTCTTGATGTCCACACCATCGGGGTTGTTCGAGCCCACTTCGTGCAGCGCGAGGATGTGCAGCACCACCAGACCGAGAATCACGATTGGCAGGGCAACCACATGCAGGGCGAAGAAGCGGTTAAGGGTGATGCCCGAGATCAGGTAGTCGCCGCGAATCCACTGGGTCAGGTCATCACCGATCACCGGAATGGCACCGAACAGCGAGATGATCACCTGGGCCCCCCAGTAAGACATCTGCCCCCACGGCAGCAGATAGCCCATGAATGCCTCGGCCATCAGTGCCAGGTAGATCAGCATACCGAACAGCCAGACCAGCTCGCGTGGCTTCTGGTAGGAGCCGTACAGCAGGCCGCGGAACATGTGCAGGTAGACCACGATGAAGAACGCCGACGCCCCCGTGGAGTGCAGGTAGCGCAGGATCCAGCCGTACTCGACGTCCCGCATGATGTACTCGACCGAGGCGAACGCCTCCTCCGCCGAGGGCGTGAAACTCATGGTCAGCCACACCCCGGTGACGATCTGGTTGACCAGCACCAGCAGCGCCAGGGAGCCAAAGAAGTACAGGAAGTTGAAGTTCTTGGGCGCGTAATACTTGCTCAGATGGTCTTCCCACATCTTGGTGGCGGGGAAGCGAGCATCAATCCAGTCCATGAACTTGCTCATCATGCGTTCTCCTGATCGACGCCGATGACGATGACATCGTCCGACTCGTAAGAGTGCGGTGGCACTGGCAGGTTGAGAGGCGCTGGCTGCGACTTGTAGACACGCCCAGCCAGGTCATAGTGGGAACCGTGGCACGGGCAGAAGTAGCCCCCCACCCACTTCGGTCCAAGGTCGGCAGGCGCGACTTCCGGGCGGAAGGTGGGCGAGCAGCCCAAATGCGTGCACAGGCCGACGAGAATGAGGATTTCCGGCTTGATCGAGCGAACCTCCGGGTCGACATAGGTCGGCTGCACCGAAGCCTTGGACTCGGGATCAGAAAGTTCGCCGGTGATTTTCTTGAGGTTGCCGAGGATTTCCTCCGTTCGCCGTACGATGAACACGGGCTGGCCACGCCACTCGGCCACCATCTGCTGCCCGGCCTCGACCTTGGCAATATTGACCTTCACCGGTGCACCTGCGGCTTTCGCCTTGGCACTGGGAAACCATGACCCCACGAACGGTACCGCAGCCCCCACTGCTCCCGCTGCCCCGACCACGGATGTCGCGGCTACGAGGAAGCGGCGCCGGCCTGCGTTGACGCCGTCATTGCTCATTCAGTCCTCTCCCATCAGCTTGCTTGGCCTGTTGCACCAGACCTGTACTTAGGTTGTGTCAGTGGCGCTAAATTTTGGTCGTCATGGTAAGAAACAAAACCACACACTGACAAGGTGAATACCCCGGCGAGGGCCCCTACCAGCGCTTTGCTTGATCTGCGTCTATGCGACAAGCGGTCACCGACATGCTGACAGGTTAGTTCAAGGCAAAAAAAAAGCCCGGTTCCAAGGAACCGGGCTTTTCTCGACTGCCGAAGCGATATTAACGCTTGGAGTACTGAGGACGCTTACGCGCTTTACGCAGACCCACTTTCTTACGCTCGACTTCACGAGCGTCGCGGGTGACGTAGCCAGCACGACGCAGAGCGCCACGCAGGGTTTCGTCGTATTCCATCAGAGCGCGGGTGATACCGTGACGGATCGCACCGGCTTGACCGCTGACACCACCACCGGAAACGGTGACGTAGATGTCGAACTTCTCAACGGTTTCGGTCAGCTCGAGCGGCTGACGAACAACCATGCGAGCGGTTTCGCGACCGAAGAACACGTCCAGAGAACGGTTGTTGATGGAAATGTTACCAGTACCCGGACGCAGGAATACGCGAGCGGTTGCGGTCTTGCGACGGCCAGTGCCGTAATTTTGAGTCGCCGACATAATGAACTTTCCCGTTAGATCTTCAGTTCTTGAGGCTGCTGAGCAGTGTGTGGGTGAGCTGCACCCGCGTACACTTTCAGCTTACGGTACATGTCGCGACCCAGCGGGTTCTTCGGCAGCATGCCTTTGACCGCGGTTTCGATAACACGCTCAGGGGCCTTGGCGATCAACTTCTCGAAGTTGATTTCCTTGATGCCACCTGGGAAACCGGAGTGGGAGTAGTACATTTTGTCGGAAGACTTGGCACCAGTCACACGAACCTGCTCGGCGTTGATGACGACGATGTAGTCGCCGGTGTCAACGTGAGGAGTGTATTCTGGTTTGTGTTTGCCACGCAGACGGCTAGCGATTTCGGTAGCCAGACGACCCAGGGTCTGGCCAGCGGCGTCGACTACGAACCACTCGCGCTTTACTGTTTCCGGTTTAGCAGTAAAAGTTTTCATTCTCTAAAGCCTCAGAGGCCGCCCAGCGAAAAATAGACGGCGAATCTTACTGGATAGTGCACAGCTTGCCAAGGGCAAGCGCGCAGCCGAACACAGACGCTTTTGGGGGCTCGGGTCGGGCACGCCAATGTTCGACGGGGTTCTTCCTGCGCGGTGGTGCATCACTTCCGCCACGCGGAGAGGGGGTGGATTATCCAGATTGCGCGAAAAATTTCAACCTGCTTTGATGAGCTTCCATTGCCAAGGAGTGTCCAACCGATGGAATACCGCCAGCTCGGCCGTACCGACCTCACCGTCAGCGCCCTGTGCCTGGGCACCATGACCTGGGGCGAGCAGAACGTCCAGGCCGATGCCTTCACGCAGATTGCCCGGGCCAAGGCCGCCGGGGTCAACTTCATCGACACCGCAGAGATGTACCCGGTGCCGCCCCGCCCGGAAACCTATGCAGCCACCGAACGCATCATCGGCAACTGGTTCCGCGAAAACCGTGACCGCGACGACTGGGTGCTGGCCAGCAAGGTCGCCGGCCCCGGCAACGGCATCAGCCACATCCGCGACGGCCAGCTCAAGCACAACCGCCAGCACATCGTCGCGGCGCTGGATGCCAGCCTGGAGCGCCTGCAGACCGACCGCATCGACCTGTACCAGCTGCACTGGCCGGAACGCAACACCAACTTCTTCGGCAAGCTGGGCTACCAGCACCTGCCACAGGACCATTTCACCCCACTGGAAGAAACCCTCGAAGTGCTCGACGAGCAGGTGCGCGCGGGCAAGATCCGCCACATCGGCCTGTCCAACGAAACGCCGTGGGGCACCATGAAGTTCCTGCAGCTGGCCGAGAGCCGTGGCTGGCCGCGGGCGGTGTCGATCCAGAACCCGTACAACCTGCTCAACCGCAGCTTCGAGGTGGGCCTGGCAGAAGTGGCCATCCGCGAGCAGTGCGGCCTGCTGGCCTATTCCCCGCTGGCCTTCGGCATGCTGTCGGGCAAGTACGAGAATGGCGCACGGCCTGAGCACGCACGCCTGACCCTGTTCAGCCGCTTTGCCCGCTATTCCAACCCGCAGACCGTGGCAGCCTGCAGCCGCTACGTGCAGCTGGCCCGCGAGCACGGCCTGGACCCTGCGCAGATGGCTTTGGCGTTCGTCACCCGGCAGCCGTTCGTGACCAGCAACATCATTGGAGCGACCAGCCTGGAGCAGCTGGAGAGCAACCTGGCCAGCGCTGAGCTGAACCTGAGCGACGAGCTGCTGGCGGCGATCGAGGCGATTCATCAGGAGCAGCCGAACCCTGCGCCTTGAGCGTAAAGGGGCCGCTTTGAGGCCCGATCGCCGGCAAGCCAGCTCCCGCAGGATGGCATCGAACCTGAGGCCTGCGCTGTACCTGTGGGAGCTGGCTTGCCGGCGATTGGGCTGCACAGCAGCCCCTCTGTTGCTTGGGCTAGACACAATCGCCAAAAAATAAGACGATCCAGCCGGTGATTGACCACTCTACCCTATAAGAACAATGACAATGATGTTTACCCAACCCCCCGCGTCGCTGCGGCGCGTCAGCATCCTGGCCATTGACAAGGTGTTCGCTTCGACCTTGATGCAGGCCAAGGACTTCTTCCACCTCGCCAGCCTGCGCTACAGCAAACAGCTGGGCCTGGGCCTCGACCCCATGTTCGAGATCCGCCTGGTGAGCCCCGACGGCCAGCCCGTGGACAGTTTCAGCAATGTCCAGCTACCGGTTGACGGCGGCCTGGACGACGCCGATGTGATCATCCTCCCGGCCTACTGGGACGACTTCGACAACCTGCTGCAACGTTATCCACAGGTGCTGCCCTGGTTGCGCCAGCAGCATGCGCGTGGCGCGGTGCTGTGCGCCGAAGCCAGTGGCGTGTTCTGGCTGGCCGAATCGGGCCTGCTGGACGGCAAGGAGGCGACCACCTACTGGCGCTTTTTCACCACCTTTGCCGAACGGTTTCCGAAGATCCGGCTGAATCAGGACAAGCACCTGACCGACGCTGACAATATCTATTGTGCCGGTGGCGCCACCTCGGCCTGCGACCTGTACATCTACCTGATCGAACGGTTCTGTGGCGCCAACGTGGCCCGCGCGGTGTCCCGCGACATCCTCTACGAAGTGCAGCGCAACTACACCCCGGGGCGCATGGGCTTTGGTGGCCAGAAGCTGCACCAGGACCTGATCATCCTGCAGATCCAGCACTGGCTGGAAGAGCACTTCGCCGACAAGTTCCGCTTCGAGGACGTGGCCCGCAACCACGGCATGAGCATCCGCAACTTCATGCGTCGCTTCCAGGGGGCAACCGGTGACAAGCCGCTGCACTACCTGCAGCGGCTGCGGATCGAGACGGCCAAGGGGTTGTTGTCGAGCACGCGCAAGAGCATCAAGACCATCAGCTATGAGGTCGGCTATGACGATGCGAGTTTCTTTGCACGGCTGTTCCGCCAGCATACCGAGCTGTCACCGAACCAGTATCGGCAGCAGTTCATGCAAGAGGCTTGAGGACCTCGGGGCTGCTTCGCAGCCCATCGCCGGCAAGCGCGGCTCCCACAAGCGATGGGCCGCAGAGCGGCCCCGGCTTTCTTACGGTTTGTGAGCGCGCGACAGGAATTCGTGCGACTGCATCTCCAGCAACCGGCTCAGGGTCCGCTGGAATTCGAAGCTCAGGCGGCCACCGGTATACAGGTCCTTCAGCTCGACCTCGGCCGAGATGATCAGCTTGACGTTGCGGTCGTAGAACTCGTCCACCATGTTGATGAACCGGCGGGCGATGTCGTCGGTGGCCACGCCCATCTGCTCCACATTGCTCAGCAGTACAGCATGGAAGATCTTGCCCAGCTCGATGTAGTCGTTCTGGCTGCGCGGGCCGTCGCACAGGGCGCGGAAGTCGAACCAGGCGACATCGTCGCAGGTACGCAGGGCATTGATCGGGCGGTTTTCGATCATCAGCACATCGTTCTCGACCGCCTGGGTGCACTCAGGGGTCAGCGCCTTGAAGCTGGCGCGCATGCTCTGGTGCGCCGCGTCGTTGAGCGGGTAGTGGAACAGTTCGGCCTGCTCCAGGTGACGCAGGCGGTAGTCGACGCCGCTGTCCACGTTCACCACGTCGGTGTACTGCTTGATCATGGCAATGGCCGGCAGGAAGCGCGCACGCTGCAGGCCGTCCTTGTACAGACCGTCCGGCACGATGTTGGAGGTGGCCACCAGCGATACGCCGTTCTTGAACAGCTCTTCCATCAAGGTGCCGAGGATCATCGCGTCGGTAATGTCCGAGACGAAGAATTCGTCGAAGCAGATCACCCTGGCTTCATCGCTGAAGCGCTTGGCGATGATGGTCAGCGGGTTCTTCTCGCCCTTGAGGGTTTTCATTTCCTCGTGCACACGCTTCATGAAGCGGTGGAAGTGCGTGCGCATCTTCTGCTTGAACGGCAGCGCCTCGTAGAAGGTATCGACCAGGTAGGTCTTGCCTCGCCCTACCCCACCCCAGAAGTACAGGCCCTTGACCGGGGTCTGCTCCTTCTTGCCGAACAGCTTGCCGAACATGCCCGGCTTGTTGTTCTGCGCGTGTACCAGGTCGTCGTACAGGCGCTGCAGGTGACGCACCGCAGTTTCCTGCGCCGCGTCATGGAAGAAGTCGGGACGTTTCAGATCTGCTTGATAGCGTTCTAAGGGAGTCATAATTCGTTAGCGAGGCAACAAAAAACGGGCCGTCACTGTAGCGACAGGCCCGCCTAATGGCAATGCGACTTGCGGCGAAATGCCTCAGTCTTGTTGTGGCTGAAGCGCTACACGCAGGCTTTCGATAGCCGAATCGCGGGCTTCAGCGCTGTCGAACTGCGGCCCGTCGGCAACCTGCTCGCCATTCAGCCACAGGCCGAAGCCCAGGCCTTCGACGCGTACATCGGCCTCGCCACCCTGCTGCAGCTGCTTGCTGACAGCGCCGGCGCTCTTGCCGTCGGCGAAGCTGCGCGACAGCAGCAATTGCTCGCCATCAGCGGCCAGCAGGCGGAAGCGGAAGCTGCCGTCCTCGTCACGGAAGCTGACGAAACGCGCGCTCTTGGCGGCTTTTTTCTTCACTTCGGTGCTGGCCTGCACGCTGCTGCGGAACGAACGCAGGCCAACGGCCTCGCGCAGTTGCTCGAGGAACGGGGTGGCGATCTTCCGGGCCTTGGCCGCGCCAGCCAGCAGGATGTCTTCCAGGTCGGCCGGGCGGGCGATCAGCTGGTGGTAATACTCGCGCTTTTCAGCCAACTGGCCGTCCAGCAGCTGGAACAGGCGCTGCTTGGCATCGCCCCAGCCCAGGCCCTGCAGCAGCTCGTCGCGGAACTCGGCGCATTGCACCGGCGTCGAGAACGCCTGGAACAGGGTGAACAGGTGCGAGTTGTCCGGGTCTTTCGCCTCGCCTGGCGCCCGCGAGTCGGTGACGATGCGCGAGATGGCGTCTTTCATGTCCTTGGCGCTGGTGAACAGCGGGATGGTGTTGTCGTAGCTCTTGGACATCTTGCGCCCGTCCAGGCCCGGCAGAGTCGCCACGCTTTCCTCGATGACCGCCTCCGGCAGGGCGAAGAAGTCGCTGCCCTGGCCGAACAGGTGGTTGAAGCGCTGACCGATGTCGCGGGCCATTTCCACGTGCTGGATCTGGTCACGGCCGACCGGCACCTGGTTGGCGTTGAACATCAGGATGTCTGCAGCCATCAGCACCGGGTAGCTGAACAGGCCCATGGTCACGCCGGCATCGGCGTCTTCGCCCGCTTCGACGTTCTTGTCCACCGAGGCCTTGTAGGCATGCGCACGGTTGAGCAGGCCTTTAGCCGCCACGCAGGTCAGCAGCCAGGTCAGCTCGGGGATTTCCGGGATGTCGGACTGACGGTAGAAGGTCACCTTGTCCGGGTCGAGGCCACCGGCCAGCCAGGTGGCGGCGATTTCCAGGCGCGAGCGCTGGATACGCAGCGGGTCGTCGCACTTGATCAGGGCGTGGTAGTCGGCCAGGAAGTAGAACGAATCGACACCGGGCTGCTGGCTGGCACGAATCGCCGGGCGGATGGCGCCGGCGTAGTTGCCCAGGTGCGGAGTGCCGGTGGTGGTGATACCGGTAAGAATGCGCGTGGTCATGGGTGTTCGCTTATTCAGGCTTGGCTCAGTTCGAAAGGCGCGGCAGCAGCAGATCCTTCAGATCGGTCAGCTTGCCATGGAAGAAGTGTCCGCATTCTGCCACTTTCAGCAGCTCATGGGGGCGCGACAGGCTGTCGGACCACTGGTAAACCAGCTGCGGATCGACGACTTCGTCGGCGTCCGGCTGCACCACGGTGATCGGGCAGCGCTGCGGCAGCGGGAATTGCGCGGTCAGGCGCATCACCGCCGGGGCGATCATGAATAGCCGCTGCAGCGTCACGCCGTCGGTTTCCAGGCGGCCGGCCAGGCTGGTGGCGACAAAACCGCCGAACGAGAAGCCCATCAGCACCAGTGGCAGGTGCGGATGCTGTTCACGCAGCCAGGCTGCCGCAGCCTCGGCATCGGCCACCTCACCCGCGCCCATGTCATGGCTGCCAGCGCTCTGGCCGACGCCACGGTAGTTGAAGCGCAAGGTGACATAGCCGGCATCGCGGGCGGTGCGTTGCAGGGTCGAGACCACCTTGTTGAGCATGGTGCCGCCCTGGACCGGGTTGGGATGGCAGATCAGCACCGCGCCGCGGGCTTCGGGCACGTCCAGGTACAAGGCTTCCAGCTGGCCGCTGGGGCCATCGATGAACAAGGGGGTTTCGCGGACAAGCAAGGCACTACTCCGTGACCTGGTGAAGGGTCGATTCGTCTAGGTGAGGAATTCTGTTCTGATTTGCGATCGCTCGCGGTATACAGCGCAGGTCTGAGCCGTTAACGTAAAGCAAAGCCGTTTATAGAGGAAGGACTCGTGGAACTCTCGCTCCTTGTTTGGTTGTTGCCGACCTTGGCCCTGGTCATTGGTGTGGTAGTTGGTTTCGTCGTGGCCCGCCTGCTGCCCAATGCCGCGCCAAGCAGCACTCAGCGTCAGCTGGATGAAATGCAGAAGCGCTTCGACAGCTACCAGAACGAAGTGGTTACCCACTTCAACAGCACCGCCATGCTGGTCAAAAAACTGACCCAGAGCTACCAGGATGTCCAGGATCACCTGGCCGAAGGCGCCAACAGCCTGGCCCTCGATGACGTCACTCGCCAGCGCCTGCTGGCCGCACTGCACTCCGAAGGCGCGCAAGGCCCGCGTGATCGCCTGACCCCGCCGAAGGACACTGCCGAAGTCCCGCGCGACTATGCACCAAAAGCGCCGAACTCGCCGGGCATGCTCGACGAGAGCTACGGGCTCAAACGCTGACGGCCGATAACGCGCCAACAATGAAAACCCCGCCGAAGCGGGGTTTTCATTCAGATCAAGGCTTACGCCAGGACTGACCGCCCTCCTCGTCGTCACCGCCGCTGCGGCAGATGAACAGTTCGAGGTATTCTGGCACTACTTTCATGGTGATACTCCTGCTGGATGAACTGGCCATTGCGCCAGCCCATCCAGACTGCCCCTGTCCTGCCGAATCAGGCATCGGGCAAACTTTCCGTCTCCGCATGACCAGCTCATGTGCAGGCTTGCAACGCCTGCTCGACATCCGCCAGCAGGTCCTCCACATCCTCCAGCCCCACCGACAACCGCACCAGCCCTTCCGAAATGCCATGCTGCGCCCGCTCCTCGGCGGTGTAGCTGGAATGGGTCATGCTCGCCGGGTGCTGCGCCAGTGACTCCGCGTCCCCCAGGCTCACCGCCCGGGCAAACAGTTGCAGGGCATTCATGAAGCGTCGCCCCGCCTCTATACCCCCCTTGAGCTCGAAGGCAATCATCCCGCCGGGCAAGCGCATCTGCCGCTGGGCCAACAAGTACTGCGGGAACGACGTCAACCCTGGGTAATGGATCAGCTCAACCTGTGGCTGCCGGGCCAGGAACTGCGCGACCTGCATGGCATTTTCGCAATGCCGGTCCATGCGCAGGGCCAGGGTCTTCATCCCGCGCATCAGCAGCGCCGCGTCGTGCGGTGACAGCACCGCGCCGGTCATGTCCTTCAGTCCTTCCAGGCGAATCCGGTCAACCAGGTCCTTGCGCCCCACCACCAGGCCCGCAGTGATATCGCCGTGGCCGCTCAGATATTTCGTGGCCGAGTGCACCACGAGGTCAGCACCCAGTTCCAATGGCCGCTGCAGGTAAGGCGTGCAATAGGTGTTGTCGACGACCACAGACAAGTCATGCCCTCGCGCGGCGTCGGCAACCGCCGCGATATCCACCATCTGCATGTTGGGATTGGCGGGTGTTTCGAAGTAGATCATCCGCGTCTTGCCGTTGATGGCCGCTTTCAAGGCCTGCGCATCGTTAAGGTCGACATGGCGAATCTTCACCCCGAACTCACCGATGCCATGGTGCAGGAACGCGAAGGTGCAGCCATACAACGTCAGGCCGACAATCAACTCGTCGCCCGGCCGCAACAGCGTCCAGATCGTCGAAGTAATGGCCCCCATGCCCGACGCCAGCGCCAGGCCCGCTTCCCCGCCCTCCAGCGAGGCCATGCGCTGCTCCAGCAAGGCCAGGGTAGGGTTGGATATGCGGCTGTAGAAATGCCCCGCCTGCTCCCCGGCAAAGCAGGCGGCGCCGTATTCAACGCTGGGAAAGGCATAGGTAGCCGTCTGGTATACCGGCGGGACCAGGGCGCCACCGTGAGGCAGGGGATCGTAACCGTGGTGAATGGCGCGTGTAGAAAAACCGGTTTTATTGTGGGAGTCGCGCATGGCAACAGCCTCTTGTGGTTTGCTATAAGCTTATGCCACTGGCCTGCCCGTTTTTTTCCAAATTGGCCCATGCGTTCGGGTAGATGCTGGAACAAAAACAACAAAAACCAAACCTGGAGGGCAAGACATGCCTTCGACTCTCGACCGCACCGACCGCGCGCTGCTTGCCGCGCTGCAGGACAACGCCCGCCTTACCGTCGCCGAGCTGGCCGACCAGGTGGCACTGACCACCTCGCCCTGCTGGCGGCGGGTCAAGCTGCTGGAAGACAACGGCTACATCACTGGCTACCAGGCCATCCTCTCGCCCAAATCGCTGGGGTTTGGCGTGACCGCTTTCGTCAGCATCATGATGGATTCGCACACCAAGGACATGGCGTTGGCGTTCGAGCAACGGCTGATGGAAATTCCCGAGATCGTGGCCTGCCACAACATCTCGGGGCGCTATGATTTTCTGCTGGAAATTCTTGCGCGCGACCTGGAGTCGTTCGGGGAATTCACCCGCGAGGTGCTGCAACGCTTGCCGGGGGTGAAGGAGATTTATTCGAGTTTTTCCTACAAGGCGGTGAAGGAGCGGCGCGTAATTCCAGTGTCTGAAAAACATATCTGAACGGCACCCGCGGTCCCGTGGAAACGAGAATCGAGTAGGAGGCGGGCTCACACCCGCCGTCCTCTCACACCACCGTGCGTACGGTTCCGTACACGGCGGTTCAAGCTATGCGGCTAAGCCGGTTGATCGTATCCAGTATCGAGACCAGTCCGAGTCGATCCCATAGCTTCTTCGGCAGCGCCTGATTCATATGTGGCGCCCCCGAGTTCCACCACGGGCCTCGGCCGTTACAGACCGATTTACAGGCACGCTCTTCGCTCAAGCCCAGACGCATCAGGTTGCGCGCCCTCGTAGAGGGCTGCTTCCATTGGCGCCAGATGGCACAGCGGAGTTTGTGCCTGATCCAGCCATCCAGTTCCTCAAG
The DNA here is from genome assembly GCF_059295275.1 of Pseudomonas sp. 9_2_1. Classification (NCBI taxonomy): domain Bacteria; kingdom Pseudomonadati; phylum Pseudomonadota; class Gammaproteobacteria; order Pseudomonadales; family Pseudomonadaceae; genus Pseudomonas; species Pseudomonas sp. 9_2_1. Next base: position 5,196,472 of record NZ_CM181239.1, read on the forward strand.
TGGCCGTTTGCTCTGGCTAAGCTTGAAGTAACCCGCCCAGCCTCGCAGGACAGGGTTTATCCGCCCGATGGTATTCGTCATCTTGCGACCCCGTGCACCGCGTAGCAGCTCTGCGAGCCGGTCGCGCAGGCGACCCAGGCTCGTCGTTGCCACCCGCAGCCTTGGCTGCTGATGCCAGCTCATCCCATAGCCCAAGTAGTCACACTTCCAGGCTCTCGCGACTCGACTCTTCTTCTGATTCACCGTCAGTTTCAAACGTTGATTCAGGAAGCGTTCGACACCGGCCAGTACCCGTTCGCCAGCCCGAGGGCTGCGTACATAAATGTTCGCGTCATCGGCATAGCGCACGAAGCGGTGACCCCGCCGTTCCAGTTCGCGGTCAAGTTCGTCGAGCAGGATATTCGACAGCAGCGGCGAGAGCGGGCCGCCTTGCGGCGTCCCCTCCTGCCGTGGGCTGACGACACCGCCTGACATGACTCCCGCTTCAAGGTAGCGGCGGATAAGCCTGAGTACGCACTTATCTTTGACCCGGCGCTCGATACAGGCCATCAGGATGTCGTGGTTGACTCGATCGAAGAACTTCTCCAGATCGATTTCCACGCACCAGCGGTGTCCCGCTGTCACATGAGCACGAGCCATCTCGATGGCTTGATGCGTACTTCTGCCCGGACGAAAACCATAGCTGTAGTCCGAGAACAGTGGGTCGAAGATAAGTGTGAGCTGCTGCTGCAGTGCTTGCTGGATCAGGCGATCCACGACGGTGGGGATTCCCAGTTGCCGTGTGCCGCCCTGCGGCTTGGGAATTTCAACCGCTCGCACTGCTTGGGGATGGTATTCACCGGCCAGCAACCTGGCCTTGAGGGTTGGCCAATACTGTTTCACGTAGCCCGCCAAGTCAGCGACCGTCATGCCATCAGCACCCGGAGCCCCCTTGTTGCTAACCACGCGTTGATACGCACGCCTGAGGTTGGTCGGTGCAAGCACCCGCTCCATCAGCGTGTCCGGCTCTGCGTTCGTCCACGTCGCTGACGCCGCCGGCACCTTTGCACTGTCAGGCATCACCCTCGGCTTCTGGCCAGGATTCGGAGTGACAGATTCCGTTGTAGGAAATTTCTGCATTACGGCTACCAACGAGACAGTGACGCCTACTAGCGGCATAACCTGTTCGGCCCTTGGTGGCGCGGTTAACCGCCACTTACTACGGCTTCGGCTGACTTCTGCACGCTCATCCCATCGCCTCTCGACGCTCGGTAGCACTATGGCAAGCGTACAGATCTCCCAGGGTAATTCGCGCGACCTTCCTGCTTATGCCTGTCGGATTTACGTCACAGCGCTCCGTGCAAGTATTGGGCTTTGGCGATTGTTGCCGCCTGACCCCGCTGTGCCGCCTGATCCGCTTCCTGTTCGTCAGGCCAGCATTTTGCCTCGGGCTTCCTTCAGATTCGCAGTCGCCCGCGACACCCTTGCCTCCGGCTAACACTTCCCCTTGCCGGGTGTGTAGAGGACTTTCACCTCCAAGTCACCCGCTCGGCCACCACAGCCAAGCAGGTTGCGCTTACGCGCAACGCGCCATGCCTGGCGCACAACAAAAAAACCCGCCGAAGCGGGTTTTTTAATTGCGGGCCAGCGCTTAGATCGCGCCACGCTGACGCAGCACGTCCAGCACCTGCTTCACGCCTTCGTCCACGCTGGTGGACTGGGTGTCGATCACCAGGTCCGCATCCAGCGGCACATCGAACGGGAAGCTTTCGCCCGGGATGTTGTCGCCAGCGGCAGCGTACAGGCCTTGCGGGTCACGCTCGCGGCAGGCCAGCGGCGAGGCCTGGACGTAAACGGTCACCAGGCGCTCCTTGCCGATCAGTGCCTTGGCCTGCTCGCGGCCTTCGGCATCCGGGGCCACGAATGCGGCCAGGGTCAGCAGGCCGGCTTCGTTGAACTGGCGCGCCACATGGGCGGCGCGGCGCCAGTTCTCGGTACGGCCGGCGCGGTCCTGTGGCAGTCCCTTGTTCAGGTCGTGCCGCAGGTTCTGACCATCGAGCACGTACACCGCACGGCCCATGTCGAACAGCTTGCGCTCCACGGCATAGGCCAGGGTGCTCTTGCCAGCGCCGGACAGGCCGCTGAACAGCACGGTGGCTGGCTGCTGGCCGAAGCGCAAGGCGCGCTCTTCGGTGGACACGTGGGCCTGCTTGCCATGCTGCCCGGTGCTGCCATGCGGCAGGACGGGCTGGGCGATGATCATGCCGGCGCCGACGGTGCCGTTGGTCAGGCGGTCGATGACGATGAACGCGCCGGTGGTGCGGTTGCTGTCGTAACCGTCCAGGGCGATGGCGCTATCCAGGGACACCTTGACGCGGCCGATCTCGTTCAGTTGCAGGGCGCTGGCAGCGTCCTTCTCCAGGGTGTTCACATCCACCTTGTGGGTGATGCTGGCAATCGAGCCCGGCACGTAGCTGGTAGCACGCTTGATGTCGTACTTCTTGCCAGGCAGCATCGGCTCTTCGGCCATCCACACCAGCATGGCGTCGAACTGGTCGGTCACCGGCGGTACGTTGTCGGCATGCACCAGCAGGTCGCCACGGGAGATGTCGATCTCGTCTTCCATGGTCAGTGTCACGGCCTGGCCGGGGCCGGCGTTCTCCAGCTCACCTTCGTAGGTGACGATGGATTTGACACGGCTGCTCTTGCCCGATGGCAGCACGACGATTTCGTCGCCCTTGTGCACCACGCCGCTGGCCAGGGTGCCGGCGAAGCCGCGGAAGTTCAGGTTCGGGCGGTTGACATACTGCACCGGGAAACGCAGGTCGGTGAAGTTGCGGTCGGCCGACACTTCGACGGTTTCGAGGATTTCCATCAGCGTCGGGCCGGTATACCACGGCGAACGCTCGCTGTGGTTGACCACGTTGTCGCCCTTGAGCGCCGACATCGGCACGAACTGCAGGCTGCTCGGGGTCAGGTTGATGGCTTCGGCGAACTGCAGGTAGTCGGCCTTGATCGACTCGAAGACTTCCTGGTCGAAGCCCTTGAGGTCCATCTTGTTGACCGCGACCACGATGTGCTTGATGCCCAGCAACGAGGCGATGTAGCTGTGGCGACGGGTCTGGGTCTGCACGCCGTAGCGGGCGTCGACCAGGATGATCGCCAGGTCGCAGGTGGAGGCACCGGTGGCCATGTTGCGGGTGTACTGCTCGTGGCCCGGGGTGTCGGCGATGATGAACTTGCGCTTGGCGGTGGAGAAGTAGCGGTAGGCGACATCGATGGTGATGCCCTGCTCACGCTCGGCCTGCAGGCCATCTACCAGCAGCGCCAGGTCGACTTCTTCGCCGGTGGTACCGGACTTTTTCGAATCACGGGTGATGGCCTCGAGGTGGTCCTCGTAGATCATCTTCGAGTCGTGCAGCAGCCGCCCGATCAGGGTGCTCTTGCCATCGTCGACGTTGCCGCAGGTCAGGAAGCGCAGCAGTTCCTTGCGCTCATGCTGGGCCAGGTAGGCGAGGATATCCTCGCTGATCAGATCAGATTGGTGCGACATGGAGTAACCCTGAAATTAGAAGTAGCCTTGGCGTTTCTTGTCTTCCATGGAACCGGCGCCATCGTGGTCGATGACACGGCCCTGGCGTTCGGACGTACGGGTCAGGAGCATTTCCTGAATGATGTCCGTCAGGGTCTCGGCTTCCGACTCGACCGCACCCGTCAATGGGTAGCAGCCCAGGGTACGGAAACGCACCTTCTTCTTGACGATGCGCGCTTTCTCTTCGTCGCTGAGATGCTCGAGGATGCGCTCGTCGTCGATCATGATCAGGGTGCCGTTCTTCTCGATGACTTCACGCTCGGCGGCGAAGTACAGCGGCACGATCGGGATGCCTTCGAGGTAGATGTACTGCCAGATATCCAGCTCGGTCCAGTTCGACAGCGGGAACACGCGGATCGACTCGCCCTTGTTGACCTTGCCGTTGTACACGTTCCACAGCTCGGGGCGCTGGTTTTTCGGGTCCCAGCGATGCTTGCTGTCACGGAACGAATACACGCGCTCCTTGGCCCGCGACTTCTCTTCGTCACGGCGCGCGCCACCGAAGGCGGCGTCGAACCCATGCTTGTCCAGCGCCTGCTTCAGGCCCTGGGTCTTCATGATGTCGGTGTGCTTGGAGCTGCCATGGGTGAACGGGTTGATGCCCTGCGCCACACCTTCCGGGTTGACGTGGGTAATCAGCTCCAGGCCCATTTCCTCGACCATCTTGTCGCGGAAGCTGTACATCTCCTGGAATTTCCACTGGGTGTCGACGTGCATCACCGGGAACGGCAGTTTGCCCGGGAAGAAGGCCTTGCGCGCCAGGTGCAGCATCACGGCGGAATCCTTGCCGATCGAGTACAGCATCACCGGGTTGTCGAACTCGGCGGCCACCTCGCGGATGATGTGGATGCTTTCCGCCTCCAGCTGTTTCAAGTGCGTCAGTTTGTCGACCATGGCTACTCACGAAAAACGATCTTATGGACGGCCTGCGGGCCGTGTTCGAGCGAGCCACTTTATCACAGCGGTAGCTTCTATTTAGGAGGCGGGCTAGATCGAAAAAGTCTAACGATATGACTGGGGGTTTGGGCTTGCAGGCCCGGCCTCTTCGCGGGCATGCCCGCTCCCACAGGTACGGTGGAGTCCTTGTGGGAGCGGGCGCGCCCGCGAAGAAGGCAACGCCGATCTCAGATCGGATTCGGGCAATCGATGAACAGGTGCTCCACGGCAAACCGCCGTGCCAGGTAATCACCCAGCGCCTGCACCCCGTAGCGTTCGGTGGCATGGTGCCCGGCAGCAATGAAGCTGACGCCGTTCTCGCGCGCACTGTGATAGGTCTGCTCGGACGCTTCGCCCGTCAGGTACAAATCCACCCCGGCCGCGATCGCGGTGTCGATGTAGCCCTGCCCGCCCCCGGTGCACCAGCCGACCCGACGGATCATCTGATCACCCTCGACCAGCAACGGCTCACGCCCCAGCACTTCCTGCACCCGCCGGGCAAAATCACGCGCGGTGATCGGCTCGGCGAGCGAACCGACCAGCCCGACCACTTTGGGGTTCGCTGGGTCCAGCGGCCCTTCGACGGTAATGTCCAGTTGCCGCGCCAGCTGCACGTTGTTGCCGACCTCCGGGTGCACGTCCAGTGGCAGATGGAACGCCAGCAGGCTGATATCGTTGCTCAGCAAGGTCTTCAGGCGGCGCTGGCGGATGCCGGTGACGCACGGGTTTTCGCCTTTCCAGAAATACCCATGGTGTACCAGCACCAGGTCGGCCCCCGCCTCCACCGCGGCATTCAGCAACGCCTGGCTGGCGGTGACGCCGCTGACAATCCGGCTGACCTGCGGCCGGCCCTCGACCTGCAGGCCGTTGGGGCAATAGTCCTGGATCTTCGCGCTGCCCAGGTAACGCTCGGCTTCCTCGACCAGGGTGTTTAGAGCGACGGCCATGCAAATCTCCTCGAAAACTGCGCTTTTCTCGGGCACAACGCCTATGGAACGCCCGTATAATGCCGGCCATTATGGGCCGTCGCCGGCACTGGGGGAACCGGTGTATCATCGCGCGCGCTCATGCCCCACCGCGCGGCCACCGGCCTTCGCTCTTTCCAGGATTCGTTCATGTTCAAGGCTTTGCGTTACTTTGGCTGGCCCCTGCTTACCGGCATACTGATCGCCATGCTGATCATCCAGCGCTTCCCGCAATGGGTCGGCCTGCCCAGCCAGGACGTCAACCTGCAACAAGCCCCGCAGACTACGCGGATCATGCAGGGCCCGGTGTCCTACGCCGATGCCGTGACCCTGGCCGCCCCGGCGGTGGTCAACCTGTACACCACCAAGGTGGTGAACAAGAGCGCCCACCCGCTGTTCGAAGACCCGCAGTTCCGGCGTTTCTTCGGCGACAACCTGCCCAAGCAGCGGCGCTGGGAGTCGAGCCTGGGCTCGGCGGTGATCATGAGCCCCGAGGGTTACCTGCTGACCAACAACCACGTCACCAGCGGCGCCGACCAGATCGTCGTGGCCCTGAAAGACGGCCGCGAGACCCTGGCCCGGGTAATTGGCAGCGACCCGGAAACCGACCTGGCGGTGCTGAAGATCGACCTGAAGAAGCTGCCTGCCATCACCATCGGCCGCTCCGACACCATTCACATCGGCGACGTGTCGCTGGCCATCGGCAACCCGTTCGGGGTCGGCCAGACCGTGACCATGGGCATCATCAGCGCCACCGGCCGCAACCAGCTGGGCCTTAACAACTATGAGGACTTCATCCAGACCGACGCGGCGATCAACCCGGGCAACTCCGGCGGTGCGCTGGTGGATGCCAGCGGCAACCTGGTCGGCATCAATACGGCGATCTTCTCCAAGTCGGGTGGCTCACAGGGCATCGGCTTCGCCATTCCGGTAAAACTGGCGCTGGAGGTGATGAAGTCGATCATCGAGCACGGCCAGGTGATCCGTGGCTGGCTGGGTATCGAAGTGCAGCCGCTGAGCCAGGAGCTGGCTGAGTCGTTCGGCATGAAAGACCGCCCGGGCATCGTGGTGGCGGGCATCTTCCGCGAAGGGCCGGCGGCCAAGGCCGGGCTGCAGCTGGGTGATGTGATCATGAGCATCAACGGCGAGCCCGCCGGTGACGGGCGCAAGTCGATGAATCAGGTGGCGCGGATCAAGCCCAACGAGAAGATCACCATCGAGGTGATGCGCAATGGGCAACAGTTGAAGCTGATTGCCGAGGTGGGGCTACGGCCGCCACCGGCACCAGCAGTGACCACAGAAGAGAAGTAATAAACGGGGCCGCTTTGCGGCCCATCGCCGGCAAGCCAGCTCCCACAGGGATAGCACCGGCCTCAAGCCCTGTGCAGTACCTGTGGGAGCTGGCTTGCCGGCGATGGGCTGCAAAGCAGCCCCAACAGTATCAATGCAGAATCTGGCTCAGGAACAACCGCGTCCGGTCACTGCGCGGCCGGTCGAAGAAATCATCCGGCGCCGCCTGCTCCACGATCTCCCCCTTGTCCATGAAGATCACCCGGTTCGCCACGGTGCGGGCAAAGCCCATTTCATGGGTGACGCAGAGCATGGTCATGCCATCCTCGGCCAGGCCCACCATGGTATCGAGCACTTCCTTGACCATTTCCGGGTCCAGCGCCGACGTCGGTTCGTCGAACAGCATGATCTTCGGTTTCATGCACAGCGCACGGGCAATCGCCACACGCTGCTGCTGGCCACCGGACAACTGCCCCGGGTACTTGTGCGCCTGTTCCGGAATACGCACCCGTTCCAGGTAGTGCATGGCAATTTCCTCGGCCTTGCGCCGGGGCATCTTGCGCACCCACATCGGCGCCAGGGTGCAGTTCTCCAGAATGCTCAGGTGCGGGAACAGGTTGAAGTGCTGGAACACCATGCCCACTTCGCGGCGGATGGCCTCGATCTGCTTCAGGTCGTTGGTCAGCTCCACGCCATCGACCACGATGCGCCCTTGCTGGTGCTCTTCCAGGCGGTTGAGGCAACGGATGGTGGTGGACTTGCCCGAACCGGACGGCCCGCACAGCACGATACGCTCGCCCTGGCGCACGTTCAGGTTGATGTCCTTGAGCACATGGAACTGGCCGTACCACTTGTTCACACCCTGCATCTGGATGATGCCCTCGGGGCCGGCAGGCTGCTTGATCGCTTCACTCATGTCGAAACTCCTAACGCTTGTGGCCAGTGTCCAGCTTGCGCTCCAGGTGCATGGAGTAGCGGGACATACCGAAACAGAAAATCCAGAACACCAGGGCGGCGAACACGTAGCCCTCGGTGGCCATGCCCAGCCAGGCCGGGTCGGCGGCGGCTTGCTTGACGCTGTTGAGCAGGTCGAACAGGCCGATGATGATCACCAGGCTGGTGTCCTTGAACAGGGCTATGAAGGTGTTGACGATGCCGGGGATCACCAGCTTGAGCGCCTGCGGCAGGATCACCAGGCCCATCGCCCGCCAATATCCCAGGCCCATCGCCGCAGCGGCTTCGTACTGGCCCTTGGGGATGGCCTGCAGGCCGCCGCGTACCACCTCGGCGATATAGGCTGACTGGAACAGGATCACCCCGATCATCGCCCGCAGCAGCTTGTCGAAGCTCATGCCCTCGGGCAGGAACAACGGCAGCATCACCGACGACATGAACAGCACGGTAATCAGCGGCACGCCGCGCCAGAACTCGATGAAGGTCACGCACACCACCTTCACCGCCGGCATCTTCGAACGCCGTCCCAGGGCCAGCAGAATACCCAGCGGCAAGGCGCCGACGATGCCCACGGTGGCGATCACCAGGGTCAGCATCAGCCCGCCCCACTGGCTGGTCGGGACGCTTTGCAGGCCCAGGTAGCCACCGTGCAGCAAGGTGTAGGCCAGCACCGGGTACAGCACCAGGAAGCCCAGGCCGTAGAAAGCCTTGCGTGGGAACTGCCTGATGAACAGCGGCGCGGCGCCGAGCACGGCAAGCCAAACGGTCAGGTCCACGCGCCAGCGCAGCTCCGTCGGGTAGTAGCCGTACATGAACTGGCCGAAGCGCTGCTGCACGAACACCCAGCAGGCGCCTTCCTTGGTGCAGTCGGCGCGGGTGGTGCCAACCCAGTTGGCATCGATCAGCGCCCACTGCAGCAACGGCGGCACGATCAGCCACACCAGGTAGATGGCGAACAGGGTCAGCAGCGTGTTGAGCCAGCTGGAGAACAGATTGGCACGCATCCATGCGAGCACGCCGACGGTTTTCACCGGGGGCGGCATATCAGGTTTGAAAACATGGGCATTCACGGGCGTATCCTCACCGCTCGATCAGCGCAATGCGCTTGTTGTACCAGTTCATCAGCAGCGAAATGCTGATGCTGATGGCGAGATAGACACTCATGGTGATGGCGATCACCTCGATGGCCTGGCCGGTCTGGTTGAGCACGGTACCGGCGAACAGCGAGACCATCTCCGGGTAGCCGATACCGGCCGCCAGCGACGAGTTCTTCGCCAGGTTCAGGTACTGGCTGGTCAGCGGCGGAATGATCACCCGCAGTGCCTGGGGGATGATCACCTTGCGCAGTGTCGGGCCCTCACGCAGGCCCAGCGAGCGCGCGGCTTCGGTCTGGCCATGGCTGACCGAGCGGATACCGGAACGCACGATTTCGGCGATGAACGCTGCGGTGTAGATGGTCAGTGCCAGGGTCAGCGCCAGCAACTCGGGGATCAGCACCCAGCCACCGACGAAGTTGAAGCCCTTCAACTGCGGCATTTCCCAGGTAACCGGGCTGCCGAACAGCAGCACGCAGGCCCCGGGGATGGCAACCAGCAACCCCAGCCCCACCCAGAACTTGTGGAACGGTACGCCGGTTTCGTTGAAGCGCTTGTTGGCGTAGCGCACCATCGCCACGGTCGCCAGCAGCGCCAGGGCCAAGGCAATGGCGAACGGCCAGAAACCATCGGTCATGGCAGCACCGGGCATGTTCAGGCCGCGGTTGCTGATGAAGAACATATCGTCGATGTTGATGCTGCCCCGCGGCCCCGGCAGGGTCAGGAACACGGCGAAGTACCAGAACAGGATCTGCAACAACGGCGGGATGTTGCGGAAGGTTTCCACATACACGGTCGCCAGCTTGTTGATCATCCAGTTCGGCGACAGCCGCGCCACGCCGATGATGAAGCCGAGAATGGTCGCCAGCACCACGCCAATGAGGGTCACCAGCAGGGTGTTGAGCAGGCCGATGACGAACACCCGCGCATAGCTGTCGGATTCGACATAGGGGATCAGGTGCTGGGCAATGCCGAAGCCGGCACTGCGCTCGAGGAAGTCGAAGCCCGAGGTGATCCCCCGGTGTTGCAGGTTGGTTTGCGTGTTGTGGAACAGGTACCAGCCCAGGCCGACCACGAACACGATCGTGAGGACCTGGAACAGCCACGCGCGCACACGTGGATCACTCAGGGACAAGCCCTTTTGTGCGCCGATTCGATTTTGCATGAGGTGCCCCGGAAAGTAGGGTTCCGAACAACCTGCGGCGGCGGGATGCCGCCGCAGGATGCAGCCATCAGCGCACAGGTGGCGCGTACTGGATGCCGCCGTTGTTCCACAGGGCATTCATGCCACGGTCGATCTTCAGGTCGGTGCTCTGGCCGAGGTTCTTCTCGAACACTTCGCCGTAGTTGCCGACTTGCTTGACGATCTGCACTACCCAGTCTTTGGGCAGCTTGAGGTCCTTGCCATACTCGCCGTCAGCGCCAAGCAGCCGGGCGTTGTCGGGGTTCTTGGTAGACTTGGCTTCGGCCTCGACGGTTTTGGAGGTGATGCCTGCTTCTTCGGCATTCAGCATCGCGAACAAGGTCCACTTGACGATGCTGAACCACTCTTCGTCGCCCTTGCGCACCACCGGGCCCAGCGGCTCCTTGGAGATGGTTTCCGGCAGCACTACATAGTCGGTCGGCGCGGCCAGCTTGGAACGCTGGGCAAACAGCTGCGATTTGTCCGAAGTCAGCACGTCGCAACGGCCGGACTCCAGCGACTTGGCGCTCTCGTCGGAAGTGTCGAAGGTGATCGGGGTGTACTTCAGGCCATTGGCGCGGAAGTAGTCCGACACGTTCAGCTCGGTAGTGGTACCGGCCTGGATGCAGATGGTGGCGCCGTCGAGCTCCTTGGCGCTGGAAACACCGAGCTTCTTGTTGACCAGGAAGCCGACGCCGTCATAGTAGGTGACACCGGCGAACACCAGACCCATGCCGGCATCGCGCGAGCTGGTCCAGGTGGTGTTGCGCGACAGCACGTCGACTTCCCCCGACTGCAGGGCGGTGAAGCGTTCCTTGGCGTTGAGCTGGCTGAACTTGACCTTGCTGGCGTCGCCGAACACGGCGGCGGCCACGGCGCGGCAGACATCGGCGTCGATGCCGACGATCTTGCCCTGCGCATCAGGTACCGAGAAGCCTGGAAGACCGTCGCTCACGCCACACTGGACGAAGCCCTTTTTCTTCACCGCATCGAGGGTGGCGCCGGCCTGGGCAGTGCTCACGGCGCCCAGTGCGGCGGCAGCGGTCAGGACTGCCAGGGTGGTTTTCAACATCTTCATTCACAACCTCCAAATCGCTCTTGTTGTATCGAGCCGGAATTGCACCGCACCCTTTTGAGGCGTATCCGACCCGTGTTGGCTTGTTATTGGGTCAATTGGCGCAATGGACTGTTCTGTGACAGCCTTCGCTTACAAAGGGTGTTACCGTCTCGGCCTGCCCTTTGCATCGCAGGTTCAATTGCAAAGCGCGTACCAGAACTCCTGGCTGTAGCGTTTAAGCGCACGTCAAGTAGGGAAAGTTGTATCGTTGCGACATTCTTTTTCCGACAATCATTTCCCGCGCCTTCATTTCACGCACGCCATAACAAGATCCGCACACTTTCGGAGCAGTCATGACCAACCCACTGATCCTCGAACCGCAGAAAACCGCAGACGCTTGTGTGATCTGGTTGCACGGTTTGGGGGCCGACCGTTACGACTTCCTACCCGTCGCCGAATTCATGCAGGAACGCCTGCTCACCACGCGGTTCATCATGCCGCAGGCGCCGACCCGCCCGGTGACCATCAATGGCGGCTACGCCATGCCCAGCTGGTATGACATCAAGGCGATGACCCCGGCCCGCGCCATCGATGAAGCGCAGCTGGAGGAATCGGCCGAGCAGGTGATCGCCCTGATCAAGGCCGAGCAGGCCAAAGGCATCAACCTGGCGCGAATCTTCCTGGCCGGTTTCTCCCAGGGCGGCGCGGTGGTGCTGCACACTGCCTATATAAAGTGGCAAGAGGCACTGGGCGGGGTCATCGCCCTGTCCACCTACGCCCCTACCTTCAACGAACAGCACCAGCTGAGTGCGTGCCAGCAACGCACCCCGGCCCTGTGCCTGCATGGCGTGCACGACCCGGTGGTGATCCCGTCCATGGGCCGCACCGCCTTCGAGTACCTGAACACCTGGGGCGTCGCCGCCCGCTGGCAGGAATACCCGATGGAGCACGAAGTGGTGGTCGAGGAGTTGAACGACGTCCACGAGTGGCTGGCCATGCAACTGCAATAAGCAGAAGCCGCCTGTAGTTGTAGGGCTATTCCACTACGCCGAGCCTGATTCTTGCTTTACACTGCCCGGCGTACATTCCTTAATCAGTTGATGAGACGATCGTGCTCAAGGCACTCAAGAAAATATTCGGCAAGGGAGACGCCGCGCCACAGGCCGTCGCTCCTGCTGCCAGTGCAACGCCGCCTGCGCCCGCGCCCACCGAGGCGCGGCCTGCGCCTACCCCGGCCGCACCGCGCGCCAATCCCACCCCTGCGGCTGAACAGCCTGCCGCTGTGACACCTGCGGTCGAAAAGCCGGTCAATGCCAAACCGCGCCGCGAGCGCAAACCCAAGCCGCAGGCCAGCCTGTGGAAGCTGGAAGACTTCGTGGTCGAGCCGCAGGAAGGCAAGACCCGCTTCCACGACTTCAAGCTGTCCAACGAGGTGATGCACGCCATCCACGACCTGGGCTTCCCGTACTGCACGCCGATCCAGGCCCAGGTGCTGGGCTACACCCTGCGTGGCCAGGACGCCATCGGCCGGGCCCAGACCGGTACTGGCAAGACTGCGGCATTCCTGATTTCGATCATTTCCCAGCTGCAGCAGACGCCACCCCCCAAAGAACGCTACATGGGCGAGCCGCGTGCGCTGATCATCGCCCCCACCCGCGAGCTGGTGGTGCAGATCGCCAAGGACGCCGCAGCGCTGACCAAGTACACCGGCCTGAACGTGATGAGCTTTGTCGGCGGCATGGAATTCGACAAACAGCTCAAGGCCCTGGAAGCGCGCCACTGCGACATCCTGGTCGCCACCCCTGGCCGCCTGCTGGACTTCAACCAGCGCGGCGAGGTGCACCTGGACATGGTCGAGGTGATGGTGCTGGACGAGGCCGACCGCATGCTCGACATGGGCTTCATCCCGCAGGTGCGCCAGATCATTCGCCAGACGCCGCCAAAAAGCGAGCGCCAGACCCTGCTGTTCTCGGCCACCTTCACCGAAGACGTGATGAACCTGGCCAAGCAATGGACCACCAACCCGGCCATCGTCGAGATCGAGCCGGAGAACGTGGCCAGCGAAACGGTCGAGCAGCACGTGTATGCGGTGGCCGGCAGCGACAAGTACAAGCTGCTGTACAACCTGGTGACCCAGAACAAGTGGGAACGGGTGATGGTGTTTGCCAACCGCAAGGACGAAGTGCGGCGCATCGAGGAAAAGCTGGTGCGCGACGGCATCAATGCCGCCCAGTTGTCGGGCGACGTGCCGCAGCACAAGCGTATTCGAACCCTGGAAAACTTCCGCGAAGGTCGGGTCACGGTGCTGGTGGCCACTGACGTGGCAGGGCGTGGCATTCATATCGATGGCATCAGCCACGTGATCAACTTCACCCTGCCCGAGGATCCGGACGACTACGTGCACCGTATCGGCCGTACCGGACGCGCGGGGGCTGATGGCGTGTCGATCAGCTTTGCCGGTGAGGATGATTCGTATCAGTTGCCGGGGATCGAGGAGCTGCTGGGGCGCAAGATCAAGTGCGAGATGCCGCCGGATGAGCTACTCAAGCCGGTGCCGCGCAAGCATCACTGATTGCCTGAATGCCAACGCCGCCCTTGTAGGAGCGGCCTTGTGTCGCGAAAGGGCCGCACAGCGGCCCCAGCAATTCATGCATTAATGCTGACATCCTGGGGCCGCTACGCGGCCCTTTCGCGACACAAGGCCGCTCCTACATGGGATCGGCGCAGCCTTGACTACCAGCGCCCGGCAGCGTCCTGGTCACTCTGCCTGCCTTCCACCCACCTCGGCCCTTCCTGGGTAGTTTCCTTCTTCCAGAACGGCGCGCGGGTCTTCAGGTAGTCCATGATGAAATCGCAGGCCTCGAATGCGGCCTGCCGATGGGCACTGGCGACACCGACGAACACGATCGGCTCGCCCGGCTCCAGCGTCCCGATGCGATGCAGCACCTCCACCTTCAGCAGCGGCCAGCGCTGCTCGGCCTCGACCACGATCTTGGCCAGGGCCTTCTCGGTCATGCCCGGGTAGTGCTCGAGGAACATCCCCGCCACATCGCGCCCATCATTGAAGTCCCGCACATAGCCGACAAACCCGACCACCGCGCCCACACCCACGTTGGCCGCATGCATGGCATTCACCTCGGCCCCAGGGTCGAACGCGCCTTCCTGCACTCGCACTGCCATGTTCAGCCTCCGGTCACCGGTGGGAAGAACGCCACTTCATCGCCGTCTTCCAAGGGCTCATCGAGCTTGCAAAGCTCTTCATTGCGCGCGCACATCAGGTTCTGCTCGGCCAGTACCGCGTAACGCTCGCCCTTGGCCACCAGCGCCTGGCGCACATCGTCGAGCACCTGGAACGCGCCCTCCACCTGTTCGGCATCCACGTCCAGCTGCTCACGGTAACGGGCGAAGTACATCACCTTGACCTTCATCACGCCTCCACCTTGTAGTGGCCGCTCTTGCCGCCGAGCTTTTCCAGCAGGCGCACCTGCTCGATGACCATGCCCTTGTCCACCGCCTTGCACATGTCATAGATCGTCAGCGCGGCGACACTGGCGGCGGTCAGCGCTTCCATCTCGACGCCGGTCTGCCCGGCCAGCTTGCAGCGGGCGACGATGCGCACGGCGTCCTCGCCCTCGGCGCTGAGCTCGACCTTGACGCTGGTCAGCATCAGCGGGTGGCACAGCGGGATCAGGTCGCTGGTCTTCTTCGCTGCCTGGATCCCGGCAATGCGCGCCACGGCGAACACGTCGCCCTTGGGGTGCTCACCGTCGACGATCATCTGCAAGGTCTGCGGCAGCATGCGCACCCGCGCTTCGGCAATGGCCTCACGCTCGGTCACCGCCTTTTCAGTGACGTCGACCATGTTGGCCCGGCCCTGGGAATCAAGATGTGTCAGCACTGCTCTGCTCCTGTGAGGGGAACTCGCAGTGTAAACCTGTGGGTCAGGTTTGAGCAGAGGTATGTGTCGGCAGGCCCGGCCTTTTCGCGGGCACGCCCGCTCCCACAGGGTCCTCACCGCCTTGAATCAAGTGGAGATCCTGTGGAAGCGGGCGTGCCCGCGAAAAGGCCGGGCAGTGATCTGCCCGGCTGCATGGTTTTACAGATGCGACTCGGCGTACTCGGCCAGCACCGAGCGTGGCACCCCTTGCAGGGTCAGGTGCACGCCGTGGGGGAAGTCCTTGAAGCGCTCGGTCAGGTAAGTCAGGCCCGAGCTGGTCGCGGACAGGTAAGGGGTATCGATCTGCGCCAGGTTGCCAAGGCAGACCACCTTGGACCCGGAGCCGGCACGGGTGATGATGGTCTTGATCTGGTGCGGCGTAAGGTTCTGGCACTCGTCAATCAGGATCAGGCTCTGCTGGAAGCTGCGACCGCGAATGTAGTTGAGCGACTTGAACTGCAACGGTACCCGCTCGAGGATGTACTCGACACTGCCATGCGTGCTTTCGTCATCCATGTGCAAGGCTTCGAGGTTGTCGGTGATCGCGCCCAGCCAAGGCTCCATCTTCTCCGCTTCGGTGCCCGGCAGGAAGCCGATTTCCTGGTCCAGCCCCTGCACGCTGCGGGTGGCAATGATGCGCCGGTAGCGCTTGCTGACCATGGTCTGCTCGATGGCTGCGGCCAGCGCCAGAATGGTCTTGCCCGAGCCGGCAGGGCCGGTCAGGTTGACCAGGTGAATATCCGGGTCAAGCAGGGCGAAGAGTGCCAGGCTCTGATGGATGTCGCGTGGCTTCAGGCCCCAGGCTTCCTGGTGCAACAGGGGCTCCTGATGCAGGTCGAGCAACAGCAGCTCATCGTTGCGGATGCCCTTGATCCAGCCGACGAAGCCTTGCTCATCGATGATGAATTCGTTGACGTGGACGGCCGGCAGGTTGTCGATCATCTGCACCCGATGCCAGGTACGCCCCCGCTCCTGACGGGTATCGACCTTGCTCACCCGGTCCCAGAACGAGCCGGTGACCGAGTGGTAGCCCTTGGACAGCAAGGACACGTCATCGACCAGCTGGTCGGTGCTGTAATCCTCGGCCGCAATCCCGCAAGCGCGCGCCTTCAGGCGCATGTTGATGTCTTTGGTGACCAGCACCACGTCCAGGTCGCTGCGCCGAGCCCGTACTTCAAGCAGCTGGTTGATGATGATGTTGTCGTTGAGGTTTTCCGGCAGCAGCCTGTTCGGCTCGTTGCGCGGCGTCATCAGGATGGACAGGAAGCCCTTGGGCCCGCTCTTGCCACGCTGAATCGGCACGCCCTGCTCGACATCGCTGGGCGAGGCGTCGCCCAGGGTCTGGTCGATCAGGCGGATGGCTTGGCGGCATTCAGCGGCGATGGTCTGTTTGCCCGTCTTGAGCTTGTCGAGTTCCTCCAGCACCGTCATCGGCAGGGCGACGTGGTGCTCCTCGAAGTTGAGCAATGCGTTGGGGTCGTGAATCAGGACGTTGGTATCGAGCACATAGAGGATTGGCTTGCTGGAGGAAGGGTTGCGTCCTTGGTCATCCATACTCGGTCACCTTATGTCGAAGCCACACGGCGTGGTCTGTTACGCCGCAAAGTGACTACCGTCTCCCCGTATCCGCGTTGTTACGGGCGGGAAGCGAACCTGCCTAGGTGGGCCTGGATGACGCCACCTGTGCTGCAGGAATCGGCTGTCTGGTTTCTTCATACCGCAAAAGCCATGACCGGAAAAAGCATTTTTACGAGATTTTGAAGTTTATTTTTCCGATTGACGATGAGGCCTTGGCGCGGACGCCAGAGGGTACTACATTCAAAAGTCATACCCTCTATTCGGCATATCCATATTCCCGGCAATCCTGCCAGCCGATACCGCTCTGCGCGGTGCTGCGCAGCAACCATTCCACTGCCGGCTGGGCCTTGGGCAGGCTGTCATGGAACTGGATCACGCCCTTGCGCCACAGCAACATCAAGGTCAACACCCGCTGCGCAGAGGCCTGGGCACTCAACGCGCCATCATCCTGGGCATCGATATCCCACAATGACACGCGCAACTGCTGGCTGGCCATGAACGACTCGCCGTCAGCCCGGCGCTGGCCATAGGGCGGCCGGAACAACGGCACATACTGCGCTGGCAGGTCGGCTTGCACCCGCGCCTGACTACGCCGCAGCGAATCCTGCCAGTCCGTCCACTGCGCGTGGGAGCGGTATTCCCAGCCCTGGATACCCACACACTGACCGTCGTAGAGCTGGCGCAAGGCATTGGCCGGCCCCGCGTCACGCCGTTGCTGCAGGCGGTTGCCGAGCACAAAGAAGGTACCTTGGAGTTTCTGTCTGCGCAGGTAGTCGGTGAGCAGGTCAGTGCTGCCACTGTCCGGCCCGGGGCCACCGACGAAAGTCAGCAGGAACATGCGGTCATTCAGTTCATCACCATTACGCTCACGGGGGTACAGCCGCTCCACCTCGCTGCTGGTCTGCGGCAGCAACGCCGCCTTGCGCAGTTGTTCATCCAGGTAACGAACATGGAACTGATGGCTAGGCTCGACCCATCCGGCATAGAACGTGCCTACATCTGCGGCGAAAGTAGCTGCTTGCGTGCGCAAATCAGCCATCGAAGCTACCGGGTAGCAGAACGACGCATCCTGCTCGCAACTGCGCTGCGCCTGCTGATAGCCCTGCCACAATCGCTGCCACAGCCGCGCCCGAACCAGGCGTACCTTTTGCAGGTTGATCTGCCGTAGCCCCAGCCGCGCCGCCAGTGCCGCGTCGTCGAGCAGCTCGCTTTCGTGCAGCACCTGGGCGAACGACAGGATCTCGGCGCGCGAAGCCACGTCAAACAGTGCCGGGCTGTCCAGCTGCTCGGGCCACAGGCTGCGGTCGAGGCTGACCTGGGTGGAAGGGGCGGCTTGCACAGTCAGGCTCAGCAGCGCGACCAGCAAGGCAGAGGCAATGCGCACGGTGGAAGGCTCCGCAACGGCAAAACGCGAACTATAGCGCCTGCTTCGGCCATGGTCTGTGACTATCGTCGCCATAGTTTGGACTTGCACCGCCCAACCCGTAGAATCTGCGGTCAAAGATGCCAGGAGCCGACCCGATGCTGACGGTGATTTCCCCCGCCAAGACCCTCGACTACGACACCAAGCCTGTGACCGAGCGTTTCACCCTGCCCCAGTACCTGGACGATTCCCAGGAACTGATCCAGCAGCTGCGCGACCTGTCGCCAGCGCAGATCAGCGAGCTGATGCACCTGTCCGACAAGCTTGCCGGTCTGAATGCCGCGCGCTTCGGCAGCTGGACGCCAGACTTCACCCCGGCCAATGCCAAGCAGGCGCTGCTGGCGTTCAAGGGTGACGTGTACACCGGCCTCGACGCCGAAAGCCTGGGCGAGGACGATTTCAGCTACGCGCAAGACCACCTGCGCATGCTCTCGGGCCTTTACGGCCTGCTGCGTCCGCTGGACCTCATGCAGCCCTACCGCCTGGAGATGGGCACCAAGCTGGCCAACGCCCGCGGCAAGGACCTGTACGCCTTCTGGGGCACGCGCATCAGCGAATGGCTGAACCAGGCGCTGGCCGAACAGGGCGATGACGTGCTGTTGAACCTGGCCAGCAACGAGTATTTCAGTGCAGTGAAACGTAGCGCGCTGAACGCTCGGGCGATCAATGTCGATTTCAAGGACTGGAAAAACGGCCAGTACAAGATCATCAGCTTCTACGCCAAGAAAGCCCGCGGCATGATGAGCCGCTTTGTGATCCAGCAGCGCATCAGCGATCCCGAACAGCTCAAGCGGTTCGATGTGCAGGGTTACTACTACAGCGCCGAGCAGTCCAAGGCGGATCATCTGGTGTTTTTGCGCGATCAGCCTGCTGAGTAAGCCCGCTATGCCCTCTTCGTGGGTCAATCGGATCGCCTTCAGGGGGGGGCATCCAGGCTGACAGGGGCTCGCCGCAAGAGATGCAGCGCCTGTCAGCCCTGATGCGGGCCCTGTGCGAGCGGCGGTGCGGCGACCGGTTAACCCGCAAAGAGGCCAGCCGCCCTGTAGCCGGCCATGGCGCAAACTGCCACTACGCCACAAATCCGGCGTCAATAATCCACCACCCCTCCCTTTATCGCCAACCGTCATAAGACCGTTCATACCTTTTTTGACGAATCTCGAAAAATATTTTCCGATACTGGCATAAAAACATCTCGTAACAGTCTCACCCTTGATACACGGGGGTAAAACACCTGTGTGCTATCAAATTGAAACTGCACCCAACTGAATAAATATTTAGAAATCTTTCATCCCGGCAGAATCCACACAGGAACTTCTCCTGCAACCCATCGCTCATAGTGCCGTAACGATTTTCCTGCCTTCGGGTTGTGAGAGATGACTTACAGATGACAATGGCAGGTATCCGCTACCTGCCGCGATAACTTAGACAGGCAGGCCGGTATCTCCCGCAGCCCCTGTCCATGCAGGAGACAAGCGTCCCTTACAACTCGTCCTAGTGGTTGATTTCAAAGGATTTATCCCACTTGAAAAAACAAGCACAGCAAAGCGCCAAGTAGCACTTTGCAATTAAGACGGCTGCATTTCAGGGCACGTTTTTAATTAATGGCTATTTAATGCCTATTTGAGTGCATAACTTTTTGCGCTCCGGATTTATTTTGCCTGCGCTCGGTGAAGTGTGCATTCGCCATGGACCCGTGCGCCTTGAAACTGTTGTTAATCCATCCAGCACGGCACTTTCCGCAGTGGCCGGCGTGATAAACACATGAGGTGATAGCGATGCGTATCAGCATCTTTGGTTTGGGTTATGTGGGTGCAGTCTGTGCAGGCTGCCTGACGGCGCGTGGCCATGAAGTGATCGGTGTGGACGTGTCCAGCACCAAGATCGACCTGATCAACCAGGGCAAGTCGCCCATCGTCGAACCTGGCCTGGAAGCACTGCTGCAACAGGGCATCGCCAATGGCCGCCTGCGCGGCACCACCGACTTCGCCGAAGCCATCCGTGCCAGCGACGTGTCGATGATCTGCGTGGGTACGCCCAGCAAGAAGAACGGCGACCTGGGCCTGGAATACATCGAGTCGGTGTGCCGCGAAATCGGTTACGTACTGCGTGACACCACCCGCCGTCACACCATCGTGGTGCGCAGCACCGTGCTGCCAGGCACCGTCAAGAACGTGGTCATCCCGATTCTCGAAGACTGCTCGGGCAAGAAGGCCGGGGTCGACTTCGGTGTCGCGGTCAACCCCGAGTTCCTGCGTGAGAGCACCGCGATCAAGGACTACGACCAGCCGCCAATGACCGTCATCGGCGAACTGGACAGTGCCAGCGGCGACATCCTCCAGGCACTGTACGAAGAGCTCGACGCCCCGGTCATCCGCAAGCCGATCGAAGTGGCCGAGATGATCAAGTACACCTGCAACGTCTGGCACGCCACCAAGGTCACCTTTGCCAACGAAATCGGCAACATCGCCAAGGCGGTAGGCGTCGATGGCCGCGAGGTGATGGAAGTGGTCTGCCAGGACAAGGTCCTGAACCTGTCCCAGTACTACATGCGCCCAGGCTTCGCCTTCGGCGGCTCGTGCCTGCCCAAGGACGTGCGCGCCCTCACCTACCGCGCCGCCAGCCTCGATGTCCGCGCACCGCTGCTCGACTCGCTGATGCGCAGCAACGAATCGCAGGTGCAGAACGCCTTCGAGCTGATCGAAAGCCACGACAAGCGCAAGGTCGCCCTGCTCGGCCTGAGCTTCAAGGCCGGCACCGACGACCTGCGCGAAAGCCCGCTGGTGGAACTGGCCGAGCGCCTGATCGGCAAGGGCTACCAGCTGGACATCTACGACGAGAACGTCGAGTACGCCCGTGTCCACGGCGCCAACAAGGACTACATCGAATCGAAGATCCCGCACGTGTCGTCGCTGCTCAACGCCGATTTCCAGAAGGTCATCGACAACGCCGACATCATCGTCCTCGGCAACCGTGACGAGCAGTTCCGTGCGCTGGCCCAGCAAGCGCCGGCCGGCAAGCAGGTGATCGACCTGGTCGGGTTCATGAACAACCCGACCAGCACCACCAGCCGCACCGAAGGCATCTGCTGGTAAGTGCCCGGCCAGGCGGCACAAGGGTTCTGTACAGAGCCGTTGTGCCGCCCACCCTTTCCCGAATTCTCCACGGATGCTGAACATGCAAAGGCTCCAGACAGTGCTGTTGCAGTGCGCCGGTTGGCTGCTCTACATGAGCCTGCTCATGCTGATCGCCCTGGCCCTGCCAGCCGATATCTTCGACTCGCAGTCGAAGCACTTCATCTTCCTGGTCGGCGCAGTCGGCATCTGGCGCTATTCCATGGGCGCCACCCATTTCATCCGCGGCATGATATTTCTCTACGGCGTGTACCCGTACCTGCGCCGCAAGGTACAGAAAATGGGCGACGCGACCAACCCGTCGCATGTGTACCTGATGGTGACCAGCTTCCGTATCGAAGCGCTGACCACCGCCCAGGTGTACAGCTCGGTGATCCGCGAAGCGATCAACTGCGGTTTCCCCACCACCGTGGTCTGCTCGCTGGTGGAGATGTCGGACGAACTGCTGGTGAAAAGCCTGTGGGCCAAGTACAACCCGCCGGCCCACGTAAAGCTGGACATCGTGCGCATCGCCGGTACCGGCAAGCGCGATGGCCTGGCCTACGGCTTCCGCGCCATCTCGCGCATGCTGCCGGACGAGAACGCGGTGGTGGCGGTGATCGACGGTGACACCGTGCTGGCCGATGGCGTGGTGCGCAAGACCGTGCCGTGGTTCAAGCTGTTCGCCAATGTCGGCGGCCTGACCACCAACGAATTCTGCGAAGTGCGTGGCGGCTACATCATGAGCGAATGGCACAAGCTGCGCTTCGCCCAGCGCCACATCAACATGTGCTCGATGGCCCTGTCCAAGCGCGTGCTGACCATGACCGGGCGCATGTCGATGTTCCGCGCCAGCGTGGTGACCAACCCCGAGTTCATCGCCGACGTCGAAAGCGACTCGCTGATGCACTGGCGCCTGGGCCGCTTCAAGTTCCTCACCGGTGACGACAAGTCCAGCTGGTTCAGCCTGATGCGCCTTGGCTACGACACCTTCTACGTGCCGGACGCCGCCATCAACACGGTCGAGCACCCGCCGGAGAAGAGCTTTTTCAAGGCCAGCCGCAAGCTGATGTACCGCTGGTACGGCAACAACCTGCGGCAGAACTCCCGTGCCCTTGGCCTGGGCATGCGCCGCCTGGGGCTGTTCACCAGCATCGTGCTGTTCGACCAGCGCGTGTCGATGTGGACCAGCCTGCTGGGCCTGACCGTGGCGGTCATCGCCAGCCTCAAGTTCGGCCTTGCCTTCCTGCTGGTGTACCTGCTGTGGATCGGCATCACCCGGCTGATCCTCACCGTGATGCTGCTGTGCTCCGGCCACAAGGTCGGCCCGGCCTACCCGCTGATTCTCTATTACAACCAGATCATCGGCGCGCTGATGAAGATCTACGTGTTCTTCCGCCTCGACAAGCAGTCGTGGACGCGTCAGCCCACTGCCCTCAAGCGTGACCTCGCCAGCTTTCAACAATGGTTCAACACCTGGTCCTCGCGGACCATGACCTTCTCGGCCGCCAGCATCTTCGTTGCTGTGCTGTTCATGGTCGTGTGAGCCCAACCCGGATCGGATCTAACAGGAACAAACCACCATGAATACCGCCGTGAACGTCAATGTCGTGCATGAGTCCGAAGCCCAGCGCCAACACGCCCGGGTGCGCATTCCTGCCAAGCTGCGCTTTCTGGATGCCCAGCGCCAGACCCACGAAGTGAAGGTCGATGACCTGTCCGCCGGTGGCCTGAGCTTCCACACCAAGCAGCCGCTGAAGGTGGGCGATGTGCTGCGCGGGCGCCTGCAGTTCGTGGTCGACAACCTGGGCCTGTCGATCGACATCGAGTTCCAGGTGCGCTCGTACAACCCGAGCAGCGGCCGTACCGGTGCGCAGTTCCAGAACCTCGAACCGCGCGACATCGCCACGCTGCGGCACATCATCACCAGCCACCTGTCCGGCGAGCTGATCAGCATCGGCGACGTGCTCAGCACCCTGCAGCGCGACAACTTCACCAAGGCCCGCAAGCAGAAGGACGGCGGCAGTGGCCTGAGCGCCTTCGGCCGCCTCAAAGCGGTTACCGTCACCCTCGGCGTGTTCGTGGTCGGCGTCGCCGCCTTCGGCTTCGTCGCCAAGTCACTGTACGGCATGTACTTCGTCAGCCATGCCGAAGCCGGCGTGGTCGCGGTGCCTACCACCAACATCACCATGCCGCGCGACGGCACCGTGAACAGCCTGGTGCAAAGCGGTGGGCAGGTCGCCAAGGGCGCGCCACTGGCCAGCTTCACCACCAGCATGCTGGACATGCTCAAGGGCAACCTGGACGACGCGCAGCTGGACCCGGCAAAAATCGAGGAACTGTTCGGCAAACAGCTGTCCGGCACCCTCACCAGCCCCTGCGATTGCGTGGTCGCCCGCCAGCTGGTGGACGACGGCCAGTACGCCGCCAAGGGCCAGCCGATCTTCCAGCTGATCCCGCGTACCACCACGCCGATGGTCGAGGCGCGCTTCAGCTACCGCCAGTTCGACGAGGTCAAGCCAGGTACCCGGGTCAACTTCCAGGTCGCTGGCGAAGACGAAGTGCGCACTGGCCAGATCGTCAGCAGCAGCAGCCTGGACAGTGAAAACCTCGCCTCGGACATCCGTGTGCAGATCAAGCCCGATGATGGCATGCCAGCCGAACTGGCCGGCCGCCCGGCTTCGGTCAACAGCGACCGTGGCCCGTCGTTCAACTGGCTGATCGACAAAGCCATGGCCCGTGGGCTGTAAGAGGATCACCACATGATTCCCTACAAGAAAAGCGCCAGCCTGGGCCTGTGTGCCCTGGCTGCAGCCATCGCCTTGGCCGGTTGCGCCGGTCTGCCCGACCAGCGCCTGGCCAACGAAGCCATGAAGCGCGGCGACACAGCGCTGGCCGAGCGCAACTACAAGGCCCTGGCCGACCTGGGCTACAGCGAAGCGCAAGTGGGCCTGGCCGACATCAAGGTCGCCAGCCGCGACCCGTCGCAAATCAAGGAAGCCGAGGCCACCTACCGCGCCGCTGCCGCCACGTCGCCACGTGCTCAGGCACGCCTCGGGCGCCTGCTGGTGGCCAAGCCCGACAGCACCCAGGCCGAACGCGAAGAAGCCGAAACCCTGCTCAAGCAAGCGGCCCGCCAAGGCGAAAGCAACACCCTGATCCCGTTGGCGATGCTCTACCTCAGCTACCCACAGAGCTTCCCCGCGGTCAACGCGCAGCAGCAGATCGACCAGTGGCGCGCCGCCGGCAACCCGGAAGCGGGCCTGGCCCAGGTGCTGCTGTACCGCACCCAGGGCACCTACGACCAGCACCTGGGCGAGGTCGAGAACATCTGCAAGGCGGCGCTGAACAGCACCGACATCTGTTACGTAGAACTGGCCACCGTGTACCAGAAGCGTGCCCAGGCCGACCAGCAAGCCGCCCTGCTCGGCCAGCTGAAATCCGCCTACGCCCGCGGCGCCGTGCCGGCCACCCGGGTCGACAGCGTCGCCCGGGTGCTGGCCGACCGCAGCCTCGGCCAGACCGACGAGAACACCGCCAAGGCCCTGCTCGAGCAGGTGGCCCCGGCCAACCCGGCATCCTGGGTCAGCCTGGCGCAGCTGGTATACGACTTCCCCGAACTGGGCGACACCGACCAGTTGCTGGCCTACATCGACAAGGGCCGCGAAGCCGAACAGCCACGTGCCGAACTGCTGCTGGGCCGCCTGTACTACGAAGGCAAGACCCTGCCGGCTGACGCCAGCAAAGCCGAACAGCACCTGCAGGCAGCTGCCGATGCCGGCGAGATCAGTGCCCATTACTACCTCGGCCAGCTGTACCGCCGCGGCTACCTGGGCAATGTCGAACCGCAAAAAGCCGTCGACAACCTGCTGACTGCTGCCCGTGGCGGGCAGAACAGCGCCGACTACGCCCTGGCCCAGCTATTCAGCGAAGGCCACGGCATTCGCCCGCAACCGGGTGACGCGTGGGTATTTGCGCAGCTGGCCCAGGCCAACCCGACGCCGCAGTCCGCCGAACTGCTGCAGCAGCTCGATCAGCAACTGACGCCTGAACAGCGCAACCAGGCCCGGCAACTGCTGGCGCAAGAGCAGCAGGCACGCGGCAGCATGAGTCAGGGCGCCAACAGCACCCTGGCCATCGAAGCCCTGCAAGACGACGAAAAAGAAGTAGACGGTGAGGACTCGCTATGACGCTCAATCCCTTCGTGAAAGCCGGCATCGGCCTGAGCTTCGCCCTGCTGTGGTCCTGCCCGACCCTGGCGGAAATGACCGCTGAAAAAAACTTCGGCCTGGATGTGAAAATCACCGGCCAGTCAGAAGACGACCGTGACCTGGGCACCCGCTCGGGCGGCGACGTCAACGGCCTGGGCCTGGACCTGCGCCCCTGGGTCTACGGCGAACGCGGCAACTGGAGCGCCTACGCCATGGGCCAGGCCGTCGCAGCCACCGACACCATCGAAACCGACACCCTGCGCCAGAATGACGACGGCACCAGCACCGACACTGGCGACGACAGCCGCCAGCCTGACAAAAGCTACCTGGCCATGCGCGAGTTCTGGGTCGGCTACAGCGGCCTCACCGCCTACCCGGGCGAGCAGTTGCGCCTGGGCCGCCAACGCCTGCGTAGCGACGACGGCATGTGGCGAGACACCAACATCGAGGCGCTGAACTGGACCTTCGACACCACCCTGCTCAAGGCCGACCTGGGCGTGGCCCAGCGCTTCAGCGAATACCGCACCGACCTCACCGAGCTGGCCCCGGAAGACAAGGACCGCACGCACATCTACGGCAACGTCGCCACGCAGTGGACCCCAGGTCACTGGGTCGGCGTGCGCGCCCACCACAGCCATGACAGCGGCAGCCTTAAAAGCCCCGGCGAAACCGTCGACGCACTGGACAAGACCCGCACCGGCGACCTCACCTGGCTGGGCCTGGAGGCCAACAGCGACGCCTACAACTGGCGCAATGACCACACCGTCAACTACTGGGGCAGCGTCACCTGGCTGACCGGTGACCGCGACACCCTCAGCAGCCAGGCTGTCGGCAACGACCAAGTGGCTACCGGCAAGCAGAGCGGCGACGTCAACGCCTGGGCCACCGACCTGGGCATCCGCCTGCGCCTGGACCCGCAGTGGCAGGTCGGTGCGGCGTACGCTCGCGGCAGCGGCGGCGGTGGCGACGACGGCTCGAACAATTTCGAGCAGACCGGCCTTGAGAGCAACCGCTCCAACTTCACCGGCACCCGTTCGCGCGTGCACCGCTTCGGTGAAGCCTTCCGCGGCGAGCTGGGCAACTTGCAGGCCGCCACCCTGTTCGCCTCCTGGCAGTTGCGCGACGACTACGACGCCAGCCTCATCTATCACAAGTTCTGGCGTGTCGATGGCAACCAGAACATCGGCTCCAGCGGCATCAACGCGGTGGTCAACGACAACGGCGTCAACCGCCCCCTGGTCGACGGCGAAAAAGACCTTGGCCAGGAAATGGACGTGGTCGTGACCAAGTACTTCAAGCAAGGCCTGCTGCCCGCTTCGATGAGCCAGGCCATCGACGAACCGTCCGCCCTGGTACGCCTGCGTGCCGGCGTGTTCAAGCCGGGCGACGCCTATGGCAAGGAAGCGGACTCGTACATGCACCGCGCCTTCGTCGACGTCATCTGGCGCTTCTGAGGCCGAGGACCAGCCATGAACCTTCACCCGCACTTACGCCACAGCCTGTTGGCCAGCGCCTTGCTGCTGGCCAGCGGCCTGGTCGCTGCCGCAGAGCCCCAGGTGATCGCCAAGGAACTGCAGCAGGCCAAGACCTACACGATCTCCAGCGCGCCGATCGAGCCGCTGCAGATGGACCCGCCAAAGCTGCCCGACCTCACCGGTTTCACGGCCGAGGCGGTACAGAAGAAAATCGACCGCAGCCACAAAGGCAAGGTCAGCCTGCGCCGCATGTTCCAGGAGGACAGCCTCAAGGAGTTTATCGGCGGCGACAACAAGGCGGCCGAATGGGTACAGCGCCAGCACGGCATCCCGCAGGCGATCTTCGTCGATGACGGCCATGTCGACCTGGTCGAACTGAGCAAGAAGGTGCCCAGGCAGTACTTCAGCGAAGTCGAGCCTGGCGTGTACCTGGCGCGCCTGCCGATCGTGGTCGGGCAGAAGGGCATTCTCGAGATCGACGGCAAGGTCAAGCAACTGCGCCTGTCGCAGGAAGGCGGTTCGTTCCTGGTCAACGACGGCAAGCTGTTTGTCAGCGACACCCAGGTGACCGGCTGGCGTGAAAAGGACAACGGCCCGGCCACCTTCCGCTCGCCCAAGGAATTCCGCCCGTTCCTGCTGTCGTGGGGCGGCACCGAGACCTACATCGTCAACAGCAAAATGGCCAGCTTCGGCTACGCCAAGTCCAAGTCGTATGGCGTGAGCATTTCGCAGTACACGCCGAACATGGCCAAGCGCATGGGCCGCCCGGAGCCCACCGGCTGGATCATCGGCTCGGAGTTCAGCGACATGTGGTACGGCTTCTACTGCTACGAGACCCAGGATTTCGTGGTCAAGGACAGCACCTACCGCGACAACATCGTCTATGGCATCGACCCGCACGACCGCTCGCACCGCCTGATCATCGCCGGCAACACGGTGTACGGCACCAAGAAGAAGCACGGCATCATCGTTTCGCGTGAGGTGAACGACAGCTGGATCATCAACAACAAGAGCTACGACAACAAGCTCTCGGGCGTGGTGATCGACCGTAACAGCGTCAACAATCTGATCGCCTACAACGAGATCTACCGCAACCACACCGACGGCATCACCTTGTACGAAAGCGGCGACAACCTGATCTGGGGCAACAAGCTGATCAACAACCGTCGCCACGGCATCCGCGTGCGTAACAGCGTGAACATCCGCCTGTACGAGAACGTGGCCATGGCCAACGGCCTGGTGGGCGTGTATGGCCACATCAAGGACCTGTCCGACACCGACCGCGATATCGCCCTCGACCCGTTCGACACCAAGGTCTCGCTGATCGTGGTGGGTGGCGAGCTGGTGGCCAACGGCTCCGGCCCGCTGTCGATCGACTCGCCGCTGTCGGTCGAGCTGTACAAGGTCGCCATGCTCGCCCCGCGCAAGGCCAGCGGCATCAGCCTCAACGGCGTGCTGGGCGAGCGCCAGGACGAAATCCTCGACCTGCTGGTTCGCCAGCAGAAGGCAGTGCTGATCGACCCGGTCGAACGCCAGACCGAAATGATCGATTAAGGAAGCCCAGACCATGACTCCACACCTGATGAAACTGCTGGGCCTGTCCGCCGCCCTCCTGGCGATCAGCCAGGGCGTGCGCGCCGAAGAGGTCAAGGCCCCTTCCTTCAGCGCCGAGCCTTGCTGCCAGCTGTGCCCTGAAGCGCATGATGCCAGCCGCTATACCACCCGCTACCAACAGAACTTCACCACGCTGGTGCAGGCCAAGGGCGACTGGCTGTTCCGTACCCGCGAAGACCTGCGCACCGAGTTCAACACCACCCCGGCCGGCTACAAGCGGCTGCAGCAAGTGCACGACGCCTTCAAGAAGCGCGGCGTGGAACTGGTGGTGGTGTACCAGCCAACCCGTGGCCTGGTGAACCGCAACATGCTCAACCCGGCCGAAAAAGCCGCGTTCGACTACCAGAAGGCCCTGGGCAACTACCAAGCCATGCTCAAACGCTTCGCCAGCATGGGCTACAACGTCCCCGACCTGTCGCCGCTGACCAACGAGCAGCTGGCTGCCGCCGACCAGGGCAAGGACTTCTACTTCCGTGGCGACCAGCACTGGACCCCTTACGGTGCCCAGCGTGCGGCCAGGATCGTGGCCGATACCGTGCACCACATGCCGGCCTTCGAAGGCGTGCCGCGCAAGGAATTCGAGACTACCAAGTCCGGGCGCATGGGCAAGACCGGCACCCTGCACAACGTTGCCGGCCAGCTGTGCAACACCAGCTACGCCGTCCAGTACATGGACCAGTTTGCCACCGAGCCGAAAGGCTCCACCGGCGGCGGCGACGACCTGTTCGGTGACAGCGGCAACGCGCAGATCACCCTGGTCGGCACCAGCCACAGCGGCAAGAACTACAACTTCTCGGGTTTCCTCGAACAATACATCGGCGCCGACGTGCTCAATGTCGCCTTCCCTGGCGGTGGCCTGGAAGGCTCGATGATCCAGTACCTGGGCAGCGAGGAGTTCCAGAAAAACCCGCCGAAGATCCTGATCTGGGAATTCTCCCCGTTGTACCGCCTGGACCAGGAAACCATCTGGCGGCAAATCCTTGGCCTGCTCGACGACGGCTGCGACGACCGCCCGGCGCTGATGAGCGCCAGCGCCACCCTCAAGCCGGGCAAGAACGAGCTGATGGTCAACGGCAAGGGCGGCGTGATCAAGGACCTGATCAACCGCAACCTGCAGATGGACGTCAAGTTCGACGATCCGTCGGTGAAGGTGCTGCAGGCCACCCTGTGGTACCTCAACGGCCGCCACGAAGACATCAAGCTGGAAAAACCCGAGACCTCCGATACCGACGGCCGTTTCGTCTTCCAGATGCGCGAAGACGAGGACTGGGCCAGCCAGAGCCTGCTGGCGTTCGAAGTACAAGGGCCGGAAAACGGTACCCAGAAGGTCGAGGCCAAGCTCTGCAAACGCAACAACTTCGCCGTGCCTGCGCAAACCGCGCAGGCCGGCCAGTGAGGCGAACATGACTGTATCCAAGCGAATCTTCCGCCCTGCCCTACTGGCCCTGGCGCTGTGCGCAGGCGCCGCGCAGGCTGCGCTGGTGCCCCCGCAGGGGTATTACGAGGGCATTGAAAAGCTCAAGACCGGCGACGGCAACTTCCGCTGCGAAGCCGCGCCAAAGCCGTACACCGGCGCGCTGCAGTTCCGGAGCAAGTACGAGGGTTCGGACAAGGCCCGGGCGACGCTGAATGTCGCCTCGGAGAAGGCCTTTCGCGATTCCACTGCCGACATCACCACGCTGGAGAAAGGCGTCAGCAAGATGGTCGGCCAGTACATGCGTGACGGCCGTCCGGCGCAGCTCGATTGCACCCTGGCCTGGCTGGGCGACTGGGCACGCGCCGGTGCGCTGCTGTCCACCGACTACAACCACACCGGCAAGTCCATGCGCAAATGGGCGCTGGGCAGCATGAGCGGGTCGTGGTTGCGCCTGAAGTTCTCCAACTCGCAGCCACTGGCCGCGCACCAGGCCGAGGCCGAGCTGATCGAGAAGTGGCTCGCCCGCCTGGCCGAACAGACCGTGCGCGACTGGAGCGACTTGCCGCTGCAGAAGATCAACAACCACAGCTACTGGGCCGCCTGGTCGGTGATGGCCACCGCCGTGGCCACCGACCGTCGCGACCTGTTCGACTGGGCCGTGAAGGAATTCAAGGTGGGTGCCAACCAGGTCGACGAGCAAGGTTTCCTGCCCAACGAAATCAAGCGCAAGCAGCGTGCCCTGGCCTACCACAACTATGCCCTGCCGCCGCTGGCGATGATCGCCAGCTTCGCCCAGGCCAATGGCGTGGACCTGCGCAGCGAAAACAACTTCGCCCTGCAGCGCCTGGGCGAAGGCGTGCTGGCGGGCGCCCGCGACCCAAGCCATTTCAAGGCACGGGCCGGTGAGAAACAGGACATGAAAGACCTCAAGGTCGACAGCAAGTACGCCTGGCTCGAGCCGTGGTGCGCGCTGTACCACTGCGTGGGCGACACGCTGGAGCGCAAGCATGAGATGCAGCCGTTCAACAGTTTCAGGCTCGGCGGCGATTTGACCCGGGTCTACGACCCGAGCGCAGAAAGCAAGAAGTAGCACACCCCAATGCGGGGGTGGAATCTGTGGGCGCTGGCTTGCCGGCGAGGGGCCGCGAAGCGGCCCCTGACTACCGATGGGCAAGGCTTCGCCTTGCATCGCCGGCAAGCCAGCTCCCACAGAGGTACTAAGTTGCCTTCCGGTCTTGCGCTGGGGGGTTTGGGGGGCGCTTTGCCCTGGATGCTGTGAACAAATTAGGAGAACCGGGATGGTCTTCTCGTCCAACGTGTTCCTGTTCCTGTTCTTGCCGATATTCCTCGGCCTGTACTACTTGAGCGGGCAACGCTATCGCAACCTGCTGCTGCTGATCGCCAGCTACGTCTTCTATGCCTGGTGGCGGGTGGACTTCCTGGCCCTGTTCGCCGGGGTCACCCTGTGGAACTACTGGATCGGCCTGAAAGTCGGTGCCGCTGGCGTGCGCACCAAGCCGGCGCAGCGCTGGCTACTGCTGGGCGTGGGTGTCGACCTGGCGATCCTCGGCTACTTCAAGTACGCCAACTTCGGCGTCGACAGCCTCAACGCGATCATCAGCTCGTTTGGCCTGGAGCCGTTCATCCTCACCCATGTGCTGCTGCCGATCGGTATCTCGTTCTACATCTTCGAGTCGATCAGCTACATCATCGATGTGTACCGCGGCGACACCCCGGCCACCCGCAACCTGATCGACTTCGCGGCGTTCGTGGCGATCTTCCCGCACCTGATCGCAGGCCCGGTGCTGCGCTTCAAGGACCTGGTGGACCAGTTCAACAACCGCACCCACACCCTGGACAAGTTCTCCGAAGGCTGCACCCGCTTCATGCAGGGCTTCATCAAGAAAGTGTTCATCGCCGACACCCTGGCGGTGGTCGCCGACCATTGCTTCGCCCTGCAAAACCCCACCACCGGCGATGCCTGGCTGGGCGCCCTGGCCTACACCGCGCAGCTGTACTTCGACTTCAGCGGCTACAGCGACATGGCCATCGGCCTTGGGCTGATGATGGGCTTCCGCTTCATGGAAAACTTCAAGCAGCCGTACATCAGCCAGTCGATCACCGAGTTCTGGCGGCGCTGGCACATCAGCCTGTCGACCTGGCTGCGCGACTACCTGTACATCACCCTGGGCGGTAACCGCAAAGGCACCTTCAACACCTACCGCAACCTGTTCCTGACCATGCTGCTGGGCGGCCTGTGGCACGGTGCCAACTTCACCTACATCATCTGGGGCGCCTGGCATGGCATGTGGCTGGCGATCGAGCGGGCGCTGGGCCTGGACACCAACCCGCAGCGCTTCAACCCGGTCAAGTGGGCCTTCACCTTCCTGCTGGTGGTGGTCGGCTGGGTGATCTTCCGCGCCGAGAACCTGCACGTGGCCGCCCGCATGTACGGCGCCATGTTCAGCTTCGGCGACTGGCAGCTGTCGGAACTCAACCGCGCGCAGCTCACCGGCCTGCAGGTGGCCACCCTGGTGATCGCCTACCTCACCCTGGCGTTCTTCGGCCTGCGCGACTTCTACCGCAACGCCCGGCCGACGCCAACGGCCACCCCGGTGCAAATCAACAGCGACGGCTCGCTCGGCCTGGACTGGACCCGGGTAATGACCCGCGCCCTCGTCTTGCTGCTGTTCGTGGCCTCGATCCTCAAGCTCTCGGCGCAGAGCTACTCGCCGTTCCTGTACTTCCAGTTCTGAGGTGGATGACATGACCCGGACATTACGCATCACCTATTCGCTGTCGTTCCTCGGCCTGCTGGTGGGCATGGGCGCCTGGTCCACCGGTGGCCTGCAGAGCTTCCAGCGCACCGAGCAGATGACCCTGCTCAACGGCAAGCTGGCCAAGGCAGCCGAGACCCACTACGACGAAGAATTCCCGATCAAGCGCCTGGGCACCAACCTGTGGGCGGCGATGGACTTCAAGCTGTTCAACGAAGGCCGCCCCGGTGTGGTGCTGGGCCGCGACCAGTGGCTGTTCAGCGACGAAGAGTTCAAGCCCACCGCCGGTGCCGAGCAACTGATGCAGGAAAACCTGGCACTGATCCGCGGCGTGCGCGACACCCTGCAGCAGCACGGCAGCCAGCTGGTGCTGGCGATCGTGCCGGCCAAGGCGCGGGTCTATTCCGAGTATGTCGGTAAAGAAGCACCTGCCAGCCTGCATGACGACCTGTACAACCAGTTCCACGCCCAGGCACGCCAGGCCAACGTGTTCGCCCCGGACCTGATGGCACCGCTGGAGCAGGCCAAGGCCCGCGGCCAGGTATTCCTGCGCACCGACACCCACTGGACGCCAATGGGCGCCGAAGTCGTGGCCCAGGCCCTGGCCGAAGCGGTGGCGCGGCAAAGCCTGCTCGACGGCGAACCGCAGACCTTCATCACCGAAGCCGGCGATACCGCACCGTACAAGGGCGACCTGACCAACTTCCTGCCGCTTGACCCGCTGTTCAGCAACCTGCTGCCGGCGCCGGACACCCTGCAGCAACGCACCACCCGGCCTGCCGAGGCCGAGGGCGAAGGCGGCGATGCGCTGTTTGCCGACACGCAGATTCCGGTGGCGCTGGTAGGCACCAGCTACAGCGCCAACCCGCACTGGAACTTCCTCGGTGCGCTGCAACAGGCCTTGCGCAGCGACGTGGCCAACTACGCCGAAGACGGCCACGGCCCGCTGCTGCCAATGCTCAAGTACCTGCAAAGCGACGCCTTCAAGAACGCCGCGCCACAAGTGGTGGTGTGGGAATTCCCCGAACGTTACCTGCCCATGAAGAACGACCTGAGCAGCTTCGATCCGCAGTGGATCGCGCAGCTGAAGAACGCCCGTAAATCCGAAGAAAACCTGGCCTTGTCGTCCGCCCGGACGAACCATTGATAGAGAGGAAATGCACATGACTACCAAGACTTCCATTGCCAAAGCCCTCACCCTTGCGGCCGGCCTTTCCCTTGCGTCCATGCACGCCTTCGCCGGCGCCGACGCTGCGCTGTATGGCCCGACTGCACCCAAAGGCTCCACCTTCGTGCGCCTGTTCAACGCCGCCAGCGCACCGGCTGCTGCCAGCGTCGGCAACACCCAGATCAAGCAGGTTGGCGCCCAGGCCAGCAGCGACTTCAGCTTCCTGCCGGGCGGTGACTACACCGCCCAGGTCGGCGGCAAGAGCGTGCCGGTGAAGCTGGCCGCGGACAAGTACTACACCCTGGTCAACAGCAGCGGCGGCAACCCGAAGTTGATCGAAGAGCCACCGTTCAAGAACAAGCAGAAAGCCCTGGTTCGCGTGCAGAACCTGAGCGACCAGCAACTGACCCTGAAAACTGCCGACGGCAAGACCGAAGTGGTCAAGCCGGTGGCCGCCAACGGCCGTGGCGAGCGCGAGATCAACCCGGTCAAGGTCAGCCTGGCGCTGTACCAGGGCGACAAGAAAGTCGGTGACGTGAAACCCGTCGCTCTGGAGCGCGGCGAAGCTGCCGTGCTGTACGTAACAGGTTCCGGCAACAGCTTGTCGCCGGTGTGGGTAACTCGCCCCGTGGCTAGCAACTGATCCCCCTGCCTCTAAACGACTATTGGAGAAACATGATGATCCCGGTAATTCTTTCTGGTGGTAGCGGTTCGCGTCTGTGGCCTCTGTCGCGCAAGCAGTTCCCCAAGCAGTTCCTGGCCCTGACCGGTGAACACACCCTGTTCCAGCAAACCATCGAGCGCCTGGTGTTCGAAGGCATGGACACGCCGATCGTGGTCTGCAACAAGGACCACAAGTTCATCGTCCAGGAGCAGCTGAGCGCACTGAAGCTGGAAACCCAAGGCATCCTGATGGAACCGTTCGGCCGCAACACCGCGCCGGCCGTGGCCATGACTGCCATGAAACTGGTCAATGAAGGCCGCGACGAGCTAATGCTGGTGCTGCCCGCCGACCATGTGATCGATGATCAGAAAGCCCTGCAACGTGCACTGGCCCTGGCCACCGTGGCCGCCGAGCGTGGTGAGATGGTGCTGTTCGGCGTGCCGGCAACCCGGCCGGAAACCGGCTACGGCTACATCCGCTCCAGCCAGGACGCGTTGCTGCCCGAAGGCGTGGCACGCGTTGCGCAGTTCGTCGAGAAGCCCGACGAAAAACGCGCCGCCGAATTTGTCCAGGCCGGTGGCTACTTCTGGAACAGCGGCATGTTCCTGTTCCGTGCCAGCCGCTTCCTCGAAGAGCTGAAAAAGCACGACGGCGACATTTACGACACCTGCGTGCTGGCCCTGGAACGCAGCGAAGAAGACGGCGATGTGCTGAGCATCGACGAGGCAACGTTTGCCTGCTGCCCGGACAATTCCATCGACTACGCGGTGATGGAAAAAACCCAGCGTGCCTGTGTAGTACCGATGTCGGCTGGCTGGAGCGACGTGGGCTGCTGGTCGTCGCTGTGGGAAGTGCACGAGAAAGACCACAATGGCAACGTTACCAAGGGCGATGTGGTGGTGCAGGACAGCCACAACTGCATGATCCACGGCAACGGCAAGCTGGTGTCGGTGATCGGCCTGGAGAACATCGTGGTGGTGGAGACCAAGGACGCCATGATGATTGCCCACAAGGACAAGGTCCAGGGCGTCAAGCAAATGGTCAAGACCCTGGACGAGCAGGGCCGCAGCGAAACCCAGAACCACCTGGAAGTGTATCGCCCGTGGGGCTCGTACGATTCGGTGGACATGGGCGGCCGCTTCCAGGTCAAGCACATCACCGTCAAACCGGGCGCCAGCCTGTCGCTGCAGATGCACCACCACCGTGCCGAGCACTGGATCGTGGTGTCCGGCACGGCCGAGGTCACCTGCGACGAGAACGTGTTCCTGCTGACCGAGAACCAGTCGACCTACATTCCGATCGCCTCGGTGCACCGCCTGCGCAACCCGGGCAAGATCCCGCTGGAGATCATCGAGGTGCAGTCCGGCAGCTACCTGGGCGAGGATGATATCGAGCGCTTCGAGGATGTGTATGGGCGAACCTCCACGCCGGTCGAGCGTGGGGTTTCGGTGAAGACCATCGCGCAGTAAAGCGCAGTCGATAAATGCACAAACCCGCTGCGGGCTTTACCGTAGCGGGTCTGTCCAAGGGCATCACGCCCGAAAGAAAAAATTAAAAGTTTACGCAGTAATGCCCTTGTGACATTTCATACGTTACCTCCCCGACTGCAAAGCTCAGACGATAGTTGAAGCTGAGTTGTTGGCCCGGTTGCCATTTCATGTTTTCCACAACCAGGTTTCTCGCGTTATACAAACCCGCACCCAAATTACCAAATGCCCGATAGATAATAAATTCTCCATCGCGATCTATGCCGGCGCGGAAGAAGACGCCCAGTTTCCCGTTGTTCAGATTTTCATACGCCCGCAAGATCATACCGCCCTCAGAAGCCTCCGAAATCTCAGGCGACTCGGTATAGTAACTGTTGTGACCGAGGTAAGCCGGAGAGAGCGCCGCAGTGCTCTTGCCTTTAAGCGCTTTCCACTGTGCGGTCATCATTTCCGGTTCAAATTCCACGCCCTGTTTTTCCTGAATGTTCATCATGTTCTGTTCACTCGCACGTTGTTGATAAATTCAAATGACATTAACTGGGCCTTAGTGCCCTGAAGACCCACGCCCGAAAATGTTTTATTTTCAGTGGCGAGAAAAAATTTATGAGAATTTGCGCTCTGCTGCTACTCACAGTGTTGGGAGTTACAGATAGCCTCGCAATGTGATTGCGCTGACTTTCGAGCGCATGCGCTGCACGTGGCGTAGCGCATGCCAACTGCAAGGCAGCCTCCCGCTTTTGAGCACATGCCATTTCAGGCTACGATAGTCGAACCCCTCGCAACCAAGGTCTGCAAGCCCCATGATCATCGGTGCCTTGCTCATACTCACCTGGCTGGTGCTGCTGTTGCGCTACCCGGCCAAGGCCCTGCCGATTTCCCTGGCTGCCGTGTGCGGCCTGGGCCTGGTGGCCCTGTTCGTCATCTGGCAGGACAACCGCGAAGCCTCGCAACTGGCCCGCCTGGACCTGCGCCTGAGTTATGCCCCCGAGCAATGCCCGGCGGACCGTGCCCTGCAGGTACACATGAAGAACGGCAACAAGGCGCCGCTCACAGAGCTGCGCTGGCGCGTGGCGGCGTATGCCCCGGGCGACACCGTGAACCTGGCCGAGAACACCTACAATGCCCCGCGTTACCGTGGGCCAGGTGACCTGCAGCCGGGGGCCGAGTGGAAGGACTGCCTGCCATTGCCGCCATTGCGCTCCGGGTATCGTCCGCAAACCCTGGAGTTTCGTGCCGAGCACCTGCAGGGTACATTTGCCAATTGACTTATCACATGTGCAGACCTCTTCGCGGGTGAACCCGCTCCCACAGGGACAACGCAGGTCTTGAATACTGTGGGGTACCTGTGGGAGCGGGTTCACCCGCGAAAGGGCCCATGCAGGAAAATCATCTCCCTGACAACAGGCCTCCACCTATGCCCACCGTCCTCATCACCGGTTGTTCCAGCGGCATCGGCCGCGCCCTGGCCGACGCCTTTCGCGATGCCGGCCACCATGTCTGGGCCACCGCGCGCAAGCCAGAAGATGTCGAGCAACTGAGCGCCGCCGGCTTCAGCGCCCGGCAGCTGGACGTGAATGACAGCGACGCCCTGGCCCGCCTGGCCGACGAACTCGAAACCCTCGACATCCTGATCAACAACGCAGGCTACGGCGCCATGGGCCCGTTGCTCGACGGCGGCGTGGACGCCCTGCGCCAGCAATTCGAGACCAACGTGTTTGCCGTGGTCGGTGTCACCCGGGCACTGTTCCCGCTACTGCGCCGCTCACGCGGGGTGGTGGTGAACATCGGCAGCGTCTCAGGGGTGCTGGTCACTCCCTTCGCTGGCGCCTACTGCGCTTCCAAGGCAGCCGTGCATGCGCTCAGCGATGCCTTGCGCCTCGAGCTGGCGCCTTTCGGCGTGCAAGTGATGGAAGTGCAGCCGGGGGCGATCGCCTCGCAGTTCGCCAGCAACGCCCAACGCCAGGCGGAGCAGGTACTTGTGGCAGGGTCGCCGTGGTGGCCGTTGCGCGAGCATGTGCAGGCACGGGCGCGGGCTTCGCAGGACAAGCCGACTTCGGCGGCGGTGTTTGCCAGAGGGGTGTTGACGGCGGTAAGCAAGTCGCCGGTGCCGGCGCTGGTGCGGTTGGGTAACGGCAGTACAGCGTTGCCGGTGATGGCCCGATTGCTGCCACGGCGGTTGCTGGACTGGGCTTTGCGCAAGCGTTTTGGGCTGCTGCGACCGCTCTGAGGGCGTGGTTGCCTATGCCGCCCTCTTCGCGGGTAAACCCGCTCCCACAGAGCTGTGTCATCCCTGTGGGAGCGGGTTTACCCGCGAAGAGGGCGGCACAGACAACAAAGAATCAGGCGATGGAGCGTAACACTCCACCATCCACCCGCAAGGCAGCCCCGGTGGTAGCACTGGCCTGCATCGAAGCCAGGTACACCACCATATTGGCCACCTCTTCCACCGTCGCCAGGCGCTTGAGCAGCGAGGTCGGCCGGTGCTCGGCGAGGAAGTTCGCTTCCAGTTGCTCAGTCGACACACCCTGCTCCCCGGCCAGCTTGGCAAAGAAGTCGCCGACACCTTCCGAGCGGGTAGGCCCAGGCAATACCGCGTTCACCGTCACCCCGCTACCGGCCAAGGTCTCGGCCAGGCCACGCGACACCGCCAGCAGCGCGGTCTTGCTCATGCCGTAATGAATCATCTCGGTCGGGATCTGCAGCGCCGACTCACTGGACAGGAACACCACCCGACCCCACTTGCGCTCGGCCATGCCCTGGGCGTAGTGGCGAGACAGGCGCACCGCGCTGAGCACGTTGACATCGAAGAACCGCTGCCACTCCTCGTCCTCGATCTCGAAGAACGGCTTGGGCTCGAAGATGCCGAGGTTGTTGATCAGGATGTCGCTGTGCGGCACCTGGCCGAACAGTTTTCGCGCACCGTCGCGGGTACTCAGGTCGGCGGCGATACCGATGATGCGCGCCTGTGGCAGGCGTTCGCGGATGGCGTTGAGGGCTTCATCGACCCGGGCTTGAGTGCGGCCGTTGACCACCACTTCGGCCCCCGCCTCGGCCAGGCCGATGGCGATGGCCAGGCCAATGCCGGCGGTGGAGCCGCTGACAATGGCGCGCTTGCCGTTCAAGGAAATCTGCATCTGTGCCTCCTCAATTGTCTGGGGAATCGCCAGGGCTGCTTTGCGGCCCCGGCTTTTACGCTTTCTTCACCGGCTGCTCGTCGAATGCCTGCCAGCCACCACCCAACGCTTTGTACAGCCCTACCAACGCCTGCGACACCGCCGCCGAGCTGTCGATCCACTGCTCTTCGCTGGCCAGCAACGCCCCTTGCACCGTCAGCACATTGAGAAAGTCCACCGCGCCTTCCACATACTGGCGCTGGGCGGTTTCCAGGGCGATGCGGTTCTGTCGCACCGCCTCGGCCAAATGATCCCGACGCAACTGGCTGGCGTTGTAAAGGCGTAGCACATCGTCAATTTCATGCCAGGCGCCAAGCACCACCTTGCGGTAGTTCAGCGCCGCCTCCTGCTGCTGGGCTTCCCGCAATTCCAGCGTGCCCTTGAGCCGGCCACCCTCGAAGATCGGCAGCGAAAGCTGCGGCCCGAAGGCGAAACGGCGCGAGTCCCAGCCAGCAAAATCGGACAACTGCATGGCCTGGAAACCGACACTGCCCGACAGGCGGATACTGGGGTAGAAGTCGGCCTTGGCCACGCCAATGCTGGCGGTGGCGGCATGCAGGCGCGCCTCGGCCTGGCGGATATCCGGGCGCCGCTCGGCCAGCTCGGACGGCAAACCGATGGCGAACTTCTGCTGCGGCGCAGGCAGCTCGCCAGCCGGCAGCAACTCGGCCTGCAAACTGCGCGGCGGTTCGGCCGCGAGCAGGCTGAGGGCGTTGATCAAGTCATCGCGCCGCGCTTCCAGGCTTGGCAGGCGCGACTCGATCGAGGCCACCTGGGCACTGGCCTGGGCCACGTCGAGGCGAGTGGCGACACCTTCCGCCTGGCGATTTTCCGACAGCGTCAGGCTGTGCCGGGCGACCTTGAGGTTGTCGCGAGTCACATCAAGGGTATGCTGCACGGCACGCAACTGGATGTAGTTGCCGGCGGTTTCCGACAGCAGCGCCAGCAACACCCCGCGCCGATCGTTCTCGGCCACTTCGACCGTGGCATCGGCGGCCTCGACCTGACGCCGCACGCGGCCCCACAGGTCCAGCTCCCAGCCGGCTACCAGGTCACCCTGCCAAAGGTTGAAGGCTTGCTTGCCTGCCTTGCCCGACGGGTCGCTCAGGCCCTCGGCGCTGTTGCGGGCGCGGCTGTAGCCGGCGTTCACGTCTACCGACGGCACTTCATCGGCGGCCACAGTGCTGCGTAAGGCACGGCTTTGCAGCAGGCGGGCACTGGCCATCTGCAGGTCGAGGTTGCGCTCGGATACGCGCTGGATCAGTGCACTCAGGCGAGCGTCGTGGAAGGTTTCCCACCAGCGCAGTTCCAGTGGCTCGGCCTGCGGCTGGCTGGCCGCTGCCTCGCCTTGCAACGGCGCCCACTGTTGCGGCGCCTGGCTGTCGGGGCGCAGGAAGTCCGGGCCCATGGTGCAGCCGGCCATCAGCACGGCCAGCAACAACGGGCTCAAGCGTAATGCCGGTTTCATCGTGCGCTTACCTCTTTGCCGTCCAGCTTGTCGCCACGGGTATCGATGGTCGCTTCCACCGACATGCCCACACGCAGGCGCGCGAGCAGCGGCTGGCCGTCATCGAAAACGATCTTCACCGGGATACGCTGCACCACCTTGGTGAAGTTGCCGGTGGCGTTGTCCGGCTTGACGGCGGCGAAGGTGACGCCGGTGGCCGGGGCGATGCTTTCTACATGCCCCTGCAGTTTTTCGCCGGAGAACGTGTCGACGCTGATGCTCACCGGCTGGCCCGGCTGCACGTGGGTCAACTGGGTTTCCTGGAAGTTGCCGACCACATAGGCCTGCTGCAAGGGCACCACCGACAGCAGGCGGGCACCTGGATTGACGTACGCACCGACACGCAGGGCGCGCTCGCCGACCATGCCGTCCACCGGCGCGCTGATGCGGGTATAGGACAGGTCGAGCCGGGCCTTTTCAACGCCCGCTTCAGCCCGCTTCAACTGGCCATCGGCGCTGGCCACCTGGGCGGTAAGGATGTCCACCTGCTTGCGTGCTGCCACCAATGCCGCCTGGGTATTGGCCAGCCGCGCGCGGGCCTGGTCGACGCCGCTGCGCGCCTGCTGGGCGTTCTGCACGGTACCGGCACCCTGCTCGGCCAGGCGGCTGTAGCGGTTGACTTCATGATCGGCGAACGCCGCTTCGGCCTGCGCCGCTTTCACCGCCGCCTCGGCCTGGGCGATCAGCGCCGCCTGGCGCTCGAGGGTGGCACGGGCATCGGCGCTTTGCGCCTTGGCCACCAGCAACTGCGCCTGCGCGGCATCCAGCGCGGCCTGGTAGTCACGGGCATCGATGGTCGCCAGCAACTGGCCAGCCCTGACTTGCTGGTTATCTTCTACCAGCACTTCCTTGATGAACCCGGCAACCTTCGGTGCGACCACGGTGTAGTCGGCGATCACATAGGCGTCATTGGTGCTCTGGCGGTGGTCGCTGCCAAACATCCAGGGGCCGATGATGCCGGCCAGGACAGCGACGGCAAGCACCGCGCCGATGAACAGGGTTTTGCGGTTGTTGGTCATTTCAGCGGTTCTCGAATTCATCCAGGGTTCAGGCCACCGCACGCGGCGGATAGACCCGGGTAGGCACGAAAGGAATCAGGCAGATCAGGGCCACTGCAATGCAGGCCATGACCAGGTAGAGGTCGGCGGAGGTCAGCACCAGCGCCTGGTCGTGGATACGCTTGGCCAGCCCTGCGCTGCTGTCATCGACCAGCGGGGCGTTGCCCAGGCTGTCCACCAGGTGGTTGGAATGGAAGTGCCGGCGCAGCGTACCAACGGCGTCCAGCAGGCCACCGGCGACCACTGCAGCCAGGCCTTTGACGGTGTTGAACCAGCTGGAGGCGAACGGGCCTTCCTGCGGGGTCATCCCGTTGGTGGACAGCATCAGCAGCGGCAGTACCGCCATCGGCTGGCCGAACACCTGCAGCAGGTAGAACGGATAGAAGTCGCCACGGATCCACTGCGACGTCAGCAGGCTGCTGCCGACACAGGACACCGCCAGCATCGCCAGGCCGATGCCCAGCACCCAGCGGCAGTCCACCGCGCGGATATTGCACAGGGCGGCGGTCAGCGGCAGGGCGATCAGCTGCGGCATGGCCACCAGCATCATCAACGGGCTGGTCTGCACCGGCCGGTAGCCCTGGATCTGCGCCAGGTAAGCCGACGGGATGCTACCTACACCAGACAACACGATCAGCACGCCGGCCAGGGTCACCAGGGCAAAACTGAGGTTGCGTCGCGAGAGCATGCGTAACTGGAAAAACGGCAGCGGCTCGGACCACTCGTTGTACATGAACAGCACCAGCAACAGCAGGCCGCCACCCAGCAGCCAGCAGATCAGTGGCGAATCGAACCAGCCCCAGCGGTCGCCTAGCGACAGGCCCAGCACGATGCAGCTGATGGCGGGCAGGCCGAGCAGCACGCCGCGCCAATCGAACTGCTTGAAACGTTCCAGGCGCAGCGGGTCCTGCGGCAAGCCCCAGCCCACGCAGAACATGGCCAGCGCCGACGGCACGATGATCTGCCAGAACGCCCACTGCCAACCGACGTACTCGGTCCAGAGGCCAGCCAGTGGCGTGCCGAGGTTAGGGCCGAAAGTGGCGGTAAGGGCATAGCAGGCCAGGCCGTACACCTTGATACCCGGCGGCAAGAAGCGCAGGGCCACGCTCATCAGCATCGGCGGCAAGGCGCCAGAGGCAAAACCTTGCAGCACGCGCAGCAGCATCAGGCTGTGCAGGTTGGGGGCGAACGGTTGCAGCAGACCCAGCACGGCGAACACGCCGATGGCGCTCATGGTGAAGCGCCGTAGCGAGAAGGTAGTGGCCAGCCACGGCGCGAACGCCATGGCCGAGACCGAGGCGGCGCTGTACACCGCCAGCAGCCAGGCGCCTTCGTCGGCACCAATGCCCATGGCGCCGCGAATATCGGCCAGGGAAATCTTCGTCACCGACTCATTGAGGCCCGCGCACAGCACGGCCAGCAGTACACCGAACAGCCCAACCACGACCTGCAGGCCGAACGCCGTCTGCGCAGGCGCGGCCGGCGCGGGGGCGGCAGCGCCAATCGCGGCAGAGGGGGCGGACAGGGAACTCATGGACAGACATCTCCAGCAACAAAATCACGACTGGAGCAAGTCTAAGAACGTCGAATGCTGACGAAAACTGAATTCTCGGTAGGTTTATGTTGCGTCAAACGCAATCGGGACATCATAGCGGGCATGAAAGGCCCTGATCATGGGTCCATGCTACCGCACGCCTTCAGCGTCTGGCGCAGCCACCGATGCGCCGGATCGTTGTCGAATCGCGGGTGCCACGCCTGTTTCACATTCACCTTTTCCAGCGGCACGGGTATTTCGAAAGACCGCAATGGCAGCTTCAGACGGTTCACGCTGTTGAGGATATTGGCGGGTATCGGCAGGATCAGGTCGGAGTCCGGCAGCGAGAACATCGCCGAGTGGAAACTGGTGGTGATCAGCGCCACCCGCCGCTCCACCTTGTGGTTGGCCAGCGCCACGTCGATCGGCCCATTGGCCCGACCGCGCCGTGACACACTGATCTGCGGATACGCGGCAAAGCGCTGCGGTGTGATCGGCGCCTCGAAAATAGGGTGTCCCTCGCGCGCCAAGCCGACGAAATAGGTATTGAACAAACTCTGCACTTTCATCTCCGGGCCCAGTTCAATGGCCGAGCTGATGATCAGGTCGATGTGACCGTTGCGCAGTACCGCGTCATCGTCGCCACTGCCTTCCGGTACAAAGCGCAACACCGTGCGCGGCGCCTGGGCCAGCATCATGCGCAGCAACTGGGCGCCGTACAGGGCGATGAACAGGTCGTTGGTGCGAATGTTGAAGGCCCGGTCCAGGTTTGCCAGGTCGACCGCGTCGCGGCTGCGGAACACCTGCCCGGCTTGCTCCACCAGCCCATGCACCTGCTCGCGCAGGGCCAGCGCCCGTGGGGTCGGCACCAGGCCACGGCCGGCACGTACCAGGATCGGGTCGCCCAGGGCATCGCGGATCCGTCCCAAGGTCCGGCTCATCGCCGCCGGGCTCAGGTTCATGCGCTGCGCCGCGCCGACCACACTGCCTTCGTCGAGCAGGGCATCGAGGGCGACGAGCAGGTTCATGTCCGGGAGTTGCATGGCGGTTATCCGTTACTGCGCTGGGAAGGGCGATGGTAGCAGGTTGCAGGATTGCACCAGACGCAATGCGCCCGTGCGCCGTGGGGCATTTATCCCGTAAGTCGATCTGGCCAAGAATGACCTTTGGCAGGTTCGGCCCTTTCGCGGGTAAACCCGCTCCCACAGGTACACCACAATATTTGAAAGCTGTGTGGTCTTTGTGGGAGCGGGTTTACCCGCGAAAGGGCCCGAACAGGCAATCACTCCGCCAGCCTTTACAAGGATCCCCAATGCCCAACCCCGTCCTGATCGCCATCGACGCCTCCCCCGCCGCCACTGCCCTGCTCGCCCT
This sequence comes from Pseudomonas sp. 9_2_1, assembly GCF_059295275.1. Lineage (NCBI taxonomy): Bacteria > Pseudomonadati > Pseudomonadota > Gammaproteobacteria > Pseudomonadales > Pseudomonadaceae > Pseudomonas > Pseudomonas sp. 9_2_1. The sequence continues at coordinate 5,241,029 of NZ_CM181239.1, forward strand.
GGCCCGTCGCTACTGCCGCCCAGGCGAGCACGAACTGCACGTGCTGCTGGCCATCGATTCCACCTTCGCCGTGCACGACAGACCCGCGCCCTACACCGCCGAGGAGCTGGAGGAATACCCCGCTGCCTGCGAGGAACAGCAACACGCCGACCACGCCGTGGCCGAGGCAGTACGCGAATTGCAACAGGCCGGTTTCGCCAGCCAGGGCTGCATGGTGGCCGGGCAGCCGGTCGACGCCATCATCGCCAAGGCACAGGAGCTGAACTGCGAGCTGGTCATCATGGGTCACCGGCACCTGTCGCGGCTGGGGCGGCTGCTCGATCCGTCGATCAGCGCAAAGGTGATCGACCGCATTGAAATGCCGGTTTTGGTAGGGCCCGCCTGACCGGCCATCACCCGGAAACGCAATTGCATTGACCAGGTAATGCAATCGCATTACCTTGGAGTACTGCTGCAACACAAAGGACAGTGCCCATGGCTACCACCTTCGAAGTCGAGTCCACGCTGACTGATCGCTACCAAACCACCGTTCCCGAAACCGTACGGCGCGCCCTGGGTTTGAAAAAGCGTGACAAGATCCATTACTCGATTCGCCCTGACGGTGGGGTGATACTCACCCGCGCAGAGGCAACCGAGGACGATCCGGTGCTGGGCCAGTTCCTGGATTTCCTGGCGCACGACATCGCTACCAATCCTCAACGGCTGCAGGTTGTCGATGCAGGCCTCATCGCTCGTCTCGACAAGCTTGTCGGCGACGCGGAGGTCGACCTTGATCAACCTCTGTCGGCGGATGATGAATGAGTGATGCGAACAGGAAGCCTTTTGTTATTCATGGATGGACTGTATTTGCTCACCCACTGTTCCTGGCCAAGCTGGACGCGCTGAGCGCCCAGGTTCAGGCTCAGATGCAGAAAGACCCAGCTGGTTACGCCAAGAAGAATGCTTATAAGCGGCTGGCGGCAATCAAACGCTTGGCATTCGATGTGATCCCCCAGGACCCGACCAAAGTTGAGTACAGGCAGGGCGCACCGTTGGGCGGTGACCACAAGCACTGGTTCAGAGCGAAGTTCTTCCAGCAATACCGCTTGTTCTTTCGCTATCACACCGCCAGTCGGATCATCGTGCTGGCTTGGGTCAATGATGAATCGAGCAAGCGGGCCTACGACAGCAGCGATGACGCTTACGAAGTCTTTCAGAAGATGCTGCTAACTGGCCATCCACCAGATGACTGGGATCAATTGCTGCGAGAGTGCGGGTCTGTGCATGTCAGGCCCGAATAGCAGAATTCACCCCTCGCTCGGTTTCACCACCACCGTACACGTCGTCCCCGCCGCCAGCAAAAAACCTTCCGGCACTTCATCGATGTGGATACGCACCGGCACCCGCTGCGCCAACCGCACCCAGTTGAACGTCGGGTTGACGTCGGCAATCAGCTCGCGGCTCTGGGGGTTGTCGCGGTCGTAGATGCCACGGGCGATGCTCTCCACATGCCCCTTGATGCGCTCGCCGCTCATCATCTGCAATTCGGCCGGGTCACCCACCTTCACGTGCGGCAGCTTGGTCTCCTCGAAGAAGCCGTACACCCAGAACGAGTTTTCATCGACCACCGCCATCACCGCTTCACCGGTGCGCGCGTAGTCGCCTTTGTGGATATTCAGGTTGGTCACGTAGCCGTCCACCGTGGCGACGATATGCGTGCGCTTGAGGTTCAGCTGGGCCGCCGCCAGCTCGGCCAGGGCTTGCTGGTAATCGGCTTGAGCCGAGTTGGCGATGTTGCTGGCGTCGTCGCGGTTTTCCCGGGAGATCACCAGGTTGTCCATGTCGGCTCGGCGCTTGGCGTTGACCTTGCGCATGTCCCAGGTGGCCTTGCGCGAGGCGACCAGCGCCTTGGCCTGGTCAACCGCCAACTGGTAGTGCTCGGGGTCGATCTGGATCAGCAGGTCGCCTTTTTTCACCCGCTGGTTGTCCTTGACCGGCACGTCCACCACATACCCGGGCACGTCGGCGGCAACGTTGATGATGTCGGCGCGCACGCGGCCGTCACGGGTCCACGGCGTGGTCATGTAGTGCAGCCACAACTGGCGACCGATCACCACGGCAGCGGTCAGCACCAGCAGGGTGGCGATCAGGCTGAAGAACTTTTTCATCGAAGGATTCTCACCAGTAGAGCGACAGCGCCAGGGCGCCGAACAGGCAGACGAACAGGCTCAGGCGCAGCAGCGCCGGGTGCCAGAAGAAGCGGTAGCCATCATGGCTGGCGATGAACCGGTCCAGGCCCCAGGCCAGGCCCAGGGCAAACAGGAACATCAAGGTCATGGTGGGCATGTACACGCCATGGAAGGCGATCTCACGGGGCATCTTGCAGTCCTTTCGCCGGTGCCAGTGGCGACTGTGGGTCGAGCAGGGAAGAACGGATGAAGTGCAGGTAGCTTTGCGCACGGCGCAGCACCGAAGTGTCGAAGTGCCGGGCAAAGGGCTCGTCGGTCGCCTGTACCCGGGCGATGGCGTGGTCCACCGCCACCAGGGCACGTTCGTGGTTGCTGGCGCTGGGCTGCAGGAACAGCCGGGCCAGGGCGCGGCCCATGACGCGAATGGCCTGGCGCCAGGGCTGCGACTCGGCGTAGGCCGGGTGCACCGGCGCGCGGGCCTGCTCTTTGCGCAGCTCGATGATGGCGTGGCCGATTTCCAGCACGGTGAACATCCAGCCCATCAACTGGCTTTGCACCTGCGGCTTGCCGGCCGCCAGGCCGTAGGCCTGGTGCAGCAGGTCGCGGGTGCGGCTTTCAAAGGCCGAGCCCAGGCCGCGCAGGCGGCCGCTGATGGCAAACAGCACTTGCTCGCGCAGTTCCTGCTCCAGGCGGCTCCACAGCCAACGGCTGTTGGGCGGCAGGATGATTGCCCCGGCGGCGGCGCAGACGAACATGCCGATGACCATGCCGATGTAGTCGTTGATGAAGGTGTACGGGTCATACACGGTGAGGTTGTTCGGCACCGAGCCGATGGCGAAGAACACCAGCAGGCCGATGCCGTAGCCGGCATAGGCCGGCCGCGAGGAAAGAAACGCGCCCAGCACGAACACCGGCGCCAGCACCATGCACAGCAGCGGGAAACCGTCGATCCAGGGGAACACGAAGAAGGTTTCGAAGAAGCCGACGAAGGCGCCGATGGCCGTGCCGCAGGCCATCTGGAACGACATGCGCTTGGGGTTCGGCGAAGCCGCCGACAGGCCCACGGTGACCGTGGCGATCAGGGTCATCATCGCGCCGCTGGGCCAGTCACTGAGCAGCCAGTAACTGCCCAGCAGCAACAGCACTGCCGAAGCGCGCACGCCTGCAGCAAGCGATACCAGCCAGCTGGTCTGGGCCACGTAGGGCTCGTCCCACTGCTCGCGCTGGTGTCTGTGCACGGCCAGCGAGGCATGGGTTTCGGCGTAGCTGTACATCTCGTCGACGAAGCGGTACAGCAGCTCGAACGCGGTGTGGAAGTCGAGCAGGTCGGCATCGCTGGGCGCGGTCGCCAGGTACTCGGCGCGCAGGCCACGCACCTGGGCTTGCAGGCCTTCCTTGTAGGCGGCCAGCTCCAGGGTCAGGCGCAGCGCGTCGGCGTCGGTCAGCGCCCGGCCCACGTACGGCTGCAGCAGTTCTACCAGGGTGTTCAGGCCCGGCTCGATGGCGCTCACGATCTGCAGCGGGCCACGGTTGCGCAGGCGCTCCAGCAAGCGATGCAGGGCATTGAAACGCGTGGTGATGGCCATGAACTCGCTGTTCATGCGCACCAGGCGGCCACTGCGGCGGCGCATGTGCGGGTCTTCGAAGGCGGTGACGTTGCGCAGGCTTTCAAGGCCCACGGCCTCGGCGACGAAGCGCACGTTGCTGGTTTCGAAACGATCGCGCTGGCTGTCACCGCGCAAGGCCTCGACCACCACCCCGGCGAACACCCCAAAGCGCTGGTACAGGGCGTTGCGCATGGCGGCACTGGCCGACTGCGGCAGGATCGCGGCGGTGACGAAGGTCGATACGAGAATGCCCAGGGCAATTTCCAGCACCCGCCACACCGCAGCCATGAACGCCTGGTCGGGGTGCTGCAGAACCGGCAGGCCGATCATCGCCGCCGTGTAGCCCGCCAGCACAAACCCATAGGCACGGAATGTGCGGTAGCGCATGGCACCGGCCGAGCACAAGCCCACCCACAGTGCCAGGCTGGGCAGGAACAGCTCGGTGTTCTGCGGGAAGATGGCAATCAGTGCCACCATCATCGCCGAGCCGGCCAAGGTGCCGAGCACCCGGTAAAAGCTCTTGGCGAACACGTGGCCGCTTTGCGGCTGCATGACGATGAACACGGTGATCATCGCCGTGCGCGGTTGCGGCAGCTCCAGGCGCATGGCCAGCCACAGGGTGATGAACGCCGCCGCCAGGACCTTGAAAATGTACACCCAGGTAACACCGTCGGTGCGCGCCCAGGCAAAGAAACCCCGGCGCCACTCCAGGCTGTGCAGCCAGCGCACGGGCAGGCTGGAAGTGCTCATTCGGCGTTGTCCGGCTGCTTGTCGAAAATGGCCAGGCTGGCCGGGGTTTTCGGCGCCGCCTGGCGGTCTTCATCAGGTACGTCCTGGCCGGCCTGCAGGCCACCGCCCAGCGCGGTCACCAGCTCGGCATGGGCGATCAGGCGGGCGGCCTGCACCTGCTGCTGTATCTGCTGCTGACGGAACAGCAAGGTCTGCGCGTTGAGCACATTGAGGTAATCGGTAAGGCCACGCTGGAAGGCAACCATGGCGATGTCGTAGGTTTTCTGCGCGGCGGCGACGGACTCGGCGGCGAAGTGCGACTGCTCTTGCATCGACTCGCGGCGGATCAGCTGGTCAGAGATGTTCTTCAGCGCACCGACCACGGTCTGGTTGTAGCGCGCCACGGCCACGTCGTAGCCAGCCGATGCCACGCCCAACTGCGAACGCAGACGGCCACCATCGAACACCGGCAGGCTGATGGCCGGGCCGACGTTGTAGTTGAACTTGCGCCCGGTCAGGAACTCCAGCGGGCCGCCGCCGGTGGCCATGAAGCCCAGGCTGCCGACCAGGTCGACATTAGGGAAGAAGCCGGCGTGGGCGACGTCGATGCCACGCGCCTGGGCAGCCACCTGCCAGCGGCTGGCGACCACGTCGGGGCGCTGGCCGACCAGTTCGGCAGGCAGGTTCGAGGGCAGCTTCAGCGGCGCAGCCAGGGTCAGGCTCGGGCGCTGTAGCTGCGCGCCCTGCCCTGGGCCCTTGCCGGCCAGGGCGGCCAGCTGGTTGCGGGTGAGCGCGATTTCTTCGTTGAGGCTGTCGAGCTGGCGGTGGGTTTCCGGCAGCGGCGCTTCGGCCTGGCTGACCTCGAAGTGGGTGCCGATGCCGGCATCCAGGCGGCGCTTGGCCAGGGCCAGGATCTGCTCCTGCTGCGCAAGCTCGGCCTTGACGATATCGCGCTGGGCAAAGTGCAGGCTCAGCTGGATATAGGCCCGTACCACGTTGTTCTGCAGTTCCAGCTGCGCCTGGCGGGCTTCGGCTACGCTCATGTGCGCCTGGTCCACGGCCTGCTCGCTGGCATTGCGCTCACGGCCCCAGAGGTCGAGGGCGTAGCTGAAGCCGATGGCGGCATTGTTGTCCCAGGTGTTGGCGCCCGACAACGCGCCAGGGCCGTAGAACTGGTCTTCCGGCCAGTTATGGCGCTTGAGCGTGGCCTGGCCGTTGGCCTGGAGCTGCTCCGCCGACTCGACCACGCCGGCCATGGCCTTGGCTTCGCGCACCCGCGCCGCAGCCATGGCCAGGCTTGGGCTGCCGGCTACGGCCAAGGCAATCCAGCGGTCCAGCTGGGGGTCGCCATAGGCGTGCCACCACTGCTGGTCGGGCCAGTGGGCGTCGGTTGCGGCTTCACGCATGGCCGCATCAGGGGTCAGGGTATTGGCTTGCAGCGTCTTGCTTTGCGGGGCAATGCCCCAGGTTCCGATACAGCCGCTCAAGGTGAGGGCAAGGGCACAGGCACTGAACGCGTTGAGCGTTCTGATGATGCGACGCGGCACAGCTGCGATTTCCCGAGGAAGTGAAGAGGGGCCGGGCAATTCTAGGGGGCGGCAGCACTGGCGATAAGCGCAGATTCCTGCGAATCTTTGTTACCAAAACAGCGATAATCCGCCTTTGGTCGAAGACAACTTTTCATAACTTCGACGTTACTTCGTGACACACTTTTGTCCTCTATATCGAGAGTGACCCATGGACACCCTGCAAAACATGCGTGCTTTCAGTTGCGTCGCCCAGCTCGGCAGCTTCACTGCCGCTGCCGCGCAACTGGACACGACCACCGCGAACGTGTCGCGGGCGGTCTCCAACCTGGAAGCCCATCTGCAAACCAGGCTGCTCAACCGTACCACCCGGCGCATTGCGCTGACCGAAGCCGGCAAGCGCTACCTGATGCGTTGCGAACAGATTCTTACCTACGTGGAAGAAGCCGAGGCCGAAGCCAGCGACGCCCATGCGCGCCCGGCCGGGCAGTTGAAGGTGCACTCGATGACCGGGGTCGGCCAGCACTTCGTGGTCGACGCCATCGCCCGTTACCGCGAATCGCACCCCGACGTGACCTTCGACCTGACCATGGCCAACCGCGTGCCAGACCTGCTCGACGAGGGCTATGACGTGTCCATCGTGCTGGCCACCGAACTGCCCGATTCGGGGTTCGTGTCGCAGCGCCTGGGCATCACCTACAGCATCGTCTGCGCCTCGCCCGGCTACATCGCCCGCCACGGCGCGGCGCAAAAGCCCGTCGACCTGCTCAAGCACGCCTGCCTGCGCATGGTCAGCCCGGTCATCCCACTGGAAAAGTGGCTGTTCGACGGCCCGGAAGGCCAGGAAATGGTCAACATCACCAGCTCGCCGTTCATGGTCAACACCGCCGACGCCATGAAAACCGCGATCCGCAGTGGCATGGGCGTAGGTGTGCTGCCGATCTACTCAGCCATCGAAGGGTTGCGTGACGGCAGCCTGGTGCGGGTACTGCCCGAATACCGGCTGCAGGAACTGAACCTGTATGCCATCTACCCATCGCGCCAGTACCTGGACGCCAAGATCAAGACCTGGGTCGAGTACCTGCGCAATTCACTGCCGGAGATTCTGGCGGCGCATGAGGCAGACCTGAAAACCCATCAGGTGCTGATCGCCAACTAAAAAGCTGCTGCATTGCCGGGGTGGACAATGGTAGGTTGCTAACCATTGATTCCACCTTGCAGAGAAGTTGCCCGATGAAAAAAACCGTCCTGGCCTTCAGCCGTATCACCCCGGCCATGGCCGAGCGCCTGCAGCAAGACTTCAACGTGATCCTGCCGAACCCCAAGCTCGGCGACATCAATGCCCAGTTCAACGAAGCCCTGCCCGAGGCTCACGGCCTGATCGGGGTTGGCCGCAAGCTCGGCCGCGCGCAACTCGAAGGTGCGGCCAGGCTCGAGGTGGTTTCCAGCGTTTCGGTCGGCTACGACAACTACGACCTGGACTACTTCAACGAACGCGGCATCGCCCTGACCAACACCCCCGACGTGCTCACCGAGAGCACGGCCGACCTGGGCTTCTCGCTGATCATGGGTTGCGCCCGCCGCACCGCCGAGCTGGATGCCTGGACCAAGGCCGGCAACTGGCAGGCCACGGTGGGCCCGGCCCACTTCGGCAGCGATGTGCATGGCAAGACCCTGGGTATCGTCGGCATGGGCAATATCGGCGCAGCGCTGGCGCGCCGTGGCCGCTTCGGTTTCAACATGCCGATCCTGTACAGCGGCAACAGCCGCAAGCCCGCGCTGGAGCAAGAGCTGGGCGCGCAGTTCCGCAGCCTTGAGCAGTTGCTGGCCGAAGCGGACTTCGTGTGCATCGTGGTGCCGCTGTCCGATGCCACCCGCAAGCTGATCAGCACCCGCGAGCTGAAGCTGATGAAGCCAAGCGCCTTCCTGATCAACATCGCCCGTGGGCCGGTGGTGGACGAGGCGGCACTGATCGAAGCGTTGCAGAACGGTACCCTTCGCGGGGCCGGCCTGGATGTGTACGAAAAAGAGCCGTTGAGCGATTCGCCATTGTTCAAGCTGCCCAATGCGCTGACCTTGCCGCATATCGGTTCGGCCACAGCCGAAACCCGCGAGGCCATGGCCAACCGGGCGATGGACAACCTGCGTGCGGCGCTGCTGGGTGAACGCCCGCGGGACCTGGTGAACCCGCAGGTGTGGAAGGACTGATAGTTCGCTACTGCCTGCACCGGCCGCTTCGCGGGCATGCCCGCGAAGAGGCCGGTGCAGGCAATGCACCACCTATTTAGCCATCACGACAGGCTCAGCCACCCTGGCCTTGGACTTGCGAAACACCAGCACATTCCCCGCCATCACCGCCACCAGCCCAAGCAACGCTGGCGGCGTCCACTGGTACCCCTCGACCACCGCCGACACATTCAACGCCACCAGCGGGAACAGCACCGTGCAATAAGCCGCCCGTTCCGGCCCCATGCGGCCAACCAGGGTCAGGTAGGCGGTGAAGCCGATCACCGACCCCGGTATCACCAGGTACATCAACGAGCCGATATAGCGCGTGTTCCATTCCATGGTGAAAGGCACGCCGCTGACAACGCAATACACGGCCAGCATCGTCGCGCCATAGACCATGCCCCAGGCATTGGTGGTCATCGGCTTGAGCCCGGCCTTCTGCTGCATACTCGAAAGCAGGTTGCCCGCTGAAAAGCACAGCGTGCCGAGCAACGCCAGGCCAAGGCCATACAAGGTCTCGCGGCTGGCCGCGTGGTGGGCCAGCTCCGGCCAGAACAGCAAGCCCAGGCCAAGCAGCCCCAGGGCGCCGCCGCCGAGCACATTGCTGGCGATCTTCTGGCCGAAGAACACCCGCGCGTTCAGCGCGTTCCACAGGGTGGCAGTGGAGAACACCACGGCGATCAGGCCGCTGGCGATCCATTGGCTGGCGGTGAGAAAGCACATGAAATTGACACAGAACAGGCACAGGCCCTGGACCAGGCAGATGAGATGGCCACGACGGTTCATCGGCTGCAGGCGGCGGGTGAGCAGCAGCAAGGCGAACAGGATCAGGCCGGCCAAGGCAAAGCGGTAGACGATCGAGACCGGGATGGCGACCACGCCCAGTTGCAGTTTCAGGGCGATCCAGGTGGTGCCCCAGATCAGTACGGTGAGCAGGTAGAGCGACAGGTTCATCGGTGGGGCTCCTAAAGCGAACGACCAGACATCCCGGGGCCGCTGTGCGGCCCATCGCCGGCGAGCCAGCTCCCACAGGTACAGCATCAAGCTCAAGCCGGGCGCTGTCCCTGTGGGAGCTGGCTTGCCGGCGATCGAGGGCGCAGCACTCGCGGCGGCATTCCAGTGTTCCCCCGGCGAGCCCCCAGCGCTTGCACAAACTTGCGCATTTGTCCCGCCGATGGCTGTAAGCCGGCCCAAGCCGCAGTACGATGGCTGGCAAGAGGAGCCCGCCCATGACCCCACTCACCCAACTGCAAGTGTTCACCGCCATGCAAGCCTCGCCCCACGCCTGCCTGGAGTTGAGCGCGCACCTGGGCGACGGGCTGGCGGCGGCGTTGTGGAGCAACCGCGACGATGCCCGCGACTATCAGGCGCCAAGCCATCACACCCTGTCGTGCTACATCGCCGACGGCACCGGCACCTTCCGCCGCCAGCGCCCGGCCGACAAGGGCGCACCGGGCAAGCTGTGCATCATGCCGGCCGGCCATGAGTCGAACTGGGTGGTGAACGGCGGCATTCGCCTGGCGCACCTGTACGTCAGCGAGGCGCAGTTCGCCCTGGGCTGCGTGCGCCTGCTCGACCGCGAGCCACGCGAACTGCAGTTGCAGGAAGCGACCTTTCTCGACGACCCGCAACAGGCCGTACGCTTTCGCCAGCTGATCGGACTGGCCTGGGACGAGCCTGGCGAGCGCTTGCTGGCCAGCAGCCTGGCGCACGCAATCGTCGACCATGCGCTGCTCAGCCAGGTCGGGCTGCGCCATGGCCTGCGGTTGAAAGGCGGCCTGGCGCCGAACCTGCGCCGGCAGTTGGTCGACTACATCGAAGCGCACCTGGACCAGCCCATCACGCTCGGCGAACTGGCTTTGCGCTGCAACCTCTCCGAATACCACTTTGCGCGCATGTTCCGCAGCAGTTTCGGGCTGCCGCCGCACCAGTACCTGCTCGCGCGGCGGTTACACCAGGCGTGCCAGTTGCTGCGCCTGGGGGTGATGCCATTGGGCGAGATCGCCCTGATGTGCGGGTTTGCCAGCGCCAGCCATTTCAGCAACCGGTTCCGCCAGGCTTTCGCTGCAACACCGGGTGAATATCGTGCGGCCATTCGCGGCTAAAGCGCCCCCTGCAGGCCGTACGGGCCGGCTCAGAACTCGAAGGTGCTGGACAAGCTGACCTGTCGCGCATCGCCGATAGCCACAAAGTACTGGTTCACCGCCGAGCTGTAGTAAACCTTGTCGAACAGGTTCTTCACGTTCAGCTGCAACAACACCTTGTGCTCGTCGAACCGGGTCTCGTAGCTGGCAAAGGCATCGGCCACGGTATAGGACGGCAAGTCGAAGGTGTTGGTCGAGTTGCCGCTACGTTCACCTACATAGCGCGCCCCTGCCCCTACCCGCAGCCGGTCGCCGCCAAACAGTTGGCCCCAGTCGTACACCGCCGACAGCGAACCGCTGTGCCTGGCCACGTTCTGCAGGCGGTTGCCTTGCAGGGCCGGGTCCTTGGTCACCTTGGCGTCAGTGAAGGCATAGCTGCCGATCAGGCTCCAGCGGTCGCTGAGCTGGCCACTGAGGTCAAGCTCGACCCCCCGTGAGCTGACTTCACCCGCGTTGCTGTAGACCGTTTCACCGGTGCCCGTATCGAAATTGGCCACCAGCACGTTGCGCTTGGTGATATCAAACAGTGCCAATGTCCCGGTGAGGCTGCCGGGGATATCCAGCTTGGCCCCGATTTCCCACGCCTTGCCCTCCTCCGGCGCGACGGAGGAATCCAGTACCACGCCCCCGGTCAACGGCGCAATGCTGGAGTTGGGCTTGAACGATTCGCTGTAGCTGCCATAAAACGACAACTGCTCGTCGACCTTGTACACCACCCCCGCATGCGGCACCCAGGCCTGACCACTGTTGTCGGTGTTGGCCGTGAACGGGCGCCCCCGGCCGGCATACTGGTCAAACTGCTGGAAGCGGGCACCGGCGACCAGGATCCAGTGCTCGTCGAGGTGCAGTGAATCCTGCAGGAACAGCGCATCGGTACGCAGCTTGTCGGTCTGGTCGCTGTCACTGGCACGCACGCTGGTGCCCTCCACTTCCTGGCCGTATACCGGGTTGGTGTAGCTGAAGGTGGACTGCGCAGTCTGGCGGATCAGATCGCCACGGAAGACCTTGCGGTCTTCATGATCGATGCCGAACGACAGGTCATTCTGCAGGCCTGCCAGTTCGACGTTGCCGTTGAGGCTCAAGGTAGCGAACTGGTCGCGACTCATGGCGTTATGGGTGCCGTCGATGCTGCGGGTCAAGGTGCCCTTGGCTTCATTCACTCCGGTGACCCGCACCTGGCTTGCGTCGTAAGTCTCGCGGTTGAAGCTGTAGCCAAAATGCAGCTTCCAGTCATCCGCCAGCTGGTGGTCGACTTCCAGCCGGTACAGATCGGAGCGCCCTTCCATGTCGTTGAACGGCTCGTCCAGGCGCCGCGTAGCCGGGATGTCGAGCGGGTGGCCGTTGCTGCCGAACGCCGTGCCGCGGTCGAACGGGTAAAGGAATTCGCGGTGCTCGTAGGCCAGCACCACTTGCGTGTCTTCGCCCAGCCAGGCCAGCGAGGGTGCCAGCAGCGACTCGCGGTGCACGCCGTAGTTGCGCCAGTAATCCTCGTCTTCGTGGTCGACGATCAGGCGGTAGGCAAAGTTGCTGTCGCCCAGCGCGCCGGTGCTGTCGAGCCCACCGCCGCTGCCGTTCTTGCCACTGCCGTAAGTCGAGCCGCGCACGGTCAGGGCGTTGTACTGTTCAAGCTGCGGGCGCTTGCTGACCACGTTGATCACCCCACCCGGGTCCTGGATGCCGTACAGCAGCGAGGCCGGGCCCTTGAGCACTTCGACCCGCTCGGTGCTGGCGTTCAGGCTACGACCCTGCACGATGGGCATGCCATCGCGCATGATCGAACCGTCACGGTTATCGCCAAAGCCGCGCTTCATCACCGTGTCCGAGGTGCCACCAAAATTGTTGCCCTGGGTGATACCGCTGACGTTGGCCAGGGCGTCATCGAGGTTGCGCGGGGCCTGGTCGCGAATGACCTGGGCCGGCACCACGTTGATTGCCTGGGGGATGTCCTGGTTCGGCCCCTGCCCGCGCATGATCGAGGCACTGGCCGGGGGCTGGTAGCTGAAGCTGTCCAGCTGCGAGGTTACGGTGGTGGCCTGCAGGTTGAGAGCGCCCGAGGTGTCCAGCGCTTCCAGGGTCAGGGTGCGCCCATCGATACGGCGCCAGGCCAGGCCGGAGCTGCCCAGCAGCAGTTGCAGCGGCTGCGCGGCAGGGTAACTGCCATGCAGGGCCGGCGCTTGCACGCCTGGCAATTCCAGGGTGTAGACAACGCTCTGGCCAGTCGTGCGGCTGAACGCGTTGAGTGCCTGGGACAAGGGCTGCGCCGGCTGGGCGAAGGCGAATACCTGCTGCTCGGCGGCGCAGGCCAGGGGCGCGACAGTCATGGCCGGGAACGCAGCAAGGCCGAGCCAGAGGGGAACGCAACACGGGGTGAACTTCATGGACGCTGACCTGTGAGAGGGATATTACTGCGAATGAATCGCACTTCCACTCATTACACGGATGCCACGTCCTGTTACCTCACCCGCTGCCTGAAAATATTTTTTGTTGGTGCAGGCGACTAGCGGATCAGGGTCAACCGCCCCAGCACTGTCTGCTGCGAAAACCCCATTACCTTGCCCAGCGAACCCAGCGCTTGCAGCGGCTCGGCTACCGGAAAACTGCCGCTGACCTTGCGCTGCCCCAGTTCTTCGTTGAGCAACAGGATGCGCCCTGGGTGATAGCGCCCCAGCTCTTCAATCACCTGCGCCAGCGGGGCCTGATAGTAATTAAGCCAGCCCTGGCGCCAGGCCAGGCGGTTGTCGCTGTCCACTGCCAGGGGGGCGCCCGCCCGACCTGCGGCGTAGGCCACTTGTTGGTTGGCCGTCAGCTCACGCGCTGCGGCGCCCTGTGCCGGGCTAACCGCCACGCGCCCGCTGCGCACGGTGACCTGGGCACCCTCGCCCTGCTCACGTACCTCGAATTGCGTACCGAGCACCCGGACTTCGCCACCGGCAGCCTCCACCAGAAAAGGCTCGCCAGTATGCGTGACCTGGAAGAATGCGGCACCGTACAGCAAGCGCACACGGCGCTCCCCCTTCACGAAATCGACCGCAATCGCGCTGCCCGCATCCAGCGTCACCTGCGACTGGTCTGCCAAAGTCACCTGGCGGATTTGCCCGGCACTGCTGTAGTCAGCTTGCAGGTCCTGTAGCCAGTACCCCGGGTGCCAGCCACCGGCGACACCCACTGCCATCACCAGGCAGGCCGCCATTGCCAGCGCTGCGCCCCGCTGCCACCAGCGGCCCATGGCCGGCGGTGTTGCCATGGCGTCCAGGTAGCGTTGCAGGCTTTCATGCTCTTCCTCGGCCAGACGCGCTGCCGGGGCAGCGCTTTTCTGCCACAGCGCCTGGGCTTGGGCATAGGCGGCACGGTGGCCAGGGTCGGCCAGCAACCAGCGCTTGAACGCCGCCCCTTCGGCTTGCCCGGGCTGCTCGTTGATACGCCTCAGCCACTGCAGGGCAGCCTGGGATTGCGCCTCGGTGATCGGGGGTAAACGGCTCATCGACGGGCGCTCCCTGGCCGGCGTGGGGTGGACGCGGGCTCGGCAATACTCGCCTTGCACGCTTCGAGGGCGCGCATCATATGCTTTTCCACGGCGCTCCGGGACAGCTGCATGGCGTTGGCGATCTCGCCGTACTTGCAGCCATGGATGCGGTTCAGCAGGAATATCTGCCGGGTGCGTTCGGGCAAAGCGCGCAAGGCGGCCTCGATGCGCTGCAGGTCGTGATCGACTGCCACGGCCTGCTCCGGCGCCCGGGCCATGCTCGCTTCATCCATCGACCAGGCGGCTTCGGCCACGCGTTCGCGGCTGCCCTCGCTGCGCAGGTGGTCGATGGCCAGGTTGCCAGCGCAACGCAGCAGGTAGGTGTCCAGCGCCTCGACCTTGACCTCCGGGCGGCGCCAGAAGCGCAGGAACAGCTCCTGGACCAGGTCCGATGCCGTGGCCCGACAACCCACCCGGCGGCTGACCATCGCCTCCATGCGTGCGCGCTGGGCCTGGAACACCTGGACGAAGCGGGCCCGCCCGCCGGCGCTGTCGGCGCCCGCCTCGTTGCTATCGCGCTGCTCGCTCATCGGGTCACACGGCAAACACGGCCAGCAGCGGGCCCAGCACCACGCTGGCCGCGGCCAGCCCCAGCAGCAGGCGCGGCTGGTAGGGCAGGCCAAACACCCACAGGGTCGCACCGGCCATGATCACCGCCGTCCACTCCACCAGGCCATGGCCCCAGCCGCGCAGCTGCACGCTGAGGATCAGCGACAGCATCAGCAGCAGCCAACCGGCAACGCGCAACAGGCGCAGCTGGCCGGGGCGTGGCTTGCGCCCGAGCAGGTCGTTGAAGTGCTTTTCCATGGCCAGGCACAGGGCGACGAACCCTGCGAAGGCGATCAATGCGTTACCCAGCATCAGCTCGCCTCCGCTGTTTCAGTGCCCGGCGTCTTGGCCGCACGCGGGGCCCGCTTGGCCGAAGATCTGGGGCTGCGCAGCATCTTGCCGGCCAGCCAGGCCAGGAACAGGCCAGTGCCCAGTGCCGTCAGGTCGAAGCCGGCCATGGCCCAGTCCCCCGCCTGCAGCGAGTGGTTCAGGCCGCGCTCGGTAGTCAGGCCGTTGAGCAGCGGCAGCAAGGCAAAGGCCAGCGCGCCCAGCGCCAATTGCTCAGCCCAGGCCCGGCGCCCGCTGCGCAGCACGGCATGCACCAGTGACAGGCCCCAGCCGATGAAGAAGGCATTTACCTCCCAGTCGGCGCGACCGTCGACGCCCATCGGGATCAGCCGGTTGGCCCAGAAGAACCCCGCCACGGCCAGCAGCAGGCCGCTCATGCTGGCGATATTGAGCACCTCGACCAGGCGCAGCTCGCCCGGCACGTGTGCGCCTTTGGCATGCTTGAGCTGCCGCTTGCCCAGCCACATCACCAGCCCGGTGCCGATCACCGCGGTGCCCGCCACGCCGAAGAAGAAGTACAGCCAGCGCAGCCACGGCCCGGCGAAGTTGCCCATGTGCAGGCCGGCGAAACTGAAGGCGGTCATCATCGCCCCGCTCTCCGGCTTGCCCTGGCTCAACAAGACGCCACTGGCGCCATCGAAGGTCCAGTTGGCGCTGCGCCGGTAGGCCACGTGGTCGGCAGCGGACTGGGTAAAGGTGACGCGGGCATTGCTGTCGCCCGGGTTCTGCACCTGGATATTGCCGATACGCGCGCCCGGCTGCAGTTCCTGCACCTTGGCGTACAGGCTGGGCAGCGCTACCAGGGGCGTGGCCAGCTGGGCGGCCTTGGGCGCGTCGTTGCGGCCGAACAGGTCGTTGAAATACTTGTCGGTGTTGTTGCCATAACTGGCCATGATGCCCGCCGGCATGACCATGTACATGAACAGCACCAGGCTGCTGTAGCTGATCATCAGGTGGAACGGCAGCACCAGCACGCCAATGGCGTTGTGCCCGTCCAGCCAGGAGCGCTGGCCCTTTCCGGGGCGGAAGGTGAAGAATTCCTTGAAGATCTTCTTGTGGGTGATGATGCCGGTGACCAGCCCCAACAGCATGATGAAGGCGCAGAAGGTCGACAGCCAACGGCCGAACGGGTACGGCATCTGCAGCTGGAAATGAAAGCGGTAGAAGAACTCGCCACCCCGGCTGTCACGTCCCTCCACCGGCTGGCCGGTCTGGGTATCGAGGGTTTTGCGGGCGAAGCCGCGCGGCCCGCCGTTGGGGTCGCGGTACCCCACGCTCAAGGCCGCCTCGCGTGCGTTGGGCATGCGGATGAACCAGCTGGCCGAATGCCCGGCGTTGTCCTGCAGGTACCGCTGGGCCACCTCCAGGCTGCGTGTCGGGTCCAGTGCATGGCTGCGCACCTCGGGCTGTGCCCAGTGGGTGATTTCTTCCTTGAAATACGACAGCGTGCCGGTGAGGAAGATGGCGAACAACAGCCAGCCGAAGATCAGGCCGGTCCAGGTGTGCAGCCAGGCCATGGCCTGGCGGAAGCCTTCTTTCATGGGTTTTTCATCCAGTAGGCGACGCCGCTGATCATCCCCAGCAGCAGGCTTGGCGCCAGTACCCCCAGCCAGGCACGCCAGGCGCTGCGGCAGGCGAAGCACCAGATGAACGCCAGCACGTAGAAGACGAACGACAGCAGCAGCCCGGTGAGCGTGGCATCGACCGTTGGCAGCGGCGCCACCAGGGCAATGCAGGCGCTGGCCATGGACGCCAGCAGGTAGCCGCCCAGCAATGCGGCCAGGCTGCGGGAGGTCACGGCCAGGCGATAGCTGAGCGACAGGCCAGCGGTTTTGCGCGTCATGGCGAGAGTCCAGACGTTTTCGGGGGTGCAATAATAATGATTTCAATTCTCATAAGCAAAGCCCCATGACGGGCAGTAGGTGGCTGAGTTGCGGACCTTGTATGTGCAGATCCCGCTGGCGTTCTGACCGAATGAATAGGACCCTGACCTATTGGATGGCGCGGCTGTACGGCCCATTTGCAACAAGAAATTTATTTTCACCAAGGGGTTGAAATCGTTGCACGGTTGCCTGACCTTAGAGTCAAGAGGCGCAGAAATTCCAAGGGTCTCAAGGGCCTGGACGCGCCTCCATGCGAGCAAGCTGAATAAGGATTGAATCATGCAAATCCAGGTCAACAGCAGCAACCATTTCGAAGGCAACGCCCGGCTCGACCAGTGGGTCCGCAGCACGCTGCAGAACTCGCTGGAACGTTACGAAGACGACCTCACCCGCATCGAGGTGCACCTGCGCGACGAGAACGGCGTCAAGCCCGGACCGCATGACAAACGCTGCCAGATGGAGGCTCGCCCCAAAGGCCACCAACCGATTTCCGTGACCCATACCGCCACCTCGCTGGACCAGGCGGTGGATGGTGCCGCGACCAAGCTGAATCACGCACTGGAACACTTCTACGGCAAGCTGCGCAGCAAGCGCGGCGTCCTCGAACTGAGCGACCCAGACGCCTGATCAACGTTGCAGAAAACGCCCGGCCATGTGCCGGGCGTTTTCATTGGTACCGATCAAAGGTGCTGAACCAATAGGCAATTTTCCCGGTCAACCCTGCAGTCATTCACTGCAGAAGCAAGACCATGATCAATCCATTTGCCCGCATCAGTGCCGCCTTCGCCCCCGAATACCGGGTCAACCTGAGCATCGCAGACCTCGACGGCAGCATCATGCTGACGCTGTCCGACGACGCCGGGGTGGTCGCCAAGCGCCTCATCACCCAGGCCCAGCGCAACGACCCGGTGCGCCTGCAACGGGTCATCGACAGCATCCGCCTGGGCCTGGCCATCGAACTGGGCCAGAACCCCATGCAGGTGCTGGCCGCGCTGACCCGCGATGCGGGTCATGAGCCGCGCCATTTCATCGCCAACTGAGGGCTACTTGCCCTCCTCCACTTCCTTGCCGTGGGCATCCAGCACCTTGGTCGAGGGGTAGCGGTACGAGGCGTAGCGCACTACCAGGATCGCGAACGCCAGCAGCAGAATCCCGCCGCACACGTACAACAGGCCCACATCCGGCGCCTTGTGGTGCGAGACATCGCCGATCAGCAGGCGGGTCAGCGCGGTGATCGCCACATATAGCAGGAAGCGGATCGGCATGTGGTTGGTCTTGAAGTAGATACCGACCATTGCCCCCAGCTCCAGGTAGATGAACAGCAGCAGGATGTCATCGACGCTCACTCCTCCTTTGCCGAGCATGTCCAGAAAGGTCACCACCGCCGCATAGGCCGTGATCGCGCCAATGCCGAACAGCGCCAGGTAGTGGAAGGCCTCGACACACAGGTTGCCCAGCGAGTCTGCCGAACCGTGCAGGCCCTTGCGCAGCTTTTCTGCCCATTTGATGTCCACGATGTTCCATTCCCCGATACGTCTTGAAGGATGATGCGTCAGCGGTGTGACGCTTGTGCCATGCAGTTAAAGGGCCAGGCCCCTTCGTTGGAAGGCGACCGATTGCCGCAAGGCACCTGTGCAGCAGGCTTTTGCCGGAAGAATCAGGTTGCGCAGCGATGGCAAATGCCATTACTGTATATGGATACAGTAAAAGCAACACAACCAGCAAAAAGGCATAGAGGTGATGAATGGCCGTCGAAGTGGTGTACCGCAGCAGCCGCGACCCGGAGCGCTTGTTCATGGATAAGGCCGAAGCAGACCGTCACGACAAGATGCTCGAACTGGCCGAGCGCCTGGCCGAGGTGCTGCACAAGGCAGTGCCCTCGCTGACCGAGCAGCAGGTCGAGGAAGCCGGTATCTACATGGCCAAGAACCGCGATGTGTTCGCCCGGGCTTTCAAGAGCCAGCCGGACGCGTTGGCCGAATTGCTCGAAGGTGGTGCAGCCGAGTGATATCGGCGGCGCAGATCTCAAAGCATGCACAGGATCTGTAGGAGCAGCCTTGTGCTGCGAAGGGGCCAGCAGGGCAACAGGTTTGTGTAGGCAGTAATGCCCTCTTCGCAGCACAAGGCTGCTCCTGCAGGTAATGCGTTAGAAGCGGGTTCACTCGCGAAGAGGCCAGCCAAGCCGGTATCAACCCTCAGCCGTACAACAACCGCTCTGCCAGCATCTGCGCCACCCGCGCCGGCGAACGCTTCTCGGCCTGCGCATGGCCAAACACCTCGGTGAGCCGTGAAGGTATCCCCGCAAGGTGCGCGGTGATGGTGCCCAAGTCCTCGCCACGGTGGGTAAGCGCCACATAGATCAGCCCACCGGCATTGATCACATAGTCAGGTGCATACAGTATCCCGCGCGACTCCAGCTGGTCGGCCACCTGCAAGGTGGTCAACTGGTTGTTCGCCGCCCCCGCCACTGCCGCACAACGCAGCTGCATCACGCTCTGCCCGTTCAGTACCGGCCCTACACCGCACGGGGCGAAGATGTCGCATGGGGTACTGATCAACGCATCGTTGCTTACAGGCTTGGCATCGAACTGCTCCATAGCCAGCCGTACCCGCCCTGGATCCAGGTCGCTGACCAGCAGCTCCGCGCCAACCGCATGCAGTTGCTCGGCCAACGCATACCCCACATTGCCCAACCCTTGCACCGCCACCCGCAGGCCCCTCAGGTCATCACTGCCCAGCCGGAACGAAGTGGTTGCACGGATGCCGGCAAATACCCCCATCGCCGCGTGCGGCGAGGGGTCGCCCGAGGCGGTGGTGCTGGTCACATGGGGCGTGCTCTGGGCGATGCAGTCCATGTCCAGGGTCGAGGTTCCGCTGTCCACGGCGATGATGAAGCGTCCCTGCAAGGTATCGATGAAACGGCCAAAGGCCTCGAACAGCGCAGCGCGGTTTTCCACATGGGGGTTGCGCATGATTACCGCCTTGCCGCCGCCCAGTTGCAGGCCGGCCAGCGCCGCCTTGTAGCTCATGCCCTGGGCCAGGCGAATGGCATCGGTCATGGCGCTTTCGTCATCGGCGTAAGGCAGGTAGCGGCACCCCCCCATGGCTGGGCCCAGCTGCTCGCTGTGAATCGCCACCACGGCCTTGAGGCCCGTGGGCGGGTCGGTGAACAAATGCAGCGACTGGGTACGGGTGCTTTGCATCAGTGCGAACATCGACAGGCTCCCCCACGAGGTGCTCCTACCAGTATAGGCATGCCGCCGGCGCCGGCACTGCCGCCGGACCACTGGACGAAACCGCGCGCCACGGCTAATACTCAAGCGTGTGTGGAGAAGCCCCATGAAGCCACGTCAAGCCTGCCTGGCCTGCCTGGAACGCGAGCCTGTCGCCCTGCTGGAAGCCGCATTGTGGATTGCCGCCGAGCACGACCGTAACGTCGAGCCTGCGGCCAGCCTTGTCATGCTGCATGCCCTGCAGCGCGAAGTCAGCGCCAACCTGCCGATGCTGCCCCTGTGCGAACTGGCCCAGCCGCTGCTGCGCCAGCTCAATGCGCTGGGTTTCCAGCAGGATGAGTATCACCCACTGCGCCCACATGCCGCGATGATGGACAAGGTGCTGCAGCGGCGTCGTGGCCAGCCGCTGACCCTGGCCATCCTCGCCCTCGAGCTGGCCCGGCGCCTGTCCATACCGCTGGAAGGCGTGGGCTTCCCCGGCCACTTTCTGCTGCGCGTGCCGGGTGCCGACCACCTGCTCGACCCCTGCGGCGGTCGGCGCCTGTACCCCAGCGATTGCCGCGAACTGCTGGCGCGGCAGTTCGGCCCGCACGTGGCGCTCACCGCCGAGCACCTGTGCAGTGCCAGCCCGCTGCAGATGCTGCAACGCCTGTCACGCAACCTGCGCCAGTTGCACATCAGCAACGACAACCACCTGGCGGCGTTGATCGATGCCGAGCGGGTCATGCAGCTGGGCCCGGTGCAAGTCAGCGACTACATGACCCGCGCTTCGCTCTACAAGCACCTGGATTGCCCACAGGCCGAGCGCTTCGACCTGGAGCATGCCTTGTTGCTCAGCGAAGACCCGGTCCAGCGCCTGAAGCTGTCCGAGCGTATCGGCAAGCTTCCGGCGGCGAACCGTTCACTTCACTGAGCCGGGCTGTCCGGCTGCTGGGCGGGGTGAGCCTTGGCGAACGCCGGGTGCCCTGCAGCCAACCCGGCAACCCGCAGGATGCGTGGGAAGCTGCCAAGGTCGATGTTGAAGCGTTCGGCCGCGTACAGCTGCGGGATCAGGTAGACATCCGCCAGCCCTGGCGTATCACCAAAGCAGAAGCCCTGATCGCCAATCAGTTGTTCCACTGCCGTCAGCCCCTGGCTGATCCACTGGCCAATCCACTGGTTGACCTGGCCCTCGTCCTGGCCAGCCTGGCGCAAGCGGTTGAGCACACTGACATTGTGCAGCGGGTGAATGTCGCAACCGATGATTGCCGCCACCCCACGCACCTTGGCGCGCGCCTCGGCCGTGGCCGGCAACAATGCAGGCTGTGGATAAACCTCTTCCAGGTACTCGATGATCGCCGGCGACTGCACCAGCAGCTCACCGCCATCGGTGCGCAATGCCGGTACACGGCCTTGCGGGTTGATGGCCAGATAATCCTCGCCGCGCTGCTCACCCTGCAGCAGGTTGACCGGCAGGGACTGGCAGGCCAGCCCCTTCAGTGCCAGGGCAATGCGCACCCGGTAGGACGAGGTGGAACGGTAATAGGTGTACAGCTCCATGCCCCTGCCTCCTCAGTTGGCTGCGATGACCGTGCCGCGGCATTCGCCGAAGCCGATGCTGGCCACACCCTCGCGGGTGCAACGGGCACGCAGGATGATCTCGTCGCCATCCTCGAGGAACTTGCGCACCTCGCCGCTGGCCAGCTCCACCGGGAGTTTGCCGCCTTCGGTGATCTCCAGCAGGCTGCCGAACGAACCTGGCGTGGCCCCCGACAGCGTGCCCGAACCGAACAGGTCGCCTGGCTGCAGCTGGCAGCCGTTGACACTGTGGTGCGCAACCAGCTGCGCCACGGTCCAGTACATGCTGCGGGTGTTGCTGAGGGTCAGGCGGTGGGGGGCAACGCCCTGTTCACGCATGCGCTCGGTCAGCAGCAGTACCTCGAGTTCGATATCGAATGCACCGGCGGCCTGGTCGCGCTTGTCCAGCAGGTACGACAGTGGCTGCGGGTCGCCTTCAGGGCGTGCCGGCTGGGCACAGCGGAACGGTTCCAGCGCCTCGGCGGTGACCACCCAGGGGGAAACGGTAGTGATGAAGCTCTTGGACAGGAACGGGCCCAGTGGCTGGTATTCCCAGGCCTGGATATCGCGCGCCGACCAGTCGTTGAGCAGGCACAGGCCGGCCACGTGCTCGGCGGCATCGCCCACCGGGATTGCCTGGCCCATGTCATTGCCCTGGCCAATCCAGATACCCAGCTCCAGCTCATAGTCCAGGCGCGCACAAGGGCCGAAGCTCGGCTCGGTGTGCCCGGCAGGCAAGGTCTGGCCCTTGGGCCGGCGCACGTCGGTGCCGGACGGGCGAATGGTCGAGGCGCGGCCGTGATAACCGATCGGCACATGCTTGTAGTTGGGCAGCAGCGGGTTGTCGGGGCGGAACAGCTTGCCAACGTTCTTGGCGTGCTCGATGCCGACGTAGAAATCGGTGTAATCGCCGATCTGCGCAGGTACATGCAGCTGGCATTCGCTGGCCGGATACAGCGCAGCCTTCAGCTGCGCCTGGTGTTCGCTGTGCTCGCCAAGCAGCGCTTGCAGGCGCTCGCGCAGGGCGACGCGGGCACCGCGGCCAAGGGCGAAGAATGCGTTCAGCGCGCCGCCACAGGTGGCTTCGACAGCGGCTTTGGCCTCACCGTCGAAAAGGCCTGCGGCCAGCACCGCTTGCAGGTCGAGAACGGCATCGCCGATGGCCACGCCACAGCGTCTGGCCTCCCCAGGCCGGCTGAATATGCCCAGCGGCAGGTTCTGCAGCGGGAAGTCACTGTGCCCGTTGGCGTGCTCGACCCAGCTACGGGCATTGGCAGTGTGGTTCATGGGTTATCTCCGGTTCGGGGTGAAGGTGCTCGGCAAGGTGGCCCAGCAACTATCGTAGTCGGCCTGCAGTTGCGGGCATTCGAGGGCTTGCAGGCTCGGGCGCAGCACCTGGCTGGTCTCGAACATGAAGGCCATGGTGTTGTCGATCTTGTGCGGCGCCAGGTCGGCGGCAATGGCCTTTTCGCAGGTTTCGGCGTCGGGGCCGTGGGCGCTCATCACCCCGTGCAGCGAGGCACCGCCCGGCAGGAAGCCTTCGGCCTTGGCATCGTAGGCACCATTGATCAGGCCCATGAACTCGTTCATCAGGTTGCGGTGGAACCAAGGTGGACGGAAGGTATTCTCGGCCACCATCCAGCGTGGTGGGAAGATCACGAAGTCCATGTTGGCCAGGCCATGCATGCTGGTTGGCGAGGTCAGCACGGTGAAGATGGACGGGTCCGGGTGGTCGAAACTGACCGTGCCAATGGTATTGAAGCGGCGCAGGTCGTACTTGTACGGCACGTTGCTGCCGTGCCAGGCAACCACGTCCAGCGGCGAGTGCTGCAGCTGGCAGGCCCAGTGTTCGCCGAGATACTTCTGCACCAGCTGTACCGGTCCCTCGGCCTCTTCGTAGTGCGCCACCGGGGTGAGAAAATCACGCGGGTTGGCCAGGCCATTGCTGCCAATCGGGCCAAGGTCCGGGAGGCGCAGTGGGGCGCCGTGGTTTTCGGCGATATAGCCACGGGCCTGGCCGTCCAGCAGTTCGACGCGGAACTTCATGCCGCGCGGGATCACCGCGATCTCCAACGGCTCGACCTGCATCACGCCCAGTTCGGTCGCGATGCGCAGGCGGCCATGCTCCGGCACCACCAGCAGTTCACCGTCGGCGTTGAAGAACACGCGCTCCATGGAGCGGTTGGCGCAGTAGATGTAAATGCTCACGCCGGTCGGCTTTTGCGCCGCTGCGTTGGCCACCATGGGCAGCCAGCCTTCGATGAAATCGGTCGGCTCGGCGGGGATCGGCTGGGGGCTCCAGCGCAGGCGGTTGGGGTTGATGTCACCCAGCGGCCCGCTCAGCGGCTGGCGCGCCAGGCGTTCGAAACGCGGGTGCAATGCAGACGGGCGAATGCGATACAGCCAGGTGCGGCGCAGCTCGCTGCGGGCCATGGTGAACGCCGTACCCGAGAGCAACTCGGCATACAGCCCATAGGGCGCCCTCTGCGGCGAGTTCTGCCCGACCGGCAAGGCCCCCGGCAGCGCTTCGCTGGCAAACTCGTTGCCGAAGCCGCTGAGATAGTGAAGGTCGGGTGACATATCGCGATTCATCGATGCCTCCGGGCTCTGGCCGAGCCGTTGCTGGCAGCTGGCTGCTGGCCCGTGACGGGGTGGCAGCGCGGCTGCATTGTTTTTATCGTAATCAGATTACGAATAACGTAATTTGCTACGCGACTGGCGTCAAGCTATAAAGGCCCACTTGAAGAATCC
The DNA here is from genome assembly GCF_059295275.1 of Pseudomonas sp. 9_2_1. NCBI lineage: Bacteria > Pseudomonadati > Pseudomonadota > Gammaproteobacteria > Pseudomonadales > Pseudomonadaceae > Pseudomonas > Pseudomonas sp. 9_2_1. The sequence goes on from NZ_CM181239.1 coordinate 5,265,276, forward strand.
GGAAGAAGATGTCCATGGCCAAAGCCAGCTCCCCCACCGACAACGGCAAGCAGAAAGTTCGCTCGGCGGAGGTCGGCACCGACATCCTCAAGGCCCTTGCCGAGCTGTCCCCCTCCACCTCGCTGTCACGTCTGGCCGAACATGTGCAGATGCCTGCAAGCAAGGTGCACCGCTACCTGCAGGCACTGATCGCCAGCGGCTTTGCCGAACAGGATGCAGCCACCAACCATTACGGCCTTGGACGCGAAGCGTTGCGCGTGGGGCTGGCGGCACTGGGCAGCATCGATGTACTGAAGGTTGCCGCGCTGCCGCTGTCGCAATTGCGCGACGAGTTGAACGAGAGCTGCTTCATTGCGGTGTGGGGCAACCAGGGCGCGACGGTGGTCACTATCGAGCCGGCAGTACGCGCGGTTACCGTGGTGACGCAGATGGGCTCGGTGCTGCCGCTGCTCACATCATCGACCGGGCTGGTGTTCGCCGCTTACCTGCCCGAGCGTGAAACCGTGGAGCTACGTGACCGCGAGCTGGCCGCCCTGCAGCATGGCGCCGATGACTACCAGCCGGTGCTGGCAGGCATTCGCGCGCGTGGCCTGCACCATGTGCATGGCCTGCTGATGCCAGGTGTCGATGCCCTCTCGGCCCCGGTATTCAATGCCATGGGGCAGATCGCTGCGGTGATGACGGTGGTCGGGCCGACGTCGATATTCCATGCCGACGAGCATGGCCCGGCGGCGCAACGGCTGCTGGCGGCAGCGCGTGAAACCAGCTGGCGCATGGGCTACTCACCCGCCGCCTGAGCGCCAGCGTCACTATTGCCCGATACGTAAAGGTGAATGTCATAAGCGGCTATTTTTCCCGCAGGATCAACCGCTTATTCTTAACTCACTGGCCGGCATGAAGGGCTTCTCCCCCCGCCCTTCAGGCCTGCGAGGTTCACCGACGTAGATTTTGAAGCTCCTTGATCTGACGTCTCGATTGGCCGCTGCGGTTTGCAGCGGCCTTTTTTATTTGCCTTGAAAACAGGCAGTACAAATCTCAGCCCAACGGATACTTCTGCAGGTTATCCATCATCTGCTGCAGCGCCTGCAAACTGTCCTGCGGGTGCACCGCCCCTGCAAAATCACCGATCTGTGCCCACTGCTCCGCCACCTGCTCCGGGGTAAACCCTTCGCGCGGGTCAAAGCCCACGCCCAGGCTGCGCTCCCACCGGACCTTCCCCACCCACCCGCCACCGACCTCGAACAGTTCACCCGTACCCTGGCACTGCTCGCTACCCAGGTACACCACCAGCGGGCTTACCAGCTCCGGCTTGAGCCGCTCGAATATCTGCGGCGGGATCAGCCCTTCGGTCATGCGCGTGCCACCGGTGGGGGCGATGGCGTTTACCAGGATCCCGTGCTTGCGCCCTTCGATCGCCAGGGTGCGGGTGAGCCCGTACAGCCCCAGCTTGGCCATGCCGTAGTTGGCCTGGCCGAAGTTGCCGTATATGCCGGAGGTGGACGCAGTGAAGATCACTCGTCCCCAGTTCTGCTCGCGCAGGTGTGGCCAGGCAGCGCGGGTGACCTTGAAGGCGCCTTCGACATGCACCTGGTAGACCTGCTCCCAGTCACTGTCGTCCATCTTGTGGAACGTCTTGTCCCGCAGGATGCCGGCATTGTTCACCAGCACATCGACACGGCCGAAGCTGTCCAGGGCCTGCTCGACAATGCGTGCGCCGTGGCTGACCGAGTCATGGTTGGCGATGGCGCTGCCACCGGCGGCGCGGATCTGCTCCACCACCCGGTCAGCGGCAGAAGCGCTGGCACCTTCCCCGTGGGTGGAGCCACCGAGGTCGTTGACCACAACCCTGGCGCCGCGCGCGGCGAACAACAGCGCATGGGCACGGCCCAGGCCGCCACCGGCCCCGGTGACGATCACCACGCGATCTTGCAGATGGACAGGCTCGCTCATGCGCACGGCTCCAGGCTGGTTCAGGTCAGCCGAGTGTCCGCCGCCAGCGACAGGGGGGCAATCAAGCTCACCCAGGCTGAATGCCCGGCAATAACCCAGGGCGATGAGGCCGGATCAGGACCAGGCCATCTTCTGCTGGAAGCAGCCAGGCACCCGTTCCCGAAAGGCCAGATAGTGGCGCAGCACCTGCACGGGCGCTTCGGTGTGCGGGTAATGGCCGATGCCCTGCAACTGCACGGTGTCCGGCTGCGGCACCAGTTGCTGGTAACGCTCGAGCATGTGCGCGCCGGACAGCGGGTCGACCACGCCATTGATCAAGCGCAGTGGCACGCTCGTGCGCTGCATCGCCCCGACCCAGCGTTCGCGGTACACACTGCGCTCGGACATGTACCCCACCAGCTTGTGCAGGATGCGCGTGCCCCGGTTGGCGACGATCAGGCTCCAGAAATCATCCAGCGCACTTTCACTGGGGTGAGTGCACGGGCCGTAGATCTGGGTCACGTTGCGCACCAGGTCGTCACGCCCGAACGAGCGCCCTACCAGCCAGCCAAACCGGCTGAGCAGCAGCTTCTGAATCAGCAGCGTGCGGCAACTTTCGGCGAACAACCCGCTGTTGAGAAACACGCAACTGGCTACATCGGCGCGCTGTTCATGGTGGCGCGCCAGCAGCTCCTGAGCCACGCTGCCGCCGTAGTCGTGGGCCAGCAGATGCACAGGCTGGTCGACCTGCAGGTGACCGAGCAGGGCCTGCTGCAAGTCTGCCTGCTCGATCAGGCTGTAGGTGTGATCGACCGGTTTGGCCGAATCGCCAAAGCCGAGCATGTCACAGGCGATAACCCGGAAGCGTTGGGTCAAGGGCCCCCACAGGTAGTGCCAGTCCCAGCTGGCGGTGGGGAAGCCGTGTAGAAGCAGCAGGGGCTCTCCTTGCCCCGCGGTCCAGTAGCGGATGCTCTGGCCCCGGAAGATGAAACTCTGTCCCCGGGTACGCCAGACGCACAATGGAATCTCGGCCATGGGCATCAGAGCGGTCCCGGTGAAGTGGTGTTGACGGAATAGGGCAAGGCTGCGGTCATTGCATGTCACCTCGGCACTTACATGTGCTCTCTATGTCGAGGCTGAGTCTAGCCAGCAGCCCGCGGGCTGGAACTTGCGTTGCCAGCCAGCTTGATGACTTGGCGAGTCAGTGGCACGAACGGTCACCGCAGCATGCGCGTGAAGCTTCGAATCAGGCCTGCAACGCTTGAGCAAGCTCAGCCAGCCAAGGCTCGGCATCGGTCTCCGGGGTGACCGTCTCGCTGGCATCCAGGCGCAGCATGGGTTGCACTTCGTTCACGCCCAACTCGGCAAACAGCTCGCGCATCTGCTCACCGCCACCGCAATAGGTATCGCCATAGCTGGAATCGCCCAGCGCGATCACCGCGCCCGGCAAACCACGCCAGGCCGCAGGCAGGGTGTCACGAATGCTGCTGTACAACGGCATGAGGTTGTCCGGCAATTCACCCATGCCGGTGGTCGAGGTCACGGCCAGCAAGGCTTGCGGGGCAAACCCCTCAAGGTCCTGCAGGGTGGCACGCGCAGCATGCCAGGCCTCCAGGCCCGCAGCCTTGAGCAGCGATTCGGCATGGCGGGCGACTTCTTCGGCGGTGCCATAGACCGATCCGGAAATAATGGCGACTTTCATCGGGTAGAGGATTCCGAAACTGAGTGAAAACGTAGGATACTAGCATCCAGCAATGGCAAAAGGCCGCCTCTACCAAAGTCGCCATCTCCGCCCTTCTTCGCACCCTCATTGCTCAGGGCCAGAACATGATCAACGCGCAGTTGCTGCAATCCATGGTCAATGCGTCCAATGACGGTATCGTGGTCGCCGAACAGGAGGGCGACGACACCATCCTCATCTACGTGAACGCGGCGTTTGAACGCCTGACCGGCTACAGCCGTGACGAGATCCTCTATCAGGATTGCCGTTTCCTGCAGGCCGACGACCGCGATCAGCTTGGCCGTGCGCGTATCCGCAAGGCCCTGGCCGAAGGCCGCCCCTGCCGCGAGGTGCTGCGCAATTATCGCAAGGACGGCAGCGCCTTCTGGAATGAGCTGTCGATCACCCCGGTGCGCAATGACGCCGACCAGCGAACCTACTTCATCGGCATTCAGAAAGACGTCAGCCGGCAGATCGAGCTGGAACGGGAACTGGCGGAGCTGCGCGCTCGTCTACAATCCGACGAGCGTGTCTGAACCAAGCGCCCCATTCACGGTCAACCCAGTTGAAGAAATCGCCACCACCGAGTTCGATCATGCAAGCAGACCCGCTCCTGACCCAGGACGAGCTGGACTTCATTCAGAACATGCAGCATTCGCCGCAGTTGAACCTGGCCGACTCCATGTCGAGCCTGCTGGTCAATGGCGACCGCAAAATCCAAAGCTTGCTCACCCGCCTGGTGGCCAACGAGCAGGTGACCTTGCAGGCCCAGTTCAACAACCAGCAGATCAGCTTCCCACTGCAACTGGTGGAGGACGAGTTCCACGCGCTGCACCTGCAACTGGGCTCACCGGAAATCTACGAAGACGGCCCCATGATGCGCCCTTGGCGCCTGTCGATGGACCAGCCGAGCGCGCTGCTCGATGCCCATGACCAGGCAAGCGGCCTGTGGGTGCGCGATATTTCGTTCAAAGGTGTGCTACTGGAAGTGCGTGACCTGCCAACGGCACCCGCCCGTTTCGAACTGCGCTTCGCCCCGGGCGACATCACCCCTATCGAACTGCACGGCACTTTGGGCCGACGTATTGGCCCGGACCTGGCGGCCTACGACCTCAGCCAAGGCCCAGCCGAAGAAATCGAGCGCCTGCGCGACTATATTCTCCAGGCCCATCGCCGGGCACACCCTGAACTGCACAATCAGGTATCAAGCTGACCGGCCAGGAACTGCCGCAAACGCTGACGCATCACGCTACTTTGCGCACCCAGGCAGGCGACCGGGCTGCCCGCCAAGCTGTCCTGTGCCGCTTCCGCCGCTTCACCGGCCAGTAACAACGGGCATTCCAGCACCGCCGCCAGGCGCGTCAGGCGCCGGGTGATTTCGCTTGTGGGTGACTGATGGGAAAACAGCACCAAGGCGTCCGGTTTCAGGCGTTCGCATACCAGCGCCAGCTCCTGCAGCGGCTGCCCGCTCGCGAGCGGCGCCACACCAATTTCTTCGCAGCCCAGGGTCAGGCTGGTCACCAGCAATTCCAGTTCGTGGCATTGACCCGGCAAAGGTGCCAGCAGCACCGTGCGGCTGCGCGGCACATGGGCAAGCTGCAGGCGGGCAAACACCCGGCAACGCAGGAACTGGTCGAGGAACAGCCACTCGCTGGCCTGCCCGTAGCCGCGCTGGTCGACCACCAGGTCTTGCCATACCGGCATGAACACCTCGGCAAACACCTGATCCAGCGTACTCGCGGCGAACACCTCATCGAACAGGCGGTGCAGGCGCGCCTGATCGAAACGTTGCACCGCCTGGCGAGCCTGGTGCTGCCAGTGCAGCCAAGTGTCTGTCGCACGGCCTGCCTGCCCGGCCAGGGCATGGCCGCGGGCGAGGATACTGCCCACTTTGCTCACCGCCACACCGCGCTCCAGCCAGCCAAGAATACGGCGGATGTCGTCGATATCGGCTTGGGAGTACAGACGGTGACCACTGTCGGTACGGGTTGGTTGAATCAGGCCATAGCGGCGCTCCCACGCGCGCAGGGTCACAGCGTTGACGCCTGTCAGGCGAGAAACTTCACGGATCGGAAACAGCTCCTGCTGCTCCATGGCCATCTCGATCAGCGGATCACGTCCCTGTTCGTTCATCTGCTCGGGCACCCTGGGTGGGTAAGTTGAACAACTAGTCTACTACGACAGCAACGGCCACAGGACACAGCCATCAGCCTGCTGAACCGAGCCGCCGAGGGCAGGCCACCCATGCGCCAAACAGTTCGGGTATGCTGGGCAGCAACCAACGGACAGACAAGTTGACCAGCCCGAACATGAACAGCCCCATTCTCGTAACCGGAGCCAGCCAGCGCGTCGGGCTGGCCCTGGCCCTTGAACTGGCCCAGGCCGGCCATACGGTGGTCAGTGCCAGCCGCAGCACCCAGCCAGCAGCAGCGCATCCGAACATCGTGCAGTTCCAGGCCGACCTGTGCCAGGCGGCCGACCGCCTCGCGCTGATCGACCACCTGCACAACCATTACGACGGCCTGCGCGCCATCATCCACAACGCCTCGCTGTGGCTCGATGACGGCCTGGACAACCTCGAGACCATGTTCCGCCTGCACGTCGAAGCGCCCTACCACCTCAACCTGGCCCTGGGCGAGCTGCTGACCAAGGTGGACAAGGCCGATATCATCCATATCTGCGACGAGACTTCTTCGCGCGGCAGCAAAAGCCACATTGGCTACGCCGCGACCAAGGCCGCGCTGCAGAACATGGTGCTGTCGTTCGCCGAAAAATATGCGCCCAAGGTGCATGTGAACGGTATCCTGCCCGGGCTGCTGATCCTCAAGGAAGGGGGTGACGAAGCCTACCGCCAGCAGACCCTGAACAAGGCCCTGCTGCAGTTCGAACCCGGTGCCGGCCCGCTGATCGAGACGGTCAAGTACCTGCTCGCCAGCCAGTACAGCACCGGCAGCCAGGTGGTCATCAACGGTGGCCGCCACCTGAAGAACCGCATGACCTGAGAGAAGCCCCATGACCCCACAACAACAGCTCGAACTCGAGGCCGCCGCGTTCCGGCGCCTGGTCGAACACCTGCAGAAACGCACCGACGTGCAGAACATCGACCTGATGAACCTGTCCGGTTTTTGCCGTAACTGCCTGTCCAAGTGGTACAAGGCCGCGGCTGACGAGCGTCAGCTCGACCTGAGCCTGGATGACGCCCGCGAAGCGGTGTACGGCATGCCTTACGCCGAGTGGAAAGCCCAACACCAGAAAGAAGCCAGCGCCGAGCAACACGCGGCGTTTGAAAAAGGAAAACCTCGTGACTGATCTGAACTCCCTGCGCGCCAGCCTGGCCGGCGGCCAACACCTGTTTGCCGACACCCTGGCATTCATTGCCGAGCACTACAGTTACCAGCCGCAGGCCTTCAACAATGGCGGCGTGGAGAACGCTGCAGGGCAAAACGAAGGGTCGTGCAAGACCCTGGGCCTGGCCGTGCTGGAAGGCCTGAGCGACCAGGAAGCGCTGTTGGCCTTTGGCGAGCATTACCGTGATGTGCTGGCCACGCCTGAGGGTAGCGACCATGGAAATATCCGTGCGCTGATCACGCATGGGCTGGCGGGCGTCAAGTTTGCAGCGCAGCCGCTGTCGCGCAAGGCTTGAGATTGCCGGGGCTGCTTTGCAGCCCATCGCCGGCAAGCCAGCTCCCACAGGAATCGCGCCAGCCAGTCTATGTTGGGCAACACAGAGCTCCAATGGGCATCTCACTGACCTCAGGCTGAGGCAAGCCCTGTGGAAGCTGGCTTGCCGGCGATGAGGCCAGAGCCAGCAGCATCAGCTCATGATCCTTCCTGGCACCCCACCTTCCAACCCTCCAGCCTGCAACCACTGCAACGCCACCGGCCACAAACTTTCGCGAAACCGGTCATGGAAAAACGCGAAATGGCCGATGTCCTTCACCGAGATATCCACAGGGGCGATGCGCAGGTGCCGGCGTTCGGCATGCTGCAGATAGCCCAGCAACCGCTCGGTCGCCGCCACCGTGCCGAACGGGTCATCAGTCAAGCTGATAGCCAGCGTCGCCGCCCGCACCTGGGCGAACGGTAGCGCAGCCAGGCCACGCCCGCTGGGGCGTTGCTCATAGCGCGGGGTACGGGTGGTCCAGTCCTGCACCACGCCGGATGGCGTATCCTCCAGCCAACCCAGGCGTTTGCCGGGAAAATAGCCGAACACCCGGGTCAGCAGCGGCATCACCACATGCCACTTGCCCAACAGCTGCCAGCGCTGGCCCGCTGCGTAATCGCGCCAGTAGGCGAACTGCGCCCCCACCATCACCACCCGCCGTATCTGCCCCGCCGACGGCGCCAGGCCCACCGCACAACCACCGAAACTGTGCCCAACCACGTCCACCGGCTGGCCGGGGAAATGGGCGGCTGCATGCGCCAGCATGGCTTCGAAATCCAGCTGGCCCCAGTCGCTCCAGGTCGCCTGAAAGCCACGCAACGAAGCTGGGCGGGATTCACCGATGCCACGGTAATCGTAGGTCAGCACATCGCAGCCCTGGGCGAACAGGTAGTCGGCAAAACGGGAGTAATAGCGGCAGCGTACCGAAGTGGCAGCGTTGATGATCACCAGCGGGCGCTGGGGGTCAGGCTTGGCGTGGCGCCAGCGGAACCCGCCGAGGTTATAGCCGTCGGCTGTGGCCTGGCGAAACGGGGTGGCGGGTTGGGTGTGGCTACTCATGGCGCATTCCCTGTTGTTGTGCGCCAAAACTAGCAAAAATCATACAGCCTGTACCGGCCATTTCGCGGCGGTTCGACGCCTCGATGAACCCGCTCCCACATGGGATTGTTGGCCGGTACAGGCTGAAAGGATTACAGCTCGATGCAGTCGAACTTCACATCGGTGGCCACGTCTTCGTCGTAGTTGACGTCAGCGCGCTCGAAGCCGAACAGGTTGAGGAACTGCTTCTTGTAGCCGGCATAGTCGGTCAGCTGGAACAGGTTCTCGGTGGTCACCTGCGGCCACAGGGCCTTGCAGTCGTTCTGTACGTCGTCGCGCAGCTCCCAGTCGTCCAGACGCAGGCGGCCCTTTTCGTCGACTTCGGCCGGCGCACCATCGGCGCGATACAGACGGTCGCGATACATGCGGTCCAGTTGGTCCTGGGTGCCTTCGTGAACACCTTTCTCCTGCATGATCTTGAACACCATCGACAGGTACAGCGGCATCACCGGAATGGCCGAGCTGGCCTGGGTGACCACAGACTTCAGTACGGCCACGTTGGCACCGCCTTTCACTTCGCCGGCCAGCTTCTGGTTCAGGCGCAGGGCGGTCTCGTCCAGGTCCTGCTTGGCCTGGCCCAGCGCACCGTGCCAGTAGATCGGCCAGGTGATGTCACTGCCGATGTAGCTGAAGGCCACGGTACGGGCACCTTCGGCCAGCACGTCGGCGCCGGCCAGGGCGTCGATCCACAGCTGCCAGTCCTGGCCGCCCATGACGGTAACGGTGTCGGCAATTTCCTGTTCGGTGGCCGGCTCGATGCTGGCCTCGATGATGGTGTCCTTGTTGGTGTCGATGGCGGTCGACTTGTACGGCTGGCCGATCGGCTTGAGCGCGGAGCGGATCACTTCACCGCTCTGCGGCAGCTTGCGCACTGGCGAGGCCAGCGAGTAGATGACCAGGTCGACCTTGCCGCCCATTTCGTTCTTGATCAGCTCGATGACCTTGGCACGGGCTTCGTCGGAGAACGCGTCACCGTTGATCGATTTGCTGTACAGGCCTTCGGCCTTGGCAAACTTGTCGAAGGCGGCGGAGTTGTACCAGCCAGCGGTGCCGGCCTTGGTCTCGGTGCCTGGCTTTTCGAAGAACACGCCCAGGGTGTCGGCCTTGAAGCCGAAGGCTGCGGTGATGCGGGCTGCCAGGCCGTAGCCGCTGGAAGCACCGATGACCAGGACCTTCTTCGGGCCATCCTCGCGCACGCCCAGCTTGCGGGTGGCTTCGATCTGGTCACGGACGTTGAGCTCGCAGCCCTTCGGGTGAGTCGTGGTGCAGATGAAACCGCGAACCTTAGGATGAATGATGGCCAATGTCTGTACCTCGTCAGGTTTATGCAGGGAAGCGCCACCTTGGGCGATTCCGATTGATCAGAGGGTGAGACTACCCCCGCAGGTTATCCGACACATATTACGGGGTGATCCAAGGGATGCAAAACAGTGGTTTACCTGCACCGGCCCCATCGCCGGCAAGCCAGCGCCCACAAAGACGGCGCAGACCTTCAGCACCGCTGGGTACTTGTGGGAGCTGGCTTGCCGGCGATGGGGCCCGTGCAGGCAAACTCACGCTTAGGCCAAAGCCCCCCTCAACCAATCCAGAAACTGCCTGGCCAACAGGTCATCCTGACTATCCCGGTGCACCAGGCAGGCCCACGCCGGCCCGCGCACCCGCTGCACCGACAACGCCTGCAACCGCCCCTCCTCCACCGCCCGCCGCGCCAGCAGCTGGCTGACCAGAGCCACCCCCAACCCTTCGCTGGCGGCATCCAGCAACAGCCCGGGGTCGGAGAAATTCAGCCCCTTGCCCTGCTGCCCCACATCCTCCCCGCCTTCCAGCTGCCAGTGGCTCCAGTCCATTTCCCGCTCGCCGTGCAAGGTGGTGCGCGCGCTTGCCGCCAGCAGCGAAGGGTGACAGGCCGGGTACAGCAGGTCCTGGTGCAACACGCTGAAGCTGCATTCGGCCTGGGCGCTGAGGTCGTCGCGGATGGCCAGGTCGATGGTCTCGGTGGCCATGTCCGGCACCTCGAAACTGGTGAACAGCCACAGGTCGACCTGCGGGCAACGCTGGTGAAAGTCGGCCAGGCGCGGCAGCAGCCAGTGCCTGGCAAACGCCGGGCTGGTATTGACGACCAGCTGGTTGGGCTTGCGGTACTGGTCCAGCCGGCGAATGCCCACGGCCAGGTGCTGCAACAACGACTGCGTGGTGCTGAGCAGGTCGTGCCCGGCATCGGTCAGGCTCACGCTACGCCCGCTGCGATGGAACAACGGCTGCTCAAGGTAGGTTTCCAGGCTGCGGATCTGCTGACTGATGGCCGACTGGGTCAGGTTCAGCGCCTCGGCAGCCTTGTGAAAACTGCCCAGCCGCGCTGCGGCCTCGAAACCGCGCAGGGCATTCAGGGGTGGCCAGTGTTTAAGCATTATTGATAAGCCCTGCTAATCAGATATGCGCTAAATCTATCGTTTGTCGCCAAGCAATCCTAGCCATAGCATGGACATCAACACCCGCGACGGCGGGCTTCGTTGATAAAAATCCTTAATAGATTGGAGTTCACTATGCACCTGTCCCCCGACAGCGGCTGGCGCATGCCCGCCGAATGGACCCGCCACGCTGCAACCTGGATGGTCTGGCCGCACAACCGAGGGCTGTGGGAAGCCGGTTGGCGGGTGACCCTGGCCGACGTCCAGCGTGACTATGCACGGGTCGCAGCCGCCATCGCCCGCTTCGAACCGGTAAAAATGGTGGTCGACCCATCGGCCCTGGAAAGCGCGCGTGCCCTGTGCAGCGCCAATATCGAACTGATCGAACTGGCCGTGGACGACAGCTGGTGCCGTGACAGCGGCCCAAGCTTCATCTGGCACCCGCAGCATGGCCTGGCCGGGCTGAGCTGGCGTTTCAATGCCTGGGGCGGCAAGTCGCAACATGGCCATGACCGCAGCCTGGGTCGGCGCATCCTTGACCAGCTGGGTCTGGACGGCTTCAGCACGCCGCTGTGCAACGAGGGCGGTGCAATTCATGTTGATGGCGAAGGCACGCTGATCACCACCGAGTCGGTGCTGCTCAACCCCAACCGCAACCCAGGCGTGAGCAAGGCTGAGTTCGAGGCCTGCTTCGCCCGGTACCTGGGTATCAGCAAGACCATCTGGCTGCCGGGTGACCCGCAATACGTCACCGGCGACATGACCGACGGCCATGTCGACGGCGTCTGCGCATTCGCCCGCCCAGGCGTGTTGCTGGTCGACGCTACCCATGACGCGCATTCGGTGTACGCCGAAGTGGTGCGCGAAAACCGCCGCGCCCTTGAGCTCGCCACCGATGCCCGGGGCCGCCATTTCGAACTGCTCGACCTGTACGAGGCCAGCGATGCTGTCGATCCGGGCGCCGAGGTGTTCTGTGCCTCCTACACCAACTTCTACATCGCCAATGGCGCGATCATCATGCCCGCCTACGGTATCGCCGCCGACCAGGAGGCCGCTGCGCAACTGGCCCACGCCTTCCCTGGCCGCGAGATCGTGCCCGTGCGTATCGACCACATCGCCCACGGCGGTGGTGGCATCCATTGCATCACCCAGCAACAGCCGCAGGTGCAGCCATGAGCCTGTTGCGCGTGGCCACCACGCAAATGCCATGCAGCTGGAACCTGCCCGACAACCTCGAGCGCGCCGAGCAACTGGTACGCCAGGCCGCCGCCAAAGGTGCCCAGGTGATCCTGCTGCAAGAGCTGTTCGCCACCCCGTACTTCTGCATCGAACAAAACCACCAGCACCAGGCCCTGGCGCAGCCTTACCCCGACAGCCCGATCCTGCAGCGCTTCGCGGCGCTGGCCGGCGAGCTGGGCGTGGTACTGCCGCTGAGCTGGTACGAGTGCGCCGGCAATGCCTTCTTCAACTCGCTGAGCGTGGCCGACGCTGACGGTCGCCTGCTCGGCGTTTACCGCAAGACCCACATCCCCAATGCCATCGGCTACCAGGAAAAGGAGTACTTCAGCCCCGGTGACACCGGCTTCAAAGTCTGGGACACCGCCTTCGGCCGCCTGGGCATTGGTATCTGCTGGGACCAGTGGTTTCCCGAGACGGCCCGCTGCCTGGCACTGATGGGCGCCGAAGTGCTGCTGTTCCCCACCGCCATCGGCTCCGAGCCCGGCTGCGCCGAACTGGACTCACGCGACCATTGGCAGGTGGCCATGCGCGGCCACGCCGCCGCCAACCTGCTACCGGTGGTCGCGGCCAACCGCGTTGGCGAGGAAGTCGCAGCCAGCGACACATCGCTGGCCATGCGCTTTTATGGCTCGTCGTTCATCTGCGACCACAAGGGCGCCATGCTTGCCGAGGCCGACCGCGACAGCAGTGGCATCTGGCTGCACGACCTGGACCTGCAGCGCATGCGCGAGGACCGCCTGAGCTGGGGCATCTACCGTGATCGCCGCCCAGAAATGTACGCCCCGCTGCTGACCCTGGATGGCACGCACCCACACACCCTGAGGGCCTGAGCATGAAACGCCACGTTCTAGCCGCATTGGCGCTGGTCGCCTGCACCAGCCAGGCCCAGGCCGAGCAGCCCGTGCTGCGCCTGTACAACTGGGCAGACTATTTTGCCGAGGACACCCTCAAGCAGTTCACAGCCGAAACCGGTATTCAGGTGATCTACGACGTCATGGACGGCAGCGAGGTGCTCGAAGCCAAGCTGATGTCGGGGCGCAGCGGCTACGACCTGGTGTTCCCCGGTGATACCGTGGCCGAGCGCCTGATGCGCGCCGGCAGCCTGCAGCCGCTGGACCACAGCCGCCTGGAAGCGCTGGACGACATCGAGCCAGGCCTGCGCAAACTGCATGCCCAGTACCCCAAGGCCAGCCAGGCCACCGTCCCTTACACCTGGGGCACCATCGGCCTGACGGTGAATGCCGACAAAGTACGCGAGCGCATGCCCGATGCGCCGCTGGACAACCTCGACCTGCTGTTCAAGCCCGAGCTGGCTGCCAAGTTCGCCGATTGCGGCATCTCGGTGATCGACTCGCCCGACGAGGTGCTGGCCGTGGTCCTCAACTACCTGGGCCGCGAGCCACGCAGTGCCAAGCGTGAGGACCTGGCTGCCGCCAGCGAACTGCTCAAGGCCATCCGCCCGTACGTGCGCAAGTTCCAGTCGCAACCGGTGACCGAACTGGTCAACGAGAACCTGTGCCTGTCGCTGGGCTACAGCGGCGATGTGATCCAGGCGCAGCGCACCGCCGAGGGCGCCGGCAAGCACCTCGACTTCCAGTACCGCGTGCCCCGCCAGGGCACCACGGTATGGATGGATACCATGGCGATCCCTGCCGATGCCAGGCACCCGGAATACGCCTATCGTTTCATCAACTTCGTCATGCGCCCGGCAAACATGGCTGCCATCAGCAATTTCACCGGCTACCCCACCGCCAGCGCCAAGGCGCGCCAGGCCGTGGACCCGCGGATGCGTGACAACCCCGACATCTACCTCGACCAAGCCACCTATGCCCGGCTGATCCCGGGCCGCGATATCCCACAGGCCGACATGCGTGCACGCATGCGCGTGTGGACGCGTTTCAAGACTGCACAGGACTGATCCATGCCAACCCGTAGAACCGTACTGCAACTGTCGCTGGCTGCCGGCCTTGGCGCCGGCCTTGGCCTGCCGCTGGCCCTGGCCCGCGCTGAACAACCGGGGCGCTGGTTCATGCCGGACGAAGGCGAGCCACAGCAGCGAGCCTTCATCGCCTTTGGTGCCCAGGATGCCATCTGGGAGGACTTCACCGCCGACGTGCAAGCCACCCTCGGTCGGATTGCCCAAGCCATCGCCCGCTATCAGCCGGTGACGGTGTTCTGCCGGGCCAGCCAACGCAAGCTGGCCGAGCAGCACTGCGCCAGCCACCGCACAAGCTTTGTCGAGTGCGAGCTGGATGACATATGGATGCGCGATAGCGGCGCCAACTTCGTCGTCGATGATGACGGCGCCCTGGCGGCGGTGGATTTCAACTTCAACGGCTGGGGCAACAAGCAGCGCCACCGCAACGATGCCCGACTGGCCAAGCGCGTTGCCACCCTGGCTGGCGCTCGCTACCAGCGCAGCGAACTGGTGGGTGAAGGTGGCGCCATTGAAGTGGATGGGCACGGGACCGGCATCATGACCGAGAGCAGCTGGGTCAATGCCAACCGTAACCCAGGCTGGAGCAAGGCTGAGGTCGAGGTCGAGCTCAAGGCGCGCCTGGGCCTGAGCAAAGTCATCTGGTTGCCGGGCATCGCCGGGCAAGACATCACCGATGGACATGTGGATTTTTATGCCCGCTTCGTGCGGCCAGGGGTAGTGATTGCCAACCTGGACAACGATCCGGATTCATATGACTACGCCGTGACGCGCAAGCACCTGGCGATTCTGCAACGGGCTACCGATGCCGAAGGTCGCAAACTGCAGGTACACGTGGTGTCGCCGCCGCAGCGCGGTCGACGCAACAGGTTCAGCAAAGGCAATGATGACTTTGCGGCGGGGTACATCAATTATTTCGTGATCAACGGCGCTGTCATTGCGCCGCAGTTTGGCGATGCGCCGGCGGATGAGAAAGCACGGGCGCTGCTGGCGGCGTTGTATCCGGGGCGGGATATCGTACAGCTGGACATTGATGCCATTGCTGCCGGGGGTGGCGGGATTCACTGTGTTACCCATCAATGCCCGGCTGTCTAGCACAGTCAATCGCGGTGCCGTCGGCGCCCGGTGATCATCGACAACGGCAGGTTCTCGCGCAGACGCACGCTCTCGTAGATGGCCGCCGACACATGCACGCAGACCAGCGCCAGCACGGCGTTGGCCAGCCAGCTGTGTACATCGTTGGGCCAGTCGGCGCCCCACAGCGCATCCACCTCCTGCGATGCCCAGCCGGTCAGGCCAAGCCCGGCAATGCCGGCCAGCATCAGCAGCATCACCAGTGCGCCGATCGGCGAATGCCCCAGGCGGTGGCAAGGCTCCCCACGCAGCAGCGCCCGGGCATGCCATGCCAACCGCGCCGGGGTAGGCCAGAAATCGACCCAGCGCGCACTGCGCGGCCCGACGAAACCCCAGACCAGGCGCAGGAGCACACAGGCCAACGCGTAGTAGCCCAGCCACTGATGCCAGTCGTCGCCCTCTTCGTTGAAAAAGTAGTTGGCAAAGAACACGGCCGCGATCGACAGGTGGCACAGCCGCAGGAGCGGGTCCCACAGCTGCACCGTGCCAGCGCTGTTCAATCGTGGTACTCGGTCTTCACTGCCTTGCCGCTCACCGGATCATGGTAGATCTCGACCTTGCGGCCATCCTTGTCGAAACCATAGATCTCGTAGCAGTTGCCTTTGGTGACCTTGAACTTGTTGATCTTGTAACCCTGCTCCTTGAGCTGCTGCTGAAACTTGCCCTGGTCTTGCCAGGTGCTCTTTTCAGCGGTGGTGCACTGGGTGGCGGCGAATGCTGTGCTGCTGCCGATCAGGAGGGTCAGAGCGATCAGTATGCGCATGGGCATATGCTCCATTCAGTTGGGTTGAAACAGCACATCCATTAGCGTAGATGGGGTGGCCATATTGCGCCCATTCATTTGTTTTTCACATCAATCGCAAAGAAAAACAAACTTAACAAATAAGCCAAAGCCGCCGATGCTTGGAGCATTACGCCCATCGCACGGAGAACAACAACATGAACGACGTGGTCATCGTCGCCGCAACCCGTACCGCCATCGGCAGCTTCCAGGGCGCCCTGGCCACTGTGCCTGCGGTAGACCTCGGCGCCGCCGTGATCAGGCGCCTGCTGGAGCAGACCGGGCTGGACCCGGCACAGGTCGACGAAGTGATCCTCGGCCAGGTGCTCACCGCCGGCGCCGGGCAGAACCCTGCACGCCAGGCCGCGATCAAGGCCGGCCTGCCCTTCAGCGTGCCGGCCCTGACCCTTAACAAGGTCTGCGGCTCGGGCCTCAAGGCCCTGCACCTGGCGGCCCAGGCCATCCGTTGCGGTGACGCCGAGGTGGTGATTGCCGGTGGCCAGGAGAACATGAGCCTGGCCCCTTACGTGATGCCCTCGGCCCGTACCGGTCAGCGCATGGGCCATGGCCAGCTGATCGACAGCATGATCACCGATGGCCTGTGGGATGCGTTCAACGACTACCACATGGGCATCACCGCCGAAAACCTGGTGGCCAAGTACGGCCTCAGCCGTGAACAGCAGGATGCCTTCGCCGCCGAATCGCAGCGCAAAGCGGTGGCGGCTATCGAGGCTGGCCGTTTCGATGACGAAATCACCCCAATCGTGCTACCGCAGAAAAAGGGCGACCCAAAGGTGTTTGCCCGTGACGAACAACCACGCACGGACACCACCGCCGAATCCCTGGGCAAACTGCGCCCGGCGTTCAAGAAGGATGGCAGCGTCACCGCAGGCAATGCTTCCAGCCTGAATGACGGCGCCGCCGCCGTGCTGCTGATGAGTGCCAGCAAAGCCAAGGCGTTGGGCTTGCCGGTGCTGGCCAGGGTGGCGGCGTATGCAAGCGCCGGTGTAGACCCGGCGATCATGGGTATCGGCCCGGTTTCGGCCACCCAGCGCTGCCTGGACAAAGCCGGCTGGCAGTTGGCCGATCTGGACCTGATCGAAGCCAACGAAGCCTTTGCCGCGCAAGCGCTGGCCGTGGGCAAGGCACTGGAGTGGGATGCTTCGCGGGTCAACGTGAATGGCGGGGCGATTGCCCTCGGCCACCCGATTGGGGCGTCCGGGTGCCGGGTGCTGGTGACCTTGCTGCACGAGATGATCAAGCGCGATGCCAGGAAAGGCCTGGCTACCCTGTGCATTGGCGGTGGCCAAGGGGTGGCTCTGGCGATCGAGCGTTGATCCCGGATTGATTTGAGCCGGCATTCCAAGGGTTTTACGTAGCCTGCCCTGGCCACCCATGATCAAGCCGCGATGCGGTTCTGCTGCAGCTCCGCCGCCAGCGCCGCCACTTGCTGACATTTCTGCACGGCCAGCCCCACCGGGCTGCGCTGCAGCGAGCAGGAGGGCGCCAGCCACAGCCGCTCACCCAGGCGCTCGTGAGCATCACGCAGCAGGCTCAAGGTCGTTTGCCGGTCGCAAGGTGCGGCATCGGCGCCGTCGATCAGGCCGAGCGACAACACCTTGTAGGTCGGCAGGCGATCAAGGATGGTCGGGTACTGCTCAGGGGCCTGGACCAGGTCGATATGCAGGCCATCGACCGGCAGGTTGGCGGCCAGGCCGAGGTTGCCATCCAGGCCACCGGAGTAAGTGGCGATCAGCTTTTTCAGCGGAGCGCGCTGAAGAATGTTGTAGACGCGCTCGTAGGCGTTTTTCCAGTCCTGTGGCAGCGCCTGGGCGAGGATCGGCTCATCGATCTGCACCCATTCGACGCCCAGGGCAGCCAGGCGGTTGAGGGCCTGGTCATACACTGGCAGCAGGCGATCGAGCAGCTCCAGCTTGTCGCAGTCGCCGCCGTGGGTCTTGCCCAGCCACAGGTAGGTCAAAGGGCCGATCAGCACCGGCTTGACCGTATGACCAAGCGCCTTGGCTTGCTCCACTTCTTCGAAGAGATGCTCCCAGTTCAGGGCAAACGGCTGATCCCCAGTGGCCAGCACGTGATCGCCCCATGCCGTGTTGCCGAGTGACAGCAGCTCGATGCCGGCGTCTTTCTGCATCTGCCAGTGGCGCGCACGCAGCTCGAGGTCACCTTCGATATGTGGAAAGCCCAGGTTGTGTGCCAGTGCCATGTGTTGTCCCTTAGCCTGCATAAATGAATAAGAGAATTTTCCGGCGGATGGCCTTTTGAAACAAACTCATTAAATTTGAGATGAACTCAAGAATTTCTCATGATCATGTTTCACGACCGGTACGGGCCTGTGTGTCTCATTCAGAGCACCACCCTGCGCATCCGGACATGACCTGACCCGTCTTCTGCCGCACAATGCCACCCTGACCAAACCAGGTGCCCGGCCCCATGAGCCTGCTGAAAACCGCGCTGCGCGAACAACACTTCGTCTGCGTCATGGAGTTCGTCCCCAAACCTTCCGCAGAACGCTTCGCCGCCATGGAGGCGATCATGGCCCGTGCGCACCTGTGCGGCTGGCCGATGACCGTGGCCATTGGCGACCGTGTCGGCAGCCCGCTGGACATGTCGCCGCTCGACGCCCACGCCTCGTTCAGCAAGCCACTGCCGGTGCTGCCGCACTTTTCCGGCAAGGACCGCGAGCGCCAGCACCTGCTCGCGCAATTGCAACGCATGGACGCTGCCGGCCTTGACCAGCTGTTGCTGCTCACGGGCGACCGCCTGCCCGGCCACCAGCCAGGCCAGCGGCCGGTACGCTATCTGGAGTCGGTCGCCGCACTGCAGATCGCCCGTCAGGCTTGCCCACACTGGTTGCTTGGCGCCGCGATCAACCCGTTCAAGTACTGCGAAGAAGAAGGCGGCGCCCAGTATTTCAAGGCCGAGAAAAAACTGGCGGCGGGTGCCGACTTTCTCACCCTGCAACTGGGCTTCGATGCCGACAAGCATCAGGAAGCCATGCACTGGATGAACCGCCAGGCCTCGCCCAAGCCAATGCTCGCCTGCCTGATGAGCCTGACCCATGGGCGTGCGGCCATGCTCGACCACGTGGCGGGCGTGACCGTGTCGCCGTCCATGCGTGACATGCTCGAAGCCGAAGCGGCACAGTCCAAGGCGTTTACCCAGGCGCGCAGCGTCGACCGCCTGGCCTTGCAGATCATCGGTGTGAAGCTGATGGGCTACGCCGGGGTGCACTTGTCGGGAATTCATGAGCTCAAGCAATTGCTGGCCCTGGAGGCCCGCATCGAGCACTGGCAAACGCAGGTCCACACGCTGGAGCAGTGGGCACCCGCCTGGCACGAAAGCTGGCAGCTGCCCGGTCTGCCGGCAGTCAGTTTCCATCCGCCGCAGGCCGCATGGCGCGCGGGCGAGTCGCGGATCGATGCCTCATTCAAGGAGAAAGCGCGCTATCACCTCATGCATGGCATGCATTCACTGCTGTTCAGCCGCGGCAACGCCTTGAGCAAGGCTTTTGGTTGGGCGGTGAGCCAGCCACTATGGGCAACGCGCCTGGGCGCACAAGTGCTGCACAGTGTGGAGCGCAGCGTGAAGCGCCCGCTGCTGGGTTGTGACACCTGCGGCACCTGCCGCCTGGAAGATACCTTGTATATCTGTCCGGAATCCTGCCCCAAGGGCCTGGCCAACGGCCCCTGCGGGGGGACCGCGCTGAATCGCTGCGAGTTCGGCGACCGCGAGTGCATACACAGCATCAAGTACCGCACTGCCAAGGCGGTGCGGCAAACCGCCGTACTGACCGAGCGCCTGATCCCGTGCATCGAGGTCCAAACCCGCCACCGCAGCTCATGGCCGCAGTGGTTCGCCGCGCAGACGCCGCGCCGGATCAGCCCGCAGCCAACGCCTCGAACCCAGCCCGAATCATAGCTTCGGGCAGTTCGTCGGCAATGAATACCATGACGCTTTCGCGTGTTTCCCCTTCGGCCCATTCGGCGTCCCAGTCGAAGCCGTAGAGCTTGAGCACCCCCTGGAACACCAGCTTGCGGTCTTCGCCGGCAATATTCAGCACGCCTTTGTAGCGCAACAGCTGTTTGCCGTGGGTTTCCAGCAGCTCGTTCATGAACGCGCTGAGGCGGTCGATATCCAGCGCGGTTTCTGTGCGCAGCACCAGGGTAGAGATGCGGTCCGGGATGGCAGGCTTGAGTACTGGGCGTAACGTGGGTTTCAGGTTCGCGCCCAGGTCGGGGTTGAGGTTGAAACCCCGCACATCCAGCAGCTCGGCCAGGTCGACGCGGCCGTGGTCGACGGTGCGAATAGCGGCCCTGCCATTGATACGCACCAGGCGGTCGCTCAGAGCTTCGACCGCAGCGGGCTCGACCAGGTCGGTCTTGCTAAGCAGCAAGCGATCGGCAAAGCCGACCTGGGCCTGGGCAATGGCCTGGGTCAGGTGCACCTCGGCATGAGCGGCATCGACCAGGGTGATGATACCGTCGAGGATATAGCGCTCACGCAGTTCCTCATCAATGAAAAAAGTCTGTGCCACCGGCGCCGGGTCGGCCAGGCCGGTGCATTCGATCACCAGGCGGTCGAAGGCGATTTCGCCGGCGTCCAGGCGTTCGAGCAGCAGGTACAAGGCGCGGGTCAGGTCGCCATGGATGCTGCAGCACACGCAGCCGTTGGCCAGGGTCATCACCTGCACCGGCTCGTCGCCCAGCAGCTGGCTGTCGATGCCGGCCTCGCTGAATTCGTTTTCGATCACCGCGATCTTCAGGCCGTGCTCGGCCTTGAGCATGTGCTTGAGCAGGGTGGTCTTGCCGGCACCCAGGAAGCCGGTGAGTACGGTTACGGGAATAGGCGTCTGCACGCAGAACATCTCCTGTGCAGTGGGAATTTGGAAGGTGGCGCGATCCCTGTAGGAGCGGCCTTGTGTCGCGAAAGGGCCGCAAAGCGGCCCCGGCGATATTTGCTGCAAAGCTGGAAACCTGGGGCCGCTCCGCAGCCCTTTCGCGACACAAGGCCGCTCCTACAGGACCGCGCCAGCCCCCAGGTTCAGCAGCACTTGGGCCCGGACTTGCCACCGTATCGCGCTTCCTGACGTTCGCGGAAAAATTCCTCGTACGTCATGACCGGCTTGTCCGGGTGCGTCTTCTGCATGTGCTCGACGTAGTTGTCGTAGTCGGGCATGCCGACCATCAGGCGGGCTGCCTGCCCCAGGTATTTACCCAGTCGACCCAGGTCGTTGAACATAACTGCAGTCCTCTCGATTACGCGTCAGGCAACGCCTGGAACGGCGTTTCCTTGTCGGTACGCTCCTTGCGACCCCAGGCGGCGTAGCCAACCTTGAGGGCGAAGAACAGGATGCTGAAGACCACCAGCAAGAACAGGATGGTGAGGCCAGCGTTGGTGTAGGCGTTGAAAATCACGTGTTGCATCTGGCCGATGTCCTTGGCCGGGGCCAGCACCTGCCCGGCATCCAGCGCGGTGCTGTACTTGTTGGCCAGGGCCAGGAAACCAACTGCCGGGTTCGGGTCGAACAGCTTGATCAGGCCTGCGGCGGTGGTGCAGATCAGCAGCCAGACGGCCGGCAGCAGTGTGACCCAGATGTAGCGTTGACGCTTCATCTTGATCAGCACAACGGTGCCGAGCATCAAGGCGATACCCGCCAGCATCTGGTTGGAGATACCGAACAGCGGCCACAGGGTATTGATGCCGCCCAACGGGTCGATCACCCCTTGATACAACAGGTAGCCCCACATGGCCACGCAGCCAGCAGTGGCGAGCAGGTTTGCCCCCCACGATTCGGTGCGCTTGAGTGCAGGTACGAAGCTGCCCAGCAGGTCCTGCAGCATGAAGCGCCCGGCACGGGTCCCGGCGTCTACTGCGGTAAGGATGAACAGCGCCTCGAACAGGATCGCGAAGTGGTACCAGAAGGCCATGGTGTTTTCACCCGGCAGCACCTGGTGCAGGATTTGCGCGATACCCACCGCCAGGGTCGGCGCACCGCCGGCGCGAGCCAGCACGGTGTGCTCGCCGATATCGCGGGCAACCGCCTCCAGTTGCTCCGGCGTGATCAGGAAGCCCCAGCTGCTGACCGTCTGCGCCACCGACGCGACATCGGCACCGACCACTGCAGCCGGGCTGTTCATGGCGAAGTACACACCCGGCTCGATCACCGAGGCGGCGACCATGGCCATGATGGCGACGAACGACTCCATCAACATGCCGCCGTAGCCGATGTAGCGGGCGTTGGTTTCGTTATCCAGCAGCTTGGGCGTGGTGCCCGAGGAGATCAGCGCGTGGAAACCGGACACCGCACCGCAAGCGATGGTGATGAACAGGAACGGGAACAAGGTGCCCTTCCACACCGGGCCGGTGCCGTCGGTGAACTGGGTCAGCGCCGGCATTTTCAGCTCGGGCGCGATGATCAGGATACCGATGGCCAGGCCGACGATGGTGCCGATCTTGAGGAAGGTCGACAGGTAGTCACGCGGTGCCAGCACCAGCCAGACCGGCAGCACAGCGGCGACGAAACCGTAACCCACCAGCATCCAGGTGATCTGCACCCCGGTGAAGGTGAACGCCGGGCCCCAGGTCGGATCCGCGGCAATCTGGCCCCCCAGCCAGATCGAGGTCAGCAGCAGGACAACACCGATAACCGAGATTTCGCCGATGCGGCCCGGGCGGATGTAGCGCATGTAGATGCCCATGAACATCGCGATCGGGATGGTCGCCATCACCGTGAACATGCCCCACGGGCTTTCGGCCAGGGCCTTGACCACGATCAGCGCCAGCACCGCGAGGATGATGATCATGATCAGGAAGCAGCCGAACAAGGCGATGGTGCCGGGAATGCGGCCCATCTCCTCGCGCACCATGTCGCCCAGCGAGCGGCCATTGCGGCGGGTAGACAGGAACAGGACCATGAAGTCCTGCACCGCACCGGCCAGTACCACACCGGCAATCAGCCACAACGTGCCGGGCAGGTAGCCCATTTGCGCGGCAAGCACCGGGCCGACCAGCGGGCCGGCGCCAGCGATGGCGGCGAAGTGGTGACCGAAGAGGATGTGCTTGTTGGTCGGAACGTAGTCCAGGCCATCGTTGTTGAGCACCGCTGGGGTGGCTCGGCGAGGGTCGAGTTGCATCACCTTGGTGGCGATGAACAGGCTGTAGTAACGGTAGGCGACCAGGTAGATGGCCACCGAAGCGACCACGATCCACAAGGCATTGATCGCTTCACCACGACGCAGGGCGACAACACCCAGCGCGCAGGCTCCTATGACCGCCAGCGCCAGCCACGGGATGTGGCGTAGCAGGCTGTTATTGTTGTTCATGGCATGCTTCCAGCTAAGTGGTTGGAATAGACAGCTCCTTGAGTCTAGGGCCTGCTTGGCTGCTTTACCATATCGAATTGCGATCGGGGGCAGGCGCCAACGCTCGCGCTAGAGCGGCAACAGTGAGTTTCTTGAGTTCGACCTGATAGTTTTGCCAGTTGTCAGCATCTGCGTGCAGGAACATTTTCATGTTTCCCAACTGATCAAGGATGTTTCCATGAAACAGTATCTGCAAACCAGCCTCGCCTGCCTGGTTGCTGGTGCAAGCTTACAGGCAAATGCTGCTCAGCCTCAGCCGCAACACGGTGCGATGGAAGTGCCCATCGCCCGACAGTATGCCTGCTACAAGGCCCAGGACTACTACTGGCCTGAGAATGGCTCAGAGATCAAGGGCGATGGCTGCCGCGCCGCCTACCAACATGTATTCAAGAAATATGACAGTGATGCAGTCCAGGCCGCCTATCAGTTTAATCAATGGCACGAAACTTCGAAGAACGTGATGGACTACAACAACATGGAAGCTGTTAAAGCGGCGATTCCAGACGGACAGCTGTGCTCGGCAGGCAATGCCCCGGACAAGACCACGGTCACTGCTCTGCTGACTCGCATCAAGAGCGTGTTGAAAGGAGGTATCGGTGTCACAACCTTGGTGAACGACAAGAGCGGCCTCGACCAACCTGCCAACTGGACACCCTATGAACTCGTGAAAGGCGCTGACAATAAAGCAGACTTCCGCTTCAAGATCATGGCACCGCACAATCCAAGTTTCTGGCAGTTCTATGTCTCCAAACCCGGTTACGATCCGACAACGCAGGTGTTGAAGTGGGATGATCTTGAACTCGTCCACGAAGAAGGTAATGTCCAGCCCGTCAACGGCCACTACGAGATGCAGGTCGATCTCAAGGAAAATACCGGTCGACGTGTCATCTATACACGTTGGCAGCGTGAAGATTCCGCAGGCGAAGGTTTCTACAACTGCAGCGACGTGAACATCGTTTCCGGCAAGTAGCTTGCGCTCGCCTGCGGCAAGGCAGAAACGGTCATGGCTGGTCTATAGTCAGTGCAACTGACGAGGGGCCCGCCATGACCACTTCTGCCGACGACCGCCGCCGTTTCCAGCGTATTGACTTCGACGCCCCTACCGAGCTGCGCCAGGGCGATCGCCGCTGGCCGGTGAAACTGCTGGACCTTTCACTCAAAGGCTTGCTGGTCGAGCGACCCGCCCATTGGGACGCCGACCTGACTCAGGATTTCGACGCAGTCATCCACCTCGCCCTCGACACCCGCGTGCAGATGCAGGTGGAACTGCGCCATGAAGAAGCGACGCGCCTGGGCTTCATCTGCCTCTACATCGACATCGAATCGCTGACCCACCTGCACCGTCTTGTGGAATTGAACGTGGCTGACAGCACCGAAATGATGCGTGAGCTGCGCGAACTGATCGAATAATGAAATCTCTTAGCTAGCTAATAGCCTCCCCGCCTTGTGTTTCCTGTCTACCCAGACAGCTTTAAGCCTGGGTAGCAATGCTTTGTACACACCCCTCTAGTACAGCATTTGATGAGTTGGTACGCCTTCTGCATTGGGTTCTCGCACGTCTGGAGCGCCGCCTTGTGCGCGCTCCGATCAAAATATTGTATACAATTCTTGTGGCAATCATTTGTAGGAAGTGTCTACAGTAGCAACACAAAAATAAACAGAGAGCCTGCTCCATGACTACGTCCCCTAGCACGTCTCCCGCCCCGCGCCCCGAGGATGAAAACCTCGGCCTTGGAGCCAACCTGGCCTATGGTCTGCAGCATGTGCTGACCATGTATGGCGGGATCGTCGCGGTGCCCCTGATCCTGGGGCAGGCCGCAGGCCTGAATGGCGCCGAAATCGGCATGCTGATCGCCGCTTCGCTGTTTGCCGGTGGCCTGGCCACCCTGCTGCAAACCCTCGGCTTGCCGTTCTTCGGCTGTCAATTGCCGCTGGTGCAGGGCGTGTCCTTCGCCGGTGTGGCGACCATGGGCGCAATCCTCAGCAGCGAAGGCGGTGGTGGTTTGCCGGGCGTGCTCGGTGCGGTCATGGCAGCCTCGCTGATCGGCTTTCTGATCACCCCGGTGTTCTCACGCATCACCAAGTTCTTTCCGCCGCTGGTGACCGGTATCGTCATCACCATCATCGGCCTGACCCTGATGCCGGTTGCCGCGCGCTGGGTGATGGGTGGCAACAGCGCCTCGCCGGAGTTCGGCAGCATGGCCAACATCGGCCTGGCGGCGCTGACCTTCGCCATCGTGCTGCTGCTGAGCAAGCTGGGCAGCGCGACCATCTCGCGCCTGTCGATCCTGCTGGCCATGGTGGTCGGCACCCTGATCGCCTGGGCGCTGGGCATGACCGACTTCAGCAAGGTCGCCGAAGGGCCGATGTTCGCCTTCCCCACGCCGTTCCACTTCGGCATGCCGGAATTCCACATTGCCGCGATCCTGTCGATGTGCATCGTGATCATGGTGACCCTGGTGGAAACCTCGGCCGATATACTCGCCGTGGGTGAGATCATCGACACCAAGGTCGACTCCAAGCGCCTGGGCAACGGCCTGCGCGCCGACATGGCGTCGAGCATCCTGGCGCCGATCTTCGGTTCGTTCACCCAGAGCGCATTCGCCCAGAACGTTGGCCTGGTCGCCGTAACCGGGGTCAAGAGCCGCTACGTGGTAGCCACCGGTGGCGTGATCCTGGTGGTGCTCGGCCTGCTGCCAGTCATGGGCCGGGTCATCGCCGCCGTCCCTACCCCGGTACTGGGCGGCGCCGGCATCGTGCTGTTCGGCACCGTGGCGGCCAGTGGTATTCGCACCCTGTCCAAGGTCAGCTACAAGAACAACGTCAACCTGATCATCGTCGCGGCCTCGCTGGGCTTCGGCATGATCCCGATTGCCGCACCCAACTTCTATCACCACTTCCCGAACTGGTTCGAGACCATCTTCCACTCGGGCATCAGCTCGGCGGCGATCATGGCCATCCTGCTGAACCTGATCTTCAACCACTTCACCACCGGCAACTCGGAAAACCAGTCGGTGTTCGCTGCAGCCTACGAGCGCACCATCCAGTATTCGGACATTTCCGCGCTGCGTGACGGGGACTACTTCAAGGATGGCAAGCTGTTCGATGCCGAAGGCAATGAAGTGCCGATGCTGGAAATGGACGAGCATGGCAACGAGACAGTCAGGCGTGCGGCGGTTGCCGAACATTGACCGCTGACTGAGCGGTGAAGTGGAGGGGCCGACGCGCATCGTCGGCCCCTTTTTCGTTTGCCTGTCAGGCCCTATCGCCGGCAAGCCAGCTCCCACAAGAACGCCACAGGTTCCGAATCCTGTGCAGTACCTGTGGGAGCTGGCTTGCCGGCGATAAGGCCCTGACAGGCCAAGGATCACTCGAACAATGCATCCAGCGCCTGTTCCAGCCGGGTCACGGCAATAACCTGCAACCCTGCCGGCGGCTCTTTCGGCGCATTGCCCTTGGGCACGATGGCCCGCTTGAAACCATGCTTGGCCGCCTCTTTAAGCCGCTCCTGGCCACTGGGCACCGGCCGCACCTCGCCCGACAGGCCGATCTCGCCAAACACCAGCAGGCCATGGGCCAATGGCCGATTGCGCAAGCTGGACATCACCGCCGCCAGCAGCGCCAGGTCCGAGGCCGTTTCCAGCACCTTCACCCCGCCCACCACGTTGAGGAACACGTCCTGGTCATGGGTGGGAATACCCCCGTGACGGTGCAAAACCGCCAGCAACATGGCCAGGCGATTCTGGTCCAGGCCCAGGGTTACCCGACGCGGGTTGGCCAGGTGGCTGTCATCGACCAGCGCCTGCACCTCCACCAGCATCGGCCGGGTGCCCTCCCAGGTTGCCATCACCACACTGCCTGGCACTTCTTCCTGGGCCCGGTTGAGGAAGATCGCCGACGGGTTGGAGACCTCTTTCAGGCCCCGGTCGGTCATGCCGAACACGCCCAGCTCGTTGACTGCGCCAAAGCGGTTCTTCACCGCGCGCAACAGGCGCAGGCGGCCATCGGACTCACCTTCGAAATACAGCACGGTGTCGACCATGTGCTCAAGTACCCGCGGGCCGGCCAGCGAGCCTTCCTTGGTGACGTGACCGACCAGGAAAATCGCGGTACCGCTCTGCTTGGCGTAGCGCACCAGCAACGCCGTGCTCTCGCGCACCTGGGCCACACCGCCGGGGGCTGATTGCAACTGTTCGGTGAAAATGGTCTGGATCGAGTCGATCACCATCACCCGCGGCTTTTCCTGGCGGGCCGTGGCAATGATGGTTTCGATGCAAGTTTCGGTCATCACCTTGAGCTGGTCCTGGGGCAGGCCCAGGCGCCGCGAGCGCATGGCCACCTGCTGTTGCGACTCCTCACCGGTGACGTACAGCGCCGGCATGCCCACGGCGATGTTGCACAATGTCTGCAGCAGGATGGTCGACTTGCCGATACCGGGGTCGCCCCCAATCAGCACCACCGAGCCATCCACCAGGCCGCCACCCAGCACGCGATCCAGCTCGGTACTGCTGGTGGAGAAGCGCGGGATTTCCTCGACACTGACCTCGGCCAGGGTCTTGATCTGCGCCTGTTGCCCGGTCCAGCCGGCACGGCCGCTACTGGGCGCAGCGGCACCACCGCTTTCGATCATGGTCTCGACCAGGGTATTCCAGGCCCCGCATTCGCCGCACTGGCCGGCCCATTTGGGGAAGGTCGCGCCGCACTCGGTGCAGCCATACAAGCGCTTGGCCTTGGCCATGGGTGGGGTCTCCTGGAAAAAACCGCCATCATAGCCGAGCCGAGCGTGTCTCGAACGCCTCGGGATGCGACAAAACTATTCGTTGCAACCGCAGTCAGTAGCCCTGAACACCGCATGAAGCGTTTTAGTGGCTTACACTGCGTTAACCTTACCTTTTGTTACAAGGAACCCAACATGGGCATGATCAGTGAGTTCAAGGCCTTCGCGGTCAAAGGCAATGTCGTCGACATGGCGGTCGGTATCATCATCGGCGCGGCCTTCGGCAAGATCGTCTCGTCCTTCGTCGGTGATGTAGTCATGCCGCCACTGGGCCTGCTGATCGGTGGCGTGGACTTCAGCGACCTGGCCATTACCCTGAAGGCTGCCGAAGGCGACATCCCGGCGGTGGTGCTGGCTTATGGCAAGTTCATCCAGACCGTGATCGACTTCGTCATCGTGGCCTTTGCCATTTTCATGGGGGTCAAGGCAATCAACAGGCTCAAGCGTGAAGAGGCCGTGGCACCGAGTGCGCCGCCTGTGCCCTCCGCTGAAGAAACCTTGCTGACCGAAATTCGCGATTTGCTCAAGACGCAAAACCAGAACCGGTTGCCTTGAGACCGCCGGGGGCGCTGAGCGCCCCCCATTATCACCAGTAGTTTTCCACCGCCACCTGGCCCGGCCGCTTGCTCAGGCTCAACTGCAGGTCACGCGCCTTCAACACCTTGCGCGTCTCGTCGATCATCTCCGGGTTGCCGCACAGCATCACCCGAGAATGCTCCGGCGAAAGCGCCAGCCCCGCCGCCTTCTCCAGCTCGCCATTCTCGATCAGTGTGGTAATACGCTGATTCAATGCCCCCGGGTGCTGTTCACGGGTCACCACCGGAATGAACTGCAACTTGCCGGCAAACTCGGCCAAGTAGTCGCGCTGCTCCAACCCGGCAATTTCAGCCACATAAGCCAGCTCTTTCGCTTCACGCACCGAGTACACCAGCTTGATGCTGTCAAAGCGCTCCCAGGCCTCGAAGTCCTGCAGGATCGACATAAATGGCGCAATGCCAGTACCGGTCGCCAGCAACCACAGGTCGCGGCCACCGACGAAGCGGTCGAGGGTAAGGAAGCCGAACGCCTGGCGATCGATCAACAAGGTGTCCCCTGCCCCCAGCCGGCTCAACTCACTGGTGAACTCCCCCCCTGGCACCACGATGGAGAAAAAGTCCAGGTGCTCGTCATGCGGCGCACTGACCATGGAATAGGCACGCCACACCACGCTGCCATCGGCCTTGGTCACGCCCAGCCGGGCAAACTGGCCGGAACGGAAGCGGAACCCGGCATCGCGCGTAACCCGCAGGCTGAAGAGGTTCGGCGTCAGGGGCTGAACATCGAGCAGGGTCTGCCGGGTGAATTTTTCGGCGCTGGCGGTCATAACGGGCTCCAAAGTTGACATGCGCACAGTGTCGCCCAAAGCGGCCTGGATAAAAACCATTGCTTTGTAGGGCCTCCGCCAGGGCGATCCTGCCGAAGTCGCAGAAAAACCTGATCGCTATAACAAAAAAAACCCAGCGATATGGTAGGTAGTTTCCTACAATCATGCGGGGACCCAAACGGATTGGGCCCAGCAACCTCCAGGAGTTTTACAGATGCTGCACTGGAAACCCGAGCATCTTCATGCGTTTGTAAGCGAACGCAGCCCCCGAAGGCTGTTCGATATCGCGGTGCATCTGGCGCAGGACCTTGGCATGGATTACCTGGGGCTGAACATTCGCATTCAGATCGCCACGCAAACCCCTCGGGTCTACCTTTACAGCAACTACCCGGACGAGTGGATACAGCGCTATCAGCGCGATGAGTTCTACAAGCAGGACGCGGCCGCCAACGTGAGCCACAGTTCTACCCTGCCGGTACTGTGGACCGACGAGCTCTATAGTGAGGCCCCGCATTATCGCGAGGCAGCCTGCAAGCATGGCCTGCGCCATGGCTGGACGCAGTCCTTGCACGATCTGCAGCACAACGAAAGCCAGATCAGCGTGGCCAGGCCCGCCGTCAATATCGACATCAATGAGCTCTATGACAAAGCCGGCAGTGTGCAGTGGCTTTGCCATACCCTGCATGCGGTGCTTGGCGAACACCACCTCAATGCCCTGTGCCCGCCACAACCTAAAATGAGCGAGCGCGAGCTGGAAGTACTGAGATGGTCGGCCGCCGGCAAGACCGCCGCCGACGTGGCCTGCATCCTGTCGCTGTCGCAGAGCACGGTCAACTTCCACATCCGCAGTGTTATCACCAAGACCAACGCCGCCAACAAGGCTGGCGCCATCGCCATCGCCGCCCTGCGCGGCTGGATCTGACCGGCAATCCTGCGACCTTGGGCAAAGCCCTGTAGAATCGCCCGGCAAAGCCCGGGGCGAACCGCAACGGGCAGTTTCGTACCCGAGCCAGACGCCATGCCCCTGTTGACCACCCCCTACGCCGCACTCGACCTGATCCGCCAGCCGGAGCAGGCCAACGACCCGCTACAGGCCTTCGATGCCGCCGACGAGTACCTGCTTGCGCAGTTGCACGCGCAGAAGCCTGCGGCTGACTGCCGGGTGCTGGTGCTCAATGACAGCTTTGGCGCCGTGGCTGCCAGCCTGGCGGGGCATATGCAGGTAGTTGGCAGCGGCGACTCGCACCTGGCGCACCTGGCGCTGGAAAAGAACCTGGTACGCAATGGCCTGGCGTTCGACAGCGTGCCGTTCGTGCCGGCCAGCGAGCAATGGCAAGGCCCGTTCGACCGGGTGCTGGTGCGCGTGCCCAAGACTCTGGCGCTGCTGGAAGAACAGCTGATCCGCCTGCAGGGCCACCTGGCCCCCGGCGCACAGGTAATTGCCGGAGCAATGATCAAGCACCTGCCACGCGCCGCTGGCGACCTGATGGAGAAGTACATCGGCCCGGTACAGGCTTCACTGGCCGAGAAAAAGGCCCGCTTGCTGACCGCGACAGTAGCCGAACGGCCCGTCGCACGCTCTCCCTACCCTAGCCGCTACCGCCTTGACGTGCCGGCGCTGGAGCTGGAGCTGGAGCTGCTCAATCACGCCAACGTGTTCTGCCGTGAAGGCCTTGATATCGGCACTCGGGCATTCCTGCCGCACCTGCCTCGCGACCTCGGCCGTGCGCGGGTGGCGGACCTGGGTTGTGGCAACGGCGTGCTGGCGATTGCCAGTGCCCTGGCCAACCCGGACGCCCAGTACACCCTGGTCGACGAGTCTTACATGGCAGTGCAATCGGCGCGCGAGAACTGGAAAGCCGCGCTGGGCGAGCGCCCGGCAAGCTTCGAGGCAGCCGATGGGTTGGCAGGGGTGGAAAAACAGTCGCTGGACGTGGTGCTGTGCAACCCGCCGTTCCACCAGCAGCAGGTGGTGGGCGATTTTCTCGCCTGGCGCATGTTCCAGCAGGCGCGCGAAGCGCTGGTGGTGGGTGGGGCGCTGTATATCGTCGGCAACCGGCACCTGGGCTATCACAGCAAGCTGGCGCGGTTGTTCCGAGGGGTGGAGCAGGTTGCCGCCACGCCCAAGTTCGTGATCCTCAAGGCCCGCAAGTAAACGTCAGGGGGCGCACAGCGCCCCCCCCGCCTTTCAATGGGTGGTCAACCCCGCAGCCCCCATGAACAGGCGCATCACCCAGGCCGCCACACCTAGCGCCGCCACGCTCAACGCCCAGATCAGCACCAGCCAGCCCAGCCGCTGCCACAGCGGTTTTTTCTCTTCAAGACCATGCTTGCCCGTCATCATGAGGAACTCCTAGTGATAACCGTCTTCATGGGTGACCTTGCCGCGGAACACGTAGTAGCTCCAGAACGTGTAGCCCAGGATGAACGGCAGGATGAACAGCGTACCCACCAGCATGAAGCCCTGACTTTGCGGTGGAGCCGCGGCCTCCCAGATCGAGATCGACGGCGGGATGATGTTCGGCCACAGGCTGATGCCCAGCCCGCTGTAGCCGAGGAAAATCAGCACCAGGGTGAGCAGGAACGGCGTGTAGTGCGCATTGCGCGCCACCGCCTTGAGCAAGCCGTAGAAGGTCACCAGCACCAGCAGCGGCACCGGCATGAACCAAAGCAGGTTAGGCATGCTGAACCAGCGGTCGGCGATCTGCGGATAAGCGATCGGCGTCCACAGGCTGACGATGCCGATCACCACCAGCAGCACCAGCGCCAGCGGCCGGGCAATGTCATGCATCTTGCGCTGCAACGGCCCTTCGGTCTTCATGATCAGCCAGGTGCACCCCAACAGGGTGTAGGCAACGATCAGCCCCAACCCGCTGAACAGGCTGAACGGCGTGAGCCAGTCGAGGGTACCACCGGCGAAATGCCGGTCGACCACCTTGAAGCCCTCCAGGAAGGCGCCCAGGGCCACACCCTGGAAAAAGGTGGCGACCAGCGAGCCGCCGATGAACGCCTTGTCCCATAGATGCCGCTTGTCAGCCTTGGCCTTGAAGCGGAACTCGAAGGCCACACCGCGGAAGATCAGGCCGATAAGCATCAGGATCAGCGGCAGATACAACGCTTCGAGCACCACCGAGTAGGCCATGGGGAAGGCACCGAACAGGCCGGCACCGCCTAGCACCAGCCAGGTTTCGTTGCCGTCCCACACGGGGGCGACGGTGTTCATCATCACATCGCGGTCATGCTCGTCCTTGACGAACGGGAAGAGCATGCCGATGCCCAGGTCGAAACCGTCCATCACCACGTACATCATGACGCCGAAGATGATGATCACGGCCCAGATCAGCGGAAGGTCGATACCCATGGCTCAGTTCCCCTTGCTCAGGCTGGCGGAGTTGGCCTCACGGCCATCATCGGCGGCGGACAGCGGCCGCGCCGGCGTGCGTTTCTGGCCAGGGCCACCGGGGTTCGGCTCATCGCCCTCGCCTGTCTGCGGCCCTTTGCGCACCAGCCGCATCATGTAGCCAAGGCCGGTACCGAACAGGGCGAAGTAGACCACCACGAAGGCCACCAGGGTGAAGCCAAGCTGGGCGTAGCTGTGGTTGGACACACCGTCTGCAGTGCGCATCAGGCCATAGACCACCCAGGGCTGGCGGCCGATTTCGGTGGTGAACCACCCGGCCAGCAACGCGATCAGCCCGGAAGGCCCCATCCACAGCGCCACATGCAGGAAAGGGCGCGAGGTGTAGAGCGTGCCGCGCTTGCGCAGCCACAGGCTCCACAGGCCAACGAAGATCATCAGGAAACCGAGCCCGACCATGATCCGGAACGACCAGAACACAATGGTCGAGTTGGGCCGGTCCTCGGGCGGGAATTCCTTCATGGCCGGGACCTGCTGGTCCAGGCTGTGGGTCAGGATCAGGCTGCCGAGCGCCGGGATCTCGACCTTGAAGCGCGTGGTTTCGGCCTTCATGTCGGGGATGCCGAACAGGATCAGCGGCGTCGGTTCACCGGGCACGTTCTCCCAGTGGCCTTCGATCGCGGCAATTTTAACCGGTTGGTGCTTGAGCGTGTTGAGGCCGTGGAAATCGCCGATCACCGCCTGGACAGGGGCGACCACCAACGCCATCCACATGGCCATCGACAGCATCTTGCGCACGGCCGGGTTATCACGCCCGCGCAGCAGGTGCCAGGCCGCCGAGGCACCGACGAAGAACGCGGTGGAGACGAATGCGGCAGTGGCCATGTGCATCAGACGGTAGGGGAACGAGGGGTTGAAGATCACCGCCAGCCAGTCTACCGGCACCACACGGCCATCGA
This sequence comes from Pseudomonas sp. 9_2_1, assembly GCF_059295275.1. Lineage (NCBI taxonomy): Bacteria > Pseudomonadati > Pseudomonadota > Gammaproteobacteria > Pseudomonadales > Pseudomonadaceae > Pseudomonas > Pseudomonas sp. 9_2_1. The sequence continues at coordinate 5,299,024 of NZ_CM181239.1, forward strand.
TGATCTCGTGGCCTTGCGGGGTCTGCATCCAGCTGTTGGAAGCCAGGATCCAGAAGGTCGAAACCAAGGTGCCAAGCGCCACCATCAGCGTGGAGAAGAAGTGCAGGCCACGGCCGACGCGGTTCCAGCCAAACAGCATGACACCGAGGAAACCAGCCTCCAGGAAGAAGGCAGTCAGGACTTCGTAGGTGAGCAGCGGCCCGGTGACAGCACCGGCGAAGTCGGAAAACCGGCTCCAGTTGGTACCGAACTGGTAGGCCATGACCAGCCCGGAGACCACGCCCATGCCGAAGTTGACGGCGAAGATCTTCGACCAGAAATGATAGAGGTCACGGTAGACCTGGTTGTGGGTCCGCAGCCATAGGCCTTCGAGGACCGCCAGGTAGCTCGCCAGGCCGATGGTGATGGCCGGGAACAGGATGTGGAACGACACGGTAAAGGCAAACTGCATTCGGGCGAGCTCTAAGGCCTCTATTCCGAACATGGTGCTTCCTCTTCAGATAATCCGGCGTTCGGGCTTGTGGCCCGGTCGCCCACTGCCCCCACGGTAGTCGAGTGTGGCGCGTTGGAATTGTTCTGTTCGATCGCAGGGATTCCGGCCCGAAGGCCAATTCGTCAACAGAACGTTGCAAAAGCAACGGTTGATGCAGATCAACGAATGCTAGGAAGCATAGTCCCGAATGGCCTGACGGGCGGTGTGGTTGTTTGCCGCGTGACCGGTTGTCCCACCCCCTTCCGAAGCGCGTCAAAAGGTGCCGACTCAGGCAAACAGTAACTGTTTGTTACAAACAGATGATACGCTGCGCACCCCCTCTACTGCGCCGAGGCCCATGGTTTCCGATGTCCGATCCCGCACCGCAGTTGTTGCGCCACCACCGTCCTTTCCTGGCCTTCTGGCTGGCCCGCGTGTTCACCGCCAGCGGCTTCCAGATGCTCACCGTGGCCATTGGCTGGCACCTCTACCAGCTGACCGGCAGCGTGCTGGACCTGGGCCTGGTCGGCCTGGTCGAGTTTGCGCCCCGAGTGCTGTTCATGCTGCACACCGGGCATGTCGCCGACCGCTATGACCGGCGCAAGATCGCTGCCCTGTGCCAGAGCCTGCAGGGGCTGATAGCCCTGGCGCTGGCCGTGGGCAGCGCCACCGACAACGTCAGCCGCGAGCTGATCTTTGCCCTGGCCTTCCTGCTGGGCGCCACGCGCTCGTTCGAAATGCCGGCTACCCAGGCGCTATTGCCCAACGTGGTGCCGCCCGGGCTGTTCCCGCGGGCCGTGGCGGCTTCGGCCTCGGCCACCCAGTCGGCAACCATCGTGGCGCCGGCGGTGGGCGGCTTTCTGTATGCCTTTGGCAGCATCTGGGTGTATGGCCCCACGGTGGCCCTGTACGCCATCGCCTGCGTGCTCACCCTGAGCCTGCAGGCCCGCGGCCAGGTCATGCAGCGCGGGCGGGCCAGCATCGAGTCACTGCTGGCCGGCATCCGCTTCATCCGCAGCCGGCCCGACATTCTCGGCGCCATTTCCCTGGACCTGTTCGCCGTACTGCTGGGTGGGGCCACTGCGCTGCTGCCGGTGTTTGCCAAGGACATCCTGCTGACCGGCCCGCTGGGCCTGGGCCTGTTGCGCTCGGCGCCAGCGGTAGGCGCGTTGCTGATGTCGGTGTGGCTGGCGCGCTTCCCGTTCGAACGGAATGTGGGGCGGACCATGTTCACTGCGGTCGGAATATTCGGCGTGGCGACTATTGCCTTTGGCCTGTCGACCTCGTTCTGGTTTTCTCTCGCGGTGCTGGTGATGCTGGGCGCGGCAGACATGATCAGCATGGTCATCCGCAGTTCCTTCGTGCAGTTGGAAACACCGGATGAAATGCGCGGGCGGGTGAGCGCGGTCAATGGTTTGTTCATCGGTGCCTCGAACCAGCTCGGCGAGTTCGAATCGGGCGTTACCGCGCACTGGTTTGGCACAGTGCCGGCGGTGGTGATGGGGGGCGTGGGCACCCTGGTGGTGACCGGGGTGTGGATAAAGTTGTTCCCCACACTGGCGGGACGCGACCAATTGCACAGCAGGCCAGCGGGATAAGCGCCGGGGCGCTTGGCGCAGCCAGGGTGTGAGGCTACAGCATGAGGGTCAGCTGGCGCTCATACCCGGTCCTGGCACGGTAGCCGTTACCGCTGTCCAGCCAGCCTGTGGCGCGATACAGCGCGAGGGCGGCGAGGTTGTCCGGGTGCACCGACAACTGCAGGCGGTCGACATCCGGCCACAAGGCGCGAACGTGTCCGGGGAGTGCGCGCATGCATGCACTGCCCAGGCCAAGCCCCTGAAAACGCTGGTCCACCTGCAGCGCGTTTACAATTGCGGCACCTGGCTGGGCCCACGCGGGGAGGAACGCACCACGCTGAAGCAGAAGAAACACGCGAGGCATCTCGTCCAGCAATAGCACCAGCCCGCGGGTGTCGTCGCTGCGCGCATTCAGCAGGCTATACAACGCGGTTGCGATATCCCCTGCGTAATACTGCTGATCGAGGGGTAACTGCAAGGTGTCGAGGCAATCGCGCTGTCGCTCGCTCAACTGCTCATAGTCCACTAACTGCATGACCACTTCCTTCAAATGCTGCCCAGCTTGTCAGTGAATCGCTACCGCCATTAACGCCTGGCAATCATGCTGGTATGATGCGCGGCTTTTTCCGCCCCAGATTAAACCACGGCAACCGGTACGGTCTGTGCTTTGCTGATGGGGTCGATATATTCATGGCGCCCGGGGGCGCCTTGGGAGCGGGCATGCTGGAAAGGCTGTTTCAACTAAGAGCACACAACACCAATGTGCGCACCGAGATTCTCGCGGGCGTCACCACCTTCCTGGCCATGGCCTATATCTTGTTCGTCAACCCGAGCATTCTCGGCGAGACCGGCATGGACAAAGGCGCGATCTTCGTCGCCACCTGCCTGGCAGCGGCCATTGGCTCCACCACCATGGGCCTGATCGCCAACTACCCGATCGCCCTGGCGCCGGGCATGGGCCTGAACGCGTTCTTCACCTACACCGTGGTGCTGCACATGGGCCACACCTGGCAGGTAGCGCTGGGCGCGGTATTCCTGTCGGCGGTGATGTTCTTCCTGCTGTCGATCTTCCGCATCCGCGAATGGATCGTGAACAGCATCCCGCTACCGCTGCGCTCGGCGATCGCTGCCGGCATCGGCCTGTTCCTGGCGCTGATCGCGCTGCACAATGCCGGTATCGTCGTCGATAACCCGGCTACCCTGGTGGGCCTGGGCGACCTCAAGCAGCCAGCGCCTATCCTCGCCACCCTGGGCTTCTTCCTGATCGTCGGCCTGGAGTCGCTGAAAGTGCGTGGCGCGGTGCTGATCGGCATCCTGGCGGTGACCATCGCCTCGATCGTGATGGGCGTGACGCCGTTCGCCGGTGTTGTCTCCATGCCGCCATCGCTGGCCCCCACCTTCCTGCAGCTGGATATTGCCGGCGCGCTGGACGTGGGCCTGGTCAGCGTGATCTTCGCCTTCCTGTTCGTCGACCTGTTCGACAACTCCGGTACCCTGATCGGCGTGGCCAAGCGCGCCGGCCTGATGGGCAAGGACGGCCACATGCCGAAGATGGGCCGCGCCCTGATTGCCGACAGCACCGCAGCCATGGCCGGCTCGTTGCTGGGCACCTCGACCACCACCAGCTACATCGAGTCTGCGGCAGGCGTGAGCGCCGGTGGCCGCACCGGCCTCACTGCCATCGTGGTGGCGGTATTGTTCCTGCTGGCACTGTTCTTCGCCCCGCTGGCCGGTAGCGTGCCGGCCTTCGCCACCGCCCCGGCGCTGCTGTTCGTCGCAGTGCTGATGGCTTCGGGCCTGGCGGAAATAAACTGGGACGACGTCACCGAAGCCGCGCCGGTGGTGGTAACCGCCCTGGCCATGCCGCTGACCTACTCGATCGCCAACGGCATCGCTTTCGGCTTCATTTCCTGGACCGCCGTCAAGCTGATCTCGGGCCGCCACCGCGACCTGAACCCGGCGCTGGTGATCCTTTCCATCCTGTTCGTCATCAAGCTGGGCTGGTTCAACGCATGAGTGCTGCTTTCGACCCCTCCTCCTACGCCACCCAGCTGGATGCCAAGGTAGCCCGGCTGCGCGAGCTGCTGGCGCCGTTCGGCGCACCGGAGCCGGCTGTTTTCGACTCGCCGCGCGAACATTACCGCCTGCGCGCCGAGTTCCGCCTGTGGCGCGAAGACGGCCAGCGCCATTACGCCATGTTCGCCCCGGGCGATAAACACAAGGCGATCCTGATCGACGACTTCCCCATCGCCAGCCAGCGCATCAACCAGTTGATGCCGCGCCTGAAGGCGGCCTGGCAGGCCAGCGAAGAACTGGGCAATCGCCTGTTCCAGGTGGAGTTCCTGACGACCCTGGCTGGCGATGCCATGGTCACCCTGTGCTACCACCGCCCGCTGGACGAAGCCTGGGAAGTGGCGGCACGGCAGTTGGCCGAGGCGCTGGGGGTGAGTGTCATCGGGCGCTCCAAGGGCAAACGCCTGGTGATCGGCCGCGACTACGCGGTGGAGAAACTCGACGTGGCCGGCCGTGTGTTCAGCTACCGCCAGCCGGAGGGCGCGTTCACCCAGCCCAACGGCGCAGTGAACCAGAAGATGCTGAGCTGGGCCTTCGAGGCCATTGGCGAGCGTGAGGACGACCTGCTGGAGCTGTACTGCGGCAACGGCAACTTCACCCTGCCGCTGGCGACCCGCGTGCGCCAGGTGCTGGCTACCGAGATCAGCAAGACCTCGGTCAATGCCGCGCTGAGCAACCTCGACGAGAACGCTGTGGATAACGTGCGGCTGGTACGGTTGTCGGCAGAGGAACTGACCCAGGCGCTGAATGAGGTGCGGCCGTTCCGTCGCCTGGAAGGCATCGACCTGAAAAGCTATGAGTTCGGCACGGTGTTCGTCGACCCGCCTCGGGCCGGGATGGACCCGGACACTTGCGAGCTGACCCGCCGGTTCGAGCGCATTTTGTACATCTCGTGCAACCCGGAGACGCTGGCGGCGAACATTGCCCAGTTGCAGGACACGCACCGCATCGAGCGTTGTGCGGTGTTTGACCAGTTCCCCTATACCCATCATATGGAAAGCGGGGTCCTGCTGGTTCGGCGCTGACCGATGCATCGCCGGCAAGCCAGCTCCCACAGATACTGCACAGGCCTTGAGGGCGGCGCGGTCGGTGGAGGAGCTGGCTTGCCGGCGATGGGCCGCAAAGCGGCCCCAAACATTGACTCAGAAGTCGAAGAACACCGTCTCCCCTTCCCCCTGAATACGGATATCGAAGCGATACGCCGTCTTCCCGTCCACCTCGCAACGCTTCGCGATCAACGTCTCACGCCGCTGCGGCTGCTCGATCAGGTTCAACACCGGGCATTTGGCATTGGCCGCCGCCTCGTCATCGAAATACAGGCGCGTGTGCAGGTGAATGTTGATGCCCCGGGCAAACAGGCTGATGTTGATGTGCGGCGCCATGGGTACGCCGGCAGCATTGTTCACCACACCCGGCTTGACCGTTTGCATGGTCCACTCGCCAGCATCGAAGGTGGTAGCCGTGCGGCCGAAGCTGTTGAAGGCGTTTTCCAGGTTGTACGCGTCCTGGTAGTCGCCGTTGGCGTCGGCCTGCCACACTTCCAGGAACGAGTCGCGTACCAGGTGGCCATTACCGTCGTACACATGCCCGATCAGCAGGATGTGCTCGCCTGGTGCCTCTGGTTTGGCCAGGCGGTTCCAGATTTCCTGATCACGGGTCGGGTTGCCGGCCGCTTCCAGGGCCAGGCCGATGTGCACGTAGGGGCCGGCGGTCTGCGAAGGGGTTTCCGGCAGCAGTTCGATTGGCATGACGGTTTCCTCAGCAGTTTTCGAAGTGGGTCTTGCGCTGGCCGCGCAGCACGATGTCGAAGCGGTAGGCCAGGCAGTCCATCGGGTTGGCATTGCTCATGTCGAGCTTGGCGATCAACTGCTGCACGGCTTGCGGGTTGGCGATCGACTTGACGATGGGGCACATCGGGATCAGCGGGTCACCCTCGAAGTACAGCTGGGTGATCAGCTTGGTGGCAATCGACGGGCCGCTGATGCCGAAGTGGATGTGCGCCGGGCGCCAGTCGTTCGGGCCGTTGCGCCATGGGTACGGGCCGGGCTTGATGGTGCGGAAGCTGTAGTAGCCGTCCTGGTCGGTCAGGCAACGGCCAACACCGCCGAAGTTCGGGTCCAGCGGTGCCAGGTAGCGGTCGTTCTTGTGGCGATAGCGGCCGCCGGCGTTGGCCTGCCACATTTCCACCAGGGTGTTCGGCACAGGCTTGCCGTACTGGTCGACGACGCGGCCGGCGACGATGATGCGCTCGCCGATCGGCAGGCCACCGTTGTCGAAGTTCAGCAGCAGGTCATGGTCGTGGGCGCCAAAGCGCAGATGGGAAAAGTCCGGGCCAGTGGTTTCACTGATCGACTGCGGAATACTGACCAGTGCCTGGCGCGGTGAACGGGCAATGGACGTCTTGTAATCAGGCGTCAGGGCTTTCGGGTGCCAGTTGCGATCACGGATCACGAAGCGGCTGTTGTCCTGGGCAGGCATGCCGGTTTCCTCTCTTGGAATTATGTAAACGCCTGGGCGTGGCAGGCGGACTTGCAGTTTCGGACAAGTCGCGCGCGATGAATATTGAAATCAGGCATTCAAAACATAACCAGATGGTTATGGATTAACACCTTTGCCTGACACCTGTCGCCGTAGTGAACTAATCTTTGTCTTCTTGTTTCACGCTCGGGAGAGCACTCATGGAATGGCGAAAAGGCCGACGCAGCGACAACGTGGTCGATGCCCGGGGCGAAGGCGGCGGTGGCGGCGGCATGCGTTTTGGCGGCGGCAAGGGCCTGGGGCTGGGGGCGATTCTGCTGATTGTCGGCATCGGCTGGCTTACCGGGCAGGACCCGTTGCAGATCCTCGGCCAGCTCACCGGCCAGATGGAACAGCAGCAACAGCAGACGGCACCCAGCGGTGCGGGCGGCAAGGCGCCACCGGCCAATGACCAGCAGGCCGAATTTGTCGCCTCTGTGCTGGGCGACACCGAAGACACCTGGAAGGCCTTGTTCGCCGAAGCCGGCAAACAGTACCGTGACCCCAAGCTGGTGCTGTTCAGCGGCCAGGTCAATTCGGCCTGTGGGTTTGCCTCGGCGGCGGTCGGGCCGTTCTACTGCCCGGCGGACCAGCGTGTATACCTGGACATGTCGTTCTTCCGCGAAATGGAAACCCGCTTCGCCGCTGCTGGCGACTTCGCCCAGGCCTATGTGATCGCCCACGAAATCGGCCACCACGTGCAGACCCTGCTGGGTGTTTCGGCCAAGGTGGACGCCGCACGCCGCAACGGCCAGCGTATGGAAGGCGACAATGGCCTGTTGGTACGCCAGGAGCTGCAGGCCGACTGCCTGGCCGGGGTGTGGGCCTATCAGGCGCAGAAGCGGCTGAACTGGCTGGAGCCGGGTGACGTCGAGGAAGCGCTGAACGCCGCCAATGCCATCGGCGATGACCGCCTGCAGCAGCAAGGCCGCGGGCGCGTGGTACCGGACTCCTTTACCCATGGCACCTCGGCGCAGCGCGTGCGCTGGTTCAAGGCCGGGTTCGCCCAGGGTGAGGTGAACAGCTGCGATACCTTCAGTGCGCGCAACCTTTGACCTGCATAGGGGCCGCTCTGCGGCCTCAATGCATCCAGTTACAAATCAGCTGAAAAAGCGTTTCAGCTTCCCCCTTCACTGCCGATAACCCCCGCACGAGTCAGCGGGCATCCAGAACAACAACGCCTGGCGATCGAAGATCAAGCGAGCGAAAACAACTTCTGGAGAGCGTGCATGAACAGCTGGTTCGCCAACATCAGCGTCAACCTCAAACTCGGCCTGGGCTTCGGCCTGGTACTGATCCTTACCGGCCTGCTGGCCCTGACCGGCTGGACCAGCCTGGGCAGCCTGATCGACCGCAGCAACTGGATGGGCGACATCGGCCAGCTCAACAAGGACCTCACCGACCTGCGCATTGCGCGCCTGCAGTACATGATCGCCAACGGCGACGACAGCGCAGCAGCCAATACCCAGGCCAAGCTGGACGCCTTTGGCAAGCAGCAGGCGTACCTGGCCAGCACCTTCAAAAGTGCCGAGAACATCAAGCTGCTGGGTGAACTGGGCGAGACCATCAGCGCCTACAAACTGTCGCTGAACAAGATGCGCCAAGGCTACGACGCCACCCGTGCTGCGCGCGTTGCCATGGACAGTTCGGCCACCCGCGCCGACCAGGCCATGGATACCCTCAGCCAGGAGGTCATGGCACGCCCCGAGGCCGACAGCGTACGCCTGGCCCAGTACCAGCTGATCAGCAAGGCCCGCCAGCAACTGCTGCAGGTGCGTATCGATGTGCGCGGCTATATTGCCGACAACAGCGCCGCCAACGAGCAGGCGGCCCTGCGCCAGCTGGACGCAGCGCTGGTGGACATCGACAACCTCAAGCGCCAGCTGCCTGCCGAAGACGCACGTCTGCAACAGTTCGAACGCTCGGTGATGACCTACCGTGACGCGGTTCGTCAGTTCCGCGACGCGGTCGCCACTATCACCACCGCTCGCGCCGAAATGACCGTGCAGGGTGCCGACATCGTCAAGCGCAGTGACGCGCTGTACCAGATCCAGCTGCAGCGCCGCGATATCGAAAGCACCCAGGCGCGCAGCCGGCAAGCCATCGCCACGTTGCTGGCACTGCTGGTCGGCGTACTGGCAGCGGTGCTGATTACCCGCCAGATCACCCGCCCGCTGCATGACACCCTGATCGCGGTGGAAAAGATCGCCAGCGGCGACCTCACCCAGCAGTTGCGCGTCACCCGTCGCGATGAACTGGGGGTACTGCAGCAGGGCATCGGCCGCATGGGCACGACCCTGCGCGAGCTGATCAGCGGCATCCGAGACGGCGTCACCCAGATCGCCAGCGCCGCCGAGGAGCTGTCGGCGGTTACCGAACAGACCAGCGCCGGCGCCAACAGCCAGAAAGTCGAGACCGACCAGGTGGCCACCGCCATGCATGAAATGGCGGCCACCGTTCAGGAAGTGGCACGTAATGCCGAACAGGCCTCGCATGCCGCCACCGGTGCCGACGATGAAGCCCGCGCCGGCGACCGCGTGGTGGGCGAGGCGATCGGCCAGATCGAGCGCCTGGCCGCAGACATGCACCGCTCCACCGAGGCCATGAACCTGCTGCAGGAGGAAAGCCAGAAGATCGGCAGCGTAATGGACGTGATCAAGTCGGTAGCCGAGCAGACCAACCTGCTGGCGCTGAACGCCGCGATCGAAGCGGCACGCGCCGGGGAAGCCGGGCGTGGCTTTGCCGTGGTGGCAGATGAAGTCCGCGGGCTGGCCCAGCGTACGCAAAAGTCCACCGAGGAGATCGAAGCGCTGATCGCCAGCCTGCAGCACGGCACCCAACAAGTGGCGAATGCCATGCAAGGCAGCCGCGCCCTGACCGACAACAGTGTCGAGCTGGCGCGCAAAGCCGGCGCCTCGCTGGAGAGCATCACTGGCACGGTGTCGAGCATCCAGTCGATGAACCAGCAGATTGCCGCGGCGGCAGAGCAGCAGAGTGCGGTGGCTGAAGAGATCAGCCGCAGCATCCTGAATGTGCGTGATGTGTCCGAGCAGACGGCGGCGGCCAGTGACGAAACGGCTGCGTCGAGTGTGGAACTGGCGCGCCTTGGCGGGCAGTTGCAGACCTTGGTCAGCCAGTTCCGCGTCTGACCTTCAAATCCTGGGGCCGCTTTGCGGCCCATCGCCGGCCAGGCTCCCACAGGATCTGCACAGGCCTTGAGGGCAGTGCCGTAACTGTGGGAGCTGGCGAGCCTCCCCCAAGGACCTGCACAGGCCTTGAGGGCAGTGCCGTAACTGTGGGAGCTGGCGAGCCTCCCCCGAGGACCTGCACAGGCCTTGAGGGCAGTGCCGTAACTGTGGGAGCTGGCGAGCCTCCCCCGAGGACCTGCACAGGCCTTGAGGGCAGTGCCGTACCTGTGGGAGCTGGCTTGCCGGCGATGAGGCCGGCACTGGCGAGCGCTTATTTGACGATCATCCCCACTCCGCGCCCACGCGGATCGGTAGCGGTCTCAAGCTTGGCACCATCCACGCGGATCGCCTGGATATCGCCCATTTCCCAGCCCTGATCCTCCAGCACATAACCCATCTTCTTCAGGTCATCAGCCACATCCCCGGTCAGCGGTGCATAACTGTCGAAATAGATGGTGTCCTTGGGCAGCAACTGATGGTGCACGCGCTGTGCCGCCACTGCCTTGTCCAACGGCATGCCGTAGTCGTACAGGTTGTTCATCACCTGGAAGATAGAGGTGAAGATCCGCGAACCACCTGGCGTACCGATGACCAGCTCGACCTTGCCATCACGGGTCATCAGGCTTGGGCTCATGGACGACAGCATGCGCTTGCCCGGCTCGATGGCATTGGCATCGCCGCCGACCACGCCAAAGGCATTCGCCGCCCCCGGCTTGGCGCTGAAATCGTCCATTTCGTCGTTCAGCAGGAAGCCCGCGCCTTTCACCACCACGCCACTGCCGTAGTCAAGGTTGAGGGTGTAGGTGTTGCTGACCGCATTACCCTGTTTGTCGACGATCGAGAAGTGCGTGGTCTGATGCGGCTCCAGGCCCGGCTTGACCTTGTCGGTGTCGGAAATCGCCTTCGGGTTGACCTGCGCGGCGCGCTTGGCCAGGTAATCCTTGGCCACCAGCTGGTCCACCGGCACCTTGGTGAAGGCCGGATCGCCAAGGTAGTCGGCGCGGTCGGCGAACACGCGCTTCTCGATCTCCGCCAGCAGGTGGATGTACTGCGCCGAGTTGTGCGCCACCCCCTTGAAGTCGGCCGCACGGTCTTCCTTGATGCCCAGCAGCTGGGCCAGGGCGACGCCGCCGGAGCTCGGCGGCGGCGCCGTGTACACCACGTTGCCACGCCAGCTAACGGCCATCGGCTCACGCCACACGGCTTTGTAATCCTTCAGGTCTTGCTTGGTGATCAGGCCATTGTCGGCTTGCATCTGCGCCACCAGCAGGTCGGCGGTCTTGCCCTGGTAGAACTCGCTGACGCCTTTGTCGGCGATGCGCTCCAGGGTTTGGGCCATTTCCGGCTGCTTGAACAACTCGCCGACCTTCATGTTGCCGAAGTAGTCGTTGAAGTTGGTCGCGGTCTTGAACATGCCCTGGGCATCGTTGCGGTACTGGTACTGTTTTTCCGCCACCTTGAAGCCGTTTTTCGCATAGCCGATGGCCGGCGTCAGCAGCTCGCTCCAGGGCAGCTTGCCGAACTTTTGGTGTGCTTCCCACAGGCCCATCACCGTACCGGGCACACCCGCGGCACGTACACCGACCAGGCTGAGGTTCTCGATGACCTCGCCCTTGTCATCCAGGTACATGTTGCGCGTGGCGGCCTTTGGCGCGACTTCACGGTAGTCGAGGAAGTAAGGCTTGCCGTCGACGAACAGGGTCATGAAGCCGCCACCGCCGATGTTACCGGCCTCCGGGTAGGTCACCGCCAGGGTGAAGGCGGTGGCGACTGCCGCGTCCACCGCATTGCCGCCCTTTTTCAGGATATCGGCGGCCACCTGTGCACCATATTGATCAGGCGCGGCTACCGCGCCGCCTTCCAGGTTGGCGGCATAAACCGAAGAACAGCTCAGGATCGCGGCTGCGAGAGCCAGGTACTGGAACGGGACAATGCGCATGACACTTCCTTGGTGTTGTTTTTGTTGAGCAGTCAGTAAGGCCGAAGCGTTTCAACTGCGCAATCATCCGTAGGAAGTTTCGCCGCCGATGGACAGGATGTGTCGCGTTCAGGCAAATCAGCAGGCGTACATCGCCAGCTTGCGCTGGATGAAATCGAGGAAGCACTGGATGCGCAGCGCCAGCTGGGTATTGCGGTAATACACCGCATGAATCGGTTGGCGATAACCGTTGTTGGCCTCGCCCAGCAGTACCTGCAAGCGCCCGGCGCGGATGTCTTCGTGGGTCATGAAGTGCGACAGGCTGACGATGCCCTCGCCAGCCAGGGCCAGCTGGCGCAGGGTCTCGCCGCTGGAGGCGATCAGCGCCGGGCGGATGCTCCAGCGGTCGCCCTGGGCGTGGCGCAATGGCCACTGGTTGAGCGACTCGGGCTGGCTGAAACCCAGCAGGCAATGGTTGCTCAGGTCCTCTACCCGCTGCGGGGTACCGTGCTGCTCCAGGTAAGCCGGGCTGGCCAGCACCTGCACCGGGCTGCAACCCAGGTTGCGCGCGTGCAGGCTGGAGTCGGCCAGTTGGCCGATGCGGATCGCCACATCAGTGCTCTGCTCCAGCAGGTCGATGATCAGATCGTCGGTGTTCAGCTCCAGTTCGATACCCGGGTACTGGCGCCGAAACTCGCCGATCCACGGCAGGATGGCGTGCAGCATGAACGGTGCGGCCGCATTGATGCGCAAGCGCCCGGTGGGGGTCTGGCGGTTCATCGACAGGCGCTCTTCCATCTCGTCCATCTGCTGCAGGATCAGCCGCGAGCGCTCGAGGAAGAACCGGCCCTCTTCGGTCAGGTCCATGCGCCGGGTGGTGCGGTTGACCAGCGTGGTACCCAGCTTGGCTTCCAGGCGCGACAAGGTGCGGCTGACGGCCGACGGGGTCTGGCCCATCTGCTCGGCGGCAGCGGAGATCGAACCGCAGTCGATGACAGCGACGAATACCTGGAGTTCTTCGGATCGGGTTTTCACGTCTGGGCCTGTAGTGGATCTTTGCAGAGATTAGATAGCCGCTTGTGCAGGCCAAGTCCAGCGGTGGGTGAACCCGCTCCCGCAGGAACCCCATTGACCTTGAAATCGGTGCAATACCTGTGGGAGCGGGTTCACCCGCGAAGAGGCCGGTGCACACAAACCTCAATCAGCCTTGCCAAACACCTGGTCCAGGTGCGCCTCATAGGCTGCCAGGGCTGCTGGCACGTCAGGCCGTTTCATCACGTCGGTCGCCAGAAAGGTCGGCAGCCCGGTCATGCCGAGGAACTGGTTGGCCTTGTGGAACGGGAAGTACACCGCGTCCACGCCCTTGCCCTCGAAGAAATCGCTGGCGTCGTCAAAGGCCTGCTGCGGCGCGTTCCAGGTCAGCGACAACATGTACTGCTTGCCGTGGACCAGGCCACCGCTGCCGTACTTCTGCGAGTGGTCCGAGCGGGTACGGCCGTCGTTGGCATACAAGCTGCCGTGACCTGCAGTGAACACATCATCGACGTATTTCTTTACCGTCCACGGCGCCCCCATCCACCAGCCTGGCATCTGGTAGATCACTACATCGGCCCAGAGGAATTTCTGCACTTCTTCCTGGGCGTCGTAGCCGCCGTCGATAAAGGTCTCGCGTACATCGAAACCGGCCCGGTCCAGGTGAGCGATTGCAGCTTCGTGCAAGGTGGTGTTGAGGCGACCGTCAGAATGTGCGAACTGTTTACCGCCGTTGAGCAAAAGGATCTTTTTCATGCTGGCCTCCAGGGCCGGATTCAGAAATCAGGCCGGCAGGTTAGAGGCTCGCGAGCGTGGAATACAGCAACGACGGGGCAAAATACAATTGATCTGAAGTCACGAATGGCAAACACATTATTGCCGTAGAATCGGTTCATCATCCTCCATCGAGTGTCATCCCAATGAGTGAGCAACACGCCTTCATCCTCAAAGCCAAGACCCGCCCGGAAATGGCTGATGCGTTCGAAACCCTGTTCCGCGCCTACGTCGAACCCAGCCGCCAGGAACCGGGCTGCATCGAGTACCACATGCTGCGCGACCAGCAGGACCCAAGCCTGTTCGTGTTCTTCGAGGTGTGGGCCGACAAGGCCGCGCTCGACGTGCATTCGGCACTGCCGCACATGACTGCGTTCTTTGAAAAACGCATGGATTACCTGGAGCGTGAGTTCGATATCCAGATGATCGACATGCTCAGCGCGTCATCGGCTAGCCGTTGATCAGCAGATGGCCGCCGAGTATGGCCAGGCCGATGAAAAAGCAGCGCTTGAACAGCGCTGCACTGATGCGCTGACGCAGCCACTGCCCGGCGAGCATGCCCAGCAGGGCCGGCGCCAGCATCAGCAGTGACGCGCCCAACGCCTGGCCACCCAGGGCGTCCTGCCCGGCCAGGCCGCAGGCCAATGCCAGGGTCGAGACCGTGAATGCCAGGCCCAGGGCCTGGATCAGCTCATCGCGGCGCATGCCCAGGCTCTGCAGGTAAGGCACTGCCGGCATCACGAACACCCCTGTGGCGGCGGTGACCACGCCAGTCACAAAGCCGCAGACCGGCCCCAGCCACCCTTCCCAGGCAGGCACCACGCGCAAGGCCGGCCCCACCAGCCCGTATAGTGCGTAGATCACCAGCGCCGCCCCCAATGCATGCACCGCCCACGGCCCGCTGTTGATGCCCAGCCATGCACTGCCGAGCAATGTCCCGACGAAAATCATCGCCAATAGCGGCCCAAGCCGGCGCAGCAATGCCGGCAGATGCCCGCCGACCGCCAGTTGCCAGAGGTTGGTCAGCGTCGAAGGCACGATCAGCAGGGCTGCAGCCTGCGCCGGTGACATAGCCAGCCCCAGCAGGCCCATGGCGATGGTCGGCAGGCCGAGGCCAATCACCCCTTTAACCGCGCCGGCCAGCAGAAAGGTCAATACAACCAGCACCGATAGGGCTGGGCCAATGTTGTGGTAGAACGCGAGAAGGGTATTCATGGGCCGATGATGGCCGACGCCTGGTGTGTTGAAAATCTGCCATATACTCAGCCAGGCTCTTGCCAGGACAGAGCCAGGACAGAGCCAGGACAGAGCCAGGACATCTTCAGGATAAAGATCCATGCATTTCGACCTGACCGATCTCAAGCTGTTCCAGCACACGCTGGAATGCGGCAACATCACCGCTGGTGCCAGCCGCAGCCACCTGTCGCTGCCAGCCGCAAGTGCGCGCATCCGGGCCATGGAAGCGTCGCTGGGCGTGCCTTTGCTGGAACGCAACCGCCGCGGCGTGCAGCCGACCCCCGCCGGCCAGGCACTGCAGCAGCATGCCCGGTTGATAGCGCAGCAAGTCGAGCGCCTGCAGTTCGACCTGGGCCAGTTCGCGCAGGGGCAGCAGGGCCAGGTGCGCTTGCTGTGCAACACGGCGGCGCTCACCGAGTATCTGCCCGAATTGCTGGCCGGCTACCTGGCCAGAAACCCCGGCGTAAACGTGGATGTCCAGGAACTGCCGAGCCTGCGCATCGTGCAGTCGATTACCCAGGGCATGGCCGACCTGGGCATCATCTCGACCGCGGCGCCCAGCGAGCACCTGCAAACCGTGCCATTTCGCGACGACCCGCTGGTACTGGTGACGCCGCCGGACCACCCGCTGGCCAGCGCCGTCGCGCCCACCTTCATCGACAGCCTGGCCCACGGCCATATCGGCCTTGGGGCCAGCAGTGCACTGGCGTTGTACCTGGAGGAGCAGGCGCTGCGCGAAGGGCGGCGCATGCAAGTTCGGGTGCGGGCAGAGGGGTTCGACGGGGTGATCCGCATGGTCGCGGGCGGGGCTGGGGTCGGAGTGGTGCCACTGGCCGCCGTGAAGCGTTGGCAGGGGCTATTGCCGTTGCACTGGGCGGCGCTGCGGGAACCTTGGGCCAACCGCCGGTTACTAATTTGCGCGCGGGATTTTGCGACGCTGCCAGGCTATGCCGCAGGGCTGGTAACCACCTTGACCGGCTGAAACACGCCTGCAAAAAGCAGCGCCAGTCTGCAGATAATCATCAAACCTGTGAGCGCGGGTTTACCCGCGAACAAGGCTCACACACAATTAACGCCCTGACGCACCACGAAAAAGGATTTTCCAGTGGCATCGATCTACCAGCTCAAACCGCGTTTCCAGGCCTTGCTGCGCCCCACCGTGCAGCGCCTTTACGACCGTGGCGTCACCGCCAACCAAGTCACCGTCGCCGCCGCCGTCGTGTCGATCCTGCTTGGCCTGCTGCTGGCCGGCCTGCCCCACGTCACCTCGCTGTTCATCCTGGTGCCGGTGTGGATGCTGCTGCGCATGGCGCTGAATGCCGTCGACGGCATGCTGGCCCGGGAATTCGGCCAGCAATCCACCCTCGGCGCCTACCTCAACGAACTCAGTGACGTGGTCGCCGACGCCGCCCTGTACCTGCCCTTCGCCCTGCTGGCCGGTGTCTCGCCGGCCTTGGTGGTATTGGTAGTGCTGAGCGCCACCTTCAGCGAATACGCAGGGGTCATGGGCCCGCTGGCCGGTGCCTCGCGGCGCTACGACGGGCCCATGGGCAAAAGCGACCGGGCCTTCGCCTTCGGCGTGGTAGGCACCGGCGTCGCCTTCGGCCTGCTCGATGGCATGTGGGTCAACGGCCTGATGCTGGTGATCCTCGCGCTCTCCCTCTATACCCTCTACAACCGGGTTCGCCATGGGCTGGCCGAAACCCGCTGAGCCGTCTGCCGTCGCAAAAGGACTTATCATCATGCGTCAAGCGCAAGCGCTGCACTTCTCCACCCATGACGGTGTCGAGTTGCATTACCGTCATTGGCCTGCCACCCGCAACGAACACCAGCCACGCCGGGCCGTGGTGATGTTCCACCGCGGCCACGAACACGGCGGGCGCATGGCCCACCTGGCCGATGAGCTGGACATGCCGGGGTACGACTTCTTCGCCTGGGATGCCCGCGGCCATGGCCGGTCGCCAGGCGCGCGGGGCGACAGCCCGGGGTTCGCCACCAGCGTGCGCGACGTGCAAACCTTCATCGAGCACATCCACACCCACCACGGCATCGCCGAGCAGGACCTGGTGGTGCTGGCACAGAGCGTCGGCGCGGTGTTGATCGCCACCTGGGCCCACGACTACGCGCCCAAGGTGCGCTGCCTGGTACTGGCCTCGCCGGCCTTCAAGGTCAAGCTGTACGTGCCGTTCGCCCGCCCCGGCCTGAAACTGCTGAAGGCCGTGCGCGGCAATTTCTTCGTCAACAGCTACGTCAAGCCACGCCTGCTTACACACGACCCGGAGCGGATTGCGTCTTATGTCGCCGACCCGCTGATCAGCCGGCCGATTTCGGTGACCATGCTGCTGGGCCTGTATGAAGCTGCTGACCGCGTGGTAGCGGACGCCCAGGCCATCCAGGTGCCCACGCAACTGCTGGTGTCCGGTGCCGACTTCGTGGTCGAGCGCCAACCGCAGGAGCGCTTCTTCGAACGCCTGGGCAGCGCGCGCAAGGAAATGCACATCCTGCCGGGCTTTTTCCATGACACCCTCGGCGAGCGCGACCGAGCCCATGCGTTGCGGCGCATCGAGCGGTTTGTCGAACACTGCTTCAGCAGCCCCGCCACCGTGCCGTCGCTGCTGGATGCCGACAAGACTGGCGCCAGCTGCGCCGAGGCCGAAAGCCTGGCGGCGCCGCTGCCGCGTAACTCGCCCCGCGACCTGTACTGGCGGGCAACCCGGGCCAGCATGCGCATGGGCAAGAGCTTGTCCGAGGGCGTCAAGCTGGGCTTCGACACCGGTTTTGATTCCGGCAGCACCCTGGACTACGTGTACCGCAATCAGCCCACGGGCAAAGGCAAGCTGGGTCGCCTGGTTGACCAGAACTACCTCGACGCCATCGGCTGGCGCGGCATTCGCCAGCGCAAGCTGCACGTGGAAGAACTGCTGCGCCAGGCCATCGCCCGCCTGCGCGAACAACAAAAGCCGGTGCACATAGTCGACATCGCCGCCGGCCATGGCCGCTACATCCTCGAAGCACTGCAAGAGCTCGAGCAACTGCCGGATTCGATCCTGCTGCGCGACTACAGCGAGCTCAACGTGCAGCAAGGCAGCGCGCTGATCGCCGAGAAGGGCCTGGCCGATATCGCCCGCTTTGTCCAGGGCGATGCCTTCGACCGCCAGAGCCTGGCCACACTGCAACAGCCCCCTACCCTGGCAGTGGTTTCCGGGCTGTACGAACTGTTCCCCAGCAACCAGCTGGTGAGCAACTCGCTGGCCGGCCTGGCGGACGCTGTGGAAGAAGGCGGCTATCTGGTCTACACCGGCCAGCCATGGCACCCGCAACTGGAGATGATCGCCCGCGCCCTGACCAGCCACCGCGGCGGCGAGGCCTGGGTGATGCGCCGCCGCAGCCAGGCGGAAATGGACCAGCTGGTCGAAGCTGCAGGTTTCCGCAAGCTGGCCCAGCGCATCGATGAATGGGGCATCTTCAGCGTCAGCCTGGCACAACGGGTACGCTGAATGAACCCTTCTCGTGAGCCCGGGCTGATCCGCCGGGGCGTGTGCTGGCTGCTGTTGCTGGGGCCATTGTTTTTCCTCAGCTACGGGCTGGCAAACAACCATACGGCCGGGCGCACGGATGTCGGCAGCCTGGTGTTCGGCTGGGAGCGCGGCATGCCGCTGTGGCCCTGGACGATCATCCCCTACTGGTCGATCGACCTGCTGTACGGGCTGTCTTTCCTGCTGCCACGCACGCGCCAGGAAATGGACCGCCATGCCCTGGCGCTGCTCAGTGCACAGGTGGTCAGCGTCGCCTGCTTCCTGCTCTGGCCGCTGCGCTTCACCTTCGAGCGGCCAGAACTGGGCGGGCTGTTCGGCTGGCTGTTCGACGTGCTGATGGGCTTCGACAAGCCTTTCAACCAGGCACCTTCGCTGCACATCGCCCTGCTGGTGGTGATCTGGACGATGTTTGCCCGGCATGTGCGGCGCCAGCCCTGGCGTTGGTTGATGCATGGCTGGATGGGGCTGATCGGGGTGTCGGTGCTGACCACCTGGCAACACCACTTCGTCGACGTGCCTACCGGCGCGTTGGCGGGATTTGCCTGTGTGTGGCTGTGGCCGCACAAGGGACGGCTGCCTTGGCAGCAGGCTCGCCTTGCGCAGGATGCCAAGCGCTGGCTGTTGGCGCTTTGCTATGCCGCGGGCGCGCTCATGTGTGCAATGTTTGCCCGGGTATTGGGCGGCGCCTGGCTTTGGTTGGCCTGGCCGGCGGTGTCGCTGGGGTTGGTGGCGCTGAACTATGCCGTGCTGGGTGCAGGCGGGTTTCAAAAGGGCAGCGATGGCCGATTGTCCAGCGCCGCCTGCTGGTTGCTGGCGCCGTACCTGTTGGCAGCGTGGGCCAATTCGAGGTTGTGGACCAGGCGTCACCCGCAGCCAGACGAAGTCTGTGATGGCGTTTACCTGGGGAGAATCCCGGGACGTCCCGCCGATGCCCGCTTTCCGGCAGTTGTCGACTTGTGCGCCGAACTATCCTGTGCCGCGCCAGCGGGTGCTTATCAGGGTTTTCCGACCCTGGACCTGATAGCACCGGACATCACCCTCCTGCAGCAGGCCGCCAACGCCATCGAACGCCTGCGTGCCAAAGGCCCGGTACTGGTCTGCTGTGCGCTGGGCCATTCGCGCAGCGCCAGCGCCGTGGCAGCCTGGTTGGTGCTCAGCGGCCGCTGCAGCAATGCGCAACAGGCCGAGGCAGTGATCCGTAAAGCCCGCCCTGACATCGTCCTGCATCACGCGCACCGCCAGGTCCTGCATCAACTCGGAGCGCAACCATGAACCTGATCGTGGTGGCCGGCCTGCTGGGCCGCGGCAAGCAACTGGAGCGCCTTTCCGACGGCATCACCCTGCTGGCCCTGGCCTACGGCCTGGCGCCGTTGCTGGGTGCCCCGCTACAACCGCTGGCAAGCCTGCTGAGCATTACCCTGCTGGTGCTCGGCGTGCTGCACAAATACTGGGCCATCCGCGTGGCGCTGGACGCCGAGCTGTTTGCCCACCTGGCCGCCAGCCGCGACCTGACGGCAGATACCCACACTCTGGACCAGGCCCTGTTCGAGCTGAAGCTCAAGCCACAGCCCCTGGATTCCCGCGCCTGGCCCGCTCGCAGCCAGGCCGCACTCAACCTGCTCCGTCGCCAGGCCCTGTGCCTGGGCCTGCAACTGTCACTGGCCTTGGCTATCTTGCTGACACTGCCTTTGAAGGGATAACCAACATTCCATGCTCGCCAACCTGACCGCCTACCTCATCACCTCCGCCGCCCGCCTGATCACCGGCGCCCGGGCCCTGTGGCTGGGCTGCACGCCGCTGCCGGTGCAGCGGCTGTACTTCGCCAACCACAGCAGCCACGGTGACTTCGTGTTGCTGTGGGCCTCACTGCCCCAGCCACTGCGCAAGCGCACCCGACCGGTAGCCGGCGCCGACTATTGGGCCAAACCCGGCATTCGCGATTTTCTCATCCGCAAGGTATTCAATGGCGTGCTGATCGACCGCCAGCGCAGCGAAGGCCAGGGCAGCCCATTGCAGCCGATCCTTGATGCGGTGGCCCAGGGCGACTCGCTGATCTTCTTCCCGGAAGGCACGCGAAACCTCGGCGACGAGGCATTGATGCCATTCAGAAGCGGGTTGTACCACCTGGCGGCTGCCAACCCTGAGGTCGAACTGGTACCGGTGTGGATCGCCAACCTCAACCGGGTGATGCCCAAGGGCCGTGCCCTGCCGCTGCCACTGCTGTGCACCCTGAGCTTTGGCGAACCGCTGCACCTGCAAGCTGATGAAAGCAAGCAGGCCTTTCTCGAGCGGGCCAGCCACGCCCTGCTGAACCTGGCCCCGAAGGATGCCTGACATGGACGATAACACCCTTTCCCTGTTCGCCGGCATCGGCGCCCTGCTACTGCTCGCCAGCGTGATCGGCCGCCTGCTCAAGTGGCGCGCCGGCCCGGCACCGCACGCCGTGATCGACAACCTCAACGCCCGTATCAACGCCTGGTGGGTGATGGTGCTGGTAATCGGCATCGCCTTCCTGTTCGGCAAGTACGGCGTCATCGTGCTGTTCTACGGCGTGTCGTTTTACGCCCTGCGCGAGTTCATGACCCTTACCCCAACCCGGCGCAGCGACTACCCGGCGCTGGTGGCGGCGTTCTATGTGGCGCTGCCTGTGCAGTACGTGCTGATCGCCATGGACTGGTACGGCCTGTTCAGCATTTTCATTCCGGTGTACCTGTTCCTGCTGCTGCCGATCCTGGCCAGTTTTGGCGGCGATACCACACGTTTTCTCGAGCGTGCCTCGAAAGTGCAGTGGGGCCTGATGATCGCGGTGTACTGCGTGTCGTCGGTGCCCGCGCTGATGACCCTGGACATCCCGGGCTATGAGGGGCGCAACCTGCTGCTGATCGCCTGGCTGATTCTGGTGGTGCAGATCAGCGACGTGCTGCAGTACGTGTGCGGCAAGCTGTTCGGCAAGCGCAAGGTGGCGCCCAACCTGTCGCCCTCCAAAACCCTCGAAGGGCTGGCCGGCGGCGTGGCGCTGGCGACCCTGATCGGCGCCCTGCTGTGCTGGATCACCCCGTTCACCTTCTGGCAGGCCGCGCTGATGGCGCTGGCGGTGAACGCCATGGGCTTCTTCGGCGGGCTGGTGATGTCGGCGATCAAACGCGACCGCGGGGTCAAAGACTGGGGGCACATGATCGAAGGCCACGGCGGCATGCTCGACCGCATGGACTCGGTATGCTTTGCGGCGCCAGTGTTCTTCCACTTCGTGCGGTACTGGTGGGCATAGGCGGAGCGCAAGCACCATTGATCAGTGGGTAAGCGCCAGCTCTCGCAGTGCAGCAGAAGCAAGAAAGCCGGAGCGCGATGCGTACCGATGATCACGCTTCACCTTTTCATCGATCCGCTGCAGCAGGTTTTCCGGCAGGGTCGCATTGAAGCGAACCGCCTTGCCCAGGTACGGCGTGACATCAAAATCCACCACGGCCCAGACCCCGCCTTCATAGTCGGGGTTCGCCACGTGGACATCAACTTCCCGAGGCTGCGGAAGTGCCTCCCTATCAGCGACCAACCCTTCGAAATGAAGCGCCAGCGCCTCATGGACATTGTCCAGTGCCTGAGCAACGGTAGCACCGGCGGAGAAGCAGCCCGGCACATCGGGAACGGTCACGCCGTAATCCGAACCGGCATCCTTGTGCAATACGACCGGAAATTTCATTGGTTGTCTCCTCTGACGCCCAGGTTGGGACCGCCACGAGCCGGGTTTACACCGGCCTGTTTCAAAATGCTGTGTACTGTGCCTCTGGGCAAGTCAATTTTGGGATGAGGAACTTTAACTCTCCCCTTCTTGCTGGGGTGCCTGAACTGGTGATGACTCCCTTTTATCTCCACCAGATAGATCCGATAGCCAAGTAGGAAAATACTTGTCGCAACATAGGAAATCCGCCAGAGCCATCGCGATAAGCGTGCAGGACCCACAAGCGCACATCACCGTCGAGGCCAACGACTGGCATAGCGCGTCCAGACAGCTGGACGTCGAGCCCAGGCAACTGCGCCTGCGCCAATAGCCCTATGGTGACGGGTCAATCAGCCAGTCACCAGGAGTTGTGCCATGTCCGATTTCATCACCGTCCTGCGCGAAACCTGCCCGACGCCGGTCGTGGACGCCACCAAGTGGAAACGCATCGGCGGCGATCCGCACACCGTCAACCTCAATGCCTACCTGTCGGCTGACGGCAGCAAGATCATGGGCACCTGGATCTGCACCCCGGGCAAGTTCGAGGTCAACTACGACAAATGGGAGTTCTGCCACTTCCTCGATGGCTACTGCATCATCACCCCGGAAGGCGAAGAGCCGAAGCACCTGAAGGCGGGTGATGTGTTCGTGATCGAACCGGGGATGAAAGGGACCTGGGAAGTGGTCGAGACCGTGCGCAAGTATTTCGTCTTCGCCTGATTTGTGACCATTACCGGCGACAGGGCCGGTACAGGCAAAAAAAATCGCGGAACAGGCGCCCTGCCCTCTGGTGCGCAGTTACAGAGGTAAGGCCGCCTGGCCCGCGATGAAGCCCACCTTTTGCGTCAATCCTTCTTGCGATAACCCTCGACGATGGCCGAGAAGTCCTGGCCGCCTTCGCCGCGCAGGCTCATGGCCTGATACAGCTGCTGGGCCAGCGCCCCCAGGATCACCGGCTGGTGCGCCTGGCGAGCGGCTTCGGTCGCCAGCCCGAGGTCCTTGAGCATCAGCTCGGCGCCAAAGCCACCGGTGTAACCACGTGATGCCGGCGCTGTTTCGATGATGCCCGGCCATGGGTTGTAGGTGTCCGAGCTCCAGCAACGCCCAGTCGAACTGTTGATGATGCCGGCCAGCACCTTGGTGTCGATGCCCAGCGCGTTGCCCAGGGCCATGGCTTCGGACACGCCGATCATCGAAATACCCAGCAACAGGTTGTTGCAGATCTTGGCGATCTGCCCGGTGCCGACCTCACCGCAGTGCACGATATTGCGGCCCATCTGCTCCAGCACCGGCTTGAGGGTGGCGAACAGCTCGGCGCTGGCGCCGACCATGAAGGTCAGGGTGCCCGCTGCCGCGCCGCCCGTGCCACCGGACACCGGCGCATCGCCCATGTCCACGCCCTTGGCCGCTGCTGCCTTGGACACCTCACGCGCGGTCTGCGGGTCGATGGTGCTGCAGTCCAGCGTTGGCGTACCGGGGCGAATGCCGGCCAGCACGCCATCTTCGTTCAGGTAGACGCTGCGCACATGGGCCGCAGCCGGCAGCATGGTGATCACCAGCTCGCTGCTGGCCGCCGCGTCCTTGGGTGATGGGCTGATCTGCCCGCCCAGTTCGGCAAGCTCGGCCAACACGGCCTTGTTCAGGTCGAACAGGTTCAGCTGGTGCCCGGCCTTGATCAGGTTGCGGGCCATGGGCGCGCCCATGTTGCCCAGGCCGATGAATGCGATACGCATGAGGTGCTCCTTAGCGCAGGCTGATGGTGGTGTTCACACCGTCGTTGACGCTGTCATCATCGAACCAGCGAGCGGTGACGGTCTTGGTCTGAGTGTAGAACTGCACCACTTGCTTGCCGTACGGGCCCAGGTCGCCGAGCTTGGAGCCACGAGAGCCGGTGAAGCTGAAGAACGGTACCGGCACCGGGATCGGGATGTTGATACCGACCTGGCCGATGTCGATTTCGCTCTGGAACTTGCGCGCGGCCGCGCCGCTCTGGGTGAACAGGCCGGTGCCGTTGCCGAACGGGTTGGCGTTGACCAGGGCGATGGCCTCGTCGAGGGTTTCGACCTCGAGGGTTACCAGCACCGGGCCGAAGATTTCCTGGGTGTACACCTGCATGTCGGTCTTCACCCCCGAGAACAGGGTCGGGCCGACAAAGTTGCCTTGTTCGTAGCCCGGCACGCTGACGTCACGGCCGTCGAGTTCCAGCTTGGCGCCTTCCTGGATGCCGCTTTCGATCAGGCCCAGCACACGCTCCTTGGCACGCCTGGAAACCACCGGCCCGACATCGGTGCCCGGCTCGCAGCCGGCATTGACCTTGAGCTTGCTGGCGGCGTCCTTGATATCCGGCAGCCATTCGCGGGCCTTGCCCACCAGCACCGCCACCGAGGTGGCCATGCAGCGCTGGCCCGCCGCGCCGAAGGCGGCACCGACCAGGGCGTTGACGGTTTGCGTGCGATTGGCATCAGGCAGCACCACGGCGTGGTTCTTTGCGCCCATCATCGACTGCACGCGCTTGCCGTGCTGGCTGCCCAGGTTATACACGTGGGTGCCCACTTCGGTGGAACCGACGAAGGAAATGGCCTTGATGTCCTGGTGGGTGCAAATGGCGTCCACCACCTGCTTGCCGCCGTGCACAACGTTGAGCACCCCGGCCGGTACGCCGGCTTCCAGCGCCAGCTCGACCAGCAGCATGGTCGAAAGCGGGTCCTGCTCGGACGGTTTGAGCACGAAGGTGTTGCCGCAGACGATAGCCATGGGGAACATCCACAGCGGGATCATCGCAGGGAAGTTGAACGGGGTGATGCCGGCACACACGCCGATCGGCTGGCGCAGGGTATAGGTATCGACACCGCCGGCAACGTTTTCGGCGAACTCGCCCATTTGCAGGGTGCCGATGGAGGCTGCGTGCTCGACCACTTCCAGGCCGCGGAAGATATCGCCTTCGGCGTCGGCCAGAGTCTTGCCCTGCTCGGCACTGAGCACCTGGGCAATACGCTTGGTGTGTTCGCGGATCAGCGCCTGCAGCTTGAGCATGATGCGCATGCGTGCGCCGATCGGGGTGTTGCGCCAGGTCTGGAAGGCGCGGTGGGCAGCCGCCACGGCAGCGTCGACTTCCTCGGCGGTGGCAAATGGCACGCGCGCCAGCACCTCCTGGGTGGCCGGGTTGACGATGTCGCGCCATTCGCTGGTAGTGGATTCGACCCATTGGCCATCGATCAGCAGCTTGACCTGCTCGACTTTGGTCTGGTCAGGGGATTGCGGTGCGTTCATCTGCGTTCTCCTTGGAATTATTGTCGGGACGAGATCGCCAGCGCCGGGAAACGCGAGGTGGCGTCCTGAGGCATGTTTCGAGTATAGATGTGCAAACATCCAACAAGAACGCACAAAAAAACCGGATCATCATGCAAAAAGACCTCACATCCCTGAGCGCGCTCAACTGGGACGACCTGAAGTTCTTCCTCGAAGTCGCCCGCACCCGCAAGGCCAGCAGTGCCGCCAAACGCCTGAGCGTCGACTACACCACGGTGTCGCGGCGCATCACTTCGCTGGAGGGTGCGCTGGGCACCTTGCTGTTCGAAAAATCCCGGACCAACGGCTTTGTCCTTACCGCCGAGGGGCAACGCCTGCTGGGCTATGCCGAGTCGATCGAGAGCACCCTGCACATGGCGTGCGAGCAGGTTTCGGGGTCGGGCGTGGCGTTGTCGGGGCATGTGCGCATGGGCTGCACCGAAGGCTTCGGCAGCTTCTTCATCACCCCGCAACTAAGCCACTTCGTCGATGCCTACCCGGCTATTTCGGTGGATATCCTGCCGCTGCCGCACTTCATCAGCCTGTCCAAGCGCGAGGCGGATATC
The DNA here is from genome assembly GCF_059295275.1 of Pseudomonas sp. 9_2_1. Lineage (NCBI taxonomy): Bacteria > Pseudomonadati > Pseudomonadota > Gammaproteobacteria > Pseudomonadales > Pseudomonadaceae > Pseudomonas > Pseudomonas sp. 9_2_1. The sequence continues at coordinate 5,324,916 of NZ_CM181239.1, forward strand.
GTCATTGCCCTGGAGCGGCCGGAGCACGGGCCTTACGTGTGCTGCAAGCTGTGCGACTACCGCTTGCGGCTGTATGCGACCCAGGATTACCTGAACAGCCATACGCCGATCCGCCAGGTGTCGGACCTGGCCCGGCATCCGTTCATCAGCTATGTGGATGACCTGGCGTTCAGTTCCGAGCTGCTGTACCTGGCCAACCTGATCCCCAACGCCAATGCACACTTGCGCAGTACCAGCGTGATCGCCCAGTACACGGCGGCGTTGCAGGGCCGTGGGCTGGCGATCTTGCCGTGCTTTCTGGCGGCGCAGGATCCCCGGCTGGTCACGGTGCTGCCTGGGGAGATCGAGGTGACGCGGCAATTCTGGATGTACTGCCGGGAGGATTTGCGCAAGTTGAAGCGCATTACCTTGTTGTGGGATTACATCCGTGGGGTGACCGAGGCGAATGCGCCGTTGTTGATGGGTGAGACGCGGGAGATGCGCTTTGCTCAAGAATGAAGGGGCTGCTACGCAGCCCATCGCCGGCAAGCTGGCTCCCACAGGTACAGTGTGATCTCGAAGCCAACACAGTCCCTGTGGGAGCGGGGTTACCCGCGAACACCGGCGCAGCCGGTGCCAGGCCTGTGGGTCAATGATCAGTAGGACGCCACCACGATGGACACTCGCCGGTTCTCGGTACGCCCGGCGCTGGTGCGGTTGTCCGCCACGGGCTGTGTGCTGCCCAGGCCACGGCTGTGAATGTTCTGCGCCTGCATGCCGACCCCGACCAGCGCCTTGGTCACGCTCTGCGCGCGGCGCGCAGACAGCTGCTGGTTATAGGCCGCCTTGCCCGAGGCATCGGCATGCCCATCCACCCGCACACCCTGGATACCAACGCCGAGCAGCGCCTTGCCGATGCGCTCGACAATCGCCTGGCTCTGCCCGTTGAGGCTGTCCAGATCGCTGCCGAACAGCACCTTGCCGGACAGGTCGTAAGCCCAGCCTTCGTCAGTCGGGGTAAAGCCCTCGCGCTTGAGCACGGCAATCTGTTCGGCGGTAAGGCCCTTTGGCGGGGTGTTCTGGCAGCCGGTCAGCGCCAGAACAGCGAGCAGCATGGCCAAAAAGGAGAATCGTAAAGCCTGCATCACGGGTTCAACTCCTGTTGTCGATTTCATTGGCGGACCGTTCCGTCTGCGCCACTTGCCATTGGCCAGGGCGTTTGCGCTTGGCCTGGTACATCGCCGCATCGGCGGCATTGAGAAGACTGGCGGGGTCAGCGCCGTCATCCGGGTAGAAGGCGATGCCGACGCTCAGTGAGGTGGCGATACTGCGGCCGCTGTCCAGCTGCACCGGCAGCTTCATGCTGGACACGATCTTTTCGGCGATGTGCTCGGCGTCCGGACGCGAATGCAAAGGCGTCAGCAGCACTGCGAACTCGTCGCCACCCAGGCGCGCCACCAGGTCGTGCTCGCGCAGCTGGGCACGTATACGGTCGGCTACGCTGATCAGCACTTCATCGCCCACGGCATGGCCGAGGGTGTCGTTGATCTGCTTGAAGTGGTCGCTGTCGAGGAACAGCAAGGCCAGGTGATCCTGCTGACGCGCCGCATTGCGCAGGCTGCGGGTCAGACGGCCCTCGAAAAACGCCCGGTTGGGCAGGCCGGTCAGGCTGTCGTGGCTGGCCTGGTGGGCCAGGGTCTGGTTTTCGCTCTGCAGGTGGCTGTGCCACACCTCAAGCTCATCCAGCAAGGCATTGAAGTCGTTGCCCAGCTCGTTGAGCTCGGCAATCGGCGCCTCCGGGACGCGGCGGTCGAAGCTGCGTTCGCGGCGGGCAGCGTGGGCGACACTGGCCAGGCCACGCAACGGGCGGACGATATCGCCGAGCAGGCGCCGTGACAAATATTGCGCAGCCAAGGCACTGAGTACCGTGCAAAACACGATACCGGCCAAGCCGCTGAGCAGGAACAGCAGCAAGCTACGGCCCTGGCCGACCAGCTCGATGTGCCCGACCTGCTGTTGCTGGTGCATGATCGGCAGGTTGACCGGCTCATCCAGCAGGGCGGTTGCAACCTGCACTTCCAGCTGCGCGAACATGCCGGTATCGCCGCGTTGCCAGTGCGCCAGCTGCACCCCCTCGTTGTTGAAGACCTTGGCCTCGGCCACTTCCTCGGTGCTGGCGATCAGCGCCAGCGATTCATTGGCAGCCGCGCTGTCATCGAACACCACTGCCGCTTCCACGGTGTAGGTGATCGAACGGGCGATCAGGTGCAGGTTCTGGTTGGCGTAGACGCGCAGCGCAAGCACGCCCAGCAGGGTCAGGGAAATCCCGGCCAGGCCGACGGCGAGCAAGGCCACGCTGAGGTGGCCACGGCCCAGCACCGAGCGCAAGGTTGGCCGCAGGCCTGGCTTGCGTGTCGGCTTCATGGCTGCACCGCCCGACGCCGCGACAGTTGCAGCACACTGGGGTGAATACGCACCCCGGAACGTGCCACCGAGTCGAGGTTGACCTCAAAAGCCACCTGCTGGTCGCTGACCCGCAGGCAGAACAGGCTGCCGACCGTGCACGGGTCACCCGCTTCGCTGATACTCAATACCGGGTGGCCGCTGACACGCTGGAACAGGCGGTCTCGCTGGCCTTGGTCGAGTTTGCCGATGTAGACGGCGTCACACGCCTGGGCGACCTGGGTATCTTCTGCCAGCAGGCGCCGCACCTGCAGCGGGCGGCCCGACTCCTGCACATGGCCCTTGATCAGGTCATCGGCGTATTCGGTCGGGCCGACCAGGCAAAGTCGCAAGGGTGAGGGGTCGACGGGCCAGCGGGCGTAGCTGAAGATGCCCAGTACTACCTGGGTGACCGCTTTGGCGCGTTGCTGCGCCTGGGCGGCGGTCGTGGTTGTTTCTGCCTGGGCAAGGCCTGCGATAAGAAACAGGGCGGCCAGCAATAGCGAAAGCGCACAGCTTGTCACTCGCCTCCCGGCCACGTTCATGTGGGAAATCTCTTATGTCCCTTCCGATATCGGCGCAACGATAGCACATGGCCGCATCACTGTAGGAGGGATGGACGCAAGCCCGCAGCTGCAGGATCAGACCTGTTCAAGCATCAACCCGGATATACGCCGCACCTTGCGCGCCACTGCTTCTTCGAAAATCCCCTGCCGTGGTTCGATCAGGCTGAAGCAGTGCTTGGCGCGGGTGATACCGGTGTACACAAGTTCCTTGGTCAGTACCGGGTTCAGTGCATCCGGCAGCACCAGCGCGGTATGGCTGAATTCCGAGCCCTGGGACTTGTGCACGGTCATGGCGAATACCGTTTCCACTTCGTTCAGCCGGCTGGGCAGGACAAAGCGTACGCCTCCACTGCCATCGTTACGCGGGAAGGCCACCCGCAGCAGCGGTTCGCCGCGCTCATCCGGCAGGCGCAGGGCGATGCCGATGTCGCCGTTCATCAGCCCCAGGCCGTAGTCGTTACGGGTTACCAATACAGGCCGACCTTCGTACCAGGGCTGCTGGCTGTCGATCAGCCCGGCTTGGTGCAGCACCCGCGCCACCCGCTCGTTGAGGCCTTCGACACCCCAGGCCCCCCGACGCACCGCGCACAGCAACTGAAAATCCTCGAAACCGTGCAGCACCTTGGCCGCCCACTGCTCCCACGCAGGGTCGTCAAACGCGCTATCGAGTGCCGGCCGAGAGCGCCCCAGGGTGCGCAGGTAGCTGCTATAACCCTGCGGGCCTTCGCTACCCCGATTGAGGCCATCGAGCAGCAGGCGGTCGAAGGCGCGATCCTGCTCGTGCTTGAGCGCCACGCTGTGCACGTCGGGCGGGGGCATTGCCAGCAGGTTGCGCGCCGCGGAGGCGTCCTGGCGGTTGACCAGCCGGGCTAGCTGGCCAATGCCGCTGCCTTCGCCGAAACGTCGGGAAAAACGCAGCATCACCACCTGCTGTGCCAGCGGGTTGCGTTGTTCATCGCCAGACTTGAGGCCACTGCCTGCCAAGGACTCGCCGCCGATATGCTCCAGCCACGCTTCGGTCGCAGGCGAATAACAGCCCTCTTCGGCATCCCGGCACAAGTCACCCAGCACCGCGCCGGCCTCGACCGAGGCCAGCTGGTCCTTGTCGCCCAACAGCACCAGGCGCGCCCGGGGCGGCAGGGCATCGAGCAGGTTGGCCATCATTTCCAGGTCGATCATCGAGGCTTCGTCGACCACCAGCACGTCCAGCGGCAGCGGGTTGCCAGCATGGTGGCGGAAATGCCGCGAGCCTGGTCGGCTGCCGAGCAGGCGGTGCACGGTACTGACTTCGGTGGGGATGTGGCTGCGTACCTCACTGCTGACCTGCAGGCGCTCGACCTGCTGGCCAATGGATTCGGTCAGGCGCGCCGCCGCCTTGCCGGTCGGCGCCGCCAGACGAATGCGCAGCGGCCTGCCCTGCTCCACCGCTGGCGCTTGCAACAAAGCCAACAGGCGCACAACGGTAGTGGTCTTGCCGGTGCCGGGGCCGCCGGTGATGATGCTGAACCCGGCGCGGGTGGCGAGCGCACAGGCGAGTTTCTGCCAGTCCACCTGGCCTGCTGGGGCACCACCTTCGAACAACTGTGCCAGGCGGCCCGGCAGGTCGGCGAGCGGCGCTTCGGCCTGGGTCAGACGCTGGCGCAGGGTATGGTCGATGCGCCGCTCGTAGCTCCAGTACCGGCGCAGGTACAGGCGCTCGCCGCTAAGCACCAAGGGCCGGGCCTGCTGGCCAGGGCTGTCGCCGGTGGCTACCAGCGGGCTGGTGCCGATGCGCTTGCGCCAGGCGTTCAGGTCCAGATTGGCCAGCAATTGCGATGGCAGCAGCAAAGGCCCGGTCAGAGCGTCGCCTTCGGGCGGCAATGACAGGGCGAAGTCAGGCTCGGCCAGGGTTTGCTGCAGGTCCAGGCAGACATGGCCGTGCCCCAGTTGGTGGCTGGCCAGTGCCGCCGCCAGCAGCAGCAAGGGGTCACTGCCGGGGGCCCGCTCTTCCAGGAAGGATACGAACGCCCGGTCCAGGGCCCGCAGCCAGCCTCGCTCCACCCAGCGGTCGAGCAGTTGCAGGAGGTCACCGCTGTCATGCTGTGGTTTAAGCGCAAGCAGGTGCTCGGCGCTCAAGGGAGTGGGCAACAGGTCGACAAGGCTACGGCTCATGGCGCGACTCCGGCAAACAGGTCCTGCTGCGTGGGCGGGTGCTCGCCACGGAACAGCGCATCAAGGGTTTCGATCAGCTCGCGCGGTGGCTTGGCGTGATACACACCGTGACCACTGCTGCTGGCACCGCGCAGGAAGATGAACAGGGCGCCGCCGACATCGCGGTCGTAGTCGTAATCCGGCAGGCGCGCGCGCAACTGGCGGTGCAGCGCCAGCAGGTAGAGCACATACTGCAGGTCGTAACGATGCTCGAGGATGGCCTTTTCCATGGCCATGGCATCGTAGGCCTGGATGTCCGGGCCCAGCCAGTTGGACTTGTAGTCGGTCACGTAGTAGCGCCCGTTCAGCTCGAACGCCAGGTCGATGAACCCTTTGAACATGCCGTTCAGCACCGTCGGCAGCGCGGCAGGGCGCGCCAGGCCGGGGTGAGTGTGACGGGCGACCAGGCGGTCGAGTTGTTCGGCGTCGACCTGGTGGCTGGCGAACCAGAACTCCATTTCGATCTGGTAATGACGCAACTGCCCGAGGGTTACGCACGCGTTGTCGCCCGGCAACGGCAGCGCCTCGCCCAGCAAGCGTTGCATCCACTCGGTCAAGGTGGGAATCCAGCCGGCCCAGTCACGGCGGTTGCAGCGCTGGCCAACGGTTCGCTCGATCAACTGCGCATTGCCGCTGACCTCGCTGAACCCTTCGCGGCCGGCCCATTCCAGCAAGCCATGCAGGAAGGTGCCGGGGTTTGGTCCACGCGGGAAGCGGTGGATATCGCCGCTGTCGGCGGGGACCTCGCGCAGCACCTGGGCATCGACCACTTCGTCATCTAGCAACTGCTGTGCCTGCGAGCTATCGGCACCGAGGGCCTGATCGCCGACGCGCAGGGCACTGTACGAAGCGATCCACCAGTGCTCGGCTGCGGCGCGACGCGGTTTGCGGGCCGGCAGCAGTTCACGCTCGGCGTGTGGCATGCGATACGGCTGTTCATCGGCCTGCGGCAGGCCTGGGCAAGTGATGTACGGGCAGGACGCCGCCAATGCTTGCAACCATTCCTTGAGTTGTTGCGAGCCGGTCAGCGCAAGGCCCCCACCGAGCAGGTAGCCGAACGCCGAGCGGTGCAGTTGCGAGCTTTTCTGATTACCCCGCTTGAGGTCGGCAACGCCCAGCCAGCAGGCATGCTGGGCACGGGTCAGGGCGACGTAAAGAAGCCGCAGGTCTTCGGCCAGGCGCTCGTCATCCGCGCGCTCGATCTGTTGCTGATTCGGGGTGAGTGTCAGGTGGGCGTTGCCTTCGCTGTCGTGCCAGGCCAGCGGCAAGCGGCTGCCGTCCACCGGTTTACTGGTGCAGATGAACGGCAGGTAGACCAGGGGGTATTCCAGCCCCTTGGATTTGTGGATGGTGACCACCTTCACCAACTGCTCGTCGCTTTCCAGGCGCAGGATCTGCTCTTCGCCAGCCTGTCCGGAACTGGCCAGGTGCTCGGCCAGGTGGCGGATGAGTGCCTGCTCCCCGTCCAGCTCACCAGCAGCCTGTTGCAGCAGCTCGGCCAGGTGCAGCAGGTTGGTCAGCACCCGCTCGCCATCACTGCGGCGGATCAGTGTGCGTGGCAGCTCGAAGTCATGCAGCAGGTGCCGCAGCATCGGCAACACACCTTGGCGCTGCCAGGTGTCACGGTAGTGGCGAAAACGCATGACCCAGCCTTCCCAGACACGCTCGTCCTGGTTCAGCCGGTCCAGCGCCGCCAGCGACAAGCCTAGCGTAAGGCTGGCCAGGGCGGCCTTGAGCAGGCGCTCCGAGTCGGGCTCGGCGCACGCCTTGAGCCACGCCAGCAGGTCGTGAGCTTCCTGGGCGGCGAACACCGAGTCCTTGTCGGACAGGTACACACTGCGCACGTCACGGGCCGCCAGCTCAGCACGGACCATCTGCGCTTCGTGGCCATCGCGCACCAGGATGGCGATGTCCGAGGGCAGGCACGGGCGCAGTTCACCCTCGCCATTCTGGAAGCCTGCAGTGCCTTGCTGGCCGCCGTTGAGCAGGGCGACGATATGGCTGGCACAACTGGCGGCCAGTTTCTGTCGGTAGACGGTGCTGGAGACCGGCTCTTCGCTTTCCAGCTGCCAGCATTGCAGCGCTGCACTGGCCACACCGTCGATCAGCAGATGCTCGCCACGGCCTTTGGCGCGCACCTCGATGAACGGCAGCGGGTTGTCATCCGTTTCGCGGAACAGGAACGCACCCCGCCCAGCTTCACGCGCCTCGGCCTGCAGGAACACCTGGTTGACTGCCGCGACCATGGCCTTGCTGGAACGGTAGTTGGTGTCCAGGCTGTGCAAACGGCCGCTGGTGGCGCGCCGCGCGGCGAGGTAGGTGTAGATGTCGGCACCGCGGAATGCGTAGATCGCCTGCTTGGGGTCGCCGATCATGAACAGGCCGGTTTGCGCACGGTTTTCACTGATCTGATAGATGCGTTCGAAAATGCCGTACTGCACCGGGTCGGTGTCCTGGAATTCGTCGATCAGCGCGACCGGGAACTGTTCGCGAATCAGGCTGGCCAGGCGCTCGCCGGCGTCACTTGCCAGGGCGTGCTGCAGGCGCACGAGCATGTCGTCGAAACCCATTTCCGCACGCCGACGTTTCTCCACTTCAAAGCGTGCCGATACCCAGTTGCCAGCATGCTCCAGCAGGGGGGCATCCGGGCTGTCCAGGGCCTGCAATTGTTGCTGCAAGGTCTGCATGGCGTCGAGGGCCGGGTGCTCGGGTGGCGTGCCCTTCCAGGCTTCGGCCATGCCCGCAGGGGTCAGGCGGGTGAAGCCGGTGCCCAGGTCGAGTTCAGCGACTTGCTCATCGCCGGCCCAGGCGCAAAGTTTATCGAACCAGGGCTCGAAGTAACGGGCCTGCATCTTGCGGCCATCCACCTGCTTGGCGGCCAGCGCATCGCGGCAGATCTGCCGCAGCTCTTCTGCCCACAGCGCCCAGGGCGCCTTCAGCCGGGCCAGCTGCTCACCACGCTGCTGCAGCGATGCCTGAATCAGGGCGGCGGGCTCGGGCCCATCCTGCCCACTGCGTACCCGGCCGAACAGTGGGCGGATCCGCGGCAGCAAGGCATCGGGGCTACCCCAGTGGCCACGCACCCAGGCCAGTGCATCGCCTTGCATGCCGTAGCAGAAGCGCCGCCAGTAATCACGCATGACCTGGCCCAGCAGCTCGCTGTGATCGGTCTCCAAGGTCTGGGTGAACAGGCTGCCGCTGTCGAAGGCGTGTTCGCGCAGCATGCGCTGGCACCATCCGTGAATGGTCGATACCGCTGCTTCGTCCATCCACTGCACCGCGACCTCCAGGCGGCCAGCACAGCGCGGCCAGGATTCGTGCGGATAATCGTCACGCAGCTGGTGCAGCAGCGGATCGGCGATTTCCAGCTCGCCCCGGAAGAAGCGCGCGGCCTCGGCCAGGCGGGCACGAATGCGCTCGCGCAGCTCTTTGGTGGCGGCGTCGGTGAAGGTCACGACAAGGATCTGCGGTGGCAGCAGCTCACGCTCGAAGCCTTGCTCGCCGCCGTGGCCGAGGATCAGACGCAGGTACAGTGCCGAAATGGTGAAGGTCTTGCCTGTGCCTGCGCTGGCCTCGATCAGCTGGCTGCCATGCAGGGGGAAACTGAGTGCCAGGGGACGGTCCTGGGTCATGCGCCTTTCTCCGGGTTGCCCAGCGTCTGCCAGGGGGCGTTGAACAACGGGCGGTACAGGGTTTCACACCAGCCTTCGAAGGTTTCGTCGGCGGTGAGCGCAGCGAAGTCGGGGTATTGGCGCGCCAGGGCGATGCTCTCGCTGCGCTCGCCGAAGCTGGTGCGCTCGTCCCCCTCGTAGGCGCGGGCTGCTGCGGCCAGGGCTTTGTCGGCATCGTCCTGGGCCAGCCAGGCAAAGGCAGTCTTGACGGCGACGGGCAACGGCGCGTTCATCGCCGCCTGACGCGCCACAAGCAAATCGCCCAGCAGTTGCGCCGCCTGCTCTTGCGCCACCGGCGCAAGCAGCAGGGTAAGGTCACTGGCCACCAGCGCGCTGTTGTAGCGGTAGCCAGCTGCGCAGGCCGCCAGGTGCGTGACCCAGGGCGCGATCAGGCGGTGCCACTTGAGGTTGTTGCGCCCCGCGCTGATGGTATTGGGTACTGTGGTAATGCTGAGCAGGCTCTGGTCATCGGCCTGGAACACCCGGCCCAGCCAGCCTTCGAGGCGGTGCTGAGCGTGCTCGAAATGCACCGGCAATGCGCCCTCCACCAGCTGTGGCCAGCGTTGCAGCAGCTGCTGATGACGTTGCAGCAGGTCGGGCAAGGGTTCGATCAGCTCGCGCTGCAGCAGTTCGCCGAAACCGGCCAGGGGCAGCAAACCACAGGCCTGCAGGCGCCTGGCCTGGGCCTGCAGGGCTTGCTCGGCCTGGTCAGGCTCGGCCAAGGCTGCCACCAGCAGGCTTTCGCTGGCGCCGTAGCGTTGCAGGGTGTCGAGTACGAAAGGTTCTTCGTCCGGGGTCGGTGCCGCCAATGCTTCGAAGTACACCTTCAGGCGCTGACTGAAGAAGTGCCGCACCGGGTGGCGCAAAAAGTCATTCAGCTGGGTCAGGCTCAAGGCTTCATCGTCGTGATAAGGCGGCAGGCCGGGTTCGCCCTGCTGCTCCTCGCCTTGCCGGTGCAATACCTGCCATTCGTGGGCAAAGCTGAATAGCGGGCTGCCCTTCTGGAAATACCGAGGGCTGAACGGCTGCAGCGGGTGTTCCTGAGTCAGGGCATGCAACAGCTGCTCGCCCTGCTCTACTGGCTGCCCCTGTTCTGTACCCGCGAGGTACCAGCCAGCAGCGATGTGATCGCGCAACTGACCGATCAATACCGACGCCGGGCGTTCGCTGTTGTCGCGGATACTGCGCCCGACCCAGCTGACGTACAACTGGTCACGTGCGGACAGCAGCGCTTCAAGCAGCAGGTAGCGGTCATCCTCGCGGCGCGAGCGGTCACCTGGGCGGTAATCGCTGGCCATGAGGTCGAAATCCAGCGGTTGTTGGGCACGGGGGTAGTCGCCATCGTTCATGCCCAACAGGCAGACCACCCGGAACGGAATGGCGCGCATCGGCATGAGGGTGCAGAAGTTGACCGAGCCTGCGAGGAAACGCTGGGACAACTTGCCTTGGTCAAGACCCGACAGCCAGGCTTCGCGCACGACGGTCAGTGGCAGTGGATCTTGCAGGCCGACGGTCTCGCACACTTCAAGCCAGCTGTCGCGCAGATCCTGCAACTGCATCAACAGAAACTCGTCGCGCTCGCCCTCGGCCAGGAAGAATACCTGCAGCAAGGCATGCAAGCGCTCACCCCACTGGCTTACGGTCGCGGGCTCGGACAACGCCTGGCAAGCCACTTCGAGGGCGTCGAGCAGCGCGACCAGTGGGCCGATCAGTGCCGCATCAAGGCCACCGATCTCATCATAGGGTTCGATGCCATCACAGGCTTCGCCGACACCTACGGCGTAACCCAGCAACATTCGCCGCAGGCCGAACCGCCAGCTGTTCTGCTCGAGCCCGCTAGGCAGGCCCAGGCTGGCCCGCTGCTCGGCGTTGAGCCCCCAGCGAATGCCCGCGCCCTCGATCCATCGATGCAGCGTAGGCAGGTCGCTTTCACGAATGCCGAAACGAGCGCGTACTGCGGGCACGTCCAGCAGGTCTAGCACTTCGCTGACCGCGAAGCGGCTGTCTGGCAGCTTGAGCAGGTGCTCCAGAGCAATCAACAAAGGCTCGCGGCCGCGCTGGCCCTGGTCGGTCAGGGTGAACGGGATGTAACGCGGGTCGTTGCGCTGCAACTGCCCGAACACCGCGCGAATATGCGGTGCATAGGTGTCGATGGCCGGCAGCATGACGATTACGTCACGCGGGCGCAGCGTGGGGTCGGCACTGAAGCGGGCGAGCAACTGGTCGTGGAGGATTTCCACTTCGCGCTGCGGGCTGTGAGCGATGTGAAAGCGCACCGAGCGGTCTTGCTTGGTATCCACTGGCGGCCACAGCTCGCGGGTCTCGGCAAGCGGGCGCAGTTCGAGGATGTCGTCCTGCAACTGGTTGAGCAGAGTAGTGGGCGAACCGTCGCTGAACAGGTCGATACGGCCATCGCTGAACACGCCCTGGTAACTACCGGGGTCGTCGTAGCTGTCGAGCAGGTTGATGTAGTCGCGGCCTTGCTTGCCCCAGGCGGCCAGCAACGGGTGAGCATGCTGGTGCAGCGACTGGTCATCCAGCTGCAGCGGCATGCCCTGCTTGCGTTGCTGGCGTTTGTACTGGTGCCGCAGCAGGTCCTTGTCGGCAACGATATCGGCCCAGTGGTGGCGGCAGGGGTTATGCACGCACAGCAGTACCTGGCTGAACCGAGCCAGCCCCGCCAGTGCTTCCAGGGCCTGGGCTGGCAGCGAGGAAATGCCGAACACTATCACCCGCGATGGCAGCCCTGCAGGCGCCTGCTCCAGGCTGTTGATACGTTCGATGAAGCGCTGGTGCACCCCGGCGCGGCTCTGGGCCATGCCCTGCTCACCGACGTCGTCCAGCAAGGCCCGCCACAGTTCGGCCTGCCAGCGGTTCCCCGGTGGCAGCGGTTTGCGCTCGCCACGAGCGGTGTTGAGGAAGTGCTGGCCAGCGGCCCAGTCCTTTAGCCAATCGGCGCGGTAGACCTGATACTGGTCGAACAGGTCTGCCAGGCGCTCACTGAGCTGGTAACGCTTGCGCAGGTCGCTGTCGTCGGTGAGGAAACGCCGCAGCGGCTCGAAATGCGGGCGTTCGATCAAGGCCGGCAGCAGACGCATCAGGCGCCAGGTGAGGGGAGCTTTGTCGAGCAGGGATACCTCGGGGATTTCCTCCCGGCCCAGCACGCCACGATACAGCTGCCACATGAAGCTGCCCGGCAGTTGTACATCGATCGCAGCAGCAATCCCGCAGCCACCCAGGTCACCTTCCAACGGGTCTTCGGCCAATGCCAGCTTGAGCCATTGGGCGATGCCGTTGCTCTGCACCAGGGCGATCTCATTTTCCAGCGGCGCCAGCGGGTAGCGACGCATCCAGCTCACCACCAGGCTGCGCAGGTCATCCAGGCGGTTGCCGTGGACGATCATGAAGCCGGGGTGGAGGTTGGTAGTGGCCATTGAGCATTCCCTGGAAGGCGGTGGATTCTGATGCGGAACCATATCACGGGGCATCGCTGGGGCCATGGCACGCATGTAGACAAAACTTTTCCAGCGGAAAAGACAAAACCCCTACCTGCATACGCAGATAGGGGTTTTGCGAAATGAATCTTGACGATGACCTACTCTCACATGGGGAGACCCCACACTACCATCGGCGATGCATCGTTTCACTACTGAGTTCGGGATGGGATCAGGTGGTTCCAATGCTCTATGGTCGTCAAGAAATTCTGTAGCCAGAATGTCCAGATGGACAGCCCAGCGAATTCGGATATGTGATAGTTGTGATGCTTTGTGAACAGTGCGAACTTTCGGTTCGTGTCATCTTCACCACCGCAATCTGCATGAGCAAATTGCTTGGGTGTTATATGGTCAAGCCTCACGGGCAATTAGTATTGGTTAGCTCAACGCCTCACAGCGCTTACACACCCAACCTATCAACGTCGTAGTCTTCGACGGCCCTTCAGGGGATTCTAGATCCCAGTGAGATCTCATCTTGAGGCAAGTTTCCCGCTTAGATGCTTTCAGCGGTTATCTCTTCCGAACATAGCTACCCGGCAATGCCACTGGCGTGACAACCGGAACACCAGAGGTTCGTCCACTCCGGTCCTCTCGTACTAGGAGCAGCCCCTCTCAAATCTCAAACGTCCACGGCAGATAGGGACCGAACTGTCTCACGACGTTCTAAACCCAGCTCGCGTACCACTTTAAATGGCGAACAGCCATACCCTTGGGACCGGCTTCAGCCCCAGGATGTGATGAGCCGACATCGAGGTGCCAAACACCGCCGTCGATATGAACTCTTGGGCGGTATCAGCCTGTTATCCCCGGAGTACCTTTTATCCGTTGAGCGATGGCCCTTCCATACAGAACCACCGGATCACTAAGACCTACTTTCGTACCTGCTCGACGTGTGTGTCTCGCAGTCAAGCGCGCTTTTGCCTTTATACTCTACGACCGATTTCCGACCGGTCTGAGCGCACCTTCGTACTCCTCCGTTACTCTTTGGGAGGAGACCGCCCCAGTCAAACTACCCACCATACACTGTCCTCGATCCGGATAACGGACCTGAGTTAGAACCTCAAAGTTGCCAGGGTGGTATTTCAAGGATGGCTCCATGAGAACTGGCGTCCCCACTTCAAAGCCTCCCACCTATCCTACACAAGCAAATTCAAAGTCCAGTGCAAAGCTATAGTAAAGGTTCACGGGGTCTTTCCGTCTAGCCGCGGATACACTGCATCTTCACAGCGATTTCAATTTCACTGAGTCTCGGGTGGAGACAGCGCCGCCATCGTTACGCCATTCGTGCAGGTCGGAACTTACCCGACAAGGAATTTCGCTACCTTAGGACCGTTATAGTTACGGCCGCCGTTTACCGGGGCTTCGATCAAGAGCTTCGCTTGCGCTAACCCCATCAATTAACCTTCCGGCACCGGGCAGGCGTCACACCCTATACGTCCACTTTCGTGTTTGCAGAGTGCTGTGTTTTTAATAAACAGTCGCAGCGGCCTGGTATCTTCGACCGGCATGGGCTTACGGAGCAAGTCCTTGACCCTCGCCGGCGCACCTTCTCCCGAAGTTACGGTGCCATTTTGCCTAGTTCCTTCACCCGAGTTCTCTCAAGCGCCTTGGTATTCTCTACCTAACCACCTGTGTCGGTTTGGGGTACGGTTCCCAGTTATCTGAAGCTTAGGAGCTTTTCTTGGAAGCATGGTATCAACCACTTCGTCGCCTAGAGGCAACTCGTCATCAGCTCTCGGCCTTGAAATCCCGGATTTGCCTAAGATTTCAGCCTACCACCTTAAACCTGGACAACCAACGCCAGGCTGGCCTAACCTTCTCCGTCCCTCCATCGCAATAACTGGAAGTACAGGAATATTAACCTGTTTTCCATCGACTACGCTTTTCAGCCTCGCCTTAGGGACCGACTAACCCTGCGTCGATTAACGTTGCGCAGGAAACCTTGGTCTTTCGGCGTGCGAGTTTTTCACTCGCATTGTCGTTACTCATGTCAGCATTCGCACTTCTGATACCTCCAGCAAGCTTCTCAACTCACCTTCACAGGCTTACAGAACGCTCCTCTACCGCATCATCATAAGATGATACCCGTAGCTTCGGTGCATGGTTTGAGCCCCGTTACATCTTCCGCGCAGGCCGACTCGACTAGTGAGCTATTACGCTTTCTTTAAAGGGTGGCTGCTTCTAAGCCAACCTCCTAGCTGTCTAAGCCTTCCCACATCGTTTCCCACTTAACCATGACTTTGGGACCTTAGCTGACGGTCTGGGTTGTTTCCCTTTTCACGACGGACGTTAGCACCCGCCGTGTGTCTCCCATGCTCGGCACTTGTAGGTATTCGGAGTTTGCATCGGTTTGGTAAGTCGGGATGACCCCCTAGCCGAAACAGTGCTCTACCCCCTACAGTGATACATGAGGCGCTACCTAAATAGCTTTCGAGGAGAACCAGCTATCTCCGAGCTTGATTAGCCTTTCACTCCGATCCACAGGTCATCCGCTAACTTTTCAACGGTAGTCGGTTCGGTCCTCCAGTCAGTGTTACCTAACCTTCAACCTGCCCATGGATAGATCGCCCGGTTTCGGGTCTATACCCAGCGACTAAACGCCCTATTAAGACTCGCTTTCGCTACGCCTCCCCTATTCGGTTAAGCTCGCCACTGAATATAAGTCGCTGACCCATTATACAAAAGGTACGCAGTCACCTAACAAGTAGGCTCCCACTGCTTGTACGCATACGGTTTCAGGATC
>NZ_CM181239.1:5342500-6178779 GCF_059295275.1 Pseudomonas sp. 9_2_1
TGTTAAAGAGCGTTTGGTTAAGAGCTTTTCGTCTCAACCGAGGCGCGCATTCTACGCTTTCCTCAGAGCCTGTCAAGCGTTTATTTTGAAGTTTTTTCCGAGAAACTCGTTTAGCTTCAAACACTTGGCTCGCTGCGATCTCTCGTAGCGGGAGGCGAATAATACAGCGTTTAAATCCGCTGTCAACTGCCTTTATCACCGCTGCCGATCTTTCGATCGAAGCCCTTACAGCATCGCCTGAACCACCTAACTCGTTGAATTTCAAGGAGTTTGTCGTTCCATTGTCGCTGGAAGTGGGGCGCATTATAAGGGGATTCGAAAGGGCGTCAATCTTTAATTTCAAGAAAGTGAATATAAGGGGAAAAGACCGCATCAGGGCTAACAGGTGCTCGCCACAACCCCTTCAGCGCCTATCAGATCGAGCGCCGCCCGCGCGGCGCATCGCGGATAAATCCGCTCCTACATTTGTTGCAACGTGGCCATGCCTGACAGGCCATGGTTGTCTGCGGTTTGCAAGACTCAAGACATGCACCAAGGCAGGCGACCATGGCGTAACAGGTTCGGCACGTTGCAACAAATGGAGCGGATTTATCCGCGATGCGCCGCGCGGGCGGCGCTCGATCTGATAGGCGCCAAAGAAACAAAGGCGAGCACCTTTCAAACCCAACTCGATCCCAAGACAGGCACCCCGCAACCTACCCCATCATCAAACCGCCCTACCCTGCTTCCTGACCAACCTTGCCAACCCCCGCGAAACCGCTGGAATCCTCAACCCCATCAACACCACCCCAATAAACGCATAAATCGCCCACTCCCGCAGATCCGAACGAACAATCCACAAAAAATGCAGTAACCCCAACCCCAACACCGCATACACCAGCCTGTGCAGCTTCTTCCACCGCGCCCCCAAACGCCGCTGGCTATACCGGTTCGAGGTAACCGCCAACGCCAGCAACCCAAGGAACCCCAGCGCCCCCACTATTATGTAAGGCCGCTTGCGCAACTCCACCGCCAACTGCCCCCAGTCCAGCCCGAGAATAAAGAACAGGTAGGCCAGGATATGCAGCACGATATAGGCAAACACCCACAGCCCCAGCTGCCGACGCACCACGACCCAGCCCGACCATCCCGTCAGCTTCTGCAGCGGGGTCATGCTCAGGGTAATCAAAAGAAAGGTAAGCGCCCCAAGCCCAAGACGGTCCATGATGATCTTCCCAGGATCCGGCCCGAGCAGATTCATCGCAGCCTCATATAACCACCACGCCGGGAACAGGCACCCCACAACAAAGATGGCCAGGCGAAACCAGGGATAGCGCATCAGTAGTTCTTCCGCAGATCAAGCCCGGCATACAGCGACGCCACCTCATCGGCGTAGCCATTGAACATCTGTGTCTCACGCACATTCGGGCTGAACAACCCGCTGGGCAGCCGACGCTCACGCGCCTGGCTCCAGCGAGGGTGATCGACCGTCGGGTTCACGTTGGCATAAAAACCATATTCATCCGGCGCCAACCCTTCCCAGGTAGTACCAGGCTGTTCGGCAACCAGGCTGATGCGCACGATAGACTTGATGCTCTTGAAGCCATACTTCCACGGCACCACCAGCCGCAATGGGGCGCCATTCTGATTGGCCAGCTCCCGGCCATACATGCCCACTGCCAGGATGGCCAAGGGATGCATCGCCTCGTCCAGGCGCAACCCCTCTCTATAAGGCCAGTCGATCAGGGCGAACCCCGAACGCTGCCCAGGCATATGCTCTGGGTCCTTCAAGGTCTCGAACCGCACATAGCGCGCATTGGAGGTGGGCTCAACCTGCTTGAGCACCTGCGCCAAGGGAATACCCAGCCAGGGAATGACCATCGACCAGGCTTCGACACAGCGCAGTCGGTAGATGCGTTCTTCAAGCTGGTAGGGTTTGACGAAGTCCTCAAGCGCATAGCGCCCAGGCTTGCCGACTTCTCCATCCACCACCACCGACCAGGGCTCGGTCTTGAGGCTGCCGCCATTGGCCGCCGGATCGCCCTTGTCAGGCCCGAACTCATAGAAGTTGTTGTAGTGGGTAGCATCCATGAACGGCGTGATCGCTTCGTCCTTCACTGTTACCGCTTGCCAGCGCGTGGCTGCAAGTTTGTCGGTGAACCAGCTTGGCGGAGTACCGGCCTGTACATCGGCATAGCGGGAGGCTTCGGCTGCACTCACCCTGCCCGGCAGTGAACCCAGGGCAAGGCCAGCCATGGCGCCACCCAGCAAGGTGCGACGGGAAAGGTAAATGCCTTCGGGGGTGATCTCCGACGCCTTGCACTCGGAAGACCTGGGAAGCTTGATGAGCATGGTCGGCTCCATAGCACTGGTAAAGGGTATACCAGTAAGACTATGGAGCCGGAGGGTTATTCCAGCATTAAATGTTTGTCACCCTTTACGCCGGCGGGCCTTGAGCAGGAACTGGACAGGGCCCGACGCTGCATAGGCGAGGAAGATCAGCAGCAGGATACGCGGCGGATCGCTGAACACCACCGCAAACACCAGGACCACGGCAAGGATCGCCACGAACGGCACACGACCCTTCAGGTCAAGCTCCTTGAAGCTGTTGTACTTGATGTTGCTGACCATCAGCATGCCGGCAGCAGCCACCAGCAACGCCACCAGGAACGACAGCTTGGAGCCCTGGATGCCGTAGTCACTGAACGCCCATACGGTACCGGCCACCACACCCGCAGCAGCCGGGCTGGCCAGGCCGATGAAGTAGCGCTTGTCGGCGGTGCCGACCTGGGTATTGAACCGGGCCAGGCGCAGTGCCGCACCGGCTACATAGATGAAGGCGACCATCCAGCCGACCTTGCCCATGTCACCCAGTGCCCAGCCAAATGCCAGTAACGCCGGGGCCACGCCAAAGGCGACCATATCCGACAGCGAGTCGTACTCGGCGCCGAAGGCACTCTGGGTATTGGTCATCCGCGCAACGCGGCCATCCAGGCCGTCGAGCACCATGGCCACGAAGATGGCGATGGCGGCAAAGGCGAAGTACTTGCTCGCCTCGCGCGGGTCACCCGCACTCAGGGCGCTCTGCGCGCTCATGGAGTTGATGATGGAATAAAAGCCGGCAAACAGGTTGGCGGTGGTGAACAGGTTGGGCAGCAGGTAGATGCCGCGGTGGCGCACCTTGCGACCTTCCGCGTCATGCCCTTCTTCAACGTGCTCATCGACAGGTAGCAGGCTTTCGGCGTCGGAGGGCTTGTTCGGCTCTTCGGGACGTTCGCTCATGGAGGGTACCTTGCAACAGGATGGAAAATGTTCGACACGGGCCGGCGAAACAGGTTCTGACAGCAGGCCACTGGTCTGCTTTATACCAGAAGCTGACTGCCAGAACGAAAAAACGCGGCCGAAGCCGCGTTTTTCATGATGCGATAAAACTTAGTTCTTGGCTTTGTCGACGATTTTGTTCGCCGAGATCCAAGGCATCATCGAGCGCAGTTGCTCGCCGATGATCTCGATGCCGTGCGAAGCGTTGTTGCGGCGCTTGGCAGTCATCGATGGGTAGTTGGTAGCACCTTCGGAGATGAACATCTTCGCGTACTCGCCGTCCTGGATGCGCTTCAGAGCGTTGCGCATGGCCTTGCGGGATTCTTCGTTGATGACTTCCGGACCGGTAACGTACTCACCGTACTCGGCATTGTTGGAGATCGAGTAGTTCATGTTGGCGATGCCGCCTTCGTACATGAGGTCAACGATCAGCTTCAGCTCGTGCAGGCACTCGAAGTAGGCCATTTCCGGCGCGTAGCCAGCTTCAACCAGGGTTTCGAAACCGGCTTTGACCAGCTCGACGGTACCGCCACACAGAACAGCCTGCTCACCGAACAGGTCGGTTTCGGTCTCGTCCTTGAAGGTGGTTTCGATGATGCCGGTACGGCCGCCACCGACGCCAGCGGCGTAGGACAGGGCGACGTTCTTGGCGTTGCCCGAGGCGTCCTGGTAGATGGCGATCAGGTCAGGGATGCCGCCGCCTTTGACGAACTCGGAGCGAACAGTGTGGCCCGGGGCTTTCGGCGCGATCATGATCACGTCGAGGTCGGCACGCGGAACAACCTGGTTGTAGTGGATCGAGAAGCCGTGGGAGAAGGCCAGGGTAGCGCCCTTCTTGATGTTCGGTTCGATCTCGTTCTTGTACAGAGCGCCCTGGAACTCGTCCGGGGTCAGGATCATGACCAGGTCGGCGGCAGCGACGGCGGAGGCAACGTCGGCAACTTTCAGGCCGTGGGCTTCAGCCTTGGCAACAGTAGCCGAACCTTTACGCAGACCGACAGTAACGTCTACACCGGAGTCTTTCAGGTTGCACGCCTGAGCGTGGCCCTGGGAGCCGTAACCGATGATGGCGACTTTCTTACCCTGGATGATGGAAAGGTCGCAGTCTTTATCGTAGAAAACTTTCATGAAAATACCCCTGGTTATATCTCGGCCCCTGCGGAGCCATCGCTAATTTTTGAATTTAGATGCTGAGCACTTTGTCGCCACGGGCAATGCCGGTAACGCCGCTGCGCACGGTTTCGAGAATCGATGCAGTGCCGATCGCCTGGATGAAGCTGTCCAGTTTGTCGCTGGTACCACTCAGCTGCACGGTGTACACGCTGGCGGTAACGTCGACGATCTGGCCACGGAAGATGTCCGTGGTGCGCTTGATCTCGGCACGCTGGGCACCGGTGGCCTTGACCTTGACCAGCATCAGTTCACGCTCGATGTGAGCGCTCTCCGACAGGTCGACAAGCTTGACCACTTCAACCAGCTTGTTCAGGTTCTTGGTGATCTGTTCGATCACCTCGTCATGGCCAACTGTGGTCAGCGTCAGACGCGACAGGGTCGGGTCTTCGGTCGGCGCCACGGTCAGGCTTTCAATGTTGTAGTTGCGCTGGGAGAACAGGCCGACCACACGGGACAACGCACCAGGTTCGTTTTCCAGCAGCAGGGAAATGATGTGCCGCATATCAGGTACGCTCCGTCTTGCTCAGCCACATGTCACGCATCGAGCCATCCTTGATCTGCATCGGATAGACATGCTCACTGCGGTCAACCGCGATGTCGATAAACACCAGACGGTCCTTCATCGCAAATGCTTCTTCCAGCTTCGGCTTGAGGTCCTTCAGGCTGGTGATGCGGATACCCACATGGCCATAGGCCTCGGCCAGCTTGATGAAGTCAGGCAGCGACTCGACGTACGAGTGCGAGTGACGACCGTTGTAAGCCATGTCCTGCCACTGGCGGACCATACCCAACACACCGTTGTTCAGGTTGACGATCTTCACCGGCAGGCCGTACTGCATGCAGGTGGACAGTTCCTGGATGTTCATCTGGATACTGCCTTCGCCGGTCACGCAGGCCACGTCCTGGTCGGGGAAGCTGAGCTTTACGCCCATCGCCGCCGGGAAGCCGAAGCCCATGGTGCCCAGGCCACCGGAGTTGATCCAGCGGTTCGGCTTGTTGAAGCGGTAGTACTGCGCCGCGAACATCTGGTGCTGGCCCACGTCGGAGGTGACAAAAGCATCGCCATGAGTCACTTCGCACAGGGTTTCGATGACTTTCTGCGGCTTGATGACGTTGCCGTCGCCCTTGTCGTAAGGGAACATCTCGCCATCGCCACGCCATTCGTCGATCTGCTTCCACCAGGCATCCAGCGCCGCCTTTTCAGGCTGCTCGCCGATTTCCTTGAGGATGCCGAGCATTTCGCCGAGCACGCTGTCGACCGGACCTACGATTGGCACGTCGGCCTTGATCATCTTGGAGATCGACGCCGGGTCGATGTCGATGTGGATGATCTTGGCGTTCGGGCAGAACTTGGCCGGGCCATTGACTACGCGGTCGTCGAAACGCGCACCGACGGCGAGGATCACGTCGGCATTGTGCATGGCCATGTTGGCGGTGAAGCTGCCGTGCATGCCGAGCATGCCCAGGAACTGGCGATCGGTACCCGGGAAGCCACCCAGCCCCATCAGGGTGTTGGTGACTGGCAGGTTGAGCGACTTGGCGATTTCGGTGAGGGACTCGGAGCCACCGCCCAGGATCACACCACCACCGGAATATACGATCGGGCGCTTGGCAGCCAGCAGCATCTCGGCGGCCTTGCGGATCTGGCCGGAGTGGCCGCGGACCGCAGGGCTGTAGGAGCGCAGCTTGACCTTTTTCGGGTAGACGTATTCGAACTTCTCGGCCGGGTTGGTCATATCTTTTGGAATGTCGACCACGACCGGACCTGGGCGACCGGATTGCGCCAGGTAGAAAGCTTTTTTCAGAACTTCAGGGATCTCGGTCGGGTTCTTGATCATGAAGCTGTGCTTCACGATCGGCCGCGAGATACCGATCATGTCGGTTTCCTGGAAGGCATCGGTACCCACCATGGTGCTAGGCACCTGGCCGGACAGAATGACCATCGGAATCGAGTCCATATAGGCAGTGGCAATGCCGGTAATGGCATTGGTCGCACCCGGGCCGGAGGTTACCAGCACCACACCGGCCTTGCCGGTGGCGCGGGCGTAGCCGTCCGCCATATGGGTTGCCGCCTGCTCGTGACGAACCAGGATGTGTTCCACTTCCGGTTCTTTGAACAGTGCGTCGTAAACATGCAGGAGAGCACCACCAGGGTACCCATAGATATGCTTGACGCCTTCGTCACGCAAGAAGCGGACGATCATCTCACCGCCGGATAAAAGCTCCACGTTGTTCACCTCTAAAACGCCAGAATACCGTCCCTAGTGGACGGGTCTTAATAGGTTTACTGCCAAGCAGAGCACGAGCGAACGTCAGCACTGACTGAGCAAGTATTGGGAGCGCCCCAGAGTGTTGCGGGGTTTTCCCACCCAGCGCGAGGTAACGCGTTGCGGGGTGTTACAGGTCGGCGCGGGTGTGCGCCTCATGATCTGCTTAGCGGGTCTGCTTCTGGCAGTCCCTCTACAGCGGAAGTTGGATTCTTGTGATTTGCGGCGTACAAGTCAAGAAAAATTATTGCCAATTTTTCCTCAAGATGAACCACTGCCACCACTAAAAATCGCTTCAGCAGCAGAATAAATAAGATTTCCACAAAAAAGGGCCACAATCTGCGGCCCTTGAACGAAAAACGGAAGAAATCAGGCGGAAGCAGCTATCAATTGATCAAAAGCTGCCAACAGGCGGCGCAGCTCGCGACTTTGTTCTGGTCGGTCGGTAAACACGGTTTCTGCCATGACCAGAATGCCGGAGGCGTTGGGTAGCTGCTGGCCCAGCTCAATGATGATCTTCATGCGCGGCAGGAAGATCCATTGCAGCCACTGTTCGAAGCTCAGCGTATCAACGGCAAACGGCACCGTGCTGTCCAGCGCCTCGTCGCTTGGTGGTTCGTCATCCCACCAGCCCTGCACCTGAAGCTCACGCTCGATCAGCAGCAGGTTGTCGGCAATATCCAGAATGCGTTGCTCGATCATCACGAATTGACCTGGGCTTTTTGACGGGCCAATGCCGCACCTGCGCTGTCACCCTGCTTTTCACGGGCCTGGGCAATGGTGTTCCACAGCGCAGCCTGCAGGCTTGGGCGACCGTTGGCATACGTGAGGGCCCGACGCGCCAGCTGCTCGGCTTGCGCTGCATCACCCTGCGACAGCCGCACCTGGGCCAGGCGATACAGCACCTGCGGCTCGCGCGGGGCAATGCGCTGGGCGCGCTCGAGGCTCGACGCAGCACCGTTGAAATCACCGCTGCCCTGCTGGGTTTTCGCGGTGGTCAGCAGCGCCAGCACCGGGCCGTCCAGCTGTTCATCGGCCGACAGGCCACCGGCAGCGGTGTTGCTGCGCGGAATGCCGGTTGGCGCGCTGGTGCTCGCCGGAGCGCTATTCATCGAGGCGATATCGAACGGTTCATCGGCGATCGGGTTGGGGTTGGTGGTCATCGGCGCCGAACTGACCGGGCCTGGGGTAATTGGCCCCGGGGTGATCGGCGAGGTGCTGATGGGCGCCGCGCCATTGGCCGCCGGGAACGTCTGGATGCCTGAAGCGCCAGCACCCTGCGGGATCATCACGGTGACGCCAGAGTCTTCTGGCAGCGTCTGCGCTTGCGCAGTGCCCGCATTGTAGCCACCCGCCGAGCGGTTGGCCGTTACACGTTCGCTGTTGGACACGCGGGTGCTCGAGTCGACCACCGGAATATTGCCGCGCTGGACGCTGGAGCAGCCCTGGAGCACAACCAGCGCCGTCACGGCAGGAAACAGCCACTTGTTCACGTAACACCTCATCAATGCAGCCTGCGCTTAATTCATCCAGCCTTTGACCCAGTCCATGACTGATTCTGCCGGATTCTGTTCGCCGCCACAGGTCGCGCCGGCGGGCGGTTCACTCCCGCGAATATACGGCATCTGCACAGCTCCCGGACAGCTGCCATCAGACCCATGGCCACTGTAGGGGTCGATCCAGGCCTCCACCACGTTGTCCGGCTGCGGCATGTCCAGCGGCAGGGGGTCGGCTTTTTTCATGAAGCTGGTCCACACCTGCAGGGCACCGGTGGCACCGGTAAACGGTGTTTTACCGTTATCGTCACGGCCCATCCAGACCACCGCCAAAAGGTCCTGGCTGAAGCCGGAGAACCAGCTGTCGCGCGAATCGTTACTGGTACCGGTCTTGCCAGCCAGGGTCAGCGAACGCGGCAAGGTGTTGTACACCGAGCGCCCGGTGCCTTCGCGCATGACCCGCTGCATGGCGTTCTGCACCAGGTAGATGGCCCCCGGATCGAAGGTTTGCTGGATCTGGAACGGATAGCGCTTGAGCGGCTCGCCCTCGGCGGTAAGCACGCTGCGGATACCGCGCATCGGCGTATTGAAGCCGCCGTTGGCGATGGTCTGGTACATGGTCGCGACCTGCATCGGCGACATGCCACCGGCGCCCAGCAGCATTGCCGGGAACGCCGGCCAGTCGACATTCACGCCCAGCCGGCCAATGGTCTTGATCACGTTGGGCACGCCGACTTCCAGGCCAAGCTTGGCAGTCGACAGGTTGTAGGAGTTGGCCAGCCCCTGATACAGGTAGATGGTGCCATGTGGGCGACGATCATAGTTTTGCGGGCGCCAGACCTGGCCGTCGGCACCTTTGACCGAGAACGGTTCATCCTGTACCCAACTGGTCAGGGTGTACTTGCTCGGCTGTTCCAGCGCGGTCAGGTACACCGACGGCTTGACCAGCGAGCCGATAGGCCGGACGGCGTCGATGGCGCGGTTGAAACCAGCGTAGCCTGCCTGGCGGCTACCGATCAGCGCCTGCACTTCACCGGTTTCCGGATTGGTCACGACCATCGCCGACTCCACCTCGTCAGCGCCCTTGCGCCCCGCCAGGCGTTTGAAGGTCTCGCTCATCGAGGTTTCGGCCTTCATCTGCAAAATCGGGTCGAAGCTGGTGAAGATGCGCAGGCCTTCTTCGGTCAAGTCTTCGTCACGGTAGTCCTGGCGCAGCTGGCGCTTGACCAGGTCGAGGAAGGCCGGGAACGAGCTGTCGGCCAGGCTGCCTCGCTTGGTCACGCCCAACGGCATCTTCTTCGCCGCATCGACTTCGGCCTGGCTGGCCACGCCCTGCTCGGCCACCAGGTCAAGTACAAGGTTACGGCGGGCCAGGGCACGATCAGGGTAACGCCGCGGGTTGTAATAGGACGGCCCCTTGACCATGCCCACCAGCAAGGCGATCTGGTGCAGCTTCAGCTCGGACAGCGGCTGGCTGAAGAAGAACTGGCTGGCCAGGCCAAAGCCGTGCACGGCCCGCTGGCCATCCTGACCGACGAACACCTCGTTGAGGTAGGCCTCGAGGATTTCGCGCTTGTCGTAGTGCAGCTCCAGCAGCATGGCCATCATCGCCTCGGTCAGCTTGCGGCTGAGGCTGCGCTCGCTGCTGAGGTAGAAGTTCTTCACCAGCTGCTGGGTCAAGGTACTGCCGCCCTGGCGCATCGAGCCGGACGAGGTATTGACCCACATCGCCCGGGCAATGGACTTCGGTGATACACCGAAGTGGCTGTAGAAATCGCGGTCTTCGGTCGCTACCAGGGTCTCGAGCAGGTATTTGGGCACCTGGTCGATCTTGATCAGGATGCGGTCTTCGAGGTTTTTCGGGTAGATACCGCCGATCATCAGCGGCTCCAGGCGCACCACGTCAAGCGACTTGCCGTTGGCGCCGGAGAGGCCAGCCACATAATCGCCGGAGAAGCGCACGCGCACGAACTGCGCAGGTTCCATGCCCTCGTAGAACTGGAAGCCACGGGTGTTCAGGTCGACGGTATTGCCGTTGACTGCCACTGCACCCGGGCCGTTGGCCGCGCTTTCACGCCGGTAGCCGAGCGCATCGAGCTCGGTGAGGAAGTCGGCCTTGCTGAGTTTCTGGCCGGTGAACATCTCCAGCGGCCGGGCGTACACCTTGGCCGGGATGGTCCAGCGTTTGCCGGAAAACTTCTCCTGGACAACGGCATCGAGGTAAACCGCGAAGCCGGCGACGATCACCAGGCCTACCAGGCTGAGCTTCAAAGCCCAGCCCAGCCAGGCGCGGGAGCGGCCAGTCGGGCGTTTCTGAGGGGTGCGGGAATTTCGGGTTCGGGTCATGGCGGCGGATTATACGCACTTTATAAAGGCTGGGCAGACGGCCCGGCGGTAGGCAGGGACGGCACCATTGACCATAATGGCGCATTCGAATTCCCTGCCCCCGGAAGGTTTTCCTGTGAGCCAAGCCCTTATCACTGCGTTGCAGAACCCAGCCCTGTACCCTCACCCTGTGGATGGGTTCCAGCTCATCGAGACGCATATCTCCTGGGTGCTGCTCACCGGCGAGTACGCCTACAAGGTCAAGAAGCCGATGAACTTCGGCTTTCTCGACTTCACTGGCCTGGACCAGCGCCAGCATTTCTGTAACGAAGAATTGCGCCTGAACCAGCGCCTTACCGAAGGCCTGTACCTGGAAGTGTTGCCGATTACCGGCAGCGCCGAAGCACCGCAGATCGGTGGCGAAGGCGAGGCTATCGAATATGCGCTGAAGATGCGCCAGTTCCCCCAGGGGCAGATGCTCAGTACCCTGCAGGCCAATGGCGAACTGAATGCCGCGCACATCGACCAGATGGCCCAGCAGATTGCCGAATTCCACCTGCAGGCGCCGCGCGTGCCGGTAGAGCACCCACTGGGCACGCCGGACAGCGTCATGGCGCCTGTGGAGCAGAACTTCGAGCAGATTCGCCCGTTCCTCAGCGACAAGGCCGACCTGCAGCAACTCGATGCCCTGCAGGCCTGGGCCCGCAGCAGCTTCGAGCGCCTGCACGGGCTGCTGGAAAAACGCAAGGCCAATGGCTTTATCCGTGAGTGCCACGGTGACATCCACCTGGGCAACGCCACGCTGATCGATGGCAAGGTGGTGATCTTCGACTGCATCGAGTTCAACGAACCGTTCCGCCTGACCGACGTCTACGCCGACACCGGCTTCCTGGCCATGGACCTGGAAGACCGGGGCCTGAAGTGCCTGGCGCGACGCTTCATCAGCCAGTACCTGGAACTGACCGGTGACTACGAAGGCCTGGAACTGCTCAACTTCTACAAAGCCTACCGCGCACTGGTGCGGGCCAAGGTGGCGCTGTTCAGCATGCCGGCCAATGCTGATGGCGTGCAACGGGCCACCACCCTGCGCACCTACCGTAACTACGCCAACCTGGCCGAGAGCTACAGCGCCATCCCGTCGCGCCTGCTGGCAATCACCCACGGTGTCTCGGCTGTAGGCAAAAGCCATGTGGCCATGCGCATGGTCGAAGCCCTGGGCGCGGTTCGCGTGCGTTCGGATGTGGAACGCAAGCGTCTGTTCGGTGAACAGCCGGCGCAGGATGCCGGCCAATTGGCCGGCGGTATCTACGACCAGGATGCCAGTGCTGCCACCTACCAGCGCCTGCACGAGGTTGCGTCAACGGTGCTGCGCGCCGGGTTTCCGGTAGTACTCGATGCCACCTACCTGCAACGCGGGCAGCGCCTGGCAGCAGCGGCTGTCGCCAGCGAGACGGGCGTACCGTTCCTGATCCTCGACTGCAACGCACCGGACGCGGTGATCGCCAGCTGGCTGGAACAGCGCCAGGCAGAAAACACCGACCCGTCGGATGCCACCCTGGAAGTGGTCAAGGCCCAGCAGGCCAGCCGTGAACCGCTGGATGCCCACGAGCTGGAACAAAGCACCCGGGTCGATACCCAGGATGCCAGCAGCATGAACCAGGTCATCGAACAGATTCGTCAGCGCCTGCCGGGCCTTTAACCTCATCACTCTCCTGCTCTGACCTCTTCGCGGGCAAGCCCGCGAAGAGGCCGGTACAGAACAGCTCATCCACCCCGATGGCAAAAAGCCGCGTATTCCCCAACCCCCGCTACACTCCTCTCTGACCTGCTCGCGATTTATCCCCCAAGACCCGTTCAGCCATCGCAAGGAGGCTAGATGAACGATGAATTGCAGCATCTGAAGAACCTTGGCAAGACCTCTGCGCAGTGGCTGCATGCAGCCGGCATCCACAGTGCATCGGATTTGCGCCGCCTGGGCGCGGTGGGTGCCTACCAGGCCGTGAAGACACGAGGGTTCCGCGCATCGAAGGTGCTGTTGTATGCCATTGAAGGCGCCCTGCTGGACATGCACTGGAACGACTTGCCGCTCGAACGCAAAGAAGCACTTAACCAGCAACTGGATGCGAAAGGCCCGGCACAAAAAAATCCAAAATAATCGTGAAAATGGATTGACGTGAAAATGAGAATCGTTATGATTATCGCAACTGGTCGCGAGACTGGTTGGATAAGCTAAGAGCCCCTGGTTCGGACTCTCAGATTATCTCCTCATCAGGCTAATCACGGTTATTGACCCGGCTTTTTGCCGGGTCTTTTTTTGCCTGAATTCCACCCGGTCCTATCGTCGCAGCTGAGCGCAGTAATCCTGCTGCGGCATCGCCGGCGTGTACCACACATAGTCAGCCTCGGCTGCCTCGACCTTTTCGCCAACCTCGGCCAGCAGCAGCACCTTGCTTTCCCCCTGTGCGCCCAGGTCGGCCAGGTGCAATGGCACACCCAGGTCCTTGCGCACGTGATAGGCCCCGGCGAACAGCATTGCCGGCTGCGGCGCGGCCAGCAGGCGCTCGGCCATGCGCCGGTCGCGCTGCTGTTGCACGGCCAGCATCGCCGGCAACTGGCTTTCCGGCAGCATCCCGCAATGCCCCGCGCGCACCTCTTCCAACAGGGCGGCTTTCACCGCTGGCGTATTGGACTGCTCGCCCGCCAACGCGGCCGGCTGGCGGTAGGCCTGGCGCATTTCGGCGGGAGAAAGGTTGGCCGCCAGCAACGGCACACCGCGTTTTTGCAAGGCTTCAGTAACGATCGGGCCGTAAAGCTGCCAATCCCAGCCCTCCTGCCAGTCCAGGGCCTTGGGCAGGTCTGCCGGCAACGGCTGCCCGGCAGCCTTGTCCACCCGAGCCTGCTGCTCGGGCTGCAACATCTCCAGCAGCAGGCTGCCCTGCGTACGCCGAGCCTGCAGGGCCCGCAGCAACCAGAGTTGCAAGGCGTGATGGTCAGGGTTGTCATGTTTCTCGCCGACCAGAACCCGGGGGGCGACCGCCAGACGCTGCAGCAACTGCTCAGGGCTGATCCGCTGGCCACTGGCAAGATCGATTATCTGTCCCAGCTGCGGATCACTGCGCCCCTCACTGCTTTGCCAGGCGGGCAATGGCGGCAGGCTGGCCTGGCAGCCACCCAGCACCAGCACCATGCACAGCCACAAGCCGGACAAAAGCGCAAAGCGCATCGGCAATGCCTCCTAACGCGTGATGATCAACGGATGCCCGCGCTCCGGGTGCGCCTGTACCAGCACATCGATCCCGTATACCTCTTTCAACGACCCGGGCGTCAGCACAGCTTCGGGCGAGGCGAACGCATGGCAGCGGCCCTGTTCCAGCAGCAGGATACGGTCACAATAGCGCGCCGCCAGGTTCAGGTCATGCAGAATCACCAGCACCGCGGCACCACGGTCGGCGAAGCGGCGCACGGCTTCCAGGGTGGTGTGCTGGTGCAGCGGATCGAGCATCGAGGTCGGCTCGTCGAGCAGCAGCGTGGTGCCCGCCTCCCCCGGCCACAGTTGCGCCAGTACCCTGGCCAGATGAACACGCTGCCGTTCGCCGCCGGACAGCGCCAGGTAACTGCGGCCCACCAGGTGCCAGGCATCTGCCGCGCGCAACGCCGCCTCGATGATTTCTGCATCGCGGCGCTGCCCGGTGCCATGGGGCATGCGCCCCATGCTCACCACTTCCTCGACCCGAAACGAGAAGCCCAAACTGGAGATTTGCGGCAGCACCGCCAGGCGCCGGGCGCGTTCCTGGCCGGCCCAGTCGGCCAGCGGCCGGCCCAGTAGCGTGACATGCCCGCGGTCGGGCGCCAGCTCGCCGCACAGCACGCCCAACAGGCTACTCTTGCCCGCACCGTTGGGGCCAAGTACACCCACTACCTGCCCCGGGCTCAGCTGTACGCTGATGTCATGCAGCACCTCATTGCTGCCCCGACGCAGGTGCAGGCCCTCGACTTGCAACATCAGCTGCGCCCTCGTATCAGCAATAACAGGAAAAACGGCGCACCGATGAATGCCGTTACAATACCGATTGGCAGCTCGGCAGGCGCCAGCAACAGCCGCGCCGCCAGGTCGGCGAACAGCATCAGCACGCCCCCTGCCAGTAACGAGGCGGGCAGTACCACGCGGTGATCCGGCCCGGCCAGCAGGCGTACAAGGTGCGGAACCACCAGGCCGATAAAGCCGATCAGGCCGGCAGCGGCCACTGCAGCGCCCACGCCCAGCGCCGTGCAGAACACCAGCTCGCGCTTGAGCCGCTCCACATCAACCCCCAGGTGCCGCGCCTCGGACTCCCCCAACAGCAGGGCATTCAGCGCCTTGGCCCGACGCGGAAGCCACAGTGCAACACCCGCCGCCACCAGCAGCAGCGGCCACAGCCGCTGGTAACTGGCGCCATTGAGACTGCCCAGGTTCCAGAACGTCAGCGTGCGCAGGGTGGCGTCGTCGGCCAGGTAAGAGAACAGCCCCACGGCCGCGCCCCCCAGCGCGGTCATCGCCACACCGGCCAGCAGCATCGTGGCGACGTTGGTCTGGCCATCGCGCCGGCCTAGCCGGTAGACCAGCGCGGTTACCCCAAGCCCGCCAACAAAAGCGCAGAACGACAGCAGATAGGGCGCGAAGGCATCCGGCATGCCGCCAAACCAGGCGCCGCCAACGATGGCAACCGCTGCCCCCATCGCCGCGCCGGCAGACACCCCCACCAACCCGGGGTCGGCCAGCGGGTTGCGGAACAGCCCCTGCATGGCCACGCCAGACAACGCCAGCACTGCGCCCACCGCCAGCCCCAGCAAGGTACGCGGCAAGCGAATCTGCCCCAGGATCATCTCGGCCTGTTGCAAACCGTCAGCGCTAATTGGCAACCCCAGCAGGCGCAGGCCGGCGCGCAGGGTATCGAACAGCGGCAGGCTGACCGGCCCCAAGGCCAGCGACAACCACACCGCCAACAGGCACAGCAGGCTCAGGCAAACGAACAGCGTACGTGGCTGGACCCGCTGTTTCATTGTGCGAAGCTGGCCTGGGCTGCCGGGTAGAAGGTGCCAGCCAAAGACTGCAAGGTCGCCGGCAGGCGTGGCCCCAGCCCGCCGACCAGCAGGGTCGGGTCAAGCGACACCAGGCGCTTCTCGCGTACGGCGCGCGAGGCCGCCAACGCCGGGTTTTCTTTCAGCAGTGCTTGCAAGGCCTGATCATCAGCCAGCGCCCGGTCGGAGACCACCACGACATCGGCGTCCAGCGCGGCCAGTGCTTCATTGGAGAAGTTCTTGTAACCCTGGTGCTCTGCCAGGTTACGCCCGCCAGCCTGGCGCAAAAGCCAGTCACCGGCGGTGCCCTGCCCGGCGATCAGCGGCTTGGCACCGGCATGCCCGACCAGCAACAACACCCCCGGCGCCTTCTGCCCGGCCTGGGCCTGCCTGACCTTGCCCTGCAAGGCGTCAAGTTGCTGGTGATAATCCGCCGACAACGCCGAAGCTTGCGCTTCTGCGCCAAGCAACTGCCCAAGGTGCTTGAGGTTTGCATCCACCGCAGCCAGTTCGGCCTTGCTGGAGAACAGCTCGACCTGCACGCCGGCTGTGCGAATTTGCGCCAGCACCGGCGGCGGCCCCATTTCGTCGGTGCCCACCAGCACATCCGGTCGCAGGCTCAGGATGCCTTCGGCCGACAGCTGCCGCTGATAACCCACACTGGGCAGTGACTTCAACGATGCCGGGTGCTGGCTGGTGGTGTCGACGCCGACCAGCCGCGCTTCACCACCCAGCGCGGTTATCCACTCGCTCAGTGCACCGCCGGCGCTGACCCAACGCTGCGGCAGTTGGGCCGCCAGGGCCTGGGTGGAGAGCACAAGGCTTGCGAACAAGCCGAGCACGGCGACAGGACGGCGCATCATCGGGTTTCCTTCTTAAGGCGGGCCGCGCGCCTTGTGGCGGGCGGCAGAACTGCGCACCATAGACAGCCGGACGCAGCGAATGCGGGCAATTTGATAATTATTCGCATTGAAGCGTCAAGCCATCATCTGTTTCACGAGTCGTCCCTGCCATGCACTTCCTTTGTACCTCCGACGGCCTGACCGAAGGCCAAGGCCGCGCCTTCAGCGTAGACGGCACCGAACTGTTCGGTGTGCGTCGCCAGGGCCTGGTGTACCTGTACCGCAACCGCTGCCCGCATCGGGGTATCCCGCTGAATTGGGCAGGGGATGCGTTTCTCGATGAAAGTGCCAGCCTGA
Source organism: Pseudomonas sp. 9_2_1 (assembly GCF_059295275.1). Classification (NCBI taxonomy): domain Bacteria; kingdom Pseudomonadati; phylum Pseudomonadota; class Gammaproteobacteria; order Pseudomonadales; family Pseudomonadaceae; genus Pseudomonas; species Pseudomonas sp. 9_2_1. The sequence goes on from NZ_CM181239.1 coordinate 5,359,319, forward strand.
TCCACTGCGCCCATCATGGCGCGCTGTTCCTGATCGACAGCGGCGAATGTGTCGCCGGCCCCTGCGAAGGTGAGCAACTGCAGGCCCTGGGCTGCCATGAAGACAGCCTGGGCATCTGGCTCAAGGGGTAAGCAGCACTGGCAAACCGCGGTCGATGACGATTCCTTCAGGATCCAGGCGGGTGCCATAGGCCAGCACCTCCACGCCATCCGCCACGGCGGCGCGCAGGGCCTGGGCATAGGCCGCGTCGATTTCTTCGGCCGGGCGCACGGCGTCGATGCCGGTCAGGTTCACGCAATACAACTGCACCGCCCGTACCCCCTGCCTGGCCAGTTTAGCCAGCTCGCGCAGGTGTTTGGCACCACGCTGGGTGACCGCATCGGGGAAGGCCGCCACCGTGCTGTCGGGGAAGCCCAGGGTCACGCTCTTGACCTCGACGTAGGCCGGGGCGCCGTCGAACTCCAGGCGAAAGTCGATGCGGCTGCCTTCCTCGCCGTAGGCCACTTCACGCCTGAGCGCGGTAAAACCGGCCAGTTCGGCGATGCTGCCGGCGCGCAGGGCCTCTTCTACCAGCGCATTGGCCCGCCCGGTGTTCACGCAGGCCAGTCGCCCCTGCGGGGTTTCGCTGATTTCCCAGGTGCCGGGCAGCTTGCGCTTGGGGTCGTTGGAGCGGCTGAACCACACCTGCCCGCCTTCACGCATGCAATTGAGCATGGAGCCGGTGTTCGGGCAGTGGATGGTCATCTGCTCGCCGCCGGCCAGCTCGATGTCCGCGAGAAAACGCTTGTAGCGGCGCAGCAGGCGGCCCTGTTCGAGTGAAGGAGAAAACCGCATCAGCCTTGCCAGCTCCGCAGGCCACGGGCGATACGCTGCACCGCTTGCTCCAGGCGTGGCAGGCTCTGGGTGTAGGCAAAGCGCACATGGTGCCCGGCCAGGTGGCGGCCGAAGTCCAGCCCCGGGGTGAAGGCCAGGTGCTCGGTTTCCAGAAAGTGCCTGCAGAAGGCGAATGCATCACCGCCAAAGGCACTGATATCGGCATACAGGTAGAACGCCCCCTGCGGCTCGACGGCAATCCGGAAGCCCAGTTCGCGCAGGGCAGGCAACAGATAGTCGCGGCGGCGGGCGAATTCGGCGCGGCGTTCTTCGAGAATGGCCAGGGTTTCCGGCTGGAAGCAGGCCAGCGCGGCATGCTGGGCCATGCTTGGTGCACTGATGTACAGGTTCTGCGCCAGCTTCTCCAGATCGGCCACTGCGCCAGGGGGGGCGACCAGCCAGCCCAGGCGCCAGCCGGTCATGCCGAAATACTTGGAAAAACTATTCAGGACAAACGCCGAGTCATCGACTTCCAGCACGCTGGGTGCATCCATGCCATAGGTCAGGCCGTGGTAGATCTCGTCGACCACCAGGTGACCATGGCGCTGATGAACGGCCTTTGCCAGGCTGGACAGCTCGTCACGGCCCAGCACGGTGCCGGTCGGGTTGGCCGGCGAGGCAACCAGCGCGCCGACCGAATCCTTGTCCCAGTAACGGTCGACCAGATCGGCGGTGAGCTGGTAGTTCACCTCGGGCCCTACCGGCACCAGTTGCGCACCACCTTCGACCAGGCGCAGGAAGTGGCGATTGCAGGGGTAACCGGGGTCGGCCAGCAGCCAGTGCTTGCCCGGGTCGACCAGCAAGCTGCTGGCCAGCAGTAGCGCGCCGGAGCCACCGGGGGTAATCAGGATGCGCTCGGGGTCGATACTCAGGCCATAACGCTGCTCGTAAAAGCCGGCAATGGCCTGGCGCAGCGCCGGCAACCCGCGTGCGGCGGTGTAACGCGTGTGCCCGTCGGCCAGTGCAGCCTGGCCAGCGGCGACGATCGGTGCAGCCGTGGTGAAGTCCGGTTCGCCGATTTCCAGGTGGATCACGTCGTGCCCGGCGGCTTGCAGCTCATTGGCCCGGGCCAGCAGCGCCATGACGTGGAAGGGTTCGATGGCGCGGCTGCGCGCACTGTAGGGGTGGGCCATGACCTTCTCTCAATAGGGTCTAAACTAGAGATTCTACCTCTGCACGCCACCGAACGTACGGCTCGCGCTGCGGTCAATTGCCAGGATCGGGCGGGGTAGCGCACCCCCGATCTATCTGGTAAGTTCGGCGGCTCGCAGTCGCAGGGCCGGCGGTCGCCGGAGATGGAGCATCCTGCGCATTGGATCAGATGAGTGAGAGGCGGTCTATTCATGTCCACCCTAGAAAAGCAAAAAGCCAACCAGAATCTTTATGGGGTCGCGCCTTATCAGGAGACCAAGGGTGAGGAGTACATGGGTGAGCCCATGCGCAAGCACTTCACCAAAATTCTCACTGGCTGGAAGCAAGAGTTGATGGTCGGCGTCGACAAGACCGTAGACCATATGAAGGAAGAAGCAGCCAACTTTGCAGACCCGGCAGACCGAGCGTCTCAAGAAGAGGAGTTTGCCCTCGAGCTGCGCAACCGCGACCGCGAGCGCAAGCTGATCAAGAAAATCGACAAGACCCTGCAAAAGATCCAGGACGAAGAATACGGCTGGTGCGAATCCTGCGGCATCGAGATCGGCCTGCGCCGGCTGGAAGCACGCCCGACTGCCGACCTGTGCTTCGATTGCAAGGAAATTGCGGAGAAAAAGGAAAAGACAGTCGGCAAAGGCTGATTTTTCTCCAATCCGGACGGGGCGCATCAGGCGCCCCGTTTCATTTTCAGAAACCCCAAAGCCATGAATGACTCCCGCTACATCGGGCGCTTCGCCCCCACCCCCAGCGGCTTCCTGCACTTCGGCTCGCTGGTCGCCGCCCTCGCCTCCTGGCTTGATGCCCGTGCCGTCAACGGCCGCTGGCTGCTGCGCATGGAGGACACTGACCCGCCCCGGGAAATGCCCGGCGCCCGCGATGCGATCCTGCAGACGCTGGAGCGCTACGGCCTGGAGTGGGATGGCGAGGTGGTGTTCCAGAGCCAGCGGCACGATGCCTATGCCGCAGTGGTCGACCGCCTGTTCAACCTGGGCCTGGCCTATGCCTGCACCTGCTCGCGCAAACAGCTGGAAGGTTACAACGGGATCTACCCGGGCTTTTGCCGCAACGCCGGGCATGCCCGTGACGGCGCGGCGATCCGCTTGCGGGTACCGGAGCTGATCTACCGCTTTACCGACCGGGTGCAGGGCGAGTACCAGCAGCACCTGGGCCGTGAGGTGGGCGATTTCGTCATCCAGCGCCGCGACGGGCTGTATGCATACCAGTTGGCAGTCGTGCTGGACGATGCCTGGCAAGGTGTTACCGACATCGTGCGTGGCGCCGACCTGCTCGACAACACTCCGCGCCAGCTGTACCTGCAGGAACTGCTGGGCTTTTCGCAGCCGCGCTACCTGCATATCCCGCTGATCGTGCAGCCGGACGGGCACAAGCTGGGCAAGTCATACCGTTCGCCGCCGTTGCAGGTTGAGCATGCGACACCGTTGCTGTTGCGGGCATTGCGGGCGCTGGGGCAGAAGGCCGACCCCGAGCTGCTGCTGGCGACGCCGGCTGAAGTGTTGGCGGTGGCGCGGAAGCAGTGGCAGCCTGAGCGGATTGCACAGCGCACCACGGTGCCAGAGGCTGATTTGCGCTAACGCAGGCTCGGCCCTTTCGCGGGTAAACCCGCTCCCACAGGGTTGCCCCGGGCAACCCGTATCTGAAAATCAAAAGCCCAACAAATTCAAAACCTTGGCGAAGACCATGGATTCCCGCTAGCATCCCCCCCGCCATTTGCGCCAATAATAAGTCCAAGCCCGCAGCGCCCAACCATCGAGGCCAGCATGTACATCTATCGTTTGGTCCTGCTTCTGGTCGTGGGGATCTACCTGTTCTCCCCGGCCATCATGGACTGGTGGATCGAGCCGACCGGAGCCTGGTACCGCCCTTACCTGCTCTGGCTCATCCTGATCGTCGTCACCTTCATCCTGCAGAGCCAACGAGATGCCGATGAGCTTTAGCCTGACCCAGATGATCCTGATCAGCGCCGGGTACCTCATGGTGCTGTTCGGCGTGGCCTGGATCAGCGAACGCGGGCTGATCCCGCGCTCGATCATTCGCCACCCGCTTACCTACACATTGTCGCTGGGCGTATACGCCAGTGCCTGGGCCTTCTATGGCTCGGTGGGCCTGGCCTACCAGTACGGCTACGGCTTTCTCGCCTGTTACCTGGGGGTATCCGGTGCATTCCTGCTGGCGCCGGTGCTGCTGTACCCGATCCTGAAGATCACCCGCACCTACCAGCTGTCATCGCTGGCCGACCTGTTGGCGTTTCGCTTTCGCAGCACCTGGGCCGGCGCCCTGACCACCATCATCATGCTGATCGGGGTATTGCCGTTGCTGGCCCTGCAGATCCAGGCGGTGGCCGACTCGATCAGCATCCTCACCGGCGAGCCAGTCAAGGCCCGGGTGGCTTTTGCGTTCTGCGCACTGATCATTCTGTTCACCATCTTTTTCGGTTCGCGCCACATTGCCACTCGTGAAAAGCATGAAGGGCTGGTGTTCGCCATCGCCTTCGAGTCGGTGATCAAGCTGCTGGCCCTGGGCGGGGTCGGCCTGTACGCCCTGTACGGGGTGTTCGGCGGGCCTCACGAACTGGAGGTCTGGCTGCTGCAGAACCAGACCGCCCTGGCGGCGCTGCATACTCCGCTGCAGGAAGGCCCATGGCGTACCCTGCTGCTGGTGTTCTTCGCCTCGGCCATCGTCATGCCGCACATGTACCACATGGCCTTCACCGAAAACCTCAACCCGCGCTCGCTGGTCAGCGCCAGCTGGGGCCTGCCGCTGTTCCTGCTGCTGATGAGCCTGGCCGTACCCCTGGTGCTGTGGGCCGGCCTGCGCCTGGGCGCCAGCACCAACCCCGAGTACTTCACCCTGGGCCTGGGGATTGCCGCCAACAACAAGGCACTGGCACTGTTGGCCTACGTCGGCGGCTTGGCATCTGCCAGTGGCTTGATCATCGTCACTACACTGGCGCTGTCAGGCATGGCCCTCAACCATTTGGTGCTGCCCCTGTACCAACCACCGGCAGAGGGCAATATCTATCGCTGGCTGAAGTGGACCCGCCGCGCGCTGATCGTCGCCATCATCACCGCCGGTTTCATGTTCTACCTGACCCAGAACAACCACCAGAGCCTGGCCAACCTGGGCATCGTCGCCTTCGTCGCCACCTTGCAGTTCCTGCCAGGGGTGCTGTCGGTGCTGTACTGGCCCACCGCCAACCGCCGCGGCTTCATCGCCGGGCTGCTGGCCGGCACCCTGGTGTGGATGGTGACCATGTTGCTGCCGCTGCTGGGCAACCTGCAGGGCTTCTATATCCCGCTGCTGGACATGATCTATGTGCTGGACGACACCAGCTGGCACATGGCGGCCATCGCTTCGCTGGCAGCCAACGTGCTGCTGTTCACCCTGATCTCGTTGTTCACCAACGCCAGCAACGAAGAGGTCAGCGCGGCAGAAGCCTGCGCCGTGGACAACGTGCGCCGCCCCCAGCGCCGCGAACTGCACGCCGCCTCGCCGCAGGAGTTCGCTACCCAGCTGGCCAAACCGCTCGGCGCCAAGGCGGCGCAAAAAGAAGTGGAGCAAGCCCTGCGTGACCTCTACCTGCCGTTCGACGAGCGACGCCCCTATGCCCTGCGCCGCCTGCGCGATCGCATCGAGGCCAACCTGTCCGGCCTGATGGGACCGAGTGTGGCTCAGGACATGGTCGAGAGCTTCCTGCCGTACAAGTCCGGTAACGAGAACTACGTGACCGAGGACATCCACTTCATCGAAAGCCGCCTTGAGGACTACCACTCGCGCCTGACCGGCCTGGCGGCCGAACTCGATGCCCTGCGCCGTTACCACCGCCAGACCCTGCAGGAATTGCCCATGGGTGTCTGCTCGCTGGCCAAGGACCAGGAAATCCTCATGTGGAACAAGGCCATGGAAGAGCTGACCGGTATCGCCGCCAAGCACGTGGTCGGCTCACGCCTGGTCACCATCGACGAACCCTGGCGTGGCTTGCTGCAGGGCTTCATCAACGTGCCGGACGAGCACTTGCACAAGCAGCGCCTGGCGCTGGACGGCCAGCCGCGCTGGCTGAACCTGCACAAGGCGGCCATCGACGAACCGCTGGCACCGGGTAACAGTGGCCTGGTACTGCTGGTGGAAGACCTCACCGAAACCCAGGCGCTGGAAGACAAGCTGGTGCACTCCGAACGCCTGGCCAGCATTGGCCGACTGGCGGCAGGCGTGGCCCACGAGATCGGCAACCCGATCACCGGCATCGCCTGCCTGGCCCAGAACCTGCGCGAGGAGCGCGAGGGCGACGGTGAAATCACCGAGCTGTCCAGCCAGATCCTCGAGCAGACCAAGCGGGTGTCGCGCATCGTCCAGTCGCTGATGAGCTTTGCCCATGCCGGCGGCAGCCACCAGAACAGCGAAGAGCCGGTGTGCCTGGCCGAAGTGGCGCAGGACGCCATCGGCCTGCTGGCATTGAACCGGCGCAATTTCGAAGTGCAGTTCTTCAACCTCTGCGACCCCGACCACTGGGCCGAAGGGGACCCGCAGCGCCTGGCCCAGGTGCTGATCAACCTGCTCTCCAACGCCCGCGACGCCTCGCCGGCAGGCAGTGCCGTGCGCGTGCGCAGCGAAATCAGCGAGCACACGGTAGACCTTATCGTCGAGGACGAGGGCAGCGGGATTCCGAAGAGCATCATGGACCGCCTGTTCGAGCCCTTTTTCACCACCAAGGACCCGGGCGAAGGCACCGGACTGGGGCTCGCTCTGGTCTATTCCATCGTGGAAGAGCATTATGGGCAAATCACCATCGACAGCCCTGCCGATATCGAACGGCAACGTGGCACCCGGATCCGCGTGACCCTGCCCCGGCATGTCGTAGCGACGTCCCCTGAAATTCGAGACCGTCGAGAGAATTGAATCAATGCCGCATATTCTGATCGTCGAAGACGAAACCATCATCCGCTCGGCCCTGCGTCGCCTGCTCGAGCGGAACCAGTACCAGGTCAGCGAGGCCGGCTCGGTGCAGGAAGCCCAGGAACGCTTCAGCATTGCCACCTTCGATCTGATCGTCAGCGACCTGCGTCTGCCAGGTGCGCCCGGTACCGAGCTGATCAAGCTCGGCCAGGGTACGCCGGTGCTGATCATGACCAGCTACGCCAGCCTGCGCTCGGCGGTGGACTCGATGAAAATGGGCGCGGTGGATTACATCGCCAAGCCCTTCGACCACGACGAGATGCTGCAGGCAGTGGCACGCATCCTCCGCGACCGGCAGAACGCCCCCGCGGCGGCACCGGCTGCCGAGCCACGCGCCAGCAATGGCAAGGCCGCAGCGGCCGACAAAGGCACCGCGGCAGCAGCCAATGGCGAAATCGGCATCATTGGCTCGTGCCCGCCCATGCAGGACATGTACAGCAAGATCCGCAAGGTCGCGCCCACCGACTCCAATGTGCTGATCCAGGGCGAATCGGGCACCGGTAAAGAGCTGGTGGCCCGCGCCCTGCACAACCTTTCGCGGCGGGCCAAGGCACCGATGATCTCGGTGAACTGTGCGGCCATCCCCGAGACACTGATCGAATCCGAACTGTTCGGCCACGAGAAAGGCGCGTTCACCGGCGCCAGCGCAGGCCGTGCCGGCCTGGTCGAAGCCGCTGACGGCGGTACCCTGTTCCTCGATGAAATCGGCGAACTGCCACTGGAAGCCCAGGCCCGCCTGCTGCGCGTGCTGCAGGAAGGGGAGATTCGCCGGGTGGGTTCGGTGCAGTCGCAAAAGGTCGACGTACGCCTTATCGCCGCGACCCACCGCGACCTGAAGAACCTGGCCAAGGCCGGCCAGTTCCGTGAGGACTTGTATTACCGCCTGCACGTGATTGCCCTGAAACTGCCGGCCCTGCGTGAACGCGGCAGCGACGTCAATGAAATCGCCAGCGCCTTCCTGGCTCGCCAGCGCGCGCGCATCGGCCGTGACGACCTGCACTTCTCGGCCGAAGCCGAGCAGGCCATTCGTCACTACAGCTGGCCTGGCAACGTGCGAGAGCTGGAAAACGCTGTGGAGCGTGCGGTGATCCTCAGCGAAAGCGCAGAAATTTCCGCAGAGCTGCTGGGCATCGACATCGAGCTGAGCGACCTGGAAGAGGACGAGATCCTCAACAACGCCCTGGTCGCAGCCAGTGCCAGCAATGCCAGCCACGAGCCGACCGAGGACCTGTCGCTGGAGGACTACTTCCAGCATTTCGTCCTCGAGCACCAGGACCACATGACCGAGACCGAGCTGGCACGCAAGCTCGGGGTCAGCCGTAAGTGCCTGTGGGAACGGCGCCAGCGACTGGGGATTCCACGGCGCAAGAGTAACGCTACCAGCGAGTGATACGCCCGCAGCATTTGCGGCGCCTGTGAGACCGAGCGCCGCGCGGGCGGCGCTCGGTCTCACAGGCGCTGGACGGGGTGTGGCGAACACACCTGAGCTGGAAACACCCCAGGTAACACATCAGCCCACACAAAAATCTGTTACCCACCCTTTCCGCCGTAACAGCTCCCGAGGCATACGGTAACGAAATTTCAACATTTCCAGCCTCCGAGATTTTGTCAAAACTGCCCAAGCCCTTGATTTTAGTGGGTTTTGAAAAGTTGGCACGGCACCTGCTATATGTTTGGTACAAGAACAATAACAAGCACTGCAACTCAGAATAAGAACAAGACGAAACGGCTCACGCACAATAAAAACAAGACGGCGGAGGCGCAGCTAACTGATTCTTTTGGAGAGGATGCGTGTTTGGGGCTTGCCCCACGACCAGGCAGAGAACAACAAAAACTGCACTAAAAAGCAGCGCCTGAACTGGTTGGATCGACAGATCAACGTGACATCAGCGGCCAAAGCAATCCGTTTGCTCTTTACCCCTGAATTGGGGGTCGTCCACAAGCTTCGAGATTTGTGGACAGGGCACTCAACAAAAACAAGAAGCCCAATAAAAAAACAATAAGAGCACGCAACGACTTCTTGGGGAGCTTAGGCTCCCCTTGTCGTTTCTACCCTTCCGGCAGACACTCTGCTACCCGCCTACACCATTCCCTGAGTAAATGCTAGAATCCCCGCCCATCATGCGGCCATTCTCCTATTCTTGGCCGAACATTCCTTCAAACAGTGCATCCCATGCTGAAGAAGCTGTTCCAGTCGTTCCGCCCGCCCGTACCGGGCCAGCACCACAGGCGCACTACGCCTGAGGTGATCAACAAGAGCCAGCACTCGCTGCAGCGCCACCAGTTCAGCCGCCATGCGGTAAACATCGTGGAGCGCCTGCAAAGCGCCGGCTATCAGGCTTACCTGGTCGGTGGCTGTGTCCGCGACCTGATGCTGGGCATCACGCCGAAAGATTTCGACGTGGCTACCAGCGCCACCCCCGAACAGGTCCGTGCCGAGTTCCGCAATGCGCGCATCATCGGTCGCCGCTTCAAGCTGGTTCACGTCCATTTCGGCCGTGACATCATCGAAGTCGCCACCTTCCGCGCCCACCATTCGGAAGACGACGAGGGCGACAGCCACCGTTCGTCGCACAATGCCAGTGGCCGCATCCTGCGTGACAACGTGTACGGCACTCTGGAAGAAGACGCGCAACGCCGCGACTTCACCATCAACGCCCTCTACTACGACCCGGTCAGCGAGCGCATTCTCGATTACGCCAACGGTGTGCACGACGTGCGCAATCGCCTGCTGCGCCTGATCGGTGACCCTACTCACCGCTACCAGGAAGACCCGGTGCGCATGCTGCGCGCAGTGCGTTTCGCGGCCAAGCTGGACTTCGGCATCGAGAAGCACACGTTCAAGCCTATCCGCGAACTGGCCCCGATGCTGCGCGAAATTCCGCCAGCGCGCCTGTTCGAAGAGTGCCTCAAGCTGTTCCTTTCCGGCCAGGGGGCCATGGCCTTCGAAATGCTGGTCGACCTGGACCTGTTCGAGCCGCTGTTCCCGGCCAGTGCACACGCCCTGGAAGAGCGCCCTACCTACACCCACACGCTGATCAGCCAGGCACTGCAGAATACCGACCTGCGTGTGAAGCAGGGCAAACCGGTAACGCCAGCGTTCCTGTTCGCCGCGCTGCTGTGGCCAGCCCTGCCGGCCCGTGTGCTGCACCTGCAGAACCAGGGTGTGCCGCCGATCCCGGCCATGAACGGTGCAGCCCACGACCTGATCGCCGAACAGTGCGCACGCATCGCCATCCCCAAGCGCTTCACCTTGCCGATCCGCGAAATCTGGGACATGCAGGAGCGCCTGCCACGTCGCAGCGGCAAACGCGCCGACATGCTGCTGGACAACCCTCGCTTCCGCGCCGGTTACGACTTCCTGCTACTGCGGGAAAGCGCCGGCGAGGAAACCGACGATCTCGGCCAGTGGTGGACCGACTACCAGGATGCCAACGACAGCGAACGCCGCGAGATGATTCGCGAGCTGGGCAGCCGTGACGAAGGCACCGGTGCCGGCCCGCGCAAACGCAAGCGCAGCGGCAGCAAACGCAAGCGCAGCGGCGACGAGGCGTTCGAGTGACTACCCGCGCCTATATCGGCCTGGGCAGCAACCTGGACGCACCTGCCGAGCAGCTGCGCAGCGCCTTGCAGGCGCTTGACCAGGTCGACGGCACGCGCCTGGTGGCGGCTTCGGCCCTGTATACCAGTGACTCGCTGTTGCCGGGCCAGCCGCGCTACACCAACGCTGTCGCCGCCCTGGATACCAGCCTGGCGCCATTGGCCCTGCTCGATGCGCTGCAGGCCATCGAAAACGCCCAGGGCCGGGTGCGCAAGGAGCGCTGGGGCCCGCGCACGCTGGACCTCGACGTGCTGCTGTTCGGCGACCAGGTGCTCAACGAGCCACGCCTGAAAGTGCCGCATTACCACATGCACGCCCGCCCTTTCGTGCTGTACCCGCTGGCCGAACTGGTGCCGGAGGATTTTTGCCTGGCCGATGGCCGTGCCCTTGCGCAATTGCTTGACGACTGCCCGTTGGTCGGCCTGGAACGCCTGTAAACCGGGCACTCCAGGCATCCGGTCTGGCACGGTAACGCCAGTAACACCCTGATCGTAACAATGCGGTAACAGGGTGATTGACTTCCCCCACCTCGCTCACGACTATAGGCGTCCCGTGTGGCACCAATGTGCCGCATACCCGTATTTAGGCCCGGACGGACCTGTACCCGAACATCACACGCGATGATGTGCCGCTCCGGAAGATGACTACACGCGTTGATTGCAGTCGTTTTTTACAGCGCCTGAACGAGGAATTTCCTACATGCCCGAAGTAACCCTGACCACCCTCAATGGCCTCAAGGCCAAGGGTGAAAAAATCACCATGCTGACCTGCTACGACGCGACCTTCGCCAAGGCCGCCAGCCAGGCCGGTGTCGAAGTGTTGCTGGTGGGCGACTCGCTGGGGATGGTCCTGCAGGGCCACGACAGCACCTTGCCAGTCACCACGGTGGACATGGCCTACCACACCGCCAGCGTCAAACGCGGCAACGACGGCGCGCTGATCCTCGCCGACCTGCCGTTCATGGCGCACGCCACTGCCGAACTGGCCTTTGCCAACAGCGCGACGCTGATGCAGGCTGGCGCCCATATGGTCAAGATCGAAGGCGCTGCGTGGCTGGCCGAAACCATTCGCCTGCTGGCCGAGCGTGGTGTGCCGGTGTGCGCGCACATGGGCCTCACCCCGCAAACCGTCAACGTGCTGGGCGGCTACAAGGTACAAGGTCGCCAGGAAGCCCAGGCGCGGCAAATGCGCGCCGACGCCATCGCCCTGGAACAAGCAGGCGCGGCGATGCTGCTGCTTGAATGCGTGCCCAGCGAACTGGCGGCAGAAATTACCAATGCCGTGGGCATCCCGGTGATCGGCATTGGCGCCGGTAGCGCCACAGATGGCCAGGTGCTGGTGCTGCACGACATGCTTGGCCTGTCGCTGAGCGGCCGGGTACCCAAGTTCGTGAAGAACTTCATGCAAGGCCAGCCGGATATCCACAGCGCCCTCGTCGCCTACGTCGAGGCGGTCAAGCAGGTCAGCTTCCCAGGTAGCGAACACGGGTTCAGCGCATGAATACAGTCAAGACCGTCCGCGAACTGCGCGCAGCGGTAGCCCGCGCCCGCGGTGAAGGCAAGCGCATCGGCTTCGTGCCGACAATGGGCAACCTGCACAGCGGCCACGCTGCGCTGGTGACCAAGGCCGCGCAGCGCGCCGATTTCGTGGTCGCCAGCATCTTCGTCAACCCTTTGCAATTTGGCGCCAACGAAGACCTCGACACCTACCCGCGCACCCTGGCCGCGGATCAGGAGCGCCTGCTGCAGGCAGGCTGCAACCTGCTGTTTGCGCCGACCGTGGAAGAGATGTACCCCGACGGCATGAGCGTGCAAACCCGGGTCAGTGTGCCCCACCTTTCCCAAGGCCTGTGCGGTGCCAGCCGGCCGGGGCATTTCGAAGGCGTGGCCACCGTGGTCAGCAAGCTGTTCAACATGGTCCAGCCAGACCTTGCGGTGTTCGGCGAAAAGGATTTCCAGCAGCTGGCGGTGATCCGCGCCATGGTCCGCGACCTGAACATGCCGATCCAGATCATCGGCGAGCCTACCGTGCGGGCAGAAGATGGCCTGGCGCTTTCGTCGCGCAATGGCTACCTCACACCGGAGCAGCGTACGGCAGCACCAGCACTGTATCGCACCCTGCAGCAGATCGCGGCAGGCATCGTTCGGGGCCAACGAGACTTTGCCGCGCTGGTTGCGCAAGGCCAGGCACAGCTGAGCGCTGCCGGGTTCCGTTCCGACTACCTGGAAGTACGCCATGCACTGACCTTGCGCCCGGCGGCTATAGATGACCGGGACCTGGTGGTAATTGCTGCGGCGTACCTGGGTAACACACGATTGATCGACAACCTGTACCTGCATCTGGAAGAAAAGACCGCTTGACGGCCTGGGGCTGCTTCGCAGCCCATTCGCAGCACAAGGCTGCTCCTACAGGAGATCGCGTTCGTAGGAGCAGCCCCTCCAAAATCCCCCAGCGCTACCCATTCCCAGCGCCAACCCTTTGCCTATAATGATGCCAGCCTGAACCCGGCAATGAGTGCCTTGTCCAAGGCATCACCACGCACCAAGGGAACCCCGCGCAATGGCGTATTACCGTACACCCCACGATGTGACGGCCCTGCCCGCCTGGCAGGCGCTTCAGCAACACCGCGACGCCATGCAAGGCTTCAGCATGCGCGAAGCCTTCGCCGCCGATGCCCAACGCTTCGACCAGTTCTCCCTGAGCTGCTGCGGCCTGTTCCTCGATTACTCGAAAAACCTCATCACCGAACAAAGCCGCGACCTGCTGGTAAACCTGGCCAACGAGGTGGGCCTGCAGGACGCCATCAAGGCGATGTTCAGCGGCGAAATCATCAACGCCTCCGAAGGCCGCCCGGTACTGCACACCGCCCTGCGCAGGCCCGTGGGTGACAAGCTCAGCGTCAACGGCGTGAACGTGATGCCGGAAGTGCACAAGGTGCTGAACCAGATCACCGAACTGGTCGGCCGCATTCACGACGGCCTGTGGCGTGGCTACAGCGAAAAACCCATCACCGACGTGGTCAACATCGGCATTGGCGGCTCGTTCCTTGGCCCCGAGCTGGTATCCGAGGCGCTGCTGCCCTACGCCCAGCGCGGCGTGCGCTGCCACTACCTGGCGAACATCGACGGCAGCGAGTTCCACGAACTGTCGGCCAACCTGCGCGCCGAAACCACCCTGTTCATCGTCTCGTCAAAGTCGTTCAACACCCTCGAGACCCTGAAAAACGCCATGGCCGCACGCACCTGGTACCTGGCCCAGGGCGGCTCGGAAGCCGAGCTGTACCGCCACTTCATCGCCGTTTCCAGCAACAAGGCCGCCGCCGTGGCCTTCGGTATCCGCGAGGAGAACATCTTCCCGATGTGGGACTGGGTGGGCGGGCGCTACTCGCTGTGGTCGGCCATCGGCTTGCCGATTGCCCTGGCCATCGGCACGGCCAACTTCAAAGAGCTGCTGTCGGGTGCGCACACCATGGACCAGCACTTCCAGACCGCGCCGTTCGACAAGAACATGCCGGTGCTGCTGGCCCTGCTGGGCGTGTGGTATGGCAACTTCTGGGGCGCGAACAGCCACGCGATCCTGCCGTACGACCACTACCTGCGCAACATCACCAAGCACTTGCAGCAGCTGGACATGGAGTCCAACGGCAAGAGCGTGCTGCAGGACGGGAGCCCGGTGAAGACTGACACCGGCCCGGTTATCTGGGGCGGCGTCGGCTGTAACGGCCAGCATGCCTACCACCAGTTGCTGCACCAGGGTACCCAGCTGATTCCGGCCGACTTCATTGTGCCGGTAGTGAGTTTCAACCCGGTGGCCGACCATCACCAGTGGCTGTACGCCAATTGCCTGTCGCAGAGCCAGGCGCTGATGCAGGGCAAGACCCGCGAAGAAGCCGAAGCCGAACTGCGCGGCAAAGGGCTGAACGAAGCGGACATCGAAAAGCTGGCCCCGCACAAGGTGATCCCTGGCAACCGCCCGAGCAACACCCTGGTGGTCGAGCGCATCAGCCCGCGCCGCCTGGGCGCGCTGGTGGCGATGTACGAGCACAAGGTGTTCGTGCAGAGCGTGATCTGGGGTATCAATGCCTTCGACCAGTGGGGCGTGGAGCTGGGCAAGGAGCTGGGCAAGGGCGTGTACCAGCGCTTGGTCGGCAGCCTTGAAGACAGCGCCGAAGATGGCTCCACCCAAGGCCTGATCAACTACTTCCGCAGCCGTCACCGCGGGTGATCCAAAGCCTGTACCGGCCTCTTTGCGGTTAACCCCGTGAAGAGGCCGGTATGGGTTGAACACCCCTCCCAGCTACACTGTCCTATCGAATAGCCGTTGCAGTCCCTCGCCCCTCACAAGAGCAGGACCACCCGCCATGTTCGATATCCGCAACTATCCCCAGGCGCTGGCCGTCAGCCAGTCCGCCATCCTCACCCTCGACGAATACCACCGCCTGTACCGCCAGTCGGTCGACGACCCCGACACCTTCTGGGCCGAGCAAGCCAAGCGCCTGGACTGGATCAAACCCTGGTCGAGCGTGCAGCAATGTGACCTGCACACTGGCCAGGCGCGCTGGTTCGACGGGGCCCAGCTCAACGTCAGCTACAACTGCATCGACCGCCACCTGGCCCAGCGCGGCGAACAGACCGCCCTGCTGTGGGAAGGCGACGACCCCAACGACTCCAAGGCCATTACTTACCGCGAGCTGCATCGCCAGGTCTGCCGCCTGGCCAACGCCCTGAAAGCACGCGGGGTTAAAAAAGGCGACCGGGTATGCATCTACATGCCCATGATCCCCGAGGCCGCCTTCGCCATGCTCGCTTGCACCCGCATCGGCGCCATCCACTCGGTGGTGTTCGGCGGTTTCTCCCCTGACGCCCTGCGTGACCGCATCCTCGATGCAGACTGCCGCACAGTGATCACCGCAGATGAAGGCGTGCGCGGCGGCAAGCGCGTCCCGCTGAAACAGAACGTCGACCAGGCCCTGGCCAGTTGCCCTGCTGTAAGCAGCGTATTCGTGGTGCGCCGCACCGGCGGTGAAGTTGCCTGGGCCGAAGGCCGCGACCTCTGGTATGACCAGGCGACGGCAAACGCCGGCGATGACTGCGAGCCAGAGCCGATGGAGGCTGAAGACCCACTGTTCATTCTTTATACCTCCGGCAGCACCGGCAAACCCAAAGGCGTCCTGCACACCACCGGCGGCTACCTGCTGCAGGCGACGATGACCTTCAAGGTGGTGTTCGATTACCGCGAAGGCGAAGTGTTCTGGTGCACGGCCGACGTCGGCTGGGTCACCGGCCACAGCTACATCGTCTATGGCCCGCTGGCCAATGGCGCAATCTCGCTGATGTTCGAAGGCGTACCCAACTACCCGGATACCTCGCGGTTCTGGCAGGTCGTGGACAAGCACCAGGTGAACATCTTCTATACCGCCCCGACTGCGCTGCGGGCGCTGATGCGCGAAGGTTCCGGGCCGCTGCAAAGTACCTCGCGCAAAAGCCTGCGCTTGCTGGGCAGTGTTGGCGAACCGATCAACCCCGAAGCCTGGGAGTGGTACTTCGAGGAAGTCGGGCAGCAGCGTTGCCCCATCGTCGATACCTGGTGGCAGACCGAAACCGGCGGCATCATGCTTACGCCATTGCCAGGTACGCAGACGCTGAAGCCCGGCTGCGCCACACAGCCGATGTTTGGCGTGCAGCCGGTTCTTCTGGACGAAAAAGGCCAGCTGATCGAAGGCCCCGGCGCAGGCCTGCTGGCAATCAAGGCCAGCTGGCCCGGGCAGATCCGTAGCGTCTATGGCGACCACCAGCGCATGGTCGATACCTACTTCAAGCCGATGCCCGGCTATTACTTCACCGGTGACGGGGCCCGCCGCGATGCCGATGGCGACTATTGGATCACTGGACGGGTCGACGATGTGATCAACGTTTCCGGTCACCGGATAGGCACTGCTGAAGTCGAAAGCGCGCTGGTGCTGCATGACAGCGTCGCCGAAGCAGCGGTGGTCGGTTACCCCCACGACCTCAAGGGCCAGGGCGTGTACGCCTTCGTCACACCGATGAACGGAGTAACCCCCGACGACGGGCTCAAGGCCGAACTGCTAGCCCTGGTCAGCAAGGAAATCGGCAGTTTCGCCAAGCCCGAGCTGATCCAGTGGGCGCCGGCGTTACCCAAGACACGCTCAGGCAAGATCATGCGGCGTATACTGCGCAAAATCGCCTGCAACGAGCTGGACAACCTGGGCGATACCTCGACCCTGGCCGACCCCAGCGTGGTGCAGGGCCTGATCGACAAACGCCTCAACCAGTAACCGGCGGCCGCAGTCCCTGGCCGCCCTGCACGACAGGTCGCCATGGAAGCCCTCCGCCGCCGCATCGAAACCCAGGTCATGAGCCTCACCGGGCTGGCCCTAGGCCAGCTCGACCTGGAATCGCCCAAGGGCGACCCCGGCCTGTTCGGCCCGCACAGCATCAGCTGGCGCGTGCACGGGGACTTCCCGAGCATGCTGGTCGGCGGCATCAGCGCGCTGATGCTGCAGTTGCTGCATCCGCTGGCCCTGGCTGGCGTGTGGGACCACTCCAATTTCCGTCAGGACTTGCTCGGCCGGCTGCGCCGTACCAGCCAGTTCATCTCCGGCACCACCTTCGGCGCCACTGGCGATGCCGAATGGCTGATCGACAAGGTGCGCACGATTCACCTCCAGGTCACCGGCACCGCGCCGGATGGCCGTCCCTATGCAGCCAGCGACCCAGATTTGCTCACCTGGGTGCATGTGGCGGAGGTCAGCAGCTTTCTCGCTGCCCACCTGCGTTACCGCAACCCGCACCTTTCGCGTGCCGAGCAGGATGCCTATTACAACGAAATTGCATTGATCGCCGAGCGCCTTGGCGCCCGTGACGTGCCGCGTTCGTGCCAGCAGGTCGAAGATTACCTGCAACGCATGCGCCCGCAGCTGCACTGCGATGCGCGCAGCCACGAGGTAATGCAGATTCTGCTTGATGCCCCCGCCCCCAGCCGCCTGGCGCAACCGGTGGGCAAGCTGATGCTGCACGCCGGCATCGACCTGCTGCCGGGCTGGGGCCAGGCGATGCTCGGCCTGCAGCACGGCCCCTTGCAGCGGCGCCTGATCCGCCTGGGCCTGCAACGCACCGCGCCAGTGCTGCGCTGGGCCATGCGCGACGGCTCGGCGCATCGGGCCAAGCGGCGCATGGGTATCGAATGACACCAGCTACCGTCCCAGCGGAACTGATTTAACCTGCCATACTCCAAGCACTCCTGCTTAGACAGACGAAGCGACACATGTACAAAGGATTGACTCGCGCCGCTGGCGCAATCGTGGCCCTCGTAGCCCTCTACAGCCTGCTCGGCTTTCTCATTCTTCCTGGTTTCGCGCTGCGTATTGCCAACCAGCAGTTGGCCCAGTACGCGACCGTGCCGGCGCATCTCGAACGCATCGAGTTCAACCCCTTCAGCCTCGAGCTGACGCTGTGGGGCCTGCAGCTCGGCGAGCCAGGCAAGGAACAGGTCGCCTTCGAGCGCCTGTACGCCAACCTCTCGCTCGACAGCCTGTGGACCCGCGCCCTGCACCTGGAAGCGGTCGAACTCGACAAACCCCGCACCGAAGTGCTGTTCGCCAAGGACGGGGCCCTGAACCTGACAGGGCTGTTCAAGCTGCCGGCCAACCAAGCCAAAGCTGACGAGCCGCCCAGCGACCCGTTTCCGCTGCGCATCGGCAGCATCAAGCTCAGTGAGGGTTACCTGCACTTCGCCGACCAGCGCCCGAG
Source organism: Pseudomonas sp. 9_2_1 (assembly GCF_059295275.1). Lineage (NCBI taxonomy): Bacteria > Pseudomonadati > Pseudomonadota > Gammaproteobacteria > Pseudomonadales > Pseudomonadaceae > Pseudomonas > Pseudomonas sp. 9_2_1. Next base: position 5,377,682 of record NZ_CM181239.1, read on the forward strand.
CGAGCCGATCGAGTTCCTGTACGACAACATGAACCTGGAGCTGAAAAACCTCAGCACCTTGCCCGACGACAATGCCGACATGACCCTCGTAGCCAACGGCCCCAACGGCGGTCGCATTGACTGGAACGGCACCTTGAGCCTGTCGCCGATCGCCTCCGAGGGCACCTTGAAGGTCACCGACGCCAAGATGAAGGCGTTCTGGCCCTACGTGCGCGATGCCGTGCCGCTGGTGCTGGAAGAAGGCATTGTCAGCCTCGATACGCATTACAAGCTCAACCTCGCCAAACAGACCGAGTTGCTGCTGGACAATGCCTCCGTGCGCATTGCGCCGTTCGCCATCAAGGCACCGGATGGCCGCCCGCTGGCCCGCCTGGCCAGCCTGGAGGTCAGCGAGACCTCCGTCGACCTGGTCAAGCAGCGGGTGACCGTGGGCAAGATCCGCAGCGAAAAACTCGAAACCTGGGCCGCGCTGGAAAAAGACGGCCAGCTCGACTGGCTGAAGCTGTTTGCCAGCCAGCCGGCCAAGGCCACGCCGAAGGAAAAGGCCGAGCCGGCTGCCGCCGAGCCCACGCCTGAACAGAAAGCTGCCAAAGAGCCCAGCAAACCTTGGCAGGTGCTGCTCAAGGACGTACAGCTGCGTAACTACATGGTGCACCTGGCCGACCGTTCGCAAAAAGAGCCGGTTGCCCTCGACGTCGGCCCGCTCAACGCGGACCTGCAAGGTTTCGACAGCCTCAACCAGTCGCCCTTCACCCTCAAGCTCGACAGCGGCGTAGGTAAACAGGGCAAGCTGCAGGCAGCCGGCCAGGTCAACCTGGCACCGGTATGGGCCAAGCTGGATGTCAGCACCCGCGACATCGACCTGCGGGTAGCCCAGCCCTACATCAGTCCGTTCATTCTGCTGGAACTGCGCAGCGGCATGCTCGCCAGCGACCTCAAGGTCGACCTGAAGAACACCGCCCCGCTTGCCTTCACTGTCACCGGCAAGGCACAGGTCAACCAGCTGCATACCCTCGACACCATCAAGAGCCGCGACTTCGTCAAATGGCAGCAGGTCAATGTCGACGGCCTGGCCTATGTACACGGCGATGCGCTGTCGATCGACAAGGTGACCCTGCTGCAGCCTTATGCGCGCTTCATCATCAATGAAGACCGCACCACCAACGTCAATGACCTGCTGATCCCACAGCCGGCAGGCGCCCCGGCGAGCAGTCAGGCCAAGCCGGCTGCTGCTGGCAGCAGCAAGCCATTGGGCATCCACATTGGCCAGATAGACATCAACGACGGTTCGGCCAACTTCGCCGATCTGTCACTCACACCCAACTTCGCCACGGCCGTGCAGCAGCTCAACGGCCAGATCGGCACCATCGACAACCGCAAGGCAGTACCGGCCAAGGTCGACATCAAGGGCAAGGTCGACCGCTATGCACCCGTGACCATCAAGGGTGCCCTGAACCCGTTCAACCCGCTGGCCAGCCTGGACATCGCCACCAGCTTCAAGCGCGTCGAGCTGACCACGCTGACGCCCTACTCCGGCAAGTTCGCAGGCTTCCGCATCCGCAAGGGGCGGCTCAACCTCGACCTGCACTACCTGATCACCAACGGCCAGCTCAAGGCCGAGAACAAGGTGGTGGTAGAGCAGCTGCAGCTGGGCGAGAAGGTCGACAGCCCGGACGCGGTCGACCTGCCGATCCGCCTGGCCGTGGCGCTGCTGAAGGATACCGAGGGCAAGATCTCGATCGAACTGCCGGTAACCGGTGACCTCAACAACCCGCAGTTCAGCGTGATGCCGATTGTCTGGCAAACTTTGCGCAACCTGGTGCTGCGCGCGGCGCAGGCGCCGTTCAAGTTCATTGGCGGGCTGATTACCGGCGGTGGCTCGGAAGACCTCGGCAGCGTGGCGTTCGCCCCGGGCTCGAGCGAGCTCGGCGGCGACGCCCAGGCGTCCCTCGACAAGCTGGCGGCGGCGCTGAAGGAGCGCCCGGCGCTGCGCCTGGAAATCGAAGGCACCAGCGCACAGGCCAGCGATGGCCCGCTGATCGCCGAGCAGCGGCTGGAGCGTGAATATCAGGCTACCTGGTACAAGATCCTGCAGCGCCGGGGCGACAAGGTGCCGGCCAATGCCTCGCTGCTGGTGGTCGACGACAGCGACAAGCCGGCAATGCTCGAAGGCATCTACCGCACCCGCCTGAAGCAGCAACCGCCGGCTGACTGGGAACAACTGGGCCGTGACGAGCGTACGGCCAAGCTGCGCGAAGCGGTGATCAAGTCCTGGGCCGAAAGTACCGCGCTGCTACGCACCCTTGGCCAGGAGCGGGCCAGCAGCATCAAGGATTACCTGGTGGACAAAGGCAAGCTGGAAGATGACCGGGTGTATTTCATCGATACCAGCCTGGGGCAGCCTGAAAGCGATGGGCGGGTGGTAACGCCGATGCATCTGGATGCCGAGTAATCAGCAAGCTTGTGGCAGCGGCTGAATCCAGGCTTCAGACCAGCCGCTGCCCGGACACCGCCGGATGATACAGCGGCTGTACCTTGTTCCCCGCCGGGTCCAGCAGGTGGAAGCTGCGCGCCCCGTCACCATGGTTGAACGGCCGATCCAGCAAGGTCACGCCCAGGGCCTTGAAGTACGCATACCAGGCCTCCAGCTCCTCCACGCTATCCACGATGAAACCATAGTGGTCCAGGGTCTGCAGCCCATTGGCTGCCCCTGCCCCACGCCCCAGCGACAGGTTGTCGTTACCGCAGGTGAGGTACACCAGGTCCTCGTTGGCGCGGTTGAGCACTTCCATTCCCAGCACATCGACGTAGAAACGCTCACACTCCTCAAGGTTGGGGACCAGCAGGGCAATATGGCGCAGGCCATTCAGGCGACCGGGGCGTGCAGGCAATTCGGACATCAGCGAAGCTCCATTTTTGTATACAATTCATTCGTGAATTTAAAACATAAGGAGCGACTTGTGTATAGCCTGTTTATCAAGACCCGTATAAAGCCAGGTTGCGTCGAGGATTTTCTGACCGCGATCAAGGTCAATGCCGCTGCCTCTGTCGCCACCGAGCCTGGATGCCTGGTGTTCGACGTGTCGCAGGATCGCGTCGACCCGCAGGTCATCTACCTGTACGAAATCTACCGTGATGATGCGGCCTATGAGGCGCATACCCAGACCGCGCATTACCGGGATAGCCGCCCGCTGGTGGAGCCGCTCATCGTCAGCCAGGAGTGCATCGAGAGCGACGTCGTAGCGCGCAACCCGGTGTACTGAAAACGAAGAAGGGGCCGCAATGCGGCCCCTTCCAGGGATGGTGGCCAAATCCATTTGGCCGTCGGGACAATCCTTATTCGGACTTCAGGCCATCAGCCGATACGGCTTGTACGCCTTTGATCTTCTTGGTGATGGCAACTGCCATCTCTTTCTGGGCCTCAGTCACTTTCATGTCGGACGACAGCGACACGACACCTTTATTCGTTTCCACTTTGATGTCGCTGCCAGGCACACCTTTCTCGGTCATCAGGTCGGCTTTGACCTTGGTGGTGATCCAAGTGTCAGAGGTCGCTTCCTTGGCTTGGGTCACCTCACCGGCGGCCAGCGTCATCGGGGCCTGGGTGGTTTGCTGGGCAAATGCCGCGTTAGCCATGGTCAGGGTCAGAGCGGTGGCAGTAGCAGCAGCAATGGCGAACTTCTTCATGTGTGTCACTCCTGTTTTTCGAAAGGTCTGCGCCGTATGTCCTGGCGGCAGGTATGAAGGTAGTTGCATGGGCTGTGCCAGCTTTTACTCTTTGATTATTTACTTATAAATCAATGAGTTAGTTGATCGCCGAGGTTCAAGGTGTCGTGCATTTTGCAACCTGCGCGGTAAACCTGCATGCAAGATGCAAGTCCGCAAAAGGTTCCCTGTCGCGCATAAAAAAAGGGCTCCGAAGAGCCCTTTTCCTGTTGCCTGGCAGTCGCTTAGACGCCCGATGCCTTGGCAGCGGCGACGTCCTTGATCGACAGCTTGATACGGCCGCGGTTGTCCACGTCCAGTACCAGTACTTCAACTTCCTGGCCTTCTTTCAGGATGTCGGTCACTTTCTCGACGCGAGCATCGCTCAGCATGGAGATGTGCACCAGGCCATCTTTACCCGGCAGGATGTTGACGAAGGCGCCGAAGTCGACAATGCGCTCGACCTTGCCGACGTAGATCTTGCCGATCTCGGCCTCGGCGGTGATACCCAGGATGCGCTGCTTGGCAGCCTCCGCCGCTTCCTTGGTTTCGCCGAAGATCTTGATCGAGCCGTCGTCTTCGATATCGATCGAAGCCTTGGTCTCTTCACAGATGGCGCGAATGGTGGCGCCGCCTTTGCCGATGACGTCACGGATCTTGTCGGTGTCGATCTTCATCGCGATCATGGTCGGGGCGTTGGCCGACAACTCGGTACGCGACTGGCCAATGATCTGGTTCATCTGGCCGAGGATGTTCAGGCGCGCTTCCAGGGCTTGGCCCAGGGCGATTTCCATGATCTCTTCGGTGATGCCGTTGATCTTGATGTCCATCTGCAGCGCAGTAACACCTTTGGCGGTACCGGCAACTTTGAAGTCCATGTCGCCCAGGTGGTCTTCGTCACCCAGGATGTCGGTGAGGACTGCGAACTTCTCGCCTTCCTTGACCAGGCCCATGGCGATACCGGCAACCGGTGCCTTCATCGGCACGCCCGCATCCATCAGCGCCAGGGAAGCACCACAGACCGAAGCCATGGAGCTGGAACCGTTGGATTCGGTGATTTCCGACACCACACGGATGGTGTACGGGAACACGTCGGCCGCAGGCAGCATGGCCTGTACCGAACGGCGAGCCAGGCGGCCGTGACCGATTTCGCGACGGCCAGCACCGCCCATGCGGCCACACTCACCTACCGAGAACGGCGGGAAGTTGTAGTGCAGCATGAAGGGGTCTTTCTTCTCGCCTTCGAGGGTGTCCAGCAGCTGGGCATCACGCGCAGTACCCAGGGTCGCGACGACCAGGGCCTGGGTTTCGCCACGGGTGAACAGCGCCGAACCGTGGGTTTTCGGCAGAACGCCGACTTCGATGTTCAGCGGGCGAACGGTCTTGGTGTCGCGGCCGTCGATACGTGGCTTGCCGTTGACGATGTTTTCGCGAACGGTGCGGTATTCGATTTCGCCGAAGATTTCTTTCACTTCGGAAGCCGAAGGCTGGCCTTCTTCACCCGAGAACTTGGCGATGGCCTGATCACGCAGCTCGCCCAGGCGCGCATAGCGGTCAGCCTTGACGGTGATGGTGTAGCCCTGCGAAACGCCTTCGCCGAACTCGGCGCGAATGGCGTTGAACAGTTCGGTGTTGGCGACGGCAGGCTTCCAGTCCCAGGTAGGCTTGGCAGCTTCTGCAGCCAGCTCCTTGACGGCCTGGATAACAGCCTGGAATTCGTCGTGGGCGAACAGTACGGCGCCCAGCATCTGGTCTTCGGTCAGCTCTTGAGCTTCCGACTCAACCATCAGCACAGCGTCGGAAGTACCGGCAACGACCATGTCCAGGCTCGAGGCAGCCAGTTGCTCGTAGGTCGGGTTCAGCAGGTAGCCGGTGCTCTCGTGGAAAGCAACACGGGCGGCGCCGATCGGGCCTTCGAACGGAATACCGGAGATGGCCAGCGCAGCCGAGGTACCGATCATCGCAGCGATGTCCGGGTCGGTCTTCTTGCTAGTGGAAACCACGGTGCAGACAACCTGCACTTCGTTCATGAAGCCTTCTGGGAACAGCGGACGGATCGGACGGTCGATCAGGCGCGAGGTCAGCGTCTCTTTCTCGGAAGGACGGCCTTCACGCTTGAAGAAGCCACCCGGGATCTTGCCGGCGGCGTAGGTCTTTTCCTGGTAGTGAACCGACAGCGGGAAGAAACCCTTGCCTGGATCAGCCTGTTTGGCGCCTACCACAGTCACCAGCACGGTGACGTCGTTGTCGACGGTAACCAGCACGGCGCCGGTTGCCTGACGGGCGATACGGCCCGTTTCGAGAGTAACGGTCGATTGACCGAACTGGAAAGTCTTGATTACCGGGTTCACGGTTTCCTACCTTTTTTCAGTGGCTCTGGGGGAACTGGTTTCTTGCGAATTCTTGGGCAGAACGGGGAGTCGGCCCCATTGACCGTCCAGATACAACACGAGGCCGGGAGCCTGGCTGCCGAGCGGTAGAACCGCTCGACATCACCAGGCTGCCAGCCTCGCAGATACGCATGGCGTGCTCAAAGACAACGCTGCAAGGCAACGTTGCCAATGCATGAGACACGCCATGCACACCACTGACCAGGCCGCTATTAGCGACGCAGGCCCAGGCGACCGATCAGGGCGCTGTAACGAGTGGTGTCTTTGCCCTTCAGGTAGTCCAGCAGCTTACGACGCTGGTTAACCATGCGGATCAGGCCACGACGCGAGTGGTGGTCTTTACCGTTGGCCTTGAAGTGGCCTTGCAGTTTGTTGATGTTCGCGGTCAGCAGAGCAACCTGAACTTCCGGGCTACCAGTGTCGCCAGCAGCTTGCTGGTAGTCGGTAACGATTTGAGCTTTTTCTTCAACGCTGAGGGCCATGAGGCAACTCCAATTACACGGATCCCGCAAGCGGGGTCCAATAGGCCAGGGACGAACCCTGTATTAATAAATGAGGTGTGACCGTGCCTACTGACAGCCATCCTCGGTTCCGCCCGGACCGGCTCGAGCCGCCCCGGGTGGTATCGGTCATTCCGACCGAATCAGTCGACGCGGCGCAATGCGCCCGTCTTCGCTCACTTCACCGATACCGATGAAGCGTGCGTTGTGATCCTGTACCCGGACCATGCCGAACTGTGGCGCGTCCGGTGCGCGTACCGCCTGGCCATGCAGCCAGTAGAACGCACTGTGCTCGGACAGGCTGACCATTGGCCAATCCTGCAACCCGCTGTCCGATGGCATGAGGAAGCGATCAAGCGCTTCGTTGCCGCCGTCGGCATGGGCCTGCTCGAGTTCTTCGAGTGTGACGGTTTGCGCCAGCGCGAAGGGCCCGGCCTGGGTCCTGCGCAGCTCGGCTACATAGGCGCCGCAGCCAAGAGCCTCGCCAATATCCTCCACCAGGGTGCGGATATAGGTGCCTTTGCTGCATCCTACGGTCAACCGTGCACGGGTGCCTTCGCACTCGAGCAACTCCAGCCGGTTAATAGTAACAGAACGCGCCTCGCGCTCCACTACCTCTCCTGCACGTGCCAGCTTGTACAGCGGCTGGCCGTCGCGCTTGAGCGCCGAGTACATAGGCGGTATCTGGCTGATCGGGCCGCGAAAACGTGGCAGCAGCGCTTCGATGTCGGCGCGACCAACGGTCACGTCGCGGGTCTGCAGCACTTCACCTTCGGCATCGCCGGTGTTGGTAGTCTGGCCCATCTGCATGACGGTTTCGTAGCCCTTGTCGGAATCGAGCAAGTACTGCGAAAACTTGGTCGCTTCGCCGAAGCACAGCGGCAGCACACCGGTTGCCAGCGGGTCGAGGCTACCGGTGTGGCCGGCCTTTTCCGCGTTCAGCAGCCAGCGCACTTTTTGCAGCGCGGCGTTGGAGGTGAAGCCCAGCGGCTTGTCCAGCAGGATGATGCCGCTGACGTTGCGGCGGATACGTTTGACCTGGGCCACCGCTTACTCCTTGGTGTCCGGCTCGTCGGTACCTTGGTGCAGGCGGTCTTCGGCCACTGCACGCTCGATCAGCGCCGACAGGTGCACGCCACGGCTGACACTTTCATCGAAGTGGAAGTGCAGCTGCGGCACGCTGCGCAGTTGCATCGAGCGGCCCAGGTGCAGGCGCAGGAAGCTGGCAGCGCTGTTAAGTGCCTTCAGCGACTGCTGCACGGCGTCCGGGGTTTCCTCGCCCATGACGGTGATGAACACCTTGGCATGGCCCAGGTCACGGCTGACGTCCACGGCAGTGATGGTCACCAGGCCGACACGTGGGTCCTTGACTTCGCGACGGATCAGCTCGGCCAGCTCGCGCTGCATCTGATCGCCAATACGTTGGGTACGGCTATATTCTTTGGCCATTCTTGCTACCTGTAACTTAAAGCGGCAAACGCCCGGTCAAGCTGATGCCTGACCGGGCGCTACCTGTAAAGGTGCCGCCAACCGCCGTAGGGCGGGGTTTGGCGGCAAGCTCACCCTTAAAGGGTACGAGCCACCTGGACTTTCTCGAAGACTTCGATCTTGTCGCCGACCTTGACGTCGTTGTAGCTCTTGACGCCAATACCGCACTCCATGCCATTACGCACTTCGGCAGCATCGTCCTTGAAGCGACGCAGCGATTCCAGCTCGCCTTCGAAGATCACAACGTCCTCGCGCAGTACGCGGATCGGACGGTTGCGGTACACGGTACCCTCGATGACCATACAGCCAGCGATGGCGCCGAACTTCGGCGAACGGAACACGTCACGCACTTCCGCGACACCCAGGATGTTCTCGCGAACATCGCTGCCCAGCATGCCGGTCAGGGCCTTCTTGACGTCTTCGATGATGTCGTAGATCACGTTGTAGTAACGCATATCCAGACCTTCCTGCTCGACGATCTTGCGCGCGCCGGCATCGGCACGCACGTTGAAGCCGAACAGTACTGCATTCGAAGCCAGCGCCAGGTTGGCGTCGCTCTCGGTGATACCACCAACGCCACCACCGATCACGCGCACCTGGACTTCATCGTTGCCCAGGCTGCCGAGCGAGCCGTTCAACGCTTCCAGGGAACCACGTACATCGGTCTTGAGGACGATGTTGAGGGTCTTCTTCTCTTCCTGACCCATGGTCTCGAAGATGTTTTCCAGCTTGCCGGCGTGAGCACGGGCCAGCTTGACCTCGCGGTATTTGCCTTGACGGAACAGGGCAACTTCACGGGCTTTCTTCTCGTCGGCAACCACGGACAGCTCGTCACCGGCTTCCGGGGTACCGTCCAGGCCGAGAATCTCGACCGGGATCGACGGGCCGGCTTCCTTCACAGGTTTGCCGTTCTCGTCGAGCATGGCACGTACGCGGCCATAGTTGGAGCCGCACAGGACCATGTCGCCCTGACGCAGGGTACCGTCCTGAACCAGGATGGTAGCCACCGGGCCACGGCCCTTGTCCAGGCGCGATTCGACGACGACACCACGACCAGGAGCGGTCGGAGTGGCGGTCAGCTCAAGCACTTCGGCCTGCAGCAGGACGGCTTCAAGCAGCTCGTCGACACCGGTACCCATCTTCGCCGAAACCTTGACGAACGGCGTGTCACCACCCCATTCCTCGGAGGTCACGCCTTCAACCGACAGTTCGTTACGGATGCGATCGAGGTCGGCACCCGGCTTGTCGATCTTGTTCACTGCTACAACCAGTGGGACGCCAGCTGCCTTGGCATGCTGTACGGCTTCACGGGTCTGCGGCATCACGCCGTCGTCCGCCGCCACCACCAGGATGACGATGTCGGTAGCCTTGGCACCACGGGCACGCATCTGGGTAAACGCAGCGTGACCTGGGGTATCGAGGAAGGTGACCATGCCGCGGTCGGTTTCCACGTGGTAGGCACCGATGTGCTGGGTGATACCACCGGCTTCGCCAGCGGCAACCTTGGCACGACGGATGTAGTCGAGCAGCGAGGTCTTGCCGTGGTCAACGTGACCCATGACGGTAACGACCGGGGCGCGCGACTCGGTCTGGCCTTCGAACTTCAGCGATTCGGCCAGGGAATCTTCCAGGGCGGTATCGCTGACCAGGGTGACCTTGTGACCCAGCTCTTCTGCGATCAGCTGAGCGGTTTCCTGGTCGAGCACCTGGTTGATGGTGACCGGAGTACCCATCTTGAACATGAACTTGACCACTTCGGCGCCCTTGACGGACATCTGGTTGGCCAGTTCGGAGACCGTGATGGTCTCGCCGATGGTCACGTCACGAATGACCGGACCAGTCGGGTTCTGGAAGCCGTGCTGGTTGCGCTTCTTCAGCTTGCCCTTGCCACCACGACCACGACGAGCGCCATCGCTCTCTTCGTCGGTGGTGCGCGGAGCGGCACGTGGAGTCGGCGCTTTTTCCTTCTCCTTGACCTTGACCTTGATCGACACACGCGGAGCCTCGCCGCGACGACGGTCGTCATCGCGAGTACGGCTTTCGTTGCGACGGGTCTCGTCCTTCTTGCGCTCGGCAGCACGGGCTGCAGCGTCTTCGGACGCCGGTGCGTCAGCGACTACCGGGGCCGGAGCCGCGGCTGCAGCTGGCTTGGCGGCGGCTGCCGGGGCAGCAGCAGGGGCTTCTGCTGCCTGACGGCGAGCCTGCTCTTCGTTGCGCTGGCGAACGTCGGCGTCAACCTTGTCGCGAGCGGCGTTTTCAGCCGCGCGGCGCTCGTCCTGCTCTCGCTTCTGCTCAGCCTGGATTTCTTCCGGGCTGCGCTGCACGAATACTTTCTTCTTGCGTACTTCTACGCTGATGCTCTTGCTACCGGCGACACGCAGGGTGCTGGTGGTTTTGCGCTGCAAGGTAATCTTGCGCGGCTCTTCCGCCTTGCTCTTGTGGCTGCTCTTCAAATGAGTCAGCAGGGTCTGCTTCTCATTGTCGGTCACTACCTGACCGGCGTCGGTGTGCGGCAGACCTGCCTCACGCATCTGCTGCAGCAGGCGCTCTACCGGTGCCTCGACCTCTTGGGCCAGTTCTTTCACCGTGACTTGCGTCATGCACTTCTCTCCTCAGGCCGCGCCTAATTACTCGAACCAATGGGCTCGGGCGGCCATGATCAACTTGCCGGCACGCTCTTCGTCGATGCCGTCGATGTCGAGCAGATCGTCGATCGACTGCTCGGCCAGGTCTTCGCGGTTAACCACGCCGCGCACCGCCAGTTCAGCCGCCAGGTCCTTGTCCATGCCCTCAAGGGAGAGCAGGTCTTCGGCCGGGTGGGCGTCTGCCAGTTTTTCTTCGGTAGCGATGGCCTTGGTCAACAAACGGTCCTTGGCTCGAGCGCGGAGCTCATTGACGATATCTTCGTCAAAGCCATCGATGTTGAGCATTTCTTCCAACGGTACGTAGGCAATTTCTTCGAGGCTGGTGAAGCCTTCGTCGACCAGCACTTGGGCCAGCTCCTCGTCGACTTCCAGTTCATCAATGAAATTGCGCAGGATGTCACCGGTTTCGGCCTGCTGCTTGGCCTGGATGTCCTTCTCGGTCATCACGTTCAGGGTCCAGCCAGTCAACTGACTGGCCAGGCGAACGTTCTGACCGCCACGGCCAATGGCCTGGGCCAGGTTGTCTTCGGCGACGGCGATGTCCATGGCATGGGCATCTTCATCAACGATGATCGCCGCGACTTCAGCCGGCGACATGGCGTTGATGACGAACTGCGCCGGGTTATCGTCCCACAGGACGATATCCACACGCTCACCACCCAGCTCCCCGGATACGGCCTGGACGCGCGAACCACGCATGCCGATACAGGCACCTTGCGGGTCGATGCGCTTGTCCTTGGAGCGGACGGCGATCTTGGCTCGCGATCCCGGATCACGGGAGGCGGCCATGACTTCAATGAGGCCCTCGGCAATTTCCGGCACTTCAATGCGGAAAAGCTCGATCAGCATCTGTGGCGCAGTGCGCGACAGGATCAGCTGTGGACCACGGTTTTCCGTGCGAATTTCCTTGAGCAGTGCACGCAGGCGCACGCCGACCCGGAAGGTTTCACGCGGAATGATATCTTCGCGAGCCAGCAAGGCCTCGGCGTTGTTGCCCAGGTCAACGATGACGTTGTCGCGGGTAACCTTTTTGACGGTACCGGAGATGATCTCGCCTACGCGCTCGCGGTAGGCGTCGACCACCTGGGCGCGCTCGGCCTCACGGACCTTCTGCACGATGACCTGCTTGGCGGTCTGGGCGGCGATACGACCGAATTCGATGGACTCGATCTTCTCTTCGATCACGTCACCGATCTTGGCTTCCGGGTGAGTGTCCTTGATCTTGTCGAGCCAGGTCTCGATTGCCGGATCATCAAGATCGGCCTCGTCGACCACGGTCCAGCGACGGAAGGTCTCGTAGCTACCGGTGTGGCGGTTGATTTCCACACGCAGGTCGACTTCATCTTCAAAACGTTTTTTGGTTGCAGTGGCCAGGGCCACTTCCAGCGCTTCGAAAATGACGCCGGGCGGTACACCTTTTTCGTTGGATACCGATTCAACAACCAGCAGTACTTCTTTGCTCATCGTACGCCTCGCCTTGCGCAAGCCATTGGGCCCGGATAGTCCACCGGGCCCGGCACGTCTCAGTCAAAACTGGGAATAATATTGGCCTTGTCGATCGAGTCGATCGGTAACAGGAACTCCTGGTCGTCCACCTGGACCACCACATCCTGATCCTCCACACCGCGGAGAAGGCCCTGGAAGTTACGACGACCCTCGAAGGGTGAGCGCAGCTTGATCTTCACTTGTTCGCCGGCATGCGAGGCAAACTGTTCAAGCGTGAACAGCGGGCGTTCCATGCCAGGAGAAGAAACCTCTAGGGTATATTCAGAGCTGATCGGATCTTCCACATCAAGAACGCTGCTGACCTGGCGACTGACTTCTGCGCAGTCGTCCACCAGAATCCCGCCTTCCTTGTCGATGTAGACACGTAGTACCGAATGCTTGCCCTGGGAGACGAATTCAATCCCCCAGCATTCGAAGCCCAACCCCGTGACCACCGGGGCCAACAAGGCCTGCAACTGTTCTAGCTTGCTCGACACCTGAACCCCCTCGTGCATGCTGTGCAAATAAAAAATGGGCGAAGCGCCCATCCCTGAAAGCGCCGTTGGACAACGACGCCGAAAACTGTTCGGTTAGCAAAAAGCCCCTGAAAAGGGGCTCCGCTGAAGCTGGTTGCGGGGGCTGGATTTGAACCAACGACCTTCGGGTTATGAGCCCGACGAGCTACCAAGCTGCTCCACCCCGCGACAAAGCTGGGGCGAAAGTATAAGACCGAACCCCGTTGGGGGTCAAATCCAAACGATCACCTACAAGAAAGCCCGCTAAAGCGGGCTCTCAAGCTTTAATTGGTACCGAGAAGGGGACTCGAACCCCTACACCCTATGGGCACAACCACCTCAAGGTTGCGTGTCTACCAATTCCACCACCTCGGCAATACTACTACTTGAAGCCCGTTACTTCTGCTCTTCTGCCTGAGGAGGTACATCACCAGTATTAGGGGTGACTTCACTCTTCTGCTGTTGGAGCACCGGTACATCATCATTAACTGCCGGCTTTTGCTGCTCTTTCACTTCTAGCACTGCTGGATCTGGAAGACCTGCTTGGCTAAGCTGGTGAGCTTGTTGCTTCGCGAAGTATCCTAACCCAAGTGCTGTCAAAAAGAAAGTGGCAGCGAGTATAGCAGTGAATTTACTTAGGAACGTTGCAGAGCCCTGACTCCCGAACACGGTGTTTGAGGCACCCGCGCCGAAAGATGCACCTGCTTCAGCACCTTTACCCTGTTGCAACAGAACCAGCACTACAAGCGACAGCGCTGCCAACAGATGAAAAACAACGATGACTGTTTCCAGCATTTGTTCAGTTTCCTGCGGCGCGACAAATTGCACCGAATTCGTCTGCGTTCAGGGACGCTCCACCAATGAGCCCCCCATCGATATCCGGCATGCCGAACAGTTCGGCCGCATTGGCCGCCTTCACGCTGCCGCCGTAGAGCAGCTGCACCTTCGCAGCCACTTCAGCATCTTCTGCCGCCAGCTGGCCGCGGATGGCGGCGTGCACATCCTGGGCCTGCTGTGGCGAGGCCGTAAGGCCCGTACCGATGGCCCATACAGGCTCATAGGCAATTACTGCATTGGCAAAAGCCTTAACACCGAAAGCTTCGATGATACTGCTTAGTTGACGCCCGACAACTTCTAGCGTCTTGCCCGCCTCGCGCTCTTCAAGGGTCTCCCCTATGCAAAGCACTGGCTTCAAACCTTTGGCCTGGGCCGCTGCAAACTTGCGATTGAGCACATCGTCGGTTTCGCCAATGATCTGGCGACGCTCCGAGTGACCCACCAACACCAACTTGCAACCTGCTTCAGCCAGCTGCTCCGGAGCAACTTCCCCGGTCAGCGCACCCTGTTCGGGTTGTACAGCAGAATTCTGTGCGCCGACAGTAATTTCTTTGCCTGCCAGGCCATCGATCACTTGATTGATGAACAAGGCGGGTGGAAATACCGCGACTTCCACTTCGCTCGGCAAGGCAAGATTGCTCAAGCCTTCGGTCAGCTCAGCGACGCTAGCGCGGGTACCGTGCATCTTCCAGTTACCAGCTACCATAGGGCGACGCATGCTTTACCTCGTCGGTCAAAGTGGGCGCAGATCTTACCCAACCAGATCTGCGCTGGCAAGCGCCTTCAGACACAAACTTCGCCGACCAGTTTGGCCAACGCTTCGGCGTGCGTGCGCACCTGGCTTTCGTCTTCGCCCTCGACCATGACCCGCACCAACGGCTCGGTCCCGGACTTGCGCAGCAGCACACGGCCACGACCGGCCAACGCTTCGGTCACCTTGGCACTGGCTTCCTTGACCGCCGGGTGCTCCAGCGGGTCGACCTTGCTCGCCCCAAAGCGCACGTTGATCAGTACCTGCGGGCACTTGCGCAGGGCCTGGCGGGCCTGTGCGAGGCTTTCACCACGACGCTTGAGCGCCATCAGCACCTGCAGCGCGGCAATGATCGCGTCACCGGTGGTGGTGTGGTTGCAGCACACCACGTGGCCGGAGTTTTCACCACCGACCAGCCACTCACGTTCCAGCAGCTCGGCCATCACGTACCGGTCGCCGACCTTGGCCCGCACGAACGGGATATCCAGGTCCTTCAGTGCAAGCTCCAGGCCCAGGTTGCTCATGAGCGTACCGACCACTCCGCCCTGCAGCTTGCCACGGCTGTGCAAGTCGCGAGCGATGATGAACAGCAGCTCGTCACCGTCGATGATCGCGCCAGTGTGGTCGACCATCAGCACGCGGTCGCCGTCGCCGTCGAAGGCGATACCGAGGTCGGCATGCCCCACCAGCACGGCCGCCTGCAGCGACTCGATATGGGTCGAGCCGCAGCCTTCGTTGATGTTCAGGCCGTCCGGCTGGGCGTGCAGCACGGTCACGTCGGCACCCAGCTCGCGGAATACGCTTGGCGCGACCTTGTAGGTGGCGCCGTGGGCGCAATCGACCACCAGCTTGAGGCCTTCGAAACTGGTGCTGCTCGGCACGCTGCTCTTGCAGAATTCGATGTAGCGGCCGGCGGCGTCATTGATGCGCGAAACCTTGCCCAGCTTGCCCGACTCGACAACGGTCATCGGCTGGTCGAGCAGCTCCTCGATCATCAGCTCGACTTCGTCCGGCAACTTGGTGCCCTGGCCCGAGAAGAACTTGATGCCGTTGTCATCATGCGGATTGTGCGAGGCACTGATGACGATACCGGCCTCTGCGTGGAAAGTGCGCGTCAGGTAGGCGATGGCCGGCGTCGGCATCGGTCCGAGCAGCAGCACATCGGCACCTGCTGCAGACAGGCCGGCCTCGAGCGCCGACTCGAACATGTAGCCGGAGATCCGAGTGTCCTTGCCCACCAGCACCCGGCAGTGGCCCGCCTTGCGGAAGGCCATGCCGGCCGCCCAGCCGAGCTTCAGCATGAAGTCCGGCGTGATCGGGTATACGCCGACGCGGCCACGAATGCCGTCGGTACCAAAATATTTTCTGCTCATAGGGACTCCAATGTTCTTATTCGGCGTTTTGCACCGCAGCAATCATGCGCACTACATCGACAGTTTCGGCCACGTCATGGACACGCAGGATGCTTGCCCCCTTGGTCACGGCCAACGCCGCCAGCGCCAGGCTGCCGTACAACCGCTCGCCGACCGGACGTTCCAGCGTCAGGCCGATCATGCTCTTGCGCGAAACGCCCACCAGCAGTGGGCGCCCAAGGCAATAGAGCGCTTCCATGTGCTTGAACAGGCTCAGGTTGTGCGCCAGTGTCTTGGCGAAACCAAAGCCCGGGTCAAGAATGATTCTGTTCGCGTCGATACCCGCTGCCGCGCAGGCGGCCATACGCTGTTCAAGATAGCGCGTAACGTCAGCGGTCACATCCTGGTAATGCGGGTCATCCTGCATGTTGCCCGGCTCGCCACGCATGTGCATGAGGCACACCGGCAGCCCGGTATCCGCAGCCGCGTCCAGGGCGCCATCGCGCTCCAGCGCACGCACGTCGTTGATCAACCCGGCACCGAGCCGCGCCGACTCACGTATGACCGCGGGCGTGGAAGTATCGACCGATATGACCACGTCGAGGCGGCTGTTGATCGCCTCGACCATCGGCGCCACCCGCTCCAGCTCCTCGGTCACCGACACCGCACGCGCACCAGGGCGCGTGGATTCGCCGCCAATATCGATCAGCGTGGCACCGGCGGCAACCATCGCTTCGGCATGGCGCAAGGCCTCGTCGCGCTGATTGAAGCGCCCGCCATCGGAGAAGGAATCGGGGGTGATATTGAGAATACCCATGACATGGGTACGTGACAAATCAAGAACCCGGTTGCCGCAAGGCAACCGGGTCGGGTACTGCACTGAGCTCATAGATGCCCTTAGTGTTGAGCTGCCGGGCCGCCGATTGGCGATTCTGGACGATCATCCTGGGCCGCTGGCGTGCCCGAGTTCTTGTCATCGTCCCAGTCACGCGGTTCGCGTGGGGTGCGCCCGGCCATGATGTCGTCAATCTGATCGGCATCGATGGTTTCATACTTCATCAGCGCTTCGGTCATCGCCTCGAGCTTGTCGCGGTTTTCGATGAGCAACTGCTTGGCAGTGGCGTAGCACTGATCGATGATGCTGCGCACCTCGGAGTCGATCAGCTTGGCGGTCTCGCCGGAGACGCTGGCATGCTGGCTGCCGGCGCTACGACCGAGGAACACTTCGCCCTCTTCCTCGGCGTACATCAGCGGGCCGAGCTTCTCGGACAAGCCCCACTTGGTGACCATGTTGCGAGCGATCTGGCTGGCACGCATGATGTCGTTGGACGCACCGGTGGTGACGCCATCGAAGCCCAGGGTCATTTCTTCGGCGATACGGCCACCGTACAGCGAACAGATCTGGCTGATCAGCGCGCGCTTGGACAGGCTGTAGCGGTCCTCTTCCGGCAGGAACATGGTCACACCCAGGGCGCGACCGCGCGGGATGATCGAAACCTTGTAGACCGGGTCGTGCTCAGGCACCAGTCGACCGACAATGGCGTGGCCAGCCTCGTGGTAAGCGGTGTTGCGCTTTTCTTTTTCCGACATGACCATGGTCTTGCGCTCGGCGCCCATCATGATCTTGTCCTTGGCCAGCTCGAACTCTTTCATTTCGACCAGGCGCTTGTTGGAGCGTGCGGCAAACAGCGAAGCCTCGTTGACCAGGTTGGCCAGGTCGGCACCGGAGAAGCCTGGAGTACCACGGGCAATCACCGCCGGGTTGACGTTATCGCCGACCGGCACCTTGCGCATGTGCACCTTGAGGATCTGTTCGCGACCGCGGATGTCCGGCAGCCCAACCACTACCTGACGGTCGAAGCGACCAGGACGCAGCAGCGCCGGGTCGAGCACGTCCGGACGGTTGGTAGCCGCGATGACGATGATGCCGTCGTTCATCTCGAAGCCGTCCATCTCTACCAGCAACTGGTTGAGGGTTTGCTCGCGCTCGTCGTGACCGCCGCCCATGCCGGCACCACGGTGGCGACCAACGGCGTCGATTTCGTCGATGAAGATGATGCACGGGGCGTGCTTCTTGGCCTGCTCGAACATGTCGCGCACACGGCTGGCACCGACACCGACGAACATTTCCACGAAGTCCGAACCGGAAATGGTGAAGAACGGCACTTTCGCCTCGCCAGCGATGGCCTTGGCCAGCAGGGTCTTACCGGTACCGGGTGGGCCGACCATCAACACACCGCGCGGGATACGGCCACCCAGGCGCTGGAACTTGCCCGGATCACGCAGGAACTCGACCAGCTCGCCAACCTCTTCCTTGGCCTCGTCGCAGCCCGCAACGTCGGCCAGGGTAGTCTTGACCTGGTCTTCGGAAAGCAGGCGTGCCTTGCTCTTGCCGAAGCTCATCGGCCCGCCCTTGCCGCCTGCACCGCCCTGCATCTGGCGCATGAAGAACATGAACACGGCAATGATGACCAGGATCGGGAAGCTGGCAACCAGCAACTGGGTCCAGATGCTCTGCTGTTCCGGCTGCTTGCCTTCAACGACCACGTGGTTGTCGACCAGGTCGCCGATCAGGCCGTTGTCGGTAATGGCCGGGCGCACGGTCTTGAAGTTGTCGCCGTCGGCGCGCTTGCCGGTAATGATGTAGCCGTCGACAGTCACACGCTCGACCTTGCCATCCTTGACCTGCTGGATGAAGTCGGAATAGTTGAGGGTCTGCGGCTCGTTAGGGCTGGAGAAGTTGTTCATCACTGTCACCAGGACAGCTGCGATGATCAACCACAGGATCAGATTCTTTGCCATGTCGTTCAATTCGCTACCCTCTGAGGCCGGCGCACGACGCAGCCGTGCCTCGCATGATATTCATCGCCCTAACTTACTACATTACCTACGCAGCCGCAGGCACCGTCTGTAACCCTTTGTGAAAGCTAGACTACACGAAGTTCGGACGATCCAGACGGGAGGGCCGATTGGAAATAACTATCGGCCACCCGTAGCACGCCTTTTCAAACGCCTTTGAAACCCTTGCCCAGCAAGTACTGCTCGCGAGAACGGTCGCGCGAAGAAGACGGCTTGCGCATCTGCACCTTGTCGAACTTGGTGCGCACGTCCTTCAGGTACATGTCGAAGCCTTCGCCCTGGAAAATCTTGATCAGGAAATCACCGCCGGGCTTGAGCACGCGGGTTGCCAGATCCAGGGCCAGCTCGCAGAGGAACATGGCACGCGGCATGTCCACTTCGGGCGTACCACTCATATTGGGGGCCATGTCGGAAATCACAAGGTCTACATGCGTATCACCGACCGCCTCGAGAATCTGCTGCAGCACTGAATCATGGGTGAAGTCGCCCTGGATGAAGGTCACATCGGGGATCGAGTCCATTTCCAGAATGTCGGAGGCGATCAGACGGCCCTGGCCACCAATCAGACGACTGGTCACCTGCGACCAGCCACCCGGGGCGGCGCCGAGGTCGATCACGCTCATGCCGGGGCGGATCAGACGGTCCTTTTCCTGGATCTCCAGCAGTTTGTAGCTCGCACGCGAGCGGTAGCCATCCTTCTGTGCCTGTTTAACAAAAGGGTCGTTGAAATGCTCTCGCAGCCAGTTTGCGCTGCTTTTGGAACGTTGTACCACGGGGCACCTCGATGATATGCGTCGTGATTGACTGGGCGGAGCCGGTGGCCCTCGGGTAAAATGCCGGTCAATTTTACAGAATCAGACAGAAAGGGTCAGATTATGCCGCTCAATAACGAGCAGAAGAAGCAATACAAGTCCATTGGTCATGACCTGAAGCCGGTCCTGATCGTTGCTGGCAACGGTTTGAATGAAGGCGTCATCGCCGAACTGGAACGCGCCCTGGCCGACCATGAGCTGATCAAGGTCGAGATTCGCTCGGAAGATCGCGAAGAACGGGCCGAAACCATTGCCCAATTGTGCAAGGCCGGCCGTGCCGAGCTGGTGCAGACCATCGGCAAGAAAGCCCTGATCTACCGCAAGAACCCACAGCCGAACAAGCAGCTGTCCAACATCCACCGCTACAAGTAACGGTGGCTCCGCTCAGCGGCGCGTCAACCGCGCCCTGACCGGGACTGGCTGGGCTACCAGCACGATGCCGGAAAAGCCCAGCACCAGGAAGCAGAACATCTGCCAGCGCTCGCCTACGGAAATACCGTAGCGCAAGGTGTAGTACCCCACGCAGGCAGCGAAGCCGAGCAGCAGCATCTGGCCCCGGAACTGCCGCCACCAGGCCGCCAGGCCGTCAACCCTCGCCAGCACCGCCAGCTGGGTCAATAACCCCAACAACGCCACGCCGATCAACCAGCGGTCGATCTGCCCGGCGATGTCCTGCACCAGCAACGGCGCCAGGCCACTGACCTTGAGCGCGGGCACCAGCCCCACGTGAAACACCCACAGGCCACCGACCCAGAAAACCTGGGCCAGCTGCCAGAGGATCCCCTCGAGGGATGGCGCCCGCAGGCGCCGGTCAGATGTGCTGGACTTCGACAATCTCGTACTCGACCGTGCCGCTTGGCGTCTTGATGACGACGACGTCGCCTTCTTCCTTGCCGATGATGGCACGGGCGATAGGCGCGCTGCTCGACAGCTTGCCTTTCTTCACGTCAGCTTCATCTTCGCCGACGATCTGATACTTCACACGCTCGTCGGTTTCAGTGTTGGCCAGCTCCACGGTGGTACCGAAAATGACCTTGCCGGTATGGGCAATGGTGGTCACGTCGATCACTACCGAGTTTTGCAGACGGCCTTCGATATCACGGATACGGGCCTCGACCATACCCTGCTCTTCGCGGGCAGCATGGTATTCGGCGTTTTCCTTGAGGTCACCCAGCTCGCGGGCTTCACCGATCGCCTGACTCAGGCGCGGGCGCTCGGTCTTGCTCAGGAACAGGTGCTCCTCTTCCAGGGCGCGAGCGCCCTGGACGGTCATCGGGTATTTCGTAATGCTCATGCTTCGAGTCCTGCATGCAGATCTTGCAAGCGACGAACGGTCTTCTCGGGACCGAATTTCAGCGCTTCGCAGATGGCTTCACCGGCCGCAATGGTAGTGGTGCAGTAAATCTTGTGCTGCAGCGCATTGCGACGAATCGAGTACGAATCGGCGATCGACTGGCGGCCTTCGGTGGTGTTGATGATCAGCGACACTTCGTCGTTCTTGATCATGTCGACCACGTGCGGGCGACCTTCGGTCACCTTGTTCACACGGCGCACTTTCAGGCCAGCCGCCTCGATGACCTTGGCGGTGCCAGCAGTAGCAACCACTTCGAAGCCCAGGGCAATCAGGTCGCGGGCAACGCCAGCCACTTGTGGCTTGTCGTCATCGCGCACGCTGATGAACGCGGTACCGCCAGTCGGCAGCACTTCGCTGGCGCCCATCTGGGCCTTGGCAAAGGCTTCGCCGAAGCTGTCGCCGACGCCCATGACTTCACCGGTCGATTTCATCTCAGGGCCGAGGATCGGGTCAACCCCCGGGAACTTGGCGAACGGGAACACGGCTTCCTTGACGCTGTAGAAGTTCGGGATGATTTCCTGGGTGAAGCCAAGCTCTTTCAGGGTTTTGCCAGCCATGACGCGGGCCGCGATCATCGCCAGGGAGGTGCCGATGCATTTGGACACGAACGGCACGGTACGCGAAGCACGCGGGTTGACTTCGATCACGTAGATCTTGTCGCCCTGCAGGGCCAGCTGCACGTTCATCAGGCCGACCACGCCCAGCTCCAGGGCCATTTTCTTGACCTGTTCGCGGACTTCGTCCTGCACTTCCTTGCTCAGCGAGTAAGGTGGCAGCGAGCATGCCGAGTCACCGGAGTGAACGCCGGCCTGCTCGATGTGCTGCATGATGGCGCCGATCACCACGTCGGTGCCGTCGCACACCGCATCCACGTCCATCTCGATGGCGCAGTTGAGGAAGTGGTCGAGCAGTACCGGGCTGTCGTTGGAAACTTGTACCGCTTCGCGCAGGTAGCGCTTGAGCTCGTCCAGTTCGTAGACGATCTCCATCGCGCGGCCGCCGAGTACGTAGGACGGGCGCACCACCAGCGGGTAGCCGATGCTGCCCGCTGCGCGAATGGCTTCTTCTTCGCTGCGCACGGTGGCGTTTGGCGGCTGCAGCAGGTTCAGACGCTGCACCATTTGCTGGAAGCGCTCACGGTCTTCGGCACGGTCGATGGCATCCGGGCTGGTGCCGATGATCGGTACGCCGGCTTCTTCCAGGGCACGGGCCAGTTTCAGCGGGGTCTGGCCGCCGTAGTGGACGATGACGCCTTTCGGCTTCTCGACGCGGCACACTTCCAGCACGTCTTCCAGGGTCAACGGCTCGAAGTACAGGCGGTCGGAGGTGTCGTAGTCGGTGGAGACGGTTTCCGGGTTGCAGTTGACCATGATGGTCTCGTAACCGTCTTCGCGCAGCGCCAGGGCCGCGTGTACGCAGCAGTAGTCGAACTCGATCCCTTGGCCGATACGGTTAGGGCCGCCACCGAGGATCATGATCTTGTCGCGGGTCGACGGATTGGCCTCGCACTCTTCCTCGTAAGTGGAGTACAGGTAGGCGGTGTCGGTGGCGAATTCGGCGGCGCAGGTGTCGACGCGCTTGTAGACCGGGAACACTTCCAGCTTGTGGCGGTGACGGCGCAGGTTCTTGTCGGTGATACCGAGCAGAACAGCCAGTCGCTGGTCCGAGAAACCTTTGCGCTTGAGGCGCAGCATCATCGCCTTGTCGATGGCCGACAGGGCCAGGGTCTTGACCTTCTCTTCTTCCTTGATCAGATCTTCCATCTGCACCAGGAACCACATGTCGATGCCGGTCAGGGCGAAGATCTCTTCGCAGGTCATGCCCGAACGCATGGCGTCGGCGACGTACCAGATACGCTCGGCGCCCGGCACGGTCAGCTCGCGCTTGAGAATGCTGGCGGCTTCAGGGCTGGCCAGGTCGACTTTCGGGTCGAGGCCGCAGGCGCCGACTTCCAGACCGCGCAGGGCTTTCTGCAGGGATTCCTGGAAGGTCCGGCCGATGGCCATGACTTCACCCACGGATTTCATCTGGGTGGTCAGGCGGGCGTCGGCTTTCGGGAATTTTTCGAAGGCAAAGCGCGGCAACTTGGTGACAACGTAGTCGATCGACGGCTCGAACGAAGCCGGGGTGCGGCCGCCGGTGATGTCGTTCTGCAGTTCGTCGAGGGTGTAACCAATGGCCAGCTTGGCGGCAATCTTGGCGATCGGGAAGCCGGTGGCCTTGGACGCCAGGGCGGACGAACGCGATACGCGCGGGTTCATCTCGATGACGACCATCCGGCCGGTGTCTGGGCAGATACCGAACTGCACGTTGGAACCGCCGGTTTCGACACCGATTTCACGCAGCACCGCCAGCGAGGCGTTGCGCATGATCTGGTATTCCTTGTCGGTCAGGGTCTGTGCCGGGGCAACGGTGATCGAGTCACCGGTGTGCACACCCATCGGGTCGAAGTTCTCGATCGAGCAGACGATGATGCAGTTGTCCTTTTTGTCGCGGACCACTTCCATCTCGTATTCTTTCCAGCCGATCAGCGATTCGTCGATCAGCAGCTCTTTGGTCGGCGACAGGTCCAGACCACGGGTGCAGATTTCTTCGAACTCTTCACGGTTGTAGGCAATACCACCGCCGGTGCCACCCATGGTGAACGACGGGCGGATGATGCACGGGAAGCCGAGCTTTTCGAGGACCGCATTGGCCTCTTCCATGCTGTGGGCGATACCGGAGCGCGGGCACTCCAGGCCGATGGCCTTCATCGCCTTGTCGAAGCGCGAACGATCTTCAGCCTTGTCGATGGTGTCAGCGTTGGCGCCGATCATTTCTACGCCGAACTTTTCCAGAACGCCGTGGCGCTCCAGGTCCAGGGCACAGTTAAGTGCGGTCTGGCCACCCATGGTCGGCAAAACGGCGTCCGGGCGCTCTTTCTCGATGATCTTGGCCACAGTCTGCCATTTGATCGGATCGATGTAGGTGGCGTCGGCCATGGCCGGGTCGGTCATGATGGTGGCTGGGTTGGAGTTCACCAGGATGACGCGGAAACCTTCCTCGCGCAGGGCTTTACAGGCCTGGGCGCCGGAGTAGTCGAATTCGCAGGCCTGGCCGATCACGATCGGGCCGGCACCGAGAATCAGGATGCTTTTGATGTCTGTACGTTTTGGCATGGTGGTCACTCAAATCCGGGGTCAGTCGGCAAGCCGCTTTGAACAATCTGGGTCAGGCGCGTCCGGGCGCGGCAGGTGCCGGCCCGGGGCCTTGAAGCAGGATGCTCAGCGGCGCTTGGCCATGGCATCGGTGAAACGATCGAACAGTGGCGCGACGTCGGTCGGGCCTGGGCTCGCCTCAGGGTGACCCTGGAAGCTGAACGCGCTCTTGTCGGTGCGCTCGAGACCCTGCAGGGTGCCGTCGAACAGCGACTTGTGGATGGCGCGGACGTTAGCCGGCAGGGTCGCCTCGTCAACGGCAAAGCCGTGGTTCTGACTGGTGATCATGACCACGCCGGTGTCCAGGTCCTGGACCGGGTGGTTGGCACCGTGGTGGCCGTGGCCCATTTTCACGGTCTTGGCACCGGAAGCCAGGGCCAGCAACTGGTGGCCGAGGCAGATGCCGAATACCGGGATCTCGGTCTCGAGGATTTCCTTGATCGCCTGGATGGCGTAGTCGCACGGCTCCGGGTCACCCGGGCCGTTGGACAGGAACACGCCGTCCGGGTTGAGTGCCAGTACTTCGCTGGCCGGGGTCTGGGCCGGCACCACGGTCACGCGGCAGCCACGGGCGACCAGCATGCGCAGGATGTTCAGCTTGACGCCGTAGTCGAAGGCAACCACGTGGTACGGCAGGTCGGCGGCGTCGATGGTCGGGTGGCTGTCGGTCTTCAGCTCCCACACGCTGGAGCGCCACTCGTAACGCTCGGTGGTGGAGACGACCTTGGCCAGGTCCATGCCTTTGAGGCCTGGGAAGCCGCGGGCGGCAGCAATGGCGGCCTCTTCGCTGATGTTGTCACCGGCGAGGATGCAACCGTTCTGGGCGCCCTTTTCGCGCAGGATTCGGGTCAGGCGACGGGTGTCGATGCCGGCAATGGCAACCACATTGTTGGCCTTGAGGTACTCAGGCAGCGACTGGGTGTTACGCCAGTTGCTGGCCAGCAGCGGCAGGTCACGGATGACCAGGCCAGCGGACCAGACACGGTTCGACTCGGCGTCTTCCGGCGTGGTGCCGGTGTTGCCAATGTGCGGGTAGGTCAGGGTAACGATTTGCTGCGCATAGGAAGGGTCTGTAAGGATTTCCTGGTAGCCGGTCATAGCGGTGTTGAATACCACCTCACCAACGGTCTGACCGTCGGCACCAATGGCTTCACCGCGAAAAATACTGCCGTCGGCAAGGGCGAGTATGGCTGGCTTTGTCAAGAAGACCTCCCGTAAATCAAGCATGAAAGGGCGATCGCAGGTTGCAAAAAAGCGGAGTGACGTATGGACACGTCACCCCGCTTTCATGTGCTGAATTCAATTCGCTGCGCGCTTTTAGTGGACACACTAAAGCTGTAGCTTACAGAAAAGTGCGTTTTCGGTCTACCGTATATGTGTCTCTAAAACACATGAATGCGACAGACTGACACCGGCGGTGGCTTCTTCGCGGGTAAACCCGCTCCCACAGGGACCGCACAAAGTCTGCGCCCGGTACAAATCCTGCGGGAGCGGGCAAGCCCGCGAAGAAACCAACAGCGCTCCAACGGCTTAACGCAGTTCGAGCACATCCTGCATATCGTACAGGCCAGCATCGCGCCCATCCAGCCACAGCGCCGCACGCACCGCGCCCTTGGCGAAGGTCATGCGGCTGGAAGCCTTGTGGGTGATTTCCAGGCGCTCGCCTTCGGCGGCGAACAGCACGGTATGGTCACCGACCACATCACCGGCACGCACGGTAGCGAAGCCGATGGTCTTGCGGTCACGCGCACCGGTCTGGCCTTCACGGCCGTAAACCGCCACTTCCTGCAGGTCACGGCCCAGCGCATTGGCAACCACTTCACCCATGCGCAGCGCAGTACCCGACGGCGCATCGACCTTGTGCCGGTGGTGCGCCTCGATGATTTCGATGTCGACATCATCACCCAGCACCCGCGCCGCCATGTCCAGCAACTTGAGGCTAAGGTTCACCCCAACGCTGAAGTTGGCGGCAAAGACGATGGGAATGTCCTTGCCCGCCTCAGCCAGCAACTGCTTTTCCTCGACGCTGAAACCGGTGGTGCCGATGATCATCGCCTTGCCGTGCTTACGGCAGAACGCCAGGTTCTTCAGGGTCACCGAAGGGTGCGTGAAATCGATCAGCACGTCGAACTCGTCAGCCACCTTGGCCACGTCGTCGGACAGCAGCACGCCGATACGGCCCAGGGCCGCCAGCTCACCGGCGTCCGCACCGACCAGCGAGCTGTCCGGGCGATCGATCGCCGCCGTCAGCCCTGCACCCGGGTGTTGCTGCACGGCTTCGATCAGGGTCTTGCCCATTCGCCCTGCCGCACCCATTACTGCAATACGTCGCATAGCCATTTCCTTGTCAGAGGTCGCCGAAGAAGCGCTTCACGCCATCGAACCAGCCACTGGCCTTGGGCGAGTGGGAGCTGTCCCCTTCCAGCGAGTCACGCAGCTCTTCGAGCAATTCACGCTGGCGGCGGCTGAGGTTGACCGGGGTTTCCACCGCGACACGGCACAGCAGGTCACCGGCACCACCACCACGCACTGGCGCCACACCCTTGCCACGCAGGCGGAACTGCTTGCCGGTCTGGGTGCCTTCCGGAATCTTCAGCTTCACGCGACCGTCGAGGGTCGGCACTTCCAGCTCGCCACCCAGGGCAGCATCGGTGTAGCTGATCGGCACTTCGCAGTACAGGTGCTTGCCGTCGCGCTGGAAGATCTCGTGCTCACGCACGCTGATCACTACATACAGGTCGCCAGTCGGGCCACCATGGGTACCCGCCTCGCCCTCACCCGACAGGCGAATGCGGTCACCGGTATCGACACCTGCCGGCACCTTGACCGACAGCGTCTTGTATTCCTCGACGCGGCCTTCGCCGTGGCACGAGCCACACGGATCGGTAATGATCTTGCCTTGGCCATGGCAGCGCGGGCAGGTCTGCTGCACCGAGAAGAAGCCCTGCTGCATGCGCACCTGGCCGATGCCGCCGCAGGTCGGGCAGGTCGACGGGGTCGAACCCTTCTTGGCACCGGAACCGTCGCAAGGCTGGCAGTTGACCAGCGTAGGCACGCGAATGCTGACCGTGGTGCCACGCACCGCTTCTTCCAGGTTCAGCTCCAGCGTGTAGCGCAGGTCGCTGCCGCGCTGGGCACCGCCGCGGCCGCCACCGCGCCCCCCACCACCACCGAAGAAGTCACTGAACACATCGCCGAAGATGTCGGAGAAGTTGGCGCCACCGAAGCCGGCACCGCCAGCCCCCATGCTTGGGTCGACGCCGGCATGACCGTACTGGTCGAAGGCCGCGCGCTTGCTGGCATCAGACAGCACTTCGTAGGCCTCGTTGGCCTCCTTGAACATGTCTTCCGACTCTTTGTCGCCCGGGTTGCGGTCTGGGTGATACTTCATCGCCAGACGGCGGTAGGCCTTCTTGAGGTCAGATTCGCTGGCGCCGCGCTCGACACCCAGAACCTCATAATAATCACGCTTGGACATAGGTCATTTGCACCTTGTTGGGCGTCTGGCATCTGCGCCGCGCCATCAGCACCTGCCGCCTGCCCGCCTGGGGCGTCGACAAATGCTGTAAAAATTCTCGAATTCCAGATACGCCAACGCGGGAGCAAGCCCCCGCGCGGCGACATCCTACCAGCTCACCGCCAAACGGCGGTGAGCTGGCCGACAACATGCAACGATTACTTCTTGTCGTCGCCTTTTACTTCTTCGAACTCGGCGTCAACCACGTCATCGTGCTTGGCTTCCGGCTCGGCCTGCTGCGCGCCGCCCTGAGGCTGTTCGGCCGACTGCTCGGCGTACATCTTCTGGGCAACCGGGGCAGAGACCTTGGACAGCTCTTCGACCTTGGCGTCGATCGCAGCCTTGTCGTCGCCTTTGACAGCGGCTTCCAGGGCAACCACAGCGGCCTCGATGGCGGTTTTCTCTTCAGCGGTGACCTTGTCACCTGCGTCAGCGACCATCTTGCGGGTCGAGTGAACCAGTGCATCACCCTGGTTACGGGCAGCGGCCAGTTCTTCGAACTTGCGGTCTTCCTCGGCATTGGCCTCGGCGTCACGCACCATTTTCTCGATTTCTTCGTCGGACAGGCCGGAGTTGGCCTTGATCACGATCGACTGGGTCTTGCCGGTGGCCTTGTCTTTGGCGCCGACGTGCAGGATGCCGTTGGCGTCAATGTCGAAGGTCACTTCGATCTGCGGAACACCCCGCGGTGCTGGCGGGATGTCAGCCAGGTCGAACTTGCCCAGCGACTTGTTGCTGGCGGCTTGCTTGCGCTCGCCCTGCAGCACGTGAATGGTCACGGCGCCCTGGTTGTCGTCGGCAGTCGAGAACACCTGCGACTTCTTGGTCGGGATGGTGGTGTTCTTCTCGATCAGCGGGGTCATCACGCCACCCATGGTTTCGATACCCAGGGTCAGCGGACTGACGTCCAGCAGCAGCACGTCTTTCACGTCACCGGCCAGAACAGCACCCTGGATGGCAGCACCCATGGCCACAGCTTCGTCCGGGTTGACGTCCTTGCGGGCTTCTTTACCGAAGAAGTCGGCAACGGTTTTCTGCACCAGCGGCATACGGGTCTGGCCACCGACCAGGATCACGTCGTCGATCTTGCTGGCATCGATGCCGGCATCTTTCAGGGCGATGCGGCAAGGCTCGATGGTGCGCTGCACCAGCTCTTCAACCAGCGACTCCAGCTTGGCGCGGGAGATTTTCACGTTCAGGTGCTTAGGACCGGTAGCGTCTGCAGTGATGTACGGCAGGTTCACGTCGGTCGACTGAGCGGACGACAGCTCGATCTTGGCCTTCTCGGCAGCTTCCTTCAGGCGCTGCATGGCCAGCGGATCGCCTTTCAGGTTCATGCCCGACTCTTTCTTGAACTCTTCGACCAGGTAGTCGATCAGCAGCATGTCGAAGTCTTCGCCACCCAGGAAGGTGTCGCCGTTGGTGGCCAGTACTTCAAACTGGTGCTCACCGTCGACTTCGGCGATTTCGATGACCGAAACGTCGAAGGTACCGCCACCCAGGTCATAAACGATGACAGTGTGGTCGCCCTTGGCCTTGTCCATGCCGTAGGCCAGCGCAGCAGCGGTCGGTTCGTTGATGATGCGTTTTACGTCCAGACCTGCAATGCGGCCGGCGTCCTTGGTCGCCTGGCGCTGGCTGTCATTGAAGTAGGCCGGCACGGTGATGACCGCTTCGGTCACTGGCTCGCCGAGGTAGTCTTCGGCGGTTTTCTTCATCTTTTTCAGCACTTCGGCGCTGATTTGCGGCGGCGCCATTTTCTGGCCGTTCACTTCGACCCAGGCGTCACCGTTGTCGGCCTTGGCGATTTTGTACGGAACCAGCTGGATGTCTTTCTGCACCACCTGCTCTTCGAAGCGGCGGCCAATCAGGCGCTTTACCGCGAACAGGGTGTTGTGCGGATTGGTAACAGCCTGGCGCTTGGCCGACTGACCTACCAGGATTTCGCCATCGTTGGCGTAGGCCACGATCGAAGGGGTAGTGCGCGCACCTTCGGCGTTTTCGATGACCTTGACGTTACCGTTTTCCAGAATGGAGACGCACGAGTTGGTGGTCCCCAGGTCGATACCGATGATTTTGCCCATGTTAACTCTCCCGAAACTTGAATTTGTTAGCAGCGACTACTTTGGCCAACTGCGGTAATACTTGAAGGCTTGACACCTAGATGGGGTTGCCCCGACGGATTTCAAGCCTTTTCATTGATCGAGGGTTGCGCCGCGCTCGGCGCCTTGCTGACCACCACCATGGCGGGGCGCAGCAGGCGGCCGTTCAGCAGGTAACCCTTCTGGAACACGTTCAGCACGCTGTTGGGCTCTACTTCAGCATTCTCCTGCATGGCCATCGCCTGGTGGTGCTCAGGGTTGAACGGCTGGCCGTGCGGGTCGACAGCTTCGAGGTTGTAGCGCTTCAGGGTGTCCTGGAACATCTTCAGGGTCAGCTCGACGCCTTCGCGGATCTGCTTGACGTGCTCATCGTCGGCACTGGAGTGGGCCAGGGCCAGTTCCAGGCTGTCGATCACCGGCAGCAGGTCGCTGGAGAATTTCTCCAGGGCGAACTTGTGGGCTTTCTCCACGTCCTGCTCGGCCCGACGGCGGGCATTCTGCACGTCGGCGACGGCGCGCAGCGCTTGGTCCTTGGCTGTTGCCAGCTGCTCCTCGAGCTCCAGAACACGGGCCTCGGCAGCGTTGCCTGCAGCGGCTTCTTCGACGTTAAGGTTGTTCTCGTTCAGCTGTTCATCAGCCATGGGGTCTCTCCTGCGCAATTTTGTGGACTGCGAGCCAGGCTCGCCTGTGATGTCGGCTATATGGGGCCGGAAAAACCAGCTTCAAGGGGCACGATGGATTTCCCGGCCGCAACAGAATCTGCCAAGGGGCATTGGCAGGCCTGAAAAAAGTACTGTATAAATAACCAGACAAGACTCTCGGGAGCCGCCCCTCATGCTGGTGCACCTGTCCATTCACAACTATGCCATCGTCGAGCACCTCGACCTCGAAATTGCCCGCGGCATGTCCGTCATCACGGGCGAGACCGGTGCCGGCAAATCGATCATGCTCGACGCCCTAGGTCTGGCCCTGGGCGACCGGGCCGACAGCGGCGTGGTGCGCCCAGGCACCGACAAGGCCGACATCCTCGCCACCTTCGACCTGGTGGACATCCCCGAGGCCCATACCTGGCTGGCCGAGCGCGACCTGGCCAACGAAGGCCTGTGCATCCTGCGCCGGGTGATCACTGCCGAAGGCCGCAGCCGTGGCTACATCAATGGCACGCCCTGCCCACTCGGCGACCTCAAGGCGCTGGGGGAGCTGCTGATCGATATCCACAGCCAGCACGAGCACCAGTCGCTGCTCAAGGCCGACACCCACCGTCGCCTGCTCGACGAGTATGCCGGCGCCGTCGACCTGTCGCGTCAGGTGCAACTGGCCGCCAAGCGCTGGAACCAGACCCGCCTGGAGCTCGAGCGCCTGTCCAATTCCGGCGACGAGCAGCGCGCGCGTCATCAGCTGCTCAGCTACCAGCTGGAGGAGCTGGACAACCTCGGCCTGGGCGAGCACGAACTGGAGCAACTGGAGCAGGAACACAAGAACCTGACCAGCGCCGAAGCCCTGTTTGGCATCTGCCGCCAGGTGATCGACCAGTGCAGCGAGAGCGATTCGGGCAATGTGCTCAGCGCCCTCACCTCAAGCCTCAACCGCCTGGGTGCAGCGACCCACTCGCCGAAAGCACTCGGTGAGGCGGCCAACCTGATCGCCAGTGCCCAGATCCAGGTAGAGGAAGCCGTTGGCGAGCTCAATCGCTTCCTCGACAACTTCGATGCCGACCCCATGCGCCTGCAGGCGCTGGAAGAGCGCCTCGACACCATCTACACCCTGGCGCGTAAACACCGCGTTCACCCGACCGAACTGCCCCACCTGCAACAGCAGCTGATGGAAGAACTGGAAGGCCTGAACGCCAGTGACGAATCGATCGAGCGGCTAGGAGAAGAACTGACCGCATTTGCCCAGCACTATAAAGAGAAAGCGCGCGAACTCAGTGGCCTGCGCCAACAGGCTGCGCAGCAGCTGTCAGGGGCGGTAGAACAGGAAATCCAGCGCCTTGGCATGCCCGGCGGGCGCTTCCGCATCGAGCTTACCGCCAACGACGCGGCAGACTTGTCGCCCCACGGGCTGGAGCAGATCGAGCTGCTGGTCAGCGCCAACCCCGGCCAACCGCTCAAGGGCCTGGCCAAGGTGGCATCGGGTGGCGAGCTTTCACGCATCAGCCTGGCCATCCAGGTCATTACCGCGCAAACCTCGCGCATTCCGACCCTGGTATTCGACGAAGTCGACGTAGGCATCGGTGGGCCTACCGCTGAAATCGTCGGCCAGCTGCTCCGCCGCCTGGGCGAGCGTGGCCAGGTGCTGACCGTAACCCACCTGCCGCAGGTGGCAGCGCAAGGACACCAGCACCTGTTCGTGCACAAGGTGCGCAACAGCGACACCACACACACCGCCGTCGCCAGCCTGGGCAAGCGGGAGCGGGTCGAAGAGGTGGCGCGAATGCTGGGCGGCATCGACCTGACCAAGGAATCCCTGGCGCATGCGCGCAAGATGGTGGTTTCCGGCAAGGCCTGATCCTTCCTGCACTGGCCCTATCGCCGGCAAGCCAGCCCCCACAGGGACAGCGCCTGGCCTGAGCCCAATGCGATCGAGGTAGGAGCTGGCTTGCCGGCGATAGGGCCAGTGCAGGCCACCAAATTCATCTGCCCAAAGCAGAAAGCACAAAGGCGACCCGAGGGTCGCCTTTGTTATTTATAACGATAAAAAACGTTACTTTTTCTTACGCACGTACAGGACCAGATTGTGGTCCACCAGCTCGAAACCGTGCTCTTCCACAATCTCACGCTGACGCTTTTCAATCGCGGCATCCATGAATTCGATAACTTCGCTGGTATCCACGTCAACCATATGGTCGTGGTGACCGCCATCGGCCAGCTCGAACACTGCATGGCCGCCGTCGAAGTTGTGGCGAACAACCAGCCCCGCCGCTTCGAACTGGGTCAGCACGCGATAAACAGTGGCCAGGCCGACGTCTTCACCTGCTTCCATCAGCGCTTTGTAGACGTCCTCGGCACTCATGTGACGCTGCTCGGTGGAATCGAGCATCTGAAGGATCTTCACTCGAGGCAGGGTCACCTTGAGACCGGCTTTGCGTAATTCGCTATTTTCAACCATGGTCAGCTTTCTCGCCGATGCTGCTTCGCAGCTTCTCTTAATACGGGTATGATCGGGGTTTACGTTGTCCAGCCAAGATAGTGGAAGTCGCCCACCGATGCAAAACACCAAGCTCTTGCTAACCAGCCTCACCCTAGTGGGACTGCTCGCACTCGCCGGTTGCTCGTTTCCCGGGGTTTACAAAATCGACATCCAGCAGGGCAATGTCGTCACGCAGGACATGATAGACCAATTACGCCCCGGAATGACCCGACGGCAAGTAAGGTTTATCATGGGCAACCCGCTCATTCAGGATACGTTCAACACCAATCGGTGGGACTACCTGTACAGCTTGCAGCCTGGTGGCGGTAAACGTCAGCAAGAACGCATGAGCATTTTCTTCAATGAAAGCGACCAGCTGGTCAGCCTGTCGGGTGACTTCATGCCAGGCGTCAGCCGCGACCAGGAAATCCTCGGTGGCAGCAGCGACACCACGGTAAGCCCGGCAAGCCAGACCGAGCAGCCAGCACAACCTGCTACGCAGCCTGAAGAAAAACCGGCCAAGCCAGGCTCGGTAGAAGAGTCCATCCAGCGCGAGATCGACACCATCGAAACTACGCCAGTGCCGACCCCGGCACCGCTGGAAACCCGGTAACCGGGACAGCAGATGCAAAAAAGCCCGGACATGATCCGGGCTTTTTGTTGCCGCTCTATGCGTCAGGCATTCAGTTGCTTGGCGCGCTGGCAGAAGGCGTCCACCAGGGTGTTGGCGGCCTGGTTGAAAAGAGGCCCCAAGGTAGCGCGCACGATTGACCCGGCATAATCGAACGACAGGTCCAGGCTGATCTTGCAGGCTTTCTCACCCAACGGCTTGAACACCCACAGGCCATGCAACTGGGTGAACGGCCCCTCTTCCAGGTTCATCTCGATGGACTGCCCAGGCACCAGCACGTTACGCGTGACGAAGTGCTGGCTCATGCCACCCTTGGCCACTTCGAGCTTGGCACGCATGTGCGTGTCGCTGCACTCGAGCACCGTCGAAGCCGAGCACCACGGCAGGAACTCTGGGTAGCTGGCCACATCGTTGACCAGATCGTAGAGCGCCTGGGCAGGGTATGGCAGCAGGGCGGAGCGTTGAATATGGGTAGTCATCCAGGCATCACTTCCAAGGCTGGGTGGCGGCGCTTCGCAGCGTGCCGAAAACAGGTTCTGTCGACAAGACAGGGGCTGTATTGTCCGGTATTCATTGCAGTGGCTCAAGCACACCGAAATCCCATAGCGGACGACGCGCGGACTTGCCTATAATGCCGCCCCTATGGCTAAGCAAAAAAAACATCCGACCGGGACCATCGCGCAGAACAAGAAAGCGCGACACGATTACTTCATCGAACACAAGTTCGAGGCCGGGCTGGTCCTGTCCGGCTGGGAAGTAAAAAGCCTGCGGGCCGGCAAGGCGCACCTCGTTGACAGCTACGTGCTGCTCAAGGACGGCGAAGCCTGGCTGTTCGGCAGCCACATCACCCCGCTGACCACGGCCAGCACGCATGTCATCGCCGACCCGATGCGCACGCGCAAGCTGCTGCTGAACAAGCGCGAGCTCGAGCGCCTGGAAGCGGCGGTGGCGCAAAAGGGTTACACCTGCGTCGCCATGTCGCTGTACTGGAGCAAGCACCTGATCAAGTGTGAAATCGCACTGGGCAAGGGCAAGAAGGAATTCGACAAGCGCGACACGGTGCGCGAACGCGATTCCAACCGCGAGCTGCAGCGGGCTGTGCGCAACAAGGGCAAGGAAGACTAGATCTTTCGGTTAGCCTGTTCTGGCCTCATCGCCGGCAAGCCAGCTCCCACAGGTACTGCATAGGGCTCACAGCCAATGCAACACCTGTGGGAGACCAGATCTTTCGGTTAGCCTGTTCTGGCCTCATCGCCGGCAAGCCAGCTTCCACAGGTACTGCACACGGCTCACAGCCAATGCAACACCTGTGGGAGCTGGCTTGCCGGCGATGAGACCAGCGAAGGTCAGCGACCGCTGCGCCGCTCTGCCCGCGCCACCCGCTGCGCCTCTTGCTGCGCCTCTGCCAGCACTTCCTGCACATACAGAATGTGCCGGCTGGATATTTCTCGCGCATCCTCCGCCCTGCCCTCGACAATCGCCAGGTAAAGCTCCCGATGCTGACTAATCAGCATGTCCCGGGTTTCGGTGCGCTGCTGGTACATGCCACCGATGTTGGTCACCACGTTGCGCTTGAGCAGGTCGAACAAGCCACGGATGGTGTGTAGCAACACCGCGTTATGACTGGCCTCGGCGATCGCCAGGTGGAAGCGCGCATCCGCCACGCCCTCTTCTGCCCGGGTCACTTCGTCGACCCTGGAATAGCAGTCCTGAAGCACATCGAAGGCTGCCTTCAGCCGCGCCCGGTCTGGCTCGGTGGCGCGCTGGGCTGCGTAATACGCACAGGACGCTTCCAGGGTATGGCGGAATTCGAGCAGATCGCGCTGCGCCTCTGCACTGTGCTCAAGCAATTGCAGCAACGGGTCGCTGAACGTGGAGCCCAGGGATTCGGCTACAAAATTGCCCCCTCCCTGGCGGCTGACCAGCAGCCCCTTGGCCACCAGCTTCTGGATCGCCTCACGCAGTGACGGGCGAGACACGCCGAACTGCTCGGCGAGGACGCGCTCGGCCGGCAGCCGCTGCCCCGAGGTCAGCGTGCCTTCCAGAATCATCCCTTCCAACCGATCGACAATATCGTCGGACAGGCGCCGTTGGCGGACCTGATCAAAAACCATCACATGCTCTCCACAAACCCCCGGCAGATTTCAGGGGGCGCCTATTCTCGCCGATCCAGGCCGCGCAAACACCCATCAAGCCACGATTTTCCCAGCGCACCAGGCGCCCGTTCATCGGTACCCGACCAAAGTTTTGCACAGGACAAATTGACACACCCACGACGGCGCTTTTAACCTAGCGCCCAGTCATTGTAAATTGGTCTTACCAATTATCCAATGCCAGTGCTGACCAACAACAATTAGGGGCCACCCCATATGCAAACCTGGCAACAACTCTATAGCCCGCTTGGTAGTCTTGGCTTGTCCGCACTGGCGGCGGTCATTCCCATTGTGTTCTTCTTCCTTGCCCTCGCCGTGTTCCGCCTCAAGGGCCACGTGGCGGGCAGCATCACCCTCGCGCTGTCGATCCTGGTGGCGATCTTCGCCTTCCAGATGCCTGTCGACATGGCTTTCGCCGCCGCGGGTTATGGCTTCCTCTACGGCCTCTGGCCCATTGCCTGGATCATCGTTGCCGCGGTGTTCCTGTACAAACTCACGGTCAAGAGCGGCCAGTTCGAAGTGATCCGCAGCTCGGTGCTGTCGATCACCGACGACCAGCGCCTGCAAGTGCTGCTGATCGGCTTCTGCTTCGGTGCCTTCCTGGAAGGGGCGGCGGGCTTTGGTGCACCGGTGGCAATTACCGCAGCGCTGCTGGTAGGCCTGGGCTTCAACCCACTGTACGCCGCCGGCCTGTGCCTGATCGCCAACACCGCACCGGTGGCCTTCGGCGCCCTGGGCATCCCGATCATCGTGGCCGGCCAGGTCACCGGTATCGACGCCTTCCACATCGGCGCCATGACCGGCCGCCAGCTGCCGCTGCTGTCGTTGTTCGTACCGTTCTGGCTGGTGTTCATGATGGACGGGCTGCGCGGCGTGAAGGAAACCTGGCCTGCCGCCCTGGTCGCCGGCCTGAGCTTCGCCGTGACCCAGTACTTCACCTCGAACTTCATCGGCCCCGAGCTGCCGGACATCACCTCGGCGCTGGCCAGCCTGATCTGCCTGACCCTGTTCCTGAAAGTCTGGCAGCCCAAGCGCTCGTTCAGCGAAGCCAAAGGCAGCGTTGGCGCCGCCGTGGTGCAGCCGACCGGCAGCCAGCCGACGCCCTACAGCTTTGGCGAAATTTTCAAGGCCTGGTCGCCGTTCCTGATCCTTACCGTGCTGGTCACCATCTGGACCCTGAAGCCGTTCAAGGCAGCCTTCGCCCCAGGCGGCGCGATGTACAACTTCGTGTTCAATTTTGCCATCCCGCACCTCGACCAGCTGGTGATCAAGACCGCGCCGATCGTCGCCGCGCCGACCGCCATGCCGGCGGTGTTCAAGCTCGACCCGATCTCTGCCACCGGCACCGCGATCTTCCTGTCGGCGCTGATCTCCATGGCCGTGCTGAAGATCAACTTCAAAACTGGTCTGACCACTTTCAAGGAGACCTTCTGGGAACTGCGCTGGCCAATCCTGTCGATCGGCATGGTGCTGGCCTTTGCCTTCGTCACCAACTACTCGGGCATGTCCTCGACCATGGCTCTGGTGCTGGCCGGCACTGGCGCTGCCTTCCCGTTCTTCTCGCCGTTCCTCGGCTGGCTGGGCGTGTTCCTGACGGGCTCGGACACTTCGTCCAACGCCCTGTTCAGCTCGCTGCAGGCCACCACCGCGCACCAGATCGGGGTCAACGACACCCTGCTGGTGGCCGCCAACACCAGCGGCGGCGTAACCGGCAAGATGATTTCGCCGCAGTCGATCGCCGTGGCTTGCGCCGCTACCGGCCTGGTCGGCAAGGAATCCGATCTGTTCCGCTTCACCGTCAAGCACAGCCTGTTCTTCGCCACCATCGTCGGCCTGATCACTCTGGTCCAGGCCTACTGGCTGACCGGCATGCTGGTTCATCACTAAAGTGAAAGGGCCGGGCGCCAGCTGCGCCCGGCACTCCCCACAAGCAACGCTGCGAGAATCCATGATTATTTCTGCCTCTACCGACTATCGCGCCGCGGCCCAACGCAAGCTGCCTCCCTTCCTGTTCCACTATGCCGACGGCGGCGCCTACGCCGAGCACACCCTGCGCCACAACGTGTCGGACCTGGCCAGCATCGCCCTGCGCCAGCGCGTGCTGAAGAACATGTCCGAACTCAGCCTGGAAACCAGGCTGTTCGACGAAACCCTGAGCATGCCGGTGGCCCTTGCCCCGGTCGGCCTTACCGGCATGTACGCCCGCCGTGGCGAAGTGCAGGCCGCGCGCGCAGCGGCAGCCCATGGCATCCCGTTCACCATGTCCACGGTGTCGGTGTGCCCGATCGAAGAGGTGGCGCCTGCCATCAACCGGCCGATGTGGTTCCAGCTGTATGTACTCAAGGACCGCGGCTTCATGCGCAACGCGCTGGAGCGCGCCAAGGCAGCCGGGGTTAAAACCCTGGTATTCACCGTCGACATGCCGACCCCCGGCGCCCGCTACCGTGACGCTCACTCAGGCATGAGCGGCAAGAACGGCCCGCTGCGCCGCGTTCTGCAAGCCATGACCCACCCCGAATGGGCGTGGGATGTCGGGGTGATGGGGCGCCCACACGACCTGGGCAACATCTCCACCTACCGTGGCAACCCCACGGGCCTTGCCGACTACATTGGCTGGCTGGCCAACAACTTCGACCCTTCCATTTCCTGGAAAGACCTGGAGTGGATCCGCGAGTTCTGGGATGGCCCGATGATCATCAAGGGCATTCTCGATGCCGATGATGCCCGCGATGCGGTCCGCTTCGGTGCCGACGGCATCGTCGTCTCCAACCACGGCGGCCGCCAGCTCGACGGCGTGCTGTCCAGCGCCCGCGCCCTGCCCGCCATCGCTGACGCAGTCAAAGGTGACATCAAGATTCTTGCCGACTCGGGCATCCGCAGCGGTCTCGACGTAGTGCGCATGATCGCCATGGGCGCCGACACCGTACTGATCGGCCGCGCGTTCCTCTGGGCATTGGCCGTGCACGGCCAGGCCGGGGTGAAAAACCTGCTGGATCTGTTCGAGAAGGAAATGCGCGTAGCCATGGTGCTGACCGGTGCCAAGTCGATCAGCGAAATCACCCGCGACTCGCTGGTACGCGAACTGGGCGCCTGACGCCTGCACCCACCACTGCCTGAATGACCGGGGCACACCGCGCGCCAGACGCCGTGGCCCCGCGAGGAGACTGCATGAGCCTGCCCGCCGCGTTTCTGCGTGATGCCGAGCGCCTGATCCCCGCCGAACGCCGGTTCGACGACCCCACCTCTACCTTGGCCTTCGGCACCGACGCCAGCTTCTACCGGCTGATCCCCAAGCTGGTGGTACGCGTCGAGTCCGAGGACGAAGTGGTCGGCCTGATCAAGCTGGCTCAGCGCGAGCGGGTGCCGGTTACCTTCCGCGCCGCCGGCACCAGCCTGTCTGGCCAGGCCATCAGCGATTCGGTGCTGATTGTGCTCGGCGACAACTGGAACGGTCGCGAGATTCGTGGCCAGGGCGAGCAGATTCGCCTGCAGCCGGGCGTGATCGGTGCCCAGGCCAACGCTTGGCTGGCCCCTTTCGGGCGCAAGATCGGCCCCGACCCGGCCTCGATCAACGCCTGCAAAATCGGCGGCATCGTCGCCAACAACGCCAGCGGCATGTGCTGCGGTACCGCGCAGAACACCTACCACACCCTGGCCGGCCTGCGCCTGGTGCTGGCCGACGGCACCCGCCTGGACAGCGAAGACCCGGCCAGCGTAGAAGCCTTTGCAAGCAGCCACGCTGACTTGCTGGAATCACTGGCCCGCCTGGGCCGTGAAACCCGTGCCAACACCCCACTGGCCGAGCGCATCCGGCACAAGTACCGACTGAAGAACACCACCGGTCTGTCACTGAACGCGCTGGTGGACTACGACCAGCCGCTGGATATCCTGCAACATCTGCTGGTCGGTTCCGAAGGCACGCTGGGCTTTATCAGCGCCGTCACCTACGACACCGTGCCCGACCACCCGCACAAGGCCAGCGCCTTGCTGGTGTTCCCCAGCGTCGAAAGCTGCTGTCGCGCCGTGCCCCTGCTCAAGCGCCAGCCGGTGTCCGCCGTGGAGCTGCTCGACCGCCGCAGCCTGCGCTCGGTGCAGAACATGCCGGGCATGCCGCTGTGGGTCAAAGGCCTGTCGGACAACGCCTGCGCCCTGCTGATCGAATCACGCGCCGCCAGCCAGAGCCTGCTGCACGAACAGTTGCAACAGATAATGGCCTCCATCGCCGATTTCCCGCTGGAACAGCAGGTCGACTTCAGCGAAGACCCGGCGGTGTACAACCAGCTGTGGAAAATCCGCAAGGACACCTTCCCCGCCGTCGGCGCCGTGCGCCAGACCGGCACCACGGTCATCATCGAAGACGTGACCTTCCCCGTCGAGCAACTGGCCGAAGGGGTCAACCGGCTGATTCAGCTGTTCGACAAGCACCGCTACGACGAAGCGATCATTTTCGGCCATGCCCTGGAAGGCAACCTGCACTTCGTCTTCACCCAAGGCTTCAACAGCGCCGCAGAAGTGGCCCGCTACCAGGCATTCATGGATGACGTGGCGCAACTGGTGGCGGTGGAGTTCGGCGGTTCGCTGAAAGCCGAGCACGGCACCGGGCGCAACATGGCGCCGTTCGTGGAGCTGGAATGGGGCCAGGATGCCTACCAGCTGATGTGGAAGCTCAAGCGCCTGCTCGACCCCAACGGCATCTTCAACCCCGACGTGGTGCTGAGCGAAGACCCGGATATACACCTGAAAAACCTCAAGCCGCTGCCCGCTGCCGACGAAATCGTCGACAAGTGCATCGAATGCGGTTTCTGCGAGCCGGTCTGCCCGTCCAAGGGGCTGACCCTCAGCCCGCGCCAGCGCATCGTCATGTGGCGCGACATCCAGGCCAGGCAACGCGCCGGTATCGACACCGGCGACTTGATGAAGACCTTCCAGTACCAAGGCATCGACACCTGTGCCGCCACCGGGCTGTGCGCGCAACGCTGCCCGGTCGGAATCAACACCGGCGAACTGGTCAAGAAGCTACGCAGCCAGGCTGCCGGCCACCCAAAAACAGCCGAATGGCTCGCCGAGCATTTCAACACAGCACTGGGCGGCGCGCGCCTGACCCTGACCGCCGCCAACACTGCACGCAAGCTGCTCGGCGCGCCCCGCCTGGCTTGCCTGAGCGCATCCATGAGCAAAGCCAGCAACGGCCGCCTGCCGCAGTGGACCGCGGCCATGCCACAACCGCTGCGCCCGCTGCAGTTCAGCGCGGCCAGCAACGACGCCCGCCCGCGCGTGGTTTACCTGGCCGCCTGCGTGTCGCGCGTCATGGGCCCGGCGTACGCCGACCGCGAACAGAGCTCGCTGCTGGACAAGACCCGCGCCCTGCTGGAAAAGGCCGGCTACCAGGTGGTGTTCCCCGAAAACGCCGACAGCCTGTGCTGCGGCCAGCCGTTCGCCTCCAAGGGTTACCCCGAGCAGGCCGAACACAAGCGCCAGGAGCTGATCAACGCACTGCTGCACGCCAGCCGTGGCGGCCTTGACCCGATCTACTGCGACACCAGCCCCTGCACCCTGCGCCTGGTGCAAGACCTGGGTGAAACCCGGCTGGACCTCTACGACCCGGTGCGCTTCATCCGCACCCACCTGCTCGACCGCCTGGAGTTCACCCCCCAGGACGAGCCGGTGGCCGTGCACGTGACCTGCAGCACCCAGCACCTGGGCGAAAGCCAGGCGCTGATCGACCTGGCGCGGCGTTGCAGCAAGCAAGTGGTAATACCGGAAGGCATTCACTGTTGCGGCTTCGCTGGCGACAAGGGCTTCACCACTCCCGAGCTTAATGCCCATTCGCTGCGCAGCCTGAAGGATGCGGTGCAGTATTGCGCCGAAGGCATTTCCACCAGCCGTACCTGCGAGATCGGCTTGAGCAGCCACAGCGGCATCGACTACCACGGGCTGGTCTACCTGGTCGACCGCGTGACCCGCCCACGCAGTCTGTGACCGACTAACGCGTCCTCTGTAGGAGCGGCCTTGTGTCGCGATGGGCCGCGAAGCGGCCCCGATCTATGCACAAACGTTGAAATCCTGGGGCTGCTTCGCAACCCTTTCGCGACGCAAGGCCGCTCCTACAGGTTGCAGCGCACGTGGTCTCCACACTCACCATCCTCGCGACCACCATCCCGATTGAACCCCCGCCAATACCCCGCAGTCCACCTTACAGGCCCACCTTCCCGAGGCCCCAGAGGAGACTCCCATGAAAGGTACCGCGCTTTCGGCCCTGTTCGCGGCCGCAACCCTGCTGGCTTCGCCGGCGTTCGCCGCCGAAGACCTCTGCACCATCAACCTGCAAAAGATCGATGACAGCATGGCCACCGCCGGCGCCACCTCCGAAGGCATGGACAAGGCCGTGACCGAACACGTCGACAAAGCCAAGGCCGCCCAGGCCTCAGGCGACACCAAGGAATGCATCGCGATTACCAGCAAGGTGCTGGAGCGTCTGGAAAAAACCGACAAAGGCAGCGGTTCGGCCGGTGGTAGCGGTACTTGATGCCTCGTTGCGGGCGACCGGACCGGCTGTCGACGTCGCCCGCGCAATGGCGTATACTCCACCCCACGTACCGTAAGGTGCGTTAGCGTAACGCTAGTGTGGGGCCGATTAGGATTCGACGCCGGTAGCGAAACTCTAGGTGCATGCCGAGTTGGTAACAGAACTCGTAAATCCACTGTTGCAACTTTTATAGTTGCCAATGACGAAAACTACGGCGCGGAGTTCAAGCTGGCTGCGTAAGCGGCCCTCTTGACCCGTTGCTTCTGGTAGCTTCGGCTCCAGCAATCATTAGGGGATGCCTGTAAACCCGAACTGATTGTCATACAGAACAGGATCGTCGCGTAGCACGTTGTGGGCGAAGTGACTAAAACTTACACAACTCATCCAAAGCACCCTGCCCGTCGGGCGGCTGCGGATTAAATCAGTAGACACGGCTAAGCATGTAGTACCGACAGCGGAGTACTGGCGGACGGGGGTTCAAATCCCCCCGGCTCCACCAAATCCTAGAAAGAAGACGCCCTCGGGCGTCTTTTTTTGTGCCTGGATTTTGCGATCTGCGGGTCAAAAAGTCGGATTTAACCCCTTCCTTGTAGGGCGTTTCCCAAAGATACTCCCAGCGTCTGTTTTCCGTTGCACACGGTAAATGTGGTCTCTAGTCTCGACGTGTCGTTGGCATTCAACGACCGGGTTTAGCCGCCCGATTTCGTCAGACAACACAGCCGTGCAATTCCGAGCAATCGGCATTGGCGCTTTATGGCGGCTGTGCGTGGGGCACCTTCGGGTGCGCCGGGTGCCTGACGTCCCGGTCGGCTAACCCGCGTACAGCTGCCACCTTACTGTTTAGCCGCCGTGAGTGGTTGCTTCACTACGACAGGAGCCATGCCATGCTGAAGATAGTCCCCGACCCACCCCACCACCTCCCTGAATCCGATGCATTGAATCGCAGGCCAAGCGAAAACCTGTGGGAGCCCGGCTTGCCGGCGATAGGGCCCGCCCAGACAACAACAAGACCAGGGAGATAGACCAATGACCACCGAAGACACGAACTGCACCGTCGGGAAAACCATCTTCTTTCAAGGCGAAAACCAGACTCATGCACTATTCCGCATCGAAGCTGGCATTCCTTGCCAGAACGCCCGCGAGCAGGCTTCCGAGCTGATGGGCTACGCGCGTGACCTGACCATTGACGGGCTGATGGAGGATAAGCCGCAGCTGATCTGGGCCGCGCATTACCTGTGCGCCTTGGGTAAGGCCCTGCTGGATGATGCAGAGCTGGGCATGAAGCGTTAGACCCTGAAAGGCGCGTATGAACCTGTGGGCTCGCCCGCTAAGTGTGTGACGCGGTGGATGGCACCGGCTGCGCCGGTGTTCGCGGCTGAAGCCGCTCCCACAGGGGTCTTTACAGGATTCTGGATCATGCCGCAGCCGGTGCCATCGCTACTCGCTTACCAGCTGTAACTCAACTTGGCCGTAACTTCGCGCCCCGGGTTGTAATAATTCGCCGTCCCGGACCCCACCACATGCTGCTCGTCAAACAGGTTGCTGACATTCAGCGCAAGGTCTGTGCCCTTGGCAATCTTGTAGTTCAACGCCGCGTCAAACAGCGTGGTGCCGTCGCTTTTCTTGGTGTTGGCTGCATCCATGTAGTAACCGCCCACATAGCGTGCACCCAGGCCAACGCTCACGTCAATGTCGGGAATGTCGTAGTAGCTCCACAGCGAGGCGGTATGCTTCGGCGCGACGGTAAACTCCTTGCCCTTTAGCGAAGAACCGTCATACAACGCCCCGCGCAGCACCTCGGTCTCCATGTAGGAATAAGCACCGATCAGGCTGAGGTTCTGGGTGATTTGCGCCTTGCCTTCCAGGTCCAGGCCGCGCGCGCGTGACTCGCCAACGGTTTGCTGCTCGATGATGCCGCTGGGCAGCACCACGGCAATGGTGACGTTTTCCTGGGTCAGGTCGTAAACGGCGGCGGAGAACAATGCGTCCATGCCCACAGGCGAGTACTTCACGCCCACTTCGTACTGCCGACCGGTCTGCGGGGTTACGCCAACCTGGGGTGGCGACACCGATTCCACCATGCTTACGTAGGTGGAGACTTCATCATTGACGATGTAAGTCAGTGCGCCGCGGTATGAGGTCTCGGAGAAGTTGTCGCTTTGCTTCTGTGCCCCGCCCACGTACTCCTTGCTGGACAGGTCCATCGAGTCATTGCGCACACCCGCCGTGGCGATCAGACGGTCGTAGAACGACAGGTTCTGCTGCAGGAACACCGCCTTGGTGGTGGCGTCATTTTGCTTGCGGGTATAAGGCGTGACGCCCCCCGGAACGCCGGTGAACACCGGGTTGGCGATGTCGATGGAAGGCGCCAGGCTGTAAACCGAACTCTGTTTGGTCG
Organism: Pseudomonas sp. 9_2_1; assembly: GCF_059295275.1. Classification (NCBI taxonomy): domain Bacteria; kingdom Pseudomonadati; phylum Pseudomonadota; class Gammaproteobacteria; order Pseudomonadales; family Pseudomonadaceae; genus Pseudomonas; species Pseudomonas sp. 9_2_1. Next base: position 5,422,028 of record NZ_CM181239.1, read on the forward strand.
TCGAATCAAGGTACTCCACACCCACCAGGGTGCTGCTGTCGATGTGCTCGAACCGGGCGTCGTACTGCAGCATCAGGTTGCCGTTGAGCTGATCGGCTTCGCTGTCGGTGCCAAACACGTAGCGGGGGATGGTGGTGCCCACACGTGCGGCGCTGTCGCTCAGGTAGACATAGCCAAAGTCATCGCTCAGCTCGCTATAGCGCAGGTTGCTGCGCAGCACAAAGCCGTTGTCGAAGTCGTGGGTGATGTTGCCGCTGAGGCTGGTGCGCTCCACATCATGAAAGTTGTAGCTAGGCTCACCAAAGAAGTCGCTGCGGTCGTATTCCTTGTCCAGCGGGTAGCCACCGCTGTTCGGCGAGCTGTTGGTCTTCAGGTAGTCCAGGATCACGGTGGCCGAGGTGAAATCGGTTGGCGCCCAGGTCAGGCCGCCCATGATGAACCGGTTGTCGTCCTGCGAGTGGTCGTACTCGCGGTCACTGTTCTGCATCTTGGCAGTGAATCGGCCGGCCAGGGTTTGGTCGTCGTTCAGGGCATCGCCCACGTCAATGCCGGTCTCGGCATGGTCATACGAGCCATAGGTCACGTAGCCTTGGCCAAACTGCTCGAAGCGCGGCTGCTTGGTCACGAAGTTCACCGAGCCGCCTGGGTCTGCCGGGCCAAACAAGGTGGAGTTGGCGCCGCGCAGAATCTCGATGCGCTCGTAGGCATAAGGGTCTTCACGCACACCGCGCATCGAACTCAAGGTCAGGCCGTCACGGTAAGTGGTGGCCTGAAAGCCGCGGATCTGAAAGTAGTCGTTGCGATCATCCGAGCCATAGAAGTCACTGACTACGCCCGGGGTGTACTGCAGGGCCTCTTCCGTGGTGCTGACACTGCGCTGCTCCATTTCCTTGCGGGTCACCACAGACACGGATGCAGGCGTGTTGCGGATGCTGGTCGCCACCTTGCCGCCTACCCAAAGCTCCTGGGCGACCACCGAGTTCAGGTCATCATCGGCACTGGCCTTGACCTTGGCATTGATGATCAGCGGCGCCAGGCGATAATCCTCGGTAGCGCCAATTTCCAGCGGGCCGGCTGGCTTTGGTTGTGGTTTTACCAGGTAAGCACTCGGGCCTTGCTGCTCCGCCTGAAGCTCGGTCCCCTGCAACAACGACGAGAGTGCAGCCGAGGTGCCCAGCGTACCCTGCACGCCCGCCGTGTCGCGGTTGGCTACGCTCTTTGCGTCGAAGGACAAGCTGATCCCCGCCTGGCGCGCAAAGTGGTCAAGCGCCGGGGCCAGTGGGCCACCAGGAATGTTCCATTGCTGCACCGGGTTGTTTTGCTCAGCGTTTGCAGCGTGCGCAAGCGCAGGCAGCGCACAGCTGCTGACAACCAGGCCAAGGAAAGCAGCGTGCACAGCACGGCTCAATGGATGGCGCTGTGGAACCGGGGTAAAACTCATTTTCTCGCTCCGTAGAGGGTCGGCAGACGGGCCTGTATTCCGGCCTTTTCTACAAGCCGAACGAGAATGAGAAAACACCTCATTTATTTTCAGGGAGTTTTACAGTGCTAGACTGGTTGCGCGTTGCCACTACTGACAAGGACTTCCCGCATGACCCAACCCCCAGACGGCCTGCCAATCTACCGCGTATTGACCGGCCCCGACGATGTGAACTTCTGCCGCCGGGTCAGCGCCGCCCTGGAACTGGGCTACCAGCTGCACGGCTCGCCAGCGCTCACCTTCAACGGTGAAACCGTGATTGTGGCGCAGGCACTGCTCTGGCCCGAGGCCAAATAGGCAAGTTGCTAAAGCAGGGAGCTCAAGCGCTGAACACGGGCCGCGTCAACGCAACGGCGCTGAACCCGCATCGGCAGTGGCATCATTCAGCTGCAGAATGTGTGCCTTGATGGCGTTGCCAGCCATTTCGAACAGCTCGCAGCAAAAGGCGTCGCCCTGCTCCTGCAAGGGTGAGTCTTGCAACGCGTCGGCCGCAGCTTCCATCGCTACACCCTCGGCCGTTTCTGCAAAACCAGCGATATTGCGTGCGCGGCGTGCTGGGTCAGCCAATGGCTGCAGGTAATAGAAGGCAATCAAACAGGCAATACCGTTCTTTTCGAAACTTTTGCTCAACTGAGCTTTCAACGCCCCCACGCTATCGTCAATCTGGCTGTTTTCGATATTGTGATGTTGCAGAAATGCTGCGATCGGACTTAGTACAGCCGCCAGTAAATCGTCGAGGGTATAACCTGCCATCGGAGGCAACACGTTCGGGGTAAGTTCGAACGGCGCGCTTACGTAATCCGAGTATTCGTCACGCACCAGTTCCGCCTTCTTCCCCATCAGCTCTTCAGGGTTGGTCAGCGTTTGGTCATTCAGCCTGACGATATGATCATGTATGCCCCACGCCGCCTTGTCGGTAAACGCTCGCACAAGATCATCGCCCTCGTTCATCAGCGGCGAGCCCTGCAACGATTCGAACGCCGACTGCGCGGCAAAGCTGCCCAGCTGCAGCGCCATGCTGCTGATATTGCGCGCGCGGGTTTCCGGGTGTTGATACGGCGTCTGGTACCAGGTCGAAATCTGGTACTCGATGCCCATCCGTTGCAAGTCGGCCCACAAGTGGGTGACCAGCGCGATGCTGGTTTCCCGAATGAACCCGGGGTCGGCTTGCAGCGCCTCAAGGAAGGCCACAACAGGCGTGTTTACAACTTCGAGCAGGTTTTCGTTGGTATACCCAGGCATCGGCGGGAAGACGCCATTCGGTAATTCGATATCTTGCTGGGCTGGTTTGGCCGGGTCTTGCATCCGAAACTCCATTTTCTTGAAGAACACTAATTGCCATTAAATTGGCATCACTTATGATGCCATTTGAATGTCGCCCGGAAATATTATCGACCCGGGTAATCAAGTGCAAAGCATGGCTTTGTCATCAGCCCTTGCGTACCGCCTGGCGGACTTTCCCAAGCAACTCTGCCAATTGAAACGGTTTCAACAGCATATCCATGCCAACCCCTAGAAACGCCTGGCGGTCGAGTGCCGCATCCGCATAGCCGGTCATGAACAACACCGGCAGATCCGGCCGGTAGCCCCGTGCCAGGTCAGCCAGTTCGCGGCCGCTCAACGTCGGCAAGCCGACGTCGGTCAGCATCAGGTCCAGGTTGGAGTCGCCGCCCAATAACGCCAGCGCTTCGTCGGTGGTCGAGGCCAGGCTGCAGCGATACCCCGCATCGGTCAGCGCCTCGGCCACCGACAGGCGCACGGAGGCCATGTCCTCTACCACCAGCACGTGCTCGCCGTTGCCTTGCAGGTCCAGACCGCTGTCGCGCTCGACGTGTACAGCGGCCTCGGCACTGGCGGGCAGCATCAGCGTCACTTCGGTGCCCTGCCCGACCACACTGCTCAATACCACATGCCCACCCGATTGGCGGGCGAAGCCATAGATGGTCGACAAGCCCAGGCCAGTGCCCTGCCCCACGGGTTTGGTGGTGAAGAACGGGTCGAAGACTTTCTCCAGCAGTTCGGGCTGGATACCGCTGCCATCGTCGCGCACGCTCACCGCAATGTACGGGCCATCCAGCAGGTTGGGGTTGCCGTGGGACCAGGTCGCGGCAGTGTTGACCCATATCTGGCCGTTCTTGCACAGCGCATCGCGGGCGTTGATGACCAGATTGAGCACGGCGCTTTCCAGCTGCACCGGATCGACCAGGGCAATGGCTGGCTGGGGCGACAATTCCAGGGTCAGCATCACTCGCTCGCCAATGGTGCGCGTCAGCAGCTCTTCCAGCGAACGCACGTGCCGGTTGACATCGATCGGGCGGGTGTCCAGCGGCTGCTGGCGGGCGAAGGCCAGCAGGCGGTGGGTGAGCGACGCGGCGCTGGTGGCCGAACTCAGCGCGGCCTCGGCGTATTTGGGCACCATCTCGACACGGTTTTGCGCCACCCGTTTACGGATCAGTTCCAGGCTGGTGATGATGCCGGTAAGCAGGTTGTTGAAGTCGTGGGCGATGCCGCCGGTCAGGCTGCCCAGGGCGTCCATTTTCTGCAGCTGCAGCAGCTGCGCCTCGGTGCGCTCGCGTTCGGCCACCTCCCGCGCCAGCTGGCTGGTGGCAACGTCCAGGCGGGCCAGGTGCGAGCGCTCGCGGTGACGGTGCTCGGTGACGTCTTCGACGAACACCAGGCACAGCCCCGTCGCCTGGTAGGGTGACAGCTGCCACTCGGTCTCGCGCAAGTGCCCCCGCACTTGCATGCTCAGGGTGCCTTTCCAGCGCTCGCCGGCCAACAGGTGCTGGCGCAGGGCGTCCAGGGCTGCCGCCTGGCCCTCGGCGAAGCACTCCCGAAGCTGCGCAGCATCGCGGTTGTCCTGGGTAAGGTGGCTGAACGCCTGATTGCATTCATGCACCTTCAGTTCTGCATCGAGCACGGCGATGGGGGCCGACACGCTGCTGAAAATCTCCCGGAAGCGCGCCTCGCTCTCACGCAGCGCACGCTCGGCATCACGTACACGCAGCAGGGTGCGCAGGGTGGCGACCAGTACCTCAGGGTCCACCGGGTGGACCAGGTAGGCATCGGCGCCGGCGTTCAGGCCAGTGATGATATCGCCGCTCAGTATCGACGCCGCCGACACGTGGATGACCGGCAGCAGTGCGGTGCGCGCGTCCTCGCGCAGCAACCTGACGATATCGAAACCGCTCATGTCCGGCAGGTTCACATCCAGGATCAGTGCGTCCACCTGCTGGTCGCGGATCATCGCCAGCCCTTCACCGCCCGTGCCCGCCTCCATCACTTCGTAGCCGTGCACCGCCAGGCGCCGGCGCAGGGCGTAGCGGGTGGCGACGTTGTCGTCGACGATCAGCAGGCGCACATCAGGTTTCATCGACGTTCTCCTGGGCCAGGGCCAGAGGAATGATCACGAAGAAGCATGAGCCGACCCCTGGCTCGCTGTGCACACCCACTTCGCCACCCAGCAGCATGGCGAAGCGTTTGCACAACGACAGGCCCAGACCCGTGCCGCGCAGGCGCTTCTGCAGCGGCGAGTCGACCTGGGCAAAGTCCTCGAACAAGGTCCCCAGCAGCTCCTGGGCAATGCCGATGCCGGTATCGTTGACCGCAAAGCGGATCATGTCGTTGCCCAGCAACTCGGCAGACACGCGTACTTCACCGCGGGTGGTGAACTTCAGTGCATTGGAGATGAAGTTGCGCAGGATTTGCGCAAGTTTCTTGTCGTCGGTGTAAAGCCGTGGCAACCCCACCGGCTCTTCGAAAATCAGGTCGACCGCCGTGACATCGACAATCGGCCGGAACATCCCGCGCAAGGCTGCGAACAGGTCGAGCATATCGAACCAGGCGGGCGAAATGGTGATGCGCCCGGCTTCGATCTTGGCCAGGTCGAGCAGGTCGTCGACCATGTCGGACAGCTCGCGGGTGGCGGTGCTGATGAACGTCACCTGGCGGTGCTGCTCTTGCGACAAGGGCCCGTCCAGTTCATCGGTCAGCAGGCCGGTGATGCTCAGGATTGAGCCCAGCGGCGTGCGGAACTCGTGGCTCATGTAGGACAGGAAGCGGCTTTTCAGGTCCGACGCCTGGCGCAGTTGCTCGGCCTGGATGTCCAGCTCGGCGTACAACGCCAGCACGCCCTGGTTGGTTTCCTCCAGTTCGGCGCGCAAGGCGTCGTTCTCGGCCTGCAGCCGGGCTATCAGTTGTGCATCAGACATGCGCGGCCTCCAGGTCGACGGCCAGCACCGTCACATCATCGCGGCCGCGGCAGAAATCGCGGTGCAGCACGGCGGTGATCACGGCCGGGTGGCGGTGCACCAGGCCAGGGTAGTCCTTCAGGTTCCAACGGGACTGCAGGCCGTCGCTGTACATGATCAACAGGTTTCCATTCAGCTCAGCGTAGTCGAACACCTGGGCTTTCCTGAACTGCCCACCCACGATGCCCGGCAGCGAAGCCAGGCCGCGCACTTGTGCCCCGGCCACCAGGCTTGCACCGATGTTACCGATGCCGGTGAAGCTAAGGCGGTCATGGGCACGGTCATATTGCGCCACCGCCGTAGCCCCACCCCGGGTGCCGGACATGGCCTGGTGCATGGCCTGCAACAGTTGCAACGGGTCGCCATACGGCGCTTCGGCAAATGCGGCGGCGCCCGCCTTGGCCGCCACTTCGGCATCAGGGCCATGCCCCAGACCATCGATCACCAGTGCACTGATGCATTGTCCATCGATAGCCAGGTGCCAGGTATCCCCGCAGGCGGGGTCGTTGTGCAGGGCATGCTGGCTGACGCCCCAGCGCAGGTCTGCGCCGCGGTCAAGCGTCCTGTGCAGGCGCGCCAGCACCACGGCTCCGCGAGCATCTGCGTACATGTCGAACACCTGGGCCTGACGCACCATGGCCCCCATGCCGATACCCTGGGTGCCCGCCGTCGAATAGCCATCGGCCAGGCAACTGTGGGCATCGAAGCCCTGGGCCCGGTCCACGGTGAGCAGCTCGATGGCGAAGGCGCCTTGCTTACGGGGAAGCACGCGCATGTGCAGCTCGCCATGGCGGGCATGCTTGAGGACATTGCTGCACAGCTCGGTGGCCACCAGGGCCACACGCCCTGCCTCTTCCGGCTCAAAGCCATGTCGCTCGGCCAGCTTTTGTGCAGTACGTCGGGCATGGCCGACGTCGCTGGGGTCGTCCAGGCGCAGCACTTGAGTCGCGGTAGCGTGAATATTCATGCCCATCGGGTGATCGTCACACGCGTGCCCAGGCCGGGGGCCGTGTCCAGCTCGAACTCGTCGACCAGCCGTCGGGCGCCGGTAAGGCCCAGGCCAAGGCCACTGCCCGAGGTCCAGCCATCGGTCAGCGCCAGCTTGACATCGGGAATGCCCGGGCCCTCATCGCGAAACAGCAAGCGCAGCCCTGCACGCCCGGCATCCTCCAGCACCTGCCAGTCCATGTCGCCGCCGCCGCCGTAGACCACCGTGTTACGAGCCAGCTCGCTGACGGCGGTCACGAGCTTGGTCAGGTCCACCAGGCGCATGCCGCATTCACCGGCCAACTTGCGCGCCAATTGGCGCGCCAACACTACATCCTGCTCTATGCGCACAGGATGGCTGCCGCTTTCGCGAACATTCATTTTCGGCTCACACGTTGACGCAGCACTTGCATGCCGCGCTCCACATTCAGTGCCGTACTGACGCCCGGCAGGGTAAGGCCGAGTTCGACCAAGGTAATGGCCACGGCCGGCTGCATGCCGACCACCATGGTTTCGGCATCCATGATGCGCGACAGGCCGGAAATGCTGGCGATCATCCGGCCTATGAAGGAGTCGACCATGTCGAGTGCGGAAATATCGATCAGCACACCTTGGGCCGATGTATGGCTGATGCGGTCGGTCAGGTCTTCCTGCAGCGTCAGCGCCAGCTGGTCGTGCATGTCCACCTGAATGGTCACCAGCAGGAATTCGCCCATCTGCAGGATCGGAATGCGCTCCATAGGCTTATACCTGCTTGCCGATGTCGCCGCCCAGGCGCGCAAGGGCGAGTTTGAGGGCATCCGCAAGGTTGGACTTGGTGGTCAGGGTGCCCAGGTCCAGGCCAAGGTGGACGATGGTTTGCGCGATCTGCGGGCGCACCCCGCTGATGATGCAATCGGCGCCCATCAGGCGGATCGCGGTCACGGTCTTGAGCAGGTGTTGCGCCACCAGCGTGTCGACGGTCGGAACGCCGGTGATATCGATGATGGCGATTTCCGAGCCGGTATCGACGATGCGCTGCAGCAGCGACTCCATGACGGTCTGGCTGCGTTGCGAGTCCAGGGTGCCAATCAGCGGCAGGGCGAGTACCCCGTCCCACAGCTTGACCACGGGGGTGGACAGTTCCAGCAGCTCTTCCTGCTGGCGCTTGATCACGTCTTCGCGGGTTTTCTGGAAGGTGCGGATGGTGTGCATGCCCATGCCGTCGATCAGCTCGGAGATCGCCCACAGCTGCTCGGCCAGGCGCGCCGGTTCATCACTGAAGTGCGATTGCAACAGGCCGAACAGTGGCCCCTTCAGGGCAAAGATGAAGTACACGGCCTGGTGCGAGTCATGCCCCAGCTGCGCGCGCGAGACGGACAGTTTTTCCAGAAAACGGCGCACCCCTTCCCAGCCCGTTGCAGCCAGGTTGCTGCCGCCTTCGCTTAGCAGGCCCTCGACCAGCAATTGCAGGAATTCGCGAGTTTCCTGTGCGAGTACCTGTTCCTTGATATTTCGCGTGGCGCCGTTGGTTTCCAGGCCAGAAAGCCATTCTTTCTGCAATTGCGCCTGGTTGTTCTTGATCGCTTCCGATGTGCTGCCGTGCAGTGCTGCCATGTACCTTAGCTCCTGGGCTGAAAGGCCGGCTTCCCCATAAATTGGCCGGCCTGCTGTGAATGACATTTGCCGGATGAAATAGTTGTGCGCGGGGGACAGTTAATTGCAATGCGCCATCTGAGGGTAGCCTATGCAGCGTCCTGGCCCACCTGCCTGGTATCCGTTGCAAGCGGGATTGGCGGGCGAGACAGCAACAGGCCGACCAGCACTGCGAAGACCAGTGCGGCAATACCTGCGGTGTGCAGCACGGCCTCGAAACCACCGATGAATGCCTGCCGGGCCAGGGGCGCCACGGCCTCGCGCTGGGCGGGTTCGAGCAGCGCCAGGGCGGCCTGCAGGTCGCCTGCGGCAACCCGTGTCGCCATTGCCGCAACCTGGCCCGAGTGCGCGGGTGCCACGGCGGCGATGGCCTCGTGCAACAGCTGCCCGCTACGGCCGGCCAGCACGCCGCCAAGTACACCAATGGCCAGCACGATTGCCCCGAACCGCGTGGTGGTACTCAGCCCCGAGGCCATGCCGGTGCGCTCACGCGGCACGCAAGCCATGATGTTTTTCTGCGTGTCGCCATTGAGCAACCCGGCGCCAGCGCCCAGCACCAGGCTGGCCAGGGCGAACGCGCCATAGCCGCCCTGGCGCGTGGCCCAGGCACACAGCAGGTTGCCCATGCCAACCAGCACCAGGCCCAGCGCAAACACCTGCGCCGGGCTCAGGTGCGCGGCCAAGCGCATGCCAACGCGCGGGGTCAGCAGCATGGCGACGGCAAATGGCAGCATGCCGGCGCCTGCGGCCAGCGCCGACAGCTGCAGGCCGTTTTGCAGGTACAGCGGCAGCAGGGTCATCATCACCTGGGCGCAGGCAGCGTAGGCGAACATGCCCAGCAAGGCGCCGACGAAACGCCCGCTGCGCATCAGCTGCAGGTCGATCATCGGGCGCTGCTGGCTGCGCTCGACCATGACGAACAGGCCGAACAGGAAAGCGCTGATCACCAGACGGCCAAGGGTTTGCGCGCTGCCCCAACCCACCTGGTTGGCATCGATCATCGCCCAGATCAGGTAGCCGAGGCTGCCGGCGAAGGTCAGGCTGCCCCACGGGTCGAGCCGCGCCGCTGCGCTGTCACGCGACTCCTCGACACTGTGCAGCACCATCAGCGCCAACAGCACCACCAGGGGCAGGTTGATATAGAAGATCCAGCGCCAGCCCAAGGTGCTGGCGATCACCCCGCCCAGCAGTGGCGCAAAGGTGATGGTGGCGCCCATGCATGCGCCCCAGAAGGCCCAGGCGCGCATGCGCTCTTGCGGCTCGTGGAAGCGGTTGCCGATCGCCGCCAGGGCCGAGGTCAACAGCAACGCGGCGCCCACACCTTTGGCTGCCCTGGCCAGGTCGAGAAACAACAGCGTGGGCGCGGCACCACAGGCCAGCGAGGCTATGCCGAACAGCACCAGGCCGAGCAGCAGCATGCGCCGCCGGCCAAAGCGGTCGGCCAGGCTGCCGGCCGGCAGCAGGCAGGCGGCGAACGCCAGCAGGTAGGCGCTGACCACCCATTCGATATCGGCGAACGAGCCGGACAGGTCGCGGGCGATGCTGGGCAGGCTGACTGCGACGATATTGGTGTCGAGGATGATCAGGGCGCAGACCAGGGAGGCAGTGAGCAGGGTAAAACGCGCAGAAGGCATGGCAGGGCTCCGGGGGGTGGGCTGGTTCGCCTGAAAGGCGGTTTGCCTGCAGGATCGCCTGGGGCGCAAAGCGGCCCCGCCAATCTCCCAGGTAATCTTTGCCCCCAGGCCACCAGGCTTGTAGTGTTGGCCTCACCATAACGCTGCCAACCCAACGCCTTGTTAGCCTCGGCGGCCCCCGTCATTACCCTGCAGGTAACACCCATGGAAATCCGCCATTTCCGCTATTTCCTCTGCGTTGCCCGCCATGGCCATTTCACCCGTGCCGCCGAGCAACTGGGCATCGCCCCGCCCACCCTCAGCCGGCAGATCCAGGACATGGAGCGCGAACTGGGCGTTCGCCTGTTCGAGCGCAACCAGCGCGAGGTCAACCTGACCGCCGCCGGCCAGGCCCTGTTCATCGAAGCCGAACAGACCGTGCGTCAGTTCGACGCGGCGCAACTGGGGGCACAACGCGCCGCCCGTGGCGAAAGCGGGCGTATCGAACTGGGCTACGTGGCTTCGGCCGCCTACTCGGGCATGCTCCAGCAGCAAGTGCTTCGCTTCAGCGAAGCCTGCCCCGAGGTACGCCTGAGCATGCGCGAACTGCCCATGGCCGAACTGCCCGCCAGGGTTTGTGATGGCCTGCTTGACCTTGCGTATGTGCGCTCGCCGATGGAACTGCCGGAAGAGCTGGAAGCCATTGCGCTGCACCAGGAGGGCTTCGTCCTTGCCCTGCCCGCCCATTCACGGATCAATGAAGTGCCTCAGATCCCGGCATCGCGCCTGGCCAATGAAACCTTCATCCTGCCCGAGCAGATATCCGGCACGCTGGAGGTCGCCGCGCAAGGTGGCTTCGTCCCGCAGCTTGGCCCGCAGCCCGGCAGCCTGGTGGCGGTGATTACCCTGGTGTCTCTCGGCCAGGGCATCGCCGTGGTGCCGGAATCGGTGGTGCAGCGCATCTGCCTGCCGCAAGTGAACTACCGGCGGATCGTCGACTGCCACGCCAGTTCATGGCTCAGCCTGATTCACCGGCGCTTCGATAAAGCGCCGGCGGTGATGCGTTATGTGCAGAGCGTGAAAGGCGGTGCCTGATCAGTGATCGCCTGCAGCACCCAAGGCGTAGAATTCATGCAGCTTGGCCTGCAGCAAGGCCTTGTCCGGCAAGCGTGTCTGGTATTCCGCAATCAGTGCTGGCGACAAACTGCGATTAAGCGCGTACTCGACCACCTCATCGTCCCTGCTGGCGCACAGCAACACGCCAATCGCAGGGTTTTCATGCGGCTTGCGCTCGTTTCGGTCAAGCGCTTCCAGGTAGAAATCGAGTTTGCCCAGGTACTCGGGCTCGAAGCGGCCGACCTTCAGCTCTATCGCTACCAGGCAGTTGAGGCCGCGGTGAAAGAACAGCAAATCCAGTGCGAAGTCGCGGCCACCGACCTGAAGCGGGTACTGAGAGCCGACGAAGCAGAAGTCGCGGCCCAGTTCGATGAGGAACTGTTTGAGCCGATTCATCAGCGCGCCATGTAGGTCTGCTTCTGCATGATCCCCCGTTAGCCCGAGAAACTCCACCATGTAGGCATCCCGAAAAACCTCCATGGCTGCCGGATAATCTTGACGCAATACTGCCGAAGCCCTGGCCGGGTTTGCGACACTGCGTTCAAAAAGCGAGGCCTTGAGTTGCCTTTCCAATTCTCGGCTTGACCACCTTTCCTGAATCGCCATGCGCAGGTAGAACTCGCGCTCCTGAGTGAGCTTGCTCTGGCTGAGAATCATCATGTTGTGGGTCCATGGCAATTGTCTCAGCAGTGCCGAGACTCTTTCGTCATGGCGATAGGCTTCATAAAATTGGCGCATCCGAAACAGGTTAGGTCTCGTAAAACCTCGTAGCCCAGGCTGCGTTTGGGCAAGATGAGCAGCCAGCTGACTGACCACCGAATCGCCCCATTCCGCCCGCTCCAGCTTGTGGCTGATGTAGGCCCCAACCTGCCAGTACAGGTCGATCAATTGCGTATTGACCGCCTGCACCGCACGCTGCCTGGCATCCTGAATCAACCTGAGCACTTCCTCGAAACGGTCATCCTTTACCGAAGGAAGGGCCACCGGCGCTTGTGGTTCTTGTTGTTCAGCGCTCATGCATCGACTCCCTTTTGAATTCGCCAGGAAGTCTACCCCCGGTGAGCCGTCACCCCGCCACCGGCAGCACCTCTGATTTGTTTCAAAAAGCAAAGGGCACCCATCCACTGGTGCCCTTCGCCCTACCGCAAGGTGAACCCGATCACCCCATCGACCGCGCCCCTACAGGTTGCGCATGGCCCCGCGATGTCACGATCCCCAGGAAGGAAATGACGATTGCCAGGCCCAGTGTCGAACTCACTTCTACCCGGTGCTCCGGGGTGTACATCATCACCGCCAGCGCCCCGGCAATGAAGATGATCACCGCCCAGGTGAGGTACGGGAACAGCCACATGCGGAACTTCAGCTCGGTGTTCTCGCGCTCCAGGCGGCGGCGCATGCGCAGCTGCGAGATGGCGATGACCATGTACACCAGCAAGGCGATGGCGCCGGAACTGGCCAGCAGGAACTCGAACACGCCTTTCGGTGCGAAGTAGTTGAGGATGGCAATCGCCGCGCCGATCAAGGTACTGCCAAAGACCGCAGAGCGCGGTACGCCTACCCTGGAGGTCTTGTTGAGGAAGGCCGGGGCGTCACCGCGCTTGGCCAGCGAGTACATCATGCGCGAGGCGATGTAGATCGACGAGTTCATGCAGCTGGTCACGGCCACCAGCACCACCAGGTCGACCATGAACGCGGCGTTGGGGATGTTCATGATTTCCAGCGCACGCTGGTAGGAACCCACCACCGCCAACTGCGGGTCGTTCCATGGCACCACCGAGATGATCACGAAGATCGACAGGATGTAAAAGGTGCTGATGCGCCAGATCACCGAACGCGTCGCCTTGGCGATGTTGCGCGACGGGTCGCTGGACTCGGAGGCAGCGATGGTCACCGCCTCGGTGCCGATAAAGCTGAACATCACGGTAATGAACGCACCGATCACCGCCGACCAGCCGTTCGGGGCGAAGCCGCCGTGCTCGGCGATCAACCCGCTCAGGCCGCTGACCTCGCGGTTGGGCAGCCAGCCCATCAGGGCAGCGAAACCAAGGCCGATGAAGCCCAGGATCGCCGTGACCTTGAGGATGGCGAACCAGAACTCGAATTCACCGTACTTGGCCACGCTGAACAGGTTGGTGCAGGCCAGCAACAGTACCGAGGCCAGGGCAAAGATCCAGCTGTCCACCTGCGGGAACCAGGCGTTCAGCACATGCCCGGCGGCCAGTGCTTCGATCGGGATCACCAGTACCCAGAACCACCAGTACAGCCAGCCGATGGTATAGCCGGCCCAGCGGCCGATGGCCTGGTCGGCGTAGGTGGAAAACGATCCGGTATCGGGGTGTGCCACGGCCATTTCGCCGAGCATGCGCATGACCAGGACTACCAGGGTCCCGGCCACGAAATAGGAAATTATGGTTGCGGGCCCGGCCGCCGCAATGGCGTGCCCAGAGCCTACGAAAAGTCCGGCGCCGATGATGCCGGCGATGGACAGCATCGTTACATGACGTGGCTTGAAACCTTGTGCAAGGTTGCCATCAGATCCCACGGTGTTCATTGATGTTGTTCTCTTTTTGCTGACACAAGGATGGGGGCAGGCGTAGGCGAAAATATCTCCTTTGAAATCAATAAGTCGACAGGTTGCTCGGGTTCTGTTGATGTTCTTTGGTGTGCGTCACAGAGCAACGTGCCAGTGCGGTTCGGGGTTCATTTAAGCTCCGCAGGGCTGTGGGAAATTACACGAGAACGCCCCGGAACTGTTCGATCACGACAGGGCCTTTCCATTCACGCCAGATGTCGCGAATGGCATGTCCGATTGCGCCACCGGGTCATCTGGCGCTTTTGTTTTTCATTTGAATGTGTGTTGCCTGCCCTGGCCCTATCGCCGGCAAGCCAGCTCCACCTCGACCGCATCGATTTGATGCCATGCGCACTCTTGGTCGGATACAAAAAAGCCCCGGTCTCCCAGGGCCTCCTTGCAACACCTCGATGCTGGCTCACCTGACCATGCAAGGCCGCTTGTTGTCGAAACTCCACCCCGAAATCAGGAACTGCATCGCCACACTGTCATCCCGCGCTCCCAGGCCCATATTGCGGTAGCACTCATGGGCCTTGGCCAGCTGGTCTTCATCCAGCTCCACCCCCAACCCCGGCCGCGCCGGCACCCCCACGTGCCCGTCGACGATGCGCAGTGGCTCCCGGGTCAGGCGCTGGCCGTCCTGCCAGATCCAGTGCGTATCGATCGCGGTGATCTCGCCCGGCGCCGCAGCCGCCACCTGGGTAAACATCGCCAGCGAGATGTCGAAGTGGTTATTCGAGTGCGACCCCCAGGTCAGCCCCCAGTCATTGCACATCTGCGCCACCCGTACCGACCCCTGCAGGGTCCAGAAATGCGGGTCGGCCAGCGGGATGTCCACCGACTGCAGCTGGATGGCATGGCCCATTTGCCGCCAGTCGGTGGCGATCATGTTGGTAGCCGTGGGCAAACCCGTAGCGCGACGGAATTCGGCCATCACCTCGCGGCCCGAGTAGCCGTTCTCGGCGCCGCACGGGTCTTCGGCATAGGCCAGCACATCGTGTTTGTCGCGGCACAGGGCGATGGCTTCCTTGAGTGACCAGGCACCGTTGGGGTCCAGGGTGATGCGCGCTTCGGGGAAGCGTTCGGCCAGCGCCGTCACCGCTTCCATTTCTTCTTCACCTCGCAGCACGCCGCCCTTGAGCTTGAAGTCGCTGAAGCCATAACGCTGCTTGGCCGCTTCGGCCAGGCGCACAACCGCCTCCGGGGTCAGGGCCTGTTCGTGGCGCAGACGGAACCAGTCGTCATCGGCATCAGCTTCGTTGCGGTAGGCAAGGTCGGTCTGCTGGCGGTCACCGATATAGAACAGGTAGCCGAGCATCTTCACCGCATCCCGTTGCTGCCCCTCACCCAGCAGTGCCGCCATGGGCACATTCAGGTGCTGGCCGAGCAGGTCGAGCAGCGCCGATTCGACAGCCGTCACCGCATGCACGGTGATACGCAGGTCGAAGGTCTGCAGGCCACGCCCGGCGCTGTCGCGGTTGGCGAAGGTCTGGCGCATGGCATTGAGCACGCGCTGGTAATGACCGATCGGCTGGCCGACCACCAGGCTGCGGGCGTCTTCCAGGGTCTGGCGAATGTTCTCGCCACCAGGCACTTCGCCCAGGCCGGTATTGCCGGCGCTGTCGCGCAGCACCACCACATTGCGGGTGAAGTACGGGCCATGGGCGCCACTGAGGTTGAGCAGCATGCTGTCGTGGCCGGCCACGGGGATGACGCGCAGGTCGGTGACCACGGGGGTGCTGGTGTGCAAGGTCTGCATGTTCATGATTGTTGTCTCGCAGTCGTCAGTGGGTCTGGCCCAGGGCCGAAGGGGCCTTGAGTGGATCGGCAGGCACGCCCTTTGGGCGCGTGCGCACGAAGAAGATGGCGATGGCCGCCAGCACCGAGGTCACCGCCAGGCCGTACAGGCCGCCCTGGATCGACCCGGTCTGCTGCTCCAGCAGGCCGAAGGTGGTGGGGGCAACGAAACCGCCAAGGTTGCCGACCGAGTTGATCAGCGCGATTACTGCCGCGGCGATGCGCGCATCCAGGTAGCCCTGCGGGATTGGCCAGAAGAGTGACGACGCCGACTTGAAGCCGATGGCGGCGAAGCACACGGCAACGAAGGCGAACACCGGCCCACCGGTGGTGGACATGAACATGCCAATGGCAGCGATCAGCAGCGCACCCGCGACCCAGGCCTGCTGGAACTTCCAGCGTGCAGACCCTGCGGCGAAGGCATACATGGCCAGGATCGAGATCAGCCACGGGATCGAGTTGAAGAACCCTACCTGCAGGTCGTTGAGGTCGCCCATGCGCTTGATGATGCTGGGCAGCCAGAAGGTCGCGGCGTAGATGGTCAGCTGGATGCAGAAGTAGATCAGGCAGAACAGCACGATCTGGCGGTCCTTGAGCAGGCTCCAGGACGACACCTTTACCGCGCCGACGGCTTCGCGCTCACGCTGCTCGCGGTCGATGGTATCGGCCAGCGCGTCCTGCTCGGCCTTGCTCAGCCACTTGGCGTCGTGGGGCTTGGAGTCGAGCCAGAAGAACACGAAGAAGCACAGCGTCACCGAAGCCATGCCTTCGATGAACAACATCCACTGCCAGCCATGCAGGCCCAGGCCCTGGATCTGCATCAGCGCCCCGGCCAGCGGCCCGGAAATCAGCGAGGCCAGTGCCGAACCGCTGAGGAAGATGGCAATCGCCTTGCCCCGCTCGGCCGCCGGCAGCCAGCGGGTGAAGTAGTAGATCACCCCGGGGAAGAAGCCCGCTTCGGCGACACCCAGCAAAAAGCGCAGCACGTAGAACTGGGTTTCGGTCTGCACAAAGGCCATGGCCGTGGCCACCAGCCCCCAGGTGAACATGATGCGGGTCAGCCACAGGCGTGCACCGACCTTTTGCAGCAGCATGTTCGACGGCACTTCGAACAGTGCGTAGCCGATGAAGAACAAGCCGGCGCCAAAGCCGAAGGCAGCGGCGCTGATGCCCAGGTCGCTTTCCAGGTGCGGGCGGACGAAGCCGATGTTGACACGATCGAGGTAGTTGACGATGAACATGATGACGAACAGCGGCAGGACGTGGCGCTTGACCTTGGCCACGGCACTGGCCAGCGCGTCGCCTTCAGCCCGTGCAGACGGAGCGAGGGTGTCGTTCACTTACGAATCTCCCACTAATTGTTTTTGTGCGGGTCGAGGTTGTCTGACATGACAGTGGGGTGGAGCATATGCGCAGGGAAGTTGTACGACAAGATGGCGATTAGCGCTTAAAACCCAAAATACAAGCTGTCACAATGCTAACTTGCTTCGATCATGCGGTAACAGCTCATGGATCAGCGAAGCCTGATTACCGAAAAACCGACAAAAAATATTTTTATCGATTAACTTGTCGTACAAGCACAACAAGAACGGACCGCCACATGGAAACCACACCCGTCCATAAACGCGGCCACAGCCGCGCCCATGACCTGGTCTCGAGCCTGACTCAACAGATTTTGCTCGGCACCTTCAAGCCTGGTGACAAGCTGCCTTCGGAGAACACCTTGGTGCGCGAGCATGGGGTAAGCCGCACGGTGGTTCGCGAAGCCTTGTCGAAGCTGCAGGCCTCGGGGCTGGTGGAGCCACGCCACGGTATCGGTACCTTCGTGATGGAGCGCCAGCCACAGGCTGGCCTGCGCATCGCCGCGGAAAGTGCGGCCAATGTGCGCGACCTGCTGGAACTGCGCATTGGCCTGGAAGGCCAGGCCGCCGCCCTGGCTGCGCAGCGCCGTGATGAAGGGCAACTGGCACGCATGCGCCAGGCGCTGGATGACTACCAGGACCTGGCCGCCGCGGGCGACAGTTGCATCGAGGCCGACCGGCGTTTTCACCTGTTGATCGCCGAGGCCACCGGCAATCTGTATTTCACCGAAATGCTGCTGCAACTGGGCAATGGCTTGATCCCGCGCAACCGCATGGCCCAGGCTGAGCGTGCAGGGTCCAGGCTGGCGCGGCAGGCGTACCTGGCCAACCTGGAGCATGAGGCAATCCTCAATGCCATTCGCCGGCAAGACCCGGATGCAGCGCGCGCGGCGGTGTGCCTGCACCTGTCCAACAGCCGCGATCGGCTGCTGCCGGAATAGGCGCCGTCACACTACCCCGCATGCACCTGCTGGCGTACCGCATCCTCGGCGAATGGATTGGCTTGCAGGGCGACTGTTACATCCAGCCGCCCGCACTTCACCAGGTCAGGCAGATCTTGCCGAAGTGGCGGTTGCTCTCCTGGTAGCGGAACGCCTCGACGATCTGCTCCAGCTCGAAATGCTTGTCCACCACTGGCCGCAAGCCGTTGGCATCGATCGCCCGCACCATCGCCTGCTGCTGCGCGCGGCTGCCCACCAGCACGCCTTGCAGGCGAATCTGCCGCACCAGCGCCTGCACCAGCGGCAATTGCCCGGCCACACCGGTGAGAATGCCGATCAGCGACACATGCCCGCCAATGCGCGCGGCAATCATCGATTGTTCCAGCGTCGCCGGTCCGCCCACTTCGATGACATGGTCGACACCGCGGTTGTCGGTCAGCTCGCGCACTTTCTCACCCCAGGCCGGGGTGCTCTTGTAATTGATCAGGTGATCGGCCCCCAGGGCTTTCAGGCGCTCGAGCTTGGCGTCGCTGGACGAGGTGGCGATGACCGTGGCGCCGGCCAGCTTGGCGAACTGCAGGGCAAAGATCGACACCCCGCCAGTGCCCTGCACCAGTACCGTGTCACCCGGTTTGAGGTGATCGTCGCTCATCAGCGCACGCCAGGCGGTAAGCCCGGCAGTGGTCAGGGTAGCGGCTTCGGCGTGGCTGAAACCCTTGGGCGCCAAAGTGAACGAGGTGGCGCGGGCGGTGACCTGCTCGCGGGCGTAACCATCGAGGCCATCACCGGGCACCCTGGCAAAGCCTTCGACATTGGCCTGGCCGTCCAGCCAGTCGGGGAAGAAGGTGCTGACCACGCTGTCGCCTACCTGGAACTCGGTGACGCCGGCACCCACCGCAAGCACTTCACCGGCGCCATCGGCCATGGGAATGCGCCGCTCGCTCGGGCCCCACATGCCACTGACCACCGCGAAGTCGTGGTAGTTGAGGGAGCTGGCGTGCAGGCGCACGGTGATCTCGCCGGCCTGTGGTGCAGCGGCTTCGCTGGTGCCGACCTCGACCTTGTCGTAGCCGCCGCCGGGTTGTACGTAGATGGCCTTGCTGGTCATGGGTGGGTCTCCGTTTCAGGGAAAAGAATGGGGTTCAGCATAGACAGGGCCCGCATTGCCAACACAAAGATCAGCCCAGCATCACCTTCAATGCCCGGCAATCGGCCGCATGCCAATCCACCAGCTCCGGCCAGGGATTGTCCGGCAGGTTCACCAGTACCGTACGCGCCCCCGCCGCCCGACCGCAGTCCAGGTCGAAGCGGTAATCGCCGACCATCACCAGCTCGCTCGGCGCCACGCCCCAGGCGCTGGCGATCTTCAGCAGCCCATCAGGGCTTGGCTTGGGCGCAGCTTCGTCCCGCCCGAGCACATGCTCGACGGCAAAACAGTCCGCCAGGCCGATCGCCTCCAGCGTCACATGCGCCAGCTCCCGCGCATTGCGGGTGAGGATACCCAGCCGGCAACCGCGCCCGGCCAGCTCGCGCACCAGCTCCACCGCCCCGCTGGCTGCCGTCGAGGTAATGGCCAGGTCGCGCTCGTGCTCCAGCAACCAGGCATGCTTGGCCGCCGCCTCCGCTGCCGGCAACGCCGCCAGGTGGGTCAAAATATCGTCTTCAGGCGGAATCTCCAGTGCCTCGCGGATCGCGGCAAAATCGTGCACTGCCACAGTCAGGGTGCCGTCCATGTCGAACACCCAGTTGCGGATCTCGGCCAGGTTCATGCCCAGTCCTTGCGGTGGCGAATCAGGCCTTCCTGGCACGACGACGCCACCAGTTGCCCGGCCTGGTTGTAAATGCTGCCACGGCAGAAACCGCGAGAGTTGCCGGCCCATGGGCTGTCGGTGGCATACAGCAGCCACTCGTCTGCGCGCAGGTTGCCGTGGAACCACAGCGAATGGTCGAGGCTGGCGATCTGCATGTCGCGCTGCCACACCGACTTGCCATGCGGCAGCAACGCCGTGGTCAGCAGGCCGAAGTCAGAGGCGTAGGCCAGCAGGTATTTATGCAAAGCTGGCACGTCGGGCAGCTTGCCGTCGGCGCGGAACCAGGCGTACTTCACCGGGTCGCCGGGCTTGGGGTTGAACGGGTCACGCTCGGTGACCGGGCGGATCTCGATCGGCTTGGCGCACAGCACCTTGTCGCGAATTCGCTCGGGAAGCTGATCGGCCATGGCGCGGGCCAGCTCCACTTCGGTGGGCAGGTTTTCCGGGCCGACCACATCAGGCATCTGTGCCTGGTGCTCGAAGCCTTCTTCGTCGTACTGGAACGACGCGCTGCAGGTGAAGATGGTATGGCCCTTCTGGATCGCAGTCACCCGCCGGGTGCTGAAGCTGCCGCCATCGCGCACGCGGTCCACCGAATACACCACCGGCAGGCTGGCATCGCCCGGGCGCAGGAAGTAGCCGTGCAACGAATGCACATGGCGTGCGTCTTCGACCGTCTGACTGGCCGCCGACAATGACTGGCCCAGCACCTGCCCACCGTACAACTGGCGGAAGCCCAGGTCCTGGCTGCGTCCGCGGAACAGGTTCTCCTCGATGGACTCGAGGCTCAACAGGTCGACCAGGTCGTCCAACACATGACTCATCGGGGCTTCTCCTAGCAAGGCAACACATCTCTACAGCGCTGTTATGAGGGCAAATGATACAGGGTTTGTCATTCGCGCCGGGCATGGCCGTGTATTCAGGCGCGCAGGGTGCGCTCCCAGTGCGCGCGGTCGATGCGGTACAGCACATGCGGGCGCAGCGGGTGCCCGACGGGCAGGCGGGGGTGCTCGAAACTGCCGTGCACGTCCTGCTGCATGCCAATGGCCTGCATCACCTTTTGCGACGGCAGGTTGCTCTCGCTAGTGAACGACACCACTTCCTCCAGGCGCAATTGGGCGAACGCACAACGCAGGCAGGTCCACGCCGCTTCGCTGGCAAAGCCCTGGCCCCAGTGGCGCCGCGCCAAGCGCCAACCGATCTCCACGGCTGGCGCGAAGCTGGCGTCAAAATTGACGTTGAGCAACCCGGTCATGCCGATGAACGCACCGGTGTCCTGGCGTTCGAGCGCCCACAGGCCAAAACCGTATTCGTTGAAATGCCCGCGCACGCGGCCGATCAGCGCGGCAGCCTCCAGGCGCGTCAGTGGGGCGGGGAAATAACGCATCACCTGCGGGTCGGCACACAGCGCGGCGAACTCGCCCAGGTCGTCGTCGCGCCATTGGCGCAGCACCAGCCGTGCGCTTTGCAGTTCATGAATGGGGGTCATCGGGCCTGCTCCGGTTTTGCCGCCTTGCAGTTTACAGCGTAGGCGCGGGTGCGGGTTTCACCCAGCTGCAGCAACCGAATGCAATTTTCACAAGCCCTTCACCGGTCCCCGACAGCCCGCTCGGCAACATGCTCGCCACCACTGCCGCGCCAGGCGCGGCCATGTCTATGGAGCAACGCATGTTATCGAGCAATACCCTGGGGCACCCTGCCATCCACGCCCGGCGCAAGCGCCGCCTGGGCCGCAAGGCCCTCGGTGCCGCCCTTGGCCTGTGCATGGTCGTGGCGGCGTTGACCACCTGGCTGGCGACGAGGACGCACATCGTGGACCTTGGCAACGATCAACAACTGAGTGACAGCGGATTGCTGCAGGACTGGGTCGAGGGGGCGGTGATCGTGATGATCCGCCACGCCGAACGCTGCGACAGCGCCCCCGGCCCCTGCCTGGACGACCCCACCGGCATCACCGTGGCCGGTAGCCAGGCCGCCGGCCGGGTCGGCCAAGGGCTGCACCAGCTGGGCCTGAACAACGCCGATCTGCTCAGCAGCCCGAAACTGCGCACCCGGCAAACCGCGCACTTCATCCTTGGCCAGGCAGTGGCCAGCGAAGACTGGCTGGAAGGGTGCGACAATCGGTTTGCCAGTGAAGCCCTGGCCCGCAAGCGCCCGGGGCATAACCTGGTACTGGTGACGCATAACGGTTGCATCGATCACTTCGCCCGCCAGCAGAACGTTGCAGGCGGTGAGCGTGAAAGCGGTTACGCCAGCGCATTGTTCGTTTCGGTGGATGGCAATGGCAAGGCACGCATCCTCGGGCGCCTGAACGAACCGGACTGGCAACGAGTATTGGCGAGCGCAGGGCGATAACTGGCAAGATCAGCACTGGCCCTGATTGCGAATGCCCCATGCCGTTGCCGCTGATCTACCACGAAGACTACAGCCCGGAGTTCCCCGCCGAACACCGCTTTCCGATGGACAAGTTCCGCCTGCTTCACGACCACCTGGTCGACAGCGGGCTGACCACCGACCAGGCGCTTTTGCGTCCGGATATCTGCCCCAACGATATCCTCGCCCTGGCCCATGACCGCGGCTACATCGAGCGTTACATGAACGGCGAGCTGTCACGCGAGGACCAGCGCCGCCTGGGCCTGCCCTGGAGCGAGGCCCTGGCCCGGCGTACCGTACGCGCAGTCGGTGGCTCGCTGCTAAGCGCCGAGATGGCACTGCAGCACGGCATCGCTTGCCACCTGGCCGGCGGCACCCACCACGCCCATTACGACCACCCGGCAGGCTTCTGCATCTTCAACGACCTGGCAGTGATCAGCCGCTACCTGCTGGAAGCTGGCCGGGTGCATCGCGTGCTGATCTTCGACTGCGACGTCCACCAGGGCGATGGCACCGCGCGCATCCTGCACGACACACCAGAGGCCATCACCGTATCGCTGCATTGTGAGCAGAACTTCCCGGCGCGCAAGGCGCAAAGCGACTGGGACATCCCGCTGCCCCGTGGCATGGGTGATACCGCCTACCTGAAGGTGGTCGACGACGCGCTCAACTACCTGCTGCCCCTGTATCAACCCGACCTGGTGTTGTATGACGCCGGCGTGGATGTGCACAAGGACGACGCCCTCGGCTACCTGCAATTGACCGACGTCGGTGTTGCCGCGCGGGACGAGGCGGTGCTGCGCCACTGCCTGGGCCGCGACATCCCGGTGGTGGGCGTGATCGGCGGTGGCTACAGCAAAGACCGCGCGGCCTTGGCCAAACGCCACGGCATCCTCCATCACAGCGCAGCACGTGTCATGGGTTGTTCACAATGACTGTGGAACCGCCTGTGGATAACCTGCTGGAAAGCGGCTGTGAGCCATGGCCCGTAAGGCTTGCATAGAACTGATCATTTTTTGACCAGTGCTTCCGTTGGCAGCCCTGCGTTAGAATGCGCATCTTTTCCACAGCCCGCCGCCCGCCATGTCCGATCTGAAGCCCACCTTCCCTCCCCTCGCAGTCGTCATTGGTGGCGGCCCCGCCGGCCTGATGGCCGCTGAAGCCATGGCCCAAGCGGGCCTGGCGGTCGAGGTGTTCGACGCCATGCCTTCGGTGGGGCGCAAGTTCCTGCTGGCCGGGGTCGGTGGCATGAACATCACCCATTCCGAGCCCTACCCGGCATTCGTGTCCCGCTATGCAGAGCGCCAGGGCGAGATCGCTGCGCTGCTGCGCGACTTCGACGCCGACGCTTTGCGCCAGTGGATTCATGGCCTGGGCATTGAAACCTTCGTCGGCAGCTCGGGCCGGGTGTTCCCCACCGACATGAAAGCGGCACCCCTGCTACGCGCCTGGCTCAAGCGGCTGCGCGACAGTGGGGTAGTTATCCACACCCGCCACCGCTGGCTGGGCTGGGACGCCGAGGGCGCCTTGCGAATCGCTTATCCACAGGGTGAGCGGTTACTGAATGCTGCGGTCGTGGTATTGGCGTTGGGCGGCGGCAGCTGGGCGCGCCTGGGCTCTGACGGCAGCTGGCAGCCGCTGCTGGCCGAACGGGCTGTGGATATCTCGGCCTTGCAACCGAGCAACTGCGGCTTCGAAGTCGAAGGCTGGAGCGCGCTGCTCAAGGACAAGTTTGCCGGGGCGCCCTTGAAGAACATCGCCCTTGGGGTAGCGGGCAGCGCGCCGCGCAAAGGTGAGTTCATTCTCACTGCCCAAGGCATCGAGGGCAGCCTGGTGTACGCCTGGTCGGCGCCAGTGCGCGAGGCCATCAACCGCGAAGGCCGTGGGGTGCTGTTGCTCGACCTGCTACCGGACAAGCCTGTGGACAAAGTTGCCCAGGCACTCGCCAGACCGCGAGGCTCGCGCTCCATGGCCAAGCACTTGCACAGCCAGCTGGGCATCGACGGGGTGAAGGCGGCGCTGCTGCGGGAACTGACCGATCAGGCGACGTTTGCCGACCCCGAAGCATTGGCGCGGGCGATCAAGGCGTTGCCGATCACGCTGGTGCGGGCACGACCGCTGGATGAAGCGATCAGTAGCGCGGGCGGGGTGCGTTTCGAGGGGCTGGATGAGGGGTTGATGATAAAGGCCCTGCCGGGGGTGTTCTGCGCCGGCGAAATGCTGGACTGGGAGGCGCCGACTGGCGGGTATCTGCTGACCGCATGTTTTGCCAGTGGGCTGCGCGCCGGGCGAGCGGCAGCGGATTGGGTAATGCGGATTAACTGAAAGATTGCCGGGGCTGCTTTGCAGCCCCAGAATTTTCAAGGCTTACGCTTGCGTGGCCCACCATTGAAGCTAGGCACCTTGCGCACAGCCTTCACCGCCGGCTCCGGCTCGCCACTGTCCATCCAGCGCCCCAACCCCCGCTTGGCGCTGTTTTCCTTTGGCTTCTTGGGCTTCTTCGGCTTCTTGACCACCTGGCCACTGGCGTCGGTCATCGGCACCCGGTGTTCGGGGATGAAATCAGGCTCTTCATGGCGCGCCAGGGTCTGCCGGGTGAGCACTTCGATGGCCGACAGCATCTGCACTTCATCGGCACACACCAGCGATATCGCCTCGCCCTTGTTACCCGCCCGCCCAGTACGCCCGATGCGGTGCACGTAGTCCTCGGCAACAATCGGCAGGTCAAGGTTGACGACCAGCGGCAGGTCGTCGATATCCAGGCCACGGGCCGCCACATCTGTAGCGACCAGCACCTGCACTTCACGGGCCTTGAAGGTGTCCAGGGCGCGCTGGCGGGTGGCCTGAGGGCGGTCGCCGTGGATGCCGTCGGCATTCACCCCTTCGGCCAGCAAGCGCTCCACCAGCTGGTCGACGCCGTTGCGGGTCTTGGCAAACACCAGCACCTGGGTCCAGCGCTGCTTGCGCAGCAGGTGGCAGAACAGGTCGGCCTTGCGCTTTTTATCCACAGGCACCAGCCACTGCTTGACGCTGGCGGCCGCGGCGTTGCGCGGGCTGACTTCGATGCTCAGCGGGTCATTCAGGGCCAGCCCCGCCAGCATGCGGATCTGCTCGGAAAAGGTAGCGGAGAACAGCAGCGTCTGACGCTTGCGTGGCAGTGCGGCGTACACCGACTGCAGCTCTTCGGCAAAGCCCAGGTCGAGCATGCGGTCGGCTTCGTCCAGCACCAGGGTCTGCACCTGGTTGAACTTCACCGCGTTCTGCCGGAACAGGTCGAGCAAGCGACCTGGGGTGGCCACCAGCAGGTCGACACCGCGGCGCAGGCGCATCATCTGCGGGTTGATGCTGACCCCGCCATACACCGCATAAGTGCTCAGCGGCAGGTTTTCAGCGTACTCGCGCACGTTGTTGTGCACCTGTTCGGCCAGCTCACGGGTGGGCACCAGCACCAGCGCGCGGATCGAGTTGGCGGCCACCTTCTCGCCCTCCAGTGCCAGACGTTGCAGCACAGGCAGGGCAAAACCTGCGGTTTTGCCGGTGCCGGTCTGGGCTGCGGCCATCAGGTCGCGGCCGGCCAGCACGGCGGGGATGGCCTTGGCCTGCACCGGGGTCGGGGTGGTGTAGTCCAGCTGCTGCAGGGTGCGCAGCAGCGGTTCGATCAGGCCGAGTTTGGCGAAATTCATGGCAATACCGTCAGGGGGTTCAGCGAAGGCGGCAAGTTTACCGCATCGCCCCTGCCTACTTGCAGATTTCACCTTTCAACGGTTGCGCCGGCGCAGGTGCCTTGCGCCACTGCGGCAGGCCGATCAGCACCACCGCGCCGATGATCACCGCCATGGCCACGCACTCTTCGGCGCCAATCTGTTCACCGGCAAAGACGATGCCCAGCAACACCGCTACCGCCGGGTTGACGTAGGCATAGCTGGTGGCGGCCGCCGGGCGAACATGCTTGAGCAGGTACATGTAGGCACTGAACGCCAGGATCGAGCCGAACAACACCAGGTACGCCAGCGCTCCCCAGCCGGCGGCTGTCGGCATCTGCGTCATGCGCTCGCCAGAACAGCACACTGCCCAGCAACAGCACGGCACCACCGACCAGCATTTCCGCGGCGCTGGCCATCGGGCCCTGCGGCAGTGGCAGCGATTTGCTCCACACCGAACCAAACGCCCAGGAGGCGGCGGCGAAAATGATCAATGCTGCACCAATCGGGCTGGCCTGCAGGTTGGAGCCCAGGTTGAGCATGCCGATGCCCACCAGCCCAAGGGCAATCCCCGCCCACTCCAACCTGGAATTACGGTGCCCGAACAACAGGCCGAACAGCAAGGTGAACAGGGGCACCGTCGCCACCGCCAATGCTGCCACGCCCGAAGCCACGCCGGCATGTTCGGCCACGGTCACACCGCCGTTGCCGCAACTCAGCAGCAGAAAGCCGATCGCCCCCGCCGCTCGCCATTGCGGCCACGTCGGCGCTGGTACCCCGCGCCAGCGCAGGAAGCCATACAGCAGGCCACCGGCAATCAGGAAGCGCACCCCGGCCATCAGCATCGGCGGCCAGCTCTCGACACCAATGCGAATGAACAGGTAGGTGGAGCCCCAAACCAGATACAGGGCAAGAAAGGCACCAATGAGCAACAACGGGAAGCGACGGGAGGCAGGCATGGGAAAACTCGAAATCCGTTTACGGGTGATTCAGTTTAAGGGCCTGCCAAGGCAAAGATAAGTTACAAAATGGCTTGAAATGGGCGGCACACTTTTGCGCCGCTCTAACAATATTTCGCCAACGCCTCGCGAACCTTCGCCGCAGGTGTTTTCTGCAAGCGGCACAGCATATCGTGCGAAAGTTGCTGCACCCCATGGTTCTGGCGCAATACGCCAGCCAGATGCTGCAGCAGGTTGGCCGCCATCTCGGCATCAGCCATGGCACGGTGCGCGGCACCGGTATCCGGCAGCCCGGCCCAGCGGGTCAGAGTGCCCAGCTTGTGGTTCGGTGCCGCCGGCAACAAGCGTCGCGACAACAACAGCGAACAGGCGAATGACTGGCTGCGGCTGCGGCCGATACGGCCAAGTTCGTAGTCCCAGAACTTCTGGTCGAAGGCAGCGTTATGCGCCAGCAGTGGCGTGCCACCGACGAATTCGGCCACTTCGTTCATCACCTTGTCCACCGGTGGCGCACTGCGCAGCATGGCGGTGGTGATGCCAGTCAGCCCGGCGACGAACGCCGGCACCGGCACGCCGGCGTTCATCAGGCTCTGGTAGCGCTCGACGATACGCCCGCGCTCCAGCATCACGACCGCCACCTCGGTGGCGCGGCAGCCGGCGCTGGGGGTGATGCCAGTGGTTTCAAAGTCGATGACAGCAATACGTTCCATGAACAGACCTTAGTGTTTGAGCAACAGCGTACCCTCGATAGGTACATAGCGGGTGGCGGCACGGATCAACGACAGCGCGGTAAGCCCAGGCACGCCATACACCACCGCCTCGGTGCCATGGCGCTGGATCACCCGTTCCAGCAACAGGTCAAAATCGCCGTCCCCCGAGGCCAGCACGACCTGGTCGACCCGGCTTGCCGCGTCAATCACATCCAGGGTGATGCCAACGTCCCAGTCACCTTTGGCCGACCCATCGCTGCGCTGGATGAACGGCTTCAGCCGCACCTCGAACCCGAGGTTGCGCAGAATCTGCTGGAATTGCTGCTGCTTGCTGTCACCGCGATCAATGGCGTAGGCCACGGCCTCGACGATCTGGCCTTCGCGGCTGACATCGGCCCACAGGGCGGTGTAGTTGAAATGGCAACCGTGCGCCTGGCGCACGGTGTAGTAGAGGTTCTGCACATCGGCGAACAGCGCGATCTTTTTCACCTGGGAACCTCATGTCTGGCCTGGGATACCGGGGGCCGCCTGGCAGCCACCGGAAATGCCAGCAGTATGCCAGACCTGTCAGACGTACGAGTCATCGTCCGAGAAGAACCCACCACCATCGCTGCCATAATCGGTGTCGGCGTAACCACCCTGGTCATTGCCCCACCCACTATTGTCAGCCACTTGCTGCTGCCCGCCCTGGTCGTTCCAGCCGCCGCTGTCACTGGCCGGCAGGGGCTCTTCATTGACCACTTCAACCACCTCTTCCGGTTGCGAGTTGTGGTTGAACAGGCTGCTGATGCCCTGCGCCAGCAATACCCCGCCCGCCACACCGGCGGCGGTCTGCATGGCGCCACCCAGGAAGCTGCTGGCACCACCGCGCGCAGGGGCGGCGCCAAACCCCGGCTGCTGCGCCTGTGGCTGGGAAAAACCCGGTGCCGACGGCTCACGCCAACCACCGCCCGACGCCACCGCGGGTGCCGAAGGACGCTGCGGCTGCTGCACAGCCGGGGCAGCGCTACGCCCACCCGAACCAAAGATGCCAGACAGGAAGCCACCACCGCCATTGCTCGGCGCACTATTGGCAGCCTGTGCCGCCTCGGCCTGCGCGCGGGCCCGCTTCAGTTCGGCTTCCAGCTGTTTGTTCTGCTCGTCCAGGCGCTTGAGTGCGGCTTCCTGTACCAGGATCGCCTGGGCCATGTAGTAAGGCGCCGCCGGCTGCTGACGCAGGTGCCCCTCGATGCATGCCTGGGCCTGCGCATCACGCGGCTGCGCTGGGTCTTCGGCTTGCTTGATGCGGCCGAACAGGCCGTCGATCAGGGATTGTTCTTCAGTATTCATGGGGCGACCTCATGGGTAGCGGGACATCGGACAGGCTCAAAGATGGGGCGTGCAGGCGTAGGATTCAATAACCTGTGCCGTGAAACTTTTTTCAGCAAGTGACAGACGCGGGCCCGCTTTGGGCTAAAGTTATGCCCCTGTTTTTACTGCCATGCGATGTTGACCGATGAATCCGCTGAGCGTCCTGCGCGACTCCCTGTACTTCTTCCGCCGCCACCTGCCGAACATTGTCCAGCTGTGCCTGCCGCTGGTGGTGCTGGAGGCCTTGCTCACCCAACTGCTGTACCGGCAGATGGGCGACCAGGCATCGCCGGCCTACGGCATGCTGGTCAGTCTGTTGTTCTACCCGCTGTACAGCGCGGCACTGATCCTTTACCTCGACACCCGCAGCAATGGCCAGGAAATCGGCAAGCGCGACCTGTTCGCCCGGGCCCTGCAACTGTGGCCGCAACTGGCGCTGCTGATACTGATCAGCTCGCTGCTGATCATGGCCGGCCTGGCACTGTTCGTGTTCCCGGGGGTGTGGATCATGATCAACCTGGTGTTCGCCGAGTACCTGCTGGTGCTGCGCGGCCTGCCCGTGGTGCAGGCGATGCGCGAAAGCGCGCGCATGACCACCGGTCACTTCATGCGGATCATGATCTGCGTGGTGAGTGTGCTGGCGCCGATCTGGCTGATCGACGGGTTGTTGCTGATGGCCTTCCCCGAGCCATCGCCGGGCATGGAACTGGCCATGGACAGCCTCAGCGGATTCCTGCAGCTGTTCAGCACCGTGGTGCTGTTTCGCTTGTTCATGCTGCTGGAGGGCGAAACCGCCGGCTGACATGCCGCCAAAGGAAGCCCTTGACCATGCCTGCTGTTCGGAGGGCCCACTATGCTGGGCTCGCCTTTTCGAACCGATGGAGAACAGCAGGTGAACGTACCTACCATCCCCACCACGTGGGCTGACCAACTCGAAGTATTCCTTGGCACCCTGCATACCGTGCCGCCCGCTACCACAACGCCGTCTGCTGATCCCGAAAGAGCCGTTTACCGCAGCTATTTCGAAGACCGTGAGGGCAACGTCCTAGGTGGTCAAAGCGACTGGATCGTTGCGGGCAAGGAAAAGCCTGCCTACACCTTTCGCTTTCTGCTGCATTCAAGAAGCTCGGATCGATTGCACTTCATGATCACCGGAAGTGGGCCGGACCACGAAAAAAAGGTAGGCATCAGCCGCAATGGCTACCTGGGCCTTTATCAGGTCTCAACCGTCAGCGACTTCATCAAGATCGAACCCTTGGAGTGGTCAGAGAACGCAGTGCTGTGCCGCCTGCGCGACCATCTTGGCCACGCCGTCAAGGCGCGACACGATTCTGCAACCGATACCCCTCGATTCTCCTATTTGAACGCCCAGGCAGGTGCTGACACTCTTTTCATCCTGCAGCGTGTTCACAACTGACCCCCAACCAGACCTTGTGGTTTCAGGTCCCGCGAGGCTTGGCCCGTGCCGTAGCCTCGGCAACTAGCGGGTCATCCGGCCAGTAATGCTTCGGATAGCGCCCTTTCAGGTCCTTCTTCACCTCGGCATAGGTCGTGCGCCAGAAGTTGGCCAGGTCCTGGGTCACCTGCACCGGGCGACGCGCCGGCGACAGCAAGTGCAGTTTGACTTGCTGGCGGCCGTTGGCGATGCGCGGTGTGTCGGCAAGGCCGAACAGCTCTTGCAGGCGCACGGCGAGGATCGGCGGGGTTTCGCTGTAATCCAGGCGGATGCTGGAGCCGGACGGCACCGTCAGGTGCGCCGGGGCCTGTTCTTCCAGGCGCTGCGGCAGCGGCCAGGGCAACAGGTTGCGCAGCATCGACGGCAGGTCCAGCGCGGCGAAATGGCTGAGGCGGGACACTTTGCCCAAGTACGGCTGCAGCCAGTCTTCCAGGCTGGCGAGCAGGGCTTCGTCACCCAGATCGGGCCAGTCGCTGTGGCTTTCCTTGGCCAGGTCGAGCTGGCGCAACAGTGCCACTCGTGCCTGCCACTGCCGCAGTTCAGGCGTCCAGCTCAGCACGTTCAAGCCTTTGCGCCGCACCAGGCCAAGCAACGCCCGGGCCCGAGCCTGGTCGTCCAGGCCGGGCAGCGGCTCGCGGCTGAGCACCAGCTCGCCAACCTTGATCTGGCGCTCGGCACGCAACACCTGCTCGCGCTCGTCCCAATCCAGAATGTCGACCCGCTCGACCTGCTCGGCCAGCACGCCGTCGAGCAGGCCCGGGTCGAACTCGGCCGCCAGGTAGATCCGCTCCTCACGCTGGCCTTGCCGGCTACCGAGGTCGGCGATCACCAACCACGGGCACTTCATCAAGGCATCGACTTCGGCAAACAGCGCCGCACGGCCGTTGGCCAAGCGATACTCGGCACCGCCCTCGCGGCGCTGCTGGGCGACGCGGTCGGGGTAGGCCAGCGCCAGCAGCGCGCCCAGCCAACGTGGGTGATCCGGGTCAGCGACGGGCGCACCCGTTTTGACCCGCAGCAAGCTGCGGTACTGGCGCGCCAGCTGGCGGGCGCGCTGCACGCCACCCTGGCCGCCACGGGCAGCCTTGCTCTCGCCGCTGACCAGCGCCAGCCGGCTGTGCAGGTCGGCACCGCCGCCGCGCTGGATATCCCGCTCGCCCAACAACGCCGCCACGTCACAAGCCATCTGTGCCAGGCCCAGGTCCTGGCCACGCAATAACAGGTGGGCGATGCGCGGGTGGGCGGGTAGCTCGGCCATGGCCTGGCCATGTTCGCTGAGGTTGTCGCGGCTACCCGCCTTGAAGGCATTCAGCCGCGCCAGCAGGTCCTGGGCCTGGCCGAATGCGGCAACAGGCGGCTGGTCCAGCCAGCGCAACTGCTCGGGCGTAACGCCCCAACGCGCGAGTTGCAGGGCCAGGCCGGCCAGGTCGGCCTGAAGGATTTCGGCGCTGCCATGGGCGGCAAGCTGGTCATGCTGGGCCTCGGACCACAAGCGGTAGCACACACCCGGCTCAAGTCGGCCGGCACGGCCGGCGCGCTGGGTGGCGCTGGCGCGGGAAATGCGCTGGGTGTCGAGGCGGGTCATGCCGCTGCCGGGGTCGAAACGGGGCACCCGCGCCAGGCCTGCGTCGATCACCACGCGCACGCCGTCGATAGTCAGGCTGGTTTCGGCGATGTTGGTGGCCAGCACCACCTTGCGCTGGCCTTTGGGCGCAGGGTCGATGGCAGCGCGCTGGGCATTGAGGTCGAGTTCGCCATGCAGCGGGCACAGCAGAATCCCGGGGCGTTCGCCCAACGCCTCCTGCAGGCTCTGGTGCACACGGCGGATCTCGGCCTGGCCCGGCAGGAACACCAGCACACTGCCGGTCTGGTCAGCCAGCGCCTGGAGCACGCTATCCACCACCCGCGGCTCGATGAATTCCCCGGGCTGGAAGGGCCGGCCCCAGCGAATGTCCACCGGGTGCATGCGCCCTTCACTGCTGACCACCGGGGCATCGTCCAGCAGCCGCGACAGCCGCTCGCCCTCCAGGGTGGCGGACATCAGCAGAATCTTCAGCGGCGGGTCGTCACGCAAAAGCTCGCGCCCATTCAGGCTCAGCGCCAGCGCCAGGTCTGCGTCCAGGCTGCGCTCGTGATATTCGTCAAAAATCAGCAGGCCCACACCTTCCAGTGCCGGGTCGGCCTGCAGGCGACGGGTGAGGATGCCTTCTGTGACCACCTCGATGCGGGTTTTCGGCCCGACCTTGCTGTCCAGGCGGATACGGTAGCCCACGGTTTCGCCCACCTTTTCGCCCAGCTCGCTGGCCAGCCGCTCGGCAGCTGCCCGCGCCGCCAGGCGTCGCGGCTCAAGCATGAGGATGGTCTGCCCGGCCAGCCACGGCTGGTTCAGCAGCGCCAGCGGCACGCGGGTGGTCTTGCCGGCGCCAGGGGGCGCCTCCAGCACGGCTTCGTCGCGGTTTTCAAGGGCCTGGCGCAGGGCCGGCAACACGGCATCGATTGGTAAAGAAATCATGGTGGTCCTCGAACAGTCCGGCGAGTATAACGGCGAACCCAGCCTGCTCTATCATGGTCTTAGCAACAGGCGCAGGCGCTTCGCTTGCCCTGCTGAAGAACTTTTCGGAGATTTACATGCGCATCCCAACCCGCGTCATCGGTGGCGCCCTCATCGCCACCCTGCTGACCCAACTGACCGCCTGCGGCACCCTTTTCTACCCGGACCGTCGCGGCCAGATCGGCGGCAAGATCGACCCAGTGGTTGCCGCCATGGACGCCATCGGCATCCTGTTCTACGTGATCCCGGGCCTGATCGCCTTCGGCATCGACTTCGCCACGGGCGCCATCTACTACCCAGGCGGGCATACCGCACAGGTCGACCCGGGCAAACTGCGCGACGCCGTCGGCCCGGATGGCAAGGTCGACAACCTGAAGCTGCAGGCCATCCTCGAGAGCGAACTGGGCCAGCGCCTGCCGCTGAACGACCCACGGCTGATCCAGCACCGTGGCAGCGTCGAGCAGCTGGCCAGCCTGGGCCTGGTGCCCGCCGCCTGAACCACAAGGGCACTGAGCACAAGGACACTGACCACGGATGAGCACCACCCCGGCTGAACACCAGGGCCTGCTACGCCTGGCCACCCGCGCATCATTGGCGGTGGCCAGCATCCTGGTGCTGAGCAAAGCGCTGGCCTGGTGGCTGAGCGGCTCGGTCAGCCTGCTGGCCGGGCTGACCGACTCGGCACTGGACGCTGTCGCCTCGTTTCTCAACCTGCTCGCCGTGCACTATGCGCTGCGCCCCGCCGACGATGACCACCGTTTTGGCCATGGCAAAGCAGAAGCCCTGGCCGGCATGGCGCAGGCCCTGTTCATCGGTGTCAGTGCGGTGCTGATCGGGGTACAGGCGGTCGAACGCCTGCAGAGCCCGCAACCTTTGGGGGATACCGGTACAGGGATCGCGGTGATGCTGTTGTCGCTGGCGCTCACCCTGGCCCTGCTGGCGCTGCAGCACAAGGTCATCCGGCTGACCGGTTCAACTGCGGTGCGCGCCGACTCCCTGCACTACCGGTCGGACCTGCTGCTTAACAGCAGCATCCTGCTGGCCCTGCTGCTGGCACGCTTTGGCTGGCCGCAACTGGATGCGCTGTTCGGCCTGGGCATCGCGTTCTATATCCTCTGGAGCGCGTTGCAGATTGCCCGCGAAAGCACGGCCATCCTGATGGACAAGGAACTGCCCGGTAATGTCGGCGAGGCCATGGCCGCACTGGTGCTGGCCATCCCCGGGGTGAAAGGCGTGCATGACCTGCGTACGCGGGTGTCGGGCAACCAGTGGTTCGTGCAGTTGCACCTGGAACTGCCGGGGCAGCTGCCGCTGCATCAGGCACATGAGCTATGCGTCGAGGCCTCAAGGGTAATCCGCCAGCGTTATCCCCAAGCGGATGTGATGGTGCACGCGGATCCTGTGTAAACCTGCAAGGACGCTATCGCCGGCAAGCCAGCTCCCACAGGGCCTGCACCGGCCTCGATGCATGCACAATGCCGGTGGGAGCTGGCTTGCCGGCGATAGCGCCTGGGCAGGCCGTACACCTCGATCAGTTGATGCTGTACCCCCGCCCACTGAAGCAGGCGCCCAGCGCGCGGCGATAGTTATCGGCCACATTGACCGGCGGCGCATACGGCGCTGTCGCCGGGTCGAACCCTGACTGGCTGACCGCCCAGCGATGGCACTGGTAGCGGTCCTGGTCCTGCTGCTCCTGGCCCTGGCCGTACATGGGGTAAGCCACCACGTCATAACCACCGCTCGCCACCGGCGGTGGCGCTACGGCAGGTGGGTTGACCACCACGTACTCGCGGCTGTCGGCCATGTACTGGTAATAGGTATCGGCCACCAGGAAAAACAGCGCCCCGCCCAACCACACTTCACGGGCATAGGACGGCAGGTACTCCACCCTTACTCCATAAGGCGGCGCCACGACGATGTATCGGCCACCGTGCGGACGGTACCAGTAGCCACCGGAATAAAAGTACTCCTGCCCGCGATAAGGCACTTTCCAGTAGCGATCCGCAAAGCGCTCCACAGTCTGCCCCGGACGGTACTGCGGCCCAGGCCCCCAGCCATTGCCATGGCCATCCGGGCGCCCCTGCCAGTCCCCGCCGGGCCGTTGCCCCGGGCCACCTGCCTGCCAGTGGTGGTCATCGCCGTGACGGCGCGGAATGTCCTGGTAATACCCCTGCCGTGGCGGCTGGGTCTGGCGTACCTCGTCGCGCGAGTTCAGCGAACGACCGGGCCCACCCTCCCCTTGCACCTGCTGGCCGTGTTCGCCATGCCCCTCGCCCGGCCCTTCGGCCAGGGCCCCGAGGCTGATGCTCAAACCCAGCAAACCAACACCTGCCAACTGCCAGATGCGCGACTTCATGTTGTGCCTCGCGGTATATGAAACGGCCTGCCGCCAGTCTACCGCGCCTGCATCCCCGGCGAATGAAATCGCAGCCATGAAAAAAGGGAGGCCGCAGGGCCTCCCTTCAGGAATTGTCGTCCGTGCTCGGCGCTTGTGGCGCCGGCTCACCTCACACCGTCTTCTGGAAGGTGTGTAGCCCGGGGGCCTGCAGATCCTGGTTGGATGGCTGGCCGCGACCGCCCGTCTAGAGCGCGTCGCCGTGGACTGATGTCCGGGCAGTGATTCTGTTGATAAAGATACCGGACCCACTGCGACACAGGATTGCGAAGATTGCTCAGATAAATAGCACTTGCGCAATTTTTAACCCTGGATTGATAATTCGCCGCAATCTGAACAGAAAAGGCAAATGCCATGAGCAAACTTGACCGCTACGACCTGAGCATCCTCGCCGAACTGCAGCGCGATGCGCGCATTTCCAACCAGGAACTGGCCGAACGCATCGGCCTGTCGCCTTCGCCGTGCTCACGTCGGGTCAAGCAATTGGAAGACGACGGCTACATCTCGCGTCAGGTAGCCTTGCTCGACCGCAAGAAGCTGGGCCTGAGCCTGACCGCCTACGTGCTGATCGGCATGGACCGCCATACCCCTGAACGCTTCGAAACCTTCGAGGCGGCCATTCGCAACTTGCCGCAGGTGCTCGAATGCAGCCTGGTGACCGGCATGGATGCTGACTACCAGCTGAAAGTGGTGGTGCCGGACATGGACCACTATCAGAAGCTGCTTCTGGGCAGCCTCACCCGTATCGAAGGCGTTACCAGCGTACGGTCGAGCTTCGTGCTCAACCAGGTACTGGCCAGCACCGAGCTGCCATTGACCCACCTGCGCTGATTGCCTGCGCCCGCTGGCGTATAATCGGCTGCTCAGCCTGCCCGGAGAACAACGATGGATCCCGCCGTATTCGAAGAATGGATGATGATCATCCTGGTCACCGTGTTGATCGGTTTCATGGGGTTCATCGTCTGGGACCTGGCGAAAAAGTCCAAGGCGGGCAAGTTCGGGACGCTGATACTGTTCTTCGTGTTGGGCCTTGGGGTACTGGCCTTTATCATCAAGAGCGTGGTGGTGGGGTTTCTCGAAGGGGTGTAGGGGCTTTGGAATGCCGCGAGCGCTTTGCGCTCCTTTCGCGACACCAGGCCGCTCCTGCAAGGGATCGCACGATGCCTGGGCTTGCGATCTAACGCTGCAGTTTCGCCGGGACTTCGCGCCAGCAGCCCTGCTCCAGCCCATCCAGCGCCCAGTCGCCAATCCGTACCCGCACCAGGCGCAAGGTGGGCAGCCCTACCGCCGCCGTCATGCGCCGCACCTGGCGATTGCGCCCCTCGCGAATCACCAGTTCCAGCCAGTGGGTCGGCACACTTTTGCGAAAGCGTACCGGCGGGTTGCGCGGCCACAGGTCTGGCGCTTCCAGGCGCCGCGCCTCGGCCGGCAAGGTCGGGCCATCGTTCAGTTCCACACCGTCGCGCAAGCGCTGCAACTGCTCGTCACTCGGCTCGCCCTCTACCTGCACCCAGTATGTCTTGGCCAGCTTGTGTTTGGGGTCGGCAATACGGGCCTGCAGGCCGCCATCGTTGGTCAGCAGCAGCAGGCCCTCACTGTCGCGGTCCAGCCGCCCGGCCGGGTACACGCCCGGGATGTCGATGAAGTCCTTGAGGGTCGCGCGCCCTTCTCCGTCGCTGAACTGGGTAAGCACGTCGAACGGTTTGTTGAACAGTATCAGGCGCGGCTCGGCCGGTGGCGCCTTGGCCTGGCGACGCGGGCCGGCGGCAGGCCGCGCCTGGGGGCGGCGCGGCTTGTTACGGGGTGGCAGTGACATGGATCCTCAGCGGAACGGCGGCTCATCGAAGCTGCGCAGTTTACGCGAGTGCAGCGAGTTGAGCTCGGTGCGCAGCAGGTCGAGGGCAGCAATGCCGATTTTCAGGTGCTGGCTTACCGCTCTGTTGTAGAACGCGTTGGCCGAGCCAGGCAGCTTGATCTCGCTGTGCAACGGCTTGTCGGAAACACACAGCAAGGTGCCGTATGGCACGCGCAAACGGTAACCCTGGGCCGCGATGGTGCCGCTTTCCATGTCCACCGCCACGGCACGCGACAGGTTGATCAGCGGCCGCTCCTGGGCCCAGCGCAGCTCCCAGTTGCGGTCGTCGTAGGTCAGCACGGTACCGGTGCGCAGGCGCTTCTTCAGCTGCTCGCCGCGTTCGCCGGTCACCTGCGCGGCGGCCTCCTGCAAGGCCAGCTGCACTTCGGCCAGGGCCGGGATCGGAATGTTCGGTGGTACTACCCGGTCGAGAATACCGTCGCGGCGCATGTAGGCGTGCGCGAGTACGTAGTCGCCAATGGTCTGCGACTGCCGCAGGCCGCCACAATGACCGATCATCAGCCAGCAGTGGGGACGCAGCACGGCTAGGTGGTCGGTGATGTTCTTGGCGTTGGACGGGCCGACACCGATGTTGACAAGGGTGACGCCATCGCCGTCGGCGGCGATCAGGTGGTAAGCGGGCATCTGGTAGCGGTGCCAGACCACGCTGGCCACCAGCGCCTGGGTTTCGCCGTGATCCATGGCTTTTTCGATCACCACGTTGCCCGGCAGCACCATGCGCACGAAGCGCGGGTCGTCACGCAGCTGTTCAAGGCCGTGGCTGATGAACTGGTCGACATAACGGTGATAGTTGGTCAGCAGGATCCATGGCTGCACATGGCGCCAGTCGCTGCCGGTGTAGTGCACCAGGCGACGCAGCGAGAAGTCGACGCGCGCGGCATCGAACAGCGCCAGCGGCAAGGTATCGGTGCTGTCCCAGTCATACAGGCCATCGGCGATATTGTCGGTGGCGGCAGACAAGTCGGTGCTTGGGAACACCCTGGCCAATTGCGCGGCGGTGATGCCGCTGCCAGCCAGCTCGTCGCCTTGGTCGACCACGTAGGGGTAAGGAATGTTCTGTTCACTGACGCCAACCTCTACCGTGACGGTGTAGTCGTGCATCAGCGGGCGCAGTTGCTCCAGCAGGTAGCCACGAAATGCCGCTGGCTGGGTGACGGTGACGCTGTAGGTGCCGGCCACCTGAACCTTGGCGTAGGCGCGCGTTGTAGCCGCGACTTCGCCGTGGCTGAAGTAGGTCAGGCGCAGCGCCGGGTAGCGGAACAGGTCACGCTCTTCGGCGTCCGGCTCGGTACGGTCCTTCAGGTAACGCTTCAGGGCCTGGCTCAGGGCCCCTGTGGCCTGTTCGTGCAGGGCCGCCAAACGGTCGACGGCCTGTTCGGGAGTATCAACGACTACAAAAGCGTGGCTCACACTGTGCTTCCTGTCTGGACATGCATGTGAAGCATCTTGCCTGCGTTTCGTGGCAAATACATCCCCGGTGGTCAGTCCCGGCCTCATCGCCGGCACGCCAGCTCCCACAGGAACTGCAGAGCATTCGACACCGGTGCACTACTTGTGGGAGCTGGCTTGCCGGCGACAGGGCCCTCACAGCCCACTCAACCTGGCCAGGTGGGTGTTGCCCTGGCCACCAGGGCCTGCACATCAACACCGCGCGGCAACGCCCCGTACACCCGCCCACCACCCGCCAGCCGGCTACCAATGAACGCATCACTGACCAACGCATTGCCCGCCTCCAGCAACAGCTTGGCCTGCAATGCCAAGGCAATATCCTCGGTCAGCTGCCGCGCCCGGTACTGCATGTCGCCCGTATCGGCAAATGCCCCCTTCAGGTTACCGATATGCGCCGCCAACCGAGCATCACCGTGCCCATCGCCCAATTCGGTGAACAAGGCATCGAGCACACCGGGCTCCTTGGACAACGCCCGCAGCACATCCAGGCACTGCACATTGCCCGAGCCCTCCCAGGTCGAGTTGACCGGCGCCTCGCGGTACAACCGGGGCAGGATGCTGTCTTCCACATAACCCGCGCCGCCCAGGCACTCGGCGGCCTCGTTGATCATGGCGGGTGCGCGTTTGCAGATCCAGTACTTGCCCACCGCGGTGACCAGCCGGGCAAAATGCGCCTGCTGCGGGTCGTCCAGTTGCTCAAGCGCCTGTCCCATGCGCAGGCTCATGGCCAGCGCAGCCTCGCTTTCCAGGGCCAGGTCGGCCAGCACGTTCTGCATCAGTGGCTGCTCGCTCAGTGCCCGCCCGCCGACCTTGCGGTGCGCGCAGTGGTGAGTGGCCTGGGTCAGGGCCTGACGCATCAACGCGCTGGAACCCACCATGCAATCGAAGCGGGTCATGGCGACCATTTCGATGATGGTCGGCACCCCACGTCCTTCTTCGCCGATCATCCACGCCAGCGCACCGCGGAACTCCACTTCGCTGGAGGCGTTGGAGCTGTTGCCCAGTTTGTTTTTCAGGCGCTGGATATAGAACTGGTTGCGGCCGTCATCGGGGCGATGGCGCGGCAGCAGAAAGCAGCTGAGGCCTTTCTCGGTCTGCGCCAGGGTCAGGAAGGCATCGCACATGGGCGCCGAGCAGAACCACTTGTGGCCCACCAGTTCGTAGGGCTGACCGGGACCCGCGATGCCCACAGGGTAAGCCCGCGTGGTGTTGGCGCGCACATCGGTGCCACCCTGCTTCTCGGTCATGGCCATGCCCAGGGTGACTCCGGCCTTGTGCCGGTCGCCGATGTTGCGCGGGTCGTACTCGCAGGCGAGGATTTTCGGCAGCCAGTATTCGGCCAGGTCCGGTTGCAGGCGCAGCGCTGGCACGGCGGCGAAGGTCATGGTCAGCGGGCAGCCGGTGCCGGCTTCGGCCTGGCTGTGCAGGTAGGTCATCGACGCCCGTGCCACATGGGCACCTGGGCGGGGCTCGGCCCAGGGCAAGGACGGCAGGCCGTGTTCGACGGCGGTGCGCATCAGCTCATGGTAGGCCGGGTGGAATTCGACCAGGTCGATGCGGTGGCCGTAGCGGTCGTGGCTGCTGAACTCGGGTTTGTGTGCGTTGGCGAGGAACCCCGCCTGCATCAGCGGGCCACCGGCCAGCGCCCCGTAGGCATCGATCCGCGACTCGGCCCAACCGGCGCCAAAGCGCCGTGACCATTCCTGCAGCGGCAGGTCGTGGCGGTACAGGTTGGCACCGTCGAGGGGTGGCGGCTGATTGGTGACCTCGTGGGTTTCAGCGTACTGGTGCAGGTTCATCGGGGGCTCCTGGATCCGGGTAGGCTTGAGAGAACCAGTGAAGCACTGCCTGCGGGGTTGGCAAAGTGGCATTCGTGACTAAAGGTGTGGTGGTGGGGGCAGGGGTTGAGGTGGTGTGGGGGATGGTAGGCGTCTGTCTTGGGCATGTGTCAGGGCTGACAGGTGTTCGCCTTGAACAGGCATCAGGGCTGGCAGGCGTTCGCCACAGCACATTCAGCGCCTGTGAGATCGAGCGCCGCCCGCGCGGCGCATCGCCGGCAAGCCAGCTCCCACAGCTGTTTCGGGCCAGTTATTCCTGCCTCCTCCGCACTCGCGCCCTTGGTGCATGGCTGGGGATTGCAGAAAAGCACAGGCGACACTTTCAATATCAAAGGGAACAAACAAGGCGGGCAGCGATGAATCACAGGAGGGACTGGCCCGAAACAGATGTGGGAGCCGGCTTGCCGGCGATGCGCCGCGCGGGCGGCGCTCGTCAAAGCGAACGCCGCGCCTGCAGAATCGTCGAGCTGACCTGCACCTGCGAAACCGCCATGTTCAAACTCAACTCGAACCGGCTCCCCAGCCCGCGCGTCGATTCATGCGCCAACCGCGCCCCGAGCAGCTCTCCCATCTGCCGGCAAATCGACAACCCGATCCCCAACCCGCCATAGCGCCGGGTCATCGAGCCATCCACCTGGAAGAACCGCTGATACAAGGTCGACTGCTCCAGGTCATCAAAGCCGATGCCACTGTCACTGACGGTAAAGGTCAACGCCAGATCGCCCGGCCCCATCCGGCGACCGCGCACCTGGATCATCACCCCACCCTGATGGGTGAACTTCAGACCGTTATCTACAAGGCACCCCAGGCAGCGCGCCAGCTTCTGCCCATCGCCCATCAGCCCATCCGGCAGATCGGCCGGAATGTCCAGGCTGATATACAAGCCTTTGCCCAAGGCCTGTCCGGCATAACCTGCGCGCAGGCTCTGCAGCATTGTTCGCAAGCTGAACGGCGCCGGCTGCGCGCGCAGGCGGCCGGCTTGCAGCTCGGAGAGCGTAAGAATGGCATCGACCATGTCCATCATGCCCTGCGCCGACCCCACTGCCGTACGATGGTACTGAGCCATCTCGGCCTCCATCGGCAGGGTGTGCATCAGCTCCAGCGAGCCGATCACGCCATTCATCGGGGTGCGCAATTCATGGGTCACGCTGGCCAGGAATTCGTCCTTAAGCCGGTTGCTGCGTGCCAGTTGCAGGTTCAACTGTTCCAGCGTGCGCCCGGTCTCACGCAAGGTCTGCGCCTGCTGCTCACGCAGGCTGTTGATACGGTCGGCCAAGGCCAGCGACAGCAGTGCTACTTCCAGCGCCGAACCCAGCTGGCTGGCATACATGGTGATGAACACGTTCGGCAGATAGCCCAGCACCATCAGGGTGTTGACCAGGCCACCCAGCAGGAACGCCGTCCAGGCGATGATGAACCAGCGCGCCACGCGCAAGCCGCGCCACCAGGCGAACAGCCCGGCGCTGAAGATGCTCACGGTGAACAGCAACGCCAGCAATGTAGCCATCCGCAGGGCAGTGCCGTAGGGCATGCTCACCGCCAGCACCATGACCAGCGCCCCGCCCAGCATCAGCAACTGCAGCAAGCGGTCGAAACCCCGGCTGATGTTGCCCAGTTGCAGAAAGTGCCGCGCGAACTGGCAGCCGAACAGGCCTGCGGCACCGATGAACAAGGGTGTCGAGGCATTCGCCCACCATGGGCTGTCGGGCCAGAAATAGGCAACGCCCGCACCGTTCACCGAGACCTGATAGAACCCGAACGAAGCGATATAGAGGATGTAATAGAGGTAGCTGATATCCCGCACGCTGAGGTAGATGAACAGGTTGTACACCAGCATCACCAGCAGCACGCCATAGATCATGCCCAGCACATACAGGCGTGTGGGTTGATCTTCCAGATAGGCCTCAGGCGACCACAGCGCCAGCGGTGCCTGCACGGAGCCCTGGCTGTGCAGGCGCAGGTAGGCGGTGGTGACCTGGCCAGGCGGCAGCTGCAACTGGAACAGGTAGTTGTTCTGCCGTATCTGCCGGCTGGCGTAAGGCAAGGCATCACCGGTGCGCTGGGCCAGGCGGTAGCCACCCTGGCGATCAGGCAGGTATAACTCGAGGTGATCGAGGGGTGGGTAGGCCAGTTCCAGCAACCACTGGCGCGGGGCGGCGCCGGCCTCGGCGAGGGGACGCAGATCGACCTTGAGCCAGAACACCGAAGTGGAATAACCGGCGTTCAGTACCTCCTGGTGATGGGCGCGAAAGTTCTTGCCGAACCCCGGGGCGCTGACCTGGGCGATGCTGGCACTGCCGTCGAGGTCTTCATAGACCTGCAGCGCCTTGCCCAACGGAAGGTGCCGGGTAGCGTTGTCGAAATCGACCGCTCCGGCCAGCACGGGCAGCAAGCCCAGAAGCACAATCAGCAAATAGCGCATACAGCCCCAGCATGGCCTGTCCGGTCGCGTCGCGGTTGCCTCCCATCCGTTTGAGACGACGTGATCCGGCAGAACCCGTTTGTCGAGTTATCCGAGCACTCTAGCATAGCTTCGCAACCTGGCAATCGACCATATCAAAAAACAATGAAAAGGCTCTAGAACAATACTTTCAGAAGAAAATCAAAAATAAATCTGACCGATTGATCAGCAAAACTCATTTGTAGGACGATCCGTCCAAACAGGTTTGGTGGTAAGCTCGCCGACCATGAATACCTACAGCTCCCGCCCCGTTGTCCTCTGTCTCTCCGGCCACGACCCAAGTGGCGGCGCCGGCCTGCAGGCAGATATCGAAGCCCTGATCGCCCAAGGCTGTCATGCTGCGCCTGCAGTGACCGCCCTGACCGTGCAGGATACCGTCAACGTTTCCGACTTCCGTGTGCTCGACCGCGAGTGGGTGCTGGCCCAGGCCAACGCCGTACTGGCCGACTCCACGGTGGCCGCCGTCAAGCTGGGCATGCTCGGCTCGATCGACATGGTCGACACCGTCGCCGAACTGCTGGCCGCCCACCCGCACCTGCCGCTGGTCTGCGACCCGGTGTTGCGTGCCGGTGGTGGTGGCCGGCTGGGCAAGGACGAAGTGGGCTACGCCCTGCGCGAACGCCTGCTGCCGCTGGCGACCATCGCCACGCCCAACCTGCCAGAAGCGCGCATCCTCGCCGAACTGCCAGACGGCACGGCTGACGAGTGTGCTGAAAAACTCCTGCGGTTCTGTAGACACCTGCTGATTACCGGTGGTCACGGCGAAGAGCACGAAATTCACAACCGCCTGTACACCCAGGACGGCCAGCAGTACACCTGGAACTGCCAGCGCCTGCCTGGCAGCTACCATGGTTCGGGCTGCACCCTGGCCAGCGCCCTGGCCGGCCGCCTGGCACTCGGCGAGCAATTGCAAAGCGCTGTGCGCACTGCCCTGGACTACACCTGGCGCACCCTGCGTGACGCCGAGCAGCTGGGCAAGGGCCAGTTCGTGCCGCGCCGCCTGCCCCTGGATTACTGTTCCTGATTCGAGGCCTTCAATGACGCTACGCGGTCTGTATGCCATCACCGACAGCCAGCTGCTCGCCGGCCGTTTCCTGTCCCATGTCGAGGCGGCCCTGGAAGGCGGCGTGTGCCTGCTGCAGTACCGCGACAAAAGTGACGACGCGGCGCGCCGCCTGCGCGAAGCCGAAGGGCTGATGAAGCTCTGCGAGCGCTATGGCACCCAGCTGCTCATCAACGATGACGCCGAACTGGCCGCGCGCCTGGGCGTCGGCGTGCACCTGGGGCAAACCGACGGCCCGCTGACCCCGGCCCGCGCCCTGCTCGGCCGCCAGGCGATCATCGGCTCCACCTGCCACGCAAGCCTCGACCTGGCCGCTCAGGCCGCCAGCGAAGGCGCCAGCTATGTGGCCTTCGGCCGCTTCTTCAATTCCGTCACCAAGCCGGGCGCCCCTGCTGCCAACGTCGAACTGCTGGAGCAGGCGCGCGCCCAGGTGAAACTGCCGATCGCGGTGATCGGCGGCATCACCCTCGACAACGCCGCCCCGCTGGTCGCCCACGGCGCCGACCTGCTGGCGGTGATCCACGGCCTGTTCGGTGCCGACAGCGCGCAGGAAGTCACCCGCCGCGCCCGCGCCTTCAATGCCTTGTTCGCATCCTGATTCGAGAGAACCTTCCATGTCCCGTTCCGAAGCCCTGTTCGCCCAAGCCCAGAAGCACATCCCCGGTGGCGTCAACTCGCCGGTCCGCGCTTTCAAGAGCGTCGGCGGCACGCCGCTGTTCTTCAAGCATGCCGAAGGCGCCTACGTCGTTGACGAGGACGACAAGCGCTACGTCGACTACGTGGGCTCCTGGGGCCCGATGATCCTCGGCCACGGCCACCCCGAGGTGCTCGATTCGGTACGCAGGCAGCTGGAGCACGGCCTGTCCTACGGCGCGCCGACCGCCATGGAAACCGAAA
This sequence comes from Pseudomonas sp. 9_2_1, assembly GCF_059295275.1. Lineage (NCBI taxonomy): Bacteria > Pseudomonadati > Pseudomonadota > Gammaproteobacteria > Pseudomonadales > Pseudomonadaceae > Pseudomonas > Pseudomonas sp. 9_2_1. Next base: position 5,466,670 of record NZ_CM181239.1, read on the forward strand.
TGGCCGACCTGGTCTGCTCGATCGTGCCTTCAATGGAAATGGTCCGCATGGTCAGCTCGGGCACCGAAGCCACCATGAGCGCCATCCGTCTGGCCCGTGGCTACACGGGCCGCGACGCCATCATCAAGTTCGAAGGTTGCTACCACGGTCACTCCGACAGCCTGCTGGTAAAAGCCGGTTCCGGCCTGCTGACCCAGGGTGTGCCGAGCTCTGCGGGCGTGCCGGCGGACTTCGCCAAGCACACCCTGACCCTGCCGTTCAACGACATCGCTGCAGTCGAGAAGACCCTGGCCGACGTCGGCCAGAGCGTGGCCTGCATCATTGTCGAGCCAGTGGCCGGCAACATGAACTGCGTACCACCGGCGCCAGGCTTCCTTGAGGGGCTGCGCGAACAGTGCGACAAGCATGGCGTGGTGCTGATCTTCGACGAAGTGATGACCGGTTTCCGTGTCTCGCTCGGCGGCGCCCAGGGCCACTACGGCATCAAGCCCGACCTGTCGACCTTCGGCAAGATCGTCGGCGGCGGCATGCCGGTCGGCTGCTTCGGTGGCAAGCGCGAAATCATGGGCTGCATCGCCCCGCTAGGCCCGGTCTACCAGGCGGGCACTTTGTCGGGCAACCCGCTGGCCATGGCCGCAGGCCTCACTACACTCAGGCTGATCAGCCGCCCGGGCTTCCACGCCGAGCTGACCGACTACACCAGCCGCATGCTCGACGGCCTGCAACAGCGCGCCGATGCCGCTGGTGTGCCGTTCGTCACCACCCAGGCGGGCGCCATGTTCGGCCTGTATTTCAGCGGTGCCGACGATATCGTCACCTTCGAAGACGTGATGGCCAGCGATGCCGACCGCTTCAAGCGCTTCTTCCACCTGATGCTTGACGGTGGCGTGTACCTGGCGCCGAGCGCGTTCGAGGCGGGCTTCACTTCCATTGCCCATGGTGACAAAGAGCTGCAGATCACCCTGGATGCGGCGGAAAAGGCTTTTGCTGCCCTGAAGTGATGGTTAGCCTGCACCAGCCTCTTCGCGGGTGAACCCGCTCCCACAGCTTATGTGGTGTAACTTGTGGGAGCGGGTTTACCCGCGAAGAGGCCGGTACAGGCAATAATTATTCATGCACAATCAGCTGACTTCCCCAACCAAGCAGAAATTCGAGTAAAACTTTGTAAGGTTGGCGCTGCTTATCCCATAATGTGCCACCAGAGACATTGGCCGCAGCTTTGCAGAGGTAAGTCGATCCCCATGAACCGCACCGGCCGCGCCCTGACACTGGGCTGCCTGTTGCTTCTTCAGCCCCTGCTGGCCCTGGCGGAGGGCGGTAACTCTTTGCTGATTCCGGCAACGGGCCGCTGCACCTTGAATGTTCAGCCTGAAGACCTGGCAAACGCCCTCAAGGCCTGCGAGCAGACGGCGACGACGGGGGATGCCCAGGCGCAGTTCGAACTGGGCGAGTTCTACTACACGCAAACGCCAAAAAACCTGAACAAGGCGCTGGACTGGTTCCAGAAGGCCTCGCTGCAGGGGCACGCCCAGGCGCAATACCGCCTGGGGGCGATGTTCTTCCACGGCGAAGGGGTCAAGGCCAACAACGTGCAGGCCTACATCCTGCTGAAGATGGCGGCGGTGAACGGCGCCGAAGATGCTCTGGACATGGCCGACGAAGTGACCGAGCAAATGCCCCGCGACGAGCTGGAGCATGCTACCCAGGTGCTCGGCCAGATCTTCCGCAAGTACCTGCTGGAACTGCAGAACGCCGAAGGCCGCACGCCGTTCTCGCCACTCCCCTGAGGGTTATTTTTCCGGCATCGGCATCGGGAACGGCATCACATTGCCGCCGCCCTTGGCCTCGCTGATCTTTGCCGTGCCCAAGCGCTCCACTTCATCGATGCGCACGATCGAGTGCATCGGCACGAAGCTGCGGATCACCCCCTCGAACTGGTTCTTGAGCTTTTCCTCGCTCGGGTCTACCACCAGTTGCGAGCGCTCGCCGAAGACGAACTCCTCGATTTCCAGAAAGCCCCACAGGTCGCTCTGGTAGATCTGCTTGGCATACATCTCGAAGACCTGCCCCTGGTTGAGGAAGATCACTTTATAGATGGCAGGTTCGCGTTTGCTCATGTCTGGCGGGATAACACATGCGTAAGAAAAGGAGCGCATCATAGCAGTGCCGGCCTCTTCGCGGGTGAACCCGCTCCCACAGGTTCTCCACCGGCCTTGAAAACGGCGCAGTACCTGTGGGAGCGGGTTCACCCGCGAAGAGGTCGGAACAGGCAGTACATACCGTTGAACGTTTCAGTGCTTTCGCCACTGCCATTCAAGGGTTATTCTTGAGATCAACTCCATCGCCGTCGAGCGGCTAAAAACGACCTTGAACGCACCCATACAACCCCATCGTTTCATCCTCGAACCTTTCGAGGCCCACCGTTTCGCCAACTTGTGCGGCCAGTTCGACGAGCACCTGCGCCTGATCGAGCAACGCCTGGCCATCGAGATCCGCAACCGCGGCAATCAGTTCGAACTGATCGGCGAACCCAAGACCACCTCCGCAGCCGAACAGCTGCTGCGCCGTCTCTACCGCGAGACCAAGGCCACCGACCTGTCGCCGGAAACGGTCCATCTGTACCTTCAGGAGTCGGCCGTCGAGAACATCGACAACCCGGCCGTCAACGAGGTCAGCGTGTCGCTGCGTACGCGCAAGGGCAATATCCGCCCGCGCGGGCTCAACCAGCAGCGCTACGTGAAGGAAATCCTCGGAAACGACATCAACTTCGGCGTCGGCCCGGCCGGTACCGGCAAGACCTACCTGGCCGTTGCCTGCGCCGTGGATGCGCTGGAGCGCGAGCAAGTGCGCCGTATCCTGCTGGTGCGCCCGGCGGTCGAGGCGGGTGAAAAGCTCGGCTTCCTGCCCGGCGACCTGGCCCAGAAGATCGACCCGTACCTGCGCCCGCTGTACGACGCCCTGTACGAAATGCTCGGCTTCGAGCACGTGGCCAAACTGATCGAACGCCAGGTGATCGAGATTGCCCCGCTGGCCTACATGCGTGGCCGCACCCTGAACAACAGCTTCATCATCCTCGACGAAAGCCAGAACACCACGCTGGAACAGATGAAGATGTTCCTCACCCGGATCGGCTTCGGCTCTACCGCCGTCATTACCGGCGACATCACCCAGGTCGACCTGCCACGTGGTACCAAGTCGGGCCTGGCGCACGTCATCGAAGTGCTGAAGGACGTTCCGGGGATCAGCTTTACCCACTTCCAACCCAAAGATGTGGTTCGTCACCCACTGGTGCAGCGCATTGTCGAGGCCTATGACCGCTTCGAAAGTCGCCAGGCCAACCCCGAGGCGCCCGGCAAAGATGCTTGAACTTGACCTGCAACGGGCCACGGATGCTGCCGCCCCGGATGACACCGCCTTCCGCCGCTGGTGCGAACTGGCCCTGCGCCAGCGCAGCGCCGACTCGGAAATGACCATTCGCCTGGTCGACGAAGCCGAGGGCCGCGAGCTGAACCATACCTGGCGGCACAAGGACTACGCGACCAATGTGCTGTCGTTCCCGGCCGACGTGCCCGACGAGCTGCTCGATATCCCGCTGCTGGGCGACCTGGTGATCTGCGTGCCGGTGGTCGAGCGCGAAGCCGCTGAACAAGGCAAGTCACTGGAGGCGCACTGGGCGCACCTGGTCATCCACGGTTGCCTGCACCTGCTTGGCTACGACCACATCGACGATGACGAAGCCGAGGAAATGGAAAGCCTGGAACGGGAATTGCTGGCAGAACTGGGTCACCCCGACCCGTACGCCGACGATGAAACCGACTCACTCACACACTGATACACGAAGGATCACGAGAACCGCCATGAGCGAAGATCGATCGAGCAACGGGCAAAAGTCCTGGCTGGGTAAACTGACCCAGGCTTTTGCCCATGAGCCGAAAAACCGCCAGGAGCTCCTTGAGCTGCTGCGCGAAGCCCATCAGAACAAACTGCTGGACAGCGAAGCGCTGACCATTGTCGAAGGCGCCATACAGGTGGCCGACCTGCAGGTGCGCGACATCATGGTGCCGCGCTCGCAGATGATCAGCATCAAGGCCAGCCAGTCGCCGCGCGAATTCCTGCCGGCAGTGATCGAGGCCGCGCACTCGCGCTACCCGGTCATCGGCGAAAGCCACGACGATGTGCTCGGCATCCTGCTCGCCAAGGACCTGCTGCCGCTGATCCTCAAGGAAAACGGCGACAGCTTCAACATCAAGGACCTGCTGCGCCCGGCCACCTTCGTGCCCGAGTCCAAGCGCCTGAACGTGCTGCTGCGCGAGTTCCGTGCCAACCATAACCACATGGCCATCGTCATCGACGAATATGGCGGTGTGGCCGGCCTGGTCACCATCGAGGACGTGCTCGAGCAGATCGTCGGTGATATCGAGGACGAGCACGACGTCGAGGAAGACAGCTACATCAAGCCGCTGCCAAGCGGTGACTTCCTGGTCAAGGCACTGACCCCGATCGACAACTTCAACGAGTTCTTCGACAGCGAGTTCTCCGATGATGAGTTCGACACGGTCGGCGGCCTGGTGATGAGCGCCTTCGGCCACCTGCCCAAGCGCAACGAAACCACCGAGATCGGTTCGTACAAGTTCCGTATTCTCAACGCCGACAGCCGGCGGATACACTTGCTGCGCCTGACCCCGATTACCCGTTAAGGACAAACATGCGTTGGCTCACCCGCCCCGGCTGGCCCGGTAACCTGCTGGCCTTGGCGGCCGGCGCTTCCACCCTCCTGGCCCTGGCGCCATTCGATATCTGGCCGCTGGCCATCTTGTCGATTGCCATGCTCTACCTTGGCCTGCGCGAGCTCAGCCCGCGCCAGGCCATGTGGCGTGGCTGGTGGTTCGGCTTCGGCCTGTATGGCGCCGGCACCTGGTGGATCTACGTCAGCATGAACACCTACGGCGGTGCCTCGCCGCTGCTGGCAATCCTGCTGTTGCTGGCGTTCTTCGCAGCCCTGGCGTGGTTTTTCGCCCTGCCGACCTGGTTGTGGGCACGCTGGCTGCGGCGCAACGAAGCGCCATTGGCCGATGCCCTGTGCTTCGCCGCCCTGTGGCTGCTGCAAGAGGCGTTCCGCGGCTGGTTCCTGACCGGTTTCCCCTGGCTTTATGCCGGCTACAGCCAGCTGGATGGCCCGCTGGCCGGCCTGGCGCCGCTGGGTGGCGTATGGCTGGTGTCCTTCACCCTGGCCCTCACCGCCGCCCTGCTGTGCAACCTGCATCGCCTGCGCGCCCGCCCGTCGTTTCTGGCTGTCGGCTGCCTGTTGCTGCTGGCGCCTTGGGTACTGGGCCTGGCGCTCAAGGGCCATGCCTGGACCAAGCCGGCTGGCGACCCTCTCAAGGTTGCGGCTATCCAGGGTAACGTCGAGCAGGAAGTCAAATGGGACCCGGCGCACATTGACGCGCAGCTGGCGCTGTACCGTGACCTGAGCTTCAGCTCCAGGCCGGTCGACCTGCTGATCTGGCCGGAAACCGCAGTGCCGGTGCTGAAGGACCAGGCCCAGGGCTACATCGACGTGATGGGCCGGTTCGCCGCCGAGCGGCATTCGGCGCTGATCACCGGCGTGCCGGTGCGTGAAGTGGTGCACCACCAGCGCCGCTACTACAACGGCATTACCGTTACCGGCGAGGGCGATGGTACTTACCTCAAGCAGAAACTGGTGCCGTTTGGCGAATACGTGCCGCTGCAAGACATGCTGCGGGGTGCCATCGAGTTCTTCAACCTGCCCATGTCGGACTTCGCCCGCGGGCCGGAAGACCAGCCGTTGCTGCAGGCCAAGGGCTATCAGATCGCGCCGTATATCTGCTACGAAGTGGTCTACCCCGAATTCGCAGCCGGCCTGGCAGCGCGCAGCGACCTGCTGCTGACCATCAGCAACGACACCTGGTTCGGCACCTCGATCGGCCCGTTGCAGCACCTGCAGATGGCGCAGATGCGCGCCCTTGAAGCCGGCCGCTGGATGATCCGCGCCACCAACAACGGCGTCACCGCGCTGATCGACCCGTTTGGCCGCATTACCACGCAGGTGCCGCAGTTTCAGCAGGCGGTGCTGTATGGCGAGGTGGTGCCGATGCAGCAACTGACGCCGTACCTGCAATGGCGCTCGTGGCCGCTGGCCATCGTTTGTGTGCTGCTGCTGGGGTGGGCGCTGCTGGCCGGGCGTATTGCCAAGACTGTGTGAGTTTTCCTGTACCGGCCTCTTCGCGGGTGAACCCGCTCCCACAGGTACACCGCAGGCCATGGGTTTGTGCGGTCTCTGTGGGAGCGGGTTCACCCGCGAAGAGGCCGGTACAGGCAACACAAGGCTCAATAGAACAACCGGTACCCCACCAGCCCCACCACTTCATTGAACAACTGCCCGCTCTGCCACATCGCCCGGCTCTCGGGCAGCAAGCCGGCGAACGGCCGGGCATGATCGCGTCCAAGGAAACCCACCGGCGCCGGTACCACCTCGAACCCCGCCTGCTCGAAGCTCCAGCGCGAGCGCTGCATGTGCCAGGCCTGGGTCACCACCACCACCCGGCGAATGCCCAACGGCTGCAGTACCTGCGCCGTCAGCCGGGCGTTTTCCCAAGTAGTGCGGCTACCCTCTTCCTGCCACTTCACCGCCACGCCGAAGTCAGCCTGCAACCGGTCAGCCATCAGCCGTGCCTCGCTCGGCGGGGTGCCATAGTGCAACCCGCCACTGGTCAGCACAGGCAAGCCCGAGGCCTTGGCCAGCTGCGCGGCAAAGCGCATGCGCTCCAGGGCGGTGGCCGTGGGCTGGTCGCTGCCGCCCCAGGCCGGGTCGCCGCGCTCACGGCCCGCGCCCAGCACCACAATTGCATCCGCCCGGCTCGCCAGGCCCGCCCAGTCAGCCACCGGCAGCGGCGGCTCGGCTTCCAGCCTGCGAGCGGTTTCCTGCACCACCAGTGGCAGGCTCATCAGCCACAGCCCGCCCAGCCCCACGGTAAAGCACAGCGCCGCCAGCCGGGGCCGCCGCGCGCGCAGCCACCAGGCCGCAAGCAGCAGCAGGAACAGGATGCCCGGCGGCATCAACCATTGTTTGATGAAGAATCGGATTGGCATCGGCTACACCTCCTTGGCAGGCGTGCAGCCTAGAAGGATCGACACCGGTCAACAAGGGTGTGGCCGGTGCCGATCATAAGATGTGTAGTGATGAACAACCGGCGCGATGGCCTGCGCCTGGCGACCTGAACGGCTAACGATGTGGCAGCGTCCTGGATTTCGCCGTGCTGGCGGTGCGTTTCTTGTCCTTTAGCCAGATGATCTTTGCCGATGCCGGCTCCGCTTGTGGGTAACTGCCGACAGGGCCATCGTGGCGCTCAGGAAGGGAATCCAGATACGCCTTGATCACTTCGAACTCCGCGTGGCTCAGGCCACTCAGCTCCAGTTCGGCTGGCTTCTCGTCGCGCAATCGCACCGAGGTCCTGGCCACTTCCAGTGCCAGGCCAAGCCGGTCGATCAGGCGTTCGTAAAGCTCCGGTCTGCTTGCGGTCAGCTGCGTCTCTCCCATCCGTTCACCTCATTGAAGATAAGAATATCTCCCCCACACCTGAGCTTAGCGTCGCTGCAAAAACCGGCGATGTGCCGCGACCAGCGGGCATTCGCAACGAAGGTTTCCCACGATGCGCAGCGCTGCTGTATGCTACGGCGTTCACTCTAAACGACACCGGAGTGCCGGACGCAGCGAGGTTCCGCTGCCTGGAACAAGGTCTCTTCTCTCTCAGCCAAAAGTAGCCATGCACGAACAATACACGCCCCGTGATATCGAAGCCGCCGCCCAGAACTTCTGGGACGAGCAACAATCGTTCGCTGTTACCGAACAGCCAGGCAAAGACACCTACTATTGCCTATCGATGTTCCCGTACCCGAGCGGCAAGCTACACATGGGCCACGTGCGCAACTACACCATCGGTGACGTGATTGCCCGCTACCAGCGCATGCTGGGCAAGAACGTCCTGCAGCCGATGGGCTGGGACGCTTTCGGCATGCCCGCGGAAAACGCGGCGATGAAAAACAACGTCGCCCCGGCCAAGTGGACCTACGAAAACATCGACTACATGAAGACCCAGCTGCAGAGCCTGGGCCTGGCCATCGACTGGGCACGTGAAGTGACCACCTGCAAGCCCGACTACTACCGTTGGGAGCAGTGGCTGTTCACCCGCCTGTTCGAGAAAGGCATCATCTACCGCAAGAACGGTACCGTGAACTGGGACCCGGCGGACCAGACCGTACTGGCCAACGAACAGGTCATCGACGGCCGTGGCTGGCGTTCGGGCGCGCTGATCGAGAAGCGCGAAATCCCGATGTACTACTTCCGCATCACCGACTACGCCGACGAGCTGCTGGAAAGCCTCGACGAGCTGCCGGGCTGGCCTGAGCAGGTCAAGACCATGCAGCGCAACTGGATCGGCAAGTCGCGCGGCATGGAAGTGCAGTTCCCGTTCGACCAGGCCAGCATCGGCCACGAAGGCACCCTCAAGGTCTTCACTACCCGTCCCGACACGCTGATGGGCGCCACCTACGTCGCCGTCGCCGCCGAACACCCGCTGGCCACCCAGGCCGCGCAGGGCAACCCGGCGTTGCAGGCGTTCATCGACGAGTGCAAGAGCGGCAGCGTCGCCGAAGCCGACATGGCCACCCAGGAGAAGAAGGGCATGGCCACTTCCCTGCTGGTCGAGCACCCGTTGACCGGCGAGAAGCTGCCGGTGTGGGTCGCCAACTACGTGCTGATGCACTACGGTGACGGCGCCGTCATGGCGGTACCCGCCCACGACGAGCGCGACTTCGAGTTCGCCCACAAGTACAACCTGCCGGTCAAGGCAGTGGTACGCACCAGTGTTGGCGATGAAGTGGGCAGCGAATGGCAGGTCGCCTATGGCGAGCACGGCCAGCTTATCAACTCCGCCGAATTCGACGGCCTGGACTTCGCTGGCGCCTTCGACGCCATCGAAGCCGCGCTCATCCGCAAGCAACTGGGCAAGTCGCGCACCCAGTTCCGCCTGCGCGACTGGGGCATCAGCCGCCAGCGCTACTGGGGCTGCCCGATCCCGATCATCCACTGCCCGTCCTGCGGCGACGTACCGGTGCCGGAAGACCAGCTGCCGGTTACCCTGCCAGAAAACGTGGTGCCGGACGGCGCCGGTTCGCCACTGGCGCGCATGCCTGAATTCTACGAATGCAGCTGCCCGAAATGTGGCACCGCGGCCAAGCGCGAAACCGACACCATGGACACCTTCGTCGAGTCGTCCTGGTACTTCGCCCGCTACGCTTCGCCAAACTACGACAAAGGCCTGGTAGACCCGAAAGCCGCCAACCACTGGCTGCCTGTCGACCAGTACATCGGCGGCATCGAACACGCGATCCTGCACCTGCTGTACGCGCGCTTCTTCCACAAGCTGATGCGCGACGAAGGCCTGGTCACGTCCAACGAGCCGTTCAAGAACCTGCTGACCCAGGGCATGGTCGTCGCCGAAACCTACTACCGCGTCGCCAGCAACGGCGGCAAGGACTGGTTCAACCCGGCCGACGTCGAACTCGAACGCGATGCCAAGGCCAAGATCATCGGCGCACGGCTGAAGACCGACGGCCTGCCGGTGGAAATCGGCGGCACCGAGAAGATGTCCAAGTCGAAGAACAACGGCGTCGACCCGCAGTCGATGATCGAGGCTTACGGTGCCGACACCTGCCGCCTGTTCATGATGTTCGCTTCGCCGCCCGACATGAGCCTGGAATGGTCCGACTCCGGCGTCGAAGGCGCAAGCCGCTTCCTGCGTCGCGTCTGGCGCCTGGCCCAGGCCCACGTCAACCAGGGCCTGCCGGGCAAACTGGACCTCGCCAGCCTGAGCGACGAGCAGAAGGTCATCCGCCGTGCCATCCACGCGGCGATCAAGCAGGCCAGCACCGATGTGGGTCAGTACCACAAGTTCAACACCGCCATCGCCCAGGTGATGACCGTGATGAACGTGCTGGAAAAGGCCCCGCAAGCCACCGAGCAGGACCGTGCCCTGCTGCACGAAGGCCTGGAGGCCGTGACCCTGCTGCTGGCGCCGATCACCCCGCACATTTCCCACGAGCTGTGGAATGCGTTGGGCCATCAGCAAGCTGTCATCGATGCCACCTGGCCTGCGGTCGACGAAGGCGCCCTGGTACAGGACACCGTCACCCTCGTGGTACAGGTCAACGGCAAGCTGCGTGGCCAGGTCGAAATGCCTGCTGCCGCCAGCCGCGAAGAAATCGAAGCCGCCGCCCGCAGCAACGAGAATGTCCTGCGCTTCATCGATGGCCTGACCATCCGCAAGGTCATCGTCGTGCCGGGCAAACTGGTCAACATCGTCGCCAACTGATGGCAACGCCCACCTGCAGTCGATGCGGGTGGGCGGTATCGGCCCACAAGGGAGCAACAACATGATCAAACGCAATCTGCTGGTGATGGGCCTGGCCATCATGCTCAGCGCCTGCGGTTTCCAGCTGCGCGGTACCGGTACCAACGAGCTGAGCATCAAGGAAATGGACGTCAGCGCGCGCAATGCCTACGGGGATACCGTGACCCAGCTGCGCCAGGTGCTGCAACGTAGTGGCGTCAATGTGCACACCGGCGCGCCCTACCGCCTGGTGCTGACCGACGAGCAGGAGCGCGAGCGTTCGGCAAGCTACAACAGCGGTAACCGCACCGCCGAATACGAACTGACCACAGCCCTCAACTACAGCATCCAGGGCCTGAACAACCTGGAACTGATGAGCGACAAGCTGGAAGTGCGCAAGGTCTACGTACGTGACGGCTCGAACATCACCGGCTCCGAACAGGAAGCCAAGCGCGCCCGCGAGGAAATGCGCCGCGACCTGGTCAACGCCATGGTTGTCCGCCTGCAGCAGCTGACCCCTTCGCAGCTGGACGAACTGCAGCGCAAGGCCGATGAACGTGCGCAGGCCGAGGCCGCCGCGCTGGAGGCTGCTCGCCGCCAGCAGGCCGAAACGCCTCAGCAGTCACCACTGGAACTGCCGGGCAACTAAGCCCGCGCGGGGCACCCCAGGGTGCCCTGCCTTTTTCCCATGAAGCTCGCCCCCGCCCAACTCAACAAGCACCTGCAAGGCGCCCTGGCACCGGTCTACGTGGTCAGCGGCGATGACCCGCTGCTGTGCCAGGAAGCCGCCGACGCCATCCGCAACGCCGCGCGTCGGCAAGGCTTCGACGAACGCCAGGTGTTCAGTGCCGACGCCAACTTCGACTGGGGCACGCTGCTCCAGGCCGGGGCCAGCCTGTCCCTGTTCGCCCAGCGCCGCCTGCTGGAACTGCGCCTGCCCTCGGGCAAGCCCGGTGACAAGGGCGCGGCGGCCCTGATGGAATACTGCGCCAAGCCCGCCGAGGACACGCTGCTGCTCGTCAGCCTGCCCAAACTCGACGGCAGCGCGCAGAAGACCAAATGGGGCAAGGCCCTGATTGAAGGCGCCCATTGCCAGTTCATCCAGATCTGGCCGGTGGATGCCCAGCAGCTGCCGCAGTGGATCAACCAGCGCCTGCAGCAGGCCGGCCTGACGGCACAGCGTGACGCCGTCGACCTGATCGCCGCACGCGTCGAAGGCAACCTGCTGGCTGCGGCGCAGGAAATCGAAAAGCTCAAACTGCTTGCAGACGGCAACCAGATCACCGTCGAAACCGTGCAGGCCGCCGTCGCCGACAGCGCCCGCTTCGATGTCTTCGGCCTGGTCGACGCCATTCTCAATGGCGAAGCCGCGCATGCCCTGCGCATGCTCGAAGGCTTGCGCGGTGAGGGCGTGGAGCCGCCGGTGATTCTCTGGGCCCTGGCCCGGGAACTGCGCCAGCTGGCCGGCCTGGCCCAGCAATTCAGCCAAGGCGTGCCGCTGGATAAGGCCTTCAGCCAGGCCCGCCCGCCCGTCTGGGACAAACGTCGACCGCTGGTCAGCAAAGCCCTGCAACGCCTGTCCGCACAGCGCTGGGCACAGCTGCTGCAGGACGCCCAGCGTATCGATGCGCAGATCAAGGGGCAGGCCGAAGGCTCGCCCTGGACCGGGCTTTCGCGGCTGTCATTGCTGATGGCTGGTCAGCGCCTGGCGCTTCCTCCTGAATAACACCCCTCCTCTGTGGGAGCGGGCATGCCCGCGAATCAGGCGGCGCGGTGGATGGCACCGGCTTCGCCGGTGTTCGCGGGCTCGCCCGCTCCCACAGTATTACGTGGCAGTGCCACCACCCCACCCATATACACAATCAATTGGCCCCACCCCGCCCCGAAGCCTAAAGTGCGCCCCGAAACCCACCCACCACGGGAACCCGCCATGAGCAAAAAGCCGAAAAAACACGGCCCTAACAAGGCCAAGTCGATCATCGCCCAGCCACTGTTCCGCTGCCGCCAGGAACAACCGGACAAGGGCAAAGGCAGCTACCGCCGCGAAGCCTTCCAATCGAGAGATTGGGAGGCTTCCTACTTTTTGGCGGCATGAAAGCATCGCAAGCGCAGGCATGGTATGGTCGACACCTGACCTGCAATTCTGGATCTGTGCATGCTCTTCCGTCTTCTCCCCCGTTGGGAAACCCGCCAGCTGATCGCGGCCTCCAGCTTCATTCTGCTCGTTGCCTGCGCGGAAAAACCCACCGCAGCAGACGCACTGCCGCTGGCTCCTGCGCAACCCGCGCCAGTGGTAACCGTGCCCGGCGCAACGCCAGACGCCAGTACTGAAATCCAGCCGCTGCAAACCTTCGCCCAATGGCAGGCAGGCTTCCGCCAGCAGGCCCTGCAGGCCGGCATTTCACCCAGCACATTCGACCGCGCCTTCCTCGGCGTCACGCCCGACATGGACGTGATCAAGGCCGACCGCAGCCAGCCTGAGTTCAGCCGCCCGGTATGGGAATACCTGGAAGGCGCCCTGTCGCCCCTGCGCGTGCGCAACGGCAAGAAGCTGCTGGAGCAGAACGCCGAGTTGCTGACGCGCCTCGAGCAGCGCTATGGCGTCGACCGCCAGGTGCTGGTGTCGGTGTGGGGCATGGAGAGCAATTTCGGCCAGTTCCAGGGCAGCAAGTCGGTGATCCGCTCGCTGGCCACCCTGGCCTATGAGGGCCGTCGGCCGCAGTTCGCCCAGGACCAGCTGATTGCCGCCCTGCAGATCATCCAGCACGGCGACATTCAGCCAGAGGCCATGCGTGGCTCGTGGGCCGGTGCCATGGGCCAGACCCAGTTCATTCCGACCACCTACAACACCCATGCCGTCGACTTCGACGGCGATGGCCGCCGCGACATCTGGAACAGCACACCAGATGCCCTGGCCTCTACCGCGCACTACCTGCAGAGCTCGGGCTGGAAACAAGGCCAGCCGTGGGGCTTCGAGGTACAGGTGCCGGCTGGTTTCGACTTCTGGCAGGCCGATGGCGCGTTGCGCAAGCCGGTAAGCGAGTGGCTGGCGATGGGTGTGAAACTGCCTGCAGGCACCCAACTGCCGGCAAACAGCAACCAGCTGTCTGCCGCCCTGCTGCTGCCTGCGGGCGCACGTGGCCCGGCATTCCTGGTGCTGGACAACTTCCGCGCCATCCTCAAGTACAACAACTCGTCATCTTATGCGCTGGCGGTAAGCCTGTTGGGGGATCGCTTCAGCGGCTGGGGGTTCATTGCCGGCAGCTGGCCAAAAGAAGACCTGCCGCTCAGCCGCAGCGAACGCATGGAACTGCAGAACTTGCTGAACAGCAGCGGGCATGAGGCGGGGAATGCAGATGGCATTATCGGGGCGAATACCCGCAAGGCCATTCGTAACGCCCAGCAAGGGTTGGGGTGGCCGGCGGACGGGTATCCGACCCATAAGCTGCTTGAGAGCCTGCGTAGCCAGTGAGATTGCCGGGGGCGCTCTGCGCCCCATCGCCGGCAAGCCAGCCCCCACAGGGATATCATAGGCCTGACAGGCAGCACAGGACCTGTGGGAGCTGGCTTGCCGGCGATGGGCTGCAACGCAGCCCCGACAATCTCAGGCCCTGAACAGGTCCTGCTCCAACACCAAGCTTTGCTGACCACTGTCCAGCCTCACCCGGGCCCCCATCGGCAAGCACACATTCGGGTCACAATGCCCACTGCGCCACCCCGCCAGCACCGGTACACCCAGTGTCCCGAAAGTATCCTCCAGCAAAGGCGTCAGCGCCGCCGTGGTGATCCCGGCAAAATCCCCCACCAGCACCCCTCTCAACCCGTCCAGCTTGCCCGCCAGACGCATCTGGGTCAGCAGGCGGTCCACCCGGTACAGCGGCTCGTTGACGTCCTCGATAAACAGTATGCAGCCCTGCGTGTCCAGCTCGGCAACCGTCCCCATGGTCGCCCCCAGCATCGACAGGTTTCCCCCCAGCAGCGGCCCACTGGCCGCGCCCGGCAACACGCTGCTCAAGGGGAAGGCGGGCGGATGCACCACCTGATCACCTGCCCTTAGATGCCCACCCAGTTGCGCCAGCAACGAAGCCTCGGTCGGCTGCAACTTACCCCCCAGCAGATCGGCGTTGAGCATCCCGCCATGAAAGCTGACAAGCCCGGTGCGCCGGTAGATAGCCATCTGCAGCGCAGTGATGTCGCTGTAACCGATCAGCGGCTTGGGGTGACGACGGATCAACTCATAATCGATTTTGTCCAGCAGCCGCATGCTGCCGTAGCCGCCGCGCATGCACAGGATGGCGTCGATGGCAGGGTCGGCGAAGGCGTCGTGCAAGTCTTGCAGCCGCTGCTGGTCGCTGCCCGCCAGGTAGCCCTGGGCCTGGCTCGCCCCCGGGTAGATACGGCAGCGGTAACCACGGTCGGCAAACCACTCGCCGGCCTTCTGAGTATCCAGGCGCGCCGGCCCCGCCGGCGCGATGACCGCAAAGCAGGCATCCTTGTGGATGGCCCTGGGCAATGGTGCGTGAACGCTATCGACACAATTCATCATGCAGCTCCAGACATCTTGTCGCGTGTAGCTTATGGCTTGCAGCCCACAAACAAAAATGCCGATGTTGCCCTTTCGGCAAACATCGGCATTTTGGCATCAAGCCCGGCTCAGAGCTTGATCTTGGCCTCGTGCGCCTGCTGGTCGGCGTGGTACGAAGAACGCACCAACGGGCCGGAAGCGACGTTCTTGAAGCCCATCTTGTAACCTTCTTCGGCGAACCAGGCGAAGGTGTCCGGGTGCACAAAACGCTGCACCGGCAAGTGGCTGCGCGACGGCTGCAGGTACTGGCCGAGGGTGAGCATGTCGATGTCATGCTCGCGCATGCGGTGCATCACTTCGATCACTTCTTCGTCGGTTTCGCCCAGGCCGAGCATCAGGCCCGATTTGGTCGGTACGTGCGGCACCATCTGCTTGAACTTCTGCAGCAGGTCCAGCGACCAGTCGTAGTCCGAACCCGGACGCGCGGCCTTGTACAGACGCGGTACGGTCTCGAGGTTGTGGTTGAACACATCCGGCGGCTCTTGCGCAGTGATTTCCAGGGCAACGTCCATGCGGCCGCGGTAGTCCGGCACCAGGGTTTCCAGCTGCACGCCAGGCGACAGCTTGCGGATTTCACGAATGCAGTCGGCAAAGTGCTGGGCACCGCCGTCACGCAGATCGTCGCGGTCCACCGAGGTGATCACCACGTACTTCAGGCGCAGGTCGGCAATCGCTACCGCCAGGTTCATCGGCTCGTCGACGTCCAGTGGTTTCGGTCGGCCGTGGCCAACGTCACAGAACGGGCAACGACGCGTGCAGATGTCACCCATGATCATGAAGGTGGCGGTACCACCCGAGAAGCACTCGCCCAGGTTCGGGCAGGAGGCTTCTTCGCAGACGCTGTGCAGCTTGTGCTTGCGCAGCAGCTGCTTGATGCGGTCTACCTCGGGCGAAACCGGGATGCGCACGCGAATCCAGTCGGGCTTTTTCGGCAGCTCGTCGGTTGGGATGATTTTTACCGGGATGCGCGCGACCTTGTCGGCGCCACGCAGTTTTACCCCAGCTTCCACCTTCTTCGGCGCAGGGCGCGGGGTAGCATCCTGGGTGGGTATCAGGTTCGGCACGGCTTCTTGCACAGTTGTCATATTCAGTCGATTCCGCCCGTGAGGGTCGTCTGCTCAGCGTAGTCGAGGTGCTTGACCAGCTGTCCGCGCAGCCTTGTCCTGACCTCGTCGAGTTCGATCGGACCTGCCAGGTCGCGCAGCTGGGTCATGGCCAGCCCCACATAGCCGCAGGGGTTGATTCGGCGGAATGGCGCGAGGTCCATGTCCACGTTCAGGGCAAGGCCGTGAAACGAACGGCCGTTGCGAATTCGCAGGCCGAGGGAGGCGATTTTCGCTCCATCGACATAGACGCCCGGAGCATCGGGCTTGGCCGCGGCCTGGACCGCGTAACTGCCGAGCAGGTCGATGAGCGTGAGCTCGATACGGCTGACCAGCTCGCGCACCCCATAGCCCAGCCGGCGCACATCCAGCAGCAGGTAGGCTACCAACTGCCCGGGGCCATGGTAGGTCACCTGGCCGCCGCGGTCGGTCTGCACCACCGGGATATCGCCCGGCACCAGCAGGTGCTCGGCCTTGCCAGCCTGGCCCTGGGTGAAGACTGCGGGGTGCTCGACCAGCCAGACTTCATCCTGGCTGTCCGGAGTGCGCTGCTCGGTGAAGCGACGCATGGCTTCCAGCACCGGTTCGTAGGGCTGCAGGCCAAGCTCGCGAAAACCGAGGCAGGCGGACATCAGAGCACCATTTTCACGATGCCGGTAGCGCGCAAAGCGCTATTGATATCGTGCAGCTGGTCCTCGCTGGTGGCAACGATGTGCAGCTGCACCGTGGTGTACTTGCCTTCCTTGCTCTGACGCTCGGCCAACGTGGTCATGTCGACTTCGGCGTACTTCCTGAGAATCTCGATCACCGTGTCCTTGAAATTGACCACGGTATCGCCGATGACCTTGATCGGGTAATCGGCGCAGGGGAATTCGATCTTGTGCGACTTTACGTCTGGTTCGCTCATGGCGGAAACGGCCTCGTAAGCCGTGGCAACAACAACGCCCCCGCGAAACGCGCGGGGGCATGCAGGTCACGTATCAGTTGAACAACCCGTAGAAGAATAGACGGATGCTATCCCACATACGGCGGAAGAAACCACCTTCCTCGACGCCATCGAGGGCGATCAGGTCGGCGCTGTGAACCACTTGCTCGTCCAGTTTGACTTCCACTTTGCCGATCACGTCACCTTTGGCGATAGGCGCGGTGAGCTGCGGGTTCATGGTCATCGAAGCCTGCAGGCGCTTCAATTGGCCTTTAGGCATGGTCATGGTCAGGTCTTCGGCCAGGCCGGCCTTGACAATGCCGGTCGCGCCCTTCCAGACCGGTGCCTGGGTCAGCTCGGTACCCTTCTGGTAGAAGGTCTGGGTTTCGAAGAAGCGGAAGCCGTAGGTCAGCAGCTTCTGGGTCTCGGCAGCACGCGACTGCTCGCTGTTGGTACCGAACACCACGGCGATCAGGCGCTGGCCGTCACGAACGGCCGAAGCCACCATGCAGTAGCCGGCTTCGTCGGTGTGGCCGGTTTTCAGGCCATCCACGGTCTTGTCGCGCCACAGCAGCAGGTTGCGGTTAGGCTGCTTGATGTTGTTCCAGAAGAACTCTTTCTGCGAGTAGATGGCGTAGTGGGCCGGGTCGACGTTGATGATCGCACGGGCCAGGGTCGCCATATCATGGGCCGACGAGTAGTGCTCCGGGTTCGGCAGGCCGGTCGGGTTCATGAAGTGGCTGTTGCTCATGCCCAGGTCGGCAGCCGTTTTGTTCATCATGTCGGCGAAGGCATCTTCGCTGCCGGCGATGTGCTCGGACAGGGCCACCGAGGCGTCGTTGCCGGACTGGATGATGATGCCGTGCAGCAGGTCGCTGACAGTGACCTGGCTACCGACCTTGATGAACATGCGCGAACCGCCGGTACGCCAGGCGTTTTCGCTGACGGTTACCGGGTCGTTTTCACCGATTTGGCCGCGGCGGATGTCCAGGGTGGCGATGTAGGCGGTCATCAGCTTGGTCAGGCTGGCTGGCGGCAGACGCTCGTCACCGTTGTTCTCGACCAGCACGTTGCCGCTGGACGCGTCCATGAGTACGTAGGACTTGGCTGCCAGTTGCGGTGGCGCCGGCGTCATCTGCTCCGCCGCGAAGGCGGCAGGCGTGATCATCAGCAGTACAGGCAGGCAAAGTCGTTTGGCAAGGTTGGTGATGTTCATCCGTCTCTCGAAAATCGCTAATGGTCTGATGTTCCCTAGGCAAGATCATGTGCCCAGCGCCAGTCAGTCTAGTTTTATGGCCGTAGGCCTGGCCCGCCGCCGTGGTACATCAAGGTGCGGCTTTATGTCGCTGCGGGCAAAAGCGGTCATTGTACATGGCCGCGCCCGGCAATTCATGACAAAACCGACAGTTTGGTGTTGTCTTCTTCGCGGGTAAACCGGCTTCCACAGGGGCATGTGAAACCCTGTGGGAGCGGGTTCACCCGCGAACACCGGCGCAGCCGGTGCCATCCACCGCATCGCCTGCTTCGCGGGCTCGCCCGCTCCCACTGTCAGTCAGCTGTGACCAGCTTGGCCTGCCCAAGGTTCGCCAGGCGAATGCTGTCCTGCGCCTGCTGGATCTCGCCCTGGCTGCCGATCGGCCCCAGGCGCACGCGGTGCAGGGTCTGCTGGTTACGCACAATGGAACTGATGAACACCGGGGCGCTGACCATGGTACTGAGCTTGGAGCGCAGCAGCTCGGCAGCATCCGGGTTGGCGAAGGCGCCGACCTGCAGGAAGCTTCCGGCATTGCCGCCCGGCACATTGTTGCCGCCGACCTGCACCGGCACCACTGGCGCCGCGTGCTGCTGCGGTGGCGGGGTCCATTGCTCGACGCGCCCGGTGCTGGCAGGCAGCGCCTGGGTCTGCGCCACTTGCGGCTCCTTGAGCACCATCGGTGGCGTCTGGCCACGCTGGGCCCACCATTGCTGCGGGTCGATGCCCTCGACGCGCACGTGTGCGGTGCCGATTTCGGCGTAACCGAGCTTTTTCGCCGCAGCGTAAGACAAGTCGATGATGCGGTCGGAATAGAACGGGCCACGGTCATTCACCCGCAGCACCACGCTGCGGCCGTTGGCCAGGTTGGTCACCCGCACATAGGCCGGCAGCGGCAGGGTCTTGTGCGCCGCACTCATGCCATACAGGTCATACAGCTCACCATTGGCGGTGTTCTGGCCGTGGAACTTGGTGCCGTACCACGACGCGGTGCCTTCGGCGCGGTAGTTGCGCGACTCCTGCATCGGGTAGTAGGTCTTGCCCAGCACCGTGTACGGGTTGGCCTTGTAGTTGCCAGTGTGCACAGTTGGCGTGGCGTCGGGAATCTTGTTGACGTCCACGTCCCACCACGGCGCGCCGTCCTTGTGCGCGCGGTTGATATCCAGGCCTGGCTGGGTGCGCACGACGTTGCCACTGCTTTGCTGGGCCGGACGATTGGAAGAGCAGCTGGCCAGCACCACGCCAACGGCGAGGCAGGTGAGCAGCTTGAAGGAATTGGCAGAGATGATTGCGCGCATTACTTGACGCCCCGTGCTTGGACCAGCTGTTCGGCAAGCTGATGCACCGCCATGGCATACATCACGCTGCGGTTGTAGCGAGTGATCGCGTAGAAGTTTTTCAGGCCCATCCAGTACTCGGGCCCATTGTCGCCCTCGAGACGGAAGGCGGTAACCGGCAGATCATCGCGCAGCGAATCATGAACCGACCAGCCAAGGCCGCGCAACTCCCCTACCGTCTTGACCGGCTCGATGCCGGTGGTCAGGCCTTGGTCGGCGCGCTCGCCGTCCACCCAGGCGCGGCTGACCACACCTTCGCCGGCTACCCAGCCGTGGCGCTTGAAGTAACTGGCCACGCTGCCGATGGCGTCGTCCGGGTTGTTCCAGATATTGATGTGGCCGTCGCCGTCGAAGTCCACCGCGTAATTGCGAAAGCTGCTGGGCATGAACTGCGGCAGGCCCATGGCGCCGGCGTAGGAGCCTTTGAGCGTCAATGGGTCGAGCTGCTCCTCACGGGCCAGCAGCAGGAACTCGCGCAGCTCCTTGCGGAAGAATTCGGCCCGTGGCGGGTAGTCGAAGCCCAAGGTCGACAAGGCATCGATCACCCGGTAGTTACCGGTATTGCGACCAAAGAAGGTTTCCACGCCAATGATCGCGACGATGTACTGCGCCGGCACGCCGTATTCCTGCTCGGCACGCGCCAGCACGGCTTCATGCTGGCGCCAGAAGTCCACCCCGCGGGCAATGCGCGCATCGGTGAGGAACATCGGCCGGTAGTCCTTCCACGGCTTGACCCGTTCGGCCGGGCGCGAAATGGCGTCGAGGATCGACTGCTTGCGCTGCACTTCACGGAACACGCCCATCAGCTGCTCTGGGGCAAAACCATGGTCGCGGCTCATTTCGCCAACGAACTCGGCCACCTGGGGCGAGCGTTCGTAATCACCGGCATGGGCCAGCTGTACAGCGCCGAACAGGCCCACCGCGCCAAACCATGGCGCACAACGGGCAGCCCAGTTACGCACTGCTTGCATGAAATTCTTCACCTTATTCAAACCTGCGCGATCCATTTGCGGTGCGTATGGATCGACATCAAAACGCCAAACGCTGACAGCAGCGTCACCAACGAAGTTCCGCCATAGCTGATGAAGGGAAGCGGCACGCCCACCACGGGCAGAAGGCCGCTGACCATTCCGATATTGACGAACACGTATACAAAAAAGGTCATGGTCAAGCTGCCCGCCAGCAGCTTGCCGAACAGGGTCTGCGCCTGCGCGGTGATCACCAGGCCGCGACCGATCAGCAGCAGGTAGACGATCAGCAGCAGGCAGATCCCGACCAGGCCGAATTCCTCGCCGAGCACGGCGATGATGAAGTCGGTGTGGCTTTCCGGCAGGAAGTCCAGGTGCGACTGGGTGCCGAGCAGCCAGCCCTTGCCAAACACTCCGCCGGAGCCAATCGCGGCCTTGGACTGGATGATGTTCCAGCCAGTCCCCAAGGGATCGCTTTCCGGGTCGAGGAAGGTCAGCACCCGCTGTTTCTGGTAGTCGTGCATGACGAAGAACCACATCGCCACCGCCACCGGTACCGCAGCTGCCAGCACGCTGAGGATCCAGCGCCAGCGTAGGCCACCCATGAACAGCACGAAGGCGCCGGAGGCGAGAATCAGCAGCGCCGTTCCCAGGTCGGGCTGGCGTACGATGAGGATGAAGGGCACGCCGATCAGCACCAGGCTGATCGCCACGTGCTTCAGATGCGGCGGCAAGGTGCGCTTGGACAGATACCAGGCGATGGTCGCCGGCATGATGATCTTCATGAATTCCGAGGGCTGGAAGCGGATCACCCCGGGTATGTTGATCCAGCGCGTGGCACCCATGGCGTTGTGGCCCATCACGTCCACCACCACCAGCAACAGCACCCCGGCCAGGTAGGCCAGTGGCACCCAGCGGGCCATGAAACGCGGCTCCAGCTGGGCGATCACGAACATCGACACCAGGCCGATGCCGAACGAGGTGGCCTGCTTGAGCAGCAAGTCCCAGTTCTTGCCACTGGCCGAATACAGCACGAACAGGCTGCCGGCCGCGAGGGTCAGCAGAATGACCAGCAAGGGGCCGTCGATATGGATGCGCTGCAGAAAGCTGGCGCGCCGACGCATCACATCCTCACTGGAGAGCATGCGATCGAAATTGTTCATCACAAGGCCGATTCCTGGGTAACGGTGGCAGGCGCGAACTCGGGCTTGAGCCGGCCATTTTCGTCGAGCAACCAGGCGTCCATGATCTGGCGTACCACGGGCGCGGCCACACCAGAGCCGGACTCACCGTTCTCGACCATCACCGAGACCACGATCTTCGGGGCTTCGGCCGGGGCGAAAGCAACGAACAGGGCGTGGTCACGATGGCGCTCCTGGAGCTTGTTGCGGTCGTACTTCTCGCCCTGCTTGATCGCCACCACCTGGGCGGTGCCGCTCTTGCCGGCAATGCGGTACTGCGCGCCGGCCGCAGCCTTGCGCGCGGTACCACGGGCATTGTGCATCACCTGCTCCATGCCATGGGTGACCTTGGCCCAGTCGGACTTGTCACGCAGCACGATGTTGTCCATGGGGTTGTCGTCCACCGGCGGCTGGCCTTCGATGGTCTTGGCCAGGTGCGGGCGGTTCCATACGCCCTTGTTGGCAATCAGCGCAGTGGCCTGGGCCAGCTGCAGCGGCGTTGCCTGCATGTAGCCCTGGCCGATGCCGAGAATCAGGGTTTCGCCGGGGAACCAGGCCTGGCGGCGGGTGGCCCGCTTCCATTCGCGCGATGGCATCAACCCGGCGGATTCTTCGAACATGTCGAGGGAAACCCGCTGGCCGATGCCGAACTTGTTCATGTAGGTGGACAGCCGATCGATGCCCATCTTGTGCGCAAGATCGTAGAAATAGGTGTCGTTGGAACGCATGATTGCGGTGTCCAGGTCGACCCAGCCATCACCGGAACGGTTCCAGTTACGGTACTTGTGGTCGTAGTTGGGCAACTGGTAGTAACCCGGGTCGAACACTCGGCTGCCAGCATTGACCACACCACTGTCCAGGCCGGCAATGGCCACCGCCGGCTTGATGGTCGAGCCCGGCGGATACAAGCCACGCAGTACGCGGTTGAACAGCGGCCGGTCGATCGAGTCGCGCAGCTCGGCATAGGCCTTGAAGCTGATACCGGTGACGAACAGGTTGGGGTCGAAGCTCGGCTGGCTGACCATCGCCAGCACCTCGCCGGTACGCGGATCCAGCGCTACGATTGCGCCACGGCGGCCACCGAGGGCAGCTTCGGCGGCCTCCTGCAACTTGATGTCCAGGCTCAGCACAATGTCTTTGCCCGGCTTCGGGTCAGTACGCTTGAGCACCCGAAGCACGCGGCCACGGGCGTTGGTCTCGACTTCTTCGTAGCCTACCTGGCCGTGCAGATCGGGTTCGTAGAAGCGCTCGATGCCGGTCTTGCCGATATGGTGGGTGCCGCTGTAGTTCACCGGGTCGAGGGTTTTCAGCTCTTTCTCGTTGATCCGCCCCACATAACCCACCGAGTGCGCGAAATGCGCGCCCTGCGGATAGTGCCGCACCAGCTGGGCCACCACTTCCACGCCCGGCAGGCGGAACTGGTTGACCGCCACGCGGGCGATCTGTTCTTCGCTGAGCTCGAACAGTATCGGCACAGGCTCGAACGGCCGGCGACCCTGGCGCATGCGCTTCTCGAACAAGGCACGGTCGTCGGCCGTCAGCTCCAGCACTTCGACGATGTTGTCCAGCACTTCCTGCCAGTTACCTGCGCGTTCGCGGGTCATGGACAGGCTGAAGCTGGGCCGGTTGTCGGCCACAATGACGCCGTTGCGGTCAAAGATCAGCCCACGGGTCGGCGGAATCGGCTGCACATGCACCCGGTTGTTCTCCGACAGCGTCGAGTGGTAGTCGTACTGGATGATCTGCAGGTAGTACAGCCGGGCAATCAGCACGCATATAAGCAGCATGACCGCCACTGCGCCGACCACGACGCGGTTGCGCACCAGGCGGGCGTCTTTCTCGTGGTCCTTGAGACGGATCGGCTGCGACATCGGACTGCTTACAGGCTCATTTGTGGTAAGGGTGCCCGGACAACACGGTCCAGGCGCGGTAGATCTGCTCGCCGATGAGTATCCTTACCAACGGGTGCGGCAAGGTCAGCGGCGACAGCGACCAGCGTTGCTCGGCGCGCGCGCAAACCTCAGGCGCCAGGCCTTCCGGGCCGCCCACCATCAAATTCACCGTGCGCGCATCCAGGCGCCAGCGATCCAGCTCGGTCGCCAGCTGCTCGGTGCTCCAGGGCTTGCCATGGACCTCGAGGGTGACAATGCGTTCCCCAGGCTGAACCTTGCTCAGCATGGCTTCGCCCTCCTGACGGATCAGGCGGGCGACGTCGGCATTCTTGCCTCGGGTGTTCAGCGGGATTTCCACCAGCTCCAGCGACAGCTCGGCAGGCAGGCGCTTGGCATATTCATGCCAGCCTTCCTCGACCCACTTCGGCATGCGCGAGCCGACCGCGATCAGGCGCAGACGCACAGCGCTTTCCTTATTCGCGGTCTTTGAGCTTGTCGGAGTACTCGTGGGCATGCTCCGGGTTGTGGTGCTTGCCATCGGCGGCACGGCTTTGCTCGGCACCCTGCCACAGACGCTCCAGGTCGTAGAACTGGCGAGCAGCGGCAGTCATCATGTGCACGATCACATCGTTCAGGTCCAGCAGTACCCAATCGCTGTCGCCCTTGCCTTCTTCACCCAGTGGCTGGGCGCCTTTGGCCTTGACAGCTTCGCGAACCTTCTCGGCCATCGCGTTGATCTGGCGGTTGGAGGTACCGGTAGCAATGATCATGTAATCGGTCAGGCTGTGCTTCTCGCGCACGTCGATGACCTGGATGTCCTGGGCCTTGACGTCTTCCAGCGCGGCCTTGGTCACTGCGACCAGTTCTTCGCCGTAAATTTTCTGCTTGGTCATATAAAACTCGTTCAACTCGTTGGATGAGGCGCCAGAGGCGCCGTCAGTTAGGTGCACGATACAGTTCGTGCGCCTCGATGTAGGCCAGTACGGCGTCCGGCACCAGGAACCTCACCGACTTGCCGCTGGCCAGCAGCTGTCGGATCTGTGTAGCCGACACCGCAAGCGGCGTCTGCCAGACGAACGAAATATTTCCCGCCGGGCCGGACATGGCGGCGGGATCGCTCTCCGAACGCGCAGCCAGCAGGTTGCGCAGCTCGTCAGGGGGTTCTACGTCGGCATCCGGGCGTTGCAGCACCAGGATGTGACAGTGTTGCAGTAATTCTTCCCAGCGATGCCAGCCTGGCAAGCCACAAAAGGCATCCCAGCCCAGCACCAGGAACAGCTGGTCGCTGGCGCCCAGTTCGGCGCGGATCGATTCCAGCGTATCGATGGTGTACGAAGGCTTGTCGCGCTGCAGCTCACGGGCGTCGACGCTCAGGCAAGCAACGCCCTGCACCGCTTCGCTAACCATGGCCAGGCGATCCTCGGCAGCCACCTGCGGGGTGTCGCGATGTGGCGGCCGGGCGTTGGGCAGCAGGCGCAACTCGTCGAGCCCCATGAACTCGGCCACTTCCAGCGCGCTGCGCAGGTGGCCGATGTGCACAGGGTCGAAGGTGCCGCCTAGAATGCCGATGCGCCGGACTGCCTGGGCCTTGCTCAACTCAGCAGGACCCCTGGCCGCGCAGCTGGCCGTCGCCGATCACCACGTACTTTTCGCAGGTCAGGCCTTCGAGGCCGACCGGGCCGCGGGCGTGCAGCTTGTCGGTGGAAATACCGATTTCTGCGCCCAGGCCATACTCGAAGCCATCGGCGAAGCAGGTCGGGGTGTTGAGCATGACCGAGGCAGAATCGACCTCGGCCATGAACTGGCGCGCCTCACCCTGGTGCTCGCTGATGATCGAATCTGTGTGGTGCGAACCGTAATGGTTGATGTGCTCGATGGCCTGATCCAGGCCGTCGACCACACGCACCGACAGGATCGCGTCCAGGTACTCCGTGTGCCAGTCGTCCTCGGTCGCCGGCTTGGCGTCGATGATCGCCCGGGTGCGCTCGCAGCCGCGCAACTCCACGCCCTTCTCCAGGAAGCGACGGGCCATTTCGGGCAGGAAGCGTTCGGCCACCTGCTGGTCTACCAGCAGGGTTTCCATCGCGCCACAGATGCCGTACCGGTAGGTCTTGGCGTTGAACGCCACGTTCCAGGCCTTTTCCAGGTCGGCATGCGGGCTGACATAGATGTGGCAGATGCCATCGAGGTGCTTGATCACCGGCACGCGGGCATCACGACTGATGCGCTCGATCAGGCCACGGCCGCCACGCGGCACGATGACATCGACGAACTCGGGCATGCTGATCAGCGCGCCCACGGCTTCGCGGTCGGTGGTCTCCACTACCTGCACCACCGCCGCCGGCAAGCCGGCAGCCGCCAGGCCACGCTGGATGCAGGTGGCGATGGCGCGGTTGGAGTGGATGGCTTCGGAGCCACCACGCAGGATGGTCGCGTTGCCCGACTTCAGGCACAAGCTGGCGGCATCGATGGTCACGTTCGGGCGCGACTCGTAGATGATCCCGATCACCCCCAGCGGCGCGCGCATCTTGCCGACCTGAATACCCGATGGGCGGTAGCTCATGTCGCGGATGGCGCCGACCGGGTCCGGCAGGCTGGCCACCTGGCGCAGGCCGGTGATCATGCCGTCGATGCGCGCAGGGGTCAGCGCCAGGCGGTCGAGCAACGCCGGCTCGAGGCCATTGGCGCGGCCGGCAGCCAGGTCCAGCTCGTTGGCGACAGCAAGCTCGGCACGCGCGGCATCAAGCGCATCGCCGGCGGCCTGCAGGGCGCGGTTCTTCTGCGCGGTGCTGGCACGGCCGATCACCCGGGAAGCTTCACGGGCAGCGCGACCCAGGCGGGTCATATAGTCAAGAACGGACTCAGTCATGGGTTCGGTGTCTTGGCGAAGGGGAAATCGGCTGATTATAACTGCCGCGCAGGTGTACGCCCAGCGGTGGGTGGCGGATGGTAGAAAATGGCTGTTCGGCCATAGCCTTCCTGCGCCTGGGCCACTGCGACAACGAAACATGCAGATACCAATCACCTCCCTCACCGGTTCAGCCTGGATTAAGCCATTCATTGCTATCATCCCCGCCTTCCCAGCCGCGAAATGCCAGCATGCCAGCCCTGCCCGACAGCTTTTTCGACCGTGACGCCCAAACGCTGGCCAAGGCCCTGCTGGGCAAGGTCATCCGTCATCGCCATGGCAACCTGTGGCTGGCCGCGCGAATCATCGAGACCGAGGCCTACTACCTTACCGACAAAGGCAGCCATGCCTCGCTCGGCTATACCGAAAAGCGCAAGGCACTGTTCCTCGACGGTGGCCACATCTACATGTACTACGCCCGCGGCGGCGACTCACTGAACTTCAGCGCCCACGGGCCGGGCAACGCAGTGCTGATCAAGTCCGCCTATCCTTGGCAGGACGCCCTGTCCGGGCCGAACAGCCTGGCGCAAATGCAACTGAACAACCCCGACGCAGGCGGCAAAATACGCCCGGCGGAGCGCCTGTGCGCCGGCCAGACCCTGCTGTGCCGAGCCCTGGGCCTTAAAGTACCGGCCTGGGATGCTCAGCGCTTCGACCCCGAACGCCTGTACGTGGACGACTGCGGCCTTGCCGTACCGCGGGTAATCCAGGCCGCGCGCCTGGGCATCCCGCATGGCCGCGACGAGCACCTGCCGTACCGCTTCGTCGACGCCGAATACGCCCGCTTCTGCACCCGGAACCCACTGCGCCGGGGTCAAGTCGAAGGGCAAGACTTCATCACTCTCGAACAAGGAAGCTGAACCATGGGCCAATGGCTCGACAGCCTTACCGGCTGGCTAAGCGCCAACCCACAGTGGCTTGGCGTGGCAATTTTCCTGGTGGCCTGCATCGAATGCCTGGCCATCGCCGGCATCGTCGTGCCCGGCACTGTCCTGCTGTTTGCGGTAGCCGTGCTGGCCGGGAGCGGTGCCTTCACCCTCGGTGAAACGCTGCTGCTGGGGTTTCTCGGCGGCTTGCTGGGCGATGCCCTGTCGTACACGGTGGGCAAGTACTTCCACCAGAACATTCGCCGCCTGCCGCTGCTGCGCCACCACCCCGAATGGATCGGTAGCGCCGAAACCTACTTCCAGCGCTATGGTATCGCCAGCCTGCTGGTGGGACGCTTCATCGGGCCGCTGCGGCCGATGCTGCCGATGGTCGCGGGCATGTTCGACATGCCCCTGCCACGCTTCATCGCCGTCAGCCTGGTGGCCGGCGCTGGCTGGTCGGTAGCCTACCTGCTACCGGGCTGGGCCACTGGCGCGGCCATGCGCCTGCCTCTGCCTGAAGGCTTCTGGCTGGATGCCGGGATCATCGCCGGCACCCTGGCGGTCATCATCGGCCTGAGCCTGAACAGCAGCATTCGCGATCAACGTCACGGCACGCGACTGGTGGCCGGCCTGAGTTTCCTCGCCCTGGCCGGGATTTTCCTCGGCTGGCCGTACCTGCACGAATTCGACCAAGGTGTGATGACGCTGGTGCAGGAGCATCGCAGCCAGGCCATTGACGGCACCGTGGTGCTGGTGACCCGGCTGGGTGACTTCCGCACCCAGTTCTTCCTGGGCGGCCTGCTCACCGGCCTGCTGCTGCTTGCGCGGCAATGGCGGCATGCGTTCTTCGCCGGCGGTGCATTGATGGGCACCGCGATTGCCAACGGCTCGCTGAAATGGCTGTTCGCCCGCGCCCGGCCAGAGGTGCTGAGCGATCCGCTGACCAGCTACAGCATGCCCAGCGGGCACAGCTCGGCGTCGTTTGCGTTCTTTCTGGTAATGGCGGTGCTCGCCGGGCGCGGCCAGCCGCCACGGCTACGCCTGACCTGGGTAATGCTGGGCTGTATTCCGGCACTGGCGATTGCCCTGTCGCGGGTGTACCTGGGTGCGCACTGGCCCACCGACATCATGGCCGGCGCCCTGCTGGCGTGCTGCGTATGTGCACTCAGCCTGACCCTGGTGCAGCATCGCCAGCCCCTGCCGGCGTTGCCGCAACGGGTGTGGTGGCTGGTGCTGCCGGCCTGCGTTGCGTTGCTCGCATTCTTTGCCATGCATGCGTTGCCGCAGGCTTTGCTGCGCTATCAGTATTGAGGCCGGTGCAGGTAACCCAGAATCATCAGGCGAACAGCTCACCCTGAATCCGCTCCAGCAGCTTCTGGATCTCCCCCAGCCGCTGCTGCGGCGAGTCGAGGGTCAACAAGTCCAGCTTGTCCTCTTCCATGAACGGCAGCAGATACGCCAGCTGGTTGGCCAGCGCCTGGCGCCCGTCCACCGGGCGCGGCATGTCCAGCGCTTCGACCATCGGGTGTTCGCCCAGGGCCACCAGCAAGGCCAGCAGGTCGTCGTCCGCTTCTTGCAGCGGGCTGTCCGGATCCTCTGGCAGCCACTGCACCTGCCCCACCAGCAACTGGTCCTTCTGCACCTCGGTGCTCTGCAGGCTGAAGCGCCGCACGCCTTCGACCCGAATGCCCAGCAAGCCGTTGTCCTGCTGCACGAAATCGCGGATCACCGCCTCACAGCCAACCGAAGCGACCACCGGCGGCGCCTTGCCGACCTGGTCGCCTTCGAGGATGCACACCACTCCAAAACCTTCGCCCTGCTTCATGCAGCGCCCGATCATGTCCAGATAGCGCGCCTCGAAAATCTGCAAATCCAGAAAGCAGCCAGGAAAAAGCACGGTATTGAGCGGAAATAGCGGTAGCGTCATTTCAAGTCCTCAAGCCACCAGGCTGACCGCAAGCGGCAGGAACACCGCCGTGGCCACCCCCATCAGGCTCATCGCCAACGCGGCAAAGGCGCCGCACTCGTCACTTTCCTGCAGGGCCACCGAAGTGCCCACCGCATGCGCGGTCACGCCCAGCGACATACCGCGCGCCTCGGGGCTGTGCACACCGAAGCGTGTCAGCAGCGCTGGGCCGAAAATGGCCCCAATCACCCCGGTAATCAGTACGAACACCGCTGCCAGGGCTGCCACGCCACCAATCTGCTCGGCTACCAGCATGGCAATCGGCGAGGTCACCGACTTCGGCGCCATGGTCATCAGGATCATGTGTTCCGCCCCGAACCACCAGCCCAGCAACAGGCAGCACAGCGTGGCGAACAGGCCTCCGATTACCAGCGTAGTAAATGTGGGCCAGAACAGCTGCCGGATACGCCGCAGGTTGAGATACAGCGGCACGGCCAGGGCGACGGTGGCGGGCCCCAGCAGGATATTCATGATTTCGGTGCTTTTGCGGTATTCGCGATAGTCGATGCCGCACAACAGCAGCACGCCAATCACCAGCAACATCGACACCAGTACCGGCTGGAGGAATATCCAGCGGGTTTTCTCATAGGCCGCCAGCACGACCTGATAGGCCCCCAGCGTGATCCCGATACCGAATAAAGGATGATGAACGACCGCGTCGAGCGTGCCTTGCCAGTCCAGCATCATGGCTGCTCCTCGCGCTTGCCCTGGCGGTGGATGAGCTTTTGCATCAACACGCCGACGAACACCAGGGTGGCCAGGCAGGAAATCAGCAACGCCCCGGCAATGGCCCAGAAATCGGCAGCGATGTCCTTGGCGTATACCATCACCCCCACTGCCGGCGGCACCAGCAACAGCGGCAGGTAGCGCAACAGGCTGCTGGCGGCCTCGTTCAGCGGTTTGCCGACCTCACCGCGCGCCATGAGGAAGAACAACAGCAGCACCAGGCCGATGATCGGCCCAGGCAAAAAAGGCACCAGCAGGTGATTGATCGCCGTTCCCAACAACTGGAACAGCACCAGCCAGGTCAAACCACGCAACAGCATAAGCATCTCCCTCAGGCATTGCGGTCATTATAAGCACGCGCCGCGATAGATCGATATTCGCTGAAAAGCAGGCAACTTGACTGAAACGTTTGGCCGTGCTGATCTTGCACTTTCGTACCAACTGACAACCCGGAGAGTCCGCGATGCCCTATGTACCGGTTACAGAGCTTTCGCAATACGTTGGTAAGGAACTGGGCCGCTCGGCCTGGCTGAAGATCGACCAGCAGCGCATCAACCTGTTCGCCGAAGCGACGGGCGATTTCCAGTTCATCCATGTCGACCCGGAAAAGGCGGCAAAAACCCCGTTTGGCTGCACGATCGCCCATGGTTTCCTGACCTTGTCGCTGATTCCCAAGCTGATCGAAGACATCCTGGTCCTGCCGCAAGGGCTGAAAATGGTGGTGAACTATGGGCTCGACAGCGTGCGCTTCATACAGCCGGTCAAGGTCGACAGCCAGGTACGGCTGAAGGTGGAACTGGCCGAGGTGGCGGAGAAGAAGCCAGGGCAATGGTTGCTCAAGGCAATTGCCACGCTGGAGATCGAAGGTGATGAGAAGCCTGCTTATATAGCCGAATCGCTGTCGTTGTGTTTCGTCTGAGCCCTGCATGATCGGACTGCACGGCAGCCCGATTCAATCCACAAACCCTGCGCACTCGCGTAAACTGCCAGCCTTCGCGCAGCCTAGGGTTTGTACGAAAAGTCGCCGAGCGGCGATCAAGCAAGGCGAAAACAGGCGAGGAACGGCCGGGGTCGCGCCCGACTTTGCTGGTTGCAAATGAGCATTCCGAGCCTGTTTTCTACGCAGCATGATCGTCGCGCAGGCACTTTTCGTACAAAGCCTAGGGCTGCCCCTGTCGATTTACCAAAGGTGCCCGCCATGCCTTGGCTGCAAGTACGCCTGGCCATCAGCCCGGAACAAGCCGAAACCTACGAAGACGCCCTGCTTGAAGTGGGCGCCGTTTCGGTCACGTTCATGGATGCCGAAGATCAACCGATCTTCGAACCCGACCTCAACACCACCCCGCTGTGGTCGCACACCCACCTGCTGGCCCTGTTCGAGGCCGATGCCGAGCCCGAGCAGGTATTCTCCCACCTGCGCCTGCTGACCGGCGCCGAGTTGCCCGAGCATCAGGCCGAGGTGATCGAGGACCAGGACTGGGAACGCAGCTGGATGGACAACTTCCAGCCGATGCGCTTCGGCCGCCGCCTGTGGATCGTGCCCAGCTGGCACGAAGCCCCGGACAAGGACGCGGTAAACCTGCTGCTCGACCCGGGCCTGGCTTTCGGCACCGGCACCCACCCTACTACTGCGCTGTGCCTGGAATGGCTCGACGGCCAGCAGATCGAAGGCACCCAGGTGCTGGACTTCGGCTGCGGCTCGGGCATCCTCGCCATCGCAGCGCTGCTGCTGGGCGCGCGGGAAGCAGTCGGTACCGACATCGACGTGCAGGCCATCGAGGCTTCGCGGGACAATGCCCAGCGCAACGGCATTGCCGATGAAAAGCTGGCGCTGTACCTGCCCGAGCACATGCCTGCAATGCAGGCCGATGTGCTGGTCGCCAACATCCTCGCCGGCCCGCTGGTATCGCTGGCACCGCAGTTGTCCGGGCTGGTGCGCCCAGGTGGCCTGCTGGCGCTGTCGGGCATTCTTGCCGAACAAGGTGAGGAAGTTGCCGCGGCCTACGCTGCCGACTTCGAGCTGGACCCGATCGTCGTGCGCGACGGCTGGGTGCGCATCAGTGGTCGCCGCCGTTAAGCAGGCCTAGAATACCTTTCTGCACATCTCCCGGATCGCCGCATGACCGACAGTTTCGTCACCCAGTGCCCGCATTGCCAGACCAGCTTTCGCGTCACCCACCACCAGTTGAGCGTGGCCCGCGGGGTGGTGCGCTGCGGCCACTGCCTGCAGGTGTTCAATGCCGCCAAGCAGTTGCTGGAGCAGACCCGCACCGCTAGCGCCAGCGCACCACTGGTGCCTGCACCGGCACCTGTTGCTGCGGCGCCTGCCGAGCCGGTGGTCGAGCCGGTGATCCCCGCCAAGCCTGCCATCAGCGAGCGCAGTAGCCCCCCTGACCAGGACTGGGCGCTTACTGCCCAGGCGCTGGACGCGCTCGACCTGGACAAGGAGCTGGAACGCCTTGAGCGTCGCGGCCAACCTGCGCCGGCGCGCTCGTCCAACCTGGACGATGGCTTGCAGGCGCGGCGTGACGAGCTGCAGCCGGACGAACATGCCGACGATTTGTTCGGGACAGCCACCGATGACCGCTTCGAGCCGGCGCACAGCGCAGAACCCACGCCCGTGTTGCTGGAGACGGCGAACGTTGAGCAGGAGCCG
This sequence comes from Pseudomonas sp. 9_2_1, assembly GCF_059295275.1. Lineage (NCBI taxonomy): Bacteria > Pseudomonadati > Pseudomonadota > Gammaproteobacteria > Pseudomonadales > Pseudomonadaceae > Pseudomonas > Pseudomonas sp. 9_2_1. The sequence continues at coordinate 5,499,447 of NZ_CM181239.1, forward strand.
GACCTGGGTCCCGCCGCCGGTGAGCGCACCGAACCGACCCTGGGTGCCAGCCTGGACCTGGACATCGACGACGAGCCGCCCGTTCGCCGCGGCGTCGAAATCGACGAACCTGAGGAACCCGGCGAGCCGCTGCGGGACATTGATGAAACGATTCCGGAAAAAGGCCTGAGTGCCCGCGACGATGAGCCGATGGCATTTCACCTGTCCGGGCGTGACGACGACCCCGTCGAAGCGCTGCCGGGCGAGCGCCTGGAACCAGGCCTGACCAGCAAACCTGAGCGGCCATCGCGCAAGGAGCCGCTGGTCGATGTGGTCGACGATCCGCTGCAACTGGGCTGGGAAAAGCCTGCCGCCAACTGGGGCAAGCGCCTGCTGTGGGGCCTGCTGACCTTGCTGGCGGCGGGCCTGCTCGCGTTCCAGTACGTGTGGTTCCACTTCGACGAAATGGCCCGCCAGGACCAGTACCGACCACTCTTCCAGCAGATCTGCCCGATGGTCGGCTGCCAGGTGCCAACGCGCGTCGACATTGCCCGGATCAAGAGCAGCAACCTGGTCGTGCGCAGCCACCCGGACTTCAAGGGTGCGCTGATCGTCGACGCGATCATCTACAACCGCGCGCCGTTTGCCCAGCCGTTTCCGCTGCTGGAACTGCGCTTTGCCGACCTGAATGGGCAGTTGATCGCCAGCCGGCGCTTCAAGCCCAGCGAGTATTTGTCCGGTGAACTGGCCGGGCGCGGCGAAATGCCCAGCCAGACCCCGATCCATATCGCCCTGGACATCCTCGACCCGGGCCCCAAGGCCGTCAACTACAGCCTGAGCTTCCGCTCCCCGGAATAAAGGCAGGCCTGCAGGGGCTGCTTTTCAGCCCCGGGCGCTCGTTCGTACCAAATGTCATAAGCCGACAACTGTTCAGATTTTATCCAAATCCATCTTTATCCGGTCACCGAGAGCGGGTATCATGCCAACCCTTTTTCGAACTCCAAGATTCGGCCCCACAACAGGGATCACCTATGTCGGCGGTACGCATCGGCCCATACACACTACGTAACAACCTGATCCTCGCGCCAATGGCCGGGGTCACGGACCAGCCTTTCCGTACACTTTGCAAGCGCCTGGGCGCGGGCATGGTGGTGTCGGAGATGGTCTCCAGCGACATGAGCCTGTGGAACAGCCGCAAGTCGAGCCTGCGCCGCATCCATGAAGGTGATCCCGAGCCACGCTCGGTCCAGATCGCCGGCGGTGATGCGCAGATGATGGCAGCGGCGGCAAGGGCCAACGTCGAAGCAGGTGCCCAGATCATCGATATCAACATGGGCTGCCCGGCAAAAAAAGTCTGCAACAAAGCCGCAGGCTCTGCTTTATTGAGAGATGAAGCCTTGGTCAGCGAAATCCTCCACGCCGTAGTCGGCGCCGTGGATGTGCCGGTGACCCTGAAGATCCGCACCGGTTGGGACCGGGCGAACAAGAACGGCCTGAACGTGGCGCAAATCGCCGAGCAGGCTGGCATCCAGGCGCTGGCGGTGCATGGCCGCACACGCGCCGACCTGTACACGGGCGAAGCCGAATACGACACCATCGCTGCCATCAAGCAGGCGGTGTCGATCCCGGTTTTTGCCAACGGCGATATCACCTCGCCAGAAAAGGCCCGGGCGGTGCTGGACGCCACCGGGGTCGATGGCCTGCTGATTGGCCGGGCCGCCCAAGGGCGGCCATGGATCTTTCGCGAGATCGAGCATTACCTGCGCACTGGCGAACACCTGCCGGCGCCGCAACTGGACGAAGTGGAACGCATCCTGCTGGAGCACCTGGCCGCGCTGCATGCCTTCTATGGCGATGTGATGGGCGTTCGTATCGCCCGCAAGCACGTTGGTTGGTACCTGGCGACACGACCCGGCGGCAAGGAGTTTCGCTCCCGGTTCAACGCTTTGGAAGACACACAAGCGCAGTGCGCCAACGTTCGCGCGTTTTTCGCCGAACGTCGACAGAGCCTTGAGACAGAGGACGGACAAGGGGTGGCCGCATGACGATGATGACCGAGAATTTTGTGAGTGGAACAACGCCCGTGAGCGACAACGCCAACCTGAAACAGCACCTCAACACGCCGAGCGAAGAGGGCCAGACCCTTCGCGACAGCGTCGAGAAGGCGCTGCACAACTACTTCGCCCACCTGGAAGGCGCGACCGTGACGGACGTGTACAACCTGGTGCTCTCCGAAGTCGAGGCGCCCCTGCTCGAAAGTGTGATGAACTACGTGAAGGGCAACCAGACCAAGGCCAGCGAGATGCTCGGGCTGAACCGAGGCACCCTGCGCAAGAAGCTCAAGCAGTACGACTTGTTGTAAGCCAGAATCCCAACCAGAAAAGGCGGCTCCCTGAACAGAGGCGCCTTTTTTGCTGAATCCACCGCGTTATTGGAACCCGAAATGACCGACCAGACTACCCGCCTGCCAGTCCGCCGCGCCCTGATCAGCGTCTCCGACAAGACCGGTATCCTCGAATTCGCCCGTGAGCTGCAGCAGCTCGGTGTCGAGATCCTGTCCACCGGCGGCACCTACAAGCTGCTCAAGGACAACGGCGTCAACGCGGTGGAAGTGGCCGACTACACCGGCTTTGCCGAAATGATGGATGGCCGGGTCAAGACCCTGCACCCGAAGATCCACGGCGGCATCCTTGGCCGTCGCGGCACCGACGACGCCATCATGACCGAGCACGGTATCAAGCCGATCGACCTGGTTGCGGTCAACCTGTACCCGTTCGAAGCCACCATTTCCAAGCCTGGCTGTGACCTGCCGACCGCCATCGAGAACATCGACATCGGCGGCCCGACCATGGTCCGTTCGGCTGCCAAGAACCACAAGGACGTGGCCATCGTGGTCAACGCCAGCGACTACGCCGGCATCGTCGAAGGCCTCAAGGCCGGCGGCCTGACCTACGCCCAGCGCTTCGACCTGATGCTCAAGGCGTTCGAGCACACTGCCGCCTACGACGGCATGATCGCCAACTACATGGGCACCATCGACCAGGCCAAGGACACCCTGAGCACTGAAGCGCGCAGCCAGTTCCCGCGCACCTTCAACAGCCAGTTCGTCAAGGCCCAGGAAATGCGCTACGGCGAGAACCCGCACCAGAGCGCGGCGTTCTACGTGGAGGCCAAGAAAGGCGAAGCCAGCATTTCCAGCGCCATCCAGCTGCAAGGCAAGGAACTGTCGTTCAACAACGTGGCCGACACCGACGCCGCGCTGGAGTGCGTGAAGAGCTTCGTCAAGCCAGCCTGCGTCATCGTCAAGCACGCCAACCCGTGCGGCGTGGCCGTGGTACCGGAAGACGAAGGCGGCATCCGCAAGGCCTATGACCTGGCCTACGCCACCGACACCGAGTCGGCGTTCGGCGGCATCATCGCCTTCAACCGCGAGCTGGACGGCGAAACGGCCAAGGCCATTGTCGAGCGCCAGTTCGTCGAAGTGATCATCGCCCCGAAAATTTCCCAGGCTGCCCGCGACGTAGTGGCTGCCAAGCAGAACGTTCGCCTGCTGGAATGCGGCGAGTGGCCTGCCGAGCGCGCTGCCGGTTGGGACTTCAAGCGCGTCAACGGTGGCCTGCTGGTGCAGAGCCGCGATATCGGCATGATCACCGCCGATGACCTCAAAATCGTTACCAAGCGTGCACCGACCGAGCAAGAGATCCACGACCTGGTATTCGCCTGGAAGGTGGCCAAGTTCGTCAAGTCCAACGCCATCGTCTACGCCAAGCAGCGCCAGACCATCGGCGTCGGCGCCGGCCAGATGAGCCGCGTCAACTCCGCACGCATTGCTGCAATCAAGGCCGAGCATGCTGGCCTGCAGGTGCAGGGCGCGGTCATGGCGTCGGATGCGTTCTTCCCGTTCCGTGACGGCATCGACAATGCGGCGAAAGTGGGTATCAGCGCCGTGATCCAGCCGGGTGGCTCGATGCGTGATGCCGAGGTGATTGCCGCCGCTGACGAAGCCGGCATCGCTATGGTCTTCACCGGCATGCGCCATTTCCGCCACTAATCAAGATGGCCGGCCGGTCCCAGGTCCCTGTGGGAGCGGGTTCACCCGCGAATGCGATGCTGGATTCACCGCCGCATTCGCGGGTGAACCCGCTCCCACAGGGGCCGGTACTGCCGCCAAACATGAGGTTTTGACATGAAAGTTTTGATCATTGGTAGCGGCGGCCGTGAGCACGCCCTGGCCTGGAAAGTCGCCCAGGACCCACGCGTCGAGAAAGTCTTCGTTGCCCCTGGCAACGCTGGCACCGCCATTGAAGCCAAGTGCGAGAACGTTGCCATCGACGTGTGCGCTCTGGAGCAACTGGCCGATTTCGCCGAGAAAAACGTTGACCTGACCATCGTCGGCCCGGAAGCGCCGCTGGTCATCGGCGTGGTCGACCTGTTCCGCAGCCGCGGCCTGGACTGCTTCGGCCCAACCAAGGGCGCGGCCCAGCTGGAAGGCTCCAAGGCCTTCACCAAGGACTTCCTGGCGCGTCACAAGATCCCGACCGCCGACTACCAGAATTTCACCGAAATCGAGCCGGCGCTGGCCTACCTGCAAGAAAAAGGCGCACCGATCGTGATCAAGGCCGACGGCCTGGCCGCGGGCAAGGGCGTTATCGTTGCCATGACCCTCGAAGAAGCCGAAGCCGCCGTGCGTGACATGCTGGCCGGCAACGCCTTCGGTGAGGCAGGCTCGCGCGTGGTGATCGAAGAGTTCCTCGACGGCGAAGAAGCCAGCTTCATCGTCATGGTCGACGGCCATAACGTGCTGCCCATGGCCACCAGCCAGGACCACAAGCGCGTCGGCGACCAGGACACCGGCCCGAACACCGGCGGCATGGGTGCCTACTCCCCTGCCCCGGTGGTCACCGCCGATGTGCACCAGCGGGTGATGGACCAGGTCATCTGGCCGACCGTGCGCGGCATGGCCGAGGAAGGCAACGTCTACACCGGCTTCCTCTACGCCGGCCTGATGATCGACAAGGCAGGCAACCCCAAGGTCATCGAGTTCAACTGCCGTTTCGGCGACCCGGAAACCCAGCCAGTCATGCTGCGCCTGGAGTCGAGCCTGGTGCTGCTGATCGAAGCAGCCTTCGCCAAGGCGCTGGACAAGGTCGAAGCACAATGGGACCCGCGCCCGAGCCTGGGCGTGGTACTGGCAGCTGGCGGTTACCCGGGCGACTACGCCAAGGGCGACGTGATCCACGGCCTGGACGCTGCGGCGAAGATCGAAGGCAAGGTGTTCCATGCCGGTACTTCGCTCAAGGATGGCCAAGTGACCAGCAACGGCGGGCGCGTGCTGTGTGCCACCGCCATGGGCAGCACTGTTGCCGATGCCCAGCAGCAGGCGTACCGCCTGGCCAGGGAAGTAAGCTGGAACGGCAGCTTCTACCGCACCGACATCGGCTATCGGGCCATCGCCCGCGAGCGCGGTGAACACCAGCAGTAAACAATGGCGGAACGCCGTAGCGCTTTCAGCCTACGGCATCCGGCTCGTCGACAGGGCCCGGCATGGGCCTTGCCTTCGGCTCGGCGCGCCGCGCATAGTGAGTACCCGGCACATCGGCTAAGAAGGGATTTCGTAGTGCGTCGGCTTCGGATTGCCTCAGCTCTGATCGTCAGCTTGCTGACCCTGCTCTGCATGTTCCCGGCTGCGGCCGATCATGACGGAGGCTGGACCGTTCTGCTCGACGAACAGGCCAACCTGCAACTTAGCGACGTGCGTTCCGAGCGCTACCGCAACCAGTTCAGCCCGCTGCTGCTTGCCGACCTGGATGCCGCGCCTGCGGAACAGGCACTGTGGCTGCACTATCGCCTGGCGCCCGGCGACCAGGAACAACTGCTGCGGGTATTTGCCCCCGACCTTTCCGGCCTGGACCTCTACGCCCTAGAGGGCGACCAGCTTCTGCGTCAGCTGCACCACGGGCGCCAGCCCGGCAATGCCAGCCCGACCCTGCGCGGCAGCGACCATGTATTGCCCCTGCCCAACAGCAAACAACCGCTGGACATCTACCTGCGCCTGGTCTCCGAGCACCAGCTGCGCCCGGCCATCAGCCTGGAACCCGCAGCCGAAGCTGCGTCGGACCAGCACCAGCCACTGTTGTTCGGCATGCTGTTCGGCGGGTTGATCATGCTGATCATGCACAACCTGATCCGCTTCCTTTACAGCCGCTCCAGCACCACCCTGATCCTGGCGCTGTACCACGGCCTGATGCTGCTCAGTGGTCTGATCCTGCTGAACCTCAGCGGGCCGTGGTGGCACGTGTGGCACAGCGCGCAAACACCTGCCGCTTACCTGACGCTGGTACTGGCCGGTCTGGCGGGGCTGTATTTCACCCAGCATTTCTTTTCGCCGTGCAAATCGCCACGGCTGAACCGGCTGCTGCAGGGCGAAATGCTGGTTGTCGGGGTCAGCGGCCTGGTACTGCTGTTCGTCGATACCCTGCCGCTCAACCTGATGACCTACGCCCTGATGGCCCTGGGCAGCGTCAGTATGCTGCTGGTGAGCAGCTACCACTGGTACAAAGGTTACCCACCCGGCCGCCTGTTCAGCCTGGCGATGGTGGTGTTCAACCTCGGTGGCCTGGTGCTGCTGCCGGCGCTGCTGGGCCTGACGCGCACCTCGACGCCCTGGCTGCTGTGCGTCCTGCTGGGACTGACCGTGGTCAGCGGCCTGCTGCTGAACCTGGCGGTGAGCGAGCGCCTGCGCAGGATCAGCGAGGAACGGTTCAGCGCCAGCCGTGCGCTGGCCGCCAGCGACGCCGAAATCAACGCCAAAGCCGAGTTCCTGGCCAAGATCAGCCACGAAATCCGCACCCCCATGAACGGGGTGCTGGGCATGACCGAGCTGCTGCTGGGCACACCGCTGTCGGTGAAGCAGCGCGACTACGTGCAGACGATTCACAGCGCCGGCAACGAGCTGCTAACCCTGATCAACGAAATTCTCGACATTTCCAAGCTGGAGTCCCGGCAGATCGAACTGGATGACGTGCAGTTCGATCTTAACGCACTGATCGAGGACTGCCTGAACATCTTCCGTGCCAAGGCCGAACAGCAGAACATCGAGCTGATCAGCTTCACCCAGCCACAAGTGCCGCGAGTGATCAGCGGCGACCCGACGCGGCTGCGCCAGGCCTTGTCGAGCCTGCTGGAAAACGCCCTGAAAAACACCACCCAGGGCGAGATCCTGCTGGTGGTGGCCCTGGACCAACGGGGCGAGATACCGCGCCTGCGCATCGCCGTGCAAGACAGCGGCGAACCGCTGCCGGCCGCTGATCGCGAGGCCTTGCTGCAAGCCGAATTGCACAGCCACCATTTCCTGTCCAGCAACAAGCTGGGCGGGCACCTCGGTTTGATCATTGCCAAACAGCTGATCGGCCTGATGCAGGGCGAATTCGGCATCAAGAGCAGTACCGGCATGGGCAATACCTTGTGGCTGACCTTGCCGCTGGACCCCTCGCGCCTGGAGCAACCTCCCGCCGACCTCGACAGCCCGCTGCGCGATGCCCGGGTGCTGGTGGTGGACGACAACGACACGTGCCGCAAGGTGCTGGTACAACAGTGCAGCGCCTGGGGCATGAACGTCAGCGCGGTGCCGTCGGGCAAAGAAGCGCTGGCATTGCTGCGTACCAAGGCCCACCTGCGCGACTACTTCGACGCCGTGCTGCTGGACCAGAACATGCCTGGCATGACCGGCATGCAGCTGGCGGCGAAAATCAAGGAAGACCCCAGCCTGAACCACGATATCCTGGTGGTGATGCTTACCGGCATCAGCAACGCGCCGAGCAAGGTCATCGCGCGCAACGCGGGGGTCAAGCGGATACTTGCCAAACCGGTCGCCGGCTACACACTCAAGACCACCCTGGCCGAGGAGCTGGCCCAACGCGGGCGCGAGCAGGCCGTGCCGGCCAGCCTGCCAGGTATCCCGCAGGCGCTGGACTTGCCCGGTGATTTCCGCGTACTGGTGGCCGAAGACAACAGTATTTCGACCAAGGTGATCCGCGGCATGCTCGGCAAGCTCAATCTTGAGCCCGACACCGCCTGCAATGGCGAAGAGGCCTTGCAGGCGATGAAGGCGCAACGCTATGACCTGGTGTTGATGGACTGCGAGATGCCGATCCTGGACGGTTTCTCGGCCACCCAACAGCTGCGTGTGTGGGAGGCCGACAACCAGCGCCACCGCACCCCGGTGGTGGCACTGACCGCGCACATTCTTGCCGAACACAAGGAACGCGCGCGGCTGGCGGGCATGGACGGGCACATGGCCAAACCTGTGGAGCTGTCGCAGTTGCGTGAACTTATCCAGTACTGGGCCAACCACCGCGAAACCGAGGTGGACCCGGCGCACAGTTCCTGACTGTCAGCGCCTACACCAATCCATCATGCCAAGGACCAGCGCTCATGCTCCATGAGTTATTCAGCGTCTACCTGAAAATGCTCGTGCTCTACAGCCCGTTCTTCGTGCTGTCGTGCTTCATCAGCCTGACCCGCGGCCACTCCAGCAAGGAACGCAAGCAACTGGCCTGGAAGGTGGCCTTTGCGGTGGTCATCGCCAGCATCCTGCTGTACCTGTTCGGGCGGGCGATCTTCGGCATCTTCGGCATCACTGCCGACGCCTTCCGCATCGGTGCCGGCAGCGTGCTGTTCATCTCGGCGCTGGGCATGGCCCAGGGCAAATCGGCGGTTCAGGCCGATAACGTGCAGCAGGATGTCACCATCGTGCCGCTGACCATACCGCTCACTGTCGGGCCGGGTACCATCGGTGCCTTGCTGGTGATGGGCGTAAGCCAGCCGCATTGGGATGACAAGCTGCTGGCTATTGTGGGTATCGTGCTGGCCAGCTTCACCGTCGGCCTGGTGCTGTACCTTTCGCACCGCATCGAGCGAATCCTGGGCGACCAGGGCTTGCAGATCGTCAGCCGGCTGATGGGGCTGTTTGTCTGCGCCCTGGCGGCGCAGATCATTTTCACCGGCATCAAAGGCTACCTAGCCCCCTAGAGCAGAAGGTCGCGTATCGCTCGCTGGCTACTGCGCGCCACGCTCGCTTCAGCCCGCTTGCGATAGTCTTCGCGGAACCCTTGCAGATTGAAGTGGATCACTTCCACGCGCATATCAACGACCTGCACTTCCTGTTTCGACTCCAGGTACAGAAACCCGCTGGTCGAATGCCTGAGTGACATTTCCATGTGCAGTATCACCAGGTCGATGAACCCGTTCGGCTGCTGGGCGCAGGGCAGCAACTGGAAACGCGCCTTGTCCTTCGCAAGTGCGCGGGACTCGAAGGCAGACAGTGACTGCCTGTCATTGCGCAGTGCCTGCAAGGACTGTTCGGCCACCGCACCGTGCGCGGGTGAGCCTAGCTGCTCGACCTGCGCCACGGCGCGCTCGGCGAGGGTTTGCCGGTCAGGGCCGAACTTTCGGCTTGCGGGTGCCAGCTTGCCATCAAACCCTAGCGCAGCCAGGTTTCGCCAGTAGTTTCTGAACCAGTCAGGCTCTAGCCCCTCGTCCAGATCGCCCCAGGCGACCTGCTGGGCAAACGCGTTGGCCAGCAGGAGGTCATCACGCGCTTGAGGGCTGACCCCTGGCAAGAATGACATCAGGCTGCTGTGGACAACACTGGCACTGGCAGCCGGTTGATTGAACTTACTCATGGACAGGCTCCTGTGCCACTGGCGGTTGTACCTGGCCGCGATACTGCGCTTTCTTGGTGCCAATGGCGGCTTGCAGGCCGCAGCTCACCCGGTCGACAAGCTTGGCGCTGGTCTGATAACGGCAGTCGAGTTGCTGGGGGGGCTCGTCGCACGCGGGCTCCAGAACTTGCCAGAGCCATAGCGCATCAGGCGGCGAAGCAGTGCTGAATCTGAGTTCGGTGCTGACGATGGAACCGTCTGGCAATACCAATCGCAGTTCCACATGAGCATGGCTGTCACCCCCGGCATCCGGCGGCCGTATGCATTCTGCCCACAACGCCTGCTGCAGGGCTGGGTCAGGGCTTGCCTTGAACATGTCCAGGCAACGCCCTGCCTCTGCATGCGATTCAGCGGCCAGAGCAGCCAGCAGGTTGGCCCGAAGGATGGCCCACGGCTCGAAACATGCGGCCTGCGGCGCGGAAACCGGGCGGGCCTGCACAGTGACCGGAGTACAACCGAAGCTGCCTTGCACCCGCAGGTATTCCCGGTGCCAGCCGTCATGGCGCAAGTTACGTGGGTGACGCTTGCTGGCAGCCAGATAGGCGGCCAGCTGAATATTGAGCAGATCGTCTACCCTTGATTGGCTGACGGCAGCATGAACCCATACCAGGCTGTTACCGTTTAGCCACAAAGCATAATTGGCTTGCATGATTTCGCCCTCCAGCCTCGCCGACACCGTGATGCCGGCGGGCCGACTCAGTGATCAGATTTCAAGGGCCAGCAATACCTGCAAGGCATTGTCATCAAGCTTGGTTTCAACCAGCGAGCGGACCTTGTCGTACTGACGCGGGTCGAAGTTCAACACCGCACCACAGGCAAAGTTCCGGGTGCCGCTGCTTTCCCACTTGAGCAGCAGGTAGTTGGCTGATTTATCAGGCTTGGCATCGGTCTGGATCGCGCTGACCAGCATGGCTACCTGGCCGGCTGAGGTCTGCTCGCATTTGGCAAGGCTCAACCCGGTGCGGTCATCTTCGAACGTCTTGCGGTTCAACATCTCGACGTTTTTAGTGCTGGCGGCAAGTGCGGCAATGACGGTCTTGCCCAGGCCTTCGAGCGCAGTTGCCACCTCTCCGGTGAAGATCCCGTAGGCGGCCTGCAAGCCTTTACCCACCAGGTTGCTGATTTCCAGTTGCCTGTCGCTCTGGGTTACTTCCTGCACGTCGACATTGGTCGGGGCCCAACCCATCTTGGACATCAGGAAAACGTACTGCTTGAACCACTCCCGAGTCTCCTTGATAGGGTCGTGCTGCTTGTTGGCACCTTGAGTTGCCAAGGCATGGCATGCCTTGGCAGCGTCACGGTTCATGTCGGACATAGCGTCCGGGAACACGAACAGGTTCTTGTCCGGTAGTACCTGAAGTTCCAGTTTCTCGCTTTTCACGGCCATCGCTTTGGGTCTCCATTGGATATTTACGGTTGGAGCCCTCTGGCTCCAGCCACAAACCTAACGGCAACGCAAAACTCAACCCGCCCTGCAGCACTTCCTTAGCCGTCGGCATGCCCTTGTTCAGGGGTGGCTGTGGTACCAGCGCGGGGTATATACCCACAGCCCGCCATCGGCGCGGTCGAAGGTGCATGTCGTCGACGAACCGACCAGCACCATGGTGCGCATATCGACCATTTCCGGCAGCAATTCGGCCAAGGTGACTACTTTCAGCGTCTGCCCCGGCCTACCGATATCACGGCCAAGGACTACAGGCGTGGTCCCCTCCCGATGTCGGCGCACGACTTCAAGCGCCACGCCAAGCTGGTGCGGCCTGGATTTCGAGATCGGGTTGTAGAACGCCAGCACCAGGTCGGCCTGTGCCGCCAGGTCCAGGCGCTTTTCGATGATCGACCAAGGCTTGAGGTTGTCCGAAAGCGACATCACGCAGAAATCATGCCCCAGCGGTGCGCCCGCCTGGGCCGCCGTTGCGAGCGAGGCCGACACCCCCGGCAGGATCTCGAGGTCAACGCAATGCCAGGCAGGGTCGCTGGACTCATGCAAGGCTTCGAGCACTGCGGCCGCCATGGCAAACACGCCCGGGTCGCCCGACGACACCACCACCACCGAACGGCCTTGGGCCGCCAGCTCGAAGGCGTGCCGAGCGCGCTGCATCTCTTCACGGTTGTCGGTGCAGTGCTGCACCTGATCGTCGCGGAACGGGCCCGCCATGCGCACATAGGTTTCGTAGCCGAGTACATCCTGCGCACGCGCCAGCTCTGCCTTGACCGCTGGCACCATCAGCTCGGCAGCTCCCGGGCCCAGGCCGATTACCGCCAGGCGACCGCGACGGCGGCCGATCTGCGCCACCTCGACTGGTGCAGGCGACACTGCAATCACCACCTCTGCCTGCTCGATCAACCGAGCTTCGGGCAACGCCGTGGCAACCATGCTGGCGACATCGTGTGGCTTGGCGGCGAAGCGCAAGGCAACACCCAAGGCCGCTGCGGCTTCGCGCAGGGCGCTATCGGCCATGGCTTGCTCGTCGGCCAGCACGCACGCCAGTGCGGGCTCGGCGATGCCAGCCTGCTGCAATGCAGCACGAATAGCGTGCAGATTGCCGCCGGCGACACCGACGACTACCGAACGCGGATGGATCAGCAGTTCGTCGCGGCTGGCCGGGCGCGCCTGATGCCCCACATGGATGGTGCGCCGGGCCGCTTCACTGGCAGGCAACTGCGCCTGCAGCAACCACGGTGCGTCACCTTCAATGCGTACCGACTCGCCAGCCAGCAGGTCGGAGACAAAGCGCTTGCCTTGCTCGATATCCGCCAGGGCATAGCCCTGCGGCGGGTTGAGCAGGCAGGTGCCGAAGCGCAACTCGCCACTGGTGGTAATGGCGGCGGCTACGCCCAGCGCCTCAGCAATTTCGCGCGCCATGACGTTCACGCCGCCCAACCCACCGAGCAACGGCACGACGGCGCTACCATCCTCGGCCACGGCCAGCACCGGCGGCTCTGTGCCTTTCTCGTCGAGCAGGCTGGCCAGGCTGCGGATGACGATGCCCGCAGCGCACAGGGCAATGATCGGCGTATCCCGCTGATACAGCTCGCGCAGGGTGTCGCCGAACGCACTGTAGTAGCTGTCGACACCTTCGACCCGGCCTTCCAGGCCATGGATCGACGCCTGTGGATAACACTGCTGGATACGCAGCGCCGTGGCCAGGCTGCCTGGGCCGAGGATGACGATCGCCGGTGCCTTGTGCATGTTCAGCCCTGCCATTTTTCACCCGGCACGATGATCAGCGAAAAGTAGGGCGACGACTGCGGGTCGACCTGGTCCAGCGGCACGATCTTCTGGTTGGCCATGGTCGCCCGTTCCACATACAGCGCGCGCCCGTCCAGGCCAAGTTCGGCCAGCACTTCGCGCACTTTCGGGAAGTTGCGCCCAAGCTTCATGATCACCGCCGCATCGGCGTCGGCCAGGCGGCGCTTGAGGTCTTCGGCCGGCAGTACGCCAGACAGCACCGACAGGCTCTGGTTGCGGTACACCAGCGGCGCGCCCAGTACCGAAGCACCACCGAGCATCGAGCAGACGCCGGGGATTACCTCGGCCTCGTAGCGCTGCGCCAGGCGATCATGCAGGTACATGTAGGAACCATAGAAAAATGGGTCACCCTCGCAGATCACCGCCACATCGCGACCGGCATCCAAGTGCTCGGCCACCTGCACGCTGGCCTCGTCGTAGAAGTCGCTGATCACCTGCTCGTAGGACAGCGGCGCTGGCAAGGCTTCGGTGGTGACCGGGTAGACCAGCGGCAGCAGGGCCTGCTCGGGCTGCAGGTGTGCCTCGATGATGCCGAAGGCATTGCCGCGCTTGCCCTTGGCCACGAAATAGCCGACTACAGGGGCCTCGCGCAGCAGGCGCAGGGCCTTGAGGGTAATCAGTTCAGGGTCGCCAGGGCCCACGCCCAGGCCCAGCAGACGTCCACGCGGCGCCATCATTCCACCTCCGTGGCCAGGGCGTTGACTGCCGCAGCAGCCATCGCGCTGCCGCCCAGGCGGCCTTGCATGATCACGAACGGCACGCCACGGCTGTCGGCAGCGAGCATCGCCTTGGATTCGGCTGCACCGACGAAGCCGACCGGGAAGCCGAGGATCAACGCGGGCTTCGGGGCACCAGCATCGAGCATTTCCAGCAAGTAGAACAGCGCAGTGGGTGCGTTGCCGATCACCACCACGCTGCCTTCCAGATGGGGGCGCCACAGCTCCAGGGCCACGGCAGAACGGGTGTTGCCAGCGTCCTTGGCCAGGCCAGGCACGCTCGGGTCACGCAAGGTACAGATGACCTTGTTGTCCGCTGGCAGGCGGGCCCGGGTGATGCCTTCGGCGACCATGTGCGCATCGCACAGAATCGGCGCGCCGTTCAACAGTGCCTCGCGCCCGGCACGGCCGGCGCCTGCGGAGAATTGCAGGCCATCGATGGCGTCGACCATGCCACACGCGTGGATCACCCGCACGGCAAGCTTTTCCAGGTCTGCGGGGATCCGCTCGAGCTGGGCCTCCTCGCGGATGATCCGGAAGGAATTGCGATAGATCTCCTGACCATCGCGGATGTAGTCAATCATCAAGGTGCTCCGTCGGCAGGTCGAGCATGGCGCCTGCTTCATTCAAGGTAAGGTCGGTGGCGCGCAGGGCACCGAAGCCAGGCTGGCGCGCATCACGCAGGTACAGGTCGTAACGGCCCGGCGAACGGGCCAGCAGGGTGGCCGGGGCAACATGGGCCATGGCGCAGGATCGGGGGCAACCGGACAAGTGCACGCTGGCTGGCGCACCCGGGCCCAGCAGCGTGGCCAGGGTCAGCGCGTCGGCCTTGGTTTCGCCCAGGGCCTTCGCGCAGCCGCTGGCGCCGGTGCAGGCGCTGATGCGCGCCAGAGGTTCATGGTCGTTGCAGAGCAGGCCCAGTGCGGATAAATCGGCCTGGGCCTGGTTGATGTGTTGCGCTTGCAGGTTGGGCAGCACCAGGCTTTGCCAGGGGCTCAAGCGCAAGCTGCCATCGCCCAGTTGACGGGCAATGCGCGCGGCACCACGCAGCATGGTGGGGGTCAGCCGGCCCTGCGGCGGGGCAACGCCAAGCGCCAGGCCTTGGGCCTGGGGTAGCACGCCCAGCCAAGAAGCGTTGTGGGGTTCACGTCGCCATGCGAGCACGGCTGGGTCGCGGCGAATGGCCAGACCAAGCCCGTCGATGAAATCGGTTACCGAACAGGCTTCGAGCAACTGGCGCATGCGCGACTGCACCGGGGTTGCCAGGTCGAGGAAGCGCTCCAGCACAGCGCGCACCAATTGCAGGCCTTGCTCCAGCGGCACGGCGCCCAGCACCTGGCCTTCAGCCGGGCATCCCGCCAGGCCAAACGCAAGCCAGGTCTGCTGCTCCAGGCGCAGGGCCGAGAGCCACAGGTCATGGGGGTGTTCGAGCATCGCCAGGCTTTCGCCGGCATCCAGTTGCACGGCGAACTTGGCCGACAACTGATGAAAACGCGGTGTGCCTTCCAGCAGCTCGAGAATTCGTCCAGCCAACGGCCGGGCATCCAGCAGCATCGTCGGATCCTGCCCGGCCAGCGGGCTGAGCATCAGGTTGCGCACATCGTCACCCGCCGCGTCACGCGGGCCCAGGCCGGCAGCGAGCAGTGTCTCGACCAACTCGCGGTGGTGGCTGCCGATACCGCGTATCTGCAAATTGCCACGGTTGGTGGCCTCGATCACGCCGCCTGCGAAACGCTCGGCCGCTGCAGCCACCGCATCGGCCTGGTCGGCAAACAGCAGGCCACCGGGCAGCTTGATCCGGCAGATCCCGCCGTCGCGGGCACTGACAATGCGCCACAACCCCGGGCAGGCCGAGGGGCGGGGCGATACGTGGGGGGCATTGGCCTGCTTCAAAGGGGTGTCCGGCAATCTGTGAAAATGCGCTTGAGTGGAGAAGGCGCGGTATTATGCCTGCTTTGTCCGGCGGCATGAAAAGCCGGTGGTCGAGCATCCTCGGCGTTTGAGTAGAAATTCACGACCGCGTCGCCCTCTTCACGGGTAAACCCGCTCCCACAGGATCATCGTTGCCCCACATCCTGTAGGAGCGGGTTCACCCGCGAAGGGGCGCAAAGCGCCCCCAAAAATGGCGGATTGAAACACATGACCCCCTGGCTGACAGTAATAGGCATCGGCGAAGACGGCTTCACTGGCCTGGGCAAACAGCCCCGGCGCGCGCTGCTGGCCGCTGCAAAGATCTTCGGCAGCCCCCGCCAGCTGGCCTTGCTCCCTCGCTGCGTGTCCGGCACACGGCTGGGCTGGCCAAGCCCGTTCTCCCTGGCCCCGGTGCTGGCCCTGCGCGGCGAGCCGGTGTGCGTTCTGGCCAGCGGCGACCCGATGTTCTATGGCGTCGGTGCCAGCCTGGCCCGCCAGGTACCTGCAGCAGAAATGCGCGTGCTGTCGATGCCCTCTTCCTGTGCCCTGGCGGCCGCCCGCCTGGGCTGGCCGCTGCAGGACGTGCAAGTGCTGTCGCTGGTCGCACGGCCCCTGACGGCGCTGAATGCCTGCCTGCACAGCGGCGTGCGCCTGCTGGTGCTGAGCAACGATGGCGACAGCCCCGCAGCGATCGCCGCGTTGCTGCGTGCGCGTGGCTTCGGTCCAAGCCGCCTGCAGGTGCTCGAACACTTGGGCGGCGACGCGGAAAAAACGCTTGCCGGCACTGCGCAGGACTGGCCGCATGCCGATATCGCTGCCCTCAACCTGGTAGCCATCGAATGCCTGGCGGCACCCGATGCGCCGCGCCTGCACAGGCTGGCCGGGTTGCCAGACAGTGCCTTCGAGCACGACGGCCAGCTGACCAAGCGCGATGTCCGCGCCATCACCCTGGCGCGCCTGGCACCCCAGCCCGGTGAATTGCTCTGGGACGTTGGCGCAGGCTGCGGTTCGATCGGCATCGAATGGATGCGCGCCCACCCGGCCTGTCGCGCCCTGGCCATCGAGGCCGATGAAGGCCGCCAGGGTTTCATCGAACATAACCGCGATGCGCTGGGCGTCCCCGGCCTGCAACTGGTACGCGGCAAGGCCCCTATGGCATTGGAAGGTCTGGAGCAACCGGATGCAATCTTCATCGGTGGCGGCGTCACCCGTGAAGGTGTGCTCGACCTGTGCTGGGCAAGCCTGCGCCCCGGCGGCCGGCTGGTGGCCAATGCGGTAACCCTGCAAAGCGAACTGGCCCTGGCGCATTTCCGCGAACGCCACGGTGGCGAACTGACCCGCATCCACGTCGCCCACGCGCAACCCTTGGGCTCGTTCGACACCTGGCGCCAGGCGCTGCCGATCACCCTGCTGGAAGTGGTGAAACCCGTCGATGCGTGAAGAAACCCGCGAACAGCCTGCCGCTCTGCGCAGCGGCCTCACCACCGGCAGCTGCGCCACCGTCACCAGCCTGGCGGCGGCCAGGCTGCTGCTCACCGGGCAGTGTGACGATGCGCTGAGCATCACCCTGCCCAAGGGCAAGGTGGTGCAAATGCGGCTGGAATTCTGCCGTCTCGTTGGCGAGCGCGCCGAAGCCGGCACACTCAAGGACGCTGGCGACGACCCGGATGTGACCCACGGTGCCCTGCTCTACAGCCAGGTGCGCCTGCTGGGCGAGCCGGGTTTCCGATTTGTCGCTGGCGCTGGCGTAGGCACCGTGACCCGCCCGGGGCTGGTGCTGGCGGTGGGCGAGCCCGCCATCAACCCGGTCCCGCGGCGCATGATCAGCGAACATCTGCAAAACCTGGCCGACCAGTGCGGCTACCCGGGCGGCTTCGAAGTCACGGTCAACGTGCAGGGCGGCGAGCAACTGGCCCTGAAGACCATGAACCCGCGGCTGGGCATCCTGGGCGGGCTGTCGATCCTCGGCACCAGCGGCATCGTGCGGCCGTTTTCCTGCGCGGCCTACATTGCCTCGATCCACCAGGGCATCGACGTGGCCCACACCAACGGCTACACGCACATCGCCGCATGCACCGGCAACGCCAGCGAGGACACCATGCGCCGGGTCTACGCCCTGCCGGAAATCGCCCTGATCGAAATGGGCGATTTCGTCGGCGCGGTGCTCAAGCACCTGCGCAAGGTGCCCGTGCCACGCCTGACCCTGTGTGGCGGCTTTGGCAAGATCAGCAAGCTGGCAGCCGGGCACATGGACCTGCACAGCCGTCATTCCAGCATCGACCTGCCGCAACTCGCCGGCTGGGCCGCAGCTATCGGCGCGGACGAAGCGCTGCAGGCCGCCATCATCGGCGCCAACACCAGCCAGCAGGCCCTGGCGCTGGCGCATGCAGCCGGCATCGCCCTGGGCGACGCGGTGTGTGCCCACGCCCTGGCCTTTGCCCGCAGCGTGGTGCCGGCACAAGTACAGGTGGAGGTGTTCGCCATCGACCGCCAGGGCGGCATCGTCGGCAAGGCAGGTGTGCAATGACGACTCGCATCTTGCTGCTAGGCGGCATCACCGAAGCCCTGGCCATCGCCCGCCGCCTCGGCCCTCAGCACGTCTACAGCCTGGCCGGTATCGGCCGCGTGCCGCAGGACCTGCAGTGCCAGGTACGCGTCGGCGGCTTCGGTGGCGCCGAGGGCCTGGCCAGTTACCTGCGCGAAGCAGGCATCACGTTGTTGATCGATGCTACCCACCCCTATGCTGCGCAGATAAGCCGCAACGCCGCCAGCGCCGCGCGCAGTGCTGGCATCCCGTGCTGGGCCTTGCGCCGCCCGGCCTGGCAAGCTCAGGCGGGGGACGATTGGCGCGAGGTAGAGGACTGGGCAGGACTGATCGAGGCGCTCAAGCCGTTCCGCAGGCCGTTGTTCACGCTGGGGCGTGAGCCGTTGCAACATCTGGACGAGATTCCGCCGGAGCAGTTCTGGACCTTGCGGGCGCTGGAGGCCTGCACTGGTAACGCGCGCTGTGAGGTGATTGGCGCGCGCGGGCCATTCCATATCCAGGAAGAGCGGACTTTGTTCCAGCGTCGCAACATCGATGTGCTGATCAGCAAAAACAGTGGCAGCGTAGCCACTGAGCCGAAGCTGGAGGTGGCCAGGGACCTGGGCGTGCCCGTACTCATCCTCAAGCGGCCGAAGTTACCAACGGTGGACCTGGAGCTGGCAGGTGCAGATGAACTGCTCGTCAGACTCGCACTGTAAGTGCTCGCCTCGCCCATACGTATATCCCATTGACATATACATCGCCCCACTTAAACTTCAGTCACACATTGCCGCTTTTCAAGGAGGCCAATCATGGAGCAAGGTGCAGTCTTCAGAAGCAACCGCAGCCAGGCCATCCGTTTGCCAAAGTCCGTAGCCCTTCCTGAAGACGTAATCCGTGTGGACATCGTTGCGGTAGGCCGCACGCGCATCATCACACCTGCCGGGGAAGCATGGGACAGCTGGTTCGACGCTGAGGATGCAACGCCGGACTACATGGCTAGCCGTGATCAACCCGCTGACCAGGAACGCGAAGGGTTTTAATGCTCAGGTATCTGCTGGACACCAACATCTGCATTTTCACGATCAAAAACAAACCCCAAGTTGTTCGCGAGGCGTTCAATCGCCACCATGGCCAGCTGGGGATCAGTACCGTGACCTTGATGGAGTTGATCTACGGCGCAGAGAAGTCAGCCAACCCACAACGAAATCTTGCCGTCGTCGAAGGGTTCGCTGCGCGCCTGGAGGTACTTGACTACGATGATCATGCAGCGGAGCACAGCGGCCAACTCCGCGCGGAGCTGGCAAAGGCTGGCACGCCAATCGGGCCTTACGACCAATTGATTGCTGGCCATGCCCGGGCGCTTGGCCTGATTTTGGTCACCAACAACCTCCGTGAATTTCAGCGGGTACCTGGGCTACGGGTAGAAGACTGGCTGGGCTCAGGCTGTTGAAATCTGCTCACCTGTCATCTTTCCTACATTCTCAAGCGCCCTTTCTCACGGCCCAACGCGTGCATCCAAATGCCTTCAAGACTAAAGCTGCATTAAGCTTCAACCCCCTCCCCCGGAAGGTTTCACCCATATGGAAATGCAATGGTGGATCTGGCTGGTCTTCGGCATCGCGCTGATCCTGCTGGAACTGGTCCTGCCAACGTTCTTCATCCTCTGGTTCGGCATCGGTGCCGTGCTGGTCTCGCTCATCTCGCTCGCCGCCCCCGCCCTGCAGCTGGACATGCAAGTGCTGCTGTGGGTGCTGCTGTCATCGGTCACCACGGCGTTGTGGTTCAAGCTGCTCCGGCGCAAGCAGCCGGATGTGCGCTGGACTGCCGACAGCGTGATCGGCGAAGTGGGCCTGCTGACCATTGGCGTGTCGGAGTTCCAGAAAGGCCGGGTGCGCTTCCAGAAGCCGATCCTCGGCAACGAAGAATGGACCTGCATCGCCGACAGCGAGATCGCGGCTGGCGAACGGGTACGCCTGAGTGCCATCGAGGGCAACACCGCCCGCGTCATCCGGGCCTGAATCCGCATTAAAAGGAAGTTAGCATCATGACCAGCCTCATCGTCGTTGCCGCCATCGCCCTGTTTGTCCTGATCACCGTGTTCAAAGGGGTACGCATCGTGCCCCAGGGCGAGGAGTGGATCGTCGAGCGCCTGGGCCGCTACCACAGCACGCTCAAGCCTGGCCTGAACATTCTTATCCCGTACATGGACGTGGTCGCCTACCGCCTGCCGACCAAGGACATCATCCTCGATGTGCAGCAGCAGGAAATCATCACCCGTGACAACGCGGTAATCGTTGCCAACGCCCTGTGCTTCGCCAAGGTTGTCGACCCGCAGAAGGCTTCCTATGGCGTACAGAACTTCTCGTTCGCCGTCACCAGCCTGACCATGACCTCGCTGCGCGCCATCGTCGGCGCCATGGACCTCGACGAGGCGCTGTCCAGCCGCGAGCAGATCAAGGCACGCTTGCGCGAGGCGATGTCCGAACAGACCGAAGACTGGGGCGTGACCGTACGTTCGGTGGAAATCCAGGACATCAAGCCTTCCGAGAACATGCAACTGGCCATGGAGCGCCAGGCGGCGGCCGAACGTGAGCGCAAGGCCGACGTGACCCGCGCCGAAGGTGCCAAGCAGGCAGCGATCCTCGAGGCCGAAGCGCGCCTGCAGGCGGCCCGGCTCGATGCCGAGGCGCAGATCAGCCTGGCCGAGGCCTCGGCCCGGGCGATTTCGCTGGTGAAGGAAGCGGTGGGCAACGAAACCGTGCCGGCGATGTACCTGCTGGGTGAGCGCTATATCGGTGCCATGGAGAACCTGGCCGGCAGCGACAACGCCAAGGTCGTGGTGCTGCCAGCGGACCTGCAAGAAACCGTGCGTGGGCTGATGGGCCGTAACAAGTCCTGAGATTGATTCAACCCTCTTCGCGGGCCTGCTCGCTCCCACTGGTTGCAGCACAGGCCCTGCGACCTGCGCGGTCCCTGTGGGAGATGGCTTGCTGGCGATCGGGTTGCAAAGCAGGCGCCGACAGCCAGCCAACCTGCGTCACTTCACCGCACCCCGCCATTTTTACCTATACTCCGCCTTACAATACCCACCACGATTCCTGACCGGATCTCTCCATGCCCCCACGTCGGCACATTGCCTGGATAGCCTGCCTTGCAGTGCTGTTCAACTTGCTGGCCATGCCGCTGGCCTCAGCCGTGCCCAAGGGCCCGGCCGAGCAGCTGCTGTGGGGGGCTTTCTGTTCCAGCATGGGCAGCAAGGCCAAAGTCGATGTGCAGGCCCTGGCCAAGATCGACCTTGGCCCGCAAAGCGACGACAGCGCCAGCATGATGAACTGCTGGTGCTGTTCCGGCGCCGCACCGCTGCTGGCCCTGCCTGGTTACCCGCCGCAGTTGCACAACCCGCCGACACTGCTGGCAGGGCTGCTGCAGCCACCCGCCAAGTACCAACCCACGCCGCGCCAGCTCTGGCCTGCGCTCAACCCCCGTGCCTCTCCGCTGGCCTGAGTTCATCACGCTGACTGCCTGAACCTGAACAGAACGGAGATTCACCATGCTCAAGCACGCCCTCGTCATGGCCGCCCTGCTGCTGCCCGGCGCCTTTGCCAATGCCCACGAATACACCGTGGGCGATCTGCACATCGCCCATCCCTGGTCGCTGCAGTTGCCACCCAACGCACCCAATGTCGCCGCCTATTTCGTGGTGCACAACAACGGCAGCGCCGACGACCGCCTGCTCAGCGTCGACAGCCCCATCAGCGATGATGCGCAACTGCACGAGCATGTCATGAGCGCCGCCGGTGCCATGAAGATGCAGCAGGTACCCAACGTGGTGGTGCCCGCCGGCAAGGACCTGACCTTCGCCCCCAGCGCCTACCATGTGATGCTGATGCAGCCCAAGGACCGCAGCCTTCTCAGCGACGGCAAGCGCTTCCCGTTGACCCTGCACTTCGAAAAGGCAGGCGACATCACTGTCCAGGTAGCCGTACAGAAGCAGGCGCCGACGGACCAGCCGCAAGGCCACGAACACGCGCACTGACCACTGCTCAAAGGCGCTCGCCATGAGCTTGCCGCGCAACAGCTGCCGCCGTACCACCCGCCCTGACCGCAGGCGCGCCGGTGGCGGATGGCTGAGCCTGTTCGCCATGTGGATGATCTTCATCGGCCCGCTGATTTCCCAGTCAATGCCGATGGACCACCACGCCGGCATGAGCATGCCAATGGACATGCCGATGCCGGCTGCGCATCAGCATGGCGAGGGCGCTCATCACGGCCACAGCGGCGATGGCCAGCTGCATGTCATGTGGGAAAAGTGCGGTTACTGCAGCCTGTTGTTCAACTGCCCCGCCCTGCCCCAGGCCCTCAGCCCGCTTAGTGCCGACAGCATCGCCCCCACCACTCACCTGCTTGCGCCAACGCACCAGGGCCATGCCCGGCAGGCGGTATTCCCCGGTGCGCGCAGCCGCGCCCCGCCTGCCTCGATCAACGTCTGAATCCTTTTTTTTGCGCACGGAGCCAGGAGGCTTCGCGCTGACTCATGACTGATCGACTGGAATCACTATGTCTGGCTGCACCCCTGTTTTTGCCCTGTCCCTGCGAGGGACCATTGCCGCCGTGTGCGGCTCGCTGCTCGCGCCCGTGGCCCTGGCCGCCGACCCTGGCCATGAAGGCCATGCGCACGATACACCCGAGCTGAGCCCGACGGTGATTACCGCCGTGGCCCCCAGCTCGCCGCTGACCGTGATCACCAACCCTAAAGACCCGCGCCAGCCCGTGCCGGCCAGTGACGGCGCCGACTACCTGAAGACCATCCCCGGCTTCTCGGCGATCCGCGCCGGTGGCACCAACGGCGACCCGGTACTGCGCGGCATGTTCGGCTCGCGTTTGAACATCCTCACCAATGGCGGCCTGATGCTGGGCGCTTGCCCCAATCGCATGGACGCGCCCACGTCCTACATTTCGCCGGAAACCTACGACCGCCTCACCGTGATCAAAGGCCCGCAAAGCGTGATCTGGGGCCCGGGCGGCTCGGCAGGCACGATCCTTTTCGAGCGCGAACCAGAGAAGTTCGGCACCCTCGGCAGCCGGGTCAACGCCAGCCTGCTGGCCGGCTCCAACGGCCGCTTCGACAAGGTGCTGGATGCGGCTGCCGGCAACAGCCAGGCCTACGCGCGCTTCGTCGGCAACCAGTCACGCTCGGACGACTACCACGACGGCAACAACGACACCGTGCCCTCCCGCTGGGACAAGTGGAACGGCGATGTCGCCCTCGGCTGGACACCTGACCAGGACACCTTGCTGGAGCTGACTGCCGGCAAGGGTGATGGCGAGGCCCGCTACGCCGGGCGCGGCATGGACGGTTCGCAGTTCAAGCGCGAGAGCCTGGGCCTGCGCTTTGAAAAATCCAACCTCGGCGAGGTCCTCGACAAGGTCGAAGCGCAGGTCTACTACAACTACGCCGACCACGTGATGGACAACTACAGCCTGCGCACGCCGTCGGGCAGCGGCATGATGGGCATGCCGATGGTCAGCAACGTCGACCGCCGCACCCTGGGCGCGCGCATCAAGGCCACCTGGCGCTGGGCAGACGTGCAACTGATCAGCGGCATCGACGCGCAGACCAATGAGCACCGCCAGCGAGGCGGCATGGGGGTCGACGCGCACAAGGGCCAGGCCTGGACCAAGGACGCCGACTTTCATAACTACGGTGCCTTCGGCGAGCTGACCTGGTACGCCAGCGCCGAAGACCGACTGATCACCGGCGCCCGCCTGGACCGCGCCTCGGCCCGCGATTTCCGCCAGGGCAGCGCCACCGAAGGCGACACCCGCGCCGACACCCTGCCCAGTGCTTTCATCCGCTACGAGCACGACCTGGCTGCCATCCCGGCTACCACCTACATCGGCCTCGGCCACGCCCAGCGCTTCCCCGACTACTGGGAGCTGTTTTCGCCCAAGCTGGCGCCAGCTGGCGCGGCCAATGCCTTCGATGGCATCAAGCCGGAGAAAACCACCCAGCTCGACTTCGGCATCCAGTACCGCACAGAGCGCCTTGAAGCCTGGGCCTCGGGCTATGTCGGGCAAATCCGCGACTACATCCTGTTCGACTACCGCACCGGCATGATGGGCATGAGCACCTCCCAGGCGCAGAACATCGACGCCCGCATCATGGGCGGCGAACTGGGCGCCGCCTACCAGCTCGCTGAGAACTGGAAAGCCGACGCCACGCTCGCCTACGCTTGGGGCAAGAACAGCAGTGATGGCAAAGCGCTACCGCAGATGCCGCCCCTGGAAAGCCGCCTTGGACTGACCTACAGCCGCGATGTGTGGAGCGTCGGCGCCCTGTGGCGGCTGGTGGCGGCGCAGAACCGCATTGCCGAAAACCAGGGCAACGTGGTCGGCAAGGACTACGAGAAAAGCGCCGGCTTTGGTGTGTTCTCGTTCAACGGTGCCTACAAGGTGAACAACAACCTCAAGCTCAGCGCAGGGGTCGACAACCTGTTCGGCAAAACCTACGCCGAGCACTTGAACCTGGCAGGGAACGCCGGGTTCGGCTACCCGGCCAGCGATCCACAGCCGGTCAACGAGCCAGGCAGGACCTTGTGGACCAAGGTCGATTTCAGCTTCTGACAACACAACGGGCGCCACTTCGGTTGCGCCCATCAGCTGGTCAAACAGGAGGTTCCCATGAGAGGAACACGTATCTCTTTCTACAACCTGGCCTGGCGTTGGCACTTTTATGCGGGGCTGTTCGTGGCCCCGTTCATGATCCTGCTGGCAATTACCGGGATCATCTACCTGTTCAAGCCGCAGCTCGACCCGCTGCTGTACCGCGACCTGATGGTGGTCGAAGCCGGCCACCACCGACAGGGCGCCGACCTGATGCTGGCCGAAGTACGCCAGGCCTATCCCAAGGGCCACGTCGGCCAGTACCTGCCGCCGCTGAACGCCGAGCGCAGTGCGCAATTCGTGGTGCACGACGGCGGGCGCGAACTGAACGTATTTGTCGATCCTTACAACGGCAAGATCCTCGGCGAGCAGGACGGCAAGCAGAACCTGCAGGCCATCGCCCGCGCCCTGCATGGCGAATTGATGGTCGGGACGGTCGGTGACCGCCTGGTAGAGCTGGCAGCGGGCTGGGGCATCGTGCTGGTGGTATCGGGCCTTTACCTCTGGTGGCCGCGCGGACGCAGCAGCGCCGGTGTGTTGTGGCCGCGGTTTTCCGCCCGCGGGCGCTTGCTGTGGCGTGACCTGCACGCGGTAACCGGTTTCTGGGGGTCGGCTCT
Source organism: Pseudomonas sp. 9_2_1 (assembly GCF_059295275.1). Lineage (NCBI taxonomy): Bacteria > Pseudomonadati > Pseudomonadota > Gammaproteobacteria > Pseudomonadales > Pseudomonadaceae > Pseudomonas > Pseudomonas sp. 9_2_1. The sequence continues at coordinate 5,524,832 of NZ_CM181239.1, forward strand.
GTTGTTGCTGATGCTGGTCAGCGGCATGACCTGGACCGGCATGTGGGGCAAGCAGTACGCCGACTTGTGGAACCGCTTTCCGGCGGCCATGTGGAACGACGTACCCAAGTCGGACCAGCAGGCGCGCGAACTGAACAGCGCGCACCGCCAGACCGTACCCTGGGCAATGGAAAACACACCGATGCCACAGTCCGGTGCGCACGCCGAGCACGCTGGCCACCACATGATGTCGGACATGCCCGCAGCGCCCCAGGTCAGCGTGCAGCAGGTCGAGGACATTGCCACCTCGCGCCAGGTCGAGCCGGGCTACAGCATCACCCTGCCGACCACGGCAGACGGGGTGTTCACCATCGCCGTGTTCGCCGACGACCCACGCAACGACGCCACCCTGCATGTGGACCAGTACACCGGCGAGGTGCTGGCCGACGTGCGCTGGCAGGACTACAGCCCGGTCGCCCGCGCCACCGAGCTGGGGGTGATGCTGCATGAAGGCAAGATGTTCGGGGCATTCAACCAGATCATCATCCTGCTGGTGTGCCTGATGATCCTGCTGGGTTCGGTGAGCGGGCTGGTGATGTGGTGGAAGCGCAGGCCGGAAGGCGGCCTGGGCGTACCGCCTTTGCGTCATGACTTGCCGCGCTGGAAGGGGGCGGTGGGGGTGATGCTGCTGCTCGGCGTGATGTTCCCGCTGGTGGGCGTGTCGATGGTGGTGATGTGGGTGGTAGATAGCCTGGTGGTGAGGCGCCGCCGGTTGCTGGCCAGCGTCTGATTATTGTACTGCCTGTACCGGCCCTTTCGCGGGTGAACCCGCTCCCACAGGGACATCACAGGCCTGAAAACCTGTGATGATCCTGTGGGAGCGGGTTCACCCGCGAAGAGGCCGGCACAGACAGAACACTGGTACCCAAATGTAGAGTCGATCTGTCGCGCCCCGAACTGGAACGCGCGTGTTAGCCTACCCGGCTACCTCTGACAAGAAGACTGACCTCTACAAGGGAATGCAGCGTATGACGCAAACCTCACCGACCGCGCCAGATGAACAGCATCTGCAGCGCAACCTGACCAACCGCCACATCCAGCTGATCGCCATCGGCGGTGCAATTGGTACCGGGCTGTTCATGGGCTCGGGCAAGACCATCAGTCTGGCCGGGCCGTCGATCATCTTCGTCTACATGATCATCGGCTTCATGCTGTTCTTCGTCATGCGCGCCATGGGTGAACTGCTGCTGTCCAACCTCAACTACAAGTCGTTCATCGACTTCTCCGCCGACCTGCTCGGCCCTTGGGCCGGCTACTTTACCGGCTGGACCTACTGGTTCTGCTGGGTGGTCACCGGTATCGCCGACGTGGTCGCCATCGCCGCCTACACGCAGTTCTGGTTCCCCGACCTGCCGCAGTGGATACCGGCGCTGACCTGCGTGGGGCTGCTGCTGTCGCTGAACCTTGTCACCGTGAAGATGTTCGGTGAAATGGAGTTCTGGTTCGCCCTGGTCAAGATCGTCGCCATCCTCGGCCTGGTCGCTACCGGCCTGTACATGGTCATCACCGGCTTCACCTCGCCCAGCGGCAGCACCGCGCAGCTGGCCAACCTGTGGAATGACGGCGGCATGTTCCCCAATGGCCTGATGGGCTTCTTCGCCGGTTTCCAGATCGCCGTGTTCGCCTTCGTCGGCATCGAGCTGGTGGGTACCACCGCCGCCGAAGCAAAGAACCCGGAGCGCACCCTGCCGCGGGCGATCAACTCGATCCCGATCCGGATCATCGTGTTCTACGTGCTGGCGCTGATCGCGATCATGGCGGTTACGCCATGGCGCGATGTGGTGCCGGGCAAGAGCCCGTTCGTCGAGTTGTTCGTGCTCGCCGGCCTGCCTGCAGCGGCCAGCATCATCAACTTCGTGGTGCTGACCTCGGCGGCCTCGTCGGCCAACAGCGGCGTGTTCTCTACCAGCCGCATGCTCTACGGCCTGAGTCAGGAGGGTGATGCGCCCAAGGCGTTCGAGAAACTGTCGAGCCGCTCGGTACCCGCCAACGGCCTGTATTTCTCCTGCACCTGCCTGCTGCTGGGTGCGGTGCTGATCTACCTGGTGCCGAACGTGGTCGAGGCTTTCACCCTGGTCACCACCGTTTCGGCGGTACTGTTCATGTTCGTCTGGACGCTGATCCTGCTGTCGTACCTGAAGTACCGTCAAAACCGTGCGGCACTGCATCAGGCATCGAAGTACAAAATGCCGGGCGGGCGTTTCATGTGCTACGTGTGCCTGGTGTTCTTTGCCTTCATCCTGGTGCTGCTGAGCCTGGAGGCAGATACCCGCTCGGCCTTGCTGGTGACACCGATCTGGTTCGTGCTGCTGGCGGTGACCTATCAGTTCGTGCGCAGCAAGCGCCAGCCGCGCACGGCCGTACGCCATTCATCGAGCACCTCCGGGCACCGATGACCTGGCCGGGGCCTTGATCAAGCAAGGCCCTTGTTCTACCTCAGTCAGCGAAGCACTGCCAGGCTCACGAGGATGGGTGCTCTCCAGTTCGGATCGCTGTCATTGCGTGCCTCAAGGGTCACCGTACCGTTGTACCAACCCGGTGGTAGCTCGGGATTATCCAGTGCACTGTAACCGATGATCAGCTGCACCGGACCACCATCAAAATCGGGGTGGCATACAAGTGTGCTGTTCATAGTCGTCCGCGGGCAGCCCGAATTCTGCCGCATAGCCCTCAGATTGACAGATCGAGCTACCCCATCTTTCCCCGTCAATTTGGCGGTCAAGGTCGTCACGCCTGGGCCGCCATAGGTCAATGAAGTCGGGCCGACTTCACTGGAAAGTGCCACCACTCCGATTCTGGACCGCCCAGGTATGAAAGCCACGATTGCACTTGACTCTGGCTGGGTAGAAACATAGATAAGTCGGGTGCCTTCGAACGCGGGGCTGTATCCGCTCATCCGTCCCGCCTCCTCACGCCAGAGCCTGGCCATGTCGGCGGTCCTTGCATTTCCCAGAGGCCTGCCTCCATAAGTAACTTGAGGATTTGAGTAGTACGGTATGTTGTTGCCGCACAGCATGGTGTGAGCGCCACCGGAGGTCTGGTAGCCAAAGCGATAATTGTCCGCACCGGTTTCATTGCAGTGGTTACCGCCCACGTTATGGCCGACCTCATGCCGAAAGGCTAACGGATGATGAATGCTATTGACGCTGTCTGAGCCGGGTACATAAGCCATGCCGCCATAGGGTGAATTGTCGAAGTATCCCACATTGATATCGTGCTTATAGACCGGACGCAGCGGTGTCAGCATGTCCCTGACTTTCACCAGGCCAGTCCCGTCGACAGGAAGGTCAGTTTCGGTCACGCGGACACCTGCAAGGCGCAAAGAAACCCCTCCCACCTGTGAGTTTCGTAGCCCGAGGTTGGACGTCTCCAGTTGTGCCAGTGCGAATGCCACAGGATCGGCATTCAGCACCGCCAAGGCCTTCGTCGAAAACAGCATCAGGGCATCGATCTGGCCATCGTTGTCAGGTTTGTCAGCGCCCGGCACCTGCGCAGGCCCTGCGCGCTCCTTCAACGTATCCGCTTTCAGATAATCGTAAGCAGGTTCTTCAACAAAACGCCGCGATCCAGTTTTGTCGACAAAAAGCGCGCCACGCCGCCCAGGCCGGTCAATGATCGCCGTTATCGCCCCATCCTTGTCCGTGACCACCACCAACGAACCGTCGATCCTGCCCTTGAGAGGCTCTGCAAGGTTGCCGCTCTCGATCGCATAGCCTTGGACATTGCGTTGCGAATTGGTGTTGTGGAAGCGGTAGCCGCCCAATTCCTGTGCGACCGTTGCCCCGAGCGGGCTTTTTCCCATTATCGATTCTGCATCCTGCGCGCACCCGGCCAAGAGCAATAGCAGTGATGTCACCCACACAGCGGTCTTTGCCTTCCTGCATCCTGCATTCTTCATTGCCTGCATCTCCAGAAGTGGATTCGGGTCAGCACACGATAGGGATGCCATGCCCTTGCGCCTACTGGCAAACATGCTAGGTACAGCCTGCTGCTAGTGTTGCGAGCAGCAAAGCTCCAACGCTGTGCACACAAACTCACCAGGCACCAATATGGCCCGGCATAACGCCCCAACGCCCCGCACGCCCCCTCTATTACGCACCTTCCGCCGTTAGGCACACCCCTTGCAAAGCCCCTCCCCGCTTGGCCAACCTATAAAAACCAGCGGAGAGAGCACATGAAGCGTCGCAGTCTGATCAAGGCCTTTACCCTCAGCGCATCCATTGCCGCCATGGGCCTGAGCTGGAGTATTCAGGCCGCCGAGACCATCAAGGTCGGCATCCTGCATTCGCTGTCGGGGACCATGGCGATTTCCGAGACCTCGCTCAAGGACATGGCGCTGATGACCATCGAGCAGATCAACGCCAAGGGCGGTGTGAACGGCAAGCTGCTTGAGCCGGTGGTGGTCGACCCCGCGTCCAACTGGCCGCTGTTTGCCGAAAAAAGCCGCCAGCTGCTGACCCAGGACAAGGTCGCAGTGGTGTTCGGCTGCTGGACCTCGGTATCGCGCAAATCGGTACTGCCGGTGTTCGAAGAGCTCAACGGCCTGCTGTTCTACCCGGTGCAGTACGAGGGTGAAGAGATGTCGCCGAACGTGTTCTACACCGGCGCCGCGCCCAACCAGCAAGCCATCCCCGCCGTGGACTACCTGATGAGCGAAGACGGCGGCAGCGCCAGGCGCTTCTACCTGCTGGGCACCGACTACGTCTACCCGCGCACCACCAACAAGATCCTGCGCGCCTTCCTGCACAGCAAGGGTGTGGCCGACAAGGACATCGAAGAGGTCTACACCCCGTTCGGCCACAGCGATTACCAGACCATCGTCGCCAACATCAAGAAGTTCTCCGCTGGCGGCAAGACCGCCGTCATCTCCACAGTCAACGGCGACTCCAACGTGCCGTTCTACAAGGAACTGGCCAACCAGGGCCTGAAGGCCACCGAGGTGCCGGTGGTGGCGTTCTCGGTAGGTGAAGAAGAGCTGCGCGGCATCGACACCAAGCCACTGGTGGGCCACCTCGCGGCGTGGAACTACTTCGAGTCGGTGGATAACCCGGTCAACCAGCAGTTCGTCGCCGACTGGAAAGCCTACGCCAAGGCCAAAGGCCTGCCCGGCGCCGACAAGGCGGTGACCAACGACCCGATGGAAGCCACCTACGTGGGCATCCACATGTGGGCCCAGGCGGTCGAGAAAGCCAAGTCCACCGACGTCGACAAGGTGCGCGAAGCGCTGGCCGGGCAGAGCTTCAAGGCACCCTCGGGCTTCACCCTGACCATGGACAAGAGCAACCACCACCTGCACAAGCCGGTAATGATCGGCGAGATCCAGGATGACGGGCAGTTCAGCGTGGTCTGGGAAACCGAGCAGCCGCTGCGGGCGCAGCCGTGGAGCCCGTTCATCCCGGGTAATGACAAGCGGCCGGACTATGCAGTGAAAGGTAATTGAGTGCACTGGGGCTGCTTTGCAGCCCATTCGCCGGCAAGCCAGCTCCCACAAGGACAGCACCTCGCTCAAGGCCTGTGAAGGACCTGTGGGAGCTGGCTTGCCGGCGATGAGGCCAACATCGATTTCCAGGATTACCCGCATGCTCAGACTGCTGCTCACCCTGCTCTTGCTGATCCCCCTGGCCACCCACGCCAGCGAGGGTGAATTCTTTCTCGCCGCCAAGCCCGCCGAGCAAGCCCGCCTGCTCGAAGGCTGGGCGGCACAACCCGATGCCGCGCGCCTGCCACTGCTGGAAAACCTGCGCCAAGGCCGAATTGCCACTGACGACACCCGCAAGCTGCGCCTGAACAACCGCCTGCGCGGCCTTATCGACAACGCCCTGGCCAGCCATCAACTGCTCAGCGACAACAGCGACACGCGCCTGGCCGCCGCGCAGCAACTGCAAAAGAGCGCACAGCCGGCACAAATGGCCTTTCTCGACCGGCGCTTCGCTGCCGAGCCGGACACTGCCGTGCACGCGGCCCTGGGCCTGGCCCTGGCCAACCTGCAACTGGGCGCCAGCGAACCTGCGGTACGCCTGGCCGCCGTGCGCCTGCTGGGTGAAACCGGCGACCCGCTGGCCCGCACCCGCCTCGAAGCCTTGCTGCAAGCCGATGCCGAACGCGACCCGGGCGTGCGCACCGCCGCCGAAACCAGCCTGGCCCAGGTCAAGCGCAAGCTGCTGGTCGGCGAGCTGCTCGGCCAGGCGTTCAGCGGCCTGTCACTGGGCTCGATCCTGCTGCTGGCTGCACTGGGCCTGGCGATCACCTTCGGCCTGCTCGGGGTGATCAACATGGCCCACGGCGAAATGCTGATGCTTGGCGCCTACAGCACCTACATGGTCCAGGTGCTACTGCAGCGCCATGCCCCAGGGGCCATCGAGTTCTATCCGCTGATTGCCCTGCCGGTGGCCTTCGCCGTCAGTGCCGGGGTAGGCATGCTGCTGGAGCGCACGGTCATTCGCCACCTGTACGGCCGGCCGCTGGAAACCCTGCTGGCAACCTGGGGCATCAGCCTGATCCTGATTCAGGCCATCCGCCTGCTGTTCGGCGCGCAGAACGTCGAAGTCAGCAACCCGGCGTGGCTGTCGGGGGGCATCCAGCTGCTACCCAACCTGGTGCTGCCGTACAACCGACTGGTCATCATCGGCTTCGCCCTGGCCGTGGTACTGCTCACCTGGCTGTTGCTCAACCGCACGCGGCTGGGCCTGAACGTGCGGGCGGTCACCCAGAACCGCAACATGGCCGCCTGCTGCGGCGTGTCCACCGGGCGCGTCGACATGCTCGCCTTTGGCCTGGGCTCGGGCATCGCCGGGCTCGGCGGCGTGGCCTTGAGCCAGGTCGGCAACGTCGGCCCGGACCTGGGCCAGAGCTACATCATCGATTCGTTCCTGGTGGTGGTGCTTGGCGGTGTCGGGCAACTGGCCGGCAGCCTGTGGGCGGCCTTCGGCCTTGGCATCGCCAATAAACTGCTGGAGCCGCAGATCGGTGCCGTGCTCGGCAAGATCCTCATCCTTGCGCTGATCATTCTGTTCATCCAGAAACGCCCGCAAGGCTTGTTCGCCCTCAAGGGACGGGTAATCGACTGATGAACCAGCCACTGCTTGTCACCGCTACGCAAAAGGCCGGGCCACGGCTGTCGCTGGCCATCGGCACTGTCGTCGTCCTGCTGTTGCTGGCCCTGCCGCTGCTGTCGCTGCTGCCGGCCGAGCATGCCCTGCAGGTATCGGCCTACACCCTGACCCTGGTCGGCAAGATCCTCTGCTATGCCATCGTCGCCCTGGCCCTGGACCTGGTCTGGGGTTACGCCGGGCTGTTGTCGCTGGGGCACGGGCTGTTCTTCGCCCTGGGTGGCTACGCCATGGGCATGTACCTGATGCGCCAGGCCGCCGGCGACAGCCTGCCGGGGTTCATGACCTTTCTGTCGTGGACCGAGCTGCCGTGGTACTGGGCCGGCACCCAGCACTTCGCCTGGGCGCTGTGCCTGGTGGTCCTTGCACCCGGGCTGCTGGCGCTGGTGTTCGGCTGGTTCGCCTTCCGCTCACGCATCAAGGGCGTGTACTTCTCGATCATGACCCAGGCCCTGACCTTCGCCGGCATGCTGCTGTTCTTCCGCAACGAGACTGGCTTTGGCGGCAACAACGGCTTCACCAGCTTTCGTACCATCCTTGGCTTCGAGATTGCTGCGCAAGGCACCCGCGCGGCGCTGTTCCTGCTCACCGTCGGCCTGCTGCTGGCCAGCCTGTACCTGTGCTGGTGCCTGACCCGCAGCAAGTTCGGCCGCCTGCTTACCGCCGTGCGCGATGGCGAAAACCGCCTGATGTTCTGCGGCTACGACCCGCGTGGCTTCAAGCTGCTGGTGTGGGTACTCAGCGCCGTGCTGTGCGGCCTGGCCGGCGCGTTGTACGTGCCGCAGGTGGGCATCATCAACCCCAGCGAGATGTCACCGACCAACTCCATCGAAGCCGCCGTGTGGGTCGCCCTTGGCGGGCGCGGCACGTTGATCGGCCCCCTGCTGGGTGCGGGGCTGGTCAATGGCATGAAGAGCTGGTTCACCGTGGCCTTCCCGGAGTTCTGGCTGTTCTTCCTCGGCGCGCTGTTCATCCTCGTTACCCTGTACCTGCCCAAGGGCGTAGTCGGCCTGTTGAAGAAAAGGAACCAGCCATGAGAGGCGTGCCCCCGGTACACCCCGAATTCATGCTCGAGCCGGTGTTCGACAACCTCGGCAGCGGCCGTGAGGCGATAGGCCTGGGCCAGCGCCGCAAGGCCGGCCTCGACACCCGTCACGGCACGGTGCTGAGCCTGGAAGACATCAGCGTCAGCTTCGATGGGTTCAAGGCGCTCAACGCGCTCAACCTGTACATCGGCGTGGGTGAACTGCGCTGCATCATCGGCCCCAATGGCGCCGGCAAGACCACGATGATGGACGTGATCACCGGCAAGACCCGCCCCGACAGTGGCACGGCCTACTTCGGCGACACACTCGACCTGACCGGCATGAGCGAGTATCAGATCGCGCAGGCCGGCATTGGCCGCAAGTTCCAGAAGCCGACGGTATTCGAAGCACTGACGCTGTTCGAGAACCTGGAGCTGGCGCTGAAGGCCAATAAATCGGTGTGGGCGAGCCTGGCGGCCCGTTTGAGCGCTGAACAGCGCCAGCGCATCGACGAAGTGCTGACCACCCTGCGCCTGCTGCCCTTGGCCCAGCGCCAGGCAGGCCTGTTGTCGCATGGGCAAAAGCAGTTTCTGGAGATCGGCATGCTGCTGGTGCAGGAGCCGCAATTGCTGTTGCTGGACGAACCGGTGGCCGGCATGACCGACGCCGAAACCGAATTTACCGCCGAGCTGTTCAAGGGCCTGGCTGGCAAGCATTCGCTGATGGTAGTGGAACATGACATGGGCTTTGTCGGCAGCATTGCCGACCATGTGACCGTGTTGCACCAGGGCAGTGTGCTGGCCGAGGGCTCGCTGGAGCAGGTGCAGGCGGATGAGCGGGTGGTCGAGGTGTATCTGGGCCGCTAGATCTTCAAAGCTGTGCCGGCTCTATCGCCGGCAAGCCAGCTCCCACAGAACCCCCACAGGCCTCGGAGCTTGTGCTTTACCTGTAGGAGCTGGCTTGCCAGCGATAGGGCCGGCACAGGCACAGCAAACCTTTCAGGAACACCGACATGCTCAAGATCGACACCCTGCACCAGTACTACGGCGGCAGCCACATCCTGCGCGGCCTGTCCTTCGAAGCCAAGGTCGGTGAAGTCACCTGCCTGCTCGGCCGCAACGGCGTCGGCAAGACCACCCTGCTGCGCTGCCTGATGGGCCTGGTGCCCACCCGCGACGGCAGCATCGAATGGGAAGGCCAGCCGATCACCACGCTCAAACCTCAGCAACGAGTTCATGCCGGTATCGCTTATGTGCCACAGGGCCGCGAGATATTCCCGCGGCTGACGGTGGAAGAAAACCTGCTGATGGGCCTGTCGCGTTTTTCTGCACGTGAAGCGCGGGAGGTGCCAGCCTTCATCTACGAACTGTTCCCGGTGCTGGAGCAGATGAAGCAGCGCCGTGGCGGCGACCTGTCTGGCGGCCAGCAGCAACAACTGGCCATCGGCCGCGCCCTGGCCAGTCGCCCGCGCCTGCTGATCCTCGACGAGCCCACCGAAGGCATCCAGCCCTCGGTGATCAAGGAAATCGGTGCGGTCATCCGCCGCCTGGCCGAACGCGGCGACATGGCTATCCTGCTGGTGGAGCAGTTCTACGACTTTGCCGAAGCGCTGGCCGACCAGTACCTGGTCATGGCCCGGGGCGAGATCGTGCAGCGCGGCCGCGGTGAAAACATGCAGGCCGAAGGTGTGCGTGGGCTGGTAACCATTTAATCTGCACACAACGACCCTGCGAGATGCTGTGATGAGTGACCGAATCCGCGATGCCCTGCCCGCCGACCTGCCGGGCATCCTCGAGATCTACAACGATGCCGTACGCCATACCACGGCGATCTGGAACGAGACCCCGGTGGACCTGGCCAACCGTCAGGCCTGGTTCGAGGCGCGGGCGCAGCAGGGCTATCCGATCCTGGTGGCGGTAGATGACAGCGGCGTGCTGGGTTATGCGTCGTTTGGCGACTGGCGGCCATTCGAAGGTTTTCGCCAGACCGTGGAGCACTCGGTGTATGTCCGTGATGACCAGCGTGGCAAAGGGCTGGGCCCGCTGTTGATGGCGGCGCTGATAGAACGGGCGCGCAGCTGCGGCAAGCATGTGATGGTGGCGGCCATCGAAAGCGGCAATGCGGGCTCGATGCGCCTGCATGAGCGGCTGGGATTTGTGGTGACCGGGCAGATGCCACAGGTGGGGGTGAAGTTTGGCCGGTGGCTGGATTTGATCTTCATGCAGTTGGTGTTGAACCCGGGGGCTGAACCGAGCTGAGTTTGATGCTTGCAGGCCTGGCCTCTTCGCGGGTAAACCCGCTCCCACAGGGACCGCACATTTCCCGAAACCTGTGCTGCACCTGTGGGAGCGGGTTTACCCGCGAAGAGGCCAGGCCTGCAACCGTTACAGCTGGGTAAACCTGCCCAACCGTTGCTTCAGCATGCTGTTCTCACTGCGCAACTGCTGCACTTCCTGCAGCAGCTCCAGCGCCAGCGCCACCCCTTCCCACTCCAGCTCCAGCTCCTGATGCAGCTTCACTGCGCGCTTTGCCACCAGCGGCGCCTGATCGTCAAACAGCCAGTCATCCGGCGTTCGCCCGGAAGGCTCGACAATGCCGTGCTCGACGATTTCGATCACGTAGTCAGCCGTGACATCGGCTTCCTGACACAGGGTACGCATGTCCAGTTGAACGATCAGGGTGCTGCTCATGATCACTTACTCCATTGTGTCCTCGGGTCGAACGCAGCCTTCTCGGAAAGCTTGCTCCACAGTTCGCGGGCAGCCTCGTCGGAGGCAGGCGGCATGACCACTTTCAGCTGCGCATAAAGGTTGCCGCGCTCGCCGTTCTTGTTCGCCAGGCCCATGCCCGGCACGCGCAGGCGCTGGCCGCTCTGGCTGTCGGGGCGAATGGTCAGGTTGATCCTGCCGGTCAGGGTCGGCACCGCGACCTTGGTCCCCAGGGCAGCCTCCCACGGTGCCAGTGGCACGGTGATGATCAGGTCATGACCTTCGACATCGAACAGCGGGTGCGGTGCCATGCGGATGGTCAGGAACAGATCGCCATTGGCGCCGCCACCACTGCCCGGCGCGCCCTGGCCTTTCAGGCGGATGCGTTCGCCGTCGGTTACCCCAGCCGGAATCTTCACGTTCAGGGTCTTGGTGGTAAAACCGGTGCGCTGGCCCATGGCATTGGTTTGCGGCACCTGGAAGCTGATCTGCTTGGATTCCTTGCTCAGGGTTTCCTCGAGGAACACCGCCAGTTCAAGCTCCACATCCTGCCCTCGTCTGCCGGCACTGCGTTGTTGTTGCCGGCCACCGCCGCCACCGCCGAACGGGCTGCCGCCGCGTGCGCCAAAAATCGAGCTGAAGAAGTCGGAAAAATCACCGCCCTCGAAGCCACCTGCGCCGGCACCGCCGCGGTTTTCCCAGCCAGGTGGTGCCTGGAACGGCCGGCCATGCTGGCCGCCATATTTGCGAATTTCGTCGAACTCGGCACGTTTCTGCGCGTCACCGAGCACTTCGTAGGCCTCGTTGGCCTCCTTGAACTTGTCCTCGGCGTCGCGCTCCTTGCTGACATCGGGGTGATACTTGCGCGCCAGCTTGCGGTACGCGGCCTTGATCGCCTTGTCGTCCGCCGTGGGCTCTACGCCGAGTATCTTGTAATAGTCTTTGAAGTCCATCTGTGGATCACCAATGTGAATGTGCGTGTTGCAACAGAAGATGCAACTGTAGATTGGGGTCAAGCATAGCCTTTCAAGACCGCCTTGGGGTTGCGCCATGGCAGACGACTGGTCTTGATTCTGTAGCCAAGTGGCATAAACTGCGCGGCCGTTTTGCCTCCGGAAGCTTATTTCCCATGTCTGACGTATCCCCGGCCCGCGCCCTGGGCATCGACTTTGGCACCTCAAACTCCACGGTCGGCTGGCACCGCCCTGGCGTGGAGTCGCTGATTGCTCTGGAAGACGGCAAGATCACCTTGCCCTCGGTGGTGTTCTTCAACATCGAAGAGCGTCGCCCGGTGTATGGCCGCCTGGCGCTGCACGAGTACCTGGAGGGCTACGAAGGCCGCCTGATGCGCTCGCTGAAAAGCCTGCTGGGCTCCAAGCTGATCAAGCACGACACCAGCGTGCTGGGCAGCGCGTTGCCGTTCAAGGACCTGCTGGGCATGTTTATCGGCGAGCTGAAAAAGCGCGCCGAAGCCGCCGCAGGTCGCGAATTCGACCAGGTGGTGCTGGGGCGCCCGGTGTTCTTCGTCGACGAAGACACCGCCGCCGACCAGGAGGCCGAAGACACCCTGGCCGACGTAGCCCGCAAGATCGGCTTCAAGGACGTGTCGTTCCAGTACGAGCCGATTGCCGCGGCCTTCGACTATGAGTCGAGCATCAGCCGCGAAGAGCTGGTGCTGATCGTCGACATCGGCGGTGGTACCTCCGACTTCACCCTGATCCGCCTGTCGCCCGAGCGCCATCTGGTAGCCGAACGTCAGGACGATATCCTCGCCACCGGCGGCGTGCACATTGGCGGTACCGACTTCGACAAGCAACTGAGCCTGCAGGGCGTCATGCCGTTGTTCGGCTACGGCAGCCGCATGAAGAGCGGCGCGCTGATGCCTACCAGCTACCACCTCAACCTGGCCACCTGGCACACCATCAACGCCCTGTACTCGCAGAAGTCGCAGCTGGCGCTGGGCAGCATGCGCTACGACATCGAGGACAGCTTCGGCATCGACCGACTGTTCAAGCTGATCGAGCAGCGTGCGGGGCACTGGCTGGCGATGGAAGTGGAAGCCAGCAAGATCGAGCTGACCGAGCATGACAGCCGCATCATCGACCTGCGCCGTGTCGAGCCTGAGTTGAAGGCGGAACTGACCCGTGTGCTGTTCGAAGAGGCCATCGAAAGCCTGCTGGAACGCGTGCGCGGTAGCGTGAGCGAACTGCTGGCCAAGGCCGGCGTCAGCGAAGCCCAGGTCGACACGGTGTTCTTCACCGGTGGCTCCAGCGGCATTCCGGCACTGCGCAACAGCGTGGCAGCGATGTTGCCGAATGCGCGACATGTGGAAGGCAATATCTTTGGCAGCATCGGTAGCGGGCTGGCCATCGAGGCGCGCAAGCGTTACGGCGATTAGCCTGTTCTGGCCTCTTCGCGGGTAAACCCGCTCCCACAGGGATCGCACAGATTTCAAGATTTGTGCATTACCTGTGGGAGCGGGTTTACCCGCGAAGAGGCCAGCACAGCTCAACAACTAATCAGACCAGCTCGGCCCGCCGCAACTCGCTTTTCAGGTAGGCATAGTAGACCGGCCCTGCCACCACCCCCGGCAGCCCGAACGCCGCCTCGAACACCAGCATCGCCAGCAACAGCTCCCAGGCCTTGGCACTGATCTGCCCGCCGACGATCCGCGCGTTGAGGAAGTACTCGACCTTGTGGATGACGATCAGGTAACCCAGTGCCGCCGCCGCGACCCAGATCGACAGCGACAGACCGACGATGGTGATCAGGGTATTGGACATCAGGTTGCCGATCACCGGCAGCAGCCCCAGCAGGAAGGTCAGCACGATCAGCGTCTTGGTCAGCGGCAGGTGCACGCCGAACAGCGGCAATACCACGGCCAGGAAAATACCGGTGAACGCGGTATTGAGCAGCGAGATCTTGATCTGCGCGAAGACGATGTTGCGAAACGCCCGCACCAGCAGGGCGAGGCGCTCGAACAGCGCTGCCGCCAGGGGCTTGCGCCGGGAGATATCGGGTATGCGCTGCAGGGCGACTATGGCCCCGAGGATCATGCCGATCAGCAGGGTGACGAACATGTGCGCCATGCCCTTGCCCACCAGCTGCAGGTCGCTCAGGTGGCTCTTGAGCCAGTCGCCGATGGCCACCTTGAACTCCGCCGCGCTGGCCGGCAGGTAACCCTCGATGAACGGCGGCAACTGCCCGCGGGCACGCTCCACCAGGGCCATGAACTTGTCCAGCGAAGCCCCTGGGTTTTCCGCTTCGTGCAGCAAAAAGCTGAAAGCACCGGCAATCAGCAGCGACAGGGTCAACACCACCAGCGTGCCCAGCAATGCCACCGCCAGCCAACGCGCGCGTTGCCCGGCGATCAGCGGCTGCAGCCGCGGGGTGAGCATGTTGACCAGCTCGAACACCAACAGGCCAGCCAGCAGGCTCGGCAGCAATTTCAGGGGCAACGCCAGCAGCAGGCCGGCAAACACGATGATCCAGCTGGCCAGGGTGACCTGGCGGGGGGTGAAGGTCATACAGCCTCAACGGCAGACAACGGGAAAGACCCGCAGTCTGCCAGCCTTGAGGCTGCAGGCATAGGCGCAGGTCATTTCTTCTTCAGGCAGTCACTCATGTATGCCTTGCGCTCGTCGCCCTTGAGCGCCTTGGTGGTGGCGTCGGCGTTGCAGGTTTTCATTTTGTCTTGCTGGGTCTGCGGCACGCTCTTCTTCAGGCAGGTGCTCATGAAGGCTTTGCGCTCGTCACCTTTGAGTTCCTTGGCGGTGGCGTCGGCATTACAGGTTTTCATCTTTTCCTGCTGTGCAGTATTGGCGGCGAAGCCTTGGGCGCTGAACAACACCGCCAGCGCCAGCAATGGAATGTGCAGCAATCTCATGGAGTGGTCTCCTTGGCTCCGCGCCCGATGCACGGGGGTCGAGCTGAGTGTAGCCAAGAATTGTCAGCGCCCTGCCCGCGCCTGCCGGCGGTACTGCTCGGGGGTGCACCGGGCCTGGCGCTGGAACATGGCGATGAACGCCGAAGCGCTGCTGTAGCCAAGGTCGAAGGCAATCGCCTGAATCGGCAGGCCTGCCTCCAGCGCTTCGATGGCGCGCAGAAAACGCAGGCGCAAGCGCCACTCGCCAAAGCTGATGCCCAACTCGCGCAGGAACTGCCGGGCCAGGGTGCGCTCGCTGACATGCACGCGGGCCGCCCAGTCGGCCAGCGGACGGTTGTCACCCGGCTCGGCGCTGAGCGCGTCGAGCACCTGGCGCAGGCCATCGCTCTGGGCAAATGGCAGGTAGCAAGCCTGGGTGGGCGCCAGCAACAGCTGGTCCAGCAGTACTTGAGCCAGGCGTTGGTCGCGCTCGTCTGCGGCTACCTGCAGGTCGCGGCGAGCGAAGTCGGCCAGGATGGCCTTGAGGATGTCACTGATCATCAGGCTGCATGGCTGCTGCGGCAGAGCTGCACACAGGCGGCGGTCCAGGTAGACCGAGCGGTAGACGATGGCCTGGGGGTTGTAGCAGCCATGCACAGTATCGGGGGGGACCCACACGGCGTAGTGCGGCGGTGATAGAAAGCGCTGGCCGGCGACCTCCAGGTGCATCACGCCATGGGCGGTGTAGTTGAGCTGGCCCCAGGCGTGCTGGTGCAGGGCGCTGTGGGTGTCGGCGCCGAACTCGTCGTGGCGGAAGTACACCGGGGCCGGGAGCTGGGCGAACTGGGGGATATCGAGGTATTTGCGCTGCATGTCAGTTTAGCAGGGTGGGTTGTCCGGTTAAGAGTATAGGCTTTTAGACAGACAATCGATAATACAGGCCTATCGAGGGCCTGCTCTGCAGCCCCAATCAGGCCGAGACGAGTAACCCGCTCAATGAAATACCTCTTCCCCCTCACCGCCATCCTTATCTGGGCCGGCAACACCGTGGTCACCAAGATGTCCGCCGGGGCCATCCACCCTGCCGAGATCGGCTTCTATCGCTGGATGTTGGCCGGCCTGCTGTTCACCCCATTCCTGCTGCCCGCTGTGTGGCGCAACCGCGCGGCCATCCGCCCGCACCTGGCCAAGGTAGGCCTCCTCGGCGTACTGGGCATGGCGATGTACCAGAGCCTGGCCTACTTCGCCGCCAGCATCACCAGCGCCACCAACATGGGCATCATCCTCTCGCTGATGCCGCTGATGTCGCTGGCTCTGTCCATCGCCTGGCTGGGTCAACGCCTGAGCTACGGTGCATTGCTGGGCGCAGTGGTGTCGTTTGTCGGCGTGCTCGAAGTGGTCAGCGCCGGCCACCCGGCCAGCCTGCTTGATCAAGGCCTGAACAGCGGCGACCTGCTGATGCTGGTGGCCACCCTGGCCTACGCGTTATACAGCTTCCTGCTGAAGAAATGGCAGCTGCGCCTACCGCCGCTGCAGCTGCTGTACCTGCAAGTGCTGGTGGCGATCATCGTGCTGTTGCCGCTGTTTCTGCTGTCGGACAAAACCGGGCTGAACAGCCGCAACGTCAGTCTGGTGCTGTACGCCTGTGTGCTGGCGTCGATGATCGCGCCACTGCTGTGGATGCAGGCCGTGCACCGCCTGGGGCCAAGCCGCACCACGCTGTTCTTCAACCTGCTGCCGCTGGTCACTGCACTGATCGCTGCAGTGGTACTCGACGAGCAACTGGCCAGCTACCACCTGGCCGGCGGCCTGATGACACTGGCAGGGGTGGTGCTGGCCGAGCGCTGGACCACGCCGATTCGCCGCTAGAGCCCCGCAGCCTTGAGCCGAGCCGCATGTTCGGTAAACAGCCGCACTGGCTCGGCGCCTTTGCCCACTGCGCCCAGTGACTGGTTGACGATGTCCAGGTGGTCGAGCGGGTAATCGTCGCCGATCACCTGCCCCAGGTGCGAGCTGAAGCGCCCGACCATGCCGTCGCACTGGCCTTTTTCCTTGACGAAACTGCGGGCGAACAGGCGACAGAAGCGGTTGCTGCCGTCAAAACGGTTGCGGCCCTGGTCGGTCAGGCCAGGCTGCAAGGTGCCCGACCAGGAGTAATAGCGCACGCCATTCACCTCGTAGGCCCCCTCCCCGCCCCAGGCCTGCGGCAGCCCCTGTGGATAAGCCTGGTTGAACAGTGCTACCCCGGCGCTGGTCAGCGACTGGTGCGAGGCATGCACATCCACCGGCAGCGGGTCCCGGCGCCAACCGGTCTCCAGCCACACCAGCAGTACGGCAAGACCATGCAACACGGCCTTGAGGATCCGCCCTTGGGGTGAATCGCCCGGTGCCGTGCGTTCAAGGTGATCCGCCAGCTCGGAGCCATGGTTGGGCCCCGCCACCGAGGTGACCGAGGCCACCCGAGCAGGCCGCTTGGCCGCCGCATAACGCGCGTCCAGGGCACCCTGGCTGTGGCCGATGAGGTTGACCTTGTCGGCACCTGTGCGCTGGCAGATGTCTTCGATGATCATCAACAACTGCTCACCGCGCACTTCACTGCAATGCAGCGGTGAAACCTGCACCGCAAACACCTGCGCCCCACCTTTGCGCAGCGCTGGCACGATGCCGAACCAGTAGGGGTAAAGCACCGCCCGGACAAACCCGAGCATGCCCGGCACCAGCACCAGCGGGTATCGCGTGGCCAATTCCTGCTGCATTGCCCTGCCCCTTTCCGTGGACGACCGGCCAACACTACAGCGCCGATCATGACCATCGCAATCGAACTCCCGGCGCGCGTTGCGGTTCCAAACCACACAGACCCTTTGCAAGGAGCGGGACCATGTACAAGCAGACCCTGGCAATCCTTCTGGCAAGCGCCACCCTGGCCGCCTGCGGCAGCCGCCCGGAAAACCCGGTGGACTACGTCACCTACCGTGATGAACCGCTGGTCAAGCAGGTGGAGCATGGCATGACCATGCAGAAGGTGATCGCCATCGGCGGCAGCCCGTCGAACGTGATCGACCTGCCGCACGGGGGTACCTGCAACGACTACATCCTCAACCGCGACGGCAAGCAGCAGCCCTACTACGTGCGCTTTGACGCCACCGGTCATGTCGATGCCAAGGGCTTCAAGACCTGCAAACAACGCGAAGAAGACAGCGAAGCCGTCCCCGGCGCGTAAGTCTTTCAGAACATGCCCATGACCACCCTGATGCTTTCGGAGATGAACATGAATGCGACTGAACTGACCGATGTTAAAACCCTGCGTGAACGTGCCCGCCAGCATGTCGAGCAAGGCGCGGTGACCGAGGGTTACCACGCTGACCGCCAGGAGATCCTGCGCCTGCTCAACGAGTCGCTGGCCACCGAGCTGGTGTGCGTCTTACGCTACAAGCGGCACTACTTCATGGCCAGCGGTATCAAGGCCAGCGTGGCTGCCAGCGAGTTCCTGGAGCATGCCAATCAGGAAGCCGAGCACGCTGACAAACTTGCCGAGCGGATCGTGCAATTGGGGGGCGAGCCGGATTTCAACCCGGACAACCTGACCAAGAATTCCCACGCCCAGTATGTGGCGGGCAATTCGTTGAAGGAGATGGTGCTGGAGGATCTGGTAGCGGAGCGGATTGCCATCGACAGCTACCGCGAGATCATTCAGTACATTGGGGATAAGGACCCGACTACGCGGCGTATCTTCGAGGACATCCTGGCGCAGGAAGAAGAGCACGCGGACGACATGTCCGACCTGCTGCAAGGGCTGTAATCGCAAGGGGCTGCTTTGCAGCCCATTCGCAGGCAAGCCAGCGCCCACAAGTACCGCGCAAAGCCCAGGCTTTCGCAATACCTGTGGGCGCTGGCTTGCCTGCGAATGGGCCGCAAAGCGGCCCTCTGCTATTTCCGCCCCTTCACCGCCGCCGGTGCTTTCCCGGCTTTCATCTGCTGCAACAACGGTGTGCACTGGTTGGGATCATCGCCGCTGCTAGGTGCAATCAGCGCCAGCAACCCTGCCGCCGGCCCGGCCACCACACCCAAGGCCACCATCCCCGCCCCACGCAACGCCAGCGGCACTGCCTGCACCCCGGCACTCGGCTTGGCGAACGGCCCGCGTACATACAGCGGCGAACGCAGCGAGAACAGCCTCAACCCTTTCGATTCCGGCGTGACTTTCAGGTCCAGCTGCTCACTGGCGAAATTGGCCGTGCCGTTGATGTAGATGATCGCGTTCTCGGTATCGAAGATAAACAGCCGCGTACTCGCAAGACCGTCCTTGATACCCACATCGGCGGCCGCGCAGTTGATTTTCACGTCCTCGTCGCCAAACAGCTTGCCGACCACATAGTTACCCACGTTCAACCCGGCGATCTCCATCAGGCTGCGGCTGATGGCGCCATCGTTGATCAGCATGCGCAGATCCCCGTTCGCGGTGCCCAGCAGGGCCGCCACCGAATTGCCCCGGCCGCTGATGTCGGCATCACCGTTGAGCTCGCCAAAGCTGGTTTGCATCGGCGCGAAGGTAGGGAACAGTTGCTTGAGCTTGAAGCCACGTGCCGTCAGCCGGGCGCGGCCTTGCAGCGGCACGTTGCGGCCATCCAGGCGCACCTTGGCCGCCAGATTGCCGCCAGCCACCCCGAAGCGCAGCGGCTCCAGGCGCAGCAGGCCGTCGTCCAGGATCACATGGGCCGACAGATCGGTGAACGGCAGTTGTGCGCTGTGTACGATGCGTTTACCGGCAAAAGTGACGTCGGCGTCCATGGCGCGCCAGCGCTCGGTGCGGAACTCTTCCACCGGCAGCACCTTGCCGCTCGGCTGCTTGCTGGCACCGCCGCGGGCCTTCTGCTCGGCGTTGGAGTCGGCGCCGATCAGCGGCGCCAGGTCCTTGAACAGCAACTGGTTGGACACCAGGTTGCCCGACAGCTTTGGCCGTGGCTGGCTGGCGACGAAGGCCAGATCACCGTGAATGTCGCTGTCGCCGATCTTGCCGTTGAAGCCCTGGTAATTGAACGTCGCCCCTTGCGGCGCATGCAGGTTTGCGTTCAGGTGGCCGTCGGTGGAATAAGCCGGGGTGTCGGGCAACGTCACCCCGGTCAACGGGTAGAGGTTGCCCAGGCTGGCACCGGACAGGCGCAGGCGCAGGTCGAGAGCCCCGAGGTTGCGTGGGTCGGTCAGGGTACCGGCGAGCACCACATGGGTGTCGGCAATGCGCACGTCGGCCTGCAGCGGGAACGGCTGGCTGGCGTCCTGCAGGGCCAGCAGGCCGCCGATCTTGCCGGTACCGGCAACCGGCTGGCCTTTGTAACGGCCCTGGGCCTTGAGGCCGAAGGCGTAATCCTGCGCACCGCCGGCTTTGTCGGCGCTGGCCTTGCCGACAATGTCGCTGAACGGGATCGGCTTGCCCAGCGGGTCGATCTGCACCTTCATGCTGGTTTTCAGGGTCTGGTCGTCGAAGCTGACATTGCCTTGGTCGAACCCGATGGCACCGATATCCAGCTGCCACTTGGAGGGTTCTGCGTTTTCATCCTTGGGGCCAAAGTCGAAGGTCCAGTTGGCCCGGCCATCGGCCAGGCGGGTAAGGCTGGCGGTGGGCCTGGTCAGGTCGATGCGCGGGATGCTGATCTGCTGGAACAGCAACGGCAACGGTGCCAGGCGGAACTCGACACGCTCCAGACCGACCATCTTCGGCTCCTTGAGCCATTCGGGGTTGCCCAGGGTCAGGTCTTCGGCAATGAAGTGCGGCCACGGCACCCAGGCCCGCCAACCACCTTCTTCAGGCTCGGTACGCCAATGCACGGCGAGGTTGCCATTGATGGCGAAGGGCCGGTACAAGGCTTCGGAGACCTTCTCGTTCAGCAGCGGTTTGACGCGGTTCCAGTCAAAGGTGGCGATGACCACCACCAGGATCGCCAAGAGGGTCAGGAGGGTGGCGAGGGTCCAGACGAGGATTCTGGCGGGACGCGTCATTGCGTGATTCTCCTTGCGATATGACACAAAACAGGCGCTGCGATGGCATTCACTAGTTCGGACTGATGAAAACCCGTGGGGTTTTATCGGTGGCGCCATGATAGCGAAGTTTTTCCGGGCCTTTTGCTCGGCAATGGATCGCGCCAGGCCGCGCGTGTTACCCGAGTACCGCACAGCGGGCTGCCGCCCCTTCAGCTGAAAAGCGCTACCTAGACGCGTTGCGAACCTCTATCAATACGGTCGATTGTTACCATTACCCGTATGAACTTCTCTCTGGCGTTACCCGGCGTAGCATTGGCTTCGTACCCACTTTCCAGCCCCCGAGAGGAGCACCGAATCATGAAACGCCATCTTCTGAGCCTGACCCTGTCCCTTCTGGCTGCCAATGCCTTTGCCCTGCCAGCCAGCGAGCAACACCTGACCGCCGAATCACACTCCAGCGCTGTCGAAATCGCCCAGCCGCTGAAAACCGTTGCCGAAGGTGGTTCAGATCGCCTGATCGAGCGCACTGGCCGCGTTGCCGAAGGTGGCTCGGATCGCCTGATCGAACGCACTGGCCGCGTTGCCGAAGGTGGCTCGGATCGCCTGATCGAACGCACTGGCCGCGTTGCCGAAGGTGGCTCGGATCGCCTGATCGAACGTACTGGTCGCGTTGCCGAAGGTGGCTCGGATCGCCTGATCGAGCGCACTGGCCGCGTTGCCGAAGGTGGCTCGGATCGCCTGATCGAACGCACTGGCCGCGTTGCCGAAGGTGGCTCGGATCGCCTGATCGAACGTACTGGTCGCGTTGCCGAAGGTGGCTCGGATCGCCTGATCGAGCGCACTGGCCGCGTTGCCGAAGGTGGCTCGGATCGCCTGATCGAACGCACTGGCCGCGTTGCCGAAGGTGGCTCGGATCGCCTGGTTGAAATCAGCCGTGTGAGCTGATCGCCATGGCCGAAAAGAACAACCTCTGTCACAACGCTTGCTCCCCTCCAGGCCCGGTCCATTGACCGGGCTTTGTTTTTTTATCTAGAGTGCCCAGCCTTACCGTCATAGAAGCCCGCAACATGCTGCCGCGCGCCGAACAGAAACTACAGACCCGCCAGGCCCTGCTCGATGCCGCCTGCCTGCTGATGGAGAGTGGCCGTGGTTTCGGCAGTATCAGCCTGCGTGAAGTGGCGAAGACAGCCGGCATCGTGCCCACCGGTTTCTACCGACACTTTACCGACATGGACGCCCTGGGCCTGGCCCTGGTGGCCGAGATCGACACTACCTTCCGCCAGACCATCCGCCTGGTACGGCAAAACGAATTCGAACTGGGCGGCATTACCGATGCATCGGTGCGCATCTTTCTCGATGTCGTGGCCGCCCACCGTGCACAGTTCCTGTTTCTGGCCCGTGAGCAGTACGGCGGATCACATGCCGTGCGCCAGGCTATCGCGCGCCTGCGCCAGGACATCAGCGACGACCTGGCCACTGACCTGGCACGCATGAAGCGCTGGCAGCATCTGGACAACGCAGCGCTGGCGGTGATGGCCGACCTGGTGGTGAAGACAGTGTTTGCTACCCTGCCGGAGCTTATCGACAGCCCCGATGCGGGTTATCCACAGGCGCTGACGCCGCAGGAAAAGATCACCCAGCAGCTGCGCTTCATCTTTGTCGGGGCGCGGCATTGGCAGGGGCTTGGCAACCGGAGCTGATCGCTAACCTGTGGCAGCTGGCTTGCCGGCCACAGGCTACCGAAAACCGCAGTTCTGCTACCATGGCGCCCTGCCCGACAGCGACGAGCGCCGAAATGTCCGACCCCCGCCCTACTCTCCCCGAACTGGCCCGCTTCACCCAGCACTTCGCCGAATGCATCGTGCCAATGTGGCAAGGCCCGGGCTGGAATGCCGACATGGCCCTGCCCTATGAAGCCCTGGACGCCCAGCATCTGCCCTTGCCGGTGCAGCGCTACCGGGCCATGGCCTGCGCGCGCCAGCTGTACCTGTTCAGCAGCCGCATCGGGCAACCCGGCGCGGCAGAACGTGCGGCAGCCTTGTTCCGTTCGCTGCAAAAACACTTCCACGACGCCGAACACGGTGGCTGGTTCTATAGCATCGATGCCCAGGGCAAACCGCTGGACCGGCGCAAGGACCTGTACACCCACGCCTTTATCGTCTTCGCCTGCGCGCATTACTGGGGCAAGGTGCGTGAGCACCTGGTCGAGTCCACCCTGGATGCCGCGCTGGACATCATCAACCAGCAGTTCGCCCGCGACGATGGTCTTTTTGAGGCCAGCCTGGGTGAAGACTGGGGCAACCTGGGCAGCGGTGCGCTGCAAAATCCGCAGATGCACCTGGCCGAGGCCTTCTTGCAGGTGCTGGCCGTACGTGACGACGAACATGCCAGACAGTCGCTGCTACAGCTCTGCGAAGCGCTTGAGGCAAACTTCATCGAACCGGTCCACGGCGTGATGCTGGAAAAGCCACTCGGCGCTGTGGATAACTGGTTCGAACCCGGGCACCAGTTCGAGTGGTTCTATTTGCTGCACACCTCGGCGCTGCTGCGTGACACGCCGCTGCATGCGTCCATCGACCGGGCTTTCGGGTTTGCCGAACAGCAGGGGGTCAAGCAGGGCGCGGTGCTGGCGATGCTGGATGTGGATGGCAAGGTGCTTGATGCCACCCAGCGCGTCTGGGCACAGGCGGAATACCTGCGGGCGCTGGTGTTGCGGGCTGGGGGCGAGGCAAGGTTGCCGGGGCAGTTGCAGGTGCTGGAGGCCAGGTTCCTGCGGGACGCGGGCTGGTACGAGTGCCGCAATGGTGACGGGGCGGTAAGCCGGCATGATATGCCTTCCACAACCCCCTACCATTTGGCGACCTGCCTGGAAGGGTTGCAGCGCTTGGGCTGACGGAATCGCCGGCAAGCCAGGCTCCCACAGGTACTGCACAGCTCTGAAAATCTGTGGTGTACCTGTGGGGGCCTGGCTTGCCGACGATTGGCCCTCGGATCAGCCCTTGACCGACCGGTCGATCGACAGCCCTGCCCAATCCTGGCTCACCGGCATCAGCTCCAGGCTGTTGATGTTGATATGCGCCGGCTGGTTGAGAATCCAGAAAATGGTCTCGGCAATGTCCTGCGGCTGGATCGGTTCGGCGCCAGCATAAGTAGCGTCGTACTTGGCCTGATCCCCGCCGAAGCGCACCAGCGAGAACTCGCTTTCACACAGGCCCGGTTCGATATTGCTCACGCGCACACCCGTGCCTCGCAGGTCGCAGCGCAGGCTCAACGAGAACTGGCCGACAAAGGCCTTGGTACCGCCATACACGTTGCTGCCTGGGTACGGGTAGTTGCCCGCCACCGAACCGACGTTGAGAATCGACGCCCCGCGGCCATGGGCGATCAGCCGTGGGAGCAGCAGGCGTGTGGTGTACATCAGGCCCTTGATGTTGGTGTCGACCATGGTTTCCCAGTCGTCCAGGCTGCAGTTCTGCGCGGCATCCACACCCAGCGCGAGGCCGGCATTGTTGACCAGGCCACGAATTTTCTCGAAACCGGCCGGCAGGTTGCCGATGGCTTGCTCCATGGCTTTGCGGTCACGTACGTCGAGCACCAGGCCATGCACTTCGGTCTTGGCTGACAGTTCGGCACACAGGGCATCCAGGCGTTCCTTGCGACGGCCGGTTAGTACCAGCTTCCAGCCCGCTTCGGCAAAGCGCCGCGCGGTGGCCTCGCCAAAACCTGAAGTGGCGCCAGTGATGAATACGGTGGACGTCATGCTCTGTTCCTCACGGTGGGTTGTGGTCGGCAGTTTTGCAGCATGCCCGCGCCGGACGCCGACAGCAAGTTATCCAGGCCGCTGGTCATTTTTTGTTCATATCCGGCAAAGCCTTGCAGTAGAAGGCTCGCAGCCAGCTATGCGCATGTTATCCACAAGCCTTTCCCCACGGATTGGGGGCAACTTGTCCACCGCGCGGAACCCTTTCAGCTAATGATGGTCGGTGGATATCTTCTAGATGATGGCGCAAGGCTTTCAAGCATGCCGCCTGCAGCCGTCTGTCCAAGGTTTTTGCACAGAGTTATCCACAGGATTTGGCCGTCACTCACGGCGCTTGCAGGGCATTGATAATCCTGGGAATTCATCCACAGGGGGGCATCTGATCAAAAAATGATCACAGCCCTACAAGCCTTGCCATCAAAGGGATTCAGCGAGGTGCTACCATGTTTTCCACAGGCGGTTCCACATTTACCGTGGACAACATCTGGCCTGTGGAAACAACGGCTTGCGGTAGGATGAATGCGGGGAGGATGAGAGGCCTTCGACAAGTTGTCCACATTGAGAATGGGGCTGCGTTGCAGCCCCGATACAACTCAATGCCCCCCAAGGTAAGCGTTGCGCACTTCCTCATTGACCAGCAGCTCCTGCCCCGTCCCGGTCATGCGGATCTGCCCGTTGACCATCACATAAGCCCGGTCCGACAACTTCAGCGCATGGTTGGCGTTCTGCTCCACCAGGAAGATGGTCATGCCGGTCTTGGCCAGCTCGCGCAAGGTCGAGAAGATCTGCTTGACCACGATCGGCGCCAGCCCCAGCGATGGCTCATCCAGCAGCAGCAACTTCGGCCGGCTCATCAGCGCCCGGGCAATCGCCAGCATCTGCTGCTCGCCGCCCGACATGGTCATGGCCCGCTGATTACGCCGCTCCTTCAAGCGCGGAAACAGCTCGTACATGCGCTGCATGTCTTCAGCGGCATGCTTGTCGCCGATGGGGATGGTACCCATCATCAGGTTTTCCTCGACGCTCATGTCGGGGAACACCCGGCGCCCTTCCGGCGACTGGGCAATGCCGTTGGAGGCGATGTAGTGCGACGACTTGCGGGTGATGTCGGTGCCGCGGTACACGATATGCCCGGAAGCCGCGCGCGGCTGGCCAAAAATCGACATCAGCAGGGTCGACTTGCCCGCCCCGTTAGCGCCAATCAGGCTTACCGTCTCGCCTTCGTTGATGTGCATGGAGACTTTTTTCAGCGCCTGGATCGGCCCGTAGAACACGTCCAGGTCCTTCAGCTCGAGAATGGGTGCACTCATACCAGTTCCTCTTCGTCGGCACCCAGGTAGGCGGCGATCACCGTCGGGTTGTGGCGGATGTCCAGCGGCGCGCCTTCGGCAATCACGTTGCCATGGTCCAGCACCACGATGTGGTCCGAAATGCTCATGACCATGCCCATATCGTGTTCGATCAGCACCACGGTGATGTCGTGCTCGTCACGCAGCACCCGGATCATGCGGCTGAGGGCCTCGGTTTCCTGTGGGTTCAGCCCGGCTGCCGGTTCGTCCAGGCAAATGATCTTCGGCCGCGTGCACATGGCCCGGGCAATTTCCAGGCGGCGCTGCTGCCCGTACGACAGTTCGCCGGCCAGGCGGTTGGCGCAGTCGACCAGGTCGACCACTTCCAGCCAGTAGAACGCGTGGTCCAGTGCGTCGCTTTCAGCCTTGCGGTAGGCCTTGGTGTTGAACACCCCGGCCAGCAGGTTGCGGTTGACCCACATGTGCTGGGCGACCAGCAGGTTTTCCACCACCGACATTTCCTTGAACAGGCGAATGTTCTGGAAGGTGCGCGCCAGGCCGGCGCGGTTGACCAGGTGGGTACCGCCAAACATCTTGTAGTACATGCGGTTGACAAAGCGCGCCGGCGAAACGAAGTCGGCGGCCTGGAAACGCTCGCCAAGCAGCTGGATGACGTTGGTCCGGCTGCCGCGCACGTTCAACTCGATACGCCCGCCGCTGGCCTTGTAAAAGCCGGTCAGGCAGTTGAACACCGTGGTCTTGCCGGCGCCGTTGGGGCCGATCAGGGCGAAGATCTGGTTGCGCCGGACCTTCAGGCTGACGTCGCTGAGCGCCTTGATGCCGCCGAACTGCATCATCAGGTTGTCGACCGATAGAATGATATCGTCGCTCATGGCGCCACTCCTTTACGCGGGGTCACACCGGTACGGCTGATGCGGATCAGCCCACGCGGTCGCCAGATCATCATCAGCACCATCAGCACGCCGAACAGCAGCACCCGGTACTCGGAGAAGCTGCGCAGCAGCTCGGGCGCCACGGTCAGCACGAACGCCGCGATGACCACGCCCACGGTCGAGCCCATGCCACCCAGCACCACGATGGCAAGGATCAGCGCGGATTCGAAGAAGGTGAACGACGACGGGTTGACGAAGCCTTGGTAGGTGGCGAAAAACACCCCGGCAAGGCCGGCTGTGGAGGCACCCAGGGTAAAGGCCGAAAGCTTGACCAGTACGTGGTTGAGGCCCATCGAACGGCAGGCGATCTCGTCTTCACGCAGTGCTTCCCAGGCCCGGCCGACCGGCATGCGGGTCAGACGGTGCTTGATGTACAGAACGGCCAGCACCACCATGAACAGCACCGCGTAGATGAACACGAACTTCAGGTTGGCGTTGTAATCGAAGCCGAAGAACTCATGGATCGGCACCCCGCCATCCTTGGCCCGGCGGCCGAATTCCAGGCCGAAGAAAGTCGGCGACGGCGCTGGCATGCCGTTGGGGCCACCGGTGAACGACAGCCAGTTGTTCAGCACCAGGCGGATGATCTCGCCAAAGCCCAGGGTCACGATGGCCAGGTAGTCACCGTGCATGCGTAACACCGGGAAGCCCAGTATGCACCCCGCCAGCGCAGCAGCGATGGCCGCCAGCGGCAGCACGCTCCAGAAGCCCAGGCCAAGGTACTGGTAGCCCAGCGCCAGGCCGTAGGCACCAATGGCGTAGAACGCCACGTAACCCAGGTCCAGCAGGCCGGCCAGGCCTACCACGATGTTCAGGCCAAGGCCCAGCAACACGTAGATCAGGCCGAGGATGACCACGGTCAGCAGGTACTTGTTGGCAAAGATCGGGAAGACGATGGCGATCACGATCAGTGCCGGGATGATGTAGCGCAGCCGCGACTTGTAGTCCGGCGCGTTCACATGCACGCCCGAGCCGCCACTATCGAAGCCCTGGAGCATGCGGCGGCCGGCGCCCGTCTGCAAATACAGGCTGAGCAGGAAGCGGCCGAGCATCACCCCACCCACCAGCCATGCCACGCGGCGGGGTTCGGCATTGAAGGTGTAGCCGTCGAGCACCACGCCGACGACCGGGCCAAAGACAATGAGCGCCAGCAGGCCGGCGACGATGGTCTCCAGCAGGCTGCGTTTGAGATCGAAACCGCTGGTTTCGGAAACAGGGGCAGTTTTGGCAGTGGACATGTTCACACCTTAGCCACGAGCGGGCGACCCAGCAGGCCTTGTGGGCGGAAGATAAGGATCATCACCAGCAGCGAGAAGCTGAACACGTCCTTGTAGTCGGAGTTGATCAGGCCGGAGAACAGCGACTCGGAAATCCCCAGGATGATCCCGCCAAGCATGGCGCCAGGCAGCGAGCCGATGCCGCCGAGCACCGCAGCGGTGAACGCCTTGATGCCGATGATGAAGCCGGCGTAGAAGTCGAAGGTGCCGTAGTTCATGGTGATCAGCACGCCAGCCAGGGCGGCCATCACTGCACCGATGACGAACACATAGGAAATCACCCGGTCGGTGTTGATGCCCAGGATCGAGGCCATCTTGCGGTCTTGCTGGGTGGCGCGGCACATGCGGCCGAGCTTGGTGTACTTGATCACATAGGTAAGCAGGCCCATGCCCAGGAACGCTGCCACCAGGATGAAGATCTTGGTGTAGGTCAGTTGCACGAAGCCGGTGCCGACTTCGACACGCATTGCGCCTTCAAGCAGGGTTGGCACGCCTTGCTGGCGGGCGCCCTGGCTGATCTGCGCGTAGTTCTGCAGGATCAGTGAAATGCCGATGGCGCTGATCAGCGGGGCCAGGCGGGTGGAGTTGCGCAGGGGTTTGTAGGCGATGCGCTCGATGGTGAAGCCGTATACACCGGTGACGACGATGGTGAACAACAGGGTGCCGAGCATCAGCAGGGGGAACGATTCGACACCGAAGTAAGCCAGCAATGCCAGGCTGATTGCCGCGAGGTACGCGGAAATCATATACACCTCGCCGTGCGCGAAGTTGATCATGCCGATAATGCCATAGACCATTGTGTAGCCGATGGCGATCAGGCCATAGACCGACCCGAGGGTCAGGCCGTTGACCAGTTGCTGCAGGAAAATACCATCCATAACGCAATCTCACCTGATTGAGACTGCACGGGCGCCGGCCACGGATGACGCGGCCTCATACGGCGCAGAACCGTGCAGATCTCCGAATAAGGACAGGTACCGCGGGGCTGCGGCCCGGCGCGAGGCGCCCGGGCCGTTGGCCGTTGTTATTTTTGTTTTTCCAGCTGGTGGTACTTGCCGTCCTTGTCCCACTGGTAGACCACGTAGTCGGACACGGTCAGGTCGCCCTTGCTGTCCCACTTTTTCTCACCCATCACAGTCTTCACCGGGTTGGCCTTGAGCCACTTGGCCGCGTCCTCGCCCTTGTTCGACTTCGAGCCATTGAAGGCAGCAGCCAAGGCCTGCAGCGAGGCATAGGCGTACAGGGTGTAGCCTTCAGGCTCGGTACCGGCCTTGCGGAACTCCTCGACCACGGCCTTGCTGTCGGGCAGCATGCGCGGGTCGGCACCGAAGGTCATGTAGACGCCATCAACGTACTGCGCACCACCGGCGGTGGACACCAGTTCGTCGGTGACGATGCCGTCGTCGGACATGAACTTGACGTCCTTCAGGCCCTGCTCGCGCAGCTGGCGGACCAGCGGGCCGGCTTCCGGGTGCAGGCCGCCGAAGTACACCACGTCGGCACCGGTGGAGCGGATCTTGGTGACCACGGCGCTGAAGTCTTTCTCGCCGCGGGTCAGGCCTTCATACAGCACCGGCGTGACTCCGCGTTTGGTCAACTGCGCCTTGGTCGCATCGGCCAGGCCTTGGCCATAAGTGTCCTTGTCGTGCAGCACCGCGACTTTCTTGCCCTTGAGCACATCGACAATGTAGTCACCGGCGACGATGCCCTGCTGATCGTCACGGCCGCACATCCGGAACATGGCGCTAAGCCCACGCTCGGTGACCTGCGGGTTGGTAGAGCCCGGGGTAATGGCGATTACGCCAGCTTCGTCATACACCTCGGAGGCCGGGATGGTATTGGAGGAGCAGAAATGCCCTACCACGCCGATGACCTTGTCCTGGTCGACCAGGCGGTTGGCCACAGCCACGGCCTGCTTCGGTTCGCAGGCGTCATCGCCTTTGACCAGGACGATTTTCTCGCCGTTGACGCCACCGGCGGCGTTGATCTTGTCGGCCGCTGCCTGCGCACCTTTCATGTACTGCTCGCCAAACGCTGCGTTTGCCCCGGTCATGGGGCCCGCTACGCCGATCTTGACGTCGGCCTGAACATACGAAGAAACACCCAGTGCCGTAGCCACGGCCAGTGCCAGGAAACCTTTCTTGTAAAACGTCTGCGACATGAGGTGGTGCTCCTAGAGTTTTTTTTGGTTGGCACTACAACTTCTCAGCCCTGTCCTCAGAGCAAGGGCCGTGCCATAGGTTTTGTCTTCCGGGAAAACACACTGCGCGGGTCGCCTGCAGGCGACCGACGGCCTTTTCTTTACTGAGCGTGCAACCGTCTTCCACGCGACAGGCGCTACCACCCGTACAGACAAGGAGCAACCGTCGAGTGCCATCATTGCAACCCTGACAAGTGTTTACGTGCAACCGCCCTGTAACAGCAGACGTCACCGAAGTGCACACCACTGGTGCGCGACTGCTACAGGCGGCACCGTTTGAAGGCTAGCCGGTGCACGGAAAAACACCTCTGTTTTGGCCGGTCCACGGCCTCTGTGGGAGCGGGTTCACCCGCGAAGAGGCCATCCCAGGCACTACCAGCCCAAAAAGGCTGGCACAATGTCCGCCATTCGCCGCTTCCGGAGCCCCCTTGATGAGCGAAAGCGCATTTGCCGAGCGCATCGTGCACAACCTGCTCGACACCGACTTCTACAAACTCACCATGATGCAGGGCGTGCTGCACAACTACCCTGACGCTGACGTCGAATGGGAGTTCCGCTGCCGCAACGGCGAGGACCTGCGCCCCTACCTCGGCGAGATCCGCAACCAGCTCGAACTGCTCAGCGACCTCACCCTCGATGATGGCCAGCTGGGGTTTCTCGAACGCATCAGCTTCCTCAAGCCGGACTTCCTGCGTTTTCTGCGCCTGTTCCGCTTCAACCTTCGTTACGTGCGCATCGGCATTGAAAACGACCAGCTGTTCCTGCGCCTGAAAGGCCCGTGGCTGCATGTGATCCTGTTCGAAGTGCCGCTGCTGGCAATCATCAGCGAAGTACGCAACCGCCATCTGCACCCGCGCCTGCGCCTGGCCGAGGCCCGCGACCAGCTCTACCGCAAGTTCGACTGGCTGCGCGCGCACGCCAGCGACGACGAGCTGGCCGAACTGCAGGTGGCCGACTTCGGTACCCGCCGGCGCTTTTCCAGCCGTGTGCAGGAAGAAGTGGTACGCGTGCTGCGCGACGATTTCCCGGGCCGCTTTGTCGGTACCAGCAATGTCGATCTGGCATGGAAACTGGACATCAAGCCGCTGGGCACCATGGCCCACGAGTGGATCATGGCCCATCAGCAGCTCGGCCCACGGCTGATCGACAGCCAGATCGCCGCCCTGGACTGCTGGGTCCGCGAGTACCGCGGCCTGCTCGGTATCGCCCTGACCGACTGCATCACCATGGATGCATTCCTCAGCGACTTCGACCTGTACTTCGCCAAGCTGTTCGACGGCCTGCGCCACGACTCGGGCGAGCCAGTGGCATGGGCCGAAAAGGCCATAGCGCACTATCAGAAGCTGGGTATCGACCCGATGACCAAGACCCTGGTGTTCTCCGACGGGCTCAACCTTACCCGGGCCCTCGAGATATTCCGTGCCCTGCGCGGTCGCATCAATGTCAGCTTTGGCATCGGCACCAACCTGACCTGCGACATTCCAGGTGTGGCACCGATGAGCATCGTGCTTAAAATGACCGACTGCAACGGTGCACCGGTGGCCAAGATTTCCGATGAGGCCGCCAAGACCCAGTGCCGCGACGAGAACTTCGTCGCCTACCTGCGCCATGTATTCAAAGTCCCCAGCAAGGAGTAACCCATGCAAGCGGTTCAGCTAGAGATTGCCCAGGCGCTGAAGGTCCAGCCGCCATTCGCCGACGCCGCCGCGCTCGAGGCCGAAGTCGCCCGCCGCGTGGCGTTCATCAAGGACTGCCTGGCCAATGCCCGGCTCAAGACCCTGGTGCTGGGCATCAGCGGCGGCGTCGACTCGCTGACCGCCGCCCTGCTCGCCCAGCGCGCCATCAACGAACTGCGCGCCGAAACCGGGGACAAGGCCTACACCTTCATTGCGGTACGCCTGCCGTATCAAGTGCAGCACGACGAGCATGACGCCCAGGCGTGCCTGGAAGTGATCAATGCCGATGAACTGCACACCGTGGACATCGCCCCGGCAGTGCGGGCGCTGGCGAATGAAGTTGAAGCACTGAAGAACGGCTCGCCAACCTTGGTCGACTTCGTGGTCGGCAACGTCAAGGCGCGCACGCGCATGGTCGCCCAGTACACCATCGCCGGCGCCCGCGCAGGCCTGGTGATCGGCACCGACCACGCCGCCGAGGCGGTGATGGGCTTCTTTACCAAGTTTGGTGACGGTGCCTGCGACCTGGCGCCGCTGAGCGGGCTGGTGAAAAATCAGGTACGGGCCATTGCGCGCAGCTTCGGTGCGCCGGAATCACTGGTGGAGAAGGTGCCGACTGCGGACCTGGAAGACCTGGAGCCGGGCAAGCCGGACGAAGCGTCGCATGGCGTGACCTACCAGCAGATCGACGCGTTCCTGCATGGGCAACCGGTTGACCAGGCAGCATTCGACATCATCGTCGCCACCTACCGCAAGACCCAGCACAAGCGCGAACTGCCTTTCGCCCCTTGATCAATGTAGAAAGGCCTGTGGGTGAACTGTGGGAGCGGGTTCACCCGCGAATGCGGTGGTAGCTGCACCGACGCATTCGCGGGTAAACCCGCTCCCACAAAGTCGGGCATCAGGCCTTGATTACTTGACTACAACCTTGCCCTTCATCATCGAGATGTGGCCCGGGAAGGTGCAGAAGAAGCTGTAGTCACCACCGGCTTCCAGCTTGGAAGTGTCGAATTTGACTTCGGTTTCTTTTTCCGGCGCACCGATCATCGCGGTGTGGGCAATGATGTTGGCGTTATCTTCTTTCAGATAACCCTTCTCGATGCCCTGGGTCATGCCTTCGGTGGCAATGCCCTGCATGTCGGCAGTCTTGCTGATCACCAGGTTATGGCCCATGACGTTCTTCGGCAGGTTGCCGGAGTGGGTCAGTTTGACGGTGAATTCCTTGCAGCTCTTGTCGACGGTGAATTCTTTGGTGGTGTACGACATCTGGTCGGTCGACTCGACCGTTACCGAGCACTCGGCGGCGAAGACAGAGGCGCTGGCGAGGGTCAGCAGGGATACCGCTACAGCTTTCGCAAACATCATGAATCTCCTTGGCAGGGTTTTATCAATTGCGAGACTGCCTGAAACCGTTCCTCCCCTCGCTGATATGGGTCAAGGGGGTGTCAAGTGGTCAGTCAGTAGAATTGTTCAATGGATTGTATACAACCAATCTAAGGGCACATCATGCCCTTTTAATAGACGATGGGACAACCTCTCATTTAGGAGCAATACCAAATGCCCATCTCCGCATTTATCAACAGCCTGCTCGCCGCCTATGCCCACGGGGCTACGGGCGCCATCTGCGAATTCTCCCGCCCGGAATGAATGCTACCTTGGAAGCAGCGTGCGTGCGCCGTACCCTGTCTACCTGAGTGACAGGAGATGAGCAATGCCCGTACGTTCCGTTTGTGTATTCTGCGGCGCCAGCATCGGCGCCAACCCTGCCTACCGTGAAGCAGCCGTCGCGCTTGGCCAGGCCATTGCGCGTCGGGGTCTGACCTTGGTCTACGGCGGTGGGGCAGTCGGCCTGATGGGGGTGGTTGCCGACGCAGCGATGGCTGCGGGTGGTGACGTGGTCGGGATCATCCCGCAAAGCCTGCTGGATGCCGAAGTCGGCCATAAAGGCCTGACCCGCCTGGAAGTAGTCGACGGCATGCATGCACGCAAGGCACGCATGGCCGAGCTGAGCGATGCCTTCATCGCCCTGCCGGGTGGGCTGGGTACGCTGGAAGAATTGTTTGAAGTCTGGACCTGGGGGCAACTGGGCTATCACGCCAAGCCGCTGGGCCTGCTGGATGTGAACGGCTTCTACGAGAAGCTGGGCGGGTTCCTCGATCACGTTGTCGAAGAAGGCTTCGTGCGCCCGCAGCACCGGGCGATGTTGCTGCTGGGGCAGCTGCCGGATGAGCTGCTGGACGGCATGGACAGCTTTGTCGCGCCGGTGGCGCCGAAGTGGGTCGACAAAAGGCCCGACTAAAGCTGATACAGGGGCTGCTTTGCAGCCCAATCGCCAGCAAGCCAGCTCCCACAGGGATTGCACGAAGGCCAAGGCTGGCGCTGTGCCGGGGAGCCAACTCCCTCAGCCAATGCACAAAAGCCAAGGCTGGCGCTGTGCCGGGGAGCCAACTCCCTCAGCCAATGCACAAAAGCCAAGGCTTGCGCTGTACCTGTGGGAGCTGGCTTGCCGGCGATTGGGCCGCAAGGCGGCCCCAGAAATCAACGCGGGATGACAGGCTGGCGCGGTTTCTTGCCGCTGCCCTTACCACCCTTGGCTGCTTCCTTGCGCTCCTTGGCCGCCTGCTGGTTGCGGGCAAACGCGTCGGCCTTGGCCTGCTCGCGCTTGTCCCACGGCTTGCTGCCATCGCTGCCACGCGGCGGCAGGCCAGTGTGCTGGGTAAGGATCTTCTGTTCCTTGCCCACCTTGTGGCTGCCAGCCGGGGTCGAGTTCTTGCGACGCGCGCTCTGGTAGGTGTCACTCTGCGGCTGGTGCAGCGGGATCAGCTGGTGCTTGCCCGGACCGATCAGGTCGGCCCGGCCCATGCGCTCCAGCGCTTCACGCAGCATCGGCCAACCTTTCGGGTCGTGGTAACGCAGGAACGCCTTGTGCAGGCGGCGCTGCTCGTCGCTCTTGACGATTTCCACGCCTTCGCTCTTGTAGGTCACCTTGCGCAGCGG
Organism: Pseudomonas sp. 9_2_1; assembly: GCF_059295275.1. NCBI lineage: Bacteria > Pseudomonadati > Pseudomonadota > Gammaproteobacteria > Pseudomonadales > Pseudomonadaceae > Pseudomonas > Pseudomonas sp. 9_2_1. The sequence continues at coordinate 5,559,706 of NZ_CM181239.1, forward strand.
GTTCTTGCCCGAATGGTACATGGCCGTGGCCGAGGCCATTGGCGACGGGTAAAACGCCTGCACCTGGTCGGCGCGGAAGCCGTTGCCCTTGAGCCACAGGGCCAGGTTCATCATGTCTTCGTCGGTGGTGCCCGGGTGCGCCGCGATGAAGTACGGAATCAGGTACTGCTCCTTGCCCGCTTCTTTCGAGTACTTCTCGAACATGCGCTTGAAGCGGTCGTAGGTGCCGATGCCCGGCTTCATCATCTTGTCCAGCGGGCCACGCTCGGTGTGCTCCGGGGCAATCTTCAGGTAACCGCCCACGTGGTGGGTCACCAGCTCCTTGACGTATTCCGGCGATTCCACGGCCAGGTCGTAGCGCAGGCCCGAGGCAATCAGGATCTTCTTCACACCCGGCAGGGCACGGGCCTTGCGGTACAGCTCGATCAGCGAGCTGTGGTCGGTGTTGAGGTTTTCACAGATGCCAGGGAACACGCACGACGGCTTGCGGCAGTGCTTCTCGATTTCGTGGCTTTTGCAAGCGATGCGGTACATGTTGGCGGTCGGGCCGCCAAGGTCAGAGACCACGCCGGTGAAGCCCGGCACCTTGTCGCGCATCTCCTCGATCTCGTGCAGGATCGACTCGTGCGAGCGGTTCTGGATGATGCGGCCTTCGTGCTCGGTGATCGAGCAGAAGGTGCAGCCACCGAAGCAGCCACGCATGATGTTCACCGAGAAGCGGATCATCTCGTAGGCCGGAATGCGCTCTTTGCCATACGCTGGGTGCGGAATACGCGCGTAGGGCATGCCGAACACGTAGTCCATTTCTTCAGTGGTCATGGGGATGGGTGGCGGGTTGAACCACACGTCCACTTCGCCATGCTTCTGTACCAGCGCACGAGCGTTGCCCGGGTTGGTTTCCAGGTGCAGCACGCGGTTGGCGTGGGCGTAGAGCACCGGGTCGTTACGCACCTTTTCAAATGAAGGCAGACGGATCACCGACTTGTCGCGGGTCATACGCGGGCTGTCGAGAATCTGCACCACCTTGGCTTCGTTCGGGTCTTCCTGGTCGCCTTTGGCCTGCTCGATGGCACAGGCCTGGGTGTCCTGGGTGTTCACGTACGGGTTGATGATCTTGTCGACGCGGCCCGGGCGGTCGATGCGGGTGGAGTCGATCTCGAACCAGTCCGCAGGCGTGTCACGGCGAATGAATGCGGTGCCACGCACATCGGTGATGTGCTCGATCTTTTCGCCCTGGGACATGCGCTGGGCAACCTCGACGATGGCCCGCTCGGCGTTGCCGTACAGCAGGATATCGGCACTGGCGTCGACCAGGATCGAATGACGGACCTTGTCCTGCCAGTAATCGTAATGGGCGATGCGCCGCAGCGAAGCCTCGATGCCACCCAGCACGATCGGCACGTGCTTGTAGGCTTCCTTGCAACGCTGGCTGTACACCAGGCTGGCACGGTCCGGGCGCTTGCCGGCCAGGCCACCAGGGGTGTAGGCGTCGTCGGAACGGATCTTCTTGTCCGCCGTATAGCGGTTGATCATCGAGTCCATGTTGCCCGCGGCCACGCCGAAGAACAGGTTCGGCTCGCCGAGCTTCATGAAGTCGTCTTTCGACTGCCAGTTCGGCTGGGCAATGATGCCCACGCGGAAGCCCTGGGCCTCCAGCAGGCGGCCGATGATGGCCATGCCGAACGACGCGTGGTCGACGTAGGCATCACCGGTCACGATGATGATATCGCAGGAATCCCAGCCGAGCAGATCCATCTCCTCCCTGCTCATCGGCAGGAAAGGTGCTGGTCCGAAGCATTCGGCCCAGTACTTGGGATAGTCGTAGAGTGGTTTGGCTGCTTGCATGTCAGTGACCGGTTCTGTTGTGCAGGGAAATCGCGGGCGCGGAATATAGCACAAATTTTGACCAAATCCGACTGTCTTCGTGGGGATTGGTGGGTTGGGCGACGGTTGGGGGGTGGGTCCGCCACCTGGCTGGTCTGGGCTTTGTGGTGGTTCGCCAGGCGTCCGCCACAGGCGCTGGATTTGCTGCGCCGAACACATGGCGGCCTTCATGTAACCTGAAGCCAACCCCTTACTGCTTCATGCCCAACTCAGCATCATCCATCAGCGCCTTGGCCATCGCACTCAGGTAATGGGCCGCCCAGATCATCATCGGTTTCTCATCCATCAACCCGATGATGGTCAGCTCGCGCACGTAGCCCATCAACTCCGAAGACTGCTCGCGTGCGTCCCTGCACGGTATGCCCGCCTCGATGCGAAACAGCGGATGGGCGCCGTTTTCGCCTTGGTAGAAAGTTGTCTTGCCGACAGTGAACTGGGTGTCGTCTGTTGTCATTGTTCAATCCCCCTGAAAATTCTCGACTGCCTCGGCCGGCCTCTTCGCGGGTAAACCCGCTCCCATAGGTACGGCACAAGCCTTGAAATCCTGGGAGACCCTGTGGGAGCGGGTTCACCCGCGAAAGGGCCGGACCAGGCGACATATCAACGAAGCCTTACAGCAGGCCTCTGCCGCTGCATCGGGGGGTCTTCAACAAAAGGGGGATCGTGGGGTGGATCGGGGACAATTTTCAGCATGCTTTAGCTCTCTGTAGGTTCACAAGAGCCGCACTCATGACTTGCAGTGTGATGGGTGGCGGCCACGTACGGGTCTGCAAGACCGGACAGAGAACGAAAACCGGCAGGTTCGAAAACCTCCCGCACGCAGCCACCATCAAGCGGGCCAATGGCGTGCCATTGGCTTACGGTGAACAACATTCGTTTCCTGATCAGGCTTGCAGGCCCGGTCGCTGCTTTGGCAACGACAAAGCCAGACTAGGCCGCCCAGAAAACCACCGCAATGGCGCAAAGGCGGTTGAAAGCTATTTCAGAAACGGCCTACACGCAACGGGAAAAATCTGATTATTTTTTGGCAATCAAGTCAAGATCGTAGCGTGCCCTGTGACGGTTTCGCCTTAGTACCAACCAATGGCCGACGGGTATATGACGACAGTTTAGTTTCCCCCTATGAGATCCAGGCAGGCCTCAAAAGCAAGGAAGATTACCCACAGGAAAACCTGAACTTGCTTGGGCTCACGATGACCGCGCTGCCCCCTGCTGAGCGATCGCAATCCCTTCAGGTTTTTACTGAATGTTTAGCCTATCCAGCCCTCAGAAAATGCTAACCGGCTAATTATTAGTGCTTTTTCTTTATCTCTTAATAACTGCAGGAATCGCCCCTCAAAACTTAGTAAAAAATCCTACGTCAACTTTCCTCAAGAAATCACGAGCAGCTCTTGAACCAAGAAAAAAACAAGTGATACAACAGTGACGCGCTGAAAGGCGCACTCAAATCAACTTTATAGGAGCAATAGCCATGGGACGTCGTCGTTCTGAAATCAACATGCCTCAGATCTCTCGCGTGATGAACTACACATTTACCGAGTCCGAGGTTGACTTCCTCAACATGCTGTAAGCACTAAGCCAGAAGGGGCTTTGCCCCTTCTGGCCTGACCTAGGAGCTAAAGATGATCACCGAACGCGAGTTGACCACAGAAGAAGCCTACAATCGCCTCACAAGGCTACATCAGCATCTGGGCTTTCACTCGAAAACAAAGCTATCAAAAAATAATAACTTGGTCGCCACATGCCACTTATACGACAGGACTTACAAGGAAGTCTCTTGCGGAGCAGGAAAGGGGGAGCATTGTGAACTAGGAGCCCTTGCCGAAAGCCTAGAGCATTACTTCGTCGACAAGGCCACTCCAAACATCATCGAAAGTGACAAAATCTTACAATCCATAGCCCCTTTCGACGACTGGCTACTAAAGTCCATCCCGCCTAGCTGCAAAATACCTTATTTTGCACTTCAAGCATTGGACAGCTACGATGAAATAAAAATACCAGCGATATTGATAGCTCCCTCCTCCAGCAACCTTGAAGCAATTGAGAAAACTGCAGCAGGATTTCTTGCCAAATATGCGAGCAACTCTGGAACAGCGATTGGCTGCACCGAGAGTGAAGCCCTCTTACATGCCATGAATGAAACGATCGAACGTCACGCCCTGTCAATGTACTATCTATCGCTTTGCAATCTGAGCTCGCCCCCAGAAATCTATCGACCCTCCGATTCTTTTCTGGAAGAGACCTTTGCACATGACACCAAGCTTCTCTGCCATGCGAAAAAGCTAGATATATACTTAACCCACGACTTCTATGACCTTCCATTTTGCATTGCTATTTCTCGCAGCAAAAAAGAAGGTTCTCTCAGCGGCGTCGGCTCGGGAAGCTCCATAAATCCATCCATTGCAATGTACCGCGCTGTAACTGAACAGATTTAGTGCGAACAGCTTTATGGGTCGAAAGAAAAACAAGAAGATCTCACCACGGAAAAAGTGCTCATATACTCGGCAAAGCTATCCTCACTTCTGCACCCACGCCCTAAGTACAACGTGCCTGAATATCATCCACCTCGCCTAGAGCTAAGCGTACGCGGACAGATCAAGCGCACGCTGATCAACCTGGGCAAGGATAATAAAACTGTATTCTACCGCACACTATATGAGCACCCCAGCCTCGCCTCAGTCGTACAAGTTTTCATACCCGGACTGGAGCGCTTTCATTTAATAAGGTCCGGAATTCCAGTCGCGCCGCAGAGCGCATTCAAAGGCATAAGGCAATGATATGCATATTTACCGAGGCCTCTTCGCCGCCCTGAGCGCGACCTTAGTTCTCAAAGTTGCGACCGTCGTACCTGCCCTGATCCTGGCCGACATTATCGACAACCTGTCTACCTCGGCCACGTCTTCTCTCGTTCTGCTCGGTGCCTTCATATGCCTTGTCGCACTACAAGCCTCGTTGACCCCTTTACAAGCCTGGTGCCTTGCGCGGCTCTGCCAAGAGCGCGTGAAGCAGCTTTCTATGCGCTGGTGCCGAGGGTTGCTGGACAAACGTTTCGAGGCTTATGGACAACTCCATGGCGGAACCTTGGTAAAGGTACTGGATAGAGGAATAACGGCCCAGGAGCGGTGGCTAGGCTTTCTGATTGGCTCGGCGTGGCCGGTCTTGGCCGAAGCAGTGGTGCTGGTCGCGCTGTTTGCGTACCTCGGGGCTACCTCGGTATTGATCGGCCTCATCCCCTTGAGCTTGGCGTATCTGTGGACAAACGATCGACTGGTGCGCTGGCGTCGCCCCCGTATCGAAGCAGTCAACTCGCGAGAAGACGAACTGGCGGAACAATGGGTTGACACCTTCGCCAGCGCGTCAACGGTCAAGCTGGAGAAGGCCGAGGATGCTGCAATGATTCCGGTCAACCAGACACTGTCGGGCTATGCCGACTCGGCGATAGGGGTTGCCTACAGTGGCGGATGGCTACAGGGCCTGCGCACCCTGTTCATTGGGCTGGGCAGTGGTGGTTTACTGTTGTGGGGTATCCATGATCAATCCCAGGCAACACCGCATCTGAGCCTGGGCGAGCTTGTTGCCCTCTTTACTCTGGTGAGTGGGTTGCTCGCCGGCGTTGCACAACTGGCGGAAGCCTGGCGATTGCTCGATCAGTTCCGGCTCGACAAACGCAAGCTCGAACACTGGCTGCAACTTCCGGTGTTCGGCCCGACAGAATCCATAAAGGCAGAGCCCTCAGATGAAAACGCAGGGCTTTGCATTACCCCCTGTCAACTCAGCGCTCGAAACGCGCTGCAACTGCTGATCGATGAGCCCTTGATAATTCGTGCAGGAGAACGGGTTGCGCTGATTGGGCCCAGCGGGTGCGGCAAGTCCACACTTCTGCATGCGCTGGCAGGAACAGTATTCCAGTTGCGCAAGCATGTTCACCTGTACGGCAGATGTCTGGCTGCACTTGATGCTTGTGAGCAGTTCAGTCGTTTACGACTCTGCCCTCAGGATGCGCACTTCATACCCGGCCCACTGCCCCGCTCAGTGCTGTTAGAGCAAGCTCATGATCGCGGTCAAATCGAACGATGGCTTGAACGACTGAGCCTGAGTAAAGACTGGTACGAACTTGATCTGGATGCACGCGCAGAATCCATTTCGGGTGGAGAAGCACGCAGGCTGACGTTGCTACGCTTGCTTAACCGGCCCGGCGAATTCAATTTCTTTGACGAGCCCACAGCTGGGCTTGATGCCGGATCGGCAGAGCGCACCTGGGACCTGTTATTCGAAACATTCCAAGGGAAAGGGTTGATCTGCGTCACGCATGATCAGAGCGCATTGTCGCGGTTTGACCGGGTTATCACCCTGAGCGAGGGGCGCATCATCAGTAAAGCAAGAACGAAGATCGCTCAGCACACTGAGCCAGCAGGCGCACCGCACACCCTGTGGGAGCGGCATTAGCCGCGAACACCGGCATAGCCGGTGCCATCCTCCGCGATGGATTCTTCGCGGCTGAAGCCGCTCCCACAGAGTTCCTGTTAAGCCGGTAGATATTCGCAGCCTAATTAAACCGCGCTTTATTCATCATCATCGAAGTTGTACATGCCCGGCGCAAGGTTCTCGAAGCGGGTGTACTTGCCGATAAACGCCAGCCGCACAAAGCCGATGGGGCCGTTACGCTGCTTGCCGATGATGATTTCAGCGATGCCCTTATGCTCGGTCTCGGGGTGATACACCTCGTCCCGGTACACGAACATGATGACGTCGGCGTCCTGCTCGATTGCACCCGACTCACGCAAGTCGGAGTTGATTGGGCGCTTGTTCGGCCGCTGTTCAAGGGAGCGGTTCAGCTGCGACAGTGCAACCACCGGGCAGTTGAACTCTTTGGCCAACGCTTTCAAGGAGCGGGAGATTTCGGAAATTTCGTTGGTACGGTTATCACCGCCGGAACCTGGAATCTGCATGAGCTGCAGGTAGTCGACCATGATCAGGCCGATTTCGCCATGCTCCCGCGCCAGGCGGCGAGTACGTGAACGCATCTCAGAGGGGCTGATGCCGGCCGTATCGTCGATGAACAGCTTGCGGTCATTGAGCAGGTTGACGGCCGAAGTCAGGCGCGGCCAGTCGTCATCATCCAGCTGGCCGGAACGCACCTTGGTCTGATCGATGCGGCCCAGGGACGAGAGCATACGCATGATCAGCGACTCACCTGGCATTTCAAGCGAGAAGACCAGCACCGCCTTATCGCTGCGCAGCACCGCGTTCTCCACCAGGTTCATGGCGAAGGTAGTCTTGCCCATCGAAGGACGACCCGCAACGATGATCAGGTCAGCTGCCTGCAAACCGCTGGTCTTCTCGTCCAGGTCGGTATAACCGGTGGAAACGCCGGTGATCTCGCTGTCGGAGTTGAAAAGCGTGTCGATCCGGTCGATGGCCTTGGTCAACAGTTCGTTGACGCCTACCGGCCCGCCAGTTTTCGGCCGCGCTTCGGCGATCTGGAAAATCTGCCGCTCGGCGTCGTCGAGGATTTCCTCGGCGTTTCGACCTTGGGGGTTGAACGCGTTATCGGCGATGTCGGTGCTGATGCTGATCAGCTGGCGCAGCGTGGCACGCTCGCGAATGATCGCGGCGTACGCCTTGATGTTGGCTACCGACGGGGTGTTCTTGGCCAGCTCGGCCAGGTACGCCAGGCCGCCGATCTGCGAGGACACGCCTTCCTTGTCCAACTGCTCATGCAGCGTGACCACGTCGAACGGGTGGTTAAGGTCCACCAGCTTGTGGATGGCCCGGTAGATCAGGCGGTGGTCATGCCGATAGAAATCGCCATCGGACACCTGGTCCAGCACCCGCTCCCAGGCGTTGTTGTCCAGCATCAGGCCACCGAGCACGGCCTGTTCGGCCTCGATGGAATGCGGCGGCACCTTCAGGGCGGCGGTTTGCAGGTCAAGCTGTTCGGAGGTGGTGATCTCGTTCATGGCCACGAAAGAATTCTGGAGGACGAAAAAGACAAAGGGCACGGCCTGTATAAAACAGGACCGTGCCCGATGTTAACCGCCTGGCTCACCAGGAGCCAGCCAGTCAGCGCAGCTTAGGCAGCTACGACGACCACACGTACGGTGGCTTCAACGTCGCTGTGCAGGTGCACGGCTACGTCGTATTCGCCAACCTGACGGATGGTGCCGTTCGGCAGACGAACTTCAGCTTTGGCCACTTCAACGCCGGAGGCGGTCAGGGCGTCAGCGATGTCGTGAGTGCCGATCGAACCGAACAGCTTGCCTTCGTCGCCAGCGGTGGCAGTGATGGTCACTTCCAGCTCGGCCAGTTGGGCAGCACGGCTTTCAGCCGAAGTTTTCTTGTCGGCAGCTGCTTTTTCCAGCTCGGCACGACGTTCTTCGAACGCAGCCAGGTTGGCGGCGTTGGCAACGGTGGCCTTGCCGAATGGCAGCAGGAAGTTACGGCCGTAACCAGCCTTAACTTTTACTTTGTCGCCCAGGTTGCCCAGGTTAGCGACTTTTTCCAGCAGGATCAGTTCCATTTGGTAAAACCTCTTAACTTTTAACCTTCACCGTTCGCGGAGTCATTCCCCTTGGGGGACTTGCGACCGCGAAAATCAATCAGGCTGTCGACAATGGCCAAGACCATCAGCAACGGATAAATCAGCTGCATGATCAGCGGCAGCGTCACGTACATGCCCACCAGCCAGAAACCAGCCAGTCGGCCCTGTGCCACCAGCCCGTGCATCAAGGCGATGCCGGCCAGTACCAGTACCAGGCTCGAGGCCGATGCCAGAATGATGAACTGCGACCCGATAAACGGAGCCACCACCATCACTGCCACCAACACCGCCATGGTCTGTTTTGGCAGCTTCAGGGCGCGAAACTCGCGACCGAAGCCTCCAGGGTTGTACAACGCTGCCTGCCAGTAGCGCGCCAGCACCAAGGCCAGCACACTGAACAATTGCACCGTCACTGCTGTGGAAGCGACCAGCACAGGGCGGATCAGCTCACCGGAGAGCACCGGTTGCCCTTCGATTTGCGGCATGGCCTCGGCAAAAGCCTTGGCCAGCATATCGAAGGTCGGTGCCAGCGCCAGATCGAGCACGAGGCTGAAAGCCACGGCGAACACGGCGCTGACCACCAACACGCGGCTCCAGGGTTGCTCGGCACGCAACATGGCGGCCATGGCCAGGGCACCCGCAATCACCATGAAGGTGATGGGATCGCCCATGAACCACACGGCCAACCCGGCCAGCAGGCCGCCGGCGATGACCGTTGTAGCATCCTTGAACCCGCGCCGCAGCAGCACAAGGCTGCCGGCAGCGGCACTCAACCAGAACAGCAGCGGCAGTACCGCGCTGATGACCACCACCAGGGTGGCCTGCACACGACCGCGCATGATGAAGCTTGCTAACGCTCGCATGCTAATCCCTTACTGCTTGTCGACGACCCGGTCTCAGCGGCCGTGGCTGTCGGTGTAGGGCAGCAGGGCCAGGAAGCGGGCGCGCTTGATAGCGGTAGCCAGCTGACGCTGATAACGAGCTTTGGTACCGGTGATGCGGCTTGGAACGATCTTGCCGGTTTCGGATACGTAAGCTTTCAGGGTGTTGAGATCTTTGAAGTCGATCTCTTTCACGTCTTCAGCAGTGAAGCGGCAGAATTTACGACGACGGAAGAAACGTGCCATTTAATAGGCTCCTCTAAAGGTCCGTGGATTACTCGTCAGCGCTATCGCTGGAGTCGCTGTCATTGCTGTCGTCGCCTTCGGCGGAGTCAGCATGCTCAGGACGCTCGCGACGCTCACGGCGCTCGCTGCGGTTTTCTTCAGCCTTCAGCATCTCGGACTGACCGGTAACGGCTTCGTCACGACGGATGACCAGGTTACGGATAACGGCATCGTTGTAGCGGAAGTTGTCTTCCAGCTCGGCCAGGGCCTTGCCGGTGCACTCAACGTTCAGCATCACGTAGTGAGCCTTGTGAACATTGTTGATTGCGTAGGCCAGTTGGCGACGGCCCCAGTCTTCCAGGCGGTGGATCTTGCCACCATCTTCTTCGATCAGCTTGGTGTAACGCTCAACCATGCCGCCGACTTGCTCGCTCTGGTCCGGGTGAACCAGGAAGATGATTTCGTAATGACGCATGAATGCTCCTTACGGGTTAGTAGTCTGCCAGCGAATCTGGTCAGACAAGGAGTGAATGACACTGTATGTCTTGCACAGAGGGGAGGCGCATGCGCACCTGCCAGCTCGGCAAGGGGCGCAATTGTAGAGAAGCCGTGGCACACAAGCAAGGTGATTGGCGATTATTTGAACAGCCCGAAACACTTTATGTCTGTACTGGCCCTATCGCCGGCAAGCCAGCTCCCACAGGATCGCCACAGGACCTGAACCTTGTGGCGTGCCTGTGGGAGCTGGCTTGCCGGCGATAGGGCCGGTACAGGCTGAAGATCAGCGCTTGGCCTGTCGCTGACGCACGGCCTCGAACAGGCACACACCCGTCGCTACCGAAACGTTCAGGCTGCTGACACTCCCGCTCATCGGCAATTTCACCAGGAAATCGCAATGCTCGCGCGTCAGCCGGCGCATGCCCTTGCCTTCCGCGCCCATGATCATCACCAGCGGCCCGGTCAGGTCCTGCTGGTAGATCTCCTGCTCGGCCTCGCCCGCGGTACCCACCACCCACAAGCCACGCTGCTGGAGTTTTTCCAGGGTGCGGGAAAGGTTGGTCACGGCCACCAGCGGAATCACTTCCGCAGCGCCGCAGGCCACCTTGCGCACAACCGGGGTCAGGGTCGCCGACTTGTCCTTGGGCACCACCACTGCCGTGGCACCGGCCGCATCGGCAGTGCGCAGGCAGGCGCCGAGGTTGTGCGGGTCGGTAACACCATCGAGCACCAGAATCAGCGGCGGGGTTTCAGTGCGCTCAAGCAATTCCTCGAGCATCAGCTCACCCCACACCTGGCTCGGGCTGACTTCGGCAACCACGCCCTGGTGCACACCCTCAACCCAGGCATCCATCTCACGGCGCTCGGCGTGGCCGACCGCCACGCGGTTCTCGGCGGCCAGCGCCAGCAGCGCCTGGATGCGCGGCTCGCTGCGCCCTTCCGATAGCCAGATCTGCTTGACCCGCTTCGGATGGTGCTGCAACAACGCCTGCACGGCGTGCACGCCGTAGATCTTTTCCAGCTGACTCATGACTTGCTCTTGCTCTTGCGGGGCGCGCCGGACTTCGGCGGGCCTTTACGGTGTTTGGTCGGCTTGCCGGCAGCCTTGCTGCTGCCTTTGTCCGACTTGCTGCTCGAATGGCCACCGGAACGCGCTTCGGTCATCAGCGCCTTCTTCATTTCGCGGCTCTTGCGCACTTCGGCGTTGCGCTGCACGGCGTCTTTCGGGAAGTACGCCTCGGACGCTTCGCTCTTGCGGCTACGCGGCTTCGGCGTAGCCTTGGCCTCGGTCACCGGCGGCTGCTCGCCCTTTTCGGCGACCGGTGCGGCACCGCGCCCTTTGCGTCCGATCGGCGCCTTGAGCTGCTGCTCGGACACCTCGAAGTCGATCTTGCGTTCGTCGAGATCGACGCGCATGACCTTGACTTCGATGGTGTCGCCCAGGCGGAAGCTGCGCCCGGTACGCTCACCGGACAGTCGATGGTGCACAGGGTCGAAGTGATAGTAGTCACCCGGCAGCGCGCTGACGTGCACCAGGCCCTCGACGTAGATATCGGTCAGCTCGACGAACAGGCCGAAGCCGGTCACCGCAGTGATCACGCCCGGGAAGGTTTCGCCCACGCGGTCCTTCATGAACTCGCACTTGAGCCAGTTGACCACGTCGCGGGTGGCCTCGTCGGCACGCCGCTCGGTCATCGAGCACTGCTCGCCCAGCTGATCGAGGGTATTCACGTCGTACGGGTAGATACGCGCCTTGGGGATGCTCATGGCGCCGGCACGCTTGACGTGCGGGGTATCGACCTTGGAGCGGATTACGCTACGGATGGCGCGATGCACCAGCAGGTCCGGGTAACGACGGATCGGCGAGGTGAAGTGGGTGTACGCCTCGTAGTTCAAACCGAAGTGGCCGTTGTTGTCGGTGCTGTACACCGCCTGGCTCAGCGAGCGCAGCATCACCGTCTGGATCAGGTGGAAGTCCGGGCGCCCGGCAATGCTCGCCAGCAAGGCCTGGTAGTCCTTCGGCGACGGGTCCTTGCCCTTGTGCAGGGAAAGGCCGAGCTCGCCCAGGAAGGCGCGGAGTTTTTCCAGGCGCTCTGGCGGCGGGCCGTCGTGCACCCGGTACAGGGCAGGCACTTCATGCTTTTGCAGGAACTCGGCGGTGGCCACGTTGGCCGCCAGCATGCATTCCTCGATCAGCTTGTGGGCTTCGTTGCGCACGGTCGGGCGGATTTCCGCGATCTTGCGCTGGTCACCGAAGATGATCCGGGTTTCCTGGGTTTCGAAATCGATGGCGCCACGCGTGTGGCGGGCCTCGACCAGCACCTTGTACAGGTTGTACAGGTGCTTCAGGTCCGGCAGGACTTCCTTGTACTCCTCGCGCAGCGCCTTGCCCTCGCGGGTACGGGAGTGCTCGAGCATGCTGCTGACCTTGTTATAGGTCAGACGGGCATGTGAATGGATCACGGCTTCGTAGAACTGGTAGTCGACCATCTGGCCGGCTTTGTTCATGGTCATTTCACAGACCATGGCCAGGCGATCGACATGCGGGTTCAGCGAGCACAGGCCGTTGGACAGCTCTTCAGGGAGCATCGGCACCACGCGCTCGGGGAAGTACACCGAGTTACCGCGCTGCTGGGCCTCGACGTCCAGGGCCGAACCCAGGCGCACGTAGCTGGACACGTCGGCGATGGCCACATACAGGCGCCAGCCGCCAGAGAACATGCGCAGCTTGCCCAGCGGTTCGCAATAGACGGCGTCGTCGAAGTCGCGGGCGTCCTCGCCGTCGATGGTGACGAACGGCAGGTGACGCAGGTCGATGCGCTTCTCCTTGTCCTTGTCTTCGACTTCGGAGCGGAACTTGCGCGCTTCCTTGACCACGTCCTGGGGCCAGACGTGGGGGATATCGTAGCTGCGCAGGGCAACGTCGATTTCCATGCCCGGCGCCATGTAGTTGCCGATGACCTCGACCACGTCGCCTTGCGGCTGGAAGCGCGGGGTTGGCCAGTGGGTGATCTTGATCTCGACAAACTGGCCGATCTTCGCGCCACCGTTACGCCCGGCGGTCACCAGCACTTCCTGCTGGATCTTCGGGTTGTCCGGGGTCACGTAGCCGATGCCGCCCTCTTCAAAGTAACGGCCGACCACGCTTTCGTGGGCACGGGAGATGACTTCGACCAGCACGCCTTCGCGGCGGCCGCGGCGGTCTACGCCAGAGACGCGGGCCAGGCCACGGTCGCCGTCGAATACCAGGCGCATCTGCGACGGGCTGAGGAACAGGTCTTCGCTGCCGTCATCAGGGATAAGGAAGCCGAAGCCATCGCGGTGGCCCGAGACGCGGCCGCAGATCAGGTCCAGCTTGTCTACCGGGGCATAAGTGCCGCGCCGTGTATAGATAAGCTGGCCGTCGCGCTCCATGGCACGCAGGCGACGACGCAAGGCTTCGATCTGGTCTTCTTCATACAGACCAAACTCTTTCGCCAGCTCCTCGCGCGCAGCGGGTTCGCCACGGTCGGCAAGGCGCTGCAGGATCAGCTCACGGCTGGGAATGGGGTTGTCGTATTTTTCCGCTTCGCGAGCGGCCTCGGGATCGAGGGATTGCCAATCGGCCATCAGAAGGGGTTCACCTTGGGGTATATAGATATGAATTCTGGCATAGGCCTATTGAAACCGGAAATGTAAGCGTTGGACAGCCCCAACGGCACCTCTGGTGAGCGGCAATAGACCTGTGGAATCAACAAGTTGAATTTTTTGAAATTTTTTTTGATTGGGGGCTTTACAGCCCTCCAGAGCGTCCGTATAGTGCGCACCACAACGACGGACAACCCCGAAGTTGTAGTAGAGATGAGCGGCGCTGTAAAGCATCAAGTAATCTCGAATGTGTGCCCAGGTGGCGGAATTGGTAGACGCGCTGGTTTCAGGTATCAGTGACCGCAAGGTCGTGGAAGTTCGAGTCTTCTCCTGGGCACCAAGTATTTCAAGTAACAGATGACCAAGGATCTGTTACTACTGTGTGAAGCGAACGATAGTCGCCTTCACCAGATGATGTAAAGCTTTGCCCAGGTGGCGGAATTGGTAGACGCGCTGGTTTCAGGTATCAGTGACCGCAAGGTCGTGGAAGTTCGAGTCTTCTCCTGGGCACCATACAAAAAACCCACTAGCTTGCTAGTGGGTTTTTTCTTGCCTGCGTTTTTTGTAGGCCCCTCCTCCGCGACAGGCGTCACGTGCGCATGCCTTGTGTGGCACTGACCATGGTCTGAGCATGAATTTCTCGTCACCCGGCCACTTGAGAAACGATTTCGTTTACCATTGTTTCCAAATATGTAGCCGTAAGCGAGGAAGTACCCGCATGACGATCCGCCCGCAACCGCTGATGCGTACCCTGGCCGCCGCCGTGCTGAGCCTGGTCATCGGCGCTCCGGCCGCCATGGCAGACGCCCCGGTCGCCCTGACCATGTACAACGGTCAGCACAAGGAAATCGGCGAGGCCATCGCCAAGGCCTATGAGGCCAAGACCGGCATCCACATCAATATCCGCAAAGGCAGCAGCAACCAGCTGGCCAGCCAGATCATCGAGGAAGGCGAGCGCTCGCCCGCCGACATCATCTACACCGAAGAATCTCCACCGCTGAACAACCTGGGCGAGCTGGGCCTGTTGGCGAAGATCGACGACGCCACGCTGAACATGCTGCCCAAGGAATACGTAGGCGCCAACGGCACCTGGATGGGCGTCACCGCACGTACCCGGGTGGTGGTCTACAACCCGAAGAAGATCGACGAAAAAGACCTGCCGACCACGGTCATGGATTTTTCCGACCCTGAATGGGACGGCCGCGTCGGCTACGTTCCGACCAGCGGCGCATTCCAGGAACAGGCCGTGGCCATCCTGAAAATGCATGGTCGCGAAGCCACTGAAGAATGGCTGACCGGCCTGAAAGCCTTCGGCAAGACCTACACCAACAACATGGTCGCCCTGAAGGCCGTAGAAAAAGGCGAAGTCGCTGCCGTCCTGGTGAACAACTACTATTGGTACGCCCTGGAGCGCGAGCGCGGCAAGCTCGACTCCAAGCTTTACTACCTGGCTGATGGCGATGCCGGCAACCTGGTGACCATTTCCGGCGCTGCCGCTGTGAAGGCCAGCAAGCACCCCAAGGAAGCCCAGGCCCTGCTCAACTGGATGGCCAGTGAAGAAGGCCAGCGCGTGATCACCCAGACCACCGCCGAATACCCGCTGCACAAAGGCATGGTCTCTGACCGTGGCCTGAAACCGTTCGAAGAGCTGCGCCCGCCGAAGATCTCGCCGGCTGACCTTGGCAATGCCGAAGAAGCCATCGAACTCGAACGCGAGGTCGGCCTGCTCTGATGACCGCCGCCCTGTCCCAGCCGGCGCCGGTACGCTTCGTACCGCGCCGCAAGCGCCCTTCCATCTGGGTGGTACTACCTGTGCTGTTCCTGGTGGCGATGAGCTTGCTGCCACTGCTGTATGTCGCCATCAAAGCCTGGGAAGCCGGCTGGCGCGAAGCCTTGCACCTGCTGTGGCGTCCCTTCGTCTGGGGGCTGATGCGCAACACCCTGCTGCTGATGGTTGGGGTGACACTGACCTGCATGATGGTGGGCCTGGCCCTGGCCTGGCTGCTGGAGCGCAGCAACCTGGCCGGCCGCCGGCTGTGGGGCGTGGTGCTGTGCCTGCCGTTTGCCGTGCCGTCGTTCGTCAGCAGCTTCACCTGGGTATCGCTGAGCTCGGATTTCGAAGGGTTGGGCGGGGCGATCATGGTCATGGCCTTGTCCAAGTACCCGCTGGTGTTCCTGCCGGTGGCCGCCACCCTGCGCAACCTCGACACTTCGCTTGAAGAGTCGGCACGCACGCTGGGTTGCAGCCGTTGGGGGGTATTCGTCAAGGTCACCCTGCCCCTCTTGTGGCCGTCGATGCTGGGCGGCGCGCTACTGATTGCCCTGCACATGCTGGTGGAGTTCGGCGCACTGTCGATTCTCGGCCTGCAAACCTTCACCACCGCCATCTACCAGCAGTTCGAACTGGAGTTCAGCAATGCCAACGCGGCGATGCTGTCCGCCGTGCTGCTGGCGATGTGCCTGGTGATGCTGTGGCTGGAGCTGCGGGTGCGCGGCAAGGCTCGCCATGTGCGCATCGGCCAAGGCGTGGCGCGCCGCGCACAGCCGGTAAGGCTGGGTGGCTGGGCGGTGCTGGCGCAGCTTCTTTGTGTGGCCCTGGCGGTGCTTGGCAGTGGCATTCCGCTGGCGATGCTTGGCTACTGGCTGAGCGTTGGTTCGTCGGCGGCATTCCCGGTGGCAGCCATCTCCAAGGCGTTGTTCACCTCGTTGTCGGTATCGCTGGGTGGTGCCGGTTTCTGCGTGCTGCTGGCGCTGCCGATCAGCTTCCTGGTGGTGCGCTACAAAGGCCGCCTGGCGATCTGGGCCGAGCGGCTGCCTTACCTGCTGCACGCCCTGCCCGGCCTGGTGATTGCCCTGACCCTGGTATTCTTCGCCCTGCACTACGTGCCGGCGCTGTACCAGACCACCGCCTTGCTGCTGCTGGCCTATGCGCTGCTGTTCTTGCCGCTGGCGCAATCGCCGGTGCGCACCGCGCTGAACAAGGCTTCGCCGACGCTGGAAGAAGCCGCCCGCACCCTGGGCGCGAGCAGCTTTGCCGCGTTCTGCCGGGTGACCTTGCCGATCATCTTCCCGGCGATGGCAGCAGCTTTCGCGCTGGTGTTCCTGGATGCCATGAAAGAACTGACGGCGACCTTGCTGCTCAGCCCGACCGGCATGACCACCCTGGCTACCGAAGTGTGGGCGCATACGGCCAACGTCGAGTTTGCGGCGGCGGCGCCTTATGCGGCGCTGTTGATTGTGGTGTCGGGGTTGCCGGTGTACTTGCTGACTACGCGGATGTATCTGAATAAGGCTTGAGAACGAATCCAGGCTGGCGAGCAGCCTGGATTTTCGAACGACACACACGAGTTTACCTCAAGTATTTTATCCAAACAAAAAACAGAACAATTAGTGCAATCAGCAAAATTTGTACAGTCCACAAGCGCACTAACAGCTTCTGCAGGTCGGCGGGAGCCTCTACAATATCATTGCTATCCAACAGCCACTTCCGAACGCTAAAATCCTTTATAGATAGCATTGCAGAAATTGACCCGAGCCGCATGACTTTCCCGAGCAGCCCAGCATGAGAATATACTTCTCTGTTCACAGCCACCATTCGGCTATTTGACAGGGTTGATTCGATACGATCCAGATATCGATACGCAACGAATATCCAAACACCAAACATCAAAAAAGGCGAAATAATTACAAATGCGCCAAGCACTGCGAGGTGCAAGTTACTCATCGCACTGCCTCATACAAAATCTCCCCCACTCTTTCTCCCAATATCTCACCAAACTCACCGCCAGCAATACCTCCAGCCGCTCCTCCCAATACCGAACATGCGAAAGTTGCTGTTCCACCGGTGGGAATACCTACAGCAACGCATACTATTGGCCCCAATATGCCAGCGACATATCCACCCATTCCTCCTAGACCCAAGCTCGCAACTAGCGAGCTTCTCTCGACAGACCCAGCCTTTCTACACTCCTCTTCCCGCCCAAGCACGCAAGCGTTACGAATTGACAGCTCGGTTGACGCCACATCAAGCGCCATCCCTAAATACGTACCTTTTTTTACCCAATTGGCCGCCTTCGCTACGCCAGATACTTTTTCTGCATACCCTTTAATCTCACCAACGTGAAGAAATCTTTTGGTAGATATATCCAGCGCATGCTTGATTTTACCCCGATTGCGCACCCCCGCCCCATACGCAGCCATACTATCTAGCTGCGACTCCAACTTTAAAAACAGCGCTATTCGCTTCGAGTAGAATTCATCACGAGCTTTCAACGTACCTTTAACCAGATAATCTCGGTGTAGCTGCTCTATCTCCTCTAACGTTTTCTTGATAGTTTCAAGATGCTTACTCCAAGCGTCACTAGCAGCACCAGCGCCGACGGAAGCACGGGCCAGCAAGCTCTGCAGCAGCTCAAAATTCTCCAGAAGGAACCCGTCAAACCCACCGCCGTTCAATTCGATGTCAAGGTGTATACCTAACGCCTTACCCATGAGAAATGCCTCTTGAGCGGTACAGGACGACGTGCTTGGGTCACCCACAATTATCATCTCGCCAGGGAATACAACTGTGTTGACGATATGCGCATTCAGCACATCAAACTTGGCCCGCTGATTCGCGTTCATGGGCGTATCGGCCTTCAGCGACTCATACGACTGCGCTTGCGGATTAATGAAGCTGCGCGCCTCGGACATGGTCGTACCTCACGCATACTTCTTGTTGTTGATGCGGTCCCAACCACCCGTAACATTCCCGCCGGCGCTGCCGTCGAGGCGTTTCTGCCGGGTGTAGGTCGTCTTGATGCGCCCGTAGTTCAGCTGCACCACTTCCACTGGCACCCCAGCGCTGGCGCTCTGGGCGTAGTCGGCAATGATCACTTCTTCCAGGACGACTTCGTAGTACTTGAGCTTATCGCCACCAGCACGGCACACCACGAGTTTCACCTCCTTCAGGTGCTGGCCCGCACAGCTAGCCTCCAGCAGCTTGCAGCTAGCACTGTCCAGGTATTTGGTGAAGGTAAAGTTGGTGAGTGTGGTGCGACCTGATGATGCGCCGCCCGCTGAGCTTGCGGTGGCAGAGATACTCTGGTTTGCACCGAACTAGTAGCCGATAATTTCGATCCAGTTGGCGTACTGCTCGTCCAGTGCTTCGCCAGTGATTTCCGCGATTTGAATATAAGCATCGAAAGCCATGCTTACCTCTCCTTGGTAAAGATTGGGCTGATAACGACGGCTTGCAGACATCGCCATTTTAAGGCTGCTCCCAAAGGCAAACGGCGGGTTACGCTGCGCGCCTCCTAGTACGAAAGACACTAGTTCCCTGCGCCTGGTGCTGCAATAGAACGTGGACGAATAGGGCGATTTTGGGAAATTGCCTACAAGTTTGACGATGAAGGTGACTCAGTCCTGGTAAGGCGATTATCGGTATGGGGGCGGAAATGCCATCATGGCGGCAGAGCAGCTCACCCTGGCGGGCTATCGAGCTGATATGAGCAATCCCTTCGCCGTAGACCGCCACCATCCTCAAGCCCTGAACTGCCCCAGGCTCGCCCTCAGTTGTGCGGCCAGGTCATCCAGCACCTTGCTGCTGGCCGTGGTCTGCATCACCACCTCCGCCGAGCGCTCGGCCTGGGCATGAATGGTCTCTACCCGCCCGCGCACCGCCTGCGCACCATTTGCCTGCTGCTCGGCCGCTCGGGTGGCCAGGCCGATGGCCGCATGTACCTGCTCCACCGCAGCCTGCACCGACTGCTGGCGGCGTTCATTGTCACGCAACACCAGCAGCCCTTCGCTGGCCTTGAGCCCGGCCTGGCTGATGGTGGCCACGGCCTCTTTGGCACCCTTCTGCAGCGCGGCGATATGCGCCTGAATATCCCCGGTGGAGCTTTGCGTCTTGCTCGCCAGCGCCCGCACCTCATCCGCCACCACAGCAAAGCCACGCCCGGTTTCACCGGCACGGGCCGCCTCGATGGCAGCGTTCAAGGCCAGCAGGTTTGTTTGCTCGGCAATGCCGTGGATCACCGTCAGCACCACTTCGATCTGCTCGCTCTGCTTGGCCAGGCGCTCTATCACCTGAGAACCGGCGTCCACCTGCCCGGCGAGGTTCTCGATCAGGCCCGCCAGCTGAGTCGAGGTACGGCTGTTTTCGTCGGTTGCCTGGCGGATATCCACCACTTGCTGCAATGCCGCCTGCATCGCATGGCTTTCGGCCTGAGCCTCATCGGCCATGCTCGACAGATCACGCAGGCTGGCCGCCACTTCATCCCGTTGCAGCGCGGCTGCGGCATCGGCACCTGCATTGCGCTGAGCCATTGCGCCAATCTCCACGCCAGTGCGCTGCGCCACCTCGCCCGCCTCGCGAACGATTGGCTGCAGCTTGTCGACAAAGCGATTCACTGCCGAGGCCATGTCGCCAATTTCGTCGCGGCTGTCGAGCCGCACACGCTTGGTCAGGTCGCCTTCCCCTGCTGCCAGGTCATCGAGTGCAGCAATCAACAGCCGCAGCTTGCTAAGCACCCGACGGCCAAGGACCACGGCGACCACCAGCAGCACACCAAGCCCGACCAGCGCCAGACCCAGACCGATGCGCCAGCGTAGCTCCGCGGCAGCGTCACGCACAGTCTGCGCGGTATTGGCCTGCATTGCAGCAGCACTGCCTTGCGCCTTCTCCAGGCGTTCGCGCAGGGTCTTGCCACTGTCGGCGGCGGCACCGACCAGGCTGTCGCCGACCAGTTGCTCACCGCTGGCGATCAGGGCCGAGAAACGCTGGTCGAGGGCCTTGAGCTGCTGATCAATACCGGCCGTGGAGACGCCCATCACCACCTTGCCGATTTCAGCGCCATTGGGGTTGATCGGGGACTCGACGAAGTACACCGCCGGGTCCCGTCGGGCCGCATCGATCACCTTGTCCAGCGCCCGCTCACCCTGGCCCTTTTCCATCAACGCTTGGTTGATGGGGTTTTGCCGGTTCAGGTAGCGGGTCAGATGCTGGCCCTGAGCGTCGTCGTAGACCACGAACAGCACATTGGGGTTGCGCTGTGCGCGGCGGGCGAAGTCGGAAAGCACCGGCACGTCGTTGTCCCAGATGGCCCGCGGGGCCACCGAGGCCAACAGCTCGGCCATGTCATTGGCGGACTCCTTGAGGTTTTGTTCCAGCGTGCTGCGCAGTTGCTGCTGTTCGCTCTGCAGGCGTGCAGACAAGCCTGCGCTGAGGCGCTGGCGGGTGCTGCTGGACAGGCTGTCGAGGCCTGAGCGCACGTCCTGCCCGGCTTGCTCCAGGTCGCTGGCCAGCTGACGGCTGTCATTGCCCAGGCGCTCGCCAAGATCAGCCTCCAGGGCAGTGACCGTGCTACGCGTGAGTGCAACGGCAACCAGCACCTGCACCAGAAGCGCGATACCCAAGGCAACAAACACAGGCCGCAATAGGCGGCTTCGTAACAGTGAGAGGATGGCAGACACGGTGTAACCCTCGTGTTTTCTGGCGCCACTATTTTGATGGCATCGTCAGAAACTTCTTACAGCAAGGGTTGTGCCGGGGGCAGCAGGGATAAACGCCAAGGTTCAGCAATGGGTTATCCATGAATGAAAACGCCGCGGCCCCTTTCAGGGCCGCGGCGTCAGATCAGCCTGGAGGGCAGATCAGGCGAACGGGTGACGCAGAACGATGGTTTCGTTGCGGTCCGGGCCGGTGGAGATGATGTCGATCGGCGCGCCGGTCAGCTCCTCGATGCGCTTGATGTAAGCGCGGGCAGCTTCTGGCAGCTCTTCCAGGGTCTTGGCACCCAGGGTCGATTGGCTCCAGCCTGGCATCTCTTCGTACACCGGCTCCAGGCCGATGTAGCTGTCGGCATCGGAAGGGGCGTCGATGACGGCACCGTTCTCGTTCTTGTAGCCAACGCAGATGTTGATGGTTTCCAGGCCGTCCAGCACGTCCAGCTTGGTCAGGCAGATGCCCGAGATGCTGTTGACGTCAATGGCGCGACGCAGGATCACGGCATCGAACCAGCCGCAACGACGGGCACGGCCGGTGGTGGAACCGAACTCGTGGCCACGCTTGGCCAGGGTAGCGCCGGTCTCGTCGAACAGTTCGGTCGGGAACGGGCCCGAACCTACGCGAGTGGTGTACGCCTTGGTGATACCCAGGATGTAGTCCAGGTACATTGGGCCAACGCCGGAACCGGTGGAGATACCGCCAGCGGTGGTGTTGGAGCTGGTGACGTACGGGTAGGTACCGTGGTCGATGTCCAGCAGCGAGCCCTGGGCGCCTTCGAACATGATGTCCTTGCCGGCACGACGCAGGTTGTGCAGCTCGGCGGTGACGTCGAGCATCATCGGCTTGAGCTGTTCGGCGTAGGCCATGCACTCGTCCAGGGTTTGCTGGAAGTCGATGGCCGGCTCTTTGTAGTAGTTCACCAGCTGGAAGTTGTGGTAGTCCAGCAGCTCACCCAGCTTGGCGGCGAAACGCTCACGGTGGAACAGGTCGCCAACGCGCAGGCCGCGGCGCGCGACCTTGTCTTCGTAGGCTGGGCCGATACCACGGCCGGTGGTGCCGATCTTGGCTTCGCCACGGGCTTTTTCACGGGCCTGGTCGAGGGCCACGTGGTACGACAGGATCAGCGGCGCAGCCGGGGAGATGCGCAGGCGCTCGCGCACCGGTACGCCCTTCTCTTCCAGCTTGGTGATTTCGCGCATCAGGGCATCCGGGGCAACGACCACGCCGTTGCCGATCAGGCACTGTACGCCTTCACGCAGGATGCCGGACGGAATCAGGTGCAGCACGGTTTTTTCACCGTTGATCACCAGGGTGTGGCCCGCATTGTGGCCACCTTGGTAGCGCACTACGGCGGCAGCATGTTCGGTCAGCAGATCGACGATCTTGCCTTTGCCCTCATCACCCCATTGGGTGCCCAGGACGACGACATTCTTACCCATTACATTGGTCCTCATTCACGCAAACTTGGTTGCCGGCCTGTTGCCGACGCAGAAACTCACTGGGCCAGCGGCAGAACCTGCCAGCGCCCGTCTTGCTGAATCAATTGCCGATCACAATCCGCCTCGAGAGCAGCACTCAACGGCTGGCCAGGCAGAGCCTGGACCACACGCTGGCCCTCGTTGCGCAACTGGCAGACTTGCTGCCAGAGGGCCGCGTCGCCACTGTCCGGCATCCAGATGCCGCCAGTTGGCAATACGACCTCCGCTCGCCCCAGTGTGACCAGGGTCTTCAAATCCGTGGAGAAACCGGTTGCCGGGCGGGCCCGGCCAAAGTCGGCGCCGATGTCGTCGTAGCGCCCGCCCTGGGCGATCGACTGACCTTCGCCCGGCACGAACACGGCGAACACCACGCCGGTGTGATAGTGGTAACCGCGCAGCTCGCCGAGGTCGAAGTACAGCGGCAGGTCCGGGTAGCGCGACGCCAGGCGATCAGCGATCGCCAGCAGGTCGTCCAGCGCCGCCAGCACGCTGGCAGGGGCACGGCCCAGGCGCACACGGGCCTCGTTCAGCACCTCGCGGCCACCGCACAGCTCGACCAGTGCGCGCAGCATGTTGCCCAGGTCCTTCGGCAGGTCGGCAGTCAGTGCCTGCACTTCGTCCACCGACTTGCGCTGCAGCGCGTCGAACAACTGCTGCTCGACCGCACCGGACAGGCCGGCCGCACGCGCCAGGCCGCGGTAGATGCCGACGTGGCCCAGGTCCATGTGCACATCCGGCACATCGGCCAGTTGCAGCGTGGCCAGCATCAGGCTGATGACTTCGACGTCGCTGGTGGGGCTGGCGTCGCCGTACAGCTCGGCACCCAGCTGGATCGGGCTGCGCGAGGTCGACAGCGCACGCGGCTGGGCGTGCAGCACGCTGCCGGCATAGCACAGGCGGCTCGGGCCTTCACGGCGCAGGGTGTGGGCGTCGATGCGCGCCACCTGCGGAGTGAAGTCGGCACGGAAGCCCATCAGGCGGCCGGACTGCGGGTCCACCACCTTGAAGGTGCGCTGATCCAGGTCCTGGCCGGCGCCGGTAAGCAGCGACTCCAGGTACTCGATATGCGGGGTGACGACCAGTTCGTAACCCCAACTCTGGAACAGGTCCAACACCTGGCGGCGCGCAATTTCGATGCGCGCAGCCTCAGGTGGCAGTACTTCCTCGATGCCATCTGGCAGTAGCCAGCGGTCTACCGTTGCCATTACGCCATTTCCCCTCTGGTCCGGGCGGCTGCCAGCAGGCAAGCCGTCAGTAAAGCCGGTATCGCGCACAGCAGCGGGCAGCACTGATCCCAGCGCAGCCACCGTACCCGACACCCTCAAATTGCCTTGCGACCTGACCAAACCGTCAACTGGCGCAGTGCCAATCAACCTTGCAGACGCAAAAAAGCCGGGAAATTTCCCGGCTGCCTCATCATACACCCCTTTTGATTCAGGATGCACCCTGCCTGGAATTTTACCTGCCAGGCGGGGTGCTCCCGATTCAGCTCAGGGGCCTGAGCATCAAGGCCTGCTCTTGTCCAGGTAACGGAAGAACTCGTTCTTCGGGTCCAGGACCATCACGTCGCTCTTGCTCGAGAAGCTCTCGCGGTATGCCTGCAGGCTACGGTGGAACGCATAGAAATCAGCGTCCTGGCTGTAGGCCTTGGCATAGATAGCGGCCGCCTGGGCATCACCATCACCGCGGGTTTCTTCTGCTTCGCGATAAGCCTCGGCCAGCAGCACACGGCGCTGACGGTCGGCATCGGCACGGATACCTTCAGCCAGCTCGTTACCCTTGGCACGGTGCTCGCGGGCTTCACGCTCACGCTCGGTGCTCATGCGGTCGAACACGCTGCGGTTGACTTCCTTCGGCAGGTCGATGGCCTTGACGCGAACGTCGACCACCTCGATGCCCAGCTCCTTGTTGGCCATGCGGTTCAGCGAAGCAGTGATGTCAGCCATCAGTGCGTCACGTTCACCGGAAACCACCTCGTGCAGGGTACGTTTACCAAACTGGTCACGCAGGCCGCTTTCCAGACGACGCGACAAGCGCTCGTCGGCGATCTGCTTCATGCCGGACGTGGCGGTGTAGAAACGTTCCGCATCCTTGACGCGCCACTTGGCGTAGGCGTCGACCATCACCGCTTTCTTCTCCAGGGTCAGGAACCGTTGGGTCGGGGCGTCGAGGGTCATCAGACGGGCGTCGAACTTGCGCACCTGGTTGACGTACGGAATCTTCACGTGCAGGCCAGGCTGGACATCGGCCTGGACCACCTTACCGAAACGCAGCATTACCGCGCGCTCGGTCTGGCCCACGATGTAGAAGCTGTTCCAGGCCACAATGGCCAAAACCACGGCGACGATCAGGGCGATCAGCGATCTATTGCTCATCAGCGGCTCTCCCTAGTGCGCAGCGGCTGCTGTTGCTGTTGCAGGTCCTGCGCTGCACGCGCGGCCGCATCGTTGGCCGATGGCGACACGCTGCCGGTTGGCGCGGACGGGTTGCGGCTGCCTTCGACCATCTTGTCCAGTGGCAGGTAGAGCAGGTTGTTCTGCCCGTCCTTGGTCGCCACCATGACCTTGCTCGAATTGCTGTAGACCTCTTGCATGGTCTCCAGATACAGACGCTCACGGGTTACGTCAGGTGCCTTGCGGTACTCGACGAGCAGCTTGGTGAAGCGGTCTGCCTCACCCTTGGCGCGAGCGATGACTTCGTCGCGGTAACCATTGGCGTCCTCGATGATGCGCTGGGCCTGACCACGGGCTTCGGGGACCACGCCATTGGCGTAGGACTCGGCCTGGTTGCGGGCGCGCTGCTCGTCTTCGCGGGCACGGATCACGTCGTCGAAGGCTTCCTGCACTTCACGCGGGGCTGCCGCGCTCTGTACGTTGACCTGGGTCACGGTGATACCGGTACGGTAGTTGTCGAGGAAGCGCTGCAGGCGTTCGCGGATATCCACGGCCATCTGCTCACGGCCTTCGGTCAGCACCTGGTCCATCGAGGTGGAACCCACCACGTGGCGCAGGGCGCTGTCGGTCGCGTGCTGAAGGCTTACCTCAGGCTGGTCGACGTTGAGCACGAAGTCCTGCAGGTTGCTGATCTTGTACTGGACGGTCAGCGGCACCTCGACGATGTTCTCGTCTTCGGTGAGCATCTGGCCCTGCTTGGTGTAGGCACGCTCGCGCGTGACGTTTTCCATGTACTTGCGATCGATTGGCGGGAAGTAGATGTTCAGGCCGGGACCGACCGTCTCATAGTACTTGCCGAAGCGCAGCACCACGGCCTGCTCCTGCTCGTCGACCACGTACACGGCGCTGTACAGCCAGATAGCCGCCAGCACCGCCAGGCCAATGCCCAGCAGACCATAGCCGCCACCCTTGCCGACATTGCGGTCACCGCCGCCACGTTTCTTGTTACCACCGAACATGCCATTCAGGCTGTCCTGCAGTTTGCGGAAGGCCTCGTCCAGATCCGGCGGACCTTTCTTGTCACCACCGCCGCCGCCGCCACCACGGCGACCGCCCCAGGGATCCTGATTGTTCGAGTTGCCACCCGGCTCGTTCCAAGCCATAGCGCTCTCCATCTGATAAAGCAAAGACGCGCCCACGGCGCGCCGTCCAATGCTACAGAATGCCTGTCACTGCTGCCCGGCGACCTCGACGAGCATTTATTGCAAAGTGTGTTGCTCGACAAACACTTGCGGCTCCATGCCTTCACGGCTGACCAGGCGATTCAGTTCGACCATGGGCAGTCGCACGCTCAGCAAGCTGCGCCCTTCTTCATCATGCTCTTCACTGCGCACGGCACCCAGGGCAAAGAATTGCGCGCGCAAGCGGGCAAAACGCTGCTCCAGGCACAGTGTGCCGACAAACAGATCATCCCCCAGCAATTCTGCAATCGCCTGGCCTACAAGCTCCAGGCCACGCCCATCGCGTGCCGATACCCAGACCCGCTGCGGCTTGCCATCGGCATCGCGCTGGATCTGCGGCTCGACATCTTCGAGCAGGTCGAGTTTGTTATACACCTCGAGGATCGGCAAGCCTTCGGCACCAATCTCGCCCAATACCGCCAGCACCTGCTCGATCTGCTCCATGCGCTCTGGCTCATGGGCGTCGATCACGTGCAGCAGCAGGTCGGAGTTGCTCGACTCTTCGAGCGTAGCCCGAAATGCCTCGACCAGCTTGTGCGGCAGGTGGCGTATGAAGCCCACGGTGTCGGCCAGCACGATCGGCCCCAGGTCGTTCAGCTCAAGCCGGCGCAGGGTCGGGTCGAGCGTGGCGAACAGCTGGTCGGCAGCGTACACCTCGGATTGGGTCAGGGCGTTGAACAGCGTGGACTTGCCGGCGTTGGTGTAACCCACCAGCGACACCGACGGGATGTCTGCGCGTTTGCGCCCGCGACGCGCCTGCTCGCGCTGGCTGCGCACCTTCTCCAGGCGTGACTTGATCTGGCGAATACGCACCCGCAACAGGCGGCGGTCGGTTTCCAGCTGGGTTTCACCCGGGCCGCGCAGGCCGATACCACCTTTTTGTCGCTCAAGGTGGGTCCAGCCGCGCACCAGCCGCGTGCTCATGTGGTCCAGCTGGGCCAGTTCGACCTGCAGCTTGCCTTCATGGGTACGCGCCCGCTGGGCGAAGATATCGAGGATCAGCCCGGTCCGGTCGAGCACACGGCACTCGAACACACGTTCGAGGTTGCGCTCCTGACTGGGCGTGAGGGTGTGATTGAAAATCACCAGGTCGACCTGCTCGGCATGGACCAGGTCGTGCAGCTCCTCGACCTTGCCGCTGCCAATCAGGTATTTCGCCGAAGGCTGATGCCTTGTCACTGTCACCAGCGAGACGATATCCGCCCCGGCCGACAGTGCCAGCTCCTGAAACTCCTGCGGATCTTCGCGCGCCTCAGGGTTCTGACCTTCCAAGTGAACGAGCAACGCCCGCTCACCACCACCGTGGCGCTCAAAGAACAATGCAGGCTCCTATCAGGCGTTGCCTGGCTCGCTGTCGCCGTGCTCGGCATCGGTCGGGCTTGGCAGGCGAACCGGACGGGCCGGAACCACGGTCGAAATGGCGTGCTTGTAGACCATCTGGCTGACGGTGTTCTTCAGCAGTACCACGAACTGGTCGAAGGATTCGATCGAGCCCTGCAGCTTGATTCCGTTGACCAGATAGATGGATACCGGAACCTTTTCTTTTCTCAAGGTATTCAAGTAAGGGTCTTGTAGCGAATGCCCTTTTGACATATGCCGCACTCCTGTAAGGATAAATAATAGAAAATCAATAAAATCGATAAATTAGGCCGCCCCTTCGCAAGAATAGACGGCAATCAGCAGGGACTCAGCTCAATATGGAGATGGCCCCAAGGTATTTCAAGGTGCGGGACAGATTGTCGCAGGCCAGGCTGTCAAGCCAGTGAACATCGGGCCAGCCACGCAACCAGGTGAACTGCCGCTTGGCCAGCTGCCGAGTAGCGATGATACCGCGTTCTCGCATCTCATTCTCAGTCAGCTTGCCGTCCAGGTAATCCCAGACCTGCCGATAACCCACTGCCCGTATAGACGGCAGCCCGGCGTGCAAGTCACTTCTGGCTCGCAGCGATCGGACCTCTTCAACGAAGCCCTGTTCCAGCATTTGTGAAAATCGTAACGCAATTCGCTGATGCAAAATGTGACGATCTGTAGGAGCAATCGCCAAACTCGCGACAGTATAGGGCAAATGTCCGGCAGCGCCTGCGTCTGCGCCGCGACTTTCAGCGAATTGACGCTGGCGATGAACCGTCATGCTCTCGCCGCTCACCCGAAACACCTCCAGCGCACGGATCAACCGCTGCGGGTCGTTGGGGTGAATTCGCGCTGCCGACTCGGGGTCGATTTCGGCCAGTTGGCGGTGCAGTTCGGCCAGGCCCAAGGCGTCTGCCTGGGCTTCCAGCTCGGCACGGACCGCAGCATCGGCCGCCGGCATGTCTGCCAGGCCATCGATCAAGGCCTTGTAATAGAGCATGGTGCCACCCACCAGCAGCGGGATCTTGCCGCGCGCGGTAATGTCGGCCATGGCTTCCAGTGCGTCGGCACGGAACTGCGCGGCCGAATAGCTCTCGGCCGGGTCGCGAATGTCGATCAGCCGGTGCGGGTGGGCGGCAAGGATTTCTTTCGAGGGCTTGGCCGAACCAATGTCCATGCCGCGGTAGACCAGCGCCGAGTCGACGCTGATCAACTCGCACGGCAGCACCTTGGTCAGCTCGATAGCCAGGTCGGTCTTGCCGGCCGCCGTCGGGCCCATCAGGAATATTGCAGGGGGCTTGACGCTCATTTCATCGACCGCGCAGGAAGAGTTTGTCCAGGTCGTCCAGGCCCATCTGGGTCCAGGTGGGACGGCCATGGTTGCACTGGCCGCTGCGTTCGGTGTTTTCCATGTCGCGCAGCAGGGCATTCATCTCGGGTATTGCCAGGCGCCGGTTGGCGCGCACCGCGCCGTGGCAGGCCATGGTGCCCAGCAGTTCGTTTAGGTGCGCCTGGATACGGTCGCTGGTGCCGTACTCCATCAGGTCGGCGAGCACGTCCTGCACCAGGCGGTTGGCCTCGGCCTGCTTGAGCAGCGCCGGAATCTGGCGGATCGCCAGGCTTTCCGGGGCCAGGCGCTGCAATTCGAAGCCCAGGCGCTGGAACCACTGCGCGTGCTCTTCGGCGCAGTCGGCTTCGCGCTGGCTCAAGGCCAGGGTTTCCGGTACCAGCAGCGGCTGGCCGCTGAGGCCTTCGCTGGCCATGGCCACTTTGAGGCGCTCGTACATGATGCGCTCGTGGGCGGCATGCATGTCCACCAGCACCAGGCCGACGGCGTTCTCGGCCAGGATGTAGATACCCTTGAGCTGCGCCAGCGCATACCCCAGCGGCGGGATGTCACCCTGGCTTTCAGGCAGGGCCGTCGCTGGCGCCGCGCCACCACCTTCCAGCGGTTTGTAAAAGTCGCGATAGACCGCCTGCGCCTCGGCGGCCGGCAGCGGCTGCGAAGGACGTGGCGTGTACTGGTACTGGTAACCCGCGCCACTGCCACCGTTGGAAAACGACTGTTGCGGGGCACGCGGCTGCTCAAGCACCGGCGAGGCCAGGCGCATTTCACCCTGCGGCCCGAATTCGCCGGCCTGCGGGCCTGTGGGGCGGACCATCTCGGTCACCGCAGCAGGCGCCGCCAACTGGTCTTCCGGGCGTACATCGGCCAGGGCGCGGTGCAGAGTGCCATACAGGAAGTCGTGAACCGAGCGCCCTTCGCGGAAGCGCACCTCGTGCTTGGTCGGGTGCACGTTGACGTCGACGCCGTTGGGTTCCAGCTCGAGAAACAGCACGAACGTCGGATGCCGCCCGTTGAACAGCACGTCGCGGTAGGCCTGGCGCACCGCGTGGGCGACCAGCTTGTCGCGCACTGCACGGCCGTTGACGAAGAAGTACTGCAGGTCTGCCTGGCTGCGCGAGAAGGTCGGCAGGCCGACCCAGCCCCACAGGCGCAAGCCGTTGCGTTCGACGTCGATCGGCAGCGCCTGCTCCATGAAGCCCGCGCCACAGATGGCGCCCACCCGCCGTGCGCGGGCGGTCTCGTCGTGGGCTTCGTGCAGGCTGAGGATGCTCTTGCCGTTGTGACGCAGGTGGAAGCCGACATCGAAACGCGCCAGGGCCAGCCGCCGGATGACTTCCTGCAGGTGATCGAATTCGGTTTTCTCGGCCTTGAGGAACTTGCGCCGGGCCGGGGTATTGAAGAACAGGTCACGCACTTCCACCGACGTACCGACCGGGTGAGCCGCCGGCTGTACCCGCGGGGTCATGTCGCGACCTTCGGTTTCCACCTGCCAGGCCTCGCTGGCGCTGGCGGTACGCGAGGTCAGGGTCAGGCGCGCCACCGAGCTGATCGAGGCCAGGGCCTCACCACGGAAGCCCAGGCTCAATACCCCTTCAAGGTCTTCCAGCTCGCGGATCTTGCTGGTGGCGTGACGGGCCAGGGCCAGCGGCAGGTCGTCGGCGGAAATACCACTGCCGTCGTCACGCACCTTCAGCAGCTTGACGCCGCCCTGCTCCACGTCCACGTCGATACGTCGGGCGCCGGAGTCCAGGCTGTTTTCCAGCAGCTCCTTGGCGACAGAGGCCGGCCGCTCGACCACTTCGCCGGCGGCAATCTGGTTGGCCAGCCGCGGGCTGAGCAGCTGGATGCGCGAACCACCACTCATTGCGAAGCCAGCGTGGTGGCCGGGACATCGAGGCGCTGGCCGACCTTCAGCTCATCGGTCTTGAGGCTGTTGGTGCTGCGCAGGCTGGCAACGCTGACCTGGTAGCGCACGGCGAGCATGGCCAGGGTTTCGCCTGGGCGAACCGTGTGCTCACGCGGGCCTGCGGCAATCTTGCCGGTGTCGCGCAGCCAGGCCACATAGGTGCCCGGTGGCGGGTTCTGCTGGAAGTACTGGCGCACGCCCGTGTGAATAGAACGGGCCAGGGCCTGCTGGTGGCTGGCGGTGGCCAGTTTGGCCGCTTCGTTGTTGTTCGAGATGAACCCGGTTTCAACGAGGATCGACGGAATATCCGGGGATTTCAGCACCATGAAGCCGGCTTGCTCCACACGCTGCTTGTGCAGCGAGGTGACGCGACCCATGTTGCCCAGCACCTTCTGCCCGACGTTGAGGCTGGAGCTGAGGGTGGCGGTCATCGACAGGTCGAGCAGCACACCGGCCAACATCCGGTCCTTGTCATCCAGGCTGACATTGCCCGCACCACCGATAAGGTCTGAGCGGTTTTCCGTGTCGGCCAGCCAGCGCGCGGTTTCGGAGGTGGCACCACGGTCGGACAAGGCGAACACCGAGGCGCCAAAGGCAGCCCGCGACGGTGCGGCGTCAGCATGAATGGAGATGAACAGGTCGGCGCCCTTCTTGCGGGCGATTTCCGTGCGTTTGCGCAGCGGGATGAAATAGTCGCCAGTACGGGTCAGCTCGGCCCGGAAGCCTTTCTCGCGGTTGATCTGGCGCTGCAGCTCTTTGGCGATCTGCAGCACGATGTCTTTTTCATGCTGACCACGCGAGCCGGATGCACCCGGGTCTTCGCCGCCATGGCCGGCGTCGATGGCGACCACGATGTCCCGCTTGCCGCTCGGTACCGGCGGCAGCTTGATGGCGGGCTGGGCCGGGCTCACCGGCACCGCAGGGGTGGTCGCCGGGGTTTGTACCGGGGTCGGGGCCGGGGGCGGGGCGCTGGCGGCGATGGCGTCGGCTTCCTGGTCGTACAGGTCGACCACCAGGCGATTGCCATACTGGGCGTTGGGCGCCAGGGTGAAACTCTTTGGGGTGACCGATTTTTTCAGGTCGACCACCACGCGCAGGTCGGTCGGCGTCCGCTGGGCCGAACGCACGCTGCTTATCGGCGTGTTGGAGGTGGCCACGTTCAGTGGCGCAGCCAAGGTTGCGCCATTGATGTCGATAACCAGGCGGTCCGGCGCGCTGAGGGTGAAGACACTATGCTGCACGGGGCCTGAAAGGTCGAAGACCAGCCGCGTGTTGTCCGGCGCGCGCCACAGGCGCATGCTCTTGACTTGAGTGACGGCCAGAGCGTCAACGGTCACCGTTGTCAGCAGCAGCCCAACGATGGCGACCAGTGCGCGTATGCGCATACCTACCCCACTTACTGTTTATAGTGTTCGGCCAGTGCGACGCACCAGGCCTCGCCGCGAGCCCCCTGCGGCGAAAGGATCAGCGAGCGTCCGCCCGCTTGGGGGCTTATGGTAATGGTCAGGTCAGGCTTTGGCAAAACGCCCGTACCCTTTTCTGGCCACTCGAACAGGCAAAGCGGGTCGCCGTCGAAATAGTCACGAATACCCATGTACTCCAGCTCCTCAGGATCGACCAGGCGATACAGGTCGAAGTGAAAGGCTCGGACCTCGCCGATTTCGTAGGGTTCGACCACGGTGAAGGTAGGGCTTTTCACTGCACCAGTATGGCCCAGCCCACGAATCAGGCCACGCGACAGGGTGGTTTTACCCGCACCCAGGTCACCTTCCAGAAAAATCACGCCGCGACCGCCGGTCACTTCGGCCATTTTGCCGCCGAAGGCGACCATGGCCGCTTCATCGGCCAGAAACAGGGTTAAACCAGACACGCAGAATGCTCCTCCAACAACTCACGAATGACCGGCGCCAGATCGCTGGCCGCCAGGCCTCTACCATTCACACCCAGACGCTCGCCGGCACAGGCGTGCAGCCATACCGCCAGGCCGGCCGCCTCCCAGGCGCCAAGCCCCTGGGCCAACAACGCCGCCAGTACACCGGTCAGCACATCGCCTAGCCCCGCGCCCGCCATCGCCGGGTGACCGCGCTCGCACAGCGCCAGCTTGCCGGTGGGATCCGCCACCAGGGTGCCAGCGCCTTTAAGCACGCAGACGCTGTTGTAACGACGCGCCAGCTTGCGCGCAGCACCCGGGCGGTCCGCCTGCACCGCCTCGGTGGAAATCCCTAGCAGGCGGGCTGCCTCCCCTGGGTGGGGGGTGAGGACGCTGCCGCTGGGCAAGGCCAGCGGGGTGCGCGCCAGCAGGTTCAGGGCGTCGGCATCCCATACCTGCGGCCGCTCGGCATTGGCCACTGCCGACAGCAGGCTACGGCCCCATGCGGCCTGGCCCAGGCCTGGGCCGACCACCAGCACCGAGGCGCGCTCCAGCACACCCATCACCTGGTTGGCCGAACTGACGCCCAGACACATGACCTCGGGCAGGCGCGTCAGGCTGGCCGCGACGTGCTCCGGCCGGGTTGCCACGCTGACCAGCCCGGCGCCACAGCGCAATGCGGCTTCAGCGCTGAGCAGTACAGCGCCACCGGTACCGAGGTCGCCACCAACCACCAGCACATGGCCAAAGTCGCCTTTATGGGCGTGCGCATGCCGTGCCGGCAGGTGCGCGACGGTCACGCTGCTGAGCATTTGTTGGGTCAGGCTTGGGTGTTTGGTCTGCGGCATGGGGTCAAAGGCTCCAATGTCTGGCAGAATTATACGCACCTGAGCCCGTATTGCCTTGCCCATCCATGTCCGCTTCTACGCCTGACCTCGCCCAACTGGCCCAATCCATCAAGATTTGGGGCCAGGAACTCGGTTTTGCCCACGTCGGCATCGCCGGGGTCGACCTTGGCGAACATGAACACCACCTGCAGCGCTGGCTCGACGCCGGCTACCAGGGCGAAATGGAATACCTGGGCGCCCACGGCAGCAAGCGCTCGCACCCCGACCAGCTGATCCCTGGCACGGTACGCGTGGTATCGCTGCGCATGGACTACCTGCCCGGCGACACGCAGATGGCACAGCGCCTGGCGCAGCCGGAGAAAGCCTACGTGTCGCGCTACGCCCTGGGCCGCGATTACCACAAGCTGGTGCGCAAGCGCGTGCAGTTTCTGGCCGACCGCATTCAGGAGGCGATCGGCCCGTTCGGCTACCGCGCGTTCGTCGACAGCGCACCGGTGCTGGAAAAGGCCTTGGCCGAACAGGCCGGGCTGGGCTGGATCGGCAAGAACACCTTGCTGCTCAACCGCAAAGCGGGTAGCTACTTTTTCCTCGCCGAACTGTTCGTCGAACTGCCGCTGCCGGTGGACGAAGCCACCACCAGCGAGCACTGCGGGCGCTGCCAGGCCTGCCTGGACATCTGCCCGACCCAGGCGTTTGTCGGGCCTTATGTGCTGGATGCGCGGCGTTGTATTTCCTACCTGACCATCGAGCTGCGGGGGCCAATCCCCGTCGAGTTGCGCTCGATGATGGGCAACCGGGTGTTCGGTTGCGACGACTGCCAGATCGTCTGCCCATGGAACCGCTTTGCAAGGCATAGCCAGGAGCAGGACTTCCAGCCCCGGCACGGGCTGGAGAATGCCGAGCTGGCTGAAATGTTCTTGTGGGATGAACGGACCTTCCTGCGCAAGACCGAGGGCGGGCCTTTGCGCCGGGCGGGGTATGAGCGCTGGTTGCGCAACCTGGCGGTGGGCTTGGGCAATGCGCCGTCGACCATTCCGGTGATAGAAGCGCTGAAGGCGCGGCGCGAGGATGCGTCTGAATTGGTGCGCGAGCACGTCGAGTGGGCGCTGGCCCGGCACGGCGTTGAAGGGGATGGAGGCCGCTAGGCGTAATCGTTGATTTTGATGGTGTTGCAGACATCGAGCGCCGCCCGCGCGGCGCTCGATCCCACAGGCGCAGCAACCCTCAAGACGAGCGCACTTACTGCTGATCGTTGTAATGAAACTTGGGCATTTCCCAGTGAAAACGTATCGCCAGCAACCGCACCAGAAACCCGCCGAACAAGGTCAGCAGCATCGCCTGCTCCGCCGGCACCTGGAAATACACACAACCCAGGTAGAACCAGGCCGCCGCGAACGACACGCTGGCATAAAGCTCACGACGGAACACCAGCGGAATGTCGTTGCAGAAGATATCCCGCAGGATGCCGCCAAACACCCCGGTGATCACCCCGCTGATCGACGCCACCAGCATGCCCTGCCCCATCTCCAGCGCGGTCATGCAGCCAATCAGGGTAAAGGCCACCAGGCCCAGGGCGTCGAGCACCAGAAACAATGAGCGCAGGCGGCGCATCATCGGTGCGATGAAAATGGTCAGCAGCGCAGCAAGGCTGGTCAACACCAGGTACTCCGGGTGCTTCACCCAGGTCAGCGGGTAATGCCCGAGCAGCACGTCACGCACCGAACCGCCACCCAGGGCCGTTACGCAGGCGATCAGTACCACGCCAAACCAGTCCATGCCGCGGCGTCCGGCAGACAATGCACCGGTCATGGCTTCGGCGGTGATGGCGATGAGGTAGAGCATCAACAACATGGCGCGGGTCCCTGCAGGAAAGGCGCGCAGTCTAACCAGTTGCCCAAGGCACCAAAAGGGGGCGCAGGCACAATATCTGCGCCCTTTCGGCTCACACCTTGATGAAGTGCTCGCGATAGTGGCGCAGCTCGGCGATCGATTCGCGGATATCATCCAGCGCCAGGTGGGTGTTGCCCTTCTTGAAGCTGTCGCGAACGTCCGGCGCCCAGCGCGCGGCCAGCTCCTTCAAGGTCGAGACATCCAGGTTGCGGTAATGGAAGTAGTTTTCCAGGTCGCGCATATGGCGGTAGAGGAAGCGGCGGTCCTGGCAGATGCTGTTGCCGCAGATCGGCGACTTGCCTTTCGGCACCCACTGCTCAAGGAAGGCGATGGTCTGCGCCTCGGCTTCGGCCATGCCGACCTTGCTCTCGCGCACACGCTGGGTCAGGCCCGAGCCGCCATGGGTGCGGGTGTTCCACTCGTCCATGCGCGCCAGCACTTCGTCACTGTGGTGAATGGCGATCACCGGGCCCTCGGCCAAGGTGTTCAGCTCGCTGTCGGTGACGATGGTGGCCATCTCGATGATGACGTCGCTGTCCGGATCCAGCCCGGTCATTTCCAGGTCGATCCAGATCAGGTTCTGTGGGTTTTGCATGCAGGTGCTCCTTGTATAGGCCGTCATAGTAGCCTAGTGGCCGGGGCACGCCCATGCGCCGCATGCAGGTAAGCGGAATGGTCCTCAGCCTGCCGTGCTAAACTGCCTGCCGTTTCAATCTGCCCCTACACCGAACCACCACGGAAATTTCATGGCCAAACGCCAGCTCAATCGCCGCCAGAACTGGCGTATCGAAAAAATCCAGGGCGAGCGCGCCGCGCGCGCCGCCAAACGCGAGCAGAATGCGCTGCAGGAACTGGAAGGTGGCGACCTGGGGCCGGAGCAACTGGGCCTGGTGATCGCGCACTTCGGCGTGCAGGTCGAGGTGGAAGCCCAGGACGGTGAAACCGCCGGCCAGGTATTCCGCTGCCACTTGCGCGCCAACCTGCCAGCGCTGGTCACCGGCGACCGTGTGGTATGGCGTGCGGGCAACCAGGGTATCGGCGTGATCGTGGCGCAGATGCCACGCAGTACCGAGCTGTGCCGCCCGAACAACCACGGCCAGTTGAAGCCGGTAGCCGCCAACGTCGACTTGATCGTGATCGTGTTCGCACCGGCCCCGGAGCCGCACCCGAACCTGATCGACCGCTACCTGGTCGCCGCCGAACATGCCGGCCTGCGCCCGCTGCTGCTGCTGAACAAGGCCGACCTGGTCAACGACGAGAACGGCCCCGGCCTGCATGCACTGCTGGAGGTCTACCGCGAGCTCGGCTACCCGCTGCTGGAGGTCTCGGCACACCACGGCGACGGCATGCAGCGCCTGCAACAACAGCTCGATGGCCACATCAGCGTGTTCGTCGGGCAGTCCGGGGTAGGCAAGTCGTCGCTGGTCAACAGCCTGCTGCCGGATGCCGGCACCCGCGTCGGCGACCTGTCCGAATGGTCTGGCCAGGGCACCCACACCACCACCACCGCGCGCCTGTACCACTTCCCCAACGGCGGCGACCTGATCGACTCGCCGGGCATCCGCGAGTTCGGCCTTGGCCACGTCAGCCGTACCGATGTGGAAGACGGTTTCATCGAGTTTCGCGACCTGTTCGGCACCTGCCGCTTCCGCGACTGCAAGCATGATCGCGAACCGGGCTGTGCGCTGCTCAAGGCGCTGGACGAAGGCCGTATCAAGCCGCAGCGCATGAACAGCTACCGCTCGATCATCGCCAGCTTGACGGAAGACAGCTACTGACCGGCTTGGCATTTATGCTGCCCGTGAGATCGAGCGCCGCCCGCGCGGCGCTTCGCGGGGCAAGCCCTAATGCCAGTCAGTTAAGGCTAGTGGGGCTGCTGCGCAGCCCATCGCCGCGGTTCGTCGCCACGACAAGCCAGCTCCCACCCCGACCGCAGCGAATTCAAGCCATGCGCCGTACTTGTGGGAGCCTGGCTTGCCGGCGATGGGCCGCAAAGCGGCCCCAATTGCTTAACTGAGGGCGCGAAAGGGCTTACTGCTCCTTGGCTTCATCCATCTTCAACGTGCCCTCTTCGAAGATATTCAGTTTCTGACGCAGCTCACGCGGCTGCATCGGCGCCTGCTCTGCGTCGGCGCCAGGCCCCGGGTTAGCTGGCGCAGCCGGTGCAGATACCCCCGGCGCAGCGCCACTGGCGGGCGCCGCAGGCTCGGCAGCCGGCGCGCCCTGCTCACCCTCGATGTCGCGCTGGGCCTTCTTGGTCAGCACGATGATGTCGATGCGGCGATTGACCGGGTTGAACGGGTTCTTGCGGTCGAACAGCGAAGACGAGGCATAGCCCACCACCCGCGCCACCTGGCCATCCGGATAGCCACCGGCGACCAGGGCGCGGCGCGCGGCGTTGGCGCGGTTGGCCGACAGCTCCCAGTTGCCGAATTCGCCAGCGCCGGCATACGGTTTGGCATCGGTGTGGCCGCTGACGCTGATCTTGTTCGGCACTGCCTTGATCGTGTCGGCCATCGCCAGCAGGATGTCTTCGAAGTACGGCTGCAGGCGCGCGCTGCCGATGTCGAACATCGGCCGGTTCTCGGCGTCCATGATCTGGATGCGCAAGCCGTCCTGGGTAATCTCGAACAGGATCTGGTCCTTGAACTTCTGCAGCTGCGGGTTCTCTTCCACCTTGTTCTGCAGTTCCTGCAGCAGCAGCTCCAGGCGCTCACGCTCGACCTGCTCGGCCATGGTCTCGACCTGGTCTTTGTTCAACTGAGTGGGGGACTGCTGCGTCGGCTCGGTCTTCACTTCCGGATTGATGGTTTTCTCCGGCGCCATCTCAGGTGAACCACCCAGGTCGATGACATAAGGCGTGCCGCTCTCGGAGAAACCGATCGGGTCCTGGAAGTAGCCGGCAATGGCGATCTTCTGCTCAGGCGTGGCCGTGGACAACAGCCACAGCACCAGGAAGAACGCCATCATCGCCGTGGCGAAGTCGGCAAAGGCGATTTTCCAGGCGCCACCATGGTGGCCGCCGCCATAGCGCTTGACACGCTTGACGATGATGGGCTGATTGTTCTCCATGACTCAGCGACCGCGAACCGCTTGTTCCAGCTCGGCGAAGCTTGGGCGGTGCTTGGGGTATAGCACCTTGCGCCCGAATTCGACCGCCAGCGAAGGCGGCATGCCCGAGGCCGAGGCCACCAGCGAGGCCTTGATCGATTCGTAGAGGTTCAACTCTTCCTTGGCGTCGTGCTCCAGGCACTTGGCCAGCGGGCCGAAGAAGCCGTAGGCAGCCAGAATACCGAAGAAGGTACCCACCAGCGCTGCACCCACGTGCATGCCGATGGCCGCCTGGTCACCATCGCCCAGCGAGGCCATGGTCACCACGATACCCAGTACCGCCGCAACGATACCGAAACCCGGCATGCCGTCGGCGATGCCGGTCACGGCATGCGACGGGTGCTCGAGCTCTTCCTTCATGCTCAGCAGTTCCATGTCGAACAGGCCCTCGAGCTCGTGCGGGGCCATGTTGCCGGTGGACATGATGCGCAGGTAGTCGCAGACGAATGCGGTCATGCGCTCGTCGGCCAGCACCGTCGGGTACTTGGCGAAGATCGGGCTGGCGGCGGCGTCCTCGATGTCGGCCTCGATGGCCATCATGCCTTCGCGACGGCTCTTGTTGAGAATCTCGTAGACCAGGCCCAGCACTTCCAGGTAGTAGGCGTGGCTGAAGCGCGAGCCGAACATCTTCATCGACTTCTTGATGACGTGCATTGTCATGTAGCCGGGGTTGGCCTGGAGGAATGCACCGAAGGCCGCACCGCCGATGATCAGTACTTCGAACGGCTGGATCAGCGCTGCGATCTTGCCGTGGGAGAGCACGTACCCGCCGAGCACGCTCGCGAATACGACGATGATGCCGATAATTTTAGCCATAGGTTCAAAGCACTTGCTGTCGTGGTCAGGGTGAGAGACGGGAGCTTTAAAACTCTTCTTCTACTTATCGGCAGAACTGCGCCAGACTATAGCCACTCAAAGCGAAAAGCCAGTTCGGACTGATGTCAAAATGCCAATTGAAACCAAGGTGCCCGCTCAGGCTCCACGTACGCTAGAGGCCTGGGTAAAGCTGCTGGAGAGTGTTCGCATCCCCGTGCCGAAGCACAGCTACGACCGGGTCATGGCCGCCATCAATGATAGCCGCCGCTCGCTGCGCGATATCGCCGAACTGATGCAGGATAGCCCGGCGCTGGTGCTGTCGGTGATGCGCGAAGCCAATCACCCCACCAATGCCAGCCAGGCCGAGCCCGCCGAAAGCCTGGAGGTCGCCCTCAACCGCCTGGGCCTGGAGCGCAGTGCACAGCTGCTCAAGCGCCTGCCTGCGGTGCCGGTCGAAGATATCCCGCCGGTGCTCAGCCAGTTTCAGCTGATCAGCCAGCATGCCTCGCAACAGGCCAGCGGCCTGTTCGCCAGCCGTCTGGCGCGGCTGTGGCAAGAAATTCACTGGGGCAGCCTGCTGTTCCTGTCGCCACTGTGGCCGCTGGCGCTGGCCTACCCCAAGCTGCTCGACACCTGGGAACTGCGGGTTATCCACAAGGGTGAGGACGCCGCTCTGGTAGAGGACGAGCTATTTGGCGTGCGCATCATGGCGCTGTGTCAGACCATGGCGGAATACTGGCGGCTGCCACAGTGGGTGACCCAGGGTTATCGTCTGCTGCTGGAAGAGCGCGAACAACTCGCTCAGGTACTGAGCATCGCCCGCGACGAGGACTTGCTCAGCCAGCAACACCGCCTGGATGCAGAACCCGGCCTGCGCCGCTGGTTCAACCAGCCGGCCAACACTGTGTTGCTGGCCAACAATCTGGCCCTGGCAGCGCAGGTGGGCTGGGACAACCCGCACCTGCTGCGCTGGCAACTGCTGACCGCGCTGTACCTGCAGACTTCATTGGCAGACGTGCAGCAGCAGATGCACCAGCAGGCTGCCGCCAGCGCCCGTCGCCACGCCCGCCATGCCCTGTTCCACCCGGCCGAAGCGCTGATCTGGCCATGGCACCAACGCCGCCCGCACCCTGACATGCTGGCCCCGCCACCACCCAGCAGCGACGACCTGGCGCGCTGGCGCACGCTGTGCCAGGACCTGCTGGCCCAGCCCAGCCCGTTCACCAACACCGTGCACCTGGCGACGCAGGCTCGCGAGGCCCTGCTGGCCTGCGGCATGCAGCGCATCATGCTGTTGAGCCTGGACAAGGCCAGCGACTACCTGCGCGTGCAGCAGATCGCCGGCCTGGCAAAGGAAGCAAGCGCTCTGGCCCTGCAAGTGTCGCAGAACAAACTGCTGCAGAAGCTGCTGTCCCAGGCCGGGCAGCTGCGCATCACCCCGGAAAACCACAGCCAGTTCTCGGCCCTGCTGCCCGCGCCGCTGCGTGCCTTGTTCCGCAGCGAGCATGTGCTGCTACGCTCGTTGGCGGTGAACGATCAGGTGCTGATGCTGCTGGTGGCCGACCAGGGCTGCCGGCCGCTGGCCGATATCAGCGTGCAAGCCTTCGGCAAAACCGCGCAATGCATCGAGCGAGCCTTGTCGGTGTTTGCCAACCGCAAGGGCTGAGCCTTGCGCTACAATCGCCCCTCTTTCCACACTGGAGACCGTGGATGACTGACTTTACCGGCCTGCCCCTGGTGATCGAAGCCACGGACCTGCTGCCCCGCCTGGATTCGCCGCAGCTGATCCTGATCGACCTCAGCAGTGCCAACCGCTATGTCAGCGGGCATATCCCCGGCGCTCGCTTTGTCGAAGGCAAGCGTACCCAGCTTGGCCAGCCCCCCGCGCCCGGCCTGCTGCCACCCTTGGGCGATCTGGAAAAACTGTTCAGCGAGCTCGGCCACCGCGATGATGCCGTGTACGTGGTCTATGACGATGAGGGCGGCGGCTGGGCCGGGCGCTTCATCTGGCTGCTCGACGTGATCGGCCACAAGGGCTACCACTACCTCAATGGCGGTATCCAGGCCTGGCCGGCAGACAGGCTGTCCACCGAGGTACCTGCCAGTGGCACCGCCCCGGTACGCCTGCACATCGACAGCGCCCCAACTGCAACCCGCGAGTACCTGCAAAGCCGCCTGGGCTCCGATGACCTGGTGGTCTGGGACGCCCGCGCACCGCAGGAATTCAACGGCGAGAAGGTGCTGGCCGCCAAGGCTGGCCACATCCCCGGCGCAATCAACTTCGAGTGGACCGCCGGCATGGACCTCAACGACCACCTGCGCATCCGCCCAGACATCAAACAAGTTCTCGAGCAACTGGGCATCACCCCCGACAAGGAAGTGATCACCCACTGCCAGACCCACCGCCGCTCCGGTTTCACTTACCTGGTGGCCAAATCCCTCGGCTATCCACGCGTCAAGGCCTATGCCGGCTCGTGGAGCGAATGGGGCAACCACCCGGACACGCCTGTAGAAGTCTAAGGAACCTGCATGAAATCCCGTTTGTTCATCATCAGCCAGTACCTGCTGCCGCACCATCTGCTGTCGCGGCTGGCCGGCTGCATCGCCGAGTGCCGCGTGCGCTGGTTCAAGAACGCCTTTACCGCCTGGTTCGCCAAGCGCTACCAGGTGAACATGGCCGAAGCCATGGTCGAGGACCTCAGTGCCTACGAGCACTTCAATGCCTTCTTCACCCGCGCCCTGAAACCCGGCGCCCGCCCGCTGGACGAGACCCCGGGCGCCATCCTCTGCCCGGCCGACGGCGCCGTCAGCCAGCTCGGCCCGATCGAGCATGGCCGCATCTTCCAGGCCAAGGGCCACGGCTTCAGCGCCCAGGAGCTGCTGGGTGGTGACCCGGCCATGGCCGCGCCGTTCATGGGCGGCGAGTTCGCCACCATCTACCTGTCGCCCAAGGACTATCACCGCGTGCACATGCCGCTGGCCGGTACCTTGCGCGAAATGGTCTATGTGCCGGGCCGGCTGTTCTCGGTCAACCAGACGACTGCAGAGAACGTCCCCGAGCTGTTCGCCCGCAACGAGCGTGTGGTCTGCCTGTTCGATACCGAACGCGGGCCGATGGCGGTGGTACTGGTTGGCGCCATGATCGTCGCTTCGATCGAAACCGTGTGGGCCGGGCTGGTGACGCCGCCCAAGCGTGAGCTGAAGACCTTCCGTTATGACGAGGGCAGCCGTGCGCCGATTCACTTGGAAAAAGGTGCCGAGCTGGGGCGCTTCAAGCTGGGTTCGACCGCCATCGTGCTGTTCGGGCCAGAGCAGGTGAAGTGGGCTGAGAGTCTGGGTGCCGGGTCGGCGGTACGCATGGGGCAGCAGCTGGCGGTGCCTGTGCAGGCTTGATTCAAGCCATATGAAAAAGGCCCTGCACATGCAGGGCCTTTTTTCAGGGCTGCAAAGCAGCCCTGAATTTCCAGATCAGCCGCGTGCGTCGCGGTCGCGCAGGCCCAGCAGGTACAACACGCCATCCAGCCCCAGGGTGGAAATCGCCTGCTTGGCCGACTGGCGTACCAGCGGCTTGGCGCGGAACGCTACGCCCAGGCCGGCCAGCGACAGCATCGGCAGGTCGTTGGCGCCATCGCCCACGGCAATGGTCTGCTCCAGCTGCAGGCCTTCGTCGCTGGCCAGTTTCTGCAGCAGCTCCGCCTTGCGCTGGGCGTCGACGATCGGCTCTACAGCCACACCGGTCACCTTGCCATCTACCACTTCCAGCTCATTGGCAAACACATAGTCGATGCCAAGGCGTGCCTGCACCTGGCGGGCGAAGTAGGTGAAGCCACCCGACAGGATTGCGGTCTTGTAGCCCAGGCGCTTGAGCTCGGCGAACAGGTTTTCGGCACCCTCGGTCAGGCGCAGCGATGCGCCGATCTCGTCCAGCACGCCCACATCCAGGCCCTTGAGCAGCGCCATGCGCTCCTTGAAGCTGGCGCGGAAGTCCAGCTCACCACGCATGGCCCGCTCGGTGATGGCGGCCACCTGCTCACCCACGCCG
Organism: Pseudomonas sp. 9_2_1; assembly: GCF_059295275.1. Lineage (NCBI taxonomy): Bacteria > Pseudomonadati > Pseudomonadota > Gammaproteobacteria > Pseudomonadales > Pseudomonadaceae > Pseudomonas > Pseudomonas sp. 9_2_1. The sequence continues at coordinate 5,603,144 of NZ_CM181239.1, forward strand.
GCCGCCTTGGCCAGTTCGTCGATGACTTCGGCTTCGATCAGCGTCGAATCCATGTCGAACACCGCCAGGCGGCGATTGCGGCGAAACAGGTCGTCCTTCTGGAAGGCGATGTCGACGCTCAGCTCTTCAGCCAGGGCGAAGAAGTCGGCACGCAGGGCCTGGGCATCGCTGGGCACGCCGCGCACCGAAATTTCGATGGCAGCCTTGCCCTTGCCGGCCTCCACATCCAGCGCAACACGCGCCGACAGGCGCTCGATACGCTCGATGGTCAGGCCATACTGGCTGATGACCGCACTCACCCGCTGCAACTGCTCGGGGGTAATCTTGCGGCTGAGCAGGGTGACAATATGGCGTGCCTCGCCCTGGCCGTCGGCCCAGTGCTGGTAGTCCGCCTCGGAAATCGGCGTGTAGCGGGCCTGCAGGTTCAGCTCGTGGGCCTTGGCCTGCACGCTTTGCAGCAGGCGGGTTGCCACTTCATTATCGGCGATGTCGACCAGAATGCCGAACGACAAAGTGCCATGCATGACCGCCAGGCCGATGTCGAGGATGCTCACACCACCCTGCAGCAGGACGCCGGTGATAGCCGCAGTGAGACCGGGACGGTCCTCACCGGTGATGTTGATCAGGACGATTTCGCGCACAACCTGGCTCCGACTTCGATGAAAAATGCGCATTCTACCGATTTTCCATGACCATCGGGCGCCAACGATACTTTGCCGACAAAACCCGGATCGCTATACTGCCCCACACTTCATGCCATTAAGAGCCGAGCTCAGTGAACCGGCCCACGCCCGTCAAAGCAGACAACTTCTTCCTGATGATCTATCGCGCCCTGAGTCAACGTCGCGTGCCGCTGGCACTGCGCATCGCCTGCACCAACATCTTCCTGGTGGCACTGGCGCTGGTGATCTATGCCTGCGTGATGGGCCTGCAGTTCAAGCAGGCCATGCACGAGCAGGCCGACGCCCTGGGCCAGAGCCTGACCACGCAGACGGCCACTTCGGCGACCGAGCTGCTGGTCGCCAACGATATCCTCAGCCTCAATGTGCTGCTGGGCAACCTGGTGAAAAACCCGCTGGTGGCTCATGCGGCGATCTACAGCGTGGACAACCGCATCCTCGCCGAGGCCGGCCAGCGCCCCCGCAATAGCCTGCTGGGCGAGGCCGAGGGCCTGTACCAGACCAAGATCAGCTTCCAGGACGTCGCTGCCGGGCAACTGCGCATCAGCCTGGACATGAGCCAGTTCCAGCAGCCGATGCTCATCAGCCTGCAGAGCATGGGCATTCTTGCCGCCATCCTGCTGGTGCTGGCGCTGACCCTGAGCCTGCGCCAGGGCCGCCACATCACGCTGCCGCTGCTGCAGCTGCGGGTATGGCTGCGCGACCCGCAGCCCTATACCCCGGCTACCGACCGCCAGGACGAGATCGGCGACATCGCTCGCCAGCTGCATGCACGCCTGGCCCCGCCGCCACCCGAGCCGGAGCCTGAGGAAGAAGACGATGAGCATTTCGACGACCTCGACGAGCCGGCCCCGGCACCCAAGGCTGCGCCGCGTGCCAAGGTAACCGCCGTGGCCGAAGAGGATGATGACGAAGCCTTCGCCGGCCTGCTGGACGACGACAGTGCGCCGAAAGCCACCGTGGTCGAATCCGACGAGCCGCAGTACAGCGCCGTGCTGGCCGTGCAGCTGGGTTCGCAGGAGCAGTTGCGCCGCCTGCCACGTACCCGCCTGACCGAGCTGACCGAGCGCTACCGCGATTGCCTGGAGCACGCCGCCTCGCTTTACGACGGTGAAACCCACACCCTCAACGATGGCAGCACGCTGGTGCTGTTCCACAGCCGCGAGTGTGGCGAGGACTACCTGACCAACGCCATCTGCTGCGGCGAGCTGTTGCGCGCCCTGGGCCATGCCCTGCAGATCGAGGTGGCCGACAGCGGCATCACCCTGCAGTTGCAGTTGGGCCTGGCCCTGGGTAACGACCTGCACGGGCTGGAGCTGGTCGACCTGCTGATGGCCGAGAAGGCCCAGGATGCCCTGGCGCTGTCGCAGCACAGCCGCAACCTGTTGCTGGTGGAGCGGCAGATCAGCGATGACACATTGATTCGCCAGCGTGCCCGTATTCGACCAATTGCCAGCCCCGAGGGAGCCTGCTGCGTGGAGCGGCTGATGGAGCCCTACCCGTCGATGCTGGAGCGGCAACTGGCGCGCATGCACGAGCGCCGGGCCTGACAGGCCTGCACTGGCCCCTGTAGGCGCCCCTCGCGACGCAAGGCCGCTCCTACAGGGACCGCACACAGCTTCAGACTGGTTTATTGCAGATACAAAAAAGCCCGCATGATCGCGGGCTTTTTTGTATCTGGTGGCTCAGTCAGAACCGATAGACTTCCATATCGGTGCGGATCGGCGAGGCCATCGGAATCTTGGATTTCTCCGGCTCTTTCTTCACCTGCACCCGCGCAGCGGGCTTTTTCGGTGGTTCTTCGGCGATGGCCGGCTGGTTGGCCAGCGGCTTGACCGCCGTACTCAGCTGTTCGGCCAGCTTCTGCAGCAGTTGGCCCTGGGCCTGAACCTGCGACGCCTCACTGCCCTCGTGCTGCTGCTCGAGGTGGACAATGCGGTTGTCACGCACATGACCACGGCGGTCGAGCACGCGCCACTGGGCATCCAGGATGGCCGGCTGGTTCTTGCCCGAGTCCAGGCGGGTAATCGACAGCAACACCTGCACATCCGGGCTGAAGCCGGGGGTCGCCGGTGCCAGCACCACGCGCTGGCTGTCCAGGCGCCAGGCGAGCTGGCGTACCAACAGCTGGTCGATGTCCGACGACAGGCTGCCAGCCCAACGACCATCGGTCGCTGAATTCAGGCTGCCATCGGTCTGACGCTGCAGGAACGTCTCGCGTTGCAGGTAATCGGCTACCGATACCGGGCCGAGCACCACGGCCATGCCCGCACTCTGCGAAGGCTGGCCAGGATCACCACTGTCGAGCTGGTACAGGGCAACCGGCTGATGCATGGTGCACCCGCCAAGGCCCAGCAGGCCAGTCATCAACAGCGCAAATGGAAGGCGCAGAAATTTCATCATCCCATCCAGGCGGTTGCCATCTGGCACACCGCAGTGATACATAAAAATTCAAACGGGCACACGGCCACCCCGGCACCACGAGGGCCATATCATCCGCGAAATAGCCGTCCGACTCCAGCATTTCTGCCCGGAACGGCGCTGAAATTGCCGTTCCAGACATTTCTGCCGGTTACGCCGGCACTTCCACCTGCAACCCATCGACGCGCTGGAACCCGCGTGGCAGCTTGCTGCCTCGCCGTCCGCGCTCGCCCTTGTAATGCTCCAGGTCGTCCGCTTTCAGAGACAGGGTACGCTTACCGGCTTGCAATACAAGGGTCGCCCCTTCTGCAATCACGGTTAGATCGGTGACGAACTCTTCTCGGCTGGCCACCCGGTCGCCCGGCACGCCAATGATCTTGTTGCCCTTGCCTTTACCCAGCTGGGGCAGGTCGCTGACCTTGAATACCAGCAGGCGGCCTTCGGTGGTCACTGCTGCCAGCCAGTCCTGCTCGCGGTTGGAGACCGGGCGCGGGGTCATCACCTTGGCCCCGTTGGGCAGGCTCAGCAACCCTTTGCCAGCCTTGTTCTTGGCCTGCAGGTCTTCGCCCTTGACCACAAAGCCATAGCCGGCGTCAGAAGCCACCACGTACAACGCGTCGTCCTCCGGCAGCAGCACGCATTCGAAGGTGGCGCCCGGCGGCGGCGTCAGGCGGCCGGTCAGGGGCTCGCCCTGGCCACGCGCCGACGGCAGGCTGTGCGCCGCCAGCGAGTAGCTGCGACCGGTGGAGTCGATAAGCACGGCAAACTGGTTGGAGCGCCCGGCTGCTGCGGCCTTGAAGCCGTCGCCTGCCTTGTAGGAAAGGCCGGTGGCGTCAATGTCATGGCCCTTGGCGCAACGCACCCAGCCCTTCTCCGAAAGCACCACGGTGACGGGCTCGGTGGGCATCAGCTCGTTTTCCGACAGGGCCTTGGCTTCGGCGCGTTCGACGATTGGCGAACGACGATCGTCGCCATAGGTTTCGGCATCCTTGATCAGCTCGCTGCGCACCAGCTTGCGCAGTTTTGCCTCGCTGCCCAGCAGGGCCTGCAGCCTGGCTTGCTCCTTAAGCAGCTCGTCCTGCTCGCCACGGATTTTCATCTCTTCGAGGCGCGCCAGCTGACGCAGACGGGTCTCGAGAATGTATTCGGCCTGAATCTCGGTCAGCTCGAAACGGGCGATAAGGGCCTGCTTGGGGTGCTCCTCGGTACGGATGATGTGGATCACTTCGTCCAGGTTGAGGAACGCGGTGAGCAAACCATCCAACAGGTGCAAACGCTTCTCGACCTTGTCCAGACGGTGCTGCAGGCGGCGACGAACGGTATTGGTGCGGAACTCCAGCCATTCCACCAGGATCATCCGCAAGTTCTTCAACTGCGGCCGGCCGTCGAGGCCGATGATATTGACGTTGACCCGGTAGCTGCTCTCCAGGTCGGTGGTGGCAAACAGGTGCTGCATCAGTTCGGCGGCATCCACGCGGTTCGAGCGCGGGATGATGACGATGCGGCACGGGTTCTCGTGGTCCGACTCGTCACGCAGGTCGGCAACCATCGGCAGCTTCTTGGCCTGCATCTGCGCGGCGATCTGCTCCAGCACCTTGGCCCCGGAGACCTGGTGTGGCAGCGCGGTGACAACGATGTCGCCATCCTCGACACGGTATACGGCGCGCATGCGGATCGAGCCGCGGCCGCTTTCGTACATCTTCTGGATTTCTGCCCGCGGCGTGATGATCTCGGCCTCGGTCGGGTAATCCGGCCCCTGAATGTGCTCGCACAGCTGCTCGATGGTGGCCTTGGGCTCGTCGAGCAGGCGCACGCAGGCGCTGGCCACTTCACGCAGGTTGTGCGGCGGTACGTCGGTGGCCATGCCCACGGCGATACCGGTAGTGCCGTTGAGCAGGATGTTGGGCAGCCGCGCTGGCAGAACAGCGGGCTCCTGCAAGGTGCCGTCGAAGTTCGGCACCCAGTCGACGGTGCCCTGACCGACTTCATTGAGCAGCACTTCGGCGTAGCGCGACAGCCGCGCCTCGGTATAACGCATGGCGGCGAACGACTTAGGATCGTCCGGCGCACCCCAGTTGCCCTGGCCGTCGACCAGGGTGTAACGGTAGCTGAAAGGCTGGGCCATCAACACCATGGCTTCGTAGCAGGCCGAATCGCCGTGAGGGTGGAACTTGCCGAGCACGTCACCGACGGTACGCGCCGATTTCTTGTGCTTGGCATCGGCATCGAGCCCCAACTCGCTCATGGCGTAGACGATGCGGCGCTGCACCGGCTTCAGGCCGTCACCGATGTGCGGCAAGGCGCGGTCCATGATCACGTACATGGAATAGTTGAGGTAGGCCTGTTCGGTGAAGTCAGCCAGCGAGCGGCGTTCTACGCCGTCCAGGCTGAGTTCCAGTGAGTCGCTCATGCGGGCCTCGTCATTTCAGGTTCTGGCGCAGCAGCATGGTGCCGCCACGTTGGGTAAATTCAAGTTGTTTCAGGGCACTCATGCCCAGCAATACGGTAGGCCCGTCCAGGCCCGGCACCACGATGGCGCGTACGTCCCGCAGGCGGATCTCACCCAGCTGCAGGCTCGCCAGGCGCGTGCGGTAGCCTTCGGTGCGACCGTTGGCGGTACTGAGCAGCACCGGGCTGCCGCGCTGCAGGTTCAGGTCACGGGCCAAGGCCTCGGGGATCGCCACGTCGGTGGCACCGGTATCGAGCATGAAGTGCACCACCTGGCCGTTGATCGCGCCATCCACCACGAAGTGGCCCTGGCCGTTGCCCAACAGGCGTACCTCGATGAAGCCTTCGCCATGCTCGGACTGCACCTGGGCATTAGGGTTGCGCTGGCTGTCTTCCCACTGGCCAAAAAAGCGCGTGGCTAGGAACAACGCCGCCCCCCAGGCGAGGATCATCAGCACCCTGCCCGCACGCTTGCCCGGCGCCTGGCTCATGGCTTGGCGCTCCAGCCGCCGTCCGGCGCGTCGAAGCGCCAGACGATCGGACGGCTTTCGCCATCGGCGCGGTCACCGTTGTTGTTGTCCAGCCCGACCCAGGCGCCCTTGGCGTCGATCACCAGTGCCTCGGCCAGGCCGAATGGCTGATCGTAGCAGCGCATGGGTTGCAGCGCTTCGGCGGCGAACGACCAGCAGCGCTCGACCTTGCCACTGTCGGCATCACGCCGGCAAACCCGGTAAGCGTTGCGTTCCAGGGTAAAAAGCTTGCCCTCGAACCAGGCCAGGTCGGCAAAGTCGCGAGACAGTGCCCGGGCATCGGGCATCTGCGGCGGTTGCATCTCGACCCCGGCCTCACTCAGCAGGACACAGGTACGCCCGCAGGTCCACACCGATTGCTGGCGCTCGATCGCCACAAGGCCGCGGCGCTCGCGCTCGGCCGCCAGCCACAGGCGGTCGCCTGCCGGGTTGATCGCCAGCCCTTCGAACAAGGCATTGAAGTTCAGCAGCATGCCGCTGGCCCGGGCCTGGCGCACCATGGCCGGGTCGATCTTCAACCAGTCCGGCTGGCCGTCCAGCGGCAGTTGCAGCACTGCGGCGTGCGCTTCGCTGACCAGGTACAGGTTGCCGGCCTGGTCACAGGTGATGCCTTCGAAGTCCAGCTCGCCGCCACGAATGTACGACGCCGCCCAGTTGCGCGACTTCAGGCCCCATGGCAGGCCGCTTTCCGGCACCTGCGGGGGGGTGAAGGTGAGCGGTTGCGCGCGCCAGGTCGGGTTCTGCTGGTCGAAGCGGTAGATGCGGTCGTCGTCACGGTCGGACACACCCCACAGCCCGCCACGACACTGCACCAGGCCGGACAGGTTACCACCGCGCATGCCGTCGATCGGGTGTTCGGCACTGAGCTTCAGCTCGGGCCAGTTGCCCGCCAGGCTCGGCAGGGCAACCAGCGCCAGACACGCAGCCAGGCACAGACGAATCAAACCATGACCTCGGCCAGGTTGCCCTTGGTTTCCAGCCAGCTCTTGCGGTCACCGGCGCGCTTCTTGGCCAGCAGCTTGTCCATCAGCTCGCAGGTGGCCTCAACGTCATCCAGGGTCAGCTGCACCAGGCGCCGGGTGTTCGGGTCCATGGTGGTTTCGCGCAGCTGCGGCGGGTTCATCTCGCCCAGGCCCTTGAAGCGGGTGACTTGTGGCTTGCCGCGTTTCTTCTCGGCCACCAGGCGGTCGAGGATGCCGTCACGCTCGGCTTCGTCGAGGGCGTAGTAGATTTCCTTGCCCAGGTCGATGCGGTACAGCGGCGGCATGGCCACATAGACGTGCCCGGCCTCGACCAGCGCGCGGAAGTGCTGGACGAACAGGGCGCACAGCAGCGTGGCGATGTGCAGGCCGTCGGAGTCGGCGTCGGCGAGGATGCAGACCTTGCCGTAACGCAATTGCGCAAGGTCGGTTGCACCGGGGTCGACGCCAATGGCTACAGCAATGTTGTGCACTTCCTGGCTGGCCAGGACTTCGCCTCCGTCCACTTCCCAGGTGTTGAGGATTTTGCCGCGCAGCGGCAGGATCGCCTGGAACTCCTTGTCCCGCGCCTGTTTGGCAGAGCCACCGGCCGAGTCACCCTCGACCAGGAACAGCTCGGCCCGCATCGGGTCCTGGCCCGCGCAATCGGCCAGCTTGCCGGGCAGTGCCGGGCCCTGGGTAATGCGCTTGCGTTCGACCTTCTTGCTGGCCTTGAGGCGGCGACCGGCGTTGCTGATGGCCAGTTCTGCCAGCTGCATGCCCAGCTCGGGGTGACCGTTGAGCCACAGGCTGAAGGCATCCTTGACCACGCCAGAGACAAAAGCAGCCGCTTCGCGCGATGACAGGCGCTCTTTGGTCTGCCCGGAGAACTGCGGGTCCTGCATCTTCATCGACAGCACGAAGGTGATGCGTTCCCAGACGTCTTCCGGGGCCAGTTTCACCCCGCGCGGCAACAGGTTGCGGAATTCGCAGAACTCGCGCATGGCATCCAGCAGGCCTTGGCGCAGGCCGTTGACGTGGGTCCCGCCCTGGGCGGTGGGGATCAGGTTGACGTAGCTTTCCTGAACGCTGTCGCCGCCTTCGGGGAGCCACAGCAGCGCCCAGTCCACGGCCTCCTTGTTGCCGGCCAGGCTGCCGCAGAACGGCTCTTCAGGCAGGCGCTGGAATTCGTTTACCGAGTCGACCAGGTAGGAGCGCAGGCCGTCCTCGTAATGCCACTCGACCTTCTCGCCGCTGGCCTTGTCCTCGAAGCTGACCAGCAGGCCCGGGCACAGCACGGCCTTGGCCTTGAGCACGTGCTTGAGCCGGCTGATGGAAAACTTGGGCGAATCGAAGTACTTGGGGTCGGGGCTGAAGTACACGCTGGTGCCGGTATTGCGCTTGCCGACCGAGCCGACCACCTCCAGCTCGCTGGCCTTGAAGCCATCGGCGAAGGTCATCTGGTATTCGTTGCCGTCACGCTTGACGCGCACGCGCACCTGGGTCGACAGGGCGTTGACCACCGAGATGCCAACGCCGTGCAGGCCACCGGAGAACTGGTAGTTCTTGTTGGAGAACTTGCCGCCGGCGTGCAGCTTGGTGAGGATCAGCTCGACCCCCGACACGCCCTCTTCCGGGTGGATGTCCACCGGCATGCCGCGGCCATCGTCGCTGACTTCCAGCGAGTGGTCGGCATGCAGGATAACCTGCACCGAACGGGCATGGCCGGCCAGGGCTTCGTCGACACTGTTGTCGATGACTTCCTGGGCCAGGTGGTTGGGGCGGCTGGTGTCGGTGTACATGCCCGGCCGTTTGCGCACCGGGTCAAGGCCCGAGAGGACTTCGATGGCGTCTGCGTTATAGGCGCTAGCGCTGGGATTGGCCATAGGGTCTCGTCGTCAGTCTGGTGAATGCAGGGAAGTCAAAATACAGAAAAATCGAGCGCCGCATACTGCCCGCGGGCGATGCCGGCGAAGGCCAGCAGTGCCGGCAGGCGCTCGGCAAAGCCCTGGAAGCTGTGATCGCCCCCGGCCTGGATGCGCAGGGCACAGGCACGGTAATAGTGCGCGGCATGGCGGTAGTCCAGGGTTTCATCGGCGGTCTGCAGCCACACTTGATAGCGGCTGGCGTCCGCCGGGGCTGGTACTTCCAGCTCGGCCAGGGCCTGCACGTGATCGTGGGTCAGCTCCCAGGTTTCACCGCTGTAGTGATTGCGCTGGGTACCCAGGTAGCCGTCGAAATGCTTGTGCGGCGTTACCGCCGGGTTGACCAGCAGGGCCTTGAGGCCAAAGCGCTCTGCCAGATGAGTGGCATAGTAGCCGCCGAGCGAACTGCCCACCAGTAATGGCGCGCCCAGCTCGGCGATCGCCGCTTCCAGCTGGGCAATGGCCTGCCGCGGGTGATGGTGCAACGCCGGCAGGCGCAGTTGGGCCGACAAGCCCAGCTGCTGCATCACAGCCTCGAGCTGGCGCGCCTTGGTCGAAAGCGGCGAGCTGTTGAAGCCATGGATATAGAGGATGGAACCCGACATGCTGCCCCCGGAGTCTGTGGCTTCGCGCCTGGTGATGCCGGCGCAGGGACGCGCAGTGTATCGCGTTCGCCGGGTTTTGACGCAGTGTCACGGGTTTCGCAACAATTTCTTCCAGAAAGCCGGGGCCGCTGCGCGCCCCATCGCCGGCAAGCCAGCTCCCACACCTACCGCGTTGGCCTCAGGCAGGCAGCACAGGGTCTGAGGCCGGCGCGGCAGATGTGGGAGCTGGCTTGCCGGCGATGGGCTGCGCAGCAGCCCCATTCTTCAATACCCCGGGCTGTCGAAGTCCAGCTTCACCGCAAAATCCAGCGCCCGTTCCACCCCGGTGTCCAGCCGCCCGTCGGCATGCAGGCGCAACCAGCGATACCCAGGCTGCTCCTCGCTCACCTGAAATTCCTCGCTGCGCGCCGCGAACTGGATGCAGGTCGAAGGCGTGGCCAGCAGACGCCGGCCGTTTCGCACTTCATCCCACGGCTGATGCACATGCCCCCACAGCAACGCCCGCACCTGCGGATAACGCTCGACGACAGCGAACATTGCCTGGGCATTGCGCAAGCCGATCGGTGCAATCCAGGCACAGCCGATATCCACAGGCTGATGATGGAAACACACCAGGCAATGCCGCTCGCCCGCCCCCTTGAGGGCCGACTCCAGCGTCGCCAGCTGATCCTCTTGGAGAAAACCGTGCGGCGCCCCGTGCACCGCCGTGTTGAGCATGATGATGCGCCACCCGCCAATATCGGTCACAGCCTGGACCAACTCCGGCGCCACCTGCGCCATGACCTGGGCCTCGTCATGGTTGCCCGGCAGCCAACGGGTGGGCACGCCAAACGGCGCGGTCAGCTCGCGAAATGCTTCATAAGACGCCACGCTGGCATCCTGCGACAGATCGCCAGTGCACAACAGCAGGTCGACAAGCGGTTGCTCGCGGCGCACCTGGGCGACCACATGGCGCAGGCTGTCACGGGTATTGAGGCCCAGCATGCTGCCAGCCGGGTCGGCGAACAGGTGGGCATCGGTCAGTTGCACCACATGCACGGGGCGCGATTGGTCTTGCTGCGGCAACGGCCGTCTCCTCGAACGGATTCAGCAGCAATTATGGCCGTGGAATGCTTGCGAGCAAACACCCGCAAGCCACCCACGTCACAATTCAGCGAACACTTGCCAGTTCGTGCCCGCAGGCCAGGCAGTGGCTCAGCCATTCACCGAGGAACAGGTTGAGCTGGGCCTTTTCATCCGGCTGGTGCATGCCTGCATTGGGATAGGGGTAGATGCTGCGCAGGCGCCGGGCATGTTGGGCGCTGATCACTTCGGCCATGCGTGCATCGTGGTAAACCTGCACTTCCAGATGCGGTACCGGCAACCACGGCAGGCTGTGCTCCTGGCGCACGTGCAAGGTGGTGGTGTACGGGCAGGCCAGCACCACGTCGAGCACCAGCACGCCGAGCATCTGGTCGCCCTGGGTCATGCCGATGCGGCGCGAGCTCTGGGTGGTGCGCATGTCGGGCAACAGGCGCATCAGCCGGGCGTAGTTGGCCTCGCAGGCTGCCTGCAGCCCGACCAGGTCGACTCGATAGCGCTCGCGCAGCAGGTTCACTTCCACATACCTCGTACTTCGTCACGGTTCAGCGCCAGCCATTGCAGGCCGATGATGGTTGCCGCGTTGCAGATGCGCCCATCGCGCACCGCCTGCAGGGCATCCTCGAACGACCACACGCGCACACGGATGTCTTCGCCCTCTTCTTCCAGGCCATGCAGGCCACCGGCACCCTCGCTGCTGCAGCGGCCAAGGAACAGATGGACGTATTCGTCACTGCCGCCGGGCGAGGGGAAATAGCGGGTCATCGGCCACAGGGCACTGAAGGTCAGGCCGGCTTCTTCGTCGGCTTCGCGGTGGGCGACGTCTTCGGGTTGCTCGTCCTTGTCGATCAGGCCGGCGACCATCTCGATCAACCAGGGGTTGTCGACCTTGCCCAGGGCACCGACACGGAACTGCTCGATCAGCACCACTTCATCGCGCTGCGGGTCATAAGGCAGCACGCACACCGCGTCATGGCGCACGAACAGTTCGCGGCTGATCTCGCGGCCCATGCCCCCGGCAAAAAGCTCATGGCGCAGGCGCAGCCTGTCGAGCTTGTAGAAGCCCTGGAAGCAATTGGCCCGCTCGATGATCTCGAAGCCCTTGGGCACTGAATTGAACGCGTCTGACATGGAAACCCTCATTACCTCAAATACCGCTTCGCGCCATCCTACTCTGCACGCCTGTCGGTTTCACCCCTTTCTGGCAACCGTTCGCACACTCGTTACAGCACGTCTTCACTCTGTTAGCTTAGTGGCGAACTGAAGGCCGCGCAGACGGTCAAAGGCCGACTTTTCCCTGTTCTGCAAGGATCATCATGACACTTGTCAAACTGACTTCCGTGGCCGTGCTGGCACTCGCCCTTGGCGCCTGCCAAAGCCTGTTCACGCCAAGCCACCGGGCCCCGCTGGAGGTCAAGCGCGACGCCTGGGAGCATGTCAAACCTGGCTGCAGCGAGAGCGACTGCCCGCTGGTGAACATCGACATGATCCATTTCCCGGCCCTGCCCAAGCTTGATGGCATCGTCGAAAAGCGCCTGCTGCAGCTGACCGAAGACAATCAGCATGGCACCGCGCCAAGCACCCTGCAGGCCTATGAACAGCAATATCTGGCCAGTGCCGACAAACGTAACAGCAGCTACCTGCAAGCCAAGGTACGCGAACAGCATGACGGGCTGGTGATCATCGAGTTGTCCAGCTACCTGGACAGCGGCGGCGCCCACGGCATGCCCGGGCGTGGCTTCATCAACTATTCGCGCAAGCTGGACAAGGTATTGACCTTGCAGGACATGCTGGTGCCAGGCCAGGAGGACACCTTCTGGAAAACCGTCGAGGAGTCGCACCGCGCCTGGCTGATCAGTGTAGGCATGGACAAGGACGCCGAGTTCGTCAAGACCTGGCCATTCAAGCAGTCGCCGCACGTCGCCCTGACGTACGGCGCGGTGGTGGTCAAGTACGAGGTCTATGCTATCGCGCCCTACTCCATGGGCCACGTGGAGCTGAAAATCCCCTACCCGCGCCTGAACGGCGTGCTCAAGCCTGAGCTGTTTCCCGGCCGCGGCTGAAGCTCAGCAGCCCGTGCAGTAGCCCTGCCAGCACCAATGCCGGCAGGGTCGCCCCCAGGTCAGGTGCCTGCGCGGCGATCACATGGTAAGCCACAACGCCCACCGCCCAGGCCAGCAGCGCCTGCCAGTGCAAGCCACCCACCTGTGCCGGCAGGCGGCGGCGACGGACCACGTAATGGTCCATCAGCACTACGCCGAACAACGGCGCGAACACCGACCCGATCAGCAGCAGGAAATTCTCGTACTGTGCCAGTGGCGCCAGCAAGGCAATCAGGGTGCACAGCACGCCGATGGCCAGCGCCAGGTGCTCGACCTTCAGCGGCAACAGCACACCGGTGGAAACCGCTGCCGAGTGGATATCGGCAAAGGCCTTTTCCGACTCGTCGAGCAGGATAAGCAGCAGCGGAATGCCCATGCCGGCGCCCGCCAGTGCCAGCAGCAAGGCATTGACCTCGCCATTGGCGGCAAAGGCCAGGGTGTAGGCCACACCCAGGCTCATCAGCCAGGTGTTGCCGATGAAATAGCCGATCACCGTGCCGCCGAACACATGCTTGCCGTTGCGGGCGAAACGCGAGTAGTCGGCGATCAGCGGTAGCCAGGACAGCGGCATGGCGATGACGATGTCGAAGCCCACGGCCAGCGACATCGAACCGTCCCCCGCACGGCTCCACAACTGCGCCAGGTCGGCCTTGGCGAACAGGTTCCAGGTCAGCCACAGGCAAGCGCCCAGCAGCACCCAGATGCCCCAGGCCCGCAGCACCTTGCGCACAAACGCCAGCGGGCCGCTGACCGCCAACAGGGTGGCCAGGGCGCCGAAGCACAGGGTCCAGAGCATCGGGCTGTTCCAGGCGCTTTCTGCGCCGAATGCGCGCGCACCCAGCAGGCTGGCGGCATCGCGCATGACAATGATCTCGAACGCGCCCCAGCCCACCAGTTGCAGCAGGTTGAGCAGCGCCGGCAGGCGCGCGCCATGGCCGCCCAGGCTGAGTTTCAGGGTGCCCATGGCAGAAAGGCCAGTATCGCTGCCGATGACGCCGGCGGCGCCCAGCAGCAGCACGCCGACACCAGTACCCAGAGCGATGGCCAGCACTGCGCCGGCGAGGCCAAGGCCCGGCGCCAGCATGGCGCCGACCTGCAGCACCATCAGGCCGATGCCCAGGGAGAACCATAGCGAAAACAGGTCGCGGGCGCCGAAGATGCGCTGGTGGGTGGGGACCGGGTGGTCGGGGGAAAACTGGCTAGGCGTGGTCATGCTTGTTGATACTCGGCAAAGTATTGGAATGTACGCGGTCGCTGTAGGAGCGGCCTTGTCTCGCGAAAGGGCCGCAGAGCGGCCCCAGGTTTTCAGCTTCACAGCTGAAATTGCCGGGGCCGCTTCGCAGCCCATCGCGACACAAGGCCGCTCCTACAAGGGGCAGCGCAGCGGTTTAGACTTTGTGGTACAGCTGGCTGCCTGTCTGGCGGAACCGCTCGGCCTGCTCGCGCATGCCTTGCTCGGCCGTGACGTCGACGGCTTCGATCTTGGCGGCGTACTCACGGACTTCCTGGGTGATCTTCATCGAGCAGAACTTCGGCCCGCACATCGAGCAGAAGTGCGCGACCTTGGCCGATTCCTTCGGCAAGGTTTCGTCGTGGAAGGCACGCGCAGTGTCCGGGTCCAGGCCCAGGTTGAACTGGTCTTCCCAACGGAATTCGAAACGCGCCTTGGACAAGGCGTTATCGCGAATCTGCGCGCCCGGGTGGCCCTTGGCAAGGTCGGCGGCATGTGCAGCGATCTTGTAGGTGATGATGCCGGTCTTGACGTCGTCCTTGTTCGGCAGGCCCAGGTGCTCCTTGGGCGTGACGTAGCACAGCATGGCGCAACCGAACCAGCCGATCATCGCCGCACCAATGCCCGAGGTGATGTGGTCATAGCCCGGGGCGATGTCGGTGGTCAGCGGGCCGAGGGTGTAGAACGGCGCCTCGTCGCAGCACTCCAGCTGCTTGTCCATGTTCTCCTTGATCAGCTGCATCGGCACGTGGCCGGGGCCTTCGATCATGCACTGCACATCGTGCTTCCAGGCGATCTTGGTCAGCTCGCCGAGGGTTTCCAGCTCGCCGAACTGTGCGGCGTCGTTGGCGTCGGCAATCGAGCCAGGGCGCAGGCCGTCGCCCAGCGAGAAGCTGACGTCGTAGGCCTTCATGATTTCGCAGATTTCGTCGAAGTGGGTGTACAGGAAGTTTTCCTTGTGGTGCGCCAGGCACCACTTGGCCATGATCGAGCCACCACGGCTGACGATGCCGGTGACGCGCTTGGCGGTCAGCGGCACATAGCGCAGCAACACACCAGCGTGGATGGTGAAGTAGTCCACGCCCTGCTCGGCCTGCTCGATCAGGGTGTCGCGGAACAGCTCCCAGGTCAGGTCCTCGGCCACACCGTTGACTTTTTCCAGGGCCTGGTAGATCGGCACCGTACCGATCGGCACCGGCGAGTTGCGGATGATCCATTCGCGGGTTTCATGGATATGCTTGCCGGTGGACAAGTCCATGACCGTGTCCGAACCCCAGCGGATGCCCCAGGTCAGCTTGGCCACTTCTTCCTCGATCGAGGAGCCCAGGGCGCTGTTGCCGATATTGCCGTTGATCTTCACCAGGAAGTTGCGGCCGATGATCATCGGCTCCACTTCCGGGTGGTTGATGTTGGCCGGGATGATCGCCCGACCACGGGCGATTTCCTCACGCACGAATTCGGCGGTGATTTCTTTCGCAATGTTGGCACCGAAGCTGTGGCCGGCATGCTGATCGTTCAGCAAGCCTGCGGCGCGGGCCTCCTGCAGCTTCATGTTTTCACGGATGGCCACGTATTCCATCTCGGCGGTGATGATGCCCTGACGGGCATAGTGCATCTGCGAGACGTTGGCACCGGCCTTCGCGCGGCGCGGGTTGCGCACATGGGCGAAGCGTAGCTTGGCCAGGTCGGCATCGTTCAGGCGCTGCTGGCCAAAGTCGGAGCTCAGGCCGCCTAGGCGCTCGGTGTCCCCGCGGTCGTCGATCCAGGCCGAACGCACGTCGGCCAGGCCCTTGCGCACGTCGATGATCACATCAGGGTCGGTGTACGGGCCGGACGTGTCGTAGACCAGCACCGGGGCGTTGGTCTCGCCACCGAAATCGGTCGGCGTATCGTCCAGGCTGATTTCGCGCATGGGTACGCGAATGTCCGGGCGCGAGCCTTCGACATAGACCTTGCGCGAACGCGGGAACGGTTGCACGGATTGCTGATCGACTTGTGCCGATTCGCTGAGGTTGATCGCTTTTTCTTGTTTGCTCATCACAGGCTCTCCAGACGGCTTCCTAGCAGTGGAATGTCGGGGATGAACCTGAAAGACGCGGACGCAGCCCTTGACGGGTGCAGTGCCGGATATGGGGGTGCCTGAAAGCTGCATGCAGCTGTGACAATCCCGGACCTGGCACAAGAGGCTCCCCGGGAAGGCGAGCAATCTTGTTCCCTACGCAGGCGCTAACCTGATCAGGTTCAACGGGATCCGCACCTCTGCGATCTCAGCCTTTGATTCAAGGCACCCCGACAAGAACACGCGCAGTCTAGACTGGAGTGGTCGGCAAAGCCAAGCGGGTAAATGCGCGGATGATGAAAGGCGTACCGAGCGATTGTTGCCGGGGGCGCATGGCACTACACTGGCGCATCGCTCGATACTCAACAGTTCAGTAATTAAATTTCGTACAAGGATTGCCTCTATGCTGCGCAAACTCTCACTGGCGATAGCCGTGTCTTGTGCGTCCAACGGAGTGGCCTGGGCAGCGGACGTGCCCCAAACGGTGAAGACCGACCTGGTCAGCGTCTACCAGGAGGCGGTGGACAACAACGCCGACCTGGCCGCCGCCCGCGCCGACTATGGCGCACGCCGCGAAGTGGTGCCGCAGGCCCGCGCCGGTTTGCTGCCCAACCTGTCGGCCGGTGCCGAAATGATGAACACCCGCACCAAGCTGGACGAACCGTCGATCACCTCCAACCGCAGCGGCAATTCCTGGAGCGCTACCCTGGCCCAGCCTATCTTCCGCGCCGATCGCTGGTTCCAGTTGCAGGCTGCCGAAGCCGTCAACGAACAGGCGGCGCTGGAGCTGTCGGCCACCGAGCAGAACCTGATCCTGCAGACCGCGCAGAACTACTTCGCCGTGCTCCGCGCCCAGGACAACCTGGCCGCGACCAAGGCTGAAGAAGCGGCCTTCAAGCGCCAGCTGGACCAGTCGAACGAGCGTTTCGATGTGGGCCTGTCGGACAAGACCGATGTGCTGCAATCGCAGGCCAGCTACGACACGGCACGCGCCAACCGGATCATTGCCGAGCGCCAGGTGCAGGATGCCTTCGAAGCACTGGTGACCCTGACCAACCGTGAGTATTCGTCGATCCAGGGCGTGGTGCATACTTTGCCGATCCGGGTGCCTACGCCCAACGACGCCAAGGCCTGGGTCGAAACTGCCGGGCGCCAGAACCTCAACCTGCTGGCGACCAACTACGCCGTTTCTGCCGCCGAAGAGACCCTGCGCCAGCGCAAGGCCGGCCACGCGCCAACCCTGGACGCAGTCGCCAAGTACCAGAAGGGTGACAACGACAGCCTCGGCTTCACCAACCCGTCGCAGCTGGGGGTGCGCTACAGCGGCGATGTCGAGCAGACCAGTGTCGGCCTGCAGTTGAATATCCCGATATACAGCGGTGGCCTGACCAGTTCCCAGGTTCGCGAGGCCTACCAGCGCCTGAGCCAGAGCGAGCAACAGCGCGAGAGCCTGCGCCGCCAGGTGGTGGAAAACACCCGCAACCTGCACCGCGCGGTGAACACCGACGTGGAGCAGGTACAGGCACGCAAACAGTCGATCATTTCCAACCAGAGCGCACTGGAAGCCACTGAAATCGGCTATCAGGTGGGTACACGCAACATCGTCGACGTGCTCGATGCACAGCGCCAGCTTTACACCTCGGTGAGGGATTACAACAACAGCCGCTATGACTACATTCTCGACAACCTGAGCCTGAAGCAGGCGGCCGGCACACTGAGCCCGCAGGACTTGCAGGACCTGGGGCGGTACCTGAAGGCCGACTACAACCCCGACAAGGACTTCTTGCCGCCGGACCTGGCCGCGGCAGCGGCAAAGAATTTTGAACGCAGGCCGTGACCGGGCGGGCACGGGCCGTACAGGCCCGTGCCGTCATGGCATCAATTGTCTATAGAAACGCAACGTAACTTAGAGAATCTGTAGTCATTGCCAACGCTCGCGGGATTGGAATTGCTGATATCAACGCGCAGCTCTTCTCCCCGCGCCTCGAAGATCCCCCGGTACTCGCGCCAGTCTTGATGATTGAGCCATGTTTCGTCGATTATGAATTCCATGCCATTGCTCACTGATAGACGCGCCTCGTTGATAGCGTTGTTTGATCTTACGCGCATCGTGAACTCGAACTTCACGCCAGATGCAAGGCCACGATAAATTTTTGACAGAATGATTCCGTGATGGGTGAAATTTGGATGAGTCGGAAAGTTTAGTACATAACCCTCGCCATTTTCCTGGACTAGATCTACCCGATCAGTTGTCTCAGGATTCAGCTGCCATCCATTGTAATTCTTATCGACAAAGTCGGTAGTATCGTCAAATACCTCATAGACACTTAAATCATCAATTAACAACCCTGCTGCGCGGAAAGTGGGTTTGTTCCTGCCGGACAGCCCAATTTTCTGATTAACAGCCGACTGGGTTAATCCCACCCACATGAGCAATCTATCCCACCAGGAAGGAGTGGATGCGATAAAAGGCCATGCCAAGGCCTGCCAACTTACCGAGTTCACCTCCTGTTCTATACCACCCTGTGTAAGAACAGTAACGGTTGCTACCTTGAGCTTACCCAACCGCGCCTTGGCACGGAGTTCGTACTTGGCGCCAGGTTTCAACGCATAGCTTTTCCTGATCAGCCCTCCCAAAAAATTGCTTGGCTCGTCGAAGCCCAACCCATATTGTTTGTCAGGCAGAGCAATGCGAGTGAGCTTGAGCCCATTCGTTTCTCGCTCCCAGCCGTTCCAGTCATCGGTATCAAAATCCGTCCGATCGACCTCCTGCTCGGGGCCATCAGTGCAATACAGATTCAGGTCGTCCAGCACAAAGTTGCCACCACTGACACTTGAATAGGCTTCGTACTCATAGCGAAGTTCGACGGTGTGGATTTGTTTGCTGGCCTTGAATCTCAGCACGAATCGCTGCCATTCATCGCGCTCGATTTCCCAACGATCGTACGCGACCCCATCAATACAGAAGTGCACGTGCTGGGTGCCTGTGCCCACTTCCTTGCCGCGACTCAGACGTACGCACAATACATAGTCTTTTCCTGGCTGTAGCCTGCCGAAAACCTTGCTCAGCAGTACCCGCGACGCCTCGCTGCTGTCCGGCACCGTGTAGTTGAGATAGAAACCGCCCTCATCGGCAACCAGCCCCAACTGCTCATCGCCAAGGTCCGTCTGCCAACCATTCCAGTTCGCGCTATTGAAGTCCGTATGATCGTGGAACATTGGCGCAGCCTCCATCACCAGGGGAGGCTTAACGCTAGAGCAAACGCAGGTGCGCGAAAACTGGCAAAAATATCAGGTCAGATAACGGCCAAGCCCTGTCAACAACCGCTCCAGCGCCCCTTGGTTGGCACCCATCACCGCCCTGCCCGCCTCGCCCATGCGCTGAGCATCCTGTGGCAACTCCACCAGGCGGCGCACAGCCCCGGCCAACCCGTCAGCATCGTCCACCTGCTGCAACGCCCCCGCCTCGCGCAGCATTGCGCTGATCTCGAGGAAGTTGAAAACGTGCGGGCCCATGATCACGGGCAAGGCCAATGCCGCAGGCTCCAAGGGATTATGGCCACCGGTGGCGACGAGGCTGCCACCGACGAAGGCGATGTCCGCCAGTGCGTAGAGGAACAGCAACTCGCCCATGGTGTCGCCCAGTAGCACCTGGGTCTGGGCATCTACAGGGGTACCGGCAGAGCGGCGTACCGTGGCGAACTGCTGGCTGCACAACGCATGCACCGCAGGGAACCGCTCAGGGTGGCGCGGGACCAGCACCAGGAGCGCATCCCCGTGCAGCTGCAGCAACTGGCGATGGGCCTGCAGGATCAACGCGTCTTCACCCTCGTGGGTACTGGCCGCGATCCACACCGGGCGCTGCAAGGCGCCCCACTGCTCGCGCAAGTGGCGAGCGCGCGGCAGCAGTTGTTCGTCTACCTTCAAGTCGAACTTGATCGATCCTGTCACCTGCACGCTTTCCGGGCGAGCACCCAGGTCGCGGAAGCGCTGCGCTTCGGTTTCGGTCTGTACCGCAATCAGGCTCATCTCGGCGAGCATCGGCCGGGTCAGGTTGGCGAAACGGGCATAACCACGTGCCGAGCGCTCGGACAGCCGAGCATTGGCCAAGGCCACCGGGATGCCGCGCCGGGCGCATTGATGAATGTGGTTGGGCCATAGTTCGGTTTCCATGATGATGCCCAGCTTCGGCTGCACATGATCAAGGAAACGCCCCGCAGCCCAAGGCAGGTCGTAGGGCAGGTAGCAGTGCTGAACGCGCGGTTCATCGGCAAACATGCTGCGAATGCGCTCGGAACCCGTTGGGGTCATGCAGGTAAGCGTGATCGGCAGCTCCGGGTAGGCCTTGAGCAAGGCACGCACCATCGGCGCGGCAGCAATACTCTCGCCAACCGACACTGCGTGCACCCATATACCGCCCTGGCGCATGGCCGGCAGCTGCAGAGCAAAGCGTTCGCCAATCCGTTTGCCATAGGCTGGAGCCTTGCGCGCGCGCAGGAACAGGCGCAGCGCAACCAGCGGCAGGCCCAGGTGAAACAGCAAGGTATAAAGTGTTCTGTTCATGGCAGCGGAGTTTACCCGATCGCGCGCAGGTGCACTGCAAAGCGCTCGGCCAGCCACTGCGCGGCCGGGCCCAGCGGTTCATCACGGCGCCAGGCCAGCTCTGCCACCAGTGCCGGCGGGCGCCATTCGCTGTCCAGCTCGACCATGTGCGCCTGATAGGTCGGGTACTGCACCACGTGCCGTGGCAGCCAGGCCCAGCCCAGCCCGCGCATCAGCAGTTCGGCCATGGCGTAGAAGCTGTCTGCACGCCACACCTGCGGGCTGATCGCCTCACCGCCCGGGTAGCCGCTTTGTTGCGGTGTAATCAGCAACTGACGGTGGCGGGCCAGCTGCTGGCGGGTGACCCGGGGTTCGCCGGCAAGCGGGTGGCCGGCCGCACACACCGTGACCATTTCCACGCTGCCCAGGGCACGTCGCTCCAACGAAGCAGGGATGCTTTCGTGGTGAAAGAACAGGCCCAGATCAGCGCGCCGCTCCACCAGCTTGCGCGCCACATCGCCTTGGGCGCCGCTGGCCAGTTGCACTTCCAGGAATGGGTAATGGCTGGCCAGCTCGTCGAGGCTGTCGATGACTGGCTGGTAGGGCATGGCTTCGTCCTGGGCCACTCGCAGCAAGGCCTCCTGCCCGCGCATCAATGCCAGGGCGCGCCCGTCCAGACGTTCGCACTGTCGCAACAGTTCGCGGGCATCCTCCAGCAGCGCGCTGCCGTTATCGGTCAGCTTCGGTTGCCGACCACTGCTGCGATCGAACAGGGTTACCCCAAGGTCGGTTTCGAGCAGGGCGATGGCATTGCTGATGGCCGACTGGGCCTTGCGCTGCTCACGGGCCACGGCCGAAAACGAGCGCAATTCGGCGACGCGCATAAAGGTACGCAGTTGTTCGAGATTCCACTGCTCGGCCATCGACCTATCTCCCGTATAGATAGGTAATGACTTTACCGCATCCGGCCAACCTCTAGAATGCCCGACCAGTTACCGGAGGATCCTGCCATGAATGCCTACACCTACCTCGCCATCGCCATCTGCGCCGAAGTCATCGCCACTGCCTCGATGAAGGCGGTCAAAGGGTTAAGCACGCCGTTGCCGCTGCTGCTGATGGTGGTGGGCTATGGCATTGCGTTCTGGATGCTTACCCTGGTGGTGCGCAGCATACCGGTGGGGATTGCCTATGCCATCTGGTCGGGGCTGGGTATCGTGCTGATCAGCGTGGCGGCGCTGGTGGTATACGGGCAGAAGCTGGATGTGCCGGCGATGCTGGGGATGGCCATGATCGTGGGTGGCGTGGTGGTGATCCAGCTGTTTTCGAAGACGGCTGGGCATTGAGGTTTTCCATGAGGGCCCCATCGCCGGCAAGCCAAGCTCCCACAGGAAAAGCATTGACCTGGCGGCCTGCGCGAACCCTGTGGGAGCTGGCTTGCCGGCGGTAGGGCCCTCTCGGGGATACCCTGTATACTTGCCAGCTGTCCCAGTCTTCGAGGTACCGCCATGCCATCCGCCATTTCCACTGACGTACTGATCGTCGGCGCCGGGGTCGCAGGCCTCTGGCTCAATGCCCGGCTGCGTCGCCAGGGCTACTCGACAGTGCTGGTGGAGCGCGCCAGCCTTGGCGGCGAACAGACCATCAAGTCCCAGGGCATCATCCATGGCGGCACCAAGTACGCCCTGCACGGCGCCCTTACCGGTGCATCGGAAGCCATCGCCGACATGCCGCGGCGCTGGCGCGAAGCGTTGAGCGGCAGCGGCGAGCTGGACCTGAGCAGCACCCGCCTGCTGTCCGATGCCCACTACCTGTGGTCGCCGGGCACCCTGGCCGGTAACCTCACCAGCTTCTTCGCCAGCAAGGCCGTGCGTGGCCGGGTCGACCAGGTAAAAGGTGAGCAACTGCCGCCGGCGCTGCAAGACCGTGCGTTCAAGGGCAAGGTCTATCGCCTGGCGGAACTGGTGATCGACGTCCCCACCCTGCTGGCCAACCTGGCCGAGCTGGCGGGTGACAGCCTGCTGGCCGGTGAGCACGTCGAACCCCTGCGCGAAGGCGACGAGCTGGTCGGCCTGCGGGTAGATGGCCGCGACATCCGCGCCCAGCGCATCGTGCTAAGCGCCGGCGCCGGCACCGAAACGCTGCTGCATGCCCTGGGCGTGAACCAGCCAGCCATGCAGACCCGCCCGCTGCATATGGTGATGGCCAAGGGCACCAACCTCAAACCGCTGTATGCCCACTGCCTGGGCGGCGGGCCCAAGCCACGGGTGACGATTACCACCCACCCGGCCGCCGATGGCCAGTGGGTCTGGTACCTGGGCGGCGACCTGGCCGAAGCCGAGGGTGTTGCCCGTGAGCCGGCCGCGCAAATTGCTGCAGCCCAGAAAGAAATCGCCAGCCTGTTGCCATGGGTCGACCAGAGCCAGATGCGCTGGGCCACCCTGCGAGTCGACCGTGCCGAACCGGCACAATCGGGCCTGGTACGCCCGGACAACGCCTTCCTCGCCGAGCAGCAACGCCTGCTTGTCGGCTGGCCAACCAAGCTCGCGCTGGCCCCGGACTTCAGCGACCGGGTCATCAGCCATTTGCAGCGCGACGGCATTCGCCCGCAGGCACAGGCCGATTTGGCCGGCCTGCCACGCCCACCGCTGGGCGTGCCGGCCTGGGAGCAATTGCTGCCATGAGCCTGCCAACCCTGCACAACCTCCTCCGCCCCCTGGGCAGCACTGGCCTCAAGGTTTCGCCGCTGGGACTGGGCACGGTCAAGCTCGGTCGCGACCAAGGCGTGAAGTACCCCACCGGCTTCACCATTCCCGACGATGACGAAGCACGCATGCTGCTGGCCCAGGCGCGCGAGCTGGGCATCAACCTGATCGACACGGCGCCGGCCTATGGCCGCAGCGAAGAACGCCTGGGCCCGCTGCTGCGCGGCCAGCGCGACGAATGGGTGATCGTGAGCAAGGTCGGTGAAGAATTCGACGCTGGCCAGTCGCACTTCGACTTCAGCGCTGCCCATACTCGCCGCTCGGTGGAGCGCAGCCTGCGCCGCCTGGAGACCGACCGCATAGAACTGGTGTTGGTGCATTCCGACGGCAATGACCTGGCGATCCTCGAGCACGAGGAGGTGTACCAGACCCTGGCTGCACTCAAGCAGGAAGGCAAGATCCTCGGCTTTGGCCTGTCCGGCAAGACCGTCGCCGGCGGCCTGAAGGCGCTGCAGCAGGGCGACTGCGCCATGGTCACCTACAACCTCAACGAGCAGGCAGAGCGCCCGGTGCTGGACTACGCTGCCGAGCACGGCAAGGCCATCCTGGTGAAAAAAGCCTTGGCCAGCGGGCATGTCTGTCTCGCCCCGGGCGTCGACCCGGTGCAAGCCAGCTTCGAACTGCTGTTCGCCCACTCGGGCGTCAGCAGTGCTATCGTCGGCACCATCAACCCGTTGCACCTGGCCCACAACGTGGCCACCGTCGCCCGTATCCTGGGCCGGCATTGAGTTACCCCTGGCTCAAGGGCCTGGAGACTGACCCGAGGCAAGGAGGAGCATCGTGGCGCGAACGCTGATCCGCAAGAACCCGAGCAACTTCAAGACACTGCCCCTGCATGTAGAAGCCACGCCCGAGGGCCTGATCTACCAGAGCATCGGCATGCCGCTGAACTTTGCCCAGACCCAGCAGCGGCGCAAAGCCATCCAGCTGCCGGACGCGCAACGGTTCGTGGTTGAACTGGCCAACCTGGGTGTGTCGGTGCGCCTCACCCTGCAGTGGCAGAACCGCGACTATTGGGTACTGGTACGTCAACGTCGGCAAGACCGCGGCGACGTGGTTCTGAAACTGATATCGGGTTATGTGCCAGCGCAGGAGCTCAACCTGCCGCTGCATACGGCCGTGCAGGAAGTAGCCGAGGAGTGCCTGCTGGAAACCCCCGAGGGCTGGCTGGGTGGGCGCTTCAACGACACCTGGCTACCGGTACCCTACGCTGCCGCCCTGCATTACCGGGAAAACCCGCACTTCGTGCTGGCCCCGCAGTCCGGCGCCGCCCGGCCGGTGCACTGCGGCAGGTTGATGCTACTGGAGCGGCCGCGGGCTTATGTGCACCTGCCCACCGCTTCGTTGCAGCTGATCTATGACATGCGCCTGCAGGTACCGCGGGAAGCCAAGAAGCTCAGCCTGTTCCACGTCGATGAACGGCTCGAGGGCAACCAGCTTGTAGCGCGGCTCAACCGCAAACGGCCGGACCTGTATCTGATGCCCCTCAAAGACGGCCAGCCACTGGCAGAGCTGTATACGCTGAAGAAAGACGAGCTGGTGCCGGCGAGCACTCGTGGGCTGTACCTGGCCGAAAGTTTTGCGCGGCAGGACGGTTGGGTGGTGACGGACGAGCGGGTGCGCTGGAAGGATTGGGTGAAGCAGCAGGGGCTGGTGGAAAGCACGCGGGCGCGGGCGTCGCACTTGCAGCGCTTTGGTGACAAGGCCCGGGCACTGCTGGAGCGGGCACGTACTTCACTGCATAAATAACTGGGACCGCTATGCCGCCCTTCGCGGGCATGCCCGCGAAGGGCGGCATAGCAGCCCAAAAGCATCAGTTTTTGCGAATCTTCTCGACAATGGCAGTAGTCGAGCTGTTCTCGACCAGCCCCAGCACCTTCACGGTGCCGCCATAGCCCTTGACGATATCGGCACCCACCACCTGGTCGATGCCATAGTCGCCCCCCTTGACCAGCACATCCGGCTTGACCTGGCTCAGCAGGTTCTCCGGCGTGGCCTCAGGGAAGCTGATCACCCAGTCCACCGCGCCCAGGCCGGCCAGCACAGCCATGCGCCGGTCGACACTGTTGATCGGTCGGCCGGGGCCCTTCAGGCGGCTGACCGAGGCGTCGTCGTTGACCGCGACGATCAGGCGATCACCCTGGGCCCGCGCCTGCTCCAGGTAGGTGACATGCCCAGCGTGGAGGATGTCGAAACAACCGTTGGTGAAGACGATCTTCTCTTTGTGTGCGCGCGCATCATCGATGGCCAGCAGCAGCTGCTCCAGGCCCAGCACACCCCGCTCGGAGCCTTCTTCACGCTGGATGGCCCGGCGCAGTTCAGGGGCGCTGATGGCCGCCGTACCCAGCTTGCCGACCACGATACCCGCCGCCAGGTTGGCCAGGGCCACCGCATGGGGCAGGTCCTCGCCAGCGGCGATAGCTGCTGCAAGGGTGGAGATGACGGTATCACCGGCACCGGTGACATCGAATACTTCCCGCGCCCGCGCCGGCAGGTGCAGGGCCGGCTGGCCCGTGCGCAGCAGGGTCATGCCGTGCTCGCCGCGGGTTACCAGCACGGCACCCAGGTCCAGGTCCAGCAACAGCTGCAGGCCCTTGGCAACCAGCTCGGCTTCATCGGCGCAACGGCCGACGATGGTCTCGAACTCGCTGAGGTTCGGCGTGATCAGGCTGGCGCCACGGTAGATGGAGAAGTCCTTGCCCTTGGGGTCGGCCAACACCGGAATGCCTTTGGCCCGCGCCGCCTGGATCAGGCTCTGGTGGTTTTTCAGTGCGCCCTTGCCATAGTCGGACAGGACCAGCACCTTGACCCCCTCGAGCAGGCCGTCAACCTCGGCGCCCAGCGACAGCGGGTCGGTGGCGAACGGCTCTTCGAAATCAATGCGCAGCAGCTGCTGGTGACGGCTCATGACCCGCAGCTTGACGATGGTCGGCTGGTGCGCAATGCGCTGGAAGACCGAGCGTACGCCGGCAGCCTGCAGGCTGTTGGCGAGGCTGTCGGCAGCCTCGTCCTGGCCGGTGACACCGATCAGCGACGCCGGCGCACCCAGCGCGGCGATGTTCAAGGCAACGTTGGCCGCGCCGCCGGGGCGATCCTCGATTTGATCGACCTTGACCACCGGGACTGGCGCTTCAGGCGAAATACGCGAAGTACCGCCATGCCAGTAGCGGTCGAGCATGACATCGCCGACCACCAATACCGGGGCTTGATCGAAACGCGGCATGGACAACTTCATGGGCAACCCATATGGAAATAATGAACAGGGGCAGGATATTAGCACAGGGTAGACGACGGCTTTATGGCCAGATCATCCCCGGAAAATTCCCGTGACAATCGGGGCCATCACGGCCCCGATCAAGGAGGGTTCAGGTGATATCGGCCTTGGCCGGCTCATCCAGGCCCATGGCATGCAGGCGGGCATAATGGCCATTGGCTGCAAGCAGCTCGGCATGGGTGCCGCGCTCGACCAGACGGCCCTGGTCCATGACCAGGATCTGATCGGCCTTCTCGATGGTCGACAAGCGGTGCGCAATCACCAGCGTGGTACGGCCTTGCATCACATGATCCAGGGCAGCCTGGATATGCCGCTCGGACTCGGTATCCAGCGCCGAGGTGGCTTCATCGAGGATCAGCAAGGGCGCGTTTTTCAACAGCGCGCGCGCAATTGCCAGACGCTGGCGCTGGCCACCGGAAAGCAGCACACCGTTTTCACCGACGTCCGTATCAAAGCCTTTCGGCAACTGATCGACAAACTCCTTGGCGTAGGCATCGGCCGCAGCGGCCTCGATATCTGCGCGCGGCGCGCCGGCCAGGTCGCCGTAAGCGATGTTGTTGGCTACCGTGTCGTTGAACAGGGTGA
Organism: Pseudomonas sp. 9_2_1; assembly: GCF_059295275.1. Classification (NCBI taxonomy): domain Bacteria; kingdom Pseudomonadati; phylum Pseudomonadota; class Gammaproteobacteria; order Pseudomonadales; family Pseudomonadaceae; genus Pseudomonas; species Pseudomonas sp. 9_2_1. The sequence goes on from NZ_CM181239.1 coordinate 5,630,347, forward strand.
CGTGCTGGGTGACCTGCGATACGTGGCGGCGCAGGTTGCGCAGGCGATAGTTCTCGATCTCCACGCCGTCCAGCAGAATCTGCCCTTGGTCGTGGTGATAGAAGCGCGGGATCAGTGCCGCCAGGGTCGACTTGCCGCTGCCGGAGCGGCCAACCAGGGCGATCATCTGCCCGGGCTCGGCGGTGAAGCTGATGTCGCTCAGCACTTCACGCTCGGTGCCCGGGTACGTGAAGCTCAGGTTACGCACTTCAAGGCGCCCTTCTACCCGCTCCTTCTCGATGGTGCCGGTGTCCACTTCCGGCTCTTCGTCCAGCTGCTCGAAGATGCTCTCCGCGCCGGCCAGGCCTTTCTGGATGGTCGAACTGACTTCCGACAACTGGCGAATCGGCTTGGGCAGCAGGCCGGCGGCAGTGATATAGGCCACCAGGTCGCCGGCGGTGGACTCACCGCGCAGGAACAGCACCAGGAACATCAACGCGGCCATGGCGCTGTAGATCACCAGCTGGAGCATCGGCGTGTACAGCGAGCCGGTCTTGGTCATGCGCAACTGCTTGTCGGTGTTGCTCTGGCTGGCCTTGCTGAAGCGCTGCTCCTCGTAGGCCTCGCCACCGAAGCTGCGGACCACGCGGTAGCCCTGGATGGTTTCCGAAGCGACGTGGGTGACGTCCCCCATGGCCACCTGGATCTTCTTGCTCTGCTTGCGGAATTTCTTGCTGGCGACGCTGACCATCACGGCGATCACCGGCAGGATGGCAACCATCACCAGTGTCAGGTGCCAGTTCATCCACAGCAGGTAGGCAAACAGGAACACCACGGTCAGGCCTTCGCGAATCACCACCTTGATAGCATCGGTGGCAGCACCGGTGACCATGGTCACGTTGAAGGTGATGCGCGAAATCAGGTGCCCGGAATTGTGGTTGTCGAAGTAGCGGTTCGGCAGCACCAGCAGCTTGTTGAACAGCTCCACCCGCAGGTCGTGCACCAGGCACAAGGACACCTTGGCCAGAAAGTAGTTACCCAGGAAAGAGCCAAGCCCCTGCCACGCGGCAATCAGGATGATCAGCAGCGGCACCGCCTGCAGTAATTGCAGGTCGCGCAGGTAGGGCACGTTGGGGAACAACACAGCCTCGGGATTGCTAAGCCCGTCGACGAAATACTTGAGGATGCCGGCCAGCATTGGCTGGGTCGAGGCAAAGATCACGAAACCGACAATGCTCAGCAGGAAAATGCCGACATAGGGTTTCACATAGCCCAGCAGCCGGAAGTAGATCTTCAGGCTGGAGGTGGGCTCCGCCGGTCGCGGTGTTTCGGCCATTATCGAGCTCGCTGTTCAGGTTGAACCGGAAATTTTACCACAGGCGCCATTTTCGGCACGCCCCCATGGCAGCAACATGGCAAGGCCCACCGGCAGCCAACTGATGAACCACTCGGCACGCGGTGTTCCGGTGAGGCTGGCGGCGTCAAACTGCATGGCCAAGGTCGAGTACACCCAGAAACCAAGCAGGAGCTTGCCGAGCAACGTTGCGCGGGCGCGGAGGATTTCAGCCAGGGCAAACAGCCACGCGGCTACCCACAGCAGCATACCGGGCAGGCCCATTTCCACCGCGGCGTGGGTGAACATGTTGTGAGTATGCTCGAACTGCTGGCCGGCTGCGTTGACATGGTAGCCAGCCCCCAGACCCAGCCCGGTCCAGGGATGTTCGGCAATCATGTCGAGTACGGCATGGAAGATCTCCGGACGGTAGGACGAACCGCGCTCGGCAATCAGGTCGTACACCGTGGAAAGCGCCAGGCCGGTAGCGAAAACAGCGAGGATGGAAAATACCCTACTGTGGCGGTCGCGGAACCACAGCGGTGCGATCACGACGGTAATCACCAAAGCCAGAATCGCGCCACGGCTCTGGCTGAGGATCACGAACGCCCCCAGGCAGGCCAGTGCTGCCAGCCACGCCAGTTGCGTGCCGCGCTGGCGAGGCGGCTGGTAGAGCAGGAACAGCACAGCCGAAGCGATGACATACGCCCCCAGGATGGGGTGGGATATTTCACCGATACCCGCCAGCCTGAGCCGCCATGGCATCTCCTGCAGCCCGTAGAAGTTGATGACCGACACCAGCGCGGCAATCGCCAGCAATGCACTGCCGAGCTGCAGCAGCTGGCGGATGCGCGTCAGGCCAGCCTGGGCCAGCAACGGGAACGCCAGCAGGAATACCAGGATATAGAGCAGACGCTTGATTTCGCGCCCAGGATCTTCGGCAGGCGACCAGACCAGGCTGACCCCGCTCCATGCCAGCAGCAGCAACACGCTTGTCCACAGCGCCGGCTGGCGCTTCCAGGCCTGTGCCAGCACGTCGCGAGCCGACCACGCCAAGAGCAGCGTCGGCAGCCACAGGAACAACACCAGCCCCTGTTGATAAACCTTGTTGCTCGGCGCCAGGGCAATCGCAGCCAGGAACCAGACCAGACCCAACCCCAACCAGGCTCTTGCCCAGCTTTTCTGATACAACATCCTTTCCCCCGATGAATCAAAAACACCATCCATGGTGCTACAGCATTATTTTCGGCATTATTGCCGGTCATTTTGCTCGCCAGACGACAAGGCCCTATTCATGCAATGCTCCCGGCTCACCCAGGTCGACTTCGATCAGCTGACACTCGGCGCACAGGTACTTGAGGCAGACAGCCATGGCGCCAAAGTCTACCTGCTCGAGGATGGAAATTTCCTTAAGGTTTTTCGTAGGAAAAGACTGATTTCATCTGCGCTGCTGCGCCCGTACTCGCAGCGCTTTGTCGATAATGCCGCACGCCTGGCGCAATTGGGCATTCCCACCCTCGAGGTAATCAGCCAGCACAAGCTCGACCTGCCAGGCCGCACCGCCGTGCTTTATCGCCCGCTCCCAGGGCGGACGCTGCTGCAGATGTCGCGCGATGAAGGTTTCAGCTGGGACATCTACCTGCCCCGGCTGATCGAACTGATCCGTCAGTTGCACCGTAGCGGGGTTTACTTCCGCTCGCTGCATCTAGGCAATGTGGTAGTCACCCCCGACCAGCGCCTGGGCCTGATCGACGTGGCCGACATGCGCTTCCTGCGCCCGCCGCTTTCGGCACGCATGATTCGTCGCAATGTGCAGCACATGGTGCGCTATATCGAGCGGGAGAACCTGGGTGACCAGTTCCCCCTCGCCGCATTCGAGGCAGCCCTGCTGGCCCGCTGAGGCTCAGCTGCGCAGCAGGCTCTGCGAGCCATTACAAAACGCTTGCCAGGCCTGCTCAGGCGCCAGCGCCTGGCGTTGCCTGGCGGCGACCGCCGGAGCACAGAGCGCCGCGCAGCGCGCGATCGCCTCGGCCCAGGCGCTCTGGTCGGCAGTGGGCAGGTAGCCACCGGTGTCACCCAACTGCTCGCGGAACACTGGCAGGTCGCTGCACACCACAGGCACATCGGCCATGACCGCCTCCTGCACCACCAGCCCCAGGCCTTCGGAACGCGAAGGCACCAGTAGCCAGTCGAACGCTCGGTACAGTTGCTGCAGGTCTTCACGGTGGCCGCACAGGTGAACCCGGCCTGCAAGGCCCAACGCTTCGATACGCTCCTGCAGCAAGGCATGCAGGGGGCCTTCACCAATGATCGCCAACTGCAGGCCCGGTTGCCGTGCACTGGCCTTGGCGAATGCCTCGATCAGCATCTCGAAGCCTTTGCTTTCCACCAGGCGCCCGACTGCGCCCAGCATCACTGCGGCTGCCTGTGGCAAGCGCAGCACCTGCCTGGCCATGTCACGAGTCAGCAGCGGCTCGACGAATGCCAGCGGGTCAAGCGCCATGCGCAACGTCTGCACCGGCCTGCCGAGGTCGCGCTCCAGCGACTCGGCCAGGGTATGCGACACCGCCGCGATACTCAGCCGCTCGGGCGCCAGCATGCGCAACAGCCGCACATCGCTGGCGTTGAGCCGGGTCTTGCCATGGAACAGCACCTTGGCCCGTACGCCGGGAATATTCTGCAACAGCGGCAGCACCAGCCGTGCGACGCCAATGCCATCGAGCAGCACGATCTCTGCCTTGGCTTCGGCCAGCGCCTTGCGCAAGCGCATGCGCAGCCACGGCCGCAGCAGGCGCCAAAGGTGTCGGCCTTTCAGGGCTCGTGGCGGCATGTGCCACTCCCGGGTCGAGCCGAGCCCGCAGCAGAGCCCGCTACCCAGCAGCAGCCAGTTACTGATCCGCGCATCGGCGCCCGCGTGCGACAGCACCTGCCGGTGAACTTTGTGGATGGACATGTACGGCGTTCCACCCGCCCACATCATATTGACGATGTTCATGGGCCCTCTCCCGCGCATGTCAGGTGGGACAGCGACATCAGTGAACAAAAATGGTGATACCCATGCCGATCAAGGCACCCGCCACCAGCGTCAATGCCAGTTTCATTCGATCACGTTGACGACGCTTGGCCTTGCGCTCCACTTCGATGGGCAAGGTCACGTGATTACCAAATCCGGTGTGTAAGACTGCATCACCCTCCAAAGTGACCGCTGTCAGATTTAACTCAGCGTAGCGCCGGGAAAGCGCCTTCTCTCCAGCATAGGCGGCAAATGGCGCGCAGCGCTGGTAATCGCTCAAGCGACGCAGGCCCGGGTTGAGCGAAAACGCCTGCCACTCGGCTTTTTCGGACAGCAACGGGTAGCAAGGCACGCCAGCGATCACCTGGCGATCGCCCAGGTGGATGTACGGGCTGTGGATGGCCAGGTCGTGGGCATGGCTGCGCAGCCACACCTGCAACAGGTTGGGGCTGACCTGCAGGATCGCTTGGGAGTCTTCGACGAAGCCCTGGCGATAGAAGTGCCAGTCGTCCTCGCAGTGGAAGATGTACGGCGTCTTCACCTGGCTGTAGGCCAGGTCGATAGACGGCAACTGGCCAAGCTGAGGCCGGTTGACGAACACCTTGCAGTGAGGCTTCCAATGCTCCGGCACAGCGTCATGCACGGCATCATCACCGGAATCCTCGGTGATGAACACCTCGCGAATGGGCGCGGTGTTGCAGCGATCGAAACTCTCAAGGGTGTCTTTGAGCAGGTCGAACCGCCCACAACTGGTCACGACGAGCGTGACATCACTCTCATTTGAAAAGCGCACCGGACTCCCTCCGCATTGCGACTATCGGCTTTCAACACCCACTCCCAGGCGCGAAAGCTCTTGTTTAGATGCCCAGCTTCAGGCGCAACCGCTGCCACCCGGTCAAGGGTGGGTGGGGCCTGAGTGCCGGGCGCATGTGGTCGACGATGCTACGTCCAACTGCGCCGAAACTGAAACGGGAAACCGCCAGATGGCGGCCATTTTCTGCAATTTGCCGGGACAGTTCAGGGTCCGAACGCAAGCGGCGGAGCTTTTCCTGGAGCGTCGGGATGGTGTCATAGAACACCACGTTGTGCATGTCCTGCAGGCCCAGCGCGCGGTTCTCCTCCTCGCCCTGATCGTATGCCAGCAAAACACAGCCACAGGCCATGGCTTCGAAGTTCTTGATCATGTACTCGCCCATGCCGACATCGGCACTGACGAAAAAGCGGATACGGTTGAGCGTGTTGCAATAGTCCTCACCCGACTTGGTGCGGGTGACCACCAGGTTTTCGACCTGCCCCAGCTCATCCAGCAGCGCCTTGCGGCCGCTGTACGCAACACTGTTGGTGCTACCGACAAACGCCAGCTCGATGTCGCGCTCACGCCCCTGATCTGTCAGCAACTGCTCGTCGTAACCCTTGGGCACGAACACCGCATCGAAACCTTCCTGGCGAAGGCGCTCGCTGACCATGTAGCCAGAGCTGATTACCCGTGCCCACGGCAGTTGACGGTAATGGGCGCTGAACTTGCCGGTGTACTTGCACGGAATGTAGTTCTGATAGGCATCGTGTTCGAGGATGACCAGGTTCGGCACGGTGCGAATGAACGCCACCTGGCGAATTTCCTGTTTGAAGCGCAGGAAGAAGACGATGCGGTCATAGCGTTCGACCTGCACTTCACGCTTGAAATAGCGGCGCAGGTTGCGCTGGTCTTCGCTGGTCAGCCAGCGCAGGTCACACTCGCAGTTGGCCGCGACGCCATCGTACAGACGGTCGAGGATCGCCCGCTGTTCTTTCTGCACCAGAAACAGGACTTTCATTGCATTCCTTGGGCGCTCTGCGCCATCGCGGTCAACCATGGGGCGCGCCTACAGCTCACGCCGCCAGAACAGTTCGTGCCGGCGCACAGCCTTGCGGAAGAACTCGTTCTCCCCGTACGGCGACGGCTTGCGCCCTGCCAGCCAGCGCTGCAGCAAGCGGCGCAGTCGGCGCTTGAAGGGTGCAGGTGGCTGCAGGTCGTGCATCATGCCCAGGGCCATGGCCTTGTCGCGCTGGGTAGCCAGGCCCAGCACCAGGCTGCAAGGCGCCCAGGCCTGCCCGGTGCTCAGTTGCGGAGGCAAGGCCACACCATCGCCACTGTCGCCCATTGGCCAGCGGTCGTTGTCGTGCAGGTGGTTGGCGTAGCACAGTAAAGTTTCTGGCTGCCAGGCCAGTCCCTGCAGGGCTTCCAGCACGGCCGCCTGGGCGCAGATATGGTCAGGGTGCGGGTCGAGCTGCGGGTGCGGCATCACCAGCACTTCAGGTTTTGCCATGTCGAGCAACGCCCGCAGGTCGGCCAGCAGGTTGTTCCAGGTCGGCGCGCCATCCCGGTCGGCCGGCAGGGGAAACGGGTTGAACTGGCGGAATACGCGGATATCGGCCAGCTCGGCCTCGCGGGAGGCGGCTGGCTGTTCCGGCGCAGCCTGCATGGCGGGCAGCTGCAGGCAGAAATAACCCAACTGCACGCAGCGCGACTCCGGCACCCCGGCCCAGCGCGGCACGGCGATGCTGTCCCACGCGCGCAGGCGCCCCTTCAGGCGCGCGGCATCGGCCTTGTCCAGGCCCATTTGCTGATAGTGCTCGGCCTCGATTTCACCAGCGGTCAGGGTGACCACCCAGGTTTCGTCGGCCTGGCTGTAAAGGCCGTATGCGGCCAGCTCGGCGTCATCGGCATGTGGCGCAATCACCATCACCCGACGTCGCTGCAACTCGACCGGCGGGGTTATCCACAGGCGTGGCTGGCCTTGCAGCCGGCAATGCCGGCCGCGCAGGCGCAACGTGCCAGCCTGCAGGGGCGCAGCCAGGCCGGTCAGGTTGAGGAAGCGCACGCCATCGACGCCACGCTCGAAGGTTTGTCGGTCAGCCTGCTCGCCAGCCAGCAGTTCGACCGCCGGGTCGAGGAAGCGCCCCACCCAGCTACTTTTCAGACGCAGTTCAAGGATCAGGGTTTCTTCGCCTTGCAGCGCGCATTCGGCCTTGAGCAGCCCCCTCTCCAGACTGGCGCGGGCTTGCTGCGTGTACTCGCCGAAGTCGTAGGCATAGTCCTCGCCTGGCGCGTAGAACAGGTGATCGGCAAACCACGCCTCATGGCCGGCCCAGAGCAGCGGCAACAGCAGCAGCGGCAACCACCACCAACTCACTACTGCCAAGCCGACCAGCGCAACCACGCCTGCCAGCAGGCCCAGGCGCTTGTTGCGCCGATGGCGCTTGAGCAACTGCTGCTTGCGGCTCACGCCTGGTACACCGGCACGGGGCTGCACCAGCGATCCTTGTACTCGCGGTCGGCACGGCCGAACGAGAAGCGCAGCGGCTTGTTGCGGGCACGGGCGTCTTCCCAGGCGGCCTGGGTATTGAGGAAGCTCAGCACGCTGCCCGGGCTGAAGGCCTTGGTTTCCGGGTCGACCCCGCCATTGATGTACTCGACGCTGACCCACTCCGGCGCCTCGACCCGATAGACCAACTGGATGGCAATCGGTTTGCCGTCCAGCAACAGTACCGAGCCGATCAGCAACGCGCGCAGACGCTCCAGCACCTCGGCCATGCGTTCGGCACCGGTGGCCGGGAAGCCCCAGCGGCGCTGGAACAGGTCGCAGTACATGCTGGCAATTTCCCCAGCGCTGAAGTCACCGATCGGGCGTACCACGCCGCCCGCCTCTTCCAGCAGGCGCAATTCGCGACGCTGGTTGTAGCGAAACTTCTTCGACAGGTCTTCAGGGGCCCGAGCCATGGCCAGCTGCTCCGCCTGCGCCTTGAGCCCGCTGAAACGGCCCTGGTTCAGCTCGGACAGATAGCGCGCGGCATGGCGCAACGGGGCAGTGGCATCGGCCGCTGCAGGCAGAATGATTTCGGCATTGCCCAGGTCGAACAGGGCTTTCTTGCCAGCACGCTTGAGCACGTCCTTGGACAGCGCCAGGTGTCGTCCCCAAGTGGGGATAGCGGCCCTGAGCTCGCCGGCCTGATGCCAGCCCAGGTACCGCACCGGGATCTGCGCCAGCTCGGCCAATTGCTCGACCACCAGCGGATGGGTGGCGACACTGCCGCCAAAGCGCGCCCACGCCTCGGCATAGGTCGCAGCATCGATAGCTTGCCAACCGCGCTCGCGGAAGGCCTGGATACGATTGAGCATCAGGCCTGCCCCACCAGCGCACGCACCTGCGGCAACTGCCAGAAGGCCTCGCGCACTGCCTGGTCGGAGAACCGCTGTCGCAGGCGTTGCAGCATGTGCTCGGCGCAGGCCTCGCGCTGCCCGGCGTCGAGCATGGCCATGTGCTTCAGGCCTTGGGCCAGCTGCGTTGCATCGCCCAGCGGGAACAGCATGCCGACCCCCTCGACCACTTCGCGCGCCCCGCCACAGGCCGTGGCCAGCACCGGCACGCCGGCGACCATGGCTTCGAGCAGGACCATGCCGAACGGCTCATGGTCAGAACTGAGGGCGAACACGTCGAACGCCTGGAAGTAGCGGCGCGCATCCGGCACCTGGCCCAGGAAGTCCACTTGTGCGCAGATACCCAGCTCCGCAGCCAGGGCCTTGAGTGTGGGCTCCAGGCGGCCTTTGCCGAGGATAGCCAGCCGGGCGCCGACCGGTAGCCCCGGCAGCGCCTGGGCAAACCCCCTCAGCAGGGTGGCCTGGTCCTTGTCCGGATGCAGCCGCCCGACGTTGCCGACGATCCACGCCTGCGCATCCAGGCCCAGGGCCTGGCGTGCCTCGGCACGTGGCACCAGGGCCGCCTGCAAGGCGTCGATGTCGATGCGGTTGTACAAAGTCTGGATACGTTCGCCCGGCCACTGCGGCAGGCAGCGACGCATGTCGTCACGCACCGCGTCGGACACACCCAGCAGGCTCAGGCGCTTGCTGAACAGGTTGGCGAACAACCGGCGGCCTTTGCGCTGATAATCGCCAAAGGCATGGTGCACCCCGATTACCGGCAGGCCCGTACCCAGCAGAGCCACATAGATCGGCTTGAAACGGTGGGCAATGCAGAATGCGAAATTGCGCTCGGCCGCGATCCGCCGTAGTGCGCGAATGGCGCCGAGCTTCAGCCCACGCACGGCCTTGGAGCTGAACTCCAGGAACAGCACCTCGTCCGACGCGCAGCCGGCCGCCACTTGAGGATCGGCTGCGCCGGTGAGGAACACCGTGGTGACCTGGTAGCCACGCCCCTGGAACAGGCTGGCGTACTGACGGGCACAGTCCAGGAACGGCCCGTCATAGCCATGGCAGAACTGCAGGATGCGCGGTTCAGAGCGGCTGGTCATACGCGGCTGCGCCGTCCTTCACCACCAGGATGTCTTCCATGATCAGGTACTGCAGGTCCGAGCCGAAGAACATGTTCAAGGCGTCGGTCGGCGAGCAGATCATCGGCTCACCACGGCGGTTCAGCGAGGTGTTCAGCGACACGCCGTTGCCGGTCAGGTCTTCCAGCGCTTTCATCATGTCGTAGTAGCGCGGGTTGTATTCGCGCTTGAGCACCTGGGCACGCGAAGTGCCGTCCTCGTGAACCACTTCCGGCACGCGGGTCTTCCACTCTTCAGCCACTTCGAAGGTGAAGGTCATGAACGGCGCCGGGTGGTCGACCTTGATCATCTGCGGGGCGACGGTGTCGAGCATCGACGGGCAGAAGGGTCTCCAGCGTTCACGGAACTTGATCTGGTGGTTGATGCGGTCGGCCACGCCTTCGACGCTAGGGCAACCGATGATCGAACGACCACCCAGGGCACGCGGGCCGAACTCCATGCGGCCCTGGAACCAGGCCACCGGGTTGCCGTCGACCATGATTTTGGCGATCTGCTCGGGCATGTTGTCGAGCTTGCGCCACTTCGGCGCGTCCGGGTGACGGGCGCAGGCGGCGATCACGTCCTCGTTGGAGTACGAAGGGCCGAGGTAGACATGCTCCATCTTCTCGACCGGCACGCCACGGGCGTGAGAGACGTAGGCAGCAGCACCAACTGCAGTACCGGCGTCGCCGGAGGCTGGCTGGACGAACAGCTCCTTGACGTCGGAACGGGCGATGATCTTCTGGTTGAGCTTGACGTTCAGCGCGCAGCCGCCGGCGAAGGCCAGCTTGCCGGTTTCACGCAGGGTATCGCCCAGGTAGTGATCGATCATCTGCAAGGCGAGCTTTTCGAACAGCGCCTGCATGCTGGCCGCGTAGTGGATGTACGGCTCGTCGGCGATGTCGCCTTCGCGTTTCGGGCCCAGCCATTCGATCAGCTTCGGCGAGAAATAGAAGCCCTTGCCTTTCTCTTTGTAGCGGCGCAAGCCAATGACGTTGGCGTACTCGGTGTTGATCACCAGTTCGCCGTTTTCAAAGCTGGCCAGGCGCGAGAAGTCATACTTGCTGGCGTCGCCGTACGGCGCCATGCCCATGACCTTGAACTCACCGTCGAGCATCTCGAAGCCAAGGAACTCGGTAATAGCGCCATACAGGCCACCGAGGGAATCCGGGTCGAAGAATTCCTTGATCTTGTGGATCTTGCCGTTTTCGCCATAGCCGAAGAAGGTGGTGGCGTACTCACCTTTGCCGTCGATGCCCAGGATCGCGGTTTTTTCCTTGAAGCCCGAGCAGTGGTAGGCACTGGAAGCGTGGGCCAAGTGATGCTCGACCGGCTCGATCTTGACCTTTTTCGGGTCGAAGCCCAGCTGCTCCAGGCACCAGACGATCTTCTTGCGGTAGCGCTTGTAGCGACGGTTGCCCATCAGGATCGCGTCGAGGGCGCGGTCGGGGGCGTACCAGTAACGCTTGGCATAGTGCCAGCGCGCTTTGCCGAACAGGCTGATCGGGGCGAACGGGATGGCTACAACGTCGACGTCGGAAGGCTTGATGCCCGCCTGCTCCAGACAGAACTTCGCCGACTCGTAGGGCATGCGGTTCTTCGCATGCTTGTCACGCACGAAGCGCTCTTCTTCGGCGGCGGCAATCAGCTTGCCGTCAATGTACAGGGCCGCGGAAGGGTCATGGCTAAGGGCGCCGGACAGGCCAAGAATCGTCAATGCCAAGGGATTAGCCTCTTCGTTCGGTAGAAATGCGCCAGCGGCCTCATGGGCGGGTGGCGACTAAAGGGCGGGATTATAACGCAAACACCAAGAACTGCGCGCTCCTGCACAGGGATCGCGGCGCGGCTTATTCGGCGATCAGCCAGTCCATGCGATAGCTGCCGGCGGTCTGCGCCAGCTCTTTGGCCAGCCACGGCAGCAGCTCTTTGAGCTCTTCTTCCAGGCCCCACGGCGGGTTGGCGATGGCCAGGCCCGAGCCGTTCAGGCCCTGCGGGCTGTCCTGGTGATGCACATACAGCTCGACCCGCAGCAACTTCGGCGCGCCAGTGCTGGTCAGGTCCTGATAGAAACGGGTGAGCGAGCGTTGATCCTTGATCGGGTACCAGATGGCCGCGACAGTCTGGCGCATGCGGCCGATCGCCTCTTTCATCGATGTGGTGCAACGCTTGAGCTCGTCAGCCTGCTCGAACGGCGGGTCGATCAGCATGATCGCGCGCTTTTCCTGCACCGGCAGCAGGGCCCGCGGCACATGCCAGCCTTCGCCCAGGTGCACGGTCACACGCGGGTCTTTCTTCATGTTCTCTTTGAGCAGCGGCCCGTCTTCAGGGTGCTTTTCATTGAGCAGGGCGCGGTCCTGCTGGCGCATGAGGCGGCGGGCCAATTCGGGCGAGCCGGGGTAGTAGCGCAGCTCGCCGTCGGCATTGAGGCGCTTGATGACGCGCAGGTAATCAGCGGCCATGGCCGGCAGGTCATCGCGATTCCACAGGCGGGCGACGCCTTCCAGGTACTCGCCGGTGCGGGTCGCCTGGTCGCCTTGCAAGTCATACAGACCAAGGCCGGCGTGGGTATCGATATAGGCGAACGGCTGCTCCTTGCGCGACATCAGGGCGATGAGGCGGGTCAGCACGATGTGTTTGAGTACGTCGGCGTGGTTGCCGGCGTGGAAGGCGTGACGATAGTTCATGGCAACTCCTGCGCAAGCGGCAAGTTTACCTCGCCTTGCCAGCGGAGTCAGGTGCAGCGATCAACCAGCAACACTTCTTCAGGCGCTCCCGCCCCCCCCTGAAAACCTTCATCCGCCGGAACGGGTTCCTGATTCTCCGCCGCGCTGCCAGCAGCAAGAATCCAGCTTCCACCCACCAGGAGCAGATGCAAATGAAAGCTTCCATTCAATACGATAAAACTCAAAATCGACTGCACGGAACACTCGGCGTGAACAATGTGCCCTACACCGCGCAGCTGAAACTCAAGAAACAAGATGGCACTGCCGAGACAATAGTGGTACCGAGCTCGAAGTCCGACGAGTGGGAAGTGAGCCTGGACCGCCATGGCCCTGGTACCTATGAAGCCAGGATCGTCCCGCGTGAAGCCGGCGCATTCGAGCCGACCCGGTGCGAGTTCACGCTCTAAGCAACAATCGCCCCAAACGCAAGCGGCCCGAACAACTACATTGTTCGGGCCGCTTGCGTTACTCATTCACAACTCATCACTTGTCAGCGTGATATGCCGCATCAGCGGTCTCAAAACGCTGCACCATCGCCTGCGACGGGCTGCCCAGCTTGCTCACCAGGAAAATGGCGATGCTGGCGAACAGGAAGCCCGGGATGATTTCGTACAGCCCGAGAGTGTCGAAGTTCTTCCACAGGATCACGGTCAGTGCGCCAACCACGATCCCGGCCAGCGCGCCGTTACGGGTCATGCCTTTCCACAATACCGAGATCAGCACCACCGGGCCAAAGGCAGCGCCGAAGCCAGCCCAGGCATAGGCCACCAGGCCCAGTACGCGGTTTTCCGGGTTGGCGGCCATGCCAATGGCAATCAGTGCAACGGCCAATACCATCACCCGGCCTACCCATACCAGCTCGCGCTGCGAAGCACCCTTGCGCAGGAAGGCTTTGTAGAAGTCTTCGGTCAGCGCGCTAGAGCACACCAGCAGCTGACAGCTCAGGGTACTCATCACTGCCGCCAGAATAGCCGACAGCAGCACGCCAGCCACCCATGGGTTGAACAGAATCTTGGCCAGCTCGATGAACACGCGCTCGTGGTTCTCGGTCACCGGGCCCGCCAGGTCCGGGTGCGCAGAGAAGTAGGCAATGCCGAAGAAGCCGACAGCACAGGTACCGGCCAGGCACAGGATCATCCAGGTCATGGAGATGCGACGGGCCTTGGCGATCGACTTGACCGAGTCGGCAGCCATGAAGCGCGCCAGGATGTGCGGCTGACCGAAGTAGCCCAGGCCCCAGCCCATCAGCGAAATGATGCCGATGAAGGTCGCGCCCTTGAGCATGTCGAAGTTGGCCGGGTTCTGCGCCTCGATGGCCAGGAAGGTCGTGTCGACGCCGCCCGTGGAGATCAGCACGATGATCGGCGTGAGGATGAGCGCGAAGATCATCAGCGAAGCCTGAACCGTGTCAGTCCAGCTCACCGCCAGGAAACCACCGATGAAGGTGTAGGCAATGGTCGCCGCGGCACCGGCCCACAGAGCGGTCTCGTACGGCATGCCGAAGGTGCTTTCGAACAGGCGGGCACCGGCCACGATGCCGGAGGCGCAATAGATGGTGAAGAACACCAGGATGACAATGGCCGAGATGATGCGCAGCAGGCCGCTCTGGTCCTCGAACCGGCTGGAGAAGTAGTCCGGCAGGGTCAACGCATCACCGTTGTGCTCGGTCTGCACGCGCAGGCGGCCTGCCACGAACAGCCAGTTCAGGTAGGCACCGACCGTCAGGCCGATGGCAATCCAGGCTTCGGAAAGGCCCGAGAAATAGATAGCGCCCGGCAGGCCCATCAGCAGCCAGCCGCTCATGTCGGAAGCGCCAGCCGAGAGCGCAGTGACCACGCTGCCCAGGCTGCGACCGCCAAGGATGTAGTCGGAAAGGTTGTTGGTGGAGCGATAGGCGGCGAAGCCGATCAGCACCATTACCGCAATGTAGATCACGAAGGTGATCGTTAGTGGATTGCCCATGCGTGTGCCCTGGCGTTTGTTTTTATGTCATGCACAACCAACCGTTTGGATGGTTGCACCCAGGCGGCGAATCCTATGCAACAACGCAAAGACGGTGCAACCCTTTTTCAATTACAAGTTGCACCTTCTGCAACATTTTCAGATAAAGCCGCTTTTTTGCTCCTTTTGGGAGCATCAACCGCAATTTTCAGAAGAAAAAGCAACCAAAACGGCCCTTTCGGCCATATGGAAAAGAGTGTCGGACGAGTTGCACCCAATAAACGGAAAATTCCGGTTGCACCTGGTTGCACCTGAAATATCCTACAGCTACTCTTGGCAACAGCTTAGGCCACAACCGTGGCAATAATGAGGATAAGAAATGGCGACGACCACCCTTGGGGTCAAACTCGATGACCCGACCCGTGAGCGACTCAAGGCAGCTGCGCAGTCTATCGACCGCACGCCGCACTGGTTGATCAAGCAAGCGATCTTCAATTACCTGGAGAAGCTCGAGGGTGGTGCCACCCTGACCGAAATCAACGGTCATGCCAGCAGCCTGGCAGATGACGCCGGCGAAGTGCAGGCCGATCATGCTCACCAGTGCTTCCTGGAGTTTGCCGAGAGCATCCTGCCGCAGTCGGTACTGCGCTCGGCAATTACCGCCGCTTACCGCCGCCCCGAACAGGAAGTGGTGCCGATGCTGCTGGAGCAGGCGCGCCTGAGCGCTTCGCTGGCCGAAGCGACCAACAAGATGGCCGCTGGTATCGCTGAAAAGCTGCGCAACCAGAAGAGCGCTGGCGGCCGTGCCGGTATCGTCCAGGGCCTGCTGCAGGAATTCTCCCTCTCCTCCCAGGAAGGCGTGGCACTGATGTGTCTGGCCGAAGCGCTGCTGCGCATCCCCGACAAAGGTACCCGCGACGCCCTGATCCGCGACAAGATCAGCAACGGCAACTGGCAGCCACACCTGGGCAACAGCCCATCGCTGTTTGTCAACGCGGCTACCTGGGGCCTGCTGCTGACCGGCAAGCTTGTTTCCACCCATAACGAAGCAGGCCTCACCTCCTCGCTCACCCGCATCATCGGCAAGAGCGGCGAGCCGATGATCCGCAAGGGCGTCGACATGGCCATGCGTTTGATGGGCGAGCAGTTCGTCACTGGCGAAACCATCGCCGAAGCCCTGGCCAACGCCAGCCGCTTCGAGTCCAAGGGCTTCCGTTACTCCTACGACATGCTTGGCGAAGCTGCACTCACCGAGCACGATGCGCAGAAGTACCTGGCGTCCTACGAACAGGCGATCCATTCGATCGGCAAGGCTTCCCATGGCCGTGGCATCTATGAAGGCCCGGGCATCTCGATCAAGCTGTCCGCGCTGCACCCGCGCTACAGCCGCGCCCAGTACGAGCGCGTGATGGAAGAGCTGTACCCGCGCCTGCTGTCGCTGACCCTGCTGGCCAAGCAATACGACATCGGTCTGAACATCGACGCCGAAGAAGCCGACCGCCTTGAGCTTTCCCTCGACCTGCTCGAGCGCCTGTGCTTCGAGCCGTCCCTGGCGGGCTGGAACGGTATCGGCTTCGTCATCCAGGCCTATCAGAAACGCTGCCCGTACGTGATCGACTACGTCATCGACCTGGCCAAGCGCAGCCGCCATCGCCTGATGATCCGCCTGGTGAAAGGCGCCTACTGGGACAGCGAGATCAAGCGCGCCCAGGTCGAAGGCCTGGAAGGCTACCCGGTCTACACCCGTAAGGTTTACACCGACGTGTCCTACGTGGCCTGCGCCCGCAAGCTGCTGGCCGTGCCGGAAGCCATCTACCCCCAGTTCGCTACCCACAACGCCCACACCCTGTCGGCCATCTACCACATCGCCGGCCAGAACTATTACCCCGGCCAGTACGAGTTCCAGTGCCTGCACGGCATGGGCGAGCCGCTGTACGAGCAGGTGGTCGGCAAGATCTCCGAAGGCAAGCTGAACCGTCCTTGCCGCGTTTATGCGCCGGTCGGCACCCACGAAACGCTGCTGGCCTACCTGGTGCGTCGCCTGCTGGAAAACGGCGCCAACACCTCGTTCGTCAACCGCATCGCCGACCACTCGATTTCCATTCAGGAGCTGGTTGCCGACCCGGTCGCCAGCATCGAGCGCATGGGCACCCAGGAAGGCAGCCTCGGCCTGCCACACCCGCGCATCCCGATGCCGCGTGAGCTGTATGGCAGCGAGCGGGCCAACTCGGCCGGTATCGACATGGCCAACGAACACCGCCTGGCGTCGCTGTCCTGCGCCATGCTGGCCACCGCGCACAACGACTGGAAAGCTGCCCCGCTGCTGGCCTGCAGCGCCAGCGAGTCCGCTGCTGCACCTGTGCTGAACCCGGCGGACCACCGCGACGTGGTCGGCCATGTCCAGGAAGCCACCGTAGGCGACGTCGACAACGCCATCCAGTGCGCGATCAACGCCGCGCCGATCTGGCAGGCCACGCCGCCGGCTGAACGCGCCGCCATCCTGGAACGCACCGCCGACCTGATGGAAGCCGAGATCCAGCCGCTGATGGGCCTGCTGGTGCGTGAAGCCGGCAAGACCTTCGCCAACGCCATCGCCGAAGTGCGCGAGGCGGTGGACTTCCTGCGCTACTACGCAGTGCAGGCCCGCAACGACTTCAGCAACGACGCCCACCGCCCGCTGGGCCCGGTGGTGTGCATCAGCCCGTGGAACTTCCCGCTGGCCATCTTCACCGGCCAGGTGGCTGCGGCACTGGCCGCGGGCAACCCGGTACTGGCCAAGCCGGCCGAGCAAACCCCGCTGATCGCCGCACAGGCCGTGCGCCTGCTGCTGGAAGCCGGCATTCCTGAAGGCGTGCTGCAACTGCTGCCAGGCCGCGGCGAAACCGTCGGTGCCGGCCTGGTCGGTGACGAGCGCGTCAAGGGCGTTATGTTCACCGGCTCCACCGAAGTTGCCCGCCTGCTGCAGCGTAACGTTGCCGGCCGCCTGGACAACCAGGGCCGCCCGATCCCGCTGATCGCCGAAACCGGCGGCCAGAACGCCATGATCGTCGACTCCTCGGCACTGACCGAGCAGGTGGTGATCGACGTGGTGTCTTCGGCCTTTGACAGCGCCGGCCAGCGTTGCTCGGCCCTGCGCGTGCTGTGCCTGCAGGAAGACTCCGCCGACCGCGTGATCGAAATGCTCAAAGGTGCCATGGCCGAGAGCCGCCTGGGCAACCCGGACCGCCTGGCCGTGGACATCGGTCCGGTGATCGACGCCGAAGCCAAGGCCGGCATCGAGAAGCACATCCAGGGTATGCGCGAAAAAGGCCGTTCGGTTTATCAGGTCGCCATTGCCGATGCTGCCGAGGTCAAACGCGGCACCTTCGTCATGCCGACGTTGATCGAACTGGACAGCTTCGACGAACTGAAACGCGAAATCTTCGGCCCGGTGCTGCACGTGGTGCGCTACAACCGTCGCAACCTGGACCAGCTGATCGAGCAGATCAACAATTCCGGCTATGGCCTGACCCTGGGCGTGCACACCCGTATCGACGAGACCATTGCCAAGGTGGTGGAAACCGCCAACGCCGGCAACATGTACGTCAACCGCAACATCGTAGGTGCAGTGGTGGGCGTGCAGCCGTTCGGTGGTGAAGGCTTGTCCGGCACCGGCCCGAAAGCCGGCGGCCCGCTGTACCTCTACCGCCTGTTGTCGACCCGCCCGGTCGACGCAATAGCTCGCCACTTCGCACTGCAGGATGGCGAAGGCAAGCCAGAACCGCGCCCTGCACGAGCAACTGATCAAGCCTCTGCACGGCCTGAAGGCCTGGGCCGAAGGCAACCAGCTGGCCGACCTGGCCACACTGTGCAGCCAGTTCGCCGGGCAATCGCAAAGCGGCATCGCCCGCCTGTTGCCAGGCCCGACCGGCGAGCGCAACAGCTACACCATTCTGCCCCGCGAGCATGTGCTGTGCCTGGCAGACAACGAAGCCGACCTGCTGGCGCAGTTCGCTGCAGTGCTGGCGGTTGGCAGCTCAGCGGTATGGGCTGACGGCGAACCGGGCAAAGCCCTGCGCGCCCGCCTGCCGAAGGAGCTGCAGGCCAAGGTCAAGCTGGTAGCGGACTGGAGCAAGGATGAGGTAGCGTTCGACGCCGTGATCCACCATGGCGACTCGGACCAGCTGCGCAGCGTGTGCCAGCAGGTAGCCAAGCGTGCCGGGGCGATCGTCGGTGTGCACGGGCTGTCCAGCGGCGACCATCAGATTGCGCTTG
The DNA here is from genome assembly GCF_059295275.1 of Pseudomonas sp. 9_2_1. NCBI lineage: Bacteria > Pseudomonadati > Pseudomonadota > Gammaproteobacteria > Pseudomonadales > Pseudomonadaceae > Pseudomonas > Pseudomonas sp. 9_2_1. Next base: position 5,648,897 of record NZ_CM181239.1, read on the forward strand.
AGCGACTGGTGATCGAGCGGGCGGTGAGTGTGAACACTGCGGCTGCTGGGGGTAATGCCAGCTTGATGACCATTGGCTGAGGCTGGGGGTTGTTGAAAGGAAAGGGAGAGCTTCGGCTCTCCCTTTTTTATGGAGTGCATGACTTGAAATTGGGGGTGGGCAGACAGGTGCCCGCCCCTTCACGCAACCGGGAGGCATGCCCTCACTGCTTCATGCCCAACTCGGCATCATCCATCAGTGCCTTGGCCATTGCACGGGATACCGGGCTCAATGCGAAACAGTGGATGTGTGCAGTTTTCGCCTTGGCAGAAAGTCGTCTTGCCGACGGTGAACTGGGTATCTTCTGTTGTCATTGTTCAATCCCCTGATAATTTTCGACAGCCTGGGCGGCCCCTTTCGCGGGTGAACCCGCTCCCACAGGTTCATTACAAGCCCCAAGGTTTGCACAGTACCTGTGGGAGCGGATTTACCCGCGAAGAGGCCAGCCCAGGCAACACGTTACGCAACCTCAATGCACAGGCTTGGGCTCAGCGGCCATCTGCACCTGAATCAACGTCGACTCACGCAAAGCCCGCAGCGCCTCCAGTTCATGCATCGAGGTCATCATCAGGATCGAAGCCGGCGACCTGGGCTGCAGCTGCATGGCGTGGCGCACAACGGTTGCGGCACACGGCGCGTGATCCGTGGCCTGGAACAGGGTGCACAACCGCCACTCTCTTGTTTGACAGCAGGTGTGTGGTGGCCCTTATGACGGAAAACCTAACCGAACCAGGTCAGAATGCGGGGGACTGGAAGGTGTCCGCCTCACTCTTTCCAGCACCTGTGAGCGGCCTTGTCACGCGAAGCGCCACGCGGGCGGCGCCCGATCTCACAAGCGCAAAAAGGATCAAAGCGGGCAGCTGTATGCCCCACCCGTTCTCACCCCATATCACCCAAACCTATTAACCTCCCCCCACCTCAGCCGATTCCCTACACTCGCAGCATCCCGCTCAGGACCGCCCCCATGCCCGAGACCCTGCTCTGCCACCGCAACCTGGCCTTCGAGCTCTACGAAGTCCTCGACGCCCAAGCCCTGACCCAACGCCCGCGCTTCGCCGAGCACAGCCGCGAAACCTTCGACGCGGCCCTGACCACCGCACGCACCATCGCCGAAAAGTTCTTCGCTCCGCACAACCGAAAGGCCGACGAAAACGAGCCGCGCTATGTAGACGGCCGCGCCGAGCTGATCGCGGAGGTGAAGCCGGCAGTCGACGCCTTCCTCGAAGCCGGCTTCCTCAACGCCAACCGCGACTTCGAGGTCGGTGGCATGCAGCTGCCCAGCCTGGTTTCGCAGGCCTGCTTCGCCCACTTCCAGGCCGCCAACGCTGGCACCACGGCCTACCCGTTCCTGACCATGGGCGCGGCGAACCTGATCGAGAGTTTCGGCACGGATGAACAGAAACGGCTGTTCCTGCAGCCGATGATCGAAGGCCGCTACTTCGGCACCATGGCGCTGACCGAGCCCCACGCAGGATCCTCGCTTGCCGATATCCGCACCCGTGCGGAACCGGCGGGCGACGGCAGCTACCGGCTCAGGGGCAACAAGATCTTCATCTCCGGCGGTGACCACGAACTGTCGGAAAATATCGTGCACATGGTCCTGGCCAAACTGCCGGACGCACCGCCAGGGGTGAAGGGCATCTCGCTGTTCATTGTCCCCAAGTACACGGTGAATCCGGACGGCAGCCTTGGCCCGCGCAACGATGTGCTGCTGGCCGGGCTGTTCCACAAGATGGGCTGGCGCGGCACCACCTCCACCGCCCTGAACTTCGGTGAGAATGGCCAGTGTGTCGGCTACCTGGTCGGTCAGCCACACCACGGGCTGACCTGCATGTTCCAGATGATGAACGAGGCGCGCATCGGCGTCGGCATGGGCGCAGTGATGCTCGGCTATGCAGGCTACCTGTATTCGCTGGAATACGCCCGCCAACGCCCGCAGGGCCGGCTGCCGGACAACAAGGACCCGCACAGCCCGGCAGTGCCGATCATCGAGCACACCGATGTGAAACGCATGCTGCTGGCCCAGAAAGCCTACATCGAAGGCGCCTTCGACCTTGGCCTGTACGCCGCACGCCTGTTCGACGACACCCATACCGCCTGCGATGAAAGTGATCGCAAACAGGCGCAGGAACTGCTCGACCTACTGACCCCGATCGTCAAGTCCTGGCCCTCGGCGTTCTGCCTCAAGGCCAATGAACTGGCTATCCAGATTCTCGGCGGCCACGGCTATACCCGCGAATACCCGGTTGAGCAGTACTACCGCGATAACCGCCTGAACCCGATTCACGAGGGCACCGAGGGCATCCAGTCGCTCGACTTGCTTGGGCGCAAACTGGCACAAAACAAGGGTGCCGGGCTCAAGCAACTTTTTCGGCTGATGGCAGCAACTGGCGAGCGCGCCAGCCACCATCCAAACCTTGCCCCCCTGCGCCAGCCGCTGGAGCAGTTGGTCAACCGCCTGCAAAGCGTAACCCTGGTACTGCTCGGCGACCTGGCCAAAGGTAAAGTCGCTGAAACACTGGCCAATTCAGCCCTTTACCTCAAAGCCTTCGGCCACTGCGTGATCGGCTGGCGCTGGCTGGAGCAGGCGATTCACGCAGAGCTCGGCATGCGCAAAGGCAACCCCGCCGACCACGACTTCTACCTCGGCAAGCTGCAGGCCGCGCGTTATTTTCTGACCTGGGAATTACCAGGCTGCCATAATGAGCTGGCATTGCTCGAGGCGCGCGATGATACCTGCCTCGCCATGCAAGACGCGTGGTTCTAGGGGGGAGCCACCGTGTACACGGAGGCTTCCGCATGTTCGATTCCAGCGCCCTGCTGCGCCAGCGCTTTGCCGCGCTGCGCAGTACGGCCGAGTTGTTTTCCCTGCGCCATGTGACCCAGTCGCACCAGGCGCTTTCGGTTCGCCGCAATGTTGCCGAACCGCCGTTCTTCAGCCAGGACGAAGGCGCCATGCTCATCGCACGGGTGAATGGGGTGGAAGCTTATGCGGCCACCGCCGACCTGTCCCAGGCAGGCCTGCAGCGAGCACTGGAACGTGCCGAGGCACTGGCCCGGCAGATTGCCCGGCATAGCCTGCTCGATCTGCGCGATCAGCCAGTGACCGATGCACGCCACGACCACATTTCGCCCAACTTCGACCAACCTGTACCCACCCTGGGCGAGTGCCTTGGCCTGCTCGCCGCCGAATCGGCCAACGTGCCCAAGGACAGCCGCCTGGTAGACTGGCAGGCCAGCCTGGGCCTGAGCCTGGTCGAGCAGACCTATCTCAATTCGGCCGGCGCCGAACTGCGCCACGCCCAACGCTTCCTGTTCCCCGGCCTGGGCGTCACCGCCAGCGATGGCCAGGACAGCCAGAGCCGTAGCCTGGGCCGCGACAACTTCGGCCAGCAGGGTGGCTTCGAGATCATCGAGCGCTGCGGCCTGGTGGGCGCAGCCAGCCGGGTGGCTGACGAAGCGCTGCAGCTGCTGCTGGCCCCGAACACACCCAGCGGCCCGCGCGACCTGTTGCTGATGCCGGACCAGATGATGCTGCAAATCCACGAGTCCATTGGCCACCCGCTGGAGATGGACCGTATTCTCGGCGACGAGCGCAACTACGCCGGTACCAGCTTCGTCAAAGCCAGTGACTTCGGCCACCTGCAATACGGCTCCCCGCTGCTGAACGTGACCTTCGACCCGACCATCGGCGAAGAACTGGCCAGCTACAGTTTCGATGACGACGGCACCCCGGCCAGCAAGCAGTTCCTGATTCGCCACGGCCTGTTGCTGCGCCCGCTGGGCGGCGCGCTGTCGCAGTTCCGTTCTAGCCTGGACGGCGTGGCCAACAGCCGCGCCTGTGGCTGGAACCGTGCGCCGATCGATCGCATGGCCAACCTCAACATCGAACCCGGCGACCAGACCCTGCGGCAACTGATCCAGGGCATCGAACACGGCATACTGATGCGTACCAACCGCTCCTGGTCCATCGACGATGCGCGCAACAAGTTCCAGTTCGGCTGTGAATGGGGCCAGTTGATTGAAAACGGCGAGCTCAAGGGCATCGTCAAGAACCCCAACTATCGCGGCATCTCCGCGCAGTTCTGGCGCAACCTGTCGGCAGTCGGCGACCGCAGCACCTTCCAGGTACTGGGCACGCCCAACTGCGGTAAGGGTGAACCCAACCAGGTGGTGCGGGTCGGCCACGCGTCGCCAGCCTGCGTGTTCCGCCAGATCGACGTATTCGGAGGGGACGCCTGATGAAACAAGCATTCGAAGCCCTGGCCCTCGATGTGCGCACCGAGCTGCAAGCGGGCGAACAATTCACCCTCGGCTACAGCGCCGAGCAATCGCAATTCGTGCGTTTCAACCACGCCAAGGTGCGTCAGGCCGGTGAAGTGAGCCAGGCCAGTGCGCAACTGCGGCTGATCAGTGATGGCCGCCAGGCTGAACAACAGGTGACCTTGAGTGGGGACGCGCAACTGGATTCCCAGCGCCTGGTCGCTGCCCTGGAGCAACTGCGCCAGACGTTGCCGCTGCTGGCGGTCGACCCCTACCTGCGCCTGGACGACAGCGCCTGGCACAGCCACAGCCAGCAGGAGCAACCGCTGCCCGAGCTGAGCGATGTACTGGCCCTGCTCGACCGCGAAGCCGGGGACCTGGACCTGGTCGGCATCTATGCCGCCGGGCCCATCTGCCGTGGCTTTGCCAGTTCGTTTGGCGCCTTCGGCTGGCATCAGGCCAACAGCTTCAACGTGGACTGGAGCCTGTTCCATGAAAATGGCCAGGCGGTGAAAGCCAACTATGCCGGTCAAGAATGGAACTCCGACAACTTCACCGCACGGCTGCGCCAGGCGCGGGAGCAACTGGGTTTCCTCGGCCTTCCGGCAGTCACCCTGAAGCCCGGCAGCTACCGCGCCTATCTGGCACCGTCAGCCATGGACGAGATCGCCGGCATGCTGTGCTGGGGCGGCTTCTCGGCGCAGGCGCTGGCCACCGGCAACAGCGCTCTGCAGCGCCTGTACAACGGCGATGCACGACTGAGCCCGCTGGTAAGCTTCACCGAGCAGGTCAGCGGCTCGTTGAGCCCGGCGTTTTCCGATGAAGGCTCGCCACGCCTGGATGTGCCATTGATTCAGCAGGGCCAGGCTGTGCAGCGGTTGACCAGTGCGCGCAGTGCCGCCGAGTTCGAGCTGCTGGCCAATGGCGCCGACAGCTACGAGTCGCCCTGCGCGCTCAGCCTGGCGCCGGGGAGCTTGCCCAGCGAGCAGATCCTCGAGCGGCTTGGCAGCGGGCTGTACATCAGCAACCTGTGGTACCTGAACTACTCCGACTTGCCGGCAGCCCGCATGACCGGGCTGACCCGTTTTGCCACTTTCTGGGTAGAGGATGGCCAGATCCAGGGGCCCGTCAGCACCATGCGTTTCGATGACAGCCTGTACAGTTTGCTCGGCAGCCAGCTGGAAGACCTGACCCGGGAGCGCGAGATGATTCTGTCGACCAGCACCTACGGACAGCGCAGTACCGGGTCGAGTCATTTGCCGGGGGCACTGGTCAAAGGCCTGACCCTGACATTGTAATAGGCCATTCCGGCCTCATCGCCGGCAAGCCAGCTCCCACAGGGACCGCACCCAGTCCGGGGCCTGTGGTGATCCTGTGGGAGCTGGCTTGCCGGCGATGAGGCCAGTACAGGCAATGCCGAACATTGAGGTTCCTCATGCCCGAACGCACTCCGCTGGACCCTGTCACCGCCCGCTGGATCCCCTGGGTGGTGGCGATCGCCTTCTTCATGCAGTCCCTGGACGGCACCATTCTCAACACCGCGCTGCCGGCCATGGCCCGCTCGCTGGCCGAAGACCCGCTGCGCATGCAGGGCGTGATCATCGCCTACATGCTCACCGTGGCCCTGCTGATCCCCGCCTCGGGCTGGATCGCCGACCGCTTCGGCACCAAGCGCATCTTCTTCAGCGCCATCCTGCTGTTCAGCTTCGGCTCGCTGTTGTGCGCTGCAGCCAACAGCCTGGGTTTTCTGATCTTCGCCCGGGTGGTGCAGGGCCTGGGCGGTGCACTGATGTTGCCGGTGGGGCGTTTGGTGGTGCTGCGCGCCTACCCGCGTAGCGAGCTGGTGCGGATCATGAGTTTCATCACCATTCCCGGCTTGCTCGGGCCATTGCTGGGGCCAACGGTTGGCGGCTGGCTGGTGGAAATCCTCACCTGGCACTGGATCTTTTTGCTGAACCTGCCGGTTGGTCTGATCGGTTGCTACGCGGTCTGGAAGTTCATCCCCGACCTGCGCGGCGCCGAACGCACCAGCTTCGACGGCCCTGGCTTTGTGCTTTTCGGCGCGGCGATGGTGCTGATCACCATCGCCATGGAAGGCCTGGGCGAGCTGCACCTGCCGCACTTGCGCGTGATGTTGCTGCTGTTTGCCGGCATGGCCTGCCTGGCCGCCTACTGGCTGCGCGCCGGGCGCGACCCGGAGCCGCTGTTCTCGCCCAGCCTGTTCCGAGTGCGCACCTTCGCCATCGGCATCCTCGGCAACCTGTTCGCGCGCCTGGGCAGCGGCGCACTGCCGTTCCTGGTGCCGCTACTGCTGCAGGTGGCGCTGGGCTATTCACCGGCCCAGGCCGGCATGAGCATGATCCCGCTGGCGGCGGCTGCCATGCTCGCAAAATCCATCGCCAGGCCGCTGATCGAACGCTTTGGCTACCGCATCATCCTCACCGGCAACACCCTGCTGCTGGGCCTGCTGCTGGCCAGCCTGGGCCTGGTCGACGAACAGACACCCTATGCTGTGCTACTGATCCAGCTGGGCCTGCTCGGCGCCGTCAACTCCATGCAGTTCACGGCAATGAATACGGTGACCCTGATCGACCTTGACGACGCCAGCGCCAGCAGCGGCAACAGCCTGCTGTCGGTGGTCGCACAGCTGTCGCTCAGCCTCGGTGTGGCCTGCGCCGGTGCGTTGCTCGGCGGGTTTACTGCAGCCGGCAGCGCCGATGGCGTGGAAACCACGCTGGGGGCGTTCCAGCTGACCTTCGTCACCATCGGCGTGATGGCAATGCTGGCAGCGGCGATCTTCATGCAACTGGCGCCGACGGACGGAAGGCGTGCCCGTCGTCCGGAACAACACATGGAGTCGTAGGGCGAATGGCCATGAGGCTGGTAGACTGTGCGGCATTTTTTCGCTTCGCAACGCAGGCCTGCCTCGTGACCACCGAATCCACCGCTTTTGCCACTCTGCCGCTGTCCGCCGCCATGCTGGCCAACCTGGACGCCCTTGGCTATGCCTCGATGACGCCGATCCAGGCCCAGAGCCTGCCGGTCATCCTCAAGGGCCAGGACCTGATCGCCCAGGCCAAGACCGGCAGCGGCAAGACCGCCGCCTTCGGCATCGGCCTGCTCAACCCGATCAACCCGCGCTACTTCGGCTGCCAGGCCTTGGTGCTGTGCCCTACCCGCGAACTCGCCGACCAGGTGGCCAAGGAGCTGCGCCGCCTGGCGCGGGCCGAGGACAACATCAAGATCCTGACCCTGTGCGGCGGCGTTTCACTGGGCCCGCAGATTGCCTCGCTGGAGCACGGTGCGCACATCATCGTCGGCACCCCGGGGCGCATCCAGCAGCACCTGGACAAAGGCACCCTGGTGCTGGATGGCCTGAACACCCTGGTGCTGGACGAAGCCGACCGCATGCTCGACATGGGCTTTTTCGACGCCATCGCCAGCATCATCGGCAAGACCCCATCGCGCCGCCAGACCCTGCTGTTCTCGGCCACCTACCCAACCGGCATCAAGCAGCTGGCCGCCGACTTCATGCGCAACCCGCAGCAAGTGAAGGTCGAGAGCCTGCACGCCGACAACCAGATCGAGCAGAGCTTCATCGAGATCGACCCGCAGCAGCGCCTGGAGGCCGTCACCCGCGTGCTCGGCCACTACCGCCCGCAGTCGTGCGTAGCGTTCTGCTTCACCAAGCAGCAGTGCGAAGACGTGGTTGCCCACCTCACCGCCAAGGGCATCGTCGCCCAGGCCCTGCACGGCGACCTGGAACAGCGTGACCGCGACCAGGTACTGACCATGTTCGCCAACCGCAGCAGCTCGGTGCTGGTAGCCACCGACGTAGCCGCGCGCGGCCTGGATATCGATGGCCTGGACATGGTCCTCAACGTGGAGCTGGCGCGTGATGCCGAAATACATGTGCACCGCGTGGGCCGGACCGGTCGTGCCGGCGAGAAAGGGATTGCGGTCAGCCTGGTGGCCCCGGCCGAAGGCCACCGTGCCCAGGCCATCGAACAGCTGCAGAAGAGCCCGTTGCGCTGGGACCAACTGGACAGCCTGAAAAACAAAGGCGGCGAGCCGCTGCTGCCGGTGATGACCACGCTGTGCATCGCAGCCGGGCGCAAGGACAAGCTACGCCCGGGTGACATCCTCGGTGCGCTGACCGGTGATGCCGGTATCCCGGGCAAGCAGGTGGGCAAGATCGCCATCTTCGACTTCCAGGCGTTCGTGGCCGTGGAACGTGCGCTGGCCAAGCAGGCCATGCAGCGGCTGAACAGCGGCAAGATCAAGGGCCGCGCCCTGAAAGTCCGCATTCTTTAATCCCAGACAGTGACCCTGTGGGAGCGGGTTCACCCGCGAAAGCCATGGTGCATGCGCCATCGTATTCGCGGGTAAACCCGCTCCCACAGGGTCGGCATTCCACATTCGAATCCAGACAGGTTCATACCGTGCACTCCACCGACGTGATCATCCTCGGCGCTGGCGCCGCCGGCCTGATGTGCGCCCAGCTCAGCGCCCGCCGTGGCCGCCGGGTACTGCTGCTCGACCACGCCAACAAACCGGGCAAGAAAATCCTCATGTCCGGCGGCGGCCGCTGCAACTTCACCAACATGTACACCGAGCCGGCCAACTTCCTTTCGCACAATGCACACTTCTGCAAATCGGCCCTGGCCCGCTACACCCAGTGGGACTTCATCGAGCTGGTGTGCAAGCATGGCGTGGCGTACCACGAGAAGAAACTCGGCCAGCTGTTCTGCGACAACAAGGCCAGTGACATCCTCGACATGCTGCTGGCCGAATGCGACGAGGCCGGTGCCGAGATCCGCATGCAAATCAGCATCGAGCAGATCGAGAAAACCGCAAACGGCTATCTGCTGCAGACCAGCGGCGGCCAGTTCGCCTGCCAGTCGCTGGTGATCGCCACCGGTGGCCTGTCGATCCCGACACTAGGCGCCACCGGCTTCGGCTACCAGGTCGCGCGCCAGTTCGGCCACACACTGCTGCCAACCCGCGCCGGCCTGGTGCCCTTCACTATCACCGAGCCCCAACTCAAGGCATTGTGCACCGAGCTGTCCGGCACCTCGCTGGATTGCACCGCCAGCTGCAATGGCAGCAGCTTCCGCGAGAACCTGCTGTTTACCCACCGCGGTCTGAGCGGCCCGGCCATCCTGCAGATTTCGTCGTTCTGGGAAGCCGGTGACACGGTCGAGATCAACCTGCTGCCGGACCGTGACGCACTGACCTGGCTGCAACAGATGCAAACCGAACGCGCCAACGCCGAACTGAAGACCGTGCTGGGCGAGGTCTTTACCCGCAAACTGGCCAACCTGCTGGCCGAGCAGTGGTTCGAGTCCAGGCCCATGAAGCAGTACACCCCGGCAGAGCTGGCCCAGATCGCCGAAAAGCTGGCGAACTGGCAGGTGGTGCCGGCCGGCACCGAAGGCTACCGCACCGCCGAGGTGACGCTGGGAGGGGTCGACACCCGCGAAGTGTCGTCCAAGACCATGGAATCACTGAAGAGCCCCGGGCTGTACTTCATCGGTGAAGTGCTGGACGTGACCGGCCACCTGGGCGGTTTCAACTTCCAGTGGGCGTGGGCATCGGCCAACGCCGCAGCGCAGTTCGTGTAGAGTAGAATCCATTCAGCAGCACGGAACGCTTCTTGCTGGCCGTGCTGCAATGCATTCATTCGCTCACTGCCTAGCAGGCCATCATGTCATCGAGCTCGTTCCGTCAGTCACTGCGTCGCCTGTGGGGCCAAGACAAGTTCAGCTACAGCATCCGGGTCACCATCGCCCTCACCGGCAGCCTGGCCCTGTGCTGGTACCAGAACGAGATGGCCCTGCTGATTCCGCTGTTCCTCGGCATCATCGCCAGCGCTCTGGCCGAAACCGACGACAGCTGGCAGGGCCGCCTCAGCGCCCTGGCCGTTACCCTGGTGTGCTTCGCCATCGCTGCACTGGCCGTCGAACTGCTGTTCCCCTACCCCTGGATCTTCGCCATCGCCCTGGCCCTGGCGGCGTTCGGGCTGACCATGCTCGGCGCCCTGGGCGAACGTTATGGCGCGATCGCCTCGGCAACGCTGATCACGGCGGTGTACACCATGATCGGCGTGGACCAGCGCGGTGGCCAGGTAACGGACTTCTGGCACGAGCCGATGCTGTTGGTGGCAGGTGCGGCCTGGTACGGGCTGCTGTCGGTGCTGTGGCAGGCGCTGTTCTCCAACCAGCCGGTGCAACAGAGCCTTGCCAAGCTGTTTTTCGAACTGGGCCGCTACCTCAAGCTCAAGGCCAGCCTGTTCGAACCCATCCGCACCCTCGACCTGGAGGCCCGGCGCCTGGAACTGGCCCAGCAGAATGGCAAGGTGGTGGCGGCGCTCAACGCCGCCAAGGAAATCATCCTGCACCGGGTCGGCAACAGCCAGCCCAACTCCAAGGTCAGCCGCTACCTCAAGCTGTACTTCCTGGCCCAGGATATCCACGAGCGGGTCAGTGCCTCGCACTACCCCTACAACGCCCTGACCGAGGCGTTCTTCCACAGCGACGTGATGTTCCGCTGCCAGCGCCTGCTGCGCAAGCAGGGCTCATCCTGCCAGGAACTGGCCCGCTCTATCCGCTTGCGCCAGCCGTTCGTACTCGCCAGCGGCTTTACCGAAGCACTCGAGGACCTCAACGCGTCGCTGGAGCACCTGCGCAACCAGAACAACCCGGCCTGGCGCAGCCTGCTGCGCTCGCTGCGGGCGCTGGCCGCCAACCTGGCCACGCTGGACCGCCTGCTCAGCGCTGCCAGCAACCCCGACAGCCTGGCCGATGCCAGCGACAGCAGCCTGCTCGACCGTTCGCCACGCTCGCTGAAGGATGTGTGGACGCGCCTGCGCACCCAGCTCACACCGACCTCGCTGCTGTTCCGCCACGCCTTGCGCCTGCCGCTGGCGTTGTCGATCGGCTACGGCATGGTGCACCTGATTCACCCCACCCAGGGCTACTGGATCATCCTCACCACGCTGTTCGTGTGCCAGCCCAACTACGGTGCAACCCGGCGCAAGCTGGTGCAGCGCATTTTCGGTACCGCAGTCGGCCTGACGGTGGGCTGGGCGCTGTTCGACCTGTTCCCCAACCCGGTCATCCAGTCGCTGTTTGCCGTGGTCGCCGGGGTGGTGTTCTTCGTCAACCGCACCACCCGCTACACCCTGGCCACGGCCGCGATCACTTTGATGGTGCTGTTCTGCTTCAACCAGATCGGCGATGGCTATGGCCTGTTCCTGCCGCGCCTGTTCGATACCCTGGTCGGCAGCCTGATCGCCATCCTCGCGGTGTTCCTGTTCCTGCCCGACTGGCAGGGGCGGCGGTTGAACAAGGCACTGGCCAATACCCTGGCCTGCGCCAGCGTCTATCTGCGGCAGATCATGCAGCAGTACGCCCACGGCAAGCGCGACGACCTGGCCTACCGCCTGGCCCGGCGCAACGCCCACAACGCCGATGCGGCGCTGTCCACCACCCTGGCCAACATGCTGATGGAGCCTGGGCACTTCCGTAAGGAAGCCGACGTCGGCTTCCGCTTCCTGGTGCTGTCGCACACCTTGCTCAGCTATCTGTCGGGGCTGGGTGCGCACCGCGATATGGCGTTGCCCGCGCAGGTGCAGGAGCAATTGATCGAAGGTGCAGGGCAGAGCCTGGCCAACAGTCTGGACGAGATTGCCAACGGCCTGGCCGCACGGCTGCCGGTGGCGATTCATAGCGATGCCGAGGAGGCGCTGGCCAATGCCCTGGAACAGATGCCGGAAGAACTGGATGAACATCAGCGGCTGGTGCAGACCCAGCTGGCGTTGATCTGCCGGCAGTTGGGGCCGCTGCGTACCTTGGCGGGGCACTTGATCAAAGAGAGCCCGCCCGCCTGATTTTTCGCGGGGTCTGTGCTTTTCAGCCTCTATTTTGGCCAAATGCATTCGACATGCGATGATCGAGGTCTCATTCAAGGAGTTCGCGCCTGTGTCCATCGACTGGCTCTGCAAGCACCACACCGACCTTGGCAAAGATCAGCTCTACGCCATTCTGCAATTGCGTACCGAAGTGTTCGTGGTCGAGCAGCGCTGCGCCTATCAGGACGTCGATGGCCAGGACCTGAGCGGCGACACCCTGCACCTCATGGCGTGGCAGGAAGACAAACTGGTGGCTTACCTGCGTTTGCTCGATCCGCAATCCCAGGGCGGGGATGTGGTGATCGGGCGGGTAGTGACTTCACCTGCGGCGCGAGGGCTGAAGCTGGGGCACACGTTGCTGTCGAAGGCGCTGGAGGCGGCGGAGCATTGCTGGCCGGGAGTACCGGTTTATCTGTCGGCGCAGGCGCATTTGCAGGCGTTTTATGCCAGGCATGGGTTTGTGGTGGCGGGTGAGGAATACCTTGAAGATGACATTCCACATATCGGCATGCGCAAAGGCTGAATTGCCGGGGGTGCTTTGCACCCCTTTCGCCGGCAAGCCAGCTCCCATAAACCTCAGGGGTAGTCCAGCACTTCGCGTATCTGCCGCAGATGGCGGATGATCCACTGCTTGTCGATCGCACCCCAGTCATGAATGCGGTAATGCCCGGCGTGGTTGCGCGCGCCTTCCTGCTGCTCGAACTCGCAGACGATATCCAGGTCGGCTAGCGCCGCGATAGTGTCCTGGGCGGTGCGCCGTGGCATGCCGGTGGCCTCCATCAGGGCTGGCACGCTGGTCGCGGTCTGGCTGTCGATCAGCCAGGCCACGTACAGGCGGCGGTAGAAGCTGCTCTTGGTCTTGCTCACTTCCATGCTGCATGTTCCTTAGGGGTTGCCCGGCAGCTCCCGATAGGTCAGGTAGACGCGCAGGTCGAATTCCAGTTGGTGGTAGTCCGGCTCCATGTGCTGGCAGAGCTGGTAGAACGCCTTGTTGTGATCGCGCTCGCGCAGATGTGCCAGCTCGTGCACCACGATCATGCGCAAGAACTGCGGCGCGGCCTCCTTGAACAGCGACGCAATGCGGATCTCCTTCTTGGCCTTGAGCTTGCCGCCCTGCACCCGCGATACCGCCGTGTTCAGGCCCAGGGCCCGATGGGTCAGGTCGAGGCGGCTGTCGAACAGCACCTTGTCCAGGTTCGGCGCGCTGCGCAGGTACTGCTGGCGCAGGTCCTGGGCATAGCCATACAACGCTTTGTCGCTTTGCACGTCATGGCGGTCTGGGTAGCGGCGCTGCAGGTATTCGCCCAGGCGGTCGCTGTCGATCATCTGCCGCACCTGCGCCTGCAGGTGCGGAGGGTAGGCTTGCAAATAACGGAGTACGGTCATGGCACTGTAGTCGGCGTAACGAATGCCGATTCTAGCCAATCACGCCCGTGGCCAGGGGAAAATCGCCGGGAAGCCGCTGGCATCTGCCGCAGTCATCGGGTGCGCCACTAAAAACCCTTGCACGTATTCGCAATCATTGGCCCTCAGCCAGGCCGCCTGGGCCGGGGTTTCCACGCCTTCGGCGATGACCGTGATGTGATAGTCGGTACACAGGCCGATGACGCTGCGCACCAGCGCCGCATCCACTGCCGAGTCGGGCAGTCGCGCAACCAGATGGCGGTCAAGCTTGAGGGTATCGATTGGCAGGTCACGTAGCATGCGTAGCGAACAGTCACCCGCGCCAAAATCATCCAGCGCCACCCTTACCCCCAACTCGCGCAAGCGGTGTATCTGCTTCACGGCCGCATCGATGTTGTACATCAGCGAGGTTTCTGCCACTTCCACTTCCAGCTGCGTCGGGGCCAGCTGGTAAAGCTGGATGACCCGCTGCAACTCCTCGACCAGGCCGGGCATGACGAACTGCGCGCGGCTCAGGCTGATGCCCAGCACCAGGTCGGCCGGGAAGCGCTGGCACCATGCCTGGCGCTGCGCTGCGCCCTGCCGGTAGATCCAGCTGGCCAGGCGGTTGATCAGGCGCGCTTCCTCGAGCAAGGGGATGAACAACCCCGGCGGCACATCGCCAACACTGGGGTGCTGCCAGCGCAGCAAGGCCTCGAAGCCACGCAGACGACCATCGTTGAAACCCACCTGCGGTTGGTAGACCAGGGTGAAGTCCTGCTGCTCGATGGCGGCGCGCACGCTGTCTTCGAGCATCAGCCGCGACCGCGCCCGGCCATTGAGCTCCTGATCATAGAAGCGGTACTGCTGGCGACCGGCCTGCTTGGCCGCATACATCGCGGCATCCGCCGCCCGCAGCAGGCCTTCCACATTGGCGCCGCAGTCCGGAAAGGTGGCGATGCCGATGCTGACCCCGAGCGTTACATCCAGCCCTTCCACTTCGTGGCTGATGGAAACACGCTCGAGCAAACGCTCGGCATAGCGCCCGGCCTGCTCCGGGTACGGCAGGCTGTCGAACAGCGCAGTAAACTCATCCCCACCCATGCGCGCCAGCAGGGCATCGCTGCCCAGGCAGTCCTTGAGCTGCTCGGCCACCCAGCGCAGTACCCGGTCGCCGGCATCGTGGCCAAGCGAATCGTTGATCCGCTTGAAGCCATCCAGGTCCATGTACATCAGCGCCTGTGCCTTGTCCGAGCGCTCGTTGCGCAGCAGCGCCCCCTCGGCGGCCTGGTAGAAACCGCGGCGGTTGAGCAGGCCGGTGAGCGGATCGGTGACGGCCTGGTATTCAAGCTGCTGGTGCAGGTTGCGCACTACCGACATGTCCAGCACGGTCACCACCATGGCCTGCTGGTCTGCCGGCAACGGCGCGCAGGACAACGCCACCGGCACCAGTTCGCCAGCCACGGTGCGCAGCTGGGCGTCGTGCACGCGGAAAATCTGCCGAACCAGATAGGCTTTGTAGAAATCCGATTCTGGCCACAGGCTGGCGCTGGCCAATTGCACCAGGTCGAGCAGGTGGGCGCCCTGCAACTGCTGCACTGGCGCTGACAGCAAGCGCGAAATGGCAGGGTTGGCAAAACCGATGATGCCCTTGTCATCCACTACCAGGATGCCTTCGGCGGCGTTTTCCAGGATTGACGCGTTGAACGCCCTGGCCGCTTCCAGCTCACGCGTCAGGCGCTGCAGCATGCGCCGGTTGCGCTGCTGGTCGAGCAGTGCCTGAACCTTGGGCTTGAGTATTTGCGGGTCGAACGGCTTGAACATGTAGTCCACGGCGCCGCTGGCGTAGCCTTTGAGCACGGCCGCTTCAGACTGTTCGTTGGCGGTGAGGAATATGATCGGTGTCAGCCGAGTGCGCTGGCTGCCACGCATCAGCCGGGCGACTTCAAAGCCGTCCATTTCCGGCATTTGTACATCCAGCAACACCAGGTCGACATCGTGTTCGAGCAGCGCACTCAAGGCTTCCATCCCCGAGCTTGCCGTCAACACTTGCCAATCCTGCCGGGCCAGCAATGCCCGCATGCTGATGAGATTCTCAGGGTAGTCGTCTACTACCAGAAGAACCGAGCTGCCATCCAGTGGCTGTGGTTGAGGGTGAGCGCCATCCATGCTGCTTCTCTATTATGTGACCGACTTCAAATACGGTTGGATCCGTTTAGTACTCTAGACCTGAGCTGCCGACACGCAATGCAATCAGAACGCTATCAGTGGCTAACTGTACGGTAGCCGACCAACGGTCGGTCTGCGGAAAGAAAGCGCAAGGTGGTAGCCGCCAGAAATGAAAAAACCCGCATCGCTGCGGGTTTTTTCAGGGTTGCCTGCGGATCAGTTGACCTTGGCGGCCAGCTCACCTTTGGCATAGCGCTGGAACATGCCTTCCAGGGAGATCGGCTTGATCTTCGAGGCGTTGCCGGCAGTGCCGAAGGCTTCATAACGCGCGATGCACACGTCACGCATGGCCTTCACGGTTTCGGCGAAGAACTTGCGTGGGTCGAACTCGCTCGGGTTCATGGCCATGTGACGGCGCATGGCACCGGTCGAGGCCAGGCGCAGGTCGGTGTCGATGTTGACCTTGCGCACGCCGTACTTGATGCCTTCGACGATTTCTTCTACCGGTACGCCGTAGGTCTCTTTGATCTCGCCGCCGTACTGGTTGATGATCGCCAGCCACTCTTGCGGTACCGAGGAGGACCCGTGCATCACCAGGTGAGTGTTGGGGATGCGCTTGTGGATTTCCTTGATGCGCTCGATGGCCAGGATGTCACCGGTTGGCGGCTTGGTGAACTTGTAGGCACCGTGGCTGGTACCGATAGCGATCGCCAGGGCGTCGACCTGAGTCTTCTTGACGAAGTCTGCGGCCTCTTCCGGGTCGGTCAGCATCTGGCTGTGGTCCAGCACGCCTTCGGCGCCGATGCCGTCTTCTTCACCGGCCATGCCGGTTTCCAGCGAACCCAGGCAGCCCAGCTCGCCTTCAACCGAAACACCGCAGGCGTGCGCCATGGCGACGGTCTGCTGGGTAACGCGGACGTTGTACTCGTAGTCGGTCGGGGTCTTGCCGTCTTCACCCAGCGAGCCGTCCATCATCACCGAGCTGAAGCCCAGCTGGATCGAGCGCTGGCAGACATCCGGGCTGGTGCCGTGGTCCTGGTGCATGCACACCGGGATATGCGGGAATTCTTCGATGGCAGCCAGGATCAGGTGGCGCAGGAACGGCGCGCCAGCGTATTTGCGGGCACCGGCCGAGGCCTGGACGATCACCGGAGAGTCGGTCTTGTCGGCCGCTTCCATGATGGCGCGCATCTGCTCGAGGTTGTTGACGTTGAAAGCTGGTACGCCGTAACCGAACTCGGCGGCGTGGTCCAGCATCTGGCGCATGCTAATGAGTGCCATTGTGTATCTCTCTCCCGACAAGCGTCGTCTGTTTCGTGCAAGCCTGCCGCAGGGGCGGTTGCTGTTCAAGTAGTGTGGGCCACCCTCGCGGCCCGGCCAGTCACGGTGCCTTGCAGCCCCGCCCAATCAGATCGTTGGTTGCCACCCAGTACACCAGGCCTTCTTCGCCCTTGGTGTGGAAGGCCAGCATGCCATCGCTATACAGCGCACCCGAGGCACCCGGCTCGGCCTTGAGCCGGTAAACCTGGTCGCCGCCGCCAAGGCGTACGTCGACCTGGTCGCGTTGCGCGTCGGCGAAGCGCCACAGCACTTCGGCCTGGGTATCGCAGACCCAACGGGTCCAGTTGTCTGCCGGGGCGGGTTGCGCCGGCTGCAGCAGTGAGCATCCTGCCAGTGTCGCCAGGGCCGTTACGGCCATAAGCGCTTTCATTCAGTTTCCTCAATTCAGGGCTGCTTTGCAGCCCATCGCCGGCAAGCCAGCTCCCACAGACCCCGCACATCCTTGCAAGAGAAGCTGTACCTGTGGGAGCTGGCTTGCCGGCGATGGGCCGCATAGCGGCCCCCTTTCCAAGACCACAAATCAGCCTTCAGGTTGCCGACTACCCGATCAAGGGCAACCCGGCGCCTTGCGCTGGTGGTCTTCGTCATACTTTTCCAGGCCTTCCGGGCCCACGCGCTTGCTGATGACCGGCACGGTCTCGGCCTGCCACTCGGACTGGTAGCAGCCGCCCTTGGGCGGGTGCGACGGGTCGCCGTCCGAGGCCGGGCTGCCGGCGCAAGCGCTCAGCAAGCCGGCCAGCATCATCACAGGCAATTGCTTGACCATCAGGCCACTCCCTTTGCCAAGCGCCGAAGTCATCAGGCCTTTGCCCGCTCTTCCAGGATTGCCACCGCTGGCAGGACCTTGCCCTCGACGAACTCGAGGAAGGCGCCACCACCGGTAGAAATGTAGGAGATATCCTTGCTGACGCCATATTTGTCGATGGCCGCCAGGGTGTCACCGCCACCGGCGATGGAGAACGCCGCGCTGTCGGCGATGGCATTGGCCAGCACCTTGGTGCCATTGCCGAACTGGTCGAATTCGAACACGCCCACCGGGCCGTTCCACAAAACGGTCTTAGACGACTTCAGCAGCTCGGCGAAGTTGGCTGCGGTCTGCGGGCCGATGTCCAGGATCATGTCGTCTGCGGCAACGTCGGCAATGGCCTTGACGGTGGCTTCGGCGCTTTCAGCGAATTCCTTGGCAACCACCACGTCAACCGGCAGCGGTACGTTGACCTTGGCCGCAATGGCCTTGGCGGTGTCGACCAGGTCTGGCTCGTACAGCGACTTGCCAACCGGGTGGCCGGCAGCGGCCAGGAAGGTATTGGCGATGCCACCACCCACGATCAGCAGGTCACAGACCGCGCTCAGGCTGTTCAGCACGTCGAGCTTGGTGGAAACCTTGGAGCCGGCAACGATGGCCGCCATCGGCTTGGCCGGGGCTTTCAGGGCCTTGCCCAGGGCGTCCAGCTCGGCAGCCAGCAACGGGCCGGCAGCGGCAACCTTGGCGAACTTGGCGACACCATGGGTCGAGCCTTCGGCGCGGTGTGCGGTACCGAAAGCATCCATGACGAACACGTCGCACAGGGCGGCGTACTTTTGTGCCAGCTCGTCGGCGTTCTTTTTCTCGCCCTTGTTGAAGCGCACGTTCTCGAACAGCACCAGGTCACCGGCCTTTACCTCGACACCGTCCAGGTAGTCGGCAACCAGCGGGACTTCGCGGCCCAGGGCCTTGCTCAGGTAGTCGGCAACCGGCTTGAGGCTGTTCTCGGCAGAGAACTCGCCTTCAGTCGGGCGGCCCAAGTGCGAGCAGACCATTACCGCTGCGCCCTTCTCCAGGGCCAGCTTGATGGTCGGCAGCGCTGCCAGGATACGCGCATCGCTGGCTACCACACCGTCCTTCACAGGCACGTTGAGGTCTTCGCGGATCAGTACGCGCTTACCTTGCAGGTCGAGGTCGGTCATCTTCAACACGGTCATGAATGCAGTCCTTCAGGGCTGTTTGTTGCGGGTTGGGTGAACGACGTGCAGAAAGTGTTCGGCGACGTCGAGCATACGGTTGGCGAACCCCCATTCGTTGTCGAACCAGGCCAGCAGGTTCACCAGGCGGGGGCCGGAAACACGGGTCTGGCTGGCATCGACGATGGCCGAATGCGGGTCGTGGTTGAAATCACAGCTGGCGTGCGGCAGTTCGGTGTAGGCCAGCAAGCCTTTCAGCGGGCCTTCCAGCGCCGCTTGGCGCAGCACCTGGTTGACCTCTGCCGCGCTGGTGTCGCGGGCGGTCTGCAGGGTGATGTCCAGGCACGAAACGTTGACGGTGGGTACACGTACCGCTTTGGCCTGGATTCGCCCGGCAAGTTCCGGAAGCAGCCGCTCGATACCGCGCGCCAGACCAGTGGACACCGGGATCACCGACTGGAAGGCCGAGCGCGTGCGGCGCAGGTCTTCGTGGTGGTAAGCGTCGATCACCGGCTGGTCGTTCATCGCCGAGTGGATGGTGGTGATCTGCACGTACTCGATGCCGAATGCCTGGTCCAGCACGCGCAGCAGCGGCACACCGCAGTTGGTCGTGCACGAGGCGTTGGACACCAGGCGCTCGCTGCCGGTCAGGCAGGCCTGGTTGATGCCGTAGACCACGGTGGCATCGACGTCGGCCTCGCTGGCCATGGGCTGGGAGAACAGCACCCGCGGCGCGCCGGCATCGAGGAAGCGCTGGCCATCGGCACGGGTGTTGTAGGCGCCGGAACACTCCAGCACCAGGTCGATGTCGAGGGCGGCCCAGTCGATACCCTCGGGGGTGGCACTGCGCATTACCTTCACGCAGTCGCCATTGATATGCAGACAGTCGCCGTCCACCCTCACCTCACCGGGGAAACGCCCGTGGGTGGAGTCGAAGCGTGTCAGGTATTCCAGGCTGGCCTGGTCG
The DNA here is from genome assembly GCF_059295275.1 of Pseudomonas sp. 9_2_1. Classification (NCBI taxonomy): domain Bacteria; kingdom Pseudomonadati; phylum Pseudomonadota; class Gammaproteobacteria; order Pseudomonadales; family Pseudomonadaceae; genus Pseudomonas; species Pseudomonas sp. 9_2_1. Next base: position 5,668,912 of record NZ_CM181239.1, read on the forward strand.
GCCAGGTCGTTCAGCGCGACGATCTCGAAACCGGCCTTTGCCCCCCGCTCGAACAGCGCGCGCAGGACACAGCGGCCAATACGGCCATAACCGTTGAGTGCAACTTTGTAGGGACGCAGGTGGGGCATTCGTTGGCTCGCTAACGCATGATGGCTGTTGGGGCCGCGTTGCGGCCCATCGCGACGCAAGGCCGCTCCTGCAGGGACCGCACCGCCATCTTGGGTTGCGCGGTCCCTGCAGGAGCGGCCTTGCGTCGCGATGGAGGGCAAAGCCCTCCCTTTGCACGACCTGGAGGGCGTCACTGCCCTCCTTTGTTACATCAGTCTTCCAGCAGCTCTTCGGCAGTACCGAGGATGTTCTCCAGGGTGAAGCCGAACTCTTCGAACAGTGCCGAAGCCGGCGCCGACTCACCGTAGGTGGTCATGCCGATGATACGACCTTCCAGACCGACGTACTTGTACCAGAAGTCGGCATGGGCAGCTTCGATGGCGATGCGCGCGCCTACTTCCAGCGGCAGCACGGACTGCTTGTAGGCGGCGTCCTGGGCATCGAACACGCTGGTGCACGGCATGGAGACCACGCGTACCTTGCGGCCCTGCTCGGTCAGCTTGTCGAAGGCCTGCACAGCCAGGCCCACTTCGGAACCGGTAGCGATCAGGATCAGCTCAGGCTCGCCAGCGCAGTCCTTGAGCACGTAGCCGCCGCGGCTGATGTCAGCGATCTGCTGGGCATCACGCTGCTGGTGCTGCAGGTTCTGACGCGAGAAGATCAGCGCCGATGGGCCGTCCTTGCGCTCCAGGGCGTTTTTCCAGGACACGGCAGATTCCACCGCATCGGCCGGGCGCCAGGTGTCCAGGTTCGGCGTGCTGCGCAGGCTGGTCAGCTGCTCGATCGGCTGGTGAGTCGGGCCGTCTTCGCCCAGGCCGATGGAGTCGTGGGTGTAGACGTGGATCACCCGCTGCTTCATCAGTGCCGACATGCGCACGGCGTTGCGGGCGTATTCCATGAACATCAGGAAGGTCGCGCCGTAAGGCACCAGGCCACCGTGCAGGGCAACGCCGTTCATGATGGCGGTCATGCCGAACTCGCGCACGCCGTAGAACACGTAGTTGCCGCTGGCGTCATTGGCTTCGACGCCCTTGCAGCCCTTCCACAGGGTCAGGTTGGAGCCGGCCAGGTCAGCCGAACCACCGAGGAACTCAGGCAGCAGCGGGCCGAACGCATTGAGGGCGTTCTGGCTGGCTTTACGGCTGGCGATGGTTTCGCCTTTGGCAGCCACTTCGTTGATGTAGGCCTGGGCCTTTTCGCTGAAGTCGGCCGGCAGCTCGCCGCTGTCACGGCGCTTGAACTCGGCAGCCAGCTCCGGGTAGGCCTTGGCGTAGGCGTCGAAACGCTGGTTCCAGTCGGCTTCGGCCTTGGCACCGGCGGCCTTGGCATCCCATTCGGCATAAATGTCGGCCGGGATTTCGAACGGGCCGTGGTTCCAGTTCAGTTCTTTACGGGCCAGGGCGATTTCGTCATTGCCCAGCGGTGCGCCGTGGCAGTCTTCCTTGCCCTGCTTGTTCGGCGAACCGAAGCCGATGATGGTCTTGCAGCAGATCAGGGTCGGGCGGTCGCTCTTGCGCGCCGTCTCGATGGCCATCTTGATTTCTTCGGCATCGTGGCCGTCGACGTTGCGGATCACCTGCCAGTTGTAGGCTTCGAAGCGCGCCGGGGTGTTGTCGGTGAACCAGCCATGCACTTCACCGTCGATGGAGATGCCGTTGTCGTCGTAGAAGGCGACCAGCTTGTTCAGGCCCAGGGTGCCGGCCAGCGAGGCGACTTCGTGGGAGATGCCTTCCATCATGCAGCCGTCGCCGAGGAACACATAAGTGTTGTGGTCGACGATGTCGTGGCCGTCACGGTTGAACTGGGCAGCCAGTACCTTTTCCGCCAGGGCGAAGCCCACGGCGTTGGCCAGGCCCTGGCCCAGCGGGCCGGTGGTGGTCTCCACGCCTGGGGTGTAACCGAGCTCCGGGTGGCCCGGGGTGCGGCTGTGCAGCTGGCGGAAGGCCTTGAGGTCGTCGATCGACAGGTCGTAGCCGGTCAGGTGCAGCAGCGAGTAGATCAGCATCGAGCCGTGGCCGTTGGACAGCACGAAGCGGTCACGGTCGGCGAAATGTGGGTTGCTCGGGTTGTGCTTCAGGTAGTCACGCCACAGTACTTCGGCGATATCCGCCATGCCCATTGGGGCACCTGGGTGGCCGCTATTAGCCTTTTGCACGGCATCCATGCTGAGGGCGCGAATGGCGTTGGCACGTTCACGACGGCTGGGCATCGCTGGTCTCCTGGGGGGGCTTGAATAGGTGGTGTCACGAAAAAGGCGGCTATTTTCGCCCACTGGGGGTGCCGGGGGCAATGACGTATGGTCGCAGTCGGGGGATTTTCCTGTGATTGGCATTCAATTCGGGGCAAAACCGGGTGAAACGGCCCGCCCATCACTCAATATCAAAACTTTTTGATATTGGCCTTGCTAGGGCATCGATGCCTGTCTAGACTGCCGCCCCATGAACCTCCGTGCGCAATCCATTCCCGAGCAACGCGAAACACTGGCTGCCCTGTGCAAGGCCAGTGGCGACGAGTTGCGCCTGAACGTACTGCGCGCCCTGGCCAACGATTCGTTCGGCGTGCTGGAGCTGGCGCAGATATTCGACGTAGGCCAGTCAGGCATGAGCCACCACCTGAAGGTGCTGGCCCAGGCAGAGCTGGTAGCGACCCGCCGCGAAGGCAATGCCATCTTCTACCGCCGCGCCCTGCCCGACAGCCTGCGCCTGGGCGGCCGGCTGCATGCGGCGTTGCTTGAAGAGGTCGACGGCCTGACGCTGCCGCCGGACGTGCAGGCGCGGATCGCCCAGGTGCAGCAGCGCCGCGCGGTAACCAGCCAGGACTTCTTCTTGCGCGTGGAAGAAAAGTTTCGCGCCCAGCAAGACCTTATTGCCGGCCTGCCGCAGTACCGCGAAAGCCTGCTGGCACTGCTCGACAAGCTGAATTTCGACCCGGCTGCCAGCGCCCTGGAGGTCGGCCCCGGTGACGGCGGCTTCCTGCCAGACCTGGCCCGGCGCTTCGCCCGGGTCACCGCTTTGGACAACAGCCCGACCATGCTCGAGCTGGCGCGCCAGGTGTGCCAGCGCGAAGGGCTCGACAACGTGAACCTGCAGTTGGCCGATGCACTGGGTGCAACGGATGTGGCCGCCGACTGCGTTGTGCTGAACATGGTCCTGCACCATTTCAGCGACCCGGCCCTGGCCTTGCGCCAGCTGGCCAATCGGGTGAAGGCAGGCGGCAGCTTGCTGGTCACCGAACTTTGCAGCCATGACCAGGGGTGGGCGCGGGAAGCGTGCGGCGACCTGTGGCTTGGCTTCGAACAGGACGACCTGGCCCGCTGGGCCAACGCTGCCGGGCTGGCCCTCGGCGACAGCCTGTACGTGGGCTTGCGTAACGGTTTCCAGATCCAGGTCCGCCATTTCCAGCGCACGGCTGGCGACATACACCATCGGTAAATTTCAGGAACCTTCGAGATGAGCGAATACTCCCTTTTCACCTCCGAGTCCGTGTCCGAAGGGCATCCGGACAAGATCGCCGACCAGATTTCGGACGCCGTCCTCGATGCCATCATCGCCCAGGACAAATACGCCCGCGTAGCTTGCGAAACCCTGGTCAAGACCGGTGTCGCCATCATCGCCGGTGAAGTCACCACCTCGGCCTGGGTCGACCTGGAAGACCTGGTGCGCAAGGTGATCATCGACATCGGCTACAACAGCTCCGACGTCGGTTTCGACGGCGCCACCTGCGCTGTGATGAACATCATCGGCAAGCAGTCGGTGGACATCGCCCAGGGCGTCGACCGCTCCAAGCCGGAAGACCAGGGTGCCGGTGACCAGGGCCTGATGTTCGGCTACGCCAGCAACGAAACCGAAGTGCTGATGCCGGCACCGATCTGCTTCTCGCACCGTCTGGTCGAGCGCCAGGCCGAAGCCCGCAAGTCCGGCCTGCTGCCGTGGCTGCGCCCGGACGCGAAATCCCAGGTCACCTGCCGTTACGAAAACGGCAAGGTAGTGGGTATCGACGCGATCGTGCTGTCGACCCAGCACAACCCTGAGGTTTCGCAGAAAGACCTGCAGGAAGCCGTGATGGAGCTGATCGTCAAGCACACCCTGCCTGCCGAACTGCTACACAAGGGCACCCAGTACCACATCAACCCGACCGGCAACTTCATCATCGGTGGCCCGGTGGGTGACTGCGGCCTGACCGGCCGCAAGATCATCGTCGACTCCTACGGCGGCATGGCGCGCCACGGCGGCGGCGCGTTCTCTGGCAAAGACCCGTCCAAGGTCGACCGTTCCGCGGCCTACGCCGGCCGCTACGTGGCCAAGAACATCGTCGCTGCCGGCCTGGCCGAGCGCTGCGAGATCCAGGTTTCGTACGCCATCGGCGTAGCCCAGCCGACTTCCATCTCGATCAACACCTTCGGTACCGGCAAGGTCTCCGACGAGAAGATCATCCAGCTGGTGCGCGAGTGCTTCGACCTGCGTCCGTACGCCATCACCACCATGCTCGACCTGCTGCACCCGATGTACCAGGAAACCGCTGCCTACGGCCACTTCGGCCGCACCCCGCAGCAGAAGACGGTCGGCGACGACACCTTCACCACCTTCACTTGGGAGCGCACCGACCGCGCCCAGTCGTTGCGTGACGCCGCCGGCCTGTAATTTTTCCTGCAGCGCTGTGCGAAAGCCCCTGCCGAGCAATCGGCAGGGGCTTTTTTCTGGCCGGCAACTGGTATTTTTGCCAGTTGCAACCTCGCTCCCCGCCTTCGTTCAATGGGTTTGTCTCGCACTCGCCTTGCGCAGTGCGCCGCACTCAGCGTTCAGGAGCCTTCAAGCATGAGTGATACCACTCCGGTTACCCCTGTCACGACCACACCAGATGCTGCAGTCTCGACAGCGCCTACGCGCCCAACCTATGGCGGCCTTTTCCCTGAGCAGATTACCGACAAGTGCCAGACTGATGCACTGGAGTGTGCCTACGGTCCTTTTGCCTACCTGTCCGAACTGCACAAAAAAGCCCTCACCATCGAGAAAAGCGGCGCCGTCAGCAAGATCTTCAGCCTGGCCACGCGGCGCCCTGATATTGGCGAGCTTTTTCTCGACCAAAACAGCCTCGACAGTAAAGTTCCCACCTTGAAGCTGGTGATCGAAGCCCTCAGCCGCCAGGCCCTGGCACACACCGGCAACAAACCTGTAGTCGATGCACTGGCCAGCGCAGTTCGCCATCACAACCTGCCTTTCCACCACTCGCTTGAGCAAATCAAGGCCGTCCTTGAGCACAAGAAGCTGTCGCATTTCGACCTTTTGCAACAAACCGAGTACTCCCACCCCAACTTCTGCTACGGCAACCTTCGCACCGACGAGCTCCGAGCGGTAATGCGCAACGCTTGCGGCCTGAGCCCCGCACTGCAGGAGCTGCTGCTCGATGACACGGCCCCTACGAGCAAGAATTACTTCAAGTCGCGTTTCGGCGTGGCAGGAAACGCTGCCACCGCCGTCGCGGCACTGTGCGACGTGGACCTGTTCTGCAAGCGCACAGGCCTCAAGACCGATGAGGTACTGGAGATGCTGGCGCTATCCAGCGTCCCTGACGATGCCACAGAAGGGCTCAGCGCCGTGCGCCGCAGCACAGCGTATTGCCCGGGTACCGACGAAGCACCGGGTGCTCATCTGTACGGAGCCGCGTTCATCAACAAAGGCCTGACACCCTTACTCAACCTCGAAGATTCGAAGGCCGGCCCAGGTACTCAACTCAGGTTCAGGAACGCTACGCCAGCCCATTTCCAGCGGATCCATAAACTCATCCACCTGCGTGCCGCGCTGGGGCTCAGCTTTGCCCAGACAGACCTGCTGCTGGCCTCGGCCATGGCCGCACAGAACGCTCACAACACCCGTAGTATCGGAGAGGGAACATTACGCGCCCTGGGTGTTTTCAATCTACTGCGCGAGCGTCATGGCATTACCGTTGAACAATACGCGGCCCTGCTCTGTGAGGTCTCCCCCTACTCGGTCGGTTCAGACACCGCGTTTCTGGACCGCATCCTGGATGGCCCAGGGACCGGTCAGCTGGCAGCCGCGGGTGATCGCCTGATCGTCGATAACCGCGAGTTCACGCTGCTCGGTGATGCGGACGATCAAGGCCACCGCCCTTATTCGGCCATCGTCGGCCAATTGAGCTTGGTACTGGGGGTTGAAGAGCAGCTCACTCATCGTTATTTGAACCAGGTCATCGACCAGCAGGCACTGGAAACGCCGCGCCTGTCGCTAGGGTTGATCACATCGCTCTACCGGCTTAGCCGCCTGCCCCGCCTGCTGAAGCTTTCCCAGGCCAATGGCACTGCCTTGCTGGATCTGCTGGCTATCGACAACCCCGATATTTACCGACAGTTGGCCGGTTCCCCGAGCATCAGCGATGATGCGGAACACAGCGACCTGCTCGATGTCCTGGTGGGCATAACCAACCTCGAAAGGTGGTTACGCCAGAATCGCCTGACAGCCAGCCAGGTACTTGCGTGGGTCAAACCTCATGAGGCTGGCAGCACATCGCAGGTGGTTTCCCCCGCCATCCGCGAGGCGGTGGCGCACGCATTGCCGCAACTGCGCGAGACACTGCTGAGCGCAGAGCTCTCGGCCAAAGAGGCTGCCAGCCCCGCGAAAAGCCCGTGGACGACAATACTTGCCAAGGTGATCGGTTTCCAGGGGTTGATCAGACCACTGCCTCAGGCAGCCATGAAAGACCTGCATGCCTACCTCTTGGGGCTGTTGACTCCACACTATGACGCGGCGGATGAAGCCTCCAAGGTCGCCAGCGACCTTGTACCGATGATCAACATTGCACGCAATGCCCAGGAAGCCATCGCCAAGCAGATTCTCACCGACGTGCTGGGCCACAGTGGGCAGCGCCTGGAAAGCGACCATACGCTGTACTTGCTGAAGTCGGCAGGCAGTTCTACCTACAATGTCCTGTGCGATATGCTTGCCGCAGCGGCGCATGATCTGACAGCCGCCGAGCCGGATGCCAAGCCCCTGTCGATGCTCACCCCCGCGCTGTGGCACTACCTGCAGCGCTATGCCTTGGCAGTGCTTGCCTTGAAGATCAGCCCCGCCGGGCTCAAGGCCCTGGCCGAACATCCTGATTGGTTCGACCTGCAGCAGCAGCAGGAGGATGAACCCGATACCGACACGCAAACCGGCACGCTGCTCAACCTCGACCTGCTGTACCAACTCAGCCGCTACCGAGACTGGGTCGACGTATGCCGCACGACTGGCCATCAGGAAAGCGATGCCCTCGAGTACCTGCAGCTGCGGCCTCAGAGCGACTCCCCTACTAGCGTGAAGGAAGCCAGTCAGCAATTAGGTCGATTGATTGGTTGGAACGCGGATGAGGTTTATCAGGCAGCCCCTTGCCTGGAGGTAGAGAGCACACCTGTTGCACCTGAAGAAAACACCCTCAGTGCTTTCAGGCTTTCACTGACCGCGTACGAGAGAAATAGTTACAACACCGATGCGAAGAACAAAGGGGGTGCACTCGGAAAGCTCATAAAAAATTACTACGAGGCAGTAGCTGACCTGGAGCCTGACGTCAGTTCGATCAATAAAAAATTCTCGGATTTCGTTCAGAAATTCGGCCACTGCATCAGGGTTTCGACAGCTGAATATTACGCAATATCGACGATCCTTGACGAACTAACACCCCGCACTGAAAACAGCATTGAACTGCGACCCCATGACAGCACAACAAAAACATTTAATGACTGCCTGGACACATTCACGCTTGAAGAACTTAACTACCTATCAAAAGGTGGTGGTATCCGATACATTTTCGCCTTGTACCATTGTCTAGGGAAGGGTAGCCGCTACACTGATCCACTAGCACAAAGCACGTACGAAAAACTTCGACAATTCATAATCGACAACCCAGGACCACTGGGCGTGACCGAAGCACAACAGCTAGCCATTGGTTCAAAGAGCTTTTGGACCCAAAGAATAAAAACTTATAAAGACCAAGGCATAATAAGAGAAAACGCCAATTATGTAGAACTGGAAATCTACACACCCGACTCACCGCCCCCCCTTGAAGCTGTACAGTACGAATATACTCCGCTTGTCCCCGCTTCCATCAGTGACATTGATTACATTCTACGACTGCAGGCGATGAGCAAGGCTACCGGGATGTCATGTCAATCGCTGTTGAAACTGTCATCCCTTGACGAAACCAGCTCGCTTGCAAAGTACAAGACCGCGGCCGCTGTACTACTCGGCGCTTGCACCGCCGAACAGCGCGCCACTGTCCAGCGAGGCCTCCAGCCGCAATGGCGTGACGCATTGGTGGCCTACCTGATGAGCGAGTGGGTTGCCGCCGACGCGAACTTGCAGGCGTTCATACCCACCCCTGATGCACTGTCGAATTACTTCCTGACCGACGTATGGGTCACCGACAAGGTTGAAGCCACCCCTGCCAACCATGCTATCTCCAGCCTGCAGCACTACTTGTATCGCCTGACCGCGCACCTGGAACCTGGCTATGCCACGAACCCGGTGTCGGCCGAGGCCCAGCAAGCCTGGCACCAGTACCTGAGCGAATACCGTAAATGGCGAATTCGGCAAGAACGCCTGATGCACCCGGAAAACCTCATCCACCACAGTAACCGCCAGCACAAGACCACGGCGTTCGAAGAGCTTGAGACGGAACTGAACCAGGGCAAACTCGACACCAGCTTGGTGCAGACCGCCATTTGCAATTACCTGAACAAGTTCGAGCGCCTCAGCAACCTTCAAGTGATCAGCGGATACCTTGATGGCGACGACCCGCTGAATGACACCTATTACCTGATCGGCAAGAGCAACAGCACACCGGTTGAGTACTACTGGCGCTCGCTGGACATGGGCATGCGAGATGACAAGAAGCGCCTGAGCCCCTTGGCGTGGAGTGAATGGCAAAAAATCACGCTTGCGTTCACTGGCGAGATATTGAAGCTGTCGTATGCCACCGAAGCCCCCAACCCAGACAAGAAAGCCAACATAACACGACAAGCTGATCTCAAAAAAAGCCTGGCCCAAACTAAATTCATGGTATGGAGCAAAGTGGAAGGCCATCGCACTGGTCAGCTCAGGGCGTACGACAACGAATCAGGAAAAATTTATAGCACTTCATCCCGCAACCTCAACAAAACTATCAGCCATGAAGAATTCCAGACCAGATTGCAGTTCATCAACTCAATCAACGTTGGCGACACCATCAAGGCGACAACCACTACGGACTTGGTGCGACCGGTGGTGATTGCCGGTCGGCTCTACGTTTTCTGGGTCGAACGCGAAATGCAGGGCATCCCGGAGAAAGAGGACAGTACCAAGATAAGCAAATACAAAGCCATCACGGTCAAGTGTTGCCACCTGCAGAGTGACGGCGCATGGTCGACCGCCAATGAAGTCATCCGACTCGATGGCACTTATGGGCACGAGCGTGGAGTGAAGCCGATCCAGTCCTTGTTCAGCGAATCATGGCAATTCACACTGATAGTGGCCATTAATGATAAAGATGAACAGACGAGCGACCCTTGGGTGAGCGTAATGCTCGCCCCCATTGGGAGAAATGTTGACACCCGTGATGTTGATTATTTCCTGGAAGTATTTGACTTATTTTTCGAGCGCAAGCCAATTACCGACACCGAAACGGGAAATACCATTGCCCGGACGCTATGGGACCGCTATAAAAATGAACAAAAAATACAATCTCCTTATGGAGTAAAAACTTTAAAAAAGGTCGAGGCCGAACTCAAAGGTAGAAATGAAAAAGAGACAACCTATACAATCATAACTAAAAAATCCGATCCATCAGGCACAGTCCTGCTCATACGGTACAACTCCCAGCTTTTCACCCCCAACGCCCCCCCCCGAACAAAACTGTCATGCGCCGCAGCCTTAATCTACCAGAACGGTGTTAAAAGCATTAACTTAGAGTTAGATGCTAATTTCAACGATAAACTCCAGGTCAAACTTAAAATCCCAGAAGGCATATCAACAATCGAGTCAATAAAAATCGAATTTGACGACACATCCGAACTGAGTTCATTAGTTATTTATATCGATGCCACACTAGAGGACCTACCACCCGACACACTATACGCAAAAGACCTTGTACACCTCCACCAAACCAACCAAACGTACCACTTGGATCTGTCCAAGGTGCCAAATATCAAAGAAACATTAGACACGCCGTACATCAGGCTGAACACACTGTTTGGAAAAGGCCTGGTATCACGCGCCACGGAAAGCGTCGAGCGGGTGCTGGCCTGGGAAACCCAGCAGTTGCCCGAGCCCATCATCGATCCCCAGCAAGATGTTTCCGCTCTCGATTTTCACGGTGCCAATGGCCTGTATTTCAGGGAGTTGTTCCTGCACCTGCCTGCTTTGGTCGCGTCTCGCCTGACCGAGCAACAACAGTTCGAGGAGGCAGAGCACTGGTACCTCAACTACCTGTTCGACCCATATCGCGGCAACGCCGATGAACAGCAGGATCAACCCGATCGCGAACGACGCGTCGCATTCTGGAACACCCGCCCGCTGGCCCAAGGTGGCTCTTTGAGTTCGACGCTGCTCAAGGCTGTCGACCCCGTCAGCCGCGCCTTCGTATTGTCACGCTACTACCGGCAGGCCATCTTTCTGTCGCTGCTGGAAAACTGGCAGTTGCAAGGCGACCATGCCTACCGTCAGCTCAGCTACAGCAGCCTCAACCAGGCCTGGCTGTGCTACCAACAGGCACTGGAACTGCTAGGGCCGTTGCCCGAACGCGCGGCCGTGCCACGCTGGCAGCCGAAACAGTTGAAGGAGATCGACGCCAACTGCTTCCTCAGCCCCATCAACCGCCGTGTGATCAAACTGCGCGACGATTTGCAACGTCGTGTGTACAACTTGCGCCATGGCCTGACCCTTGATGGCAACCTGCTTCCCGACATGGGCTGGGCAGACGGGCTGGATGACCCATTGGCCTCAGGCAAGGGCGGCTTCAGCCGCGTTGCCCGCCCCTACAGCAGCAGCAGCCCCATACCGGCGTACCGATTCCGCCAGTTGCTGCCCACGGCCCGTATCGCCGCAAAACAACTGTTGGACTTCGGTCGGCATTACATGAAGCTGATGGAGGACGAATTCAATACCAGTCTGTCCGTGCTGTTGAAGCAGCAGGAAATCAAGCTGTGCGACTTCACATTCAGCATTCAGCAGGAAAATACGGCGGCGATAAAGGTCAGGAAACACACATTGGAAATCAATAAACAAGCGGCACTTCATAAACGCGACTACCTCAGCGGACTCATTGACGTGGGCCGTAATGCGCTCGAAATATCTGCAACGACAGTGCACATGGCCCAGGCATTCCAGGTGGCGCTCAAGTTCCCCTTGCATATAATGAAATCTGCATTGGCCCCCATACCGGACACTTACGGCTTTTCAATAGGCGGGCATAAGCTTTCGGTCGTTCCGGAGGCATGGGCCGAAGCTTTCGATACGTCTGCTGCGATCTTCGGATTTACCGCTGACCAGATGCTGCGCGAATCAGAGTACAACCGCCGCGCTCAGGAGTGGGAATTCGAACTCAAGCAGACCGAATGGGACATCATGGCACTGGATAACGAAATCAAGAACACGAATATCGAACTCAATGCCGCAACGCTGTCACTCGACCTGATCCGGCAAGACAGGGCGAATCTTCAGGAAGCCTATGTCGCCATGACCACAGGCTTCACCATCATCCCGATCTACAACTGGCTGGTGGCACGCCAGGAGCAACTCTATGACGCAGCGCGTGATGCCGTCATGTCGCTATGCCTTAGCGCGGAGGCGGCCTGGCGCTACGAAATCGGCGACTACAAGCGGCCGGCCTTCATCAGGCCCAGTGGCTGGCGCGATGCCTATAAAGGCATGCTGGCCGGGGAGTCCCTGCTCAATGACTTGCAGCACATGGAAAATGCCTACCTGCAGGCCAACGAGCGGCGGGTGACCATCAAGAAAACCTTCAGCCTCAACGCATTGCTTGGCGAGGCCACGCTCGAGGCGTGGGTCAGCAGCCTTTCAGCCGAGGGCGAACAAAAAACAAGTAAAAAACTGGAGTTTTCGTTTGCTGCCGAACACTTCGACCAGAGCTATCCCGGGCACTATCGTCGGCAACTCAAACATGTTTCGGTTTCTCTTCAAACTGACGCGCTACCCGAGGATTGCGAGATCAGCGCACTGCTGACCCAAGTGGCCAGTACCACGCTGGTGGAAGCCGATAATGCGGGTGTCGAGTATTGCTATCCCAACCCAAAAGCTGCCCAAGCGCCCACATTACCTGACAGCGTCAAACGCAACCTGCGGGCCAATCAGCAGATTGCACTGTCATCTGCCCGGCTGGAAGACGGTATTGGTTATGCACCAGGCGAGTGGATCTATGAATTGATCGAACATGACGGACGCTACCTGCCATTCGAGGGGACTGGCGCCATTTCGAAGTGGCAGCTGGAAATTCTGGATGACACCTTTGCCGCTGCATTGAAGAACAAGCTCAAGGATGTCCGGGTCACGCTGCTGTATACCGCCTGCGATGGAGGGGAGCCGTTCAGGGAGACTGCCAGGGCAGCACGCAAGGCATGGTTGGAACTGAAAAGCGGCCCTTCAGACACGGGGAAAAAGAGCAATCTTCAACCTGTTTAGTAGCGGGACAAGAAAGCCCCTGTCGAACTCTCGGCAGGGGCTTTTCTGTGACATATCGGCTGACAATAGCGGCGCAGCAAGGGCCGCCAGACTTGCCTAGGCTGGGAACTCCCTTCCGCCATGCAAGGATGCTGGCCATGCTGATCAAGCTTTTGTTCACCCTGATGATGCTGACTGCCCCGCTGGCCTGGGCCGCCCCCTGCCCCGACTGGGGTCGGCAGCAAGTTGACGCCGAGGTCGCTCAACTACGCGCCACGCTCGCCCAGTGGGACGACCACTATCACCGTCAGGGCGTCGCGCTGGTGGCCGACGAACTCTACGACCAGAGCCGCCAGCGCCTGGAGCTGCTGCGGCAGTGCTTTGGCCTCGCAACCGGCCCTTCGCCCCTGGCCAGCGCTGGCGGACCGATCCCTCATCCGGTGCCACATACCGGGGTAGACAAGCTGGCCGACCAGCAGGCCGTGAAACGCTGGTTCACCGGCAAGACCGATGTCTGGGTACAGCCCAAGGTCGATGGCGTTGCGGTTTCCCTCACCTACCGAAAGGGCCGCCTGGTGCAACTGATCAGCCGAGGCGATGGCGTGCATGGGCACGACTGGAGCCGGCACATTCCCCAGCTCGGGGCCATTACCCGGCGGTTGCCCCGACCACTCGACCTGCAGCTGCAGGGGGAACTCTACTTGCGCCACGGCGCCCACGTACAAGCCCGGGCTGGCAGCGCCAATGCCCGTGGCACAGTTGCAGGCCTGCTTGCACGCAAGCAGCTGGCCGGTGAACAAGGCAACACTGTCGGCCTGTTCGTCTGGGACTGGCCACAAGGCCCCAGCCAACAAGCCGAACGCCTTGCCCAGCTGACGCAGCTGGGTTTCCCCGACAGCCAGCACTACAGCGTCGCGATTGATACACCGGCGCAGGCAGCACACTGGCGCGAGCACTGGTACCGCTCCGCCCTGCCCTTCGCCACCGATGGCGTGATTTTGCGACAGGGCAGCCGGCCCCCTGCCGAGCGCTGGCAAGCCAAGGCCCCGTACTGGATCGCGGCCTGGAAGTACCCCTATGTGCAGGTTTTGGCCGAAGTGCGCGACGTACGCTTTCGGGTCGGCCGCACCGGCAGAGTGACGCCGGTGCTGCACGTGCTGCCGGTCACGCTTGATGATCGACGAATCACTCAGGTGAGCCTTGGCTCGCTGGCCCGCTGGCATGGCCTCGACATCCGCCCTGGCGACCAGGTGGCCGTCAGCCTCGCCGGGCTGACCATTCCACGATTCGAGCAAGTGGTGCATCGCGCCGTCGAGCGACTGCCGGTAAGTGCACCTGAGCCCGGCCGGCATCACGCCCACAGTTGCTGGCAGGTCAGCGAGGGCTGCGAAGAGCAGTTCGTTGCCCGCCTTGCCTGGCTCAGCAGCAAACAGGGGCTGGCACTGCCACGCACCGGGGCCGGTACCTGGCGCCGGCTGGTGGCTGCCGGGCTGGTGAATTCAATGAGCGACTGGCTGGACCTGGACGCCGAGCGCCTGCGCCAGGTAGCGGGCATCAGCATCGTGACGGCTACACAGCTGCAGGACAGTTTCAAAGCAGCGCGCTCGCGCCCCTTCGCCCAATGGCTGCGTGGGCTCGGGGCGCCCTTGCCTGGCGGCATGCAGGTGGCGGGCGCATGGTCGGCGCTGGCTGCGCGCACAAGCCTTGAGTGGCAAGCCTTGCCCGACATCGGGGCAAAACGCGGGCAACTGCTTGCCGACTTCTTTGCAAGCAACGAGGTCAATGCCATTGCAACCCAGTTGGCCGGCGCAGGGGTAGATGGGTTTGACGTCGAGCACACGGTGACCACGCAATGATTTTTTACCAATTTGCTTGTAGGGAAACCCTGAGATTGCACAAGAAATGCCTGAGAAGGGTTTCTAAATCGGCAAAACCAAGGCAGCATTTCCCCCAACTTTGCTACCCCGCCCCGTTCAGGAGGCTTTACATGAAGCGCTTTTCCACCTTTTTTCTGCTCGCAACGCTTGGCCTGGCCACGGGCTCCGTACAGGCTGCCCAGCCGGATGCCGGCCTGACCGGTTGCGCCGCCAAGCGCAGCGCCATCGAGAACCAGCTGAAAATTGCCCGCGAGCATGGCAACACCGACCAGGTCGCGGGGCTTGAGGAAGCGCTGCGCGGGGTCGACAACTGCACCGACGCCAGCCTGCGCAAAGAACGAGAGCAGAAAGTGCTCGATGCCCGCCATGAAGTGGCGCAACGCGAGAAAGACCTGAAAAAAGCCGAGAAGAAAGGCGACGCGGAGAAGATCAACAAGCGCAAGGACAAGCTCGCCGAGTCCCGTAAAGAACTGCAGGAAGCGGTGGACGAACTGGACCGCTGAAGCCCCCCGGCAAACGCGGTGAGTGTGTAGGAGCGGCCTTGTGTCGCGATCGGGCCGCGCAGCGGCCTCGGCGATTTACGCATCAAGGCTGAAATCCCAAGGCCGCTGCGCGGCCCGATCGCGACACAAGGCCGCTCCTACAGGATCTGTGCAAGACAGTTCCACAAAGGGCAATGCACGCTATCAATGATTACGAAACTCGGTATGACAGGCCTTGCACGCAGCTTCGACCTTGTCCATCGGTGCCTTCAGCTGCCCGGCATCGAGTGGCTGCCCCCGAGTGGCATCGACCAGCTCGCCAGTGACGCCTTCCAGCTGCCGGGCCAGGTCATGAAAGCGCGCCTGACGCTCCCACACTTCGGCGCGCGCGCTACTGTCGCCAGCAGCATCACGCACCTGTGGGAAGTGCTGCCAGGGCTGATGCGACAGGTTGTCCAGCTTCAGCGCGCCGTCGGCAAACTTCAGCCCGTCGAACGGCAGTCGGCCACGCAGCATGCCGCCCAGGTCTTCGCTGGTCTTGAGCATGTCCTTGAAGATTGCCTTGCGTTGGCCCAGCGGCGAGTTCGGGTCGACCCGATCACAACCCGCCAGGGTCAGGGCTGCCAGCAGAACAACGGTCAATCGCTTCAACATCATGCTCACTTCAGCCTGCGCAAATGGGCGGCCAGTATCGCTGCCCAAGCCCCAAACACCAATAGCCACATAAATAACAGGGGCGAATCTTCATATTTGCGCCTGACAGGAATGCACTCATGAAATCTGCCCTGCGCCACCTGGCCTGGACAATCCCGGCCCTGGCTTTGCTGGCCGGCTGCAACGGCGGCGAGAACGCCAAGCCCGAGCCTCACGCCATCGCCACCTACGCCCCTGCTACCTGGCAAGACCTGCCTGCGGTCAGCGATGAAGACCTGCTGGCCGGCTTCTACGCCTGGCGCAACGGCTGCCAGAAGCTCAAGCGCGACCCGGTTTGGGCCGCCACTTGCGAAGCAGCTGGCAGCGATACCGCAAGCGCAGCACAGGTGCGTACTTTTCTTGAGCACAACCTGCAGGTGTACGGCCTGCGGTCTGCCGAGAACAACGCCAACGGCCTGATCACCGGTTACTACGAGCCGGTCTACCCGGGTAGCCTGAGCCAGTCGGCGACCAATCATGTGGCGGTCTATGGCGTACCTGAAGACATGATCGTGGTTGACCTTGCCAGTGTTTACCCCGAACTGAAAGGCAAGCGCTTGCGCGGTCGCCTGGATGGCCGGGTGCTCAAGCCCTACGACACGGCCGAGGTCATCAACCGTGACGGTGTCAAGGCACCGGTGCTGGCCTGGCTGACGGACCCGATGGACCTGCAGTTCCTGCAGATCCAGGGTTCCGGCAGGGTACAACTGGAGGACGGCCGCCAACTGCGCCTCGGCTATGCCGACCAGAACGGCCACCCCTATCGGCCGATCGGCCGCTGGCTGGTGGAACAGGGTCAGCTGAAAAAAGAAGAAGTGAGCATGGGCGCCATCCACGGCTGGGCCCAGGCCAACCCGCAGCGGGTACCGGAACTGCTGGCCAGCAACCCCAGCTACGTGTTCTTCAGCACCCGCCCGGACAGCAACGAAGGCCCGCGCGGCTCGCTGAACGTGCCGCTGACTGCCGGCTACAGCGTAGCCATCGACCGCAAGGTGATCCCGCTGGGCAGCCTGCTGTGGCTGTCCACCACGCGCCCGGATGGTTCACCCGTGGTACGCCCGGTGGGCGCCCAGGATACCGGTGGGGCAATTGCCGGCGAAGTGCGTGCCGACCTGTTCTGGGGCACCGGGCCGGAAGCCGGCGAGCTGGCGGGGAACATGAAGCAGCAGGGGCAGATCTGGATGCTGTGGCCCAAAGGCAAGCCGTTGCCTGAAGTGCCTAAAGTGCCTTGATCGGTGTCGCCCGCTCCCACAGCTATCGGATCCGCACAATACCTGTGGGAGCGGGCATGCCCGCGAAAAAGACAACGCGGTCTCAGATGGAAACCACAAAGAACGCCACGATCATGGCCACCCCGGCAAACCACACCAATGACCGCAAGGCAGCCCAGTCGGCCAGGTAACAGATGATGTAGAGCAACCGGCTGGTGATATACATCACCCCCAGCACATCCTGCGTCACCTGCTCGGCATTGCCGACGATATCCGCCACCAGCACTGCGGCCGCAAACGCCGGAAACGCCTCGTAGCTGTTCTGCTGCGCGGCATGCGCACGGCGCGGCAGGCCCGAGAGCGTGTCAAGGAAAGCGCGCGGGTCGTGATTGTCCTTCAGGCCGAAACGGCCGCTGCCGACCTTGGCAATCAGCGCACACAGGGGCGGCAAAATCATCGCGATCAAAATGCACCACAGGGCAACAGTCATGGACGGGACTCCTTGTTCAGTCTAGAGGTCAAAGCTTCATTACCAGCATGCCGGCCAATACCAGCCCGCAAGCTAGGAGTCTCGGCCCGCCAAAAGGTTCTTTGAGATAACGCATGCCCAGCAGTACCACCAGGATCACACTCAACTCCCGCAGTGCCGCCACCTCGGCCACCGAGCCCAAGTGCATCGCCCATAACACCAGGGCGTAACTGAACAATACGCAGAACCCTACCGCCAGCCCCAGGCGCCATTGGGTGCGCCAGAACAAGGCAAACGGTGCCGGTCGCGCAACGCCGGCCAGAAGCGGAAACTGCCAGGCGCTGAGCAGGGTCAGCCACACCAGGTAGTCCCAGGGCTTGCCCCACAAGCGGATGGCCTGGCCGTCGAACCAGGTATAGCAACCGATACACAGGCCAATCAGGGCGACCACCGGCAACATCGACCAGGGCAGCCGGTCACCGCCGCCGCCCTGCCACAACAGGCAAGCCATGCCGCAAGGGATCAGCAGGATACCAATGATCTGCTGCTGGCTCAGCGACTCCCCGGCAAACGCCAGGGTCAGGCCCAGCACCACCAGCGGTGACAGCCCGCGCATCAGAGGATAGACCAGCCCCAGATCGCCGACGCGGTAGGCCTGGATAAGCAGATAGCGGTACAACTGCTCGGCCAGCGCAGAGGCCAGCAGCCACGGCCAGATATTGGCGGGTGGCACCTCGACGAAAGGCACAGCCAGCACCGCGAAGGCCAGCGCCACCGTGTCCATGCTGGCAATCACCAGCAAGCGCTCGCCGCTGAATTTGATCAGGGTATTCCAGGTCGCATGCAGCAGGGCGGCGACGAGCACCAGAGATGTTGCCAACACGCCTTGTTGTCCTTATGGCCTTTTTATGGCTGTGAATATATAGGGTTCGGGGGCCGCTGTGCGGCCCAATCGCCGGCAAGCCAGCTCCCACATTGACCGCGTTGCTTTCAAGGTCGATGCAGTACATGTGGGCGCTGGCTTGCCGGCGATTGGGCTGCGCGGCAGCCCCTTTACATGGGAACGATTGGAACGAATCCGGTCAAAGCCTGTGTCCCGAACCCCTCGCCAGGTCATCAAAGAACTGCCCGAGCCATTCGGGTTACGACTTGGAAGCCACTGCTACAGGATTTGGGATGCTTGAACTAGTTGCCGCGTTTATCTGCCTGACCACCCTCCTTACCTACGTCAATTACCGTTTCATCGGCCTGCCCCCCGCCATCGGCGTGATGGTCACGGCGTTGCTGTTTTCGCTGATCCTGCAAGGGCTGAGCCTGGTCGGCTTCCCCGGCCTGGAAGCTCGCGTCGAAGGGCTGATGAACCAGATCGACTTCAACGACCTGCTGATGCACTGGATGCTGGCGTTCCTGCTGTTTGCCGGCGCCTTGCACGTCAACCTCACCGACTTGCGCAGCTACCGCTGGCCTATAGGGCTGCTGGCGACCGTCGGCGTGCTGATTGCCACCGTGGTCATCGGCTACTTGTCGCACTGGGTATTCGCCATGTTCGGCTGGCAGGTACCGTTGATCTACTGCCTGCTGTTCGGTGCACTGATCTCGCCGACCGACCCGATTGCCGTGCTCGGCGCACTGCGTACCGCCAATGCCTCGAAACCACTGAAAACCACCATCGTTGGCGAGTCACTGTTCAACGACGGTACCGCCGTGGTGGTGTTCACCGTGTTGCTGGGCATCATCCAGCTGGGAGAAACGCCGAGCTTTGCCGACACGGCGATTCTGTTCGCTCGCGAGGCCATCGGCGGGGTGGTGTTCGGCGGCATCATCGGCTACGCCACCTACCGCATGATCAAAAGCGTCGAGCAGTATCAAGTCGAGGTCATGCTGACCCTGGCGCTGGTCATCGGCGGTTCGGCCATGTGCTACGAGCTGCACGTTTCGGCGCCGATTGCCATGGTCGTGGCCGGCCTGATCATCGGTAACCTGGGCCGCAACCTGGCGATGAACGACATGACCCGTCGCTACATGGACGGCTTCTGGGAGCTCATTGATGACATGCTCAACGCCCTGCTGTTCGCGCTGATCGGCCTGGAGCTGTTGCTGCTGCCGTTCAACTGGATGCACCTGGCCGCCGGTGGCGTGCTGGCGCTGGCGGTGCTGCTGTCGCGGATGCTGACCGTGGCCCCGGCGATCTTGCTGCTGCGCCGCTGGCGCCCGGTGCCCAAGGGCACGGTGCGGGTACTGACCTGGGGTGGCCTGCGTGGCGGGGTGTCGGTTGCCCTTGCGCTGTCGCTGCCGCTGGGCGAGGAGCGTGACCTGCTGCTGTCGATCACCTACATCGTGGTGCTGTCGTCGATCCTGGTGCAGGGCTTGAGCATCGGCCGGGTGGTGCGCAAGGTCAGCGCCCAGCCGTAGGATTTTCGGGGCCGCTGTGCGGCCCATCGCCGGCAAGCCAGCTCCCACAGGATGGCGCCAGGCCCCGGTTCTGCGCTGTACCTGTGGGAGCTGGCTTACCGGCGATGGGCTGCAGAGCAGCCCCGGAAAATCACTCTACCGCCGAATCCGGGAACTGGTCCTGCACGTACTTGATCTCGGTGCGCCCGTGCGCCGCCGGCATGCCGTCCTCACCCAGGTTGACGAACACCATCTTGTCGACGGTGAGGATGCTCTTGCGGGTGATCTTGTTGCGCACTTCGCACTTCAAGGTGATCGAGGTGCGGCCGAACTCTGTGGCAGTGATGCCCAGTTCGATTATGTCGCCTTGGCGCGAAGCACTGACGAAGTTGATTTCCGACATGTACTTGGTCACCACGCGCTGGTTGCCCAGCTGGACGATGGCGTAGATCGCTGCCTCTTCGTCGATCCAGCGCAACAGGCTGCCACCGAACAAAGTGCCATTGGGGTTGAGGTCTTCGGGTTTAACCCACTTGCGGGTGTGAAAGTTCATCTGTACTCCTGACCTGCTTGGCTAACGTCCAGCAATGATGGCAGAGCGGCCGCGATCGCTCCATTGAACATCGACTATCGTCGCGATTAATCGACAGAAAACCTTGGGCAAGCCGCCCAGCACGGCTATAATCTGCGCCGTTTCACATGGCTGCCCACAGCGGCGCCATGCCCGCCACCTGTCCGAGGGGCGCTGCAGCAGGCTAGGCCTGTCAGGCTCGGATGGGGCGTTGCTCGCTCTCGCGGGCGCTTAACGCACAACGGCGCCCATTCGCACACTACGAATGGAGGCTCTCATGAGCGCTGCAAACATGCCTGCTGGTTTTACCGATTTCAAAGTCGCCGACATCTCCCTGGCCGCCTGGGGCCGTCGCGAAACCATCATCGCCGAATCGGAAATGCCTGCGCTGATGGGCCTGCGTCGCAAGTACCTGACCGAGCAACCGCTCAAGGGTGCGAAGATTCTGGGCTGCATCCACATGACCATCCAGACCGCCGTGCTGATCGAAACCCTGGTTGCCCTGGGCGCCGAAGTGCGCTGGTCGTCCTGCAACATCTTCTCCACCCAGGACCAGGCCGCCGCATCCATCGCCGCCGCCGGTATCCCTGTGTTCGCCTGGAAAGGTGAAACCGAGGAAGAGTACGAGTGGTGCCTGGAGCAGACCATCCTGAAAGATGGCCAGCCATGGGACGCCAACATGATCCTCGACGACGGTGGTGACCTGACCGAGCTGCTGCACAAGAAGTACCCACAGGTACTGGACCGCGTACACGGTGTGACCGAAGAAACCACCACCGGCGTGCACCGCCTGCTGGACATGCTGGCCAAGGGCGAGCTGAAAGTCCCGGCGATCAACGTCAACGATTCGGTCACCAAGAGCAAGAACGACAACAAGTACGGCTGCCGTCACAGCCTGAACGACGCCATCAAGCGTGGCACCGACCACCTGCTGTCGGGCAAGCAGGCCCTGGTGATCGGCTACGGTGACGTGGGCAAGGGCTCGGCCCAGTCCCTGCGCCAGGAAGGCATGATCGTCAAAGTCACCGAAGTTGACCCGATCTGCGCCATGCAGGCCTGCATGGACGGCTTCGAACTGGTTTCGCCGTTCATCGACGGCATCAACGACGGCACCGAAGCCAGCATCGACAAGGCCCTGCTGGGCAAGATCGACCTGATCGTGACCACCACCGGTAACGTCAACGTCTGCGACGCCAACATGCTCAAGGCCCTGAAGAAGCGTGCCGTGGTCTGCAACATCGGCCACTTCGACAACGAAATCGACACTGCCTTCATGCGCAAGAACTGGGCATGGGAAGAGGTCAAGCCGCAGGTACACAAGATCCACCGCACCGGCGCTGGCAGCTTCGACCCGCAGAACGACGATTACCTGATCCTGCTGGCCGAAGGCCGCCTGGTCAACCTGGGCAACGCCACTGGCCACCCGAGCCGCATCATGGACGGTTCGTTCGCCAACCAGGTACTGGCACAGATCTTCCTGTTCGAGCAGAAGTTCGCCGACCTGTCGGCCGAGAAGAAAGCCGAGCGCCTGACCGTTGAAGTGCTGCCGAAAAAGCTCGACGAAGAAGTGGCCCTGGAAATGGTCCGCGGCTTCGGCGGCGTGGTCACCCAGCTGACCAAGCAGCAAGCCGACTACATCGGTGTGACCGTCGAAGGCCCGTTCAAGCCGCACGCCTACCGCTACTAAGCAGCAGGCAACGCCAAGCAACGATGCCCAAGCCAGGCCGGCTCACACCGGCCTGGCTTTCACTTGCAGCTTGCCGCCTTAAGCCTGCTGCTCGAGGAACGATCAATGTCACAAGAACGCCGCTACAGCTTTGAGTTCTTCCCGACCAAGACCGACGCTGGCCACGAAAAACTGATGGGCGTCGCCCGCCAGCTGGCCACCTACAACCCGGACTTCTTCTCCTGCACCTACGGTGCCGGTGGTTCGACCCGCGACCGCACGCTGAACACCGTGCTGCAGCTGGAAAACGAAGTGAAGGTGCCTGCCGCGCCGCATCTGTCGTGCGTCGGCGACAGCAAGGCCGACCTGCGCGCCCTGCTGGCCGAATACAAGGCCGCCGGCATCAAGCGCATCGTTGCCCTGCGTGGCGACCTGCCGTCGGGCATGGGCATGGCCAGTGGCGAGCTGCGCTATGCCAGCGACCTGGTCGAGTTCATCCGCCAGGAAACCGCCGATCACTTCCACCTGGAAGTGGCTGCCTACCCGGAAATGCACCCGCAGGCGCGCAATTTCGAGGCTGACCTGGGCAACTTCGTGCACAAGGTCAAGGCCGGTGCCGACAGCGCCATTACCCAGTACTTCTTCAACGCCGACAGCTACTTCTACTTCGTCGAGCGCGCACAGAAACTGGGCGTGGACATCCCGGTGGTACCGGGCATCATGCCGATCACCAACTACAGCAAACTGGCACGTTTCTCCGACGCCTGTGGCGCCGAGATCCCGCGCTGGATCCGCAAGCAGCTGGAAGCCTATGCCGACGACACCGCCAGCATCCAGGCATTCGGCGAAGAAGTGATCACCCGCATGTGCGAGCAGCTGCTGCAAGGCGGCGCACCTGGCCTGCACTTCTACACCTTGAACCAGGCCGAACCGAGCCTGGCGATCTGGAACAACCTGAAGCTGCCGCGCTGAAACTTTTTGGCAAAGTCTGCTTAAGAAATGATTAAGGCTTTGGTCATAGACTAAAGCCTTGTTCATTTTCCGGTTACACAGGTCTTGCCAGCCATGCAGCATCTCCAGCCTTCGCGGCCACAGCTCGTCTACCTGGCTTTTGGCCCGGCAACCTACCATCAGGAAGCCTGCTTCAGCATCGTCAGCGCCCTCGCCCACCTGGACAGCGCTGCGGGCGAAGCCATGGATATCCAGGTCTACACGGATAACCCGCAGCCCTATGCCAGCCTCCCGGTCACCGTCCACCTGCTGGACGAGGCCACGCGCCAGGCATGGAACGCCCCGCACGGCTATCACTTCCGCAGCAAGCATGTGCTGTTGCGACAGGTATTGCAGCAACACCCGCTGGCAGTCCTGATCGATACCGATACGTTCTTCCGCAAATCGCCACTGCAACTGTTCGCCCGGGTAGCGCCAGGCCAACTGCTGTGCAACGCCATCGGCGCCCGCTATGGCGCCAACCAGAAGTGCCTGCTGTACAGGAACCTGCTGGCGATCCTCGAATCCCGAGGCCTGGCCGACTGCCAGATGCCACTGGTCAACTCCGGAGTGATCGGCCTTACGGCCGAAGATGCCAGCACTCTGGACCGCTCCATTGCCATGATGGACGAGTTCCATCCCTTGGCACGCGAGGCCTACACCCTCGAGGAGTTCTGCCTGGCTGTGGCGGCTTACCGCACGCTGGCGGTGGCCGAATGCACCGATGTCATCCACCACTACTGGAGCCGCAAGGCGCAATTCCGTGCCAAGATCCAGGCCTGGCTGCGCAAGCACGGTGAAGCCCCCCTGAGCCAGGCCGCGCTCGCCGACGTCACCCTGGTCAACGACCAGCTGCCGCGACCACCGGCCTTGCAGCGCCTGGGCTATAAAGCACTCAGCCTGACCCTGCCGCGCCACGAACGCCAGTTTGCCCGCGAGCTGCTGTATGGCTGCTACCCCTACCCCAACGAATTCGACCGTGCCTGCGCGCCGGCCTGGTGGGACAAGGCCCTGGAAAACCTCAATGCCCGCCATGGCCACATGGAGCCCGACCGGCTGCGCCAGTGCCTGCGCCACCCGGGGCTGCGCCTGTCGCTGGGCGAACAGCGCAAGGATATCGAGGCACATCTGTTGCGGGCCTCCCGGTGTTGAGTGGGGCCCGCACACAAGGACACCATCTGCACTGGCCTTGCCCAGGCCGAGCGCGTAATCTCCGGCCATGCCACACGTCGCCCGCCTGTTCTGGATCCTGCTGCTCATATGCCTGAGCCCGTTGGCCCTGGCCGAGCGCTTGCGCCTGGTGAGCGACGACTGGGCACCCTATGTGTATGAACATGACGGCCAACCGCAAGGCATAGACTACGAAGTCACCACCCAGGTCTTCGCCCGCCTGGGCGTGGAAGTGGAATGGCAGTTCCTGCCGTGGAAGCGCTGCCTGGCAATGGTCGAGCAAGGCCTGGCAGATGGCATTCTCGACATCTTCCAGACCGAGGCACGCCAGCCTTACCTGGTTTATGCCCCCGAGCCCATGTCGATTGTGGAGTTCGTCCTGTTCCAGCAACATTCGCGTCGCCATAGCGTGACCAGCCTCGCAGATCTCGCCGGTCTTCGCGTCGGTACATCCCCCGGCTACGCCTATGGCAAGGCCTTCACCGAGGCGCCACACTTCAAGCGTGAGGCCGCGCCCACTCACGAAGCCAACTTTGGCAAGCTGGTACTGGGGCGTGTGGACCTGGCAATCACCGACCGCAAGGTCGGCCACTACCTGCTCCAGCAGTTGCGCCTTGAGCAGCAAGTCGAACAACTGCCGCTGGTGATCAGCCGCCAGCCTCAGTATCTGGGACTGGTGCGCAAGCCCGGGCGAGAAGCACTGGCCCTGGCCTTTGCCGAAGAACTGCGGCGTTTCAAGCAGGAACCGGCCTTCTTGGCGATCAGCAACCGCTATACGGGCGACATCGGAAGCATTCTCAACGCCGTTGAGCAGCAGGAAAGCGGCACAGCGCGATAGCTCTGTTATACTCGGGCCTTCCCGCCCGGCTCACGCCCGGACGCTCGGCCTCGCAACAGGCATCCCGATCGGCAATTGACGCGCTTTCGCGTCCACCCTCCGTTTCCCGGATGTGCAGTGAAAGCCCAGCTGGACCGGACGCGATCGCATCCCACCGATGCCCGTCGCGCCAGGCAGAACATCCCTACGGGCCCAGCCCACACGAGAACAGGATCGCCCATGTCCTTTGCTTCCCTCGGTCTCTCCGAGGCACTTGTCCGCGCTATCGAGGCTGCGGGCTATACCCAGCCGACCCCCGTGCAACAGCGGGCGATTCCCGCCGTGTTGCAAGGCCGCGACCTGATGGTTGCCGCTCAGACAGGTACTGGTAAAACCGGTGGCTTCGCCCTGCCGATTCTCGAGCGCCTGTTCCCGGCCGGCCACCCCGACAAGTCGCAGCGGCATGGCCCGCGCCAGCCTCGCGTACTGGTCCTCACCCCGACCCGCGAACTGGCAGCCCAGGTGCATGACAGCTTCAAGGTCTACGCCCGCGACCTGCCACTGGTCAGCGCCTGCGTCTTCGGCGGGGTTGGCATGAACCCGCAGGTCCAGGCCATTGCCAAGGGCGTGGACGTGCTGGTCGCCTGCCCGGGCCGCTTGCTCGACCTGGCCGGCCAAGGCAAGGTCGACCTGGCCCACGTGGAAATCCTGGTACTCGACGAAGCCGACCGCATGCTCGACATGGGCTTCATCCATGACGTGAAGAAGGTCCTCGCCCGCCTGCCGGCCAAGCGCCAGAACCTGCTGTTCTCGGCGACCTTCTCCAAGGACATCACCGACCTGGCCGACAAGCTCCTGCACAACCCGGAGCGCATCGAGGTCACCCCTCCAAACACCACTGTCGAGCGTATCGAGCAGCGCATTTACCGCCTGCCCGCCAGCCACAAGCGTGCACTGCTGGCGCACCTGATTACCCTGGGTGCCTGGGAGCAGGTGCTGGTGTTCACCCGCACCAAGCACGGTGCCAATCGCCTGGCCGAGTACCTGGAAAAGCACGGCCTGACCGCCGCCGCCATCCACGGTAACAAGAGCCAGAACGCCCGCACCAAGGCACTGGCCGACTTCAAGGCCAACAGCGTGCGCGTGCTGGTAGCCACCGATATCGCCGCGCGCGGGCTGGACATCGACCAGCTGCCGCACGTGGTCAACTTCGAGCTGCCGAACGTGGAGGAAGATTACGTCCACCGCATCGGCCGTACCGGCCGCGCCGGTCGTTCGGGCGAGGCCATCTCCATGGTCGCGCCGGACGAAGAAAAACTGCTCAAGAGCATCGAGCGGGTGACCAAGCAGCGTATCCCGGACGGCGACTGGATGGGCTTTGATGCCAGCCAGGTAGAAGCCGAAAAGCCCGAAGTACGTGAACGCCCGCAAAACAACGGCCGTGGCGGTCGCAACCAGCAGCCACGCGGCGAAGGCAGCAAGGACGCCAACGGCGGCCGCAAGGACAAAGGCAAGGATAAAGGCAAGGCCAAGCCGCAGGCTGCTGACAAGCCGGCCGACAAGGAAAAGAGCGGCGACCGGCAACAGCAGCCGCGCAAGCCGCGCGACAAGAAGCCGCGTCAGCAGCAACAGCAGCAGGCCAGCAGCGCAAGTACGCCGAAAGCGCCAGCCGATCGCGATCCTGAAGCGTTCCTGGACGACGATGTGGATAACTTCGGTAACCGTGCCGACTACGTGAGCCCGTACCAAGGTAAAGGCCAAGGCCGCAATCGCCGCCCAGGTGCTGGTGCCGGTCAGGGCCAGGGTAACGCCCCACGCAGCAATGCCGGGGGCCAGGGCCAGGCGCGCAGTGGCGGCCAACAGCGTAGTGGTGGTGCTTCCAACGGTGGCGAAAAACGCCCACCCCGCGCCAATAACGGCGGCGGCGCCCGTCGTGATGGCGGTGGTGGCCGTGGCCGTCCGGCGCGTGACGATGCTGCCCGGCAAGAGCCGGCCGTGCGCAACCCGCGCCAGCCGGAAAAACAGCCCGTGATCATCCGCAAGGAATCCAAGCTTGACCGCTTCCCGACGCCCGAGCAGCTGGATGACCTGCCAAGCCGCCCGCGTGGCGAGCGCCCGGCCTTGTTGACCCGAAAAGGCTAAACCCAGGCCAGCCTTTGCCGGCTCATCCTCGGCAAAGGCAAATAAAAACGCCGCCCAATGGGCGGCGTTTTTTATTGCCGAGCAATAGTTACTTCTGCTTCACGCCTTCAACACTGATATCCAGGTCCAGGGTCTGCGAGGTCGCGCCCGGGCCTTTGATGCCGAAGTCGTTCAGGTTCAGCGTGGTGGTGGCGTTGAAGCCAGCGCGCTCGCCGCCCCATGGGTCCTTGCCTTCACCGTTGAAGGTGGCCTTGAAGGTGACCGGCTTGGTCACGCCGTGCATGGTCAGGTCGCCAGTCACGTCAGCAGTCTTGTCGCCAGTCGACTTGACGCTGGTGGAAACGAACTTGGCTTCCGGGTACTTCTTCACATCGAGGAAGTCGGCGCTGGCGATGTGCTTGTCACGCTCGGCGTGGTTCGACCACAGGCTGGCGGTTTTCAGGTCGACGCTGATCTTGCTGGCTTCAGGCTTGGCGCTGTCCCAGCTGAAGTTGCCGTCGAAGTCCTTGAAGGTACCGTGAATGAAGCTGTAGCCCAGGTGGCTGATCTTCCAGTCGACGAACGCGTGCTGGCCTTCCTTGTCGATCTTGTACTCGGCAGCCATGGCCTGGCCAGCGCAGAGCAGAGCGGTACCGAGCGCCAGAGCGGCAAAAGTCTTTTTCAACATCCTTAGTTCCTTCCTTTGCAATTGAGGTTGAGAGTCAAGCTTTGCGGCCCAGCATACGGGTCAGGGTCGCGTCACGGTCGATGAAATGGTGCTTGAACGCTGCCAGGGCATGCAGCACGGCAAAAATCACCAGGCCCCAGGCCAGCCAGAGATGGATCACGCCAGCCACATCCGCCTGGTCGGGCAGATCGCTGACCAGTGCCGGGACTTCGAACAACCCGAACACCGGAATGCCAACACCGTCGGCGGTGGAAATCAGGTAACCGGCCGCCATCACCGCAAACAGGCCGATGTACAGAGCCAGATGGCCGAGCTTGGCCGCCAGGCGAGTGAATGCGCCGTGGTTGGCCGGAGCCGGTGGTGGTGGGCTGATGAAGCGCCAGAGCACACGCAGCAGCATCACCGCCAGCAGCACCAGACCAATGCTTTTGTGCAAGTCCGGGCCGGCTTTGCGCCATGGGCTGTAATAGTCGAGGCCGACCATCCACAGGCCCAGGCCAAACAGGCCGAAGACTGCCAGCGCCACGCCCCAGTGCAGGACGATGCTGACCACGCCGTAGCGAGAAGGTGAATTGCGCAGTTGCATGTTGGCGTGTTTCCCCGTGAAAGCTGTGCACAGATTAGCGCGTAACGTATCGAATAAAAGCGGAAAAAACTGCTTCGGATTATCGATAAATACGATATTTATTCTCTGAGCTGCCCATTAAGGAAACATTAACAATAGACGGAGAGTACGCGCCTGCCAGTGCCGGCCTCTTCGCGGGTAAACCCGCTCCCACAGGTGGTGCATGCACTGTGGGAGCGGGTTTACCCGCGAAGAGGCCAGCACTGGTCAGTAAATCAGCTCGCTTTGGCCTGGGTATTGACCACGGTCTTCTTGGCAGGCTCGGACTTGGCAGTGGCCTTCTTGGGCTCGGCAGGTTTGTGCGCCGATTTGTGCGCCGGGGCATGCTTGACCGGTGCAGCCTTGATCGCCGCAGGCTTGGCCGACGCTTCCTTGACCACTGCGGCCGGCGCGACTTGAGGAGCAGGCACAGGCGCAACTGCCGGTACCACTTCCTCGGCCTTGGCGATGGGCTCCGCCTTCACTTCAGGCTTGTCATCCCCACCAAACAGGCGCTTGAAGAAGCCAGGCTTGTCCTGCTTTGCCTCATCGACCTGCTTGAGCTCTGGCTTTGCAGGTGCCTTGTCAGCCTTGTCGGACGAGCCGCCGAACATATTGGAGAAGAACCCGCCATTGCTGTCCTTGGCTGCTGCAGCTCCGGCTGCGGCCGCTGCAACCGGTACCGCTTTGGCCGGGTCGAACGACTTGCCGGCCAGCAGGTCCTGCGCCTGGCTGGCGGCGCGCTGGCCACTGCGCAGGGCGCCTTCCAGGGTGCCCGGGTACAAGGCATCGGTGTGCTCGCCGGCAAAGGTGATACGCTGCACCGGGCGCTCCCACAGGCGCCAGTATTTGCTGATCTGCCCCGGGCCATAGGCCAGGTAGGCGCCGCCGGTACCGGCGTCGACGCTGTAACGCTTGACCTCGTAGCCAGTGAACGCACCACGTGCCTGCGGGTAGAACGCGTGCAGGCGGATCAGCACCTGGTCGACCATCTGCTTGTCGCCGAAGGCCTGCAGCAGGCGGGCATTATCACCGGACAGGTTGATCACCACGTTGGCGCCACCCTTCAGCGCAGGCTCGATCCACAGCATGCCCAGGCCGGCATTACTGAAGATTTCACCCGACATGCGTGCGCGGCTTTCCCACACTGGCGTCTTGAACTTCAGCATCAGCTGGTCGCGCCAGCCATAGTTGGTGCCCTTCAGCGCCGCCACGTGCTGGCCGTCCAGGCCCGGGGTCATCTGGATCTTGGCCAGCGCGCGCAGCGGCACGGCCAGTACCAGGTAATCGGCCTGATAACCGACACTGCCAACCTTGACCGTGACGCCGTCCTTGTCCTGGACAATGGCGGTCACCGGCGAGCTGGTCTTGATGGTCTTGAGCTGCTTGACGAAAGCCTGGGCCAGCACCGGGCTGCCACCCGGCAGGCGCGCGGCGCGCAGATCGCGGTCGCTGACGCCGCGGTACACACGGTTCTGCTGGGCGAAGTACAGCAGCGACAGGCGCGACGGCTCATCGTAGCGGGTACGAATCTGCTGGTTCACCAGCTGACGGGCGGTGGCCGGCAGTTGCAGTTTGTCCAGCCAGCTGGAAACGTTGATCTGGTCGAGGGCGAACAGCGTGCTGGTCGCCTGCGGGTTCATCGGGTCGTCGATCGAGCGTGCCAGGTCGTCGAGGGTCTTCTCGTAGCGCTTGAGCGCCTCGGCGGTGGCCGGTTGCTTGGTGGCCAGGTCAGTGGCGCTGAAGTACTCGCCGTCGATCAGGTAACCGGGGGTACGCACGAACTCGGGCGCCGGCAGTGTTTCAAGCTTGAAACGGTCAATGTACTGGTTGAGCACTGGCTGCGCCTTGGCGTTACCGATCCACTCGCTGGTGGCAAGGCCTGAGCGCCCGCCCATGCCCGCCTTTGCTTCCAGCAAGGTCACCTGCCAGCCTTTGTTCTGCAGCTCGTAAGCCGCTGTCAGGCCCGCCAGGCCGCCGCCCACCACAATAGCTGTGGGTGTCTTGTCCTTTGCCAGCGCGGCGCCGCTGGACACACCGATCAATACCAACGCGCACAGGCGCACCCAAGCAGCAGCCATGATGGCGAACTCCGAGTAAAAAGTTGCAGAGACGGGAGAGGCAGGAATGCCCCGGGGAGATGCGTTAAGAATACGTCACCTCCGCCAACCCTGCCAGCGCAGTGACATCAAGTGCTTTAGGCAACTGACATTTTTGCCAGTAGCCGTTTCACACGGCAGCAGGCGATGCTGGCGAAGATGGCCAGAAGCCCGCCAGGAGGGCACGCAGATGATGTTCGAAGAGCATTTCCAGCAAGTTGACCGCCAGTCGTTGCCGCACAAGCAGACCCTGCTCACGCCCTCCGGGCTGAGTATCCGCTCCAACAGCACTTCATCCAGCGGCTTTCATGAGGCGTTCAAGGGTGAGGACGGCACCGAGCTGGTCATCGGCGAACACAGCGATGTGGAAATCGCCTTCGCCCAGGAGGTCGAGTGCCTGCGGCTGGAATACTACGTGGTCAGCGACTTCCTCGGTGACGACCTGCACATGCTGTTCGATGCCGGGAACCACAACTACGACCTGATCGCACCGGCACCACGCAACTTCTACTGGCTCACACTTGAGGGCAGCGGCTTTCGCGACCTGCGCCCCGGCCCCATCGCCACGCAGCCCTACCACCAGGTGATCGACGGGCCGTTCCGCCGCCTGACCATCTCCACTTCGCAGGCCGGTACCGTGCACATCCGCAAGCTTGAATGGACCGGCACACAGCGCCATTGAACGGCAGCGGTTGTCCTGCCCTGCGGCATTGCTTAGGCTTACGCGGTCGAACCACGCCGCAAAGCCAGGAGAAGTGCCGATGGGCCTCAATGATCAGTGGATGCAACGCGACCTGAAGGTCCTGTGGCACCCCTGCACCCAGATGAAAGACCACGAGCAGCTGCCGCTGATCCCGATCAGGCGCGGTGAAGGCGTGTGGCTGGAAGACTTCGAAGGCAAGCGCTACCTGGATGCGGTGAGCAGCTGGTGGGTCAACGTGTTCGGCCATGCCAACCCGCGCATCAACCAGCGCATCAAGGACCAGGTCGACCAGCTGGAGCATGTGATCCTTGCAGGTTTCAGCCACCAGCCGGTGATCGAGCTGTCCGAGCGCCTGGTGGCCATGACCCCGGCCGGGCTGGATCGGGTGTTTTATGCCGACAACGGTTCGTCGTGCATCGAAGTGGCGCTGAAGATGAGCTTCCACTACTGGCAGAACGTCGGCAAACCGGACAAGAAGCGCTTTGTCACCCTGACCAACAGCTACCACGGCGAAACCATCGCCGCGATGTCGGTGGGCGACGTGCCGCTGTTCACCGAAACCTACAAGGCGCTGCTGCTCGACACCATCAAGGTACCGAGCCCCGACTGCTACCTGCGCCCCGAGGGCATGGGTTGGGAGGAGCACTCGCGCAACATGTTCCAGGTAATGGAGCAGACCCTGGCCGAGCACCACGCCTCGATCAGCGCCGTGATTATCGAACCGCTGATCCAGGGCGCAGGCGGCATGCGCATGTACCACCCGGTCTACCTCAAGCTGCTGCGCGAAGCCTGCGACCGCTACGACGTGCACCTGATCCACGACGAAATTGCCGTAGGCTTCGGCCGCACCGGCACCTTGTTCGCCTGTGAGCAGGCCGGCATTCGGCCAGATTTCCTGTGCCTGTCCAAGGCCTTGACCGGCGGCTACCTGCCGCTGGCCGCCTGCCTGACCACCGACAAGGTGTACCAGGCCTTCTACGACGACTACCCGACCTTGCGCGCGTTTCTCCACTCGCACAGCTACACCGGCAACCCGCTGGCGTGCGCGGCGGCGCTGGCGACCCTGGATATCTTCGAACAGGACAACGTGATCGAGGCCAACAAGCCCTTGGCCACGCGCATGGCCACGGCCACTGCTCACCTGGCCGATCACCCGCACGTGGCCGAGATCCGCCAGACCGGCATGGCCCTGGCAATCGAAATGGTCAAGGACAAGGCTGGCAAAGTCGCCTACCCCTGGCAGGAGCGCCGTGGCCTGAAAGTGTTCAAGCATGCCTTGAGCCGTGGCGCCTTGTTGCGCCCGCTGGGCAGCGTGGTGTATTTCCTGCCACCGTATGTAATCACCCCGGAGCAGATCGACTTCCTCGCCGAAGTGGCCAGCGAAGGCATCGACATCGCCACCCGTGATAGCGTCAGCGTGGCGGTTCCCGCAAACTTCCACCCTGACTTCCGCGACCCGGGTTAACTCCCGCAAGCCTGCCACCAAACCCTGTGGGAGCGGGTTTACCCGCGAATGCGATAGTGGATTCGCCGCCGCATTCGCGGGTGAACCCGCTCCCACAGTGTCACATGAGCCCATTCCGTCCGAGCTGATCCATGAGACTGTCCCGCTTCTTCATCGACGCCCCCCTGAGCATTGGCCAGCACGACCTGCCCGAAGCCCAGGCCCACTACATCGGCCGCGTGCTGCGCATGGCCGCCGGCGACGCCGTGCAACTGTTCGACGGCAGCGGCCAGGAATACCTCGGCCAGCTGCTCGAAGTGGGCAAGAAGACCGTGCGCGTCAACCTCGACCAGGCCTTCGCCGGCCAGGCCGACTCCCCGCTGCACGTCCACCTTGGCCAGGGCCTGTCGCGCGGCGAGCGCATGGACTGGGCGATCCAGAAGGCCACCGAGCTGGGCGCCAACGAAATCACCCCCATCGTCAGCGAACGCTGCGAAGTGCGCCTGAAGGATGAACGCGCCGACAAGCGCCTGGCCCACTGGCGCCAGGTGGCGATCAGTGCCTGCGAACAATGCGGCCGCTCGACCCTGCCCGTCATCCACCCGCCGCTGACCCTGGCCGAATGGCTGGGCAGCAGCAATGCGGATTTGAAACTGGTCCTGCACCCGGTGGCAGAACCGCTCACCAGCCATGAAAAACCGGCAACCCTGGCCTTCCTGATCGGCCCCGAAGGCGGTTTGAGCGAGGCCGAAGTCGACCAGGCCAAGGCGGCCGGCTTCCACGCTGCGCGCCTTGGCCCCCGCGTGCTGCGCACCGAGACCGCGCCAGTGGTGGCGCTGTCTGTCGCCCAGCAGTTGTGGGGCGACTTTTAACTAGCGCACATAGAACGACACCGCCACGAAGTGCATCAGGCTGCCTGCGATCACGAACAGGTGCCAGATGCCGTGCGCGTGGCGCAGGCGGCTGTCCAGGGCAAAGAATATGATGCCCACGGTGTACAGCACGCCGCCGGCGGCCAGCCAGGCAAAGCCGGCGACGCCCAGCGAGCGCAGCAAAGGCTTGACCGCCACCAGCACGATCCAGCCCATCACGGCATAGATGATGATCGACAGGATGCGCGCTTCGCTGCGCGGTTTGATCTCCTGCAGCATGCCGAGCACCGCCAGCGCCCAGACCACGCCGAACAGGCTCCAGCCCCAAGGGCCGCGCAGGCTGACCAGGCAAAACGGCGTGTAGCTGCCGGCAATCAGCAGGTAGATCGACAGGTGATCGAGCTTGCGCATGATCACTTTCGCCCGGCCACGGGTGCTGTGGTACAGGGTGGAAACGCTGTACAGCAACAGCAATGTACTGCCGTAGATGGAGAAGCTGACGATCTTCCAGGGGTCGCCTTGCAGGCCCGCAACCACGATCAGCCAGATGGCACCGATACAGGCCAGGACGGCACCGACCAGGTGGGTCCAGGCGTTGAAGCGTTCACCGTAATACATGCAAACACAGACCTCCCGAGCCGGGCTGGGTTCCTGATGATGTCTGTTGCGGCCCTTTCGCGGGTAATCTTACCCAAGGTCAGGTTGCAGGTCTGCGTCACGCACCAGCCTTTCCAGTGCCACCAGGTCCGGCACCCGTGCCACCTGCTCACCCACCTGCACGGCCGCCAGCTCAAGGCGACCCAGCGCCACATCCACATAATTCAGCTGGCTGTCGAGCTTGCACGAGCGCGGGATGTCCTGCAGCAACAACGCCAGATAGCGCAAGCCGGTGTCGCCCAACGCATTGAGCACCACCACACGCGCACGCTCGCCGCACGGCGTTTCGCCGCCACAAGCCGCCTCGAACCCGACCAGCGGCAGACGCTGCTGGCGCCAGTCGATCCAGCCCAGGTGCCAGGCCGGCTCGCCAGGTTGGCACACCAGGTTGCGCTGGCCGCTCAATTCGGCAACCGCCACATTAGGCAACACCAGGGTGCGGTCACCCAAGGGCAGCAACAACCCGGTCAGGCTGCTGCGCTGGCCGGCGATCAGTTCAAGCATGGGTCGAACTCCAGTGCGCGATGCTCTGCAACAGCAGCGATTCCTGATACGGTTTGCCCAGGTATTCATTGACCCCGATGGCCATGGCGCGATCGCGGTGCTTCTGCCCGGTACGCGAGGTGATCATGATGATCGGCAGGTCTTTGAGCCGCGCGTCACGCCGAATGCGGGTGGCCACCTCAAAACCGTCCATGCGCGGCATCTCGATATCCAGCAGCAATACATCCGGCCGGTGCTCTTCCAGCAGGGCCATGGCGTCGACGCCGTCCTTGGCGGTCAGCACACTCATGCCGTGGCGCTCCAGCAGGCGGCTGGTTACCTTGCGCACCGTGACCGAGTCGTCCACCACCATTACCAGCAGTGCCCTGCGCGGTGCCGGGCCAAGCAGCTGGCGCTGCGGGCCACCGCCGGGCAGGCGGGCCAGGCGTCGCTGCTGGCCGCGCAGCTGGCCAAGCAGATCGAGAATCAGCACTACCCGGCCATCGCCCAGCAACGTCGCCCCCGACAACCCGGCAACCGCAGCAAACTGCGGGCCCAGGCTCTTCACCACGATCTCGCGGCTGGGCGACAGGCTGTCGGCCTGGATGGCGAATGACTGCTCCTTGGAATGCACCAGCAGCACCGGCAGCGGTACGCTCTGCCCCAGCAATGCCGGGCGCGGCAGGCCTTGCAGCAACTCGCCCAGGTAGCGCAGCTGGTAGTCGTGACCGGCATAGACATAACGCGGCGTGTCCAGCTCATAGCAAGCGGCGAGCTCTGCTGGCGGCACGCGGACAATGCCCTCGATGGTATTCAGCGGAATGGCGTACTGCTCCTCACCCAGATGCACCATCAACGCCCGGTTGATCGACACGGTGAACGGCAGGCGGATCAGGAAGCGCGCACCCTTGCCCTGGGCCGACTCGATGCTCATCGAGCCCCCCAGTTGCTTGACCTCCTCGTGCACCACGTCCATGCCCAGACCGCGCCCGGAGATCTGGGTGATTTTCTCGGCGGTGGAGAACCCCGGGCGCAGGATGAACTGCAGGATCTCGTGATCGCTCAAGCGCGCCTGCGGGTCCAGCAAACCGCGCTTGATGGCTTTGCGCCGTACCGCTTCCAGAGGCACGCCGGCACCGTCATCGGTCATTTCGATAACGATGTCGGCGCCTTCGTGGAGCAAGTTCAGGTGAATGGTACCTTGCTCAGGCTTTCCGGCCGCCAGGCGCATTTCGCGGCTTTCCAGGCCATGGTCGACAGCGTTGCGCAGCATGTGCTCCAGCGGCGCCACCATGCGCTCGAGCACACTGCGGTCCAGTTCGCCTTCGGCGTTACCGACCACCAGCTCCACTTGCTTGCCCAGCTCGCTCGCCACCTGCCGCACCACCCGCTGCAAGCGCGGCACCAGGCGTTCGAAAGGCACCATCAGGGTGGCAGTCAGGCCTTCTTGCAACTGGCTGTTCACCCGCGCCTGCTGCTGCAGCAGGCTGGAGGCCTCCTGGGCGCGCTGGGCCAGGGTTTCCTTCAGGTCAAGCAGGTCCGAGGCGGATTCGAACAAGGCCCGCGACAGCTGCTGCAGCTGCGAATGGCGGTCCATTTCCAACGGGTCGAAATCGTCGTAGGCATCCCCTTCGAACTGCTGGCGGCTGGAGATCCGCCCTTGGGTTTCGATATCCAGGCGCAGCAACTGGTCGCGCATGCGCTCCAGCGTGGTTTCCATCTCGTTGAGCGCGAACTGCGCGTCATTGACCTGCTGCTCGATGCGCCCGCGGATGATCGAATGCTCGCCCGCCAGGTTGCCAAGGCCGTCGAGCAACTCGGCATCGACCTTGACCATGTCACCTGGCGCCCGCTCCGGAGCAGCCGCAGGTACATCATTGGCGGCGGCTTCAAGCGGCCCCTGACCGGCAGCGCTGTCAGTCAGGGCCGCGCTGCTGAAATTGCGAATGTAGTCGATCAGTGCCGTGGCGGCGTGCAGCGGCTGCCCAAGGCGCACGGCATCGAGCATGTGCGCCAGGCGGTCATGGCAGTTCTGCAGCAGTGCGAACAGCGGCGCGCTCGGCGGCAGCCGGCCAGCGGCCAACAGCTCGTAGAGAAACTCCAGTTCGTGGGCCAGGTCGCCGATAGGCGCAATCTCGACCATGCGCGCCACCCCCTTGAGGGTGTGCAGGTCGCGCATCAGGTTGTCCACCTCGACACTGCTGCGCGGGTCGGCCTGCCAGCGCGCCAGGGCTGCCGCGGCGCTCTCGACGATATCCGAGCTTTCTTCGAGGAACACTTCCAGCAACTCTTCGCCAGGGCTTTCCGGCTCCTCGCTCAGCGGCTCGGCCAACTCGGGCAACAAAGGGCCATGCGCGCCCCCCATTCCCAGGGTATCGGCCAGGTCCATGTCCGGGTGCAACGGTGTGACCGTGTCGATGCCCACCAACCCGGTGGCATCCGGCGCCAGGGCTTGGTCCAGCAGGTTGCGCAAGCTGTCGACCAGCTCGGGACGGGGCGGAATATCCTGCCCGGCTGCCACTTCGTCGAGCATGTCCAGCAGGGCTTCATGCGCCTGCTGCGCCTGGGCGAAGAAGCGTCCATCGGCCGGCAGGCTGCCCTCTTCCACCGCGCCGTACAGGTCGAGCAAGGCCTCGCAGACGTCGTCCATCTGCCACAGGTCGGCCAGGTGCGCGGCGTGACCCAGGCTGGTCATTTCGTCGAGCAGGATGTCCAGTGCGTCACGCTGGCCGGGCTGTTGCTGCCAGCGCGACAGCATCGACTCGGCATTGAGCAGGGTATCCATGGCCTGGGCCAGGAAGCTGGCGACACCCTGCGGGTCGCGCTTGGCGCCCTGCATCTGCTGCAGGCCATCGTCATGCAAGCTGGCCAGGCGCCCGTCGACCGCCTGGCCGACCTGCTCGATCAGCTCCGCAGCACCGGGGATAGCCGCCAGCGGCGTGCTGTCGAGTTGCGCAACGCCAGCCTGGAACAGCCCGCGCGCAGCCTTTAGCCACTCGATTTCGGCCATTTGCACGGGCAATTGATGGCCTTTGTACTCACGGGCCAGGCGGTCGAAGGCGGTGGCCAGTTCGGCGACCGGCATCACCCCGGCCATGGCGGCACTGCCCTTGAGCGTGTGCAAGGCGCGCTGCAGGCCGTCGCTGACCAGTGTGTCGTGGCCATCGGCACCTTCCAGGAAAGCGTCAAGGCTGGCCAGGTGGCCTTGTGCCTCAGTGCGGAAGATATCCAGCAGTTGCGGGTCGAGGCCGTCGACATCGGCAGGCGCCGGCGCGTCGTTTTCGGCCAGCGCATGCAGGTGCCCGGCCAGCTGTTCGATCTCGGTCAGTTGCGGCAACTGGCCGACGGCAAAGTCGGCCAGCAGGTCGGGCAGGTGGACGAACACCTGCTGCAAGGCCACCACGCCTTCCGGGCTGAGCAGGCTACGCCCTTCCAGGACCCGGCTCAGCAGGTGTTCGGCGCCCCAGGCCAGTTCGGCCACCGCTTCGGCGTGGACCATGCGCCCACTGCCTTTGAGGGTATGCAGTGCGCGACGCACTTCAGCCAGCGCCTCGCGCTGCTGGTTGTCGGCACGCCAACGCAGCCAGTGCCGCTCGATCTCCGGCAGCAGTTCACCGGCCTCGTCGAGGAACACTTCGCGCAGCTCGTCATCAATGCCATCGCCGCTGCCGTCAGTGTCGCAGTCGGCATCTGGGACGGCACAATGCACGCCCAGCGCCGCCAGGCTGGCACGCGCCATGTCGACAAACGGCTGGCCATCCGCCAGCGGGTCGGCCAGGCGCCATTGCAAGTAGCATTCGGCAGCGCTCAGCGCCTCGGCCAGGTGGGTCAGCTCAGCGGCAGGCGGCTCCTCCTCCAGGTGCTGCAACCAGCGCTGCACATAGTTGGCGCAACCGGCGAACAGCTCGGCCACCGTCGGCAGGGTCAACATCGCCAAGGCCCCACGGATCTGCTGCAGCAGGCCCGGCAAGGGCTGCAGGCGTTGCCGCGGCCAGCCAGACTCCAGGCAATCGCCGATCAGGTCCTTGGCCTGCTGCAGCACGTTCAACGACTCATTGAGTACCAGTTGGCGAATCTCGACCAGGTCCGAGCCCGGCAGGCCACCCTGGCCGTTTTCTTCCAGCGGGCCAACCATGCCATTGAGCGAGGCTTCGACATACAACAGGGCACCTGCCACGTCCATCAACACCGGGTCGTCCACTGCCCGCTCGCCCAGGACAAGGGCCTGAAGCGCCAGCACCTGGTCGATGATCACCCGCCGTGGTTGCTGGAAACCCAGCACGGCCAAGGTGTCCGCCACATGACGCAGTGGCGCCAGCAAAGCATCGAGCTGTTCGCTGTGCTGGCGGTCACTGCGCACGAACTGGTCGAGGCGCTCCTTGATGCGCATCAGGTCGTCGCACAGCGCGGTCACCACCGAGCGCAGGGCATCGCGACCAGGCCCGGCCTGTAATTGCTCGCGCCAGTTGCCCAGCGACAGGTCGAGGTTGGCCAGGTCGTCGGCACCGGCAAAGCGCTGCGCTGCGCCGCTGATCAGGCTGGCCTGGGCGAGCGGTTCGATGCCGCGGCAGGTGCGCAGCTGGTTGAGCAGCGGCAGCATGACCAGAGGCAGGTCATGGCGCGCACCGCGCAGGCGCTCAAGGTACGAAGGCAGTTGCTCCAGGCCGCGGAACAACGCGCCCAGGCAGTCACCACGCGGGCTGACCTGGCCGTCGGCCAGGGCCTTGGCGAACAGTTCAAGTTCCTCGGCCAGCCGCGTTGCGCCGCGCAATTCGAGCATGCGCAGGCAGCCGTGTACCTGATGCAGGTTGTCGACCACGAAGGCGAGCATCGACAGGTCGCCCGGCTCGCCGGCAAAGCGCTCCAGCGCCTGACGCGCCTGGCCCAGGCAATCGAGGATGGCGGCCTTGGTCCAGGCCAGCGCCACGGTGTCGTGGCGCTCGGGGCTTACACTGGCCAACGCAATGGGCATTGCCGGGCGCGGCGTTTCGGTCGAGCTCTTCATTTGGGCTCTGCAGGTGGCGGCAGGGTGAAACCGGACACCGAACGGCGCATCTCGCTGGCCATGCGGGCCAGGTGGCGGATGCTGTCGGCAGTGGCGCCGGAGCCGGCGGAGGTTTGTGCGGTAATCTGCTGGATCACCGCCATGGTGTGGGAAATCTGCCCAGCCGAGGAGGTCTGCAACTGAGCGGCGTCGGAAATGCTGTGGATAAGGTCGGCGAGGTTCTGCGATACCCCCTCGATCTCGGCCAGCGCCACCCCGGCATCCTGGGCCAGGCGAGCGCCACGGACCACTTCGGCGGTGGTCTGCTCCATGGATATCACCGCCTCGTTGGTATCAGCCTGGATGGTGCGCACCAGCGCCTCGATCTGCCGGGTGGCCGACGACGAGCGTTCGGCCAGGCGCTGCACCTCGTCGGCGACCACGGCAAAGCCACGGCCGGCCTCACCGGCCAGCGAGGCCTGGATCGCAGCGTTAAGGGCAAGGATGTTGGTCTGGTCGGCAATGTCGTCGATCAGGCTGACGATATCGCCGATTTCCTGTGAAGACTCGCCCAGGCGCTTGATCCGCTTGGCGGTGTCCTGAATCTGTTCGCGAATGTTGTCCATGCCGTTGATGGTGTTGTGCACCACCTCGTTGCCCTTGTTGGCGATGGCCACCGAGCGCTCGGCTACCTTGGCCGATTCATAGGCATGCGCCGAAACCCGGTCGATCGATTCGACCATGTCGCCGACCGCCTCGGACGCCTCGCTGATCTGCGCGGCCTGGTGCTCGGAGGCCTTGGCCAGCTGGCGTGCGGTGTTCTGCGTGTCCTGCACGGCGGCGGCGACCTGCACGGCGCTGTGGTTGATGGTTGCAACCAGGTCGCGCAGCTGGTCCACGGAGTAGTTGATCGAGTCGGCGATGGCCCCGGTAAAGTCCTCGGTCACCGATACGGTCACGGTCAGGTCGCCATCGGCCAGTTCTTCGATT
This sequence comes from Pseudomonas sp. 9_2_1, assembly GCF_059295275.1. Lineage (NCBI taxonomy): Bacteria > Pseudomonadati > Pseudomonadota > Gammaproteobacteria > Pseudomonadales > Pseudomonadaceae > Pseudomonas > Pseudomonas sp. 9_2_1. The sequence goes on from NZ_CM181239.1 coordinate 5,709,646, forward strand.
TCGTCGAGCAGGCGCATGATCGCCTGCTGGTTGCGTTCGTTCTTTTCCGCCGTCTCGCGCAGCTGGCGGTTGGTGGTGCGCACCATCACCAGGCCGATCAGGATGATCGATGCCAACGCCAGCAGGCCCAGCGCGTAGCCGCCAACGGTGTCGAGGGTGCGGCCGCCGGCCAGGTTCTCGAAACCGTTGGCCAGGTGCGAAGCCTCGTCGAGCAGGGTCTGCGACAAGCTGAATATATTCCCCGCCGCCTCGCGCACGCGGAACAGTTCTGGCGAGGTTTCAAGGATTTCGTCCACGGAGCCTGCGACGAACTGGAACAGCTCGGCAATTTCGGCCAGCCGCGCACGCGCGTCTGCGTCCTCCACGCGGGTCACCTGGATTGCCGCGTTGCCGCTGAGCATCCCTTCCAGTACCTGGCCAAAGCGCCCGGCATCGCGGCCAAAGGCGTCGGCCGCCTGGGCCGCGCTGTCGTCGCCCGCCAGCACGGTGTTGACCGAGCCCAGGATGCGCTCGGCCAACAACAGCTGGCGCTGGGCGACGGCTACCTGGTTGGCCGGGGCGCCGCTTTGCAGCAGGATCTCAACCACTTTTTCGTATTCCACCTGCAACTGCGGCACGGTCTCGGCCAGGGTTGCCGCCACCTGGTGCAGCGACAGCACGGTCTGTTCGCTGGCCAGGATGGTGTCGGTGTTCTTGCGCAGGTTTTCCCAGTCGCGGCGCACCGCTTCCATTTCGTCACGCACCGTAGGCGGCGCGGGCGGCAGGCCGGTGGACTTGTCACCTTGGCGCAGGTAGCCCCAACGCCGCTCGAAATCGTTACGCGCATCCGACAGCAGCTTGAAGGCCAGGGCCTTGCCAGTGGCGGCCTCGGTGGCGTTCTTGGCGATGCGCTGCGACAGCACGCGCAATTCGCCGGCATGGCCGATGTACTGCTTGTCGTAGTTGGACTGGGTGTTCAGGTAGGCGAAGTTGGCGAACAGCAGCATGATCGACAGGATCAGGATCAGGAACAGCACGGTGATCTGCGCGATGCTGCGGGTACGTGGGCTGACGGTGGTCGCAGTGACGGGGGTTGCAGGCTTGTTCACGTTCGCAGGTCCTATAACGCCACATCGAGAAAACCCGGCGCCTGGGCCAGGGCGAAGGGGCTGAAGATCGCCCAGTTGCGTTCCCGGGGGAAATGCCCCTGCACGAAGCGTGCAGCAGCACGGATCAACGGCTGGGGTGGCGACAGTTGCAGGCTGTCCAGGGCGAAGTGCTGAAGGCCCAGCACCTCGTCTACCAGCAAGCCGACGAACAGGTCTTCGTGGTCCAGCACCAGCACCCGTCGCTGCTTGCCGGGAGCGACGTGGCCCAGGCCGAAAAAGCTGCTCAGGTCCATCACCGGCAACAGCCGGCCGCGCAGGTTGGCGACCCCGCACACCCACGGCTGCACGCCGGGGACGCGGCTGCTGCGTGGCTCGCGCAGCACCTCGGCCACTTCGCCCATGGGCGCGACGAACCACTGCCCGGCAATGCGAAAGCCGATACCACTCCACTGCTGCAGGCGGTTGTCCTGCGGCGGCTGGTCGGCAACCAGCAGGCGACAGCGGCGGTCGATGTCCAGCAGCAACTCGAACGCGGTCAGCGACGCGCCATGCGGGCGGGTGGTCAAGCCCCCAGCACTTCTTGGAGCTTGGCTATCAGGTCGTCTTCTTCCACCGGCTTGGTCACGAAACCGCGGGCGCCCTGACGCTTGGCCCAGATGCGATCGGTTTCCTGGTCCTTGGTGGTAACGACCAATACGGGAATGTTGCTGGTCTCCGGGTCCTTGCTTAGTTGCCGGGTCGCCTGGAAGCCGTTGAGCACGGGCATGACGATATCCATCAGCACCGCGTCCGGCTTCTCCTGGCGCGCCAGGGCCACACCATCGGCGCCGTTGCTGGCCTTTAGCACCTGATGACCGTGCTTTTCAAGCCATTCGGCCAGTTTGTACATCTCTGTCGGCGAGTCGTCGACAATCAGAACTCGGGCCATGCTGTTTCCCCATCAGGAAAGAAAAGACCGTGCCATGGCGGGGCGCGGTCAGGGTGCGGGTTGTTGAGGTGCGGCAAAACCGGGCACGTGAGCGCGAATCGCCTCGAGCAGCTCTTCCTTGCTGAACGGCTTGGTCAAAAACTGATCAGAGCCGACCACCCGGCCACGGGCCTTGTCGAACAGGCCGTCGCGGGACGACAGCAGGATCACCGGAGTGTCCTTGAAAACGCTGTTGTGCTTGATGACCGCGCAGGTCTGGTAACCGTCCAGGCGCGGCATCAACACATCGACGAAAATGATGCTTGGCCGGTGGTCGACGATCTTGGCCAGGGCATCGAAGCCATCGCTGGCGGTGATCACCTCGCAGCCCGCTTCACCGAGCAACATCTGCGCGGTGCGGCGGATCGTGCGTGAATCGTCGATCACCATCACCTTCAGGGGTTGTTCCATAGACGCCTACCAGTGGGAATTTAGCTGCAAGTGGCAAGCGGCAAGTTTCAGGAGAAGGCCAATCGGCGGGTGACTGCTGTTCTCTTGAGGCTTGTAGCCAAAGGCTTGCAGCTGCATTTTTAGCACACTCCGGGTGCCCGTTCCATCTGCGGCGCCCCTTGACCAGCGGCGTTCGCGGCGCCACCCTGAGCCACTTTTCTATCGAACCATCGCGGCCACCCGCCGCCAAGAGGAACCACCCCATGAGCGTTCGCCTCGGCATTGTCATGGACCCCATCGCGTCCATCTCCTACAAGAAGGACAGTTCGCTGGCCATGCTGCTGGCCGCCCAGGCGCGCGGCTGGAGCCTGTTCTACATGGAGCAGCGCGACCTGTACCAGGGCGAAGGCAAGGCCCGCGCGCGCATGCGCCCATTGAAAGTGTTCGCCGACCCGGCACGCTGGTTCGAGCTGGGCGAGGAGCAGGACAGCACCCTGGCCGAGCTGGATGTGATCCTGATGCGCAAGGACCCGCCCTTCGACATGGAGTTCGTCTACAGCACCTACCTGCTGGAGCAGGCCGAGAAAGACGGCGTACTGGTGGTCAACCGACCGCAAAGCCTGCGTGACTGCAACGAAAAGCTGTTTGCCACGCTGTTCCCGCAGTGCACCCCGCCTACCCTGGTCAGCCGTCGCCCGGACATCATCCGCGCGTTCGCCGAGCAGCATGGCGATGTGATCCTCAAACCACTGGACGGCATGGGCGGCACCTCGATCTTCCGCCACCGGGCGGGCGACCCCAACCTGTCGGTCATCCTCGAAACCCTGACCGCACTGGGTGCGCAGCAGATCATGGCCCAGGCCTACCTGCCGGCGATCAAGGACGGCGACAAACGTATCCTGATGATCGACGGCGAGCCGGTCGACTACTGCCTGGCGCGCATCCCGGCCAGTGGCGAAACCCGTGGCAACCTGGCTGCCGGTGGCCGTGGCGAAGCGCGCCCGCTCAGCGAGCGTGACCGCTGGATCGCCGCCCAGGTGGGCCCCACCCTGCGTGAAAAGGGCCTGCTGTTCGTGGGCCTGGATGTGATCGGCGACTACCTCACCGAGATCAACGTCACCAGCCCGACCTGCATTCGCGAAATCGACAACGCGTTCAACACCGACATTGGCGGCAAGTTGATGGACGCCATTGATCGACAGCTGCAGGCGCGCTGACCGGCAACGCGCGGCGCACTCCCAGAGTGGGGTATGATGCGGGTCCTGATGACCTGACCCGCAGCCCCGCCCTGCGGTTGCTGGATACCCGATGACGCTGCCCGCTGACATCCCTGCCGACCTGCTGCCGCCCCGAGTTCGCCCGGTGGACCGGCTTGGCTTTACCCTGTTCCTGGCTGCACTGGTGCACCTGGCGCTGATCCTTGGTGTCGGTTTCACCGTGGTCAAGCCGGCAGAAATCCGCCACACCATGGACATCACCCTGGCCACCTTCAAGAGCGAAAAACCGCCCGAGAAGGCCGATTTCCAGGCGCAGGACAACCAGCAGGGCAGCGGTACCCTGGACAAGAAGGCAGTGCCCAAGACCACCGAGCTGGCGCCGTTCCAGGACAGCAAGATCAACAAGATCACCCCGCCGCCTGCGGCCAGGCCCGAGGTAGTACCGCCGCCTGCGCCGCAAAAATCGGCGGTGGTGACCACGGCACCCAAGCCGCACAAGGTCGAGCCCAAGCCCAAGGAAAGCAAGGCACAGCCCAAGCCGGCCGCGCCAGCGCCAGACTTCGACAGTTCGCAGCTGTCCAGCCAGATCGCCAGCCTGGAAGCAGAGCTGTCGAACGAGCAGCAGCTTTACGCCAAACGCCCCCGCATCCACCGCCTGAATGCGGCGTCGACCATGCGCGACAAGGGTGCCTGGTACAAGGAAGAGTGGCGCAAGAAGGTTGAGCGGGTGGGCAACCTGAACTACCCCGACGAAGCTCGCCGGCAGCAGATCTACGGCAACTTGCGCATGATGGTGTCGATCAACCGCGATGGCTCGCTGTACGAGGTGCTGGTGCTGGAGTCGTCCGGCCAGGCGGTACTGGACCAGGCGGCGCAGCGCATCGTTAGGCTCGCGGCGCCGTTTGCACCGTTTACCGGCGACCTGGCCGAATTCGACCGGCTGGAAATCATCCGCACCTGGCGGTTTGCCCGTGGCGACCGTTTGTCCAGTAACTGATCCAAGGCCTGCACATCCCCCTGTGGGAGCGGCTTTAGCCGCGAATGCGCCAGATCAGGCAATGATGTCGCCTGGTCGGACGCCTTCGCGGCTAAAGCCGCTCCCACAGTGATCGCGCAAGCCTCGTTGCGCACCTTGTCAGCCTCGTAACTGGGCGCCACACTATCCCCCATGAAAACCCTCACGCCGAGCTACCTCAAGCATCAGTTCCTGATCGCCATGCCGCACATGGCCGACCCGAACTTCGCCCAGACCCTCACGTACATCGTCGAGCACAACGCCAATGGCGCCATGGGCCTGGTGGTCAATCGGCCGCAGGAACTGAGCCTGGCGGACATCCTCGAGCAGCTGCGCCCGGACGAAGCGCCCCCGGCCAGCACCTTGCAGGTGCCGATCTACCAGGGCGGCCCGGTACAGACCGACCGTGGCTTCGTGCTGCACAGCGACGAGTGCAGTTTCCAGGCCACCGTGGCACTGGAAGGGCTGTCGCTGAGCACATCGCAAGACATATTGCTGGCCATCGCCGCCGGGGTAGGCCCGAAACAGAGCCTGATCACCCTCGGCTATGCGGGTTGGGAAGCGGGCCAACTGGAGGCCGAGCTGGCCGACAACGCCTGGCTGAACTGCCCGTTCGACCCTGAAATCATCTTCGGCGTAGCCAGCGACCTGCGCCTGGAGGCTGCGGCCGCCAGCCTGGGCATCAACCTGCACCTGCTGACCAGCCAGGCGGGCCACGCCTGATGGCCCAGCTACCTCAAGAGCTGCGCCTGCTGCTGGGTTTTGACTACGGCAGCAAGCAGATCGGCGTGGCCGTGGGCCAGGTAATCACCGGCCAGGCGCGCGAGCTGTGCACCCTGAAGGCACAGAACGGGGTACCGGACTGGGCCCAGGTGGAAAAGCTGATTACCGAATGGAAGCCCGACGCCATTGTCGTCGGCCTGCCGCTGAACATGGACGGCACGCCCAGCGAAATGAGCGCCCGCGCCGAAAAGTTCGCCCGCCGCCTGAATGGCCGTTTCAACCTCCCCGTGCACACCCACGATGAACGCCTGACCACCTTCGAGGCCAAGGGCGAGCGCATGGCCCGTGGCGGCCAGCGCGGCAGCTACCGCGACAACCCGGTCGATGCCATCGCCGCCGCCTTGTTGCTGCAAGGCTGGCTGGAGGCCAATACCTGATCATCTTTGCCGCCGGGCCCCACCCGGCGCACCCCTCCGAGGAGCCCGCAATGAGCCTACCCAATCCCGCCGACCTGGTTCGGCAGATGGCTGTCGACCTTCGTGCCCACCTGGCCCGCCGCAATATCAGCGAGCCGCGCTACATCGGCATCCGCACCGGCGGCGTCTGGGTCGCCCAGGCCCTGCAGGAAGCCATGGGCGACACCAGTGCCATGGGTACCCTGGACGTTTCGTTCTACCGCGACGACTTCAGCCAGAACGGCCTGCACCCACAGGTGCGCCCTTCCGAGCTGCCGTTCGAGGTCGAAGGCCAGCACCTGGTGCTGGTGGATGACGTGCTGATGAGCGGCCGCACCGTTCGCGCCGCGCTCAACGAACTGTTCGATTATGGCCGCCCGGCCAGCGTCACCCTGGTCTGCCTGCTGGACCTGGATGCCGGCGAACTGCCAATTCGCCCGAATGTGCTCGGTGCCACCCTGTCGCTGGCTGCCCATGAACGGGTAAAATTGACCGGACCCGCACCGCTCGCCCTCGAGCGCCAGGACCTCGCCTCCGCTTCCGCCCTTTAAGAGTCCCCCGCGATGACGCCAATCGACGCCAAGCGCCCGCTGCAGCTCAATGATCAGGGCCAGCTGCGCCACTTCCTCTCGCTTGACGGTTTGCCCCGCGAACTGCTCACCGAGATCCTCGACACTGCCGATTCCTTCCTGGAAGTTGGCGCCCGGGCCGTGAAGAAAGTCCCGCTGCTGCGCGGCAAGACCGTGTGCAACGTGTTCTTCGAGAACTCCACCCGTACCCGTACCACCTTCGAACTGGCGGCCCAGCGCCTGTCGGCCGACGTGATCAGCCTGAACGTGTCGACTTCCTCGACCAGCAAGGGCGAAACGCTGTTCGACACCCTGCGCAACCTCGAAGCCATGGCCGCCGACATGTTCGTCGTGCGCCACTCGGATTCCGGCGCTGCGCACTTCATCGCCGAGCACGTATGCCCGGACGTGGCCGTGATCAACGGCGGGGACGGCCGTCATGCGCACCCGACCCAGGGCATGCTCGACATGCTCACCATCCGCCGCCACAAGGGCAGCTTCGAGAACCTCTCGGTAGCCATCGTCGGCGACATCCTGCACTCGCGCGTGGCCCGTTCCGACATGCTGGCGCTGAAGGCGCTGGGCTGCCCGGACATCCGCGTGATCGGCCCGAAAACCCTGATCCCGATCGGGATCGAGCAGTACGGCGTGAAGGTTTACACCGACCTTGCCGAAGGCCTGAAGGACGTCGACGTGGTGATCATGCTGCGCCTGCAGCGTGAACGCATGGCCGGTGGCCTGCTGCCCAGCGAAGGCGAGTTCTACCGCCTGTTCGGCCTGACCACCGCACGCCTGGCCGGGGCCAAGCCCGATGCCATCGTCATGCACCCGGGGCCGATCAACCGCGGGGTGGAAATCGAATCGGCGGTGGCCGACGGCAAGCACTCGGTGATCCTCAACCAGGTCACCTACGGCATCGCCGTGCGCATGGCCGTGTTGTCCATGGCCATGAGCGGGCAGAACGCGCAACGTCAATTCGACCAGGAGAACGCCCAGTGACAATCAGTATTCTCGGCGCCCGGGTCATCGACCCCAACAGCGGCCTGGACCAGGTTACCGACCTGCACCTGGACGGCGGCCGCATTGCCGCCATCGGCGCCGCCCCGGCCGGGTTCAGCGCCAACCGTACGATTCAGGCCGATGGCCTGGTCGCCGCGCCCGGGCTGGTCGACCTTGGTGTATCCCTGCGCGAGCCGGGCTACAGCCGCAAAGGCACTATCGCCAGTGAAACCCGCGCAGCGGTGGCCGGCGGCGTTACCAGCCTGTGCTGCCCACCGCAGACCAAGCCGGTGCTGGACACCTCGGCTGTGGCCGAGCTGATTCTCGACCGCGCCCGCGAGGCAGCCAACAGCAAGGTCTACCCGATCGGCGCGCTGACCAAAGGCCTGGAAGGCGAGCAGCTGGCCGAGCTGGTAGCCCTGCGCGACACCGGCTGCGTTGCGTTTGGCAACGGCCTGAAACAAATCCCCAACAACCGTACCCTGGCCCGCGCCCTGGAATACGCCGCCACCTTCGACCTGACCGTGGTGTTCCACTCCCAGGACCGCGACCTGGCCCAGGGCGGCCTGGCCCATGAAGGCGCCATGGCCAGCTTCCTCGGCCTGCCGGGCATCCCGGAAACCGCCGAAACCGTGGCCCTGGCCCGCAACCTGTTGCTGGTGGAGCAGTCCGGTGTGCGCGCGCACTTCAGCCAGATCACCAGCGCCCGTGGCGCACGGCTGATCGCGCAGGCCCAGCAACTCGGCCTGCCGGTGACCGCCGACGTGGCGTTGTACCAGCTGATCCTCACCGATGAATCGCTGCGCGAGTTCTCCAGCCTGTACCACGTGCAGCCGCCGCTGCGCACCGCCGCCGACCGCGATGGCCTGCGCGAGGCAGTGAAGGCGGGGGTGATCCAGGCAATCTCCAGCCATCACCAGCCGCACGAGCGCGATGCCAAGCTGGCCCCGTTCGGCGCCACCGAGCCTGGCATCAGCAGCGTCGAGTTGCTGCTGCCGCTGGCCATGACCCTTGTTCAGGATGGCCTGCTCGACCTGCCAACCCTGCTGGCACGCCTGAGCAGCGGCCCGGCGGCGGCCCTGCGCCTGCCGGCCGGCGAGCTGAAAGTGGGTGGCACAGCCGACCTGGTGCTGTTCGACCCGCAAGCCTCGACCGTTGCCGGCGAGCAGTGGTTCTCGCGTGGCGAGAATTGCCCGTTCATCGGCCACTGCCTGCCGGGGGCCGTGCGTTATACCTTGGTCGACGGGCACGTCTGCCACGAGGCCTGAGTAACCCTCACTGGCCTCATCGCTGGCAAGCCAGCTCCCACAGGAAATCACTGCCCTCAAGGTCTGTGGTATTCCTGTGGGAGCTGGCTTGCCGGCGATGAGGCCGGCGCAGCAGAACACTGACCATTCATCCCTCACGGTTGAAATCCTTCCCCCCACCCCCATATGAGTCTGCATCAGGCACTTTCGCCCCGCTGCGTGGAGACTCTCCCTTGACCACCATCGTTTCTGTCCGCCGTAACGGCAAAGTCGTCATGGGCGGCGACGGCCAGGTATCCCTCGGCAACACCGTGATGAAAGGCAACGCCAAGAAAGTGCGCCGCCTGTACCACGGTCAGGTCATTGCAGGCTTCGCCGGCGCTACCGCCGATGCCTTCACCCTGTTCGAGCGCTTTGAAGGGCAGCTCGAGAAACATCAGGGCCATCTGGTTCGCGCTGCCGTCGAACTGGCCAAGGAATGGCGTACCGACCGTTCCCTGAGCCGTCTGGAAGCCATGCTGGCCGTGGCCAACAAGGACGCTTCGCTGATCATCACCGGCAACGGCGACGTGGTCGAACCCGAAGACGGCCTGATCGCCATGGGTTCCGGCGGCGCATACGCCCAGGCCGCAGCCCGCGCGCTGCTGAACAAGACCGACCTCTCGGCCCGAGAAATCGCCGAGACCGCTCTGAACATCGCGGGTGATATCTGCGTGTTCACCAACCACAACCTGACCATCGAGGAGCAGGACCTGGCCGACTGATTCAGCTGTTCTGGCGTCCCGCTGCAAGCGGGACTTTTCCACGCTGATCATCCGCCCAAGGACCATTTTCATCATGTCCATGACCCCCCGCGAAATCGTCCACGAACTCAACCGCCACATCATCGGCCAGGACGACGCCAAGCGCGCCGTGGCCATTGCCCTGCGCAACCGCTGGCGGCGCATGCAGCTGCCTGCCGAGCTGCGTGCCGAAGTGACCCCGAAGAACATCCTGATGATCGGCCCGACCGGCGTCGGCAAGACCGAAATCGCCCGTCGTCTGGCCAAACTGGCCAATGCGCCGTTCCTCAAGGTCGAAGCCACCAAGTTCACCGAAGTGGGCTATGTGGGCCGCGACGTCGAATCGATCATCCGCGACCTGGCTGACGCCGCGCTGAAGATGCTGCGTGAGCAAGAGATCATCCGCGTGCGCCACCGCGCCGAGGACGCTGCCGAAGACCGTATCCTCGACGCCCTGCTGCCACAGGCGCGGGTCACCAGCTTCAGCGAGGAAGCCGCGCAGACCAGCAGCGATTCCAACACCCGCCAGCTGTTCCGCAAGCGCCTGCGCGAAGGCCAGCTGGACGACAAGGAAATCGAAATCGAAGTGGCCGATGCCGTGGGTGTGGAAATCGCCGCACCGCCCGGCATGGAAGAAATGACCAACCAGCTGCAAAGCCTGTTCGCCAACATGGGCAAGGGCAAGCGCAAGGCGCGCAAGCTGAAGGTGAAAGAAGCGCTGAAGCTGGTTCGCGAGGAAGAAGCGAGCCGCCTGGTCAACGAGGAAGAACTCAAGGCCAAGGCCCTGGAAGCGGTCGAGCAGCACGGTATCGTGTTCATCGACGAAATCGACAAGGTTGCCAAGCGTGGCAACGTTGGCGGCGCCGACGTGTCCCGCGAAGGTGTGCAGCGCGACCTGCTGCCGCTGATCGAAGGCTGCACCGTCAACACCAAGCTGGGCATGGTCAAGACCGACCATATCCTGTTCATTGCCTCGGGCGCGTTCCACCTGAGCAAGCCGAGCGACCTGGTGCCCGAGCTGCAAGGCCGGCTGCCAATCCGGGTCGAGCTGAAGGCACTGACCCCGGAAGACTTCGAGCGCATCCTGCAAGAGCCGCACGCGTCGCTGACCGAGCAGTATCAGGCACTGCTGAAAACCGAAGGCCTGAACATCGAGTTCATTGCCGACGGTATCAAGCGCCTGGCCGAGATTGCCTATCAGGTCAACGAAAAAACCGAAAACATTGGCGCCCGCCGCCTGCACACCCTGCTCGAGCGCCTGCTCGAAGAGGTGTCGTTCAGCGCAGGTGACCTGGCCAGCACCCATGACGAAGCACCGATCCAGATCGACGCGGCGTACGTGAACAGCCACCTCGGTGAGCTGGCGCAGAACGAAGACCTGTCGCGTTACATCCTGTAAGACCGCAGGGGGCCGCTGTGCGGCCCTTTCGCCGGCAAGCCAGCTCCCACAGGATCACCGCAACCCTGAAGACTGTGGAGTACCTGTGGGAGCTGGCTTGCCGCCGATGGGCTGCAAAGCAGCCCCTTGCACAATCCCCCGAATCTCCCGAAGCTGTGCACCATCAGCTCCCGAGAGATTCCCGTCATGGCCCGCCTGCCCACCGCCATCAACCTGCACAAAGCCTCGAAAACCCTTAGCCTCACCTACGCCCCCGGCGAGGTCTACACCCTGCCCGCCGAATTCCTACGCGTGCACTCCCCCTCCGCCGAAGTCCAGGGCCACGGCAACCCCATCCTGCAATTCGGCAAGATCAACGTCGGCCTTGTCGGCCTGGAACCTGCCGGCCAATATGCACTGAAACTGACCTTCGACGACGGCCACGACAGCGGCCTGTTCACCTGGGAATACCTCGAACAGCTGTGCCTGCGCCAGGCACAGCTGTGGGCCGAGTACCTCGACGAACTGCACAAGGCCGGAAAGTCCCGCGACCCGGCCGAAGCCGTGGTCAAACTCATGCTCTAGCGCAAGGCCTGCAAGGTTTAGAGCGCATTTTCTAAATTCATCTGTTTGAATGCCCTACAGACAGCCCAGTGACGGGCTGTCTTGCGCATTACATGAAAGTCGGGTAACCAATGGGTGTGGCAAGTTCCCTGCATCACCTTGCAGGCAGTCAGAACCCCCGCAGCACCGCTGTTCCTTATCACTGGTCACCCGAGTAGCAGTACCGGGCTCAGGACTGTGCTTCCGGCACAGGCATCCGGTACTCGTCTCAGGACAACGGAGCGTCGTAGATGAGTAACAAGAACAACGATGAGCTGCAGCGGCAGGCCTCGGAAAACACCCTGGGGCTGAACCCGGTCATCGGCATTCGCCGCAAGGACCTGTTGAGCTCGGCACGTACCGTGCTGCGCCAGGCCGTGCGCCAACCGCTGCACAGCGCCAAGCATGTGGCCCACTTCGGCCTGGAGCTGAAAAACGTACTGCTGGGCAAGTCCAGCCTGGCCCCGGAAAGCGACGACCGTCGCTTCAACGACCCGGCCTGGAGCAACAACCCGCTGTACCGCCGCTACCTGCAAACCTACCTGGCCTGGCGCAACGAACTGCAGGACTGGGTCGCCAGCAGCGACCTGTCACCCCAGGACATCAGCCGCGGCCAGTTCGTCATCAACCTGATGACCGAAGCCATGGCCCCGACCAATACCCTGTCCAACCCGGCAGCGGTCAAACGCTTCTTCGAAACGGGTGGCAAAAGCCTGCTCGATGGCCTGTCGAATCTGGCCAAGGACATGGTCAACAACGGCGGCATGCCCAGCCAGGTAAACATGGACGCCTTCGAGGTGGGCAAGAACCTGGGCACCAGCGAAGGTGCCGTGGTGTACCGCAACGACGTGCTGGAGCTGATCCAGTACAGCCCCATCACCGAGCAGGTGCATGCCCGTCCGCTGCTGGTGGTGCCACCGCAGATCAACAAGTTCTACGTGTTCGATCTCAGCCCGGAAAAAAGCCTGGCCCGCTACTGCCTGCGCTCGCAGCAGCAGACGTTCATCATCAGCTGGCGCAACCCGACCAAGGCCCAGCGCGAATGGGGCCTGTCCACCTACATCGACGCGCTCAAGGAGGCTGTCGACGCGGTGCTGGCCATTACCGGCAGCAAGGACCTGAACATGCTCGGTGCATGCTCTGGCGGCATCACCTGCACCGCGCTGGTAGGCCACTACGCCGCAATCGGCGAGAATAAGGTCAACGCCCTGACCTTGCTGGTAAGCGTGCTGGATACCACCATGGATAACCAGGTGGCGCTGTTCGTCGACGAGCAGACCCTGGAAGCCGCCAAGCGCCATTCATACCAGGCCGGCGTGCTCGAAGGCAGCGAGATGGCCAAGGTGTTCGCCTGGATGCGCCCCAACGACCTGATCTGGAACTACTGGGTCAACAACTACCTGCTCGGCAACGAGCCGCCAGTGTTCGACATCCTGTTCTGGAACAACGACACCACGCGCCTGCCGGCCGCCTTCCACGGCGACCTCATCGAAATGTTCAAAAGCAACCCGCTGACGCGCCCGGATGCACTGGAAGTGTGCGGCACCCCGATCGACCTGAAGAACGTGCACTGCGACATTTTCAGCGTTGCCGGCACCTCCGACCACATCACCCCGTGGCAGTCGTGCTACCGCTCGGCGCACCTGTTTGGCGGCAAGATCGAGTTCGTGCTGTCCAACAGCGGCCATATCCAGAGCATCCTCAACCCGCCGGGCAACCCCAAGGCACGCTTCATGACGGGTGCCGACCGCCCGGGCGACCCGGTGGCCTGGCAGGAAAACGCCACCAAGCACGCCGACTCATGGTGGCTGCACTGGCAAAGCTGGCTGGGCGAACGTGCCGGCGAGCTGAAAAAGGCACCTACCCGCCTGGGCAACCGCGCCTATGCCGCTGGCGAAGCCGCACCGGGCACCTACGTTCACGAGCGTTGAGTTGCAGCGCCGTGGCGCCCTGCTGGGCGCCACGGTGTTAACTTCACCCAAGAGTCACGCGCATGCCGCAACCCTATATCTTCAGGACCGTCGAGCTGGACAACCAGTCCATTCGCACCGCCGTCCGGCCAGGCAAGCCACACCTGACACCGTTGCTGATCTTCAACGGCATCGGAGCCAACCTGGAGCTGGTGTTTCCGTTCATCGAAGCACTGGACCCGGACCTGGAAGTCATCGCCTTCGACGTACCCGGGGTCGGCGGGTCGTCCACGCCACGCCACCCGTATCGCTTCCCCGGGCTGGCCAAGCTGACGGCACGCATGCTCGACTACCTCGACTACGGGCAGGTAAATGCCATCGGCGTGTCCTGGGGCGGCGCCCTGGCCCAGCAGTTCGCCCACGACTACCCCGAGCGCTGCAAGAAGCTGGTGCTGGCCGCCACCGCCGCCGGTGCGGTGATGGTGCCGGGCAAGCCGAAAGTGTTGTGGATGATGGCCAGCCCACGGCGCTACGTGCAGCCGTCGCACGTCATCCGCATCGCACCGATGATCTATGGCGGCGGCTTTCGGCGTGACCCCGAGCTGGCCATGCACCATGCGGCCAAGGTGCGCTCCGGCGGCAAGCTGGGCTATTACTGGCAACTGTTCGCCGGGCTTGGCTGGACCAGCATCCACTGGCTGCACAAGATCCAGCAGCCGACCCTGGTGCTGGCCGGCGACGACGACCCGCTGATCCCGCTGGTCAACATGCGCCTGCTGGCCTGGCGGATTCCCAATGCCCAGCTACACATTATCGACGACGGCCATCTGTTTCTGATCACCCGGGCCGAGGCCGTCGCCCCGATCATCATGAAGTTCCTGCAGCAAGAACGACAGCGCGCGGTCATGCACCCACGCCCGGCCTCGGGTTTGTGAGGGCGACGCAAAACCTGTGGGAGCGGGTTTACCCGCGAAAAGCCAACTCGGTGTATGGCACCGGCTTTGCCGGTGTTCGCGGGTAAACCCGCTCCCATAGTGCCAGCGGCTGAAAATGGCTTAGACGAGGGAATGTTGCCATGAAAGAAAAACCGGCCAAAGGATCGACATCGCTCCCCGCCACCCACATGAACGTGCAGAACGCCATCCTCGGCCTGCGCGGCCGCGACCTGCTGTCCACCCTGCGCAATGTCGGCCGCCATGGCCTGCGCCACCCGCTGCATACCGCGCAGCATCTGCTGGCCCTCGGCGGGCAACTGGGGCGGGTAGTGCTGGGCGACACGCCGTACCAGCCAAACCCCCGTGACGCGCGCTTCAGCGACCCCACATGGAGCAGCAACCCGTTCTACCGCCGCAGTCTGCAGGCGTACCTGGCGTGGCAGAAGCAAACCCGCCAGTGGATCGAGGAAAGCCACCTGAGCGACGACGACCGGGCCCGCACGCACTTTCTGTTCAACCTGCTCAACGATGCCCTGGCCCCCAGCAACTCGCTGCTCAACCCGCTGGCCGTCAAGGAGCTATTCAATACCGGCGGCCAGAGCCTGGTGCGTGGCGTGGCGCACCTGCTTGAAGACCTGCGCCATAACGACGGCCTGCCGCGCCAGGTAGACGAGCGCGCCTTCGAGGTAGGCGGCAACCTGGCGGCAACCCCCGGCGCGGTGGTGTTTCGCAATGAGCTGCTGGAGTTGATCCAGTACAAGCCGATGAGCGAAAAGCAGCACGCACGCCCACTGCTGGTGGTGCCGCCGCAAATCAACAAGTTCTACATCTTCGACCTCAGCGCGAGCAACAGCTTCGTCCAGTACATGCTCAAGAGTGGCCTGCAGGTGTTCATGGTCAGCTGGCGCAACCCTGACCCCCGCCATCGCGAATGGGGGCTGTCGAGCTACGTACAGGCCCTGGAGGAAGCACTCAACGCCTGCCGCAGCATCAGTGGCAACCGCGACCCCAACCTGATGGGTGCCTGTGCTGGCGGCCTGACCATGGCCGCGCTGCAAGGTCACCTGCAGGCCAAGCAGCAGCTGCGTCGGGTACGCAGCGCCACCTACCTTGTCAGCCTGCTGGACAGCAAGTTCGAGAGCCCCGCCAGCCTGTTTGCCGACGAACAGACGATCGAGGCAGCCAAGCGCCGCTCGTACCAGCGTGGCGTGCTGGACGGTGGCGAGGTGGCGCGGATTTTCGCCTGGATGCGGCCCAACGACCTGATCTGGAACTATTGGGTCAACAACTACCTGCTCGGCAAGACACCACCGGCCTTCGACATCCTTTACTGGAACGCCGACAGCACGCGCCTGCCCGCCGCGCTGCATGGCGACCTGCTGGACTTCTTCAAGCTCAACCCCCTCACCTACCCGGCCGGCCTCGAAGTGTGCGGCACGCCCATCGACTTGTCGCAGGTCGACCTCGACAGCTTCACCGTTGCCGGCAGCAATGACCACATCACCCCATGGGACGCGGTGTACCGCTCGTCCCTGCTGCTGGGTGGCGAGCGCCGCTTCATCCTGGCCAACAGCGGGCATATCCAGAGCATCATCAACCCGCCCGGCAATCCCAAAGCCTACTACCTGGCCAACCCCAGGCTTTCCAGCGACCCGCGTGCGTGGTTCCACGACGCCAAGCGTAGCGAAGGCAGCTGGTGGCCATTGTGGCTGGAATGGATCACCCCACGCTCGGGCCCGCTGAAGGCACCCCGCACCGAACTGGGCAACAGCACCTACCCACCGCTGGGCCCCGCGCCAGGCACCTATGTCCTGACCCGATGAGCATGTTCACTGGATGAAGACCCGCGACCGTATCCTCGAATGCGCCCTGCAGCTGTTCAACCAGCAGGGCGAGCCGAACGTATCCACCCTGGAAATTGCCAACGAACTGGGCATCAGCCCAGGCAACCTGTATTACCACTTCCACGGCAAGGAACCCCTGGTGCTAGGGCTGTTCGAGCGCTTTGAAGAGGCGTTGATGCCCTTGCTCGATCCACCGTTGGAGGTTCGCCTGGAGGCTGAGGACTACTGGCTGTTCCTGCACTTGATCGTGGAGCGCATGGCCCAGTACCGGTTTCTGTTCCAGGACCTGTCCAACCTGACTGGCCGCCTGCCGAAACTGGCCCGCGGCATGCGCAGCCTGATCAACGCACTCAAGCGCACGCTTGCGGCATTGCTGGCCAGCCTCAAGGGCCAGGGCCAGGTGGTCAGCGAGACGCAGGCGTTGGGGCAGTTGGTGGAGCAGACCACCATGACCCTGATGTTTTCGCTGGATTACCAGCGGGTGCTGGGGCGCGAAGGGGATGTGGGAATTGTGGTGTATCAGGTGATGATGCTGGTGGCGCCGCATCTGCAACCGCAGGCACGGGCGGCGGCGGAGCAGTTGGCAGTGAAGTATCTGGAGGAGTAGACCTGTCCGGGATGTATTGCCCTTGCCGACGCATTCGCGGGTGAATCGGATCGCCGCACCGCCGCTCCCACAGGCATAGCGTGGTCCTGTGGGAGCGGCGGTGCGGCGATCCGATTCACCCGCGAATAAGGCGAACGCGGTATCAGATCAGGGTACCGGTGCCGGTAGGTGCCGACGGCGTGCTGCTGGCGGGGGCCGCGGCAGGTGCCGGGGCGGCGGTCGCAGCTGGCGCAGCGCTGGCTGCTGGGGCTGCTGGCTTGGCGGCTGCCGGTTTGGCCGGCGCTTTCTTCACAGCTGGTTTCTTCGCTGCCGCTGGCTTGGCCGCTGCAGGCTTGGCTGCCGGCTTCGCAGCAGCGGTTTTGGCTGCTGGTTTTGCCGCTGCAGTTTTAGCCGCAGGTTTTGCCGCGGCAGTTTTTGCCGCTGGCTTGTCAGCTGCCGCCTTGGCCAATGGCTTGGCCGCTGCCTTGCGTGCCGCCGGCTTGGCCGCAGCCGCGCGCGACGAAACGGGCGTAACCGAAGCGCCGGTCAGTTTCTCGATCTGTTTGGTCAGGCTATCCACCTGCTGGTGCAGGGCCTTGATCTCGTTGCGGCTTGGCACACCGAGGCGCGAGATGGCGCTGTTCAGGCGCTTGTCAAAGGCCTCTTCGAGCTCACTCCACTTGCCCAGCGCACGATCTTTCACGCCCGACACACGCGAAGTGGTCGATGATTTGGCGCTGTCGGCTACCTCTTCAGCGGTTTTCTTCGCTTGCTTCTCGGCCTTCTCGCCATCCTTCACCAGCGAGTCGAACAGCTTGGGGCCGTCCTGGTCGACTTTCGAGTAGATACCCAGCCCCGCCAGCCAGATCTTGCGGGAATACTTCTCGATCCCGCCGACCCAGGAGCTGCCTTCTTTGTCGGAATTCTTCTTGCCAGCCATCCTGCTCTCCTTATGGTTTTTGCGCGACACGCTCAAGCAGCTCGTGCAGCTGTTCAAGCTTGATCGACAACGCTTCAACGTCATGTTTAGACGGAATGCCAAGGCGATTCAAGGCGCGACCGACCCGCGCGTCGAAAGCTTTTTCGATTTTATCCAGTTGAACTTCGACCTTGCCGCGTACGCGGCTCACCTCATGGGTGGCTTCGTCGATCTGGTGGTTGGCCGCATCGAGCTCTTTGTCGATGAGTTTCTTGCCACGTTTTTCTACGCCTTCACCGGCTTTCACCAGCTCCTGGAAGTAGTCCGAACCTTCCTGGCCCACCCGCGCGTAAGCGCCGATGCCAGCCAGCCAGATCTTGCGCGCGTAGCCGCGCACCTCGCCCAAGGTGCTCTGGGCGTCGTCCTTTTTCTTCACATTCACTTTGGCCATGCTCTGTACCTCATGCTCATGAGTGGAGGAGAAACCGCCCATGGAGGTTGGGCTTGAGCATAAGGTAAGGCGGGAAATTAGAATCTTCACCCTAAGCATTGCAGCCACTGATCTATCTACCGCCGCGCTGACAAGCATGCGCTCTACCGTCGCCAGCCAAACGACCGGAGCACACTGCATGTCCCACAACCCAGCGGAACCCAGGCCATCGTTCAAACGCCTGGTTGCTTCCCATTTCGCCAAACGACCAGGCCTGCGCGCTGTGGCCGCCAAAGAAGGCTTCGCCGCCCTGACCGGGCGCTATCCCTGGATACGCCAGGGTTACCCACAGCTCGATTCTCTGCAGCCCTTTTACATTCTTCGCGCAGCGTCTGCCCCATGCCCCCTGGTCGACGCACTACTGGCGTGTTTTCTAGGCGCCAGCCCCACAGTGCTGGTGCCTTCCGACCAGGTAAGCCTGGCGCCACCCACAGTTTTTCGCGCTCAGGAACAGGGGGCCGACCCGGCGACCCGGCCTGAAATCAGCTTGAGCATGACCCATCTCGACGGGGACTTCACCGACCTGCTCGGCAGGCTGATCGAGCGTTACCAACAAGCGCTGATCAGTTTCTGGACTGGGCCCAGCGATGCATCAGGGATAACGCCCCTGGAATGGTTGCAGCAGATGCTCAAGGCCGCGTTGCTCGACAATGTTCATCGTCAGGGCCTGAGTGGGGCAGACAGCTCCACCTTGTATTCGCTGATTGCCAGCAGCGGTGAAAGGCCTGCTGTGCAGGCACTGCAGGTAACATTGCAGCGCGATGGCATCACCCGTCACCAGTCACTTCCCGACCTGCTCATCATCACCGCCCCCGGGCAGCGCGTGCTCTGGTGCAGACCATCGGGCATTGTCCACAGCTACGTCAGCCTGTCGGCATTCGCCACCGCGTTACGCGATGCGCTCGCTGGCCAACAGGTGTTCCAAAGCATGTCCTGGGCATATCAGCCTGTAGAAGGTGACCCTTTCAGCTTTCAGGCCACGCAATTGCTCAACGACACGCTCATGCGCATAGGCCAGGTGCAGGTGGCCAGCCATGACAGCGTCAGTACGCTGGAGAGCACCTTCGACAGGGTCAGCGACCCTTCGAGCTATTTCCTTGACCACGCCTACCTGGCGCCCGACCTTCCAGTAGTCGAACTGCCTGGCTGGCTGGCCCAGGCCAGTAGCACCGAGCGCCTGGACTATTACGCGGCGCTGTTGGAGCTCTCGGCCTGCCAGGCGTTGTCCCAGGGCAAATCGGCGCTGGATGATGTGCAGGACATCCATCGCTATGCAGTCGACAGGCTGCTGCAGAAAATGCCACAGAGGGCCGACGGCAAGCCCCGTTATCACCCAGATCGGGTGATGGTCACATTGTCCGTGGCGATGCAGTACTCCAGCACCGGCCTGGCCCGGCTCGAAATCAGCCGGCATGTGTCGCTCACCGAGCTGATGGTCTCGCGCCTGGACAGCGGCATAGGGGAGTCGGCCACGGGCCTCAGCGACCTGGCTGGCAACGCCCTGGCCGACAAAGACCTGGATCTGGACACTATCGCCCGGTGGATCGGTGAGCTCGACATCGGCGGCAACTACCCCGCGTACCTGGACCACGTTCTGGCCGAGGAACAGGCGACCCTGCAGCGGATACACCAGTATGCCCGCGAATGGCGCAGCGGCCTGATGTTCAGTGCTCTCAAAGCCAGGATTGGCGGCAAACTGGACAGCCGCACCCACCAGACCATCAACGATTTCTGCCACGGCGACAGCGACGATCAGCGCCAACTGACCCTGGCCCCGCTCGCCTTTGCCTTCGCCCCCGGGGCCGCAAAGGACGAGGTGGCCTGCATGTTCCTGATCAAGCTGCACGCAACCGGAAACTGGATGCTATATCGCCCGCTCTACCCCGAAGACCCTGTACGGGTGTTCCCGAGCATTGCGCAGCTGATGGATTGCATTCGTACCGAGCCAGCGCTGGGCCAGAGCATGCTCGACTGGATGAGCGCAGCCGCCAGGGCCAGGTATGCCAACGGTGGCTTCAGCAAACCCCACATTCATCCTGAACTTGAATCACTGGCCTATACCTTCAGCCCCTCCACTGCCGTGGTAACGACCATCCTGAAGAAACTCGAGCAGCCCGCCAGCGCCGCGTTCAGGCCATGGCCAACCAGGCTCGATATCCACATGTTCGAAGCGCGGCTCAATGCCATGCGGCAGCTGGCCTCGCGCCAAAGCGTGTCCAATAGCCAGGAACGCTGGGCAATGCTTGTGCATTTTGCCGCCGTGCTGTTCAACACCGCTTTGACCCTATTGCGTGGACCCGCCGCCACCCTTGCGTGGCTCGTCACCAGCCTGATGGCACTGAAAAACGATATTGACGCGCTATCAAATGGCACCGTTGAACAACGAGCGATGGCCACCGCAGATCTGATCAGTAACGTGGCTATGCTGCTGATCCACACCATAGCGACACCCCGCACGCCTGAACCCCAACTGCCAGAACTCCGGCTGAACGACCCATCGCCTGAGCACAGCGGCGTGGTGCAGGTCCCAGCAGAAAAGCCTCGACCACGAGAGTGGCAGCCCGTGACCGAGCAGGTGCCCACAGCCCTGACGGTGAGGCGCTGGCACGCCAACCAGCGCCTGGGAAACCTGCCACCTGCCTTGTTGCGCACCTTGGGCAGCCTGCGTGCGCGGCACTCACTGGCAAGCGCCATCCTGGAAACCCAGGGACGGCTGCGCGGGCTGTTCAAGCTGCAGGGGCGCCATTACGTGAAGCTGCAGGACGATGCCTATGAAGTACAGGAAGAATGGAACGGCATGCGCATCATCGGCCCAGACCAGAGCCAAGGCCCCTGGAGCAGTGAATGGGGAGGCGAGCGGGACGGTTACTACATCGTCGGGCGCGAGCGCCGCAAAGGCCCATGGCTGACCCGCTGGAACGAAGAGTGGGTCATTGACCTGCACCTGCCCGGTGGCATGCCCAAAAGCGCGCGGCAGCTGGCGGCTGAAAATGATGCAGCGTTCCAGGCCGCGATCGTCGAACAGGTCGCCGACAGCAACAGCCTGGCCCGGCTTGCGGAACAGGCAGTGCGCAAACGCCTGGCGCTCGATCCGTTTGACCGCCAACTGCTGTTGTTCGAAAGCACTTACCAGTCACAACTCGGCCTGTTACGTACCGACCCCGGCAACCTGCCCGAAGACATGCAACAAAGCTATGACGCTCTTGGCACCTTGCGCTCGGAGATTCTCCTGGACCTGCAGCTGAGCGCGCGCTGTCATGAAGAGTCGGCACGGCTGATGACCCGCATGCTCCAACGCTGCGAAGCGCTCGCTGAGCCTCGGTTTGCCAAGCTTGCGCTGGTGAAGGAACAGTTCGATGCGCAGACTGGCCGTGTAGTGAAACAATCTGCACCCTGGCAGGCAGACAACCAGCGTACCCGGGGTGACCTGGCCTACAAGCTCATCAAGAACGACACTATTTTGTTCCTGAGGCTGCGCCAGCTGGCAGACCATCGCGAAATCGAGCGACAGAATGCCCTGCTTCCTTCAGGTCCTCTGGACGCGCAACAGCTGCAGCAATACACCGCAGTGCGCGGCCGCTATCGCGATGTTCTCGCTATCGACCGACGTATCCTCGAGGCCAGCCTGCGCCTTGACCGCAATACCCTGGCCACCCTCAACGATGCGAAAATCCAGTTTGCGGACAAGGAAAACCAGATTCGAAAGTTGATCGAGATGCGCCCCTGTTCCTCGGTCCTGTTGCGCAGGCAGGTCATCGGCGACCTGTACCAGTTGACGTTCGACCGTGCATTGTCGACCGACGTCGATGGCGACGCGTTGCGCTTGATGCACGCCGAGCTGTTCAACGACGACTTTCGGACAGCAGCGATCAGCCATGAACTGTTGGCAGGTAGCGACCTTTCGCTTGCCGACCAGGCTGAAATCCTCAACTACGCCCTGCGCCAGTACGAGCGCGCGACAGGCATTGCCAGGTATCTGCAACTGTGGGAAGACCCGGCGCTGGACATGCCGATGCTGGACGCCTATATCGCTGAAGTCGGCGCCCTCAAGCAGGTCGCAGAAAGCAATCTGAGTACAGTATTGAGCGACAGCCAGCTACCCGATCCGCCTGCGCCGCGGCAGGTGGCTCACCGCATACGCCCGGGGCGCCGCAAGTTGATAAGGACGTCAAGAGGCAGGGCAGTACTGGGCGATGAGGTCGAGGGGTCCAGCCAAATGGCTCAGCATGATCCAGACAGCGGCCAGGTGTTGCAGGTGTACGAGCAACGGGAAGGGCTTTATGACGACACCCCTGCCCCCCAGGCCGGGCCTCGCAACTACCGGGCAATGCGTGAGCGTGCTACATCCTTGATGGGGGGAACGACACGTCTTGAGAT
The DNA here is from genome assembly GCF_059295275.1 of Pseudomonas sp. 9_2_1. Taxonomy (NCBI): domain Bacteria; kingdom Pseudomonadati; phylum Pseudomonadota; class Gammaproteobacteria; order Pseudomonadales; family Pseudomonadaceae; genus Pseudomonas; species Pseudomonas sp. 9_2_1. The sequence continues at coordinate 5,732,140 of NZ_CM181239.1, forward strand.
TACCGCTCGCCAGTATGTAAGCAGCGATGAACCGAACGGTCTGGCAGACCTCATGGACGGTTTCATCGACAATCTGGACGAGCTGGCGTCCGGGCTCGGCACCAGCCACCAGGACCAAGCGATGACTGCTCGTCTAGGCGAGACCAGCGCCGCGCTGCGCACACTCAAAAACGAACTGCTGACAGTAACCTACCTGAATACTCGCCACCCCGGGAGCGATGCACTGAACTACCTGCACCGGGCAGGCAAGATCATCATCCAGCCAGGCCGGGTGAGAAAACGCCTGCGGGCCGGTGACTTCCTGGATGTCTACACGATCCGCAGGGCAGATCTGCCAGAGGAAACCCTGTGGGAGGCACATTTCCACTATGCCCGTGCAGACGCGGGCTCGCACGATTTCAGCAAAGGCCACCTGAAATTCCCCGAGCCCCTCGGGCTGAGCCGCAGCGCCCGCCTGGAAGCGGCAAGCAGTGCCACCGAGCGAGCCAACGTGTACCGGGGTGACCTCAAACTGGCACAGGTCGAGGGCGTGATACCGTTTCCTGCCTCCTGAAGCCCGATTGGCAGCGCTGCCTGCTCGGCCATCGGCAGGCAGCCCGACTCAGGCCAGGGCCTTGTCCAGCGCGCGCTCGATCTCACCCTTGATGGTGCCGCTCATCATCGACAGCATCATGCCAAGCTTCAGTTCCACGCGAATGCTGTCATCGCCAATGTGCACGCTGCCGTTGGCGCCGCTGCGCGCCACATCGACGCGATCACCGTTCCAGGTGGCCTTCAGGTCGTATTCGCGGCTGAGTTTGTCGACCAGCGCTTCGGCCTTGGCACGGGCGGCCTCGCGGCCGAGTGAGTGTTTGCGTTCGACGCTGATCTGGGTCATGCGGGCATTCCTGAAGATGTAGACATAATTGGCATTATGCCCGCCCCTGCCCACTGGCACACCCCGCCAAGACAAATCTGCCTGTTCGCCCTAGAATGGCGGTAATTTTTTCCGGTGAAGCGATATGAACGACCAGCGCAAAGGCGAACACGCCGAACCCACCACCCATTTCGGCTACCAGGACGTCCCTGAAAGCCAGAAGGCGAAAAAAGTCGCCGAAGTATTCCACTCGGTGGCCGCCAAGTACGACCTTATGAACGATGTGCTGTCCGGCGGCATGCACCGCCTGTGGAAGCGCTTTACCATCGAGCTGTCGGGTGTGCGCAGCGGCAACCGCGTGCTCGACATCGCCGGTGGGACCGGCGACCTGGCCGCCAAGTTCTCGCGCCTTGTCGGCCCTACCGGGCAAGTGGTGCTGGCCGACATCAACGAGTCGATGCTAAAGGTTGGCCGTGACCGCCTGCTCGACCGTGGCGTGGCCGGCAACATCGAGTTCGTCCAGGCCGACGCCGAGAAGCTGCCGTTCCCGGACAACCACTTCGACTGCGTGACCATCGCCTTCGGCCTGCGCAACGTCACCCACAAGGACCAGGCCATCCGCTCGATGCTGCGCGTGCTCAAGCCCGGTGGCCGGCTGTTGATCCTGGAATTCTCCAAGCCGACCAGCAAGCTGATGTCCAAGGCCTACGATGCCTACTCGTTCGCCTTCATGCCGCTGGCCGGCAAGCTGATCACCAACGACTCCGAAAGCTACCGTTACCTGGCCGAATCGATCCGCATGCACCCTGACCAGGAAACGCTGAAGAGCATGATGGTCGAGGCCGGCTTCGACCGCGTCACCTACCACAACATGACCAGCGGCATCGTAGCCGTGCACCGGGGGATCAAACCCTGATGCTGCTGGCCGGGCTGCTCGCCAGCGTCGAACATGGCCTGAACCGGGTCTTGCGCATGGACAGCACGGCCCTGCCGCGGCTGGCTGCGCTGGAAGGCAAGGTCATAGAGATCGACTGCCGCCAACCGGCCCTGCAGGTGTTCATCCTGCCCGATGAAGAGGGCCTGATGCTCGCCGCCCACTGGCAAGGCGAGGTTGATTGCAGCCTGCGCGCCCCGGCCGGCAGCCTGGCGCAACTGGCCCTGGCCAGCGACAAGACCGCTGTGCTGCACAGCCCGCAGGTCGAACTGCACGGCGACAGCGCCGTATTGCTCGACCTGTTCGGCGTGCTGCAAGACCTGGAACTGGACTGGGAGCACGAACTGCAGCGCTGGCTCGGCCCGGTGGCCACGGCGCTGCTGGCCGGCCATGTCCGCCTGCGCGCACGCTGGACCCGTCAGGGCCTGGCGCGCTTCAGCCGCAACCTGTCCGACTACCTGGCCGAAGAGTCCCGCACCCTGGTCGGCAAGCGCGAAGCCGAAGCCGCCTTCAGCGAACTCGACACCCTGAAGCTTGATACCGAACGCCTCGAGGCGCGCCTGCAGCGCCTTTCCCGATCCCTTGATACCAGCGATAACGCATGAAGCTGCTCGCCGTCCGCCGTCTTTTTCGCATCCAGCGTGTGGTGATCCGCTACCGTCTCGATGACCTGCTGTTCGATCTGCCGCTGCCTTGGTGGCTGATGAGTCTGCGCCTGCTGATGCCATGGCGCTGGCTGCCTCGCAAACCGTCCGAGCTCAATCGCGGCGCACGCCTGCGCCTGGCGCTGCAGGACCTGGGGCCGATCTTCATCAAGTTCGGCCAGTTGCTGTCTACCCGGCGCGACCTGCTGCCCAACGACATCGCCGACGAGTTGATGCTGCTGCAGGACCGCGTACCGCCGTTCGACCCCAAGCAGGCCGTGGCGCTGATCGAGGCACAACTGGGCGCCCCGGTGGCGCAGCTGTTCAGCCGCTTCGACGTGGAGCCGCTGGCCTCGGCCTCGGTGGCCCAGGTGCATGCCGCACGCCTGAAAACCGGCGAAGAGGTGGTGGTAAAGGTGGTGCGCCCAGGCCTGAAGCCGGTAATCGCCCAGGACCTCGCCTGGCTGTTCCTGATCGCCAAGGCCGCCGAACGCGCCTCGGCCGACGCCCGCCGTCTGCACCCGGTGGAAATCGTCGGCGACTACGAAAAGACCATCTACGACGAGCTCGACCTGCTGCGCGAGGCGGCCAACGCCAGCCAGCTGCGGCGCAACTTCGAAGGCTCCGAGCTGATGTACGTGCCCCAGGTGTACTGGGACCTGTGCCGGCCCAAGGTGCTGGTCATGGAGCGCATCTACGGCGTACCGGTGACCGACATGGCGACCCTGGCCGACCAGCGCACCGACATGAAGCTGCTGGCCGAACGCGGCGTGGAGGTGTTCTTCACCCAGGTGTTCCGCGACAGTTTCTTCCATGCCGACATGCACCCCGGCAACATCTTCGTCAGCACGGTCAAACCCTGGAGCCCGCAGTACATCGCCATCGACTGCGGCATCGTCGGCAGCCTCACCTCGGAAGACCAGGACTACCTGGCGCGCAACCTGATTGCCTTCTTCAAGCGTGACTATCGCCGCGTTGCCCAGCTGCACATCGACTCGGGCTGGGTACCGGCGCACACCAAGGTCAACGAGTTCGAGGCAGCGATCCGCACTGTCTGCGAGCCGATCTTCGAAAAACCGTTAAAGGATATTTCCTTCGGCCAGGTGCTGATGCGCCTGTTCCAGACCGCGCGGCGCTTCAATATGGAAGTGCAGCCGCAGCTGGTGCTGCTGCAGAAGACCCTGCTCAACATCGAAGGCCTGGGCCGCCAGCTGTACCCCGACCTGGACCTGTGGAGTACCGCCAAGCCATTTCTCGAGCGCTGGATGCGCGAGCGCATGAGCCCCAAGGCCGTGCTGGGCAATGTCTATAGCCAGGCCGAACAGCTGCCGCATCTGGCGGGCATGGCCCGCGACCTGCTTGAGCGCCTGTCGCAACCGCACCTGCAAGACCCGCAGATGCCGGAACGGCGCCGCCAGGGCGACCGCCGGGCGCTGCGCCTGCTCGGGGCCGGCCTGCTGGGCGGGGGTGCGGTACTGGCTGCCGGCGCCGCCGAAGCCGCCAGCCTGGCCGCCCCGGCTGCCTGGCCGGCCTGGCTGATGCTGGCTGCGGGCCTTTACCTGATTGTGCGCCAATAGCCAGCCGCGCCTGCGGCTGGCACACTAGCGCAAAGGGCCCGGCACAGGAGCGGGCCCGTTTTGGAGTCGACGATGAAAGACTGGCTGGACGAGATCAAGTGGAACAGCGACGGCCTGGTACCGGCTATCGCCCAGGACCACAAGACCGGACGCGTGCTGATGATGGCCTGGATGAACCGCGAATCGCTGGCCCTGACCGCCGCCGAGCAACGCGCCATCTACTGGTCACGGTCGCGTGGCAAGCTGTGGCGCAAAGGCGAAGAATCGGGCCATGTGCAGAAACTGCACGAAATGCGCCTGGACTGCGACGCCGACGTGATCATCCTGATGGTCGAGCAACTGGGCCATATCGCCTGCCATACCGGCCGTGAAAGCTGCTTCTACCGGGTTTTCGAAAACGGCCAGTGGAACACCGTCGACCCGGTCCTGAAGGACCCGGATGCCATCTACAGCGCAGGACACTGACATGAGCGACACCCTCGACCGCCTGGCCGAAGTGCTTGAAGAACGCAAGCAAGCGGCCCCTGACAGCTCCTACGTGGCCAGCCTGTACCACAAGGGCCTGAACAAGATTCTGGAAAAACTCGGCGAAGAGTCGATCGAGACGATCATTGCCGCCAAGGATGCCGCCGTCAGCAAGGATTACAGCGATGTCATCTATGAAACCGCCGACCTGTGGTTTCATAGCCTGGTGATGCTCAGCGCACTGGGCCAGCATCCGCAAGCCGTGCTCGATGAACTGGACCGCCGCTTTGGCTTGTCCGGTCATGATGAGAAGGCCGCACGAACGCCTTCTGCCTGATGTATTTTCGGGGCGTGCTGCGCGCCCCTGTGGGAGCGGGTTCACCCGCGAAGCTTGCAACGCGATATATGGCACCGGCTGCGCCGGTGTTCGCGGGTGAACCCGCTCCCACAAGGTTTGCAATGCAGCCCGGATAGGGCCAACACACAATATTCAGGAGTACGAAATGGGTATTTTTGACTGGAAACACTGGATCGTCCTGCTGGTCGTCGTGGTCCTGGTGTTCGGCACCAAGAAGCTGAAGAACTTCGGCAGTGACCTGGGCGAATCGATCAAGGGCTTCCGCAAGGCCATGAACGAAGAAGAGAACAAGCCGGCCGAGCAAACCCCGCCGCCCGCCCAGCCTGTGCCTCCGGTGCAGAACACTGCGCAACAGGCCCAAGGGCACACCATCGATGGCCAGGCCCAACCGGTCCAAGAGCCGCAGCGGAAAGACTGACCATGTTCGGCATCAGTTTCACCGAGCTGCTGCTCGTCGGCCTGGTCGCCCTGCTGGTGCTCGGCCCCGAGCGCCTGCCGGGTGCCGCGCGCACGGCAGGGCTGTGGATCGGCCGACTCAAGCGCAGCTTCAACAGCATCAAGATGGAAGTCGAGCGCGAAATCGGCGCCGACGACATACGCCGCCAGCTGCACAACGAGCATATCCTGCAGATGGAAGAGGAAGCCAAGCGCATTCTCAACCCGATGGCCACACCTGCGCAGCCGCCCGTGACCACCGCCACCGTGCAACCCCCTGCCGGGCTCGAAGCCAGGTCGGTCGAAGCACCTGCGGCACCGGTAGCCCCTTCTGAACCGCCTGAAACGCCGCGAGCCCCATGAGCGAGAATCCGGAACACGACCAGCCAATGCCGCTGGTTTCGCACCTGACCGAACTGCGCACCCGCCTGCTGCGCTGCGTCGCGGTCATTTTCCTGATCTTTGCCGGGCTGTTCTCCTTCGCCCAGCAGATCTACACCCTGGTCTCCGCGCCACTGCGTGATCACCTGCCGGCCAATGCAACGATGATCGCCACCGACGTGGCCTCGCCGTTCCTGACGCCGTTCAAGCTGACCATGATCGTGTCGCTGTTCCTGGCCATCCCGTTCATCCTCCAGCAAATCTGGGGGTTTATCGCACCTGGGCTGTACCGCCACGAAAAACGCATCGCCATACCGTTGCTGGTGTCGAGCATCCTGCTGTTCTACGCCGGCATGGCGTTCGCTTATTTCTTCGTATTCCCGCTGATGTTCAAGTTCTTCGCCGCCGCCACCCCGGCCGGTGTGTCGATGATGACCGACATCGCCAACTACCTCGACTTCGTGATGACGCTGTTCTTCGCCTTTGGCGTAGCCTTCGAAATCCCGGTGGCGGTGGTACTGCTGGTGTGGATCGGCGTGGTCGACGTGAAGTACCTGAAGAAAATCCGCCCGTACGTGATCATCGGATGCTTCGTAGTCGGCATGGTTCTTACCCCGCCGGACATCTTCTCCCAGACCCTGCTGGCCGTGCCCATGTGGCTGCTGTTCGAGGTAGGCCTGCTGTGCGGCAGCCTGATTCGCAAGCGCAGTACCCACGACGAAACCGCCGATGACCATAACGATCAGCCGCCTGCGACCCAATCGTGAACCTGTTGCTCCTTGAAGAGGCCGACTTCGTTTCGGCCGACCGTGTCGTTCTCGCTGATCGGCGCTTCACCCACATGCAGGAAATCCATCGCGTGGCGGTGGGCGACAACCTGCGCGTGGGCCGTATCAACGGCCTGATGGGCAAGGCTACCGTGCTGCGCCTGGACAAGCACGAAGCCGAACTTGAAGTCGCCTTCGACCAGCAGCCGCCAACCAAACTGCCGCTGACCCTGGTGCTGGCTGTGCCACGGCCGAAAATGCTGCGGCGGCTGTTCCAGACCGTGGCGACGCTGGGCGTGCCGCGGCTGATCCTGCTGAACAGCTACAAGGTCGAGAAAAGCTTCTGGCAAACGCCCTTCCTGCAGCCGGAAAGCATCCGCGACAACCTTATCCTCGGCCTCGAGCAGGCGCGCGATACCGTGCTGCCCGAGGTGATCATCGAAAAGCGCTTCAAGCCCTTCGTCGAAGACCGTCTGCCGGCCATCGCCGCCGGTACTCTCGGCCTGGTAGGCCACCCCGGCCCCTACCCCGCCTGCCCGCGCGCCGTGGAACAAGCCGTGACCCTGGCCATCGGCCCCGAGGGTGGCTGGATCCCCTACGAAGTCGACCTGCTGGGCAAGGCCGGCTTGGCGCCAGTGCAGTTGGGTGATCGCATCTTGCGCGTCGAGACTGCAGTAACTGCGCTGCTTTCGCGTATTTTCTGACGTAAACGCCACTTTTTCGCCCATCAAGTTTCCCTCCCCCAGGCCGATGGCCTTGGCAACACAACAACTATTTGTGCTGCCAAGGCGCCGGGGAGTCGTACATGTATCAAGGGTTAGCCCAATCGTTGGGCAATGTGAGCGTCAATCGCAAACTGGGGCTGGGCTTCGGCCTGGTGCTGCTGCTGACCCTGGCCATCACCGTGACCGGCTGGCTGGGCATGGACAGCATCATCGATCGTGGCGACAAGCTGGGCAATATCTCGGTGATTCACCAGTACACCCAGGACTTGCGCATTGCCCGGCAACACTACGAACGCAACCGCGACAACGTGGCCGTGGCAGAGCTGGAGAAGGCCCTGAACGACCTGGAGCGGCAGATCCAGCTGATGCTAGGGCAGATCGACCAACCTGAGGATCAGCAACGCCTTCAGCAGCAGCTGGCAGCCGTACGCGAATATCGGCAAGCGTACGCCGACCTCAGCCGGTCCGCTGCCGACCCGGACGCCACGGAGCAGGCATTGCGGCGCATGGCCGACCAGGGCACGGTCTTGCTGAAAGCCAGCCAGGCGATGACTGCCTCGCAAACCGTCGTGCGCGATGAAGGTGCCGCGCGGGCCAAGAGCCTGCTCGCCATGGCTACGGTGCTGGCGCTGGCGTTGGGCCTGCTGGCAGCCTGGGCCATCACCCGGCAGATCATCATCCCGCTGCGCCAGACCTTGCGCGCCGCCGAACGCGTGGCCAATGGCGACCTGACCGAGAACCAGCTGCAGGTGCAGCGACGCGATGAACTGGGCCAGTTGCAAGCCAGCATGCAGCGCATGACCCAGGGCCTGCGCGAACTGATCGGCGGCATCGGCGATGGCGTCACCCAGATTGCCAGTGCGGCCGAACAGCTGTCGGCTGTCACCGAGCAGACCAGCGCGGGGGTCAACAACCAGAAGGTCGAGACCGATCAGGTAGCGACCGCCATGAACCAGATGACTGCCACCGTGCATGAAGTGGCACGCAATGCGGAACAGGCCTCGGAGGCCGCCCTGATGGCCGACCAGCAGGCCCGTGAAGGCGACCGGGTAGTCGGCGAGGCGGTCGCGCAGATCGAGCGCCTGGCCGGAGAAGTGGTCAACTCAAGCGAGGCGATGAACCAGCTCAAGGCCGAAAGCGACAAGATCGGCAGTGTGCTCGACGTGATCAAGTCGGTAGCGCAGCAGACCAACCTGCTTGCCCTCAACGCGGCCATCGAAGCCGCCCGCGCCGGCGAGGCTGGCCGTGGCTTTGCCGTGGTAGCCGACGAAGTGCGCAGCCTGGCCCAGCGTACCCAGCAGTCGACCGAAGAGATTGAAGAGCTGATCGCCGGCCTGCAAAGCGGCACCCAACGGGTGGCCAGCGTGATGGACAACAGCCGCCAGCTGACCGACAGCAGCGTCGAGCTGACCCGCCGTGCCGGCAGCTCGCTGGAGACGATCACCCGTACCGTATCGTCGATCCAGGCGATGAACCAGCAGATTGCCACGGCGGCGGAGGAACAGACGGCGGTAGCCGAGGAGATCAACCGCAGCGTCATGAATGTGCGGGATATCTCCGACCAGACCTCGGCGGCCAGTGAAGAGACGGCCAGTTCGAGTGTGGAGCTGGCGCGGCTAGGCACCCATTTACAGGGGTTGGTGGGGCGGTTCAGGCTCTGATCTGGAGAATTTATAGCCTGTGCCGGCCTCTTCGCGGGTGAACCCGCGAAGAGGCCGGCACAGGGCGAAACATTTCCTACCCACTGCAGCGAATTTTCCTACCTGATTATCAGGTCAAGTCCTACAGCTCCGCTGCCGATTGGCAAAGGTGTGATGCCAGCAATGCGCCTGCATCCCCTCTCTCAATCGCTCGGAGACTTCCCATGCTCGGCTACCTCAACCGCAAGCTCGGCAACATCAGCGTCGCTGCCAAGCTGGCCCTAGGCTTTGCCGTGGTCCTGCTGCTTACCCTGGCCACCACGATCAGCGGCTGGCGCGCGCTGGATGACGCCATTGTTCGCTCGCAGCAACTCAGCGAAATCGGCCTGATCAACGACCTGACCAAGGACCTGCGCGCGGAACGCATCACCTACCGCGTGCTCGACGACGACGCCAGCAAATCGCGGATGGGCAGTATCCTCGACCAGCTCGACAACATGCTGACCACGCTGCAACAACGCAGCAGCGTCGATGAATCGCGGCAAATGCTGACTGAAAAGCTGGCCCTGCTGCAGCGCCTGCGCGACGACTTCAGCGAACTGCAACGCAGTGTCGCCAATCGCATTGCCTTGCGCGAGGCCATGCAGGTGCAGGAGCAAAAGCTCAATGCAGTCATCGACGAACTGCAGACCCAGGCCTTGCTCAAGATGCCTGCCGACAGCCAGCAAAGTGGCGTGCTAGGCCTGATGGACACGCTCACCCGGCATGTCGACGGCGCCAATCAGCAGAGCCTGGTACCGGCCTATACCTTCACCCCCGTCGAAGACTTTGCCAAGGTCGGCGACAGCGCCTTGAACGCCGCCGACAATAGCCTTGGGCAACTGCTCAGGGGCCTGGCGCCGCTGGGCTTGCCACGCGCACTCAGTGAACAGCCGGGGGTCGAGCTGGCCAAGTATCGCGCCATCCTGGACCAGTATCGTCGCGCTGCCGTGCGCGTCGAGCAGCTGCAAAACAACATGGAAAATATGGGCAACGAACTGCGCGCGGTCAGCCTGGAGCTGGGCAAACGCAAGGTCGCACAACGCGACAGCGAAGCCCTGGCTGCCCGCTCACTGCTGACCACCGTGGCGCTGCTGGCGCTGGCGGTTGGGGTGCTGGCCGCCTGGCTGATCACCTTGCAGATAACCCAGCCCTTGCGCCAGACGCTGGCTGTAGCCGCACGCATTGCCAAGGGCGACCTGACCCAGGTCGACACGGTGCAACGCCGCGACGAGATGGGCCAGTTGCAGAGCAGCATGCGCGAGATGACCCTGAGCCTGCGCGCGCTTATCGGTGGTATCGACCAGGGTGTCGGCCAGCTGTCCCAGGCCGCCACGCAGCTGGCGGCCAGCAGCGAAGACACCAAGCTGCGCATCAACCAGCAGCGCGAGGAAACCGACCAGGTGGCCACCGCCATGAACCAGATGAGCGCCACCGTGCAGGAAGTGGCGCAGAACGCCGAGCAAGCCTCGCTGGCCGCCACCAACGCTGACCAGCAGGCGCAGATGGGTGACCAGGTGGTCGCCGAAGCCATCGGCCGCATCGAGCAACTGGCCGGGCAGATGGACCATTGCCTGGCCGCCATGCAGCACCTGGCGGGCGAGAGCCAGCGCATTGGCAGCATCCTCGATGTGATCAAGTCGGTGTCCGAGCAGACCAACCTGCTGGCCCTGAACGCGGCGATCGAAGCAGCGCGGGCGGGGGAAGCCGGGCGCGGGTTTGCCGTGGTGGCCGATGAGGTGCGCGGGTTGGCCCAGCGAACTTCGACCGCGACAGAGGAAATCGGCCAATTGATCGACAGCCTGCACAACGGTACCGACGAAGTGACCCGGCTACTGGACAGCAGCAAGAGCCTGACCGAGCAGAGCGTGGAGCTGAGCCGCAGGGCTGGCGATGCGCTGAGCCAGATCACCGACACGGTGTCGAACATCCAGGGCATGAACCAGCAGATCGCCACGGCCAGCGAAGAGCAGAGCGTGGTGGCCGAGCAGATCAACCGCAGTGTGCTGAACGTGCGGGATGTGTCTGATCAGACCAGTGCGGCCAGTGAGCAGACGGCGGCGTCGAGTGGCGAGCTGGAGCAGTTGGGGCGGGAGTTGCGGGGGATGGTAGGGCGTTTCAACATCTGAGATTGCCGGAGCTGCTCGCAGCCCAATCGCTGGCAAGCCAGCTCCCACAGGGAATGCACAATTCTCAATACTGCGGTGTGCCTGCAACAGCAACCATGTAGCTCAGTTCCCAGAGGCCGGCGCGATCCCTCTGGGGGCTGGCTTGCCGGCGAAAGGGGCGCAAAGCGCCCCCGGCCATTACAGCACCTGGCGCAGGAACGCCTGCGCACGCGGGTCTTTCGGTGCGGCAAAGAACTCCGCCGGCGGCGAATCTTCCAGCAGCTTGCCGTGGTCGAAGAACAGCACCCGGTCGGCCACTTCGCGGGCAAAGCCCATTTCGTGGGTGACGCAGACCATGGTCATGCCTTCCTGGGCCAGGGTCTTCATCACGTCCAGCACTTCGCCGACCATTTCCGGGTCCAGCGCCGAGGTCGGCTCGTCGAACAGCATCACCTTCGGGTCCATGGCCAGGGCACGGGCAATGGCTACGCGCTGCTGCTGGCCGCCGGACAGGCGCGAAGGGTATTCATTGGCCTTCTGGGCAATACCTACCTTCTCCAGCAACGCTCGGGCCTTGACTTCGCGCTCGGCCTTGTTGCGCTTGCGCACCACCTTCTGTGCCAGGCACAGGTTTTCCAGCACGGTCATGTGCGGGAACAGGTTGAAGTGCTGGAACACCATGCCGACTTCGCGGCGGTAGGCGTTGATGTCGGTTTTCGGGTCGGCCAGCTGCAAGCCGTCGATGGCCACGTGGCCTTCGTCGAAGTGCTCCAGGCCGTTGAGGCAGCGCAGGAAGGTCGACTTGCCCGAACCCGACGGGCCCAGCACCACCACCACTTCGGCCTTGGCCACGCGGGTGGTGACGTTGTCTACCGCACGCACCACCTGGCCGCGGGTATCGAAGATCTTTACCAGGTCACGAACTTCAATCACTTTGCGCAAGCCTCCGCTCAAGCCGGCTGGCAATGTGCGACAGCGGCAGGTTGATCAGCAGGTACAGGCCTGCCACGCAGAACCAGATCTCGAAGGTCGAGAACGAGGTGGTGATGGCCTCGCGGCCGCTCTTGGTCAGCTCGGTGATGGCGATCACCGACACCAGCGACGTGTCCTTGACCAGGCTGATGAACTGCCCAGCCAGCGGTGGCAGCACGCGCTTGAACGCCTGCGGCAGGATCACGTGGCGCATCGACTGGCTGGTGTTCAGCCCCAGCGAGCGGGCTGCTTCGTTCTGGCCCTTGGCGATCGACTGCACGCCGGCACGGACGATTTCCGCCACGTAGGCGCCGGTGAACAGCGCCAGCGCCGCTACCCCGGCGAACTCGCGGGACAGATTGAGCACGGTGCCGATAAAGAAGTAGAAGATGAAGATCTGCACCAGCAGCGGCGTGCCGCGCACCAGCTCGACATAGACGGTGGACAGGTCACGCAGGGTCGGGTTGTTCGACAACCGGCACAACCCGGCGAACAGGCCGATCAGCAGGCCCAGCGCGCCGGACACTACCGAAATCCACAGCGTGGTCCACAGGCCCCAGGCCAGCGGGCCCGCGGCCCAATGCCGGGTTACGCCGATCGCGTCGCCTTCGGCAACATCGTCGCCGCGGCTCAGTTGCAGGCTGTCCTTGGCCACCTCAAGCACTTGCTCGGCGCCGCTGTCGTCCTTCAGCGTGACACGGGCGTTATCGCCGGAGATGACGATTTCCTGCACGGTACCGTAACCGGCGGCGCGCTGCGTATCCTCGGCCTTGTAGGCGAAATACTGGGGTACGCGGTTCCAGCGCCACTCGTAGGAAATCATCGAGGTAGCCATGTACAGGCTGATCGCCAGGCCCACCAGGACCAGGGCGGTCAGCCCATGCCAGGGCCACTGGGCTTTCTTGTATTTGATCACGTGGGGTACTTCCGTAAATGCGAACGCGCAGGGTTTGCCTGCGCGTCGGGGTCATAAAGCCGGCTTGTGGCCTGGGCTTTATTCCATTTCCTTTAGCCAGTCCTTGTTCTTGAACCACTTGTCGTGGATACGATCGTAGGTCCCGTCATGCTTGATCTGGTGCAGGAAGTTGTTGATGAAGTTGATGCTGTCGTAGTCGCCTTTCTTCAGGCCGAAGGCCAGCGGCTCGTAGGTGAAGGGTTCTTCGAGGAACAGCAGCTTGCCGGCCCCGGCCTTCTCCACTGCCACAACGTTGTACGGGGCGTCATAGACAAAGGCGTCAGCCTTGCCGTTGACCACATCCATCACCGCCTCTTGCTCGTTGTCGTAGCCATGGTACTGGGCCTTGCCGATCAGCTTCTTGGAAACCATCTCGCCGGTGGTGCCGAGCTTGGAGGTGAGGCGGTACTTCTCGTTGTTCAGGTCCTTGTACGACTTGATCTCGCCGGCCAGTTCCTTGCGGATCAGCAGGGTCTGGCCAACCACGATGAAGGGCTCGCTGAAGTTCAGGCGCAGGTTGCGTTCCTGGGTCAGGGTCATGCCGCTGCCGATCATGTCGAACTTGTCAGTCAGCAGGGCCGGGATGATGCCGTCATAGGCGGTGGAAACGGCCTCGAACTTCACGCCCATGGACTTGGCCATGGCCTTGAGGATATCGACCTCGAAGCCGATGATCTCGCCACGCTTGTTGGTCATCTGGAACGGCATGTAGGTCGGGTCCATGCCCACCCGCAAGGTGCCGCGCTTGACCGCGTCATCGATGGCGCCCGCCTGGGCTGCCGTGACTGCGACCAGGGCGGTAACACCGACCAGCAGCCGCGAAAGGTATTTCTTGATCATCACCAAGTCCCCTAGCAAGAAAAGTAGCGAATCTTATTGTTGGCACGGCCGTACTGGCCGATGTGGCATATCGGGGAGGGATGCTAACGCATGGCGGCCCGGGGACCTAGAGTTGAGGGGGACTTTGTTGGCCAAAATAGGGGGGCCCTAAAAGCTTCGCGGGTGAACCCGCTCCCACAAGGTACTGAACAGCCCCTGTGGGAGCGGGTTCACCCGCGAATAGGCCCTGTCAGGCGCCGACGAGTGCCGGCTGGCCTTCATTCTCCGGGTGCAACGGCAACAGCGGCGAATGCGGGTCGTTCTTGATAGAAGCACGCCACACATCGATCCACGCCGCATTATGCTCGGCCCATACTTGCTCATGCAGGCGGGTCAGTGCCACCGGGTCGCTGAGCAGGGCCAGGCGGGTATTGAGGTCCAGCCCTTTCGGCCCGACCTCCATTGCCTTGGCCACGCGCTCGGCACGCAGTGCCTCGATCGGCGCCGCCTGGCCGTGCCGGGCAGTGGCCATGGCGCAGGCCAGGGCGTTCTGCCGTGGGTCGACCACCGCCCGCACGAAGCCGTCATGCAGGGCATGCCAGCGGTTCTCGTGGGTGTACTGGTCAGTGGCCAGCAGCTCTTGCGGGGTGGCGTATTCCTCGGGGATGAGGAACAGCTTCTCGTCCTTGGCCGCCAGGCCCAGGCGGGTGCGGCTGGAAATCACCGAAACCGGGATCGACAGCACCAGCGAACCGACGATCGGCGCCAGCCACCACAGGAAGCTCGGGTTCAGCCAGGCCACCAGCGATGCCCAGGCAATGCCCAGCAGGGTCTGCGGGCCATGGCGGCGCACGGCTTCGCTCCACGGCGTGGAGTCGTCGTCACGCTGGGGCGAGTTCCAGGTCGCAGCCCAGCCGAGGAACGCGGCCAGCACGAAGCGGGTGTGGAAGATCATGCGCACCGGTGCCAGCAGCATGGAGAACAGCATCTCCATCAGCATCGACAGGGTGACCTTGATCCGCCCACCAAACTCGGTGGCGCCCTTGGCCCAGATCAGGATGACGCTGAGCAGCTTGGGCAGGAACAGCAGCACGATGGTGGTGGAGAACAGCGCCACGGCCTTTTCCGGGTGCCACTGCGGCCACAGCGGGTACAGCTGGTACGGTTCGATGAAATACTGCGGTTCCATCAGGGTGTTGGTCGCCAGCAGCGCCGTCGACAGCACCAGGAACAGGAACCACAGCGGCGCCGACAGGTACGACATCACCCCGGTCAGGAACACCGCGCGATGCACCGGGTGCATGCCCTTGACCAGGAACAGGCGGAAGTTCATCAGGTTGCCGTGGCACCAGCGGCGGTCACGCTTGAGCTCGTCCAGCAGGTTGGGCGGCAGCTCTTCGTAACTGCCTGGCAGGTCGTAGGCGATCCACACTCCCCAGCCGGCACGGCGCATCAGCGCAGCTTCGACGAAGTCGTGGGAAAGAATTGCCCCGGCAAACGCGCCCTTGCCCGGCAACGGCGCCAGCGCGCAGTGCTCGATGAAGGGTTTCATGCGGATGATCGCGTTGTGGCCCCAGTAGTGCGATTCGCCCAGCTGCCAGAAGTGCAGGCCGGCGGTGAACAGCGGGCCGTACACGCGGGTGGCAAACTGCTGCATGCGCGCATACAGGGTGTCCATGCCCGAGGCTCTCGGGCCGGTCTGGATGATGCCGGCGTCCGGGTTGGCCTCCATCAGGCGCACCAGGCTGCTCAGGCACTCGCCGCTCATGACGCTGTCGGCGTCGAGCACGACCATGTACTTGTAATCGCCACCCCAGCGACGGCAGAAGTCGTCGAGGTTGCCACTCTTGCGCTTCACCCGGCGCCGGCGGCGACGGTAGAAGATGCGGCCGAAGCCCTTGGTCTCGCGGCACACGTCCAGCCAGGCTTGTTGCTCGGCCACGGCGATGTCGGTGTCATTGGTGTCGCTGAGCACGAAGAAGTCAAAACGGTCGAGGTTGCCGCTGGCGGCTACCGATTCGAACGTTGCACGCAGGCCGGCGAACACGCGCGGCACGTCTTCGTTGCAGATCGGCATCACCAGCGCGGTACGCGCCTCGGGTGCAATCGGCTCATTGCCGGCACTGCTGCCCGAAATCTTGTACTTGTCGCGCCCGGTGAGCAGCTCGAGGAAGCCCATCAGCGCGGTCCAGAAGCCCGCCGACACCCAGCAGAAGAGGATGCCGAAGAGAATCAGGATGGATGTCTGCAGGGCATACGGCCACACCTGCACCACCGTGTCCCACAGCGACTGGCTGAGGATTTCGTCGAGGTCGACAAACGACCAGCCCTGGTACGGCAGGATGCCCTTCATGTACCAGCCAGCGATGATGGTCTGGCCGATCATCAGGGTCAGCAGGATGTAACGGCGGATCGAACCGACCGTACGCCAGCGTGCCGGCGGCAGCTCGCGCTTGGGCGGCTGCGGCGCATTCGGGCGACCGGTCATGCGCCGCCACATGCGGATCAGCACGTTGGTCCGCCAAGGCTCTGGCACGACCTTGGTGCGGTTGATCGGCGGGGCGATCTTCAGGCACAGGCGGCCGCTGCCATCGACGCCGAGCATTTCGGCGTCTTCCAGTTCGGCGGCACTGCCAACGGTCAGGCGTGAGCCGACCGAGGCCTGCACCGCCTCGGCGGAATCGGCGGCCGGGTTGGCCGCCAGGCGTTGGTGCAGCTCACTGAACGAGGTGCAGCTGGCAAGTTCCGCCCGTTGCTCGTCGCTCAATGGTAGGTGGGCCAGGTACTCGCCAAGCGGTACCGGCCTTGCGCTTGAGTTACTCATCGGCAGGCAACTGATAGCTCCAGGTCTCGGTCAGCACCTTCTCGGTGGTGGCCGGGGCCCCGTTGGTGGGCGCCGCATCGGCGGCAGGTTGGTCAGCCTTGGCAGGTTGCTCGGCCTTGACCGCTTTTTCGGCCTTGGCATGCTTGGCTGCGGCCTTGTCCTGCTTGGTGTCCTGGGAAGGCTTGGCGGGCTCGACCGGTACGTCGCGCACCAGCGAGGCACGCATTTCGGTCGACTTGTTGGCTTCCTTGACCTTCAAGCGCAGGGTCAGGCGCCAGCCCTTGGTCTCAGGGTTATAGCGCAGATTGTTCTCGACCACCTCGGCGTTGTCGCCCACGCTGATCAGGCTGCGCACTGCGGTGTCTTCCGGCAGGGCGGCCAGGGCCGGGCCTGCGAAATCGACCAGGAAGGCCACGCTGCCGTCTGGCTGACGGATCAGGTTGGACTGCTTGACGTCGCCGGTGGAGCGCAGGGTCTGCTTGACCGAGCCCAGTTCAGCCGCCTGGAACTTCGCTTCATCAATGGTGAAGTGCAGGCGGTAGGCGTACTCGAACGGCTTGCCTGGCTCAGGCAGTTTTTCCGGGCTCCAGAAGGCAACGATATTGTCGTTGGTTTCGTCCGCAGTCGGGATCTCTACCAGATCGACGGTGCCTTTGCCCCAGTCACCCTTTGGCTCGATCCAGGCGCTTGGACGCTTCTGGTAGTTGTCGTCGAGGTCTTCATAGTCGCTGAAGGCGCGCTGACGCTGCATCAGGCCGAAACCGCGCGGGTTTTCAACGCTGAAGTTGCTCACCGCCAGGTGTTTCGGGTTGTTCAGCGGACGCCACAGCCACTCGCCGTTGTCGGCATGAATCGACAGGCCTTCGGAATCGTGCAGGGCCGGGCGATAGTTGAGGACCTTGGATGGCTGGTTGGGGCCGAACAGGTACATGCTGGTCAACGGCGCAATGCCCAGGCGGCTGACCTGGTCACGCAGGAACACGCGGGACTGCACGTCGACCACAGTGTCGTTGCCCGGGCGCAGGGTCAGCTTGTAGGCGCCGGTAGAACGCGGCGAGTCCAGCAGGGCGTAGATCACCAGGTGCTTGTCGGCCGGTTTGGGCTTCTCGACCCAGAACTCGGTAAAGCGCGGGAATTCTTCGCCCGACGGCAGTGCGGTGTCGATGGCCAGGCCACGCGCCGACAAACCGTAGACATGGCCCTTGCCGACCACGCGGAAATAGCTGGCGCCAAGCAGGGTCATGATCTCGTCCTGCTTGTCGGCCTTGTTGATCGGGTAAAGCACGCGGAAACCGGCGTAACCCAGGTTCTTGGTGGTTTCCGGGTCGTGCGGCACGTCACCGAACTCGAAACGGCTCGGGTCGTACTTGATTTCCTCGACCGTGGTGGCCGTGACCTCGTTGATTTTCACCGGGGTGTCGAAGTGCATGCCCTGGTGATAGAACGACAGCTTGAATGGGGTCTTGTCCTTGGCCCACTCGGCCTTTTCCTGCAGGAAATGAATTTTCTGGTAATCCGCGAACTTCATGTCGCGGAATACTGCCGGCAGGTTGCTTTTTGGTGCGTCGTACTTCTGGCCGGCCAGATCCTTTGCCTTGGCTGCAACATCGTCAAGATTGAATGCCCACAGCTGGCCCGCGCTCATCAGGCCGACCAGAGCCACGCTGGCCATCAGGGCCTTGCGCAGGCGGATGCCGGGGATTCTTGATGCTTTTTGGGGACTAACAATCACGAGCAACCCTCGCCGAAAACAGATCATGAAACCAACGGCCAGCGACAAATGCCGGGTTGGCGAGCACTGTTCGGACCCCGTGAGGGCGTAATGATTCCCCAAACGGATCCAGACAATGCTCGAGTCAGAGTGAAACGAACCTGCGAACGCAGGTCCATGCAGCGCGCGATTATCCAGCAGGTCGCGTGACAACGCATCAGGCTGGAACAACTATTTATTGTACAAAACCCCTTGTTTGCCCATAAACAAAGGGTTTTTGACCTCATATTTGTAACAAGAATGTCACTGGGCCATCATTGACCAGGTGCACCTGCATGTCCGCGCCGAATCGCCCGCTCGCCACATCGGCGTGCTTGCCTTTGGCCTGCTGCAAAAGATAGTCGAACAATTCGGCGCCCAGGGCCGGCGGCGCTGCCGTCGAGAAGCTCGGGCGCATGCCGTTGCGGGTGTCCGCTGCCAAGGTGAATTGCGACACCAGCAGCAACCCACCCCCGACATCCTTGAGCGACAGGTTCATCTTGCCCTGCTCGTCGCTGAACACACGGTAGTTCAACAGCTTGTGCAGTAGCTTGTCGGCCAGCTCAGGGGAATCTTCAGGCTCGACCGCGACCAGCACCAGCAAACCCTGGTCGATGGCGCCGACCACCTCCCCCGCAACTTCGACACGCGCACCGCGCACACGCTGCAGCAGCGCCCTCATGCTTCTTCCAGGGGCAGGTCGAGCAGGCGCCGGGCCATCTGGTCGGCCGCACGCACCAGGGCATCGGTGATGCCAGGCTCGGAGGCGGCGTGGCCGGCGTCACGAATGACCTTCAACTCACTGTTGGGCCACGCCTGGTGCAGCGCCCAGGCATTGTCCAGCGGGCAGATCACGTCGTAACGGCCATGCACGATCACTGCAGGCAAATGGGCGATTTTCGGCAGGTCGCGGATCAGCTGGTCCGGCTCGAGGAACGCGTTGTTCATGAAATAGTGGCATTCGATGCGGGCAATCGACAGCGCGCGCTGCGGCTCGGAGAAGCGGTCGACTACCAGCGGGTTGGGGCGCAGGGTGGCAGTGCGGCCCTCCCAGGTGGACCAGGCCTTGGCGGCATGCATCTGGGCGATCTGGTCGTTGCCGGTGAGGCGCTTGTGGAATGCCTTGACCAGGTCGCCGCGCTCTTCCGGCGGGATCGGCGCAATGTAGTCTTGCCAGTAATCGGGGAACAGACGACTGGCGCCCTCCTGATAGAACCACTCGATTTCCTGCGGGCGGCACAGGAAGATGCCGCGCAGGATCAGGCCGTGCACGCGCTCGGGGTGGGTCTGGGCATACGCCAGGGCCAGGGTCGAGCCCCACGAGCCGCCGAACAGTACCCATTTGTCGATGCCCAAGTGCTCACGGATACGCTCGAGGTCTTCGACCAGGTGCCAGGTGGTGTTGTTCTCCAGGCTCGCATGCGGCGTGGAGCGGCCACAGCCGCGCTGGTCGAAGGTGATGATGCGGTACAGGTTGGGATCGAAATAGCACCGGCTCTGGGCGTCGCAACCGGCCCCCGGGCCACCGTGGATGAACACCACCGGCAGACCTTCTGGCGAGCCGCTTTCGTCGACATACAGCACATGCGGCGCTTCCACGGCCAGATCGTGCCGGGCGTAGGGTTTGATCTGCGGGTACAGGGTCTGCATTGCGCACTCCGTGTGAGGTTTATTCAGCCGTGGGCCATCATAAACCTGAATTGCAGCAAGAGCATGCCCCCCGTGGTGAGTTCATGTGCCGAGCAGTCAACAGCGCTACCCCGGCGCTCGACCGGGCCTTCGCCGAAGCCGGGCTGAAGGCCTATGCCGAGGCGAATGCCAAGGGTCAGACGCCGTAGCGCTGCTTCCCCCAGGCCAAGGTTTCCTCAAGCAAGTGGCGCAACACCTGGCGGGTAGGTTGGGCCAGGTCGTCGCGGTAGGCGAAGGGCTCGACCTCATTCATGTAGGTACTCTGCGCCAGCTCCAGTTGCACCGCATGAATATGCTGAGCGGGGTCGCCGTAGTGGCGGGTGATGTGCCCGCCCTTGAAACGGCCATTGAGCACATGGCTGTAATTCTGCGCCTGGGCACACACGTCCTCCAGTCGCTCGGCAAGCGCCGGATCGCAGCTGGCGCCGTTGAACGTGCCCAGGTTGAAGTCCGGCAGCGTGCCATCGAACAGATGCGGGATGTGCGAACGGATCGAGTGGGCGTCCCACAGCAGCGCATAGCCAAACTGCTCACGCAGTCGAATCAGCTCATTGCGAAGCGTGTCGTGGTACGGGCGCCAGATCTGCTCAAGGTATTGCTTGCGCTGCTCGGTCGTCGGCTCCAGGCCTGCCTTGAACAGCGGCTCGCCCTCGAACAGTGTGGCCGGGTACAGGCCGGTGGTAGCGCCGGCGTACAGCGGCGTGTCGTCATCCGGGCGGTTGAGGTCGATGACGAAGCGCGAATACTCCGCCGCCACCACGCTGGCCCCCATCTCTTGAGCAAAGTCATACAGCTGCGGGATGTGCCAGTCGGTATCCGGCAAGCTGCGCGCCTGCTCGACCAGCCCGTCGCGAACGGCGTCGGTCAGGTTCAGCCCGGCATGGGGCATGCTGATCAACAGCGGCAGGCTGCCTTGGTGAAAACTCAGTACCTTGTCCATCTCGCCTCGCTCAGTTGGAGATTTCGTGGCCCTTGCGCACCACGCGCTTGGGCAGGTCGCCGCCCAGCCAGTAGGCCAGGTCGGCAGGGCGTTCGATTTGCCAGGCGACGAAGTCGGCCACCTTGCCCGCTTCCAGCGAGCCGTGGCTCTCGCCCAGGCCTAGCGCCGTGGCGGCGTGTACCGTGACACCGGCCAGTGCTTCTTCTGGCGTCATGCGAAAACACGTGCAGCCCATGTTCAACATCAGCCGCAGCGACAACCCTGGCGAGGTGCCGGGGTTGAGGTCGCTGGCCAGGGCAATCTTCACCCCGTGGCGGCGCAGGGCGTCCATCGGCGGCAGCTGAGTTTCGCGCAAGAAGTAGAAGGCCCCCGGCAGCAGCACGGCGACAGTGCCGGCTGCAGCCATGGCGATGGCGTCTTCTTCGGTCATGAATTCCAGGTGGTCAGCCGACAGCGCCTGGTAGCGCGCCGCCAGGCTTGACCCGTGCAACGACGACAGCTGTTCGGCGTGCAGCTTGACCGGCAGGCCCAGCTCGCGCGCCTTGATGAACAGTCGCTCGACCTGGGCCGGGGAGAACGCCAGGTGTTCGCAGAACGCATCCACCGCATCCACCAGGCCTTCTGCGGCCAGGGCCGGCAGCATTTCGTCGCAGATGTGCGCGATGTAGTCGTCGGCGCGGCCAGCGTACTCCGGTGGCAAGGCATGCGCGGCCAGGCAGGTGGCACGCACCGCCAGCGGCAGCTCGTCGGCCAGGCGCCGGGCCACGCGCAGCATCTTGCGCTCGTTGGCCAGGTCCAGGCCGTAGCCGGACTTGATCTCGATGGTGGTCACGCCATCGCGCATCAATGCCTGAACCCGCTGCCGGGCACTGGCAAACAGCTCGTCCTCGCTGGCCGCACGGGTGGCCCGCACGGTGCTGGCGATGCCACCACCCTGGGCGGCAATTTCGGCGTAGCTCACGCCTTGCAGGCGCTGCTCGAACTCGCCGCTGCGGTTACCACCAAACACCGCATGGGTGTGGCAGTCGATCAGCCCCGGGGTGACCCAGGCGCCGCCCAGGTCAACGGTGCGCTCGGCATCGACCGGCGCCAGCTCGGCCCGTGGGCCGATCCACTCGATCAGCCCGGCATTGGTCACGATGGCCGCGTCCTCGATGCTCGAGTAGCGGCCCTCGGCCATGGTTGCCACATGGCAATGCTGCCAGAGGGTTCTCATGCACAATCTCCTTTGCTAGCGGTGCAACTCGACCGGCTCCGATACCGGCTGGCCCTGCCCTGCCCGCGGCTTGCACCACAGCAGGTAGGAGGCCACCAGGAACACCACCCAGACCACCCCGACCAGCAAGGCCGGCTGGCTGTCCGGGAAGTAGCCGAGCACGCCAAAGATGAACACCATGAACGCAATGGCCATGGCCGGGCCGTATGGCCAGAACGGAACCGGGAACTTGAGCTGGGCAACCTCTTCACGGCTCATGCTGCGGCGCATGGCCACCTGGGTGACCAGGATCATCAGCCACACCCAAACGGTGGCGAAGGTGGCGATGGAGGCAATCAGCAGGAACACGTTTTCCGGGATCAGGTAGTTCAGCAGCACACCGACCAGCAGTGCGGCGCCCATCACCACCACGGTCATCCACGGCACGCCATGCTTCGACAGCTTGCTGAAGCTGCGCGGGGCGTGACCTTGCTGGGCCAGGCCGTACATCATGCGGCCGGCGCCGAAGATGTCGCTGTTGATGGCGGAGATCGCGGCGGAAATCACCACCACGTTCAGCACTGCGGCGGCAGAGCCAATGCCCAGGTTGCTGAATATCTGCACGAACGGGCTGCCCTCGCTACCGATCTGCGGCCATGGGTACAGGCACATCAGTACAAACAGGGTAAGCACATAGAACAGCAGGATGCGCAGGGGCACGGCGTTGATCGCCTTGGGGATGACCCGCTGCGGGTCCTTGGCTTCACCGGCGGTGACGCCGATGATCTCGATACCGCCGAAGGCGAACATCACCACGGCAAAGGACGCGATCAGGCCGCCTACGCCATTGGGCATGAAGCCGCCATGCTCGAACAGATTGCTGACGCCCACCGCCTGCCCGGTACCTACCTGGCTGAAGCCGAAGGCCATGATGCCGAGGCCGGCCAGGATCATCGCCACGATGGCGCCGACCTTGAGCAGCGACAGCCAGAACTCCATCTCGCCGAACACCTTGACGTTGCACAGGTTGAGGCCGCCGATCAGGAACACGATGCCCAGCACCCAGATCCAGCGGGCCACTTCCGGGAACCAGAAGCCCATGTAGATACCGAAGGCGGTGACGTCGGCAATGGCGACGATGACCATCTCGAAGGCGTAGGTCCAGCCGAGGATGAAGCCGGCCATGGGCCCCAGGTAGGTGCTGGCGTAGTGGCCGAAGGAGCCGGCAACCGGGTTGTGCACGGCCATTTCACCGAGCGCGCGCATGACCATGAACACGGCGGCGCCGCCGATCAGGTAGGCCAGCAGAACAGCCGGGCCGGCCATCTGGATGGCCGAGGCGGAACCGTAGAAAAGCCCGGTACCGATAGCGGAACCGAGCGCCATGAAACGGATGTGCCGGGCACTTAGCCCGCGCTTGAGACCTTCAGCTTGTTGCATGTCACGTCCTTAAATTGTTTTTGTGGTCGTGAGATCGATAGGGGCTGCCTTGCAGCCCAATCGCCGGCAAGCCAGCTCCCACAGAGACAGGGTTTGCGCCGTCAATGTGGGAGCTGGCTTGCCGGCGATGGGCCGCACAGCGGCCCCGGGGGCATTACAGGCTTGGCAGTACACCCGCCGGCAGCAAGCCGGTCAGGCTACCCTTGGCCAACAGTTCCACAGCCTTTTCGATGTCTGGCGCGAAGAAGCGGTCACGGTCGTAGTGCGGCACTTCGCTGCGCAGCGCCTGGCGCGCCTGCTCCAGCTTGGCCGAGGTCTTCAGGCCTTTGCGCAGGTCAAGGCCCTGGCAGGCGCCCAGCCATTCGATGGCGAGCACGCCGCGGGTGTTCTCGGCCATTTCCCACAAGCGCTTGCCGGCAGCCGGGGCCATCGAGACGTGGTCTTCCTGGTTGGCCGAGGTCGGCAGGCTGTCGACGCTGTGCGGGTGCGACAGGGCCTTGTTTTCGCTGGCCAGGGCGGCTGCGGTGACCTGGGCGATCATGAAGCCGGAGTTGACCCCACCGTTTTCCACCAGGAACGGCGGCAGCTGGGACATGTGCTTGTCCATCATCAACGAGATGCGGCGCTCGCTGAGCGAGCCGATTTCGGCAATGGCCAGGGCGAGGTTGTCGGCGGCCATGGCCACAGGCTCGGCGTGGAAGTTACCGCCGGAAATCACGTCACCTTCGGCCGCGAATACCAGCGGGTTGTCCGACACGGCGTTGGCTTCGATACCCAGCACCTCGGCAGCCTGGCGCAACTGGGTCAGGCAGGCGCCCATGACCTGTGGCTGGCAGCGCAGCGAGTACGGGTCCTGGACCTTGTCGCAGTTCTTGTGCGACAGCGACACTTCGCTGGAATCGCCCAGCAGGTCGCGGAAGCAGGCAGCCGTGTCGATCTGGCCGCGCTGGCCACGCACCGCATGCACCCGTGCATCGAACGGCGAACGCGAACCCAGCGCCGCTTCCACGGTCAGGCCGCCACAGGCGATGGCAGCGGCGTAAAGGTCTTCGGCATGGAACAGGCCACGCAAGGCATACGCGGTAGAAGCCTGGGTACCGTTGAGCAGGGCGAGGCCTTCTTTGGCGGCCAGGGTCAGCGGCTCCAGGCCGGCGACTGCCAGCGCTTCAGTGGCCGGCAGCCACTGGCCCTTGTAACGCGCCTTGCCTTCACCCAGCAGCACCAGCGACATATGCGCCAGCGGTGCCAGGTCACCGGATGCCCCCACCGAGCCCTTGAGCGGGATGTGTGGGTAGACCTCGGCATTGATCAGGGCGATCAGCGCATCGATTACCTTGCGACGAATGCCGGAGAAGCCACGGCTTAGGCTGTTGACCTTGAGCACCATGATCAGCCGCACCAGGCTGTCGTCCAGCGGTGCTCCGATGCCGGCAGCGTGCGACAGCACCAGCGAGCGCTGCAGGTTTTCCAGGTCGTGACTGGCGATGCGGGTCGAGGCCAGCAGGCCGAAACCGGTGTTGATGCCGTAGGCCGTGCGGTCTTCGGCGAGAATCTGTTCAACGCAGGCGACGCTGTCGTTGATCGGCTGGTCGGCGCTGGCATCCAGTTGCAGGCGCACGGGCGCGGCATGGATTGCGCGCAGCTGGGCCAAGGTCATGGTGCCGGGCTTGAGGTTCAATTCGGTCACTTCGCTACTCCAATCGCGTGGAACCGCAGGCCCATCTGTGGGTGCCTGCGCGCTCCTTCTTGTTGTTCAGTATCACCCCTTGCGGGGTGCGATCCAAAGCGCGGCTATCAGCCGGTGATCATCGGCAGGTCCAGGCCCTGCTCCTTGGCGCAGTCGATGGCGATGTCGTAACCGGCATCGGCGTGGCGCATTACGCCAGTGCCCGGGTCGTTGGTCAGCACGCGGGCGATACGCTCGGCGGCCTCATCGGTACCGTCGCAGACGATGACCATGCCCGAGTGCTGGGAGAAGCCCATGCCCACGCCACCGCCGTGGTGCAGCGAAACCCAGGTGGCGCCGCCAGCAGTGTTGAGCAGGGCGTTGAGCAGCGGCCAGTCGGAAACCGCATCGGAGCCGTCGCGCATGGCTTCGGTTTCGCGGTTGGGGCTGGACACCGAACCAGAGTCCAGGTGGTCGCGACCGATCACTACCGGCGCCGACAGTTCGCCGCTGCGCACCATTTCGTTGAACGCCAGGCCCAGCTTGGCGCGCAGGCCCAGGCCAACCCAGCAGATACGCGCCGGCAGGCCCTGGAAGCTGATGCGCTCGCGGGCCATGTCCAGCCAGCGGTGCAGGTGGGCGTCGTCGGGGATCAGCTCCTTGACCTTGGCGTCGGTCTTGTAGATGTCCTCGGCTTCACCGGACAGCGCCGCCCAGCGGAACGGGCCGATGCCACGGCAGAACAGCGGGCGGATATAGGCGGGCACGAAACCCGGGAAGTCGAAGGCATTGGCCACGCCTTCTTCCTTTGCCATCTGGCGGATGTTGTTGCCGTAGTCGAAGGTCGGGATGCCTTGCTTCTGGAAGTCCAGCATGGCCTGTACGTGCACCGCCATCGACTGCTTGGCGGCCTTTACCACTGCTGCAGGCTCGGTCTGTGCGCGGTCGCGGTACTGTTCCCAGGTCCAGCCGGCGGGCAGGTAGCCGTTCAGCGGATCGTGGGCGCTGGTCTGGTCGGTGACCATGTCCGGGCGCACGCCACGCTTGACCAGCTCTGGCAGGATTTCGGCGGCGTTACCGTGCAGGGCGATGGAGATGGCCTTGCCTTCGGCGGTGTATTTGCCGATGCGCGCCAGGGCGTCGTCAAGGTCGGTAGCCTGCTCGTCGACATAGCGGGTTTCCAGGCGGAAGTCGATGCGGCTCTGCTGGCACTCGATGTTCAGCGAGCAGGCGCCAGCCAGGGTGGCGGCCAGTGGCTGGGCGCCACCCATGCCGCCAAGGCCGGCGGTGAGCACCCACTTGCCTTTCAGGCTGCCACCGTAGTGCTGGCGGCCGGCTTCGACGAAGGTTTCATAGGTACCCTGGACGATGCCCTGGCTGCCGATGTAGATCCAGCTGCCGGCGGTCATCTGGCCGTACATGGCCAGGCCCTTGGCGTCCAGTTCGTTGAAGTGTTCCCAGTTGGCCCAGTGCGGCACCAGGTTGGAGTTGGCGATCAGTACGCGCGGGGCATTGCTGTGGGTCTTGAACACGCCGACCGGCTTGCCGGATTGCACCAGCAGGGTTTCGTCGTCTTCCAGGCGGGTCAGGGTTTCGACGATCTTGTCGTAGCACGCCCAGTTGCGCGCGGCGCGGCCGATACCGCCGTATACCACCAGTTCCTTGGGGTTTTCCGCGACCTGCGGGTCGAGGTTGTTCATCAGCATGCGCAGTGGCGCTTCAGTCAGCCAGCTTTTGGCGGTCAGCTTGTTGCCACGTGGGGCACGGATTTCAACGTCACGGTATTTGTTGTTGTCGGTCACGGGAAAGGTCCTCTGCGGTCGTTCGCGGGCAGGTGTGTCGTGGTTGATATACAAACACACCTTTACTTGTATGTACAAGCATGGACAACCAAAATAATCGGACCGGCCCGCTGAATGGTTCGCAAAACAAGGGGCCGCTGCGCGAACCCAATCGCCGCACGCCAGCTCCCACCCGTACGCATTAGCCTTGAAAGCAGCGGCGTACCTGTGGGAGCTGGCTTGCCGGCGATTGGGCTGCGCAGCAGCCCCTTACTGGCTAACCAGATGTCAGCGCGGCATCAGTTCGATCAGGCAGCACCGTCCCTGCACATTCAGCCCCAACAACCCGTCGTTGCTCTCCAGCCGCAGGCAGTCATACAAACCCAACTGCTGCACATCTCCCCCCGCCATAGCCACCTCGACCAAGCCACTGGCTGCAAACAACAGCACCGTCGAAGCCGAGCTATACACCCGACTGGTACCATCCAGCCACTGCAACCGCGCCGTGTAACGCTGCGGCGCATAGATCAGGTTGAAATCGCGAATCGCCCCACCCAGCAGCTTGCAACTCACCTGGCTTTCACCACCGAAGGCAAAAGCATCGAACGGCAGCAATGGCCGGCTGGCCTCACCGTCGACCTGCAGGCGCATGCCATCCCCTTGCAACACGGTGATGATCCGCTGATAACCGGCAAACGTGGAGAAGCCGCCCGATTCCTCGATATCGGCAATCGACAGGCGCCAGCCAAAGCCGTCCAGGCCTTCGCCACTGTCGCGGGTGATTTCCTCGGTGAAACCACCACCGTTCTTCCACGGCATGCGCGGGTAATCCTGCGCACGCAACAACTGCAACTGGCTCATTTGCTGAAACGTCCTTCGAGGCGATGACGGGAACCGGGGTGGATCAGCCGGGCAGCCGTCACCGGCTGGCGGCCGGACCAGGTACGCCGGCGAATCAACAGGCAAGGCTCGCCCCGCTCGATCTGCAGCAGGCGGCACTCTTCCGGCTCGGCCAGGATCGCCTCCACCACGTGCTCGCCCTCGGTCAGCGGCGCTACCTGGGACAGATAGGCGTAAGGGGTCTGCCGGGTGAAGTCCTGCTTGAGGTACTCGGGGGCGATGACCGCGTTGACGTAGCGGTCTTCGATCTGCACCGGAACACCGTTCTCGAAATGCACGATCAACGAGTGGAATACCCGCTGGCCTTCGCGCATGTCCAGCGCCAGGGCCCGCTCGGAGCCGGCCGCTTCCTCGGCAAGGGTGATCACCTGGCAGCTATGCTGATGGCCTCGCGCGGCAATTTCGTCGGCGATGTTGTTGACCTCGAACAGCGCCGAACGGCCCTTGGGCTCGGCCACGAAGGTGCCCACCCCCTGCATGCGCACCAGCAGGCCGTCGGCGGTGAGTTCGCGCAGGGCACGGTTGATGGTCATGCGGCTGAAGCCCAGCTGGTTGACCAGTTCGCTCTCCGAAGGTACCCGGTGATGCGGTGGCCAGCTGCCGTTGTCGATCTGCTGGATGATCATCTGTTTGACCCGGGCGTAGAGCGGCGCCGGGCCCTCGCCCATCTGGGCAACCAGCGCGGAGACAGGAGGTGTCGGCACGGCGTTGGATCCTTGTGCAAATGGAATGAGCGGTAGCTTGCCGCAGTTTACCCGGCAGGCAAACGCCTGTATATGTATATACAAGTTAACAATAACAGGATTTCACCGATGTCCGCCTACTTCGCCGAACGCGCCCTGCTGCCTACGGGCTGGGCCAGCCATGTCCGCATCGAGGTCGCCAGCGATGGCAATGTAGCCAGCATCCAGCCAGGGGCTTCGGCTGAAGGCGCCGAACGCCTGGGCGGCCCGTTGCTGCCGGGCATGCCCAATCTGCATTCGCATGCGTTCCAGCGCGCCATGGCGGGCCTGGCGGAAGTTGCCGGCAACCCCAACGACAGTTTCTGGACCTGGCGCGACCTGATGTACCGCCTGGTCGGGCAGATAAGCCCGCAGCAACTGCAGGTGATCGCTCGCCAGTTGTATATCGAGATGCTCAAGGCCGGTTACACCTCGGTGGCCGAATTCCACTACGTTCACCATGACCAGGCCGGCAAGCCTTACGCCGACCCTGCCGAACTCTCGCTCAGGATCAGCGCGGCTGCAGCCGACAGCGGCATCGGCCTGACCCTGCTGCCGGTGTTGTACAGCCATGCCGGTTTTGGCGGGCAGGCACCGAACGACGGGCAGCGGCGCTTCATCAACGCGACCGACCAGTACTTGCAACTGCAGGCACAACTCGGCCCGCTGCTGGCCGCGCAGCCGGCGCAACACCTGGGCCTGTGCTTCCATTCGCTACGGGCGGTGACCCCTGCGCAGATCGCCGAGGTGCTGGCCGCCAGCGACAAGCAATGCCCGGTGCATATCCATATCGCCGAGCAGCAGAAAGAAGTCGACGACTGCCTGGCCTGGAGCGGACTGCGCCCGTTGCAGTGGCTGTACGAGCATGTGGACGTAGACCCCCGCTGGTGCCTGGTGCATGCCACCCATGCCCAGCCGGATGAGGTCACCGCGATGGCCCGCAGCGGTGCAGTGGCCGGCCTGTGCCTGACCACCGAAGCCAACCTGGGTGACGGGATATTCCCGGCAGTGGACTTCCTGGCCCAGGGTGGGCGTATGGGTATTGGCTCGGACAGCCATGTGTCGCTGAGCGTGGTCGAGGAGCTGCGCTGGCTGGAATATGGCCAGCGGCTGCGCGACCAGCGGCGCAACCGGCTGTATCGCGGCGACCAGCCGATGGTCGGGCGCACGCTGTATGACGCCGCACTGGCAGGCGGTGCGCAGGCACTGGGGCAGGCGATTGGCGAGCTGGCAGTGGGCAAGCGTGCCGACTGGCTGGTGCTTGATGGGCAGGACCCTTACATCGCCCTGGCAGATGGCGATGCCATTCTCAACCGCTGGCTGTTTGCCGGTGGCGATCGCCAGCTGCGCGATGTGATGGTGAACGGGAAGTGGGTGGTGCGCCAGGGGCGGCATGCGCAGGAAGAGCACAGCGCGCGGGCGTTTGCCGAGGTGTTGCGGCAGCTTTTGGGTTAGGTTTACTGGGGCTGCTTTGCAGCCCCAGAAAATCAGTGCATTTTTACGATTTGCTGATCGGACGCGCGCCAGATCAGTCGACTGGTGTCATAGCCTTGCTGCCGCGCCTTGGACAACAGGCTCTCGCGCTCCCAAGCCGCCAGCGACGGCGTCCGCGACAAGATCCACAGGTACTTGCGGTCCGGGCTGCCAACGATGGCGGTACGGTAGCGGTCGTCTACATACAGGATCCAGTACTCGCCCCTGGCCACCCCTGGCACCAGCTTGGTGAACCAGTTGTCGAACTCTACCCACAGCTTGTCGGTATGCCCCGGCTCCTGAATGCTGGCATGGCCTTCGGCGCGCAGCCACTCATCCCCCATGGTGCGGCAGCGGTTCAGCACACCATAGGAACCGTCGGGCTTGAGGTTGTAGTGCGCCTCGGACTGCTCGCAGTCGGCCTGGTAGCGCATGGGCAGGCGCGCCAGCTCGTACCATTTGCCCTGGTAGCGCTTGAGGTCGACATTGCCGGCGGTTTTCGGCGCCAGCGGGTCGTGCACCGAGCCTGCACAACCGCCCAGCAGCAACGCCAGGCATACCCCCATCAGCAGGTACAAAGGCCTCATTTGAGGCCCTGCCCTGAATACATCAGCACCTTGTCAGCCGCGTACTGCACGCTGATGAAGCTCTTCTCGTCCCCCCAGGTGCAGCTGCTCATGCCCAACGCGCCCGAACACTCGGTCGGCGTGCCGAGCAGCTGTTCGACCTCGGCCTTGTTCATACCGGCCTTGATCCTGGAATAGTTTTCCTGGTTGATCTTGCTGCAGGCAGTCAGGACGACGCACAGCGACAACAGGGCGAGGGAACGCAACGACATGAAGGACACTCCTGAAGAAGGGTAACAGGCGAGTGGCCTGCAGTGACCTTCGACGGGAAAATCCCTCCCGGGTTCCCTGACCTACCCTCTTTGCCTCTGCACCATTTGTCGGATGGCCACTACGGCATGACTAATCACAAAGGATTAGCCATGCCAATAAAAAAAGCCGCCCCTGTGAGGGGCGGCCTTCTCGTGACGAAGTACCGATCGCAATGGCCTGCTTGGCAGGCCCCGGAGGCTTCAGAACCTGGACCCGGGCTCCAGCAGAAAGTCCATCTCTTCGCTGGTGCTCGGCCGCTCCAGCATCAGGTTGCGGTGCGGGAAGCGCCCGAACCGGGCAATCACCCGCTGATGCTGCTCGGCATAGTCGAGGAAGCCTTCGAACAACCGGCGGTTGGCCTCGGGCTGTTCATCCAGCAGTAGCTGGTAGCGCTCGACACACAGGTTCTGCCAGTCGAGCACCTCGGCGTGCTCCAGCACCAGCAGCACGAACACACGCTGAATCGGCAGCAGCTGATAGTCCCAGCCCTTCTGCAGGCCCTGCATGGCCACCACCTGGGCACGCCGGTCGCCCTCGAAGGCGCGCGGCGTGTCGCGGTAGATCATGCGCGGCAGCTGGTCCAGCAGGATCAGCAGGCCAAGCCAGCCCTGCGGGCTCTGTTGCCACTCGTCGAGGCCGCCCGCCAGGGCGTGCTCGACCAGCTCGCCAAACACTGCCTGGGCTTCGGCATCATGATGCTTGCCGAACCACAGCGTGCTCTTCTCGTCAGCCACAGCCTGGGCACTGGTGCCCCAACCGAACCACCACTCCAGCAACGGCTGCCAAGGTGCGAGCATGGTTTACTCCTTGTGATACGCAGTGACGCGCTCGACCTCTTCCTTCGAGCCGAGAATCACCGACACACGCTGGTGCAGGCTTTCTGGCTTGATGTCGAGGATGCGATCGTAACCGTTGGTGGAAGCGCCGCCGGCCTGCTCGATGATGAACGACATCGGGTTGGCTTCGTACATAAGGCGCAGTTTGCCCGGCTTGCTCGGCTCGCGGGCGTCACGTGGGTACATGAACAGGCCGCCACGGGTGAGGATGCGGTGCACATCGGCCACCATCGAAGCGATCCAGCGCATGTTGTAGTTCTTTTTCAGCGGGCCGGTCTCGCCAGCCAGCAGTTCGCCCACGTAGCGTTGTACCGGGGCTTCCCAGTGACGCTGGTTGGACATGTTGATGGCGAACTCGGCGGTGGTTGCCGGTACCTGGATGTTCTCGTGGGTCAGGACGAAGCTGCCCAGTTCGCGGTCCAGGGTGAAGCCCTTGACGCCGTTGCCCAGGGTCAGGATCAGCATGGTCTGCGGGCCGTAGATGGCGTAACCGGCGGCGACCTGCTCGGTGCCTGGCTGCAGGAAGGCTTCTTCGTTGAGGCTTTCGTTCTGGCTCAGGTACTGGTTAGGGCAACGCAGGACAGAGAAGATGGTGCCGACCGAGACGTTGACGTCGATGTTCGACGAACCGTCCAGCGGGTCGAATACCAGCAGGTAGGCGCCTTTCGGGTACTTGCCCGGGATCTGGTAGGCGTTGTCCATTTCTTCGGAGGCCATGCCGGCCAGGTGGCCGCCCCACTCGTTGGCTTCCAGCAGGATATCGTTGGAGATCACGTCCAGTTTCTTCTGGACTTCGCCCTGCACGTTTTCAGTGCCCATGCTGCCCAGCACACCGCCGAGGGCGCCTTTGGACACGTGATGGCTGATTTCCTTGCACGCACGCGCCACCACTTCGATCAGGAAGCGCAGATCGGCAGGGGTATTGTTGCTGCGGGTCTGCTCAATCAGATAGCGACTCAGGGTAACGCGGGACATGTATGGCTCCGAACGGATTGGGGGATGAAAAACCCCCGCAGTTTACAGGGAGAGTTGCAGGCTAGCGAGTGATGAGACTCGCCACGGCTCTCTGACGGCACAATAGGTCGGTAGTTCAGCGTGCGCCAGGCCGGTGGTCTGGTTGATGGCCCCTTCGCGGGCACGCCCGCTCCCACAGGTATCTCGCTAGCCTCGAGGCTTGCGCTGTACCTGTGGGAGCGGGCGTGCCCGCGAAGGGCCTCACCTCAATCCAGTGCCTTCCAGATCTCGGTCGCATACTCGCGAATGGTCCGGTCCGACGAAAACCAGCCCATCCGCGCGGTGTTCAACACCGCCATGCGCCACCACTCCTGCGGTGTGTGCCACAGCTCCTCGACCCGCCGTTGGGCGTCCCAGTAGGCATCGAAGTCGGCACATACCAGGAAGCGATCGTAAGCCACCAGCCCGTCGATCAACCCGGTATAGCGCGACGGGTCGTCTGGCGAGAACACGCCGCTACGAATTGCCTGCAGCACGTCACCCAGCCGGCTGGACGCCGCAATGGCTGCGCTCGCACCGAAATCCCCGGCGCGTCGGCGCGCTTCGACCTGCTGCGCAGTGAGCCCGAAGATAAACATGTTATCGGCGCCGACATGCTCGCACATCTCCACGTTGGCGCCATCCAGGGTACCGATGGTCAGCGCGCCGTTGAGGCCGAACTTCATGTTGCTGGTACCGGAGGCTTCATAACCGGCGGTGGAAATCTGCTCGGAGAGGTCTGCCGCCGGGATGATGCTTTCGGCCAGGCTGACGTTGTAGTTGGGCAGGAACACCACTTTCAGCAGACCACGCACGGTCGGGTCATTGTTCACTACACGGGCGATGTCGTTGGTCAGCTTGATGATCAACTTGGCCTGGTGATAACTGGCGGCGGCCTTGCCGGCGAAGATTTTCACCCGAGGCACCCAGTTGGTGCCCGGGTCGTTGCGCATGGCCTGGTACAGCGCCACGGTGTGCAGCAGGTTGAGCAGCTGGCGCTTGTACTCGTGAATGCGCTTGACCTGCACGTCGAACAACGCCTCGGGGTTGACCGTGACGCCGATGCGGTCCTGGATGATGCCGGCCAGGGCTCGCTTGCTGTGCAGCCGCTGGGCGGCGAACTGCTTGCGGAACCCGGCCTTGTCGGCAAATGGCACCAGGCTGGCCAGGCGACCCTCTGGGTCGTCCTTCAGCTCTGGCCCCAGTGCCTCGACCAGCATCTCGGTCAGCTGTGGATTGGACTGGTACAACCAGCGGCGGAAAGTGATGCCGTTGGTCTTGTTGTTGATACGCTGCGGGTAGAGCTTGTGCAACTCGGAGAACACCGTGCTCTTCATCAACTGGCTGTGCAGCGCCGACACACCGTTGACACTGTGCGAGCCGAGGAATGCCAGGTTGCCCATGCGTACCCGACGGCCATTGTCTTCCTCGATCAGCGACACTGCCCGAAGTACATCGAAGTCGTGCAGGCCTTTGGCTCGCAGGCTGTCGATATGGTAGGCGTTGATCAGGTAGATGATCTGCATGTGCCGCGGCAGCATGCGCTCCATCAGTGCCACCGGCCAGGTTTCCAGGGCTTCAGGCAACAGCGTGTGGTTGGTGTAGGCCAAGGTTCCGACGGTCAGCTCCCAGGCTTTGTCCCACGGGATTTCATGCTGGTCGACCAGCAGGCGCATCAACTCGGCCACGGCGATCGACGGGTGCGTGTCGTTGAGCTGGATGGCTGCCGCATCGGGCAGGTTGAGCAGGCTGTCATGCATGTTCAGGTGCCGGCGCAGCAAGTCTTGCAGCGATGCCGAGACAAAAAAGTACTCCTGGCGCAGGCGCAACTCCTGGCCGGCTTCGGTGCTGTCTGCCGGGTACAGCACCCGCGAAATGCTTTCTGCCCGCGCCACTTCGGCCACGGCGCCCAAGTGGTCACCGGCATTGAAGCGCTCCAGGTGCAACTCCTCCAGCGCCCGCGCCCGCCACAGGCGCAAGGTGTTGACGCTGGACCCGCGCCAGCCGACCACTGGCGTGTCATAGGCCACCGCCCGCACCGTCTCGCCCGGCGACCACACCTGACGCTGCTGCCCGTGGGCGTCGGTGAGCGTTTCGACGCTGCCGCCGAAGCTGATCGGGTAGATCACTTCGGCACGCTCGAACTCCCAGGGGTTGCCGAAGTCCAGCCAGTTCTCGGTCTGTTCCTGTTGCCAGCCATCGACAACCGCCTGGCGGAACAGGCCGTGTTCGTAGCGAATACCGTAACCGTGGGCAGCGATGCCCAGGGTCGACATGCTCTCCATGAAGCACGCTGCCAAACGACCGAGGCCGCCGTTGCCCAGCGCCGCGTCGGGTTCAAGCAGACGGATGCGCTCAAGGTCCACGTCCAGGCCTTCCAGGGCATCGCGAGCGATGTCCAGCAGGCCCAGGTTGCTCAGGCTGTCATACAGCAGCCGGCCGATGAGAAATTCCAGAGAAAGGTAGTAGACCCGCTTCTGGCTGCGCCGATAGGCCCGGCGGGTGTGGTCCATCCAGTGCTCGACCATGTGATCGCGCGCCGCCAGGGCAATGGCTTCGAACCAGTCATGGTCGAAAGCGTGCTCCGGGTCCTTGCCGACCGCGTAGGTCAGCTTGTTCAGTACAGCAGCACGAAAGTCCGCGACTTCTGCGTCACGTGCTTTAGGTTCCTGGGACATGCGGCATCCTCGGGCAAGTTGACGAAAGCGGAGGGAGATTGTTCAGCCTAGTCGCTTCGACAGGGAGCGTAGGCCTGGGTTCGTGGTTTTCATGCGCCTTTGCGCATTCGGTCAAAAGGTTGTTCATAAATTGAACAATTCCGGTATGATCGCGCGCCCCAAGACAGCCCTCTATTAAAATGAAAACGACCCTGATTGCCGCCGCCGAAGTCGACCGCCTGGAGACTTGGCAGCGCTATGCCAGCCACATGTGTGGCGGCTGCCATTCAACCTGCTGCACCCTGCCGGTGGAGGTGAAGATCAAGGATCTGATCCGCATTGGTGTGGTCGACGAGTTCGAGAAAGACGAGCCGCCGAAGAATGTGGCAAAACGCCTGCAGAAGGAAGGCATCATCGAACGCTTCAACCAGAAGTCGGGCATCTTCACCCTGACCCGGATGAGCAACGATGACTGCATGTACCTGGATCGTAAAAGCCGGCTGTGCACCATTTATGACAAGCGCCCGGATACCTGCCGCAACCATCCCAAGGTCGGGCCGCGGCCGGGGTATTGTGCCTACAAGCCAAAGGTGGTTGGGCGCTGATCGTCAGCCTGATCTGGCCGCTTCGCCGGTGAACCCGAACAGCCCCCTGGAGTGTTCAGAGCCTATGCAATACCTGTGGGAGCGGGTTCACCCGCGAAGAGGCAAGCACCGACAGCACAAATCCTGCTGGTATACAAAAATGCCCCCGGCCAATCGACCGGGGGCGTCGTGTTTCTGCTTGAAACAATCCTGAGCTCAACCAGCCTGAAAAAGCTTGCCCCGATGACGTACAGCTACGATCAAAGCTGCGACAGCGAGCCCGAATGACATCAGACCTATTAATGCCACCTTGAACTTTATCGATTGATTGTTCCAAGCGACGACTTGCTGATGAAATCGATCATCGAAAAGGACACGGCCATCCAAGGTGACCAGTTCACGCACTTGGCTACCGTCGTCCAGGCGCTCCACCGTCAAGAATACCTTCTTGTTTATCCGCAGCCCTGACTCCTTGTACAACGCCGGATACGTGTAGGTCCGTTTACCATACCGTACTCCATCCAGCGTGTATGCAACTGCAAAATACATGATCGAACGATTATGCTCCCAAGTATCCGGGTAGCCCGATACACGCCCTTCAACAAACGTCAATCTGGAGAAATCAGGAGCTTTGTATACTTTTAAGTCACTGCAATACAGCGCTGCAAATGGCAGCACCGTAAACATCATAATTAAAAGTAATTGAATCTGCTTCAACGGAGTGGAGGCTCTGTATATCTTGACAAACTCGGACGTTGAATACACAAACCCCTCCTTATGCCTCGCCGAAACAATGCAGCACTGCTGCGCTTCAGTGATACCTGTCAACACCCCAATTACTACCGCCAGGCTCGATAATTTGTATAGGGCCAATATCAATATTCCACTCTGGGAACTCTATAGGGCCGACGCCAATACCCCAACCGGAGACAGGCAGCGGAATGACCTGACTCCCTCCACTGTCGCACTCTATGTATCCACCACCACTTCCCGAGTCTACTCCATACATGTAAATTGAATTACTGCCAAGCGAAACGTCATGAGTGTCAGGATTCCACTGACTCACCGCAATGCCACCTGAGTAGCTCGCAATTATTTGATCAAGAGAAGCAAGTGTCAAGTCCGGTGCAACCCAGTAGTCTGGAAACACTGCTTTTGTATCTGCAACAAAATATTTTTCCAAAACAGGGATAATTGCAGAATGATACAATTTCTTCGCCACATCAGAGTTAAAAACCCCCCACGCATTAGCACCCACACCTACAGCTGTAAATACCAGCGCAGTTGGGCCGGCACCCGCCAGTAAGGTAATCCCTCCGACAATCCCAGCAACATTTCCAATCAGACTTAAGACATCACCCTCTTCAAATTTCTGGTTCGTCTGGTACTCCGCTGTAATCTTTAGAAGCACTGTAGTTGCCGCCAGCGTATTCGTCTTTATGTTCAGAAA
Source organism: Pseudomonas sp. 9_2_1 (assembly GCF_059295275.1). NCBI lineage: Bacteria > Pseudomonadati > Pseudomonadota > Gammaproteobacteria > Pseudomonadales > Pseudomonadaceae > Pseudomonas > Pseudomonas sp. 9_2_1. The sequence goes on from NZ_CM181239.1 coordinate 5,769,593, forward strand.
AGGTGTAAACCCCGCCGTCAGCTTTACAATTTGCGTGACGCCTGCCACCGCCGCACCTGTTTGGGCACTCTGATTGACCAACGCATAACCAGACTTGTCGCTATTGTACTGATCCAATATGGAGGTCGAACCCGCCCCCACCGCGACGGGTGCTTCGACATAGCCCAGGATTATTTCGACTGTTCTAGCCATCTGCTATCACTCCTTTATCATCGTCTTGAAGGCGATACTCATACGCAGACGGTTACAGCTTGCTGCGGGCGCCCGTGCGGCGTGCGGTACCTCGCCATTGAAGACGACAACCCTTCTTGGCTTGGGCTGTACCGACATAATGATGGTCTCCCTACCAGCGTCGTAGAACATTAACTCGCCTCCCCAGCAAGTGGCCCAATGTTCACTACAGAACAGCATGACAGTTCGTCCCGGCGCCTCTGCGGTATTATCCCGATGTATAGGTCCATCCTGACTGGCGGTTTGTCCGTTCGCGTAGACACCCAGCAATACTGCTGATGGCATATGAACGGCTTTGATTCGCGCCCATATATCCGCCAAGAAACCCCAGTCCGAGCGCTCACGCAGTTCCTGCTCGCAATCTTCCATCTTGTCTCTGCGAGAGCCTGCTATGAAACTGTGCCAGCAAGGGCGCTCAAGCGGCGAATAAGGATAAGGCCAGCCATATCGCCACACCGAATCAGTAAGGAGCTGCAAAATTTGCGTATGCTCGTCATCGGTAAAACCGTCATCAATAATGCAAATATCTTTACCGACAATCACTTCAGACATATTCAGCCTCCCACTATCATACAAATTAGAGAGACAGGAGACTAAAGAACAATCAAACACCCGAGCACATGGAAACACGCACTCACGGGGTAGTATTTTCCGGAAATCTGATACACCTGAAATGGAACTTTAGGTGATCGTAATACCAAAAAAAAACGCCCCCGGCCATTCGACCGGGGGCGTTTTCATTCAGCCAGAACTAACTTAGCTGTTCTTGGCTTTCTTGGCAGCGCGGGTACGCTCGCTTTCGTCCAAGATCTTCTTGCGAAGACGGATGGACTTCGGCGTTACTTCGCACAGCTCGTCTTCCTGGATGTATTCCAGAGCCTGTTCCAGGGTGAAGCGAACAGGCGGAACCAGGGCGATGACTTCGTCTTTGCCCGAAGCACGCATGTTGTCGAGCTTCTTACCCTTGGTAGGGTTGACGCCCAGGTCGTTGTCACGGCTGTTCTGGCCGATGATCTGACCGTTGTAGATTTCCTGACCGTGCTCGACGAACAGCTTGCCACGCGCCTGCAGGGTTTCCAGCGAGTAGGTCAGCGCCTTGCCGGTTTCGACCGAAACCAGTACGCCGTTCTGACGGCCGGACATGTGGCCGGACTTGACGGTGTCGTAGCGATCGAAGATCGAAGTCAGGATGCCTGCACCGTTGGTCAGGGTCAGGAACTGGTTACGGAAACCGATCAGACCACGCGCCGGGATGTTGTATTCCAGGCGTACACGGCCCTTGCCATCCGGGACCATGTTGGTCAGGTCGCCTTTACGCAGACCCATCTCTTCCATGACCTTGCCCTGGGCTTCTTCAGGGATGTCGATGGTGACGTTTTCGAACGGTTCCTGCTTCACGCCGTCCACTTCGCGGATGATCACTTCAGGACGGCCCAGGGCCAGCTCGAAGCCTTCGCGACGCATGGTTTCGATCAGAACCGACAGGTGCAGCTCACCACGGCCCGAAACCTTGAACTTGTCTGGGGAGTCGGTTTCTTCAACGCGCAGGGCAACGTTGTACAGCAGCTCCTTGTCCAGACGGTCCTTGATGTTACGGCTGGTGACGAACTTGCCTTCCTTGCCGCAGAACGGCGAGTCGTTGACCTGGAAGGTCATCGAAACGGTAGGCTCGTCAACGGTCAGCGGCTTCATCGCCTCAACGGCAGTCGGGTCGCACAGGGTGTCGGAGATGAACAGCTCGTCGAAACCGCTGATGCAGACGATGTCGCCAGCCTGGGCTTCTTCGACGTCGACGCGGTGCAGACCGTGGTGACCCATCAGCTTGAGGATACGGCCGTTACGCTTCTTGCCGTCGGCGTCGATGGCAACAACCGGGGTGTTCGGCTTGATGCGACCACGGGCAATACGGCCAACGCCGATAACACCCAGGAAGCTGTTGTAGTCCAGTGCCGAGATCTGCATCTGGAACGGGCCGTCACGGTCAACAGCTGGCGCTGGAACGTGGTCGATGACAGCCTGGTACAGGGCAGTCATGTCTTCGCCCATTTCGGCGTGGTCCAGACCGGCAATGCCGTTCAGGGCCGAGGCGTAGACCACTTTGAAGTCCAGCTGCTCGTCGGTGGCGCCGAGGTTGTCGAACAGGTCGAAGATCTGGTCCAGAACCCAGTCAGGACGCGCGCCCGGGCGGTCAACCTTGTTGATTACCACGATCGGCTTCAGGCCGGCTTCGAAGGCCTTCTTGGTCACGAAGCGGGTTTGCGGCATCGGGCCGTCCTGGGCGTCGACCAGCAGCAGCACGGAGTCGACCATCGACATTACACGCTCAACCTCGCCACCGAAGTCGGCGTGGCCGGGGGTGTCGACGATGTTGATGTGGTAGCCGTTCCAGTTAATGGCGGTGTTCTTCGCCAGAATGGTAATACCGCGCTCTTTTTCCTGATCGTTGGAGTCCATGACGCGCTCGTCGTTGAGCTCGTTACGCTCCAGGGTGCCGGACTGACGCAGGAGTTTGTCGACCAGGGTGGTTTTACCATGGTCAACGTGGGCGATGATGGCGATGTTACGCAGATTTTCGATCACAAGTGTATCTCGATCAGAGGATTCGGTTGCCGCCTAGTCTAGGCGACCAATATGTAAGGTATAAGGCTCAGCGGGCCCGGCGGTCGGGAGGGCGATGGCGGATGCTGCCGCCATACAGCCCTGGCATCTTATGTCGGACGATAAACACGCACATTGGCATGTCCCTCACTGAGCAGGTGGTGTGCGTGCAAACGGCTCATCACACCCTTGTCGCAATACAGCAAGTACTGGCGCGTAGGGTCCAGGTGCTTGAACTTGCTGTTGATCGCATAGAACGGCATGGCCTGTATTTCGACACCTTCCAGCACCAGAGGCTCGTCGTCCTGGGCATCGGGGTGACGAATATCGATGACGATCTGGCCTGGCAACGCCTCGGCCACTTCCTCGATTTCGATGTCCTTGCCCAGTTCATCGATCACGTGGTCGATGGAAATGAACTTGGCGCGTTCCAGGGCGCGCTCCAGCACGGCCATGTCGAACTGCTTTTCTTCGTGCTCCATGCGGTGACGCTTGGCATGGGTGGTCGGGTTCACCGAGATCACGCCGCAGTATTCCGGCATGTGCTTGGCGAAGTCGGCGGTGCCGATTTCGGTCGCCTGGTCGATGATGTCCTGCTTGTGGCTGGCCAGCAGCGGGCGCAGCACCAGCTTGTCGGTGGCCGAGTCGATGATCGACAGGTTCGGCAGCGTCTGGCTGGACACCTGGGAAATCGCCTCGCCGGTGACCAGCGCCTCGATCTGCAGGCGGTCGGCCATGTGGGCAGCGCCGCGCAGCATCATGCGCTTGAGGGTCACGCCCATGTAGCTGTTGTCGACCTTGTTGAGAATCTCGCCGACCACTTCTTCGAACGGCACGCTGATGAACAGCACGCGCTGGCTGCTGCCGTACTTCTTCCACAGATAGTGGGCCACTTCCATCACACCCAGCTCGTGGGCACGGCCGCCGAGGTTGAAGAAGCAGAAGTGGGTCATCAGGCCGCGGCGCATCATCTGGTAGGCCGCCACGGTAGAGTCGAAACCACCGGACATCAGCACCAGGGTCTGCTCCAGGGCGCCCAGCGGATAGCCGCCAATGCCGTTGTGCTGATTGTGAATCACGTACAGGCGCTGGTTGCGAATTTCGATGCGCACCAGCACTTCCGGGTTCTTCAGCTCGATGCCGGCGGCGCCGCACTGCTGGCGCAACTGGCTGCCGACGTAACGGTCGACGTCCATCGAAGTGAAGTCATGGTGGCCGCCGCGCTTGCAACGTACGGCAAAGTGCTTGCCGGCCAGCAGGTGGCCGAAGTGCTGCTTGCACTTGGCGACGATGTCGTCGAAGTCACCCAGCGGGTACTCTTCTACCTGCAGGAAGTGGGTGATACCCGGGGTGCAGGTGAGGCGTTCGATGATCTCGCGCTGAACCTTTTCGTCTTCGACGCGGGTGACCACCTCGAGATTGTCCCAGACACCATCGACCGCGAGCTCGGGATCCAGATCCTTGAGCACGTTGCGGATGTTCTTGGCGAGCTGGCGGATGAAGCGCTTGCGCACCGGCCGGCTCTTGATGGTGATTTCTGGGAAGACTTTGACGATAAGTTTCATTGGTTAACAGTGCGCGCAGGGCCTGCCGAAAATGAGGGGCGCGAATTATATCGGAAATTGCTCAGGATTTGACCAACTTTTGTACAGAAGGTCGGATTTATATTACCTGCACCGGCCTCATCGCCGGCAAGCCAGCTCCTACAGGCCCTCCACAGGTATCAAGAGCTGCGCCCTACCTGTGGGAGCTGGCTTGCCGGCGATGAGGCCCTCAAGAAAACACATCAAACAACCAATGCACAATATTGGTGCGCAGCCTGCAGAATTCGCATCTTTAGGGTGCATTTTTCAGGCTCACCCAACCTTCAAATGCCCGCAAACGCCTCCTTTTATCCCTACCTCGCCATTTTCGGGCACTGGCATGCAATTTGCTCCCTTGTGAGGCAGGTAAGCTTGGCCGACTATCCGCGCCTGGCAACACCCTTTTTCCAGGGCAGCGGCCCACCGCGCTCTAGACCCTCCGGAGGACAACATGTCGAAGTCGGTTCAACTCATCAAAGATCATGACGTCAAGTGGATTGATCTGCGTTTCACGGACACCAAAGGCATTCAGCACCACGTGACCATGCCGTCGCGTGACGCCCTGGACGAAGACTTCTTCGAAGTCGGCAAGATGTTCGACGGCTCCTCCATCGCTGGCTGGAAAGGCATCGAAGCCTCCGACATGATCCTGATGCCGGTCGACGACACTGCCGTGCTGGACCCGTTCACCGAAGAGCCGACCCTGATCATCACCTGTGACATCGTCGACCCATCGAGCATGCAGGGCTACGACCGCGACCCACGTGCGATCGCCAAGCGTGCCGAAGAGTACCTGAAGAGCACCGGTATCGGTGACACCGTATTCGCAGGCCCTGAGCCTGAGTTCTTCATCTTCGACGAAGTGAAGTTCCATTCCGACATCTCCGGCTCGATGTTCAAGATCTTCTCCGAGCAAGGCTCGTGGATGACCGGTGCTGACGTGGAAGGCGGCAACAAAGGCCACCGTCCAGGCGTGAAAGGCGGCTACTTCCCGGTTCCGCCGTTCGACCACGACCACGAAATCCGTACTGCCATGTGCAACGCACTGGAAGAAATGGGCCAGATCGTCGAAGTTCACCACCACGAAGTGGCGACTGCCGGCCAGAACGAAATCGGCGTCAAATTCAACACCCTGGTGAAGAAGGCTGACGAAGTACAGGCCCTGAAGTACGTCGTGCACAACGTTGCCGACGCCTACGGCCGTACCGCCACCTTCATGCCGAAGCCACTGTACGGCGACAACGGCTCGGGCATGCACGTGCACATGTCGATCTGGAAAGAAGGCAAGAACACCTTCTCGGGTGAAGGCTATGCCGGCCTGTCCGACACCGCCCTGTACTTCATCGGCGGCATCATCAAGCACGGCAAAGCCCTGAACGGCTTCACCAACCCGTCGACCAACTCCTACAAGCGTCTGGTCCCAGGCTTCGAAGCCCCGGTAATGCTGGCCTACTCGGCTCGCAACCGTTCCGCCTCGATCCGTATTCCTTACGTCGGCAGCCCGAAAGCCCGCCGTATCGAAGCACGTTTCCCGGACCCATCGGCCAACCCGTACCTGGCCTTCGCGGCCCTGCTGATGGCTGGCCTGGACGGCATCCAGAACAAGATCCACCCAGGCGATGCTGCCGACAAGAACCTGTACGACCTGCCACCGGAAGAGGCCAAGGACATTCCGCAAGTATGCGGCAGCCTGAAAGAAGCCCTGGAAGAGCTGGACAAAGGCCGTGCGTTCCTGACCAAAGGCGGCGTGTTCTCCGACGACTTCATCGATGCCTTCATCGAGCTGAAGAGCGAAGAAGAGATCAAGGTCCGTACCTTCGTGCACCCGCTGGAATACGAGCTGTACTACAGCTGCTGATCTGATCGGCGCCTGGCGCCGATGACATGATCCAGACGGCCTCCCTCGGGAGGCCGTTTTCGTTTCTGCTCCCACAAAAACCTTTACCAGCCACGCTATGCTCTATCTTGGTGCACATTTTTGCTCCGTGCTCCCATTTGCTCGCCAAACTGGTTCAGATGAAACGTTTCATCCAGAGTTTTTGATCCGATATCGCGCAGATCCAGGCCTTTCTCGTTAAATCCCGCTTCTTTTCGGAGCTTTGGTTTGTTTCTTGCATTTTCTTGTACAAGAATTCGCACCAGCGGATCCAACCTGCGCCCGGCCCTTGCCAAAGGAGTGCCAGGCAAGCGCCAAAAGAGGTCACCGACGCCATATGACCATCAGCGATGCACAGCACCGTCTGCTTCTGGACAACCTGACCACCGCCACGCTGCTGCTCAATGCGGATCTGCGCCTGGAGTACATGAACCCGGCCGCAGAAATGCTGCTGGCCGTTAGCGGCCAACGCAGCCATGGCCAGTTCATCAGCGAACTGTTCACTGAATCGACCGAAGCGCTCAGCTCGCTGCGCCAGGCGGTGGAGCAGGCGCACCCCTTCACCAAGCGCGAAGCGCAACTGACATCGCTGACCGGGCAGACCATTACCGTCGATTACGCCGTCACGCCCATCCTGCACCAGGGCCAGACCCTGCTGCTGCTGGAGGTGCACCCACGTGACCGGTTGCTGCGCATCACCAAGGAAGAGGCCCAGCTGAGCAAGCAGGAAACCACCAAGATGCTGGTGCGCGGCCTGGCCCATGAGATCAAGAACCCGCTCGGCGGCATTCGCGGCGCCGCACAGTTATTGGCGCGCGAGCTGCCCGAAGACGGCCTGCGCGACTACACCAATGTGATCATCGAAGAGGCCGACCGCCTGCGCAACCTGGTCGACCGCATGCTCGGCTCGAACAAGCTGCCATCGCTGGCAATGACCAATATTCATGAGGTGCTGGAACGGGTCTGCAGCCTGGTCGAGGCCGAAAGCCAGGGCTGCATCACTTTGGTGCGCGATTATGACCCGAGCCTGCCCGATGTACTGATCGACAGTGAGCAGATGATCCAGGCCGTACTCAACATCGTGCGCAACGCCATGCAGGCCATCAGCTCGCAGAATGAGCTGCGCCTGGGCCGCATCACTCTGCGCAGCCGCGCCCTGCGCCAGTTCACCATCGGCCATGTGCGTCATCGCCTGGTGGCAAGGGTGGAGATCATCGACAACGGCCCGGGCATTCCCTCGGAACTGCAGGACACCCTCTTCTATCCCATGGTCAGCGGCCGCCCGGACGGTACCGGGCTGGGCCTGGCCATTACCCAGAACATCATCAGCCAGCACCAGGGCCTGATCGAGTGTGAAAGCCATGCCGGCCACACCGCCTTCTCGATCTACCTGCCCCTGGAACAAGGAGCCACCGCCTCATGAGCCGAAGTGAAACCGTATGGATCGTCGACGATGATCGTTCCATCCGCTGGGTCCTGGAAAAAGCCCTGCAACAGGAAGGCATGACCACCCAGAGCTTCGACAGCGCAGACGGTGTGATGGGGCGCCTGGCACGCCAGCAGCCGGACGTGATCATTTCCGACATCCGCATGCCCGGCGCCAGCGGCCTGGACTTGCTGGCGCAGATCCGCGAGCAGCACCCGCGCCTACCGGTCATCATCATGACCGCGCATTCAGACCTGGACAGCGCTGTGGCGTCGTACCAGGGCGGTGCCTTCGAATACCTGCCCAAGCCGTTTGATGTGGACGAGGCTGTCTCGCTGGTCAAACGCGCCAACCAGCATGCGCAGGAGCAACAAGGGCTGGATGTGCCGCAGAACCTGGCACGCACCCCGGAGATCATCGGTGAAGCACCGGCGATGCAGGAGGTGTTCCGCGCCATTGGCCGCCTCAGCCATTCCAACATCACTGTGCTGATCAACGGTGAGTCGGGTACCGGTAAAGAGCTGGTCGCCCACGCCCTGCACCGCCACAGCCCGCGCGCAGCATCGCCGTTCATTGCCCTGAACATGGCGGCCATCCCCAAGGACTTGATGGAGTCCGAGCTGTTCGGCCATGAAAAGGGCGCCTTCACCGGGGCGGCCAACCTGCGCCGCGGCCGTTTCGAACAAGCGGACGGCGGTACGCTGTTCCTTGACGAGATTGGCGACATGCCCGCCGACACCCAGACCCGCCTGCTGCGGGTGTTGGCCGATGGCGAGTTCTACCGGGTGGGCGGCCACGTGCCGGTCAAGGTCGATGTGCGCATCATCGCCGCTACCCACCAGAACCTGGAGTCGCTGGTGCAGGCTGGCAAGTTTCGCGAGGACTTGTTCCACCGCCTGAACGTGATCCGCATTCACATTCCGCGCCTGGCCGACCGCCGCGAAGACATTCCCACCCTTGCACGCCACTTCCTGGCCCGCGCGGCCCAGGAGCTGGCCGTCGAGCCAAAGGTCCTGAAGCCGGAGACCGAAGAGTTCATCCGTAACCTGCCATGGCCGGGTAACGTGCGGCAGATGGAGAACACCTGCCGGTGGATCACCGTGATGGCCTCCAGCCGCGAAGTGCTGATCGGTGACCTGCCGCCCGAGCTGCTGAACCTGCCGCAGGACGCCGCGCCGGTGACCAACTGGGAGCAGGCCCTGCGCCAATGGGCTGACCAGGCGCTGGCCCGTGGGCAGACCAACCTGCTGGACAGCGCGGTACCGAGCTTTGAGCGGATCATGATCGAGACGGCGCTCAAGCACACCGCCGGGCGGCGCCGGGATGCCGCACTGTTGCTGGGGTGGGGACGCAATACCCTGACGCGCAAGATCAAGGAACTGGGAATGAATGTGGCGGGTGGGGATGATGAGGAGGGTGAAGACCATTAATCCTTGACCACCTGAACTGACGCATTCGCGGGTGAACCCGCTCCTACAGATACTGCACCGACCTAGAGGCTTGTGCTGTACCTGTGGGAGCGGGTTCACCCGCGAATGCGTTTGTGGCGCAAAACCAGACACCGCCCCAATGCACCGATCCTGTGCCCACTGCACCTCCCGAAGGCACAAACCCCCTCAACATCCGGCCAAATCCCCCTGAAAGCCCAGTATTCACGGGCTTTGCAAAACTGGCACGCCCCCTGCAATAGCTATCGCATCACCAGTTTCGGGGGCCCTGGTACAGGCAGGCCGGGTGACCCCTCTTTTATTCGCAACACCGCCCGTTTTGGGGACCCTGGTACAGGCAGGCCGGGACATCCCCTCTTTTATTCGTGCAGCTTCACCTGCACCCGCCAACGCCCATCGTCCTCTGCACCGGCCCACTCGCCGTGCAGGGGGCGCGCGGCCACCACCGTCAGCAACAACCCTTCCTTGCTCCGCTGTACCCGCCAGCTGACGGGCTTGCCCTGCAAGCTAAGTTGCCCCTGCTGGACCTTGCCCTCGGCCTGGAACAACAGCGCAACGGTGCCTTCCACATTCTCGCCATGCAGTTTGGGTTCTGCGTTGAACCACAGTTCCAGGCCGTCCTGGACCACCTCCACCTGCTGCAGTTCGCGCTCCTCTGGCGCGGTCAGGCGGCCGATCATCAGCCCGACCATCAAGCCGACAATCGCCAACGACAGCATCACCCGCGGGAACGCCTTCGAACGCACGTCCGGTTCAGGGGTAGAATGCCCGTCATCTTCACGCTTGGAGCCGTGCATGTTTCACGTCATCCTTTTTCAACCAGAAATTCCGCCGAATACCGGCAATATCATTCGCCTGTGTGCCAACAGCGGCTGCGAGCTGCACCTGATCGAGCCCATCAGCTTCGAACTGGATGACAAGCGCCTGCGGCGTGCGGGGCTGGACTACCACGAGTATGCCACGCTCAAGCGCCACGAGAGCCTGGCCGGATGCCTGGCAAGCCTGGGCAACCCACGGTTGTTCGCCTTTACCACCAAGGGCTCGCACTCGTTCCACGAAGTGGCCTACCAGCCGGGCGACGCGTTCCTGTTCGGGCCGGAGAGCCGTGGCTTGCCGGCCGACGTGCTGGACAGTTTGCCGGCCGAGCAACGCCTGCGCCTGCCGATGCGACCAGGGTGCCGCAGCCTGAACCTGTCCAATACCGTGGCGGTGACGGTGTATGAGGCGTGGCGGCAGAACGGGTTTGCCGGGAGCTGATGAACTGCCTGTACCGGCCCTGTCGCCGGCAAGCCAGCTCCCACAGGGACCGCATACAGCTCAGGTCCTGTGCAGTACCTGTGGTAGCTGGCTTGCCGGCGACAGGGCCGGTACAGGCAACAAAAAAGCGCCCCGAAAGGCGCTTTCTTGATAGAGCCAGCGATTACTGCACAGTCGGCGCTTCGCCAGCTTCCTGCATGCGCTGCATTTCTTGCGCGTACAGGGCGTCGAAGTTGACCGGCGACAGCATCAGGGCCGGGAACGAACCGCGGGTCACCAGGCTGTCCAGGGTCTCACGGGCGTAAGGGAACAGGATGTTGGGGCAGAACGCGCCCAGGGTGTGGCTCATCGAAGCTGCATCGAGGTTGGCGATCAGGAAGATGCCAGCCTGCTGCACTTCAGCGATGAAGGCCACTTCGTCACCGTTCTTGACGGTAACCGACAGGGTCAGCACCACTTCGTGGAAGTCACCTTCCAGGGCTTTCTGCTTGGTGTTCAGGTCCAGCGCAACGCTCGGTTCCCAGGTCTGGCGGAAGATCTGCGGGCTTTTCGGGGCCTCGAACGACAGATCGCGCACATAGATACGCTGCATGGAGAACTGCGGGCTGTTGTCTTCTGCAGCAGCGCCGTTGGTCTGTTGGTCAGTCATGGCAGATCCTTATCCTAATGTTTTTGAATGCAGTGCAAATCAGGCCGCCAGCAGCGCGTCGAGCTTGCCGGCGCGCTCCAGGGCATAGAGGTCATCGCATCCACCGACATGAGTGCTGCCGATCCAGATCTGCGGTACCGATGTACGGCCGGCCTTCTGGCTCATCTCGGCGCGAACCTGCGGCTTGCCGTCGACCTTGATTTCCTCGAAGGCCACGCCCTTGCTCTCGAGCAGGTACTTGGCGCGCATGCAGTAGGGGCAGTAGTCGCTGGAATAGACGATGACAGGCTTCATATCACTTCACCAGGGGCAGGTTATCGGCTTTCCAGCTGGAAACGCCACCGCTCAGTTTGGCGGCGTTGTAACCGGCTTTTAGCAGCTCGCGGCAATGCGTGCCGGACTGCTGGCCCATCGCATCGACGATGATCAGGGTCTTCTCTTTGTGCTTTTCCAGCTCGCTCATGCGGGCGGCAAGCTTGTCCTGCGGGATGTTCACCGCACCGACGATGTGACCGGCGGAATATTCCTTGGCCGGGCGAATGTCGATCACCAGGGCCTTGTCAGCGTTGACCAGGGCAGTCAGCTGGCCATTGCTCAGGCTCTGGCCGCCACGACGGATTTCATTGATAAGCAGCAGGACCAGCAGAATGAGGAAGATCGCAACCAGGATGTAGTGATCTGTCGCGAATTGAATCAGGTGAGCAACCATCAGCGGTGTTCCAGGCGATTGAAAATGCCGGCCAGTATACACAGCCCCATGGTGCCACCAAAGCCCGACGGGCCGGCGGGAAAACCAACCTTCATGTTGCTACCACGGGTGCGCCGGTCGGGGGAATGGGACGAATATTCGCCGTGGGTGGCGTATTTGCCCTAAAATGCGTTTCTTTATCATCTTTGAACAACCGTGAGTTTGATTGATGACGAGTACGCCCAAACCCCTGGTCCTGATTATCCTGGACGGCTTCGGCCACAGTGAAATCCCCGAACACAACGCCATCTTTGCCGCCAATACCCCGGTCTATGACCGCCTGCGCGCCAACCAGCCGCACGGCCTCATTTCTGGTTCAGGCATGGATGTCGGCCTGCCGGACGGGCAGATGGGCAACTCCGAAGTCGGTCACATGAACCTCGGTGCAGGGCGCGTCGTCTATCAGGACTTCACCCGGGTGACCAAGGCCATCCGCGACGGCGAGTTCTTCCACAACCCGGTGCTCACCGGCGCCGTGGACAAGGCAGCCAGTGCCGGCAAGGCTGTGCATATCCTTGGCCTGCTGTCCGATGGCGGCGTGCACAGCCACCAGGACCACCTGGTGGCCATGGCCGAGCTGGCCGCGCAGCGCGGCGCGGAAAAGATCTACCTGCACGCCTTCCTCGATGGCCGCGACACCCCGCCACGCAGCGCACAATCGTCCATCGAACTGCTCGACGCCACCTTTGCCAAGCTGGGCAAGGGCCGCATCGCCAGCATCATCGGCCGCTACTTCGCCATGGACCGCGACAACCGCTGGGACCGCGTCAGCGCCGCCTACAACCTGATCGTCGACAGCACCGCCGAGTACAGCGCCGACACCGCCCAGGCAGGCCTGGAAGCCGCCTACGCCCGTGACGAGAGCGACGAGTTCGTCAAGGCCACGCGTATCGGCGAAGCGGTCAAGGTGGAAGACGGCGATGCCGTGATCTTCATGAACTTCCGCGCCGACCGTGCTCGCGAGCTGTCGCGCGCCTTCGTCGAGCCCGACTTCAACGAATTCCCCCGTACCCGCCTGCCAAAACTGGCGGCCTACATCGGCCTGACTCAGTACTCGGCCAAAATCGCGGCCCCTGCCGCCTTCGCCCCGGCCAGCCTGGACAACGTGCTGGGCGAGTACCTGGCGAAAAACGGCAAGACCCAGCTGCGCATTGCCGAGACCGAAAAGTACGCACACGTGACATTCTTCTTCTCCGGTGGCCGTGAAGAGCCATTCGAAGGCGAAGAGCGCATCCTGATCCCGTCGCCGAAGGTCGCCACCTATGACCTGCAACCGGAAATGAATGCACCTGAAGTGACCGACCGCATTGTCGAAGCCATCGAGCAGCAGCGTTACGACGTGATCGTGGTCAACTACGCCAATGGCGACATGGTCGGCCACACCGGCGTGTTCGCAGCCGCGGTCAAGGCGGTTGAAGCGCTGGACACCTGCGTCGGGCGCATTGTCGAGGCCTTGGCCAAAGTGGACGGCGAAGCGCTGATTACCGCCGACCATGGCAACGTCGAGCAGATGGAAGACGAATGCACCGGTCAGGCGCACACCGCGCACACGACCGAGCCCGTGCCGTTCATCTATGTGGGCAAGCGTAACGTCAAGGTACGTGACGGCGGGGTGTTGGCTGATGTCGCGCCGACCATGCTGAAGCTGCTGGGGCTGGAAAAGCCGGCGGAAATGACCGGTACTTCGATCCTGATCGACGCTTGATTCTGAGTAGGGGGCCGCGCTGCGGCCCATCGCCGGCAAGCCAGCTCCCACAGGTAACGTACACAATTTCAAGGCTTGTGGTGATTTTGTGGGAGCTGGTTTGCCGGTGATTGGGCTGCAAAGCAGCCCCTTTGCACATGAATTCCAGACAAACGCCCCCCTGCACCCGCAGCGAGGCGTTTTTTTTGCCTGCCCAGGCGGGCATACTAGGCCAGTCTCCATCCCTGGTACGCCAAACCCCATGCTTCGCGCCCTGATTCTCCTAGCCCTGTCATGCCTGCTCAGCCCGGCCTTCGCCGACGAGCGTGCGCAGACCCAGCAGCAACTGGACGCCACCCGCCAGGATATTGCCGAGCTCAAGAAGACGCTGGGCAAGCTCCAGGAAGAAAAGGCCGGTGTGCAAAAGGACCTCAAGACTACCGAGACCGATATCGGCAAGCTGGAAAAGCAGGTGGAGGCCCTGCAACAAGAACTAAAAAAGACCGAGGGCGAGCTGGAGCGCCTTGATACCGAGAAAAAAAAACTCCAGAGCGCCCGCGTTGAACAACAGCGGCTGATCGCCATCCAGGCCCGTTCGGCCTATCAGAACAACGGCCGTGAGGAATACCTCAAGCTGCTGCTCAACCAGCAGAACCCGGAAAAGTTCGCCCGCACCCTCACCTACTACGACTACCTGAGCAAGGCGCGCCTGGAGCAACTGCGCACCTTCAACGAGACCTTGCGCCAGCTGGCCAACGTCGAGCAGGAAATCTCCAGCCAGCAGGAACAACTGCTGGCCCAGCGTGCCGACCTCGACAGCCGCCGCCAGGCCCTGGAAGCCGAGCGCGGCAAGCGCCAGCAGGTGCTGGCCAAGCTCAACAGCGACGTCAAAGACCGCGACCAGAAGCTGCAGGCGCGCGAGCAAGACCAGGCCGACCTGGCCAAAGTCCTCAAGACCATTGAGGAAACACTGGCGCGCCAGGCCCGCGAGGCCGAAGAAGCACGCCAGAAAGCCCTGCTGGCCCAGCAGGAAGCCGAAAAACGCCGCCAACAGGAAGCCCTGGCCGCCGCCGCTGCCCGCGACCAGGCCCGCGAACCCGTGGAGCCGCCGAAAAAGGCCCGCACCACCCTCGGCCCGATGGTTTCCAGCGACAGCGCCAGCTATGGCGGAGCTTTTTCTGCCGCACGGGGCAAACTTCCGTGGCCAGTCAATGGTCGATTGCTGGCACGCTTCGGTGATGCCCGCGGCAGCGATGCACGCGCCAAGTGGGACGGGGTGATGATCAGCGCCAACCCAGGCACCCAGGTGCGGGCCGTGCACGGCGGGCGGGTGGTCTTCGCTGACTGGTTGCGCGGCGCGGGGCTTCTGGTCATTCTCGACCATGGCAACGGTTACCTGAGCCTGTACGGCCACAACCAGAGCCTGCTGAAGAGCGCCGGTGATATCGTCAAGGCCGGTGAAGCCATTTCCACCGTTGGCGACAGCGGTGGCCAGGACACGGCAGGCTTGTACTTCGCCATCCGCCAGCAGGGCCGGCCTACCGACCCTTCGCAGTGGTGCCGGGGCTAGTCACATTTATACGGGGTAGCCTGAGGGCTGCACCGATGCTCCGCAGGGAGCGCTTACAGGATCAGGAGTTCGTTCGACATGCTGCACTCGCCTCGTCTCACCCAGCTGGCCCTGTCCATCGCCCTGGCGGTCGGCGCGCCCCTGGCCATTGCTGCGGAAAAGGCCCAGCCTGCTCCGGCGGCAGCCGTACCGGCCACCGAGGTGACTGCCAAGGCACCGCTGCCGCTCGAAGAATTGCGCACCTTCGCCGAGGTGATGGACCGTATCAAGGCGGCCTATGTCGAGCCGGTGGACGACAAGACCCTGCTGGAAAACGCCATCAAGGGCATGCTCAGCAACCTCGACCCGCACTCGGCCTACCTCGGCCCCGAGGACTTTCAGGAGCTGCAGGAAAGCACCAGCGGCGAGTTCGGCGGGCTGGGCATCGAAGTGGGCCAGGAAGACGGCTTCATCAAGGTGGTGTCGCCGATCGATGACACCCCGGCCTCGCGTGCCGGTGTGCAGGCGGGCGACCTGATCGTCAAGATCAACGGCGCCCCGACCCGCGGCCAGACCATGACCGAAGCTGTCGACAAGATGCGCGGCAAGATCGGCGAAAAAATCACCCTGACCCTGGTACGCGACGGCGGTAACCCGTTCGATGTCACCCTGGCCCGCGCGGTCATCCAGGTCAAGAGCGTGAAAAGCCAGCTGCTGGAGAACGACTACGGCTACATCCGCATCACCCAGTTCCAGGTCAAGACCGGCGACGAAGTCGGCAAGGCCCTGGCCAAGATGCGCAAGGACAACGGCAAGAAGTTGCGCGGCGTGGTGCTGGACCTGCGCAACAACCCGGGCGGCGTGCTGCAGTCGGCGGTAGAAGTGGCCGACCACTTCCTGACCAAGGGCCTGATCGTCTATACCAAGGGCCGCATCGCCAACTCCGAGCTGCGCTTCTCGGCCGACCCGGCCGACGCCAGCGAAGGCGTGCCGCTGGTGGTGCTGATCAACGGCGGCAGCGCTTCGGCCTCGGAAATTGTCGCCGGGGCCCTGCAGGACCAGAAGCGCGCCGTGCTGATGGGTACCGACAGCTTCGGCAAAGGCTCGGTGCAGACCGTGCTGCCGCTGGCCAACGACCGTGCCCTGAAGCTGACCACCGCGCTGTACTACACCCCCAACGGCCGCTCGATCCAGGCCCAGGGCATTGTCCCCGACATTGAAGTGCGCCCGGCCAAGCTCACCGCCGAAATCGACACCGACAACTTCAAGGAAGCCGATCTTCAGGGCCACCTTGGCAACGGCAACGGCGGCGCCGACCGCCCGACCGGCAGCAGCAAACGCAAGGAGCGCCCGCAGGATGACGACTTCCAGCTGAGCCAGGCACTGAGCCTGCTCAAGGGCCTGAACATTACCTCGGGTAAATGATCCAGCCCATGCGTTATCTGCTGTGCCTGCTGTTCTGCCTGGTCGCCGGTGTCGCGCAAGCGGCACCGGCGGGCAAGGCGTACATGAGCATCATCATCGACGACCTCGGCCAAAGCCCCGAGCGTGACCGCCGCACCCTTGCCCTGCCCGGCCCGGTAACCATGGCGATCATGCCCGACACCCCCCACGCCAGCGACTTCGCCCGCCAGGCGCACAAGGCCGGCAAGACGGTGATTCTGCACATGCCCATGGACCCGGCCACCGGGCCGTACGCCTGGCACCCGGGCCTGCCCATCGAGGAACTGGCCAGGCGCCTGGAGGCCGCGCTGCTCAAGGTCCCCTACGCTGCAGGCATCAACAACCACATGGGCAGCCGCATGACCGCACAGCGCGCGCCGATGGCCTGGCTGATGGCCCAGTTGCAGCAACGTCACCTGTTCTTCGTCGACAGCCGCACCAGCGCCGCCACGGTGGCGGCCGCCGAGGCACAAGCGCAAGGGTTGGCGCATGTCTCGCGCGATGTGTTTCTGGACGACGTACGCACCACCGAGGCGATTACCGGGCAGCTGCAGCAGGGCATTGCCCTGGCGCGCAAGCAAGGCTCGGCGGTGCTGATCGGACACCCGTATCCACAGACGCTCGAGGTACTGGCACGCGAGCTGCCACACTTGAAAAGCCAAGGCATCACCCTGGTCACACTGCACCAGATGATCGCCGAGCGAAGCAATCAGGCCATGCCGGCGCATGGTAAGCATGGCCGCTACAGCAACCGCTGAACGGCTTGTCTGCTCAAACGAAAGGAATGATTCCCCTGGCCTGCTCCAGGGTCAACCTGCCGCGGTGCACCCGCTCACCCGCAGCAGATTCCGCGCGGTTGCTCATGCTGCGCTGGCGCCACGTCTTCAGGTGACCGTGAGTAAATTCCTCGGCAAAGGCATCAGCAGCCAGAAAATGAAAATGCGCGGCCCACAGATTCCGGCCCTGAGAATCGCCGGGTTTGGTCAAGCGCATGATCTTGTACTCGTCGAACGTGCTGCCGTCGTGCATCGTCTTTCTTGCGATGTATTCGACCTTGATCAGCCCCTGCTGATGCAGGAACTGCAATGCCTGGGCAGAGGGGTAGTGTGTGCCGGTATAAAGCGTCGTCAGTTGCAGGTTTTTGTCCGACCGAAGCCGATCCGCAGCGCTTTCCAGTTGCCTGACCAAAGCGTCGCCAGAGCCTTCTTCACGCAAGTCGGCCACCACCCGGTCGAGCTTCTCGAGCTGCCCATCGAATAGTTGAGCGAGCAAGCCCGCCTTGATGTCGTTGGCGACATAGGCTTTGGCCTTGCTCTCGATAACGGCATTTTCGTCCAGCAGCGCTTGTACGCGCATTGCCAGATCCGTTGAAGGGGCGGGCCCGGGCGATGGAATCGGCTGCGCTTGTCGTTGCCGCCATTGGCCGTCTACCCAGTCGAATGTGGCCAGGACTTCGTTGGAAAAGGACTCGCGAATTTCGACGATACGCTGCCCGTCCTGCTCGACTTCAGTACCGATCAGCAACTGCCCCTGGTTGTTGCGTACCACCCGGTGCTGGTCGCTGGAGGCACTGTAAGGCGCTCGCGTGCCAGTGGCTGCAGACCCCTCCTGCTCCTGAACGGCTTCGACCAGACGACGGCCAGCATCCAGTTTGAGCTTCTCGACATGTGCTCGATATCGCTCAAGCATGGCGGGTTCTATGTGTTGCCCTCCGGCCGTCAGGATGCTGCTACTGTTGAGTATTGCCGCCGAGTATTCGTCCCACGCTTCCTGCAGGATACCAATGCGGTCTTCAGCCGACAGGTTGACAAAATCGAGTACGCCATGCGCGCCTGCAGCGTTGCGCAGTGACGAACCTTTGAGTTCGCTTCTGTAGGTAGCAAGCGTCTCTCCCACACCAGCAACATCATCATGCAGTGACAGGTCAGCCAGGGTAATTATCTGATTGAAGCGCAACTGAACTGTAGAGACATTGCGCAAGGAGATCATTTGCCTGACGGTCAACGTCTCCCCGCCCAATAGACCGTTGATCTGGAGCTCATCAGAAGCATTGGCCAAGAGATTGTCCAGACGTTCGTACGCCAGAAGCATACGGTCCTTGAACCCTGCCAGCACCTCGAGTTTGCTCCGCCACAGCAAATAGACTTCGATGATTTCGTCTCCCGTGGCGGCTATCAGACGCTCCTGTAATTCGCTGAGCTCCCTGATTTCTGCCAACGTCTGTAGCTCGCGGAAGACGAAGTGGCTGTCGCGGATCAGCCGGACCCTGAGCGCAACCTCGGTCTCCGGCACGATCGTTCCCCAATGCCCTGCTGCGCGCTCAGTGGCGTACTTCGCCTCCTGCATGGCGGTCAGTAGCGGCAACAGTTGCTCTTCCTTGTGCAGTACCTGCTCGAGCTTGGCGACCGTTTCTTTGCGCAGGTTCAAAAGGTCCGCTTGCCATTGCGCAATGCGCTCGTCGTATTGGCTTATGGCCGCCCGCGCAGCGGCAGTATTACTGCCCTGGGGTTGCTCATCCACTTTCGCCTGAGCACCCGCCCTGATCCCTTGGAGTTTTGAAAGTTTATCCCGCTGCGCAATGATGCTCTTGCCCAGCGTGGCGAATTCGGTTCTCAGACTGCGGGCCTGCACTTCGAGCGCGCTGGCCGAGGACGACAGCTTCTTGAAGCGCTTGCTGATATTCAGGCTCAGGGCGCTAGCCTCCATCCCCCCGATACCCATGCCCGCATTCACTCGCCAAACGCCATCGAAAGGAATCAGCCATGCCCCGTAGCGGCCCTGAGCATCAACCACACGCGCGCCGATGCTCGAAAGCTCTACGCGATATACCTCACCGGCAAGGCTTGCATAGTAGCTGTCACCCATCTGGTACAGGCCAGCCGCATCACCCACGGTATGAGGTTTGACTCCGTTGAGTGACACGCTTGAACGCATGGCCAGCAGCTTTTCCCTCTGACGCAGGGGCAACGAGTTGAACCCCTGGCGGCCTCGGAATGAAAAGTCTGTGTATTGCCCGAAATAGGCGGGCAAAACCTCGCCAGCGTTTTCAGCGCTTTGAACTGGCTTCACCGCTAGCTCCGAAAACGCTCCGCTCTGTGGCGGAGGGCATTCGAACGCCGAGGCATCAGGCAACCCGCTCTCAGGGGTAACCTCCAGCTTCGGATGATGAGCATGCAAAAGGGTCATGCCCATGTTCAGCAACAGGTCGGCAATTGCAGCAGACCGCTCAAAGTCATTTCCTTGCTCAAGCGCCTGAAGGTCCGCTTGCAAGGCGCTCAGCGATTGTACCAACCAGGCCACGCTGGCCACCGGCCCGCAAACCAGCAATGTCGCCACATCGAACAACAGCCATGCACCTTCGCACAGGGTTTGCCAGCGGCTCTCTGCGTTGGACACCGACTGCTGGTCCGCCAGCATCAACAAGACGTCGCGGTTAGCTGCGTAAAGCCTTTCATCCACATTATTCCGCCAGAACTCAATCGCCAGTTCAACGGGCTCTGGGCGCTCTGGCAGCGCATAGGGGTCGATGCCGATGGCAGTGACATGCGGTTCACTGAAACCGCCGTTGTCGTAGACGCTGCGCACGGCGGGGTCCATCCAGTCGAGGATGCCGGCCTGCAACAGCCGGGATTCGCGCACATGTTCAAGCACCGCGGGAAGGCTTGCATACTCGCGAAGCGTGTCTTGCCTGAACAAGGGCCGATAAAGCAGTACCAAAGAAGGCTCGGCGCAAAACAACATATACATGCAATGAACCGGATCACTTTGACGCGAGTGCTGGCTACGCCTGAACGCCAGGGGAATCAGCATCATCCGCGGGGTGTCTGGGTCTACATGTCCTGCGCAATAGTCGACAACGCATTGCAACCCGCCCTCCTTCACCTTGCCATCGAGCTTGGCAGTGATGGCACTCTGTAGCAGCGCGCTGCGCCACTCTCTTGCAAAGCGCCTTATCCGTTCAGGCCGCCGGCCACTGTCATCAAGTTGGCCTGCAACATAGGCCGGATAACGGCCACCGATGTCTACCTGAGTGACCAGTCGCCTGGCTGCTTCGGCGTCCAGCCACGGCGGCGCCTCACTGCCGTCTCGGCGGCGAACCTTTTCGATAGCCGCGCCCTTCAGGGAGACAAGATTGCCAATGGCGAACTCAGTAAGGCTCTTGCTGCCGACGAATACCAGTGGCTCGCCGCCACCCGCACCTGCTGCCGGCCCGCCAGGCTCCCCACGCGCCAGGTACAGGTCCAACAGCAAATCGTCGGGCGAGCTGTCGTCACTGTAGTCAGCGTGTATCTGTTCAACGAGTTGCTCGCGGGCGTATTCATTCAATGTCTGGACGCCATCCAAGGCTGCAACACCGTCCGAATCGAGCTGGTCGAGCGCAAGTTGCAACAAGCCGGCGTGGCAGGCAAAGCTGTTTTCAGCCGTGCTTCTGCGCCAGCCGGGGGGGGGCTGTACCGCAGCGGTATCATCGGCATAGCTGATGAACCAGGATGACGGGTCGCTCAACTGGGCAAAGCGCTGCTCAAGTTCCGTCACATCGGTAATGCCCCGGTAGGCTAACCTCTCGACCCTGTTGAATAGGGTTTCGAGCAACAGTGAAACCTGCTGAGCAAAAATGTTGCCTTCGGCCGCGTAGCGAGTCCAACTCAGCTGCTCGAAGCTGTAGCGTTGCGCTAGCTCGTCACGCAGGGCGCGGCCGAATGCGCCCAACGACCCGAAGCTTCGCACCACACCCGACGGCGCACACCAAAGCACCACCTGCTGCTCGTCCCACTCGCCGGTCACCAGCAAATTGCACAATGTTTCCTCGGTGGTCACCGTAGCGCTGGTCAAAGTCGCTTTCACCAACCATACCGAGGGCTGATCTGCCCCGCCACGGATCAGGCCGCGAATGCAGGCTTGCTCCTTTTTATCCAGCGCCTGCAACGGCAAGCCACGCAGTAGAGCGGACTTCAGCAGCAGCTGTAACCAAAGATCGCGGCTTACCCCAGCGCTCCCCTGCTCGCTCCAGCAGGCCAGTTGCGCCTCACAAAAAAGCTGAGGCAACTGTTTTACAAGATTATCGAGCACGTTCGACACACCGCTCAATTGGCGGGTATCGAACTCGCTGGTTGAGCCGGCAAAGCGATGCGTGGCCAACAGCCCCAGATTATGGTGACGCCCGTCGACGGGTTCGATATCCAGCGACGGTGGTTCAAGCAGAGCCAGCAGCACCCTGTCGACAAATGGCTGGGTCGTCCAATAGTCCGTGTCGGGCTCCGGGCTATCGAGCATCAGCGGATCAGCGCTGATCAGGGTAGGACTGACAAATGCCAGCCATGGCAGTTCGGCCAGCAACACCTTGAGCAGTTGCTCGCTGGCAACCTGTCGCAGCGTCGGGCGATCACCAAACTGCAGGGCCGCAGCGTGTTTGAAGTCGAAGGTAGGAATGTCGGGAGCGATCATGCAGCAGGCCTCCAATGGCAAAGCCGGTAGGCTGCTGCAAGCAATCACGGTGCCCGCGCTACATAAAGCTCAGACATGAAAAAGGCCTTGCTCTCTCGAGCAAGGCCTTGGGCGTTACAGTTTGTGTATCAGCTGTACACACGCCCCAGCAACTGCCGGTGGCTTTCGAACTGGTCCAGCACATCGCGTACGATCTGCTCCGGCGCAAAGCCCATCAGGTCGTATTCCTGGCTGCCGTCGTGCAGGTACACCTCGGCACGGTAGAAGCGCTGGCGCACTTCCGGCTCGCCTTCGACCGGCGCTTCGCTCGGCGCAGCCATGTAGCCGTCCAGGCTCACTTCATAGACGAACGGGTTGCCCTCTTCCATCATCACCCGCAGGCCCATCATGTTGCGCGACTGGCCAACCCGGGTTTCCACGTCGAAGCCCAGGGTCTGCAGTTGCGCAGCGGCTTCTTTCAGCGCCGGGCTGACCTGCTTGTCCATGAACCGCTGGACCACGGCCTGGGTCGGCTGCAATTCCAGCTGGCCCAGGCGCTCGCTGAAGCCGCGACGGCCACGGGCGGCCAGTTCGGCGCGCTCCTGCTCGACGACCACGTCCTGCTTCATGGCCTTGTACAGGCCGAACATGAACAGCACCAGCACCACCGAGAACGGCAAGCCGGCCAGCACCACCATGGTCTGCATGGCTTCGAAGTTGCCGGCGAACAGCAGGCCAATGGTGACCAGGGTGATGATGACCGACCAGAACACCACCATCCAGTGCGGGGCGTCTTCGTCGACCTTGCCGCCCTTGCACGAAAGGTTGGCCATCATCACCGCGCCGGAGTCGGCCGGGGTGAGGAACAGCACGAAGCCGACGAACACTGCCACACCAATCACGATCTTCGCCGCGGGGAAGTATTCCAGCAGCTGGTAGATCGACATCGACGGCTGCTCCAGCGCGGTCTTGCCCAGCTCGACAGCACCCTGGTTGATCACCAGGTCCAGCGCGGTGTTGCCGAAGATCGACAGCCAGGCCAAGGTGAAGCCCAGGGGGATCAGCAGCACACCCATTACCAGCTGGCGCACGGTGCGGCCTTTGGAGATACGGGCAATGAACATGCCGACAAACGGGCCCCAGGAAATCCACCAGGCCCAGTAGAACACGGTCCACAGGCCCAGCCAGCGCTCGGACTTGTCGCCCGACCCTTCATACACGTACAGGTCGAAGGTCTTCAGGACGATGCCGTTGAGGTAATCCCCCACGTTCTGCACCAGGCCATTGAGCAGGTGCAGGGTCTCGCCACCCAGCAGGACGAAGATCAGCAAACCGCTGAATAGCATGATGTTCAGGTTGGACAGGCGGCGGATGCCGTTTTCCACACCCGAGACCGCAGCCACGGTAGCCACACCGGCCATGACCAGGATCACCATCAGCAAGTTGGTCTTGCTGTGGTCCATGCCGAACAGGTATTCCAGGCCCGAGGACACCTGCATCGAGCCGATGCCCAGGTTGGTCACCAATCCCAGCAAGGTCACGAACATGCCGAAGATATCCACCGCGTTGCCGGCGGCGCCCTTGACCCAACGCTCCCCCACCAGCGGGTAAAGCGCCGAACGCAAGGCCAACGGCTGGTTGTGGCGGTAGGCAAAGTAACCCACGGCCAGGCCGACCAGGGCGTAGATCGCCCAGCCATGCAGGCCCCAGTGCAGGAAGGTCAGCTGCAGCCCCTGGCGCGCGGCCTCGAGGCTGGCAGGCGTGCCTTCGGGCGGGTTGAAATAGTGGTCCAGCGGCTCGGAGGCGCCAAAGTACAGCAGCGAGATACCGATACCCGAAGAGAAAAGCATGCCGGCCCAGGCGCCGTAGCTGAAGTCGGGCTGGTCGTCCTTGCCGCCCAGCTTGAGGCTGCCATAGTCGGAAAACGCCAGGTAGACGACGAACACCAGGTAGCCGCAGATGACCAGCATGTAGTACCAGCCAAAGGTGCGCGTCAGCCACTTCTGGGCCACGCCCAGCACCTGGCCGGCGGTTTCGGGTACAGCGATCAGCAAGGCAGTCAGAACGAGGATCATCAGCGCCGAGGTGAAGAACACCACGCGGTTGACCCGTACCCTCTCGGCGGGGGGTTTGGTAAGGGAGGCAGAACTCATTGCACGAATGCTCCGGGCAGTACGGCTGTGGAGGCTAATCAGTCTTTCCCGAGCAATTGGTGGAATATCCCCACTGCGTCAGGTGTTATAAAAGCACCCTGGAAACCGCGATCCCGAATCGATACGTTGCAAAAAACAGACAGGTGGCCCGTTGAAAAATGCCACGCCGCCGCTTGGGTGCGCGCATTCGTCACAGATCACCGCGCCCGCTCCAAGGGCCTGTCGCAGGGCGCAAGACCGTACGGCAGAATCTGCATTTCGCATCGCTCATGCCCGTCAACGCCTTGTATTCCGGGGGTTACGCGATTTCCTGGGGTGTCAATCCGTGCCCTGATGACCGCTCGAAAGAGTGTCAATGGCACAAATTGTCGCAGAGCTTATTCTTTATTGATTGAACGTTCAATCAAAACAAAATAGACTGGTCTTCGCCGAGTCAGCCGCCCGTCGTCTGCTCGCAGGCCTGAGGAGATAGCAAGATGCCCAAGGTCGGTATGCAACCCATCCGCCGCCAGCAGTTGATCGAAGCCACGTTGCAGGCGGTCGATCAGGTCGGACTGGGGGACGCCAGCATTGCGCTGATTGCCCGTTTGGCCGGTGTGTCGAACGGCATCATCAGTCACTACTTTCGGGACAAGAACGGCCTGATCGCAGCGACGATGGGTTACATCATGAGCATGCTCAACGAAGGGGTGCGGGCACGCCGCCTGGCCCTGACGGACGACAGCCCGCGTGCCCACCTGAAAGTGATCATCGAGGGCAACTTCGATGCCAGCCAGGTGAACGGCCCGGCGATGAAAACCTGGTTGGCCTTCTGGGCTTCCAGCATGCACCAGCCCGATTTGCACAGGTTGCAGCGGATCAACGACCACCGCTTGTATTCCAACCTGTGCTGCCAGTTCCGCCGCGCCCTGCCGCTTTACCATGCGCGCAAGGCTGCCCGCGGCCTGGCGGCTCTCATTGATGGCCTGTGGCTGCGTGGTGCCCTGTCGGGTGATGCATTCGACACCGACCAGGCGATACGGATTGCTTACGAATACATGGATCTACAACTGGCTAAACAGCACACCCTGGGCACCCATGACCAGGCTGCTGATCAAGCACGCACGGCTCTTGCCAACTCGGCAGGAGCGTGACGCGCAAGCCAAACCACACACTGCACTTGCGAGGACACTATGGCCCGTTTCGGAACGCAAAAACTCTACATTGATGGCGCTTACGTCGACGCTGGCAGCGATGCCACCTTCGAAGCCATCAACCCGGCGACCGGCGAAGTCCTCGCCCACGTGCAACGTGCCACCGAGGCTGACGTCGAGAAAGCCGTCGAAAGCGCCGAACGTGGCCAGAAGGTCTGGGCTGCGATGACCGCCATGCAGCGTTCGCGCATCCTGCGCCGCGCCGTCGACATCCTGCGCGAGCGCAACGACGAACTGGCCATGCTGGAAACCCTGGACACCGGCAAGTCGTACTCGGAAACCCGCTACGTCGACATCGTCACCGGCGCCGACGTGCTGGAGTACTACGCTGGCCTGGTACCGGCCATCGAAGGCGAGCAGATCCCGCTGCGCGAATCGTCCTTTGTCTACACCCGCCGCGAGCCGCTGGGCGTGACTGCCGGTATCGGTGCCTGGAACTACCCGATCCAGATCGCCCTGTGGAAATCCGCCCCGGCCCTGGCCGCCGGCAACGCAATGATCTTCAAGCCGTCGGAAGTCACCTCGCTGACTACCCTGAAACTGGCCGAGATCTACACCGAAGCCGGCCTGCCGAACGGCGTGTTCAACGTTCTCACCGGCAGCGGCCGTGAAGTCGGCACCTTGCTGACCGAGCACCCGCGCATCGAAAAGGTTTCCTTCACCGGCGGCACCACCACCGGCAAGAAGGTCATGGCCAGCGCCTCGAGCTCGTCACTCAAGGAAGTCACCATGGAACTGGGCGGCAAGTCGCCACTGATCATCTGCGCCGACGCCGACCTGGACAAGGCCGCCGACATCGCCATGATGGCCAACTTCTACAGCTCGGGCCAGGTGTGCACCAACGGCACCCGCGTGTTCATCCCGGCTGAAATGAAGGCAGCCTTCGAGGCCAAGATCGCCGAGCGCGTTGCCCGCATCCGTGTCGGCAACCCGGAAGACGAGAACACCAACTTCGGCCCGCTGGTCAGCTTCCAGCACATGGAAAGCGTGCTGGGCTACATCGCCAAGGGTAAAGAAGAAGGTGCCCGCGTGCTGTGCGGCGGCGAGCGTCTGACCGAAGGTGAGTTCGCCAAGGGCGCCTTCGTCGCGCCGACCGTGTTCACCGACTGCACCGACGACATGACCATCGTCAAGGAAGAGATCTTCGGCCCGGTGATGAGCATTCTCTCCTACGAAACCGAAGAAGAAGTGATCCGTCGCGCCAACGATACCGAGTACGGCCTGGCCGCCGGTGTCTGCACCAACGACATCACCCGCGCCCACCGCATCATCCACAAGCTGGAAGCCGGCATCTGCTGGATCAACGCCTGGGGTGAATCGCCGGCGGAAATGCCGGTAGGTGGCTACAAGCAGTCTGGCGTCGGCCGTGAGAACGGCGTCAGCTCGCTGGCTCAATACACTCGCATCAAGTCGGTCCAGGTCGAGCTGGGCGGCTACAACTCGGTTTTCTAAACCTTGTCTAGCCACGCCCGTGCCGCTGTGCACGGGCGTTTCCGCTCCCTGATCACCGCCAACACGAGGGTACTTTCATGTCCCAAGAATTCGATTACATCATCGTCGGTGCCGGCTCGGCCGGTAACACCCTGGCAACCCGCCTGACCGAAGACGCCGGCGTCACCGTGCTGTTGCTGGAAGCCGGTGGCCCCGACTACCGCTTCGATTTCCGCACCCAGATGCCGGCCGCCCTGGCCTTCCCGCTGCAGGGGCGCCGCTACAACTGGGCCTACGAGACCGACCCGGAGCCGTACATGGACGGCCGCCGCATGGAATGTGGCCGCGGCAAGGGCCTGGGTGGTTCGTCGCTGATCAACGGCATGTGCTACATCCGCGGCAACGCCATGGACTTCGACGGCTGGGCAGAACTGCCAGGTCTCGAGGACTGGACCTACCTCGACTGCCTGCCCTATTTCCGAAAAGCTGAAACGCGCGATATCGGCCCGAACGAGTACCACGGTGGCGAAGGCCCGGTCAGCGTCGCCACGCCAAAAGCTGGCAACAACCCGCTGTTCCACGCCATGGTCGAGGCCGGTGTACAGGCCGGTTACCCGCGCACCGAAGACCTCAACGGCTATCAGCAGGAAGGTTTCGGCCCGATGGACCGTTCGGTGACCAAGAACGGCCGCCGTTCCAGCACCGCCCGCGGCTACCTGGACCAGGCCAAGAAGCGCCCTAACCTGACCATCGTCACCCACGCCCTCAGCGACCGCGTTCTGTTCGACGGCAAGCGCGCCATTGGCGTGACCTACCTGGTCGGCGACAGCGAAGAACGTGTTGAAGCCCGCGCCCGCAAGGAAGTGATCGTCAGCTCCGGCGCCATCGCGTCGCCGCAGCTGCTGCAGCGCTCCGGTGTCGGCCCGCGCGCCCTGCTGGAAAGCCTCGACATCCCCGTGGTCCACGACCTGCCGGGCGTCGGCGAAAACCTGCAGGACCACCTTGAGCTGTACCTGCAGTACGCCTGCACCCAGCCGGTGTCGCTGTACCCGTCGCTGCTGTGGTGGAACCAGCCGGCCATCGGTGCCGAGTGGATGTTCAAAGGTACCGGCATCGGCGCCAGCAACCAGTTCGAGGCCGGTGGTTTCATCCGCACCCGGCCTGAATTCGAATGGCCGAACATCCAGTACCATTTCCTGCCGGTCGCGATCAATTACAACGGCTCCAACGGCGTCAAGGAGCACGGCTTCCAGGCGCACATGGGCTCGATGCGTTCGCCAAGCCGCGGCCGTATCCAGGCCAAGTCGAAGGACCCGCGCCAGCACCCGAGCATCCTGTTCAACTACATGGCTACCGAGCAGGACTGGCAGGAATTCCGTGACGGCATCCGCCTGACCCGTGAAATCATGGCCCAGCCGGCGCTGGACCCGTACCGCGGCCGCGAGATCAGCCCGGGCCCGGATGTGCAAACCGATGAGCAGCTCGACAAGTTCATCCGCGAGCACGCCGAAACCGCGTTCCACCCGTCCTGCTCGTGCAAGATGGGCACCGACGACATGGCGGTGGTCGATGGCGAAGGCCGTGTGCACGGCATGAAGGGCCTGCGTGTGGTCGATGCGTCGATCATGCCGATCATCATCACCGGTAACCTCAACGCCACCACGATCATGATCGCCGAGAAAATCTCGGACAAGATCCGCAACCGCAAGCCGCTGCCGCGCAGCACTGCCAAGTACTACAAGGCTGAGGGCGCGCCGGTGAAGGGCAAGCCGATGCGAGAAGTGAAGCAGGCGTGATCCTGCACCGGCCCTTTCGCGGGTGAACCCGCTCCCACATGAGTAGCACCACCCTGTGGGAGCGGGTTCACCCGCGAAAGGGCCCGCATAGGCGACACATCAAAAGGCACCCTCCGCGGTGCCTTTTGCACATCTGCAGAAACGCTTTACATGCTGCCAATTCATCAGGTTAGAATCGATTGGCACGCGACCTGCTAGCGAGATGCTATCGAGTTCCTTTCCCCGTTGTCCCGGAGTACCTGCCTTTGGATGCAAGCACCATCAACAGCCTGTTCCTGATCGGCGCATTGCTGGTGGGCGCAAGTATCCTGGTCAGTTCGCTGTCGTCGCGCCTGGGCATCCCTATCCTGGTCATCATCCTCGCGGTCGGTATGGTCGCCGGCGTGGACGGTGGCGGCATCATCTTCAACAACTACCCGACCGCCTACCTGGTGGGCAACCTGGCGCTGGCGGTGATCCTGCTGGACGGCGGCCTGCGCACACGGGTGGCAAGTTTTCGCGTAGCGCTGTGGCCGGCACTGTCGCTGGCCACTGTCGGCGTGATGATCACCACGGCCCTCACCGGCCTGGTCGCGGCCTGGCTGTTCAACCTGAGCCTGATCCAGGGCCTGCTGATCGGCGCCATCGTCGGCTCTACCGACGCCGCAGCTGTGTTTTCGCTGCTCGGCGGCAAGGGCCTGAACGAGCGGGTTACTGCCACCCTGGAGATCGAGTCGGGCAGCAACGACCCGATGGCAGTGTTCCTTACCGTGACCCTGATCGACATGATCGCCAGCGGCCAGACCGGCTTGCACTGGGGCCTGCTGGGCCACCTGCTGCGCGAGTTCGGTATCGGTGGCCTGCTGGGCCTGGGGGGTGGCTGGTTGATGCTGCAAATGGTCAACCGCATCAACCTGGCAGGCGGCCTTTACCCCATTCTGGTGGTGGCCGGCGGCCTGGTGGTGTTCTCGCTGACCAACGCCCTGCACGGCAGCGGCTTCCTTGCCGTGTACCTGTGCGGCCTGGTGCTGGGCAACAAGCCGATCCGCAGCCGCCACGGGATTTTGCACATGCTCGACGGCATGGCCTGGCTGGCCCAGATCGGCATGTTCCTGGTGCTGGGCCTGCTGGTCACGCCCCACGACCTGCTGCCCATCGCCCTGCCGGCGCTTGGCCTGGCCCTGTGGATGATCCTGGTCGCCCGGCCGCTGTCGGTGGTCGCCGCGCTGCTGCCATTCAAGGCCTTCCACGGCCGTGAGAAAGGCTTCATTTCCTGGGTTGGCCTGCGCGGCGCAGTACCGATCATCCTCGCGGTGTTCCCGTTGATGGCCGGCCTGCCGGACGCCCAGCTGTTCTTCAACCTGGCCTTCTTCATCGTGCTGGTGTCGCTGTTGGTGCAGGGCACCAGCCTGCCGTGGATGGCCAAGCTGTTGAAAGTGACGGTACCGCCAGACCCGGCGCCGATCTCCCGTTCCGCGCTGGAAGTGCACATCACCAGCGAATGGGAAATGTTCGTCTACCGCCTGGGCGCGGAAAAGTGGTGCATCGGCGCCGCCCTGCGCGAACTGAAGATGCCCGAAGGCACGCGCATCGCCGCGCTGTTTCGTGGCGAGCAACTGTTGCACCCTTCGGGCAGTACCGTGCTGGAAGTGGGCGACATGCTCTGCGTGATCGGCCACGAGCACAACCTGCCAGCCCTGGGCAAACTGTTCAGCCAGGCGCCACAGCGTGGCCTGGACCTGCGTTTCTTCGGCGATTTCGTGCTCGAAGGCGATGCCGAACTGGGTGCGGTGGCAGCGTTGTACGGCCTGAAACTCGACGGCCTGGACGCGAAAATGCCGCTGGCGCAGTTCATCCGACAGAAGGTCGGAGGCGCTCCAGTAGTAGGTGACCAGGTCGATTGGCATGGCACGATCTGGACCGTGGCGACCATGGACGGGAACAAGATCCAGAAAGTAGGCGTCAGATTCCCCGAAGGAACGCGACCCGGACCAGGATTGTTCCTCTAAACTTCGTTTCTGCCGGATCCACAAGTAGCCTGCCTATGTCCCTGCGCGTGTACCTCCGCACAGCCCTGCTCGGGCTGTGCCTGTCTCTTTCCTTTGCCGCCACTGCGGCTGAAGCCCCGACCACCGCCAGCATCCAGCACAGCCTCGACAAGATCGCCGATCGCAAGCTGCCCGAAGCCGACCAGAAGGCGCTGCAGCAGGTGCTCGAACAAACATTGAGCCTGCTGGCCAGCAAGGAGGACAACGAGAAAAAACTGGCTGCACTGAAGCAGCAACTTGCAGGTGCCCCCAAGGAAACCAGCGACAGCCAGAAAGAGCTCGCCAAGCTCAAGGAAAGCAAGCCGCAGCCCGTTACCCAGCGCTACGCCAACCTTACCGTGCCGCAGCTCGAGAAGCTGCTCAGCGAGCGCAACACCCTGCAGGGTG
This sequence comes from Pseudomonas sp. 9_2_1, assembly GCF_059295275.1. Classification (NCBI taxonomy): domain Bacteria; kingdom Pseudomonadati; phylum Pseudomonadota; class Gammaproteobacteria; order Pseudomonadales; family Pseudomonadaceae; genus Pseudomonas; species Pseudomonas sp. 9_2_1. The sequence continues at coordinate 5,800,496 of NZ_CM181239.1, forward strand.
AGCTGCAAAAAGCGCTGTCCGAAGCCAACAGCCTGATCATCAACTCGCAAACCCGCCCCGAGCGCGCGCAAGCCGAGATCAGCAGCAGCCAGACCCGCACCCAGCAGATCAACAACATCCTCAAAGCCGGCAAGGACGGCGGCAAATCCATCAATGCCGACCAGCGCAACCAGCTCAATGCCGAACTGGCCTCGCTCAACGCACTGACCCTGCTGCGCCGTCAGGAGCTGGCCGGCAACAGCCTGCTGCAAGACCTCGGCAACGCCCGGCACGACCTGCTGATCGAGCGCGCCGCGCGCCTGGAGCAGGAGATTCAGGACCTGCAGACCCTGATCAACGACAAGCGCCTGGCCCAGTCGCAGGAAGCGGTTACCCAGCAGTCGATCGAGGCCCAGAAAGCCGGTGGCAGCAGCCTGCTGGCCAGCGAAAGCGCGGCCAACCTCAAGCTTTCCGACTACCTGCTCAAAAGCACCGACCGCCTCAACGAACTGACCCAGCAGAACCTGCATACCAAACAGCAGCTGGACAGCCTGACCCAGGCGGACCAGGCGCTGGACGAGCAGATCAACGTGCTCAAGGGCAGCCTGCTGCTGTCCAAGATCCTCTACAAGCAGAAGCAGACCCTGCCGCACCTGAAAGTCGATCGCGACCTGGCCGACCAGATCGCCGATATCCGCCTGTACCAGTTCGAGATCAACCAGCAGCGCGAACAGATGAGCAGCCCGGTCACCTACGTCGACAAGCTCCTGGCCAACCAGCCCCAGGAAGATGTCACCCCGGCACTGCGCAAGGCGCTGCTGGAAGTCGCCATCACCCGCAGCGACCTGCTCGAACGGTTGAACCGCGAACTGTCGGCGCTGCTCAATGAATCGATCACCCTGCAGCTTAACCAGAAGCAGCTGCTGGGTACGGCGCAGGGCCTGCGTACCACGCTCGATGAACAGATGTTCTGGATCCCCAGCAACAAGCCGCTGGACTGGGACTGGTTGAAATACGTGCCGGAGCGCTTCGCCAAGCAGGTGGCCGACCTGCCGTGGGGCTCGGGTATCAAGGAGCTGGCCGATGGCCTGAGCCAGCGACCGTTGCTGTTCCTGCCGTTGCTGCTGGTTATCGGCGGCCTGCTGTGGCGGCGCAAGTACCTGTATCAGCGCCTGAGCAAGGTGCACCAGGATATCGGCCACTTCCGCCGCGACAGCCAGTGGCATACACCTCAGGCCATCCTCATCAACATCCTGCTGGCGATGCCGGTCAGCCTGGGCCTGGCCCTGTGCAGCTACGCCCTGCAGATCGACGCCCGCGGGCAGAACGCCAACCTGGGCGCCGCACTCTGGCAGCTGGCCCAGGCCTGGCTGGTGTTCTATACCGCCTACCGCATCCTCGCCCCCGGCGGCGTGGCCGAAATCCACTTCCGCTGGCACAAGCCGCAGGTCGAGTTCCTGCGCGGCTGGGTGCGCCGCCTGGGCACCGTGGTGCTGGCCCTGGTCGGTGTGGTGGCGGTGGCCGAGCACCAGCCTTCGGCGCTGGCCGACGACGTACTGGGCATCGGCGTGGTGCTGACCTGCTATGCACTGATGGCCTGGCTGCTGAGCCGGCTGTTGCTCAGCAGCCCGGCGCACCGTGATGCCTCGCTGTTCCGCAGGGCTGTAGGGGTGGCGTTCACCGCGTTGCCCATCGCCCTGTTCGTGGCGGTGTGCTTCGGCTACTACTACACCGCGCTGAAGCTTACCGACCGCCTGATCTACACCCTGTACCTGCTGATGTTCTGGCTGGTGATCGAAGCCGCATTCGTGCGCGGCCTCTCTGTGGCGGCGCGGCGCCTGGCCTATCAGCGCGCCCTGAGCAAGCGCGCAGCTGCCAAGGAAGGGCTGGACGGCGAAGTCATCACCGAAGAGCCGACCCTGGACATCGAGCAGGTCAACCAACAGTCGCTGCGCCTGATCCGCCTGGCCCTGCTCGGCGGCTTCATCGCCGGGCTGTACTGGGTGTGGTCCGACCTGATCTCGGTGTTCGCCTACCTCAACAACTTCGTCCTGTACGAATACACCAGCGGTACCGGCGCCGCCGCCAGCATGGTGCCGATCAGCCTCGGCGACCTGCTGGGCGCGCTGGTCATCGTCGGCATCACCTTTGCCCTGGCCGGCAACTTGCCGGGCCTGCTGGAGGTACTGGTGCTGTCGCGACTGAACCTTGCCCAGGGCAGCGCCTACGCCACCACCACGCTGTTGTCGTACACCATCGTCGGCATCGGTATCGTCAGCACCCTGTCGACCCTCGGGGTGAGCTGGGACAAGCTGCAATGGCTGGTGGCCGCACTGTCGGTAGGCCTGGGCTTCGGCATGCAGGAAATCTTCGCCAACTTCATCTCCGGCATCATGATCCTGTTCGAGCGCCCGGTGCGCATTGGCGACACCATCACCATCGGCAACCTGTCCGGCACGGTGAGCAAGATCCGCATTCGCGCCACCACCATCACCGACTTCGACCGCAAGGACATCATCGTCCCCAACAAGACCTTCATCACCGGCCAGCTGATCAACTGGTCGCTGACCGACACGGTCACCCGGGTGACGCTGAAGCTGGGCATCGACTACGGCTCCGACCTCGACCTGGTGCGCGACCTGCTGCTCAAGGGCGCGCATGAGAACCCACGGGTGCTCAAGGACCCGGAGCCGATCGTGTACTTCCTCAATTTCGGCGAGAGCTCGCTGGACCATGAGCTGCGCATGCATGTGCGTGACCTGGGCGACCGCAACCCGACCCTGGACGAACTCAACCGCTATATCAGCCGTGAGTTCAAGGCGCACGACATCAAGATCTCGGTGCGCCAGGTGGAGGTGTTCCTGATGGACCCGAAAGGTGGCAAGCAGCAGCTGATTCCCATGGAACAGCCGAAACCGGATGGCACTCAACCTGTGTGAGTGGACTCCATAGGGCATGAACGCCCAAAATGCCTGCGAGGGCTTCGCTCTCGATCGCCGGCAAGCCAGCTCCCACACCGACCCCCTGTGTATTCTCTGTGGGAGCTGGCTTGCCGGCGATGGGCCGCAAAGCGGCCCCCTAGGCATCGATCTCCAGGAGCAGCCCGTGAAAGCCCTCGACCAACTCACCTTCGACAACCGCTTCGCCCGCCTGGGCGACGCGTTCTCCACCCAGGTCCTGCCCGAACCCATCGCGGACCCGCGCCTGGTGGTTGCGAGCGAGTCGGCCATGGCCCTGCTTGACCTCGACCCCGCGCAGGCCGAACTGCCGGTGTTCGCCGAGCTGTTCAGCGGCCACAAGCTGTGGGAACAGGCCGACCCACGCGCAATGGTGTATTCCGGCCATCAGTTCGGCTCCTACAACCCGCGCCTGGGCGATGGCCGTGGCCTGCTGCTGGCCGAAGTGCTGAACGACCAGGGCCAACACTGGGACCTGCACCTCAAGGGCGCCGGGCAGACGCCGTATTCGCGCATGGGCGACGGCCGCGCCGTGCTGCGCTCATCCATTCGCGAATTCCTCGGTTCCGAAGCCCTGCACGCCCTTGGTATCGCCACCAGCCGGGCACTGTGCGTGATCGGCTCCAGCACGGCGGTGTGGCGCGAAGCCCGCGAAAGTGCCGCCATGCTCACGCGCCTGGCGCAGAGCCATGTGCGCTTTGGCCACTTCGAATACTTCTATTACACCAAGCAGCCTGAACAGCAACGGCTGCTGATCGATCACGTGCTGGAGCATCACTACCCCGAATGCCGCGGTGCCGAGCAGCCATACCTGGCCATGTTCCGCACCATCGTCGAGCGCAACGCCGAGCTGATCGCCCGCTGGCAGGCCTATGGGTTCTGCCACGGGGTGATGAATACGGACAACATGTCGATCCTCGGCATTACCTTCGATTTCGGCCCTTACGCTTTCCTCGACGACTTCGACGCCAATTTCATCTGCAACCACTCCGACGACCGTGGCCGCTACAGCTATGCCAACCAGGTGCCGATTGCCCACTGGAACCTCAGCGCGCTGGCCCAGGCGCTGACCACGGTGATCGAGGTGGAGCCACTGAAGGAAGCGCTGGGGTTGTTCTTGCCGCTGTACCAGGCTCATTACCTGGACCTGATGCGCCGGCGCCTTGGCCTGACCACGGCCGAGGACGACGACATGGCGCTGGTCGAACGCTTGCTGCAGTGCATGCAGCGTGGGGGCGTGGACTACAGCCTGTTCTTCCGCAAGCTGGGCGAACAACCGGCGGCCGAAGCGCTGAAGGTGGTGCGTGACGACTTCATCGACCTGGCAGCTTTCGATGCCTGGGGCGCCGACTACCTGGCCCGCTGCGAGCGCGAAGCGGGCAATGCCGAGGGGCGGCGTGAACGGATGCACGCAGTCAACCCGCTGTACGTGCTGCGCAACTACCTGGCGCAGAAAGCCATCGAAGCGGCTGAGGCGGGGGATTACAGCGAAGTGCGGCGGCTGCATCAGGTGTTGAGCAAACCGTTTGAAGAGCAGCCGGGGATGCAGGCGTACGCCGAGCGACCGCCGGAGTGGGGCAAGCACCTGGAAATCAGCTGCTCTTCTTGATTGATGACTGCTGTACCGGCCCTATCGCCGGCAAGCCAGCTCCCACAGGTACAGTGCCGCACCTGAGGCAAGCGGTAGCCCTGTGGGAGCCGGCTTGCCGGCGACAGGGCCCGAACAAACACCACAAGGAATTGATATGTCCGACCCTCTGGTAATCCCCTGCCCGCACTGCAACGGCCTGAACCGCCTGCCCGCCGAACGTTTGAGCGACGCCCCCAAATGCGGCCGCTGCAAGCAGGATGTGCTGCTGGCCCAGCCCTTCGAGCTGACCGAGGCCAGCTACGCCAGCCAGATCAAAGGCGACCTGCCGCTGCTGGTCGACGTCTGGGCCGACTGGTGCGGCCCCTGCAAATCCTTCGCCCCCACCTTCGAACAAGCTGCGCGGCAGCTGGCGGGGCGCTGCCGCCTGGCTAAGCTCGACAGCGAAGCAAACCGCAACCTGGCGGGGCAACTGGGCATACGCTCGATCCCCAGCCTGCTGCTGTTCAAGAACGGTCGCGAAGTGAGCCGCCAGGCCGGAGCGTTTCCACTCCAGTCGTTGCTGGCGTGGTTGCGCAGCCAAGGGGTCTAGGCGTTCTCTTCGAGCAGCGAATGCAACTCGACAAACTGCTGGGTCAGCTTGTGCCGCGGCTCGAGGTGAATCAGCGGCAGGCTGGCATGATGCGATTCGCGCATTTTCACCGAACTGCTGAGGTACACCGGTAGTACCGGCATGCCCTCGGCCAGCAGCTCGTCGAGCATCTGCTGGGGCAGGCTGGCGCGGGACTGGAACTGGTTGACCACGATGCCTTCGACCACCAGTGCTTCGTTGTGGTCCTCCTTGAGGTCTTCGATCTCGGCCAGCAACCCGTAAAGGGCCTGCCGCGAGAAACTGTCGCAGTCGAAAGGGATCAGCACACGATCAGCTGCGATCAACGCAGAAACTGCGTAGAAATTCAGCGCCGGCGGGGTATCGATGTAGATGCGCTCGTAGTCCTCGTCCAGCTCGTCGAGCAGCTTGCGCAGCTTGTTGATCTTGTGTTTTGCCTCAAGCTTGGGCTGCAGGTCGGCCAGCTCTGCCGTGGCGGTGACCACGTGCAGGTTGTCGAACGGGGTTTCGTAGATGTCGACCTTGTTCTTCTTGCTGAACGGCCCGCTGGACAGGCTCTGCTTGAAGAAGTCGGCAATCCCCATGGGGATATCCTCGCCGGTGAGGCCGGTCAGGTACTGGGTCGAGTTGGCCTGGGCATCCAGGTCGATCAACAGTGTCCGGTAGCCTTCATTGGCACTGACCGCCGCCAGGTTGCAGGCGATGCTCGACTTGCCCACGCCACCTTTCTGATTGAACACCACGCGCCGCATGATTGACCTCCGTGTTTCGACGAATGCCCGAGTATGTGGCGAGGCCGCGGCAATGGCCAGTGCCATTTGGCCTGCGTCAGCCCTGGCCGACCGCCTGCCCGGTAAGCAGCTCGGCAAATGCCTTGGCCATCGCCGAGCCTGCGTGCTCACGCTGCACCAGCCACACCGCAGACATCGCCCCTTCATCTAGCAAGGTGCGGTACACCACGCCTTCAATGCGCATGCGCTGGAACGACGCCGGCAGCACCGAAACCCCAAGCCCCGCCGACACCAGGCCGATGATGGTCATGGCCTCTCCAGCTTCCTGGGCAAAATGCGGGCTGAAGCCGGCCTGCCGCGCCAGGCTCAGCAACTGCGCATGCAGGCCGCTGCCATAACTGCGAGGGAAGAACACGAACGGCTCATCGGCCAGCGCCGCCATGTGCAGGCCATGTTCAGTGCCTTCGGCAAGCGGGTGCGAAGCGTTGATCACCGCCACCAGCGGCTCACGGAACAGCTCCGTGGCCAGCAAGCCTGCCGGCAGCGGCATCGGCCGCATCAGCCCCACCTCGATGGACTCGTCGAACACCCCTGCGGCAACGTCGCGGCTGCTCATCTCCTTGAGGTTCAGGTGCACAGCGGGGAAGCGCTGGCGAAAGGCATGAATGGCCTTGGGAATCTTCGAGGTGAACGGTGCCGAGGAAGTAAAACCTATCTTCATCTCGCCTAGCTCGCCCAACTGCGCACGACGGGCTACATCCGCCGCTTTCTCGACCTGCGCCAGCACTTGCCGAGCCTCCTCCAGAAACAGCCGCCCGGCCTCGCTCAACTCGACCCGACGATTGGTACGCTCGAAAAGCCGTGCGCCCAGTTCCTGCTCCAGTGCCTGGATCTGCTGGCTGAGGGGTGGCTGTGAGATACCCAGCTGCTGGGCGGCGCGTCCGAAGTGCAGCTCTTCAGCCACAGCGATGAAGTAACGCAAATGGCGCAGTTCCATGATCGGCTCCGAACAGGTCGAAAAACGTCTTAAATAGGTCGAACAATATATTGGATCTAATCATTAGCCAGCTATATGCTTTTTTCATTGCGCCAGAGGTACCCGCCCGTGAAAACTGCTGTAGCCCCCCTTCCCGCCGAGCCAGAGCCCACTCCCCTGAACGAAATGTGGATCGAAAAAGGCACCCCCGCCTTCATGAAAACCGTGCTGGCGCTGTTCAGCGGCGGCTTCGCCACCTTCGCCCTGCTGTACTGCGTACAGCCGATGATGCCGCTGCTCTCTCGGGAATTTGCCATCAATGCGGCGCAGAGCAGCCTTGTGCTGTCGGTGTCCACGGGCATGCTGGCGTTCGGATTGTTGATCACCGGGCCCATCTCCGACCGCATCGGGCGCAAGCCGGTAATGGTGTTTGCCCTGGTCTGCGCCGCCCTCTCCACCTTGGCCAGCGCGGTGATGCCAAGCTGGGAGCTGGTGCTGGCCACCCGCGCGCTGGTGGGCCTGTCGCTGAGCGGCCTGGCGGCAGTGGCGATGACTTACCTGAGCGAAGAAATCCACCCGCAGCACATCGGCCTGGCCATGGGCCTGTACATCGGCGGCAACGCCATCGGCGGCATGAGCGGGCGGCTTATCACCGGCGTGCTGATCGACTTCGTCAGCTGGCACACGGCGATGCTGACCATCGGCGGCCTGGCCCTGATGGCGGCGCTGGTGTTCTGGAAGGTGCTGCCAGAGTCCCGCAACTTCCGCCCACAGGCACTGCACCCGCGCAGCCTGCTGGACGGTTTTGTCGTGCATTTCAAGGATGCCGGGCTGCCTTGGCTGTTCCTTGAGGCCTTCCTGCTGATGGGCGCATTCGTCACTCTGTTCAACTACATCGGCTACCGCCTGCTGGCGGAGCCCTACCACATGAACCAGGCGCTGGTCGGTTTGCTGTCGATAGTGTACTTGTCGGGCATCTACAGCTCGGCGCAAGTCGGCGCGCTGGCTGACAGACTGGGCCGACGCAAGGTGTTCTGGGCCAGTATCGTCGTGATGGCCGCAGGCCTGCTGATGACCCTGGCCAGCCCGCTGGCGATGGTGATCGTGGGCATGCTGGTATTTACCTTCGGCTTCTTTGGCGCGCATTCGGTGGCCAGCAGCTGGATTGGGCGGCGAGCGTTGAAGGCCAAGGGGCAGGCTTCGTCGCTGTACCTGTTCAGCTATTACGCAGGGTCGAGTGTGGCGGGTACGGCGGGCGGGGTGTTCTGGCACCAGTGGGGGTGGAACGGGATCGGGTTGTTCATTGGCAGCTTGCTGGCGGTGGCGTTGCTGGTGGCGCTGCACCTGAGCAAGTTACCGCCCAAAACAGCCTGAGAATGGGGCTGCCTTGCAGCCCATCGCCGGCATGCCAGCTCCCACAGGTGCCCCAAGGCTCATGGCCTGTGAAGTAGTTGTGGGAGCTGGCTTGCCGGCGATAGGGCCATCGGATCAGTTGATGATCTCGACGATATCCACATCCACTTCCCGGCTCATCAGGTGCTTCTCCACCTCACCGGTCAGCTTGACCTTGGTCTTGTCGTTGAACGGAGTAGCCGGAAGGTCTTCATCGTCGATTTCGACGGTGATGACGCCGGTGTTGTCCTTGAACTCGTACTTGTCATCGTTGTTGATCTTCTTGGTCACATAACCCTGCAGCACCACCGGCGTGTCATCTGCGGCGTCGTTGGCGGCAGCAACGGTGGTCACCGACTGTGCACCTGGGCCGGTGTAACCCGCAGCCAATGCTGCAGTGCTGAACAGAGGGGCGAGGATCAAGGCAAGGTAGCGAGCTTTCATGAGGATCGGGTCCTGTTTCGGTTTCGATGGCCCCAGATTAACGACGATCGCTGAATTGAAACTTAATGCAATAAAAAGCCCGGCACAGGGCCGGGCTTCGGTGTTCAGCCATCAGTTCATTGATGGTACTGCGCCGACAGCTCGTGCACGGCGTTGATGAACACGCCGGCATGCTCCGGGTCGACTTCCGGGGTGATGCCGTGGCCCAGGTTGAACACGTGGCCGGTGCCGTGGCCATAGCTGGCCAGGATGCGCGCCACTTCCTGGCGAATGGCCTCGGGTTTGGCGTACAGCACGGTCGGGTCCATGTTGCCTTGCAGTGCCACTTTGTCACCCACACGGCGGCGGGCGTCGCCGATTTCGCAGGTCCAGTCCAGGCCCAGCGCGTCGGCACCGGCGTCGGCGATGCTTTCCAGCCACAGGCCGCCATTCTTGGTGAACAGAATTACCGGCACCTTGCGCCCTTCATGCTCGCGGATCAGGCCGCTGACGATCTTGCGCATGTAGGCCAGCGAGAATTCCTGATAGGCCGCCGCCGACAGGTTGCCGCCCCAGGTGTCGAAGATCTGCACGGCCTGGGCGCCGGCCAGGATCTGGCCGTTGAGGTAGCTGGTAACCGACTGGGCCAGCTTGTCCAGCAACAGGTGCAGGGCCTGAGGGTTGTCGTACGCCATCGCCTTGGTCTTGCGGAAGTCCTTCGACGAGCCGCCTTCGACCATGTAGGTGGCCAGGGTCCACGGGCTGCCGGAGAAACCGATCAGCGGCACGCGGCCATTGAGCTCGCGGCGGATGGTGCTGACCGCGTCCATGACGTAGCCAAGGTCTTTCTGCGGGTCGGGGACCTGCAGCGCTTCGATATCGGCCGGGGTGCTGATGACCTTCCTGAAACGCGGGCCTTCGCCGGTTTCGAAGTACAGGCCCAGGCCCATGGCGTCAGGGATGGTGAGGATGTCCGAGAACAGGATCGCCGCGTCCAGCGGGTAGCGGTCCAGCGGCTGCATGGTCACCTCGCAGGCGAATTGCGGGTTCATGCACAGGCTCATGAAGTCGCCGGCCTTGGCGCGGCTGGCGCGGTACTCCGGCAGGTAGCGGCCGGCCTGGCGCATCATCCACACGGGGGTGACGTCTACGGGTTGCTTGAGCAGTGCACGCAGGAAACGATCGTTCTTCAGGGCAGTCATGTCGGCATCCGGAAAAATAGTGCGGGCATTTTCTCAGACGCACAAAGAAAAGGCACGGCTGTTTGCCGTGCCTTTTCTTTATAGGTATGTCGTGGATCAATAGATTTTGTATACAAAAACTTAATGATGCACGATACCGATGGCCCTATCGCCGGCAAGCCAGCTCCCACAGGGTAGCCGCAGCTCTTGTGGGAGCTGGCTTGCCGGCGATGAGGCCAGTGCAGGCAGCATCAGACTTCGAGGTAGTCCAGGATCCCTTCGGCAGCGGTACGCCCTTCGAAGATCGCCGTCACAACCAGGTCCGAACCGCGCACCATGTCGCCACCGGCAAACACTTTCGGGTTGCTGGTCTGGTGCTTGAACTTGCCCTGCTCCGGCGCCACCACTCGGCCCTGGCTGTCCATCTGGATACCATGCTGCTCGAACCACGGTGCCGGGCTCGGGCGGAAGCCGAAGGCGATCACCACGGCATCGGCCGGCAGGATTTCCTCGGAACCCGGGATCGGCTCGGGGCTGCGGCGGCCACGGGCATCCGGCTCACCCAGACGGGTCTCGACCACTTTCACGCCTTCAACCTTGTCCTCGCCGACAATGGCGATGGGCTGGCGGTTGTAAAGGAACTTCACGCCCTCTTCCTTGGCGTTCTTCACCTCTTTGCGCGAGCCTGGCATGTTGGCCTCGTCACGGCGATAGGCACAGGTTACCGCTTGCGCGCCCTGGCGAATCGAAGTGCGGTTGCAGTCCATCGCAGTGTCGCCACCGCCCAGTACCACGACCTTCTTGCCCTGCATGTCGACGAAGTCTTCCGGCGACTTCTCGAAGCCCAGGTTGCGGTTGACGTTGGCGATCAGGAAGTCCAGCGCGTCATGCACGCCTGGCAGGTCCTCGCCAGGGAAGCCGCCCTTCATGTAGGTGTAAGTACCCATGCCCATGAACACCGCGTCGTATTCGGCCAGCAGTTGCTCCATGCTGACGTCCTTTCCCACCTCGACGTTCAGGCGGAACTCGATGCCCATGCCGGTGAACACCTCGCGGCGGTTGCTGAGCACGGTCTTTTCCAGCTTGAACTCGGGGATGCCGAAAGTCAGCAGGCCACCGATTTCCGGATTCTTGTCGAACACCACCGGGGTCACTCCGGCACGCACCAGCACGTCGGCGCAACCCAGCCCAGCCGGGCCTGCGCCGATGATGGCGACGCGCTTGCCGGTGGGCTTGACCTTGGACATGTCCGGGCGCCAGCCCATGGCGAAGGCGGTGTCGGTGATGTACTTCTCCACCGAGCCGATGGTCACCGCGCCGAAGCCGTCGTTCAGGGTGCAGGCACCCTCGCACAACCGGTCCTGCGGGCATACCCGGCCGCACACTTCCGGCAGGGTGTTGGTCTGGTGCGACAGCTCAGCCGCGGCCAGGATGTTGCCTTCGGAAACCAGCTTCAACCAGTTGGGGATGAAGTTGTGCACCGGGCACTTCCACTCGCAGTAAGGGTTACCGCAGCCCAGGCAGCGGTGCGCCTGCTCCACGGATTGCGCCGGTTTGAAGGGTTCGTAGATTTCCACGAACTCCTTCTTGCGCTGGCGCAGCAGCTTTTTCTTCGGGTCCTTGCGGCCCACTTCGATGAACTGGAAGTCGTTGTTCAGACGTTCAGCCATTTTTCAAAACCTCTTTACAGCAGCTGCAAGCTACAAGCTGCAAGCCGCAAGACGATCACTTAAGCCGGGCAAACCTCGAGCGCTTCTACGTGCAGCTCGGGGCTTGCCACTTGCAGCTGTTGTTACTGCGGGTTGGCACGGGTGCTGGACAGCAGTTGCTTCAGGTTGGCCGCCTTCGGCTTGACCAGCCAGAAGCGCCGCACGTAGTCGTCCAGGTTCTCCGAGAGCTCGCGCCCCCACTCGCTGCCGGTTTCTTCCACATACTCGCCAAGGACCCGCGCCAGGTGGCTACGGTAGGCTTCCATCGCTTCACCACTGATACGCTGGATTTCCACCAGCTCGTGGTTGAGCTTGTCGACGAAGCTGTTGTCCATGTCGAGCACGTAGGCGAAGCCGCCAGTCATGCCAGAACCGAAGTTGTAACCGGTCTTGCCCAGGACGCAGACAAAGCCGCCGGTCATGTATTCACAGCAGTGATCGCCAGTACCCTCGACAACAGCGTGGGCGCCGGAGTTACGCACAGCAAAACGCTCGCCCGCAGTACCGGCGGCGAACAGCTTGCCGCCAGTGGCACCGTACAGGCAGGTGTTGCCGACGATGGCGCTGTGCTGGGTTGCGAACGGGCTACCGGCTGGCGGCACGATGGTGAGCTTGCCACCGGTCATGCCTTTGCCAACGTAGTCATTGGCGTCGCCTTCCAGCAGCAGGTTAAGGCCACCGGCGTTCCACACGCCGAAGCTCTGCCCTGCAGTGCCTTTGAAGCGGAAGGTGATCGGGTTGGCGGCCATGCCCTGGTTGCCGTACAGCTTGGCGATTTCACCAGAGATACGGGCGCCAATGGAGCGGTCGCAGTTGCAGATATCGAGGCTGAACTCGCCACCGGCCTGGTCGCGAATGGCCGGCATGGCCATTTCCACCATTTTCTCGGCCAGTTCACCCTTGTCGAAAGGCGGGTTCCTGTCGACTTCGCAGAACTGCGGCTTGTCCGCCGGAATGTGCGAGCTGCCCAGCAGCGGGGTCAGGTCCAGGTATTGCTGGCGCTCGGTGTCGCCTGGCAGCACGTCGAGCAGGTCGGTACGGCCGATCAGCTCGCCAAGGCTGCGTACGCCCAGCTTGGCCAGCCACTCACGGGTTTCTTCGGCGACGAAGGTGAAGAAGTTGATCACCATGTCGACGGTGCCGATGTAGTGGTCCTTGCGCAGTTTGTCGTTCTGCGTGGCTACACCGGTGGCGCAGTTGTTCAGGTGGCAGATGCGCAGGTACTTGCAGCCCAGGGCGATCATCGGCGCGGTGCCAAAGCCAAAGCTTTCGGCGCCGAGGATGGCTGCCTTGATCACGTCCAGGCCGGTTTTCAGGCCGCCGTCGGTCTGTACCCGTACCTTGCCGCGCAGGTCGTTGCCACGCAGGGTCTGGTGGGTTTCAGCCAGGCCGAGCTCCCACGGGGCGCCGGCGTACTTGATCGAGGTCAGCGGCGACGCGCCGGTACCACCATCGTAACCGGAAATGGTGATCAGGTCGGCATAGGCCTTGGCGACGCCAGCGGCGATGGTGCCGACGCCGGCTTCTGCCACCAGCTTGACCGAAACCAGGGCCTGCGGGTTGACCTGCTTGAGGTCGTAGATCAGCTGGGCCAGGTCTTCGATCGAGTAGATGTCGTGGTGCGGCGGTGGCGAAATCAGGGTCACGCCCGGTACCGCATAGCGCAGCTTGGCGATCAGGCCGTTGACCTTGCCGCCTGGCAGCTGGCCGCCCTCACCGGGCTTGGCGCCTTGGGCAACCTTGATCTGCAGCACCTCGGCGTTGACCAGGTATTCCGGGGTCACGCCAAAGCGGCCGGTGGCCACCTGCTTGATCTTCGAGCTGCGAATGGTGCCGTAGCGCGACGGGTCTTCACCGCCCTCGCCGGAGTTGGAGCGCGCGCCCAGGCGGTTCATCGCCTCGGCCAGGGCTTCGTGGGCTTCTGGCGACAGTGCACCCAGCGAGATACCGGCGGAGTCGAAGCGCTTGAGGATGGCGTCCAGCGGCTCGATCTGCTCCAGCGGCAGCGGCTGGTCAGCAACTTTCACCTTCAGCAGGTCGCGGATCATCGACACCGGGCGCTGGTCGACCAGCGTGGTGTATTCCTTGAACTTGGCGTAGTCGCCCTGTTGCACGGCGGCTTGCAGGGTATTCACCACGTCCGGGTTGTAGGCGTGGTACTCGCCACCGTGAACAAACTTCAGCAGGCCACCTTGCTGGATCGGCTTGCGCGCGCTCCAGGCTTCGGCAGCCAGCAGCTTCTGGTCGCTTTCCAGGTCTTCAAAGCGTGCACCCTTGATGCGGCTGGATACACCCTTGAAGCTCAGGCCAACCACTTCTTCGGCCAGGCCAATGGCTTCGAACAGCTGCGCACCACGGTACGAGGCGATGGTGGAGATGCCCATCTTCGACAGGATCTTCAGCAGGCCCTTGGAGATACCCTTGCGGTAGTACTTGAAGACTTCGTCCAGATCGCCCAGCACTTCGCCGGTGCGGATCAGGTCGGCCAGCACTTCATAAGCCAGGTACGGGTAAACGGCCGAAGCACCGAAGCCCAGCAGCACGGCAAAGTGGTGCGGGTCACGGGCGGTGGCGGTTTCCACCAGGATGTTACTGTCGCAACGCAGGCCCTTTTCGGTCAGGCGGTGGTGCACCGCACCCACGGCCAGCGAGGCGTGCACCGGCAGTTTGCCCGGGGCAATGTAGCGGTCGCTCAGCACCAGCTGGGTCTTGCCGGCGCGCACGGCTTCTTCGGCCTGGTCGGCGATGTTGCGGATGGCCGCTTCCAGGCCCACGCTCTGTTCATAGTTGAGGTCGATCAGCTGGCGCTCGAAGCCTTCGCGCTCCAGGTTCATCAGCGAGCGCCACTTGGCGGGCGAAATGACCGGCGAGCTGAGGATTACCCGCGAAGCGTGCTCCGGGGACTCCTGGAAGATATTGCGCTCGGCGCCCAGGCAGATTTCCAGCGACATCACGATCGCTTCGCGCAGCGGGTCGATCGGCGGGTTGGTCACCTGCGCGAACTGCTGGCGGAAGAAGTCGTACGGCGAACGCACGCGCTGCGACAGAACCGCCATCGGCGTGTCGTCACCCATCGAGCCGACCGCTTCCTGGCCCTGTTCGCCCAGTGGGCGCAGCACCTGGTCACGCTCTTCAAACGTGACCTGGAACATTTTCATGTATTGCTTGAGCTGGTCAGCGTCGTAGCTGGCCGCGCCTTGGTCATCGGTCAGCGTCGCCTGGATGCGCGTGGCGTGCTGACGCAGCCAGCGTTTGTACGGGTGGCGCGACTTCAGGCGGTTGTCGATGGCGTCGGTGTCGAGAATTTGCCCGGTTTCGGTGTCCACGGCAAGGATCTGGCCCGGGCCGACACGGCCTTTGGCCACAACGTCCTCGGGCTGGTAACCCCATACGCCGATTTCCGAGGCGATGGTGATGTAGCCATTGGTGGTAGTCACCCAGCGCGCCGGGCGCAGGCCGTTGCGGTCGAGCAGGCACACCGCGTGGCGGCCTTCGGTCATGACGATACCGGCCGGGCCATCCCACGGTTCCATGTGCATGGAGTTGTATTCGTAGAAGGCGCGCAGGTCGGCGTCCATGGTCTCGACGTTCTGCCAGGCTGGCGGTACCAGCATGCGCACGCCGCGGAACAGGTCGATGCCGCCGGTGACCATCAGCTCGAGCATGTTGTCCATGCTGGAGGAGTCGGAACCGACGCGGTTGACCAGCGGGCCGAGCTCTTCGAGGTCGGGGATCTGGTCGTTGGCGAACTTGGTGCGACGGGCCATGGCCCAGTTGCGGTTGCCGGTAATGGTGTTGATCTCGCCGTTGTGGGCGAGAAAGCGGAACGGCTGCGCCAGCGGCCATTTCGGCAAGGTATTGGTGGAGAAGCGCTGGTGGAACACGCAGATCGCAGTCTGCAGGCGCGGGTCATCCAGGTCAGGGTAAAACGCCGCGAGATCGCGCGGCATCATCAGGCCTTTGTAGATGATGGTCTTGTGCGAGAAGCTGCAGATGTAATGGTCGGCGTCGTGGGCGTTGGCCACGGACGAACGGCGACGCGCACTGAACAGCTTGATGGCGAATTCCTGGTCGCTCAGGCCTTCACCGCCGATGAACACCTGCTCGATCTGCGGCAGGCGCTCCAGGGCCAGACGGCCGAGCACGCTGGTGTCGATCGGCACCTTGCGCCAGCCGACCAGCTTCAGGCCGGCCGCGAGGATTTCGCGGTCCATGTTGGCGCGGGCAGCTTCGGCTTTGACCGGGTCCTGGTTGAAGAACACCATGCCAACGGCGTACTGCTTTGGCAGCTCGACGGCGAAGTGTTCCTGGGCCACGGCACGCAGGAATTGATCGGGCTTCTGCATCAGCAGACCGCAACCGTCACCGGTCTTGCCGTCGGCGTTGATACCGCCGCGGTGGGTCATGCAAGTCAGGGCCTGCATGGCGGTTTGCAGAAGGTGGTGGCTCGGTTCGCCCGTCATATGGGCGATCAGGCCAAAACCACAGTTGTCCTTGAATTCTTCGGGATGGTACAGACCTGTTTTCATAGACACATTCTCACCAGGTTCACCTCTCAACGGAGGTAAATCTCTTTTTTAACAACCACTTACCATCCACGCCGATCAAACGCCAGCTTTTTTGCGGTGGTCATGGAAAACCATTGTTGCACAGCGACAGCGATGCCCACAAATTTTCATGTCTCACCATTGAAAATTTATGTCGCAATTTTGAATGTTTTTGCGCCATGCGCCGTGATAACGGCTTGGCCGGAGTCTGAAGCGTTTCAGCCATGACTGCAACTAGGGGCTTGTGGCCGGCAGTCCGGGACAGAAAAGCCTGCCGCGCTCAGGCGCAGCAGGCTAGACGAAAAGTCAGTTATCGCTCAGCAACTGGGCGGCGGGGTGTTGCCGCCCGGCAGGTATCAGCGGGCCGAGGCCAGCTCTTGTTGGACGCTGGCGACGGTACGTGGCCAAGGTTTACCAGCCTGGACCTTCGCTGGCAAGTTCTTGATTGCCGCAACCGCAGCGTCACGGTTGGCGAAGCTGCCGTAAGTGACGACGTACAGGGGCTTGCCCTGCAGGTTTTTCTTGAAGTAGCGATAGTCGCCACCCTGGGCCTTGACGAACGCCTGGGCCGAAGCCTCGGAGCTGGTACCCAGGATTTGCACCACGTAGTTGCCTGGTTTCTGCCCGGAGTACCAACCACCGCCAGCGCTGCCAGTGGCCGCTGGTTTCTCGGCAGGCTTGGCAGCTGCGACCTGGGCCGGCGCTGGCGCAGGCTTGGCAGGCGCAACCGGCTTGGCAGGCTGGGTTGCGACCGGTTTTGGCGCAGGCGCAACCGGACGTGGCTGGGCAGGGGCCGTGGCAATCGGCTGCGCAGGCGCAGGCGCCGGGCCGGCTGGTACACCTTGAGGCGGTGCGATGGTGGTAACGGTCGGCGGCGGGTTGCCAGGCTGCAGGGCCGTATCGCCAGCCGGGCTGCCTTCTTCACCCTCACCCATGCCTGCGGCCTGGGCCAACGGTTCGCGCATCACCGGTTGCGACTGGCCCCCCAGCGGCAGGGGCGTCGGCTGGGACGAGCCGGAGAATTCGATGGCAGCGCCAGGCTTGCCTTCGCCGAGCGGCAGCTGGGCCTGGGCGGGCGCTTCGGCAGGTGGCTTGTCGCCTTTCTTGGGCATCAATACCGCAGCCGCAACGGCGACCACAACCACAGCGGACAGTGCGAGCACATGTTTTTTAGGCATCTTGAACCCCATGGATGGTCGCTTGGCCGTCGAGCGGCTGGCGATCATGGCTTCGATCAAAGTGTCACGGGCGACCTGGTTGATGTTGCCAGGCCAGCCGTCGGAGTTTTCATGGATATCGACGATCTGTTCACGGCTGAACACCTCGATGCCCCGGCCAGCCCCTTCCAGGCGCTGTTCCAGGTACTCGCGGGTCTCTTCTTCACTGTAGGGGGCAAGCTCGATGATGTGGAAACGTTCTTCCTCGACATCGAGTTCGTCCAACCCGGCAATCAGTGATGGCTCACCGAACAGGAACACGTGCGGTCGCCCTTCTGGCACGCCCGCTGCCAACTCCAGCAACGCTTGGAGTGCCGACTCGTCGAGTTGTTCCGCATCGTCCACCAGCAAATACACTTCCTGCCCGGTCAATGCCAGCTGCACGACCTTGGACAGGATCGCCTGCATTTCAGCCTGGGCCACATCCAGCTCCTGCGCGACCTGCGCAAGCACGCTGCCGGCATCGCTGGCACTACGGGCGGACACCACCACACTCTGCACGGTCTGCTTGTTGGTGCTGGCCACCAGGGCCTGGCGCAGCAGCGACTTGCCGCTGCCCAGCGGGCCGGTGACCACCAGCATCAACTGGCTGTAGCGTGCCAGGTGGTGCAGCTGCCCGAGCACGGGCTTGCGCTGGGCCGGGAAAAACTTGAAGCCGGGCACACGCGGCGCGAACGGATCGTGGCTCAACTGGTAATGGTCGAGAAAGGCCTCATCGGCATGCAAACTGGTCATTGCGCTGTCACAACCTCAAAGCTGGGCCACGATCGCGCGGTAATCCGCCGACAGCGTGGCCTGTAGAATCTCTTTCGGATAGTCGTCGGTCACCACGGCTTCCCCCATCTGGCGCAACAGCACCAGACGCAGACGCCCGTCGAGCACCTTCTTGTCGACCGCCATGTGTTCCATGAAATGCGCCGGTGTCATTTCCTGTGGTGGCACCACCGGCAAACCTGCGTTCTGCAACAGGCGGATACCGCGATCACGTTCGGCCTGGCTGATCCAGCCGAGGCGCATGGACATTTCCAGGGCCATTACCGTGCCGGCCGCCACGGCTTCACCGTGCAGCCAGACGCCGTAGCCCATGTGAGTCTCGATGGCATGCCCGAAGGTATGCCCCAGGTTCAGCGTGGCTCGCACGCCGGCTTCGCGCTCGTCGGCACCGACCACTGCAGCCTTGGCCTCGCAGGAGCGGCGGATGGCTTCGGTCAGGGCTTTCTGGTCGAGGGCGCGCAGGGCCTGCATGTTGTCTTCGAGCCAGGCGAGGAACGACTGGTCGCAGATCAGGCCGTACTTGATCACTTCGGCCAGGCCTGCAGACAACTCGCGGGCCGGCAGGGTCTTGAGGCTGGTGGTGTCGATCAGCACTGCATTGGGCTGATAGAACGCGCCGACCATGTTCTTGCCCAGCGGGTGGTTGATACCGGTCTTGCCGCCCACCGAGGAGTCGACCTGGGACAGCAGGGTGGTCGGCACCTGGATGAAGTCGACGCCGCGCTGGTAGCAGGCCGCGGCGAAGCCGGCCATGTCACCGATCACGCCGCCGCCCAGGGCGACCACGGTGGTGCGCCGGTCATGCCGGGCAGTCAGCAGGCCGTCGAAGATCAGCTGCAGGGTTTCCCAGTTCTTGTGGGCTTCGCCGTCGGGCAATACCACCGGCAGCACCGAGTAGGCACCCAGGGTCTTGCTCAGGCGTTCGAGATACAACGGCGCGACGGTCACATTGGAAACAATCGCCACCTGCCGCCCGGCAATGTGCGGCGCCAGCAACTCGGGCTGGTCCAGCAGGCCTTCGCCAATGTAGATCGGGTAGCTACGCTCGCCCAGGTCGACCTTAAGTGTCTGCATGTATCCCCACAATGTACTTGGGCGCGGGGGCGACCCGCGCGGTAACGTTGAACCTCGCCTCGGCGCTGGTCGCCGAGAATAGTCCCGGCTTAACGGGGCGGCAACTGCTGCAAGCGCTCGAGAATATCGATCACCACCATGCGTGGCGGCCGCTCGTCGGTTTCTACTACCAGGTCGGCGATCTCGCGATAGAGCGGGTCACGGGCTGCCAGCAGGGCACGCAAGGTTGCTTCGGGGTTGGCAGTGCGCAGCAGCGGGCGATTACGGTCGCGCGCGGTACGGCCAACCTGTTGTTCCACCGAGGCATGCAGGTAGATTACCCGGCCACCCTGGCGCAGTGCCTGGCGGTTGGCTTCGCGCATTACCGCGCCGCCACCGGTGGCCAGCACCACGCCGTCAAGTTCGCACAATTCAGCGATCATCGCCTGCTCGCGATCACGGAAACCGGGCTCTCCTTCCTTGTCGAAAATCCACGGGATGTTGGCGCCGCATCGCAGTTCGATTTCCTTGTCGGAATCCTTGAACAGCAGGCGCAGCTCTTTGGCCAAAAGGCGTCCGATGGTGCTTTTACCAGCGCCCATGGGCCCCACAAGTATCAAATTTCGCACAGAATCAACGACTCACAGCAATCGCCTGGTCACTCATGATACGCGGAGTCAGGAAGACCAGCAGCTCGGATTTTTTCTCTTGTAATGCATCGCGTCGAAACAGCCGCCCAACATACGGCAGATCACCGAAAAATGGCACCTTGTCGACCACATTGTTTTGCGAAGTCGAATACACCCCGCCAATAACGATCGTCTCGCCGTCGGCCACACGAACCTTGGCGTTGACCTCGTTCTTGCGGATCGGCGGAACGTTGTTCAAGGCATTGACGTAATCCGGCTCGTCCTTGGTCACCCTCACGGTCATGATCACCTTGTTGTCCGGGGTGATCTGCGGGGTGACCTCCAGCGACAGTGAGGCTTCGCGAAACGTCACCGACGTAGCGCCGCTATGGGTGGTCTCCTGGTACGGCACTTCGGTGCCCTTGATGATCCTGGCCGTTTCCTTGTCGGCCGTGACCACCTTGGGCTGCGAAATGATTTCGCCGTTGCCGCTTTTTTCCATGGCACTGAGCTCAAGGTCGAGCAGCACGCCCCCGCGCAGCAGGCCCAGGCCAATGCTGCTGCCGGCGCGTTCTACTCCGAGGTCGACGAACAGCTCCTTGCCCGGCCGGATATTTTCCCCGTACAACGGCCCGCCCCAGCGCACTCCCAGGCTCTTCTCATAATCGACGCTGGCCTCGACGATACGCGCCTCGATCGCTACCTGACGGACCGGCACGTCCAGCTGCTGCACCAACTGCCGTATCTCGGCAAGGCGGTCGGCTGGCTGGTGCGCAACCAGGGTATTGGTGCGCTCATCGACACTCAGGCTGCCACGTCCCGCAAGAATGCCGTCATCCGCGAGGCTCGCCATCAGCAAATCGGCCAGTTCAGCGGCCTTGGCGTGATAGATGGGCAGCAGTTCTCGGCGCAGCGGCTGCACTTGCGCATCCAATGACGGCCCCACACGGCTATCTGACGATTGGCCGGCAAACTCCCCCGCAGGCGCGACCAACAGCACATTGCCGTCCTGGCGCCGGGCGAGGCCTTTGCTGCGCAGCACCAGGTCAAGGGCCTGGTCCCATGGCACATCCTGCAAACGCAGGGTGACACTGCCCTGCACCGAATCGCTGGCAACCAGGTTGACGCCGGCGTAGTCGGCCAGCACCTGCAGCACCGCACGCACTTCCACGTCCTGGAAGTTCAACGACATCGGCTCACCCTTATAAGGCGTCGCCGACACCAGCGGGATAGGCAGCAACGCCGCCAGTGCCCATTTCTTCACTATTTTCATCCTGATCCGGGGCCTCCTTGCCCAGGCGCCTTGCGAGGCTGACGAACGCTGTGCGCTCGTGCCACAGCCCTGCCAGGAACAGCCGTTCACGTACTTCGACATGACGCGGGTCGACCTGCGTCACCACCCCCAGGTCGCGCCCGAGGCGATCTCCCTGGCGCACGCGATAGAGCCTGCCAGCCGCCATCAGCAGCGCTTCGTGCGCGGCCCCACGTGACAGGCTGCCGACCATTTCCAGTTGCCCAAGGGGCACGCTGGCCAGCCCACTACTAGCCATTTGCATAGCCTTGGGCGCAAATGGGTCAAGCGCAGGCGCTGGCGATGCGGCCACGGCAGGCAACTGCGCAAGTAGGCCAGCAGCGGGCATAGGTGCCGATGCGTGATAGGCATCGACCTGTAACCGAAGCCGCAACAACCCAGGCTGATCATCGGCAGCCTCCAGGCGCATGTCACCGCTGCGCAGTATGCGCGTCTGGCTCAACCAGTCGTCCAGCCACACTCGCAAAGCGGCATAACGCCCCACCACCTGCAACTCCAGCGGCACTCTGCGAAAACCAGCCTGCTGCTGGTCTTCATGCACCTCAAGTCGCTCGATGAGCAAGCCCTGCGCACGGCCCGACGCCGCCAGGCGGTCCAGCAGATCGCTCATGCTCTCGCCTGCGGCCAAGTGCCAGTGCGCCTCACGCAGCCGCCGCTCGGCATCTGCCACAGCAGCCTGGAGGTGCTCCAGTTCCGCCAGCTGCGCGCTGCTGGCAGCCTGTTGCTGGTCCAGTGCGGCGTACCTGGCATGCTCCTGAGCCTGTTGCTGCAAAAGCGACGGCAGGCGGATCGCGCAACCCAGACTGAACAGCAGCACGGCCACCAGCACGGGTGCCAGCCGCCTGAGCCGGCGGGAGCCCTGTGCAACCGCCAGCCAGGCGAGCATCCGTGCTGCGGTCACGACCAGAACGCCGAAACACGCGCAGACAGCAGAAATTCATCGCCCCCCGCCAGGCTCTTGATGCGCTTGAGTTCCAGATCGATCAATACACTCGAGCGGCCAAGATCGCGCATGAACTGTGCGACAACGGCAGCGGACGGGGCCAGGCCGGTCATGTGCAGGCGGCCGTTTTCCAGGCTCAGATCGAGCAGTTGCACCCCCACTGGCAGCGCTCCCTCGAGGTCGACAAACACGCTGGCCAGGAGCCCCTGACCGCTGCGCAAGCCCTCCAGCTCGGCCACGCTGACGAGCAGCGCCGCATGTTGCGCACGGATATCGGCCAGCGGCTGCAACTGCTCGCCCAACATCCCGAGGCCTGCCTGGTGGTGTGTATTGACCAGCGCCTGTTGCTGCCCTCGCACACGGGCAAGCTGGTCGACCAGCATCACGGCGCACAAGCCCAATAGTGCAGCAGCGACCAGCTGCCTGCGAAAACGCCGCAACGCCGCCTGGCGTTGCCGCTCGCGCCAGGGCAGAAGGTTCAGCCGCATCATGGCTGCCACCCTCCAACCGAGAGGGCGCCAGCCAGCAGCATCGAGCCATCAACTTGCTCAAGACCCGCCAGACCGGGCAGCTGCCGACATGGCAGCTCAAGCTGCTCGCTCAGGCCCTGCAGCCAACCGGGATCGATCAGTGCGCTGCTGGCAACCCAAAGCCGCGCAGGCAGATACGCTTCGGCAAACAGTGCCTGCAAATGCTCTGGCAGCTGCCCGCTTGCGCGCAACTCATCCTGTGGCAATTCAACGCGCAGAAAGGCCTTGCCCGGCTGCCAGCCATAAAGGGTGACGCTACGCGTTTCGAGACGCAGCAGCGCCGATCCCTCCATACAGCCCTGTGGCAACATGCGAGAAAGGGCAATGTTGTCGACTTCAACGGCCGCCAACTCCAGGCCGGCCTCTTCAACCACCGTTGCGAGCGACGCCAACGCACTCTGCCGACAGGCCGCGACCATCACCTCGAGGCAACCTGGCTGCACGCGGGATGGCCCCAGCGCCTGAAAGTCCAG
Source organism: Pseudomonas sp. 9_2_1 (assembly GCF_059295275.1). Taxonomy (NCBI): domain Bacteria; kingdom Pseudomonadati; phylum Pseudomonadota; class Gammaproteobacteria; order Pseudomonadales; family Pseudomonadaceae; genus Pseudomonas; species Pseudomonas sp. 9_2_1. Next base: position 5,823,520 of record NZ_CM181239.1, read on the forward strand.
GGCCAGGTCTTCCAGCGGAAACGGAAACAGCCGTTCAGCGTCGGCCAGCAGCTGCACCTCCATCTCTGCCCCATCCCGCTCCCCGGGCAGATGACACAGCTTGCAGATGACCTGGTTGGCGGACAGCGCCAGCGCTACCCGGCGCTGCCTGACACCGCTGCGCCGGTAGGCACGCTGCAATGCAGCGACCACCAGCCCGGACTCGCCCCGCCAATCATCGCCAAGCGGCGAATGGAGCGGCTCTTGTGCCGAACCCACTACCCGCCAGCGCCGGTTGCGCTGCTGCACTTGCAGTATCCGAACGGCGTCGGAGGCAATTTCCAACCCCACGAGTGAACCGGCATCCTTGCCAAAGCGTCCTAGCACTGCGGCCTCCTTGCTGTGCGGTGCGACCCCGCGGCAACACTGGGCCGAGGCTGCCCATCGAGGCGACGGGCAGCCTGGCCGGTAACCCGGAGAGGCGAAAAAATGCTTATAATGCCCAGCGTTTTCTGGTCCGCTGGACCTGCGTGCAATCCACTCCCAACCTGGACACCGAAAAGCCTTGATACGTCTGCTGAAGTTCTTCTGGTGGTCTTCCGTCGCAGTCATCTGCGCGCTCGTACTCGGTGTGAGCGGTGCGTTTCTGTATCTTAGCCCCAGCCTGCCCTCGGTCGAGTCCCTCAGAAGCATCCAGTTGCAGATCCCCCTCAGGGTGTACAGCAGCGATGGCAAACTGATCGCCGAATTTGGCGAAATGCGCCGCTCGCCGATCCGCTTCGCGGAAATCCCCCCACAATTCATTCAGGCACTGCTGTCAGCCGAGGACGACAATTTCCTCAACCACTATGGCGTAGACCCCAGCAGCCTGATGCGCGCCGCGACCCAGCTGGTAAAGACCGGGCACATCCAGACCGGCGGCAGCACCATCACCATGCAGGTGGCCAAGAACTTCTTCCTGACCAGCGAACGCAGCTTCTCGCGCAAGACCAACGAAATTCTGCTGGCCCTGCAGATCGAGCGCGAACTGACCAAGGACGAGATCCTTGAGCTGTATGTGAACAAGATCTACCTGGGCAACCGCGCCTACGGCATCGATGCCGCCGCGCAGGTGTACTACGGCAAGTCGATCCGCGACGTGAGCCTGGCGCAGATGGCGATGATCGCCGGCCTGCCCAAGGCACCGTCGCGTTTCAACCCGCTGGCCAACCCGGCGCGCGCCAAGGAGCGCCGCGACTGGATCCTCGGCCGCATGTACAAGCTGGGCAAGATCGACCAGGCCAGCTACCAGGCCGCACTGGCCGAACCGCTGAACGCCAGTTACCACGTGCCGACCCCGGAAGTGAACGCGCCTTACATTGCAGAAATGGCCCGCGCCGAAATGGTCGGCCGCTACGGCAGCGAGGCCTACACCGAAGGCTTCCGCGTCACCACCACAGTGCCCAGCGACATGCAGGAGATGGCTAACAAGGCCATCCTCGGCGGCCTCTCCGACTACGATGAGCGCCACGGCTATCGCGGCCCCGAAGCACGCTTCCCGGGCCGCACCCAGGCAGCCTGGCTGCAGGAACTGGGCAAGCAGCGCACCCTTGGCGGCCTGGAGCCGGCCATCGTCACCCAGGTAGAAAAAACCGGCCTCCGGGTTTTGACCCGTGACGGCCAGGAAGCCGAGGTCGCCTGGGACACCATGAAATGGGCGCGCCCGTTCATCAATACCAACTCCATGGGCCGCGCACCGCAGTCGCCGGCTGACGTGGCTCAGGTCGGTGACCTGGTGCGCCTGCAACGCCTTGAGGATGGCAAGCTCAAGTTCAGCCAGGTGCCAGGTGCACAAAGCGCCCTGGTTACCCTGGACCCTTACAATGGCGCCATCCGGGCACTGGTGGGCGGCTTCTCGTTCGAGCAAAGCAACTACAACCGTGCCATGCAGGCCAAGCGCCAGCCAGGTTCGAGTTTCAAGCCATTCATCTACAGCGCGGCCCTGGACAGCGGCTACACCGCGTCCAGCCTTGTCAACGATGCGCCGATCGTGTTCGTCGACGAGTCCGTGGATAAAGTGTGGCGGCCGAAGAACGACACCAACACCTTCCTCGGCCCGATCCGCATGCGCGAAGCGCTGTACAAGTCGCGTAACCTGGTATCGATCCGCCTGCTGCAGGCCATGGGCGTTGACCGCACCATCGACTACATCGCCAAGTTCGGCTTCAACAAGCAGGACCTGCCGCGCAACCTGTCGCTGGCCCTGGGTACCGCCACCCTCACGCCGATGGAGATCGCCACCGGCTGGAGCACCTTTGCCAATGGCGGCTACAAGATCACCCCGTACCTGATCGACCGCATCGAAAGCCGCAGCGGCGAGACTCTGTTCACCGCCAACCCGCCTCGCGTACCGCAAGGCAGCGAGGACCAGGCAGGCCTGGCTGCGCCCGAACAGCCGATCAGTACTGCTGCCCTGCCAGGCGAAGCGCCCTCGGCCTTCGGCCAGGTGGCGCCTGCACCGCAGGTGCCGGCCATCGCCGAACAGATCATCGACGGGCGCACCACCTACATTCTCACCAGCATGCTGCAGGACGTGATCAAGCGTGGTACCGGCCGCCGGGCGCTTGCCCTGGGCCGCACCGATCTGGCGGGCAAGACCGGTACCACCAACGAGTCGAAGGACGCCTGGTTCTCCGGTTACAACGCCGATTACGTGACAACCGTGTGGGTGGGTTTCGACCAGCCAGAAACCCTCGGCCGCCGCGAATACGGTGGCACCGCAGCGCTGCCGATCTGGATGAGCTTCATGGGTGCGGCGCTCAAGGACAAGCCTGCGCATGCGCCGGCAGAGCCGGAAGGCATCCTCAGCCTGCGCGTCGATCCGGTCAGCGGCCGCGCCGCCTCGCCGGGCACACCGAACGCCTACTTCGAGCTGTTCAAGGCCGAAGATTCACCGCCGTCGGTGGATGAACTGGGCAATGGTTCGGTACCGGGTAGCCCGCTGCCAGCGGATGAAGCGGCGCCGATGGATCTGTTCTAAGGCTGGATGCTGGCTAGGTGCCCGACTCTGGTTTTGCGTGGGCGCGTAAATCGAGCGCTGCGCGGGCGGCGCTCGATCTCACAGGCGCCAAAAATGCTGTGGCAAGCACCTGTTAGCCCTGACACATTCCCACCGCCCACAAAAAAGCCCCGACTCACAAGAGCCGGGGCTTCTTAATGACAGCTACAACGGCAATCAGCCGTTGAACACCTCATCCACGCTGGTCAGCGGGTAGTGCTTCGGATACGGCAGGGTAGCCACGCCGGATTCGATGGCGGCCTTGGCCACGGCGTCGGAAACGACGGTGATCAGGCGAGCGTCCAGCGGCTTCGGAATGATGTACTCACGGCCGAATTCCAGGCCGTCGACGCCGTAGGCTTCACAGACTTCTTTCGGCACCGGCAGCTTGGCCAGGTCTTTCAGGGCGATGGCGGCAGCGATCTTCATTTCTTCGTTGATGCGCTTGGCGCGAACGTCCAGGGCACCACGGAAGATGAACGGGAAGCCCAGTACGTTGTTGACCTGGTTCGGGTAGTCGGAACGACCGGTAGCCATGATCACGTCGTTGCGCGTGGCGTGGGCCAGCTCTGGCGAGATTTCCGGGTCCGGGTTCGAGCAGGCGAACACGATCGGGTTGGCAGCCATCGACTTCAGGCCTTCCGGGCTCAGCAGGTTCGGGCCGGACAGGCCTACGAACACGTCGGCGCCGTTGAGCGCGTCAGCCAGGGTACGCTTGTCGGTAGCGTGGGCGAACTGTGCCTTGTACTGGTTCAGGTCATCACGGCCAGCGTGGATCACGCCGCTGCGGTCGATCATGTAGATGTTTTCGACCTTGGCGCCCATGCTCACCAGCAGCTTCATGCAGGAGATGGCGGCAGCGCCGGCACCCAGGCAAACGATCTTCGCTTCTTCGAGCTTCTTGCCGGCGATTTCCAGGGCGTTGATCATGCCGGCCGCAGTGACGATGGCGGTGCCGTGCTGGTCATCGTGGAAGACCGGGATATCGCATTGTTCAATCAGCGTGCGCTCGATTTCAAAGCACTCAGGTGCCTTGATGTCTTCGAGGTTGATGCCACCGAAGGTGATCGAAATGCGGCGTACGGTGTCGATGAAGGCTTGCGGGCTTTCCGATTCGACTTCGATGTCGAACACATCGATACCTGCAAAACGCTTGAACAGAACACCCTTGCCTTCCATGACCGGCTTGGAAGCCAGTGGGCCGAGGTCGCCCAGACCGAGGATGGCGGTGCCATCGGAAATCACCGCAACCAGGTTGCCTTTGCCGGTGTATTTGTAAGCCAGCTCTGGATCACGGCCGATTTCACGCACAGGCTCTGCAACACCTGGGCTGTAGGCCAGGGCGAGGTCACGGGCGGTGGCGGTGGGCTTGGAAAGCTCGACGCTCAGTTTCCCCGGACGAGGTTGAGCGTGGTATTCGAGAGCGGCGGTTTTCAGGTCTGACATGGTGGGCATTCCGCTATTTACTGTTCTGACGGACCGCCGAGGATACGCAAAGAGCCGGGGAGTCACAAGACTGGTCGGTCACTTGTGTCAAGGCCTTTAGGCTACGACTTTACGCTATAACCCACGGGGGCATACGGCTCACAGTGTGTACAATCTCATAGCGAAATGTCTACATCTTTCAGCCTGAAGTTCGCTCCAACATGCTCGGATCGGTCAATGGCAACACCCAGCGCCGCTGCCCGGGCTTGAGGCCGCCCTTGCGGGAACGATCCAGCACCCAACCGCGCGCTTCGACCTGGCGTCCCTTGAGGTTATCGAAGAAGCTGGCGGGGAAGTTGCGCTGCAGACGAGCGGGAACCTGCAACACCACGCTATTGCCCAGGGTCAGCCAGACGCCGCCGCGATTGCGCTCGATGCCTTCGATACGGCCACCGATCAGGGCGAAACCTGATTGTCTGACATCACTCGCACGTACCACCGGCGAACGCCGCCACATCCCGGCCCCGGCCTTGCGCGCTGCCTGCTCGGCAAGCTGCAGGCAGCTGCTGAGGCGCACATTCGGCGCCACCGCCACGCGGTAGCCCAAGCCCTCGCTGAGCAACTGTGCTTGCAGATTGTCGCCATTGCGGCCGTAGATATGTGCCAGCGTGCGGCCGTATCTGTCTTTGCCTTCAGCACCCCGCACCAGCCCGACACGCCCGTCACTGGCCTTGACCAAGGCCTGGAGGCGACGCTTGGCAGCCTCGGCATAGGGTTCGCTGCTGCGCCCGTTACGGCCGAGTTCCGGGGCATTGATGCCGATCAGCCGGACGCTGCGGCCATCGACCAGGCGCACGGTATCGCCATCCACCACCTGGCGCACCGCCACCTGCTGCGGCCGCTCCGGCAGCGGGCAGAAGGCCAGGGCCGGGACATGCCAGATGACGCCCATAAAAAAAGCGCCCACAAGGGGCGCCTTTTTTTGCAGCAATGCGAAACCCGAGGGGTTCGCCATGCGCATGATTACTTCTTGGTACCGAACATACCGAAGCGATCGGCGAACTTCTGTACGCGACCACCGGTGTCCAGGACTTTCTGCTTACCGGTATAGAACGGGTGGCACAGGTTGCAAACGTCGATCGACAGGGTGCTGCCCAGGGTCGAACGGCTTTCGAACTTGTTGCCGCAGCTGCAGGTGACTGCAACTACTTCGTAGTTCGGGTGGATACCTTCTTTCATGGTCACTTCCTCGAGCTGCGTGCCGCCACCCAACACCAATTGTTGAATACCGCACGTAATTAGGCGGCAAATAATACCAGAGCACAGCGCCAGCGCAAGTTGTCGCTTGCACCGACCGTCGTCTGCTAGGCTCGCCAGTCCTGTAATACCCTCCGAGACTTTTCGCGTGTCCGACGTCATCCTGCGCCTTGCCCTGCCCTCCCCGTTGCGCCGCCTGTTCGACTACAAGGCGCCGGCGAGCATGGCGCGCCAGGCCCTGACCCCGGGCATGCGCATCCGCGTGCCCTTCGGCCGCCGCGAAATGATCGGTGTGCTGGTGGAGGTCTGCGCACAAAGCGAAGTACCTGCCGACAAGCTGAAGCCAGCCAGCGCCCTGCTCGACCCGGTGTCGCCGATCCCACCGGCATTGTTCAAGCTTTGCCTGTGGACCGCCCAGTACTACCAGCACAGCCTGGGCGACACGCTGAGCTGGGCCTTGCCGACGTTGCTGCGCCAGGGCGAAGCCGCCGAGATGCGCCAGGAACGCTTCTGGCACATAGCACCCGGTGCCCGCCTGGAAGACCCGCGCATTGCCCGTGCGCCGCGCCAGCGCGATGCCCTGAAAACCCTGGGCCAACACCCGCATGGCGTGGCCCACAGCCTGCTGGCCAAGCTCAACCTGAACAAGGACAGCCTCGACCTGCTGCTGGCCAAGGAGCTGGTGCAGATAGAGGTCCGCCGCCACTTGCCAGCGCTACGCCATGAACACTGGCTGGCCCAGCCCGAGCTGCCGCTCAACGAAGAGCAGCAAGACGCCTTCGAGGCCGTGCGCGAAGGCTTCGGCGGCTTTGGCGCATTTCTGCTGGCCGGCGTCACCGGCAGCGGCAAGACCGAGGTGTACCTGCAACTGATCCGCGAAACCCTGGAAGCCGGCAAGCAGGCGCTGGTGCTGATCCCCGAAATCAACCTCGGCCCGCAGACCCTGGCGCGTTTCGAGCAGCGTTTCAATGCCCGCATCGCCCTGGTGCATTCAGCGGTGAGCGACCGCGAGCGCCTTGACGCCTGGCTGGCCGCACGGGACGGCGAGGCAGACATCATCATCGGCACCCGCTCGGCCCTGTTCACGCCAATGAAGAACCCTGGCCTGATCATCATCGACGAAGAGCACGACGGCTCCTATAAACAGCAGGAGGGCTTGCGCTACCACGCCCGCGACCTGGCGCTGGTACGCGCTCACCAGGAAAACATCCCGATTCTGCTCGGCTCCGCCACGCCGTCCCTGGAAACCCTGCACAACGCCCTTACTGGCCGCTACCGCCTGCTGCGCATGAACCAGCGCGCAGGCGGCGCCCGCCCGCCGCGCATGCTGCGCCTGGATGTGAAGAGCCTGCCACTGGACAGCGGCATCAGCGGCCCGCTGCAGCAGGCAATCCGCCAGACACTGGAAGCCGGCCAGCAAGTACTGGTGTTCCTCAACCGCCGCGGTTTTGCCCCCACCTTGCTGTGCCACGATTGCGGCTGGTTGTCCGAATGCCCGCGCTGCGACGCGCGCATGACCGTGCACCAGCGCTCTGCGGTGCTGCGCTGCCACCACTGCGGTTACGACGAACGCCTGCCGCACCAGTGCCCGAAATGCAACCACGTTGACCTGCGCCCGGTCGGCGCTGGCACCGAGCGGGCCGAGGAACGCCTGAAGGTGCTGTTCCCGGACTACCCGATCCTGCGGGTGGACCGCGACAGCACCTCGCGCAAGGACGCCATGCACAACCTGTTCAGCACCATCCAGCGCGGCCAGCCAAGCATCCTGGTTGGCACCCAGATGCTTGCCAAGGGCCACCACTTTCCGCGGGTAACCCTGGTGGCCATCCTCGATGCCGATGGCGGGCTGTTCTCCGGCGATTTTCGCGCCAGCGAACGCATGGCGCAGCTGATCGTGCAGGTGGCCGGACGTGCCGGGCGTGCCGAAGAGCCCGGCAAGGTCATCATCCAGACCCACCTGTCCGACCATCCGCTGCTGGTACAACTTACCGAACAAGGCTATTTCGCCTTTGCCGAGCAGGCCCTGGACGAACGCCGGGCAGCAGGGCTGCCGCCCTACTCCCACCTGGCTTTGCTACGTGCCGAAGCGCACAAGCCGGGGCAAGCCGAAGGCTTCCTCGACGAGGCTTGCGCCGCTGCCGAACGCCTGGTGGCCGAACAGCGCCTGCCGGGCGTCGAGCTGCTGGGGCCGGTGCCCGCCCCCATGGAACGGCGCGCCGGGCGCTTCCGCGCGCAACTATTGATACAGGCCAACACCCGGGCGCCTTTGCATCGACTGATCAGCGCGTGGTTGTTAGTGTTGGAGCAGTTGCCGAGCGGGCGGCAGGTACGTTGGTCGCTGGATGTCGACCCGGTCGACCTCTACTGAGCTTGCGGCTTGCAGCTCAAAGGTTGGCAACCCGCTCCCAGCCACGGATAATGCCCAGTTTTTCCACCTGCGCATCCAGGCGCTCACCGCGCTTGCGGTCGAAAAGAGATCCCCATGAAAGACACCATTCGCCAGCTGATCCAGCAAGCCCTCACCCAACTCGTCAACGACGGTGTGCTGCCTGACGGGCTGTCGCCGGCGATCCAGGTGGAAAACGCCCGGGACAAGACCCACGGCGATTTCGCCAGCAACATCGCCATGATGCTGGCCAAGCCGGCCGGCATGAAGCCACGCGACCTCGCCGAAAAACTGATCAACGCACTGCCGGCCAGCGCCGACATCAGCAAGGTGGAAATCGCCGGCCCCGGCTTCCTGAACTTCTTCCAGAACACCGACGCCCTGGCCAGCCGCCTGGATGCCGCCCTGGCCGATGCCCACCTGGGCGCGCGCAAGGCCGGCCCTGTGCAAAAGGTGGTGATCGACATGTCGGCACCCAACCTGGCCAAGGAAATGCACGTTGGCCACCTGCGCTCGACCATCATAGGTGACAGTGTGGCGCGGGTGCTCGAGTTTCTCGGCGACAACGTGATCCGCCAGAACCACGTGGGCGACTGGGGTACCCAGTTCGGCATGCTGATGGCCTACCTGCAGGAAAACCCGATCACCAGCGACGAGCTGTCGGACCTGGAAAACTTCTACCGCGCCGCCAAGAAGCGCTTCGACGAGTCCGAAGAGTTCGCCACCCGCGCGCGCGGCCTGGTGGTCAAGCTGCAAGCCGGCGACCCGGAGTGCCTGGCCCTGTGGACGCGTTTCAAGGACATCTCGCTGTCGCACTGCCAGAAGACCTACGAGCTGCTCAACGTCAAACTGACCATGGCCGACGTGATGGGCGAAAGCGCCTACAACGACGACCTGGCCAATGTGGTTGCCGACCTCAAGGCCAAAGGCCTGCTGGTCGAGGACCAAGGCGCCCAGTGCGTGTTCCTCGACGAGTTCAAGAACAGCGAAGGCGAGCCCCTGCCGGTGATCGTGCAGAAGGCCGACGGCGGCTACCTGTACGCCACCACCGACCTGGCAGCCGTACGCTACCGCAGCAACGTGCTCAAGGCTGACCGCGCCCTGTACTTCGTCGACCAGCGCCAGGCCCTGCACTTCAACCAGGTGTTCGAAGTGGCGCGCCGCGCAGGCTTTGTCGGCCACCCGATGCAGATGGAGCACATGGGCTTCGGCACCATGAACGGCGCCGACGGCCGCCCGTTCAAGACCCGTGACGGCGGCACCGTGAAGCTGATCGACCTGCTCACCGAGGCCAAGGAGCGCGCCTACGCGCTGGTCAAGGAAAAGAACCCGAGCCTGGCCGACGAAGACCTGCGCCACATCGGCGAAGTGGTGGGCATCGGCGCAGTGAAATACGCCGACCTGTCCAAGCACCGCACCAGCGACTACAGCTTCAACTTCGAGCTGATGCTCAACTTCGAAGGCAACACCGCCCCTTACCTGCTGTACGCCTACACCCGCGTAGCCGGTGTGTTCCGCAAGCTGGGCAAGGGCTTTGACGAAGTCGACGGCAGCATCGTGCTGCAGGCCCCGCACGAGCAGGACCTGGCCGCGCGCCTGGCGCAGTTCGGCGAGGTCCTGAACAGCGTCGCCGAAAAAGGCACCCCGCACGTCCTGTGCAGCTACCTGTACGACCTGGCCGGGCTGTTCTCCAGCTTCTACGAGAACTGCCCGATCCTCGCCGCCGAAACCCCGCAGCAGCAGCAGAGCCGCCTGCGCCTGGCGGCCCTGACTGGCCGCACCCTCAAACAAGGTCTGGAACTGCTCGGCCTGGAAACCCTGGAGCGCATGTAAGTTGGCTGCCAAGAAAAAACCTGCCCCAAAACGCGGCGCCAGCCGCCAGACGGCGCCGGCCAAACAGCCCATCCCAGGCTGGGTATGGCTGGCGGTCGGCCTGACCGTAGGCGCGTTCATCGTATTCCTGATGAAGCTCGAGCCCGGTGGCGACGACATCAAGCGCGCCAAGCCCGAGCAGCAGAAGCCGGAGAAAGTGGCCGAAGCCAGCAAGCCAGGGCAGGCCACCCCGCAACAGCCGGTGAAGCCGAAGTACGACTTCTATACCCTGCTGCCGGAGTCCGAGGTGATCGTACCGCCCGAGGCGGTGCCCGAGAAAACGCCACCCGTGCCAGCCCAGCCGGTAACCCCGGTGACACAGGCAGAAGCGGCGAAGATCGACACTGCAAGGGCGCAGGCGGCACTGCTGGGCCAAACCCCGCCACCGGCACCACCGGTGATCAAGCCGGCGGCGACTACCCAGTTCTTCCTGCAGGCCGGCTCGTTCCGCAAACAGGCGGACGCCGACAAAGTGCGCGCGCAGATCATTCTTCTTGGGCAGTCGGTGAAGGTGGAATCGGGTACGGTCAAGGATGAAACCTGGTACCGCGTGCTTGTCGGGCCGTTCAGCAACCGTGAACAGCTGACCGGCGCGCAGAAACAGCTGGCCGGAGCAGGCTTCAGCAACCTCTTGCTGCAACAGCGCCAAACCCGCCAGTAACCTGCACACAGGGGGCGCTTTGCGCCCCCTGTCACGTCACGAAGCCCTCATCCCCGCCCGGCGTTCCTTTCGGAAACCTGGCTGTTCAGCGTCCAGAAGTCATACAGCACGCCCACCAGGAACAGGCCGCCGGTGAAGAAGTAGATGATCGCGGTCACCCACTTCCCCTGATACAGCCGGTGCAGGCCAAAAATCCCGAGGAAGGTCAGCAGGATCCAGGCGATGTTGTAGTCGATGCGCCCGGACTGGAACCTCAGGTCAGCCTCACGGTCCATGGACGGGATCAGGAACAGGTCGATCAGCCAGCCGATACCCAGCAGGCCGAAGGTGAAGAACCAGATGGTCCCGGTTATCGGCTTGCCGTAGTAGAAGCGATGCGAGCCGGTGAAGCCGAAAATCCACAGCAGGTAGCCAATGACCTTGCTGTGCGTGTCGTGAAAGGGCGCCCCCTGTTGATAACTGTTCATTCATAGCCCCTTTGGGTTATCTGAAAATTTTCTAAGAAAAAATGTGACTTTTTGATCGCAGGCCGACGTATGGCAGCCGTTGAATCGACCAACGGATCAAAGATTGATCAAAAAGCTGTTATAAAGTTGCGCGCCCAACACATAACTATTCATAAGAGCTTCATCTATGCCGCCTTTACTCAAGACATGGCTGACCCTCTGCCTATTATTGCCCCTGGCAGCCCACGCCACCAATCGTGAGCAACGTCTTCCCAATGGTTTCACCGGCTACACCACCAATGCCTCGGTGAAACACGCACCGGTCAAGCAGACCGCGCTGCGGGCCCGGCCTGGCAACGCCGCCAGCAGCAACCGCAGCATGCCGGTCGCCGCCATGTCGCCGAAGCAGAGCAGCGACGTGCTCAGCCGTGCGGTGAACGTACTCGGCACCCCCTACGTCTGGGGTGGCAGCAGCCCGAAAAAAGGCTTCGATTGCAGTGGCCTGGTGAAGTACGCCTTCAACGATGTCGCTGACGTCGACCTGCCGCGCACCTCCAACGCCATGGCCCAGGGCCACGGCGTCAAGGTAGCCAAGGGTGACCTGAAGCCCGGCGACCTGATTTTCTTCAACATCAAAAGCCGCCGGGTAAACCACGTTGCCATCTACCTGGGCAACGATCGCTTTATCCACGCCCCGCGGCGTGGCAAGCGGGTGAGCATCGACAACCTGAGCAAGCCTTACTGGCAGAAGCATTACGTAGTGGCCAAGCGGGTGCTGCCGAAAGAACAGCAGCAGCTGAGCCTGGCCAAGCGTTGACAGGTGCGGCCTCTTCGCGGGTAAACCCTTGAAGAGGCTGGCACAAACACTACCAGTCCCTGATCAACCCTTTCTCTTTCAGCCTCCGCAAAGCCCCCTCCATCGTCCGCATCCCCTGCGCCCCACCCGCCTGCATCACCGAACACAACTGCGCCATCCGCCCTTCCCTGACCAGGTTGCGCACCGCCGGTGTCGCCACCAGCACCTCCCGCGCGGCAACCCGCCCACCATCTGCACGCTTGACCAGCACCTGCGCCACCACCAAGCGCAACGACTCGGCCAGCATTGCCCGCACCAACGGCTTCTCCTCGGCAGCAAAGACCTCAACCAACCGGTCAATGCTGCTCATTGCTGACCGTGTATGTACGGTCGCCAGCACCAGGTGCCCCGTCTCGGCGGCCCGCAGCGCCAGGCGAATGGTTTCCAGGTCTCGCAGCTCACCAATCATGATCACGTCCGGGTCCTGGCGCAGCGCACTGCGCAACCCCTGGGCAAAGCTGCTGCAATGCCGACCGATCTCGCGCTGGTTGATCAGGCTACGCTGGCTGCTGTGGATAACCTCGACCGGGTCTTCCAGGGTGATGATATGCAGCGCCCGATCCCGGTTCAGCTGATCAATTACCGTCGCCAGGGTGCTGGACTTGCCGCTGCCAGTCGGCCCACCCACGAGAATCAAGCCATCACGGCATTGCGCAACAGCTTGAAACACATCAGCGAGGTCGAGCTCATCCACCGTGGCAATGCACCCCGGGATCAGGCGCCAGGTAACCCCAGCGCCGTTCAACTGGCGAAACAGGTTGAGCCGGAAGCGCCCGAGTCCGGGCAGTTCCAGCGCCAGGTCCAGTTCATCGCCTTGGCCCCACTGCCGGCTCTGGTCTTCATCCAGCACCGCGGCCATGGCGTCGATCAGCGCAGCCTGGCCCAAGGGTGGTAGCGCCATGCGCCGTAACTCGCCATCCAGGCGCAGCATCGGTATCTGGCCCGCTGCCAGGTGCAGGTCCGAAGCCCCTGCGTCCAGGGCCCGGGCCAATAGGTCGGTCACATCCATGAGACTCCCCAACGGCCTTCAAGTAGGTAGAATGCGGCAGACCCTACAGCTGCCGGCATCGATCCATGTCCACCCTAGCAGACAACCTTTCCGCGATTTCCGCCCGCATCGCCAGTGCTGCCCAGGCTGCCGGGCGTGAGCCGACCAGCGTCCAGTTGCTGGCCGTGAGCAAGACCAAGCCCGCCAGCGCCATCCGTGAGGTCCACGCCGCTGGCGTACGCGACTTCGGTGAAAACTACCTACAGGAAGCGCTGACAAAGCAGCAGGAACTCAGAGACCTACCCTTGATCTGGCACTTCATCGGCCCCATTCAGTCGAACAAGACCAAAGCCATTGCCGAGCATTTCGACTGGGTACATTCCGTGGACCGCCTGAAAATCGCCCAACGCCTGTCGGAGCAGCGCCCTGCCGGGCTGGCGCCGCTGAATATCTGCCTGCAGGTGAATGTCAGTGGCGAAGACAGCAAGTCCGGCTGCGCCCCCGCCGACCTGCCAGCCTTGGCCAAGGCGGTGGCTGCGCTGCCCAACCTGCATCTGCGCGGCCTGATGGCCATTCCCGAGCCCACCGATGACCGTGCAGCTCAGGAGCGCGCCTTCGCCAGCCTGCGCCAACTGCAGGAAGAACTTGGGCTTGGCCTGGACACCCTGTCCATGGGCATGAGCCACGACCTGGAAGCCGCCATCGCACAGGGCGCAACCTGGGTACGGATCGGCACCGCCCTGTTCGGTGCCCGCGACTACAGCAACCACGCCTGACTCCATGCTTAACTCACTCTTTTCCAAAAGGACCTGACATGAGCAAGACCCGTATAGCCTTTATCGGCGCCGGCAACATGGCCGCCAGCCTGATCGGTGGTCTGCGTGCCCAGGGCCTGGACGCCTCGCATATCCGCGCCAGCGACCCGGGCGCCGACACCCGCACCCGCATCCAGGCCGAACACGGCATTGCAACCTTCGAGGACAACGCCCAGGCCATCGACCGTGCCGACGTGATCGTGCTCGCGGTCAAGCCGCAGGTCATGAAAGCCGTGTGCCAAGCCTTGCAACCCCACCTGCAGGACGGCCAGCTGATCGTGTCCATCGCCGCAGGCATCACCTGCGCCAGCCTGCAAAGCTGGGTGGGCGCTCGCCCGGTGGTGCGCTGCATGCCCAACACCCCGGCACTGCTGCGCCAGGGTGTCAGCGGCCTGTATGCCACCGCCGAAGTGTCCGAAGCACAACGCCAACAGGCCGAACAACTGCTGTCAGCCGTCGGCACTGCCCTGTGGTTACAGCAGGAACAGCAGCTGGACGCCGTGACCGCCGTCTCCGGCAGCGGCCCGGCGTACTTCTTCCTGTTGATCGAGGCCATGACGGCAGCGGGCGAAAAACTGGGCCTGCCGCGCGAAACCGCGTCCCAGCTGACCTTGCAGACGGCCTTGGGCGCCGCCCGCATGGCGGTAGCCAGCGACGTCGATGCCGCCGAACTGCGCCGCCGTGTGACCTCGCCTGCCGGCACCACCGAAGCGGCGATCAAGTCGTTCCAGGCCAGCGGCTTCGAAGCCATCGTCGAGCAGGCGCTGCAGGCTGCGGCCACACGTTCCGCCGAGCTGGCCGAGCAACTGGGCAAATAAGGAGCTTTAAATGAATGCACTGTCCGGCGCCGCGATCTTCGTGGTGCAAACCCTGGTCAGCCTGTACCTGGTGATCGTTCTGCTGCGCTTCGTCCTGCAACTGGTCAAGGCCAACTTCTACAACCCCCTGTGCCAGTTCGCCGTCCGCGCCACACAGCCTCTGCTAAAGCCGATCCGCCGTGTCATCCCGAGTGTCGCCGGTCTGGACACCTCGTCGCTGCTGCTGGCGATCATCATCCAGGCCCTGTTGATGGGCTTTGTGCTGATGGTTACCTACGGCACCTTCGGCGACGTGCTGCACCTGCTGATGTGGGCGATCATCGGCATCACCTCGCTGTTCCTGAAGATTTTCTGGGTAGCGATGATCGTCATGGTGATCGTTTCGTGGGTTGCCCCCAACAGCCACAACCCCGCGGCCGAGCTGGCCTACCAGATCAGCGAGCCGGTGCTGGCGCCGTTCCGCCGCATCGTGCCCAACCTGGGTGGCATGGATATTTCGCCGATTTTCGCCTTCCTGGCTATCCAGGTGATCCAGTCGTTCGTCATGCCCCCGCTGGCTGCCTACGCCGGCATGCCACAAGAACTGTGGCGCATGATCTGAGCCTCAACTGACCTTGGTTGCCCCCGGCGCAAGCCTTCGCTTGCCGCTGGGGGTAGCGCTCTTTAGACTTACGCCTCCGTCAAGCGTGAGCAGGGTCGATGTCCACTGTCTTTCCCGAAGATTCCGTCGGTCTGGTAGTACCGCAAACCGCCCGGTTCGATGAACCGCTGGCCCTGGCCTGTGGCCGTTCGCTGGCCAGTTATGAACTGGTCTACGAGACCTATGGCACCCTGAACGCCAGCGCGAGCAACGCCGTTCTGATCTGCCATGCCCTGTCCGGCCACCACCATGCCGCTGGCTATCACGCCGCCACCGACCGCAAGCCGGGCTGGTGGGACAGCTGCATCGGCCCCGGCAAGCCCATCGACACCAACCGGTTCTTCGTGGTCAGCCTGAACAACCTCGGCGGCTGCAACGGCAGTACCGGCCCCAGCAGCACCAACCCTGCCACCGGCAAACCGTATGGCGCCGACTTCCCGGTACTGACCGTGGAAGACTGGGTGCACAGCCAGGTACGCCTGGGCGAGCGCCTTGGCATCCAGCAATGGGCCGCCATCGTCGGCGGCAGCCTGGGCGGCATGCAGGCGCTGCAATGGACCATCAGCTACCCCGACCGCGTGCGCCACTGCATCGACATCGCTTCGGCGCCCAAGCTGTCGGCACAGAACATCGCCTTCAACGAAGTAGCGCGCCAGGCCATTCTTACCGACCCCGAATTCCACGGTGGTTCATTCCAGGACCAGGGTGTGATCCCCAAGCGCGGGCTGATGCTGGCGCGCATGGTCGGCCATATCACCTACCTGTCCGACGACTCGATGGGTGAAAAATTCGGCCGTGAGCTGAAAAGCGACAAGCTCAACTACGACTTCCACAGCGTCGAGTTCCAGGTCGAAAGCTATCTGCGCTACCAGGGCGAGGAGTTTTCCGGGCGTTTCGACGCCAACACCTACCTGCTGATGACCAAGGCGCTGGACTACTTCGACCCGGCAGCTGCCCAGGGCGGCGACCTGGCTGCCACGCTGGCCCACGTCAAGGCGGACTACTGCATCATGTCGTTCACCACCGACTGGCGCTTCTCCCCGGCGCGCTCACGCGAGATCGTCGACGCATTGATGGCCGCACGCAAGAACGTCTGCTACCTGGAGATCGACTCGCCCTACGGGCACGATGCCTTCCTGATCCCCACACCTCGCTACATGCAGGGTTTCTCGAACTACATGAACCGCATTGCCATCTGAGGACAGCATGAGAGCCGATCTGGAAATCATCCACGACTGGATCCCCGCCGGCAGCCGGGTACTCGACCTGGGCTGCGGCAGCGGCGAACTGCTGGCCTCGCTGCGTGACCGCAAGCAGGTCACCGGCTATGGCCTGGAGATCGACGCCGACAACATTGCCGCGTGCGTGGCCAAGGGTGTCAACGTCATCGAGCAGGACCTGGACAAAGGCCTGGGCAACTTCGCCAGCAACAGTTTCGACGTGGTGATCATGACCCAGGCCCTGCAGGCCGTGGAGTACCCTGACCGCATCCTCGACGAGATGCTGCGTGTGGGCCGTCAGTGCATCATCACTTTCCCCAACTTCGGCCACTGGCGCTGCCGTTGGTACCTGGCGACCAAAGGCCGCATGCCGGTGTCGGACTTCATGCCGTATACCTGGTACAACACGCCGAACATCCACTTCTGCACCTTCGCCGACTTCGAGGAACTGGTGCACGAGCGCAGGGCCAAGGTGCTCGACCGCCTGGCGGTCGACCACTTGCATCGCAACGGGTGGGTCGGCCGGCTTTGGCCTAATCTTCTAGGTGAGATCGGCATCTATCGCGTCAGCAGCCCGGGCCTGCAACAGCACCAGGTCGCAGTCTGACGCCCCGCGGAGGAATCACCCCATGCGTCGCCTGACCCTGCTCCTGATCAGCCTGTGCCTGGCCCTGCCGGTGCTGGCTGCCGATGCCGCCCGCCCCGAGCGCAAGGAAGTGTTTGGCGATGTGACGGTGCACTACAGCGCCTTCACATCGAGCATGCTCACACCCGAGGTGGCCGCAGCCACCGGCCTGGTGCGCAGCAAGAACCAGGGTGTGCTCAACGTTGCAGTGCTCAAGGCCAACAAGCCTGCCACGGCGTTAGTCAGCGGCACGGTCAAGGACCTGACCGGGCGCAGCAGCCCGCTGTCGTTCAAACAGATTACCGAACCGGGCGCGGTGTACTACATCGCCCAGTTCAAGATCGAACAGCCCGAAACCGTCACCTTCGACCTGAATATCGAAACCGGCGGCATCAGCAACTCCCTCAGCTTCAACCAGGAAGTGTTCCCAGGCGAATGATGAATTTCCAGCAACTCGTATTGGCCAGCCACAACGCCGGCAAACTCAAGGAGCTCCAGGCCATGCTCGGCCAGTCTGTGCAACTGCGCTCGATCGGCGAGTTCAGCCAGGTCGAGCCGGAAGAGACCGGCCTGTCGTTCGTTGAAAACGCCATCCTCAAGGCACGCAATGCCGCACGCATTTCCGGCCTGCCGGCCCTGGCCGACGATTCGGGCCTGGCGGTGGACTTTCTCGGCGGCGCACCGGGCATCTACTCGGCGCGCTATGCCGATGGCAAGGGCGACGCGGCAAACAACGCCAAGCTGCTCGAAGCCCTGAAAGACGTGCCGGAAGCCGAACGCGGTGCCCAGTTCGTCTGCGTGCTGGCGCTGGTGCGGCATGCCGACGACCCGCTGCCGATCCTGTGCGAAGGCCTGTGGCACGGGCGCATTCTGCTCCAGGCCAGCGGCGAGCACGGTTTTGGCTACGACCCGCTGTTCTGGGTACCAGAGCGCAACTGCTCCAGCGCCGACCTGGCCCCGGTAGACAAGAACCAGCTCAGCCACCGCGCCCGCGCCATGGTCCTGCTGCGCCAACGTCTGGGCCTGGCATGATCGCGACGCTGTCCCATTCCGGCGTGGCCGGCTTTACCAGCCTGCCGCCGCTGGCGCTGTACATCCACATCCCGTGGTGCGTACGCAAATGCCCGTACTGCGACTTCAACTCCCACGCTGCCGGCCCTGAACTGCCGGAAGACGCCTACGTCGCCGCCCTGTTGACCGACCTCGACCAGGAGCTGGCCGCCGTACAGGGCCGCCCGATCAGCTCGATCTTTTTCGGCGGCGGCACCCCTAGCCTGTTCAGTGCCAATACCCTTGGCCAGCTGCTGCGGGGCGTGGAGCAGCGCATCCCGTTCGCGCCCGACATCGAGATCACCCTGGAGGCCAACCCCGGCACGTTCGAGCAGGACAAGTTCAAGGCCTATCGGCAGACCGGCATCAACCGCCTTTCGATCGGCGTGCAGAGCTTCCAGCCGGCCAAGCTGCAGGCGTTGGGGCGCATCCACAATGGTGATGAAGCGATCCGCGCCGCCGGCATGGCACGCGCCGCCGGCTTCGACAACTTCAACATGGACCTGATGCACGGGCTGCCCGACCAGTCGCTGGACGACGCACTGGGCGATCTGCGCCAGGCCATCGACCTGGGGCCGACCCACTTGTCGTGGTATCAGTTGACCGTGGAGCCGAACACGGTGTTCTGGAACCAGCCACCCGAGCTGCCGGAGGACGACATTCTCTGGGACATCCAGGAAGCCGGCCAGGCGCTGATGGCCAGGCACGGTTACCACCAGTACGAGGTTTCGGCCTATGCCCAGCCAGACCGTGCTGCCCGGCACAACCTCAACTACTGGCGCTTTGGCGACTTCATCGGCATCGGCGCCGGCGCACACGGCAAGCTGACCTTTGCCGACGGGCGCATCCTGCGTACCTGGAAAACCCGCCTGCCCAAGGACTACCTGAACCTGGCCAAGCCGTTCAAGGCCGGCGAGAAGCTGCTGCCAGTGGACGAGCTGCCGTTCGAGTTCCTGATGAATGCGCTGCGCCTCACCGATGGCGTGGAGGCTGAACTGTTTACTCAGCGCACCGGATTGCCACTGGAGCAACTGCGCGAGGCACGCCGTGCTGCCGAACAAAAAGGCCTTTTGCAGGTCGAACCGGATCGACTGGCAGCCACGCCACGGGGCCAGTTGTTCCTCAATGACCTGCTGCAGTATTTCTTGACCTAAGGACGACCCATGGATCTGGTACTTGATCTGCTTGCGACGGTTTCCCGCTGGAGCCGCGGCAACCTGTCGGAGATTTCGCTGGCCTTGGTAGGCTGCCTGCTGGTGCTGTTTGGCAGCGATGTCAAAGGCTGGGCCGAACAACGCCTGGGCAGTCTGGCGGGTGCCCTGCGCGTGCCGTTCATGGCACTGATGGTGATGATCGGCAGCGGTGCGGCGCTGATCTATGCCACGCCTTGGGTGGTCAAGGGGCTGAGCCAGTTCAACAACTATGCGTTGGCGCCGGTATTATTGGTGGTGCTGGTGATCATTGGCGTGGTGGCTGACCGCCGCGGGTAAGCCTGCTAAAAGCTGCCCCGGAGAACCAGGGCAGCCCTACCACCCGACTACCCTTTAGCGGGCGTCATCGAAGTGATCGCGCATGAAATCCCGACATTTTCGTGTGGAGGGTTTTCAGTGACGCCCCGGAGCGAAAGGATACTCAGTCCTGTCGCTCACATAAAAAAAACCGCCTTTCTCAAGGCGGTTTTTTTGCGCCTGCATTTCTGCAGGCAGCAGCGCACCGAAAGGCCGGATCAGCCGATCAATCCACCTTCTCGAACTTCAAGTCCCACACCCCATGCCCCAACCGCTCACCGCGACGTTCGAACTTGGTGATCGGGCGCTCTTCAGGGCGTGGCACGTAGCTGCCGTCGGCTGCAAGGTTGCGGTAGCCCGGGGCCGCGCTCATCACTTCAAGCATGTACTCGGCATACGGCTCCCAGTCAGTGGCCATGTGGAACACGCCACCGGGCTTGAGCTTGCGCCGTACCAGCTCGGCGAATTCCAGCTGGACGATGCGGCGCTTGTGATGGCGCGCCTTGTGCCATGGGTCGGGGAAGAACAGCATCAAGCGGTCGAGGCTGTTGTCCGCCACGCAGCGGTTCAGCACTT
The DNA here is from genome assembly GCF_059295275.1 of Pseudomonas sp. 9_2_1. Classification (NCBI taxonomy): domain Bacteria; kingdom Pseudomonadati; phylum Pseudomonadota; class Gammaproteobacteria; order Pseudomonadales; family Pseudomonadaceae; genus Pseudomonas; species Pseudomonas sp. 9_2_1. The sequence goes on from NZ_CM181239.1 coordinate 5,843,679, forward strand.
CGATCGCATCGCAGTCATACACCCGCAGGTTCTTCAGCCCCTGGGTCAGCACGCCGTTGAGCAGCGCGCCAACACCCGGGCGGTGCACTTCCACGCCGATGAAGTCCTGATCAGGCGCGGCAGCCGCCATTTCCAGCAGGGAATGGCCCATGCCGAAGCCGATCTCCAGGGTGCGCGGCGCCGAACGGCCGAATACCTGGTCGTAGTCCACCGGGCTGTCGGCCAGCGGCAGGATGTACAGCGGGCCGCCCTGGTCCAGGCCGCGCTGCTGGCCTTCGGTCATGCGCCCGGCGCGCATCACGAAACTCTTGATGCGGCGGTGCGGGCGGGCTTCGCCGTCAGGGGTGCTCGGCGTATCGTGCGATTCAGTCATCTGTGGCTCTTACTTGATCAGACCATCCAGCGGCGAAGAGGCGCTGGCGTAGAGTTTCTTCGGCATGCGGCCGGCCAGGTAGGCCAGGCGACCAGCGACGATGGCGTGCTTCATGGCTTCGGCCATCAGCACCGGCTGCTGGGCATGGGCGATGGCCGAGTTCATCAGCACGGCCTCGCAACCCATCTCCATGGCAATGGTGGCGTCGGAAGCGGTACCCACGCCGGCATCGACCAGCACCGGTACCTTGGATTCTTCCAGGATGATCTGCAGGTTGTAGGGGTTGCAGATCCCCAGGCCGGTACCGATCAGGCCAGCCAGGGGCATGACCGCGATGCAGCCGGCTTCGGCCAGCTGACGGGCGATGATCGGGTCATCGCTGGTGTACACCATCACGTCGAAACCGTCCTTGACCAGCACTTCGGCGGCCTTGAGGGTTTCGATCACGTTGGGGAACAGGGTTTTCTGGTCGGCCAGCACTTCCAGTTTCACCAGCGTCCGGGACTCATGCGATTTGCGCCCATCGAGCAGTTCGCGCGCCAGCCGGCAAGTGCGTACGGCTTCCACCGCATCGAAGCAGCCTGCGGTGTTCGGCAGGATGGTGTATTTGTCGGGAGACAGCACGTCGAGCAGGTTCGGCTCGCCCGCATTCTGGCCAAGGTTGGTGCGGCGCACGGCGACAGTGACGATTTCGGCACCCGAGGCCTCGGTGGCCAGGCGGGTTTCTTCCATGTCACGGTACTTGCCGGTGCCGACCAGCAGGCGCGACTGGAAAGTACGCCCGGCCAGGGTGAAGGGCTTGTCGCTACGAACGTTGCTCATCGTTGTTCCTCGGGAAAAGGTTGCAGGGCTTGCTTGTGAACCGCCGGGCTGCTGTCAGCCGCCACCGATGGCGTGGACCACTTCGACCTGGTCGCCGTCGTTCAGCAGCGTGCTGTCGTGCTGGCTACGCGGCACGATGTCCAGGTTCAGTTCCACTGCAACCCGGCGCCCGCCCAGCTCCAGACGCGTCAGCAGGGCTGCAACGCTCTCGCCGGCAGGCAGTTCGTAAGGTTCACCGTTCAGTTGAATGCGCATGCGCACGGCCACCATTGTTCTTTGGGGCCCGCATTCTAGCGCCGAACCACCCTGCAACCCAAGGGCGGTGCACGCCATTAGTCGCGATTGTGGACCACTTGGTCAGCCCAGCCGCCAGGCTGCCAGGCCCAGGCACAGCCAGCCGGCGAGGAAGCACAGGCCGCCGATTGGGGTGATGATGCCCAGCTTGCTCACGCCGCTGAGGGTCAGCAGGTACAGGCTGCCGGAGAACAGCACAATGCCCAGGGCGAACAGGCCGCCGGCCCAGCCGACCAGGCGCCCCGGCAGGTGCGCTGAAAGCACCGCAACGGCAAGGATCGCCAGGGTATGGACCAACTGGTAGGTCACACCGGTGTGGAAAATCGCCAGGTAGTCCGCCGTCAGCCGGTTCTTCAGGCCGTGGGCAGCGAAGGCACCCAGGGCGACCCCGGTAAAGCCGAAAAAGGCGGCAAGCATGAGGAAGCTGCGAAGCATGGGACGACTCCTAGGATCGGGTCTGTATAATGGCCCCTTCCACCCGTACGGCCAAGCCATCGACATGCTGCCAACCCTTCTTCGCCGCCTCACCCGTGCCCTGCTCTGGTTTGCTGCCGGCAGCATCGTGCTGGTGCTGGTGTTTCGCTGGGTGCCGCCGCCCGGCACTGCCCTGATGGTCGAGCGCAAGGTACAGTCCTGGGTGAATGGCGAGCCGATCGACCTGCAGCGCGACTGGCAGCCGTGGGAAAACATTTCCGACGAGCTCAAGGTCGCGGTCATCGCTGGCGAAGACCAGAAGTTCGCCAGCCACTGGGGTTTTGACATCCCGGCCATCCAGGCGGCACTGGCCTACAACGAGCGCGGTGGCAGCGTGCGTGGTGCCAGCACCCTCACTCAGCAGGTGGCCAAGAACCTGTTCCTGTGGTCGGGCCGCAGTTGGCTGCGCAAGGGCCTGGAGGCCTGGTTCACCGCGCTGATCGAATTGTTCTGGTCGAAAGAACGAATTCTCGAGGTTTATCTGAACAGTGCCGAGTGGGGCAAGGGTGTATTTGGCGCCCAGGCAGCGGCGCGCTATCACTTTGGCGTCGATGCCAGCCGGCTCAGCCGTCAGCAGGCCGCGCAGCTGGCGGCGGTGCTGCCGAGCCCGATCAAGTGGAGTGCCAGCCGGCCGAGTGCCTACGTGGCCAGCCGTGCCGGATGGATTCGCCGGCAGATGAGCCAGTTGGGTGGGCCCAGCTATCTGATGCAGCTCGACACTCCGCGGAAGCTTTAAGGGCCTTTTCGCGGGCACGCCCGCGAAGAGGCCCTTGAAGCCACAAACAAAAAAGCCGCTCACCCGATCAGGGCCAGCGGCTTTTCAGTGTAGCCAAGGCTGGATCAAACAGCGATCAACGCCTTGACCTTGTTCATCGCATTCTTCTCCAGCTGGCGAATGCGCTCAGCCGAAACGCTGTACTTGTCCGCCAGCTCATGCAACGTGGCTTTCTCTTCGGCCAACCAGCGCTGATACAGAATGTCGCGGCTACGCTCGTCCAGCCCTTGCAGCGCTTCATGCAGGTTGCTGGTGGAGTTATCGCTCCAGTCGGCATCCTCCAGCTGCACCGCCGGGTCGTACCGGTGGTCTTCCAGGTAATGCGCAGGCGACTGGAAGGCGCTGTCGTCGTCAGCTTCCGCTGCCGGGTCGAAGGCCATGTCCTGGCCGCTGAGGCGGCTTTCCATCTCGCGCACTTCACGCGGCTCGACGCCAAGGCTTTCCGCTACGCGATGCACTTCGTCATTGTTCAGCCAGGCCAGGCGCTTTTTCTGGCTGCGCAGGTTGAAGAACAGCTTGCGCTGGGCCTTGGTGGTAGCCACCTTGACGATGCGCCAGTTGCGCAGGATGAACTCGTGGATCTCTGCCTTGATCCAGTGCACGGCGAAAGACACCAGGCGCACGCCCATTTCCGGGTTGAAGCGTTTGACGGCTTTCATCAGGCCGACGTTGCCTTCCTGGATCAGGTCGGCCTGGGCCAACCCGTAGCCGGCGTAGCTACGGGCAATGTGTACGACAAAACGCAGGTGGGCCATCACCATTTGACGAGCGGCCTCGACATCCTGCTCATAATAGAGACGCTCGCCCAGATCCCGCTCCTGCTCGACCGTCAGCAGCGGGATGCTGTTGACCGTGTGCACATAGGCTTCCAGGTTTGCACCGGGTACCAGGGCATAGGCAGGTTGCAACGATGTGGTCATTCAAGAACCTCCGACTTACCAGACTCGCACCTTGTGGGTGCTGCCAACATTGACCTGGAACGACGGTACAAGTTCCAAAGTGAAGAAAATGTCAATGCTGGCACGTAAAAACTATCGCGGCGCCAGCTCGTTCAGGTGGCGGGCGACTGCAATCCATGCACCGATATACCCCAACAGCACCGCTCCGATCAAGAGCGACAGACCATCGGACGCCGGCACCCCGCCCAAGGCGAAGTCACTGCCGTACAGCCCGGAAAGCCCTACTACGGCCTCGTTCAGCCAGTTCAGGCCAAACGCCAGGATGGCCCACGCCAACAGGCCCGCACCCAGGCCATACAGGGCGCCCATGTACAGGAAAGGCCGGCGTACATAGGCGTCGGTGCCACCTACCAGCTTGATCACTTCGATCTCGACACGGCGGTTTTCAATATGTAGACGAATTGTGTTACCGATTACTAACAGCAGGGCCGAAATCAGCATCACGGCCAGGCCGAAGACGAAACGGTCACCCAGCTTGAGAATCGCCGCCAGACGCTCGACCCACACCAGGTCAAGCTGTGCCACTTCAACCCGCGGCAGCTCCGAAAGCCGCTGACGCAGGGCTTCCAGCGCCGGTTTGTCGACCTCTGTCGGGGTCACCACCACCACACCAGGCAGCGGATTATCAGGCAGTTCACGCAAGGCCTCGCCCAGGCCGGATTGCTGCTGGAACTCCTCCAGCGCCTGCTCGCGGCTGACATACTGGGCGTCCGACACCCCCGGCATACCCTTGATCTCGTCGCGCAGCGCCTCGCCATCGCGGCTACCGGCATCGAGCTTGAGGTATAGCGAAATCTGCGCAGCGCGCTGCCACGAGCCACCCAACTGTTCGACGTTCTTCAGCAGCAACGACAAGCCCATGGGCATGCTCAGCGCCACCGCCATCACCAGGCAGGTAAAGAAGCTGCCGATAGGCTGCTTGCCAAGGCGGCGCAGGCTGTCGGCCATGCTGGCACGGTGGCTTTCCAGCCAGGCATGCAGCAGGGTGCGAAAATCCGGGCCGTCATCGTCTTCACCGCGCTTTTTCTTCGTCGGCTGCGGGTCGGCCGGCTTCGGCGCAACCCGCTCGGAAACTTTCGGCGTACGTGTAGTGCTCATTGCCCGGCCTCCCCATCGCCGATCAAGCGGCCGCGCTGCAAGGTCAGCATGCGGTGGCGCATGCGCGCAATCAGTGCCAGGTCGTGGCTGGCGATCAATACCGTGGTACCCAGGCGGTTGATGTCCTCGAACACGCCCATGATCTCTGCAGCCAGGCGCGGGTCGAGGTTACCGGTGGGTTCGTCGGCCAGCAGCAGGGCCGGCTGGTGAACGATGGCGCGGGCAATACCTACCCGTTGCTGTTGCCCGGTGGACAGATCGGCCGGAAACAGCTCGCCTTTGTCGGCCAGCGATACACGCTCCAGCGCCGAGTCCACCCGTTTGCTGATCTCTGCCTTGGACAGGCCCAGAATCTGCAGCGGCAGGGCAATGTTGTTGAACACCGTGCGGTCGAACAGCAGTTGGTGATTCTGGAACACCACGCCGATCTGCCGGCGCAGGAACGGGATCTGCGCATTGCTGATCTGGCCCAGGTCCTGGCCTGCCAGCAGCAGTTTGCCACTGGTCGGGCGTTCCATGGCCAGCAGCAGGCGCAGCAGGGTACTTTTGCCAGCACCCGAGTGGCCTGTGACGAACAGGAATTCGCCCCGGCGCGCCCGGAAACTCAGTTCATGCAAACCCACATGACCATTGGGATAGCGCTTGGCAACCTGTTCGAATCGGATCATGGTCAGTCTCGCTCGGCGAACAGAGCCTTGACGAACGGCTCGGCTTCAAAGGTGCGCAGGTCGTCGATGCCTTCACCGACACCGATGAAGCGGATGGGCAGCTTGAACTGCTTGGCCAGGGCGAAGATCACCCCGCCCTTGGCAGTACCGTCCAGCTTGGTCAGGGCCAGGCCGGTCAGTTCGACGCTCTGGTTGAAGTACTTGGCCTGGCTGATGGCGTTCTGGCCGGTGCCGGCATCGAGCACCAGCAGCACCTCGTGCGGCGCGTCGGCATCGAGCTTGCCGATGACCCGGCGAACCTTTTTCAGCTCCTCCATCAGGTTGTCCTTGGTGTGCAGGCGGCCGGCAGTGTCGGCGATCAGCACATCGGCGCCACGGGCCTTGGCGGCTTGCACCGCATCGAAGATCACCGAGGCGGAGTCGGCACCGGTGTGCTGAGCGATGACCGGGATCTGGTTGCGCTCGCCCCACACCTGTAACTGCTCGACCGCTGCAGCGCGGAAGGTATCGCCAGCGGCCAGCATCACCTTCTTGCCTTCAAGCTGCAGCTTCTTGGCCAGCTTGCCGATGGTGGTGGTTTTGCCGGCGCCGTTCACGCCAACAACCAGGATCACGTAGGGCTTGTTCTGCGCCTGCACCTTCAGCGGCTGCTCGACCGGGCGCAGCAGCGCGGCCAGCTCTTCCTGCAGCGACTTGTACAGGGCATCGGCATCGGCCAGCTGCTTGCGCGCGACCTTCTGGGTCAGGTTCTGGACGATGGCCGACGTGGCTTCCACGCCGACGTCGGCGGTCAGCAGGCGGGTTTCGATTTCGTCGAGCAGGTCGTCATCGATGACTTTCTTGCCCATGAACAGGCTGGCCATGCCCTCGCCGATGCTGGCGCTGGTCTTCGACAGGCCCTGCTTGAGGCGGGCGAAGAAGCCGGGTTTGGCCTGCTCGGCCACGGCGGGCGCGGCTTCAGCCTGTGGTTCGACGACGGTGGTCGCTACCGCGGCGGTGGCCACCGGCGCAGCAGGCGCTGGCTCAGGACGCTCAGGGATGACGGGCGGCGCTTTGGGCTCCAGATCTGGCACCAGGGCCACAGGCTCTTCGGCGACTGGCAATACCAGGTTGCTGACTGGCGCGGCCTGCTCGACGACCGGGCCAGGCTCGGCCGGCGCGGCCTGGACAGGCTGCACGGCTGGTGCATCCAGCGGCGGCACCGCGACCGGCTCCGGAGCCGGCAACGGCTGAACGGCAACCGGTTCAGCCTCGGAGGCTTCGGCTACCGGGTACTGGACGGATTCCGCGACCTGCGTCGGCTCAACCAGCGGCGCAGCCGCAGGGGCCTTGACGGGCTCGCCGGCATGCGGTGTTTCGGCAGGCGATACCTCGACCGGAGCGGCTACTGGCGGCTCGACGGCGGGGGCTTCATTCGCGGGCAAGTCGGGTTGCTGCGGTTTCTTGCGAAACCAGCTGAACAGGCCTTTCTTTTCACCAGCCTCGGCCGGCGCTTTCTTGTCGTCGTTGGAACCAAACATGGAAGACGGCTATCTCAGGGTAGCGATGAGCCAGCAATGGCGCATCGGGAATTCTTTCTACGCAGAACAGACTATCTTGAAGCCGGCTGGTTCATGCGCAACGTTTTGTCGAAGTGTCCTGTGGGCCAGAACGGCGACAGGCATGGTCGCCAGGCAACCGGATCAGTATCCTAGCATCTCCTGGCCCGCCGACGCTAAACCCAGCAGGCCGCCGAACAGGTTAAACACCGTATGAATGCTCTAGCCCGCCGCGCCGCTGGCCTGTTGCTCGGCACGCTCTGCCTGCCGCTCGCGGCCTTGGCCGCCGATGTGCAACCCACCCACGAATTCATCCTCGACAATGGCCTGAAAGTGGTCGTGCGCGAGGACCACCGCGCCCCGGTGGTGGTCTCGCAGATCTGGTACAAGGTCGGCTCCAGCTATGAAACCCCGGGCCAGACCGGGCTTTCCCATGCGCTGGAACACATGATGTTCAAGGGCAGCGCCAAAGTCGGCCCCGGCGAAGCATCGCGCATCCTGCGCGACCTCGGCGCCGAAGAAAATGCCTTTACCAGCGACGATTACACCGCCTATTACCAGGTATTGGCCCGCGACCGCCTGCCGGTAGCCCTGGAACTGGAAGCCGACCGCCTGGCCAGCCTGCGCCTGCCCGCCGACGAGTTCAGCCGCGAAATCGAGGTCATCAAGGAAGAACGCCGCCTGCGCACCGATGACCAGCCCAATTCCAAGGCGTTCGAGCTATTCCGCGCCATGGCCTACCCGGCCAGCGGCTACCACACCCCGACCATCGGCTGGATGGCCGACCTGGAGCGCATGAAGGTCGAGGAGCTGCGCCACTGGTATGAATCCTGGTACGCGCCCAACAACGCCACCCTGGTGGTGGTCGGCGATGTCACCGCCGACGAGGTCAAGGGCCTGGCGCAGAAGTACTTCGGCGCCATCCCCAAGCGCCCGGTGCCGCCGGCCAAACTGCCCCTGGAGCTGGCCGAACCTGGCCAGCGCCAGCTGACCCTGCACGTACGCACCCAGCTGCCCAGCCTGATCTACGGCTTCAACGTCCCCGGCCTGCCCACCGCCAAGGAGCCGCGCACGGTGCATGCCCTGCGCCTGATCTCGGCCCTGCTCGACGGTGGCTACAGCGCCCGCATGCCGGCGCGCCTGGAGCGTGGCCAGGAGCTGGTAGCCGGCGCCTCGTCCAGCTACAACGCCTTCACCCGCGGCGACAGCCTGTTCCTGATCTCGGCCACGCCGAACGTGCAAAAGCAGAAAACCCTCGCCGATGTCGAAAAGGGCGTGTGGCAGCTGCTTGACGAACTCAAGACCACACCGCCCAGCGCCGAGGAACTCGAACGCGTTCGCGCCCAGGTCATCGCTGGCCTGGTCTACGACCGCGACTCCATCAGCAGCCAGGCCACCACCATCGGCCAGCTGGAAACCGTCGGCCTGTCCTGGAAGCTTATCGACAGCGAGCTGGACGAGCTCAAGCGCGTGACCCCGCAGGACATCCAGAACGCCGCGCGCACCTACTTCACCCGCGAACGCCTGAGCGTTGCCCATGTACTGCCCGAGGAGTCCGCTCATGAGTGATCGCCGCGCATCACGCCCAACCTTGCTGGCCACGGGCATCCGCGCCCTGACGCTGACAGCAGTGCTGGTCACCCCGGCCATGGCGGATAACGCAGCAAAGGCCGACAGCAGCGCCGCGCGCCCGGCCAACACGTTGCAGTCGCTGGCCGAACTGGATGGCAAGGCACCCAGCCGGCGTGAGCTGAACATCCAGCACTGGACCACCGCCGAAGGCGCCCGGGTGCTGTTCGTCGAAGCCCGCGAACTGCCCATGTTCGACCTGCGCGTAACCTTCGCTGCCGGCAGCAGCCAGGACGGCGGCACACCTGGCCTGGCAGCCCTGACCAACGCCATGCTCAACGAGGGCGTGGCCGGCAAGGATGTGACCGCCATCGCCGAGGGCTTCGAAGGCCTGGGCGCGGATTTTGGCAACGGCTCCTACCGCGACATGGCCGTGGCCTCGCTACGCAGCCTCAGCGCCAAGGACAAGCGTGAGCCGGCGCTCAAGCTGTTCTCCGAGGTAGCCGGCAAACCGACTTTCCCGGAAGACGCCCTCAAGCGCATCAAGAACCAGATGCTGGCCGGTTTCGAATACGAGAAGCAGAACCCAGGCAAGATTGCCGGCAAGGCGCTGTTCGGCAAGCTCTACGGCGATCACCCGTACGCTCACCCGAGCGACGGCACTGCCGAAAGCGTCACCGGCATTACCCTCGACCAGCTGCGTGCGTTCCACGCCAAGGCCTACACCGGCAGCAACGCGGTCATAGCCCTGGTCGGCGACCTCAGCCGCGCCGAAGCCGAGGCCATTGCCGCACAGGTATCGGACGGCCTGCCAAAAGGCCCGGCGCTCGCCGCACCTGCCCAGCCTGCAGAAGCCAAGGCCGGTCTGACGCACATCGACTTCCCGTCCAAGCAGACCCACCTGATGCTGGCCGAGCTCGGCATCGACCGCCAGGACCCGGACTGGCCGGCCTTGTCGCTGGGCAACCAGATCCTCGGCGGCGGCGCATTCGGCACCCGCCTGATGAGCGAAGTACGTGAAAAGCGCGGCCTCACTTATGGCGTGTACTCGGTGTTCAGCCCGATGCAGGTGCGTGGTCCGTTCATGATCAACCTGCAAACCCGCGCCGAACTCAGCGAAGGCACGCTCAAGCTGGTGCAGGATATTCTTGCCGACTACCTCAAGACCGGCCCCACCCAGCAGGAGCTGGACGATGCCAAGCGCGAACTGGCCGGCAGCTTCCCGCTGTCCAATGCCAGCAACGCCAGTATCGTCGGCCAACTGGGCGCCATTGGTTTCTACAACCTGCCGCTGACCTGGCTGGAGGACTTCATGCAGCAGTCCCAGGCCCTGACCGTCGAGCAGGTCAAGGCGGCCATGAACAAACACCTGTCAGCCGATAAACTGGTTATCGTCACCGCCGGCCCGAAAGTGCCGCAACAACCGCTGCCAGCACCTACTGACAAGCCCTCCGAGCAAGCGCTCGGGGTACCGGAGCACTAATGCCAAGATCCACCTCCCCCGCCCGCCCGCAGACGGGCCAAAGCAAGGGCCAGGGCCACCTGCGCATTATCGCCGGCGAGTGGCGCAGCCGCCGCCTGGCGGTGCCCGAGGGCGAGGGCCTGCGGCCAACGCCCGACCGCGTGCGCGAAACCGTGTTCAACTGGTTGGCCCCGTATATCGAGGGTGCCCAGGTACTGGATGCCTTCACCGGCAGCGGTGCCCTGGTGCTCGAAGCCCTGTCACGCGGGGCCGAAAATGCTGTGGCGCTGGACAGTAACGCGGCAGCCATCGCCAACCTGAAGAACAACCTCGAACTGCTGCGCTGCCCGCGCGGGCAAATCCTGCAGACCGACGCCCTGCGCTACCTGCAAGGCCCGGCCAAGCAGCAGTTCGACGTGGTGTTCCTCGACCCGCCGTTCCATCAGGACCTGCTGGCCAATACCTGCAACCTGCTGGAGCAAAATGGGTGGCTGCGCGAGCAAGCCTGGGTCTACACCGAAAGCGAGGCTGCGCCGTCTAGCCTGCAGATGCCCGGCAGCTGGCGCCTGCACCGCGAGAAAAAAACCGGCCAGGTGCATTACGCGCTGTGGCAGCGGGGCTAAACAAGTAGTGCAACCCGGCTGACCCTTTCACTGAAGCTGTTCCGGTTTACCGCAACCGGAGCACTTCAGCGATGACATCCACATCCCCTCTCGACATTGAAAAGGTCAACGACGGACTAGCATCTGTCGCGGCCGCTGCCCCCGTCCCTTTACAGCACTTCACGCTGGACAATGGCTTGTCCGTCTACCTGCGCGAGGATCTCGGCACTTCGCTGGCTGCAGTCCAGCTGTGGGTGCACGTGGGGGTCAGCCATGAGCCTGTCGGCCATAGCAATCTGTCACACCTGTTGGAGCACTTGGTCTTCGAAGGCAGCAGCAAGCTTGCGGCCGGCCAGTTCAGCAGAGTGATCGCGCGACTTGGCGGCTCCAGCGACGCCGTCACCCTGGATGACGCTACTGCATACCAGATGATGCTGCCGGCCGCTCGCTTGCCGATCGCCCTGGAAATCATGGCAGACGCAATGAGCACCGCCACATTCGGTCAACCCGAGATGGGGCAGGGAGTCAAAGCGGTCGAGGACGAGTATCGGCTCAAGTTCGCAAGCAATGTGCGGGAGCAGGCATACAACCAACACGACATGCTCGCCCATGGCGAGAGTGCATATGCCACACCGAGTTTCGGCTACCCTGCAGATCTGAAAAACATCAAGCTTGAAACACTGCGAACCTGGTATCGCACGTGGTACCACCCCAACAACGCCACGCTGGTGGTGGTAGGTAATGTCGCCCTGTCTACGCTTCGGCTGCACGTATCCCGGTACTTCACCAGCTTGCCCAGAGCCCCCCTGGCGAAACCACCCATCCCCCGCCATGGCTCCGTCCCTTATGAACGCAAACACACCGTAGCACTGCCGGCACTCAGCAATGGCGTGCGTATGTCGTTCAACGTCCCGAGCTGCGCGACGGCGCTTGACCCAACGTTAGCGCCAACACTGGAACTTATCTGCGACATGCTCGGCAAGGGCGACAGCTCACTGCTGTATAGCGACCTGGTGCGCGAAAAACGCCTGATTTCGAATGTGAGCGTCAATTACGATCCGTTGGTTCGCGGTGACACTCTGCTGACCATTACCGCTGCTGTGAACACCAGCAACGCCACACCCGAGCAAGCCGCAGAGGCGATCTACCAGATGATTGCCGAGCTGCGACTGGCGCCACTGTCATCTGAAGAGCTGGAACGTGCAAAGTTGCGAATGCTCACGCGACGGCTGTTCAGCCTCGATGACCTTGAAGGGCAGGCAACACGAATTGGCGCGGCCGCTGCTGCCGGCCTGTCCCCCTCAGTTCTGGATCAGGAAGCCCGCATTATCGGAAGTTTGGACAGTGCCACGGTGCAGAGCGTGGCGCTTGCCTACCTGGGACGCGAGCGGCTGACCATCACCTACTTTCAGCCAGGAGCAGCAGCATGACCCACGACCACACCCTCACCACGCCTCCATTGCTGTGCGATGGCCCGGCGACCGACACTGCTGTAGCAGCCATGACCAAACTGCAATCAGCCCATGACATCGAGCTTGGCAAAATACCGCCGTTGCAAGCCGAAGCGCAGCAATGGCAGACCCGCGAAGGAGCAAGGGTCAGCTTCATTGCGTCTCATGACCGCCCGATGTTCGATCTGTCGTTGCGCTTCCGGGCCGGCAGCGTGCTGGATGGCCCCGAACCGGGGCTCGCTGCCTTGGTGCTTTACAGCCTCGACCAAGGGACGGAGCAGCTGGAGGCGGCCGACTTTGCAGCACAAATCGAGGGGCTGGGAGCAGTACTGGAGACCCGACTGAAAACCAGCAGCGCCCTCATCACACTGCGCTGCCTTAGCTTGCCAAGCCTTCGCAGCAGCGTCATGCAACTGCTCACGGACATGCTTGCACACCCGGCGTTCAGAACTGCTGATGTGGACAAGATCCGAGAACGGCTGGCTTTCCTGGGTTCTGCCCAGGCACGCGGCACGATTAACCGGCTGCTTGAAACGACCAACGCACATGTCTTCAAGGGTCATCCCTATGCGACAGCTTCGATTCCGGCAGACATCAGCAAATTCACCGGCGAGCAGTTGAGGGCTTTCCACCAGCGAGCCTATTCGGCCAGTAATCTCGATATAGGCCTGGTGGGGAACTTGACGCGCGAAGAGGCCGAAGACCTGGTCGGCAAACTCGTTCGCGCGCTCCCTCAGCACTGGGTCGCGCAGGATTTGCCGCCGGTAGCCCCACACTCGACCTTTGTCCGGCACATCGAACGCTCCAGTACCACGACCCGCGGGATGCTGACCATTTCATCGAATGTCACAGCGGGTGACATGGTATATCCCGCCCTGACGCTACTGGACGCAATCCTGGGCGGGGGTTATGAATCCCGTCTGATACAGGAACTACGTGTCCGACGCGGTCTGACCTATGCCATCTATTCCTCGCTCACACCCCATGATGCCGGCAGCTTGTTGCACATACTCTGGGACGTCGCACCACAGTACCGAGACGGGGCAGCGGCGCTGATATCCAGCATTATGCGGTGCCTGGGCGACCGTGGCCCTAGCCAGGCCGAATGCGACATGGCCTTGAACCAGCTAGCGGGTCAACTGCATAAAGAACTTCTGGATAAAGCGAAACTGGCCAAAGCCCTTGCGACTTACAGTCACCATGGATTGCCGGGGAACCATCTTGCTACCTACCTCGACAAGCTAGGCACACTGACACCCGGAAACCTTCGTGAAGCCGCGCAAGTGTGGCTGCGCAACGCCCCGGAAGTATTCGTCTCCATAGGAGCGGACACCGAGCAACTGCCACTGCCGGAGCCTGCGTCGGTCGACCAATAGCGCAGGTACAGTCGCGCTGTTTCATGGCACTCTAGGCAGGCACATCACGAGTTGCCCAGTATGCCAAGCTACAGCGCCACATTTCGCCCGGCCATCGGCCTCTCCAACCCCCACCTGCAAACCTTGTGGGGGCCGCTGTGGCGCAAGCTGCCTGAACTGCATCGCACTCGCGAGCGGCTGTGGCTGGCCGATGGCGACTTCATCGACCTGGACTGGCACGGCCCGCACCAAGCTCAGGCGCCACTCGTGCTGGTACTGCACGGCCTCACCGGCTCATCTCATTCGCCCTACGTCAAAGGCCTGCAGCAATCCCTGCAGGCGCGCGGCTGGGCCAGCGTGGCGGTGAACTGGCGCGGCTGCTCGGGCGAGCCCAACCTGCTGCCACGCAGCTACCATTCGGGCGCCAGCGAAGACCTGGCCGAAATCATCAACCATCTGCGCGCTCAACGCCCGTTGGCACCGCTGTATGCGGTGGGTTACTCCCTGGGTGGCAATGTGTTGCTGAAATACCTGGGCGAAAGCGGCCTCGCCAGCCAGCTGGAGGCCGCGGTGGCAGTGTCGGTGCCGTTCCGCCTCGACCATTGCGCAGACCGCATCGGGCAGGGCTTTTCAAAGGTGTACCAGGCGCATTTCATGCGCGAAATGCTGGCTTATGTGCAGCTCAAGCAACACCACTTCCATGAAAAAGGCGAGCATGAACGACTCGCCAGCTTGCAACGACTTGGCCCGTTGACCAACCTGCGCACGTTCTGGGACTTCGACGGCAAGGTCACCGCACCGTTGAATGGCTTCGTTGACGTTCACGATTACTATCGCCGTTCATCGAGCCATTTCTACCTTGGCCAGAATCGCACGCCGACGCTGATCATCCATTCCAGCGATGACCCCTTCGTTGCCGGCCATAGCCTGCCCACCGCCCGCGAGCTGGCGGCACAGACTCGCTTCGAGCTGCACAGCAGGGGCGGCCATGTGGGGTTTGTCGATGGCAGCCTGCGTAATCCTGGGTATTACCTGGAGCGGCGTATTCCGCAGTGGCTGCTCGAGGGTAACTAGCCTCAACCCTCCTGAGCCTGCGCGATTTCTGTGGGAGCGGGTAAACCCGCTCCCACCTGGTCCCTGCTAAAACGTCGATCTTGTTACTCGCCAGTTGCCACGCCATGCGCGGGGTTGTTGATCCACTCGCTCCACGACCCGGCATACAGCTTGCCCAGCGGATACCCTGCCAGCGCCAACGCAAACACGTTATGGCAAGCCGTCACCCCAGACCCGCAGTACGACACCAGCTGCTCCGGCGCCCGTCCGCCCAGCTTCTCGGCAAAGCGCTGCCTGAGCTGATCTGCCGGCAGAAAACACCCGTCGGCCCCCAGGTTGTCGCTAAACGCCGCGCACTGGGCCCCAGGAATATGCCCGGCCACCGGATCGATCGGCTCCACTTCACCGCGAAAACGCGGCAAGGCCCGGGCATCGATCAACGTCAGATCCGCAGCGCCCAGACGCTTGGCCAGATGCCCGGCATCGATCAGCAACGTGCTGTCCGGCTCACCGCTGAAAGTGCCATCGCGCTTGTGCGGCGGGTCCAGGCTCAGCGGCAAGTGCGCTGCATGCCAGGCTTTCAAGCCGCCATCGAGAATCGCCACGCCGCTGCGTTTGCCCAGCCAGGCCAGCAGCCACCACGCGCGGGCCGCGAAGGCCCCCGGTCCATCATCGTACAGCACCACCTCACTGTCATTGTCCAGGCCCCACTCACGCAGGCGCCCGACCAGCAGCTGCGCATCCGGCAACGGGTGCCGCCCGGTGCGCCCCTTGCTCACCGGCCCGCTCAGGTCGCGTTCCAGGTCGGCAAAGTGCGCCCCGGCAATATGCCCCTGGGCATAGCTGCGTTGCCCATAGTCCACATCCTCGAGGGCAAAGCGGCAGTCGAGGATCACCAACCCGGGCTCCTCCAGACGCTCGGCCAATTGCTGCGGGGTGATCAATTGCGCAAGGGGCATGACTATCTCCTGATCGATGGCACAAGAGCCCTGGGTTAGTGCTCCAGGGCCTGATTGAACGGTACGTGGAATTCCTGGCACAGGGCATCCACGGCAGTACGGGCGTTGTCGGTGACGAAGCCGAGTTCCAGCACCAGTACCTGATAGACACCGCGCTTGAAGGCTTCTTCACCCAGGTGCGCGGAATGTTCACGCGTGGTGCTGAGAAAACGAACCCAGGAGGTCAGCACGATCCAGGCGTTGATGGTAAGCGACTCGATTTGCGCAGGTGCCATGGCCAGGATGCCGGCCTCGACGAAACCGCGGTAAATCGCCTGGCCCTGGCGCAGGCAGCGCTCGGAAAAACGCCGGTAACGGGCCGCCAGCTCCGCGTCGCTGTCCAGCAGGTGCTCGAGGTCACGGTGCAGGAAGCGGTAGTTCCACATCGCCGCAAGCAAGGCCTTGAGGTAGAAGCGCTTGTCTTCGACAGTCGCCGCACGGCCCTGCGGCGGGCGCAGGAAGCTGTCCACCAGCGCTTCGTACTGGCTGAACAGGAGCGCGATGATCGCCTGCTTGTTGGGGAAGTGGTAATAGAGATTGCCGGGCGAAATTTCCATGTGCGCGGCAATGTGGTTGGTACTGACGCTGCGTTCGCCCTGCTGGTTGAACAGCTCCAGGCTGTTCTGCACGATGCGCTCTCGGGTCTTAATGCGCAGTGCCATGCTCGGCTCCCAGTCTGCGGGCCTTGGTAAAGGCTTATCTTACGGTGTATTAGCGGTCGAATGCACCGCTGGATCACCAGCAAAAAGTCGCACCACCGTGCAAGTTAGAGTATAGGCTCTAGAGGTTCCCTCGCCCGGATTCGACACCATCATGAACTCGCCCAGTGCCTTGCCCCCTGTGCAATTCGACCTCGACCTTGCAGCGATGTTTGCTGCCCAACGCCAGGCCTTTGCCGGTAACCCGTCGCCACCGGAGGCGCAGCGGCGCCAGTGGCTGAAAAGCCTGCGCGAAGCCCTGCTGAGTGGCCAGGCCGAATTGATCGCAGCCATCACACAGGACTTTGCCGGGCGTAGCGCCGATGAAACCCTGCTGGCCGAACTGCTACCGTCGGTGCAAGGCCTGCGCCACGCCGAAAGACACCTGCAGCGCTGGATGCGCCCCAGCCGGCGGCGAGCCGGCCTGGCCTTTCAGCCCGCCAGGGCGCAGGTGCGCTATCAACCCTTGGGGGTGGTCGGCATCATCGTGCCTTGGAACTACCCGCTGTTCCTCGCCATCGGTCCGCTGACCTGCGCCCTGGCAGCCGGCAACCGGGTCATGCTCAAGCTCAGCGAAGCCACGCCCGCTACCGGCCTTGCGCTTCAGCAACTGCTGGCGCAGGTATTCCCCAGCGACCTGGTCAACGTGGTGTTGGGTGAAGTCGAGATAGGCCAGGCGTTCGCCCGCCTGCCATTCGACCACCTGCTGTTCACCGGAGCCACCAGCGTGGGCCGTCAGGTAATGCTAGCTGCTGCGCAGAACCTGACACCGGTCACCCTGGAACTGGGCGGCAAGTCACCTGCCATTGTTTCGGCCGATGTGCCGCTCGACGCTGCCGCCGAGCGCATCGCCTTCGGCAAGACCCTCAACGCCGGCCAGACCTGCGTGGCGCCCGACTACGTGCTGGTGCCGCGCGAACGCCTGGACGCCTTCAGCGACGCCTACCAGGGCGCCGTGCGCCGCCTGTACCCACACATCGCCGACAACCCCGACTACACCGCCATCATCAACCCGCGCCAGTTGCAGCGCCTGCAGCACCTACTGGACGATGCCCGTGCCAAGGGTGCGCAGGTGATCGACCTGTACCCTGACGAAACCCGCCAGGGCCGTCGCCTGCCGCCACATTTGCTGCTGCGGGTAGACGACAGCATGCAGGTGATGCAGGACGAGATTTTCGGCCCGCTGCTGCCACTGGTGCCCTACGACGGCCTCGATCAGGCGCTGGCGTACATCAACCAGCGCCCGCGCCCACTGGCGCTGTATTACTTCGGCTATGACCGCGCCGGCCAGGAGCATGTGCTGCAACATACCCATTCTGGCGGCGTGTGCCTGAACGACACCCTGCTGCATGTCGCTCAGGATGACCTGCCCTTCGGCGGCATCGGCCCTTCGGGTATGGGCCATTACCATGGCCATGACGGTTTCCTGACCTTCAGCAAGGCCAAGGCGGTGCTGGCCAAGCAACGCTTCAACGCCGCCCGGCTGATCTACCCACCTTATGGCAAGGCCTTGCAGCGCCTGGTCTACAAGCTGTTCATCCGCTGAGGGCCGGGCCATCCAACGCCGTGCCCTGCCGCGCTTCGACCTGCCCGTCTGTGATTTCCTTGCCGGCGCCAGGCTCAGCGCGGCCCTGGTCGCCCGCCTGGCACACAGTGCATGACAAGCAACAACGCCCCTGTCTATAGTGCCATCAGCTGGCCGCATGACTTGGCCGGGGCGCCGTCGCTGCGCTACCATCCGACTCCCCAACGCACTCCAGCCAGGATGACGCGATGAACCGAGTGTTGTACCCGGGTACTTTCGACCCCATTACCAAAGGCCATGGCGACCTGGTCGAGCGCGCTTCGCGGCTGTTCGACCACGTGATCATCGCGGTGGCGGCCAGCCCCAAGAAAAACCCGCTGTTCCAGCTGGAACAACGGGTGGAGCTCGCCCGTGAGGTCACCAAGCACCTGCCCAATGTCGAAGTCATCGGCTTCTCTTCCCTGCTGGCACATTTTGCCAAGGAACAGGGCGCCAACGTCTTCCTGCGCGGCCTGCGTGCGGTGTCCGACTTCGAGTACGAATTCCAGCTGGCGAACATGAACCGGCAACTGGCACCCGATGTCGAGAGCCTGTTCCTGACGCCTTCGGAGCGGTATTCGTTCATTTCCTCGACCTTGGTCCGGGAAATCGCCGCATTGGGCGGTGACATCACCAAGTTCGTCCACCCGGTGGTGGCCGAGGCGCTGACCGAACGCTTCAAGAAGCAGGTCTGATGCCTGATTGTCGCGCCCGCGTGCACTGCGGGCGCGAATGCGGCACAATTGTGCCCATTGCGTTGAACATGCCCGGGCGCTGAGCCCCGGCCGGAGCCCCCATGTCCCTGATCATCACCGACGATTGCATCAACTGCGACGTCTGCGAACCCGAGTGCCCGAACGAGGCCATCTCCCAAGGCGAAGAGATCTACGTGATCGACCCTAACCTGTGCACCCAGTGCGTGGGCCATTACGACGAGCCGCAGTGCCAGCAGGTCTGCCCGGTCGACTGCATCCCGCTGGATGAAGCACACCCGGAAACCGAAGAACAGCTGATGGCCAAGTACCAGCGGATCACCGGCAAGGCCTGATATCAGGTCAGCCCTCATCGCCGGCAAGCCAGCTCCCACAGGGATATCACCGCTCTTGAGGGCTGTGCAGTATCTGTGGGAGCTGGCTTGCCGGCGATAGGGCCCTGAGCCTTAGCGCTGGCAGCGCGGGCAGAATACGCTGGCCCGCTGCCCCAGCTTGACCTCGCGCAACTCCGTGCCACACACCTTGCACGGCTGCCCGCCACGCCCGTACACAAACAGCTCCTGCTGGAAATACCCCGGCTGCCCGTCGCCCCCGATGAAGTCGCGCAGGGTGGTACCCCCTCGCTCGATCGCCGCCGCCAGCACCCGTTTGATCTCGATAGCCAGCTTCAGGTAGCGCGCCCGGGAAATCCCGCCCGCGGCCCGCCGTGGGTCGATACCTGCGGCAAACAGCGCCTCGGTGGCGTAGATGTTGCCCACCCCCACCACCACCGCGTTGTCCATGATGAACGGCTTCACCGCCATCGACCGCCCGCGCGACAGCTGGAACAGCCGCTCACCGTCGAACAGGTCGGTCAGTGGCTCCGGCCCCAGCCGCAACAGCAGTTCGTGATTCAGCGGGTCGGGGCTCCAGAGCATCGCGCCGAAGCGGCGCGGGTCGGTGTAGCGCAGCATCAGCCCCGACTCCAGCTCGATGTCGACGTGCTCATGCTTGGCCGCCGGTAGCCCCAGCTCGACCAGACGCAAGTTGCCCGACATGCCCAGATGGCTGATCAGGGTGCCGACCTCGGCATTGATCAGCAGGTATTTGGCGCGCCGCTCGACGCTGACGATGCGCTGGCCTGACAGGCGCACGTCCAGGTCTTCAGGGATCGGCCAGCGCAAGCGCCGGTCACGCACTACCACGCGGCTGACCCGCTGGCCCTCCAGATGTGGCGCGATACCGCGCCGGGTGGTTTCTACTTCGGGTAATTCCGGCATGTGTCAGTGCCCGCCCAGCTCGCGAATGTTCTGCTTGAGGTTTTCGAAATCGTATTCCGACAGGCCAATGTAATCGAGCACCAGCGGGCCGACCACATTCCATTCATGGTCCACGGCCTGGTTGCCCAGCACCCGATAGGATGCACAGATATGCTCGGCCATCTTCAGCACCGCGAGCAGGTTTTTCAGCTGGCTTTGGGTATTGCGCGAGGTATCGTCGCGGAACACCGCCAAGGCGTTGTGGTGGTTGGCGATAGCCGCAGTCAGGTGCTCGGGCAGGCGCCACGATTTGGCAGTGAAATAGCCGACCACCGAATGGTTGGTGTTGAACGCGCGGTTTTCGGTGTCGACCACCCGCGTGTCCCCATCGGCATTGGCGTAGGCTTGTTCCAGCACCTCCATGTAGTTGGGGAAGCGCTTGAGCATCAGCGGCACGCCGCAGTCGTGGAACAACCCCATCGTGTAAGCCTCGTCTGCTGCCTGGATGCCCGTGCGCTTGGCCAGGGTCAGGCAGGTCATCGCCACGTCCTGGGCGGTGTCCCAGAAACGGTTGAGGGTAACGATGGTTTCATCGCTCATCTCGCCCTTGATCGACTGGGCGTTGATCAGGTTGATGATGGAGCGGCTGCCCAGCAGATTCACCGCGCGCTGGATCGAACCGATCTTGTTGGAAAGGCCGAAATGCGCAGAGTTGACCAGCTTGAGCAAGGCGCCCGAGAGGCCCGGGTCCTGGGAAATCAGCTTGGCGATGGTTTCCAGGTCCGGGTCAGGCATGTACTGCTCGAACTGCAGGTCGACCATGATCTGCGGTTGCGGCGGGATGGTGATGCCTTGCAAGGCTTGCTGGATCTGTTCGGCGCTGAGTTCTTGGGACATGCGTGCACACTCGTTTAGGACGGGGGATTCTAACCCGGCAGCAGCAGCCGTGGCGCATGCCTTGTTCCCTTTGTCGAGGCCCTGCACCGATCAATGGGCAGACAGGCTATACTCCCGCTCTTTTTTCCCGGAGCGACGTCATGTCCCTGCCCAGCCTTCGCCTCAAAGCCAATGCCGACCGCCGCCTGCGCGCCGGACACCTGTGGGTCTACAGCAACGAAATCGACGTCAGCGCGACCCCGCTGCAAGGCTTTCAGGCCGGCCAGCAGGCCGTGCTCGAAGCGGCCAATGGCAAGCCGCTGGGCATCGTCGCACTGAGCCCGAACAACCTGATCTGCGCCCGGCTGCTGTCGCGCGATATCAAGCTGCCGCTGGACAAGTCGCTGCTGGTACACCGCCTGAACGTCGCCCTGTCCCTGCGCGAGCGCCTTTTCGACAAGCCGTGCTACCGCCTCGTCTACGGTGACTCCGACCTGTTGCCAGGCCTGGTGGTCGACCGTTTCTTCGACATCCTCGTGGTGCAACTGGCCTCGGCCACCATGGAAGCGCACAAGGATGACGTGATCGCGGCCCTGATCCAGGTGCTCAAGCCCAGCGGCATCCTGTTCAAGAACGATTCCGCAGCGCGCGACGCCGAAGGCCTGCAACGCTATGTCGAAACGGTCTACGGCGAAGTCCCGGACTGGGTCCCGCTGGAAGAAAACGGCGTCAGGTTCGAAGCCCCGGTACGCGAAGGCCAGAAGACCGGCTGGTTCTACGACCACCGCATGAACCGTGCGCGCCTGGCACCTTATGTGAAGGGCAAGCGCGTGCTCGACCTGTTCAGCTACATCGGTGGCTGGGGCGTGCAGGCCGGTGCGTTTGGCGCCAGCGAAGTGTTCTGCGTCGATGCCTCGGGCTTCGCCCTGGATGGCGTGGAGCGTAACGCGGCACTGAACGGCATCAGCGAGAAGCTGACCTGCATCGAAGGCGATGTGTTCGAAGCCCTGCGCGAGCTCAAGGCTGCCGAAGAGCGCTTCGACGTGATCATTGCCGACCCACCCGCCTTCATCAAGCGCAAGAAAGACCTGAAAAACGGTGAAGCCGCCTACCGCCGCCTGAACGAGCAAGCCATGCGCATGCTCAACAAGGATGGCATCCTGGTCAGTGCTTCTTGCTCGATGCACCTGCCGGAAGATGACCTGAACAACATCCTGCTGACCAGCGCCCGCCACCTGGACCGCAACCTGCAGCTGCTCGAGCGCGGCGGCCAGGGCCCGGACCACCCGGTGCACCCGGCCATTGCCGAAACCCGCTACATCAAGAGCATCACCTGCCGCCTGCTGCCGAACAGCTGATACACACTGACGCCACTGGGGCCGCATTGCGGCCCAGTGGTCGCTCAGATATCCAGCACGCAGGACGCAATCCCGAAGTGCACCAGCACATATGCGCGGTAATGGTTTCCTCGAATGCGGCGATACCCGCGCCCGAGAAAAGATTGCCAGATACCAGCAGCATCAGCCACCGCACCCGCTTGCGGTACAGCAGGCTGACGCGTCTCAGAAGCATCCTGCAAACCGCCGCTCATTTGACCAAAGCCACCGCCCAGACACATCGCCATTCCCTCGCCGCGCCAGCGGTGTAGAATCGGCCTATTCATCGCCAGTCATCCCCGGCGGGTTTATGAGCTCTGGCCAAGCACGCGGCGATCCCGTGGTGTCTTCGGCCCCATCCGTGCCAGTGGCAACCGGCCTGCGGCGCAAAGGAAAAGAGAAGCTCACTCCCCTTTATGTGACCTGATTAAGCCGCCAGGAGTGTTTCATGCCTGATTATCGTTCCAAGACTTCCACCCACGGCCGCAACATGGCCGGCGCCCGTGCCCTGTGGCGCGCCACCGGCATGAAGGACGACGATTTCAAGAAACCGATCATCGCCATCGCCAACTCGTTCACCCAGTTCGTCCCGGGCCACGTGCACCTGAAGGACCTGGGCCAGCTGGTCGCCCGTGAAATCGAACGCGCCGGTGGCGTGGCCAAGGAATTCAACACCATCGCGGTGGACGACGGCATCGCCATGGGCCACGACGGCATGCTGTACTCGCTGCCAAGCCGCGAGATCATTGCCGACGCCGTGGAATACATGGTCAATGCGCACTGCGCCGACGCCATCGTGTGCATTTCCAACTGCGACAAGATCACCCCCGGCATGCTGATGGCCGCCCTGCGCCTGAACATCCCGGTCATCTTCGTCTCCGGTGGCCCGATGGAGGCCGGCAAGACCAAGCTGGCCAGCCACGGCCTGGACCTGGTCGATGCCATGGTCATCGCTGCGGACTCCTCGGCTTCCGACGAAAAAGTCGCCGAGTACGAGCGTAGCGCCTGCCCGACCTGCGGTTCGTGCTCGGGTATGTTCACCGCCAACTCGATGAACTGCCTGACCGAAGCCCTGGGTCTGGCCTTGCCAGGCAACGGTTCGACCCTGGCCACCCACTCCGACCGCGAGCAGCTGTTCCTCACTGCCGGCCGCACCATCGTCGAGCTGTGCAAGCGCTACTACGGCGAAAACGACGCCTCCGTGCTGCCGCGCAGCATCGCCAACTTCAAGGCGTTCGAAAACGCCATGATGCTCGACATCGCCATGGGCGGTTCGACCAATACCATCCTGCACTTGCTGGCAGCAGCCCAGGAAGGCGAGGTCGAGTTCGACCTGCGCGACATCGACCGCCTGTCGCGCACGGTGCCGCAGCTGTGCAAGGTTGCGCCAAACATCCAGAAGTACCACATGGAAGACGTGCATCGCGCCGGCGGCATCTTCAGCATCCTCGGCTCGCTGGCCCGTGGCGGCCTGCTGCACACCGACCTGCCGACCGTGCACAGCAACAGCATGGAAGAAGCCATCGCCAAGTGGGACATCACCCAGACCGATGACGAAGCAGTGCACACCTTCTTCAAGGCAGGCCCTGCCGGCATCCCGACCCAGACTGCGTTCAGCCAGTCGACCCGTTGGGAAACCCTCGACGACGACCGTGAAAACGGCTGCATCCGCAGCTTTGAACACGCCTACTCGCAAGAGGGCGGCCTGGCCGTGCTGTACGGCAACATCGCCCTCGACGGCTGCGTGGTAAAAACCGCCGGTGTCGACGAGTCGATCCACGTGTTCGAAGGCAACGCGAAGATCTTCGAAAGCCAGGACAGCGCCGTACGCGGCATCCTTGCCGACGAAGTGCAGGCGGGCGACATCGTGATCATTCGCTACGAAGGCCCGAAAGGCGGCCCGGGCATGCAAGAAATGCTCTACCCGACCTCGTACCTGAAGTCCAAAGGCCTGGGCAAGGCGTGCGCGCTGCTCACCGACGGTCGCTTCTCGGGCGGTACCTCGGGCCTGTCGATCGGCCACGCCTCGCCGGAAGCTGCCGCAGGCGGTGCCATCGGCCTGGTGCGCGACGGCGACAAGGTGCTGATCGACATCCCCAACCGTTCGATCAACTTGCTGGTCAGTGACGAAGAGCTGGCTCAGCGTCGTATCGAGCAGGACAAGAAGGGCTGGAAACCGGTTGAAGTTCGCCCACGCAAGGTGACTACCGCGCTGAAGGCTTATGCCCTGCTGGCGACCAGTGCCGACAAGGGTGCTGTGCGTAACAAGGCGATGCTCGAAGGGCTCTGAAGCTCTCTCTGGCGGAAATGAGAAACCGGCGCCTTGAGCGCCGGTTTTTTTATGCCTGTGCCGGCCTCTTCGCGGGTAAACCCGCTCCCACAGGTACTGCACAGATTTCAGATGCTGTGGAGTACCTGTGGGAGCTGGCTTGCCGGCGACAGGGCCAGTACAGGCAACACAACAATTACTGAATCTGCTCCGGCGTCACCATCACCCAGTTCTTGTCCGCCGTCACCGGCAATCCTTCCCTGGCCTGCGCCGCCGCGTTCCTGGCAATCATCCCGTTCAGCTGGTCCATGTACTTGGCCTTGCGGTTTATCCACAAGTGGATGCCACCCTTGCTCACGTCCACGCCATGAAACTGCATGTAGCCGTCACTGGTCGGCGTATCACCGCCCACCAGCACCGGCTTCTTCCACTCATCGATATAGGTCAGGATCGCTGCCTGCTTGCCCGCCATCCAGGTGGCCGGGGTCCACAGGTACGGGGTCAGCTCCAGCCCCTGATTGGCCTTGGCATCGTATTGCCCGGCGCTGATCTGCTTGCGCGCGGTGGTCAGCTGGCCGCTGGCCCTGTCCTTGAGCAGCAGGCTTACGCCAATCACGTTCTGCGGCTTCACGTTGTAGCCGTACTTAGGGTCCGAGGCGACCATGCGCACCAGCTCCTCGGAGGCGGCAGAAACCACATAGACCTCGATACCGTTCTCCATCAGCTTGTTGTACAACTCGGCCTGGCCCTTGAAGACCTTGGGCGGCTGTACCTCGATGGCCTTGACCTGATCCCCTTCGTAATAGGTACTGGGGATCGGCTGGGCGGTGGCCATCAGCTCATCTACCTGCACCTTCAGCTCCTGCAGGGTAAAGCCGGAGAACACCTGGGCCACCCACGGGTAGCAGACCATGTCGTCCACTTCGCACAGCCGGTAGTAGTAGCTGAAAAGGCTTTCCTTGTGCTCGGCGGTATCCTTGAATGGCATCAGTTTCAGCGAAGGGTCGAGTTTCTCACGGCTTAGCAGGCCCTTGTTTTCCATGAAAGGCAGCAACGCCTCTTCAAGGTCGTAGCGGTAACTGGTGTTGTCCATGTCGAACACCGCGTAATTGCCTTGGTTGGCATTGGCAGCAATCATGCTGTCGAGCTGCCTGGCAGCCTCGGCGGGCCAATGCTTGAGCTCGGTGGCATAGGTTTCGAGGCTGAACAGCACGGACAGACTGAGAGCGACAGCTTTCGCAGCGAACTTCATGGCCGAATCTCCTGAAATGACCCAGAAACGCTAGTGCAACAATCCCTGCCAACAACCTTCGTTAGCGACCCCTATGCAGCTGTAAACGCCGCGTTCATTGCAATCCGCGACAGGCCGTTATTCCATAAACGACTATGCAAATTCCATTTGGGTATAAATTCGTTTGTTTTCAGCCTGTTAGCATTTCCGTTCGCAATCGCTCACAGAGGCGATGCCTCATCTGCTTTTTTCTGCTGGAGCTTCAATGAACCTGCCGCTGTCTCTTAACCTGCTGGCGTTCCTGGCCCTGCTGCTGGGCCTGGCACAAACCCGCCGCACCGACTGGAGCCTGGCCAAGAAGGTACTGCTGGGCCTGGTGCTGGGCGTGGTCTTCGGCCTGGCCCTGCATACGGTCTATGGTGCTGGCCACCCGGTGCTCAAAGCCACCATCGCCTGGCTTGACCTGGTGGGCAACGGCTATGTCGGCCTGTTGCAGATGATCGTCATGCCACTGATCTTCGCCTCGATCCTCAGTGCCGTTGCCCGCCTGCACAACGCGTCGTCGCTGGGCCGCATCAGCGTGCTGAGCATCGGCACCCTGCTGCTGACCACCGCCATTGCCGCACTGATCGGCATCGTCCTCACCAACCTGTTCGGCCTCAGTGCCGAAGGCCTGGTGGCCGGCGTGCAGGAAAGCGCGCGCATGCAGGTCATCCACAGCGACTACGCGGGCAAGGTCGCCGACCTCAACATCCCGCAGCTGCTGCTGTCGTTCATCCCCAGCAACCCGGTGGGTGACCTGGCACGGGCCAAGCCGACCTCGATCATCAGCGTGGTGATCTTCGCCGTGTTCGTCGGCCTGGCCGCATTGCAGCTGATCAAGGATGACGCCGAGAAAGGCGCACGCGCCTTGTCGGCCATCGACACCCTGCAGGCCTGGGTAATGCGCCTGGTACGGGTGGTGATGAAGCTGACCCCGTATGGCGTACTGGCCCTGATGACCAAGGTCGTGGCCAGCTCCAACATGGAAGACATCCTCAAGCTGGGCAGCTTCGTGGTGGTTTCGTACCTGGGCCTTGGGCTGATGTTCGTGGTGCATGCCGTCATCCTGGCTGCGACCGGGGTGAGCCCGCTGCGCTTCTTCCGCAAGGTGTGGCCAGTGCTGACCTTCGCCTTCACCAGCCGCTCCAGCGCCGCCAGCATTCCGCTGAATATCGAAGCGCAGACTCGCCGCCTGGGCGTGCCACAGTCCATCGCCAGCTTCAGCGCCTCGTTCGGCACCACCATCGGCCAGAACGGCTGCGCCGGGCTCTATCCCGCCATGTTGGCGGTGATGGTGGCGCCGGCGGTTGGCATCGACACCTTCGACCCGCTGTGGATCGCCACGCTGGTGGCCATCGTCACCCTGAGTTCGGCCGGGGTTGCCGGGGTAGGCGGCGGCGCCACGTTCGCCGCGCTGATCGTGCTGCCGGCCATGGGCTTGCCGGTTGAACTGGTGGCGTTGCTGATTTCCGTGGAACCGCTGATCGACATGGGCCGCACGGCACTGAACGTGAACGGTTCGATGACTGCGGGCGTGGTAACCAGCCAGTTGCTGAAAGAAACCGACAAGGACGTGCTGGCAGGCGATGAGCATGCCGAGCTGAGTCATTCCTGACGGGTGGCCGGGGCTGCTTTGCAGCCCCAATATCCAGTAACGCAATGACATGGGAAGCGAGCAACAGCTGGCTACGGGCGCCGCTATACTTCAGCCTGGGCTTTGCGAATACTCCGAGGGGAAGGACCTGCCCATGCACTCGCAAGACATGACCCAGGCCGAAGCCGAAGAGATTCGGGTTGAAGTCGCCAAGATCCGCGTCGAGGTGGACAAACTGATCGCCGAGACGCCCAAGCTGAATGCTGAAGCCGTCAAAATGACCCGCGAAACCTTCTGGTATCCGGTTGCCATTGCTGTCGGATTCGTCACCACGGTCGCTACTGTCACCGCAGTAATCATCAAGCTGCTCACCTGAGCGCCCCCGGTAAGAGCGGCGGTACGGCGATCCGATTTGCCCGCGAAGGGCTGCAAAGCAGCCCCGGCACCATCAAACCTTGTCCCAGACCTCGAAGTGATACCCAGGCTTCCCTTCTTCAGCCTGTGCCGCGCTCGAAGTCAGCTGCCACTGGCCCTGGTCAAACTCAGGGAACCAGGCATCTCCTGCCGGCGACAGTTCCACCCGCGTCAGGTACATGCGGCTGACCAGCCCCTTCTCCAGCGCCTGCCCATACAGCTGCGCCCCGCCAATCAGCATCAACTCATCGACTCCGTGCTCCCGCGCCCACTGCTCGGCCCGCACCAGCGCCTGCTCCAGCGAGCCAAACACTTCGGCCCCCGCCAGTTCCAGCCCCGGCTGGCGGCTGACGACGATATTCAACCGCCCGGGCAGCGGCCGGCCCAGCGAGTCCCAGGTCTTGCGACCCATGATGATCGGCTTGCCCAGGGTGGTGGCCTTGAAGTACTTGAAATCCCCTGGCAAGTGCCAGGGCATGGAGTTGTCGATGCCGATCACGCGGTTCTCGGCGTGAGCCGCGATCAGGCTGAGGGGGAGTGATGTATTCATGCGGGCGAGGATAGCACCGGGCGTGTGGGTTATGCTTCTGCCCTGACCTGTGCAATGGAAGACCTTGTGACTGCACCCACTCCACTGGACAAGCGCTGGCTCACCGAAGCGGTACGCCTGCGCGAGGAACATGCCGGCCCCCTGGAGGACCAGGAAGCCAACCGCCGCGCCCGCCAGGCAGGCGGCGACCTGGCGAGCCGCATCGAAACCCGGGCGCTGTTCCTGGCCGAACGCGACGGCATCACTACAGCCCTGCGTCACTGGAAACAGGGCGCGCGCCTGGCGCTACTGGCCTTGCTGCTGATGGCGATACTCAGCGGCGCCGGGCTGGCGCTGGCTGCGTTGGGTGACGGGCAGCGCCCGGTAAATGTGTTCTGGGCGCTGGGCAGCCTGCTCGGGCTGAACCTGCTTATGCTGCTGGGCTGGGCAATCGGCTTTGCCCTCAGCGGCGAGCATGGCGCAGGGCTGGGGCGCCTGTGGCTGTGGCTGAGCGAACGCTTTGCCCGCGACGCCAAGGCCGCGCACCTGGCGCCGGCGCTGCTGGTGCTGCTGCAGCGCCAGCGGCTCACCCGCTGGCTGCTTGGCCTGCTGGTACATGGCCTGTGGCTGCTGGCGATGCTCACGGCACTCGGCATGCTGCTGGCCTTGCTGGCCACCCGCCGCTACGGTTTTGTCTGGGAAACCACCCTGCTCGCGGCCGACCCGTTTATCCACCTGACGCAGGCCTTGGGCGCCCTGCCCTCGTTGCTGGGTTTTGCCGTGCCCGACGAGGCCATGATCCGCGCCAGCGGCGACACCCTGCCAGCCCTGGACCTGGCCCGCCAAGCCTGGGCCAGCTGGCTGCTAGGTGTGGTACTGGTGTATGGCCTGCTGCCGCGCCTGCTGTTGGCCGGGCTGTGCCTGTGGCGCTGGCGCCAGGGCAGCGAGCGCCTGACGCTGGACCTGAGCCTGCCGGGCTATGCGCAACTGCGTGAAGCGCTGATGCCCCGCAGTGAACGCATCGGCGTGCAGGATGCCGCGCCCGAAGCATTGCCTGAATTCGCCGCCGGCCAGCTGGAAAGCGGCAGCAGCGGTGCCCTGCTGGTCGGGCTGGAACTGGACGACCAACGCCCCTGGCCGCCTGCTCTGCCAAAAAGCGTGACCAACGCCGGTGTGCTCGACAGCCGCGAGTCGCGCAATCGCCTGCTCGAGCAGTTGAGCCGTTTCCCCCCGGCACGCCTGGCCATCGCCTGCGACCCACAGCGCTCGCCCGACCGTGGCAGCCTGGCGCTGCTCGCCGAACTCGCGCGCAACGCCGGCGCCACCCGTGTCTGGCTACTCCAGGCCGCACCCGGCCAGCCACTCGATGCCCAGCGCCTGGGCGACTGGCACGCAGCCCTCGACCGGCTTGGCCTGCCGCATGCCGATACTTCACCGCTGACCTGGCTGGAGCATGGCCATGACTGAGCCGCTGAAACTGGCCGTGGTCGGCCACACCAATGTGGGCAAGACCTCGCTGCTGCGCACGCTGACCCGCGACGTCGGCTTTGGCGAGGTATCGCACCGCCCCAGCACCACCCGCCATGTGGAGGGTGCGCGCCTGTCGGTGGATGGCGAACCCTTGCTGGAGCTGTACGACACTCCGGGCCTGGAAGACGCCATCGCCCTGCTCGACTACCTTGAACGCCTGGAGCGCCCGGGCGAGCGCCTGGACGGCCCGGCGCGCCTGGAGCGTTTTCTGCAGGGCAGCGAAGCGCGCCAGCGTTTCGAGCAGGAGGCCAAGGTACTGCGCCAGCTGCTGGCCAGCGATGCCGGCCTGTATGTGATCGATGCCCGGGAGCCGGTGCTGGCCAAGTACCGCGACGAACTGCAAGTGCTGGCCAGCTGCGGCAAGCCGTTGCTGCCGGTGCTCAATTTCGTCGCCAGCCACCAGCACCGCGAGCCGCAATGGCGTGAAGCCCTTGCCCGGCTTGGGCTTCACGCGTTGGTACGGTTTGACAGCGTGGCTCCGCCAGAGGATGGCGAGCGCCGTTTGTACGAGAGCCTGGCCCTGCTGCTGGAAGACGCCCGCCCGGCGCTGCAGCGGCTGATAGACGACCAGCAGGCGCAGCGCCTGGCGCGCCAGCACAGTGGCAAGCGCCTGATTGCCGAGCTGCTGCTGGACTGCGCAGCCTGCCGGCGTAGCGTTGACGCCGAGCCGGCAGCCGAGGCCAGGGCAATCGAGGCATTGCGCCAGGATGTGCGTCAGCGCGAACAGCGTTGCGTCGAGGCATTGCTCAAGCTGTATGCCTTCCGCCCCGAGGATGCCCATGCCAGCGATCTGCCTCTGCTGGATGGCCGCTGGGGCGATGACCTGTTCAATCCCGAAACCTTGAAGCTGCTGGGCGTACGCCTGGGTAGCGGTGTGGCGGCCGGTGCCGCTGCGGGGGCCGGGGTCGATCTGCTGGTCGGCGGGTTGACCCTGGGCGCCGCCGCGCTGGCCGGGGCGATAGCCGGGGGAGCACTGCAGACTGCGCGCAACTATGGGTCGCGGTTGATGGGCAAGCTCAAGGGCAAGCGCGAGCTGACCGTGGACGACACGGTATTGCGCCTGCTGGCCTTGCGTCAGCAACAGCTGATGGTGGCGCTGGATAACCGCGGGCATGCCGCGCAGAGCAGCATTCACCTGGGTGAGCTGGATGAAAAAGCCTGGCGCGAGGGCAAGTTGCCAGAGGCGCTGGTCAGGGCGCGGGCGCATCCGCAGTGGTCCACCCTCAATCCCGGGGCGAAGCTGAACCAGGCTGAGCGGCAGGAGCAGCTGGAGGCGTTGGTTTCACAATTTTGATCAACCAGTTCTGGCCCCTTCGCGAGTGAACCCGCTCCCGCAGCACTAATGCACATCCCTGTGGGAGCGGGTTCACCCGCGAACAGGCCAGACCTGCAAGGTGCAGGCTTACTGCTGGGCCACCTTCTCCGACTTGCCGTCATAGCGCTTGCGCCATTCGGCAAGGATCTGGTCACGGTTTTTCGAGGCCCAGGCGAAGTCGTTCTTGATCAGGCGCTGCTCATAGTCTGCCGGCAACTCGGTCTGCGGCTTGGCAATCCCCGGCGCGGCCAGCACGGCGAAGTTGTCCTTGTACAGCTCCATGGCTGCCGGGCTGGCCGAGAAGTCGGCCAGGCGCCTGGCCGCATCAGCCTTGGGCGAACCCTTGATCACGGCAGTCGCCTCGATCTCCCAGCCCAGGCCTTCCTTGGGCAGCACGATGTCCAGCGGTGCGCCCTGGCGTTTGAGCTGCACGGCCGGGTACTCGAACGAAATACCGATCGGGAACTCGCCCGCCGCTGCCAGCTTGCAAGGCTTGGAGCCGGAGTGGACGTACTGACCGATGTTCTGGTGCAGCGCATCCATGTAGGCCCAGCCCTGCGGCTCGCCGAAAGTCTGCAGCCAGGCGCTCACATCCAGAAAGCCGGTGCCGGACGAGGCCGGGTTCGGCATCACGATCTTGCCTTTGTACTCGGGCTTGGTCAGGTCCTGCCAGCTCACCGGTTTGCTCAGCCCCTGCTTCTCGGCCTCGATGGTATTGAAGCAGATTGTCGCGGCCCACACGTCCATGCCCACCCAGGCCGGCGGGTTGGCGGCGTCGCGGTAGTTGGGGGCAATCTTGCCCAGGTCCTTCGGCGCATAGGCTTCCAGCATGCCATTCTGGTCGAGGATGGCCAGGCTGGACGCCGCCAGGCCCCACACCGCATCGGCTTGCGGGCGGCCCTTCTCGGCCAGCAGCTTGGCGGTGATGATGCCGGTGGAATCGCGCACCCACTTGATCTCGATGTCGGGGTTGGCTTTCTCGAAGGCCTGCTTGTAGCTCTTCAGTTGTTCGGCTTCCAGCGCGGTGTAGACGGTCAACTGGGTGTCGGCGGCCGCTGCCTGCAGGCTGAACACGGCGGAAACGGCAGCGGCAAGTGCAAGGTGCTGGTACATGGGTAGGTTCCTTACAGGTCAGACGGTCGCGGCGCGTTGGCGCCAGGCTTGGGAGCGGCGCAGCAGGCCGCGCGAGGCTGCGGCCAGCAGCAGTGAAGCGCCGGCACTGGTCAGCAGGATCAGGGTGGACATGGCGGCAGCACCGCCGACGTTGCCCGCGTCGTCCATGTTCAGCACGGCGACGGCGGCCAGGATGGTGTCGGGGCTGTACAGGAAGATCGCTGCCGACACGGTGGTCATCGCCGAGACGAACAGGTAGCGGATGATGTCGAGCAACGCTGGCAGGCAGATCGGTACTGTTACCCGCAAAAAATGCTTGTACAGCGGCGCTTTCAGCGACAGCGCCGCCGCCTCGAGCTCGCCGTCGAGCTGGCGCAGGGCAGTGGCAGCGGTCATCTGCGCGGTGGTCAGGTAATGGGCGATGGTGCACACCACCAACAGCCCCATGCCGCCATACAGCACATGCAGCGGGTTGCCGTTGAGGTTGAAGAAGAAAACATAACCCAGGCCAAGCACCAGGCCCGGCACAGCCATGGGGATAAAGCTGAGCAGGCGCAGCGCCAGGTTGAGCAGGCGTTGACCCTGGGTTTTCTCCATCAGGTAGGCACCGGTGAAGATCAGGATGCTGCCGATCAATGCAGTACCGATGGCCATGGTCACGCTGTTGCGGTAAGCCAGCCAGCCGCCCCCGGCGGTGTCTTCGAACATGTAATGACGCAGCGACAACGACAGGTTGTAAGGCCAGAAGGTGACCAGCGACGAGTACACCGCCATGCCGACCACCAACAGCAAGACCGCGCATACCAGCAGCACAATGGCCAGGAAGCAGGCATCGCGGCCGGGCGACGGCTTGGGCTCGAACACTTGGGCGCGGCCGCTCATGGCCTCGCCCTGGCGCCGGCGCAGCCAGGCGTCAACGCTGAAGCTGAACAGGGCTGGCACCAGCAACACCATGCCGATCAGCGCGCCGCGGCCGAACTGTTGCTGGCCGACTACGGCTTTGTAGGCCTCCAGGGCAAGCACCTGATAGTCACCACCCACTACCACCGGGACACCGAAGTCGGTGATGGTCAGCGTGAACACCAGGCAGAACGCCGCAAACACTGCCTGGCGCGTGGCCGGCCAGGTGATGCTGGAGAACGCCCGCCATGAACCGGCGCCCATGCTGGAAGCCGCGTCGAACAAGCGAGCATCGGCCAGCGACAGCGCCGACAGCATGATCATCAGCGCATGCGGGAAGGTGTAGATAGCCTCGCCCAGCACGATGCCCCAGAAGCCGTAGATGTTGTCGCTGAGCAACCCGCGCAGCAGCCCCTGGTTGCCGAACAGGTAGACCAGGGCTATGGCCGGCAGCATCGATGGCGCCAGCAGCGGCAACAGCGAGATCCCACGCCACAGGCCCTTGGCCGGAATCAGCGTGCGTTGCAGGGCGTAGGCGAACAGGTAGGCCAGCGGCACCACGATGGCCGCAACGGTGACCGCCACCGACAGGCTGTTGCCCAGCAACCAGCGGAAGTTGTCACTGGCGAACAGCTCCCGCGCCGCCAGCAGGCCACCGCCCTGGCCAGCTTCACCACTGAAGCCTTTCCAGAAAATGGCCAGCAGCGGCATTACCACTGCCAGCAGCAGAAGAACCAGCAGAACGCTCTTGCCACCGACGACGAACAGCCGGTCACCCAGTGCGACGTCGCTGCGCTGCGCACGCCTGGCCTGGGTATGCGGCAGGGACATTGGCGCGGCCATCTCAGGCAAACACCTGCAGGCTCTGCGGTGGCAACGCCACCCAGATATCCTGCGAGCCCAGCCGCGGCATGGCCTCCGGGGCCAGCTCGGCCAGCAAGGCATGGCCTGGCAGGGCCTTGAGCTCGAAGCTCATGCGGCAGCGGTTACCGAGAAAGGTAATTTCGCGGACCATGGCCGGAAACAGGTTTTCTTCGTGCACTAACGGGTTCACCGTGATGGCCTCCGGGCGGCAGAACAACCGGCCACTGCTGGCCTGGGCCGAACCCGGCGCCAGGCGCATGTTCATGCCGCCCACCTGCGCATGGCTGTCGCCGCTACGCTGGAATGGCAGCCAGTTGCCCTGGCCGACGAACTCGGCAACGAACGGCGTGGCGGGCTGGTCGTAGATTGCCTGCGGGGTGGCGTACTGCTCGACCTGGCCGTTGTTCATCACCGCAATGCGGTCGGCCATCAGCATGGCCTCGTCCTGATTGTGGGTAACCATCAAGGTGGTGATGCCCAGCTGGCGTTGCAGTTGGCGCAGTTCGGTACACAGGTGCTCACGCACACGGGCGTCCAGCGCCGACATTGGCTCGTCGAGCAACAGCAGCGACGGCGACGGCGCCAGGGCACGGGCCAGGGCAACACGCTGTTGCTGGCCACCGGAGAGCTGGCCAGGGTACTTCTTCTCGCTGCCGGCCAGGCCAACCAGTGCGAGCATGTCGGCGACCCGCTGGCGAGCCTGTTCGCGGCTGCTGCCGGTCAGGCCGTAGGCGATGTTGGCTTCGACGGTGAGGTTGGGGAACAGCGCGTAGGACTGGAACAGAATGCCGTAGTCGCGGGCCTGGGGCGGCAGCTCGGAGATATCACGCTCGCCGATGTACAGGGTACCGCGGTCCTGGCGCTCCAGCCCGGCGATGCATCGCAGCAGTGTGGTCTTGCCGCAGCCGGACGGGCCAAGCAGGCACACCAGTTCGCCAGCGGCGATGTCCAGCGAGACATCGTTGAGCGCCGTGAAGGCACCGAAGCGCTTGTGGATATTGCGCACTTTCATCTGTGCGCCGGGGGTGGTGCGGTTCATGGCATGGCCTCATCGAAGAGATGGGGCCATGCTAGGAAGCCTGTGCGAAGGTTCTGTGGCGTTGAGGCAAAAGCGGGTGATAGTGCTATAGGCAGATTTTGTAGTGGCCCGATCGTCTGATGCAGTCTCTGTAGGAGCGGCCTTGTGTCGCGAAAGGGCTGCGGAGCGGCCCCAGGGTCTCAGCTTCGCTGCACAAATTGCAGGGGCTGCTGCGCAGCCCTTTCGCGACACAAGGCCGCTCCTACAGTGGCTGTGTGCTTCGAATCAGAATTGGGAACCGGCCACTTCCTGCGCAACGCCCAGGAACGTGGCCGGCAACCTGGCCTGGCGCCGTTCCTTCAGGCAGTACAGGTACTCATGCATCACCGGTGCGTTTTCCAGCGCCAGTACCCGCAGTTCGGGGTTGTGCGGCACCTCGTGCCGGGCAATCACGCTGATGCCGATATTGCGCAGCACCGCCTCACGGATCGACTCGCGGCTGCCGATCTCCAGCAAAGCCCCGGCCTTCACCCCAGCCTCCTGCATCATCTGCTCGGTCAGCTTGCGCGTGGTCGAGCCCTTCTCGCGCATCAGCAGGCAATGCCCGGCCACCACCTCGATCGACACCGTCTGGCGATGGGCCAGCGGGTGGTTGCGGTGCACCGCCACCACCAACGGGTCAGTTCCCAGCACCCGCCGCACCAGCCGGGCGTCTTCCAGCAGTTGCGACGAAGCGGCGATGTCCACCCGGTAGTCCTCGAGCATTTCCAGCACCTGCTGCGAGTTGCCGATTTCCACTGCCACGTCCACATGCGGCAGGCGCTCACGGTAGATCTTCACCAGGTCGAGGATGTAGTAAGGCGCGGTCGCGGCGATCCGCAAGCTGCCCTGGGCCTGGCCACTGTTGCGCAGCTCGAACTCGATGTCCGCCTCCTGCTGCAACAGCGCCTTCACCATCGGCAGCAGGCGCACGCCCTCCTCGCTCAGCACCAGGCGCCGACCGCCTCGATAGAAAAGCTCTACCGCGTACTGGCTTTCGAGGTTGCGAATCTGCGTGGTCACCGTGGGCTGGCTGAGCCCGAGCTTTTTCGCCGCCAGGGTGATACTGCCCAGGCGGGCCACCATGTAGAAGGCTTTCAGCTCGGAACTCAACATGCCCGTCCTCTATTTGCGCAACAGGCGCAAACCGTTGAACACCACCAGCAGGCTCACGCCCATGTCGGCAAACACCGCCATCCACATGGTGGCCATGCCGGCAAAGGTGATCGCCAAGAATACCGCCTTGATGCTCAACGCCAGAACGATGTTCTGCATGAGGATCGCCGCACTTTGGCGCGACAGCCTGACGAAGGCCGGGATTTTTCGCAAGTCGTCGTCCATCAGCGCCACATCGGCAGTTTCGATGGCGGTGTCGGTACCGGCAGCAGCCATGGCAAAGCCGATTTCGGCGCGGGCCAGGGCCGGGGCATCGTTGATGCCGTCCCCGACCATGCCCACCCGGTGGCCCTGGGCATAGAGGGCCTCGATGCTCTTGAGCTTGTCCGCCGGCAGCAGGTTGCCTTCGGCACGGTCGATCCCGACCACAGCGGCAATGGCCTGGGCGGTATGCGGATTGTCACCGGTCAGCATGACAGTCTTGATGCCCAATTCGTGCAGCTCGGCGATCGCCTGGCGGCTGCTGTCCTTGACCGTGTCGGCCACGGCAAACAGCGCCAGCGGGCCAGAACGGTCCAGCAGCAGGACCACGGTCTTGCCCTGACGCTCCAGCGCGTCCAGCTGCGCCTCCAGCTCGGGCGAGCACAGCCCCAGCTCCTCGACCAGGCGGTGGTTGCCCAGGTGGTAGACCTCACCCGCAATGCTGCCTCGCACGCCACGGCCGGCCAGGGCAGCGAAGTCATCGACTTCGCTCAAGGCAAGCCCTTGCGCCTTGCCGAACTGGGCGATGGCGCGGGAAACAGGGTGGTCCGAACGTTCTCCCAGGCTGGCGGTCAGGGCCTGCGCGCGGCCTTCGAACAACGGGTCGAGCACCCTGGCGTCGGTCTGCACCGGCTTGCCGTGGGTGATAGTGCCGGTCTTGTCCAGGGCCAGGAAGTCCAGGTGGCGGCCACCTTCCAGGTATACGCCGCCCTTGATCAGGATGCCCTTGCGCGCGGCAGCGGCCAGGCCGCTGACGATGGTCACCGGGGTCGAGATCACCAGGGCGCACGGGCAGGCGACCACCAGCAGCACCAGGGCGCGGTAGATCCAGTCGAACCAGGCAGCGGCCATGAACAGCGGCGGGATTACCGCAACGGCCAGGGCGATGGCGAACACCACGGGGGTGTAGATGCGCGAGAAACGGTCGACGAAGCGCTGGGTAGGCGCCCGCGCGCCCTGCGCTTGCTCGACGGCCTTGATGATGCGCGCCAGGGTCGATTGCCCGGCGCCGGCAGTAACGCGAAACTCGAGTGCCCCAGCCTGGTTGATAGTGCCGGCAAACAGTTTATCGCCCACAGCCTTCTCGACAGGCAGGCTTTCGCCGGTGATCGGCGCCTGATCGACGCTGGACTGCCCACCGGTGACTTCGCCGTCAAGGCCGATACGCTCCCCGGGGCGCACCCGCACCAAGGCGTCGATAGCGACCTCGCGCACATCCACTTCACGCCACTGGCCGTCGGCCTGACGCACGGTGGCCATGTCCGGGGTAAGTTGCATCAGGCCGCCAATGGCATTGCGCGCACGGTCCAGCGAGCGGGCTTCGATCAGCTCGGCGACGGTGAACAGCACCATCACCATGGCCGCTTCCGGCCACTGCCCGATCAGCACCGCGCCGGTCACGGCAATGCTCATCAGCGCGTTGATGTTGAGGTTGCGGTTTTTCAGGGCGATCCAGCCCTTCTTGTAGGTGCCCAGGCCGCAGCCGAGGATGGCCGCCAGCGCCAGTGCGGCCACCAGCCACTGCGGAGCGAGCGCCCCAAAGTGCACGATTTCGGCGGCGATCGCGGCAATACCGGACAACGCCAGCGGCCACCAGCGGGTCTTGGCGGCCGGTGGGGCGCTGGAGGTGTCACCGCCTTCAGCGCCCAGCGGCTCGGCTTTCATGCCCAGGCTGTCGATGGCCCGTTCGATTTCCGCGGTGCCACCCAGGGTGTGGCGCACGCCAAGCACGCGGTTGATCAGGTTGAATTCCAGCTGTTCAATGCCCGCCAGCTTGCCCAGCTTGTCCTGGATCAGGGTCTGCTCGGTGGGGCAATCCATGGCCTCGATGCGGAAGCGGCTTAGCCGGGCATCGCTGCTGGGCATGTCGCTGAGTCGTACCTTGGCGGGTGCAGCAGCAGTGCCACAGCAACTGTGGGCGTGGTGGTCGTGCTTGTGTTCGTGGCTGACAGGCTGGTTCATGGGGTCATCCTTAAATTGAGCCTGTTGCCAAGTGAACACCCTGTAGCCACTATAGGGTCAAGCCACTTGTTGGAGATTTCGTGATGAAGATCGGGGAACTGTCCAAAGCCACCGACTGCGCAGTGGAAACCATCCGCTACTACGAGCGCGAACAGTTGCTACCGGAGCCGGCGCGTACAGATGGAAACTACCGGCTGTATACCCAGGCGCACGTGGAACGGCTGACGTTTATCCGCAACTGCCGCACCTTGGACATGACCTTGGACGAGATCCGCAGCCTGCTGCGGCTGCGCGATAGCCCGGATGATTCATGCGGCAGCGTCAATGCGCTGATCGATGAGCACATCGAGCATGTACAAGCGCGAATCGATGGGTTGGTGGCGCTGCAGGAACAGCTGGTGGAGCTGCGGCGACGCTGTAACACTCAAGGGACTGAGTGCGCGATCTTGCAGCAACTGGAGACGAACGGGGCGGTATCAGTGCCGGAAACCGAGCACTCACATGTGGGGCGAAGCCACGGCCATTGAGCCTAAAGCTGCACCCTGTGGGAGCTGGCTTGCCGGCGAATGGGCTGCAAAGCAGCCCCGGCGATACAACGGTTTACACCGCCATCGGCGCCGTCATCGGCGCATGGTGCTCATACCCTTCCAGGCTGAAATCACTCGGCTCGATTTTCTCCAGCCACTCTGGCTCGTACTTGCCCGTCTCGGCAAACGCCGGCACGCGGTCGCTGATCACCAGCTTCGGCGCTTCCAGCGGCTCGCGCTTGAGCTGCTCGTTGAGCATGTCCAGGTGGTTTTCATACACATGGGCATCGCCGATGAAGTAGGTGAACCAGCGCGGGGTGTAGCCGGTCAGGCGGCCGAACAGCGACAGCAGCGCTGCGCCTTCGGTCAGGTTGAACGGCGTGCCCAGGCCCAGGTCGTTGGAGCGGATGTACAGCGTCAGGGAAATCTCCCTGGTCTCGACATTCGGGTGGAACTGGTACAGCAGGTGACACGGCGGCAATGCCATTTCATCCAGCTGCGCGCAGTTCCAGCCGTGGAACAGGATACGGCGGCTGCCCGGGTCGTTGGCGATGGTGTCCAGGCACTGGCGCACCTGGTCGATGGCCTTGTACAAGACTACGAACGCGACGCCGTCCTCTTCGTCCTGGGCA
The DNA here is from genome assembly GCF_059295275.1 of Pseudomonas sp. 9_2_1. Classification (NCBI taxonomy): domain Bacteria; kingdom Pseudomonadati; phylum Pseudomonadota; class Gammaproteobacteria; order Pseudomonadales; family Pseudomonadaceae; genus Pseudomonas; species Pseudomonas sp. 9_2_1. The sequence continues at coordinate 5,882,991 of NZ_CM181239.1, forward strand.
ATGCGGCGGAAGCCCGCCTTCTCGGCCATTTCGATGGCTGCCGGGTTGCTCAGCGGGATGCGCTTGTAACCCGGCCATTGCCGCCACTGAACGCCGTAGATCTCGCCGAGGTCGTCATGCCCCTGGCGGAACGGGTTGGCCAGCCACTGGGCGTTTTCGTTGGCGTTCTGGTCCCAGACCTTGCAGCCCAGGTCGCGGAATTCGCCAGCGTTTTTCACGCCACGCAGGAAACCGACCATTTCGCCGATCGCCGATTTGAACGCCAGCTTGCGCGTAGTGATGGCCGGAAAGCCCTTCTGCAGGTCGAAACGCAGCATGGCGCCCGGCAGGCTGATGGTGCGGATGCCGGTGCGGTTTTCCTGCAGCGTGCCGTTTTCAATGACCTCACGGACCAGGTCTAGATACTGTTTCATGGCTTACCTGTAACAAGAACGGCAGGGGGAACGCCCCCTGCCGCAAGAATCAAACTGCGGCCTTGGCCGTCGGTTTACGGTTGTACGCCCACCAGATCAGGAAGAGGCCGCCGACGATCATCGGCAGACACAGCAACTGACCCATGGTCAACCAGCCGAAGGCAATGTAGCCGAGCTGGGCATCGGGCACTCGCACGAACTCCACGATGAAGCGGAAAATGCCGTAGAACAGCGCGAACATGCCGGAAACGGCCATGGTCGGGCGCGGCTTGCGCGAGTACAGCCAAAGGATCAGGAATAATGCCACACCTTCAAGCGCAAATTGGTACAGCTGCGACGGGTGACGCGGCAACTGCGCAGGGTCGCTGAACGGCGGGAACACCATCGCCCACGGCACATCGGTGGCCTTGCCCCACAACTCGGCATTGATGAAGTTGCCGATGCGCCCGGCGCCCAGGCCAATCGGCACCAACGGTGCGACGAAGTCCATCAGCTCGAAGAACGACTTGTTGTTGCGCTTGCCGAACCACAAGGCCGCCAGCATCACGCCAATGAAGCCGCCGTGGAACGACATGCCGCCCTTCCACACTTCGAAGATCAGCGTCGGGTTGGCCAGGTAGGCGTGCAGGTCGTAGAACAGCACATAACCCAGCCGGCCTCCGACAATCACCCCCATCGACAGCCAGAACACCAGGTCGGACAGCTTTTCACGGGACCAGGTGGGGTCGAAGCGGTTGAGCCGGCGCGAAGCCAGCAGCCAGGCGCCGCCGATGCCGATCAGGTACATCAGGCCGTACCAGTGGATTTTCAGCGGCCCGAGGGCCACGGCCACGGGGTCTATCTGCGGGTAAGGCAGCATGGAACTTCCTCTCGATTCAAATCAAAAAGCTCAGGCCGACACTGAACAGCAGTGCCGCGAACAGACGTTTCAACAAACGTGGCGACAGCTTGTGCGCCAGGCGCGCGCCGTAGCGGGCGAAAAACATGCTGGTCACGGCAATGCCGACCAAAGCCGGCAGGTACACGTAACCCACGCTATGGGCCGGCAGATGCTGCTCATGCCAGCCCAGCAGCATGAAACTAAGAGCACTGGCCACGGCGATGGGCAGGCCGCAGGCCGAAGACGTGGCCACCGCCTGCTGCATGGGCAGGCTGCGCCAGGTCAGGAACGGCACAGTCAGCGAACCACCGCCAATGCCGAAAATGGCCGAAGCCCAGCCGATCACTCCCCCGGCGCCGATCAATGCGGGTTTGCCGGGGATGCCACGGCTGGCCTTGGGCTTGAGGTCCAGGGCCATCTGTGCGGCGATGACCAGGGCGAACACGCCGATGATCTTCTGCAGCAGCGGGCCTTGGATCAGCGACGCGGTCTTGGCGCCAACACCGGCCCCCAGCAGGATGCCGAGGGTCATCCAGCCGAAGATCGGCCACTGCACCGCGCCCCTGCGGTGGTGTTCGAGCACGGCATTGATCGAGGTGAAGACGATGGTTGCCAGCGACGTGCCGACTGCCAGGTGGGTCAGCACCGAGGTATCGAAGCCCTGCAGGGTAAAGCTGAACACCAGCACCGGCACGATGATGATGCCGCCGCCCACGCCGAACAGCCCGGCCAGCACGCCCGCGCAGGCGCCCAACAGCAGATAGAGCACGAATTCCATTCGGCGTCCCCGAGAAATCAATCCGGCATGGTAACGGAAGCCAGCCTCGGGGCTCTAGTGAAGTCTGTGTCAGGATGGATCCGCCCAGCCAGTGTGGGTACAGTGGCAAAAAACCCAGAGGCCCGACCGATGTGCCTGATCGTATTTGCCTGGCGGCCGGGGCACGCCCTGCCGCTGATCGTCGCAGCCAACCGCGACGAGTTTCATGCTCGCCCCACCCAAGCCCTGGCGGCTTGGGAGGATGCCCCTGGCGTGTATGCCGGGCGCGACCTGGAGGCCGGCGGTACCTGGCTTGGCGTGGGGCCGCAAGGGCGGTTTGCGGCGCTGACCAATATTCGCGACCCGGGCCAGGTGCTGGGGCCACGCTCGCGTGGTGAGCTGGTGGCGGCGTATCTGCGGGGTGAGCTGGGCGTTGAGGCTTACCTGGACCAGGTGGCCGACCGCCGCGGCCAGTACTCGGGGTTCAACCTGCTAGTGGGTGATGAGCGGCAACTGGGGTACTTGAATGCCCGGCAAGCTACGCCACGCCTGTTGGAGGCTGGGGTTTACGGGCTTTCCAATGCCGGGCTGGACACACCGTGGCCGAAGCTGGTCAAGGCACGTAGCGGGCTGGAGGGGATGCTTGAGACGGCAGATCCGCAGCAGTTGCTGGCATTGCTGGCTGATGGTGAACCCGCGGCTGACGGCGATCTGCCGGACACAGGCGTGGGCCTGGGGACCGAGAAGCTGCTTTCAAGCGTGTTTATTGCCAGCCAGAACTATGGTACCCGGGCGAGTACCGTGCTGATTGTGGATGATCAGGGCAAAAGGCGGCTGATCGAGCGCAGTTTCGGGCCGTTTGGCGGGCATTTGGGGGAAGTTGAGCTGGTGGTCTGAACCTTCGGTGTTGCCTGGGCGGGCCTCTTCGCGGGTGAATCCGCTACCACAGGTTCAGCACAGGCCTCAGGCTTGTAGTAGTCCCTGTGGGAGCGGATTTGACCGCGAAGAGGTCAGCACAGGCAACATCACATTCACAGGGTCTTATTGGCCCCAGGCCCGATCATCCGCGCCAGCCCAAGGTTCTTCAGGGCCAATTGCAGCGAACTGTGGATAACTTGCGGGTTGTCATGGCTCAAGGCGTCGGCCAGCAACTCCTTGGCCTTGCTCATGTTCACCTGGCGCAGCATCCATTTCACCTTGGGCAGGTTGGTGGCGTTCATCGACAGGCTGTCAAAGCCCATGGCCATCAACAGGATCGCCGCAGCCGGGTCACCGGCCATTTCGCCACAGATGCTGACCGGCTTGCCTTCACCATGGGCATCGCGCACCACCGTGTTCAGTGCCTGCAGCACCGCCGGGTGCAGGTAGTCGTAAAGGTCGGCCACCCGCGGGTTGTTGCGGTCCACCGCCAGCAGGTACTGGGTCAGGTCGTTGGACCCTACCGACAGGAAGTCCACCTGCCGCGCCAATTCCTTGGTCTGGTACACCGCTGCAGGAATCTCCACCATCACGCCCACTGGCGGCATGGGCACATCAGTGCCCTCGTCGCGTACTTCGCCCCAGGCGCGGTGGATCAGGTGCAGGGCCTCTTCCAGCTCGTGAATCCCGGAAATCATCGGCAGCAGGATGCGCAGGTTGTTCAGGCCCTCGCTGGCCTTGAGCATGGCGCGGGTCTGCACCAGGAAGATTTCCGGGTGGTCGAGGGTGACGCGGATGCCACGCCAGCCCAGGAACGGGTTTTCTTCCTTGATCGGGAAGTACGACAGCGCCTTGTCGCCGCCGATGTCCAGGGTACGCATGGTCACCGGCAGCGGGTGGAACGACGCCAGTTGCTCACGGTAGATCGCCAGCTGCTCCTTCTCGCTGGGGAAGCGCTGCTGGATCATGAACGGCACTTCGGTGCGGTACAGCCCTACCCCTTCAGCGCCGCGCTGCTGGGCGCGGGCAACATCAGCGAGCAGGCCGGTGTTGACCCACAGCGGCATGCGATGGCCGTCGGGGGTGACGCATGGCAGTTCGCGCAAGGCGTCCAGGCCTTGAGCCAGCTGGCGCTCCTCCTCCACCACTTCGCTGTACTGCTTGCGCAGCACTTCGCTGGGGTTGGTGAACACCTCGCCCTTGTAGCCATCGACGATCAGCTCGATGCCATCGACCTTGGAATACGGCAGGTCGACCAGGCCCATCACGGTAGGGATGCCCATGGCGCGAGCCAGGATGGCGACGTGGGAGTTGCCCGAGCCGAGTACCGAAACCAGGCCAACCAGCTTGCCTTCCGGCACTTCGCCGAGCATTGCCGGGGTCAGTTCTTCACTGACCAGGATGGTGTTGTCGGCGTACACCAGCGACTGCGAGCGGGCTTCCTGGAGGTAGGCCAGCAGGCGCCGCCCCAGGTCCTTGACGTCCGAGGCGCGCTCGCGCAGGTAGTCATCGTCCATCAGTTCGAAGCGGTTGACGTGCTCGCCGACCACCTGGCGCAGGGCGCCCTGGGCCCATTGGCCGGTCTTGATGACCTCGGTCACCTCGCCGCCCAGGGCTGCGTCTTCAAGCATCATCAGGTACACGTCGAACAACGCGCGCTCTTCCGGGCGCAGCTGGGTGGCCAGCTTGGCCGACAGCTTGCGCATGTCGTCGCGCACGCCTTCGAGGGCGTTCTGGAACAGCTTCAGTTCGGCGTCGATGTCATCGACGGCCTTGTCCGGCACCACCTCCAGGTCGGCCGGCGGCAGCATCACCACCGCACGCCCCACAGCGGCGCCTGGCGAGCCCGGCACACCGACGAAGCGCGCTTCCTGAATACCCTTGCCCTGGCGGCCCAGGCCACGGATCGAACCGGTGGCTTCGGCGTGGGCGATAACCCCGGCGAGCTGGGCGCTCATGGTGACCAGGAAGGCTTCTTCGCCCTCGTCGAACTGGCGGCGCTCCTTTTGCTGGATAACCAATACCCCGACCACTCGGCGGTGGTGGATGATCGGCGCCCCCAGGAAGGAGGCGAATTTTTCTTCGCCGGTTTCGGCAAAGTAGCGATAACGCGGGTGGTCGGCGGCGTTTTCCAGGTTCAGCGGCTCTTCGCGGGTACCGACCAGGCCGACCAGGCCCTCGTTGGGGGCCATGCTGACCTTGCCGATGGAACGCTTGTTCAGGCCTTCGCTGGCCATCAGCACGAAGCGGTTGGTTTCCGGGTCGAGCAGGTAGACCGAGCAGACCTGACTGCCCATGGCCTCCTTGACGCGCAAGACAATGATCCCCAACGCCGACTTGAGATCTTTGGCGGAGTTTACTTCCTGGACGATCTTGCGCAGCGTATTGAGCATGGCTCGGGGTCGAACTCCGTCGTCAGTCGCGCGTCAGCAGACGCGGTGCTAGCTCTTTCAGTGCGCGTCGATACACCTCGCGCTTGAATGTCACAACCTGGCCCAACGGATACCAATAGCTGACCCAGCGCCAGCCGTCGAATTCCGGCTTGCCGGTCAGGTCCATCCGCACCCGTTGTTCATTGCTGACCAGACGCAGCAGAAACCACTTCTGCTTCTGGCCGATGCACAGCGGCTGGCTGTGGGTACGGACCAGGCGCTGGGGTAAACGATAACGCAACCAGCCGCGGGTGCAGGCAAGAATTTCCACATCATCGCGTTCAAGGCCAACTTCTTCGTTCAGCTCACGGTACAGGGCGTCTTCCGGCGTCTCGTCAGGGTTGATACCACCCTGGGGAAATTGCCAGGCATCCTGGTTGATCCGTCGAGCCCATAGCACCTGCCCGGCATCATTCGTGAGAATGATCCCGACATTGGGGCGAAAACCATCCGGGTCGATCACGGCAGCAACCTCGCAAACGCATGTCACCGCATTGTTCCACAAAGCCTGCGAGCGCAGCAACGCGCCCGCCAAGCTTATGTGCAGCAGCGTGAAAACTCCGTATTCTGCGGGCCTACCTTGTGGCTGATGCGAGTGACCGCGATGCGCCTGGCTTTATTCGACCTGGACAATACCCTCCTCGGTGGCGACAGCGACCATGCCTGGGGTGACTACCTTTGCCAGCGTGGCATCCTCGACCCGGTTGCCTACAAGCAACGCAACGATGGTTTCTACCAGGACTACCTCGACGGCACCCTGGACCTGCCGGCCTACCTGGCCTTTTCCATGGAAGTCCTGGCGGCAACGCCTGCGTCCCGGCTCGACGAATGGCACCGCGACTTCATGCGCGACTGCATCGAGCCGATCATCCTGCCCAAGGCCCTGGCCTTGCTGCAGCAGCACCGTGAGGCTGGCGACCAGCTGCTGATCATCACCGCCACCAACCGCTTCGTCACCGCACCGATCGCCCGCCGCCTTGGAGTTCGCGTGCTGCTGGCGACCGAATGCGAGATGCGCGACGGCCGCTATACCGGGCGTAGTACCGATATACCGTGTTTTCGTGAAGGCAAGGTGACGCGGCTGGAGCGCTGGATGCTGGAGAACGGCTTTGATCTTGAGGACAGCTACTTCTATAGCGACTCGATGAATGATTTGCCGTTGCTGCAGCGGGTGACGCATGCGGTGGCGGTGGACCCGGACCCGCTGTTGCGGGCCGAGGCCGGGAAGCGTGGGTGGCCGGTGGTTTCGTTGCGCGATTGAAGTTTTCCTGGGCTGGCCTCTTCGCGGGTAAACCCGCTCCCACAGGTATCGCGCTGCCCTCAGGCATTGTGCAGTCCCCGTGGGAGCGGGTTGACCCGCGAAAGGGCCGGCACAGGCAACCCTGAACTGTCAGACTGGCTTGGCGCCCATCAACCCGGCGATGGACAAGAAACAGACCCCGCTGAACACCGCCAGCGCCAAGGTAAGCCGCAACCCCACAACTTCAGCCTTGCGCAACCGGTTCAGCCGCACCAGCAGCCACCAGACGGCAAACGCGCCCACGGTGTAGATGACACTGGAGGCCAGCACCCAGGTCTGCCCCAGCGGCCAGCCCACCAGGTGTACCAGCCACCAGCCGGTGAACGGCATGCTTGCCAGGCACAGGCCCATCACCAGCCAGACAAACACCAGAGGCCGGCGCAGCAGCTTGGCGTAGGCCTCGGTATCGCCATGACGGCGGGCGCGCACGGTCCAGATCGCCAGGCCCAGGGCGCCCAGCAGCAGCACTGCAGTGGCGATGATATGCAGGGTTTTCAGGGTGGTCAGGTGTTCCATGCTTCTGTTGTCCTTGAGCAGGCCATTTAGCGGTGGCGACTTCGCGGGCTTGCCCGCTCCCACAGGGATATCACAAGGCCTGCTGCCTGCGCAGTACCTGTGGGAGCTGGCTTGCCGGCGATAGGGCCATCAGCCCCAGCTTAGCTGCTCAACCAAGGAAGAGCTTGTACGCCGGGTTCTCGGTCTCATCCCAGTACGGGTAACCGATCTTGGCCAGCGCCGCCGGCACCAGGTGGCGCTCTTCCTCCGGCACCTGCAACCCCGCCACCACGCGCCCGTCCGCCGCACCGTGGTTGCGATAGTGGAACATCGAAATATTCCAGCGCCCGCCCAGCTTGTTGAGGAAGTTGAACAGCGCGCCTGGCCGCTCGGGGAATTCGAAGCGCAGCACCATCTCGTCACTGGCCCCGGCCGAATGCCCACCCACCATATGGCGAATATGCAGCTTGGCCAGCTCGTTATCGGTCAGGTCGGTAACCGGGAACCCCTGCTCGGTCAATTGCTGCACCAGGGCTGCACGGGGATCGTTTTCCGGATGAGTCTGAATGCCGACGAAGATGTGGGCTTCGTCAGAGGTGTGCTTGCGGTAGTTGAACTCGGTGATCTGGCGCTTGCCGATGGCTTCGCAGAAGGCCTTGAAGCTGCCAGGGCGCTCCGGAATGGTGACGGCGATGATCGCTTCGCGCTTTTCACCCAGTTCGGCGCGCTCGGCCACATGCCGCAGGCGGTCGAAATTGACGTTGGCACCGGAATCGATGGCCACCAAGGTCTGCCCGGTCACACCGTACAGCTCGACGTAGCGCTTGATGCCCGCCACACCCAAGGCGCCAGCAGGCTCGGTGATCGAGCGGGTATCGTCGTAGATATCCTTGATTGCTGCACAGATCTCATCGGTGCTGACCGTGACCACGTCATCCACATACTGGCGGCAGATATCAAAGGTGTGCTGCCCGATCTGCGCCACCGCCACGCCGTCGGCGAACAGCCCTACCTGCGGCAATACCACGCGCTCACCGGCCGCCATGGCCGCCTGCAGGCAGTTGGAATCGTCCGGTTCGACGCCGATCACCTTTATTTCCGGGCGCAGGTACTTCACGTAGGCCGCAATGCCGGCGATCAGGCCGCCACCGCCCACCGGGACGAAAATCGCGTCCAGCCGGCCAGGGTGCTGACGCAGGATTTCCATGGCCACGGTGCCCTGCCCGGCGATGGTGTGCGGGTCGTCGTAGGGGTGGATGTAGACAAAGCCCTTTTCATCCACCAGCTTCAGCGAATAAGCCAGCGCCTCGGGGAAGGAGTCGCCATGCAGCACCACCTTGCCACCGCGCGAGCGCACGCCTTCGATCTTGATCTCCGGGGTGGTCTTTGGCATCACGATGGTGGCCTTGATGCCCATCTCGCGCGCGGCCAGGGCCAGGCCCTGGGCGTGGTTGCCGGCCGAAGCGGTGACCACGCCACGGGCCAGTTCTTCCGCCGTCAGTTGCGCCAGCTTGTTGTAGGCCCCGCGAATCTTGAACGAGAACACCGGCTGCAAGTCTTCGCGCTTGAGCAGAATCTGGTTGCCCAGGCGCTTGCTCAGCTGCCCGGCGCTGTGCAGCGGGGTTTCGACGGCAACGTCATAGACGCGCGAGGTGAGGATCTTCTTGACGTACTGTTCGAGCATCGGGAAAGCATCACTGGGCCGCGGGACAAGGGCTGGGAGTCTACCCCAGCGCTACGTCGGGCGACCACAGCAAAGCCGTGCGAGCCGTTATACTAGGCAACTTTGAAACCGCCCCTGCCCCTCCCGGAGCCCGCATGACCCAGGACCAACTCAAACAGGCCGTCGCCCAGGCCGCTGTCGACTTCATTCTGCCCAAGCTGGATGACAAGAGCGTTGTCGGCGTCGGTACCGGTTCGACCGCCAACTTCTTCATCGACGCCCTGGCTCAGCACAAGACCGCTTTCGACGGCGCAGTGGCCAGTTCCGAGGCCACTGCCCAGCGCCTGAAGGGCCATGGCATCCCGGTCTACGAGCTGAACAGCGTCAGCGAGCTGGAGTTCTATGTGGACGGCGCCGACGAGAGCGACGCGCACCTGAACCTGATCAAGGGCGGCGGCGCAGCCCTCACCCGCGAGAAGATCGTCGCGGCCGTGGCCAGAACCTTCATCTGCATCGCCGACGGCAGCAAGCTGGTACCGGTTCTGGGCGCCTTCCCGCTGCCGGTCGAAGTGATCCCGATGGCGCGCAGCCACGTGGCACGTCAACTGGTCAAGCTGGGCGGCGACCCGGTGTATCGTGAAGGGGTATTGACCGACAACGGCAACGTCATCCTCGATGTGTACAACCTGCAGATCACCAACCCGGTGGAACTGGAAGCGCAGATCAACGCCATCGTTGGCGTGGTGACCAACGGCCTGTTCGCGGCGCGGCCGGCAGATGTACTGCTGCTGGGTACCGGCGAAGGCGTCAAGACCCTGAAGGTCGAGTAGTCCCCGGCGAGGGCTTTGCCCTCGATTCGCAGCACAAGGCTTCTCCTACAGAAGGCCGCAGGCACTGGATCTGATGCGGTCCTTGTAGGAGCAGCCTTGTGCTGCGAATGGGCCGCAACGCGGCCCCAACAGCTTAATTTGGCGACTGCTTGAACACATAGAACAGGTTCGGCTCACTGACCAGATAGATGGTCCCCGCCTCATCCATCGCAATCCCCTCCGCCTGCGGCACCGTCGCCTGCAAACCCTGAAAACCCTTGCGCAACGACAGGGTACTCAGCGGCCTGCCTTGCACATCCAGCTCCAGCACCAGCCGCGACTCATCCGACAACGCCAGCAGGTGCCCGCTGCGCTCATCGAACTGCAGACTCGACAGGTCGCGCACGAACAACCGCGAATCGCGTTTGTGGTCCTGCACCACATGCACTGCGTAGGGCTTCTCCGGGTTTTCATGAGGAAACCCATGCACCTCATAGATCAGCATCGGGTCACGTTCCTTGGCCACGAACAGGCGCTTGCCTGCCGAATCGTAGGCCAGGCCCTCGAAGCCCTTGTTGCCGTTCAGGCCAATGCCCAAGGTCAGCTGTTCGGCGTCACCGGCGTCGAGGAACATCGTGTCGTCCTCCAGGCGCACGCGAATCAGCCGCTGCTGGCGCTCGTCGGTGATCACATAACTGTTGGGCCCGATGTACTCCACGGCTTCCGGGTCACCAAAGCCGGTCAGCGGCACCCGGCGCAGAATGCGGCCTTCAAGCGACAGCTCGATCAGCTCCGAGCGGGCATTGGTGACAGTGAACAGGGTCTTGCGGTCGGGGTCGTAGGTCAGCGCCGAAAGGTCGTCATCCAAGCCGTCGACCGGCTGCGCCTCTACCACTACCCGGTAGCGGTCAAGGCCGATGCTCTGCTCGGCGGGCTGCCACCACGCCTTCAGGTTGAACCAGCCGCGCTCGAACAAGCGAAACTCCTGCCCGGCCCAGCCAAGCAGGAACACGCCGATAACGGCCACAACAAGGAACAGGCGAACAAAACGGCGCATAAGGCAGACTCGGCACAAGGGTGGCGAATCTAACCATTAATGGCTGAAACATAGCTTAATGCCAGCGTCAGAAAAGCCTGAAGATGCTGTCAGTGCTTCTTGAAGCGATAAAACAGTGCCGGCTCGCTGACCATGTAGAGGTTGCCTTTGTCGTCCATGGTCACCCCTTCGGCACGCGGAATGGTGTCCTGCAGGCCATTGAAACCACCGAGCAAAGTCATGAAGCTGACCTGCTGGCCCTGCTCGTCCAGCTCCAGCAGCATGTTGGAATCGGCGGACAATACCAGCAGGTGGCCGGTGCGCGGGTCCACGCCCAGGGCGGACAGGTTGCGCAGGTCGAGCTCGTCACTGGGCAGTGGCTGCTTTTCACCCATGAGCGGGCTGCGGCCATCGGTGTTCCAGGTGTACAGCTTGGGTGGGCGCTCTTCGCCGATGACCAGGCGCTGGCGCAGCGGGTCCCAGGCCACTGCTTCGAAGCCCTTGTTGCTCTTCACCGACGGGCCCAGGTCGTGGCTCTGGAAGTCGGCGTGGTTCAACACCGTGGTCCGGGCATCGACCTTGACCACCGTCAGGTCATGCAGGCGCTCGTCGGTGATCGCCAGGTAGTCGTCTTCCAGCACGGCGACGCCTTCCGGGTTGTTCCAGCCGTTGAGCGGGATCTTGCGCAGTACATCGCCGTCCAGGCTCAGCTCGACAAGGATGGGGTTCTTGCCCATGACCGCGAACAGGGTACCTGTACGCGGGTTGAAGGCCACGTCCGAAGCTTCGTCATCATCCATGCCCGGCAGCGGTTTGGCGTCGATGTCGACCTGGTAGTCCGGCAGCCACACGCTTTCGCTGCGCTCGGCGGTGGTTTCCAGGCTTTCCTTGAGCCACAGTGCGCCGCGGTCATCCCAGTGCATGGCCACTGACACGCCATAGCCGATCACCGCTGCCACGGCCAGGCCGAAGGGCCAGCGCAGGTAGAAACGGCGCTTGGAGGTTGCCGGGGCGCTGGAAGGTGATGGCATGCGGAGGTCCTGGGAGAATGGGCGGAGGTCCGCGCATTATCCGCATAAGGTGTGAAAAATCGGTAAACAGGACCGGCCTCTTCGCGGGTAAACCCGCTCCCACAGGAATGTCACAGGCCTGTGGAGAGCCCTGTGGAGCGGGCGTGCCCGCGAAGAAGCCAACCCGGTCTGGAATCAGAGCACCCGGCTTTCGAAGCGGCTCACACCCGGCAGCTCCAGCACCAGCTCATCACCGACATTGAACGGCCCCACGCCCGCCGGCGTACCGGTAAGGATCACATCCCCCGCCTGCAGCGAGAAATGCGCCGCCATGTACTGGATCATCGGCACGATCGGGTTGAGCATCATTGCGCTGTTGCCGTCCTGGCGCACTTCGCCATTGACGGTCAGGCGTACCGGGATGTCGGTCACATCCTCGAAACTGGCGGCAGACACGAACGGCGGCAGCACGCAGGCGCCATCGAAGCATTTGGCCAGCTCCCAGGGCAGGCCTTTCTCTTTCAGCTTGGCCTGCACGTCACGCAAGGTCAGGTCCAGTGCCGGGGCATAACCGGAAATCGCGTCCAGCACCTCCTCTTCGGTCGGGTGGGTGGAAAGCGGTTTGCCCAGCAGCACGGCAATTTCGGCCTCATAGTGCACGGAACCGCGCTCGGCCGGGATCTTGAAACCACCTTCGGCCGGCACCACGCAGCTGCCCGGCTTGATGAACAGCAGTGGCTCGCTGGGGATCGGGTTGTCCAGTTCCTTGGCATGCTCGGCATAGTTACGGCCGATGCACACCACCTTGCCCAGCGGGAAGTGAATGCGTGTGCCGTCTACGTACTGGTGCTGGTAACTCATTGGCCGACTCCTGTGGATACTGCTTTTTATTCAGGTGCGAAGATCTTACCCGGATTCATGATGCCGTTAGGGTCGAACACGGCCTTTATTGCCTTCATGCAGGCGATTTCTTCGGCCGAGCGGCTGTAGCCCAGGTAGTCGCGCTTGGTCATGCCCACGCCATGCTCGGCGGAAATCGAACCGTTGTAGCGCTGGACGATCTCGAACACCCATTTGTTGACCTTGGCGCACGAGGCGAAGAACTCGTCCTTGCCCATGTGCTCGGGCTTGAGAATGTTCAGGTGCAGGTTGCCATCGCCGATGTGGCCGTACCACACCACTTCGTAATCCGGGTAGTGCTCGGCGACAATGGCGTCGATATCACGCAGGAACGCCGGCACTTTCGAGACCGTGACAGAAATGTCGTTCTTGTACGGGGTCCAGTGCGAGATGGTTTCAGACAGGTATTCGCGCAACTTCCACAGGTTTTTCAGCTGGGTTTCGCTCTGGCTCATCACCCCGTCCAGCACCCAGCCCTGCTCCACGCAGTGCTCGAAGGTGGCCAAGGCCTGGTTGGCAACCTCTTCGGTACTGGCCTCGAACTCCAGCAGCGCATAGAACGGGCAAGCGGTCTCGAACGGCGCCGGCACATCGCCCCGCCCCATGATCTTGGCCAGGCCTTTGTCGGAAAAGAACTCGAAAGCCGTAAGGTCCAACTTGCCCTGGAAGGCGTGCAGCACCGGCATGATCGAGTCGAAGTCCGGCGTACCCAGCACCATAGCGGTGAGATTGCGCGGTGTACGGTCCAGGCGCATGGTGGCCTCCACCACAAAGCCCAGGGTGCCTTCGGCCCCAATGAACAGCTGACGCAGGTCATAGCCGGTGGCGTTCTTGATCAGGTCTTTGTTGAGTTCCAGCAGCTCACCCTTGCCGGTGACCACTTTCAGGCCGGCCACCCAGTTGCGGGTCATGCCGTAGCGAATCACCTTGATACCACCGGCATTGGTGCCAATGTTGCCGCCAATCTGGCTGGAGCTGCTGGAAGCGAAGTCTACCGGGTAATAAAGGCCCTGCTCTTCAGCAAAGGCTTGGAGCTGGCGGGTGATCACCCCTGGCTGGCAGATCACGGTGCGGTCGAAGTTGTTGAAGCCGAGAATCTGGTTCATGTAGTCGAAGGCCACCACCACTTCGCCATTGGCCGCCACCGCCCCGGCGGAAAGCCCGGTGCGCCCGCCAGAGGGCACCAGCGCCACCTTGTTCGCATTGGCCCAGCGCACGATCGCCTGCACCTGTTCTATCGTCTTCGGCAGCACGATTGCACTGGGTGCCGGCGGGAAATGCTTGGTCCAGTCCTTGCCATACGCTTCAAGCGAAGCCGCGTCAGTCAGGACCTTGCCAGGGTCGACAAGGGTCATCAGTTCATCAATAACAGCGGGGTGGGTCATCGCTGGAACTCTCGACTTATTCATAGTCACCCTGAGCACTCTTCACCTGTCGGGATAGGCTCAGATTGTGTCGCGTATGCTAGCATAGCCCTCCCGCTGTTCATGCTAAGGCTGCCGTGGCGCCTGGCATCACCCTCGCCATTTTTATCTCCGGGATACAGGTTTACGCAGATGAGCAAGACTTCTCTCGACAAGAGCAAGATCCGGTTCCTTCTTCTTGAAGGTGTGCACCAGAACGCGGTCGATACCCTCAAGGCCGCCGGCTACACCAACATCGAATACCTCACTGGTTCGTTGCCGGAAGCCGAGCTGAAGGAAAAGATCGCCGATGCCCACTTCATCGGCATTCGTTCGCGCACCCAGCTGACCGAAGAGATCTTCGACTGCGCCAAGAAACTGGTCGCCGTCGGCTGCTTCTGCATCGGCACCAACCAGGTCGACCTGGAAGCTGCCCGCCAGCGCGGTATCGCCGTGTTCAACGCGCCGTACTCCAACACCCGTTCGGTCGCCGAACTGGTACTGGCCGAAGCCATTCTGCTGCTGCGCGGCATCCCTGAGAAAAACGCCTCCTGCCACCGTGGCGGCTGGATCAAGAGCGCGGCCAACTCGTTCGAGATTCGTGGCAAGAAGCTGGGCATCGTCGGCTACGGCTCGATCGGCACCCAGCTGTCGGTACTGGCCGAAAACCTGGGCATGCAGGTGTACTTCTACGACCCGCTGACCAAACTGCCGCTGGGCAACGCCGTACAGGTCACCAGCCTGAACGAGCTGCTGGGCATGGCCGACATTGTCTCGCTGCACGTGCCTGAGCTGCCATCCACCCAGTGGATGATTGGCGAGAAAGAAATCCGCGCGATGAAAAAGGGCTCGATCCTGATCAACGCCGCCCGTGGCACCGTGGTCGAGCTGGACCACCTGGCCGCCGCGATCAAGGACAAGCACCTGATCGGCGCCGCCATCGACGTGTTCCCGGTCGAGCCGCGCTCCAACGACGAAGAGTTCGAAAGCCCGCTGCGTGGCCTGGACAACGTGATCCTGACCCCGCACATCGGTGGCTCCACTGCCGAAGCCCAGGCCAACATCGGCCTGGAAGTTGCCGAGAAGCTGGTCAAGTACAGCGACAACGGTACCTCGGTATCTTCGGTCAACTTCCCGGAAGTTGCCCTGCCGGCGCACCCAGGCAAACACCGCCTGCTGCACATCCACGAAAACATCCCGGGCGTGCTCAGCGAGATCAACAAGGTGTTCGCCGAAAACGGTATCAACATCTCCGGTCAGTTCCTGCAGACCAACGAGAAAGTGGGTTACGTGGTGATCGACGTTGACGCCGAGTACTCCGACCTGGCGCAAGAGAAGCTGCAACAGGTCAAGGGCACCATCCGTTCCCGCGTCCTGTTCTAAGTTTGCGGGCGGTATGAAAAAGGGAGGCCCTTGTGGCCTCCCTTTTTTCATTTCACTTCGACAGTCACTTTCTGCGACTCGACACTTGGCTTGAACGGTACGTGATACTGGTCACCCAGTACCAGCTGCAGCGTGTGCTTGCCCGGGGTCAGGGTAATGCTGGTTTCGGTCTGTGCCTTGCCGAAATGCAAAACCTGCGGCCCCGCCGGCAGCGCGGTGCCTGCCTCAGGCATCAGGCTGGTCGGCAGGGGCATGTCGGCAACGGGTTCTTTGTCCACATCCACCAGCAAGTGGTGGTGCCCGGTGTGCGGGGTCTGGTCACCGGCTGGTTTGAGTCCCATGCCTTCGATGCCGAACTTGACGGTGAAGGTCTTGTCGACCGTGGCACCATCGGCGGGGGAAACGATGAAGACCTTGGCATCCTTGGGCGGCTCCTGGCTCTTCAGGGCATCCGCGGCACTGGCGAACACCGATGCTCCCATTAGCAGACCGGCAACGGCAGCACGCGAAAATAGGCTGTTCATTCACTTCTCCTGTGATTCACTTATTGACCGCCACCAGCATGTCGAACGGCAGCGGTAGTTCACCATAGCCCACAAAGAGAAATATTTCAGTTAGGGTTAAACCTCGCCAAGGCTTCAAGGTCATAGGCTGCGCTCGATCACGGCGAGGAAGAAAGCCGTGGCGAAAGTTATTCAACTGCTAAAAGAAAAGGGGCATTCATGCGTTCGACCATAGGGGTACTGCTGGCAGTACTGATCAGTCCATTGGCCCAGGCGGAGCTGATCGACGAAATCGCCGACCGGGGCGAACTGCGCATAGCCGTACAGGCCGACAACTCGCCGTACGCGTTCAAGCAAGATGATCGCCTGACCGGTTTCGACATCGAGTTCGGGCAAGATCTCGCCAAGGAGCTGGACTTGCGTGCCGAGTTTGTCGAAGCGTCGGCTGCAGAGGTATTGCCCGGCGTCGAAAGTGGCAAGTACGACATTGCACTTACGCCGTCCGCTGATGCGCCCACGGGTGGCTCGCTGGATGTCAGCCAGCCCTTTGGCGCTAACAGGCTGTTGATCCCGTTCCAGAAGGACAACCCGGCGTTTGAAAGTGCGGTGAACAATGCGCTGCAACGGCTGAAAGACAGCGGGCGCACTGCCGAACTTGAGCAGAAGTGGTTCAAGGGTGTGCAGGAGACTGCGGCCGGGCAATAAGTTTCGAGCTGTCTGTGCCGCCCTCATCGCCGGCAAGCCAGCTCCCACAGGAAGATCACCGCTTTCAAGAACTGTGGTGTACCTGTGGGAGCTGGCTTGCCGGCGATAGGGCCGGCGCCGGACTACCCCAAAGCCCGCTGCGCCTCGTCCAGTTCCAGCTCACTGAACACCTGCACCCCTGCCCGCCGCAGCAACGCCGTGGTAACCCCTTCCCCCAGCACCTTCACGCCACTGAACGTGCCGTCATAGGTCAGCCGGTTGCCACACGAAGGGCTGCCCGCCTTCAGCACCGCCACGCGGATGCCATGCCGTCGCACCAGCGCCAGCGCCAGCTGCGCACCGGCCAGGAACTCGGCACTGACATCCTCGCCCGTCACCGTAATCACCTGTGCGTCGCCATCAAGCACTTGCCCACCCTGCCCGCCGGGGATCTCCGCCGGTGGACGCGGGGTCGGTAAACCTCCGGCTACTTCCGGGCACAATGGCACCACACGCCCTGCGGCCTGCCACTGCTGCAACAGGTCGGGGTGGCCGCTGGCGCGGCCGTCATAGCGCACCGGCTGGCCCAGCAGGCAGGCGCTGACCAGCACTTTGGGCACGTCAGAACGGGTCATTGCCACGCCGCCTGAACCAGCCCGTCAACGACAAACGCTCGCGCCCCGCCGGCAGCACCTCATGGGGCACTTCGCCGGACAGGAACACCACCAGGCAACCCGCCACCGGCTGCACATCGTGCTCGACACCGTCGCCCAAAAACATGCGCAATTGCCCGCCATCATCCGGCTGCCAGTCTTCGTTGAGATACAGCACCGACGAGACCATGCGCCGATCATCGTCGCGGAAGCGGTCCAGATGCCGGCGATAGAAAGCACCGCGTGGATACAGGGCGAAATGGCACTCGAAATCTTCCAGGCCCAGGAACAGGCCCTGGTTGATGGCCAGCCGCAACTGGTCCATGGCCGCCAGGTACTCGTCGCAAGCCTCGGCCTGCCCAGGGTCGATCCACTGGATCTGGTCGCCACGGATGGCTTCGCGCACCTCCTGGGTAGCCCCGCGTCCAACCCCCGCAGGGTTGAGTTCGCCTTCGGCATCGCGGCGCCGGCACTCGGCTGCCAGCGCACGCACCAGGTCGGCAGGCAGAAAGAGTGCCTGCTGGGACCAGCCATGGGTGGCCAGATCGTCGACGACGGCCGCAAGCATCGGGTGTTCAGGGGAGATGTGCATGGCGCGCATCATATCCATTAGCCCTGCCGGCGCACAGCGCCACTTGGCCGAGAAACACGCGCATATCTCGACAAACCGACGCCGGGCCAAGGACAATAGCCATCTGCCGACAGGAGTCCTGAATGCGCCGTCTGTTTTCCCTGATTCTGCTGATGATCTGCACCATGCCTGTCTGGGCAGACAACCTGGATCAACTGTACAAGGCCGCCGGCTGGCCCGACCAGCGCGCCCACTTCAACGATGCCCTGAGCGCCGCCCAGGAACGCTACCGCAACAGTTTGCCCCCCGCCGTGTACCAGGCGCTGGTCAACAACAGCAATCAGCGTTTCCAGGCCCAGGCGGTGGATCGGCGCGCCCAGGCGAAGCTGCGCACAAGCCTGCCCAACCCGGCGCCGGCGCTGGCCTTTTTTCAGTCGCCGCTGGGGCGCAAAGTGGTGGCGGCCGAGCTCAAGGCCACGCGCAAGGACGAACTGGCGAAAAACGCCAAAGGCTTGCCGAAGATTCAAGCCAGCGACAACCGCCTGCTGGTCATCGGTCATCTGGCCCAGGCCCTGCCGGCCCGTGAAGCCGGTGCCGAAGTCAGCCTGGCTATCGCCGGGGTAGCGGCCGACAGCCTCAGTTCGATGATCCCCGGCCTGTTCGGCGGCGGCCAGGCCCAGGGCCTGCTCGACGGCCAGCGACAACGCCTGATGGGCCAGATCGGCGAAGACCTCAACAACACCCTGCTCTACGTCTATCGCGACTTGTCTGACGCCGAACTTGAAGAGTTCGCCACCTTTGCCGAGTCGCCAGAAGGCAAGGCTTACTACCAGGCCGCCCTGGCCGCTGTGCGTGCAGGCCTGGCGGTTGGCCAGAACGCCAACGACCTGAAGTGATCAGCCCAGGCGCTGGTCGATGAAGTCGAAATAGCGCTGGCGAATGCCCGGCAGCTCGTTGGCCAGGTGATGACGGGCCTCAGGCAGCATCAGGATCTGCGGTTCGGCGAACTTGGCCTTGAGCACTTCGAGGTTATAGGCCCAGTCCACCGTAGCGTCGGCCTCCCCCTGCACGATCAATGGTTGCCGCGTACTGCGCGGCGCGGCTTCGATGCGTTTGACCCAGGCAATCAGTGCGCCCACCCAGGCGGTTGGCAGGCGGCGCGGTTGCAGCGGGTCGGCCTCGAGGAACGCCAGGAAGGCCGGGTCATTGGTGTTTGCGCTGAAGCGCCGTTCAATGCCATTGACGAAGTGCCGCAGCACCCGGTAACTGAACTTCGACCAGCGCCAGGAACAAGGCCGCACCAGCGGGGCCAGCAGGATTACCTGGCCATCGATGGGGCTGCGGGCGCCCTGGGTCAGCAGGTGGTCAACGGCGATGGCGCCACCGGTGCTCTGCCCACACAAGTGCCAGGGGCGCGGCAGTGGTAGCGTGCGCGCCTGTTCGAACAAGGCATCCAGCACTTGCTGGTACACCGCGAAATCACTGATGCTGGCGCGCTCGCCGCTGGACAGGCCATGACCGGGCAAGTCGCAGCTGATGACTGCGTAACCCTGCTGCAACGCCCACTCGATCACGTGCCTATAGAGGCCCATGTGGTCGTAGTAGCCGTGCAACAGGAACAGCGTCGCGCTCGGCTGGTCGGGTAGCCAGGCCTGCCCGACCACATCGAAGCCCGCCGCCTGAAAGCCGCCCAGCCAACTTTGCGCCGGCATGTCCAGGCCATAGAAACGCTGGTAGTCCCGGGCTTGCGCCGACAGCGGCTGACGGGCAGTCAACGGCGCCAGGCTGGTGCGCAGGTGGTCAGGGTCAAAGGCGGTGGGCATAGGGTACATCCACAGTGAAGCAAGTATTGATCTGGGATATTCAGCTCTGGCCCGCGTCATGGCAAGCTTGGGCTATGTGTCACCTGTACGGATCCTGTCGCCGGCAAGCCAGCTCCCACAGGGATATCACCGGGTTTCAGGCCTGTTGGTAACCTGTGGGAGCTGGCTTGCCGGCGACAGGACCAGTGAGCCCACCACAAAATTACCCGCGGATATCCATGCAGACCCGCCTTGTAAAACCCGCCCTGATCACCGTTACCCTGCTGCTCTGCGCCGCCCTGCTGTGGCAAGCCTACACCAGCTTCCAGGCCCGCTACCTGCGCCCGTTCGACAACCAGGCCACGCTGTTCGAGGGCAGTCAGTTGCAGCTGCCCGCAGAGCTGGCCGGCCCAGGGCCGGTCCGTGTGGTGCACTTCTGGGACCCGGCCTGCCCCTGCAACGTCGGCAACCAGCAACACCTGGGCGACCTGGTCAGCCAGTTCGGCGACCTGGGTGTGAGCTTCCATGTGCTGCAAAAGCCCGGTAGCCACGGCCAGCTACCCGCCAACCTCACTGCGCTGAAGCCGCTTGCCAGCCTGCCGGGCAGCGAACACCTGCCCGCCTCCCCGGCAGTGGCCATCTGGGACCGGCAAGGCAACCTCGCCTACTTCGGCCCCTACAGCGAGGGCGCCGTGTGCAACGCCAGCAACAGCTTCGTGGAGCCCATCATCAAGGCCTTGCTAGAGGGCCGGCCCGTGCAGGCCAGCAATACCTTGGCCATAGGGTGTTACTGCCCCTGGTAGATAGCGAGTACCCGATAGATATCTACAGCGTCAGGCCGAGGGAGGAATTTTACCGTAGCGTCAACCACGCACCCGCGCCGGGTTACCCACAACCGTCACCCCCGCCGGCACATCCCGGGTCACCACACTGCCAGCACCCACCACTGCGTTGTCGCCAATGGTCACCCCCGGCAGGATGATCGCCGCGCCGCCGATCCACACGTTGTTGCCAATGGTCACCGCCCGCCCGCTTTCCAGCCCGCTGCGCCGCAGGTCAGCGTCCAGCGGGTGGTCGGCGGTGTAGATCTGCACATTCGGGCCGATCTGGCAGTCGTCACCGATACGCACCGGCATCACGTCGAGAATCACGCAGTTGAAGTTCATGAAGGTATTGCGGCCAACGCTGATGTTGTAGCCGTAGTCGCAATAGAACGGCGGGCGGATCACCGTGCCTTCGCCAACCTGGCCAAAGTGCTCCAGCAATAGCCCATGGCGTGCGTCGTTGAGCAGTTCCACGCTGCTGTTGTAGCGGTGCATCCAATGTTTGTTGGCGATCTGCTCGGCCTGCAGCTCAGGGCAACCAGCATGATAGAGCTGGCCTGTAAGCATCTTCTGTTTTTCGCTGAGTGACATGGAATCTCCTTCCCGGGGCTATGCTCTGTTCGCGAATCCGCCGATGATCGGACCACATTTTCTGCTTTGATGCACAAGGAGTCTGCATGAAACGCAGCCTGACCCTGTTAGCCGTGGTGGTTGCCGTGGCCGCGGGCGCCGGATACTGGTACGTGCAGGGCAAACTGCCGCAACGCGCGGGCGAGGTGGCCATCGCCGGCCTGCAAGCACCGGTCAGCGTGCGCTACGACGCCCGCGGCGTGCCGCACCTGCAGGCGCAGAGCGAGCCGGACCTGTACCGCGCCCTCGGCTACGTGCATGCCCAGGACCGATTATTCCAGATGGAGATCCTGCGCCGCCTGGCCCGCGGCGAGCTGGCCGAGGTGCTGGGCGACAAACTGCTGCCCACCGACACCCTGTTTCGCAGCCTGCGCATTCGCGACCAGGCAGCACTGATGGCCCAGCGTCATGACCAGCAGTCACCCGCCTGGCAGGCCCTGCAAGCCTATCTCGATGGGGTCAACAGCTGGCAGGCCAGTCACCCCAAGCCGATGGAATTCGACCTGCTCGGCATCACACCGCGACCCTTCACCGCCGAAGACACCCTGAGCATCGCCGGCTACCTCGCCTACAGTTTTGCCGCCGCCTTCCGCACCGAGCCCGCACTGACCTACATCCGCGACCAGCTGGGCCCCGACTACCTGAAGATCTTCGACCTCGGCTGGCAAGCCGACGGTGCGCTGGCCAGGCCGTTGGCCGCCGCCGACTGGCAGAGCCTGGAGGCACTTGCCCGCCTTGGCAACGATGCGCTGGCCGACGCCGGCATCGCGCAGTTCGAAGGCAGCAATGCCTGGGCCATCGCTGGCAGCCGCACCCGCAGTGGCAAGCCGCTACTGGCCGGCGACCCGCACATCGGCTTCGCCGTACCGGCGGTGTGGTACGAAGCCGAGCTGTCGGCGCCCGGTTTCAACCTTTACGGCTACTTCCAGGCGCTCAACCCGTTCGCCCTGCTCGGACACAACCGCGATTTCGGCTGGAGCCTGACCATGTTCCAGAATGACGATGTCGACCTGATCGCGGAAAAGACCAACCCCGCCAACCCCGATCAGGTGATGATCGATGGCCAGTGGCAAACCCTGGAAAAGACCGAGCAGACGATTGTCGTCAAAGGCGAACAGCCGGTCACCCTCAACCTGCGCCGTTCGCCCCATGGCCCGATCGTCAACGACGTGCTCGGTGCTACCGCCGGGCCCACGCCCATCGCCATGTGGTGGGCCTTCCTGGAAACCGAAAACCCGATCCTCGAGGGTTTCTATCAGCTCAACCGGGCCGACACGCTGGCCAGGATGCGCGCAGCTGCGGCCAAGGTGCATGCGCCTGGGCTGAATTTCGTGTGGGCCAATGCCCGGGGTGATATCGGCTGGTGGGCTGCCGCGCAGCTGCCGATCCGCCCTGAAGGCGTGGACCCGGCGTTCATCCTCGACGGTGCCAGTACGCAGGCCAGCAAGCTGGGCTTCTACCCCTTCAGCGCCAACCCGCAGCAGGAAAACCCCGCAAGCGGCTATATCGTCTCGGCCAACTACCAGCCGCCGTCGGCGGTACCGATACCGGGCTACTACAACCTGCCCGACCGTGGTCGCCAGCTCGACCGCCACCTGGCCAACCCCGAGGTGAAATGGGACCTGCAGAACAGTCAGGCATTGCAGCTGGACACCGCCAGCGATCACGGCCCGCGCACCCTTGCACCGCTGCTGGCGACACTGCGCACGGTGGCCGAAGGCGACGAGGAAAAGGAGCTGGTCGAGCAGCTGGCCGCCTGGCGCGGTGACTATCCACTGGACTCGACCAGTGCCACGCTGTTCAACCAGTTTCTCTTTGAGCTGAGCTACGCGGCCCTGCATGACGAACTCGGTGACACCTGGTTCCCGGTGCTCATCAGCACCCGCGCCATCGACGCTGCACTGCCGCGCCTGGCGGCGGACGCCAATTCGCCCTGGTGGAACACCCGTGGCGGCAACCTGCGCACCGACCGTACCACCATCGTGCGCATCGCCTGGCAGAAAAGCCTCAAACATCTGCGCGACAACTTGGGCAGCGACCCGGCCAGCTGGCAATGGGGCAAGGCCCATACACTCACCCACAACCATCCGCTGGGGGTGAAAAAGCCGCTGAACCTGCTGTTCAACGTCGGGCCCTTCGCTGCGCCAGGCACCCATGAAGTGCCGAACAACCTCTCGGCGAAGATCGGCCCGGCGCCATGGCCAGTGACATATGGGCCGTCGACGCGGCGGCTGATCGATTTTGCCGATGCCGGGCAGGCCATGACCAGCAACCCGATCGGGCAAAGCGGCGTACCGTTCGACCGGCACTATGCGGACCAGGCCAAGGGGTACATCGAAGGGCAGTACCAGAAAGCGCAGCTGGGGGTGATCCCCGCGCAGAGCACCCTCAGGCTTGTGCCTGACATATGAACAAACACTGCCTTTAGCCGCACTCGGCTCACTCTCGCTACCCTGAAGTACCTCCATCGCCGGCAAGCCAGCTCCCACATTTATCGGCGCATGCCAAACCCTGTGGGAGCGGGCGTGCCCGCGAAGCTGTCGACGCGGTGGATGGCACTGGCTACGCCGGTGTTCGCGGGCACGCCCGCTCCCACAGGTGACTGCGCCCAGAAATGAAAACGCCGACACAAAGGTATCGGCGTTGGGTCATGCCGGTATTGCAAGCGGATCAGAACGCTGGCAGCACGGCACCTTGGTACTTCTTGGCAATGAATGCCTTCACTTCCGGGCTGGTCAGGGCCTTGGCCAGTTTCTGGATGGCTTCGCTGTCCTTGTTGTCCGGGCGGGCGACGAGGAAGTTCACGTACGGCGAGTCGCTGCCTTCGATTACCAGCGCATCCTTGGCCGGGTTCAGGCCAGCTTCCAGTGCGTAATTGGTGTTGATCATGTCCAGGTCGACCTGGTCCAGCACACGCGGCAGCATGGCGGACTCAAGCTCGCGGAACTTCAGCTTCTTCGGGTTCTCGGCGATGTCCTTGGGGGTGGCCAGGGCATTCTTCGGGTCTTTCAGGGTGATCAGGCCAGCCTTCTGCAGCAGGATCAACGCACGGCCGCTGTTGCTGCCCTCGTTAGGGATGGCGACGGTCGCGCCCTCTTTCAGCTCGCTCAGGCTTTTGACCTTTTTCGAGTAACCACCGAACGGCTCGACGTGCACGCCGACCACGGTTTCCAGGTGGGTGCCCTTACCTTCGTTGAAGCTTTGCAGGTACGGCAGGGTCTGGAAGTAGTTGGCGTCCAGGCGCTTCTGGTCAACCTGTACGTTGGGCTGCACATAATCGGTGAAGACCTTGATCTGCAGGTCGATACCTTCTTTGGCCAGGGTCGGCTTGATCAGCTCGAGGATCTCGGCGTGCGGTACCGGGGTAGCGGCAACCACCAGCTTCTCGGCAGCAGCAGCCAGGCCGGAGAACGACAGGGCAGCGGCCAGGGCGGTGGTCAGCAGGGTCTTCTTCATGGTGGTCCTTGTTCTGGATCTGGGCCATCGAGGATGGCGAATCGGGTGCCCAGCCGCATCAGCAGTGGGCTTGAGTCGGACAATACCGAGATTTTTTATTCCGCAACAATATCTTTTATTTAGCTGCTTATTCCAAAAACAAATTGCCACCAGCCTGTTTGCTTATGAGCCATGTCTAGCGCGCGATATTGGGCAGGTCGAGGTCTTCCGGCACGATCTCTTCGCTGTCATTCACCAGCAAGGCAAAGTGGATGACGTTCTCCAGTTCGCGGGTGTTGCCAGGCCACGCGTGCGCTTCCAGTACCTGCTGCGCGGCCTCGCTCACCAACGGCACAGGCCGCTGCAGGCGCACGCTGTAGATGCCCACGAAGTACTCGGCCAACGGCAGAATATCGCCCGGCCGCTCACGCAGCGGCGGCAGTGCCAGCGCGCCCTCGCGCAGGTATTGGTAAAGGCGCTCGTTGAAGCGACCCGCGCGCACCACCCGCGCCAGGTCGATGCTGGTGGCGGCCACCAGGCGCACATCCACTGGCTGTGGCTGCTGCGCACCGACGCGGGTGACTTCGCGGTTTTCCAGGGCGGCCAGCAGCTTGGCCTGGATGGCCAGCGGCAAGTCGGCGATCTCGTCCAGGTACAGTGTTCCGCCGTTGGCCGAGCCAAACCAGCCGGCGCGGCTACTGGCCGTGCCGCCGTGGCTGCCGGCGCTGTAGCCGAACAACTCGGCATCGGCGTAAGTGGGGCTGATGGCCGCGCAGTTGACCGAGACGAACAATCCGCCGCGGTCACTGGCCCGGTGGATGTGCCGGGCCAGCAGCTCCTTGCCGGTGCCGGTTTCGCCACCGATCAGCACCGGCAAGGGCTGCGGCGCCAGGCGCTCGAGGTCCTGGCGCAGCTGTTGCGATCGAGGGTCGATGAACACCAGGGCCTTGGCGCGAATGCTCAGTGGGCTCTTGTCCAGCTCGGGGAAGGTCAGCAACGGCTGGCCAAAGGTGTTTTGCAAAGTCATGACAAACTCCCGCCCCAGGCCTGCATTGGCCGGGCGTCAGGCAAACGGAAAACAGCAAGGGCGATCAGGCGCGGCGCAGGGCCCGCTGCTCAACCCGGCTCTGCAAGCGATACAGGTAGGCGAAGCCTTGTTCCCAGCGCTCATGGCCGGACTTGACGTTGATATGGCCAGCGTTGCTCAGCAGCCCCGCTTCAGCACCCCACACCTGCGCCAGGTACAGTGCCCGCGGCACGCTCACGGCCGGGTCGTTATCCGAGCTGACCACCTGGCTGGGGAACGGCAGCGCCTCGCTCGGGATTGGCGCGAAGTTGCGCAGGGCTGGCGCGCAGGTCGACCGCTCGACGTCCGCCGGGGCCACCAGCAGCGCGCCACGCACCCGACGCAGCAGGGCCGGGCTGGCCTGGGCGGCCCAATGGGCGACGGTGATGCAGCCCAGGCTGTGGGCAATCAGGATCACCGGCGAGTGCTCGGCAGCAATCGCCTGCTCCAGCGCCTGCACCCAGTCCTGCCGCTGCGGGGTCAGCCAGTCGAGCTGCTCGACCCGCGCGCTGTTGGGCAGGTTGCGCTGCCAGTGACTTTGCCAATGGTTGTCTGGCGATCCTTGCCAGCCCGGCACAATCAGGTAACGAATCGACTCATTGCGCATGGGGACGCCTCCGGTAACTTTGCGTGCTTGGAGACAAGTATAGGGATCGATCTATACCAGTAAAGGAATAAGAAGCTATTTGTTAATAACCTAAATGTTAACCTTGAGAAATTTGTCGCCTGTGACGGCAAAAAAAAGGGCCAACCCCCTGCCAGGAGATATGGCCCATAAGCACTTGCCTGAAGAAGATTGATCGGGTTCAGCGCGCGGTAATCACCGCCAGTTTGCTGATCCCCGCCCGTTCGATGGCCGCCATGGCCCGCGCCACTTCGCCGTAGTTCACGCCGTCATCGGCCTGCAGCTGCACGCGCACATCCGCGTCCTTGGCCTTGGCTACCTTGAGGCGGGTTTCCAGCAGGTCGGGCTGAATCTGGTCTTTGTTGATGAACAGCTTGCCTTCGCCATCGATGCTGACCACCAACGGGTCCTTCTGCTCCACCGGGGCCACGGCCTCGGTCTTGGGCAGGTTGATGGGAATGGCGTTGGTCAGCAGCGGCGCGGTGACAATGAACACCACCAGCAGCACCAGCATTACGTCCACCAATGGCGTTACGTTGATTTCACTGAGGACTTCGTCGCTGTCCTGGGTCGAAAACGCCATGTCAGGACGCCTCCTTCACCGGCTGGGTGAACCCGGCCTGGGGCTTGTGCACAGCGGGGTGCACCAGCACGCGGAAGGCACTCTTCTGCGCCAGGCTGTAGAAGTCGTGGGCAAAGTCATCCAGGTCGGCGGCGGTCAGCTTGAGGCGGCGCAGGAAGTAGTTGTAGACCAGCACCGCGGGCACGGCGACAGCGATACCCACACCAGTGGCCACCAGCGCCGCGCCGATTGGCCCGGCCACGGTTTCCAGGCTGGCGGAGCCTGCCGCGCTGATACCCTTTAGCGCCTCCATGATGCCCCACACGGTGCCGAACAGGCCGATGAAAGGTGAAGTGCTGCCGATACTGGCAACCACTGCCAGGCCGGTTTCCAGCGAGCGGCGCTCGCGCACGATCTGCTGCCGCAGGGCGCGCTCCAGGCGGTCTTGATGATTGATGGCGTGGCTCAGGTCGTTGGCCTGGGTGTCACCGACGGCGATCGCGGCGTAGCCGGCCTGGGCAACGCGAGCAGCAGGCCCAGGCTGTTCGTGGCTGATCTGCGCCGCCGAGTCCAGGCTCGAAGCTGCCCAGAACTGCTGGTGGAAGCGCTTGTCCTGGCGCCTCAACCGTACGAACTGCGCAACCTTGACCAAGGCCAGGCCCCAGGTGACGACAGAAAAACCGACCAGCAGCCAGATGACTGCGCTTTCAACAGATTCGAGGGGGGATGCCAGCAGGCTCATGATGATGTTTTCCTGTGTTCTGAAAAGTTAGCGAAGCTTGAAATCGATCGGCACACTGACCCAGCCGGTCTGGGCCACGTCGCCCTGCTTGGCGGGCACGAAACTCCAGCGCTTCACCGCAGCCAGCGCGGCGGCATCGAGGGCATCGCGGCCGCTGCTTTTCTGGACCTGGATCTGCCCGGGCTTGCCACTGGGCAGCACCTCGACGCGCAGCAGCACGGTGCCTTCCCAGCCACGGCGCTGAGCCATTTGCGGGTATTCCGGCGCAGGGTTCTTCAGGTAGGCGGCGTTGGCCGATGCTGGCGTTACCGGGGCCGGCGCGGGTGGTGCTGGCGCAGGCGGTGCCGGGGCCGCTACCGGGGCTGGCGGCGGCGCTTCAACCGGCTTGGGCTGCGGTTTCGACTGCTGCTTGACCACCGGCTTGGGCACAGGCCTCGGCTTGGGTTTGGGTTTGGCGGCCAGTTCGTCGACCACTGGCGGCGGTGGCGGCTCGACCACAGTAGGAGCAGGCGCAGGCGGTGGAGGCTTGAGCACCGGAGGGGTCGGCGCGGCAAACTCGATGGTCATGGGTGGCACCTGTGGCGGTACTACCGGCAGCTCGGGGGTTGGCGCCTGACTCAGCCAGTACGCGGCCGCGCCATGCAGGGCCAGCACCAGCAAGCCCAACAGCAGCTTGTGGCGGCGCTTGAGCTCACTGACCGGCGTGCGCTGCAGGCGCAGCTGGCCGAGTGGCAAGCGAAGCGTGCGCCCAAGCTCGACCAGGTCGCCCGGGGCTGGCCGCCATGGCTGGTCGTAGGCCCTGACGGCCGACTGCACATTACCCATTGATCAAACTCCTGGGGTCTCGATTCAGGTGTGTGGCTGAATCATCGGGGCCAGGGGCTTATCTCTTAAAGTAATGTTTAAAATTATGTTTAGAACTTATGGGAATATTTATTTGCCCTCTTCGTGGGAAGGCCTTGGAATTCGCGGGCTGTGGCTTGAGGGCCTCAAGTCGATGCACTGCGGGCATGCAAAATATTCGCTCAAGGCATGAGATTGCCGCGAGGGCTGCGCCCTCGATCGCCGGCAAGCCAGCTCCCACAAGGACCGCATCATAGCTCGCAGTCAATGCGATCGATGTGAGGGCTGGCTGCGCAGCCCCGGCAATCTCACAGGCAGAAAAAAGCCCAGGACCAACCCCGGGCTTTTCTTCATCAACGGTGACTCAGATATCCGCCACCTTCTGCCAAACCTTGGGCCGGAAGAATAGCGTTTCCCCCCGCGCCAACCCGGTCAGGCTGTCATGGTCCTTGACCACCTCGGCCTCGATCAGCTCGCTCTGTCCTTCCACCTTCAAGGTAACCCGCGTGGTCGCGCCCAGCGGCCGGATATCCCGCACCTCGGCCGCATGGTGCCCTTCGGTCTCATGCCGCGACAGCGAAACCTCATGCGGGCGGAACAGCACATGGTGCCCTTCGCTCAGCGCCAGGCGGTTGGAATCGCCCAGGAAGTGGTAGACGAAATCGTTGGCCGGCTGCTCGTACACCTCGCCCGGCGAGCCGATCTGCTCGATCACGCCCTTGTTCATCACCACGATGCGGTCGGCCACTTCCATGGCTTCTTCCTGGTCGTGGGTGACAAACACCGAGGTCAGGTTGATATCTTCGTGCAAGCGCGCCAGCCAGCGGCGCAGCTCTTTGCGCACCTTGGCATCCAGCGCGCCGAACGGCTCGTCCAGCAGCAACACCTTGGGCTCCACCGCCAGGGCGCGGGCCAGGGCGATACGCTGGCGCTGGCCACCGGACAACTGCTCGGGGTAGCGGTCGGCCAGCCAGTCCAGCTGCACCATGTTCAACAGCTCATGCACCTTCTCGGCAATTCTGCTCTCGCTCGGGCGCTCGCCCTTGGGCTTCATGCGCAGGCCGAAGGCGACGTTGTCGAACACGCTCATGTGGCGGAACAGCGCATAGTGCTGGAACACGAAACCGACGTTGCGGTCACGCACGTCGTGGCCGGACACGTCCTCGCCATGGAACACGATGCTGCCCTGATCGGGTGTTTCCAGGCCGGCAATGATGCGCAGCAAGGTGGTCTTGCCGCAGCCGGACGGGCCGAGCAGGGCCACCAGCTCGCCGCTGTTGATGTCCAGGTTGATGTTGTCCAGGGCCTGGAAGCTGTTGAAGCGCTTGCTGACGTTACGAACTTCGATCGACATGAATCATTCCTCCGCGGCGCTGTGGCGCAGGCGGTTAATACGGTTCTCGCTCCACTGCTTGAGCAGCAGGATGAAGAGCGCCAGGATCAGCAACAGGCTGGCCACGCTGAAGGCCGCCACGTGGTTGTACTCGTTGTAGAGGATCTCCACGTGCAGCGGCAAGGTGTTGGTCACGCCGCGAATGTGGCCGGAAACCACCGACACCGCGCCAAACTCGCCCATGGCCCGGGCGGTGCACAGCACCACGCCGTAGATCAGGCCCCACTTGATGTTCGGCAGGGTCACGTGCCAGAACATCTGCCAGCCATTGGCACCGAGCAGGCGTGCAGCCTCCTCTTCCTGGGTACCCTGCTCCTGCATCAGCGGGATCAGCTCGCGGGCCACGAACGGCACGGTAACGAAGATGGTCGCGAGGACGATGCCCGGCAAGGCGAACACGATCTGGATGTCGTGGTCCTGCAGCCACGGACCGAACAGACCTTGCGCACCGAACATCAGCACGTAGACCAGGCCGGCGATGACCGGCGACACCGAGAACGGCAGGTCGATCAGGGTGACCAAAATGCTCTTGCCACGGAAGCTGTACTTGCTCACGCACCAGGCAGCGCTGACGCCGAACACCAGGTTCAACGGCACGGAGATGACCACGGCGAGCAGGGTCAGCTTCAGGGCGGACAAGGCATCAGGCTCGAAGATCGCCTCGAAGAAGGTGCCAAAGCCGTTTTTCAGCGCCTGCGATACCACGATCACCAGCGGCAGCAGCAAGAACAGCGCGAAGACCAGCCAGCCAAGGCCGATCAGGATGCGCCGCGACGTGGCGCTGCCCCTGCGGGCGGCGTTGGCGGCGGCGTTTGCACTCAGGGATGAACTGGACATGCCGGCCTCCTTCAAGGGGTTTCGATGCGGCGCTGCAGCAGGTTGATCAGCAGCAGCAGGATGAAGGAAACCACCAGCATCAGCACGCCGATGGCGGTCGCGCCGGTGTAGTCGTACTGGTCGAGCTTGACCATGATCAGCAGCGGCAGAATCTCGGTCTTCATCGGCATGTTGCCGGCAATGAAGATCACCGAACCGTACTCGCCAACGCCCCGGGCGAAGGCCAGGGCAAAGCCGGTGAGCCAGGCCGGCAACAGCGCCGGCGCCAGCACATGGCGGAACACCTGCAGCGGCTTGGCCCCCAGGCAGGCGGCGGCCTCTTCCACTTCACGCGGGATATCGGCCAGTACCGGCTGCACCGTGCGCACCACGAACGGCAGGGTGACGAAGGTCAGCGCCAGGGTGATACCCAGCGGGGTGTAGGCGATCTTGAAGCCCAGGTCGGTGGCGAACTGGCCGACCCAGCCTTGGGGGGCGTACAGGGCGGTCAGGGCGATACCGGCAACGGCGGTAGGCAGGGCGAACGGCAGGTCGATCATCGCATCGATGATCTTGCGCCCGGGGAACGTGTAGCGCACCAGCACCCACGCCAGCAGGGTGCCGATCACACCGTTGATGATGGCGGCGAACAGCGCGGTGCCGAAGCTCAGCTTGAGTGCAGCGATCACCCGTGGCGCACTGATGATGGTCCAGAACTGCTCGAAGGTCAGCTGCGAGGCATGAATGAACATGGCCGCCAGCGGTATCAGCACAATCAGGCTGAGGTACACCAAGGTGTAGCCCAGCGTCAGCCCGAAGCCGGGTATGACGGGGGAAATGCGACGTGACATAAATATCCCTGGTTGAACGCACCAAGCCCCGGCTCAGGCCGGGGCGGTGCAGGATCCTGAATCCTGGGGCTGCTGCGCAGCCCATCGCCGGCAAGCCAGCTCCCACAGGATTAACACAGGCCTGAGAGCTGCGCGATTCCTGTGGGAGCTGGCTGGCCGGCGATAGGCCGCAAAGCGGCCCCGCTTTTCCGTGGCCTTTACTGTGCCTGATAGATCTGGTCGAACACACCGCCATCATTGAAGAATTTCGGCTGTGCAGTCTTCCAGCCACCGAAGTCTTTGTCGATGGTCACCAGGTCGAGTTTCGGGAACTGCTTGCCGAACTCGGCAGCCACCTTCTCGTCACGCGGGCGATAGAAATTCTCCGCAGCAATCTTCTGCCCCGCCGGGCTGTAAAGGTGCTTGAGGTACTCGGTGGCGATCTCGGTGTTGCCCTTCTTCTCGGCGTTCTTGTCGACCACGGCCACCGGCGGTTCGGCGAGGATCGACAGCGACGGCACGACGATCTCGAACTTGTCGGCACCACCGTCTTCCTTCAGCGCCAGGAAGGCTTCGTTTTCCCAGGCCAGCAACACGTCGCCCTGGCCGTTGTTGACGAAGGTGATGGTCGAGCCGCGGGCACCGGTATCCAGTACCGGCACGTGCTTGAACAGCTCTTGCACATAGGCCTTGGCCTTGTCCTCGCTACCGCCGGCCTTCAGCCCGTAGGCCCAGGCGGCGAGGAAGTTCCAGCGTGCGCCACCGGAGGTTTTCGGGTTGGGGGTGATGACCGACACGTCCTTCTTGATCAGGTCGCCCCAGTCCCTGATGCCTTTCGGGTTGCCCTTGCGCACCAGGAACACGATGGTCGAAGTGTACGGGGTGCTGGCATCCGGCAGCCGGGTCTGCCAGTCGTCCGGCAGGGTCTTGCCGAGCTTGGCGATTTCGTCGATATCGCCGGCCAGGGCCAGGGTCACCACGTCGGCGCGCAGGCCGTCGATCACCGCACGGCCCTGCTTGCCCGAGCCACCATGGGATTGCTGGATCTTCACCTTGTCGTCCGGGTGGGCCTGCTGCCAGTGTTTGATGAACTCGGCGTTGTACTGCTGGTACAGCTCACGGGTCGGGTCGTAGGACACGTTCAGCAGTTCGTAGTCCTTGGCGATGGCGGAACCGGCAAAAACAGCACTGGCCAGGGCGGCGAGCGCATAACGGCGGATGGACATGGTGAAGCTCCCGATTGGCATTTTTCTAATTTTGAATGGTGTGGTGCGATCAGCCGGGCTTGTTGCCTGGCTGTTGCAGGCGGAACTTCTCCTTGCGTTCGATCTGCACCACCTGGGCGTTGTGCACGGTGATCTCCACCGCACCAAAGCGCAGATCGCGCAGGGCGCTCTGGATTTCACGCAGAATGGTGGCTTCGTCCTGACCGTCGACGCTACGCAGCGATGCACTCATGCTCGTTCTCCTTGGAGTGAGGTGCCGGGCAGGGGTTTGAAGGGGGGTTATTGCCTGGCTTGAGGGCAATAGTAGTGAGGCGGGATTATTCTTAAAAATACTGTTTAAGAATTTTTATATAACCAAATAAAAGACCATCTTGACGGGAATGCAAGACCCTGTGGGAGCGGGTTCACCCGCGAATGCGGCGGTGGTTTCACCATCGTATTCGCGGGTGAACCCGCTCCCACAGGGTCCGTACAAGGCTTCAGTTGTGTTTTTCAGGCTCGCGGATCTTGTACCAGGCCACATACAAGGCCGGCAGGAACAGCAACGTCAGCAGGGTCGCGACGATGATCCCGCCGATCATGGCGTACGCCATCGGCCCCCAGAACACCTCACGGGCAATCGGGATCATGCCCAGGCTGGCGGCCGCTGCGGTCAGCAGAATAGGTCGCCGCCGGTGGTTGGTGGCCTCCACCACTGCATCCCAGGGCGAGTAGCCCTGCGCTTCGAACTCGTCGATCTGGGTCACCAGGATGACCGAGTTGCGAATGATGATGCCCGCCAGCGCGAGGATGCCGAGAATCGCCACGAAGCCCATCGGCGTGCCCGTCGGTACGAGCGCCAGCACCACGCCAATCAGCCCCAGCGGCGCCACACTGACCACCAGGAACAGCTTCTGCACGCTGTGCAGCTGAATCATCAGGAATGTCGCCATCAGGAACAGCATCAGCGGGATCACCGCCGCAATCGGCCCTTGGGCCTTGCTGCTTTCTTCCACAGTACCGCCCGTGGCCACTTCGTAGCCCACCGGCAGCTTGCTGGCGAACTCATCGATTTTCGGCTTCAGCTGGGCTACCAGGTCGGTCGGCTGGATTTCGCCGCTCACCGAGGCCTTGATGGTAATGGTCGGTTTGCGATCACGTCGCCATACCAAGGGCTGCTCCAGCTCGTAGCGCACGGTGGCAAAAGACAGCAGCGGAATCGAGGTACCGTTGGGGGTCAGGATCTGCAGGTTCTGCAAGGTATCAGGCGAGCCGCGCTCGCTGTCTTCGGCGCGGGCAACCACATCGATCAGATAGATGTTGTCGTTGACCTGGGTAATCGGCACGCCACTGACGATGCTGTTCATCACGTTGGCCACGTCCTCGGACGAAAGCCCTAGCTGGCGTGCCTTGTCCTGGGCGATTTCAATGCGCAGGACCTTACCGGGCTCGTTCCAGTCGTAGATCATTTCACCAATGTGCGGGTCCTGGTCGAGCAAGGTCGCCAGCTCGATGGCGTGCTTGCGCACCTGGTCGATGTCCTTGCCGCTGACCCGGTACTGGATCGGCCGCCCCACAGGCGGGCCCATCTCCAGCGACTGCACGTTGGTGCCGATGCCGACAAAGTCTTCCTGCAGGCGCTTCTGCAGGCGTGCCATCAACTCGCCGCGCTCTTCCAGGCCTTTGCTGACGATGACGAACTGCGCGTAGTACGGGTTCTGCAGTTGCTGGTCGAGCGGCAGGTAGAAGCGGATCGCGCCCTGGCCGATGTAGGTGCTCCAGCTGACGATTTCCGGGTCATCCTTGAAGGTGGCTTCAAAGCGATCGACCACTTTGCGGGTTTCTTCGATGGAGGCGTTCTGCGGCAGGTTCAGATCGACGAGGATTTCCGGGCGGTCCGAAGACGGGAAAAACTGGTTCTGCACGAAGCGCATGCAGAACACCGAGAGCACGAACAGCACGATGGTGCCGACGATGGTCAACCAGCGATGGCGCATGCACCACAGCAGGCCATGTTCGAACCCTCGGCCGACACGGCCAGGTTCGCTGTCATGGGCCTTCATTTTCTTGCTGTTGAGGATATGCACGCCGAGCACCGGTGCAAAGAACACCGCCACCACCCACGACACAATCAAGGCCACGGCGATTACCGCGAACAAGGTGAAGGTGTATTCGCCTGCCGAGCTGGCATTGAGCCCGATCGGCACAAAGCCGGCCACCGTCACCAGGGTGCCGGTAAGCATCGGGAACGCCGTGGAGGTGTAGGCGAACGTCGCCGCCTGCTCCTTGCTCTCACCCATCTCCAGGCGCGTGACCATGACCTCGACGGTGATCATGGCGTCATCCACCAGCAGGCCCAGCGCGATGATCAGCGCGCCAAGGGAAATCCGCTGCATGGTGATGCCGCTGTATTCCATGAATACAAAGACCATGGCCAGCACCAACGGGATCGAACAGGCTACCACCAGCCCGGCGCGGACCCCCAGGCTGACGAAGCTCACCGCCAGCACGATGATCACGGCCTCGAACAGCGCACTGGTGAAACCGCCGACCGCCTTCTTCACCACCACTGCCTGGTCGGAAACGGTATGCACGCCGATCCCCACCGGCAAGTCGTTGGTGATGCGGTCCATCTTCTTCTTCAACGCCTCGCCGAACACCTGGATATTGCCACCGGCTTTCATGCCGATGGCCAGGCCGATGGCGGTCTGGCCGTTGTAGCGGAACATGGGTGAAGGTGGGTCGGTGTACCCGCGTTCGATGTCGGCGATATCGGCCAGGCGGAAGAAACGGTCGTTGATGCGCAGGTTGACTGATTGCAGGTCTTTTTCCGACGCGAACTGCCCGGTGGTGCGCACTGAAATACGCTCCGGCCCGGCCTCGATCACGCCGGCGGGGGTAACCGCGTTCTGCGACTGCAGGGACTGCATCACCTGGCGCTGGTCAATGCCCAGGGCGGCCAGCTTGCGGGTGGAGAAGTTGAGGTAGAGCACTTCGTCCTGGGTGCCGACCATCTCGATCTTGCCGATATTGGGGACTTCTCGCACTTCGGCGCGGGCCTGCTCCACGTAATCGCGCAACTGGCGCAGGGTCAGGCCATCGGCCGTGAACGCATAGATCGAGCCGTACACGTCACCGAATTCATCGTTGAAACCCGGCCCCTGGATGCCCGAGGGGAATTCCCCGCGGATGTCCTGGATCTTCTTGCGCACCTGGTACCAGATGTCGGGGATGTTCTTGGCCTTGGTGGTATCGCGCAGGTAAACGTAGACCGTGGACTCGCCCGGCCGAGTGTAGCTCTTCACGTAATCGAGGGAATCCAGCTCCTCCAGCTTCTTCTCGATACGGTCGGTGACCTGATACAGGGTTTCGTCCTGGGTGGCGCCGGGCCAGCGGGTCTGAATGACCATGGTCTTGATGGTGAACGACGGGTCTTCCTCGCGGCCCAGGTTGAAGTACGAGAAAATCCCCATCAGCAAACCGACGAACATCAGGTACCAGACGAACGACTGATGCTTGAGCGCCCATTCGGACAGGTTGAAGCTTCCTTTCATTGCGCATCCTCGTCGAAGGCGACCTTCTGGCCAGGCTTGAGGCTGTTCACCCCCGCAGTCACCACCCGCTCCCCGGGCTGCACGCCGGAGGTAAGGATAATGCTGTCTGCGGTGCGCTCGAGCAGGGCTACATCACGGGTGGCCACGGTTTTCTGCTGGGTATCGATCACCCATACCTGGGTCTTGCCGTCCCGTTCCAGCAGGGCGCTCAAGGGCAACTCGCTGCGCGGTGTCACCTGCGAGCTCAAGGTCACGCTGATGGCGGTGCCCAGGTGGAACGCGGCGGGGGTACTGGCCAGCGTCAGGCGGGCGCGCCTTGTGCGCGTGGTGGCGTCGGCCTGGGGTTCAAGCTCGCGCAGGGTGGCAGTGGTGTTGATGGTCGGGTCCAGCTGCGAGGCGACGGTAAAGGCAAGGTTCTTGTCCAGCTGCTCGGCCAGGCCGATTGGCAGGTCGATCACGGCCTCCTTCACATCCGGGCGGGCCAGGGTGACGACAGCCTGACCTGCAGTGACGGTCTGCCCGGCCTCGGCCTGCCAGGCGGTGATAACAGCGGCGTGGTCGCTGCGCAAGGTGCTGTAGTCGAGCTGGTCGCGGGCCTGGCTGACCGCTGAGCGCGCCTGCTCCAGCGACGCGCCGGTGGTTTTCAGGTTGGTCTGGGCAATATCCAGCTGGGCCTGGGCGCCGACGCCACGGTCGTACAGCTGCTGTTGGCGGCGGGCATCGGCCTGGGCGTTGATCCACTGCGCCTGCACCCTGGCCAGGTCGCCTTCGGCGGCGCGCAACTGGTTCTGTTGATCGGTCGGGTCGAGGGTGGCCAGGGTGTCGCCCGGCTTTACCTGGGCGCCAACGTCGAGCCAGCGGCGGGCGATACGCCCACCCACGCGAAAGCCCAGGGTGCTTTCGAAGCGCGCCTGAATGTTGCCGGCAAAGCGCCCCAACTGGGCCTGGACCTGCGGCTCGACCTTTACCGACAACACCGGGCGAACAGGCTCGGGGGCTTTTTCTTCACTGCCGCAGGCTGCCAGCAGCAAGCTGGCAGCAAGCATCCACAGGGGCTTTTTCATGGTGCAGCTCCCCCGGCCTTGGCATCGACTTTTTCCACCTTCATGTCGGGGTGCAACAGCTGCCCACCGCTTACCACCACGGTCTCACCGCCCTTGATGCCACTGGCAATCACCACTTTGCCGGTAAGATAACGCGACACCTCTACCTTGCGCAGTTCAGCCTTGTCGCCCTCGCCCACCACCCATACCGCGGGTTCATGCAAGGCCTTGGTCAGTGCCGACCATGGCAGCTCGATGCTCGGGCGGCCCTGGGCATTGGTGGTGGCAGTCACCGGGGCGCCCAGCTGCATGCCCGGTGGCACATCTTTCAATGCCACCTTGACCTGCACCGTGCCACTTTGCGCGGACACGGTAGGGGTGATTTCGCGGACGAAGCCCTGGGCCTTGACCTTCGGGTCGTCCAGCAGGCTGACGATTACCCCGGCATCGCTCGGCGGCGCCACCAGCAGTGACTCATAGACGTTGAACACCGCGTCCCGGTCGCCATCGCGGGCGAGGCTGAAGATCGGCATGGTCGCCTGCACCACCTGACCCACCTCGGCCTGGCGTTCGGTAATCACCCCATCGGCCTCGGACACCAGTGCGGTGTAGCTCAACTGCTCGTTGGCGTTGGCCAGCTGTGCCTGCGCCGCCTTGAGGGCACTCTGGTTGCTCAGCAACGCGGCCTGGGCGGAATCGTATTCGCTCTGGCTGGTGTAGCCCTTGGGCAGCAGTTTTTGCTGGCGCACGAAAGCGGCAGCGGTTTGCGTCACACGCGCCTGGGCTGCGAATACCTCGGCCTTGGCTGAATTGACGTTGTTCTGCAGGTCTTTCGGGTCCAGCCGCGCCAGCACTTGGTTGGCCTTGACGTGGTCGCCCACGTCGACGCTGCGCGAAATGATCTTGCCGCCCACGCGGAACGACAGGTCGGTCTGCACCCGCGCCTGAACATCGCCGGTCAGGGTGACCCTGGCAGCGAAATCAGTGGGTTCGACCCGCAGCACCCCGACCCGCGGCAACACCTCGGGCGCTTCCTCTTTGCTACAGCCCGCGAGCAGAAC
This sequence comes from Pseudomonas sp. 9_2_1, assembly GCF_059295275.1. Classification (NCBI taxonomy): domain Bacteria; kingdom Pseudomonadati; phylum Pseudomonadota; class Gammaproteobacteria; order Pseudomonadales; family Pseudomonadaceae; genus Pseudomonas; species Pseudomonas sp. 9_2_1. Next base: position 5,921,232 of record NZ_CM181239.1, read on the forward strand.
AACCAGCCCCAGACCAACGACCAACAGCGGACGCGTGAGCGACATGCAGGCTCCTAGCTTGCGCGCAAATGATTCGTGTAATGCGACTGTTAGCGTAGTTCAGGGTTCGATAAACATCACTGGTGGGGCTCAGTTCGGCATTGTCGGCGTCTGCCCGGGCCTCTTCGCGGGTGAACCCGCTCCCACAGACACTACCCACTCGAAGGCTGTGATTTCCCTGTGGGAGCGGGTTTACCCGCGAAGAGGCCGGTACAGGTCAAACCTGTACTGAAGCCTTGTTCAGCCCCAGCTCGATGTCATCGATCAAAGCTTTGGCAAAGCCACTGAGAATTCTTGCTGCACTACCAGCAAGCCGGTCATTTTCCATCTCGGCTTCGGTTGTCAGGTGAGTGATGCAGCCGAGCATAACGGAGAGTTCGGAGAAAGCATGATTGAAGGGGATGTTGGCCTGGACACGGAACAGGTCCATGCAGGTTTCCTGGCCGACGGTGCTGCTGTTTTCTGGGTGATCTTGAGCGTGCTTTGTCATGGTGGAATCCAATGTCGTTAATTGGACCACCAACTCGTCTTTCTCACGGACAAGGGGTGGCAGCCGAACGTGGGGTGAGAAACCGAGGACATTGAACCCGGCCAGACCGAAGCCTGCCCACGTAAGGCCGCCATGACAGGAAGCCCGTTCAACATCGAGCGGGTTCTCACACCCGGTCGCCTTGCTTGGCGACCTAACGACGTTATCCCTGGGGCATTTCCCCTACAACAGAGCAGCTTCCACGCGGCTCGTAGGATAATTCCCAAGCTGACCCGAATGAAGCATTGGGTTTGAGTTGATGAAAAGTCGTACGCCGTGAGGGCCTCTTCGCGGGTTTACCCGCGAAGAGGCCGGTATTGCCACCAAAGCGTCTGCCACATCCAGAAACCATCCTCTACACAGTATCTGTCTCCCAACCACTACCTTTGAAAGCTCACCTGCTTTTCAAGGAAGAAACCAATGCCTCGGGCCCAGTCTCACCTGCTTCGCCGTGGTCGCTATTCCGAGCTTGGCAGGCTCTATCTGCTAACCACCGTCACCCACCAGCGCAAGCCACTGTTCCAGGACTTCCACCATGCTCGACTGGTCATACACCAACTGCGGCAGTCGGATGAGGAACATTCCTGCCGATCATTGGCTTGGGTGCTGATGCCGGACCATCTGCATTGGCTGATTGAGTTGAAAGGTACGACGCTGGGGACCTTGATGCGAAGATTCAAATCCAGGTCCAGTCTGGTGTTGCATCGGGCAGGGGTTGAGCATGATCCGGTTTGGCAACCCGGGTATCAGGACCGGGCACTCAGAAGGGAAGAAAACATGGTGGATTTCGCCAGGTACATCGTTGCCAATCCGTTGCGAGCTGGCCTGGTCAGCAGTGTCAGGGACTATCCACATTGGGATGCAGTCTGGCTTTGAACATGTGCTGGGGCATTCGCGGGTGAACCCGCTCCCACAGGAATATCACAGGCCTCAAGGCAGTGTTGTCCCTGTGGGAGCGGGTTCACCCGCGAAGGGGCCGGATCAGGCCGAAGCAGCCACCTGCGTCGGGCGCCGGACCTGCGGCTGCGAAGCATTGGCCGCAGCACCCTCCTCGATCGCCTGCTGAATCGCCTTGCGGCGACGCTCTTCGGCGCGGCGGCTGAAGAACCAGACAAAGAAGGTCACCAGCGAAACCGACAGCAGAATCAGACTGGCTACGGCGTTGATCTCCGGCTTCACGCCCAAGCGCACCGCCGAGAACACTTCCATCGGCAAGGTGGTCGAACCCGGGCCGGACACGAAGCTGGCCAGAACCAGATCATCCAGCGACAGGGCAAACGACATCATGCCGCCCGCCGCCAGCGATGGCGCGATCATCGGAATGGTGATCAGGAAGAACACCTTCCACGGCTTGGCACCCAGGTCCATTGCCGCTTCCTCGATCGACAGGTCCAGCTCGCGCAAACGTGCCGACACCACCACCGCCACATATGCCGCACAGAACGTGGTGTGGGCGATCCAGATGGTGACGATGCCGCGCTCCTGCGGCCAACCGATCATCTGTGCCATGGCCACGAACAGCAGCAACAGCGACAGACCGGTGATCACCTCGGGCATCACCAGCGGCGCGGTGACCAGGCCACCGAACAGCGTGCGGCCCTTGAAGCGGGTGACCCGGGTCAGCACGAACGCCGCCAGGGTACCCAGCGCCACCGCCGCCACCGCCGTGTAGCAGGCGATTTCCAGCGAGCGCATCACCGAGCCCATCAACTGGGTGTTGTCGAGCAGGCCGACGTACCACTTCACCGACCAGCCGCCCCACACCGTCACCAGCTTGGAGGCGTTGAACGAGTAGATCACCAGGATCAGCATCGGCAGGTAGATGAACAGCAAGCCGAGCACCAGCATCAGCTTGGAGAAACTGAAGCGCTTCATGCCCTGCCCTCCATCTCTTTGGCCTGGCTGCGGTTGAACAGCAGGATCGGTACGATCAGGATCGCCAGCATCACTACTGCCAGCGCGGATGCCACCGGCCAGTCACGGTTGTTGAAGAACTCCTGCCACAGTACCTTGCCGATCATCAGGGTTTCCGGGCCGCCGAGCAGTTCAGGGATCACGAACTCGCCCACCACCGGGATGAATACCAGCATGCAGCCGGCGATGATGCCGTTCTTGGACAGCGGAACGGTGATCTTCCAGAAGCTGTTGAAGGTGCTCGAACCCAGGTCCGAAGCAGCCTCCAGCAAGCTCTGGTCGTGTTTCACCAGGTTGGCGAACAGCGGCAGGATCATGAACGGCAGGTACGAATAGACCACACCGATGTACACCGCCAGGTTGGTGTTGAGGATCTGCAGCGGCTGGTCGATCAACCCGGTCCACAGCAGGAAGCCGTTGAGCAGGCCGTTGTTGCTGAGGATGCCCATCCAGGCATAGACGCGGATCAGGATCGCGGTCCAGGTCGGCATCATGATCAGCAGCAGCAGGACCGTCTGGGTCTCCTTTTTGGCATTGGCGATGGAGTAGGCCATCGGGTAGCCGATCAGCAGGCACAGCAGCGTGCTGAAGAACGCCATCTTCAGCGAGCCCAGGTAGGCTGAGAGGTACAGCTCATCCTCGGTCAGCAGGCCGTAGTTGGCCAGGTTGAGCACCAGCTGGATCTTGTCTTCGACGTAGCTGTAGATTTCGGTGTACGGCGGGATCGCCACGTCGGCTTCGGCAAAGCTGATCTTCAGCACGATGAAGAACGGCAGCATGAAGAACAGGAACAGCCAGATGAACGGCACGCCGATCACCAGGTGCCGCCCCTCCGGGGTGAGGCGCTGGAAGGCTCGCTTGAGCTTGCGCAGTTTCATGACCGCAGTACCACGCCGCTGTCGTCTTCCCACCACACGTACACTTCATCGCCCCAGGTCGGGCGGGTGCCCTGGCGCTCGGCGTTGGCGACGAATGACTGAACCACCTTGCCACTCGGCAGCTCCACGTAGAACACCGAATGGCCACCCAGGTAGGCGATGTCGTGGACCTTGCCGCGCGACCAGTTGTGCTCGAAATCCGGCTGGGTAGTGGTGACCAGCAGTTTTTCCGGGCGCAGGGCGTAGGTGATGTGCTTGTCTTCCACCGACGTGGTGATGCCGTGGCCGACGTAGATCTTGCGCTCCAGTTCCGGGCTGGCAATGATCGCGTGCCCTTCGGCGTCGTCGACCACGTCGCCCTCGAACAGGTTGACGTTGCCGATGAACTCGCACACCAGGCGGCTGGTCGGCGTCTCGTAGATATCCACAGGCGAGCCAATCTGGGCGATCCAGCCCAGGTGCATGATGGCGATGCGCTGGGCCATGGTCATGGCCTCTTCCTGGTCGTGGGTCACCATCACGCAGGTCACGCCTACGCGCTCGATGATCTCCACCAGTTCCAGCTGCATCTGCGAACGCAGCTTCTTGTCCAGTGCACCCATCGGCTCATCGAGCAGCAGCAGCTTGGGGCGCTTGGCCAGGGAGCGGGCCAGGGCCACGCGCTGGCGCTGGCCACCGGACAGCTGGTGCGGCTTGCGTTTGGCGTACTGGGACATGTGCACCAGCTTGAGCATCTCGGCCACGCGGGCATCGATCTCGGCCTTGGCCATCTTGTCCTGCTGCAGGCCGAAGGCGATGTTCTGCGCCACGGTCATGTGCGGGAACAGCGCATAGGACTGGAACATCATGTTGATCGGCCGCTCGTAAGGCGGCATATCGGTGATGTCGACGCCATCGAGGAAAATCCGCCCTTCGGTCGGGCGCTCGAAGCCCGCCAGCATGCGCAGCAAGGTGGACTTGCCAGAGCCGGAGCCTCCCAGCAGGGCGAAGATCTCGCCTTTGCGGATTTCCAGGGACACATCGTCCACGGCTATCGTTTCGTCGAACTTCTTCGTGACCCGGTCGATCTTGACCAGCACCTGCTTGGGTTGCTGGCCACCCTCGAGGGCTTTCTTATAGGCACCGGAGGCAACTGCCATGAGTGAAACTCCCAACAAGATTTTTGTGCCCGCGCGGCCTGTTCTGCAGGAGCCGCGGCGGGCCTGGATTTTTACTTGCCCGACTTGACCTTGGTCCAGCTACGGGTCATCAGCCGTTGCACCTTGGGTGGCAACTCTGAGTTCACGAACATCTTGTCCAGCACTTCCTGCGGTGGGTAAACCGCGGCGTCAGTCCTCACGGCCTGGTCCATCAGGTCGCCAGCCTTGGGGTTCGGGTTGGCGTAACCGACGTAATCACTGACCTGGGCGATAACCTCAGGCTTCAGCAAATAGTTGATGAAGGCGTGCGCCTCCTTGACGTTCCTGGCGTCCTTGGGGATCGCCAGTACGTCGAACCAGAGGTTGCCGCCTTCCTTGGGAATGGCGTAGGCCAGGTTCACGCCCTTCTTCGCTTCTTCGGCGCGGGCCTTGGCCTGGAAGATGTCACCCGAGAAGCCTGCCGCGACGCAGATGTCGCCGTTGGCCAGGTCGGTGATGTATTTGGACGAGTGGAAGTAGGTCACGTACGGGCGCACGGCCAGCAGCTTCTGTTCGGCCTTGGCGTAGTCCTTGGGGTCGGTGCTGTTGGGGTTGAGCCCCATATAGTTGAGCACCGCCGGCAGCATTTCGTCCGCCGAGTCGAGGAACGCAACACCGCACTTGGAGAGCTTCTTCATGTTCTCGGGTTCGAACAACACGGCCCAGGAGTCGATGGTGTCCACGCCCAGCGCAGCCTTCACCTTCTCGACGTTGTAGCCGATGCCGTTGGTGCCCCACAGGTAAGGCACGGCGTACTGGTTGCCGGGATCGTTCTTTTCCAGGCGCTTCATCAGCGCCGGGTCGAGGTTGGCAAAATTGGGCAGCAGGTGCTTGTCGAGCTGCTGGAACGCGCCCGCCTTGATCTGCTTGCCGAGGAAATGGTTGGACGGCACGACCACGTCATAGCCGGTGTTGCCGGCCAGCAGTTTGCCTTCCAGGGTTTCGTTGGAGTCGAAGACGTCCTGCACGGGCTTGATGCCCGTGTCTTTCTCGAAGTCCGCGAGTGTGGTCGGGCCGATGTAGTCGGACCAGTTGTAGAAGTGCACCGTAGGCGCCGCTTGGACGCTGCATGCCAGCGTCAGGCCCGCGCCAGCCATAAGGGCCTTGCGGATTACAGAAATAGACAAGTGGGTGGTCCTCACAATCAGTGCCTGGGTAGCGACAGTGCTGCCGCACACGCAAAACCGGCGCGCAACTTACCTTCGCAGCTTCGATGCCGCAATCATCAATTGCCTTTCACTGGCTCTGGGCCGGAAAACCCCGGCCCAGAGGCGCTGCATCGGGCTTATTTACCCGACTTGATCCTGGTCCAGCTGCGGGTGATCAAACGCTGCACCGAGGCGTCTGGCGCGGCAATCGCATACAGCTGCTTCTTCACGTCTGCTGGCGGGTAGATGCTCGGGTCGCCGGAAATGTCCTTGTCCACCATCGGGGTGGCTGCCTTGTTGCCATTCGGGAAGCGCACGGCATTGGTGATTTCAGCCATGATTTCCGGCTGCATCAGGAAGTTCATGAACTGGTAGGCGGCGTCTTTGTGCTCGGCATCCTTGGGGATGGCGACCATGTCGTAGAAGGTACCGGCACCTTCTTTCGGAATGACGTAGTCCACTTTGACCTTGTCGCCGGCTTCATGGGCGCGGGCCTTGGACTGCTCCAGGTCACCCGAGTAACCCACGGCTACGCAGATGTTGCCGTTGGCCATGTCGCCAATGTACTTGGACGAGTGGAAGTAGGTGATCGAAGGACGAATCTTCAGGAACAGGTCTTCAGCGGCCTTCAGGTCTTCTTTCTTGGTGCTGTTGCTCGGCAGGCCCAGGTAGTGCAGCGCGGCCGGGATCATCTCGGTTGGTGCATCGAGGAAGCTCACGCCACAGCTCTTGAGCTTGGCGATGTTCTCGGGCTTGAACACCACGTCCCACGAGTCGATCTTGTCCACGCCCAGCGCAGCCTTGACCTTCTCCGGGTTGTAGCCGATACCGATGGAGCCCCACATGTACGGGAAGGCGTGCTTGTTGTCCTTGTCGCTGGCATCACCGACGGCCTTGAGCAGGTCTTCGTCGAGGTTTTTCCAGTTTGGCAGCTTGGAACGGTCCAGTTCCTCGTACACCCCAGCCTTGATCTGCTTGGCCAGGAAGTTGTTGGACGGTACGACAACGTCGTAGCCCGACTTGCCGGCCAGCAGCTTGGCTTCGAGGGTTTCGTTGCTGTCGAAGACGTCGTACTTGACCTTGATACCAGACTGCTTCTCGAACTTGGCGATGGTGTCCGGAGCGATGTAGTCCGACCAGTTGTAGACGTTCAACACTTTGTCTTCAGCCTGAACAGCAGTAGCCATGGCACCCATCAGGGCTGCGGCCAGCAACGTCTTACCCATTTTATTCATGCGTAATGCTCCAGATTTTTTATTTGGCAACTGTCCAGCAGCCAGGACCCACGGTGCAGAGCGCGCGGCGACTGGATCAGTCGCTAGTCTGGCAAGTTACAAGGCACTGTTTCAAGGAAACCAGAGCCCTGTAACGACTTAATGTCACATCGCTAGCCTAGCAGTTGATCAGTTGATCGCCTGCAGGGTCAGATCGAGGCATTTGCGCGCTTTTTCCACCAGCTCGTCGATCTCCGCATGGCTGATCACCAACGGCGGCGCGATGATCATGGTGTCACCCACCGCACGCATGATCAGACCGTTGTCGAAGCAGAAGTTACGGCAGATCATGCCGACGCCCTTGCCTTCGTAACGGCTGCGGGTGGTCTTGTCCTTGACCAGCTCGATCGCGCCGAGCATGCCCAGGCCGCGTACCTCGCCTACCAACGGGTGGTCCTGCAGCTCACGCAAACGCTTTTGCAAATACGGTGCCGCTTCGCTGCGCACCTTCTCGACAATTTTCTCGTCGCGCAGGATGCGCAGGTTTTCCAGGCCTACGGCGGCCGCCACCGGGTGCCCGGAGTAGGTGAAGCCGTGGTTGAAGTCGCCGCCTTCGCTGACCACCTTGGCCACGGTGTCACGCACGATCACACCGCCCATGGGGATGTAACCGGAGGTCAGGCCCTTGGCGATGGTCATCAGGTCAGGCTTGAGGTCGTAGTAGTCGGAGCCGAACCACTCGCCGGTGCGGCCGAAACCGCAGATGACTTCGTCGGCGACGAACAGGATGTCGTACCTGGCCAGGATCTCCTTCACCTTCGGCCAGTAGGTCTGCGGCGGGATGATCACGCCACCGGCGCCCTGGATCGGCTCGGCGATGAAGGCGGCGACGTTGTCTTCGCCGACTTCGAGGATTTTCTTCTCCAGCTGCTCGGCAGCCCAGACGCCGAACTCATCCGGCGTCATGTCGCCGCCTTCGCCGAACCAGTACGGCTGGGGGATATGCACGATGCCCGGAATCGGCAGGCCGCCCTGCTCGTGCATGCCACTCATGCCGCCCAGGCTGGCGCCGGCCACGGTTGAACCGTGGTAGCCGTTGACCCGACCGATGATGGTCTGCTTGTGCGGCTTGCCCTTCAGCGCCCAGTAGTGGCGAACCATGCGCAGCACGGTGTCGTTGCCTTCGGAGCCGGAGCCGGTGAAGAACACATGGGTCATGCCCTCGGGCGCCACGTCGGTGATCGCCTTGGCCAGCTCCAGCGCTGGCGGGTGAGCGGTCTGGAAGAACAGGTTGTAGTACGGCAGCTCGCGCATCTGCTTCTCTGCCGCCTGTACCAGCTCCTCGCGGCCGTAGCCCACCGCCACGCACCACAGGCCCGCCATGCCGTCGAGGATCTTGTGCCCCTCGCTGTCCCACAAATGCACACCCTGGGCCTTGGTGATGATGCGCGGCCCCTTCTCCTTCAGCTGCTTGTAGTCACTGAAAGGTGCAAGGTGATGCTCCCCGCTGAGGGTTTGCCATTCACGGGTTTGCGGGTTGTTGACGCTCATGTGCTTCTCCGTTGTTCGACAGCCGCGCTCCTGCGGCACCAGGGTTGATCAGACAGCAAACAGCAGGAACTCACGCTCCCAGGAACTGATGACGCGTTTGAAGTTTTCGTGCTCGGCGCGCTTGGTGGCGACATATCCGGTAATGAATTTTTTGCCCAGGTACTGCACCAGCGCACGGCTGTTTTCCATGCGTTCCAGGGCGTCCTCGATGGTCAGCGGCAGGCGCAGGTTGCGGCGTTCGTAGCCACGGCCCTGCACCGGGGCGCTGGCCTCGATGCCTTCGACCATGCCGATGTAGCCACACAGCAGGCTGGCGGCGATGGCCAGGTAAGGGTTGGCGTCGGCGCCCGGCAGGCGGTTCTCGACCCGTCGGTTTTGCGGCCCGGCATCCGGCACGCGCAGGCCGACGGTGCGGTTTTCCTCGCCCCACTCCACGTTCACCGGTGCCGAGGTGTCTGGCAGGAAACGGCGGAACGAGTTGACGTTGGGGGCGAACAGCGGAAGCGCTTCGGGGATGAACTTCTGCAGGCCACCAATGTGGTTGAGGAACAGCTCGCTCATGCTGCCGTCGTCGTTGCTGAAGATGTTCTTGCCGGTGGCAACATCGACCACGCTCTGGTGCAGGTGCATGGCACTGCCAGGCTCGCCGGTCATGGGCTTGGCCATGAAGGTGGCGGCCACATTGTGCTTGAGCGCCGCCTCGCGCATGGTGCGCTTGAACACCAGTATCTGGTCGGCCAGGTGCAGGGCATTGCCGTGACGGAAGTTGATTTCCATCTGCGCCGTGCCGTCTTCGTGGATAAGCGTGTCGAGGTCCAGCTGCTGCAGTTCGCACCAGTCGTAGACGTCTTCGAACAGCGGGTCGAATTCGTTGGCGGCTTCGATCGAGAACGACTGACGGCCGGTTTCCGGGCGGCCCGATCGGCCTACCGGTGGCTGCAGCGGGAAGTCCGGGTCTTCGCTGCGCTTGGTCAGGTAGAACTCCATCTCGGGCGCGACGATAGGCTGCCAGCCCTTGTCGGCGTAGAGCTGCAGCACCTTTTTAAGCACGTTGCGCGGCGACAGCTCGACCGGGTTGCCCTTCTTGTCGTAGGTGTCGTGGATGACCTGGGCGGTCGGCTCTATGGCCCATGGCACCAGGAACACAGCGTTCTCGTCGGGGCGGCAGATCATGTCGATGTCTGCCGGATCGAGCAGTTCGTAATAGATGTCGTCGTCGACGTAGTCGCCGGTCACGGTCTGCAGCAGCACGCTCTCGGGCAGGCGCATGCCTTTTTCCGCGATGAATTTGTTGGTGGGCGAAATCTTGCCGCGCGTGATGCCGGTCAGGTCACTGATCATGCATTCGACTTCGGTGATCTTGTGCTCTTTCAACCAATCGGTGAGCTGGTCGAGGTTGTTACTCATAAATACCTCAGGAGGTAAGGTGGTCCGCGCATTGATTCTGGATGGAGTACATTGCTAAAGCAAAACACGCGCGCACGGCCGCAGTGGATACACTGAAAACAGATGTGTCCAAAATGAGTTCGAAGGGCAGAAAGACGAAACGAAGGGCAGCAAACCGCTACGAGGGCGGGCATGGAAGCGCCAAGCGTCAATTATTGCGGCCAGGGCGACCACGCCATTGACGAAGCTTGCAAAAACGACGGAGGTACCCGATGGCACTGCGCAGGCAGTGCTTTCAGGTCGCGGCAAGCGGACCATGTGACCCTCGTATTATTGTGTTTTGGGTTGAGACCGAGCTTAGCCTTGTTCATTTTTTTACACAACACCTCCGTAAAAAATAAAACACGGCACGTCGGAGATACCCCTTTGTGAAAGAAATAGCGGATAATGGCACGCCCCGATTTGCAGCAAATCTGCCGTCGATGTGCCATTTCAGGGCATCATGGGGTTGGCTTGACATCAGTTTGTCTTTTCGATTGACTGGACCTGCAAGCCCCCCTTGATTGATATTTTTAACAACAAAGGTGTTGCATCATGTCGGTACCCCCGCGTGCCGTTCAGCTTAACGAAGCGAACGCGTTCCTTAAGGAACATCCTGAGGTTCTCTACGTTGACCTTCTGATTGCAGATATGAATGGTGTGGTGCGCGGCAAGCGCATAGAGCGCACCAGCCTCCACAAGGTTTACGAAAAAGGCATCAACCTGCCTGCCTCCCTCTTTGCCCTGGATATCAACGGTTCCACCGTCGAAAGCACCGGGCTTGGCCTGGACATCGGCGATGCTGACCGCATCTGCTACCCGATTCCCGACACGCTCTGTAACGAGCCGTGGCAAAAACGCCCCACCGCCCAGCTGCTGATGACCATGCACGAGATCGAAGGCGAGCCGTTCTTCGCCGACCCTCGTGAGGTACTGCGCCAGGTCGTCAGCAAGTTCGACGAAATGGGCCTGACCATCTGCGCCGCCTTCGAGCTCGAGTTCTACCTGATCGACCAGGAGAACGTGAACGGTCGCCCGCAGCCGCCGCGCTCGCCAATCTCGGGCAAGCGCCCGCAGTCGACCCAGGTCTACCTGATCGACGACCTCGACGAATATGCCGACTGCCTGCAGGACATCCTCGAAGGCGCGAAGGAACAAGGCATTCCAGCTGACGCCATCGTCAAGGAAAGCGCCCCGGCGCAGTTCGAAGTCAACCTGCACCACGTGGCCGACCCGCTCAAGGCGTGCGACTACGCGGTACTGCTCAAGCGGCTGATCAAGAACATCGCCTACGACCATGAAATGGACACCACGTTCATGGCCAAGCCCTACCCGGGCCAGGCAGGTAACGGCCTGCATGTACACATTTCCGTGCTGGACAAAGATGGCAACAACATCTTCACCAGCGAGGATCCCGAGCAGAACGCCGCGCTTCGTCACGCAATCGGCGGTGTGCTCGAGACCCTGCCTGCATCGATGGCGTTCCTCTGCCCGAACGTCAACTCGTACCGCCGCTTTGGCGCACAGTTCTACGTGCCGAACGCGCCCAGCTGGGGCCTGGACAACCGCACCGTGGCCTTGCGTGTACCAACAGGCTCGGCGGATGCCGTGCGCATCGAACACCGCGTGGCCGGTGCCGACGCCAACCCGTACCTGATGATGGCGGCTGTGCTGGCTGGCGTGCACCACGGCCTGACCAACAAGATCGAGCCAGGCGCGCCAGTCGAGGGCAACTCGTACGAGCAGCACGAGCAGAGCCTGCCGAACAACCTGCGCGATGCCCTGCGCGAGCTGGACGACAGCGAGATCCTGAACAAGTACATCGATCCGAAGTACATCGACATCTTTGTCGCGTGCAAGGAAAGCGAGCTGGAGGAGTTCGAACACTCGATCTCCGACCTCGAGTACAACTGGTATCTGCATACCGTGTAAATGAAAACGCCGCCCACAAGGGCGGCGTTTTTCATTCTGGGGAATGCACCGGCTGTACCGGCCCTATCGCCGGCAAGCCAGCTCCCACAGGTAGAGGCCAGCTTTGAAGGCTGTGCAGTACCTGTGGGAGCTGGCTTGCCGGCGATAGGGCCAGTAAAGGTTTACAAAGACTTCTCGAAAATCTTCGAATTGCGCTGGTAGTTGTACAGCGAAGCCCGCGCCGCCGGCAGCCGCTCCACACCACTGGGCGCAAACCCGCGTTCGCGGAACCAGTGCGCCGTGCGCGTCGTCAGCACGAACAGGGTATTCAAGCCCATCTGCCGCGCCCGGCTTTCGATACGCTCCAGCAGTTCATCCCCACGCCCACCATGGCGGTATTCCGGGTTCACCGCCAGGCACGCCAGCTCACCGGCCTCGGAATCGGCAATCGGGTACAACGCCGCACAGGCGATGATCATGCCTTCGCGCTCGACCACGCTGAACTGTTCGATCTCGCGCTCCAGCACCTCGCGCGAGCGGCGCACCAGGATGCCCTGCTCTTCCAGCGGGCTGATCAGGTCCAGCAAGCCGCCGACATCCTCGATGGTCGCCTCGCGCACCACTTCGAACTGCTCCTGCGACACCAGTGTGCCGCCACCGCCACGGGTGAACAGCTCGGTCAACAAGGCACCGTCCTCGGCATAGCTGACGATATGGCTGCGCGCCACGCCGCCTTTGCAGGCCTCGGCGGCGGCATCCAGCAATTCGCCCTGGTAGTCGCTGCCCAGACGCTTCAAGTGCGGCGCAACCTGCTGCGGGCGCAGCTCGCGCACCAGCTTGCCGTCGGCGTCCAACAGGCCCGGTTCGGCGCCGAACAGCAGCAGCTTGTCGGCGCCCAGTTCGATGGCGGCACGGGTGGCCACGTCTTCGCAGGCCAGGTTGAAGATTTCTCCGGTGGGCGAATAGCCCAGCGGCGACAGCAGCACGATGGAGCGCTCGTCGAGCAGGCGGCTGATGCCCTTGCGGTCGACCCGGCGCACTTCGCCGGTGTGGTGGTAGTCCACCCCTTCGAGCACGCCGATCGGCCGCGCCGTGACCAGGTTGCCAGACGCCACGCGCAGCCGCGAGCCCTGCATCGGCGAGGCAGCGATGTCCATCGACAGGCGCGCCTCGATGGCCAGGCGCAGGGCGCCTACGGCATCGATCACGCAGTCCAGGGTGGCGGCATCGGTGATGCGCAGGCCATGGTGGTAGTGCGGGGTGAGGCCGCGATCAGCCAGGCGGCTTTCGATCTGCGGGCGCGAGCCGTGCACCAGCACCAGCCGCACGCCAAGGCTGTGCAGCAGCACCAGGTCGTGAACGATATTGCCGAAATTAGGGTGTTCCACCCCATCGCCAGGGAGCATGACCACGAAGGTGCAGTCGCGATGGGCATTGATGTACGGGGAGGCATGACGCAGCCAGTTGACGTAGTCGGGCATGACAGGGCCTGTGGATAAGTGGACGGAGAACGGCGATACAGGGGGCGTTCAGGATCATCGTCGGAACAGGCTTGCGGTCACGCGCGGTCTCCTCTAGGCAGGAACGAATCAACTTGATTGACGTTTAGTGCAGGCAATAGTGCCGGATCAGGTCACGCAATAGACGCACGGTAGGCTCGATTCGTGACATTTCCAGGTATTCGCCGGGCTGGTGGGCACAGGCGATGTCGCCAGGGCCCAGCACGATGGTCTGGCAGCCCAGCTGCTGAAGATAAGGCGCTTCGGTGCCGAACGCTACCGCTTCGGCGCGATGGCCGGTCAGGCGTTCTGCCACCTGCACCAGCTCGGCGTCGGCGGCTTGCTCGAACGCGGGCACCTCCGGGAACAGCGGCGCGTAGTCGATACGCACTTCATGGCGCTCGGCTACGGGCCGCAGTTTTTCGCGGATGGCCGCGCGCAATTGCTCCACATCCATGCCTGGCAGCGGGCGCAGGTCGAATTCCAGGGCGCACTGGCCACAGATGCGGTTGGGGTTGTCACCGCCGTGGATGCAGCCGAAGTTCAGGGTAGGGGTTGGCACGCTGAACTGCGGGTTGCTGTAGTTTTCCTGCCATTGCTGGCGCAGGCCCATCAGCTCGGCCATCACCGCGTGCATGGCCTCCATCGCGCTGCGGCCCAGGCTTGGGTCCGACGAATGGCCGCTGCGCCCGAGGATATCGATGCGGTCCATGAGGATGCCCTTGTGCATGCGGATCGGCCGCAACCCGGTAGGCTCGCCAATCACCGCCGCGCGGCCCAGCGGCTGGCCGGCCTCCGCCAGGGCACGGGCGCCGGACATGGAACTTTCTTCATCGCAGGTGGCGAGGATCAGCAGCGGCTGCTTGAAATCGTGCTCCAGCAACGGAATGACCGCTTCGATGACCAGCGCGAAGAAGCCCTTCATGTCGCAGCTGCCCAGGCCGATCCAGCGGCCATCGGCCTCGGTCAGCTTCAGTGGGTCGCTGGCCCACAGCTGGTCGTCATAGGGCACGGTGTCACTGTGCCCGGCCAGCACCAGGCCACCCGGGCCGCTGCCACGGCTGGCCAGCAGGTTGAACTTGCCGGGGCTGACCTGCTGGATATCGCAGGCGAACCCCAGGTCGCCCAGCCAGCCGGCCAGCAGGTCGATGACCTGGCGGTTGGACTGGTCGAGCGCGGGCTGGGTGCAACTGACCGAAGGCGCGGCGATCAAGGCGGCAAACTGGTCTTTCAGCGTCGGCAACGGCATGCGCGTACTCCTCGGAAGCGTTACCCATCATAACAATGCCGTCCATTCGCAGGACAACCCCGCGAACAATCGACCACGATCCAACAGTCGACAGCCGACTGCTGTAAACTCCTTGGCAACCACGCCCCCTCCTTCGAGTCTGTGATGCACAAAGAAACCGAACTCAAGCTCCGCGCCAGTCGCGAGACCCTTGCCGCCTTGCGCGAGCACCCTCTGCTGAAAAAGCGCAACAAGTCCGGCTGGCAGACCCGCGAACTGACCAACCAGTACTTCGACACCCCCGAGCGCGAGCTTTCTGCGGCCCGCGTCGCCCTGCGCCTGCGCCGCGATGGCGAAGTCATCATCCAGACCTTGAAGTGCCGTGGCCAGAGCGTGGCCGGTCTGTCCGTACGCCAGGAACATGAATGGCAGCTGGACAAGGCCAAGCTCGACCTGAAGAAACTCGACGCCACCTGCTGGCCCGAGCAGCTGGCCGACCTGGACAAGAAAACCATCAAGCCGCTGTTCAGCACCGATTTCACCCGTGAATTCGCCGAAATCGCCTGGGGCCGTGGCAAGAGCAAAGTGGTGATCGAAGCTGCGCTGGACCAAGGCTTCGTCATCGCCGGCAAGCGCAAGGAAGAGATTTGCGAGCTGGAGCTGGAACTGCGCGAAGGTGAGCCGCAAGCCCTGCTGGAGCTGGCCGCCGAGCTGGCCGCCAGCCTGCCGCTGATGCCCTGCGACATCAGCAAGGCCGAGCGTGGCTACCGCCTGCTGCAGCCGGACAGCTACGAGCTGGGCCTGCCCAGCACCGAGCTGGACGCCGCAATGGCCTTGGACGACGCCTACGCTGCGGTGGCCTGGCAACTGTTGGCCAGCAGCCAGCGCCTGGCCGAGCAATACCGCCACAACGGCCACTGGCGTCTGCTGCAAGACTGGGTCGATTGCCTGAGCGAGCTGCGGGCGCTCACCGCCAGCCTGGGCCAGGCCGCGCCACGTGCCACCACCCGCGACCTGCGCAGCAGCCTCGACGCCTTGCTCGAAGACTGGCGCCCGCTGGTGCAGGCCGGTAACGATGACGAAGACATCCGCCGCGCCGCCCCCGAGCAGTTTGCCGAAGAGCTGGAAGATGTGCGCTGGGGCCAGTTCTCGCTGGAAACCTCGCGCTGGCTGCTGGCCCGTGCCTGGACCGTGGACCGCAAGGGCCGCGGCGAACGTCAGGGCAAGGCGCAGCTGGCCAACTGGCTGGCGCACCTGCTGGGCGAAGAAGGCCGTGCATTGAAGCTGCCGTTGTACACCCAGCGCCCGGAAGACCTGGCCGAGCAGCTGCCACGTATCGAGCAGTTGCTGGCCTGGCTGCACCATGCCCGCCAAGTGCTCGAAGCACCACAGATGGACCGCCTGTATGGCGACCTGAAAAAACTCCACGAGCTGGCGGAATCGCCGCTGGGCGAAGAGCCCAACGAGCTGCTTGAGGCGCGCATCGACCAGGCGCGTGCAGTCGATCAGAGCCGCGGCTGGAAGCACCTGCTCAAGGGCTGATCCCTGTAGGAGATTGCCCAGCTCATTGGGCTGCGCTGTCGCCCAGAGAACTGATGCTGGGCGCTCCGCGTAACCTCTGGGAGCCGGCGCGCCCGCTCCCACAGGGTCCCTTCTAAATCAGTAAGTTATATGCACTTCTATGAGGACGGGCTTGCCCGCGAAGAGGCCGGCACAGGCACAGCAAGATTTCGAAACTTAACTTTCGCGGTAACCCTCCCCCGTCCGGGCTAGCCTTGCTCAGCACTTCCATCAGGCACGGACGCCAATCATGCATACCCCCGACAACCCGGCACTCGACCTCAAGCGCGTCCTCGAAGCGCTGCTGGCTGATCAGCACCTGCACGCCAACGACACCCTGCACGTGCTCGAACACGCCGCAGCCAAGCCAGCCTGCCACCCCCTCGAGCAAATTGCCGCCTGCCACCTTGAAAACCGCCAGGACCCTGGCCACCCCCTGGACCTGGAGTACCTCTGCCAATGGTTGGCCGGCAAGGTCGGCCAGCCCTACCTGCGCATCGACCCCCTGCAACTCGACCTGCCCCAGGTCGCGGGTCTGATCTCCCCGGCGTTCGCCCAGCGCCATGGCATCCTCATCGTCGCTGCCGACCCATCCAGCGTTACGGTCGCCAGTGCCCAGCCCTACCAGCAGGACTGGCAGGCCGACCTGGCCCGCAGCCTGGGGCGGCCGATCCGTCGTGTCCTTGCCAGCCCACTGCAACTGCGCCAGTCAGCGCAGTCGTTCTCCCGTCTGGCCCAGTCGGTAAAAGGTGCGCAACACCAGCAATCGGCCAGCCTTGGCGAACTCGAACAGCTGCTGGAGCTGGGCAAGCGCCAGGCCGAAGCCAGCGCGGACGACGCGCACATCGTGCATATCGTCGACTGGCTGCTGCAGTACGCCATCGAGCAGCGCGCCAGCGATATCCACCTGGAACCGCGCCGCGAGCAGGGCCAGCTGCGCTACCGCATCGACGGCGTGCTGCATAACGTGTACGCCTTCCCCGCCGGGGTGACCCTGGCATTGGTCAGCCGCCTGAAACACCTTGGCCGGATGGATGTAGCGGAAAAGCGCCGGCCACAAGACGGCCGGCTGCAAAGCCGGCTGCAAGATGGCGGCGAAGTGGAGCTGCGGCTATCGACCCTGCCAACCCCGTTTGGTGAAAAGCTGGTGCTGCGCCTGTTCGACCCGCAACAACTGCAGGTGGGCTTTGACCGGCTCGGCCTGCAAGGGCAACAACTGGCCCGGTGGCACGACCTGCTGCGCCAGCGCCAGGGCATCATCCTGGTGACCGGGCCCACCGGCTCCGGCAAGACCAGCACGCTGTATGCCAGCCTCAAGCTGCTGGCCACGCCGCAGGTCAACCTGTGCACCATAGAGGACCCGATCGAGCGCCTGGAGCCCGCCTTCAACCAGCTGCAGGTCCAGCCCACCCTGGACCTTACGTTTGCCAGCGGTGTGCGGGCGATGCTGCGCCAGGACCCGGATATCATCATGATCGGCGAAATTCGCGACCGCGAAACCGCTCTGGTGGCGGTACAGGCAGCGCTGACCGGTCACCTGGTACTGTCGACCCTGCATACCAACGACGCCTGCGCGGCGATTACCCGCCTGCAAGAGCTGGGTGTTGCCGACTACCTGCTCAAGGCAACGCTGGTCGGGGTCATGGCCCAGCGACTGGTGCGCACGCTGTGTGCCGACTGCCGGGGCGATGCGGCGGCAACCAGCGGCCAGCCATGCCGTACTTGCCGCGGCACCGGGTTTCATGGCCGCACGGGGCTGTTCGAACTATTGGTGCCCAGCGACAGCCTGCGTGCGCAGATAGGCCCGGGCAGCGACCTGGCCACCCTACGGCGCCAGGCCGTGGCCGATGGGCTGCTCGATTTGCGCAGCTGTGGGGAGGCCAAAGTGGCCTGCGGGCAGACCCGGCTGGAGGAAGTACTGCGGGCCTGTTCCTGAGCAAAAAACCCTTGTAATCAAGGAACTTGCCCTCTGAAGCAAGATCAAACCGCGCATCTTCAACCCTCACCCTTCGAGGTGTTTCAACATGCGTCTCAAAACCGCCATCGCCGCCGCTGCCTTGCTTTCGCTGCCTCTTGGCTCGGCCATGGCCGATACCTTTTGGCGTAACGTGATTTCTTCCGGTGCCACTACCGCATCCAGCTACCTGACCTCGCGGGATCACAAGCTGGTGATGGCGGCGCAGGATGACGCCGGCAGCTTCGTGGCCAGCGAGGGCGCCATTCGCGGGCCGTTCCTGGAGTCGGCGCTGAACCAGGTGCGCGCGGAGAACCCGGGCATGCAGGCATCCGACATGGAGCTGGCCAATGCCATCCTGGCCAAGAACGCGGTAGCCGAATAACCGCGCTGGATTCTTCGCGGGCAAGCCCGCGAAGAATCCACACCATCCTCAGCGATAAGCCTCCACCGGCACACACGCACAGAACAGATTCCTGTCCCCATACACATTGTCGACCCGGTTCACCGCCGGCCAGTACTTGTGCTGACGCACATGAGCACTGGGCGCCACCGCCTGCTCCAGGCTATACGGCCTTTCCCACGCCCCCAGCACATCGGCCAAGGTATGCGGCGCATGCTTGAGCGGGTTGTTCTCCGCTGGCCAGTTGCCCTCCTGCACCTCAGCAATTTCCGCCCGAATCGCCAGCATCGCCTCGACGAACCGGTCCAGCTCGGCCTTCGATTCACTCTCGGTCGGCTCCACCATCAGCGTGCCCGGTACCGGGAATGACATGGTCGGCGCGTGGAAACCATAGTCCATCAGGCGCTTGGCCACGTCCTCCTCGCTGATGCCGGTCAAGGCCTTCAACGGCCGCAGGTCGAGGATGCACTCATGCGCCACCCGCTGGTTGCGCCCGCGATAGAGCACCGGGAAGGCGCCACCCAGCTGGCTGGCCAGGTAGTTGGCCGAGAGAATCGCCACTTCGCTGGCATCGGCCAGCTGTGGCCCCATCATGGCAATGTACATCCAGCTGATCGGCAGAATGCTGGCGCTGCCCCAGGGTGCGGCGCTGACCGCGCTGTTGTTGGGGTCCAGGCCCGGCACCGGTACCACCGGGTGGCTGGCGACAAATGGCGTTAGGTGCGCACGGATGCCGATTGGCCCCATGCCCGGGCCGCCACCGCCGTGGGGGATGCAGAAGGTCTTGTGCAGGTTCATGTGCGAAACGTCGGCACCGATGTCTGCCGGCCGCGCCAGGCCCACCTGGGCATTGAGGTTGGCGCCGTCCATGTACACCTGCCCGCCGTGCTGATGCACCACCTCGCAGATTTCGCGAATGCCCTCTTCGTACACGCCGTGGGTCGACGGATAGGTGATCATCAGGCATGACAAGCGCTCGCCAGCCGCATGGGCCTTGGCCTTCAGGTCGGCCAGGTCGACGTTGCCATCGTTGTCGCAATCGACGATCACCACCTCCATACCGGCCATTTGCGCCGAAGCCGGGTTGGTACCGTGGGCCGAGGACGGGATCAGGCACAGGGTTCGTTGCGGCTGGTGGCGGCTGCGGTGGTAGCGGGTGATGGCCATCAGGCCGGCGTACTCACCCTGGGCGCCCGAGTTGGGCTGCATGCAGATGGCGTCGAAACCGGTGATCGTACACAGCCAGCTTTCCAGCTCGTCGATCATCGCCTTGTAACCCGTAGCCTGGGCCGCCGGGGCAAACGGGTGCAGTTGGGCGAAACCCGGCCAGGTAATGGGGATCATCTCGCTGGTGGCGTTGAGTTTCATGGTGCACGACCCCAGCGGGATCATCGACTGGTTCAGGGCCAGGTCCTTGTTTTCCAGCTGCTTGAGGTAGCGCAGCATCTCGGTTTCGCTGTGATGCAGGTTGAACACCGGGTGGGCGAGCAATGGCGTGCGCCGCACCAGGTTGGCCGGGATGCCCTCGGGCAGTGCCAGCTGGTCGAGTGCCGCAATGTCCAGGCCGTGGTCGACACCCAGGAAGATGTCCAGCAGGCGCAGCACCGTCTGCTCGTTGCACGTTTCGTCCAGGCTGACACCCAGGTGCCCGCGACCAAGGATGCGCAGATTGATGTGCGCCGCTTCGGCGCTTTCGATGATGGCGGCCTGCGCGCCACCCACATCCACGGTAAGGGTGTCGAAGAAGTGCTGGTTGAGGCGCTGGATGCCCTTGGCCTCAAGGCCTGCGGCCAGGATCAAGGTCAGCCGATGCACCCGCTGGGCAATACGCTGCAGGCCTTGCGGCCCGTGGTACACCGCATAGAAACCGGCGATATTGGCCAGCAGCACCTGGGCCGTGCAGATATTGGAGTTGGCCTTCTCGCGGCGGATATGCTGCTCACGCGTTTGCAAAGCCATGCGCAGCGCGGTGTTGCCCCGCGCATCGCGGGACACGCCGATGATGCGCCCGGGCATGGCCCGCTTGTAGTCGTCGCGGCAGGCGAAATAGGCAGCATGGGGGCCGCCGTAGCCCATCGGCACGCCGAAGCGCTGGGTCGACCCCAGTACCACATCCGCGCCCAGCTCCCCAGGCGGCGCCAGTACCACCAGGCTGAGCAGGTCGGCAGCGACGCAGGCCAGGGCCTGCTGGCCGTGCAACCGGTCGATCAGCGGGCGCAGGTCGCGCACTTCGCCGTGGGTATCGGGATACTGCAGCAAAGCGCCGAATACCGCGTGTTTGCCAAGGTTATCCACAGAATCGACGATCAGCTCGAAGCCAAAACCCTCGGCACGGGTCTTCAGTACCGACAAGGTCTGTGGATGGCAGTGCTGGTCGGCGAAGAAGGCATTGCTCTTGTTGCGCGCCACCCGTTTGGCCAGGGCCATGGCTTCGGCGGCGGCGGTGGCTTCGTCGAGCAGAGAGGCATTGGCCAGGGCCAGCCCGGTGAGGTCGATGACCATTTGCTGGAAGTTCAGCAGCGCCTCGAGCCGGCCTTGGGCGATCTCGGGTTGATAGGGGGTGTAGGCGGTGTACCAGCCCGGGTTCTCCAGCACGTTGCGCAGGATCACGGTTGGGGTGATGGTGCCGTGGTAGCCCATGCCGATCAGACTGGTCCAGACCTGGTTCTGCTCTGCGTAACCGGCGAGTTTGGCCAGGGCGGCTTGCTCGTCCAGCGCCGGCGGCAGGTCGAGAGGGCGATTGAGGCGAATATCGGGCGGTACGGTCTGCTCGATCAGCTCACTGCGACTGGTAATGCCCAGCGCATCGAGCATGGCCTGCTGCTCCGCGGCATCGGGGCCCAGGTGGCGACGCAGGAAAGGGTTGAGTTCTTGCAGTTGACGCAGGGACGGCGACTGGGACATGACGACGCTCTCTTCCTGGACCAGGTCTCATGGAGACTTACAAGTCTAGGAAGGGATTGCCGATTCTGCGGGGAAACTTGTTTACAGGCCCGGCCTCTTCGCGGCTAAAGCCGCTCCTACAGGGGGCTGCACCGGTTTCGGGTGCAGCGCTGTATCTGTGTAGGAGCGGCTTTAGCCGCGAAGCAGGCGACGCGGTATTACTCGCCGATGGCCGCCTTGTAGCCCGCAGCATCCAGCAGTTTGTCCAGCTCGGCCTTGTCAGTAGGCTTCAGCTTGAAGATCCACGCGCCGTAAGGTTCTTCGTTCAGCTGCTCCGGGCTATCGGCCAGCTCTTCGTTCACCGCAATCACTTCGCCACCGATCGGCGCGTAGATATCCGAAGCGGCCTTCACCGACTCGACCACACCGGCAGCGTCGCCAGCGTCAAACACCTTGCCGACTTCGGCCAGTTCGACAAACACCACATCACCCAGGGCTTGCTGGGCGTGGTCGCTGATGCCCACGGTCACCGTGCCGTCGGCTTCCAGGCGGGCCCATTCATGGCTTTCGGCAAAACGCAGGTCGGCGGGGATATTGCTCATGTCTTGAATTCCTCGATTGGCTCAGCGGTAGGCCCGCCGTTAAAAATTGTTCAGATCAGGATCTTGCCGTGGCGCACGAAGGTTGGTTTCACCACCCGCACCGGGTACCACTTGCCGCGGATTTCCACCTCGGCCCGGTCACCGGTAGCCATGGGTACGCGCGCAAGAGCAATGGACTTGCTCAGCGTAGGTGAGAAACTACCACTGGTGATCTCCCCTTCGCCAATGCCGGCTACTCGTACCACCTGGTGGGCACGTAATACACCACGCTCTTCAAGCACCAGGCCAACCAGTTTTTCCTGCACGCCGTGCTCGATTTCCGCCAACAGGCCGGTGCGGCCGATGAAGTCGCGGTCGGCTGGCTCCCAGGCGATCGACCAGCCCAGGTTGGAGGTGAGCGGGGTGTGGGCTTCGTCGATATCCTGGCCGTACAGGTTCATGCCGGCTTCCAGGCGCAGGGTATCGCGGGCGCCTAGCCCGCTTGGAGCAATCCCGGCACCGACCAGATCGTTGAAGAAAGCCACGGCCTGATCACCCGGGAAGATGATCTCAAGGCCGTCTTCACCGGTGTACCCGGTGCGGGCAATGAACCAGTCACCTTCCGCTACGCCTTCGAACGGGCGCAGCTCACGCACCAGAGCGGCGCGCGAGGCACTGAGCAAAGCTGCGACTTTTTCGCGGGCGTGCGGCCCCTGGATTGCGAGAATGGCCAGGTCGGGGCGTGCCTTGAAGCTCACGGAATGGTCGGCCTGCTGAAGCTCAAGCCAATCGAGCACCTTGGCCCGGGTGGCGGCGTTGGTAACCAGGCGATAGCCGTTTGCCGTGCGGTAGACGATCAGATCATCGATGACGCAGCCCTGCTCGTTAAGCAGCGGGCTGTACATCGCCTTGCCAACCCCTTCGAGCCGGGCGACATCGTTGGCCAGCAGATGCTGCAGCCAGACAGTGGCGTCAGCGCCATCGACATCGATCACCGTCATGTGGGAAACATCGAAAACCCCACAGTCGCTACGCACCTGATGGTGCTCTTCCACCTGCGAGCCATAGTGCAGGGGCATGTCCCAGCCACCGAAATCGACCGTCTTGGCACCTAGCGCCAGGTGCAGGTCATACAAAAGCGTGCGCTGTCCCATGGGTTTCTCCTTCCGGGCGTGGCGAAGCGGCGGCGGTCGATGACGTTTGGTCGTCAGCTCTTCTTGTAGGACCCGCCGCGCGAATGCCGCGCATTGTAGCCGCAAGGTCGCGAACTGGCATCCTCACTGACTGTGACCGGGTCGTCGTGCCGAACGGCGGATCAGGCCGATAACCGGCAGCAAGCCCACAACTATCAGGGTCAGCGCCGGCAACGAGGCCCGCGCCCACTCGCCTTCGCTGGTCATCTCGAACACGCGCACCGCGAGGGTATCCCAGCCGAACGGACGCATCAGCAAGGTGGCCGGCATTTCCTTGAGCACATCGACGAACACCAGCAGGGCCGCGCTCAGCGCACCCGGTACCAGCAACGGCAGATACACCTTGAAAAACAATCTTGCGCCACCTACGCCCAGGCTGCGCGAGGCCTCGGGCAATGACGGGCGAATGCGCTCCAGACTGCTTTCCAGCGGCCCGTAGGCCACCGCGATGAAGCGCACCAGATAAGCCAGCAGCAACGCCGACAGGCTGCCGAGCAGCAGCGGCTTGCCCGCCCCGCCCAGCCAGGTCGACAGCGGGATGACCAGGTGGTTGTCGAGGTAACTGAAGGCCAGCATGATCGCCACCGCCAGCACCGAACCTGGCAAGGCATAGCCCAGGTTGGCCAGCCCGACCCCGGCGCGGATACCGCCTGTCGGCGCCTGGCGCCGGGCAAACGCCAGCAGCAATGCCACGCACACCGTCACCAGCGCCGCCATGCCGCCCAGGTACAGGGTGTGCAGTACCAGGCCGACATAGCGCTCGTCCAGGTCATGCCTGCCGCGCTGCCAGAACCACGCCAGCAGCTGCAGCAGCGGGATGACGAAGGCGCAGGCAAACACCAGCAGGCACCAGCCGCTGGCCAGCAACGCCTTGACCCCACGCAGGTGATACAGCGCCTGCGCCCGCGGGCGTTCGTTGCCGCTGCGGCTGGCGCCCCGTGCCCGGCGCTCGCCGTACAGCACCAGCATCACCGCCAGCAACAGCAGGCTGGCCAGCTGCGCCGCGCTGGAAAGGCTGAAGAAGCCGTACCAGGTCTTGTAGATGGCGGTGGTGAAAGTGTCGAAGTTGAACACCGCCACCGCACCGAAGTCAGCCAGGGTTTCCATCAGGGCCAGGGCAATACCGGCACCGATTGCCGGCCGCGCCATGGGCAGGGCCACGCGCCAGAACGCCTGCAGGGGGGACAAGCCGAGTACGCGGGCCGCTTCCATCAGGCCCTTGCCCTGGGCCAGGAACGCCGTGCGTGCCAGCAGGTAGACATAGGGGTAGAACACCAGCACCAGCACGATGATCACCCCGCCGGTGGAGCGCACGCGTGGCAGGCGCATCGGCCCGAATACCTCGCGCAGGGCGGTTTGCACCGGGCCGGCGAAGTCCAGCAGGCCGACGAAGACGAATGCCAGCACGTAGGCCGGGATGGCGAATGGCAGCATCAGTGCCCAGTCCAGCCAGCGCCTGCCGGGGAACTCGCAGAGGCTGGTGAGCCATGCCAGGCTCACGCCCAGCACGGTGACGCCGATGCCGACCCCCACCACCAGGGTCAGGGTATTGCCGAGCAGGCGGCTCATCTGGGTGTCGAGCAGGTGCGACCAGATCTGCAGGTCGATCGATTGCCAGGACAGCAGCAGGACGCTGAGGGGCAGGAGTACCAGGGCCGCGATCAGTGAGACCGGGAGGTACCAGCGGCGTTGGGGGGTGTGAGGCAAGGCGTGGTTCTCGATGGCGATGGCGACCGCTGCGCGGTCGTTCGCGGCGGTTCGGCGTTCCGATGAACCGCCGCGAAAGGGCCCTTGCAGGCCCCGGAAGGATAAGCCTTGGCGCTTAGTTGTAGCCAGCCCGATCCATCAGGCGGATGGCCTCAGCCTGGCGCTTGCCGGCAATTTCCACAGGAATGCTGTCAGCCTTGAAGCTGCCCCACGCCGCGACTTCCTCCGAAGGCTTGACCTTAGGGTTGGCCGGGAACTCCTGGTTGATGTCGGCAAACAGCTTCTGCGCCTCCTCGCCAGTCATCCATTCCACCAGTTTTTTCGCCGCTTCCGGGTGTGGTGCGTGCTTGGTCAGGCCGATGCCCGACAGGTTCACGTGCACGCCACGGTCACCCTGGTTGGGCCAGAAGATCTTCACCGGCAGCTGCGGGTTCTGCTTGTGCAGGCGGCCGTAGTAATAGGTGTTGACCACGCCCACGTCGCATTGGCCAGCCGCGACCGCCTGGATCACGGCGTTGTCGTCGGAGAACACATCGGTGGACAGGTTGTTGACCCAGCCTTTGACGATCTGCTCGGTCTTGGCCTCGCCATGGGTTTCGATCAGGGTGCCGGTCAGCGACTGGTTGTACACCTTCTTCGCTGTACGCAGGCACAGGCGGCCTTCCCATTGCTTGTCGGCCAGGGCCTCGTAAGTGCTCAGCTCCTGCGGCTTGACCCGCTCGGTGGCGTAGATGATGGTGCGCGCCCGCAGGCTAAGGCCGGTCCATTCATGGGACGAGGCGCGGTACTGGGGCGGGATGTTCTGGTCGATGATGTCGGACTTGATCGGCTGCAGGATGCCCATCTGCTCGGCTTGCCAGAGGTTGCCGGCATCCACGGTCAGCAGCAGGTCGGCCACGCCGTTATCGCCCTCGGCCTTGATGCGCTGCATCAACGGTGCTTCCTTGTCGGTGATGAACTTGATCTTCACCCCGGTCTTGGCGGTATAGGCATCGAAGACCGGCTTGATCAGCTCGTCGATGCGCGAGGAGTACACCACCACTTCGTCTGCTGCCTGGGCAGTGCCGCCGAACAGGGTCAGGGCCAGGGCGGCCAGTAGGGGCTTGCGTGGCAACATGGAAAGCACTCCTCGGATCGTATGAGAGGCGCAAATGGTAGTGAATCCCATTTTCCAGCTCACCCTCCGCGCAGTTACCGGATGTTGCAGAAGCCGCACATTGCCTTTGTAGGAGCCGCCTTGTGCTGCGAAAGGGCCAGCAGCCTGATCCAGATGTTCGGCTAGGCTACCGAGCCTCTTGGCAGCACAAGGCTGCTCCAACAAGGCATTGTCGGCGGCCTTCAGGCCTTTGCCAGATCTGGCAGGTCACCACTGAGCCCCAACGCCTGACGCACAAACAGTGCCTTGGCCTCCGGCATCTGCTCTACCAGTTTCAACCCGCTGTTACGCAACCAGCGCAGCGGCAACGGATTGGCCTGGAACAACCGCTCGAAGCCCTCCATCGCCGCCATCAACGCCAGGTTGTGCGGCATGCGCCGGCGCTCGTAGCGGCTCAGCACCTTCACATCCGCCAACCGCTCGCCACGCTCGCAGGCATTGACCAGTACCTCGGCCAGCACCGCCGCATCCAGAAAGCCCAGGTTCACGCCCTGCCCCGCCAGCGGGTGAATGGTGTGCGCAGCATCACCGATCAAGGCCAGACCTTCTTGCACATAGCGCTTGGCGTGACGCTGTCGCAGCGGCACGCACACCCGTGGGTCGGCCTGCAGTACATCGCCCAGTCGGCCCTCGAAGGCCCGCTCCAGCGCCTGCAGGAACGCCGTTTCATCCAGCGCCATCAGTCGCTCGGCGTGCTCCGGGGTGGTCGACCAGACAATCGAGCACCAGTCCTGCTGGCCATCGCGGGTCAATGGCAGGAAGGCCAGGGGCCCTTCATCGGTGAAGCGCTGCCAGGCGGTAGCCTGGTGCCCGGCGCTGCAACGCACACTGGTGACGATGGCATGGTGCAGGTAATCCCACTCGCGGGTCTCGCAACCGGCCAGGCGCCGTACCGCCGAGTTGGCGCCGTCGGCCGCGATCACCAACGGCGCGCGCAGTTGCCTGCCATCGGCCAGAGTCAGCAGCCACTCGTCACCGGAGCGGCGCAGTTGCTCCAGCCGCGCATTGGCCAGCAAGCCGATGTCGCTGTCATGCAGGCGTTCCAGCAGGCCATCCTGCACCACCCGGTTCTCGACGATATGGCCGAGCACCTGGGCATGCACGCTGGCGGCCGAAAAGTGAATCTGCCCGGTGCCACTGCCATCCCACACGTGCATGTCCGAGTAAGGCGTGGCACGCCGCCGGGCAATGCCCTCCCAGGCGCCAAGGCGCTCGAGGATGCGCTGGCTGGCGGCCGACAACGCACTGACGCGTGGCTCGAACGCGGCCTGGGCATCGAACGGCTTGACCGTCAGCGGGCCACCGTCGAGCAACAGGATTTGCAGGCCACTGTGGCGCAATGCCAGGGCCAGAGCGCTGCCGACCATACCGGCACCGACAATCAACAGATCTGCGCGCATTTCCATGCCTTACGCCAGCCTCGCTTGCGGCTTCAGCCGCACGTATAGGGTTTTATCGACCCGCGCCACCAGCTCACCGGCGCCATCGCGGATATCAACCTGCAAACGCGGCAGGCACTTCTTGCCGGTGGCGGCCTGCTGGCGAATGTCGTCCAGCAGCGCGTCATCGACGTGGAATTCGGCATATACCGGGCCTTTGCCCGGCGAAATGAAGTCGATGCTGGCGGCTTTGTCCCAGACAATGTAGTCGCGCCCCAGTTGCTCGATCAGCAGCAGCATGTAGAACGGGTCGACCATCGAATACAGGCTGCCACCAAACTGGGTACCGACGTAGTTGCGGTTCCAGCGGGTCAGCTTCATGCACACCTTTACGCTGCGCAGGTCCGGGCTGATGTGCTGGATACGGATGCCGGCACCGAGGTACGGCGGGTAAAGGTTCAACAGCCAGCGCAACATGCGTGCCCGGCGCGCCAGCCTGCGGGGGTTGCTCATGCCTGGCCCCGCGGATCGGGGCGGGTGCCCAGGCCCATGGCCTGGCGGGCAAACCAGCTTTTGGCCGGCGGCAGCAGATCCAGGCCAAGCAGGCCGAGGTTGCGCCCGGCGGCCAGCAGTGGCTGGTTGCTGCCGAACAGCCGGGTGACCTGGTCGGAAAAACCGATGGTCAAGGCCTGGTCCGTACGCTGGCGTTGGCGATAGGCCTGCAGCGTGGCCAGGTCGCCGGGTTGCTGCGGGCCAGCCAGCAGCGCGTCGGCCAGCGACTGCACGTCACGCAGCGACAGGTTGAAACCCTGGCCGGCGATGGGGTGCAGGCTGTGCGCGGCGTTGCCCAGCACCACCAGGTGCGGGCGCACCTGCTCTTGGGCCTCGATCAATGACAGTGGATAAAGGTGCCGCGCGCCTACCTGGCGCAAGGCACCCAGGCGGTAGCCGAACACACCCTGCAGCTCGCGCAGGAAGCTGCGTTCGTCGATGTCGGCCAGACGCCGCGCGTCCATGCCCTGCCGGGTCCAGACCAGTGCACAGCGGTTGTCCGGCAGCGGCAGCAAGGCCATCGGGCCTTCTTCGGTAAACCGTTCAAAGGCCTGGCCGCCATGGGCCTCGCCCGGGGTGATGTTGGCGATCAACGCACTTTGCTGGTAAGGCGTATGGCGCACGTGAATCCCCAGTTGCTCGCGCAGGCCAGAGCGGCCACCGTCGGCCAGTACCGCCAGGTCGCACTCCAGCTGGGTTTCATCGTTGAGCACAAGGCGGTAGCCGCCTTCGATGGCCTGCATCGACGTCACTTCCGCCGGGCAGCGCCAGCTCACCACGTCGCTGTCCAACCCTTGCCACAGGCACTGGCCGAGCCAGGCGTTTTCCACCACGTAGCCCAACGCCGGCACGCCTTCTTCCAGTGCATCCAGGCGGGTGGCGCCAAAGCGTCCACGGTCGGAAACATGAATCTGCCGGATCGGCTCGGCGCGGCGGCCGATGGCCTGCCACAGGCCGAGTTGCTGATAGATCTGCTGGGTGCCGTACGACAGCGCCGAAGAGCGCGCATCGTAGCTGGGCTGGAAGCTGTCGCCGGGAGCGAACGGCTCGATCAGCATGATTTTCCAGCCACGTGCCTTGGCCCCGGCCTGCAGGGCCAAGGCCAGGCTTGCGCCCACCAGGCCACCGCCGATGATCGCCAGGTTCACTCGATTCATGCGGCGTCCTTGCGGGCAGCCAGCATCAGCGCCTCGATCTCCGCGACCGTGCGCGGCACGCCCGAGGTGAGGATTTCACAACCTTGCCTGGTGACTACCACGTCGTCCTCGATCCTTACACCAATGCCACGCCACTTTTTGGCCACGGCCTGATTATCGGCACCTATGTAAATGCCCGGTTCGACGGTCAGCGCCATGCCGGGTTCCAGCACCCGCCACTCGCCGCCCACCTTGTACTCGCCAACGTCATGCACATCCATGCCCAGCCAGTGCCCGGCGCGGTGCATGTAGAAGGCGCGATAGGCCTCGCTGTCGATCAGCGCCTGCACCTCGCCTTCAAGCAGGCCCAGTTCAACCAGGCCCTCGGTGATGACCTGCACGGTCGCCTCGTGGGCGTGGTTCCAGTGCTTGCCAGGGGCAATCTCGGCAAACGCCGCCGCCTGCGCCTTGAGTACCAGCTCGTAGATGGCCTTCTGCTCTGGCGAAAACCGCCCGCTGACCGGGAAGGTGCGGGTGATGTCACTGGCATAACAATCGATTTCGCAGCCAGCGTCGATCAGCACCAGGTCACCGTCCTTGAGCAGGGCGTCGTTCTGCTGGTAATGCAGGATGCAGCCATTGCGCCCGGCCGCGACGATCGAGCCGTAGGCCGGCATCTTCGCCCCGCCCTTGCGGAACTCGTAGTCCAGCTCGGCTTCGAGGCTGTACTCGTGCAGCCCGGCACGGCAGGCCTGCATGGCCCGCACATGGGCACGCGCAGAAATATCTGCAGCTGCGCGCATCACCTTCACTTCCGCCGCCGATTTATACAGGCGCATGTCGTGCAGCAGGTGATTCAGCGCAACGAATTCGTTCGGCGGCTGCGCGCCCAGACGCGCTTTGGAGCGGATCACATTGATCCAGTCCATCAGCCGACGGTCGAACTCGGGGTTGCTGCCCATCGCGCTGTAGACCCGCTCGCGGCCTTCGATCAGGCCCGGCAGGATTTCGTCGATATCGGTGATGGGGAAGGCATCGTCGGCGCCAAAATCGCGCACCGCGCCTTCCTGGCCGGCCCGCAGGCCGTCCCACAGCTCGCGCTCAGGGTTGCGTTCACGGCAGAACAGCACGTATTCGCCGTGTTCGCGCCCGGGGATCAGCGCAATCACCGCCTCCGGCTCCGGGAAGCCGCTGAGGTACTGGAAATCGCTGTCCTGGCGGTACACATGCTCGACGTCGCGGTTGCGGATGGCAACGGCGGCGGCGGGCAGGATGGCAATACTGTTGGGGACCATCTGCGCCATCAGCGCCTTGCGCCGACGGGCATACTCGGCCTTGGGAATGTGGCTCATGGGCAGACTACCCCCGGTTGATCAGTGCAGCGATGGCTTGGGCGCGGGTGCGGCCGGCTTGGCCAGCTCGGAGAACAGCAGCAGGGGCGCCACGCGCAGGTATTCCATGACCTCCATGTAGTCGCTCTCGCCGTCTTCGGATTCTTCGAGGGCTTCCTGCACCTGGGAAATGGCCACCAGGTCCTGCAGCACGTCCTTGGCCTCGTCGGACAAGTCCTTGCCGCCGGCGTTCAGGCCGAAACCGGTAATGAAGCCCTGGCACCACTGGCCCAGCGCGGTGGCGCGGTCGGTCAGTGCGGCGTCATCGGTAGGCAGCAGCAGGACGATCGCCATGTCGTCGCTGGTCAGCTCGCCCTTGACCATTTCCTGCAGGCCGATGAGGGCGTTGCGCACGGCGTCACCGGGTTCGTTTTCCAGCAGCTGGGCAGCATCGGCCAGCCAGGCATCGGCATCGAAGCCGGCACCGGCGCAGCTGCGGCCGATCAGCAGGCCGTGCAGTTCGGCAGGGGTGACAGGGTGGCCATTGCTGGAAAGCAGCATGGCGAAGGCGATGTAGGGCGATTGGGTATTGGGCATGGTCTGCTAGGCGCCAGACGGCGCAATGACTAGAATGGAGACCTTGTATCCTAGCACCGGCAGGCGCGCCAAGACCATCGGCACTGGCCGTCGCCGCCCAGGGAGAGGCATCATCGCCAGGTGACTGAACGACGGAGCGAATCGAGTGCAACCTACGCAAGAGAACGACCTGCAGGCACTGATGAGCCGATTCGAGTTGCTGATCGAGCGCGTCGAGCAACTAAAACGGCAAAATGCACTCCTAGTAGCTCAGGAAAAATCCTGGCGCGAAGAGCGCGCCCACCTCATCGAAAAGAACGAGATCGCCAAGCGCAAAGTCGAGTCGATGATTTTACGCCTCAAGGCTCTGGAGCAAGACTCATGAGTTCAAGCAATAGCGTCACCGTGCAGATCCTCGACAAGGAATACTCGATCATCTGCCCGCCGGAAGAGCGCAACAACCTGGTCAGCGCCGCGCGCTACCTGGACGGCAAGATGCGCGAAATCCGCAGCAGCGGCAAGGTGATTGGCGCTGACCGCATTGCGGTGATGGCCGCCTTGAACATCACCCACGAAATGCTCCACCGCCAGGAAGACCGGGCCGATGCGCCGGTCAGCAACACCAACCGTGAACAGGTGCGCGACCTGCTGGATCGGGTCGACAAGGCTTTGTCCGACGACACGGATACCAAAATCGGCTGAGATTGGTATACTGGCGCCACTCCCTGGTGGATGCGCCAGTCGGTTATGTCCCTGAGCCGATACGCACAACCACGGGGGTTGCACGCTGGGGCCGGTGTGCATGTCCGCCCGACGGAAAGCCTTAACGCCCCCTGCAATCTCCACCTTGAACTTTCGGGTTCAAGGGCTACACCGATAGCGGTCTTATCGGGGAGCCTGAATTCCTTGCCCGCCCCCTCGGCGGGCAATTCGTTTTGGCCGACACTGTCGGCCAGCACATCCGGGATTGATCGTGCCATGACCGACACCGCGCCGCTCACACGTCCCCAGCTCCGTCGCCTGCTCCGCAATGCCCGCCGCGCCCTCAGCCCTGCCCAGCAACGCCAGGCCACCCTTGGTCTGTACCGCCAACTGGCGCAGCACCCGCTGTTCCGCCGCGCCCGGCACATTGCCCTGTACCTGCCCAACGACGGCGAAATCGACCCCTGCCTGCTGATGCGCGAAGCCCAGCGCCGCGGCAAGCGCACCTACCTGCCGGTGCTGCATGCCTGGCCGCGTACGCGCATGGTGTTCCAGCGCTTCGAGCATGGCGAGAAGCTGAAGCCCAACCGCTTTGGTATCCCCGAGCCGGTTACCGACCGCAAGCGCCAGCGCCCGATCTGGGCGCTGGACCTGATCCTGCTACCGCTGGTCGGCTTCGACGAAGTGGGTGGTCGCTTGGGTATGGGCGGTGGTTTCTACGATCGCAGCCTGGCCTACCAGGCACGTCGCCAGACCTGGAAGAAACCTTTGCTGCTGGGGCTGGCGCATGAATGCCAGAAGGTCGAACGGCTGGCGCAGGCCAGCTGGGACGTACCGCTGCAGGGCACGGTGTCGGACCGTGACTGGTACCTGGCACCGCGTTGAGCGGCGCCAGCGGGGGTATCAACGGTGTGGCTGGCTGGCGTCGACCGGCATCTGATAGGCGTCGTCCAGCTTGCGCTCCCAGAACCCTTGCGCATAACCGGTAGTGACCACACCCAGGCCGAAGATGAACACCAGGATCCACAGCAGATCCGGCTTTTTACGTTGATTCATTGAAGATTGCCCCCCAGGCAAACTGTTCTGTACTCGGCGATATTCTGGGTACCGCCGGCGCATCGCGCTTTAAACGGGGCGCATTTTCCGACAACCTGCGCCCACACGCAAACCTTGACGCCAACCGGCTGTCGGTTTCGTGCAACAGGTTATTTCAAACCTTTTCAGGAGCAGCATCCATGGCCTACTGGCTAATGAAATCCGAGCCCGACGAGCTCTCTATCGAAGCCCTTGGCCGGCTGGGTGAAACGCGCTGGGACGGCGTGCGCAACTACCAGGCACGCAATTTTCTGCGGGCGATGAGCGTTGGTGACGAGTTTTTCTTCTATCACTCCAGTTGCCCACAGCCCGGGATCGCCGGTATTGCCAGAATCACTCGCGCTGCTTACCCGGACCCGACAGCCCTGGACCCGCAGAGCCACTATCACGATGCCAAGGCCACCCCCGACAAGAACCCGTGGAGCGCGGTGGATGTGGCCCATGTGCAAACGTTCCCGCGGGTGCTGGAGCTGGGCTGGCTGAAACAGCAGGCTGGCCTGGCGGAATTGCCGCTGGTGCAAAAGGGCAGCCGGCTGTCGGTGATGCCGGTAACGGCCGAACAGTGGGCGGTGGTCGTCGCGTTGCGGTGAAATCGGGGCCAGGGTCGTTGGAGCCGTGCCGGGGCTGATCGCCGACAAGCCGAGCATCACCCGCACTCACCGCCTTGACCGACATCAATACGCCATCCATGCCCGCAGTCCATGATCCCCTGTGGACATGCGCAAGGATGCACAACGATGAGCCGATACGCCCCCCGAATCTTCGCCACCGCGCTGCTCGCCCTGCTCGTGGCAGCCGGAGGGCTGGGGTACTGGAAGTCGCTCCACGACCAGCTGCCCGAAGGCCTGAGCATGGGCAACGGCCGCCTCGAAGCCACCGAGGTGCAGATCGCCAGTAAAATCCCCGGCCGCCTGGCCGAAGTACTGGTCGATGAGGGCGATAGCGTAACCTGCGGCCAGCTACTTGCCCGTATCGACACCCGCACCATGGAGGCCCAACGCACCCAGGCCGAAGCCGAAGTGCTCCGCGCCCGGGAAAACTACGCCGCCGCCCAGGCCAGCGTGCAACTGCGGCAAAGTGAATTGCTGCTGGCCAGCCAAGAGCTCAAGCGCGTGCGCGAAATCTTCCAACGCAAATACGCCAGCCAGCAACTGCTCGACCAGCAGCAGGCGCGCTTCGATACGGCCAACGCTGGCGTGGTCGCTGCCCGCGCCCAACTGGCCGCGATCAAGGCGGCCATCGGCGCCGCCGAAGCCCAGGTCGCCCAGCTGACCAGCGAAATCGACGACAGCAGCCTGCGCGCGCCAATCAACGGCATCATTCAACTGCGCCTGGCCGAACCCGGCGAGGTACTCGGTGCCGGGGGTCGTGTGCTGATGCTGATCGACCCGAGCGACCAGTACATGAACCTCTATCTGCCCGCCTCCACCAGCGGCCAGCTGACCGTCGGCGACCAGGCGCGGATTGTGCTCGATGCCCTGCCAGAGCGCGCCCTGCCGGCCAAGGTGGCATTTGTCGCGGCCAAGGCACAATTCACCCCGAAGCAGGTGGAAACCCGCGACGAGCGGCAGAAGCTGGTGTTTCGGGTGAAGCTGCGGCTGAGCGACCCCGGTGCCGTACCGCAGGCCAAGCCGGGCATGCCGGGGGCCGGCTATGTACGCACGGCCGAGGTGGACTGGCCGGCTAACCTGCAATGAGCGCCCCGGCACTGCTGGCCGAGGGCATCCGCCACCAGTACGGCGACCAGGTCGCCCTGCATACCCTCGGCTTCGGCCTGCCTGCAGGCACCCGCTGCGCGCTGATCGGCCCGGACGGGGCAGGCAAATCGACCCTGCTGGGGTTGATCGCCGGGGTAAAACGCCTGCAAGCCGGCGAACTGCAAGTGCTGGGTGGCTCGATCCGCCAGCGGCGCCACCGCGCGGCGCTGTACCCGAAAGTCGCGTTCATGCCGCAAGGGCTGGGCAACAACCTGTACCCGGAACTGTCGATCAGCGAGAACATCCGCTTTTTCGCTACCCTGTTCGGCCTGGGCCGCAGCGAGTGCGAGCAGCGCATGGCCAACCTGCTGCAAGCCACCGACCTGCTGCGCTTTGCCGAGCGCCCGGCCGGCAAGCTGTCGGGCGGCATGAAGCAGAAGCTGGGCCTGTGCTGCGCGCTGATCCACGAGCCGGACCTGCTGATCCTCGACGAGCCCACCACCGGCGTCGACCCGCTGTCGCGGCGGCGATTCTGGGAACTGGTGGAACAGGTGCGCGCGCAGCGCCCGCAGCTGACCTTGCTGGTGGCTACCGCCTACATGGAAGAAGCGCAGCAGTTCGAACATTGCCTGATGCTCGATGGCGGCCGCCTGCTGGCCGCAGGCCCCAGCCACGAACTTGCCGCGGTCACCCCCAGCGGCAAGCTCGACGACGCCTTCACCCACTACCAGGGCGCGGGCAAGGCGCTACACCCGCCGCTGGTCATCCCGCCGCGCCCGGCCACCGATGGCCCGATCGCCATCGAGGCCCACGACCTGACCCTGCGCTTTGGCGACTTCACTGCGGTGAACAAGGTCAGCTTCGCCATCGGCCGCGGGGAGATCTTCGGCTTCCTGGGGTCCAACGGCTGCGGCAAGACCACCACCATGAAAGTGCTCACCGGCCTGATGCCGGCCAGCGAGGGTAGCGCCAGCCTGCTGGGCCGCCCGGTGGACGCCAGTGACCTGGCCACGCGCAAGCGGGTCGGTTTCATGTCGCAGAGCTTCTCGCTGTATGGCGAACTCAGCACCCGGCAGAACCTGGCCTTGCATGCCCGCCTGTTCGACCTGCCCAAGGCAGAGAGCGCCCAGCGCATCGATGAGCTGATCGAACGCTTCGACCTCGGCGGCATCGCCGAGCAACCGTCCGCTGCCCTGCCCCTTGGCCTGCGCCAGCGTCTTTCACTGGCGGTCGCGGTGCTGCACCGGCCTGAAGTGCTGATCCTCGATGAGCCAACCTCCGGCGTCGACCCGGCTGCCCGAGATGACTTCTGGCGCCTGCTGGTCGAGCTGTCGCGCGAACAGGGCGTGACCATCTTCCTCTCCACACACTTCATGAACGAGGCCCAGCGCTGTGACCGCATTTCGCTGATGCACGCCGGCCGGGTACTGGCCTGCGACACGCCTGACGCCCTGCAACGCCAGTACCAGGGCAGCACCCTGGAAAACGCGTTCGTGCGCTGCCTGGAACAAGCCCAGGACCTCGCGCCACAAGCCACCGGCAATACCGTGCTGGAGCAGGCTGCCACGGCCGCGCCCCCCCTGCGCCGGGGCTTCAGCTTGCGCCGGCTGCTGGCGGTGGCCAGCCGCGAGGGCAAGGAGTTGCTGCGCGACAAGGTGCGGCTGGCCTTTGCCCTGCTGGGTGCACTGTTCATGATGGTGATTTTCGGCTACGGCATTTCACTGGATGTGGAAAACCTCGCGTTCGCCGTACACGATCAGGACCAGAGCCCGCAAAGCCGGGCCTACCTCGAAGCCTTCCGCGGCTCGCGCTATTTTGCAGAGCAGCCGGCTATCCGCGACAGCCGCGACATGCACCAGAGGCTGCAGCGTTCGGAAATCAAGCTGGCCCTGGAGATCCCGCCCGGCTTTGGCCGCGACCTGTACGCCGGGCGCCAACCGGTGGTGGCAGCCTGGCTCGATGGCGGCATGCCGTTCCGCGCCGAAACCAGCCGCAACTACGTCGAAGCCGTGCACCAGGCCAACCTTGAGCAATTGGCCACCGCCAGCCCACAGCCTCAGCCACGCCAGGCCCCGGTGCGCCTGGAAACACGCTTGCGCTACAACCAGGACGTGGTCAGCGTGAACGCCATCGGCCCCGGTGTGATGGCGCTGATCCTGGCCTTCATACCCGCCATGCTCACGGCGCTCGGCATCGTCCGCGAGAAAGAACTCGGCTCCATCACCAATTTCTACGCCACACCCCTCACCCGCCTGGAATTCCTGCTGGGCAAGCAATTGCCCTACCTGGCCGTAAGCCTGGTCAACCTGGCCCTGCTGGTTGCAATGAACCGATGGCTGTTCGCCGTACCGCTCAAGGGCAGCATGCTGGCCCTGGCCTGTGGCGGCGTGGCCTACCTGCTGGCAACCACCAGCCTGGGCCTGCTGATCTCGGCCTTCACCCGCACGCAGATCGCGGCCATTCTGGGCACCATGATCATCACCAGCCTGCCGACCATCCAGTTTTCCGGCCTGATCGTGCCGCGCTCGTCGCTGGACGGCGCGGCGGCAGTAATGGGCCAGTTGTTCCCGGCGGGGTATTTCCTCGACATCGCGGTCGGCACCTTCACCAAGGCGCTGGGCCTGCGCGAGCTGTGGCCGCAGTGCCTGATCCTGCTCAGCTTCTTTGCCGTGTTTATCGGCCTGAGCCTGGCCATGCTGAAGAAGCAGGAGGCCTGACATGTCGCGCCTGAACCACACCCTGCGCCTGGGCCTGAAAGAACTGACCAGCCTGCGCCATGACAGCGTACTGCTGCTGTTTCTGCTGTACGCCTTCAGCGTGGCCATCTACATGCCCGCAGCCGGCTCGGTGATCGGCGTGCACAACGCCAGCGTCGCCGTGGTGGACGAAGACCACAGCCAGCTTTCGCGCAAGCTCGCCGAAGCCCTGCAGCCGCCGGAGTTCCAGACCGCCGTGCCACTGCCTGCCGGGCACCTGGACCAGGCCATGGACAGCGGCCAGTACACCTTCGTCATCAACATACCGGTCAACTTCCAGAGCGACCTGCTGGCGGGGCACTCGCCAGAGCTGCAGATCAACGTCGATGCCACCGCCATGAGCCAGGCATTCATGGGCGCGGGCTATATCGGCCGGATCTTCGAACGCGAACTGCTCGACTACAGCCAACGGACCAACACCCAGAGCCCGGTGCTGATCAACGCCAAGGCCCTGTTCAACCCCAACCTGGAGGGCGGCTGGTTCCTGGCAGTGATCCAGATCGTCAACAACATCACCATCCTGGCGATCATCCTCACCGGCACCGCGCTGCTGCGTGAGCGTGAGCACGGCACCCTCGATCACCTGCTGGTGCTGCCGCTGACCGCGCTGGAGATCATGCTGGCGAAGATCGGCAGCAACGCACTGGTGGTGGTGATCTGCACCTGGATTTCGCTGGTGGTGGTGGTGGAGGGGGCGCTGGGCGTACCGCTGTCCGGCTCGATGGGGCTGTTCCTGGCCGTGACTGCGCTGTACCTGTTCGCCGGTACCGCGCTGGGTATCTTCCTCGCCACCCTGGCGCGTTCAACGCCACAGTTCGGCCTGCTGGCGATCCCGGTGATCATCCCGATGCTGTTGCTGTCCGGCGGCAGCACGCCGCTGGACAGCATGCCGCAGTGGCTGCAGTGGGTGATGCAGGGGTCGCCGTCGACGCACTTCGTGAGCCTGGGCGCCGCGATCCTGTTCCGCGACGCCGGCTGGGCGGTGGTGTGGCCGGATATTCTGGCACTGGCCTTGATCGGCCTGGTGTTCTTCAGCGTGGCGCTGGCCCGGTTTCGGCGTAGCTTGGCTTCCTGAAGACTCGACGCCGGCTACGTTGAAACGGGCATATCTGGTGGCACAAAGACAAAGGGCGCCTTTCGGCGCCCTACTCACAGACAGGTCGGCTTGTCACCGCCATACACCTGCCCGGCTCTGTGATTGCTGGTTGGACCAGGATCCGCAGAGTCTTGCAAGCCCCTTTCGGGAACGCGCTGATTATCGACCACCATGCGTATCACTGACAACAGACGGCACTGTTGCTGGATATTCACGGTTCACTGCACAATCAGGTTGTTGAACAACAGGTCTTCAACGATCGGCTTGCCCTCTTCTGCTTCCAGCACCTGCTGCACCTGCTTCAGGGCCTCCTGGCGCAGGTGCTCCTTGGCCTCGACGTTGCTCATGCTGTCCACGGTCTGCTGGGTGAACAAGGCTACCAACTGGTTGCGGATCAGGGGTTCGTGAAATTTCACCGCCTTGGCCGCTTCGTCACCGGTCACGCGCAAGGCGACGTCGGCCTTGTACACGCGCAGCCGTGGGCCGCCGTCGAGGGCATAGTTGCCGACAAAGGGCGGGCTCAGGGTGATGTAGGCGACCTTGGGCGCCCCTTCCTTGGCTTCCTCGGCCATGGCCGCAGCCGGCAGCAACAGCGCCAGCACCATCAAGATCCACGCTTTCACGAATTCGCTCCTCAATACAATTGGCGCCAGCTTACCCAGCACTTCGCTCAAACCCAAGCCCGGGCTTATGCCGGCCCATCAGGGCGGGGCATGCTCGTTGACCCGGCAGGTGGCCCTCCTACACTTATCGGCCATTACCCGCAAAGGAATAGCCCCGATGAAAGCTGTGTTGTGCAAAACCCTGGGCCCGGCGCGCGACCTGACGCTGGAGGAGGTGGCCAGCCCGGTGCCGAAGAAAAACGAGATCCTGCTGGACGTGCAGGCGGCCGGGGTCAACTTCCCGGACACCCTGATCATCGAAGGGAAGTATCAGTTCCAACCCCAGTTGCCATTCTCCCCCGGCGGCGAAGCGGCAGGCGTGGTGGCTGCGGTCGGGGAAAAAGCGGGCGCGTTCAAGGTAGGTGACCGGGTGATGGCGCTTACCGGGTGGGGCGCGTTCGCCGAGCAGGTGGCGGTACCGTTCTACAATGTGCTGCCGATCCCGGAGAGCATGGATTTCACCACCGCTGCGGCGTTCGGCATGACCTATGGCACCTCGATGCATGCCTTGCGCCAGCGCGCTCGGTTGCAGGCTGGCGAAACCCTGCTGGTAATGGGCGCATCCGGTGGCGTCGGTTTGGCGGCGGTGGAAATCGGCAAGGCCATGGGCGCGCGGGTGATCGCAGCGGCCAGCAGTGCCGAGAAGCTGGCTGTGGCCAAGGCAGCCGGGGCGGATGAGCTGATCGACTACAGCCAGGCCAGCCTGCGCGAAGAGCTCAAGCGCCTGACTGGAGGCCAGGGCGTCGATGTGATCTACGACCCGGTCGGTGGCGAGCTGTTCGAGCAGGCAGTGCGCGGGCTGGCCTGGAATGGCCGGCTACTGGTGGTGGGCTTTGCCAGCGGCAGCATTCCCCAACTGGCGGCCAACCTGGTGCTGCTCAAGGGCGCGGCGGTGGTGGGGGTGTTCTGGGGGGCGTTTGCCCAGCGCCAGCCGGAGGATAACGCGGCCAACTTCCGGCAACTGTTTGCCTGGCATGCCGAGGGCAAGCTGAAGCCGCTGGTTTCGCAGACTTATCCGCTGGCCGAGGCTGGGGCTGCAATCGAACAGCTGGGGCAGCGGCGGGCTGTGGGCAAGTTGGTGGTACTGGCCAGGTAACGCTTGATACGCTTTTTCCTGTAAGGGCCCTATCGCCGGCAAGCCAGCTCCCACAGGTACTCCACAGCCCTCAAGGCCGGTGTAATACCTGTGGGAGCTGGCTTGCCGGCGATAGGGCCCTTACAGGTTGATCAGACTTCTCGCAGGTTATGGCAGCGCCTGAAGCGTGCCTCCAGGTTGCGATCGGGCATCTGGTGGCTGCGCAGGGCATTCAAGGTCTGCTCTACATAGTCGCGCGTGCTGCCGTAGCGCCCTTTGGCGCTGGCCAGGATCTGGCTGAGCAAGGTATCCGGCAGGTCGCCGGCATAACACGGCAAGTGCCGCTCCAGCACAAAGCCGAGCGCCTGCACCTTGCTGCCATCGCCCAACCGGCAGCTGAGCCAGTGCGGCCGGTACGCCGGGTACGGCATCTCGCGCAGCCACAGTGCCATCAGCGAGTCGTCGAGATTGCTTTCGTCCAGCCGGTAGGCGAAGCCACTGCAGGACCCCCCTCGATCCAGGCCGAACACCAGGCCGGGGATTTCCGGGGTGCCGCGATGTTCATGTGACCACAGGTACAAGCCACGGTGATAACCATGCACCCGCGCGCGTTGACGCTCGACCGAATTGCACTCCGGGCGCCAGATCAAGGAACCATAAGCGAACAGCCACACCGGCCCGCCTTGATGGTGCGACATGGTCGTCTTCATGGAATTGAACAACTGTTCGTGAGTATGTTGCTGACCGAAGTCGAGTGTCGGAGGATATGAAACTTCCCAGGACATGTTTTCAAGTGCCGACATAAGCTGCCGCCATTATCCTTGTGAACTACAGATGTAGCGAAATGCGCTTGCGTTGCGGCTCTGGGCCGCTGCGCCAAGGGCGCTTGCTGTAACCATAGGCCAGAAATGGCGAAATACTCAAGACCTGGCGCCAGTCTTTCATTGGCGGTTCCGACGACTGGAAAATACTGTTTCGGGGACTGCGAAACTTATTGGCCAAGGCGGTAACAATTACCGCCTTATACCCACTTGTTCAAACTTCGGTTATTAACCGCGCGGTGCGTAGGCAAACACATCCGCACGCATGCGGTGCGCATCCATGCCGGCTTCGACCAGGGCGTCGAGGGTGGCGTAGATCATGTTGGGCGAGCCGCTGGCGTACACATGCACGGTGTTGAGGTCGGCAATATCCTCGCAGACCGCCTCGTGCAGCATGCCGCACCGGCCTTCCCAGCCGCACAGGTCGCTGACCACCTGGTGCAGGAACAGGTTGGGCAGGCGCTGCCACTCATCCCAATGCTCGATCTGGTAGAAATCCTCAGGCCGGCGCACGCCCCAGTACAGGTGTACCGGGTGCTTGAAACCCTGCGAGCGGCAATGCTCCAGCAGGCTGTGCATCTGCCCCATCCCGGTGCCTGCAGCGATCAGCACCAGCGGCCCATCCGGCAACTCGGCCAGGTGGGTGTCGCCAAACGGCATTTCGATACGCGCCAGGCCATCGCGCCTGAGCTGGTCGATCAGTTGCAGCGCACTCGCTTCACGCGCCAGCACGTGCAGCTCCAGCTCGCGCCCGGCGTGGGGCGCGGAAGCCAGCGAGAAAGCCGCGGGCTTGCCACCCTCGCGCTCGATCATCAGGTACTGCCCGGCGTGGTAGCGCAGCGGCTTGCCGGCAGGTGCGCGCAGGCGCACACGCCAGACGTCGCCGGCGACGTCGACGCACTCACTGACGCTGCACGCCAGCTTGCGCACTGGCAGCTCGCCCAGGGCGAGCACACCATCCCAGAGCAACACGCAGTCCTCCAGCGGTTCGGCAATGCAGGTAAACAACTCGCCATGGTCACGAACTACGCCGTCCTGGCGTACCCGGCCTTCGACCAACAATGCGGCGCAGACATGGCAATTGCCATTGCGGCAGCTGTTCGGGCAGTCATAGCCCAGCCGCCGCGCTCCATCCAGGATCCGTTCCCCGGGTTCGAGCGCCAGCACCGCCCCGGACGGCTGCAACGTTACCTGCATCAATCTATTCCCAACTGATCCCACAAGTCATCGATACGGCGGGTAACGGCTTCGTCCTTGACGATCACCCGCCCCCATTCGCGTGTAGTCTCGCCCGGCCACTTGTGCGTGGCGTCCAGGCCCATCTTCGACCCCAGCCCCGAAACCGGCGACGCGAAGTCCAGGTAGTCGATCGGAGTGTTGTCGATCATTACCGTATCACGCTTGGGGTCCATGCGCGTGGTAATGGCCCAGATCACATCGTTCCAGTCGCGGGCGTTGATATCGTCATCGGTGACAATAACGAACTTGGTGTACATGAACTGTCGCAGGAACGACCACACACCCAGCATCACGCGCTTGGCGTGCCCTGGGTACTGCTTCTTCATGGTCACCACCGCCATGCGGTACGAGCAGCCTTCCGGCGGCAGGTAGAAGTCGGTGATTTCCGGAAACTGCTTCTGCAGGATCGGCACGAACACTTCGTTCAGCGCCACGCCGAGAATGGCCGGCTCATCCGGCGGCCGGCCGGTGTAGGTGCTGTGGTAGATCGGCTTGTGCCGATGGGTGATGCGCTCCACGGTGAACACCGGGAAGCTGTCCACTTCGTTGTAGTAGCCGGTATGGTCGCCGTACGGGCCCTCCGGGGCCATTTCACCCGGGTGGATCACGCCTTCCAGGATGATTTCCGCGGTGGCCGGTACCTGCAGGTTGCTGCCACGGCACTTGACCAGCTCGGTACGGTTGCCCCGCAGCAGGCCGGCAAAGGCATATTCGGAGAGGGTGTCCGGTACTGGCGTCACGGCACCGAGAATGGTCGCCGGGTCAGCGCCCAGGGCCACGGCGACCGGGAACGGCTGGCCGGGGTTCTTCTCGCACCACTCGCGGTAATCCAGAGCGCCGCCACGGTGGCTGAGCCAGCGCATGATGACCTTGTTGCGGCCGATGACCTGCTGGCGGTAGATGCCCAGGTTCTGCCGGTCCTTGTTCGGCCCGCGGGTAACGGTAAGGCCCCAGGTGATCAGCGGAGCTACGTCGCCCGGCCAGCAGTGCTGGATCGGCAATGCGCCGAGGTCGACGTCATCACCCTCGACCACTACCTCCTGGCACACCGCGTCCTTGACCACTTTCGGCGCCATCGACACGACCTTCTTGAAGATCGGCAGCTTCGACCAGGCATCCTTCAGGCCCTTCGGCGGCTCGGGCTCCTTGAGGAATGCCAGCAGCTTGCCGATTTCGCGCAGCTCTTCGACCGACTCCGCGCCCATGCCCATGGCCACGCGCTCCGGGGTGCCGAACAGGTTGCCCAGCACCGGGATGTCAAAGCCGGTGGGCTTTTCGAACAATAATGCCGGGCCCTTGGCACGCAGGGTGCGGTCGCAGACCTCGGTCATTTCCAGGACGGGGGAAATCGGAACCTGGATGCGCTTGAGCTCGCCGCGCTGTTCCAGGCCACGGATGAAGTCGCGCAAGTCGCGATACTGCATGCAGGAGCCTCGTGTTGGCCGTATCGGTCGGGGGTGCAGAGTGTAGCGCCGTTCGGCGCCTAATGGCCAAAAATGACTTGGGGCCGCTTCGCGCCCCATCGCCGGCAAGCCAGCTCCAACAGGTCCGGCACAAGCTTCAAGAGCTGCGCAGTACCTGTAGGAGCTGGCTTGCCGGCGATGGGCTGCGAAGCAGCCCCAATCAATCCGGACTTGAACCGCTTACTTGCGCTTCATGGACAGGAAGAACTCGTCGTTGGTCTTGGTCTGCTTGAGCTTGTCGACCAGGAACTCGATGGCGGCGATTTCGTCCATCGGGTGCAGCAGCTTGCGCAGGATCCACATGCGCTGCAGTTCGTCGTCGGCGGTCAGCAGCTCTTCGCGGCGGGTGCCCGAGCGGTTGATGTTGATGGCCGGGAACACGCGCTTCTCAGCGATGCGGCGATCCAGCGGCAGCTCCATGTTGCCGGTACCCTTGAACTCTTCGTAGATCACTTCGTCCATTTTCGAGCCGGTTTCGACCAGCGCGGTGGCGATGATGGTCAGCGAACCGCCCTCTTCGATGTTACGCGCAGCACCGAAGAAGCGCTTTGGCTTTTCCAGGGCGTGGGCGTCGACACCACCGGTCAGCACCTTGCCCGAGCTCGGGATCACGGTGTTGTAGGCACGCGCCAGACGGGTGATGGAGTCCAGCAGGATGACCA
Organism: Pseudomonas sp. 9_2_1; assembly: GCF_059295275.1. Taxonomy (NCBI): domain Bacteria; kingdom Pseudomonadati; phylum Pseudomonadota; class Gammaproteobacteria; order Pseudomonadales; family Pseudomonadaceae; genus Pseudomonas; species Pseudomonas sp. 9_2_1. Next base: position 5,965,425 of record NZ_CM181239.1, read on the forward strand.
CATCCTTCTTGTGCTCGACCAGGCGCTTGGCCTTCTCGATCACCATCTCGGCAACCTGCACGTGGCGGGTCGGCGGCTCGTCGAAGGTAGAGGCAACCACTTCGCCGCGCACGGTGCGCTGCATTTCGGTCACTTCTTCCGGGCGCTCGTCGATCAGCAGGACGATCAGGTGGCACTCGGGGTTGTTGCGGGTGATGTTGGCCGCGATGTTCTGCAGCATGATCGTCTTGCCCGCCTTCGGCGGAGCCACGATCAGGCCACGCTGGCCTTTGCCGATCGGGGCGCACAGGTCGATGACGCGGCCGGTCAAGTCTTCGGTGGAGCCGTTACCGGCTTCCATCTTCAGGCGCTTGTTCGGGAACAACGGCGTCAGGTTTTCGAACAGGATCTTGTTCTTCGCGTTTTCCGGGCGGTCGAAGTTGATGGTATCGACCTTCAGCAGAGCGAAGTAACGCTCCCCTTCCTTCGGTGGGCGGATCTTGCCGACGATGGTGTCGCCGGTACGCAGGTTGAAGCGACGGATCTGGCTGGGCGAGACGTAGATATCGTCCGGGCCGGCCAGGTAGGACGCATCGGCCGAACGCAGGAAACCGAAACCATCCTGGAGAATCTCCAGCACGCCGTCACCCGAGATCTCTTCGCCGCTTTTCGCGTGCTTTTTAAGCAGGGCGAAAATCACGTCCTGTTTGCGCGAACGGGCCATGTTTTCGATGCCCATCTGTTCGGCCATTTCCAAAAGATCGGTAATCGGCTTTTGCTTGAGTTCAGTCAGGTTCATAAGGGGAGTGACGTAATCATGTAAGAAGGGAGGATTAAGCTCTGGCTTAATGAGGCCGCGCCGCTAGATGGCGACAAGATCGCGTACTGATTCGAATTGGGATGCTTCGGCGACGGCATGTAGAGGGCACTGGAGAAGCAGTGCGAGGCCGAATGTAACACTTGCTTTTTTCTGCGTCTAGTGGTTTTGGCCGGGTAAATTATGCCCTGTGGAAGCGGGTTTACCCGTGAAGGCGGCGCGGGGCTCAACATCGAATTCGCAAGCAAACCCGCTGCCACAACCCCTACAGGCAAAAAAAACCCCGCATCGGCGGGGTTTTTCACATCACAGGTGGGCGTCGAGGAACGCGGCGAGCTGCGATTTCGACAGTGCGCCAACCTTGGTCGCTTCGACGTTGCCGTTCTTGAACAGCATCAGCGTCGGGATACCACGCACGCCGTGCTTGGCCGGGGTTTCCTGGTTGTCGTCGATGTTCAGCTTGGCTACGGTCAGTTTGCCCTCGTAGGTGGAGGCGATGTCGTCCAGAACCGGCGCGATCATCTTGCATGGGCCGCACCATTCAGCCCAGTAGTCGACCAGCACCGGGCCTTGAGCCTGCAGGACTTCGGCTTCGAAGGTAGCGTCGGTGACGTGTTTGATCAAATCGCTGCTCATGGATATCTCCAGGGTCGTAAGCAAAAAAACGTGGCCCATCATAGCTGCACCCACGCCCTACAGGAAGTCGCGGACGATTGAGTGTAACTATAGTTGCGCAAGACGCCGCGAATCGAAACTGTCACACAAGTGTCATAGCATCGAATGGCACATTGCCTTGCATCAAGCCTTGCCGTGTCACGCGTTGGCGTCAGCCTGCTATCGTGGCACGATTGCCGGGTTAACGACCGAGAACAACCAGATCATGCCGCATACCATCGCGAAGAACCTGTCCCTGATCGCCGCCATCGACCTTGGCTCCAACAGTTTCCACATGGTCGTGGCCAAGGCCCACCATACCGAAATCCGCATTCTCGAGCGGCTCGGCGAGAAGGTTCAGCTGGCCGCCGGCATCGACGAAGAGCGCATGCTCAGCGAAGAAGCCATGGAACGAGGCCTGGACTGCCTCAAGCGCTTCTCCCAGCTGATCAACGGAATGCCGGCAGGCTCCGTGCGCATCGTCGGTACCAACGCCCTGCGCGAAGCGCGCAATCGCAACGAATTCATCCAGCGCGCCGAAGCCATCCTCGGCCACCCGGTGGAGGTCATCTCCGGCCGTGAAGAGGCGCGCCTGATCTACCTGGGTGTCTCGCACACCCTGGCCGACACCGCCGGCAAGCGCCTGGTGGCCGACATCGGTGGCGGCAGCACCGAGTTCATCATCGGCCAGCGCTTCGAGCCGCTGCTGCGCGAAAGCCTGCAGATGGGCTGCGTGAGTTTCACCCAGCGGTACTTCCGCGACGGCAAGATCACCCCGGCCCGCTACGCCCAGGCCTACACCGCCGCGCGCCTGGAACTGATGAGCATCGAGAACGCGCTGCACCGCCTGACCTGGGACGAGGCCATCGGCTCGTCCGGGACCATCCGCGCCATTGGTGCCGCCATCAAGGCCGGCGGGCTGGGCAATGGCGAGGTCAACGCCGAGGGCCTGGCCTGGGTCAAACGCAAGATGTTCAAGCTGGGCGAGGTCGACAAGATCGACTTCGATGGCGTCAAACCCGACCGCCGGACCATCTTCCCGGCCGGGATGGCGATTCTCGAAGCCATCTTCGATGCGCTGGAGCTACAGCGCATGGACCACTGTGACGGTGCCCTGCGCGAAGGCGTACTGTTCGACCTGCTGGGCCGCCATCACCACGAAGATGTGCGCGAACGCACGCTCAACTCGCTGATGGAGCGCTACCACGTAGATCACGGCCAGGCCGCGCGGGTCGAGCGCAAGGCGCTGCATGCCTTCGACCAAGTGGCCGAAGCATGGGGACTGAAAGGCGGGAACTGGCGCGATCTGCTGGGCTGGGCGGCTAAAGTGCACGAAATAGGCCTGGACATCGCCCACTACCATTACCACAAGCACGGCGCCTACCTGATTGAGCACTCGGACCTGGCGGGCTTTTCCCGCGAGGACCAACAGATGATGGCCCTGCTGGTACGCGGCCATCGGCGCAATATCCCCAAGGACAAGTTCGCCGACCTGGGCGAGGAAGGCGTCAAGCTGTTGCGCCTGTGCGTGCTGCTGCGCTTCGCCATCCTGTTCCACCACATCCGTGGTACTCAGCAAATGCCGAAGGTAGAGCTCAACGCGGCCGATAACAGCCTCGTCGTGGTGTTCCCGGCTGGCTGGCTGGAGCAGAACCAGCTGACCCAGGCCGACTTCGCCAACGAGGCGGAGTGGCTGGCCCGGGTCGGCTTCGTCCTCAGCGTACGTTGAGGACCGGGTTGCTCAGGCGCTCCAGCAGGGTCGCCTGGGCACTGCGCGGGTTCTGGTTGCCGGTCGGGGTGCTGCGCACGTAGCGCCCGTCTGGCTGCAGGGTCCAGGCATGGGTGTTGTCGGTCAGGTAGCTTTCCAGCTCCTTCTTCACCCGCAGCAACAGCTTCTTGCCTTCTACCGGGAAGCAGGTCTCGACACGTTTGTCGAGGTTGCGCTCCATCCAGTCGGCACTGGACAGGTAAATCTGCTCTTCGCCGCCATTGAGGAAGTAGAACACCCGCGTGTGCTCCAGGAAGCGACCGATGATCGAGCGCACCTGGATGTTGTGCGAAACCCCCGGAATACCTGGGCGCAGGCAGCACATGCCACGCACCACCAGGTCGATCTTCACGCCCGACTGGCTGGCCTTGTACAGCGCCTTGATGACCTTGGCATCGGTCAGCGAGTTGAACTTGGCGATGATGTGCGCCGGCTTGCCTTCGAGGGCGAACTGGGTTTCCCGCGCGATCATGTCGAGCATGCCCTTCTTCAGGGTGAACGGCGCGTGCAGCAGCTTTTTCATGCGCAGGGTCTTGCCCATGCCGATCAGCTGGCTGAACAGCTTGCCAACGTCCTCGGTCAGGGCGTCGTCAGAGGTCAGCAGGCTGTAGTCGGTGTACAGGCGGGCGTTACCGGCGTGGTAGTTGCCGGTACCCAGATGCGCATAACGCACGATCTCGCCATGCTCGCGGCGCAAAATCAGCATCATCTTGGCGTGGGTCTTGAAGCCGACCACGCCATAGATCACTACCGCACCGGCCGCTTGCAAGCGGCTGGCCATCTGCAGGTTGGACTCTTCGTCGAAGCGCGCACGCAGCTCGATCACCGCAGTGACTTCCTTGCCGTTACGGGCCGCATCCACCAGCGCGTCGACGATTTCCGAGTTGGCCCCCGAGCGGTACAGCGTCTGGCGCACAGCCAGCACGTGTGGGTCCTTGGCGGCCTGGCGCAGCAGGTCGACCACCGGGGTGAAAGACTCGAACGGGTGCATCAGCAGGATGTCCTGCTTGCTGATCACGCTGAAGATGTTGTCGGCATTCACCAGCAGTTTGGGGATTGCCGGGGTGAACGGGGTGTATTGCAGCTCCGGGTGGCTGTCCAGGCCGGTGATGCTGAACAGACGGGTCAGGTTGACCGGGCCGTTGACCTGGTACAGCTCGCTTTCGCTGAGGCTGAACTGCTTGAGCAGGTAATCTGACAGGTGTTTCGGGCAGGTGTCGGCCACTTCCAGGCGCACGGCGTCGCCATAGCGGCGCGAGAACAGCTCACCGCGCAGGGCGCGGGCCAGGTCGTCGACTTCTTCGGAGTCCAGCGCCAGGTCGGCGTTACGGGTCAGGCGGAACTGGTAGCAGCCCTTCACCTTCATGCCCTGGAACAGGTCGTCGGCGTGCGCGTGGATCATCGACGACAGGAACACGTAGTTGGCACCTGGCCCGCCGACCTCTTCCGGCACACGGATAACCCGCGGCAGCAGGCGCGGCGCCGGGATGATCGCCAGGCCCGAGTCACGGCCGAAGGCGTCCACGCCCTCGAGCTCGACGATGAAGTTGAGGCTCTTGTTCACCAGCAACGGAAACGGGTGAGTCGGGTCGAGGCCGATCGGGGTGATGATCGGCGCGATTTCGTCGCGGAAATAGCGGCGCACCCAAGTCTTGAGCTTGGGTGTCCAGTAGCGGCGGCGGATGAAGCGAATCTGGTGCTTTTCCAGCTCCGGCAGCAGCACGTCGTTGAGGATCGCGTACTGGCGGTCGACTTCGAAGTGCACCAGCTCGCTGATGCGGGCCAATGCCTGGTGCGGCTGCAGGCCGTCGGCACCGGCCTGTTCACGGGCAAAATTGATCTGCTTCTTCAGCCCGGCGACGCGGATCTCGAAGAACTCGTCGAGGTTGCTGGAGAAGATCAGCAGGAACTTGAGGCGCTCGAGCAGCGGGTAATTCTCGTCCAGTGCCTGCTCCAGCACACGGATGTTGAACTGCAACTGCGAAAGCTCGCGATGAATGTACAGGCTGCTGTCGTCCAGGCCAGGCACGGCGATTGCCGGTGCAGGGGCGGGCGTGGGGGCGGCAGGCTCGGCCACCGGCTCTGCCACTGGCTCGGGCTCGGGCGCCGGCGGCAGGTCTGGCGGGGTCTGCAGCATCTCTTCGGGGAGCTCTTGAGCATCCTTGATCGCGACAGGGGTTAGCACTTCATTATTCATCTGGCGTTCCTGAGGACGTTAATGCCCTATCATCAATTGAGCGGCAAGATAAGCGACCATTATGACGCCTGCATTACACAGCAGGGCAAGCGATGACGCGTAGCATCTGGCATTGTCCGTGTAGGAAATGTTCACGTCGAGACACATTTGGACACTTTCACGAATGCGCGCGAAGGGGTAGGCTGCGCGTTCATTTCGCCAGCACCTCAGAAAATGCTTCAACAATTCCTGCAGGATTTCGGCTACTTCGCCCTTTTTCTAGGCACCTTCTTTGAAGGCGAGACCATCCTGGTGCTTGCGGGTTTCCTTGCGTTCCGCGGTTACATGGACATCAAGCTGGTATGCCTGGTGGCGTTTCTGGGCAGCTACGCCGGTGACCAGTTGTGGTATTTCATGGGCCGTCGCCACGGGCGGCGGATTCTGGCGCGCAAACCGCGCTGGCAGGCAATGGGTGCCCGAGCGCTGGACCATATCCGCCGCCACCCCGACATCTGGGTGCTGAGTTTCCGCTTCGTCTATGGCCTGCGCACGGTCATGCCGGTGGCCATTGGCCTGTCGGGCTATCCGCCACGCCGCTACCTGCTGCTGAACGGGATTGGCGCGGCCATCTGGGCAATCGCCCTGGGCGCGGCTGCCTACCACTTCGGCGCCATCCTCGAAGGCCTGCTGGGCAACGTGAAGCGCTACGAGCTATGGGTGCTTGGCGGCTTGTTGATGCTGGGCGTTTTGCTGTGGCTGCGCCGGCGCTTCCGCACCCTGCGCGCCGAGCGCAAGGCGGCGAGCGAAGCCCAGGCCCCAGAGGCTGAGCACGCTGTAAAGCACGAGCAGGACCCAGGCCAGCGGCGCGACCACCGCTAAGCCCAGTGCGCCGGTACGTTGCCGAACAGACCGCCTCAAAGAATGAACACCCCAGCGTAATTGCGATCCAAGTAAGCAGGATTTTGCGCAGGACTGTCCGCAGGCCCGGTTATGCCTATGGCGCCATCTGCCAAACTAGAGGACATTTAGCGCCTCGACACTGGAGCAATGAGCATGACAAAAAAAGTAGCGGTGATTCTTTCCGGCTGTGGCGTGTATGACGGCGCCGAAATCCACGAAAGCGTGATCACCCTGCTGCGCCTCGACCAGCGCGGTGCGCAGGTGCAGTGCTTCGCGCCGGACATCGCGCAGATGCATGTCATCAACCACCTGACCGGCGAAGAGATGCCCGAGTCGCGCAATGTGCTGGTGGAATCGGCGCGGATTGCCCGCGGCGAGGTGAAGGACATTCGCGAGGCGAAGGCCGAAGACTTCGATGCGCTGATTGTACCGGGCGGTTTCGGGGCGGCGAAAAACCTCTCCAATTTTGCCGTGGAGGGCACCAACTGCAGCGTCAACCCGGACGTGCTGGCCCTGGCCGAAGCCTTCGCCGATGCCTGCAAGCCGGTTGGCCTGATCTGCATCTCGCCAGCGCTGGCGGCGAAGATCTACGGGCCGGGCGTGGTGTGCACCATCGGCAAGGATGCGGGCACTGCCGACGCGGTGGTCAAGATGGGCGGCACCCATGAAGAATGCGATGTGCATGACATTGTCGAAGACGTCCAGCGCAAGCTGGTGAGCACCCCGGCATACATGGAGGCCAAGTCGATCAGCGAGGCGGCGGGCGGGATCTACAAGCTGGTGGACCGGGTGCTGGAGCTGACCCACGAATAAGCCTGGTACGCCCGCTCTCATGGAACTGCACATAACTTACTGAGTTAGCAGGGACCCTGTGGGAGCGGGAGTGCCCGCGAACACCGGCGCAGCCGGTGCCATGCACCGCGTTGGATTCTTCGCGGGCGCGCCCGCTCCCAAAGGGTACGCGGAGCCCCCGGCATCAGTTCTCTGCGCGACAGCGCAGCCCAATGGGCTGGGTAATCTCCTACAGGGATCGCGTCACGGCTCAGATCTGGACAGGCGCGAAATGATCCGGTCCAGCGCATTGGCAAATGCCTGCTTGTCGCGCTCACCATAGGTCGCCTGCCCTCCCCCTACCTGGCCCTGCTCACGCAGGTCGGTGAACAGGTTGCGCGCCGCCAGGCGGTCGCCCATGTTGCGCTCATCGAACTCACGCCCACGCGGGTCCAGCACCGCCACGCCCTTTTTCACCAGGCGGTCAGCCAGCGGCACATCACTGCAAATCACCAGCTCGCCGGGCACGGCGTGCTCGACCAAGTAGTCGTCCGCTGCGTCCATACCGCTGGGTACAACAATCAGCCGCACAATCGCGAAGGCCGGCTTGGCCACGGCTTGGCCCGCCACCATCACCACCTCGAACTTGCGCTTGAGGGCGAACTTGACGATCAGATCCTTGGCCGCCTTGGGGCAAGCGTCGGCATCGATCCATACACGCATCGGAAACCTCTCCATCTGGGCAAGGCACCATCATGCCTCAAGCGCAGCAAAAGCTGGAGCATCGCCGCCAGGGCGTTGGGAAAATGGCGCCAATATTTCAATTGCCGCTTATCCGACCTCATCACTCAAGCTAAACTCGCCACTGCTCCACAAGCCTGCCCGAGTGCGCAATGAACCACCCTCACGAGATCCGCCCCGACCTGGACCAAGGCATCGACCGCAAGGTCCTGGCGACATTGCGCTCGCGCTTCCTGCAACTCAACCAGGGGCGGTTGCAGCGGGCAATGGAAGGCTTGTCTACCCGCCAGCAACAAGTGCTGACGCTGTTACCTCTGCTGTTTCATGTAAACCACCCGCTCTTGCCTGGCTACGTGTCCGGCAGCACCCCTGCGGGTGTATCGGGTTACCAGCCAAGCGCCGATCTGGTTGCAGAGGCCCAGCGCCTGGCGCGTTCGTTTACCTACAAGGCCCGCCATGGCAGCCCGCCATCCCCGATCCACGGGCTGTTTCTGATGGGCAGCCTGGGCTCGCTGGCCCAGGCCGAACAAAGCGACATGGACCTGTGGGTGTGCCATGCGCCCGGCATTCCAGGGCAACTGCTGGAAGAGCTGCGCCGCAAATGCCAGTTACTGGAGGCATGGGCGGCGAGCCTTGGCGCCGAGGCGCATTTCTTCCTGATCGATACGCAGGGGTTTGCCCAAGGTCAGCGTGATGGCCAGCTTGGCTCCGACGACTGCGGCACCACCCAGCACTACCTGCTGCTGGACGAGTTCTATCGCACCACCCTGTGGCTGGCCGGGCGCACACCGTTGTGGTGGCTGGTGCCGGTGTACCAGGAACACAACTATCACGCATACACCCAGACCCTGCTGTCCAAGCGCTTCATCCGCAGCCAGGACGCTCTGGACCTGGGCAACCTGGCGCACATTCCGCCCGGCGAATTCGTCGGTGCCGGGCTGTGGCAACTGTTCAAAGGGATCGACTCACCCTACAAGTCACTGCTCAAGTTGCTGCTGACCGAAGCCTACGCCAGTGAACACCCTGCGGTGCGTTGCCTGAGCCTGGACTACAAGCAGGCGGTATTTGCCAATCGGCTCGACCTCGATGAGCTGGACCCCTACGTGATGGTGTACCGACGCATCGAGCGCTACCTGCTGGCACGTGGCGAGCCCGCACGGCTGGAACTGGTGCGGCGCAGCCTGTACCTGAAGGTGAACAAGAAGCTCAGCGACCAAGGCCGCAGCAATGGTTGGCAACGCCGGCTGCTGCAGCGCCTGGCCGATGAGTGGGGCTGGGACGAGCGCCAGCTGGCCCTGCTGGACAGCCGCAGCCAATGGAAAGTGCAGCAGGTCGCCGTCGAACGCCGCGAACTGGTGGCCGAGTTGAACCACAGCTACCGCTTCCTCAGCCAGTTCGCCCGCAACCAGAACGCCAGCAGCCGCGCCGACCAGCGTGACCTCAATGTGCTGGGCCGGCGCCTGTACGCCGCGTTCGAACGCCGTGCCGGCAAGGTCGAAGTGATCAACCCCGGGATTGCCCCGGACCTCGCCGAAGGCACCCTGACCCTGGTCCAGCAGCCCAACCGCAAGGAGCCGGGCAGCCATCACTGGGAACTGTACAGCGGCAACCTGAGCACCCACGAGGTGCAACACTTCAGCCCGATAAAGCGCTGCCGCGAGCTGCTGGAGCTGCTGGCCTGGGCCCATCGCAACGGCGTGATCGACAGCAGCACGCGCCTGGCATTGCACCCCGGCGTCAGCGACCTCAGCGAGTTCGAGCTGTTCAGCCTGGTCGGCTGCCTGCAGCAGAGCATCCCCCTACCCCTGCCGACGGTGAGCGAAGTGCGCCTGCTGCAGCCCAGCGTCGCCGACGAGGTGTTGCTACTGGTCAACGTCGCCCTCGATCCGCTGCGCCACCACCGCGACCTGAACATCCTGATGACCACCGAGCGCACCGACTCGCTGAGCTACGCAGGCACGCGCGAAAACCTGGTATTGACCCTGGACCAGGTCACCCTGAACAGCTGGAACGAGGTGCTGGTGCAGCGTTATGAGGGCGCGCATGCGCTGGTACGCTGCCTGCGCGACTTCCTCAACAGCCCGATGCCGCACGGGCACCGGCCACGGGTGCGGGTCCGCTGCTTCTGCCCCAGCCGCGCCCACGCCATCGGCCAGCGCGTGGAGGAAATATTCGACACCGTGCAACTACTGCTGGCCCAAGGCCTCGACCACCGCTACCTGCTACAGGTGGCCCAGCACACCCATGTACTGGAACTGCTGCCCGGGCATGTCAGCCTGACGACTCTGGCCGAGCATGAGGCGCTGTTGACTCACCTGGGTGAGGAGCGCAGCGCTTATAGCCCTCTGTACCTGGATGCCCACGCCCTGCAGGACAACGATTTGCGCCAGGTGCTGGAGCAAGGCCGGCCATCCTGCATACAGGTGTTCTACCGCCTGCAGGATGGCTGGGCCGACGTGTATGTGCTGGATGAACACAATGCGCTGTGGCAGCAACGCCTGCCCCTGCACGACGAAGCCCACCTGCTGCTGCCGCTGCAGCGGTTTCTGCGCTCGGTGGTCATGCGCCGCGATGCCCGGCTGCCGCTGGACAACCTGCACTCGGCCGCGCTGGATATCCACTATGCGCAACTGCTGCCCTCCGGCCCTGGCAAGGCCCGCAGCATCGAACCGCGGCCGGCACCAGTCGAAGGCAGCGACCAGCCTTACTACGAGGTCCAGGCCATCATCCAGGCCGGCGTGGCGGGCGCTGCTCATGTCACGCTGTATTGCGACCAGCAGGAGTTTTCCGGGCTGGAGCATGGCGAGCAGTTGTATGCAGTGGTGGCCCGGCAGATCATCGGGCAGCGGCGTGGCGGGGCGCTGTACCGGTGCTATATCACCGACCTGGACTTGTCCGAGTTGCTGGACGACCGGTTGGGGGCGACGCAGGTTTACCTGAGCTACAAGCGGGTGCTGGAGCAGGCGTTGAATGAGGGGTTGGAGCAGGTTTTGGCGCAGGGATCCTGAAGCGCCGGGGGGGCTTTGCACCCCTTTCGCGACACAAGGCCGCTCCTACAGGGGTACGCGATCCCGTGCAGGAGCAGCCTTGTGCTGCGAATGGGCCGCAAAGCGGCCCCTCTGGCCCTTACAGGTCGAAATCGCCCGCCGCTTCCGGCTGGTATTCCACTTCCAGCAGCTTCAGCTTGAGGGTCTTGCCCCCCGGCGCCGGCCAGTCGATCTGCTCGCCCACCGAAAGCCCCAGCAAGGCGCAGCCGATCGGTGCCAGTACCGAGACATTGCCTTCCGGCCCGGCGTCCTTCGGATACACCAACGTCAGGTGGTAGTCCTTGCCGCTGGCTTCCTCACGGCAGTGCACACGGGAGTTCATGGTGACCACGCCCGCCGGTACTTCCTCGTGACCGACCACCTGTTCGGCGCGGTCCAGCTCGTCCTGCAGGGCGAGCACACCCGGCGTACTTTCGTCGAGGCTGTCGATCAGACGCTCCAGACGTTGTACGTCCAATCGGGTGAGGATGAGGGAAGGCTTGGTGCTCATGATCCAGTCAGACTCCTTTGAACAGGCAATTTTCAATGTGCAGATAAAGCAAAACCCCGCCCAAGGGCGGGGTTTGAAAAGGCTTTGGCGTCACCGACGCAGAACTCGACACTACCACAGCCGGGCAAATACTCAAGCCCTTGCGTTCAGTGTGCCTTGGCCTGGTCGCGCAGGGCCTGGGCCTCGCGACAGATCTGCCGGCGCCGCTGGTCGTCGGCCGAGCGCCATTCGCGGATATGCTCGACATGCCGGTGGCAGCCGGTGCACACCCGCTGTTCGTCCAGCCGGCAAACGCTGATGCACGGCGATGGCACGGCGGGGCTGACGTTGCTGTAAAGCGGCTTGGGTGGCCGGGTCTGGGTGCTGCTCATGTCAGATCTCGTCGAAGTCCAGCTTCTCGCCGGCCCGCTCCCAGACAATACGTTCGAGCATTTCGCCCAGCAGCTCGTCGGTCTTTTCGCAGGTCCATTTCTTGCTTTCTTCGTCGTAGTCGAAATGGAACCCACCCGACTTGTCCGCCAGCCACAGCTGACGCAGCGGCTCCTGACGGCTGAAGATCAGCGTGCTGCCATTGTCGAACTTGATGGTCAGGACGCCCGCGGAGTTCTCCATGTCCAGGTCCATGCCGCTCTCGTCGAACAGGTCTTCCAGGGCCTGTTGGGTCGCGTCGACCAGGTCGTGGAAACGCGCTTCACTCAAACTCATTGCAGAAACCTCGAAATTGGCTGCGTTACAGGCAAGCCGGGCAAGATACGGGCGCTTGCCGCCGAATGCAAAGATTAGCCATTGGAGGCGGCAAGAATAGCCCGCCCGGCGGACCGGCCCTTGCATAGGCAAGCCGCCGGTCGCTCGGTATACTCGGGCGCAATACTGCATTTTTCTAAGGATTTCACCCATGAAGCGCCTGATTTCCTCCCTCGCGGCGCTGGTCGCTGTTGCCTGCCTCGTTTCCGCCTGCGGCCAGAAGGGCCCGCTGTACCTGCCTGAAGACGGCAAGGACGGCAAGGACACCCGCAAGTCGCACCAGCACCAGCCAAAAGCCAAGCCGGTCCAGACCCAGGAGCAGCAGCCAGAGCTGCAGTCCGAGCCCGAGCAGTCGCCTGCGCAGTAAGGAAACCAGATGAACGCTTTCAACTACCGCGACAGTGAGCTGTTCGCGGAGGGCGTGGCCCTGTCGGCCATCGCCGAACGCCATGGCACCCCCACCTACGTGTATTCGCGCGCCCATATCGAGGCCCAGTACCGCAGCTATACCGACGCCTTGCAAGGCGCCGAGCACCTGGTGTGCTTCGCGGTCAAGGCCAACTCCAACCTCGGTGTGCTGAACGTGCTGGCCCGCCTGGGCGCAGGCTTCGACATCGTTTCCGGCGGTGAACTGGAGCGCGTCCTGGCGGCTGGCGGCCGCGCCGACCGAGTGGTGTTCTCAGGTGTCGGCAAAACCCGTGAAGACATGCGCCGCGCCCTGGAAGTAGGCGTGCACTGCTTCAACGTCGAGTCCACCGACGAGCTGGAGCGCCTGCAAGTGGTAGCCGCCGAAATGGGCAAGGTTGCCCCGGTGTCGCTGCGGGTCAACCCGGATGTCGACGCCGGCACCCACCCGTACATCTCCACCGGCCTTAAAGAAAACAAGTTCGGCATTGCCATCGCCGACGCCGAGGCCATCTACGTGCGCGCCGCGCAGCTGCCGAACCTGGAAGTGGTCGGTGTCGACTGCCATATCGGTTCGCAGCTGACCACCGTCGAGCCGTTCCTCGATGCCCTCGACCGCCTGCTGGACCTGGTCGACCGCCTCGCCGATTGCGGCATCCACCTGCGCCACCTGGACCTGGGCGGCGGTGTGGGTGTGCGTTATCGCGACGAACAACCGCCTCTGGTGGCCGACTACATCAAGGCCATCCGCGAGCGCGTCGGCGACCGCGAGCTGGCCCTGGTGTTCGAGCCGGGCCGCTACATCGTGGCCAACGCTGGCGTGCTGATCACCCGCGTGGAGTACCTCAAGCACACCGAACACAAGGACTTCGCCATCATCGATGCGGCGATGAACGACCTGATCCGTCCGGCCCTGTACCAGGCCTGGATGGGCGTCAGTGCGGTCAAGCCACGTACCGGCGAAGGCCGTGCCTACGACCTGGTCGGCCCGATCTGCGAAACGGGCGACTTCCTGGCCAAGGACCGTGTGCTGGACCTGGCCGAAGGTGACCTGCTGGCTGTACAGTCCGCAGGCGCCTATGGTTTTGTCATGAGCTCCAACTACAACACCCGCGGCCGTTGCGCTGAAATCCTCGTCGACGGTGACCAGGCTTTCGAAGTACGCCGCCGCGAGACCATCGCCGAACTGTACGCTGGCGAAAGCCTGCTGCCGGAGTAACCCCATGCTGCTGCGTTTTACCAAGATGCATGGGTTGGGCAACGACTTCATGGTCCTCGACCTGGTCAGCCAGCACGCGCACATCCAGCCCAAGCACGCCAAGCAATGGGGTGACCGCCACACCGGTATCGGTTTCGACCAGTTGCTGATCGTCGAGGCGCCGAACAATCCCGAAGTGGACTTCCGCTACCGCATCTTCAACGCCGACGGTTCCGAGGTCGAGCAATGCGGCAACGGTGCACGCTGCTTTGCCCGCTTCGTGCTGGACAAGCGGCTGACCGCGAAAAAGCGCATCCGCGTGGAAACCAAAAGCGGCGTCATCACCCTGGACGTGCAGAACGACGGCCAGGTGAGCGTCGACATGGGCCCGCCGCGCTTCATCCCTGCCGAAATCCCCTTCGTCGCCGATGAGCAGGCGCTGAACTACCCACTGGAAGTCGACGGCCAAGTGCATTCGATCGCCGCCGTGTCCATGGGTAACCCGCATGCCGTGCTGCGTGTCGACGACGTGCATACCGCCCCCGTGCACCAGTTGGGCCCAAAGATCGAAAACCACCCACGCTTCCCGCAGCGGGTGAATGCCGGCTTCCTCCAGGTTGTCGACCGCCACCGCGCCAACCTGCGCGTCTGGGAACGCGGTGCGGGTGAAACCCAGGCCTGCGGCACCGGCGCCTGCGCTGCCGCCGTGGCGGCAATCAGCCAGGGCTGGATGGACTCCCCGGTGTCCCTCGACCTGCCCGGTGGCCGCCTGCACATCGAATGGGCCGGCCCCGGCCAGCCCGTGCTGATGACCGGCCCGGCCGTACGCGTCTACGAAGGACAGGTTCGTCTCTAAGCGAGTAACCGCCATGACCGATCAGCCACAGGTTGTACCCCAGCAGTCCGCCGAGCTCGATGCCGAAGCGGTGATCGCCTACCTGCGCGCCCACCCCACTTTCTTCGCCGAGCATGACGAGCTGCTGCTTGAACAGCGTATTCCGCACCAGCGTGGCGACAGCGTGTCGCTGGTGGAACGCCAGCTGAAGCTGCTGCGCGACCGCAACATCGAAATGCGCCATCGCCTGTCGCAACTGATGGACGTGGCGCGCGACAACGACCGGCTGTTCGACAAGACCCGCCGGTTGATTCTCGACCTGCTTGATGCCGCCAGCCTTGAAGAAGTGGTGATGGCAGTCGAAGACAGCCTGCGCCAGGAGTTCCAGGTGCCCTTCGTCAGCCTGATCCTGTTCGGCGACAACGTCGCACCGGTCGGGCGCTGGGTCAGCAACGCCGAGGCGCAGCAGGCCATCGGTGCCCTGCTGGGCGGCGGCAAGACGGTAAGCGGCAACCTGCGCGAACACGAACTGACCTTCCTGTTTGGCGAAGAACAGCGCCGTGAAGTGGGCTCCAGCGCCGTGGCGACCCTTGAGTACCAAGGGCTGCACGGGGTACTGGCGATCGGCAGCCGCGACCCGCAACACTACAAGAGCAGCGTCGGCACGCTGTTCCTCGGCTATATCGCCGAAGTGCTCGGCCGCGTTGTACCACGTGTCACCCAGACCCTGCGCTCGGTACGCTGATGGAACGCCAGCTGGAGGCTTATTGCGCACACCTGCGCAACGAGCGCCAGGTGTCGGCGCACACCTTGCTGGGCTACCGGCGCGACCTGGACAAGGTCATCGCCTACTGCAACGAACACGGTATCGCCGGCTGGCAGGCGCTGCAGATCCAGCAGCTGCGCCAGCTGATCGCGCGCCTGCACCACCACGGCCAGTCGTCGCGCAGCCTGGCGCGGCTGCTGTCGGCAGTGCGCGGGCTGTACCGTTACCTCAACCGCGAAGGCCTGTGCCAGCACGACCCGGCCAGCGGCCTGAGCGCGCCCAAGGGTGAACGGCGGCTGCCCAAGGTGCTGGACACCGACCGGGCCTTGCAACTGCTCGATGGCGGCGTCGACGACGACTTCATCGCCCGCCGTGACCAGGCCATCCTCGAACTGTTCTACTCGTCGGGGCTGCGCCTGTCCGAGCTGACCAACCTCGACCTTGAACACCTCGACCTCGCCGGCGGCCTGGTGCAGGTATTGGGCAAGGGTGGCAAGGCACGCGTACTGCCGGTTGGCCGCAAGGCCCGCGAGGCGCTGCAGGCGTGGTATCGCCTGCGCGGTACCGGCAACCCTCGTGACGGTGCGGTGTTCATCACCCGTCAGGGCAACCGGCTGGGCCCCAGGGCCATCCAGCTGAGGGTAAAGGCGGCCGGCGAGCGTGAGCTGGGCCAGCACCTGCACCCGCACATGCTTCGCCATTCCTTCGCCAGCCATGTGCTGGAATCGTCCCAGGACCTGCGTGCGGTACAGGAGATGCTCGGCCACGCCGACATCAGCACCACGCAAATCTATACCCACCTGGACTTCCAGCACCTGGCGGCGGTGTACGACAGTGCCCACCCCCGGGCTAAACGCAGCAAAGGCACAGACTCATGAGCATCAAGCTGATCACCTTCGACCTCGACGATACGCTGTGGGACACCGCGCCGGTGATTGCCAGCGCAGAAGTCGTGCTGCGCGACTGGCTGGAAGCCAACGCTCCGATCCTTGGCAGCGTACCGGTGGAGCACCTGTTTGCCATTCGCGAGCGCCTGGTGCAGGCCGAGCCCGGCCTCAAGCACCGCATCAGCGCCCTGCGCCGGCGCGTGCTGTTGCATGCCCTGGAAGAAGTCGGCTACAGCAGCAAGCAGGCGCTGGAGCTGGCCAATGAAGGCTTCGAAGTGTTCCTGCATGCCCGCCACCAGGTGGAGATTTTCCCTGAAGTGCAGCCGGTGCTGGAGATTCTGCGCCATCACTACACCCTGGGCGTGGTCACCAACGGCAATGCCGATGTGAGCCGCCTGGGGCTGGCGGACTATTTCAGCTTTGCCCTGTGTGCCGAGGACCTTGGCATCGGCAAGCCAGACCCGGCGCCGTTCCTGGAAGCCCTGCGCCGCGGTGACGCGGACGCCAGCGCAGCGGTGCACATCGGCGACCACCCCGGCGATGACATCGCAGGCGCCCAGCGCGCCGGATTGCGGGCCGTCTGGTTCAACCCCCAGGGCAAGGCCTGGACGGGTGAACAGGCGCCGGATGCCGAAATCCAGCGACTGTCGCAGTTGCCCGACGTTCTTTCGCGCTGGCGCTGACAGGGGCCGCTGCGCGGCCCATTCGCGGCTGAAGCCGCTCCCACAGGGATCGCGCAGAACCTTCAGCCAGTGCTGAGCCTGTGAGATCGGGTTCACCCGCGAAGAGGCTCGCACAGAAAACACAAAATCGAAAAGAACAAGACACTCGCAGCGACTGCGGTTTTTTGTCAGCTACGAGCAACCACGTGACGCCTTCGTTGGCGGCGTAGCAGCCACAATAGCGTCCCACCCTTGATCAGCTCTGAGAGGACAATTGCGCAGAACATCAGCCACCTGTTGTATTCAGGTACCAGACCGGCCCAGATCAACAGTACCGAAAGCGACGGCACAGCGAACAGCAGACGCCACGGTATTTGCGCGAGGCCCACGTAGACTCCCACCTTTCGACTGCCAAGAAAAAACACGGCACTGAAAATGATCGAGACCTGTAAAAACACATTCATCACCATCAACACCATGGTGAGCAAGCCTTGTTCGGCCAAAAACCCCAGCATCCTCTGCAGATCGGTAACTACAGGCAGATGCCCACGCCGAATACTGCCTGCGACATAGAGCAATACATAAAGGGCGTCCAGCCCGCCCCATAGCCTCAACACCCAGCGCTCTTTGTTTTGTGCTACGAACATCATTTCTTTTCTCGGTGCTCGTAGGTTTCAAAAGGAAGAACAGGTTGCCAGTGCCAAGATTTTCCACTGATCTGCCACTTATCCTCTCCCTCCAGATACCGTTGCGTGATGCCCCGTAGTTTGCCATAGCGATGAATGGCTGAGCGTGATGCTAAATGATCATCATGACTATCAAGAGGAACCCATTGCTGGGTCACGACCCGAAAGGTGTTGTCATAATCCTTGCTTTCCGAGCCGAAAAGGCGGCCCTCATCACCCAGCGAACCAAGACGGTTTTGCAAGATGGCGAACGTGTTCTTCAACCCGTCATAATCGATATCGATAGTACGCCACTTACCGGAGCCTTTTTCGTAATCAGGTTGCCTTTTCAGCTTATCTGAAACAGGAAAGCACTGTGTCGTGCCTAAGTGACCATCTAGTCTCATGGGTTTGAATGGATTGCTGGTCAAAAATAGCCAGCTGCCGTTTCTGATTTCTTCCAGTGCCACCTTGAGATCGTGCTCTGATAGCTCTCGCCCAGAAGTGATGCCACAGCTTCTCAGAAATTCCGCTTCACCGCACAGGGGCCTCCGCCTCATGAGGGCACGCTCCACTTCCCCCCTGGCAAAAAAAGGATCCTCCACTTTAGACATGTCTTCCTTACGCAACTGACGACGGCGAACGAGTTTGTCCATAAATCCTCCAGGCTCGATCCGCGATGCTTGCCTAGGTCGGACAAAATGATCTAGCAGACGAATCTGCTTTTATCGTAGGAAATTTCGGCAGGTTTTCGGCACAAAAAAGCCCGCAGCGACGGCGGGCTTTTTTGCGAGCAGCCACTCAGATAGGGCGGCTGCCGTATTTGTTGTCCGGCTTCTTGGGCGGGTCGGCGACCACGTTGGCCTCGACTTCCTGCACCTTGCCACCGCGGGAAAGGAATTCTTCCATCGCCTTGGCCAGTGCATCACGCTCTTTCTGCTTGGCTTCCATGCTCGGCATCTCGTCTACCGAGACGGCCGCCTTGGATTTGCCCTTGGCAGCGGGTGCCGGGCTGCTGTCGTCGTCGCCAGCATCTTCGGCGCCATCGTCAGCCGCCGCTTCGAGGCCTTCATCAGCCTCGTCGTCGTCGCCTACTTCGAGGTCATCATTTTCCAGATCGTCGTCGCTCATGTTCTACCTCATGACTTGCGAAAAGCAGGTTAGTTATAGACCAGTGCAGCCGTAGACCGGCAGCCACCAGTGAAAATTCAACTGGCCGTGGGTTAGGCCACTGCCCTTGGGTCGGCACCCGGGATGGGAGGCGGCACCCAGCAGGCCCTGCTCCTGGCAGGACCTGACAAATCCATTAGCCCCTGCTGGCCACTCGCTACTGGCAAGCCTAGCAAAGGCTGGCGAAGTGTGCGGACTACTCGCAAGCACCCTTCGGCGCGCATTCTAGCGCGCCCGTGGAAAAAGCAAAGCTCCATAATTGCACTGCAAGTTGTAAGTTTTTTACCTACGTCGCGAACGTGCCGAATAAACCGTTTGCCGTGCAGGAAATGCCGAAAATCTGACAAAAAAATGCCCGGCAAGCCGGGCAAGTTTTTACCGCGTCGCAGTTACAGGTTGTAGCCGCGTTCGTTGTGCTGAGCCAGGTCGAGGCCGACCGACTCTTCTTCTTCGTTGACCCGCAGGCCCATCACCACATCCAGCACCTTGAGGATCACATAGGTGACGATGGCGGTGTAGACCACGGTGAACAGCACGCCCTTGGCCTGGATCCAGACCTGCATGCCGATGTCGGTCACGGCGCCAAAGCCGCCCAGGGCCGGGGCTGCGAACACACCGGTGAGGATGGCGCCGACGATGCCGCCGATACCGTGCACGCCGAAGGCGTCCAGCGAGTCGTCATAACCCAGCTTGCGCTTGAGGCTGGTAGCGCAGAAGTAGCAGATCACGCCCGAAGACAAGCCGATCACCAGAGCGCCCATCGGGCCCACGGTGCCGGCAGCCGGGGTGATGGCGACCAGCCCGGCAACCACACCCGAGGCAATGCCCAGGGCGCTCGGCTTGCCGTGGCCGATCCATTCGGCAAACATCCAGCCCAGTGCCGCAGCGGCGGTAGCGATCTGGGTCACCAGCATGGCCATGCCGGCAGTACCGTTGGCGGCAGCAGCAGAGCCTGCGTTGAAGCCGAACCAGCCGATCCACAGCATGGCAGCGCCCATCAGGGTGTAGCCGAGGTTGTGCGGCGCCATCGGGGTGGTCGGGTAGCCTTTGCGCTTGCCCAGCACCAGGCAGCAGACCAGGCCTGCGATACCGGCATTGATGTGCACCACGGTGCCGCCAGCGAAGTCCAGCACGCCCCAGTCCCACATCAGTGCACCGTCGCCGCTCCAGACCATGTGCGCGATTGGCGCGTACACCAGGGTGAACCAGATACCCATGAACACCAGCATCGCGGAGAACTTCATACGCTCGGCGAAGGCGCCGACGATCAGCGCCGGGGTGATGATGGCGAAGGTCATCTGGAAGGTGATGAACACCGCTTCCGGGAACAGCGCGGTGGCCGAAGTCAGGCTGTCGGGCGTGACGCCGCTGAGAAATGCCTTGGAAAAGCCGCCGACGAAGGAATTGAAATTGAGCACGCCCTTTTCCATACCGGTGGTATCGAAGGCCATGCTGTAGCCGTAGACGACCCACAGAATGCTCATCAGGCCGGTGATTGCAAAGCATTGCATCATCACCGACAGCACGTTCTTGGAACGCACCATGCCGCCGTAGAACAGGGCCAGGCCCGGGATGGTCATGAACAGCACCAGCGCCGTTGCAGTCAGCATCCAGGCGGTGTCGCCGGAGTTCAGCGCTGGGGCAGCCTCCTCTGCCAGGGCAAGCCCGGGCATTACGAGGGGCAATAGGGCTCCTAGCCCTGCGATCTTACGCAGAGTCATGTTGTTTTCTCCTGGGGCGTTGGGTTTGGTGAGGCTTTTTTGCTGCTTAGATCGCGTCGGTATCGGTTTCGCCGGTACGGATACGGATCGCCTGCTCCAGATTCACCACGAAAATCTTGCCGTCACCGATCTTGCCGGTGTTGGCTGCCTTGGTGATGGCTTCGATTACCCGATCAAGGTCCTTGTCATCGATGGCGACATCGATCTTCACCTTGGGCAGGAAATCGACCACATATTCAGCACCGCGATACAACTCGGTGTGGCCCTTCTGCCGACCGAAGCCTTTGACTTCGGTGACGGTGATGCCCTGCACGCCGATTTCCGACAGTGACTCGCGCACGTCGTCCAGCTTGAACGGCTTGATGATGGCTGTGACTAGCTTCATGAAACTCTCTCCCGATTTGGTGGACTTGCCCCAGGAAAACAAACCCGTCTCAAGTCTAAGCGCAGCGGTTGGCTTTGTAACGCGTCGTCGGCATGTGGCTCTGCGTGCGCACTGCCTGGTCACAAGGAACTGCATCAGTGCATGGCTCGCAAAGGTGTTTGCAGAAACCTTGCCAGTTCTGCCAAAGCGTCGAAAATCAGGGGGTTATGTGAATCCGGCGGACTTGGCCAGTCGCCAGCATGTAAAACATGCACGAAGTTGGTGCGCACCAGCAGCCCGCATTGCGCGAATTATGTGCAGCCGCGCCAGCCTGGGCAGCGCAATTGCCCGTGGTACACTGCCGGCCATTTCCCAGTTTCAGTGGACAGCCTCATGCTCGCGCCTAAAGCCCTTCTCGACGCCCTGAGTGACCAGGCCTCGCGCCTGTTCAGCAGCGACACCGCCCAGCCCCGTGCAGAGCTGGAAAGCCAGTTCAAGGTGCTGATGCAAGGTGCTTTCAGCAAGCTGGACCTGGTCAGCCGCGATGAATTCGACAGCCAGATGGTCGTGCTGGCCCGCACCCGTGCACGCCTGGAAGCCCTCGAGCAGCAGGTCGCCGAGCTGGAAGCGCGGATGGCGCCTGGCGGCAAGGAATAGCAATCGACAAGGAGTGCCTCAGCATGAGCTGAAGCCGGCCGGCGGTATCGAGGTGCATGCCATCGTCACCCGCGAAGCGGTACAGGGGCTGGGACCGGCGCCGAGCGTGAAAGCCACGGCGCTGATCAAGGCCTCGCACATCATCCTCGGCGCCAGGCCCTGAGATCAGGCCGAAGCTCCCAGGCGTTCCGGCGCGGATGGTGGCTGTCTTGGCGGTAACTCACTGGGATGCAGGGTGCCACGGAACAGTGCAGCACCGCACTGGGTGACCAGGGTCCTCACGCGGTTATGCGAATTGAGGACTTCGGCTTGAATATCCTCGATGGTCGAATCCCCTGGCTGCAAGGTGGCCGCACGATTGACCCATTCGATAGCGGCGAAGCGGCTTTGCTTGCGTGTACCGCGCCCCTGCATCCAGGCCAGCGCCAGTTCGGCGCTGGCACGCCCGGCGATCCATGGGTCCGGGTGCTCGACCAGGCTCGACAGGTAGGCCACCGCCTCGGCCGGCTCCTGCGCCTCGCCAAACTGGCGCAAAAGAATCCCCAGGTGCAAGCGAGCGCGGGCATTGGTCTGCGCATTGCCCAGCGCGTCGACCAGCAGGCGCCGGACTGCCAGCATGGCGCTGCGCTCGTTCAGGTCCTCATCGCCATGCATACGCAGGCAAGCCAGGTTGTACTTGGCCTGACGGCTGCCCGCCGCGACCGCACGCTGCAGCCAGTACTCTGCCGTTTGCTCATCCAGGTAGTGCTGTGGTGTATTCCCCATGCCACCTCGGTGCAGCTCATACAGCCCCAAGGCCGCCCCTGGCAGGTTCAGTTGGGCGCAACGCTCATACAGGTAGCAGGCCACTTCATGCCGATTGGCAGCCCAGAGCAGCCGCGCCACCTCCAGCACCTCGAAGCCCGGCGCCTGGCCCGCGCACTGGCGTTTCACGGCCATCTGCAGCCATGCCCAGGCCTGCTCGGCCGAGCGTGGCAACCCCCACAAGCCAAAGTGGTGGCCGGCAGCGCGTAATGCACAGGCGCCAGCATGCGAGCGACCTTCACTCAGGCGCTCGATGGCGGTGCGCAGCAGCTGTTTTTCGTCAGCCATGCCGTCGCGCAGGATCAGCTCGACCAGGCAGCGAAAGGGCGCGCCCATTGCGGGGATGGCACCATGGTCGGCATTGCTCGCAAAGCTTGCGGCTAAGTCGCGCATGGCGCCCGGGTGATCCTGCAACGCATGGCTGCGCAAGGCGCCCCGCCACGCCAGCACTACCGCACTTTCCCTGGGCCGGAGCAGGCGTTGTGACCAAGCATCCAGCACCTGTTGCCAATCGGCAACCGCCTGCAACTGATCGGTATGGGGTAGCGTCAGCCGGTCTTCGATGGGTATCCAGCGCAGCGCATTTCGCAGGCTTTCATCCCAGGTTTCGCACAATGGCCCATTGGCCAGCAGTTCAATCGCGTCAGGGCTCGCACCCCAGCGGGGGGACAGGGAAATGGCGAGGGCCTGGATCGCTTCAAAGCATCCGGGGCGAGCGACCAGGGCATGGCGCAACCAGTAATAGCGAGGGTCCTCGTTCTCGTGATCGACCCGCCTGCCCAGACAGGTCGGCAGCGCTTTCGGTAGTTCGGCCAGCGGCAAAAGCCCATGCTTCACCAGCAACGGCGCCGCAGCCTCCTGCACTTCCACGTCCGCCTGGGCACTGGGCCGGTAGCGCGCGGGCTGGCCTTGAAACAGTTCGATCAACCACCCAGGCTCAGCAAACCGCGCACTGAGATGGAGCATGCCCACAAGCGCTGCCACTGGCTGGGCTGAGCGGTCCATGGCACGCACCAAGTGTGCGGCAGCGGTTTCGCAGATTTGTTCGACGGCCAGCGCGGCTGCGGCGTTGCGCTGGCCATTGCCATGCACCTGGCGGGCGCGCTGAAGGCAGTGCCAGCCCATCACCACCTGTGGGTGGTAAGCCTTGGGGCAGGCATCCATCCAGGCCTTGAGCACCTGGCTCATGGCCTTGCCGCCCTGGCACTCGGCGTCGACCAGCATGTGCCCTTCCAGGGCACTCAGGTAGGCAGGAAACTCCCCGTTCGGGGCCTGTCGCCATTGCGCTTCGAGGCTGTCGAAGTAACGGTTGAGTTCAACAAATGCACGGGCGTCCGCCAGTTCGCGGATGACCTGGCGCGTGCGGGTGAGCGTTTGCACGGAGCAATACCTCAAGTCCATTTGGAAGAAGCTGCGGTGCCATCCCATGGCAACCGCCGTTGCCCAACAACACTAAGCCATACCTGGCGGCTGCGCAAAGTTAATTGGATCCATTTTAGTCGGCTCCAGTGAAATCACAGGGAAAAAACCTGCCCTGTAAAACCACGTCGCACACTTCCTGCGCCTGGCTCTGACGCGCTGGCTATCCTTGCCCCACCCGCAGGCAGCGGCCTTTTCAGCGACAACGGAGCGTCCATGTCCCTAGCACTCGTCCACAGCCGCGCCCAGGTGGGCGTGCAGGCACCGTCGGTAAGTGTCGAAACCCACCTGACCAACGGCCTGCCGCATCTCACCCTGGTCGGCCTGCCGGAAACCACGGTCAAGGAAAGCAAGGACCGGGTGCGCAGCGCCATCGTCAACTCCGGGCTGAACTACCCGCAGCGGCGCATTACCCAGAACCTCGCCCCCGCCGACCTGCCCAAGGATGGCGGGCGCTATGACCTGGCCATCGCCCTGGGCATTCTTGCCGCCGATGGTCAGGTGCCAATTGCCACCCTCGTCGATGTCGAATGCCTCGGTGAACTGGCGTTGTCTGGCAAGTTACGCCCGGTGCAGGGCGTGTTGCCTGCGGCTCTGGCGGCGCGCGAAGCCGGTCGGGCGCTGGTGGTGCCACGGGAAAATGCCGAGGAAGCCAGCCTGGCCAGTGGCCTGGTGGTGTATGCGGTGGGTCACCTGCTGGAGCTGGTCGCCCACCTTAACGGCCAGGTACCACTGCCACCGTACGCAGCCAATGGTTTGATCCTGCATCCACGTCCCTACCCGGACCTGAGCGAAGTGCAGGGCCAGCTGGCGGCCAAGCGGGCCTTGCTGCTGGCGGCGGCCGGGGCTCACAATTTGCTGTTCACCGGCCCTCCTGGCACCGGCAAGACCCTGCTCGCCAGCCGCCTGCCCGGGCTGCTGCCGCCACTGGACGAGCACGAGGCGCTGGAAGTGGCGGCAATCCAGTCGGTCAGTGGGCACGCTCCGCTGAACAGCTGGCCACAGCGGCCGTTTCGTCACCCGCACCACTCCGCGTCTGGCCCGGCCCTGGTGGGTGGCAGCAGCCGACCGCAACCGGGTGAGATCACCCTCGCCCACCATGGCGTGCTGTTTCTGGATGAGCTGCCTGAGTTCGAACGGCGGGTGCTGGAAGTGCTGCGCGAGCCGCTGGAGTCGGGCGAGATCGTGATTGCCCGGGCGCGTGACAAGGTGCGTTTTCCGGCACGCTTTCAGCTGGTAGCGGCAATGAACCCGTGCCCTTGCGGGTACCTGGGCGACCCGACTGGCCGCTGTCGTTGCAGCACCGAACAGATCGCGCGGTATCGCAACAAGTTGTCCGGGCCGTTACTGGACCGCATTGACCTGCACCTGACCGTGGCCCGCGAGAGCACCACGCTGAACCACCAGCCTTGTGGTGAAACCAGTGCCGATGTTGCCGCCAGGGTTGCTGAAGCGCGGGAGGTGCAGCAACGGCGGCAAGGCTGCGCGAATGCGTTCCTGAACCTGGAGGGGTTGCGCCGCCATTGTGGCCTGGCAGCGGCGGACCAGCTCTGGCTGGAAGGTGCCTGCGAGCGGTTGACCTTGTCGTTGCGGGCAGCGCACCGGTTGTTGAAGGTGGCGCGCACGCTGGCGGACCTGGAAGGCTGCGAAGCGATTGCCCGGGGGCATCTGGCCGAGGCTTTGCAGTATCGGCCGGGGAGCAGTTAGGTGGCGGGGATGCGCTGTAGCCCATCGCCGACAAGCTAGCCATAGGGAATCGCGTGAGGGCTGACAGGTGCTTGCCGCAAGATATGCAGCGCCAAGCACCTGTCAGCCCTGCCGCGCCCCCCTCTTACCCCAAAGATACCCCGAAACCGAATACCCCCCAGGCCCGGTCACCGCCAACCCGCCATAAAGCGCCACCAGCAACCAGGCAAACTGCCCCTGCTCCAGCGTCCAGTCCGGGTGCACCACCACCAGCGCCACCAGCAAAACCGCCAGCACCGGCAGGCAAGCCAGGCGGGCAGCGACCCCCAACAGCAGCAGCAACGGGCATACCACCTCGGCGAATACTGCCACCCCCAACGTCAGCGAAGGCCCTAGCCCAAAGGGATCTTCGATGCGCTGCAACTCATCGCTCCAGTGCAGCAACTTGGGCAAGCCATGAATTGAAAGCAGCAGCACAGCAGCCATCACCCGCATGAACAGCAGGCCGGTGGCGGTCAGGGTCGGAGATTGAGGGTCGAGGAAAAACTTCAGGCGTGGCATGGCAATGGTCTCGCTGATCGATCAACACGTGAGCATTGCCTGATTGGCAGCCTATTGATTGCGCAGGTGTGCTGAGCTGGATGCCAGCGCCTCTTCAACCACCATCAGCAACACTTCCTCGGGAAAAGGCTTGCCCAGGCAGGCCAAGGCGCCAAGGCTCATGGCTGCGCGTACTGCGCCTTCCTCCCAATGCGCTGACATGCAGATCACCGGTAAACGCCATTGCAGCCGAATCAGCTCATGCTGCACTTGCTGACCACTCATCCCCGGCATCCGCAAATCAAGCAGCACACAGCCCGCCTGTGGCGCCAGCTCCGAGGCCAGAAACACCTCTCCTGCGGCAAATGGCAAGGTTTCGAACCCGGCCGAGCGCAGCAGGTTGGCCAGGCTTTTGCGCACCGAAGCATCGTCGTCAACGATGCACACCCATCTGTTCATGCGCCGCCCAGGCCTTCAGGCCGTGCTCCGATCACCTGGTGCATGGCCACCAGCTCAACCAGCGAGCGGGACTGCATCTTGTTCATGATGTTCTTCTTGTGCACCTTGGTCGTCACCTCGCTGGTGCCAATCTGCTTGGCGATCTGCTTGTGTGACAGGCCATCGACCACCAGTGAGAAAACCTGGCGCTCGCGCTGAGTCAGGCGCTGGTACTTGTCCTCGACCTGTCGCGCGTGGCGCCATTTGCGTCCATCGACCACAGCCCGTGCGCGCACCGCCTGCAGCAGTGCCAGCAACTGGTCCTCGTCGAAAGGCTTGGTCAGGAACTCCACGGCACCGGCACGCATGGCCTGGACCGTCATCGGGATGGTGCCGAAGCCGGTCATGAACACGATCGGCCACGGCAGGGCCAGTTGGCGCAGCGCATCCTGCACCTCCAGGCCGCTGGTCCCGGGCAGATGCATGTCCAGCAGCAGGCAGGCGTAGGGGGTTTCCAGGCGCGCATCGAAAAGCGCCTCGGCACTGGCGAACAGGTGATGCGGGATATCCTGGGCGCGCAGCAGCCGGCCCAGCGCCGTGCGCACCGATGGGTCATCGTCCACTACCAGCACCGGCACGTGCGTGCTGTCGACCAGCGGCTCCAGGGTGGAGGTGCACAGCGGCGATTGAGCAAAAGCCTTGCAAGGTACTTCCAGGCTGATATCGGCGGCCAGGCGGTAACCGCGGCGTGGCACGGTCTGGATCAGGCCGTGATTGGCAAAGGCCTTGCGCAGCAAGGACACCTGCACCTGCAGGTTGTTGTCCTCCACTACCGTGCCGGCCCACACCTGGCTGAACAGTTCCTCCTTGCCGACCACCCGGCCTTTGGCCTTGATCAGCGTGGCCAGCACCTCGAATGCACGCCCGCCCAACGCGATCGGCTTGCCGTCGAGAAACGCTTCTCGCCGCTCCAGCGACACCTGGGCATTACCTATTCGGATCATGGCTTCCTCGCACGGCGACGGGCGTTCGCGCAGCCCGGGCAGCCTAGGCCAGCGCACGCATTCAGACAATTATCCCGAGGGATAGGTTGGCCCAAGGACTATACAAGCGCCCGGCAAAGGCCTGGGGGCGATAACGGACAACGGCGTGCCCGTTACGGCCAAGCGCGCTGCAAGCCGCATCCACAGGGGGGGCGCTGCGTATACTCGCGTCTCATGATGTCGCTAGCAGGGGTGCCTGATGCTCGATGAACGCCTCGCCCACAGGCCCATCGATTTTGACCAGTCGATCGATGAGGGCTGGTTGAACCGCTGCGACATTACCGCGCTGGGCCAGGAAGGTGAACTCAGCTACTTTCGCCTGCACGACCCCGCCAGCCAGCAAGCCTGGATTGCAGTGCGCGCTCCGCTCGAAGCCCCTGCCGCCTGCCAGCGGCTGGAACGTGATTACCGCCTGCAACTGGACCCGCAGTGGGCGGTCATCCCGTCGGCATTCGTACGCTCCGCCGAAGGCCCGCTGCTGGTGTACCCGGCCGGCCGCTCGGTCGCCGACCTGATCGCCAACGGCCCACTGGCGCTCGCGCCGTTTCTCGATATTGCCATGAACGCGGCCAACGCCCTGGCGCTGGCCCACGAATGCAATGTGCTGCATGGCGCCCTGCAGCCAGCGCATGTGTGCCTGCAGGGCAACCAGCGGGTGCGCCTGAGCTGCTTTCGTGCCGACCCGGCGCAGTTGATCAGCGAACAGGGCACCCCGCTCGGCAACTGGGCGTACCTGGCGCCGGAACAGGTCTGCCCGCACGGCAGCAGCAGCGACCGGCGCAGTGACATCTATGCCTTGGGCGCGATCCTTTACCAGCTACTGCTGGGCGAGCTGCCGCTGACCGGGCGCGACACCCCGCACTGGCGTCAGCTGCATGCGGGAGTGCAGCCGCGCGCCGCCTGCGAAGTCGAGAGCAACGTGCCGCAGCCGCTGAGCCGGATCCTGGCCAAGGCACTGGCCAAGGAACCCGATGCTCGCTATCAGAGCGCCCGCGCCCTGGCGATAGACCTGGGCCACTGTCAGCGGCAATGGACCGCTACCAGGACCCTGCCGGCCTTCGAGCCCGGTTGCGCCGACCCGGTCTCGCCCAGCCGCGAGCGCCTGTATGGCCGCAACGCCGAACAGAAAGCCATCACCCTGCTGCTCAGGGCCATGCGCCGCGACAGCACCCCGCAGGCCCTGCTGATCAACGGCCCCGCTGGCATGGGCAAGTCCAGCCTGGTCGAAACCACGCTGAAAACCTGCGCCACCGGCCATTGGGCAACTGGCAGATGCTACAGCCTGCAGCAAGCGGTGCCGTATGGGCCGTGGGTGGAGATACTCGGCGCGCTGACTACCCAGTTACTGGCCAAGAGCAGCGAGGACCTTGATGCCCCGCGGCGCGAGATACTGCGCCGCATCAAAGGCCACGGCCGGCTCCTCGGCACGCTGGCACCGGACCTGCAGTTGATCCTCGGTCCCCTGCCCGAGCTGCCAGCGAAACCCACGCGCCTGGCCTTGCAGAAGGAGCTGCGGGCCATCGTCGAGTTCCTGCAAGTGTTCAGCCGCCCCGGCCACCCGCTGGTGCTGTTCCTGGACGACGTGCAGTGGGCCGATGATGCCTCGCAGCGCCTGCTGGCTCAGCTACTGGCTGACCCGCCTGGCAACCTGCTGCTGATCTTCGCCAGGCGTACCGATGTGGCTGTCGGCAATGCCATGCCCACCTTGCCGGCAACCCTGCGCAGTACCACGCTGACCCTGCGTCCGCTGGCCGTTGGTGCGGTAGCCGAACTGATCGGCGAGCGCTACCACGTCGGCCCTGAGCAAGCGTTGCCGCTAGCCGGGCTGGTGCACGAAAAGACCGCGGGCAACCCGTTTTTCATCAACCAGATTCTCCGGGCCATGGTCGAAGACCAGCTGTTCACCTTCGACACCCAGGCCATGCGCTGGTCGTGGTGCCTGCAGGCAGTGGCCCGCCACCGCTATGCCGACAATGTTGCCGACCTGATGATCCACCGCCTGACACGCCTGCCGGCGGCGCAACGCGATGTGCTGCGAGTCGCCAGCGCGGCCGGCAACCGATGTGATGATGGCTTGCTCCGCCAGGTCCTCGCAGAGCCACCAGGCGAACCGTTGAAAGCCTTGATTGCCGCCGGTTTCCTGTTGCCTGGCCAGAAAGGCCTGGGCTTTGCCCATGACCGGGTAATGGAGGCGGCTTACCAGCTCACGCCGATACCCGAGCGTGCCTCGCTGCATGGGCAGATTGCCCAGGCCATGCTCGGGGCCTGGCCCGAGCATTTGCACGAAGTGCTGTTCGAACTCGCCCACCAGCTGCAAAGCGCCGACCCATGCGGGTTTGCAGCGAACGACCGCGAAGTGTTCCTGCAGCTTTTGTGCGAAGCGGCATCGCGCACCCGCGACAGCGGTGCCTTTGCACAGGCAGTCAGCTACCTGCACACGGCCGACCAGCTACTGAACCACGGCGGCACGCTGCAAAGCCGCGCCAGCCATGGCTTTGCCATCGCCTGCATGGCGGCAGAGTGCGACATGCAACTGTCGCGCATGAGCGCGGCCGAGGCCCAGGTCGGCGTATGCCGGCAGCGCGCACGCACGCCGCTGGACCAGGCACGGGTGTGTCGGCTGCAGGCACGCCTGTGGACCTTGCGTGGTGACTATCAGGCGTCAATCGGCAGCGCCATGTCCGGCCTGGAGTTGCTGGGGATCCGCTTGCCGCGCGGGGTTGATCGGCAACACGTGGAGGCCAGCCATGCCCATGTGCTCAGCCTGATCGAGCACAAGGGTCGTCACTGCCTGGAGTCGCTGCCACGCACCGATTCGGAGGAAGCAACGGTCGCCATCAGCCTGCTGGTGACACTGTCGTCATCGTTCTTCGTGCAGGACGACCTGTGCTTCCTGCACCTGGCCAAACTCATGGAGCTGTCGCTGCTGCATGGCGTTGCGCCAGGCAGCACATATGGCCTGGCCTGGTTCGGGGTAATGGTTGCTCAGCGCTTCGGCGCCTATCATGACGGCCATGCCTATTGCCTTGCCGCCCTCAAGCTGATCGAACGCCACGGCTTCGAGGCTGACCTGACCAGCGCGCTGCTGGCCCTGGACCAGGTCAGCGCCTGGACTTCGCCCATGGAGTTTGCTCGCCGCACCGCGCTGGAGGCAGTCGACTCTGCGCGCCTGAGCGGCGACCTGGCGATGAGCTGCTACGCCTGCAATCACCTGGTTTCCGATTCGCTGTTCATGGGCCGTTACCTGCCTGACGTTGCCGATGAGGTGGCGCAAGGCCTGGCGACCGTGCGCCGCCATGGCTACCACGATGTCGAACAGATCCTGCAGGCCCAGCATGCATTCGTTGCCGAACTCAGCGGCACACCCTGCCCGGTCTCGACCGTACCAGTCGACTCGCCCACCACACTGTTCTTCCGCCACCTGTTTGCCGGTATGTCGGCGTTCTACCTGGGCAATATCCCCCACGCCCTGCAGCACCTGGCGAAAACCGCAGAACACGCCTGGGCGGCACCGGCGCATATCAACCTGGCCGACTACCACCTGTTCCACGGCCTGGCCCTGGGCAGCCCGGAGGCCCCTGGCAGCCTGACCGAAAAGCTGCACGCGCTGCAGGGCCTGCGTGAGCGCTTTGGCCATTGGGCCGGTTTCAACCCGGCCACGTTCCGCAACAAGCTGCTGCTGATCGAGGGCGTGATCGCCAAACTGGAGGGCGACGGCCTTGCCGCCATTCGTTGCTTCGACCAGGCCCAGATCGCCGCAACCGCCGCCGGCTTCATCCACGAACAGGCACTGGCCCACGAACAGCTGGCCGAGGTATGCATTCCCAGTGGCTTGATTTCGGGTGCCAACCTGCACCTGCGGGTCGCCCGGGACTGTTTTCACATCTGGGGCGCGACCGGCAAGGTGCATCAGCTGGAGACGTTGCATCCGTTTCTGCGCACCCAGCCGATCCAGGAGACCTACCGCGCAACCCACCAGGCCAAGCTCGACCTGGAGGCCGGCATCGAGGCGGCACGGGCGCTGTCCGAGGAAGTGCTGCTCGAAGGCCTGATCGAAACCCTGATGGGGCACCTGACCCAGCATTCCGGCGCCGACCATGGCGCTTTGCTGATCGTCAGTGGTGCCGAATTCCAGATGGCTGCCCTGGCCTACATCGACGATGCGGGGCTGCACGTGAGCATGGACAACTGCCAGAAGTTCATGACCCAGGCACCGCTGTCGATCATCAACGCCACCATGCGCACCCGCAAGCCGCTGGTGCTCAACGATGCGCAGAACGATTGCCCCGAGGCCTTCCGTCACGAACTGCAGGCGCGCAACGCCCGTTCGGTGCTGTGCCTGCCACTGGTGATCCAGGGCGTCCTGATCGGCCTGGTGTACCTGGAAAACCGCCTGGTGCCGAACCTGTTCGGCAGCCAGCGTCTGGCCATGCTGGAAATCCTTGCCTCGCAGGCCGCGGTGTCGCTGCAAACCGCCAAGTTCTACACCCGCCTGGCCGAAGACAACCAGAGCCGGGCGCAGATTGAGGCCGAGCTGCGCCGCTCACGTGCAGAGCTCGCACGCAGTGCGCACCTGCAGGTGATGAACGAGCTGTCGGCGTCGATCGCCCACGAAATCAGTCAACCGCTGCTGGGCATCGCCTCTAACGCTGCGGCCAGCCTGCGCTGGCTGAAGCGCAGCAAGCCCGACCTGGATGAGGCGATAGCCGGGCTGGAAGACATCCGCAACGACAGCGAACGTGCGGCCAACATCGTGCGTGCACTGCGTTCGCTGGCCAAACAGGCGCCGATGCAGCTCAAGGCGATGAAGCCCGACGAGCTGATACGCCAGGTGGTGCGGTTGACTTCGGCCGATGCCGCCAAGGGCACGGTAGACGTGCAGACGCGGTTGCAGGCGGGGGTCAGCGTGATGGCTGACCCGGTGCAGTTGCAGCAACTGGTGTTCAACCTGATCACCAATGCCCTGGAGGCACTGGCGGGATATCGCAGCGATGGAGTGCTGCGCATTACCTCGTCGGTCGCTGGCGACAGGGTGGAGATCTGCGTCGACGATAACGGCCCGGGCATCGCGCCCGACGAGCGCGAGCGGGTGTTCGGGGCGTTCTACACCACCAAGGACGATGGCATGGGGATGGGCCTGGCGATCTGCAGTTCGGTGGTGCAGGCTCATGGCGGACAGCTGCAGGCGCTGGCCTCGGACCTCGGTGGGTGCCGGATTAGCTTCACGTTGCCGGTGAACCATTCGTAGCCTGTTGCAGCCTCTTCGCGGAATAGCCCGCGCAGGGGCCGCAACAGGTTTACATCAACGGGCAGTCAATGCCGAATAGCTGTTCATCAGGTTGCGGTAGTTGGGGATACGCTGCGACAGCAGGTTGCCCAGCCCTTCGATGTCGTTGCGCCAGTCGCGGTGCAGCTCACAGGCCACCGAGAACCAGTTCATCATCTGCGCGCCCGCCTGGGTCATGCGCGCCCAGGCCGCCTGCTGCACGGTTTCGTTGAAGGTACCGGAGGCATCGGTCACCACGAACACTTCAAAGCCTTCGGCCAGCGCGGACAGGGTCGGGAAAGCCACGCAGACATCGGTGACCACACCGGCAATGATCAGCTGCTTGCGGCCGGTAGCCTTGATCGCCTTGACGAAGTCTTCGTTGTCCCAGGCGTTGATCTGGCCGGGGCGGGCAATGTACGGCGCGTCCGGGAACATCTCTTTCAGCTCAGGCACCAGCGGGCCGTTCGGGCCTTGCTCAAAGCTGGTGGTGAGGATGGTTGGCAGGCCGAAGAACTTGGCCAGGTCGCCCAGGGCCAGCACATTGTTCTTGAATTCGTTGGGCGAGAAGTCCTGCACCAGCGAAATCAGGCCGGTCTGGTGATCCACCAGCAGGACCACGGCGTCGTCTTTGTTCAGGCGCTTGTAATCGGGTTGGCTCATGGGGTGACTCCTTGGGTTGGGAAACGGGCCGGTACTGCCCACAGGGGGCTATACCGGTGGATAGATTAGGCTTAAGGATTGACCTGCGCCTGGCGCCAGGCCTTCGGTGGCTGGCCGACCAGGCGGCTGAAGGCGCGGGTGAAATGGGCCTGGTCGCAGAAGCCGCATTCCAGGCTTACATGCGTGATCGGTGCTTCGGTGGCGAGCAGGCGCTTGGCCTTTTCCATGCGCGCCAGCAAGCGCCAGGCCTGGGGCGATAGCCCGGTATTGACCTTGAACGCCCGGGAGAAATGGCTGCGGGTAAGGTTGCACACGCCGGCGATCTCGATGATCGACAGCGAGCTGCGCAGCATCAGTTCCTTGGCCTGACGTAACCGCGCAGGCGTCAGTGCGCCAGGGGCTTGCTGCTGCTCTTGGGGCGTCCAAGGGTGCATGGCGACTCTCCTGTTCAATGAGTAAAGTCTCGCCTTCCACTCATGACAAAGTCCTGAGCCAAACCTGAATTGTTCTTAATCGAGCACTGCTGGCCCTGGCCCTTTTGCCGTTACCATAAGATGCGTTTCGTATTCAGCTACAGGCCGCTGCGGCGGCCGGCATTAAAGGCAAAAGCGCCATGCAGGAAAAACCCGCCTACCGCACCGTGGCCATGGTGCTGTTCAACGATGTGCTGTCGCTGGATGTGACAGGGCCGATGGATGCGTTCGCCATCGCCAACCGCTTTTTGCCTGCAGACCAGCAATACCGGTTGCTCACCCTGGCCGAGGGGCAAGCGGCAGTGCGCAGCTCTTGTGGGCTGAAAGTACTGGCCGACCTGCGCCTGGATGACCTGCCGGAGGCCGTCGACCTGCTGCTGGTGCCCGGTGGGCCGGGGGCCTATGACATAGCGCTGCCCGGCATCGAGCGCTGGCTACCGCAGGCCGTACGCAGTGCCAGGCGCTTTGGTGCGATCTGCACCGGCGTGTTCCTGCTGGGCCGTGCCGGGCTGCTCGACGGCTATCGCTGCACCACCCACTGGAACTATGTAGAGCGCCTGGCGCGGGCGTTTCCCAATGCCCGGGTCGAGACCGAGCAGATCTACGTGATCGACCGCTGCCTGATCACCTCGGGCGGGATCACTGCAGGGATCGACCTGGCACTGGCGGTGGTGGCGGAGGACCACGGCAAGGCGCTGGCACTGGAAGTGGCCAAGGTGCTGCTGGTTGCGCGCCATCGTCAGGGTGGGCAGACGCCCTATGGGCCACTGCTGGCGGCGGTACCGCGCGACGATTCGCCGATCGCACGGGTGCAGGCGTTCATCGTCGATCACATCGAGCAGGTGTTCACCGTGCAGAAAATGGCCGATCTGGTGGCCATGAGCAGCCGCAACTTCGCCCGCACCTTTCAGCGCGAAGTGGGCATCACGCCTTTGCAGTACCTGCAGAATGCGCGCATCGACCGCGCGCGCAAGCTGCTGGAAGGCAGCGACCTGCCGCTGAAAGTGGTAGCGGCGCAGTGCGGGTTTGGCAGTGACCGGCATATGCGCAAGGTGTTCTGCGAGCGGATTGGCATGACGCCGGCGCAGTATCGGGCGCAGTTTGGTGAGGCCTGAGTCAGTGTTTTTCCTGTGCTGGCCTCTTCGCGGCTAAAGCCGCTCCCACAGGGATTGCACCTGCCTGGCAGGCTCCGCTGTACCTGGAGGGGGTTTACCCGCGAAGAGACCAGCACGGGTTGTCTCATTTTTCAGGACAATCTTTCTCCCCGATGGCAGATTGTCTGACTCCACCCCAGCCCCCAGAATTGTCCGCCAAACTGTTCAAACGCTGCCCCGGCAGCTCATGGAGTACGAGCCAATGCCACACGAAGGCAGCCTTCTGCAAACCGCGGTGATCTTTCTGCTCGCCGCCGTCGTCGCCGTCCCCCTGGCCAAGCGCCTGCAACTGGGTGCCGTGCTGGGTTACCTGCTGGCTGGCGTCGCCATCGGCCCGCAGGCACTGGGCCTGATCCGCGACACTGAAAGCGTGGCGCACATTTCCGAGCTGGGCGTGGTGTTGCTGCTGTTCATCATCGGCCTGGAACTGTCACCCAAGCGCCTGTGGCTGATGCGCAAGTCGGTGTTCGGCGTCGGCACTGCCCAGGTGCTGCTGACCGGCGCGATCATCGGCGCCATCGCCCTGTTCGGCTTCAGCCAGACCCTGCCTGCTGCCATCGTGCTGGGCCTGGGCCTGGCGCTTTCGTCCACCGCCCTTGGCTTGCAGAGCCTGGCCGAGAGCAAGCAGCTGAACGCCCCGCACGGCCGCCTGGCCTTCGCCATCCTGCTGTTCCAGGACATCGCCGCCATCCCGCTGATCGCCTTGGTACCGCTGCTGGCCGCCACTGGCCCCGACACCAGCCATGGTGACAGCTTGCAACACGGCCTGAAGGTATTCGCCAGCATCGCCGTGGTCATCGTCGGCGGCCGCTACCTGCTGCGCCCGGTGTTCCGCACCGTCGCCCGCACCGGTCTGCCGGAAGTATCCACTGCCACGGCGTTGCTGGTGGTGATCGGCACCGCCTGGCTGATGGAAGAAGCCGGCATTTCCATGGCGCTGGGCGCTTTCCTGGCAGGCCTGTTGCTGGCCGACTCGGAATACCGCCACGAGCTGGAATCGCAGATCGAGCCGTTCAAGGGCCTGCTGCTGGGGCTGTTTTTCATCAGCGTCGGCATGGGCGCCAACCTTAGCCTGCTGCTGGAAATGCCGCTGGTGCTGCTGGGCCTGACCCTGCTGCTGGTGACGGTGAAGCTGGTGCTGCTGTTTGGCGTCGGGCGCCTGGCCGGTGGCTTGAACAGCGCCAGCGCCCTGCGCCTGGGCATGGTCCTGGCCGCCGGTGGCGAGTTTGCTTTCGTGGTGTTCAAGCTGGGCAAGGACCAGGGCCTGTTCGACACCCAGACCTACGACCTGCTGCTGATGACAATCACCCTGTCGATGGCCATCACTCCGTTGCTGATGCTCGGTTGCGCTCGCGCCCTCAAACGCCCGCAGCCGGTGCGGGAAGTGCCTGAGCAATACACCCAGATCCAGACCGATGCACCTCGGGTGGTGATTGTCGGCATGGGCCGCATGGGGCAGATTGTGGCGCGCATCCTGCGGGCGCAGAAAATCCCGTTCCTGGCCTTGGAAACCTCGGTGGATGCCATCGAGATGACCCGCATGTTCGAGCAGGTGCCGGTGTTCTACGGCGACCCGCTGCGCGCGGAGGTGCTGCACGCCGCCAAGGTGGGCGAAGCGGAGTATGTGGTCATCACCATCGATGACCCCGAAGTCGCCACCCGCACTGCGGAGCGCATCAAGCGTCTGTACCCGCACCTGAAAGTGCTGGCCCGGGCACGTAACCGCCAGCATGTGCACAAGCTGGTGGATGTGGGTGCCGAGCCGATTCGCGAGACGTTCTACTCCAGCCTGGAGATGACCCGCAGGGCGCTGGTGGGGTTGGGCTTGAGCGATGAACAGGCGGCGGACCGGGTTGCGCGGTTTACCCAGCATGATGAAGAGGTGCTGCTGGCCCAAGGGCAGGTGCGCGATGACCGGGCCAAAGTGATGCAGACGGCCAAGGAGGCGCGGGTGGAGTTGGAGCGGTTGTTTGATTCGGATGCGGGGTAAGTCGTCAGGCGAACACTAACCGCTCTATCTGAGGATGCTCACGGTGGGCAGCCTGCCAAAGATCGTAAGCGGCCTGTTCGGCAAGGTACTGCCTGGCAGGGCCGAGACCCGCCAGCTCAAGGCGATAAGCAAGATCGGCAGAAATGGCGGCGCGTCCATTGAGTACTGTGGATAACTGCCCCCGCGAATAACCTAGGTGACGAGCTAACTCAGAGACATTCATGCCAATTGAAGGCAACACGTCTTCTCGCAGGGACTCCCCTGGATGGGGAGGATCAAACATAGGCATGATTGAAGCCTTTTAGTGGTAGTCCAAATAATCAACAAGCTCCACATCGGTACCCAAGAAGCGGAACACCAGACGCCAGTTACCTGAAACATTCACTGCCCAAAAGCTATCCAGCTTTCCGTGCAGAGGATGAAGGCGGTAACCGGGACGGTTCATGTCTGCTGGCGTTTGTGCAACCTCCAGGGAAGCAAGCAAACGCCGCAAGCGATTGACATGATCCGCACGCACGCCAGATGCGTCACCCTGCTGATGGAGCAGCCTCAGGCCCTTGTGCCTGAAACTTCTGATCATTGACGGTTGAGTGTAAGGTCATGCCTTACACTTTTCAAGCTTGTACTTGGACGGAACATGGGGGCACACCTGAAGGATTTCCGGGTTGCCCAGTTTGCGCTTGGCCTTCCTGCTTGGCCCCGTCATGCCATCCGTTTTCAATGTAAGAGGTTTCCCAAAAAGCATGCCTTGAGAGTTATATCGCCTGTGAGATCGAGCGCCGCCCGCGCGGCGCATCGCGGATAAATCCGCTCCTACATTTGTTGCAACGTGCCGAACCTGTTACGCCATGGTTGCCAGCCTTGGCGCAGGTCTTCAGTCTTGCAAACCGGCTGACAACTATGGCCTCACAGGCATGGCCACGTTGCAACAAATGTAGGAGCGGATTTATCCGCGATGCGCCGCGCGGGCGGCGCTCGATTTCGCAGGCGCCACAAACCTATCGCCATACAACTGGAGGCCATCCTGCGATCTCCTGACGATCACCTCGCTGCCGTTACGCGGACACAAAAAACCCATCACAAGATCGTCCAATTTTCAGCAAGGTCCTACTTCCCCGCGAACCATTTCCTACGTTACCGCCAATCCCAAGGATTTATCCTACACCCCGTGTCGACACCCGTCTGATTGTCCGGGGAAGGCCTGCTCTCTAGGCTAACCGGGTCGCTGTCGGTTCAGCGATCGGGTGTGGAAACCCGGCAGGTAATCGGAATGGCAGTTGTCATGGCAGCTGCACGCGGGAGGCCTTATGGCCTGCCGGGGTTCCGATAGCCCGGCTTTCCACCCCGTGTGCAGCCGCCACCCTTCGCGTGGAAACGGATGGTGCCGGCCAACCTCTATCGGAGTTTGGCTATGAAAAAGATTGTCCCGGATCCACCCCTCCCCAACACCACACAACGCCCTTTCAGCCGCTGCGATGCCGGCCACCCCCCGTTATTCACAGTAAACCCTGGCGTCTCTGCCCACGATGCCCTGGTGCATGTCGCCCAATACCTGCGCGGTGCCTATGACTGTGGATACAAAGCCTTGGAGCACCTGGATGAAACCGGCAAGAGCCTGTTCTGGAGCAACCTGAATGCAGTCGAGACGGCAGAAGGGCTGATTGAGGCATTGCTGGATGGGATTGAGTCGCAGCCCATGAATTGATATCGCCCGTGCCGGCCTCTTCGCGGGTGAACCCGCTCCCACAGGGTCACCGCAAGTTCTGAAGCTGTTCATTACCTGTGGGAGCGGGTTTACCCGCGAAGAGGCCGGCACAGCAAACGCAAAAGGCCGGCTCCCTATAGAGGGAGCCGGCCTTGACGCTTAGAACTTACAGGCTGTCACTTACCCGCAGTCAGCGCGTTATAGCTGGTCATCAGGTTGCGATAATCCGGAATGTGGTTGGAGCACAGCGCCGCCAGCCCTTCCACATCGTTGCGCCAGTCGCGGTGCAGCTCACAGGCCACGCCGAACCAGGTCATCAGCTGCGCACCGGCCTGGCTCATGCGGTCATGGGCGGCGTCGCGGGTCATTTCGTTGAAGGTGCCGGAGGCGTCGGTCACCACGAACACGTCGAACTCTTCTTCCAGGGCTGCCAGGGCCGGGAAGGCTACGCAAACCTCGGTTACCACGCCGGCAATGATCAGCTGCTTCTTGCCGGTGGCCTTCACCGCCTTGACGAAGTCTTCGTTGTCCCAGGCGTTGATCTGGCCTGGGCGGGCGATGTACGGGGCGTCCGGGAACAGTGCTTTCAGCTCTGGCACCAGCGGGCCGTTGGGGCCTTGCTCGAAGCTGGTCGTGAGGATGGTCGGCAGGTTGAAGAACTTGGCCAGGTCAGCCAGGGCCAGTACGTTGTTCTTGAACTTGTCCGGCTCGATGTCGCGGACCAGGGAAAGCAGCCCGGCCTGGTGGTCGACCAGCAGTACGGCGGCGTCGTCTTTGTTCAGGCGGTTGTAGGTGAATTTGCTCATGGTCCGTGCTCCTAAGGGTTATGAATTTTTCAGCAATCCGGGGTGTTTCGCGTT
The DNA here is from genome assembly GCF_059295275.1 of Pseudomonas sp. 9_2_1. NCBI lineage: Bacteria > Pseudomonadati > Pseudomonadota > Gammaproteobacteria > Pseudomonadales > Pseudomonadaceae > Pseudomonas > Pseudomonas sp. 9_2_1. The sequence continues at coordinate 6,004,883 of NZ_CM181239.1, forward strand.
GATGGGCACAGATTAAAATCATCCCCTTCACGGCGGTAGACTGCGAAAATTGCCTTTAGCGTTCCATCTGGAGAACGATCATTGGAAGACCTCAACTCCCTCTACTACTTCACCCAGGTTGTGGAGCACGGTGGCTTCGCTCCGGCTGGCCGGGCGCTGGACATGCCCAAGTCGAAGCTCAGCCGGCGCATCTCCGACCTTGAGGAGCGCCTGGGCGTGCGCCTGCTGCACCGCACCAGCCGCCATTGCTCGCTCACTGAAATCGGCCAGGCCTACTACAACCGCTGCCTGGCCATGCGCGTGGAAGCCGAGGGCGCGGCGGAGATCATCGAGCGCAATCGCAGCGAGCCGCGTGGGCTGGTGCGCATCAGCTGCCCGACCACCCTGCTGAATTCCTGGGTCGGGCCGATGCTGACCCGCTATATGCTCAAGTACCCGCAGGTAGAGCTGTTCATCGAAAGTACCAACCGCCGCGTCGACCTGTTGCACGAGGGTTTCGACATCGCCCTGCGGGTGCGTTTTCCGCCGCTGGAGAACACCGACATGGTGATGAAGGTGCTCAGCAACAGTACCCAGTGCCTGGTCGGCCACCCACAATACCTGGCGCAATTGCCCGAAGGTTTCGACCCGCAGCTGCTCGGCACGCTGCCCAGCGTGCATTGGGGCAGTGCCCAGCGGGAGTATCAGTGGGAACTGTTCCAGGGCGAGGACAACAGCCGCAGCATCGTCATCCCCCATACCCCGCGCATGGTCACTGACGACCTGTTCGCCCTGCGCCATTTCGTGGTGGCAGGGGTGGGTATTGCGCACTTGCCACGGGTGGCTGTGCGCGAGGACATGGCGGAGGGCCGCCTGGTGGAGCTCATTCCGGACTGGCATCCACGCTGCGGCATCGTGCATGCGATTTTCCCGTCGCGGCGCGGGTTGCTGCCGTCGGTTCGATCGCTGATCGATCATCTGGCCGAAGAGTTCGCAATCAGCGATATGGCTTGAGTCAGGTAAAGCCAGGTAAAGCACACACATACAAGACCCCTGCCCTACCCTTCATCCACAGTCCCGGATCATAACCCCCGGAGCCCCCATGATCCGCGCCACCCCCGGACCAGGCCGCGCCCTGCTCGCCACCCTCGCCCTGTGCCCGGCACTCAGCCAGGCCGACGAACCCGGCTGGTCGCTGCTCAGCCGCAATTACTTCCTGCACAGCGACTTCCGCTCGCCCTCCGCCAGCGGCCAGAACTACCGCCAGGAATGGGCCCAAGGCTTCATCGGTGAAACCCGCTCCGGCTTCACCGAGGGCACCGTCGGCGTAGGCATCGACGCCCACGGTTTCCTTGGTCTCAAGCTCGACGGCGGTCGTGGCCATGCCGGTACCGGCCTGCTGCCGCGCGACAGCGATGGCCGCGCCGAGTCCGACTACTCCAGCGCCGGCGCCGCGCTCAAGCTGCGCCTGGGCAACACCCAGCTGCGCTACGGCGAGATGACCGTGGAAACCCCGGTGTTCGACACCAGCGACAAACGCCTGCACCCGGAATACGCCAGCGGCTGGTTGGTGGACAACACCGACCTGCCAGACTGGCGCCTGCAGGCTGGGCATTTCACCGCCTTCAACAACCAGGACAACAGCTCGGCCCACGATGATTTCAACGGCTATGGCGCCAGCACCCACAACCGCGCCATCAGCCTGGCCGGCGCCACCTTCGCGCCCGCCGGCCCTTTCGGCGCTGCGCTGTATGCCGGGCAACTGGAGGATACCTGGCGCCAGGCCTACCTGAACCTGAACCTGGCCGAGGGCAACTGGCGCCTGGACGGCAACCTGTACAACACCCGCGACACCGGCAACGCCAGCGCCGGGGCGATCTATACCCTCGCCTACAGCCTGCTGGCCAAGTACAGCATGGGCGCCCAGGCGCTGAGCCTGGCCTACCAGAAGGTCGAGGGCGATACCCCGTTCGACTTCGTCGGCGGTGACTCGATCTACCTGGCCAACTCGATCAAATACGCCGATTTCAACGGCCCGGGCGAACGCTCGTGGCAGCTGCGCTACGACCTGAATTTCGCCACCCTTGGCGTACCCGGCCTGAGCCTGATGGGCCGCTACGTCAGCGGCCGTGGCATCGACGGCAGCCACGCACCGGCGGGTGGTGCCTACGTCAACCAGTACGGCCAGGGCGGCAAGCACTGGGAGCGCGACATCGACCTGAAGTACGTGGTGCAGTCCGGCGCTGCCAAGGACCTGAGCCTGTCGTTCTCCCACGTCAGCCATCGTGCCAACCAGGCCCAGGCAGGCGACGACATCGACCGCTTCTACCTGATCATCGAATACCCACTCAAAGGCAGCTTCTGATATGAGCAATTCCCCTTCAGGCGCCTGGAGCCCGTTGCGCAACACCACCTTCCGCATGCTGTGGATTGCCACCATCGCCTCCAACATCGGCACCTGGATGCACGAAGTGGGTGCCGGCTGGCTGATGACCACGCTGTCGTCCAACCCGCTGCACGTGGCGCTGATCCAGGTGGCCGGTTCGCTACCGATGTTCTTCCTGGCCCTGCCGGCGGGGGCCGCAGCAGATATCGTCGACAAGCGTCGCTACCTGCTGCTGGTGCAGTTGTGGATGTCAGCGGTTGCCGTGGTGCTGGCGACCCTGACCTTGCTGGGGCTGATGAACGTTACCCTGCTGCTGGGACTGACCCTGGCGCTGGGCATCGGCACGGCACTGATGATGCCGGCCTGGAGTGCACTGACGCCGGAACTGGTGGGCAAGCAAGACCTGGCCAATGCAGTGGCCATCTCCAGCGTCGGCATCAACGTGTCCCGCGCCATCGGCCCGGCCCTGGCCGGGGTGGTGGTAAGCCTGGTCGGGCCCTGGCTGACGTTCGCCCTGAACGCGGTTTCGTTCGCCGGCGTCATCCTTGTGCTGTTGCTGTGGAAGCGCGAAGTGAAAGAGCCGCTGCTGCCGGCCGAACGGTTTATCGGCGCCATGCGCACCGGCCTGCGTTTTGCCCGCAGCGCCAAGCCGTTGCAGGCTGTGCTGCTGCGGGCCTTGGCGTTCTTTTTCTGCGCCAGCGCCGGCACCTCTTTGCTGCCGTTGATCGTACGCGGCGAGATGCATGGCACGGCCGCCGACTTCGGCCTGCTGCTGGCCGCCATCGGCATTGGCGCGGTGGCCGGTGCCACCTTGCTGCCACGCCTGCGCGAACGCATCAGCCGGGACCGCCTGGTGCTGCTGGCCAGCCTGCTGTATGCCCTGTTCCTGCTGGCCCTGGCGCTGGTACGCAACTTTTATGTGTTGCTGCCGGCGATGCTGCTCAGCGGTGCGGCGTGGATCGCCGTGCTGTCCAACCTGCAGGTGGCCGCGCAGACGTCGGTACCGGCCTGGGTGCGGGCACGGGCGTTGTCGGTGTACATCCTCATCTTCTTCGGCGCCATGGCCGCTGGCGGGTTGCTGTGGGGCACGCTGGCCAGCCATGCGTCGATCACCTTGAGCCTGCTGCTGGCTGCTGGCGGCCTGGCGCTGGGTACCCTGCTGACCTGCAAAGTGACCCTGCCGGAAACCGAGGCCGAAGAGCTGACGCCGTCGCTGCACTGGCCGGTGCCGGTGCTGAGCGATGACATGGACAAGGACAGCGGGCCGGTGATGGTGACCGTGGAGTACCACATCGACCCGGCCAAGGCCGACGCATTCCAGCAGGCGACCCGTGAGCTGGAGGCGATGCGCAAGCGCAATGGCGCGTTGTCCTGGGGGTTGATGCGCGACAGTGCGGACCCGGCGTTGTGGCTGGAGTTCTTCTTCGAGGAATCGTGGCTGGAGCACCTGCGCCATCACCATCGGGTGACCCGTGGTGAGTTGAAGATCGAGGCGCGGGTGCGGTTGCTGCAGACCGAGGGGGTGCAAGTGAAGATCAGGCATCTACTGGCTGGTGGGGAGCACAAGGCTCACCACTGATACTGACCTTCGCAGCCCTATCGCCGGCAAGCCAGCGCCCACAGGATTACACAGCTCTCAAGGCCAGTAGAGGTCTTGTGGGAGCTGGCTTGCCGGCGATAGGGCCAGAACAGTCAACACAAAGAAGGCGGCCAGATACTGGCCCCCTTCTTCACATCAGCTCAGCTCAGAAGGCAAAGCACGAGCAACCCAGTGAACCCCAGAAGCCCTGGAAGTCGCTCACCGGCACACTCGACTTGCGCGCCTTGTCATGGCTGTGCGCATGCACCCCACACGGCCCGGAGCACTGGTGCACCGCCGCTGCCAGCGACGGGGTACCAACGCGCCAGTGCCCCGGCACCTTGGTCACTGGCGACCATTCCGGCAGCACCGGTACCTGCGGCGGGCCGAGCTTGTCGAATTCACCCGCGCCGTACACCACCTTGCCATCGACAACGGTCAGCACCGACTCGATGCCCTTGATCGCTTCTTCCTCGACGCTGAAGAAGTCCAGCGACAGCGCCGCCAGGTCAGCCAGCTGGCCGACCTTGATCTGGCCCTTCTTGCCCTGCTCGCTGGAGAACCACGCACTGCCCTGGGTGAACAGTTGCAGGGCGGTATCGCGGCTCAGGCCTTCGGGGTACAGCTCCATGCCGCCGACGGTCTTGCCGCTGACCAGCCAGTACAGCGAAGTCCACGGGTTGTAGCTGGACACGCGGGTGGCGTCGGTACCGGCACCCACCGGCACGCCCATGTCGAGCATGCGCTTGATGGGTGGGGTCTGCTCGGCGGCCTTGGCGCCGTAGCGGTCGACAAAGTATTCACCCTGGAAGGCCATGCGGTCCTGGATGGCGATACCGCCGCCAAGCGCACGCACGCGCTCGATGTTCTGCGGGGTGATGGTTTCGGCGTGGTCGAAGAACCACGGCAGGCCGTTGAACGGGATGTCGCGGTTGACCTTCTCGAACACGTCGAGCATGCGCGTGATCGATTCGTTGTAGGTGGCATGCAGGCGGAACGGCCAGCGCTGCTCGACCAGGTGGCGCACCACCGGCTCCAGCTCTTCTTCCATGGTCTGCGGCAGGTCCGGGCGCGGTTCGAGGAAGTCCTCGAAGTCGGCAGCGGAGAACACCAGCATCTCGCCGGCGCCGTTGTGGCGCAAGAAGTCGGTGCCGCTGTGCAGCTTGACGCTGGAGGTCCACTTCCTGAAGTCGTCCAGCTCTTCCTTGGGCTTCTGGGTGAACAGGTTGTAGGCGATGCGCACGGTCAGCTGGTTGTTGTCGGCCAGCTCCTGGATCACCGAGTAGTCGTCCGGGAAGTTCTGGTAGCCGCCGCCGGCATCGATGGCACTGGTCAGGCCCAGGCGGTTCAGCTCGCGCATGAACTGGCGGGTGGAGTTGACCTGGTATTCCAGCGGCAGCTTCGGCCCTTTGGCCAGGGTCGCGTAGAGGATCATCGCGTTCGGACGGGCGATCAGCATGCCGGTCGGGTTGCCGAACTTGTCGCGCTGGATCTCGCCACCGGGCGGGTTCGGCGTGCTCTTGTCGTAGCCGACGGCCTTGAGCGCGGCGCGGTTGAGCAAGGCGCGGTCGTACAGGTGCAGCAGGAAGACTGGCGTGTCCGGGGCGGCCTGGTTGATTTCTTCCAGGGTCGGCATGCGTTTTTCGGCGAACTGGAATTCGTTCCAGCCACCGACCACGCGCACCCACTGCGGGGTGGGCGTGCGCGCGGCCTGGTCCTTGAGCATGCGCAGGGCATCGGCCACCGAGGGTACGCCCTCCCAGCGCAGTTCCAGGTTGTAGTTCAGGCCGCCGCGGATCAGGTGCAGGTGCGAGTCGTTCAGGCCCGGAATGACAGTGCGCTGCTTGAGGTCGATGATCTGCGTGGTGGCGCCCTTGTGGGCCATGGCCTCGGCGTCGTTGCCCACGGCAACGAACCGGCCATCCTTGATGGCGACGGCGGTGGCGGTGGGCTTTTCGCGGTCAACGGTGTGCAGTTTGCCGTTGAACAGAATCAGGTCGGCGGTCATGGAACCTCCTTGGGTGGATGCGTGAGCGGAACCGGCTTGGCCGGTGAATGGCAATGCGGACCAGAGCGCACCGGCAGCACCGAGCACCGTGCTGGTGGCGAGGAACTGGCGACGGGTCTGGTCGTTGCGGTCCTGGGACATGGGGTTCTCCGTCTCGGGGGCGGCGGCAGGCGCAACTGCGGAGCATGCCGGTTGGTGCCGGGCCAAGGCTTGGATGGATGTGCGGTGGGTTGTAGAAGGTTAGCCCTGATCAGGTTTTGTGCTGCCAGGCCTGGCCTCTTCGCGGCGGTTCGACGCCTCGAATGCCCCAGCGCAATTACTGCTGAAGGAACGCCAGCAAATCCTCATTCAGCTGCTGCGCATGGGTCACTGCAAACCCATGCGGCGCCCCGGCGTACACCTTCAGCTCAGCCCCACGAATCAGCTCCGCCGCCTGCTTGCCGGTGGTCTCGAACGGCACGATCTGGTCGTCGTCACCATGGATCACCAGCGTCGGCACATCGACCTTGGCCATGTCCGGCCGGAAGTCGGTTTCGGAGAAAGCTGTCACGCAATCCAGGGTGCCCTTGATCGACGCCATCAGCGCGATGTTCAGGGTTTGCGTCTGCACACCCTGGGACACCTGCTGCCCATGGTTCAGGCCATAGAACGGCGTGGCGAAATCGGCGATGAACTGCGCACGGTCGGCACGCAGGCCGGCGCGGATACCTTCGAATACCGACAGGTCGACACCTTCGGGGTTATCGTCACGCTTGCCGAACACCGGCGTCACAGCGCCCAGCAACACCAGCCCGGCCACCCGCTCGCTGCCATGGCGGGCGATGTAGCGGCTGACATCCCCGCCCCCCATCGAGAAGCCCACCAGCGTTACCTCACGCAGGTCGAGGTGCTCGATCAGCTGGGCGATGTCGTCGGCAAAGGTGTCGTAGTCATAGCCGGACCATGGCTGGCTCGACCGGCCGAAACCACGACGGTCGAATGCAATGGTGCGGTAGCCGCGGCTGGCCAGGAACTCCATCTGCGAATCCCACATGTCGGCATCCAGCGGCCAGCCGTGGCTGAACAGCACCGGTTTGCCGCTGCCCCAGTCCTTGAAATAGATCGAGGTGCCATCGCGGGTAACGAACGTGCTCATGTCGGTATCTCCTTGAAAGTGTCGAGGGAAAGGCGTGGCTCAGCCGCGCAGCCACGTGGCACAGCGGCGGGTTACCCAAGGCATGATGTAGAACACCACGGGCAGGATGACGAAAAGGTTGACGATCAGGTTGCCGGTGATCGGGCCGCCCAACTGGGGGAAACGGGCGAACAGCGGCGCCAGCAATTGCGGGATGATCATGGTCATCGGACAGATCACCAGGTAGGTAAGCAGCGCCTGCTTCCAGCGCGGTGGCTGCGCGGCCGTGGTGCTCGGCGGGGTGAACCAGAACTCCGGGTCATCGTGGACCTGGGTATGGTCGCCGCCTTCGAGCAGCGGCAGCACTTCGCTGACCAGCGCCTGGCGCTCAGCCGAGTTGACCCAGGCCTGCAGCAAACTGGCATCGGCGAAACGCACCACGGTGGTGAAGTGCAGCCCGCCGTCGTCGGGGCGGATGACGTTGACGTCCAGGTGCCCCGGCTGGTGCCGCGCGGTGCTTACTGTGCGCTTGAGCCATGCTTCGTAGTCGGCCAGCGACGCGGCGCGAACCTTGTGCTGGATGACCAGGGTCACCACGTTGCGGTTGTCCTGGAGTGCGGTGTTCATCGGCGTTCCTTGGGATGAGCTTGCCCGCATCCACTGTGCAACGGTGAACGGGCGGAGGATTGGATGGGTGTGCTGCCCTTGCCGGGCACCGACCGTCGGTGCCCGGGGCGTAGCGGTTTACTTGCTGGCGTTGAAGGCGTTGTAGCTGGTCATCAGGTTGCGGTAGTCAGGGATGTGGTTGGAGCACAGCGCGGCCAGGCCTTCCACGTCATTGCGCCAGTCGCGGTGCAGCTCACAGGCCACGCCGAACCAGGTCATCAGCTGCGCACCGGCCTGGCTCATGCGGTCATGGGCGGCGTCGCGGGTCATGGCGTTGAAGGTGCCGGAAGCATCGGTCACCACGAACACGTCGAATTCTTCTTCCAGGGCTGCCAGGGCCGGGAAGGCCACGCACACTTCAGTCACGACGCCGGCAATGATCAGCTGCTTCTTGCCGGTGGCCTTCACTGCCTTGACGAAGTCTTCGTTGTCCCAGGCGTTGATCTGGCCTGGGCGGGCAATGTACGGGGCGTCCGGGAACAGTGCCTTCAGTTCCGGTACCAGCGGGCCGTTGGGGCCTTGCTCGAAGCTGGTGGTGAGGATGGTCGGCAGGTTGAAGAACTTGGCCAGGTCGGCCAGGGCCAGCACGTTGTTCTTGAAGGCATCCGGTTCGATGTCGCGGACCAGCGACAGCAGGCCCGCCTGGTGGTCGACCAGCAGTACGGCGGCGTCGTCTTTGTTCAGGCGGTTGTATTTGAAGTTGGTCATGGTCGTTGCTCCAGAAGGTTTTGATTGTTCAGTAAGTTGGGTGTTTCGCGTTGATGGGAGAAGATTAAATCCATCACCTTTTCAGCGGTAGATAGCGGTTTTTGGCTTTAGCGTTCTGTTATGTGAACGATGGATTGGCGCTGAATTTGCTGGCCCCTTCGCGGGTGAACCCGCTCCCACAGGGACTTCACCAAACTCAGAGCTGTGGGAGCGGGTTCATCCGCAAAGAGGCCGGCACAGGTTCACATTGCCTGCGACGGCAACCTGCTCTATTACTACCCACAGCCTCCCCTCACCCCCGAGACTTCCATGCTGGCGTTCATCCAGTCGTCCCCGTTGTTGCTCGGCTCCGCCCTGATCCTGCTTGACCTGGTGCTCTGGCAGCTCATCCCTGTTCAGCGCCGCGCCTGGCGCATCGGCGCACGGCTGGTGATATTCCTGCTGTTCAGCTCGGTGCTGGTGGCCGCCGGCATGAGCCCGCTGCAACCGCCACCCTGGCCTGACGATGTTTCGCGCAACCTGATGGCCACGGTGCTGGCAATCGGCTGGTGGCTGTTTGGTGCGCGCACGATCACCGTGGTGTTCGGCCTGCTGCTGGTGGCCAGGGGCAGCCATGGCGGCCGGCTGCTGCAGGATGTACTGGGCGCGCTGATATTCCTGGTCGCAGTGGTCGCTGCTGCAGGCTATGTGCTGCAGCTGCCGGTAAAGGGCCTGCTGGCCACGTCCGGGGTGATGGCCATCGTCATCGGCCTCGCGCTGCAGAGCACGCTGGCCGACGTGTTCAGCGGCATCGTGCTGAATACCACGCGGCCCTATCAGATCGGCGATTCGATCTCCATAGATGGCACCGAGGGCAAGGTGGTGGATATCGACTGGCGGGCCACGCGCATGATCACCGGCACCGGCAGCCTGGCGGTCATCCCCAACTCGGTGGCGGCCAAGGCCAAGCTGCTCAACCATAGCCGCCCGGCCGATCGCCACGGGGTAACCATCAGCGTGGTGGTGCCGGCCAAGGTTCGCCCAAGGCGGGTGTTCGACGCCCTGGAAAAGGCCTTGCAGGGCACCAGCGCCCTGCTCGCCTCGCCAGCGCCCAAGGTTTCGGTGAAAACCTCGACACTGGAGTCGGTGGAGTACGAAGCCAGTGGTTTCATTGCTGACGCCGCACTCAAGACCGAAGCGCGCAACCAGCTGTTCGACCTGGCCCACCGGCACCTGGAGGCCAGCGGGGTGATGTGGAATGTCGACCTGGCGATGCCGCCGCGCAGCCGCCAGCGCGAGGTGCTGGATGAAGTGCGGGTGTTCCGCTCGTTGAGCGATGAAGAACGCGATGCACTAAGCCAGCGCATGACGACAGTGGAGTACCTGGCCGATCAGGTGATCCTGGGCGTGGGCGAGCATTCCGATCACCTGCTGGTAATCGGTAGCGGTGTGGTCTCGGCAGCGGTGCGCGATGGCGACAAGCTGCTGGAAGCCGGGCGCATGGGGCCGGGTGAGGTGCTGGGGGTCGAGGGGATCATTGACGAAGAAGATTCGTTTGCCGAGTTCCGCACCCTGACCAGCTGCGTGTTGTACCGGATCGACAAGGAACAGGTGAAGAGCTGCCTGGTACAGCGCGGCGAAGTGCAGACGGCGTTGAGCAAGTTGCAGCGCTTCCGGCGGCAGAGCCGGGAGTCGTTGCTGCTGCAGAAGCCGGCCCTGATCAAGAAGGGCGGCTTCCTTAGCTGGTTGCACAAGTAAGCCTATACTGGCCTCTTCGCGGGTAAACCCGCTCCCACGGGTACATCACAAGTCTCGAAAACTGTGTTGTACCTGTGGGAGCGGGTTTACCCGCGAAGAGGCCGGTACTTACAACACAACTCTCAAGCATTGCCCCGCGTGGTACAGCGAGAACCCGGACTCATAGAACGCGGTGCGCAGTGACGGCGCGCTCACGCCGGCCATCGGCGAGAACGGTATCGGCAAGCTGTCCGCCTCGCCCTTGAGCAGGAACTCGGCAAACGCCCGGCCGATCACGGTGCCGGTCGTGTTGCCGCGGCCGTTGTAGCCAGTCACCGCCACCAGCCCCGGCGCCGGCTCGAACAGGCGCATCAAGTGGTCGGGGGTGAAGTCGATGCAACCGGTCCAGTGCATTTCCCACTCGACCTTGCCCAGCTCCGGGTAATAGTGGCTCTGGATGCGGTCCGCCCAGCTGCGCACAAACCACGCCGGCTTGTTGTCGACCCGGCCCAGGCTGCCGAGCAACAGCCGGCCCTGGTCGTCACGGCGGATGCTGCTGAGCACCGTGCGGGTGTCCCAGGAGCCTTGGCCATGAGGCAGCACTTTGTCGGCCGCAGCGCCGTGTAGAGGCTTGGAAGCCACCTGGTAGTAATACCCACGGAAAAACTGCTTCTGCAGGTTGCTCCAGTCGCCTTCGGTATAGGCGCCGGTGGAAATCACCACCTTGTCGGCGCGCACTGACCCGCGAGCGGTCTTCACCCGCCAGGCATCGCCGTCACGTTCAAGGCCTTCGACCGACGATTGCTGGAACAGCTTGCCGCCCAGACGCGCCACGGCAGCCGCCAGGCCCTGGGTGTAACCCATGGGGTTGATGGTGCCGGCGCGGCGGTCGAGCAGCGCGGCAGAAATCTTGTCGGTACCGCAGTACTCCTGGCACTGGGCGCCGGTCAGCAGCTCCACGTCGGCACCCCGGCGGCTCCACTGCGCATGGCGCGCTTCGAGGTCGGCGATGCCGGTGGCGTTGTGCGCCATGTGCAGCGTGCCTTTGTGCTGGGCCTGGCAGTCGATGCCAAGGCGCTCGATCATGGCGAACACTTCAGCCGGGGCCTCGCCGAGTACCTTGTTCAGGCGGCTGCCCGTCTTCTGGCCGAGGGTCGCTTCGACGTCGTCCGGGCGAATCCAGGTGCCGGCGTTGACCAGGCCGACGTTGCGCCCGGACCCGCCATGGCCGATCTTCCAGGCCTCCAGCAGGATCACCGACTTGCCCTGTTCGAGCAGGTGGATAGCCGCAGACAAGCCGGTAATGCCGCCACCGATCACACAGACATCCGCCTTGTGCTCACCGGCCAGGGCCTGGTCGGCGACGGTCGGTTTGCTGACGAATTCCCACAAGCATTCTTGACGCAGTTCGGACATGGCCCGGCTCCAGCAATTTGTTCTTGTTGGGGCCGCGGTGCGGCCCTGTCGCCGACAAGCCAGCTCCCACAGAGAGCGTACGGTAGACAACACTCTCTGTGGGAGCTGGCTTGCCGGCGAAACGGGGGCAGAGCCCCCGCCTGCGGTCATCAGTCGAACACGATACCCTGCGCCAGCGGCAGCTCGCGCGAGTAGTTCACGGTGTTGGTCTGGCGACGCATGTAGCCTTTCCAGGCATCCGAACCGGACTCACGGCCACCGCCGGTTTCCTTCTCGCCACCAAACGCGCCGCCGATCTCGGCGCCGCTGGTGCCGATGTTGACGTTGGCGATGCCACAGTCGCTGCCCGAAGCGCTCTGGAAGCGTTCGGCTTCACGCAGGTCGGTGGTGAAGATGCACGACGACAGGCCTTGTGGCACTTCGTTGTTCAGGCGCAGGGCCTCTTCGAAGTCGTCGTAGGCCAGCACGTACAGGATCGGGGCGAAGGTTTCATGGCGTACTACCTCGCTCTGCGCCGGCATTTCGGCGATGGCTGGCGACACGTAGTAGGCGTTCGGATACTGGTCGGCCAGCTGGCGCTCACCACCAAATACCTGGCCGCCTTCATCGCGGGCCTTGGCCAGCGCACCCTGCATGGCGTCGAACGACAGTTTGTCGATCAGCGGGCCAACCAGGTTGTCTTTGCGTGGGTCGCCGATGCGAACTTTGCCGTAGGCGGCTTTGACGCGGGCAACCACTTCGTCCTTGATCGAGCGGTGCACGATCAGGCGACGCAGGGTGGTGCAGCGCTGACCGGCGGTGCCGACAGCAGAGAACAGGATGCCGCGCACGGCCAGGTCCAGGTCTGCGCTCGGGGCCAGGATCATGGCGTTGTTGCCGCCCAGTTCCAGGATGCTGCGGCCGAAGCGGGCAGCGACACGCGGACCGACTTCACGGCCCATGCGGGTGCTGCCGGTGGCGCTGACCAGCGGTACGCGCGGGTCATCGACCATGGCTTCGCCAGCTTCACGGCCACCGATCACCAGTTGGGCCAGGCCAGCCGGTGCATCGCCGAAGGCTTTCAGGGCTTTGTCGAACAGCGCCTGGCAGGCCAGCGCGGTCAGCGGGGTTTTTTCAGACGGTTTCCACAGCACCGAGTTACCGGCCACCAGGGCCAGGGCGGTGTTCCAGGCCCAGACGGCTACCGGGAAGTTGAAGGCGCTGATCACGCCGACCACGCCCAGCGGGTGCCAGGTTTCACGCATGTGGTGGCCAGGGCGCTCGGAAGCGATGGTCAGGCCGTACAGCTGACGCGACAGGCCGACGGCGAAGTCGCAGATGTCGATCATTTCCTGCACTTCGCCCAGGCCTTCCTGGGTGATCTTGCCGGCTTCGATCGATACCAGCTCGCCGAGGTCCGCCTTGTGCTCGCGCAGCACTTCACCGAACAGACGCACCAGCTCGCCACGGCGTGGGGCCGGTACGCTGCGCCAGGCTTCGAAGGCGCTCTGGGCCTGATCGATGCGAGCGATGGTCTCGGCCTTGCCGAGCAGTTTCACCGAGGCGATCTGGCTGCCGTCGATCGGCGTGTGAACAGGGTAGTCGCCCTGGGTGTAAGCATCGGCGGCAACGCCAAGGCGCTCGAGCAATCCAGCAACCATTTGTGCATCTCCTATATCGGTGATGGGGTGGAAAAATGATGTGGATCAGTATTAATCCGATCACACCAGTGCAACAAACGACCTTTATTCCGCATATCATTCCGTCAGGTAATGATTCGAGCCGCAGAGACCGCTATGTCCAAACGCCTGGTGCCCTCCATGACCGCCCTGCAGTGCTTTGAAGCTGCCGCGCGCCATTTAAGCTTTACCCGTGCCGCCGAAGAGCTGCACCTGACCCAGAGCGCGGTCAGCAAGCAGGTAGCGCAGCTTGAAGAGATGCTGCGCCACCACCTGTTCCTGCGCATTCGCCGGCGCCTGCAACTGACCCCGGCTGGCAGTCTGTACCTGGCCGAGGTCAACAAGATCCTCACCCAGGTCGACATGTCCAGCCGCTATGTCCTGACCTATGGCGAGCAGACCGAGATACTGAAGGTAGCTACTCAGCCGAGCTTTGGCGTGCGCTGGTTGATTCCTCACCTCAAGGGCTTTGGCAAACGCCACACCAATATCCACCTTGATATCCGCAACGAGATGGAACCGTTTGCGCTGCTGCAGGGGTCGGCGGACGTGGTGTTCTTCTATGGCCAGGGCACGTGGCCGGGGGCCACCTGCGTTGAGCTGTTCCGCGAAGAAGTGGTGCCGGTGTGCGCGCCGGAGCTGCTGGCCGGGCGCGAGCTGGGCGATGCCGCAGAGTTGGCCGAACTGGTACTGCTTCAGAGCACCTCGCGGCCGGAGGCCTGGCATGAGTGGTTCCAGGAGCTGGGGCTGCAGAGCGTCAGTGCCTACCACGGGCCACGCTTTGATACGTTCTACATGGCGCTGAGCGCGGCGCAGGCTGGCTGCGGGGTGGCGTTGGTACCGCGTTATCTGGCGGCCAAGGAACTGGCCGACGGTAGCCTGGTGGTGCCGTGGAACCATGCAATGCGCAGTGGCGGGGCGCATTATCTGGCGTATGCCGAGCATGCGGCGGAGGTGCCAAAGGTGCGGGCGTTGGTGGAATGGATTGATGAGCAGCTTCAGGCTTGAGGGCCTCTTCGCGGGCACGCCCGCTCCTACAGGGACCGCGCAGGTTCAAGCCCTGTGCAGTACTTGTGGGAGCGGGCATGCCCGCGAAAGGGCCCTGAAGGTCGATCAAAAAAGGAATGACACACTCACTTTTTTTCGCTTGTGAGCCAAGTGCATTCCCAGCTTTCATGTAAGCGTCCAAACCTAACCAGGAAGCTAGCGATGCCCGCCCACGATTTCGTCAGCCCAGACAGCATCCGCGCGCAGTTCTCTGCCGCCATGTCGCTCATGTACAAACAGGAAGTGCCGCTCTACGGCACGTTGCTGGAGCTGGTGAGCGAAATCAACCAGCAGGTCATGGCCCAGCAACCCGAGGTAGCCGAAGCCCTGCGCTGGACCGGCGAAATCGAGCGCCTGGATCAGGAACGCCACGGCGCCATCCGCGTCGGCACCGCTGAAGAGCTGGCCACCATCGCCCGTCTGTTCGCCGTCATGGGCATGCAGCCGGTCGGCTACTACGACCTCAGCTCTGCCGGCGTGCCGGTGCACTCCACCGCGTTTCGCGCGGTGCACGAGCAGTCGCTGCACGTCAGCCCGTTCCGCGTGTTCACCTCGCTGCTGCGCCTGGAGCTGATCGACAACCCGCAGCTGCGTGAACTGGCCCAGAGCATCCTCGCCAAACGCCAGATATTCACGGATCGCGCCCTCGCGCTGATTGCCCAGTGCGAACGCGATGGTGGCCTGAACGCTGCAGATGCCGACGCATTTGTGCAGGAAGCGCTGCACACCTTCCGCTGGCACCATGATGCCACGGTCACTGCCGAGCAGTACCAGCAGTTGCACGACCAGCATCGCCTGATCGCCGACGTGGTCGCCTTCAAGGGCCCGCACATCAACCACCTGACCCCACGCACCCTGGATATCGACGCCATCCAGATGGGCATGCCGGCCAAGGGCATCCCGCCCAAGGCCGTGGTCGAAGGCCCGCCCACCCGCCGCCACCCGATCCTGCTGCGCCAGACCAGCTTCAAGGCGCTGCAGGAAAAGGTTGCCTTCCGCGACCAACAAGGCAGCGAGGGCAGCCACACTGCGCGCTTTGGCGAAATCGAGCAGCGCGGTGCGGCGCTGACGCCGAAAGGGCGCCAGCTGTACGACAAGCTGCTGGATGCGACCCGGGCCGCCTTGGGCGGTGTGCCGGCCGAGGCCAACGCCGAGCGCTACAGGGCGCTGCTGCAGGAAACTTTTGTCGAATTCCCGGATGACCTGGCGCAGATGCGTGAACAGGGCCTGGCGTACTTCCGCTACTTTGCCACCGAAAAAGGGCTGGCTGCGCGTGGCCAGGACGATCGACCGACCACCCTGCAGGGCCTGATCGACGCTGGTCATGTGCACTTCGAGGCGCTGGTGTACGAGGACTTCCTGCCGGTGAGTGCTGCAGGGATCTTCCAGTCCAACCTGGGTGACGATGCCCAGGCCGAGTACGGCAGCAACGCCAACCGCGATGCGTTCGAAGCGGCGTTGGGGCTGCAGGTGCAGGATGAGCTGGCGCTGTATGCACAAAGCGAGCGCCGGTCGTTGCAGGCCTGTGCACAGGCCTTGAATCTGGGCTCGATGTAAGGCTGCGGGAATCAGAGGGGCGGCAGGATTTCCACATCAGGTAGATCCATCGCCGCCACCTCCTCATCCAGAAACGCGCTCAACCGCCGCAAACGCTCGCCCCCCGGCCGTGTACGGGGCCACACCAGGTAATAGTCCATCCCGCTGGGCACCGCCGTCGGCCATGGCAGGCTAAGCCGTTTCTGCGCCACATCCTCGGCCACCATCAGCAAGTCGCCCATGGAAATCCCGTAACCACGCGCAGCAGCAATCATGCCCAGTTCCAGAGTGTCGAACACCTGGCCGCCCTTCAGCGAGACCTTGTCGCTGAGCCCCATGCGCTCCAGCCATTCGCGCCAGTCACGCTTGTCCACCGTGGGGTGCAACAGCTCGATGCAGGCCAGCCGGCGCACGTCCCACGGCTCCTCGTCCAGCAGGTCCGGCGCGCCCACCGGGATCAGCAACTCCGGGAACAACTTGCGCACCTCCCAGTCCGCCGGGAATGCCCCGTCACTGAGCAACACCGCGCAATCGAACGGCTCCTGGTTGAAGTCCACATGGTCCACGTCCATCCAGGCGCTGGTCAGCTGCACTTCATTGCCCGGCTGCAAATGACGGAAGCGACTCAAGCGCGCCAGCAACCAGCGCATGGTCAGCGTCGAAGGCGCCTTCATGCGCAGGATGTCATCTTCGCCGCGCAAGGTATCGCAGGCCCGCTCCAGCGCGGCAAAACCTTCACGCACCCCAGGCAGCAGCACCCGCGCCGCTTCGGTCAGCTGCAGGCTGCGGCCACTGCGGACGAACAAGCGGCAGGCAAAGTGATCCTCCAGCGTGCGGATATGCCGGCTGACCGCACTTTGGGTGATCGACAGCTCTTCACCCGCGCGGGTGAAAGAGCTTGAGCGTGCGGCAGCTTCAAATGCGCGCAGGGCATACAACGGTGGGAGCTGACGAGACATCTGGTACCTGCCATACGAGCTGTGAGGCAACTCCTGAAAGCATATATGCATGAGTCAAAGTCATGCCAACAATCGGTTTTATCCTTTTGTGCAAAGTTGACCGAAGCCTCAGAATCGCGCTTCGCTACATCACCTCCGGAAGAAGGACAGCCCATGCACGTCGCGCCCACCACAGAACTCAAGGCGTTGCTGCGCCTGGCCGGGCCGCTGATCGCCTCGCAGTTGGCGCACATGCTGATGGTGCTGACCGACACCCTGATGATGGCCCGCATCAGCCCGCAAGCCCTGGCCGGTGGTGGACTGGGCGCAGCCAGCTATTCGTTCGTGTCCATCTTCTGCCTGGGCGTGATCGCCGCCGTCGGCACTTTGGTGGCC
This sequence comes from Pseudomonas sp. 9_2_1, assembly GCF_059295275.1. NCBI lineage: Bacteria > Pseudomonadati > Pseudomonadota > Gammaproteobacteria > Pseudomonadales > Pseudomonadaceae > Pseudomonas > Pseudomonas sp. 9_2_1. Next base: position 6,022,030 of record NZ_CM181239.1, read on the forward strand.
ATCCGCAAGGGCGCCAACGATATCGAGGGCGCTACCCGCCTGGCGCAAAACGGCCTGTGGCTTGCCTGGGGCCTGGCGCTGGTGGCCGCGCTGGCGTTGTGGAACCTTGAGCCGGTATTGCTGATGTTCGGCCAACAGCCGGAGAACGTGGCCTCGGCGGCGCAGTTCCTGACCCTGCTGCCACTGGCGCTGCCCAGCTACCTGACCTTCATGGCCCTGCGCGGTTTCACCAGCGCCCTCGGCCGCTCGACCCCGGTGATGGTCATCAGCGTGGTCGGCACGGTGCTCAACTACCTGCTCAATGTCGCCATGCTCGAAGGCATGTTCGGCCTGCCGAAGCTGGGCCTGATGGGCATTGGCCTGGTCACCGCGGTGGTATCGCTGGGCATGGCCATTGCCCTGGCGCTGTATATCCGCTGGCACCCGGCGTATGCCGCCTACCCGCTACGCAAGGGCCTGTCGCGCCCGTCAATGCCGGCGCTGCGCGAGTTGTGGTGGCTGGGCTTGCCCATTGGCGGCACCTACATGGTGGAAGTGGGCCTGTTCGCCTTCGCCGCCCTGTGCATGGGTGTGCTGGGCAGCACCGAGCTGGCGGCGCATCAGATCGCCCTGCAGATCGTCTCCACGGCGTTCATGGTGCCGACCGGGCTGTCGTATGCGGTGACCATGCGCGTGGGCCTGTATTACGGCGCCGGCAATCTGCTGGCGGCACGCAGCGCCGGGCGGGTCGGGATTGGCTTCGGCGGGCTGATCATGTTCGGCTTTGCGGCACTGTTCTGGCTGTTGCCCGATGCACTGGTAGGGCTGTTTATCGACCGCAGCGACCCGGCCTTCGCCGCCATCTACCAACTGGCGGTGCAACTGGTGATGGTCGCGGCCTGGTTCGAGCTGTTCGATGGCATGCAGACCATCGCCATGGGTTCGATTCGTGGCCTCAAGGATGCCAAGACCACATTCCTGATCGGCTTGTGCTGTTACTGGCTGGTGGGCGCGCCGAGTGCCTGGCTGTTCGCATTCAACCTGGGCGGCGGCGCGGTCGGCATCTGGTGGGGGCTGGCATTGGGGCTGGCGTTTGCTGCCGTGGCGCTGACCTTCGGCTTTGAATGGCGGATGAAGCGGCTGCTGCGCAAAGCCGGTGTGGCTGACGGTTCTGCAGTGTCTGTGTGATTGCCGGGGCTTTGTGTTGCGATGGAGGGCAAAGCCCTCCCTCGCGATGTCACAGGCTAACCAGCTTCGGCTTGCTGCAATCCATCAAAAACTCCATCAACTCCGCCACGGGCAAAGGCTTGCTGACCAGAAAGCCCTGCACCTGGTCACAGCCAAACTCGCGCAACAGTGCCAGCTGCTCTTCGCTCTCCACGCCCTCGGCCACCACCTCGAGGTTGAGGTTGTGCGCCAGGTTGATCATGGCGTGCACCAGCTTGCGGTTCTCCTCGCGCATTTCCATTTCGGCAACGAAGCTGCGGTCCACCTTGAGCAAGGCGATCGGCAGGCTGTTGAGGTGTACGAAAGAAGAAAAGCCGGTGCCGAAATCGTCGAGGGAAAAGCGCACGCCCAGGCGCCCCAACGCGTCCATGGTCTGGCGCACCAGCTCGTTGCGGCGCATCACTGCCGTTTCGGTCAGCTCGAACTCCAGCCAGCGCGCATCGACGCCATGCTCAAGGATCAGACGGCTCAAGGTAGCCAACAGCTGGCTGTCCTGAAACTGGCGGAAGCTAAGGTTGACCGCCATGTGCAGCGGTTCCAGGCCACGCTCGCACAGCACCTGCATGTCACGCAGGGCGCGGGAAATCACCCAGTAGCCCAACGGCACGATCAGGCCGCTTTGCTCGGCCAACGGCACGAACTCGCTGGGCGGCAACAGCCCACGCTCGGCATGGCGCCAGCGCACCAGCGCCTCCAGGCCGACGATGCGCCCGTCGGCCATGTTCAGCCGCGGCTGGTAGTGCAGCTCCAGTTCATCCCGGCGCAAGGCACGGCGCAGTTCGCTTTCCAGGTCGGCGAGGCTGCGCGCATTACGGTTGATGCGCTCGTTGAACACATGGAAGGTGCAGCCCTGGCTGCCCTTGGCCTGGCGCATGGCGATGTGCGCGTGCCACATCAGCGGGTCGGCGCCACCCTGCGCGCGGGCGTGGGCCAGGCCCAGGCTGCAGCCCAGCAGCAGGCTTTCGCCATCGACCCAGTAAGGTTCGGCCAGGGCCTCGACGATGCGTTCGGCCATCCATTCGGCGCGGTTGGCGTCGCGGCGGGTGTCGATCAGCAGGGCAAACTCGTCGCTGCCCAGCCGCGCCAGCTGGTCGCCCGCCTCCAACTGATGCTTCAGGCGTGCAACCACCTGCAAGATCAGCCGGTCGCCACTCTGGTGGCCAAGGGCGTCGTTGACGTGGCGAAAGTTGTCCAGGTCGAGGTGGCCGAGGGCAATGCCGCGCCCCTCGTTTTCGGCCAGGCGCGCGGTCAGCAGTGCCTGAAAACCCTGGCGGTTGGCAATGCCGGTCAGCGGATCTTGTTCGGCCAGGCGCTGCAAGGTGGCCACCAGCACACCCCGCTCGCGCACATGGCGTAACGAGCGGCGCAGGTTATCGCTATTGAGCTGATCACGGACCAGCCAGTCGCTGGCACCACTGGGCGCCGTTTCGGGCTCATCCTCCAGCAACAGGATGGTCGGCAGCTCGCAGCGCCCCGGCGCTGGCTGCATGGCAGGGGTTGCCAGTATCACGGCCTGGCGGTCATGGCTGAACAGGCTGTCGACCGCCTCCCAGTTCGGTGCCGTGAGCAGCACGGCGCTGCCATTCAGGGCAGGCATGCACGCGTGCAGCAAAGCTGTCCAATCCGGCTCATCAGCCAACAGCAGCAAACGCAAAGGTTCGACAGGCGTGGACAAGCGGGCTCCTTAGGCTTCACGGTGCAACGAGATCTGGCGGGTATGCTACTGTATTCAATGAAAATGATTTTCACTTTTATACATGTTTTCAGGGCGTAGCAGCCCGACGTATTTTGTCGTGCATCCTGCGCGAAACTGCGCCGCCCGGCAAATCCCGTTTACATATTTGACTCACACGTCAGACGGTCACGCCACAACCGCCACATGCCTGTTAGAATGCGCGGCTATTTTCTGGCGACCCCCGGTTTCTAGCATGTCCCGACTCAATCCCCGGCAGCAGGAAGCCCGTGACTACGTCGGCGGCCCTCTTTTGGTGCTCGCCGGTGCAGGTTCGGGCAAGACCAGCGTGATCACACGCAAGATTGCCCACCTCATCCAGAACTGCGGCATCCGCGCCCAGTACATCGTGGCGATGACCTTCACCAACAAGGCCGCGCGCGAGATGAAGGAACGGGTCGCCACCTTGCTGCGTCCGGGGGAAGGCCGTGGCCTGACGGTGTGCACCTTTCACAACCTGGGCCTGAACATCATCCGCAAGGAGCACACCCGGCTGGGCTACAAGCCGGGGTTCTCGATCTTCGACGAGTCGGACATCAAGGCGTTGCTGTCCGACATCATGCAAAAGGAATACTCAGGCGACGACGGCATCGACGAGATCAAGAACATGATCGGTGCCTGGAAAAACGACCTGATCCTGCCACCCGAAGCCCTGGAAAAAGCGCGCAACCCGCGCGAGCAGACCGCCGCCATTGTCTACACCCACTACCAGCGCACGCTCAAGGCGTTCAACGCGGTGGACTTCGACGACCTGATCCTGCTGCCGGTCAAGCTGTTCCAGGAAAACCCCGACGTGCTCGAACGTTGGCAGAACCGCGTGCGCTACCTGCTGGTGGACGAATATCAGGACACCAACGCCAGCCAGTACCTGCTGGTGAAGATGCTGATCGGCATGCGCAACCAGTTCACCGTGGTGGGCGACGACGACCAGTCGATCTATGCCTGGCGTGGCGCCCGCCCAGAAAACCTGATGCTGCTCAAGGAGGATTACCCCTCCCTGAAAGTGGTCATGCTGGAGCAGAACTACCGCTCCACCAGCCGCATCCTGCGCTGCGCCAACGTGCTGATCGCCAACAACCCGCACGATTTCGAGAAGCAGCTGTGGAGCGAGATGGGCGTCGGCGACGAGATCCGCGTCATCCGCTGCAAGAACGAGGAAGCCGAGGCTGAACGCGTGGCCATGGAAATCCTTACCTTGCATCTGCGCACCGACCGCCCGTACAGCGACTTCGCCATCCTGTACCGCGGCAACTACCAGGCCAAGCTGATCGAACTGAAGCTGCAGCACCACCAGGTGCCGTATCGTCTGTCGGGCGGCAACAGCTTCTTCGGCCGCCAGGAGGTCAAGGACCTCATGGCCTACCTGCGCCTGCTGGTGAACCCGGACGACGACAACGCCTACCTGCGGGTGATCAACGTACCGCGCCGCGAAATCGGCTCCACCACCCTGGAAAAACTCGGCAACTACTCGACCGAGCGCGGTATTTCGATGTACGCCGCCAGCGAGGAGCTAGGCCTGGGCGAGCACCTGGAGCCGCGCTACACCGAGCGTTTGCAGCGCTTCAAGCACTGGCTGGACGGGGTTCGCCACAAGGTCGCCCTGGACGACCCGATTGCTGCGTTGCGCGAGATGATCCGCGACATCGACTACGAGAACTGGATCCGCCAGCAGACCGCCAGCGACAAGGCTGCCGAGTTCCGCATCAGCAACGTCTGGTTCCTGATCGAAGCGCTGAAAAACACCCTCGAGAAGGATGAAGAGGGTGACATGACCATCGAGGACGCCATCGGCAAACTGGTGCTGCGTGACATGCTCGAGCGCCAGCAGGAAGAGGAAGAAAACGCCGAAGGTGTGCAGATGATGACCCTGCATGCCTCCAAGGGCCTGGAATTCCCTTACGTGTTCATCATGGGCATGGAAGAGGAAATCCTCCCGCACCGCTCCAGCATCGAGGCCGACACCATCGAAGAGGAACGCCGCTTGGCCTACGTGGGCATCACCCGCGCCCGCCAGACCCTGGCGTTCACCTTCGCTGCCAAGCGCAAGCAGTACGGTGAAATCATCGACTGCACGCCCAGCCGGTTCCTCGACGAACTGCCACCGGACGACCTGGCCTGGGAAGGCCTGGACGATGCACCGGTCGAGGTAAAGGCCGCACGCGGCAACAACGCGCTGGCCGATATCCGGGCAATGCTCAAACGCTGATCAACCATTACTCTTAAACTTTGCCGCTAGCTAGCGGCAACCTTTGTTACATCGAGGAAACTACAGTGGAAGCACTGCATCAGAAGATTCGCGAAGAAGGCATCGTGCTTTCCGACCAGGTTCTCAAAGTCGACGCGTTTCTCAACCACCAGATCGATCCGGCGCTGATGCAGCTGATCGGTGACGAGTTTGCCCGCCTGTTCGCCGATGCCGGCGTGACCAAGATCGTCACCATTGAAGCTTCGGGCATTGCCCCGGCGGTAATGGCCGGCCTGAAGCTGGGTGTGCCGGTGATTTTCGCCCGCAAGCACCAGTCGCTGACCCTGACCGAGAACCTGCTGACTGCCTCGGTGTATTCCTTCACCAAGCAGACCGAGAACACCGTGGCCATCTCGCCGCGCCACCTCAACAGCAGCGACCGCGTGCTGGTGATCGACGACTTCCTGGCCAACGGCAAGGCATCGCAGGCGCTGATCTCGATCATTAAGCAGGCCGGTGCTACCGTAGCTGGCGTGGGTATCGTCATCGAAAAATCGTTCCAGGGCGGCCGTGCCGAGCTGGACAGCCAGGGCTACCGCGTTGAATCGCTGGCCCGGGTGAAGTCGCTGGAAGGCGGTGTGGTGTCCTTCATCGAGTAAGCCTGTACCGGCCCCATCGCCGGCAAGCCAGCTCCCACAGTAATTTCACAGAGGCCGAGCCTTGTGCAGTACCTGTGGGAGCTGGCTTGCCGGCGATGGGCTGCAAAGCAGCCCCTGCAATCTTCAGGTCGCTGCCAACCCTGCCAGCAACAAGCGCTGATAAAGCTCTTGCTTCAATCCCTGCGGAGCATCCAGCCCCATCCGCGCCAGATGCCGCTCATACCCCTCCGGCCCCGGCGCCTCCAGCGCTGCCTTGCCCAGCTCCAGCATCTCGCTCAGCTTGAACTTGCTCTTCAACCAGTTCAGCGCCCGCAACAAGTCCCGCTCTTCAGTCGTGAAGTCCGTGCCCAGCGGATACTCCGGGAACAGCCGCGCATGCTGCGCCCTGATCGCCTCCAGCCGCTGCGGTGTGTTATCGGTAAAGCGCGGCTCCAGCTGGAAATCCCGGGCCAGTTTGCCGGCCTTCTTCGCCTGTTCGATCAGCGCGTCCTGGAAGCGCGAATCACTCACCGCCAGCAACCGCGCAATCACTTCGCTGTCGGTCTGCCCGCGCAAATCGGCGATGCCGTATTCGGTCACCACAATGTCGCGCAGGTGCCGAGGGATGGTGCAGTGGCCATAGCTCCAGAACAGGTTTGAACTGACCTCTCCACCCGCCTCGCGCCAGCTGCGCAACAACAGGATCGAGCGCCCGCCCTCCAGCGCATGGCCTTGGGCGACGAAGTTGTACTGCCCACCTACGCCACTGAGCACCCGGCCATCTTCCAGCTGGTCCGCCACGCCGGCGCCGAGCAGGGTCATGCCAAACACGGTGTTGATGAAGCGCGCATCGCGGCGCTGACGGCGCTTGAGTTCTTCCTGCCCGTACAGTTCGTTGATGAAGCTGATACGGGTCATGGCAAAACGCGCCCGCTGTTCGAGCGGCATATCCCTCAAGCGCTGGTAGAACGCACCAGGACCAAGGAAAAAGCCGCCATGCAACAACGGGCCCTGCTCATCCGCCGGGCGCCGTAACAGCCCTGCCTCGGCCAGCACCAACAGGCCATTGACGAACATTTCGCTGCAGCCGTACAGGCCCTGGGCGAAGGCGTCAAGGCCCCCTTCCCGCTCGATCAGCGCCTGCCACGGCCCGACATCCAGCGCATCGAGTAGCGCACGGTAGCCCGCGTTGTCACCCTGGCGCGCCAGCAGTGCAGCGGCAACGGCGTCGCCCATGGCGCCGATACCGATCTGCAGGGTACCGCCGTCGCGCACCAGGCTGCTGGCGTGCAGGCCAATGCAATGGTCCTGGGTGCTGACCGGCATGTTCGGTGTGGAGAACAGGCGGCGTTGCTCCGCTTCATCGATCAGCAGGTCGAAGCTGTCGATGGGCAGCTCGGCGTCGCCCGGCATGTAGGGCAGCTCGGCGTGCACCTGGCCCAGCATGAGGATGGTTTCGCCGACCGCACGGCGCTTGGCGATCATCGGCAACAAGTCGAGGGTGATGTCGGGGTTGCAGGCCAGGCTCAGATGCACAGGCTTTTCGGGACTGGCAGCCACCAGTTGCGCGACCAGGTTCAGGCCTTTGCCGTTGATGTCGCGGGCGGCATGGCTGTAGTTGCTGCTGACGTAGTCCTGCTGAGCCGATTCGCTGTGCAGCAGGCTGCCGGGCTGCATGAAGAACTGTTCGACACGAATGTTTGCCGGCAAGGTGTCGTTGCGCAGGTCGGCGAGGTAGCTGAGCTCTTCATAGTCGGCGAAGACACGCTCGACGAAGGGTTCGAGAAAGCGCCGTTGCAGGCCATCACCCAGTGGCGGGCGGCCCAGGGACAGTGCGGTGTAGATGGTCAGACGCCGCTCAGGCAGCTCGCGCACGCGGGCGTACAGGGCATTGACGAAGGCGTTGGGCTTGCCCAGGCCCAGCGGCAGGCCCATGTGGATGTGGGCTGGCAGCTGTGACAGGACTTGCTCGACGGCTTGGTCGAGGGAGCAGAGATGCATCTGGGCCTCCTGAGTCATCCGTGGGTTCAGGGGTTGGACATGAGCTCAAAGGGTTGGTTGCCTGTACTGGCCCTTTCGCGGCGTTAGCCGCGAAGCGGCCGGCACAGGCAGCACAAAAACAAAACCCGCCATCGATGGCGGGCTTCACACAATTCAGCTGTCACTCACAGCCCGGACATTTTCTGGATCGCCGCCTTCAGGTCGTCATCCGAGCAGTCTGCGCAAGTGCCTTTCGGCGGCATGGCGTTGATACCGGTAATGGCCTTGGCGAGGATGCCATCGAGCCCGCCCTGGTGGTCGGCGCGTTCCTTCCACGCGGCGGTATCGCCAATCTTCGGCGCGCCGAGCAGGCCGCTGCCATGGCAGGCATTGCAGTGCTTGGCGATGATATCGTCCGGCGTTTTCGCAGCGCCGCCAGCGGCTGCTGCAGCTACTTCCATGCCTTTGCATTCCTGGCCCTGGACACACACCTGGCCAACCGGTTCCAGGCGTTTGGCGATGTCGTCATTGGTCGCAGCGGTTGCACTCATTGCCCAGAGGGCGAATACGGCTGCTGGTACGGCCAGCATCTTCTTGATTTGGTTCACGCGTACACCCTCATGGTGGCTAATCACGCTCGCGGCCACGGATCGGCGAGCGTTGAAAAGTATAGCGGGAACCCAGAGGCCGTGAAACGACCCTACACGGGAAAGGGGTATTGCCGAATCAATGCACTGCGCTGGATCAAAAGTTTGAAGGGGTCGCCGCACTGATCAGCCGCGCGGGCTGGTCGAACGGGTTGCGAAAGCGGTGCGGGCGGGTGCTTTCAAAGTAGTAGCTGTCGCCCTCTTCAAGGATGAATAGCTCGGTACCGACCACCAGTTCCAGCCGTCCCTCAAGCAGAATGCCGGTCTCTTCGCCGTCATGGGTGAGCATTTCGGCGCCGGTGTCGGCACCTGGCGGGTACACCTCGGTGAGAAAGGCAATGGCACGGTTGGGGTGCGACTTACCGACCAGTTTCATGGTCACCGCACCGTCGGAGATATCGATCAGCTCATGGGCCTTGTAGACGATCTGCGCGGGGCGTTCGGATTCCAGCTCGACCGAGAAGAACTCGACCATGGACATGGGAATGCCGCTCAGCACCTTGCGCAGTGAGCTGATCGAGGGGCTCACGCTGTTCTTCTCGATCATCGAGATGGTGCTGTTGGTCACGCCGGCACGTTTGGCGAGTTCGCGCTGGGACAGGCCCTTGAGCTTGCGGATGGCTTGCAGTCGTTCGCCGACGTCCAAAGCTGGAGCCTCCTGAAACGGTGGTAAGGGGGGTGGATGTGAACGATATCATGGCAATGCCGTTCAGTATTTACAACACACCGCCCTTCATCCTGTCCGCTTCAGCGTGTCATTCGCCGCAGTAGTCCCGCGGTACCCGCTTCAGGTTGCAGAAGATCTGGTAGGGGATGGTGCCGGCGTGCGCCGCCACCTCACTGGCCAGCACCTGCTTGCCCCAAAGCTCGACCGGGCTGCCGACAGTCGCTTGCGGCACATCGGTCAGGTCGATGCTGAGCATGTCCATCGACACCCGGCCAATCAGCTGGGTGCGCTGGCCGGCCACCAGCACCGGGGTGCCATTGGGCGCCTGGCGTGGGTAGCCGTCGGCGTAGCCCATGGCGACCACGCCAACGCGGGTCGGGCGCGGGCTGACGAACCTGGCGCCATAGCCTACCGGCTCACCGGTGGGCAACTCACGCACGCTGATCACCCGTGATTGCAGGGTCATTACCGGTTGCAGGCGTTGGGCTTGCGCCTGCGCCACTTCGAATGGCGTGGCGCCGTACAGCATCAGGCCTGGCCGTATCCAGTCGCTGGGTGCCTGCGGCCAGCCCAGCACGCCGGGCGAGTTGCGCAGGCTGCACTCGGCGGCCAGGCCCTGGCGGGCGGCTTCGAATACGGCGATCTGCTGGGCCGTGGCGTCGGCATCCAGCTCATCGGCGCGGGCGAAGTGGCTCATCAGCACGATGCGTGAAACCTTGCCACTGGCCAGCAGGCGCTGATAGGCGTCGTGGTAATCCTTGGGGTGCAGGCCGACGCGGTGCATGCCGCTGTCCAGCTTGAGCCAGACGGTGATTGGCTTGTGCAGCTGGGCGTGTTCAATGGCTTCCAGTTGCCACAGCGAGTGCACCACGCACCAAAGGTCGTGCTCGGCGATCAGGGCCAGTTCGCTGGCTTCGAAAAAGCCTTCCAGCAGCAGCACTGGGGCCTTGATACCGGCGGCGCGCAGCTCCAGCGCTTCTTCGATGCAGGCCACGGCGAAACCGTCGGCTTCGGCCTCCAGCGCGAGGGCGCAACGCACGGCGCCGTGGCCATAGGCGTCGGCCTTGATCACGGCGAGGGCTTTGGCACCGGTCAGTTCACGGGCCAGACGGTAGTTGTGGCGCAAGGCCTGGAGGTCGATCAGGGCGCGGGCGGGACGCATGGCGGCTGCCTTATGGTGGTTCGGGTTGAAAACGATGCTGGGTTCTTCGCGGGTGAACCCGCTCCCACAGGGACCGCAAATTGCCAAGGTTTGCGCAATCCTGTGGGAGCGGCTTTAGCCGCGAAGCGGCCGATATAGGCGATCTTACTGCTGGTGAGCCGGCGCAGTCTGCCCGTGGCCGGCCGCTTCCCGGCTGTTGCCATAACGGGAAATATCCAGGCCTTCGGCACTGATCTGCGGCTTCTTGCGCGCAATCAGGTCGGCCAGCAGGCGACCGGAGCCGCACGCCATGGTCCAGCCCAGGGTCCCGTGACCGGTGTTCAGGAACAGGTTGCGGAACGCCGTGGCGCCAACGATCGGCGTGCCATCCGGCGTTGCCGGGCGCAGGCCGGTCCAGAAGCTGGCCTGGCTCAGATCACCCCCGCGAGGATAAAGGTCGTTGACGATCATCTCCAGCGTTTCGCGCCGACGCGGGTTCAGCGACAGGTCAAAACCGGCGATTTCAGCCATGCCACCGACGCGAATGCGGTTGTCGAAACGGGTGATCGCGACCTTGTAGGTTTCGTCGAGAATGGTCGAGGTCGGGGCCATGTCGGCGTTGGTGATCGGCACGGTCAGCGAGTAGCCCTTCAACGGATATACCGGGGCCTTGATGCCCAACGGCTTGAGCATCTGCGGCGAGTAGCTGCCCAGTGCCAGCACGTAGCGGTCGGCGGTTTCCAGCTTGCCGTCAATCCACACGCCATTGATGCGATCGCCTGCAAAGTCCAGGCGCTGGATGTCCTGGCCGAAGCGGAACTCCACGCCCAGGTTCAGCGCCATTTCGGCGAGCTTGTTGGTGAACAGCTGGCAGTCGCCGGTCTGGTCGTTAGGCAGGCGCAGGGCACCGGCCAGGATGTCTTTCACACCCGCCAGGGCGGGTTCGACGCGGGCAATACCATCACGGTCCAGCAGCTCGTAAGGCACGCCGGACTGCTCGAGCACGGCGATGTCCTTGGCTGCAGCATCCACCTGGGCCTGGGTGCGGAACAGCTGGGTAGTACCCAGGCTGCGGTTTTCGTAGGCGATGCCGGTTTCGGCGCGCAGCTCGTCGAGGCAGTCACGGCTGTACTCGGACAAGCGCACCATGCGCTCCTTGTTCACCGCATAACGGCTGGCGGTGCAGTTGCGCAGCATCTGCGCCATCCACAGGTACTGGTCGACGTCGCCGGTGAGCTTGATGGCCAACGGGGCGTGGCGCTCGAGCAGCCACTTGATGGCCTTCAGCGGCACGCCTGGGGCGGCCCAAGGCGAGGCATAGCCGGGCGAGATCTGGCCAGCGTTGGCAAAGCTGGTTTCCATGGCCACCGCCGGCTGGCGGTCGACCACCGTCACTTCGAAACCTTGCCGGGCCAGGTAGTAGGCACTGGCGGTTCCGATTACACCGCTACCAAGTACCAGAACTCGCATCGTTTTATCCCTCATACGCGGCACGCCGCAGACTTTTATTGATATGGCATGAATGGGCGCAGTATAAAAATTCGAAGCCAGTGCAATTCACTATATAAAAGCCTATTATTGGCGAGAATTCTCGGCAAAATCGCCTTTCACGGAGGGGCATCCCCTATGAGAACCCAGCACCAGAGCAAGCGTGAACTGGACAAGATCGACCGTAACATCCTGCGTATCCTGCAGAATGACGGGCGGATTTCCTTCACCGAACTGGGCGAGAAAGTTGGGCTTTCCACCACGCCTTGCACCGAGCGGGTTCGCCGCCTGGAACGCGAGGGCATCATCATGGGCTACAACGCTCGCCTGAACCCGCAGCACCTCAAGGGCAGCCTGCTGGTGTTCGTCGAAATAAGCCTGGACTACAAGTCGGGCGATACCTTCGAGGAGTTCCGCCGGGCGGTATTGAAACTGCCCCATGTACTGGAGTGCCACCTTGTGTCAGGTGACTTTGACTACCTGGTGAAAGCGCGTATTTCGGAGATGGCGTCTTACCGCAAGCTGCTCGGCGACATCCTGCTGAAGCTGCCGCACGTGCGCGAGTCGAAGAGCTACATCGTGATGGAGGAAGTGAAGGAGAGCCTCTGCCTGCCGATCCCGGACTGAGGCTAGACCAGCACCTGCCGGGTGGTGGCGATGAACTGGTGGACGAGCTGCTCGGCGGCGGGCTCGATCATCGGTTGCGGGCCACGGCCACGTGGGCAGGCCATGCGCGGCGTGGTGCCAAACAGGCGGCAGATCATCGGGCGCTCTTCGTACACCGTGCAGCCGTCGGGGCCCAGGTGCACGCAGTCCAGGCGCTCCATGGCAGCGTCCTGTTCGGCCTGGGACTTGCGCGGCAGGCGGGCCATTTCTTCCGTCGAGGTGGTGACCGGGCCGCAGCAATCGTGGCAGCCGGGCTCGCACTCGAACGAGGGGATGAGTTCGCGCAGGAAGTGGATTTTGTGGCGGTTGCAGGACATGGCTGAGTTCAACGTTGATGACTTGCCGGATTATAGGCGCTCCGGCTTCGTGCAGGAGCGGCCTTGTGTCGCGAAAGGGGTGCGCAGCGCCCCCAGTGCCTCAGCTTCGCCACTGATATTGCCGGGGCCGCTCTGCGGCCCTTTCGCGACCCAAGGCCGCTCCTACAATTGACCGCACCAGACTTGAGGCCGGTTGCCCGCCCCGGAGCCCCGGCTTATCCTCCTCCCCTAGCCCACCAGCCCCAGGACACAGCCCATGATCCATAGCGCGCAGCACGCCGCCTCGTATTACGCCGCCAGCAGCGCGCCACACCCTGACCATTCATTCCTGCAAGGCGACCACTCAGCGGACGTATGCATCGTCGGCGGCGGCTACTCGGGTCTGAACACTGCCATCGAGCTGGCCGAGCGCGGCTTTTCGGTGATCTTGCTGGAAGCACGCAAACTCGGCTGGGGCGCCAGCGGGCGCAATGGCGGGCAGCTGATCCGCGGCGTCGGCCATGGCCTGGAGCAGTTCCTGCCGGTAATCGGCGAGGACGGTGTGCGCAGCTTGAAGCTCATGGGCCTGGAGGCGGTGCAGATCGTCCGCGAGCGGGTCGAAAAGCATGCCATCGCCTGCGACCTGACCTGGGGCTACTGCGACCTGGCCAACAAGCCCGCCGAACTGCAGGGCTTTGCCGAGGATGCCGAAGAGCTGCGCAGCCTCGGCTACCAGCACGAGCTGCGCCTGGTTGGCAAGGACGATATCCACAGCGTGGTCGGCGCCGACTGCTATGTCGGCGGGCTGGTCGACATGGGCTCCGGCCACCTGCACCCGCTCAACCTCGCCCTGGGTGAAGCGGCCGTGGCCAGCCGCCTGGGGGTGAAGCTGTTCGAGCAGTCCGAGGTCACCCGCATCGACTACGGCGCTGAAGTACAGGTGCATACCGCCCAGGGCCGGGTGCGTGCGAAAAACCTGGTGCTGTGCTGCAACGCCTATCTCAACAACCTCAACCGCGAGCTGGGCGGCAAGGTGTTGCCAGCCGGCAGCTACATCATCGCCACCGAGCCGCTGGGTGAAGAACGTGCCCACTCGCTTTTGCCTCGGAACATGGCCGTGTGCGACCAGCGCGTGGCGCTGGACTACTACCGTCTCTCCGCCGACCAGCGCCTGTTGTTCGGCGGTGCCTGCCATTATTCAGGCCGTGACCCGCAGGACATCGCCGCGTACATGCGGCCCAAGATGCTCAAGGTTTTCCCGCAATTGGCCGACGTGCGCATCGAATACCAGTGGGGGGGCATGATCGGCATTGGTGCCAACCGCTTGCCGCAGGTGGGCCGCCTGGCCAGCCAGCCGAACGTGTATTACGCCCAGGCCTACGCCGGGCATGGGCTGAACGCCACCCACCTGGCAGCGCGCCTGCTGGGCGAGGCTATCAGCGGCCAGGAGAGCGGGCGCTTCGACCTGTTTGCCAAAGTGCCGCACATCACCTTCCCTGGCGGCCAGCACCTGCGCTCGCCGCTGTTGGCGTTGGGGATGCTCTGGCATCGTCTTAAAGAGCTGGTCTGAAAGCAACGCGGTCTGTGCAGGAGCGCAGCCTCTGCCAGATCAGTCCTTCCAGAAGGGTTTACGCCCCTCGATCCGCGCCTGCTCCCAGCTCAGCCCGACATCGCGCAACTCGTCATCAGTCAACTGCAGCAGCGCCCTGCGGGTGTGCCAGCGATGCAGCATCAGCCCCCAGCGCCCCAGCCCCTGCGGCGCGTTGAACACCTTGGCCTGCTGCCCGGCTTCCAGCTCCCTGGCCATCAGTTGCAAGCGCACATCGCTCATGCCACTCATCGCTGCGTTCTCCCATTCAGTTGATACCGTGGAGAAAGCATGCGCGTCGGCACTAGCGGCAATACAGATCCAATACAGCCTTATTATTCCCATACAGAATTGGCCGTAGGCCGACTGAATGCTGTATTTTCAGGGTAACTGTACCGGTCGTTATGCCATTGCAGCGCAGGAGTATGCCGTGACCCTCTACCTGAACCTTGCCGAGCTGCTGGGTGCCCGTATCGAACAAGGCCTGTACCGCCCTGGGCAGCGGCTGCCATCCGTGCGCGCACTCAGCACAGAGCACGGGGTGAGCCTGAGCACCGTGCAGCAGGCCTACCGCACGCTTGAGGACAGCGGCATGGTCTCGCCAAGGCCCAAGTCCGGCTACTTCGTCAGCGACCACCGCCACCTGCCAGCCCTGCCAGCCGTGAGCCGTCCGGCCCAGCGCCCGGTGGATATCTCGCAGTGGGAACAGGTGCTGGAGCTGATCCGCAGCACCCCGCGCAAGGATGTGGTGCAACTCGGGCGGGGCATGCCCGATATCGACAGCCCCACCCTCAAGCCGCTGCTGCGCAGCCTCGCCCAGTTGAGTCGGCGCCAGGACATGCCTGGCCTGTACTACGACAACATCCATGGCAACCTGGCCCTGCGCGAACAGGTGGCCCGGCTGATGCTCGACTCCGGCTGCCGCCTCGGCCCGGCTGACCTGGTGATCACCACCGGCTGCCATGAGGCGCTGTCGTGCAGCATTCGCGCAGTGTGCGAGCCAGGCGACATTGTTGCAGTCGACTCCCCCAGCTTCCACGGCGCCATGCAAACCCTGAAGGGCCTGGGCATGAAAGCGCTGGAAATCCCCACCGACCCGGTCACCGGCATCAGCCTGGAAGCCCTGGAGCTGGCCCTGGAGCAGTGGCCGATCAAGCTCATCCAGATCACCCCCAGCTGCAACAACCCGCTCGGCTACATCATGCCCGAAGCGCGCAAGAAGGCCCTGCTGAGCCTGGCCCAACGCTACGATGTGGCGATTCTGGAAGACGATGTGTATGGCGACCTGGCCTACACCTACCCGCGCCCACGCACCCTCAAGTCGTTCGACGACGATGGCCGGGTGTTGTTCTGCAGCTCTTTCTCCAAGACCCTCGCCCCTGGGCTCAGGGTGGGCTGGGTGGCACCCGGACGCTACCTTGAGCGGGTGCTGCACATGAAGTACATCAGCACCGGCAGCAGTGCCAGCCAACCGCAACTGGCCATCGCCGACTTCATCGCCGGCGGGCACTACCAGCCCCACGTTCGCCGCATGCGCAGCCAGTATCAGCGCGGCCGCGACCAGATGAGCGACTGGGTAACCCGCTACTTCCCGGCGGGCACGCGGGTCAGCCGGCCCCAGGGCGGCTTCATGCTGTGGGTGGAATTACCAGAACATTTCGACACGCTACGGCTGAACCGGGCTTTACTGGAGCAAGGCGTGCAAGTTGCCGTCGGCAGCATCTTCTCGGCCTCGGGCAAGTTCCGCCACTGCCTGCGCATGAACTTCGCCGCGCGGCCGACGCCGCAGATCGAAGCTGCCGTGCGCAAGGTGGGTGAAACCGCCCTTCGTCTACTGGATGAAGATAGCGCCGGCGCGTAACTTTGCGCCGCCCACCACGGTCCAACCCTTCAAGCTTTCGCCGCACAGGACGATCCACCCTTGAGACTCCAGCGAGCCCTGCCCCTGCTGGTGCTGCTCGGCCTTGTCGGCTGCGCCAGCGTCGGCCCACCCCGCGAAACCAGCCAGGCGCTGCCCGCCCATGACTCGGCCTTCGGTCGCTCGGTGCTGCGCCAGGCCTCACCCTACGGTGGCCGCTCGGGCTTTCGCCTGCTGCCCAACAGCAACGAAGCATTCCGCGCCCGCGCCGAGTTGATCCGCAACGCCCAGGCCAGCATTGACCTGCAGTACTACATCGTCCACGACGGCCTCAGCACGCGCGCCCTGGTCCATGAACTGCTGCGCGCCGCCGACCGTGGGGTACGCGTGCGCGTTCTGCTCGACGACACCACCAGCGACGGCCTGGACACCATCATGGGCACCCTCGACGCCCACCCGAACATCCAGATCCGCGTCTTCAACCCGCTGCATCTGGGCCGCAGCACCGGCGTGACGCGCGCCGTGGGCCGCCTGTTCAACCTGTCGCGCCAGCACCGGCGCATGCACAACAAGCTGTTTCTGGTGGACAACAGCATGGCGATCGTTGGCGGGCGCAACCTGGGCGACGAGTATTTCGATGCCGAGCCCAACCTCAATTTCACCGACATTGACCTGCTCGGCGTAGGCCCGGTGGCCGAGCAGCTGGGACATGGGTTCGATCAATACTGGAACAGCGCCCTCAGCCGCCCCATCGGCGATTTTCTCTGGCGGCAGCCGGACGCCGCCGACCTGCGCGCCAGCCGCCATCGCCTGGAGACATCCCTGGCCGAGGCACGTACCAGGCGTAAAGCCTTGTACGACCGCCTGATGGCCTATCAGTCGCAGCCTCGCCTGGATATCTGGCGCAACGAGCTGATCTGGGCCCATAGCCAGGCCCTGTGGGATGCGCCCAGCAAAGTCCTGGCCGACGACGAACCGGACCCGCACCTGCTGCTGACCCAGCAGCTGGCCCCCGACCTCGGCAATGTGCAGCACGAACTGATTCTGGTGTCGGCGTACTTCGTGCCTGGCGAATCCGGCCTGCTGTACCTGACCCACAGTGCCGACGCCGGCATTTCGGTCAAGCTGCTGACCAACTCGCTGGAGGCCACCGACGTGCCGGCGGTGCACGGCGGCTATGCGCCCTACCGCCGCGCGCTGCTGGAGCATGGCGTGCAGTTGTACGAGCTGCGTCGCCAGCCAGGTGACCCAAGCGCCGGGCGCCTGAGCTTCCGGGGCAGCTCGGACTCGAGCCTGCACAGCAAGGCAATCGTCTTCGACCGGCGCAAGACCTTCATTGGCTCGTTCAACTTCGACCCGCGCTCGGTGCTGTGGAATACCGAGGTCGGCGTACTGGTGGATAGCCCGGAGCTGGCGGAATACACCCGTGAACTGGCAATCCAGGGTATGGCGCCAGCGTTGAGTTACCAGGTGAAGCTGGTGGGGGACAAGATGGTATGGGCGACCGAGGACGATGGCCGGCGGCACATGCTGACAGCCGAGCCGGGTGGGCTCTGGCGGCGCTTCAATGCGTGGATCAGCAAGGCAGTTGGCCTGGAAAAGATGCTGTAGGAGCGGCCTTGCCGGGGGCGCCGGACCGGTCGGATGGGCCGCAAAGCGGCCCCAAAATCCCTCAGGCAGACGCCGGCTCAAAAGCCCCGCGCCGCTGGGTAAGCACCACCAACCCGGCAGCCCCGACAGCCATCAGCAACAGCAACGCATGCCCGCTGACCCACTGGCTCCCCGCCCCCGCCAGCAACGGCCCAAGCAGGCAGCCAATACCCCACAGCTGCGCCACGTGGGCATTGGCCCGTACCAGCGCATCATCGCGGTAGCGCTCGCCGATCAGCACCAGCGACAAGGTGAACAAGCCCCCGGCACTGGCGCCGAACAACACCCACAATGGCCAGATGGCCGGGGTATGCAGCAACAGCGGAATCGCCAGGCTGGACACCAGCAGGGTTACCGCACAGCCGGTGAACAAGGTACGCCGCGACATATGGTCGGCCAGCGCGCCAATGGGCAGCTGCAGCACCGCATCCCCCACCACCACGGTACTGACCATGAACAAGGCGATTTCGGTAGTGAAGCCCTGCTGCAGGCAATACACCGGCAGCAAGGTGAGGATCATCGCCTCGAACGAGGCGAACAGGGCGATGGCCCAGGCGATCACCGGCAACCGCCGGCAGAAGGCGAACAGGTCGCGGAAGGTGACATTGCAGGCTTCCGTGCTGGGTGCACCGCCACGCTTCAGAAGTATCAGCGGCGCCAACAGCAGCAGGCCGGTTGCGGCCCAGAAGCCGAAGTCATCGTCAGAGCCGAGAAAGCCCAGCACCAACGGCCCGGCCAGCTGGCTGAGGGCGTAGCTGCTGCCATACAGCGCCACCAGCCGGCCGCGCCACCGCTCGACCACCAGCTGGTTGATCCAGCTTTCGCCGAGGATGAACACCACAGTCAGCGACATGCCGATCATCAGGCGCAACAGTAGCCACAACGGATAACTGGGCAATAGTGCGACCAGGCCGATCGACAGCGCCCCGCCCCACAGGCACAGGCGCATGGCCGCAGGCACGCCGACCCAGCCGGCCAGGCGGCTGGCCAGGCTGGCACCCACCAGTACGCCCAACGCCGGCATCGCCGCCATCACGCCGATGGCGAAGCTGCCATAGCCCCAGGCCTCCAGGCGCAGGGACACCAGCGGCATGCTGACGCCGAGCGCCAGCCCGACGCTGAGCACGGACGCCAGTACGGCGAAGTAGGTACCCCAACGCATTGCAGCCTCCCTTGCAAAATTCTTGAACAGCAAAAACAACGAAGCCGGGGCAGCGTGAGCCGACCCGGCTATTGCTAGGGCCGCGTGGCGGCCCCAACCTCTGGATTACAGCTTGATCCAGGTTGCCTTCAGCTCGGTGTATTTTTCCAGCGCATGCAGCGACTTGTCACGGCCGTTGCCCGACTGCTTGAAGCCACCGAACGGTGCGGTCATGTCGCCGCCGTCGTACTGGTTCACCCAGACGCTGCCGGCGCGCACGGCGCGGGCGGTCTTGTGGGCCTTGGAGATGTCCGACGTCCAGATGCCCGCCGCCAGGCCATACGGCGTGTCGTTGGCAATGGCCACGGCCTCTTCGGCGGTGTCGAAGGCGATCACCGACAGCACCGGTCCGAAGATTTCTTCCTGGGCGATCTTCATGGCGTTGGTCACGCCGTCGAAGATGGTCGGCTCGACGTAGGTACCGCCAGTCTCTTCCAGGGTGCGCTTGCCACCGGCGACCAGCTTGGCGCCGTCTTTGTGACCCGCATCGATGTAGGACAGCACAGTGTTCATTTGCTGGGTGTCGACCAGGGCACCGACAGTGGTCTGTGGGTCCAGCGGGTTGCCTGGCTTCCAGCCTTTGAGGGCTTCGATCACCATAGGCAGGAACTTGTCCTTGATCGAACGCTCGACCAGCAGGCGCGAGCCTGCGGTGCACACTTCGCCCTGGTTGAAGGCGATGGCGCTGGCAGCAGCCTCGGCGGCAGCTTGCAGGTCCGGGGCGTCGGCGAAGACGATGTTCGGGCTCTTGCCGCCAGCTTCCAGCCAGATGCGCTTCATGTTCGATTCGCCCGCGTAGACCATCAGCTGCTTGGCGATCTTGGTCGAACCGGTGAACACCAGGGTGTCGACGTCCATGTGCAGGGCCAGGGCCTTGCCCACGGTGTGGCCGTAGCCTGGCAGCACGTTCAGCACGCCAGCCGGGATACCGGCTTCGATGGCCAGCTGGGCAATGCGAATGGCGGTCAGCGGCGATTTTTCGGACGGCTTGAGCACCACCGAATTACCGGTGGCCAGCGCCGGGCCGAGCTTCCAGCAGGCCATCAGCAGCGGGAAGTTCCACGGCACGATGGCGCCAACCACACCCACCGCTTCGCGGGTTACCAGGCCAAGCTGGTCGTGCGGGGTCGGGGCGACTTCGTCGTAGACCTTGTCGATGGCTTCGGCAGTCCAGTGGATGGCCTGGGCCGCACCCGGTACGTCGATGCTGGAGGAGTCGCCGATCGGCTTGCCCATGTCCAGGGTTTCCAGCAGCGCCAGCTCTTCTACGTTTTTGCGCAGCAGGTCGGCGAAGCGGATCAGCTTGGCCTTGCGCTTGGCCGGGGCCAGTTGCGACCAGACACCGGCATTGAAGGTGGCACGGGCGTTTTCCACAGCGCGGTTGGCATCGGCCAGGTCGCAGCTGGCAACCTTGGCCAGGAAGCGTCCGTCGACCGGGCTCAGGCACTCGAAGGTTTCACCGGATGCGGCATCGGTGTATTCGCCGTTGATGAAGGCACGGCCTTCGATCTTCAGTTGCTGGGCACGTTGTTCCCAGTCCGCACGGGTCAGGGTGGTCATACGAAACTCCTCCTCTTGTTTAGGTGCAACGCCGCACTGAGGACTCACAGGCGTTGTCGAAATTCTGGCCGGGCGACGAGCGCACACGGGCAAGCGATACCCTAAACCAGCCGCTGTAAACTATCAATATATTTGACACGGAAGGCTCAAAAGCCTACTGATGTTCATTTTATTAAACAACAACAGGAGCCGCACCATGAGTATCGCCAGCATCATCGACTTCGCACAGGTCATCACCGAAGCCGAACGCTACCGCCCGGCGGCGGAAAAAATCCTCAAGGGCGAACCGGACCAGGCGGTCTACAACCACTACTCCAGCCCTTGCGGGCAGTTTGCCGCCGGTGTGTGGGAAGGTGAGGTGGGCCAGTGGACAGTGAACTACACCGAGCACGAGTACTGCGAGATCGTCCAGGGTGTTTCGGTGCTGCGCGACCAGGATGGCGGGGCGAAAACCCTGCGTGCCGGTGATCGGTTTGTCATCCCGGCCGGGTTCAAGGGCACCTGGGAGGTGCTGGAGCCTTGCCGCAAGATCTATGTGATGTTTGAACAGAAATAACTATTTAGCGCAGCAAGCCAGCTGGCGTGCGTGAGCATGGCCCTGCCCATGTCGGGCCACGCAACTTCAACAGGAAGATCACCATGACCAACGAAGAAGCCCTGCAAACCCTCGCCCACCTGATCGGCACCCGGTACGCGCCAGAACTGAAGGACACCATCTGCACCCTCACCGGCCGCAAGCGGGTGGTTGGCCCCAATGAGATATGCACCCGCGAGTACGACGTTGAACGCATCCAGATCAAGGCCGGCGCCGACCTGCTGATCCAGGGCTTCGACTTCAACTGAGCCGGCTGTAGACATAAAAAAACCCGCGTCCTTACGGATGCGGGTTTTTTTCAGGTCGCCGATCAATTACTTGATCTTGGCTTCCTTGTACACCACGTGCTTGCGAACAACCGGATCGTATTTCTTGATCTCGATTTTGTCCGGGGTGGTGCGCTTGTTCTTGTCGGTGGTGTAGAAGTGGCCGGTACCGGCACTCGAAACCAGACGGATCAATTCACGCATGATGCTCTCCCTTAAACCTTGGTGCCAGCTTTGCGGAGGTCGACCAGAACGGCGTCGATACCGCGCTTGTCGATGATACGCATGCCTTTGGCGGAAACGCGCAGACGCACGAAACGCTTCTCGGATTCAACCCAGAAACGGTGGTGCTGCAGGTTCGGCAGGAAACGACGACGGGTTTTGTTGTTTGCGTGGGAAATGTTGTTCCCGGTTACTGGACCCTTACCAGTAACTTGACAGACTCTCGACATGACTCAGCCCTCTAAAACCACATGCCCAACCCGGCATGGGTTGGCCGCTTAATCTCTCAGTCTTTGGCGCCAGGGCGCCGTGATTCTGGAGGTCTTATCGACCGGATCCGCTTATGCGACAGGCCGAGCCCCTAGAAAAGAGCGCTGCTTTATACCAGAAAGACTTGGCTGCAACAACTGTAGATGCACATTGCTGCAAGCCAGAACGCGCCGGGCCAGCATAGCGGCAGGCCCCGCCAGCCGTCGACCGCTCGTCGCGAGATTTGTAAAAAAGGGTGTGGTCATTTACCGGCGGGCGCACTAGGGTAGGCCTTTTCCAGACTGCACTGGCAGATGGGCCACTGACAGCCAAGGAGCCACTATGCGTGCTGCCGCCCTTTCCTTGTTTTTCAACTCCCTGTTCGCTGCGGGCACCCTGTTCGCCGCCGGCGTTGCTCAGGCTGCCCCGCTGAGCGTCTGCAGCGAGGCCAGCCCGGAAGGCTTCGATGTGGTTCAGTACAACTCGCTGACCACCACCAACGCCACGGCCGATGTGTTGATGAACCGCCTGGTGGAGTTCGATGCGGCGCAAGGCAAGGTCGTACCGAGCCTGGCGGCTAGCTGGACAGTATCGGCCGATGGCCTGGTCTATGACTTCACCCTGCGCGATGGCGTGAAGTTCCACACCACTGCCTGGTTCAAGCCCGGCCGCGAAATGAATGCCGACGATGTGCTGTTCAGTTTCCAGCGCATGCTCTACCCCGCCCACGCCTGGCACAAGAGCGCCCCAGGCGGCTACCCGCATGCCCAGTCGCTGCAGCTGGCCAGCCTGATCAAGGCGATCGAGGCCCCGGCACCGAACACCGTGCGCTTCACCCTCAGCCACCCCGACGCCACGTTCCTGGCCACCCTGAGCATGGGCTTCGCCTCGATCTATTCCGCCGAATACGCCGACAAGCTGCTCAAGGCCGGCACGCCCGAGAAGCTCAACAGCCAGCCGATCGGCACCGGTCCGTTCGTGTTCCAGCGCTTCCAGAAAGACGCCGTGGTGCGCTATCGCGCCAACCCGGACTACTTCGGCGGCAAGCCGGCGGTCGACCCACTGATCTTCGCCATCACCACCGATGCCAACGTGCGCCTGCAGAAGCTCAAGCGTGGCGAGTGCCAGGTGGCCCTGTCGCCAAAGCCGCTGGACATTGCCGAGGCCGGCAAGGATGGCAACCTCAAGGTCGCCACCACCCCGGCGTTCATGACCGCCTTCGTCGCCATCAACAGCCAGCACCCGCCGCTGGACAAGCCGGAAGTGCGCCAGGCGATCAACCTGGCCTTCGACAAGCAGGCCTACCTCAAGGCGGTATTCGAAGACTCTGCGGTGGCCGCCAACGGGCCCTACCCGCCCAATACCTGGAGCTACGCCAAGGATCTGCCCGGCTACCCACTGGACCTGAAAAAAGCCAAGGCCCTGCTGACCAAGGCTGGCCTGGCAGAAGGCTTCAGCACCACTATCTGGACCCGTCCGTCGGGTAGCCTGCTGAACCCCAACCCAAGCCTGGGTGCACAGATGCTGCAGGCCGACCTGGCCAAGATCGGCGTGAAAGCGGAGATCCGCGTGATCGAATGGGGCGAGCTGATCCGCCGCGCCAAGGCGGGCGAGCATGACCTGTTGTTCATGGGCTGGGCGGGCGACAATGGCGACCCGGACAACTTCCTCAGCCCGCAGTTTTCCTGTGCGGCGGTGGAGTCGGGGACCAACTTCGCACGCTTCTGCGACAACCGCCTGGACCAGCTGATCAGCGCCGGGCGCACCACCAATGACCAGAGCGTGCGCAGCCGGCTGTATCAGCAGGCGCAGACCTTGATCCAGCAGCAGGCGCTGTGGGTGCCACTGGCGCATCCAACGGCGGCGACGCTGCTGCGCCAGGGGGTTGAGGGATATCAGGTGAGCCCGTTCGGGCGGCTGGACTTCAGTAAGGTTTCGGTGACCAAGTGAGTTAGGGGCGCCTGCCTTGAGGGGTGTGGCGCCTGTGAAATCGAGCGCCGCCCGCGCGGCGCATCGCGGATAAATCCGCTCCTTGTATGTTGTGTCTGACCCTGACGAGAGAGGTTATTCTGGTCAGGTTCGAGAAGCACTTCCGGGGAGACCGATCGCTCCTGAAGGCAGGCTTGCCCTGACCTTGTATGTAGAGAGGTCCCCCGCCTCATTGCCCACTACGAAGAGTATCGAGAAGCCGACTAGTCGGACTTCGCATTACAAGGTTGCAGCGGCATGAATTTCGAGGTCGGGGAACCGGAGGCCATTGTTACCTAACTCACATGCGGTGGGAAGAATGAGTGTCTGTGTTGGCGTGGATATCGGTTCGCGTACTTCGATTGCTGGGGTGCGTAAAGATGGGCGCCCTGTCGGGCAATGGGACATCGCCCAGACACCCGCTGGCCGCAAGGCAGCGGTGAAAAAACTGCAGGCCCTCAAACCCAAGACGATCGTGATGGAGGCCACGGGGATCTATTATTTGGACCTCGCGCTTGAGCTGCATGCGGCCGACCTTCCTGTTTCAGTCATCAACCCCAAAAGTTTCCATAACTTCGCCAAGCTCATGCTGGTCAACAGCAAGACTGATGCAATAGATGCTCAGTTGCTAGCCGAGTACGGCGAGCGTATGACGCCGCGCTTGTGGACACCGCCAAGCCCTGTACAGCTTGAGCTCAGGGCCCTCGGTCGGCACATCAATCGGCTGGTAGGACACCGCACCAGGGCGAAAAATGAGCTGCATGCACTGCAGGCGACCGCTACGACCATTTCTATTTTGATCGAGGATCAGGAGGAGGCGATTGCCACCCTGGACACTCGCATTGAGCGCTTTCGTAAAGCAGGACGCGAACTGATCGCCCAATGTCCAACCCTCACCCAGCAATACAAGCAACTACTCGCAGGCCCCGGAATAGGAGAAGTTACGGCACTTGCAGCTTTGGCTGAATTGACCACACTGCCTGAACTGCTCAAGTCCTCTCAGGTAGCACGCCATGCGGGGCTGGATGTTCGACAGACACAATCTGGAACAAGCATCGACAAGCCAGGCCGGCTCGGTAAGAGTGGGAATGCGTATCTACGCGCAGCCATGTATATGCCAGCGTTGACTGCGGTGCGCTGTGACCCTTATGCAAAGGCCTTTTACGAGTCGCTGATCGGTAGAGGCAAGAAAAAAATGCAAGCTATCGCCGCTGTCATGCGCAAATACCTGACAGGTATCTGGGCATGCATGCGCGGGGATGTGCCATTTGATACGGCCAAGCTTTTCAGCTCTGAACACCTCAGAAAAGCTTGACCGCCAACAGAGTATCTACATTTGTTGCAACGTGGCCATGCCTGTGAGGCCATGGTTGTCAGCCGGCTTGCAAGTCTCAAGTCATGCGTCAGGGCTGGCAACTATGGCGTAACAGGTTCGGCACGTTGCAACAGATGTAGGAGCGGATTTATCCGCGATGCGCCGCCGCGGGCGGCGCTCGATCTCCCAGGCGCCAGACATCTCAAGACAGGCGCCCGGCAGCCCTGACCCTATTGACCCGCCTCAGGCCACAATCCACCCCTGCTCAACCATCGACAATGGTTCCCCGTCACCAATGATGATGTGATCCAGCACCCGCACATCGATCAACGCCAACCCCCGCTTCAACGACAGGGTCAGGTGCACATCATCCTGGCTCGGCTCACTGTTGCCCGAAGGATGGTTGTGACACAGGATCAAAGCTGCGGCGTTATGCTGCAACGCCCGCCTCACAACTTCTCGCGGGTAGACACTGGCCCGGTCTATGGTGCCCCTGAACAAGACCTCGAAGGCCAGCGGCCTGTGCTTGGTGTCCAGAAACAGGCAACCGAATACTTCGCTGGCCTCATGCCGTAGCATCGCCTTCAGATAGCGCCGCACCGCCCACGGGCCATCAAGCACTGCTGCGCGCTCGATGCTTGCATCCAGGTACCGCCGGCCAATCTCCAACAGCGCCTGCAGCTGTGCGTATTTCACGACGCCAATACCCGGCTCGCACAGCACGGCTTCACGATCAGCCTCAAGAAACTGCCTGAGGCCACCAAAGCGCACCAGCAGCCCCCGCGCGAGGTCCAGCACGTTACGCCCGGCTACTCCCGAGCCCAGCAGCACCGCCAGCAACTCTGCATCCGACAGCACGGCAGCCCCTCGCTGCAACAACTTCTCCCTCGGCCGCTCTTCAGCCGGCCAGTCCCTGATATTCATCCCGCCCCTCTGCCCATGCTGCGGCCCGTTTCGGCCCTGTGTTAATCTATTTCGCCTCGTACATGCGACGTTCTGCCGCAGGCATTTTCAAACGTCGCCGCCCGCTCTCACTGGAAAAAGGCAAGCCTATGCAGCGGCTGTATCGCAAGCGCATCGTTCTCGGCGTGGGGGGCGGCATTGCCGCCTACAAAAGCGCCGAACTGATTCGCCGTCTCCTCGAGCACGGCGCGCAAGTGCGCGTCGTCATGACCCGTGGGGGTGCCGAGTTCATCACCCCGCTGACCCTGCAGGCGCTCTCGGGCCACCCGGTGCACATGGATCTGCTCGACCCTGCCGCCGAAGCGGCCATGGGCCATATCGAACTGGCCAAGTGGGCCGACCTGGTGCTGATCGCCCCGGCTACCGCCGACCTGATGGCGCGCATGGCACAGGGCATGGCCGACGACTTGCTGACCACGCTGGTGCTGGCCACCGATGCTACCGTCGCCGTGGCCCCGGCCATGAACCAGGCCATGTGGCGCGACCCGGCCACCCAGGCCAACCTCGAGCTGCTCAAGAGCCGTGGCATCCAGGTGTTCGGCCCGGCCTCCGGCAGCCAGGCCTGTGGCGACGTGGGCCTGGGCCGCATGCTTGAGGCCACCGACCTGGCCTGGTGCGCCGCAGAAAGCTTCAAGCGCCAGGCACTCACCGGCAAGCACGTGCTGATTACCGCCGGCCCGACCCAGGAAAACATCGACCCGGTGCGCTACATCACCAATCATAGCTCCGGCAAGATGGGCTTCGCCCTGGCCGAAGCGGCTGCCGAAGCCGGGGCTCGGGTAACCCTCGTCACGGGCCCTGTGCACCTGCCAACCCCCGACCGGGTCAGCCGCATCGACGTGGTCAGCGCGCGGGACATGCTCGCGGCCTGCGAGGCGGCCATGCCGTGCGACCTGTTCATTGCCTCGGCTGCGGTTGCGGACTACCGCCCTGAAGTCGTTGCCACACAAAAACTGAAGAAAGATCCTACGACCGGCGACGGCATGCTGCTGCAGATGGTGCGCAATCCCGATATCCTTGCCACCATTGCTGGCCGTACCGACCGCCCGTTCAGCGTCGGCTTTGCCGCCGAAACCGAACACCTGCTCGATTACGCCACGCGCAAGCTCAAGGACAAGAACCTCGACCTGATCGTCGCCAACGATGTGGCCAACCCCAGCATCGGCTTCAACAGCGAAGAAAACGCCTTGACCGTGATCGACCGCCAGCAGCACCAAACCCTCTTCGCGCAGACCAGCAAAGGCAAGATCGCCCGGCAACTGGTCGCCTTCATCGCCGAACGGCTCAATCAGGTTCAATAAGTTACATGCACGCTCTTCAAGCCAAGATCCTCGACCCACGCCTGGGTACCGACTTCCCTCTGCCGACGTACGCCACCCCCGGCTCCGCCGGCCTGGACCTGCGCGCCCTGCTCAAGGAGGACACCGTTCTCGAGCCGGGCCAGACCTTGCTGATCCCTACCGGGCTGTCGATCTACATCGGCGACCCGGGCCTGGCGGCGATGATCCTGGCGCGCTCGGGCCTGGGCCATAAGCACGGCATCGTGCTGGGCAACCTGGTCGGCCTGATCGACTCGGACTACCAGGGCGAGCTGATGGTGTCGTGCTGGAACCGCGGCAACACCCCGTTCACCATCGCCGTTGGCGAGCGCATCGCCCAGCTGGTACTGGTCCCGGTGGTGCAGGCGCACTTCGACATAGTCCAAGCCTTTGACGAGAGCCAGCGTGGCGCTGGCGGCTTCGGTCACTCCGGCAGCCACTGAGCCGACAACAGACCGTTCAGGCCACGGATGGCGAACTCTCTGGCAAAACCACCGTCCAAGCGTTCAGTTTGCGCCTGCCCAGAAAGCCTTTGACTAATGGAGTTTTCCAGAGATGAACGACATGGCCCACCTGGTCCCCGCCGCATTGCCAGACAGCATTTTCCGCGCGTATGACATCCGCGGCGTGGTCGGCAAGACCCTTCACGCCGAAACCGCCTACTGGATCGGCCGCGCCATCGGCGCGCAAAGCCTGGCCCAGGGCGAACCGCAGGTTTCGGTTGGCCGCGATGGCCGCCTCTCCGGCCCGATGTTGGTGGAACAGTTGATCAAGGGCCTGGTCGACGCCGGTTGCCAGGTCAGCGACGTGGGCCTGGTCCCCACCCCAGCCTTGTACTATGCCGCCAACGTGCTGGCCGGCAAGTCCGGGGTGATGCTGACCGGTAGCCACAACCCTTCGGACTACAACGGCTTCAAGATCGTCATTGCCGGCGACACCCTGGCCAACGAACAGATCCAGGCCCTGCTGACCCGCCTGAAAACCAACGACCTGACCCTGGCCGCAGGCCGCGTGGAGAAGGTCGGGATCCTTGAGCGCTATTTCCAGCAGATCGTCGGCGACGTGAAGCTGGCGAAGAAGCTCAAGGTGGTGGTCGACTGCGGCAACGGCGCTGCCGGGGTGATTGCACCGCAGCTGATCGAAGCCCTGGGCTGCGAAGTGATTCCGTTGTTCTGCGAAGTCGACGGCAACTTTCCCAACCACCACCCGGACCCCGGCAAGCCGGAAAACCTCGAAGACCTGATCGCCAAGGTCAAGGAAACCGGCGCCGATATCGGCCTGGCCTTCGACGGCGACGGCGACCGCGTCGGCGTGGTGACCAACACCGGCAGCATCGTCTATCCCGACCGCCTGCTGATGCTGTTTGCCCAGGACGTGCTGGCACGTAACCCAGGCGCCGAGATCATCTTCGACGTCAAATGCACCCGTCGCCTGACCCCGCTGATCGAGCAGCATGGCGGCCGCGCGCTGATGTGGAAGACCGGCCACTCGCTGATCAAGAAGAAGATGAAGCAGACCGGTTCGCTGCTGGCCGGCGAGATGAGCGGTCACATCTTCATCAAGGAACGCTGGTACGGTTTTGACGATGGCATCTACAGCGCCGCGCGTCTGCTGGAGATCCTCAGCAAGGCTGGCCAGAGCGCCGAAGACCTGTTCGCCGCCTTCCCGAACGATATTTCCACGCCGGAAATCAATATTGATGTGACCGACGAGGGTAAATTCAGCATCATTGATGCACTGCAACGCGACGCTGACTGGGGCGAAGCCAGCCTGACCACCATCGATGGTGTGCGGGTCGACTACACCCACGGCTGGGGCCTGGTTCGCGCCTCCAACACCACCCCGGTGCTGGTGCTGCGCTTCGAGGCCGACAGCGACGCCGAGTTGCAACGTATCAAGGATGTTTTCCGTACCCAGTTGCTGCGGGTTGAGCCTGAGCTGCAACTGCCGTTCTGACCGACTATCTGTTCCATACAGGAGCCCTGCATGACCCTCGATCGCGATGCCGCTGCCCATGTAGCCGAGGTTTTGTCCGAAGCACTGCCCTATATTCGCCGCTTTGTCGGCAAGACCCTGGTGATCAAGTACGGCGGCAACGCGATGGAAAGCGAGGAGCTCAAGACCGGCTTCGCCCGCGACATCGTGCTGATGAAGGCAGTGGGCATCAACCCGGTGGTGGTCCACGGTGGTGGCCCGCAGATCGGTGACCTGCTCAAGCGTCTGTCGATCGAAAGCCACTTCATCGATGGCATGCGCGTCACCGATTCGGCGACCATGGACGTGGTCGAGATGGTGCTGGGTGGCCAGGTCAACAAGGACATCGTCAACCTGATCAACCGCCACGGCGGCAGCGCCATCGGCCTGACCGGCAAGGACGCAGAGCTGATCCGTGCCCGCAAGCTGACCGTAAGCCGCCAGACCCCCGAGATGACCACCCCGGAAATCATCGACATCGGCCATGTAGGCGAAGTGGTCAGCGTGAACACCGACCTGCTGAACATGCTGGTGAAGGGCGACTTCATCCCGGTGATCGCGCCAATCGGCGTAGGTGCCAACGGTGAGTCGTACAACATCAACGCCGACCTGGTCGCAGGCAAGGTGGCCGAGGCGCTGAAGGCCGAGAAACTGATGCTGCTGACCAACATCGCCGGCCTGATGGACAAGCAGGGCCAGGTACTGACCGGCCTGACCACCGAGCAGGTCAACGAACTGATCGCCGACGGCACTATCTACGGCGGCATGCTGCCGAAGATCAAATGCGCGCTGGATGCGGTGCAGGGCGGCGTCAACAGCTCGCACATCATCGACGGCCGCGTGCCGAATGCTGTGCTGCTGGAGATCTTCACCGACAGCGGCGTGGGCACCCTGATTACCAACTGCAAGCCGCGCTGACTGGCTAGCTTTCACCGGCCCTGTCGCCGGCAAGCCAGCTCCCACAGAACCCCCACAAACCTTGAAACCTGTGGGGCACTTGTGGGAGCTGGCTTGCCGGCGATGAGCCGGAACAGGCGGCATAAAAAAGGCGACCTTCACAAGAAGGTCGCCTTTTTCATTGCCAGGCCAGGATCAGATCCCGTACTGCGCCCGGTAGGCCTCGACAGCCGGCAGGTGCTGCTTCAGCTGCGGGTCATCGGCCAGGAACTCCAGCACCTGGGTCAGCGAGACGATGCTGACCACAGGGATGCCGAAGTCGCGTTCCACTTCCTGGATGGCCGACAGCTCGCCATTGCCACGCTCTTCGCGGTTCAGCGCGATCAGCACGCCGGCGGCCTTGGCCTGCTGGGCGTTGATGATCTGCATGACTTCGCGGATAGCGGTTCCGGCAGTGATCACGTCGTCGATGATCAGCACGTCACCCGCCAGCGGCGCGCCAACCAGGCTGCCACCTTCGCCGTGGTCCTTGGCTTCCTTGCGGTTGAAGCACCATGGCACATCGAGCTGATGCTGATCGGCAAGGGCCACGGCGGTAGTCGCCGCCAGCGGAATGCCCTTGTAGGCCGGGCCGAACAGCACATCGAAGGGGATCTTGCTGTCGACGATGGCGGCGGCGTAGCAACGCCCCAGTTCGGCCAATGCGGAACCGGTGTTGAACAGGCCGGCATTGAAGAAATACGGGCTGGTACGCCCCGATTTCAGGGTGAATTCACCGAAGCGCAGTACACCGCGATCGATGGCAAAACGGATAAAGTCGCGCTGATACGGCTGCATGAATAGTCCCGGACACCACGGATTTAGCTAAATGGGTTGAGCTCGGGTATCATACACGCACGAGATTTTTGGGGCCATTTATGCGGATCATCAGTGTGAACGTTAATGGCATTCAGGCTGCGGCCGAGCGTGGTTTGCTCAGCTGGCTACAAGCCCAGAATGCCGACGTCATCTGCCTTCAGGATACCCGCGCCTCGGCCTTTGAACTCGACGACCCAGCTTTCCAGCTCGATGGCTATTTCCTTTATGCCTGCGACGCGGAGGTGCCCGCCCAAGGTGGTGTGGCGCTTTATTCGCGCATGCAGCCCAAGGCAGTCATCACCGGCCTGGGCTTCGAGACAGCCGACCGCTACGGGCGTTACCTGCAAGCAGATTTCGACAAAGTCAGTATTGCCACCCTGCTGTTGCCTTCGGGCATGAACGGCGACGAAGACTTGAACCAGAAATTCAAGTTGATGGACGACTTTGCCAAGTACCTGGACAAGCAGCGTCGCAAGCGCCGCGAGTACATCTACTGCGGCTCGTTCTACGTGGCGCAGCAGAAGCTCGACATCAAGAACTGGCGTGACAGCCAGCAGTCGCCGGGCTTCCTGGCACCGGAACGCGCCTGGATGGATGCGATCACCGGTGAGATGGGTTATGTCGATGCCTTGCGCGAAGTCAGCCGTGAAGGCGACCAGTACAGCTGGTGGCCGGACAACGAACAGGCCGAGATGCTCAACCTGGGCTACCGGTTCGACTACCAGATCCTCACTCCGGGCCTGCGCCGCTTCGTGCGTAACGCCCGCCTGCCGCGTCAGCCGCGCTTCTCGCAACATGCGCCGCTGATTGTGGATTATGACTGGACGTTGACCATCTAAAAAGCCGATTGGGGCTGCTTTGCAGCCCATCGCCGGCAAGCCAGCTCCCACAGGGTCACCACAGACTTCAAAACCTGTGCTGCACCTGTGGGAGCTGGCTTGCCGGCGATGGGCTGCGAAGCGGCCCCAATTGCTATTTGATCGGCCGCCAGATCATCGGGTAGCGATACGGCTTGCCTTCATTGGCCCGCACCGCCGCAATGATGATCAGGATCAGCACCGCCACCGTCAGCATGGCGAACAGCACCAGCCCGATGAACACGAACATCAGCAAAAAGCAGATGAACCCGGCAACCGTCACGCTGATCTGAAAGTTCAGCGCCTCTTTGCCCTGGGCGTCGATGAAAGGATCTTGCTCGCGCTTCAGGTGCCACAGCACCAGCGGGCCCAGCAAGTGCCCGAGCGGCACCACCAGGCCCAGCAGCGCGGAGAGGTGGCAGAACATCGCCCACTGCCGGATTTCGGCATTGGGCGGGGTGATCGACAGGTTCGAATCGCTCATGCCCCGCACCTCCCTGGCTGGGTTCAGTCGGCCAATGCCGCCTGCTGCAGCTCGAAGATTTCGTTCATGCCCTTCTGCGCCAGGGCAAGCATGGCATTGAAGTCTTCAGGCTGGAACGGCGCACCTTCGGCAGTGCCCTGCACTTCGATGAAGCCGCCGGCGCTGGTCATGACCACGTTCAGGTCGGTCTCGGCAGCGGAGTCTTCGGGGTAGTCCAGGTCGAGCACGGCTTCACCCTGGTACATGCCCACCGACACGGCGGCAATCATGTGCTTGAGCGGGTTGCCGCCCTTCAGGCCGCCACGTTTCTTGATCACTGCCAGCGCGTCGCACAGGGCGACCATGGCGCCGGTGATGGAGGCGGTACGGGTGCCGCCATCAGCCTGGATCACGTCGCAGTCGACGTACAAGGTGATGTCACCGAGCTTGCTCATGTCCAGCGCGGCACGCAGCGAGCGACCAATGAGACGCTGGATTTCCAGGGTGCGGCCACCCTGTTTGCCACGGCTGGCTTCACGCTGGTTACGCTCGCCAGTGGAGCGCGGGAGCATGCCGTATTCGGCGGTCAGCCAGCCTTGGCCCTGGCCTTTGAGGAAGCGCGGCACGCCGTTTTCCACACTGACCGTGCAGATGACCTTGGTGTCACCGAACTCGACCAGTACCGACCCTTCGGCGTGCTTGGTGTAGTTGCGGGTGATGCGGATCGAGCGGAGCTGATCGGCGGCGCGACCACTTGGACGTTTCATCTGGGATACCTGTACTGGGACTTTGAATCTGCCGAGCATTATAGAGCCCGCAGCCCGGGGAAGACATGCCTATCGTCGCTGCTGACACAGCCCGTCGCCTTTTCCTGCTGCTGCACGCCCCCCTCTGTAACATAGGCAGATTGGGCGCCAAGGCCGCACTGCGCTACAATCCTGCGCCTTGCAGCCGAGAGGCTGCCACCGTTCATTCATCTACGCGAGGTACTCCCCATGGTGCACAGCATGACCGCTTTTGCTCGTGTCGAGCGCGCCGGCAGCCAAGGCACCCTGGTCTGGGAGCTGCGTTCGGTCAACCACCGTTACCTTGAGCCGCACCTGCGCCTGCCCGAGGCCCTGCGCGACCTTGAAGGCAGCGTACGTGAAGGCCTGCGCCAAGGCCTGTCGCGGGGCAAGGTGGAATGCACCCTGCGCCTCAACGAAGACAGTAACGGCAAGCCGTTGAAGGTAGACCGCGAGCGCGCCGCGCAACTGGTCGCGGCTGCCGAGGAAGTGGCCGGCCTGATCAAGCAGCCGGCACCGCTGAACCCGCTGGAAGTGTTGTCGTGGCCGGGGGTGCTGGTGGCCGACGCCAGCGACCCGCAAGCGCTGAACGCCGAAGCCATGGCGCTGTTCGACGATGCGCTGGCCGAGCTCAAGGCCGGGCGTCAGCGTGAAGGCCAGGAACTGGCCCGCCTGATCAACGAACGGCTGGACAACATGGCCAGCGAAGTCAGCACCCTGCGCGCCCTGGTGCCGCAGATGCTGGCGGCGCAGCGGCAAAAGATCCTCGACCGCTTCGGCGACATGCAGGCCGAGCTGGACCCACAGCGCCTGGAGCAGGAGATGGTGCTGCTGGCGCAGAAAAGCGACGTCGCCGAGGAACTCGACCGCCTCAGCACCCACGTCACCGAAGTACGCCGGGTGCTCAAGGGTGGCGGTGCTGCCGGCCGGCGCCTGGACTTCCTGATGCAGGAACTCAACCGCGAGGCCAACACCCTTGGCTCCAAGGCCTTCGACCCACGCAGCACGCAAGCAGCGGTCAACCTGAAGGTACTGATCGAACAGATGCGTGAACAAGTACAGAACATCGAGTAAGGCCACCCCCGACCATGAACCACAGCAGCGGCACCCTCTACATCGTTTCGGCACCCTCGGGCGCCGGCAAGACCAGCCTGGTCAACGCCTTGACCAAGGACGACCAGCAGATCCGCGTCTCGGTCTCGCACACCACCCGCGCCATGCGCCCGGGCGAGCAGCACGGGGTGAACTATCACTTCGTCGTCCACGAGGAATTCACCACGCTGATCGAGCAGGGCGACTTCCTGGAACATGCCGAGGTGTTCGGCAACTTCTATGGCACCTCGCGCAGCGCGCTGCAACAGACCCTGGACCAGGGCTACGACCTGATCCTGGAAATCGACTGGCAAGGTGCCCAGCAGGTGCGCAAGCTGATGCCGCAGGCATTGTCGGTGTTCATCCTGCCACCAAGCCAGGAAGCGCTGCGTCAGCGCCTGGATGGCCGCGGGCAGGATAGCGAAGAGATCATCGCCGGACGCATGAAAGAAGCCGTCAGCGAGATGGTGCACTACGACGAGTATGACTACGTGATCATCAACGATGATTTCGACGTGGCGCTTGAGGATTTGAAGGCAGTGTTCCGTTCGAACCGGCTGGTGCTGAAGAAGCAGCAACAGCGCAACAGCGGGCTGCTGAAAGAACTGCTCTCCTGAAACACCGCACGGGGCTGCTTTGCAGCCCTTTCGCCGGCAAGCCAGGCTCCCACAGATACCTTGCAGAACCTGAAGGACTCGACGGACCTGAAGGACCTGAAGGACTGTGGAGATTTTGTGGGAGCTGGCTTGCCGGCGATAGGGGCGCAAAGCGCCCCCAGCTTATTCGGCCAAAGGCAGGGTAGCCTGCTGACGCAGGGTAGCCCCCAGGAAGTAAGCCGGCGCACGCATGCGCGACAGCATCATCAGCCCGATGCCCAGCACCGAGATGATCGCGGCAATCACGAACACCAGCCCCAACCCGCCCACATGCGAACCGCTGCCGAAGTCCGGCGAGGCGCTGTCGATGGCGGTACGCGCGAAGATCACCGAAAGGATCACCCCACCCACCAGCGGGCACAGGCCGCGCATGACGAAGTGGCGCAAGCTGCCGAACAGGCTGTGGCGGAAATACCACACACAGGCAAACGCGGTCAGCGAGTAGTAGAAGCAGATCATCATGCCCAGCGCGGTGATGGTATCCGCCAGCACGTTCTCGCTCAGGGTACGCATGGTCACGTAGAACAGGCCTGCGGCCAGGCCGGCGCAAATGGTTGCGTAGCGCGGGGTTTGCGACCGCGGGCAGACACTGGCGAACTTCGGCGGCACCGCGCCGTAGTAACCCATGGCCAACAGGGTGCGCGCCGGCGCCACGAAGGTCGACTGCAGCGACGCCGCCGTACTGGCCAGCACGGCGATGGACATCAGGATCGCCAGCGGCCCCATGACCGGGCCCGCCAGGTGAGCAAACACGTTTTCCTGGATACGCGGGTTGTTCAGGCCCAGGCCCGTTTCACTGATCCCGGCAAACTGCAGGGTGGCGATGGCGGTGAACAGGTATAGCCCGAGGATCAGCATCACGGTCCAGGTGGCCGCCTTGCCAGGCATCTCTTCACTGCCCACCGACTCTTCGCTGACCGTCAGGCAGGTATCCCAGCCCCAGAAGATGAAGATCGACAGCGACAGCCCTGCGGCAAAGGCCGAGAACGACTCGACACCGAACGGGTTGAACCAGGCGAAATCGAACTCCAGCGGTGGCGGCGCCGTGGTGCTGCCGAAGGCGGCGAAGGCAAAACCGATCAACACCAGCAACTGCAGGGCCACCAGGCCATATTGCACCGTCATGGTGGTGGCTATGCCGCGACAGCAGATCCACACCGCCAGGGCGATGAACACGCAACAGGTGACAATGTTGATCAACAGGTTGTCAGCCAACGCCGCCAGCTCATGCTTGCCGGTAATCTGACCAAGGAACAGGTAGAAGAAGTCGACCGCCACCCCCGCCAGGTTCGACAGCACGATGGTGGTGGCAACCACCAGCCCCCAGCCGCCGATCCAGCCAATCATCGGCCCGAAGGCACGCGCCGACCAGGTAAACGAGGTGCCGCTGTCCGGCTCTGCCGAGTTCAGCTCACGGTAGCCCAGGGCCACCAGCAGCATCGGCAGGAACCCGACGATGAACACGGCTGGCAGGTGCGCACCCACCTCGCGCACGGTCGGGCCGAGGGCACCGGTCAGGGTATAAACCGGCGCGATGGTGGAAATGCCCAGCACCACGGTAGCCAGCAATCCCAGCCGGCCTTTGGCCAGACCCTTGCTGTTGTGGGTGTTGCCCGCGTCGGCCGCCATATCGGGTGGGCGGCCGGTTTCTGTGTAATTGCTCATGAGTATTTGCCGTAAATTTTGGAATTGTTTTGGCGGGCCTTGCGCACAAGGCCCGCTTTCACTCATTGAAAGCTTGCTGCCGGGAACACGTCATCCGAGACCTTCGGCTGACGTCAGGATGCCTTCTGCCGTGCGCCCTCCCGTGCTGCGTAGGCAATGCAGGCCTCGCGAAACGCCTGAAACAGGCGCAGCGAGACCGGGTTTTCGTTGAAGCGCCATTCCGGATGCCACTGCACGCCAAGCACAAAACCCGGCGCCGCAGGCATGGACACTGCTTCGATCAGGCCGTCCGGGGCCCGTGCCTCGACGCGCAGGCCTGGGGCCAGGCGGTCAATGCCCTGGCTGTGCAGCGAGTTGACCTCGAACTGCGCGGCCAGGCCCAGGCGCTCGAACAACCCGCCTGGCTCGATGCCGACCGGGTGACGAGGGCCGTACTGCACCTCTGTCGGTGCGTCCTCAGGTTCGCGGTGGTCAAGGTAACCAGGCAGTTCCTGCACGCGCTGGTGCAGGCTGCCGCCAAGTGCCACATTCAATTCCTGGTAGCCACGGCAGATGCACAGCACCGGCACACCGGCGGCAACGGCCGCCTTCAGCAGTGGCAGGGTCAGCCGATCACGCGCCAGGTCGTGCCGGGTACCCGCCGCACTGGGGGCGCCATTGTAATGATGCGGTTCGATATTTGAAGGCGAACCGGTAAAAACAATGCCGTGCAGAAGACCCAGCAGCGCTTGCGTATCGCTGCCTGCGTCACGGGCCGGCAATATCAGTGGCAAGCCGGCAAACCCGGCTGCCTCGACATACCTGTCGCCCACTGTGTGCGACGAGTTCTTCCCCACCTGCTGACGGCAGGCGCTGACACCGATCAAGGGGACCGCAGTTGCGCTCATGGGCTTACACCGTGTGCAGGTACCAGTTGTACTCGAGGTCGGAAATCGACACTTCGAACTCGGCCAGTTCGCTTTCCTTGCAGGCCACGAAGATATCGATGTAGTCCGGGCTGATGTATTGGTTGAGGACTTCGCTGTCGTCCAGCGCGCGCAGGGCATCGCGCAGGTTGTTCGGCAGGCTCTGCTCCAGCTGTTCGTAGGAGTTGCCTTCGATTGGCGCCTGTGGCTCGACCTGGTGGGTCAGGCCGTGATGAACGCCGGCCAGGATTGCCGCCAACATCAGGTACGGATTGGCATCGGCACCGGCTACGCGGTGCTCAAGGCGCACGTTGTCGCTGCTGTCGGTAGGCACGCGTACGGCTACGGTACGGTTGTCCAGGCCCCAGCTCGGCGCATTGGGCACGTAGAACTGTGCGCCGAAGCGGCGATAGGAGTTGATGTTCGGGCACAGGAAAGCCATCGACGCCGGCATGGTTTCCAGCACGCCGCCAATGGCGTGGCGCAACGCGTCGCTTTGCAGCGGGTCGTCACTGGCGAAGATGTTCTTGCCGGTTTTCTTGTCCAGCAGCGAGATATGCACGTGTAGCCCGTTGCCTGCCTGGCCCGGATAGGGCTTGGCCATGAAGGTGGTGTCCATTTCATGGTCGTAGGCAACGTTCTTGATCAGGCGCTTGAGCAGGATCGCGTAATCGCAGGCCTTCAGCGGATCCGCCACGTGGTGCAGGTTGACCTCGAACTGCGCCGGGGCGCTTTCCTTGACGATGGCATCGGCGGGCAGGCCCTGCTCCTTGGCCGCTTCGAGCATGTCCTGCAGGCAGTCGGCGTATTCGTCGAGGTCGTCGATCAGGTACACCTGGGTCGAATGCGGGCGCTTGCCGGAGATCGGCGAACGCGGCGGCTGCGGGCGACCGTTGAGATTGTCCTGGTCGATCAGGTAGAACTCCAGCTCGAACGCGGCGCAGATGGTCAGGCCCAGGTCGTCGAACTTGCTCACCACCTGGCGCAGCACTTCACGCGGGTCGGCGAAGAACGGCTGGCCATCGAGCTCGTGCATGGTCATCAGCAGCTGGGCGGTGGGGCGTTTCTGCCACGGCTCATCGGACAGCGTGCCGGGAATAGGGAAGCAGATGCGGTCGGCATCGCCGATGTCCAGGCCAAGGCCGGTGCTTTCGACGGTGGAACCATTGATGTCCAGGGCAAACAACGACGCCGGCAGATTGATGCCTTTCTCGTACACCTTGTGCAGGCTGGCCCGCTCGATGCGCTTGCCACGTACCACGCCGTTCATGTCGGAGATCAGCAGATCGACGTACTGCGTGTCCGGATGGGCCTGGAGGAAGTCACTCATCTCGCTGGAAGAACTGGCGCACGGGGTTACCGACGTCATGGCTGTACATCCTTTGATTTGCTGCGGCGATGTGGGGATACGGCTGGCGCCTCACGGGCGACGATGGTTGCAGCTGTTGTTTTTTTCACTTTCCCATCGTGGGGACTGGTTGCCCGACCGGGCGCATTGATTCCGGGGGGCCGTTTCACTATAAAATGGCCCTGACGCAACAGACATTGGCAATTCGGCAAGCAGAGCGTGCACCAATGCAATATCAGATCACACATGCCGACCTTTCACTGGTACTGGCGCTGGAACGTGGCCGCTCCCTGGCCAAGGCCGCCGAGCTGCTGAAAGTCGACGTTTCGACCGTATTCCGCTCGATTCGCCGACTCGAGTCGGCACTCGGCACCGCGCTGTTCGTCAAGAGCCGCAAGGGCTACCTGCCGACCGACACTGCCCAGGCCCTGGCCGAGCAGGCCGAGCGCGCCGAACAGGCGCTGGAGGCGGCGCGTATCGCCATGACCAGTGGCGAGCAGGTGGTCAGCGGCACGGTGCGCCTGACCTGCACCGAGGCCGTCATGCACAGCCTGCTACTGCCGGCGCTGGCCGAGTTCATGCCCAACTACCCCGCCTTGTCGCTGGAGATGGGCACCTCCAACACCTTCGCCAACCTCAGCCGGCGCGATGCCGACATTGCCCTGCGCCTGACCAACACGCCGCCGGAGCACCTGGTGGGCCGCAACCTTGGCTCCACCTCCTATGTCATCTGCGGCCA
Organism: Pseudomonas sp. 9_2_1; assembly: GCF_059295275.1. Taxonomy (NCBI): domain Bacteria; kingdom Pseudomonadati; phylum Pseudomonadota; class Gammaproteobacteria; order Pseudomonadales; family Pseudomonadaceae; genus Pseudomonas; species Pseudomonas sp. 9_2_1. The sequence continues at coordinate 6,061,669 of NZ_CM181239.1, forward strand.
GCCCCAATGGCGCGAGCGCCTGGACGAGGCGCCTGCCAGCGTGCCCTGGATCGCCCCCGACGACTCGATGCAGGATCATCCCACGGTGGTCTGGCGCAACCAGCAGCACCCAGGGCTGAGCCCGCGCTACCAGTGCAGTGGCATGTCGACCATCGCCCAGCTGGTCAGCACCGGGCTGGGCGTGGCGGCGCTGCCGGACTACATGGTGCATGCGCTGCCAGGGGTGGATGCGCTGAGCGGGCCGCTGCCGGGCTGCGATACCCAGCTGTGGCTGCTTACCCGCCCGGATTGTCGGGCATTGCGCTCGGTGCAGACTTTGTTCGAAGAGCTGACCCCGCGGTTGCGCGGTGCGATGCTCTGAGGTTATCGTCGGGCTCATGCATCGAGGGTGTCTGTTGCGGCCCTTTCGCGGGTAAACCCGCTCCCACAGGGTGCGCCGGCAGGCCCGAGGATAAAGCGGCCCGACAAAACAGCGCTTCCCTATTGGCTGGTGAATTTTTATACTATCGAGTCCGCCTGCCCATTATCGGGCTGCACGCCCACCGCATTTGCTACTGAGGAAGACCATGGCCCGCGTAACTGTTGAAGACTGCCTGGAACACGTGGATAACCGCTTCGAGCTGGTCATGCTCTCGACCAAGCGCGCTCGCCAGCTGGCGACCGGCGGCAAAGAGCCACGCGTAGCATGGGAAAACGACAAGCCAACCGTTGTTGCCCTGCGTGAAATCGCCGAAGGCATCGTCACCAACGAGTTCATCGCCGCTGAAGAGATCGTCACCGAGGATCCGGTGTTCGCCGCGTTCGAGGACGAGAACAACGAGGCTGTCTGATTGATGCCAGGTCGACGTCGCACGGCGCAAGGCCCTCTTCCTCGGCAGGAGGTTATCCCATGCCGGGTATAGAAGCCTTGGCCGAACGGCTGTCGACCTATCTGGGCCCTGAACAGGTCAACCTGGTCCGGCGTGCCTATTTCTACGCCGAACAGGCCCACGATGGGCAGCGCCGCCGCAGCGGCGAGCCCTATGTGACCCACCCACTGGCTGTGGCCAGCATCCTCGCCGACATGCACATGGACCATCAGAGCCTGATGGCGGCCATGCTGCACGACGTGATCGAAGACACCGGCATCGCCAAGGAAGCCCTCAGCCAGCAGTTTGGCGAGACAGTGGCCGAACTGGTAGATGGGGTCAGCAAGCTGACCCAGATGAACTTCGAGACAAAGGCCGAGGCGCAGGCCGAGAACTTCCAGAAAATGGCCATGGCCATGGCCCGCGATATCCGCGTGATCCTGGTCAAGCTGGCCGACCGCCTGCACAACATGCGCACCCTCGAAGTGCTGTCTGGCGAAAAGCGCCGACGCATCGCCAAGGAAACCCTCGAGATCTACGCCCCCATCGCCAACCGCCTGGGCATGCACACCGTGCGCGTGGAATTCGAAGACCTCGGCTTCAAGGCCATGCACCCGATGCGCTCGTCGCTGATTCACCGGGCAGTAAAAAGCGCACGCGGCAACCGTAAAGAGATCGTCGCCAAGATCGAGCAGTCGCTGGCCAACTGCCTGGCTGCCGACGGCATCGCGGGCGAGGTCAGCGGCCGGCAGAAACACCTCTATGGCATCTACAAGAAGATGCGTGGCAAGCGCCGCGCCTTCAACGAGATCATGGACGTGTACGCCTTCCGCATCATCGTCGACAAGGTCGATACCTGCTACCGCGTGCTCGGCGCCGTGCACAACCTGTACAAGCCGCTGCCCGGGCGCTTCAAGGACTACATCGCGATCCCCAAGGCCAACGGCTACCAGTCGTTGCACACCACGTTGTTCGGCATGCACGGCGTGCCCATCGAAATCCAGATCCGCACCCGCGAGATGGAAGAGATGGCCAACAACGGCATCGCCGCGCACTGGCTGTACAAGTCCAATGACGACGACCAGCCCAAGGGCAGCCATGCCCGCGCCCGCCAGTGGGTCAAGGGCATCCTCGAGCTGCAGCAACGTGCTGGCAACTCGCTGGAATTCATCGAGAGCGTGAAGATCGACCTGTTCCCGGACGAGGTCTACGTGTTCACGCCCAAAGGCCGGATCATGGAGCTGCCCAAAGGCTCCACCGCGGTCGACTTCGCCTACGCGGTGCACACCGATGTCGGCAACAGCTGTATCGCCTGCCGCATCAACCGCCGCCTGGCGCCACTGTCCGAACCGCTGCAAAGCGGCTCGACGGTGGAGATCGTCAGCGCCCCGGGCGCACGGCCGAACCCGGCCTGGCTCAACTTCGTGGTCACCGGCAAGGCGCGCACGCACATCCGCCACGCGCTCAAGCAGCAACGCCGCTCCGAGTCCATCAGCCTGGGCGAACGCCTGCTGAACAAGGTGCTCACCGGCTTCGACAGCAGCCTGGAGAAAATCCCGCAGGAGCGCGTCCAGGCAATTCTTGCCGAATACCGCCTGGAACTGATCGAAGACCTGCTCGAAGACATCGGCCTGGGCAACCGCATGGCCTACGTGGTCGCGCGCCGCCTGCTGTCGGCCGAAGGCGAGCAGTTGCCGGCGCCGGAAGGCCCGCTGGCGATCCGCGGTACCGAAGGCCTGGTGCTGAGCTACGCCAAGTGCTGCACGCCAATCCCGGGTGACCCGATCGTCGGCCACCTGTCGGCCGGCAAGGGCATGGTGGTGCACCTGGAAAACTGCCGCAACATCAGCGAAATCCGCCACAACCCCGAGAAGTGCGTGCAGCTTTCGTGGGCCAAGGACATCTCGGGCGAGTTCAATGTCGAACTGCGTGTCGAACTGGAGCACCAGCGCGGCCTGATCGCCCTGCTGGCCAGTAGCGTCAACGCCGCCGACGGCAACATCGAGAAGATCAGCATGGACGAACGCGACGGCCGTATCAGCGTGGTCCAGCTGGTGGTCAGCGTGCACGACCGCGTGCACCTGGCGCGTGTGATCAAGAAGCTGCGTACCCTGACCGGAGTGGTCCGCATCACCCGCATGCGTACGTAGTCCGCCAACCGCAAGGAGTCATCATGAGCAAGACCGTCATTACCAGCGACAAAGCCCCTGCCGCTATCGGCACCTACTCGCAAGCGATCAAGGCCGGCAACACCGTATACATGTCGGGCCAGATCCCGCTGGACCCAAAGACCATGGAACTGGTCGAAGGCTTCGAAGCCCAGACCGTGCAAGTGTTCGAGAACCTCAAGTCCGTGGCTGAAGCTGCAGGCGGTTCGTTCAAGGACATCGTCAAGCTGAACATCTTCCTTACCGACCTGAGCCACTTTGCCAAGGTCAACGAGGTGATGGGCCGCTACTTCGAGCAGCCGTACCCGGCCCGCGCCGCCATCGGCGTTGCCGCACTGCCAAAAGGCGCTCAGGTCGAAATGGACGCCATCCTGGTCATCGAATGATGCCTCGGGTGACGGGCGCCCTGCCCGTCACCCTCCCTTCTCTGCAAGGTTTCCCCGTCATGCGTCAAGCACTGCCCCTCGCGCTGGCAGCCCTGCTACTGGGCGGCTGCGCCAGCCACAAACCTGAAGATTTCAACGGCACCTGGATCAACCAGGACGCCATCAAAGCCGCCGTCAAAGGCAACAGCCTGCGCCAGGCCCTGAACCAGCATGGCCCGGTATTCGAATGGAAGCTCGACGTCGCCAACCACCAGGCCAGCTTCAGCAATGGTTTCGAGGCTGCCGACGGCCAGCTGAGCGCGGTTGAAAAACAGCTGCAGGCCACTTTCCTTGGTGGCCAGACCGAGCAGCTGGAGCTCGATGGTGACGAACTGCTGACCAGCGACCAGAGCGGCAGCAAACAGGCATTCGTCCGCGTGACGAACCCCGTCGCGGGCAACGCGCCATTGGGCAGCAGCTTTGAAAAAGCGCTGTACCAGGCTTACCTGGGTGGGGAATGGAAAATTCTCGAAGGCCAGGGTCAAGGCGCGAAAGTGCGCTTCGGCGATACCGGTAGCGTGACCGGCCTGCCAGGCCCGGACCGCTTCGCCCTGTGCCTGGCCGGCGATTGCGCGACCATGGGTGGCAGCAACGACAGCCTGTGGCTGGAGCGCAACCAGCGTGGTGCGCCGTTCATCATCAAGCGCGATGGCGACAAGCTGGAGATCTTCCAGGCGGTGAACCGTGCGCAGTCGGATGAAATGCCACAGTTGGCCGCGGGTACGCGTCAGTGGGTGCTGGAGAAGGACTGAAAGCGACTGAACTCGCGCTTGGACCTTATCGGCCTCTTCGCGGGTTCACCCGCGAAGAGGCCGGCAGTCTCAGCGCACGCCTTTCAGGATTGCCGCATAGCCTTCCTTGTAACTCGGATACACCGGCGCCCAGCCCAATGCGCGCGCGCGGGCGTTGCTGCAGCGCTTGCTGCCGGTACGCCGCACCCGCTGCTCATCGGACCACTCTGTGACCCCCATATACCCACGCAGCCAGGCCACTACATCGGCCAGCGGCGCCGGGTCGTCGTCGACACCGATGTAATAGTCGTCCAACACCTTGCCGTGGGCGTCGGCCTGCAGCAGGAACGCCAGCAGGCTGGCGGCATCCTCGGCATGGATGCGGTTGCCATAGAGGGGCGGCTCATCGGCCACGCGGTAGCCTTGGCGCACCTGGCTCAGCAGCCACTCACGGCCGGGGCCATAGATGCCGGTCAGGCGCACCACGCTCGCCGGCATACCGCTGGCCAGCGCCAGCTGCTCGGCCTCAAGCATCACCCGCCCGGAATAGCCTTCAGGCTCGGTGGCCGCGCTTTCCTCGATCCATTCCCCGTCTTTTTGCGCATACACGCTGCTGCTGGAAACGAACAGCAGGCGACGCGGGCGCTGGCCACGTTCGGCCAGCCAGGCCAGCACATGGCGCAGGCCGTCGACATAGGCCGCCTGGTAACCCGCCTCGTCGTGCTGGCTGGCCGCCACGCAATACACCAGGTAGTCCGGCGCGCGCTGCGGCCAGGCTGGCGGAATCGATGCGTCGGCAAGGTCTGCGGCAACCGGCACGACACCTGCGGGCAGCTGCGCGACCGCGCGACGCAGGCCGCTTACCTGCCAGCCGCGGGCCAGCAATTGCCGGGCAAGACGCCCACCTACATCACCACATCCCACCACCATTACGGAAAGGTCTGACATCTCTAAACTCCCTAGACCAGTTGATCAGCCCAGCCACGCTACACGATGGGCGGCTAGACCATAGGCGAAAAAAGCAACAAGATTACTTTTGTTAACAAGAATTACTTGCAATAATGGCCGCCAATTTGTTCTCGGCCAATCTCGAGGCCTTGGAGAACGTTCACTTTTTTCTTCATCAGGTCCGGCCAGCATGACACGTATTCAACCTTCCGCTTCGCCAACCCCGTCGCGCGCCTGGCGCGCCATCGCCGCGCTGACCCTCAGCCTGGTGCTGGCCCCGGTAGCCATGGCCGATGAGCCAACCGCCAACAGCACCACCCCTGCCGCCGCCTCTGCCCCAGCTGCACCTGCAGCGGCACCGGCTGCCGATACCCAGGCGCCAGCTGGCGACGCCTCTGTCAAACCGGCTGATGCGCCAGCTGCAGTAGACCCGAGCGTTGAAGCCCTGGTCGAAGACACTTCGCTGGGCATGGCCCACGACCTGTCGCCGTGGGGCATGTACAAGAACGCCGACATCGTGGTGAAGATCGTCATGATCGGCCTGGCAATCGCCTCCATCATCACCTGGACCATCTGGATCGCCAAGGGCTTCGAGCTGATGGGCGCCAAGCGTCGCCTGCGTGGTGAAATTGCCCAGCTGAAGAAGTCCGCCACCCTCAAGGAAGCCAGCGAAGTCTCCAACAAGGAAGGCACCCTGGCCTACACCCTGGTCCACGACGCTCTCGAAGAAATGCGCCTTTCGGCCAACGCTCGCGAGAAAGAAGGCATCAAGGAACGCGTCAGCTTCCGTCTGGAGCGCCTGGTACACGCCAGCGGCCGCACCATGAGCAACGGCACCGGCGTGCTCGCCACCATCGGTTCCACCGCACCCTTCGTCGGCCTGTTCGGTACCGTCTGGGGCATCATGAACAGCTTCATCGGCATCGCCAAAACCCAGACCACCAACCTGGCCGTGGTCGCCCCGGGCATCGCCGAAGCCCTGCTGGCCACCGCCCTGGGCCTGGTCGCGGCCATTCCGGCCGTGGTCATCTACAACGTCTTCGCCCGCTCCATCGCCGGCTACAAGGCCCAGGTGTCCGACGCCTCCGCTCAGGTATTGCTGCTGGTCAGCCGTGACCTGGACCATCAGGGCAGCGAGCGCGCTGCCCCGCACATGGTGAAAGTGGGGTAAGCCATGGGCCTGCATCTCAACGAAGGTGGCGACGACCTCGCCGAAAACCACGAAATCAACGTTACGCCGTTCATCGACGTGATGTTGGTGCTCCTGATTATCTTCATGGTCGCCGCCCCCCTGGCCACGGTCGACATCAAGGTCGATCTGCCGGCCTCGACCGCCAAACCGGCGCCGAGGCCTGAAAAACCGGTGTTCGTCAGCGTCAAGGCCGACCAGAAGCTGTATGTCGGCGACGATCAGGTAGCGGCACCCGACCAGCTTGGCCCGATGCTCGACGCCAAGACCAAGGGTGACAAGGAAACCACCATCTTCTTCCAGGCCGACAAAGGCGTGGATTACGGTGACCTGATGGAAGTGATGAACAACATGCGCGCGGCCGGCTACCTGAAAGTCGGCCTGGTCGGACTAGAGACGGCAGCCAAGAAATGACAAAAACGCGCTCGAACATGGCGCGCTACGGTGGCAGCCTGGCGATCGTGCTGGGCGTGCACGTGGTCGCCGTGCTGCTGACGCTCAACTGGTCGGTGCCTCAGGCCATCGAACTGCCCCCGGCAGCGATGATGGTCGAACTGGCACCGCTGCCGGAGCCCGCGCCGCCACCACCTCCTAAAGCCGCCCCGCAGCCACCGGCACCGGTAGAAGAACCGCCGCTGCCAAAGGTGGTGGAAGCGCCGAAACCCAAGATTGCGATCCACAAGCCGCCCAAGCCGAAGGTCAAGCCGCAGCCGCCCAAACCCGAGAAAAAGCCTGAGCCGCCCAAGGAAGCACCGCCAACCGAGCAGACCGTAGACGCCCCGCCCAGCACCGCGCCACCGCAGAAATCCGCGGCACCGGCACCGAGCATTGCGTCCAACAGCAACGCCTTGCCTACCTGGCAGAGCGACCTGCTGCGCCACCTGGCCAAGTACAAGCGGTACCCCGAAGACGCGCGCCGCCGCGGCCTGCAGGGCATCAACCGCCTGCGCTTCGTGGTCGACGCCGAGGGCAAGGTAGTGTCGTACGCCATGGCAGGTGGTTCGGGCAGTGCAGCACTGGACCGGGCGACCCTGGAAATGATTCGTCGGGCCGGCAAGGTACCCAAGCCGCCGCCCGAGTTGCTGAACAATGGCACGATCGAAGTCGTGGCACCGTTTGTCTACTCGCTTGACCGCCGCTGAGACTTTTGGTTCTGTCACAAATCGGCAAGTCTGATAACGTGCGTCTATCAATTGCAGCCGCTATGCTGGGCCCGCAACTTCATGGACGCACGTTATGACCCTCACAGAATTACGCTACATCGTCACACTCGCCCAGGAACAGCACTTCGGCCATGCCGCCGAACGCTGCCACGTGAGCCAACCGACCCTGTCGGTCGGTGTGAAGAAGCTCGAGGATGAGCTTGGCGTGCTGATCTTCGAACGCAGCAAGAGCGCGGTGCGCCTGACCCCGGTCGGCGAGAGCATCGTCGCCCAGGCCCAGAAGGTACTGGAGCAGGCCCAGGGCATTCGCGAGCTGGCCCAGGCCGGCAAGAACCAGCTGACCGCCCCGCTCAAGGTGGGTGCCATCTATACCGTCGGCCCCTACCTGTTCCCGCACCTGATCCCGCAACTGCACCGCGTAGCGCCGCAGATGCCGCTGTACATCGAAGAAAACTTCACCCACGTGCTGCGCGAAAAACTGCGCAACGGCGAACTCGACGCAGTGATCATCGCCCTGCCGTTCAACGAAGCCGACGTGCTGACCCTGCCGCTGTACGACGAACCGTTCTGCGCGCTGATGCCCGCCGACCACCCGTGGACGGCAAAAAAGACCATCGACACCGCCATGCTCAACGACAAGAGCCTGCTGCTGCTCGGTGAGGGCCACTGCTTCCGCGATCAGGTCCTCGAAGCCTGCCCAACCCTGAACAAGGGTGGTGAAGGCTCCAGGCACACCACGGTCGAATCCAGCTCGCTGGAAACCATCCGTCACATGGTCGCATCGGGCCTTGGGGTATCGATCCTGCCGCTGTCGGCAGTGCACAGCCATCACTATGCACCCGGGGTCATCGAGGTGCGCCCACTGACTGCACCGGCACCGTTCCGCACGGTAGCCATCGCCTGGCGCGCCAGCTTCCCACGGCCCAAAGCCATCGAGATCCTCGCCGACTCGATCCGTCTGTGTTCGGTGGCCAAGGCCCCTGCAGAACAACCGGCCTGAGTCATGAGTGAGCTGTCGAAAGTCCCGGTCACCGTGCTCAAAGGGGTTGGCGAAGCCATGGCGGAAAAACTCGCCAAGGTCGGCCTGGAGAACTTGCAGGACGTGCTGTTCCACCTGCCCCTGCGTTATCAGGACCGTACCCGCGTGGTGCCGATCGGCCAGCTGCGGCCCGGCCAGGACGCGGTGATCGAGGGCGTGGTCAGCGGCGCCGACGTGACCATGGGCAAGCGTCGCAGCCTGGTGGTGCGCCTGGGCGACGGCACTGGGGTGTTGAGCCTGCGCTTCTACCACTTCAGTAACGCGCAAAAGGAAGGCCTTAAGCGTGGCACTCACCTGCGCTGCTACGGTGAAGCGCGCCCCGGTGCCTCGGGCCTGGAAATCTACCACCCGGAGTACCGCGCGCTTAACGGCGACGAGCCGCCGCCACCGGTCGAGCAGACCCTGACGCCGATCTACCCGTCCACCGAAGGCCTCACCCAGCAACGCTTGCGCCTGCTGTGCCAGCAAAGCCTGAGCCTGCTCGGCCCGCGCAGCCTGCCCGACTGGCTGCCGGACGAGCTGGCCCGGGACTACCAGCTGGCGCCGCTGGACGATGCCATCCGCTACCTGCACAACCCGCCGGCGGACGCCGACCTCGACGAGCTTGCCGAGGGCCAGCACTGGGCCCAGCACCGCCTGGCCTTCGAGGAGCTGCTGACCCACCAGCTGTCGCAGCAACGCCTGCGCGAGAGCCTGCGCAGCCTGCGGGCACCGGTATTGCCCAAGGCCAAGCGCCTGCAGGCGCAGTACCTGGCCAACCTCGGTTTCCAGCCCACCGGCGCGCAGCAGCGGGTGGCCAACGAAATTGCCTATGACCTGAGCCAGCACGAACCGATGCTGCGCCTGGTGCAGGGTGACGTGGGCGCCGGCAAGACCGTGGTCGCCGCCCTGGCTGCGCTGCAAGCGCTGGAGGCCGGCTACCAGGTGGCGTTGATGGCGCCCACCGAGATCCTCGCCGAGCAGCACTACATCACCTTCAAGCGCTGGCTCGAACCGCTGGGCATCGAAGTCGCCTGGCTGGCCGGCAAGCTCAAGGGCAAGGCCCGGGTCAGCGCCCTGGAGCAGATTGCCAACGGCGCACCCATGGTGGTCGGCACCCATGCGCTGTTCCAGGAAGAAGTGAAGTTCAAGCATCTGGCACTGGCGATCATCGACGAACAGCACCGGTTCGGCGTGCAGCAACGTCTGGCCCTGCGCAAGAAAGGCGTGGCCGGCGAGATGTGCCCGCACCAGCTGATCATGACCGCAACGCCCATCCCGCGGACCCTGGCGATGAGCGCCTACGCCGACCTGGACACCTCGGTACTGGACGAACTACCCCCCGGGCGCACCCCGGTGAACACGGTACTGGTGGTCGACAGCCGGCGCTTCGAAGTGGTCGAGCGGGTCCGCGCGGCCTGCGCCGAGGGGCGCCAGGCCTACTGGGTGTGCACCCTGATCGAAGAGTCCGAAGAACTGACCTGCCAGGCGGCAGAAAGCACCTACGAGGAGCTTGGCAGCGCCCTGGGCGAGCTGCGGGTGGGGTTGATCCACGGGCGAATGAAGCCGGCGGAAAAAGCCGAGATCATGGCCGAGTTCAAAGCCGGCAACCTGCAGTTGCTGGTCGCCACCACGGTCATCGAGGTGGGCGTGGACGTGCCCAATGCCAGCCTGATGATCATCGAGAACCCCGAGCGCCTGGGCCTGGCTCAGTTGCACCAGCTGCGCGGCCGGGTAGGCCGGGGCAGCGCCGTCAGCCATTGCGTGCTGCTGTACCACCCGCCGTTGTCGCAGATCGGCCGCGAGCGGTTGGGCATCATGCGCGAAACCAACGATGGCTTCATCATCGCCGAAAAAGACCTGGAGCTGCGTGGTCCGGGCGAGATGCTGGGCACTCGCCAGACCGGCCTGCTGCAGTTCAAGGTCGCCGACCTGATGCGCGACGCCGACCTGCTGCCGGCCGTGCGCGACGCGGCACAGGCGCTGATCGCACGCTGGCCCGATCATGTCAGCCCGCTGCTCGACCGCTGGCTGCGGCATGGCCAGCAATATGGCCAAGTGTGACGCCAGTCCCAGAATGGATCCAGATTTGCCCCGGGGCTGGTTATACTTCGCGTTTAAAAGAATCAGTGGATACGGACCATGACTGAAGTTGCCCTGGACACCGCAACCCCACATGCACCCTCTGTCATCAGGCTGCTGCTCGACAAGCTTGGCGTAGCCTACCGCGAGGTGGCCGAAGATTCGCACCTGCCGGCAGCGTCGCGGGTACAGGCCGTGCTGCTCGACGACGAGGTCGGCGCCCTGATGGTGCTGTTCCCGCAGAGCCAGCTGCTGGACCTGAACCGGCTGACGGAACTGACCGGCCGCAAGCTGACTGCGGTGTCGATGCCTCGCCTGAAGCAGATGCTCGACAAGCACCAGCTCAAGGCCCTGCCGGGCATACCGGCCCTGACCAGCTCACCGAGCCAGTACGAAAAAACGCTGCTCGACGCCGAAACCGTCTACATCCAGTCCGGCGAAGCCGGCCTGTTGCTGGCAATCGAGCGTGCGCATTTCAAGCGGATGCTGGCCAAGGCCAGTGCCAGCACGTTTGGGCAGGAGGTCGAGGCGATCAACCCCAACCTCGATCGCCCCGATGATGACACCCACGAAATCAGCCAGGCGGTACAAGCCTTTACGGCCCGGCGAATCCAGAAACGCCTGGAAGAAACCATCGAAATTCCGCCGCTGGCCGACACCGCACAGAAGATCATCAAGCTGCGGGTAGACCCTAACGCCAGCATCGACGACATCACCGGCGTGGTCGAAACCGACCCGGCGCTGGCGGCGCAGGTGGTGAGTTGGGCGGCATCGCCTTACTACGCCTCACCGGGCAAGATCCGCTCGGTGGAAGACGCCATCGTGCGCGTGCTGGGCTTCGACCTGGTGATCAACCTGGCCCTGGGCCTGGCACTGGGCAAAACCCTGAGCTTGCCGAAAGACCACCCGCAACAGGCCACGCCTTACTGGCAGCAATCGATCTACACCGCCGCGATCATCGAAGGCCTGACCCGCGCCATGCCACGGGCTGAACGCCCCGAGGCGGGCCTGACCTACCTGGCCGGCCTGCTGCACAACTTTGGCTACCTGCTGCTGGCGCACGTGTTCCCGCCACACTTTTCGCTGATCTGCCGCCACCTGGAGGTCAACCCGCACCTGCACCACACCTATGTAGAACAGCACCTGCTGGGCATCAGCCGCGAGCAGATCGGCGCATGGCTGATGAAGCTGTGGGACATGCCGGAGGAACTCCAGACCGCGCTGCGCTTCCAGCACGACCCTGCTTATGACGGCGCGTATGCTGCATTCCCCAACCTGGTGTGCCTGGCAACCCGCCTGCTGCGCTCGCGAGGAATTGGCTCGGGGCCGCAGGAAGAGATACCTGACGAGCTGCTGGAGCGGCTGGGGATTACCCGGCACAAGGCAGACGACGTGGTGAACAAGGTGCTCGAAGCCGAGAGCCTGTTGCGGGAGCTGGCCTCGCAGTTCCACGCACCGCACTGACATCAAATGGGGCCGCTTTGCGGCCCAATCGCCGGCAAGCCAGCTCCCACAGGAACACCACTTCCCTCAGGCGTGTACCGAACCTGTAGGAGCTGGCTTGCCGGCGATTGGGCTGCAAGGCAGCCCCCTACAAATTTCAGCCCTTCTTCTTCGGTTTCAGGTATTTCATCAAGCCCTGAAACCACATCACCAGCGCCGGGTTGCCCTTGATCTGGATATTCTTGTCCTGAATCCCCTGCATGAACGCCAACTGCTTGTTGCTCGCCTGCAGGGTGGCAAAGCCATAGGCAGCGTCCTTGAACGCAATGGCGAAGGCCGGCTGCGGGTGTGCACCGCCTTTACTGCCAATCCGCTCGTTACTGACGATGAAGTGCCGGGCGACCTTGCCGTCCAGAGTCTGCATCTGGAACACCAGGTCCTTGCCCTTGAGCTGCTGCTGGAATGCCGGGTTTTTACGGCTGGCCCTGGCCATCAACAGCCCCATGGCCCAGAGAAGAAAGCGGAACTTCATCAACGCGCCTCGAATTAAAAATGACTAAGGCGCGCAGTTTATCCTCTTCCAGAACTATTTACGCAAATTCGGAGCATTTTGCCTTCAGAAAGCACAACGGGCGCTCTGGGGCGCCCGTTTGGCTGACACTGGGATAGTCAGGCAGCGATCACTTGCCCTTCTTGGCCGGCTTGGCAGGCACGTTGACGCTGTCCTTCAGGTTTTTGCCTGGTTTGAAGGCCACGGTATTGCTGGCTTTGATCTTGACCGGCTCACCCGTCTGCGGATTCTTGCCGGTACGCGCGCCGCGATGGCGTTTTTCGAAGGTGCCGAAACCGACCAGGGTCACGGTGTCCTTGTCCAGGGCACCGGTGATGCTGTCGAGAATCGCGTTCAAAACCTGATTGGCCTTTTCCTTGGTCAGATCGGCCTTTTCGGCGATGACTGCGGCGAGTTCTGGTTTGCGCATAGTGAAGCCTCTTTGACGGAATTCTTGTTGTTATGCCGTGCTGCCTCGGGGAGCAGCGCTCAAGGCACCGCAGGCTCTAATCTGCGGCAGACGGAAGTGAGAATGGCACGTGCACCGGGGCCGCGCCAGTATCTGGGCGGCCATTGTGCAGGCAACAACAGGATAAAACCGACAGAACGACCGCTGTTTACGCCATCAGCGGCGGCAGTTGGCGATTCAGCGCCAGCCTTTCCATCACGGCTGCACCCGTCAGTGCGTAGCCCAGCAGTTTGCCGTCGGCATCCAGGCACAGCACCTTGAGGTCACTGCCCTGCCCCTCTACCTGCCAGGTACCTTCGCGGCCCTGAGGCGGCGGCGAAACGACCAGTGGGCAAGCAGGGGTTTTTACGGTAATCGGCATCGGCCCGTAGGCAACCGCCGTCGGTGTCCCGCTCAGGGTTTGCGCCAGGGCCCTGGCACAGCTCATCAGCGGCATTACATAAAGCAGGTTGATGCCATCGACCTCGGCACAGTCGCCAAGCGCGTAGATATTGGCGTGCGACGTGCGCAGCTGGCGATCGACAGTTACGCCGCGGTTGGTCTGCAGGCCGGCGGCGGCGGCCAGGTCGGTACGCGGGCGCAGGCCGATGGCCGAGACCACCAGGTCGCAGGCGATCACGCTGCCATCCGACAGATGCGCCTCCAGGCCATGAGCTGCCTGCTGCAGGCGGGTCAGCACCGGGCCAAGGTGGAAACGCACACCCAGGGCTTGCAGCCCGGCCTGCACGGCGCTGGCAGCAGCCGGATGCAGCAAGGTTGGCATGACCTGCTCGCACGGCGCGACGACGTCGACCTGAAAACCGCCAAGGCTCATGTCGTTGGCGAACTCGCAACCGATCAGGCCGGCACCGAGGATCAGTACCCGCTGCTTGCCATCAGCTGCAGCCCGGAAGCGCGCGTAGTCTTCCAGGTCGTTGATCGGGAACACCAGCCGGCTGCCATCGCCCTCGATCGGCACCTGCACGGTCTGGGCGCCCCATGCCAGCACCAGGTCGCGATATTCCACGGCTTCTTCGCCGATCCACAGGCGCTTGTGGCCCGGATCGATGCCGCTGATACGGGTGTGGGTGCGTATCTCTGCGTTCAGTTGCTCGGCCATGGCACCCGGCTCGGCCATGCACAGGCCATCGGCGCCTTTGTGCTTGGCAAAGCCGGTGGAGAGCATGGGCTTGGAGTAGGACCGACCGTCATCGGCGGTGATCAGCAGTAGCGGCGTCTGCGTATCGAGCTTGCGAAACTCGCGGGCCAGGTTGTAGCCCGCCAGGCCGGTACCGATGATTACCACGGGGGACGTCATGTCGTGCTTTCCTCTATCAGCCGATGAAGATCATTTCAAAGTCGCTTTTGCCGACGCCGCAATCAGGGCACAGCCAGTCTTCCGGTACATCTTCCCAACGGGTGCCAGGGGGGATGCCGTCGTCCGGCCAGCCCTCGGCTTCGTCATAAATCAGGCCACAAACAATACACTGCCATTTTTTCATCAGGCTCAGTCCTCACACAGGGTAGGGCTTTGTAGCGGCCCTGCCGGCAGTATGCAAGCAGTCAGGGCAATCATGCTAAGCTCGCCGCCTCTCTGGCTGTAACAAAGCATACCAACGTGTCGTACGAATCCCCGCAAGCAGCCGCTGTCGCGTGGCTGCCGTATTCACAGCTGGCGACCGACATCGACCAGCCGATCCTTGACTGGCTGTTCGACGAGGGCTCGCTGACTCGCCGCCTGACCCGCCTGGCCAATGACCAGTTTTCCGTCACCCCACTGTTCGAGGGCTGGCAGCCGCTGCGCGATGACGAATGCCAGGCGCTGGGTATCGCTGCGGGTGCCGAAGGCTGGGTGCGCGAGGTGTACTTGCGTGGCCATGGCCAGCCTTGGGTGTTCGCCCGCAGCGTTGCCAGCCGCAGTGCCCTGGAGCGCGGCGGCCTGGACCTGAAAACCCTGGGCAGCCGTTCGCTGGGAGAGTTGCTGTTCTGCGACCAGGCGTTCATCCGCCACCCGATCGAGGTCTGCACTTATCCACAGGCCTGGCTGCCGCCTGCAGCGGCCGATGCAGCGCTCTGGGGGCGTCGCTCGCGCTTCGAACGTGGTGGCCTGGAACTGCTGGTAGCAGAAGTGTTTCTGCCGGCAGTGTGGCAAGCGGCCAAGGAGGATAACCGCTGATGTACCTGCAACTGCTGAAGTCGCTCAACCGTCTGCACCCGCGCGCGTGGGACTTTGTCCAGCTCAGCCGCATGGACCGGCCGATCGGTATCTACCTGCTGCTGTGGCCAACCCTGTCGGCAGTGTGGATTGCCGGCAACGGTTCGCCGACCTTGGCCAACGTGCTCATATTCGGTCTGGGCGTGGTGCTGATGCGCGCTGCCGGCTGCTGCATCAACGACTTTGCCGACCGCAAGGTGGACGGCCACGTCAAGCGCACCGCCGACCGCCCCCTGGCCAGTGGCCGGGTCCGGCCACGCGAGGCACTGGCGCTGTTCGCCATCCTGGTCGGGGTGAGCTTCCTGCTGGTGCTGTGCACCAACAGCCGCACGGTGTGGCTGTCGTTCGGCGCCGTGGCCCTGGCGTTCTGCTACCCGTTCATGAAGCGCTACACCTACTATCCGCAGGTGGTACTGGGGGCAGCGTATTCCTGGGGCATCCCCATGGCCTTCACTGCCGCAGGTGGCGGGCTGCCGGCCAGCGCCTGGCTGCTGTATATCGCCAACCTGCTGTGGACGGTGGGTTACGACACCTACTACGCCATGGTCGACCGCGATGACGACCTGAAAATTGGCGTGAAGTCGACCGCGATCCTGTTCGGCGAGGCCGACCGCAACATCATCCTGACCTTGCAGCTGCTATCGCTCGGCTGCCTGTTGCTGGCGGGCAGCCGTTTCGAGCTGGGTGGCTGGTTCCACCTGGGGCTGCTGGGTGCGGCGGCGTGCTTCGCCTGGGAGTACTGGTCGACGCGCAAGCTGGACCGGGACGCGTGCTTCAAGGCGTTCCTGCACAATCATTGGGCGGGGTTGCTGGTGTTCATCGGGGTGGTGCTGGATTACGCGTTGCGTTAATGCTGATGGCGCTATCGCCGGCGAGCCAGCTCCAACAGGTACGGCGCCACCTTCAGGGCTTGTACATGGCCTGGGGGAGCTGGCTTGCCGGCGATGGGCCGCACAGCGGCCCCGGCACCTTCAAGGCTTGGCAACGTGCCACACGTCCTTCATACCGTCACCGGTCATGTCGCCGGCCTTCTTGTCCTTGACGAAGGTGTACAGCGGCTTGCCGTCATAGGCCCATTGCATCTTGCCGTCATCACGCTTGATCTGCGTCCACTTGCCCTCGGCCTTTTCGCCATCACTGACCATCAATGGCGGCCAGTTGGTAGCGCATTCGCCATTGCACATCGACTTGCCGCCCGCATCCTTGTCAAAGGTGTACAGCGTCATGCCAGCATGATCGACCCACATGCCATCCTTCTCCATGGCATGGTGGGCCGAGGCCACCCCCGGGAGCGCCAGCGCAGTGAAAAGGGCCATCCAGCTCAGCGTTTGTCGTGTCATTGGATTCACCATTGTTTCGGGGGAAATGAGTTCGGATTGCCGCTTCAGCGGCCCTCTGAAGCCTAGTTCAGTCATGGAATGTCGCCAGAACGGCCAACACCCTGTCACACAGCTGCAATAATTCCGTTATCTAATGCGGGCCAAGACACCGAATCCAGGAGAGGTTTTGAGCATGGTTGGCAGGAACATTCTGATCGTCGACGACGAAGCGCCTATTCGCGAGATGATCGCCGTTGCCCTGGAAATGGCCGGCTATGACTGCCTGGAAGCGGAAAACTCCCAACAGGCCCATGCGATCATCGTCGACCGCAAGCCGGACCTGATCCTGCTCGACTGGATGCTGCCAGGCACCTCCGGCATCGAACTGGCCCGCCGCCTCAAGCGCGACGAGCTGACCGGCGACATCCCGATCATCATGCTTACCGCCAAGGGTGAAGAGGACAACAAGATCCAGGGCCTGGAAGTAGGCGCCGACGACTACATCACCAAGCCGTTCTCACCTCGTGAGCTGGTCGCCCGCCTGAAAGCCGTGCTGCGCCGCACTGGCCCGAGCGACAGCGAAGCGCCGATCGAAGTGGGTGGCCTGCTGCTCGATCCGATCAGCCACCGCGTGACCATCGATGGCAAGCCGGCCGAAATGGGCCCTACCGAATATCGCCTGCTGCAGTTCTTCATGACCCATCAGGAGCGCGCCTACACCCGCGGCCAGCTGCTGGACCAGGTCTGGGGTGGCAATGTCTATGTCGAAGAACGCACGGTCGATGTGCACATTCGGCGCCTGCGCAAGGCGCTGGGTGAAGCCTACGAAAATCTGGTACAAACCGTCCGGGGCACTGGCTACCGCTTCTCGACCAAGAGCTGATCGAGTTCAAAAGCGCCAAGCTGCACGTCGTTGTACAAGGACCGTCAATTGAACCAGAACTGGCACGCGACCCTGATTCGCCACTTGCTGCTGCTGATCACCGTCTGCCTGATAGGCGGGCTGGTCAGCGGCTACTATGGCTGGAGCCTGGCCATCGGCCTTGCGCTTTACCTGGGCTGGACCCTCAAGCAACTGTTGCGCCTGCATGACTGGCTGCGCAACCACCAACCCGACGAAGCACCGCCCGATGGTTATGGCCTGTGGGGCGAGGTGTTTGACAGCATCTACCACCTGCAACGCCGCGACCAGCGCGTGCGCGGCCGCCTGCAGGCAGTGATCGACCGGGTGCAGGAGTCCACCGCCGCACTGCGAGACGCAGTGATCATGCTCGACAGCGATGGCAACCTGGAATGGTGGAACCGCGCCGCCGAGACCCTGCTGGGTTTCAAGACCCCACAGGACGGCGGCCAGCAGGTGACCAACCTGGTCCGCCACCCGCGCTTCAAGGAGTACTTCGAGGCAGAGAACTACCTCGAACCGCTGGAAATCCCCTCACCGATCAACGACCGCATGCGCGTGCAGCTGCACATCACCCGCTACGGCAACAACGAGCACCTGATGCTGGTGCGCGATGTCACACGCATCCACCAGCTGGAACAGATGCGCAAGGACTTCGTCGCCAACGTGTCCCACGAACTGCGCACGCCGCTGACAGTCATCACCGGTTACCTGGAAACCCTGCTGGACAACGTCGAGGACGTCAACCCGCGCTGGTGCCGCGCCCTGCAGCAGATGAGCCAGCAGGGCTCGCGCATGCAGACCCTGCTCAACGACCTGCTGCTGCTGGCCAAGCTGGAAGCCACCGATTACCCGTCGGACAACCAGCCGGTGGCCGTCGATGCCTTGCTCGCGGCGATCAAGAACGACGCGCAGGCACTGTCGGGGCCGCGCAACCAGCGCATCACCCTGGAGGCCGCCCCGGGCATACGCCTGAAGGGCAGCGAATCGGAACTGCGCAGTGCCTTTTCCAACCTGGTGTTCAATGCCGTCAAGTACACCCAGGACGAAGGCAACATCCGCATCCGCTGGTGGGCAGATGCGCAGGGTGCGCACTTGTCGGTGCAGGACTCGGGGGTGGGTATCGATGCCAAGCACTTGCCACGCCTGACCGAACGCTTCTACCGGGTGGATTCAAGCCGTGCGTCGAATACCGGCGGCACCGGGCTGGGGCTGGCGATCGTCAAGCATGTGCTGATGCGCCACCGCGGCAAGCTGGAGATCAGCAGCGTGCCGGGGCATGGCAGTACCTTTACCTGTCACTTTACGCCGACACAATTGGCTAACGACAAGGGTTGATAGCGGCGCCGCTGTGCGGCCCTTCGCGGGCACGCCCCTCCCACAGGGACCGCAATAAATCCTCGGCTATTTGCTTTTATTGCCCCAGCCGCTACATTGGATCCCCTGTGCCAGCTAGAGCTGGCACTTTTTTTCTTCCTATCTCAAAGACGGACCCCGTAAAAACTCCATCATGGACCCTTCCCCTGGTATCAGCCTCACCTCGTTATTCGCCGATTTCGGCATGATCATCTTCGCCTTCCTGCTGGTGCTGCTCAACGGCTTCTTCGTTGCCGCCGAGTTCGCCATGGTCAAGTTGCGCTCCACACGCGTCGAGGCCATCGCCGAACAGCACGGCTGGCGCGGCAGCATCCTGCGCAAGGTACACAACCAGCTGGACGCCTACCTGTCGGCCTGTCAGCTGGGCATCACCCTGGCCTCGCTGGGCCTGGGCTGGGTCGGCGAGCCCGCCTTCGCCCACCTGCTCGAACCGCTGCTGGCGTACTTCGGTGTCGACTCGCCCGAAGTAATCAAGGGTGTTTCGTTCTTCGTCGCCTTCTTCGTCATCTCGTACCTGCATATCGTAGTCGGCGAACTGGCACCCAAGTCGTGGGCGATCCGCAAGCCGGAGCTGCTGTCGCTGTGGACGGCGGTACCGCTGTACCTGTTCTACTGGGCGATGTACCCGGCTATCTACCTGCTCAATGCCAGTGCCAACACCATCCTGCGCATTGCCGGCCAGGGCGAGCCCGGCCCGCACCACGAGCACCACTACAGCCGTGAGGAGCTGAAGCTGATTTTGCACTCCAGCCGTGGCCAGGACCCAAGCGACCAAGGCATGCGCGTGCTGGCTTCGGCGGTGGAGATGGGCGAGCTGGAAGTGGTCGACTGGGCCAACTCGCGCGAGGACATGGTCAGCATCGACGCGCAGGCGCCGTTGAAGCAGATCCTGGCCCTGGTGCGCCGCCACAAGTTCAGCCGTTACCCGGTGTACGACGCCCAACGCGAGGAGTTCACCGGCCTGCTGCACATCAAGGACCTGCTGCTGGAGCTGGCCGAACTGGAGCACTTGCCCGAGAACATCGACCTGGAAGACCTCGCCCGGCCACTGGAGCGCGTGTCGCGGCACATGCCCCTGTCGCAGTTGCTGGAGCAGTTCCGCAAGGGCGGCGCGCACTTCGTACTGGTGGAGGAAGCCGATGGCAAGGTCATCGGCTACCTGACCATGGAAGACGTGCTTGAAGTGCTGGTGGGCGATATCCAGGACGAGCACCGCAAGACTGAACGCGGCATCCTCGCTTACCAGCCGGGCAAGCTGCTGGTGCGCGGCGACACGCCGCTGTTCAAGGTCGAGCGCCTGTTGGGCATTGACCTTGACCATATCGAGGCAGAAACCCTGGCCGGGTTGATCTACGAGACGCTCAAGCGTGTGCCTGAAGAAGAGGAAGTGCTGGAGGTCGAAGGGCTGCGCATCATCATCAAGAAGATGAAAGGGCCGAAGATCGTGCTGGCCAAGGTGCTCAAGCTGGATTGACGGCTATACCGATCAGGGGTTGCCCGCAGTAAAATCCGGCAACCCGCTGATCGGCCTGTCGAACCGGTATGGAATCGACTCCAGCGCCAACCCGACGTTGCGCTGCACCACGAAATGCAGGTGCGGGCCGGTGCTGTTACCGGTATTGCCCGACTTGGCCAGCACCTGGCCTAGCCGCACCCGCTGCCCCGCCGCCACGGCCACCGATCCGCGCATCAGGTGCAGGTAGACGCCCATGGTGCCGTCGGCGTGCAGGATCCTGACGAAGTTGCCGGCCGGGTTCGGCCCGCGTCCGCTCTGGCTATTCTCCATGCTCACCACCACACCCTCCCGCGCCGCAATGATGGTAGTACCTTCGGGCATGGCGATATCCATGGCGTAACGCCCCTTGGGGCCGAAATGGCTGACACGACCATTCGGGCCCTGGGTGACACGGAAAGGCCCCCCCAGCCACGGGAACGCGTAACGGTAGCCTTGCGGCCGCTTGCCGGGGTCACCCATTGCCTGCAGCAGGGTCGAGCGGTAATTCAGCAATGTCCCGGGGCGCCCCCTCAGCACGCTGAGCAGCTGTGTTGTACGCGGCGGCAGCACGCGGCGCACGAAGCGCGGGGCATCGCCGCCTTGTGCATTGACCAGGTTGTCCAGGCGCAACTCGACCTGCACGGGCACAAGCAGTTCGTTACGTGCCGAGAAACTCACGCCCCCCTGAAACACGATCGCGTTCAGGCGTACCTCGCTTTCCATCATCTCGAACATGGGTTCGTTCAGCTGCGTAGCCCTGGAACCGGGGCCTGGCCGATCGGAGTACGAGACCGTCCCGCGGTCATCGGTGATCGCATGCAGGGTAACGCCCAGGCTCGACGCCGAGGCCAGGAGCAAGGCACAGAACAGCAGCAGGCGGGCGGGCATGATAGTGGCTTTTTGACAGTTATGATCTGTCGAAGCCTAGCAGCGGGTTTTGTGGCGGGTATGACAGCTGGTCGGATGACACGCTGTGTGGGAGCGGGCGTGCCCGCGAAGCAGGCGACGGGGTGGATGGCACGGGCTTCGCCCGTGTTCGCGGGCAAGCCCGCTCCCACAGGGATCGCACAGGCTTTTCAAGTTCTGCGCCAGGCAGTCGCTCCCCTGGGCGCATCCTGCCCTTGGCTATCAAGCGCCGGGGGAGAAGTGTTTCTGCGCAGTGCCACGGGCAATCAGCCGCGACAGGTAGTCGAGCTTCTGGGCGTCCTGGTCGACAAACTTGAAGGTCAGTTGCAGCCAGTCACTGTCAGGCTTGGGCTCCAGTGCGGCAACGGCATGCAGGTAGCCATTGAGCCGTGCCACTTCAGCGCTTTCGCCCTGTTCCAGGTCCAGCACCGCGCCCTCAAGCACCTGCGGCAGCGCTTCGCTGCGGCGCACTACCAGCAGCGCTTCTTTAAGGCTCAGCGCCTTGATCACGCACGGCTGCATGCCACTGGCCAGGCGCAGCTGGCCCTGCCCGCGACCGCTCGGCGTGGTGCTAGCCGTCGCGGCTGCAGCTGGAGCCGTGACCACTGGCCTGGCGGGAGCCGGCGCCGCGACCTTGACCGCCTCCGGCTTGCCGGCTGTCAGCGCATTCAGCGAATCATTGGCAAACGCTGAATTGCCCCGTGCAGGGCCGATGGCCATCAGGCTGTCGAGCTTGCCGATTTTGCTCAGGGCTTTTTTCACCTTGGTCAGCAGTTGCTCGTTGGTGAACGGCTTGCCGACAAAATCGGAAACGCCCGCCTGAATCGCCTGAATGACGTTTTCCTTGTCGCCACGGCTGGTCACCATGATGAACTGCAGGTTTTTCAGCGCAGGCTGCTGACGGCACCAGGTGAGCAGTTCCAGGCCGGACATTTCCGGCATTTCCCAGTCACACAGGACCAGGTCGAATGCTTCCTTGCCCAGCATGGCCATGGCCTTGCGACCGTTGACCGCATCGTCGATGGCCATGCCCGGAAAGGCATTGCGCAGGCACTTGCGGACCAGGTCACGGATAAACGGGGCGTCATCCACGACCAGCACATTCACTTTACTCATCGATACTCCTTTTGAATCCCGACTAGCCTACTGGCAAATAATGGCCATTTGCTACAACCTGGTCACGCCGGGACTTCTTCACATCGTTCGCGGGTGCCTGCCGGCTCCTCGACCGCAAACGAAAACGCCCGGCGTAGGCCGGGCGTCGATGCACGGGAGCAACCTTATTTATCGTCAGGTTTGCCCGGAACATTAGCCTTTTCGCCGTCGGCGAAAGCGGTACCCTGCACTTCTGCAGTCATGCGCTTGAGGCCCATGTGGCGCACGTCGGTGCCGCGCACCAGGTAGATCACCAGCTCGGAGATGTTGCGCGCATGGTCACCGATACGCTCCAGCGAACGCAGCGCCCAGATCACGCTGAGTACCCGCGAGATCGAGCGCGGGTCTTCCATCATGTAGGTCACCAGCTCGCGCAGGGCGGTCTTGTACTCGCGGTCGATGGTCTTGTCGTACTGGGCCACCGACAACGCCAACTCGGCGTCGAAGCGGGCAAAGGCGTCCAGCGCGTCGCGCACCATGTTGCGCACCTGGTCACCGATATGGCGCACTTCGACGTAACCGCGCGGCGACTCGCCCTCTTCACACAGCTGGATGGCACGGCGGGCGATCTTGGTCGCCTCGTCACCGATGCGCTCCAGGTCGATCACCGACTTGGAAATGCTGATGATCAGGCGCAGGTCGGAGGCCGCCGGCTGGCGACGGGCGAGGATGCGCACGCACTCCTCGTCGATATTGCGCTCCATCTGGTTGATCTGCTCGTCCACTTCGCGCACTTGCTGGGCCAGGCCCGAGTCGGCCTCGATCAACGCGGTTACCGCGTCGTTGACCTGCTTTTCCACCAGGCCGCCCATGGCCAGCAGATGGCTGCGCACCTCTTCGAGCTCGGCGTTGAACTGCTGGGAGATATGGTGGGTCAGGCTTTCTTTGTTGATCATCGTTTTGTCCTTTGGTAGCGCGGCCTTGTAGGAGCGGGTGCTCATTGCGAGCCGCGCTTAACCGTAGCGACCGGTGATGTAGTCTTCGGTCTGCTTCTTCGCCGGATTGGTGAACAGGGTATCGGTATCCCCGAATTCGACCAGTTTGCCCATGTACATGAAGGCGGTGTAGTCCGAAACACGGGCCGCCTGTTGCATGTTGTGGGTCACGATGACGATGGTGTACTTGGATTTCAACTCGTAGATCAGTTCTTCGACCTTCAGGGTCGAGATCGGGTCCAGTGCCGAGCACGGTTCATCGAGCAGCAGCACTTCCGGCTCGACGGCGATGGTGCGAGCAATCACCAGACGCTGCTGCTGACCCCCGGACAAGCCCAGCGCCGATTCGTGCAGGCGGTCCTTGACCTCGTCCCACAGCGCCGCACCCTTCAGCGCCCACTCGACCGCTTCGTCAAGCACGCGCTTTTTGTTGATGCCCTGGATACGCAGGCCATAGACCACGTTTTCGTAGATGGTCTTGGGAAACGGGTTGGGTTTCTGGAACACCATGCCCACCCGACGGCGCAGCTCGGCCACGTCTTCGCCCTTGCGGTAGATGTTGTTGCCGTACAGGTTGATGGCGCCTTCCACTCGGCAACCGTCAACCAGGTCGTTCATGCGGTTGAAGGTGCGCAGCAGGGTCGACTTGCCGCAGCCGGACGGGCCGATGAAGGCGGTCACGCGCTGTTTCGGGATATTCATGCTGACGTCGAACAGGGCTTGCTTGTCGCCGTAGTACAGGCTCAGGCCGGGGACTTCAATGGCCACGGTCTCTTCGGCCAGGCGCAGGCCCTGCTTGTCGCGACCCAGGGCGGACATGTCGATGCCGTGAGTGTGGGAATCTTGCTGCATGGTCAACTCCATACGCTATCAATTCGTTTCAAAGGGCCGCCCGGCTCACGGGCGGCACGCTTGCAGGCTGGGTCAGCTGTCGAGCGCCTTGTACTTCTCGCGCAGGTGGTTACGTATCCACACGGCCGAGAGGTTGAGGGAGGCGATCACCATCACCAGCAACAGCGCAGTGGCGTATACCAGCGGGCGCGCGGCTTCGACGTTCGGGCTCTGGAAGCCGACGTCATAAATGTGGAAGCCCAGGTGCATGATCTTCTGGTCCAGGTGCAGGTACGGGTAGTTGCCATCCACTGGCAGCGACGGCGCCAGCTTCACCACACCCACCAGCATCAGCGGCGCCACTTCACCGGCGGCACGGGCCACGGCGAGGATCATGCCGGTCATCATGGCCGGGCTGGCCATGGGCAGGACGATTTTCCACAGGGTCTCGGCCTTGGTCGCGCCCAAGGCCAGCGAGCCTTCGCGCACGGTGCGCGGAATGCGTGCCAGGCCTTCTTCGGTGGCCACGATCACCACCGGCACTGCCAGCAGCGCCAGGGTCAACGATGCCCACAACAGGCCTGGTGTACCCAGGGTCGGCGCCGGCAGCGCTTCGGGGAAGAACAGCCGGTCGATCGAGCCACCCAGCACGTAGACGAAGAAGCCCAGGCCGAACACACCGTAGACGATCGCCGGAACGCCAGCCAGATTGTTCACCGCGATGCGGATCAGCCGGGTCACCGGGCCTTGCCTTGCGTATTCGCGCAGGTAGACGGCAGCCAGGACACCGAACGGGGTCACGATCACCGCCATGATCAGGGTCATCATCACGGTACCGAAGATGGCCGGGAAGATACCGCCCTCGGTATTGGCTTCACGCGGGTCGTCGCTGAGGAACTCCCAGACTTTGGCAAAGTAGGTGCCCAGCTTGGTGAACGCGGACATGCCGTTGGGCTGGATCGCGTGCACCACCTTGCTGAGGTTGATTTCCACTTCACGGCCGTTGCCATCACGGGCCACCAGGCTGTCCCGGGCAAAGGCCTGGTGCAGGCCGCTGAGGCGGTCTTCGATGGCCTTGTAGCGGCTGTTCAGCTCGGCCCGGTCGGCGTCCATGTCGGCCTGGGCGGCGGCGTCCAGCTTGCCGGCCAGCTCCAGCTTGCGGGCTTGCAGGCGCAGGCGCTCGAGGCCATGGTTGATGGCGCCGATGTCCTTCTTCTCCAGCTGCTGCAGCTCACCGTTGAGCTGGCTGGCACGCTTGAGGCGGGCCTGCAGTTCGCTCCAGGCGGCCGGGCCCTCTGCGACCACACGGCCCTGTTCCTTGACGCTGACCAGATAGCCATAGAAGTTGCCCCACTCGCGGCGCTCCAGGGCGATCAGATCGGTCGGGTACTTTTCGTCGACCAGCCAGTCGCCAACCACCCAGGCGAAGTCGCTGCCGTTGAGGTCGCGGTTACCCACCTTGATCAGCTCGCGGGTCATGAACTCCGGGCCCTGGTCAGGTACCGGCAGGCCGGCCCCTTTCAGGCGCGCACGGGGTACGTCTTCCTTTTGCACCACTTCGCCGACGACGACGTGGTCAGCCTGGCCGGGCACCTTGTAGGTGGCCTGGACAAGATCGGCCGGCCAGAAGTGGCCCAGGCCGCGGACGGCGATCACCGCCAGCAGGCCGACGGTCATGATCACCGCCATGGCCACCGCGCCGCCGCTCATCCAGACGCCTGGGGCGCCGCTCTTGAACCAGCCTTTGAGGGAATCCTTTTTCACGGATCGCTACCTTTCTATCAAAGCGACGAGTATTTCTTGCGCAGACGCTGGCGAATCAGCTCGGCCAAGGTGTTCATGACGAAGGTGAACATCAGCAGCACCAGGGCGGCCAGGAACAGCACGCGATAGTGGCTGCCGCCGACTTCCGATTCGGGCATTTCCACGGCCACGTTGGCGGCCAGGGTGCGCATGCCCTCGAACAGGTTCATCTCCATCACCGGGGTATTGCCGGTGGCCATCAGCACGATCATGGTCTCGCCCACCGCACGGCCCATGCCGATCATCAGCGCCGAGAAGATGCCCGGGCTGGCAGTGAGGATGACCACGCGGGTCAGGGTCTGCCAAGGCGTTGCCCCCAGCGCCAGCGAACCGAGAGTAAGGCTGCGCGGCACGCTGAACACGGCGTCTTCGGCAATCGAGTAGATGTTGGGGATGACCGCGAAACCCATGGCGATACCCACGACCAGGGCGTTGCGTTGGTCATAGGTGATCCCCAGGTCGTTGGTAATCCACAAGCGCATGTCGCCGCCGAAGAACCAGCTTTCCATGTGCGGGCTCATGGTCAGCGCGAACCAGCCGGTGAACAGGATGACCGGGATCAGGATCGCCGCTTCCCAGCCATCCGGCACCCGCAGGCGGATCGACTCGGGCAGGCGGCTCCAGGTGAAGCCGGCCAGCAGGATGCCGAGCGGCATCAGCAGGAACAGGCTGAACACACCTGGCAGGTGGCCCTCAAGGTACGGGGCCAGGAACAGGCCGGCGAAGAAGCCGAGGATCACCGTTGGCATCGCTTCCATCAGCTCGATCACCGGCTTGACCTTGCGGCGCATGCCGGGGGCCATGAAATAGGCGGTGTAGATGGCCGCGGCAATGGCCAGCGGCGCAGCCAGGATCATTGCGTAGAACGCGGCCTTCAGGGTGCCGAAGGTCAGCGGCGACAGGCTGAGCTTGGGTTCGAAGTCGGTGTTCGAGGCGGTCGATTGCCAGACGTACTTGGGCTCGTCGTAGTTCTCGTACCAGACCTTGCCCCACAGCGCGCTGAAGGATACTTCAGGGTGCGGGTTGCGCAGGCTCAAGGGCAGCAGCTTGCCGCCTTGCTCGATGATGATGCGGTTGGCCCGCGGCGACAGGGCCAGGATGCCCGGGCCATCGGCCACCGGCTCGACCAGCAGGGTGCGGTGTGCGGTGCTGTGGAACACGCCCAGATTGCCCTCGGCGTCCATGGCGATGAAGCCCTTGCGGCGCTCTTCGGCATCAATCTGCACAATCGGTGCCTTGTCCATCTGGAAGGTGCGGATCTGCTTGAAACGCGACTCGCCGTCCGGATCACGGGCCATGAACCATTGGGCCAGGCCACCTTTGGAGTCGCCGATGATCAGTGAGATGCCGCCCACCAGCTGAGCCGTGGCGGTGATTTCGGTGTCAGCGCTTTCAGACAACTTGTAGCGGCCATTGAGGCTCTTGTCGCGCAGGCTGAACACGTCCGCGGTAGCGCGGCCGTTGATTACGTACAGCCACTGCTGGCGCGGGTCGATGAAGATGTTCTTCACCGCTTCGGTCATCTGCGGCAAGACGATGCGGTTCTGCTCGGTGGTGACCTCTCCGGTCATCATGTTTTCCGTGCGGGTCAGCTCCATCACCTGCAAGT
Organism: Pseudomonas sp. 9_2_1; assembly: GCF_059295275.1. Classification (NCBI taxonomy): domain Bacteria; kingdom Pseudomonadati; phylum Pseudomonadota; class Gammaproteobacteria; order Pseudomonadales; family Pseudomonadaceae; genus Pseudomonas; species Pseudomonas sp. 9_2_1. Next base: position 6,089,228 of record NZ_CM181239.1, read on the forward strand.
GCGCGCCGGTGGAGCCGGCCAGCAGCAGGGTGTCATTGTTGACGTTGACGGTGACGTGCTCCAGCCCACGGCCCTGCTCGTCGAGCACGAACGGCTGCTCGCCGTAGGGGTAATCGATGCCGGGAGTGATGGTTTTCTTGTTGTCCGGGTAGGTGATCTTGTAGGTGTGGTGGAACACCAGCGCCTGACCATTGGACAAGCCCAGCACCACCAGCGGGCTGCCCGGCACATCGGTACTGATCGATGTAACCTGGGTATCTGCCGGTACCGCCAAATCGACACGCTTGAGCTCGCTACCGGTCTTGGTGTCGAAAAACAATGCCTGGCCCTTGTCCGAAACGCGCATGCCCACCAGGTTCTGCTCTTCAAGCGCGATCATCAGCGGCTTGCCGGCATCCTGCTGCAGCCAGGTCGGCTCCAGGGCCTTCTTGCTGGTCAGCTCGGCGCCCTGGAACAGTGGCAGCACAACGTAGGCCAGGTAGAAGAAGATCAGGGTGATTGCCGCCAACACGGCAAGCCCGCCCACCAGTACGTACCAGCGGGTCAGGCGATCCTTCAGTGCGCGCATGCGGCGCTTGCGTTGCAACTCGGGCGTATTGAAATCAATGCGCACGGGCTGGGAGTTTTGAGTCATGGTGGAGTTGGCCAGATCATTCATGCGCACACCCTAGCGGTCCCGTGTGACAAAAACATTACAAAGTGGTGACGCACGAAAGCCCGCCGCTCAGGATACCTGGGCGTCGGACTGGAAATTCGTGGACGAGGCCGGGCAGCTGCGCCGGCCTCCTCCTCAGTTACTTACTTCTTTGCGACGTTACCGGCGTGGGACAGGCCCAGGTCAGCCAGGGTCTTGTCGACCACTTTGGCCGGCAGTGGAATGTAGCCATCCTTGACCACGACCTGCTGGCCAGCTTGCGACAGCACCAGCTTGACGAACTCGGCTTCCAGCGGGGCCAGAGGCTTGTTCGGGGCCTTGTTGACGTACACGTACAGGAAGCGCGACAGCGGGTAGCTGCCGTTCAGGGCGTTGGCTTCGTTGTCTTCAACGAACTCGCCGCCTTCTTTCTTGGCCAGGGCTACGGTCTTGACGCTGGCGGTCTTGTAGCCGATACCCGAGTAGCCGATGCCGTTCAGCGACGAGCTGATCGACTGCACCACCGAAGCCGAGCCAGGCTGTTCGTTGACGTTAGGCTTGAAGTCGCCTTTGCACAGGGCTTCTTCCTTGAAGTAGCCGTAGGTGCCCGATACCGAGTTGCGGCCGAACAACTGGATAGGCTTGTTGGCCAGATCGCCGGTCACACCGACGTCGCCCCAGGTCTTCATCTCGGCCTTGCCACCGCACAGGCGGGTGGAGGAGAAGATGGCGTCGACCTGGGCCATGGTCAGGCCCTTGATCGGGTTGTCCTTGTGCACGAACACGGCCAGGGCGTCGACGGCGACCGGGATGGCGGTCGGCTTGTAGCCGTACTTCTGCTCGAAGGCCTGCAGCTCGACATCCTTCATCTTGCGGCTCATCGGGCCGATGTTGGCGGTGCCTTCAGTCAGCGCGGGTGGCGCGGTGGAGGAGCCAGCCGCCTGGATCTGGATGTTTACGTTCGGATATTCCTTCTTGTACGCCTCGGCCCACAGCGTCATCAGGTTCGCCAGGGTGTCGGAGCCTACGCTGGAGAGGTTGCCCGAAACACCGGTGGTCTTGGTGTAGGTCGGGATCGACGGATCGACGGCGGCTACCGCGTTGGCGGTAGCTACGCCCGCGGCGGCGAAGGTAAGGGCCGCCATCAAACGCTTCAGTTTCATGCCTTGCTCCTAGCAGGAATATTGGGGTGTTGGATGGAACGGGCCCAAGTATCGGCAGGCCGCATGAACACGATATGACCTAATTGTGACAAATGGATGAAAGGCCATCACCGAATTCAGTTCTGGCCTATTCGAAGCAGATCAGCGCTTATTGGCGAGCAGGTACAGGCCTACAGCCAGGCCAACCGCACACAAGCCTGCTACATAGTAGGCCGGCGCCATCGGGCTCACCTTCAGCAGCGCCGTCACCACCATCGGCGTCAGCCCGCCAAAGATGGCGTAGGCCACGTTGTACGAGAACGAAAGCCCGCTGAAGCGCACCGCCGCCGGGAACGCCTTGACCATCACGTAGGGCACCGCGCCGATCACGCCCACGCACAGGCCGGTCACCGCATACAGCGGGAACAACAGGTCGGGCCGGGTCGGCAGGCTGTGGTAGAAGCTCCATGAGCTGACCAGCAGCAGCAGGCTGCCGATCACGAACACTCGCCCCGCGCCAAAGCGGTCGGCCAGGCTGCCGGCGCCGATGCAGCCGACGCTGAGCAGCACGATGGCCAGGCTGTTGGCCTTGAGCGAGTCGGTGGGACTGATGTGGTAGAAGCTCTGCAGCAACGCCGGGGTCATCAGGATGACCACCACGATGCCGGCCGACAGCATCCAGGTCAGCAGCATCGACAGGATGATCGGTCCACGGTGGTCACGCAGCACCGCGCGCAAAGGCAGCTCTTCGGCCAGCGCCTTGCGCTGCTGCATCTCGGCGAACACCGGGGTCTCATGCAGCCAGCGGCGCAAGTACACCGAGAACAGGCCGAACACCCCACCGAGCAGGAACGGGATGCGCCAGGCGTAATCGGCCACCTCTTCCACGCTGTAGACGCTGTTGATCAGGGTCGCCACCAGCGAACCGAGCAGGATGCCTGCAGTCAGGCCGGCCGTGAGGGTGCCGCACGCGTAGCCGGTATTGCGCGCCGGTACGTGTTCGGACACGAACACCCAGGCGCCCGGCACCTCGCCACCAATCGCAGCACCCTGGATAACCCGCATCAGCAGCAACAGGATCGGCGCCCACATGCCGATCTGCGCATAGGTGGGGAGCAGGCCCATGATCAACGTCGGCAGGGCCATCATGAAGATGCTCAGGGTAAACATCTTCTTGCGCCCGAGCAGGTCACCGAAGTGCGCCATGATGATGCCGCCCAGCGGCCGCGCCAGGTAGCCGGCGGCAAAGATGCCGAAGGTTTGCATCAGGCGCAGCCATTCCGGCATGTCCGCCGGGAAGAACAACTTGCCGACCACGGTGGCGAAGAACACGAAGATGATGAAGTCGTAGAACTCCAGCGCCCCACCCAGGGCGGACAGCGAGAGGGTCTTGTAGTCACTGCGGGTCAGCGGCCGCGAGGGCTGCTCGATACTGCTCGGCACGGAAGTCATCGCTCGTTGTTCTCTTGGTAGGGCACGCAGGCCGCTTGGCACGCGGCTTCTGGATTGGTAGTGCAGCGAAGATAGCAAATTGCCGAGCCGCGCCGAAAGCGATACAAAAACCAGACAGATATTCATGAATGCGCGGTCGTCGCTGGCCGTTATGCTCTATATACTGGCAATTCGTAGGAAAAGGTTGTTGCTAGTGTGGGATGTTGTGCGAAAACGCCGGTCTTTATGTCAGGCGGTTTCGCAGAGTCTCCCTACGGCCGCCAAGTGAAACGAAATCGGCGTAGTATGTTTCAAGCTGAATCGTTTACCCGGCCTTTGCGCCACACCAACGAAAAGCGTCACGGGTCAGAGGCCCCATCGCATGATTGAGCTCGAACAAGAAGATCCAATCCCGCAAGGCGACCTTGCCTTGCAGATCACCGCACTCCCACGTGAAACCAACGGCTTTGGCGATATCTTCGGCGGCTGGCTGGTTGCCCAGATGGACCTCGCCGGCACTGCCATGGCCAGTCGTGTGGCTGGAGGCCGCGTGGCCACCGTGGCCATCGACCGCATGGCCTTCCTGGTACCGGTCGCCGTGGGCGCGCAGCTGTCGTTCTATACCCAGACCCTGGAAATCGGCCGCAGCTCGATCCAGATGATGGTCGAAGTGTGGAGTGACGACCCGCTGTCCAGCGAATGGCGCAAGGTGACCGAAGCGGTATTCGTGTTCGTTGCCATCGACGGCAGTGGCCGTACCCGCTCCGTGCCTCGTCGCTGAGCCACGCCGGCGGTAAACTCATTGCATGTGCCCGGGTCCAAGGCCCACAGGCAATCAATGAGAAGAACGCAATGGCTACTTTCAAGGTCGATACCGAGCAACATGGCGGACTCAACTGCTGGCGTATCAGCAGCGACCGCGCCGAACTCCTGATCGCCCAGCAGGGCGCGCAGATCCTCAGCTACCAGCGGTTGGGCGAACCACCACTGCTGTGGCTGAGCGACCAGGCCATCTTCGACAAGGGCAAGTCGGTACGCGCTGGCGTGCCAGTGTGCTGGCCGTGGTTCGGCAACCTGCAGCGCAACCCCGAGGCCGTACAGGCCATGTACCGAGGCGAGCAGGCACCTGCTCATGGGCTTGCACGCACCCGTGACTGGCTGTTGCTGGGCGTCGAGGAAGCGGCTGACGGCCTGCGCATCGAATTTGAACTGCCCGACGCGCAGGGTGACTTGCCAGGCTGGCCTCACGATGTCGAGCTGAAGCTGGCCGTGGTCCTGGGTGATGACCTGAAACTGAGCCTTACCAGCCGCAACATGGGCAATACTCCCGTGACCATCAGCCAGGCCCTGCATAGCTACTTCGCGGTCAGCGACGTACGCCAGGCGCGGGTCGAAGGGGTCGAGGGGCTGAGCTATATCGAGACCCTTGCCGACTGGCAACAGCGCCAGCAGCAGGCGGCATTGACGTTTTCCGGGGAGACAGACCGGATCTACCTCGCTACCCCGCAAACACTGAGCATTGTCGATCCGCACTGGAACCGGCGGATTACCCTGACCAGTAGCGGGTCGCGCTCGGCGGTGATCTGGAACCCGTGGACCGAGCGGGCCAGGGAACTGCCGGACATGGCTGATGATGGCTGGCAGCGGATGCTGTGCATCGAGACCGCGAATGTGTGGGACGACCTGGTGGACTTGAAGCCCGGGGCCAGCCACTCACTGGGGGTAAAGATTGGCTGTGAAATGATCTGAGAGGTGTGTTGCCAGCTCGGGCCTCATCGCCGGCAAGCCAGCTCCCACAAGCTGTGGGAGCTGGCTTGCCGGCGATAAGGCCGGTACTGGCAATCAGAGGTCGGCGTCCTCCACCACCCTCACTTTCCCCGCATCCAGCGCATACGCCGCATCGGCCAGGTCATTGCTGACCTGCTCCACCTTCAGCTTGCCGCTGACCCACAGCGGGGTATAGATATCGTCAATCCTCAGCCCTTTCGGGTAACGCACCAGCACCAGCTGGTTCGGTGGCGGTGGCGGTACGTGAATGCACGCGCCCGGGTACGGCACCAGGAAAAACAGCGTGCTGTTGCCCTTGGCATCACTCTCCAGCGGCACCGGGTAGCCGCCCAGGCGAATGTCCTTGCCGTTCATGGCCGCCACGGTCTTGGTCGAATACATCACCGCCGGCAGGCCCTTGCTCTGTTTCAGTCCGCCCTTGTCGGTAAAGGTGCCCATGGCCTCTGGCGAGTCATGGTCGATTTCGGGCATTTGCTCAAGCGCTCTCTGGTCCGACTTGGGCATCAGCTCCAGCCAGTCGGTTTCGGGCAGTTCGGCATGGGCCAGGGTACTGGCCAACAGCAGGGGGACGAGGAAAAAGGCACGCATGGAAATGCTCGGCAACTCGAATGAATTGCCGGGCATTCTAACCAGTATTCAGCGTTTCTTGATGAATCCGTAGATCACCAGCAGCACGACGGCACCGACCAGCGCCCCGAAGAAGCCCGCCGCCTGCCCGGCCTGGTAAATGCCCAGCGCCTGGCCGCCATAAGTGGCCAGCAGCGAGCCGGCAATACCCAGCAGGATGGTCATGATCCAGCCCATGCTGTCGTCGCCCGGTTTGACGAAACGGGCCAGCAGGCCGACGATGAGGCCGATGAAGATGGTTCCGATGATGCCCATGGCAATCCCTCTGCAGTGAAGATGAAACAAGCCAAAGCCTAGACAGCGCTTTGGCTTGTTGCCATCTCAGAGGGCCAGCCGTTGCCAGAAGTTCGATCAGTTGCTGATCAGAGCCTCTACTTCGGCAATCTTGCGCTCGAGGGTGGCCATGTCATGGCAGCGCAGGGTGGCATGACCAACCTTGCGGCCGGCCTTGAAGGCCTTGCCGTAGTGGTGCAGGTGGCAGTCATCGATGGCGACCACTTTGTCCACAGCCGGCACTTCACCGATGAAGTTGAGCATCGCGCTCTCGCCAACCTTGGCAGTCGAGCCCAGTGGCAGGCCGGCGACGGCGCGCAGGTGGTTCTCGAACTGGCTGCACTCGGCGCCTTCGATGGTCCAGTGCCCGGAGTTGTGCACGCGTGGAGCAATTTCGTTGGCCTTCAGGCCACCGTCGACTTCGAAGAACTCGAAGGCCATCACGCCAACGTAATCCAGCTTCTGCAGTACGCGGCCGACGTAGTCTTCGGCCAGCGCTTGCAGCGGGTGTGCCTGGCTGGCCACCGACAGCCGCAGGATGCCGCTGTCGTGGGTGTTGTGCACCAGCGGGTAGAAGCGCGTTTCGCCGTCACGGCCACGCACCGCCACCAGCGACACTTCGCCAGTGAATGGCACGAAGCCTTCCAGCAGGCATGGCACGCTGCCCAGCTCGGCGAAAGTGCCCACCACGTCTTCAGGCGTGCGCAGCACTTTCTGGCCCTTGCCGTCGTAACCCAGAGTGCGGGTCTTCAGTACGGCAGGCAGGCCGATACTGGCCACTGCGGCGTCCAGGTCTGCCTGCGAGAGAATGTCGGCGAAGGCCGGGGTAGGGATACCCAGGTCGCGGAACATGCTTTTTTCGAACAGGCGGTCGCGGGCGATGCGCAGCGCCTCGGCGCTGGGGTACACCGGCACGAACTGCGAGAGGAAGGCCACGGTCTCGGCCGGGACGCTTTCGAACTCGAAAGTGACCAGGTCGACTTCGTCGGCCAGCTGACGCAGGTGGTCCTGGTCGCCGTAGTCGGCCCGCAGGTGCTCGCCCAGTGCTGCAGCGCAGGCGTCCGGCGCGGGGTCGAGGAAAGCGAAGTTCATGCCCAGCGGGGTACCCGCCAGGGCCAGCATGCGGCCCAGCTGGCCGCCACCGATTACACCGATCTTCATGGGTTGAGCCTCAAGCCTGGCGCGGGTCTGGGTTATCCAGAACGGTGTCGGTCTGTTCTGTGCGGAACTGCTTGAGCGCCGCGTGGTACTGCGGGTACTTGGCGCCCAGGATGCTGGCCGACAGCAGCGCAGCGTTGATGGCACCGGCACGGCCGATGGCCAGGGTGGCTACCGGCACGCCGGCTGGCATCTGCACGATCGACAGCAGCGAATCGACACCCGACAGCATCGACGATTGCACCGGCACACCCAGCACCGGCAGGTGAGTCTTGGCGGCGCACATGCCTGGCAAGTGGGCTGCGCCACCGGCACCGGCGATGATCACCTCGATACCACGGCCTTCGGCCTCCTCGGCATACTGGAACAGCAAGTCCGGGGTGCGGTGGGCGGAAACCACCTTCACTTCGTAGGGAATGCCGAGTTTTTCCAGCATATCGGCGGTGTGGCTAAGGGTGGACCAATCGGACTTGGAGCCCATGATCACGCCAACCAGTGCACTCATCGTCGAGCCTCTCCTGCAAGCGCCTTCGGGCGCGCTAAAAGCAACAAGCCACGCAGGTGGGCCGGCGTGGCTTGTCATACGGATTCTGAATCGACCAGGTCGGCCGAAGGCGCGGGATTGTAGCGTATTTAAAGGCGGGCCGCCCACCCCCACAAGCACATGCCGGATCAAAGGGCAAGCTGTCTCGCGGGACAACTTTTCCTGCTGCTCACCAACCCGGCTGCTTCAGAAAATTCGCCCCCTCAAACTGATACCTCGCCCGGGTTGCCGGCCGACTCCAGCTTGCGCCACAACAGGCGCACATTCGCCTTGCGCACGAGTGCACAGCGGTACAGGCGGATTTCCAATGGCACGTGCCACTGGCTCCCCCCGCAGATCACCAATTCCCCGCGCTGCAGTTCGCCCCGCATCGACAGGCGCGGCACCCAGGCGATGCCCATTCCTTCCAGCGCCATACTCTTGAGGCTGTCGGCCATCGCCGTCTCGTAGACGGTGGTATAGCGCAGGTTGCGCTGGCGCAGCAGCAAGCTCACCGAACGCCCGAGGAACGCGCCGGCGCTGTAGGCCAGCAGCGGCACGCTGGCATCGCCTTCAAGATCGAACATGGGCTTGCCGTCGGCATCCGGCGTGCACACCGGCAACATTTCAGTGGTGCCCATGTGTAACGAAGGGAAGATCTCGGCGTCCATCTGCAGGGCGGCGTCCGGATCATAGAAAGCCAGCATCAGGTCGCAGCCACCTTCGCGCAATGCATGCACGGCATCCCCGACGTTAGTCGCAACCAGGCGCGTGGCAATGTTCAACCCATCGTTGCGCAACTGGGCGACCCAGCGCGGGAAAAAGCCCGATGCCAGGGAGTGAGCGGCTGCTACTTGCACTACCTCGCCCTGCCCGCCTTCCAGATGGTGCAAATGACGGAGAATTTCGCTCAACTGGTCGACAACGGTACGCGCAGTGACGAGAAACAGCTGGCCGGCCTCAGTCAGTTCGATCGGTGTGCGGGAACGATTGACCAGTTGCAGGCCCAAGGCTGCTTCAAGGCTGCGAATGCGCCGGCTGAAGGCCGGCTGGGTCACGAAACGCCGCTCTGCCGCCTGGGAAAAACTGCGGGTGGCAGCCAGCGCGCTGAAGTCTTCCAGCCATTTGCTTTCAAGGTTCACGAAGCACATCTCCTGGCATGCACCAAAATGGAACACGCTCGAATGTCAATTGGCGTCACATGAAACAGTATGCCGTTTACGCATAGGTTAGCGTGCAACAGCATTGGCCGCAAAATCACCTTAAGGCCTAGGATTAGCGCCATTCCGGCATGTGCCGGGTCAAAATCGAGATGATATACATCATGTCTTCCGCTGCATCGTTCCGCGTCGAAAAAGATCTGTTGGGTACCCTTGAAGTTCCTGCCGATGCCTACTACGGCATCCAGACCCTGCGCGCTGCCAACAACTTCCACCTCTCCGGCGTTCCGCTGTCGCACTACCCGAAACTGGTAGTCGGCCTGGCGATGGTCAAGCAGGCTGCTGCTGATGCCAACCGAGAGCTGGGGCACTTGAGCGATGCCAAGCATGCTGCCATCAGCGCTGCTTGCGGGCGACTGATCAAAGGCGACTATCACGAGCAGTTCGTGGTCGACATGATCCAGGGTGGTGCCGGTACTTCCACCAACATGAACGCCAACGAAGTCATCGCCAACATCGCGCTGGAGGCCATGGGCCACCAGAAGGGTGAGTACCAGTACTTGCACCCGAACAACGATGTGAACATGGCACAGTCGACCAACGACGCCTACCCGACGGCCATCCGCCTGGGCCTGCTGCTGGGCCATGACGCCCTGCTGGCCAGCCTCGACAGCCTGATCCAGGCCTTCGCTGCCAAGGGAAAGGAATTCGACCACGTACTGAAGATGGGCCGTACCCAGCTGCAGGACGCCGTGCCGATGACCCTGGGCCAGGAATTCCGCGCCTTCGCCACCACCATGACCGAAGACCTCAACCGTCTGCGTTCGCTGGCGCCTGAGCTGCTGACCGAAATCAACCTGGGTGGTACTGCCATCGGTACCGGTATCAACGCCGACCCGGGTTACCAGATGCTCGCCGTACAGCGCTTGGCACTCATCAGCGGCCAGCCGCTGGTACCGGCTGCCGACCTGATCGAAGCCACCTCCGACATGGGCGCTTTCGTGCTGTTCTCCGGCATGCTCAAGCGTACCGCGGTCAAGCTGTCGAAGATCTGCAACGACCTGCGCCTGCTGTCCAGCGGCCCGCGCACCGGCATCAACGAGATCAACCTGCCAGCGCGTCAGCCAGGCAGCTCGATCATGCCAGGCAAGGTCAACCCGGTTATTCCGGAAGCCGTCAACCAGGTGGCCTTCGCCATCATGGGCAACGACCTGGCCCTGACCGTCGCCGCCGAGGGTGGCCAGCTGCAGCTGAACGTGATGGAGCCGCTGATCGCCTACAAGATCTTCGACTCGATCCGCCTGCTGCAACGCGCCATGGACATGCTGCGCGAGCACTGCATCGTCGGCATCACTGCCAACGAACAGCGCTGCCGTGAACTGGTCGAGCACTCGATCGGCCTGGTCACCGCCCTGAACCCGTACATCGGCTACGAAAACGCCACCCGTATCGCCCGTGTCGCCCTGGAAACCGGCCGCGGCGTGCTGGAACTGGTGCGCGAGGAACAGCTGCTGGACGAAGCGATGCTCAACGACATCCTGCGTCCGGAAAACATGATCGCTCCACGTCTGGTTCCGCTGAAGGCGTAACCAGGCTGCTGCAAACAGTCTCACCAGGTTAAGGGACTAGACACCTCTCAACCTTTCAAGGCCCGAGCCTATGCCTCGGGCCTTTTTTTGCCTGATGAATTTGTGGCCGCTTGCCAGCCCCGGGTATCGGCACACAACTTGCTCCATAATGCATCCCAGTCCAACGGGATTACCCAGCATGCTGCACAGCCACCTGACCACACTCAACGCAGTTTCGCTGATCCTCAACGTCTTCCAGGCAGACGGTTGCGAAGCTTCGGCGCTGCTGGCCGGCAGCGGCATAGGCCCGGCAGACCTTGGCCACGCCGATGCGCGCATCACCACCCAGCAAGAGCTGCAGGTGTGCGCCAACGCCGTGGCCCGGCGCGAGGACATCGGCCTGGAGCTGGGTCGGCGCATGCATGTGTCGTGCTATGGCATGCTCGGTTACGCCCTGCTCTCCAGTGCCACTTTGGGTGACGCCCTGCGCCTGGCGCTGCAGTATCCGGCACTGCTGGGAACAGTTTTCAAGCTGCGCTTGCTCGACGATGGCCAGCGCGTCTGGTTCAGCGCCAGCGATTACCACGACAGCGCAGCGCTTGGCGCTTTCAACGCCGAATTCTGCCTGGTGTCGCTGAAAATCATCTGCGACGACCTGCTTGGCTGCCCGCTGCCGCTGCTGGGTGCGCGTTTCGAACACGCGCGGCCCGGCTACCACGCGCTTTATGACGGTGCATTCCAGTGCGCGATCGGTTTCGACGCAGAGGACAATGCCTTCGCCTTCGAGCGGCGCTGGCTGGACATGCCGCTGCCACTGGCCGACCCGATTACCCACAAGGCCATGAGCGAACGTTGCCGGCGGCTGAACCTTGAGTTCACCGGCCGCCAGGCCTGGCTGGGGCGTATTCGTCAATTGCTGGCGCAGCAACTGGACGCCGCACCTGGGCTGGAAGGGTTGGCGCGGCAGATGAATTGTTCTTCCCGCACGCTGCGGCGGCATTTGCAGGCATTGGGCAGCAGTTATCAACAGCTGCTGGATGAACTGAGGTTCGAGCGGGCCAAGCAGTTGCTGGCCGATGAGCAGATGCCGATCTACCGGATTGCCGAGACTTTGGGGTTCAGCGAGACGGCCAGTTTCCGGCATGCCTTCCAGCGCTGGAGTGGTGTGGCACCCAGCCACTTCCGCGGTTGACCTGTCCCGCCCCTTCGCGGGTGAACCCGCTCCCACAGGTATTGCACCAGCCTTGGGTGCGGCACCAAACCGTGTGGGAGCGGGTTCACCCGCGAAGAGGCCAGTACAGGTCAACAACAATCCGGCCACAGCGCTTGGCCACATCGATCCCCTTTTGGCCGTTTGCGTCGTTCTCCATAACTGACCGGCACATGACAATGGGCCCACGCCAGTACCCACCGGAGAACAACAATGCTGACGATCTATTCCGATGACCATCGCCTGCACCACGGCCGCTGCGAGCTGATCGACGGCAAGCTGATGCCCTGCTTCGAAATGCCTTCGCGCGCCGACCATGTGCTGGAGCAGGTGAAACAGCGCAACCTTGGTGATATCCAGGGCCCCACCGACTTTGGCCGCTCGCCCTTGTTGCGGGTCCACAGCGCAGATTATCTGGACTTCTTCGAAGGCGCCTGGGCACGCTGGGCCGCACTCGGCCACGAGGGCGACCTGTTGCCGTTCACCTGGCCAGCACGCACCCTGCGCCAGGTAAAACCTACCGGCCTGCACGGTGAACTGGGCTATTACAGCTTCGATGCCGGCGCGCCGATCACCGCCGGTACCTGGCGGGCCGCCTACAGCGCTGCTCAGGTAGCCCTCACTGCCCAGGCGGCCATCGAGCAAGGCGCGCATTCGGCCTTCGCCCTGTGCCGCCCGCCAGGGCACCACGCCGCTGGCGAAGTCATGGGCGGCTACTGCTACCTGAACAACGCCGCCATCGCCGCCCAGGCCTTCCTCGACCAGGGCCGGAACAAGGTCGCCATCCTCGACGTCGACTATCACCACGGCAACGGCACCCAGGACATCTTCTACCAGCGCAACGACGTGTTTTTCGCCTCGATCCATGGCGACCCGCAGGCCGAGTTCCCGTTTTTCCTGGGCTACGCCGACGAGACAGGCGAAGGCGCCGGCGAAGGTTTCAACATCAACTACCCCTTGCCCGCTGGCAGCGACTGGGCGGCCTGGAGCGCTGCGCTGGAGCAAGCCTGCCAACGCATCGCCAGCTATGACGCCGACGTGCTGGTGATCTCGCTGGGCGTGGACACCTTCAAGGACGACCCGATCTCGCAATTCAAGCTGGACAGCCCGGACTACCTGGAAATGGGCAAGCGCATCGCCGAGCTCGGCAAGCCGACCCTGTTCGTGATGGAAGGCGGCTACGCTGTGGAAGAAATCGGTATCAACGCGGTCAATGTGCTGGACGGTTTCCAGCGCGCCCAGCCAGGAGCCCGGTAATGGTCCGACTCAAGCGTCTGCTCACCCCGTTCATCGCTGCCACCCTGTTCACCGGTGCCCTGCACGCTCAGGCCGAGCAGCGCACCCTGCGTGTATATAACTGGTTCGATTACATCACCCCGCAGACCTTGACCGACTTCAAGAAGGACAGCGGCGTCAAGCTGGTGTACGACATCTTCGACACCAACGAAGCGCTGGAAGCCAAGCTGCTGACCGGCAACTCCGGTTATGACGTGGTGGTGCCGTCCAACGTGTTCCTGGCCAAGCAGATCGAAGCCGGGGTGTTCCAGCCGCTGGACCGCAGCAAGCTGCCCAACTGGCAACACCTGGACCCGGCACTGATGAAGCTGATCGAGGCCAACGACCCCGGCAACAAATTTGCGGTGCCCTACATGTATGGCACCGTGCTGATCGGCTTCAACCCGGCCAAGGTCAAGGCTGCGCTCGGCGACAACGCCCCGGTGGACAGCTGGGACCTGATCTTCAAGGAAGAGAACATCGCCAAGCTCAAGCAATGCGGTGTGGCACTGCTCGACTCACCCTCGGAGATTCTGCCACTGGCGTTGCAGTACCTGGGCTTGCCGCCCAACAGCGACAAACCGGCAGACTACAAGCAAGCCGAGGCGTTGATGCTGAAGATTCGCCCGCATATCACCTACTTCCACTCTTCCAAGTACATGGCAGACATCGCCAATGGCGATATTTGTGTAGCGGTGGGCTACAGCGGCAGCTTCTCCCAGGCCGCCAACCGTGCCCGCGAAGCCAAGAATGGCGTGGTAGTCGATATGCGCCTGCCAAAGGAAGGTGCACCGATCTGGTTCGACATGCTGGCGATTCCGAAGAACGCGGCCAACCCGGAAGATGCCCATGAATTCATCAATTACCTGCTGCGGCCCGAGGTGATTGCGCCGATCAGCGACTTTGTCGGGTATCCGAACCCCAACAAGGATGCGACCGACAAGGTGAACCCGGCGATTCGCAACAACCCCAACCTGTATCCGACGGCAGAGGCGATGGCCAAGCTTTATACCCTCAAGCCTTTGGCGCGGGATGCAGAGCGGGCCAGGACTCGGGCTTGGACGCGGATCAAATCCGGGACCTGAGTTGGATCTTCGCCGGTGAACACGCTCCCACAGGATCTGCGTCGCGTCTGAGGCCGGCGCAGTACCTGTGGGAGCGGGTTCACCCGCGAAGAGGCCGCCAAGCCTTGCGCAATTTCATCATGGCCTCGGCAATTTCCCCCTCCGGTACCGCGGCAAACCCGAGCACCAGCCCCGCGCGCTTATCCACAGGCACATCGCTGTTCGCCAACCAGAAATTGCTCAGCGGCGTCACCTCCACCCCTATCGCTTCCGCCTGGGCCACCAACTCCTGCTCCCGCGCAAAGTTATCCACATCAACCTTTACATGTAGCCCGGCCGCCACTTCCGGCATGCCGCCCAACCCCGGAATATCCTCAGGCCAACCCGCCTTGAGCACATTGCGCCGGCTCAACGCCGCCTTGCGCATACGGCGGATATGCCGCTGGAAGTGCCCCCTGGCCATGAACTCGGCCATTACGCACTGGCTGCTGACCTCCGAATGCCGCACCGCCAGCGCTTTGCCCTGGCTGAATGCCTGCACCAGGCGCGGCGGCAACACCAGATAGCCCAGTCGCAACGCCGGGAAGGCGATCTTGCCGAAGGTGCCAACATATAAAACACGCCCATGTCGGTCGAGAGCCGCCAGCGGGGCCAAGGGAGCGCCGCTGTAACGGTACTCGCCATCGTAGTCGTCTTCGATAATCCAGCCATCGCTTTGCTCGGCCCATGCCAGCAACTGAAGACGGCGCGCCAGACTCATGGTGACCCCGGTCGGATACTGGTGGGCCGGCGTGACATAGGCCAGCCGGCAATCTTCAAGCTGCGCGAGCTGGCGACAGTCCATGCCGTCTTCGTCCACCGCCACGCCATGCAACTTGCCACCGACCAGCGCAAAGGCGTGTCCGGCCGCGCGGTAGCCTGGGTTTTCCACAGCCACCCCGTCGCCAGGCTGCAGCAGCAGCTGTGCACAAAGGCTGATGGCCTGCTGCGCGCCACTGGTGATCACAATTTGCTCAGCCGTGCAGCTCAGCCCGCGCGAACGGCGCAGGTAAGCCGCGATCAGCTCGCGCAACGCAGGCTCACCTGCCGGGTCACCGTAGCCCAGCTGCGCTGGTGACGGATTACGCCAGAAACCCGCCTGCAGCTTGGCCCAGACATCGAACGGGAACAGGTCGAACGCGGGGATGCCGACGCGAAAAGCACGCGGGGCAGCGCTTTTCGGCGGAGGTAAATGATGATTTTTCAGACGCTGCAACGGCTCGCTGATGCGTCTATTGCTGGATAAATACTCAGTATTTTTCGGGTTAAATGTGGATAACCCTGTGGATAAACCCAGGGATAACCCTGTGGATAGTTGTGTGGATAGTTTCGGCAGGCGACTGACGTAAGTGCCGTCACCTACCCGGCTTTCAATGTACCCCTCGGCATACAGCTGGTCATAGGCACGCACCACGCTGTTGCGTGACAGCGCCAGCATCGCGGCCAGGTCCCGGCTGGCCGGCAGCCGCGTGCCGCTGCTCAGCCGCCCGTCCAGTACCCGCGCACGCAGCGCCTGGTACAACTGCTGGCTTAGCCCGCGGCGGCGATCCAAGTCAATCCCGGCAGGGTCGAAAGGCAGTATGAGGGGGCGCTCGCTCATGGCATTGGACCTATCAAAACAGGCAGTAATGGCTCTTACCCAGAACCAATAGCCTGCCTAGGATAGAGCCATTCGACAAGGGACTCGACACATGTACAACAGCAAGCCGCACCAGGAACACGACCTCGGTCGCCTGCACCAGCACATGCTGGACACCCGCCTGGCGGTTCTGGTCAGCCAAGGCGAACAGGGCCTGCTGGCCACCCACCTGCCGGTGCTGGTCGACACCGCCGAAGGCGAATACGGCACCGTCTATGCCCACCTGGCGCGGGCCAACCGCCAGTGGCAGGACCTGGCGCAGGGTGGCGAAGCCCTGCTGGTGTTCCCCGGTGCCGATGCCTACGTCAGCCCCGGCTACTATCCGAGCAAGGCCGAGAACCCCAAAGTGGTGCCAACCTGGAACTACCTGGCCGTGCACGCCTATGGCCCGGCAGAAGTGATCCATGATGCCGCGCCGCTGCTGGCTATCGTCAGCCGCCTGACCGATCGCCACGAACAAGGCCGCAGCGCCCCGTGGAGCGTCACCGACGCCCCTGCTGATTATATTGACGGCATGCTTCGCGCCATCGTCGGCATCCGCCTGCCCATCACCCGCCTGCAAGGTGCACGCAAGCTCAGCCAGAACCGCGCCGGGCAAGACATCGCCGGTGTACGCGAAGGCCTCGGCGCCAGCCCCGATCCACTGGACAACCAACTCGCGGCGCACATGCGTCAGCTCTGAAGGAATAGCCCCATGCCCAGCGTTACCCTGCGCCCCGTTACCGCCCAAGACCATGCTGCCTGGCTCGGCTTGTGGCAGGCCTACCTGCATTTCTATGCAACCGAGCTGGCCGATGAGGTCAGCCTGAGCACCTGGCAACGCCTGCTCGACCCGAACGAACCAACCCATTCGACCCTGGCCTGGGTGGATGGCAAGGCGGTGGGGATGGTCAACTTCATCTACCATCGTTCCAACTGGAGCATCGAGAATTCCTGCTACCTGCAGGACCTGTACGTGGACGAGACGCAGCGCGGCCTGGGTATCGGCCGCCAGCTGATCGAGCACGTCTACGCCACTGCCAAGGCCGACAGTTGCATCAAGGTGCACTGGCTGACCCACGAGACCAACGCCACCGCCATCAGCCTGTATCAGCAGGTTGCCGAGCGATCGGGCTTCATCCAATTCCGCAAAGGGTTGTAAGCCGAACATGACTGACGCATTGCACTGGAAACCCGCTGCCGTACCTCGAGCCGAGCCCATCGAGGGCCGCTTCATTCGCCTGGAAAAGCTCGACCCTGTGCGCCATGGCGACGACCTCTGGGAGGCGCTGCAGGGGCCGGCATCCGACCCTGTGCTGTGGGACTACCTGCCCTATGGCCCATTCGCCGAGCGTGGCGCCTTCGACCGCTGGCTGGAAGGCAATGCCGCCGGCCTCGACCCGCTGTTCTATACCGTCATCGACCGCGCCACCGGCCAGGCCCAGGGCATTCTCAGCCTGATGTCGATTGTGCCCGACCATGGCCGCATCGAAATCGGCCACATCGCCTTCGGCGCCGCCATGCAACGTACGCCCAAGGGCACCGAGGCGGTGTACCTGCTGGGCAAGCTGGGTTTCGAACTGGGTAACCGCCGGCTGGAATGGAAGTGCAACAACGCCAACGCCCGCTCCAAGCGGGCGGCGGAGCGGTTTGGCTTCGAGTTCGAGGGCGTGTTCCGCAAGCACCTGGTGGTCAAGGACCATAACCGCGATACGGCGTGGTATTCGATTACCGATGATGAGTGGCCGCAGGTGGCGGCAGGGTTCGAGCGGTGGTTGAGCGATGCCAACCAGCGGCCTGAAGGTCAGGTACACACCCTTGAGGCATGCCGGATAGGCTGATATTGACCACGGATCACGGGCCAGCAGGCCTGTGATCGGTATGAAGATATTACCTGACCTTGGTGGCGCGCCTGACCACGCCCATCTGTAAACCGAATGGCTTGAATACAGCGTTCAATGACTTGAGCGTGGGGTTACCATCCCCCTGCTCGATCTGAATCAGCGTACGCACTGAAACCTTGCACATCCGCGCGAACTGAGTCTGCTGCATTTTCGCCACCTCCACGCGTAGCCGTCGCACGGCTGCCCCCAACTCAAGGCTCCCCTCGGCGATACCTTCGCGCACGCCATCGATCAGCAGCCCGCGGGCGTCGATGGAAACCGTCATGCCAACCCCCACTCCGCCATTCGGCGCTCAAGCTTGCCCAGCGCAATCGCCGGGTGATTCATCACTGCATCCGTGAAAATTTCTGCATTTTAATGCAGATGTAAACCAACCATCAGTATCAAATCTGCAATAAAATGCATCAGCACGAAAAAAAGGGGAGCATTCGCTCCCCAGAGGTAAACCGCTTGTAGATGAAGGCTTCTGTCAGCCCTCGATCTCGATCAGGATCTCACCCGGCGTCACACGGTCGCCCTTGGCCACGTGGATGGCCACGACCTTGCCGGCAATGGCTGCCTGCACTTCGGTCTCCATCTTCATGGCTTCGGTAATCAGCACGGCCTGGCCGGCCTTGACCGAGTCGCCTTCCTTGACCAGGACATCGACGATGTTGCCTGGCATGTTGGTGGTCACATGGCCCGGGGCGCTGGCCTGCTTGCGCTTGCTGCCGCCGCCGCCGACGAATTCGTTGAGTGGCTCGAACACCACTTCCTCCGGCATGCCGTCGATCGACAGGTAGAAGTGACGCTTGCCTTCGGCCTTCACGCCCACACCGGTGATGTCGACGCGATAGGTTTCGCCGTGCACGTCGATGACGAATTCGGTCGGCACGCCTTCACCGCCCGGGGCAGCCACCGCGCCAGCTTCCGGAATCGGCAGCAGGGCTTCCGGGGTGAGGGTGCCGGCTTCGCGTTCTTCGAGGAACTTGCGGCCAATGTCAGGGAACATGGCGTAGGTCAGCACATCCTCTTCACAACGGGCCAAGGCGCCGATATCGCCGCGCAACTTGGTCATTTCCGGCTTCAGCAGGTCGGCCGGGCGCACATCGATCACTTCTTCGCTGCCGATCGCCTGACGACGCAGCTGTTCACTGACCACGCCAGGAGCCTTGCCGTAACCGCCTTGCAGGTACAGCTTCACCTCGTTGGTGATGGTCTTGTAGCGCTCGCCCGCCAGCACGTTGAAGAACGCCTGGGTACCGACGATCTGCGAAGTGGGGGTAACCAGCGGCGGGAAGCCGAGGTCTTCGCGAACGCGCGGGATCTCAGCCAGCACTTCGTTCATGCGGTTGAGGGCGCCCTGCTCCTTGAGCTGGTTGGCCAGGTTGGAAATCATCCCGCCCGGCACCTGGTTGACCTGCACACGGGTGTCGACAGTGGTGAATTCGCTTTCGAACTGGTGGTACTTCTTGCGCACGGCATAGAAGTACAAGCCGATTTCCTGCAGCAGCTCCAGGTCCAGGCCGGTGTCGAACTCGCTGCCCTTGAGCGCGGCAACCATCGACTCGGTACCCGGGTGGCTGGTGCCCCAGGCGAAGCTGGAGATAGCGGTGTCGATGTGGTCGGCACCGTTTTCCACCGCTTTCAGCTGGCACATGGCAGCCAGGCCGGCGGTGTCGTGGGAGTGGATGAACACCGGCAACGATTGCTCGGCTTTCAGCGCCTTGACCAGTTCACCAGTGGCAAATGGTGTCAGCAGGCCGGCCATGTCCTTGATCGCGACCGAATCGCAACCCATGGCTTCCATCTGCTTGGCCTGGTTCACGAAGGCGTCGATTGTGTGAACGGGGCTGGTGGTGTAGGCGATGGTGCCCTGGGCGTGCTTGCCTGCAGCCTTGACGGCCTCGATGGCTACCCGCAGGTTACGCACGTCGTTCATGGCGTCGAAGATACGGAACACATCGATGCCGTTGACCGCAGCCTTGGCAACGAAGGCTTTGACCACGTCGTCGCTGTAGTGGCGGTAGCCCAGCAGGTTCTGGCCGCGCAGCAGCATTTGCAGGCGGGTGTTGGGCAGCGCCGCGCGCAGTTTGCGCAGGCGCTCCCATGGGTCTTCCTTGAGGAAGCGCACGCAGGCATCGAAGGTGGCGCCGCCCCAGACTTCCAGCGACCAGTAGCCGACCTTGTCGAGCTTTTCGCAGATCGGGAGCATGTCTTCGGTACGCATGCGGGTAGCCAGCAGGGACTGGTGGGCGTCGCGCAGGATCGTGTCGGTTACGTGAATTTTCTTGGACATTATGGGGTTCCTCACAGGCCTGCGTGGGCGGCGATGGCGGCGGCGATGGCCAGGGCCAGCTCTTCGGGTTTGCGCTTGATCGAGTAGTTGGTCAGTTCAGGGTGGCTTTCAACGAAGCTGGTGTTGAACTGGCCGCTACGGAATTCCGGATTGCGCAGGATTTCCTGGTAGTACGCGGCGGTGGTCTTCACCCCTTGCACGCGCATGTCGTCCAGGGCCCGCAGGCCGCGGTCCATGGCTTCTTCCCAGGTCAGCGCCCACACCACCAGCTTCAGGCACATGGAGTCGTAGAACGGCGGAATGGTGTAGCCGGTGTAGATCGCCGTATCGGTGCGCACGCCCGGGCCGCCGGGGGCGTAGTAACGGGTGATCTTGCCGAAGCTGGGCAGGAAGTTGTTTTTCGGGTCTTCGGCGTTGATGCGGAACTGCAGCGCATAGCCGCGGTGCTGGATGTCTTCCTGCTTCACCGACAGCGGCAGGCCCGAGGCAATGCGGATCTGCTCGCGGACGATGTCGATACCGGTGATTTCCTCGGTGATGGTGTGCTCCACCTGCACCCGGGTGTTCATTTCCATGAAGTACACCTCGCCATCGGCGAGCAGGAACTCCACGGTACCGGCGTTCTCGTAGTTGACCGCCTTGGCCGCACGCACCGCCAGGTCGCCGATGTAGGCGCGCTGCTCGGGGGTAAGCTGTGGGCTCGGAGCGATTTCGACGAGCTTCTGGTTACGGCGCTGGATCGAGCAGTCGCGCTCGAACAGGTGCACCACATTGCCGAAGCTGTCACCGAGGATCTGCGCCTCGATGTGTTTGGGGTTGACGATGCACTTTTCCAGGAACACTTCGGCCGAGCCAAAGGCCTTGGTGGCTTCGGATATCACCCGCGGGAAGTTCTGTTCCAGTTCTTCGCGGCTGTTGCAACGACGAATACCGCGGCCGCCACCCCCGGAGGTAGCTTTCAGCATCACCGGATAACCGATGCGCTCGCCTTCGCTGAGGGCTTCGTGGATGTCGGCAACGTTGCCTTCGGTACCTGGTGTAACCGGCACACCGGCGGCGATCATGGTGCGGCGTGCTTCGGTCTTGTCGCCCATGCGACGAATGACGTCGGCGGCCGGGCCGATGAACTTGATCCCGCGCTCGGCGCAAATCTCTGCCAGTTCAGCGTTTTCCGACAGGAAACCATAGCCAGGGTGCAGGGCATCACAGCCGGTTTCCACAGCCAGGTTCACCAGCTTGCGCGGGTTCAGGTAACCGGCCAGCGGTTCTTCACCAATGCTATGAGCTTCGTCGGCGCGCTTGACGTGCAGGGCGTGCCGGTCGGCGTCGGAATAGATCGCTACCGAGCGAATGCCCATCTCGGCGCAGGCACGCACGATCCGAACTGCAATTTCACCTCGGTTGGCGATCAGGATTTTTTTTATCACTGGAGTCTTCCCAAAGCCGTAGGAACAGTCGAGCCGGTTCTACCGGTCGGCGCGTGACCAAGCATTGCTGGCCAGTCGCGTATTCACCCTAGCGCTGTAGGTCGATAAACAAAAATCAATATTTGTTAGGGGCTGTATTAGCAAAAGCTTATAGTTCGGTAACAGGGTGTTGCCAATGAGCTGAAAAAAATGCGTAAGTCCTTGATGCGTATGACATTGCGTCAATTGCAGATCTTCAACGAGGTGTGCGATTTGCGCTCATACAGCCGCGCGGCGGAGGAAATGGCGCTGACACAACCCGCCGTCAGCCTGCAGATCCGCCAGCTTGAAGAGCTGATCGGCCAGCCGCTGTTCGAGTACATCGGTAAAAAGCTTTATCTGACGGAAGCGGCCGAGGCCCTGCAGCGCGCCAGCCGCGACATCTTCGGGCGCCTGGAGAGCCTGGACATGCAACTGTCGGACATGCAGGGCTCACTGCAAGGGCAGCTGAAGCTGGCGATCGAGTCCAGTGCCAAGTACTTCGTGCCACACCTGTTCGCCGCCTTCAAGCAACGTCACCCGGAGGTCAACCTGACCTTGACGGTGGTCAACCGCGCCCAGGCCATCCGCCGCCTGTCCGACAACCGCGACGACCTGATCATCATGTCCATGGTGCCGCAGGACATGGGTCTGGAATTTTTGCCGTTTCTGAATAACCCGATCATTGCCGTGGCCCCGCCCGAGCACCCGCTCTGCAAGCTGGAGCAGCTGCGCCTGCAGGACCTGGAGCCTCATACCCTGCTGGTCCGCGAGCAAGGCTCGGGCACACGCAAAGCCTGCGAAGAGTACTTCAAGGACAAGCGCGTGCACTTCACCCAGACTCTGGAAGTGGCCTCGGCCGATGCCCAGCGCGAGTGCGTGATCGCAGGCCTTGGTATCGCCCTGCTGACCCGCCATGCGGTCAACCTGGAACTGGCCACCGGGGCGCTGAAGGAGCTGCCGGTGGAAGAACTGCCGCTGTACCGCAGCTGGTGCGTGGTACAGGCCAAGGCCAAACGGCAGTCACCGGTGGCCTTGGCTTTCCTGGCATTCATCCGCGGCGAACGTGCATTGATCAGTGCGCTTGTTGAGCGTTTTTCGGGGAAGTTGCTGCCGACGCCTGCCACACAGTGAGCTCTTGCAGCTCAGGGTAGTCCACCAGGTCGCGCAGCAGTTGACGTTGGTCGCAATAGCTCTCGATCGCCCGGCGGTATTCCATGCGGCGCTGATCCTTTTCCTGCTGCTTGCGAGCCTTGGCGTTGGGTTGGTACGTACCGTCGAAGTCACGAGCCATTGCCTGTCTCCCAGATAGGGTGCGGAGGCTTCAGACTGGCAATGGAGGTTGACGTTTTGGCTGTGAAATGGTGACAAAACAGTGAAATCTGCCTTGCCGGGCCATTGATCAGTCGTCGGTAGCCTTGATCGACTTGGGCGACAAACGCAGGCTGCGCAAGCTGCGCTTCACGCTCTTCAGGTGGTTGACCAGGCTCGGCCCGCGCGCCATGGCCACGCCCATGGCCAGCACGTCGATTACCACAAGGTGGGCGATACGCGAGGTCAGCGGGGTATAGATTTCGGTGTCCTCGTGCACGTCGATTGCCAGGTTGACGGTCGACAGCTCGGCTAGAGGCGTCTGGCTGGGGCACAGGGTGATCAGGTTGGCGCCACTCTCACGTACCAGGTTGGCAGTGATCAACAGGTCCTTGGACCGCCCCGACTGGGAAATGCACACCGCTACATCGCCAGGTTTCAGGGTAACCGCCGACATCGCCTGCATGTGCGGGTCGGAGTACGCTGCCGCGCTGAGCAGCAAGCGGAAGAACTTGTGCTGGGCGTCGGCCGCCACCGCACCCGATGCGCCAAAACCATAGAATTCCACCCGCTGTGCCTGGGCCATGGCACTCACCGCCAACTGCAGCGCCTGCGGG
The DNA here is from genome assembly GCF_059295275.1 of Pseudomonas sp. 9_2_1. Taxonomy (NCBI): domain Bacteria; kingdom Pseudomonadati; phylum Pseudomonadota; class Gammaproteobacteria; order Pseudomonadales; family Pseudomonadaceae; genus Pseudomonas; species Pseudomonas sp. 9_2_1. Next base: position 6,112,293 of record NZ_CM181239.1, read on the forward strand.
TCGAGGTGCTCGCGCACCTCCATCAGGGTGTGCAGGGTGGTGTCGAAAATCTTCAGGCTGTAGTCGGCGACCGAGTCGTCTTCATGGATGGCGAACTGGCCGAAACTGGCCCCGGCGGCCAGGCTTTGCGCCAGCTTCAGCTTGAGGTCCTGGAAGCCCGAGCAACCGATAGCCCGGCAGAAACGCACGATGGTCGGCTCGCTGATACCCACGTTGTGCGCCAGGTCGGCCATCGAGCTGTGCATGACGGCAGCCGGGTCCAGCAGCACGTGGTCGGCCACTTTCAGTTCCGATTTGCGCAGCAGGTGGCGCGATTGGGCGATATGTTGCAACAGATTCACGGGCTGGACTCGGTTATGATCGGCTGGCCGGGTTGTAGCTTTCTTGTAGTTATACTACATGGACGCCAACCCGCCCAGTTAAACGAACGTGGAGAGTGGCGGTTTGACTATTCCTTGCGACATTCTGGTCTTCGGCGGCACCGGCGATCTGGCCCTGCACAAACTGCTCCCGGCGCTCTACCACCTGTTTCGCGAGGCCCGTCTTGACCCTGCCGTACGCATCATCGCGCTGGCTCGGCGCAACCTGCCACGCAACGACTACCTGAAGCTGGCCGAGCGCCACTGCCGGGCGCAAATCGCCCGCAGTAACTTTGAAGAAGACGTCTGGCAACGGTTTTCCGCACGGCTCGACTATTTCCCCATGGATGCTTCGCAAAGTGCCGACTTCGGGCGCCTGGCACGCTACCTGGGCGAGCCCGGCGGGCTTACGCGCATCTTCTACCTTGCCACCGCCCCGAACTTGTTCGTCCCTATTGCCAACCACCTGCGTAACGCCGGCCTGGCCGATGCCGAGGCGCGCATCGTGCTGGAAAAGCCGATCGGCCACTCGCTTGAATCTGCCACTGCCATCAACGAAGCGATTGGCGCAGTATTCGAAGAAAATCAGGTGTTCCGCATCGATCATTACCTGGGCAAGGAGACCGTACAGAACCTGATGGCGCTGCGCTTTGCCAACGCCTTGCTGGAGCCGGTGTGGCGCAACAACCAGGTCGATCATGTGCAGATCAGCGTCTGCGAAACGCTCGGTGTAGAGAACCGCGGCGGCTACTACGACCGCGCCGGGGCGATCCGCGACATGCTGCAGAACCACCTGCTGCAGCTGCTGTGCCTGGTGGCCATGGAGCCACCCTCACAGTTCGAGGCCGAAGCGGTACGCGATGAAAAAGTAAAGATATTGCGGGCGCTCAAGCCGATCACTGGCCAGGACGTGCAGGACAAGACCGTGCGCGGCCAGTACGGCGCCGGGCGCATCGGTGGCCAGGAAGTGCCGGCGTATTACTTCGAAAAGGATGTCGACAACGACAGCGACACCGAAACCTTCGTCGCCGTCGAAGCGCACATCGACAACTGGCGCTGGGCGGGTGTGCCTTTCTACTTGCGCACCGGCAAGCGTATGGCGCGACGCACGTCGCAAATCGTCATCCAGTTCAAGCCTGTGCCCCATGAACTGTTCAGCGGGGCACAGGTCAACCAGCTGCTGATCCAGCTGCAACCGGACGAACGCATCAGCCTGCGCATGATGACCAAAAGCCCAGGCAAGGGCATGCGCCTGGAGCCGGTGGACCTGGACCTGAACCTGGCCCAGGTCTTCAGCCAGACCCGTCGCTGGGAAGCCTACGAACGCCTGCTGCTGGATGTGCTGGATGGGGATTCGACACTGTTCATGCGTCGCGATGAAGTGGAGGCCGCCTGGGCCTGGGTCGATCCCATTATCAAGGGCTGGGAAGAACATTTCCAACCTCCACGTAACTATGGCGCGGGAAACAACGGACCTGAACAGGCCAGCGCGCTGCTCGCCCATCAAGGCAGACACTGGTACAGCTGAACCCTTTCTGACTGCATGGCCCTGGGTTACGCGCGCAATCATGTGCTCACGCGATATTCCGTCGCGCTAACCTGGAGAATGAGCAACATGTCTATCGAAACGAATGGTTGGGTAGCACAGCAGGACAGGATGCCGGGAAATGCAAATTTCCGTGTCTATGGCAATGTCATGGTCGGCCACCCCGGCATCAGTCCGCGACTGAGCATACGCAAGTTGCAGGACAAGTCTCACGCGCTGGCACTTGAGCTGACGCAGGAGACCGAGGGAGGTATCTACCCTCAGGTAGTTACCGAAAAGCCGGTGAGCTTCCGGATGCCGGGGGATCACGGCGCTATTCCGAAAGTGGACATCTTCCATGACGACAAGCTGATTGCCAGCATCACCGAGATCATGATCACAGACTGATCAGCTTTCCGCTAAAACAGCTTGGCCGACAATGTCCTGACTGCAATATTGTCAAAACCATTACAGCTCAGGACATCTGACCAGAAGTTCGGCCCCGTCCCACGCTCGTGGCACCCTGGCGATGAATGGTGCGAACCAGGTGAATATTCATACAGTAGGCGTTTGCCCGTTCCTGCGCGGCACCCTAGAATGGCCCGATGCGCACAGACGACCTCTCCTTCCTGCTGAATTCCCTCAACGATGCCCAACGCCAGGCCGTAGCGGCCACGCTCGGGCGTCAACTGGTGCTTGCCGGCGCCGGTTCCGGTAAAACCCGCGTGCTGGTGCACCGCATCGCCTGGCTTATCCAGGTGGAGCAGGCATCGCCGCACTCGATCCTGTCGGTGACGTTCACCAACAAGGCTGCGGCAGAAATGCGCCAGCGGATCGAGCAGCTGCTGGGGATCAACCCGGCGGGCATGTGGGTCGGGACCTTCCACGGCCTTGCCCATCGCCTGCTGCGGGCCCATTGGCAAGAAGCGCGACTGGTACAGAACTTCCAGATCCTCGACAGCGACGACCAGCAGCGCCTGATCAAACGGGTAATGCGCGAGTTGGGCCTGGACGAGCAGAAATGGCCGGCACGCCAGGCCCAGTGGTTTATCAACGGGCAGAAGGACGAGGGCCTGCGCCCGCAACATATCCAGGCCGGGGGCGACCTGTTCCTGTCCACCATGCGCGACGTGTATACCGCCTACGAGCAGGCCTGCGAGCGCGCCGGGGTCATCGACTTTTCCGAGCTGCTGCTGCGCGCCCTGGACCTGTGGCGCGACCACCCGGGCCTGCTGGAGCATTACCAGCGGCGCTTCCGCCACGTGCTGGTGGACGAGTTCCAGGACACCAACGCGGTGCAATACGCCTGGCTGCGCCTGCTGGCGCGCGGTGGCGACAGCCTGATGGCGGTGGGCGACGACGACCAGTCGATCTACGGCTGGCGCGGCGCCAAGATCGAGAACATCCACCAGTACACCGCCGATTTCCCGGACGCCGAAATGATTCGCCTGGAGCAGAACTACCGCTCCACCGGTGGCATCCTCAAGGCGGCCAACGCCCTGATCGCGAACAACAGCGGGCGCCTGGGCAAGGAGCTGTGGACCGACATGGGCGAAGGCGAACCGCTGACCCTGTACGCGGCCTACAACGAGCACGACGAAGCGCGCTACGTGGTGGAAACCATCGAAAGCCTGGTCAAGCAAGGCAATGCGCGTAACGAAATCGCCATCCTGTACCGTTCCAACGCCCAGTCGCGGGTACTGGAAGAAGCCCTGCTGCGCGAACGGATCCCGTACCGCATCTATGGTGGCCAGCGCTTCTTCGAACGCGCCGAGATCAAGAACGCCATGGCGTACCTGCGGCTGATCGAAGGCCGAGGCAACGATGCCGCCCTGGAGCGGGTGATAAACGTACCGCCGCGCGGTATTGGCGAAAAAACCGTCGAAGCCATTCGCGAGCACGCCCGCCACAGCCAGCTGTCGATGTGGCAGGCGATGTGCCAGCTGATCGCCGGCAAAGCCCTGAAAGGCCGCGCAGCCAGTGCCCTGGGGGCGTTCATCGAGTTGATCGAAGGGTTGGCAGCCAAGGTCGTGGACATGCCGCTGCATACCATGACCCAGACCACCATCGAGCAGTCGGGGCTGATCACTTATCACCAGGAAGAAAAGGGTGAAAAGGGCCAGGCACGGGTAGAAAACCTTGAGGAACTGGTGAGCGCGGCGCGCAACTTCGAATCCACCGACGAAGACGCCGAGCTTTCGCCACTGTCGTCCTTCCTCGGCCATGCCTCGCTCGAAGCCGGCGATACCCAGGCCGACGAACATGAAGACAGCATCCAGCTGATGACCTTGCACAGCGCCAAGGGCCTGGAGTTCCCGTATGTGTTCCTGGTGGGCATGGAAGAAGGCCTGTTCCCGCACAAGATGAGCCTGGAAGAACCCGGCCGCCTGGAAGAGGAACGCCGCCTGGCCTACGTGGGCATCACCCGCGCCATGCGCCAGCTGGTCATGACCTACGCTGAAACTCGTCGCCTGTATGGCAGCGAAACCTACAACAAGGTGTCGCGTTTCGTACGCGAAATTCCGCCGGGGCTGGTGCAGGAAGTGCGCCTGTCCAATAGCGTCAGCCGTCCGTTCGGCGGGGTGAAGACGGCCACCAACAGTAACCTGTTTGCCAATGCGAGCATCCCGCAGACCGCATTCAGCCTTGGCCAGCGTGTGCAGCATGCGGTGTTTGGCGAAGGTGTGATCCTCAACTTCGAGGGGTCCGGCGCCCAGGCGCGGGTCCAGGTGAATTTTGCCGAAGGCAGCAAATGGCTGATGTTGGGGTATGCCAAGCTCGAGGCCTTGTAACACTTGGGCAAAGCTTAGGCAAAAGCTCGAAACATTATGTCGCTGGTCATGTGCACGGGAACCTGTGCAACATGACGCGCGTGCAATCCACAACAGGGGATATCCCATTTATGCAACGTTTTCTTAGCATCGCACTGGCGCTCTGCGTCGGCCTGACGCTGAGCCTGGACGCCAACGCCAAGCGCTTCGGCGGTGGCAAGAGCTCGGGCTCCGCGCCTATCCACCAGACCCGCCAGGCTACGCCAACCACGCCTGCCGCCGCACCGACCGCACCTGGCCGTGCACCGGCTGCTGCCAGCGGTGCTTCGCGCTGGCTGGGCCCATTGGCCGGTCTCGCCGCCGGTGGCCTGCTGGCGTCCATGTTCATGGGCGACGGTTTCGAAGGCTTCCAGATCATGGACTTCCTGATCGTGGCGCTCATCGCCTTCCTGGTGTTCCGCTTCATCGCCGCGCGCCGTCGCCAGCAGCAGCCGCAAATGGCCGCGCCAGGCCATGCGCCGATGCAGCGTGAGGCTCACGGCCAGCCTGCCCAGCCGTCGATCTTCGGTGGTTCGGCCGCACCTGCTGCCGCAGCTGCGCCGGTGATCAACGCCCCGGCCTGGTTCAACGAGCAGAGCTTCCTGGCCGCCGCTCGCAACCACTTCCAGTCGCTGCAGCAGCACTGGGATGCCAACGAAATGGACAAGATCGCCGAGTTCGTCACCCCGCAAATGCTCGAGTTCCTCAAGCGCGAGCGCGCTGAGCTGGGTGATGGCTTCCAGGCCACCTACATCGACAACCTCGAAGTGCAACTGGACGGTCTCGACGACCGCGCCGACCGCACCGACGCCACCCTCACCTTCCGTGGCCTGTCGAAAAACTCGCGCTTCGACCAGGGCGAAGTGTTCAGCGAAAGCTGGCACATGGTTCGCGCCCAAGGCGAGAACCAGCCTTGGCTGGTTGCCGGTATCCGTCAGAACGGCTAACCGCTGCGTGCTGCACAAAAAACCCCGGGCCTTGCCCGGGGTTTTTGCTTTTGCCAAAGTGGGCTACTAGGGTATAACGCGCAGCGTTGTCATCTAGGTCAGAGGAAGTGAACCGTGGAAGAAGTGATCGAACAACTCCGTGAAGCCAATGAGCCGGTGCCGGTGCCCCTGGAGCTTCCCGACGAGGACCAGTTGGTAGAGATTGAAGAACAGCTGTTCATCAACATTCCGTTCGTGTTCAAAGAATTTCTGCTGACCGTCAGCGATGTGGTCTACGGCTCCCTGGAGCCGGTCACCGTCACTGATCCGCAGTCGCACACCTACCTGCCAGAGGTGGCCTCCAACGCCTGGGATGCCGGGGTGCCGCGTGATCTTATTCCCCTGTGCCAGGACGGCGACAACTACTACTGCGTCGAAGAAGACGGCACCGTGGTGTTGTGGGATGCCGAAGAGGAAATCGCCGGCGAGGAGAGCTGGGAATCGGTGTGGCACTGGGCGCGTGATGTCTGGCTGGAAAGCTGATTAGCACCTGTGAATTGATGCAGCCGGTGCCGGCCCTGTGTGTGGGGGGTTTACCCACCAACAGGGCCGCACTGGAGCTTTCACCCTCAGTGGGTATTCTCGCGGCTGTTCTCCAACGTCTCCAGCAAGGCAATCTGCATGCGCGTATGCACGCGGATAAACCAGCGCCATAGCAACGCCACCACCACCGCAGCAACCACGGCAATCACCAGCAGCAGCTCATTGGTCGGCAGAATGCTCGCCGACAACGCAGACAGCAGCAGGAAGATTACCAGCAGCGACAGCAGCGGGATCACCTCGGCAATTACCCGACGCACGCGCTGGGTATGTCGCCCGGCCATTTCCGGCTTTACGCCCATCTCTGCCAGCAACATCGAAAGCGCCTTGAGCTTGCGGTAGGCGGCAATCAGAAATGGCAACGACAGCAACAGTGCAGCGCCCCATATCACGGCTTTCTGCTGGCTGGCATCGCTGACCCATTCACTGAGCCAGTTGCCGATACGCCCTGCAAAGTAACCACCGCTGAAGAAAATGGCGATGACCAGCGCCAGGTTCACCCCCACTTGCAACAGGATGCGCCGGATCATCGCCGCCAGCATCGCGCTCTCGCCCTGCGGCTGGATGTTGCGCAGCCACTCGCCATACAACGACAGCACCCGTGCCAGGCGGCCGGGTACCACCCTACCGAGCTTCTGCGACAACGGGTCGGCTGCCCGGATCAGGTAGGGCGTCAACAACGTGGTGATGGCCGATACGGCGACGGCCACCGGGTAGAGGAAGTCGCTGGTCACCTGCAAGGTCATGCCCAGCGCGGCGATGATGAAGGAGAACTCGCCGATTTGCGAAAGCCCCATGCCCACGCGCAACGACGTGCGCCCGTCATTGCCGGCGATGAACGCCCCCATGCCACAGGACAGCATCTTGCCCAGTACCACGGCCAGGGTGATGACCACGATCGGCCAGGCGTAATCGACCAGCACCTGGGGGTCGATCATCAGACCGATCGCCACGAAAAATATCGCGCTGAACAGGTCGCGCACAGGTTCGATAAGGCGCTCGATTTTCAGCAACTGGCGCGATTCGGCCATGATGGCGCCGATCAGGAACGCCCCCAGGACCATGCTGTATTCCAGCTTGACCACCAGCAGGCAGAAGCCAAAGCACAGGCCCAGCACGGTAATCAGCAGCATCTCGTTGCTTTCGAACTTGGCCACGTAGGCCAGCAGCCGCGGTATCAGCAGGATGCCGATGACCAGCGCAACGATCATGAACAGCGACAGCTTGCCGACGGTGGAGAACACCTCGCCGGAGCTGACCGTGCCGCTGACGGCAATGCCCGACAACAGGGCGATGATGCCGATACCAAGAATGTCCTCGACGATCAGCACGCCAAAGATCAGTTGGGCAAAGCGCTCGTTCTTCATCTTCAGGTCATTGAGCGCCTTGACGATGATGGTGGTCGAGGAAATGGCCAGGATGGCGCCGAGGAACAGCGAGTCCATGGTGTTCCAGCCGAACCAGCGGCCGATCTCGAAGCCGATCCAGATCATCAGCACGATTTCCAGGAAAGCCGCGATAAACGCCGTTGCACCCACCTTGAACAGCTTGCGCAGGCTGAACTCCAGCCCGAGGCAGAACATCAGGAAGATAACCCCCAGTTCAGCAAGGATCTTGATGGTGTCCTCGTCGTGAATCAGGCCAAACGGAGGGGTATGCGGGCCGATGATGAAGCCGGCGACGATGTAACCCAGCACCACGGGCTGCTTGAGACGGTGAAAGAGGATGGTCACCACGCCCGCGACCAGCATGATGACTGCCAGGTCCTGGATAAAGCTGATGGCATGCATGGCGTGATACTCCTTTTCTCGTCTTTGTCTGGATGCCTGGGCAGACCGCTCCTCTGCCAAGGCAACCCCGAGCGAGCAGCAAGTACACACGGTATTGAATGCGGGAAAGCCCATGTTGCATGGGCGTACTCAGGTTAACATCGCACCCCGCCGCAAAAAGCTGGTGCAATATGCAGAAACAGATCGGCCGTTAAAGCGCCTCCGATGGCATCATCAGCGTGACGACACGGCGCCTGCCAACGTCCCGTATCAGGAAGGCAAATTCAAAGAGGGGAAAGAAATGTCTGCAGAGTACAACCCCCACAAGCCCGATTCAGCGCAACCCGACCGTGAGCACACTATGGAACCTGGAAACGCCCAGCTGAGCATGACCGTCCTGATGACCCCGGACATGGCCAACTTTTCTGGCAACGTACATGGCGGCACCCTGCTCAAGTACCTCGACGAAGTGGCTTATGCGTGCGCCAGCCGCTATGCCGGCAGCTATGTGGTTACGCTGTCGGTCGACCAGGTGATCTTCCGCGAACCCGTGCATGTGGGCGAACTGGTGACCTTCCTGGCGTCGGTCAACTACACCGGCAACACATCGATGGAAGTCGGCATCAAAGTGGTGACCGAAAACATCCGCGAGCGCTCGGTGCGCCATTCCAATAGCTGCTTCTTCACCATGGTCGCGGTTGATGACAACCGTCGCCCGGTGCCGGTACCCCCGCGCCAGCCGCACAGCAGCGAGGAGAAGCGCCGGTTCCTGCAAGGCCAGCAGCGTCGGCAGATTCGCCAGGAGCTGGAAAAACGCTACCAGGACTTGAAAACCGACGGTATCTAAAGCGCCAGCGGTTGCGCCTCGAAGCGCACCCGTGGGTGCGCGATGCGGTCCTGGGCCCGCACCAGCTGCAATTCGTAGCTGGCGCAGGCCTGGGTTTCCAGCAGCACCTCGTGCACGGCCGCGGCGGTGAATTCAAACGCCTGCACCCAGCTATCGCCAAGCAGCACACGGGCCAGGAACAGGCCTGAGGTCAGGTCCCCCACCCCAACCGGCTGCCGCGGGAAGGCCAGCAGCGGACGGCGCAGATGCCAGCTGTGTTCGGCCGTTACCAGCAGCATCTCGAAGTGGTCTGCGGCACGCCCTGGGTAAGCCAGGTGCTTCACCAGCACAACCTGCGGCCCGCGCTGCAGCAGGCCGCGAGCCATGCTCACGCAATCTTCCAGAGATTGCGCACGGCGCCCACAGAAGCTGTCCAGCTCCAGCTGATTGGGGCACAGGATGTCCGCCCTCGCGACGGCCTCATCAAGCAGGAACTCGCTGACCTCCGGCGGCACGATGCAGCCCTTCTCAGGGTGCCCCATGACCGGGTCGCACATGTACAACGCCTTCGGGTTCACCGCCTTTATCCGTTCGAGGCCGGCCAGAATCGCCCGTCCTTGCTCGGCACTGCCCAGGTAGCCGGACAGTACCGCATCGCAGTGGCCCAGCTCGCCGATGTTGCAAATGCCTTGCACCAACGCAGGAATTTGCGCCGGGGCAAGCACTTCGCCCGCCCACTGGCCATACTGAGTGTGGTTGGAGAACTGCACGGTATTGAGCGGCCAGACATTGACCCCGATACGCTGCATGGGGAACACCGCGGCACTGTTGCCGGCGTGGCCGAACACCACATGGGACTGAATGGCGAGCAGGTGCGGGGTACGTTTCATGCGGAGATTTCCAAAACTGTTTCAAGAATTGTGCGCAACGCAGTATGAACTCGATTGCCACCTGTACGACAGGCCAGGGACGCAGTTAAGCTGGATCTACCTGTTTGGAGCATACGCAAATGTTGACCCTGGAGAACCTCTTCGTCCTGATGCTGGTCGCGTCGGCAGGCGCCTGGTTATGGCACAACCACGGGTTGCGCGAAAAAGCCCTGGAGCGGGTCAAACAGCATTGCGCCAAGCTTGACCTCGAACTGCTCGACGATGCCGTCGCCCTCAAGCGCATCGGCTTAGTGCGTGATGCCAATGGCCGCAAGCGCCTGGCGCGTATCTACGCCTTCGAGTTCACCGTCACCGGCGAGCAACGCCACCCCGGTACCGTGACCCAGTTTGGCGCCCATAGCGTGCATATCGAACTGGCACCCTACCCGTTCGAAATCAAGACTCCACCGCGCACCGACAATGTCATCGAGATGCAGCAGTGGCGCCAGGAACACAACCGCTGGCGCAATTGATCAGCTGACGAGGCAATCGCTCAACCCCTTTTGTAATGCGGGTTGCGATTGCGGCTGAGCAAAAATCAGCTCGATACGAGTGTCCTTGCGCCAGTCACTGGGTTGCCATGCTGGCATATCCCCCGCCAAGCCATTGAACGACTGCCAACCGTCCACGCTGTGGATAACTCCTTTGGCGCGCATCCACGGCCAATTGCCCAGGAACGCCTGCAGCCGCTGTGGATAAAACTGCTGAGCCGGATGCCAGCGCCAACCAATACTCCATCCACCCTCTCCCTGCTGGGCAAGACAGATCGGCTGACTGGGATCAGTCCATAGCACCGCGGGCACTATTCCAAGATTGTCGACAATCCCATTAGTCACAGAAGGGGTGTCGACAATCTTTGCAGAGACCCCTGGAAGGGCCGCAAATGGGAGACGCCCCTGCACTACCCAATGAACGATCTTGGTATAAAAATTATTAGTTATCAACAGCTTAGATGTTTCATCCACAAGCTCAGACTTGTTGAAAACTATACTTTCAGCCGCAGCAATAGCCTCCAGCTGCGGTTGCGGAATCGGTTCACTTCGAACTATGGACCGGGCATCCAAAACCACTAACAACGGCTGAATTGTCAGCACTCCGAGCCATGGAGCTTTATTCAGCTGAGCGAGTAATTGCACTGGATGACCCAGGCCTGAGGGCTCGATAAACAGCCGATCAGGGCGGGATTTGCGCAAGAGCCGGCCAAGGCCCACCTGGAACGGCATACCGTTGACGCAGCACAGGCAGCCCCCCGCGACCTCGCTCAGGGTGATGCCGTCCTCGTCACGGCTGAGCAGAGCTGCATCCAGGCCTATCTGGCCGAACTCATTGATCAATACCGCCCAACGCTCATTGGCCGGACGCTGGGCCAGCAGTTGACGGATAAGGGTGGTTTTGCCAGCCCCAAGGGGGCCGGCGATTACATGGGTGGGAATGTTCTGCAGCATGGGGTGGCTTCAAGGGAGTGATGCTTCACTATGCGCCGTCAGGCAAGCCAGTCAAGGCTGAGCAGCAGCCGCCCCTGCTGGCCCGGGGGTGAACGGTGCACCAGCCCCGAGCCCTCGTTGCCCTGCCATTTCTCGCCCTTGACCACGGCCACGTCGCCAGCATCCAGCTGCTGGATGTTATCCACAGGCACATCTTCTGTGTGTAACTTCCCACGCGGGGTCGCATGCTCAGGCAACCATTCGCTGCCCGGGCCCAGGTAAGTGGTGAGCAACCGCAACGGCACGTTATCCACATGGAAACGGGGGCACATCGGGCCGGCCAGCAGCCGAAGGCGCAAGCCGACCCGCTGCGCGCCCACCAGGCAGGTGTATGCCGCGACCAGCCAGGTCACATCGGCAACAAAAGCTTCATAGCCGTGCAGGTCCGCCGCTTCACGCAACAAATCGGGCATTACCGGCACGCGCTGCTCGTCTACATCGATTACGCGTTGGTCATCCAATGGATGACCAAGGCTGACCAACAATGCGGCAAAGTCCTCCAATTGCGGCGGCAGGCGCCGGCGCCACACCGCCAGGTTGATGCCATCCTGGAGCACTTCGGTGAGCACCTGTGGGGTATCACCGAACACCTGAAAGATATCCACAGGCTGCTTGTGCGGTTTCATGCTGCCGCCTCTTCGTGCCATGGGCCGAATGGATCGGGCAGACGCAGCCAAGCCATATGGCCCAAACGCATTTCTTCATCCGTCAACAGGCAGGCATCAAGGGCTGTGGATAATTTCTGGAAGTCGATATTTTGCCCAATGAACACAAGCTCCTGGCGGCAGTCACCGGTCTCGGCGACCCAGTGTTTCAAGATCGACGCAGTGTTATCCACATCCTGAGGCCACTGTTCGCGCGGCACGAATCGCCACCAACGGCCGGCCAGACCGTGGCGCATCATGCCTCCTGCCTGTGACCAGCTGCCGGCTTCCTGATACTTGCTGGCCAGCCAGAAAAACCCCTTGGAACGCAGTAGCCGGCCATTGCTCCAAGGCTTGTGGATAAAATCAAAAAAGCGTTGTGGATGAAGCGGTCGGCGGGCCTGCCAAGCTGTTGCTGCGATGCCGTACTCTTCACTTTCCGGCACATGCTCACCGCGCAATTCTTGCAGCCAGCCGGGCGCTTGCGCAGCCTGGTCGAAATCGAACAGACCGGTATCCAGGATCCGCGCCAGCGGCACCTGGCCCAGTACCATGGGTATGATCTGTGCCCGGGAATTCAGGCTGCGCAAAATTGCGACCAGCTCATCGCGGTCATGCTGGCTGATCAGATCAATTTTGCTCAACAGCAGCACATCGGCGAACTCCACCTGCTCGATCAACAGGTCACTGATCGACCGCTCATCTTCTTCGCCCAATGTTTCGCCATGGCTGGCCAGGCTTTCCGCCGCCTGGTAGTCGCGCATGAAATTGAGCCCATCGACCACGGTGACCATGGTGTCCAGCCGCGCCATGTCGGACAGGCTCCGACCCTGATCGTCACGAAAGGTGAAGGTCTCAGCCACGGGCAGTGGCTCCGAGATACCTGTGGACTCGATCAGCAGATAATCGAAACGCCCTTCTTCGGCCAGCTTCGCTACTTCTTCGAGCAAGTCCTCACGCAACGTGCAGCAGATACAGCCATTGCTCATCTCCACCAGTTTCTCTTCTGCACGATTGAGGCTGACATTGCGTTGCACCTCGCTTGCGTCGATGTTGATTTCGCTCATGTCGTTAACGATCACAGCCACCCTAAGGTTGTCGCGATTACGCAGTACGTGGTTGAGCAGAGTGCTCTTGCCGGCCCCAAGAAAGCCGGACAGAACAGTGACGGGGAGACGGTTGGGCATGGCGGAACCTCTTCAGGCGGGCGCATTCGAAATGATGCATTGCACAATGTTATAAAGTAACAATACAATTTCGCCAAGCCATTCGCGACGGACGAGTGCTCACAGGGGATGACAAATGAATGTGTCGCGCGCCGTGGTGCTGCTGCTGTTCAGCATGCCCACTTCGCTTTTAGCCATGCCACAGGGCAGCGCGTTGGCGCTGTGTACACGCAGCGCCACGCTGCTGGCCTGCCAGGATGGCAAGGGCAACTACTACAGCGTGCGCACCGAAGGCACCACGTTCTACCTGCGTGGCTACGACGTAAACAGCCGGCGCCTTTGGGCCCAAACCAACAACCGCTTCGGCACGTTCACCTTTTTCACCGGCGTTGCCACCGATGGCGAGGCCTGGATGGGTTACAGCCGTCGCGTGGGCTGGACCACCCTCAACCGTGTATCCAGTTCCACTGGGCAACGCTACAACCTGCATTGCAGTTTGATTGGCGGCTGCCGCTAATGCCTCACTTCGTTTGGAAAGCCCGATGACCCAGCTCAAGCTCCCCGACATCGCTGCACAACATCAAGAACACGCCCTGCCATTGCACTGGGTGGGTATGTGCGGCATAGCGCTGCCAGTGCAATTCGATGGGCGCAGCACGGCGGCCAAAGCCGATGCTGGCGTAAACCTGATAGACGGCAGCTCACGTGGGATCCACATGTCGCGGCTGTACCTGGCTCTTGAGTCATTGGCGAATCAGCCACTGACGCCCCTCGCAATCCGCCAACTTCTGGCTGACTTCATGAGCAGCCATGAGGGCCTGTCTTCTGCCGCGTATCTACGCCTCAGCTTCGAGCATCTGTTGAAAAGGCCTGCATTGGTCAGCCCGCTTGCAGGCTGGAAAAGTTACGACGTAACCGTCGATGCGAGGATCCAAAATGAAATGTTCCACGTGGAACTATTGGTTTCTGTACCTTATTCATCGACCTGCCCGTGCTCGGCGGCGCTTGCGCGACAGCTGATTCAGCAACAGTTCCAAGCCAGTTTCAGCCAGCAGCAGATCAACAAAGCTTCGGTACTGGAGTGGCTAGGCAGCGCCCAAGGCATCCTGGCTACCCCCCATAGCCAGCGAAGTACTGCGAAAATTCAGGTGCGATTGCGGAGTAATCAGACAGTGCTGCCAATCACCGAATTGATTGATTGCGTGGAGGCGAGCCTGGGAACCGCGGTCCAAACTGCGGTGAAACGCGCTGACGAGCAAGCGTTCGCCTTGGCCAACGGCCAGAACCTGATGTTTTGTGAAGATGCCGCACGCCGCCTGCACAATGCGGTAAAGCAACTGGAATGGAGCACCGCTTTCAGGTTGCGTGTGGAACATGCAGAAAGCCTGCATGCCCACGACGCTGTCGCCACAAGTCAGTGGCAGTGGGATGTCAGCTGCGAGGCTTGACCGTACCGCAGTCGCTGCCCAGCCATACCGCACGGGTGTTCATGCTACCTTGCTGCTGCACACCCGACGCGTTGAACGTGCCATTGACCTGGGTAGTGAATTCCCGATCGCTGAGGAAGGTGGCCTGGCCGCTGCCCTGAGCCTTGGGGCAGCTGAACTCGAACTTCCAGACATTACCGGTACGGTCAGTGATTTTTTGCGTGCAACCTGACTTGGGGTCCTGCAGCGGAATATCGTTGGTTGCCACCTGCTCTGGGGTAAGGCACGAACGCACCCCGTTACCCCCGACGGTAACCCCCTGTTTTGCCAACACCCCCTCCATCATCGCACGCTGCTCCGGCGGCAAATTTTTTAACTGGCCCAGCATGAACCCCATGTCGGGTAACGGTTTGCCATCGACCTGCATGTTGCTGGTGGTCAGCTCCCACAAACCTGGCTGCAGCATCTGTGCATGCACAAGCGTGCTGCTCATGCCCAGGGCCAACGCCAACAGTGGCAGACGAATCTTCATGGACGAACGCTCCTGGAAAAAACCGGCGAAGTGCGCCGGGCTGAGGCTTAGACGCTAAATCCACCTGCGGGTTGCAAGGTGGCGGGGGAACGTGTTCTGTTACCTCAAGTGTACTCGGCCAAGCAGGATGCATATGGATTACCACAGCCCTTACTTCCTCGGTTACCTACTCGGCCTGATCCATCTGCTGGGTATGGTCGCCGCGCTGCACGCGCTGTTCACCGTGCGCACTGCCCAAGGCGCGATTGCCTGGGCCATGCCTTTGTTCTTCATTCCCTACCTTACCCTGATCCCCTACCTGGTCTTCGGTGCCCGGTCCTTCTATGCCTACATCAAGGCGCGGCGCCAGGCCAACCAGGAAATGCATGTAGCTATGGCCAACCTCAACTGGCGACCTTGGGTGGAAGAAGCCCTTACTGCCCGTGAGTCTGAGAGCTACGCGGCCCTGCGCGCCATGCCCAAGCTGGGGCGCATGCCGTGCCTGGCGAACAATCAGGTGAAGCTGCTGATCGACGGCAAGGCCACCTTCGACGCGATCTTTGCGGCGATCGAGAAAGCCCGCGAGGTGGTGATGGTGCAGTTCTTCATCATCCACGACGACACCCTCGGCAAGGCACTTCAGCAACTGCTGTTACGCAAAGCGGCCGAAGGGGTGCAGGTGTTCGTGCTCTACGACCGGGTGGGCAGCCATGCCTTGCCGGCAAGCTACAGCCAGGTATTGCGAGAAGGTGGCGTGCAGATCCATGCCTTCGCCACCCGTCGCGGCTGGTTCAATCGCTTCCAGGTGAACTTCCGCAACCATCGCAAGATCGTGGTGGTGGACGGCGTGCTGGGTTTCCTCGGCGGGCACAATGTGGGTGACGAATACCTGGGCGAACACCCACAGCTTTCGCCTTGGCGTGATACCCATGTACAGATCAGCGGGCCGGTCCTGGCTTGCCTGCAGGAGTCGTTCGCCGAAGACTGGTACTGGGCCGCGCGCCAGCTTCCACCGCTGATACTGCCCGATGCCTACCCGGACAATGGCGTGCTGTGCCAGGTGCTGGCCAGCGGCCCAGCCGACCCACAGGAAACCTGCGCGCTATTTTTCCTCGAAGCAATCCATTCCGCGACTCGAAGGGTATGGATAACCAGCCCCTACTTCATCCCGGACGAGGCTGTATTCGCCGCCCTGCGCCTGGCGGTTCTGCGTGGAGTAGATGTACGCGTGCTGATTCCGTCGCGGCCAGATCACCGCATCGTCTACGCCGCCTCCAGCCTGTTCGCCTTCGAAGCAGTGCGTGCAGGTGTGCGCATGTTCCGCTACCAGCCGGGGTTCCTGCACCAGAAAGTGGTGCTGGTGGATGATGATGTCAGCGCAATCGGCAGTGCCAACCTGGACAACCGTTCGTTTCGCCTGAACTTCGAGATCACCCTGCTGACAGTCGACCGCGGGTTCGCTGACCAGGTCGAGCACATGCTAGTCAATGACTTCGAACAGGCCAGGGAAATTACTGCGGAGGACAGTCTCGACACTCATCGGCTGCAGCAATTGGGGATGCGCATTGCCCGGTTGATTTCGCCGATTCTGTGACGGGCAAATCCACCCCGGGGTCGGCGCTGCAAGAGCGGGTTCACCCACTCCTGCAGGGGAGCCAGCTCGCTTCATGATTCAGCGATAGAGGTCCTCGCGGGTCCAAGGCAGGTCATGGTGTCCATCTGCGTATGGCTTCACGGCCAGGATCTGGTGGAGATTGATCCAGCCCTTCTGGAACGCATAGGCACACCCAGCCAGGTACAGGCGCCAGATACGCAAGGTATGATCGGGCACCAGTTTCGCCGCCCTGTGCAGCTGGTTCTCCAGGTTCTCGCTCCAGTGGTGCAGGGTCTTTGCGTAGTGCAGACGCAGGCTTTCCACGTCCACGACCTCCAGCCCCGCTTCACAGATACTGGCGCTGATCATCGAAAGGTGAGGCAACTCGCCGTGGGGAAACACGTAGCGGTCGATGAACTCTCCTGCACCACGGCCGACAGGTCGGCCGTCGACATGCTTGGCGGTGATACCGTGGTTCATCACCAGCCCCCCTGCCCTCACCGCCCCGAACAGTTTCTGGCAGTACAGCGCCAGGTTGGCATGCCCGACATGTTCGAACATGCCGACACTGACCACCTTGTCGAAGCGCCCGTCCTGCGGCAGGTCGCGGTAGTCGAGAATCTGCAGGTCAACCTTATCGCTCAGGCCCTCGGCCTTGACGCGCTGGCGACCGAGCTTCAGTTGCTCCTTGCTCAAGGTGATACCAAACACTTTGGCGCCATACTCCCTGGCGGCAAAACGCGACAGCCCGCCCCAGCCACAACCCACGTCGAGCAGGTAATCACCTGCGTCCAGGCGCAGTTTCCGACACAGGTGGTCAAACTTGTCCTGTTGCGCCTGATCGAGGGTATTGTCGGGCTCGCGGAAGTAGGCACACGAATACGCCATGTCCTGGTCCAGCCACAACTGGTAGAACGCATTGGAAACGTCATAGTGATAGGAGATGGCTTCGGCGTCTGTGCTCTTGTCGTGAGACACCCGCTGCGGCAGCGCTTCGGCTTCATCTGTCAGCAACGCTTCGCTCAGCTCATCGCACACGCGGATGGCCTCACCGATATCGCCTTCAAGGTCCAGTTTGCCTTCGACGAATGCCGCGCCCAGCTGGTCGAGGCTGGGGTGCGTCAACTGGCTGATCAGCTGAGGCTCTCTGACCAGAATCGTCACCTGCGGGCTGGGCCCTAGATCAAAGTGGTTACCGTCCCACAGTTTCAGGCGAAGCGGCAGATGCAAGCGCTGCAGTGCCGGTGGAAGTTGCCCAAGCATAACGACCCTCCTATCCGCAATTGGCCACGACGCCTGATATTTCGAACGTCGCCGGATCAGAGTAGTTCATTCGTGGGATGTTTCCTCTAAACCAGACCATGGTCTAGAACCAACTGATCTTATACGCGCAGCAGATTGTATACAATTTCAGCATCTCAGCTTAACCTTATGCCCCTCTCGCGCTTCTACATCCTGGAGTTGAACCCATGAAATCCTATGACGTGGTGATCATCGGCGGTGGCCCTGGCGGCTACAACGCAGCCATCCGCGCTGGCCAGCTGGGCCTGAGCGTAGCCTGCGTGGAAGGCCGCTCGACGCTGGGCGGCACCTGCTTGAACGTGGGCTGCATGCCGTCCAAGGCACTGTTGCATGCTTCCGAGCTGTACGAGGCCGCCAGCGGTGACGAGTTCGCGCACCTCGGTATCGAAGTAAAGCCCAACCTCAACCTCGCCCAGATGATGAAGCAGAAGGACGAGAGCGTGACTGGCCTGACCAAGGGCATCGAGTACCTTTTTCGCAAGAACAAGGTCGACTGGATCAAGGGCTGGGGCCGCCTGGACGGCGTCGGCAAGGTCGTGGTGAAGGCAGACGACGGTAGCGAAAACGTGCTGCAGGCCAAAGACATCGTTATTGCCACCGGCTCCGAGCCCACCCCGCTGCCCGGGGTGACCATCGACAACCAGCGCATCATCGACTCGACCGGTGCGTTGTCCCTGCCACAGGTGCCCAAGCACCTGATCGTCATCGGTGCGGGTGTGATCGGCCTTGAGCTGGGTTCCGTGTGGCGTCGTCTGGGTAGCCAGGTCACGGTCATCGAGTACCTCGACCGCATTTGCCCGGGCACCGACGCAGAAACCGCAAAAACCCTGCAGAAGGCATTGGCCAAGCAAGGCATGGTGTTCAGGCTGGGCAGCAAGGTAACCCAGGCCAGCACCAGCGCCGAGGGCGTAAGCCTGACCCTGGAACCGGCCGCGGGCGGCAGCGCAGAAACACTGCAGGCCGACTACGTGCTGGTGGCGATCGGCCGTCGCCCCTACACCCAGGGCCTCAACCTTGAAAGCGTGGGCCTGGCAACCGACAAGCGCGGCATGCTCGACAACCAGCACCACCGCACTGCAGTGCCGGGTGTCTGGGTGATCGGCGACGTCACTTCCGGCCCGATGCTCGCGCACAAGGCGGAAGACGAAGCAGTGGCCTGCATCGAACGCATTGCCGGCAAGCCTCACGAGGTCAACTACAACCTCATCCCCGGCGTGATCTACACCCGCCCCGAGCTGGCAACCGTGGGCAAGACCGAAGAACAGCTCAAGGCCGAAGGGCGTGCCTACAAGGTGGGCAAGTTCCCGTTCACTGCCAACAGCCGGGCCAAGATCAACCACGAGACCGAAGGCTTCGCCAAGGTCCTGGCCGATGCCGAAACCGATGAAGTGCTGGGTGTTCACCTGGTGGGCCCAAGTGTCAGCGAGATGATTGGTGAGTTCTGCGTAGCCATGGAGTTCTCGGCTTCAGCGGAAGACATCGCCCTTACCTGCCACCCCCACCCTACTCGCTCCGAGGCGTTGCGCCAGGCAGCGATGAATGTAGACGGGATGGCGATGCAGATCTGAATCGGATCTGTCATGCGCTGGGTTCCAGCCCTTGACACGACACAAGGCCGCGCCTGCACGCAAATCACTTTCGCTTGCAGGCACGGCCTTGTGTGGGCACGGGGGCAATGGATTTAAAGAATTAAAACCGTCGCAACTCGCCTCCGGACTCCCTGGCCTTGAGCCTCCTTTGGATAAACCGCAAAACTGTCGCAACCTCCCCAAAAAACCATTTGCGCCATGCTCTTGAGAATTGACTGTCGCCCCCAGAAACGACGCGCTTGCATGCCCAACCAGCGCTGAGGCCTTCGGCGTTTGCACTGGACATTGAGCAATCGTCTAGATTGGACAATGTACCCCCACACGAAGGAACGCTCCCATGTTCATTTTCCGCTCAATCACCGTCGGCGTTACCTGTCTCGCCCTGATCTGTGGCTCTCTGCCTGCAATGGCTGATCCCGGTAATGGCAATGGCAAGGGCCAGGGAAATGCCAAAGGGAACCAGTCGCATAACCAGGATCATGGCGGCAAAGGCAAAAAGTCAGGTGAGGGTGATTGGCACGGTGGCCCGAGTATCAATCATGCGAGCGTCCTGGGGATTGTCGATGGTTACCGGGATTACTGGAGCCCGGGGCCTGCGTTGCCGCCAGGGATTCAGAAGAACCTCGCTCGCGGCAAGCCGCTTCCGCCTGGTATCGCCAAGAAGCTCGATGGTCGACTGGTGGGCAGGTTGCCACACTATGACGGGTACGAGTGGCAGCAAGTTGGGACGGATTTGATCCTGATGGCGCTGGCGACCGGGATTATTTATGAAGTGCTGAATGGTGCGTTTGATTAGCTGTAAATCAGATTGATTTCCCATTGTGGGAACATGGCTTCGCCCCGTTCCCAGACTTGAACTGTGAGCCGGTGGGCCAGTTTAAACCATGCGATATAAGCCCCTTAGGCAAGCCACGAGTCTCGCTGCTGTCACGTCCTGTGCCCTAATGCTGGCAGCAGCTGGTCGGCCTAAGTACCGGCGGGGCGCTGCGCTTTTGAGTCTCTATTCGATACAAAGTGGATCGCGCAAAGCCCGCATGACCTCATCGTACATCGCATCCACAGCTCGAGAGCCCTTTGAATCCCGGCTACGCATCAACACAACTTGAATCACCGGCAGCTCAGGCAACCCTTGCCGGGTATCCACCATCTTCAAGCTCGGTGGAAGGCTGCACCGGGTTAGTACCGCAATCGCCATGCCGCTTTGCGCGGCAGCGATCTGACCACAGACATTCGGGCTGTTATAGACGACACGGTACTCACGCTGCTGAGCGTCAAGCGCTGCCAGGATCTCGCTACGCAGGCGTCCGCCCAGTTCATGCACAGCAATAGGCAGGGGACTGCACTTCCAGATTTCGTGCTGCTCGGCCGCCCCCCAAACCAGTGCCTCCTTGAACAACAGTTCTCCCCGCGAAGGTGCATCACGCGTGACCAGCGCCAGGTCGATCTCACCTCGATCAACCTTTGCCAGCAGCGCGGTAGACTCCTCGCACACCAACGTGACTTCGACCTCGCTGAAACGCGTAGCAAAGTGCCTGAGCACCGGCACCAGATAGGGCACGGCGTAGTCATCTGGAACGCCGAACGTCACTCGACCGGAAAGTGCCCCGCCATGCATCGCCAGCACCAGCGTTGAGTGGGATGCCAATAACTTGCGCGCGTGGCCCAACAGGTCGAAGCCCGCTGGCGTCAAGGACAGTTGCCGAGGCTCGCGGTTGAGCAGCGGGCGACCGATGCTGTCCTCAAGTTTCTTCAGCTGCATGCTGACGGCTGATTGCGAGCGCGATACCTGCCGCGCCGCCGCAGTCATCGAACCAGTATCGACCACTGCGACAAAAGTCCGCAGCCAGTCAATTTGCAGATCCTTGGAGTGCATAGCCAATCTCAAGCCATTCGACAATCGAATGGCCTTTATAACACTTATTCGCTTTTCTTGAGCGGGAGGGAGTCCTCAGAATGGCGCCTGAACAGTGGTACAAACCTGCGGTGGTGATGAGGTGTAATGGTGTTGAGTGTCGATGCAAGCTCGGTGGAGCTGAATAGAAACAAGATATGGAACGGCTTCAAACAACTGCTGCCCATCTCCATGTTCGTGATGGTGTTTGCCATCGCCTTCGGCCTAGCCGCCGCGCAAACAGGCCTGAGCGAAGCATCAACACTGCTGATGAGCAGTTTGGTTTTCGCCGGCGCTGCGCAATTTGCCGTACTCGACCTGTGGGGGCAGCATGTTCCGGTGGTGCCATTGATCGTAACGGTGTTCGCGATCAATGCCCGGCACCTGTTGATGGGCGCGACGCTGTATCCGTGGTTGCGCGAGCTGCCACGCGCCAAGCGCTATGGGGTGATGATGGTGGTTTCGGACGCCAACTGGGCGATGTCGATGCAGGCGTTCAGTAACGGCAAGGCCGGCATGGGTCTGCTGTTCGGTGGCGGCCTTGCGCTTTGGTCGGCCTGGACGCTTGGTAGTTGGCTGGGGCTGAAATTTGGCACGGTCATCCAGGACCCGGTCAGCCTGGGCCTGGACATGGTCATGGGCTGTTTCCTGCTGGCAATGGTGCTCGGCGGCCAGAAGAACCCACGCATGCTGATCATCTGGAGTGTGGCAGCCGCTGCATCGTTAATCGCGTATACATATCTGCCTGAAAACAGCCACGTCGTCACCGGAGCCTTGGCTGGTGGCCTGCTCGGCGCCGTTTGGACGGAGAAAAAAGCATGAGCATTGATATCTCGGGATTCGGCACGCTGTACATCATTCTGATCATGGCTGTGGTCACTCTTGTGACCCGCTGGGGTGGGGTGTTCGTGATGTCGTTCGTCCCAATCAACTACAGGGTGCAGCAATTCATAAATGCCATGTCGGGCTCAGTGTTGGTAGCGGTGCTGACACCGCTGGCGGTCACGGGGGATAACGGGGCACGTGTTGCCTTGTTGACGACCGCGATCGTGATGCTCGCGCTGCGCAAGCCACTTCCCGCAATCACCGCAGGGTTATTGATGGCGGCGCTGTTCAGGCAGTTCCACGTTTTCATTTAGTCTGTATTGAATCTTCACGCCGGTTCAATCTGCCTCTCCATGAATCCAACTCAACGTGAAAATTGAACAGCATAGATCTTGGCCGCCGCCTCTCCCCTCTAATTAGCACCGGCGATTGCTCTTCGAGTCTGGCTGGCGGGTGAGTGTCTTGCAGGATTAACGCGGCAACACCCGCTTTCTGGAGCTCACTGACTGTGCGCGTGAGACAAACCACTTCGGCCTGTCTTGGCAAGGGCCAATCCACTGATGCGCGCCAGCTTTTTTGCATGTGTCTGACGCTTTAGCTCAACTGAATTTTGTCTGCTCAAAAAGGCTGGATTGAATTCCGACACCGCTAACGGTTAGATTTCACTGCAGACGATGCTCTGCCTTTTCAGTAATTATAAGAAGAGGTCCGCGCCCCATGCGCAAGCTCATAAAAGCCCTATCCCTGATGTCCATCGCCGTGCTTTCCACCCCGTCCGTTGCTCATGCTGACGAGGCAAGCAAGACAGATGGTCCACCCTTCGTCGTTCATAGGTTGACTGATTTCCTATATGCCATCGGAGAACCGAGCTACTACCAGAAAAACTACTCCTACCTCATCGTAGGTGAGAGAAAGGCCCTGATGTTCGACGCCGGGGCGAACCAGAAGGAGAACATTACGGAGGTGGCTAAGAAAATCACAGATAAACCACTCTCAGTCTTGCCATCGCACCTCCATTTCGATCACCTGGGCGGTCTGCACAATTTTCAGAGCGTGTATCTGGTCGATACCCCTTTCACCCGCAAGTTCAAGGTGAAAGATGACCTCTACCAAGTACCGGAACCGGTTTATCTCGGTAATTTCGACCACATGGTAGTTCCTCCTTTTAAAGTGACAAGATTAGTGAAACCACAGGAGATTATCGACTTAGGTGGCTTGCAGGTCCGCTTACTCAGCGTACCGGGGCATACTCAGGACGAAGTGGCTCTCTACGATGAAGCGCATAACATCCTGCTGGCCGGTGATCACCTCTATCCTTCTTGGCTATTGGCCGGGAACCTCAAGGATTATGTCTCGTCACTGAATGCCACGTTGAAGGTCATCAATCCACAGACAGCTATCTATGGCGCCCATGCTGATGAGGATCCATCCAAGGTGCCAGCCATGACCTATGCCGATGTAGTGGCCATCCGGGACAAGATGCTTCAGATACAAGCGGGTCGGGCTCAGGGAGAATCGTTCAGCGATCCAGAGCTCATCAAAAGCTCCGAGCTCTATAAGGTCCATAAAGACATCAGCATCCTGACGAACATTCGCTTCACTGATGGTCGTGGGTTTGGTTATTGACCCGGCTGCCCGATTGTATCCAATAACCAATCGATAAACGCCCGTACCTCTTGTCGTTCACGCGTGCGCTCAGTGCAAACGACGTAGTAGTTATGCAGTGCGGGCACGGAGAGCGGCAAGGGGCATATCAGTCGGCCTTCATCCAGATCCCGGGCAGAAACGGTCTCATCGCTCAGCGCAACGCCAAATCCTTCTCGTGCGGCCTGTAGCACCATACCGAAATCTTCGAAATGGATATTTTCAAAGCCGCCACGCACATACCCCGCCTCGGCCAGCCATTGCTGCCACTGACTACCGGCGTCCTCATGTAATAGCCGATGTTTCATTAGGTCTTCAACTTCGTGAATAGCCAATGGACCTCGCGCATATTGAGGACTACATACTGGAATCATTCGAATACCATGCAGAAGGCGCCACCAATATCCCGGCCAAGGAGGTGTGCCATAAACCACTGCGACGTCGGCCCGGCGCCAATCCACCTGCGCCATATTCGGCGCCGTAATCACGCTTACCTTTACCAGCTGCGAGTCGACCATGAAACGGAGTAAAGGGGAGACCAACCACTCGGTGCCTTCGGCCGGTGGGATGGACAACTTTATCTCAACGAGCGGCTGTTCCTGCTCGTTGCCAATCCGTAGCTCACCTATGGCATCGCTGATATCGCGCATGGCACTAGCGATGCGCTTGTGCAAATAGCGGCCTCTAGCCGTCAGGACCAATCTGCGGCCCTGCTTGGTGAACAGCTCCACGCCCAGGCTCGACTGCAAGACCTTGAGCTGTTGGCTGACCGCACCGGTGGTGACATGTAATTCAACCGCTGCGCCGGCAAGGCTTCCTAACCGGGCAACGCTCTCAAATACTTTAAAGCTGTGTAACGGGGGAAGCGCCATCTCAACTCCATTATCTACTGCCTGTTGTTACGGAGATCGTCCTTGATCTCGCAACTCGTCCGAGCTTGATGGACATCTGTAGCTATCCAGGTCAACGCGGGGTTATTCATTGCGTGATGGCAAGTATTGCGCGAGTATCGCCGAGGCACCCTCATTGTAATGGCGAGGCTTCATCGTGAGCAGTACATCTTCAATCTGGTTTTTTGCAGTCCCATTTGCAATAGCCGCTGCAATCCCAGGTCCCGCCCAGGTTGGCCTGATGGGTCAGGTTGTTGCCTATGGAGCTCGCTCATCGCTGTCCTACGTCGCCGGTATGGTATTGGGGAATACGGTTTGGTTGCTTGTGGCAACGCTTGGGCTTGCTGCAATGGCCCTGCAATACGAGGAAGTGTTCGTCACCGTGAAATGGCTGGGTGTAGCCTTCATCCTCTTCATCGCGTGGAATCTCTGGACGAAGGATGTGGAAAACCCAACCCTGCAGTTCAATCGATCGGCAGGTCGGGGCCTTCTCGGGGGCACGATATTGACCCTGAGTAACCCTAAAGCTGTGGTGTTCTTCGGGGCTGTCCTGCCCCACGCCTTCGATCTCACGTCCCTTACTATCGCTGAGGTCGTGTACATAAGCTTGCTAGGCATCACTATCGACTTAACCGTTCAGTTGGGTTACGTACTTACGGCGTCGAAAATCGCGCGGGCGGTTCGGTCGACTAAGGCCATGAAGCGGTTGAACCGCACCGGCGCAACTGTCATGACGGCTTGTGCCGGCTGGATGGCAGTTTCACAGTAGCGAAACGCCTAGCTGCTTCAGCCTGAAAAATATTCTTAACGTGGAACGCCGCGTTCCGTGTGTGATTGTGAAAAAGCCGAATGAAGCGATAGCATCCTGGCCAGCCGAGAGCTGCAGCGAGCCTTCGGACTTCGGCGGTCTTGATCACAGGGCGGGTAGTTGAACTGGTCTAATGATTTTGCTGGGGCTACTCAGGGCGGCGAGTCGTGCCCCACCTTCAGGTACGTCTTTGTCCACTCTCGATAACTCTCCACACACGTGAATTTAGAAATCAGCTCAGGGAGGGAGAGCTCCCCCCTGAGAACCGCTTTGCTCACGCAGCGCTTGGTAGATCGACTTGATCGCAGAAAAGTAAGGGGCATGCCCATTGACCACGATGCGCACATTGGCAGCGCTAAGTTTCTCAACATCGCTGAGCGCCGGATTACCGTAGTTTACAAGCATGATCGGCGTGTTGAGGTGTTCCGTGAGTGCCGCCAAGTGAGGGAAGTCTTTAACCCCAACCAGGCAAATAGCATCTGCACCCGCTTTCTCATAGGCCGTAGTACGCGCGATAGCGTCTTCTAGCGTGGTAGCGGCCACATTCGTGCTGGCGATGATGCTGAGGGTATCATCCGAGCGGGCAAATCGAGCAGCGTAGATCTTGGCTGCGGCCTCTTCCCCTCCGATCAGCACCGGCGATTGCTCTTCATATTTGGCCGGCAGATGAGTGTCTTCCAATGTTAACGCAGCAACGCCGGCTTTCTGCAACGCACTGACTGTGCGCATGACATTCAGCGCATTCCCAAACCCATGGTCGGCGTCTGCGATGACAGGGATTTGGCTCGCACGCCCAACTCTGGTGACCTGCTCGACATATTCATCAAGCGTCAGCAGTGCAATGTCCGGTGCCACAAGCACTTGAAGCGAAGCGACAGAGCCTCCCTGTATGCCCACCTCGAAGCCGAGGTCGGATGCCATACGCACCGAGATAGGATCGAATACAGAAGCCGCAAATTTACAGACATGTCCTTGAAGCAGATCACCAAACGCTTTGCGCAATTCATGATGCGATCGCTTGATCATATTTGGCTCCATTACATTCATTCAGCTGGTGCAAAGCATGCTAGGCGAGGCTTAAGAAACCAGATCACGACCGATCATCGCCGACCTTCAAGCGCGATGACCGGAAGTAAGGGCGATTTCACTTATGCGCCAGCAAGGCCTTCCTTTCCGCCTTTTCCTGTTTCATGGCTGCGATTTCTCGTTCACAAGCTTCGACATCAAACGAATTGTCCCACTTGGCAATCGCGATGGTGCCGATGCCATTGCCGATCAGGTTGGTCACCGCCCGCGCTTCGTTGAGGAACCGATCGATGCCCAGGAGCAGCACAAGGCCCACCAATGGAATGGAATGGATAGTTGTGAGCGTTGCAGCCAGCGTTACAAACCCTGCACCCGCAACGCCAGCCGAGCCTTTGGAGGTCAGCAGGAATACAGCCAGCAGAATCATTTGATCCATGAACGTCAGCGACGTATTAGTCGCTTGGGCGATGAAGATGGCAGCCATTGTGAGGTAGATGCAGGTGCCGTCCGCATTAAAGGTGTAGCCCGTAGGGAGCACCATGCCGACCACCGATTTCCTGCAGCCGAGCTTCTCCAATTTCACCATCATTCTCGGTAGCACGGCTTCGGTTGAGCAGGTGCCGAGGGTGATAAGAATTTCATCTTTGAAATAGCGAAGGAACTGCATCAGTGGCATTCCAGACCATCTGGCGACGGCACCGAGCACGACCACGATGAATATGAGAGTAGTTATATACAGTGCGACCAGCAGTTGGCCGAGTGACAGCAACGTACCGATACCGTATTTGCCAATGGTGAATGCCATGCCCGCACCGGCACCGATCGGAGCCAGGCGCATGACCATTGCGACGATTTTGAACAGGCCTTGCAGGAACAAGTCGATGGTGTTGATCAGCGGTTTGCTGGTTTCACCCATCTGCACAAGTGCGACGCCCATCAAGACAGAAAGCAGGATCACCTGCAGCATGACGCCGTTGGAGAAAGCGCCGACGAAGGTATGCGGGATGATATTGAGGAAGAATTCGATCGTGCCGCCTTGTTCACTCGCGGCCTGGCTGTATTTGCTGATGGCACTGCCATCGAGGGTGCTGGCGTTGATGTTCATACCTTCGCCAGGTTTAACAATATTGACCACAATGAGGCCGACGACCAACGCAATGGTCGACAGGATCTCGAAATAGATAAGCGCCTTAACACCAATACGGCCAACCTCTTTGATGCTGCCCATCTTGGCGATACCAACAACAACAGTACCGAAGATGATCGGTGCCAACAGCATCTTGATCAGTTTGATGAAGCCGTCGGCGAAGGGTTGGAGCTTGGCGCCGATGTCGGGTACGAAGTAACCGATTGCCGCACCGATCACGATGCCGATCAACACTTGCACATACAGCTGGCTGTACCAGCGGGATTTGGAAAGATCCACGGAAGCACCTCATTTTATTTTTGTGATGGGCATGTGGCTTGGCGGCGCTGCTGCGCCGCCTGGTACTGCGGCCTCGTCTACAGAGACCGCATACCGAAGATGATCAGCCCTCCCCCAGTTCACGCATTACGGCGTACAGGGCGGATTTGGCTTCAAAGCCCACGCCTGGGATGTCGGGCAGGCCGACGTAGCCGTTTTCAACCTGGATGCCGTCCGCAAAGCCGCCGAACGGCTGGAACACATCCGGGTACGATTCGTTACCACCAAGATGCAGGCCGGCGGCAATGTTGAGCGACATCTGGTGGCCACCGTGGGGTACAACGCGGCGGGAAGACCAGCCCATTTCTTCCATCACCTTGAGGGTGCGCATGTATTCGACAAGGCCATAAGACAGCGCGCAGTCGAACTGCAGATAGTCACGATCAGGCCGCATGCCGCCGTGGCGCAGCAGGTTGCGGGCGTCCTGATGAGAGAACAGGTTTTCGCCAGTGGCCATAGGCAGTTCATAGTGATTTGCCAGCTCAGCCTGCAGCGCATAGTCGAGGGGATCACCGACCTCTTCGTACCAGAACAGGTTGTACTTCTTGATGGCTTCGGCGTAGGCGATGCCGGTCCGCAGATCGAACCGCCCATTGGCATCGACGGCCAGGCGGCGGCCGTCGCCAACCACTTCAAGCACGGCTTCGATACGGCGGATATCCTCGTCCAGCGGGACCGCACCGATCTTCATTTTGACGACATCGTAGCCGCGGTCGAGATAGCTCTGCATCTCGGCCTTGAGCTTCGATTGGTCTTTGCCAGGGTAGTAGTAGCCGCCGGCTGCGTACACCCAGACTTTGTCGTCGGCAACACCATTGCGGTAACGGTCAGCGAGCAAGCGGTACAGCGGTTTGCCTTCGATTTTTGCTACGGCATCCCAGACAGCCATATCGATTGTGCCCACGGCGACAGAGCGCTCACCGTGCCCCCCTGGTTTCTCGTTGGTCATCAGGGTTTTCCAGATGGCGAACGGGTCCAAGTTGTTGTTTTCATGGTCAATGAGAGTGTCTGGGTCTGCTTCAGTGATACGAGCCAGGAAGCGGTCGCGCATCAATGCGCCTTGGCCATAGCGACCGTTGGAGTTGAAGCCATAACCGATGACCGGCTTACCGTCGCGAATCACATCCGTGACCACAGCGACGACCGAGCAGGTCATCTTGGAAAAATCGATGTACGCGTTGGCAATTGGCGAGGCAATGGAAACGGTTTTTTCACGGATGTCGACGATGCGCATGACAGTTCCTCTTGTTGTATGTGACCCCACGTTATGCGTTGAGGTAGCGCTCGCCCAATGCTATTAATGCCGGACCCTATGCACAGGAGGCATGGCCCTTGGAACTGGTTTGGCTTGAAGATCTTTCAGCGCTCGCGGAGTACGGGAGCTTTGTGCGGGCGGCCGAAGCGCGTCATGTAACCCAACCGGCTTTCAGCCGCAGAGTTCGCTCTCTGGAGAATTGGATGGGCGTTGAGCTGTTCGTGCGCTCACCACACGGAGCCACGCTCACCGAGGCTGGAAGGCATATCTTGCCCAGTGCTCAGGAAGCGGCCCGATCCCTGTACCGGATACGCAGCGAAGCTCAAGAGGTCGCAGGGGTGGCAGCCAGGTCATTACAATTTGCGGCGACCCACTCCCTCTCTTTTACCTTTTTCCCGAAGTGGCTCCGGAGTGCTGAAAGCGGTGCACCAATCGAAGCAGTGCAACTGCACTCAGATAGCATGGCCGTTTGTGAACAAATGCTGATTCATGGCCAGGTTCAGTTTTTACTATGCCACCGCCACCCCGACGTTCCGCCGCTATTGCCACCCGAACACTTCATCAGCAAAAAGGTGGGCGAAGACACTCTCGTTCCGCTTGCCAGTGCGCACGCTGACTTCGGTACTTCGCCTGCGGCATTGCCTTACCTCGCCTACACCCATGAATCCGGGCTGGGCCGTATCGTCGCGCACAGACTTAGGGGCAAAGAAGATTATCTTCACCTGAAGTCCCTTTTCACCAGTCACCTTGCAGCGGTGCTGATGTCCATGGCGTTGGAAAGCAAGGGCGTGGCGTGGTTACCCAAGAGCCTTACGGAGCAGGAGATACTGGACGGGCGTCTGGTCCGGGCGCTCGATGAAAGCTGGGACATTCCTTTGGAAATTCATCTGACACGGCCCAAAGCAACACTCAGTCAGTCTGCAGAAACATTCTGGGCCAAGGCGGAGATTTGATCAGTCGCCTGCAATGTCCGCCGACGCGCTGTCGCAAGGGCTGGACATTTTGATAAGGCGCCTTGATCCGCAAGTGTAGCAATGCTTACAACAGCGCTGCCGCCCCCAATCGCGCATGTAACGGAGCTCTACTCCCCCTCAATTCACATACCGTGGAAGTCCTATTCATAGAGAAGATTTTCCTCACTTAGTTTGATCACGGCCTCCTGCGTTTCTTTGACCGGCGGACTCCCACTTGCCAACTGACTCACACGGCTGGCGACATGATCAACTTCCTATTTGACTTCGTTTTTGGCGTTCTCATGGGCGCACTGGGTGGCTTCTTCGGAATTGGGGGCGGCCTCGTTGCCATTCCGCTCATGACCCTAATCTTGGGTTTAAGCCAAACGCTGGCTCAGGGCACTGCTTTGGTCATGATGGTTCCGAACGTCGCCCTTGCACTCTGGAGGTATCAGCAGGCTGCGCAGGGCATGGCCCTGACGCTCGCGCTTCCAAGCACCGTGATTACGTTGGCGACCTACTGCTGGAATGGCCATGTGGATTGACCTATGGGCCTGGCCATGGCGTTAGGAGGACTGTTAAGCGTTGGCTGTGGAGTGAAATGGGCCTACCGGGTGCACGAGCGTCACCTCCAAATCTTGTTCGCCGTTTTTCTGGTGGCCTCGGCGACCATGCTATTCATCAAAGGCTGAAGCAGTTAATTCACGAAATGTGCATCAAACGTATTTACTTGGCATCTTTATTTAGAAATTTGACTCGATAAGCTGGTACCACCACTGCTCGCCAGTGATCGTGATGCCTGCGGGCTGTATCAATAACAATATCGGGTGCAAATTCGCTATGAATACCCCAAAGACGCTTTACCAGAAACACATCGACTCCCACACCGTTTGTGAGCTGGATGATCAAGGGCACGTGCTGCTTTACATTGATCGCCAGGTTGCGAACGAATACACCAGCCCTCAAGCTTTCAGCGGCTTGCGGGAAGCGGGTCGGGAGGTTTGGCGCCCTTCGGCAACCCTCTGTGTAGTCGACCACGTCAACCCGACCGCACCTGATCGCATCTCCGACATGCCAGATGCTGGTGGAGCCTTGCAGGTCAACTACTTCGAAGAGAATTGCCGCGATTTCGGTATTGAACTGTTCGACGTCTTGGACAAGCGTCAAGGCATCGAACACGTGGTCGCGCCAGAGCAAGGCTTCATCCTCCCTGGCATGGTGGTGGCGGCCGGTGACAGTCACACCACGACATACGGTGCACTGGGTGCATTTGGCTTCGGTATCGGCACCTCCGAAATCGAGCACCTTCTGGCGACCCAAACGCTGGTGTACAAGCGCCTGAAAAGCATGCGAGTGACTGTCGATGGCATCCCTGGGCCCGGTTTGGTTTCCAAGGACATCATCATGGAACTGATTCGCCAGATCGGCGCTTCGGGTGCGACTGGCTATGCCATCGAGTTCACCGGGCCTGCTATCAGCGCTCTGAGCGTCGAAGCACGAATGACCATCTGCAACATGGCAGTTGAAGCCGGGGCTCGCGGCGCATTCATGGCACCGGATGAGAAGGTATTTGCGTACCTCGCTGATAAGCCGCGCGCACCTGAAGGGGCCGTATGGGATCAGGCAGTCGAAAGCTGGAAGTCGCTGTACACCGACCCAGGGGCCATATTCGACTTGGAAGTCCGCATGGATGTAGCAGACCTGCAACCGATGGTGACCTGGGGTACTAGCCCTGATCAAGCGGCTGCGATTTCTGACACAGTCCCCGATCCAATGGAACAGCCCGACCTGATCTTGCGCCGTGACCTGGAGCGGGCACTGCGCTACATGGATCTGCAACCAGGAACCCCACTTAGCAGCATCAAAATCAGCCATGCGTTCATTGGTTCATGCACCAATGCTCGGATCGAAGACCTTCGCGATGCCGCTCGTATAGTTAAAGGGCGGAAAGTGGCCGAAGGTGTACGGGCCATGATTGTGCCAGGCTCCACTATGGTACGTGACAATGCAGAAGCAGAGGGGATCGCCCAGATCTTCCGCGACGCTGGCTTCGAATGGCGACAGTCAGGGTGCTCGATGTGCCTTGCCATGAATGACGATGTGCTGAACCCAGGGGATCGCTGCGCATCGAGCACCAACCGCAATTTTGAAGGGCGGCAAGGTCAGGGGGCTCGCACCCACCTCATGAGCCCAGCGATGGTCGCTGCAGCTGCGGTAACTGGACACTTGGTTGATGTACGTTCGTTAGTTCTGGAGGCCTGATATGCAGCCGTTTAACAAAGTAGAAGGTGTTGCGGCGCCGATCCTGGCAGCGAATGTCGACACCGACGTAATCATGCCCAAGCAGTTTTTGAAAGGCATTGACCGTAATGGCCTTGACCGCGGAGCGTTCTTCGATTTGCGCTTCTTGGACGATGGCACTCCAAACCCTGAGTTTGTACTGAACCAAACGCCTTGGAACGATAGCAAATTCCTGGTCGTCGGCCCAAACTTCGGTTGTGGATCAAGCCGCGAACATGCAGTTTGGGGGATGAAACAGTTAGGGATTCGAGCGCTGATCGGTACCAGCTTCGCAGGCATCTTCTACGACAACTGCCAGCGCAATGGTGTACTTACCATCCAGTTGTCCCCGGCAGAGCTCAAAGAGCTGGGTGCCATGGTGAGTCAGCCTGAGACTGCGAAGATCGCTGTAGATTTGGAGGCGCAGTTTATCCTCCTGTCTGATGGTCGCCGCATCGAATTCAAGATCGACGCGCTTCGGAAAGATGCTCTTCTCCTGGGCCTTGACGCAATCGGCAGCACACTCGTTCGAAGTGAGCAGATCCGTAGCTTTGAGGAACGTCATCTGCAAGCGAACCCGTGGTTGGCCTGACCCGTAGCCGTCACCCGACCCTGAGGGGTCGGCATCAGGAGATTCTCGAATGCTCGACGTAACAAACGATGGGGAATGGCCTACTGGGTACCGTATCAATCCCTCCGCTCCACCCCTCGAGGATAAATGGCGAGAAGCATTTGAAGGAATGCCTTCAGCCATTGTCAGCGACTGTTTGGGAAGAAATACCGGCGGCTTGGGACTTAAGCCATATCATGGATTCCGACACCTCTGCGGAAGCGCCCTGACTGTCAGGATTCGACCAGGGGACAATCTGTTGTTGCTCAAAGCCATTCAAATGGCGCGGCCCGGTGATGTCCTGGTCGTTGATGGCAGTGGAGATCTTAGCCGTGCGGTGATTGGCGGCATCATGCGTGCCATGGCTATCAAAGCCGGCATTGCCGGGGTGGTTGTCAACGGCGCCATCCGAGACAGGGAAGAATGGCTGGGAGGTGAGCTGCCCGTGTTCGCGTTAGGCTATGTGCACCGAGGGCCAAGCACGGACGGCGGCGGAGAAATCAACGTTCAGGTTGCCTGCGCTGGAATGCTGGTGAGTCCTGGAGATCTTATCATTGGCGATGCCGACGGAGTGGTGGCAGTGCGTGCAGATGAACTGCCGAAGGTCTACTCAAGGTGCACGGAACTGCTTGATCGAGAAGCAAACATCCTCAAGTCCATCGCAGCAGGTACTCTCGACCCCGAACGTTTTGATGAGCAGCTTCGCGGTAAGGGCTGCCCTATCTAAAGGGCTGACGCGCTCTTAATCTGCTCCCAAACGGCTGAACCTCGATTCAAGGAACTCCACGCATACCCGTAGCTTGGCGGAGTCCGCCAAGCGTGTGGGGTAAACAGCCCAAACGTTAGCACTCTGGCTATATTTGTGAAGTACTTGTACTAAGCGGCCTTGTTCTAAAAGTGGCTTAACATCCCACATCGACCTCAGCAACAAACCACGATGGTTTAGCGCCCACTGAAGAACGATTTCGCCATTATTCGATGAAAGCCGGCCGTTGACCCTCACGGTCTCTTCTTTCTGCGAATTAAGCAGCCGCCATACTCCGTAAGGGTTGTTTCTTTCCTTGAGTACCAGACAATCATGATCTACCAGATCGCTAAGCTTATCTGGCGTCCCTCGCTGCTCAAGATATTCAGGCGTGGCGCAGATCACTCGCTTGTTGGCAACGAGCAGTCGACTTATATGATTTTCGGGAATATCATCGCCGACTCTTATTTCCAAATCAAATCCTTCAGCGACGATGTCAACAACCCTATCAAAAACATCAAGCTTAACCTCCAAGTCAGGGTATGCACTCGAAAGTTCTGCAACTGCAGGAGCTACATAATTACGACCGAAGCCGAAGCTGCTACAGATGTGCAATAAGCCCCTCGGGGCTTTGCGCACTTGGCTCAGCTCGCCCATGAACTCGTCAAGGTTATCCAAAATCCGCACAGCCCATTGCTGAGCTCTAACGCCGGAATCCGTGAGGGCGATCTTGCGAGGGCTTCGATGGAGTAGCCGTGTTCCAAGTGTTTCTTCGAGGATTTTGATGCGCTTGGTCACGTATGCAGGCGACTGGTCCAGCTCAAGAGCCGCACCTGAGAAGCTACCCACACGAATCACTGTGAGAAAGACCCGAAGGTCATCTGGTAGCGGCCTTACTTCATGATTCGTGTTCATAGCGTGCATAGAACGCCCGTTTCTTTACGATTCTGCGAAGGATAGCATTTTATCAGAAAGGAAAATCTCGTGATCCCTGGCATCAAGCCTCCTCACACAAAAATAAACAGAGGAATTCAAAATGACCCTCGCAACCCAAGCACTGCCGGCCCGGCGCCGGTTCAGCGCGCTTATGGAATACGAAATTGGTGTAATCCCGCTGCCGTATTTTCTCGGTATCGCCCTGATCGTTTTCCTGTCAGCTCATTTGGGCTATCTGCCCAAGACTATGATTGGTGGCCTAGCGGTCATCATGACCATGGGCATGCTCCTCGGCCAGGTGGGTCAACGACTGCCTCTGCTCCGCGACATTGGCGGCGGAGCTATTTTGTGCCTTTTGCTCCCCTCTGTTCTGGTCTACTACGGCTTCTTCGGTAGCACCACGATTGATGCCACCAAAATGCTGATGAAGGACGCCAACTTCCTTTATTTTGTAATCGCAAGCCTGGTGGTAGGTAGCATCTTGGGGATGAACCGGACAATTCTTGTCCAAGGCATGATCCGGATGTTCGTTCCACTTGTAATCGGCACCCTGGCGGCAGTGGCGGTAGGTTTGGCTGTCGGCGTTAGCTTCGGATATACCGTACATCACACATTCTTCTACATCATTGTTCCAATCATCGGCGGTGGGATTGGTGAGGGCATCCTTCCCCTCTCGCTTGCGTATTCACACATCCTTGGCGGAACTCCGGAGCAATACGTTGCCCAGCTAGTTCCTGCCGCAGTCGTAGGCAACATCGTTGCAATCATCTGTGCTGGTACTTTGGCTCGTTGGGCAGCTCGTAAGCCTAACCTGAATGGTGACGGCCAACTGATTCGCGCGCGGGAAGAGAATGACGCGTTCAAAGAAGAAGCTGAGGATGATAGCGCCATCGACTTCCGCTACATGGGAGCAGGGGTTCTGCTCATCTGCGCCTTTTTTGTCTTGGGTGGTCTGCTCGAGAAAATCGTGCATATCCCAGGCCCAGTGATGATGATTTTGGCAGCAGTTATTTTCAAATATGTTCGCGTGTTGCCTGAGAAGCTGGAGAAAGGCAGCAAAAAATTCTACAAGCTCATCTCCACTGCTTTCATCTGGCCAGTAATGATCGGGCTTGGAATGCTCTACGTTCCTCTCGATAGCGTTGCAAGCGTATTCTCTGTGGGTTACGTGATGGTATGCGCTTCGGTAGTCATCGCAATGACTGCGGCGGGCTTCCTCATTGGCAATCTATTGAAAATGTTCCCCGTTGAGTCAGCTATCGTTACCTGCTGCCACAGCGGCTTGGGTGGCACTGGCGACGTGGCTATCCTGTCCGCATGCAACCGGATGCAACTTATGCCTTTCGCCCAGATCTCGACTCGTATTGGCGGTGCAGCTACCGTGATCGGGGCCACCGTTCTGTTGGGCATCTTCAGCTGAGTAATCTTGGCTGCCTGCGTAAGTCTTTACGTTCATGCCATCGCCACCAGGCCACGCAGCATTTCTGAGCTTGGAGAGTGTCCAGGAAACCAGGGGCGATTCGACCTGTATTGGAACGGGCATCAGAGAACGCCAGACTTAGGCAGGAAGGGGTGACGCGGGGGGAATGGTGAACCGCCCGATGAAGGGAAGCGAGCGCTTCCCTCTACCGGCGACAGTTTTAATTGTTCGAAAACAGGTTTAATTCAACGAAACCATTTTGTATTTAGAGAATTAAAACTATCGCAACGGCAGGCCAAATTCCGGGCCTTGCGGCCTTGATTGGAGAAATTGCAAAGCTGTCACAAATGCTCAAAAAGCGATTTCAAGCTAATGGTGTATAGAATTGAATCTGACGCAGCCAACAACGGCGCGGCGTTGAGCGCCGTTGAGCGAGTGCCATATCGATGATGCTATTCAATGGGCTGCGCGCCCCACGAACGCAGTGGTCAGAGACCAGCGCAACTACCGAGACCTGTTACCGACGTTGACGTTGCCCAGCGAACGTAGACTAATCCCCCTGCCACGATGCGTCTTGATTTCAAACGGTGCATGCACGGCCGCAAGGGCTTTTCGTAAGTAGCAGATCTGAACGTCAATGATCTTGGTACCGGGGTCAAAATCGTATCCCCAGACCTCCGTCAGTACGGTTTGGCGATTCACCACCTGTTCCCCGTGGCGAATCAGAAGCGCCAGGAGCCGGGATGGCGTGGGCTTCAGCTGAAAATGGTGATCATGAAGGCGCACCACGTTTTGCTGAATGCACAAGGACATCACTGTCCCGCAGCTGGCAGTCAACTCCAATTGCTCGAAGGTATTGGTCGCAGCGCTCTGGCTATGAGACATGGTGGGGAGACACCCTCAACAGTGAGAATCGCCGCGGCCGCGTGAGCGAAACCCGACGCGCAGGTATGTACCATCAGCGCGTCAGCACGCTGTACCAGCTATAAAACCGCGGGATTGATTCGATCAGCGGCTCTGCTCGAACAGCAATGGCACACCGCACTTCTGACTTAGGTGTTCCATGTAGGAACGTACCGCCTCTGGGAAAATGACGGCCCGAACGATGGACAGCGAACGAAGCAATGGCCACAGCGTGATGTCGTTAATCCCGATGGCCTTCCTGATGGCGAGCAGCGGCACCAAAGCCTCCAGCATGGGCTC
Source organism: Pseudomonas sp. 9_2_1 (assembly GCF_059295275.1). NCBI lineage: Bacteria > Pseudomonadati > Pseudomonadota > Gammaproteobacteria > Pseudomonadales > Pseudomonadaceae > Pseudomonas > Pseudomonas sp. 9_2_1. The sequence continues at coordinate 6,149,705 of NZ_CM181239.1, forward strand.
GATTTGCCCCACCAATGTTGGAGTGGTGTTACGCAATTCATCCAGATTTCCGAAGGCATGCTCCTCACGCAGCCGGTAGGCTTCTCGCGCGGCCGGCGTGGCGACTTCCGCAAAGTCTCCCTCTACGAAACGTGGAATGAAGAGTTTGAGCGCGGTCGGCCAAATTTCCTTAACCCAAGCATCCAACCCCTCGCTTTGGGGAGCGACGAGTATCGGCGTGCCAATCGCGTCGACATACCGCACGATATCCAAGCTCTCCCCCATAAAAGTACCGTCCTGCTTTTCCAGGATAGGTACCGCCTTCTTACCGATCAAACGGGTGGGTGTCTCGACGTCACCCTCCATGATCACCTGTAGATCAACGGCAAGGCCTTTGAGGCCAAAGATCATCCGCGCCCTCGTGCAGAACGGGCAATGTTCATAGATGTAGAGTTTCATCACGTTTCTCCACCTTGAATGGCATCGAGGCCGTGTGCCTCAGAATTGCACCGACCGCGTGAGACCACCGTCTACCAGCAGGTTCGTACCGGTTGTAAAGCTGGCGGCTGGACTGGCGAGAAATACGACTGCCTTCGCCACCTCTTCTGGCGTAGCCATGCGTCCCATCGGATTTTCGGCCAGGCACTTTGCAAAGGTTTCCGGCTGATCACGCTCGATGTCGCACCACACGCCATCTGCGAAGTACACATTTCCAGGGGAAACAGAATTGACCCGGATCCCTTCGCAGGCATGCCGTGCCGACAAGGTTTTGCCGTAGTGCAGCAAGGCAGCCTTCAGGATGCCGTAGGGTTCGGCGAACATATCGACTTCGCGCCCGGATACGCTGGAGATCAGCACCACCGAGGCAGCCGCCGATTGGCGCAGTGCCGGCAGCGCGGCCTTGACCATTGCGGCACTGCCGAGCAGGTCAGTGTCGAATGCCCGACGCCAGGTGGCAAGATCATCGCCGCCGGCCAATGCACTGACGTTGGGCACCACGATATCCAGCCCGCCCATCTGCTCGGCAGCCGAGGTAACCCATGCCTCCACTTGCCCGGGCTGGGTGACATCCACGGCCGTACCGAACGCACGCGAGCCGAATTCAGCGGCAGCACGTTCAACGCCCGCAGTACCACGCGCGCAGAATGCGACTTGCGCACCTTCCTGAAGAAAAAGCTCAGCAATCGCGCGTCCAATGCCTCGCGATGCTCCACTGACCAGCACGCGTTTTTCCTTCAAACCCAGATCCATGGTTCATCTCCTCTAGCGATTATTGCTGCGAAGGGGCATGGAGCGCCCCGTCGCCCGGATTACTTGCGCAGCTTGTACGCAATGATTTCGTCGCTTGTTCCGGTTTCCATGAAGGCATGGCCGGAGGCCGACACGAGCACGTACTGTTCGCCGTTCACCTCGTAGGAGATCGGGTTGGCCTGTGCACCGACGTTCAGCACGTCTTCCCACAGGACCTCACCAGTGGCGGTATCGATCGCACGGAACAGGTTGTCGGTGGCCGCGCCGACGAAGGTCAGACCGCCTGCAGTGACGACTGTGCCGCCGTTATTGGGCAGCCCGATGTTGAGCGGCAGGTGCGAAGGAATGCCGAACGGGCCATTGCGGCGTGCAGTACCCAGCGGCTCATCCCAAACTGTCTTGCCGGTATCCAGGCTTACAGCTCGAATTCCACCGTAGGGAGGGGCCGAGCACGGCACGCCAGTACCCCAGTTCCGCCAGCCGGCGTTCACGCTGATCGCATAGGGCGCGTTGATTTGGGGGTAGACGGAGGCTCCGCCTTCACCCTTGCCCGACTTGCTGCCGGCCTTGTTCAACGCTGTCTCATCGACCTTCGGCGCGTAGATCGGCTTGAGCCCCATCTGATTGGCCTGATCCCGCGGAATCAGCTGATTGAGATTGGGGATGTCGTTGTAGTTGGCGATGATCAGACGGCGCACCGGGTCAATGGCAACCGAGCCCCAGTCCGAGCCACCGTTGTAGCCCGGGTACTGAATCCAAGGACGATCTACCGAAGGCGGTGTCAGGTAGCCCTCGTAGTTAGCCTGACGAAACTGGATGCGGCACATCAGCTGGTCCAGAGGCGAGAAGCCCCACATGTCAGCTTCGGTCTTGGGCGCCTTGCGCAGGGTGTGCCACTCGGAGGTAGGCTGGGTGTCGGCAAGGTATTTAGGCTCGACCGAACCGCCCTTGGGGGCCTTGACCTCGCCTATCGGAGTCAAAGGTTCGCCCGTAGCGCGGTCGAGGATGTAGATGTCACCCTGCTTGGTCGGCAACAGCACCGCCGGCACCGGCTTTCCGTCCTTCCCTGGGAAGTCGAGCATGGTCGGCTGGCTGCCCAGGTCGTAATCCCAGACGTCGTGGCGAATGGTCTGGAAGTGCCAAACATCCTTGCCCGTCTTGACGTCGACCGCGACCAACGAGTCGGAGTATTTGTTCTCCGCTTCGCTGCGGTTAGAGCCGTAATAGTCGATAGACGAGTTGCTGATCGGCAGATAGACGTAGCCGAGCTTTTCGTCACCCACCGCTGCTGTCCACATGTTCGGTGTGCCGCGAGTGTAGGTGCTGCCCTCGGCAGGTCCATGGACATTGTCCTGGTTACCTAGATCCCAAGCCCACGCCATTTTTCCGGTGACAGCGTGGTAGCCGCGAATCACCCCTGATGGGGCATCTTCGTCCTGGCCGTCGCGGATCTGCGCGCCAGTCACGACAATGCCATTGACGATCGCGGGCGGCGCTGTGACGGCATACCAGCCAGGGACCTTCTTGCCCAAGCCTTCCCAGAGGTCGACTGAACCGTTCTGACCGAAGTCCTTGCATGGTTCCCCGGTGTGCAGGTCGACGGCGATCAGCCTTGCATCCAGCGTGGCTTCCACCACACGGCTGCGGCACTGGGCAGTTTCCGGTATTTGTGGAGCGGTGTAGACCGCCACTCCACGGCAAGCGGCGGCATGGGGAATGGCCTGGTCCGCTACTCCCGGGTCATGACGCCAGTTTTCTTTACCGGTCGCAGCATCGATCGAGATCATGATGTTCTTGGCCGAACACATCAGTAGATCGTTGCCTACCTTGATTGGCGTGGTTTCTGGTGAATAGCGGCTGCCAGGGTTTGGCAGATCTCGGGTGTGGTAGACGAAAGCACGCTCAAGGCGCTCGACGTTTGCTGGCGTGATCTGCTTAAGGGGGCTGAAGCGCTGGGCGTTGTGATCGCCACCGTAGAATGGCCAGTCACTGCCAACTTGCGGCACACCTTCAGCCTGAGCGAATTGCACCTGCACGGCGCAAGAAATGGCGAGAGCAAGCGCGCCCCCACGTTTGACGGTAGTAAACATGACGAACCTCGTTACACAGCAGTGCGGGCGGCGCGGCGCAGCGCCGGCGACAGAGTCAGGATCAAAAGCAGGATCACAGTCATGGCCACCAGCCGAGGCACTAGCCCCCACCAATTGAGGCCGACTTCCCACAGGGCCCAGATCACTGTCAGCCCCCAGATCACTGCAAACAGGTGGATGGCACTGCGTCGCTGCCGCCAAAGCAGGGCGGCGGTTAGCACACAACCAGCACCTGCCAGGCCGTAGTACCAGCTACCGCCCAAGACCACCAGCCACACGCCACCGCCGAACAGAGCCATGCCAAATAGGCTAAGAGTCAAGGCCAGGACGACTGTTGCCAACCGCCACTTCCCGCTGAGACCAGGCTGCGCCTGGTCGTTGTTGCAGGACACACCACTACGTTGATTCATGACGCTACAGCTTCCTTCATCACAAGTAATTCAAGCCACCGCCTGGTTGCCTGGAGCGGCAAAGCCGATCGGTCGACGGGTACAAAACATCGAGAGCATCGCGCCGATCACCAACAGGGCACCGACCACGACAAAGGCCAAAGCAAAACTGCCGGAGCCAGCCACCACGTAGCCGGTCACGATTGGCGCCAACAGACCGAACAGGTTGCCGATCGCGGTGATGAAACCTGCCGCGGTACCGACATCGTCCTCAGAGCGCACCAGGTCGTTGACCAGCGAGAGGTTCAGGGAGATCGCCGAAGCGCAGGTGGCTAGCGACAGGGTAATCACGAAGAGAATCGCCCAGGTGCTGTCGATCGCGGGCACCAAGAAGATCACCGAGGACGCCAGTAGCACGCTGGCGACTACCATGCGGCGCTGGCCTGTTTCAGCTGCACCGGGGCGCATCGCCTTGTCGCTGAGGCGACCGATGACGATGGCGAGCACGGCCGCACCCAGATAGGGAATGGCGGTGTAGAAGCCACTCGACATCACCGTTAGGCCCTTCTCGGCCTGCAGGTAGCTCGGGAGCCAGGTGAGGAAAAAATAGGTGGCATACACCGCGCAGCCGTGCGACAGAGAAATTGCCCACATGCTGCTGGAGCGGGCCAGGCCTTTGAGCCCGAGGGAAACAGGCTGCGCTTCGCTGCAGCCGGAAGTGACGCTGCCATGGGCGATCTCTGCGCGCTCGGCATCGTCCAGCCAAGGTGCCTTAGCGGGGTGGTTGTACCACTTCAACCAGGCGGCCAACCAGATAAAGCCCAGAGCGCCAGCCACCACGAATGCGATTCGCCAGCCAAACGCGCTGATCAGCCAGCCAAACCCAATGGCGCCGATGGCGGGGCCGACAAGACTGCCGCTATGGAATACGGCGGTGGCCATGCCGCGCTCCTTGAGCGGCATCCATTCCCGAATGACCCTTGCACCGGCGGGATACGTGGTGGATTCGCCCATGCCCATGATGAGCCGGCAGCTGAGCAACGAGATGAACCCTGTCGACAAGGCCGTGCAGGCGGTTGCTACCGACCAGACGCCGATGCCATAGCCGTTGACCTTTTTCGGGCCAAAACGCCCCACCAGGTACCCCATGGGAATTAGGGCCAGGAAGTAGAGCCACACGAACGATGAGAATAGGTAGCCCATCGCAACAGGTGAGATATCGAACTCTTCCTGGAGCACCTTGGACGCCACCGAAAGAGATACTCGGTCGACGTAGTTGATCAACGTCAGGGTGAAGAGAAACGCGTAGATCCAGACGCGCTTCTTTTTCAACAGGTTGGTGTCTTTATGCATCGCCATCACCTTGTATTTATTGGGACGATCCAGGGACGAGAACTCGGCGTCTCGGCAAAGAGGCTACTCACGATGCCCGGGCAGCAGGCACTTGATCGTCAGCAGCCATTGCGCATTTGCTGAGCGTTCGGTTAACCCAGCCAACGCTGGATATTCGAGACCATGACTTCCTTGGAGATGCCGTAGCGGTCGTGGAGGGTCGGCAGTGCGCCTGCGTCGAGGAACTGGTCAGGCAGTGCCACGTGGCGCACTTCGGGCTGCACGCGGGCTTGCAGCAACGCCATGGCAATGGCTTCACCCAAACCGCCAATCTGGGTGTGGTTCTCTGCGATCACCACCAGCCGGCCTTCGCGGCGGCACTGCTCGACGATGGTCTGCACGTCCAGCGGCTTGATAGTCGGAACGTGCAAGACGGCGGTGTCGATCGTGCTCTGACTCAGTTCATCAGCCACTTCCAGAGCTCGCATGGTCATCAGGCCCGAGGCAATGATCAGCACGTCCTTGCCATCGCGCAGCAACTTGGCCTTGCCCAGTTCAAACTTGTAGTCGTACTCGTCCAGAATTAGCGGAACCCGTCCGCGCGGGAGGCGCATGTACACGGGGCCGTTGTGCTCGGCGATTGCAGCCACACACTGCTCGGTTTCCAGTGCATCGCAGGGGTCGATGACCATCATCTGAGGGATCGCGCGCATCATCGCGAGGTCTTCGGTCGCCTGGTGACTCGGACCGTAGCCAGTGGTCAAACCTGGCAGCGCTGCGCAAATCTTCACGTTGAGGTTTTCCTCGGCAATCACCTGGTGAATGAAGTCATAGGCGCGTCGCGTGGCGAACACTGCATAGGTAGTGGCGAACGCCACGAAGCCTTCCTTCGCCATACCCCCGGCTGCCGCCATGAGCAGTTGTTCCGCCATGCCCATCTGCAGGAATCGCTCCGGGTAGCGTTGGGCGAAGATGTGCAGGTCGGTGTACTTGGCCAGGTCTGCAGTCATGCCAACGATGCGGGGATCCTTCTGACCAGCCTTAACCAAAGCGTGGCCAAATGGTGCAGAGGTGGTGCGTTGCCCTTCACTGGCAATGGAAGCGATCATGGACGACGTGGTGAGCTTCGGCTTTGCTGGAGAGGCGGCAGTCATTGGTGGCTCCTTGGCGCGTGGATCTCATCGAGGTCTGCAAGTGCTTGCTGCCACTCCTGGGGCTCGACCCGGATGAAGTGGTTCTTGTCACGCTGTTCCAGGAACGGCACGCCTTTACCCATCAAGGTATCGAAGAGGATCACCCGGGGCTTATCGCCAGGGAGCGCCCGCGCGGTATCGAAGGCATCGATCACAGCCTGCAGGTTGTTGCCGTCGACGCGTTGCACATGCCACCCAAACGCGGCCCACTTATCGACGAGAGGCTCGAACTGAAGGATGTCGTGCGATGGGCCGTCGGCCTGTTGGCGGTTGATGTCCACCAGGTTGATGAGGTTGCCCAACCGGTGGTGTGCGGCCGACATGGCAGCCTCCCATACCGCGCCTTCATCCAACTCGCCGTCAGACATGGAGTTGTACACGAACGCCCCGTTGCCCTTGAGGCGCAGCCCCAGCGCCTGACCCACCGCGATGGCCAGCCCTTGGCCCAACGAGCCACCCGAGATTTCCATGCCGGGTGTGTAGGTAGCCATGCCAGACATCGGCAGCCGACTATCGTCAGAGCCATAGGTTTCCAGCTCTTCTTCCGGCAGCACTCCCGCCTCCAGCAAAGCGGCGTACAAGGCTATGGCATAGTGTCCATGGGACAGCAGAAAGCGATCCCGCCCTTCCCAGTCGGGTTGATCAGGGCGAATATTCATGGCGTGGCAGTAGGCAACAGCTAGCACATCGGCCCAGCCCAACGCCTGGCCTACGTAGCCCTGGCCTTGGACCTCACCCATGCGCAGCGCGAAGCGACGGATGCGCCAAGCGTGCGCCGACATCCGGGCAAAGTGCTCATTGCGACTCTCGGTCATATTGTTCTCCATTGGTGACCAGCGATCCGGTGTCACTGATGTAGAAGATTCATCGGTAAGCATCGAATTGAGTAACCAGTTGATGTTCATGTAAAAATACAGAGCCGACAAAAGGTTTAAATTCGCCAACCAATGAACTGGATTCATCAATGAAGGTGTTGAAACGGTTGCCTCTGCCAGCGCTCAGGGTTTTCGAGGCGGCAGGCCGAACGTGCTCGTTCGTGGAAGCAGCAAAAGAGCTTGATCTCTCGCCCAGTGCGGTGAGCCATGCAATCCGAAAACTGGAAGCCGCTGCCGAAATTTCGCTGTTCGTCCGCAACACCAGGCACACGGCGTTGACGGCTGAAGGAGCCATGCTGCTCGATCACGTACAACGCGGCTTCGAAGAGATGAGTCGGGGTTTAGCGATCGCGACCAACGAGACGGCGCTCCCCCTGCGCTTGCATACCGCGCCGACCTTTGCCAGTCAGTGGCTGGTCCCGCGCCTGGCCGGGTTCTTGAGAGACCACCCTGGCATCGACTTGCGTATCTCCGCTAGCACGGATTACGCACTGTTCGACAATGACGACTTCGACCTGGATATCGTGTATGGCGAGCCCCGGCCGTCCTCGCATGAAAAGACGCCGTTGCGCATCGAAGAGCTGACGCCACTGTGCAGCCCTGAAGTCGCAAGGTCTCTACGCTCGCCACAGGATCTGTACTCTCAGTTTCTGATACAGAGCGATGGGCAGTCGGTGCAATGGAAAGGCTGGTTTGCGGCAAACGCGATGCAACCGCCGCAATCTTATGGTCTGGCGTTCGACCGGAGTTCAATGGGTATCGCTGCGGCGGCAGGTGGTCTGGGAGTAGTCCTTGAATCGGATTTAGTAGCCGAGCAAGAGCTGGCGAGCGGTCGCTTGGTCCGTCCACTGCGGGATGTGAGCCACAGCGTCCGGTACGTGGGCCATTACCTGGTACATCCCCGTCGGCCCACGCAGCCTCACGCCGTCACTCAATTCAAGCAATGGCTGTTCAAGGAGCTGGCTGTGATCTGATCGCTGGGTCATACCCCCTATGCGCTACACCTGCGACCTCAGTAATCACCTGGTGCTTGTAGAGCAGAAAGTGACTGCAAAAAGTACAGCATCCACCACCAAAACGCCCCCGGCTCTCGCCTTACTCGACAGTAACCGACTTGGCCAGGTTACGCGGCTGATCCACGTCGGTGCCTTTCAGCACAGCGACGTAGTAAGACAGCAGCTGCAACGGAATGGTGTACAGGATCGGCGCCAGGGCATCGGCGATGTGCGGCACCTTGATCACGTGCGTACCTTCACCATTGGTCATACCAGCGTGCTCGTCGGCAAACACTACCAACTCGCCACCACGGGCACGTACTTCCTGCAGGTTGGATTTCAGCTTTTCCAGCAGTTCGTTGTTCGGGGCCACGGTAACCACCGGCATGTCGTTATCCACCAGTGCCAGCGGGCCATGCTTCAGCTCGCCTGCCGGGTAGGCTTCGGCGTGGATGTAGGAGATTTCCTTGAGCTTGAGCGCACCCTCCATCGCGACCGGGTACTGCGCACCACGGCCAAGGAACAGGGTGTGGTGCTTGTCGGCAAACAGCTCGGCAATTTTCTCGACGGTGGCGTCCATGGCCAGGGCTTCGCCCAGACGGGTCGGCAGGCGGCGCAGTTCTTCCACCAGCTCGGCTTCGACGCCGGCATCCAGGGTACCGCGCACCCGGCCAAGGGCCAGCGTCAGCAGCATCAGCGAAACCAGCTGGGTGGTGAAGGCTTTGGTGGAAGCCACGCCGATTTCCGGGCCGGCCAGGGTCAGCAGGGTCAGGTCCGACTCACGTACCAACGAGCTGATGCCCACGTTGCAGATTGCCAGGCTGCCCAGGAAACCCAGCTCCTTGGCGTTACGCAAAGCGGCCAGGGTGTCGGCGGTTTCGCCGGACTGCGAGATGGAGACGAACAGGGTGTCCGGCTGCACCACCACCTTGCGGTAGCGGAACTCGCTGGCTACCTCGACCTGGCATGGGATACCCGCCAGGCTTTCCAGCCAGTAGCGAGCTACCATGCCCGCGTGGTAGCTGGTGCCGCACGCAACGATCTGTACATTCCGTACCTTGCCAAACAGCTCGGCGGCCTGCGGTCCGAAGGCCTGGACCAAGACGTGGTCAGTGCCCAGACGGCCTTCCAGGGTGCGCTGCACCACGCTTGGCTGCTCATGGATTTCCTTGAGCATGAAGTGACGGTAAGTGCCCTTGTCAGCAGCTTCGGCACCTTCGTGGTACTGCACGGTTTCGCGCTGAACCTTGTCGCCCTGCACGTCCCAGATGGAAACCTGGTCACGGCGGATTTCGGCGATGTCGCCTTCTTCCAGGTACATGAAGCGGTCGGTGACCTGGCGCAGGGCCAGTTGGTCGGAGGCCAGGAAGTTCTCGCCCAGGCCCAGGCCGATGACCAGCGGGCTGCCGCTGCGGGCTGCAACAAGGCGGTCAGGCTGCTTGGCGCTGATCAGCGCCAGGCCGTAGGCACCATGCAGGCGCTTGACCGCAGCCTTCAGGGCATCGGTCAGGTCAGGGATGGTTTTCAGGGTGTGGTGAATCAGGTGGACGATCACTTCGGTATCGGTCTGCGAGGTGAAGGCGTAGCCCAGCGCCTTCAGCTCTTCGCGCAGCTCCTCGTGGTTCTCGATGATGCCATTGTGCACAACGGCCACTTCACTCGCCGAGAAGTGCGGGTGTGCATTGCCTTCGGTTGGCGCACCGTGGGTAGCCCAACGGGTGTGGGCGATGCCCAGCTGGCCTGCCAACGGGTCTGCTGCAACAGCTGCTTCCAGCTCGCTGACCTTGCCGATGCGGCGGCGGCGCTGCAGTTCACCGTTCTGGGTGAGCACTGCCAGGCCAGCGCTGTCGTACCCGCGGTACTCGAGACGCTTGAGGCCTTCGATCAGGATGGCTGTGATATTACGCTCGGCGACGGCGCCAACGATTCCACACATGTTTATTGCTCCTGGCTGATCGCGGCGCAGATCAGGTTGACGCCACGGGCTTGAATTTGTTCGCGTGCCGCTGCGGGCAGGCGTTCGTCTGTAATCAGAGTGTGCACGCTGCTCCATGGCAGCTCGAGGTTGGGGATCTTGCGCCCTACCTTGTCGGACTCCACCATCACGATCACTTCACGGGCTACCTCGGCCATGACCCGACTGAGCCCAAGCAGCTCGTTGAAGGTGGTGGTACCGCGGCCGAGGTCGATGCCATCGGCACCGATGAACAGCTGGTCGAAATCGTAAGAGCGTAATACCTGCTCGGCCACCTGGCCCTGGAACGACTCGGAATGCGGGTCCCAGGTACCGCCGGTCATCAGCAGCACCGGTTCGTGTTCCAGGTCGCAGATGGCCTGGGCCACGTTAAGCGAATTGGTCATCACCACCAGGCCGGGCTGGCGCCCCAGCTCCGGGATCATGGCCGCCGTGGTACTGCCGCTGTCGATGATGATCCGTGCATGTTCGCGGATGCGCCCGACAGCTGCCCGGGCGATGGCCTTTTTATAGGAAGAGACAGGCTGAGCGGGCTCACCGAGCAGCTCTTGCGGGACAGGCACCGCACCACCATAGCGCCTCAGCAGCAGGCCGTTGGTTTCCAGGGCGGCGAGGTCTTTGCGGATGGTCACTTCCGACGTTTCGAAACGCTTGGCCAACGCGTCCACGCTCACCTCGCCCTGCTCGCTGAGCAAAGCCAGAATGTTGTGCCGTCGTTGTGGGGTGTTTCGTTTCGACATGAGCGCTTAAGTTTCGTTTCGAAAGATAATGGTTGCAATCAAAACCTAAGATGAGCGTTTCGTCAAGCTGTGGATAAATCTTTCAGCTGCTCGGAATTACACCAGGAATCTCTACCCACAAAAAAGCCGACCTATTCTCATAGGTCGGCTTTGAGTAGAAACAGCTGTGTATAACTCAGCTCTTCTTGAGCTTCTCCGGCCGCTTCCAGCCTTCGATATTGCGCTGGCGCGCACGACCTACAGCCAACTCCCCGGCTTTCACTGTCTGGGTGATGGTCGAACCGGCAGCGGTAGTCGCCCCCGCCTGGATATCCACAGGCGCCACCAGGGAATTATTCGAGCCGATGAACACATCTTCGCCCATCACGGTCTTGAACTTGTTGGCACCATCGTAATTGCAGGTGATGGTGCCGGCACCGATATTGGTGCGCGCACCGATTTCTGCATCGCCCAGATAGCTCAGGTGACCAGCCTTGGCCCCCTCACCCAGGTGCGCATTCTTCAGTTCGACAAAGTTACCCACATGGGCCTTGGCGTCCAGCACGCTGCCCGGGCGCAAGCGGGCGAACGGCCCCGCATCGCTGCCCTCGCCCATCACCGCGCCTTCGAGGTGGCTGTTGGCCTTGACCACCGCCCCTTTGCGCAGGGTGGTGTTCTTGATCACGCAGTTAGGGCCGATCTGGACACCGTCCTCGATGACCACTTTGCCTTCGAGGATAACGTTGATGTCGATCAGCACATCGCGACCAACGATGACTTCACCGCGCACATCGAAGCGTGCAGGATCGCGCAGGGTGACACCTTGCGCCATCAGTCGACGGCCTTCGCGCAGCTGGTAATGGCGCTCCAGCTCGGAAAGCTGGCGCCGGTCATTGGCGCCCTGCACTTCCATCGCATCATGTGGCTGCTCGGTGGCAACCACCAGGCCATCGGCTACAGCCATGGCAATGATGTCAGTCAGGTAATACTCGCCCTGGGCATTGTTGTTCGACAGGCGACTCATCCAATCGGCAAGGCGTGCGGCCGGGAGGGCGAGAATACCGGTGTTGCCTTCCTTGATGGCTTTCTGCGCGTCGGTGGCGTCCTTGTGCTCGACGATTGCAGTCACCATGCCTTGCTCGTCACGGACGATACGGCCATAACCGGTCGGGTCATCGAGGGTCACCGTGAGCAGGCCCAGCTGCTTGTCGTTGGCCTTGGCCAGCAGACGCTGCAGTGTTTCCACTTCAATCAACGGCACATCGCCGTACAGTACCAGCACGGTGTCCGCGGAGATTGCCGGCAGCGCCTGGGCAACTGCGTGGCCGGTGCCCAGCTGCTTGTCCTGCATGACGAAATTCAGGTCGTCAGCAGTCAGGCGCTCGCGAACCAGCTCGGCACCGTGGCCAATCACCACATGAATACCTTGCGGCTGCAGTTGGCGCGCGCTGTGGATAACATGGCCAAGCATCGAGTTGCCGGCTACCGGATGCAGCACTTTGGGCAGCGCCGAACGCATGCGAGTGCCTTGGCCGGCGGCGAGAATAACGATATCGAGTGACATTACTGGCTACCAATCCTGGGCGGTCAGTGAAATGACCGGGGGGAAAACGGAAAAAGAAAAAGGGTAGCCGAGGCTACCCTTTTACTCAATCACAACAGCAGTCATCAGCCCTGGGCCGATTACTTGCCTTTGCGCATTTGCTGGACAGTACGCAGCTGGGCTGCGGCCTCGGCCAGACGTGCGGCGGCGGCGCTGTAGTCGAAGTCCGCACCTTTCAGATTCAGGGCGTTCTCGGCAGCCTTGAGGGCTTCCTGAGCCTGCGCTTCATCCAGGTCTGCAGCACGTTGCACGGTATCGGCAAGCACCTTGACCATGTTCGGCTGAACCTCGAGGAAACCACCAGAGATGTAGAACACCTCTTGGGCGCCACCCTGCTTGGTCAGCGTGATCGGACCTGGCTTCAGATTGGTGATCAGCGGCGCGTGGCCTGGAGCGATACCAAGATCACCCAGGTTACCGTGCGCAACCACCATCTCGACCAGACCGGAGAAAATTTCTCCTTCCGCGCTGACGATATCGCAATGGACTGTCATAGCCATCTGCTTGCCTCAACCTGATAGCGCCCCTTGCGGGGCGCAGGAATTACAGTTTCTTGGCTTTCTCGATCGCTTCGTCGATGCTGCCGACCATGTAGAACGCTTGTTCTGGCAGGTGGTCGTAGTCACCTTTGAGGATGCCGCTGAAGCCAGCGATGGTGTCTTTCAGGGAAACGTACTTGCCTGGCGAACCGGTGAAGACTTCGGCCACGAAGAACGGCTGCGACAGGAAGCGCTGGATCTTACGAGCGCGGGCTACCAGTTGCTTGTCGGTCTCGGACAGTTCGTCCATACCCAGGATCGCAATGATGTCCTTCAGCTCTTTATAGCGCTGCAGAACATACTGAACGCCACGAGCGGTGTCGTAGTGCTCATTGCCGATCACGTTCGGGTCCAGCTGGCGCGAAGTCGAGTCCAGTGGATCGACCGCTGGGTAGATACCCAGGGAGGCGATGTCACGAGACAGAACGACGGTGGCGTCCAAGTGGGCGAAGGTGGTCGCTGGCGACGGGTCGGTCAAGTCGTCCGCAGGAACGTATACGGCCTGAACGGAGGTGATCGAACCTTCCTTGGTGGAGGTGATGCGCTCTTGCAGAACGCCCATCTCTTCAGCCAGGGTCGGCTGGTAACCTACTGCCGAAGGCATACGGCCCAGCAGTGCGGATACTTCGGTACCGGCCAGGGTGTAACGATAGATGTTGTCGACGAACAGCAGAACGTCGTTACCTTCGTCACGGAACTTCTCGGCCATGGTCAGGCCGGTCAGCGCTACGCGCAGACGGTTTCCTGGTGGCTCGTTCATCTGACCGTAGACCAGCGCTACCTTGTCGAGAACGTTGGAGTCCTTCATCTCGTGGTAGAAGTCGTTACCCTCACGAGTACGCTCACCCACACCAGCGAACACGGAGTAACCGCTGTGTTCCATGGCGATGTTACGGATCAGTTCCATCATGTTTACGGTCTTGCCGACACCGGCACCACCGAACAGACCAACCTTACCACCCTTGGCGAACGGGCAAACCAGGTCGATAACCTTGATGCCGGTTTCCAGCAGGTCGTTGCCGCCTGCCTGGTCAGCGAACGAAGGCGCTGGCTGGTGGATACCGCGACGCTCTTCTTCACCGATCGGGCCGGCTTCGTCGATCGGGTTGCCCAGTACGTCCATGATACGGCCCAGGGTGGCCTTACCAACAGGAACGGAAATGGCAGCACCGGTGTCGACGACATCCAGACCGCGCTTCAGGCCTTCGGTCGAGCCCATGGCAATGGTACGAACCACGCCGTCGCCCAGCTGCTGCTGAACTTCGAGGGTGGTTTCCGCGCCTTGTACTTTCAGCGCGTTGTATACACTCGGTACGCCGTCACGTGGGAATTCCACGTCGATGACGGCGCCGATGATTTGAACGATACGTCCGCTACTCATAGCTGGATCCTCTGAATATGTGAACCGTTAAACCGCGGCAGCGCCGCCGACGATTTCCGAGATCTCCTGGGTGATCGCAGCCTGACGCGCCTTGTTGTAGATCAATTGCAGCTCTTTGATCAAATCACCGGCGTTGTCTGTGGCGTTTTTCATGGCGATCATCCGGGCCGCTTGTTCAGCAGCGTTGTTCTCGACCACCGCCTGGTACACCTGCGACTCCACGTAACGCACCATCAAGCCGTCCAGCAGCTCTTTTGCGTCGGGTTCGTACAGGTAGTCCCAGTGGTGCTTGAGTTCCTGATCCGGGGTTGCCACCAACGGTACCAATTGCTCGACCGTCGGTTGTTGGGTCATGGTGTTGATGAACTTGTTCGAAACCACCGAGAGGCGATCGATACGGCCATCGAGGTAGGCGTCCAGCATCACTTTGACGGAGCCGATCAGATCATTGATCGATGGCTCTTCGCCCAAGTGGCTGATCGCGGCTACGACGTTGCCGCCAAAGATGCGGAAGAAAGTCGCACCCTTGCTGCCGATCACGCACAGGTCGATTTCAACGCCCTGTTCGCGGTTTGCGCTCATGTCCTTGACCAAGGCCTTGAACAGGTTGGTATTCAAGCCACCGCACAGACCACGGTCACTGCTCACCACGATATAACCGGCGCGCTTTACAGGGCGCTCGATCATGAATGGGTGGCGGTATTCCGGGTTGGCGTTGGCCAGATGACCGATCACCTGGCGGATACGCTCCGCGTAAGGACGGCTAGCAGCCATGCGCATTTGTGCCCTGCGCATCTTGCTGACCGCCACTTTCTCCATGGCGCTGGTAATTTTTTGCGTGCTTTTGATGCTCGCAATCTTACTGCGAATCTCTTTTGCGCCTGCCATGTATCACCTATCAGGTTAGCAAGCGGGGGCCAGGGCCCCCGCTGCGGCTTACCAGGTCTGGGTGGCCTTGAACTTCTCGATGCCGGCTTTCAGGCCTGCGTCGATTTCGTCGTTGAAGTCACCCTTCACGTTGATCTTCGCCATCAGTTCAGCGTGATCACGGTTGAAGAAGGCGATCAGTGCTTGCTCGAAGCTGCCGATCTTGGAGACTTCTACGTCAGTCAGGAAGCCACGCTCAGCGGCGTACAGCGACAGGGCCATGTCCGCGATGGACATCGGCGCGTACTGCTTCTGCTTCATCAGCTCGGTAACGCGCTGACCATGCTCCAGCTGCTTGCGGGTCGCTTCGTCCAGATCGGAAGCGAACTGGGCGAATGCAGCCAGCTCACGGTACTGAGCCAGAGCGGTACGAATACCACCGGACAGCTTCTTGATGATCTTGGTCTGAGCGGCACCACCTACGCGGGATACCGAAACACCGGCGTTCACTGCAGGGCGGATGCCCGAGTTGAACATGGCCGATTCCAGGAAGATCTGACCGTCGGTGATGGAAATCACGTTGGTCGGAACGAACGCGGAAACGTCGCCAGCCTGGGTTTCGATGATCGGCAGAGCGGTCAGGGAACCGGTTTTGCCAGTGACAGCACCGTTGGTGAACTTCTCGACGTACTCTTCCGAAACGCGCGATGCACGCTCCAGCAGACGGGAGTGGAGATAGAACACGTCGCCTGGGTACGCTTCACGTCCTGGTGGACGGCGCAGCAGCAGGGAGATCTGACGGTACGCAACGGCCTGCTTGGACAGGTCATCGTAAACGATCAGCGCGTCTTCACCGCGGTCACGGAAGAACTCGCCCATGGTGCAACCGGCGTATGGCGCCAGGAATTGCAGTGCAGCGGATTCCGAGGCACTGGCAACAACCACGATGGTGTTGGCCAGGGCGCCGTTTTCTTCCAGCTTGCGAACGATGTTGGCAACGGTGGAACGCTTCTGGCCGACAGCAACATAAACGCAGAAAATACCGGAATCTTTCTGGTTGATGATGGCGTCGATGGCCATGGCGGTCTTGCCGATCTGACGGTCGCCAATGATCAGCTCGCGCTGGCCACGGCCGACAGGGATCATGGCGTCGACGGATTTGTAGCCAGTCTGTACAGGCTGGTCTACCGACTTACGCCAGATCACGCCTGGAGCCACTTTCTCGACCGCGTCGGTCTGGGTGTTGCCCAGAGGACCTTTGCCGTCGATCGGGTTACCCAGTGCGTCGACAACGCGGCCCAGCAGTTCCTTACCAACCGGAACTTCCAGGATGCGGCCGGTGCACTTGGCGCTCATGCCTTCGGCGAGGGTGTCATAGGCACCCAGGATCACTGCACCTACGGAGTCTTGCTCCAGGTTCAGGGCCATGCCGTAGACGCCGCCAGGGAACTCGATCATTTCGCCGTACATGACGTCGGCCAGACCGTGGATCCGCACGATACCGTCGGATACCGAAACAACGGTACCTTCGTTACGGGCTTGGGAGCTCACATCGAGGTTGTCGATGCGGCCCTTGATGATTTCACTAATTTCGGAAGGATTGAGTTGCTGCATTGCTCTGCTGCCCCTTCAAACTCAAGATTTCAATGCTTCGGCCAGTTTCGCGATTTTGCCGCGAACAGAGCCATCGATTACCAGGTCACCAGCGCGGATGACGACGCCGCCAATCAGGCTGGCATCCTCCGACGCGTGCAGGCGCACTTCCTGGCCTAGCCGTGCACTGAGAACCTTGGCGAGTTTGTCTTGCTGTTCTTGGTTCAACGCGAAGGCACTGGTGACTTCCACGTCCACGGACTTCTCTTGCTCGGCCTTGTACAGGTCGAACAGAGCGGCAATCTCCGGCAGAAGCAGGAGACGGTCGTTTTCCGCGGCAACATGAATGAAATTCTGTGCCTGTGCATTGAACTTGTCACCGCACACGTCAATGAACGTGGCGGCCTTTTCTGCGCTCGTCAGTCGCGGGGCCTTGAGCAGGCGCTGCATGGTGTCGTCTTGCGACACCGCAGCAGCCAGGCCGAGCATGGCTGACCAATTGGCCAGTTGCTGATGGGCCTGGGCATGCTCAAAGGCAGCCTTAGCGTAAGGTCGGGCCAACGTGGTCAGTTCTGCCATGATCGCCCTCGCTTAAATTTCAGCGGCCAGTTTGTTAACCAGCTCCGCATGCGCGTTTTGATCGATTGTGGCGCCAAGGATCTTTTCAGCACCGCCAACAGCCAGAGCACCCACTTGGGCACGCAGGGCGTCTTTGGCACCGTTCAGTTCCTGTTCGATCTCGGCCAGAGCCTGAGCTTTCACACGGTCAGCTTCGACGCGGGCCTGTTCACGGGCTTCCTCGACAAGCTGAGCAGCGCGTTTCTTGCTTTGCTCAATGATTTCGGCTGCCTGTGCTTTAGCTTCACGCAGTTGCTGGCCCGCTTTCTCTTGGGCCAGCTCCAGGTCGCGAGCTGCGCGGTTGGCAGCGTCCAAACCGTCGGCAATCTTCTTTTGGCGCTCTTGCAGAGCAGTGATGACCGGAGGCCATACATACTTCATGCAGAAGAGTACAAAAATCAGGAAGGCAACGGATTGGCCAATCAGGGTTGCATTAATGTTCACGCCAACACCTCGCTCGGTCTTAATTCATCACAGCCATCAACTCGTGGTTACGAGTGATTAGCCGGCGATCTGACCAACGAACGGATTCGCGAAGGTGAAGAACAGAGCGATACCAACACCGATCATGGTTACGGCGTCGAGCAGACCGGCAACGATGAACATTTTGACCTGCAGCATTGGAACCATTTCTGGCTGGCGAGCAGCGCCTTCCAGGAATTTGCCGCCCAGCAGGCCGAAACCAATGGCGGTACCCAGAGCACCCAGGCCGATCAGCAGAGCAACAGCGATAGCGGTCAGACCAACTACAGTTTCCATCTTTCCTCCCGACTTTTACGTCGTATTGGTTAGGTTTTTAGTTTGAAGCGGTAAAACAAATCGTTAGGTACAGCATGCCCTTGCGGACTTTTTAAGCCCTCCCCCCAAACCGGCGGGGAAGGCTATCAGACACGCCAGGCGGTCTTAATGGTTATCTTCGTGAGCCATCGACAGGTAGACGATGGTAAGCATCATGAAGATGAAAGCTTGCAGGGTGATGATCAGGATGTGGAACACAGCCCACGCCCACTGCAGCACCACGCCCAGGCCGCTGAGCCAGAGCAGGCCGGAGCCGAACATCACCGCGATCAGGATGAACACCAGCTCGCCGGCGTACATGTTGCCGAACAGACGCAGTGCCAGCGAGATCGGCTTGGCGATCAGGGTGACGAATTCCAGCAGGAAGTTGACCGGAATCAGCAGGATCTGCAGGAAGATGTTCTTGCTGCCGAACGGGTGCAGGGTCAGCTCACCGAGGAAACCGCCCAGGCCCTTGACCTTGATGCTGTAGAAAATGATCAGGGCGAACACGCAGAAGGCCATTGCCAGGGTCGCGTTCGGGTCGGTGGTCGACACGGCGCGGAACGGAATGTGCGGGTCACCGGAAATCAGGATGGCCAGCTGAGGAATCCAGTCGACCGGTATCAGGTCGACGGCGTTCATCAGGAATACCCAGACGAAAATCGTCAGTGCCAGGGGTGCAATCACCGGGCTGCGGCCGTGGAAGGAGTCCTTCACGCTGCCATGGACGAAGTCGACCATCACTTCAACGAAGTTCTGCAGGCCGCCGGGTTGGCCGGAAGTCGCCTTCTTGGCCGCCATGCGGAAGATGAACAGGAAGATCAGACCCAGCGCGACGGACCAACCCAGGGTGTCCACGTGGAACGCCCAGAAGCCCATTGCCTTGGCTTCTGCAGCCGAATGGGCAAAGCCCCAGCTGCCGTCTGGTAATTGACCATAGGTCAGGTTCTGCAAGTGGTGCTGGATATAACCCGAAGCGGTTTCTTCTGCCATGGTTGCCTCAAACGCCCTAAGGTCTCGAAAGTCTTTTATTCATCAGCAGGGGCGCGAACCAGCTGACCCAAAGGGTCAACACGAAGACGCCGAATACTGCTAGCGGCGCCAGTGGCTTCACTCCTGCGAAGGTCAGTGCAAAAAGCACTGCCGTCAAAATCATCTTGCCTGCCTCGCCAGCGTAAAACGACTTGACGATAGCTTGTGCCGCCCGTGCCCCGCTGAAGCGAAAAGCCTTCCAGGCGAAATACACATTGGGCAGCCAGGCAATCAAACCTCCGCAAAGGCCTGAATATCCACTGACCACCCCTTTCCACTGCCACAACACCAATGTTGCCAGCAGCAGTACGACAAATTGAGCCAGCAGTACCGGAAAAACCGCCCAGCGATGGAAAGGCAGGCGGTTTGGCGTGCGGATTTCCATCAACCTGCTCCTCGGAAGTCGACCAACAAGTCAGTTATGACTTGGCATAATTTGTGCCGACAAAATGCGCGCAGAGTATAGGGGTGGATTAACCCCTATTCAACTCTTCGGTAGTGATTTCCGACTGCGCGCTACAACAGGAATTGTTTCAGCGGATGTGAGCAAGCACGCCTTGCAACTCGTCAAGCGAGTTGTAACGGATAACCAACTGGCCTTTACCCTTGTTGCCATGACGGATCTGCACGGCCGAGCCCAGGCGCTCTGCGAGCCGCTGTTCAAGGCGTGCGATATCCGGATCAGGTTTGCTTGGTTCGACCGGATCAGGTTTGTCGCTGAGCCACTGGCGCACCAGTGCCTCGGTCTGGCGCACGGTGAGGCCACGTGCGACAACATGACGCGCCCCCTCCTCCTGACGGCTTTCGTCCAGGCCGAGCAATGCACGTGCGTGGCCCATCTCCAGATCACCGTGGGCGAGCATGGTCTTGATCGCTTCCGGCAGGGTGATCAGGCGCAGCAAGTTGGCCACGGTTACCCGTGACTTGCCCACGGCGTCGGCCACCTGCTGCTGGGTGAGCTCGAACTCCTGCTGCAGGCGCTGCAGCGCCATGGCCTCTTCCAGCGGGTTGAGGTCTTCGCGCTGGATATTCTCGATCAGCGCCATGGCGATGGCAGCCTCGTCGGGCACTTCGCGGACCATGGCCGGGATCGTGTCCAGGCCGGCCTGCTGGGTAGCGCGCCAGCGGCGCTCACCGGCGATGATCTCGTAGCGGTTGTCGCCGATGGGGCGCACCACAATCGGCTGCATCACGCCGTGGCTGCGAATCGAGTGCGCCAGCTCTTCCAGCGCCTGCGGGTCCATGTCCCGTCGTGGCTGGTACTTGCCACGCTGGATCAGCTCGACCGGCAGGTGTTGCAGTTCTTTCTGGTCGATCTTCACAGCCTGCTCTTCGAGCGCGCTGACGGAAGGACCACTGAGCAGTGCATCCAACCCACGTCCGAGACCCCGTTTCTTGACGGCCATACGGATTCCTTAAGTTGTTTGTGCAGTGCGGGATTGACGACGTTGACGGCGGACCAGTTCCCCAGCCAAGGCCAGATACGCCAGCGCGCCACGCGACTGCTTGTCGTAGGCCAGGGCCGGCATGCCGAAGCTGGGGGCCTCGGCCAGGCGGATGTTGCGCGGGATCACCGTGTCGTACAGCTGCGGACCGAAGTGCTCCTTGAGCTGCGCCGAGACATCGTTGTTCAGGCTCAGGCGCGGATCGTACATCGTCCGTAACAAGCCCTCGATCTTCAGCTCCGGGTTCAACCGGGCGGCGATGCGCTTGATGTTATCCACAAGGTCGCTGAGCCCTTCCAGCGCGTAGTACTCGCACTGCATCGGGATGATCACGCCATCGGAAGCGACCAGGGCGTTGAGGGTGAGCATCGACAGCGACGGCGGGCAGTCGATGAGGATGTAGTCGTAGTTCTCGCGGATTGGCGCCAGCGCATTGCGCAGACGGCTTTCCTTGACCTGCATTTCCAGCAACACCACTTCGGCGGCGGTCAGGTCACGGTTGGCCGGCAGCAACTGGAAACCACCGTGTTCGGAGTAATGCATGGCCTGAGCCAGGTCGCATTCCCCGATCAGCAGGTCGTAGACCGAGTGCTCGAGCTCGTGCTTGTCCACACCGCTGCCCATGGTGGCGTTGCCTTGCGGATCGAGGTCGATCAGCAGCACACGACGTTTGGTCGCGGCCAGCGAAGCAGCGAGATTGATACAGGTGGTGGTCTTGCCCACACCACCTTTCTGGTTCGCGATTGCGAATACCTTAGCCATTGATGCGCGTGTTCCCAGTCATGCCTTGCGGCGCAGTATCAGCAGATGGCGCTGGCCCTGGCAACCCGGAACGGTCAGGGCCTGTTCGCTTTCCACTGTGAAGTCTGCGGGCAATGCTACCAGTTCATCGGCAGGATGCAGCCCCTTCATTGCAAGCCATTGCGTCCCGGTGTCGCCCAGATGGCGTGTCCAGTTGGTGAAGTTCTCCATGCTGCTGAAGGCACGGGAAATGATTCCGTCGAACGGTTGCGTCGGTTTGAACGCTTCGACCCGGCTGTGGATAACCGTCAGGTTGTCCAGCTTGAGCTCCATTTTCACCTGGGTCAGGAAGCGGGTTTTCTTGCCGATGGAGTCCAGCACTGTCACGCGCTTGTGCGGGTGCAGGATAGCCAACGGAATACCGGGCATGCCACCGCCGCTGCCGACATCCAGCCAGTTGTCGCGCTCGCTGTGGATAAACGGCATGACACTGAGGCTGTCGAGCAGATGGCGCGAGACCATCTCGTCCGGGTCGCGCACGGCGGTCAGGTTGTAGGCCTGGTTCCATTTGATCAACAGGGCCAGGTAGCCAAGCAGCTGCTGGTGATTCGCCTCGCTCAGGTCGATACCGAGTTGGTTCGCACCTGTGGACAATTCTTCGGCGTGTTGCGGGGTGACCAGGGAACTCAAGCGCTTTGCTCCAATTCGCGGCCAGCGCCGCGTTTTTTCAAGTGAATCAGCAACAGGGAAATCGCCGCCGGCGTGACGCCCGGGATACGCGATGCCTGGCCCAGCGTCTCTGGGCGGGTCTGGCCGAGCTTGCCCTGGATTTCCTTGGACAGGCCGGAAATCGTCGTGTAGTCGATATCCACAGGCAAGCGGGTGTCTTCACTGGCGCGTAGACGGGCGATCTCGTCCTGCTGACGGTCGATGTAGCCGGCGTACTTGGTCTTGATCTCGACCTGTTCGGCAACCTGTGGATCAATCGGTTCCCGGCCGGTCGCTTGCATCAACCCGGCGTAGTCGATTTCCGGACGGGCCAGCAGGTTGAGCAGGCTGTACTCGTGGCTCAGCGGCGTGCCGAACTTATCCACAATGGCCTGGCCTTGCTCGGTGTTGGGCCGCACCCAGGTAGTTTTCAAGCGCTGTTCCTCACGCTCGATGCCGTCGCGCTTGGCGCAGAAGGCAGCCCAGCGCTGGTCGTCGATCAGGCCCAGTTCACGGCCCTTTTCGGTCAGGCGCAGGTCGGCGTTGTCTTCGCGCAGGATCAGCCGGTACTCGGCTCGCGAGGTGAACATGCGGTACGGCTCCTGGGTACCCAGTGTGATCAGGTCGTCGACCAGCACCCCGATGTACGCCTCGTCGCGGCGTGGGCACCAGCTTTCGCGGCCCTGGGCACGCAACGCAGCGTTGGTCCCGGCCAGCAGGCCTTGGGCCCCGGCCTCTTCGTAACCGGTAGTGCCGTTGATCTGGCCGGCGAAGAACAGGCCGCCGATGACCTTGGTCTCGAGGCTGTACTTGAGGTCACGCGGGTCGAAATAGTCGTACTCGATCGCATAGCCCGGGCGCACGATGTGGGCGTTTTCCATGCCGCGGATCGAACGCACCAGCTCCAGCTGCACGTCGAACGGCAGCGAAGTGGAGATACCGTTCGGGTACAGCTCATGGGTGGTCAGGCCTTCCGGCTCGATGAACACCTGGTGGCTTTCCTTGTCGGCGAAGCGGTGGATCTTGTCTTCGATCGACGGGCAATAGCGTGGCCCGACCCCTTCGATCACACCGGAGTACATCGGCGAACGGTCGAGGTTCGAGGCAATGATCTCGTGGGTGCGGGCGTTGGTGTGGGTAATCCAGCAACTCACCTGCCGCGGGTGCATTTCGGCATTGCCCATGAACGACATCACCGGGATCGGCGTATCGCCGGGCTGCTCGGTCATTACCGAGAAGTCCACCGAACGGCCATCGATGCGTGGCGGGGTACCGGTTTTCAGGCGGCCGACGCGCAGCGGCAGTTCACGCATGCGGTGGGCAAGGGCGATCGAAGGCGGATCGCCGGCGCGGCCGCCTGAGTGGTTTTGCAGACCAATGTGGATAAGGCCGCCGAGGAAAGTACCGGTGGTGAGGACCACCGAGTCGGCGAAGAAACGCAGGCCCATCTGGGTGACCACGCCCTTGACCTGGTCCTGCTCGACGATCAGGTCGTCGCAGGACTGCTGGAATATCCACAGGTTCGGCTGGTTTTCCAGGATCTCGCGCACCACTGCCTTGTAGATGGCGCGGTCGGCCTGTGCTCGGGTGGCGCGTACCGCCGGGCCCTTGCGGTTGTTCAGAACGCGGAACTGGATGCCGCTCTTGTCGGTGGCCAACGCCATGGCACCACCGAGGGCATCGATCTCTTTGACCAGATGGCTTTTGCCAATACCGCCGATGGCGGGGTTGCAGCTCATGTGACCGAGGGTTTCCACGTTATGGGTCAGCAGCAGGGTTTTAACACCCATGCGTGCAGACGCAAGCGCAGCCTCGGTACCGGCATGGCCGCCGCCGATGACGATCACTTCAAAACGGGAAGGGAAATCCACCACGCACCTCGTGCCTGTTTTTGCGAATAGAGAAGGTAAGCCGACAAGTATAGGGACTTCAGCCCCTTTAAAGAAACCGTCTGAGCAAATTTTGACCAGGCTGTGGATGAGTGGCGCACAACAGAAATCAACAGAACAGATTTATAAAAGCTTTGTTTTTATGTTTATTCTTATACACATGCATATCTGTGGATAAAGTCCTGTATCCCTTTATTCTCGCCATGTAGAGAGAAATTAAACCCTGTGGTTGGAGTACCCTGAGGGCTCTGGATAAGCGGATTTAGCCTGTGGATTAAATGGCTATTTATGCACAGGCCGTTTTACCCTCAGAAAAAAAGCCCGCTTATCAACGGGGCTGAGGTAAGGTTTTCCACAGGGCTCCCGCGCTAAAATTCCGGCTTGTGAATAAAAAACGTGCCCGTATAGCGTCCTGTCCAAGGTCATAATCACGCTCGAAGACAGCTCGAGTGACCCGGCGCCGATCGGCCAGGACGGAAAATGGATAAATTTCAGGCAAAAAAAAGCCGCTCCTCCGGGAGCGGCTGATGGTTTTGCGGGGTTGTGGATTACTTACCGATACAAAAACTTGAGAAAATCCGCCCCAGCAGGTCGTCGGAGCTGAATGCCCCGGTAATTTCACCCAAGGCATGTTGTGCCTGGCGCAGGTCCTCGGCCAGCAGCTCGCCAGCGCCCGCCAGGGTCAGTTGTGCACGGCCATGCTCCAGGTGCCCACTGGCCTGGCGCAAGGCGTCCAGATGGCGCCTGCGGGCGCTGAATCCACTCTCTGCAGTCTGTTCGTAGCCCATGCAGGCCTTGAGGTGATCACGCAGTAGCTGCAGCCCTGCGTCGTCCCCTTTGGCGCTGAGGGTAATCGTCACGTGGCCGTCATCGCAGAGTTCCAGCGCTACCTGCTCGCCACTGAGGTCAGCCTTGTTGCGGATCAGCGTGACCTTGGCCGGGTCTGGCCGCAGGTCGAGAAACTCGGGCCACAGGGCAAACGGGTCGCTGGCCTCCGGTGCGGTCGAGTCGACCACCAACAGCACGCGGTCTGCCTCGCCAATGGCCTTCAAGGCGCGTTCCACGCCGATCTTTTCCACATGGTCATCGGTATCGCGCAAACCGGCAGTATCGACCACATGCAGCGGCATGCCGTCGATGTGGATATGTTCGCGCAGGATGTCCCGGGTGGTGCCGGCGATATCGGTCACAATGGCCGCTTCGCGCCCGGCCAACTGGTTCAAGAGACTGGACTTGCCCGCATTCGGCCGGCCGGCGATAACCACAGTCATGCCATCGCGCAACAAGGCGCCCTGCCCGGCCTCGCGCTGGACGGTGGACAACTCGCCGCGCACCGCATCGAGCATCGACAGCACATGGCCATCGGCAAGGAAGTCGATCTCTTCCTCGGGAAAGTCGATCGCAGCCTCGACGTAGATGCGCAGGGCAATCAACGCCTCGGTCAGGCTGTGCACACGTTTCGAGAATTCCCCCTGCAGCGAGCGCAGCGCATTGCGCGCCGCCTGGCTGGAGCTGGCCTCGATCAGGTCGGCAATGGCTTCGGCCTGGGCGAGGTCGAGCTTGTCATTGAGGAACGCGCGTTCGCTGAATTCGCCTGGGCGCGCCAGCCGGCAGCCAACTTGTACACAGCGCTGCAGCAGCATATCCATTACTACCGGGCCGCCGTGGCCCTGCAGTTCCAGCACATCTTCGCCGGTGAACGAGTTAGGCCCGGGGAAGAACAGCGCAATGCCCTCGTCCAGCACAAGCCCTTGCTCGTCGCGGAACGGGCCGTAATGGGCATGGCGCGGGGTAAGCGTACGGCCGGTGATCAACTGGCCCGCGCTGGCAGCCAGAGGGCCGGACAACCTGACTATACCCACCCCGCCGCGGCCCTGAGCGGTTGCGATGGCAGCGATGGTTTCACGCACAGTGTTCATGCTCGAAAGCCTCTACGACAAAAACGACAGATAGCAAAAACGCCCCACTAGGGGGCGTTTTTTATTCACAGGCTAGCGCACTAGCCCGTCAGGCAGCAGCTTTTTTGGTAGCTGCTTCGATACGGCGAGTGATGTACCACTGCTGCGAAATCGACAGGCAGTTGTTCACAACCCAGTACAGCACCAGACCAGCCGGGAACCACAGGAAGAAGAAGGTGAAGATGATAGGCATCATTTTCATCACCTTGGCTTGCATCGGATCCGGCGGCGTCGGGTTCAGGCGCTGCTGGATGAACATGGTGGCGCCCATGATGATCGGCAGGATGAAGAACGGATCCTTGATCGACAGGTCGGTGATCCACAGCATCCATGGGGCCTGGCGCATCTCGACGCTTTCCAGCAGTACCCAGTACAGGGCCAGGAACACCGGCATCTGCACCAGGATCGGCAGGCAGCCGCCCAGCGGGTTGATCTTCTCTTTCTTGTACAGCTCCATCATCGCCTGGGACATCTTCTGGCGATCGTCACCGAAGCGTTCTTTCAGCGCGGCAAGCTTAGGTGCCACGGCACGCATGCGCGCCATCGAACGGTAGCTGGCAGCCGACAGCGGGAAGAACAGGCCTTTGATCAGCATGGTCAGCACGATGATCGACCAGCCCCAGTTACCCAGCAGGCTGTGGATATGTTGCAGCAACCAGAAGATCGGCTGGGCAATAAACCACAGGAAGCCGTAGTCGACGGTCAGTTCCAGGCCTGGGGACAACTCTTTGAGCTTGGACTGGATCTTCGGACCGGCATACAGCATGGCGCTGGTCTCGACCTTGCCACCTGCAGGCACGCTGAGGGCGGGGCCGGTGTAGCCGATGATGTAGTTACCCTGGCTGTCCTTGCGGGTCTGGACAACGTTGTTGTCCGACTTTTCCGGAATCCAGGCGGTCACGAAGTAGTGTTGCAGCCATGCTACCCAGCCGCCGGACACATTTTCTTTCAAACTACCTTTGTCGATGTCCTTCATCGAGACCTTTTTGTAAGGCTCGGAAGCTGTCCACAGGGCTGCGCCCAGGTAGGTTGCGGTACCGGTGGCAGTGCTCGAGGACGGGTCGCCGCTGGCGTCACGCTTGAGCTGGGCAAACATGTTGCCGCTCCAGGCCTGGTTGCTCTGGTTGTCGATCAGGTAGCTGACATTCAGGTCGTATTCACCGCGCTTGAAGCTGAAGCGCTTGATGTAGTTTACGCCGTTGTCACTGAACTTCAGGTCGACCACCAGTTGTTCCTGGCCGTCGGCCAGCTGGTAGCTCTTCTGTTCGGCCGCATACAGCGGGCGGCCGCTGGCGCGGGCATCCGGGCCGTTGGCGCCGGTCAGGCCGCTTTGTGCCAGGTAGACACGCTCACCACCGTTGTCGAACAACTGGAATGGAATGTTCGGGTGGTCTTGACGACGTGGGTATTTCGGCAGGTTCAACTGGACGATGTCACCACCGACTGGATCGATAGCCAGTTCCAGAACGTCGGTCTTGACTCGGATCAGGTCCTTGCTGAGTGCTACCGGTGCCAGTTCGGCAGGGCTCGATTCGGCGTTGGCGCTCGGTACATCGGCGCTGGCACCGTTGTTACCGGCCGGCACGCCATCGGGCAAGCCCGGAGCAACAGTGCTGGCAGCAGTATTCTGAGTCGGCAGGGCAGCCTGGCCGTAGTCATCGTTCCACTTCAGGACCATGACGTAGGACACGACTGCCAGCGCGGCGATCAGGATCGTGCGTTTAATATCCATGATTACTCGGCTATCGAAGAAGTTCGGGAGGAAGGAGCGGGTGGAACGGGGTCGAAACCGCCGTGATTCCACGGATGACAACGCCCCAGGCGACGAACGGCCAGCCACCCACCACGCCAGAGGCCATGGTTTTCGATGGCTTCGTAAGCGTAACAGGAGCAACTGGGGAAGAAACGACAGTGACTGGCCATCAGAGGACTAATGGCATAACGGTAAAACTGGATCGGAACGAGTGCCAGTTTACGCATCTTGGCTGTCTACCCCTGCGGAATTGGCGGTGACTGCTGGTGTTGGCCGGCTGCGCGCCAGGCGTTTCCAGAGCTTGCCAAAATGTTGGTGCAATTCCGGGTTTTCTACCTCACCCAATCCCTTGCGCGCGACGATCACAATGTCCAAACCGGCAAGCAGGTGCTGGTTCAGGCGAAAGGAATCGCGCATCAAGCGCTTGAGGCGATTGCGTTGAACGGCGAGCTTGACGCTCTTCTTGCCGATTACCAGGCCGAGGCGTGGATGATCGAGGCCGTTCTCGCGAGCAAGGATCAGCAGGTTTTTCCCTGGAACCTTGCCGGTTGGGGAGTCGAAGACCGCTTTGAAATGTCGGGGTGTAAGCAGTCGCTTTTCCCGACTGAAGTCCTGACTCACCACCTGTGCCGAAAAATCAAATGGCCAGACGCTTACGGCCTTTGGCACGACGACGCGACAGAACAGCACGGCCGTTCTTGGTAGCCATACGGGCACGGAAGCCGTGGGTGCGAGCGCGCTTGATGGTGCTTGGTTGGAAAGTACGTTTCATGGCGTGTTACCTGGGTTTGTCGACGACGGGCCGGGATGGCCCCCTTTTTAAGAGACCGGCGATTCTAGAGAAAGCAAGCCCGTAGGTCAATTTCCAACCAGCCTTTCCCTATAGGGCGTGTGATGGACGGTGCTTTTTTTCGGTCATTGCCCAGGGTGCTTGATCGGACACGCGAATCAGGGACAACATGAGAAAAAAAGAAGAGAGATATAAAAAGCTTTTCTGAATAACTTATAAATCTTAGGTGGATAACCTTCTGTGGATAACCTCTTTCAGGTCACGGTTTACGTGGTGTACAGAGTTTTACAACTGTGTGGCCATCCGGTGCTGCGCCTGTTCCGTTCATGGGCGCAACCTGTGGATTAAAACTGGCTTTATCCACAGCGGTTTTATCCACAGAGCTCAGCTCAGGGTTGTGCATAGCCCTCATGGGTGGTTATCCACAGAGCTTATGCACAATGCCGATAAGCCGTTTTCGTCGATAAATGGCTGTTTTGTCATGACTGCTAACGTGTCCACATGTGGATAACTGACGGCTCGACCGGTACAATGGCGGTTTGTTTTTGCCTCATCCGGCTTTCAAACTCAGGGGATATCC